>CBDATO010000003.1:0-1800277 GCA_965199805.1 Frankiaceae bacterium | reverse complement strand
GGCCGCAGCATGCCGTTTGAGGTGACCGGTGGCGTGCTGAGCATTATGGCCATCTGCGGCGGGGTGGTAGCCGTCGTGGTGGCCAGCAGCCTCGAATACGACAGTCAGCGTGATCTTGGGGTGCTGCCGTCAGTCGGCGTCGCAGGCATCGAGGAGACGGCAAAGCTGTTGGTTCCCGTTGCGTTCTTACTGCTCAGAGTCCGCCGCCACCATATTGCCCCCGCCGACGGGCTGTCGATCGGGGTAGCCAGCGGCGCCGGGTTCGCGGCGTTGGAGACGATGGGATACGCGTTCGTTGCTTTGATCGACACGAGGGGCAATGTGTCGGCTGTGGATGGAGTGCTCGCGTTGCGGGGGCTGCTCAGCCCGGCGGCGCACATGGCGTGGACCGGGCTTTCGGTTGCCGCGCTCTGGTCGGCCGCGGCAGCGGGGTGGACCTCCCGATCGCGGGTGCGTCTGGCAAGCGCTTACCTGCTCGCCGTTGGGTTACACACCGCGTGGGACAGTGTTGCGACACTCGGTGCCTATTTCGCTCTCGCAGGCGTAGGCCTCGCTAGCCTCACTTATGCCTCTGCTCGACTGCGCGCGCAGAAGATCCCTCGTTGAGAGAGGTGCGCGGGTAGGCGCGTGCGCAGCTTAAACCCTCTCAGGCCTTGGGGGCTGCAGAATGGACCGTTCCCGATCTTGTAGACACCCGGTTGTAGTCTGCCGCTGACATCAGCGGAGGGGATCGCATGGCGACACGTCGTCATTTCACCCAGGAGTACAAGGACCAAGCCGTTAGCCTCGTCACCGATTCAGGCCGGTCGATCGCGGACGTCGCGAAAAGTATCGGCATCCATGAGATGACTTTAGGCAAATGGGTGAAGAAAGCACGTGAAGCGGGACATGTCGAAGATGCGGACCTCTCCGTGAACGAGCGAGTCGAGCTCGAACGGCTCCGGAAAGAGAACGCGGTCCTGCGGATGGAACGCGACTTCGCAAAAAAAGTTGCGACCTGGTTCGCGAAGGAACAGCCGTAAAATATGCGGCGATCGCGGACTGGGCGGTAGAGAAACAATATCCGGTGGCTTTCATGTGTGCCCAGCTCGGCGTGGCCCGCCAGGGCTACTACCGGTGGCTCGCGGCCGGCCCGAGCCTGCGCGCACGCGGCGACGCCGAACTGACCCGGCTGATCCGCCAGATCCACACCGACCTCGACGGTCAGCCCGGCGTGCGCCGGGTCTGGGCCGAACTGGCAGCCCGCAGCATCCGCACCTCACCCAAGCGGGTGTGGCGGCTAATGAAAGTCGCCGGCCTGCAAGGCCGGCACCCCAAGCCATGGCGACGGACCACGATCGCAGGTCAGGCCCCAGTATCGGCACCGGACCTGATCGGCCAGGACTTCACCGCACCGGCAATGAACCGGCGCTGGGTCGGCGACATCACCTACATCCGCACGGTCTGCGGCTGGGTCTACACCGCCACCGTCATCGACCTGCACTCACGCAAGGTCGTCGGCTACGCCGTCGACAACCACATGCGCACCAGCCTCATCATCGACGCCCTCACCGCTGCCCTCGCGACCCGCCGACCACCAGCCGGAGTCATATTCCACTCAGACCGCGGCTGCCAATACACCAGCCGCCAATTCGCCGACTTCTGCACCGAAAATGGCGTCACCCGATCCATGGGCAGACGAGCCACCTGCTACGACAACGCAGTCGCAGAATCGTTCTTCGCCACCTACAAGAAAGAACTCATCCACACCCGGCCCTGGAACAACGTAACGGACGTCCGGCAACAAACATTCCTCTGGATCGAAGGCAGCTACAACCGCCGACGCCGGCACTCCACACTCAACTACTTGACACCCGAAGAATACGAACTAGGATTCAGAAAACTAACCGAACTGGCAGCCTAAACCACTGTCTACAAAAGCGGTAACACTCCAGAAGTCGGCTGGGCGCAATAGTGTGCCGGGCGGCTTCGATGAACTCGTCTGCGAATGCTGCAGCCGCCTAAAGACCGTCACATGTGTCGACGCATACTGCGTTCGGCGAGCAGCTCCACTACATCCCGATAGGGCAGTCGCAGCGCAGGTAACAGCGGACGGCGCCGGTGATCACCTCACGCGAGAGGGAAACCGGCGAATGTCGACCTACCGTGGGTGCGCACTTGATCAGGAACCGGTCGGCGTCGTCGCCTGACGCAACGGAGCCGCCTGGAGGTGTGCGTGCAGAAAAGGGTCTGCCCCGGGTTCGGATGCTCCTATTGGTGTCAAGCGGCGCCAGTACGCGCCTCGCCGTGGAGCCAGGCTCGGTATGTGGCGGCGAAATCATGGTTGGGTCGGATACCTCGTTCGGTTCGGGAGATGGTCGTAAGGCTGACGCCCAAGTGGTCCGCGGCGGCCTGCATCGGGAGACCGAGTCCGAGGCGTGCCGGGCGTAGGTCGTTGCACTGCGAGGACAGGCCGGGGCCGGGCGAGAAGTCCGTAGATTTCGCGGGCTATGTGTCGTTTGAGGCATCGCAGAATCTCACGGTCGGTTTTGCCTTCTGCGCGACGACGCGAGGCGTAGGCCTGAGTTCTCGGGTCGATAGTGAGTCGGATCATCGCGATGCGCCAGAGGGCGCTGTTGGCTTGGCGGTCGCCACCCCGGTTGAGCCGATGCCGAATCGTTCGCCCAGAGGAGGCCTCGATCGGCGAAGCGCCGCAAAGGGAGGCGAAGGCCGACTCGCTGTGCATTCGTTCAGGGTTGTCGCCGGCAGTGACAAGCAGCGCTGATGCGCTGTCGACGCCGACGCCGCGGGCGGACATGAGACCCGGATTAGCCGTTTCAGCGAGCACGGTCAGGCCGGCGCGGAGCTGGTCCAGTTGCGCGTCGAGAGCAGCGATTTGACGGGCCAAGGTTCGCAGCGCTTGCTTCGCTGCCTGCCCAGGATCAGCTGAAGGTGCCGGGTCGACGCGAAACCGAGCGCATCGCGCGAACAACTTGGCCGCTGGCAGCGGCTCAAGTTCGTCTCGCAGGGCGGCTGGGGTGGTGATCAGCACTGAACGCAATGTGTTGATCACCGCAGTGCTGACTGGGCCCCTCTGAGGTGGTCCGCCGGTTGTGTGGGTCCGATGCCCGATGATGGGCGTGGAGGACTCGACGACGATGAGTGGACAGCGCCGGCGGCATACGTCGGATCAGATCATCCGCAAGCTGCGGGAAGGTGAACGGCTGCTCGGTGAGGGCCGTGAGCTGGTCGAGGTGTGTAAGCACCTGGAGATCAGCGATCAGACGTGGCACCGCTGGCGGGCGCAATACGGCGGGCTCAAATCCGACGATGCGAAACGGCTGAAAGACCTTGAGCGGGAAAATGCGCGGCTGAAGAAGATGGTCGCCGAGCAGGCATTGGATATTGACATGCTCAAGGAGTTGAACCGGGGAAATTGGTAGCCCCGGGCCGTCGCCGCCGCGCCGTCACGGTGCTGCAGGAACGGTTCGGGGTGTCAAAGCGCCGCGCCTGCCGGGTCGTCGGCCAGCACCGCTCGACCCAGCGGCTGGCAGCAGCGCTGACCGGTGATGTCGAGCAGCAGGTGCGCGGCCGGCTGCGTCAGATCGCTGCCGAGCATCCGCGCTGGGGATGGCGCAAGGCGTACTGGCTGCTGCGCAGCGAGGGTGTGCTGGTGAACCACAAGCGGGTCCGCGGCTACTGGGCGGACGAGGGCCTCAAACGCCCGGCACGGGCCCGTAAGCGGCAGCGGCTCGGGCCGCAGCGCACCGACCGGCTCACCGCCGGCCGGCCCGATGAGCTGTGGGCGGTCGACTTTCAGGTCGACGTCACCGCCGACGGCCGGCAGATCCGGTTCTGCAACGTCATCGACGAGTTCACCCGCGAAGCGCTCGCGACCCGGGGTGCCCGGTCATTCACCGCCGACGCCACCGTCAACCTGCTCGACGAAATCGTCACCTCCACCGGCCGCCGCCCGGTGAACCTGCGAATGGACAACGGCCCCGAATTCACCGCCGCCGCAATGCGGGACTGGTGCCGATTCTCAGCCGTCGAAACCGCGTTCATCGAACCCGGCGCACCATGGCAGAACGGCTACTGCGAATCATTCAACGGCCGGTTTCGTGACGAGCTCCTCACCTGCGAGCAGTTCGACACCCTGCTCGAGGCGCAGGTCCTGGCCGAGGACTGGCGCATCGAGTACAGCACCATCAGACCCCACGGAAGCCTCGGCGGGCTCACCCCCACCGCGTACCACCAGCAATGGATCAACCAACCAGCACCCTCACAGCTGGTGGACCACTGATCGGGGCCCAGCCAGTGCGACTCTTGCGCAGCGTGGTCAGAGTCAGCCGATGCAGTCGGATGGACTCCACGATCCCGTCGTGAGACTTCGCTGCTCCGGTCGCGAGCCCGCTTAGGACAGAACGGGCCGCTGCCTCAGCATCGACGGTGTCGGTTTTGCCATGTCGTCGCCGGAGCTGACGGTCAGGCCGGTTGACCTCGGCCACGGGCACGCTGTGGTCCGACAGCATCGCGGCGATACCAGCGCCGTAGGAGCCCGTCCCCTCAATTCCCACGACTTCGACCGGACCGTGATTGGTGAGCCATTCATAGAGCGCGGCATATCCCTTGACCGTGGTTACGAACTCGGCAGTGGCGATCAGCCGCCCAAGTCCGTCGATCACGGCACCGACGTGGATGTCCTTATGCGTATCAATGCCGGCGTAGCGGAGCTCCGTTGGATCTGATGCCATCTGAGTGCCGATCTGAGCAGACGCGGTTGTCGCCAGAACCGAGCGGAAGGGCAGAACATCAACGGTGAAAGCAAGGCTCCTATCAAGCCACACCCGCCCGACCCGGCAACGTCAGAGTGCCCGACGAGCACCCCGACCCTGGAGCCGGAGCAGCCGACATATCCAAACGAAGGCACGTTGAGGCCAGTTGACATCTTGAGTCAGGCCGCATGGCTCCAGGGCACTTTCAGTATTGATGTTGACTCTTCGTGTGAGGATTCGTCGTCGCCTTGACGGATCAGCGGGCTGAGCGGCGGGTCCGTGAGCGGCACTGCACGGGAACAAAGCTGATTGACGGGATCGCGCTGCCGCTTCGCGATGGCAACATCCGTCGGTCACGGCTCCGACAGGTTTCCGACCAATGTCCGACCGAGGTATAGCCGGCATGGGGCACCTACGCCGCCTTGCCGCTGCGGCAGCGAACAATCAGGCGGCCCGACGAAGGCGCACGGCTCAGTGCATGGAGGGTGCCAGTGCGACTCGGGCGGTCGCCAGTGTCGCCGCGCGAGACGCGTCAGCCGCGGCTGTAACCCAGCCGCCGACGGTTGGCCGGGATGCCTGCTAGGGCGTGTCTCTTATGTGGTGCGGAGCCAGATGAGGATGGCTGCCAGGCAGACTCCGCCGCGCCAGTTGACGGCGTGCTTGTCGTAGCGGGTGGCGATCGCTCGCCAGTCCTTGAACCGGTTGAAAGCCCGTTCGACGACGTTGCGGTTTCGGTAGAGGGCGGCGTCGAAGTTGACGGGTCGGCCGCCTTTGGAACCGCGGCGTCGCCGGTTGTTGATCTGGTCTGAAGGCTCGGGGATCACCGCGGTGATTGCCCGGGCGCGCAGGTGCTGTCAGTGGGCCCGGGCAGAGTAGGCCTTGTCGCCTGAGACCGCGTCGGGGCGGGTCCGGGGGCGGCCGGGTCCTTGCCGCGGGACCGACAGGCTGGCCATCAGCGGTCCGAACATCGGTGAGTCGTTTGCATGTCCCGGGCCGATCAGGATGACCAGCGGCCGGCCTTGGCCGTCGACCAGGCTGTGGATCTTGCTAGACAGGCCGCCGCGGGACCGGCCAATGCCATGAGCTGGAGGTTCTTGGCGTGGATCAGGCCGATCCGTGTAATTCGATCGTGCCCCCGGGGAGGTGCTGAGCTGCCTCGACACGGGTGGCGTCGAGGCGGGCCGCGGTCGCGCCGTGCTGGTGCACCCGCACGATCGTGGAGTCCACCGACACGTTCCAGTCCAACATCCCAGCGGCGTCGGCCTCGGCCTGCAGCCGGGTCAGGATCGCGTCGAACGTACCGTCCTTGGCGAAGCGGTTGTAGCGCTTCCACACCGTCTGCCATGGCCCGAACTCAGCCGGCATATCCCGCCACGGAATTCCGGTACGGAGCCGGTAGATCATGCCTTCCACGACTTGGCGGTGATCACGAAAAGGCCGACTCTTGCGCCCGTTGGTAGACGGCAGCAACCGCACGATCCGCGCCCACATCCGGTCATCAAGCACTGCAGTCCGCGACATGGGTCAAACCCTCGCGCAGACAACCCTCTCCACTAGGGAGACACGCCCTAGCTGTGTTGACCACAGACGTTGGTTGAGGGCGTGTGACGACACGACCTGACGGATCTTGAAAGGCGAAGACCTCCCGGCGTGGAGTGGAGCAGTCTAGGAACCGCTCCGCCACCAGGAGGTCTTCGTGTCCCACGCTAACGCTGCACTGACCCCAAAAGCCCGGCGCGGATTCCAGCCATCGTTGCAACAGAAGCTGTTGACGGGACGGTAGCAGCGGTTAGCGGATGAGGTTTGTCGCAGTACTGCTGATTGGTGTGTCGCTTTCTCGGGCGGTCGCTGCGGTGGCGGCGGCGAGGGCGAGGACGGAGCCGTTGAGGACTTGGTGGCCGCCTTGTCGCATCAGCAGTTTGTCGAGTGAGCGGAAGGCTTTGCCTTTGCGTGCCAGGGCGAGGATGTCGGTCGCGGCGCGTTCGCCGTTCCAGCGCCCGGGGGGTAGCGCGACGATTGGCGCGTTGTCAGCGGTGAGTGTGTCGTCGAGGAGGCCGAGGGCGATGCCGATGCAGCTGGAGACGGTAGCGACGCTGTTGTCTGCCGACTCGGGCTGCACCCGCTGGAGCAGGCGGCCGGCGGTGGCGCTGTCGCCGGCCAATATTGCGGCGACGACGCGGTGCAGGGTGTCGACCGCGATTTGCCGGGTCGCGCCGACCGGGCTGAACAGTTCGAGGTTGCGTCGTTCGACGGCCCGGTTCAAGGCGGCCTGAAGCGTCGGCATGTCGGGAAGGTCGTCGCCGGACAGGTCGATGCCGTCTTCGGCGAGCAGCGGTGCCAACTCGCGCATCAGCTCGTCGGCCATGCCGGGCGTGTGCTCGACACGTGGCAGTCCCGCGGCTGGTTCCGGGCCGCGTCGCCGCATGTCTGCCATGCCCCGCATCATCGCAAGCCCCGGCTGGGTCAGGTAATCGGCCCGTGAGCGGTCGCCGCGCTCGGCGAGCAGCTCCTCGACGTCTCGGTAGGACAGGCCATACCGCAGGTACCAGCGGACCGCGACCGTGATCACCCCCGTGGGAAGCGGAACCCAGTGAAAGCGGAGTCGCCATGAACGGTCACCGAACCAGTCTTCCGCCTGTCGCGATGGGCCAACGCAACGGAGCCTTTCGGAAAGGTCCTCGAGTTATTGATCATGCTGCGGTTGGTAGCTGCTGATGGTCGGCCCGGGCTGCGGCAGGGGTGCGGTAGCCGAGCAGTTACCGGGGTCCCGCCGGGTGACGTTATCGACCCGAATGCCGCGTTCGGCGAGCAGCTCCTCGACGTCTCGCTAGGACAGGCCGTTCTGCAGGTACCAACGAACTGCGACAGCGATGACCTCACGAGGGAAGCGGAAGCCGGCGAACGCTGACGAGCGGCGAGAGGTCACCGGACCAGTCTCCCGCCCGCACCAACCGAGCGACGCAACGAAGCCCGAACCGCTCCAGGCACGAGTCCGTATTGCCTTCGCAGACCTTGCGGCAGCGATCTGAAAAGCAGCCGAATGGCTTCGTCGCGGCCATCGATCAGCCAACACAACGGAGCCAGCTTAGTCGGTCCGTTCCGACGTCAGCCGCGCGTGTCCGGAATGCCAGCGTGGTTGTCATCGGCCCTGGCTGCGGACTCTGTTGGAGGACGCGCCTCTGCGGTAGGCAGCGTTTTCACGCGCTGGCCCCGGACGAAGTCGGCAAGTCCCACGAAGCCGGCCGTCCCCATCAGGACCAGGGCGACCTCAGCACTCGAGCGATATCGGCTCTGGCCGAAGGTGATGGCGGTAGAGATGACAACGTTGACTATCAGCGCGAGCGTTGGGATGACGGGGATCTTGCGCCTTCGCATGACGAAGAAGCCGGCAATCGACGCCGCCTCGAGGATCCACAGCATGAACAGCGCCGGGTAGCCGGCCGCCTTGGGCTTGGTCTCGATGTCGTTGTCCAACTGGACGTTCTGGAACGGCCGGTACCACCCCCAGGCCCGTCCCTCACGGGCGAGCGTCAGCATCGGCAGCTCTCGTTCGTGCGCCTTGATGTAGTCGATCGCCAGCTTCTTGAATACCTCCGCCTGAAGCGACAGGTCGCGGTACTTGCGTGGCGTGTAGATCGCGCAATCGGCCGCCCAGTAGCCACGCAACATGCCGTAGTAGGTGAGGTCGCAGTTGGCCGTCAGCAGCGTGACGTCGAAGCCGCTGCTGACATACACCGGCTTCTCGAACCGGCTAAGGTTGTAGCCGACCCACGGCCCGAGCACGACCGCAAAGCTCAGGATCGAGGCGACTAATAGCTGCAGACGGCGCTTCCACGTCACCCCGCGCATCACAAGCACCAGTGGCAGCAGCAGCAAGATGGGCAGCAGCTGCGCCTCGGCTCGTGACAGGGTCGCGAATGCCATCGCAACCCCAAGCCAGATGGCGCGCTTCAGCGTCCGTTGCTCCCAGAACCGCAGCGCGAGCAGCACTGTGGTCGCGGTCGTGAGCTGGGCCGTACCTTCGGACAGAACGGTGCCGTCGTTGAACCAAAAGTACGGGTAGATCGCGACGATGACGGCGGCTAGCAGTCCGGGACCGTTGCCGAGCATCTTGCGGGCGGTGCAGCCGATCACGAAGATGGTGGCGGTGCCGATCAGGCACGAGATTACCTGGTGATCTGTGTAGCTGCAAAGCCCCATCCACGTCGCGGCGCCCAGGATGACGATGTACAGCGGCGGGTGCTCGGCGGCTTGCACCGTCCAGTGCCGGTCGATGTAGTCATAGGGCGAAATGAAGCCCTTGCCCTCATTAAGCAGCCTCGCCGCGTAGTGATAGTAGAACGAATCCCCGCCGATGAAGGCGTGGTACTGGTACGTGAACACGTAGACCAGGCGCACGACGAGGCCCAGCAGCGCTATCACGACCAGCCAGGTAGCCCACCGCGACGGACGCCCTAAACGCCGACGTTCAGCGTCGAGAGGCTCAGCAGGGTCGTCGCCGATACCGACAACTGCCCCGTCGAACGCGGTGCGAGAGCGTGACAAGCGCAGCGGCACGCGCGGAGGGTAACCCAACTGGGCAGCCCCGCAGGACAGCACGGTCCAGTTGGCACAGTCGCATCAGCGATCGCAGGCCCGGCCAGCCGGAATCTTGCGGTCAGTTGGCCTCCGTCTGCGCGGTGGCGGTCGGAAGAGTCTCCGTTCGCCCCCCAAGAGCGGCCTCGCACGCCAGCCCTCCATCCCGGTACGGTGCAGATCTTCCGGCAGGTCAAGCCGCCAATAGCTTAATGCGTTCGCCGTTCGCACCAACGGTGCAATTGAGAAACCAAAAGCCCAGCGCCTTCGACATGCCGGATGGGTTGTGCAGATGTGACGGGGCCGGTGTCCACGAGCCAAAGCGATATAAGGTGTTAGGGTTCCGTTGCGTTGGTCGGTCGTGGCGTCCGCCAGACTCGGCCGGTGACCTCTCGGTGTTCGTCTGCGTTGCCGGATTCCGCTTCCCGCGTGAGGTGATCGCGGTCGCGGTCCGCTGGTACCTGCGGTATGGCCTGTCTTACCGGGACGTCGAGGAGCTGCTCGCTGAGCGCGGCATCCGGGTCGATCACGTGACGATCTACCGGTGGGTGCAGCGGTTCACGGCTGAGTTCATCGAAGCGGCCCGGCCGTGCCGGCGGCTGCCGGGTGACCGCTGGTTCGTCGACGAGACCTGCGTCCGAGTGGCGGGCCGTTGGACTTACCTTTACCGGGCGGTCGACCAGCACGGCCAGGTCATCGACGTCATGCTGTCTACCCGTCGCGACCTGGCCGCAGCCAGGGCATTCTTCGCCCGGGCTTTGGCGGTCGGGGTCCGACCGATCGAGGTGACGACCGACCGGGCTCATGCATACCCGCGGGTCCTCGACGAACAGCTGCCGGCCGCGCTGCATGTTGTCGAGCGGTACGCCAATAACCCGATCGGAGCCGATCACAGTCGGCTGAAGGCGCGTTTGCGTCCCATGCGCGGACTTCAGCGATTGCGATCGGCGCAGACGGTGTCGGCCGGGCATGCGTTCGTGCAGAACGTGCGCCGCGGCCACTACGAGATAGCCACCGACGAATCTGCCTTCGCGCGAATCCGCCTTACGTTCGAAGCACTCGCCAGCGCCGTCTGACAGACGGCAGTCGTAGCCCAGCGCGCTCTTCGATCCATCAAAGCAACGGAGCCCCTGTAAGAGGTCCCGATTCGGTATGTCCGCAGAGCCCGGTTCAGTGTGGGGACGGGTTCGACAACGATCTCGGCAGGACCGCGACGCCGACGCCAAGGCGGTGCACCGACGCCGCTTAGTTCAGTTATGCCGCGACGAGCGCAACGATTTGGACGAAGACGGCCGTGTCTACGGACGTGCTGAGGCGGTTCCCGGTCCCGGCGGGTGTCAGCACTCTCATGCCGCGGTCACGCCGCTCATGGCTGAAGATACTTCCGACGCAGTAGTGCTATCGGGCGTGGACGAGCGTGCCGAGCAGGGCAAAGCCGTGGTCGACATGGCTTTGGAGCCGGCTACCGGGATCATTGCGCCAGGCTTCGACGGCGTAGGTCAGCACACCCCATGCGGTGCGGGCTGTTACAGCCGCCGCGTCGGTGGCAGCGCCACGGTCGACCAACAGGCCGGCGATGACGGCGATGAGATGGGCTTCTTTAGTGGCAGCGCGTTCGCGTAAGGCCGGCGTAGCCGCGACGATGACAGCGAGGCGGTCGGCCGCCTGCCGGTTGGTTTCGAGCGGCGGTAAGACGAGGTCGACCGTGCGACGCATGGCCGGCCAGGGTGCGACAGTCGCCGGAACTGTGCCGAGGGCATTGGTCACCCATTCGGTGAGTCGCCGTTCGCCGTCGAAGAGCACCTCCCGCTTGTCAGGGAAGTGCCGGAAGTAGGTGCGTTCGGTCACGCCGGCGTGGGCGGCGATCTCTGCGGTCGTGACCGCGTCGAACCCGCGCTCCTGGAAGAGTTCGAGTGCTGCCTGCTCCAGGCGTTCCCGAGCCGCCTTGCCGCTTCGTGGCACATCAGAACGGTACCCCCACGTAGTGACAGTCACTGCCGTAACGGGGTAGTGTCAGTGACTGACGTATTGGCGATCAGCACACACCGGAGGCGGCAGTCATGAGCGCAGCGCAGTCACGAGTCCTTTGTTTCCATCGGTTCGGTGAGCCGCTCGACGTCCTGCAGTTGGAGGAGACGGAGGTTGGTGATCCGGGCCACGGCCGGATACGGGTTCGGGTCGCGGCGACTGGGCTGAACCCGGCCGATTGGGAACTATGTCGCGGCTTGATGCCTGGGTCCCTGCCGCGTGGCATCGGCTACGACGTCGCCGGAGTGGTCGACGCGGTTGGCTCCGGCGTGGACGACGTGGCGGTCGGTGACTTCGTGTTTGGTTCGTCCGACTTCGCCGCTCAGCCCAGCGCAGGCGCGGCCGACTTTGCGATCCTCGATGTGTGGTTCGCCGTGCCGGACGGACTCGATCCAGTCCGTGCCAGTGTGCTGCCAATGGCGTTGCAGACCGCCTGCTGGACGCTTGATCTAATGAACATTTCGGCTGGCGAGACTGTGTTGGTCAACGGAGCAGGCGGTATGGTCGGCTACGCCGCGGTGCAGGTGGCGCTACGCCGTGGGGCTCGAGTGATCGCCACGGCGGGCCCGACGTTCACCACGGACCTTTTTCGGTTTGGCGCGGTGGTGACCCCATACGGTGAGGGGATGGCAGGACGCGTCCGTGCTCTTGCGGACGGACGCATTGATCACGTACTCGACGCATCCCGGCCTAACGCCGGCGCCATTAGAGCGCTGATCGTCATTGCCGGGGACCCGGCACGCGTCGTGACGATCAGCAATCACGATGAGGCGCGTAGTCAAGGCGCCCGGGTGAACGTTGACGAACTGATGGCCGACGGCGGTTACCCGAGCTCAGATTTCCTGGCCGACTACGCCACCCTCGCCGCAGCCGGCCAGTTCACAATCCCGGTGGCTCGCACGTTTCCGCTTACCGACTGGCGTACCGCTGCTGAGATCAGCCTGTCAGGATCCCCACACGGCAAAATAGTTCTCATCCCCTGAGCTGGATGATGTGCTGCGGAGGCGGCCCGAGATCGGCGTCGAGACGCAGGCGGTAGGTCGAGTGGGAAGCCCGCCGCATTTGCCGGCACGTGGTTGGCCAGCAACTACGACACACCGCTCCTAGCTGTAGAGCCCGGGGACGTTGGTTAAGCGGGTGATCGGTGGGACCTTTCCGATCGCGGTGTGGAGCCTGTGGTGGTTGTACTCGTGTAGCCAGCTGGGTAGTGCCGCTCGACGGGCGGTTTCGCTGGTGTAGAGGCGGCGAAATGCCCAGCCGTCGGCGAGGGTGCGATGGAAGCGTTCGATTTTGCCGTTGGTCTGCAGCCGGTAGGGCCGGGTGCGTTTCGGGGTGAATGGCCAAGTCGGCGCAGGTGTCGCGCCAGAGGTGGCTGCCGTAGGCGCTGCCGTTGTCGGACAGCACCCGGTGGACGGTGACGCCCCGGGCGGCATACCAGTCGACGGCCCGGCGTAGCACGCCGGTCGCGGTGGCGGCGGTTTCGTCGTCATGGACTTCGGCGTAGGCGACCCGGCTGTGGTCGTCGATGACGGCAGCCGCCAGGGGTAGAAGCCTCCATATCCCACTTGATGCCCTCGGAGACTTGGCTGATGCAGCGCTGGTGAACTACCAACCCACTTCCGATGACTCGCTCTCCAACGCTGCGGCCGAGCGAATTCTCCCGATGCGGGCTTGGCCTGTTCAATACCCGGGCGCGCCAGGTCAGCCTCACGGACCTGCTGGTCATCCCCAGATCGATCCTGCGTCAATTAGGTGCACGATCGTCGCGCTCATCGACGCCGAGTCCGGGACCTTGCTCGGAGAGCATTCGGAGTCGGTCGCGCAGACTGTCGGAATCTCCGGCCGGCAGCGCCGCCGGCTGCAAGCCCAGCTTGGAGGATCGCTGTCGCGTACAACAGCGGTGTTGCACCGTTTGGCGCCAGGAACGGCCTAGGCCTCGCGGGCTACGTAACCCCACCACGGGGTTAGCAGGGCGAGTGGCAGTCGGTACCAGGGGAGCGAGAACTCGACAGGGCTGATCCGCTCATCGTTGATCTCCACGGCTAGAGGTCGACAGGTCACCCAGTCCCGCGAGCCCGCACCGTGTGCTTCCCGTTGGGTATCTCTAGATTCAGCACGTCGTCGATGCGGAGTTTTCCAGCTTTGACCCCGTCGACATAGATCACGAGACGACGCGCTGAGCCATACCGTTCGTCATCTCTGCCGATCATCAGCGCTCACACTCACGGGTCCTTCCCGAAAGCAGGGTCTGTCATTGGTAGATAGACAGGACGCAGGGCTTCGGTTCGACGGCTTTGGATTTCGGCCCAAGCGATGACGAGCGACCGACCTGGCGGCCTGGCGGCAGACCCAAGGGTGTGACTATCCGCGTGACGCATATGGGCTTCAGGTCGAGGGGTGATACATCGGTTCGTGTCTTGCTGGATGGTGTCGAGGTAGCTCTACTCCGCTCGAAGGAGTCGGCCCATCTGCACGGAAGCGGTGAGCGGCAGCAGCTCGTCGTCGGCGGGACTGGTCTCGGGGAGAGCGACCCGGTGTGGATCACGGACCCGGGCGACGGCAGGTACGTCGGCGTCCTGGTGAGGTGGATGCGATTCAGTGCCTTTGCGAAGCCGAAGAGCGCTTTGCAGCTGGAAATAATCACTTCATAGCGGCCAGCCGGCTCGACCGTCGGTAGACGCGGCCACTGAGGCGGCGCGCCGCACACGCGCGAGCGACCAGTGCCGACCTATGGCTCTCAAACGTCAGCGGTCACGCCCTTCGGACACCCGCACGACCCGCAACACCGCAACCGGTGACCTCGGTCGACCTGACGCCGAGGGGCGGGTGTTGCGGGCGCCGGTCGCCGGGCCTTCGATCTCAGTCCGAATCGGGACCTGGCACCACCAGGTCGTTGAGTCGCAAGACTGCTGCGCCGTCTGGGTCACGCCGCACCAGCTGAATGTGGTTGCCTTTCACGGTGGGGGAACCTGGCCGTGGCGGTCTCTTCAGGGGCCGCTGCCGCCTACGCTCGTATCCGGGATTGCCGGAGGAGCGTCCGCCGGCTCGGGTAGGCGTGTTGGGGGTATCGGTGGCCGTGACCGGTGTGCGGGCGCAGGAGCTGATATCGGAGGTTCTGAACCGGCTTGAGCCGCTGCTACCGGCCGGCAGACACGTGACCATGACCCGGCACGCGAAGTGGCTGACGTTGGAACACCGCGTGCCCTTCACGCCGCAGGGCGGCGGGGGCCAATACGGGATGTCCATCCGGGGCCTTGGTGTACCGATTCCCTTCCTCCCCGTACACGTCCGGGCCAGGCTAGCGGCACAGCAGGCGGTCGAGAGCGTGCTCGATGTCGCGTACGCCGAAGGCCAGGATTGGAAGCCGGGGTCGATTGACTTCGCTGTGAAGGCGACAGTGGAGGGCGACACCGTGCACGTGTCCTACCGCCCTCCAGGAGAAATCAGTGCCGATGAACGCATCCACCTCGGCCCAATTCCGCTAAGCCTGCTGTAGCTCAGCGCTGCGAGCGGTTGACGGCACTTGCCTTCGCCTCGCGCGAGAAGGGGTCAATGTCGGTCGGCGACGCGGCCGAGCCGGCTCTGCCTGGCAGACATATAGTGGAGTGGAGTCATACGCCTCCTGGGAATCGCTCACGCTTCGCGCAGCCTCATGACGAGAGGCGTGAGGTCACAACCAAGCACTTCACTCGACTGGTGCGCGTTTCCAGCGGAGTCACGTGGTGCGGCTACTCAGGCCGTCGCTGGTCAAACCCGGAGGTACGGCCGACTCATGCGGCGCGTCGCCGGAGGCGCCGTCGCCGTTGTTCGGTCGCGACACTCAGCACCGCGCTGAGGGCCGCCGTATCGACGACCCGAATCTCGGGGATGCGGCCCGACCTTGCGAGGAGGTTCACGCGTTCGGCGAGGTCGAGGCCGTCGGCGGCGGCTTCTGCGAGCAGACTCCATTTCCAGGGCTCGTTGCTGATGCCGTCGAGGGCGGTCAGTCGCTGGGCGCGTGACCGGAGGTCGTGGGCGCGGGCATCGCCAAGCAAGGATTCCCGGCCATTGGGGCAGCAGCCGTAGTCCAGGCAGAGCAGCCGTGGTCCAAGGTTCGTGCGTAGGAGGGCTTCGAGGCTGCGTTTGGGGATGCTGCGCATCAGCGCCGGGATGTAGACGGGGCGGGCGCCGAACTTGGCGTCGGCGGGTGGGGGGTTGCGGTGCTGGCCCATGGCGGTCCGCAGGTCGCAGCGTTCTCGGTGGCCGAGGCCGGTTTCGTAGCCGATGGCGCCGGCGGCAACGGCGACGTCGCCGAGGGTGCCTTGCTGCCAGGCGATCACGGGTGCGATTTGCTGGAGCGAGCGGATGGTGGAGACGAATGACGCGAGCCGGTCCTTGGGGTGGGCGCCGGTGTCGACCTTGGATGCGGCGAGGGCGATCTCGGTAGGGCTGAGGTGGGTCAGGGGGTCGGCAAGTCGTTGGAGCCCGCGGGCCCAGGCGGCCGGGTCGAGCAGGCGCCAGCCGAGACCAACAACGGCCACGACTGGGAGATGGATGTCGTGTGCGTCGAGGTAGGCGCGGGTGTCGGCCCACAGTGCGATCTGGACGTTGAGCCAGTCGTCGTCCGGGCGCTCCAGGTGCACGTAGGGCGCGATGATCACCGATGCGCCGAGCTTGAGCTGGAACTCGATGCAGGACGAGACCAGGGCGCGCCGGTCCCGGCCGGAACTGAAGTCGGCGGGGGACAACCGGCCGCTGGTGGCGAACGGGAGCCGGCTCCACGCATCGCCGGGGTGCTGCTGGCCCTGTAGGTAGTGCGTCTGCGGGTCGACTAGCAGCGGAATACCAGCTTGGCGGGCCGAGCCGGCGGTACCGGGCTTGGCGGCGGCGACGTGGGCATCGAGCACAACCCGGGAAGGCTGAACGGCCGTGCCGTAGCTGTCGGTGCGCTCCAATAGTCGCGTCAGGAGCGCCGCGTCAGCACTGCCGAACCGAACCAGCAACTCGGCCATCACACCTGCCTAGGATCGCTGCAGCATGAAACTCGTACCGCAACTGTACCCGTAGTCTGATGCGAAGTAGAGTGTGCATGAAGAACGAAGGAGATTAATGACCCGAACCACAGCCACCCGGGCGGCGGCCACAGCCCGGCCCACCAGCGCGAACGGCACGTCGGGGTCGCCGACTTATGAGCGGATCGTGCAGACCGTGACCGGCGCCGGCATCAGCCAGGCCGACCTGGCCCAGGCGGTGGGCTCAAGCCTGCGCACGGTGCAGAACTGGGCTGCCGGCGACGCCAGCCCCCGCGGACAGAAGGTCCGCCAACTGCTCGACTTGTCGTACCTGGTCGACTATCTGAAGGACGTCTACACCGACGAAGGCATCGAGATTTGGCTGCACTCACGCAACCGCAACCTCGACGGCAACCGACCCATCGACCTCATCACCACCGGCCACCTGGACAAGGTCCTCGAAGAAGCCGAACGCGTCGCCGGAGCCATGTAGCGATGGAATCCAAGGCCGCCCTGGTCGCCCGCGCCCCCGTCGTCGACGTCACCGGTACCTGGCAGCGCCACGTCGGCGCACGGCACTCCGCGACCGCCCTCGAAGGACGCCTCGGCTACGGCCGCTGGGGCACCAAAACCGGCTTTCCCGTCCTCTACATGGGACGGCCCACCGACTCCGTCGTCGTCGAGGCCTACCGGCACCTGATCGACCCACACTTCGACAAAGAAATGCCGCTCACCGCACTCGCGCCACGCATCCTCGTCACCGCCAGCGTCGCCGTCACCAACGTTGTCGACCTGCGCACCGCCGCCGGACGTGCAGCTGTCGGCCTCGTACCCGACGACCTAAAATCCGCCACCGCCGACAAAGACGCCTACGCCCGCTGCCAAGAAGTCGCCCAAGTCGCGCACCAACTCGGTCGCCACGGACTCATCACACCCGCAGCGACCGATCTCGGCGAAACCCTCGCGCTCTTCACCGACAACCTCCCCGCCGCCGAACGCCCTCAGCGAAGCAACGACGACATCCTCTGGACCACCCTTCCGGACGACCCGAGAAAGAGCGGGACGCCGCATCTGAGAATCGTCCGATAAGCCTTCGGATGCCTGTTGAACAGATGCTGGCTCGCCGGGCCGTCGCTACTTTGGGAGGGAAACGGACATGGAACACGCACGTTGGTTCGACGGGATCCAGGTAGGTCACGCCGGCTCGGTTGCGTTAGCGATCGTGGGCATGCCGGAGCGATGCGGGCTGGCTGTCAGACGACGGCCGCCAGGTGTTCAAATGCCAGGCGGACCCGGTCGTGCCGCGGTTCACCAGCAGCCAATTCGTAGTGGCCGCGGCGCCGATTCTGCACGAATGCATGACCGGCCGACACGGTTCGCGTCGATTGCAGTCGCTGCAGTCCGCGCATGGGACGCAGTCGAGCCTTCAGTTGACTGTGATCGGCTTCGATCGGGTTATTGGCGTACTGCTCGACAACATGCAGCGCAGCCGGCAACTGTTCCTCGAGGACCCGCGGGTAGGCGTGAGCCCGGTCGGTCGTCACCTCGACCCGACGGACACCGACGGCCAGCGCCCGAGCGAAGAACCGCCTGGCTGCGGCCAGATCGCGGCGGACGCTGAGCATGACGTCGACGACTTGGCCGTGCTGGTCGATCGCCCGGTACAGGTAGGTCCAGCGGCCGGCGACCCGGACGTAGGTCTCGTCGACGAACCAGCGGTCACCGGGCAGCCGGCGGCACGGGCGGGCGGCTTCGATGAACTCGGCGGTGAACCGCTAGACCCACCGGTAGACGGTTACGTGGTCAACGCGGATGCCGCGTTCGGCGAGCAGTTCCTCGACGTCGCGGTAGGACAGGCCGTATCGCAGATACCAGCGGACCGCGACCGTGATCACCTCACGCGGGAAACGGAATCCGGCGAATGCAGACGAGCACCGAGAGGTCACCGGCCGAGTCTGGCGGACGCCTCGATCGACCAACGCAACGGAGCCAGCGGTCCTGCGTTGGGCATCCGCGCGGATCGAGCGGGCGGCTGGGAGCCGTCCTCACGTCTTCTGAGAAGCCAACCCCGTCGAGCAACGAGCTGGTTTCCGATGGTGGTGCGGCAGCTCGTGGAGCGGTCAACTCACGGGGTCTGAGCGCGCTCCAGACCGAGTTCGGCCAGCGCGGCCCGTTCATCGTCAGCTCGCACCACCACGTGCGCGGCGGTCTGTATGGGCGTCTGCCCCGACGGCTGTCCTTCCACGTGAACGAACGACTTGATGCCGGCGGCAGCGAGACGACCGGCAATGAGCTGCGCGTTCGGCTCACCGTAAACCGTCGCGACAACAGCCACCCTCGGGGGAAGAAGCCTGGTGGCCTTCTTGAGTTGCCTGTGCGCCCGGAACCGCACAAACCAGCCCGCCGTCGCCTGACCGCTGCCTGCCATATCTACAGAGTGCGACGACGCTGCCTCACATGCAATGCAAAGCACCCTCACGCCCGTGGAAGTTACCCGGCTCCGTTGCGTTGGCGGATCGCGGTGGCCGGGAGACTGGTCCGGTGACCTCTCGGTGCTCGTCTGCCTTCGCTGGTTTTCGGTTCCCGCGTGAGGTGATCGCGGTCGCGGTCCGCTGGTACCTGCGCTACGGCCTGTCCTACCGCGACGTTGAAGAACTGCTCGCCGAGCGTGGCATCCGGGTCGATCACGTCACGGTCTACCGGTGGGTGCAGCGGTTCACCGCCGAGTTCATCGAAGCCGCACGGCCCTGCCGTCGGCTGCCTGGCGATCGCTGGTTCGTCGACGAGACCTACGTCAAAGTCGCCGGCCGCTGGACCTACCTGTACCGCGCGGTCGACCAACAGGGTCAGGTCATCGACGTCATGCTCTCGCAACGTCGCGACCTGGCTGCTGCCAGGGCGTTCTTCGCTCGAGCGCTGGCTGTCGGTGTCCGCCCGATTGAGGTGACTACCGACCGGGCGCCCTCCTATCCGCGCGTGCTCGATGAGCAGGTGCCGGCCGCGCTGCACGTGGTCAAGCGGTATGCCAACAATCGGGTCGAAGCCGATCACAGCCGGCTCAAGTCACGGCTGCGGCCAATGCGTGGACTGCAACGACTGAAATCTGCCCAGACCGTCTCGGCTGGGCATGCGTTCGTGCATAACCTGCGCCGTGGCCATTACGAAATTGCTACTGAGGAACCCGCCCAGGCTCGACTGCGGGTCGCGTTCGACGAGCTGGCGCAGGCTGCCTGATGGGTGGCCACCGAGACCCAACGCGCCGCCGATCAATCAACGTAACGGAGCCAGTGTCCGAGCAGCCAGTCTGCGAAGAGGCTGGTTGCGTCGACTCCGGAATTAGCGACGGTTGCCCAGGCGTGTGACAAGCGCGGTAATAACGTGATGTCGATGTTGGAGCCGGGGGGCAGGCGGCGTCGCTCGTTGGACACCGGCGGCAGTCGTAGCCCGAGGAATTTGCTCAGGCCGCCTGCGTATGGGACGACCGCGTCCGCTCCGCCCTGCAGTTGCCTCACCTGAAGTGGTCGCTGCTTCACGCCGGGCCGCGGCTCGCACGCGGCAACCAGGTCGCCGCCCATGACACCGGCCGCGGCGAAGATGTCCGGGCGTTCGCAGATCGCTCTTAGTGCCATCATTCCTCCGTTGCTGAAACCGACGATGTAGACACGCTCGGGGTTTATGTGCAGGTGCCGTTCCGCGTCGTGCACGACGGCCACCAGATAGGCCGTGTCGTCCTGATGATCACTGCCGCAGCATGTGCCCGCGTTCCAGGCGTGTCTGATGCCGACCGGGTAGGCAATGGCCACATGGTGCGCCTGTCCGTATGCGGTGAAGCCGGTTTGGCGGGCAATGGTGAATGTCCCGTTGGCGAGGCCGTGCAGGACCAGGAACAGGGCGGTCGGCCGGTCGGCTGCCGGCGCTGCCAGGAAGTACGGACGGCCCTCGGCTGTGTGTTCGATCGTTCCGGGCGGGGTGACTTCGACGGGGCTGGGCTGCAGGGAGTACTGCGGCGCAGGCGCTTGTTTGCCGGCCGGGGACGGAGCGGTTGGTCCGTCGCAGCCGAACAATATGACGAAGACGAGGAGGAGCAGCAGGCCGCTGCGTCGGTAATAAGCGAACATCATCACCCGATCTCCTGAATTGGGCTTACGCACTGCTCGGCCTACTCCTGGCCGGCGGCGCCGACGCAGTCACAGTCGCTCTCGACGGCTGGTTCAGCGTCGAAGCATGAGCAGGCCGGAGAGTTGAGTGACGCCGTCTGATGATGAGCAGCCCAACGGCCTGGATGCTCAGCACCGCGATGAGGGCATTACACACCGACGTCAGGTAGAGATGCTTCACCATCTCAAACGCTCCCTCTCCGAGCAGGGCCACGGCCATGGCAATCGCAGCCGACGCGACAAGCCCAATGAGGACCACAGCCAGCCCGCAAGCGCCGCCGGCGTCGGATTTGTCGCGCCGGCTGGTGTAGAGCAGGGCAACGGCCGCCGCGAGAGCGCCGGCCCACAGGGCGGGATAGAGGACCCCCGATACCGGTCTGAAGGCCCGACTCACTGTGCTGTACAGACAAAGTCGGCAGGCTGTTAAATACGGCGGAGCGCCCGATGCCAAGGTCTGATTACCCAGCGGCGGAGAGACGCCCACCGGCCGCAGGTACATGGCAGCCTTAGCGCCCCGATTGGCCAACTCCACGGCCCGGCCGGGATGGGCCAGATAGAACTCGGCCAGCTTTACCTCCGTCACCTTGTCGTAAAAGCCCTGAAAATTGGGATCCCGCGTCGCACTCTTCGGAGACTCGACAGGGATTCCGGCGTATCTGGCTAATTCGGTAGGCAGACCAAGATCAGTCAGATCTTGGGCCGGGTTGCGGCTGTTTCCGAGCAATTCCACGAAGACGGCGTTGTACCGGTTGATGCGTTCAAAACCGGCCGGCTGCCCACGCAGGTAGCCAACGCTGATCCCGATAAGCACCATCGCGCAGACCGCTCCGTGCACTCGGCCTCGCCACCGACCCGTCAGTCTGAGCTTCTGCCACTCGACCGGGCGAGCGAGCAGAAGACCGGCAGCCGGAAGCACCAGCAGCGCGTTTTGCGACTTCGATACGATCAACGCCGCGGCCGATACCCCGATGGCCAGCAACCACCACAACGACAGGGTCGGACGCCGCCACGCGTGCAAAACGGCGGCAACGAGAAACAACAACGCAAGCAACGACGCCGGCTCCGTATAGAACGAATCTAAATAAACCGTAAAACGGGTGTCGGTCAGCGCGACGACCAACAACAGCGCCGTGACCGCCCGAAGCCACAAAGGTCCGGTTAGCGCTCGCACGATCAGCCAGACGGTAATGCCCAGCAGACAGGCGTGGGCTAGGCCCATATATCGCAAGTCAAACGGCGACCCCAGCCCAAAGGCGGCGCTGATCTTGCGGACGGCTAACGCGACGACATATTCCGTATCGCGGTAAGCATAATGCGTGGTCGGGCCACTATCGTAGCGCAGCCAAATGTACTGAAATCTCAGCGGCTGACCAGCCGGCACTTGAGCTTTCAGGCCAAGCGGCAGCAGCAATCGCTTGTAGTCACCGTTGTCCGCCAAGCCGAGTACCGGGTGGACTAGCAGCTGCGCTAGCGTTGAGACGGTCGCCGCCAAGCCCGCCCACGGTCCCAGACCTGGGCGCAGTCGCCGCCACGCGGGCGCCCGGGACGTGATCGCCATCGGGTGAGGGCCTCCCGAGCAAAGAGACGGCACGCGCAGACTACGTCGGGTTCCCCGAACACATTCGGACGCCGCTTGGCGGAACCCCGGTGACCGATCCGGGCTCAATGAGAGTCGATCATCGGTGGGTGCAGAGCGCAGCGTAGACCGCTGGCGGCTGGTAGCCGAGGGAACTGTGCCGCCGGCGGTGGTTGTAGTCCTCCTTCCAGTCGCCGATCACGACGCGGGCGTAGGTGAGTGACCAAAACATTTTGATGTTCAGGCATCCGTCGCGGACGCGGGCGTTGAACGATTCGACGTAGCCGTTACGCCACGGCTCGCCGGGCGGGATGAACGACAGCCCGACCCGCTCACCGGCCCAGTCGGCCAACGCCGCACAGGCCAGTTCCGGGCCGTTGTCGCAACGCAGTACCGCCGGATAGCCCCGCGTCTCGGCGAGCCGGTCAAGTTCGTCGACGAGGTCATCGGCGGTGACGGATCGGTTGACCGGGCCGCCGAGGCATTCGCGGGTGTGTTCGTCGATGATCGACACGATTTTGATGGGCCGGCCGTCGGTGGCGGAGTCGCACTGAAGATGGATCATTGAGTTTTGGTGTTCCACCAGGATGCTCACCCGGCGGGCAACTTACGCAGCCAATACCTGAGGCAATCGCAGCATTACGCCAGCACATCACCCCGGCCGAGCCAAACTTGCCCCGCAGATTCCAAGCGCTGCTTCGATACGAAAAAAGCAAGCCAGCCATTAGCTCCCGCCTCGCCGCCCTGACCCAACGCAGCCCCCGCGCCTGTCAACGACCCGGGAGAGCGAGCCACGAGCGGGGGCTGTTCGTCGCCAGACCGGCCTACTCCGGAACCCGCCCGGGTTCTGCCGCCAACGCCTCGCGCGAAGCACCAAGTGAATGAAGCCCCACGTGAATTAGGTGACGCAACCGTCAGCGACGGGCCCGAGATGCGGTGCGGTCAGTCGCCGGTGCCTACCATCGGTGGCCGCGAGGGTGGGTGATCAAGTCACATCGCCCACTGTCTGCTGAACCGGCAGGGCGGGCCACTCGCGTCGCTGCCCTCCTGGCCCACAGCGTGATGCCAGCGGGCTTCATCGCAGTCAGGACGTTAACGTCACACCGTGACGGACCACGACATCGACGTCCCACCGAGCAAGACGTACTCGCGGTATTGGGTGCTTCGAGTCGCCCCTCATCGGTACTACCAGACGGGCGGCTTCGTCGCGCGAGACGGAAGCGTGAGCGTCGGAGACGTCTGGACCAAGAAGGTCGCGACGGTCCCTGTATCGCAGGTGGCGCGGTCGTCTGCGCGCTGGTCCGTCTTCGCCGAGGCGACTGGCGAGTGCTCCTGGTCGACGTGAATCATCGAGTCCTCCTTCACACCACCGGCCTGTTCTACTCCGATGAACAGCTGAAGCGGCTGGCTTCGGCGCTCGCTTGTGATTTTCGGCGAGAAGATTTCAGCTCCTACCGCAAACTCGCTGACCGGTATCCAGGCTCCGTACGCCGCTGGGAACGGCACATCGTCGTGGTCAGTATTATTCTTACCTTTGTTCTCATCTTCGGCATCTACGGGATTGCGCTGTTGTTCGGCGCCCATTAGACCCGCCGCAAGCCCAGTGCGTTGCCGACGACTGCAGAGACGGCCCGGCCCGAGACGGTCGGATCCGCTCATCCGGCAGGCACCACACCGGACGCTGAGGTTGGATCGGCGTTGCCGGTGATGCAGGTGTTCGAAATTGGTGACCGCCGGCAACGCTCTGGTCAGTTGCCGCACAGCGGGAGACACCTTTGTGGGGCGTCGCGAGGCCCCTTCGTTCGGAGTCACAAACAGTCGAGGGGACCCCGGCGCGACCGCGTCTGCCGGGGTCTCGCCTTCGCACCTCGGCAGCAACAACACGGCGTGAGGCGAGTCGGCCAGCTGGATCGTCAGAATCTTTTGACGGTACCGTCAACCATCGAGGCACCGGGCGGCGTCGTTAGGTTGTGAACGAAGTGGAGGAGCCGACGGACGCGGACGGGTCCGCTGACTTCATTGCGTTCGTTCGTGACAACAGGCACCGACTCCTGCAGTTGGCGACCCTGCTAACCGGGGACGTGCATGCCGGTGAAGATGTCCTGCAGTCCGCGCTGGAGAAGACGTATCTGCGTTGGTTGAAGGGGCATCGGCCGCAACGGCTGGATGCCTATGTCAGGACCGCGCTGGCCAACGAAGCGCGCTCGCGCCGACGGCGTTGGTCATTTCGGCACGAGTCGAGCACGGCCAGGCCACCGGAGACCGCGCACGCGGGACACGACGACGGGGTATCCACCCGGCTAAGCATCCTGGCTGCGCTAGGGCGCCTACCTGCACGGCAGCGGGCCGTCATCGTGCTGCGCTACTTCGACGATCTCTCCGAGGCGGACGTTGCGGCGGTCATCGGTTGCAGCGTCGGCACGGTCAAGACCCACAACCATCGCGGCTTGAAGACGCTGCGGAACGACCCGCACATGGCCGCGCAGCTGGGAGACATGGAGGTCTCATGGCCGACAAGTTGAGTTCTCTGATGGAGTCGGCAGTCGTTGGCCTCCAAGCTCGGGACGATCTCGCTGAACAGGTGGTCACTGGAGCCCTGCATCGGCGGCGGGTCCGACGTCGAGTCACCGCTGCGACAGCTGCCGCAGCACTAGCCGGCGCGGCAGCAGCCATCCTCGTGACTACTGGCGCATCGGGAGGCGACAACGTTCAGCGTCTCGTCCCCGTGGCGCCGCGTCCAACGATCTTCCTCGACGGGCATCCAGCAACGGTGAGCCGCGCGACGACAGAGCTTCAGTACACGAGCCAGTTCTATCTGGAGCCACCGGGCGCAGGCGTGCAGCCGCACACGTCGGCTCAGGAAGTCATCGACAGGCTGCATGCCGGTCGGTCAGGGATCCCGATGGGTCTGGCATCAGCCACGTCTGTTGAGGTGATCTTCGGAGTCTTCAAGAACCCGTCGCTGCAGAGCGAGGGTCCGGTGCCGGAGTCCGACAAAGCCCTGATGGATCAGCCAGTCTGGGTCGTTCATGTCACCTCGCCATTGCCCTCACCGGGACCGGGTGACGCCCCCCTTGTCGAGCAGTACTCGATCGTCCGCGACGCCGACAACGTGCAAGTGGTGACCATGGGCGTCGGCGGCAAGCCCACGTTCGAGATCAACTGGGACCATCCGTACGCCGATGGCGTCACCGTTCAAGACGTCGCCGAAGCCAAACGCGTCGGCCGACTGCCATTCGTGCCGGTGCTGCCTCCCTTCGACGTTGCACCCTCGCTCATACAGGTCACGCAGCCACACCGTGGGCCGTCCGTCGCGTTCGTCTTTCATTTCCCTACCGGACCCGGCACCGGGTTTCCTACCGACGGCCGCGTCGAAGTCGACCAGACTCCTGGTAGCGCGGATGACGAACAGTCCTATGCCGGCGTCGCCAACCAACCCCCCTCAATGGTCAGCAAACAAGAATTGGTCGACGTAGGTGGGGGCAAGGTCGCCCTGCTCGTGCAAGCCCACGGAATCGGAAGAGTCACCTTCACCAAAGACGCCGTCCGGTACGACCTCACGGGTCCGGCCGTCTCCCCAGCAAAGGCAGTGGAATTGGCCAGACTGCTCTACGCAGCAAGTTAAAACGCCTCCGGGCACGCCGACAATTTCAGCTTCACCTTTCGCCTACACCACCAAAAATTCCATTCAATGAGGCTGTGAATCGACCATCGGGGCCCGGTCGACGCCAACCAAGATCACATGCGCGGCGAGTAGCACCCGAAAGTGAAGATCGAAGCCCTCAGCAGTGCGAGCGGCGGTAGCCACAACCCCATACTGTTCGTCGTGGTCGCCGTCGCCATCGTGGCGATCCTGGTGGCGGTCATCATGAAGAGATTCCGCAAGTGACCACGCTCGAGGCCGGACAGCTGCATGCCCTGACGCCAGTGGGCTGGCTGATCTTCATCGTCATCATGATCATGCTGCTTGCGCTTGGCATCGTGAAGTATCGGCGCGGCAAGCGCTAGAACGTCAATTGTTCATGGGTCGGCCACGGTTCGTACGCCGACTGATCAGCTGGCCGCCCATTTGCGCGGAAGCGCAGAGGACGTGGGCGGTCAACCGGCCTCGCGGCCCGTCAAGTTCGGGAGCCCGGTTTAGCGCAACCAGGTTCCATCCGTCTGGCTGCGCCCGGCACCACCAACTCGGTTCTTCGAACTTGAGGGGGAAGCGGGACACGATCTTCGTGCTGTGAGCTGAGGGCTCGCGGTCCCTTGACACTGGCTGTGTCTGAAGCAGCTGGTGAAAGGAACCGCGAGCGTGGAAAACGGTACGACGATTCTGTTCGGCCTGCGCGGAGTAGCTGTTGACCGGGTTGAACACGACGATGACGGCGTCCGCGTCGTGCATGTGGTGACCACCGATCCGGACGCGGCGGCCTGCCCGGCATGTGGGACGTTCTCGACGGTGCTGCGCCAGCGGCGCACGACCCGGCCGAAGGACCTGCCGTATGGCGAGGCGCCGCTTGCGGTGCGCTGGCATAAGCGGCAGTACCGGTGTGTGCAGCCTTGGTGTCCGCTTAAGGCGTTTACCGAACAGATCGATGAGCTACCGGCCGGAGCTCGCCTCACCGGCCGGTGCCGGCGCGCTGCCGGTGCGGCGATCGGGTCCGGCCAGTCGGTGTTGGCGGTGACGGCCAAGTTGCCGATGAGTTGGCCGATCGCTCATGCCGCGTTCGTCGCTCATGCCGATGAGCTGCTTACCGAACCGGATGCGCCGCGGGTGCTGGGAATTGATGAGACCCGGCGGGGACGGCCCCGCTGGACTCGATCGCCGTCAGGCGGATGGATACGGCTGCAGATGTTCGAGACCAACTTTGTGGACCTGTCTGGCACGGGTGGGCTGCTTGGTCAGTCGGCAGGACGTAGCTCGGCCGCCGTCACCGACTGGCTCGATGCCCGCGGCGATGTCTGGAAGGCTCAGGTGCAGATCGTGGCGATCGACCCGTGCGCTGCCTACCGCCGCGCTGTTGAGCAGACCTTGCCGCAAGCCCGCATCGTCGCCGACCACTTTCATTTGGTGCGCCTGGGCAACGAGATGGTCACTGACGTGCGGCAGCGGGCGACCCGGGAGCAGCTCGGGCGTCGCGGCCGCAAATCGGACCCGGCGTGGGTCAATCCGCGGCTGCTGCTGCGGGCCGGGAACCGGCTGTCGACCCGAGGGCTGCAACGGCTGGAAGGGGCCTTCGCCGCCGGCGATCCGACGCAGGAGATCGCCGCCGCCTGGGCCGTGAAGGAACGGCTGCGCATGCTGCTCGCGGCCCGCGACCGGCACACCATCGCCGACCGTCTGCACCGCTTCCACGAAGTTGTGCTCGTCGCCGACCTACCCGAAGCGAGCAGGCTCGCGCAGACCGTCGACGACTGGTGGCCTGAGATCCTCGGCTTCCTGGAGACTCGCGTGACCAACGCCGGCACCGAAGGTGTCAACCGGCTGATCAAAGACGCTGCCAGAGTCGCGTTCGGCTTTTGGAACCTGCAGAACCAACGCCGCCGAGTACGGTTTCACTGCACCCGGCAATCACGCCGGACAACCAGTGCCGAGGGCCCAAATCCCCCTCAACTTTGAAGAGCCACCAACTCATCGAAGTCGAGCAGCGAGTGAGACAGGCCGTCGAACTGGGCCACGATCAGTCAGTCGATGTTTGCGGCGTCGATGTCGGCCAGCGCCTACGCCAGACCCAGCCGCGACCGTGTCGAGCTGCCCGACGCGGTGTCCGAGTACCTGGTTTCGATCCACCCTGCCGGCGATCGAGTCCCGGCTGGCCCTGAGCAACCCTTCAGCCGGGGTCACGTCAACGCGGTCGAGCCCGCCAGAACCGGACCAGCCGATGACCGTTCACGCACACGGCGGCCCCGCCGACGCCCACTGCGGCCCAGTGCAATGCGGCAGGCGCTGTGTCGTGCTTGATGAGGAACCAAAGCGTGAGGGCCAGCATGAGAACGAACATGCTGATGGTCACCGACAGCCGGGCCCCCCGGTCCAGCGGCCGCCGCAGTGGATTCACGAAGTCACTCTCCCTTCGAAAAGGCGCGAGGATTGAACGCCGCCGAAGCAGGCGCACCGTCTGCGGGCGCTACGTCGTCCAGGCCCACTCGACGGACGGAGCCGTCATGGTTGCTCCTACCCGGCCGTGACTGTCAGCGTCGAGTGGTTAACCGGTGTCTGGCGCGGTGGCCGCCAAGCTCACGCGGACTCTAGGAAGTCGATGCCCATCCCAGACCCCGCAGGATCGTCGCGACCCCCTGGTCAAACGCCTCCGAGGAGTACGCCGCCGGGTGCTGCGAGCTGGTGATCCCGGCGTGCTGAAGTTCCTCATGGTTCTGCTCTTCGGCTACGAACCCGAGGACGTAGCTGGTCAATGTGCGCGCCGCGTGATCGGCACCGCAGGTTGTTGTCCGTCCAGCGAATAATGCACGCAGCTCCTGGAAAGGAGAAAGCATTTCTGGACGAAACGCGCTGACGAAAAGGACGACCTCGGCACTGTCTCGCACTCGAAGTAGGGCCTTCCGAATCGCCGCTGCAGTCTCAGCGGGACCGCCGTCTGACGCCTTGGTGGCAACGTCGACCATGATCCGCTCGGCGACGGCCGCAAGAAGACCTTGCTTGCTGGAGATGTGGTGATAGAGCGCGCCTGGTTGCACGCCGAGGTCACCGGCCAAGCGGCGCATGGACAGTCCCGACAGGCCCCGGTCGCGCAATCGGCCGTACGCGGCATCAACAACTTGCTCGCGGCTGAGGGTCACTGGACCTTCCCTGGCCGACGTGAGTGACTACTGATCCGGTTCGAACTCATTGTGCCGCGACCGGTCGCATGGCGCCCGGGACCTTGCCGTGATTGCTGCCGGGGCCTTAGTTTGAACGCTGTTCAAATCGCGTGACCACCAACCCGTTGCAGACCACAGGAGATCGCCGTGACTGCTTTGCACTTCGGGACCTCCCGTCGACCACGGGTTCTTGGAGATCTGATCTCGGGCGCTCTCGGGCGCGACGTAGCGCTCGTCGTCACCGGAGCCGTCCTCACGGGCGCGCTCGCTCAGCTCTCGGTTCCCATCCCCGGCTCGCCCGTGCCTATCACCGGCCAAACCCTCGGCGCGCTTCTCGCTGGATGGGCCCTCGGATGGGGACGGGGCTTCGCTTCCCTCAGCCTGTACCTGCTCGCCGGGATGGCCGGGGTTCCTTGGTACGCCGACCACGCGTCCGGCACGGACCTGCCGACGCTTGGATACATCGTCGGATTCGCAATTGCCGCGGCCGCAGTGGGCGCGCTCGCGGCGCACGGTGGAGACCGAACGCCGGCCCGCACGATCGGAACGATGTTAGTGGGCAACCTCATCATCTACGCGATCGGCGTCCCCTACCTCATGGCCGACCTGCACATAGGACTTTCCAGCGCCTGGGCCATCGGCATCAAGAACTATCTGCCTGGCGACGCGCTCAAGCTCGCGGTTGCTGCCGCGCTGCTTCCGAGTTGCTGGCGTGCTCTCGGCGGCCGCGGGGAACGCCGGAACCGGTAGGCCTGGGCAGCAGAGGCGGATCCACATGAGTCCGAATCGCGCCGCACCCGCACCCGCACCCGCACCACGACGCGTACCGCGTGGCGTAGTCGGCCGTGTTCGTATCCGCCGCGCTGGCCCTGATGTCGACCGGGCTGACCGGGCTATCTCTGGCCGAGGGCTAGGAAGCCGCGCTTGGTCAGCGTCAAGGGGGTGGTCAGCTGCCGCGCTGCGGCCTGCGACGCCTGCTCTGTGAGGCCCCGGCCGCGCAGGTAGAGGGCGAGGGCGGCGGCGTCCGGTAGGTGAACGAGGGGTGCGTCCCAGCGTTCGGCGACGATCTGGTCGAAGACGGCACGGACCTGGGCTAGGCCGTTCTCGGCGTCGAGGGTGAGGGGCTTGCCCCAGTCGGGCAGCACGTCGGCGAGTTCGGGATCGTTGAATCGGCTGGGCGCACAGACCGCGATGTGGCCGCCCGGTCGCAGGACCCGGTGCGCCTCCCAAAGCGCCGTGACCGGTTCCGCCAGGTGGTAGAGCATGTACAGGCAGGCGGCGCCGTCGAAGGTGTCTGCGGCGAACGGCAGCCGGTGCGCATCCGCCCGCACGCCCGGTCGAGGCGCTTGGTCTATGTATTCGGCTGGGTCCACGACGATCGTGTTGACGCCGGCGTCATGAAGCAGGCGAGCGAGAGCACCGTTGCCGCCCCCGATGTCCACAACCCGATCAAGGCACAGGTCCGCGAACCGTCGCGCAACCTCGTGATGCACGTCCAAGTCCAGCGAGAACCTGTCCCTGGCCGACTGATTGGCAGCAAATCGGGTCGGGTCGTCGTCGTAATCAGGCCGCAGGGCCCGTCCGGACGAGGTGTCGGTCGGAGGCACAGGGCTGTCTGTCATGCGCCGTCACCTCGCCGGGTCGTCGGCCCAAGTCTGGCGCCGTTCGAGGCGTTCTTCCAAGCCCGCTGCCCCGCGGCGCCAGCGAACCTTCGGGCAGCCCGGTGTCGGCTGATTGGAACTGGCTCGGGCGCGATGAGCGGTCTTCACTCGCTGGCCGTTCCGACCACGCCGGTTTCACGTGACGGCCTCGATTGCCTCGTCAGCCCACCCGACGAGGTGGGCGAGAGCCTGACCACGCTGGCGGTACAGGTGCTCGGGGTCGGCGGCCTGGTGGTAGGCCCGATGCTCATCGTCACCAGCTTGGGCCAGCAGAAGCGGCAGCAACCAGGCGTACTTCACGCACGACGCGACCACGCCAAGCCGAGCGTCGCTGTCCGCGCCCTGCCATCCGCCTGCACGCAGCCCGGTGACATATGCCGGAAAGCAGGCTGCTTCCAGTTCGGCGAGCCGGTCAGCTGGCCAGAACAAGTCGAAGACTGCGTCGGGCAGCCAGTTGCCGAGGTCCTCCCCGATTGCGCCGTCGCCGGCAAAAGCCCAGTCGAGTAGGACGACGGTGCCGTCCGGACGGCGCACGGCGTTGCTGACCCACGCGTCCAGGTGCGAGGTGGTCCGCGGCAGCTGCTCCATCAGGTTCAGCAGCGCGCCGCGGTGAGCCAGCAGCCGACCCCAGCCCTCCCGCAATCCGCGCGGCCAGGTCGCGCGAATCAGCGGCTGCGCCCATGCGTTGTCGTCGTCGACCACTGACAGGTCCCACGGACGGCTGGTGGAGTAGTCACGCAGGAAGCGCCGCGACGACCACGGTCGTGTAGGAAGTGGTCGTGCTTGCCAGCGGCCGAGCGCATTGGCAGTGGCCACGTGATCGCCGAGCACGAAGTCGGTTCCCGGAGTTCCGCTGACGTCCTCGAGCCACAGAGTCGTGCCGTTGTCCTGCTCCTCCACAGCGGCGTCAGCCAGTCCGAGTCCGGTCCCCGACAGCGAGACGCGCAGCTGTTCATCGAGGTAGACCTCAGCCTCGCGATGCCAGTAATTCCAGTGTCTGGGTTCGGCGGAGGCTGCCCAGTGAGCCGGCCCGACCTGTTGGCCCGGCTCGAACCGGCGCAACGTCTTACGCACCCGGCTGCCATCGCTCGTCCGAAGGCGCTCGACGACCGCAGTCGTCGCATCGTTCGGGTTGAACCGAAGCACTTCAGCTGGTAACTCACCGTTCACTACGACAGTCTCCCGCAGGTGCGCCCCGAGCTCTGACTCGTAAGCGGGCGTCGCCACCCGCAGCGGCGCTAGCCCTGCCACCTCGGGGTCGCGGATGACCACCGAGAGATCACCCGCAGTACACCGGTCTGCCGACTTCCCGACGCAAGCAGCGTCGGCCGAAATCGTCACCACCGTCGACGACAGATCTGAACGGGCGGCCGCTGAGCGCAAGACCCATGCGCGTTTGGCCAGGTCGCGCCACGGTCAACTCGCCGGTCTCCTCGCAGCATGGGCACGAACAACGCGCTACAGACACACCCAGAACTCAGAGCGGCTGTGAGGCGAGGTCTGGTTTGCCGATCAACCGTCGGCCCAGCGCCGGATTCGGGGATCGCGTCGAATCGTGTTGTCGATGACGATGTCGGCGATCTCCAGTGGGGACGCGATGGTGCGGTAGTGCAGCTGCCCGGGCAGATACCGCACTTCGTAGCGGCGCCGCACGGCGGCCTCCCCGCCCATCAGCGCCCGGTCCCTGCGCACGGCACGCTGCAGGGTGACGGCTTCGGGGACGTCGAGGTAGACGACGAGGTCCCAGTGCGGTCGGAGCTCTGGTCGCAGCAGGAACACCCCGTCGACGATCAGCACGGCGTCTGCGGCCACTTCGGCTGTCTCCGACATCGGACGGTCGCGGATGTGGTCGTAGTGGGCGGTGCGGACGACGCGAGCACCCGACTGGAAGGGGACGAGTAGCTCCGCAGCCAGTGCCTGCAGGTCGAACGAGTCGTAGTAGTAGCCCTCCGGTGACTCGTCGCCCCGGTGCATCCGTAACGCTCGGGGCTGGTGCCAGAAGTCGATCGACACGCTCAGCGCGGAACGGCGCAGCGCCTGGCGGAGGTCACGGCTGAAGGTCGTCTTACCCGCGGCGTCTGGGCCATCAATCCCGAGCAGCAGCCGGCCCTCCGGCCGCAATGCCTCCACGGTGGCGGACAATCGTTTGAGGACGCTCACGAGGGCAGCCACCTAGCCGCACCGGGGGCGCCACGTGAGCGAACAACCACCCGACGACACCGGCATCGGCTCGAAACCTCGCAGGAGGTACGCGCGGGCAGAGCGGGAACGACGCTTCCTGCTCACTGCACCACCGGCGCCCCAGGACGTACTCGTCGCCCGGCGAATCAGCGACCGGTACGTGATTGGCACCCGCCTGCGGCTGCGGCACTCCCAGCGCCTGGACACGGGCGAGGTAGAACTCAAGCTCACCCAGAAGATCCCGGCCACGCCCGGACCGGTCCAGAGCTGGATCACCAGTACATACCTCAGCCACGGCGAGTATGACCTGCTCGCCAGTCTGCCGGCCCGAACCCTCACCAAGACCCGCTTCAGCGTGCCCCCGCTGGGCGTCGATGTCTTTGCCGACATCTCGCCGGACTGATCATCGCCGAGGCCGAGTTCGACTCAGACCCCGACTACCAAGCCTTCATCCCGCCGTCCCGCTGTATCTACGAGATCACCACCGACCCCCGCTTCACCGGAGGACGGCTGGCCCACGCCGCGCGGCAGGAGCTCCTTGCCTGGCTCGACGAGTACAACATCCCACCCACCTGATCCGGCCATTCGCAGGTCGCGATGACCCTGCCACCGGCCGCCGCCGGTTGCCCGTTCAGCCGACCTCGTGCCGCACCCTTACGATGCGCACCGCATGACGCAGTCGACCGTGCTCGTGCACGCCGTCGGTGGCGACCTCCACCATGACCGTCGGTTCCACCGGCGCGTAGACCAACGACACCCGGCCGAAGAATCCGGCGCCGGAGGACCGTGTCGCCTCTCCGGTGGGCACGACCAGTCCGCCGATTTCGATGCTCAACGGCCCTGAAAGCGGCTGGGAGGTCGCGGCGGGCTTGTGGTCACTTTGCTGGCTGGGGTCGGCGAGTACGACGCCGGTGGGCCGATCTACGGGGCCGACGACGCCGACGACGATGAGGTCGACGGTGTGTTGGTACTTGACCTTCAACCAGTCGCGCTGGTCGGGGCGGTAGGGGTCGGTGAGCCGCTTGGCGACGATGCCCTCGAGGCCGGCTGCCTGGTAGCTGTCCCACCAGATGTCGGCCTGCGCGCGATCATTGGTGCTCTCGACCAGGACGAGCGGTGGCGGCAGCGCGATCGTCTCGAGAAGCGCGCGGCGGTTGCGGAAAGTGTCGCGGCGTACGTCGCCACCCTCGTGCCGCAGTACGTCGAAGGCGACGTAAGCGATGCCCGCACGGCCGCCGCGTGCTAGGCCGCTGAAGCTGAGGCGCCCGTCGAGGAAGCAAACAATCTCGCCGTCGAGGGTGGTGCCCGCGGGTACGAGGCCGAGCAGGGAGGGGAAGCGGCGGCTGAGGTCCTTGCCGTTGCGGGACAGCAGCCGCCTGGCGGTGAGTACCCCGCGCCAACCGTCCCACTTTGGTTCGTACGCCCACCCGTCGCCGGGCAGCTCGGTGGCCGTGCGGGCAAGCATCACCTCGGTCATGGGCTCAACGGGTTGAGGTTGATGACAAGCTCGTCGCCGTCTTCAAGCCCCAGCGTGGTCCGTAGATGAACGGCCGCCACCAGCTCGACGACATCGATTCCATGGTCGCCCTCGCCCCGGTTGTTCTTGTCGGTGCGAAAGACCCAGCAGTCGACTCCGTTCACACGCGCGGCGACGAGTCCCACGCCAACGCCAACCAGGTCGGCGGCAAGCCTGATCTCGGGCGCCCGCATCGACCAAGGCCGGTCGAGCGCCACGTTCAAGCTGCCCGGCACCAGGGCGACGCCGACCGCTTCGGCATACACATCGGCGTACTGCGTGATATAGCCCGATAGCGCCCCGAGCCCACCGACCACCCGGCCGGGTAGCTGTTCGCCCATCACGGTCTCAGCGGCTGAGGGTGGATGAACAGGTGCTCGTGTAACGCCTAGTCCTTCCGCTCCCGGCCTTCGCAGCATGGCCGAGTCGTGCCCGGCGTTCGGACGAGCAGCCCACATCGAGTCTTGCCGGTTGCGAACCTGCAGGCGGCCGCGTCTGTGAGCGTGACGTTCGTCCCGTTCACGGTCAACGCGGTTCCCGGCGTTCGCAGGCCGCTGATCCTGGGGCGGGCGAATGCGTGGTGATGGTGCGCGTCTCACCCAGGTTTGGCTGTAGGTACCCCCTGGTCAACGACGCGCTGGGTGGACGGGGCTACCGAGCGGCGTCAGCAGCTTCGTCGGGGCTTGCATCCGATGCGACGCTGATTCCGTGCGAAGAGTGCTGGTGCTTGGTCGGGGCGGGGCGGGCAAGAGCAAGTTCGCGCGCCGGCTGTCCGAGACTTGCGGCTTGCCCGTCATCCAGCTCGACGATCACTTCTGGAACGTCGACCTGACGCCGATGACCTCCGATCAATGGGTGAAAGCGCAGGAACACCTCACCGGCGGCGCGACCTGGATCTTGGACGGCGACCTCGGGCCTTATGACGTTCTGACTCCGCGACTGCGGGCGGCCGACACGGTCTTCCTGCTGGACTTCCCGCTGTGGCGCTGTGTCTGGCGTTCACTTCGCCGTGGGCGCGAACGGGCGGACTATTGGAAGTGGGTCATCAGTTACCGCAGGCGGTATCTGCCTGTCCTTCACGCATATCTCGGTACGCAGTCGGAACACGTCGCGGTCTGCGTCCTGCGCCGGCCACGGGAGGTGGCGACCGTGCTCAGAACTCTGGAGGCCGAGGCTGTTCGGAGTGACCACTCAGCCAGGAACGTTTGAGATCACCCTGACCGGTGCGCGACGCACGGACGCCCGGGCGCATCCTCCCGACCGTGATCACCGCCGTCCCCAAGAGCGTGCAGTCCCCTCCGCTCTACGATCCGGCCATGGTCCAGCAGGTCGACGTGCGTATGGTCGATGATCTCGACGGTAGCGACGCGGTCCAGACGGTCGAGTTCGCCCTTGACGGCCAGACCTACAACATCGACCTCAATGCCGCGCACGGCGCCCACCTGCGCAGTGTCCTGCAGCGCTACATCGCATCAGCCAGGGTGGTCAGCCAGCCGCCGGGCCGCACTATGCACCGCCGGTCCAGCAACAAGGCGATCCACGAGTGGGCAAATGCGAACGGCCATGCGCTGACCGCCAACGCCAAAATCCCCGGTGAGGTCCGCGACGTGAGCTACGCGCTGGGCGACCACACGGGTGGCGTCTCGGTGGTGCAGGAGTGGGTCAGCGGCGAGGCGCTACGCCCGCTGGGCTAACAGTCTGGAGTCAGATTCAGGGTCGCCTCGACAGTGACGTAGAAGCCTTCGGGCGCTATCTGCGTGACGCCCATGAAGACAACGTTGTCGTCGCTCACGGCGGTGACGTGACCTTCTCGGTAGCGGTAGCGCAGATCGCTCAGCCACACCCGCTCTACTGCATGGGCAACCTGCTGCCCGGTGACGCCAGGTTGCGCCACCCCCGCGACCATGATCAGCCAGTCGGAGTTGGGCGATCGTCGCACTGAGACTTCTCCAGCTCCGTCACGCCGCCAAGGTAAGCGACGAAGTCGATCTCCATGCCCAGGAGGTCATCTCCGTTGCTCGGCGGGAAGTCGCGCTGCATGTCGCTCTTCATCCGCTGGAAGGCCGACTCGTCCATGCCCCCAGTCTCGCGACCCCAAGGGTCGGTTGACCACGCACCTGCGGTGGTTTTGAGCCGTTCGCCGAGTTCGCCGATTCAGGTCGGGTCGCTGAGGGCCGCTTCATCGCGGCGACCGCTTCGGCAGACCGCCGGGTCAGCTTGGCCTGGTTCGGGGGCCGGGTTGGGCAGCAGGCGGATCGGCCCGGGTAGGTCGAGTTGGGCGACGAGGCCGAGGCGTTGCAGGGCGGTGAGCATGTCGGTGAACGTCTCGAGCGCGGGCAGGTCGGCGGCGTGCTGGATGCGTTCGATGAGGGTGTCGTGGGCTGCCCTCGACCTGGTTCCGGGTACGGTAGGTGTGGGGCCGAGGATCGGGGTGTCCCACTGGTTGAATCCCCCGGGATGTCCGGAGGCTCGATTGGTTGACTATCTGAATCCCCCCGCGCCCGGCTCATCCGTGTTGTGACTGGCGTTCGCGGCGGGCGTGGAGCCAGTGCGTTTTACGTTGTCCGGTAGGCCGCCGCTCGTGTCCGGCCGGACACGAGCCGCGTTCGGAAGCGTCACGACCCGGCAGTTGATTCGAAAGCAGCGGTCGGGAAGTGGGCATACGGCGACCGTGATCAGATTGCGCAGGCACGTTGCCGAGGCGCGGTATGCCGTGCAACAGCTTTGCGCAGTCGGGCCGGCGCTACTCGGATGGCAGGCCATGCAGCATCACGCGCCGAAAGCCGTGCTGCGGCCCCTGGGCTGGCTGTTGCACGCAAGCGCTGGTCGGTATCGGCAGACCATGACGGGTCGGTCTTGGTCACGGACCGAGGCGCTGACCCACAACCTGATCCAGATCGTGCAACCGGTGCTGCCCGAGGGTGGCGACGCTTGCGGCGCACGGGATTGGTTTTTCTGTCACGAGCACCCGCCCGCATTTCTTCGCAGCTATGGGGTTACGCGGCGAACTCGACATGCCGCAGGCCCGCCCAGCAGACGCGGTCAAGGACGTCAGACAGTTCGTGCGGCAGATTGAGAGGCTGCGCGAGCGGATGCCCGACCGGACCGTTCATTGGACGTGGCCGCCCGCTCAGCCGGCCAGGTTCGCCCCCACCGTGGAAGGCAACCGCATTCAGCTCCTGTGGCGTAACCCGGACGGCGAAGAAGTCTTACGACTCCAGGAACTTGTGGCGCCCGGCTTTGGTCCGCATTGAGACTCAGACGCGGGCGGCCATCTTCAATGTCAAGCTGTGCAGCATGCGGACGCTTGCTACCTATCAGCTGTTCGTGGACGGCGGGAATGCAAGAGGGGTGACCGTGTCGTCCGTGACCGCCGCGCTGGGAATCGAACCGTCGCGGCCGCCGTTGTCCGCGTCTTGCTGGCAGCTCAGCAGCGCGGATGGCCCAGTGGATGGGGTCGAGCTTGAGGTGCATGTGTCGCGGCTCTTGACGTTCTGGAACCGGTCAGCGGCCAAGTCTGGCGGCTCGCGCGTTCGGGATGCTCTGCCCGGTGGTTTTGCTACGTCGGCTCGAACGCTGCCGAGCATGCTGTCGTCTTGGACCGTGATCTGCTCACGCGTGTCCTAGGACTCCCCGGAGAGCTCTGGCTCGATGTGTGCGACGACCAGGAAGACGAATGAGGCGCTCGCAGGTCGGTCGCCGGCTGCACCCTGTCAGATAGGCGTGTGTCGGATGCCCCACTCGGGTGAGTCTCGAACCTGTGATCACATTGGAGGCTTCGGCTGGGCGCACCGGCAGACGACTGGACGGGCACGACCGCTGCGGCGAAGCAGCGGACGCAGCTTAGATACGGGTGGCTTGCACCGCAACCGCTGGAGCGAAACTGGAGAATCCAACCGCGCGCAACTGCATCGAACGGCGCTCAACAGCGTCGTACTGCACCGCTTCAGCGCAGCTCACGGCCATACAAGCCTCTGACCTGGGCAAACGTGGCGGGCTGGTCCGTTCTGGCAGTGTGGGGGTCAGGGGTTCGAGTCCCCTCAGCTCCACCCTGATGCGGCACGCATAAGTGTGCCGCTGACCTGCGGATCTGGGCGGTTACGCCCGCCGCCTGCAGCGTCGTCTGGGTGATCGTTTACTTTCGACCTGGAGGAATTCTGGAGGATCCGTTTCCTCCAGGCCCAAATGGGGTCACGCTCGAAGCCGCTTCGGGTGCCTGATCTTGGGTCATCAGCGGCTGGTGACTGCGGGGCCGTCGTTCGAGTCGCGTGCCGACGTCGGCGCTCCCGGCGATGGTGCGTGCCCCGGCCGCAGGCGGCGGCTCATCGAGCAGCTCAACCCGGTGGCTGGTAGACGAGCTCGAGGGTGGGGCGCAGCGCTGACGGTTTCGTAAGCTGCACCGGCTCGGGGCCGGTGTCGAAATTCTGCCGGTGTTGTGACAGCGATCGGGCAGTCGGTTCGCCGGCCGGTCGCCGGTTTGGTGTCTCGGTCGTGGTGCCCGGGGCGGGTTCTTGATGCGAGATGCCTTCACCTGAGATGCGGCCGCAGGCCGCCGAAGCGTCGATCGAGTCGTCGCGGTTGTTGACGCCTGCGCAGGCGGCGCTGGTGTTGTCGGTGCCGGAGTCGTGGCTGCGCCGCAAGGCTGGTCAGCGGTTGATCCCGTCCACCCGGGTTGGTAAGCATCTGCGGTTCTCGCCGGCGGACGTCAGTGCGATCGTGCGGGCGGCTGCCCAGCCGGTCCGCCAGCCGCGGCACTCCCGCCGCCACCTGGCGTAGAACGCATGCCCCATGTGGGGCTCAGCTTGGGCGTTCGACTTGCTGGAAGGCGCTGGTGGAGCGTTCATGGCAGTCCGTCGAGTGAGTGGAGGACAGGCCGGTGGCGTGGGTGGAGCGGGTCAGCCGCACGAGCTTTCGGGTGCGTTATCCGCGTGAGGATGGCTCTCTGGGGTCGGTGTCGGGTTTCCAGACGAAGGCCGCCGCAGCCCGTCATGCCGCGGACCTGGAAGCCGACGTCCGCTCCGGCCGGTTCCTCGACCCCGCCGCGGGGCGGATGACGGTGGCCGATTGGGCGGCGGTCTGGTTGCCGTCGCTGGATATCGATGTGCGTACCGAGGAGGGCTATTCGGGTCGGCTGCGCTGCCACATCCTGCCGCGCTGGGGAAAGGTGGCCCTTGCCGACATTTCGGGTATCGAGGTGGCTGCTTGGGTGAAGAAGCTGAACAGCGGCGGGCTGGCGCCGGCGACGGTGGCGAGCATCAAGAAGTTGTTCACGATGATGCTGGGCGACGCCGTCCACGAACGGCTGATTGCCTACAACCCAGTTCAGCCGCAACGCCGCGGTCGTAAACGGCATCTGCCGACACCGGAAAAGGTGTGGGCTACCCCGGCGCAGGTGCTGGCGGTCGCTGATCAGACCGCCGCCGTGTACGGGCCTTGCGGCGCAATGATGATCTTGACTGCCGCCTGGACCGGCGCCCGTTGGGGTGAGCTCGCCGGGCTGCACCGCGGCCGGCTGCACCTTGACGACGCCCGCCTCATCATCGACCCGGCAACCGGATCGCTGCACGAAAGCGAGGCCGGCCGGCTCTGGCTCGGCCCGCCGAAAACCGCCTCGTCCGCCCGACCCATTGTCCTGCCCGACTTCCTGGTTCCGCTACTACGCCGCCATCTGGAGTCGGTCGACTCGGAGTTCGTCTTCGTCACCCCAGACGGGCACTGGCATCGGCGCAGCAACTTCGCCCGCCGTGCGCTACGCCCAGCCGAGGACGGCACCCGTAGCCCACGGCCGGTAGCGGCCGCAGCCGGCGCCATGGGCGCGGGGCAGCCGGGCATCGTGCTACGGCCGGCGGCTCCGGGGCTCACGTTTCACGGGCTCAGGCACAGCCACAAGACGTGGATGATCGCCGACGGGCTCCCGGAAATCGTGCAGTCACGCCGCCTCGGCCACGTCCTGCACGACAAGATCCAGGAAACCTACTCCCACGTCGCCGCCGAACTCGAACACCGACTCCTCGAGTCACTCGACGACCGTTGGAACCAAGCCGCGGCCGGCAGCGCCACTTCTGCGGACCGCAGCCGTTGGCGAGCGCCGGAGGTAACGGTCACCCTGGCCCTGGCCAGCTGATCGGTCCGAGGGGGGACTTGAACCCCTTCGACATAACCTGCTGACCTGCACATCCGCTGGTCAGAGCCCCCCGAGCGATGCCAAACGCAACGTGTAGATGGTCATCCACTGACCGTTGGTGAACCGTCGCAGGACGGCTGCTCCGCCCCCGATGGGCCCGTCGGCTGCGGTCACCCCGGTCAGCTGAACCGTCACGACCGCGGCTGGCGTGGGCCGCGACGGCGTCAGCAGCTGCTCGTGTCCGTTCCTAGCCGTTGCCGCCGATGACGCCCCGCAGGCGGCCAAGACTGCGGCGGCCAGCAACAAGCCCGCGGTCCGGCTGAGGTAAGAGATCGTCAATAGACGCGGCAGCATACTTGTTAGACGCCTGCGCCCGCGTGAAGGTTGCGACGGGCCGGTCGTCCATCGGTGCTGATGATCGGGCAGCCGATCGGCGGGTCGTGGGCTGCGATCTGCGGACAAGATTGCCAGAGGGCGTTCTACATCAGGTCTCCTGCTGCGGCGCGTTTGCCGGTCAACATGAACGCGGTTTGAAGCAGGGCGGTGGCGGCGCTCGACGACGACGTCGCTGAACTCCCGATCGCGGCCCACGCCCCTATGACGCCACAATCGGGCCGGTGGGTTGCATGTGGTCACGCGATTCTCGGCGTGCTAATCAGCTGGTGTTGCCGCTGTCCCTTGTGCAGGTCGCTAGTTGGACCACCCGCATCGCCCGCAACACCGCAAGGGGGCCGGTCCGTCCCTAGCTGCCGAGATGCGAGTGTTGCGGGCCCATCGAGGCCGCGTCAAGGCTTGACCTGCAGCGTTCCCGCGACCTGGATCAGTTGCTCGATCGTGATGCCGCGGGACCCGGTGACGACGATGGTGGCGTCGCCCATTCGCCACAAAAGTCCCACGATCGTGCCGTTGTTGTCGGAGGGCGAGGCGTACAGCGTGGCCGGGCTGTTCCGGATTCTCACGGTAGACGTGGCCGTCCGCAGGCCGAAGTCGTTAGTCAGGAGATTCGCCCGGGGGTGGTTGAGCACTGCGACGGCGACCATTTGGCTGTTGCCCGGGGTGGGGAAGTAATCGACCCGTGCGCCGACGGCCGCTTTGCTCGGGTCGGTGATGGCGGTATCGATCACGTAAATCCGGTCTGCGCGGGAGACCACGTTGTCGATGATCGCCGGGTCGAACGTGGCGTCAGGTGGGTTCGTGGGTGCTGGGCCGGGAGGCACTGTCGGGTCGATGGGTATGGACTTGGCCATCTTGACCAGCTCGGCGATGGGTATGCCGGATTGTCCGGCTGGGGTGTTGAGGCGTTCTTCGCTGAGGACGTAGTGGACGGTGCCTTCGTGCCATTCGACGATGAACGGGCCGTAGCCGTTGGCTGGTGCGAGGACGTGTGCTTGTCGGCCGTGGATCTCCTGCTGAACACCCTCAGCGATGGGAACGAACGGCCGGATCCAGGGCACGTCGGTGCAGGGGGCTGTGGGAGGTCCCGAGTAGTTGGGGATCTGCGTGGGTGCCCGGTCGGCCCGGGGGCCGCATTTCGGCGTTGCGGTGTCGAAGATGCTGAGCGTGAGTCCCTCCCCAAGGTTGTCGTGGGAGTTGGCGTAGCCGGCGATTTCGTAATGCGCGTAGTAGGCGGTCCCGCTAACTCCACCATTGGGGTCGTTGCCAAGTCCGCTGCCGCTGAGAGTGACTCCAGGCGGGAGGTACCGCGGTGTGCGCTGGCTGAGGGACAGCGGCGGCCTGCGGGGTGTGGGCGTGGCGCTGACGCTGGGTGGTGCGGCCGGCGTGAGCTGCGATGGGCCGCTGCTGTCGCCTCCACCGCGAAGGGCGATGACGAGACCGCTTGCGGCAAGGAGCACGAAGGCGGTGCTGCTGACCCCGGTCGTACGGCGCCGGCGGCGCTGCCTGCCCCGGGCAAAGTCTCTTTCGAACCCGCCGGGTGGTGCAGGGAGCAGGCGCTGCGGGGCTTCGGGGAGCTCAGGCATCGGGGACCTCGTTCAGTTGGGCGGCTAGTGCGCTGCGGCCCTCGACGAGCAGACGCCGCACCGTTCCTGCGGGCCGGTGCAGGATGGCGGCCACGTCAGCCACCGGCAGGTCGGCGTAGTAGTGCAGAAGGATGGGAAGCCGGAGCCGCTCGGGTAGCCGGCCGACGAGATCGGCTATGCCGAGGTCGGGCCCTGTCACCAGCCAGCTCGACTGCCGCTGATGCAGCCTGGTGGTGAGAGCCTGGTCACGTTGGACCAAGCGCCAACGGTCTTTGATCAGGTTGGCAGCGACGGCGAATAGGAACTTGCGAGGGTCTTGGACGCCGCGCCATCGGGCGTACAGCCGGGTGAAGGCTTCGGAGGCGACATCATGACCGTCTGCATCGCTGCCGAGTACGGTTGCCGCCCAGCCAGCGAGGCGTGGGTAGTGCTCGTCGTACAGCGCCGCTGCCTGCAGCCGGTCGGCGTCGCTCATCCCCACAGCCTGTAGACGCGCGGACACCGCAATCGGCTCACCCGTTCAGCGACTTTCCCGTCCCGCCGGGGTGCTAATTACGGCCTCAGGGGCGCAGAGTGACGAGCAGGACGACTGTCAGCGGTCCAGCAGGGGCGCCGGCTTGTGCCGCCGGCGCCGGCTGCGGCGGGCCCTGAGTCTTGATCACTTTCACGTTAAGGGTGTTGCCCGAAGCACCTAGCCCGGTCAGCGTCTGGTTGCCATACGTGGTCTCGCCGGCCGCCACATAGAACTTCTGGCCGGTGTTCAGGGCGAGGCTGCAGCTGAGGACCGAACTGGTCTTTGTCGGGTCACTCGGGGCCGCGGATGTCGAGCAGTCCTCCTGAAAGGACGAGCCCGCTACCCGCACCTGGTTCTTCGCATCGCCGACGAGGTGCCCCGTGGCTATGTACCGCGTGACGGGACTAAGAGTGCCGTTGACCGGTACGAGCGTCTGAGTCTGCGTCGTGGAGACGACGGCGACGAAGCTTCGTGATGCGGTGATTGGATCGCCGCAGGCGGCTAGCAGGCTCCCGGTAGCCAAGGTTGCTGCCGCCAAAATCCCTACGCTTGAATATCCCATAGTGGCTCCAAACGCTCGTGAGATTCGTGTGACGGCCCGGGCTCGTCCGAAGCGACTTGACAGCAACGAACATTCGCCTGACATATAACACCGTGAAGGATCGGGCGACCCTCGGGGGCCGCGTATGTAGCTCGTGCTGCTGCTTGTGCCGCGCAACCTGCGTGGTGGACTGTGCGTCTTATGACCGTGAAGACCCACGCCCCTGTGTTGGCTGGCCTGTTGTTGACTGGGTCGATGTTCTCCGTCAGTGGCTGTGGTCGATCGCAGCCGTGCCTACCGTCTCCCTTGGCCGTGAGTCCAAGCATTGTGCAGGTCGGCGGGACCGTGACGCTGTCGAGCGAGGCGTTTGATTGCGACGGGTCGTATCCTGCGGGCCAGGAGTATGGCGTGGCCTTGACGGTCATCAGCTACCCAGGGATCAGGTACTTAGGTTCGGTGCCAGTTGGCCGGGACGGCTCGTTCCGTGCAACGCTCCTGATTCCTAAAGACGCACCTATCGGCGAGGCGCAACTGACGGTCACAGGCAGCGCGTACGAAAAGTGTAAGGACACGACGAACGCCAGTTGCGCCGTTTACATCAGTCCTGCATTGACGTTAACGCGCTAGTGGGACGACCGTGGTGGCGGAGTCGATCGGGTTCGTCTTGAACGGCATGGGGACGGCTGGATCACTCCGTGCTCTTTCACCGGGGCGGTAGCCGAGCGCCGCTCTCAGCCCGCCGTTCTCGGACACCCGCATCGCCCGCAACACCGCAAACGCTTCGCAGCCCTCGTGATCCGACAGCTTTGTGAACTGTGGCGACCCGGTACCTGAGGGGATGACTTGGACCGCGGCCGCCACCGTCAAGGTAGGCGGGTCCGCCTATGAGCCCCCTTTCAACGGGGGGATCACGGGCTACCAACGTGTCGAACTCGCTGGAACCGTAGTCACCGATAACGGCGAGCGCACAACCGGCCGCATCGCTGGCGTCTGCCGGGCCTACATCACCAGCGGCAGCTGCTGCGCCCAGGAACCCCAGACCCGCCTGCGCCAATGCCGTGCAACCTATCCCGGGAAGTGGGCGGCAAGGTCTTCGTCGTGCACAGCACGAGCCGTAGCGGTGGCTTTGCCGCTACCTACAAGCCGCTGAACCGATCCGGATCCGCACAGTCAGCGACGGCGACGGCGACTGGTAGCCAGGTCACCCTTACGATCAAGACCGGCTAGCGGACCAGACACCGTCAGTGCCGAGGCTTCGGATGGCGGCGTATTACCGGGACGACAGATCTTCCGCACCCGCGGCACGCCAAGCCACAACGGTGCCCCGCGGGGCTGCCTGACCAACGGACAAGAGGCCTGCGGCCTGGCTCGCCCGATAGCCCGCTGCTTCCATCCGGTGTCGACACCTGTCACGGCCGTGCGGTCACTGTCAGCAGCACTATCTCGGCCGTCTGGACCGCGCCGTCGTTGGCTGGGGTGTCTTTGATGAGCTTTGTCGTGAGTGACCCGTGGCCGGCGGCGCTGGGGAAGCTCGCAAACTGCGATGGTGCCTTACCGGTTGCGACGTACAGCTTGCCGCCTGTGCTGACGGTAAGGGTGCAGGTCCCGGGCGGCCCCGGTGGCGGCTTTTGGCCGGGCGCGATTGCCCCGCCGCCGGAAGTGACCGGGAAGGCGCAGTCCTCGCGGAAGTGACTGCCGCCTGCATACGGTTGCTCAGCTGCGTCGACCAGCGGACCGTCCAGCACGACGTGCTGCAGGAAGTACGCACCCTGACCTTCGACGACCTTCTCCATGTATTGCGACGCCACAGCGTCCGCGTTCCACGACCGGGTTGCCGTGATGGTGTCCCCGCACGCCGCAATCACACCGACCAGGCCCATTGCCAGAGCGGCGGCCAGTGCTTTCTGTACTTTCGGCATAGGTCCTCCTCGAGCCGCGTGGAACAGCTTCATTTGACTCTCTATCACCCGCCTTGTCGCAGCAGGTCGCCGGCCGCCACTTCTCGACTGTTGATGCGGTTTCCGCAGAGCGCCATCAGGCGCTCTAGCCGCGTTCCAACGTGATGAGAAGCCGCGCGTTGACGTCGTAGAGCCGCAACTGGTTGTCAGTAAGACGCATGCTTCGTGTCGCGTAGAGGGGAATGTCGATGTTGTTGCATCCGATCTGGAAGACGACTCCCGCGGATGCGAGCACGAACCCGCCTGGTTCAAGGATCCAGCGGCCGTCCACGGCGTTACAGCCGTCGTTGCCTTCATAGGTGCCGTTGGCGTTCAGCTGCAGGTAGGCCTGAGGTTGCTTGGTTTCGGCTCCGATGGGCCGCCATCGGCCGGTGACAGCGTCGAGAGTCACTTTGGAGCCGTTGCCGCCCGGGTTTTGGACGGGCGCGACCAGGCGGTCGACGCTGGCGTCGATCACGGGTGCCCGTGTGAGCGATGGGTCCAGATAGGGCCGTGATCCGACGTTGGCGCCGGGTGTCAGTCGCGCCGTCAGCCTCCGATGTGCGTCGTACAGCAGGACGTCGCCGTCCATGACCGCATAAAACGTGGCCTGCTGGAGCCAGCGAACCAATCTCGGAAGCAACATCGGCACGGAAGAGTCGGCAGTGTTGAAGCCCGGGCAGTTGCCTCCCGTGTAGTCGACCGCAGCGAGGATGCTGCCGCGGGCGTCAGCTTGCCAGCGGCCGGTGTATTCGCCGCACCGCGTGAATGCAATGAGGCTCTTGCCGCTGAGCCGCAGAGCTGTCACGTCGAAGTCGTCTGCGGGCTCCTTCTCCGGCGACGCGACCTTTACAGACCACATACCGATCAGCGCCTCCGGATTGTGCTTCCCGGATTGGTCGGTCGTTGGCGTCGTCGGGGTTGCTGCCGGGACCAGGGTGGCAGGCGAGCCGGATGTGCCTCCGGTTGTAGTGATGACGGTGGCGACGCCGCCGCCGACCAATGCCAACGCGACCACTGCTGCTGCTGCGGTCCGTCGGTACCTGTGGCGGCGCGCGGCCCGGATGATGCCGGCAGGGTCGTCTGGCGAGAAGCTGGTCCTGGCAGCGTCGTCGATGAGTAGCCGTCGCAGCTCTGTGATGTCCATGGGTCACCGACTTTCGCTGGGGTCAAAGTGGACTGAGACGCGCAGCTGGGCGAGCGCCCGGGCGGCTTGGCTCTTCACGGTGCCGGGGGAGACCCCGAGTAGGTCGGCGACCTGCTCCACGCTGAGGTCCTCGACGTAGCGCAAGACCAGTACTGCTCGCTGGCGTGGGCCGAGTGCCTGCAAGGCTCGACGGAGCTGGTCGCGGTCTTCTGTCTGCTCGGTCAGTGGCCAGGCGCTTTCCGCGGCATTGCTGGCTTGCTCGACGAACCGGCGGCGGCGTCTCTGCCGGCTGAACCCGTGAAGTAGGATGCGTCGGGTGTAGGCGTATGGGCTGTCAGCGGCGGTGACCTTGTCCCACGACAGGTAGGCCCGCAGGAGGGCGTTCTGGACCAGGTCTTCTGCTGCGGCGCGGTCGCCGGTGAGCATGAACGCGGTTTGGAGCAGGGCAGGGCGGCGCTCGTCGACGAAGTCGCTGAACTCCCGGTCGCGGCCCATGCCCCTATGACGCCACAACTAGCTCGGCGGGTTGCACGTGATCTTTGGATTCTGGAGCGTGAGGATCCGGCTCTGTTGCCGCTGTCGCTTTTGCAGGTCGCCACGTGGACACCCGCATCGCCCGCAACACCGCAACGGTGCTGGCCTTTGCCCTGGCCCTTTCAGGGTCTGCGTGTCAGTCTTTTGTGGTGGCTGATGAGCCGATGCCCGCCTTGCTCCTACGAGCGCTGGCTGAACTGCGCCCGACCGAGCAGTCCGGGGGCAGACGCCGGTGGGGCGAGGTCGACGAGGAGAGCCGGCGGGCCCTGACTGAGGGGGCTGCCTCACCGGAAGGCGCGAGGCGCCTTGCGTTGCTGCTGGCTCTGCCTACCGGCCAGAACGCGTATGGCTCGTTCCGCTCTTTTCGTCGTGAGCGGTGAAACGCTGGATGCGCCGGGGGCGTGTCGCAGAAAAAGGACACGAGTTCGTCGTCGCATGTTGGGCTCGTAAAAGACGTCGACGACCGGCATTGACGCTTGACAAGCGGTGCGGCTGCAAGACGGCGGGGTCTCGTTTTCTGGGGAGGTCGTAGCGAATGCCTGACAGGTCGGATGGTCCGACGAAGGTTGACGTGCGAGCCGGCTGGAGCGAGCGCTACGCGACAGTCCTGCGGATCTTCACTGCCGGTGACCTGGCGGTCTCGTTAGTCGATACGAACGGTGACGGCCGTGAGGTGATGCTGGAGCTGTGGGTCAGGGAGTCCGGGCTATGGGGCGCACCTGTCATGTCGAATCCGTTCGGTTCCTGGCCTCCGACGGTCGGAGCGCATGCGTCGGGCTGCTCGCCCGAGTACTCGTACGCCGTGGGTCGTGCGGCCCCTGGCGGGTCGATGACCGTCGAACTCGGCGATGTAACGCATGAGGTCATCGCGGACGCTGATGGGATGTGGTTCTTCCTGCATCAGCAGGTCGGCAATGAAGTGACCGGCCTTCCGCGGATCCACTGATGGGCTAGTGCGCCGGCGCATGAGCTGCAGATCGGCCTGCATGCGGGGGCGCGGGAGCATCCGCAACGACCCGACATGGGCGGTCGGCTGTACCGGTTGGCGCGCTCGGGCGGCGTTGGAAGCAGCCGTACCCTGCATTAAAGATCATTCGGGTCATTCGACTGGGGATAAGGGCCGTACGTCGTACCTAGATCGACAGCCTGGACTATGCCGTGCTGCTGACGCGCTGAGCGCCCTGTTCGCGGATGACCCGACCTTCGCGGGCACCGTGATGGACGCCGAGGCCAACACGATGACCGTCTTCCGGGCTGCTGCGGACCCGGTGCCAGAACAGATTGACGTGGCGGCCCGGGCACTGATGCCGGCCGGCGTTGATCTGGGCTACGCACGAGCCCGCTTCAGCCGAACGCAGGTCGACGAGCTGAATGCTCTGGTTGCGTCGTTGCTGCCGGAACTCGACGCCGAAGGGGCTCGAGTGACGGCCTGGGGTCAGTGGTCTCGAATTCTGCCGTCGTACGCGGCTCCTTACGTGCTGGGCTACGAGCCGGGTGGCGCGGTCCCCAGTCGCCGGTTGCAGGCGATGTTCGACCGGTTCGGGGAAGGCAGCGTGCGGTTTCGAGAGGGCGGAGCCGCGAACCTCGCACATTGGTATCAGCCGTAACAGCGCAGCTGACTCGTCCCGCGCCGCGAACGTGCTTGTGTTGCAGGTGCCGACCTCGAGACGACTATGCCTCATAAGACAGTCGGCTTTCCGCCACACATAGAAGGTAGGACGGCCCGTAATCGAACCACCGGCCCAGTACTACATGCGTTCACCGGTTGGAGTTGCCGTGGATGGCGAGGGAACGGCATGGACATGCGCCGTCTGTGCGGATGCGGACCATGACGAAGCGCTTTGTCCAGGCGAAGCGTGCCTGTGCGGCTGCAACCAACATGGTCGGGTCGTCATCACGCTCGACGGCAATGTGAGCGACATGCCCGGAATTGGTTACGGGTTCAGGCGGCAGGCAACAAGCGCCACTGTGACTATTCAGGACGAGCATTAGTCAAGCTCGCGCTTGAGATCAGCCCACCTGGGAGTTCCGCGAGTTAACCGTGCGCATTCCCTGTTCGGACGAGCATCGCCGCTCTCGAGCCCCGTGTCGACCGGCTGCACGATGGCAGCTGGGTGACTCACCGATGACGTCGAAGCGGGGACACGTGAGCTGGGAAGCGACGAGGCCATTGCTGAGCCGCCAGCGGTGGAAGGACACCTGCTTCGCCCGCAACACCGCAACGCTTCGCTGTTTGTTCAACGCCGGGTATCAGCTGCGGCTGATGCAGGACTGCGCACGGGCCGTCCCTCGCCGCTATGGCCGGGAGTAGGAATAGCAACATGCCCTCGGTAGACGAGCTCCTGGCTCAGCCCTTGGTCGCTCACCTTGCCAATACGGGTGCCAACGGGCCGGTCGTGCGGCCGATCTGGTTTCTGTGGGAGGCCGAAGCGTTCTGGTGGCTGACCGGCACGTGGAGCAATCTATTCAACCAGCTAGGAGACGATCCATGGGTGGCGCTTGTCATCGACACGTGCGACCTGTCGACGGGCCAGGTCTTCCAAGTGACGACGCGCGGCGATGCGGAGGTGCTCCCGATGGACCGCACCCGTGCCGTACGCAAGTTTGTGAAGTATCTGGGCGAAGACACCGGCCGATGGGGCGAGAGACTCCTGCAACCGCTTGATGACCCCGGAAGCCGATTTGTCAGGCTTACGCCGGCCCGGCCACTGGCCGTCCGTGACCTCTCGTTTGAGCTGTTGTAGCCCAAGTCGGTGAACGGGCAGAAGAGTCGCAGCAGAGGCATACGCGCAGCGGGGCTCTCGATCAGCTACGACTCGGTGCGGACCAGTTCTGGGCCGTTCCGTGCCCGCGTGGATACGGACACCCTCATCGCCCGCATCACCGCAACGGGCTTGACCCGTCCTCACCGAGGCGCGGACGTGCGGGTGTTGCGGGTCTCGGAACTGGTCCTGCCGTACTCGCTCGGCAAACGCACGACCGTTGGAGCGCCCATAGCCACATCGTCGTTTGAACTCGCAGGGCTACCGTCCGCCCGTGCGAATTCGTCGAGCCCTTGCCTGGGCCGAGATGACAGTGAGGCACGGCGTGCTCGCTGTCGCGTCGGTCCTTCCGCTGGTAGCAGGGGCGTCACGCACGCCCGCACCCATTTCGAAGGCGCTGTTGAGTCTGACGGCAGCTGCACTGAAGGCGGGCAAGCCGCTCGCGGAGCCTGACAGGTGGCCACAGACCGAGCGTCTGATGAACGACCTGCTGCCAGCGATCGCGCCGCACCTTCCGGCGGGTGTGAGCCTGAAGGCACGCGGGCGCACCGTCACCTTTACCAGTGTCGATCCACGCTTCTCAGCGTCGATGGGTCTGCCGGGTGGCTTGGACCTGCCGCAGGCCCGGCCGGCCGATGCGCTTCGGGACGTCCGGGCATTCGTGTCTGCGATTAAGAAAATGAAGAGCCGGCTGCCGCGTCAGACCGCGGCCTGGAGCTGGCCACCTCAAGGCCGCTTCGAGCCAGAGTTGAACGGAGCAGCGCTCCACCTCGTGTGGCGAAACATTAGCGGTCAAGAGGTGCTTCGCCTGCCAGGGGTCGCGCTGCGCCAGTTCGCGCGCAACTGAGTGATCCCGCAGCCTCATGGGGTGCGAGTGTTCGGGCGTAGGTGAGCCTGGCCGTCTGCATCGTCAGCGAGATCCGTCTCCTGCCGATCGACCTGGCGACGGTTCGGGTCCGCGGCGGGCGGGCGGGCCGAAGCCCGGCGCGATGCAGGACCGGTATTGGTTGAGTAGTCGCCCGGTGTCTGAATCGATGAAGACGATGGCCACGCAACGAATCGTCGATAGGTCGAAGGGGCGACGTCGAGCTGCTGCCGGAAGGCTCGGCATCGTCGGTTCAGCCGCGAACTGGACGAGCCAAGCGGGACGAGTTGCGGACTGCCTCACGGCGGCCGGATCAGCGAGTGGTACCTGCGGAGTACCTGCGTAATCGACGAGGTCTGCCGTGGGGTTCGCCGGGGTTAGCGAGCTGATGACGCTGTCGCGCAAGGCTGCTGCAGTGGCCACGGCTGAGCCAACAGTCGGTCGGTAGCCGATGCGGACGGGGAAGAGTACGTAGCCGCCGTCGATGGCCCGTCCCGATGCGGGCAGGTCACTTACGTCGACTCTCGGCGGCTCTATCACTGGTCCGTCACGCCAGGACATTGACATTTCGAAGGCCGTAAGTCGATCGTCCGCCGGAGGTCACCAGTCATGTCGAGTCAGAGAGAGAAATGGTCTCTCGCCTGGCGCCTGGCGGCTGGGTCCTGGCCACGTCACTCCGGTGGTCGTTCGGATGCGCAGTTGTCTCGGACACCCGCAACGCCGCAAGGGGCGCTCAGCTGAGCGACCGTCGAACGTCAGCGCTGGTCGAGGCCGGACGTAGGTTCACTTCAATCGGTCATCGTGGTCGCAGACTCGGAAGGGGGCCGCATGTCGTACTTTGATCGGCAGCCGGGCCTGTGCCGTGCTGGTGACGCGCTGTGTCAGCTGTTTGCGGATGACCCGACCTTCGCCGGCACCGTGATGGATGCAGAGGCGAACACGATGACTGTCTACCGGGCTACTGGTGACCCGGTGCCAGACCATGTTGACGAGGCGGCCGGGGCATTGCTGCCGTCGGGTGCTGATCTTGGCTATGCGCGAGCCCGGTTCAGCCGTGGGCAGGTCGACGAGCTGAATGCTCTCGTCGCGTCGTTGCTGCCGTCGCTGGACGCGGAGGGGGCTCGCGTCACGTTGTGGGGTCAGTGGTCTCGAATTCTGCCGTCGTACGCGGCTCCTTACGTGCTGGGCTACGACGCGGATGGCGCCGTTCCCAGTCGTCGGCTGCAGGGGATGTTCGACCGCTTCGGGGAAGGCAACGTGCTGTTCGAGGTAGGTGGGGCCACCAACCTCGCGCACCGCTGTCAGCCGGCCGGCGACGCAACTTAGGATTCCCGGCAGACGAAGATGTGCCCTGAACGTGTCACCGGCCAATCACCCTGTAGGACACATGGCGGCTTGTCTCGGCTTCCCGTCAACGGCGCGCGGCCCGCTCGTCATCCGCCCATCTGTGGGCAGCCATCGGGATCGTGTGTTCTCTATCGTCGCTGAAGTGACGATTCGACTGACCGCTCCGCGCTGGCAAAGCATGAGAGTCGACATACGACTTGATAACCGGCTCGTTGCGACAATGCGATCCACAGGTCCGCTGATGGTTGTAGGCAACGGACGCCCACAACAGCTCACCGCCGAGGCTCTCGGCATCGGCCGTAGCGAGCCCCTGACGATTGTCGATCCCGGCCCGCAGGCGCTGATCGGCATCCGTGTGACACGTGTGCGGTTCCGACTTTTCAGACGGTCCAAGCAACCGGTGGAGCTGACGCTGATCGACACCTCGGGCGCTGCCAGCGTCAGGTAGCTCTGTGGTAACCGGTGAAGCGGTGACCATCGAGCCGCAGATTCCGGATGACCTCACCAACGCGGTCATTAAGGCTTTGTGGGACAGGTGCATCTACAGCCGGCTCGTAGAGCAGCGGCAACCGGCCTATGACGTGTTGGTCGAGGCGCTGGTGACCCTGTCCAACATGGACGTGGCGCCGGAGTTGGGACCGTCCATGTATGTCGGTCAGCGCGAGGATGAGCCGCCGGTCGGGCCTCAGACCTGGCCGTAGGGCATCCTGACCGCCGCCGGAACGAGCTCGGGCACGCGGTTGACACCTTGCGCCTCGGTGTGAGGATGACTTGGTGCGGATGCTGTTCGAGTACTTCATGCATCGCTACGCGGGTCGTGCTCCAATCCGGCCGGGAGCGACGATGACTGTCGTCTCCTCGCCCAGGCTGGGTGATGACGGACAGGGCCCCGCCGGGGTCAGGGAGCCGCGTCAACCGCTGCCACCCAACGGTCACCTCAACGCTGCGGCGACGCCTCAGGCTGAACGCTGCACGTGAGTCCGGGCTTGGCGTGCATCACAAGACGGCAGGACACCCGCATCGCCCGCCACAACGCAACAGGGCGCTGAGCCCAGATCATGTCGAGCGGGGATGCGGGTGGTGCGGGTGCCCGCAACCACCCCGGGGCGCATCGTCCCCATGACTCAGAGTCCTAGCGTTCATGACGAAGGGACCGTCTGTGAAGACTCGAATTGTCGCTTGCACCCTAATGGCTGCTACTGCGGTGGGCGTGGTCTCCGCCTGCGGGGACCCGGTGAAGGCGAACCGGGACTGGTCCGGATTGGGCGTTTCCGTCACGGCGACCGCGACCATCACCACCGTCGGGGACACGATCCATGAGCAGGAGCAGCATCTGCGTGGAGGCCTGACCAACGGTGGAACCGGTTGGTCGAGCGTGCTGAGCAAGACCGCCATTCAGGCGGACTGCATTCGGACATCTTTCAATACCCCGGTTGAGCAGGAGCGCTGGGACTGTCAGGTCCTGGTGAACACCGGAGACAAGTTCTATGTGGCTCAGGGCCAGACGAAGGACGGTATCTTCGGCACCTTCACGACTCTCGACCGTGCCGGCTCGCGTAGCACGATCACCATCACCAAAGTCCGCGAGGTTCAGCCGCCGCCGGCAGTCGTACTCTTTTCGGTGCCCTACCGGGCGGGCCAGACGCTGGACGGTGGCCGCGGGTATCTAGTTCGAATTTCGGCGCGGGTCGGCTGACGCGTTCGTGGCCGGTGCCGCGTCGCAGGTGACACTTTTCGCCGGCCTCGACCGTTCTCATGGACAGACCTGCAATGGAAGGAGCGGCCGTGCTACCCGGTCTCCGATGGCGCATCGTCGTATGCGGGGGAGTGACCGCGCTGGCCAGCAGCATCGGTGGATGCGGCACCTCCAGCGAGAGCTCCGCCCAGCCGGTTCCGAGCCCAATGGACGACCGCGTGGCTACGGAGTTGTGCGAGAGCATTCAGTCTCGCGTTGCGCCGTCCGATTATGACCTGCTCGCAACCTGGTCGGGTACGGCCAGCACCGCGGCGCTCCAATACGGTCCCGGCGATCCTTTGCGGAAGACCTGGGCCGGCCTCGCACCGACAGACCCAGTATGGGGCTGCATCTTTGGCTCTGCTAACCCAGCAAGCCTACGGCCCCTTGCAACGGACTGTCCGGCGGGCAAGGAACCCACCAGTGTTGACCCAGATGCCAAATCCATACTGGTCGATAAGAGGGGCAACCTCACGCCAGTTAACTGGGACAGTCAGCTGTTTGGCTGCGCAGCGGGGAAATGACCGACCTCAAAGGCGTCAGAATGACGCACACGCTGCGACCGGTCGCCCAGGCGGCTTGATAACTTCCCGTTACGTGACGGAAGCCTGCGTGCGAGCGAGGGCGATGCAGGTATGAGCCGCGCGAGGCGTGCCTGGAACAATCTGCGCACGTATCAAGTGCTGCGGGGCCTTAAGCGGCCGCAGCGGCGCAGCGGCGTTGTGGTCGCCACATATGCGGACGGCGGCAGCGCGCATGTGGCAGCGGGAGCTTTGCATGCCGCGGGTATCCGGTCCTTCGTGCGCCCGCCGATCGCGCCTTCAACCTTGGATTAGGAACGGCGGCAGCGCCCGGCCCCCTTGAGCTCATCGTTCGCGAAGATGACATTTATGTCGCACAGCGCGAGCTTGGGATCACCACGTAGGCGGCCGATGCTCCATCCACCTGACGGACCTCGCTGGGGGAACTAACCGCCGCGGACGTGGCCGTTGAGTTCGCAGCCGTTTAGCCCTCTATGCGTCGCCTGCAGCGGCTTCCTGTGGGCTTCTTGCGGGGGTGGGGTCATGCGCCGCGCACTTCATATGGCTCATCGAGCCGGCGGGCGTGAGGGACGCGGGCAACCGCATCGCCCGCAACATCGCAACAGGCGACCTGTCTAAGTAGCAACCGGCGCGGGCCTGCGGTAGGTAACGTCAACCTGCTGAACCCCAACCACATCCGATCTCGAGGAGCATTCCGCGTGCAGAAGCGCGAGCGAATGACGGCCTAATCGGCTTTCTCTCGGTGATTGTTGGGCTATCCGTCGGACACTCTCTAGGCGGCAGCTGGTGGTACTTAATCGCGCTCGGTGCTGCCACGGCCACCGCCTTTGCTCTGGAGGGCGTGTTGTCGGCTTACCGAGTCGTTAGCCAGCGTCGCCGCTGACCCGCCAAGCTGAGGTCGCGGGTCCGGGCAACGTGAGGTGCGCTCGCGTCGCCCTTGGACGCCATGCCTGCGTGCGGACCGGCCTCTTGAGCATCGTGCCGTGCCGTGCCGCGTTGCGATGGCGCCGTGGTGCCAGTTGATCCCGTGCCCGACCTGCTCCTCGCGGCGCTCGCAGACCTCGGTCCGGGCGAGTTGTCCGAGGGGCGACGCAAACACCGCCACAGGGCCAGCCGTCCTCCCTCGCCGCTGGGGTGCGGGTGATGCGGGAAATGCGACACGGCTGTCTCTGCGTAGCCTGCTTTGTATGGTCGGAGTCGTTGCGCTGGTATCACCAGGGGCTGTGTCGGCTCACCGGTCGCTAAAGAAAGTACGCCGCACCCGGCGCTACATTCCATGACCCGTCGCAGCGGGTGTCGGAGTCGTTACCCTTGCGTTGTGGATGATGAAAAGCCGGTCGACCGGCAAACCCCTTCCTCCTTCTGGACCGTGGGTACCACGGCTATGACGGAGTCCGAGGCGGTGGAGACGGCCGAACGCATCGCGCGTGTGTATCCGGAGGTGCATGCCTTTCCATTGAATCCGCGCACCACCATGACGTTGACTCTGGACCGCTGGACTGCGCAGATGATTCGCGATGCGGTTGCGTCCTACGTGGGGCCGGGGGAGACGCTGGGAGCATGCTCGAGTGGTTCGATGAATGGCTCGCTCAAGCCGAGTGACCGTCGGTGTGACGTTCGGTATGCCGCGTCCTAGTCGATGGAAATGATGTTCGGATCACCAAGGCAGTTCCGAAGTCATGGGCCGTTGGGCGCCCGCAACACCGCAACGGGTGGCACCAAGGCGCCCGTGCCGGGGGAGATGCGGGTGATGCGGTCGACCATGATGACTGCGTGGAGCTGATTCAAAGCGGCAGTGTCGCCGTCGCTACCACTCCCGCGCTGTGAACCCGCGCCAGGGTACGAACCAGGAGAGAAGCAGCCGCGACATCGGCAAGGACAGTTCGACGGGTGCGGACGAACTCAGACGTGACGTTGACGACCAGCGGCTTGCACGTCACCCAGTCCATCCGAGCGCGAACCCTGTGGTCGCCGGCTGGCAGCTCAAGCGATACCAACTGCTCGGGACGCAGCTTGGCAACTTTGGTCCCGTCGACGTAGATGACCAGGCGTCTTGCCGCGCCGAAGTAGTTGCTGTCCCGGCGGATGTCCAGCGTGCCCATCCCATGAGTTTGAGGTACGGCCACACGGTCACGGGCACCAGCCGTCTCGCGACTCGACACCCGCATCGCCCGTATCACCGCAACAGAGTGCTGACCAACCCCGGGCGGGAAGTGCAGGCCGTGCGGGTGGCATTTTGGCTTCGGCGACAGTACGACCCGGATTGGAAACACTGAGACCCGCATTACCCAAGCGACAATGGGCTTCCCCCGAGCGGCCACAGAAGACGCCAACAATCTCTGCATAGCCTGCCGCTGTGCTCGGAGTCGTAGTGCTGGTGCTCGGTGGGATCCTTCTGTGCTGGGGTCTGTCGATGTGGCGTGCCCCCGACTGGTGGGTGGATCGCTCACCTGCCATGAGGCACGATCCGACGGTGGACAGGGCCACATTTCGGCGCACCGTTCACCGCATGGGACTGTTCGCCAGCGTCGGCGGTGCGGTGCTCGTCCTGGGAGGGCTGGTATCGCTAGCGGCTTGAAGACCGTTCGATTTTGCAAACGCCGCCCGGACCTTGTGATCGCCGCTGCCCGCCGTTACCCATGACTGCGCAGGGCGTACTGGACGAGAAGCAGTCGTGGGATGAGCTTTTGGCCGCTGTCGATGAGCTGTTGACGTGCAACAGGAGCAGCACTTAGCGAACGTCCGCAGGACACGGGAAGAATCGGACAAGCGGCAGCGGCACGAGTCCTCGTACTAACTGATCTGCGACGTCCGCATCCGCCGCGGCTTTGGACTCCGCAACGGGCGACCTAGCTGCCGCCAGCGCTGCGGGCAGTATCTCGAGGCCGAGGCACAAAGGCGTAGGTCAGGTCATGACCCGCGCGACAGCGCGAACCCAGCCAGCGTGCTTCTTGGGTTGTCCTTCCCTGTCGGCGGCGTCGGGTGCGGGTCTGGAACGTCGCTTAATGAGAACATGCGTCGGTGGGAGCCTCGCGTGCGTTGCGTGAGCGCCTTCAGGCGGGTCAGACGGTGTGGCACTGGCTCCAGGACGAAACCGAGGGCTGGGAGGGCGGTTACACACTGCTCTTTCTGAGTCTTCATAGCGACAACGGTCAGTTCGTTACCGGCTTTTGGCAAGTGTGGGACGAGGGCACGGGCCTTGAAGACCCGACAGCGTTCGGCCCGCTCGGCAAGGGCAACGAGCGGGGCCGTCCCAACGGCGCAAAGACGTTCAGCTCACTGGCCGAGGCACTGAATGAGGTCGCACGGTTTGGAGTTACGGAAGCTGGCTTTGCTGACCGGTCGGATTTGATCGCCAGTTACGCCCGCGCCAGGAGCAAGCGCAGCAACCGCCCTCTGGGTCCGCGATTCGGTGGATTCATTAGTCCGTGCGAACCGCACGAGTGATTGTGAGGGCAGTCAGCTTGGCTGCGCCGGGACCTGACGCATCAGAGCTACGTGACGACCTCGCCTGGAGCATCGGGGGCCATCACCGATCCGGTTGCCCACGGACGTCGTTGGAGGGTCTCGTGGGCCTTCCCCCGGGCCGGCCGAGGGCGGCGTCTAGGGCCGGTGCAAGGCAGCCTGCCCACGGTCGTCCCGACCGACGGCTGCAGTCGTCATCGTTGGACGGTCGCGCACTTGGGCATTGCGCCGAAGGCGCCGCGGACCAACGGCCAGCCGCCGAGCCGCGCCACGCTGCGCTTCGACTACGTCCGCACCACCGATATAACGCCTCCAGCTCCATCCTCGGCGTCCTGCTCGAGGACGTGCTGAGCGTCGAGCCGCGACGAACCGACAGTCACGAGTGCCTGGAGGGCAGGACCTGCAGCACCGCCGCCGAACCTGGTTGCGCGTGCTACAGGCGCTGGGGGAGTTCGGCGTCGAGCGCATCACCGACGTGGGCGGTTGGTCTGGTGCGGCTCAGAAAGTGGAGTTGCAGGCGTGGCAGATGGTCGTGTCTGTGCGGACTCGGCGCCGGCAGTTGCTGCAACGGGCGGTGCGGCAAGCCCGGACAGTGAGCATGATTCCGGCGACAAGCACACCAAGGGCGATGCCGATGCCCATGCCTCCAAAGTCCGAGGTGGCATCAGTGGTACCTCGCAGCGCGAAGTACAGGACGGCGCTGAGGCCGATGATGCCCAGGCCGACCAGCGTCTCGGCGAAGTTGGGCTCCTTCGTGCCGGTCGAACGAGCCGAGGCCGGTCTTGCTGCATGCTGCGCCGCTGGCTGTTGCGGGAATGCGACCCAAGCGTCTGGCAAGTACTACAACTCGTCGCTTCCGATCTTCGGCACGAAAACCGGCTTTGCCTCGCGATCTGCCCGCCCGTTGTTCCAGTGGTTGTGCAACTAGTCGGACGCAACTACTACAAGATGTGGCCACCACAGCTGCACTGTGTGATGTGCGCCGCGAGTAAAGCTGCTAACGCTGCGTCCGATGCAGCTGCCCTGGCGGGCGTGCCGGGTTGTCGGGCAGGGCCGGTCGACGCAGCGCTACGCGATCGTGCCGTCGGACTTTGAGGCGCGACTGGTGAAAGAGCTGCACGTGCAGGCCCAGCAGCACCCCCGTTGGGGTGATCCGGCCGCAACGCCGGCCTTGACCAGGCGGAGTTACCGTGGCCGCCCCGAGCGAGCGCCGTTCTAGCTTTAGCTTAGATGCTCCCGCTTGGATCAGTGTTCAGTTTCAGGTAGGTCTGGATGCGCGCCGTCACCGCGGGTGAGAGGACTTCTTGAGGGTGGTAGTGCTCGTAGATCCGCTGCGCCTGTTCGACGGTGCGGACTCGACAGACTGCCAGCAGGGTCTTGATGTCGTCGGCGTCGCGGCGGCCACGGTTTGCCTTGAGTTTCATGGCCAGCAGGAGCTTGGCCGAGGCGGTGTAGACCCGAACGTCGCCGTCGCGAAACAGTTGGACCCAGGCCTGCGGTCCAACGAACGGGATGTACGCGCCAGCATCACTGTTCAGCCAGTCAGCCGGAAGGTTGCGCTCACCGGCTAGCTCAGCCGCAACGGCGAGTACCTGCTCCTCGGGGTCGAAAACCGCGTCTACGTCGAATGTTGTCGTCGTGCGGTAGTTCCGTACGGCCAGTGCCGCACCACCGACAACGCGAATCGTCGCCGCTGTTCCCCGGTCGGACAGCCGACGTGCCAACTCGTGCAACAGTTCATCGACGTCGTCGGCTGTCAGACCGGAGGGCATCAGACGCTGGCGAGCTCAGCAGCGGCCAAGAAAACGCCATGCCGGGCAAAGGCTGGCGGCGTGTCCTGCACTGTCTGCTCACGAAGGGCCGGCACGTCGTCCACGAACCACGGCTCGGTCAGGGTCCGGCTTGGATCATTCACCCATGATGGCGACGGCAGTCCCGCGCCATTGAGGTAGTACTCAACGATGGCGGCTAGCAGAGCGTCGAACCGAAGGTCGGCCGGGGCCGGAGCCAAAGCGCACAGCGCGGCCAGCAACGGACGGCTCTCTTTCGCCAGATCATCGGACAGCTGAATCACCTCACGGAAGGCGGTCGATTCGTCGCCTCGGCCAAGCGCTGCGACGATCGCCGCCCCGGCCTCATAGACCGGACGTGCAGTTGTCGGCAGCGCCACGAGCCTGTAGCCCGTAGCGGCTAGCAGGCGACCTAGGTGGGCGACGCTGGGGTCGTGATCCCCGTTCTCTAGCGCCGAGATCGTTGGCTGATGGTCACGTGCTCGGGCCGCTAAGGCTCGCTGAGACAGCCCTCGACTGGTCCGGGCGGCCAGCAGCTCCGGAACTGACACAGCGCCTCCTGATAGCAGACTCACTATCTGTCAGAGTGCTACTCGCAAGCGTGGCGGTCAAATGTGCGGGCTGCCCCAGCCCCGGTTCTGTGGTCTCAGTTCGTATGAGAGCGCCTTGTTCAGTAGCGGCGCTCGCGGGAAGCAGCTGACGGACGGGGCCCCGTCCGTCAGGGCGACGGGAACCTGCGCCGGTCACGTCCCCGACAGGATTCCGACCGGATCCCGTCCAACGACCGTCCGCCGGAGCCGATTGTCGCGGTCAGCGTGACCCGGGTGGAGGAAACCTGGAGGATCCATCTGCGGACATCGGTCAGTAAGTGCAGTGAACGGCGTTCAACCGCATGGTCATCCTGCAGCTCACGGGGCTTGCAAGGCTGTGACCTGCACCAATAGAGGCATGCATGTCCGCGCTGGCAGTGTGGGGGTCAGGGGTTCGAGTCCCCTCAGCTCCACCCTGATGCGGCAAGCAAGATTGTGCCGCCGACCTGCGGATCTGGGCGGTTACGCCCGCGGCCTGCGGCGTCGTCTGGGTGATCGTTTACCCGTGACCTGGAGGAATTCTGGAGGATCCGTTTCCTCCAGGTTCAAATGGGGTCACGCCTTGTCCGCCTGGGGTGCCCGAACGCGGGCCACGAACGGTTCGTGGATGGCAGGAGGTGCGAGTGCCGTCCTTCGAGTTGCGTACCGACGTCGGCGTGCCAGTGACGACGTGTTTCGACCTGTCGTTGTCAGTTGATGCCCACCGAGCGTCGATGGGCCGGTCCGGTGAACGGGCTGTCGCGGGAGTCAAGTCGGGCCAGCTGCGACTGGGTGACTCAGTGACCTGGGCGGCGCGGCACACGACCAGCCCATAAATGGATCCGTGCTGTTTGGCGGCCGTGGCCAGCTCGCGAGCTGGCGTCAGGCCTAGAAGGATTCGCGAGCCGTTGCGAGCTGACCCTGAACCAAGAAGCAGGCAAGCCGGAGGCTAGGAGTAGGACAGCGCGGATGCCGAGGCGATCCCGGCGGCTCGGTATGTGGCGTCGCTTGATGTGCCGGCCGCGGCTGCAACGCAGCCGCTCAGGACTGACGAGGATGCGGTGCTAGCGGCGGCCGCGACGGGGGACCTGGTGAAGCGGGCGAGCCTCTACAGACTTGCAATCGGGCGAGGTGGCCACCGGAGCGAGTAAAAGAGCAGATGCGCACACCAAAGAGCTGCCGAACGATAAGTTCACTGGTCGTCATTTGTCGTGACGAGACGGTGCTATTCTCGCGCTGTGCCACGCAGGCCTTTCCTCATGTGTGGCGTCCTGCTATCCGCGCTTATCGCGACCGGTTGTGCCAGTGAGCCAGCTCGTAGCGGTGCTCCTGCACCGGCCGTCACGCCATCCAGCCCCGCCCCGCCGGTAGTCTCGTCGCCGTCGGTGACGGCTAGCCCCGGCGCCTGCGGCCCGTTCCCGGCCCGCCGCGCCTACGCGCAGTCCATCGACGTCACCGGCAAGCAGCGGTGGCGTACCGAACTCGCTGCGCCCGGCGACACCGGGTCGGTGACCAAGCCGCCGGTCCTTGCCGGCGGGCGGCTGATCGTTGCCACGGGTGGTGTGGACGCCCTCGACGAGCAGACAGGTCAACAGCTCTGGTCATGGACCAAAGGTCACGCGGTCTATGACATGTGGCTCGCGGGCAACCAGGTCGTCGTTCTGAGCGACCAGGTCGGGCCCGACGCCGCGTTGACCGCTCTCAATACGGCAGATGGCCACGAAGTCTGGCGACTAGCGATCCCCACCGGTGGACTGCTCGGCACGGTAGTGCGTACCGAATCCAACCGGCTGGCGTGGGTACGCGCCGACGGTGCCGTCCAGGTCGTCGACCTACAAAGCGGCAAGCTGGTGTGGACGCATCCCGGCGTGCGCTCGCCGGCGATTACAGCAGTCGACGACCGCGTCATCTTCGCGGGCGGCGGCACAGTTACGGCTTGGGACGAAGCGACCGGACGCCAGGCCTGGACGATGCCAGGCGCACCGTCTGACCCCGCGGTCACGCACGTCGGAGAACGGGTCCTGCTGTGGAGCGCCGCCTCGGGCGGAACAAGCCCGACAGCACTTACCGCCCTCAGTTCGATGACTGGCGGCAGGCTGTGGACGTACGACAGCGGCACCCCCCCATATGCAGTACACGAGCTCGCCGGCCGGGTGCTGACCTTCGACCTGTCCGCTCACCTCGCCGCGTTGGACGGGTCGACCGGACGACCCGTCTGGCAGGTGCAGGCGCCACGCGAGAACTTGGATGCGCCGCCGGTCGTACTAGCCGACAAGTTCATTGAAGCCGAAGGCGGTAACGGCCGCGGCAAGCCGCAGCTCGTCGCACGCTCCCCAGCTACCGGCGCCGTGCTCTGGAACACTCCGTTGTCGCAGCAGATCTACGGCTCTCAGCCGCTGCTCGCGGTCGGTTCGCTCATCATCGCGCAAAGCCTGGGAGGCGGCTCCTATGGCAATCCCTCTGCGTTGACGGCGTATCGCAGCGACACCGGTCGGGCCGTCTGGTCAGCCTCCGTCGCGTCGGACGCCCAGGCCCCTACCGCTGTCGACGGCACAACATTGTTCATCAGTTCTGCCGACCCGCAGCAGGCCTGCGCCGCCTGAACCACACGGCCGGTCGCGACGGCCTGCGCTTGACTGGCTCGCCGTACGGGCACTCGCGGACCGCGACGGTGCGATGGTCGGCGACGAGTTCGATCCGTACCTCATGGCGTCGGTCAGCTCGTCAAGGCAGGGCAGTTGCGACAGCAGGGACCAGACGAAGGTAACGAGCTGAGCCGGGTTGAGGAAGAAGAAAGCGTGGGCGCGTGCTCCGGCTCTGATGAGGCCGTTGCGGCTTGACGTTTGCTACCCGACGATGTCGAGGTGACGATCACTGAGCACGTGGTTGACGACTTGTCAGTAACGCTCGTTATGCCCGACGGCCCGGTGCAAGGCCTGGTTCTTTGGACCACGCACCTCGGCGGTTCGGTCCTGAAGTAGCGACCGACTATGATCTCGATAGCGGACCGAGGTCATGCGGTAGTCGGCTTCGACCCACCACTACACGGCCAGCGTGCGGTCAGCGACGACCCGCGGCAGTTCGCGGGACCTTAGCCGCATTCCGGTTGCGTATGTGGCCCGTGCGGGGCCGCGCGACCTTGGAGGCGATGCGCGTCCTTACGTGGTGTCTTGACCAGCTCGGAGGTGGGGACGTCCCGGTTGCAGCCGGCGGCGTTTCCATGGGAGGCGATGTTGCCGTCGCTCTGGCTGGTGTCGACGACCGTGTGCGCCGTGTAGCCGCGGTCGGGTCGACCCCGGACTGGCGGCGGCCCGACATGCGCGACCTTGCTGACGCCGAGCATGTGGTCGACCAGGGAACGCCGGATCCGTACGCACGGTGGTTCGCCGACCAACTGAACCCGGCGACTCACCTTGAGCGTTATCGCAATGGTCGACGAATCTGCTTTGAGATGGGCGGCGACGATCGGCACGTCCCGGTCGCGAACGCTGAAACATTCAAACGGGAGGTGTCTCGCTTAGGTGGCGACACCTCAGTCGTCGTCCATCTTCACTCGGGTCCGGACCACTTCGGAGTGACGACTGGCCAGGCGGCCCTGTCGGCCGCGGTGCTGGCCCTGACCGACTGAGAAATCCGACGCCGTCACAGGCTGGTTCCATCGAAGGTGGCCTTGCCGGTGAGGCCAGTCGAACCTGCCGCCGCCTATCGAAACTCAACGATGGCTCAAGCGATCGACTTGTGAATCGGCTGACTCGACGCGTCAGCTCCGCTGGCATGTGTCCGACGTTCAGACTATTGCCGCCTGTGCACCGGGCCGAGTGACCTCACTACCTTTCGCGCGGCCGCGGACGGGGTGAATTGAGTCAAGGTAGCGCGCATATCGACAGATCGAGGCGTCGCTCGTTCGAGGCCCAGTCTTCAAAGGTGCCCCACGATTTGTCAGGCGAAGGAACACCGATGGGCGGACAGTCGGTTCTGACGTCTGCAGCGGGTGACATGGTCCCTCAATTCGTAATTACTTGCGCCCGCGCCAGCGCGGCGGCTCCGACCACGCCGGCGTCGTCGCCAAGCCTTGAAACCAAGAAGGTCAGCTTCGGATTCGGGTTCAACATCCATGGGGCGGCTGCGGCTGCGACACGGTCGGCGAGAGGCTGTCCGAGCTTCTCGGCGAGACCCCCGCCGACGACGACGGCGTCGAGGTCGAGCAGGTTGACGGTGGAGCCGATCGCGATTCCGATGGATTCGATGGCCAGGTCGAAGAGTTCGACAGTGAGTTCGTCGCCCTCTTCCAGCGCGCGGGCCCACACCTTGGAGGTGAATGTCGACTTGCCCTCATCGTCACGGATCTCGTACAGCGAGGTGTGCCGTCCGGCTTCGACCATTCCCTCCACCGCTCCGCGCATCATCCGCCGCCCGGCATACGCCTCCACGCAGCCCCGTCGTCCGCAGCTGCACAGCGCCCCTCCGGGGTGGACCGTCACGTGACCGATCTCCCCGGCGGCGCCGCGGGCACCCGCGAACGGCCGGCCGTCGAGAATGAGCCCGCCGCCGATGCCGGTGCCCATCCAGACCCCCAGCACGTTGCGCAGGCCGGAGGCTGCCCCGGCGACCCATTCCCCGAGCAGCCCGACGTTGGCGTCGTTACCCAGCGCGACTGGGAGCTGCAACCGGGCATGCAGAGCAGCGCGTAGATCGACCTGCTCATGCCAGCCTCCGAGGTTCGGGACGGTCAACACCTCGCCCTGGTGGACCACACCGGGAATGCCGACCCCGACCGCGATCGGGGCATCGTCCAGGGAGTCGAGCAGTCCGGCGATGGTGGCGACAACGTCGTCCGGACCGGTGGTGGGGGTAGCGGTCTTGGCTCTGGCGGCCACGTGGTGGTCGGGGCGAACGAGTCCGACCTCGATGTTGGTACCCCCGACGTCGACGCCGGCCACAAGCGACTGGTCAGGCATGCCGCGTCCTCCGTTCTCCGGCACCCGATGCGGTGCTCAGGTGACTCTTCCGCTCAGTTGGATCTCGGGCAGGCCGACGATGTCGTACGTGGCGGACGCGATTCCGATGCCGGCCGCGTCGAGTCCGGCGAGGATGTCGCGGCTGATGCGGTCCTTGATCTCGCGTACGCCCCGGTGCGGGACGAGTAAGCGCAGTGACAGCTCCAGCCAGTTGTCGGTGATCCGCAAGTAGACGCTGGGGTCCAGGGAGGCGTCAGCGAGCGCATAGCGCAGCCGCATATCCGCAAGCGCCTGCTCGGCATCGCGATCATCCACGACCGCATGCGCCCGGGCCGCGGCAAGCAGGATGTCCTCGGCCCGCTGCCGGTCGGCGTCGTACGTGATCGGCAGGACGATCTCTTCCCACAGGTACGGGAATTGCCGGGTGTAGTTGTAGACCGGGTCGGTGAAGATGACGCCGTTGGTGACGGTGACGAGGCGGCCGGTGTACTGGCGGGAGTTGACCCAGACCGCAGGGTCGGTGTTGGACACCGACGGCGGCTGGCCCATCTCCATGATCGTGGTCTTCAGGAAGCCGAGCCGGACCACGTCGCCGCGTACCCCGCCCAGCGTGATGCGGTCACCGACAGTGAACGTGTCTTCGCGCAGGATGACGAAGTACGCGGCCAAGGCCGTGATCACCTGCTGCAGGGCGAACGCGAGCCCGGCGCTGATCAGCCCGATCGCCGTCGTGATGTTGGTGCCCGGGGTGACCCAGATCGAGACGATGCCGAGGATGAGCAGGACAGCAGTAAGGACCTGCAACCCCTGACGCGTCCAGAACCGGCGGGGATCCGACACCTCGCCGCCGAGTGCTCGTCGTAAGAGCGACAGCACCAGGAAGCGAAGGGTCAGTACGACTCACGATGAGTCCGAGCGTGAAGAGCAGCTTCACGCCGGTCGAGCTGCTCAGGCCGACCAGCGTCACTCCGAAGATCCTGACGGGTCCAGCCGCGGTGGTGATCAACGAGCGGATCGGATGGTGGGCAAGAGATTCGTTGCTCCGCTCTGCGTTCGCCGTTGGTCAAAGCCAACTGTGCCCCGGCATGACCGTCCGGACACCGAGAGATGGTGCCGGTCTCGGATGGTCCATCCGAACTCCTCGGGTCGACGGACAAGCTCAAGCGGTCGCCGCTGCGGGCGGCCAGACGTGGCGTAATGCAGCCTCAACCTCCCTGGCCAGGGTCTGCAAACGCTCACGCTCTTCGTCGTCGAAGTCCTGCTCACCGGCCGTCGCCTGCAGCCGGCGGAGCTGAACGGCGACGGCCTCCTGGTGGCCGGTAACAGACACCCGCCAAGCCAGGCGCCGCAGCAGATTGAACAGAGCGGTGAGGACGTCCGGGTCGGCGGCGCCGTAGCGGCGGGGCTGTCCTACCGCCAGCTCCAGCAGCTCGGCGAGGTCCGGGCGGCGCAGCACGACACGGATGACCCCGTCGTCGTCAGTCAGGACGCGGGGGCCGAGTCGGTATCCGGTGAGTCCGCAGAGCAACGCGCCGCTGTGACCCAGGGCATGGACCGCCGTCGTCGGGTCGTTGATGCCCGGCGACAGCGCCTTGTTGGCGACGTCGGTGAGCTGACGCAAGGCGAAGCCGATGTCCTGGGCCGAGGTCCGTTCGAATCCGACCGCTACGGCCTCCTGGACGCGGTCGCTGACGGCGCTGAATGTCGCCTCGTCCAGCAAGTGGCCGGCGCGGGACCAGACGAACGCGATCGGGGTGTCGGCGACCAGCAGATTGCCCGGCATCGTATCGATCTGCAACACCGCGTCCGCCTCGATCGCGGCGTGCAGCAGCGGACCCTCATCCACTGACGTCAGAAAACCGGACGTCGGGGCCATGACGAGCCAAGCCGTGGCCGGAGGGTCCGCCACGGTCGGCGCCGCCTCCGATCCCTGCCGTTCGACGAGCATCACGGCGGCGGTTGCCTCCGCCTCGCGGTGCACGTTGCGCAGCATCGTCTCGACCCGGATCTGCCGGGCCAGGTGAGCGAGGAAAAGCACCAACGCGACAGCGCTGGCGAGGGTGAGCAGGTACGCCACCGTCACCGAGATCTGCGGCACGAACAGCGTTCGGTCATCGCCATCCGCCCGGACCGTGCGCAGCACCGTCAGCGTGTACACGAACGTCGCCAGGAACAGGGCCAGGGTGACGTGCACGAACCGATCGCGACTGAAGGTACGCAGCAGCCGCGGCGAGAACTGGCTGCTGGCCAGTTGCAGCGTGACAACCGTCAAGGAGAACGTCAGCGAGGTCACGGTGACGAGCGACGAAGCGATGGCGCCGAGTACCGAACGGGCGGCGTCAGCACCGCCGGTGAACAAGTAGTCCGTCAGCGCCTTCGGAAGCTGGTCGTCGACCCGGGCGTCCAGTCGGGCCACACCGATGCCGAGCAGTGCTGCCAGGACGATGCCTGCCGCGGGCAGCGGCCAGAGCTGGGTGGCCGCTGTCTCGACGAAGGTCGCCCATCGTCGTCTCAGCGTTGTGGTGATCGACATCCGCTCATCTTCGCCCCCGCGGCCGCTGGCAGCGGTGAAGCGGCTACAGGGCCTGAGTCGGCGAGGCGTCGAGCCCGGCGACTAACAAGATCAGGCCGGGGTAGTCCGGGAGGCATGCTTGGTCTGATCGCGTTCCTGATCCTTGCCATCGTCGCGTGGATCGTCGTCTCATTCGTGGCCCACGTCGTGTTCGGGCACTTCCTGCTCGTACTCGTCCTCGTCGCTGCGTTCCTGCTCTACCGCCACTCCAAGCAAGGCTCCAGCGTCTAGATGCCAAGTACGCCGGTAAAAGCCCTCGTTCTCGGGGACAACGACGAGGACGCCCGGTGACAGTTCCGGACATGCTTGGAACGAGCTGGACCACGCTCGCGGCCGTGCTCGTGGCGACCTTGGGCGCGTACGTGTGGGTCGTCTTGCTCACGCGTACGGCAGGCCCAAGATCGCTGGCAAAGATGTCGAGCTTCGACTTCGCGGCGACTGTCGCGGTCGGGTCAACGATTGCATCGACATCGCTCGGTTCGACGCCCCTGTTGACGGGGGCCGTCGTCCTGCTGCTCCTTTATGGATTGCAGGCAACGGTCGCCGTCCTGCGGCGTCGCAGGGCGCTGGCGGGCTACATCGACAGTCAACCGTTACTGCTGATGAAGAGCGGGTCGGTGCTCGAGGACAACTTGTCCCACGCCCGCATCAGTCACGCCGAGCTGTGGTCGCAGCTTCGGCAGGCGGGAGTCCGCCGGCGCGAGCAGGCCTTCGCCGTGGTGCTGGAGACCACTGGCGACATCACGGTACTGACGGCGGGCGAACGGTACGACCCGGAGCTGCTGCACGGAGTCAGAGGAGCGGAAGGAATGCTGGCGGACGGTGGCCGAAGCCACGGAGGCTGACAGCTCCCTACCTTTCGCTCACGTTGACTCTGCTGCCGGATGCGTACGCTCGCGACCGGCAGCCGGGCGGGCTCTGCCTCAGCGGTGGGGGTTCAGGTGATCCGTAGGGCGGTCGCCGTGCTGCTCCTGATCATCGCGGTGATGTGCGGGCTGATGGCCATTGCTGCAAACACCGTGGGCTCCACCATCCTCCGGCGTTCCACCTATCAGCAGGCGCTGACGCAAACAGACGCGTACAACCGGCTGTACACCCAGGTCCTGCCGGATCCTGCGGCCCGGGACTGGAGCGAGCCGCTCCTCGCCGACCTGCCGGTGGACCGCTCGATCATCACGGCCAATCTGCGTCTGGTCTTTCCGACCGCGACGCTCCGGAACCTGGTCGATCAGGCCATCACGGACGCGTTGTCGTACCTGCGCGGCCGCACGGACGTGCTCGAGGTACGGGTCGACCTGCAACCCGTCCTCGGCAATGTCAGCCGCCTGGCCGACCGCTACCTCGGCCAGCAGCTGACGGCGCTGCCCCTCACCGGCCAGGGTTCGTTGTCAGCGCTCGTGCAACAGCTGCTGACGGCGGTGGAGGCCATCTCGGCGGGCCGCTCGCCGCAGGCGATTCCCCTCCTGCAACTGAACGCCGAGCAGGCGAAGCAGGTCGCCGCGGCCGTCCTGCAGCGGCTGCCGGCCACGGCCGGCACGCTGCAACCCCAACTCGAGATACTCCTGGCCCAGGGAGACGTCGAGGGCGTGCTCGCCCTGCTGATCCCGGCGGCATACCCCGGTTCCGCTCGGGCGGTGGCCCAGCTCGCCTCGCACCTCGAAGACGGGCACCTGCTCGACGTCGGCTCGTACTTCGGCCCGCTGCAGGACCAAGGCGGCATGAGCCACCTCCGGGTGATGCACGACGTCGGTGGGCACCTGACGTTGTTGACTTGCGTCGGCGCGGCCCTGAGTCTGGCAGCGTTGGCTGCGGCTACCCGACTGACGGGCGGCTCGCGACGACTGCTCTGGTTCGGTGGGGGCCTGTTCGCCATCGCCTCGAGTGCGCTGGTCGCCGGCTGGCTCGGCTCCGCGCTCGTCCAGGATCCGCTGAGACGGCTGTCCGGGGCCCGGTCACCACTCGCGCCGCAGGGCCGACGGCTAGTGGGCGACATCGCGTGGGAGCTCGAGGCGCAGCTCCTGGACCGCTACCTGCTGTTGGCCGGTGCGGTGGCGATGGCCGGCCTGACACTGGTCGCGGGAGCACTCGTACGCACTCGCGCTCGGCGTACCGGGCGACGGTTGCGGCTCGCGGTGGGTGTGACGGCTCCGGCGATGGTGGCGGCTGCCGCACTCCTGACGGGGCCGGTCTCGGTTGCCCCGTCCGAGCTCGCCTGCAACGGCTACGTGCAACTGTGCGACCGCCCGTACGACCAGGTCGTCTACGCAGCGAGCCATAACTCGATGGCCAACAGCGAGGCCGGCTTCCTCGGCCCGTCACAGGACCCGTCGATCGTGCACCAGCTCGACGACGGCGTTCGGACCCTGCTCATCGACACGCACTACTGGACGCCGGCCGATGCCGTGCAGCGCTTCCTCGCCTCCCTGCCCGCCGAGACCCAGGCGGTACTCCGGCCACTGGCCACTTCGGTCACGACCAGCAGGCCCGGCACATGGTTGTGCCATGACATCTGCCAGCTCGGTGCGACGCCGTTGACCCGGGAGCTGCAGGAGATTCGACGGTGGCTGGACGCCAATCCCCACGAGGTCGTCACGTTGATCGTCGAGGACGCGATCAGCGTCGCGGACACCGAGCGGGCAGTCCGCGACAGCGGACTCGAACCCAAGGTGGCGGTCCCGCCGCCGGATCCTCGAGCGCCGTGGCCGACCCTCCGGCAGCTGATCGACGACGACAAGCAGCTGTACGTCTTCGCTGAACGGTCCGACGATCCGTCGGGCTGGTATCGCAATTTCTTCCGCTACGCGTCCGATACGCCCTACCGCAACCAATCGCCGCGCGCGCTCGCCTGCCAGCCGAACCGTGGTCAGACCAGCTCGCCGCTGCTACTGGTGAACAACTGGGTCACCCGTAGGGCGAGCAGCCGCCGCGATGCCGCCCAGGCCAACACCGCCGGCTTCCTTCTCGAGCAGGCCCGGCTGTGTCGCCAGGTGCGGGGGCGCAACCCGACGTATCTCGCCGTCGACTACGCGACGACCGGTGACCTGATGGCGGCGGTGAATACCCTCAACGGAGTGCCCGTCGGCTGACCTTCCGGGCAGCTGTGCCAGAGCCGGACCCTTAGTTGCGGGCAAGGATGGCGATCAGGGCGTCGCCGGCCGGTCCGGCGGCCGCCACCAGGTTGACACCGTGGGACCGATCCATAGCTTCCAGGCAACATGTCGTCGCCGCGGTCACCCCGTCATCGGGGAAGCTGCGGACGCCACGCAGGTCCACAGTGATCTTTGATTCCCGGCAGCTGGGAGCCGCAGCGGCGACATCGATGAGCAGCTGTCCACATCGCGCGTCCAGTCGTCCGTGCACTGAGATCTCGATTCCGCCGTCGATGCCGGGCTGAACGCGGACGCCGGAGTCTGCCGATTCGAGTGTCGATCCCATGCTGCGACTGTCCGTCGTGAAGATGTCGGGGAGCCTTTGCAGAGGTGAACGCTCCAGGTCACTTTTCATCATGAAGTTGACACATGTTCTCGCTGATTTCGTCACAAGGGTGCGCCAGTGTCCCCAGTCGACCGGCGAATTTGTTGCGAACCACGGGGGGATGCGGGATGCCCGAAAGGTCGGTCCCTTATTCAAGTGCCATGCTCGATTGTTGGAGCGGTGTCTATTCGGTGCCGGGTGCATGCGCGATCGTGCCCCAACCCGAGGTGCACGGCCGCGCCTTACCGGCCGTGGTGGTGCGCCTGTCGGGTGATGTCGATGCAGGTCTGGACCCAAAGCTCCGCCACGTGCTGTCCACGGCGGTGGCTCAGCGCCTCGACCGCGTGACTGTGGATCTCGCGGATGTGACTTTTCTCGACTGCACGGTTTTGCGCACTCTGGTTGCGACCCGCCGACGGTGTGCTGCCGCAGGCACCCGGTTCATCCTCCGCAGACCCTGTCCCGCCGTCGAGCGGTTGCTGGCGGTCACCAGACTGGATCGGATCTTCGAGATCGAGGGTGGTCTGCCGGCCGCTGCCTGAGCGGGTGCGTTGCCGGCACGGGGGAAGGGTCGTCGACGCCGCCCGGAGCCGCCCGGGAGTGGTCGTCTCGTGGGGAGGCTCATGCCGTCGACGTGGCTGACAGCGCTCGCCTGGGTCGCGCTGGCTTCGGGCTTCCTCAGCGCCGGCTGGATCCTGAAGGACATCTACGGCCGGGGACACCGCCAGCCGATGCGCGTGATGGAGGCGGTCTGGCCGGTCACCGCCCTGTATCTGGGACCGGCGTCCGTCTGGGGCTATCGCCGGTTCGGTCGCCCGCTCAGCAGGCGGTGGCTGCGCGAGCACGACAGGGATGACCCGCCGGACAAGCCCCGATGGGCCACGATTGCACTCGGGGTCAGCCACTGCGGCGCCGGATGCACCCTCGGTGACATCATCGCCGAGTCCACCGTCTTCGGGCTCGGTCTGACCGTCGCCGGTGTCACCGTCTGGGCCGAGATGATCGGTGACTACGTCCTGGCGCTGCTGCTGGGCATCCTCTTCCAGTACTTCGCGATCGCGCCCATGCGTGGTCTCGGAGTACGCGAGGGTCTGGTTGCCGCGGCCAAAGCGGACGTGCTCAGCCTGACGGCTTTCGAGGTCGGTCTCTTCGGCTGGATGATGTTGATGAGCTTCGTGTTCTTCCCGGCGCCCCATCATCTACCGGCGGACTCGCCGGTCTACTGGTTCCTCATGCAGGTCGGGATGATCATCGGCTTCGCCACCGCGTATCCGATGAACGCGCTGCTCATCAGGCGGGGCATCAAGGAAGCGATGTAGTGGTCGTAAGCCGGACGATGTTGGCAGGGGTGGGCCGGGCGCGCAGCGGGAAGGCTGCAGCCGTCCACGCCGATCAGGGCAGCCACGCGCGCGGTGCTGCAGGACCCCGATGGCTTCTGCCGCGGGCCGAGCCGAAAGGCAAAACGTGGACGCTGTCGCCCTGCTCGGGCTGCTCACGCTCGGGCTGATCGTGCTCACACCGGTGGCCGACCGCATCAACGTCCCGCAACCGGTGCTCCTGACCGTGTACGGCTTGGTCATCGGCCTCGTGCCTGGTACGCCGGAGCCGCAGCTGGACCCGGACCTGATCCTGCCACTGGTGCTGCCCCCGCTGCTGTTCGCCGCCACGCAGAACACGTCGCTGCGACACTTGCGTGCAGCGGCCGGCCCGGTGCTCGGGTTGGCGGTCGGACTGACCCTGGTCACAGCTACGGTCGTCACGGTCCTAGCGCATGCGTTCGGGCTTCCCTGGGCGGTAGCCGCCGTGCTCGGAGCGGTGGTGGCGCCTCCCGACCCGGTAGCTGCAACAGCCGTGGCGAGCCGACTTCACCTACCAGCACGGCTGGTGACCTTGCTGGAGGGGGAGGGACAGTTCAACGACGCCACCGCCCTCGTCGTCTACCAGCTGTCGGTTCTGACCGTGGTTGCGGGTGGCGTTTCGGCCGGCGAGGTCGGGCTGAGACTGCTTGCCGCGGTTGCAGGAGGCGTCGCTCTCGGCTTTGCTGGTGGCTGGCTGGCCCGGCGAGCCTTACGGGCGCTGCACGACCCGGCGACCGAAACGACCGTCACCATCGCCGTCCCGTTTGGGCTGTACCTCGTGGCCGAACATGTTGAATCGTCGGGCGTGTTGGCCGTTCTCGTCGCGGGACTTTATCTGCGGAGCACGGCGCATAGCGAGGTCACATCCGCGGGATGGCTCCTCGGCCGGTCGGTATGGCGGTACGTGGAGTTCGCCGTAAGCGGCCTGCTGTTCGGATTCCTCGGAATCGAGCTGACGAACGTACTCGGCAGGACCTCATTGTTTGATGACGGCCGGACGATCGGATTGGCCGCCGCGGCGATCGCCGCGCTCGTAGTGACGCGCGCGACGGCGATGTTCGCTGCCTCCGCCATCGCCGAACGTCGGGCGCGACGGAAAGCGTCTGGCACACCGTACGGTTGGCGCGAGTCAGCGGTCGCATCCTGGGCCGGCATGCGCGGCGTCGTCACCGTCGCGACCGCTCTGGCACTTCCGACGACGTTGGAAAGCGGCAGGGCCTTCCCCGCCCGTGACGAGGTGGTGGTCGTTGCGTTGCTGGTAGTCGTCGCCACCCTCGTCGCGCAAGGCCTCACGCTCACCCCGTTGATCCGCAAACTGGGTGTGGCGAGCGAGGTGGACGTCGCGGTGGACATCAGGCAGCTGCACCGCTCGGCTACCGAGGCCGCGCTCGACGCCATACGCGACGCGGAGGATGTCCCTGCCGACGTGCGCGACGCCGTGGTCCGGCAGTACGAAGCGCGCCTGCGATACCGACGCAACGTTGAACGACTCGTGGACGGGGCCGTCGGGGAAGGTGACGAGAGCAGGCATCTTCGTCTGTTGCTCGGTCGGGCCAGTGAGGCCGAGCGCGATGCCGTCCTCGAGGCGCGCCGTGTCGGTGCCGTCAGCAACGCTGCCGCGGACGACGTGCTGTTCGACGTCGAAGCCCGGGCGTTGCGCTATGAGTCGTGATGCGTCTGTCCAGACCCGTTCTGGCTCAGTTCGGGTGAAAGTGCAGCGTCCGATGAGGGGCATTTGCCGGACGCAGCTGACCGTTACGGACGTGAACGAGGGACACTGCCGGCGGGACTGCTGGCCGCGTCGTTGGTGCGCGGTCAGGCGCGGACCTTGCGTAACGCGGCTGCTGCGTTGATCAGTGCCAGGTGGCTGAGTGCCTGCGGCAGGTTTCCGAGGAGGGTTCCATCCGGGTCGGCCTGCTCCGTGAGCAGGCCCACGTCGGTGGTCCAGGAGCCGAGCTCGTCGAAGAGTGAGGCAGCGCGTTCGCCTCGACCGACGTAGGTCAGGGCTTCGACCATCCAGTACGAGCAGGCAAGAAAGGCGCCCTCCTCCGCATCCATCCCGGTGTAGCGGTAAAGCAGGGGGGAACCGGGACCAGCGGCCAACTCTCGGCTGACAGCGTCGATGGTGGCGGCTAGGCGCGGGCCCCGGTCGAAGCCGGTGCGCCCGGCCAGCAGAACGGCTGCGTCCAGTTCGTCGCTGTCGGCGCTCATCGCATATGCGTTACGGGTGTCGGACCAGCAGTGGTGTTCGATCCACTCGCGGACGTGGTCGCGTTCGGCAACCCATCGGGCCTGATGCGTGTTCGGTATCTGTTCTATGGCGCTCAATTTCACGGCACGGTCGAGTGCCACCCAGCATCCGATTTTTGAATTGGTGTAATGCCTGATCTCCTGAAGCTCCCAAATCCCGGAATCGGGCTGCTGCCAGTCGTCGCAGCAGGCGTCCGCTAGATCGGCCAGCAGCCGACCGGTCGAGGAACCCAGAACGTGGCCACCGCTTGCATACGTCCACAGGGTCTCGAACAGGTCGCCGTACGTGCCGAGCTGGGTCTGCTCGGCGGCTCGGTTACCTGCTCGTACCGGACGGCTCCCGCGATAACCCGGCGCATCCAGCTCGACTTGCGTGTCGGCGACGCCGCCGCCGAGGGTAAAGAAAACTTGCAAAGCCGGGCCATGGGCGCGGATGGCGTTGAGCAGCCACGACACCGCATGATGGACCTCCTCGCGTAATTCGCAATTCATAAGTGCATCGACGGTGAAGCTGAGATCCCGCACCCAGGCGTAGCGATAGTCCCAATTCTTGGGCCCGGCGAGCCGCTCGGGCAGTGACGTTGTCGCGGCGGCCGCCACGGACCCGTTGGTCGTGTCGATGAGGAGCTTCAGCGCAAGAGCGCTGCGCAGAACGGCCGGCCGCCGCTGGTCGTCCCACTTGAGGACGCCTGACCACCGTTGCCATGCTGCGCATGTCTGGTCGAGCCGCTGGTCGATTTCGGCGGGTTCGGGCAGGAAGAGCGGTTCGTCGTTGGTGGCCACGAATCCCAGGACGCCGCGGTGTCCACGCTCCATCTCAAACCGGCCGGACACGCCGCGCAAGCTGAAGACGGGTTCGCCGACTCCGTCGCAGCGGACGCCGACGGTCTGGTCGCCCAGATGCACCAGCGGCCCGAAGCGGGACGGCGTGGACCATCCGGCGGCGGAGCCGAACCGGTCGCCTGGCTCAAACGCCCAGGCCATCGGCACCCGGCCGGCGAGCCCGTCGATTCGGCGCACCAACTCCGTCCAAGGAAGGAGCCCGGCTGCCCCCACGTTCAGGGCGTCAGTCACCTGCACCTGGCCGGAACGAGTGGTGTAAGTGGTGCGCAGGACGTTGGTGTCGGGCACGTATTCGCGATCGATCTCGAACGCCTCCGTGGGAGCAAGGCTGAGTTTGCCTCCTGCTGCAGGATCGAGGATGGCCGCGATCAAGGGAGGACTGTCCAGGCGCGGCTGCGGCCACCAGTCGATGTCGCCGTCTCGCGCGACCAGCGCGACTGTGCGTCCATCGCCAAGACAGGCGTAGTCACGAAGTGGGACGTAACCGCCCGACCTCGGCACGATCATGACCCCACTGGCTGGGGATGGCCGGGCAGCCACGGCAGTACGCGACTGGCCAGGCGGTCCTGCCAGTCGTCGCGCACTGCCGGACGCGTACCGCGTCTGAGGTCGTGAAGACCGAACGCGCCCCATCCAGCTGCGATGACCGCGTCCACCAACGAAACGCGGCGGCGTCCGGAATCGGTGGCCGCCAGTGCCAGCGCCGTCAAGGCATGCACGCTGTCCACCCACACCCCGACAGCGAGGACCGTGGCGGAAGGGGCGCCGCCGGACAGGGCCGCCTGCATTAGCTGGCGGACTCCGAGGATGCGCGTCACGTCACGCGAGCGCATGTCTACGGCCCCGGGGTCGCCGAGGAGACGAAGAACATTATTCGGCCGTGCTGCGAGCGCGAGCCCCCAGCCGGCGCGAACGGCCTCGAGGGAGCGAACGGCTTGAAGGCCAGTCGTAGTGAACACGACGCCGGAGTTCCCAGACTGCGTTGGGCGAAAGCCTGAAGCGGATGTGAGGCGTTTCCGGCGGTACGGCATTGAGCAGTCCGAGGGTGCCGACAACAAGGAAGTGGTGATCACATGTCGCAACGCAAGACGGCTGTCATCTCCGGAGGTAGCGCCGGGATCGGCCGCGCCGTTGTCCGGGAGTTCGCCGAGCAGGGTTACGACGTGGCTGTGCTGGCGCGTGGAGACGCTGGGCTGCGGGGCGCATTGGCTGACATCGAGCTGGCCGGGCGCCGCGGATTGACAGTGCAGGCCGACGTCTCGGACTGGGCCCAGGTCGAGGCGGCCGCCCGGCGGGTCGAGGCAGAGTTGGGTCCGATCGATGTCTGGGTCAACGTCGCCTTCGTCGGGGCACTGCGCTTCTTCTGGGACACGGAGCCGAAGGTCTACGAGCGCATCACCGGCGTCACCTACATGGGCCAGGTGAACGGCACCCGGGCCGCACTGTCACTCATGCGTCCTCGCGACCGAGGGGTCATCGTCCAGGTCGGGTCCGCTCTCGGCTACCGGGGCATTCCGTTGCAGGCCGCCTACTGCGGAGCGAAGCATGCGGTGAAGGGCTTCTCCGAGTCGGTCATCGCCGAGCTCAAGCACGACAAGAGCCGGGTCCGCCTGTCGATGGTCGACCTACCCGGCATGAACACTCCCCAATTCGACTGGAACGACAACGGATTCGACGCGCACCCGATGCCGGTTCCGCCGATCTACCAGCCCGAAGCGGCTGCTCGGGCGATCCGGTTTGTTGCCGAACACCGTCGTCGCACCATGTGGGTCGGATTACCCACTGCCTACACGATCTTGGGAAACCGGGTGGCTCCATCCTTCCTCGACTGGTACCTCGGCAGGAACGGCATCAAGGGCCAGCTCTCCGACGAGCCCGCGCCCGTGTTCGGATCGAACGTCTTCGCTCCGCAAGACGAACACTTCGACCGCGGTGCTCACGGCGCTTTCGACAGTCGCGCACACGCGAACGACCCATGGTCCTGGGTGTCCATCCGACGCCGGCCGCTGGCTGCACTTGGTGCCGTGGCAAGCGGTGTAGGCGCCGTAGCACTGGTGAACCGGCGCGGACGGTAGCGTCGCCGCGCTCGCTCCACGGTTCAGCGAACTCTGCAGCCCTTCGCCGTCAGGCGGGGCGCCAGGGTGCCAGGCGTCCACCGCAGCCAGTTCTACGGCCATTCGGACTCGGTGGAGGAAACGTAGAGGATCCGCCGACGGAGGCGAACGGCGTCTGGGATGCACCTCACCCGACCGATCGGGTATGCGAGTCATTTGCCATGACTTGGCGCACCCGTCGCGCCTGCTGTTGCCCGGCAGGGACCAGACAGCGACGAGCAGTCCAGTCGCCGAGCGGCTGGCTGGTCGACCGACGCGTGCCGACAGCGCCTGGCTCGATGCCGCTGGTCTGACGAGCAGCGGTGGCGGGCGCTTGCTACTGCATCGCGCTTATCAACACCGATCGGCTGGACGCTGAATCACGAGACCTTTGCGGTGTGACCCGTGCCTGAACGCCGGCATTGCCACGTTCCGGTACTTCAGCGGCGAAGGGAACACAGGTCGACCAACCCATTCGGCCGTGGACGATGTGGGGTCCGGCCGACAGCTCGAGGACGATGCTCTGGGAACGCCGCAAGCGAGCAACCCGAAGGCCGTCGACCGAGATGGCCAGCCGTCGCCCGCGGTACTGGCAGCCGTCGACGCGCCGTACTACAAGTGTGCCCACCGGAACATTCCTGCCCGACCGAGCACCGCTCAGACGCGGGACGCCGCCACGCTTACGGCGTACGCGCGTGGGCCGCAGCCGACCTGACCGAAAGAGCGGGTGTCTCGTAGTAGGCGGTGCGCGTCTGTTGATTGCGGTCCACGGGCTGGGACCAGCCGCTGAGCGAGCTTGGTCTTTCGGCGCGCTGACGTGCTCACCCAGCTGGCCGCGTTCGTGTCCCGTCGGTCAGCAAGAGGTCGGCGGCTTGGACAACGAGGTGGGCGCCGGCTTTTGTGAGAACCGCGGCTCCTTCGTCGAGGGTGACGCCGTCTCTGTCGGCGAAGCCCGGCGGATTGGCGGTGAGAAGCGCGGTGAAGCTGACGTGGTAACCCACCCGGACGGGCACGCGGATGTGGGCCGGGTCGGCAATGTGTACGTAGATGCGTTGGCTACCGGTGCCGATCCAGAAGCCGGGGTGGGAGGCAATGAATTGCACCGGCATGTTGCTGACGACGACGCGCTGTCCGCTGAAGTTGCGCAGCGACCCGGTTGGTGGAAGCGGCAGTAGTGCGTTGCCGGACGCGGTCTGTACGGCAGTCAGGGCAGGGCTGGGAACGGGGCTGGGTGCTGGTGTTGGAGCCGCTGAGGTGATTGCCGAGCCGGAGACCGGCGTCACCGGGCGCGCATCAGGTGTAGCCGCTGGCCGCGGGTGCACGGCGAGAACCCCAATGACGGTTCCGGTCGCGATGGCTGCCGTGGCGGCGGAGGCTTGTACGGCACGGTTTTTGGCGAGCCGGTGCAGGTGACCGCCGAGGGCGCCGAGCCCGATGAGCGGCGCGATGGCGATGCCGGCCAACTGACTGCGGCGCTGTGCCAGCGGCGGAACCAGGTCAGCGCAGGTCTGGCAATTGGCGAGATGGCCGGCAGTGTCGAGCGCCCGTTGACGGCGCAGGTCGGCCGCTGAGATAGCCAGTAGAACCCGCCGGCAGCTCGCGGTGGGCAGGCTGGCTCGTCGCAGCGCGAGCAGATAGTCCAGACGTAGCCGGGCTCGGGTGCGAGCGAGGCGGGCGGCGACCGCACCGGGGGTCGACTGGGAGGCGCGGGCGAGTTCGTCGGTGCTGCTGCCGGCTTCGTGATCGAGCAGTAGCCGTCGCTCACCCGGGGACAGTCCGTCCAACGCCGACCGCACGGCGGCCGCTTGCTCTGCTTCGAGGTAGTCGGCTTCGGGTCCGCTGGTGTCCCGTACATACAGCCGATGTTCGTGGCGCCGGTGCCGCTGGTCGCGGCGGTAGGTATCGGTGATGAGGTTGCTGGCGGTTGTCAAGGCGAACGGCAGTCGGGCATCGGGGCTGAGCCGCTCGCTGGCAGCGAGCAGCCGGCTGAGCGTTTCTTGCGCGACGTCCTCGGCGGCGTCTCGGGAGAAGCCACGAGCCATCGCGGTTCGAAGTACGGCGGCCGATACCTCCTGCAGTTCGGTGGCAGTCGGCGGCTTCATCCCTGCCGCTGGGGTCGTCATGACGGAGTACCCCAAGTGGCGTACGGCATCTGCGTTCCGGTATCTCGCGTGGCATGCGCGGCGCCGGTCTCAGGCGGCGTCATGAGTCGAATTCAAGGAGGCCAGGGCGTTGGTGAGATCCGGCTGCACTTTGATCAGCCGGTTCGATCCGTTGAGGTCGACGCCGACAACAATGCCGCGGCGTGGGGTTACGACTGTGAAGGTGCATGCTGCCGCACCGGCTTGTTGATGGGCTCGGTTGAGTACCGCAGCAGCGGCGGGGTCGGCGAGTCGAACTTCTGTGATGTCGAGGATTACGTGCCGGGGGCCGTGGCGCAGGCACACGTCCAACTGATCGTCCAGTCGGTAGCTGTCCGGTGCTGACATGGTGCCGATGCAGGCGAGCAAGGTGACAGGGGTGCCGTCCGCGGCGAACTCCTCGATGCTGTCGACCTGCAGCATCAGGTGTCGACTGACTGACGACGTGGTGATTGACGTCGGTGGCGTGCAAGCCCGTGTTGAGGCCGTCTCACGTGCTGCGGGTTCATACAGAGGACACGCAGGTGATGGGTCTACGTGACGCATGTCGGTGGTGTGATTCCAGAGCCGACCTCTTCTGACCAGTGGTCACACGGTGCTCTGCCGGCTACTACGCCGTCCTGACCACCATTCGTCGGTCGAAGTCGGACGACGTCGAGTCGATTCGTCGGAGCTGCACCCGCTGGCCTGTCGACAGCCACGCCCACCCCTTGCTGTCGGTGTTGCAGGAAGTGCGTCATGCAGCGCCTGCGACGCCGTGTTCTCCCAGACGGGCAATCGAGCTCGGCTGCGCACCGTGAGACCGCGCTAACAGTCTGGAGTTGCTGTGACGAACGTGCGTGAACCGCGGCCCGACCGCACCGGGGCGGTGGCGGCCAGTCAGCGCCGCCGTCGGCCGGCCTGGTTGTGGCTGCTTCTGCTGCTCATAGCCCTGGCCCTGCTGGCCTGGCTGCTGTACGCCCTGTTGCACAACTCGGACAACGACAAGGCAGATACGAGGAACCCTTCGACGCCATCGACCGCGCCGACGACAGCTGCATCCGGGTCCGTGCCGGCATCAGGTGCGCCGCCGGCGGCAGAAGCTTCCGCAACCGGCGGCCCGGCCGTGCCCAATTCGGCGGGTGCATCGGTAGCGCCGGCTGCCGGGAACGTGTCGGCATACGGCGCGGCACTGGTCGGTGGCGGCGGCGTGGCGGCAATTCCGGCGACGGGTACTCAGGCGGCCGGTGGTTCATCGCCGGCAAGCGGCACAGCAGCCGGCGGCGGCGAAACGCCGGCAGCTGATGGCGGGGCTGCGGCGACCGGCCCGCAAGGAACGGTGCTCTTCGCGAGCGGGTCGGCTGAGCTGGATGCCAACGCCCGTCAGGTCATCGCCGCCGCGGCGACCCGGATCAAGTCGCTGCACCCCTCGCAGGTCAAAGTGACCGGCTACACCGACGTCGTCGGCGGACAGCCGGTCAACGACACGCTGTCGCTGCGCCGAGCGAACGCGGTCGCCGCCGTGCTCCGCGCAGACCTGGGCAGCACAACGCCGGTAACCGCGACCGCCAGAGGTGAGCAGGACGCGGTCGCCTCCAACGCCACTGCAGCAGGCCGTCAGCAAAACCGGCGAGCCTTCATCACCACCACCCGCTAATTCCATCCGCTCGATCCACCCCTTAAAAGCAAGGAGCTTCCCATGGCCACAGTGGCCATCGACTACAAGACCGGTGTCACCAACACCGTCAGCAACGTTCTTACCTTCATTCCCAAACTCCTCGTTTTCCTGCTCATCGTCGTCGTCGGCTACTTCGTTGCCAAAGCCATCGCGAAGATCCTGACCAAGCTGCTGCAACGTGTCGGCTTCGACTCACTCGTAGAACGTGGAGGCGTCAAAAAGGCGCTGGAAAAGTCCCAGTACGACGCTGCCGCAATTCTGGCAAAAATCGTGTTCTACGCGATCATGCTTTTCGTCCTGAGCACAGCCTTCGCTGTCTTCGGACGTAACCCCATCGGGGACTACCTGCACGCAGTCATCGCCTATCTGCCGCTGGTCTTCGTCGCCATCGTCATCATCATCATCGGCGCCGCCGTCGCGGCAGCCGCCAAGCTGCTCATCCAGAACAGCCTGGGCGGCCTGTCCTACGGGACAATGCTTGCCAACGCCGCGTCCACAATCATCATCGCGCTTTTCGCGATTGCCGCGCTCAATACGCTGCACATCGCTCAGACCGTCGTCAACGCTTTGCTGTACGCGGTCCTGGCCGCGGTCGTCGGAGTGGTCATTGTCGCCGTCGGCGGCGGCGGGATCGCCACGATGAGCAGCCGCTGGCAGAACATGGCCGACAAATACGACGAAGAGAAGGACAACATCCGCCAGCAGGTCCGCTCCGCACCGAGCGTCCGCGAACAAGCCCAAAAGGCCAAAAGCCAAGCGCAGAACACCGCGGGTGGCGACAACGGCAACCCCATCGGCGCCCGCCGGCGGTGACACGCCGACCGAACTCGGTGTGACGTCGTCGCCCGTCACCTCGATCCCGGGTCCAGGCGCCGTGCCCGTCTCCGCTTTCTTACCAGTCGCCCAACCAGTCCTCGAGTCCCTCAACCAGTAGGAGAGTCATGTCAGCACCACGCACGATGAACCCGGACAGCCTGACCGGACTGAACGTCATCGACAGCGAAGGCAGCAAAGTCGGAAAGGTCGAAACGATCTTCCTTGACGTGGAGACGAACAAGCCGGAATGGGCAGCGGTCAAGACCGGCATGTTCGCCGGCAAGTCCACCCTGGTGCCGCTCGTCAACGCAGACGCGTCCGGTGACGAACTGTCGGTGCCCTACACCAAGGACACCATCAAGGCGGCGCCGCACCACGACCCCGACGCCGAACTGTCGACCCAGGACGAGGCCGACCTGTTCACCCACTACGGGGTGCCGTTCACCGGCGAAACAGCCACGGCTGACACCAGCCGAATGGGTCAGACCGCCCCGCCGGCGACCATGCAGTCGGGTGATGCGCGCCGTGACCGAACCGAGGAGGCCGGTGTTGTCGGGCACGACACATCGGGTCCCACGACGGATGACGCCATGACCCGCTCGGAGGAGCGGCTCCACGTTGGTACCGAGCAGGTCGAGTCGGGCCGGGCGCGGCTGCGCAAATACATCGTGTCGGAGACGGTCACCCAGACGGTGCCGGTGTCACACGAAGAGATCCGTGTCGTCCGCGAGCCCATCACCGACGCCAACCGTGGTGCGGCGATGTCAGGCGGGGACCTCACCGAAGAAGAGCATGAGGTGACGCTGCACGCCGAGCGGGCCGTCGTAGCCAAGGAGACGGTGCCGGTGGAGCGGGTACGGCTGGACACCCAGACCGTCACCGAGCAGCAGGAAGTCTCCGCCGAGGTCAGCCACGAGGAGATCGAGCAGGTCACCGACGAGACGCCGAACGCGCCTCGCCGCTGACCAGTGCGACCCGGCGCCGGCCCGTTGACGATCTCGTCCGGGCCGGCGCTGTTCTCGTAGCACGCGCGTTCCATCCGCTTTCTCTCCAACTTCGAGGGTCAGATGAGCCGTAATGCGCAACCCGACAATGACGCCGGTTTCCTGGTGCGTTCCGAGGAGCGGCTGCAGCTCGGCACCGAGTGGGTGGCGGCCGAGCGGATCGTCGTGCGCCGCAGGGTCGTCACCGAGACCGAGACCGTGACCCTGACCGTCGACGTTCAACGCGAAGAGTTGATATTCGAGCAGGCGGCGATTGCCGAACTGCCGATTCAGACCACCCCGTTGCCCTACGTATCTCCGCTGGTACTGACGCTGCACGAACAGGTCCCGGTGGTCACCTTGACCACCCGCCCGTACGAGCAGGTGACGGTCAGCGTCGTGCAGGTAGGTCAAGAGCAGCACGTCGACGTCACCCTGGACCGCGAGCAATTTGAGCTACGAACCCGTGATGACACTGGCGCCCACCGCCGCGTCCTTTAACTCATCCAGCCGATCAACGCGCGTACGACGACCAGTACCGCGAGCCAAGCGCTAATGGCGGCTCAACAGGCGGGCCGCAACGAACGGCCGACTGGCTCGATCAGCGTGGTGTGACCGCGGCTCTAGATTCCCCGCAGGGTCTCTCGATATTGCCGGGTCGCCCACATCGGGCGCCCACCGCTATGCCGGCGCTCGGCATTGCTGCGTTTGTTCGGAAACTGACTTACAGGGGTCGGTCGAGGGCGGGCGCAGACCTGTATCGGCCTGGACGTGGTTGTCGATTGCGGTGTCGCAGTGTTGACCGTGGCCGCACCGTTCAGCGATTGTCACGCAGTTCGTCGAGCATGGCCGGCCGCGAGGCTGTCAAGATCAACGTGGCCGGTGGTGACGTCAGGCTGTCTTGAGACGGCCGGCAGACGCTGTTCCGCGTCGGGTGCCGGAGGCAGGCCACCCGCCGCCGAGGAACCCCGGTCCTTACAGCTGCGACGTCGAGGCCCCGTCTCATTGCCGCACGCTGCTCGAGCCTCAGCGTGGACGTTGCGCGAAGCCACGACGCGGCCCTTCTAGATGGTGCGGTGCCGCTGTTTGCGTGCCTCAACCCGAGCCTGGTGGTAAGCGACTTCGGCGGTACGGATGCCTTGCAGCGCCGCAACGTAAGCGACGGTCAGTTGCCGACTGACCCGACTGTCAGCAGCCGGGGCCAGCGCCAGCCAGGCCGCGATCGACTGATGCAGGGCTACCCGCGCTGCTTTTACCGCAGCGTCGTCGGTCCATTCGCCGGTCATTGCCCGCCCGCCTGGCTAGGTCAGGGTCGGGTCTCGTCAGCGGTCCCCGGCGGCTGCCCCTGCACAGCCCACGCATGCCGTCATGATGCAGCGTGCGACCGGTCTCGTACAGCTGTGGGCGAGTGCGACCCAGGGGACGACCGGTGACGTCACGGGCTGCTCACGTTCCGGAGACGGCCGCCCCTTCAGTGAGAGGGTTGAGGCGAGCGATGTGGTGACCGGCCGGGTGCGGGTATTGCCGTCGGTCCGGCGGAGTGCCGTGCGCGCGGCGGTGGATGCGGAAGTGGGCCCGGCCGTCCGACGTAGTAGCCCTGAACTCGGTGTGCGCCGAGCGCCTTGACGGTTTCGAGTTCGGCGTCTGTTTCGACGCCCTCAGCGAGGACGAGCGCACCTACGGTGTTGGCGAAGCCGATCACTGCGCTCGCTATGGCTCTGCGGGCCAGATCCGTGTCGATGTTGCGGACGATGGCAATATCGAGCTTGATCGCGTCCGGCCGTAGCTCGACAAGATGTTGAAGGCCGGCGTACCCGGCGCCGGTGTCGTCGGCGGCGATCATGACCCGGAGCTCACGCAGCCGACGGATGGCGGCTCGCAACGCTTCCCAGTCCGTCACTTTGGTGTGCTCGGTCAACTCCAAAACCACGCGGATTGCCGGGTGTTCGGCTAACAGGTGGTAAAGCCGCCGATCACAAATCAGCTTGGCGGAAGCGTTCACCCCGAGGAAAAGGTCCGGCGGCGCCCCGGTAAAGGTGTGCAGCGCGGCTCGGACTGCTGCCAGCTCCAGGTCGACGCCGAGCCCAACCTCGTCCGCGTCAGCGAACCAGCGGTCCGGGGTGCCGTATTCGGAAGGAAGCCGGGCGAGCGCTTCGTAGCCGGTGAGTCGATGGTCGGTTGCGGCGTAGACGGGTTGGAAGACCATGGGGATCCGGTCTTGCAGGAGGACGTCGTTGATCCGGGCGGTGGTGGCGCGATAGGCACGCGCTTGCTCTTGCCGTCCTTGCATGACCTCGCCGATCAGCTCGGCGATCACCGCGATGAAGTCGGCATCGCGCTGCTGCAGGGCCGGGTCTGCTTGCCGGCTGAAGCAGCACATCATCCCGTAGACGACATTGTCGGCCAGCCGTACGGGTGCACCGACATAGGCGCCGATCCCTAGCGCCGATGTAATCGGTAAGCCGGCGGTTCGGGGATCAGCTCGGGCGTCCGCGACGACGCCGGCGCGTTCTCCACCAAGGACCCGGAAGCAGTAGGACGTTTCCCAGTCGCTTCCGTCGCCCGGCCGGACGCCGAAGGCTTCGGCGTCGCCTTCCACCGTTTCGACGACCTGCTGGCCGTCCTCGATCCTGCTTATCCAGGCAAGTTCCATGTCGAGGTGTCGGCGGGCAGCGCCTAGTAGACGAGCGACGTAGGCGTCCTCAGTCGGCATGACGCATGTCATCGGCGGGACTAGCGGCGGGCTGAAGCGCGGCAGCGGGTGCGACTAACCCGGAGGCCCCGGGTCGGTACGGCACTCCCCACTCCAGGGCGGTCTCAGCTGAACGGCTGGCGGCTCTATCGCATGTTCGCCCACCTGAGGACGGTGATTGTGCCGTTCGAGGGGTCTGCGGCCTTGCAGCTCAAGAATCGTCCGGTTTGTCACGATGCACGGCGGGTGAGGTCGCCAAGCAGCCTGCGCATGCCGCGTCGGCTCGGGCTGTTGCTGTCAACACGGGCACCGACGATCGCCACACGCCGGATCATGGCTCGGACGGCAGGCGCCCTGTACTTGTTCGGTGGGCTCTTTGTGCTCGGTTCGGTGGCCGTGCCCCATTCCCACGATGTCCGGGCCAGTGCCTGCCTGACGCTCGCCGGCGTCGCTGCGGTGACGGGAATCGCCGTCTTGCGCTATGGCGCCCGCTTCCCCCGGTGGACATATCACTTTCTCGTCGCCGCTGGGACAGTCTTGATCACGGTGGCGGCGCGTAGCTCGGGTCACGGGGGAGAGGCGACTGCCGTCGCCGGCATCTACGTCTTCGCGACGATCGACGCGTTCTTCTTCTTCGCTCGTGCTCATGCCGTCATTCACGTGCTGTTCGCCGTGCTGGCGTGTTCGTCGTTGGCCGCTGCCGGCACGCTCAGCTGGAGCGCCGCCACGGTCGTCATCGGGACGGTAGTATTGGTCGGCATCATCGTCGGCTGGCTTGTCCAATTGGCCGCCGAGGCCGAGATCGACGCCCTGACAAGAGTCGCCAACCGCCGCGGATTCGAGCGGGCCGCCGCCGACAGGATGCGCAGCGCCACACGGCTGAACAGGCGGCTCGCAATCGTGCTGTTCGACCTCGACGGGTTCAAACAGGTCAACGACCAACACGGACACGCAGACGGGGACCGGGTGTTGCGTGAGCTTGCCCGATGCTGGCGAGCGGAACTAGAACCGGGACAGACCCTGGCCCGACTCGGCGGCGATGAGTTCGCTCTGCTGCTCCCCGGCTATTCGCTGGAAGCCGCCGGCAGCCTCGCCGAGCACCTGCGGTCGCTGATGGCCGACCGGCAGCGGTGCTCGGCCGGTGTCGCCGCCTGGGAGCCGGGCGACTCCGTTTCGCTGCTCGTCGGACGAGCCGACGTCGCCCTCTATCGGGCGAAACAATCCGGGCGGGACCGGATCGAAATGCACCCGGAATCGACGACGACAGCCGTGAAAGAGCTGCGCACAGCAATCGACGACGAAGAGATCCACGTCCATCTGCAGCCGATCGTCGACCTGCCCACCGGTGCCGTCGTGGGCGTCGAGGCATTAGCGCGCTGGCAGCACCCCCAAAGGGGACTGATCGCTCCGGACGACTTCATCCCACTCGCCGAAGCCAGTGGCGTCATCGTGGAGCTAGGGGCATCAGTACTGCGCCAGGCCTGCGTGGCGATCGCACCAATGGAAGCCGCGCTCGGCAGACCGCTGACGCTCAGCGTCAACGCGTCAGCCGTCGAGCTGGAACGAAACGACTACGTGGAACGGATCGCAGCCGTCCTTCATGCCGCGGGCTGGCCTGCCGATCGACTCATCGTCGAGGTCACCGAGTCGTTGCTCGGCGCCGAAACCCCGGCTGCGCTCGCCGCCCTCGCCCGGCTCCGGACATTGGGTGCCCGCGTCGCCATCGACGACTTCGGCACCGGTTGGTCATCCCTGGGACGGCTCGCCCGGATGCCTGTCGACATCATCAAGGTCGACAAGTCGTTTGTCTCGCCGCTGACCACGGACCACGCGGCACCGCATGTCCTGACCGCCATCTGCTCCCTCGCCCGAGCACTGTCCCTGCAGCTCGTGGCGGAAGGCGTCGAGACCCAAGAGCAAGCGCAACTCGTGCAAGCCGCCGGATGCCACCGGGGCCAGGGCTACTACTACGGTCGCCCCCAGCCGCCCGACACGCTTCTCGCTTTGCTCACGGACATTGGGCGGGGGCGCCAGGATGTCTTCGTGCCAGACGCTCGATCCATCTCCGCCGAGGACCTGGTCCGGTCGACACGCCGAATCTTGGGCCCGGGGTCCGGCGCAGCCCAGTAAGAATCACCCAGTTCCCAGCGGTCGGTCAGTCACATCCGCGCACGAGCGGCACCCGGCTTCAGCCGGCATTGGCTCATCGATTCCCTCACCGCTGTGATATGCGTCATGTGACGTTCGTGGACCCCGTGCGATGGGTCTGTTCGGGCAGAAACATTAAGTTACGCCGCTGCTTGCGTGCGCGACCTCGGCCATCGGGTGACAGGAGTTGCGCATGGACGTTGACATTCAGTCGGTAGGCGACATCACGATTTGCAACGCTCGCGGAAGATCTGGACCTCGCCGATCTGACAAGGCTGTGTAGCCGGCTGCACGAAACAGCGCTTGGTGCAGCCTCGCCACCTGTGATGGTTCATTTCCGTAGTCCGTCGTCGCTTTTTGGGAACTTCCCATCCAAGGGCGTTTCGCAGCGCAGATAGTAGAACGTCCGTTTCCGGCAGTACAGCCCAGTTAGGGCCGACCAGGACCGTTACGTCGTTGGACTTGAGGGACGCGAGGTCCCGGGTCTTCGCGGCAGCGGTTTGGTAGACGCGTAGGCCGACGAATTCGGGTGGACCCGACGCTGGCATGTTTGATGCGCGGACGACGAAATGAACCTGGGAGAAGCCTGGCGCGTATTGGTAGGCCGTAGAAACGTAGTCGCATGCGATACCAGCGGCGTGAAGTCGTGCGAGCAGTACGAGCGGCGTGGTCGCGGAAGCGGCTTTCAGCGTCACGCTCGTGCTCGATGGGGCTGCCGCCGTTGCAGGTACGTCTGTCAACGCCGGCGGCGGAACTGACGGTGGGAAACAGGCGCTCGCTGCGGCGAGCGCTGTCGCCAGAAACAGGGTCGGCCCGACGAGTTTCATGACATGGATGACGCTACTGCGGTGGATTTGATTGCCCGCCTGTTCGGGAAGTCAGTGCTGCTGCCTCGGCCCACGGTAGCGCCGGGCGATGTCCTCAGCGGGCTGCAGGCGGGTCCGGCAAGGTTTACCGGACAGCCGGAGCCCGCGAACCTCCGGGGCAGTGTCGAATCTGGGTATCGATCGCCTCGGCACGCAAGGCCGGCAATGCGGGAGGCGGGCGAGACAACCTCGGGCAGGCCCATCACGCACTTGTTGACGGCGCCGGGATGGCGGTCGGGCTTGGTCCCGCCCTGCTCGCTCGCCGCCGTCCTCGGTCACGGCTGCCCTTTCCATTTCCCTTGTGGCCACCCAGTACGATTCCTGACGACCTCCGGCCGTTCCGAAGGGCGATTAGGATTCACCCGTGGCTATGCCCCCCGGCACGACCACAGATAAGGCCCGGCGACGCCCGATCGCGACAACTTCACCAGCCACTAGGTCGTTCTCGTCCGGCATAGACGGTATTTACGGAGCCACGTTTGACACTGCCGTCTCGGTGGGTCTTTGGCTGCTAGCCCTCTGAGCTCCGTCGCCAACAGGTATGGACGACCTCAAACTCGTGTCTAGCGGCGTGCAGAGATCCGCAGGTGAACGGTTCGCGGTGTTGCTCCCAGCGGCGTTATGATGATGCTGGCGGCCGGGTTTGTCAAAGTCTTGAGCGTGTAACTGGCGCCGTACAGGTCGAATGTTGTACCGAAAGCGACGTAGTTCTTTGCGCCTGCGTTTAGGAATAGGACACACGTGTACGGTGTCGCGGCTTCACCTGTGGCGGGTCGCTGGCACTCCTCACGTACCAGGGTGGCAGTGACGGGCTTGCTGCTCTGAGACGTGGTCAGTACGCCGTTGAACTGGGTTATGGCAAGGGCAGTGCTGGTTCCTGCGGGGCCAGCGCCCGGCGGCGCAAATGTCGATGTGACGCTTGCGAAGCTGTACCAGTCGTGGCTAGCGGTGACGGTGTTGCCGCAAGCGGTGAGGCTCAGGGCGACCGCGGCTGCGACACCTGCGTAACTTGTGATCGACCTGAAACGGTTGTCATGCATGGCTTGACCAGTCCCTCTGGCTATCCGAATTTCCAAGTCCCCCGCAGGAAGCGCGATAGTAGCACCCATGCGCCTTGTATGAGCTTGTGTTAACTCATTCAACCTCTGACACACGAAACTCACACATTCTCATCGGCGCGACTCGTTGCCACAAACGGGCTTCAGTCCCGCTCGTGTGCTGCTCCTCATCACCCGGGACACCGGAAGGATTGCACGTGTGCTTCTGGTCCAAGACGCGCCGGTAGGCGTCATCTGGCTGGGAGCGGTTAGCCGCCGCGTTGACTTCGCTGGGGCTGCTAGTCGGCCTGACCGGCTGCTGGACCGATGGCAAACACGGGATTGACACCGGTACCGGCAAGGTCACTAAAAGGTCTACACGAGCACTCGAACGCTGAATGACGACCAGTAGGGATGCATCTGGGGCAGTCCGCGTGTCGGTCGTATCAGTGCTTGATTCAATGAACCGGCCAGTGACAGTTCGCTACACGCGTGGTTCAGGGGACGGGTATGAAAGCTGGGCCCATTCGAAGCACCCCAGCGGGCTTGTCGAAGCCGATGTAAAGCTGGTTTGTGGCGAGCTGCACCGACAGCCCTTCGCTCTCACGGGCCACGGGCACCGCAATGGTCTTCAGAATTGTGCCGGTGCGGGAGAAGACGGTGATCCGGTTGCGTACCGGCGACTTCAGACTGGTCAGGAGAAGGATCTGGCCACCGACGACCTCGAGTCCTTGCGTGATGCCTTGGTCAGGGATGGGCACTCTGCGCAGCACCGCGCCGGTCATGGTGGTAAAGATCATGGTGTACGGACCGCCGGTGTTTCCGGTAACGACTACGAGCTGATCGGTGCTGTTGTCGACTGCGGCGACCGATCCGTAAGCCATCGGGATGGAGATCTGGCGGATGATCGCCGGAGTGGCGAGGTGCATGTTGACGACGGCGATGCCGGTCGGCGCCAGGCTGCTGTTGGTGACGTACAGGTTGTTGTCGGCCTTGCGGTAGCTGATCTCATTCGTGTGCCCAGTGCGCAGTACGCCGCTGCTCTTGACCAGTTTGCCGGAGCCGTCGTAGGCGACTATCCGTCCGTTGCCGTCGCCCAGGTCGAACCCGACGTAGTGCACGCCTTGGCTGTAGGCCAGACCCTCCTGGTCTTCCGTAGTTGAGATGCTGAACTGCTGCGTGTAGGTGTACTCGGTCGTTGTCGTGGCGATTGAACAGGCAGGGGCAACCGCAGTCACCAGCACCGCGGCAACGGCGGTCAGGGCGTGTCTGCGCGCGGAGGCGCGAGACGTTTGCGTGAGCCGCTGAGCACGGGGCATCTCCTCAGACTGAACAAACGTGCACGATCTGACAGCCGAATGGTGTGTGAGTTCGCTTGCAGGGTCCACGTCAGGCAAACGGCCTGATGCAGCCGCGGGTGACGGATCTGCCCAGGGTTCGGTTGACTCTTCGCGTGTGTCGACGACGTGAAGAGTCGTAGTCGCCTGACGGATCAGCGCGCTGAGCGGCGCGTCCGTGAGCGGCACTGCACGGGAACACAGCTGACCGACGGGCCCGCGCTGCCGCTCGCGGCGGCAGCATCCGTGGTCATGGCTCCGACAGGTTTCGGACCAATGTCTGACCGACGTCCACTCGCAGACCGAGCGGGGCAGCTAGAAGGGATTCCGCTTCAGCCAAAGCGATAGCCAGCATGGGGGAACCCAAGCCGCTGGGCCGTTGCGGGCAGCGAACAGCCAGGCGGCCTGACGAAGGTGCGGGGCTCAGTGCATGGAGGGTGCCGGGGCGACCCCGGGCGGTCGCATAAGTGTCGCCGCGCGAGATGCGTCAGCCTCGGCTGCAGCCCAGCCGCCGACGATTTGGCCGGGATGCATGCGAGCAGCGGCGGCTGCCCGCAATCGGATCTGTGAGCAGGCAAGAGTGGCCGCCACAGCCGAAGGCTGCGGCCAACGTGACCCGGTGGAGAAAACCTGGAGGATCCATCCGCGGCCAACGGTCAGTAAGTGCTTTCAACAGCGTTCAACCGCATGGTCATCCTGCAGCTCAGCGGGGGTGCGAGGCTGTGACCTGCACCGATAGGAACGTGCATGTCCGCGCTGGCAGTGTGGGGGTCAGGGGTTCGAGTCCCCTCAGCTCCACCCTGATGCGGCAAGCAAGATTGTGCCGCCGACCTGCGGATCTGGGCGGTTACGCCCGCGGCCTGCGGCGTCGTCTGGGTGATCGTTTACCGGCGACCTGGAGGATCCGTCTCCTCTAGGCTCAAATGAGGTCACGTCTCGAGCCAACTCCGGGTGCCTATCGCGTCCCCAACGGCTGGTGACTGGGCTACACGGGTCGGCTGCGTTGCCACATCCGGCCGCGCTGGGGGCGGGTCCTCCCTTGCCGATGTCTCGGGTATCGAAGTCGCCGCCTGAGTAAAGAAGGTGAACAGCGGCGGCCTGGCGCCGGCGACGGTGACGAGCATCAGGAAGTTGTTCACGATGATGCCAGGCGACGCCGTCCACGCTCGTGGTGACCAACGCGGCCCGCGCCGACTGCTTCAGGCGAGTCACTTCCCGGCTCCCGTTGCGCTGGCCCGGCAGCGCCAAAAGTCGACCGTTGCGCCGAGGCGGCCGGGTGAAGTCGGCACGCCGAGTGGCCAGCGAGGCTGCCGTATTGTGCGAGCGCCCGTTGGTGGCTTCGTGTCGCGCCGGCTTGACTGTCCCACGGATGCGTGGGGACCCTGAGCTCAGATGTTCACAACATTTGAAGTTTCGCTTCCGTCAAGTCTGGACCGGCGTCGCCCGATACGCCCTCGTCAGCCGATAGCCGGTCTGGCCCTCGCGCCGTTGCGCCGGCTACTTGCGCCCGCAACCGTCGATGGTCGATCGATGCGTTCAGGAGTCGCGCGTGCGCCGTCAGGTCAGTAAGTTGTCGTCGGTTCTGCTCATCGGAGTCATGGGGGCGGCGGCTGCTTGTTCCGGGTCCGGCGACTCGCCCCGGCCTGCGACCAGTTCCCCGGCGGCGGTAGCCAAGCAAGCCGGTGCCGACCCGGTGTCAACCGTCAGTGAGATTGGGATCGGTTTCATCGCCAAGAGCGTGCTCGGGGGGATCTTGTCCGCCGGGGCAAACCGCGGCGCCGGTTTTCTCATGGCTCAGTTGAACGGGCCGGACGCGACGACGCAAAGCCTGGACCTGATCAAAACCGAGCTGGGCCAGGTGACGAGCCGGCTTGATCAGATCCAGACGAGTCTGGTCCGAGTGGAGGGCGGCATCGTATCGGCTGATCTCAATGACGCAAATGGAGAGGTGTCGCGGCTCAATGACGTGGTCACCGGGCTCTATGACACCAGGTACCGGCCCGTTGTCGACGCAGCATTAACGTATGAGCAGGCGAAAGAGAACGGTCTGCCGACGACCGCGGCGGCGGCAATCCTGCAGACGCGGAAGGATGACTTCGGCCGAGACGCCGCTGCCGCCGGGCTGCAGAGCATTCTACGCACGCAGCATTCGTACTTGATGCCGAACAGCCGCATGGACTCTCTTCTCAAGCGCACCGGCAAACAGTTGATGCTCAAGGATTTCGTCACCTCGTTCGACTCGGCGAGGCTTCGCGACCTTTACGTGGAGCTGGCCGACGAGGAAGCCCTGACCGCCAAGATGCTTCTGGAGTATGACCTGCTGCAAGGCGATACTGCAGCCTTTGATCGTGACGCGAAGCTCTACCAGAGCTTCGCGGGCCTTGAGATCAACAACCTCCCGCCGCAAATTCCGGCCATGGACATCGTCGACACGCGAAACCGTACGACTACGGGAACGCAGATGTACATGTCTCCCGTCGGCCCTGATGGCATTCAGCCGCTACCGAAGGAGCTGTGGGCGCCCACGACACCCGAAGGCGTCCACATGGGTCCCGACACCGTCGCCCCGGTTCTTGCAGCAAACCCTGGGTGGGACCTGCCGACAATCGCCCAGCTGACCGCTCTTTACTCGGCCACGAAGAACGCCCCGCTCTCTACCGGGGTTTCAAGCGACTTCTCTGGTTCCGATCGCCTCGAGCGGCTGTGGTGGAACGGTTACGGATACAACGCCAACGCCGACGCACGTGATTATTCGACAGTCCTCGCCCGCCGGTGGTTCCACCAAATTGTGTGGAGCAAGGACATGGCGCAGTCGAACACGATGGAGTGCGGGACCCCAGGAAGACGCTACACACGCGTTTACACCCTCCGGCAGGTCGCCTCGTTCGAAGCAAAGGACCGCATCCTTACGGCGACCCAGCCGGGCAGAATCCCGGACTTTGCTCGAAATCTCAACTGGAGCGACCGAACGGCCTGCGATGCCGAGGTGCGCGATATGTACAGCACCGCCGCTTTCTCAGCGAGCTTCATCCTCACCCAGACCTCAAAAGCTGATTACATGGCGCAAAGCACGACGCCCGCCGCCAGCTGATTGAGTGCCGACGACGACGCCGACGGCGGCTCAGCAATGCTTCTGCAGCTACGACAAGTTGCCATCAAGTGCCTCGCCGGCTGCTGGGTGGCGCAGGATTGACATTTGGTGTCTGACAATGTTTGCGACAGACACGGACATCGAGACTGGTTAGCCGCTGCAGGTGGCGTCGTGCTTCTGTGCGGGCTTGAGATCAAGCCCATAATGGTCGGGCCATGACAGTCTCCGTGCCTTCCCAAAGGGTTAGTGGACATCCGCGCGGACGGCAACCCACCTCTCACCGTGCTCGCAGCCGCCACTACCGCGTGTAGCACAGGTGCGCTCTAACCGCGTTGCGTTGAAGCAAGACGGCCAGCGAGCGCAGTCCGGTCCGGATAGCTACACCCGAAGGGAGTAACAGTTCGCCAAGGGCGCAGTCGAACTGACGATGTGACCGCGATTCCCGGTTGGTACGCCGACCCCGCCGGCTCGGACGAGCTGCGCTACTACGACGGGCGGCAGTGGTCGGCTACGACCGCTCCACGCCCGGTCGTAATCCACTCGGGCGTTGCACCGTCAGCGCCGCCGGCGTACCAGCCCACGTACGCGCCCCAGCCTCGGTCGGTAGACACCACGGTGCCCCCTGCACCCGGCGCGGCCGCCTCAGTCAGTTCGGCGCCCGGCATCCGACACCAAGGGCCTAGCGGCCAGCCCTTCTACAAAAGGCCCAAGATGCTGGCCGCCGTAGCCGGCGTGGTCACAGTTGCGGTCGCGGTCACGGTCTTCGTACCCGGGCTGCTGAAGAGCGACGCCGCGACGTCGGATCCGACCAATTCTCCGACCACGAGGCCGACAGCCGACAGCCTGGTCACCCGTGCGGCTCTCACCGCCCGCGACCTGCCCGCCGGCACAACTGTGACGCTGCTGCCCGGCGGCGACGAGGTGTCTGGCCAGGTCACCATGGACAACTGCGGATACGACTTCACCATGGAAGCGCACCGCGTCGCTAGGCGCCAGACAAACATTTTGACGCCGTCGGCGCCGCGGATGTCGAACGAGGTTGTCGCCTACGACAGCAGCGCCCACGCAATTCAAGCCCTGAACCAGCTGCGTGTCTCCGTGCGCAACTGCAAACCCGGCACGATTGCCGACAGCGGGGTCGCCGACGTTCCGGCGCTCAGGTACGACACGGCGAAACTGCTGGGCGCCGGTGGCCTACCCAATGGCGATTCCGCCGTCATATCCGAGCAAGTGACGGCCGTCGGCAGCGACCAGACCGTCTTCTTCCTGCAAATATGGCAGCGTCGCGGAACGGTGCTGAGCGCCGTGTACTTAATCGGCCAGACCGCCCTATCGAGCGACGCCCAGACCTCCGTTCGACAACTGGCGCGGATCACCGGCCTCAAACTCGCCAAGCTGCCATCAAGCTGAGCCGGATCCGTTGCCCTTTCGCCTTGACTGTCCTTTGGGTTGCGTACGAATGTCGGTGCGCCGGCAGTGACGCATCCGACTTGGCGTTGTTTGTAAATGCGCACCGCGCGTCGATGGGTCGGTCCGGTGAGCGGGCCGTCGCGGGTCGGACCCGCTAAATGAAGAGGCGGGGCACACTCGGTTCGTGTCACGACTGCCCTCTCCTCCGTCGGTCGCTGCTGGTGCGGAGCGCGGCGATGTCGTGGAGTGGGTCTCGACGCATCTGGGTGATCTGACTCGAGAGGGTCCTGGTGGCGTACACCCGGGTGCCCTGACCGGCGGGCAGGCCGCGGCAGATGCTGCGCTGGCCGGTTTGGACATATCCGGTTACGCAACGAGACGGAGTGTGGTGTTGCCGAACTCGGGTCGGGGCGCCACGCGGCTGTCGCCCTACATTCGCCATGGCCTGCTCAGCTTGCGGCAGGTGTGGGATGCGGTCGGGGACGCGCCCTCGCGGGATCGGCAACGGTTTCGCGACGAGTTGCTGTGGCAGGAGTACGCCCGTCACCTCTACGCCCGGGTCGGGGCACGATCAGGTTCTGCGTTGCGCCGCGAGCAGCCGACGCCGGTCACTCCTTGGGTCGGTGAGCCGTGGCCGGCGCGGATGCGGTGCGTCGAGCACACCGTCGGCGAGCTACGAGAGGACGGGTGGCTGGTCAATCAGACCCGGATGTGGTTGGCGTCGCAGTGGACCGTGCGTGCCGGGGCGGATTGGCGTGACGGTGAGGACGAGTTCTTCGCTCATCTGCTCGACGGGTCGCGGGCCGCCAACCGGTTGGGCTGGCAGTGGACGGTCGGTACGGGTAGCGGGAAGGCGTACGGGTTCAGCCGTTGGCAGGTAAGCAAGCGCGCTCCGCAGCTGTGCCGGGACTGCCCACTGTCGAACGCCTGCCCGATTGAGGACTGGCCTGACACCCAGCGCGGTCGCTCGGTCGACGGGCCGGACCTGGGCCGACGGGCGACCCCGGCCGGGCCGGCTGAACCACCGGCGGGGGCCGGGGCGACGGTCTGGTTGACCGCGGAATCGCTCGGCGCGATCGACCCCGCGCTGGCCGCTGATGCTGCGCGCCCCGTGGTGTTCGTGTTCGATGAACCGTTGCTGCAGCGGCTGCGATTGTCCGGCAAACGCCTGGTTTTCCTTGCCGAGACTTTGGGTGAGCTGGCTGCCACCCGCATGCTCGAGGTTCGACGTGGGCGGGTCGTCGATGAACTGCAAGACCGGTCATTGGCAACGACCTGGGCACCGGTCCCCGGATGGAGAACACGGGCTACGGTGCTGCAGCCGGCCGAGGTGCACCCGTGGCCCTGGTTGGCCCGCCCCGACAACGAACCGCTCCAGTCGTACTCGGCTTGGCGCAAAGCGCTGCGCCCGCCTCGCTAGCTAGGCGCTTGACGAGTCGCCCGCTGAGCGCCGCGTCCGATAAGCCGCACCCCACGGGACCCAGCTGACCCACGGGGTCGCGCTGCGGCTCCGCGACGGGAAGGTCTGCCGGTTGCGTCCCCGACAGGCGGTTGGCCGGGATGCGTTGCTAGCGGCGGCTGCCTGTCGCACGAGTTCCCTCCCGCCCGGTCGAAAAGTCCTCAGTGAGCAGTGAGCCGGTCTGACCCGCCCGTGCACCCGCGGTCAGGTTCGCTCTTCCTCCACGCGTGCGATCCTGGGGGCAGGTCAAGGGGCCTTACGGATGTGCCGGGCTCACCGACTGTGTGCTGTACACGTCGCGCCGTCCGTGGCTCGAATGGGGAGGAATCCTATGGCCCGCTCCCGAGCCACAGTTGCCTTGTCGGTAATGGTCGCGACGGTGCCGCTCCTCGTCAGCGCCTGCAGTGGCTCGTCGGATGCAGGCAACGGTGAAGCGAAGAAGTCAGGACCCGAGGTGGCCCGCGACGCCGCCGGTGCACTGGCGGCGACAGACGCCGTCCACATATCGGGGCAGCTGACGGACTCGTCCACGAAAGCCCGCATTGACGTAGACCTCGTCGTGCAATCTGACGGAACGACCGGAACGCTCACCTATTCTGGTCAGCGCGTCAGCCTCATCATTGTCGATGGCAGCAGCTACGTCAAAGCCTCCGCCGGCTTCTACGAGAGTCAAGGTGCGACGTCAGCACAATCCGCTAGAGTTGCGGACCGTTGGGTAAAGGCCCCCAACAATCAGAACCACAGCTTTGACAACTTCACGTTGCCTGCGTTGTCCAAGTCGCTGGGCGAGCCGAGCCGCGACTCGACAATCAGAGACGAGGTCACCACCGGCACCTTGGACGGCCGGGAGGTAGTAATCGTGTCCGAGACGAACGGTGCCAAGTTGTACGTGGCGGCGGACGGCAAGCCGCTGCCACTGAAAGCGACAAGTCCTTCCGGCAGCAAAGACGCTGCAGGCACCGCCACTCTGTCCGACTACGGCAGGCGCCAGAGCATCACGGCTCCGGCCGATGCGATCGACAACACAGCCAAAGGAGCCTGACCCCGAGCGCTGAAACCCCTGCGCCGAACCCCAGGCGCCGTTTCCGTAGGCGCCACACTGCCGGTGCATTCTTTTTTGTTCACTGACCTGGCGTGAGCGGGCGGTCGAGGCGGGCTGACCCCTACCCCGACACGATCGCCGGTCGGACCTCACTGAGATCGAGCATCCGGTGACAGATGACAGCGATGGGCACCCTGGGCGGAATTCTGTTCACCCGGCGGTCCGCTGCGCTCCTCACATAATCGGTGGGCAGGAGCGTCGTCGTGCAGCCTCTGAGCCCCGAGGACGCTGTCCGCATCCTGTCCAACGCGTTGGATGGGCCGGGCGGTGCGGACCTGGTCTTCGGTGCTCTCGCCGGGGTTCCGGGCGTCCGGTTCGAGCCGGCGACACAGGGCCGGATGTTTCGGGCGGGTACGCCGGCGCGGCTGCACGCCGACCAATGGACATTCGTCGCCTCCGGCAAGGATTCGACCATCGAGGTCGGCCATACCGTGCGCGGAATCGTCCTCTCGCGTTCATCTATGTCTGCTGCAGACGCTGCCGCCAAGCTGACCCCGGCCGTCTTCGAGGCAGCACGGCAGCAGGGCGGGGAAGCCACAGATGCCGCTCAGTCGGCAATCGGGGCGCTCGGCGAGGTGCTCGGCATATGACCGATCCTCAGCGTGTCCCGTGGAACGGCCGGGGCCTGCCTGCCTCTGCCCTGAACCGGATTGCTCGCAGCAAGGCGAGCGGGCTCACCACCTCTCTGCTGTCGATCGGCGGATCGGTCGGGATCGAGACGGTCGGCTTCACAGCGGTGGGCGAGGTCATGGGTGGCTGCGTGATCCAGATCGCGTTCACCGGTGCGATGGGTTGCGGCCTGGGCTCCACGTCAGTCGGGGGCAGGACCACCAGCGCACCGACACTGACCAGTCGCACATCGAGGTTCGCCGGCTACGGGCCGTACGTGCGCGCGCTGGAGGACGGCTACCGAACCGCCGTCAGTCGCCTGGAAGCGGAGGCCCACGAGATGGGCGCCCATGGGGTGATCGGGGTGCAGCTCACGGCAGACCGGCACGAGACCGGCGCGTACGACTTCGTCGCGATCGGCACGGCCGTTCGCGGCAACGTCGGCCCGAAGATGACCTTGCCCGCACGGCCCTTCGTCACCCAGCTGTCCGGCTCGGACGTGACGCGGGCTCTACTCGCAGGCTGGGTACCCGTGTCGACCGTCGTCGCTGTCAGCGTCGGCATCCGTCACGACGACGCTTTTACGCAGCGTCAAGTCAACAGTCGGTCGAATACGGAAGTGACGGGCTACACCGAACTGGTGACGACCGTCCGCGCCGAAGCTCGCGAGGTCTTCGCGCAGCGCATTCGGCAGAGCGGTGCGATGCAGGCTTACCTGAGCCACATGAACGTCAACGTCTGGTTGCTGGAATCCGCGGGTCATCGTGACCATGTCGCTGAGTCCGTCGTGATGGGCGGCGGACTGCTGCCGTTCCAACGCAACCCATCGCCGAAGGCCAACTCCACCCTCACCATGCTCCCGCTGCGCAATTCCCGGAGACCCACATGACTGTGTCCGATCCGACCGCCGTCGCGAACCTGGGGATCCCACAGGACGCGTTGCGCCGGCTTGCCGAGATGCGTCCCGGCTCGGCTACAGCGTTGTTCACCTCGGACCTGTCGGTGAACGAATTCCTCCTGGTCCGTGAGGCGGGTTTTCGGCCGCTTGGCCTGGTGCTCGGCAGCTCCATCTACCACGTCGGATTCCAGATGCGGCGATGGAACAAGAGTCAGGAGCTCGAGGTGCTCTCGCAGGCGATGTACCACGCGCGCGAGCTCGCCATGGCCCGGATGGAAGCCGAAGCCGACGTCCTCGGCGCCGACGGAATCGTTGGGGTGCGCCTGGAGATCGAGTTCAAGGAATTCGGCACCGATCTTGCCGAATTCATCGCCGTCGGTACCGCCGTTAAATCCGACGACCAAAATCAGAACTGGCGGAACAACACTGGCAAGCCGTTCACGTCCGACCTGTCCGGTCAGGACTTCTGGACACTCATCCAGGCCGGGTACGCCCCGCTCGGCATGACCATGGGCAGCTGCGTCTACCACATGGCACACCGCTCACTCGGCCAGACGCTGAGCAACGCCGGTCAGAACGTCGAGATCCCGCAATTCACCGAGGCGCTCTACGACGCCCGTGAGTTGGCCATGAGCCGGATGCAAGCGGAAGCCGAACAACTACAGGCGGAGGGCGTCGTCGGCGTCCAACTGCTGAACCTGCCGCACCGCTGGGGCGGTCACACGACAGAGTTCTTCGCCATCGGCACTGCGGTTCGTCCGATACGCGACGAGCACGTCATCGCCACACCGACGCTGGTGCTCCCGTTGACCGATTGACGTCGAGATGACTGCACTGCTCGCCCCGGTGGCCCTGAAGGGTCGGTCCGGTAGCGGCAGTGCAGTCCGACGGACGGCTAGCGCGTCTTGTCGACCACGTGCGTGGCGGTCAGGGTGGTCGTCCCGGTTCCGAGGACTCCGACGCTGTCGCCTGCCCGTACCGCGCCGATCTGACCGGTTTTGCCCTTGCTCTTGCCGTCGGCCTTGGTGTGGACGACGGTCGCCCCGCTGATCGCAAACGTCTCGGTCGCGCCGTCGGCGGCACGCACAGTGATCGATGAGGGGGCCACGGCGGTGACCGTGCCGCGGATGGCGTCGTGGGTGATGTAGCCATTCTTGGTTTTGGTGGTGACCTGGCCGTGCACGGCGCGCGACAGCGCTTGGCGGAGGTCCTTGGCGCCGTGCTTCCCGTGTGCGGAGGCTTTAGCAGTCGTGCTGGGGGAGGGGGTCGGCGAGGGGCTGGGCCCATCGGTCGCTGCTACGGCGACGCCTCCGGCGCCCAGCAGGACGGCACCGGCCGTACCGGCGACTACGAACTTCTTCCACATGCTGGCCTCCCTAGGTGCGCCCCGGCTGGGCCGCAAAGACACCATCGGCCGGCGATGTTCGGGACTGGCGACGCCTATGTTCGGGTTGCGTACGGGATCTGCACGCGGAAGCACGCGCCGCCTTCTGCGGCATGGCCAGCAGAGACCTGTGCGCCGAGCTGGTCGCACAGCCGGTGCACGATGGCAAGTCCGAGACCGGTTCCGACCTGCCGTACGCCGCGGTAACGCTCAAACAACGCCGACCGGTCGAACGCCACCCGCAGGTCGTCGTCGGTCAGGCCGGGCCCACCGTCGCGTACCTCGACGACGGCGCGATCCGCACGACGTGACTCGATCACGATGGGGCGTCCCGCGGGCGTCACCCGCAACGCGTTCTCCAGCAATCCATCGAGAACCTGCCGCAGCCGCGCCGCATCCGTACGCACCGTCAGCCCGGCGACGTCCTGGCGGATCTCGAAATCGACGCCGGCGGCGGCGCACCGGTCCGACCACACCTGGCCGGCGGCCAGCAGGACCGCGTCCAGGTCGACATCGGCGAATTCGACACGAACCTGTTGCGCCTCGAGGCGTGCGAGGTCGAGCAGGTCACCGACGAGGCGATCGAGGCGCCGCGCCTCATTGGTCATCACCTGGCCGACCCGCGGCAGATCCGCAGGCTCGAGGAGGCCGTCGGCAAGGGACTCGGCATAGCCGGTGATCGCGGTCAGCGGCGTACGAAGGTCGTGGGAAACCGACAGCAGGAAGTCGCGCTGTCGGGCCTCGGAGGCATTGAGGTGTTCGGCGAGGGAGTTGACGGCGGCTGCTACGTCGGCGACCTCCGTCGGACCCTCGACCCGGATGGCGACGTGACGTTCGCCGTTGGCCAGCGCAAGCGCGGCGCTGGCTGTCCTGCGCAGTGGTCGGGCGAGGCGACGGGCGACGAACACGCCGAGGAGCACGGCGGCCGCCACCGCAATGATGAGGGCGAGCAGCAGTCGGCGGCCGGCGCGAGCGGTCAGGGACAGGGCATCGGCCTGTCGCTGGACGACGACGATGCCTCCACGGTTGGTCGGTCGCGCCTCGACCAGCACCGTTGAGCCGTCGGCGTGGGTGGTCGCAGACACCGACTGCCCTGCGAGGACCTGCTGGATCTGGCCACGGCTGAGCGCTGCCCGTGCCAGCGGCGGCCCGTTCACCGCACCCGCCGGCCCGATCGTGCCTCCGGTGACCCGCAGGGCCCGCAAGGTGATCCGGCTCATGGCAGGGCTTTGTGATCCGTCTGCGACCTCGGTTGCCACCCGAGACAGGGTCTGCCGGGCGCGGCTGGAGTCAGCGCGATGCAGCAGTCCGAAGCCCAGCAGCCCTGCTATCACGGCGGTGATGACCGCGACGGCAGTGGTCAGCAGCGCGACCCGGATGGTCAGGGACTTCATTCGTCGCCCCGAACCCCCGGCAGGTTGCGGACGGCGCCGGGCTCGGCGCTGTAGCCGACTCCCCGGACGGTGCGCACCGGGCTCGCGTCGCCGAGCTTCGCCCGCAGCTGCGCGACGTGAACGTCGACCGTCCGAGCGCCCGCGACAGCGTCGTACCCCCACACCTGCTCGAGCAGCGTCTCCCGCGGGATCACCCGACCCGGCCGCGCCATCAGGTAGTGCAACAGAGCGAACTCGGTCGCGGTCAGGTGCACCGCCGTCCCGAAGGCATGAACGCGGCGCTCATCGGGCCGTAGCTCCACGTCGCCCATGCGAAGCACCGATTCGGGGGCGGCCTGACCGCGACGGAGGACCACGTTGACCCGGGCAACCAGCTCACGCGGCGAGAACGGTTTGGTGACGTAGTCATCGGCGCCCAGCTCAAGGCCGACCACTCGATCCACCTCGTCGTCGCGAGCTGTCACGAATAGCACCGGGGTCCAATCGCCTTCCGCCCTCAGCCGGCGGCACACCTCGACCCCGTCGATGCCGGGAAGCCCCACGTCGAGTACCACGGCCGTCGGACGGCGGGAACGGATCAGATCGACGGCGGCGAGCCCGTCAGCCGTGATCTCGACCTGGTAGCCGGCTCGCTCGAGATAGAGGCGGAGAACGTCGGCGATGGGAGCCTCGTCCTCGACAACCAGCACCAGGCCGCGTGGCTGCACGTCGCGAACGTACGCTCCCGCGTCTGTGAACGCCCGGAGCCAGGCTGGTGCCTTCTGCCACTGACGATGTCGACGGACAATGGCGGGGTGCTCATCGCGAACGCCGTCGTGTTGCCCGTTGAGCCGCAGGTGGTGTACGACCCCGGATGGGTGCGCGTCGAAGGGTCGTTCATCACCGGAGTCGGCGCCGGGGAGCCCGACGTCCGCCACCGCGAGGTCGTGCTCGATGCCGGCGGCGACCTGCTCGTTCCCGGCTTCGTGAGCACGCATCAACACCTGCTCGACGTGCTCATGCGTGGTGGACCGCCGTGGGGACCCACGTTCCTGGATTGGCTGCTCGGCACGTACTACGGCGGGATCGTCCACTTCGCGCCCGCGGACGCGGGACTCGCGACAGCACTCGCGGGCGCCGAGACGTTACTGGCCGGCGTGACCACCGTCGTCGACAACTGGGGCGTCAATTGCGGCGGCGACCGCGGGCGCAATCGAGCCTGCGCTGAGGCGTCTCTGCATGCCCATGCGCGGTTGGGACTGCGGGTCGTCTTCGGTCACATGTTCGCGACCCAGCTCCCTGCGTCTTGGCGGTCATGGCCGTTTCCTTACGCGCCCGACCTGCTCATCGCCCCCCTGGACAGGTGCCTCGCGGACATCGCGGCCCTCATCGACACGTACGACGAGGGACCGGAAGGACTCCTCCGGGTCACCCCCGCGCCGGAGCTCGTCGAGCTGGTCGGAACCGACGGCGTACGCGCCGCCCGCGAATTGGCCGGGAGTGCAGGAGCGGTCATGCCGATACACCTGCTGACCTCGCCCGCCAGCCGGGAAGCGGGTGACGCGGCGCAGCTCGCCCGGGCGGGTTGCCTGAGCGAACACGTACTGGCCGCGCATTGCACCGCGGCCACCGCCGATGACGTCTCGGTTCTCGCCGGAGCCGGTACGGCCGTGGCGCACTGCCCCACCTCGAACGCCTTCTTCGGTACGGCATTGCCCGTGCGGCGCTTCCTCGACGCGGGGCTGCGTGTCGGCTTGGGAAGCGACAACGCCACCCTCAACCGCAACAGCGACCTGCTCGCCGAAGCCCGCCGCACCCTGCTGAACGCCCGATTGCTCGAGCCGGACCGGCCGCCGCTCACCGGTCACGAGGCCCTTCGCCTGGCGACCCTCGGCGGCGCGGAAGCCGCCGGCCTCTCAGGCCTCACCGGCTCCCTCACGCCGGGCAAACGGGCTGATCTCACGCTGATCGACACGTCGGGCCCGCACTGGTTCCCGCACCACGACTGGGCCGAGACCCTGCTTCTTCAGGGGCGCAGCGCCGACGTGCGGACCGTTCTCGTCGACGGGCGGGTTCGCGTTCGCGATCGGCGACTGGAAGCCGATGCGTACGAGCCTCTCGACTCGTTGACCGGTGCCGCCCAGCGCGCCTCGGAGCGCATCATGGCTCAGATGTCCGGTGAGGCTCTCACCTAGAGCGCCACCCAGCCTCCGGCGCCGTCCGTACCAAGGAGCGGGATCCGGCCGAGCGTCTGCACGAGGTGGGCACGAGAGCCGAGCTGGGCTCGCCAGCTCTCGCCCTCCTGCAGAAGGGCGCCGATGGCGACAACGCGTGCGCCGACGCTGTCCAGCAGCCGAAGCGCCGCCATGAGAGACGCGCCGGTGGAGACGACATCGTCCACCAAGGCGACCGGTCGGTCCGCAACCAATGGCAGCCGACGGCGGTCCAGCATGAGCTGTTGGGGTCGAGTGGACGTGATGGACGTGACCTCTTCGCGGATGGCGTCCGCCAGATGCACCTTGGGCGACTTCTGGATGACGACGTAGTCGTCCAATCCGAGAGCGCGGGTCACCTCGATGGCCACCGGGATCCCGAGCGTGGCGATGGAGACGATGCACTCGGGTCGGGCTGGCCTCAACAGTGCGGCCAGCTCTTCGCCGGCCTGGGCGCAGAACGCGACGCCCATGTCGATGGTCATGAGCAGCGAGATCGCGCGGTCGGCGTCCAGTGGAACGATCGGCAGGTCGACCTGCTGGGACCCGATGGTCGCCTGGTAGCTGCCGGCACTCACCATGCGCAGCCGCGTAGCTGCTCGGGCCGGAATCGACGCACATCGCTCATCCACATCCTGTCGAGCCGTGCATCAGCTGAGGGTCGTCTTGCCGTCGAAGACTTCTTCCAAGATCTCGCGGGTGAAGAGGTCCTTGCTGATTTTGGTCCCGCTCAGAGCCACCGTTGCCACCGACTTCTCGATCAGGTCGTCGGTCATCCAGAACAAGCCGTGGGCTTTGGTGTCGGCGCTCTCGATCAGCAGATTCTGAGCCTTGCTCTCGAGCGTCTGCTCCGCGGCCTTGAGTCCCAGCGACTTGCCGTAGGTCTCGGCGGCCAGCTTGGCGCCGAGCGCGGGGTCCTTCACCGAGTCCTGCCAGCCGAGCACCTCGCCCTTCAGGACAGCCACGATCTGTGCACGCTCGGTCTTGTCGGACAGGGCGTCGGTGCGTACGAGGTAGGTGTTGGCGTACTCGGGATAGTTGAAGTCCTGGAACAGGAACGTGTAGGTGTCGACGCCCTTTTCCTTCAGCTCGATCGGCTCGTTGGTGATGTAGGAGATCCACCCGTCGACCGTGCCTTGGGCCAGTGGCGAGGGATCGAACTGGACCGGCACCTTGGTGATCTTCGACGCGTCGAGCTTGTTGGCTTTGATGAAAGTCGCCCAGAGCGTCTCGTTGGTGGCCTGCACGCCGATCTTCTTGCCGTACATGTCTTCGGGCGTCTTGATCGGCGACTTGGCCAGCGACATCAGGGCGAACGGGTTCTTCTGGTACTGCGCGGCGATGATCTTGAGGCCGGCACCCTTGGCGACGGCGGCGGCCGTCGTATCCGAGCTGCCCATGCCCACCAACGCCTTCTTGGCGACGACGACCGGCTCTGCCGCGACGGTCGGGCCCCCGGCGATCAGGGTGACGTTGACACCGCTCTTCTTGTAGTAGCCCTTCGAGTCGGCGATGTAGGAGCCGGCGAACTCGACGTTCTTGATCCAGGAGAGCTGCAAGGCGACGGTGGCGAGCGAGGAGCTGCTCGACCCGCTCGGCCCGGCTGTGGACGATGACGTCGATGAGGACGATGAGCCGCAGGCGGTCAGCAGCTCGGACAGGGTCGCAGCGCCGGCGATGCCGCCGGCGGCGAGCAGGCCACGGCTGAGAAAGCTGCGTCGGTCGTAGGTCGATGACATTTGTGAGCTCCCGGAAGACGTCGAGTCGAATGGCTAGCCAGGCCCCGGTGCCCCGCTGGTGTCTTTCCTAGCCGCCGAGGGTGTCCGGCAGGTAGCGAGACGGTTCCGTTCCGAAATCACCGCACGGCTGCACGCCCGCGGCCGGAAACTCCGGTGTCATCTCGGACTTCTAGGGTTCGAGCGCATGGCCGACGAGTTGCTGCCGCAGGTCGACGTCGACCGCGATCTGGATTGCCGCGCCTCCGACGGCACGGTGCTGCGGGCCGACGTCTACTCACCCAAGGCCCGCGGCCGGTTCCCGGCCCTGCTCTACAGGCTTCCGTACGGGAAGACGACCGCCGACAGCTCCGTGGCGATGCCGCACCCGGCCTGGGTCGCCGCCCAAGGCTTCGTCGTCGCCGTGCAAGACGTACGCGGCCGCGGCACTTCCGACGGAGTCTTCCAGCCTCTGGCGACCGAGGCCGCCGATGGTGCGTCGGCGGTCGAATGGACGGCCGGGCTCGAGCGGTGTGACGGCCGGGTGATCACGTACGGCTTCAGTTACCCGGGGTTGATCCAGCTCTTGACGGCGGCCCGGCGACCACGTGGCCTTGTCGCGATCTGCCCGACCTTCACCGGCAGCAGCGCCGGCGACGGCTGGACCTCGCAGGGTGGAGCACTCGCCGGCTTCGTCCTCGAGTGGGCCACCGGACTGGGTGCCGAGCAGGCGCGCCGGGCCGGTGACCTGGCTGCTTTCCACGTGCTGCGCGGACAGCTGGCGACGGGGTACGCATGGCCTCCGGCCGATCCGGATGCGCCCGTCGTGCATGCTCTGCGGCGATACTCGGGATGGGTCGAGGAATGGGCGGCGCACATCGGCGACATCGACTTCTGGGAGCCGACTGACGCCGTTTCGCGTTATGAGCGGATCGACGTGCCCGCGCTGCACATCGGCGGCTGGTGGGATCGCTTCGTACGCGGCACCATCCAAAACTTCACCGGGCTACGCGCGGCGGCCGCCACCGCCGAAGTCCGGTCCGCGCAGCGGCTGGTGCTCGGGCCGTGGCCGCATATGCCGTGGTCGCCGCTCGGCGAGCCGGTCTGGAGCGCTGTCGATCCGCCGGCCGGAGGACACGTTGCGGACCTGCATCTGCAGTGGTGGCGGCAGGTGTTGCACGGCGAAGCCGCGCCGCTGCTCGCCGCGCCGGTGACCGCCTGGGTGAGCGGATCCGGCTGGCAGACGCTCGACGCCTGGCCCGGGGCGACGACTCAGCAGAGCTGGCACCTGCATTCCGGTGGGCGGGCCGCCAGCCGCTACGGCGACGGACGGCTGGATCCGCGTCCGGCGGAAGAAGAACCGGCCGACGTGCTCGCGTACGACCCCTGGATGGCGCCCATCCGTACCGGCGGGCACGGCTGCTGTCTGCCCGGCATCGCCCCGATCGGGCCCGCATGCCAGTGCACGGCGGAAGAGATGCCGACGATGCTCGTCTACACCGGCGAGCCGCTAGAGGAGCCGCTCACGCTGCTGGGTGACGTCGCTGTGGAGCTCTGGACATCGTTCGACACCCCGTCGATGGATGTCACCGCGCGGCTCTGCGTGGTTGATGAGGCGGGCTGCTCCCGCGCGTTGCTCGACGGCGTCGTACGTCAGCGCGCTGGTGCGGAACGTCCGGTGCGGATCGATTTGGGCCCAGTGGGTCGCCGGCTCGCCCGGGGTGAGCGGGTACGCCTGCAGCTCGCTGCCTCGGACCACCCGCTGTGGGACGTCAATGCCGCCGACGGAAGCGAATGGGGTCTGGGAAGCACCTCGCTCGGCCGATCGGGTACGCGAGTCATCTGGCACGACTTGGCGCACCCGTCGCGCCTGCTGTTGCCCGTCATGGACTCGACGGCGGTAAGTGGAGTTGCCCCGACTCAGCGGACGCTTGGTGGTTGATCGTCGTGTAGCCCGTCGCCGGCCTTCCTGGCCGCTCTGCCCTGACGACCGCCTTCGGCGGAGTCTCGAGTCAGCGGTCGAAGCCGCCGTTTGCCGTCAGCAGGAACGCGGGGGAGGACCAGTACGGGTACAGGCTGGTGGTGGCGACGTGCGGGTAGCCGCACCGTTTCACCTGCTCCGCCCACTCGCCGGCCGACTGCTCGTACGTCATCCGGGCAGCACCCGGTAGAAGTTGGCCGACGAGTACGGGCATGAGAAAGCCTTCGGCGACGAGCTCGCGGTCGACGGAGTACTCCGCGATACCTCGCTCATAGCTGTCGGCGAGAAAGCGCAGGTGCTCCGGGCTGCCCGGGTCCAGGGCAGGCACGTCGAACTCCACGACGACCAGCTCGCCGACATGCGGGCGCAGGGCACGCAAGACCTCGTCGCGTTCATCGGGCGGCAGGGTGTGCAGCGCGAACGTCGACTCGGCCAGGTCCCAATGGTTTCCGATGTCGAGCTTCCGGGCGAAGTATTGCGCTGTGTTCTCGTGCGTCGACATCTCCACGTCGAGGGCTTGCAGTCGCGCGGTCGCCGCGTCGAGCAGCGCTGCCGAGACGTCGACGAGGTCGAAGCTCGACGGGGCCCGCGTCGCCCGGATGGCGGCCGGGACCAGCGCCGAACCGTCGCCGCAACCGAGATCGAGGACCGATCGTGCGTCCAATCGGTCGTACGCCGCGGCCAAGGCGCCGGCGGTGGCTTCGTACAGGCCGACGTTGCCGCCGCCGGCGATGAATGCCTGGAAGGCTGCAGGGTCGGTGTAGACCGATCCGTCGTGGTCGACGTGGTTCGCCAGGTAATTGCTCAGGGCGTGTCCAAGCAGTGAGTTCTCGGATCCTGCAGCGATACGGCGTGCTTCGTCCATCTCGCCGTTGCGGATCGCCCGGAGTGCGTCGACGACGACGTTCGGCATCAGGCGTCCTCCCTCTCGATCGCGGGGGGTTCGAAGGGGCGGGGACTCAAGGATCTGTCAGGCGGCGGGCTCATCGTCCGAATGGGTGAATCCCCGGCAGATCGTGACTCCTGCCCGTCGGTCACTCGCGATTGCGGAGCCCACTCCGATGCAAATGTCACGACGAGCATCTTGGAGGGTCTGTGCGTCGGCACCGAGCGATACTCCTGGCTCCAGTACTTGCGCTGATCGCGTTGGTCGCGAGCGCGTGTGTGCCTAGCCCGGATCTTGCACGCGTCGGCTGTGTGATCTGGTTGGGCGGTGCTTGGTGGGGTCGCCGCTGAATTTGTTTGACGGGCATGACGGTGTGCCCGGTGCGTCCGGGTTCGCCGTTCCTGCGGTGGTCTTTCGGGTCGTTGGGCGGGTTGGATGTCGCCGGGGTCAGCCGGGGGCGGCGGCGATGCGGGTCAGCCCGGTCTGGATCAGCCGGCTCCACCGGTGGCCCGCCGGTAGATGTAGCACGGTGCGGCGGGCGTGGCGGGAGACGCGTCCGGCGGCTGAGAACAGCCGGTGACGTAGCCGTTTGTGTTCCCAGCGGCGGGCTTCATGGCCGGCGAAGGCGAGCACTTGGGTCCAGGCGATGAGGTCGGCGGCCAGGGCGATGATGGCGAGCCAGATCCGGTTCTGCGCCATGCCCTGCAAAGGCAGGTTGCGAAGCCCGCAGTCCTTGGCCTGTCGGATCCGGTCTTCGCATCGGGCCCGCCGCCGGTGCCGCAGCTCCAGTTCGGGAAGCTGCCCGGATGCGGTGTTGGTCGCGAAGGCGGTGATGCGGTTGCCGTCCACATCAGTGATCCGCAGCTGCGCACCAGGATGCGGCCGTTCGGAACGGACGATGACCCGCAGCCCTTTCGGCCACCGGGTGAGGTTGAGCAGGCCGGTCAGTACGGCGACGAACGCCCCGTCCCGCACCCCACCAGCTGAGTCGTAGGCCCGTGTCCACGCCGCCGCCGGCAGGCGGCGGATGAGCTGCTCAGCGTCGCCGGTCAGCGTCCCGCCGACAGAAAAGGCCAGTCCACGGGCCGAAAGCCAGCCCAGGAAGGCATGCGTGCCACCGCCGCCGTCCGCCCTGATCAGGACTTTGCGGCCGGGCCGGCCCCGGCTGACGCCCGGAATCTGCGCCAATGCTTGGCGCTTCACAGCAATGTGGTCGGCGGCGGTGTTGGACCCGGCGCGCCCCTGGCGCAGCAGACCGGCGACCATCTCACCGGTGCCGTCCGCGCCGTGATCGACGAAACAAAGCAGCGCATGGTGACCGAAGCCCATCTTGAACGTCGCCGTGGCGCCTTCCTTGTCCGAATGCGCCGTCACCAACGTGGCGTCCAAATCGACCGTCACCGTGCCGGCGGCGTTCGGCGCATCCGTGCCGGCGGCCTTCCAGACCCGGCCCCGGACCGCAGCCCGCGCCCTGTCAATCGCCGCCAGCACCCGGTCGCCGTTGGCAGCCAACGCCGTCATGGTGCGAGACACCGTCGCATCCGAGGCGACCGGGCCGAACGCTTGCGGTGCGGCCCGCACCGTCGCGACGTCAGCCAGGCAGTCGCCGCCGAGCGCGAGCGTCACCGCCAGATCGCACAACACCTTGGCGGGCTCATGCCGGGCGTGCGGCCGGCGCCAACAACCCAGTGCCGCCGACAGCTCACGGTCCAACCCGGCCGCTCGGACCGTTTCGACCAGCAGTACCCCACCGGCGTGCGACACCAGCTGCCGGCCCGCCGCGTCGACCCGGACAGACGGATAGAACCCGCTACGATCGCTCACCAGAAGGGTGCTCCTGCATCAACGCGATTCGGACCTTAGACAAGTCGAATCCTCGCTGGTCAGGGGCACCTTTCTGTTGATCAACACCCGGTCAGGCTGATAACCCGTGAAATCTCCGGGCTAGTCCGCCGCTGTCCACGCAGACGCACAACTGGGCGGGGTACATCGTCGACGGCCGGAGTTCGCTGCAGCCGTTGCGCCGCGTCGCGGGACACTTCCGGGTCCCGACCGTGACGTGCACGGTCAACAATGCCGCACTCTCGCTCTGGGTCGGCTTCGACGGGGTCATCGACCCGCAGCAGGTCCCGGGCGGCCCGGGCCGTCCGCTGTACCAGACGGGCGTCGGGGCGGCCTGCGCCGGCCCCGGCTCGGAGCCCATCTACTACGCGTGGACCGAGGCCGCGCCGGCGCCGCCCCGCAATCTGGACATGCAGACATCGCCGGTGCACCCCGGTGACGTCTTCGACACGTACGTCACCGTCGTCGGGTCGGCAGCGCGGCCGCAGGTGCAGATGCAACTGGTCAACCACGGCCCGTCACTGGATCCCAAAAAGGCTCTGTGGCACTACTCGACGCAGATGCCGCTGCTCAACGGCAAGCCCTTGACCGCGGAGTGCATCACCGAGCGACCCACGGATGGTCAGACCGGTGTCGAGTACCCGCTGGCCGCCTTCTCGATCGCCGTGTGGGGTGACCCGAATACGGACGGGTGCCAGGTGTCGAACCTGACGTCCGCCTCGGGCCAGCGACCGATTTACGGCAATCCCTACGGTTGGCTCGTCGTGCCGGTCCAGATGCTCTCGAATCAGTCGGGGGCGCTGCTGGCCAACCCCAGCGGCTTCACGACGCTCAGGTCCGGGACGCAGGCGTTCCAGGTGGCCGCACACGCGCCGTACAACTCGACGCCGAACGACGTTCTCGTGCCGCGCGGCGAGCCCGGGCTCACTGCGCCGCCGGTCGACATCCGCTACCAGCTGATCAGATAACGGTCCGACACCTCGGCCGGCCGACGCAAAGGCCCACGTGTGAGCGCGGCTGCGCCGAGGCGATCAGCCGTACAGCTGCTGCCCGTAGTCGCGGCTGTTGTAGTACTGCGCGACCTGCTCGAAGGGCTCGTCGGCTCGTTCGACGGCGTGCGCGATGTGAGCTCGCGACAGCATGGCGTCGGGGTTCCAGGTGTCGGGTTCCCAGAGCTTGGAGCGTAGGAACGCTTTCGAGCAATGGTAGAAGACCTCTTCGACGGTGACGAGGAGGGCGAGGGACGGCCGGTGGCCGGCGACGACGAGCTCATCGAAGAACGGCGCATCCGCCAGCAGCAGGGCGGTGCCGTTGACGCGCAGCGTGTCGCCGCGGCCGGGGATGAGGAAGAGCAGGCCGACGTGCGGGTTCTCCAGGATGTTGTGGAAGCCGTCGACCCTGCGGTTGCCGGGCCGGTCGGGGATGACGAGTGTCTGCTCGTCGAGGACGTGCGCGAGCCCGGCAGGGTCGCCTTTCGGGCTGACGTCGACGTGCCCGGCGGCGTCGGTGGTGGCGATGAGGCAGAGCGGTGAGTGCTGGAGCCACTGCCTGTCGACGTCGGCGAGCGTCGTGCGGACCTTGTCGGCGACGCGCTTGATCGGGTGTCCGACCAGTTCGGTCAACTGGTCCCCAGTCGTCACGTACGACCATGCGGAGCTCATCACGTCATGGTCGTCTGCTCAGCCACCGATGAACAGACGTGGATCCGGGCCGTGTCACGGCTCGACAATGGTGGAACGGACTACGGCTGCCGGAATGCTTCGTCAGATTCTCGCTGCGAGCGGGCGGTGGTGCGGCGTGAACGCCGGGGTCGGGCCCACGCGGCCAGTGCCAGCACGCCTCTGTTGAGCAGACGCCCCGTGTAGCTCATGCCGCCCTGCCGCCGCGCACGCCGCGCCTCGCGGTCACTGACGTAACGGGCGAGCATGAAGGCCAGAACACCCATCGCCAGCGACAAGATGATCTGTACCGAAGTCATGGGGTCCCCCAAATGGCGCGTCGGCCGATCCTCCGACCTCGTTGACACCGACAGTCTCCTCCGGCTTGGGACTCCGTCCGGAGGGCAGGTAGTTGGTCTTGAGCCTGAAGACCGACTCCGGTCCGCAGCAGAGGGGATCACCGTGCCCAGAAGTGACGACCGAAGCGAGGGTGACGGCCGCAAGCCGTACTCGGACGAGGGCGGTCCCGAGGCCCACCACGCCAAGACGCACGACGTCGCCCGCGAAGCCGCCACGAACTCTGCCCCGCAGGACGAGGGGCCGGACGAGTTCGCCGACGACCTGACGAAGGACAACCAGTCGCGCTAGCTCCGTAGGCTGCCGCCATCCCGGGCCGCCCATCCAGGTCCTGCTCGGTCATCGGGCAGCGCCCGGTTGGGTGGCCCGGAGCCTTTCGGTGGTCCGGCTGACCGTCACCTGGCTCCGAGGAGGCGCCGGAGTGCGGCTTGCAGCCGGTCGGGCTTCGACGTTCCGATCAACCGGGCCGCTACGCGCCCCTGCGTATCGACTATTTCGGTGTACGACAAGCCGACCACTGCCAATCGGTGCACGCGCCTGCTCAACTCGCTGACACGTGGGTCGGCCGTCGGGCGCCCGTTGTAGAGGATGTCGTGCGAGCGCAGTTGCCCGTCGTCGAGTGTCACCCGCAGCAGGCGTAACCCCGAGCCGTTGAGCTCATCGCGGACGCCGCGTAGCACCGCCAGCTGTCGCTGGGTAGCCAGTGCCTCGACGTCGAAGAGGACGAGCTGAACCCGGCCGGCGCCGCCACGAATGGTCGACAGCCTTTGCTGACCGTCCACGCCGAGGAAGCTGATCGCGAGAGGCCGCTCGTCCGTTCGTAAGAGCGGGTACGAGCCTCCAGTCGCGGTGGTGGGCCCGCAGCCGACAAGACCGGCCCCCGACACGCAGACGAGTACGAGTGGCACCACCCGACGCCTCGACTTCCGCGTCGCTCGCACAGGTGCAGTCTTCCTCGACCTGCGGTGGGCCAACCACCCGGTCGGCGCCGGCACGCCCTGGTCCAAACTGCGCTTGCCGGCAATCCGTCAGCCGGGCCGGAGCCTTGGATCAGGAGCGCACATGACGAGCGGAACCCACGTCGACCTCGGTCAGGCCATGATCGTGATGATCGAGCCCGACCGGGATCCCGAGCGTCTGGCTGAGTGGAACCGCTGGTACGAGCACGACCACGTCTACTCGGGCGTGCTCGCCGGACCGGGGGCGTACTCCTTCGGCCGCTTCGTCGCGACGCGCGACCTCAAGGCCCTGCGGTATCCGGACCCGAGTGAGATCGCCCAGCCCGCCGCCAAGGGCAGCTATCTGTCGTTCTTCTACCTCCTGGCCGGGCAGGTCGACGAGCACTACGCCTGGTCCTTCCCGGAGACCGCCCGGCTCGGGGGAGAGGGGCGGATGAACGGAGACCGCGAGCTGGTCTCCTTGTCCCTGTACGACTTCATGGGGTCGGTCAACCGGGACGGGTGGCCGGTGCCGGCCGAGATCTCACTCGATCACCGATACCCCGGCGTCGTCGCCCTGTGGATCGACGGGAGCGGTTCAGCGCCGCTCGGCGACCTCACCAACTGGCTGTTGGAGACCGGGCTGCCCGCCCTGCTGAACCGGGAGGACAGCAAGGTGGCGCAGGCGCTGGTGTTCTCGCCGCGGGAGTTCCCGGGGGTTCCGGGCTCGGGAAGCGGGGTCGGCGAGCGGGTCCTGGTGGCGTGTTTCCTGCAGGCCGACCCGCGCGAGGTGTGGGACGCGTCGTTCACCGGGCTCGGCGACGACATCGCGCGATCGGGACTCGGCTCACTGGCACTGGCGGCACCGTTCATCGCGACCGTCCCGGGGACGCCCACCTACAGCGATCAGCTGTGGTGATGGGCGCCGCCCGGCGCTGATCAGACCGGCGCACTCACCTGAGGAGTGCTTCGGCCTGGCCGATCGTCACCCGCATCTGCTCCTCGATGGGCATGTCGAGGTACTCCTGCATGGCCTCGGCCGATGCGAAGCCGGCGACGATCGTCATGAGCGTGCCGCCCCCGGCGCGGTCGGCGAGCGTCAGCTGCATCGTCTGCAGCGGCATGTCGGGGTTGGGCTCGAGGTTGTCGTCCAGGAAGCCGTCCTCCCACTGCATGCTGCGCGGCGCGTCGACGGCAATGATTCGCCAGTAGGCGTGCACCTTGTGGCCGTCCGGTGTGGTGACGTGGGCCCGCACCATGCCGCCGACGGACAGGTCGTGGTCGGTGATGGTGAGGGGAAAGCCCGGCGGGTTCCACCACTGCTCGAGCTGACGCGGGTCGGCGTAGAGCTGCCACGCACGCTCGACGGGCGCGTCGAACTCGGCGGTCAACGTGACGGTCTTCGCGTCTGCGTCGTGACGAGCATCAGTCAGGGGCATGTCGTTCTCCTCAGGATTCGTCGGTGGCGAGCAGGTCGTCCATGCGGGCGATCCGGTCACGCCAGGTCAGTTCGAGTTGGTCGAGGGCGTCGTGGGCGTTGCGCAGAGCGGCGGGGTCGGCTGCGACGAGGCGTTCCCGGCCCTGTTGTTTCTTGGTCACCAGGCCTGCTCTCTCCAGGACAGCCACGTGCTTCTGCACGGCCGCGAAGCTCATCGGGTAGGCACGGGCAAGGGTCGAGACCGAGACAGGGGAGTCGAGCGTCCGCCGCACGATGTCGCGCCGCGTGGCGTCCGCGAGGGCCTGGAACAGCAGGTCCGCGTCGGCCTGATCTACAACCATACGGTTGTGTATACGCGAGATCTAGTGCTCCCGCAAGGGCTGATCACGCCGTGGCCTGACGATCCACCGGCTACGGTCGGCGGGTGACCGGCACCGGGACAAGAATCGTCATTGCCGGGCTCGGCGACAGCGGGTTGCTGACCGCGATCAACCTTGCCAAGCACAAGAAGCGCCTGCAGCTCGTCGGCATCTCCACCAAGGCGGGCCTCGTCAGTGGTCAGGAGCTCGGCCTGCGGCTGTCCCAACCGCAGGAGTGGGCACGCGATCACCAGGTGGCCTTCGAGCGGTACCGGCGGCTCGACGGCAGCCGCACCGTCCACGGAAACCTTCGCGGCCTCGACCTCGAGGACAGAAGCGTCAGCGTGCAGCTGGCCGACGGCACCGAGACCAGCGAGCCGTACGACATCCTGGTGATCTCGACCGGTGTGACCAACGGCTTCTGGCGTCAGCCCCATCTGCAGTCCGAGGCCGAGGTGAGTGCCGAGCTGCTGGAGCACCACAACCAGCTCGAGAAGGCGTCGTCCGTCGCCGTCGTGGGTGGCGGCGCGGCAGCGGTCAGCAGTGCTCTCAACCTGGCGACCCGCTGGCCGCAGAAGCGGGTCGACCTCTACTTCCCGCACGACCGCGGTCTGCTCGGCCACCACGAGAAATCCTGGATCCATGCCCGGCGTCGCCTCGAAGCGGCCGGTGTCCAGCTCCACCCGGAGCACCGGGCGGTCGTGCCGGAGGGCTTCGCGTGCGACGCCATCACCAGCGACCCGATCGACTTCAGCACCGGGCAGCCACCCGCTCAGGCCGAAGCCGTGCTCTGGGCCATCGGCCGGGTCACGCCCAACACCGACTGGCTGCCGCGCGAGCTGCTGGACGCCGACGGCTTCGTCCGTACGACCGCGACGCTGCAGCTGCCCGGCCGGCCGGACATCTTCGCCATCGGCGACGTCGCCGCGACTGATCCCCTGCGGTCGTCCGCGCGCGCCCGGGCGGACGGACTCCTCGCCGCGAACGTCATTGCCCACCTGGACGGCAAGCCGCTCAAGCCTTTCAAGGCGCCGCAGGCGCGCTGGGGGTCCGTCTTCGGCGTCCAGGCCGACGGACTGCAGGTCTTCGCGCCCAACGGCAAGGTCGTTCGCGTACCCCCGTGGTTCGTGCGGTACATCCAGACACCGCTCATCGTGGAACGCGGCATCTACAAGGGTCTCCGGCGCGCCACCGTCGGCGACTGACGGTCGGGGCTCGATGCACACGCGCGGTGTGGTCTTCGACGGCCGGCAGCTACAGGTCGTGGACGATCTGGAGGTCCCGCCGCCGGCGGCGGGACAGGTCGTCGTCAGAGTGCTCGCCTCCGGGATCTGCCACAGCGACCTCAACGTCCTGGACGGCACCTCGCCCGTCGGCGCCCCGGTGGTGCTCGGGCACGAGGCGGCAGGTGTCGTGGAGCAGCTCGGCGAGGGCGTCACCCGATGGGCGGTGGGCGACCCGGTCGCCATCCTCAGCGTGACCGGGTGCGGCACCTGCAGCGCCTGTACGGCGCAGCGCCCTACCCGGTGCGCCCAGGCCTACCGATCCGAGGTCGCCGAGCTGACCTGGCGCGGCGGGACGGTGCGCCGGTACGCGAACATCTCGTCCTTCGCCGAGCGGGTCACGGTCATGAGCAGCCAGCTGGTCGACGCCTCCGGGCTGCCGCCGACGGTGGCCTGCCTGATCGGTTGCGCCGTCAGCACCGGCTACGGCGTCGTGCACAACGTCGCACGACCGGCTCCCGGGGATCGGGTGGCCGTGATCGGCGTCGGCGGTATCGGCCTGGTGGCGATACAGGCAGCGAAGCTGATCGGGGCAAGCGTCACCGCAGTCGACGTGAACCCCGGGCGTCGCGGGACGGCCCTTGCGGCCGGCGCCGACTCCTTCGTCCTGCGGGCGGACGGGAGCACGCCATTCGACGCCGTGATCGAGTGCAGCGGTGCGCCGAGCGCGATCGCCGCTGCGCTGGACATGACGGCGGCGGGCGGCACGACGGCACTCGTCGGGCTGCCTCCGGCCGGACACCGCGCCACTTTCGACGTCGGCGCGCTCATGCGGGGCCGCCGGATCGTGGGCAGCCTCAACGGCGACATCGACCCCGTGCGCGACGCCGGGACGATCGTCCAGCTGCTGCGGGACGGATGGCTCGACGTCTCCGCGCTGGCCGACCGGACGTGGCCCGTCACGCAGATCGCTGATGCGATTGCGGCGGTACGGGCCGGCAGTGTCATGCGACCGATCCTCACCTTCGACGCCTGAACCGGTTGATTGGCCTCTGATTTAGGGGTCGTGAGGTTTCTGCAGGCGCGGTGTCCGGCCTTTCCTCGTGTGGTGTAGTCGCCCGGACGTGTGACACCAGGAGGTTCTATGCGGCTCGGGCGACAGCGACTCACGGCGGTAGCGACGGCCATAGCGGCCGGGGTCGCCGCGTTCACCTTGACGTCCGGGCAGGCGGTGGCCAGCGGCACGACCGTGCACGGATGCCCGTCGGGCGACGTCTGCCTCTACAAGTACGACAACTACCGCGGCACCCGGGGCGTGAACAAGCCGGACGCCAAGCTGTACACGTACGGCGTGCACCGGATCTCCGGATTCACGGCTGCTGCCGGCTCGACCGTCGACAACCAGTACGGCTACTACAACCCGCATGACCGCTACCAGTACTTCGGTGCGGCCTGCTACTACCGGCACTCCAGCGGAACCGGCTTCTACACCTCCGACCGCGGCTTCCCGGCCCAGTCGAATCCGCACTTCGACCTGCTGCCGATCAACTCGGTCCGGCTGGTCAAGGTGACTCCGGGCAATTACGACTGGTGCGGCCGCTGACTCGTCAGCGGTCCTCGGAGCGCCCGGCCACGTCCAGCGAAGAGCAGCTCAGCCGACCGCCTCGGCCAACGCCTTGAAGTTCAAGAGCTGCCGTCGGGCCATGGGCCAGTCGCCGACGGCTAACGCCGGCGTGTACCAGCGTCGGGTCGGTGCCACGATCTTCAGGAGCAGGCGTGACCCGACGTCGGCCGGCGCGATCACGTACGACATCGTGGCGCCGAGGATGACGCCGGTGACGTGCTCACCCGGTACGACGGACAGCACCCGGCCGACGGGAAGCCGGCCGGCACAGCGCGACATCGGATCACCCGGCCGGGGATCGGCGATCGGCCGGAGTCGGCGCGGCGACCGGCGGCCCAGGTTGTCCAGCCAGTCGTAGGAGTACGGCGCGAGGCTCAGCTGCCGCAACCACTGCCACAGCACGCTCGGGGGAGCCTCGACGGTGACTCCACGCCACAGCCGCATGGCGGGTTGCGGCACCCACTCGTCGCACGGATACGGCCGTGCCACCTCGTCGTCGGACACCATCCAGCGTTCGCCGATCATGACGCCCCCGTACTCGTCGGGCCTGCCATCCGGATGCCGAGACGGGTGCGACCGGGGCCCCACCGGTCGCACCGTGACAAGCTTGTCGAATGGTGCCTGCGTCTGCTCTGGAATTGTCTGCCGCGGACCTGGAGCTCGTGGAGGCAGCCCGTGCCGTCATCGATGCCCATACCGACGCGGGGTCGGGGACGGATGGGGTTCACACGGTCGGCGCGGCCGTCCGCGACGAGCACGGACGGGTTCACGTCGGGGTGAACCTGTACCACTTCACCGGCGGACCCTGCGCCGAGCTCGTCGCATTGGCGGCGGCACGAGCAGCAGGCGCTCGACGGCTCGGCTCGATCGTGGCGGTCGGTCATCACGGCCGGGGCGTCCTGGCGCCGTGCGGTCGGGACCGTCAGATCCTGTCGGACTATCACCCGGACATCCGCGTGATCGTCCCGACCGAGGAAGGGATGCGGAGCGTCTCGACCGATCATCTGCTGCCCCTGGCGTACGAATGGGCGGTCGACGCCGGCTAGACCACGTCCGTTCGCCGGCTCGATCACGCCGGGTCGAGCGGGGCCGGGCCGGCATCGACAGGTTGGGTGGCAGGGCCGCGGATCATCGGGCCAGAGCCCCGTCGACGTCAGCCACGATGCGCTCGAAGAGACGCAGGTAGTCGTCGACCATCCGATCGGCACCGAACCTGCTGACCGCATCAGCTCGGCAGTCCGAACGGTCGATCCGGGCAAGCCGGGTCACGGCGCCGACCGCGGCGTCGTCGTCCGGCACCAGGAACCCGGTCGTGCCGTCGCGCACCAGCTCAGGCATGGACCCGAGGGGCGTGGCGATCACCGGCGTGCCCGTGGCCAGCGATTCGACGACGGACAGGCCGAAGGGCTCGGCGAAGCTGATCAGGTGCAGCAGGGCCTTGGCGCCGCCCAGCAGCCGGTCGCGCTGCGCGGGTCCCACCGGGCCAAGGTAGGTCACGGTGCGCCCGTCGAGGTGGGGTTCGACGCGCTCGCGGAAGTAGGTCCGGTCCTGCACGATTCCGGCGATAACCAGCGGCAGCCGGCATCGGCGGGCGACGTCGATGGCGCGATGCGTGCCTTTGTGGGGATGAATGCGTCCGAGGAAGAGCAGGTATTCGCCCGCCGTCGGCTGGAACGTGAATGCGCCGAGCTCGATGCCGTGATGGATCGTGGCGTCGTATTGCAGACCCGGTGCCTTGTCGGCTTCACTGATGGCCACGTAATGACCGATGTCGTCATAGCTTTCGAAAACAGGCAGGATCGCCGACGAGGAAAACCCGTGAATGGTCGTCACGACCGGCGTACGGACAAGTCTGCTGTACGTCAACGGCATGAAATCGAAATGATTGGCAAGGATGTCGAAGTCTGCGGCATGCTCGAATGCCAATGCGTTGTGCAGGCCCTCGCTGACTTTGGCGTCGATGTCGGATTCCTCGTATCCGGTGGCGACGGCGGACCTCAGCGTCGCCCCGGTCTCCGAGTCCGCAGTGGCGAAGAGGCTGACCTCGTGACCACGTGCGACGAAGCCCTCGGTGAGGGTGGACGCGATCTGCTCCCACGGTCCGTAGCCGCGGGGAGGGAGCCGGTGGGCGACGGAGGCGATCACGCCGATCTTCATTCTTTTCCTCACCATGCGTAATCGGGCGTGAGGGCGGGCCTTTCCGGGGTGCTGTCCGGCCCTGCCGTCGACCCGAAGCTACGCAGGTGACCTGCGATTTCGCCGGCGGCCGCGAGGTGCGCTGGCGACCCGGCGGTGTTACTGTCACGAAGCCGCGACTTCCGTTTCGCGCCCCTGGTCAATTGCCGCAGAAAGCCTGCGGCCCGGGCGGGCATGCCGGCGCTCTTGCACTCACCCGCGTGTTCTCAGCAACGGTTGTCGCCGCAGCGATGCCCGTTCGAACTCTGGTGCCCCGCCGTCCGAAGGGCCGAAACCATGATCCGTATGGGCATTCTCAGCACGTTTCCGCCGACCCAATGCGGACTGGCGACGTTCAGCCGCTCCCTGATGGACGGGCTGAACGCCTTGCCCGTCGACGCGGTGCAGGGTGTGACCGCCGGCGTCGTCGCCGTCGTCGACCAACCGGATGACGGTCGGGGGCCTGAGGTCGCGCACGAGTGGCTGCGGTCGGACCCGAACGGGGCACACTCCGCCGCTCGGGCCCTGAACGGCTTCGACGTCGCGATCGTGCAGCACGAATTCGGCATCTTCGGCGGTCGCGACGGTGCCGACGTCCTCGACCTCGTACGGGCCCTGCGGGTGCCGATTATCGTCGTCCTCCACACGGTGCTGGTCACGCCGACCGTTCGCCAGCGATCCATCATCGAGGAGCTGGTGCGGTCGTGCGCGGAGGTCGTCGTCATGACGCAGACGGCGCGGCAACGCCTCGTCGAGCACTACGCGGTCGACGAGACCGCGCTGCACGTCATCCCGCACGGCGCCGCGGACAACTCGATGTCCGGCACCGGCCGGCGGCCGTCGTCGGAGCGTCCGGTCATCCTCACGTGGGGACTGCTCGGCGCGGGCAAGGGCATCGAGTGGGCCATCGAAGCCATGACCCTGTTGAGGGACCTGGTGCCCGCCCCGAGCTATCGCGTGGTCGGACAGACCCACCCCCGGGTGGCGGAGCGGCAGGGCGAGCTGTACCGGGACGAGCTGATCGCCCGTGCCCGGCGACTCGGCGTCAGTGATGCCGTGCACTTCGACGGGCGCTACCTGGACGCCGCCGAGCTGAAGCGCGTCGTGCAGCAGGCCGACATCGTGCTGCTGCCCTACGACTCCGTCGACCAGGTGACGTCCGGCGTGCTCATCGAGGCGGTGACGGCGGGCAAACCGGTGGTCTCGACGGCTTTCCCGCATGCGTGCGAGCTGCTGGCGACGGGGGCCGGCATCGTCGTCGAGCGGCAGGACCCGACCGCGCTCGCGGCGGCACTGCGCCGGGTGCTCACCGAGCCGGGTCTCTCCGGTGGGATGAGTGCGGAGGCGCGGCGCCTCGCCCCCGGCCTGCTGTGGCCGGCCGTCGCCGCGCAGTACGGCCGCCTGGCGGAACGGGCCGTCATCACGTGGCCGGTCCGCGCGACCGCGTGAAGGTTCCGCCCGTTCCCTACGCCCACCTACGTCGTCTGAGCGATGGGGTGGGCCTGTTCGAGCACGCGGAGCTGCTGACACCCCGGGTCGAGCACGGCTACTGCATGGACGACGTCGCCCGCGGCCTGGTGGTGCTCGCGCGGGAACCGTCCCGGTCACCCGCCCTCACCGACCTCGCAACGGTCTACTTGCGCTTCGTTGCCACGGCTCAGCAGCCGGACGGCGGCTTCCGCAACCGGCGCGACGTCGACGGGGAGTGGCTCGATCAGCCCGGCTTCGAGGACTGCTGGGGCCGGGCGCTCTGGGGACTCGGTACGGCTGCGGCACGCATGCCGGCACTGTCGACGACCGCCCGTCGGCTCTTCGAGACAGCGGCGGCAGGACGCTCGGAGCACCCCCGCGCCATGGCGTTCGCGGGCCTGGGAGCTGCGGAGGTGCTGTGCCTCGACCCGAGCGACCCGATCGCCCGGAGCCTGCTGAGCGATGCAGCGTCTGCCGTGGGCACTCCGGGCGGCGATCCGGAATGGCGGTGGAGCCAGCCCCGGCTCGAGTACGCCAATGCCGTACTGCCCGAGGTCCTGCTGGCCGCCGGGTCACTCTTGGGCGATCCCGGCACACTGTCGGACGGCCTCGCCTCGCTGAGCTGGCTGCACGACATCGAACGCGGCGAGGATCATTTCTCGGTGACCCCGGTCGGCGGCTGGCAGTCGGGACGATCACGACCGGCCTTCGACCAGCAGCCGATCGAGGTGGCAGCCCTCGCCGATGCCTTCTCGCGGGCCTTCGCGATCACCGGTGACCTGGCGTGGGCCGAGGCGGTGCACCGGTGCGCCGACTGGTTCCTCGGACACAATGACGCGGGGGTGGCGCTCTTCGACCCCGTCAGCGGTGGTGGCTGTGACGGACTCATGATCGGCGGACGCAACGAGAACCAGGGCGCGGAATCGACGCTGGCCATGATCTCGACGTTCCAGCAGGCACACCGCATCGGCGCGGGGCAGCGGTGACCGTCGAGCCCGTGCTCCCGCGGCGCGTCGGGCCGGTGCTCCGTCCGGATCCCACCCGTGTCATCGCGAAGCTCTTCCTGCCCGGTCAGGAGATCCTCGCTGACGGCAGGTCGCGCGCCGACGCGGTGCTCGGACGGATCCTGGCGATCCCCGAGGAGCGCGTCGACGGTCTGCTGAAGGCCACGCTGACGCAGTTCGGCGCCCGTCACCGGCACCTCGCGGACACGTTGGTCGACCACTTCTCGCGGGTCGAGGGGCGGCTGCCGGCCGCGGATGGCGTGTCACCGGCTCGGCGGCAGCTCATCGGGGCCTACTTCACGCAGGAGTACTCGGTCGAGGCCGCTGCCCTCTTCAACCCGAGCATGGTCGCGCATCCCGATCAGTCCGGGCTGGCCGCGGGGGAGGTGCGGTTCCTGCTCAGCGTGCGGGCGGTGGGGGAGGGTCACATCTCCAGCATCGAGTTCCGGACCGGGACCTTTCGTCCGCCGGACGCCCTGACCATCGACGACCCGGGCAGCACGCTCGACACCGGACGGGTCACCGCGACCCGGCTCCGGCGCGACTTCGTCCGCGCCGCCTTGGCGGAGCAGGCGGACACCGCGGCGCTCGACCACATCCTCGGCCTCGTGCCCGTCGACTTCTCCGCCGATGATCTGCACCAGGCGGCGACGAATTCCCGCGACGAGACGGTCTCCGGGAATGCCGACGAGATCGTGCAGAAGGTGCAGCGGATCGCCGCCTGCAATTACCGGCGGGAGTTCTCCGCCGAGCGTCCCCTCTCGGAGCGGGTGCTCATTCCGAGCGGCCCGGACGAGTCGCGCGGCATGGAAGACGCGCGCTTCACGCGCTTCACCGAGGCCGACGGCCGCGTCACGTATTACGCCACGTACACCGCGTACGACGGCTTCGAGATCGCTCCGCACCTGCTGCAGACCGACGACTTCCTGGCGTTCACCGTGAGTCAACTGGTCGGGCCTGCCGCCAAGAACAAAGGGATGGCGCTCTTCCCCCGAAGGATCGACGGCCGCTTCGTGGCGCTCACCCGATGGGACCGCGAGAGCAATGCGGTCGCGACCTCGGCGGACGGCCGCGACTGGGGCGGCGCTCAGAACATTCAGACACCGGCCCGGGCGTGGGAGCTGATCCAGGTCGGCAATTGCGGACCTCCGATCGAGACGGCGCACGGGTGGCTGGTCCTCACGCACGGCGTCGGACCCATGCGCACGTACGGCGTGGGTGCGCTGCTCCTCGACCTGGATGACCCGAACCGCGTCGTGGGCGCGCTGGAGCAGCCCCTGCTGACGCCCGCCGCAGACGAGCGGGACGGGTACGTCCCCAACGTCATCTACTCCTGCGGGGCGCTCCTGCACGGCGGCACGCTGGTGATCCCGTACGGCTGCAGCGACTCGTCCATTCGCTTCGCCGTCGTAGACGCCGACGAGCTGCTGGCGCGGCTGATGACACAGCCCGGATAACGCCCCGGGGCCGCCGCCCGGCGATGAACGCAGGCGACGGCCCCAGGCGCAGATCTCACCGCTCAGGGATGCAGGACGACCTTCGTCCAGCCGTCCTTGCGCTCGTCGAAATTGCGGTAGCCCTCTGCGGCCTCGTCCAGGTTGATCTCGTGCGAGACGATCTCGCCGGGATGCAGCTTGTCGCGGTGGATGAGGTTGCGCAGCTGGCGGTTGTACTGCTTGACGTTCGCCTGTCCGGTGGCGATGGCCTGCCCCTTGAAGAAGAGCGTGCCGAAGTCGATGGCGAACCGGCCCTGCTTGGCCAGCTCGTCGCTCGCGTTCGGGTCCTCGGGCACGAAGACACCGACGACCCCGATGCGTCCGGTGGGCCGTACGGCCTGGATCAGGCTGTTGATGGTCATCCCGTTGTGCTCCTGGCCGGTGTGGTCGTGCGCCTGGTAGCCCACGGCCTCGACGCCCTTGTCCGCACCCTCGCCCCGGGTCTGCTCGAGGATCTGGTCGACGGCGTCTCCCTGGGTGTCGTCGATGGGGATGGCGCCGAGCTGCTCGGCGAGCTTGAGCCGGTCGGGCTGACGATCGATGACGAACACCTGGTCGGCGCCGCGCAGGTTGGCCGAGACGGCGGCCATGAGCCCGACCGGGCCCGCGCCGTAGACGACGACGGATTCGCCCTTGTCGACCCCGGCGAGCTCGGTGCCGTGGAAGCCGGTGGGCAGGATGTCCGACAGCATCACGTAGTCAAGCTGCTTGTCCTCCGCGTCCTCCGGCAGGACGAGGGCGTTCCAGTCCGCCCACGGCACCCTGAGCAGCTCGGCCTGGCCGCCGGCGTACGGACCCATGGAGGCGTAGCCGTAGGCGGCGCCCGCGCTGGGCGGGTTCGCGGTGAGGCAGAAGCCGGTGAGTCCCGCCTCGCAGTTCTTGCAGAAGCCGCACCCGATGTTGAAGGGGAGGCAGACCCAGTCGCCGACCTTCACCCGGTCGACGGCGTCACCGACCTCGATGACCTGGCCCAGGTTCTCGTGCCCGAGGATCTTGCCCTCTTCGACGTCGGTGCGACCCTCGTACATGTGCAGGTCACTGCCGCAGATGTTGGTGCTGGTGATGCGGACCAGGACGTCGGTGGCCTTCTCGATCCTGGCATCGGGCACCTGATCGACCGTGACGTTCTCGGGTCCGTGATAGACGAGTGCTCGCATCGTGTCCTCCGGTTGACGGTCTTCATGGGCGCGACGGCAGCAGTGCCGCCGCGCGGGACGTAGGGAAAGGCACGGCGGTGCGCACTTCCTGCCACGTACCCCTGGTCTGCGTTTGAACGCAACCGCCGCCTCGCCCAATCGCGGCAATCACGGGCGCTGGCGGCGTGGAAGGCCGATACTGGGCAGGGTCGTCAGCCCGCACGACGTGCTGCGACGGCTCGAGAAGGTGCGACATCGTGAATCGGTTGGACGACGACAAGCGGCTCGCTGCGCTGTCCGCGACCGGACTGACGAATGAAGCGGATGAGGCGCTGGACCGCTTCGCCTCGATGGTGCGGCGGATCTTCGGCGTACCGGTCGGACTCGTGTCGCTGGTCGACGCCGAACGCCAGTTCTTCCCCGGCGCGGCGGGACTGGCGGAGCCGTACGGCAGCAGCAGGCAGACCCCGCTCAGCCACTCGATCTGCCAGTCCGTCGTCGTCTCCGGTCAGCCGATCATCGAGCGGGACGTCCGCGAGGTCCCCGGGCTGCAGGACAGTCTCGCCGTGTCGGATCTGTCCGTCGTCGCGTACGCGGGCGTCCCGCTCACCGACGCCGACGGCCTGGTGCTCGGATCGCTGTGTGCGATCGACGGTGAGCCGAGGAGCTGGAGCGCGGACGACGTCGCGAACCTGCACGACCTGGCCGCGGCCTGCTCCTCCGAGCTGCGATTGCGCGCTGCCGCGCGTACTGCGCGCGAGGCGGAGGAGCTCGCCGAGCGGTACGCCGATCAGGTCGAGCTGACCGCCGACGCCGCCGAGATCATCTCGGCGGCCGGTGACGTCACGACTGCGCTGGAACGCCTGGTGGCGCTCCTCGTCCCGCGGCTCGCCGACTGGGGCTACGTGCTGCTGATCGACGACGACGCCCGGCTGCATCAGCTCGCCTACCGACACCGGCACGGCCACGCCGCCGACATGGCCCGCTATGCCGAGATGCTGACCACGTCGATGACCGAGCACTCCCCGACGTACCGGGTGCTGCACGGCGCGCCTCCGCAGCTCATCAGTCCGCTTCCCCGCGAGGCGGTCGCGAAGGCGTCGACGGACGAGGCCATGTCGGAGATCGCCGAGCGGCTCGGCGCGCACTCCTTCATCGCGGTGCCGCTCACCGCCCGAGGGCAGGTGCTCGGAGCGATCGGCCTGGTGCGCTCGGAGCAACCGTTCGACGTCGCCGATCTCCGCGTTGCGGTGGACCTGGCGGTCCGGGCGGGTGCGGTGCTCGACAACGCCCGGTTGCACGAGCAGCAGCGCAGGGTCGCCGAAGTGCTCCAACGCAGCTTGCTCAGCGACCTGCCCGAGCTCACCGGGTTGCAGCTCGCGGCGGCTTACCGTCCGTCGGCGCAGGGGGTCAACGTCGGCGGCGACTGGTACGACGCCTTCCGCGCCGCCGACGGTGCCGCAACGGTGGTCATCGGCGACGTCATGGGCCACGACATCGACGCCGCTGCTGCCATGGGTCAGCTCCGCAGCATGCTGAGGACGATCGCGTTCGAGCACACGTCGGGACCTGCCGACATCCTGCGCCGGGTCGATTCGGCACTGCAGGGGCTGGACATTTACACCATGGCCACCGCCGTCGTGGCCCGGATCGAGCCGGTGTCCGCGGGGGGCCGGCGGGTCACCTGGTCGAACGCCGGCCATCCGCCTCCGGTGCTCGCCTCGGCCGGTGGGCAGGCCGAGGTGCTGCACCGCCCGCCCGACCTCATGCTGGGCATCGATCCGTGCACGCCCCGCCGCGACCACGTGATCGACCTCGCCGACGACTCGACGCTGGTCCTCTTCACGGACGGTCTCGTCGAGCACCGGGACCTCGACATCGAGGACGGGCTCGCCCGGCTCCGCACCGTCCTCGCCGCCACGCGTTCCACGCACCCGGGGGCGACCTGCGCCGCCCTCATCGCCGAGGTCAGCCTGGGTACCCAGGAGGACGACGTCGCCATCCTTGCGGTGTCGCCGCGCTCGTGAGCGGTGGGCACGGCGAGCGGACGCGCCGGCCGGTGGGCATGAGCCGGATGTGCGACCATGCACGTACTGCGTGCCTGGACCTGTCCGGACCTCGTGCTCCCTCGCCGCTCGTGAACCCCTGAAGGCTGGCGAAGATCATGCCCGATCCGATTGCCGTATCCGCGGAGACATCCCTCTGCTCCTGTGGCCATGAGAAGGCCACCCACGACCCCATCGCCGCTCGCTTCTGTGCGGCGACGAACGCGCAAAGCGAACCGCGGGGATGCGTCTGCGCCGGGGCCGAGCACAAACCTGGCCCCAGACGGTAAGCAGGCCGGCCGGGCCCGGGTTCTCAGGTCGGGTTGACGCCTGACCGATATCCAGTTGGTGGCTCGAGCTGGAGGTCGGTTGAACGGAGGATCGATCCGGCGCGCGTCTGCGTCGCTGGTGTTCGTCCTCGTCGGCGCGTCCGCGATGACCGCTTGCCAGACCGGTCCCGTCTCCGGTGACGCGGCCCTCCCGCCGGCAACCGCCCCCGTTGCGTCGTCCGCAGGCGTCACGGCACGCCCGGTCGCGCCGTCGCCGGATGCGCCCGACGGTCTGAGCCGCCCCGCCGACGCCGAGGGGCCGTATCGGATCAGCAGAGTCGTCGACGGAGACACCGACAAGGTCACCGTCAACGGCCGCACCGTGACGCTCCGCCTGATCGGGATCGACACCCCGGAGACCAAGGACCCGCGCAAGCCGGTGCAGTGCTTCGGCGAGCAGGCGTCGGCGCGCGCGGCACAGCTGCTGACGGGACGCAGCGTCTGGCTCGAGTACGACTCGACCCAGGACCGGCGTGACCGTTACGGCCGTGACCTGGTCTACGTCTGGCTGGACGCTCACACGATGTTCAACGAGCTCATGGTGCGCGAGGGTTACGCCCACGAGTACACGTACGACCTGCCGTACCGGTACCAGCAGCAGTTCCGCGCTGCGCAGTCCGCCGCGAGCGACGGACAGCAGGGCCTGTGGAACCCGTCGACGTGCGCCGGCGACACCGATCAACCCGCGGAGGCCATCGGCGACGTGGCACCGAGCCCGACACCGACCCCGACCGTGACCCCGACGACAGCCGCGATTCCCTCCACGGGAGAGGACGGCGCCGCGTACTACGCCAGCTGTGCGGCCGTCCGTTCAGCCGGTAAAGCGCCCCTGCTGCGCGGCCAGCCCGGCTACCGCTCGAAGCTGGACGGCGACCACGACGGCGTGGCCTGCGAGTAGTCGCTCAGCGCTGGTCGCCTCGGCCGGCACGCTTGCGGCGACGACGGCCACCCCTCAACGACGTCACTCCCGCCACGACCGCGTCGGCCCGCCGCAGGGCAACCGCCGATCTGCCCCCTGGGCGCTTGGCCTCGGCCCTCCCCGCGAGGCGGTGCAGGCCGCGCCCGATCAACGGCAGAGCGACGGCCATGACTGCCCAGGTGCGCAGTCGGGAGGAGAGGAAGAACCACATGACGCGGGCCTTCCCTGACCAGGAAGACCTGACCCTCGGAGCAGCGCGCGAATGCCGGACGGTGTGCCGGGTCATCCGGGATGCCGAACGAGGCGCTCGGCGGGCGGCTCCCCGAACGTCGGCGCCTGTCGATAGGCCGAATGGCCGAGCGCACCCAGCGCAGGCATCGGTTTCCGGAGGCCCTCGGGTGCAAAAGGCTCAGTCCGCAACGCAGTCACACGGTTCACGACCGGTCCGGAAGCGGCCGGTCGCAGTGTGCGCGGCTCTCCTGACGCTCACGACAGCGGGTCTAGGGGTGCAATCCGGGTTCGCCTCAGCGGCCGCCGGCTTGCCGACGCCGTCACCCGCTGTCGTCGCCGCCGCACCGCCGACGCCGACCGCGACACCGACGCCGGCCGTCACGCCTTCAGTCGTTGCGACCTCAGCCCCTGCCCCATCGGCAGCGCCTTCCGCGCCGGTACCGACCCCGACCGTGGACGCGGCGTCACCGACCCCCACACCGGCCGTACCTTCCGCATTGCCGTCCGCTTCCGTGCCGAGTGCTGCTCCGTCGGCATCTGCTGACGCGTTGCCGGCGCCGGCTCCTTCGACGAGCGCTCCCACCTCGGCGCGTGTCGGCGTCGCACCGGGCACGAGCCTGAACAACGCAGCCAACGGCATTGCCGTGCCACTGTCGTCCACGGGTGTGGGGACCGAGGAGCAGATGGCGCACGCGGTCGACCCCAACGTCGGGCAGGTCTTCATCGTCGACGGTGGGGGCAACGACGTGAATTACTACCCGACAACTGCGGGCGGATACAACACGTTCGCCGGTGACGTCTACTTCGAGCCGCGCGGCGGCTACAGCGGTACGCCCCCGCCGGTCACGTACCGGATCGTCCTCAACTCCGACCTGAGTTCCACCACCAGCACGTACACCGTGACCGTCACCAAGCCGGCCCCTCCGGTGTCGGCGCCGTTGAGCAGCACCCGCAGTGTCGGCGCCGGCCGGCAGTACGCGAACACGTCGGTGATCGGCGGCAATCCGCGGTTGTACTTCGTTGTCGCCGGGCAGCGGGTGGAGACGGTGACCATCGCCGGCAAGGGCGTTTACGAGGCACAGAGCGGCGATGGTGTCGAGGTCAGTTTCAACGCCGAGGCCTGCGCCATCGGGCCCGTGCCGTCGGTGCAGTACGTGCTCGAGGATCAGTACGACCAGACGTCGGCGTTGAGCACCTACACCCCGCACCTGACCGCCGGTGCCGCCCCCGCGGCGGGGGCGCTGACCAGCAGCGGCGTGGGGGCCGCTGCGCAGACCGTCACCGCGCTGCAACCCAATTGCCCGGGAACCACCACGCTCCTGCGCGCCACCACGCCGGTCAACGCACTGACCCTCAGTGGAGTCGGTAGCTACACGGTCGTGCCGGCCACCGGCGTCATCACGTTCACACCGGCCGCCGGCTTCACCGGCACGGCGCCCGCGGTCAGCTACCGGGTCACCGACAACCAGGGCCTGAGCGGCACCGGCACGTACACGGCCACCGTGACGCCGCCCGCCGCCCCGACTGCGAACGCCCTGACCTCCACGGGGGTGGGGACCGCTGCCCAGCGGGTCAACGCCACCGTGCCGTCGGGTGGAACCGCCACCTTGCTGCAGGGGACCGTCGCCGTGACGACGCTGACCGTCACCGGGCAGGGCACGTACAGCGTCGTGCCGTCCACCGGCGCCATCACCTTCGTCGCGGTACCCGGCTTCCTCGGCAGTGCGACGCCGGTGAGCTACCGCGTCGCGGACACGTACGGGCAGCGGGCTGTGAGTACGTACACGCCGACCGTGACGATCCCGGCCCCGCCGGCGGCCGTTCCGCTCACCTCGACCGGAGTGGGCACGGCGGTGCAAGCGCAGCAGGCCCGAGTGGGCGCCGGCCGACAAGCGTCGTTCAGTGTGCCGACCAGCCCGAACACCGTGACCATCACGGGGCAGGGCAGCTACGTCATCGACCCGGCGTCCGGGGCCATGACGTTCACGCCGCAGCTCGGCTTCCTCGGCACCGCCACGACCGTCGGCTACGAGGTGACGGACGCCTACGGGCAGAGCACCACCTCCACCTACACCGCGACGGTCACCCCGCCGGCGCCACCCGTCGCCCCGCCGGTCGCATCGACCGCGGGTAGCGGCGTGATCCAGCAGCAGGCCGTGCCCATCCCGATCGGCGGCTCGATCACGCTGCTCGCCGGCAACGTCCCCGTCGCCAGCCTCGTCATCGCCGGTCAAGGCACGTACAGCCTGGACGCGGTCACCGGGGTCATCACCTTCACGCCGGTCGCGGGCTTCGTCGGCACCCCGAATCCCGTGGCCTACCGGGTGATGGACGCCTATGGGCAGGGGAGCATCGGCTCGTACGCCCCCGTGGTCACCGGACTTGTCATCCCGGTGGTGGCAGTCGTCCCGGTCACGCCTACGACTGCTGTCGTCACCGGCGGCGGCGGGATCCCGGTATCCGTGCCCGCCGGCCTCGGAGCAGCTGCGGAAGCGGCTCCCGCACCCGAGCCGGGAACTGACGGCGGGCGGGCGTCTGCCCTGGGCGCCGGCCTCGCCGGTCTCGTACTGGCGCTCGGCGGAGGTCTCGGGCTGCGTCGTCGGCGCCGCCAGCAGTGAGGGAGCGGTCCGGTGGCCGGCGCCGAATCTCCGTCCTCGCGCTGGTCGTCGGCCTCGTTCTGATCGCCGTCGCACTCGTCACCGGCCTCGGCCGCTCTGCCGACAGGCCGGCGGCTCGTGCCGGCGTCGATGTCACCAAGCTCCCGTCGACCTTCTCGGCGGCTCCGGCGGGCGCGCCCTCGAACACATCGGGTGTGCCGCCCCGGGTGGTGACGGCCGGGCGGCGGGACAGCCTGCCGCAGCCTGCTCCGGTGGCTCTCGCCCTGCCCCGCCTGGGTGTGCGGGCCGACGTGCTGCCCGTGACCACCACGGACGGGGTCCTCGGCGTGCCCACCGACCCTGCGGACGTCGGCTGGTGGACGGGCAGTGCCCGCCCCGGCGCTCCCGCCGGCTCGGTGGTGATCGACGGGCACGTCGACTCGGCGGTGACCGGACTCGGTGCCCTCTCCGCCCTCGTGGACGTGCGAACCGATGACGTCGTCACGATGACGAATCAGGCAGGAACGACATACCGGTACCGCATCTACGCCCGCGAGGCGTACTCCAAGCATCAGCCGCTGCCCGCCGCGCTGTTCGCGACTGCTGGTCCGGCTCGCCTGGTGCTGATCACCTGTGGCGGCCCCTTCGACGAAGCGACCCGGAGCTACGAGTTCAACGTCGTGGTGCTCGCAGCGCCGGCGACATAGCCCCCAACCACCGTCCGTTTCCGGCGCGAGTCGCCCCCGTAAACATCGCTGACGAGGTCCCCGGCCGGCGGTGACGCCTGCCTACGTTGGCCGCCATGGCTCCCGGCGACACCGGCTGGGAGCAGCCGGCCGGCTCGGGAGGGAGCTCCATGCGTCCCTCCTCCGGCGCCCGACGGGCCTCGCGATCACCGGTCTGACCAGCCCCCGTCCGGCGGGCGACGCCCGTTCCGCAGCCGCTGTCGGATTGCTCGTCTCCGGTTCGGTGTGTACGCAGTCCGGCGCCGCCCTGGCCGTCCTGCTGCTGCCCCGGGTGGGGCCCGTCGGCGTCGTCGTCCTGCGCCTGCTCCTGTCCGGGGTGCTGCTGCTCGCACTGTCGCGTCAGCGTCTGACCTCGGTCGGCGCCGAGCAACGCCGGGCGATCGCCGTCTTCGCCGGCGTACTCGTGGTCATGAACGTGGCGTTCTACGAGGCCGTCGACCGGCTGCCGCTGGGGGCCGTCACGGCGCTCGGAGCCATCGGACCGCTCACGCTCACCGTGGTCCTGTCCCGCCGGCTCCAGGGCGTGCTCTGGGCAGCGGTCGCCTTCGCCGGGGTCGTGCTGCTGAGCGGCGGGGGAGGGGGCGAGCTCGACGCCGTCGGCTCCGCATGTGCGCTGCTCGCCGGCGCCGCCTGGGCGGGATACATCGTGGCGGGCAGCAAGGTGGGACGCCAGGCGCCGGGGGTGACCGGCCTGGCGCTGTCGATGCTGGCCGCGGGCACCGTCACGATCCCGCTGCTGGTCGTGGCCGGGCCGTACGACCTGCGGGTGAGTACGCCCTTCGTCGCGCTGTCGGTGGCGGTGCTCGGGTGTGCGCTGCCCTACGCCCTCGAGCTCGCGGCGATGCGCCGCGTGAGTCCGGCCGTCTTCGGCGTCCTCACCGGGATCCAGCCGGCCGTGGCCGTGCTCGTCGGCTTCCTGGCCCTCGACCAGCGCCTGTCGCTGGTGCAGCTCGGCGGCATCGCGCTGGTCGTCACGGCCGGGGTGGGTGCCAGCACCCGGCTGCCCGCACCGGTGCCTTCCGCTCCGCCGTGAGAGAGCTCGGACGTGGTTGCGTAGGTGCGTGAGCGACAGGTGGCGTCCGGCCGAGGTGACCGACCTTCCCATGATCTTCCGGGCGGAGCGGAGTTACATCGAGGCCGTCGAGCCCGGCCAGCAGGAGGCGTGAACGTCGGCCATCGACCGCAACCTTGCGCTCTGGATCGACAACCTGCCGCGTACGACCGTGCTCGAGACCGGCCGCGGTGACGGGGTCGAGCCGCAGGGGTTCCTGATGTGGGCGCGCGAGGACGACCCGAGCTCGGCCCTGCTGGTCACCATCCAGGTGCAGCCCGACTCGCGACGCCGGGGCCTCGGGCTGCGCCTGCTGCAGCGCTTCGCGGAGCAGGCGCAGGCCGACGGCCGCCATGTCCTGCACCTGGGCGTGCACGAGGCCAACCCGTCACGCGGCATCTACGCACGAGCCGGGTTCCACGAGATCGGCCGCGACGGCGCCTACCTGCTGTACGAGCGCACCGTCTGACGGCGTCCGTCCAGGCCGCCGCCACACGGCTTGCGGCGGCGAATACGGGCTGGGGGCGGGGTGCTCGCCTAGCCTCCCGCTGTGGACAAAGCGCACCTTCCGCTCGGTAAGGGGCTGAGCCGGGGCATTCTCATCGGTGCGCTCGGCGTGGTCTTCGGCGACATCGGCACGAGTCCCATCTACACGCTGCAGACCGTGTTCAGCCCGAGCGATCCGCATCCCGTCCCGGTCACCGACGACAACGTCCTCGGCGTGGTGTCGCTGATCTTCTGGTCGGTGACGCTGATCGTGACCGTCACGTACGTGTCGCTCGCCATGCGGGTGGACAACGACGGTGAGGGCGGGATCATGGCGCTGATCACGCTGATCCGCCGCCAGGCGACGAAGTCGCGGGCCAGGACGACCGGGATCCTGGCGGCGCTCGGCATCTTCGGAGCCGCGCTCTTCCTCGGCGACAGCATGATCACGCCGGCCATCTCCGTCCTGTCCGCCGTCGAGGGCTTCAAGGTGGTCGACTCGTCGTTCGAGGACTGGGTCATCCCCATCACGGTGGTGATCATCCTGACGCTCTTCGCCGCCCAGCGCTTCGGTACGGCTGCCGTGGGCCGGTTCTTCGGACCGGTCATGGGCGTGTGGTTCGCCGTCATCGCCGGGTTGGGCGTCTGGGGCATCACCCGCGAGCCGCGGATCCTCGAGAGCCTGTCGCCGATGTACGCCCTCGAGTTCCTGTTCGGGCACTTCTCCCTCGGCTTCTTCGCGTTGGCCGCCGTCGTGCTGGCGGTGACCGGAGCCGAGGCGCTGTACGCCGACATGGGCCACTTCGGTCGACGGCCCATCTCCCTGGCGTGGCTCTTCCTCGTCTTTCCCGCCATCGCGTTGAGCTACATGGGGCAGGGGGCGCTCGTCCTGAACAACCGGACGAACATCAGTGCGCCGTTCTTCCTGCTCGCCCCCGGGTGGGCCCGGATCCCCATGGTGTTGCTCGCGTGCGCCGCCACGGTGATCGCCGCCCAGGCCGTGATCACCGGCGCGTTCTCGGTCACGGCGCAGGCCGCTCAGCTCGGATACCTGCCGCGACTGCGCATCCTGCACACGTCGAAGTCGAGCTACGGGCAGATCTACGTGCCGTGGATCAACTGGCTGCTGCTCGTCTCGGTGCTCACGCTCGTCTTCGCGTTCCGCAGCTCCGCGTCACTCGCCTTCGCGTACGGCATGGCGGTGACCGGCACGATCACCATCACGACGCTGCTCTTCTTCTACGTCGTCCGGCAGAGCTGGAAGCGACCGCGCTGGCTGCTCTGGGTCGCTGCCGTTCCGCTGCTCGTCCTCGACCTGCTCTTCCTCGCCGCCAACGTCACGAAGATCGTGCACGGCGCCTGGCTGCCGCTCGTCATCGCCATCACTGCCTTCACCGTGATGACGACCTGGCAGCGCGGCCGGCAGATCGTCACCGCGCGGCGCACCGAGATGGAGGGCTCGCTGCAGAGCTTCGTCGACGAGCTGAACGCCGAGCCGTCGCAGATCGCCGTGGTGCCGGGCACCGCGGTCTTCCTCAACCGGAACGGTGAGACGACGCCGCTGGCGCTCCGGGCGAACGTCGAGCACAACCACGTCAGGCACGCGCACGTCGTCATCGCCTCGATCGAGGTGCTCGCCGTACCCCGCGTGGCCGAGGTCGAGCGGGCCACGGTCGATGCGCTCGGCGTGACCTCGGACGGGATCACGCACGTGCGCATCGCCTTCGGCTACACCGAGCGGACCGACGTGCCGGCCGCCCTCGCGAGCCTCGACGCCGAGCAGACCGAAGGGCCGCTCGACATGGCCACCGCCACGTACTTCCTGTCGAAGATCGAGCTTCGTCCGGGCGCCACGCACGACCTGGCGCGCTGGCGCAAGCGCCTGTTCATCGCGACGTCGCACATCACCGCCGACGCCGCCGAGCACTTCGACCTGCCGCGCGACCGGGTCGTCCTGGTCGGCTCCCACGTCGACGTGTGAGCCCGGCTCACAACTCCAGCAGTGCCAGCCGGTCGGCGAACCGGACGCGGGCGTCGGCCACGACGTCGGGATGGCCGGCGTAGAAGTCGAGCTGGACGTCGAGCAGCTGGGCGAGCGGGACCGTCTGCTTGTCGATCAGCCACTCGCTCCGGCAGCTCTGCGGCGCGTAACCCAGCGCCGTGGCGACCGCCGGGTCCAGGGGAGTGCGGATCGCCCCGAGGAACTCCCGTGCCGGGATCACCACGTCGCCGCCGGGCAGGTCGAGTGCGGTGAGGATGCGGCCCGCGATACCGGCCAGGGTGGCGTTGGTCGGATGGCTCAACGTGTGCATCGGCGGCTCGGTGCTCACGAGGAGATCGGTCACGCGTACATCGAGGGTCCGCTCCCGGCGGCGCAGCTCGGCCGTCGACCGCGCCGCGTTCGCCAGCACCATCTCGGCGGTCGGGGCCGGCCACCACGCCACGGCCTGCTCGACGCCGAGGCCCCGTTCGGCAGCGACCATGGCCCGCAGGTCGTGGTAGTCGGTGAGCGGCGCCGCGATCCGGCTGCCGTCACCCCGGTATCCCCGGACCTGGAAGGGGAAGGCGCTGCTGTCGTACACGACCGGAAAGGTGACGAGCCGGGCATCTGCGGGGAGCAGTGCTGCGAGCTGCCGGGTCCCGCAGCCGGCGACGGCGTACTCGTCCCGGATCGGCTGGCTGACGAGGACGGAGGTCCGGGGCAGCACGTCGGCGCGTAACGACCGCAGACCCGCCTCGTCGATCTCGAAGACCGGGGGAGTGCGCACCACGGTGACGCCGGCAGCAGCGAGCGGCGCGGCGATGAGCTCGGCTGTCGGCGCCGCCTGGCAATTGCCCCAGACCACTGCGAAGCCGCCACTGCCGACGGCGCGCGAAGCGAGGTCGGACGTCATCAGGTCCAACACGAGCGCGACTCCTCAGATGTGCCACACGAAGGAATCGTCGACGACAGCCCCGGCCCGTGATCCTAGGCCGCCGGCAGCTCCCGCCGACGGCCCGGCGACCCGGCTCAAGTCGAAGCCCCGGTCTCCCGATGCCCCCTTTCCGACCGATAACGGGAACGGGCCGGAGGCAGCGTCCGGATGATCCACGGACAGCTTCGACAGGACGTCACTGCGATGACAGGGCCGGTTACCCCCGGGCGTGGCCGGGCGTCGATCCGCCGGCGCCGGTTGCTCGGTATCGGGGTCGGCCTTGCCGGCGTCGCGATCCTGCTCGCCGCGGGAGACGTCCACCCGAGCACGGCCGGGCGCACCGTCCAGGTCAAGGCACTCTGGTACGGCGAGGCGACGGACGGGAGCATCCAGGCAGGTGTGACGCCGGTCGGCATCACGGCGAGCTACGACGACCCGTCCACCCCGCTCCTGGTCGACGTCGGAGGTCTGCGGGCCGCCGGCGCGGGCCCCATGTGGACGGCGGCCACGGCCGTCGCCGAGGTGCAGGCCGTCCTGATCGCCGGGGTCGATCCGCGCCTGGTCCAGGTCAGCTACTCGCTGAAGGAAGCCATCGACGGGCCGTCCGCGGGAGGCCTGCTGAGCGCCGGCTCGCTGGCCGCCATCCGGGGGGTGCCCCTCTCGCGCGACACGACGATGACCGGAACCGTCCTGCCGGACGGATCGATCGGACCGGTGAGCGGGATCCCGGACAAGATCCGGGCGGCCGAGGCGGCGGGTTACTCACGCGTCCTGGTGCCGGTCGGACCCGGTCGCGACCTCAGGACGGGGGCGCCGGTCGATCTCGCGGCGCTAGGACGCTCGCTCGGTGTCGAGGTCATCCCGGTGAAGAGCGTGCCCGAGGCGTACGAGCTGCTCACGCGTACGCCCGACGTCGCCCGGCCGAGTGAGCAGTCCCCGATAGCGCCGGGCGTGCTGAGCATGCTCGACCGGCGCAGTCGCGTACTCACCGCGACCGCCACCGGGGAGTTGCAGACGCTGGCGGTCTCGTCCGATCCGGCCACGTGGGCGGCGCTGCCGGACATCCGGACCTGGCTGCGGGCCGCCGAGCGGGCCTCGGCGGAAGGCGACGCGATCCTGGCCTTCGCGGGGGCTGCCGAAGCGGTACAGGCCATCCGCGAGGTCGCGGCGGTCGACCTCCTGCACCGGCAGGCGGAGCGGGCCGCACTGCCGGCCTTGGTCGCGCAGGTACGCCGCGACTCAGCGCGGTCGAGAACCGCCATCCAGGCCGAGGTACGCGCGACGGCGGACATGCCGCTGGCTCACGTCGAGCAGGTCTCGGCGCTTCCCGATGCCCTGGCCTGGGGGGTCTTCGCCATGACATCCATGGACGTGGCCGCCAAGCAGCTGGCGACCGTGCGTACCCAGGCGGATCTCGACCGCATCGTCCGCTTCATCGAGACCGCACGCTTCGAGGCGGCGAACAACATGGCGGCCACAGCCGAGGCGCTGCGCTACATCGGCCGGCGCCCCGTCGCGGACGCCGGGCAGACGGCGCGCCTGCTCGACGGCTACGCCGACCTCATCGCGTACGGGGCCGAGGCGAACGGTGTGTACGCCGAGAGCCTGCGACCCGCGGCGGACCAGGACAGCTTCCTGCGGCAACTCATCCAGGGCTCGCACCAGCTGACGGCCCCGGCGGACGCGGCGGACCCCGACGCCGCGTCGTTGCGCCAACCGACCGCCCGGCCGGCCTTGCGCCTGGCGGCCGCGCTGCTCGAGTACGTGGAGACCACGCAACTGGTCAACGACCTCACGTCGCGGCCGACCCCGGGCACCGACGTCCCGCCCAACGTCCTGCCGATCAAGGACCCGGCGGTGGTGGCGAGGCAGGCGTCGACGGCCGCCGACCTCGCGACGGACCAGATCCACGCCCTGACGGCCGCGGGGCTGGATCCGTCCTACGTGCAGTGGAACAGCCGCTGGGGCGAGCAGCTCTCGTTCGGACGGCTACCGGAGATCACCGACGAGCAGACGTTGCACGGCCTCGAGTACCAATGGTTCGCCGTCCTGCAGGGGAGGCAGCTGATGGCCCTGGGTCAGCGCTGACGGTCCCGCCCGGCTGCGACTGTGCGCCCCCGCGAACGGGCACGACGTCGTCATGACAGCTCCCCAGCCGAGCCGTGCCGACCGTTACCTGACCCAGCTGGACGCCATGGCAGGTGGCGTCGAACCGGAATTCTGGTCGCTGGACCCCGTACCCGGCGAGCCGAAGAGCGTGACGGCCATCGGCTACCGCGACCTTCCCGAGGACGGGCTCCTGCTCGGATTCACCTACGGCCTCTCACTCGCCGAGCACCCGGCCTGGGTCGCGGGCAAACCGGAGCTGTCGATCTGCGCGCGGTCCGACGATCCGGCCTGGGTGGTGGGGATGGCCGTGGTGGCGCAGAGCTTTCGCGGCGACTGCCCGTTCAGTTACGGAGACCTGCTCGACGTCGGGGAGCCCATCGCCCCCGGCAGCGAGCTCGACGGCTTCGTCGTCTTCGCGCCGGTCGCGCTCGAACCTGACGCCGCGCGGATCGACGTCGGTGAGGACAGACCCGTCATCGTCGCCGGCATGTACCCGACGTACGCGCGCGAGCGCGAATTCATCCAGGAGCGCGGGCTCGAGGCCTTCTGGCAGCTGCCGTGGGACGCGTATGACGTGAACCGTCCACCTGCCGTCTGAGCGGACCCGGGCGGCGCCGGAAGGTCAAGATGGTTGACCGTCGTAGAGCTTCGACAGCTCGGCCGGCGTGCCCTGTGCCGGCACCGCGGCCGCCGGCGACCCGGGCGGTGACTCGAGCGCCTGACGGTCGAACACGAGCAGGCCGACGAAGAACACGCCGCCCGCGACGAGCAGGCCGACGACGACCAGGTCGGGCACGAGGGCCTCGCTCGGCGCGACCAGGACGAACAGCGAGAACGCGACCCACACCAGCGCGCAGATCGCGACCGGCAGCTCGAAGCGGCCGAGGTCGAAGGCGCCCTTGCGGTGCTCGAACCGTCCGCGTACCCGCAGATACAGGACGATGGTGCAGGCGTAGATGAGGGCCGGCAGGACGCTCGAGGCGACGATGAGCTTCAGCAGCGCGGCACCCGGCAGGGCGACCATCAGGACGACACCCACCACGAGGATGAGGATCGTGGCCGGGATCGGCGTCTGCGTACGCGGGCTGACCTTGCGCATCAGCTGATGTGCGGGGAAGCGGGAGTCGCGCGACATGGCGAAGACCATGCGTGAGCAGGCGGTCATCACCACCATCCCGGCACCGAAGAACGCCACGGTGATCCCGATCAGAAACGCCTTCTCGGTGGTGGTGCCGAGCTGGTCGCGGATGATCTGGGCGACGGGGGAGTCGCTGGCGGTGACGCGCGGGATGTCCTTGATGGCCGCGGTGAGCGCGACGAGGAAGACCAGCCCGAGTACGCCGGCGGCCGCGACCGAGGCGACGATCGCCCGGGGGACGCTGCGGAGCGGCTCCTTGGCCTCCTCCGACAGGTTCGCCGCGGACTCGAACCCGACCAGGGTGGCGAGACCCATGACCATCGCCGCCATCAACCCGCCGCCGACGGCGAGGTAGTCGGGTGCGTCGGCCGTAACACCGCGCGAGACGAGGTTTGCGGCGTCGCCGCTGCCCGTGACGAGCACGGCGATGGTCAGGGCGACGGCCAGCAGCAGGACGACCGCCAGCTCCAACCCGACGGCGGTCGCGTTGATGACGGCGACGAGGCGGGTGGAGGCGATGACGATGACGGCCTGGACGAACAGGACGACCAGCGTGATGACGCGCGCGGTGTCCTCGTCCGCCCGGATGCCGAACAGCGGCATGAAGGCCTGGCTCGCAAGCGCGTTGTCGATGGCGACCACGGCGATGGCCAGGTAGCACACGGTCAGCCAGCCGAACCCCCACCCGATCCTGGGGCTCGCCAGCCGTGACGCCCATTGATAGGCGGAGCCGCTGAGCGGGATGCGGGCGGCGAACTGAGCGTAGACGAGTGCGACCAGGACCTGCCCGACCGCGACGGCGACCCACAGCCAGATGCCGACCGGCCCCCCGGTCTGCAGGACCTGACCATAGGTCGAGAAGATGCCGACGGCCACCGAGATGAAGGCGAAGGAGATGGCGAAGACCTGGAACGAGCCGAGGCTGCGCTTGAGCTCCTGCTGGTAGCCGCCGAGCTCGGCCGGGTCCGTGCCTGGTGCCACGTCCGTCGTCGATCCGGCCACTGTCGCTCCCGTCGGTTGGTCCGCACCAACCCCTGGCGCTCCGATCGCCCCTGCCGGGGGACCCTGGCAGGCGTATCGGCCCCTGAGGTGCAGCCAGGAGCACCGCGGATATCTCATGCCGGACGCCTCATACGGTGTGCGCCATGGCTCCGCAATTCGGTGATCTGGTGGTCCTGCCGTCGGGGAGCGTCGACGACCGCAGGAGGCAGGGCTTCTTCGTGCGTGCCGGCGTCAGCAGCGCGGTCATCAACGGCGGCCCGTACTGGGAGCTGACCGACATGCGGGGGACCTTCTGGGAGGTCCCGGCGCGTGCCATCGAACGCGCCGAGGTGCGTGCGCTCGAGGTCGAGGCGATGGTGAGAGATGCCCTGGCCCGCGGGATCGGCTGACCCTCCGCGTGTTGATCGCGCATTTGCGGAATGAGCGCGGCGGGCTGGCTACGGTCCGTTGAGATATCCGCCGGGCCGGCGGAATGCGCCGCATTCGGGGGGAAATCGATGCAGGAACCGTCCCGGAGGCTGGTGCTCGGCTCGGTGATGGCCGCGATGGTGGCGGGCTGCAGCGGCAAGGTGGCGACCGCACCGGAGGTGTCCCGCAGCAGCAGTCCGGCGCCGACCGCGCTCCCGACCGCATCGCCGCGGCCGACCGCCTCACCACGCGTCCTGCGGCAGGTGGACGTCGGCCCGATGCTCCCCAACGAGCTGGGAAGCATTCCGGTGCTGATGTTCCACCGGGTGAGCGACCCGGTGCTCGGCGAATTCGACATCACGCCCGACGCGCTCTGGGACCTCCTCGTACGCCTTCACACCGAGGGTTACCGACCGGTGCGGCTGATGGACCTCGCCCGCGGCCGGCTGCTGGTGCCGCGTGGCCGCACCCCGGTGGTGCTGACCTTCGACGACTCGAGCCCGGGTCAATTCCACCGCTTCCCCAAGGGCGGCATCGATGCGCATTCCGGGGTCGGCGTCCTGCAGGCCTTCTCGCGGAAGTATCCGGCTTTCCGGGCTACAGGGACGATGTTCCTCAACGCCCACCCGTTCGCGGACCCGCAGACGTCACTCGCTCTCCGGTCACTCGTGCGCGACGGCTTCGAACTCGGCAACCACACCCTCAGCCACATCAACCTCAGCGAGGTCTCGTCCGTCGACGCCCAGCGCGACATCGTGGCCCTGCAGGACCTGGTGCGGTCATCGGTGCAGGGCCTGCGGCCGGTGTCCTTCTCGCTGCCGTACGGCGTCTGGCCGGCCGATCGGACGGTGCCGGTCACCGGGGGATCGGGTGACGGGCGCTACCGGCACGAGGCCGTCGTCCTCGTCGGGGCGGACCCGGCTCCGTCGCCGTACTCGACCGGCTGGGACCCGACGGCGATCCCGCGCATCCGGGCGTCGAGCTGGCAGGGCGGCGGCCAGCCCTTCTGTGCGACGTGGTGGCTCGACCGGCTCAGCCAGGACCCCGGCCAGCGCTACGTCGCGTCGGGCCACGCGGGCACGGTCACTTTTCCCAGCGCGCTCGTCGACAAGCTCCACCCGCGACTGCGCGACCGCGCCCGGCCGTACACCATCTGAGCCGGCGAGGGCGCGGCTAGCCGGTCGGGGCGGGGGGCACCAGGGCCCGTCCGACTGCCGCACGCAGGGTCGCGCGGCGCTGCTCGTGGCCGGCCGCGTCGTCCTCGGCGGATGCGGCGTAGGTGGCGCTGATCGGCGCCCACGTATCGGCGAGGGAGATCACCAGCGCGTACACGTCGGCCGGTTCGACGTCGTCGACGATGAGGCCCGCGGCCTGCGCCTCGGCGATCGCGAGGTACTTCGGCTGAAGCGGTACAGCCGCGACCGGAACGAGCGCCTCAGCGAGATCGCCCAGGCGCTCGCGACCCGGGAGCTCACGCCGCAGCAGGTCCTCGACCACGTCAGGCTCAAGCGCGAGCGCTGATCCTTCACGTGACCGGTTGCGCCGCCGGTCGAGCCCGGATCGGCGCTCGGTACGCTGCGTCGGGTTCGACCGTCGGAAGGGACGCCATGGCGCTGCGGGACATCCGGGAGCTGAGCTCGGACTCAGAGGCGTACGCAGCTGAGCTGCGCGCCCGATGGGGCGGCCTGCTGAGCTACCGCTACATCGGGCGCAGCTTCGCCTCGATGGATGTCGGAAACTTCGACAACACCGTCCGGGTGCGGCAGCACGACATGCGCGACGCCACCGGCGGGCTGTTCTTCTCGGTGATCGGGATCTCGTCGCCGGAGGGCGGTGGGATGTCCGACCTCGACGCCGTCCCCAATCCCGTCATCCATTCGATCCAGATGCTCGACCCCGGCCATGACGTGCGGCGCATCGAGATCGTGTCCGACACCCTGCGGCGCGGCCGGCAGATGAGCTACAGCCGCTCGTTGATCGTCGACGCGGATCAGCCGAGTCGCGTGCTCGCGCTGACCGAGGGACAGGGCGTGGCCATCGGCATGCCGCCCGAGGGGCTCGAGAAGATGGACACGTCGATCATCGACGTCGAGGACTCGCCGTCACTGCCGCCGCTGTGGGAGGTGTTCGGCGCCAAGCGTCGTGACAGCGGCCTGTGGGAGCTTCCCGAGCTGCTGCCCGAGCTGGCGTCGCCGGATGCCGCGCTGCACATCGGGCCGCAGTTCGTCGTGCTCGAGACGGCAGCGCGCGAGCTGGCCGCCGAGGCGGCCGGCACCGATCAGCTGCGCGGCGTCTCCTCCCACGTGATGTTCATGGCCCGGGGCAAGAACGGACCCTTCCGTGCGGAGGGTGAAGCGTTCGCCGGCCGGGACGGAGCCGTCGGTGCTCGCCTGACCCTGATCGACGAGGGCGCCGACGAGCGCGCCATCGCGGTGGGCTCGTACGGCTTCACGACCGCGCTCTGATCAGCGCCGCAGAAGCGTGGTCCCGGCCAGAGCCGCCACGGCGGCGACGGCGCCGCTGAGGGTGGCCGCCCGCCGGAAGCGCGGGTAGTGCTGCGCGGCCACCACCATGGTGAGCAGGTGGGTGGCGTCGATCGCGACCGACGCCGTCAGTACGCGATCACCCCGGTTCGCCAGCTGGACGAGGCCCTGAGCGGCGTAACGGCTGCCGAGCAGGCGCACCACGGCGGACGGGGGTGTGGCCGCGGACGACCCTCCGCCGAGCGCCGTCGGCCGGGCCAGCAGGGCGAGGCCGGTGCCCGTCGTCGCGACAGCCAGCAGGGTTCGGGCGCCCTCAGGACTCATGCGTCCAGGGTGGCGTCCCCGCCTCGATTGCGCTCGGCGGGCCGGACGCCGTGCGCGGGGGTGGCACGCGTACCGGGGCGCTGCCGGTGACCGGAGTCAGCCGGACCAGACATTGCTCACGGCTCAGCGGGCTCGCGTACAGGAACCCCTGCATCTCGTCGCATCCGATGGCGCGCAGGGCGTCGTGCGTGGCCTGGTCCTCCACCCCTTCGGCGACGACGCCGAGACCGAGCTTGTGCGCCAGCTCGATGGTGCTCGCGACGATCCCGGCGGTGCGGGGGGAGCCGATGACGCGGCTCACCAGGCTGCGGTCGAGCTTCAGCTCGCTCGCCGCCAGCGCATCGAGGTACGCCAGCGACGAGTAGCCGGTGCCGTAGTCGTCGATGCTGATGCCCATGCCGTGGCTGGCCAGCCGGGAGACGGCGACGAGACCCTTCTCCGGATCGGACATGAACGCCGTCTCCGTGATCTCGACCGTGAGCGCCTGCGCCTGCAGACCGCTTTCCCGTAGCGCAGCAAGGATGACGGTCTCGAGATCGGGGTCGGCCAGCGAGGAGGCCGACACGTTGACCGAGATCCGGCTGGGCAGCGCCCGGTCCTGCAGCTCGGCGGCGAAGCCAGTGGCTTGGCGCAGGACGGTCGACGTGAGCGCCATCATGAGGTCCTGCTCCTCGACGATGTCGAGGAACCTGTCCGGGGTCAGCCACCCCTGTGACGGATGGTCCCAACGCACCAGCGCCTCCAGGCCGACAGTGCGTCCCGTGACCGCGGAGATCTGCGGCTGGAAGACGGTGACGATCCGGCCGAGGTCGGTGGCGGGCGCGTCCGTCGTCAGCAGTGCGCGGAGCTGGCTCGCCGACTCCGCGCGTTGCCGTAACTGGCTGTCGAGCGCTTTGGAATATGTGCGCAGGCCGCCGCCGGCGCGCTTGGCGGCGTACATGGCGACGTCGGCGCGACGCAGCAGCTCCGTCTCGTTCATGGCGACCTCGCTGTCGGGGCAGCCGGCTTGCGCGCCGGGGTCGGCGAGGATGCTGACCCCGATGCTGACGCCGACCTTCATCGGCTTGTCGTCGATCCGGGCCAGCTCCGAGATCGCGCGCAGCAGCCGCTGCCCGACCTGGTCGGCGGTCTGCGACGACCGTCCGGAGAGCAGGACGGCGAACTCGTCACCCCCGAGGCGGGCCATGACGGCGTCCGCCGGGATGTGGCGCAGGATCCGATGCGCCATCCGTTGCAGCAGCTGATCGCCGACGCTGTGGCCGTACTGGTCGTTGATCTCCTTGAACCGGTCCAGGTCGATCATCAGAACGGCGACCGGTACGCGCTGTCCCACCAAGGTCTTCAGCTGGTCGAGTAGCTCCCGGCGGTTCGCGGTCCCGGTCAGGTCGTCGGTGCGCGCCTCACGTCGGGACTGCGCCAACCCTTCGAGCTCCCGGATGATGCGTCCGCCCTGCGCGCCGGCCCCGATGCAGGCGGCCAGTGCGAACGACGACGCCACACGGTTGTCGATGTCCGACTCGGCCATCAGGGCGAGCACGGCGATGCTGCAACCCAGGACGACCATCGTGCCGATCATGGTGGCCAGGGTGGTGGACGGCTGGGTGCGGGTGCCGGCCCGGGGCAGCGTCGCGGCCCACGCCAGGGTGCACAGCAGTACGAGCCATCCCGTCTCCGCCCAGGAGCCGATGCGAAAGGGCGGCAGACCGTGGAAGAGGCTGGCGACCTGACCCGACACGGCGGCCACCAGGCCGAGGCCGAGCAGCCACACCCGGGGGTCGCGGGCGAGGACGGCGAGCGAGGTGACCGTCGGCAGCGTGCCCAGCGCTGTCGCGAACGCAGCTGTCGAGAGCAGCCAGGCCTGCTGGGCGGTGCTGTCCCAGTGGGTGAAGGAAAAGCCGCCGGCCTGGGTGACGAGGTTGGCGATCGCCACCATGGCGAAGACGCCGCTAAGGCCGTTCAGCCAGTCGGCCGGGTTGGAGACCGAGGTGCGGAAGCGGTTCCAGCTCACGAGACCGCGGTAGATGGCCGCGCCGGCGAGCAGCACCGGCGGCGCCGCGAAGGCCGCCGCCCAGCCCACGTGCGGGGGCTCTGCCGACCGGCCCACCAAGGCGTAGACAGACTGACCGACGACGGCAAAGGCAAGCGCCGTTCCGGCCATGGCGCAGGGTCGCCACATCTCGCGCTCGGTGGTCGTCGCCCGCACCCGCAGCAGCAGCACGACGACCGCCGTGATGGCGATGGTGCTGCCGATGACGGCGCGTGCCACAGCCAGCAGTTGCGCATCGGACCCCTGCGGCACCAGCACCGCGATCAGCAGCCAGCCGAACAGCCCGATGGCAAGGGCGGCGAGCGGCCGGCTGATGCGCACGTGCCCCCTCCTGACGGCCGATGAGCGAGTCGATGCATACGTCGTCTACGGGAACGGGCCCGCCGGACGCCCATGGACGACCAGCTATTGCGCGACGGTGATCAGAACCCTGGGTTACAGGGGTCCAGCGATGCCATATGCATCGAATGTCCGATGGGTTCCCTTGAGTGCCACCCGGGGCTTCATCCGTCACAGTCACCGGATGAACCGTTCACTGCTCCGGTCGGGTCAGGCGTCGCTCAGGTCAGCAGCCCGGTGGCCTCCGGCCCTTCGAAGATGACGTTCGTCCGGAGACGCCGGGCGGCCTCCAACTCGGCGCGGGTGCGGACGGTCCACAGCAACACCGGAACGCCGAGGGTGCGGCGCCAGAGGGCGAGTGTCGGATCGGCGGCCGCGCGTACGTCGTAGGCGATGAAGTGCGGACGGGCCAGGCCGTTCAACGGCATCAGGCGCAGCAGCAGCATCGCTATCGCGTTGACCCCGGTGCCGGTGGCTGCGCCTCCCAGCTGTCCGCGCCGGATCCTGGGCGCATTGACCGCGAGCCAACGCACGAGGCGCGGGTCGAAGGACATCACCGCCACCGGCCCCTCGTACGCGTCCAGCGCCGCCACGATCAGCGGCCCGATCAGCTTTGGGGAGGTGCCCGGCTTCAGTTCGATGAGGACGGGCGTCCTGCCGGCCACGACCTCGAAGACCTGCTCCAGGGTCGGGATGCGCTCGGACGTGCCGGCGAGCCGTAGCTGCTGCAGCTCGGCGACCGTCGCGTCGGCGACCTGCCGGGTGACGCCGGTCAGGCGCGTGGTGTCGGCATCGTGCGTCACCACCAGGCGGTTGTCACGCGAGACATGGACGTCCAGCTCCATGGCGCAGCCGGCATGGGCTGCTGCGTCGAAGGCGGCGAGGCTGTTCTCGGGGACGCCGTCGGTGTGCAGGCCCCGGTGGGCGACCGGCGTCATCGACAGCCAGGACGGCGGGTGGTCCTCCGGAGCGGGCCGGTCCAACGGTTTCACCTCGGCGTGTGATGGGTGCTTGATCGTCATCGTGCCGCCGGGTGCCAGAATTCGGGCGTGCGACTCACCCTGAGCAACGAACTGCTCGACGCCCAGCTGCTGCGGACCGCCGGCGCCGCGCCGTACGGCGGGGCCGACATCGGCGAGTGCCTGGCGGCCGCCGCAGCGACCAAGGGGACCGACCTCGACAGCTGGTACCGGGCCTGGTGGTCGCTGGCCGAGGCGGTGGAACGCACGGGCCGCGACGCCGAGGCCGCGGGAGCGACAGAGACCGCCTGCCGTGCCTATCTGCGGGCGAGCGCGTACTACCGGACCGCCGGGGTGATGCACATCGCTCCGGACGACCTGCACCGGCTGAAGGGCTGCTTCGACCAGCAGCGCACCGTCTTCCGGCGGGGGGCCGCGCTGTTGCGCAGGCCACCGGAGCTGCTCGACGTGACGATCGGATCCTCGACGGTGACCGGGTACTTCTTCCCGGCTTCCGACCCGGGACAGTCGGCTCGCCGCCCGACGCTGATCCTCGTCGGTGGCTACGACGGGACGGCTGAGGAGCTGTACTTCGCCAACGGCGCGGCCGCCCTGCAGCGCGGCTACCACGTGGTCGCCTTCGACGGTCCCGGCCAGGGTGCGATGCTCACTGCGGGCGTCAGCCTGCGTCCGGACTGGGAGAACGTGATCGGACCGGTCGTCGATCGGATCGTCGAGCGGCCGGACGTCGATCCGGCGCGGATCGCGCTCGTCGGCTGGAGCCTCGGAGGCTTCCTGGCACCCCGCGCGGCCGCCCGCGAGCACCGGCTGGCGGCCGTCGCGGCCGACTGCGGCTCGTTCGACCTGCAGAGCAGCTTCCTGGCCCAGGTGCCGCCGCCGCTGGCGTCCGGCTACCGCTCGGGCAACGCAGCCGGGCGCAAGGTGCTCGGAGCCGTGCTGAGCCGGGTGGCGAAGCGGCCGGTCACGGGATGGGCGCTACGCCGCGGGATGCTGGTGCACGGCCGGCCGACGCCGCTCGCCTACCTCGACGAGCTGCAGCACTACTCACTCGCGACGTACGCGGCCGACATCCGGTGTCCGGTGTGGATCTCGTACGCCGAGGGTGACGACATCAGTGCTTCGGCACCTCAGCTCGCCGATGCCCTGACGGTCCCGCACGAGCTGGTGCGCTTCACCGCCGCGGAAGGGGCCGACAACCATTGCGAGGCAGGCGCGCGGCTGCTCTTCCACGCGCGCCTGTTCGGATGGCTCGATGCGCAGCTCGGAGTCGCCGGTGCGGACGGTGCCGCGGGTTTATGAGGGCCACCGGGGTTATGAGGATCGGGGCCGCGACCGGTGCAGCTCCCACGCGGCGAGCAGCTCGGACCGGGCGCCTCCGGGGTGGGCGTCGGACCAGCCGCGGGTGAAGCGGTTGAACTCGAACTGCGGATCGATGGGTGCACGACCGCCGGCCCGCGTCCGGTGCCAATGGTCGACGGCATCAGCCAGGGTCCGACCAGCCGAGTCGTGGACGAACCGCCGCATGTGCCCGTCGAAGTGGAATTGAGGACCGATCGCCTCCTCGAAGAAGCGCCGGAGGTGCTGGGTGCACCGCTGGCCTTCCGGGATGACGGTGTCAGGCGTCAGCGGCCCCGTGACCTGCGCGGCCGGGGCCCGCCGCGGGGCCTCGGCAGGCGGCGGTTCGCCATCGAGCGCGGAGCAGAGCCGCGCCAGCAGCGCCAGTTTGGAGCCGGCCCGGCTCACCCCGAGGTCCCGGGCCTTGGCCTCGAGCTCCCGCTTGGTCCAGTACCACCGCTGCAGCTCAGCGCCACTGAGTACGAGCTCGAGGTCGGGTCTCGTCGGATCATCCGTCATCACGGTGCAGGCGGGTCTCAGCGACCGGGATTGCGGCGGACGAGGTCGGCATTCAGCACGAGCGCAAAGGTGCTCCAGGCCAGGTACGGCAGGAGCAGCACGGCGGCGGGCCGATGCACCGACCAGATGGCCCGGATCGTCGCCGCGACCGCGACCGCGATGAGGACGGCGTCCACCAGGGCGGCCCGCGGGTTGCGCCGGGTGAAGAACAGCACGGACCACAGCGCGTTGACCGCCAGCTGCACGGCGAACAGGCGCTGCGCCCGGGTGCGTCCGGTGGAGTCAGGAAGACGCCGGACCGCACCGATCGAGAGGCCCATCGTCGTGTACAGCAGCGTCCAGACCGGCCCGAAGAGCCGACCCGGCGGCTGGTAGTCGGGCTTGTCGAGCGTCGGCAGCCACTCCCGGATCGAAGCGGCACCCGTCGCCGCACCGAGCCCGCCGACCGCGTTGCAGGCGACGACGGCGATCAGGACGTCGCGCAGCTCCGGCACGGTCCTCGGGAGCAGTGGCTGCGCCGACGGATCGCTCGTCATGGCAGCACTGTCGCACGGCACCCGAACGCCGCCGTGCTACCGCCCTGTCGCCGATCCGGTGACGTCCCACAGGTGATGCATCGGGTCGTGGATGAAGTAGCGGGCGAACGACTCGACGGTGAACGACGCACCGTCGCTGCGCCGGCCCGTACGCGACCACTCGGGCCCCGTCACGCCTTCGAAGGAGGCCGCGATGACGTCGGCGGCCGCGCGGATCTCGCGGCTCACCGTCGCGGGCTCGGAGTCGCCGTAGTGCTGCTCGACAGCAGTGGCGTCCTGGTCCCAGTTGGCGAAGAGCGGGTCGTCCTGCGCCAACATCAGCTTCAGCCGGACGTCGAAGAGCCGCAGGCTGTCACGCACGTGGCAGGCGTACTCGAGCGGGGACCAGACCTGCGGCTGCGGTCGCGCGCGCAGCCACTGCGGGTCGCCGTCGAGCAGCGCGATCCACGCCGCGGCGTCGGTACGGACGAGGGACGGCACCGACGCGGGATCGATCCGCCCGACATCCAGGCCGCATTCGTCGCAGGGGCGCTCGAGCACCCAGGTCCAGTCCTTGTCCTCGGGCTCCGGTTCCACGGGCGCACGCTAGCAGCGGCCCGCCGGCGGGGCCCGCGCGACTCAAGGCCGTCCGCTTATGCACCGACAGGACAAGTGCTGACAAAACCGCCTGTCGGCCGGACGAAAGGAACTCCGTGTCCAGCTGTGTCGGTTGCTCGTGCCTGTTCGCCCGCGAGCCCGGGAGCGGCAGCCGGGTGCTGCTCGCCACCGGGGTGAGTCACAGCCTGCGAGGACTCCGCGCCGCGCTGCGTGGGACGGGCGCAACGGTGACCGAGTTGATGCCCGGGCTGCTCGAGGCGCGCACCGACGACGTCGAAGGCGTCTTCGTGGCGGCACGATCGCAGCTGACCTCCGTCGAGGCGGCAGAGGTCAGGGCCTTCGTCGCGAACGAGGAGCAGGGAAACGACCTGCTGGCCGCGGCCCTGTCGGCGCCCACCCTCAACGAGATCGCCGCGCGGGTCCGGCACGCCGACCTGCTCCCGCTCTTCGCCGACGAGTTGAACGCCTTCCGGTCGGTCTACCAACCGATCGTCGCCTTCGGCGCCACCGGTGCCCGGTCTTCCGTGGTCGGCTACGAGGCGCTGCTCCGGGCGGACGGCCCGGCGGGCCCGGTCATGCCGGACGAGATGTTCGCGGCCGCGGCGGACGCCGGCTGGCTGCACGTCCTGGACCGCGTCGGCCGGACGACCGCGCTGCGGGGCGCCGCCGGCTGGCTGGGCGAGGCCCAGCTGTTCGTCAACTTCCTGCCCACCACGATCTACCGGCCCGAGGTGTGTCTGCGGACGACGGAGCAGGCGGCGCTGGCCGCCGGGCTGCGCCTGGACCAGCTCGTCTTCGAGGTGACGGAGAGCGAGCGGATCACCGACGTGGAGCATCTCGCTGACGTCTTCACCTACTACCGCGAACGGGGCTGCCGGGTGGCCCTCGACGACCTCGGGGCGGGTTACTCGTCGCTGAACATGCTGGTCCGGCTGCAGCCCGACGTCGTCAAGCTGGACAAGGAGATCGTCCAGCAGCTGCCCGGGGCCGCCAGCGGCGCGGTCGTCTCCGCCGTCTGCGACATCGCCCACTCCTATGGAGGGCGGGTCCTCGCCGAGTGCGTGGAGACCGCCGAGCAGGCCGAGGCCGCCCGCGAGCTCGGGGTCGACCTGGCCCAGGGCTGGTACTTCGGCCGGCCGGAGGAGCGCCACCAGCGGTCCACCCCGTCAGGCGTCCCGCGCGCCGGGAGAGCCGCGACCGGGGCGACGTCCGCGCTCGGGCACGACGGCAACGACGGCGCGGTCGCCATCCCGGCTCGGACGGAGCCGGACGCCTCCGCCCGGACGGTCACCACCGGGGCCGAGGGGAACGCAGCCGTCATCGAGGCCCTTCTGACCCGCTCGGTGACGGTCTGCGCAGGCGGAGTGACCATCGCCGACATGACCGCGGCGGACAACCCCCTCATCTACGTCAACGCCGCCTTCGAGAGTGCGTCGGGATACAGCGCCGCGGAGGTCGTGGGACGCAACTGCCGGTTCCTGCAGGGGCCGGCGACCGACCCGGACACCGTGCGAGGCATCCAGGAGGCGCTGGCCGCCGGCCGTGACCACGTCGCCGTCCTGCGCAACTACCGCAAGGACGGTTCGACCTGGTGGAACGAGCTGCGGCTGTCACCGGTCAGGAGCCCCGGCGGACAGCTGACGCACTACTTCGGCTTCCAGAACGACGTCACCGAGCGGGTCGAGGCCGAACACCGACTGGCGCATCTGGCGTTCCACGACGAGCTCACCGGTCTGCCGAACCGCGCCCTCCTCCTGAACGAGCTCGATGACGCGATCGCCCGGGCGACGACCGGCGGCGAACTCCTGACCGTCATGTTCATCGACCTCGACGGCTTCAAGGGCATCAACGACCGCCTGGGTCACGCGGCCGGTGACCTCGTGCTGAATGCCGCGGCGCTCCGGCTGCAATTGGCCCTGCGCAAGGGGGACCTGCTGGGCCGCTTCGGCGGCGACGAGTTCGTCGCCGTCCTGGCCGAGGTGCCCGCCGGACACGCGAGCGCCGTCGCCCAGCGGGCTGCCGACGCGGTCCTCGACAGCTTCCGGAGTCCTCTCGACCTGGCCGACGCGCCCGTGGAGGTCGGCGTCAGCATCGGCGTCGCGCTCTTCCCCTGGCACGGCGCCGACGCCGGTGAGCTCGTGAGCGCCGCCGATTCGGCCATGTACGAGGCGAAGCAGGCGGGTGGCGGGCGTGCGGTCCTCGCTCCGCGGCGCCTGACCGCGGCGAGCTCCGGAGGCAGCGCCACCCGGCGTTGACACGTTCTAAGACGACTTGTTTACTTCCTCCACCGAAGGAGCTGGGCCACCACCAGCCGCCACGAACGAGGAGTGCCGCCATGGACCGCCTGACAGGCAAAGTCGCCTTCATCACCGGAGCCGCCCGCGGTCAGGGCCGCGCGCACGCCATCCGGCTGGCGTCCGAGGGTGCCGACTGCATCCTGGCCGACGCCTGCGCGCCCGTGCCCGGCAACCTCATCGGCCCCTCCGCGCCCGAGGACCTGGCGTTGACCGTCAAGTCGGTGGAGGCGCTCGGCCGCCGTGCCGTCTGGGGCGAGGTCGACGTACGTGACGTCGAGGCGATGAAGGCCCTCGTCGACCGCGGAGTGCAGGAGCTCGGTCACGTCGACATCGTGGTGGCGAACGCCGCCATCCTGAACTGGGCGAAGACGCACGAGCTCACGCAGGCCCAGTGGCAGGACGTCATCGACGTCAACCTGACCGGCGTCTTCAACACCGTCCAGGCCACCCTGCCTCACCTGCTGAAGCAGGGCACCGGCGGCTCGTACATCCTGACCAGCTCGTTCGCGGCGCTGAAGGGGACGCCGTTCACGCTGTCCTACACGGCGGCGAAGTTCGGCATCATCGGCATCGCCAAGTCGATCGCCCACGAGTACGGCGACGTGAACATCCGGGCCAACACCATCCACCCGTGCGGGGTCAACACGACGATGGGCACCAGCTCGGACGGGCTCATGCAGCTCGTCGCCGAGCGGGCGAGCACCGTCGGCCCGCTCTTCATGAACACGCTGCCCGTTGCCGTCGTCGAGCCGGAGGACATCGCGGCGACGGTGGCGTGGCTCGCCAGCGACGACGCCAAGTACGTCACCGGCGCGCAGATCCCGGTCGACGCCGGCGCCGGTCACCGCTGACACTCGGGGCGTGACGACGCCCCTCGGCTTCGACCCGCTCCGAACGTCCGACTTCCCCCTGCTGTCACGCTGGCTGGCCGAGCCTCTGGTGGCGCGGTGGTGGCACCACGATCCGTCGCCCGCTGCCGTCCTCCGCGACTTCGGCCCGAGCGTCGACGGCAGCGACGTCGCCGAGTTCTTCCTGGCATCGCTGGGCCAGCGCCGGCTCGGTCTCATCCAGCGCTATCCCATCGGTGCCTACCCCGAGTACGTCGCGGAGCTCGAGCTGCTGTGCGGCGTGCCGGAGGCGGCCATGAGCATCGACTACCTGATCGGTGAGCCGTGGGCGCGCGGCAGGGGGTACGGCACGGAGCTGATCCGGCAGTTCGTGGCGAAGCTCTGGGCCGACTGCCCGGAGGTGAACGACGTCGTCGTGCCCGTGCACGCGCACAACGTGGCGTCGTGGCGAGCACTCGCGGGAGCGGGTTTCGCGCGTATCGCGCACGGTGAATTGGAGCCGGACAATCCCGCCGACTCCCGCGACCACGTCATCTATCGCGTCAGCCGCCCCGCTGCCGGTGCAGGCGGCTGACCCGAGACAGATGCCCTGCTTGCCGGCGTGTTTCGGGCCAGGGTCAGCTCGATGAAGATCGTGTGGAGCACTGCCAGAGGTGGCATCCGGTCGCTAGCTTTCCATTAGCGAATCCGACGGTGGGAGCGGCCTATGGGCATTTACGCGGAATCCGATCTGGCGCCCGTCCTGGTACCCGAGGGCGGCGGGGCGCATCTGCCCACGAGCGCCTACCTGGACGAGTCCGTGGCGCTCTACGAGGCGCAGCACCTCTGGGCAGCCGGCTGGGTGTGCGTCGCGTCGGCGGCCCATCTCGCCCGCAGGGGTGATCACCTGGCCCGCCTCGTCGGTGAGTCGAGGATCGTCGTCTGCCGGGACGCAGCGGGTCGGCTGCAGGCGTTCCACAACGTCTGTCAGCACCGCGGCTGCCAACTGGTCGACGACGGCTCCCACAGCCGCCCGCGCATGGTGTGCCCGTACCACGCCTGGATCTACAACCACGACGGAGCGCTCGAGCGGGCTCCCCACTCCGATGTGCTGGACCGTGCCGACCGGGCCCGCTTCGACCTGGTGCCGGTGCGCACCGAGGTGCTCCACGGCCTGGTCTTCGTCGACCTGTCGGGTCGGGCCGCCCCGCTCGCCGACGAGCTCGGCCCGCTCGGGGTCATGCTCGGGGAGTACGGCGTCGGCGCGCTCAAGCTGGGGGCCCGCATCGTCGAGGAGGTCGAGGCCAACTGGAAGGTGGTCGCCGAGAACAGCCTGGAGTGCAACCACTGCCCGGTCGTGCATCCCGAGTTCGACGACCTGACCGCTTACCGGACGGCTGACGAGTCGGTCGGCCCCGGCCCGCTGTTCTTCAGCCGCATGACGCTCGATCCGGGAGCCGCGACGCTCTCGGCGGACGGGACGACGAACGGCCGGCCGCTGCTGCCGGGGCTGTCACCGGCGCAGCTGCGCCAGGCCGCCTTCGTGACGCACTTCCCGGGCTTCCTGGTCAGCTTCAAGACCGACGGCGTGACCCTGTTCTGGTACTGGCCGGACGGGGCGGGGCGGACGCACGTGGTGCAGGAGTTCCTCTTCCCGGCGGCGGTCGTCGACAACGGGATGGACATCAGCGACGCCGTCGAGTTCACCGCCCGGGTGGCCGAGCAGGACTGGGCGGTCTGCGTCATGGTGCAGCGGGGGCTCGCGTCCAAGGGCTACCGGGGCGGCATCTTCAGCGACATCGAGGGCCGCGCGCACGTCTTCGACAAGCTGATGGCGCTCGTCTACCTCACCGGTGAGCGGCCGCTGCATCACGACTTCCACATCCGGCCGTTGGCCGAGAAGGACGCCGACCCGCCGGGCGGAGGCCTGCGTCAGAAGCGGTCGGCGGCAGTGCGCTGACGCGTCAGCCGACTCGGCTTGCCCACGGCCCTTCGCCACGCGCAGCCGCCAGGTTTGCGCGGAAGAGCTCCATCCACTCCGCGCCCCAGCCCGGGCTCAGCGAGGCGCTGTGCCCGGTGAGCAGCAGGCCCGGCACGTCCCAGAGCGGGCTCGATGAAGGCAGCGGCTCGCCGTCCACGACGTCGAGCGCAGCGCCGCGCAGCTCACCCGACATCAGGGCGGACGTGAGGGCGGCCTCGTCGACGGTTCCTCCCCGGCCGACGTTGACCAGCCAGCCGGGGCCCAGCAGCCGCAGCTGCTCGGCGCCGAGCAGGCCGCGGGTGCCGGGGCCGCCGGGCAGAGCGGCGATGACGACGTCGCAACGGCGGCACAGCTCGTCGAGCCGCTCCGGGGGCAGGACCTCGTCCACGCCCGGCACCGGTCCCGGCGTCCGGCGCATCCCCAGCACCGTCATCCCGAAGGCGGTGGCCCGGGAGGCGATCTGCTGACCGATGGCGCCGAGGCCGAGGATGCCAAGGGTGCTGCCGGACAGCTGGAAGCCGGTGCGCGGGACCCAGTCGTGCGCCGTCTGATCGGCGAGCGACTCGGGCAGGCGCCGGGTGAGCGACAGCAGGCAGGCGAGAGCATGTTCGGCGACGCAGCCGGCCGCGACGCCGCGGGCGTTGCACAGCGTGACGCCACGGGCCTGCAGCTCGTCCAGCGGGAACTGGTCGACCCCGATGCCCAGGGTCTGGATCCAGCCGAGCCCGTCGGTCAGGAAGGACGGGTCCCAGCGGTAGCTGACCAGGATGCTGCCCGGCTGGGCCAGACCTGCGGCGGTCTGCTCGGTCGACGCCGCGTCGACCAGCTCCAGCTCGCCGGCCTCCGCGGCGGCGATGACCGCCTCGCCGACACCGGGCGGCCGGTCCGGGTGCAGGACGACGAGGGGTGGGTCACCCATCGAGCTGCTGCCACCAGGAAGCGATCTGCGCCCGGTGCACGAAGCTCATGCCCGGCGTCGTCGTCACGTGCTCGAAGAAGTCGCGTACGGCGGAGGCACGTGAGGCCTGGCCGCTCCAGCGCGGGTGCAGGCCCACCGTCATCATCCGGGCCCCGGCACCGTGCTGCGCCTCGTCCAGCATGAAGTCGGCCGCCGCACACAGCGACTCCGTGAAGTGCCGCGGTGTCGCGTAGGTCGGGGCCAGGAAGTAGCGGGTGTCGTTGTGCACCTTGGAGTACGGGATGACCATCCAGCGCCGGCCCTCGACCTGCATCCAGTACGGCAGCTCGTCGTTGCAGGTGTCGCTGTCGTACGTCAGCTCCGGGCGGGCGGCGGCGAGCCGGCGGGTGTTCACACTCGGGAACGAGCGCACGTACCAGCCGGGCACCGGCTTGCCGAGCAGCGACTGCAGTACCTCGAGGCCGTGCTCGAGGTCGGCGCGTTCGGTGGCCTCGTCCAGCTGCGAGACCTCCGTCCAGCGGTAGCCGTGTCCCATGACGTCGTGGCGGCTGTCCCGTAACCAGGCGGTCAGCTCGGGGTTGCGTTCGAGTGCACGCGCGCAAACGCCGAAGGTGACGTCGATGTCGAACCGCTCGATGAGCCGGATCAGCCGCCAGATGCCGACCCGGCTGCCGAACTCGTAGTGGCCCTCGGTGCCGAGGTCACGGATCGCCGGGTCGATCTCGATCGTGTACTCGCCCCAGCTGTCGTTGCCCTCGCCATCGGGCCAGGCGGCCTCGGCGCCCTCCTCGATGTTGACGACGACGTTGATCGCGACCAGCGACCCGTCCGGCCACCGCGACATCGGGTTGCTCCGGCCGTAGCCGACGAAGTCACGCAACGGCGGGAACCCCCATCCGGGCGAGGTACCAGTCGTGGAAGACCATCAACGACGACTCCGTGACCGGCGAGAGCGGGCCCGGCCGGTAGGCACGGGACGACTGTCCGCGGTAATTGCGCTCACTGAGCTCCCAGTCCTGCTTCGACGTCGCGTCCCAGACCGCGGTGAGGGCCTGCGGCTCGTAGTCCACACCCTCGACCGCGCCGCTGCGGACCAGGTACGTCACGTGCACGTCGGTCGTCGCGGCGTCGACCGGGGTCACCCGGGTGAGCATGGCGTAATCGCAGTTCAGATGCAGCCACATGTTCGGCAGGCAGATCATCCGCACGCTGCCGCTGCCCTCCTGCACGCTGCCCAGCAGGGGCGCCAGCCGCTCGCCGGTCATGCTCTCGGTGACGCAGCCCGGCTTCAGCGGCAGCCGGGCGACCCGGAACGGCAACCCGTCCGGGAAGCTGACCGAGTACGTGGGCAGCCCGGCCTGCGCCCAGCTCTCGGTCTGCCGCTTCAGCTCGGCCTCGAACTCGCGGCTCGAACGCGGATCGCCCGACATCCCGAACTCGTAGTTCGTCAGGCAGAACTCGGGGTGGTTGCTCCGGCAGTGGTAGCACTCCCGGTTGTTCTCGGTGACGGTCTTCCAGTTCGCCGCAACCCGGTAGTGCTCCTCGGCGGCGACCTGGGTCACGCCCAGCGCGTACGGGGTGAGGTGGGGCGCGTACGCGGCCTCCATCGCCGCGAAGTCCGCGTCGAGCGTGCGCTGCTGCGCCTCGTCCGGGTCGCTCAGCAGGCTGACGAACAGCAGACCGGCGAGCTCGCGTACCGGCATCCGGGCCAGGTGGTGGTCCTCGCGCCGGAAGTCCTTGCCCATGTGCGGTGCGCCGGCGAGCGAGCCGTCGGAGTCGTACGCCCACGAGTGGTAAGGGCAGACGATGCGGCGCTGCACCGACAGCCCGTCGGCGTCGAGGAGCCGGCTGCCGCGGTGGGCGCAGACGTTGGCGAAGGCGTGCAGCCCGGCGTCGTCGCGCGTGACGATGACGGACTCCCCGGCCACCGTCCAGGTCTGCGACGTGCCGTTCGTCAGCGCTGCGCCCGGACCGAGGTAGAGCCAGCCGTGGCCGAAGACGCGGGCCATCTCCGCACGGAAGTAGGCGTCGTCGGTGTAGGCGGCGCCGGGCAGGCTCCAGCCCTTGCGGTAGCCGTCGAGGATGACGGCCGGATCCGCGGTGCCGGCCGGGCGGAGGGTCGTCATCGTCGACATCAGTGCTCCTGCTCAGACATGGAACGCCCGGACGAAGGACGGGTCGGTCAGCGCCGGCCGGTCGGTGCGGAAGGCGTCGACCGGGTGCGACGTCGCGCCGTCCAGGGCCTGCTCGGAGAGGATGCGGCCGAGCAGGCTGGCGAACTTGAACGCGTGACCGGCACCGACGGCGACGTTGATCCGCGGCTGGTCGGGGAGCGGTCCGAGGACGAAGTTCTGGTCCGGCGGCAGCGTGTAGAGGCACGTCTTGGTGTAGAGCTCCGGGCCGACGAAGCCCGGCACGTGCTCCTCGAGGAACTGCTGCTGGCGCTTGATGCGGTCGTCGTCCGGTACGAAGGTCCGGTCGCGGGCGGTGGTCTCGTTGCCGCCGAGGTGCTGGCCCAGTTTGGTGCCGGGCTCGCCGTAGATGGGGAAGCCGTAGAAGTTGTGCCGCCCGTGCCACATGAAGATCGGGAAGTTCTCGACCGCGAACTGCTCCGGATCCGGCGGGGAGTAGTAGGTGACCTGCTCCTGGGTGATCGTGAGCGGCCACTGCGTGTCCGGCAGCAGCTCATTGGTCCAGGCGCCGCTCGCCATGATCACCGCGTCCACGAGATACGTCTCGTCGGAGGTGACGACCTCGACGCCGTCCGGCACGCTACGCAGCGCGAGCACCGGGCACTCGTCACGGATCGTGGCGCCGTTCGCGCGGGCGAGCCGTACATGGGCCGCGTTCGCCTTCGCCGCGTCGACGATGGAGGTGTCGTTCTGGAAGAGCGCCTTCTCGTCGCCGTTCAGGCGGAACTGCGGGTAGTGCGCCTCGACCTGCTCGGCGTCCCAGATCTCGTGCGGCACCCCGTGCACCTTCATCATCGCCGAGTAGCCGGCGATGTCGCGGCCGGCGGTCTGCAGCCCCCGCCGCTCGGAGGTGGCCTCGAGGACCAGCCCGCCGGTGGGGATGACGAGCTGCTCCCCGGCGTCGGACTGGAGGTGGTCCCAGCAGTCGTACGCGGCGTGCGCGAGGGTGGCGTACGGCTCCTGGTGCTGGGCCCGGCGCAGGATCCGGCTGTGGTCCTGGGACGCGCCACGCACGTGGAAGAGCGGGAACTGCTCGAGCCCGATGACGCCGGCCCCGATCCGCTGCGACGCCCAGTAGCAGGCGGCGGCACCGATGCCACCGACTCCCACAACGGCCAGCCGATATTCGCTGTTCATCTGTCCTCCCAGGTCGCGGACGGCGCGGACGGTAAGATCCGCCTGCATGTCCCAAACAGTTGGTTGTTGACAGTCGACGAGCACCAGGAGCCACGATCGTGTCGCGGATGCTGGACGCGCAGTCCCCGTCGGACAAGCGCCGGTTGCAGCCCATCGAGCGCCGGTCGACCGCCGCGACCATCGCCGACCAGCTCCGGCAGGCGATCGCGAGCGGCCGCTTCAGCCCCGGCGAGGCCGTGACCGAGCAGGGCCTCGCGGAGGAGCTCGCCGTCAGTCGCGGGCCGGTGCGCGAGGCGCTGCAGCGGCTGCTGCAGGAGGGCCTGCTGGTCGGCGAGCGCAACCGCGGGGTCGTCGTCATGAGCCTGTCGGACGACGACGTCGCCGACCTCTACCTGGCCCGTCTCGCACTCGAGCGCGAATCCGCCCTCATCCTCGCGACGCGTGACCCGGTGACGCTCGCCCCGCTGGAGGCGATCGTCGACCAGCTGGTCAGTGCGTGCAAGCGCAAGCGCTGGAGCGAAGCCGTCGAGCTCGACCGCGACTTCCACGCCGCGCTCGTCGAGGCCACCGGCAGCCCGCGGCTGATCCGGATGTTCGCCACGCTGACGGTCGAGACCAGCTTGTGCCTGACCGTGCTGCGCTCGGCGCGCCCGCAGCGCACCGACCTCGCGGAGGAGCACCAGGCGGTGCTCACCGCGATCCGCTCCAAGGACCCGGCGCAGATCAGTGCGGTGCTCGAGGAGCACATGCACACGGCCGAATCCAGCCTGGTCGACCGCCCCAAGCCGGTCTGATCCGGGTCGCACCCGCACCTGTGTCATTCGGCGCCGGCCGTCGCGTGTTGGCGTGACCATTTGGCGGCGAGGTGGTCGCCGGCGCGCACCGGTGCGTAGCGAATGGGCCGGTCGAGCGACACGCAGCTGGGCAGCGCCTCGACCAGGCAGTCGGCATCGGGCTGGTGGAAGAAACCGAGCGACAGGCTGGGCTGCGAGCCGGAGTCGGGCACGACGACGCGGTGCACGGTCGACACCCAGCGGTCGTTGGTCCACTGCGCCAGCAGATCGCCGGTGTTGACGACGAAGACGTCCTCGCCCGGACGCTGCCGCGACCAGCGGCCGTCGGGGAGCCGCACCTCGAGGTCGTCCGCGCCCGGCTGCTTGTGCAGGATCGTCAGCGTGCCGTAATCCGAGTGGGCGCCGGCCCGCAGGGCCTGCGGTGCGGCGCCGCCGGTGCCGGGGTAGTGCACGGCGGAGAGGGTGCTCGTGGGGTTGCGGCAGCCGGCGTCGAACCAGTCCGCCGGAAGATCGAGCGCGTTCGCGAAAAGGCCGAGCAGCCGGCGGGCCAGCGCGTCCATCGCGGCGTAGTACGCCGTCCACACCTGCTCGAAGTCGGTGAGCTCCGGCCAGCGCGGCTCGGGAAACCAGCGGGCGAGCGACGGGTCATCGGCTGCGCGAGCCGCTCCGGGGAGCACCGGCCCGATGGTGAAGGACTCCTTGAGGTCGGGCACGGCGTCACCGCCGAGGGTCCGGGCCAGCGACCCCGCGGCGAACGGGTAGTAGCCGGGAGCGCCCGCGACCAGCGGCTGGAAGCCGCCCTTCCGGTCCGCCTCGAGGGCGAAGAAGGACAGCGCCGTCTGCCGGGTGGCCCGGATCAGCTCGCGGGGGATCCCGTGGCCGGCCACCGTGAGGAAGCCGCTGTGCTGCAGGTGGTGGTCGAGGTGCCGCTCGAGGGCCAGCCGGCCCTCGGCGGACGCGGCGTCGTACGCGGCGAGATCGAACAGGGGAGCCGGCTCGGTCGTGGGCACCGTGCTCACGTGCGGTCCCGGCCGTGGCTCTCGTCCTGCTTGCGGCCCTTCTCGATCATGTACTCGCCGGCGAGCACGGGCGCGTAGCGGGGTCCGTCGTCGCCGAGGCAGGTGGGGATGGGCTCGACGAGGGTGTCGTCGTTGGGCTTGTGGAAGAAGACGATCGACTGCCGCCTGGCCGCCGGTCCGCTGCCCGGCGGGGGATTGACGACCCGGTGCATGGTCGAGGTCCAGCGGTCGTTGGTCCAGCGCGCCATCAGGTCGCCGATGTTGACCACGTACGAGTCGTGCCGGTAGGGCACGTCGACCCACCGGCCCGGCTCCACCTCGACCTGCAGGCCGCCCGGCGCGTCCTCGACCTTGAGCAGGGTCAGCGTGTCGTAGTCGGTGTGCGCCCCGGCGCGCAGCTGGCCCGGCTCCGGCTCGGCCGTCTGCTCCGGGTAGTTCGACACCCAGAGGCTGGCGTTCGAGGAGTCGATCTTGTCGGCGAACCAGTGCTCGTCCAGCTCGAGGGCGAGCGCGAAGATGCGCATGACCCGCTCGGCGAGCTGCTGCATCTGGCGGTAGTAGGCCTGCCAGGTCTCGCGCATGTCGGCCGGCTGCGTGGGCCATTCGTCCGTATCCAGCCGATAGACCGAGTACGCCTCCTTGAGGTCCGGAGGTGTGGCGAGATCCAGGGAGGCCGCCACGCTCTCGGACCGGAGCGGGACGTAGCGCGCGCCGCGCTCGGGGTGGCGGTGCACCGCCTTCTGCTCCGTCGGCAGGTCGAAGAAGGCGCGCGAGACGCTGCTCATCCGCTCGAGCAGCACCGGGTCGATTCCGTGCCCGGTGAGGACGAGAAAGCCGGTCTGCTCGCAGGCTTGCCGCACGGCGTGGACGATGGCGGAGCGGGCCGGGCCCGCGTCCTCGGAATCGAACCGGCTGATGTCGATGACGGGCACCGTCAGCCGGTCGTTCAGCTGGTCGTTCACAGCCGTCGCCACCGTCACGAGACGCACCGTCCTTCCGAACCCCGCCTGTAGATTGTCGACAATGCTACGTAGAGCCGCCTACGAACGCGTATCCGTCTCGTGACGATCGTGTCTCGTGAGCCCATCCGGAGGTCGCAGCCATGAACCCCACAGAGCCCTCGAGCAGGCGGTTGCAGGACCGGGTGTGCGTCGTCACCGGCGCCTCGTCCGGCATCGGCCGGAGCATCGCGATGCTCTTCGCCGCGGAGGGCGCCGTGGTGGTCTGCGTCGACCGGCGCGCCGACCCGGTCGAGGGCGGGGAGACGACCGTCGATCTCATCCGGTCGGCCGGCGGCCGCGCTGCCGAGATGCTCGTCGACCTGGGCGATCCGGCCCAGGTGGCCACCGTCGTCGACCGTACGGTCGCCGAGCACGGGCACCTCGACGTGCTGGTGAACAACGCCGCCACGTACGTCTCGCAGCCCCTGCTGGAGACGACCCTGGAGCAGTGGGAGGGCGTCTTCGCCGTCAACGTGACGGCGGTCTTCCTGCTCAGCCAGGCGGCCGTCCGCCACATGCTCGAGCGCGAGCCCGACGCCCATGGCGTACGTGGCCGCATCGTGAACATCTCGAGCCAGCACGGTTTCGTCGGCGCACCTCTCGACATCGCGTACGGCACGTCCAAGAGCGCGGTCGTCTACCTCTCCCGGCAGATCGCCACGGACTACGGAGCGCGCGGGATCATCTGCAACGGGGTCGCTCCCGGCAAGATCATGACGGGCAAGGGCGGCCGCGAGGACGACCCCGAGTGGATCGCGCGCTGGCAGGAGCGGACCCCGTACCCGCGGCTCGGCGACCCGGACGACGTGGCGCACGCGGCCCTCTTCATGGCGAGTGACGAGTCGCGCTACATCAGCGGCGTCAACCTCATGGTCGACGGCGGCTGGAGCGCGTCGTGACCGACCGTCCGCTGCGGGTGGGCCTGGTCGGCGCCGGGTGGGCCGCGCAGCAGCACACGCAGAGCCTCGCCACGCTGGGGGAGGCCCCGCCCGTACTGGTGACCGACCTCGACCCGGCTCGCGCCCGCGACCTCGCGCAGACCTGCGGGGCCGAGGTGGTCGGCGGCGTCGCCGACCTCGTCGCCGCCGGCCTGGACGTCGCGGTGGTGACCACGCCTGCCGGGGTGCACGCGGAGGCGATGGTGCCGCTCATCGAGGCGGGGATCGCCGTCTTCGTGGAGAAGCCGCTGTGCCTGACGCTGCCCGATGCGCGCCGGGTGGTCGCGGCAGCGGCAGCCGCCGCCGTGCCGGTGGCCGTCGGCTACCAGTGGCGCGCGGTGCCGGTGCTCGAGCGGCTGCGCGACGAGCTCAGCGGGCAGCGGATCGCGCTGCTGCTCAGCCAGGGCATCGGCATCACCCAGGCCCGGTCGTGGTTCGCCGATCCCCAGCTGTCGGGCGGCCTGCTCGGCGAGCGCGGCTCCCACCACCTCAACCTGCTGCAGGCCGTGGCGGGGCCGGTCGCGGAGGTCCGCGTGGTGGCCGGCCACGTGCCGGTCTCCGGTGAGCCCTGCCTCGCCGAGCCGCCGACCGACGTCGTCACCGTCGTCTGCACGCATGTCTCCGGCACCGTGTCGATGACGGCCCTGGTCTGGGCGTCGCCGGCGCATCTGCCCGAGCAGTCGCTGCGCGTCGTCGGCGACAACGGGCACTATCTGGTGGCGCTGGACCCCGACTTCACGTTGACCGGACGCACCGGTGACCGCGACGTCGACGCAGCGGCGGGACACGAGCATCCGCCGTTCGTCCGCCAGCTCGGACGCTTCCTGGCTGCGGTGCGGGCCGGTGACCCCACCAACGTGGTCTGCACGCCGGCGCAAGCCGCCGAGACGGTGGCGCTCGCGGCGGCCGCGGCGACGGCGATGCGTACCGGATCCGCCGAGCGGGTCAGCGCGCTCTGATCACGGGGCGCGCCGCAGCGGGTCCTCGCCGGCCCAGGTGAGGTACTCGGCGAGCTGCTGACCGAGCGGACGCGGCGCCCAGCCGGTGTCCTGCTGCACCCGGGCGATGGCATACGCGTTCCACCGGGCCAGCCGGTTGTCCGGATCCATGTCGATCCCGACCTCCGGGGTGACGGCTGCGGCGTCGTCCACCACGGTGCAGCGCAGCTTTGGGGCCAGCTCGCGGGCCACGTCGAGGAGCTCCTGCGCCGGGGTGAAGTGGCCGAAGGCGATGTTGTACGCGCGGTGCGTCAGCCGGCCCTCGAGCAGGCCGACCACGGCGCCGGCGGCATCGACTCCGCTGAGCCAGTCGCCGCCCGCCTGCAGGGTGCGCGCGGAGATGACCAGCGGGGTGTCGCGGCCGAGGGCGCGGGCGATCGCGTACGGCAGGGACATGAGGCTGCGTCCCGCCGTCACCCGCTCCATCGGACCGAAGACCGCACTGAGCCGGACGACCCGCACGTCCAGGTCGAAGAGCTCACCCCACCGGCGGGCCAGCTGCTCACCGGCGAGCTTGCTGATGGCGTAGATCTCCGGCGGGTTGAACGGGCCGTCCTCGTCCTGCGGCTCCGGGGTGCTCCACGCCGTCGGGTCGCCGTACACCCCGCCGCTGCTGACGTGCACCAGCCGCTTCAGCGCCGGCAGCTCGCGCGCCCATTCGAGGACCCGCCGGGTGCCGTCGACGTTCACCGCGAAGAAGCGCTCCGGCTGGCTGCGCTCCCACTCCGGGACGTGGCAGAAGGCGGCGGCGTGCACGACGTGAGTCACCGCGCCGGAGTCGGGCACGGCGGCCTCGAGGGCACCGGGTTGCGTGAGGTCGAGGGCCGCGTAACGGAGCCGGGCCGACGCGTCGGCGTCGCCGGCGGTGACGTACTCGGTCACCATCGGGTGGGGCGGCGCGAGATCGAGGACGTGGACCGTGCACTCCGGGTCGGCCGCGAGGCACGCCCGCGCCACATTGCTGCCGACCAGCCCGGCGCCGCCGGTGATCACGACGCTTCTCATGCCCGAACCGTAGCCAGCGCCCGACCGGTGCGCGCCCGCCGGCGAAGGGTTCACGCTCCCGTGACGCCGACGAAACCTGCCGGCGCTGCCGTGGAACACGCCCTGCCTAGCATCCCGCCCGTGGCGCCCGGGTGACGCTGCCGGCAGGTCGACCCCACACCGGTCCGAGCAACACCGAGGGAGCGCGATGGCAGAGCATCTCGTCCGCGACGTCGTGACGGCAGCCGGCCCGGAGGCCATTCCGGTGCTGGACCTGGACGCGTGGGAGCGCACTTCGCCGGCGGTCCGGCAAGCAGCCGGGCAGGCGCTCGACGAGGCCCTGAGAAGCACCGGCTTCCTGCTCGTCCGCGGGCACGGGGTCGACCCGCTGCTGACCGCCGACCTGGTGGCCGAGGCACGCGCGTTCTTCGCGCAGCCGCAGGACGTCAAGCTGCGCGTGCACCGGGTGCGCGGCGGAGACCCCGGCTACTACCCGCCCGCGAGCAGCCGGCTGGCCCAGAGCCTGGGCGCCTCGTCGCCGGCGGATCTCAAGGAGAGCTTCGCGATCGCGCCGCTGGAGCGCGGCACCGACGCCTACCACCAGGGCCCGGAGGCCGACCGCTGGTTCCCGGCGAAACAGTGGCCCGACGAGCCGTTGCGGCTGGGTGAGCTGTTCAGCCGCTACTTCGCGACGATGACCGAGCTGGCCGACCGGCTGCTGCGCGTCTTCGCCGTCAGCCTCCGGCAGCCGGAGCGGTTCTTCGAGCCGTTCACCGCCCGCCACACCAGCACGGCTGCCGTGCTGCACTACCCGCCGCAGCACATCCCGGCGCAGCCCGGGCAGCTGCGGGCCGGTGCACACAGCGACTACGGGACGCTCACGATCCTGCACAAGCCGGCGCCCGCGCGGGGGTTGCAGGTGCGTATGCCGTCCGGCGGCTGGCTCGACGTGACGCCTCCCGCCGGCTGCCTGATCGTCAACATCGGCGACCTGCTCGCCGAGTGGACCGGCGGGCGCTGGGTGTCGACCCTGCACCGGGTGGTCAACCCGCTTGCCGGTCTCGCCGACCGCGGGGAGATCTCCGTGCCCTACTTCCACCAGCCCGACTACGACGCGGTCGTACGGCCGCTGGACCAACCCGGATCCCCGACCGGCGTCATAGCCGGCCGACATCTCGCCGACAAGGTGGACAGGATGCACGCGATGACAGCGCAGGCCGGCTCATGACGGACCAGCTCATGACGGACCGCACGGCGCAGGGTCATCCCGGCGTGACCGGCGCGACCGTCTTCACCGGCGGCTCGCTGGTCACCCCGGACGGCATCCGGGCGGCCGACCTGGTGCTCGCGAACGGCGCGATCGCGGAGATCCGCGAGCCGTCGCCGGGGACGGCGGCCGACGAGTCCGTCGTCGACGTGACCGGTTGCTACGTGCTGCCGGGGGGAGTGGACCCGCACACCCATCCGCTCTCCGGTACGGCGCCCGCGACGCTTTCGGCCTCCTGCGGCGGCACGACGACGATGCTGAGCTTCACGCTGCCGAACATCGGCGAGGGTCCGGTCGAGGCGTTCGTCCGGGCCCGCGACGTCGAGGTCCCGCTCTCGCCCGTCGACATGGGGCTGCACGCCAGCTACCTGCGGCCCGGTCAGGTGACGCGCGGCGAGCTCGAGCAGCTGCGTGAGCTCGGTGTCTCGGGCATCAAGGTCTTCCTGGCCTATCCCGAGCTCGGCATCATGTTCACCGACGGGCCGCTCTTCGCGCTGATGCGTGACGCCGCCGCGGTCGGCCTGCGCATCCAGGTGCACTGCGAGGTCGGCGAGGTCATCGAGGTCCTGGTCGACGAGTTCCGCGCGGCCGGCCGCCGTGAGCTCTGCTGCTTCGCCCAGTCGCGGCCGGTCGAGGTCGAGGACGAGGCGGTGCGCCGCACGCTCACGCTGGCCGAGATGACCGGCGCCTCGATCTATCTCGTGCACCTGACGACGGCCGGGGGCATGGCCGCCGTCCGCGCGGCGCGGACCCGCGGGGTCGACGTGCTGGCCGAGGCCTGCACCCACCACCTGCTGCTGGACGAGGTGCGCTACAGCGGACCGGACGCCGAGAAGTACCTCATCGCCCCGCCGCTGCGTTCCGCGGAGCACATCGAGGCGTTGTGGGAGGCGGTGCACGACGGCACGCTCGACACCATCGGCAGCGACCACAGCCAGGTGCTCTACCACCATCCCGGAGGCGACCCGGACGACTTCACCGGCCTGCCGTACGGCTTCCCCGGTGCGGAGCTGCGCATGCCGCTGGTGCTGACGGAGGGGCTGCGCCGCGGCGTCTCGTACGAGCGGCTGGTCGACCTGCTGTGCACCGGTCCGGCCCGCTCCTTCGGTCATCTGTCGAAGGGGCGGCTCGAGGTCGGCGCCGACGCCGACGTCGCCGTTTGGGACCCGTCCGCCGGGTTCGTCGTCGACCCGGCGGGGCTGCACGACGGGTGGGGCGAGACGCCGTACACCGGCTGGCAGCTCGCCGGCGCGATTCGTTCCACCTGGGTGCGCGGCGTCGAGGTGTCGCGCGGTGGGACACCGACCGGCGTGGCACCTGCCGGCCGGTTCCTGCCTGCGACAAGGTGAGCCTGCCTGCCACGCGGTAGCCGGCCTGTCAGGTCCGGAAGAGGCGGCGGGCCGACCGCTCGTGCTGCATCATCCGGATCTCCAGCTCGACCGCACCCGCATGCGCGTCGTCCAGGACCGTGTCGAGCGACTCGGCGGCGAGCGCGGCCAGGTGGGCGCGGCCGGTCCACAGCTCGCGCTGGGCGGCGCGCGCACCCATGCGCCCGAGACGCACCGGCACGGTGAAGCCGGCAGCGGCCGCGGCGTACAGCACTGCCGGCACGGCGTCCTCGGCGTCCGCGCCCGCAGCGGTCAGCAGCCTGCCCTCGACGACCGCGAGGTTGCCCGGGCTCGCGTCGCGCGCGACCTCCGCGAGGAAGGCGTCGGTCGCTGGGCCATGGGGGCCGAGCCCGGTCGCGAGGGCGGCCAGCTGGCGTCCGCACGACTCGGACGCGACGCGGGCGCCGCTGACACATTTGGCCGACCGGAGCCGCCGGTCGAGAGCAGTGATCTCGGTGCAGGTCGGCGCGCGCATGGCTTCGCGCAGGAACACCGCGTCCAGGCTCGCGATCGCGGCCACCCCCGTCCAGACCGCCTCGGCCAGGTCGCCGTCAGCGGCGTCCGGGTGCCCGGCGAGCCAGGCCTCGAGGCCGTGGGAGTGGGCGTAACGGCCGACCGGGAGGGTGCTGTCCGCGAGCTGCAGGACGGCCGCGAGCGCCTGCGCCTTCACGCGTGTCCGCCGGCGCCGCGCCACCAGCCGTGCGCCGCCAGGGCGACGTCACGTACCTGCGCGGTGAGCCCGAGCCGACGTGCCGCGTCGAGCGCCGCCTCGGCGCCGGTGAGCAACGGCACCCGCACCTCGTCGCCGTCGCGGTCCACCGGGCTGTGCTGGTTGCCGAGGAAGTAGCCGAGCGCGAGGGCATCGGCGGGATCGGCCGGCACGGTGATGACCAGTGCCGGCTCCGGCCGGCGCCCGACCGCCACGATGCGGTGCCCGTCGTCCTGCAACACGTCGCCGACCTGCAGGAACGTGCCGCGCGGCAGCGCCAGGGCGAGCTCGGTGCCCGCCTCGGACCGCCGCCTCACGCGCCCCTGGGCTGCCTCGGCAGCCGTCAGCACCAGCGGATCGCGTACGCGGCCGCTGAAGGCGGGATCGTCGACGTGGCCGAGGACGGCCGTCACGGTGACCATCGGCGGCTACTTGCGCAGGACGGCGGGTGGAAGGCCGGCGAGCACGTGGCGGGCGGCGTCGACGAGGTCGGCGACGACGGCGCGCAGGCCCCGGATGTCGGCGGCGATGAGCCGGACCAGGACCCCGAGCCCGTCCGGCAGCGCCGTGACCCCACCGAGCACGTCGGCGGACCGGGTCGTCACCGCGAGCAGGGGATCGAGCAGGGAGTCGGCCTTCGTCGCCGGCGCCAGGGCCAGCACCGTCGCGTGGTGCTCGCGCTCGCCGAGCCGGCCGGCGGAATCCGGCGGAGCGGAGGTCGGCTGCAGGCGCAGGGCGTCGCGGCAGCTCGCGCCGTCGTCGCGTTCGACGGTCGTGACCAGATGCGCGCGCTCGTACGCGAACCGCTCACCGTGGCCGAGCCGGCCGGGCGACAGCAGCTCGAGGCCGAGATAAGCCGCGCCCTCGGCGAGCGACAGGGTCGTCTCCTGCCGGAAGTCCGCCCCGGCCATCGGGACCAGCGCGTCGGGCAGGTGCTCGAGGTAGCCGTCGCCGTCCAGGCGCACCGTCATGGCCTGCACGGTGCCGCCGCCGGTGCCCGCCGCCCGGCGCGCGATCCGGGTCGCCGACTGCGTCGTCAGGTGCAGCCGGCAGCCGCTGCCGACGGTCACCGCGTAGCCGTGGCGGTCGCCGCCGAAGAGGGCGCCGCTCGGGTTCTGCAGGTAGGCGTACGCCATCCCGGGGGCGGCCGCCTCGAGATACATCAGGCCCGTGGTGCGCAGCGGGAACGCCTGACGCAGCTCCGCCAGCCGCGTGAGCCCGCGGGCGTCGCGGACGACGGTCAGCTCGAGTCGCGGGTCGGTCACGGGGCGGGTGCCGGCGCGTGGAGCACGTCGGCCCGCATGACGTCGAGCACCGCCTCGAGTCCGACGCCGCTGCGCAGGTCGGTGAAGACGCTGGGGGAGCGCGGGCGGGCCACGGCGACATCGCGCCGCATGCGTTCGAGATCGGCGCCGACGTGCGGGGCGAGGTCGATCTTGTTGACGACGAGCAGATCGCACTGCAGCACGCCGAGGCCGCCCTTGCGCGGGATGTCGTCGCCGGCCGCGGTGTCGATGACGAACATCCACCAGTCGACGAGGTCGGGGCTGAAGGTGGCGGCCAGGTTGTCGCCGCCGGACTCGATGAGCACGACGTCGATGCCGCCGTGCGTCGCGTGGATCTGCTGGATCGCGTCCAGGTTGACCGACGGGTCCTCCCGGATCGCCGTGTGCGGGCAGGCGCCGGTCTCGACCCCGACCACGAGCGCCGGGTCGATCAATTGGCTGCGGCGTACGCGCTCGGCGTCCTCCTCGGTGACCAGGTCGTTGGTGATGACGGCCACCCGGTGCCCGGCCGCGTGCAGCATTGGCAGCAGCCGCTCCACCATCCGCGTCTTGCCGGAGCCGACCGGGCCGCCGACCCCGATCCGGACGGCCCCGTCGAAGCCGGTGGTCCGAGCCGGCGCGGTCATTTGAGCAGGTAGAGCCGGTTGAGGGGCAGGGTCGTCGCGGGCTGCGAGGTGCACAGCTCGCCGTCGACCTCGACCCGGTACGTGTCCGGGTCCACCCGGATGGACGGCGTCAGGGTGTTGTGCAGCAGGTCGCTCTTGCTGAGGCCCCGCGTGCCCCGCGTGGCCACGCAGCGCTTGCGCAGCCCCAGCCGATCGGGCACGCCGGCGGCGAGGGCGGCCCCGGCCATGAAGGTGACCGACAGGTGGGCCGGCGCGCTGCCGAAGGTGCCCCACTGCGGCCGGTAGACCAGCGGCTCGCACGTCATCAGCGACGCGTTCGACTCGCCCATCACCGACCACGCGGGGAAGCCGCCCTTGAAGACCACCTCCGGCTTGATGCCGAAGAACTTCGGCTCCCAGAGCACGATGTCGGCGAGCTTGCCGACCTCGAGGCTGCCCACCTCGTGGTCGATGCCGTAGATCCGGGCCGGGTTGATGGTCAGCTTGGCCAGGTAGCGCTTGATCCGGGTGTTGTCGTTGCCGGAGCCGGCGTCCTCGGGCAGCGGACCGCGCTGGCGGCGCATCTCCGACGCCAGCTGCCAGGTGCGGCAGACGGTCTCCCCGATGCGTCCCATGCCCTGCGAGTCCGACCCCATGGCGCTGATCGCGCCGAGGTCGTGCAGCACGTCCTCGGCGGCGATCGTCTCGCGCCGGATGCGCGACTCCGCGAACGCGACGTCCTCGGGAAGCCGTGGGTTGAGGTGGTGGCAGACCATGACCATGTCGAGGTGTTCGTCGAAGGTGTTGACCGTGTACGGGTTCGTCGGGTTCGTCGACGACGGCAGGCAGTGCGATTCGCCGACCACCTGCAGGATGTCCGGCGCGTGCCCGCCGCCGGCGCCCTCCGAGTGGTACGTGTGGATCGGCCGGCCGCCGATCGCCCGCATGGTGTCCTCGTAGAAGCCGGCCTCGTTCAGGGTGTCGGTGTGGATCTGCACCGACACGTCGAGCTCGTCCGCGGCCCGCAGCGACGCCTCGATGGCGGCGGGCGTGGCGCCCCAGTCCTCGTGGATCTTCAGCCCGACGGCGCCCGCGGCGACCTGCTCGATCAGCGGTCCCGTCGACGAGGCGCTGCCGTTCGACAGGAAGCCGAAGTTCATCGCGAAGCCCTCGGACGCCTGCAGCATCCGCGCGAGGTTGACCGTGCCCGACGTCGTGATGCCGACGGTGACCGGGCCGAGCCCGCCGCCGAGCATCGTCGTGATGCCGGAGGAGATGGCCTCCTTGACCAGGCCGGCGGAGTCGAAGTGCACGTGGACGTCGATGGCGCCGGCGGTCGCGATCATCCCCTCGCCGGAGCGCACGTCCGTGGCGGGCCCGATGACGAGGTCGGGGTGGACGCCCTGCATCGTGCGCGGGTTGCCCGCCTTGCCGATGCCGGCGATGCGGCCGTCCTTGATGCCGATGTCGGCCTTCACGATGCCGAGCACCGGATCCAGGATGAGCGCGCTCGTGATGACGAAGTCCAGCGCACCCTGCGCGCTCGTGACGTCGCCGTGCACACCGAGGCCCTCGCGCATCGTCTTGCCGCCGCCGAAGACCGCTTCGTCACCCGGCACGCCGAGGTCGCGCTCCACCTCGGCCCACAGCTCGGTGTCGCCGAGGCGCACCCGGTCACCGGTCGTCGGGCCGAAGAGCTCCGCATAGGCGGCCCGGCTGATCCGGCGTCCCATCAGCGCACGTCCGATCGGCTGTCGAGGAAGCCGGCGGCGCGCGCCGCGACGGCGGCGTCCTGACCCTCGCCGGGTCGGGCCACCTGCCGGGTCATGCCGTTGAGGCCCTGGATGTCGGCCGTGCCCCCGAAGGCGACGAGGTCGACGTCGCGCTCGTCGCCGGCCTCGAAACGCACCGCGGTGCCGGCCGGCACGTCAAGGTGGAACCCGTACGCGGCCGCCCGGTCGAAGCGCAACGCGCGGTTGACCTCGAAAAAGTGGAAGTGCGATCCGACCTGCACCGGACGGTCACCCGTGTTGACCACCGTGACCGTGGTCGTCTCCCGCCCGGCACTCAGCTCGATGTCTGCGTCGACCGTCACGATCCGTCCCGGCTGGAAGTCGCCGTCCCGCGCGCCGGGGCCGTCAGGTCGGCCCGGCCGTATCGGGTCGTGGACCGTCACGAGCTTCTGCCCGTCGTCGAAGACCGCCTCCACCTGCAGCGATCCGACCAGCTCACGCACGCCGGGGAGCACGTCGTCCTCGGTCAGGATGCTGCCCCCGTACGCCATCAGGTCGGCCACGCTGCGGCCGTCGCGGGCACCCTCGACCACCGCATCGGCGAGCAGGGCGCGCGCCTCCGGGTAGTTCAGCCGCAGCCCTCTGTCGCGGCGGCGGCGGGCCAGCTCGGCGGCGAGGAAGAGCAGCAGCCGGTCGGTCTCTCGTGGCGTCAGATGCATGGGTCACCGTTCGATGCGGGACAAAAGTCGGCTGACGGCAGGTTATTGTCCGTCCCCACCAGCTCCGGCTGCCAGGATTTCCGACTCGTCTCGCCTGCGTGAAGAACGCGTAGACGGCTTGCCGCTGCACTCCTCGGCAGTCAACGCTGGAGCCACATCGGCTCTAACGAGGGCCGACACACGCAAGAACGGGTGAGCATGACCGGACGAGAAGAGATGCGCCGGATCGACGCGGTCCGTGCCGGAGCAGGTGAGGCGCAGGCGCACGTCGTCGACGAGTTGCTCGCCGGTCGACTCGGTCGCCGCGACTTCTTGCGCCGGGCGACCCTGCTCGGGATGTCGATCCCGCTCGCGGGCGGAGTGCTGGCGGCGTGTGGCGGATCGTCCAGTCCCGCCGGGTCCCCCTCGTCGTCGAAGTCGGCGCAGGGCAAGGGCGGGTCGCTGCGCACCGCCGTCAACACGCCAACCGCGGCGATCGATCCGACGAAGGTCGCCGACAACGGCGGACTCGTCACGATGTCGCAGGTGGGCGAGTACCTGGCCTACACCGACAGCAGCCCCACACTGCGCCCGGTGCTGGCCGAGAAGTGGACCCCGGACGCGACCGGCAAGGTCTGGACCTTCGACATCCGGCAGAACGTCAAGTTCCACAACGGCAAGGTCATGACGCCGGCCGACGTCGTCGCGACGATGAACCGGCTCGCCGACCCGGCCAACGGGTCGAACGCGCTCTCGGTGTTCAAGGGGGTGCTCGGCAAGGGCGGCGCCCAGGTCAAGGGCACCAATCAGGTCGTCTTCGAGCTCGAGAAGCCGACGGTCAACTTCCCTTACCTCGTCAGCGCGCAGAACTACAACGCGATCATCCTGCCCGCCGACGCCGACCCCTCCGCGTTCAGCAAGGACATGATCGCCACGGGTCCCTACAAGCTGCAGTCCTACTCGCCGGGCACCGGGGCGGTCTTCGTCGCGAACCCGGACTACTGGGACAAGGCGCGGCTGCCGTTCCTTGACAAGGTCGAGCTCAAGTACTACGCCGACCTCCAGCCGCAGATCCTCGCGCTGCAGGGCGGCGAGGTCGACCTGGTGTCGGGCGTATCGTACGGCAGCGCGCGTGGGGTGCTCGCCGACACCAACTTCATTCAGCTGTCGGTCCCGTCGAGCTACACGCGGCAGCTGTCGATGCGCAACGACAAGAAGCCCTTCGACGACCCCCGCGTGCGCCGCGCCATCGCCCTCGCGCTCGACCGGCCGGCAGCGGTCCAGGGACTGCTCGGCGGCAAGGGCGTGGTCGGCAACGACTCGCCGTTCGCACCGAGCCAGCCCGACACCGACAAGAGCGTGGCCCAGCGCAAGCAGGACATCGCGATGGCCAAGCAGCTGCTCTCCGACGCGGGCCTGTCCGGCGGCTTCGACGCCACCATCGTCGCGCCGCGCACGGTCGACATCCCTGACCTCGCCGTCACCATGCAGAACGCCGCCCGTGAGATCGGGGTGCGGCTCAAGGTCGACGTCATGGCGCCCAACGACTACTACGGTGACGCCACGCTCGGTAGCAGCCCGTGGCTCGACAGCACGATGAGCCTCGTCGACTACGGCCACCGCAGCGTCCCGGACGTCATCGCGAACGCCTCGCTGCGCAGCGACGGGGTCTGGAACGCGGCGCACTACAAGAGCAAGACCTACGACGCGCTCTTCGACGAGTACAGCTCGCAGCTGGACTCGGAGAAGCAGAAGGCCGCCGTGAAGAAGATGCAGGAGCTGCTGCTCGAGGACACGCCCGTCGTCGTCCCCTACTTCCTCAACTGGCTGGGGATCTCGAAGAAGGGCGTGCAGGGCGTCAACCTCAACCCGACCGGTCAGCTCGACGTCTCGCGCGCGTCCGTCGCGTGACCGTCCTCGAGGAGGCCGTAGCCCTCGTCGACGGCCCGGTCCCGCTCGAGGATCCGGCACCGCCGCGCAGGAGCCTGTTCCGCAGGCTCCTGCGCCCGGTGGTGCTGTTCGTCATCAACCTGTTCATGCTGTCGGTGCTGGTCTTCTTCGGGTCGCAGGTGCTGCCGGGCAACATCGGCCGGCTGCTCCTCGGCCGGACGGCGGACCCGCGGTCGGTCGCCGTGCTCAACCACGAGTTGGGCACGGACCGCCCGATCCTCAACCAGTACCTCTCGTTCATCGGCCGGCTGCTGCACGGCGATCTCGGGCAGTCGCTGGCGCTGCGGCAGGCGAACAGCGGCCTGTTGGGCAATGCGCTCCTGAACTCGCTGAAGCTCGCGGCGCTGGCCTTCGTGATCGTCGTGCCGCTGGCCCTCGCCGGCGGGGTCTTCGCCGCGCTGCACCGTGACACCTGGATCGACCGGACCATCATCGGTGTCGGCGTGACGCTGACCGTGCTCCCGGAGTTCGTCACCGGGATCATCGCCATCCTGGTGCTCGGCATCGGGCTGCACTGGCTCCCGGTGACGGCGACGGCTCCACCGGGCTCCGGGCCGTTCACCGTGATCAAGTACCTGATCATGCCGGCGATCCCGCTCATCGTGATCCTGTTCGGCTACCTCGCCAAGCTCGCGCGAGCCGGCACCATCACCGCGCTGGATTCGGACTACCACCGCACCGCCGTGCTCAAGGGGCTGTCGGCTCGGGTGGTACTCGTCCGCCACGTCCTGCGCAACGCGCTGCTGCCGAGCCTCAGCGTCATCGGCACGCAGGCCGGCTACCTGATCGGCGGGCTCGTCGTCGTCGAGATCCTGTTCAACTACCGCGGGATCGGCAGCCTCATCTTCATGGCGGCGCAGAACAAGGACGTGCCGCTGCTGGAGGTCGGCGTCCTGACCGTCGGCGTCGCCTACATGCTGGTCACGGCGCTGGCTGACGGCCTGACCGGGCTCCTCGACCCGCGGATCCGGAAGGCGCAGGCGAAATGACGGCCGCCACACTGCCTCGCAAGCGGGTCCGGACCCGGGAGCGGTCGAGCAATCCGCGTCCCATCGGCCTGATCATCGGCGGCGTCATCCTGGTGTTCTGGATTGTCTGCGCCATCGCCGGCACGCACCTCGGCATCAAGAGCCCGTACGACGCGGACTCGTTCGCGACCCTCGCCGGACCCAGCTCGAAGCACTGGCTGGGCACCGACCGACTCGGCCGCGATGTGCTCGCGAGGGCGATCGTCGGATCGCGCAGCATCCTGCTGGTGGCGCCGGCGGCAACGCTGATCGGCACCGTCGCCGGCCGATCCTCGGCCTGCTCACCGGTTACTTCAAGGGCATCGTCGACGACGTCCTCAGCCGGCTCATCGAGGTCGTGCTCTCGCTGCCGGTCGTCATCGTCGCGCTGCTGGCGCTGGTGGCGCTCGGCTCGTCGAGCTGGACGGTCATCGCCGTCATCGGCTTCATCTTCAGCGCCCCCATCGCCCGTACGGTCCGGTCCGCCGTGCGGGTGGAGCGGCAGGCGGATTACGTGGAGGCGGCCCGGCTGCGACGCGAGCCGATTCCGTCGATCCTGCTGCGCGAGATCCTCCCGAACGTGCTCGGCCCGGTGCTGACCGAGGCCACCGTGCGCCTCGGTTACGCCGTCTTCTTCATCGCCACGTTGAGTTTCCTCGGCTTCGGCATCCAGCCGCCATCACCCGACTGGGGCGTCTCCATCTACGAGAACTACACCCTCATCCAGGCGAGTCCGTGGCCCGTGGCCGTGCCCGCCGTCGCCATCGCCAGCCTCGTCGTGTCGGTGCACCTCATCGCCGAAGGCCTCGTCCGGCGGGGGGAGCGATGACCGTGCTGCTCGACAAGACGCCGCCGCCGCGCGACTGCGCGCTCGAGTTCGACGACGTGCACGTCACGTACCCGGTCAAGGGCCGGGACGCGACGGTGCTGGACGGCCTCAGCCTGCAGGTCGCCCGTGGTGAGAGCTACGGGCTGGTGGGCGAATCCGGCTGCGGCAAGTCGACGGCCGCCCTCGCCGCCGTGCGTTACCTCGCCCGCGGCGGCAAGATCCGCTCCGGGTCGATCCGTATCGCCGGCCAGGACGTGACGGCGCTCGACGACGCCGGGCTCCGGCAGCTGCGGGCCAACGTGGTGTCGATGGTCTTCCAGGACCCGGTCGCGGCGCTCAACCCGACGCTGACCGTGGGTACGCAGCTCGACGAGGTCTTCCGTCTGCGCGGGGCCGACCGCGAGGCGGCCCGGCGCGCGAGCCTGCACGCCCTCGAGCGGGTACGGATCGTCGACCCGGAGAGCGTCATCCACCGCTATCCGCATCAGCTGTCCGGCGGCATGGCCCAACGCGTCATCATCGCGGCGGCGCTCGCCACCGAGCCCGTCCTGCTGCTGCTCGACGAGCCGACGACCGGCCTCGACACCACGGTCGAGGCCGACGTCCTCGAGCTGGTGTCGGACCTGCAGGCCGAGACCGGCACCAGCGTGATGCTGATCTCGCACAACCTTGCCGTCGTCGCCGCCACCTGCGACCGGGTCGGCGTGCTCTACGCCGGTCAGCTCGTGGAGGAGGGGCCGGTCGCCGAGGTCTTCGCCGCCCCGCAGCACCCGTACACCGTCGGGCTGCTCGGCTGCCTGCCCGGTGCCGGCACCCACAAGAGCACGACCCGGCTGGCGACGATCGCCGGCGTGCTGCCCGGCCTCGGCGCCAAGACCGAAGGCTGCGCCTTCGCCGACCGGTGCGAGCTCGCGCAGGACATCTGCCGCACCGAGCGGCCGCCGCTGGTGGACATCGACGGCCGGCTGGCCGCCTGCCACTTCCGCAGCAAGGTGGCCGACATGGCCGCCGGCACCCTGCAGCGGGACGATCCGGCGGCGCCGCCGATCCGCACCGGGGAGCCGCTGCTGAAGGTGGAGCGGGCGCAGAAGACCTTCTTCCAGTCGGGCAAGCCGATCCGGGCGCTGCGCGAGGTCAACCTGAGCATCTGGCCCGGCGAGACGCTCGGGCTGGTCGGCGAGTCCGGCAGCGGCAAGAGCACGCTGGCCCGGATGCTGCTCGGCTTGCTGCCGCCGGACAAGGGAGCCACGCTCACGCTGCGCGGCGACGAGCTGCAGACGGGCGTCGACCACCGTTCGGCGCAAGCCGTCCGCGACATCCAGATCGTCTTCCAGAACCCGGCGGGTGCGCTGAACCCGCGGCACACCGTCGCCAAGATCCTCGGCCGGGCGGTGAGGCGTCTGACCGGGCTCGATCGCGCGGGGCGGCGCGAACGCATCGGCGAGCTCATCGACTCCGTCCGGCTGCGACCGGACCTGCTCGCCTCCCGGCCGCGTCAGCTCTCGGGCGGGATGAAGCAGCGGGTGGCCATCGCGCGGGCCTTCGCCGGCAAGCCGGCGCTCGTCGTCTGCGACGAGCCGACGTCGGCACTGGACGTCAGCGTGCAGGCCGCCATCCTCAACCCGCTGTCCGACCTGCAGGAGAAGGACGGCGTCTCCTACCTGCTCATCTCCCACGACCTCGGCGTGGTGCGCTACCTGGCGGACCGGATCGCGGTGCTCTACCTGGGGGAGCTCATGGAGGTGGGTCCGGTGGACGCCATCTTCTCCGGGCCGCGGAGCCCGTACACGAGCACGCTGCTCGAGGCGATCCCGAGCCTGTCGGGGCCGAAGGCCAAGCAGGTGCGCCCGGCGGCCGGACCCGCGCCCGCCGCCACCCCGGGCGGCTGCCCGTTCGCCGGCCGCTGCGCCCACACGATCGAGGACGTCTGCACCACGCAGCGGCCCCCGGCGCTGGACGCGGGCCCGGATCACGTCATCCGCTGCCACCTGCCGCTGACGACGCTGCAGGACCTGTCGGGTGCCCGTACGCCCGTGGACGCGTCAGCCCTCACCGCGGGCGCCGCCGGACCGCAGCTGGTCCTGGAGAAGACGTCGTCGAGGCCCGGCGCCGCCGGGTGACCGGACCGCACCCGAGTGGGAGACGGCGGAGGGCGGGGTCAGTGCCGGGTGACGAGCAGATCCGTCCCGGCGTTCGTCAGCACGGCCCACTCGGCCACCCGGTCGAGTCCGGCGGCGAGGTCGAGGTCGTTGCCGGTCAGCGACAGGCGTACGTGCGAGGGCAGCCGGGTGCCGAAGTCGGTGCCCGGCGTGACGACGACACCGCAGCGGCGCAGGTCCGAGCAGGCGGACTCGGCGCAGACGCCCGCCGCAAGCGGCACCAGGACGAAGAACCCGGCCGCCGGCGGCGTCACGTCGAGGCCTGCCGCCCGCAGCACGCGCACCGCCAGATCCCGGCGGCCCCGGAGTGTGTCGCGCAGCCGGTCGGGGAACGTCTGCGGTCCGCTGAGCGCCGCCATGGCCGCGGCCTGCGCGATCGGGGAGACCCGGGTCAGCTCCGTCTCCTGGGCGACCGCGAGCGCTCCGATCAGCCGCTGGTTGCCGACGACGTAACCGACGCGCCAGTCCGCCATCGCGTACGTCTTGGAGAAGCTGTGCACGCTCAGCGTGCGCTGTCCGCCGAGGCCCGACGCGCCGACGCACTCGCCGTCGTAGACGAGCTCGTCGTACGCCTCGTCCGAGATGAGGAAGATGCCGCGGCGCTCGGTGAGGTCGACGATCCGCTGCATCAGCTCGCGGGGGAAGACGGCGCCCGTCGGGTTGCCGGGGGAGTTGATGATCAGGGCCCGGGTGCGTGGGCTGATGAGCCGGCTGAGCTCCTCGAGCGACGGCAGGAAGTCCCGCCGGGGGCTCACGTCGTAGCCGACCGGGGTCGCGCCGTGCCGCTTCACCAAAGCGGGGTAGCGGCCCCAGCCGGGGTCGGGGAGCAGCACCTTGGCGCCTTGGGGGAGCAGCGTCGACAGGATCAGGCTGAGTCCCTGACTGGCGCCCGCCGTGACGAGCACCTGCTCCGGGGTCCAGAGGGCGCCGGTACGCAGCCGCAACCGCTGGGCGAGCCGGCCGCGCAGGGCGGGCTCACCGGCAGCGCTGGTGGACGGTCCACCGCTGCGCGCGGCCACTGCGGCAGCCGCAGCGATCTGCGGCGGCGGGCGTAGGTCGAGGTCGCTGGAGTCGAGCCGGATGAGGCCGTTGGCCTTGCCGGCCGCCGGCGGCCGGGCGAGGGCTCGTGCAGCGGTCATCGGCGGACACCGGCGGTGCGGGGTTCAACGAGCTGCACGGGCACTCTCCTGTTGAGTGTCTGATTGCTGGTTGTCGACAATAGACTAAGTGAGATGGAGGGGTCGCCGATGCCGGCAGCTGATGCCGAGACCCGGCTGGCTGTGGTGACCGGTGCGGCCGCGCCCACCGGGATCGGGGCCGCCGTCGCCGGCCGCCTGGCCGCAGCCGGGTGGCGGGTCGTCCTGACCGACGTCGACGACGCGCAGGGCGAGTCGACCGCCGAGCAGTTGCGCACTGCGGGCTTCGATGCCCGCTACCGCCACCTCGACGTGCGCAGCGAGACCGACTGGGCCGAGGCCGTGGACGACCTCACCACCGGGCCCGGCTCCATCTCCGGGCTGGTCAACAACGCCGGGCTCTCCAACGGGGTGAACATCCTCGAGGAGACCCTGGAGCGCTGGAACGAGACGCTCGCCGTCAACCTCACCGGGGCCTTCCTCGGCCTCCGGGCGGTCCTGCCCGGGATGCTCGCTGCCGGCGCCGGCAGCATCGTCAACGTCTCGTCCGTCTTCGGCCTGGTCGCCACGGAGGACGGGGCGGCGTACCACGCGAGCAAGGGCGGCCTCACCCTGCTGACCAAGCAGGCCGCCGTCGCGTATGCGGCCGGCGGGGTGCGGGTCAACTCGGTGCATCCCGGCCAGGTCGACACCCCCATCCTCGCCCGGCAGACCGCGGTCAGCGCCGACCGGATCCGGGGCCGCACCCCGCTCGGGCGCCCCGCCCGTACGGCGGAGGTCGCGGACGCCGTCGAGTACCTGATGTCCGACCGCGCGAGCTACGTCACCGGCGCCGCCCTCGCGGTCGACGGCGGCTACACCGCGCTCTGACCCGCTCCATCCCGTTCTTCCGCAACCTCCCGGTCCACGGCACGAAAGCGAGAGACGACCATGACTGCTGATGTCGGAGAGCACGTCGGGCTGAGCCCGGCCGAGAGCGCCCGGCTGCGCCGCATCCACATGCCGGAGCGCGCCCCGCTCATCGGGATGTCGGTGCGCGAGGCGGACCGGCTGCTGAAGTTGAACGGTGGCGGCAACGGCCTGCTCGACACGACGCACTTCGATACCGTCCGGTTCCCGCCGCCGCCGTGGGCGGCGCAGGCCATCCACGACGCCGCCCTCGACGGGTCGCTGGCGTACACGCCGTACCGCGGTCATCCCGGGGTGCTGGAGTCACTCGCCGGGCCGATCGCGTCGCTGCTGGGCGTCCCGGTCGACCCGGCACGCAACATCGCCCTCACGCCCGGCACGCAGGCGGGCCTGTTCACCACGATGTCGGCGCTGCTCGACCCGGGCGACCTCGTCCTGATCAGCGATCCCGAGTACCTGTTCAGCGAGCGGATGCTCGCCTTCCTCGGCGCGCGCATCGAGCGGCTGCCCGTGCTGCACGACCCGGAGGGCGGCGGTCCGCCGGACCTCGACCTCGCGGCGCTCGAGCGGCTGCTGCCGCACGACAAGCCCAAGCTCGTCCTGTTCTCCCACCCGAACAACCCGAGCGGTGCCGTCTACCCGGCGCAGACCCTGACCCGGCTCGCCGAGCTGGCGGTCGAGCACGACTTCCGGGTGCTGGTCGACCAGCTGTACTGCCGGCTGGTCTACGACGAGACCCCGTACGCGCACCTGGTGGCCGAGCCCGGCATGGCCGACCGCACCATCACCCTGCTCGGCCCGTCGAAGACGGAGTCGCTGAGTGGACACCGGCTCGGCGTCGTCGTCGGGCCGGAGGACGTGATCGACGCCGTCGAGCAGACGCTCGCGGTCACCTCGTTGCGCGCTCCCGCCTATGCGCAGCAGCTGCTCCGGTACTGGCTGGTGGACGACGCGGAGTGGATGGCCGAGCGCGTCGCCGATCTGCGGGCGCTCCGCGAGCACACCCTCGAGCGTCTCCAGGAAGTTCCGGGACTGCGCGTCCGGCGCCAGTTCGGCACCGCGTACGCCTTCCCCGATGTCTCGGCGCTCGGCGTCTCGGACTGGGAGATCGCCGCGGCGGCCCGCCGGGATGCCGGCATGGTCATCTCGCCCGGCTACCAGTTCGGTCCGCACGGCATGGGCCACTTCCGGGTCTGCTACGCCCGTGACGAGGCCGAGTGGGACGCCGCGCTCACCCGCCTCGTCGGCGTGCTGCGCGCCCTGCCGGTGACCGCATGAGCGGCCGTACCGAGGTGGTGACCGCCGACGCCCCGGCACCCGCCGGGCCGTACAGCCAGGCCGTCGTCGCCGGCGGGTTCGTCTTCCTGGCGGGGCAGACGCCGCGCACCCCCGCCGGCGAACGGCTGCTCGACGCCCCGCTCGACGTGCAGGTGACCCAGGTGCTGGACAACCTGGCGCGCGTCGCGGAGGCGGCCGGGTCGAGCCTGCGCGACGCGGTGAAGGTGACGATCTACATCCGGCCCGGGGTCGACATGGCCGTCCTCAATGCGATCTACAGCAGGTACTTCACCGCGCCGCTGCCGGCGCGCACGACGATCGTCTCCGACCTCGCCATCGGGGCCCTCGAGATCGACGTGACGCTCTGGCCGGACCCGAGCCGGGTTGTCGACCCGGATCCGGCCGCCTGAGCTCAGACGGCCCCGCGGGAGAAGTCGGCCAGCACCCGCGGGGTCGCCGCGTCGAAACCGACGAGATCCAGCTGACCGGCATCCTCCGGATCGGCGATGGAGAAACCGGTGGAGGTCATCGCCGTCAACGCCGCCCGGGCCGGCAGCCCGGTGCGCTGCCGGTACTCGTCCAGCGCCTGCGTCGGATGGACGTCACCACACCAGGTCTCGTTGTCGGTGTAGGTGACGAAGGTGTCGACCTTCAGCCGCTTGCGCCGCGCCCACAGCATCGGCAGGGCGCAGTCGGTACCGCCGAAGCGGACGCCTGACCGTGCCATCACGTTGCGGACGTCGTCCATCCGCTGCCGCCCGGTGATCGGCAGTGGCTCCAGGCCGTGCGAGAACGCCGTGACGAAGCACTCCGGCTCGGTCCGAACCGTCACCATGGCCATCGCGGCAGCCGCGTCGGCCGCGGTGAGCGCCGGCAGCGACCCGAGAGGTGACCAGGTCATCGAGCCGGAGACGTCGAGCGCCACCAGGGTGCGCTTGCCCGCCGGGACGACCGCCCCGAACGACGCGTGGAACGCCTCGTCCAGCAGATCGACGACGCGGGGGACCGGGGTCCACGTCGCCTGCCCGCGCGAGGCGCCCGAGCGGTAGCCGAACAGCGCGTTCAGCACGGCGACCGGGTGGATGCGGGCTCGCTTGAGCGCAGCTACGTCGGTCAGCACCGCCAGGCGTTGATCGAGCGGACCGTACGGCGCGATCAGCCCGAGCCGGGTGAGCCGCGGCAGGTTGCGCAGCAGCGCGGTCAGGCCGATGCCGTCGAGCAGCGCGTCCCACACCTCGGCCGAGCCCAGCCAGACGTCGGGCAGCGCCTCCCACGGCAGCCCGGCGCGTACGAGCTCGACGATGTGAGCAGCGTCCGCGTCCGGGTCCTGGGCGTCGCGGTAGGCGTCGACCAGCGGCAGCAAACCACGCTCCGGCTCACGACCGCAGACGAAGTCGAAGAGCGCGGCACGCGCCGGCCCGTCGGCCTCGGGGTGGGCGAGGCGCAGCAGGTCACGATGGGTCCAGCCCTCGCGCTGCCGGTACTTGACCACCTGGTACTCGACGGTCGACAGCTCCCGCAGGTACCAGCCCCCGACGGCCCGGGAGCGACCCCGGCCCCATCCGCGGAGCTGCTCGCAGTACGCGTTCCACCGGAAGAGCATCGTGCCGGTGCGACACACCCGCGGCAGCGCAGCCAGCGCGTGGGCGCGGGTCACGTCGTCGCCGACGGACGCCGCCACCGCGAGCGTGAAGAGCAGCGGGTTCTGCTTCGGTGCCGCGCCCGACTCCGACAGCTGCACCACCTCGTCGACCACGCGCCGGCCGTCGACGCCGACGAGCCGGAAGACGACGCCGGCGTTGTCACGGGTGAGGTCGGCCTCGCGCGCGTAGTAGGTACCCCCCTCGGTGCCGAGGACGAGGAAGCGGTGCAGCCGCGACCAGTCGTCGACCGCGAAGGTCCAGCCGCCCGCCGCATTGCGCACCTGCCCGCGGCCGGGGAGCGGCCGCGACTGGGCCGGGCGCCGGCGGGCGCGGACGAAACGCAGGAGTGCGTCGGACATGGCTGCTGCTCTCTCGTGCTCCTGCCCGGGGCTTCGGGGCCGCGCCGGACGTGTGTGTGACGACCGGGCTAGTGCTCTGCCGCTGAGCTACCGCCCGGCCGGAGCCGGACGAGTCGGAGTCGAACCGACGACCTCTTCCATTAGCAGTGGTAACCGACCGTCTCCGGTCCGGCGCGGGCCCGAGGCCCCGGGCAAATGGGGACCTGTGCTGGAGCGATCCAGCCGGGTTGTGCTCGCTCTCGACAGTAGGAGCCGGGCCCGGGCGGGAGCAACCGGATTAGCCGTCGTCCGCCGGACACGCCTGCCGCGTTTGCCCGCACTTCAGCTCGGGCGCCGGCCGTCCGACACATCCAGGATGGTGGCCGTACCGCAGGCGCGGGTGACACCCGGTGCCGCCGACCTGCTCGGGGACTTCCGTACGGGCCGGGCGTTGTTCAGCTCGCCCGCCGCGACCCTGCTGACCGCCGGCGAGCTCGTGCCGGTGACCCCGCCGGCTTCCGGCGGCCTGGCGACGCGGGTGGCGCTGGCGCTGGACGCGTGGGCCGGGAACGGCCGGGCGGTCGCGATCGGCGCCGTCCCGTTCGACCTCGCCGATCCGCCCCACCTCTTCATCCCGCGCTCGGTGCGGTGGGCATCCGGCCGCGCGGCCGGGCCGGTGCCGCCGCCGGGGGACGGCCTGCACCTGCGTTCGGTCACGCCGCTGCCGTCCCGGGACGACTACCTGGCTGCCGTGCGGCGCGTCCTGTCGGCGATCGACGCCGGCCTGGTCTCGAAGACGGTGCTCGCCCGTCGCCTGGACGCCGTCGCCGACGGGCCCGTGGACGTCGCGGCCCTCGTCCGGTTGCTCGCGGCTCACGTCCCCACGGGCCACCTCTTCGCCGTCCCGCTCGCCGGGCCGGCGCACGAACCGCCGCGCTACCTGACCGGCGTCAGCCCCGAGCTCCTGGTCTCGCGATCCGGGCTCCAGGTCACCGCGAACCCGCTGGCCGGGTCGGTCGCTCGCTCCGCCGATCCGACGGAGGACCAGCGGCGTCGACAGGCGTTGCTCGCATCGGCGAAGGACCTGCGGGAGCACGCGTACGTACGCGATGCCGTCCGGGAGGTGCTCTCCGGGTTCTGCACCGACCTGTCCGTCTCAGCAGTGCCCACGGTGGTGGGCACGCCGACGCTCTGGCACCTCTCGAGCCGTTTCGTCGGGCGACTGCGCGACGGCTCCGTCGGCTCGTTGGAGCTCGCCCTCGCCCTGCACCCGACGCCGGCGGTGTGCGGCGTCCCGCGGGCCGCGGCACGGCGGCTGATCGCCGAGAACGAAGCCTTCGACCGCGGGTGCTACGCCGGACTCGTCGGATGGTGCGATTCGGCGGGTGACGGTGAATGGGCGGTGACCCTGCGCTGCGCCGAGGTGGAGGGGGAGCGGCTCTTCCTGTACGCCGGGGCCGGCATAGTCGGCGGGTCGGACCCGGCCGGCGAGTTCGACGAGACGTCAGCCAAGTTGACGACCTTCCTGCAGGCGATCGGCGCGGACGCCGGCGTCCTCGACCCGGCGGGTGACCGGACGCCGGAGCTGGTCCCGTGACCGTCGCCCACCGCCCGACCCCGGCTGCAACCGGAGGTCGCCCGGGCCGGGTGCGCTCCGTCGTCACCCGGCTCCGGCGGGACCCGCACCTCGTCTTCGGCGCCGCCGCACTGATGCTCGTGCCGTGGATCGTCGTTCTCGCCCTGACCCAACAGGAACGGGGCATCGCGCCGAACATCGAGCCGCTGCGCCTGGTCCTCGTCAGCATCATCGTCGTCGCCGGTCTGGCCCTGGTCGTGCACACTGCGGCCGACCGGCTGACCGCCTGCATGGTCGGCGGCGCCGTCACCGGGTTCGCGCTGTGCGTGGTGTGGTTCGACCTGATCACCCGGGTCGGCCTGCCGACCACCCGCCTCGTGGTCCGGCTCGGGGCCTACTCGGCGATGGTCGGCGTCTGCAGTGCGTTGCTCGCGCTGCTCTGGCTGTACGGACCGCGCAGCGGCGGCTTCGCGGGGCCACGTGCGCTGTTGTTCCTGTCGGTCGCGCTGCTCGCCCTGCAGGCCACATCGATCCTCACGAACGGCGCGCTGCGGCTGGAGGTCGACAACGTCGGCGTCGCCTGGGTGGGTCTCGACATCTGCGAGTTCCTCGGGCTGGCGACGTTGGCCATCACGCTGCGCAAGGAACGCCGCTTCGTCGTCTTCGCCGGTCCCGCGACCGCGGCGCTGCTCTTCTCCGACGCCGCGATCAACGTGCTGACGTCGGACGGGGTCATGTCGGTGCTGGCCGCGCTGGCCATGGCGGTGATCGAGATCGGGCTCGGCTGCCTGGCCATCGCCGTGGCGCGCCAGCGGGCGCGCGGGTCAGTGGTGCGGGCTCACGGCACCGCGACGAGCCGGCCGGCCGGCTGACCGCCACGGTCGAGGTCGGCGTACGCGGCCGGCACCTCGTCGAGCGAGATGTAGTTGGCGTGCACCTCGATCCCGCTGCGCCGCACGAGGGTGATCAGCTCGCGCAGCTCGGAGACCTCACCGGAGTAGGACGTGCGGATCGACGCGCCCCACGGCAGGGAGATCAGCGAGTACGGGAACGTGCCGAGCGCCGCGCCGATGAGCACGATGCGCCCGCCGCGTCCGACGAGAGCAGCCGCCTGGGTGAGCGTGGCCGCCGAGCCGACCAGGTCGAGGACGACGGAGGCGCCATGGGGGTCGAGCGACTGCACCAGCCCGGCGACGTCGTCCGCGGGATCGACCGCGTGGTCGGCGCCGAGCTCGAGGGCGGACTGCCGGCGGGCCTCGTTCGGCTCCACCGCCACGATGACCGTGGGTGCCATGGCGCGCAGGATCTGCAGGGCGAGGTGGCCGAGGCCGCCGATGCCGAGCACGACCGTGACCGTGCCGGGGAGCAGGCGGTGACGGGCGGCACGGATGGCGCTGTACGGGGTCAGGCCGGCGTCGTCCAGCGGCCCGGCGGAGCGGGGGTCGATGTCGCCGAGCGGCACGCAGAGCCGGGTGGACGGGACGAGCAGGTACTCGGCCAGACCACCGTCGAAGCCCTGACCCGCGCCACGGGCGGGGGAGATGACGGGGCAGAAACGCTCCTCGCCGTGCAGGCACGCGGCGCAGACGCCGCAGCCCCACTCGGCGTGCACGACGACCGGCTCGCCCAGCTCGAGGCCGGTGCTGCCCGCACCCAGCGACTCGACCCAGCCGGCGGCCTCGTGGCCGAGCGTGAAGGGTGACGCTGCCGTCGCGGAGATCATCACGTCGGAGTGGCAGAGGCCGGCGCCGGCGACGCGGATCAGCACCTCACCGGGACCGGGCTCGGGCACCGGTACGTCCTCGACCGTCATACCGGCGGCTGCGCCCACTCGGACTGCCCGCATCTGACACCTCACCCATCGTCCGGAGACCGGCGGCGTGGCTCGCCGCCGGCGGCACGTCCCGCGTCGTGGAACGGCCGCCAGCGGCATTCTGTCCTGCGCCCCTGCGGGTGGACTACGCCACCCGGGCGCCCAGCGCCTTCCCGGCTTCGCGGGCGGCATCGAGCGCGGTGCGGTGGATGTCGCCCGCCAGCTCGATGAAGTCGTCGAGAGCCGGGTTGACGCCGACCAGCGTGAACTCGCGCTCGACGACGGTGAGGTCGGCGCCCCACACGTCGCCGATGATCCGGCGCAGATACGCCGTCGAGTGGTCCCAGCCCTCGCGGGGCGTGCCGGCGCCGTACGCGCCGCCGCGGACGGTCGCGAGGACGACCGGCTTGCCCGCCAGCACCGGCGGCGCACCGGGGGCTGCCCGCGGGTCGGTGATGACGAGGTCCAGGTAGGTCTTGAAGTGCTGCGAGACGCCGAAGTTGTAGAGCGGAACCGCGAAGATGGCGGCGTCGGCGGCGAGCAGCTCGTCGACGAGCTCCGCGGCGAGGGCCACCGCACTGCGCTGCTCGGGGGAGCGGTCGGCCTCGGGTACGGCACCGGCGCCGACGGCGAGGCCCCAGGCGTGCGAGGGCAGCGTGTCGACCCCGACGTGCCGTCGTACGACCGCGTCACCGGGATAGGTCGCCAGCCATTCGCCCTCCACGATGTCGGCGATCTCCCGACTGGCTGATCCATCGGTGCGGATGCTGGCGTCGAGTCTGAACAGTGCCACCGGATGTTCCTCCGTCGTCTAATCACTTCACGGTTGAAGTAACCTCAGCGAACATGACTTCACGTGTGAAGTCAAGCCAGGGCGTGACCAGGCCACACGCCGCCACCCGGTGGGGTTATCGTGTGGCCGTGAGCGGCGATGTCGGGATCGGGGCAGGTGAGGTCGAGGCGGGTGAGATCGAGGCGGCGCCGGCGACTGCCTGCACCGGCTGCGGTGCCCCCGAGGGTCAGGCGCATTGGCTCGACGAGCGGGAGCAGGACGCCTGGCTTGCCGTCGCCATGCTGATGCTGCAGCTGCCCGGCCGGCTCGACGCCCAGCTGCAGCGTGACTCCGCACTGACCCTCTTCGAGTACCTGGTGCTCAGCTCGCTGTCCATGTCGCCGGGCAGGACCAAGCGCATGAGTGAGCTCGCCCGCCTGGTCAACGGCTCGCTGAGCCGGCTGTCGAATGTCGCCAAGCGCCTGGAGGACCGCGGCTGGCTGGAGCGGTTCGTCGATCCCGATGACGGACGCTTCACCGTCGCGCGACTCACCCCGAGCGGTGAGGAGATCGTCGTGGCCGCGGCTCCCGGTCATGTCGGAGCCGTACGCAGGCTGGTCGTCGACCCCCTGACCGACAACCAGCTGCGGGTCCTCGCCGACATCGGACGCCGGCTCCGGGGCGCCATCGACTGCTGAGCGCCAGTCCTTTCCCACCACGGTCACCCGGCCGATGGGTGCGCGCGCCGGCGTCGTGCCGGGCCACCGATCGAGGGACGGACACCGATGACACAGCCGGCAGCCCGACGCACGACCACCCGTCGCCGCTGGGCGCTGGCCACCGCGGCTGCGTCAGCCGCCCTGCTCACTGCGTGCGGATCGTCGGGCCAGTCCGTCGCCGCCGGTGCAGCCACCGCACCCGTACCGACGACGTCCGCAACACCGGCGACGCCGGCGACACCGGCGGCACCGGCCGCCGGCGCGCCCACGGCGAGCCCGTCCACTGCGCCGGCGGCGAAGGCGACGATCTTCGCCAGCGCGACCCCGCCCAATGCTCCGACCCAGACGCTGACGCTGTACCACGTCGACGTCCCGCCGGGCGCCGTGATCGCCCCGCACCAGCATCCCGGCCAGCAGGTGTCACACGTGACCAGCGGCACCCTGACGTACACCGTGATGGCCGGGGCGGTCACCCTGGTCGAGGCGCCGGTCGACGGCAAGCCCGGCCCGTCCCGCGTCATCGCTGCACCGGCGACCATCGAGGTCACCGCCGGTCAGTCACTCACCGAGCCGGCGGGCGAGATCCACCGCGCGACGAACGTCGGCTCCTCCGACGTGCGCATCGACATCGCCGTCCTCGTGCCGCAGGGCGATCCGATCTCGGTGCCGGCCGGCTGAGTCCCGGTCAGTCCTGGACGCGGTCGAGGGCGAGGACGGGGATCGTCCGGATCCCCTCGGTCTTCTCGGCGTACTCGGCGAAGCCCGGGTAGCGACCCGCCTGCTCGGCGTAGATGCGGTCGCGGTCGGCGCCGGTGATCTCGTCGACGGTGACGGCGTAGGTCTCGGTGCCCACCTCGACCTCGCTGCGACCGGCCTCGACGAGGTTGTAGTACCAGTCAGGGTTGGTCGGAGCGCCGGCCTTGGACGCGAAGACGTAGATGCGGCCCGGGTCACCGGGCTCGGCGAGGTACATCATCGGCGCGACGAGGGCGCGGCCGGACTTGCGTCCGACGTGGTGCACCAGCGTCATCGGCGCGCCGGCGAAGCCGCCGCCGACCTGACCACCATTGGCGCGGAACTCCTCGATGACCTGGGTGTTGAAGTCGTTGCCGTCGGCCATTGCCGGACTCCGTTCTGAGCGTGCGCGTCCTCGAGCGCCCATTGTGACCCCGGTTGTCGTCCGGGCTGGTGGTCGTCGGTCCCGTTGTGGTCAGGTCCAGTCGCGGAAGACGACGCACACGGTGGTCGCGTCGAGCAGGGCGAACTCCCGGGGACCCCATTCGCGGCGGGTGACCGCCGGCAGATTCGGGTGCAGCAGGTCAGGGCGGCGGGCCGCGATGTCGGCGTGCACCGCCTCGATGGTGTCGGTCTCGATCGAGAGCTCCGGCCGGTCCCTGGCGGCGTACTCGGCGTCCTCGACCAGGAAGAGCTTGGCCGCGTCACGGGCGAGCACCGTGAGGTGGCCGTCGGAGTGCTGCACCGTCATGCCGATCCCGTCGACGAAGAGGTCCAGCCCGACGGTGACGTCCGCGTAGAACACGGTGGGGATGAGCGCGGTCAACATGCAGCCGGTCCTACCGCGTCGGCGGTGTCAGGGCAATGAAGTCGAGACTCCCGCGCCCATCCGTGCGTCATCGCCGGCGGCCGCGGACGTGTCTGACACATGCGAGCCACGCCCGACCCCACTCATTCCGACACCACTCATTCCGATCCCCAGCGCCGTTCGGCCGACGCCAGTCGCACCGTCACGGGCCTGCTGGGCATCGGCTTCCTCGGCGCCGGGATCTTCGGCCTCTTCCTGCACCACCGGATGGGCGTGCAGTTCGCCGGCAGGTCCGGCACCGGCCTGATCAGCGCGACCGTCTTCGAGGTCAACAGGATGCACAGCATCGTGATGCTGGTGCTCGGCGCGGTCCTTCTGGTGGCCACCGGGTCCACGAGCGATGTGCTCCGCCGGATCACCGGCGTCGCCGGCGTCGCCGGCGTCGTCTGCATCGCCTTCGCCGTCTACGGACTGCTCACGCGGGACAAGGGCGGCGACAAGTTCGCCTTCAACGGATCGGACGGCGCGCTGTACCTGGTCGCCGGCGCGCTGCTGCTGCTGGCAGCAGTGCTGGAGCACCGGCGTCGGCCGAAGACGGTGACGAACCAGCAGGTCCGGATCGCCGCCCGTGTCGCTCGGCGGGCCGGAGGCTAGCCGAGGCCGATCCAGGCGCGGGCCGACGATTGGACCGGCGCGATCCGCAGCAGTATGTCTGTGCGGACCGCCCGCCTGCGATGACGGTCCGCGTCGCCCCGCACCTGGAGTAGGCATGTTCTACTGGCTCGTCAAGTTCACCCTCCGGCCGCTCTTCGGCCTGCTTTTCCGCCCGCGCGTGCACGGGAAGGCCAACATCCCACCGGCCGGCGGAGCGCTGCTGGCGAGCAACCACCTGTCGATGTGCGACTCGCTCTTCCTGCCCGTGCTGACCCGGCGGCGCATCACCTTCCTGGCCAAACAGGAGTACTTCGTCGGGCGGGGCCTCAAGGGCCGGGCCAAGGCGGCGTTCGTCCGTGGCACCGGGCTCATCCCGGTCGACCGCACAGACGCGCAGGCGGCGGACGCGGCGCTCTCCGTGGCGGCCCGCACCGTGCGCAAGGGACTGCTGCTGGCCATCTATCCGGAGGGCACGCGCAGCCCGGACGGCCGGCTGTACCGGGGCAAGACCGGTATCGCCCGGGTGGCGCTCGAGACGGGTGTGCCCGTCGTGCCGGTGGCGATGGTCGGCACCGATCACGTGCAGCCGATCGGCCACGTCCTGCCGCGGCTGTCGCGGGTGACGATCCGCATCGGCCCGGCGGTCGAGCCACCGGCGTCCGCCGTCCTGTCGGAGCGTGAGCGGGCCCGCGCCTTCACCGATCGGATCATGGACGCCATCGCGGCCCTCTCCGGTCAGGAGGCCTGCGACCTCGACGCGGCCACGTACAAGGCGGGGCTGGTCCGAGGTCATCCGAGCCGGGGCCACTGAGCAGGCACGATGCGCCACCCGACAAATGCGACAGGCCGACGGGCCGCGCTACTGGTCAGATGGCGATCCGGCCTGTAACGTCCGAGATGGTTTTCAACTTCTCCTGACTCCGCGAATCGCGCGGACCAAGACCAGTTGAGTTGCGTGTGCTTGTAGCTTTGGAATTTCGAGAGCCGAGTTCGCAAGACCCGATGAGCGTGCAGAGTGTGCGTCATCGCTGGCTCCGGAAGGACCAACAAAATGACTCAAGGCACAGTGAAGTGGTTCAACAGCGAAAAGGGCTTTGGCTTCATCGCTCCCGACGACGGCAGCAAGGACGTGTTCGTCCACTTCTCCGCACTGGTCGGCGAGGGCTACAAGAGCCTTGACGACAACCAGCGCGTGGAGTTCGACACCACCCAGGGCGCCAAGGGTCCGCAGGCCGAGAACGTCCGCGGCATCTAGTCCCACTGCTTGCTGAAGCCGGCCGCGACCCTCACGGGTCGCGGCCGGTTTTGCGTTGTGCTGGACGCTCGCGGCGTCAGGCCGGTGCGCGGACCAGCCCGCCCGGCAGGCGTAGCACCGGCTGAGCCGCCCAGGTGTCGCGCAGCATGCTGCGCACGTCCCGCTCGGACCGCCAGCCGAGCCGCGCGCGGATCTCGCTGACGTCGGCGACCACCGACGGGGGATCCCCCGCACGGCGGGCGGCGTGCACGGGGGTCACCGACAGGCCGGTGACCTCGGCAGCCACGGCCATGATGTCGAGCACCGAGACACCGACCCCGGTGCCGATGTTGTACGCCCGGTCGACCGCCGGGTCCGATGCCGGAGCTGTCAGCAGCCGCGTGGCGGCTGCCACGTGCGCCGAGGCCACGTCGCTCACGTGGATGTAGTCGCGGATGCAGCTGCCGTCAGGGGTCGGGTAGTCGTCCCCGAAGAGCTGCACGGGCCGGCCGCCGCGGAGCGCGGCGAGCACCCGGGGGATGAGGTTGTCCCCACCGGTGTCGGCGAGGTGGGGTGCCGCCGCGCCCGCGACGTTGAAGTAGCGGAGCGCGATCCAGCGCAGGCCGAGCTCCGTCCCGGCCCGGGCGACCAGCCGTTCGCTCAGCAGCTTGGTCCAGCCGTACGGGTTGACCGGCCGGAGCGGGGCCGTCTCGGCCACCGGCGCAGCCTCCAACCCGGGCTTCATCGGCGTGCACTCGCCGTACACGGCGGCCGTCGACGACAGCAGCAGGCGGTCCACCCCGGCGGCGCCGGCCGCGGCCAGCAGGCTGGCCGTGCCGGTGACGTTCTGCCGGTGGTAGAGGTCCGGGCGCAGGACGGACTCGCCGACCGACTTCTTCGCCGCGAGGTGGATGATCGCGTCGACGTGATGGCGCTGCATCGCGCGGGTCAGGGCGGCGGTGTCCAGCACCGACAGCACCTCCAGCGGCACGCCGTCCGGCAGCCGTTGCGGATCGCCGGTGCTCAGGTCGTCGACGACCACGACGCGATGCCCGGCACCGAGGAGCGCCCGAACGACGTGTGCCCCGATGTAGCCGGCCCCGCCGGTCAGCAGCCAGGTGCCCGTCACGGCGCACCCACCTCCGGCAGGCTGCCGGTGAAGCGCTCGGCGAGCGGCGCGTACCCGCCCGACGCCCGCCCCTCCGCAGCGGCGAAGTGCCGGAGCGCGTCCGCGACCTGCTCCCGGCCGCCGAACTGGAAGCCGAGCTGTGTGGCGTAGCAGCACGCCGCCTCGGTCTTGCGGCTCATGGTGGCGGTGATGTCCACCGCCTGCTCGCTCCCGGTGGGGACCTCGGGGTGCGGCCGGGCATGCGGGTTGCGCTGCGCGTACGGGGCGTCGCGCCACCAGGCGACCGGTGCGGCGAACCCGGCACCGAGCATCGCCAGCAGCGTCACCTGATGGTCGACGTGCCCGCCGATCGCCTGCGGCCCGAGGACCAGGTCGGCGTCGGCGCACTCGGTCGCGAGCGCCGCACCGAGTGGGCGGGCAATGACGTCGTCGGCGCGGATCCCGGCGAACAGCTCCGGTGCGCTGTCGTAGCCGCGGTGCGGGGCTTCCGGGAAGTCGAGGTGCCGGGCCTGCGCCCCGAGCACCTGCAGCGCAGCGGTGTCCTCGGCCCGGCGCACGGCGAGGTAGTCGACGTCGGCGGGCAGCCCCTTGTCGGTCTGTGTCGACAACGCGAACGGGGTGGACGTCGGCATCGAGGCGGTGAAGCAGGTGACCACACGCACCCGCCATCCGATGTCGGACAGCCGGGCGATGGTGCCGCCGGCCGAGAAGACGGCGTCGTCCAGGTGGGGACTGACCACGACCGCGCGGCGGCCGGCCGGAGCGCAGCCGGTCACAGCAGGTGGGGCGCCGCTCGGAAGCGGCACGAGTAGTCGATGTCGGCGGTCGGCAGCTCACCGGTGAAGGCGGGCAGGCCGTCGTAGACGTCGGTGATGAGGCCGGCGACGACGGGCCACGACCAGCGGGTGACCACCTCCTCGAGGGCGCAGTCGGCGAGTCGGCGGCGCAGCGCCTCGTTGTCGAGCAACCGGCGTACGGCGGCGGCGAGGGCCGGGGGATCGGCGGCCGGCACCAGCAGCCCGTTCTCCTCCGACCGGACGCAGTCGCGCACGCCGACGACGTCGGTGCTGATCACGGGCAGGCCCGTCGCCATGGCCTCGAGGATCGTGTTGGAGAAGCCCTCGGCGTACGTGGGGCTGAGGAAGATGTCGCCCCGGGCGTACACCTCGTGCGCCTGCTCGTAAGGCACCGCGCCGAGCACCTCGACCGACGAGTCGAGTCCCAGCTCGCCGACCGTGCGCCGGACGAGGTCGAGATCCGGTCCGATGCCGGAGACGAGCAGCCGGTGCTCGACCCCGTCCGCCTGCAGGAGCGCGCAGGCGTGCAGCAGGTCGAGCACGCCTTTACGGGCGTCGACCCGGCCGTGGTAGAGCAGCACCGGCGGGTCCTGGAGGTCGCCGGGGCGGCGCCCGTGCGCGGGCCGGAACCGTTCGACGTCGGTAGCGCCCGGCACGACGGTGAAGCGCTCGGAGGCGATCGGATGGTTCGCCATCACCTCGGCGGCGAACGACGGCGAGCCGATCAGGAGCGCCGGCGCGGAGGAGAACACCGAGCGCACCAGGACCTGGTGGGTCGCGCAACACTGCCCGACCCAGTGACCGTCGCCGCCCTGGACGGAGACGACCGCCGGCAGCCCGAGCTGTCGGGCGGCATCGAGCACGGCGTAGCCGTTGGGGTAGGCGTACTGGGCGTGCAGCACGTCGAACGGCTGCTCGCGGTGCAGCTCGAGGATGGTTGCGGTCATCGCCGCGACGTCGGCCTCGAAGTCGGCCGGCTCGCCGCGGGTGACGGCCTGCTCGCCAAGCGACTCCAGGGCGTGCACCTGGACACCGGCGGGCACCCGCTCGGCCGGCGGCGGCCCACCGCCGTAGACGGCGCGGCCGGCCGGGTCGTTGCGGTACTGCGAGACCAGCGTGACGTCGTGCTCGGCGCGTACCAGGTGACGCAGCAGGTTCTCCGCGTACGCGCTCATGCCCGACACCGCCGGCCAGTAGCGCCGGGAGACGAAGCAGATCCTCATGCCGTGACCCCCGTCGTCGTGTCGGCCGTCAGGTCGATCGGGCCGTCGACGCCCTGTGCCTCGGCGGTACGCAGCGCCGCCAGCGCGGAGCCGACCAGGACGTCGGCCCGGTGCGAGTCGCGGGACAGCTCGACGCTGACCAGCCGCGAGTAGCCGACCCGGCGCAGCGCGCCCAGCACCGCGGGCAGGTCCATGTCGCCCTCGCCCGGAGGGCGGTGCTCGTGCACGCCCCGGGGCATGTCCTCGACGGCACACGCGCCGAGCGCGTCGGCGAACGTCTCCACGGCATCGGCCGGCTCGTAGTGGCCGGAGACGATGCAGTGGCCGGTGTCCAGGGCGAGGGTGAGACCCGGCACCTCTCCGGCGAGCAGCTGCCAGTCGTCGCAGTCCTCGACAAGCATCCCGGGCTCGGGCTCGAACGCGCAGGTGACGCCGCGCCGGCCCGCGTACTCGACGACCTCGCCGACCCCCTGCACCAGCCACTGCCACGACGTGCCGCGACTGACCTCCCGGGACGGGTTGCCGGCCCAGAACGAGACGGCCTCGCTGCCGAGGTCGGCCGCGATGTCGAGGCACAGCTTGAGGAAGTCGATCCGCCGTCGCCGGCCGGTGGCCTCGACGCTGACCAGGGTCGGGTAGTGCTTGCGCGCCGGCGTGAGCAGGAAGCGGGCGCCGGTCTCGATCACGCTCGCCAGCCCCAGCTGCTCCAGCCGTGCGGCGAGGCGGGCGGTCCGTGCGGCGAGGTCCGGGGCGTACGGGTCGTGGTGGGCGTGGTCGAGGCTGAGGGCGACCCCGGCGTAACCCGTGTCGGCCAGCAGGCCGAGCGCGTCGTCCAGCCGGTGGCTGAGCATGCCGTTGGTGTTGTACGCGTAGCGCAGCGGATCGCTCATCGGCCTGCTCCCGCGAGACCCTGGGCGGCCAGCGTCGCGACGACGTGCCGGCCGGGCTCCCGGTACAGCGGGTACAGCCGCCCCACCCGCGCGTCGGCGCCGGCCCGGTCGAACCACGCGGGCCCGCCGAGGCGCTCCTCGGCCTCCGCGGTGAGCCGGACGGCTGCCCACCCGCCGGGGTCGCGCCCCACAGCCGTGAGGCCGGTGTCCTGCTCGAGCAGCCGACGGACGCCGCGCTCACCGATCCGGGCGTACGACATGGTCTCGCACTCGAGCCCCGGCACGAGTGCCTTGACGGCCACGGCGTCGCCGGAGCGGTGCACGTCGAGCAGTACGTCGAGGCCGGCCGTCCGCAGCCGGGAGACGACCTCGGTGCACAGGTCGGGCGCTTCCGAGGGAGTCCAGTGCGGCAGGTCGCGGAAGGCGACGCGCGAGCGCTCGGCGAAGACGGTGCCGGCCAGCAGCCCGGTGAGCTCCGCGGTGGAGAGCCGGGTCCAGGCCTGCATCTCGGTGACGGCACGCTGCTCCGCGGAGCCGCCGCCGACGGGGTGCTCGTCGACCCAGGTGTCCAGGTAGCCGGGCGGGGTGACGGAACGTACGAGGTCGAGCGGGCCGTGCATCAGCGCCTTGCGGCTACGGGCGGCGGCGAACTCGTGCAGCGCTTTACGGATCGCGGTCGCGGCGTCGGGATGCGCCGCCTCACCGCAGGCCGTCGCCATGATCGGGACCAGCTCGGAGCCGTCGCGGCTGCGGCCGACGGCGTACACGTTCGCCATCCCGAAGTCCGTGGACGCCAGCTTGACCGTGACGTCGATACGGGCCGCCTCGAGCCGTCGCAGCAGGTCCAGCGACTCGGGGTCCTCGAGCCCGGCGAGGTCGACGACGACCCCGCGGTCCATCGCGCGGAAGGCCGTCGTGTTGCCGTCGCGCTGCAGCAGCTCCAGCAGCGCGTGGGCGGTGGCGTCGGCCTGGCTGAAGTGCGCGCCGCGACCGTTCGTGATGACGGTCGTCAGCCAGCCGTCCGCCGGCGGGGTGCCCGGCAGGTCGTCCCAGGCGGAGGCGGCGAGCTCCGCCGGCACCAGCACCGTCTCCCCGTCGCCCGATCGCGTCATGGGCAGCCACTGCAGCGGACGGTCGTCGTCGTAGTGGATGCCGGCCGGCAGGCACAGCGTGCGCGGGTCCTGCACCCGGTCACGCCCCTGGCGCGCGCTCAACTCCCGGAAGGAGGCCGCGAGCCGCGGGCGCACCCGCAGGCCGGCGTTCGTCAGCACGTCCTCGGTCAATTCACCGAAGGCGCCGGTACGCGCCTGCTCGGCCGTGGAGCCGTAGCCGAGGCCGTCGCCCCCGGGCCGGTCGGGACCGCCGGTGAGGGTGGCGGTGTGGAACGCGACGTCGACGGAGTCGAATCCCGAGACCGGGAACTCGACGAGGCCGGAGGGGAGCGCGGCGCGGTAGCGATCGGCAGGTGAAGTCAGCACAAGTCATCCAGGGCGACGGGAGAGGCGATGGGCGGGCCGGCGAGCAGCCGGTCGAACAGGGCGAGCACCTGCGCGGTGCTCACCGGTGCCGCGTACTCGAAGGGGGTGGCGACGGCGGTGAAGTCCAGCGGGGCGACGACGGCCCGGGCGGCCCGGATCTCGTCGTGCGAGAGCGGGATCTGGGCGTGGTAGGCCTTGTGGCTCGACAGCGCCACCGGCACCGTGCCGTCAAGATCGACCTTGATCAGGTCGCCGACGAACAGGATCCGGCGGGCCTCGTCGTGCAGTACGGCGTGACCCGGGAAGTGGCCGCCCGTGCGGTACATGGTCAGGCCGTCGGCGAGCTCGTGCCGGGCATCGGTCGGCCAGGTGACGCGGAAGGCCTTCGTCCAGGCGAGGTCCTCCACCCCGACCGCGACCACCGGCGGCTGCAGCTCGTCCTGCAGCTGCCAGAGCGCGCCGTAGCCGTGCACATGACTGCTGGCGGCGGCGTACAGCCCGCCCCGCTGTCGCAGGTGGTCGAGGGCGGCCGGTGAGTAATGGCCGGCGCCCTCCCAGGCGACCTGGCCCTGCGGGGTGTCGATCACCCAGCCGGTCGTGCCGAGGCCGAGCTGCGGCCGCACGGTGTAGCCGGTGACGCCCGGGGCGACGTCGGACCAGACGGTCGTGGAGCGGGCCGCCACGTCCGGTGCCGAGCGGAAGCACCAGCCGTCCTCGGGTACGGCGTTGCGCACGTCCGTGCAGACCGGGCATGACGCGGGCTCGGCGAACCAGCGCTGCCAGTGACCGCAATTGGTGCAGCTGTACATCTGCAGGGCCATGTCATCGCCTCCGTTCTGCATCGGCTGACGTCTGGTAGGCGTCCCACAGCAGGCTGTGGAGGCGCAGGTCGCGCACGAGCGGCCACGGCCAGGGCGAGCGCCCGGCCACCGCGGCGCTGAACGCGTCGAGCTGCGCCCGGAACGGGCTGGTGGCGGCGTCGAAGGGGACGCTGCGCGAGCGCCCGGTGCCGGCGTCGACGAGGACGACCCGGCCTCCCGCGGTCTGGCCCATGGTGTCGTCGGCGATCACCTGCGCCCGGGTGCCGACCACCTCGAGCCGGCGCCGCGGCAGGGGGTCGGCGGTGTTGTAGGAGACGTGGCTGCTGAACAGCACGCCCCCTGCGGTGCTGCCGGCGAGGACGGCGCCGTCGTCGACCGCGTAGCCGTGCACGAGGTGCTGCAGGTGCACCGACAGCGCGTCGAGGTCGTCGCCGGTCAGCACCCCGACGAGGTCGACACCGTGCGGCGCCAGGTCGACGAGTGCTCCGCCCCCCGCCCGCGCGGCGTCGATGCGCCAGTTGTCGTGCGGGCGTCCGTCGGGGCTCCAGTCCGGTGGCAGCCAGCATCCGTACGTGATGCGCACGGCCGTCACCGTGCCGAGCTCACCCGCCTGCACGAGCTCGGCGATCCGCACGTGAGCAGGGTGGAAACGCTGGTCGAAGGCGGTGCCGGCGAGTAGCCCCCGGCAGGCGTCGACCATGGCCTGTGCGTCGGGGCGGTCGGCGGCGAGCGGCTTCTCGCACAACACGGGTACGCCCGCTGCCGCCACGGTGCTGACCGCCGGGCGGTGCTGGGCGTTGGGCGTGGCCACGTACACCGCCTGCAGGCCCGGCTGCTCCAGCAATGCGTCCAGCCGGTCGGTGGCGAACGCGTCGCCGGCCATGCGCCGGGCTGCGGTGAGGTCCAGGTCGCAGGTGCCGACGAGGTCGGCGGACGGGCTGGCCGCGAGGCCCGGCATCAGATGGTCACGGGCCACCCAGCCGCAGCCGACGACGCCCCAACCCACAGGCGCCGTCATGTTTTCGCGCGGGAGCGCCATCGTGGTCACCAGGCGTCCGGCAGGTCGAGCAGCAGCCGGCGGCGGACCGCGTCGGACTCCGAGAAGGCGCAGTCGGCGGGCCGGAACGCCGGCAGGTACGTGCTCGCGCGGTCGCCGTACTCGGCCGCCCACCGCTCGCCGGGCCAGTGGCGGACGCCCTGTGCGTACAGCGGGTTGGGGGTCAGCCGCACGCCGGGAGCCGGTGTCAGCAGCGCCGGCTCGGCAGCGGCGCCGGCTCCGTCCCAGGCCAGGCCGACGGCTTCGGTGCCGGTCAGCTCCGGGGGCGTGGACGGCAGGGGCAGGCGCCCGTCCACCGCAGCGGCGGTCAGCTCCTCCTCGGCGTACAGCGCGGCTCCGGGAAGCAGTGCGGCCCAGCCGGCGGGCTCCAGCGGAAGCCCGCTGCGGCCGGCCGGGCTCAACCGGTTGTGGCAGTGACCGAGGACGACGGCGCCCGCGGGGCCGCTGCACCGGAGTGCTTGGGCGACGAAGGCCTCCTTGTCGGCCAGGAAGTACAGGGCGTCGTGACAGGCGACGTAACGCGCGGCATCGGGCTGCGCCGGCGGCAGCGGCCAGGGGTAGGTGAGATCCGCGCACAGCAGGGTGACGTCGGCGGCGGGCGGGAGCACGAAGCGGCGGGCGAGCCAGAGCTTGGCGAAGACCACGTCGATGCCGGTGAGCGCCCGGTGCCCGTGCAGCGCCAGGTGGCGCAGGAGGTGACCGGCCCCGCAGGCCAGGTCGACGACCGGGCGCCGATCCGGCGGGTGGGCGGCCGTCAGCGCGAGTGCGGCGGCCCAGCTCGGATCGGTCCAACGATGCGCGAAGTAGGTGCCGACCCGGCCGAAGGCGAGCAGCTCCGCGGCCTCGCGCAGGGTCGTGGCGTGCATGGCCGTGCGGACCGCGTCCTCCGTCGGCGGCGCGCCGTCCCACCAGTCGTCGCAGTCGGTCAGCAGCACGACCTCGGCGCCGGCGGGGTCCCCGGCGTCGAGCGCGGCGATCGCGCGGGCGCGTACCTCGTCCCGCCCGGCGCGCAACCACGGGATGCCGCTCACGACCGGCCAGCGCGTCTCGCCGTCGGTCAGCGTGTCCGCCGAGTCACGGTGCAGCTCCAGGCCGGCCGGAGAGCGCAGCGCCTGCCCCGTGTCCGGCCGGAGCCCGGTGCTCACGATCGCCGGCTCACAGCTGAGCGGCCCGGAGCACATCGGCGTGGAAGTCCGCGACGGGCCCGTCGTGGACGAGGTCGAGGTCCTCCAGGGCCTGCTCCGCGGTGAACGCCGCAGCCCGGGCGTGGTGCTGCACCTGCAGGACCCGGTCCAGGACGTCGGCCGCGTTGAACGCCCTGCCGAGGGGCGTCGTCGCGCCGTCGCGGAGCGCGAAGAGGGCCGGCAGCCGGTCGCTCAGGTCACGGGGGAGGGTGGCGACGACACGGTCGGTCAACCGCCGTACGACCGGTTCGAGATGGCCGCCGAGCAGCACCTCGCCTGCGAAGCCGGCGTCGGGCAGATACGCGGCGTGCAGGTGATGGGTCATGCCGAGCAGGAAGGCGTCTCCCGGATCGGCGCCGAAGTCCGTGGCGATCAGCGCGCCGTAGACCGCGACGGCCCAGCAGTGGTCGGCGTGGCTCTCCGGCGGCTCGGTGATGACGCGCGGGAGCCCGGGGGCCGTCGCCCCGGCCCGGGGCTGGCGACACAGCCGGGCGACGAAGTCGGGCACGACCGCGGGCTCCTGCCGGGAGGCGATGAGGTCCGGCAGCGCCCGCCGGACCAGGTCGTCGGTGGCCGCTGCCAGCGCGGCGGTGGTCTCGTCGAGCGCCGACCGGAGGACGCCTGCGGTCGCCTCGGCGTCGAGCCCGGCGACGTCGCACAGCACGCCGGCGTCCAGGCCCGCGAGCGTGGCGCCCGCCAGGGCCGCGGCGCACTCCCGGGCGGCGACCCGTCCGGGCTCCTGGCCCGCGAGCAACGCGTCCCACGAGCGGACGAACGCGCGCTCGGCCGACGATCCTTCGGCGTGCGCCACCCGGATCCGCTTCAGGTCACCGATCTGGCGGAACAGGCGTCGGACCCCGGCCAACCGCCCGGCGCATTCCGGGTCCAGCCCCGGGACGGCGGCTACAGCCGTCACGCGTCCAGCCACGACAGCAGGGCGGCCTCCTGCTGGTGCAGGGCGTGCTCGGGCGTGGCTCCGTCGCGGGTCATCGGGGCCTTGAAGAAGTAGCCCAGCTGCTCCTGGGCGCCGCCGTCACCCCGTCGGTCGGCCTCGACGACGAGGCGCACCAGCTCGAGCACGAGCGGTGCCGCCAGAATCGAGTCGCGGCACAGGAAATCGACCTTCAATTGCATGCGCTGACCGAGAAAACCGATCAGGTCGATGTTGTCCCACGCTTCTTTCTGATCCCCGCGCGGCCGGTAATAGTCGATGCGGACGACGTGGTCACCGACCTCGTATCCGAGAATGGAATCGAGGACCGAGCCCTTGGTCTCCAGCTTGCTCGCCAGCGAATTCGGGTCGTCGAGAATGGCGCCGTCGCGATTGCCCAGGATGTTGGTCGAGTACCAGCCCTCGACCGTCAGCGACCGCGAACGGAAGGCCGGCGCGAGCACCGTCTTCAGCATCGTCTGACCGGTCTTGCCGTCCTTGCCGGCCACGGGCACGTTCTGCTGCGTGGCGAACTCGAGCAACGCGGGGACGTCGGGCCCGAGGCTCGGCGTGAAGTTCACGTACGGGCACCCCGTCCGGATCGCCGCGTAGGTGTAGAGCATCCCGGGAGTGATCACCGGGTCGTCCGCGTCGAGCGCGGTCTCGAAGGCCGCTAGGCTCTGGAGCGCCACGGCGGCGGGGTCGGGCCGGCCTTCCGTCGAGGCGAGGTTGACCACGACGGTCGTGTCCAATTGCTGCTCGCGGGCGAATTCCTGCAGGTCGGATACGATGTGGGCTACCCGGTTACGCAGCCCGGCGACGGGGACGACGTTCGCCCCGACCGCGTTGCGGCAGTAGGTGGGGTCGGCCACGGCCGGCCAGGGCACCAGGCGCTGCATGGGCGGGGCGACGACGTCGAGCTGCGCCGGGTCGAGCACGCCGTGGCCGTGGGCGGCCTTGGCGAGGTCGGTGCCGTCGAGGTCCCAACCGCCGAAGACGAGCGACTCGTAGGGCACCAGGTCGGTGCGGTGGGCGAAGGGCAACCCGTCGCGACTGGTGGATCCCAATCGCATCTGCTCGACCCCGGCGATCGCGGTCGTCGCCACGGCACCGCCCAGGCCGACGACGGCCACGCCGATGCGCGGCTCGGCCCGCGACGGCGCCGGCTGCGGGAATGCGCTGGAACTTGTCATGGTTTCCCCATTGTTTTACGGCGCGCCGATAAAGCGTGGCGCGCACCGTTTGCTCGGGCAGTCGCAACGACTTCGACAACGCAGATGAAGCGGCCCGGCCGTAAAGCCGAGCGCCGAGCGGGCGTCATCGACACCGCTCATGTTCGGTGAGGTCTCAGTTGACCTGAAGACAGGTCTAACAGCCTCTGCGCGATAGCGCTAATCGAGCCGCTCGGCGGCTCGCCGACCGGCGCGGGAGGGCCGGTCGGCCGTGTCGGGCTCCGGTCGGGCTACGGGGCCGGGCACACGCCGTCGTAGCGGGTGAGCCCCTGGCCGCGGTTGCGCTCCTTGCTCCGGCCGACCGGTCCGTCGACGGGGTTCATGACGATGCCGCCGGCGGAGTCGAGCACCGGCATGCTCTCGCTGCCCTCCGCGCTGTACAGGTTCGTGTTCTCCACGATCAGCTGCCCCGCCTCGACGTCGATGCGGGCGACGTTCGCCCAGTACGAGTCGCGGGTGTTGCCGACCGGGACGGTGATGGCGTCGGCCTCGTCGGTCAGGTGACTGCCCGGCCCGACCTCGCCGTACCGGACGACCACCCGGGGCCGGCCGAAGTGGTCGATCGCGCCGGAGCCGTTGTCCACGCTTTGGTAGACGTTGACCAGCAGCTGGCCGTTCTCGACCGGGATGACGTGCACGTCCTCGTGTCCCGGGGCGTGTCGCGTCGCACCGCGACTGTCACCGGTGTGCCGGGCGAACGGCCACGTCTCCAGGGAGCCGAGGTGTCCGGTGTCGCCGCTGATGACGACGTACGCGTTCGTCTGCTCGTCGCGGCAGAAGAAGTACACGTCGAGGTCGCCCTCGCCGTAGCGCTTGACGGTGCCGTCGGGGTTGTACGTCGCCCCGCGGCCGTCCCATTCGAGCGAGGTCTCGAGCCGGTAGTTCCTGCCACGACCCTTGCGCAGGTCGATCGACGCCTTCTGCCCCTTGTCGAGGCTGATCCGCACCTTCTCGAAACTGATCGGCGGGTCGGCCGGCGGAGGTGACTGCTGAGGCGCGGGAGCGGCGGCCTCGGCCGGGGAGTCCACGTCGACCCCGTACTCGGTCGCGAAACCCGCGAGCCCGCTCGCCCATCCCTCGAGCAGCGGGCGCAGCTTCCACTGCCCGTTGCGGCGGTACACCTCGGCCACCCGCATGAACGTGACGCCCGGCTCCGGCGCCGTCGGCGGCGTCTCGAACGCCTCGCTCGCGCTGGTCACGGACACCGTCATGGCCTCGGTGAAGGGCAGCACCGCATCGCTGCCGGTGTCGATGCCGGCGCCGATGACGACGAACTCCGCCTCGGCGGGAAGCGCCTCGAGGTCGATCTGGCACTCGGCGCCCTGGACGTGCACCCCGAAGCCCCGCGGGTTGCCGTAGAAGACCATGTGGGCGTCGCTCAGCACCTTCGCGTTCGCGCCGAGGATCAGCACGGTGGTGTCGAGCGCCGCCTGCCCCGATCGCACACGCACCCCGTAGGTGCGCTCCTTCAGCGCCGCGTTCGCACCCTTGGCCAGCATCGTCGCCATGCACTCCATGCAACCAGACGGCTACAGGGAAGCAGAGGTCACGGGCCGCCGCGCCAATGGTCGATCCGGTGGTGGTCCGGCGTGAAGCCGTGCTTGACGCCCCAGAGCACGGCCTGGGTACGGCTCTCGACGTCGATCTTGCGGTAGATCGTGCGGATGTAGGACTTGACGGTGTTGGGGCTCAGATACGTCAGGGCGGCGACGTCGGCGTTGTTCTTGCCCTGGGTGATGAGGGCCAGGATCTCCGCCTCGCGGTCGCTGAGCCCTTCGCCGCGTCCCGGCCAGTCGAGACCGTTGTTGCTGCGGGCGCGCTGCGGCGGCTCGCTCACCACACGCTCGCCGCTGTGCACGGCCTCGAGGGCCGTCACGAGCTCGCGGGCCGGAAGCGTCTTGGACAGGTAGCCGTGGGCGCCCAGCTGGATGGCGTTCTCGATCAGGTGCTGGCGGAAGTTCCAGGTGTAGACCACGACCCGGCGGGCGCGGGGGTTGTTCGCCAGGATCGCGACCTCCTCCTGATCCGACTCCGGCTGGGCGAAGGAGTCGTACAGGACGATGTCGACCTCGTCGTTGACGGCCTCGTTGGCATCGATCTCGGCGACGACCAGTCGGTCACGGTAGGGGTACAGCATCTTGGCGACGCCCTCGAGCACCACGTCGTAGTCGTCCACCAGCGCGATCGTGATCGGTGCAGTGACGGTCACCGTGGCACCCCCGTTCCCCGCCCACAACCTACCTACCTAGGGGTGTAACGAAGGCTCCGAAAGGGTGGTTCGTTGGACCTCGACCTCGGACGAGGTCGGGAAGCCCGGCGCCACCCGCGCCGGCCAACGGAAGGTCATCCCATGCTCGGACTCATCGTCAGCCTGATCGTCATCGGCCTGCTCGCCGGCGCACTCGCTCGACTGCTCGTGCCGGGCAAGCAGCACATGTCGATCCTCGCCACCATCGTGCTCGGGATCGTCGGGTCGTTCGTCGGCGGCTTCATCGGCTACGCGATCTTCCACAAGGACGCCTCGGACGGCTTCTTCCAGCCGGCCGGCATCATCGGCTCGGTCATCGGCGCGATCATCGTGCTGCTCATCTGGACGCGGGTCGGCGAGCGTCGCTCGGTCGGCGTCTGACCCGCGCGGGGTACTCGCTGCCTGTTGCTGCCGGCCGGGGCTGATTGTGGTCGGCGCAACGGGGCACAGCGCGAACGAGAGGACGACCGCTACGGCGTCCTTCTGTTCCCCGCCGCCGGCGATCCGTCGATCCGAGAACCCTCCCTGCTCCGCGTACCGCGGCAGCGGCAGGGTCGCGACGTCCCGGTGCCCCCATCTCCGAGGAGTGAGCATGAGCTCGATGAACATTGTCTCCCGATCGCTGCACGACACCGGCCTCGCGGCCTGGTTCGGCGGGACCCTGGCCAATGCGGTGGCGCTCAACGCCGCCGCGGGTGCCGCGTCCTCGTCCCGTGACTCCGGTGCGGTGACGAACGCCGGGTGGGACCGCTGGACCCCGGTCAACGCCGTCGCGATCGGCGCGCACCTGGTGGGAAGTGTCGGACAGCTCTACGGCAACCGGGGACGCGTCGCCGGCCAGTCCGGCGTGGCCACGATGTCGCTGGTGAAGACCGGCCTGACCGCGGCAGCGCTCGGCGCCACGGCGTGGGCCCGCGCGGCCGGCAAGACCGTGTCCGACCATGCCGACGTTCCGGTCGCGGACGGGACGACCCCCAACGCGGCGACGCCGTCCGAGGTCGCCTCGGCGCAGCGCACGCTCACCGCCCTGCAATGGGCCATCCCGGCGCTCACCGGCGCCCTCGTCGTCGTCAGCGCGTTCGCGGGGGAGCAGCAGCGGCCGGCCGCGGTGACGTCAGGCGTTGCCAAGCTGATCGGCCGCTGATCGTATTGGTGCATAACTCTCAGTGACGAAGAACCGGCGGCCCAGCTCCGAGGGAGCGGGCCGCCGGACGCTCGTCAGCGGCCGAGCAGACCGCCGAGGCCACCACCGCCGCCACCCATGAACTTCGCGATCAGCTCCTGGGGGCTGAGTCCGAATTTCTCGAGCAGGCTTTTGTGCTGGTCGGTGTCGACCTTGTCCGGAAGCTCGGAGTCGGCCTGGTCGGCCTTGGCGGAATCGCCCTGTGACCGGAGCAGGTCGAGGATCTTCGCCTTGTCGATCTCCATGGGTTCTCACTTCACGTCGGGGGATGGAAATGCGGATCTACCCGATCGCCGATGGCTGACGCCTGGCGCGAAGACGCCTGTGGGTGGCCCGTCGCCGAGCACGCGCGTCGCGGGCAGCCCCCGGATTTGCTTACGGAATTGGAAGTTTCGAAATCCTCAGAGCGAACAGCCCAGGAGAGCAGCCCCGTGCAGCCGGCTTTCTAGGAGATACCCATGAGCACACCGCAGGCGATCAACCCGCAGACCCTCGAGGGCACCCAGCTCCTCGACAACGACGGCGACAAGGTCGGCAAGATCACCACCGTCTTCCTCGACACGCAGAGTAACCAGCCGGAGTGGGTCTCCGTGAAGACCGGATTCTTCGGCGGCAACGAGACGCTGGTGCCGCTGGCGACCGCCAGTCTCGAAGGCGACGAGCTCCGCGTGCCCTTCCCCAAGTCCCAGATCAAGGACGCGCCGCACCACGACCCCGAGGCCGACCTCTCCGCCGAGGACGAGGCCGAGCTCTACCGCTACTACGGCCTGTCGTACGGCGGCGGCGCGTCGGACGGCTCCGCGCGTGACACCGAGCTCGACACGGCGTCGACGGTCGGCAGCACCGGCAGCGAGGTCCGTAGCTCGACCGGGACGACGACCGGCACCACCGAGACCTCCGGCACCAGCACCACCGGGACCGGGACCTCCGGCACCACCGGCTACGACACCTCCGGCCCCACCACGGACGACGCCATGACGCGCTCCGAGGAGCGGCTGCACGTCGGCACCGAGCAGGTCGAGACCGGCCGCGCCCGGCTCCGCAAGTACATCGTGAGCGAGCAGGTGACCCAGACCGTGCCGGTGTCGCACGAGGAGGTCCGCGTCGAGCGCGAGCCGATCACCGACGCCAACGTCGGCGCCGCACTGGACGGGCCCGAGCTCAGCGAGGAGGAGCACGAGGTCGTCCTGCACGCCGAGCGTCCGGTGGTCGCCAAGGAGACCGTCCCGGTCGAGCGGGTGCGCCTCGAGACCGACACCGTCACCACGAACGAGACGGTCGACGAGACCGTGCGCAAGGAGCAGATCGACACCACGTCGGGTGACGCGGTCGACCGTGACGTCCGCTGACGGTCGCCGAATCGCGATTGCCGCGGGGCAGCGAGCCCGTGCCGGCGCATGAGTGAGCAGCCCGACGCGTCGTCGGTCATCCGCTCCGAGCAACGCCTTCGGGTCGGCAACGAGTGGGTGACCGTCGAACGGGTACGTGTGCGCCGACGGATCTTGACCGAGTACGTTCTCGTCCCGGTGACGATCCGTCGCGAAGAGCTGGTGATCGAGCAGGAGCCCATCGCGGATCCTGTCCCGGCCGACGACAGTCGGCCGGGTCCCGCGGGCCGGCCTCCGTTGGTCATCACGCTGCACGAGGAGGTGCCGGTGGTCTCACTCGACACATGGCCGTACGAGCGCGTCACCTTCCAGGTCGAGCTCGTCCGGGGCACCCAGGTGCTCCGGGCCGACCTGGACCGCGAGGTCATCGAGGTCGACGCCACCGACCGCGGCACCTGATCCACCCCTTCCGTCGTGCGCACCTCGCCACTTCGGACCACCAGCAGTGAAGGAGCGTCCATGACCACCCCCGCGACCTCGACCACCAAGGACACCGGCTCGTCGTCCAGCAGCTCCACGGCGCTGGCGTCGACCAACAGCCGGCTCACCACCGACGAAGGCAAGATCACCGTCGCCGAGGGCGTCGTGTCGAAGATCGCCGGGATGGCCTGCCGTGAGATCTCGGGCGTGGCCGCTATGGGCACCGGCGGCAGCCGTGCACTCGGCGCCATCCGCGGACGTATCCCCGGCAGCTCCGGCCCGAGCGTGTCGCAGGGCGTCGGCGTCGAGGTGGGGGAGTCGCAGGCAGCCATCGACCTCGACATCGTCGTCGACTACGGCGTCAGCATCGCCGATCTCGGGCGCAGCATCCAGCGCAACGTCAAGCAGTCCGTCGAGCGCATGACCGGTCTGTCGGTCGTCGAGGTCAACGTGACCGTCGACGACGTGCGGCTGCCGGACTCCGAGGACGACGCGCCCTCACGCGTGTCCTGATGAGCGACGGAACGACCGTGGACGGCGTCGATGTCGACGCCGTCCACGGCATCGTCACCAGCACGCCGGGAGTCAGCGGGCTGGGCAGCGGACTGCCCGGCGCCATGACCACCTACCTGCCCGGTCGGCACCTCGCCGGCATCCGGATCAGTGACACGGCGGTCGACATCGAGGTCGCCGTCTCGTGGGACCGGCCCGTGACCGAGGTCGCCCGCGACCTGCAGCGGCGTCTCGCCGGTGTCACCGGCGGACGCCGGGTGAACGTCACCGTCGTGGACCTCGCGACGCCGGACGACGCTTCCGCCCCCGCCGGCTACGACCCCACCGAGATCGTCGCACCGCACACAGGAGAAATCTCATGAACCGCGTGAACCTCGGGGTGATCATCGGCCTGGCCCTCGGCTTCGCCGTGGTCTTCGGCAGTTTCGGCGACATGCTGATCGTGGCGCTCTTCGCCGCCCTCGGCTTCGGCGTAGCCAAGATCATCGACGGCGACGTCGACCTGTCGTCGTTCCTGACCGGCCGCCGTAACCAGTGAGTACGACACAGACCGAGGCCCCGGCCCCGGACTCCACCGACGCGGCTGACCGGACGCCGGCGCACCTCGGGGCCAACGAGCTCGGCCGTATCGACGTCAGCAACCGCGTCGTCGAGAAGATCGCCGCTCGTGCCGCCGGCGAGGTGCCGGACGCCGGCGGACCGTCGGCGCGCGTCCTCGGCCGCCAGGTGCCGGGTGCGGGACGGATGGGTATCGGCGCAGCCGGTCTCGACCGGTTGCCGAACGTCAGTGCCGAGGTCGAGGGGTCACAGGTGTTCCTCGACGTCGGCCTCTCCGTGCGCTGGCCCGCCCCGGTGGGTCAGGTCACCGACCGGGTGCGGCAGCAGTTGCGCAGCCGTCTCACCGAGCTCGTCGGGCTCGAGGTCCGGGAGATCAACGTCGAGATCGTCGACCTAGTCACCGAGACCCCGACGGCCCGGGTCGAGTAGGAGCCCCTATGCGCATCGTGAACCGGCTCCTCGCCCTGGTGCTCTCGCTGGCCATCCTGGTCATCGGGGTCATCTTCGTCGTCGAGGTCATCGCCGCCAACGTCAACCGCGGGCCGGCCATCTTCGACTGGCACGCCATGTTCCGGTGGGGCCAGCGCAACACCTGGCAGGCGACCAGCGTCGAGATCGCATGCGGCATCGTCGCCCTCGCTGGTCTTCTGCTGCTCCTGCCTCAGCTGAGGCGGCGGCGTCCGAACCGTTTCGAGCTCACCACCGAGCACCCGGCCACCGACGCCGCCGTGACCCGCAAGGGTCTGCGCAACGCCATGGGCGGGGCGGTCGCCGACGTGGAAGGCGTCACCGGCAGCCGGGTCCACGTAGGCCGGCGCCGGATTAGCATCGACGCCAGCACCTCGGCGCGTACCCCGGACGCCACGGCAGGCGTCGAGCCGGCCGTGCAGGAGGCCGCCGACCGGCTGGTCTCACAGCTCAAGCTCACCACGCCGCGCCGCGTCGCGGTCTCGGTGTCGCAGCCGAAGGGAGCGGACAGCTGATGCACGCCGACCGCACCAACCGCGTCGTCCTCACCGTCGTGGGTGCCATCGCCCTGCTCCTGGGGGTCGGTGGTCTGCTCGCCGCGGCCGGCGTCTTCGGCTCCTCCTTCCAGCACCGGCGGCTGCTCGACAACCGGGTGTCGCGTTACTTCAGCGATCACGGGGAGTGGCTGTGGCCGGCCATCGCGGCGGCGGTGTTCGTCCTGCTGCTCCTCACGCTGCTCTGGCTGCTGCGCCTGCTCTTCAGCAACGACCGCACCGGTGACATCGCGATCACGTCGGCGAACGAGCCGGCGACCGTGGGCCGCACCCGGCTCCGCACGTCTGCGCTCACGCAGGCGGTCACCCACGAGCTGTCCACCTACCGCGGCGTCACCGACGCCCGGGCCCGGGTGATCGGCGAGGCGCAGGCCGCGACGCTGATCCTCGAGGTATCGGCCAGCCGGCGCACCAAACTCCCGGAGGTCCTGCACCGGATCGAGTCCGAAGCCGTCCAGCACGTCCGCGACGCGCTCGAGGAACCCGACTTCCCGGTTCAGGTGAACCTCACGGTCAACGACAAAACCGTCGCCCGCGCGAGCTGACCTCCGTCAGCCCGCTCTGAAAGGAACCCCCCAATGCTCGGTCTCATCGTCAGCCTCATCATCATCGGCCTCATCGCCGGAGCGCTCGCCCGCTTGCTCGTCCCCGGCAAGCAACACATGTCCATCCTGGCCACGATCGTGCTCGGGATCGTCGGCTCGTTCATCGGTGGCTTCATCGGCTACCTGATCTTCCACAAGGACTCGCAGGACGGGTTCTTCCAGCCGTCCGGCATCATCGGCTCCGTCATCGGCGCCGTGATCGCGCTGCTCATCTGGGAGCGGACCGGCAGCCGGCGCGCGTCTGCTCACACCTGAGCCGACCCACGGTGAGCAACGGCCATGACGCGGCGGATCCGGCCGAGGTCATCGACCTCGGCCGTCCGCTCGCCCCGGAGTCGCTGACCGCCTCCCATGACGCCAGCGGCGAACAGGTGCGCACTCACGACCTGGACGCCCTGGCTCCGCCGCCGCGGCCGGCCCATCGCTGGATGCCGAAGCGCGTGGTGATCACGCCGGCCGCGTTGGACCATGCGCACAGTGCCCGCATCCTCGAGCGGGTCGCCGCGGCCGGCCTCGAGGTCGAGCGCCTGGCGGGCAACCGGTTGACCGGCGTACGCGGGGCCACTGACCGCGAGACCTACGCCCGCGCCAAGTCGACGATGGCGATCGTGGTCAGCCCGCCGTCGCGGCGCAGGCTCCAGCCGATCTCTCCGAGTGCGGACTGGCGCGTGGATCTCGCGGAAGGGTGTCCGGCGCACTGCCAGTACTGCTACCTCGCCGGTTCGCTCACGGGCCCGCCCGTGACGCGGGTCTACGCCGACCTCGACGACATCCTCGCCGGCCTCCCGGAGTACGCGGGCCGGGGCACCGTGACGAGCCGATCGGTGCGGCGCGCCCATGAGGGCACGACCTTCGAGGCCTCCTGCTACACCGACCCGCTTGCCGTCGAGCACCTGACCGGCAGCTGGACGCGGGCGGTCGAGTACTTCGGGCAGTGGGACGCGCCCGTCCAGCTGCGGTGGACCACGAAGTACGACGACGTCGCGGGCTTCGTCGCCCTGCCGCACGCCGGGCGTACCCGGGTGCGGTTCAGCGTCAACTGCGAAATGGTGTCGACCCGCTTCGAGGGCGGGACCAGCAGGGTCGCCGACCGGCTCGGCGGCCTGCGCACCCTCGCCCTGGCCGGCTACCCGGTGGGTCTGACGCTAGCGCCGCTCATGCCGGTGGCCGACTGGCGGGAGCACTACGGCGCACTGCTCGACGCGGTCGCCGCCGCTGTGGCCGGGGTGCCGGATCTCGACCTGACCGCCGAGCTGATCACCCACCGCTTCACCCCCGGCAGCAAGGAGATCCTGCTCGGCTGGTATCCCCGCACCAAGCTTGAGATGGACGAGGACGTCCGCTCCCGCAAGTACGGCAAGTTCGGCGCCATGAAGTACGTGTACGACAAGGACACCATGGCCGAGCTTCGCGCCTGGTTCACCGAGCAGCTCGACCGGCGGCTGCCGGCGGTCCGCATCCTGTACTGGACCTGACCCCGGCGTCGACCGCAGTCCGCCATCGGCAATCGAGGCGGAAATCGACTCGCCGAAACACCGTTACGGACATTTCACCCGAGCGGGTGGCACCCGCGGACACGGCTCACGCCGTCGTTCATTCGGCCGACTTCCCGTCTCGTGACCGATTCGACGATCGCCCCCCGTGGCGAGACTGACGACCCGACTGCGGGACCACCGACCGGCAGGCGCCGCTGGCGCCGAGCGGGGCCGGCGACGGTCGTCGCGGCAGCCATGGTGTCGGGTGGACTGGTGCTCGCACCGGCGGCCAGTGCGGTGCCGTCCCTGTCGGTGACCGGGACCTCGGTGACGACGGTCGGCTCGAACACGACCACGACGCTGGCCGGCTACGCCTTCGCCAACGCCCAGAGCGGCGACACGCTGCAGGTGACGATCGCCACCGACGTCGGCTCGCTGACGCTGCCGACGACGACGGGACTGACGCTCGCGTACGGCTACACGGCGTACTCCGGGGCGACGATCTCGTTCACCGGCAACCAGGTCGACATCAACACCGACTTGGCGTCTCTCCAGCTGGTGTCGGGCGCCAACAGCGGCAAGACCGCGCACATCACCGTGAACGCCTTCACGCAGCAACAGAACCTCACCTACTCGGCGCCGAACCAGCACTTCTACGAGTACGTGCCCTCGACCAACATCACGTGGTCGGCCGCCGCGACGGCAGCGTCGAGCAAGACGTACGGCGGGCTGCAGGGCTACATCGCCACCATCCCGAACGACGCGGTCAACAACTTCGTCGGGAGCAAGATCCAGGGCGCGACCAACGTCTGGTTCGGCGCCCGGTCGTACTCCAACACCGGTGGCTACGCCCGGCTGTGGAAGTGGTACGCGGGACCCCTGGTCGGCCAGACCGTCTCGGCCTGCACCGCCGCCACCGGCGCCTGCAGCTTCTCGACCGGGACGGACGGGCTGAACGGCAACGCCTACTCGCACTGGGCGTCTGGTGAGCCGAACAACGCCGGCTCGACCGAGAACTCGGCGGTCACCAACTGGAGCGGCTCCATCGGCAACTGGAACGACCTCGCCGACAGCTCCTCCAACATCAGCGGATACCTCGTCGAGTACGGCGACCTCGCCACGGGCTACACGGTCGCGCCCGCCGGCACCGCCAGCGTGAGCAACTCGATCACGATCACCGGTCCCCCCTCGGCACCGGTCGGGCCCACTGCCTCTCTGAGCGGGACTACCGCGACGGTCTCGTGGACGGCGCCGACGAACAGCGGCTACGGCACGGTCAGCGGCTACACCGTGACGGCAAGCCCCGGTGGTGCGACGTGCACGCCGAACCCGGCGACGGCGACCGGCTGCCAGATCGGTGGTCTCACCAAGGGCACCCCGTACACCTTTGCGGTGACGGCGACCAACGAGTTCGGCACCGGCGCTGCCGCCACCACCGCTGCTGTCACACCGCGCAGTGTCCCGGGGGCTCCGACCGCGACTGTCAGCGGTCACGGCAACGGCTCGCTGCAGCTGAGCATCATTCCGCCGGTCGACAACGGCGGCGCGACAATCACCCGCTACCAGGCGTCCACCGACGGTGGCACCACCTGGAACACGCTCACCACCTCCGGCACCAGCCCGCTCACGGCCAGCATCTCCGGCCTCGTGAACGGGACTTCCTACCCCGTCATCGTGCGGGCGAGCAACAGCCAGGGCGACGGCGCCGCGAGTGCCGCAGTGAACGGCACCCCGTCCACTGCGGCGTCCGCGCCGACCGGCGTGACCGTCACCCCGGGTGACAGTGAGGCCTCGGTGGCCTTCACGCCGCCCGCCTCGGACGGGGGAGAGCCGATCACCGGCTACACGGTGACTGCCAACCCGGGCGGCCTCACCGCCACCTGCGTCGGCAGCCCCTGCGTCGTCACCGGTCTCACCAACGGCACGGCGTACACGTTCACCGTGAAGGCGAACAATGCGAACGGGGCGTCGACGTCATCGGCCACCAGCAACTCCGTGGTGCCGGCTTTGGTGCCGGACGCGCCCACCGATGTGACGGCGGTCTTCGGTGACACCGAAGCCACGGTGTCCTTCACCGCCCCGGCGTTCGACGGCGGGAGCACCATCACCGGTTACACGGTGACCTCCGCTCCGGGCGGCCTCACCGCCTTCTGCGCGATGAGCCCCTGCACGGTCACGGGCCTGGCCAACGGCACGCCCTACACCTTCACGGCCGTGGCGACGAACCCGATCGGCAACTCGGTCGCGTCTGCCGCGAGCGCCGCCGTCACCCCGGCCGGCGTGCCGAACGCACCGACGGACGTCGACGCGACCCGGGCCGCCGGCTCGGCCGTCGTCACCTTCACGGCGCCGGTGAACAGTCACGGTGCGCCGGTCACCTCCTACACGGTGACCTCTGCGCCGGACGGCATCACGCAGGTCTGCACCGCCAGCCCCTGCACGGTGACCGGGCTGAGCAACGGCACGGCGTACACGTTCACCGTCCAGGCGACCAACGCCGCCGGTGACTCGGTTGCCTCGGCGCCCTCGTCGGCGGTGACACCGGCAACGGTGCCCGGTGCGCCCACCGGCGTGACGGCTGTGGCCGGGTCCGGTCAGGCCGAGGTCGCCTTCGCCGTCCCGTCCGACGACGGCGGCAGCGCCATCACGTCGTACACGGTCGTCTCCTCGCCGGGTGGCATCACAGCGGTCTGCACGAGCAGCCCGTGCGTCGTGTCCGGTCTGACCAACGGCACCAGCTACACGTTCGGCGTGTACGCGACCAACGGGGTCGGCGCCTCGGCGAACTCCACCTCGTCGGCCGCCCTCACCCCGGCGAGTGCTCCCGGCACGCCGTCGGGTGTGACCGTCGCCCGTAACGGCGCTTCCGCCACCATCTCGTGGTTGGCGCCGAATAACGGCGGCGCCCCCGTGACCGGCTACGCCGTGTCCGTGAGCCCGGGCGGCGCCACCTGCACGCCCGACCCGGCGACCGCCACCTCGTGCGTCGTCACCGGGCTGAACCCGATCGGTGACTACACCGCATCGGTCACGGCCACCAACGTGGCCGGGACCGGCACCGGTGGGACGGCTGCCATCGTGGCGGCCACCGCACCGTCCGCGCCGAGCACCCTGACGGCCGCACCGACGACCGACGGTGAGGGCGTCGTGCTCAGCTGGACGGCACCGACCGACAGCAACGGCTCGGCGGTGTCCTCGTACACGGTCGTCTCGTCGCCGGCCGGTCTGTCCTGCACCCCGTCGCCGGCCACGGCCACGACGTGCACGATCAGCCCGATTCCCTACGGCGTCGACTACACCTTCTCGGTGCTGGCCGGCAACGTGGTGGGCGCGAGCACGCCGGCCACCGCGTCGTTCAACCGGCTCGGGGTGCCGACGGTCCCGGTGGCACCGGAGTACACACCGACCCGCACCGGCTTCGGCATCTTCTTCCACAAGCCGCTGAGCGATCGGGGCAGCGCCATCCTGGGCTACCGCGTCAGCCTCAACGGCGGAGCGACATGGCAGGACCTCACCTACCGCGGGCCGGTCACCGGCCCGTACACGGCGAGCGTCTCGGGACTGAACCCGGACTCGGCGTACACGGTGCGGCTGCAGGCGTACAACGCGATCGGCCTCGGTGAGGCGAACCGGCCGCCGGCGATCGTGCGGACGCTGCCGCTCGCGGTGCCGTCTGTGTCGATCGGGCTCGAGGTCACCCCGGCCAAGGGCAGCCTGAAGCTCTTCTGGCACAAGCCGCTCGACGAGGGCGGGACGCCGATCACCGGCTACCGCGTGAGCCTCGACGGCGGCTCGACCTGGCAGCCGCCGCTCAAGGTCTACGGACCGGCGAGCGGGCCGTACACGGCGACGGTGGCCGGGCTCGTGCCCGGACGCAGCTACGCCGTGCGGATCCAGGCCTGGAACGCGGTCGGCTACGGCGGTGCCCCGCGGGTACCGGTCGTCGTCGCCCCGAACTGAGGCTGCACGCCCCGAGCGGCGCCCATCCACTGCATCGAAACGGTGCAGCGGGTGGGCGCCGCTTCGCGTCCCGGACGGCGGGGGCTGCGTGGTGCTTGTCACAATGGCCGCGTGACCCTCACCGACCTCCCGTCGCCCGCCGCCCAGCCGGTGGCCGACGTCGCGCCCGAGATCGTGCACGTCGTGACCTGCCCGCTGTGCGAGGCCATGTGCGGGCTCGAGGTGACGACGGCGGGCAGCGAGGTCGTACGCATCAAGCCCAACAAGCGTGACGTGTTCAGCAAGGGCGCGATCTGCCCGAAGGGCACCACCCTCGGCCACCTGCACACCGATCCGACCCGGCTGACCAAGCCGGTCGTGCGTGACGGCGACGGCTTCCGCGAGGTCAGCTGGGAGGAGGCGTTCGAGCGCTGCGAGCAGGTGCTGCACCCGATCCTCGAGAAGCACGGCATCGCGGCGTTCACCGCCTTCGTCGGCAACATGGCCGCGCACACCTTCGGCATCTCCCGCTACCTCGGGACGCTGCTCGGGATGACCGGGATCCCGTACATCTACTCCTCCGGCACGGTCGACCAGTGGCCGAAGAACGTCTCGAGCGTCCTCATGTACGGCGACATGTGGGACATCCCGGTGCCCGACCTGCAGCGCAGCGAGTTCGCGCTCTTCCTGGGGGCCAACCCGCAGGCGTCCAACGGCTCGCTGATGGGCTGCCCCGACGTGCTCGGGGAGCTCGACCGGATCCGGGCGGGGGGCGGGAAGGTCATCGTCGTCGACCCGCGGCGGACCGGCACCGTCAAGCACGCCACGGAGTACCTGCCGATCATGCCGGGCACCGATGCCGCGCTGCTGCTCGCGATGGTCAACGTGCTCTTCGCGGACGGACTCGTCGACCTGAACGGGCTCGGCGACGACATCGCCGGTCTGGACGACCTCGAGGCGGCGGCCGCAGCCTTCACGCCGGAGCGCGTGGCCGCCACCTGCCGGATCCCGGCTGAGCGCATCCGGCAGTTGGCGCACGAGGTGGCCGAGGCGGAGCGCGGCGTCGTCTACGGCCGGATCGGCACCTGCAACCAGGAGTTCGGCACCCTGGCCAGCTGGCTGATCGACGTCGTCAACATCCTGACCGGGCACTTCGACACCCCCGGTGGACTGATGTGGACGACGCCCGTGAACTGGGCGCTCTTCGCGCTGCCCACGCCCAAGGCGCCGGGCACCTCCGGCAGCCGGACCCCGATCGAGTTCGGCCGCTGGAGCACCCGGGTGCGTCAGGCGCCCGAGGTGCTCGGTCAGGTGCCGGCGTCTTGCCTGGCCGAGGAGATCGACACCCCGGGTGACGGTCAGCTCCGCGGCCTCATCACGTGCTCGGGCAATCCGGTGCTCGCCGTGCCCGGCTCCGACCGGTTGGCGGCGGCGCTGCCCCTGCTGGAAGGCATGGTCAGTATCGACAACTGGATCAACGAGACCACCTGTCACGCCGACGTGATCCTTCCGGGCCTGAGCCCGCTGGAGCAGCCGCACTTCGACGACTCGATCTGGAACTTCGCCGTCCGCAACGCCGGCAAGTGGGGTGCCGAGGTCTTCCCGCCGCAGGACGGCCGCCCGGGCGAGTGGGAGGTCATCCTTCGCCTGGCCGGGATCATGATGGGTCAGACGAACGCCGACCTCGACGTCCAGGCGATGGACGACGGCTGGTTCTCGTTCATGGCGTCCACGATGGGCCTCGACCCGGCCGAGGTGCTCGCCCGGTACGAGTCCGGTGGGCCGGAGCGGATCCTCGACCTGTCGATCCGGACCGGCCCGTACGGCGACTGGTACGGCGAGAAGCCGGACGGCGTCACGCTGCAGTCGTTCAAGGACAACCCGGACGGCATCGACTTCGGGCCGATGCAGCCGCGACTGCACGAGAAGCTCTGCACCCCGTCCGGCAAGCTCGAGATCGCACCGCCGTACATCCTCGCCGACCTGCCCCGGCTCATGGAGCGGCTCGACCGGCCGGACGACGCCCTGGTCATGGTGACCCGCCGTCACCTGCGCTCGAAGAACTCGTGGCTGCACCAGACGCCCGCGCTGGTCGGCGGCACCAACCGGTGCACGATCATGATGAACTCGGCGGATGCGCAGCGGTGCGGCGTGCGGAACGGTGAGCTGGTCCGGGTCACCAGCGAGGCCGGCTCGGTCGAGGTGCCCCTCGAGACGACCGACGACATGATGGCCGGCGTGTGCTCGATGCCGCACGGCTGGGGCCACACCGTGCCCGGTGCCCAGGCCGGCGTGCCGGATGGGCACGCCGGGGTGAACATGAACATCCTCGCCCCCGGCGAGCGGGTCGACGTGCTCTCGAACAACGCGGTCGTGAACGGCTTCCCGGTCAGCGTCGCCCCGGCCGGGTAGGTCGCGGAAGTACGGGTCAGCCGATCCGGTCACGTGCGCCGGACCCGGTTGATCTGCGGTCGGGTGACGCGTGGCGGGTGGAAGCGCAGGGTGGGTCCGGCCTGGCCGGTGATCGTCCAGCCGCCTTCGTGGACCAGGTGATGATGGTGATGGCACAACAGGATCAGATTCTTGAGGTCCGTCGGGCCATGATCACGGACCCATTCGCGGATGTGGTGGCCCTGGCACCAGGACGGCGGCCGGTCGCAGCCGGGGAAGACACAGTGCCTGTCTCGCACGGAAAGTGCGGCCCGCTGGTGTGGGCTGATGGTGCGGCGGGATCGTCCGGCGTCGAGCACGGCACCGTCGGAGCCGAAGATCATCGGGATGATGTCGGCGTCGCAAGCGAGTCGACGCACCGCAGCGGCGGGCATCGTGTCGCCGCCTTCGACGTCACCGACGCCGAGCTGATGCTTCAGCACATCCAACGGCAGGGTGACCACGACCGTCGGCCTGGCCGCGGCCGCACCTTCGCAGTCCTGGTGGCCGAGGGCTTGGCGGGCCATTTCGATGAGGCCGAGGGCGCGTCGCAGCTTCGGTGACGGGGTGGGTTCACCGCCGGCGGCGGGGGCCGGCTTGGCGGTGAACCTTTCGAGCGCGTTCTTGACGACGGCGCCGGCTTCGGTGTTCAGCCAGCCGGAAATGCGGCAGCCGCCGAGGGTCTCGGACAGGGTCACGCCTTGGCGCATGAAGTCGGCCCGGGCCTTCTGCTCGGCGTCCTCCGGCTCGGTCAACGACCGGATGTCGTCGCCCATCTTGATGAGGCCCCTGCGGGTCACCGCAGGGGCTGCTTCCGCCATGATCGCTTCCGCAATGCCGGTGGTCTGCTCGTCAAGGCCGTCGACCGCGGCAGCGATGACCGTCGCCTTGTCCATCCCGATCGCACCTTCACCCCAGACCCGGCGCGTCTCGGGCAGCGAGTCCTCCAACGCCCGGCCGAGCCGGATCCGGCGGCTCGCCCAGCCGGCGGTCTCACCCGTCTCGTCGCGGAGGAACGCCGCTGTGGACGTAGCGCCGCCGCCGCCAGCCGCCTGCCAGATCCCGGACCGGTCGACCTGCTCGGCGCTCAGGCATTGCGCGAGCTCCAGTTGCCGGCCACCAGCAGCCAGCTCCTGCAACACCTCGAGTGCGACCTGCCCGCCGACGCGTTCGCTCAGACCGGCAGCGATCTTGGCGAGGAGGCGGGTCGCCTCACCCGCCATCCGCTGCAGATCCAATGGGAACATACGTTCGACTCTACCCGCCGACGACGCCGCTGACCAGCACGATCGGGCGCTGTGGACAACCATTCAGCGCATTCAAGGGCTGAGTGCCGGATTCGCATCGGCGCCTGACCGCCGGCGCTGACGTGCATGCGCGACACGCCCTACATGCATGACCGGTGTCACACGGCATAACACCCGTCACTAAAGTCGAGGAGCTTTCGCCGGCGGTCACACGCGCCGGCGCCCTGATCTCGACCAGGAGACCGCCATGTCGCACCACCCCCCGCCGTCCGCCGTGCGCCGCAGGCGCCGGGCCGTCCTCACCACTCCCGTCGTCCTCGGCGCGGCGTTGACGCTGGCGATGACCGCCTGCGGCCGCTCGAGCAGCAACAGCACGCCGACCAATCCGACGTCGAACGGCGCCACCGGGTCGGCGTCCGCGTCGACCGGCGGCGCTGCAGCCGGCGACTTCGGCACGCTGAAGGCCGTCTGCGGCGCCGGCGACGCCAAGGGCGCCACCGAGCGCGGTGTCACCGACAGCCAGATCCGCATCGCGGTCACCGCCGACCCGGGGGCTGCTGCCGCGCCGGGCCTGGAGCAGGAATTCTTCGACACCGCCGACGGCTTCGCCAAGTGGTGCAACGCGGCCGGTGGCATCCTCGGCCGCAAGATCGTCGTCGACAAGCTCGACGCGAAGCTCTTCAACGTGGGCCAGGTCTTCACCCAGGCCTGCCAGAAGGACTTCATGGCCGTCGGCAACGGCAACGCGTTCGACAGCGCCGGCGTCAAGATCCGTGAGGACTGCAAGCTCGGCCAGATCCCGGCCTACGTCGTGTCGCCGCAGGCGGTGGACGCGAAGTTCCAGGTGCAGTCCGTGCCGATCCCGTCCACGAAGATCAACAACGGTGCGCTGCGGTTGCTCACGGAGGCCTACCCGGACACCAAGACCGGGGGCATCGGCCTCGCGAGCAGCTCGTTGGCGTCGATCATCCCGACCGGCCTCAAGGCGCAGTCCTACCTGCAGCAGCTCGGCATCAAGGTCGCGGTGCTGCAGAACCAGCCGGTGCAGGTCGACAACTACCGGCCGTACATCGAGCAGCTGAAGAGCACCGGCGCGAAGGGGCTCTACCAGATCACCGCGCAGGACCCGACGCCCATCGTCCAGGCGATGAAGAACACCAGCTACACCCCGGACTGGATCCTCTACAGCACCCAGTTCTACGGCCCGCAGGCCGTCAAGGGGGCGCAGGCGCTCGGGAGCTTCCCGCCGAGCTACGTGCAGCTCGGGTCGGTGCCGTACTCGCTGGCCGACAAGATCCCGGCCGTGCAGCAGCTGCAGGACATCATCAAGGACGCGGTGTCCAACCCGAAGCTGACCACCTACAACGCTTCGGCGATGAGTGCCTGGCTGCTGTGGGCCGAGTCGGCGAAGGCCTGCGGGTCGAACCTGACCAGCACCTGCGTACTCGAGAAAGCGAAGGACCACACCGACTGGACCGCCGGCGGTCTCTACCCGCCGCAGAACATCAAGGCCGGTGAGGCCTCGTCCTGCATCACCCTCGTGAAGCTCACGACGGACGGCTTCGTCTACGACGAGAAGGTCACCAACCCCGGCAAGGACGATTACCCGTTCAACTGCAACCCCGACAACGTCAAGACGGTCAAGACGTTCGTCCAGGGATAAGGCACAGCTCGACCCGCGGGCCCCGTCGCATCCCTTCGGATGGACGGGGCCCGCGGCAGGTCGGACCTAGGAGCCTGACCATTGTTTGCCGGTGGCCTGCAGGAGCGCGAGCAGGTCCGACGGCTTGCTGGCGAGGACCCCGTCGACCCCGAGACCGACCAGCGTGCGGTACAGGGCGGTGCCCGGGGTGGCGCCCTGGTCCCAGACCCACAGTGCGAGGCCGGCGGCGTGCGCCCGGCGGACGAGCTCCGGTGTGATGACGGTGACCGGCTTGCCTCCGAGCTCGTAGCGGTAGGGCAGCTGCAGCACGTCGAAGCCGGCGGGCAGGGGCTTGCCGAGGAAGAAGTTGGTGCTGGCCGTCTGCCCGGGTGAGGTGGCCACCGTCGGCGCCAGCTGCTGGAACTGTCGGATCTGTCGGTCGTCGAACGAGGCGACGACCGTGCGGCTCTCGCGCCCGAACTCGTGGATCAGTGCCGCGACCTTGATCGCCGTATCGGACTTCGGCTTGAGCTCGATGTCCAGGTAGGCCTGCGGGAAGCGCTCGAACACCTGGCGCAGGGTCGGGACGCCGAAGTCGTCGCGGCTGCCCGCTCCGGCCGGCAACGGCTTGTCACCGGTGCGTACGCCCCGGGCCGGGTAGTCGCCGGCAGGCCGGCCGCCGCAGGTGCCGCAGCCGGGGATCCACTGGTAGGCCGCGTCGAGCCGGCCGAGCTGCGCCGCCGTGTAGTCGGCGACATCGCCGCGGCCGTCGGTGCTGGACTGCAGCGTCTCGGAATGGATGAGGACCGGCATCCCGTCCTTCGACATCTGGATGTCGACGTCCAGCACCTGCATGTGCAGGGCCTGGGCCCGGCCCAGTGCGTAGAGCGTGTCCTGCGGGAAGTCGTACTCGCCGCCGTTGTGCGTCACGGCCACGACCCGGCGGCCGAACCACTGGTCCTTGCCGGCAGCGGCCGCACCGGTCGGTGAGGCGGTGGCCGACGCTGCGGCGGGGCGGGTCACGGACGGGGCGGCGGACGGCTGCGAGCTGCCGGACCCGGACCCGCAGGCCGTCACCGCCACCAGACCCGCGCCGGCCAACGCACAGAGCGTGCGGTGGCGCCGCCGTCGGCTGCGCACGAGTCCCGTCACGGGTCTGGAGCCTAGCCCCGCTCGTGCGCAGCCGCGCTGGTCATCCGTGGGCCATCAGCGGTGCAACGAGTAGCGGGACAGGAAGTTCCACGCCAGCTGGTAGCCGTTGCGCTCGGTGTTGGTCGGGTTGATGTAGCCGAGCAGTGCGGCGGGGGTCGCGTAACCGGGCGTGCCGTGGCCGCTGTCCACGAGCTTCACCAATTGCACCTCGGCACCGCTCCGGCAGTTGCGGTAAGTGATGCGGTCGATGGAGGGCGTGATCGCCTTGACCACCGGCGCAGCTTTGCACCCGTTGTGGATGACCCAGCGGTTGACGGCTTCCTCGGCCGAGTACGTCCAGGACGAGCCGGCGACCGGAGCACTGATCTTGGCGGGCAGGGCCGCCTGATCAGCAGGGGGCGTTGCCGAGAAGACGTTGATCGGGTCGAGCACTCCGTCGATGGCGATGATCGGGACGGCCCGCCGGGTGGCGCAGGTGATGGTCTTGCCGGGGGTGTCGCTCGCCAGCGGGTAGCGGACGCCGGAGACCGGGGCGATCGCGGCGATCCTGTCCGACAGGTCGCAGGCGAGCTGCGACGACATGCGGCCGCCACCGGACGTGCCGGTGGAGTAGACCCGGCTCCGGTCGATGCACCCGAGCCCGGCCACCGCGTCGATCACGTGGCTGAGGAACTTCACGTCGTTGCGCGTGCCGGGGGCGGGGTAGGTGGTGGTGCCGACGAGCGGCACACCCGGGATGTTCCAGGCGTAGCCCGAGATGCCGGGCGCCGGGTTGAAGGGGATCGCACCGTTGGGGGCGACGACCGCGAAGCCGTTGGCCTGCGCGATGTCCTCGATGGTGCGGCCCTTGGCGTCGGGCGAGTGGAGCTCCGTGCTGCCCGACGATCCCGACCCGTGCAGCAGGAAGACGAGCGGCGTCTTCTTCCTGCCCTGGCGGGCCGGCAGGTAGACGGGCACGGCGGCGCCGTCGACCTGCACGGTGACCTCGCCGGCGGGGGAGGAGGCACACCAGCGGCCGGTGTCATCGGGCTGCTTCGGGGTGGCCGCCGCTCCGGTCGCCATCGGCAGGGCCAGGGTGCAGGCGGCCGCGGCGGCGGTCAGCCCGCCGAGCGCGCGAAGTCGGCGGGATCGGGGCCGGCGGGAAGAGGGGACGGTGCCCTCCGTCGTGCGGTCTCGCAACACTGCGTTCCTCTCGGGCCACGGGTGGTCGCCGGCCTCGGCAGACCGGCGACGCGCAGCCTAACGTGACCTGGATCACGTCCACCACGCGCCACCGCTCAGGTCCGGGGCAGGAATCCCAGGCTGCGCGCCTGCGTCGTGAGCTCGTCGCGGAAGGCCGGGTGGGCGATGCCGATCAGGCGCCGGGTGCGCTCGGCGATGGGGATCCCGCGCAACTCGGCGACGCCGTACTCGGTGACGACGTGGTCGACGACGTTCTTGAACGTGGTCACGGCTGCGCCCGGATGCAGCTGGGGCACGATCCGGGAGACGGTGTCGCCGTGGGTCGTCGAGTGCAGGACGATGAATCCCTTGCCGTTCTGCGAGGCGACGGCTCCACGCGCGAAATCGCCCTGCCCGCCGGACGAGGACAGGTATTCGCTGCCGATCGACTCCGACGCGCACTGGCCGAGGAAATCGACCTCGATCGTCGCGTTGATGGACACCATGTTGGGCTCGCGCGCGATGACCGCCGGATTGTTCGTGTAATCCACGGGATGGAACTCGACGCCCGGATTGTCGGCGACGAATTCGTAGAGCCGCTGCGTCCCCATCGCCACGGTGGTGATGATCTTGCCCCGGTGGGTGGCCTTGCGGGTGCCGGTCACCACCCCGGCCTTGACCAGATCGACGACGCCGCTGCCCAGCAGCTCGGTGTGCACGCCGAGCTCGCGGTGGTCGTGCAGCGCCGCCAGCACGAGGTCGGGGACGGCGCCGATGCCCACCTGCAGCGTCGCGCCGTCGGGAATCCGTTCGGCGACCAGCGCGGCGATCGTACGGTCGCGCTCGGAGACGGGCGCCACGCCGCGGGTGACCATCGGGGTCGAGGCCCGGCACCAGCCGACGATGTCGTTGAGGTGGAGCTGGTTGGCGCCGTACGTGCGCGGGATCTGGTCGTTGACCTCGACGAAGAAGGGCACCTCGCCGACGAGCGGTGCGCTGTAGGCGGCCTCGCACCCGAGCGAGAAATAGCCGTGCCGATCCGGGGGTGACACCGCGGCGACGACGAGGTCGGGCCGGACGGTCTGCCGCAGCAGGCGCGGCACGTCGCTGAAGTTGTTCGGCACCAGGTCGCAGGTGCCGGCGCGGTAGGCGGGACGGGTGGCGTCGGACAGGAAGTACGAGACGTGCCGTAACCCCGGGATCTCGCCGCGGTGATGGGGACGCGGCCGCATCGCGAGCATCTGGTGCAGCGCGACGCCGTCCCACCCGCCCGGCCGGGCCTCGATGGCGTCGAGCACCGCGGTCGGCTCGCTGTTGCCGGCGCCGACCACGACGGCGGCCCCGGGCCGGATGTGGGCGACGACGTCTCCGGGATTGCCGCACACCTTGTTGTCCAGTCTGCTCAGGACGCTCATTCCGCGGTTATACCGGCCCGCTCCATCACGTCAGCGCGCTGTAGACGAGCTGGCGCAGCTGCGGGCGGATCGGGTACGAGGTCGACGGCAACAGCTGTGTGAAGAAGTGCGCGGTGATCTCGTCGACCGGGTCGACCCAGAAGGCCGTGCTGGCGAAGCCGCCCCAGTAGTACTCGCCGGCATTGCGGGCCGTCTTCGACGGTCGCGGATCCATGACGACGGCGAAGCCCAGCCCGAAGCCGATGCCGTCGTACGTGGTCTCGGCGAACCCGCCGGTCGCCAGTGCCCCGAGGTCCTGGTCGCCCGGCAGCTGGTTCTGCGTCATCAGCCGCAGCGTGCGCGGCGCCAGTATCCGTACCCCGTCGAGCACGCCCCCGGCCAGCAGCATGCGGGTGAAGCGCGCGTAGTCCGCGGCGCTCGAGATCAGGCCTCCGCCGCCGGCGAGCAGCTTCGGCGCCTGCTCCCAGCGGGCGCCGAGAGCGGTCTCGCGGGTCGGAGGGGTGCCCTCCGGTGACGCGCTGTAGAGGGCGGCCAGACGCGACCCGGCGGCGGACTGCGGATCCACCCACCAGGTGGTGTCGGTCATGCCGAGGGGTCCGGTCACCCGCTGCGCGACGGCCTCGTCCAGCGGCAGGCCCGACCAGATCTCGACGAGGCGGCCGAGCACGTCGACCGACACCGAGTACCCCCAGGCGGTGCCCGGCTCGAAGAGCAGCGGCAGGCCGGCCCAGATGTCGCAGGCGGTGGCGAGGTCGACGCCCTCCGGGCCGTTGATCGTGAAGGCGGCCTCGCGGTACAGCGCGTCGACGACCGAGGTCTGCAGGAAGCCGTACGTGAGTCCGGACGTGTGCGAGAGCAGGTGCCACACGCGTACCGGCTCCGTGGCGGGGACCGTCACCAGATCCCCGGGGGCGCCCCGCCGGTAGACGCGGACGTCGGCGAAGGCCGGGATCCAGCGGCTCACCTCGTCGGTCAGCTCGAAGCGGCCCTCCTCCCACAGCGTCATGGCCGCGACCGACGTCACGGGCTTGGTCATCGACGCGAGCCGCCACAGGGTGTCGGACTCGACGGGCAGGCCGGCCTCGAGATCGCGGTGGCCGTAGGTGCTGGCGTGCACGATCTCCCCGGCCCGCGCCACGACGATCTGCCAGCCGGGGAGCAACCCGCGGTCGACGTACGCGCGGAAGTGGTCGTCGATGCGCTGCAGGCGCTGCGGGTCGAAGCCTGCTGCGCTCGGGTCGGTCTTCACGTCAGGCATGAGCTACCCGTCGCCCCGTCGGGCCCCGTTGTGAGCGGGCCCACCGGGTCCGGGCAACTGGCGGCCGGAGAGTTGAGAGAAGTATGTGACAACCGTTCGGATTCTGGGTTAGGTTGCCTTTAGTTCAACACGGTCGCTTCCTGGCGGCCGGCCGGAGGACCCGGCCACGTTGACATCCGTATGCGACACGGATTGCTGGTGATGACGTATGACGATCCGACGTGCCCTGACGTCGATCAGACCTCTGGTGACGCCCCGCGCGGCGCCCCGACGACGGCCGGCACCGCCCGGCTCGGAGTAGCCCCGCGCCGGCGCGCGTACGCCGGCGGCACCCGAATCTCCGTCTTCACCCACCGCTCCCGCTCGGACATGCGACGCCCGAGCGGGAGCGGGCACCTGGGCTGAGCCCACCGCGCCCTCATCGGGCGCGTCGGTGCGGTTTCAACCTTCCCGCCGCTCGCAAGCGAGCGGTTCCTGTAGGAGGCCGAAACGCCTCCATGCTAGTTGGAGGCACCCTTTTCCATGAACGGTCGATTCCATGCATCCGCGCCGCAAGCGGGCGGCGAGGATTCGCGGGTACGACCGTTGCCGTCGGTCCTGCGCCGGCGGCGCGGCCGGTTCGCCGTCGGGCTCGTGTTGCTCGCCGGCCTGGTGCTCCCGGCGTGCGGCCCCGCCAAGACGACGTCCGCCGGCGCCGTTCCCGCCTCCCCGTCGGCCGCCCTGCTCCCGTGGTCGCAGTTGGACGTCCTCTCCGACCCGCGGACGGCGGTCGGCCCGACCACCGCGCGGGTGGCGGTCTCCGACCTCGCCCCGGTCACCGACGCGGTCCGGCCGGTGCTGCCGGCCACCGTCACGGACACCCAGGGGACCTCGGTCACCGTGCGCAGCACCGACCGGATCCTCGCGCTCGACCTCTACGGCAGCCTGGCCGCGACCGTGCACGGCCTCGGTCTCGGTGACCACCTGGTCGGACGCGACACGTCGACGACCTTCCCGGCGGCCCGCGACCTGCCGCTCGTCACGCAGAACGGCCACCAGCTCTCGGCCGAGGCGATCCTCGCGCTGCACCCGACCGTCCTGATCACCGACACCACGCTCGGCCCCTGGGATGTGGTCCTGCAGATCCGTAACGCCGGGGTGCCCGTGGTCGTCGTCGACTCCCGGCGCACCCTCGCCACGGTCGACACCCTGATCAGCGAAGTTTCGGCGGCGCTGGGCGTGCAGGCCGAGGGCAAGCAGCTCGAGGCACAGGTCACGCAGCAGATCAATGCCGAGATCGCCCAGGTCAAGCAGGTCGTGCCGGCCGATCCTACGAGGCGGCCGCGGGTCATCTTCCTCTACGCCCGCGGTCAGGCCGGCGTCTACTACCTGTTCGGCAAGGGCTCCGGCGCCGACTCGCTGATCAGCGCCGTCGGTGCCGTCGACGTGGCCAGCGACAGCGGCATCCAGGGCTTCACCCCGCTCAACGCGGAGGCGCTCGCCAAGTCGCGGCCGGACGCCATCGTGATGATGTCGCAGGGCCTGGAGTCGGTGGGCGGGGTGGACGGCGCGCTCAAGCTGCCCGGCGTCGCGCAGACGCCCGCCGGCCAGCACCGCCGCATCATCGACATGGACGACTCGCAGGTGCTGTCGTTCGGCCCGCTCACCCCGCAGGTCGTCGACGCGCTGGCCCGCGCCCTGTACGCGCCGGGGTCCGGCTCATGACCGATCAGCTCGTGACGGACCTCCGTCCCCGTCCCGCCCCGGTCGTCGACCTGCCGCCCGTGGTGGTCGAGTCACCGCCCCCGCGGGCCACCTCCCGGCGGCGGGCCCAGGTGACGGCTCTGTTCGTCGGGCTGGTCGTGGCGCTGCTGCTCGCCTCCCTGGCGTCCGCCGCCTTCGGTCAGTACGGCATCGGGCTCGGTGACGTCGCCGCGTCCGTCGTGCGCAAGTTGTCGGGTCCGCTGAACTGGGGGCACCCCGTGCCCGACCCGTTCGCCGAGGCCACGCTGTGGCAGGTCCGCATGCCGCGTGTCGTGATGTCGCTCATCGTCGGTGCGACCCTCGCCACCGCCGGTGCGCTGATGCAGGGCATCTTCGGCAACCCGCTCGCCGAGCCCGGTGTCGTCGGGGTCTCCGGCGGCGCGGCCGTCGGAGCGGCGCTCGTCATCGTCACGGGTTACAGCGTCTTCGGCGAGTTCACCGTGCCCGCGGCGGCATTCGTCGCCGGCCTCATCGCGGTCCTCCTCGTGTATGCGCTCTCGCGCGCCAACGGCCGTACCGAAGTCGTCACCCTCGTGCTCACCGGCATCGCCGTCAACGCGGTCACCGGCGCCGGGCTCGCCTTCTGCATGTTCTTCGGCAACCAGACCGCCCGCGACCAGATCGTCTTCTGGCAGCTCGGCAGCTTGAACGGATCGCGCTGGCCGTACGTCGTCGCCGTGCTCCCGTTCGCCGCTGCGGGGCTGATCGGCGCCGGGCTGATGGCCCGCCGGCTGGACCTGCTCGCGCTCGGTGAGCGCCCGGCCCGTCACCTCGGGATCAACGTCGAACGGCTCCGGCTCGTCGCCATCCTGCTGATCGCATTGATGGTCGCGGCGGCGGTGGCGTTCAGCGGTGTCATCGGCTTCGTCGGGCTGGTCGTCCCGCACCTCATCCGCATGATCGCCGGACCGGGACACCGCGTGCTGATCCCCGCGAGCCTGCTCGGCGGGGCGGTACTGCTCGCGGTCGCCGACCTGGTCGCCCGCACGGCGATCTCGTACGCGGACCTGCCGATCGGGATGCTCACCGCGCTGGTCGGGGGGCCGGTCTTCTTCTGGCTCCTGCGCCGCACCCGCAAGCAGGCCGGGGGATGGGCATGACGCTCCTGGAACGGCTGGTCGGCTCCCGGGCCGAGGAGGTGCCGGCCACGGCGGCCGGTGCCGTGGCCCTCGCGGCGCACGGCGTCGGCTTCCGGGTCGGTGACCGCTGGCTCGTGCGCGACATCGACCTCGAGCTGCGTGCCGGTGAGCTGCTGGCGGTCGTCGGCCCGAACGGCGCCGGCAAGTCCACGCTGCTCGCGCTGCTCGCCGGTGACGAGACGCCGAGCGCCGGCGAGGTCACCGTGAGCGGCGAGTCGGTGCACCGGATGCACCCCGCGGCGCTCGCCCGCCGCCGGGCGGTGCTCACCCAGCGCATCGTGCTCGCGTTCCCGTTCACCGTCGCCGACGTGGTGGCGATGGGACGCGCCCCCTGGACCGGCACCGAGGCCGAGGCGCAGGACGAGACAGTCATCGCCGAGGCGCTGCACATCACCGACATGACCGGTTTCGCCGAGCGCCGCTTCCCGACCCTGTCCGGCGGGGAGCAGGGGCGTGCGTCGTTCGCGCGGGTGCTGGCGCAGCAGACCGGCATCCTGCTGCTCGACGAGCCCACGGCCGCACTCGACCTGCGCCACCAGGAGCAGCTCATGCTGCGCGCGCAGGAGTGCGCCCGGGCCGGTCACGCCGTCCTGATCGTGCTGCACGACCTGCAGCTCGCCGCCGCGTACGCGGACGAGGTCGCGGTCCTGAAAGCCGGCCACCTGGTCGCCCGGGGCGCCCCGCGCGCGGTCTTCACCGAGGCGCTGCTCAGCTCCGTCTACGACCTGCCCATCGAGGTCCTCGACCATCCCGCGGGCGGCGCTCTGCTCATCGGGCCCCGCCGTCTCACAAGAGGCCGTCTCTCAGAAAGAACCGCATGATCGCCCAGCCCCGTTCGTCCCGTTGCCGTGCCTCCGCCGTCTACGCCCTGCTGCTCCTGCTGCTCACCGTGGTGGCCGGCGGCGTGGGCCTCACCCCGGCGAGCGCGGCCGGCGCCGCGCGGGTGACCGTCGCGCCCGCCGTCGCCGATCCGGACTACGCCACCACGCTGCAGCTCAAGGGCAGCGGCTTCCAGTCGGTGAAGAACGGCTTCGGCGGCATCTACGTCTTCTTCGGCTGGGTCGACAAGACCTGGCGGCCGAGCCAGGGCGGCGAGAGCGGCGTCGACTACGTCTACGTGCAGGACTCCGAGGCGAAGGACAACCGGGGCTTCCAGCGGTTCGTCAGCTACCCCGGTGACCCGACCTCCTACAGCGCGAACGGCGGCCAGGTGGCGGCGGACGGCACCTGGGCCACCAGCCTCATCGTGCCGGGCGCGACCTTCCCGGCCCGGGGGCGCAGCGGCGCGATCGAGCAGATCGACTGCCGCACGGTGCAGTGCGGGATCATCACGATCGGCGGTCACGGCGTCGTGAACGCGACCAACGAGACCTTCACGCCGATCTCCTTTACGGGGGCGGCTGCTCCGGTGGCGGCCACGACGGCCCCGGCCGTGACGCCGCCGGCCTCTGCTGCTCCGGCGAGTCCGGTAGCAGCGGCCACGTCCGCGCCTGCCGCGTCGCCGTCGGCTGTGGACGTCAGCGCCGAGCCGGTCGCGAGCGTACGGACGACCACGTCGGTCTCCGTCTCGAAGATCGTCATCGGCCTCGCTGTCGTGCTGGCCGCCGCCGCCGCCGTCGTCCTGGTGCTGCGTCGCCGCCGGGCCGGCCGGAGCCAGGCGTGACCGGCCGGACGAGCCTGCGCCTGCGTCGGGGCGTCGCCGGAGCGTTGGCCGCGGGCCTCGCCGCCGCCGGCTCCCTCGTGGCCGGCGCCACACCGGCGGCCGCCGCAGCAACCCCCACGGCGGTGACCAACGCGACGCTCGCCTGGGGCTTCAGCGGTGAGCAGGGCGGCGGCGCCTTCTTCGGCGGCTGCAACTTCCTGTCCGCCGGCAAGGCCGGCAACACGGGCTCCAGCCGGCTGTGGACGGCGGCGGACGGCTTCTACAAGACGGTTGCGGGCAACGTGACCGTCGACAAGCCCAACGCGGCGGGCGCGTACGTGCGCCCCACCTGGGCCACCAAGTGCCAGACGCCGCAGGGCACACCCGTGAGCTCCGCGTCAGCCACCTCGCTGACGAGGAACCGGGTCGTGTTCAAGGCCGGCACCGGCACGGTCAACCGCACCGCCAACACCGCCACCCTGCGCTGGACCGGCTCGGTCACCTCGGTCTTCTACGGCGGGCTGACCTACTGGACCGCCGCCAACCCGGTGCTGACGGTGAAGGCCGACCGCACCGCAGTGCTGACCGCCACCGCCTCGGGCTACGGCGCCGACCGCGACAACCCCGGCAAGTGGGTCGCGCTCGCGCCGCGCACCATCACGCTGGCCAACCTGCGGGGAGTCAGGCTCACCGCGACCGGCTTCACGGTCACGCCGAACTACGTCGGCGTGAAGGTGGCGGTGCCGTCCGGGTCGACGCCGCAGGCGGCGAAGACGGCGGCCAACACCGCGTACTGGGGCGCCTTCCCGCAGAGCTTCGTCGACTTCGCCCAGCGCACCGGCCAGTCCTCCTATTGGTTCACCTCCGGTGGCACCCGTGACCCCGCCAAGAAGGCTGCGGCGCTGACCGTCGGCTACCGCACCACCGCGGCCGCCGTCACCGTCCGGGCCGCTGCTCCGGTCACCAACGCGCCCGCCGCCTCGGCAACGCCGACGCCGGCCGTGAGCCCGGCCGCCCCGGCTGCCGTACCGACGTTCACCCCGTCCGTCACGCCGGCGCCGACTGCGCCGTCTGCGTCAGCTGCACCGGCATCGGGCGGCCGGCTCGTCCTGGCGCAGGGCACGGCGAGCAAGGGGTCGTCGGTCGCCTTCACCGCGGGCGGCTTCGCCCCGGGGGAGACGGTGCGTGCTGTCATGTACTCCGACCCCGTCGAGCTCGCGTCCCTGACCGCCGACGCCAAGGGTGTCGTCTCTTCCAGTCGCACCATTCCGTTGAACGTGCCGGCCGGGAGTCACCACCTGGTGCTGACGGGAGCGACCTCCGGGGCGACCGCCAGCAGTGCGCTGACCGTCACGCCGCTGACCGTCACGCCGCTGACCGTGACCTCACGGTCGAACACCCTTCCGGCCGCGCCGAGCGCAGCCGGCACCCGGTCCGCCCCGGCTCGGGCGTTCGTCGCCGCCGGGCAGGCTCCCGCCTTGCTTCCTGCTGCGGCGGCCGTGGTGGCCCAGCCGGTCGCCGCCGCGAGCTGCACCCCGACCAGCTCGGTGACGGGCGGCAACCTGGTCTGGGGCTTCAAGCGCAGCTTCCGGTCGTACGTGGCCGGCGCGAGCGGGACCTCGATCACGGCGAGCAGCGGCGCGTCGATCCTGGCGCAGGACCTGGCCATCGCCGGCAAGGCGAACAGCGGCGCCTACCGCTTCCCCTTCGCGTCCACCGTGACGTACGGCTCCGCGACCGACTTCACCGTCCGGTACGGCGGCTCCGTCGAGCTGCGCTACCCGGCGCACTACTTCGTCATGGTCATCGCCAACCCGAAGGTCACGGTCAAGGGCGGCACCGGCACCCTGTACGCCGACGTCACCCTGACCAACACGCCTCCCGGGGCGGCGGCGAGCACCAGCGCCCGCACCGGCATCGCCCTCGCCTCGCTCACCGCCGCTGCGCCGGTGACGAGCGCGAACGGGACCACCCGCGCCCTGCAGGCGACGTTGCTCGACACGCAGGCCTTCCAGCTCAACGGCAGCGCCTTCTACCAGAAGGGCCAGGCCCTGGACGACGCCACCGTGCTCCTCGCGGGATGTGCGGGTAGCGGTAACGGTGACCAGGCCGGCGTCACCCCGGCGAATACCGACGACCCGGCCGACACCGGCAACGACAGCCTCATCCCCGACGTCACCTTCCGTGGCGACGCCGATGACACGGACGGCGCCGGCGCCGACGCGGTCGCCGATGCCCTGCCCTTCACCGGCTTCGACCTGCAGGACGCCCTTGCCGTGGCAGCGTGCGCGTGTGCAGCCGGACTCCTTTTCCTCACCGCCGCCACCCGGCGGCGCCCCGTACCAGCTGGAGAGAAGCGATGACCGTCGTGCAGGATGACCGCCCGGAGCTCTCGGAGGGACGCCTCTCGGACCGGCTACGCGCCCGCACCCGGAGCGCCCACGACGACGCCGAGAACGCCGGCTTCGTCGCCCGGCTGATGGCGGGGGAGCTGCCCGTCGCGGCCTACACCGCGATGGTGGCGCAGAACCACGCCATCTACTCGGCGCTGGAGCACGCGGCCGACCGCTGGCGCACCGACCCGGTCGCGGGACCCTTCGTGCTGCCCGAGCTCACCCGGGTGCCGGCGCTGGAGCGCGACCTGGCCCACCTGCTCGGCCCCGACTGGGCGCCTGCGGCCCGCCGGCTGCGCCTGCCCGCCACCGAGCGCTACGTGTCCCATCTCGCGGACGTCGCCGGCACCTGGCCCGCCGGCTTCGTGGCCCATCACTACGTGCGCTACCTGGGTGACCTGTCCGGCGGGCAGATCATCCGGCAGCGGCTGCAGCAGCACTACGGCGAGGTCGGCGTGCAGGCGGGCAACTTCTACGTCTTCGAGGCCGTCCCGAAGCTCAAGCCGTTCCGCGACCGCTACCGGGCACTGCTCGACGAGGTCGTGCTGCCCGCGGAGGAGGGCGAGCGGATGGTCGCCGAGGCCGTACGCGCCTTCGAGTTCAACTCCGCCGTCTTCGCCGACCTGGCGACCATCGATCTGCAGTTGCCGCAGCAGGCCTCCCCCACGGAGGGGGGTGCCTGAGCGCTGCTCGCAGGGTCTTGCGCTGCCCCGACGTGAGCGCCGGACCACCCCACGGGTAGACGGCCGGGCCTGCATGCCCGGCCGCCGCCCGACACCGGTCCCGAAGCCGCTTGCGGCTGAAGGCCGGAAAACGGTGCCGCGAAGACGCGGCACCGCCTCTTCCCGACAGGAAAGAACAAGAAATGTACCAATTCCATGTGCGCGATAAGCGCAGTGCCACGTCTTCCGAGGCCGGTCACGGTCGTGGGCTCGGACGTCGCGCGATCACCGGACTCGCGGTCACGGCCGTCGCGGCGACGACCGTGCTCGCCGCCGGGGGGACCGCCTCCGCGGCGTCGGCCACGGTCAGCGATGTCACCCTGGCATGGGGTCTCAGCGGCGAGCAGGGCGGCGGTGCCTTCAACGGCAGCTGCAACTTCCTGTCCGCCGGCACCGCCGGTGACACCGGCTCCAGCCGGGCATGGACCGAGGGCGACGGCTTCTACAAGAGCGTGGCCGGCGACGTCACCATCGAGAAGCCGAACGCGTCCGGCGCCTTCGTCGCCCCGACCTGGGCGACCAAGTGCCAGACCCCGGCCGGTACGCCGGCCAACCCGGCGTCGGCGACCTCGCTCACGGGCAACCGCGTCACGTTCGCCAAGGGCAGCGGCACCGTCGACGTGGCGGCCAACACCGCGGCGATCTCGTGGACCGGCTCGTTCACGTCCGCCTTCTACGGCGGCCTCACGTACTGGTCGGCCAAGGACCCGGCGCTGACCGTGAACACGGACGGCACCGGCACCCTGACCGCCACCGTCTCGGGCTACGGCACCGACCAGGCCGACACCACCAAGTGGACCACCATCGCGCCGCGCACGGTCACCCTCGCGACCCTGAAGAACGTCACGGTCAGCGCATCCGGCATCACGGTCACACCGGCGTACTCCGGTGTCGCCGTCACCATCCCGGCCAGCAACACCCAGCAGGCAGGCAGCGGGGCGACGTTCGGTTCCTTCCCGCAGAGCTTCGTCAACTTCCAGCTGCTGACCGGCCAGTCGTCGTACTGGTACAGCTCGGGCGGTTCGCGTGACGCCGCCAAGCCGGCGACCCCGCTGTCGGTGGCCTACACCGCGGCCGGCACGCCGACCAACACCGCGCCCGCCGTCACCACCCAGCCGCAGAACGGTTCGGGTCAGGTCGGCGGCACGGTGGCCTTCACGGCTGCGGCCAGCGGCACCCCGACCCCGACGGTGCAGTGGCAGGTGCTCTCGCCCGGCACGACCACCTGGGTCAACTACCCCGGTGCCACCTCGACCACGTGGAACGCGACCATCCACGCAGCCGGCTACAACGGCATGAAGGTGCGGGCGGTCTTCACGAACTCCGTCGGGACGGCCACCACCAACGAGGCCACCATCACGGTGACCACGACCCCGCCGCCGGACCCGGACCCGACCGACAGCGACACCCAGACGATCACGGCGACCGTGCCCGAGGCCGTCGGTGAATTCGCCTGGACCATCGACGCGACCGACCGCGCCGTCGTCATGACGACCGCCCAGAACAAGGGCACCTACCTGGAGTCGACCGGCCAGCTCAAGCCGGTCAAGGTCACCGACACCCGCGCGGGTGCACCGGTGTGGTCGATCGCCGGCCAGGTCGGTGACTTCACCAACGGCCTGTCGGGCAAGTACCTCGGCTGGACCCCGAAGGTCACCGTCGCCGGTGCCGGAGCGACGGCCGGTGCCGCCGTGGCGCCGGGCATCGACAGCGGCAACGGGCTGAAGGACTCCGCGACGCTGGGTTCGGCGACCGCGGGCCACCCGAAGGGCACGGGAACCCTCGGCGCCGACCTGAGCCTCAAGGTCCCCGCTGAGACCGCTGCCGGTACCTACACCACCACGCTGACGCTCACCGCGCTCAGCTGATCGACCGGCCCGGTGCGGCCTCGCCCTCCCGTCACGGGCGGGTGCCGCACCGGGTCGCGCTCCACCTGCACGTCCTGCCCCAGCCGACACCCTTCCCGACCCACGCCATCGCCGACGGAGAACAGACATGACCCCGCTGACCCCGACCCCGTCGCGCGGCTGCCACAGGCACGCAGCTCGTGCCAGCACCCGCAGCTGGACGTTGTTCCTCCTCGCGGTCGGTCTGCTCCTGGCGCTGCTGCTCCCCGCCGGATCCGCCGCGGCTGCCGAGTCCGCCGGTCAGGTGACCTGGGCTTCGGCGCCGGCGGACACGAGCATCGGCAAGGGACGCTCGCACTACGCGTACACGTTGGCCCCCGGCACCAGCCTGACCGACGCGATGGCGGTGGTGAACCGCTCGAGTACACCCATCACCCTGAACGTGTACGCGAGCGACGCCTTCACCACCTCGAACGGCAACCTCGACCTGCTGCCGGCGAACCGCAAGCCGACCGACGTCGGCGCCTGGACCACCGTCAGGACCCGGCAGCTCACGTTGGCGCCGCAGCAATCGGCGATCATCCCCTTCACCGTCACGGTGCCGGCGAACGCCACCCCCGGTGACCACACCGGCGGCGTCGTGACGTCGCTGGTGACGGAGGGCTCGGGCACCGTCTCCCTCGATCGCCGGCTCGGCTCGCGGCTCTACCTGCGCGTGACCGGTGACCTCAAGCCCGGGCTCGGCGTGAGCGACGTCAAGGCGAGCTTCGACGGCTCCGCCAACCCGGCGTCCGGCGGCAGCAGCACCGTGACGTACACGGTCACCAACACCGGCAACGTACGGCTGGCCGCCCACCAGGGCGTCACGGTCTCCGGCCCGTTCGGTGCCGTGACGACCTCCGCCGTGCTCGCCGACCTGCCCGAGCTGCTCCCCGGTGACACCGTGCGGCGCAGTGCCACGGTGCAGGGCGTCTGGCCCACCACGCAGCTCGAGGCAGCGGTGACGCTGCAGCCCTTCGCCTCCGGTGACCAGCCGCCGCTGACCGTCGCCGCCGCGTCGGCGAGTGCCTCGACCTGGGCCTGGCCGTGGAGTCAGCTGCTGCTCGTCGTCGTCCTCGTGTTGCTCGTCCTCGGCTACCTACGACTGCGCCGCAGCCGGGCGGAGAAGGTGCAGGCCGCGATCGCCGCCGCCGTCGAGAAGGCCCGCACCGACGCGGGGGAGAATAAGGAGCCGAACGCGATCGACCTCACGGACCAGGATGCGATCCGTGAGGCCGTCGACGCCGATGCGGTCAAGCTGCCCGGTTGATGATCAGACCGGGCTCGTCTTGAGCTCCGGGCTCTCCTTGTAGACCTCGGCCAGCACCGACAGGTCGAAGAGCTTGTCGGCGGTGATGGTGAGCCCGCCGAGGGCGAGCGTCTTGATGTTCTCCTCGATCATCTCGCCGGTCATCGTCATGATGCCGTCGGTCTTGGTCCGCGCATCGAGGATCAGCTCGTTCTGCGCCTTGGATTCGAGGGTCTGCTCCTCGACGGTCAGGCCGAGGCTCTTGCCGTAGGTGTTCACGGCGAGCTCGGCGCCGCCCATCGGGTCCTTCAGGGCGTCGTGCCAGCCCATGATGTCGGCCTTGAGCAGACCCTTGAGCACGTCGCGCTTGGAGTCGAGCGCCGACTTCGGCACCACGTAGACCTGTGAGACCAGCGGGTAGTTGTAGTCGTTCAGCAGGAAGGTCTTGGTCTGGACGCCCTTGACCTCGAGCAGGTTCGGCTCGTTGGTGACGAAGGAGAACCAGCCGTCGACCTGACCGTTGGCGAGCGGGGTCGGGTCGAACTGCACCGGCACGATCGTCAGCTGGTCGGGGCTCAGGCCGTTGGCCTTGAGGAAGGAGGTGAACACGGAGGAGTTCACCGCCTGGACGCCGATCTTCTTGCCGATCATCGCCTTCGGGTCCGTGAGCGGCTTCTTGGCCAGCGACATCACGCAGAAAGGGTTCTTCTGGAAGAGCGCCGCGATGATGATCGTGTTCGAGCCCTTGAGCACCGCGGGGGCGGTGATGTCAGGTGAGGAGAGCCCGACCAGTGCCTTGCCTGACGCGACGATGGCGTCCTGGGCGACGGTCGGGCCACCGGAGAGCAGGTCGACCGAGGAGAAGCCCTCCTGCTTGTAGTAGCCCTTCGAGTCGGCGTAGTACTGCCCGGCGAACTCGACGTTCTTGATCCACGACAGCTGGTACGCGAGGGTGCCGAGGTCGGCACCCGACGAGCCCCCGGCCGAGCCGGACGGCTCGCTGCCGCCTCCGCTGCTGCTCCCGCAGGCGGAGAGCATCGTCGTCCCGCCGGCGCCGAGCGCGGCGACCCCGGCGGAGAAGGCCAGGCCGCGGTGCAGGAACTGGCGGCGGTCCAGCGGGCGACGGAGCGCCGAGGGGCGCGGCAGACGGCTGTCGTGCGGTCCGGGCATACGGTCTTCCTCCACGGGGGCGGGGTCGACTGACCGGCGGGAGCCGGCCAGCGGTGTCGAACAGACAGGTCAGTCCGGTCGGCCGGGCAGTGCGACGAGGTCGCCGAGCACCCGGCGCCACTCGACGGAGAGCCGGTCGGCCTTGGTGTGCAGCTCGCGGCGCGGGTCGAGGTGGATCTCCATGCGCTCGTAGCGCTCCAGGATCGCGAGGTCCTCGGCGAGGATGAGGTCCTCGTCGGCGATGCACTGCTCGATGCGTGCCGCGTCACCGGCGTAGTCGTCGCGGGCGATCAGCTTGTAGATCCGGGTCGACGTGGCCGTCTCCGGCTGGCAGCAGAAGAGGATGGCGAGCGTCGAGCCGGTGATCGGGAAGGTCAGCCGGAGATAGACGGTGAGTCCGGCGTCGCCCTGCTTGAGCAGCACCTGCGGCTGCACCTCGGCGTGCTCGGTGCCGGCGAGCGGGTCGTCGAAGTTGCGGTACCAGGTGTCGAAGACGGTGCGCACCACCCAGCCGTCGCGCTCGATGCCGCGGTCGACGACCCGCGCCGCCTCGTCGGTGCCGAACGTGGCGGTGTGCACGAACGGGAAGTGCGACGCGTCGAGGAAGTTGTCGACGAGCTGGACGGCGCTGACCGGCGTACGCACGACCGACGACCAGATGCGGTCGAAGCCCGGGGCGTCCCACTCCGGGAAGTCGTGCAGGTCGCAGACCGGCTCCTCGGGGGCGATCCAGATCAGGCCGTAGCGCTCCTGCACGCCGGCTGCGGCCGTCGCCCGGGCCCGCGGCGGGATGTTGGCGTCGGGGCCGAGGGCCGGGATGGAGACGCACGAGCCGGCCGCGTCGAAGACCCAGCCGTGGTAGCCGCAGCGCAGCGTCTCGCCCTCGACGTGCCCGGCCGACAGCGGGGCCAGCCGGTGGGGGCACCGGTCGAGGAAGGCGGAGACGCGACCCCCCGTGCCGTCGGCCTCGGCGCCCAGCCGGACCAGCACCCAGGCCTCACCGAGCAGCCGTACGGCGACCGGCTCGTGTCCGACCTCCGTGCTGAGGGCGACGGCGTGCCAGCAGCGCCGCCACGCCGGCGAGAGGTTGTCGAGCGGGCGGCGGCGGGCATCGGCGTCGCTCGCCGGACCGGCGGGCGACGGCGAGGCGACCGTGCGGAACGACGCCGGCTGTTCGCGCAGATCCATGAGCGCACTATCAGCGGGCCGCATATCGGGACCGTTGCCCGCAATTTGCCGGGACGTTAAGCCGCTGCTCCCGCTGCGCGGTTTCTGGATCGGGTCAGGACGCGGCGCCGAAGCGCAGGGCCTCGAGCTCGTCGGCGAGGTACTGCCCGGCGGTGACCGAGCGCGGCGCGGCGGAGGCGCCGGACCGCAGTGGGGTGACGACCGCGTCGTAATTCGGGTGGTGGAAGAAGGTGACCGTCAGCCGGTCGCGCTCGTACGCACTCGGCAGCACCCGGTGCAGCGTCGAGGTCCAGCGCCCCCCGGTCCAGTCGGCCATCAGGTCACCGATGTTGACCAGCAGCTCGCCGGGCTCGAGCGCGACGTCCTGCCAGCGCCCGGCGCGCACGACCTGCAGGCCCGGGGTGCCGTCGGACAGCAGGATGGTCAGGCTGCCGAAGTCGCTGTGCGGCCCGATCCGGTACTGCCCGTCCGGGGGCGGCGCGGGCAGCGCCGGGTAGTGCAGCGCCCGCATGGCCGAGATGTGCCGGTCGACCAGCGGGCGGAAGAAGTCCTCCGGCAGCTCCAGCGCCAGCGCGAAGACGCCCATCAGGTCGTCGGCCAGCCGCTCGCACGCGCGGTAGAAGTCGCTCCAGACGGCCTCGAAGTCGGCAGGCTCGGCGGGGAACAGGTTGGGCTCGAAGAACCGTCCGGCGCCGGTGCCCCGGTGGTAGTCGTCGTCCGGACGGCCGACCGGGCCGATCGTGAAGGCCTCGAAGAGGTCGGGCAGGGCCGCCGCCTCGCCGTACGTGGAGGACAGCGCCTCTCCGCCCATCGGGGCGTATCCCCGGTTGCCGTGCGGCGGGACGTAGACGTGACCGAGCTTCTCCACCGGGGGGCGGGCGAAGTAGGCCCGGGTGACCGCGTGCATCCGGTCGGTCAGGCCGGCGGGCAGGCCCGGATGACGCAGCCGCAGGAAGCCGGTGGTCCGGCAGGCCTCGTCGACCTCGCGGGCGATCGCCTGCCGCCCCGGTGCGGTGTCGAGACCGGCGAGGTCGATGACGTCGACCGGCTGGTCAGGCGTCGGCCGTTCAGTCACGGGTCATCGCCAATGCGGACTGGTGGGTGGTGAGGCGCACGACGTTGCCCTCCGGGTCGGCGATCACGGCCTGGAAGGCGCCGTAGTAGGTCTCGAACGGCTTCTTGAGTACGGTCGCGCCCTCGCGGATGAAGGCCTGCAGCGCGTCCAGCACGCCCGCGCGGTCACCGGCGTCGAGGTTGACGTGCATCTGCCCGGAGCGCGACGTCGTCTCCGTCAATCCGAGCAGCTCGTACGCGGCCGCGGCGTGGAAGCCCAGCGCCACCGTCGGCGTGGCCAGGGCCGTGAAGATCGGGCTGGCGACCGCGTCGATCTCGGCGTAACCCCCGGCCCGCCGGTAGAAGCCGGCGAGCGCCACGTGATCGGTGCAGATGATGCTGATCAGGCAGGGGAACGGTGCGCCGGGCATGGGTGTGAGTCTGGCGTCCGCCGGTTACCCCGGGCTTGCCGCGCCGTGTCCGTGGGGAAAACGGCCAGGTGGCTAACCGGCCGGTGACGTGCCGCGGAAACGGCGCAGCCGCAGGCTGTTCGTCACGACGAAGACGCTGGACGCCGCCATGGCCGCTCCGGCGATCATCGGGTTGAGCAGGCCGAGGGCCGCCAGGGGCAGTGCGGCCACGTTGTAGGCGAACGCCCAGAAGAGATTGCCCTTGATGGTGGCGAGCGTGCGGCGGGCCAGCCGGATGGCGTCCGCGGCCCCGCCGAGGTCGCCGCGCACCAGCGTGAGGTCACTGGCCTCGATGGCCACGTCGGTGCCCCCGCCCACGGCGATGCCGAGATCGGCCTGCGCCAGGGCGGCGGCGTCGTTGATGCCGTCCCCGACCATGGCCACGACCGCGCCCGTGGCCTGCAGGTCGGCCACCACGCGCAGCTTGTCCTCTGGCAACACCTCGGCGATCACGTCATCGGCGGCGATGCCGACCGAGCCGGCCACCGCGAGCGCGGCCGTCCGGTTGTCACCGGTGAGCAGCAGCGGACGCAGACCGAGCTCGCGAAGCGCGTGTACGGCGGCGGCTGACGTCGGCTTGACCTCGTCGCCGACCACGAGCACCGCACGGGCCCGACCGTCCCAGCCGACCAGCACCGGCGTACGGCCGAGCTGCTCGGCCGCGGTGAGTGCGGCGGTCAGCTCCGGCGGCACGTGCCAGCCCGCGTCGGCCAGCAGGCGGGGCCGGCCGACGAGCGTCTCGTGCCCGTCCGTGACGCCCCGGACGCCGAGACCGGCGAGACCGGCGAAGTCCTCAACGGCTGCTGCGGCGCCGAAGCGCTCCCGCGCCGCCTCGGCGACGGCCCGTCCGATCGGGTGCTCGGAGGAGTCCTCGAGCGCACCGGCCCGGCGCAGCGCCTCGTCCGCGTCCTCGCCGGCGGCGGGTACGACGTCGTGCAGCGTCATGCGCCCGGTGGTGACGGTGCCGGTCTTGTCGAGCACGACGGTGGTGACCCGCCGGGTCGACTCCAGCACCTCGGGACCCTTGATGACGATGCCGAGCTGTGCACCGCGGCCGGTGCCGACCAGCAGGGCCGTCGGGGTGGCCAGGCCGAGCGCGCAGGGGCAGGCGATGATCACGACGGCCACCGCGGCCGAGAACGCCGCCGAGGTGGGCTCGCCGAGGGCCAGCCAGACGCCGAGTGTCACCAGCGCGAGCACGATGACCGCGGGCACGAAGACACCGGCGACCCGGTCGGCGAGCCGCTGCACGGCCGCCTTGCCGTTCTGCGCCTGCGTCACGAGGCGGCCGATCTGCGCGAGCCGGGTGTCCTCGCCGACCCGCGTGGCGCGTACGAGCAGCCGGCCGCCCGCGTTGACCGTCGCGCCCGTCACGGCATCGCCCGGCCCGACCTCGACCGGAACCGGCTCGCCGGTGAGCAGCGACGTGTCGACCGCCGAGGTGCCGCTGACCACGGTGCCATCGGCCGCGATCTTCTCGCCGGGGCGTACGACGAACTCGTCACCGACCTCCAGGCGCGCGACGGGGATGCGCTCCTCGACGCCGCCGCGCAGTCGCGCCACCTCCTTGGCGCCCAGGTCGAGCAGCGCCGCGAGGGCGGCTCCGGAGCGCCGCTTGGCCCGGGCCTCGAACCAGCGGCCGGCGAGCAGGAAGACGGTGACCCCGGAGGCGACCTCGAGGTAGATCTCGTGGGTGCCCGAGCTGCGCGAGACGTCGAAGCTGAAGGGCATCGTCATGCCGGGCATGCCGGCGTCGCCGATGAACAGGGCGTACAGCGACCATCCGTACGCGGCGAGCACGCCGAGCGAGATCAGGGTGTCCATCGTGGCCGCACGGTGGCGCAGGTTGGTCCAGGTGGCCACGTGGAACGGCCATGCACCCCAGGTGACGACGGGGGTGGCGAGCACCAGCGAGAGCCACTGCCAGTTGCGGAACTGCCACGCCGACACCATCGCGAGAACCACGACGGGCAGCGCCAGCGCGAGGGTGCCGAGCAGCCGGCCCAGCAGCGCGCGCGAGGCGTCGGTGGCGGGCTGCTGCGGTTCGCCTGAATTCTCGGCAGGGGAGTCCGCGGCCGGCACCCAGGCCCGGTAGCCGGCAGCGCGTACCTGCGCGACCAGGTCGTCGGGACTCACCTCGGGCGGGCACGACACGTGAGCCTGCTCGGTGGCGTAGTTGACGCTGGCCTGCACGCCGTCGAGCTTGTTGAGGCGCTTCTCGATGCGGGCCGCGCACGACGCGCAGGTCATGCCGTCGATGCTGAGGTCGACGGACCGCAGGTCCTGCGGGGCGAGCGGCTCACGTACGGGGGTGCTCATCCGGTCACTCCCCGGCGAGTGCGTAGCCGGCCTCGTCCACCGCGGCGGCGACGGCGGCCGGCTCGAGCGGGGCGGCGCTGGCGACCGTGACGCCGCCGCTGGCGAGGTCGACGGTCACGTCCGTGACGCCAGGGAGTGCGGCCAGCTCGTCGTGCACGGCGCGGACGCAGTGCTCGCAGGTCATGCCGACGACGGTGTATCTGGTCTCGGTGTTCATGTGTCTGCTCCTCCGGTCGTCAGCTGCGGACGAGGCGCGCGACGGCGTCGGACGCCTCGCGCACCTTCTGCTGCGCGACGTCGCCGCCTTCCTTGGCGGCCTCCATCACGCAATGGCTCATGTGGTCCTCGAGCAGGCCGAGCGCGACAGCCTGCAACGCCTTGGTGGCCGACGACACCTGGGTCAGCACGTCGATGCAGTAGCGGTCGTCCTCGACCATGCGCTGCAGACCGCGGATCTGGCCCTCTATGCGACGCAGCCGCTTGAGGTAGTCGTCCTTGCCGGAGCTGTAGCCGTTCACCGCGACCTCCTTCGCCTGCCGTACCATACCCCCCCTGGGTATTGATCGCGGGGATGGCTGGACGCCGGGTCGGTGAGGCTCCACACTTCGCGGACGTCACTCAAGACCGGAGGCCGGATACCGATGAGCAGACGTGCGACGTCGTAGCCGGGTATGGGTCACCGCAGACGGCCGGCCCACACCGGGGCTGAAGGCCGAACGGCTGCACGACAGCGCTGCGCAGATCCGGTTCGACCTTTTCCTGTTGTGCGCCGCCGCCACCGTGCTCATCACGCGGGCGATCCTCGCCGCGACCGGTTATCCGCAGATCGGCGGCGGAGGCAGCCTGCACATCGCCCACGTGCTCTGGGGCGGACTGCTCATGGCCTTGGCCGTGGTCATCACCATGGTCAGTGTCACGAGTCCGGCGCGGATGGGCTCGGCGTTCCTCGGCGGCATCGGCTTCGGCCTCTTCGTCGACGAGGTCGGCAAATTCATCACCAAGGACGTCAACTACTTCTACAAGCCGGCTGTCGCGGTCATCTACGCCGTCTTCATCTCCGCCTACCTGCTCGGTCGCGAGCTCATCGGGCGCCGCAAGCTCAGCCCGCAACGGGTACGCATCCTCGCCCTCCAGGCGCTCATCGACCGCGAGACCGGAGCCCTGTCGGTCACCCGCCGCGACACCGTGCTGGGCCTGCTTGCCCAGCTTCCCGATGACCCGACCAACGAGGCGCTGACCGCCGAGCTCACGACGGCGCAGACCAAGCGGCGTCGTTCGGTCGAGGAGTTCATCACCGCCGTGCAGGCCGGCATCCGGCGGTTCTTCGTCGCAGCGGCCAAACGGCGCTGGCTGCGCAACATCGTCCTGGCGCTGATGACCCTGCAGGTCGCGGTCTCGCTCACCGTGCTCATCGGCACCTTCATCTACGTGGCCGTGACGAAGACCGGCCTTGAGGACCTCGATTCGGGTGACTACGCCATCCTGTGCGGCTCGTTCTTCCAGAGCCTGCTCATCGCCGCCGGCCTGGTGCAGGTGCGTCGCCATCACTGGTTCTCCGGCCTGCGCCTGGTGCGGGCCGGGCTCTTCGTCTCGCTGCTCTTCACCACGGTGATGGAGTTCAACACCGAGCAGTTCGGCGCACTCGTCAGCTTCGGCATCGTCATCACCCTGCTCGCGCTGACCGGGGCGGCGCTGCAGGCCGTGGAGCGCGGCGAGATCGTCCCGCGCAAGCTCCCGCGCAAGGAGCGCCGCCGGCTCGAGCACGCCGGCGGCGTGCAGGAGGCGCCGGCCGCCGGCGTCCCCGAGCAAGCGGGAGCGCTGCCGGCCCGGCCCGCAGCCGACCGGCTCGACGCTGAGGAGCAGCCCGCCGCCCGGTTGTAGAACCCCGCGTGTAGAACGATGGGGGCGTGACCGAGCCGCGCGCGACCACCGGAAGCCTGTCCGCCCCCGACCCGGCCCACGCCTTGCGCGGGGGACCGACCCGGGTGAGCGCCAAGGCCGAGACGTTCACCGAGTCCGTCATCCGTGAGATGACCCGGCTCGCCAACGCGCACGGCGCCGTCAACCTGGCGCAGGGCTTCCCCGACTTCGGCTGCCCGGTGGAGCTGAAGGAGGCGGCCAAGGCCGCCATCGACGCCGACGTCAACCAGTACGCGATCACCTGGGGGGCACAGGAGTTCCGCCGTGCCATCGCGGAGAAGGTCGCCCGGACGTACCCGGGCTGGTCGGTCGACCCCGAGACGCAGGTCTGCGTCACCTGCGGCTCGACCGAGGCGATGATCGCGTCGATGCTGGCGCTCGTCGACCCGGGCGAGGAGGTCATCGTCTTCACGCCGTTCTACGAGAACTACGGCCCCGACGCGATCCTGTCCGGCGCGACCCCGCGCTTCGTGGAGCTGCGCCGCCCGGACTGGAGCATCGACGAGGCGGAGCTGCGGGCGGCGTTCAGCGACCGCACCCGCGCGATCATCGTCAACACCCCGCACAACCCCACCGGCAAGGTCTTCAGCCGGGCCGAGCTCGAGCTGATCAGCGAGCTGTGCCAGAAGCACGACGTGCTGGTGTTCACCGACGAGATCTACGAGCACATCCACTACCTCGGCGCAGGCGGGCACGTGCCGCCGGCCACCGTCCCGGGCCTCGAGGACCGCACGGTGACGATCAACGCGATGTCCAAGACGTACGCCGTCACGGGATGGCGGGTCGGGTGGACGATCGCGCCGCCGGCGCTGACCGGCGCGATCCGCAAGGTGCACGACTTCCTCACCGTCGGGGCCGCGGCGCCGCTGCAGGCGGCCGGGGTCGCGGCGATGGCGTTACCCGAGTCGTACTACGCCGACATGGCGGACAAGTACCGCGAACGTCGCGACTTCCTGTGCGGGGCACTGACGCAGGCCGGCTTTGAGTTCCGGCCGCCGGACGGCGCGTACTACGTGCTGTGTGACACCACGGCCGTCGACCCGGGCGGCAACGACGTCGCCTTCGCCCGTCGGCTGGTCGAGCAGGTGGGCATCGCGGCCGTACCCGGGTCGTCGTTCCAGCCCGATCCCGCCGACGGCCGCCGGATGATCCGCTTCGCGTTCCCGAAGCGGCTCGAGACGCTGCAGGCAGCGGCCGACAAGCTGGTGACGCTCAGGCCCTAGCTCTCACACCGTGGCCAGGGCCGCGGCGAGCGGCTCGAGGATCGCCGGTGTCAGCGGTGGCTGCAGGTAGAGGATCGCGAGGTCCAGGCCCTCGTCCGCAAACGCCTTGATCGACTCGAGGGCACCGGGGATGGCGTCCTCGCCGGTCAACAGGACGTGGCTGGACAGTGTGATCTCCGCGGGATCGCGGCCGACGTCGCGGCAGTGGGCGTGCAGCACGTCGCGCCGGTGGGCGAAGTCCTCCACCGGGCCGCCGAGGAAGTTCCAGTGGTCGGCGTACTTCGCCGTGGTGAGCAGGGTGCGCTTCTCGCCGTTGCCGCCGACGGCGAGCGGCGGGTGCGGGCGCTGCGGTCCCTTCGGCTCGCAGCGGGCGTCGGTCAGCGTGTAGTACTCGCCGGCGAAGTCGGTGGAATCCTGCGACAGCAGCCCGAGCAGCACCTGGCACGCCTCCTCGAAACGGTCGCTGCGCTGCTTCGGCGTACCGAGGTCGATGCCGTACGCGTTCGACTCCTGCTCGTTCCAGCCGGCGCCGAGCCCGAGCTCGAGCCGGCCGCCGGAGATGATGTCGACGGTCGCGGCCATGTTGGCCAGCACCGCAGGGTGGCGGTAGTGCACGCCGGTCACCAGCACCCCGAGCCGGAGCCGCCGGGTCACCTGCGCCAGGGCCGCCAGGGCGGTCCAGCCCTCGATGCAGGGGTTGCCCGGATCGGCCGGGATGCTCGGCGACCAGATCGGGTAGAAGTGGTCGAACAGCCAGCCCGACTCGAAGATCTCCAGCTCGTCGGCCGCCTGCCAGACCGCCAGCATGTCGGCCCACCTGGTGTTATGCGGAGCCGTCTTGAATGCGAACCTCATCCTGCGACCCTAGCGCCGGATGCTCCTCGAGGGCCTGGCCCTCGGTTTTAGCCCGCTTGGACGCCTCCCAAGCCGTCCGCATCTCCTGCCCTTCACGCAACGCGTCAGCCGGAATGTGGCTGTAGTAGGCGTCCAGAGCGTTGATCCCGTGGCCCATCTGCTCCGCTACGACCTTCGGGTTCACACCCGCCTGCAACGCGTTGGTTGCGGACACGTGGCGGGCTGTGTGCGGGCTGATGTGGCCGATGCCAGCGAGCTTCGCCCAACGCGTCCAGTAGGCCCGAATGTTGTTCGGTGCGTGCATGCCGCCCGTACGAGGCGACGGGAACGCCAGCTCACAACCCCCAGGCAGCGTCCGCAGGTACGCACGGAACGCTTTCCCGACCTCAGGAGACACCTGAATGCGGCGTATCCGGTCGTTCTTCGGTGACCCGACAGCCCAACCAGACTCGGTGCCCGTCGCTGTCTTGTCTACAACGATGGTGTTCGACAGCGGCTCAAAATCCCACGGTGCTATGGCGCGGACCTCCCCGAGACGGGGACCACTGTCGAAACACAGGCGAGTCATCATGAGCAGGTCAGGACGGGTCAGCCGCTCACACTCGGACTCGGCCACCGCCAAAAACGCGTCGATCTGGTCAAGCTCGATGTACTTCTGTCGCTTGGATTCGGGGGCGCGCTCTTTCGGCCAGTCACCCTTGGACAGCTTCGGCAGCCACGGATGCGCGTCCAGGTTCAACAGACCCAACTCCGACGCGAAGCCAATCGTCATTACGTACTGCCGCCACAAGCCAACCTGCGTGGACCGCATGTACGTCTGTGTTGGCTTACGCGGATTCTTCGCCCGCAGGATCAGCGCATGCACCCGGCGCGACTCGGCCACGGTGATATCGGCCAGCGCCACACCGCCGCAGAGCCGCTTGAGCACTTGCACCCGGCCCATGTAAGCAAGCTTCGTAGCCGGGTGACGTGGGCGTTCCTCAAGGTCTGAGTCCATGAACTCGCCCAACGTCATCGTCTTAAGCGGTTTGGTCGGCCTGACCTCGGCCAGCATCTCCGTCAGACGCGCCTCAGCGAGACGCCGGTTAGCGAACTTTGACCCTTCCCACAGGGAACCGTCCTGACGGCGAACGACCGGGACGAACACTCTCCGTCCGTTGATCGTGCGCCTCTTGATCCGCGAGGGCAGTGCCACTCAGACCACCGCCACATGCCACACGACGCCGTAGCGGGTGTCGAACTCGCCCACCCGGAAGATGTCAAGCCGTCTGAGACAAGATCGCGTTAGTTGTTCTGTATGAGGGCCTCCTTGCTGGGCTGGTTGATCCAGGCGGCGGCGGGCAGCTTGGGTGCTACGGGCCGGCGGTGCCGGAACCGGCTGGGGTTTGCGTCGTAGGCGGCGTGCAGCGTCGCCTGACGCTGTTGACGGACTTTGCTGGCGGTGCCGAAGTGGACCGATGCGGGGGTGTGCAGCCCGATGCCGCTGTGCCGGTGCTCGTGGTTGTAGTAGGCGAAGAACGTTTCGCAGAACGCGCGTGCGTCGGCCAGGCTGCCGAAGCGGCCGGGAAAGGCCGGGCAGTACTTCAAGGTCTTGAACTGGGCTTCGCTGAACGGGTTGTCGTTCGACACGTGCGGCCGGCTGTGGCTGCGGGCGACGCCCAGGTCGACGAGCAGCTGCGCGACCGGTTTGGACGTCATCGAGGTGCCTCGGTCGGCGTGCAGGCTGTCTGGCGCACCATGGATTTGCGCAGCCTGCTCGATGAGGGTTTTGGCGATGTCGGCGTTTTCGCGGGCGGCGGCGGTCCAGCCGACGACGTAGCGGCTGTAGATGTCGATGATGACGTAGAGGTCGTAGTAGACGCCGCGCTCGGGGCCGCGCAGCTTCGTGATGTCCCACGACCAGGTCTGCCCGGGTTTGGTGGCCATCAGCTCCGGCCGCGCGCGGGCGGGGTGGGCCGCTTGATCGCGGCGATCGCCGGCTTGTCCGATCAGCCGCAGCAGCCGGTGCATTGTGCTCATGGAGGCCAGGTAGACGCCTTCGTCGAGCAGCGTTGCCCAGGTCTGTGCGACGGACTTGTCGCAGAACCTGGGCCGGTCAGTACCGTGATGATCTGGTCCTGCTCGGCGGGTGACAGTGCGTTCGGCGGCAAGGCCCGAGGTGCGCGTTGCGCCGGCACGAGCGGCACCGGTTGGCGGTCGCGGTAGTGACTGGCCCGCGGCTTGCCCAACAACGCGCACGCCGTCGCGGTTGAGGTCTGCTCGGCCAGCAGCAGCACCGCCGGGGTGATTACGGCTTCGACCGCGGCTCGGTGTCCGCGCTCTCGGAGAGCATCTCCAAGAGCGCGTGTGCTTTTCCCACGATCTCCAAAGCGGCCCTGGTCTTGGCCAGCTCCCGTTCGGCCCGCTCGGCCCGGGCCTTCAGCTTGGCGTTGTCGACCTGCTCAACGGTCTTCTTTCCCGGCCGGGCCGCCGGAGCGAGACCGTTCAAGGCGCCGCTGTCACGGGACTTGCGCCACTCGGAAAGATGCGAGGAGTACAGCCCCTCGCGGCGCAGCAACACGCCACGGGCCGCCGGGTCGGCAGCCTCGTACTCAGCCAGGATGTCGAGCTTGTACTTCGCGGTGAACGACCGCCGTCGTGGCCGGTCCGAACGGGGGCTCATCGCCTAATCTTTGACCGAGACGGCGAGCAGATCTGCAGCGGTGAAAGTCAACGTGATCAACCTGTTCTCGCCCTGTGCGGGAGGGAGAAGGTGCTACCGAAGGTGTCTCACATCAGCCTGACGCACAGGGACCTTGACGTAGGGGAACCGGACGCCCTCAGCGCCAGGTGTTCGTGGAAGCTCCATGCCCGTCCCTCCAACCCCACACCAGTTTGGTGTGAGAATGGACAGTACGTCCGCGCTAAGGTGCAGGCAAGCCGCCCGACGTGAGGACGACATGCCAGGACCACGCAAGCAGTTCAACGCGCAGCGCAGCGTTGCTCTAGACCCGGCCATGTCCGAACAGATACAGCAACTGGCCGACACGCTTTCCCTCAGCGAGTCCAGCGTGATCCGCATGCTGCTGTCCGAGGCGCTGGACGCCCGACGCCAGACGGGGACCACGCTTAGGCGTCCGTGACGGCTACTCGTGTGCCTGGCGTGCTGGACATTGACGAACGTTGAGCGGAGTGACCGTCAAGAGGCAACATGGGTTGGTCAACTGCTCCGCGTCCACGAGTTAGCTCGCACCCGAACCCGATACGCCCCGGCGAAAAAGTCGCGCCTCATACATTAGACGCGGTGATAGGAGCGAATCAAAGCGGGCGCTAGTCTCGAACGCATGGAGGCAGCGGAAGACGCAGAGAGCCTAGACACCGACCTCGCCGTTGCGGTGCTGCAAGAGTTCAGACGACGAGCGGTTCGCCGGGCTATTGGAGTTACGGTGAGCGGAGCAGGTGCCCTGCTTCTCTTTGAAACTTTCGCCAACTGGGCACCCCTGGGGAGGCTGTTCAGCAAAAATGAGGGAAAGGCCAAGCCGCTGAGCTTTGGCCGGTATTGGGAAACTATCAACCAGCTTGGCTTCAACCTTCGATTGAAATTAAGTCCTGAGTTTGCATTGAGCGCGGTCGGGACCGTACTCTTGTTGGTAGCTTCAATAAATATCGCTATTGCGGCAAGCGAGCGACCTACCGGAGGGCGTCGCCTCGAAACCCTAGCTTGGGCTTCCTCTATAAGTTCTTTGGGTCAAATCGCGGCTGGCTTTAACGTTGGGATCACGGCTGCCTACCTAACCGGCGCTCCACGCGCTGAACGCGCCAGCGCGCTCGCCACGGCAGGTCTCACGCTGCTAACCGTAGTCTTGGCAGCCACCATTAGGCAGTGGGTGGACGAAGCTCGTGAGCTTAGTCAGCAGCACGCGCTCTCGAAGGCAGCCGTCGCTGAGAATGCACTAAGCAAGCAGCTAAGGGGGCCGCTGGTCCCGCCCGATGCGAGCAGTCTGCCCGGCGTACCAGTTAATTCTTGGCGGCTGCGCGCCAGTTACTTCGCAACTCTAATTTTGCCACCGCTACTCGTCGTGGTACTTGGTGTCGCCGGTGCTGCGTTGAAGCGGTCGCAGACGCGGGCAGCATGGCACGCCCACTGGATGGAAGCCGTACTCGGGGTCATGCTGCTCTGCATTGTCCTGATGTTATTTATCTCGCTTCCGTTGGTCCTGGGAGCCACCACGGTTGCCTCACGGCGCGCACTGGGTAGGCGCTGGCAGGTACATGTTACGCAGGCGTTCTGTCTGCTTTGGATCGGCCTGTGGCTCACCCTTATGAACGGACTCTATTGGGGCCTGCCCGCTATTGAGGCCACCGCTGTGGCGTTGCCAGGGTCGACGGCATTACTGTTCTACGGCGTCTTGGTCTTCACGCGAAGGGGCTTGTTTTTCTTCCGTCTCTGCGTGTTGCATCAAGCCGTGAGACAGCTTCGTTCTGAGGTCGAGCTGCTCCGAAAGTCGCTGAACTTGCAGGGGAGGCACAGAGCGAGGCAACTAGAAATAGCTCGCAACTAGCGGCTACACCGCCACAACGCCGCACCGGCGTCAAGCTGTTTTGCAAGGTAGAAACGAGCATAACTATGCTACGCGTGTCGGTGTTTCGCACCGAGTCGTCCGCTGCGCCTGTACGTGTCCTACGGAAAACAGATTGCTGCAAATATCATCCTGGCAGCAATGATCTTGGATCTTGAATCACGCGAAGCGTATGAGCCATTGGGTTCAAGGGATGCGGCGAAGGAGCCTGCGGGGAGAGCAAACCCCTTGGATTCTCGCTCACGGGCAGCGCAACGGCTGGCGACGCAGGAGCAGACTGGGTGATGGTCTGAGTAGAATACCTAGCTGTGTCAGAATTCGGTCGGCGCTTTTGGAACCGTCGTTCCTTGCGCTCACCTGCGGTTTCGACATAGCGGGACTGTTCTGCTTCCATGCGGTCCCGGCGCTTGCGGATGACACCTACAGTTCCCAGCGACTTCGCCACCTTGTCGCGGGCCACGTCGAGCAGGTTCAGTGCTTTGTCGATGAGACCACACCAACGCAGCTTGAAAACCCAATAGTCACGGAAGTTTTTCGCAGTCAGGTTGAGCGCCGCGCAGATGCGGTCGGCGTCGAAGCCGCGTGCGAGCATCGCCAGGATGACGTTGCCGGTGATCCCGATGCCAGCAGAAGCATCGTCGTACGTCTGCATCGGTACACCGCCGCGAGCGCGGCGAATCTTCCGCAGGTGGTACTTCGCCTTGCGCTTGAGGTAGATGGTGCCGCAGTACCCGGCGTCAAGAGTGCGGACAGTCCATGTGGCACGGTCGGCGTGACCGTTGGCTTGCAGCCATATGAGGCCGCGACGGACACAGCCGTGGGAGAAGCCGAGAGTGGTTGCTAGACCTCGGATGGACGTGGAGATGTGTCCACGGTTGCCGTAGCGGTGATGTGCTTTCGAACTGTGCCTGACGTGTAGAAGCTTTTCGATCTTCTCACCCAGCGCCCTCGCCATGCGGTCAAGTTCAACGAGGATGAAGCAGGCGTAGTACGAATCTTTGCTACCGTCGCTGATCGCTTCAATGAGATAGATGGGATCAGTCGTCAGCTCTGAGTCGATCATTTGATTCTGTCGGGACTCATAAGCTGACGCGGGAATGATCTTCGGGGGCAGCGCGCCCTTGTCTTTGAGGGTGGCGATGAAACGTCCGTTTGAATCCCACCACAGGTGCCAGAAGCCTGTCCCAAACTCTGGGATGTTCTCAGCAATATCTGAGAACAGAGAATCGGATTCTAGTTTAGTCTTCGGCTTTGCCGTCGATACATACATGGAGGCCGTGAACCTTACGTCGTGTAGCTGGTTGGTCGCCGTGGCTACGAATCTTGGAAGCGGGCATCGACATTGAGTCGGTGCCCGCTTCTTTATGTCTAAAGTGAGTATCGGTCGCTAAACGTCACCACTTAGTGAGAGCACCGCTCTCCGTTTACACCAATATTTCAAACGGACGTTGAAGATTCCAAAAGCTGCCGATTGAATCTGCAATACGCAGACAAAGGGCAGACGAATGGCATACAGGCAGACCAAAGAACAACGCTGGACAGAAGTACGGCTATCACCCAAAAGCATGCCGTGCATATGCCGTGACCTCATCAACGCAGGTGACGCAACCGCCTACGACCAGCACAAACAGCGTTGGCTACACGAGGAATGCGTCACCGAACCGCAGTACGTCATGTCACACGCGGACGTGCGAACCCGTCATTGGAACAAGCAGGACGATGACCTGCTACGCCTCGCCGTTCAGCAGGACAGGTCAGCAATATGGGTTGCCGCGGTGGCCTACCGCGATCCGGCTGACGTGCGCGAACGATGCCGCCAGCTTGGTATCCCGGCGCTTGCCTACGACGATCCCGGTTCGTTCCGTCTCGTCGTCGCAGAACAGCCCGCATCCGACGTGGCTGCTGATCCCCGTGACAAGCGTGGCGCGAAGTGGACCGATGAGGATGACGCAGCGTTCCGCCGTCTCGCTGACGCCAAGCTCGGGTGGGAGCACATCGCCAACCATCTAGGGCGGACTGAGGTTGCGATCCTCTACCGGGCGAAGCAGCACGGGTACGTGACCGAGGACGGCTTTGAGCGGGCGCTCAGCACCCTGCAACGGCGAAGCCACAGGCCAGCCCTCCCTTCACGTCAGCGGGGACGTTAGCCCGGAGATTTCACGGGGTATTCGGCTGACTGGGTGTTGATCAAATGAAAGGTGCCCCTGAGCAGGGAGGATGTGACTTGTCTAGGGTCATGTCCGTACCTGAGCAGGAGCACCTTTCTGGTGATGGATCGTAGCGGGTTCTATCCGCGTGTTCGAGTCGACGCGGCGGGCCGGCAGCTGGTGTCGCACGCCGGCGGGGTACTGCTGGTCGAAACAGTCCGAGCGGCCGGGTTGGACCGTGAGCTGTCGGCAGCGCTAAGCCACTGGCGCCGGCCGCAGGCCCGGCACGATCCAGCCAAAGTGGTCTTAGATTTGGCGGTCACGCTCGCCCTCGGCGGGGACTGCCTGGCTGACGTGGCGACGGTGCGGGCCGCACCGGATGTGTTCGGCCCGGTCGCCTCGGATGCGACGGTGTCACGCACCATTGCGATGTTGGCCGCCGACTGCGACCGGGTGCTGGCCGCGATCGGCAAGGCCCGGGCAGCGGTCCGGAGCCGGGTCTGGAAGGCCGCCGGCCGGTATGCGCCGAACGCCGGCGGCACGGTCACTGTCGATCTGGACGCCACGCTGGTGACGGCGCATTCGGACAAGGAAGGCGCCACGGCGACGTTCAAGATGGGCTTCGGTCATCATCCGCTGCTGGGCTTCGTCGACCACGGCGCGGACGGCACCGGTGAGATGGTCGCCGGCCTGCTGCGGGAGGGGCGGGCCGGGTCGAATACCGCCGCCGACCACATCAGCGTGGTGCGTCAGGCGCTGGCTCAGCTTCCCGGGATCAGCCGGAGCCGGCCGGGCCGCAAAGTTTTGATCCGGACCGACGGCGGGGGCGGCACGCATGGCTTCCTGGACTGGCTATCGGCCCGTGGCCTGGCCTTTTCTGTCGGGTGGACGCTTGCCGCCGGCGCTGAGCAGCTCATCCGCCGGCTGCCCGCGGCAGCATGGACCCCGGCTTATGACTCGGCTGGTGGGCTGCGGGATGGGGCGTTCGTCGCCGAACTCACCGGCCTGCTCGACCTGGCCCGTTGGCCGAAAGGCATGCGGGTCATCGTGCGTTCCGAACGGCCGCATCCCGGCGCGCAGCTGCGGATCACGGACGTGGACGGCAACCGCATCACCGCCTTCGCGACCAACACCGCCACCGGGCAGCTCGCTGACCTCGAACTACGCCACCGCCGCCGGGCCCGCTGCGAAGACCGGATCCGTCAGGCCAAAGATGGCGGCCTTCGCAATCTGCCGTTGCAAGGCATGAACCAGAACCGGGTCTGGCTCGCCATCGTCGGCCTGGCCGTCGACCTCATCGCCTGGACCCAGCTGCTCGCCTTCGCCGGCCATGAGGCCCGCAGCTGGGAACACAAGCGGCTGCGTCACCGGCTGTTCTCGGCCGCCGGCCGCATCTCCCGCCACGCCCGCCGAACCGTCCTGCACCTACCCGCAGGACATCGCTGGAGCCCGCTGATCCAGACCGGGCTCGCCCGCATCGCCGCCGCCGCACCCGGCTGAGCAGCAGCAACCCAGCTGACCGACGACCCGGAAGACCACCGCAGGAAACGGCGCCACCCGGACGCTCCGGGCACATTGTCGCGTCCACAACCGCAATCCCAGCGCCGAATCGCTCGACCCCCGCCACGAAGATCATTCAGTCGAGCGGCGCAAGATCCGGGTTAGGGCCGATCAGGCAGGCACAGTTAGCTGACGCGCCGCACTGCGATCTAGGCTGCCGTGCATGACGCCAGGGGAGCGCATCGCGGTCATCACCGAGTCGGCACGTCTACTTGAAACGCGGGACTGGCCCGAGCTGGACCTGATCCTCGGCCAGCATGAGCTGCCAATTTCCGACAACGGCTACGGCAACAAGTTTCAGTACGTCATCGAAATGATTCAGCGGGAACCGGACGCAAAGCTGCAGCTACTGCACACCTACCTGACTGGTGGTGAGCAGGAACCGCCCGCTGAGGCACAGCCGTGGGCACCATGGAAGCTGCGCCTGTTCGCTAGCCACCTAGCCGCGCACCAGGCGTTCGTAGGTCAGGTCGCTGAGTCGCTGACCTACAGCGGGGTCAGCGCCTTCGTAGCGCATACCAGCATCGAAGCGTCCGCAGAGTGGCAGGACGTGATCGAGACAGGCCTACGGACCTGTGACGCGATGGTTGTGTTCCTGCATCCCGGCTTCCACGAATCCAACTGGTGCGACCAGGAAGTCGGGTTCGTGCTGGCGACACGCAAACCCATCCTCATCATCCGGTTCGATGACCTGACGCCGTACGGGTTCATGGGCAAGTACCAGGCGATCAAAGGTGACGGACGTTCACACTTCGCCGTGGCGAGCACCATCGCAGATTGGCTGGTCGCGTCACCCACAGCTCAGGAACGGATGACCGACGGTCTGGTGCAGGCACTCGATGAAAGCCCAAGCTACGACCAGACCAGGCGGCTTATCACCCTGCTTGAGCGGTTGCCACGGTTCACGCCACAGCAGCTTGAGAAGATCGACCAGGCTGGCCGGTCGAATAATCAGGTCACTAACGCAAACCTCAACGGTGTCATGGTCCCCAACATCATCCGCGATCTGATTGCGCGCCACGGTGGCATCCCGGCTGCGACTGCTCCTGCTGACGACGTATGGGGTGTGCCGTCACCGTGGCCGGTAGAACCACCTTATTGATCTTGTAAACGCGAACGGCACCCTCACTCTGACCGAAGCCAAAGTGAGGGTGCGAGACGTTGAACGTCCGTTAGACGGCTAGCTGTCGGTGGGGCAGCGCAGGTTCTCTACGCCACCTCAGCCCATTGGACAAGCGTCTTACCCAATACGGTTGTCTTAATCGTAAGTCGAGCATGCGACAACGCGACAAAACCCTTACAGAGCAGCTTTTGGCTACTTTCCACCTGAATCCGGATGCTGTCAGCTTTCGACTGGGCGATGGCATCCGCACTTTGGAAGGCCAGCACCCACGAGTGAACATGCACTCAAAGACGAGCTACAGAAACGCCCAGACAAGGCGTGGATGCTGGGCTGGTGGCATTGCTTGTCGCCGTTCTTTTCGGCGTGATACCCGTAGCCATGAGCATGATCTTTTACTTCTACAAGACGGCAGCATGCCTCCTGGCACTCGTCCAGCACCACGGCGGCGACTGTCAGAACACGACCAGCACCCCCCTGTACGGGTGCCGTAGATGAGCCGCTAGCCCGTCTTGAACATGAAGCCCCACTCGCCGTTGGCAACGCGGATGCCGCCGGAACGGTCGTCAGCAAGCCGCACTTTCAGCTCAGGAGAGCTTTCGATGTGTGCGCGCATCTTGTCGAACGCGTTCTTAGCAGTCTTAGCGTGGTGCGCGGTACGGGAACAATCTCCGCTTGACTCAGGAACAGGTTGTCTCAGCTCCCGCAGTGTCAGTTTCGCGCGCGCCCTCAAACATCGCTGCAAAGCTCCTTGTCAGCCGCGCTGCCAGCAGGCAGACTGGAACCATGCGATGGGAGTACCAAGAAGTCCGGGTTCAATTCGACCGCGACCCCACGTTAGCGTGGGAGCCATCCGCCAATTCTCAAGAAGATGCGCGTCTAATGGCTCAGGTCGCGCCCGCCTGGTACGCAACGCTGAACAAGCTGGGTCGTGACGGCTGGGAGCTGATAAGCGAAAACACATACGTTTATCACGGCATCAACGTGGTGGGCTCAGCGGGCCGATGGGGCACCATGAAGCGGCAAGCCTGACGAACGTAGCCTGAGGGCACCCGTTGAAGGGTTGAGGTCTGCGACCTTGCAGGACAGACTGTGAGCGTGGACTCCGCCGCCGATTACAATTTGCTCTATTCGACGCTCTGCCTGACCAACATCGTATTTATCGGCCTGTACCTGGCAACACTCACCAGTGGACGAGCATCCACGCGCAAAGTGAGCTTCTATCTGGCCTTGTCAACTGCGCTGTTCCTGCTCGGCTGTCTTTTGCCCTTGATAGAAATAGTCGTCGGGAGCGAGAAGTCGAAAGCCGCTGCGCTGGCCCCCGCATTGACTTCGACGGTTGCATATTTCGGCACCGCGCTTATCGGAATCTTCTACGACCAAGGAGATACACCGCGCAGCCCAAAACGGCGTGAACTTGATCCGGATATACAATGGATCAAGCACCCGCAAGTACCGTCGCCGAGACGCCAAGTCCTGCCGCCGCGCGTTGAGAGACAAGCGCCGAAGTGGCTCAAACGGATCGGCATGGACTGATGCGCTCAGGTGACCGCGTGCGGTTGTAAGCGCGATAACATGCCGCGTGCGTCGCACAGAGGTTCGATCCTCAGCGGGAGCGACGACTTAGGCGCACACCAGTCGTACTGTTCGGGGGTGGACTACTGCGACGTGTGCGGAATCGCTGCGCGTGCCAAGTGCAAGACCTGCGGTCGCGTCGTCTGCGGCACGCATACCTACACGCCAGCCCCGACGTTCCCCACTGCGAGAGCGAACAGCGCCTACAGAGACGCATGCGCCGCGCTTCCAGAAGGTCAAATCTGGTGCAGCCCATGTCGGCAAGAAGTCGGCGACCGCGCCGTCGCCGCCTTGCCAAAAGCTGCGGGCACGACGGGCGCGCGGCAGCAGCTCCCCACGAAGCCTCTCGACCGGCTGACGCAAATCATGCGAAACCGGGAGGCTTATACCGACGATCAAGTCGTCGCCCTCATGCAAGATGTTGGCGGGATAGCCCAATGTATCCCGCACGTGTGGGATGGCTTGAGTAACAGAACAACTTCTGACAAAGAAATACCCGGAGCTGGTCTTGGAATGCTCATCCATGACGCCACCACCGTGACCGGAGACGGCTACCAGGTCGATGTTGGCCTGAGAAACGCCACGTATCTTGCCCGCGACGGAAACGTATGGCGACTTACAGGAAGCCACGCAAGTTCGTTTTTTCGCGGGTCGTACAAGAAACTGACATGGACTCTAGACGGGCCAGTGGAGTATTGGGCCATCAAAGATAAGCTACGCCTGCGACGCTGGTGACCTAGACACAAAGAACACGGAGAGAAAAAAGCGCGACTGGGCGGCTCTCGCGCGAGATCTCGTTAGGGATGCCCCCCCCCGCGGCCGTCGTTGTGTGACGGACACCAGTCCACCATTTGCTGCACGAAATGATTCCCGTTAAGAAATTCGTGGGCCTTTGCTGCGATTGCATAGTTCGCATAGCAGTTGCAGGTTGCGCTCCGTGTCGGAGCCACCTAACGCAAGGGGGATGATGTGATCGTATTCGAGGCGTTGGTTGCTATCGCATTCGACGCAGCGCCCACCGTCTCGGTTCCACACGAACTGTTTAACCCGGTTCGGTATAGTCTTGCGATGCATGGGCGTGGCCTGCGTGTGCCGCTGGCCTAATAGTTGGGTATTCCTTCGTGCGACTATCGCTGAGCCGTCCATATGCCAATACTTGTGGGTTTGCCGGAAGTCGGAACTAACAGCCCAGAGTTGATTCCGTGTGAACCACGCGTATTCGTCGGGTTTAATAAGGCCGTCGAATAGCCACGGCATCCGCGAGTATGGCGACCATTCGGGGTCGCTGACTTGCGCCGCCAGATGGTAGAGGCGTTCGTAGGTGAGGTCGTAACCACCGGATAAGCGGACGGGTATCTCACGTCCACTGTCGAGTACGAGCACTGCCGCTACACGATGACGGTTGTAGGAACGCCGCCACTCCCTTAGCTGAGAGTCCCCGCCGACCTCGTTGAGCAGGTGCTCTTGGCCTGTGAGCTGAGCTAGGTGCTTGTAGTTGCGGGCGTACGTCTGGTCAGCGTCGGTGGCCTGCCTGAGCCTTCCGTTGCTAACGAAGCGCATCCCACCTAGGTCGTCTGGGCGTGCGGGCACCTTGAGCCACACCGCTGACGGTGTTGGAAGAACACGGTTGTGATTCGAACGCATGGTCGGTAACCTGTGGGTCGTGGGCAGTAGACGCGCCAGCGATCCCGTGGACCTTGGTGAGTTCGTGGGTCGCGCCGACTATCTGTTGGATTGCAGTCTGCTGCGAAGCGGCGCTCTGACCGGCGAGTTCACGTTGCAGTTGCAGTCTGACGGGTTGAAGCTTGAGCGCGCTGCCCGTTTCGATAGGGAGGCGTTCGAGGCGTTCGTGCAGCGTCTCCGCCCGTTCAGCTTGGAGCACGACTCGATCTGCTTGACGAGGGTCTGGCCGTACCTTGAGCGGACCTTGCCCGAGGGGCAGCACCGTGCAGCAGCCCAGGGCATCAGGGTCACGTTCTTCCGAGAGATTCGTGACGGGTTGCCACGGCTCGCGGGTTCGGACTTTCGTGGCGGGCGCTGGCAGGATTCTCGGGCCTTGTACGACTTGACCGTCACGATGATGACGCACGCCAAGTCAGACAACATGGCCGAATGGGAGTCGTTGGGTGCGCCGTCGCAATGGGTCTCGTATCAGTCCATGCTGATGATGAGTCAACTGATGGTGTCCGCAGTTGTCGCAACGCGGGCACTTATCTTGCAGTCGCGCACTGACGGGCTGCTAGCGGCTTGAGCGGACAGCTTTGGTTTCAAGTAGTGCGTCTACCTGAGTATGCGCCCGGTTCAGATGGTGACCTGCCCGACGCTTCTGTGCCGGTGTGCGAGCCAACGACTCTGTGTGCTCTGCCGTCCACACGTTCTCTTTAGCGGCATGCAGTTTGACTGTGGCTGCTACGCACGCTTCGTTTGCTGGCACGTCGTGATGGTCCATGAATTCACCTGCATCATCGAAGATGGCGGGATGGGTGCCGTTGCATGATTGATTCTGTTTCCATTCGACTGCACCACGGCATTCCTGAGCTTCGTCCAGGTGAGTTTGTTAATCGTGGGCGCTGTAGTCGGCGTCGGTGTGGCATTCCCATTCGCTAGGACTGACGAAAGTCTGTGCGGTGATCCGCCTAGCCATCCCGGCACTGAGCGTCTACGGAATGGGCAGGCACCACACGGTTTCGACAAGTCATTCTTCATGCTGCAACTTCTCCCGGTTGGCTGTACCGTTTAGCCGTTCGCACGACAAGAGGGGTGCGCTGGTGAATAAGGTTGATCCGCAGACCGTCACAGAGGACCAGCACCGGCAGGCAATTGCACAGTGTGTTGAGGTACTGCGGTCGTCGTCTGAGTTCACTGTTGGGGCGTCCAAGCAGCAGCGGTTCCTGGTCATCCACAGCTTGGTCGCTACGACATTTGCGATGGTTGAGGCTTCGCTGCTGCTGATCGACAGCGACATGGTGGCGGCTGCCGTGCCGAACGTCCGGTCGGCGTTTGAGCACGCGATCACTATTCAGTGGTTGCACCGACAGCCTGGTGCGGTCGAGGACTTCGTTAACGAGTCGCAGCGGCATACGAATGCTGTGCTGCGTACGGGTGTGGGCAATCTCGGTTGGGACGTGCCGCAGGAGTTGCTGGACCGGATGCATGAGAAGCTGCCGAAGATTGATGGGCGGATCGGCAAGTTCGAGCAGATGTGCCGTGAGTTTGATCCAACTGACGGGCTCGACGTCTACTACCGGGGTTTGAGCAGTCAGACGCATCCAACGATGGAGGCTGCGGCGCATTACGTGTTCCAGAAGTCCGACGGCGAGATTGGTCTACTGACCCGTTCGAAGATGGATGACACGGCCCATTTGATTTGGGCGTGTGCCCTGAGTTCCGTCTTGGCGCTTGCGTGCCGCGAGGATTTGGTGCGAACGAAGCCCAACAAGTCGCGGGTTGTAAAAATCGCAGCATCCGTGGGAATGAAGCCGTTCCCTCGTACGACGAGCCATGTGAAGGTGTCGTAGTCGGCGAGTAGCGTTCGCACATGCGTTCGATGATGCTGCCAGTGCTGGTAGCCGACCGGGGGACGGTCCACACCGGGTGGTTGGACGAGGGGTTTCGCGTTGGCGACGAATGGCGAGGCTGCGTCCGCTGGTCGGACGGCATGTGGATGACGTACGGCGGCGTCTATCCGGCTAGGGCGATCAGTCAGCGGGTGTGGCTCGGGAAGTTGGCGCTGCGTCCCACTGAGGGCATCTACTAGTGCCCATGCCGTCGCTGTACCTGACGTGCCTTATCGCAACGCGCGCTGACCAGTGCAGCTCCCTTCCTTGATCGCTATGGCGCGACGTACGCAGGTTGAGCTGACGGACGACATTGACGGGTCGGAGGCTGCCGGAACGGTCACGTTCGGCGTTGGCCGGGACCAGTACGAGATTGATCTGTCCCAGAAGAACACGCGAAGCTGGTCAAGGCGTTGCAGCCGTACGTGGATGCGGGCCGGAAGGTGCGCCGCAACTCGGGCTTTCCAGCACGCCCTTGGGGATGGGGCGTCAAGGTGGCCTTCACCGAGACCGGCGGGATGAGTGCCGCATGGCCTCATCGAGCGCGTCGATTGCGTCCGAGTACTGGGTGTTGCCGTACGCCATCGTGTCCTCGTAACACAGCATCTGAGCCGCCTCGGTCTCTGCCGCTGTCCGTCAAACTTCCAGATGCTTGTTGACACGCATCAACCGCACTCGCCGCTTGCGACTGCAATACGGCGGCGACCGACGATGCTCGCCAGGTTGCCCCGCCTCTGGCGGTCGGGACATCGTCAGCCTGCAAGCCGTCGGCTATGCCTTGCAAGGTCCGGCCAAGACTGCGCTCCGCCACGATGCGCCCAACGACCGCTGGTCCGAGGGTTTGGGGACGGCCCAACCGCACGCCTGCCGCCCGCTTGGCGGCCAGACCTTCTCGGGTGCGTTGGCCTATGGCGCGACGCTCCCATTGGCTGACGGCCGCCATCACGTTCGCCACCAGCTCGCCAGCAGGAGTCGTTGTGTCCACGCCCAGATCGAGGGCGACGAGCCCCCAGCCTTTCCTCTGTGCCCGGTCCAAAAGCGTGGCGAAATCGGCTACAGAGCGTGACAATCTGTCCAACTTCGACACGACGAGCACGTCAGCTTCCCCGGCGTCCAAGGTTGTCAGCGCCTGGGCCAACGCCGGGCGGTTGGTCAAGCTCTTACCGGAGACGCCTGCGTCCACGGCGACGCTCACCAGCTCCCAGCCGCGCCGTGCCGCCTCCCTCTCAAGGGTTGATCGCTGGGCGCTCAATCCAGCGCCGGACTCAACCTGACTGTCCGCACTTACGCGTGCGTATCCCACTGCGCGGGTCAGTGCGTCGGATGCTCGCCGTTCTCTCGTCGTCTTTCGCATCCGCCCATCATTCAACGGAATACGGACGTTTCGTGGAACCCCCCCGTTACTTCACCCGATTGGCGGATTGCAAAAACGAGAAACGCTAGGTGCGACCTCACGATGAACCCGATTCTGCGACTAGGCTGGCAAACGTGCGTTTGACAGCCCGTTCACGCTTAAGCGCGTACACGCTAGTCAAGTCACTAGTCGGTCCGCATCTCTACTCGTCAATACTTCGGGTAAGGGGATGGGTTACGCCGCCACATTCCAAGCTCAGGCACCTGTCGCAGTTCACAGGAACGCCTGGGCGAAAGGCGGACCCGAGATGATCCATCAAATCCGTCAGCGGCAGTGGAACGCTGGATAGCCTCGCGTCTGGATTCACAGGTCGGCTGACAAACGAGATTTCAAGTATTCCGGCGGATTTGATAATTCGGACGCAAGTCTCACCGTTATATACGCGCCCGCGAATGTGGGAACAGTGCGCCGGGTCGCTGCCGCAGATTGAGCACTCGGCTTCCCGAACCACAAACCCTGGGCTCACTCCGACGCGTGTGTGAGCAAGGGCGACCGGGCAAGTTTGGTAATACTGGCCCTGCCGGATTTCCAACCGGCATCCGGTTGGAAAGTTGGCTCGGGCCAAACGACCTGCTGCGTCAAGCCGTTGGTGGGCCGTCTCGAAAGCATCCGTGCCCTCCAACCAGTCCATTGCGCTCCGCAGTTGCGCGAAAGAGGCTCGCAGTTCGGCTTCAACTGTTGCGTCTGCCACCCCTAACCCGATTAACCGTGCGGCCTTGCCAAAAGCCCTACTCCCTCTTTTCAGGTTCCGCAGTCCCTGCGTCTCCTCGGATTCGCTGTTGGAAGGCATCTAGCGACTCCAATACATCGTCACCGGGGCCGCTCACTTCAAGAAACTCCGATGAACCGTCGGCGTGGTTCACTCCCCACTTGATGTGAAGGACGGCGTCCTTAGGCCGCGAAGGGGCGAGATACCCCTTTACGATCTCAATGAGTAAGTGAGCGTCGAATGCAACGAGCAGTTCGTGGGTGAAAGAAAGTAGCGGAAGCCATACGTCTACGGCATTGTGTGCTACGAAGGTGCGCTGTTCCGGCAAGTCCGTGAACCGAACGTCAAGATTAAAATCTTGCTGTAGCACCTTTATTAAGTCCGTCGCTGTATCGGGGTACGCCCTGGTCCCGTCCGCAAGAGCGGCATCTAGCGTAGGCATGCCGGGAACTCCCGGAAGGATTACAACGGTATCTGGCATCAGACCTCCGAACGCTGCGTTGAGCTTAGTCCACCATCAGCGTCAGGTGATCGGGCCAAGCGGTCATTGGTCACCGCGAATCTGCACCGCCCCTGAACGACCTGCCCTCGAGTGTCCGGCAGTCGGTACGCGCTAGAGACGCTAGGACGCTAGACACGCCGACGCACCGTCAGGTCGAAGAGGAACGAGGCTCCAAGTGCTTCAAGCAGTCTGGCCCTTGGCTGGCCCTCGGTTTTCAACATCACACTTACTCCGAAAGGAGTACGGATAAGAGGATAGCCGCAGGTCAGAGGCCTTACTCCGAACGATGTAACCGAACGCTGGTTCGACTGCCAGGCTGATTGTCACTTCGGATAGAAGTGGTCGAAGAGCCAGCCCGACTCGAAGATCTCGATCTCGTCGGCCGCCTGCCAGACCGCCAGCATGTCGGCCCAGGTCGTGTTGTGCGGGGCGGTCTTGAAGGCGAAGCGCATGGGCGGAAATCTAGCGCCGGAGGATGCCGATCCGGTCGGTCAGCCCGACCGCAGGTGGTGCAGCACGGCCAGCACGCGGCGGTTCGAGTCGCCGGAGGGCGGCAGCTGCAGCTTGGCGAAGATGTTGGCGACGTGCTTCTCGACCGCGCCCTCGCCGATGACCAGCGCCGCGGCGACGGCGGCGTTGGAGCGGCCTTCGGCCATCAGCGCCAGCACCTCGTGCTCACGCGGGGTGAGCGTCTCGCCCAGCGTGCGGCCGCGGCGTCCGGTGGACATCAGCTGGCTCACCACCTCCGGGTCCAGAGCGGTGCCACCGCCGGCGACGCGGCGGATGGCGTCGACGAATTCGCTGGTGTCGGCGACCCGGTCCTTCAGCAGGTAGCCGACCCCGGCGGAGTTCTCGGCGAGCAGCTCGGTCACGAAGTGCGTCTCGACGTACTGCGAGAAGAGCAGCAGACCCATGTCCGGGAACTCCCGGCGCAACGTGAGCGCCGCCTGCAGCCCCTCGTCCGTGAACGTCGGCGGCATGCGGATGTCGGCGATGACGACGTCGGGCCGGGTCTCGCGTACGGCGGTGACCAGCACCTCACCGTCCGGAACGGCGGCGACGACCTCGAGCCCGCGGTCGGCGAGCAGCCGGACGAGCCCCTCGCGCAGCAGGACGGCGTCCTCGGCGAGCGCGACCCGGATCGGGATCAGGCCTGCCGTACTCACATTCGCCGCGCTCACACCTGCAACGGAAGCACGACCTCGACGGCCGTGGGGCCGCCGGGGGGACTGCTGATCACCATGTGGCCGTCGACGGCGGCAACGCGGTCCTGCAGCCCGGGCAGCCCGCTGCCCAGTGCGGGCGCCGCCCCGCCCACGCCGTCGTCGCAGACCCGCAGCAGCAGCCGGTGCTCGTACGCGGTCACGTCCACCGTCACCTGCGTGGCGCGGCTGTGCTTGACGGCATTGGTGAGCAGCTCGGCCACCGTGAAGTACGCGATGCGTTCGACGGCGGCGCTCGGACGGGCGGTGGTCGCGTACGTGAGCTGGGTGGGGATCGCGCAGCGCGCAGCCAAGGTCGCCAGCGCCGCGTCCAGCCCGACGTCGAGCGCGGGCGGGTGGATGCCGCGGGCGATGTCGCGCAGCTCGACGAGTGCGTCCTTGGTCTGCTGGTGCGCCTCCGTGACGAGGGCCAGGGCGCCGTCCGGGTCGTAGGGCACGTCGGCCCGCCGCTCGAGCTTCTCCTTGGCCTGCCCGAGCGACATCGCCAGGGTGGCGAGCTGCGCCTGGGTGCCGTCGTGCAGGTCGCGCTCGATCCGGCGCAGGGTGACGGCGGCGTCCTCGACCACGGCCGTACGCGCGGCCTCGAGCTCGCGTACGCGGGAGGCTCCGCCCGGTGCCCCGAGCAGCGCGCGGATCAGCAGGCGCTGCAGCTGGACGAGCCCGCGCGTCACCCAGGGCGTGAGCCCCAGCAGCAGGGCGCCGGCCAGCACGACCAGCAGCGCCTTCGGCCAGCTGTCGGCGTACCAGGTGTCGCGGATGTGGATCGTCAGCCGGTGTGCGAGCTCCGGTGCCCGGTCCGGACCGCCGTTGAAGACGAAGCCGGCGCTGTCCAGGAAGTTCACCTGGTACAGCCGGCCCGGGCCGGACAGCTGCCACCACAGCGGGTAGCTCAGCCAGAACAGGCCGAAGCCGTAGCCGATGACGCTGACGTAGCCGGTGATCACGCCGAGCGGGAAGCGTACGAGCTCGAAGGCGCGGATACGCCAGGCCACCGGATCGCGGAGCGCGGCGCCGAGCCAGCCGAAGAAGCCCCCACGCCACTGCAGCCGCCCCGGCGCCGGGAGCTGCTCACCGAGCAGCCCGCGGGCGAGGCCGCGCTCGACGGCGCCGAGCCCCCGGACGACCACCCCAGCGCCGGCCAGCAGCGGAAGCCCGACGAAGGTGAGCGCGAGCCCCGTGGAGAGCGTCGTCGACACGACCACGAGGACCAGCCCGGCGATCGACAGCGGGCTCGCCAGCACCGCGTACGCGAGCTCCCGCAGACTCCGCGGTCCGAAGGTCGCCCGCAGAGCGTTCATACGTCCCTCCGCACCAGGAGCCAGGCCCCCGCGCCGAGGGCCACTGCCGCGTATCCGATCAGAACGAGCAACCCGACCCAAGGGTCCGGCGCGAAGTCGAGGCGCCGGGTGGTCGCCAACGAGTTGGCCACCAGGCTGACGGGCACGTATCCCCGGATCGGCTCGAGGAGCGCTCCGAGCGCCTGCCCGAGCACGTAGACACCCCCGACCAGCACCCCGATGGCGGCCGCGGTGTGGCGCACGATCGCGCCGAGGCCCACGCCGAGCAGGCCGATCAACGCATAGCCCAGGCCGCCGAGCAGGATCGCGCGCCACACGGCCGGGTCGGTGAGGCTCGGCGTCGCGACGGCCGCGGGCAGGGCGAGGGTGCCTGCGACGAACGAGACGACCGCGGCGAGCTCGCCGACGGCCAGCGCGGTCGTACCGAGGACGACGGCCTTGGCGGCCAGCAGTCGGCGCCGGGACGGCACCGCGGCGAGGGTGGTCCGGATCAGGCCGGACCCGTACTCGCCGGAGAAGCTGAGCACCCCCAGGACGCCGGTGACCAGCAGGCCGAGGGCCATGCCGCTGAGCATGTCGTTGGTGACGTCACGCGTGCCGGCATCCGCGCTGAGGCCGCCGCCGATGCCGATGCCGATCGCGGCGGCGACCGTGAAGGCCAGTGCCCACCAGGTCGACCGCAGTGACCGGAGCTTGATCCACTCCATCCGGGAGACGCTGGCCAACGAGTAACCCGGGGTGGCGGACCTTGGGGTGAGGAACACGGTGCTCATGCCGTCGCCCGCTCGCGGAAGGAGACCGAGCCCTCGGTCAGCGCGAAGTACGCGGCCTCGAGCGTGCCGTGGTCCGCGGTCAGGGCGGCCACCGTGGTGTCGGCCAGCAGCCGGCCGCCGCCGATCACGATCAGGCGCTCGGCCGTCGCGGCCACCTCCCCGATCAGATGGCTGGACATCAGCACCGTGCGGCCCTCGTCCGCCAGCCCGGCGAGCAGGGTCCGCATCCAGCGGATCCCGTCCGGGTCCAGGCCGTTGACCGGCTCGTCCAGGACGACGACCGCGGGGTCGCCGAGCAGCGCCGTCGCGATGCCGAGCCGCTGCGCCATCCCGAGCGAGAAGCCGCCGGCCCGCCGGTCGGCGACGTCGGTGAGCCCGACGGCGGCGAGCACCGTATCGACCCGCTCGGCGGGCAGCCGGTTGCCGGCGGCGAGCGCCTGCAGATGGGACCGGGCGGAACGTCCGGGGTGGAAGGCTCGCGCCTCGAGCAAGGCGCCGACCTCCCGCAGCGGGGTGGGGGAGTCGACGTGGCGCCGGCCGTTCACCAACGCGCTGCCGGCGTCCGGGGTCTGCAGGCCGAGCAGCAGGCGCATCGTGGTCGACTTGCCCGAGCCGTTCGGCCCCAGGAAGCCGGTGACGGTGCCCGGGCGTACGTCGAAGGTCAGATCGTCGACGGCGAGGTGCGTCCCGTACCGCTTGGTCAGGTTGCGGATCTCGATCATGTCCATCCCTTTCTTGGCGTCACGTCGACGCTAGGAAGGACGGGCCCGCCGGGAAATGGCACTGCCACCCGAATTGGCGCGGGGGTTATCCCCCGGCGTGCGCACCGCCCGGCGGGAGTTCCGGACCGCGGCGTGCGGTTGCACGCACCATGACCACTCTGGAAGAGGCGGTCGCTCTCGGGCGGCCGGAGAACGGGCTGGCCGTCGTCTCCACGCTGCGCGCCGACGCCACCATCCAGTCCTCGCTGGTGAACGCCGGCCAACTGTCGCACCCCACGAGCGGCGCTGCGGTACTGGCGTTCGTCACGTACGGGCCGGTCAAACTGGCCAACCTGCGGGCGCGGCCCCACCTCACCGCGACGTTCCGCAGCGGCTGGCAGTGGGCGAGCGTCGAGGGCGACGTCGAGCTGATCGGGCCGGATGACCCGTACGAAGGGTTCGATCCCGAGCGGCTCCGGCTGCTGCTGCGTCAGGTGTTCCAGGCCGCCGGAGGAAGCCACGACGACTGGGCCGCCTACGACCGCGTGATGGCCGACCAGCGGCGTACTGCCGTGCTGGTGACCCCGACGCGTGTCTACAGCAACGGCCGGTAGGGGCCGCGACCGCTAGTCGACCATCACGATGACGCGCCCGGTCGTCTCGCGGCCGGCCAGCGCGGTGATCGCCTGCGGCATCTCGGAGAACGATGCGACCCGGCCGATGACGGGACGGACGGCGTGGCTGCGGACCAGGTCGACCACGGACGCCATGATGTGCTCGCCGAGCTCCACGGGCAGGAAGTTGAAGCCCATGGCCTGCTTCACGAAGCCGCGGACCTCCGGCGGCGCGTACGACATCAGCACCCCGCCCACGCTGATGTTGGCCGTGATCACCTTGCGCGGCACGATCCACGGCTCGTCGGCCTTGCTCTTGTCGCCGGCGAAGCCCATCAGGATGTAGCGGCCGTTGTACGCGGTCGCCTTGACCGAGTCCTCGAAGACGCCCGGACCGACGTTGTCGAACACGACGTCGACCCCGCGCCCGTCGGTCTCGGCCAGCACGATGTCGGCGAAGTTCTCCTCGCGGTAGTTGATCGCCACGTGGGCGCCGAGATCGCGGCAGAGCTGCAGCTTCTCCGCGCTGCCGGCGGTCGCGAAGACCTTGGCGCCGGCGTTGACGGCGAGCTGGATGGCGGCCGATCCCGACCCGCCGGCGGCGGCGTGGATGAGCACGCTCTCGCCGGCCTGCAGCTTGCCGCGCTCGAAGAGCCCGAGCCAGGCGAGGTGGAACGGGAAGAAGAGGGCCGCCGCGTCGGGCAGCGGGATGTCGTCGGGCATCTCGAAGGCGCCGACCGCCCCGCAGATCGTGTACTCGGCGTAGCCGCCGGTGGCCTGGTTGGTGGTGGTGACGACGCGCTTGCCGAGCAGGTGCTCGGCGCCCTTCCCTGCGGCGTCGACGACCCCCATGACCTCCATCCCTGGCGTGCAGGGGAGCTCCGGGATCACCATCATGTTGCCGCCGTTGATGCGCTCCAGGTCGTTCAGGTTGAGCGGGATCGCCTGGTTCTTCACGCGGATCTGTCCGTCGCCCGGCTCGGGGATCGGCACCTCGTCCAGCTGCAGCACCTCGAGCGGGTCGCCCCACTGGTGGACGCGCCAGGCTCGCATGGTCTTGGTCATCTACGGCCACCCATTCCCTAGCTCGTCCTGGTCGAGGACAGACTAGAGATCGCGTAACGCTGTTATGTCATCGGGTCGAGTTGCGGTTCCGGCGGTTCTCACCGGGGCGCCTTGACCAAAAGGTCTAGTCGGAGGCGGACCGCACGCCGAAGCGCTCCTGGTAGCGGGCGAAGCGGCGACGGGTCTCGTCGTAGTCCAGGCCGAGGGCCTCGAACGAGTGCCGGTGGCCCCCGTGCCGGCCCTGCGGATGGCTCGACAGGTGGGCGCGCATCGCGTCCTGCACCTCGGGGGTGAACGGGCGTCCCGTCGTCGCGTAGATGCCGCCGATCGTGGCGACCTGATCGGCGATGAACGCGTCGTAGTCGACGTGGTGGATGGTCACGTCGGGATGCGCGTCGACCCAGTCGACCAGGCCGTCGAGCATGCCCCAGTGCCGCTCGGTGAGGTCGCGGCCGATGCGGCGCATGTCCTCGGCGTCACCGCGGGCGCCGTGGGCGCGGTGCATGGTCGCGTACAGGCTGGTCACCGAGCTGAGCATGCTCAGCGGGTCGCGGTGGGTGATCACCAGCGTCGCGTCCGGATACGTCGCCACGAGCTCGTCCATCCAGCCGAGGTAGGCCGGGTTCTTCAGCACCCAGCGCCGCCGGTCGGTGTCGGTCTGCAGCAGCTGCATGATCAGCTTGTGCCAGCGCATCGCGGGCAGCTTGTCGGCGCCGATCAGCCACTCCGCGTACGAGCGCACCGGATACAGCGCCTCGAAGTCCTCCGAGCGGAACGAGTGGGTCAGCGCCCCGACGCACTCGCGGGTCGAGGTGCTGGTCATCTCGTGCATGCCGTCGAACTCGGGGGCGAACTGCGCTGTCAGCCGGATCTCCCGGTCGGCCACGCCGATGAGCGTGCGGCGGACCGCATCGCTGTACGGCGGCGGCACCGGCACGAAGTACTCCCAGCCGCGCGGCGCGCGTACGGACGGGTCGGCGGCGAGCAGCTGGTGGATGATGCTGCTGCCCGAGCGCGGACTGCCCGTGACGACGATCGGCGCGGCGATGACCTCGTCGGTCACCTCGGGATGCTCGCGTACGTACGTGGTGACCTTCATCCGGTTGGCCAGCAGCCGGACGATCGTCTCGCGCAGCCGCCAGCGGCCCAGCACGTGCATCGGACCGTCGCCGGGCGCTGCGCCGTCGGCGCGGTTGATGGCACCCAGCAGCACGTCGAGCGGTTCGACCCAGTCGTCGCCGCCGAGGTCACCCGCGCGGTGTCCGGTCGCGAGCTCGGCCTCGGCCACCAGGTCGTCGCGGACGAACGGCGCGGCCGCGACCTCCATCAGGGGTCCGAAGCGGCCTGCGATCGCGGCCTCGACGAAGGGCGGCCGTTGGGGGTCTGCAGGCACCGTGCAAACCTAGGCCATGCCCGACACGCCTTCCGTTGCCGACCCCGAGCTCACCGACCCCGTGCTGACCGGCGCCGCCTGGCGCGCCTTCTGCGAGCGGCTCGCCGCAGTGGGGGAGCAGCTGCTCGAGCCGGGGATGCCGGACTCGCCGCGCGATCGTGCCGAGGGATACCGCCACCTGATGAACCAGGTCGCCTGCTGGATGACGTACGCGGTGGGCAGCAGCGATCCGCAGAACCCGCTCCTGTTCCGGCACAACGACCTGGTCTACCGCTGGGGCGGGCCGAACATCGACCAGAACTCGCGGCGCACCGTCATCTCCGGCCGCCACAAGTACCGGGTGTCGGGGTCGATGGGCTCCTGCGAGGAATTCGCGCTGCAGATCAAACGCGGTGAGATGCACACCGGAGACGCCGGCATCGACGCGACGCTGTGGGCGAGCGACCTCGGGCTCGGCCCGGGCGACACCTTCACCATCACGCTGTCGTCGGACCCGGCCGACGAGCCCACCGTGCTGATCAGCTCGGACGCATCGCTGCTGCACGTACGCGACTACTACTACCAGTGGGCCTCGGCCGAGCCGGCCGCCTTCGTCGTCGAGCGCACCGATCAGACGGGGGAGCCGCCGGCCGCGCTCACCCCCGACCGGGTGCAGGACATGCTGGAGATGGCCGCCAACCAGGTCGAGAGCTCGATCAGGTACTGGGTCGACTACCAGGAGGACCTGCGCGCGCAGACCCCGGCCAACGTCTTCAGCACGCCGGATCTCGTCGCCGAGGGCGTGGCCGGCATGTATTACGCGCACAGCTTCATCCGCCTGGCGCCGGACGAGGCGCTCGTCATCGACGTGGCCCCCGGCGAGGCCGCGCACTGGAATCTGCAGCTCTACAACCGCGCCTGGTACGAGTCGCTCGACTTCGCCAACCGCATCACCCACACCAACGAGGCGCTGGTGACCCGGGGCGCCGACGGCACCGCGCAGATCGTGGTGAGCGCGACCGACCCCGGCACCGCGAACTGGATCGACACCGAAGGCCGTGAGGAGGTCATGGCGACCTCCCGGTGGACCCGCCCGCCCGGCGTGCCGCAGATCAGCACGAGGGTTGTCGCGGTCGCTGATCTGCCGTCGGTGGGGCTGCCGCCCATCGTGTCGCCGGAGGACCGGCAGGCGCAGATCGCCCAGCGCCGGGCCCATGTGGCGTGGCGCTACCACACGTGATCGCGCCCGCGGGCTCGCGGTAGAGCGCCGACCGCCCGTCGAAGAGCCCGACCCGGATGTAGTAGACGTTCGTGACCAGCAGGATCACGACGGTGGTGGCGCCGTAGAGCAGGCTGCCCAGCGCCGGCACCGAGTCCGGTGGCAGCGTGTACGCCATCGCCACCCGGGCGGCCGAATCAGCGAGCAGCCCGACGGCCCAGACGACGCTCGCCACCCGCCAGACGTGCCGGAAGCCGGCGTGCCGCTGCCAGAGATCGTCCCAGGAGTCGGTCGGCAGGCGGGGCAGCAGCCGCGCGCGTCCCTCGAGCAGCGGCCGGGAGAACGCGTACGCGAGCGGCCGCCCGATCCGCACCGACGCGAGGAAGCAGAGTCCGGCGACCCCGGTCAGCCACCCCTCCTTGGCCAGCAGGAAGCGTTCGCCGCCGCCGATGAAGGCGGCGCCGAGGCCAAGCAGCACCGTCACGAGTACGTACGTGGACAGCCCGTCGGGCCGCCGGCCGCGCGCGAGGCGGAGCAGGACGAACGCGGCCGGGATGGCCGCCGAGATGATCAATGCCGCGTAGATGCCGAGGCCGCCGGCGCGGGCCGCGTAGTACGCCCCGGTCGGCAGCGCCAGGTCGGCGATAAGGGTGACGGCCGAGGAGCGGGAGCTCACGCAGGATCCCCGTCGACGCGGGTGGCCCGGCGGAAGAGCTCGACCAGCTCGTCGGCGTAACGATCGAGGTCCAGGTCAGGCCGGGTCTGCAGCAGGAACGGCAGCCCGTCGACCGCGCGCTGGATCGTGGTGCCCATGACGTACGCGTCGAAGTCGCGGAATCGCCCGGCCTGCTGGCCGGCGAGGAGCAGCTGCTCGACGTGGCCGACCGCCGACGCCTCGTCCGCAGCCTCGTAGCTGCGGCCGCCCTCGTCGGTGCGGAACTCGAGGAAGACCGACATCAGGGCGCTCATCCGTCCGGGATGCGCCTGGACGAAGGCGATCACCCCGCGGATGTACGCCGCCAGCATCGCCGCCGGGTCAGGGGCCGTCTGAGGTGACGCCGCGGTGACGCGGGCCCCGACGAACGCGCCGATCTCGCCGGTGACCTGCGCGACGAGCGCCCCCATCAGCTCGGCCTTGCCGCTGAAGTGGTAGCTGATCAGCCGGGTGCTCGACAGGCCGGCGTGCTCGGCGATGCGGGCGAAGGAGGCCTGCGCGTAACCGAGCCGGCCGATGACCTCAACGGTGGCCTCGAGGATCTGACTGCGGCGCGCCTCGGCCGTCACCGACCGCGTCGCCGACTCCTTTACTGACACGAGTAAAAAATACGTCGACTGAGTAAATAACGTCAAGGGGGCACACGCAGCGAGGGCCGCCCCCGTACGGGAGCGGCCCTCGTCGAGTGGTGATCAGCGACTACAGGATGTAGAGCATCTCCTGGTAGGTGGCGAGCGGCCACAGGTCGTCGGCCACCAGGGTCTCGAGCTCGTCGGCCGCCGTGCGGACGGCGATCATCGCCGGCAGCAGGGCGTCACGGGCGTGCTCGGCCTCGGCGAGGGGCGAGTCGGCGTCGTGGGCGAGCTCGCCCTTGAGCGCCGTCAGCGCCTTGCGCAGCGCCGAGATCTGGGTCGACACCCCGTCCAGCGTGGAGGTGTCGTACTCGACGCCGAGCGACTTGAGCGCCGTCAGGTTGGTGGCGAGCTCGGTCTGGTAGCGCAGCGCGGCGGGCAGGATGATCGTCTCGCCCATCTCGAGGCTCGTCTTGGCCTCGACGGCGATGGACAGGATGTACTGCTCGAGGGAGATCTCGTAGCGGCTGTGCATCTCGCGGTGGTTGAAGACCCCGTAGTGGCTGAAGACCTCCATCGCCTCGTCGGCGAGCAGCTCCGGCAGCGCGTCCAGGGTGGTGCGCAGGTTCTTCAGGCCGCGGGAGGCCGCCTCGACCTGCCAGTCCTCGGAGTAGCCGTCGCCGTTGAAGACGACATTCCCGTGCACCGTGATGATGTCCTCGAGCACCTTCTGCACGGCGGTGTTGAACTCCGTGCCGTCGGCGATCAGGGCGTCGAGCTCGGTGGCGATGTGGTCGAGGGCCTCCGCCAGGATCGTGTTGATGGTGACCATGGGCCCGGCGATCGTCTGCAGGGATCCCGGGGCGCGGAACTCGAAGCGGTTGCCGGTGAAGGCGAACGGGCTGGTCCGGTTGCGGTCGCCCGGGTCGGTCGGCAGCACGGGGAGCGTGTCGACGCCGATCTGCAGCGAGCCCCGCTCCTTGGACGTGGTGGCACCGCCCTTGGCGATCTGGTCGAAGACGTCGGTCAGCTGGTCGCCGAGGAAGATCGAGATGATCGCCGGCGGGGCCTCGTTCGCACCCAGACGGTGGTCGTTGGTCGCGGAGGCGACCGACGAGCGCAGCAGGCCGCCGAACTTGTGCACCGCGCGGATGACCGCGGCGCAGAAGACGAGGAACTGGGCGTTGTCGTGAGGGGTGTCGCCTGGCAGGAGCAGGTTGCCCTGGGTGGCGTTGCCGAGCGAGAAGTTGACGTGCTTGCCCGAGCCGTTGATGCCGGCGAAGGGCTTCTCGTGGAAGAGCGCCTCCATGCCGTGCTTCTTCGCGATGCGGGCGAGCGTGACCATGGTCAGCTGCTGGTGGTCGGCGGCGACGTTGGAGCGCTCGAAGACGGGAGCGAGCTCGAACTGGCCGGGGGCGACCTCGTTGTGCCGGGTCTTCGCCGGGATGCCGAGCTTGAAGAGCTCGCGCTCCGCGTCCAGCATGAAGCCGAGCACCCGGTCCGGGATGGCACCGAAGTAGTGGTCGTCGAACTCCTGGCCCTTCGGCGGCTTGGCGCCGAAGAGGGTGCGGCCGGAGTTCAGCAGGTCGGGCCGGGCCAGGAAGAAGGCCGTGTCGATCAGGAAGTACTCCTGCTCGGGGCCGGCGAACGACACGACGGCGCCCGGCTTGTCGTGGCCGAACAGCCGCAGGACGCGCTCGGCCTGCTTGGCCATGGCCTGCTGCGAGCGCAGCAGCGGGGTCTTGAAGTCGAGGGCCTCACCGGTCATCGAGACGAACACGGTGGGGATGCAGAGCGTGTTGCCGTTCGGGTTCTCCACGATGTACGCCGGGCTGGTGACGTCCCAGCCGGTGTAGCCGCGGGCCTCGAACGTCGAGCGCAGGCCGCCGTTGGGGAAGCTGGACGCGTCGGGCTCGCCCTGGGTGAGCGTCTTGCCGGCGAACTCGGCGATCGACGAGCCCTCGCCGCTCGGCTCGAGGAAGCTGTCGTGCTTCTCGGCGGTGAGCCCGGTCAGCGGGTAGAAGACGTGGGCGTAGTGGGTCGCGCCCTTCTCCATCGCCCAGTCCTTCATCGCGATCGCGATGGCGTCGGCGAGGTCGGGGTCGAGCGGCATCGACTGGTCGATGGTCGCCATGACCGCCTTGTAGACGGTCTTCGGCAGCCGCTGCTGCATGACGGCCTTCGTGAAGACGTTCTGACCGAAGATCTCACCGGGGCGCTCGCTCGTGATGAAGCTTGCTGCCGGCGGGACGTAGGCCTTCACGTCGGCGATCGCCTGCTGGCGAACGGAACTACCGCGCATACTGACACTCCTCGTGAACGGGCTGGCTACGGCCGGGTGCCAACCGTCTCGCACGGGTCGGCGGCGCACCGGATTAGCCAAAACCGTAGGGGCGGCGCGTACCGAACATGTTTCGGCCGGATGTCGTACGCGTACCCGGCGGGATCCGAGGTGTGATCCGCGCCGCCCTGTCAGAAGTGCCGTTCTGCGCCCGAGGTGCTATTGCTTCTGGTAGCGCACCCGGTCGGCGGTGACCGCGTAACTGATCCGCTGCTCGCCGGGCTGGCGGAACGGGTAGCTGTCGGCGTCGATGTACTTCTTGGCCAGGCGGTCGATCTGGGCGTCGGCGCCGTCCGTCGACCCGGTGGCGGTGCCGCGGATCTCCACGTACTCCATCGGGTTGTCCTGGGCGTAGACCAGCACGTTGACCCGTGAATCGCGCTCGAGGTTGTTGGGCCAGTGCCGGCCGACCGCGGAGTTCACGGCGAGCTTGCCCCCGTCGACCTCCTGCCAGACGACGGCGCTGTGGATCGTGCCGTCGGGGTTGAAGGTCGAGACGATGGCGTGGTTAGGCGCAGCGAGCAACGCGCTGACAGCGGGATCGTCGATGGTCGTCATGAGATCCACTTCTCCCCGCCACCACCTTCTGACACCTGTCGCGCCGAGAGTGCGGTGCAGCCCTCAGCCTCGGACACGTCAGCCGTCGGTCAGGCGGTGCAGCTGGCGCCGGATCGCGTCCTGGATGTCGGCGGCCGCCTGCTCGTCCCGATCCAGATGCAGGGCGGCGCGGATGAACGGGTTGAAGAAGCGCCAGCCGAAGGCGAGGGCGAGCGCCCCGGCCGTCTCGACGCGGGCCCGGCGTTCTTCGTCCACGCCGTCTGCCCGGTCACCGGCCTCGTGCACGGCGAGTGGTGGCAGCTGGTCGAGCGTGGAGTGCCGCCGGTAGCTCTCGGCCGAGCGCTCCGGCATCCCGTTCAGCAGCATCCAGGCGAGCAGCCGCAGGTAGGGGCCCGTCTCGAAGGTCGACCCGAGCAGCCGGTCGAGCGCCGCGCCGTAGTCGGGCTCGTCGCCGAGGGCCTCCCTCCAGCGCACGGCGTAGCGCTCCAGCAACTGCTCGAGCAGGACGTCCTTGGTGCCGAAGTGGCGGTACACGAGCCCGTACGTGACCCCGGCCTCCTGTGCGATCGCGCGCAGCGAGACCTCGCCCGGCCCGGCGATGGCGAACAACCGCTCGGCGGCGTCGAGGACGGCATCGGTGATGGCCTCGCGCCCGGTGGGGCGCTCGGGGACGACCGTCAACGCGCGACCTCCTTGACAGGTGTAGCCAGTGGCTACAGGCTAGCCGGTGCCGTGTCCGCCACGGCTCGCGCGGACATCCGCGGCGAACGATTGCGGGGCAAAGGAGCTCACCGACGTGCGATTCTCCCTGATCTACGAGGCGCAGACCGCCGACCCGTCCCGGCAGGGCGACCACCAGATCTTCCGCGAGATCCGGGACCAGGCGCTGCTCGCCGAAGAGGTCGGATTCGACGTCATCTGGGCGGTCGAGCACACCGCGCTGACCATGTACGCCCACATGAGCGCCCCCGAGGCGTTCCTCGCGTACGTGGCGGGGGCGACCAAGCGCATCCACGTCGGGCACGGCGTCATCTGCCTCCCGCCGCAGATGAACCACCCGGTGAAGGTGGCCGAGCGCTGCGCGACGCTCGACATCCTGTCCGACGGCCGGCTCGAGGTCGGCTTCGGCAAGGGCGGCACGCAGCAGGAGTCCGGCACCTTCGGCTACGACATCGACACGCTGCGCCCGATGATCGAGGAGTCGATGCGGCTGATCCCGCGTTTCTGGGTCGAGGACGTCGTCGAGCACCACGGCACCTACATCGACGTGCCCGCCCGGCCGATCCACCCCAAGCCGCTGCAGGACCCGCACCCGCGGCTCTACATGGCCTGCACGCACAACGAGTCGCTGGAAGACGCCGGCAGCCGGGGGATCGGTGCGCTCGTACTCGGCTTCGGCGGCCCGGAGCAGGTGGCGGAGAAGAACCGGATCTACCGCGCCGCCTATGCCGGCCGCGACCTGGACAACCAGGTGGGCTTCCGGCCCAACGAGCACTTCGCCGCCCTGTGCCCGGCGGTCGTGCTGGACGACGGCAAGCGGGCCCGCAAGCTCGGCATCACCGGCCAGCGCTTCTTCATGGAGTCGATCCGGCACTGGGCCAGCGCCGGATCGGCGCCGCTGCCGCGCCCGGAGGAGTGGGACGACGAGCTCACCACCACCGACCAGGCCGGCAAGAACGTCATTCAGGCCAACATCGGCTCCGAGCAGGTCACGGTCGACTTCTCCGACTCCAGCCAGGAGCTGCTCAACCCCAACCACGCGTACGGCACGGTCGAGGACTGCATCGGTTACGTCACCCGGCTCATCGACGCCGGCGCCGACGAGATCCTCTTCCTCAACCAGATGGGCACCATCCCGCAGGACGCGATGATGGACACCATCCGCAACATCGGTGAGTACGTGATCCCGTACTTCCGGACCGGGCCCGGCGCGAAGCTGATCGCCGACCGCAACGCCGAGCGGGAGACCGTCCGCGTCTGACGGGTTTCGACACAGAACCGACGACCCGGCACACACGAAGGGCGCGTCACCCGGATCGGGTGGCGCGCCCTTCGGCGTTGTGCGGGTCGCTTAGAGCGAGGACTTCTCGAGCACGTGCACACCGCAGGCGGAGCCGAGCCCGATGACGTGGGCCAGGCCGACCTTGGCGTCGGCGATCTGCCGGTCGCCGGCCTCGCCGCGCAGGTGGTGGCAGACCTCCCAGATGTTGGCGATACCGGTCGCCGCGATCGGGTGGCCCTTGGACTCGAGGCCGCCGGAGACGTTGACCGGGGTGCTGCCGTCCCGCCAGGTGGCACCCGACTGGAAGAAGTCGACAGCGCCGCCCTCTTCGCAGAGGCCCAGGTTGTCGTAGTGCACGAGCTCCGCCGTGGCGAAGCAGTCGTGCAGCTCGACGAGGTCGAGGTCGCTGGGGGCGATGCCCGCTGCCTCGTACGCCATCTTCGCGGCATTACGGGTCAGCGTGTTGACGTTGGGGAGCACCTGGCAGGCCTCTTCCCACGGGTCGCTGGTCAGGATCGACGCGGAGACCTTGATCGCCCGGCGCTGCTGCTCGAGCGACAGCGTCTTGAGCTTCGAGTCGCTGACGACGACCGCGGCGGCAGCACCGTCACAGTTGGCCGAGCACATCGGCCGCGTGTTCGGGTAGGCGATCATGATGTCGCCCATGATCTGCTCGAGCGAGAAGCGCTTCTGGTAAGCCGCGAGCGGGTTCAGCGTGGAGTGCGCGTGGTTCTTCTCGCTGATCTTCGCGAAGAGCTCGAACGTGGCCCCGCCGTACTTGTGGTCGTACTCCATGCCGATCTGGGCGAAGACGCCCGGCATGTTCTGCGTGCCGATCCGCCCGTCCGTCGCGGCCACGGCGCCGATGCGACCCGCCGGGGTCCACGTCGGGTTCTCCTTGGCGAGCGCGGAACCGCCGAGCATGCCGGCGCCGGAGAGCTTCTCCACGCCGAAGGCGAGGCCCATGTCGGCCTCACCGGCCTTGATGGCCATGATCGCGGTGCGCAGAGCGGTGGCGCCGGTGGCGCACGCGTTTGCCACGTTGAACACCGGGATGCCGGTCTGGCCGATCTGCTTTTGCAGCTGCTGGCCGATGCCCGCGGACGCGGCCATGAGCTGGCCGCCCGCCAGGACGCCCATCTCCTTCATCGTCACGCCGCCGTCGGCGAGGGCGCCGAGAGCCGCCTCGGCCGCGAGGTCAACCGGATCCTTGTCGGCGTGCTTGCCGAACTTGGTCATGTGGATCCCGAGGATCCAGATGTCTTCACTCATCGCCTGTGGCCTTCCTTCCGCGGATCAGGCCGGCTCGAAGCCGAAGCCGATGGCCTCGGTGCCTTCGGAGTCCGCACCCATGACGTACGTCGCCAGCCGCACCGGCATTCCCACCGTGACGTGCTCGGGGTCGGCGGGAACGTTGATGACGTTGGCGGACACACTGGTGCCCTTGCAGTCGATGACGCCGGCCACGAACGGCACGGGGATGCCGGGGGCGGCCATCGAGACAATCGTGAAGGCACGAAGCTCGCCAGCAGTGGCGACCTCGGCGGGCTTGAAGGTGACGCCTCCACAGGAGGCACAGGCGTTACGGCGGCCGAAGTACCTCGCGCTGCAGGTGGTGCACTCCTGAGCAACGAGATGCGGGGTGTCACCCAGCACGAGGTAGTCGACGAGCGGGATCTGGCTGGGCACGGTATGTCTCTACCAACTGCATCTACCAGCGTCAAACGTCGGCTGTGTTGACAACTGATACCGCTCCTATTGCGTGTCGCGCGTCCGAGGGGGGTAATCAACGCGACAACATCCGCAGCAGGAGATGGCTCGTGGCTGTCGAAGCAGCCCGACCTTGGTAGGAGCGCCCGTGACACCGATGGTGACGACGACGTCCCATGCGTCCGCACGTGGAACACGCCTGACGGTCGCCGAAGGCGGGATTGCGCTGACGTGCTGCTACGGCATCCTCGGCGCCGCGATCGGCGCTGCCGCCGGCGCCTTCATGCTGGGCCTGCTCGTCGGCCTCGGGGTCGGACTGCTGGCGGTGATCTCCATCCTCGTGATCAGCGGGGCGTCACTCGCCTCGCGCGGATCCCGGCCGGGAGCACGGTCCTCGGCGCGCGCGTACGACCCCTCCCGTGGGCCGGCGGGCCGTATACCGCAGCCGACCGTCCAGCGCTGACAGCCCTTGCCGTATGACGGAAACGTGGGCAGCACCCCAGCGATGAACCGAATGCGCCGGCCGTGCGAAGACGGGGTGTGTCGTTATGTGCCCCGCCGGTCAGCAGGCAGACTCGCCTAGTGCCGTCCGGGTCCGACTCCTTCGAGGCGACCCCGTCGCAGCCCCGGCGTGAGCCACCGGCTGCCCCGGGTCGCTCGGTCGACCGTCCGGCGGCCGTCGATCCCGAGGTCGCCCAGCTCACCGTGCGACTGCAGGCCGGAGACCCGGCCGCCCTCGGTGATCTCTTCGATCGCTTCGGCACCCGCTGCTACGCCCTTGCCCGCCGCCTGCTCGGGGAGCAGAGCCTCGCCGAGGACGCCGTTCAGGAAGCCTTCCTCGCCTTCTGGCGCACGCCGGAGCGGTTCGATGCGACCAAGGGCAGCCTCGCCACCTTCCTGCTCACGCTGACGCACCGCCGGGCCATCGACGTCCTGCGCCGCGAGGCGCTGCAGCGTCGTGGCCGCGTTGCCTCCGACGAGGGCCTCGTCCAGATGCCTTCCGTCGAAGCCGGCACCGACGAGCAGGCCGAGGCGCATCTCGAGGGTGCGGCCGTACGCCGGGCGCTCGAGGAGCTGCCCGACGTGCAGCGCCAGGCCCTGCAGCTCGCCTACTACCAGGGCTACACCCAGCGGGAGATCGCCAGCATCACCGGCGCCCCGCTCGGCACGGTCAAGACCCGCATGCTCGCCGGCGTACGCACGCTGCGCACCAAGCTGGGCCCGCAGTTCGATACGCAGAACGAGCCGCTCGGGGGGCTGGGATGAACCAGCCCCGGATGAACCACGACGACTGGCAGGAGCTGGCGGTCGGGTTCGCGTTCCACGCCTTGGAGCCCGACGAGGAGCGTGAGCTGCTTGCTCACCTCGCGACGTGCGACGACTGCACCCAGCTGGTGGCGGAGACCCAAGAGGTGACCTCCGTGCTGTCCGACGACCCGTACGGCTTCGACCAGCCGGGTGCCGCGGACCTGACCGCGGACGACCTCGCTTCAGAGCTCGCCGGCTCCGGGTTGCGCGATCGCATCGTGGCCGCTGCTGCCGCGGATCCGCGTGCCCGGGCTGCCGGCCCGCGGCCCCGTTCCGACGGCCCGGCCGCGCCGGGAGCGCCTTCCGTCGTGAACGCCCGCAGCTCGCAGGAGGGGACGGCGCACGTCGTCTCACGCGGCGCCTCGCCCGCTTCGAGTCGGCGGTTCAGCCGGGCTCTCACCCGGAGCCGCATCGCCGTCGGTGCCGTCGCCGCCGCACTCGCCGTCGCCGTCGCCGTGCCCGTCACGCTGGCGACGTCCGGCGGATCCGCGGGCACCGGACGCGAGACCGCACTCGTCCAGGCGCTGCTGCAGCCCGGGGCGCGGGAGTTCACCCTCATCGGCTCGTCGGGCGCCAAGGCCAAGGCCGTCGTCAGCAGCAAGGGTGTCATCCTGCTCGCCGACGGGCTCGCGGCCAACGACACGACCGACCAGACCTATGTGCTCTGGGCGGACGACAAGTCGGGTGTGCGGCCCATCGCCACCTTCGACGCCGCCAGCGGCAAGACCGTCCAGGTGGCCGCCGACGCGGAGCCGTTCAAGGCGGGCGACATCTCGTTCGTCGCGGTGTCCCGGGAGCCCGGGCGTACCGCGCCCCGGTTGCCGTCCGACATCGTCCTGGCCTCCAAGACCGCCTGAGGCTCCAGGACGGCTGGCCCGTCTGCACAGGCTCGGCTACGCACGTGAGAACGGCTGCTCCACCTCCCGGTGGACCAGCCGTTTGCGTACGTGGGACGAGCCGGGCTCAGCCGGCGTAGGTCTCCCGGGTCGCCGGCATGCCGGACGGGCCACCGGGGCCGGGCTTGACGGCGAGGATCTGGTCGACGCCCATCCGGCCCTCCTCGAACGCGAGGGCACCACCGACCAGGTACAGCCGCCACACCCGGGCGACCTCCTCGCCGACCATGGCGACGGCTTCGTCGAAGCGCTGCTCGAAGGTGTCGTACCAGGCGTCGACGGTGCGGACGTAGTGCTCGCGCAGTGCGTGGACGTCGCGCACCTCGAAGCCGGCCGATTCCAGCAGGTCGACGGTCTGGCCTATCGGGCGCATGTGCATGTCGGGGGCGATGTAGGACTCGATGAAGGCTCCGCCGCCTGGGTGGGAGTCGTGCCGCGACATCTGCTGCAGCAGCAGCCGGCCCTCGGGGCGCAGCTGCCGGAAGAGCTGGGCGGCGTACGTGGGGTAGTTGCCGGCGCCGACGTGCTCGCCCATCTCGAGCGAGACGACCGCGTCGTACGGGCCGTCGCTCACGTCGCGGTAGTCCTGCAGCCGGATCGTGACGGCCTCATCGAGGCCTTCGGCGCGGGCCCGGGCCGTGGCGAACGCCTGCTGCTCGCGCGACAGCGTGACGCCGGTGACGCGGACGCCGTAATGCGCGGCGGCGTGCAGCGAGACCGATCCCCAGCCGCAGCCCACGTCGAGCAGGCGCTGGCCGGGCTTCAGGTCGAGCTTGCGGCAGACCAGGTCGAACTTGTCGCGCTGGGCGGCGGTCAGGTCGTAGTCCGGCTCGTCCCGCGTCCAGTAGGCGCACGAGTACGCCATCCGCGGGTCGAGCACCAGGCCGTAGAAGTCGTTCGACAGGTCGTAGTGGTGAGCGATGGCGGAGCGGTCACGGCGCCGGGTGTGCAGCCGTCCCGAGAGCTTGGCCTGCGATGCCGGTGCGGGCAGCGGACGTCCGACGACGCCGAGCCGACGGGCCAAGCCGACCGCGGCGGCCAGCTGGCGGGGCGGGAGCCGGCGCGTGGTGACCCGGCCGTCGCGGACCTGCTGCCACACGGTGGACAGCGCCTGCTTGAGGTCACCCTCGACGTCGAGCTCACCGGTCACGTACGCCTGCGCGAGCCCCAGCTCGCCGGGTGACCAGAGCAGCCGGCGCAGCGCGTCGGGGGAGCGCAGCACGACCACGACCGGCTCGGGATTGCCCCTCGGGGCGCCCGCCTCGCTGCCGTCCCAGGCGCGGATCCGGAACGGCAGCCCGCTGCGGAAGAGCGGCGCGACGAGGGCGACGAGTTCGGAGGCGACCCCCGTCGTCTGCGGCTCGGTGGCCGCGGCGGCCCCGGTGGTGTCGGTACGGTCGCCGAGCACAGTCATGATGGGTCCCTATCGGGTCGTGTGCAGCGCCGCAGGCGCGGTCACTTCGTGAAGACGTACTGGTAGACGTCGAGGTAGCCGGACCGGAAGCCGGCCTCGGAGTAGGCCAGGTAGAGGCTCCACATGCGGCGGAAGACCGCGTCGAAGCCGAGCGCCTCCACCTCGCCGGCGCGCGCCTCGAAGCGGGCGCGCCACAGCTCGAGGGTGTGCGCGTAGTGCAGGCCGAAGCCGAACCGGTCGCGCACGGTCATCGTGGTGTGCTCACGGACGGTGCGCTCGATCGCCTCGACCGACGGGATCAGGCCGCCGGGGAAGATGTACTTCTGGATCCAGGTGAAGGTGTCACGCGAGGCCTGCATCCGGTCGTCCGGCATCGTGATCGCCTGCAGGCCGAAGCGGCCACCGGCACGCAGCCGGTCGTTGACGACGCCGAAGTAGACCGGCCAGAACTCGTGGCCGACCGCCTCGATCATCTCGACGCTGACCACGGCGTCGTACAGGCCGGTCGTCGACCGGTAGTCGCAGAGCTGGACGTCGACCCGGTCGGCGACGCCGGCCTCCGCCATCCGGCGGCGGGCGAGCTCCTGCTGCTCCTCCGACAGGGTGATCGACGTGACCTGGGCGCCGCGGCGGGCGGCCCGCAGCGCGAGCTCGCCCCAGCCGGTGCCGATCTCCAGCAGCGCGGTGCCGGCCCCGACCCCGGTGGCGTCGAGCAGCCGGTCGATCTTGCGCAGCTGGGCCTCCTCCAGCTGCGACGCGGGCGCGGTCGGCGGCACGCGGTTCGCGTCGGCCGGCTGGTCGAACAGGGCCGACGAGTACGTCATCGTCGGGTCCAGGAACAGGGCGAACAAGGAGTTCGACAGGTCGTAGTGGTGGGCGATGTTGCGCCGGCTCGCGGCGGCGTCACCCCGGTGCCGGCTGGGCTGGTGCTGAACGGCCACGTCGCGCAGCCGCTGCAGGCGCGGGGGCACGAGGGTGGCCATGTGCTCGGCGAAGATCGTCAGCAGGCCGGCGAGGTCGTCGGTATCCCAGTCGGCGGCCATGTACGCCTCGCCGAAGCCGATGAGGCCTCCCGCTCCGACCCGCCGGTAGAAGGCGTCGGGCCGGCGCAGCACCATCACAGGGGCGTCCGGTTGCCCGGCGCCGAACGCCGTGCCGTCGGGCAGGCGTACGCGCACGGCGAGCCGGCTCGCGACGTGACGGAAGAGCCGCTCGGCGATCCGGGCGCTGATCGCCCCGGTGGCCGGAAAACGGCCTCCCGGGACCTTGGCCACGTCGGGCCACGTCACGGCGTCGACGGTGGCAGAAGTGGGACCGGCGGACCGCGTCCCGCCGGAGGTCTGGATGGTGGTCACGCGTTCTCCTGGCGTCGTACCGGGTTGCCGGGGCTCTGGCGGTGCCGCTCCGGGCGGGGGATCACGGGCAGTCCGCGCAGGTACAGGCGGATGCCCTGCAGGCGGATGCGGGCGGCCACCACGAAGGTCGGCAACGGCCTTCCCAGCAGCAGGCGGAGCATGCCGGGACCGCGGGCGTCGCGTCGGGTTCCGCGTACGGACGCGGTGAAGGCGCTGCCGCCCGGCGGGTGCAGCGTGATGTGCAGGTCGAGCCCGGCCGCCGGCTCCGGCAGCCGCATGCTGTAGTGCCCCGCCACCTCGTAGAACGGGGAAACGTAGAACGCCTTGGGCACCGTGTAGCGGACGTCCGGGGTGGCGGCATCCGGGTCGCCCGGTTCGAGCAGGTAGCGGTGGCGGCCGCCGTAGGTGTTGTGCACCTCGGCGACCACGCAACGCAAGGCGGAGGTGCGGCCGTCGAAGCACCAGTAGACGGTCAGCGGGTTGAAGACGTGCCCGAGGCTGCGCGCGTTGGTGAGCATCCGTATCTGGCCGCCGTGCAGCTCGACGCCACGGGCGTCGAGGAAGGTCTCCAGATTGCGGCGCAGGGAGCGCCCGGGGTGCCCGCTGTGATCGCGCGCCTCGAAGCGGGCGAGCGGGCGCAGCAGGCGGGGGAGCCGGGGCAGGGCGTCGAGGTCGACGTACCACTGGTGGCTGCGGTAGGTGAAGTCGTTGCGCAGCGGCGCGGTGCGCACGTGGCGGACCTTGATGTCGTACAGGTACGGCGCGCGGTCGACCGCCGGGCGGCCGGTGTCCGCCATCCGGTCGGCGATCCGGCTCGGGGCCTGCGCGACCGTCACCAGACGCCGCCGAGCGCCTCGGCCGCCGCGAGGCCGGACCGGGCACCGTCCTCGTGGAAGCCCCAGCCCTGCCAGGCCCCCGCGAACGCCAGTGCCTGTGATCCGAGCTCGGGCAGGCGGCGCTGGGCCGCGACCATCTCGGGGCTGTAGATCGGGTGCTGGTAGACCATCTCGTCGAGGACGGTCGCCGGGTCGACCTGGCCGCGCGAGCCGAGCGACACCAGGTAGCGGGTGGTCGTCGGGAGTCGCTGCAGGCGCGTCATGTCGTACGTGACCAGCACCTGATCGGCCGGATCGCTGCATCCGGTCATCCGGTAGTTCCAGGCCGCGCGCGCCGCGGTCGCCGCCGGCAGCAGGCTCGCGTCGGTGTGCAGCAGCGTCTCGTTCGAGGAGTAGCGGAAGGCGCCGAGCACGTCCGTCTCGGCGGCGGTCGGATCGGCGAGCAGTCGCAGCGCCTGATCGGGGTGGGTGGCGACGACGACCGCGTCGTAGCGGGTGGTCGTGTCTGCGTCATCGGTGATGTCGACGCCGCCGTCGGCGCGCCGGGAGACGGCACGCACCGGGGTGTCGGTCAGAACGGCGGAGAGGTTCTTGGCCAGCAGGTCGACGTACGTGCGCGACCCGCCGACGACCGTGCGCCACTGCGGGGTGCCGGTGACGCTGAGCATCCCGTGGTTGGCCAGGAAGGCGAACAGGTAGCGGGCCGGGTACCGACGGGCGGTGGTCGGCGCACACGACCAGACGGCCGCCACCAGCGGCGTGACGAAGTGGTTGACGAAATAGGGGGAGTAGCGCCCCTGCTCCAGGAAGGTGCCGAGGGTCAGGTCGGAGTCGTCGTCCGTGACCTTCGGGGCGGTGGCGAGCAGGCGGCGGGCCGCACGGTGGAAGCGGGGGACCTCGGTGAGCATCCGCAGGTACTGCGGCCGGCTGAGCGAGCGCGGCTGGGCGAACAGGCCGGCCAGGCCGCGGGCGCCGGCGTATTCGAGGCCGCAGCCCGAGCACGAGACCGACATGCTCATCTCGGCGTCCTGCGTCTGCACCCCGACCTCGGCGAACAGGCGCAGCAGGATCGGATACGTGGCCTCGTTGTGCACGATGAAGCCGCTGTCGATGGCGAGCGTCGGGCCGAGCGCGTCGATGCCCGCTCCTGTCGGGCCGTCGATCACGTCGTGCGTGTGCGAATGGCCGCCGAGGCGGCTGTCGGCCTCGTAGAGCGTGACGTCAGCGGTGCGCTGCAGGACGTAGGCGGCGGTGAGCCCGGCAATGCCGCTGCCGATGACGGCGACCTGGCGCCGCTGCGCGCCTGGGCCTGCTGGCGGGTCGAACCTCGCTGGCGCCACGCGTCCTCCATCGTGATCGGCAACCGATTGGCCGATGACGCCCGCCGCGGAACGACGGGACGTACACCTGATCATTCGGAGGAGGCGTCGAAACGGTTCGCGGCGATGACGTGGTGCACAAACCGCTTCGACGCCAGATCGCGTGAAATGAGCTGCTGAGGACGACGTTCTCGGCCGGCCGGTGCGCCGGCCGGGACTGCGAGGGGCTGGGATCAGGAGCCGGGCTTGGCCTCCTGGTCGGCGTACGCACGCATCGCGACGACCTTGCCGGCCTCGTTGAAGCTCATGAGGTCGGTGGTCACCATCGAGATGGTGTCGCTGCCGATCTCCACGTCGACCCGGAACTGGAAGGCCGCCTCGTGGCCGACGACGGTGACCGGGCCGACCCGGGTCGCGGTCAGGCTGATCGGGGTGAGGCCGGCGTAGAACTCGCGGATGGCCTCGTGACCGACCTTGACCGGCGAGCCGAGCGGGTCCTCGACCGTCGCGTCGGCGTCGTACAGGTCGATGATCCCGTCGGTGTCCTTCTTGGTGAGCCGGGTGATGTACGCGTCGCAGGCTTCGACGATCTGGTCACGGGTCGCCATGGCAGGGCCTCCTGTCGGCCGGCACGCGGCACGAGTGGGTGGGACGGTTGGTGCGCGTCACGCTCCCACACGACCGGTGGGCGCTTGCGCCCGCAGGGGGCCGGACGATAGGTCCGAGCACCTGCGGGACGCGGTGGGCATGCGGTCGCCCACCTGCGATGTGGTGCAGGTGTGACCGTGTCGTTACCTCTCTTCAGGAAGACATCAGGAACGTTGGGTCAGAATGAGGCAGTCGCGATGAGGGGTACCTGCGGGAACGGCCCGCCAGGGTCTCGCCGTCGACCCGGCTGCGCCTCGCGCCCTGCCGCGCCGGCGGGATCGGCGTGCGGCGGCGGGATGCGGTCGGCAAGGCCGGTACGGCAGATCAGGCGAGGTCGGGAGAGTCATGGCGATTGACCGCGGTAATTCGGGAACGGGCGGATCGGGTCGCAGCAAGCCCAACGCCCGGGCGCGCGCGGCGGCCGCCCGCGAGCAGCAGCGCAAGAAGGAAGCCCGGCAGAAGCGGCTCATCACCGGCGGCGTGGTCGTCGTCGTGCTCGCCGTCGTCGCCGCGATGGTGCTGATCTTCGCCCTGAAGAGCGACAAGAAGAACGCCGCGCTCCGCACCGTCGCGCCGGCAGCGGTCGTCACCGACGCGACGACGCTCCCGCCTGCGACCTTCGCAGCCGTGGGGGCGGGCACCGTCAGCGGCGCACCGACCAAGATCACCGGCGACGCGCTGACGGCGGACGGCAAACCGCAGGTCTTCTACTACGGCGCCGAGTACTGCCCGTACTGCGCCGCCGAGCGCTGGGGCGTCGTCACGGCGCTGTCCCGCTTCGGGACGTGGACGAACCTGCAGTCGACGACCTCGGCCAGCCAGGACGTCTTCCCCAGCACCCCGACCTTCTCGTTCTACGGGGCGAAGTACACCAGCCAGTACATCGCGTTCGACGCGGTGGAGATCGAGACCAACCAGCGCAGCGGCAACGGCTACCAGAAGCTCGAGACGCCGTCGGCCGCTCAGAACGCCCTGGTCACGAAGTACGACACCCAGGGCAGCATCCCGTTCATCGACTTCGGCAACAAGTTCATGATCTCGGGGGCGACGTACGACCCGCAGGTGCTGCAGGGCAAGTCGATCGACGAGATCGCGGCCTCGCTCAAGGACCCGTCGACCGACGTCAGCAAGAGCGTGCTCGGGGCTGCCAACCAGATGACCGCCGCGATCTGCGAGATGACCGACGGCAAGCCCGGGACCGTCTGCGACGCCCCGGAGATCAAGACGCTGCGCACCCAGCTGAACGCCGCGAAGTGACGGCGCTCCGGTGACGACCTCGCAGGTGACGACACGATCCGACCCGGCCGGCGGTGCGGAGCCGCTGTGGCGTCCGCCGCGCTGGGCCGCGCCGGTCACCCTCGTGATCTGCGTGCTCGGGATCGCGGTCGCGACCTACCTCACGTACGTGCACTACACCGACCCGCGCAGCCTGGCCTGCTCCGACTCCGGGGTCGTGAACTGCACCAAGGTGACGACCTCGGCGCAGTCGCGCTTCCTCGGGATCCCGGTGGCGGTGCTGGGGCTCGCGTACTTCGTGGGCATGACGGCGCTGTGCCTGCCGCAGGTCTGGCGCCGGCAGGAGCGGGCCGTCCGGCTCGTCCGGCTGACCGGGGCGGTCGTCGGCGTGGCGATGATCCTGTACCTCATCGCCGCCGAGCTGTTCATCATCGAGGCGATCTGCCTGTGGTGCACGGTGGTGCACGCTCTGGCGTTCCTGCTCTTCGTGGCCGTTCTCGCAGCGACGCTGAGTGGTACCTCCCGACCGGTGGCCGACGAGTACTTCGACGACTACGCGGACGACGACTTCGACGACGACGAGGACGACGCCTAGGCCCTCCCGGGTCGGCCGCGGTCAGAAGAGCGGAACGACGCTCGAGCCCGGGTTCGACCGCAGGTTGAGGATCAGGATGTGCACGGCGCCCGCGTCGCGGACGAACGTGAACCGCTCGAGCACCGAGTCGCGCTGCGCCGGAGTGTCGAACTGCAGCGTGCCGAACCAGCGCGCGGCCGGGCCCATCTCCAGGTCGATCACCGTGATGCTCTGCAGGGCGACCGACGGCCTGTGCACCGTGAACACCCCGTGGATGCGGTAGAGCCGCTTGTCGGTCACCACGAGCCGGTCGTAGAACCAGTCCGTCAGGTCGATGAAGATCCAGAACAGCAGCGCCATGGCGCCCAGGGTGCGGGCGGCCGGGGTGGTCTCGGATACCGCGAAGAGGGCGAGCGTCAGCAGGACGACGAGGATGACGATCGTGCGGCGGCGCAGGCGTACCGGCCGGCGCAGGGTGTCGGCGAGCAGGCTGCCGGCGAAGATCAGCAGCAAGCCCACGGTCGGGCCGGAGACCATCATGCCGACCCCCGCCCCGGTGCGCGTCGACTTGAGGACGAGGACCGCCGGGTGCTGGCGTTGGTTGACGTACACGGACTCGTCGGGCGGCAGGTGCTTGAGCGGGGCGTCACTCAGCCGCTCGCCGATGGTGGTGAGGCGCTCCACCACCGTCATCGCCACGTGCCCCTCGCCTCGAGTGATCTTCGGATTTCGACCGTAGCGGTCGGCCGTCCGGGTCCCGCGACGCCGGCCGTCGACACGCCGAGGGTGGTGTCCGGCGCTCAATGCCCGGCCGGAGTCGATCTTCCGTCTAGCCTCCCGTGGTTAGCCGAAATGGCGGCGAATGATCGCTCGACGAGGAGGGTTGCGCTTTGGCGGCCAAGGTCGGGTGGTTCTTCGGCGGCATGGTGGTGCTCGTCCTGCTCGCCGGGATCTTCGGCGGGGAGAAGGGCGTCCACGACTTCGGCACCTTCCTGTACGACGCGGTGCACTGGATCGGGCACTGGCTCGGTCAGCTCGGGCACTGGATCGGCGAGACGTGGAACTCCTACTTCGGCGAAGAGAAGAAGAAGTAGGTCGTCCTGCACCGCCCCTGCCTGCAAGCGCGCTCTAGAGTCGCCCGCGTGAGCGCCGGTCGACAGTCCTCCTTCGTCGTGCCCGCCGCCGGTCTCGTCCTCGCGGGCCTGCTGGCCGGATGCGGATCCAGCGCGTCCCCGTCTCGTGCGGCGCCGGCCGTGACCACCTCGCCGATCGCGTCCTCGGCACCGGTCACGTCGTCGCCCACACCGAGCCCGACACCCAGCCCGACACCGACACCGTCTCCCACTCCGACCGTGGACCCGGGCACGCTGCCGCAGACGATGGACCGGCCGACCGCGACCGACCCGCGCTTCCTGGCCCGGCTGCAGACCTACTGGCAGCACGTGCTGGCCGGCAAGGCCGGCGCCGCCGACGACATCCTCTTCCCGCGCCCCGCCTACCTGCAGGTGAAGGAGCTGTCGAACGCCGGCGGCGACTGGGACACCCGGCTCTACCACGACTACGCGAACGATCTGACCGCCGATCACCAGCTCACGACCACCGGTGCTCCCGCCGGCGCGCAGATCAAGGTGCTCGGGGTCGACGTGCCCGAGGCCTCCGTGCGGTGGGTGCCGCCGGGTGTGGAGGTCAACAGCATCGGCTACTGGCAGGTCAGCCTGGCCCGGCTGCGCTACACCGTCGCCGGCCAGGAGCGTTCGTACGCGATCTCGTCCATGATCTCGTGGCGCGGCCAGTGGTACTTCGTGCACCTCGGCCCCAACTGGCGCCCCGGCGCGGGAGGCTGGGTCTGCCAGCCGCAGCCGGTGACGGCGCTGCCCATCTCCGCCGGCTGCCTGCAGGGTTAGCCGGTGCCGCGGCGCCGTTCCACGGTGTTGGTCGACCTGGACGGGGTGCAGGTGCACAGCGACCCCGACAACCCGGACGGTCGGCTGCTGCTCATCGACGGCATCGATGCCTCCTACGTCGACCTCGACGACCCGACCTACCTCGACTTCGGCTACGTGCGCCGCATCGGTGACGTCGTCGACCTGGGCTGGCCCGACGGCCAGCCGATCAACGCGGTGCACATCGGCGGGGCGGGTGCGAGCCTTCCGCGCTACGTGCGCGCGACCCGGCCGGGCTCGCGGCAGGTGGTCTTCGAGGTCGACGAGCGGGTGCTGACCGTGGCGCGCGAGCATCTCGGGCTGCGCTCCGGTCAGGGCCTGCGGGTGCGTCACGAGGACGCCCGGCTCGGTCTCGCCCGCATCCCCGACGGCTCGCAGGATCTCGTCGTCGGCGACGCCTTCGAGGGCACCCGGATCCCGCCGACGCTCGGCAGCATCGAGGCCGCCCAGCTCATCGCCGGCACGCTGCGTGAAGGCGGGCTCTACGCCCTGAACGTCATCGACTCGCCGCCGCTGGCGTACGCCCGCTCGCAGATCAGCACCCTGCTGCGGGTCTTCGCCCACGTGTGCGCGACGGCGGATCCGGGCGTGATGCGCGGGCGCCGGACGGGCAACGTGGTGCTGATCGCCGGCCACCAACCGGTTCCCGTCGACGACCTCGCCGCGCGCGCCCGGCTCACCGCCGCCCCGGAGCGGGTGCTCGACACCAAGGCCTGCCAGCGCTTCGCCGCCGGCGCCCCGGTGCTCACCGACGCGTCGCCGGCGACGCTCGCCTCGGTGCCGGGCTTCCGCTGACGGTTCGACGGGCGCCCGCAGGTCGGCCCGGGTCAGCCGCTGGCGGCCGAGCTGCGCCGGGTCGGGCGCGGGCCCTTCGAGCTGCCGCTGCGCAGCGACGGCGGCGGGACCACCGGGCCGATGTCGCCGTCCGGAGCGGTGTCGAGGTCGACGATCACCGGCGCGTGGTCGCTCGGGTCCTTGCCCTTGCGGGCGGCCCGGTCGGTGTAGGCGGCCTTCAGCCGGTCGGCCAGGTCGGGAGTGCCGAGCAGCAGGTCGATCCGCATTCCGAGGTCCTGGTGGAAGGCGCCGGCCCGGTAGTCCCAGTAGCTGAACACCGGCACCTCTTCGGGCCACCGCCGGCGTACCAGGTCGACGAGGCCGAGCTCCTTCAGCCGGGTGAGGGCGGCCCGCTCGGGCTCGGTGACGTGCGTGGCGCCCTCGAAGACCTGCGTGTCCCAGACGTCCACGTCGGTCGGCGCGATGTTGAAGTCGCCGGCGACCACGAACGGCCCCTGCGGGACCGCGGCCGCCACCTCGTCGGCGAGGCCGCCGAGCCAGGTCAGCTTCTTGCCGTACATCGGGTCGTCGATCGCGCGGCCGTTCGGCACGTAGACCGACCAGACCCGCAGCCCACCGCAGGTGGCACCGACCGCGCGCGCCTCGCTGCCCAGCTCGCCGGCGGTCGGCCCGAGGCTGCGGGTGACGTCGTCGAGGCCCACCTTCGACAGGATGGCGACGCCGTTCCACCGGCCCTGCCCCACGTGGGCGTAGCGGTAGTCGCGGCGGTAGAGGTCGTCGGCGAAGAGCGCGTCGAAGTCGGCCTCGCCGAGCTTCGTCTCCTGCAGGCAGACCACATCGGGATGCGCCCGGTCGAGCCAGTCGATCAGGCGGAAGTGGCGCGCTTTGGCCGAGTTGACGTTCCAGGTGGCGAGACGCACCGGGCCAGCCTAGTGCGCCTGAGCTCGCCGTGATCGGCCGCCGGTAGACTTCCCGCTCGTGGGAACGCGACTCGGCTCCCCGCCGCGATAGATCTCTGGATCGGCGTGGCGACCCTCCCTCTGAGGAGGGTTTTTTCGTGTCCACCGACCACCCTGGCCCGCCCGGCGACGCCGAGCGAGCGGCCAGGCCAGGATTCGAGTCCAGCTGAAAGGCGGCACCGTGACCAGCGCCTCTGAGACGTCCGGGCGGCTCGACGAGACCGGCTCCGGCAGCGCTGACGCCGGCTACGGCGCGGAGGGGTACGACGCCAAGGCGGCGCAGGAGCGATGGCTGCCGGTCTGGGACCACCTGGACCTGTACCGGGCCTCGGGCACGCGGATGGCCGGCCGGCCGAAGATGTACGTCCTCGACATGTTCCCGTACCCGTCGGGTGACCTGCACATGGGCCACGCCGAGGCGTTCTCCATCGGAGACGTCGTCGCGCGCTACTGGATGATGCGCGGCTACGACGTGCTGCACCCGATCGGCTGGGACTCCTTCGGCCTGCCGGCGGAGAACGCGGCGATCAAGCGCAACGCCCACCCGGCGGAGTGGACCTACGCCAACATCGAGACGCAGGCCGCGTCGTTCCGCCGCTTCGGTGTCAGCTTCGACTGGAGCCGGCGGCTGCACACCAGCGACCCGGAGTACTACCGCTGGACGCAGTGGCTCTTCCTGCGCTTCATGGAGCGCGGCCTGGCCTACCGGAAGTCCTCGGCCGTCAACTGGTGCCCGTTCGACCAGACGGTGCTGGCGAACGAGCAGGTCGTCAACGGCCGCTGCGAGCGCTGCGGCAACGAGGTGACCAAGCGTGAGCTGACGCAGTGGTACTTCAAGATCACCGACTACGCCGACCGGCTGCTCGAGGACATGAAGCCCCTCGAGGGCAAGTGGCCCGAGCGCGTGCTCACGATGCAGCGCAACTGGATCGGCCGCTCGCAGGGAGCGCACGTCGACTTCGTCGTACGCGGAGCCGGTGGCGGCGACGACCGCACCGTCACTGTCTACACCACCCGGCCGGACACCCTGTTCGGCGCCACCTTCTTCGTGGTGGCCGCCGACGCCCCGCTGGCCGCCGAGCTGTGCGCGCCCGACCGGCGGGCCGAGCTCGACGCGTACGTCGACCAGGTGCGCAAGCTGTCCGACATCGACCGCCAGCACGGCGACCGGCCCAAGACGGGCGTCGATCTCGGCGTGACGGCGATCAACCCGGTGAACGGTGCGGAGCTGCCCGTCTTCGCCGCGGACTACGTCCTGGCCGACTACGGCACCGGCGCGATCATGGCCGTGCCGGCGCACGACTCGCGCGACCTCGCCTTCGCCAGGGCCTTCGACCTGCCGGTCACCGTCGTCGTCGAGACGGGGCAGCCCGACCCCAACGAGACGGGCGTCGCCACCGAGGGCGACGGCGTACTGGTCAACTCGGGCGCCTTCGACGGGCTGCGCAAGGTCGAGGGCATCGCCGCCGTCATCGCCGACCTCGAGCAACGCGGTCTCGGCAAGGGCGCGGTCAACTTCCGGCTCCGTGACTGGCTGCTGTCGCGCCAGCGCTACTGGGGCTGTCCCATCCCGGTGGTCCACTGCCCGTCGTGCGGCCCGGTGCCGGTGCCCGACGACCAACTGCCCGTCAGGCTGCCCGACATGCGGGGCGACGAGCTGGCGCCCCGGGGCGTCTCGCCGCTGGCCGCCAACCGGGCCTGGGTGGAGACGACGTGTCCCAGCTGCGGTGGCGCGGCCGAGCGCGACACCGACACCATGGACACCTTCGTCGACTCGTCCTGGTACTACCTGCGCTACTGCGACCCGGGCAACGAGCAGGCGCCGTTCGACCCGGCGATCGTGCGCGAGTGGATGCCGGTGGCGCAGTACGTCGGCGGTGTCGAGCACGCGATCCTGCACCTGCTCTACTCGCGCTTCTTCACCAAGGTCTTGCACGACATGGGCATGGTCGACTTCAGCGAGCCCTTCAGCGCGCTGCTCAATCAAGGCTCCGTGATCAACCAGGGCAAGGCGATGTCGAAGTCGCTCGGCAACGGGGTCGATCTCGGCACCGAGCTGGCCAACTTCGGTGTCGACGCCGTGCGGCTCACCATGCTGTTCGCCGGTCCGCCGGAGGACGACATCGACTGGGCCGATATGTCGCCCGGCACCCACGGCAAGTTCCTCGGCCGCATCTGGCGGGTGGTCAAGGAGGGCGCGTCCGGCCCTGCCGGTGAGATGGCGCCGGAGCTGGCGCGCACGGTGGCGAAGGTGGTCGACGACTCGACGCGGCTCGCCGAGTCGTTCCGGTTCAACGTCGCGATCAGCCGCCTGCACGAGCTGACCACCGTGCTGTGGCACGCGGTCGACAAGCAGCAGCCGGCTCGCGAGGGCCTCGAGGCGCTCGCGGTGCTGCTGGCCCCGTACGCGCCGTTCATGGCGGAGGAGTGCTGGTCGTTGCTCGGTCACGATGTCGCCGCCGGCGACAGCGTCCATGCCCAGCCGTGGCCGACCGCCGACCCGGCTCTGTTGATCGAGCTGTCGACGACCTGCGTGGTGCAGGTGAACGGCAAGGTGCGTGACCGCATCGAGGTACCTCCGGACATCGACGGTGACGAGCTCGAGAAGTTGGCGTCGGCGTCGGAGGCCGTACAGCGCTCGATCGCCGGGAAGCCCGTCCGCAAGGTGATCGTGCGGGCGCCCAAGCTCGTCAACTTCGTGGTCTAGGTGGTCTGTGGACGGACCCGCTCCGTCCACAGGCCGCCGGCGTTCCGGTCGCTGATCCGGGCCGCGTTCGTACGGTCCGCGCATGTCAGCGATTCGCGACGGTGCGCCGGACCAGCCCGACGGCTGGACCCCGGGCGACCTCCTCGACCGCGACGGTGCGCCCGTCTCACGTGGGGGGCGCTGGCGGGAGCTGTTACGCGAGTCGCTCCCGCTCGGGCTGCGTGACGGACGCATCGACCTCGGTGCCCGGGCCGCCGCCGCGCTCTCCATGCTGGCGCTCGTCGCCGCAGCGGTGGCCCTGCTCCTGGCGTGGCGCTCCGCGGCTCGTCCGGTAGCGGCGCCGAGCGCCCCCGCGGCGGCGGGCGCGAAGATCGCGATCCCCGCACCGGCGGGGGAGTCCGGCGCAGTGCCTGCGTCCGGCCCGGCGAGCGCGTCGACGCCCAACCCGGCGGCAGTCCTCGTCGAGGTCGCGGGCAAGGTCCGCCGGCCCGGGGTGGTCAAGGTGCCGGCCGGGGCCCGGGTCAACGACGCCATCGCCGCGGCCGGGGGGCTAGTGCCGGGGACGACAACCGACGGCCTCGCGCTGGCCCGCAGACTGGTCGACGGCGAGCAGATCGTGGTGGGCCTGCCCCCGCCCACAGCGGGACCGTCCGCGCCATCCCCGGGCCCCCCGGTCGCGGGCTCACCGGCCGCCGGCGGCGACGGGCAGCCCGTCGACCTCAACGCGGCGACGGCGGCCGACCTCGACGGCCTGCCGGGCATCGGGCCGGTCCTCGCCGAGCGGGTGATCGCCTGGCGGGAGGAGCACGGCGGCTTCACCTCCGTCGAGCAGCTGCGCGAGGTCTCGGGACTCGGGGACAAGAAGTACGAGGCGCTGGCCGAGCTCGTCCGGGTATGAGCGGGTCACCGGCACCAGCCGAGGCTCCGCCACAGCAACCGGCCGATCTGCGGCTGCTGCTGCCGGCGCTCGCCAGCTGGTCGGGCGCGGCCGTCGGCAGCCTGGCCCCACGGCCGGTGGTCTGGGCCCTGATGGTCGGCTCCCTGGTCGGCGCCGCACTCGCCGGCAGCCGCCGCGCCACAGTGGCAGCGGCTCTCGTGCTGCTGGCGGCCGGCACCGGTGTCGCGGCCATCGGCAGCCACGCCCGCACGGGCGGGCCGGTGGCGCGGGCGGCGGCGCTCGAGTCGGGCGCCGAGGTCGGGCTCACCGTGACGGGGGATCCTCGGCCACTGCCCGCCCAGCCCCACCTGCCGCCGAGCGTCATCCTGACGGCCCGGCTCGAGGTGCTCACCGTCGGCGGCAGGTCGTGGCGTACCCGGCAGCCCGTCCTGGTGATCGCCCCGGCTGCGTCCTGGCAGGCATTGCTCCCGTCCACCGGCGTCGGTGCCAAGGTGAGCCTCCGGGCGGCGGAGGGTGGCGACGTCGCGGCGCTGGTCATCGCCCGAGGTCCGCCGCGCGTCACCGCGGCGCCGTCGGTCGTGCAGCGGTGGGCGGCCCGCGTACGCGCCGGGTTGCGGACCGCCGCGGCCGGCCTGCCGGCATCGGAGCGTGGCCTGCTCCCGGGCCTCGTACTCGGTGACACCACCGGCATGCCGGAGGCCGACGTCGAGGCGTTCCGCGCGGCCGGCCTCTCGCATCTGACCGCGGTCAGCGGTGCCAACGTCGCGATCGTCGTCGGCGTGATCTTCGCGGTCCTGAGTCGCACCCCACTCGGCATCCGGGGGCGGGCGGCGGCCAGCGCGGTCGCCGTCGTGGCATTCGTCGTGCTGGTGCGTCCGAGCCCGAGCGTGCTGCGCGCCGGGGCCATGGGACTGCTGGCGCTGCTCGCGATCGGTCTCGGCCGACCCCGGGCGCTGTTGCCGGCCCTGCTCGCGGTGGTGACGGGCTTCGCCCTCTTCGCCCCGCTCGTGGTGCTGCAACCCGGCTTCGCGCTGTCGGTGCTGGCAACGGCGGCGCTCATCGTGCTCACCCCTGGGTGGACGGTCGCCTTCCGCGGCCACTTGCCCCGGCGGCTGCAGCCGCTCGCGCCGGGGCTTGCAGTGGCGCTGGCCGCCCAGGCGGCGTGCTCCCCGCTCGTCGTGGGCATCGGGGGTGCGCTCAACCTGTCGGCGGTCGTCGCCAACATCCTCGCGATCCCCGCGGTGGCGATGACGACGGTCATCGGCCTGCTGGCCGCTGTCACGTCGCTCTGGCTGCCGGGACCGGCGTTGGTGCTCTGCCGCGCGGCCGGTCTGCCCTGCCGCTGGTTGATCGCCGTCGCGCGCGGCGCAGCCCACGTGCCGCTCACCGAGCTGGCGGTGCCGGCGGGGATCGGGGGTGCGCTGGTGACCGCCGCGCTGGTCGGAGCCTGCGCGGTCGCCCTGCGTCACCGGGCCGGTCGGCGCGCCGTCGCATTGACCGGCCTGGTCGCCGTCGTCGCCAGGCTCTGCGGCGTGCACTGACATGGAAGGATGAGCGGGATGGCAGCGCGAGCGGGTTCGAGAGCCGACGGTCCTCCGGCACCGGTCACCCTGGTCAGTGGCAGTGACGACCTGCTCATGAGCCGCGCCATCAGCGCGGTCGTGACGGCCGCCCGGGCCGTCGATCCGCTGACCGAGGTCGCCGACTACCCGGCCGGCGCCTTCACGCCCGGCGAGGCGATCACGTTGAACAGCCCGAGCCTGTTCGGGGGCTGGCGCGTCGTGGTGGTGCGAGCGGTGCACGAGGTCGGTGACGAGGTGGCGGCGGCGTTGACGGCGTTCGTCACCGAGCCGCTGCCCGAGACGGCCGTGGTGCTCACCACCTCAGGACGGGCGTCCGCGCTGGTCAACGCCCTGCGCAAGCTCAAGGTGCCCGAGGTCAAGGCGGCGCCGATCACCCAGGCCTGGAAGCGTGCCCAGTTCGCCGCGGAGGAGGCGCGCCGGCTCGGTGGCCGCATCACCGAGGACGCCGCGAAGGTCCTCGTCGAGGCGGTGGGCAGCGACCTCGGCGCGATCGCGGGTGCGGTGAACCAGCTGATGTCCGGCATCGGCCCACGCGGCCTGATCAACGACGACGTCGTCGCCCAGCACTTCCGCGGCCGGGCCGAGACGAGCGGCTTCACGATCGCCGACGCGGTGCTGGCCGGCGAGCTCGACCGCGGCCTGACGCTGCTGCGTCAGTCGGTGGAGGTCGGCACGCCTCTGGTGTTCGTCCCGCCGGCCCTCGCCAACGGGTTGCGCGACATCGCCCGGGTCAACTCGTTACGCGACCTGCGCGGCCAGTCGAAGGCCGAGATCGCGAAGGTGCTGCAGATGCCGGACTGGAAGGTGGAGCGCACGCAGAAGCTGGCGCGGCACTGGTCCGACGACGCTCTCGGTACCGCGCTGATCGCGGTCGCCCAGGCCGACGAGGGCGTCAAGGGCGGGGCGACGGATGCGGTCTACGCCCTGGAGCGGGCGGTCTTCGCGATCGTCGCGGCGCGCGAGGGCCACTGACCGCACGGGCCACCGAACCCGCTGACGCCGGGCCGGCTGACGCCAGGACTGTTTCTCGGGCCGAACCCGGGCGCACAACAACGGCGTAGCAGCTGAGCTGCTACGCCGTTGTCGGACGATCTAGAGGGAAGCGACCTTCTTGGCCATCGCCGACTTGCGGTTTGCTGCCTGGTTGGCGTGGATGACGCCCTTGCTCGCCGCCTTGTCGAGGGCGCGCGAGGCGACGGCGAGACGCTGCGAAGCGGTCTCGCGGTCACCGGCGTCAGCTGCCTCACGGAAGCCGCGCACGGCGGTCTTCAGCTTGGACTTGACCGCCTTGTTGCGCAGGCGTGCCTTCTCGTTGGTGCGGATGCGCTTGATCTGCGACTTGATGTTGGCCACGCCGGGGGAACTCCGAATGCGAATCTGGGAGCTTCGGCAGCAGCTCGCGCGCACGCCAAAGCAGGACGAGGAGAAAGGTTACACGGCCGGGTCGGCACGGCGACGTGAGACCATGGTCTGCGGACCTCTGCCGCGAACCTGAGACGCGAGTACACGAGACGAGTGAGCGTGCCGGCGACCGACCCAGCGAAGATCCGCAACTTCTGCATCATCGCGCACATCGACCACGGCAAGTCCACCCTGGCCGACCGGATGCTCGAGGTCACCGGGGTCATCGACGCGCGCAACATGCGGGCTCAGTACCTCGACCGCATGGACATCGAGCGTGAGCGCGGCATCACCATCAAGGCGCAGAACGTGCGGCTGCCCTGGACGGCGGCGGACGGCGAGACGTACACGCTCGACCTGATCGACACCCCCGGCCACGTCGACTTCACGTACGAGGTGAGCCGGAGCCTCGCCGCCTGCGAGGGCGCCGTGCTGCTGGTCGACGCCGCGCAGGGCATCGAGGCGCAGACGCTGGCCAACCTCTACCTGGCCATCGAGGCCGACCTGCACGTGATCCCGGTGCTCAACAAGATCGATCTGCCGGCGGCCCAGCCCGAGAAGTTCGCGGCGGAGATCGCCGGGATCATCGGCTGCAAACCCGACGACGTGCTGCGCATCAGCGCCAAGACGGGCGTCGGCGTACCTGAGCTGCTCGAGAAGATCGTCCGCGAGGTGCCTGCCCCGAGCGGCAAGTCGGACGGTGCCCCCCGGGCGCTGGTGTTCGACAGCGTCTACGACAGCTACCGCGGCGTGATCACTTACGTACGGGTGGTCGACGGATCGCTGTCCACCCGCGACAGATGCAAGATGATGTCGACCGGAGCGGTCCACGACATCCTCGAGGTCGGCGTGATCAGCCCCGAGCCGAAAAAGGTCGACGTGCTCTCGGCCGGCGAGGTCGGCTACGTCATCCCGGGCGTGAAGAACGTCCGTCAGGCCCGCGTCGGCGACACCATGACCACCGCCGCCCGGCCGGCCACCGAATCGCTCGGCGGCTACCGCGACCCGCGCCCGATGGTCTACTCCGGGCTTTATCCGATCGACGGCGACCAGTACCCCGACCTCCGCGAGGCCCTCGACAAGCTGCAGCTCAACGACGCGGCACTGACGTACGAACCGGAGAGCTCGGCGGCGCTCGGCTTCGGCTTCCGCTGCGGCTTCCTCGGCCTGCTGCACCTGGAGATCGTCCGGGAGCGGCTCGAGCGCGAGTTCAACCTCAGCCTCATCTCCACGGCGCCCAACGTCGTCTACCGGGTGACGATGGAGGACCTCAGCGAGGTCGTCGTCACCAACCCGGCGGACTGGCCGGAGGGCGGCAAGATCTCGGTCATCCACGAGCCGATCGTCGACGCGATGCTGCTCCTGCCGACCGAGTACGTCGGCACCGTCATGGAGCTGTGCCAGGGCCGGCGCGGCACGCTGAAGGGGATGGACTACCTGTCCGAGGACCGCGTGGAGCTCAAGTACACGCTGCCCCTCGGCGAGATCATCTTCGACTTCTTCGACTCGCTGAAGTCGCGTACCCGCGGCTACGCCAGCCTCGACTACGACCCCTCCGGCGAGCAGACCTCCGACCTGGTGAAGGTCGACATCCTGCTGCAGGGCGAGACCGTCGACGCCTTCAGCGCAATCGTCCACAAGGACAAGGCGTTCGCCTACGGCACCTCCATGGCGTCCAAGCTGCGCGAGCTGATCCCGCGCCAGCAGTTCGAGGTGCCGATCCAGGCGGCGATCGGCAGCCGGGTCATCGCCCGCGAGAACATCCGGGCCATCCGCAAGGACGTGCTGGCCAAGTGCTACGGCGGTGACATCAGCCGAAAGCGCAAGCTGCTCGAGAAGCAGAAGGAAGGCAAGAAGCGGATGAAGATGGTCGGGCGGGTGGAAGTGCCGCAGGAGGCCTTCATCGCCGCCCTGCAGACCACTCCGACGAACTGACGCCGCATGCCGTCCGCTCCACCTGACGGCGAGGCCGCCACCGTCGACGGTTCGTTGCCCGCCGACGCGCTCGCGCAGTTGCGCGGGGCGACGGCCGGCCCGTTCGGGGTCTACCTCCACGTGCCCTACTGCGCGGTGCGGTGCGGCTACTGCGACTTCAACACCTACCTGGCCTCCGAGGTCGGGGCCGACGGGGCGCCGGAGAACTGGTTCGAGGCGGCCCGTGCCGAGATCGCCCTCGCCGCCCGGGTGCTCACGCCCGCCCCGGCCGTCGACACGGTGTTCTTCGGCGGCGGCACCCCGACCCTGGTGCCGACCGAGCACCTCACGACCCTGCTCGCCGACACGTCCGCGGCCTTCGGTCTGCGGCCGGGCGCCGAGGTCACGACGGAGGCGAACCCGGAGACGGTGTCGCCGGAGAGCCTGCGGGCACTGCGGGCCGGGGGCATCAACCGCATCTCCTTCGGCATGCAGAGCGCGGTGCCGCACGTGCTCGCGGCGCTCGACCGCCGCCACACGCCCGGCCGGGTGGCCGAGGCCGTCCGCTGGGCGCGCGAGGCCGGCTTCGAGCAGGTCAGCGTCGATCTCATCTACGGCGCTCCCGGCGAGTCCGACGCGGACTGGCAGTACAGCGTCGAGACCGCGATCGGCTACGAGCCCGACCACGTCAGCGCGTACGCCCTCGTGGTCGAGGACGGCACGAAGCTCGCCCGCCAGGTGCGCCGCGGCGAGGTGCCGGCACCGGACGACGACGCGCTGGCCGGCCGCTACGAGGTCGCCGACGCACTGCTGAGCGCTGCGGGCTACGACTGGTACGAGGTCAGCAACTGGGCCCGGGCCGGCGCGGTCAGCCGCCACAACCTCGGCTACTGGCGCGAGGGCAGCTGGTGGGGGATCGGCCCCGGCGCACACAGCTTCGTCGGCGGCCCGGACTCGGGTGTGCGCTGGTGGAACGTGCGCCAGCCGGCCGCGTACGCGCGCGCCCTCGGCGCCGGCCGCAGCCCCGCCCAGGCCCGTGAGCTGCTCGCGGCCGACGAGCGCCGCTTCGAGCGATTGCTGCTGGAGGTACGGCTGCGGACAGGGCTCGGGGCGAGCGACCTGGACGCCGGGCAGCTGGCGATCGCCGACGACCTGATCGCCGAGGGCCTGCTCGTACGCGAGTCCGGTCGCTTCGTCCTGACCCTGTCGGGGCGTCTGCTGGCCGACCTCGTGGTGCGCCGCCTCGCGGCCTGAGCGGCCTGAACGGGCGGTTCACGCTCGCGGCGAACAGGCCGGTGCGCCGGGTCGGTGGCCGGACCCGACCTCCCGGACCTAGACTTGGCACTCATCGCGGCGGAGTGCCAAAGTCGCACGGCAGAGCCGGTTCGACCGATCGGGAGGTGCACCAGTGCTGGAGGACCGCAGGCTGGATGTGCTCCGGGCGATCGTCGAGGGCTTCATCCTCACCAACGAGCCGGTGGGTTCACGCGCGGTGGCCGAGCGTCGCAGGCTCGGCGTCTCCCCGGCGACGGTGCGCAACGACATGGCCGCGCTGGAGGAGGAGGGCTACATCGTGCAGCCCCACACCAGCGCCGGCCGGGTGCCCACCGACAAGGGCTACCGCCTGTTCGTCGACAAGCTCTCCTCGGTCAAGCCGTTGAGCGTGGCCGAGCGGAAGGCCATCGAGACGTTCCTCGAGGGTGCCGTCGACCTCGATGACGTGGTGCGGCGCAGCGTCCGGCTGCTCGCGCAGCTCACCCGCCAGGTGGCGGTGGTGCAGTACCCGACGCTGTCGCGGGCCGAGGTGCATCATGTCGAGGTCGTCGCGATGACGGCCACGCGGCTGCTGCTGGTGCTGATCACCGACCGGGGCCGGGTGGAGCAGCGGGTGGTCGACGTAGCAGCGCCGCTCGACGACGACGACGTGGCCGACGTCCGCCGCATCCTCGGGCAGGCGTTGCACGGCCGCCGGCTGGTCGACGTGCCGGCGGCGCTCTCCGACCTCCCGTCGACGAGCCCGCCGGGGCTCCGCGCGACGCTGTCGGTGCTGGTCGCCGTCGTCCTCGAGAGCCTGGTGGAGCGTCCGGAGGAGCGGATCGTGCTCGCCGGCACGGCAAACCTGACCCGTTCCACGCTGGACTTCCCGCACACCCTGCGGCCGGTGCTCGAGGCGCTGGAGGAGCAGGTCGTGCTGCTCCGGCTCATCGGGAGCGCGCAGGAGTCCGACCACGTCACGGTCACCATCGGCGCCGAGAACGACGTCGAGGGCCTGCAGACCACGTCCGTCGTCTCCGCCGATTACGGTTTCGGCGGGGTGGGTGTGGTCGGCCCGACGCGCATGGATTACGCGGCCAACATGGGAGCGGTGCGCGCCGTGGCACGCTATGTCGGCGAGCTCTTGGGCTCTTGAGCCCTCCGCAGCTCTGGCGGAACGCGCCGGACCGCTGACCCTCTCCCGAGTTCTTTGATCAACGTCTGACGCTATCGATCGGCAGGTTTGTGGCAACCGATTACTACGGCATTCTCGGCGTCCGTCCGGACGCGACGCCGGAGGAGATCAAGAAGGCGTACCGCAAGCTGGCGCGCGAGCTGCACCCTGACGTGAACCCGTCGGAGGAGGAGCGCTTCAAGGACGTCACGCGGGCGTACGAGGTGCTCTCCGACCCGGAGAAGCGCCAGGTCGTCGACCTCGGCGGTGACCCGCTCGCGCCCGGTGGCGGCGGAGGCGGCAGCCCGTTCGGCGCCGGCTTCGGCGGGCTCGGCGACATCATGGACGCCTTCTTCGGGGGTGGCGGACCCGCCAGTCGCGGCCCGCGTACGCGAGCCCGCCCGGGCGCGGACGCCCTCCTGCGCCTGGAGCTGGACCTGGCGCAGACCGCCTTCGGCGTGACGCAGGAGATCACGGTCGATACGGCCGTGCTCTGCCGCACCTGCGAGGGCGAGGGCACGGCGCCCGGCACCCACCCCGAGACCTGCACCCAGTGCAAGGGCGCCGGTGAGGTGCAGCAGGTCACACGATCGATCCTCGGCCAGATGGTGACCACCCGCGCGTGCCCGCGCTGCGGCGGCTACGGCACCACGATCGCGAGCCCGTGCCGCGAGTGCGGCGGCGAGGGTCGCGTCCGCGGCCGGCGCACGCTCAACATCAAGGTGCCGGCCGGCATCGAGGACGAGATGCGGATCCGGCTCAACGGCGAGGGCGAGGTCGGCCCGTCCGGCGGCCCGCCCGGTGACCTGTACCTCGAGATCCACGAGCGGCAGCACCCGAAGTTCGAGCGCGAGGGCGACGACCTGCACGTGCAGCTCACCATCCCGATGACGACGGCGGTGCTCGGCGCGACCGTCCCGCTCGAGACGCTGGACAGCACCGAGGAGCTGACGATCAAGGCGGGTACGCAGCCCGGCGCCACAGTCACCCTCAACGCCCGCGGCGTGCCCCACCTGCGGCGGACCGGCCGCGGCGACATGTACGTGCACGTCAACGTGGAGATCCCGGCGCGGATCGACGCCGAGCAGGAGAAGCTCGTCCGCGAGCTGGCAGCCCTGCGCGGCGAGGAGCGGGCCGAGGCGGTCGCCGCGGTGTCGTCCACCAACGGCACCGGCGCCGGCGGACGCGAGCGGCTGTTCGGCAAGCGGCGCGGCGGCGGGCGTAGCCGGTGACCTCGCACTGACGAGCACACCCGTCTTCCTGCTGCGTCCGCTCCCGGACGGTGACCGGCTCGTGCTGGACGGTCCGGAGGGCCGGCACGCCGCCACCGTGCGAAGGCTCCGGGTCGGCGAACGCCTGGACGTCACCGACGGCTACGGCGCGCTCGCCCACTGCCTGGTCGCGGCGGTCGCCCGCGACCGGCTGGAGCTCGCTGTCGTCGCCCGTGAGACCGCTGCGCCGGCGGCGCCGCACGTCGTCGTCGTGCAGGCGCTCGTCAAGGGGGAGCGGTCCGAGCTCGCCGCCGAGCTGGTCACCGAGGTCGGCGTCGACGAGGTCGTGCCTTGGGAGGCCGAGCGCTGCGTCAGCCGGTGGATCCCGGGGCGTTCGGACCGCAAGTGGGGCCAGGCCGTCGCCGAGGCCGCCAAGCAGGCACGTCGCTCGTGGTGGCCGGCTGTCACCGATGCGGTGTCCACGCCGGTGCTCGCCGACCGCATCGCGCGGCTGACGGCGGCCGGCGGCGTCGCGTACGTGCTGCACGAGGAGGCGCCGACCGCGCTGGTCGACGTCCTGCCCGCTGCAGGCGCGTCCGAGGTCCTCACCGTGGTGGGGCCCGAGGGTGGCATCAGCCCCGGTGAGCTCGACGCCCTGTCGGCGGCCGGGGCGCATCCGGTACGGCTCGGCCCGACCGTGCTCCGGGCGAGCACCGCGGGCGCCGCGGCCTGCGCCGTCCTGCTCGCCGCGACAGGACGCTGGGGCGGCACCGGCCCCGGCGGCGACCCGGACGGCACGCCGTGATGCCGCCGCCGGAAAAGACTGCATGTGACCGAGACCTGACCAGTAGCATGAGAGGCCGATATGGCAGCTGAGGCACGCAACGTCACCAAAGTGGTCGTGCCGGGCGCGCACGACATGGTCAGCCTGCTCGGGCAGCGCGACGAGCTGCTGCGCGTCATCGAGAAGGCGCTGCGCACCGACATCCACGTCCGGGGCAACGAGATCACGCTCACCGGCGACGACACGGAGAATGCGCTCGGCGCCCGGCTCTTCGAGGAGCTCATCGCGCTGCTCGACAGCGGTGACGTCCTGGACCCGCCGAAGGTCGAGCGGAGCCTCGCGATGCTCCGCGGCGGCGGCACCGACCGGCCGGCCGAGGTGCTGACCTTCAACATCCTGTCAAGCCGGGGCCGCACGATCCGGCCGAAGACGCTGAACCAGAAGCGCTACGTCGACGCGATCGACAACCACACAATCGTGTTCGGCATCGGCCCGGCCGGCACCGGCAAGACCTACCTCGCCATGGCCAAGGCGGTGCAGGCATTGCAGGCCAAGCAGGTCAACCGCATCCTGCTCACCCGTCCCGCGGTCGAGGCGGGCGAGCGGCTCGGCTTCCTGCCCGGCACCCTGTACGAGAAGATCGACCCCTACCTGCGGCCGCTGTACGACGCGCTGCACGACATGGTCGACCCCGACTCGATCCCGCGGCTGATGCAGAGCGGCGTGATCGAGGTGGCGCCGCTCGCGTACATGCGCGGGCGCACCCTGAACGACGCGTTCATCATCCTCGACGAGGCGCAGAACACCTCGCTCGAGCAGATGAAGATGTTCCTCACCCGGCTCGGCTTCGGCAGCAAGGTCGTCGTCACCGGTGACGTGACGCAGGTCGACCTGCCGAGCGGCACCCGCAGCGGCCTGCGCGTCGTCCGCGACATCCTCGACGGGGTCGAGGACGTGCACTTCGCGGAGCTGACCAGCACCGACGTGGTCCGCCACCGCCTGGTCAGCGACATCGTCGACGCCTACGAGCGGTGGGACGCCTCGAACGAGGAGTCCGGTGCGTCCGGCGGCCGCCAGGCAGCAATCCGCACCCGCCGGTCATGAAAGGGCCCCACCGACAGGTGAGCAGCAGATGAGCGTCTTCGTCGCCAACGACTCCGGGGTCGACGTGGACGAGGTGGAGCTCGTGGCACTCGCTCGCCACGTGCTGGCCAGCATGAGCGTCTCCCCGCTCGCCGAGCTGTCGCTGATGCTCGTCGACACCAAGCACATGGAGCGCCTCCACGAGGTCTACATGGGCGAGCCCGGCCCCACCGACGTGCTGGCGTTCCAGCAGGACGACCTCGAGACGGGGGCCCCGGTCACCGGCTCGGACGACGTGCCCGAGGCGCTGCTGGGCGACGTCGTGCTCTGCCCGCAGGTCGCCGACAAGCAGGCCCTCGCGGCCGGTCACTCGATGCGGGCCGAGCTGCACCTGCTCTGCACGCACGGCATCCTGCACCTGCTCGGCTACGACCACGCCGATCCCGAGGAGGAGCAGGAGATGGTGTCGGTCCAGACCCGCCTGCTCGAGTCGTGGAACGCCCGGCGCAGCACGTCCTGACGCCGTGAACGGATCCGATGTCGGGCTTCTCCTCGGGGCGGTGGCCCTCGTCGTGGTCGCCGCCCTCCTGGTGGCGGTCGACGGCGCCCTGACCCGGGTCTCGCGGGTCAGCGTCGAGGACTTCGTACGCGAGGACCGGCGCGGGGCGACGAATTTGGCGACCGTGGTGGCCGACCCGGCGCGCTACCTCAACCTGCTGCTCCTGCTGCGCGTTCTCACCGAGATCGGCGCCGCGGCGCTGACCACCGTCGCGATGGTGCACGCCTTCGGCGCAGGGCTCGCCGCCGCCGGCGTCGCCACGGTGATCATGTCGCTGGTCTCGTACATCATCCTGGGCGTCGCGTTCCGCACCCTCGGCCGCCAGCACGCCGCCACCCTGGCGCTGCGCACGGCCGGCCTCACGATTGCGCTCACCCGCGTCTTCGGCCCGCTGCCGCGGCTGCTGATCCTGTTCGGCAACGCGATCACGCCGGGCCGGGGCTACCGCGAGGGCCCGTTCTCCACGGAGGCGGAGCTGCGCGACCTGGTCGACCTCGCTGAGGAGCGCGGGGTGGTGGAGCGCAGCGAGCGCGACATGATCGCTTCGGTCTTCGAGCTCGGCGACACCCTCGCCCGCGAGGTGATGGTGCCGCGTACCGACATGGTCTGGATCGAGCACACCAAGACGGTGTCGCAGGGCGTGGCGCTCGCCCTGCGCAGCGGCTTCTCGCGCATCCCCGTGGTCGGCGACTCGGTCGACGACGTCATCGGCATCGCCTTCCTCAAGGACCTCGTCCGCCGGGAGCACGACGGCTGGGACGAGCGTCCGGTCGACGCGGCCATGCGCCGCGCCTACTTCGTGCCCGAGTCCAAGCCGGCCGACGACCTGCTGCGCGAGATGCAGTCGCGCCGCGAGCACCTGGCGATCGTCATCGACGAGTACGGCGGCACCGCCGGGCTGGTGACGATCGAGGACGTGCTCGAGGAGATCGTCGGCGAGATCACCGACGAGTACGACCAGGAGACCCCGCCGATCGAGCGGCTCGACGACAACCGGGTACGCGTCACCGCCCGGCTGCCGGTCGAGGACCTGGCGGAGTTGTTCGACCTCGAGCTGCCGAACGAGAACGAGGTCGAGACCGTCGGCGGGCTGCTCGCCAGCCTGCTGGGACGCGTCCCGATCCCGGGCGCGATCGCACACGTGGCCGGCCTGGAGCTGGTCGCCGAGAGCACCGCGGGGCGGCGCAACCGCATCGACACCGTGCTGGCCACCCGTGAGGTGCCCGCCGAGCAGGAGCAGCTCGAGGCCGGCTGAGGCCGTCTGAGCGAACACAGCCAGGCAGACTGGACCCTTGTGACCACTGCTGAGCAGCTCGACCCCGAGGACGCCAAGCTCGTGACGCTGGCCCGGTCGGCCCGCGTACGCGCGGTCGTCGGCGACGGGCTCGCGGCCGAGGGTGCGGCCGTCCGTGACGAGACCGGGCGCACGTACGTGGCCGCCACCGTCGTACGCGGGCCGCTCCGGCTGCCGGCGCTGCACCTGGCGGTGGCGCAGGCCGTGACCAGCGGCGCCCGCTCGTTCGAGGCGGCCGTGGTGGTGACGGCCGAGCCGGAGCCGGCCGGCATCGACGTGTTGACCGCCGTCGGTGACCCGAAGCTGCTCGTCGCCGGTGCTGACGGCACGGTGCGGCCGTGAAGGACCCGCGCCGCGGCGAGCGCGTCTTCCTGCGCACGATGACCCCGGCCGACGCCGACGCGCTGGAGCTGGAGAACACCCCGGAGCTCAACGAGTTCAACTGGTTCGGCGCCCGCGAGCCGGGGCTGTTCCGCCGGCGGGTCGAGGAGGGACCGGCGCACGACGAGGCGGTCGGCCACTTCGCCGTCGCCAAGGAGTCGGGCCATCTCGTCGGGGAGATCAGCTGGCGCCGGCTCCCGTCGAGCCCGTTTCCGGCGTCGTTCTACTTCAATCTCGGCATCTACCTGCTGCAGGACGAGCGCGGCAAGGGCTACGGCAGCGAGGCGCAGCGGCTCATGGCCGACTACCTGTTCGCCACCACGCTCGCCCAGCGGGTCGAGGCCAGCACCGACGTCGAGAACGCTGCCGAGCAGCGCGCGCTGGAGAAGGCCGGCTTCACCCGCGAGGGCGTCCACCGCGGTTACCAGTGGCGCGCGGGTGCCTGGCACGACATGGTCATCTTCAGCCGGCTGCGGAGCGACGCATGACCGAATTCCGGTCCGGGTTCGTCAGCATGGTGGGCCGGCCCAACGCGGGCAAGTCGACGCTGACCAATGCCATGGTCGGCGCCAAGGTCGCGATCACCAGCAGCAAGCCGCAGACCACCCGGCACGCGATCCGGGGCCTGGTCCATCGGCCCGACGCGCAGCTGATCGTCGTCGACACCCCCGGCCTGCACAAGCCGCGCACGCTGCTCGGTGAGCGGCTCAACGCGATCGTCCGCGAGACGCTGGCCGAGGTCGACGTCGTCGGCTTCTGCCTGCCCGCCGACCAGCCGGTCGGGCCGGGTGACCGCTACCTGGCCAGCGAGCTCGGCGGGCTCCGCCGGCCGGTCGTCGCGATCGTCACCAAGGCGGACAAGGTGGACCGGGAGCGGCTCGGCACCCACCTGCTGGCCGTCAGCGCGCTGGGTGACTGGGCCGACGTCGTGCCGGTCAGTGCCGTCAGCGGCTACCAGGTCGACCTGCTCACCGACCTGCTGGTGCAGCGGCTCCCGGAGGGTCCGAAGCTCTACCCCGAGGGTGAGCTGACGGACGAGCCGGAGGCCACGCTCATCGCCGAGCTGATCCGCGAGGCGGCGCTCGAGGGCGTACGCGACGAGCTGCCGCACAGCATCGCCGTCACCGTGGAGGAGATGGTGGCCCGCGAGGGGCGTGCCGACGGGCTGGTCGACATCTACGCGACCATCTACGTCGAGCGCGACAGCCAGAAGCCGATCGTCCTCGGCAAGGGCGGAAGTCGGATGAAGGACATCGGCAGCCGCTCCCGGCAGGGCATCACCCGCCTGCTCGGCAGCCCCGTCTACCTGGATCTGCACGTCAAGGTGGCCAAGGAGTGGCAGCGCGACCCCAAGCAGCTGCGGAAGCTCGGCTTCTAGGCCCGGCTCGTACGCGCGCCGACGCGATCGGTGTCGGTGGGACACGGCAGGATGGAGCAGTGGCGACCTACCGGGACGAGGCTGTGGTGCTGCGCACCCAGCGTCTCGGTGAGGCCGATCGGATCGTGACCCTGCTGACCCGGCGGCACGGCCGCGTGCGCGCCGTCGCGAAGGGTGTGCGGCGTACCAAGTCGAAGTTCGGCGGCCGGCTCGAGCCGGGCACGCACATCGACCTCCAGCTGTACGAGGGCCGCTCGCTCGACACGGTGACGCAGGTCGAGTCGCTGAACGCGTACGGCGCCGCTGTCTCAGGTGACTACGGCCGGCACACGGCGAGCTCCGCGGTGCTGGAGGCGGCCGAGCGGCTGTCCGCCGAGGAGCGCGAGCCGGCCCTGCGGCTCTACCTGCTCGTGCTGGGCGCCATGCGCACCTTGGCGGAGGCCACCCACGACGCGCCGCTGGTGGTCGACGCCTTCCTGCTGCGCGCCCTCGCCGTCTCCGGTTACGAGATGGCGCTCGCGGCCTGCGCCCGCTGCGGCACGGTCGCGGCCTCGGGCGTGCACCGCGCCGTCCTGGTGCCGGCCGGCGGCGTGGTCTGCAGCGACTGCAAGGCGCCGGGCACGGTCCTGATGTCGGAGCCGGGCGTACGCCTGCTGTCGGCCCTCGCCGAGGGTGACTGGGAGTACGCCGACGCGACCGATCCGCGCACCCGCCGTGAGGCGAGCGGCGCCGTGGCGTCGCACCTGCAGTGGAACCTCGAGCGCGGGCTGCGCTCACTCGCGCTGGTGGAGGGCCGGTGACCCCGACCGGCGGCCGTCGCAGCCAGTCCAACCCGCCCCGTGACCGGCCGATCATGGCGCCGCGTCCGCACCCGTCCGGGGCCACCGTTCCCGACCTGCCGCCGGAGCTGGTGCCGAAGCACGTGGCGCTGGTGATGGACGGCAACGGGCGCTGGGCCACCGAGCGCGGGCTGCCGCGTACCCGCGGGCACGAGGCCGGCGAGGACGCACTCTTCGACTGCGTCGAGGGCGCCATCGAGCTCGGGGTGGGGTGGCTCTCGGCCTACGCGTTCTCCACCGAGAACTGGAAGCGCTCGCCGGAGGAGGTCGCCTTCCTGATGCGCTTCACCGAGGGCGTGATGCGCCGGCGCCTCGACGACATGGACGCGCTCGGCGTGCGGGTGCGGTGGGCCGGCCGCCGTCCGCGCCTCTGGCGCGCGGTGATCAACCGGCTCGAGGAGGCCGAGCGGCGAACGGCCGGTAACGACCGGTTGACGCTTTGTATGTGCGTCAACTACGGGGGACGCGCCGAGATCGCCGACGCGGCCGCGGCCCTCGCCCGGGACGTCGCCGAGGGGCGCCTCGCCCCGAAGAACGTCAACGAGAAGACCTTCGCCCGCTACCTCGACGAGCCGGACATGCCCGACGTCGACCTCTTCATCCGCACCAGCGGTGAGCAGCGCATCTCCAACTATCTGCTGTGGCAGTCGGCGTACGCCGAGCTGATGTTCACCGACACCCGCTGGCCGGATTTCGACCGCCGCGCGCTCTGGAAGGCGTGTGCGGAGTACGCCGGCCGCGACCGCCGCTTCGGCAAGGCCGACACGCCCACGGAGTGACCCTCAATAGTTATTACGTAACTATGGGTCACAGTCGATAGGAACCTCACACATAGTGAGGTTGTCCGCCGACTCCTGCACGACCGGCGGACCGTGATCGGACGCAGGCGAAGGGGGCGGCGCGATGCAGCAGGCCGCGTCTGTCGGACCCGTGATCCCGAGGCGGTCCGCGCCGCAAACCGACCTTCAGCTGGACGACGAGGTGCTCGCCGCGGTCGTCAGCGACGTGTGGCAGCAGCAGGTGGGCCGGACGCTGCGCCGGCCGTCCAGCGCCGCCCGGCCTCCGGTGGCGGACTTCACGGTGAGTGCCTTCGCCACGATCGAGGCGAGCGCGCCGCTCGTGGTCTCGTTGCGCGCCCCGGCCGGGGTCGCTGCCGCCGTGGCGTCCTCCCGGCTGGACCTGCTCGAGAGCGAGCTGGCCACCGGCGACATCGACGATGCGGTCACCGGCCTGCTCGGCGACATGGTCACCCGGCTCGCGCGGCTCGTGCCCGGCGTCGCGGGCATCGGTCCGACGTCCGTCGTGCAGGGCTCGGGGCTGTCACTGACGGTCGGCGGGGCGGAGCTGGACTGCGAGGTGACGATGCTCGCCGGTGCGTCGCCGCTGCGAGTCAGCGTGTGGCGCCCGCGCGCCGCGTCACCTTCGTCCTGACGCTCGGACCCGGGTCAGGCGCGCACCAGTCGCAGCACGATCAGGCCCACCACCAGGACGAACATCACCACGCGGATCGCCTTGGCGCCGGTGTCGGAGCGCGGCCACGACAGGTAGGCCAGCCACCCCGTGAAGAGCAGGAAGACCACCAGGGCGATCAGGCCGAGGGCGAGCGGCAGGAAGAGGCCGAGCAGCAGCAGTGCCAGCGGCAGCAGCGACATGAGCAGGCGCGGGCCGCGGGTCAGCAGCACCAGCACGGGGGCGCTCCGCCGCTCCACGGCCTGCCGCAGCGGTGAGCTGTCCGGCGTGTAGAAGGGCCGGGCCGGGCCGGTCGACGTGCGCCCGGTGGGTCGCGGCGGCCGCGCAGACCGCTGCTGCTGGGGGGCGCGCTTCTGTGGGCGCTTCTTCGGCGGCGGCACCGGCCCATCATGGAGGACGACTGGGCAGACTGTGCAGTTGTGTCCACAAGCCCGGAGACCGCTGTCCTTGTCGTGACCCGCTTCGTCGTGCCCGAGGGCCAGCTCGAGCCGGGCGCCATGGGAGCCGGACTCGGCAGACTGGCCGCCGCTCTGGCGACGCGGCCCGGCCACCGGCGTACCCAGTCGGCGCAGGCGCTCGACGACCCGACCCACTGGGTGCTGGTCAGCGAATGGGACGGCGTGGGGACCTGGCGGCGGGCGCTGTCGGCGTACGACGTGCGCATCGAGGCGATGCCGCTCATGCCCTACGCGGACGACGAGCCGGGCGTCTACGAGACGCCGCCCACCGACTCCGCGTGATTCGCTGAAGGCGCACAACCTCAGCGGCGTGTGAAACGCCAGGTAGATTCCCCGGCTGACCGCCGACCGCCAGCCGGATGGAGCTCCGTACACCATGGCCAAAAACGCCAACTCCGATCGCATCGACGCCGTCGTCAGCCTCAGCAAGCGACGCGGCATCGTCTTCCCGTCCAGCGAGATCTACGGCGGTCTGCGCGCCTCGTGGGACTACGGCCCGCTCGGTGTGGAGCTGAAGAACAACATCAAGCGCGAGTGGTGGCGCGCCATGGTGCAGGGCCGCGACGACGTCGTCGGCCTCGACTCCTCGGTGATCCTCGCCCGCGAGGTGTGGGAGACGTCCGGCCACGTCGAGGCGTTCGTCGACCCGCTGGTCGAGTGCCAGGCCTGTCACCACCGCTTCCGGGCCGACCACCTGGAGGAGGAGAAGGGCAAGGCGCTCGCCGACATCGCGTGCCCGCACTGCGGCACCCGGGGCGCCTGGACCGAGCCCAAGCAGTTCAACGGCCTGCTGCGCACCTACCTCGGCGCGACCGAGGGGGAGGCGGGCCTCGCCTACCTGCGGCCGGAGACGGCGCAGGGCATCTTCATCAACTTCGCCAACGTCATGTCGTCGGCGCGCAAGAAGCCGCCGTTCGGCATCGGGCAGATCGGCAAGAGCTTCCGCAACGAGATCACGCCGGGAAACTTCATCTTCCGTACGCGTGAGTTCGAGCAGATGGAGATGGAGTTCTTCGTCGCGCCCGGCTCCGACGAGGAATGGCACCAGTACTGGATCGACACCCGCTACGCCTGGTACACGGGCCTCGGGATCGACCCCGACAACCTGCGCCTGTTCGAGCACCCGCAGGAGAAGCTCTCGCACTACTCCAAGCGCACCGTCGACGTGGAGTACCGCTTCCAGTTCGCCGGCAGCGAGTGGGGCGAGCTCGAGGGCGTCGCCAACCGCACCGATTACGACCTCACCGTCCACGGCAAGGCCAGCGGCGTCGACCTGTCCTACTTCGACCAGGCCTCGGGCGAGCGGTGGACCCCGTTCGTCATCGAGCCGGCCGCCGGTGTCGACCGTGCGGCGCTCGCCTTCCTGCTCGACGCCTACGCCGTGGACGAGGCGCCCAACACCAAGGGCGGCGTCGACAAGCGCACGGTGCTGCGACTCGACCCGCGGCTCGCCCCGGTCAAGGCGGCCGTGCTGCCGCTCTCGCGCAGCACCGACCTCTCACCGGTCGCCCGTGATCTGGCTGCTCAGCTGCGCAAGCGCTGGAACGTCGACTTCGACGACGCCGGCGCCATCGGGCGGCGCTACCGGCGCCAGGACGAGGTGGGCACCCCGTACTCGATCACCGTCGATTTCGACACCCTCGAGGACCAGGCCGTGACCATCCGCGAGCGCGACTCGATGACGCAGGAGCGGGTGGGCCTCGACGCGGTCCGCACCTACCTGATCGACCGCCTGGAGCCGTGAGCCGTCAGCTGCTGCCGGCCAGGGGGTCGGTGCGAGCGATGGAGAACCAGTCCCGCCCGTACGGGTTCAGCATCGTGCCGACCCCGCAGTACTGGCCGGCCAGCCCGACCTTGACCGTGAGCGCGTTCGGCACGTAGAAGCTGCAGACCCACATCGGGTTGATGTCGAGCTGCATCGCCCGCACCGCGCCCGAGTCGATCAGCGCCTGACCGACGGCGCGGGGCGTTGCGTACGAGCTCCCCGCGTACAGCAGGTTGCCGTAGCGGTCGATGCCGAGGCCGGAGCGGGCGACCGCGAAGCCGCCGCCGAGCGTGGCACCCCAGGGCCCGTACTGGTCGACGTCCACCGCCAGCGCCCCGTTGTCGACCAGCATCCCGAGGTTCTGCCGGACGCTGACGACCTTCTTCTTGCTGTTGGGCACCTGGGTGCCCCAGCGCCCGATGTCGGACCGGCCGTCGGCGTAGGTGACCACCGACGCGAAGCCGGGATTGATCGGATAGCCGACCCGGGTGCCGATCTGGAAGCCGCCGAGCCCGAGCCCCATCCGGAAGCCGCCGTTGAAGAAGGCGAGCAGCGTGGGCTTCTCGGCATCGGTGATGCGGGCCTGGGTGGGCCAGCCGTCGGCGCCGGGCTCCTCGTAGCCGGGGTGGAGCACGAGCTTGCTGGTGTAGACGTCGGTGCGCAGCACGACGACCGTCGAGCCGCCGGCGCTGACCGTCTGGGTCTGGATCTCCGGCCGGCCCTCGTGCTCGACCACGGTGGTCCACTGCCCGGGCGCACCACGGGGCGCGGGGATCGTCGGGGTCGGGCTGGGGGTCGGCGTGGGGCTGGACGACGGCGAGGCACTTGCCGCTCCGGATGACCCGGAGCTCGCGCCGGGCGCCGCGCTGGGCGGGTTCTGCGCCGAGCCGGACCCGCTCGAGCAGGCGGCGAGCGGCACGGCGACGGCGAGCGCCAGCGCGGCGAGCGCGGCCCCAGGACGGCGGCTGCGGGCGAGCCGGGTCATTCGGCGCTCCGGGCTGCGCCGGTCTCGACGGGATCGGGCAGCGGCACGTGGGGCTCCGGGGAGTCGGGGTGGTCGGGGACGTGTTGCAGCTTGCTCGGCCACCAGATCCTGGAGCCGATCTCGAGCGTGAGCGCGGGCACCAGCAGCGACCGCACGATGAAGGTGTCGAGCAGGACGCCGACCGCCACGACGATGCCGATCTGCGTGAGCTGGACGAGCGGGAGCACGCCCAGCACCGAGAACGTGGCGGCGAGGACGACACCGGCGCTCGTGATGACACCACCGGTGGTGGCCACGCCGCGCATCGTGCCGTAGCGCGTGCCGCCGCGCTCGGACTCCTCCCGTACCCGGGACATCAGGAAGATGTTGTAGTCGATGCCGAGCGCCACCAGGAAGATGAAGGCGAACAGCGGCAGCGACGGATCGCTGCCCGGGAAGTTGAACCCCCAGTCGTAGATCAGGGCGGCGAGCCCCAGCGAGCTCAAGTACGACAGCACCACCGTGACCATGAGCAGGACGGGCGCGAGGACGGCCCGCAGCAGCAGGCCCAGGATGACCAGCACCACCACCAGCACGATCGGGATGATCACCTTCACGTCGTGACTGCTGGCGTCGTTGACGTCCAGCGTGGTCGCGGTCTGCCCACCCACGAGGGCGTCGGCTCCCGGGATGGCGTGCAGCTTGTCGCGCAGCCCCCGGATCGCCGCATCGGCGGCGTCGCCGTCGGGCTGCTGGAGCACGACGTCGACCTGCATCCGGCCGTTGGAGGCTGCCCCCACCGGGATCGCGCTCACGACTCCGGGCACGCTCCGGGCGGTGCTGACGATGGTGGACGTGGCCGACGCGTTGGCGATCACGGTGGCGGGCTGGGACGCGCCGGCCGGGAAGGACGCCGAGATCAGCTGCTGGCCGGCGACGGACTCGGTCTTGTCGCGGAAGCCCTGCTCCTGGGTGAGGCCGGTGTTGAAGTCGAGCAGTCCGAAGCAGAGCGCGACCAGCACCGCGAGGGTGCCGAGCCAGATCCGGCGCGGGTGGCGGCCGAGGAAGCGCGACACCCGCACCCACGGGCCGTCGGCGTCCAGCCCGGCGGCGTCGACCTTGGGGACGAACGGCCAGAAGAGCTTGCGTCCGAAGATCATGAGCAGCGCCGGCAGCAGCGTGAGCTGGGCGGCCAGGGCGCACAGCACGCCGACGGCGCCCACCGGGCCGAGCCCCTTGTCACTCTCCAGCTCGCTGAACAGCAGGCAGAGCAGGCCGATCGTCACCGTGGAGCCCGAGGCCAGCAGCGCGGGAGCCGCCTGCTTGTAGGCGCGGGCCATCGCGAGGTGCCGGTCCTGGGTGTGGTGCAGCTCCTCGCGGTAGCGCGCGATCAGCAGGAGCGCGTAATCGGTGCCGGCGCCGAAGACCAGCACCGTCAGGATGCCGGCGCTCTGGCCGTTGACCACCAACCCGGCCTTGGTGAGCAGGTAGACGAGGCCCTGGGCGGTACCCGCGGCGAAGCCGACGGACACCAGCGGCACCAGCCAGAGGAACAGGCTGCGATAGGTCAGCAGCAGGATGATCGCGACGACGAACACCGTGACGATGAGCAGCTTGCCGTCGATGCCCTCGAAGGCTTTCAGCGAGTCGCGCAGATAGCCGCCCGGACCGGTGAGGTCGGTCGTCAGGCCGTCCGGCAGGTCGGCCCGCGACATGTCACGAACGGTGTCGACCCACTTCAGCAGGGTGTCGCCGTTCTCGGAGGCCTGCACCCGCAGCGATATGAGCGCCGCCTTGCCGTTCTCGCTGCGGATGACCGGCGGGGTCTGCCCGACCACGTGCTCGTAGCCGATGAGGGTCGTGCGATTGCGGTTGATCACGGCGAGGTCGGCGGGTGTGAGCCCCGCGTCGCGGGCGTAGACGATCACGGTCGGTACGGCATCGCCGCCCGGGAAGGTCTTGAGCTCGGTGAAGACCTTGGTCGACTCCGCCTTGCCGGGCAGGAAGGCCGTCGCGTCGTTCTTCTGCGCGCCGCCGAGCTTGCCGGCCAGCGGCCCGATGCCCGCGATGATGCCGAGCCAGACGACGAGCACGACCCACTTCATCCACTTCAGACGGCGCGGGGTGAGCCACCCGGTGGTCCGGCTGCCGGCCGGCGTCGGGGGAGCCGCCTGAGGTGACGAGGACATGTGAAGCATCTTGACGGCAGGGTCCGACATCCGCGCTTCAGCCACGCGGACGGCCGTGCATCACCCGGCTGCCGCGCGCCGCGAGCGATAAGTAGCCTGACCGGGAGTCGGCGACACCGCAGCCGACACGGTGACGAGCCGTTCACACCGCCTCACTGCGGAGGAATTTCCATGGGGTCTGGCATGAAGTACGTCTACGACTTCGCCGAAGGCAATCGTGACCTCAAGGACCTGCTGGGAGGGAAGGGCGCCAACCTCGCCGAGATGACCAACCTCGGTCTGCCCGTGCCGCCCGGCTTCGTCATCACGACCGAGGCCTGCCGCGAGTACCTGAACCGGGGCGCCGCTCCCGCCGAGCTGGAGAACGAGGTCACCGAGCACCTGGCCGGCCTGGAGAAGGCCATGGGCAAGACGCTCGGCGATCCGGCCGATCCGCTGCTGGTCTCGGTGCGCTCCGGCGCGAAGTTCTCGATGCCCGGGATGATGGACACCGTCCTCAACATCGGGCTGAACGACGCGTCCGTCGAGGGCCTCGCGAAGCAGGGCGACAACCCGCGCTTCGCGTGGGACTCCTACCGCCGTCTGGTGCAGATGTTCGGCAAGACGGTGCTCGGCGTCGACGGTGAGCGCTTCGAGCACGCGATGGACGAGGCCAAGCAGGCCAAGGGCACCACCAACGACCTCGACCTCGACGAGAACGACTTCCGCACCCTGGTCGAGACCTTCAAGCAGATCGTCCGCGAAGAGACCGGACGCGACTTCCCGCAGGACCCGCGCGAGCAGATGGACCTCGCCGTCAGCGCCGTCTTCGACTCCTGGAACGGCGACCGCGCCCGGCTGTACCGCCGCCAGGAGCGCATCCCCGCCGACCTCGGTACCGCCGTCAACATCGTCACGATGGTCTTCGGCAACATCGGCATGACCTCCGGCACCGGCGTCGCCTTCACCCGCGACCCGGGCAGCGGCGATCAGGGCGTCTACGGCGACTACCTGCAGAACGCGCAGGGCGAGGACGTCGTCGCCGGCATCCGTAACACGGTGCCGCTCGCCGACCTCGAGCAGCTCGACAAGGCCTCGTACGACCAGCTCATGGAGATCATGTCGACGCTGGAGCGGCACTACCGCGACCTGTGCGACATCGAGTTCACCGTCGAGCGCGGCAAGCTCTGGATGCTGCAGACCCGGGTCGGCAAGCGCACCGCGGGCGCCGCCTTCCGCATCGCCACCCAGCTCATCGACGAGGGCCTCATCGACCTCGACGAGGCACTGCTGCGCGTCACCGGCGCCCAACTCGGGATGCTGATGTTCCCGCGCTTCGACGACGAGTCCGCCAAGCAGCGCATCGGCAAGGGCGTCAACGCCTCGCCGGGCGCGGCGGTCGGCAAGGCCGTCTTCGACTCCGACTCCGCCGTCGAGTGGGCGGCCCGCGGCGAGCAGGTCATCCTGGTCCGCCGCGAGACCACCCCCGACGACCTGCACGGCATGATCGCCGCCAACGGCATCCTCACCTCGCGCGGCGGCAAGACCTCCCATGCCGCCGTCGTCGCCCGCGGCATGGGCAAGACCTGCGTCTCCGGCGCCGAGGAGCTCGAGGTCGACCTGCGCGGTCGCACCTTCTCCGCCCCGGGCGGCATCGTCGTCAGGGAGGGTGACGTCATCTCCATCGACGGCACCAGCGGCGTCGTCTACCTCGGTGAGGTCCCGGTCATGGACTCACCCGTCGTGCAGTACTTCGAGGGCACCATCCCGGCCGACGCCGACGACCTGGTCGCCGCCGTGCACCGGCTCGTCACGCACGCCGACTCCGAGCGCCGCCTCGGCGTGCGGGCCAACTCCGACACCCCGGAGGACTCCGAGCGGGCGCGCCGCTTCGGTGCCGCCGGCATCGGGCTCTGCCGCACCGAGCACATGTTCCTCGGCGAGCGTCGCCAGCTGGTCGAGGACCTGATCCTCGCCGACGGCGCGGCCGGCCGCGACGCGGCACTCGCTGCCCTGCTGCCGCTGCAGCGCGGTGACTTCGTCGGCATCTTGACGGCCATGGACGGGCTGCCCGTCACCGTGCGCCTGATCGACCCGCCGCTGCACGAGTTCCTCCCGTCGCTGGAGGAGCTGGCCGTCAAGGTCGCCGTCGCCGAGGCCACCGGCAACGACCCGGGCCGCGACAAGACCCTCCTGGAGGCCGTCCGCCGGCTGCACGAGCAGAACCCGATGCTGGGCCTGCGCGGCGTGCGCCTCGGCCTCGTCATCCCGGGCCTGTTCGCGATGCAGGTGCGGGCCATCGCCGAGGCGGCGGCCGAGTGCCGCAAGAAGGGCCTCGACCCGCACCCGGAGATCATGGTGCCGCTGGTCGGAGCCGTGCAGGAGCTAGAGTTCGTGAAGGAGGAGGCGCAGCGGATCCTCGCCGACGTCGCCTCCGAGGCCGGTGTCGACGTGCCGGCTCTGATCGGCACGATGATCGAGGTGCCGCGGGCGGCGATGACGGCGGGCCAGATCGCCGAGGCCGCCGAGTTCTTCAGCTTCGGCACCAACGACCTCACCCAGATGGGCTGGGGCTTCTCGCGGGACGACGTCGAGGCCGCGTTCTTCTCGCAGTACCTCGACCTCGGCATCTTCGGCGTCTCGCCGTTCGAGTCGCTCGACCGCGAGGGCATCGGCCGCATGGTCCGCATCGCCACCGAAGAAGGCCGGGCGACGCGTCCCGACCTCAAGGTCGGCGTCTGCGGCGAGCACGGCGGTGACCCGGACAGCGTCCACTTCTTCCACGAGGTCGGGCTCAACTACGTCTCCTGCTCGCCGTTCCGCGTGCCGGTCGCCCGGCTCGAGGCCGGCCGGGCCAGCGTGCTGGAGCGTTCCTCGGGCAGCGACACCCGCTGACCGGGGAGCGGACCGGGCCGTCGGGCCCGATGCACGACGCGCAGCGGTGGGTCGCCGAGCCGGACAAGGCGACCCCCGCCGCGCGCAGCCCGTACGAGCGTGACCGGGCCCGGGTGCTGCACTCGGCTGCGCTGCGCCGCCTCGCGGCCAAGACGCAGGTCGTGGGCCCGGAGGAGGAGCCCGAGGACGGGGTGCCGCGCACCCGGCTGACCCATTCGCTGGAGTGCGCGCAGATCGGACGCGAGATCGCGGGCCGGCTCGGCGCCGACCGCGACCTCGTCGACGCCGCCTGCCTCGCACACGACCTGGGCCACCCTCCGTTCGGTCACAACGGCGAGGCGGCGCTCGACGCGGCCGCCGAGATCTGCGGCGGCTTCGAGGGCAACGCCCAGAGCCTGCGCGAGCTGACCCGGCTGGAGACGAAGGTCGTCGGCGCCGGCCTCAACCTGACCCGCGCCACCCTCGACGGCGTCTGCAAGTACCCGTGGCCGCGTACCGAGCGCGACACGCACAAGTACGGCGTCTACCCCGACGACCTGCCGGTCTTCGCCTGGATCCGGGATGGTGCGCCGGAGCGTGGCCGCCCGCTCGAGGCACAGATCATGGACTGGGCCGACGACGTCGCGTACTCGGTGCACGACCTGGAGGACGGCGTACGCGCCGGGCTGGTCGATCTCTCGCGCCTCGCCGACCCGGGGGAGCGCGCCGACCTCGTCGCCTTCGCCCGCGAGTTCTACGGCGCCGGCACCCCCGAGGCCCTGGACGAGCTGCGCGCGGCGCCGTGGTGGCCGGAGGCCGAGGGTGCGCCGCACACCGCCGTGCAGATGGCGGCGCTGAAGACGCTCACCAGCGAGCTGATCGCCCGGCTGGTGCGGGCGGCCGTGACGCAGACCCGGAGCGCGTACGGCGACGAGCCGCTCACGCGTTACGCGGCCTCCCTCGTCGTGCCGGCCGGCATCCGGGCACAGTGCGCGGTGCTCAAGGCGGTCACGGCCCGCTGGGTGATGGACCGGCCGGGGGCGGCCGCCCTGCAGACCCGGCAGCGCGAGCTCCTGACGGAGCTGGCCGCCGCCGTCGCGGCCGGTGCCCCCGACACCCTGGAGCCGCTGCTCGCGGAGGCGTACGCGATCGCCCCTGACGCCGCCGGGCGGCAGCGTGCGGTCGTCGATCAGGTGGCCCGGCTCACCGACCTGTCGGCAGTGCGCTGGCACGCCCGGCTCGTCGGCGGCACCCCGCCGCTGCCCCGCACGCTCTAGTCCCTCGCGGGCCATCCGGCCCTGTGGACGACCCGGCCGTGGACCCGTCCCGCGGCATACACTTTGCCCGCCGCCCACGCTCCGGATCGCGTACTTCCCCGGGCGGCGAGTGGTGGGCAGGAGGCCGGGTTGGCCGGTCGCATCAGCGACGCGAGCATCAATGCCGTGCGCGAGCAGGTCTCGATCCTCGACGTGGTCGGCGCCCAGGTGGCGCTGCGGGCGGCGGGTGCCGGACGCATGAAGGGGCTCTGTCCCTTCCACGACGAGAAGACCCCGTCGTTCAACGTCAACCTGACGAACGGGATGTACCACTGCTTCGGCTGCGGCAAGGGTGGCGACGCCATCGACTTCATCATGTCGACGCAGGGCCTCACCTTCCCCGAGTCGATCGAGCGGCTGGCGCAGCAGCTCAACATCGCCCTGACGTACGAGGGGGGCGGTGCCGCGGCCCACGGCGAGACGGGCAAGCGCACGCGCCTGTTCGACGCCAACAAGGCCGCCGTCGCCTTCTACCAGCAGCAGCTGCGCGGCCCGCAGGCCCTCGCCGGTCGCCAGTTCCTCGCCGAGCGCGGGTTCGACGCGGCCGCTGCCGAGCGCTTCCAGGTCGGCTACGCCCCCGAGGGCTGGGACACGCTCACCACGCACCTGCGGGCGGCGGGCTTCAGCGTCGACGACCTCATCGAGGTGGGTCTCGCGAAGCAGGGCTCCCGCGGGCCCATCGACCGCTTCCGCCGCCGGCTGCTCTGGCCGATCAGCGACCCGACCGGCAACGTGTTGGGCTTCGGTGCCCGCCGGCTGTACGACGACGACCCGGTGCCGGCGAAGTACCTGAACACGTCGGAGACGATGCTGTTCAAGAAGTCGCACCTGCTCTACGGCGCCGACCAGGCCCGCAAGGCGATCGCCCAGCGCTACCAGGCGGTCATCGTCGAGGGCTACACCGACGTGATGGCCTGTCACCTCGCGGGCGTGGAGACGGCGGTCGCCAGCTGCGGCACCGCCTTCGGCGAGGAGCACGTGAAGCTCCTGCGCCGGCTGCTGCACGACCAGGACGTGCACCGCTCCGAGGTGATCTTCACCTTCGACGGTGACGCCGCCGGGCAGGCCGCCGCCCGCAAGGCGCTGGCCTTCGACCAGCACTTCGTCTCGCAGACCTTCGTCGCCATCGAGTCCGAGGGCCGTGACCCCTGCGAGCTGCGTCAGCAGGAGGGCGATGCGGCCGTCCGCGACCTGATCGCAAACCGGGTGCCGCTCGTCGAGTTCGCCATCCGCAGCGCGCTGAACGAGTACGACCTCAACACCGCCGAGGGCCAGATCGCGGCGATGCGCTCGGCCGTGCCGCTCGTCGCCCAGGTGAAGGACTGGGCACTACGCGACGAGTACGCCCGCCGCCTCTCGGGGTGGCTCGGGATGCCGAGTCCCGACCCGGTGCTCGACGCCGTGCGCCAGCGCGGCGGCGACCCCACCCGCAGCGACCGGACGGGAGGGCCCGGACGCCCCCCGAGCACGCCTGCGCGTCCGCGCCGTCCCGGCCAGGACGTGCCCGACGAGCGCGCCGTCACCGGGGAGCGGGAGGGCCTCAAGGCCGCGCTGCAGATGCCCGGTTACTGCGGCCCGGCTTTCGACTCGATGGACCCGGCTTTCTTCACCTTCCCGGCCCATCGCGCCGTCTTCACGGCCATCAGCGAGGTGGGCGGCACGCAGACGGCTCCGGGCGGCTCGGGCTGGGTGGCGCAGGTCAGCGACGCCTGCAGTGACGAGGACGCCCGCCATCTCGTCGGCGCGCTGGCCGTCGAGCCGCTGCGTTACGCCGGCGAGGACGAGCGTGCCTACGTCGCCGAAGTCGTCCGCCGCTTACGGGAATTCGACCTCACCCGGCGTATTGCGGTGCTGAAAGCGCAGATGCAACGGATGAATCCGTTGGAGGTCGAGGGCTACAACCGGGTCTTCGGTGAACTCATGGGCCTGGAGGCCCTCAAGCGACAGCTCCGGGGAGGCGGTTCTGCCTAAACAGGCCGTAGTCTCGGAGGAGCACCATGCTGTAGATCACATCCGCTGGCCGCGAGACCAGGCCTCCATAAGAGGAGATGACGAAAAGCCGTCATGAGCACAACTGTCTTGCCGCGCGAGGCCCAGGTGGACGAGATCAAGGATCTGATCACGAAAGGCAAGGAGGCCGGGCAAGTCACGTCGGAGGACGTGAGTGCCGCGATGCAGGCCGCCGAGCTGCCACCGGAGCAGATGGACAGCATCCTGCAGGTCCTCACCGACGAGGGCATCGAGATCATCGACACCACGTCGGAGAACGACGACGACGAGGAAGAGAACACCACCGCCCGGCGCAAGCGCGAGGAGGAGCTGGCCCTCAAGACGCCGACCTCCGACCCGGTACGCATGTACCTCAAGGAGATCGGCAAGGTCCCGCTCCTCACGGCCGAGGAGGAAGTGGACCTCGCCAAGCGCATCGAGGCCGGCCTGTTCGCGTCCGAGAAGGTCGCAATGGGCAGCACGGGGCGCAAGGTCGCCGACAAGCTGCGCCGCGAGCTCGAGGCGATCGAGCGGGACGGGCAGATCGCGAAGCGCAAGCTGGTCGAGGCCAACCTGCGTCTGGTGGTCTCCATCGCCAAGCGCTACGTCGGTCGCGGCATGCTCTTCCTCGACCTGATCCAGGAGGGCAACCTCGGCCTGATCCGGGCCGTCGAGAAGTTCGACTACACCAAGGGCTACAAGTTCTCCACGTACGCCACCTGGTGGATCCGGCAGGCCATCACCCGGGCCATCGCCGACCAGGCCCGCACCATCCGTATCCCGGTGCACATGGTCGAGACGATCAACAAGCTCATCCGCATCCAGCGCCAGCTGCTCCAGGACCTGGGCCGTGAGCCCACGCCGGAGGAGATCGCCCGCGAGATGGACCTCACGCCCGACAAGGTGCGCGAGATCCTGAAGGTGTCGCAGGAGCCGGTCAGCCTCGAGACGCCGATCGGTGAGGAGGAGGACTCCCACCTCGGTGACTTCATCGAGGACTCCGACGCGGTCGTCCCGATCGATGCGGCGAGCTTCATCCTGCTGCAGGAGCAGCTCGACTCGGTGCTCCACACCCTGTCCGAGCGGGAGAAGAAGGTCATCCAGCTGCGCTTCGGGTTGACCGACGGCCACCCCCGCACGCTGGAGGAGGTCGGGCGCGAGTTCGGCGTCACCCGCGAGCGCATCCGGCAGATCGAGTCGAAGACGCTGTCCAAGCTGCGCCACCCGTCGCGGTCGCAGAAGCTGCGCGACTACCTCGAGTAAGTCTCGCCCCGTCCCGTCGTGCTGGCCCCCCGCGGTTGCCGTTGTCTGGCGCTGAGGCGGGTCCAGCCGTCGGCGTACCGGGCGAGCTGCTCGAGCTGGTCGAGCAGCCGCCGCCCTTCACTGGTGAGCCGGTAGTCCCCGCCCTCGTCGACCTCGATGAGCCCGGACTCCCGAAGCTCCCGCAGGCGCTGGGATAGCCGGTCCGGGGTGACGTCGAGCCGCGCGGCGAGCGTGCGGAACGGCTGGGCCGGCCCGCGTAGCTCCCAGATGGCGGCCAATGCATGACGGCGGCCGAGCAGGTCGAGCAGCGCCTGCAGCGCGTCACGCTGGGCGTCGGCATCGGGCGGCATCAGACCACTGAACCCGAATGCCGGACGAGCGGTGGCCTCACGCGGCCTGCGCCGCCGAGTCGGCGAGGGCCGTGACGGCCCGCGCCGGGCTGCGACGCTCGGTACGCCGCGCAGCAGCCTCCGCGAGCCGGCGCCCACGGGCCGCGGCCCGGGCGGCCTGCGGGCTTCGGAGCAGGGCACTGACGGCGGCCTCGGCGAAGCCGTGCACCGCCAGGTCCCCGTACTCGGCATCGTCACCGAGCTCGTCGAGCTCCTCGAAGATCGTGACGCCGCCGTAGTAGAGGTCGATGACCCGCGGGTGGATGTAGGACGCCCGGCAGACGGCGGGGGTGTTGCCCAGGTAGTCCGACGTCTCCTTGACGGCGCGGGTGACGGCCCGCTTGATGGCCGACGGTGACGTGGCGGCCGGCTCGGAGACGCCCAGGGCGACGGCGCAGAGCACCGTGGCCGACCAGGTACGGAAGTCCTTCGCCGAGACCGAGAGGCCGCCGCTGACGCTCAGCAGGTAGGCGTTGATGTGCCGGGAGGTGACGTCGATCCACTGCCCGCCGTCCGCACCGTCATCGGCCCGGTAAGCCAGCAGCTCGGGGTTGCTGTCCTCCCGTGCCAGCAGGGTGGCGACGACCTCGCACACCTCGGGGTCCACCACCGCCTGGATGCGGCGCTTGCCGCTCTTGGCGATGTAGTTGAACGTCACCGTGCCGTCGGAGTCCAGGCTGGTGTGCTCGCGCAGGATCGTCGCGAGCCCGTACGTCTGGTTCTGCTCGGTGTACTCCTCACCGCCGATGCGGAAGAAGCCGATGTCGAGCAGTCGGGCGGCGCAGGCCAGCACCCGCCGCTCCGACATGTCGGGCCGGGCCAGATCGTGCGCCACGTGCTCCCGCAGCTGGGGGAGGATGTCGGCGAACTCGAGGATGCGGTCGAACTTCGCGAGGTCACGCTTCTTGCGCCACTCGTCGTGGTAGCGGTACTGCCGCCGGCCGGCCGCATCGGTGCCGACGGCCTGGATGTGGCCGGAGTCGTGCGGGCTGATCCACACGTCGTTCCAGGCCGGCGGGATGACGAGCGCGTCGATCCGGGCGAGGGTGGCCTCGTCGGCGAGCGGCTCACCGGAGGCGGTGAGGTAGACGAAGCGCTTGCCCTGCTTCACGCGGGAGATGCCCGCCGCAGCCGGGTCCGATCGGCGCAGCCGCATCAGGAACTCACCACGGCGTCAGTCGTGCCCGACGGGGCCGCCCTGAAAACTGTGCGCCCGGTCGCGGCCTCGCGACCGGTAAGCGGTCAGTGCGTCGCGTGGGCGCCGTTGCCGTTGGGGCTCGGCGCCGCGGAGAAGGTGGGCACCTCGGGCTCCTCGGGACGGCTGATGACCGACCGGGCCCGTGAGGCCAGCGTGCCGGCCTGAGCCGCGACGATGCCCGCCGCGCCCTGCACGGCGGGCTGCTCCTTCACCGAGCGGAACGTGCGCACGAGCGCCTCGTAACGCTCGCGGCCGGCCTTGGCGCCGAGGACGTAACCGGTGGCGAAACCGAGACCGAAGACCGCGCGACTCGCCATGTGATCCTCCGCTGGGGGCTGTGGTCCCGACCCGCTCCGCCGTGCGTGCGCTAGCATGACATCCGCGCAGTAAGCGCACGATCCCGCGTAGCTCAATTGGCAGAGCAGCCGGCTGTTAACCGGCAGGTTACAGGTTCGAGTCCCGTCGCGGGAGCTCAGATGGACCCCCCGCACACGGTCCGTTCGGCGGGGAAAGCGCAGGTCAGCGCGCTGTCCCCGCCGTCGTTATCCGGGGAACGGGTCGCCGTCTCGGGCGGCGACGATGATCGCGTACGGGCCGTCGGCCAGCAGTCGGTCACCGCTCACCGCCGCACTCTGGCTCGACAATCCGATGAGCGTGCCGGACGTGTCGTCGAACTCGACGTCGGTCACGGTGCCGGCCTCGTTGCCGAGCTCGCTCAGCAGCAGCCGTCCCATCGGGGACGCGGCGTCGGGGTGCGGGGTCAGGGCCTCGTCGTCGGTGACGATGACCGCGTCCGGCCCGATGCCCACGATCTTGGGCCATTCGACGACGGACGCCTTGCGGCCCTTGCCGATCTGCAGCGCCGTGACGGTGGGCGGTTGCAGCCCGATGTAGAGGTCGTGCACCTCGCCGAGGGTGTCGGCCGTCGCCCGGCTGACCACCCGCCGGCCGATCAGCTCAGACAGCTGCACTGCCGCCTCCAGGGATGTGGTCTGCGGACTGGTTGCCGAGCCGCGCCCGGAAGTTGTCGACCGCGCTGCCGAAGCCGGCCAGGTCGTCGCGGATGAACTCCTCGACGTCGGCGGGCACCATCAGCGTGTCGCTGGAGACCGCGAGCGTGGCCGGCAGCGGGAGCAGCAGCGGCGCTCCCTCGGCACGCTGCAGCCCCGAGTCGCCGTCCAGCTCGTAGCCGACGACCTCGTTGTCGTTCAGCTCCACGACGAGGTCGCGCACGGTCCCGAGCCGCTTGCCGGCGTCGGTGAGCACCGAGTTGCCGATGACGTTGCGTCCGCGGGCGGCTTGCGCCTCGTCGTCGCCGTCCGGTGCGTCGAGGACAGAGGCGTCGGACACCATGACGGCGTCGCGGCCGATGGCGTGGATCTGCGGGGCGCCGAGGACCTGCTTGAGCCGGCCGGAGAGGAAGCCGCGCTTGTTGAGGGTGAAGCCGACGATCTTGCCGACCTCGGGGACGTAGATGACGTCGCGGATCTCGGCGAGCGCCTCGCCGGTGCTGGTCGTGACGACCGGCAGCTTCACGAGGCTGGTCGCCCGGACGAGCAGCGCCGGTCGGCCGCCGGTACGGGGGGCGGGGGTGGCGGTCATCGCTTCGTTGCTCCCCGGCGGGCCTTCGGCGGTGTCGCCACCACGCCGCCGGCGCGTTGCTTGCGGCGCCAGACGACGAAGCCGATCAGGGCGAGCAGGAGTGCGACCACAACAATGATCACGATGGTGAGGGTCACGGGCGGCTTATGCCCAGGCCGTACCCGGTTGACTCCAACATCATCGAAGCGGTGACGAGGCCCTCGCCCAGGCGGTGATCAGGACGTGGCGACGCCCCGCCAGAGATCGATCCCGCCCTCGACCGCGTGCCGGTCGATGTCGGTCAGTTCCTCGGCGGAGAAGGCGGCGTTGTCGAGCGCGGCGACGTTCTGCTCGAGCTGGCGCACCGAGGACGCACCGATGAGCACCGACGTCACCCGGGGGTCACGGGCCGCCCAGGCGATGGCCAGTTGCGCCAGTGACTGCCCGCGCCGTGCCGCGATCGCGTCGAGCCCCCGGATGCGGGCGAGGTTCTCGTCCGTCAGCAGCTCCGGCGACAGCGACGAACCGGCGGCCATGCGGGAGTCGTCCGGGACGCCGGCGAGGTACTTGTCGGTGAGCATTCCCTGAGCCAGCGGCGAGAAGGCGATACAGCCGGCACCCACGTCGTCCAGCGTGTCAAGCAGCTCCGCCTCGATCCAGCGGTTGAGCAGCGAGTAGGACGGCTGGTGGATCAGCAGTGGGGTGCCGAGGTCCTTGAGGATGGCGGCCGCCTCGCGGGTGCGCTGCGCCGAGTAGGAGGAGATGCCGGCGTACAGGGCGCGACCGGAGCGCACGGCCGTGTCGAGCGCTCCCATCGTCTCCTCGAGCGGGGTGTCGGGGTCGAAGCGGTGGCTGTAGAAGACGTCGACGTAGTCCACGTTCATGCGCTTCAGCGATGCATCCAGGCTCGAGAGCAGGTACTTGCGGGAGCCGAACTCGCCGTACGGGCCGGGCCACATGTCCCACCCGGCCTTGGTGGAGAGGAAGAGCTCGTCGCGGTACGGGCGCAGGTCCTGGGCGAGGATCCGGCCGAAGTTCTCCTCGGCTGTGCCGTAGGGAGGTCCGTAGTTGTTGGCCAGGTCGAAGTGGCAGACGCCGAGGTCGAACGCGCGGCGCAGGATGGCGCGCTGGGTCTCGAGCGACCGGTCGGTGCCGAAGTTGTGCCAGAGCCCGAGCGAGATGACCGGGAGCTTCACCCCGCTGCGGCCGACCCGCCGGTAGCTCATCCGCTCGTAGCGATGTTCGTCGGCCGAGTAATTCGTCATGCCGGTAGCTCCGTCCCGGTCAGCTCCGCGCAGCGGCGGAGCAGCTCGTCCTGCAGTGCGGTGTCGTGCACGGCCGGGTTGGTCGCACTCGGACGCTGGTGGAAGAGGTACCCGCCGGACGTGAGAGCTCCCGGGTCGTCGCTCACCGCGAGCCAGGCCTGCGTGACCGGACCCTTGGCCAGGTCTCCCGGCGCCTGCGGGCCGCCCATCCGGGTGGCGACCCAGCCCGGCTCGACGGCGTTGGAGAGCACCTGCGGCCAGCGGCGCGCCACCCCGATCGTGAGCAGCACGTCGAGCAGCTTCGACTCCGAGTACGCGGCCGTGCCGTTCCAGCGCCGCCGGGTCCACTGCAGGTCGTCGAGGTGGGGCGTGACCCGCAGGTGCAGCCCGGAGCTCAGGTAGACGAGCCGGTCGGGCCGGTGCATCAGGGCGGTCAGCAGGTACGGCGCCAGCACGTTCACCGCGAACAGCTGGGACAGCCCGTCCGCCGTCTCGATCCGGCGCGGCTCGCGGTCACCGACGGCGACGTTGTGGATCACGGCGTCGAACCGGCCGAGCGCGTTCGCCTGCTCCGCGACGTCGCGCATCCCGTCGAGGGTCGACACGTCGCCGATGACGATGCCCTCGGCCCCCACCAGCCGGGTGACGGCGTCGCGGGCCCGCTCCTCGTTGCGCGCGTGCAGCGTGACGAGGTGGCCGTCCTTGGCCAGGATCTGGGCGGCCATGAGGCCGAGGCCCTGGCTCGAGCCGGTGATGAAGACGCGTGCCATGCGTCCAGCCTCTCACCGCGGCGGCGCGGGTCTGCTAGACACGAGGCGTCGGGGCGGTAGCTCAGCCGGTCAGAGCAGAGGACTCATAATCCTTGGGTCGTGGGTTCGAGCCCCACCCGCCCTACGTAACGCTCGCGTGCACGTCCAGCACAGCCTTTGCGAACCCGACCGGGTCCTCCTGCGGCAGGTTGTGCCCGGCCGGGAGCACGCGATGGTCCAGCAGTCGGCTGAAGTGCGACTCGTGCACGGCGCGCGGCTTCGGCGGGCTGACGGTGCCGTGCTCGCCGTCCAGCACCACGGTCGGGACGGTGATCACCGGCTTGGCGGCGATGGTCTGCTCCGTCGCGTCGTACACCGGGTCGCCCGGCACCGTGCCGTACCGGTGGCGGTAGGAGTGCACGACCACCGCGACGAAGTCCGGGTTGGCGAACGACGGGGCCGTCGCTGCGAAGGCGGCGTCGGTGAACTCCCAGGTCGGTGACCACTCGGCCCACAGCAGCCGGGCGTAGTCGTCGCGGTACCTCTCCAGGCCGGCGGCGCCGCGCTCGGTGTGCAGGTAGTACTGGTACCAGAGCCGCCGCTCCACCGACGGCGGGAAGGGTCGCCGCGTGGTCTCGACGTCGAGCACGTTGTAGCCGGTGCCGCTCACCAGTCCGGCCACCCGCACCGGCCACAGCATCGACACCAGGCACGCAGCCCGGCCGCCCCAGTCGTAGCCGGCGACGACGGGCGGGGCGAGGCCGAGCGCGTCGAGCAGCGCGAGCAGGTCGTGGGCCAGCGCCGCCTGCTGCCCCGACCGCATCGTCGCCGGGTCGGTGAAGCGGGTGGGGCCGTAGCCACGCAGGTACGGCACGACGACGTCGGCGCCTGCCGTACCGAGCCGGGCCGCGACCTCGTCGTAGCAGCGCACGTCGTACGGGAAGCCGTGCAGCAGCACGACCGGCCATCCGCCGGGTGTGCCCGACCGTTCGTAGGCGACGTCGAGCACACCGGCACGGACGGTTGAGGTGACCACCGCAGCATTGTGCGCGCCGACTCAGGCGGCCTCGAGCAGGTGCTTCTCGGCTGCCAGCGCGAGCGCCAGGGTGCGGTAGCCGGCGTCGTCGAACAGTACGACGAGCCGGTCGCCCTCGTACTCGGTGACGGTCCCGAGCCCGAGGCTGCGGTGGCGTACCCGCGAATTGATCGGGAACGGCGAATCGGTCGCGCTTGGCTGCTCCTCGGCGAGTCCGGCGGCGCAGCCGTCGCAGTTGCCGCAGGGGTGCTCGAGCACCTCGCCGAAGTAGCCGAGCAGCACCTGCCGGCGGCAGCCCGGAGCTTCCGCGTAGGCGCGCATCATGTCGACGCGGCTCTTCTCGATCAGGTGCCGGTTCTCGACGATCTCCCGGGCCCGGCCCGCCGCCTCCTCGGGGTTGGTCACCGGACCGAGGACGAGGCAGCCGTCGTCGTCGGTACGTACGCCGCCCGCCTCCTCGAGCAGCGTCAGCAGCGGCGTGAGCTTGCGCAGCGGCAGGGACAGCTCGTCCGCCATCTCCGGCGGGGTCACCGGCCGGCCGGCGGCTGCGAGCAACGTCGAGATGAGGCGCAGCTTCTTCACCGGGGCCTTGCCGCCGCCGGCGAAGAACCGGCGCAGGCCAAGGTCCTCCGGCCGGTACAGCAGCAGCACCGTTGCCGCGTCACCGTCGCGGCCGGCGCGGCCGATCTCCTGGTAGTAGCTGTCGACCGAGTCGGCGACGTCGGCGTGCAGGACGAAGCGCACGTTGGCCTTGTCGATGCCCATCCCGAACGCGGTGGTGGCCACGATGATGTCGAGCTCGTCCGACATGAACGCGTCCTGCACCCGATCGCGCTCGCTGCGCCGGACGCCGGCGTGGTAGGCCGCCGCCCGCAGGCCGTACTCCTCCAGGGCGGCCGCGTACGACTCGGTGTCCTTGCGGGTGGCCGCGTAGACGATCCCGGGCTTGCGCTCGGTCATCGCCCGCATGACGACGGCCTCACGCTTCTCGTCGTCGTCGGCGAAGCGTTCGACCGCGAGCCACAGGTTGGGCCGGTCGAAGCCGGTGTTCACCGAGACCGGGTCGTCCAGGCCGAGCCGCTCGATGATCTCCTGCCGTACGGGAGGGGCCGCCGTGGCCGTCAGGGCGATGACGGTCGGGTGGCCGAGCTCGCGGATCACCGAGCCGAGGCGCAGGTACTCGGGGCGGAAGTCATGGCCCCACGAGGAGACGCAGTGGGCCTCGTCCACGGCGAAGAGGGCGGGCTCGGCAGCGGCGACGGCGGCCAGGACGTCGGGGCGGGCGAGCTGCTCGGGGGAGAGGAAGACGAACTCGAGCTCCCGCGCGTGCAGCTGGTCCAGAACGGCCTGGTGCTCGCTGTCGGGGATCCCGGAGTGCAGGGCGACGGCCCGGCGGTGGCCGCGTACCGCATGCAGACCGGCGACCTGGTCCTGCTGCAGCGCGATGAGCGGCGACACGACGACCGTGAGGCCGGCGAGCAGCACGCCCGGCAGCTGGTAGCAGGCGGATTTGCCCGATCCGGTCGGCATGACGACGAGGACGTCGCGGCCGGCGAGCGTCGCCGACATGGCCTCGAGCTGCCCCAGCCGCAGCTCGTCCCACCCGAAGACGTCACGCGCTGCAGCGAGGATGCGGCCCTCGTCCTCGGATCGGGGCGGCGCTGATCGCTGCAGCGCGAGTGTGTCGGAAGACGTCATCGAAGTGGTTCCCCCCTCTGCCGCGGTGGGCGACTTTTCGTCGTGTTCCACGTCTGGCGAAGAGCAATCCTGGGGGCGGTGGACCGGTTGTCGGGCGGCGGCGGCCCCGAAATCAGCAGGTGGCGCTGGGCAGCGGGATGCGGTAGAGGGCGGCCGCGTTGTCCTGCAGGACCTTGCGCCGGACGTCGTCGCTGAGCGTCGCGAGGCCGGGTGCTGCCGTGACCATGCTGTCGGGATACAGGCAGGTCGGGTGCGGGAAGTCGGTCTCGAACAGGATGTTGTCGGAGCCGAGGATCTCGAGGGTGTGGGCGATGTCCTGCTTCTCGAACCAGTAGCAGGCGTACATGTTGCGCTGGAAGTACTCGAGCGGCGTCAGCGACATCGCGGCGACGGACTCGGGGCGCAGCTCGCCCTGCTGGTGGGTGAGGGCCTCGAGGATGAACGGGATCCAGCCGATGCCGCTCTCGACGGAGACGAACCTGATGTCGGGGTGGCGCTCGAGGACGCCGGAGAAGATGAGGTTCGCGATCACCCGGGCGTTGGTGAGGTACATCATCGCCGAGCCGATCGCGAGCTTCTGGTCGTCGCCCTGCGACGGCCAGGGGGAGCTGCCGAACCAGGACAGGCTGGTCTCGCTGGCGCCGATGTGGAAGTTGACCGGCAGCCCGGCGCCGGTGCATACCTCCCAGAGCGGGTCCCAGGCCGGGTCGCCGAGGTCGGGCGCGCCGCCCTGCTGCGGGTCGCTGGTCATGTTGACGCCGCGCAGCCCGAGCTCGGCGGCACGGGTCGCCTCGGCCACCGCGGCGTCGACGTCCCACCAGGGCAGCAGCGCCATCGGGTAGAGCCGCCCGGCGCCCTGCTCCTGCAGCTCGACCATCGCGTCGTTGTAGAGGGTCGCGCACAGGTTCTTCAGCACCGGATCGGCGATGTCGGCGAACTTCTGCCCGCCGAAGCCGGCCGCGTTGGGGTAGACGATCTGGGCGAAGACGCCGATGTCGTCCATGACCTGCAGCCGGGCGGCCGGGTCGTACGCGGCCGGATGGGCGTCGTCGAAGCTCCAGCCGATGAAGCTGGTGCCGCGGCTGCGTGTGCCGTCCCGGTGCACGACGGAGGCTGCGCCCGCGCGTCCGAGCGCGCGGCCGTCGACGGTCCAGGTCGGGACGCCGTCCAGGTCGTGCACCTGCGGCACCCGGTCACGCAGGGCGGCGGGGGCGTTGCGCGTCCACAGGTCGTGCGGCTCGGTCAGGTGGGTGTCGGCATCGATGACGCGTACGGGCGGGGCGGCGGTGGTGGTCTCGGCGGTGCTGGCGGTGATCGTCACGCGGACTCCTCGGGGGCGGACTGCTGCACACGTCCTACCCGCCGGGCCGCCCCGACCCGAGCCCGGGGGGTGACGAATCCCCGGCCACCCGTCGTTCTGTGATCAGGTAGGAGTTCGGCATCGGGGTCCGGCGCATCTGGCGCGCCCTGCCGCCGATGGGCGAGATGTGATCACGCGTAGGACTGTGAGGACGACGGACATGCAGCAGATAGCGGTCATCGGCGGCGGCACCATGGGTGCGGGGATCGCGGAGGTCGGCGTCCTCGCCGGACTCGACGTGACGGTGGTCGAGGCGAAGGACGAGTTCGCGGAGGCCTTCCGGCGCCGCTTCGCCGGCGCCCTGGACAAGCGGGTGAGCCGCGGCAAGCTGACGCCGGAGCAGGCCGCCGAGGCCACCGCGCGCCTGACCGTCACCACCGAGCTGGCCGACATCGCCGGCGTGGCTCTCGTCATCGAGGCGGTGCCGGAGATCGAGGACCTGAAGCTCGACCTCTGCCGGCGCCTCGACGACGTGCTCGGGCCCGACGCGATCATCGCCTCCAACACCTCGTCCATCCCGCTGGCCCGGATGGCGACCGCCACCAAGCGGCCCGACCGGGTGATCGGCGTGCACTTCTTCAACCCGGTGCCGGTGCTGCCGCTGGTCGAGATCGTGCCGAGCCTGCTCACCTCGGAGGAGACCGTCGAGACGGTCACCCGCTTCGTCGAGGACGAGCTGCAGAAGAAGACGATCCGCTCGCGCGACCGGTCGGGTTTCGTCGTCAATGCGCTGCTCGTGCCCTACCTGCTGTCCGCCATCCGGATGCTCGAGTCCGGCTTCGCGAGCGCCGAGGACATCGACTCCGGCATGGTGCTCGGCTGCGCCCACCCGCAGGGCCCCCTCGCCCTGTCCGACCTGATCGGGCTGGACACGGTCGCCGCAGTGGCTCATTCCATGTACGAGGAGTTCAAGGAGCCCCTGTACGCGGCGCCCCCGCTGCTGCTGCGCATGGTCGAGGCGGGCCTGCTCGGCCGCAAGAGCGGACGCGGCTTCCACTCCTACGCCGGCTGAAGGACGACACGATGATCTTCATCACCGCGAAGTTCCGGGTGCGTCCCGAGGACGCCGACCGCTGGCCCGAGCTCACCGCCGACTTCACGGCCGCCACCCGGGCCGAGGCCGGCTGCCTCTGGTTCGACTGGTCGCGCAGCCTGGACGACCCGACCGAGTACGTACTCCTCGAGGCGTTCCGTGACGGCGACGCCGGCGCCGCCCACGTCGGCTCCGACCACTTCCGGACGGCGACGCAGGAGCTGCCGGCCCACCTGGTGGAGACGCCGCGCATCGTCAATGCGGAGCTCGATCAGCAGGACTGGTCGGAGCTCGGCGAGATGGCGGTCTGACCGGCGGACACAATTCGCGCTCAACAAAGCGGCCCTTTGCCAATTCGGCCGTGCATGTCGCGCGCGTTTGCGGGCGTGGCCACCCCGAGTTCCGCAGAATGGGCGTGGTGATGTGGGGAAAGTCCGCGAGCTCGCCGGGTCGTAGTGCCCGCCTTCGTACGGTCGCTGCGGCAGCGGGTATCGCCGTCCTGGCGGCCTGCTCCTCGGCCGCCTCCAAGAACACCGCGGAACCCCTTCCCGGGGTGACGCCCGCGGTGGGCGCCTCGACGGGCACCGGCACAGCTCAGCCGTCCGACTCACCGACGACCGTTGCCCCCACCACGACGCCTTCGCCCAAGGTGTCGCTGCCGGCGTTCCAGGACCCGCAGACGCAGGGCAGCTACGCGGTCGGCCGGCGCACCTTCACCGTGACGGACCCGACCCGCCAGCGCACCATCACCGTCGACGCCTGGTATCCCGCACCGAAGGCGTCCGCCGCCGGCAAGCCGCTCTCGCGCTACGTGGTGGCCGACGGCCTCGGCTACCCGTCGCACATGGCGTACGACAACCTCCCCGCCGCGACCGGCAAGTTCCCGGTGATGATCTTCAGTCACGGCAAGCCGACGATCCGCTTCCAGTCCTCGTTCCTGATGGAGGCGGTGGCGAGCTACGGTTACGTGGTGATTGCTCCTGATCACCCCGGCAGCACGGGCCTGAACGACTACCTGCCCGTCAGCACCGACCTGATCGAGCGCTCACGCGATCTGACCTTCGTGCTGAACCAGGTCGCTGCCGGTGCCGGGGGACTCGGCAGCACCGTCGACATGACGAAGGTCGCCGCGAGCGGGCACTCACTCGGCGCGTACACGGCGATGGCGCTGCCGATCGGTGCCGACGCCGGGGTGCCTGCCGACAAGCGGATCAAGGCGATCGTCGCGATGACCCCGACGACCAGCTACCTGAGCGACGCGCAGATGACGTCGATCCGGATCCCGACGCTCCTGTTCGGCGGCACGCAGGACGACCTGACCCCGCTCGTGCCCAACCTCAGCAGGCCGCTCGCCGACATCTCCGGTCGTCCGCTGGTGCGGGTCGACCTCATCGGGGCGACGCACCGGGCGTTCATCGAGACATGCAACATTCCCGGGCTGCTCGGATCGCTGCGCGCCGGATTGACCGACATCCGGCAATTCGAGATCAACAATTGCCTGACCGGCTCGCTGGACCTCGATACCGCCCACCACATCGTGGAGCTGTACACGGTCGCGTTCCTCAAGGTGACCCTCAACGGCGATCACCGATACGACAAGTACCTGTCCACTCAGGCCGCGAAGCTCCTCCCGGAGATCACGTACTACAAGCGCTGAGCGCGCCCCGTCACTCGCCGGTGAAGACCGGCGGCCGCTTCTCGGCGAACGCGCGCATGCCCTCACGGGCGTCGGCGCTGCGGGTGACGGTCGCGGCGTGCCGACCCTCGATGGGCTGGGCGTGCTCCTCGGCGATCCATCCGGTCTCGACGGCCGACGCCTTGGTCTCCAGGACCGACAGCGGACCGCAGGCGGCGATCGTCTCGGCGATCTCCATGGCCTTCGCGAGGCCCTGACCGGTCGGCACCACGTGCGTGACCAGACCCCACCGCAGCGCCTCCTCGGCGTCGAGCAGGCGTCCGGTCAGCAGCATCTCCATGGCGACCGCGTACGGGATCTGGCGCTTCAGCCGCATGGTGGAGCCGGCCCCGGCGATCAGCCCGCGTCGTGCCTCGGGCACCCCGAACCGGGCCTGCTCCTCGGCGACGCGGATGTCGGTCTGCTGCAGCATCTCGCAGCCGCCGCCGAGGCAGTCGCCGTTCACCGCGGCGATGATCGGCTTCGTCAGCCAGGAGGTGAGGAGCAGCCCGCGGGCCACGATCGAGGGGTCGGACAGCACCCGCCGCTCGTGCTCGGACGGCTGGGCCGACCGGTCGCCGCTCATCCACCCGGACTGCAGGTCGCCGCCGACGCAGTACGCACCCGGTGCACCCGTGAGGACGACCGAGCGCACCGTGGGGTCGGCGTCGATGGCGTCCCACGCATCGGCGAAGCGCACCAGCATGTCGAGCGACAGGGCGTTGCGCCGGCTCGGCCGGTTCATGGTCAGCACGATCGTCGACCCCTGCGGGCCGGTGCGCTCGATGAGCAGGCTGTCCTGGTCGTCCTCGGGCACGGGGCTCCTTCTGGTCGTGGGTCGGGCGCTGCCTGATTATGAATGTGCGCCAGGGGTGGCGTCGGTCCGCTCGGTCTGAGACGGTGCCGGATATCGGAAGGAGTCCTTATGCGAGTCAGTGTCGACGGCACGGTGATTGCCGAGGCGGCGGAGGACAGTCTGGTCCGCATCGAGGGGAACTGGTACTTCCCGCCGGCGTCGATCGCCGCGGGTGCGTTGCGCGACAGCCCCACGCCGTACACCTGCCCGTGGAAGGGCGCCGCGCAGTACCACGACGTGGTCGCCGGCGGGACGACCCGGTCCGACGCCGCGTGGAGCTACCCGGAGCCGTACCCGTCGTCCTTCGAGCGGGTGGGCTCGGACTACAGCGGCTACGTGGCGTTCGACTCCCGGCAGGTCACGATCGACTGACCGCAGGCGCGAGCTGTCAGCCCGCGGAACCCATCAGCTGGTAGCTGAGCGGGTCCGGCGCCGGGCCGAGCGCGGTGACCGGCCCGGTCGGGGCGAGCACCTGCAGCTCATCGCCGGCGCCGTTGCGGATCGGCACCGTGAGCCGGCTGGCCGACCACGTCGTCGACCCGATCTTGCGGGTGAGCAGCGTGAGTGTCGCCTGGTCGAGGCCGGTGAGGTCGACGTCCGACATGGCGAGCCCCGTGACGGAGCCCGCGAGCTGCCCGCGGGCCAGCGTCACCGGCATCCGTACCGGCACGCTCGCGCCGGTGCCCGCCGCCAGGCCGACCTGCGCGGTACGGCTCCCGACGGTCAGCTGCAGGTACGCCTCGGCGGTGTTCTTCGGCGTACGCACCCGGACGTCGAGCGGGATGCTGGCGGCGCTGTAGAGGCTGAGCTCCTGCAGCCGGGCCCCGTAGCCGCTGTGCGGCCGCTTGCCGTACTCGCCGAGCAGCCGCAGCGACCACAGCGCGCGTCCGCCGTAATTGTCCAGCACGGCGAAGTCGGCTGCGCCCTTGTTGAGCGCGTACAGGGTGCGTCCGTCGAGTGACGGGTCGTTGGAGATGACGCTTGTCGGGTGCTGGAGGAAGCCGGGGTAGGTGTCGACGAACATCAGCGACCGGCCGCGGGCCTCGACGGCCCCGGCGAGCTCCCGGTTCGCGGCGTTGAGGTCGCCGTTCACGTCGACCGCGCTGACGAAGGTGGCCGTGCTGAAGCCCAGGCCGGCCAGGGTCAGGGCGGCCGTCGCCCCGGCGAGCGGACGCTGCCATCGCCGGTGGGCCGGGTCACGGCCACGGAGCGCGTCGACGACGGCATGGATCGCGATGGCCCCGACGATGCAGGCCGGTGCGATCAATGGCATCAGGTAGTACGGCCCGATGTAGCGGGTGGCGCCCCAGATGATCGCCGCGTTCCAGATGCCCCAGAAGAACAGGTAGCCGAACGTGGTGACGAGCCCGCCGGCGAGCACGGTCACGGCCGCCGCGGGCACCTGCCGCCGGACCAGCGCGAGCACGACGAGGACCAGCAGCACGAGCCCGGCGGCGGCCCAGCCCTGGCCGAGCAACCGCAGGTGCGCCCACAGGCCCTCCCAGCCCTGGGCGAGCCCGAAGTGCTTGGGACGCTCACCCGGGAAGAGCCGGTGGACCCCGAAGCCCAGCGTGTCGTCGGGGTCGAACAGGGAGAACGGCTGGCGCAGCGGCGAGCCGGTGGAGACGTAGTCGAACCAGAGCAGGAACGCGGCGGGGGGCACCGCGCCGGCCGCCATCCCGCCGAGCAGGCGCCATCGCTGGCGTGAGCGCCAGAGCACCCACAGCAGCGTCGGCAGCAGGATCAGCAGCGCGTCGAAGGCGCGAGCCATGAAGGCGAGGCCGCCGAGGAAGCCGGCCAGTGCGAGCAGTCGGGTGTGGCGCCGGCGGGCACCGACCAGCAGCGCCCAGAGCGCAAGCTCGGCCAGCACGGCGAACGGCACGTAGGGCAGCGCGAGTGCGCCCTGCACCAGCGTCAGCGGCGTGACCGCGGTGAGGACGGCGGCCAGCGCGGCGGTCGCCCGGTTGCCGGTGGCCTCCTTGGCGAGCAGGAAGGTGGCGCCGACCAGCCCCATCGCCCAGGCAGCGAGCGCTGCCGCGTAACCGCCGGTCAGCACGAGTGACAGGGCGAGGATCCCGGGCACCACCGGCGTGTACTTGAGGACGTAGTGGTCGCCGCGGATCACGCCCAGCCACGGGGTGAAGGACGACGCCGGGTCACCCGCCGGGGGGAAGAGGTGGCCGCTCGCGTACGCCTTCGCCTGCAGCAGGTAGACGGTCTCGTCGTTGTTGACCGACAGGTGCGAGAAGATCGTCGACGACAGGACGATCGCGGCAACGCCGGCCAGAGCCGCGGTGACGACCACGACGATCCGGGGGCCGTCCCACCCGGTGCGCAGCCGGTGCAGCCGACCGGTGCCTCCGCGGCCCGCCTGCTCGGCCGGCCTCTCGAGTACTGCGGAGGACATCAGACTGCGGAGGACATCAGGCGGGCGGCTCTTCTCGGTACTGAGATCGCGGTGGGCAGATCTCGGGCGACGGTCCCTACAACGTATGGGCGGGCGTCGGCGCGCCCGTCGTTAATGCCGGCGACACGCGACATATCCGCCGGCGGCAGTCGTAAGCCCGTTCCGTCCGGATTCGTCCCGGCAACGAAGCGGCCGCACGGTGTTCCGGGACCAGTCGTGTGACGGTCCGGTTGCGGACGCCTCGGGAGAGAGTCTGGCCCTTAGGCTGGTGACAATGCGTGAGCTCGAGGTGAAGGAGCGGTCTCCTGACCGGCTCGCCTCCCCGGCTGCCGTCATGCAGGATCACGCTGCGTCGCTGCCGCGGCTGTTGCAGGCCCGCGTCGCCGTCCCGGTGTGTCTCGTGCTCGCGGCTCTGCTGCTGCTGGTGGCCCGGGCCCCCGCGTACGACGTCTGGTCGTGGCTGGTCTGGGGCCGGGAGGCAGCGCACCTCGATCTCGACACCAGCTTCGGGCCGCAGTTCAAGCCGCTGCCGGTCCTCGTCGCCGCACTGAGCGCGCCCTTCGGTGCCGCCGCCGTGCCGATCTGGATGTTCGTCGCGTACGCCACCGGGCTGCTCGCGGTCATCGGAGCCGCCCGGGTGGCCTGGCGGGCGTACGGCCCGGTCGCCGCCGCCATCACTGCGGTCGGCGTGCTCACGAGCACCGAATACACCTTCTACCTGCTTCCTTCGGGCATGAGCGAGCCGATGCTCATGGCCTGCTTCTGCTGGGCCGTCGACCGCCATCTCGCCGGCCGCCGGCTCGCCGCCTACGCCCTGGGCGTCACCGCCGGCCTGCTGCGCCCCGAGGCCTGGCCGTTCGTCATCGCGTACGCGATCTGGCTGTCCAGAGACAGGGACGGGGCGGGCGACCGGCGCGTACGGCCCGGGCTGCTGGCCGGTCTCGCGCTGCTCATGCCGGCGGCCTGGTTCCTGCCGGAGTGGTGGGGATCGGGCAACCCGTTCCGCACCGGGATGGGCAAGGCCACCCCCGGCGGCCCGGTCACCACCGCCCATCCCGGCCTCACCGTGCTGGCCAACACCTTCGACGGCACGCTCGGGATCATCGCCGTGGGCGCCCTCATCGGGCTCGCGGTCGCGATCACGCAGCGTCACCGATTGTTGCTCGTCGTCGCCGGCATCGGGATCAGCTGGCTGGCGATCGTCGCGCTGCTCGCCGAGGCGGGCAAGAGCTCGGGCGTCACCCGCTACCTCATCGTCACCCAGGCCGCGGCATGGATCCTGGCCGGCGCCGGCTGGGTGCAGGTCGTGCGCTGGGCCCGCCGCTGGTTACGCGGGCGTGGTCTCGCGAGGGCGCTGAGCGCCGCGCTCCCGCTCGCCGTCGTCGGGGCGCTGGCCGTGCCGTCGGCGCTGTCCTTCGCCGGCGAGGTGCAGCCCGGCTGGGCACAGGTGCGCTACCAGCAGGGCGCCTACCTGGCGACGGCCGAGGCGGTGCGGCTCGCGGGCGGCAAGGCCGTGCTCAACCAGTGCACCCCCTACAACTGGTCGGCGCCGCTGCGTGAGCCGGAGTTCGCCTGGCTGCTGGACACCGACCTGGTGTACGGCCGCTCGGAGTGGACGCCCGACCTCGACCGCTCCGCGCAGTACGGCCCCATGGTGCGGGCGACGCTGCAGGGCACCGACGTCTTGGTGCCGCAACCCTTCAGTGGCGTCGGCTACACCGTGGCCGGCACCGCGTCGGCCCTCGGCGTCCAGGCGCAGGTGCTGACCGCCTGCTGACGGCTCCCGTCAGCCGTCGCTCGCCAGCAGCACCGCGCTGCGGCCGGCCGCGCACAGCACGTGGTGGGGATCCGGCACCTGGTTCGCCGCCGTGCCGCGCAGCTGGCGTACGCCCTCGGTGACGTTGTTCAGCCCGTGGATGTACGCCTCGCCGAGCAGCCCGCCGTTGGTGTTCACGGGCAGCGAGCCTCCGCGGCCGATGTGGCCGTCGGCGATGAAGTCCTTCGCCTCGCCGTAGCCGCAGAAGCCGTACGACTCCAGCTGGTAGAAGACGACCGGACTGAAATTCTCGTAGATCATCGCGATGTCGACGTCCTGCGGGCCTACCCCTGCCGTCGCCCACAGCTGGCGGGCCACGTGCTCGGCCTCGGGGAAGCGGGTGGTGTCGGCGTTGTAGTAGTTGAACAGCGTGTCGCCGTGGATGACGTTGCCCTGGGCCGCCGCTGCCACCAGCACGGGCGGCTGGGCGAGGGTGCGCGCCCGCTCCGGTGAGGTGAGCACCAGCGCCACCCCGCCGTCGCTCTCCTGGCAGCAGTCGAGCAGCCGCAGGATCGGCTCCACGATCCAGCGCGACTGCTGGTGGTCCTCCAGCGTGATCGGGCGCCCGTGGAACCAGGCGGCCGGGTTCGTGGCGGCGTAATCGCGGGCGACGACGGTGTAGCGGCCGAAGTCGGCGTTCGTGAGGCCGTAGCGGTCCATATAGCTCTGGAACCACAGCGAGTACATCTTGGCCGGGGTGTCGAGCCCGTACGGCAGGGTCCAGCTCATGCCCGGCGTCGGGCCCGGCTGGTTGGGCTGGCCGAAGCGCCGCCCGGACCGCTCGTTGAACGCCCGGTAGATCACCACCACCTCGGCCGCCCCCGACGCGATCGCCGCCGTCGCGTGCTGCACGAGCGCGCAGGCGCCGCCGCCGCCGAACGGGGTACGCGAGGTCCAGCGCACCTCCTGGATGCCCACGCTGCGCATGAGCTTGAGCTCGTCGTTGGTGTCGAGCGTCATCGTGACCAGCCCGTCGACGTCGGCCGGCTGCAGCCCGCTGTCGTGCAGCGCGGCGCGTACGGCCTCGCTGGCCAGCTGCAGCTCGCTGCGGCCGGACTGCTTGGAGAACTCGGTCTGCCCGATGCCGGCGATCGCCGCGGCGCTACGGATGCCCACGTCGGTCATGACCCACTCCGGACCGGCGCGCTCCGGAACTGCGGGAGCCGGGTGCCGTCGAGGTCGCGGAACGTCACCTCGAGGGTCATGCCGTTGGCGACCTCGCTTTCGTCCACGTCGACCAGGTTGGACACCAGCCGTACGCCCTCCTCGAGGTCGACGAGCACGACGATCCGGGCCGCCTCGTCGGGGTCGGTGGGATGGCGGGACACGATCCAGCTGTGCAGCGTGCCGCGACCGGACGCGGGGATCACCGACCACTCCAGGGAGCCGCACTGCGGGCACATCGGCGACGGTGGGTGCTGCACCCGCCCGCACTGCGCACAGGCGCGCAGCCGCAGCTCACCGGCCGCGACGCCGTCCCAGAAGAACTGTTCGTCCGCATCGGGGAGCGGGGCAATCACCTTCGGCACGACGGGTCTCCCGGGGGTCCGGCGACCGGGCCTCGTCGCCCGGCGTCATAGTCGTCACTATAGGAACGCCGAATTCGGACACCGAAAGAGGCAGACGCCGCCGTCTGCCGGAGGAGACAGCATGGGCATCCTGACCGGTCTCAAGGTCCTCGACGTGAGCACCGGCATCGCCGGCCCGTTGACGACCATGCTGCTCTCCGACGAGGGCGCCGACGTCGTGAAGATCGACCGGCCGCAGGGCGACCCGTTCGGTGACCTGTCGGGCTACCGGGTGTGGAACCGCGGCAAGCGTCGCGTGCAGCTGGACCTCAAGGCGCCGGCCGACCTCGAGCGCTTTCTGCGCCTCGCCGACTCCGCCGACGTCGTCGTGCACAGCCTGCGCCCCGGCACCGACGAGCGGCTCGGTGTCGGTTACGCGGCGCTGGCGGCGCGCAACCCGCGCCTGGTCTACTGCGCGATCAGCGCGTACGGCCCCGACGGCCCCGACGCGGACCGGCCCGGCCTCGACGCGCTGGTGGCGGCGCGTACGGGCCACCAGTTCGAGATGCGCGGCGTGGCCGGCGGGATGATGGCCCGGCTCGCCGGCACCGAGGGCATGCTGCCCGGGCTCGAGGCACCGGAGGACTGCTGGGTCGGACCGGACCGCGAGGGTCCGATCTTCGCCGGGGTGCCGTGGGTCAGCCTGGCGACCTTCTACATCGCGTCCCTCTCCATCAACGCCGCGTTGCTCGCGCGGCAGAAGACCGGCCGGGGGCAGCGCATCGACGCGACCCTCTTCGGCGGCGTGCTGGCGACGACGCTCAGCGGCTGGCAGAAGGTCGAATTGCCCGACACTCCCAACTTCCAGACCTGGGTGCCCGACCCGCGCGCGCCGAAGGGCTTCTTCCAGGCCTCCGACGGGCGGTGGACGCACCACTGGGTGCCGCTGCCGGACTTCGTGCTCCCGGCCGCCGCGGCCGGCATGCGCAACACCGACGACGTCAAGGCGCCCAAGCAGGCGTCCTTCCGGATCATGACGACCCCGGAGGACATGATCCTGCTGCACGAGTACCAGGCGCCCATGGCCGCGGCCGTCGCGCAGTACTCGGCTGATGCCTGGACGGCGCTGGCGGCGGAGGTCGGCACCCCCGTGCAGAAGGTGCGCTCGCCCGAGGAGGCGCTGCTCGACGACGCGCTGGTGGCCGACGGATGCGTGGTCGACGTGCCCGACGCCGAGTACGGCACCGTGCGTGAGGTCGGCCGGGTCCTCGACTTCTCCGGTCACGCGTACGAGCCGCCGCGGGGCACACACGCCCCGGGCGCCGACACCGCCGAGGTGCTCGCCGAGCTCGAGGCGGTCCCGGCTCCCGAGCAGCTGCCGGGTGACACGGGCCGCCGGCTCGGCTCGCCGCTCGAGGGCGTGACGGTGCTCGACCTGGGGCTCGCGGTCGCCGGCCCGTTCGGCACGCAGGTGCTCGCCCAGCTCGGCGCCCGCGTCATCAAGGTGACCACCCCGACCGACAAGTTCTGGTTCAGCAATCACATCGCCATGTGCTGCAACCGCGACAAGGACGCCATCACGCTCAACCTCAAGGACCCGGCGGCCCTCGAGGTGCTGCACCGGCTGGTGCGCGAGGCCGACGTCGTGCAGCACAACATGCGCTACGGCGCGGCGGTGCGCCTCGGCGTCGATTACGAGTCCCTGCGCAAGATCAACCCGAAGCTCGTCTACTGCCACACCATGGGCCACGAGCAGGGCCCCCGGGCCGCCCATCCCGGCAACGACCAGACCGGGGCCGCGCTCGCCGGCACCACCTGGCTCGACGGCGGGCTCGACCGCGGCGGGCGGCCGCTCTGGTCGGTCACGTCGCTCGGCGACACCGGCAACGGCTTCCTGTCGGCCATCGGCATCGTGCAGGCGCTGGCCGAGCGCGACCGCACGGGCGAGGGGCAGTTCGTCCGCACGTCGATCGTGTACGCGCAGCTGCTGAACGCGTCGACGGCCTGGGTGACGCCGGACGGTGCCCACCGCGGCGCCCGGCAGGAGCTGGACGCGCAGTCGTACGGGTGGAACGCGCTCTACCGGCTGTATCCGACGTCCGACGGCTGGTTGTGCGTCGCGGCGACGGGCCAGGACGAATGGGAGCGGCTCGCCGGTGCCGTCGGGCACCCGGAGTGGGCGGCTGACGAACGCTTCGCCGATGCCGCCGCCCGCACCGCTGCTGACGCCGACCTCGGCGGCCTGCTGGAGAAGGCGCTCGCGGACGAACCGGCCGCGCACTGGTGCGCCGTGCTCGACGCGGCCGGTGTGCCGTGCGAGGTGTCGGACCCGGATTTCGCCCTGAAACTCTTCGGCGACCCGGAGGCCGAGCGCCGCGGGCTGGTCGCGAGCTTCCGGCACCCCAAGGTCGGCAAGGTCACCCTCTCGGGTCCGTACGCGACCCTGTCCGACACCCCCGGCACGCTCCGGCGGCCGGGGGTGTGGCCGGGGCAGGACACCCGCCGCATCTTGGAGGAGGTCGGCTACAGCGAGCCGGAGATCGACGCGTTGCTGGCGTCCGGAGCCGCCGAGGACACCGGCGCCGAGTGCTCCGCCTGACTGCTCCGCCTGATCGCTCAGCCGTCGCGGCGCGGCCGGGTCAGGGTGAACGCCTCGAACTCCTGCAGCTGGCCGTACGGGCCGACCACGTCGTAGTACGTGACCTTCATCGTCGTCCGGCCGCCGCGCCGCCCGGGGTCGACGTCGAAGGACGCGAACCCGTACGGGAAGTCGGCGTTGCGCACCGCCGACCAGGGCGCGTCCTCCTTCACGTACACCGGCGGGCGCTTGCCGGTCGTCGGGTCCGGGGCGCCGACGGCCGTGATCACGCGGCAGGCGGGCGGGTCGAAGAAGAGCGTGTTGCTCGGGGCTGACGTGCCGCCTCCGCCCAGCACCATGTGCACCGTGCCGTGGCTGGTGTCGATCACCCGGGTGCCGGTCGCCGCCGGGCGCGGGGTGAGCGTCGGGGTCGGCAGGTGGCCGCGTAACGGATGCGAGCGCTCGTAGTGGTGCTCGTGGCCGCAGACGACGAGGTCGACGCCGTAACGGTCGAACAGCGGCAGCCACTCCTGCCGGATGCCGAGGTCGGCGCCGTTGAACTGGTCGACCGAGCTGATCGCGACCTGGTGCATGCAGACCACGACCCAGTCGATGTCGGGGTCGCGGCGGGTGGTGCGCAGCTCGTGCTCGAGCCAGGCCTTCTGCCGGCCGCCCGAGTAGCCGCGGACGTAGCTGTTGCCGCCGTCCTGGTAGCAGACGTCGTCGTTCGCCAGGCTGATGATGCGCACCGAGCCGACGGTGAACGCGTACCAGAGACCGCGGGTGGTGGCGGTCTGGCCGGAGGCGGACGGCACGCTGAAGTACGTCTGGTAGGCGGCGTAGCCGATGGGCCCGTTGCCGAGCTCGTTCTCGTGGTTGCCGGCGGACGGCATCCAGGGCCGGTGCCGGGCGCTGCGCCAGTTGTTCTCCCAGAAGTCCGACCAGGTGCGTACCCGGTCGTCGGCCAGGTTGGCGTAGCAGAGGTCGCCGTTGAAGAGGTGGAAGAGCGGCTGCGCCCGCTCGATGCCGGCGGTGACGTCGCCCGCGGCGGGGGAGCCGAGGTTGTCGTTGACGAACGGCGGGTTGGCCAGCGTGACTCCGGCCGGAGGCACGTAGCGCTTGCCGGTGGTGGGCGTGCCCTGGTCGCCGAAGCTGGTGAACGTGAACTTCGCCCGGCCGCGGGGCCCGGTCCGGAACGAGCCCGTCTCCGGTACGGCGCCGGAGTGGACGGCCGCGTACTCGTACAGGGTCGAGGCGCGCAGCCCGTCGATCGTCGCGTGATGGGCGTACACCGTCTGCCCGGACTTGGCGTCGCGGTAGCTGACCGTCTTCGCGGACGTCGTGCGGGTGGAGCTGCTACCCGCGCGTCCGACGAGGACGTGGGGTCGCTCGACGGGCTGCAAGGTGTGCCAGGAGACGACCACCTCCCGCGAGGCGTCGCTGCCGAACTGCAGGTGCAGGCCGGCGACGCGGGGCGTCTGCTCGGGGTCGCCGGCGGGTCCGCCGGCAGCGCTCACGGAGGCAGCGGCAGCGGTGCCGGTGGTGACGGCGGGGACGACCGCGACGGCGCCGCCCACGCCGACGGCGGTCAGGATGCTGCGGCGGCTGAGCTTGTCGTCGGACGGCGGGTGGTTGTCAGGCATGCGGACCTCATGGGGACGCGGAGGGATGGCCGTCGCCCACCTTCGAAGTCCGAGAAGTCATCGGGCCCAAGCCCGGTCGAAGCCGGACAGAACGTCCGATGTCGACTGGACCTCGCGAATTGCGTAGGCAATTACTAACACTGAGTAGTCGACACTCGCGGGTTAGTCGGCGCAATGCTTTCAGAGCGTGACTATTCGTTTCCAGCACGTGAAACATGCAGCTCAGGGGTGGTGCTTTTCCGGCTGAGGGCGTAGGAATGACACACAGGCGCCGAGGGGGGCGACCGCCAACGCCCCACCTCGGCGCCTTTCTTCGGCGTCCGAGGCCGGTGCGGATACGCCGGTCAGACCTGTTCGGTCGGACCGGTCAGGTCAGGCCTGCGGGACGGGGCACGACGCGTCGTCGAGGCCGAGCGCCGCAGAGAAGCGGCCCATCAGGCTCATCGTGCAGATCAGCGCGATCTCGACGATCTGGCGGTCGTCGAAGTGCGCGCGCAGCGCGTCGCGGTCGGTGTCGTCGATGCTCAGGTGGTCGCCGCCGAACTTCAGGGCGAAGCGCACCGCCGCCCGCTCGGCAGGTGTGAACGACTCCGATCCCGTGCCGTCGAGCAGGGCGGGGATCGCGGAGACCAGTGCCTCGTCCATGCCCTCGGAGACGGCGGCCGGGTGACGGCCGGCGAGGCACACCTGGCAGGTCGTGGTGTTCGCGACGGCGAGCCGCACCAGCTCGGTGACCCGGGCCCCCAGGTGGTTGTTCATCCGTGAGGCGAGGTAGGCGTCGTTGTACTGGGAGAACAGCGGCTCGGCATTCGCCATCACGCGGACGAAGGTGGCGAGCCCCGGGCGCCCGGCGCGCTCGGCCTGCTCCCACTGCTTGCGCAGCGCCGGGGTGAGGTCCTGCGGGTCCAACGGCGCGACGAGGTCCGGCATGGCGGCAGTCTAGAAGGGTCCGTACGGAGGGGTCGCCCGGCGGGCGAAACTCAGTCGTTACGGACGAGCGGCACCGCCCGAAACATCGCGCGGGTCCACTGATGGGGACCTGCTCTCGTGGCAGGGCGCGTCTAGGGTTCCGCGGTCGTCGCAGCTTCATGGCGGCCGGTCTGGTCCGAGAGACGCAGGCGGGGCGCAGTCGTCCCGTTCCACGGCGGGAGAAAAGCCCGGGAGGCCGACCAGGGCCCCGGGCTGCCCAGCACCCGGGTCTTCGTTCATGACGGAGGCCGACCATCCCACCGCCAACCCCCGCCCCGCTCCTGCGGCACACCGTCCCCGGTGGCGCCGCCTGGTCCGTCCAGGTCGCGCGTGGCCGCACCGTGACGTTCCGCGCCGAGGCACCCCGGGCGAACGTCAGCCTGCTGCTCTACGCGGCCGCCCACCGGGTCGACCGGCTCAACGTGCCCGACACCCTGAAGGCGCAGTACAGCGCGTGCGTACGCCCGCCGATGGTGCTCATGAGCGACCGCGGGGTCGGGCTCGCCTCCGTCACCGGCTCGTCGCTGACCTGGCACGACGCCCTCTGCGGCCACGGCCTGTCGGGGTACGGCACCAGCTCGTACGCGGCCGATCGCAACGACTGGCGGCGCAGCGCACGCACCGGACTGCTCTCCGAGCTGCACAAGCACGGCCGCGGCGAGGTCGACCTGCACGCGTGCGTCAACCTGTTCAGCAAGGCGGCGATCGACGGAGCGGCAGGGCTCGCGTACGTGCCCGATCACGCGAGCGCCGGTGACTGGGTGACCCTGCGCTCCGAGGTCGACCTGCTCGTCGTGCTGTCCACCGCGCCGCATCCGCTGGATCCGGTCTGGGAGCCGGCGGACGTCACGGTCGAGATCGCCGTGGCCGACCCGGTCGCCGCCGACGACGCCAGCCGTACGTTCCGCGCGGAGTCCGCCCGGGCGCTCGAGCAGGCTGCTGCGGTGTTCGCATGAGCCCGCTGGATCCTGCTGCGGCGAGCATCGACGTGACCGTCGGGGCCGGCGACGGCTACCTCGGCGTCGTCCCGGCCGGTGGGTCCATCCGCATCGTCGACCTCGACGGCAACCAGGCCGCCGACACCCTCTTCTACGACGCCCATGACCTGGCGAACCGCTACAGCGCCTTCGACACCATCCGCGAGCAGGGCGCCGTCTACCTGACCACCGGTTCGCGGCTGCTCAGCCAGCGGCTCGACCTGCTCGGCACGATCACCGCCGACACCTGCGGCCGGCACGACACCATCGGGGGCGCCTGCTCGCAGGAGTCGAACGTCATCCGCTACGGCGACCACACGCGTCACCAGCACGCCTGCCGGCAGACCTTCCTCGCCGTCGGTGCTGCGGCCGGGATCGGTCCCGCCGAGCTCGGTCACAACATCAACTTCTTCATGAACGTGCCGGTGACCCCGGACGGAGGCCTGTCGTTCGAGGACGGGTTGAGCTCCACCGGTGCGTACGTCGAGGTCGAGGCGGCCCGTGACCTGTACGTCCTGATCAGCAACTGCCCGCAGCTGAACAACCCGTGCAACGGCTGGAACCCGACGCCCATCCAGGTGCTCGTCTGGGAGCCCGCGCCCGGCGCTGCGGATGCCGCGTGCTGACCGTCGTCACACCGGGTCTGCAGACGACCGTCCAGGAGCTGCCCGGGCGTACCGGCTACTGGGCGGTCGGCGTGCCGCCCTCGGGTGCCTGGGACGACCTGTCGATGTCGCTCGCGAACCTTGCGGTGGGCAACGCACCCGGAGCCGCGGGCGTGGAGTCCGTCGTCATGGGGCCCGACCTGCGCTTCGACGACCGGGCGCTGATCTGCCTGACCGGCGCTGTCGTCGAGGCCTCGTTGGACGGCCGGCCGGTCGAGCCCGGGGTGGTGACGGCGGTGCCGGCCGGTGGACTGCTCCGGGTCGGCCGCTGCGGCGCGCCCGGCATGCGCAGCTATCTCGCCGTCGCGGGCGGGCTCGACGTGCCGGCGGTGCTGGGCAGCCGGGCCACCTTCCTGCTCGGCGGCTTCGGCGGCCACGAGGGTCGGGCACTCGAGGCGGGTGACCAGCTGGGCGTCCGCGCGCCGCACAACGTCACCACCCCGCTCGACGTCACCCACCTGCTGCCCGAGTTGACCACCGAGCGCACGCTGCGCGTCATCCCCGGCCCCCACGGGGCGCCGGAGCACCTCACCGATGCGGGTGCCGCCGCGTTCTTCGCGGCCGAGTGGACCGTCGACCACCGCTGTGACCGCACCGGCATCCGCCTCGTCGGGCCGAAACCCGGCTGGGCGCGGGCCGACGGAGGGGAAGCCGGGCTGCATCCCTCGAACGTGCACGACAGCGCGTACCCGGTCGGCGGCATCATGATCTCGGGCGACACCCCGGTGATCGTGGGACCGGACGGGCCGAGCCTCGGCGGGTTCGTCGTCGCGTGCGTCGTGATCGCGGCCGACCAGTGGGCGCTCGCCCAGCTGCGGCCGGGGGATCGGGTACGCCTGCAGCCCGTCACCGACGCGGTCGCCACCCGCGCCCAGCTCGAGCGCCGGCAGCTGCTGACCGATCCGCACGGCAGCGCGGCCCCGCACCATGACCTGCCGGACGAGCCGGACAGCTACCACCGGCCGCCGGTCCTCGCCGAGCTCACCGGCGGCGGTCACCGGCCGGACCTCACCATCCGCGCCGCCGGCGACGCGCACCTGCTGCTCGAGGCCGGACCGCCGCTGCTCGACCTCGGGGTACGGCTGTGGATCCACCTGCTGGCCGACGCCCTGGCGCAGAAGGGCCTGCGCGGGGTCGTCGAGACGGTCGAAGGCGTGCGCTCGCTGCTGGTCAAGGTGGATCCCGAACGGTTGCCGCTCGTCTCCCTCGCCGACCTGCTGATCCAGCTGGCACATGGCGTACCGGATCCGGAGAGCGTCACCCTCGACGTCCGCGAGGTCTGCCTCCCGCTCGCGATCGACCACCCGGAAGCGCATGAGGCGATGGCGCGCTATGCCCGCTCCGTACGCCCGGATGCCCCGTGGTGCCCGGACAACGTCGAATTCATCCGGCGCATCAACGACCTGCCGGGACGCAGCGACGTCTTCGACATCGTGCTCGCGGCGACGTATCTCGTGGTCGGCCTCGGCGACGTCTACCTCGGGGCGCCGGTGGCGGTGCCGATCGACCCGCGGCACCGGCTCGTCACCACCAAGTACGACCCGCCCCGCACCTGGACCCCGCAGAACGCGGTCGGCATCGGCGGCGTCTACCTCTGCATCTACGGGATGGAAGGCCCGGGCGGCTACCAACTCGTCGGCCGCACGGTGCCGGTGTGGCGGCTCGGGGACGGACAGTCCGTCCCGTGGCTGCTCCGTCCCTTCGACCGGCTGCGCTTCGTCCCGGTCACCGCGGACGAGCTGGCGGAGCTGCGCCGACAGGTGGCGGCCGGAGAACGCGACCTCGACACCTCGCCCGCCACGTTCAGCCTGGCCGAGGTGCGCACGATCAGCGACCAGCATTCCGCGGAGATCGCCGAGTTCGCCAGCCGGCGCTCGGCCGGGTTCGCGGCGGAACGGGAACGGTGGACACGATGACCGACGGCACCACGGCGGATGAGGCACGCAAGCGCGCGGCGGAGGTGGGCCTGCCGGTCTTCATCCGGGTGCTCGACGGACCCGCCGACGGCATCCCCTTCGTCGTCAAGGACAACATCGACGTCGCCGGGGTACCGACCACGGCCGGATGCCCGGCACTCGACACCCCGGCTGCCGCCTCGGCGACGGTGGTCCAGCGACTGGTCGACGCCGGCTACGTCCCGGTCGCCAAGACCAACCTCGACCAGTTCGCCACGGGCCTGGTCGGGACGCGCAGCCCGTACGGCGCCTGCGAGTCGGTCGTGGCGCCGGGCCGGATCAGCGGCGGGAGCAGCAGCGGCAGCGCCGTCGCCGTCGCGTCCGGCGTGGTCCCGCTCGCCCTCGGTACGGACACGGCCGGCTCGGGTCGGGTGCCGGCGGCGTTCAACCGGCTGATCGGCTTCAAGCCGACCCGGGGCTTGCTGCCCACCCGCGGCGTCTTCCCGGCCTGCCGCTCGCTGGACTGCGTCACCACCTTCACCCGCGACGTCGGGACGGCCCGTCGCGCGGTCGACGTGCTCGCCGGCTTCGACGCGGCCGACCCGTACTCGCGACCGCGTCCGCCGACACCGCCGCCGGGCGTCGCCGTGCAGCTCACCACCGTCGGGGTGCCGGCCGGGCCGATCGACCTGTCGCCCGAATACGAGACCGCCTTCGCCGCGACCGTGGAACGCCTGCGGGCGTACGGGGTCCACGTCGTGCCGGTCGACGTCACCCCCTTCCTCGCGGCGGCGGCGCTGCTCTACAGCGGGCCGTGGGTCGCCGAGCGGTACGCCGCCTTCGGACACCTGCTCGATCCGGACGGACCGCACCTCGATCCCACCGTGCGGACCATCGTCACCGGCGCGCGCGACGCCTCGGCCGTCGCCGGCTTCCAGGCCTTCGACCGGCTGGCGCAGCTGCGCCGCGAGAGCGAAGCGGTCTGGCCCGGCATCGACGCCCTGCTGCTGCCGACGACCCCGAACCATCCGACCCTGGCCGAGGTCGCAGCGGATCCCATCGGGACCAACAGCCGGCTGGGCACGTACACCAACTTCGTCAATCTTCTTGACCTCTGTGCGATTGCGGTGCCGGGGGTCGACACGAGCGACGGCCTGCCCTTCGGCGTGCAGTTCATCGCCCCGGCGTTCGCCGACGACCTGCTCCTCGATTGGGCCCTGCAGTGGGAGGCCGCACCGTCTCCGCTCGCCTCCGCGTCTCCTGCTGCCGGGTACGCGCTGGTGGCTCTCGTCGGCGCGCACCAGAGCGGCCTGCCGCTGAACCATCTGGTGGCGGCCCGCGGCGGGCGGCTCCTGCGCCGCGCCCGCACGGCAGCGAGCTATCGCATGAAGCGGGTGCCGGGCGGGGGAGTGCCCCGCCCCGGCCTGGTGTCGGGTGACGGCCCGGTCGACGGCTTCCCGGTCGAGATCTGGCAGGTGCCGGCCGCCACGCTGGGCGCATTGGCTGCCGAGCTCGGCCCACCCCTGCGACTCGGGCCGCTGCAGCTCGCCGACGGCACGACCGTGCTCGGCTACCTCGGTGACGATGTCGCCCTGGCGGCAGCCGAGGACGTCAGCGAGTACGGAGGGTGGCGCTTCGCGCCGCAGTAGCTGAGCAGTCTTGCCGATCATGTTCGCCGCACGGGGTTGGTCGACGGGTGGAAGGTCAGGTCTCGGCTGGCTGTGCCGGTGATCGTCCAGCCGCCCTCGTGGACGAGGTGATGGTGGTAGTGGCAGAGCAGGAGCAGGTTGTCGAGGTCGGTCGGCCCGTGGTCCTTCATCCATTCGCGGATGTGGTGTCCGTGACACCAGGCGGGGGGCCGTTCGCAGCCGTCGAACCGGCAGTGCCGGTCTCTGACGTTGAGCGCGATCCGCTGGGCGGGTGAGACGGTGCGGCGGGTGCGGCCGGCGTCGAGGATCTGCCCGTCGCCGGACAGTGTCATGGGCAGGATGTCGGCGTCGCAGGCGAGGCGGCGGATCGCGGCGGCCGGCATCGTGCCGCCGCCTTCCACGTCACCGACCCCTAGCTGATGCTTCAGGACGTCCCAGGGCACGGTGACGATCACCGTCGGTTTCGCGGCGGCTGTCGACTGGCACTGCTGGTGGGCAAGGGCTTGACGGACGAGCTCGGTGAGGGCGAGCGCTCGGCGCAGCTTGGGTGAGGGGGTGGGCTCGCCGGCGGCCGGCGCGGAGGGTGGGGTGAGGAAGCGTTCGAGGGCGTTGTTGACGATGGTGCCGGCTTCGCTGTTGAGCCGGCCCGACAGGCGCCATCCGCCGGTGGTCTGGCTCATGGTGAAGCCTTGCCGGGCGAAGTCGGCTTTGTCCTTTTCGGCCGCGACCTCGGGGTCGACGAGGGTTCGGATCGAGTCGATGAGTCCGCGGAGATCGCCGATGGTGAGGCCGGGTGCGTCTTCGGCGAGGATCCGTTCGGCTTTCGCTGTCGCTTCCTGGTCGAGGCCTTCGACGCCTTTGGCGATCTCGGCAGCCTTTTCCATGCCGATACGTCCGTCGGACCAGACCTGGCGGGTGACGAGCAGCGCGTCTTCCAATGCGCGGCCGAGCCGGACCCGTTGGTTGACCCAGCTGCCGGTCTCGCCGGTCTCGCGTTTGAGGTAGGCGACGGTGGAGCTGGCGCCGGTGCCGGAGCTCTGCCAGACGCCGGACCGGTCGATCTGCTCGGCGGCCAGGCATTGCCCGAGCTCCAGCTGACGGCCGGCGGCTGCCAGCTCCTGCAGGAGCTCGACGGCAGGCTGGCCGCCGACCCGTTCATTCAGACCGGCAGCGATGTCGGCGAGCAGGCTGGTCGCCTGCGCCGCCTTGCGCTGCAGATCCGATGGGAACACATGTTCGATGATACCCGGCGTACAGGTCTACGACCAGGGAAGATTGGTGCCTGTGGACCGTCGAAATGCATCGAGCCTGTGGTCGATTTCTCCAGCGAGTCTCGACCAAAAGGTCTAGTTGGGGCGGCCGTACCGCACTACCCCGACCGAGCCTCCACCAACGCCTTAAGAGCCGGTGCGGCCCGGGGGAGCCAGTCGGAGAGATCGAGCGACTCCACCTGCGACTCGAGGACGTACAGACCGCGGGTGGGGCACGAGGCGCCGATCTCGACGAGCACCGGACGCAGCTGCATCTCCACCGCCAGGGCATGCGCCGGCCCGGCACCCACCATCAACGGCACGGTGGGCAGCGCGGCCAGCTCGTCGCGTCCGAACTGGTCGAGGAACGCCTTGAGCAGGCCGGTGTACGACGCCTTGTAGACGGGCGACGCGACGACCAGCAGGTCGCTCCCGAGCACGGTCGCCTTGGCTGCCGCCACGTCCGGGTCGCCCCACGCGAAGAGCGCCCCGCCCAGCGGTGCGAGCTCGACCTGATCGATCGAGCCCTGCCCGCCGAAGGCGGTGTCCAGCAGGGCTTCGGCGACCCGGGTGCCGACGGTGAGCGTGCGCGACGCCGGCTTCGGGTTGCCGACGACGACGGCGACCTTCGGCGCCGCCATCAGAACGCCCGCAGGTTCTCGCGGAACTGCGCGAACTCGTACTCGGTGCGCACCAGGCCGCGGCGCTGCAGCTCCGGCACCAGGCCGTCGGTGATCTCGGTGACGTAGCGCCGGTTGAGCCGCCGCTCGGGGGTGGTGATCAGGTATCCGTCGCCACCGGCGTACTCCATGTACTCGTCCATCAGGTCGGCGACGCTGGCAGGGGTGCCGACGAACTCGCTGGCGCTGCCCATGCCGTCGTCGATCACGGCCTGCCGGAGCGTCTTGCCCTCGGCGCGCTTGATGAACGCCTCGAGGAAGCCCCGCTCGCCGTTCGTCGTCACCCCGTCGGGAATCGGCGCGTCGAGGTCGTAGGTCGCGAAGTCGATCTCCGTGATGGACGCCATTGTGGCCAGCACCAGCTCGATCGACCGGGGATCGGACATCATCCGCAGCTTGCGGGACTTGGCCTCCTCGACGGTGTCGCCGACGACGGGGGAGATCAGGTAGAGGATCTTGCAGTCGTCGGGGTTGCGCCCTTCCGACGCGAGCCGGCTGCGGATGTCCTCGCGGAACGAGCGCATGCTCTCGGGACTGCTGGCGGTCGCGACGATGGTGTCGGCGAAGCGGGCGGCGAACTGCCGGCCCGGGGGAGAGGCGCCGGCCTGGCAGAGCACCGGGTGGCCCTGCGGCGGCGGCGCGGTGTTGAGCGGGCCGCGCGACTTGTAGTACTTGCCGACGAAGTCGATCGTGCGCACCTTGGTGTGGTCGGCGTAGATGCCGGCGTCACGGTCGCGCACGATGGCGTCCGGGTCCCACGAGCTCCACAGCTGGGTGACCAGCTCGAGGTACTCGTTGGCCATCGCGTAGCGCTCGTCGTGCTCGTACAGCTTGTCCATGCCGAAGTTCTGCGCGGAGCGGTCCTCGGCGGAGGTCACGATGTTCCAGCCGAAGCGGCCCCGGGTGAGGTGGTCGATCGTCGAGCAGAGCCGGGCCAGCAGGAACGGCGGGTAGAAGCTCGTCGACATGGTCGGGACGACGCCGAGCCGCGAGGTCGCCTGCGCCATCAGCACCGCGAGCGGCACCGGGTCGTGCTTGGGGTTCACCGCGTGCTTGAGGTCGGCCTCCATGGTGCCGCCGAACGCGGTCGACACCATGAGCTTGTCCTCGAGCAGGACGTAGTCGAAGCCGGCCCGCTCCAGGTCACGGGCCATCTCGATGTAGAAGTCGCCGGACCAGTCCTTGCCGCCGTCACCCCACATCCCGTCCCAGTCGTCGGTGATGAAGTTGAGGAACCAGCCGAGGTGGAACTTGTTCGCGGTCATGCGCGGACGTCCCTCATTTCGTGAGCTGCGGGGGTGTGGGGGAGGTACTCGTCGACCGACCAGAGCGAGCCGTCGTCGAGGTGGAGCGTGGGACCGCTGACCACCAGCGGCGGGGCGGGCGCCTTCGCACCGTCGGGGTAGGTGTGGTCGACGGTCCAGCTGCCGCCGACCAGCCGCCAGGCGACGACCTCGTACGCGCCGCCCTGGGTCCGCCGGTCGAGCACGGTCAGGGCGTGGGTGCCGGTCTGCACCAGGCGGCCGTAGGCGCAGCTGAGCGCCAGCAGCGTGCCGTCGGTGCCGGGGATGCGCCGCCAGCGTTCGACGTACGGCACCGGGGCGCCGTCGACCTCGAACGTGCCGGCCTCCAGCAGGTCGTCGCCGTCCCAGCTCGCCAGCCCGGTGTCGGGCCGGTCGCTCGGCACGAGGGTGAGGGCGGGTGTCCAGGTCAGCCAGGCGCCGTCCCAGGTGGTGGTGCCGGCGAAGCTCAGGATCGCCTGCTCGGCCGCGGACCCGGGGACGAGCGGCACCCGGAGGTCGGCATGCCGCGTGGCCGACTGCAGCCACCAGACGCTCATGTCCTCGTGCGGCTCACCGTCCCCGACCGCGATCGACACCCGCCGCCAGCCGCCGGTGAACGCCGCGGGCAGCGTCGCCGTCACGGCGCAGCTGCGGCCAGCGTCGGGTCGACGACCCCGGCCTGCTGACGCTTGAGGATCGCCTCGCGGCCGAAGGAGTTCTTGTCGACCGATCCTTCCGGCATGGCGATCTCACCGGCGGCGAGCCGCTTCCGCAGGTAGCCGAAGGCGTGGATGGTCTGGGCGTACAGGTGCTCGCCCGCCTTGAGCGGCCGCTTGTCGGTGCCGTCACCGCGGACGAACTTCTCCAGCGGCTCGACCAGCACGTCGTAGTCCACGTTGAAGAACAGCGGGAACGAGTAGCGCTCGGCGACCACCTTGCGTACGCGGTGCGAGGTCGAGACGAAGGCGCCGTTGGACCAGATGTCGAGCATGTCGCCGATGTTCACGACCCAGGCGCCCGGCATCGGCGGCGCGTCGATCCACTCGCCGGCGTCGTTGCACACCTCGAGCCCCGGCTCCGTCGAGCGCAGCAGCGTGAAGACCTCGAAGTCGGTGTGGGCGCCGATCCCGGGCCGGTCGACGGCATCGGGATCGACCGGGTAGTGCATCAGCCGCAGCTGGCTGGGGGCGCGGGTGACCAGCTGGTCGAAGCGGTCGGCGGGCTCGTCCAGGGCGAGCGCGAAGCCCTGCAGCAGCACCTTGCCGAAGGCGATGACGGCGTCGTAGTAGCGGTTGACCGTGGCCGGCATGTCCTCGAAGCCGGGCAGGTCGGGCCAGACGTTGGGGCCCAGCATCGGGTTGCCGGCCAGGTAGTCGGAGTCGTCGGCGGGCAGGTCGAGGCTGAGGTCGAACGCCTCCTTGAGGTCCGGCGGCTTGCTCTCGGACTCGCTGCTCCCGTAGTCGCCCTCCTCACCGGTCGGCACGTAGCCGCGGTGGTTCGACGACTGCCCGATGTACGCCTGCAGCTTGTCCTCGACCGGGAGGGCGAAGAAGCGCTTGGTCCAGGCGAGGACGTCCTCGAAGTACTCCTCGGGCACGCCGCTGCCGGTCACGTACAGGAAGCCGACGTTGCGGGCGACCTGCCTGAGCTCGGCGGCGACGGCGAGACGCTCCGCCTCGGTGCCGTACAGGCCGGACACGTCGACGACGGGTATCTCGGTGAACGTGCGCGACCCGTTCGGCTCGTCCATGACTGACATCGATGACCTCCCACGGCAGGACCTGAGATCTCCCGGGCTTTTCTCCCGCCGTGGCGCACCCCAGGGGTGCGTGCGTCTCTCGGACCAGCCCCGCATCGCGTGCGGCGGAACCCTAGACGCGCTCCATCACGTTGGAATGGATCCCGACGAGCACACCTCGCCCGCGTTTCCGGCACCTGCGCGCGCGGGTGACCGTCCTGTTAAGACTGCGCCGAACGGTCAGGGCAGCAGCTGGAACGCCACGGCCCGGGCGGGTGCGCCGTCGGCGCCGGTGAGGCGCAGCGGCAGCAGGCTGACCATCGGGTCGGGGAAGTCGACGAGCTCGAGCCCGCGCAGGTTCTCCACGATGACGCCGCCGGCGTCGGCGATCAGCAGGTGCACCGGGAAGCCGTCGCCCGGGTGGGTCCCGTCCGGCGTCTCGTCGATGTTCATGGCGTCCAGGCCGAAGGTGCGTACGCCGCGGTCGAGCAGCTCGGTGCAGGTGTCGGCGCGTACGTAGGGGTGGTCGAAGTAGGCCGGCGCGCCGTACCAGCGCGGCCACCCGGTGTGGAACAGCACGATCGAGCCGGGTCCGATGCCGTCGACTCCTGCGAGGTCGGCGGGGGTGATCGGCTCACGCGGGCCCTTCGCGCGGACGTCGACCACGACCGCCGGGCCGAGGCACAGGTGCAGCGGCACCTCGTCGATCGGCGCCCCGCTGTCGCGGAAGTGGCGCGGCGCGTCGACGTTGGTGCCGCTCTGCGAGCCCATCTCGACCGCGAGCAGGTTGAAGCCGCCGTCGGCGATGGTCGCCGCCGTGCGCAGCCGGACGGCCGGATCACCGGGGTAGAGCTGCGTGCTCTCGTCCAGCGGCACCGAGAGGTCAACCAACTTGCCGACCTTCATCCCTGACTCCTTCGGTCGGTGTCGCGACACCGGGCGGCAATGCGTTCGGTACGCCGGTGCAACGTCGCTCCGGCAGCCTGCACCGGATGCCGGCGCAACGCATGTTCATGCTCCGATTCGGGTGCGAGTACGTCCACAAGTCGATCTCGGTGCTCGGCGGCGGCGACCACGTCATCGCGACGCCCATCTACGGCGCGCTGGTCGAGACCAGCGACGGACTGGTCCTGCTCGACACCGGCATCGGCGCCACGGCACTCGCCGACCCTGCGGCCCTGACCGAGATCTACGGCGAGGGGCTGCACCCGGTCGGACCGGCGGGGGAGCCCCTGCAGGACGCGCTCACGCCGCTCGGCTTCTCGGTCTCGGACATCTCGGTGGCGGCGGTGAGCCACCTGCATCTGGACCACACCGGCGGCATCCCGCAGCTCGCAGCCGCCGGCGTCCCGATCGTGATCATGGAGAAGGAGATCGCGTACGGACGTGACCACGTCGCCGCCGGCACCGAGCGCAGCGTCGCCTTCTACGGCTCGGACTACTCCGGCCCGGACGTCGACTGGCGGACCATCGACGGCGACGAGGAGATCGCGCCCGGCGTGGTGGCCTTCTCCACGCCGGGGCACACGCCCGGGCACATGTCCTACCGGGTCGACCTGCCGGACACCGGCACCTGGCTGCTCGCCGCCGATGCCGCGGATCTCGGCGAGAACCTGCTCGAGCGCATCCCCTGCGGCTCGTGCGCGAAGCCGGAGGACGCCCCGCTGGCCCGGCGTTCGGTCAACCGGCTGATGGACGAGGGCGACCGGCTCGACGCCCGCGTGATCCCGGGCCACGACTCGATCATCTGGCGGGCGATCTGGCACCCGCCGGGCGGGCACCGCTGAGCCGGACTCAGTCGTCCAGGGTGGGGGCGAGCTGCTGCAGCCCCGCGCACGACTTGGCGGCCAGGTCGAGGTCGTCCTCGGCGCACCGGAGCACGCGCAGGGTGCCTGCAGCCGCGAGGTCGGGCAGGTCGGCGCCCACCTCGGACCCGTCCGATCGCATCCCGATGCCGCTCTCGGCCAGCGCGAACACCAGCGACGTCGCGAGCTCGAGCACCTCCACCTGGAAGATCCCGTTGGCCGCGCCCTCGGCGATGAGCCGCCCGTACGCCGCCCGCAACCGCTGCCGCTGCGCGCGGAAGTCGGCGAAGCGGTCGGCCTGCAGCTCGGGCAGGTGGTAGAGCGCGCCGACGTTCCACTTCGCCGACGCCAGCAGGGTGACGTCGAAGTACGTGAGCGCGTACAGCTGCACGTGGGCCGGCTCGTGCGTCGTCGCCAGCCGGTCGGCGAACTCGAGCGACGGCTGGATGGTGCCGGCCAGCAGCCCCGCGAGGATGTCTTCCTTGCTGGTGAAGTGGTAGTACAACGACGCCTGCTTGACCCCGACCGCGGTCGCGATCTTGCGGGTGGACGCGGCGCCGTAACCCTGCTCGCTGAACATGCGTCCGGCCGCGTCGAGGATCTGCTCGCGCCCCGACAGACCCACCTGCTGCGACGGGGCGGAGCGGGGGCGCCCGACGCGGCGCGGGCCCGATCCGGTCACTGTCACGCCGTTGATCCTCGCACAGGGTGAGGAGTCTCCCGAACGCGCCGCTGCGATCCGGCGCAGGTCAGGGGCTCCCCGGCCCTACCGGAGAGCCGCGCGAGGGCCGCCCGGAAGTGGAAACCCAATCGTTACGCCGACGATCTCTGGCGTCACATCCCGTGGCCTAGCTTGTCGCTCGACAGATATTCGCTGAGCCGTCCGCGGCTCCCGCGACCTGAGACGAGTTGGGAGGCGCGATGGCTGCCATGCCGGCGGTGCAACAGTCCGAATTCGCCTCGGCGCCCGGCCTCGCCGCCGTGGGTGCCGACGTGGCCGCGGTCGAGGACCTGCGTGTCACGTTCCGCCGCGGCGGTCGCCCGGTGCACGCGCTGCGCGGGGTGAGCCTCGGGGTCCGCCAGGGCGAGATCCTCGGGCTGGTCGGCGAGTCCGGCTCCGGCAAGAGCGTGCTCGGCCTCTCGCTGCTGGGTCTGCTCGAGCCGAGTGCCGACGTGCAGGGGCGGGCACTCGTCTCGGACCACAAGGCCGGCGAGAGCCCGCGCGACGACATGGTCGACATGGCCCACGCGCCGCTCGACGTCCGCCGCGAGGTGCGACGCACCGCGCTCGGAGCCGTCTTCCAGGACCCGATGACCTCGCTCAACCCGACCATGCGCGTCGGCGTCCAGGTCGCCGAGGCGGCCGGCAGCGGCGCCGAGGCGGAGCGTCTGCTGGCCGCGGTCGGCATCCCGGATCCGCACGCCCGGATGCGGGCCTACCCGCACGAGCTCTCCGGCGGCCTGCGCCAGCGCGTCATGATCGCCATGGCGATCGCCGGCGGACCCTCGCTGGTCGTCGCCGACGAGCCGACCACCGCACTCGACGTCACCGTGCAGGCCCAGGTGCTGCGCCTGCTGCGCGGCCTGCGCGACGACGTGGGCTGCAGCATCATCCTGATCACGCACGACCTCGGGGTCGCGGCGCAGGTCGCCGACCGGGTCGCGGTCATGTACGCGGGGCGGCTCGTCGAGGTGGGGGAGACCGCCACGGTCCTCGGTGACGCGGCGCACCCGTACACGCTCGGCCTGATGCGCTCGCGGCTCTCGCTGGACACCGATCGCGTACGCCCGCTGGTGGCGCTGCCCGGTGACGTGCCGAACCCGTCGCAGCCGGAGCCGGGATGCGCTTTCGCCCCGCGCTGCGACTTCGCGGCGGACGCCTGCCTCGTCGCCCCGCCGGACGCCGTCGAGATCTCCCCGGGCCACCGCAGCGCCTGCATCCTGCCCAAGCCCGAGGTCCGGCAGCGCAACGCCGACCTCGTACGCGCCGTGCCCGACCTGCCCGTCGGGCTGACCAAGACGGGCGGCGGCGCCGACGTCATCGCTTTGCGCAAGGTCGAGAAAACGTTCTCGGTCGGCACCGGCTTCCGCTCCAAGGAGCAGCTGCAGGCCCTGCGCGGGATCAACCTCACCGTGGCGCCGGGCGAGGCCGTGGCGATCGTCGGCGAGAGCGGCTCGGGCAAGTCCACCCTGCTGCGGGTGGCGGCCGGCCTCACGCGCCACGACGACGGCGACCTGGCGATGGCCGAGGACGCCCTGCCCCAGATGGTGTTCCAGGACGCCGGTGCCTCCCTGACCCCGTGGATGACCGTCGGCGAGCTCATCGGAGCCCGGCTGAAGAAGACCGGTCGCAAGGAGCGGGCCGAGCGGGTACGCGAGGCGCTGGCCTCGGTCGGATTGCCGGCCGACGTCGCGAAGGCCAAGGCCGGGCAGCTCTCCGGTGGGCAGCGTCAGCGGGTCTGTCTCGCCCGTGCCACCGTGGTGCCGCCGCGCGTGCTGCTCTGCGACGAGCCCACCAGCGCCCTCGACGTCTCGCTCGCCGCGCAGGTCATCAACCTCATCGGACGGCTGCGCCGCGAGCTCGGCATGTCGGTCGTCTTCGTCACGCACGACCTGTCGGTGGCCCGGATCGTCGCCGACCGGATCGCCGTGATGTACCTCGGCCGGATCGTCGAGCTCGGTGACGCCGACCAGATCACCCGCAACCCCGCGCATCCGTACACGCGCGCCCTCATCAGTGCCGTGCCCGACGCGGGCAAGGCGCCGGCGGCGCTGAAAGGAGAGCCGGCGAGTGCCATGCGACCCCCGGACGGCTGCGCGTTCCATCCCCGCTGCCCGCAGGCGGTCCCGGTCTGCTCCGACCGTGACCTCGACGTGCCGCTGATCCCGGTGGAGCGCCTCACCGGCGGCCGCCACGAGCACCTGGCCGCCTGCGTCAACCTGCAGGACGCCTGAGATGGCCGTCGCCGAGCCCGTCCGCCTGCAGCGCCGCGTCACCCGGGTGCGCCTGCCGCGCCTGAGCGCCCGGCTGCCGCGCCGGCTCAACATCGCCGCCGCCTCCCTGTTCGGCATCATGACGCTGATCGCGCTGCTCGCCCCGGTGCTGTCGCCGCACAATCCGCTGCTCCCGGCCGGTCTGCCGCTGCAGGCCCCCGGCCAGGGCGGCTTCCTGCTCGGCTCCGACAGCATCGGGCGCGACGTCTTCAGCCGCGTGCTCTACGGCGCCCGGGCCAGCTGGTTCGCCGCGCTGGTGGTCGTCGCGATCGGCGTGGTGGTCGGCGGCATCGTCGGTCTCATCGCCGGCACGGTCGGCGGCTGGGTCGACAACGTCCTCATGCGGATCACGGACGGCTTCCTGGCGCTGCCCGCCCCGGTGCTCGCCATCGCGGTCGTCGCGGCGCTCGGCCCCGGCTTCACCCACACCCTGATCGCCGTCTCGATCGTCTGGTGGCCGTTCTACGCCCGCATCGTGCGCGGGGAGATCCGGATGCTCGCCGCGCGGCCGCACATCGAAGCCGCCCGGCTCGCGCATGAGAGCCGGCTGCGGATCATGTTCCGCCACCTGCTGCCGGGCGCCCTGCCGGCCACCCTGGTCACCGCGAGCCTCGACATCGGCAACCTCGTGCTGACCCTCGCCGGCCTGTCGTTCCTCGGCCTCGGGCAGTCGGCCCCGGCCCCCGAGCTGGGTGCGGACGCCGCGCGCAACCTCAGCTTCCTGCTCCAGCAGTGGTGGATCCCGGTCATCCCCGGCATCGCCGTGGCCGTCCTCGCCCTCGTCGGCAACCTCGCCGGCGACGGCGTACGCAACCTTCTCGACCCCGAATGAGGACCCTGCACATGAGGAGCCGGCCGTGATCGCCTTCCTGGGCAAGCGCCTGTCCGCGATGGTCGTGATCATCCTGGCGCTGACGCTCGTCGTCTTCTACCTGCAGCAGATCTCGCCGCTGGATCCGGTGCACGCGCAGCTCGGGGCGAACGCCTCGGAGTCGGCGCTCACCGCCCGCCGGCACGCGCTCGGTCTGGACCGGCCCTTCTTCACCCAGTTCTGGAGCTATCTCACGGGGCTGCTGCACGGCGACCTCGGCGACTCCTACCGCACCCGGCGTGCGGTGAGCACCGACCTCACGAAGTTCCTGCCGGCGACCGCCGAGCTCGCCCTCGCGGGCCTGTTCATCGCACTGGTGCTGGGCACGTTCTTCGCCTTCGCGACGACGCTGCGCTGGCACGGCTCGGGCCTGCTGCGGATCGTGCTGCTGGTGGGCGCCTCGATGCCCGTCTTCCTGCTCGGCATCGCCGGCATCCTGATCTTCTACCGCAACCTCGGGTGGCTGCCGGCGAGCGGCCGGACCGGCCTGTCGAACGCCCCGGACGGCCCCACCGGCTTCCTCACCATCGACGGGATCCTGCACGGCCGCCCGTCCGTCACCTGGGACGCCATCCAGCACCTCGTCCTGCCGGCAGTCGCCCTCTCGCTCGGTCCGGCCGTGGCCATCGGACGCGTGCTGCGCTCCAGCCTGGTCACCAACCGGCGCAGCGATTACGCCCGGACCGCTCGCGCCAAGGGCCTCGGCGAGTGGCGCATCCTCTGGAAGCACGTCCTGCGCAACGGCGTCGGCGCGGCGCTGTCCATGACCGGCCTGCAGGTCGGGCTCATGTTCGCCGGTGTGCTCGTCATCGAGCAGGTCTTCAGCTGGCCCGGCATCGGTCAGTACGTGGCGCAGAGCATCCCGGTCGCCGACTTCCCGGCCATCGCCGGGGTGACCCTGCTGCTCGGCGTCGGCTACGTCGTCATCAACACCGTCGTCGACCTGCTCCAGGCCTGGGCCGATCCGCGCATCAAGATCTGACCCCGCCGCAGCCCGGTACGGCTGCCCTTCCCGCACCCATTGCCTAGGAGTTCCATGCCCAGACAGCCGATGATCGTCGGCCGGCCCGTCCTGGTCGTCGTCGACTACCAGAAGGGGGCCGAGGACGACGTCCCCGCCTCCGAGGTCGGCATCGAGATCATGCCGGGCGGTACGGAGCGCATCGCGATCGCTGAGCGCATCCTCGCTGCCGCCCGTGCGGCCGACATCCCGGTCGTCTTCTTCCAGGAGGTGCACCGGCGCAGCGGCGTCGACTTCGGCCGCGAGCTCGACGGCGCCGAGGGCGTGCACTGCCTAGAGGGCGACCGCGCCACCGAGCTGATCGACTCGTTACGCCCCCGCGAGGGCGAGCACCACATCGTCAAGCGGCGCTACTCCGGCTTCATCGGCACCGAGTTCGAGCTGCTGCTCCGCGGCCTGAACGCGTCGACGCTCATCCTCATCGGCGGGCTCACCGACGTCTGCGTGCATTACACGTTCGCCGACGCCCATCAGCGCGACTTCCACGTCCGGGTCGTCGCCGACTGCGTCGGCGGCTCGAGCACGGCCCGCCATCTCGCCTCCCTCGACGCGATGGAGTACCTCCAGACCGGCGCCGTGCGTACGTCCGAGGAGATCCTCGCCGCGTTCGCCGACCTGACGGCTGCATCTGTTCCCCCGCACACAGGCGTGCGTCCCACCCGAACCCTGGCGGAGGTCTGACCCGTATGAATCCCCTGTTGAACCGCCGCTCGCGACGCCGTGCCCTGACCGGTATCGCGTTCGTGTCGGCCGCCGCGCTCACCCTGGCCGCCTGTGGCGGCGGCTCGTCCAGCAGCGGGGGTGGGGGCGGCGCCGGTGGTGGCACCGCGCCGACCGACCACGTGCTGCGACTGTCGTTCCTGCAGGACCCGGGCCAGCCGCCGGACCCGGACATCTACTACGCCGGACAGGGCCTCGCCCTCACCACGAACACCTACGAGGGGCTGCTGCAGTACAAGCCGGGCATCGAGACCCCGACCATCGAGGCCGCGCTCGCCACCGAGTGGACGGCGTCGAAGGACAACAAGGTCTTCACCTTCAAGCTCCGGCAGGGCGTCACGTTCCACGACGGCACGCCGTTCACCGCCGCGGCCGTCAAGGCGTCGTTCGACCGCCGCCTCGCCGTCAACCAGGGTCCCGCGTACATGGTCAGTGACGTCGCCTCGGTCGTGGCCAAGGGCGATTACGACGTGACCATCACGCTCAAGGACAGCAACTCGGCGTTCCTCACCTACCTCGCCTGCGCGTACGGGCCGAAGATGATGAGCCCGACCGGGCTCGCCGCCAACAAGGGCTCGGACAACGACCAGACCTACCTGACGACGCACGACCTCGGCACCGGGCCGTACACGCTGAGCCAGGCCGAGGTCGGGTCGAAGTACCAGCTGAAGTCGTACGCCGGCTACTGGGGCGACAAGCCGTACTTCACCACCGTCGAGCTGCCGGTCATCACCGACTCCTCGTCGCAGCAGCTGCAGTTCAACAACGGGCAGCTGGCCGCGATCATGCACGACCTCCCCTCGTCGGCGGTGAAGTCCTACCTCGACAACAAGAAGATCAACAGCTACACGCTGCCCTCGCAGATCTCCGAGTACTTCTACGTCAACCCGGCGAGCGCCCTGCTGAAGACGCAGGAGAACCGGCAGGCCCTGCTCAAGGCCATCGACGTCGACCAGATCGTGACGCAGACGTACTTCGGCCGCGGCACCAAGGCCGCGCAGGTCTACCCGGCGCACATGATGGCCGACCAGTTCGCCAAGCAGGACCTCACCCACAGCCAGGACGACCTGAAGAAGATCGTCGCGTCGGCCTCCGGGGCGGAGAAGACGCTCACCGTCGGCTATGACTCCGGTCAGCCGGACAGCCAGATCGTGGCGAACCTGGTCTCGGCCCAGCTCGCACCGCTCGGGCTGAACGTCAAGGTGCAGAGCTACCCGACCTCGCAGATCTTCGGCTGGATCGGCGACCCGAAGGGTGCACCCGACCTGCTGGCCACCCCGGGCTGGCCGGACTCGCCGTCCCCGTACACCTGGGCGCACATCAGCTTCGACGCCGACGGTGGCCTGAACTACCTGCACTGCTCCTCCGACGAGGCGACGAAGACGCTCGCCTCGGCGCTGAGCACCGGATCGGACGAGACCTACTCGACCGCCGCCCAGCAGGCGTTCCAGACGGGTTGCTGGCTGAACATGGCCAACATCGTCGACTTCATGGTGGCGCAGCCCTGGCTCAAGGGCGTCGAGCAGGCGCACGTCGTCTCGAACGTCAACACGCTGCTCTTCGCGAAGCTCTCGGCATGAGCGGATCGCGACCGAACGAGCGCAGCGAGAGAGGCGCGGGTCCGCGATGGGGACGTTGAGCAAGGTCAACCGGATCATCCTGCTGACCCTGGGATACGAGGACCTGCCGAAGGCCGTGTCGGTTCACGGCACTCCTCGCGACCAGCGGCTGCGGGAGCCGGTGCCCGGTGTGCTGCTGCAGACCGACGAGGGGTGGCTGCTGCTCGACACCGGCTTCAACACCGCCCTCGTACGCGACCCGGCGCTCTACCGCCGCTTCTACCCGAGCGTCGAGTACCTGCCGGTGATCCTGCCGGCGGGGGAGCCGATCGAGTACGCGCTCGACGAGGTCGGGGTGAACATCGACCACGTCACGGCGCTCGGCTTGAGCCACCTGCACCACGACCACGCCGGAGGGGTCAAGCTCTTCGCCGGCCGGGTGCCGGTGCACGCCCAGCGCCGCGAGCTCGCGTACGGGATGCGGGCCGACGGGGAGCCGGAGAAGCACGCCATGGCCCGGGTCGACTACGACGACCCGCGCATCGACTGGAAGCTCGCCGACGGCGAGGCCGTGATCGCGCCCGGGGTGACCGCCATCCCTACCTACGGGCACACCCCCGGCCACCAGAGCTTCATGGTCGAGCTCGACGAGTCGGTGGGCGGTGGGGGCTTCGTCTTCGCGTTCGACGCCGCCGACCTCTGCGAGAACATCGAGCACGAGCTGCCCATCGGCGGCTTCGTCGACGTCGACCCGGCCGAGACGGTCGAGCCGATCCGGCGGCTCAAGGCGATCGCCGCCGAACGCGGCTACCCGCTCATCCCCGGGCACGACCCGCACGTGTGGCCGGAGATGACGGAGGTCTTCCGCGAGCGCTTCGCGGTGCCGACCGGCTGATCGCACCACCGCAGGCGTGCCGGCCTCTGGCGACAACGATGTCGTCGAAGGTCGGCACTTCGCGTGGGCGGGGCCGGGCCGGTCAGTCGACCAGCACCGGCTCGCGGGCGGGAGTGGCCTGCTTGCGCTGGGGCCGGGTGGAGTCGGCGTCCGCGTCGTGGACGGTCAGGGCGATGACCGCGGCCACGAGCGCGAGGCCGGCCGCGACCAGGAAGGCGACGTGGTAGGAGTCCAGGTTGGGGACGGTGCGCCCGCCGGTCTGCCGGGTCACGCCGACCACGGTGATCGCCGACGTGAGCACCGCGACGCCGACGGCGCCGCCGAGCTGGCGGACGGCGTTGAACATCGTCGAGGCGCGACCGGTGTCGGCCGGTGAGATGCGGGCGAAGGCGGCGGCCTGCGTCGGCACGAAGTTGTGCGCCATGGCCACCCCGAGGACGAACATGAGGGCGCGCATCTCCCACAGCTGCCCGCGGTTGTCGATCAGAGCCATGCCGGCCATCGACAGGGCGACGAAGAGCAGCCCGACCGAGATGACCCGGCGCGGGCCGAAGCGCGGGTAGAGCACCCGGCTGGCGAGCTGCGCGCCGATCATGATGCCGAGCGCCTCCGGGAAGGTGGTCAGCCCGCTCTCCAGGGCGCTCATGCCGAGCCCGTCCTGGAAGAAGAGGGCAGCCAGGTAGAGCAACCCCAGGAACGACGCGGTGGACACGAAGATGCCCGCGGTGGTCGAGCGGAACAGCCGGTCGGCGAACAGCCGCAGGTTGAGCAGCGGCTGCCGGGTGCGCAACTGGGTGTAGACGAGCACCGACAGCAGGACGACGCCGATGGCGATGGTGGCCACCACCAGCGGGTCGGTCCACCCCTTGTTGGGGCCTTCGCTGACGCCGTACATCAGCCCGGCGAAGCCGGCGCCGGAGAGCAGGAAGCCGCCGACGTCGAACCGGCCGGCGGTGGAGAGCTCGACCTCCTTGAGGAACACCACGCCGAAGGCGAGCGCCGCGATCCCGAACGGCAGGTTGACCCAGAAGACCCAGCGCCAGGACAGGTCGTCCACCAGCACCCCGCCGAGGACGGGCCCGATCGCGGGCGCGAGTGCCGTCGGCACGATGAGGATGCTGGACGCCCGCACCCGCTCGGCCGGGGGGAAGACCCGGAAGAGCATCGCCATGCCGACGGGGGTGAGCATGCCGCCGCCGATGCCCTGCAGGACGCGGGCGCCGACGAGCTCCCCGAAGGTCTGGGCGGCGCCGCACAGCACCGACGCGACCGTGAAGATGACGATGGCCGTGAGCAGGATGCGTTTGCCGCCGAAACGGTCACCCAGCCATCCGCTGGCCGGGATGACGACGGCCAGGCTGACCAGGTAACCGATGGACACGGCGCCGACGCTGGCCGCCCCCACGTGCAGCTCCCGCCCGATGTCCGGAAGCGCCACGTTCACGATGGCGATGTCCATGATCGACATGAACATCGCCATGACGAAGACGATGCTGACGGCGACCTTCTGGTCGGCGAGACGGCTACGCATGGGCATCTCCGAACGGTAGTGGGGCGAAGCGACGTGCGCCGTTCCCGCGTGACGGTAACGATATATCACTGAGTGCAGAGCGCGGGTTGACGAGGACTGGGGTCGGCCGGTGCGGAGGGCGGTGACACGATGCCGCGCGGAGACCCCACCAATGTCCGTCGACCTCATCACCGGTGGCCCGAGGGGCTGCCCGACCCGCGGAGGACACATGGCCGAGACGGCCGAGCTCGCATCGCGCACGAAGTTCGAGGAGCTGCTTCGCTCGCTGAAGGAGGCCGCCGACTCGTACGTCGTACCCGGCCCGGGGATGGACGACGCCGACGTCGCGGAGGGCTTTCGCAACCTGACGCACATCCTGCAGAGCGCCCTCGTGGCGCACCAGGAGTTCGACCCGGAGCGTCCGGTCTTCAACCGCATCGTCTCGCCGACCCGCAGCTTCACGGGCGACAACTCCGACGCCTTGTACTACGAGACGCCGATCGCGCCGGGCCGGGAGTACGTGGTCACCGGCAACCTGGCGGGCGCCGTCTACACCTCGTTCACGATGGAGTCCGGGGCGGCCGAGGGGGCCTGGGCGACCAAGACGTCGGGCGTGCTGCGTGACGACGACATCGATGTGGACGCCGAGGGCAATTACACGATCCGGCTGGGCGGTGCTCCCGCCGAGCGCAACTGGCTCGCCATCCCGGACGACGGGGGCCGCATCACGACCCGGCACTACTTCGAGTGGCCGCACTCCGCGGCGGCGTCGCAGACGCTGCACATCCCGCTGAGCATCGCCGTCACCGATCCGCCGCCGGCGCCGCCGCGCTGGGATGACGCTCGGGTGGCAGCTGCCCTGCAGCGGGTGATCACGCACGTCCGCACCAAGACCGTCGACCTGCCGCCGCGTCCGCCGGGGCCGTCCGCCCCGTTCGTGTCGATCACGCCGAACGACTTCCCGCAGCCGGTGGTGCCCGGCAACATGGCCTTCGCCGCCTTCGACGCCGCGTACTCGATGGCCCCGTACGCGATCGGCCCGGACGAGGCGCTGGTGATCACCGGCCGCTGGCCGACGTGCCGCTTCGCCAACGTGTGCCTGTGGAACCGCTGGTCGCAGATGTACGACTACGTCAACCGCCAGACCAGCCGTAACCGCGCCAACACGACGCTCGAGCCGGACGGCAGCTTCCGCATGATCCTCGCGCACACCGACCCGGGGCTGCCGAACTGGATCGACACCGAGGGCCGGACGCTCGGCACCGTCTTCTGGCGCTTCTTCCTGCCGGAGGGATCGATCGAGACGCCGCAGGCGACCGTCGTGAAGTTCGCCGATCTGCACAGCTAGCAGCTACCGCGCCAGAGCAGGCTCCGGAGCGTCCTGGGCCTGCTCGGTGAGCTGCTGGGGACGGCTGCGCAGCAGGACGGCGACGATGGCCGCCGTCACGACCCCCGCGATGCCGGCAACCAGGAAGGCGCCGTCGATCCCGACGATCGCCGCGTGGTGCAGGGAGTCCTGCAGCGCCGCGCGACCCGAGCCGGCCTGCGCGAGCAGTGCCGGGGTCTGCCCGCCGGCGAGTGCGTGGGCGAGCGTCTCGTTCTCGGGCAGGGTGGCGAGGTCGCTCGCCGCCCGGGCGGCGAAGACGCTGCCGAGCACGGCGATGCCGATGGCGTAACCGAGCTGACGGGCGGTGTTGACGGCACCGGACGCCATCCCGCCGCGCTGCACGGGCACCGCAGCCATGGCCGACGAGACGAGCACCGGCATGGACAGGCCCACGCCGAAGCCGATGACGACGAAGCCGGGGATGAGCTCCGGCCACGACGAGCCCTGCCGCACGATGACCGCGACCAGCAGGCTGCCGATGCCGACGAGCAGCATGCCGCCGGCGATGGCGAGGCGCGGCTTGTCGTGCACCAGCTTGCCGCCGGCCGCCGACACCACGAACGACGTCGCGGCGAGCGGCAGGCTCGACAGACCCGCCTGCAAGGGGGAGAGCCCGACCACGGACTGCAGCCAGATCGAGCTGTAGGTCAGCGCCGAGAACGCCGCGAAGTTGATGACCAGGGCGCTGAGCATGGTGCCGACGAACGACTGCCGGCGGAACAGCGACAGGTCCAGCATCGGGTGGTGCACGGTCGCCTCGATCGCGATGAACGCGGCGAGGGACACCGCGGCGAAGCCGAGCAGCCCGTACGTCGCGGGGGTGGCCCAGCCGTGCTCGTTGGCCCGGATGAGCGCGTAGGTGAGGGCTCCCGCCGCCGCCGTGAAGGTCGCGATGCCGGGCAGGTCGACGCGGCGTGACCGGTCACCGTGATCGTCGGGCAGCACCCGCAGCGTCATGACGATGGCTGCCGCACTGATCGGCACGTTGACGAAGAAGATCCACCGCCAGGAGAGCCCCTCGACGAGCACGCCGCCGATGACCGGGCCGACCGCGGCCGCAGCCCCGGCGACGGCGCCCCACCAGCCGTAGGCCATGCCGCGCTCGCGACCCTGGTAGGAGGAGTTCAGCAGGGCCGACGTGGTGGCGAACATGGCGGCTGCGCCGACGCCCTGCACCAGGCGGGCGGTGATCAGCAGGCCGGCGTTGGGGGCGAAGCCGCACACCAGGGAGGAGACCGCGAACAGCAGCAGGCCGGCGATGTAGGACTTGCGGTGCCCGACCAAGTCGGCGACGGACCCGATCCCGAGCAGCAGCGCGGCGAGGGCGAGCGCGTAGCCGTCGATCACCCACTGCAGCGCGCTGAACGAGGTGTGCAGGCTGCCCGCCATGTCGGGCAGCGCGACGTTCACGATCGTGACGTCGATCAGCAGCATGAAGGTGCCGGTGCAGATCGCGATGAGCGGCAACCACTTGCGCATGTGACGAACCATCCTCGGGAGTACGGGTGAGCGGGACTCATCGTGCGCCCGGGGTAGGACAGGAACGCGGCGGCGAGGGACATGGGCGTAGCTTTCCTCCATGCCGGCCACCCCACTGAACGGAACCTCCACCCTGGATGCGCTGGACGTCGGTCTCATCCACTGCCTGCAGCTGGACGGCCGGGTGCCCTTCCGGCGGGTGGCCGAGGTGCTCGGGGTCTCGGAGCAGACCGTGGCCCGGCGCTACCGCGCGCTGCTCGCCGACGGGGTCGTCCGGATCGTCGGGGTGCGGCGACCGGCCGCGTACGGGCAGCTCAGCTGGGTCGCGCGCATCCAGACCCGGCCCGACTCGACGGCAGCCGTCGCCTCGGCGCTGGCCGGCCGCGACGACGTGTCGTGGATCCGGGTCGCGGCCGACGGCACGCTCAGCGCGTCGCTGCAGGTGCGCTCCACCGCCGAGCGTGACGACCTGCTGCTGTCGCGGCTGCCGCGGCACGCCCAGGTGCTGGGGCTGGCGGTGCACTCGGTGCTGCACCGTTTCACCGCCTCGGGCGGAGCCGACTGGACGGTCCGGAGCCCACTCGTCGACGACGTCTCGGCGCAGGCACTGCTGGCCCCGGTCGAGGCGCTACCCGCCCAGGTCGCGGTGGAGCCGGAGGACGAGCCGCTGCTTGACGCCCTGGCCCGCGACGGCCGCGTCGCCGTCGCCGACCTCGCCCGGATGGTCGGCTGGACGCCGGGCCGCACCGCGCGCCGGCTCGCGGTGCTGCTGGCGGGCAACGTCGTCTACATCGACTGCGACGTGATGGTCGAGGCGCTCGGCTTCACCACCCAGCTGGAGATGTGGCTGACCGTCGACCCGGGCCGGCTCGCCGAGGTCGGGGAGGCCGTCGCCGACATGCCCGAGGTGGTCTTCGCGGCGGCCGTCACAGGCACCGCGAACCTGCTGGCCATCGGCCTCTTCCGCAGCGGCGAGGAGGTCTACCGCTTCGTCACCGGGCGGATCGGGGCCATGACCGGGGTGCGGGCGGTGGAGACGGTGCCGACGCTGCGGTGGGTGAAGCAGGCCGGCTCGCTGTTCAGCGGTGAGCGGCTGACCGGCACCGCACCCCGGAAGACGACACGGCCGGCCACCCGTGGGGGCGACCGGCCGCGTCCTGCGTCTGGTTGAGCTGCTACTCGAGGCCGACCGTTACTCCAAACCGTATTTCGGCATGGCGCCGCTGAACGCGTGCTCGTACAGGCCGTAACCGACCTTGCCGTCGTACTCGAAGCGCCCGCCGTGGTCGACGACCCCGTACGAGCCGAGCACCTGGATCTTCTCGACGTCGTACGTGATGCCCTGGGTCAGCGTCTCCGGCCCCTGGTACATCCCGTGGCGCCAGTCCTCCTCGAGGCCGTAGCCGGTGCCGACGCAGAGCAGGTTCGTGATCAGCGGCGTGCACTTGATCTCGATGCCGGCGTCGGGGAAGGAGATGACCGAGCCCGACAGCAGCCGCAGACCCGGCTGGAACTCGTGGTGGTGCTCGGTGCGGCCGAGCTGCTCAACGCGGCCGTCCAGCCACACCCGCTCGGACTGCTCCAGCGAGCGGGAGCCGTCGGCACCCTCGGAGCAGATGTAGTAGATGCAGTGGTCGTCGAAGCGCATGGGGAAGTAGCTCCACATGCCGCCGGCGCGCACCGTGTCCTTGGTGATGCCGGCCGGCTCCTTCTCGCCGACCGGGCGCACGCCCCACGACCGGTCACGCGAGCCCCACGTCGTCTCGGGGCTCACCTTGAGCTGCTTGCCGCCGACGCTGATGGTCCCGCTCCACGACCCCATCTGCGCGAGGCGCTGCGTGTCGAAGGTGATGCGGTTGCCCTGGCGGATGAACTGGTTGGGCTCGGGGATCGCGGGGCCGAAGCCCTCCCACGTCATGTCCAGCTCGATGTCGTGGTCGCCCGGCTCGCAGACGACGCGCAGCTTCTTCAGCGGCTCTATGACCTCGATGCGGATCGGCCCGACGCGCACGTCGGCGCGGTCGCCCAAGGGCTTCGACGCGCGCACGACGTGCTGCTGGTCGCCGAGCCGGACCGTCACGAACGCGTCGGTGGTGCCGAGGTTCGGGTACTGACCGAGGCCGAAGATCGCCATCCACTCGCCGCCGGTGTCGAAGGCGTTGAAGTAATAGCGGTCGTAGAAGTTGCGATCGCTCGTCGCCGGGTGGGCGATCCAGTTGGACGATTGGTGGACGGGGAAGTCGTCCCACGAACTCACGGTCATGGCGGCACCATATGAGGGACGGTGTCAGTTCGTGACACCGGATGGTCTGTTCGCCGGCCGTTCACCCGCGCGGCCTCGAGCAGACGCCGCACCTGCGCGGGCGACGTCTCGCGCAGCAGCCGCCCCACCAGCCGCGGACCGAGCCGGGTGGCCAGCGCGAGCCCCATCGTCTCCGGGCTCCATTGCGCGGCCAGCCGAAGGGCCGCATCCCACTCGTCCGGCCCGAAGGCGCTGATCTTGCGGTTCAGGACGTCGGCGAGCCGCAGCGAGCGGCCGAAGCGCCGGTCCCAGCGTTTCGGGAAGCGCTGCAGCGTCCGGTCCGGATCCCGGCTGAGCAGCGCGTCACCGATCACCCGGCCGGCGAGCCGGCCCGACTCGATGGCGTAGCGGATGCCCTCGCCGAGCAGGTTGCTCCCGGAGCCGACGGCGTCACCCACCAGCACCAGGCCGGGCCGCACCGCCGGGACGGAGCCCGGCACGCGTACCGGGTAGACGCCGGCGTGCTGCTCGAGCCCCGGGTCGCGGACGTCGAACCCCGGCAGGCCGTGCCGCCTGGCCAGCAGATCGGCGACGTGCTGCAGCTCGTCGGCGAGCACGGCCTCGGCGTCGGGCCGGATGACGCCGACGCCGAGCCGGGCCCGGCCGGAGCGCTCGGGGAAGAGCCAGCCGTACGTGGCGGGCCGGTCGACCGTGAAGGCCGCCGTGCCGCGCAGCCGCTCCGGCAGGTCGACGACGACCTCCAGACCGCCGGCGGCCCGGGCGGGCGGCACCAATCCGAGCGCGAAGCCCAGCCGCGCCCAGTTGCCGGTGGCGTCGACGACGACCCGCGCACCGATCCGCCGTCCGTCGCGGGTGCGCACCCCGATGACCCGCTCGCCGTTGCGCAGCGGTGCGTCGACGCCGACCCCGGTGTGCACGTCGGCGCCGGCGTCGCGGGCCCGGTCGGCGAGCCAGCGGTAGAGCGCGCCGATCTCGAGCACGCAGCCGTACGGCTCCGGGTAGTCGTAGGCGACCGACTCGTTGGCGCCCTCGAAGGCGATGACGTCGATCGGGTGCCACAGGAAGTCCGGGATGCCGAGCCGGCGCATCAGCGGCACGAAGGCGCCGCCGGACGTGCGTACCGGGCTGCCGATCTCGCGGGCCTTCTCGAGCACCAGCACACGGGCCCCACGGTCGGCGGCTGCTGCGGCGGTGGACAGGCCGGCCGGTCCGCCGCCGACGACGACGACGTCGTACTGCCTTTCCACCGAACCCCTCACCCCGGCGAGCCTAGGTGCTCGACCGATCGGGGCGGCTGGCTACGATCACGCCGTTATCCGGCCGCGGCCGGCGGCCCGACGGTTCTCGGAAGGTGGGGCGTGTCGACGGACGCGGAGCACGGACGGATCGACGGACCTGCTGGACCGATGGCCGGGGTGCGGGTCGTCGAGATCGGGGCCTGGGTCGCGGGACCGGCTGCGGGCGCGGTGCTCGCCGACTGGGGCGCCGACGTGATCAAGGTCGAGCCGCTCGAGGGCGACCCGATGCGCTACGTCGTCACCTGGGGCGAGCACGGCGTCAACCCGGCCTTCGAGCTGGAGAACCGCGGCAAGCGATCGGTCGCGGTCGACGTCGCGAGCCCCGCCGGACGCGGCATCGTCTACGCCCTCCTGGAGACGGCCGACGTCTTCCTCAGCAACCTGCGCCCCTCGACGCTGGCGACCCTCGGCCTCGACCCGGCCACCCTCGCCGGCCGCTTCCCGCGCCTGGTGGTGGCCACTCTGAACGGCTACGGCGACCGGGGCCCCGACAGCGACCGGCCGAGCTATGACGTCGGCGGCTGGTGGGCCCGCTCGGGCCTCGCCGCGATCCACACCCCGAACGGCGGCGAACCGACCCTGCTCCGCGGCGCCGTCGGCGACCACATGGCGTCGATGTCGATGGTCGCCGGGATCTGCGCCGCGCTGTACGCCCGCGGCCCGGAAGGCGCCGGCGGTCACGTCAGCACCTCGCTGCTGCGCAACGGCGTCTACGCCGGCGGTCAGGACGTCAACGTGCTCGCCCGCACCGGGCAGTCGTTGCCGCTCGGCGCCGACCGCGCGCACGCGTCGAACCCGCTCTTCATCTGCTACCGCACCGCTGATGCGCGCTGGCTCTGGCTGCTCGGCCTGCAACCCGACCGGCACTGGCCGGGCATCGCACTGGCCCTCGGCCGTCCGGAATGGCTGGTCGACGAGCGCTTCGCGTCGATGGTGCTGCGCCGGCAGCACGCCCCGGAGCTGGTCGGCCTGCTCGACGCCGCCTTCGCCGAGCGGAGCCTGGCCGAATGGGCGGTCGTCCTCGAGGAGGCCGGGGTGTGGTGGGAGCCGGTCGCCACCCTCGACGACGTACTCGCCGACCGGCAGGTACGCGAGGCCGGCGGCATCGTCCGCGTGCCGGTCGCCCAGGAGCCCGGGTGGACCGACGCGGTGGCGGGCCCGGTCGACTTCGACGGCGTCGGCTACGGCGCCCGCCGGGGCACCCCGGAGCTCGCCCAGCACACGGCGGAGGTGCTCGCCGAGACCGGCGCGGCAGCCGCCGAGATCGCCGCGTGGCAGGAGCAGGGAGTGGTGCGCTGATGCGGGCGGTGGTCTGTACGCGACTGGCGGGCGAGGACGGTCTCGACGTCACCTCCACGCATCCGGAGCCGGGGCCGCTGGAGCCGGACCGGGTACGGATCGCCGTCCGCGAGGCCTCGGTCAACTTCCCCGACGTCCTGGTGACCCGCGGCGAGTACCAGATCAAGCCGCCGCTGCCCTTCGTGCTCGGCAACGAGTGCGCGGGCGACGTGGTCGCGGTCGGGGCCGACGTCACCGGCTTCGCCGTGGGCGACCGGGTGCTCGCCCTCACCGGCATCGGCGCCTTCGCCGAGGTCGTCGACGTGCGACCGGGCGTGCACCAGGTCTTCCGGATACCGGACGCGATGACGTACGAGCAGGGTGCCGCCTTCGACCTCACCTTCGGCACGGCCGGGCACGGGCTCATCCAGCGCGGCCACCTGCAGGCGGGGGAGACGGTGCTGGTCACCGGGGCCGCCGGCGGATGTGGCACCGCAGCCATCTCCATCGCGGTCGCGCTCGGCGCCCGGGTGATCGCGAGCGCGGGCGGCGCCGAGAAGTGTGCGCTGGCCCGGCAGCTCGGAGCGGACGAGACCATCGACCACACAGCGTTGCAAGGTGATCGTGCGCTGTCCGCCCGGGTGAAGGAGCTGACCGGGGGACGCGGCGTCGACGTCGTGTTCGACAACGTCGGTGCGCAGCAGGGCAGCGACGACGTCCGTGACCTCTTACGCTGCCTGGCCTGGAACGGCCGTTACCTTGTGGTCGGCTTCGCCGGTGGCGGCATCCCGCGGGTGGCGTTGAACCAGACCATCCTGCGGTCGATCTCGCTGGTCGGGGTCGCGTACGGAGCGTCGGCGATCGTCGACCCGGCGGCCAACCGCGCCCTCTTCGCCCTCTTCGAGGAGGGCCGGATCGCCCCGCACATCGGCGCGACGTTCCCGTTCGAGCAGGCCGCCGACGCCGTACGCACCCTGCGCGACCGCAAGGCGCTGGGCAAGACGGTCATCACGTTCTGAGTCACTCTGCGTAGAACTGGCGTGCCCAGTGCCGGAGCCGGCCGATCGGGCCGTCACCGGGCACCAGGTGGGGGCGCGTCTCGTAGCGCTTGTGCTCCCAGATCGGGATGTCGCGGCCGGTGTTCTCGCTGATCATGTCGATGGCGGCCCGGCTGCGCGGCGAGAGCTCGGTCGCGCCCGGTCCCTCGTTCGCCAGGTAGAGCAGCCGCAGCTCGACGTACTCCGCGTCGACCGGGGTGACCGCGGTGAGGAACCGCAGCTTGGCGGGGCCGCGGTTGCACAGCCAGATCAGGCCGAGGCCGAAGAGCTCCTGCTGGGTGCCCCACGTCTCCACGCCGTACGGGGTACGGCCCACCGTCGCCTGACGCCACACGTCACGGTCGATTTCGACCTCGGCCACCGGAAGGGTCGGCACCGAGTGCACGTAGGAGAAGTGGCTGGTGTCGGGAACGTTCTCGGCGACCTCCTGGGTATGCATCCGTACGGTCCAGCGGGTGCTCGCGTAGCCGACCCAGCCGTCGGTGCCGAACTCGGGACGGCGGGGGAGCTGCCAGGGCAGGCCCCGGCCCGACCCGTCGTGGCACACCAGGACGAGGCCGTCGACCTCGGCCACCTGCCAGCGGCGCAGCGTGACGTCCGGCGGCTTGGTGCGCGGGCTGTACGGCGCCTCGGTGCAGCGGCCGTCGCTGCCGAAGCGCCAGTTGTGGAACGGGCAGCGCAGGCCGTCACCGTCCACGACGCCCCCGTAGCCAAGGTGGGCGCCCATGTGCGGGCAGTACGCGTCGACCAGTACGGCCGTCCCGCTCGCGTCGCGGAAGAGCACGAGGTCGGTGCCGAAGTACCGAAGTGGGCGCACCTGGCCGGGATCGAGCTCGGCGGACGTGCAGAGCAGGAACCAGCCGTCCGGGTACGGCGGGAACGGGTAGCGGCCGGTGGTCGCGAGAGCGTCCGCGGTCAGGGTCATGACGGCTCCTCCTGGCTTCGATGCAACGGGCTCAGGTGCAATGCCGAGGCGATGGTCGCCGCCTGCTCGGACGCCGGCGGCGTGATGTCGACCCAGAGGGCGCGCTCGTCGGCCCGCGGCGGCTCCAGGTCGGCGAACTGGGAGTCGAGCAGGGCGGGCGGCATGAAGTGGCCGGAGCGCTCGCGCAGCCGCTGGGCGATCTGGTCGTACGTGCCGTGCAGGTACACGAAGGCCACCTCGGGGCGCCGGAGCGCGTCGCGGTAGCGCCGCTTGAGCGCCGAGCACGGGATGACCCCGAGCTCGTCCGCGGCGATGCGCGCGTCGATCCAGGCGCCGACCGCGGTGAGCCACGGCGCCCGGTCGGCGTCGGTGAGCGGATGGCCGGCAGCCATCTTCGCGCGGTTGGCCGGCGGGTGCAGGTCGTCGCCGTCGACGAAGTCGGCGTGCAACAGGTCGGCGAGAGTGCGCCCGGTGGTGGTCTTGCCGCACCCCGAGACGCCCATGATCACCAGCACGCGGACCGGCGGCGCGTCCGGACCGGTCATGCCGGCAGCATCCGGGTGGCGCACCGGACGTCGATCATGGCCGAGACCTGCTGCGGCTCGGGATCCAGCGACGGCGGCCCGCCCATGCCGGGAGCGGACGCGGCTCGGGCTCCCCCCATCTGCTTGTAGGCGGTGCCGCGGGGACTGTCCGACAGCAGGCCGGCATCGGCGACCTGCTCCACCCGCGAGACCGTGCAGTCCAGCGCGGAGGCGTAGTCGTCCGCCTGGCGCAGTGCGTCGTGGATGGCATCCGCCCGGACGCCTGCCCACGCCGGGTTGTCGGCGTCGACCCTCCACTGGGCATGGTGAGAGGAGTACTCCTCGACATCAGCCAGCAGGGCGTCGACGGCCTCGAGCAGGTCGAAGTCCCGGACCTGGATCTCCACGACGACGTTAGCGATGACCCGGCCGGTGGGCCCGTGCTGCTGCGTCGCCGGGTCGAAGGCGTGTTCCGGGTGCGTCGACACCCGGCGGGTCAGCCAGCCCAGCGGCATGTGGTCGTCACCGGCGCGCAACGGCGCTCCGCCCAGCGTCTCGAGCGCGCTCACGATCTCGCGCTGCAGGCGCCCGACCTCGGCGATCGCCTCGGCCTTCGAAGCGGCGGTCACCTCGACGGCCCCGGAGAGCGAGACGCTGTCGGGGGCGACGGTACGTACGGCCTGCGCGCGTACCGAGAGGATCGGTCCGTCGGAGCCGGCCTCTGCGGTGCGGGCCTGTTCGGTCACGGCCCTGATCTATCACGACGGCGCAGCCCGGGGAACGCCGACCGGGGCGGCGGCCGATCTCGGCCACCGCCCCGGTTATTTCAGCGCGCAAGTGTCAATGCGATGTGATGACGATCAGCTCTGCCGGAGGGAAACCTTGAGAATGTACGCCTTGGCACCCTTGGGCACGTTGCGGGCATTCGACGGAATCGGCGTCTCGCGCACCTTCGTGATGATCATCTTCCCGGTCGAGGTGGCCTTGTCGAGCATGCGCTGGGTGCCGAACGGGTCGGCGGTCAGGCCGCCCGCGACATAGAGCTTGGAGCCGCCGGGCGCCAGGTAGGTCAGGCAACGCCACTGCTCGGGGCCGGTGGTCGCGGTCTGGCTGCAGGTCTCGCTGAAGAAGGTGCCGGCGATCTGCTTGCCCTGGGCGTCGAGGACGACGCCCTCGTTGAGCACCTCCTTGACCGCCGTCTTGGTGCCGACCTTGATGGTCGAGGTAACCGAAATGTTCACAACCGGGAAATCCCGATTGGCGGTGACAGGGCTACCGCACGCTGAGAGAACACCGGCCATGACGACTCCACCGGTGGCCAATGCGGCACCTTTGCGCACTCGCGACATCCATTCCTCCATTACTGCGATGACGGGAACTATTCGACCCGCAGGTGCCCCGGCCGTGCAAGGGCCAAACCGACGTGCGGAATCAGACTTCCGGAGTCGGGCAGGTTGTCCCTTTTCGTTCCGCATTTCGATACGGCCGCGGAGGCCTTTCTCCGCGCTCACAAGTTGTCCGAGCCCCACTCCGCGAGCCGACGCTCGGCCTCCTCGGGACTGACGTCCTCGACCCGCGTCATGACCGACCAGCGCTGCCCGAACGGGTCGAGCACGCTCCCGAACCGGTCGCCGGTCACGAAGGTGGTGACGGGCTCGCGGAGGGTCGCTCCGGCGGCCTGTGCCCGGGCCACCACCGCGTCGACGTCCGGCACGTAGATCGCCATGGAATGCGTCACGCTGTCGCCGTCCGTTGCCGGCGCGACGAGTCCGTAGGTCGGATTGGGGTCGCTGAGCTGCAGGCGCCCGGCACCGAGCTCGCCGCCGAAGTCCAGCTCGGCGTGCGCCACCCCGCCGCCGGGCAGGTCCATGACGCTGACCACGGTGGCGAAGAAGACCGAGACGTAGAAGTCGATGGCGGCCCGGGCGCCGTCGATCACCAGGAACGGCGTCAGGGTCGTGTAGCCGGCCGGCAGCGGTGAGACGGCGGCCGGCTGCGCGGGGTCGGGGGCGGTCGGGGAGCTGAGCGTGCTGTCGGTCATGACCCCAGCGTCCCTAGGCTGACCCGGTGGACGCTTGGAGGAATGCGCCGGGTGCCGAGCCCGGCGGGTCGCCGCAGCCCGGGATCGTGCACCGGGCCGGCAGCGCCGACGCCTTCGCCTTCGGCCGCATGCCGTCGGGGGAGCGGCTCGTGCCGTACGTCGACCACCTGTGGTGGGTGGCCTGGGACCTGACGGGCCTGCCGCCCGTGCCGAGCCAGGTGCTGCCGTTCCCGTCCCTGCACCTGACGGTCGAGGACGGCCGGCCGGAGCGCGTCCGGCACGGGCACCGGCTGCCCGCGGTGCTGCTGCACGGCGTGCCGACCCGCGACTTCACCATCGAGCTGAGTGGGACCGGCTGGGTGGCAGGCGTGCGCTTCCGGCCGGGCGGCTGGAGCGCGTTCGCCGGGGGTGACGCGGCGGCCCTCACCGACCGCGTCGTCGTCGCCGACGGTCCGTTGGGCGCGGTCGGCCGCCGTGCGCAGGGCCAGGACGACCTGCAGGGTTGCCTCGAGACGCTGCGGGACGGCCTCGCGGTGCTGGCGCCGCCGCCCGACCCGGCATACGTACGGCTCTGCCGGCTCATCGACACGATGGCGGCCGAGCCGACCCTGCGCGTCACGGATCTGCCGGAGCTGTCCGGCTGGTCGCAGCGCACGCTGCAGCGCCGCTTCCGCGAGCAGGTGGGTGTCTCCCCGAAGTGGGTGCTGCAGCGCTACCGCCTGATCCAGGCCGCCTTCGCCCTCGAGCGCGACCCGGACGCCAGCCTCGCGACCGTGTCCGCCGAGCACGGCTGGTACGACCAGGCGCACTTCACCAACGAGTTCCGCGACACCGTCGGCACCACGCCCGGCGCGTACGCCAGCCGGGTCGCGGTGCCCGCCGGAACATCGCGGATGCAGGTCAGTGCGAGTGCTCGGCCGTCTCCACGTCGCCGGGCTTCGCGAGGCTGACCGGCGAGTCGACGGACGCCTCACGGACGTCGGAGCCGGCGGAGGGACCCGCCGACATGGCGCGGATGCTGGTGTTGACGAAGGCGACCAGCGGCACCGCGATCAGTGCGCCGGGGATGCCCTTCAGCTCCGTGCCTGCGATGACCGCGAGCACGACGGCCAGCGGGTGGACGTGGACGCTGCGGCTCATGATGTACGGCTGCAGGACGTGGCTCTCGACCTGCACCAGGATGATGATCGCCGCCGCGACGACGATGCCGGACGTGAGCCCGTGCTCGAGGATCGTGATGGCCACCGCGAGGGCGCCGGTCACGGTCAGGCCGAGCAGCGGGATGAACGATCCGACGAAGATCAGCACGCCGAGGGCGGCGGCCAGCGGGACGCCCATGATCAGGAGGAGGGCGCTCGAGGTGACACCGTGGAACAGGGCGATCAGGAACTGCCCGCGCATGTAGCCGCCGAAGGTGCCCCAGCCGGCGCGGCCGGCGAAGTCGAGCCGGGTGTGCGCCCGCTTCGGGAAGAGCCGCACCACCCACGACCAGACGATCTCGCCGTCGCGCAGCAGGTAGAAGGTGGTGAGCAGGACCGTCAGCAACCCGGCGAGCCCTTCCGCCACCACCCTGACGGTGTCGATCGCCCCGGCGATGACGTCGCTGCCGTTGTTCTTGATGGTGTTGATGATGCTGTCCGAGGCCTTGTCCAGGTCCTCGGACTTGATCTTCAGCGGACCGGTTCGCAACCAGTCCTTGACGTTGTTGACCACCTTGGTCGCCTGATCGGCGAGCTGCTGGTCGTGCGAGGAGATCTGCCAGACGACGAAGGTGCCGAGCCCGGCGATGACCAGGATGCCGACGAGCAGCGCCAGCAGTGCCGACAGCGATTTCGGCCCCCGGACCCGGCGGAATCGCACCTCGAGCGGGTGCAGCATCGCCGTGAGGAACAGGGCGATGATGAAGCAGAAGGCGACCAGCCCGACCCGGCCGATGATGATGAAGAGCACGTAGACGGCCGCGCCGACGACGAGGGCGCGCCAGCTCCAGGCGGCCGCGACGCGCACCGCCCACGTGACGCCCTCGACGGCGTCGTGGTCGGTGTCCGAGAGCGGCGGGGTGCTGACGGGAGGCGGCGTCGGGAGGTCGGCCTCGTCCACCGGGATTCGAGGAGGCTCGACGAAGCCCGGGGACTGCTGGTCGGGCAAGGGTCTCCTCGGTCGCTCATCGGGGCGAGTACGGCTGCCGGCGTGCGGCCCGTCCTTTATCGCATGTTCTCAGACCGAGGCCGGTGCACCGCGGCGCACGCCGGGGCCTGCCGCGCGTCGTGTCGCGAGCCGCGATCATGGTTCAACTACTCTCCCCGGAGCCGATACGCCTCTCGGCGTGGTCAGCGAGGTGGGGGGACGAGCGTGACGGTCAGTCGGCGACGCGTGCTGCAGGCCGGCGCGGTGGCGGCGATGGGCGCGCTCGCAGCCTGTGGCACCTCCGGTACGCCGGACACCCCGCCGCCCACCAGCGTCCCGCCGGCGACCCCGCCGAAGTCCGGCGGCGGCCGCGTGCCGAGCGCCGGCGCGGTCACCGTGCGGGAGAACGCCCGCAAGGGCGACCCGCGGTGGCGGCTCGACCGGCTCGGCGCCCCCGACGAGATCCAGGGCTGGGCCGACCGCACCAGCGTCCGCCCCGGTGAGCGCGTCGGCCTGCACGTCTCCACCACGGCGCCGAGCTATCGCGTCACCGCCATCCGCTGCGGCTACTACCAGGCCTGCGAGGGCCGGCAGATCTGGCGGTCGGGCGTGCTCGAGGGCCACCTCGGGGCCGCACCGACTATCACCGCCCCGACGAGCACCGTCGTCACCGACTGGCCGGCGACGCTGACCATCGACACCGGCGGCTGGCTGCCCGGCTTCTACATCTTCCGGCTCGACGCCTCGACCGGCGGCCAGCGCTACGTGCCGCTGGCCGTCCGGTCCGAGAGCCCCAAGGGCAAGGTCGTGCTCGTCAACGGCGACACCACCTGGCAGGCGTACAACCCCTTCGGCGGCTACAGCCTCTACTTCGGCCCCGACGGGCGCTTCGCCGACCGGGCCCGCGCGGTCTCCTTCGACCGGCCGTACGGCGGCGTCAACAACCAGGGCGCCAGCGAGTTCCAGGAGAACCTGCTGCCCGTGCTGGCACTGGCCGAGCGGATGGGGCTGCCGCTCGACTACATCAGTGACGTCGACCTGCACACCGACCCGAAGGCGCTGGACGGTGCCCTCGCGCTGATCAGCCCGGGACACGACGAGTACTACTCGACCGCCATGCGGGCGACGCTCACCCGGGCCCGTGACGCCGGGACCAACCTCGCGTTCCTCGGCGCCAACGCGATCTACCGGCACATCCGGCTGGACGGGACGCCGGTGGGCGGCGAGCGGCTGATGACCTGCTACAAGGTGCCGGAGGAGGACCCGTTCCTGCGGACGAACCCCGACGAGGCCACCGGCCAGTGGCGCTACGCCCCGAACCCGCGGCCGGAGAGCGTCCTGACCGGCGTGTACTACGAGTCCAACCCGGTCAAGGCCGACATCAGGATCACCAATCCCGAGCACTGGCTCTTCGCCACCGCGAAGGTGGCCGAGGGACAGCTGCTGCCCGGGCTCGTCGGCGGCGAGTACGACCGGGTCAACCCGGCGGTGCCGACCCCCCGCCCCATCGAGGTGCTGGCCCACTCACCGCTGATCTGCAACGGCACCGCCAGCTACTCCGACATGGCGTACTACACGACCCCGAGCGGCGCCGGCATCTTCTCCACCGGCACCAACTGGTGGATCAACTCGCTGTCCGGCGCGTACGGCACCGACAACGCCAAGGTGACGACCGCCGTCACCGGCCGGATGCTCGCAGAATTCGCGAAGGGCCCCGCGGGGGAGCGGCACCCGGCCCGTGACAACGTCGAGACGTACTACTGAGCGCCTGCCGCCCTCACGCGGCCGTCACCGTCGACGTGTCCCGTCCGGAGCGCAGCGCGGTGCCGGGCAGCGCCCCCGTCGGCTTGCCGTCGATGACGGTCGCCACCCCGTTGACCAGCACCCGTACGACACCCGTTGACCCCACGACGAGCCGCGGCGCACCGCCGGGCAGGTCGGTGACGAGCTCGGCCGCCGCGGATCCCACCGTCTCGGGGTCGAACAGCACGACGTCGGCCCACGCGCCGGTCTCGAGGCGGCCGCGGCCGTCGAGGCCGAGCAGCCGGGCGGGGGCGTCGGACATCGCCTGCACGGCGTCCTCGAGCGACAGCAGGTGCCGCCCGCGTACGCAATCGGCGAGGAACTCGGTCGGGTAGCCGGCGCCGCACATGCGGTCGAGGTGGGCGCCCGCGTCGCTGCCGCCCAGCATGACGTCGGGGTCGTCCCAGATCTCCGAGCGCAGCGTCCAGTGCGCCTCGTCGTCATCCGGTGCGGACGGCCACAGCACCGTCCGCAGCTCGTCGGCGCAGACGATGTCGATCAGCGTGGCGAACGGGTCATCGCTGCCGCGCTCGGCGGCGATGTCGCGCACGATCCGGCCGGAGAGCCCGGCGTTCTCGGTGCTGTACGTGTCGCCGATGCGGTAGCCGCCGAAGTCGGCGAGCCGGCGGAACATGCCGGCCTCGTCGCTGTTGGCCCGGGCCACCATCCAGCCCTGGGTCTCCGGGTCGCGCAGCTTCGTCATCCGCTCGGGCACCGGCAGGCTGAGCACGTCCGACCAGCCGGGCATCAGGTTCAGCGCGCAGTAATTGCGGAAGCTCATGTTCATCGGGACGATCGTCGGCATGGTCAGCGCGACCACCCGGCCGCCGACCTCGCGCGCCCGTCGGGAGGCGTTCAGCTGACGCCAGCGTCGGTCCGGGTCTTTCGCGTCGACGACCAGCAGGTTCCAGTTCAGCGGCCGGTCGGCGACCCGGGAGACCTGGGCCAGCAGGTCGGCCTCCTCGTCACCGAAGCCGTTGTCACCGCCGGTGAAGATGCCCTCCAGCGTGGTGCCCTCGTGCTCGCCGACCACCCGGCAGAGCTCGAGCAGCTCGGCCACCGGCGCGGCGCGAGCCGGCACCCGCTCGCCGTTGCCGTCGCTGTGCAGGTCCGAGACGTCCATCGACAGGCCGAGCGCGCCGCCCTGCAGCGAGCGGGCCAGCTCGGCGCGCAGCTCGTCGAGCTCCGCCTCCGTCGCGTCGCGCTTGTTGGCCTCCGGGCCCATCACGTGCCGGCGCAGCGCCGAGTGACCCTGCAGGAAGCCCGCGTTCACCCCGAGTCGGCCGTCGAGCGCGTCGAGGTATTCGCCGAAGCTGCTCCAGGTCCACGGCACGCCGTCCTCGAGCGCCGCGAGCGGCATGCCCTCGACCTTGGCCAGCAGCCGGCGTATGTAGTCGGCGTTGTCGGGCGTCAGCGGCGCCAGGCTCAAGCTGCAGTTGCCACCGATGACGGTGGTGACGCCGTGCACGTTGGACGGCGACGCGGTCGGGTCCCAGAAGAGCTGGGCGTCGTAATGCGTGTGCGGGTCGACGAAACCGGGGCAGGCGACCAGGCCGGTCGCGTCGATGGTCTCGGCGGCGGGCTCCGAGCCCGGATCGACGAGGCGCCCGTCCTTCACCCCGAGGTCACCGAGGTATGCCGGGGCGCCCGAGCCGTCGACGATGCGCGCGTTGGTGATGAGCAGATCGAGCACGGGTGTCTCCTCAGGCCTTCTCGACGGTGCGCGCGAGGATGCCGAGCGTCGCCCGCAGCGCCGCCTCCGGGATCACCGGGAAGATCCCGGCGCCGCGGTAGGCCTCGTCGATCTCGCTCCAGTCGTAGTACGTCGTGACCAGCGTGCCGATGTCGCTCGGCTGCAGCGTGTAGCCGTACAGGTGGCGCAGCGGCGGCTGAATCTGACCGGAGATCGTCCACTCGATGAGGGCGTCCGGCTCGAACTTCGTGATGATCACGGTGACGTCGTACTTGCCCATCGGGTAGTCGTTCAGCGACTCCCGGTCCATGTGGACGACGAACTCGTCACCCACCGCGGTGACGCGCTCGCCCTCGGCCGACTGCAGCATGCCGGAGCTGTCGATGGTCACGTGACCGGACGGGTCGGCCAGCACGGCGAAGACGGCGGACGGCGGGGCGGCGATCTCGCGCCGGATCTCGAAGCGCTCCACGGAGTCGGCGAGTTCGGTGTCAGCGAGTTCGGTGCTCATCGGCTCACCTTCGCACAGCGCGCCCGGGGGCTCGCCTACGGCCCGGACGGCCGCTACGTTGCCGATCATGACCGGCGGCGAGCGCGAGCAGCAGATCGACGCGGCGCTCACCGACTATGCGGAACGGGCGCGCCTGCTCGCGTACGCGATCGCCACCCGAGCCGTCGACAAGGACGCCTTCGACGACCTGCTCGACGCCGTCGCGGTGCGGGCCGCCGCCACCGGGGGCGCCGCCCTGGAGCTGCTGCTGGAGCTCGTCCACCGCCTCCGGCTGGCCGAGCCGGCGATCCGGTCGCGGGTCGCCGACCAGGCGCTCGCCGAGGACGTCGCCCAGCAGACGCTGATCGCGGTGGAGCACCACATCGGCTCCTACGGCGGGCTGTCCCGCTTCCGGACCTGGCTGTACTCCGTCGCCCGCAACGAGGCGCTGATGACCCTGCGCCGCAGGGTGCCGGAACCGACCGCCGAGCCGCGGCCCGAGGCGGTCGGCCGGTTCACGTCGATCGTGGTCAACCGGATGAGCATCGCCGACGTGATCGACCGCCTGCCGGCGCCGTACCGCGAGACGCTCAAGCTGCAGATCTACGACGACCTGGACTACGAGGCCATCGCCGAGCGGCTGCGGATCCCGATCGGCACGGTGCGCTCGCGGCTGTCCAAGGCGAAGGACCTGTTGCGCGAGGCGCTGGAACCGGGCGGCGGGCAGTCGGGCGGCTGACACCGGCGAACCCCTGAGCGCACCGGCCGCATCTCAGTGGTGTGCGCCGACCGGCGCCAGTCGCCGAACAGCAGGGAGCTCGCCATGAAGCACCTCACCCGCAAGGCAGCAGCCGTCGTCATCGGCACCGCGGTCGCCGTCTCCACGATCGGACTGGGCGCCGCCTCAGCCGGTGTCACGAAAACCGGTGTCACGAAGACCGGTGTCACGAAGACCGGTGTCACGAAGACCGGCATCGTCAAGGTGCCGATCGGGCCGGTCAATGGCCTGCCGATCCAGCGGTACATCACGCCGTCGGCCAATCTGGACGCGGTCGCGAACGCCCTCACGCTGCGGACCAAGAGCGTCAACACGCTCGTCGCCCTGCCCGCCGGCCTGAACGTCACGAAGCCGGTCACGGTCAGCATCTGGTACGACAACGCCCCCGGCCAGCCGCAGAGCTACGTCCGCAGCTCCGGCAACCGCTTCCTGCAGAGCTTCCCGGCCGGCAACGGCCAGGCGCTGTACAAGCCGATCCGGGTGCACCTGACCGAGCAGGTGTCGGCCACCCGCACCAACCAGTACGACGTCTTCTGGAACCCGCTCGTCCAGCCGCTGTACGACATCCGGGTGAGCCCGCTGAACTTCACGCTGAACCAGGACTGCGACTGGGTCGGCGACAGCGAGCCGGTCGTGGTCTGGAGCGACCCGAAGGGCGTGACCGGGTCGGCGTCCTACAGCCTCGACGCCGGCGACCGCGTCACGGTCAACGGCTTCGCGCGTACGTACACCGAGGTCGGCCAGCTGGCCGGGCTGAAGCTGCCGTCGGTCGACTGGTTCGAGGACGACCCCTTCAGCCTCGGTGCCGTTGCGCCCGCCCCGTCGGGTCAGCTCGCGCTCGTCAACTCGTACACCTACAACCGCACGCTCGACGAGACGACCGGGCAGGACTGCAAGGCCACGCTGAAGTACTCGGTGACCAAGACGCTGCGGTTCTACCCCTACCTCTAGTGCCGCACGACCGGCTGGTCGGGGACCCGGATCACGGCCCCGGCCGGCCGCGCCGGTGCGGTGCCCGCCCGGCGGTTGGTGTCCACCGCCTGCACGGTCGGGTGGTGCCAGCGCCGGGCCGGCGCCCGGCGCGGGTCGGCCCGGCCCTCGCTGATCAGGCAGATCGTGGCGAGCTCGGCGTCGGCCAGGCGCAGGAATTCCTGGGCTGCGAGCAGATCGCTCTGCAGGGCGCTCACCCGGCCGGTGCTGCGTACGGCGGCACCGATCTGGGCACCCGGCACCTGCGTCCCGTCGTGCGCCTCGAGCAGTTGCTCGACATGGGCGAGCACATTGCGGACCGCGCCGAGATCGAGCTTCACCGTCGTACCTCCACGCACCTGGATGGGGATCTCAAGCCGTACGCCCGGGCCGCTGCACGGCAGCCCGGGCGCATCGCTCGACTCCACTCACGTTAGGGACGGCGGGGCGTGCCTCGTAGCGCCGCCCGGAGCAACCTGGGCCGGCGCCGTCCCCGCGAGCGAGTTACGCCGGACGGCCGATCCCGTGCCGCTTCGCAGGCCGCACGATGACGAGGTGGACTCCCCAACGCCGCGGCCGACGCGTCAACGCTCAGCCTTCGGGCTGCTCACCGGAGCCGGCGTCATCGTGCTGGTGGGCGGGCTGGTGGCCGGCATCGTGATCAACAAGAGCGCCGACGACCGGGACAAGGCGAAGCGCGCCGACGCCAAGCCGACGACGGTCACCTGCGTGCAGACGAACGCGGTCATCACCACGGTGCAGGCCGCTGTGGCCGGGTCCACCGCGACGAACCGCCCCACGACGACCAACACCGTGACCGCCGCCCGCGCCCGCCTCGTGACCACCGCCGGCACCGCGTACGACCGCCGCGCGACGGCGGATGTCTCCCGCGCCCTCGGTCTGGTCCAGGATCAGCTGCGGGCCGGCCGGACCGGCGACAAGCTGGATCCCTCGGCGTTGAGCGCCACCGCGGTCGGCATCTCGTTGGCCTGCCAGGGCTGAGACCCGGTCAGTCGACGGACGGGGCGCCCAGGATCTCGCGCAGCTCGATCTGCTCGTAGATCGGCTCGCCCTTGGGGCCGGGCGCCGACGACTCCTTCGCGGCGATCGCGTACGCCCGCTCCTCGGTGTCGGTGTCGACGACCAGCCACCCGGCGACGAATTCCTTCGTCTCCGGGAACGGCCCGTCGGTGACGACCGGGTCGGCATCCGGCCCGCCGTAGGTGACCAGCTTCGCGGCCTCCGGCGCGGCGAGGCCCTGCGCGTCGACCAGCTCGCCCGTGGCGGTGAGCTCGGCGACCAGGGCGTGCTGGAAGGCGATGTGGGCGCGGAACTCCTCGGCGGTCCACTCGGGCATCGGGGCGCCGGAGCCGGCGTAGTGCTTCAGCAGCAGGTAGCGGGGCATGTCGTGCTCCTTGGTCAGGGGCGCCGGTCGGCGCCGTCGATACAAGGACGGCGCCGACAACGGATTCTCGACAGCCCCGATTCTCGACAGCCCGGATTCTCGACAGTCGGCTCAGACGGCGGGCGGGGTGACCTCGAGCGCGCCCGCGGAGATGAGCCGCTCCACCTCGTCGGACTCCATGCCGAGCAGGTCACGGCACACGTCGCGGGTGTGCTCACCCACCCACGGCGCCCGGGTGATGACCGGGAACGGCATCCGCGAGCCCTGGAAGCCGGGGCCGTCGAAGACGATCTTGTCGCCGACGACGCCGGGCTGGTCGACGTCGACCCGGAAGCCGCGGGAGAGGTAGTGCTCGTTCGCGATCGACTCCATGGCGGTCAGCAGCTCACCCGCGGGTACGCCCGCCGCCTGCAGCCGGTCGGCGACCTCGGCCCGGTCGTGCTGCGCCGTCCACGCCGACAGCCCGGCCTCGACCGCGTCGACCCGCTCGGCGCGGCCCTGCGCCGTCGCCAGTGCGGGGTCGGTCGCCCACTCCGGTGAGCCCATCACCGACACGAGCGCAGCCCACTCCGCGTCGTCGCGGCAGGTGACGGCGACCCATTCCTCCGTGCTGGTCTCGGTGTCGGCGCACTTGAAGGCGCCCCACGGGGTGCCACGGTCGCGCCGGTTGCCGGTCGCCTTGACGGAGCCGGGCTCCAGGGCCTCCTTCGTGAGCAGGTCACCGACGATGGCGAGGGTCGCCTCCACCTGGGCGATCTCGACGTGCACCCCCGAGCCCGGCGCACCGTTGGCGCCGCTGCGCCGGCCGAGCAGACCGGCGAGCATGCCGAGCGCGCCGATGCGTCCCACGAGGTGGTCGGGGAAGATCGACATGCCCCCGGCGGGCTCGTCCTGGTCGCCGTAGTTCCACAGCATCTCGATGCCGCCGGCCGCGCGGGTGCTGGGGCCGTAGCCGCGGAAGTCGGCCCACGGGCCGCGCGAGCCCATCAGCTGGCTCGAGATCATGACGATGCCGGGGTTGACCTCGTGCAGCGTCTTGTAGCCGAGGCCGAGCTGGTCCATGACGCCCGTCGAGTTGTTCTCCACCAGGCCGTCGCAGTGGGCGAGCAGCTCCTTGATCACCCGGTTGCCGTCGGGCAGCTTGGCGTTGGCGGCGAAGGCCCGCTTCGAGCGGCTGGACGACGCGAACGACGGCGACATCTCGCCACCGGTCTGCACCCGGATGAAGTCGGGGTAGCTGCGGCTCTCGACCTTGAGCACGTCGGCGCCGTACTCCGCGAGCATGCGGCCGACCTCGACGCCGACGCCCCCGATGCCGAAGTCGGCGAAGCGCAGGCCGGTGAGCGGCAGCCGGGGGGCCGGGTCGCCGGTCGGAGCGGGGCGCGGGTCACCCAGCGCCGCGAAGACGGCGTCGGTGTCGGCGCCGACCGCGTGCGGGCCCTCGGCCGGGCCGGCGCGGTCGCCGTCCAGCTCGAAGAAGCCCGACGGGATGGGCCCGCGTACGGGGCCGTGCTCGCCCTCGCCGAGCTCCACCTCGATCAGCGAGCCGCGGGCCTTGAAGTGCTCGTTGGCCAGTACGTCGGCGGCCCGGGCGAGCGGCGTGCAGACGATGCCGCGCTGCTGTGCCTCGGCGGCGATGTCGTCCATCGTGCGGTCGGCGAAGAGCTCGGCGATCAGCGGGTTGATGACGGCCTCGGAGATGCCCAGCCGGCCCGGGAGCCCGTCGAGCTCCGGGTCCTGCAGGTATTCCGGCTCACCGAGCCACGCCCGCATCGCCCGCCACTGCCGGGGCGCGAGGATGACGACCCGCACGTAGCCGTCGGCGCAGGGGATCGACGGCCAGACGACGCCGGCGCCCGAGCGCACGTCGGGGGCGGTCATGCCGGCCGCGAGGCTGATGAACCGGTTCGGCACCGACCAGTCGCCCATGTTGGCGATGGCCTCGTTGACCGAGCAGTCGAGCACCTGCCCGGCGCCCGCGCCGTCCTCGCTGTCGCGCTGCCAGAGCGCCGCGAGCGTCGCGTAGGCGAAGGTCACGCTGGTGCCGTCGTCCGCGAACTGCGCCGGGGGGAACAGCGGGCTCTTGTCCGGCGAGCCGGCCTTGTACGCGATGCACCCGGTCGAGGTGAGCACGCCGTCGGTCGCGAGCCGGCCGGCCCAGGGCCCGGTCAGCCCATAGGAGGTGATCGACGTGACGATCAGGTGGGGGTGCGCCTTCGCGATGGCGTACGCGTCCTGCCCGGTCCCCGGCTCCGCCGACGTCAGAAGGACATCGCTGCGGGCCAGCAGCTCGTCGTAGCGGCCGCGGTCGGCGGGGTCGTCCAGGTCCAGGACGACGCTCTTCTTACCGGCGTTGCGCATCGCGAAGGACAGGCTGACCCCGTCGTGCAGCGGGGCGAGGGTGCGCGCGGGCGACCCGCCCGGCGGCTCCACCCGGATGACCTCGGCGCCGAGGTCGGCGAGCAGGCGCCCGCACAGTTCTCCACGGTCCTGGGTGACGTCGACGACGCGGATGCCGGTCAGCGGTGAGTTCACGGGCGCGATCGTGTCATGTGAGGCGTGTTGCATGCGGATGCTCCCCGGAATGCCGGGCGCGCGTGCCCGGAATGTCCGCCCGAGACACCGCACGGCGCCCCCACCTGCAGAGGCCCGGAAAGGCGGGTTGTACGTTCGCCTGCGGACGCGCAACGCTCTAGGGAGACGACTTTGGCGCAAACAACTGAGATGACCGTCAAGTTCCCGTATCGGCGGTCACTCGGCCCCGTTATCGGGGCCTTCATGAACGGTCTCGCAGAACAGAAGATCATCGGCATCCGCAACGGTGGCGAGGTCATGGTCCCGCCGCTCGAGTGGGACCCGCAGACGGGCGCCGCGCTGGCTCCGGACTTCGTCGACGTCGGCCCGGCCGGCACGGTGGTGAACTGGACCTGGGTCGCGAAGCCCACGTCGCAGCACCCGCTGAGCCAGCCGTTCGCCTTCGCGCTGATCAAGCTCGACGGCGCCGACACCGCGCTCCTGCACGCGGTCGACGCCGGATCGGCCGACGCCATGTCGACCGGTATGCGGGTCGCTCCCAAGTGGAGGGCCGAGCGCATCGGCCACATCACCGACATCGTGTCCTTCGTGCCGGGTGAGACCCCCGAGACCGTCGAGGGCGGTGCTCCCGAGGAGCCCGTCACGATGATGGAGTACGACGCCGAGATCAAGTACACGCTGCCGATCACCACCAACGTGCAGCGTGCCGAGGCGGCAGCCGAGGAGGGCCGGTTCCTCGGCCTGAAGTGCCCGGTGTGCGACCGCGTCTACACCAACGGCCGCGGCTTCTGCCCGATCGACTCGATCGAGCTCAAGGCCGAGCACGAGATCGACCTGCCGCAGACGGGTGTGCTGACCAACTACACAGTGATCACGCCGACCCCGTACCCGGGTCAGACGGCCACCGAGCCGTTCGCGCGCGTGCACATCTGGCTGGACGACACCCACGTCATCCTCGGTTACCAGACCTTGCTCGACACGCCCAACGAGGACATCCGGATCGGGATGCACGTCAAGGCCGTCTGGGACACCGCGGGCAAGTCGCAGGAGAACCCTCGCGCCGAAAGCGGCCTCGTCGGCTTCACCCCCACCGGTGAGCCCGACAACACCGACCCCGGCCTCGTCAACAAACTTCTCTGAGCCCCGAAAGTCTGAGGCGAACCACGTTGAGCATCGACGACATCGCGATCATCGGCTGGAGCATTTCCCCGATGGTCCGCAACACTGACCTGACCGAAGCCCAGATGCTGAACCAGGTCATCACCGGCGCCGTCACCGACGCCGGCATCACCCGCGCGGAGGTGGACTTCACCTGCGCGGGCAGCTGCGACTACGTGGCCGGGCAGGCGTTCTCCTTCGTGCAGAACATCGACGCCCTCGGCGCCTGGCCGCCGAAGCGCGACAGCCACGTCGAGATGGACGGGGCCTGGGCGCTGTACGAGGCCTGGCTGCGGCTGCAGATGGACGACATCGACGTCGCGCTGGCGATGGGCTCCGGACGGTCCTCCACGGCCGACCCGGCGCTCATCTACTCGATGGAGGTCGACCCGTACTACCTGGCCCCGCTCGGCACCGACCCGATGTCGTTCGCGGCCATGCAGGCGCGGGCGCTCATCGAGAGCGGCACCGTCACCGAGCGGCAGATGGCCGAGGTCGCGGCGCGTACCCGCCGTGACGGCAAGAGCCGCTCCTACAACCAGGTCACCGGCGACTTCGACGTCGACGCCCTCCTCGCCGAGGAGTACGTCAGCGCCCCGCTGCGCCGCCACGACCTGCCGCCGATCACCGACGGTGCGTGCGCCGTGGTCATCGCCCGCGGCGACAAGGCCCGCGAGCTGTGCGAGAACCCGATCTGGATCAAGGGCTTCGCGCACTACAGCGAGCTGCACTACCCGGGCATGCGCGACCTGCGCACCTCCAACTCCACGACGCTGGCCGCCAAGGCTGCCGGGGTCGAGGAGGGCACGATCGAGGTCGCCGAGATCCAGTCCGCGTTCACGCACGAGGAGCCCCTGCTCGTCTCGGCGCTCGGCCTCGGCAGCGACACGGTGATCAACCCGTCGGGCGGCCCCCAGTCGTCCAACCCGATCATGGCCACCGGTCTGGTCCGGATCGCCGAGGCGGCCGGCCAGATCCGCGACAACGGCAAGCACCGGACCCTGGCGCACTCCACGTCAGGTCCCTGCCTGCAGCAGAACCTGGTCGCCACCCTGGAAGGCAACTGATGACCCACCAGCCCTGTGCCATCGTCGGCATCGGCCAGACCCAGCACAAGACCCGGCGCTGGGATGTCTCGCTGGGCGGCCTCGTCCGTGAGGCAGCCACCCGGGCACTCGAAGACGCCCAGATGGACTGGTCCGACATCGACGCCGTCGTGGTCGGCAAGGCGCCCGATCTCTTCGAGGGCGTCATGAAGCCGGAGCTCTACCTCTCGGACGCGCTGGGTGCGGCCGGCAAGCCGATGTTCCGCGTGCACACCGCCGGCTCCGTCGGCGGCACCACCGGCATCGTCGCGGCTCACCACGTCGAGACCGGCCGGCACAAGCGCGTGCTCGCCGTCGCCTACCAGAAGCAGTCCGAGGGCAACGCGCAGTTCGCGCTGGGCTCCGGCAAGGGCTTCTCGATCGGCGCCGGCGGCGCGTTCGCCCCCTTCATGCGGGCCTACATGCAGCGCACGGGGGCACCGGCCGAGATCGGCCCGATGGTGGCCGTCAAGGACCGGCAGAACGCCCTGAAGAATCCATACGCCCACCTCAAGCTGCAGGACATCAGCCTCGAGAAGGTGATGGCCTCCCCGATGATGTGGGACCCGGTCCGCTTCCTCGAGTCCTGCCCGTCCTCCGACGGTGCCTGCGCGGTCATCTTCACCGACCAGGAGGGTGGCGAGGCGGCAGCCAAGGCCGGTCGCCAGCCGGCGTGGATCCTCGGGTCCGCGGTGCGTTCGGAGCCCTCGCAGTTCCCGGGTCGCGACCCGGTGACCCCGCAGGGTGCTGCCGACTGCGCCAACGACGTCTACAAGCAGGCCGGCATCACCAACCCGCGCGAGCAGATCGACTGCGCGGAGCTGTACGTGCCGTTCAGCTGGTACGAGCCGATGTGGCTCGAGGGTCACCTCATCGCCGAGCCGGGCGAGGGCTGGAAGATGGTCGAGCGCGGCGACACCGCACTCACCGGATCCTTCCCGGTCAACATGTCGGGCGGCGTGCTGTCGTCCAACCCGATCGGGGCCTCCGGCCTGCTCCGCTTCGCCGAGGCCGCGCTGCAGGTGCGTGGCATGGCGGGCGAGCACCAGGTCGAGGGTGCCAAGGTCGCCGTGGCCCAGGCCTACGGCGCATCGGCGCAGTACTTCAGCATGTGGGCGGTCTCGAACAGCCTGCAGCCGTTTGCGTAAGACAGCTTTAACCGAAGGCCGCTCCACCCGACCGGGTGGGGCGGCCTTCGTCGTTGGCGGGCCGATCAGTTGTCCACAGGGGGAGGCCACCAGAGGCTCAAGCCCTCACGCTGCGAGGTAGACTCGAACGCATGTTCGACGAGTCGACCCCCGGACGGCTGCTGGCCGTTGCGGCCAAAGCCCAGCCTGGCCCTGAGGTCATTCAGGCGTTGCTCGACGTCGACTTGCAGCGGTTGTCCGAGGCCTCACGGGTCGACTACCTGTTGGCCTGGGAGCGACAGGCTGCCTGGGTGGCGTCGTGGTCGGCGACCGCGGTGCGCGGTGTCGTCGAGGGTGTGCGTGGGCTGGAACGCAGGTCACCGAGTCATGACGGTGAGATGGGCGAACGATCGGCGCGTTGTGAGGTCGCGACCGCGGCTCGGGTGTCGGAGCACGTGGCCGGCCAGCGGGTGGCCACGGCCGATGCGCTGGCCGGGCGCCTGTCGGCCGTTGCTGGGGCCCTGCGCGCCGGTGACATCTCCTACGGGCACGCCGAGGCCATCGCCGATGCCACCGGCGGCCTCAGCGAGCTCCAGGCTCGGCAGGTGGCCGAGCGCGTGCTTGATCGGGCCCGCCGCCAGACCGTCGCCCAGCTCAGGGCCTCCTTGCGGCGTGCCGTGTGCCGCGTCGCACCGGAGCTGGCTCGCCGCAACGCCAAGGCTGCCCGGGGTGATCAGGACGTCGACTGGTGGCCGTTGTGTGACGGGCAGGCCGAGCTGCGCCTGCGGGCCGACGCCGCAGACATCCTCGCGGTTGCCGAAGCAGTAAGGGCGGCGGCAGCTCAGCTGGGCCTCGCCGACAAGGCGGCCGGGATCGAACGCACCGCCGGTCAACGCCGGGCCGCAGCCCTGGTGGCCTTGGTCATCGGCGACCCAGCCGTGAGCCGTAAGCAGGTCGTCGTCAACGTCACCCTCGACCTGCCGACCCTGCTCGGCCTGCAAGACCAGCCGGGTGAGCTCGCCGGCTACGGGCCGATCCCCACGCCGATCGCCCGCGAGCTGGCGACGGACGGGGTGTGGCGCCGGCTCGTCCATGAGCCGATGACGGGTCACCTGCTCGATCTCGGCACGATCCGCTACCGGCCCTCGGCTGCTCTCGCGGCCCACGTCCGCGCCCGGTCAATGACCTGCATCTTTCCTGGCTGCAACCGACGGGCCGCACACTGCGACCTCGACCACACCATCCCGCACAAACCCGACGGAAGTGGCGGTGCGACCGACCGGCACAACAGCAATCCGCTGTGCCGTCACCACCACCGGGTGAAGCACGCGACTGGCTGGACCCTCAGATCGCGGGGTACCGACCCGCCGGTCTGGTTCAGCCCGACGGGTCGCAGCTATCCCGTCGAACACCACGACTACAGCGTCGAGCGCGATGACAACGACGCCGCTGACAACGACACGGCTAACGACTTCACCGGCGACGAGTTCGAGAGTCTCACCGACCTACGTGCTTACATCGAAGATCCTGAGAGTCAACAGTCCCGATTGGTGCCAGCACAATCACCACGGCCCGACTGTCCTTTCTGAGCAGCGTCTTGTTGCCGGTAGCCGTCTACGTGAGTATCTGTCCGTGCCCCTGCTGAGATCCCTGCTGACCTGGCTCCGGGCACGAGACCCGGGTTACGGGGCCGCCCGCCGGGCGCTTCGCGCCGCGGTGATCATGCCGGCGCTCTTCGCGCTGGGTCACGAGGTGCTCGACAACGCGGAGTTCGCGGTCTTCGCCGCCTTCGGGTCGGTCGGGCTTCTGCTGCTCACCGACTTCCGCGGCCCGATCCGTAACCGGATGCAGGCGCAGGCGAGCCTCGGCCTCGCCGGAGCGGTGCTGGTCTGCATCGGCACGCTGTGCTCGCAGCAGACCTGGCTGGCCGCGACCTCGATGGCGCTGGTCGGCTTCGGGGTGCTCTTCTCCGGGGTGGTCAGCTCGACGCTCGCCGGCGCGACGACCCCGCTGCTGCTCTCGTTCATCCTGCCGGTCTCGCTGTCGGCCCCACCGTCGGCGATCGGCGACCGGCTGGCGGGGTGGGCCGTCGCCGCGGCGATCTCCGTCGTCGCCGTCGGCCTGCTGTGGCCGATCCCGGTCGCCGACCCGCTGCGTGCTTCGGCCGCCGCCGCCTGCCGGGCGCTGGGCCGCCGGCTGCGTGCGGAAGTCGCGTACCTGCTGAGCGACGAGACCGAGCAGCACCGCACCGATTACGCGGTCGCCGCGGAGGCGGCCGAGCAGGCGATGAGTGCGCTGCGCCAGGGCTTCCTCACCACGCCCTACCGGCCGACCGGGCTCACGACCGAAGCGCGCACGACGGTGCGGCTGGTCGACGAGCTGACCTGGCTGCACATCATCGTCGGCGCCGGCGGCACGGGCGGGCTGCCACCGAAGCGGCCGGCCGGCATCCCCGCCAACGTCGCCATCTGCGGCGTGAAGTCGGCGGCGGTCGACGTCCTCGAAGGCGCGGCAGACCTGCTCGAGCGGCATGCGGGCGATCCTTATGCGCTGCGGGACGGGGTGCAGCGGATGCACGACGCGCTCCGGGCCATGGAGCGCAACGCCACCGGAGACCTGCCCGTGCGGCGCCAGGCTGCGGGCATGAGCGAGGAGCGGATGCGGGAGTTCATCACCTCGCTGGACCCGACCTTCCGTGCCCAGGAGCTGAGCTTCGCCGCATCGTTGATCGCGAGCAACGCCGAGGTCACGGCTGCGGCCGAGCGCCGGTCGTGGCTCGCCCGGCTGCTCGGCCGCCAGCCGACGGGCTTCGCGGGCACCTTCACGGTGGTGCAGGAGCGGGCCTCGGCGCACTTCAACCGCCGCTCGGTCTGGCTGCACAACAGCCTGCGCGGGGCGGTGGGGCTCGGCCTCGCCGTGTGGGTCGCGAAGCTCACCGGGGTGCAGCACTCGTTCTGGGTGGTGCTCGGGGCGCTGTCGATCCTTCGCTCCAACGCGCTGAACACCGGGCAGAACGCACTGCGCGGTCTCGTCGGCACCGTCGCCGGCTTCGTGGTCGGTGCCGCGCTGCTGCAGCTGGTCGGCACCGACCTGCGCCTGCTGTGGGCGCTGCTGCCGGTATCGGTGCTGCTCACCGGCATCGCGCCGGCGGCGATCTCCTTCACGGCCGGGCAGGCGGCGTTCACGCTCACCATCGTGGTGCTCTTCAACATCATCGATCCGGTGGGCTACCGGGTCGGCCTGCTGCGCATCGAGGACGTCGCCATCGGTTGTGCGGTGAGCGTCGTCGTCGGGGTCCTCTTCTGGCCGCGCGGGGCCGGTGCCGCGCTCAGCCGGGCACTGTCGACCGCCTACCGGGAGTGTGCGGCGTATCTGGTCGACGCCGTGGACTTCGGGATGTCGCGGTGCGAGCCATGTGCGCCGGGGACGGTGCCGCCCGCCCCGCCGACGGCGCCGGCGCAGCGGGCCGCCGCGGCGTCACGCCGTCTCGACGACACGTTCCGCAACTTCCTCGCCGAGCACGGGGCCAAGCCGATCCCGCTGCCGGACGTCACCCGGCTGGTCACCGGGATCGCCGGGCTGCGTCTCACCGCCGACGCCGTCCTCGACCTGTGGAGCCGCGACGACGGCATGACGCCGGGTGACCGGTCGGCCGCCCGCCACGAGGTGCTGGTCTCCGTCGATCAGATCAGCGCCTGGTACCGGACCCTTGCCGCCAGCCTCATCGACGGGTCGCCCGTGCCCGATCCGCTGCGGCACGACGTGGTCGCGGACGGCCGGATCATCGACGCCGTACGCCATGACCTGCGTGACGCGGACGGCCGGGCGACGGCCACCGCCGTCCGGATGATCTGGACCGGCGGCCACCTCGACGCCTCGCGCCGGCTGCAGGCCGTCCTCACCGACGCGGCGCGCAGCGTGGCCGCCGTGCAGGCGGCGAACCCGAAGGCCCGGCTGCTGCCGTGGCCGCCGGCGCGCGTACGACGCGAGCCGGTGGCGCGTACCGCCTGAGCTGTCACACCATCACAGAGTCAGACCGGTGAGACGGCCGAGATGTCGGTCATGCCGGAGGGGACGTGGCGCCCGACGGTGCCGTGCTCGAAGACGCCGTAGCCGATCTGCCCGTCCAGGGTGGCCCGGGCGAGGTGGTCGGTGCCGCCCCACGGCACCTTCGCCTGGATCGCCGGGTCGGTGTAGTCGTACGTGCGGCCGTTGACCCATGCTTGTCCAGGCTCGGTCTCGCCCATCCACATGCCGTGGTTCCAGCCGTCGCCGCTGCCGTAGCCGCAGCCGAGGTGCAGCGGGATGCCGGTGAGGCACTCGATCTCGAGGTCCAGCGGCTTGCGGTCGACCGTCTTCAGGTGCAGCGTCGCGCCTTCGGGGATGCGGGTGCCGGGCCGGTAGCGGATGTCGACCTCGGGCCAGCCGAGCTGCTCCATCTTGCGGCCGGTGGCGGACGGCCAGACGCGCACCGCGTAGTTCAGCGTGCGGAACCCGTCGGGGTCCTCCTCGACCATGAAGTGCACGGCGAAGTCGTCGAACCGGATCGGCACCCAGATCCACCAGATGCCGGGCTCACGGTCGGACGGGCGGCCCTGCGGCTCGGGCTCGCCGACGGGACGGATGCCCCAGGAGCGGTCGCGGGTCGCGGTCCAGGTGGACGGGTCGACGGGGATGGTCTGGCCGTCGACGCGGATCTCGCCCTCCCACGTGCCGACCTGCGCGTAGCGGCAGCCCTCGAGCGTCACCTTGCCGGTGGGGCCGCCGTACTTGATGTGCTGCGGCTCGCGCATGGGCTCGTACTCGGAACGGAACATGAGGTCGAAGCCGACGCCCTGCTCGTCACCGGCGCAGCTGAGGTGCAGCTGCTTGAACGGCTCGACGACCTCCAGCTTGTACGGCCCGACCTCCTGCTTGAGCTTGTCGGCGGGGCGGATGCCGGACGTCTGCACCGACCACTGCTTGTCACCGCGGCGCACCGAGACGAAGGCGTCGATGACCCCGAGGTTCGGGTACACGCCGAGGCCGGTCAGCATCTCGGTCTCGCCGGAGTGCTGCAGCGCCTGGTAGATGCACCGGTCGTAGGCGTTGCGGTCGGCCGTGTCGACGTACGCCATCGACAGCGGGACCTGGTGGATCGGGTGTTCGTCGAGCGGGTCGAGGTCCATCGGGTGCCATCCGTTTCGGCCGATAACAGCGGGGTCAAAGCGGTGCCAGGCACCTGCGGGTGTGTCTACCACGGGGACTCGAACGACCGGCGTCCGCCCCGGACGTGACGCAGCGTCACCCGTTCGGCGCATCCAAGCGGCGGTGCGGCCTCCGATGGGACGCTGACCGAGGCGCGCCATCCTCGTGTCGCCCGAGGGGGTCGAGAGCAGTGCAGGTCACCGTCGGTCAGGTGCGCGTCTGATGGCTGCCGCTGAGGTGTTCGGTGCCCTCGTGGGCGGACAGCTCGACCGCATCCTGGAGCTGGCCCGCCGGCACCTCGAGATGGACGTCGCCTTCCTCACCGAGTTCACCGGCGGCAAGCAGGTCTTCCGGGCTCTGCGCGGTGACGCGGCCTCGTTCGGCTTCTCCGTGGGCGCCGGCGCCGACCTCGACCTCGCGTTCTGCCCGCGGATGGTGCGCGGCGAGATCCCGCGGGCGATCCCCGACGTCACCCGGGAGCCGGGCGTCCGCGACCTCGCCCCGGTCATCGCCCAGGCGCGTCTCGGCTCCTACATCGGCGTCCCGATCGAGCTGTCGGACGGCACCACGTACGGCAGCTTCTGCTGCGTCAGCCACGACGCGCACGACGTAGGCGACCGCGACGTCAACTTCCTGGTGATGCTGGCGGGGGTGCTGGCTGACGGGGTCGAGACCCAGCTGGGTCACGAGCGCGAGACCGCGCAGATCCAGGGCCTGCTCGACGCCGGTGACCTCGCCATCGCGCTGCAGCCGATCTTCGACGTGCACACCGGCCGGTGCCTCGGGGTCGAGGCGCTCTCGCGCTTCCCGGCCGGCTACGGCGACACCAGCTCGGTCTTCGACATGGCGTACGACGTCGGCCTCGGCGCCCCGCTCGAGCGCCTGGCGCTCACCCGGGCCATCTCGCTGGTGCCGGAGCTCCCGCCGCAGCAGTACCTGTCGGTCAATCTGACCCCGCAGGTCGCGTACGACCTCGAGGCCATGTCTCCCGCCAGCAACGGCCTGCTCCCGAGCCTCGTCCTCGAGATCACCGAGCACGCCGCCATCGAGAGCTACGCGGAGTTGCGGGGCAGCCTGCAGGACGCGCGCAGCCAGGGCCTGCGCCTCGCCATCGACGACGCCGGCGCCGGCTACGCCAGCCTCAAGCACGTCGTCGAGCTGGCACCGGACATCATCAAGATCGACCGCTCGCTGGTGGACGGGGTCGCGATCGACCGCGCCCGGCGCAGTGTGGTCAGCGCCTTCGTCCTGCTCGCCCTCGACCTCGGCGCCACCGTGGTCGCGGAGGGCGTCGAGTGCCGGGCCGACCTGCGGGCCGTCGAGGATCTCGGCGTCGACGCGGCGCAGGGCTACCTGCTGGCCCGGCCGAGCACCGACCGCCGGCACCTGCGGGAGTGGGGCGCCATCCGGCTCACCGAGCAGGGCACCAGCCCACGGGCCGAGAGCCTCGCACTGCCCTGATCCGGTCCTGCCCCGATCAGCCGTCCTGGAGCTCGCGCTGGTGCTGTTCGGCGGCGGTGAGCGTCGCCCGCGCCTGCTCGAGCGCCTCCGAGGCGGCGTCGTACTGCTGCGTCGCCTCGTCTGCTGCTCGGTCGGCGTCGTCGGCACGGGACTGCGCCTCGGCGAGCTGGGCCCGTAGCGCGTCGACCTCCTCGCCTGTCGTGCGGGCCGCGGCGCGTGCGTCGTCGCGGGTGGAACGCGCGTGCCGCTCGACGTCGAACGCCTGCTCGGTGCCGGCGCGGGCGGCGTCGACCGCCTCTGCGGCCTCCTCGAGCTGCTTGCGGAGCTCGGCGGCGCGCCGCTCGGCGGCTTTGTCCCGTTCGGACGTCTTCCCGCCCTTCGCCGGCGCCTTCCGGGGCGGCGCCTTGACCGGCCGCGCACGCTCCGGGGAGGTGCCACCCATCAGGCCGAAGCCGACGAACTGCAGGCCGGCGGTGAGCTGACCGGTCGCCAGCTGCTCGGCGAGCTCCTCGTCGGCGAGCGCGGCGCGCAGGGTCTCCTCCAGGCCCGCCGCCGTCGCCTCGGTCACCTGCTGTCCTGCGGCCCGGGCCACCTTCCGGCCCTGCCGGACCAGGGCCAGGATCACCTGGTTCTGCTGCTGGGACAGCGTGCGCAGCTGCTCACCGGACAGCGACCGGGTGGCCTCGCGCAGGGCGGCGCCGAGCTCCAGCAGCGGGGTGACCTCGTCGCGGTGGGTGCGGACCAGCTGGTTGGCGAGCCAGGCCACGACGGTCGGCTTGCCCAGCGCCTTGATCGCCGCAGCCGTCTCGCGGTCGCCGGCGCTGCGGGCCGCCTTCTCCGCGGCGGTGCGGGCGGCGACGAACGCGTCCGGAAGCAGGCCGTAGAGCTCGTCGCGGACCGCATCGAGGTCCGGCGACTTCGACTCCTCGGACGCCACGACGGTCATTGTCCACCGCCCCCGGGTGCGCTGGCATCATGCGCAGGCGTGACGCCCCGGCCGCTTCGTGACGCAGTACCGGGCGCCGCGACGCTCGATCCGGCCGCGATCGGGGCGGCGCTGCGGGTCGCCCGCCGCGCCGCCGGCCTCACCATGACCGCCCTCGCCGGACGCGCAGGGGTGACGCAGTCCTTCATCAGCCAGGTGGAGGCCGGCACGATCAGCCCGAGCATCGCCACCCTGTACGGGCTGGCGAAGGCGCTCGGCATCGCCCCGACCGCCCTGCTGCCCGCGGCGCACGGCGCGATGACGCTGCGGCGGGCAGGGGAGGGGCCGGTGCTCCCGCAGTCCGAGCAGCCCGGCTCGCCGGTCGCACGGATGCTGACCGGCGGCGGGACGCACCTCGAGGTCACCGAAACGGTCGCGCCGGTCGGGGTCGTCGACGACACCGCGTTCGCCCACCCGGGCGAGGAGCTGCTCTACTGCCTGGCCGGGCAGCTGACGGTCCACCTCGAGGGCGCCGAGCCGTTCGTGCTCGATCCGGGCGACAGCGTCCACTTCGACGCCATGCTGACCCACCGGTTCGCCGCGGCAGGGCAGGAGCCGGCGCGCTACCTGCTCGTCGCGGCCCACCCTCACGTCGGCCCGGCCTGAGCTCGGTTACCTGAGCGTCATTAGCGGGGCTTATTTTCTACAGGCATGCTGCCCGACACCCTCGACCCCGCGGCGTGGTTGACGAACGAGCACCCGGCCTGGCTGCACGCCTGGCAGCCGGTCGCCACCGCGCCGGACCCGGCTGCCGCCGGTGACCTGCTGCCGGTGCAGCTGGGGGGACGCGCGTACGTCGTGACGACGGGCGGGTCGGGTCCGCTCGCGTATGTCGACGAGTGCGTGCACGGCGCGCCGCTGTCGGTGGGCCGGCGTACGGAGGCCGGCATCACCTGCCGGCACGGCGTCGAGCACACCGAGGCCGGGGGAGGGCTCGACCCGCTGCCCGTGGCCGAGCGCTTCGGGCTGCTCTGGCTGGCGCCGCTCGGCCCGGTCGGGCCGCTGCCGGAGGTGCCGGAGTGGGACGACCCCGCGTACACCGTGGTGACCATGCCGGTCCAGCGCTGGTACGCGAGCGCGGCGCAGATGGCCGACAACTTCCTCGACGTGGCCCACTTCCCGTTCACCCATCCGGCCTCGATCGGTGACCCGGACGACCGTGAGGTGCGGACGTACGAGGTCGAGCGCGAGCCGACGAGCTTCCGGGTCGAGCACCGCCACGCCGCCCGGTCGCTGGCGTACTCGATGGACCCCGGCGGCGCCTAACGAGGAGATGACCACCCGCTCGCTGATCTTCGTCGGCACCGCCCCGCACCACGTCTACCTGCGGATCAAGTACGACGACAGCGACACCGTCATCACCATCTGCTTTTTCCACTGCGCGGTCGACGCCGAGCACACCGACCTGTACGCCTTCCAGATCCGCAACGACATGGGCCCGGGCGGCTACTCGGTGGCCGAGGTCGAGGCGCAGCAGAACCTGGTGGCGAACGAGGACCGGCAGCTCCTGGAGAAGATGGTGGTGAAGGGCATCCCGCGCGAGCTCGGTGCCGAGCTGCACGTACGGGCCGACCGCAGCACGGTCGAGCTGCGCCGCATGCTGGCCGACCTGGTGGCCCGCGACGCCGCCCGGCTGCAGGGCGTGGCATGAGCGCCGTGCAGCTCGATCCGCTGTCGCAGGAGTTCCTCGCCGACCCGCATCCGGTGTTCGACCGGCTGCGCGGCACGGGTGCGCTGGTGCGCGATCCGCGGGGCTGGTCGACCATCGACTACGAGATCAGCAGCGCGGCGTTCATGGACCCCGCGCTCAGCCCCGGCATCGACCACCTGCTCATCAAGCTCGGTTACGAGCAGCTGTGGGGCGAGCTCGGCCGCACGCTGACCAGCTCGGAGGGGGAGACGCACACCCGCCTCCGGCGGTTCGTCGGGCCGTGGTTCACCGCCCGCCGGATCAACCAGCTGCGCGACTTCACCCGCGAGCTGGTCGCCGGGTGCCTGGACGACGTCGACACCGCGTCGTTCGAGGTCGTGACCGGTCTGACCAACCCGGTGCCGGCGCAGCTGTTCTGCCGGCTGGCCGGCGCCGACCCGGCCGACGCCGACCAGCTCGCCGAGTGGTCGCGCGCTCTGCTGCTGGTGTTCACGGCGTCCGAGGAGATGGTCGAGCCGGTACGCCGGGCCAAGCACGAGCTGGCCGGCTACACCCACGACCTGCTCACGCACAAGCGCCGGCACCCGGGCGACGACCTGGCGACGCACCTCGCCGAGCGGTCCGCGGCCGGCGACCTGACCGAGGAGGACGCGTACTACCTGCTCGAGGAGCTGCTGTCGGCCTCGGTCGACAACACCGCCAACACCGCCGGCATGGCGATCCTGACGCTGCTCGAGCATCCGGCCGACTGGCGGGCGCTGCACGACGACCCGGACCTGGTGCCCGCAGCGATGGAGGAGTGCGGCCGCTTCCAGCCGGCGATCCGGCACACCATCAAGTACGCGACCGCCGACACCGTGCTGGGCGACACCCCGATCGCGGAAGGCGAGTTCGTCACGGTGCGCATCGCTGCCGCCCATCGTGATCCGCAGGTCTTCGCCGATCCGCACACGTTCGACCCGCGCCGCACGCAGCCGCGTCCGCAGCTCGCCTTCGGCGCGGGGCGGCACTACTGCCTGGGCGCGGCCCTCGGCCGCATGGAGGTGCAGGAGATGGTCGGCGGGCTGACCTCACGCTGGGCGGGCGCCGAGCAGGGTGACGGGGCCGAGCTGGCCGTGTACTACTCCGGTCACGCGTTCAAGCTGCCCGTGGTGTTGGGCGCATGAGCAGCGAGAGCGCGCAGGGCTGGGCCGAGCGCCCGATCCCCGAGCACACCGCCGACCCCTTTGCCGGCCGCACGACGCGGCACGGGCTGCCGACCGACGAGGTCCGCTCCGCCCTGCACAAGCACGTCCGGCAGGGTCACCTCGAACAGTCCGTACGCGCCGCGCTCGAGCTCGCGCGTACCGACGCCGCCCACGAGGAGATGATGTGGGAGCGGCTCTCGGTGATCGCCGCCGAGGACATCGGGCTCGGTGACCCCAACGCCATCTGCGTGGTCGTTGCTTTGCGCGCGAGTGCGCAAAGCTTCGACGTCGGCTCGTACGAGCGCGTCGAGTTCGCCGCCCAGGCCGCGGGTTTCCTCGCCTCAGCACTCAAGGACCCGACCATCGGCGAGATCATGCAGGTGGTCATGCACGAGGAGCGGGTGCCCGAGATCCCGCACGAGGCGATCTGCGTGCACACCCGGCGGGGGCAGGAGATGGGCCGCGGGATGTACGACTGGTTCGTCACCGGCACCCGGATCTCCCCCGAGGTCGAAGGGCGCGACACCTCGTACAAGGAGCACCTGGTCGAGCTCTACCGCCGGCTGGACCCGCCCCGCAACTGACCGGCGACTCTCAGAGGGCCGCGACCGCGGCGGCCATCCGCCGGTACTCGACGGTGCCGAGATCGGCCTTCAGGTGCAGCTCGCGGCTCATCACCAGCGGCATTCGCGGGTCGGGGTAGTGGTTGAGCACCTTCAGGTCCTCGTCCAGCACCCGGGCGTTGAACGCCGACACCTCGTCCTGCAGCGGCGTGCCCGGCTGCACGTCGTTGTAGCACTGCCCGTAGTACAGCCGGCTGGACGTCGCGCTCTCGGGCTGGACGAAGAACAGGAACGTGTTGATCGGCCCGCCCACCAGCTGCACCTCGATGCGCAGCGAGAACGGCGCGGCGATCTCGTACGTCTGCAGGGCCTCGGCGGTGCCGTAGTTGGCGCCCGAGTTGGGTTGGCCGCGATTGACCACCGTGACGTGCCAGTCGCCGCGGGTGGACTCGAGCTGCGGGCGGCCGGTGTCCTGCGCGCCGAACGTGGCCTTGTGCAGGAACGGGAAGTGTCCGGCGTCGACGAAGTTGTCGATGAGCAGGCCGGCGGAGATGTGCGTGCGCACCGGCGGCAGGTGCCAGGACGTGAACGCGGGGTCGTCCCACTCCGGCACGTCGATCAGCGGCCGGAGCGGCTCCTGCGGTGCCAGCCAGACCAGCCCGTAGCGTTCGACGACCCCGTAGGCGCGCGTGGCGTTCGCCTTGGGCGGGATGTTGCCGCCCGGCCCCTGCGACGGGATCTCGACGCAGGTGCCGTCCGCCGCGAAGCGGAAGCCGTGGTACGGGCACTGCAGGGTGCCGGCGACGATCTCGCCGGCCGACAGCGGCGCGAGCCGGTGCGGGCACAGGTCGCGCAGCGCGGTGAGCTCGCCGCCGAGCCGGGCGAGCACCCACGGCCGGCCGCCGAGCCACACCCCGTGCGGGCGCTCGTCGCCGACCTCGTCGCTGCGGGCGACCGGGTGCCAGAACCGCTCCAGGCCGGGTTCGGTGTTCTCGAACCGTCGGTCGAGCTCCATGTGCGTCCTTTCAGCAGAGGTCAGAGGGCCGGGACGGCAAGGCTCATGCGCCGGGCGATCGTGCGCTGCGCCCATTTCGCGAGCGCCGTGACGGCGATCGACGCGACGGCGCCGAGCGCGACGGCGGCCCACAGCTCGTCGTACTGGTAGGACGCGCTGTCGGTGGACATCAGCCCGCCGAGGCCGTTGCCGAGGGCCAGCCACTCGACGAGTAGCGCGCCGGTGAAGGCCACCGGTGCCGCGATGCGCACGCTGGCGAAGATCGCCGGAGCCGCGTACGGCAGCCGGGCGGTCAGCAGCACCCGCAGCGGTCGGGCACCGAGGCCGGTGAGCAGGTCGACCGCGTGCCGCGGCGTCGTCTTCAGTGCGGCCGTGACATTCACCAGCGTCGGGAAGAAGGCGATCAGTCCGGAGACGACGGTTGCGACCCCCGCGCCGCGGCCGAAGACGAGCAGCGCCAGCGGCAGGAAGGCAACGATGGGCACCGACTGCGCGAGCACGACGAGCGGCAGCAGCCCGCGCTCCACGACCGGGACCAGGCGGAAGAGCGACGCGGCGAGGATGCCTCCCGCCACGCCGGCGACGAAGCCGAGCAGCGTGTGGCCGAGGGTCGTGCCGAGCGCACGCCAGAGGATGCTGCGCTCGGCGCCGGCACCCGCCCCGGTCAGGTAGTTCCACACCTGCACCGGCGTGCGGGCCACGAAGGCGTCGACGGCGAGCAGCTTGAGCACGAGCCACCAGCCGCCGAGGGCGATGACGAGCCCCATGACGATCTGGCCGGTCGCCGTGAGCGCCCGCCGGCTGACGCCGGGCACCCGCTGCTCCGGAAGGTGGATTGCTCCCGCACCGGCCTCGGCCGACCAGCGCGTGCAGAGCCGGCCTGCCAGGTCGATCAGCAGGTACGCGATCAGGCTGGCGGCCGTGACGACGAGCGCGAGCCCCCAGGTGCGTTCGACGGCGCTGCCGCGCTGGGAGCCGACCATGGCCACCCCGATGCCGCCGTCGCCGCCGATGTACTCACCGACGACCGCGCCGAGGATGGCGCTCGGCGCCCCGATCTGCAGCGCGGCGAAGACGGACGGCAGGCTGGACGGCACCCGGACGACCCACAGCTGACGCCACCCGCGACCACCCGCGACGTCGACCACCTCGAGGCTGGTGCGATCGGCGTTCTGCATCCCCGACACCACGCCGACCACCGTGGTGAAGACCACGTAGAGCGCAGAGATGGTGACGCGTACGGCGGTGGTCGACAGGATCGTGACCAGCACCGCGCCGATCGCGAAGGACGGCACCGTGTACGTGAGGGTCGCGAACTGGGTGACCGGCGGCAGCAGGTAGCGGTAGCGCACCGCGAGCGCGCCGAGCAGGACGGCGATCGACGTCCCGATCAGGAATCCGAGCCCCGCCTCGCCCAAGGTGGTGACCAGCGGGTCGAGGTACGTCGACAGCCCGTCGGCATGGATCCGGCCGACGATCGCGCCGGGTGAGGGCAGCACTGTGGTGTGCGCCAGCGACGACCAGAGCTGCCAGACGACGAGGACGACGACGACGGCGGCGACCGTCTGCGCGTGTCCCGCGAGCCCTCGCAGCGAGACCCGCCGCCGCGCGGTGGTCGCGACCGACAGCGCTGTCACGCGGGGGTGGGGACTTCGGCGAGGGCGGTGTTCTCCTTGTAGATCTCCTGCAGCAGCGACATGTCGAAGAAGGTGGCCGCGTCGGTCTTGAAGCCGCCGGCGGCGAGGCTGTCGATGATCTTCTGCTGGTGGGCCTCGGACATGACGAGGATCCCGCCGTCGGTGTCGGCGTCGGCCAGCACGTAGTCGCGCGTGACGTCGGCTTCCTTCTGCCAGAACTCCGCCGTCGCGGTGCTGGCCTTGCCGGCGAACTCGATGGTCAGCGGCACCGCGTCCGCGTTCTTGCGGACGAAGTCCTGCCAGCCCTTGGTCACGGCGCGCAGTGCGGCCTTGACCTTGTCGCGCTCGTCCTCGATGGAGGAGCTCTTGACGATGTAGATGTCGCCGATGCCGGGGGAGTTGAACTCCTCGAACTCCATGACGTGCACGTCGAAGCCGGACAGCGCGAGGGTGATCGGCTCGGAGTTGAAGTAGGCGACGTACGCGTCGACCTGGCCGGAGGACAGCAGCGTCGGGTCGAAGTTGGCCGGCACCGTGGTGACCTTCGACGGGTCGATCTTGTTCGTGACCAGGAACGACTTGAGCACCACCGCGTTCTGCGTGTCGACGGCGACCTTCTTGCCGACCAGCCCGGCCGGGTCGGTGATCGGCGACTTGCCGGACGACATGACGACGTACGGGTTCTTCTTCAGCGTCGCGCCGATGACCTTCACCTTGGCGCCGCCGGCGTTGGCCTGCGCCACGAGGCTCGGGACGGAGTAGCCGAGGAACGCCTTGCCGGAGGTGATGGCCGGCTCCGAGCTGATGCTGGGGCCGCCGGCAGTGATCTTGATGCCGCCGCTGAAGCCTTCGGCCTGGGCGTAGCCGCGCTTCTGGGCGAGGTAGTCGCCGCCGAACTCGACGTCGTGCAGCCAGTCGAGCTGGACGGTGAGCGTGCCGTAGTCGGCCTTGCCGCCCGCACTGGCGGACGTGCTGGTGCCGCCGGAGGTCGAGCTCTTGGAGCTGCTGCCGCAGGCGGCGAGCAGGCCCATCGTCGTGGCTGCGGCACCGCCGAGCAGGAAGCCCCGCCGGTTCAGGGGGCGGCCGAGCAGCTGGTCGTACTTCGGGGTGGTGATCACGATGCTCCTGCGGGAGTGGGCGGGGCGGGGGTGGCGGTCGGCACCGTGATGGCGGCCATCTTGTCGGCGAGGAAGTCGTGCGAGGAGACCGGTGGGTACTGCCGGGTGGACAGCGGCGGCGGCAGCGTCTCGACGTGGGTGCCGACGTTGGTCTCGTAGAAGAAGACGAGCGAGACCAGCTCCTCGGTGGGCACCTCGGACGGCGGCATGAGCACCCGGTGCCGGGTGGAGCGCCAGCGGTCGCCGGTCCAGCGGGCGAGCAGGTCGCCGACGTTGATGGTCAGCGCGCCGGGCACGTACGGCACGTCGACCCAGCCGGTGCCGGGCAGGTCGACCTGCAGCCCGCCGCGGCCGGTCTGGCGGTCCAGCAGCGTGACGGTGCCGAAGTCGGTGTGGGCGCCGATGCGGTACTGCCCGGGCAGGCTCGGGTGCCCGGCCTCGAGCGCCGGATACCAGTTGAGGTTCAGCCCCCACGACGACCGGTCGGTGTGGCGGGTGAAGAGGTCGGCGGGCTCACCCAGGGCGAGGGCCATCAGGGCGAGCAGCCGGTCGGCGGCCGCCTTGGCGAGACCGGTCCAGCGCTCGGCGTCGGCCTGCAGCTCCGGCAGCGCCGACGGGTAGACGTTCGGCGGGAACCAGACGGCGTCGAGCGCCGGGTCGCCGGTCGGGGTCTGCGCGCCGATCGTGTACGACTCCTTGCGGTCCGGCGGCGTCTCGATGCCCTCGGCCCCGGCGTTGGCCTCGTCGCCGTACGCGATCCAGCCGCGACCGCCCACGGGGGCCCGGAGCGGTTGCTTGGCCTCGGCCGGCGCGCGGAAGAAGGTCAGCGCCTGGGCACGCAGGCCGTCCGCCAGCGCCTGCGGGATGCCGTGACCGGACAGCAGCAGGAAGCCGGACGTCTGCAGGGCGGAGTCGAGGTCGGCGAGCAGCGCCGGGTCGACCCGGCCGGCTGCCAGGTCGGCCTCGCCCGGCAGCTCGATGAGCGGGATGGCTGGTGTCATCGCGCAGCTCCGGTGAAGACGGTGTCGACCTCGGACGCGCGGCCCGTACGCGGGCCCATGAGCTTGGCCATCAGGTGAGCTCCCGAGGTGACGGCGGGGTAGCGGGCGGGGGAGTCGGCGGAGACCATCGACGGCAGCACCTCGATGACGGCGTCGGGGTCGGGCTGCTGGAACCAGGCGACGGAGCGCCGGCGCACCCGGCCGTCGGCGCCGCGCGGCGGCGGGACGACGCGGTGCAACGTGGAGTGCCAGCGGTCGTTGGTCCACTCGGCGAGCAGGTCACCGATGTTGACCAGGAAGCTGCCGGGCTCGGGGACGACGTCGTGCCACTCGCCGCCGCGCCGGATCTGCAGCCCGGGCACCGGGTCGGCGAGCAGGATCGTCAGGCTGCCGTAATCGGTGTGCGCGCCCATCCGCATCTGCTCCGGCAGCGGGTCGGGCGAGCCGGGGAAGCGCTCGTAGTTGATCGCGCGCATGACCGACGCCGTACTGGTGACGAACGGCTCGAACCAGGTGCGATCGAGGCCCAGTGCCAGCGCGCAGCCCTGCAGCAGCACCCGGCCGAGCTCGTGCATCGCGTCCCAGTACGCGAGCCAGGTGGCGCGCAGGTCCGGCACCTCGGCGTCCGACGGCCAGACGTTGGCGGCGAAGAACGGCATCCCGCCGTCCGCGAGCTCCGCCCGCTGCACCGCCTCGAACTCCCAGCCGACGTTGAACGCCTCGAACAGGTCGGGCGGCGTCTGCTTGCCGATCGAGTACGCGAGTGCCTCGCTCCCCGGCCCGGAGTAGCCCCGGTTGGCGGCCCGGTCGGCGACGACGTAGCGCTGCTTGGTGGTGGCCGGCAGGTCGAACAGGGCCGTGCAGCTGTCGAGCATCTGCTGCGTCAGCGCCGCGGGGACCCCGTGGCCGGTGACGGACAGGAAGCCCGTCTCGCGGCCGGCCGCGTCGATGGCGGTGGCGCAGCGGGCGATCTCATCGGGTGAGCCGTCGAGCAGCGGGCTGATGTCCAGGGACGGAACGACGGGCACGGCAGTCCTCGCGGCAGAGAGCTATTGGTCAGGCCAATAGTCGCGTGCCGGCGTTCCGGATCGGTGCCGCCCAGATGACGAACGGGTAAAGCCCGGTCAGGCCCGGGCGAGACCGTCCTCGACGCGCGCCGAGAGCCGGGCGCGGTCGGTCTCGTCCAGCCAGCTGGCCTGCACCGCCGTGCGGCTGAAGCGGCTGAGCTGCTCGGGCCCGTAGCCGAGCGCCCGCACCAGGGCCTGGTAGTCGTTCACGGCGTCGGTGCCGAACATCGGCGGGTCGTCGGAGTCGATCGTCACCGCGAGGCCGGCGTCGACCATCGCCCGGATCGTCAGGTGGGTGCCGTCACCGCTGCCGGAGTAGCCGCCGATGTCGGACGAGACCGGCGTGCACGTGAAGGCGATGCCCTCGTCACGGCAGCGCCGGGTCACGGCGTCGTCGGTGGTCACGTGGTAGCCGTGGTCGATGCGGCTGCAGCCGAGCACGTCGAGTGCGGTGGTGATGTGCGACGGGGGACCGGTCTCGGAGTGCACGGTGCGCCGCAGTCCCGCGCGGCCGGCGAGGGCGTACGCCTCCGCGAAGCGCTCGGGCGGGCCGAGCCGCTCCTCGTAGTCCATCCCGATGCCGACCACCTCGTCGCGGCGGTGGGCGATCACCGTCTCGACGAGCTCCACGGCCTCCCGAGCGGAGCGCTCGCGGTTGACGGCCGGGACGAGCAGGCAGGTGATGCCGTGGTCGGCCTGCGCGTCACGGATGCCGGCGCAGACGCCGTCGAGCATCGTGCCGTAGTCGACGCCCGCATGGCTCGACGGGCTGATGAACATCTCGCGGTGCACGACGCCCAGCGCGGCACCGGTGGCGAGCCCCTCGTACGTGACCCGGTGGAAGTCGGCGGCGTCCCGCACCACCGAGCCGACCACGTCATACACCTCGAGGAAGTAGCCGAGGTCGGCGTACGCGGCCACCTCGTACAGGTCGGCGGCGGTGCGGCCGCGGGGCAGCGGCACGTCGTACTTGCCGGCCAGGTCGGCCACCGTCGTCGCCGCGATGCCGCCGGTGAGGTGGAAGTGCAGGCTGATCTTCGGCATCCGGCGGGCGAACTCCAGCGAACGCTCCAGTTCCTCCGGGCTCATCGGGTCGCCCTCGCGTGCGGGTTGGTGACGACGAGCAGCAGGCGGGCCGGCTCGTCCGGCAGCGAGACCCAGCGGTGCGGGCGGTTGGTGTCGACGAGGTGCGCCGACTCGCGGGCCCGCAGCAGGAGCGGGGCGGTGCCTTCCATCTCGACCTGGATCGTCCCGCTGATCACGTAGATCAGGTCTTCTCCGTCGTGCTGCCACCACTGCTGGTCGGCGTCACCGGGCCGGATGTCCCACTCGTACGCCTCCAGCTGCGACTCGCCGCCGCCGGGCACCAGGACGGTGGTCATCGGGGCGTGCGCCGCCTCGCTCGACACGATCTGCGACGGCTCGTGCCGCACCCAGCCCCGCAGCGGCCGCGACCCGGCGAACAGGTCACCGGGCGCCACGTTGAGCGCCGCCGCCACCCGGTAGAGCGTCTGCAGGCTCGGTGCGTGGGCGCCGCTCTCGAGCTGGCTGATGAAGGGCTGCGACAGCCCGGCCCGCTCGGCGAGCGCCGACATCGACCAGCCGCCCTCCTGGCGCAGCCGTCGGATCGTGCGGCCGACCTCGGCGAGCTCGGAGGAATCGGCCGCAGGCACCAGCCAAGCCTAAGGGGTCGGCCGGGGCGTTGCGGGTCGCAGCGGGTCGTAGGGTCTTGTCCTTGTGGCGCGGTTGCAGTTCGAGACGCAGTACCCGGCGGACCCGGCCACCACCTGGCGGGTGCTCACCGACCCGGAGTTCCTGGACGCGTACGCGCGCCGGCTGAAGGCCGTGAGCTGGGACGTCGACGTGCAGCAGGCGGAGGCGGGGCCGATCACCCGCGTCCAGCTGGCCGTGCCGACCGACGCGGTGCCGTCGCTGTTCCGCCGGTTCGTCGGCCCGCAGGTCGACGTCACCGACCGGCGCGCCTGGAGCACGGCTGCGCCGGACCGGCCCACCGCCGACTTCGTGGTCGAGGCGGCGCTCGGCAGCAAGAAGGCCCGGGCCACGGGCACCATCACGCTGGAGCCGGTCGACGGCGGCTGCCGGTTCCGCGCCGTGGGCGACGTCGACGTGCACCTGCCGCCGGTGTCGGGCGCCGCGGCGGGACAGGCCGTCCAGCTGATCAACTCGGTGCTCAAACGCGAGTCCGAGGTCGCGAACGAGTGGCTCAGCCCCGGGTCGTCCGCGGGTCCAGGGCGATGAGCTGCGGCAGCAGCTTCGGGGCGAGGTAGGCCGACGCCTGCGGGGTGATGTGCACCCCGTCGTAGCGGGCGTAGACGCCGTCGACGTAGGCGGAGTACGTGTCCGGCTTGGGGTTGACCATCCGGCCGAACTCGACCAGCGACACCTTGACCGGGTGCGCCGCGGCGAACTGCCGCAGCAGTGCGGTGAAGGCGTCGACCCGGCTCGTCTCGTCCTCCGGGTAGAGGCTGCCGTCGGGCTTCTCGGTACGCCGGTAGTACGGCGGCGTCAGCAGCGCGACCCGGGCGCCGTGTGCGGTGAGCAGCGGCAGCACCCGCTCGAGGTCGGCCAGCACCGTGCGGTCGAAGACCGGGTCGCCGACGTGGTGCCACACCCCGCCGATCTGGCGGTCCATCATCTCCCAGCGGCCGACGAGCACGGCGACGACGTCGGGGTCGACCTCGTTCACCGAGTTCTGCCACCAGGCCGGCCAGGTGCGGCAGATGTCGGGCACCTGGGTGACGACGCCGACGTAGCGGTACGGCGTGTTCTGCAGCAGGCCGCAGCCGAGCACACCGCGGTTGGTGACCTGCACCGTCGAGTAGGTCGGCATGGCGTTGAACAGGGTCTGGGCCACGGAGTCACCGAGCACCAGCAGCCGCGTCGCGCCGGCATGCGGGGTGCGCGCCGGCAGGGTCTCGGTGGGTTTCGCCGGGGAGCTCGGGGCGCTCGGGGCGGTGGACGGGGTGGCCGTCGGCAGGGTCGTGGGGCGGACCTCGGTGCCGAGCAGCTGCTGGGCGGTCAGCGAGATGGCGCCCTGCGGACGCACGACGAGCAGCCCCGCCGACGCGATCACCAGTGCCGAGACGAGTAGCGCGCGCGCGGCCCGGCGGCCGTCGACGAGCACCCGTCCGGTACGGATCGGCTGCTCGATCAGCGTGTACGACACCGTCGCGACCGTGACCGTCGCGGCCACCCGCAGCGCGAGCAGCCCGAAGCCGGTCGAGCCGGTGCGCTCCGCGGTCAGCGCGAGGAAGAGCGGCCAGTGCCAGAGGTAGACGCCGTAGGAGATCCGGCCGAGCGCCTGCAGCGGGCGTAGCGAAAGCGCGCGGGCGAGCGGCCCGCCCGAGTCGGTGGTCGCCACCCAGATGACGACGGCGGCGGCGACGGCGGCGAGCAGGAAGCCGCCCCGGTACATCCAGGCGTCCTCGCCGGTCGTCGTGGTGATCATCCAGCCCAGGACGACGACGGCGGCGAGCCCCGCGGCGCGCGTACGCGTCCTTCGCTGCCCGGCCGCCGCCGTCTGCGGACGCAGCGCGAGCACGGTGGCGAGCGCCGCCCCGACGAGCAGGCCCTGCGCGCGGGTGTCGGTGCCGTAGTAGACGCGGTCGTACGCACCGGTGCGGGTGTCGGCCAGCACCGCCATCAGCACGACCGAGACCGCGGTGCCGCCGAGCGCGACGACCCGGATGGCGCGTGGCATCATGCCGGCACGGCTGCGGCGCAGCACGAGGTAGGCCACGACCAGCACGACCAGCGGCCACACCAGGTAGAACTGCTCCTCGATCGCGAGCGACCAGGTGTGCTGCACCGGCGAGGGCGGTCCGGTACGCGTGAAGTAGTCGCCGCCGGCGGCCACCGACTGCCAGTTGGCGACGTAGAAGAGCGTGGCGAGCAGGCTCGCGCGCACCCCGGGCTGCAGCCGCAGCGGCGTGTGCACCGAGGCGACCAGCACGATCACGGCGACCAGCACGAGCAGCGCGGGCAGCAGGCGGCGGGCCCGGCGCAGCCAGAAGGTGCGCAGGTCGACCGTGCCCGAGCCGTCGACCTCGGCGAGCAGCAGCGCGGTGATGAGGAAGCCGGACAGGACGAAGAAGAGGTCGACGCCGAGGAAGCCGCCCTGCAGCCAGCTGACGCCGCCGTGGAAGAGCAGGACGGCGAGGACGGCGATCCCGCGCATCCCGTCGAGCGCGGGCACCGGGCGCGTACGCACGCGCTGGGGCTGCGACAACGAGCACTCCGGGCGGCAGGGGGGAAGGCGGCGGGGACGGTTTGTCTCTAAGTGGCGAAACTAGCCGGGTCGGGGCGCAGGTCGAGGGACCGACATACGGTGCGAGGCCGTAGAGGTGCCCAGGCTTTGACGTGCACGAGGAGGGGGCGCAGGACATGCCGCGCAGCCCCGAGCCCGCACGCCGTCAGATCCTCGACGCCGCCCTGCGCCTTTTCGCCCAGAACGGCATCGAGGCGGTGAGCCTGCGCGAGATCCGGATCGCCGCCAAGCAGGGCAACGCCGGTGCGCTGCATTACCACTTCGGCACGAAGGACGGCCTGGTCCGGGCCCTGCTCGAGCGCGAGCTGCCGCTGCTCGTCGACCGGCGCCGCGACCTGCTCGCCGCGGCCCGCCTGACCCCCGACAGCGACGTCCGCGCCGTGGCCGCCGTCTTCGTGCTGCCGTATGCCCAGCTCGCGACCGGTACCGAGCGCGAGCGGCACGTGGCGCAGTTCCTCAGCCGGCTGCACGACGACGTCTCCCTGAGCCTCGAGGACATCGTCGACCTGATCGGCGACACGGGCACCGAGGACGCGGGCCGGCTGCTGTCGGCGCGGCTGCACCCGCATCCGGGGGAGGAGCTCTTCGCCGAGCGGCTGCGCGTCGGCACGCAGAGCTTCCTGCACGCGGCCGCCATCTGGGCGCGCGGGGCGAACCGGCACCGGGTCAGCGGCGAGGTCTTCGGCGCGAACCTGGTCGACATGTTCTGCGGCGCGCTGCAGGCACCGGTGACGGCGCCCGCGCCGGACGGCTTGACCGTTTAGTAATACGAGTTGTTCACTACGGGAGCCGCACCGGCCGTCTCGCAGGGAGCTGACATGTTCGAGCGATTCCGGGTGATCGACGCCGACACCCACATCACCGAGCCGCCTGACACGTGGAGCGCCCGGCTGCCCAGCAAGTGGGGCGACGCCATCCCGCGTATCGAGCGCATCGACGGCTTCGACACCTGGATCATCGCGGGCAAGCCGTGGTCCAAGCCCGGCAACACCGCCATGGCCGGCTTCGACGGGGTGCTGCCCGACGGGCCGAAGACGTACGCCGACATGCACCCTGCGGCCTGGGACCCGAAGGCGCGCCTGGACTTCATGGACACCCAGCGCATCTACGCGCAGGTGCTCTACCCCAACATCGGCGGCTTCGGCGGGGGCTCATGGCTCGGCTACGGCGACCCGGAGTTCGCGCTGGACTGCGTGCGCGCCTACAACGACTTCCAGACCGACTTCGCCTCCGCCGCTCCCGACCGGCTGCTGCCGATCGTGTCGCTGCCCTTCTGGGACGTCGACGCGACGGTCGCCGAGATCGAGCGCTGCGTCGCGAACGGCCACCGCGGCATCAACTTCTGCAACCAGCCCGATGCGTACGACCAGCCCAAGCTGTGGGACCGGCACTGGGATCCGATCTGGGCGGCCGCGCAGGCTGCGGGCGTGCCGGTCAACTTCCACATCGGCGGCGGGCGGATCGGCGAGCAGCTGTCGAACGGCGCCGAGATGGGTTGGCGGGCGAACTTCTCGCGGGCGTCGTCGATGCTCTTCGTCGACAACCTGCGCTGCGTCGCCGACCTCATCCACGGCGGCATCTGCCACCGCTTCCCCGACCTCAAGTTCGTGTCGGTGGAGAGCGGCGTCTCGATGCTGCCGGGCGCACTGGAGTCGTTCGACTGGCAGTGGCGCAACGGCGGGGTCGCCGACGAGCACCCCGAGTACGACCTGCTGCCGTCGGAGTACTTCCGGCGCCAGATCTACGGCTGCTTCTGGTACGAGCGGGAGACCATCACGACCCCGCTGCTCGCGTACCCGGACAACATGCTCTTCGAGACCGACTTCCCGCACCCGACCTGCCAGCACCCCGGCCCGCGTACGCCCGCGGTCGGCCCGGAGGCCTACGCCAGCGAGGCGCTGAGCTCCCTGCCGGAAGACGTGCTGCAGAAGGTGCTGGTCGACAACGCGGCCGCTTTGTACGGGGTGCAGTTCACCGGATGACCGAGCTCACCGAAGCGCTGCGGCTCTGGGTGGCCGAGGAGCTCGGCGATCCGCAGGCGCAGATCAGCGGCGTGACGCGGACGTCGGCCGGGTTCTCGCGGGAGAACTGGATCTTCGACGTCGCGTGGAAGGACGCCGGCGTGCAGCGCACGGCGCCGTTGATCGCACGGCGTGACCCGCTGGGCAGCGTCCTGGCCACCGACCGCGAGGTCGAGACCGCGATCCTGCGGGCGCTCGAGCAGACGACCGTGCCCGCGCCCCGGCTCCGCTGGGCCGATCTCGACGGGGCCCGGCTCGGCCGGCCCGCTTTGGTGATGGACCTGGTCGACGGGGTCTGCGACGGCTTCGTCCTCATGGGCTCGCTTCCGGTCGACGAACGGCTGGCGATCGCGCACCGGCTCTACGACCGGCTCGCCGACATCCACCAGGTCGACTGGCGCGCGCTCGGGTTGCAGCAGGCGATGACCGACCCCGGCAGGCATGCGGCCGAGGCGGCGCTGGCGCACTGGGAAAGCGAGCTGCACCGGGTGCAGCTGGAGCCGCAGCCGGAGCTCGAGCTGGTCATCGACTGGTTACGCCGCCGCGCCCCCGAGAACGACGTCACCACCCTGGTGCACGGTGACTTCAAGGCCGGCAACGTGCTGCTGAAGGACACCGGTGGCGGGCTCGACGTCACCGCCGTCCTGGACTGGGAGACGGTTCACCTCGGCGATCCGCACGAGGACCTGGGCTGGGTCACCAACCCGCTGCGCGCCCGCGAGCACACCATCCCCGACGTCTGGCAGCCCGCCGACCTGTTGGCGCGGTGGAGCGAGCGCACCGGGCTGGAGGTACGCCCCGAGGTGGTGCGCTGGTACGCGGTGCTGGCCAACCTCAAGCTCAGTGTCATCGTGCTGACCGGCACCCACGCCTTCGTCGACGGGCGTCTCGACCGCATCCACCAGGCGCCGGTCGGCATCTACCGGCTCATGCTCGACCAGATGGGGGTCTGACCGTGCGGCCGAGCGTCTCGGAGCAGCTGGCGGGGCTCAGCCGGATCCTGCGGGAGGCCGTGGCCCCGCACCTCGCGGATCCGTATCCGATCGACATCCTCGACGGCGTCTGCGGCACGCTCGACATGCTCGGCGCCGCGTGGGAGCAGGTGCCGGACTTCCAGCGCTGGGACATCGAGCAGAGCACCGCCCTGCTCGGCGCGCTCGGGAGCGAACCCCACCTCGAGGGTTCGCTCGACGACCGGCAGCGGGCCGTGCGTCAGTCGCTCGCCGACGCGGTGCCCCAGCTGACCGCAGACCCCGACCTGCTCGCCCGCTACACCGCGTTCCTGCGCGAGCGTGCGGCGCGTTACCCGCTCACCGGCTTCGGCCGTCCGCCCGCGCCCACCACGGCCAGGAAGTGACTGCATGCTCACCGCGCTCGACGACTCGCCCTGGCACCAGCTGCCCACCACGTTCGACCACGTCTTCACCAGCGACCCGCGCTTCTTCGACCGGCTCTGGTTCGCCGCGTCCGACCGCGTGGGCGGCGGCGCCCTGCAGTTCACGATGGGCGTCTACCAGAACATGAACGTGGTCGACGGCGGCTTCGTCGTCATCCAGGACGGCGTGCAGCGCAACGTCCGGGTGTCGCGCCAGCTGCGGCCGACGTACGAGTCCTCCTGCGGCCCGCTGCGCCTCGAGGTGCTCGAGCCGATGAAGCGCATCAAGCTCACCGTCGCGCCGAACGACAGCGGGGTCACCGCCGAGCTCGTCTGGACCGCGACGGACCCGGCCCAGGAGGAGCGCCCGCACTACGCCCGGCTGTCGGGCCGCGTGCTGGAGGACTACAGCCGCTACGACCAGATCGGCCGGTGTGACGGCTGGGTCGAGATCGACGGCAAGCGCTTCGAGCTCGACTCGTGGTGGTCGTGCCGCGACCACTCGTGGGGCATCCGCGAGCGGGTCGGCATCCCGGAGCCGGTCACCGGCCCGCCGGCCGACCCCGCCGCCCAGGCCGGGGGCCTGTTCGCCTTCCTCTTCTACTCGACCGACGCGTACTCCGGCCACGTGCAGGTCACCCGCCGCGCCGACGCGCCGCCGCACATGACCGCCGAGGTCATCGACCGCGCGACCGGCGTCTCGGTGGTGGCGAACCGGGTCGGCATCGAGGCGGACTTCGTCGACGACGGCCGCCCCCGCCGCGTCCGCGAGGCGCGCTTCACCGTCGAGCTCGCCGACGGCAGCACCGTCCACATCGGCGCCGTCGCCCAGGGTCCCGCCGTGGCCATGCTGGGCCTCGGTTACGGCGGCTACGACGACGGGCTCGGCCTCGGCGTCTGGCGCGGGATCACCCACCTCGAAGCCGAGGCCTGGGACGTGTCGCACCCCGCGGTCGTCGGCCACCCGGACGGTTCGACCAGTCGGCCGGTGCACCGCATCCAGCCGGTCGCCGTCACTCAGACCGCCGCAGACGGGCAGGTCAGCACGGGCACCGGGAGTCTGACCTTCATCGCCGAGCTGCCCCTCGACCCGGCCGCTGGCGGCGGCCTCCGGATGCCGCTCGCCTGAGCCGGCGAACCGGTCCGAGGCGACAAGCAAGCCGGTGTCACCAAAGGGTCGATGTCCCTTTTCGAGACGACAAGCAATGTGATGTCCAGGCTGTACACCGGAATGCTTGTCGTCGCGAAAAGTAACCCCGGGCTTCTGGTGACACCGGATTGCTTGTGGGTGTCCCGCACAATCGGCGGGTGATCATCGAACACGTGCTGCTGCCGGTGCGGCCGGGTGAGGAAGATGCTTTCGAGGCCGCGTTCGCCGAGGCCAAGGTCCATCTCCTGGCCTCACCCGGTTGCCTCGGACTCTCGCTCGCAAAGGGCATCGAGTCGCCGCGCACGTACCTGATGCGGGTGGAGTGGCGCGACCTCGACGATCACACCGTCGGCTTCCGCGGTTCGCCCGCGTACGCGCGGTGGAGCGAGTTGCTCCATCACTTCTACGAGCCGTTCCCGGTCGTCGAGCACTTCGAGCCGGTAACGGGCACCTGGGGCAGGAGCAGGCAAGAGTCGCCGAACTCGTGCCAGAGATAGCCGCCGTTGGCCGGATCGAGAGCGCCTGCGTACGCCCGCCTGACCAGGTCGGCGCCCGCCACCGCCTCGAGGAGCAGCAGGTGGGAGGCCTGGGGCTCGTGCCAGCCGGTGACGAGCCCGTCGACCACGCGCGGGGGACGGTCGGGTCCGATCACGAGGTCGGTGACGCCTTCGCCGGCGTACACGTCGCCGCGTTCGTCCGCCACCGTCTCGAGTGCCCGGGTCACGGTCGTGCCCACGGCGACCACCCGGCCGCCGATCGCCCGGGTCTCGTTGACCCGTCGCGCGGTGTCGGCCGGCACGCTGAAACGCTCCGGCAGCGGGAGCTCGTCGGGCTCCAGTGACGAGACTCCCGTGTGCAGCACGAGCGAGGTGAGGCCGATCCCACGGGCCTGCAGGTCGGCGATGACCCGGGAGGAGAACGGCCGGGCGGCGCTCACCATCTCGGCGCTGCCGGGGTGCTCGGCGAAGACGGTCTGGTAGTCCTCGAGCGGCCAGCGCCCGTCGACGTGGTCGTACGCGATGGGTCGTCCTTCGCGCCGCAGGTAGCAGGGCACGTCGCATTCCGCGGTGAGTGCTGCGACCCAGAGCCGGCTCCCGGCGGGCTCACCCGGGTCGGGCCAGGCGTACAGCAACGTGAGCACGGCGCCGTTGGGCAGATCGATCATCTCGCCGCGGCGGGCGTCGGTCACTCGGTGCAACCGTTCGTCGCGCAGCTCGACGACCCAGCCGCCGGCGGACGGTCCGGAGAAGTGCACGGCGACCACCTGTCGGCTGCTGCGGCGCTGTCCGTCGACCGCTGCCGCGACGGTCGCCGAGGTGTTGACCACGACGAGGTCGCCGGCGCGCAGGTGGGCGCCGAGGTCGTAGAAGCGGGTGTGCGGGATCGCGTCGGGCCCGGCGACCAGGAGGCGCACCTCGTCGCGGGCGAGGCCGCGGGCCTCCGGCGGCTCGCTCGCGTGGGCGCCTGGCGGCAGCTCGAAGTCGGTCTGCGGCGCCGGGCGGGCACACACGGGCGCGGGGCTCACGCCGCTGCCCCGGTGAGCAGGGACGCCGCCGCGTAGCGACCGGAGGCGGGGCGCTCGTCCAGCAGCCGCTGCAGTGCCGGCACCACGGTCTCGGGCAGCGGGCGGTCGGTGATGTCCTCACCGGGGAACGCCGCCTGGTGCATCGCGGTGCGCATGTCGCCGGGGTCGAACGCATACGCGCGCAGGTGCGGCTGCTCGGCCCCGAGCACCCGGATCAGCTGGTCGAGCGCGGCCTTGGAGCTGCCGTAGCCGCCCCAGCCCTCGTACGCCTCGACCGCCGCGTCGGAGCTCAGGGCGACGACGCTCGGACGCGGGGCGGCGAGCAGCTGCTGCAGCACCTGCTGCACCAGCGCGAGGGGAGCGACCACGTTGACGTCGAGGATGCGGCGGAGCTGATCCGGCCGCAGCTCGGCCAGCGGTGGGAGCGGGCTCGGGCCCAGCTCGCTGGCGTTCAGGATCAGCAGGTCCAGCTCGGCGAAGAGGCGGCCGGTGGCGGCTAACGCACGCTGGTGGTCTGGATCGGTGACGTCGCCGCGCACCGGGATCAGGCGGCCGCTCGTACCGGACGTGGCGGTGGTGAGGCGGGCGAGCCGCTCCGGATCGCGGCCGGTGGCGATGACGGTGTGGCCGGCGGCGAGCAGGGCGGTCGTGACGGCGCGACCGAAGCCCTGGGTGGCTCCGGTGACGAGTGCGGTGCTCGGGATGTGACTGGGCATGGTCTGTCTCCTTTGCTGCGCCGTCGGACGACGCTGCGCCCTAGAGTGGGAGTTGAAGTCAGCTTTAAGTCAAGGGAGGCTCGGGGTGGATGTCCGCGACCTGTTGACGATCGGCGAGGTGGCGCACCGCAGCGGGGTCGCCACCTCGGCGCTGCGCTACTACGAGAAGACCGGACTCGTGGCCGCCACACGCACGTCGGGGCAGCAGCGCCGCTACGAGCGCTCGGTGCTGCGCCGGCTCGCCTTCATCCGGGCGGCGCGCAACATCGGCCTCGGCGTCGACGAGATCCGTACCGCGCTGGATCAGCTCCCTGCGGCCCGTACGCCCACGCGGGCCGACTGGACACGGCTGTCGCGCGCCTGGCGCTCCCGGCTGGACGAGCAGATCCGGGCGCTCGAGCAGCTGCGTGACGGGCTCGACTCGTGCATCGGGTGCGGCTGCCTGTCGCTGGAGCGCTGCCGGCTGAGCAACCCGGGCGACCGGGCGGCCGCCGCCGGCCCGGGCGCCGTCTACCTGCCCGAGACCCTGCGCAGCAACGAGACCGGTCACACACCGTGAGCGCGGAAGGCTAAGAAAGCCGCGCTCGGGGCAAGGGGTTACCCATGGTCCACGTTCAACGCAGCTTCACCGTCCAGCCCTCCATCGACCGTGTGGTGGCCTACCTGAGCGACTTCGCGCGTGCCGAGGCGTGGGATCCGGGCACGGTCCGCTGCACCCGCGTCGGGGTCGGCGGCCCGGTCGAGGTGGGAGCCACCTGGCACAACGTGTCCAAGGTGCGCGGCAAGGAGACGAAGCTGACCTACCGGCTGCAGCGTCTCGAGCCGGCCCGGCTCACCTTCGTAGGCGAGAACAAGACGGCGACGTCGACCGACGACATCACCTTCGCCGAATCGGGATCCGGCACCCGCATCAGCTACGACTCCAACATCGTCTTCCACGGGCTGGCGAAGCTGGCCGACCCCTTCATGCGCCGCGAGTTCGAGAAGCTCGGTGACGAGACCGTGGAGAAGATGACGCGCGTCCTGAACGGCTTGCCGGCGTAGTAGACCTGAGGGATGCCTTCGCAATCCCGCCCCCGGGTGGCCGTACTGGACGATTACCAGGGGGTCGCGCTGGCCTGCTCCGACTGGTCGCAGGTGCAGGCGCGTACCGAGGTGACGGTCTTCTCCGAGCATCTGCACGACGAGGACGCGCTGGCCGAGCGCCTGCGACCGTTTGACGTCGTGGTGGGGATGCGTGAGCGCACCGCCTTCCCGGCGAGCCTGCTCGAGCGGCTGCCCGAGCTGAAGCTGCTGATCACCACGGGTCCGTTCAACGCCGTCTTCGACGTCGATGCGGCCGTGCGCCAGGGAGTCGTGGTGTGCGGCACCGGAGGGGCCGGCGCGGCCACCCCCGAGCTCACCTGGGCACTGATCATGGGCGTGACCCGGCGCATCGCGGCCGAGGACGCCGCCATCCGGCAGGGTCGCTGGCAGGTGACCGGCATCGGGCCGGAGCTGATGGGCTCGACGCTCGGCATCGTCGGGCTCGGCCGGACGGGTCCGCGGATCGCGCAGTACGCCCAGGCGTTCGGGATGAGGATCGTCGCCTGGAGCCAGAACATGACGGCCGACAAGGCGGCGGAGGCCGGTGCCGAGCTCGCCGGCTCGAAGCGTGAGCTCTTCGAACGCAGCGACATCGCGACCATCCACCTCAAGCTCAGCGAGCGCACCGAGGGTCTCGTCGGCGCCGATGAGCTGGCCGCGCTCGGCCCGAAGGGCTACCTGGTCAACACCTCCCGCGGCCCGATCGTGCAGGAGGCAGCCCTGGTCGAGGCCCTGCACGCGGGCGCCATCGCCGGCGCCGCCCTCGACGTGTTCGACGTCGAGCCGCTGGCGCCCGACCACCCGTACCTGTCGACGCCCAACACGCTGCTCACCCCGCACATCGGTTACGTGTCGACCGTCGCGTACGAGGCGTTCTTCCGTGACGTGGTCGGTGACATCGAGGCGTGGCTCGACGGCAGCCCGGTCCGGGTGATCCCCTCCAACGGCCAGATGGCCTCGCTGCCGGTGTGAGAGTCCCCGCGCGTTAGTGTCCTGGCAATTCCTTACGAGCGAGAACCAGGTGACCATGCGCAGTGCCTACGCCGGCGAGCCGATCACCGACGACGACGCCGCCATCGAGGCGGCACTCGAGGACGTCAGCATCCCGACGCTGATGCTCTCGTTGGTGCACATCACCGGTGACGCGGAGCTGATCCGGGGCCGGATCAAGCCGCAGCCCGCGATGCTCAACGAATTCCAGGGCTTCATGTCCGAGGAGGACAAGGCGGAGGTCCGCGAGCTCGCCCTGCCGATCCTCAAGGAGTACCGCGACCGCGGCTGCACCCTGCCCGACGCGCCGACCCCGCAGCTCATCCGCGAGATGATGAGCTGGATGGTCGGCGCCGACGTGCCCGACGAGTACCTGCCGATGGTGCTCGAGGAGATGGAGCTGAACGACGTCGACGAGCGCCGGGTCGACGTCGATGCCCCCGAGGTCGCGAAGGCCGACTTCCCGGTTGTCGTCATCGGCTGCGGCGAGTCGGGCCTGCTGGCCGCGATCCGCCTCGCCGAGGTCGGACTGCCCTTCACGGTGATCGAGAAGAACGCGGGCCCCGGCGGCACCTGGTACGAGAACAGCTACCCGGGCGCGCGGGTCGACGTCGGCAACCACTTCTACTGCTACTCCTTCGAGCCGGCCGACCACTGGACCGAGTTCTTCGCCCGGCAGCCCGAGCTCGCCAAGTACTTCAAGGACGTGATGGAGCGGCGCGGGGTCGAGCCGCACATCCGGTTCAGCACCGAGGTCACCGGCATGGAGTGGGACGACGCGGCCGGCACCTGGACGGTGCACACCCGTGCGGCCGACGGCACCGAGGACCAGCTGACCGCCCGCGCGGTCATCTCGGCGGTCGGGCAGCTCAACCGGCCGTCCACCCCCGACATCAAGGGCATGGCCGACTTCGCCGGGCCGCAGTTCCACTCCTCGAACTGGGACCACTCGGTCGACCACCGTGGCAAGAAGGTCGCGCTGATCGGCGCCGGCGCCAGCGGCTTCCAGATCGCACCGACCATCGCCCCCGACGTCGAGCAGCTCACCGTCTTCCAGCGCACCGCGCAGTGGATGTTCCCGAACCCGAATTACCACGCCAAGGTCGGTGAGGGCTTCAAGTGGGCGCTGCGGCACCTGCCGTACTACGGCCGCTGGTTCCGCTTCCTCATCTACTGGCCGTCGGGCCACGACAACGGCCTGACCGGCGCCCGGGTCGACCCGAACTACCGCGACCCGGAGTCCGGCGACCAGCACCGCGCCGTCAGCGCCGGCAACGACATGACGCGCCAGATGTTCACCGCGTGGATCGAGAGCCAGGTCGGTGACGACAAGGAGCTGCTGGCCAAGGTCGTCCCCGACTACCCGGCCACCGGCAAGCGCACGCTACAGGACAACGGCAGCTGGCTGACCGCGCTCAAGCGCGACAACGTCGAGCTGGTCCGCGAGGGCATCGACCACATCGACGCCACCGGGGTCGTGACCGCCGACGGCGTGCACCACGACGCCGACATCATCGTGTACGCCACGGGCTTCCACACCAACCGGATGCTCTGGCCGATGGACATCAACGCCCGCGGGGAGAACCTCGGCAAGCGGTGGGGTGACGCGCCGACCGCCTACCTCGGCATCACGATCCCGGGCTTCCCCAACCTGTTCTGCATGTACGGGCCGGGCACCAACCTGGCGCACGGCGGAAGCCTGATCTTCCATTCCGAGTGCCAGATGCGCTACATCGCCGGCTGCCTGAACGAGCTGGTCAAGCAGGGCCACAAGGCCATCGAGCCGCGACCCGACGTCACCGACGCGTACTGGGAGCGGCTCGAGAAGGAGCTCAGCACCCTGGTGTGGGCGCAGCCGTCGATCAAGCACTCCCACTTCAAGAACTCGCAGGGCAAGATCCACTCACTCAGCCCCTGGCGCCTGGTCGACTACTGGACCTGGACCCGGCGGCCCAACTTCGAGGACTTCGTGATCTCGTGACCGACCTGACTGCCGACCAGGCGACCGAGCAGGCCCGCTTCGCCGACGGCTTCTTCTACTCCGGCACCCCGCACGACGTGTACCGCTACCTGCGCGCCTCCGAGCCGATCCACCGCGATCCGGCGAGCGGCCTGTGGGGCCTCATGACCTACGAGGCCGTCGAGTACGCCAGCACCCACCCGGCGATCTTCTCCAGCGCCAACGGGTCGCGGCCGTTCACCGGCGGGCTCAACCACATGATCGACATGGACAACCCGGCGCATCTGCAGCGCCGCAGCCTGGTGAGCAAGGGCTTCACCCCGCGGCGGGTCGCCGAGCACGAGCCGCGCGTACGCCAGATCTGTCACGACATCCTCGATACGGTGTGCGAGCGCGGCTCGGCCGACTTCGTCCGCGACGTCGCGGCGCAGCTGCCGCTCATCGTGATCGCCGACCTGCTCGGCATCCTCCCCGAGGACCGGCACGACGTCCTGATGTGGAGCGAGGACCTGCTCGGCACCCAGGGCGTCAAGGACGACGAGATCATCGCCAAGCAGATGGCGGCCGCGGGCGCGTACAACGAGTACGCCGCCCGAGTGGTCGCCGACCGGCGCAGCGATCCCAAGGACGACCTGGTCAGCATCCTCGTCAACGCCGAGATCGGCGGCGAGCGGCTCTCCGACGACGACGTCATCAGCGAGACGCTGCTCATCCTCATCGGCGGCGACGAGACCACCCGCCACGTCATCGCCGGGGGAGTGGAGCAGCTGCTGCGCCACCCCGAGCACTGGGCGGCGGTGCAGCGTGACCGCGAGCGCGTGCAGCCGACCGTCGAGGAGATGCTCCGCTGGGTCTCGCCGATCAAGAACATGAACCGGACGATGACGAAGGACTACACCTTCCGGCTCAGCTCGGGTTACGAGGCCGACCTCGCCGCCGGCGACCAGGTGCTGCTCATGTACGAGTCGGCCAACTACGACGAGTCGCACTTCGCCGACCCGTACACGTTCGACCCGAAGCGGGAGCCGAACGACCACATGGCCTTCGGTGTCGGCTCGCACTTCTGCCTGGGCTCGAACCTCGCCCGGCTCGAGCTGCGGGTGCTGCTCGACGTCGTCCTCGACCGGCTGCCCGACCTGCAGCTCACGACCAACGCGCCGCTCGAGCGCCGGCCCAACAACTTCATCAGCGGTATCGAGAAGATGCCGGTGAGCTTCACGCCGAGCGCGAAGGTCGGGGACGGGCTGCTGGTCCTCGCTTGACGTTCGGGGTCCTGTTCGTCTGCACCGGCAACCTGTGCCGCTCTCCGGCGGCGCAGGCGGTGCTGCAGGCGCGGGTCGACGCGGCCGGCGCGGGAGCGGACTTCAACATCGGCAGTGCCGGGCTGGGTGTCGGGCGCGGGGCCGCGGCGGGGCTCCGGATCGACCGGACCGTCGAGACGCTGCTGGCGAAGCGGGGCATTGCCCTCGCGCCGGACTTCCGGTCGCGGCCGGTCACCGGGCCGCAGATCGACGAGGCCGACCTGCTGCTCGCCGCCACCCGCGAGCACCGGCTGCAGATCGGCAAGCTGTGGCCGGACGCGTACGCGCGCACCTTCACCGTGCGTGAAGCGGCCTGGATGCTCGGCTCCCGGCCGGTACCCGCCGACCGGCAAGCAGCGCCGGCCGTACGCGACTGGCTCGCTAACGAGCGCGGGATGACCGTGGTGCCGCCCGCGGAGCTCGACATCGACGACCCGATCGGACGGCGGACCGGGGTCTACCGCCGGGTCGTCGACCAGGTGACCGCAGCGGTCGACGTGATCGGCACCGCGCTGCTCGGTGAGGAGCCGCTCAGCCGTCGATGAAGCTGGTGAAGACCTGCACGTCACCGGCGCGCGCGAAGTGCAACGTGAGGTCGACGGTGCCGCCCGGCTCCAGGCGGGCGTTCTCGGTCAGCGTGATCGTTCGGCCCGCGCCGAGCTCGACGGTGGCGCCGGCGGCCACTGCCAGCGGAGGCGAGAGCGTCGATGTGGTCGTGACCTGCGACGCGATGGACGTGAGGGTGTCGGCGGACCCGGCGTTCACCACGCGGCCGGTCAGCGTCAGCGCGCTGACGGTGCGGGTCAGGGCGAAGCCGCTCATCGTGAGCGCGCCGAGCGTCGCACTGCCGAGCTGCGGCACCGCGCCGGACGCCGGGGCGGCCGTGCTGGCCGCGTCCGCGTCCGACCGGCTCGCGTCGGCGCACCCGGCGAGCCCGCAGGTCACGGCGGCCACCAGGACGAGCGCCGTGAGCGTCTGTGGGCCTGGGCTCCTGCGCGGGTGCAGTCCGATCCGGCTCATGCATTCAGTCTGGCCCATCTAAGGTGTGGGCCGGGTCACTGCTCGCGCCTGGAGGTTGCATGACGTCCCTCGCTTCTCATCCCACTCCCACCCCGGGTGCCCGTGCCGGCGGTGCGGTCGACGACACCGTCGTGGAGCGGGCCCGCAAGCTCGTGCCGCTCGTCGAGGCGGAGGCCGACAACTCCGAGCAGCAGGGCACCATGCCCGCGGCCGTGGTCGAGGCGTTCCGCGAGGCCGGCCTCTTCGCGCTGATGGTCCCGAGCGAGCTCGGCGGGGGCGAGGTCAGCGCGGTTACGGCGCTCGCGGTCTTCGAGGAGCTGTCGGCGGCGGACGCGTCGATCGGCTGGTCGATGATGGCGAACGCGAGCACCTCGGCCTTCAGCGCCTACCTCGGAGACACCGCCGTAACAGCCATGTTCGGCGAGCGTCCGGCCGTGATGGCCGGCCAGTTCGCCCCGCGCGGCCGGTCGGTGCCGACCGGCGGCGGCTACGAGGTGAGCGGCCGTTACTCGTTCGGCTCCGGCAGCGGCCACGCCGACTGGATCGGCGGCGGCACGCTCGAGATGGCCGGCGACGCCCCCAAGCTGGTCGACGGGATGCCGATCCTCCGCGCGTTCTTCGTGCCGCGCCGGCAGGTCGAGTTCCTCGGCGGCTGGGACGTCATGGGCCTCGTCGGCACCGGCTCGTACGACTTTGCCGTCGCCGCGCAGCAGGTCGACCCGGCGTTCACCTTCCCGATCACGAAGCCGGAGCAGCAGCGCGGCGGCTCGCTCTACAAGCTCGGCGTGCTCGGCATGACGTCGATCGGCCATGCCGGCTTCTCGCTCGGCGCCACCCGGCGCGCGCTGGAGGAGGTCGTCAGCCTCGCCGGGCGCAAGCAGCGGATGGGCTACGCGACGCCCGTCGCCGGCATCGAGCGCTTCCAGTACGAGCTCGGCCGCCATTCCGCGATGCACCTCGCGGCCCGCGCCTTCGCGTACGACACGTTCGCCTCGGTGCAGTCGCAGCTCGACGCGGGCGGCACGCTCACGCCGACCCAGCTCGCCACCATCCGGCAGGCCACCACGCACGTCACGCACGTGAGCGCTGCCGTCGTCGACTTCGCCTACCACTGGGCGGGCGCCGACGGCATCCGCCCAGGCGTCATGCAGCGGCTCTGGCGCGACGTGCACGCCAGTACGCAGCACATCTTCGTCGACGACGGCACCTTCGCCGAGGCCGGCCGCCGGATGCTGATCGACGCCGGGTCTCTGGGATCGGGGTGACGGCGGTGGCCCGGCCCGTCGCCGGCCTCACCGCCGCGGGCTTCCAGGAATGGCGGATCGGCGACGTCACGGTCACCTGCGTGCCGGAGGTCGTCATGCCCGTCCCGGCCACGATCATGATCACCGAGCTGTCGACCGCGTCGATGGGTGCTGACGCCGACTGGCTGGAGCCGCGCTACGTCACCACCGGGGCCGACGGCGGCACCTCGATCTACGTGGCCATCCAGTCGATGTGCATCGCGGACGCCGGCCGCCGCATCGTCGTCGACACCTGCTTCGGCGACCTCAAGGACCTGCCGTACGAGGGGCTGCCGCGCATGGGCCGCGGCTATCTCGACCGGCTCGCCGCTGCCGGCTTCGAGCGGTCGACCGTCGACACGGTGCTGTGCACCCACCTGCACCTGGACCACATCGGCTGGAACACGATGAAGCCCGCGGACGACTCGGACAACCCGGACGCTGCGTGGGTGCCGACCTTCCCGCAGGCGCGCTACCTGTTCGGCGCCCAGGACCTCGCGCACTGGCTCGAGCACGACGGCGAAGACAATGTCGATCTGTCCGAAAGCGTCCGCCCGATCCTCGACGCGGGCCTCTGTGACCGGGTGGCCATGGATGCACGCATCAGCGATTCGGTACGCCTGGTCCCCACCCCGGGTCACACGCCCGGTCACTGCAGCGTCCTCATCGAGTCCGCGGGTCAGCGCGCGCTGATCTCGGGCGACCTCTTCCACCACCCGGTGCAGGTCGTGCACCCGGAGTGGCCGTCGGTGCCGGACGACGACCCGGCCACCGCCGTCGCCACCCGCGCCCGGATCCTGCCGGAGCTGGCCGACGACGGCACGCTGCTGATCGGCACGCACTTCAACGTGCCGACCGCGGGCTACGTCGACCGGGCCGGCGCCGGCTGGGCGTGGCGCCCGGTCGACGTCGACTAGCTGCCGGTCGGCTACGCGCCGTCACCCTTACGGGTAGTCCTGGAGTGTCCGGCTCATCGCGGGTGCGGAGACGGCCGACGGGACCGTTGAGAGGCACGCCTCACGCTTTGGTTACGGGAAGCTGAACAACGGGTGAGGGGTTGCTCCGGTCAGTTCCGGCCCCGGCACTCCATCAATAGGTTGGTTGCGTGAACCCCGACGTTCTGCTGGCGCTGGTCGTCATCACCGCACTCGCTTTCGACTTCACGAACGGGTTCCACGACACCGGTAACGCGATGGCCACGTCCATCGCCACCGGGGCGCTGCCGCCAAAGGTCGCGGTGGCCCTGTCGGGCGTGCTCAACCTGGTCGGGGCGTTCCTGTCCTTCTCGGTCGCGGCGACGATCGCGAGCGGCCTGGTCAACTCCACGGCCGTGACGCTGACCGTCGTCTTCGCGGGTCTGGTCGGCGGCATCACGTGGAACGTCGCCACCTGGTACCTCGGCATCCCGTCGAGCTCGTCGCACGCCCTCATCGGCGGCGTGATCGGCTCGACCATCGCCGCCTCGGGCTTCGGTGCGGTCAAGTGGCACGGCATCGTCAGCAAGGTGCTCATCCCGGCGGTGCTCTCTCCGGTGATCGCCATCATCATCGCGGCGATCGGCACCTGGCTGATCTTCAAGCTCAGCCGGTCCGTCCCGGAGAAGCAGCGCTCGCACGGCTTCCGGCTCGGCCAGATCGGCTCGGCGTCCATGGTCTCACTGGCGCACGGCACGAACGACGCGCAGAAGACCATGGGTGTCATCACGCTCGCGCTGATCGCCCACGGCTCACTGGACAACGGGGCGACGGCACCGACCTGGGTCATCGTCAGCTGCGCACTGGCCATCAGCCTCGGCACGTACATCGGCGGCTGGCGCGTCATCCGCACGCTCGGCAAGGGCCTGGTCGAGATCGACTCCCGGCAGGGCATGGCGGCGGAGAGCTCCTCGGCCGCCACGATCCTGCTGTCGTCGCACTTCGGCTACTCGCTGTCCACCACGCACGTGGCCACCGGCTCCATCCTCGGCACCGGCCTCGGCCGCAAGGGCGCCGAGGTGCGGTGGAACGTCGCGGGCCGCATGGCGATGGCGTGGCTCATCACGCTGCCGGCGGCCGGTCTCGTGGGAGCCGGCTCCGAGGCCCTCGCCCGGGGTGCCGGCACCTTCGGCACCGTCGTCGTCGCCGCCGCGATGGTCGCGATCTGCGGCGGCCTGTTCGTGCTCTCGCGCAAGACCGCGATCGGCGCCCACAACGTCAACAGCGAATGGGACGACGCGACGCAGGCTCCGGCCGAGTCCAAGGTCCCCGCGGCCGCGGCCGCCTGAGCAGGCCCGCCGAAAGACAAGGAGTTCTCGTCATGGCTTGGATCGACTGGTCAGCAGTAGGCAAGATCCTCGGCGTCGGCCTGCTGTGCGGCGCCGGCCTCCCCGTCATCTTCACCGTCGGCCTGCGACTGCTCTCCCCGGCGCAGCCGGCCGGGCCCGTCGCGGTCGGTGGCCCCAACGACGGCGCCGCCGTCGCGCCCGCACGGGCAGCCGCTCCCGCCATCGCAGGAGCCGGAGTCTGTTTCGCGATCGTGCTGGCGGCGATCGCTTACGGCATCTACCTCATCGTGAGCGGGTGACCGCATGTCCGTACTCAGCTCGATCGTCGGGTTCCTGCGCATCGGCTACCCGGAAGGCGTGCCGGCGCAGGACTACGTGCCGCTGCTGGCCCTGCTCAAGCGTCAGCTGACGGACGAGGAGGTGCGCCAGGTCGCCGACGAGATGCTCGACGGCCATGACGACGCCGCCTCGGGCGACCTCACCACGGCCATCAGCGCCATCACCAACGAGGAGCCGCTGCGGGGGGACATCGCCCGGGTGGCGGCCCGGCTGGCGGCCGCGGGTTGGCCACTGGCCTCCCTGCACTCGGTGCAGCGCGCCTCCTAGCCGGTCGGCGCCGCTCAGGCGTCGGTGATCTCGAACTTGTTGCCCTCGGTGTCGACGCAGAACGCGGTCGTCACGATCTGACCTGCCTGCTCGCGGCTGGTGGGGCCGAACAACACCCGCCCGCCACCGCCCGCGACCGCCTCGGCCAGCGGCGCGATCTGCTCGGTGGGCACCTTGAACGCGAAGTGCCCCACCGGGTCGCGCGGCTCCGGGATCTCCTTGGTGACGGCCAGGTGCACCATCGCCGGGCCGGCCGACAGCCAAGCCCCGGCGATCCCGAAGGCGGGCCGGGGGAGCTCGGTGAGTCCGAGGACCTCGGTGTAGAAGCGGGTGGCGCGTTCTGCGTCGAGCACGGAGATCGCGACGTGGTTGAGCACCGGCTCGATCCTGCTGTGCCCGATCCTGCTAGGCGTCGTGGTCATGATCGCTCCTCACGGGTCCGGCTGGACCGTAGCACCGGTGGCCCGCTCAGACGACGAGCTGGTCGCGCAGCGCCTGCGGCACCGGCGCGGGTCGCCCGTCCGGGCCGATGGTGACGAGGGTGAGGTCGCCGGACGCCACGGCGATCCGGCTGTCGGCGGTGGCGCCCTCGAGGCTGAAGTCGACGCGCATCCGGAACGACGTGTGGCCGAGCGCCTCGACCGTCAGCTCCGCGAGCACCAGGTCGAACGTGCGGGCCGGCGCGGTGAATTCGCAGCCGGTGTGCCGCGTCACCAGCTCGACCCCGAAACGCTCCTGGAAGCGGTCGATCCGATAGCCGATCTTGTGCCACCAGGTGGTGTGGGCGTGCTCCATCCACCGGAAGTAGTTGGCGTAGTAGACGATGCCGGCCGGGTCGCAGTCGGCGTACGTGAGACGGAATTCGCTGGTGTGCAACGGGCCGGCCATGAGCCGACCGTATCGGGTGGGCCCCACGCCGCCGGAGCGGATCGGGCTCGTCCGGGCGCGCCGTGCGATAATTTTTGCCACCCGGTCAACAGTTGCTCTACCCGATGTCCGACTCCTGTTAGACGATGGGGTGGAACCGGCCCACTGGAAGGACTCAACGATGAGTGTCGACGTCGACCCGGCAGCAGCTGCCGTCTCCGGCCTCCCCCCGATCGATCCGCCGGCGCGTGCCGGTGGCGCCGCCGTCTGGAGCCCGCGCATCACCCCGGGCATCGGCCGCGACCTCACGCCGGAGCAGGAGCTCGCGTGCGCCTTCCGCATCCTCGCGCGCACCGGCTTCAGCGAGGACATCGCCGGCCACATCACCTGGGAGCGCGAGCCGGGCAAGCTGCTCATCAACCCGTGGGGCCTCTGGTGGGACGAGGTGAAGGGCTCCGACGTCTGCCTCGTCGACTACGACGGCAACGTGCTCGAGGGCAAGTGGGACGTGACCCCCGCCTTCCACATCCACACCGAGCTGCACAAGCGGCGTCCCGACGCCCGGGTCGTCGTGCACAACCACCCGTATTACGTCGTGTTGCTCGCGGCGCTGGGCGTGCTGCCGGAGATCATGCACCAGCAGGGCAGCATGTTCGACGGTGACCTGGTGCTGATCGACGAGTACACCGGGGAGATCGACGACGCCGAGCTCGGCGGCGAGCTGGCCGACCGCATCGGCGACGCGAAGAACGCGCTGCTCGTCAGCCACGGCATCATCGTCACCGCCGAGACGGTGCCCGAGGCCGTCTACCGCTCGGCCAGCATCGATCGCATGTGCCGGATCGCGTACGACGTCCTGGTCAGCGGCCGCCCCCACCACCCGCTCGGCAAGGGTCTGGTCGAGGGCATGAAGAAGTCGCTGCTCGAGCGCGGCACCCAGGTCTATTGGGACGGCGCCGTGCGGATGCTCCTGCGCGAGCACCCCGAGGTCCTCGACTGAGGGTCACCACCCACCGCGCACCAGCCCCCGGACTCCTGCTCCCACCCCACGCGATAGGAACCCCAGCCTGATGGCAAGCCTTGACGAGCTCACCAAGAACACCAGCTTCACGACGGCCGTGAAGGGCAAGGTCACCTTCCTCCCGGAGCCGGAGCGGGCGAAGCGCGACCACCTGGTCATCTCCGTCGACGACCACATCGTCGAGCCCAAGCACACCTTCGAGGGCCGGGTGCCGGCCAAGTTCGCCGACCGGGCGCCGCACGTCATCCGCAAGGACGGCGCCGACGTGTGGGTCTACGACGGCAACGAGTTCCCCAACGTCGGCTTCAACGCGGTCGTCGGCCGCCCCGTCGACGAGTGGGGCTTCGAGCCGCAGCGCTTCGAGGACATGCGCCGGGGCTCGTGGGACATCCACCAGCGCGTGGCCGACATGAACCTGTCGGGTGTCTACGCGTCGCTGTCGTTCCCCTCGTTCCTGCCGGGCTTCGCCGGCCAGCGCATCCAGCTGAGCACCAAGGACCAGGAGCTCGCGCTCGCCACCGTGCGCGCCTGGAACGACTGGCACTTCGAGGAGTGGTACGGCAGCTACCCCGACCGCATCATCCCGTGCCAGATCCCGTACTTCCTCGATCCCGAGGTCGGTGCGCAGGAGGTCTACAAGAACGCCGAGCGCGGCTTCAAGGCGATCACGTTCTCCGAGGGCCCGCACATGCTCGGCCTGCCGTCGATGCACTCCGGCCACTGGGACCCGATCATGCGGGCCTGCGCCGAGACCGGCACCGTCGTCAACCTGCACATCGGCTCGTCCGGCACCTCGCCGAGCACCTCCGACGACGCCCCGCCGGACGTGGCGGGCGTGCTGTTCTTCGGCTACGCGATGTTCGCCACCGTCGACTGGCTCTTCAGCCGGATCCCGGTCCGCTTCCCCGACATCAAGATCGTCATGAGCGAGGGCGGCATCGGCTGGGTGCCGGCGCTGCTCGACCGGCTCGACCACATGGCCACCTACTCGTCCATGTACGGCACCTGGGACGGCATCGACATCACGCCGGCCGAGGTGCTGCGGCGCAACTTCTACTTCTGCGCCGTCGAGGACCCGACCGCCTTCGCGCTGCGTGAGCGCATCGGCGTCGACCACATCCTGCTCGAGGAGGACTACCCGCACAGCGACTCGCTGTGGCCGCGTACCCAGCAGGTCATCGACAAGGCCATCGGGTGGCTCCCGGCGGACGACATCCGCAAGATCACGTGGGAGAACGCCGCCAACCTGTACCAGCACCCGGTGCCGCAGAGCGTGATCGACGACCCGGAGTCCTTCTGACCAGAAGCCCGGGTCACCGGTGACGGATCCGCTGCTCGCGCAGCGTCTGCTGGCCGAGCAGGCCCGCGACGCGCACGTGCTCTGGATCATGCAGGCACTCGACGTCGACTGCGTGCTCGACGTCGGCGCCAATCGCGGCCAGTTCGCGACCTCGCTCCGCCGCGGTGGACCGCGCGCCGAGCTGGAAGCCGCGATGAGCGGTGACCCCGAATGGCGGGTACGGCCCTGGGCGCTGGGCGACAGCCCGGGCACCGCGACGTTGCACGGGCTTCGCGGTGACTCGGAGCTGGGCTCGCTCCTGCCCGCCTCCGACTTCGGCCTCGGCTGGAAGCCCGGCATGAGTGAGACCTACGACGAGGACGTCGACGTCGTGCGGCTCGACGACGTCTGGGACGAGGTCGCGGGTGGCTTCTCCCGAGTGCTCCTCAAGCTGGACACCCAGGGTTTCGATCTCGCGGCGTTCCGCGGCGCCGGAGACGTCGTCGCGGGCGCCGCCTCGCCCGTGGTCGCCCTGCTGTCGGAGGTCTCGCTCGTGCCGATCTACGACGGCATGCCCACCATGGCCGAGCAGCTCGCGGCATACGGCGCCGCCGGCCTCGAGCTCGCCGGGCTCTATCCGGTCTCGTTCGACCGGGCCACGCTGCGGGCCATCGAGCTGGACGCCGTGATGGTGCGGGCCCCCTCCCTGTAATTCGCCGGCGGCTGCCATCATCCTGGGGTGACGACGACCGATCCCGCCCCCGAGGTGCTCACCGAGATCCGGGGCGGTGTGCTGTGGATGACCATCAACCGGCCCGCAGCGGGCAACGCCCTGGCGCCCGACCACCGCCTGGTCATGATCGACGCCCTGGCCGAGGCCGACCGTGACCCCGCGGTGCGGGCCGTCGTCATCACGGCGGTGGGTGACCGGCACTTCTGCACCGGTGCCGACCTGCGCGCGGGGCAGCCCGGCCCGCCGCGTCCCGAGGGGGCGCCCGACACGATCGCCGGCGACATCTCGCGGGGCATCCGGGTCAACGCGCAGCGCTTCGCCACCGCCGTCCTGGACTGCGAGAAGCCCGTCATCGCCGCGGTCAATGGCACCGCCGCCGGCCTCGGCATGCAGCTCGCCCTGTCCTGCGACTTCGTGATCGCCGCCGACACCGCCCGTTTCATCGCCGTCTTCGTCCGCCGCGGCCTGGTGCCCGACTCGGGTGCGGCGTACCTGCTGCCCCGTCTCGTCGGGCTGCCGCGCGCCAAGGAGATCCTGCTGCTCGGCGACGACATCGGTGCGCAGCGGGCGTACGAGATGGGCCTGATCTACAAGGTGGTGCCGGCAGCTGACGTGCAGGCGGAGGCCGAGGCACTGGCGGCCCGCTTCGCCGTCGGCCCCACCCGGGCGCTCTCGCTGTCGAAATGGCTGCTCAACCGCTCGTTCGACAGCACCCGGCAGGCGGCCTTCGAGGACGAGGCCATCGCGCAAGACCTCAACATGACCACGCGTGACGGCCAGGAAGGTGTCCGCGCGTTCGTCGAGCGGCGCCCGACCGAGTTCTTGGGCTGGTAAGCAGAACCCATGCCGCTGGATCCCACCGCCCGCCAGGTCATCGCCGCAATGGCGGCCGCCTTCCCGCCGATCGACCCGACGCTCGACGGTCGCGAGATGCGTCGCCGCGTCGAGGAGGCGGCGGCGAAGGCCATCCCCGCCGCTGCCGAGCCCGAGCCGGTCGGCGACGTACGCGACGCCACCGTGCCGGGCCCGGCCGGGCCGATCCCGGTGCGCATCTACCGGCCGGCCGGCGGGGTCACCGGCCCGGTGCCGACGGTCGCGTTCTTCCACGGCGGCGGCTTCGTGCTGTGCGACCTGGACTCGCACGACAACATCTGCCGGGCGGTCTGCAACGCGACCCCGGCGGTCGTCGTCGCGGTGCACTACCGGCGCGCCCCCGAGGACCGCTACCCGGCCGCCGTCGACGACTGCTACGCCGTGACCGCCTGGGCGAAGGAGCACGCCGCCGAGCTGGGCGGCGACCCGACGCGGGTGGCGGTGCTCGGCGACAGCGCGGGGGGCAACCTGTCGGCGGCCGTCGCGCTGATGGCGCGCGACCGCGGACTGCCGCTCGCCGGGCAGGTGATGGTCTACCCGATGCTCGACCGCAAGGGTGACGCCCCGTCGCACGGCGGCCTGGGGGAGCAGCTCAACCTCACGCACGAAGAGGTCATGTACTACTGGGGGCAGTACCTCGGCGAGGGCGTCCCCGAGGGCGATCCGTACGCGTCGCCGAGCGCCGCCTCCGGCGCCGCTTCCGGAGATCTGGCGGGCCTGGCTCCGGCCTTCATCGCCACCGCCGAGTACGACCCGCTCCGCGACGAGGGCGAGGCCTACGCGGCCGCGCTCAGCGCCGCCGGCGTGCCCACCGTGGCGCGCCGCTACCCCGGCATGATCCACAGCTTCTTCACGCTGCTCACGGTCTTCCCGGCGGCGCAGGAGCTGCGCGACGACATCGCCGGCTTCCTGCGCGAGGCGCAGCCCACCGCGTCATGAGCACGCGCACGTGACCTGGGACCTCGCGTACGACGGGTTGGCGTTCCCGGAGGGGCTGCGCTGGTACGCCGGAGCGCTGCACCTGTCGGACATCTTCGCCGGCGAGGTGCTGCGGCTGACCCCTGACCGGCGTGACGTGCTGGGCCGGGTGCCCGGCAATCCTTCGGGGCTCGGGTGGCTGCCGGACGGGCGGTTGCTGGCCGTCTCGATGCTGGACCGGGGCCTGGTCGTCGTCGAGTCCGGTGCGGTCACGCCGTACGCGGCCCTGGCCGAGTTCGCGCGCGGCAGCGCCAACGACATGCTGGTCACGCCGGACGGGTTCGCGTACGTCGGCGAGTTCGGCTACGACTACGTGGCCGGTGAGGAGCGCCGGGCGGCGAAGCTGCTGCTGGTGCGCCCCGACCGGTCGGTGGCCGTCGCGGCCGAGGACGTCTGGTTCCCGAACGGGATGGCGCTGACCTCGGACGGCCGCTCACTGCTGCTGGCCGAGACGCCGGCGCAGCGCATCACGGCCTTCACCCTCGATCCGGCCGACGGGTCGCTTTCCGGCCGGCGCGTGTGGGCGGACCTCGGCGCCGCGCGGCCGGACGGCATCACGCTCGACGCTGCGGGCGCGCTGTGGCTGGCGTCGCCCGGCACCGGCGAGCTGCTGCGGGTCGCCGAGGGCGGCGAGGTGCTGGAGCGGCGCACGCTGCCCGGCCCGGGGTCGCCGTCGACCTGCGTGCTGGGCGGGGCCGACGGCCGTGACCTCTACGTGTCGGTGCCGACCTCGCACGACCGGGCCGAGTGCCTGGCCTCCCGCGGGGCGCGGATCTATGCGGGGCGGGTCGACGTGCCCGCCTCCGGAATGGTGGGCTGAACGGCATGTACCTCGCACTCGATCCGCGCGAGCGCGCACTGCAGGCACAGCTGCGGGAGCTGCTCGCGAAGCGTCAGCCCGAGGAGCGAGTGCGGGAGCTGATGGACGATCCGGTCGGCGACGACCCGGCGCTCTGGGCCGACCTGCTCGCGGTGACCGGCGACCGGCGTACGGCGGTCGATCACGCCGTCGTGCTCGAGGTGCTGGGGGAGACCCTCTGCATCGGGCCCTACCTGTCCAGCGTGATGCGGGCCGGCCTCTTCCTGCCGGAGGCGGCGGCGGGCGAGGTGCGGGCCGCAGTCGTCGATGGGCCGCTCGTGTTCGACGGGATGACGGCCGAGCTGTTCGTCGTGCCGAGCGGCGACGCGTTCACCACCGTCGACGCGGCCGACGTCGCCCGTGAGCCGGTCGGGTGTCTGGACCAGACCCGCAAGCTCGCCCGCGTCGAGCTGTCCGGGGTTCCAGCAGTCACAGCTTCGACGCCGCAGCTGCACCTCGTGACGCAGGCCGGGGTCGCGGCAAGCCAGGTCGGCACCGCGCAGGCGGCGCTGCACGCGGCACTCACGTACGTCCGCGAGCGCCGCCAGTTCGGCCGCACCGTCGGCTCCTACCAGTCGATCAAGCACGCCCTGGCCGACGTCGCGCTCGCCGTCGAGCAGGCCCGGGCGGCGGCGTATCACGCCGCCTGGACCCTCGACGCCCGTCCGGCCGAGGCCGAGGCGGCCGTCGCCCACGCCCGCATCGTCTGCACGCAGGCGGCGCTGCAGGCGGCGGAGGCCTGCATGCAGTTCCGCGGCGGGCAGGGCTTCCGCTGGGACAACACGGCGCACCTCTACCTGAAGCGGGCCAAGGCCGACCAGTTGCTCTTCGGCGATCCGGCGGCCGAGCGGCAACGCCTCGCCGAGCTGCTCCAGCTCGTCTGAGGCGGTGTCGGGTCTGAGCCGGTACGGGATCACGCTGCCGGCAGCCGGGATCCCGCTCGCCGCACTCCCGGACTGGGTGCGCCTGATCGCGGACCTCGGCTACACCGACCTCTGGCTCGGCGAGTCGGTCGGGGCGGACGCGGTGGGGCTGCTGGCCATGGCGTCCGCCGTGGCCCCGTCCCTGCAGCTGGGCACGGCGGTGCTGCCCGCCATGACGCGCGCGCCGGGCCTGCTCGCGATGAGCGCCGCCACCCTGGCCGGACTCGCTCCGGGCCGGGTGTCGATCGGCGTCGGCGCCTCGTCACCGGGCCTGGTGCAGGACTGGTACGGCGGCACGTACGACCGTCCCGTCGCGCGGGTGCGCGACACCGTCCGCTTCCTGCGGTCGGCGCTGCGCGGGGAACGGGTGACGCAGGCGTACGAGACGTTCACCGTGTCCGGCTTCGCACTCGCCGAGCCGCCGACCGTCGCGCCGCCCGTGCTGGTGGCGGGCCTGCAACCCGGGATGCTGCGCCTGGCCGCAGCGGAGGCCGACGGCGCCGTACTCACGCTCGTCGCGGCCGCCGACATCGCCCGGATACGCGACGTGGTCGGCCCCGACCTGCCGCTCGTCGCCTGGGTCACGGCCTGCCCCTATCTCGACCCCGCCGACGCGCCGCGGGCCCGCGACTCGGCCCGTCGGATGCTCGGCGCCTACCTACGGATCCCCGCCTACGCGGCCGCCGCCCGCTGGCACGGTCGGGACACGACGGTCACGGACGACGTGGTGGACGCCCTCGTCGTCCACGGCCACCCTGACGCGTGCCGCGAGCAGGTCGAGGCCTACGCCGACGCTGGTGTGGCACTCACCCTGCTCAGCCCGCTCGCCCTCGACGGCGATGCGACCGCGGCGACCCGACTGCTCGCATCCTGAGCGTCAGGCCGCTTCGGTCACCCGGCCGGGCAGCACCTGCTCCAACGCGCTCTGCAGCTGGTCGGGGCTGTTGGCGCGGTAGAGGTCGACCACGCTCGACGACCCGTCGGTGAACTGGAACGTCAGCCGGCGGAAGATCTTCTGCTTCGTGACGAACACCGAGGCGATCGCCGAGAGCGGGGTGCCGCCACGGAACGACTTCGGCGCCGACGTGAGAGCGCCGACCCCGAAATAGACCAGCCGCTGGTTGGTCGCGCCGATCCAGAAGACCTTGTCCTGCGGGACGACGGATGCGGCGCCCCCGGTGTCCGGGCTGCCGGAGATCGCGGCGGCGGCCAGGCCTCCGACGGTCGACTTGATGACGGCGTTCTTGCCCGCGGCCTTGCAGCCGCCGAGCAGCTCCTCACCGGGTTGGAGCAGCTCCGCCATCGGTTTGGTGAGCGTCGTCCTGCCATCCGCCATGCGTTCTCTCCTAAGCCGGCCGGGGTTCCTTCGGGAGCCCAAGAATCCGCTCGGCGACGATGTTGCGCTGCACCTGCGAGGTGCCGCCGTAGATCGTGCCGCTGCGGGCGAAGAGGTAGTTCGACTGGGTGTCGGTGACCGGGTAGTCGTACGCGTGCTCCCGGCTGCCCATCCCGACCCCGGGCGGCGGCGGTGCGTCGACCGGGCCGGTCAGCAGGGCACCGTCGGCGCCCTGCACGTCCAGCGCCAGCGCGGTGAGCCGCTGGTGGAACTCGGTGTACGCGAACTTGTACGACGTCGCGACCACGCCGACGCCCGGATCGAGCTCGGCGTCGCCCCCGCCGTGCACGGCCGCGGTGAGCAGCCGGTAGGCGGACAGCCGAAGCGACTCGACGTCGCAGTAGGCGCTGACGATCCGGTCGCGGATGAGTGGGTCGACGAGCTTGCCGTTGGCGCGGGCGTACGCGATCACCTCGTCGAGCTCGGCCCGGAAGCGCAGGTAGCTGGCCGAGTTCGACACCCCGCGCTCGAAGCCGAGCGTGCCCATGGCCACCGACCAGCCGGCGCCGACCGCGCCGACCGCGTTCTCCGCGGGCACCCGGGCGTCGTGCAGCAGCACCTCGGTGAAGCCGACCCGGCCGTCGGGCTGCACGATCGGGCGGACCTCGACGCCGGGCTGGTCCATCGGCAGCAGGAAGTACGTGAGTCCGACGTGGGCGCGCACGTCGGGGTCGGTGACGGCGAGCATGAACATCATGTCGGCCTCGTCGGCCTCGCTCGTCCAGATCTTGTGGCCGTTGACGACGAAGTCGGAGCCGTCGCGCACGGCCCGGGTGGCGACGGCGGCGAGGTCGCTGCCGGCCTGCGGCTCGGAGAATCCCTGGCACCACGTCTCGGTGCCGGCGGCGATGCGCGGCAGGAAGCGAGCCTTCTGCTGCGGTGTGCCGAACTGCAGGATCGTGGGCCCGACCAGCAGCTCGCCACCGGTCGCGCGGGTCAGCGGAGCGCCCGCGGCGGCGAACGACTCGGCGACCACCGCGTTCTCCAGCGCCGAGAGCCCGCAGCCGCCGAACTCGACCGGCCAGGTGGGTACGGCCCAGCCGCCCTCGTACAGCGCCTGCCGCCAGCGGACGGGCAGCATGTTGGGCAGCCCCTCCGCGGCGTCCTCGGCGCGGATGCGGGTCAGCGTCGCGGTGGCCCACTCGAGGGCCTGTGTGCGCAGGGCGTCGGTCGATGCGGGATAGTCGGCGTCCACGGGTCTCATCTTTCACCGATGCTCAGGGAGTTGCACAACCATGGCCATGCCGACCGACATCGCCGTCATCGACACCATGATCGGCATGCCGTCCGGCGACCGGCGCTGGTGGGCCAAGTCGATGGCACCCATGCTGCTCGACGCGGGCAGCCAGGGAGACTTCCAGCACGCCGCCAGCTACATGTACAAGGACCTGCCCGAGAACGCCGACATGGGCGAGGACCCGGTCGCCGTGCTGCTACGGGAGATGGACCGCTGGGGCGTGGCGCAGGCCCTGCTGCCGCTGAACCCGGAGGACCCGGTCAGCGTGCGCGCGATCACCGAGCACCCCGACCGGCTGCTCGGCAGCTTCCTGGTCGACCCGGTCCGCGGCATGGAGACGGTGCGGGCGCTGGAGACCGCGGTGCGCGACTACGGGGTGCGCGCCGCCAACTTCTTCCCGTGCGGCTGCGTGCCCCAGGTGCCGATCGACGACCGGATGGCGTACCCGATCTACGCGAAATGCGTCGAGCTGGACATCCCGATCTTCGTCAACACCGGCGTGCCCGGCCCGCGGGTGCCGATGGACGCGCAGGACGTCGCCCTGCTCGACAAGGTCTGCTGGTTCTTTCCGGAGCTGAAGATCGTGATGCGCCACGGCGGCGAGCCGTGGGTCGACCTGGCCGTGAAGCTGATGGTCAAGTGGCCGAACCTGTACTACTCGACCAGCGCCTTCGCGCCGAAGTACTACCCGAAGGAGATCATCGACTACGCGAACAGCTCGCGCGGGTCGAGCAAGATCATCTATGCCGGGTACTACCCTTCCGGGCTCACGCTGGAGCGGATCTTCACCGAGATGGCGCAGCTCCCGCTGGCCGACGCCACCTGGCCGAAGTTCCTGCGGGACAACGCGGCGCAGCTGCTCAAGCTCGGCTGAGCAGGGCTGCCGTGCGTACGCAGGCCGCTGTCATGTACGCCTTCGGCGCGCCTCTGCGCGTCGAGGAGATCGAGCTCGACTCGCCGGGGGAGGGCGAGGTGCTGCTGCGCATGGTTGCGGCCGGCATCTGCGGCTCCGACCTGCACGTACGCCAGGGTGACGTGCCGGTGCCCATCCCGGCGGTGGCGGGGCACGAGGGCTCGGGAGTCGTCGAGGCCGTAGGACCCGGTGTCACCGCATACGCACCCGGTGACGCCGTCATCCAGACCTTCGTCGCGACCTGCGGCGTCTGCGAGGCCTGCCGCCGTGGCCAGACCAGCTTCTGCGCCGACGGCATGAGCTTCGACGGCCGGTACGCCGACGGCAGTCACCGCATGCACACGCTGTCGGGCGAGCCGATCGCCACCCCGCTGCGCCTCGGCACCTTCGCCGCGCACACGGTCACCCCCGTCGCCAACCTCATCAAGGTGCCGTCCGACATCGACCTGGTCACCGCCGCGCTCGTGTCGTGCGGCGTCTCGACCGGTGTCGGGGCAGCCGTCAACGTCGCCCGGGTGGCCCCGGGCGACACGGTCGCGGTGGTCGGGATCGGCGGCGTCGGTGCCGCAGCGCTGCTCGGCGCGGCCCTCGCGGGTGCCGGGCAGATCATTGCGGTCGACATCGCGGAGTCGAAGCGGGAGACGGCGCTGCGCTTCGGGGCGACGTCGTTCGTCGACGCACGCACGACCGACCTGGGGACGGCCGTGGCGCAGGCGACCGGGGGGCGTGGCGTGGACAAGGTCCTGCTGACGACCGACGTGATCCGCGGTCCGCTGGTCGCGGAGGCGGTCCACGCGCTGGCACCCGAGGGTGTCGCGGTGGTCGTCGGCATGACCGAGAAGGGCCTCGACAGCATCCCGCTGCCGCCGAGCGCTTTCGTCGGCCGGCAGCGCACGCTCACCGGCACGACGTACGGCGGCGCGAACCCGCAGCGTGACGCGCTGCGCTGGATCGAGCTCTACCGCAGCGGCCGACTCCCGCTCGATGGGCTCGTCACCCGGCGGTACCCGCTGAGCGACATCAATCAGGCCTTCGACGACCTGGTGGCGGGCGTCAACGTACGCGGCGTCGTCGTCCACGACTGACGGCACAGCGTCCACGACTGACGGCACAGCTCGGTTACGCTGAGCCGGGTTGACGCAGCCTGCGACGGCCGGGCGGAGGGGTGCTCGCGTGACCAGCCCCGCCCAGGTCCCACAGCTCGGCAAGCTCCGGCAGCCCAACATGGCCGAGCTGGTGGCGGACGTCCTGCGCCGGCGCATCCTCGACGGCGGCCTCGCCAACGGCGATCTGCTGCCGAAGCAGGAGCACCTGGCGGCCGAGTTCGGCACCAGTCCCGCCTCCGTACGCGAGGGGCTGCGCATCCTCGAGGGCGAGGGCCTGGTCACCGTGCGCCGAGGCCGCCTGGGCGGAGCGGTCGTGCACGCGCCCGCGTCCGGCAGCGCCGCGTACATGATGGGACTGCTCTTCGAGAGCCGTGGCGTGCAGCTCAAGGAGATCGGCCAGACGCTGCACGACCTGGAGCCGATCTGCGCCGGGCTCTGCGCCGAGCGCAAGGACCGGCGGCGCACCGTGGTGCCGCGCTTGCGCGAGATCCACGAGCTGCAGCAGGCGACCGGCGGTGACCTGGTGGCGGGCACCCGGCTCGGCCGACGCTTCCACGAGGTGCTGGTCCAGGAGTGCGGCCGCGAGACGATGGTTGCGCTCCTCGGGGTGCTCGAATCCATCTGGTCGGCTCACTCCGAGCTCTCGGCCGAGGCCGGTCAGCTCGCCCGAGTCAGCCCACGCAAGGCCTATGTCGCCCAGCGCGCCCATGACCACGAGGAGCTCATCGCGCTCATCGACGACGGTGACGTCGACGGCGCCACCGTGCTGGCCCGCGACCATCTGGCGCGATCCACCTACTACGCCACCGGGAGCGAGGAGTCGCGCAGGGTCGTCGACGCGGGGCTGCTCGGCGCCTACATCGCCCGCACCCGCGGAGAAATCTCGTAGGGATTAAGCTCGCCGACATGGCCGAGCTCAGCACCCCGCTCTTCGACTGTGACAACCACATCTACGAGCCGGATGACGCGGTGACGCGCTACCTGTCGCAGGAGCAGCTGGGCCGGGCGATCACGCCGGTCACGCTGGCCAACGGCGAGCAGGGGCTGCTGGCCGGCGGACGCCTCGTCACCGGGCTCGACCACCCGATCGACATGGCCCACCGCCCAGGAGCTCTCAAGGAGATGCTCCGGCAGATGAAGTCGGGCAAGCCCACCGAGGGTTATGCGCTGGAGAAGCTGCGGCCCGAGTATCTCGAGCGCGGCGCCCGGCTGAAGCTGATGGACTCCCAGGGCATCGAGAGCGCCATCCTCTACCCGGCGACGATGGGCACGATGGCCGAGCACTTCGTGCGGGGCATCAAGCCGCTGTACGACAACGTGCACGCCTACAACCAGTTCCTGCACGACGACTGGGGCTTCGACCACGAGGGCCGCATCTACACGCCGGCGCTGCTCTCGCTGCGTGACCTGGACTCCGCCGTCGCCGAGCTCGAGTTCGTGCTCAACCGGGGCGCGAAGTTCATCATGCTCAACGCGGGTCCGGCGTACGGCCGCTCGCCGGCCGACAAGTACTTCGATCCCTTCTGGGCGCGCATCAACGAGGCGGGCGCGAGCGTCGCCTACCACATCGGGGAGTTCTGGTACAACGAGAACGTCGCGCCGGCCTGGGGCATGGATCCGGAGCCGGTCTTCTTCGAGATGTCCGCCTGGCAGTGGCAGCACTGCTGGGGGCGGCGCCCGATCGAGGAGACCCTCTCGGCGCTGATCTTCCACAACCTCTTCGGCCGCTTCCCCAACATCCACGTCGTGGTGTCGGAGTTCGGCGCCGAGTGGGTGCCGCTCTTCTGCCGGCAGATGGACAAGAGCCGCGGCATGGGCCGGCGCGGGGAGTGGCCGGGCGGGCCGCTGACCGAGCGTCCGAGCCGGATCTTCGAGCGGCACGTGCGCGTGGTGCCCTACCCGGAGGACGACGTCGAGAAGATCGTCGCCGACCTCGGCCAGTCCACCTCCATCGTCATGGGATCGGACTATCCGCACGGTGAGGGCTTCGCCGAGCCCGCCGACTTCGCCAAGCTCATCTCCGGGCTGCCGGAGGCAGAGCAGCGCGGCATCCTGCACGACAACGCGCTGGCACTCGTCGGCCGTTGAGCCTGCCGCTCTGGAACCTCGCCGACATCCTCGAGGCGGTCGCCGCGCACCTGCCGGACTCCGAAGCGGTCGTCGCCGGTGACCGGCGGCTGACCTGGACGGCGTTCGACGGGCTCGCCGAGGCGTTCGCCGCAGACCTCGACGGCCTCGACCTGCCCCGGCAGGCGACGGTCGGTGTCTACCTGCGCAATGTGCCCGAGTTCCTGGTCGCGTACGTCGGGGCGCTGAAGGGTGCGTACGTCCCGGTAAACGTCAACTACCGCTACGCCGCCGACGAGATCACGTATCTGCTTACCGATGCGGGTGCGCGGGCCGTCGTGGTCGCCGCGGAGTACGCGCCAATCGTGTCGGCCGTCGCCGACCGGCTGCCGCAGGTGCAGCGCTGGTACGTGGTCGGCGACATCCCGGCGTCGCTCGACGCCCTCGCCGAGGCCGGCCGCGTGGTGCCGTTCCCGGAGCAGCCGCGACGGGCACCGAGGCGCCACGAACGGTCCGCCGACGACCTGCTGCTCATCTACACCGGCGGCACCACCGGCATGCCGAAGGGCGTGATGTGGCGGCAGGCCGACCTGTACGAGGCGCTCATGGGAGCGAGCCGGGCCGCCTTCGGGCTGCCCCCCGCGTACTCGATGGACGACCTGCTCGACGTGATCCCGGACGATCCGGCCGCGCGGCCACGCGGGCTGTCCGGCTCGCCGCTGATGCACGGCACCGGGCTGCTGCAGCAGTTCGTGATGCTGCTCTCCGGCGGCACCTGCGTGCTGCTCGCCCAGCAGCCGTTCGATCCCGAGGCGCTGCTGCGCTACGTCGCGGAGCAGCGGGTGACGGCGTTCGTCATCGTCGGGGACGCGTTCGGCAGGCCGCTCGTCGAGGCACTCGACCGGATCGGCGCCGAGGTCGACCTGTCCGCCCTCGCGGTCATCTCCTCGTCCGGGGCGCTCTGGAGCGGCGACGTGAAGGCGGCGCTGCTGGAGCGGCTGCCGCAGGTGTCGCTGCACGACAGCCTCGCGTCGTCGGAGGGCTTCGGCCTCGGCTTCAGCGTGACGTCCGCCGCCGACCTGCCGCTCGCGGCCGGCGCGACCGGACAGTTCGGCCTCGGCCCGCACGTGCGGGTGCTCACCGACGACGGCCACTTCCTCGCCCCCGGTGAGCCGGGACGCGGGCTCGCCTGCGTCGCCGGGCCGCTGCCGCTCGGCTACTTCGGCGACCCAGCCAAGTCGGCCGAGACGTTCCGGCTGATCGACGGGCAGCGCTACAGCGCCCCGGGCGACCACGTCGAGGTACGCGCCGACGGCACCATCGCCTTCCTCGGTCGCGGTTCGGCGTGCATCAACACCGGTGGCGAGAAGGTCTTCGCCGAGGAGGTCGACGCCGTGCTGCGCCGGCATCCCGACGTGGCCGATGCGGCGTGTGTCGGCCTGCCCGACCCGCGTTTCGGCCGGATCGTGTGCGCGGTCGTGGCCGCCGTCCCCGGCCGCGAGCTCACCCGCGTCCGGCTGGCCGACCACGTGAAGCAGCACCTCGCCGGCTACAAGGCACCCCGTGCCCTGCTCGTCGTCGCCGAGCTGCCGCGCACCCCGCAGGGCAAGGTCGACTACCCGGCCGTCAACGCCCTGGTCGCCGACGTACAGAATTCTTCGGCCGACCTGTCGGCCTGACGCGCTCCCGATCGACGGACGAGTATCGGCAGCGGCACCCCGCCGCTCCGCTACCCGCGAGGAGTTCGGATGTCCGAGTACCTGGTCCTCATCTACGAGACCGAAGCCGGCTACGCGTCCATGGACGAGAAGACCCGGGACGGCGTGTCCCAGGCGCACCGCACGTTCATGGCGGACAACGGGGCGGCGCTGCGCGGCGGCAACGCTCTGCAGCCGACGTCGACCGCCACGACGATCCGTACCTCTATCGACGGTGAGGCGACGGTCACCGACGGTCCTTTCGCGGAGACCAAGGAAGCCCTGGGCGGCTACTACCTGATCGAGGCCGCCGACCTCGACGCCGCGATCGCCATCGCCCAGCAGGTGCCGGCCGCGATGGGCGGCGTCGAGGTCCGTCCCGTCATGGTCTTCGAGTAAGCTAGCTTGTCCGTCGAGGACGCCGCAGCCGCGGTCGCCGACGCGCACCGTCGCGAGTGGGCCTTCGTGCTCGCCGCGACGGTGCGCGTCACCCGCGACATCGACCTGGCCGAGGAGTGCGTCCAGGAGGCGTACGCGCAGGCCCTGACTGCATGGGCCACCGGCGTCCCGAGCCGGCCCGGTGCCTGGCTCACGACGGCTGCCCGCCGCCGCGCGCTCGACGCCGTACGCCGGCAGACCACCCTCACGCGCAAGCTTCCTTTGCTGATCGAGCCCGCCGGGCACCCGGGGCCGGGGGAGGACGACGGCTCCTCCGCCTTCCCGGACGACCGGCTGCGCCTGATCTTCACCTGCTGCCACCCGGCGCTCTCGCAGGAGGCGCAGGTGGCGCTGACCCTGCGGCTCATCTGCGGCCTGACGACCGGCGAGGTGGCCCGCGCGTTCCTGGTGAGCGAGCCGACCATGACGGCGCGGATCACCCGGGCGAAGAAGAAGATCGCGGCCGCGCGCATCCCGTACCGGGTGCCGCCGCCGGAGGAGCTGGCCGAGCGCACCAGCGCCGTGCTCACGGTGGTGCACCTGCTCTTCACGACCGGCCACACCGCCCCGGCCGGCGCCGGGCTGCTCCGCGCCGACCTCGTCGACCGGGCGCTCGACGTCGCCCGCATGCTGCACGACCTGCTGCCCGGCGACCCCGGCGTCCGGGGTCTGCTGGCGCTGCTGCTGCTCACCGACAGCCGCCGGGCGACGCGGGTCGACGCCGCCGGTGAGCTGGTGCTGCTCGCCGACCAGGACCGCACCCGGTGGGACCGCGCGCAGATCGAGGAAGGGCGGCTCCTGGTCCGCGGTGCCCTCGGCCGGCCGCGCCCGCCCCGCTTCGCGATCGAGGCCGCCATCGCCGCGGTGCACGCCGAGGCGGCCACCTGGGAGAGCACCGACTGGCCCCAGATCGTCGGCCTGTACGACGCGCTGCTCGCGCGGTGGCCCTCACCCGTCGTCGCGCTCAACCGGGCCGTCGCCGTCGGTTTCGCCGACGGACCCGAGCGCGGCCTGGCCGAGCTCGACGCCCTGGGTCTGGAGCCGAGGCTCGCCGCGTACGGCTACCTGCCCGCCGCCCGGGCCGACGCCCTGCGCCGGCTCGGTCGCACCACGGAGGCGCAGCTCGCGTACGGCGAGGCCCTGCTGCTCACCGAGAACGCCGTCGAGCGCGCCTTCCTCGAGCGGCGCATCGCCGAGCTGGGCGTCTAGACCGCCTGCGCGAAGTCGAAGAGCCGGTCGGGGTCGGCGGCTTTCTTGATCTTCTCCAGGCGGGCGAGGTTGTCGCCGTAGTACGCCTGCTTGTAGTTCGCGAGGTCGGGGTCGATGTAGTTCACGTAGGAGCCGCCGCTCACGTACGGCCGGATCGCCTTGGTGAACTCGTCGAGCCACTGCCGGCCCTGCTGGAAGACGGCCGGCGAGTCGGTCATCGAGAACGACGAGCTGCGCTGGATGCCGGCGAGGGCCGAGCGGTGGGCGAACGCGGTCGCATCGCTCTTCACCCGGTTGATCGCCCCGCCGTACGCGTCGAACTGCGCACCGCCCGGACCGAGCGCGGCGTTGGCCTGACGCTGGTTGACGAAGTCGATGAGCACCCCGATGCCGGCGGCGCTGAGCGGCTTGTCCACGTAGTCGGAGGCGGCGATGTCGGGCTGGCGGGTGAGCTGGCCCTGCGGGTTCTGGGTGGGCAGATGGCACTCGGCCACGCTCTTGCCCGAGCAGCCGGCGACGTACAGCATCGCCGAGAGGTAGTCCGGCGGCGTGTACGTCGAGTTCGACGCCGGCTGGCTCCCCACCGCCGAGATGAGGCCGTTGACCAGCTGGGAGGCGGCGTTGGCGCCGCCCATGTAGACCCCGAAGATCCGGACCTGCGGCCCGGCCGAGCCGGTGCCGTCGGGATGGGCGATGAGCAGCAGGGTCGACCAGATCTCGTCGGGGGCGGTCGGGGCCCACTGCAGCCAGCCGTTCACCACGTCGGCCGCGGCCGCCCACGGCCAGCTGACGGCGAACGTGGTCAGCTCGGGCTCGGGTACGGCGGCGAACGTGAACGACGTGACGACGCCGAAGTTGCCACCGCCGCCGCCCTGACTCGCCCAGAAAAGGTCGCCCTCCAACCCGTTGCTGTTGGCCGTACACGTGCGCATCACGCCGTCGGCCGTGACGATCTGCAGCGATTCCAGCCGGTCGCAGGTCAGCCCGAGCTTGCGTCCCATCACGCCGATGCCGCCGCCCAGGGTCAGGCCGCTGATCCCGACCGTCGGGCACGACCCGGCCGGCAGCGCGACCCGCGACGAGGACAGCCCGTTGTAGACGTCGACCAGCCGGGCGCCGGCGCCGACGGTGGCCGTCAGGGTGTCGACGTCGACCAGCGAGAGGCGGGTGACGTCGATGATCAGGCCGTCGCCGGTCGAGTAGCCGGCGTACGAGTGGCCGCCGCACCGGGCGCGCGGGTTGATCCCGTGGGTGCGCGCGACCTCCAGACAGTTCTGGATGTCGCTGATCGACGAGCAGTACGCGATGGCCTGCGGCTGGACGGTGTCGTACCGGAAGTCGAAGAGCTGCCGGGAGATGTCGTACGACGGGCTGGCCGGGAGCACCAGCGTGCCGGTCAGCTTGCTCTGCAGCGCCGCCCAGTCGACCGGCCCGGCGGTCATGGTCGGCGTCGCCGAGGTGGGCGGTGTCGTGACCGGCGGCGTGGTGCTGGCCGGCGGGGGACCCGCCTTGCTGCTGCCCCCGCAGGCGGCGAGCGCCCCGACCCCGAGTCCCCCGACGAGTCCGAGGAACGCCCGGCGGTCCACGCTGCGGTCTCCGATCACCCTCGTAACGTAGCTGCACTCGCGTATCACTCCCTGTAGTGACGCCGCGCGTCTGCCGACGGCACACCGCGGAGCCGGGCGCCGATCTGCCGTGGCGTCGAATCCCCAGCCTTTACGGTGGGTAGCGATGTCACGAGCAGCGCGCGCATCCGCGGCTCCCGACGCGCACGCCCCGGACCCGGTCGGCGCCGCGCCGGCGGGGCCCCCGGACCCCGAGCATGCGGAGTCGCGTCCCCGGTGGTGGGTCGTCCTCCGCCGGATCGGCGCACCCGCCATCCGGCTGCTGGTCGTCGCGGCCGTCGTCGAGTTCTTCCTCCTGCCGCAGCTCGCGGGCGCCAGGGCGGCGCTGCACCAGCTCAGCGGCATCTCCGGCACCTGGCTCGCGATCGGTCTGCTCGCCCAGCTGCTCTCGCTGCTCGCATACGCCCGGCTCACGCAGGTGTCGCTCGAGACCAGGGAGGTCGGCTTTCGGCAGCTGCTGCGCATCGACCTGTCGACCCTGGCGGTCAGCCACGTCGTGCCGGCGGGCTCCGCGGTCGGCATCGGACTCGGCTACCGGCTCCTGGTGCGCTCGGGGGTGTCGTCCGCGCGGGCGGTCACCGGCAAGGCGTTGCAGACGGTCGGCTCGGCCGTCGTGCTCAACCTCATGCTCGGCGGGGCGCTCATCGCCGCGCTGCTCCTGCACGGCAGCAACCCGCTGTACGCGCCGGTCGCCGCCGTCGGTCTGCTGCTGATCGTCGGGGCGGGCGTGGGTGCCGTGCTCATCGCCCGGTCCGAGGGGCGGCTCACCCGCTTCGTGGTCCGCATCCTCGGCAAGGTCCCGAAGGTCGATCCCGACAGCGGCCGCCGGCTCGTCGCGGCGCTGGCCGGCACCGTGCGCCGGCTCGGCGGTGACCGGCGGTTCCTCGCCCGCGTCATCGGATGGGCGGTCATCAACTGGCTGCTCGAGGCGTTCGCCCTCTGGGCCTGCGTACGCGCCTTCGGCCACAGCCTCGGGCCGGTCGGGCTGCTGGTGGCGTACGGCCTCGCCAACGTGGCCGCCGCGCTGCCGATCACGCCCGGCGGGCTCGGCATCGTCGAGGGCATCCTGGTGCCGACGCTGGTCGCGTTCGACACGGCACGATCGGTGGCGATCCTCGGCGTCATCACCTTCCGGCTGGCGAGCTTCTGGCTCCCCATCCCGATCGGCTTCATGTCCTACGCGGCGCTGGAGTGGCAGTTCAGGCATTCCACGGACGACGGCCACCACGAGGAGGCCGCCCTCGACTGGAGCGGCCACTCGGAGAAGTCGCGGGCGGCTACGACCGTGTCACAGCTCGGAGAAGACGGCGGCTAGCCGGTGCATGACCCGGGTCGCGGTCTGGATGTCGGCGTCGCCGATCTCCTCCAGCAACGTGCCCCAGCGGTCGTGCCACTCCTTGCGCTTGCGCTCGAGCAGCTGGGCCCCGTCCGGGGTGAGCCCGACCAGCACCGACCGTCGGTCGGTCGATGACCGGCGGCGGCTGACCAGGCCGGCCTCCTCGAGGCCGTCGATCATGCCGGTGACGGTGGCCGGATGCAGGTCGGCGGCCCGCGCCAGCTGACCGGCGGGGATCTCGGCGCCGGGGCCCTCGGCGGCGAGCGCCAGCAGGGCGCGGCTCTGGGCGTACGTCATGCGGTCGCGCCGCTGCAGGTCACGGGCGCGCAGCCGGCGTTCGGCGCCCAGCAGGTCCGACAGCGCGAGCCGGGCGCCCTCGATGACGGCGTCGCGGTCGACCGGCTTCTCCATCGTCGCCGGGGCCGGTGCGGTGGTGGGCGGCGTCATCGCTAGAGCACCTCCAGGGCCGACTCGAGCGCGGCGCTGCTGGCCGCCCGGGAGTCCGGTGCGTGGTCACGCGTCTTGCGTTCGATGGACAGCAGCCAGATCGCCGGGATGAGGGCCACCAGCGCGACGACGAAGAGATACCAGTACGTGTGCCGGAACGCTGCGGCGGCACCCGCCGACGTCTTGGCGTTGGCGTCCAGCGCCTGCTGCAACACCACCGTGGCCACCGAGGTGCCGATCGACCCCCCGACCCGCTGCACGATGTTGAGCTGCGCGCTGCCGTCGCGGATGTGGTCCTCGTCGAGCATCGAGAAGGCGACGGCGAACAGCGGCAGGCCGATCGCGCCGAAGCCGATGCCGCGGATGATGCTGAGCGCGATGATCACGAAGTACGAGGTGTGCTCGGTGAACATCGTGTACGGCAGCAGGCTGAAGCCACCGACCAGCAGGCCGAAGACGGCGACGCGACCTCCGCCGTACTTGTCCGACGCCCGTCCGGCGCGGCTGATCACCAGCGCCACCCCGAGCGAGGTCGGGGCGAGCAGCAGGCCGGCGTGGGTGGCGTCCTCCCCGCGCACCTGCTGGAAGTACAGCGGCGAGACGACCATCGACGCGAACATGGCGGCGCCGCTCGTCAGCGAGGCGAGGGTGACGGCGGCGTAGCCCTTGTTGCGGAACAGTCGCAGGTTGAGCAGGGGAGCGGACGAGCGCATCGACTCGGCGACGAACCCCGCGAGCAGGGCCAGACCGATGGCGATCGCGCCACCCGACTCGATGCCGCCGAGCGTGCCGAGCCGGGCCGATTCCGACAGCCCGTAGATCAGGGCCACCGTGCCGCCGGCGGCGAGCACGAGGCCGAACACGTCGAGCCGGCCTGCCTCCTCCGGCTCGTCCTTCGGCAGCACGCGGTAGCCGATCACCAGTGCGGCAATGCCGATCGGCACGTTGATCAGGAAGATCCACTGCCAGCCGAACGACTCGAGCAGGATCCCGCCGAGCGTCGGGCCGATCACCGGCGCGATCACGGTGGGCACCGACAGGACGCCCATGACCCGGCCGAGGTTCGCCTGACCTGCGGTCTTCACGATGATCATCTGCCCGACCGGCATGATCATGCCGCCGCCGATGCCCTGCAGCACGCGGAAGAAGATCAGCGAGGGGGCGTCCCAGGCCAGGCCGCACAGCGCCGAGCCCAGGGTGAAGACCAGCAACGAGATCAGGTAGAGCCGCTTGATGCCGATACGCCGCGCCGCCCACGCGCTGATCGGCACCGTCGCGGCGAGGGCCAGCAGGTAGCCGGTGACGATCCACTGGATCGTGGCGATGTCGGTGTGCAGCTTCGCCGACAGCGAGTCGAGCGCGACGTTGACGATCGTCGTGTCGAGCACCGACATGACCGAGCCGAGGATCGTGACCATGCCGACCCGGCGCACGTACGGGTCGAGCCGGCCCGAATCCTGCGACATGACCGCCACGCACGCTCCCGCATCTCTCGTCAGGGCCCAACTACTTTGGAGCCCAACATAATGGCTCCCAATCGTCGGGAGCCAGAGGGTTGGCCCTACATCACACCGGCGGCGCGCCGGTCCAATGTCCGCGCAGGTCGGACAGCCAGTCGGGGAAGTCCAGCTCGACGTCGGGCAGCGGGGTCACCCCGTGCTCGGCGCGTACGCGCTCCAGGGTCTCGGGCTCGTCGCCCCACGAGCGTGGGTCACCCAGCATCACCTCGAACATCACGCAGCCCTGGTCGCCGGCCCGGATGGGGCCGAAGGCGGCGCCGTACGGCAGCTCGATGTGCGTGCCCGCCGGGCAGTGCCGCTCGCCGACCCACACCTCGCCCGAGATCACGAAGATCACGTGCGGGCTGAAGTGACCGTGCCGGCGCACGATCATGCCGGGGTCGTAGCGGGCGTAGAGCGACAGGTACTGCGGGTCGGGGGAGAAGGCCAGCCACTTCTCCCAGACGCCGGACTCGCTGCCGTCGGCGTTGCGCTGGCGCTTCACCTGCTGCCAGGTCATGTCGGGGTCGTCGAGCGAGCGGAAGATCGGCTCCTTGCCGTCGATCTTCGGCGATTCGGTGGGTGCCGTCACGGGACCTCCTCGAGGCTGATTGCGGGATGGCTATGCAGCGCGTAGCTTTGCACAAAGCTATTCCGGCCGCGAGAGGTACTGCCATGACCACGCCTGCTGTCCACGAGCTCCCGCTGATCATCTCCGTCGACGACCACGTCATGGAGCCGCGTGACCTCTGGCAGCGGCAGCTGCCCGCGAGCCTGCGTGATCGCGGCCCGCGCACGGTGCGCGAGCGGGTGAAGCTCGAATTCGTCGGCGGCCATTACGGCTTCGTGCGCGATGCCCCCGACGGCGACTGGTGCGATGTTTGGCTCTTCGACGACGACATGGCGGTGCCCACCGGTCTGCTGCACGGCCCCGCCGGGGTGCCGCGCAGCGAGGTGAAGAACATCGCGGCGACGTACGAGGACTTCCGTCCCGGCACCTACCAGCAGGCGGCCCGGCTGGAGGACATGGATCTCAACCACGTCGAGGCGGCGCTGAACTACCCCAACGTCTTCCCGCGCTTCGCCGGCCAGGGCTTCGCCGAGCGCAAGGACAAGGACCTCGCGCTGCTGTGCCTGCAGATCTACAACGACTGGATGATCGACGAGTGGTGCGGCGGCGCCGGTCGCGGCCGTCTCGTGCCGCTGACGCTCATCCCGCTGTGGGACGCGCATCTGGCGGCCGCCGAGGTGCGGCGCTGCGCCGACAAGGGCTCGTACGCGGTCGCCTTCTCGGAGAACCCGACCAAGCTCGGCCTGCCCAGCCTCTACTCGGGCAAGTGGGACCCGTTCCTCGCCGCCTGCGAGGAGACGGCGACCACCATCTCCATGCACATCGGGTCCTCCTCCAGCATGCCCACCACCAGCCCCGACGCGCCGCTGTCGACCTCCATGGCGCTTTCGTCGCAGAACGCGCAGGGCTCGGTCGTCGACTGGGTCTTCTCCGGCACGCTCGCCCGCTTCCCGAAGCTCAAGGTGGCGTGGGCGGAGAGCCAGATCGGCTGGCTGCCGTACCTGCTCGAGCGCATGGACCTGGTCTGGCAGGAGGGCGTCGGCGACCTCGACCTGCCCAACCCGCCGAGCTCGTACGTGAAGGGCCGGATCTGGGGCTGCGTCTTCGACGACCAGCACGGTCTCAACGCCCGCGACGCCGTCGGGATGGACTCGATCCTGTTCGAGACCGACTACCCGCACAGCGACGGCACGTTCCCGCGCTCCCGCGAGGTGGCGCACCGGCTCTGCGCCAACGCCGGGATGGACGCCGAGGAGTGCTGGAAGTTCCTGCGCGGCAACGCGATCAAGGCGTACGGGCTCGACCGCTTCGGCATCCACAAGTGACATCAGCCAGCGCAGCAAGCCTGCGCGACGCGATGGTCACCCCGCTCGAGTCCGAGCTCAGCCTGCTCAGCCCGCTGTCCCGGCTCGCGCTGCTGGTCGACGCCGAGCTGGAGCGGATCACGGCGGCCCGGGGGATCGCGTACGCGGACTACCTGGTGCTGGGCGTCGTGCGCCGCTCGGCCGACGGGCTCGGCCGGCCGACGCAGATGTGCGCCGTGCTCGGCCGCACGACCGGGGGCATGACCCTGACCCTCGACCGGATGGTGACTGCCGGGTGGGTGCGCCGGGCGCCGGACGCGCACGACCGGCGCCGCATCGTCGTCACGCTCACCCCGGAGGGGCTGGCCCTGGCCGAGGCGGTCAACGCCGACATGCACGCCTGGGAGCAGCGGCTTCCGCTCGACGTGACCGACCGCGCGTCGCTGGGCAGCGCGCTCACCGTCCTGGTGTCGGCCGTCGAGGATCTCGAGCAGCGCGACATCTGATGTACGGCGAATGTCGGTGACGGCTACCGTGAGCGACGTGGACCTCTCCACCGGATCGGACCCTGAGGTGAACGGCAAGGTCGGCCGCGTGGTCATCCGGGTGCGCGGAGCCGCCGGTCCGGGCGAGGTCGTGATCCGCATCCGCGGTGGCTCGGAGGCCTACATCGCGTACGCCGACGAGGTGATCGAACGCGACAGCGACGTGCTGGTCATCGGCTATCGCGGTCACCGGTCGGTCGACGTCGTCCCGTGGGAATTCGCCTGACAGGTCGCGCATCCGTCGCGCGTAGGAATGAGGCCGGGCAAAGCCCGGCATGGAGGAGGACCCATGTTCGGCTGGCACGTGCCCTCGCCCGACCAGGCGCTGCTGATCTCCGGTGGACGGCAGCGCGGCGACAACGCCCTGCCGGTGAAGATCGTCACCGGCCACGGCGCCTTCGTCGTCCCGATCAAGAACCGGGTGTCGTACCTGACGCTTGCTCTGCAGGAGGCCCTCGTCACCGAGGAGTGCGTGACCCAGCAGGGGCTCACCCTGTTGGTGCGCGCCGTGATCGCGTTCAAGGTGGGTGACGACCAGGAGTCCATCTCGAACGCGGCACGTCGCTTCCTCGCCGCCCAGGACCAGATGTCGACCCTGACCGGGCAGATCTTCTCCGGTCACCTGCGTTCGATCATCGGCTCGATGACGGTCGAGAGCATCATCCGTGAGCGGCAGGCGCTGGCCGAGCAGGTGCTCGACCAGTCCAAGACGGAGATGGCCAAGATCGGTCTCGCGGTCGACTCGCTGCAGATCCAGTCCATCGACGACCAGGGCTCGGGCTACATCGCCGCGCTCGCCGCGCCGCACCAGGCGACGGTCAACCAGGCCGCCCAGATCGCGCAGGCGCGCGCGGAGCAGGCAGCGGCCGAGGAGCGCCAGCAGTCGCTGCGGGCCCAGGCCGAGTACGAGCGGCAGACCGCCGTCGCCCGGGCCTCCTACCAGTCCGAGATCGACTCCGCCCAGGCCCGCGCGGGTCAGGCCGGCCCGCTCGCCGGGGCGCAGGCGCAGCAGGAGGTGCTCGTCGAGCAGGCCAAGGTGGCGGCCCGCAACTCCGAGCTCCGCGAGGCTCAGCTGGTTGCCGAGATCGTCAAGCCCGCCGAGGCCGAGGCCGAGCGCATCCGGGTGCTGGCCCGGGCCGATGCCGACCGGGTGCGGCTGTCGGCCGAGGCCGCCGGGTCGGAGGGCCGGATCGCGCTGGACCAGCAGCTCATCGCCCAGCTGCCCCAGCTCATCGCCGCCGCGTCGCAGGGTCTGTCGAACGCCAACGTCACGGTGCTCAACGGGGCCGAGGGCCTCAACGGCACCGTCGCCTCGCTCGCCTCCCAGGGCCTCGCGGTCTTCCGCGCGGTGACGGACGGCCTCGGCCAGGGGCAGGGGCTGCGCGAGAGCGGCACCGGTGAGCCCGAGCGTGACGGTGCCCGCCGACCCGAGCTCGGCGCCGGCGAGGAAGCCTGACGCCGCCGGGTCAGCGGCGCGCGGGGCCTTCGTAGGCGCGCCGCTCGGGCAGGTCGCGGGGGGCCGGCACGTCGGCGGGAGGCACCGAGACGGCCCGGCGGCCCTGCGGCGCATCGAACAGGTCGGCCGCCGGCACGGGACGCCCGACCAGGTAGCCCTGCACCGCGTCGACCTGCATGGCGAGCAGATCCGTGAGGACGCCGTCGTCCTCGACCCCTTCGGCGACGACGCGCAGCCCAAGGCCGTGCGCGAGGTTCACGATGCTGCGGATGAGCTGCTCGCTCGCCGCCCGGGCGTCCGGGTCCCGCAGCCCGAGGACGAACGACTTGTCGATCTTCACCTCGCTCACTGGCATCCGCTGCAGGTAGGACAGGCTCGAGTAGCCGGTGCCGAAGTCGTCCAGCGACAGCTCGACCCCGAGCCCGGTCAGCTCGTGCAGCACCGGCAGGTTGCGCTCCGGGTCATCCATGACGCTGGCCTCGGTCAGCTCGAGCGTGAGCCGGTCCGCGGAGACGCCGGTCCGGCGCAGCTGCTCGTCCACCACCGCCGGCAGGGCGGCCCCGGCGATCGAGCGGGCCGGCAGGTTGACCGCGACCCGCATCTGCAGCCCCACGGCGTCCCAGGCCTCGAGCTGGGCGAGAGCCTTGCCCAGCACGATCCGGGTCAGCGGCTCGACGAGTCCGCTGGCGTCGGCGAGCGGCAGGAAGGCGTCGGGGGCGAGCAGTCCGAGCCGGGGGTGCTGCCAGCGTACGAGCGCTTCCACGCAGCTCACGGAATCGACGGTGGACCCGCCGCCGTCCAGCAGCAGCAGGTCGCCGACCGCGAGCTTGGGCTGGTAGCGCAGGACGAACTCGTCCCGCTCGAGCGCCTGCTGCAGGTCGGCGAGCAGCTGGAGGCGCTCCGCCCGGCCCTGGTCGAGGTGCGGCCCGTAGAGGGTGACGTGGGCGCCACTGGTCTTCGCCACGTACATCGCGGTGTCGGCCTGACGCAGCAGATCGGCGCCGTCGACCCCCGCGCAGCCCAGCGCGATGCCGACGCTGGCCCGGGTGCTGATGAGGGCGTCCTCGAGCCGGACCGGGTCGCGTAGCGCTGCCACGACGGCCCGCGCCCGATCGCCGGCCACGGCGGCCGGCTGGTCGAGACCGCTGAAGAGCACCGCGAACTCGTCGCCGCCCAGCCGGGCGACCACGTCGGCGTCGGGGAGCGCGCTGACCAGCCGCTTGGCGACCACCCGCAGCAGCGCGTCGCCGATGTGGTGGCCGAGGGTGTCGTTGACCTCCTTGAACCGGTTGAGGTCCAGCAGGAGGACGGCTGTGCCGTCGCTGTCCTGCTGCAACTCACGGTCCAGCCGCTCGCTCAGCACCGACCGGTTCGCGAGCCCGGTGAGCGCGTCGTGCTGCGCGCGGTGCTGCAATGCGGCGTTGCGTCGCCGGCTGACGAACAGCCCGGCGACGCACAGCACCAGCAGCGCCGTCACGACTACCAGCAGCCCAGTCACACTCTCTCCGTCCGTCGGAGAGCTGATCGGGAGAACTGGAGTTTTTCCGTACCGCCATCCGGCGCAGCGGGTGCAACATTCACCCGGTCCGGTGGCGGCGGTCAGCTGTCGAGCAGCTGCGCCAGCGCGTCGGAGGCCGGGTTGGTCAGCCAGACCTGCTGGTCCTCACCCATGTAGCCGCGGGCCACGGCCCGGTTCATCACCCGTACGACGATGGTGCAGTAGCGCGCCGCCGCGAAGATCTGCCACCAGCGGATGTCGGTGACGTCGCGGCCGCTGACGCTGGCGTAGAGGTCGCACTGCTCCTCACGGGTGAGGTCACCGGGCAGCCGCGGAGCCCCGACGACGTCGTGCATGGTGCGGTCGAACATGAGCCACCAGCCGAGGTCCTGCTGCGGCGGCGCGATGGCGGCCGCCTCGAAGTCGGTGATGGTGGCCAGCACGCCGTCGCGCCAGATGATGTTGCCCGGCCGGGCGTCGCCCCAGCCGATGGTGACCGGGTCGGCGATCGGCTCCTTCTCGCCGAGCAGCCGCCACGCGTCGTTGAGCAGCGGGTGCTCGCGGCCGGCGAGCTCGCGCTCGCCGAACTGCTTCCAGATGGCGATCTGGGCCTGCGTGCCGGGGGTCGTGCCGGGCGCGACCAGCCACTCGAGGCCGAGCTCGCGGTGGTCGAGCGAATGCAGCTGCGAAAGCACCTCGAGGCCGTTGCGCAGCATCGCCGAACGGGTCTGCGGCGTGATCTCGGTCCAGAAGCCGTCCATCGGGTACGGCGGGCTCTCCTTCGGCACGTCTCCGGCGACGAAGTCCATGACGAAGAACGGCTGGCCGAGCAGGGTGCCGTCGGCCTCGTAGCCGATGAGGTCGGCGAGCGGCACCGCGCCGCTGCGGTGCAGGGCCGTCATGATCTCGTACTGCAGCGCCACCTCGACGTCGCCGGCCGGGTTGCCCGGGCCGGGGGGCGCCTGCTGGGGGTAGACCGCGGGGTCGGCGGTCTCGATACGGGCGACGACGCGGCGGACGAATTCGCCCGAGCCGGCGGCGGACAGGTCGATCAGCCAGGTCTGCGCCGAGAAGCCGCTCGTCGGCTTGTTGATGTCGGAGATGACCAGGTCGCCGCCGTCGGGAAGCCGCTGCTGCAACCAGCTCTGCAGCCCGATGCGTACGTCGTCGCCGGCCTGATCGGTCTCGCTCACGCGATGCCTCCTGCTGTCTGTTCGGACCTCATTCCTACCGTCCGGGCCGCGGATCTGCACAGCAGGTCGCCGGACCCGCGCTGATCAGGCCCCGAACATCCGCCAGACGGGGGCGAGCGACGGGATCGAGGTCGCGGTCAGCAGGACGGACAGGGCGACGGTGACGCCCTGCGCACGCCGGGCCGTCAGCGTGCCGGTCTGCCGGGCCGCCGCGACGGCGAGCAGCGGCAGCGCCGGGGCGAGGTACCAGGCGTACAGCACCGGGCCGAGCAGACCCAGCGCCAGCAGGGCGAGCGCGAGCCGGTCGGGCGTCGGAGGTGTCCAGCCACCGGACGCGTCACGGCGGGGGAGCAGCAGGCGTACGGCGAGGGCGGCCCCGACGACCAGCGCCACCAGCCGGGCACCGTCGAGCACGTCGGCGCTGTCGGTGGATGCCCCCACCAGCGCGGCGGCGCCCTGCCCGAGCTTCGCCAGCAGGTCGGCGGGGGCGATGCCGGTGCGCACCAGGCCGGGCGTCCCGAAGTTGTGCAGCCATCCGAGCCCGCTGCCGCTGACGACGACCGAGAGCCCGACCGCCGCGGCTGCCGCCAGCGCGTCACCGGCCAGCAGCCACAGCCGCCGCCCGGGTGGCGCGAGCACGAGGGCACAGACGACCAGATACGCGACCCCCAGTCCGACGGGCAGCTTCACCAGCGCGCCGAGCGTGCACAGCACGATCGCCACCCGGCGGACGGCATCGCGCCGCACCGCCGAACCCCACGTCATGGCCAGCGCCGCGACGAGCAGGGCGGTGGCGACGGCGTCGAGGTGAGCGGCCGCCACCAGGTGGATCAGTACGAGCGGGTTGGCGCCGAGCAGCACGACGACGAACGGACGGCGGGCCGGATCCACCAGCCGCGCGGTCAGCACGACCATCACGACGACGGACGCGACGGCCACCAGGCGCAGGATCAGCAGCGACACCGCCGGGTCGCGGTCGCCGGTCGCCGCCAGCTTCTGGATGGCCACGGCGATCCCGCCGTACGGGGGCTTCGTGTCGCGCCAGCGCGGGTCGACTGCGTCGAGCAGCGGACCGGACCCGAGCCGGCTGACGACCGTCTGTGCCGGGTCCAGGCCGCGGCGGGCGAGCTCCCCCTGGGCCACGTACGCGTACGCGTCGCGGCTCGCGATGATCGGCCCGGCCGCGAACGGCAGCGCCCAGCAGGTGGTGACCGCAGCAGCGGCACGGGTGGTCCACCGCCCGGCCGCGGTGAGACGTTGCAGCCGCCACCACGTGACAATCAACATCACCAGGGCAGGCACCAGGAAGCAGAGCGCCCGCGCCTTGCTGGCATCATCGACAGGGACCACCGCGAGCAGGCCGAGCCAGCCGGTCGGGTTACGAGAGCCCGGCTCCGGCCCGAGTCTGCCCCACGACACGACGACGACCAGGCCGAGCAGCAATCCGAGCGCGGCAAGCAGAGCCGGACCGCTCAGCGCCTCCGCAATTATTGCGCCACGCCGGGCCCGTAACCAGCGGCGGAAGACCGTCAGAGAGGACAGTGCATCAGTGACGGTCCTCGACGCGGCGGAAGCCGAAGCTTCCCGCGTGGCCACTGCCGCGCCGTCCGCCTCCTCCGGGTCGGCCACCGGGCTCGTCACGGCGCCCGCGCCGGCGCCGCTCACCGCCCCCGAGCGGGTGGGCTCTCGCTCGCGGCTGATGTCGGTCCTCCTCCGCGTCGGGCATGCCTTCGCCCAGTATCCCTGGCTGGTCGCGCCCCTGGTGTGCGTCCTACCTCTGGCACTGCACCTGACGGGATCCGACACACCCGCCGAGTCCTACCGGGTCTGGCTGTTCCACCACTTCGGCTTCACGGTGTGGAACACGCAGTGGTACGGCGGGCACACCGTCCTTGGCTACAGCGTGCTGTTCCCGCCGCTGGCCGCGGTCTTCGGATCGGGCACCGTCGGGCTGGTCTCGTGCACGGTCGCCGCGCGCTGGGTGACGCTGATGGTGCGCCGCGAGACCGGCCGCCCGCACACGCTCGCGATGCTGGTCTTCTCCGGCGCCGTCGTGGAGAACCTGATCGTCGGGCGCACCGCGTTCGCCGTCGGGCTGGCGTTCATGACGCTGGCGATGCTGCAGGTGTCGCTGGAGCATCGCCGCCGGGCACTGGTCGCGGCCACGCTGACCTCGCTCGCGAGCCCGCTCGCCGGCTTCTTCCTGATCCTGGTCGCGCTGGCCTGGTGGAAGGCCAAGCCGCTGCGCACCCTGCTGCCGCTCGGCGGCGCCATGGTCGGCGCCGTGGCCGTGCTGATGTTCCCGGAGAACGGCACCTTCCCGTTCCCGCTCTCGACGCTGCTGGCCGTGCTCGGCGTCTCCGCCACCGGCCTGCTCTTCGTCCCGCAGGAGCACCCCGTCATCCGGCGGGCACTGTGGATCTACGGGCTGACCGCGATCCCGCTCTTCCTGGTCGCCAACCCGATCGGTGGCAACCTCGCCCGCCCCGGCAGCCTGCTGGCGGTCCCGGTGGCGCTGATCGCGCTGCGCCGGCGCAAGCTGCTCGCGGCCGTCGCCCTCGTACCCCTGCTGATCTGGCACTTCGAGCCGATCGTCCCGGCGATCGCAAACCGGGGTGACCCGGCGGCCCGGCCGGCCTTCTACGCGGGACTGCTCGACTACCTGAAGGCCCACGACGAGCCGCTCGGCCGGCTGGAGATCCCGTTCACGCGCAGCCACTGGGAGGCGCGCTACGTGGCCCCGGCCATCCCGCTGGCGCGCGGCTGGGAGCGCCAGCTCGACATCCGCTACAACGCGGTCCTGTACTCGAAGGACCAGCTCAACCAGGCCACGTACCGCGAGTGGCTGGTCGAGAACGGGGTGCGCTGGGTGGCGCTGCCCAACGAGCCGCTCGACCCGTCCAGCGAGGGCGAGGCGAAGGTCATCAACAGTGCGCCCGGCTACCTCAAGCCGGTGTGGCACGACGCCAACTGGCAGCTGTGGGAGGTGCAGGGCTCCGACGGGCTGACCACCGGGCCGGCGTCCATGCTCACGCTGACCGCCGACTCGTTCACCCTCAACTTCACCGCGCCGGGCAACGTCGTGGTCCGCATCCACAGCAATCCGTACTGGTCCGTGGTCGGCGACGCGTCGGCGTGCATCAACTCGACGTCCGAGGGCTGGACCTCCGTGACCAGCTCGGGCACCGGCATCGTGACCGTCACCAGCAAGTGGTCGCTCGGCGGCGGTGACGTGGCCCGTCCCGCCGAGGGCGGCTGCCTGCCGCCCACCCCGGCCACGTCCGACAAGTAGGCCGGCGAAAACCTTCTCAAGTTCCCGCGGCGGTAGCCCGATGTAACTAGTCCGGGGATACGACGAGGAGCCCGCCGACAGTCTCGGCCGGCGACTCCGACAGGTGGAGGTGGCTCAACATGCTCGATCCCATGGCCTGCTTGAAGGACGGCGTCCCGCTCTCGCTGATGCTCGACCTGCTGGGTAAGGACGGCCCCGACGCCACGCGTATCTACGCGGACGAGCCGGGCGACATCAGCTGGACCGCCAACCTGCGCGGCGAGGACGTCCCGGTCTCCTGACCAGCCCGACCCCCTCCGGCACGGATACGTCCGTGCCGGAGCGGAGCTCTACTGCTCGGTCTCTACTGTTCGGTGCGGACCAGCTCGCGGAAGACGGCGGCGTCCACCTCGACGGCATCCGAGGCCGTCAGCGTGACGAAGCGCAGCGCGATCTCCGGGCCGTCGGCCCGCACGACCTGCGCGTCGGCCTCGAGCACGAGGCCGTCGTCCAGCTCCACCTCGACACCGAGCGCGTAGCCCTCGGCCATGTTGCCGGGTGCGCCCGGGTCGAGCGGGTCTCCGGGGTGCGACGTGAAGACCCGGCAACCGCCGCGCGAGAGGTCGAGCGTGTAGGCGTCGTGCACGAGGCCGCCGGAGTGCAGGCGCACCGGACGGGTGAGGCCCGCCCGGGCGGCCCGCCGGCGCGGCTCGTACGCGAGCATCCGTACGCCGGTCAGCTCCAGCACCTCACGGTCGCCGGGACGCTCGCGCGCCAGCGCGGCGACGACGATCAGCGCCTCGGTGGGGGTCGAGAAGCTGACCCAGACGTTGCGACCGGAGACGGTCGCCACGGTGTAGGCATCGGCGGACACGTCGGCGACGACGGCCAGGCCGCCGGGCTCGCTGTGCCACTCCTTCAGCGTCGCGACGAGGGCGCCGTAGCCCTCGTCGGTGCTGTGGCCGGGCAGCGGCGCGGGCAGCAGCCCGACGATCGAGCCCGGCAATGGCGCGTCTGTGTGCGCGAACTGCTCGGTGTCGGAATCGACAGTCATGGTGGCGGACCCCCTCCGTGCGATGCCCTGACTCGACTCGGCAGGACTGTCACACACCGTTATTGATTGATTACGGTAACGCGCAATTCCCGCCTTGTCCTCTCATCGCTCGATCGGCGGTCGACAGCGGAACTCAAGCGGCCACGCATTCCCGTCCGAGGCGGTGCTCTGTGGAACTGTGGAGATCACTTCGGCTGCAACGGCGCAGCGCCCGAGTCCGTACGGCCGAACCCCGAGAGGGAGCGCAATGAACGAGTTGTCCGGGGAGACCGCCGCCGACGCGCTGGTCGGCCATTCGGCGTTCCCCCCGATCGCCGACTACGGTTTCCTGTCCGACTGCGAGACCACCGCGCTGGTGTCTCCCGGCGGCAACATCGAGTGGCTCTGCCTGCCGCGCATGGACTCGCCGAGCGTCTTCGGGGCGATCCTCGACCGCGGCGCCGGCGGCTTCCGGCTCGGCCCGGCCGACATGTCGGTGCCCGTGGCCCGGCGCTACCTGCCCGGCACCATGATCCTCGAGACCAGCTGGGGCACGCCCACCGGCTGGATCATCGTGCGTGACTCGCTCCTGTTCGGCCCGTGGCACCACGAGGGCGAGCTGTCGCACACCCACCGCCGGGCGCCCACCGACTACGACTCCGAGCACGTCCTGCTGCGCACCATCCGGTGCGTGAACGGCGAGGTCCAGGTCACCATGGACTGCGAGCCGATCTTCGACTACGGGCGCCGCCCGGCCGAGTGGAAGTACACCGACTACGCCTACCACCAGGGCGAGGCCACCGCCGAGGGCGTCGACACCGTCCTGCGCCTGACCTCGGACCTGCGGATCGGCTTCGAGGGCCCCAAGGCGGTCGCCCGCACGCTGATGAAGGAGGGCGACGTCCGCTTCGTCGCCCTGTCCTGGACCGAGCACCCGCCGCCGTACGACTTCGAGGAGGCGTACCGGCGCATGGTGTGGACGGCCCACCACTGGCAGCACTGGCTGGCCCGCGGCCGCTTCCCCGACCACCCGTGGCGCCGCTACCTGCAGCGCAGCGCCCTGACGCTTAAGGGACTCACCTTCGCGCCGAGCGGCGCCCTGGTCGCGGCGGCGACGACGTCACTGCCCGAGACGCCCGGCGGCGAACGCAACTGGGATTACCGCTTCAGCTGGATCCGCGACTCCACCTTCACGCTGTGGGGTCTGTACTCGCTCGGCTTCGACTGGGAGGCCGACGACTTCTTCTACTTCATCGCCGACATCGCCGACCGCGATCCCGAGCTGCAGATCATGTACGGGATCGACGGCGAGAGCTCGCTGGACGAGCACATCCTGGACCACCTGAGCGGCTACGAGGGTGCCCGCCCGGTCCGCATCGGCAACGGCGCGTTCGACCAGCGCCAGCACGACGTCTGGGGCGCCGTGCTGGACTCGGTGTACATCCACACCCGTTCGCGCGACCGGCTGGACGAGCGGCTCTGGCCCATCCTGTCGCGTCAGGTGGAATGCGCGATCAAGTACTGGCGGGAGCCCGACCGCGGCATCTGGGAGGTACGGGGCGAGCCCAAGCACTTCACCTCGTCGAAGCTGATGTGCTGGGTCGCCCTCGACCGCGGCGCGCGGCTGGCCCGTATCCGGGAGGACGCCGACCTCGTCGAGCGGTGGCAGGCCATCGCCGAGGAGATCAAGGCCGACATCATCGAGCACGGTCTGTCCGAGCGCGGCGTCTTCACGCAGCACTACGAGACCGAAGCGCTCGACGCGTCCCTGCTGCTGATGCCGCTGCTGCGCTTCCTGCCGGCGGACGACCCGCGGCTGCGCGCGACGGTGCTGGCCATCGCCGACGAGCTCACCGTCGAAGGCCTGGTGCAGCGCTACCGCGTCGAGGAGACCGACGACGGGCTGGAGGGCGAGGAGGGCACGTTCACCATCTGCTCGTTCTGGCTCGTGTCGGCGCTCGCGGAGATCGGCGAGCTCAACCGGGCCCGGGCGCTCTGCGAGAAGCTGCTGTCGCTGGCCAGCCCCCTCGACCTGTACGCCGAGGAGATCGACCCGCGCAGCGGCCGCCACCTGGGCAACTTCCCGCAGGCCTTCACCCACCTCGCCCTGATCAACGCGGTCATGCACGTCATCCGCGGTGAGAGCGAGGCGATCAAGGCGCAGGCGTCGCCCGGTGACGTCAGCGTCGTCGAGCGGGGTGCGCACCCGGCGACGGGCGCGCACGTGGCGACGGGCCCGGCCAGCGACCCGATGTTCTGACGCCGGCCGGACCCACTGCCCGGATGCCCAGGGGCTAGATGTCGAGGGGTCGACGGATCTAGATGTCGAGGGGTCGACGAGGCCAGTCGAGCAGCTTCGCGCCCAGCACCGCGGTGTTGAGCGTGAAGCGGTCGGCCGGGTTCGTCGGGTCGCGGCCGGTGAGGGCGGTGACCCGCTCGAGCCGGTACGTGACCGCCCGCACCGACAGGTGCAGCCGGCGTGCCGTCTCGGTCGTATTGCCGCCGGTCTCGTAGTACGCGGCCAGGGTGTCGAGCAACGGGGCGGCGCCGCCGCGCGCATTCATCAGCGGCTTCAGCGTCGCGTTGACCAGGTCGGTGATGGCCGCGCGGTCGCGCAGCAGCATCCGGTAGACCAGCAGGTCCTTGGCCGCGACGACCGGCTGCTCCATCCGCAGCCGCAGGGCCAGCTCCCGGGCGTCCTGCGCCTCCTCGTACGAGGCGAAGACCCCACCGGCGCCGGGACGCGCACGGCCGAGCGTGATCTGCCAGCGCCCGATCTCCGAGTGCCGACGCAGCTGGACGGCGCCTGCTGCGGGCGAGCCATTGGGGCCCGGCTGCACGCCGAGCTCGTCGCCGAGCCGGTCGCACACGTACTCCAGGGCGGCCTCGTCGGGTGCCGCGAAGATGACGACGAGCAGCCCGTCCTTGCTCGCCACCAGGGCGTTGGCGTCGCCCTTGGAGCCGAGCACGGCGGTCTCGATACGCGAGACCAGCGCGCTGCCGTCGACGAACGGCTGCGCCGCGGCGATCAGGGCGACCGCGTGGGGCCCGGCGAGGTTGAGGCCGAACTCGGCGGCCCGGTTGGTGACGCCCGTCGAGTCGGGACGGCCCGACAGCAGGTCGTCGAACAGCTCGCGACGAGCGGCCTCCTCACGGCGGGTGAGCTCGCGGCGGGCGAGCTGGTGGCCCTCGACGCCGGCGGCGACCGCGTCGTCGACGGCGCGCAGGACGGCCTCACCGGCGAAGACGAGCGCGTCGGGCTGGGCACCCGCCCCGCGGACGGCGGGCAGGTGTCGCCACAGCCGCCACGCGGCGGCCAGGTACAGATCGACCAGCGCCCGCAGCGGGACCCCGTCGAGCGCGGCCCGCCGGCCCTGGAGCCGGAAGCGGCCGAGCTCCTGGCGGGTGAGCCGCCGGTGGTTGCCCGCCACCTCGCTGATGACCTCGAGGTAGTCGGCCAGCAGGGCGGGGTCGAGCCCGCCGGCGTCAGCCGCGGCCGCCGCGGCGATGGCCGCCGATGTCGCCGGCGGCTGTGCCGGGCCGGGCTGCCGGATCATGCTGTTGCTCCGCGGGCCACCGGACTGGCCTCCGTTTCGGTGCAGTCGATCGAGCGACCCCGGGGGCCGGGTGGACCCGGCTCCCGGTCGTACGACGGCGCTCGGCGTGTGGTCGTTCATGACCATGCTGGCTACCTCCCCTGCCGGGACGAAGCAGCCGGCTCCGGCGCTTCCCCGTTCACATCGTCGGCCAATCTTTTACTCATCAACGCATCGGGGTCCGGCAAAGTGCCTTCCGACTCCGGGAAATCCGACTCCTCGTCCTCGGCCTTCGGGAACATCAGCGAGCCGACGACCGCACCGGCGAGGACACCGACGATGACGACCAGCGACGCCCAGGTGGGGATGGTCGGGACGCCGTGGGCGTAGTGCTCGGTCGCCTGCAGCAGCATCTTGACGCCGATGAAGCCGAGGATGACCGACAGGCCCTTGTTCAGCAGGTGGAAGCGGGTCAGCAGACCCGACAGGCAGAAGTACAGCGCCCGCAGGCCGAGGATGGCCAGCGCGTTCGACGTGTAGACGATGAAGAGGTTGTCGCTCACGGCGAGCACGGCGGGCACGCTGTCCACCGCGAAGATGATGTCGGCGGCCTCGATGGCCGCGACGACGGCCAGCAGGGGAGTGGCGGTCAGGACGCCGGCCTTGCGGATGGTCATCTTCTGGCCGTGGTACTCGTCGCTGACCGGCATCACGCGCCGGAGCAGTCGCACCGCGACGCTCTTGCCCGGGTCCATGTCCGGGTCCTCGCCGCCGCGGGCCAGCTTGATCGCGGTCCAGACCAGGAAGGCGCCGAAGATGAAGAAGATCCACTCGAAGGCGCTGACGATGGCGACGCCGGCCCCGAGGAACAGGGCGCGGAAGACCAGGGCGCCCAGCACACCGAAGAACAGGACCCGGTGCTGGTACTCCTTCGGCACCTTGAAGTAGCCGAAGATCAGGGCGAAGACGAACAGGTTGTCGACGGCGAGGCTCTTCTCGAGCAGGTACGCCGACGTGTACTCGGCGGCGGCGGTGCCGCCGTACCCGGCCCACATGAGGAGGCCGAAGCCGAGGCCGATGCTGAGGTAGAAGATCGACCAGCGCACGGCCTCGCCGAATCCGACGGCGTGGGCGCTGCGGTGCTTGAAGAGGTCGAAGGCGAGGGCAGCCGTCACGAAGGCGGCGAACCCTGCCCAGGCCCAGATCGAGACGTGCATGTAGAGAGCTCCGATCAAAGGTGCGGTCAGAAGCAGGACGGTGTCGGGCGGTCGTGCCGCCGGGTCGTACGAGCGGTCAGGCCCAGGGGTTTCCCGGGGCGCCGGCCCGTCGGCCGGGCCGTGAGGCCTGCATCAGCGACAGGGTGCGGGTGACGTCGGCCGGCGTGATGATGCCGATGAACCGCGGTCCGCGTACGACGGGGAGCTGGAGGGCCTGCGCGTCGGCCGGGGCACCTTCGGGGGCGGTGACCAGCGCGACCCCGGCGAGCGGGTGGCGGGCGAGGGCCTCCAGTACGGCTTCCATCGGCTGGTCGGCGGTCACCGTGGCGATCTGGTCCGGGGGGACCGCCAGCCGGCGGACCCGCACCTCGGCGCGGTCGTCGCCGGGGACGGCGGCGAGCCGGGCGACCGGCACGATGCCGCCGAAGCTGCCGTCGGTCTCCCGCACGACGAGGACGTCGGCCCGGCTGGGCAGCGCGACGTCGGCGAAGGCGACCTCGGCGGTGGCGAAGGCGGAGACCTCCGGCGGGGCGGCCGACATGACGTCGCGCGCATGCACACCGGACAGCTGCTCGCGGGTACGCGCCCCGGCGAGCGTGATCTTCGATCCGGCGATCACCGTGGCTCCGATGAACATGACCCACAGGCCGGCGAAGCTGAGCAGCAGGACGATCGCGAAGCCGCCGAAGAGCAGGGCCCACCCGGTGGCGAGGCCGGCCTTGGCGGTGGGCAGGACGGCGGTGCCGCGCTGCCCGGTGCGCTTCCACGCCCGGGCGAAGATGAGCTGACTGCCGGGCGAACCGGGTGCGGGCAGCAGCTCGGCGAGTGCCAGCGAGCCCACGCCGATGGCCGAGAAGAGCGCGGTCGCGGTCAGCAGCTGCAGGCCGGGTGACGAGGCGAGCGAGAACAGCCCCCCGATCGCTGCCAGCAGGACTCCGGCAGCGGCCAGCACCAGCGGGCCGGCCCAGCTGATGCGCCGGAGGTCACGCGGGGTCTGCGGCTCGTCGGCGGTGAAGACCCGGCCGCGCATGAAGCCCATCTCGATGCGGTCGAGCCGCAGGCCCGCCCGGGCCATGGCCCGGGCCCGCCGGAGCTCGGCCACCGTGATGGCGCCCAGGACGGCAAGGGCGCCGAGGCCGGCGGCCGAGAAGTACGCCGAGCCGGACTGCTCCGGCACCCACCGCTCGAGCGGTCCGGTGGCCAGCACGACGAGGACGAACACCCACCCCAGCACTGCGGAACCCCGGAAACGAACGGGGGGACGGCGGTAGGGCGCCTCGGGCGTCGAACTGTCGGTCGGAGTGGTCCCGGATGCGGCGGAGGAGGAAGTCTTGTGCAGGAGGTTCATCGGCGCGGCCCTTGCTCGGGGTGGTCATTCGGCGGTGCGGTAATGCGGTGGAGCGGCCGTTCCGTAAGAACAGCGTGTCTCCAGTGTGCTGGCGCAGAGGCGGAAGAGAAAGGGCCGATCGACGCCGGAATTACGCGCTGAGATTGCGCGGTGTCGGCAAGTGAGGTTCGAGCGGCGGCGTCGCGCCCACGGCGCCCAGGACCGGGAGCGTGACGGCGAAGGCGGTGCGACCCGGACGGCTGTCGACGGTGACGGCACCCCCGTGGGACGCGGTGACCGCAGCGACGATGGCGAGGCCGAGGCCCGTACTGCCTGCTTGCCGGGACCGTGCACTGTCGCCGCGCGCGAAGCGTTCGAAGACACGGGGCAGCAGCTCAGCGGGGATCCCGGGCCCGTCGTCCTCGACGTCGATGACCGCCACGGGGTGCCCACCGGCAGGAAATCCCTGGTCGCCGGGCCCCTGGCGGAGTGCCACGCGGATGGCGGTGCCGGCGGCGGTGTGGGTTCGGGCATTCGTCAGCAAGTTCGTCAGGACCTGGTGCAGACGCGCCGGGTCGCCGATGACCTCGACCGCCTCGTCCGGCAGGGCGAGGGAGATCGGGTGCTCCGGACCCGCGACCTGCGCGTCGCTGACGGCGTCGATGACGACGGCCGTGAGGTCGACCGGCTGCTGCTCCAGCGGCCGGCCGGAGTCCAGCCGGGCCAGCAGCAGCAGGTCCTCGACGAGCCCTGTCATGCGCCGGGCCTCGGACTCGACGCGGCCCATGGCGTAGCCGACGTCCTCGGGGAGGTCGGCGCCGGTGCGGCGGGTGAGCTCGGCGTAACCGCGGATGGCGGCCAGCGGCGTCCGGAGCTCGTGGCTCGCGTCGGCCACGAACTGGCGGACGCGCATCTCGCTGCTCTGCCGGGCGGCCAGGGCGGTCGCGACATGGCCGAGCATGCGGTTGAGTGCCGCCCCGACCTGTCCCACCTCGGTGTGCCCGTCGGTGTCGGCCTCGGGCACCCGCTCCTGCAGGGCCACCTCGCCGCGGTCGAGCCGGAGCTCCGAGACCCGGGAGGCGGTGTCGGCGACGCGGCGCAGCGGCCGCAGGGCCAGCCGCACGATGAGGCTGCCGAGCACGGCGGCGCCGAGCAGGCCGGCGGCCGCCACGATGAGGATCACCCAGGTGACGTTGCTGATCGTGGAGTTGGCGTCCTTCAGCGGCAGCCCGGTGACGAGCGTGGCGTCGAGGGTGCCGAGCCGTGCGGGTATCGCGAGCACCCGGTACTCACCGATGCCGGGCACCGTGACGGAGCGCGGGCGCCGGTCGGCCGCGACCGCCCGCAGGGTCGTGATCTGCGCGGCGGTGAGGGTGACCGTCGTCGACTCGCCCTCGCTGGTGCCGGTGAGGAGGCGTCCCTCGGTCCGGGTCCCGACGTCGATCAGCTTGAGGGTGCCGATCGCATCACCCGGGAGGAAGCCGAAGCCGAAACGCGGGTTGACGCGCCCGCCGGGCGTGCCGCCGGCGTTTTGCGGTCCGCCCCCCGCCCGGTCACCGGTCGCCTGTAGCTGACGGTCGACCTGGCCCAACGTCTGGTCACGTACGGCGTTCACGCTGACGAACCCGATCACGACGCAGACGACCGCCAGCAGGCCGAGCAGTCCGGCGAGCAGACGCCCGCGCAGCGTCCACCGTCGCCTGAGCCTGCTCATGGCGGTCACACTCTCAACGTGCCGGCTTCAACACGTAACCGGCCCCGCGCACGGTGTGGATCATCGGCTCGCGACCGGCGTCGATCTTCTTGCGCAGGTACGACACGTACAGCTCGACGACGTTGGCCTGGCCGCCGAAGTCGTACTGCCAGACGCGGTCGAGGATCTGCGCCTTGGACAGCACCCGGCGCGGGTTGCGCATGAGGAAGCGCAGCAGCTCGAACTCGGTGGTGGTGAGCGCGATCAGCTGACCGTCGCGCTCGACCTCGCGGCTGTCCTCGTCCATGACGAGGTCGCCGACCACGAGCCGGCTCTCGGGCTTGGTCGCGACGGCGGCGCGACGCAGCAGGCCGCGTACCCGGGCCACGACCTCCTCGAGGCTGAAGGGCTTGGTGACGTAGTCGTCGCCGCCGGCGGTGAGCCCGGCGATCCGGTCCTCGACGGCGTCCTTGGCCGTGAGGAACAGGACGGGCAGCGACGGGAAGTCGGCGTGCAGCCGGCGCAGCACCTCGAGGCCGTCGAGGTCCGGCAGCATGACGTCGAGGATCACGACGTCGGGCTTGAACTCGCGGGCCACGCGGAGCGCGCTGAGCCCGTCGGCCGCGGTGCGCACGTCCCAGCTCTCGTAGCGCAGGGCCATCGAGAGCAGCTCGGCGAGCGTGGGCTCGTCGTCGACCACGAGGGCGCGCACCGGGCCACCGCCGGGACGCTGCAGCTCAGGGGAGTTGGCGCCGGCGTTGACAGGGGATGCGCTGGGAGACCCGGTCCTCATCATGGGTTCACCATCGTCCCCCATCTTGCTGGGGCACTGTGCGCAGTCTGTGAGAAACCTGTGCACAGGGGCCGCACAGTCGCTCGCCAGTCCGGCCGCCGAAGGTCACACCATGACCAGCGCCAACGGCTACCCCCAACCGTCCGCCTTCGTCCCGCACACCGCCCCCGGGGCGAGGACCTCCCGGGTGCCGGGACCAGACGACGGTGCCGCCCCCACGCGGTGGCCGCACCGGCAGCGGCGGCGGGCCGACGGGCCCGCCACCCCGGTCTGGGCGCGCGTGGGACTGCTGCTCCTGCTCGGTGGCACGGCGCTGCTCTATCTGTGGAACCTGTCCGCGTCGGGCTGGGCGAACAGCTTCTACGCCGGCGCCGTGCAGGCGGGCACGCAGAGCTGGAAGGCGTGGTTCTTCGGGTCGCTGGACGCCGGCAACGCGATCACCGTCGACAAGCCGCCCGCGTCGTTGTGGGTGATGGGGCTGTCGGCCCGGGTCTTCGGCTTCAACAGCTGGAGCCTGCTCGTGCCGCAGGCGCTGGAAGGCGTCGCAGCCGTCGCACTCCTGTACGCCACCGTCAAGCGGTGGGCGGGCCCGGCGTTCGGCCTGCTGGCCGGCGCCATCCTCGCGCTCACCCCGGCGGCGGCGCTGATGTTCCGCTTCGACAACCCGGACGCCCTGCTGACGTTGCTCATGGTGGCGGGTGCGTACGCGATGGGACGGGCCGTCGAGCACGCGAAGCTGCGCTGGATGGTGCTGGCCGGCTCGGCGCTGGGCTTCGCCTTCCTCACCAAGATGCTGCAGGGGTGGCTGCCGCTGCCCGGGTTCGCCCTCGCGTACCTGCTGGCGGCACCGACGACGCTGCTCAAGCGGGTGCGTGACCTGCTCATCGGCGGGCTGGCTGTCGTGGTCAGTGCCGGCTGGTGGCTGCTGGCGGTCGCGCTGTGGCCGTCCTCCTCGCGGCCGTACATCGGCGGCTCGACCGACAACACCGTGCTCGACCTGGTCTTCGGCTACAACGGCTTCGGGCGCATCTTCGGCAGCGACGGCAACGGCGGCGGCGGAGGCGGCGGCGGCGGCACCGGCTTCGGGGGGACGGCCGGTCTCACCCGGCTGTTCTCGTCCGAGTTCGGCAACGAGATCTCGTGGCTGCTCCCCGCCTCGCTGGTCGCCCTGGTGGCCGGCCTGTGGGTGACCCGGCGTGCTCCCCGGACCGACCGCATCCGCGCGGGCCTGGTGCTCTGGGGCGGCTGGCTGCTGGTCACCGGGCTGGTGCTGTCCTACATGGAGGGCACCGTGCATCCGTACTACTCGGTCGCCATGGCTCCGGCCATCGCCGCCGGGATCGCACTGGGCGCCCACGCGCTGTGGGTGCGCCGCGACCGGCTCGTCTCCCGGCTCTGGCTCGCCGCGATCATGCTGGTCAGCGGTGGGTGGAGTGCAGTCCTGCTGTCGCGGGACGCGAACTGGCACCCGGAGCTGCGCTACGAGGTGGTCACGCTCTCCGTCGTCGCCGGTCTGTTGGTGGTGCTGCCGGCCGCCTGGCGACGGCGCACCCTGGCCGTCGCGCTCATCGCCGGGGTCCTGGGCGGTCTCGGCGGGACGAGTGCGTATGCCGTCGCCACCGCCGGCACGGCGCACACCGGATCGATCCCCAACGTGGGCCCGGCCAGTGCCGCGAGCAGCGCCGGTGGGGGCATGGGCGGCGGCATGGGCGGCGGCATGGGCGGCATGGGTGGCGGTTCGCGCACCGGCGGCACCGCTCCGACGGGCACCGCGCCCACGGCCGGCACCGCGCCCACGGCCGGCACCGCGCCCACGGCCGGCACCGCGCCTGCGGGTGGCACGGCTCCGACGGGTGGCACGGCAGCCTCCGGTGCCACGAGCGACGCGGCCCTGACCACGCTCCTGCAGAAGAGCACCGCCCGGTGGGCTGCCTGCGGTGAACGGGTCGCAGTCGGCGGCGACGCTGGAGCTCGCGAGCGGCGCGTCGGTCATGGCGATCGGCGGCTGGAGCAGCGACCCGTATCCGACGCTCGCCCAGTTCGTCGCGTACGTGAAGGCCGGTGACATCTCGTACTACATCTCGAGCAGCTCCGGTGGCATGGGCGGCGGACGGGGCGGCAGCGCCAGCACGGCCGGCGCGATCGCCACCTGGGTGGCCGACAACTACACGGCGACGACGGTCGGCGGATCGATCGTGTACGACCTCAGCACGGCGAAGTAGCGGATCCGCAGGCAGCGGCTCGTCCCTCACGGGGCGGGCCGTCCTGCGCGTCCGCAGGGCCTCGTGGCCGGTCAGCAGCCGGACTCTGCAAGGATGACGCCGTGCTCCAGAACGCCACCATCGTCATCACCGGTGCTACCGGTCAGGTCGGGCTGCCCGTCGCCCGTGCGCTCGCCGCCGAAGGCCTGGGTAACGAGGTGTGGGCGCCGGCCCGCTTCTCCAACCCGCAGGCCCGGGCCGACCTCGAGGCGGCGGGTGTGCGCTGCGTCGTCTCCGACCTCGGCACCGGCGAGGGCTACGACGAGCTGCCGGCCAAGGCCGACTACGTCCTGAACTTCGCGGTGGCGAAGACCAAGGACAGCGACGCCGACATCACGGCCAACGCCGAGTCGGTGGGCCTGCTGATGACCCGCTACCAGGACGCCAAGGCCTTCCTGCACTGCTCGTCCACGGCGGTCTACTCCCCGGGCGACGGCTCAGGCCTCAAGGAGCAGGACCCGCTCGGCGACAACAACCACACGCAGATGATGCCGAACTACGTGCTGTCCAAGGTGGCGGCCGAGGCGGTCGCGCGGACGTACGCCCGCACCCTCAACCTGCCGACGATCATCACGCGGCTCAACGTGCCTTACGGCGACAACGGCGGGTGGCCCTGGTACCACCTGCTCATGCTGTCGGGTGGCATGGCGATCCCGGTCCCGCCGGACGGTGGCGCGTACCACCTGATCCACGAGGACGACATCATCCGGATGCTGCCGGCGCTGCTCGAGGCCGCCGCCGTGCCCGCGGTGACGGTCAACCTGGCCGGCTCGGAGCGCGTGACGATCGAGGAGTGGGTGGGCTACCTCGGCGAGCTCACCGGCAAGACGCCGACCTTCACGGTCGACCCCAAGGCCATCGAGGGCACCCCCGCCGACGTGACGAAGCTGGCCGGCCTGGTCGGCGAGCCGACCACCGTCACCTGGCGCGAAGGCGTCAAGCGGATGGTCGAGGTGCGCAACCCGGAGATGCTCGCGAGCTAGCTGGGCTGCAGGATGCCGGGCGGCACGGCAGCGAGTGCCGCCCTGATCGCCTCCATGAGGGCGAGCGCGGAGTCGGGCGTGAGCTCGACGGCGACCCGGGCTGCCGGACCCTGGGCGGGGTCACGGAAGTCGATGTTGAGGGTGTGCTCGGCCTGCGCGGCGACCGGATGGTCGACGTAGACGCTCGCCTCGCTGAGCTGGAACCATCCGGCCCGGCCCTTGCCGGCGCCCTCGATCGCGATCACCTCGGTGATGTACGTGCACATGATCAGACCGCCAGGGTGCGGCTGAAGAAGTCGAGGATCTTCAGCCAGCCGTCGGTCGCGGCCTCCTGCCGGTACATCGGCCGGTCGACGCCGAAGAAGCCGTGGCCCGCGTTGTCGTAGCGGTGGAACTCGTACGCCTTGCCCGCGCCCTTGAGTGCGGCTTCCAGCTCGTCGACCTGTGCCGGTGACGGAGCCTTGTCCTCGTTGCCGAACAGGCCGAGCAGCGGGCACTGCAGCTGCGGGGTGAGTCCCACCAGCGGCTTCATCTGCACCGGGAAGCCTTCGGGCGGGGAGCCGACGACGAACGCGCCGTAGCAGTCGACCGCCGCGTCGACATCGGTGGTGCAGCCGGCGAGGAACGCCTGGCGACCGCCGGAGCAGTAGCCGATGACGCCGACCTTGCCGTCCGCGCCGGGGGCTCCGGGCAGGGCGCGCAGCCAGTCGGCCGCTGACTGCACGTCACCGGTCAGCCGCTCGTCGGGCACGCCCCCGGCCGCCCGGTTGGCGGCAGCGGCGTCGTCGGCGTCGGCGCCGGGCGCCTCGCGGTAGTGCAGGTTCGGCATGATCGCCGCGTAACCGGCCTCGGCGAAGCGGCGGGTGATGCCCTTGGTGGCGCGGTCGAAGCCGGGCATGTGGTGGATGACGACGACACCCGGCAGGCCGGGGAGTGCGGCGGCGCCGACCGGAAGGGCGACGTAGGCCTCGATCTCGTCACCGCCGTGCCCGGTGAGCGTGGTCGATCCCGCCTGCAGCGCGAAGGTGATGTCAGCAGCCATGCCCCGACGCTAATCGGCGCGGATTTCACCCGGCTGTCAGGGGTCAGGGAGCCTGGTTGCCTCGGGCCTTCTCCTGCTCCAGCAGCGCATCCAGGTCACGCAGCCGCAGCCGGCCCTGGGCGGCCCGGCGCGTACGCGGGTTCGCCTCGAGCAGCTCGGCATGGCGGTCCATGAAGCTCCAGTAGCCGGCGGTGAAGGGGCAGGCGTTGTCGCCGACGCGGACCTTGGGGTCGTAGGCGCAGGGCTTGCAGTAGTCGCTCATCCGGTCGATGTACGCGCCGCCCGACGTGTACGGCTTCGTGGCCATCAGGCCGCCGTCGGCGTGCTGGCTCATGCCGACGACGTTGGCGGTCATGACCCAGGCGTAGCCGTCGACGAAGCGTTCGTGGAACCAGTCGGTGAGCTCCTGCGGGCTCCACCCGCGCTGCAGCGCGTAGCCGCCGAGCACCATCAGCCGGGGGATGTGGTGCACCCAGCCGCGGTCGCGGACGCCGGCGAGCACGTCGGACAGGCAGCGGGCCGTCACGGCGTCGGCGTCCAGGTCGTCGAACCAGTCGGGCAGGGTGCGGCGGTGCTCGAGGGCGTTGCGCCGGCCGTACGGGCGCCCGGTGTGCCAGTAGATGCCCCACACGTACTCGCGCCAGCCGATCACCTGCCGGATGAAGCCCTCGACGCTGGCGAGCGGGGCCTTGCCTGCGCGGTACGCGTCCTCCGCGGCGGATGCGACCTCCAGCGGGTGCAGCAGCCCGAGGTTCAGCGGCACCGACAGCAGGCTGTGCGCCATCGTCCAATCGGCGGCGAGCATGGCGTCCTCGTGCGGCCCGAACGGCGCCAGCCGGTGCGTGACGAAGCTGTCCAGTGCCTGCAGCGCCTCGTCGCGGGTGACGGCGAACCGGCGCGGCCCGTCGCGGCCGGTGAAGGTCGCGGCCCCCGAGCGCTCCAGGGCGTCGAGGTCGCGGCGCACCTCGTCGTCGATGGCGTCCTCGGTCGGCCACCACGGCTCGGGGACGCCGAGCGTGTGCTCGCCCTTCGGCGGTGGCTCGCGGTTGTCGTGGTCGAGGTTCCACTTGCCGCCGACCGGCTCACCCTCGTCGAGCAGCACGCCGAAGCGGCGCCGCTGCTCGCGGTAGAAATCCTCCATGAGCAGCCGCTTGCCGGCATCGCGGCGCGGCGTGGCCCAGGCGTCGAACTCGTCGCGGTGGCAGGCGAAGCCGGGGGAGCGGACGACGGTCAGCGACTCGTCCCGCTCGGCGAGGTCGCGGACGAACGTCTCGGCGCCGAAGGACGTCGGCTCGGGCACCTCCAGCGGCTCGTGCGCCCGCCGGCCGCCCCGGCGCGGCATGAGTCCCTCGGCGTACGTCTCCACGCGTACGTAACGCGCCTGGTCGCCGAGCTCGGCCGCCCGGTGGCGCAGCGCCGACAGCACCAGGTGCGCCTTCTGCCGGTGGAAGCGCCGGCGGCCGAGCACGCGGGTCGACTCGATCAGCAGCACCGGCTGGTCGGGCTCGGCGAGGAAGTGCGGCCCGAGCTGGTCGGCGAACAGCCACCGCCGGGTGGCAAGCGCACGGGTCATGCGCGACGCGTACCCCGTCGGGTCGGCTTCAGGCGGCGTCGGCTGTACTGGGCCGGTGACGGATCTGACGGGCAGGCGGGCACTCATCACCGGAGGGGCGCGCGGGCAGGGCGCCGCGGCGGCCGAGCTCTTCGCCGCGGCGGCGCGCAGGTGCTGGTCGCGGACGTGCTCGAGGGTGAGGGCGCATACCCGTACGTGCGGCTGGACGTGCGTGACCCCGACTCCTGGGCGACGGCCATGGCGCGGGCGGAAGCCGAGCTCGGCGGCCTCGACGTACTGGTCAACAACGCCGGCATCATCCGCACCGGCCCGCTGGAGAGCATGACGCTCGCGGACTACCGCGATGTCGTCGACGTCAACCAGGTGGGGTGCTTCCTCGGGATGCAGGCGGCCGTCCCGCTGCTGCGCGCGGCGGGTGGCGGCTCGATCGTCAACATCTCGTCCGTGGCCGGGCTGAAGGGCGTCGCGGGGGCGATCGGCTACTCGGCGTCGAAGTGGGCGATCCGCGGCATGACGAAGACGGCGGCGCTGGAGCTCGGTGCGTACGGCATCCGCGTCAATTCGGTGCACCCCGGCACGATCGACACCGCGATGGTGAATGGGCCGGAGTTCGCGAACATCGACCGCAGCAGCTACTTCGCCGGTCTCCCCGTGCCGCGCATCGGCGAGGCGCGCGAGGTGGCCGAGCTGGTCGCCTTCCTCGCGTCGGACGCGAGCGCGTACTGCTCCGGCGCCGAGTTCGTCATCGACGGCGGGGAGACGGCCGGCAGCCGGCGGCCACCCAGCACGGACTGACCCGTTCCGAGCGGGCCCGGAATGAATGGCGCCGCTGCGGCGATAGCCATAGGCATGACTTCTGCAACGCCCGCCACCGTCACCCTCGGTGGCGACCTGACCGTCAACCAACTCGGCTTCGGCGCCATGCAGTTCACCGGATCGGGTGTCTGGGGCCCGCCGAGCGACCGCGACGAGTGCGTACGCGTCGCCCGCCGCGCGGTCGAGCTCGGCGTGAACTTCATCGACACCGCCGACTCGTACGGACCGTTCGTCAGCGAGGAGATCCTCGCCGAGGCGCTGTATCCATACCCGGACGACCTGGTGATCGCGACCAAGGCCGGCAACCTGCGTACCGGTCCGAACGTCTGGATCCCCTGTGGGCGTCCCGACTACCTGCGTCAGCAGCTCGAGCTGAGCCTGCGCACCCTCAAGCTCGAGCGGATCGACCTCTACCAGCTGCACCGCATCGACCCGACCGTGCCGCTCGAGGAGACGCTCGGCGGCCTCAAGGAGATGCAGGACGAGGGCAAGATCCGGCACTTCGGCCTCTCCGAGGTCTCGGTCGCCGAGGTCGAGCAGGCCCGCAAGGTGATCGACGTCGTCTCGGTGCAGAACCTGTACAACCTGGCCGACCGCCACCACGAGGACGTCCTCGACTACTGCACCGAGCAGGGGCTCGCCTTCATCCCGTGGTTCCCGCTCGCGACCGGCAAGCTGGCCGGCAGCGGCGGCGTGCTCGACTCCGCGGCCAAGGAGCACGGCCTGGCCCCGGCGCAGCTCGCGCTTGCGTGGGTGCTGCAGCGCTCGCCCGTCATGCTGCCGATCCCCGGCACCAGCAAGGTTGCCCACCTCGAGGAGAACATGAAGGCGGCCGGCATCTCGCTGAGCGCCGACGAGTACGCCTCGCTGGAGAAGGCCGCCTGACACGCCCATAGCTGCCGCATGGCCCAAGGTCGGCCGACTCCCAGGTTTGCGCCCTAGTCTGCGGTCGGCGCGTGCGCACTGCTCCGCTGATGCGTGCAGTGTGCAATGACGTCTGCCTTGGCCTGCGGCATCGTGGCGCGCCGGCCCACCGACCCGAGGACTCCCGTGGCTCTTTCTTCCTTACGGCGCCGTCAGGCTGCCATCGCTCTCGTGCTCGCCGGCAGCGCCTTCGTGGTGTCGGCGTGCGGCAGCTCGACCGCCCCGGCAGGACCGACGCCGAGCGCGTCGGGCAGCGGCGCCAGCTCGGCCCCGGCGTCCGCCGCGGTGTACCCGACCGTGGCGGGCGGCTACGGCACGAAGCCGACGCTGACGTTCCCGACGCAGGCGCCGAGCAGCGCGCTGGCCGTGAAGGTCCTCTCCGAGGGCAAGGGCGCCGAGGTCAAGAAGAGCGACCTCGTGGTCGTCGACTACCTGGGTCAGGTCTGGAAGGGCGCCACCGCCTTCGACAACTCCTACGACCGCAAGGAGCCGCTCGGCACCCCGATCGGTGTCGGACAGGTCATCACGGGCTGGGACACGGCGCTGGTCGGCAAGAAGGTCGGCAGCCGCGTGCTCATGGTGGTGCCGCCGGCCGAGGGCTACGGCACCGAGGGCAACACCTCCGCTGGGATCAAGGGCACCGACACCCTGGCCTTCGTCGTCGACATCGTGAACACGTACTCGGTGTCGGTGAAGGGTGACACCAAGGCCGCGGTTCAGCCGGTGTCCACCGGTGACGTCACGGTGACCGGCGCTCTCGGCGCCGAGCCGAAGATCACGGTCAAGAAGGGCGCGGCCATCCCGACGGCGGCCACGGCGACCGTGCTCGCCAAATCGACCGGTGCGCCGGTCAAGGCGGGGCTCGTCGTGCTGCAGTACACAGCGGTCTACTACTCGGGTGGGTCGGCCGGGTCGACCTTCCAGCTCGGCTACCCGTTCTCGGTGGGCGTCGGGGCGACCGGTTCGACCAGTCCGTTCGAGAAGCTGGTCGGCGTTCCCATCGGCAGCCGGGTCCTGCTGACGACGCCCTATCAGGACACGTCGTCGTCGACGACCGCGTCAGCATCCCCGACGACCGTCGGCCTCGCCATCGTGGCGGACATCATCGCGCAGGATGGCCCGGCCCAGCCGGCCAAGTAGCTGAATCTCTCGCGCTGAGCGACAATTTAGTCACTCAGCGCGAGAATTCGCGCAAATTGTTGGTCGATCTGTCACAAAGAGTCAGCTGGATGGCTGACGTGTGATGTGACGTGACCTATAGTCAAAAAGCCGGGCCGACGGTGGGTACTTGGCGGAATCCCCGTCGTGCCCGGCTCACAGACAGCTAACAACGGTTCACGCCTTGTAAGCAAGCGGGTTCCCGCAGAAATTGTGCGGCGTTGCCGCGGTGTTGATTCCCGCGTGGCGGGTTGCCCGTGGTGTCGTACCAGCGGCAGGATGAGCGCTTCGGGTGGCCCCCGTCCGCCAAGTCGATAGACCACCCGAAGCTGACTTCCTAACGGTCCGTCCGGCCCGCGCATGATGCGAACCGGCCGACGTCACGCTTTCGGGTGACGATCGGGGCGGTGGTTCCATGGACGCATGGACGTGACGACAGTCCGCAACCAGGCCCGTCCGCCACTGGATCGGGAAGCGGTGGCCGGTCGCCTGCTGCGGTCCACGGCCAAGCTCAGCTACGACCCGCTGGTCGACATCGACTGGGACACCCCGCTCGAGCCGGGACTGCTGGCCGGCTGCCGGCACCGCAGCTCGCTGTACGGCACGCCGCTCTGGGAGCAGCTGCCGGAGGAGCAGCGGCAGGTGCTCAGCCGGCACGAGGCGGCGTCCATCGCGGGCGTCGGCATCTGGTTCGAGCTCCTGCTCATCTCGATGCTGACGCGTCACGCGTACGACGGTGACGCGCAGTCCCGGCACGTGCAGTACGCACTCACCGAGATCGCCGACGAGTGCCGTCACTCGGTCATGTTCGGGATGCTGACCGAGAAGCTGGGTGCTCCCGCGTACGGGCCGGGGCGCAAGGGCCTGGCGCTCGGCAAGTGGTTCCGGGCGACGGCCAGCCGGCCCGAGATCTTCGCCGCCGCGCTCTTCGTCGAGGAGACGCTGGACGCGCTGCAGCGGGAGACGGTCGCCGACGAGCAGGTGCAGCCGCTCGTGCGCGAGGTCATGCGGCTGCACACCGTCGAGGAGGCCCGGCACATCCGTTACGCGTCGCAGGAGCTCGCCCGGCAGTGGGAGCGCTACCCGGCGGCCCGGCGCTGGATGAGCTCCGTACGCATCGCCGTCGTGTGCAAGACCGCGGCCGACCGGCTGATCCACCCGCAGGCGTACGCGGCCGCCGGGCTGGACCCTGAGCAGGCCGTGGCCGCCGCTGCGGCGAACCCGCACTGGCGGGCGACGAAGCTCTGGGCCGCCCGCAAGGTGATGGGCGATTTCGCCGCCCTCGGACTGCTGGATCCGGCACCGGCCCGGCGGATCTACGTGAAGGCGGGACTGCTCGGGCCGGGGTCCGAATGACCTGCGTGTGGGCCTGTCGGCGGGCCGTTCGCGGGTCCTGATCCGCCAGAGGTGGCGGGTCGCCGTCCGATCGGGTGACTTCCGCGATCGGGGCCACATCGGTCGACACTTTCCTAGTAGAAATCGTGTTCACAGCACGTCAGCAAGTAGCCCGCCCAGCTCGGTTCGCCGGATACCGCCGGTGTCGTCAGGAGATATGCGTCGATGGACTCCCAGACCTACGTGAGCACCGAGTTGGTCTTGGATCTGCTGATGCCCGGCGACGCCCCGGTGCCGGTGACGGCCCGCTTCGGGTTCCACACCGAGGACCCGTTCGCGATCACGCTGAACTTCCTCGTCGAGGGCGGCGAGTGGGTCACCTGGACCTTCGCCCGCAGCCTGCTCGAGGAGGGGCTCAACGCCCCGGCCGGTGACGGCGACGTCCAGCTGTGGCCGGGGGAGCGTGACGGCAGCGCCGTGCTCTACCTGCGTACGAGCAGCCCGCACGGCTCGGCCACCTTCGTCCTGCCGCTCGCCGGCACCACCGAGTTCCTGCTGCGTACGTACGCCCGGGTGCCGCTCGGTACGGAGCCCGACTTCCTCGACCTCGACAACGAGCTGATAGTTCTACTGGGTGAGTCCGACAGCTGACGGTCCCGTAGCGGCGCTGCGCCGCATCGCGTATCTGCTCGAGAAGGCGCACGAGCCGACGTATCGCGTACGCGCGTTCCGCCGCGGCGCCGACGCCATCGCCGCCCTCCCGGCCGACGAGGTGACCGCTCGTGCCGCGCAGGGCACGCTGACCGAGCTGGCCGGCATCGGCGACGTCATCGCGCTCGTCGTCACCGAGGCGGTGGCGGGGGAGGTGCCCGTCTACCAGCGCCGGCTGGAGGCGACCGCGGGCGAGCCGGTCGCCGAGGGTGGGGAGGCACTGCGGGCCGCCCTGCGCGGCGATCTGCACACCCACTCGGACTGGTCGGACGGCGGCTCGCCGATCGAGGAGATGGCCCGCGCCGGCGCCGGTCTCGGCCACGCGTACATGGTGCTGACCGACCACAGCCCGCGCCTGAAGGTGGCGAACGGGCTGTCGGCCGAGCGGCTGCGCGAGCAGCTCGACGTCGTCGCCCGGGTGAACGCCGAGCTCGCCCCGTTCCGGCTGCTGACCGGCATCGAGGTCGACATCAACGAGGACGGCACCCTCGACCAGGACGAGGAGCTGCTGGCGCAGCTGGACGTGGTCGTGGCCTCGGTGCACTCGAAGCTGCGCATGCCGGCGGAGCTCATGACGCCGCGCATGGTGCGGGCCATCGCGAATCCCCACGTCGACGTGCTCGGCCACTGCACCGGCCGCATGGTCAAGGGCAAGGGACGCCCGGAGTCGGAGTTCGACGCCGAGCTGATCTTCGCCGCCTGCGAACGCTTCGGGGTGGCCGTCGAGATCAACTCACGGCCCGAGCGGCTCGACCCGCCCAAGCGGCTGCTGCGCCTCGCCGTCGAGGCCGGCTGCCGGGTCGCGATCGACACCGACGCCCACGCACCGGGGCAGCTGGAGTGGCAGCCCTTCGGTTGCGAACGGGCGGCCGCGTGCGGCGTGCCCGCGGACATCGTGGTGAACACCTGGCCGCTCGAGCAGCTGCTCGCCTGGACCGGGTCTCGTCACGTGGAGTAGTTGCGCGGGGCGCGGTATCCCGGTCCCCGCTCCGGCGGCCCGGTGCGTGACGTCCACCGCCATTGCAGGGAGATCCGCCCTTCCTGCAGCCCGGGGACGGGTGGCACGGCGTGCAGCCAGTCCGCCTGCGCGCGCCCACCCAGCACGAACAGGTCGCCGTCACCGGGGAGCAGGTCGACGGTCGCGGTCGGCTGCAGCCGGCCGGTGACCGCCGCGGACCCGGCCGACCGGCGCGCGACCGGGGTCAGGGTCCAGGGCCGGTGGGCACCGAGCGTGAGGATCGCCGTCAGGGTCTCGGACGTGTAGCGCAGCTCGCGATCCCGATGCGCGCCGAGCGCGTCACGGCCGCTGCGGTAGTACGCGACGGACGGGCCGTCGAAGTCGACGCGGTAGCGGGCCCGCAGCATCCGGCTCGTGCCGCGCACGGCCGGATGGGTGAGCTTGCCGCCCTGGCGCAGCGACGCGCCGAGCCGTGGCTCGACGACCCAGTGGTCGTAGCGCCACAGCCGGGCCTCGCGCCACGGCAGGTCGCGTACGAACTCGGCGAAGGCGGCACCGCCGCCACCGGACCCGGCGTCGAGCCAGCCCCGCCAGACCTCGACCCAGGACGTCGCGTCGAGGGTGAGCCGCTCCGGCTCAGCCGCCGGCATCGGGCTTCGCAGCGGACGGAGGGGCCGGCGGGCCCTCTTCCTCCAAAGAAATTTTGGCCGCCTCGTCGGACGGCGGGTGCTCGTCGAGCTCCTCGGCCTGGGCCCGGCCTTCGCCCAGGTCATCGGGTACGAGACCGCCGCCTACGCCGGCACGGTGGGCCGGATCCTCGGGGGTGACGCCTTGCTCGCCGGTGTCGCTCATGACCGTCATCTTGCCCTGAACGGCTTGCGTCACCCGGCGCGGGCGTGCAAGGTCAAACCACCCAATCGGAAGATTTTGCCTCAGGAGTTCAGGCAGCACGAAGTTCAACCGATGTAACTCGCGTGTCCATCCGGACCTCACCGGGGCCTGCCACACCCTGCCCAGCACTGGTGAGCCTCGACCATAACCCTGGGCAGGGGCGGGGGATCGACACCTGCGCTCGGCGTGTCGCGGACATCGGGGTCCGTGTTCATGGCGATCGAGGTGGGCAGCGCGGACGCGAGTCGGCCGGCTGACGCTTGCGGCTGGAGATCAGGTGCCCGGTGACGGGCCGACCTGTGCCTCCGGCCGTTCCCGCAGGCCTCAAATCGGAGGAATGCATGTCGCTCGCCGCCATCGGGCGTCCGCTCCACACCCGCCGCAAGCGCCTCGCGCGTCTTGCCCCTAGCCGCTCGGCCCCTCGTCGCTTCTTCCTGACCTTCACCGCCCTCGTCGTCGGCGTCCTCGTCGTCAGTGGGTGCCAGACCGCGATCTCCAGCAACCGGTCACCGATCAGCCCGCTCAACCGGCCGACGACGATCGGCGGTTACACGAACGGCAGCCTGCCGAGCTCGCTGCTGTACACGTGGAACAGCAAGTGCACGATCTACAAGCCGGCCGCCGGCAGCTTCAACGCGATGATCGCTGCCGCCAAGGCCGACGGGGTGAACCTCGGCCCGGCCGAGTGCTACCGGGACTACGCCGGCCAGGTCTACTGGCGCAAGTACTGGTGCAAGGTCGGCATCTGCGGAAACGCGGCCACGCCGGGCTACTCGAACCACGGCTGGGGCAAGGCTGTCGACCTGCGTGACCAGTTCGGCTCCCTGACGTGGACCTCACCGGGCTACAAGTGGATGGTCGCGCACGCGGCCGAGTGGGGCTGGAACCACCCGGGTGGCCTCGACGAGGCCTGGCACTGGGAATGGGTCGGCGACGGCGGCACCCAGCACGGCTGGGCGATCCATCCCGAGCTGCTCGGCTGGGCCAAGTAGCCGGTAGCACCACCCGTCACGTCACCTCTCCGGTGCCCGCAGCTGCGGGCACCGGAGAGGTCGTGATGGCGTCAGAAGCGCTCGGACTCCACGTGCTCGCCGTCGGCGTCGTACTTGTGCAGGGCACGCCAGGCATCACCGGTGTTGGCGAACTCCCGGCCGGCGGGCAGCCGGCGCACCAGCTCGATCACCCGGTCGGGAGCGCCCTCGTCGATGACGTGGCCCAGCAGCAGCTCGCGTACGGCGGGGAAGCTCGCCCGGCCGAGCCAGCTCGCGAGCTCGGACCGCAGCTCGACGTCCTCCTGATCCATCCCGGCCGGCACGCCGCCCTCGAGGACGGTGTCGCCGCCCAGGCCGACGGCGGGCTGGTCGTCGCCGGACGGCTCGGCGGACCGCCACTCCTCCACGCGGGAGTCGTGGTTGCCCGCCATCATCCCGGCGGTCTCGCCCTTCATGGCGTCGTCGAGACGCCTGCTGTGCTTGTCGCTGCCTCGTTCCATGCGGAGGCTCTTACCCGCCTGCGCGAAAATGTCAGTCGCTCACCGGGCGGGCATCGGCTTCCACGGCGCTGGCCGGATCCGGCCGCGTGGTGGCGAACTCGTACCGCTCGAAGGCTTCCTTCACCGTCTCGGCCGGCACCTCGCCCCGGCGCGCCAGCTGCTCCAGCGACGAGATGACGATCGAGGGCGCGTCGACCCGGAACCAGCGGCGCAGCGCCGCGCGCGTGTCGGAGCGGCCGTAGCCGTCCGTCCCGAGCGAGGTGTAGTCGCCGGGTACCCACCGGGCGATCTGGTCGGGTACGGCGCGCTGGAAGTCGCTCACGGCCACCACCGGCGCATCGGACGGCAGCGTGCTCGTCACGTACGGCACCCGCGGGGCCTCGTCGGGGTGCAGCAGGTTGTGCTGCTCGCAGTCGATGCCGTCGCGGTGCAGCTCGTTCCAGGACGTCGCCGACCACAGGTCCGCCGCGACGTTCCACTCCTCGGCCAGCAGCTCCTGGGCACGCTGCGCCGCGAGCATCGCCGAGCCGCTCGCCACGATCGCCACCTTCGGCCGGTCGGCGGCGCCCCCGGCTGCGGGGCGGAACAGGTACAGCCCGCGCAGCAGCCCGGCCACGTCGAGATCCTCCGGCTCGGCCGGCTGCGGGAACGGCTCGTTGTAGAGCGTCAGGTAGTAGAAGACGGCCTCGTTGCGCTCGCCGTACATCCGGTCGAGCGCGTCGCGCATGATGTGCGCCAGCTCGAAGCCGAAGCCCGGGTCGTACGCGATGCAGGCCGGGTTGGTCTGTGCCAGCAGCAGCGAATGGCCGTCCTGGTGCTGCAGGCCCTCGCCGTTCAGCGTGGTGCGGCCCGCGGTGGCCCCGAGCAGGAAGCCCTTGCCGAGCTGGTCGCCGAACGCCCACATCTGGTCGCCGGTGCGCTGGAAGCCGAACATCGAGTAGAAGACGTACACGGGGATCATCGGCGTGCCGTGGGTGGCGTATGCCGTGCCGGCCGCCGTGACGCTGCCCATGGCGCCGGCCTCGCTGATGCCCTCGTGCAGGATCACGCCGGTGACCGACTCCTGGTAGGACAGCAGCAGGTCGCGGTCGACCGCCTCGTACTTCTGCCCGTGCGGGGAGTAGATCTTCGCGGTCGGGAACAGCGAGTCCATGCCGAAGGTGCGCGCCTCGTCCGGGATGACCGGCACGAAGCGCTTGCCCAGCTCGGCGTCCTTGAGCAGCTCCTTGAACAGGCGTACGAAGGCCATCGTCGTGGCCACCCGCTGCTTGCCCGACCCGGCCTTGAGCACGTCGAACGTCTTCTGCGGCGGCTGGCGCAGCGGACGGCTGCGCACGACCCGGTTGGGCAGGGAGCCGCCGAGCGCCGCCCGCCGCTCGCGCATGTACGCGATCTCGTCCGAGTCGGGACCGGGGTGGTAGTACGGCGGCAGGTCGCCCTCGAGGTCCACATCACGGATGGGCAGGTAGAGCCGGTCGCGGAAGTCCTTGAGCTCGGCCTTGGTCAGCTTCTTCATCTGGTGCGTCGCGTTACGCGCCTCGAAGTCGCTGCCGAGGGTCCAGCCCTTGACGGTGTGGGTGAGGATGACGGTCGGCTGACCCTCGTGCTCCACCGCCGCCTTGTACGCGGCGTAGAGCTTGCGGTAGTCGTGGCCGCCGCGCGAGAGCTTGCGCAGGTCGTCGTCGGACAGGCCCTTGACCATGCGGCGCAGCCGCGGGTCACCGCCGAAGAAGTGCTCCCGGACGTATTCGCCGGTCTCGACGCTGTAGGTCTGGAACTGGCCGTCGGGCGTGGTGTTCATCCGGTGCACGAGTGCACCGTCGACGTCCTGGGCGAGCAGCGGGTCCCAGTCGCGACCCCAGACGACCTTGATGACGTTCCACCCGGCGCCGCGGAAGTACGACTCCAGCTCCTGCATGATCTTGCCGTTGCCACGGACCGGCCCGTCGAGGCGCTGCAGGTTGCAGTTGATGACGAAGATCAGGTTGTCGAGCTCCTCGCGCGCCGCGACACCGATCGCGCCGAGCGACTCGGGCTCGTCCATCTCGCCGTCGCCGAGGAAGGCCCAGACCCGGCTGCGGCTGGTGTCCTTGATCTCGCGGTTGAGCAGGTAGCGGTTGAACCGGGCCTGGTAGATCGAGTTGATCGGGCCGAGGCCCATCGACACGGTCGGGAACTCCCAGAAGTCCGGCATGAGCCGGGGGTGGGGGTAGGACGGCAGGCCGGCGCTGCTGATCTCCTGCCGGAAGCCGTCGAGCTGACGCTCGGTCAGCCGGCCCTCGAGGAACGCGCGGGCGTAGATGCCGGGGGAGGCATGACCCTGGAAGTAGACCTGGTCGCCGCTCTCGCCGTGGTCCTTGCCGCGGAAGAAGTGGTTGAAGCCGACCTCGTACAGGCTGGCCGCGCTCGCGTACGTGGCGATGTGGCCGCCGACCTCGAGGCCCTTGCGGTTGGCCCGGCTCACCATGATCGCGGCGTTCCAGCGCACATAGGCGCGGATGCGGCGCTCGACGTCCTCGTCGCCGGGGAACCACGGCTCGCGCTCAGGGGGGATCGAGTTGATGAAGTCGGTGCTGCGCAGCGCCGGGACGCCGATTGATTGCTCCCGGGCGCGCTCGAGCAGCTTCAGCAGCAGGAAGCGGGCGCGACCACGCCCCTCCGCGTCGACGACGGCGTCGAGACTCTCGATCCACTCGCGGGTCTCGCCCGGATCGATGTCAGGCAGCTGGCTCGGCATCCCGTCGGTGATGACCGAGTAGCGATTGGACCTGCCGTCTTGGGTAGCCACGGCTGCCTCCCGCTGGTATTTGGTTTGGTGTGGGGCCCATGCTGCCACCCGGAGGGGGAAGGGTGCGTGCATGGAGACGACGACACTCACTGTTGACACGGGCACGCGTGAAGCGGTCGTCGATCTGACCAGGGACGTCGCCAGGTTCGTGTCGGCGCAGGGTGACGGGCTGCTCACCGTCTTCGTGCCGCACGCGACCGCCGGCGTGGCGATCCTCGAGCTCGGCGCCGGGTCCGACGCCGACCTGCTGGCGGTCCTGGCCGACCTGCTGCCCGCCGACGACCGCTACCGGCACGCCCACGGATCCCGCGGGCACGGCCGATCGCACGTGATGCCGGCGCTGATCGCACCGTCGGTGGTGGTGCCCGTCGTCGGGGGACGGTTGACCCTCGGCACCTGGCAGTCGATCGCATTGGTCGACCTCAACGTCGACAATCGGACCCGCGAGGTACGGCTGGCCTACCTCTCCGGGTGACTGCTCCGATGACGTGGCCGCGATTGGGGGCGCAGAATGTCCGAACGGCCCTTGCACTCTTCGGGCCGCTCGGGTGGACTACCGGCAAGAGTGTTCGATCAAGACCATTCGATCCACTTCTGATTGACGAGCAGCGAGGAGGCAGGCGTTGAGTCCCAGCACGGCCAACGCGGGTGGCCGTTCCGAGGCAGCCGGCGGCGCCACAGGACGCGCCGGCAAGATGGGCGTGGTCCCGGGCGTACTCGTCCAGTCGCTCAACGAGGACGACGACATCGCCACCGACCTGCTCGACGAGGTCGCGGCGCAGGCCGGCACCGAGCTGGTGCCTGAGGATTCCGACGACGTCGTCGACATCGTCCTGCTGTGGTGGCGCGACGACGACGGCGACCTGGTCGACGCGCTCGTCGACGCCCGGCGCCAGCTGTCGGACGACGGCGTCCTGTGGCTGCTGACCCCCAAGGCGGGGCGCGACGGCCACGTCGAGCCCAGTGACGTCCTCGAGGCCGTCCCCACCGCCGGGCTGGTGCAGACCAGCACGACCTCGGTGGCCGCCGAGTGGACCGGGCTGCGGCTCGCGGGCCGACGGGGCAACGCCAAGACCCGCTGAACTTCGAGACCCGCTGAACTTCGAGACCCGCTGAACTTCGAGACCCGCTGAACTTCGAGACCCGCTGAGCCGGCGGCGCGTCAGCGCCGTGTGATCCGACCGAGTGCCCCGGTGGCTGTGCCCAGCACGCCGCCGGCTCCGGCGAGCGCTCGAGCGGCGACCCGCAGGGCCGGACCGCCCGGGATGCCCGGCACGGTCTCGACGATCGGGGCCAGGCCGAGCAGGCCCGGCAGCCCGTGTACGCGCAGCTTCCGGGTCGCGATCGCCATCACCAGGTTGGTGCGGGTGGCCGACGCCTCGAGCAGCGCCGTGGCCGAGGCGTCGACGTGCGCCTTGTCCTTGCCGCCGAACGACTCGCGCGCCACCTGCCATCCGTTGGGCCCGGCGGAGAACGCCCAGGTGCCCAACTCGGTGCTGAGCGACGCCGTGCTGCGTAGCCCGATACGTACGCAGAGCGCGCCGGTGGCATCGGTCAGTGCCGCCAGCCCGGCGTCGAGCAGCGGGGGCCCGGGAGCGGGCGCGCCGGCCGCCGCCAGGTCGAGCGCGTGCACGGCCAGCTCCCACGTCTGGGCGTGCAGGATCGTCAGCGCCGGGAGCGCCCCGACCGTCGACACCACCGACACCTCGTCGAGCGGGTTCGGATGGTCGCCGGCCAGGTAGGCGGCCGCCTGCTCGCGGTTGCGCTGCAGGGCGGCGATCACCTGCTCGCGGGTCGCCGTCCGCTTCGCCGCGGTGATGGTCGCGTTCATCTCGTCGGCGTCCAGCAGGGTCTGCCGGCCTTCGCCGTCGCGCACGGCCTGCGCCGCGGTCAGGACCCCGACGACAGGCTGGTAGTCCACGTCGGGCCAGGACCCGAGGTGGACGCAGATCTCGTGGTTGCGCCAGCCGGGCAGCCGGGTCGGTGCCTGCAGGTCGGCGCCCTTCGCGACCCGGATGAAGTCGTCCCAGGCGCCCAGCACCCGGGTGCGGACGGCGGCGCGCCCGCCGTCGAGGATCCCGCGCTCGGCGTACTCGCCCAGTGCGGCCGGAGCGTCGGACCCTCGTGCGGATGGCATCCTTCGGGGATACCACGCCACGGGGGAGTGCACTCTTGACCGTCCGGCCCGGCGACCTCGCCCCCGACTTCACGCTCAAGGACCAGTACAACGGCGAGCTCTCGCTGGCGTCCTTCCGCGGCGGGCAGGCGGTCGTGCTGATCTTCTACCCCGCCACGTTCACCGGCGTCTGCCGCAGCGAGCTGCAGGCCGTCCAGGACGACCTCGACCGCCTGCAGAACGACGACGTGCAGGTCATGGCCGTCTGCGTGGACTCGTCCTACGCCAACCGGGTGTGGGCGGAGGGCGAGGGCTTCCGCTTCCCGATCCTGTCGGACTTCTGGCCGCACGGGGCGGTCGCGCAGGCGTACGGCATCCTCGACGAGAAGGTGGGGCGGGCCCGGCGGGCGACCTATGTCATCGATCGCAACGGGGTCGTGCGGTGGAGCGTCGTCAACGAGATCCCCGACGCACGGGATCATTCCGCGTACGCGGCCGCCCTCGCCGCGCTGGAGGCCTGAGCCGTGCCGTGCGAGTTCTGCGGCGCCCGCCAGGACGACCCCGCCCGCGGCCCCAGCCCGTGGAAGCGCGGGGTGATCGCGTCGGAGCAGGTGCTGATCTGCCCGAGGTGCCAGCAGGAGCACGGCACCACCGGCCTCGACGCCTGCCCGCACTGCGGCTCCGCCCGGCTGTCGAAGGCGCTCGGGATCGTGCGCTGCAGCGCCTGCGGTCGGAGCGGTGACTACGACGGCAGCGCCGCTGATCGCTAGGGCTGGGTCGTCAGGGCTGGGTCGGTGGGACGCCGTTGGCCCGCTCGATCGCGGCGCGCAGGGCGGCGCTGCGCGGGTCGTTGGGGTCGGTGACGCCGGCCGAGCCGGTGCCCTGCAGCAGCGCCTGCAACTGACTGAGCTGAGCGGCGGCCGCGTCGCTCGGGGACGGCGAGCTGCCGGCCGGGGCGGCGAGGGAGGCGTCGAAGCTGCTCCCCACGACCAGCGCCGTCGTGCTTGATGACCCGGCGGTCGACGACGGTCCCGTGAGCCTTCTCCCAGCCCCTGCCGAACACGGCGACACCTCTCCCGAGCACGCTCCGCGCGACCGCGGGCCGGCTGAGGCTAGCAGTAGGCTCTCGGGTCGCGGGCGTGTAGCTCAGCGGGAGAGCACTCGCCTTACAAGCGAGGGGTCGGAGGTTCGACACCTTCCACGCCCACCGCGTCGACGAGGGCACGACCGCCCAAGCCAGCTTGGTATCACCGTTGATACCGTCGCGGCATGGCGATGACCCTGCGGCTGGACGAGCACGAGACCGAGGCGCTGCGGCAGACCGCTGCCCTCGAGGGCCGCTCCATGCAGGAGGTCGCCAAGACCGCGCTGGTCGAGTACATCGAGCGCACCAGCCGCCGGCGGCTGCTCGACGACGTCCTGGATGCGGAGCTGCCCCGTTACGCCGAGGCGCTGCGGCGTCTCGGCGAGTGATCTTCCTCGACCTCGAAGACCTGCTGCACGTCGCCGAGCGGGCGATGGACGGCGAGCCCGTGATCGCCCGTGACGTCGGGCTCCTGCAGTCCGCGCTCGCCCGGCCGCAGGCCACGGCGTTCGGCGAAGACGCCTACCCGACGCTGTACGAGAAGTCCGCCGCCCTCCTGCATTCGCTCGCGGCAAGTCGCGGCTTGCTGGACGGCAACAAACGCCTCGCGCTGGCGGCGGGAATCGCCTTTCTCGGTATCAACGGGCGGCGGCTCAGGCTGACGAACGACGAGGCCTACGACCTGATCATGACCATCGCCGAGGGCCGGATGACCGACGAGATCCGGCAGATCAGCGACATGCTCGTCGCCGGCTCCGAGCCCCGCCGGTGACCGATGCCGGTGGGTCGGTCGACGGGCGTCCGCGCCTACGACTGGCGCTGCGCTGGGCCGGCCTCGCTGTCACCGCGCTCAGCTGGCTGATCGCCGCCGCCGTCCTGCTGCTGCAGGTGGTGCGGTGGACGGGTGCCGATCAGAATGGGCCGCGGCTGATCGCGGTGTCGACGATGTGGCCGCTCGTGGTGCTGTCGGGCCTGCTGGTGGTCATCGTGGCCCTGGCGCGGCGGCTGCGGTGGCTCGGCGGCGCGGCGGTGCTGCTGGTGGCCGTCCTGGTCGCGGCCTGGTGGCCGGCGTGGACCGGACGCATCGGCCCGGGAGAGGCCGATGCCGTACCGCTGCGGCTGCTGGCGCTGAACGTGCAGTACACCCGGGACGACGGCGCCGCGGTCAGCCGTCAGGTGGCGGCCGAGCACCCCGACGTCGTCGTCCTGACCGAGCTGTCGCCGCTCACGCTGCGCCACCTCGACCTCGCGCAGTACCCGTACTCGTACGAGCAGCCGACGCCGGGTGCCTTCGGGCAGGGGATCTGGAGCCGCTGGCCCATCACCGTCCTGTCCGTGACCAGGGTGGCGCGGGAGTGGGACGCGGTCACGATGCCGGAGGTGTCCATCCGGACGCCGGCGGGCCCGGTCAGCCTCATCCAGGTGCATCCACCGGCGCCGACCAACGCCGCCGACATCCGGATCTGGAAGGACGCCTTGGCGCGCCTCGACGAGCTCCTGCAGTCGGCCCCCGGCCCGGTCATCGCCGCCGGCGACTTCAACGCCTCGCGGTGGGACGGCGTCTACGCCGACCTGCTCGGCGGCGGTAACGACATCCGCGAGGCGTCCCGGGGCCGCGGCCTGCTGGCCACCTGGCCGCAGACCGGCACGTTCAGCGTCGGGCCGCTGTTCTTCCCGCTCGACCACGTGCTGATCTCCCGGGGGATCGGGGTGCGCAGCTTCCGCGTACTCGGGCCGACCGGCAGTGACCACCGCGGGGTGCTGACCGATCTGACGCTGCCCCGCTCCGGTCAGACCTGAGGCATGACCTCGGACGCGATCAGCTCGAGGTGATCGAGGTCGTCCATGTCGAGGACCTGCAGGTAGACGCGGGTCAGCCCGAGCTCGGCAATCTGACCGAGGCGCTGGACGATCTCGGCCGGGGTGCCGGCGAGCTGGTTGCCCTTCATGACGTCGAGGGTCTGGCCGGTCTTCGCGACCCGGCGGGCGACCTCGGCGTCGTCACGTCCGCAGGCCACGGTGTACGCGACCGACCGCAGCAGGCTCTTCGGGTCACGACCGGCCGTGGCGCAGGCGGCGTCGACGTTGGCGTTGATGCCGCGCACGTTCTCCAGCGGGGCGAACGGCACGTTGAACTCGCTGGCGTAGGTGGCCGCGAGCCGCGGGGTCGTCTTCGCCCCGACGCCGCCGACGATGATCGGCGGCGGGTCCTGCACCGGGCGGGGGAGCGCCGGGTTCGCCTCGAGCGTGTAGTGCTTGCCGCGGTGGTCGAAGGTGCTGCCGACGGGGGTCGCCCACCACGTCGAGAGGATCGAGAGCTGCTCGTCGAGCCGCTCGAAGCGCTCCTTCATCGAGACGAACGGCAGCCCGAACGCCTCGTGCTCGCGGTCGAACCAGCCGGCGCCGAGCCCGAGCTCGACCCGGCCGCCGCTCATGACGTCGACCTGCGTGACGGCCAGCGCGAGCATGCCCGGGTGGCGGAACGTCGCCGACGTGACCATCGTGCCGAGCCGGATGGTGCTCGTCTCGCGGGCGAGGCCGGCCAGCGTGGTCCAGGTGTCGGTCGGGCCGGGCAGCCCGTCACCGGCGAAGGTCAGCAGGTGGTCGCTGCGGAACCAGGCGTCGAACCCGGCGTCCTCGGCGGCACGCGCGAGGCGCAGCTGCTGGTCGTACGAGGCGCCCATCTGGGGCTCGGTGAAGATGCGCAGGTCCATCCCTGTAAGGCTAGTGCTGTGGCCGAGCCTGTGACCGTCGCCGATTGCATACGCGTGCTCGAGCGGGCCTACGACCCGGCCTGGGCGGAGGACTGGGACGCCGTCGGACTGGCCAGCGGGGCTCCGGACGCGCCGGTCGGCCGGGTGCACTTCGCGGTCGACCCGACGCCGGAGGTCGCCGCCGAGGCCTTCGCCGCCGGTGCGCAGCTGCTCGTCACGCACCACCCGCTCTTCCTGCGTGGGGTGCACGGCGTCGCGGAGACGTCGGCAGGCGGCCGGGTGATCGCGACGCTGGTCCGCGGCGGTTGCGCGCTGTACACCGCTCATACGAATGCCGATGTGGCGCGGCCCGGGGTGAGTGATGCGCTCGCCGACGCCGTCGGGCTCGTCGCCGAGGGACGGCTCGCGATCGACCCGCTGCCCGCCGGGCACCAGCCGGGGGAGGCGCTGGACAAGCTGGTGGTCTTCGTCCCCGTGGATGATCGCGTACGACTGCTGGAGGCGCTGGCTGCCGCCGGTGCCGGCGCCATCGGTGACTACGACCGCTGCGCCTGGTGGGCCACCGGTACCGGCACGTTCCGCCCGCTGCCGGGCGCGCACCCGGCGATCGGCACGGTCGGGACGGCGGAAGAGGTCGTTGAAGAGCGGCTCGAGCTGGTCGTGCCACGGCGGCTGCGCGCCGCCGTGCTCGCCGCGCTGCGGGCGGCGCACCCGTACGAGGAGCCGGCGTTCGACCTGCTCGAGCTGGCGGCGGAGCCGGTCGCCGGTGACCGGGCGCGCGGCCTCGGCCGGATCGGTGACCTGCCGGCCGCCGAGCCCCTGGACGTGTTCGTAAGCCGGGTCGCGGCGGTGCTGCCGGCGACGGCGTGGGGGGTCCGCGCGACCGGGGATCCCGGACGGCTGGTGCGGCGCATCGCGGTGTGCGGGGGCTCCGGCGGCGAGCTGGCCGGTGCGGCGGCGGCGCTCGGCGCCGACGTGCTGCTCACCGCCGACGCACGCCACCACCACACGCTGGACAGCGTCCTGGCGCGCGACCTGGTGATCGTCGACGCGGCGCACTGGGCCACCGAGCACCCCTGGTTGGCCACGGCGGCACAGGTGGTGCGCGAAGGCCTGCCCGCTACGGTGGGGGAGCTCGTCACGTCGGTCTCGGCGCTCGTCACCGACCCGTGGCGGGTGCATGCCTGCTCGCCGCCGCAGGCTGTTCGTGGAGCCGCAGGCCGTTCGAGGAGCTGAGGACTAGTCGTGGACGCCGAACCCGAGGTGCAGCTGCGGCTGCTGGAGCTGCAGGCGCTGGACAGCGCGATCGACCGGCTGGCCGTGCGCCGGCGGACGTTCCCCGCCCTCGCCATGCTGGAGCAGCTCACCGGCCGGTTGCGCGAGCTCGCGGTCGCCCTCGACGAGGCCGGGCACGAGCACACCGCGGCGGTGCGGGAGCAGACCCGCCTGGAGAACGAGGTGGACGGCCTGCGTACGCGGGCGGCGCGTGACCAGGGCCGCCTCGAGTCGGGCACCGTCTCCTCTTCGCGCGAGCTGGAGAACCTGCAGTCCGAGATCGTCTCCCTGGACCGGCGCCGTGACTCCCTCGAGGACGAGCTGCTCGGCCGGATGGAGACCACCGAGACGATCGAGGCGCGGCTCGGTGAGCTGACCGCCGAGCGTGACCGGCTCGAGGCCGAGCGCACCGCCGTCGGCGGCGAGCGCGACAGCGAGTGGGCGGCCATCGACTCCGAGACGGTCGACAAGCAGCAGGCCCGCGGGGCGCTGGCGGGTGAGCTGCCCACCGACCTCGTCACCCTGTACGAGCGGCTGCGCGCCTCCGGCGGTGGCGTCGGCGCCGCCCGGCTGCACCGGCGCCGCTGCGAGGGCTGTCACCTCGAGCTGTCCGGCAGTGACCTGCGGGAGGTCGCCGAAGCGGCCCCCGAGCTGGTGCTGCGCTGCGAGGAGTGCCGGAGGATCCTCGTCCGCACCGAGGAGAGCGGGCTGTGAGTCGACTGACGGTCGAGGCCGACGGCGGCTCCCGCGGCAATCCGGGGCCGGCCGGCTACGGCGCGCTGGTGCGCGAGGGCTCGCTCGTGCTCGCCGAGCGGGCGGCGGCCATCGGGATCGCGACCAACAACGTGGCTGAGTACCGCGGGCTCATCGCCGGGCTCGAGGCGGCGCGCGAGCTCGACGTCTCCGCCACGCTCGAGGTGCGGATGGATTCCAAGCTGGTCGTCGAGCAGATGAGCGGGCGCTGGAAGATCAAGCACGCCGACATGCGGGTGCTCGCCGCCGAGGCCGCGCAGATCGTCGCCGACTTCCCCGCGGTGACCTTCACCTGGATCCCGCGCGCGCAGAACTCCGCTGCCGATGCCCTGGCCAACGCGGCCATGGACGCGGCGGCCGCCGGCAAGAAGTGGTCGCCGCCGACCGACCTGCCCGTATCCGGCGCCGAGACCGCACCGGAGCCCGCCGGTGACGTGAAGGGCGCGCGGACGCACGGGCTGAGCTCCGGCTGGGGCCGGCCGTCGGGCACCCCGACCGAGACGGTGCTCCTGCGCCACGGGCAGACCGTGCTGTCCATCGACGGACGCTTCAGCGGGGTCGGCAGCGATCCCGTCCTCACCGACGAGGGTCGGGCGCAGGCCCGGCGGGCGGGGCAGAAGCTGGCGGGCCAGTCGTTCGACGCCGTGGTCTCGAGCCCGCTGCGCCGCGCGACGGAGACCGCGCGCATCGCCGGCGGAGGTCGCGAGGTCGTCGTCGTGGACGGGCTGCGCGAGACCGACTTCGGCGCGTGGGAGGGCCTCACCTTCCGCGAGGCGTCGGCGAAGTGGCCGGACGAGCTGAAGGCGTGGATGGCCGACCCGGCCGTCGCCCCTCCCGGCGGCGAGTCCTTCGTGGAGACCGACCGGCGGGTGGCAAACGCGCTCGCGCAGCTCTTCGACGAGCGCGCCGGGCAGCGACTGCTCGTCGTCTCGCACGTCACCCCGATCAAGCTGCTCATCCGACGCGCGCTGGACGCGCCGATGAGCTCGCTGTACCGGCTGCACCTGGAGCTCGCGTCCGTCTCGACCATCGACTGGTATCCGGACGGCCCCGCGGTGGTGCGATCGGTGAACGCCTGACAGCGGACATAACTGACAGCGGACGTAATACGAGTAGGGCACACTGCTCGCTCATGATCGCAGGGCCGCTCTCGGGGCACGTCATCGTCTGCGGGCTGTCCAATCTCGGCCTGCGCATCGCCGAGCAGCTGCACGAGGCCGGGGTGCCGTGCGTGCTCGTCGACGACGGCGGCGAGGAGCGCGCCTGGCGTCAGCTCGAGCGACTCGGCGTGCCGGTCGTCCGCGAGTCCAGCCGCTTCACCCCGAGCCTGGTGCAGGCCGGCATCGCCGCGGCGTCGGCGGTCATCGCCGCCCACGACAGCGACCTCGACAACCTGGAGACGGCGCTGCTCGTCGCCGACCTGACCTCCGACGGTGCCGAGCACCGCGTCGTCGTCCGGCTGGCCAACCCGCGGCTCGCCGAGCAGCTCACCGCGGCGCTGCCGGCGGCCCACGTGCTGTCGCTGCCGGAGAAGGCCGGGTCGAGCTTCGTCGAGGGCTGCATCCAGTCGGCGCTGCTGCACGCCTTCCCGTTCGAGCACGAGACGATGGAGGTCGTCGAGTACGTCGCCGGGAGCACCACGCCGGACACCCTGCGCCAGGCCTTCGCCGACCTCACGCCGCTGGCGCTGCGCCCGGCGGACGGCGGCGCGCTCGTCGTATGTCCCGCCCGCGATCACGCGCTCGCCGCCGGTGACCGCGTGACGCTGATCGGGCGTCCGGCCGACTACGCGGCGGTCGGCCGGCTCGACCGCGAGGAGCAGGAGGCCACGGCGCTCATGGCGTTGACCGCCGGCGAGCTCTCGGTGACCGACGCCCGCGGCGATCGCAGCTTCGTCCGCTCGGTGCGCAACTGGCTGCAGGCCTTCGGTCACGCGGCCGACCGGCCCGTCCGCATCATGGCCGGGACGGTGGTCGGCATCATCGTCTTCAGCACTGTGCTGCTGCGCCTCGCGTTCCACAACCACACCGTCGTGGCCGCGGACGGCGACCCGACGGAATTCGGCTGGCTGCAGGCGCTCTACTTCACCTCGACGATCGTCGCCACCGTCGGCTTCGGTGACTACAGCTTCGCCCAGGAGCCGGGCTGGCTCACCGCGTACGGGATCTTCCTGATCTTCGTCGGGGCGGCGGCGGTGGCGACCCTGTACGCGCTCATCACCAACTTCATCGTCACCGCCCGGCTCGACCAGGCCTTCGGCCAGCAGCGCGCCACCCGGCTGCGCGGCCACGTCATCGTCGTCGGGCTCGGCGCGATGGGGCTGCGCGTCGTCGAGGGCCTGCTCGCCGTCGGCCGCGAGGTCGTCGTCATCGAGCGCGACGCGGGCGGCCGCTTCATGGCCCGCGCCCGTGACCTCGGCGTACCGGTCATCATCGGCGACGCGACGACCCGCGCGGTGCTGCTGCAGGCCGGGCTCACCCACGCCGCCGCGCTTGCGGCGATGACGTCGAGCGATCTGGCCAATGTCGAGACGGCCCTGGTCGCCCGTTCGATGTCGAGCGAAGGGCTGGAGAACAGTGAACGCACGGCCGAGCTGCGCGTGGTCGTGCGCGTGTTCGACACCGCCCTCGCCGACCAGGTGGAGCGGCGGTTCGCCATCCATGCGGTACGCAGCACGTCGGCGCTGGCGGCGCCGTGGTTCGTCGGCGCCGCGCTCGGCTACGACGTGGTCAGCACGTTCTACACCGAGCGCCAGCCGTTCCTCGTCGCCCGGCTGACCGTCGCGTCGGGCACCGGCCTGGACGGGGCGGTGCCCTCCGAGCTCACCCCCCGCGTACGGGTGGTCGCGCTGGTGTCGGGGGGCGAGGTCGTGCCGCGGCCCACCCGCTTCACGCAGCTGCAGGCGGGGGAGCAGCTGCTGCTCGTCGGGCCGCCGCGCGAGGTGATCGCGAGCTTCCGGGCCAATCAGGCGCCCGTCACCGTCAGCGGGCCCGGTCCAGCAGGGTCTTGAACTCGGCGCAACCAATCTTTACGGCCGCCTCGGCGGCGGCGGACAGCACCCCCAGGTCGAAGAACCCGTGGATCATGCCCGCGAAGCGGTGCAGGTGCACCTCGACGCCGGCGGCCTCGAGCGCAGCCGCGTAGGCCTCACCCTCGTCGCGCAGCGGGTCGTACTCCGCGGTGAGGACGACCGCCGGCGCGAGGCCCGACAGGTCCTCGCGGCGGATCGGCGAGAGCCGGGGATCGGCGATGACGGTGGCATCGGCGCCGTCCGGCAGGTAGTTGGTGACGAACCAGCGCATGTCGTCCGACGTGAGGAAGTATCCCTGGCCATTCGCGGTGCGCGACTCGTACTCCACGGCCGCGTCGATGTCGACGGCCGGGTAGACCAGCAGCTGCGCGACGACCGGCAGGCCGGCGTCCTTGGCGAGCTGCGCGAGGACGGCGGCGAGGTTGCCGCCCGCGCTGTCACCGGCGACGGCGAGCCGGCGCGGGTCGGCGCCGAGCTCGTCGACGTGCGCGGCCACCCACTGCAGGGCCGCCCAGGAGTCGTCAACCGCGCCGGGCCAGCGGGTCTCGGGTGCGAGGCGGTAGTCGAGCGACACCACGACCGAGCCGGACAGGGCGCAGAGCGTACGAGCCTGGTTGTCGTGGGTCTCGACGCTGCCGACCGTCCACCCGCCGCCGTGCAGGAACAGCACGGTGGGCTGGCCGCCCGCGTCGTCGACCTCGGGCCGGTAGACCCGGGCCTTCATCCCACCCGCCGGGCCGGGGATCGACACGTCGCGCGTGCCGGCGACCGGGGTCAGCTGCTCGGGGGCACGCATGCCGACCGTCATCTGCTCGAAGCCCGCACGCGCGGTCTGCGCCGGCAGGCTCGACAGCGGCGGCGAGTCCAGCTGCGCCAGCAGGTCGAGCATGCCCTTGATCTGCGGGTCGAGGGGCACCCGGATCTCCTCCTGCGCCCGCGGGGGACGGCTATCCGTTCGTCGGTACGGTCCGGTCGAGACTAACCGCGGGCGACGCCCGGTACTCCGCGGAGTCGAAGCGGTGCAGCTGCCGGCGGAAGCGGAAGGTGAACGTCGGCCAGAGCGTCGTGTTGCGGCCGTGCGAGTCCAGGTACCAGCTCTTGCAGCCACCGGATTCCCAGACGGTGCCGGTGAGATCGCGCTGGAGGCGGGCGTTGTACTCGCGCTGCACCTCCGGCCGGGGCTCGAGCGCCGCACCGGTGCGCGTGCACTCCTGGAGGGCGGCGATCACGTACGGCAGCTGCGACTCGATCATGAAGATGATCGAGCTGTGCCCGAGCCCGGTGTTCGGCCCGACCAGCAGGAAGAGGTTGGGGAAGCCGGCCACGGTGGTGCCGCGCAGCGCCGTCATGCCCTCCTCGTCCCACACCTCGCGCAGCGTGCGCCCTTCCCGCCCGGTCAGCTGGGCGGCGAGCGGCATGTCGGTGACGTGGAAGCCGGTGCCGTAGATGATCACGTCGAACGGCCGATGCGTGGACGTCCCCGCCGCGTCGCGGGTGACGAGCCCGCCGGCGTCGGCCTCGACGATCGCGTCGGTGACGAGCTCGACATTCGGCTGTGTGAGCGCCGGGTAGTAGTGGTTGCTCAGCAGCACCCGCTTGCAGCCGAGGCGGAAGTGCGGGGTGAGCCGCGCGCGGAGCTGCGGGTCGGGCACCTGCGTCTCGAGGTGGCGGCGGGCCATGCGCTCGGAGAGCCGGAGCAGCCGCTCGTTGCCGGTGAAGGACGGCAACATGAGCTCGCGTCCCCAGTAGATGGCGCCGCGCACCGCCTTCTGCGCAGCCGGCACCCGGCGGAAGAGCTGCTTCTCCCGCTCGGAGATCGCCCGGTCGCGCCGGGGCACCACCCAGGGAGCGGTGCGCTGGAAGACGGTCACCTGACCGGCCTGCTTCTGCAGGTGCGGCACGAACTGGATCGCCGACGCGCCCGTCCCGATCACGGCCACGCGCTTGCCGGCCAGGTCGACGTCGTGCCGCCACCGGGCGGAGTGGAAGCTGACGCCCGCGAAGTCGGCGAGGCCGGCGATCCGCGGCAGGGAGGGGGCGGACAGCGGACCCTGCGCGGCGATCACGGCCTGCGCGGTCAGCTCGCCGCGGCTGGTGGTGACGCGCCAGCGCCCCGCGGCCTCGTCCCAGCGGGCGTCGGTCACGTCGGTGTCGAGGTGGATACGCAGCCAGAGGCCGAAGTCCGTCGCGCAGCGCCGCAGGTAGTCCTGGATCTCCGGCTGCCGGGAGAAGGAGCGGCTCCACTCCGGGTTCGGGGCGAAAGAGAACGAGTAGAGGTGGCTCGGCACGTCACAGGCGCACCCGGGATAGGAGTTGTCGCGCCAGGTGCCGCCGACGTCGTCGCCGCGCTCGAGCAGGACGACGTCGCGGATCCCGGCCTGCTGGAGCCGGATCGCGGCGGCGAGCCCACCGAAGCCGGCGCCGATGACGGCGACCCGGACCTCGGCCGGCAACGGCTGCGGTGAGCTCACGGCAGCTGCACCGACGTGCCGGAGTGCTGCTCGTCGGCGCGTCCGCCCGCCCCGACGAGACCGACCGGACCGCCGGGCCCTTCGGCGTCGGCCCGGGCGCTCGACTCCGCGGCCGCCATCCTGCCCTTGCCGCCGAGGTGCAGCAGCCCGGTGACGACGCCGCGCAGGGGGCGCAGCAGCCGGATCCACGACTGGCCGTACACGTGGGCGGAGCGGTGCGCGATCCCGTCGCAGAGGGCGGCGACCGTCGGCTCCAGCGGATAGGTGCGGCCGAGCACGCCCGGCATCTGGGCGCGGGCGCGTCGCATGCCTTCCCGCTCGTCGGCGCCGCGCACCATGTCGGTGTCGGTCCACGACAGGTACGCGACACCGAGGTCGACCCCGAGATGGGCCACCTCGGTGCGTACCGACTCGATGAACGCCTCGACGCCGGTCTTGCTCGCGCAGTACGCCGACAGCAGCGGCGCCGGGGTGAGTGCGGCGAGCGAGGCGATCTGCAGGCCGTAGCCCCGGCTCTCGATGAGCGCCGGGAGGAAGGCACGCAGGGTTCGTACGCTGCCGAGCAGGTTGACCTCGATCACCCGGTCGTACGCCCGGGCGTCGGACAGCCGGAAGGGGCCGCCGGTCGCCACGCCGGCGTTCACGACGAGGACGTCGACCCGCCCGAAGTGGTCGGCGACCTCCTCGGCCGCGTCGCGCAGCCGCTGGTGGTCGGTCACGTCGACCACCCAGGCGCGCGAGCCCGGGCAGCTCTCGCTGACGGCCTGCAGCTCGGCGGGCTCGAGGCCGAGCAGGGCGAGCCGGGCCCCGCGGGCGGCGAGCTGACGGGCGAGCTCGGCCCCCAGCCCCCGCGCGGCGCCCGTGATCACGACGACCGTGTCGGCGAGATCCTGCGTGTGCTCCTGCTCGGCTACAGCCACAGGTCTATTTCACCGCATCCACGGCGGCCAGCACCCGCTCGGCGAGCTCGGGCAGGCAGACGACGAGCTCGGTGGACAGTGCCTCGGCCGTGTTGAACCGCAGCAGCGAGCCGTCGAAGCGGCTCACGTGCAGGCCGGCCGCCAACGCGACGGCCACGGGCGCCGCGGCGTCCCACTCGTGCATGCCGCCGGAGTGCACGTAGATGTCGGCCTTGCCCTGCAGGATCGCCATCGCCTTGGCGCCGGCCGAGCCCATCGGCACCAGCTCGCCCGCCAGCCGGTCGGCGACCGCGGTGACGAACTCGGGTGCGCGGGTGCGGCTCACGACCAGCCGGGGTGCGCTCGGGGCCTCGACGAGGGCCGGGAGCTGGCCGCCGGTGGACAGGGTGACGTCCTGGGCCGGCAGGGCGACGGCTCCGGCGGTCAGCCCGTCGGCCGCCCGCTCCCAGAGTGCGACGTGCACCGCCCAGTCGTCGCGCGGCGGCTCCCCGTACTCACGGGTGCCGTCGAGCGGGTCGATGATCCAGACCCGGTCGGCGGTCAGGCGCGCCCGGTCGTCGTCGGCCTCCTCGGAGAGCACCGCGTCATCCGGCCGGTGCTCGGCGAGCAGCCGGGCGAGCAGCTGCTGGGAGCGTTGGTCACCGGCGTCCTTGAGCGCCCGGGGGTCGGCGGCGCCCATCTCGGCGCGCAGCGCCAGCAGCAGCTGACCGGCCTGCGTGGCGAGATCGGCGGCGAGGGCGGCGTCGGTCGGGGTCGGATCAGCTGACGATGACATGCCGATCATTCTCGCCGGTCGTGCTCACGGCAGGATGGGCGGGTGATGCTCGCCGACGTCGTCCACCGCGCGGCCGCGTCGTCCGGCTCGTCGCCGGCCGTGATCGTGGACGGCCGCAGCGTGACCTTCGCCCAGCTGGCGGCGGACGTCGACGCGTTCGCTGCCGCCGTCTCGCAGCTCACCGCCCCCGGCGACGCCGTGGCCGTGCTGGCGCCGAACTGCTACGCGTACGTACTCGCGTACTACGCCGTGCCCCAGGCCGGCCGGCTGCTGCTGCCGCTCAACCAGCGCCTGCACCCGCGGGAGTGGGCGAGCCAGCTCGAGCGCTCCGGCGCGACCCTCCTGCTCGGCGACCCGGAGCTGATCGTCCGGCTGCGTACCGAGGCGGAGCTGCCCGCCGGCGTCGCCCAGGTGCACGGCTTCGACCGGCTCGCCGACCTGCTGGCCGCGGGCGCCGGTGCCGTCCCGCCGGTCGCGCCCACGGGTGACGCCGAGCCTGCCTGGCTGATGTACACCAGCGGTACCACCGGCCCGCCCAAGGGTGTGCTGCTCACCCATCGCAGCCTGCTGGCCGGCTGCCGCCACGTCGTGGTGATGCGCCCCGGCCGGCCGGACGACGTCTTCCTCACCGCGTTCCCGATGTGCCACGTCGCCGGCTACCAGATCATCGCCTCCCACATGCGCGGCCGGCCCGCGGTGGTGATGGCCCGCTTCGACCCGGCCGACTTCGTCGCCGCCGTACGCGATCACGGCGTGACCACCTGCTCGCTGGCGCCGACCATGATGAGCCTGCTCGTCGACCACCTCGCCGTCGATCCCGCCGGTCACCGCCTGGTACGCGAGCGGCTGCGCACCATCGGTTACGGGTCGGCGCCGATGCCGCCCGCCCTCATCCGCAAGGTGACCGAGGCCCTGGGCTGCGAGCTCAGCCAGGGCTACGGCATGACGGAGCTGTCCGGCAACGTCACCGCGCTCGGGGCAGAGGAGCACCGTGCGGGCCTGGTCGACCGGCCCGACCTGCTGGTCTCCGCCGGTACGCCCGGTCCGCTGGCCCGGCTCGCCGTCATGGCGCCGGACGGCACGCTTCAGCCCACCGGCACCGCGGGTGAGGTGGTCGTGCGCGGCGAGCAGGTCTGCGCCGGCTACCACCGCGACCCGGCGGCCAGCGCGGCTGCCTTCACGCACGGCTGGTTCCACACCGGCGACCTCGGACGTCTCGACGCCGACGGCCGGCTCACGATCGTCGACCGGATCAAGGACATCATCGTCACCGGCGGGGAGAACGTCGCCAGCCGCGAGATCGAGGACGTGCTCCTCGAGCAACCGGGCGTACGCGAGGCCGCGGTGATCGGGGTCCCGGACGAGCGGTGGGGCGAGCGGGTGGTCGCCGTCATCGTCCCGACCGACCCGGCCGCGCCGCCACAGGTGCCGGACCTCGTGGCGGCCTGCCGGGCACGGCTCGCGGGCTTCAAGACGCCCCGGTCGATCACGTTTCTCGACGAGCTGCCCCGGACGGCGTCAGGAAAGGTGCGCAAGGACCTGCTGCGCGCCCGGGGCGTGGACTGAGTCCGATCAGGCCGGGAGTACCGACTCGATCGCCTTGACCAGCTCCGGGTCGTGCGGGTCGGTCTGCGGCCGGAAGCGTCCGACGATCTCTCCGGCCGGGCTGACAAGGAACTTCTCGAAGTTCCAGGTGATGTCGCCCGCCTCACCCTTGGCGTCGGGCTTCTCGGTCAGCACCTTGTAGAGGTCGGTGCGGTCGTCGCCGTTGACGTCGACCTTCTCGGTCATCGGGAAGGTGACGCCGTAGGTCGCGGAGCAGAACTCCGCGATCTCCTCGGAGCTGCCGGGCTCCTGGCCCATGAACTGGTTGGACGGCACGCCGAGCACGGTGAAGCCGCGGCCGGAGAGCTCCTTCTGCAGCTGCTCCAGACCCTCGTACTGGGGGGTGAGCCCGCAGCGCGAGGCGACGTTCACGACGAGCGCGGCCTTGCCCTCGGTCAACGAGCCGAACGTCGTGGCGTCGCCGTTGAGGGTGGTCAGGGGGATGTCTTTGATGTCGCTCACGACAGCGTCAACTAGTGCCCGCGATCGATCCATACCGGCAGGTCGGGTGCTTCCTCGCCGATCGTGGTGGTGGGGCCGTGGCCCGTGCGCACGACCGTGTGGGGCGGGAGCACCAGCAGCCGGTTACGGATCGACTCGACGATGGTCGGGAAGTCGCTGAAGCTGCGGCCGGTCGCGCCCGGACCGCCCTGGAAGAGCGTGTCACCGGAGAAGACCGTGTCGAGCTCGGGCGCGTACAGGCAGATGGACCCCGGCGCATGGCCCGGGGTGTGGATGACCTGCAGCGGAACCCCGCCCACCTCGATGATCTGGTCGTCGGCCAGCTCACCGTCGGGATCACGGTCGGGGTAGGTCATCGTCCACAGCGCGTGGTCGTCGGGGTGCAGCAGCACCGGGCCACCCGTGGCCTGCGACAGCGCCTGCGCGACGTTGATGTGGTCGTCGTGCGCGTGGGTGGCGATGATCGCCTTCACCCGGCGGCCGTTCACGGCCCGCACGATCGCGTCCACGTCGTGCGCCGCGTCGACGATCACCGCCTCGTCGCCGTCACCGACGACGTAGACGTTGTTGTCGACGTTCCAGGTGCCGCCGTCGAGGCTGAACGTGCCGGAGGTCTCGAGATGGTCGATCTGCAGGCTGGTCACAGGACCACCACCGAGCGCAGGACCTCGCCGCGGTGCATCTTCTCGAAAGCCGCTTCGATGTCGCCGAGGCCGATCGTCTCGCTGACGAACTTGTCGAGGTCGAGCCGGCCCTGCAGGTACAGGTCGACGAGCATCGGGAAGTCGCGGCTCGGCAGGCAGTCGCCGTACCAGGAGCTCTTCAGCGAGCCGCCGCGACCGAAGATCTCGATGAGCGGGAGCTCGACCTTCATCTCGGGGGTCGGGACGCCGACCAGCACGACGGTGCCGGCGAGGTCGCGGGCGTAGAACGCCTGCTCGTACGTCTCCGGACGGCCCACGGCCTCGATGACGACGTCGGCGCCGAAGCCCCCGGTGAGCTCCTTGATCGCCTCGACGGCGTCGGAGGTCTTGCTGTTGACGGTGTGCGTCGCGCCGAGGCCGGTGGCCCACTCGAGCTTCTTGTCGTCGATGTCGACGCCGATGATCGTGCGGGCACCGGCGAGGCGGGCGCCGGCGATGGCGGCGCAGCCCACGCCGCCGCAGCCGATCACGGCGACGGTGTCGCCGCGGGTCACTCCGCCGGTGTTGATCGCCGCACCGATGCCGGCCATGACGCCGCAGCCCAGCAGGCCGACGGTGGTGGCGGGCGCCGACGGGTCGACCTTGGTGCACTGACCGGCGGCGACGAGCGTCTTCTCGGCGAAGGCGCCGATGCCGAGCGCAGGGGAGAGCTCGGTGCCGTCCTCGAGCGTCATCTTCTGCTTGGCGTTGTGGGTGGCGAAGCAGTACCACGGTTCGCCGCGGCGGCAGGCCCGGCACTCGCCGCAGACGGCACGCCAGTTGAGCACCACGAAGTCGCCCGGGGCCACCTCGGTGACGCCTTCGCCGACGGCCTCGACCACGCCTGCGGCCTCGTGGCCGAGCAGGAACGGGAAGTCGTCGTTGATGCCGCCTTCGCGGTAGTGCAGATCGGTGTGGCACACGCCGCAGGCCTGGACCTTCACCAGCGCCTCGCCGGGGCCGGGATCCGGCACCACGATGGTCACGAGCTCGACGGGGGACTTCTTGCTGCGGGCGATGATCGCCTTCACCGTGCTGGGCATGGCTCGACCCTAGTTGGGCGGGCGCTCAGGGTGCGATGGCCCGGCCGACCGCCTCGGCCGCCTGCGTGAGCCGCGCCGCATGGTCGTGCGCGGCGGCCTCGAGCGCCCGCTTCGACATGACCATCAGCGTCAGCACCAGCACCGTGGTGCCGTCGGGGCCGACCACGGGCACCGACACGGAGCGGATCTGCGACGGGTCACCGGCCGTCGCGGCGGGAGACTCGTAGTCCGCCGGCAGCGAGCTGAGCAGCTTCTTGATCTCCTCGGCGGTCTCGGGCGTCTTGGCTCCGCGGTGGCGGGCCAGCACGGTGCCGACCTCGCGGTGCCAGGAGCTGCCGCGGCCGACCGAGTAGCCGGCGGCGCGTACCTCGGCCAGGGTCTGCTCGAGCGCGGGTCGCTGATCGGCCGGCGCCATGGCGAGCCACGCCTCGCGGGCCGGCTCGGAGGCCCAGGCGACGAAGGCCGAGCCGAGCGGCGGCCGGAACGGGATGCGCTGGCCGACCCGGGTCGGCAGGGCCTGCGAACCCGGGGTGCCGGCGTTCGCGATCAGCACCATCTCGTCGCCGACGACCGCGCTCGCGACGCACTCGACCTCGAGCTCCTCGGCGATGCGCTCCATCTCGGGACGGGCCGCGTCGGCGCTGGCCAGCTGCAGCTGCAGGTCGCCCTCCCACGCGGCGAGCGACAGCGCCGTGAAGCGGCCGTAGCCGCCCTGGAAGAACAGCAGGGGCAGCGACGGGTTGGTGACGTCGAGCTCGCGGACGCGGCCGATGACGATGTAGTGGTCGCCCGCCTCGTGCACCACCTCGATGTCGCAGTCGATCCAGGCGACGACGTCGTCGAGGCGGGGCGAACCGGTCGCGGTCGAGGGCGCCCAGCTGAACTGGGCGAACTTGTCGCCGCCCTTCACCGCGAAGGCGCGGCAGACGGACTCCTGCTCGGACGCGAGGATGTTGACGCAGAACTTGCCGGACGGCTGGATCTTGGGCCAGCTGCTCGAGGTCTTGTCGGGCAGGAAGGCGACGAGCGGGGGGTCGAGCGAGACCGACGTGAACGAGCCGATGGCCATGCCGGCGGGCTGACCGTCCGGGTCGATACCGGTGATCACGGCAACCCCGGTGGGGAAGTGGCCGAGGACCCTGCGGAAGTGCTTCCCGTCGATCGACATCAACCCATCCTGCCCTCCGATCACGGTGCTCCGATGCCGGGGGCGGCGCTCAGTCCTCCCCGGCGGCCCGGCGCTCGGCCCAGACGGCCGCCTGCACCCGGTCGCTCACGCCGATCCGCTGGAAGACCGACGTCAGGTGCGCCTTCACCGTCGCCTGGCTGATGCCGAGGGAGCGGGCGATCTGCTTGTTGGCGAGGCCCTGGCGCAGCAGTTCGAGCACCTGCTCCTCGCGCGGGGTCAGCTCGACCCCGGCCGGCGCGCGTACGGGATCGCGGCCCTCGATCCGTGAGGCGAGCAGCGAGCGGGCCGCCTTCGGGTGCAGCGGTGACTCGCCGGCCGCGGCCGTGCGCACGCCGCGGATCAGCTCGGCGGGGTCGACGTCCTTCAACAGGTAGCCGATCGCCCCGGCGTCCAGGGCGGCGAGGATGCGGTCGCGGTCGGAGAAGGACGTGAGGACCACGACCTGGGTACGCGGCCGCACCTGCAGGACGCGGCGGGTGGCCTCGACGCCGTCCATCACCGGCATGACCAGGTCCATGAGGACGACGTCGGGCTCGGCCAGCTCGACCAGCTCGACGGCCTCGGCCCCGTTCGCGGCGGTGCCGACCACCTCGATGTCCTCGGTGCCGGCGAGCAGGGCCGCGAGCCCCGAGCGGACGAGCTGGTGGTCATCCGCGAGCAGGACGCGTATCGGTGTCGTTTCGCGCTCGAATGTCACAGTGGCATGTCGAGTCGGACGGTGGTGCCGTGGCCGTGGCGCGACCGGACCTCGAAGCTGCCGCCGGCCTCGGTCGCCAGGTCGGCGAGCAGCCGGAGCCCCACGTGGCCGTTGGCGGCCGGAGCCCTGGTGTCGAAGCCGGTGCCGTCGTCGGTGACCGTCAGCACCACCCGGGTGCCCTCGAGGGTCACCTTCACTGCGATGACGTGGGCGGCGGCGTGACGCTGCGCGTTGCGTACCGACTCCTGGGCGACCCGGAAGAGCAGGGTCGCCGTCTCCGGCGCCAGCTCGATCGGGTCGGGCACCTCGAGGGACGTGGACAGGCCGCTGCCGGGAAGCGGCGCGAGCAGGTCGCCGAGCGCGGCCGCCAGCCCCTCGGTGTGCAGGTTGGGCGGGTAGATCTCGACGAGCAGGGAGCGCAGCGAGCGCATGCTCTGGCGTACGCCGGCCGCCACCCGGTCCAGCGACGCGGAGACGGCCGGCGCCTCGGGCACGCTCTTGGCTGCCGCGGCCAGGGCGAACGACGCGCCGGCCAGCTCCTGGACCACCCCGTCGTGCAGGTCGGCGGCGATCCGGCGGCGTTCGGCGTCGGAGGCCTCGACCGCCCGGAGCAGCAGCCGTTCACGTTCCTCGCGCCCCCGGCGTACGCGCCGGGCGAGGCGCCAGACGAGCGGGATCGTCAGCAGCTCGAAGAGCACGAGCCCGCCGATGATCGTCGGCAGGAAGCCGTTGAGCACCTGGCCGCCCCGGTCGTCGAGGTCGGAGTAGCGGTAGTACGCCTCGAACAGCAGCCGCTGACCGTCCGGCGCCTCGGTGAGGACGTACGCCTCGTACAGCCGGTGGTAGGAGGTCTCGTACCTGTTCTCGGCCTCGTCGAGGTCGGACAGCCCGCCCTCGACCCCACCGAGCGTGCCCTGGGCGAAGGCGGCCTCCGCCTCCTTGTCCAGTCCGAAGTGCTGGCCGATGAGCCGCGGTTCGTCGGAGTAGACGATGGTGCCGGCCTCGTTCCACACCTTGACCCGCACCAGCCAGCCGCCGAGCACCTGCCGGTGCACGACCTGGTCGAAGGCCGCGACGGCGGCGGGATCCGAGGAGGCCAGCCCGACCGGCATCTCGGGACGCACGACCGCGCGCTCGAGCAGCGTGCTACGGGCGCGCAGGTCGGCGATGGCCTCCCGGAGGGCGGCTCGCTCCGCGAACTGGCAGGCGATGGCGATCAGCGCGCCCATGAGCAGGAGTCCGAGGGTCACGAACTGCAGGACCGGACGGTCCTGCCACACCCGCCAGATCCGCCAGCCGACCGGGGGGCGCCGCTTCGGCCCGTTGGGGCCCGCCGCGTGACCGAAGGGCAGGTGCGGGCGGCCCGGGCCGCGGGACCCGGCCGGGGCCCGCGTGGGGGCGTGCAGGTCGGTCACCGGCGGCCTCCCCTGCGGACTTCAGGCAATCGGATGGTGGCGGGCGGGCTGACACAGCGGACGGGCATGGCGTTCACAGCCGACTCCAGGATGACCACGGATGATCGGACGTGCCATGACCAACTGGTCGTACGACCATCAGTCAATGGCACCACCGACCCTCCGTACGGAAGTGTCGGGAATCGCCGACGTCCCCGCCGACCGGCCCCACCACTCGGAGGTTGACCTTGACCGACATCTCGACGGCTGACACCGCAGCGCCGACCCAGCGCGCGGCTGCCGCACCCTTCACCTGCGCCCGCCGGCAGATCCTGCTCGGTGCCGGCGTCGGAGGTGTCGTGCTCGTGGCCGCGGCGTGCGGTGGGTCCTCCGGCTCGTCGGACGCCGCCACGACCCCGTCCGCGGCCGGCTCGAGCGCGGCCGACGCGCCCGCCTCGTCCGGTGCGGCGTCGTCTGCTGCCGCGTCCTCGGCTCCGGCGGTGCAGAGCATCATCGCGCTGTCCGAGGTGCCCACCGACGCCGCGGTCAGCGTCAAGGCCGACGGCAAGACCCTGTTGATCACGCAGAACGGCGGAAGACTCGCTGCGTTCGACGCGACCTGCCCGCACCAGGGCTGCACCGTCGCACCCAAGGACGCCATCCTGGAGTGCCCCTGTCACAGCTCCGAGTTCACCCTCGCCGGCGCCGTGACCCAGGGCCCTGCCACGTCGGGCCTCACGCCGGTCTCGGTCAAGGTGGAGTCCGACCAGGTCGTGCTCGCCTGATGGCCGTGCTGGCGGGTGTGCTGCCCGAGAAGGTCGGCGGGCTGCCGCTGCATCCCCTGGTCGTCCACGCGGTCGTCGTGCTCGTGCCGCTGGCCGTGATCGGCGCCATCGGCATCTCGCTGTGGCCGGCCATGCGCCGCCACCTCGGGCTGCTGGTGCTGCTCGTCTCGGCCGTCGCCCTCGTCTCGGTGCCGATCGCGACGAGCAGCGGCGAGACGTTCCGCGACGAGATCGGTGCCCAGCAGCTGGTTCGCCAGCACCAGCACTACGCCGACCAGCTGCTCCCGTGGTCGGGGGCCCTGGTGTTCCTCCTGCTGCTCACGATGATCGTCGATCTGGCCCGCCGGCTCGGTCCGGCGGTGGCCGCAGTGCAGGACACGGCTCCGGTGGGTCCCGCGGCCGAGCAGCTGCCGGCTTCCGGCGGCGGGGTCGCCGTCGCCACCCGCCCGAGCGTGCAGGCCGTCGGCGTCCGTACGACGCGGCTGGACCGGGCGCTCGGCCGGCTGATCCCGGCGGGGCTGCGCAGCAACGATCGTCTGCTGCGCCTCGCCACCCCGGTGCTCGCCATCGCCACCATCGCGGTCGCGGTCGTGCTCGCGTACTACACGTACAAAACCGGTGACTCCGGGGCAAAGGCCGTCTGGGGCGGCCGCTGACCCGCGTCGGGTCGGACGTTCGGCCTGCTGAGCCCCCGCGTCCGGCGATGCTGCCCGTGATCATCATTGCCGATGATCATGGCTTCCGCCCGCGTGGCGGAGAGAGGCAGCACGCTCATGACGTCATCCCGACGGGGGTTCATCGCTGCGACCGGTGCGGCAGCAGTTGCCGACCCGAGTCGCCTTCGCCGGCGGCGCGCAGGCCGCGGGCCGCACGAGGCCGGTCTTCCCGCAGCGCAAGTCCCTCGGCCTGTTCGACGGGCTGCCCGGCCGGTTGAGCCTGCGCCTGCACGCCCCGGCGGCGAACGGTGACACCGGCGTCGACGTCTCGCGCAACGCCGGACAGCAGGTCTTCGTGGCCAGCGCGTTCAAGGTCTTCGTCCTCGCCGAGGCGCTGCGCCAGGCGGACTCGCCGCAGGTCTCGCAGACGCTGGCCGGCCGCCAGCTGGACCTGAACGCGTCCGTCTGGAGCGCCGACAGCCAGATCTTCAACCCGCCGAACCTGATCGGCCAGGTCTCGCAGCGCACCGCGCTCGAGGCGATGATCAGTCACAGCGACAACACCGGCACCGACATGTCGATCAAGGCCGTCGGCATCCAGCGCGTCCGCGAGCTCGTCCGGACGGCCGGCCTGAAGAAGACGCTGGTGCCGGACAGCACCCGTGCGTTCCTCGGCTACCTGTTCGGGGCGAAGGACTTCCGCGACTTCAGCTGGGCCGACCTGCAGGCCGCGGCGGACGACCCGTTCGTCAATCCGGTGCTCAACCCGGTGCAGACCCTTGCCAGCTCCGCCGACGACCTGGTGTCGTTCTACTCGCGGGCCCTGCGGGGCGCCTTCTTCAAGAACGCGCAGACGACGAGCGAGTTCCGCCGCATCCTCACCCTCGCGGATGCCATCTACAAGGTCCCGATGCCGTTGGGCGTGAGCGCCTACCTCAAGGGCGGGAGCATCGACACCCCCGGCTTCCACGCGCTGTCTCTCCCCGGCGCCATGTACTTCGACGACCGATGGGTCTTCTTCGCGTTCACCCTGAACTGGGACGCGAAGGCGCAGACCGACCCGGCGACGGCGCAGAAGTTCATCGCGGCGGTCGCCGCCGGTCTCGACCTGGTCAAGGAGTCGCTCGAGCGCCGGTAGTACGACGGCGCACCCCGTTCGGGTGACACCCTTGACGTAGTTATCGAGCGTCCGCTATAAAAATGGTGATCGCTCGACAACGGGGGTGGAGTGCCGCGTCGTACGCAGGCTGACAGGCGGGCTGACACGCGCAGCCGGCTGTTGCAGGCTGCTGCTGAGCTTTTCGCCAGCCGTGGGTACGACTCGGTCTCCGTCGATGAGGTGGCGGCAGCCGCCGACCGCAGCTCGGGTGCGGTGTATGCGCACTTCTCCAGCAAGCAGGGGCTGCTCAAGGCCCTGCTGGAGACGTCGCAGTTGACGACGGCGGCCGTGGTGAAGGCCGAGTTCGTCGTCGCCGAGGACACCGCCGCCCAGATGGGCGCGCTGTGGCGCAATGTGGCCCAGCCGCCCGACGAGCTGGGGGAGACCTGGCTGCTGCTCGAGCACGAGCTGTGGCTCCGGGCGGTCCGTGATCCAGATCTGGGTGGCCGGCTCAGGCACCGATACGCACAGGTACGCGCCGCGATGGCTCGGGGGTTCATCGAACGTGGCGTCCCTGACGAGGTCGGGCCTCAGCTGGCCGCCCAGGTCTTCGCGCTGCTCTACGGCCTGGAGATGCAACGCCGGCTCGACCCGGAGGCCGTCACCGACGAGGCCGCCGAGACGGGCCTGACGGCGCTCTTCGAGGCCGCGCTCGCCCGTCAGACGCTTCGAGACGCAACCCGTTGAAAGGACCCACCCGTGCACACCTCGCTGTGTGAAAAGCTCGGCATCGAGTTCCCGATCTTCGCCTTCACCCACTGCCGCGACGTCGTCGCCGCCGTGAGCCGCGCCGGAGGCTTCGGTGTGCTCGGCGCCGTAGGCTTCAGCGCCGAGCAGCTGGCGATCGAGCTCGACTGGATCGACCAGAACGTCGGAGACCACCCGTACGGCGTCGACATCGTCATCCCCGGCAAGTACGAGGGCATCGGCGAGATGGACGCGGCCAAGCTGGCCGACTCGCTGCGCCAGATGGTGCCGCAGGAGCACCTCGACTTCGCGAAGAAGGTGCTCGCCGACCACGGCGTGCCCGAGCTGCCCGAGGGCGAGTCCGGTACCGGCCAGCTGCTCGGCTGGACGGCGGCCACCGCGGCGCCGCAGGTCGAGCTCGCCCTGCAGCACCCCAAGGTCCGGCTGATCGCCAACGCGCTGGGCACCCCGCCCGACGACGTCGTGGCGCAGGTGCACGAGAGCGGCCGGCTGGTCGCCGCGCTGTGCGGCTCGGCCCGCCAGGCGCTCAAGCACGCCGACGCCGGCATCGACATCATCATCGCCCAGGGCAGCGAGGCCGGCGGTCACACCGGCGAGATCGGCAGCACGGTGCTGTGGCCCGAGGTCATCGACGCGGTCGCCCCCATCCCGGTGCTGGCCGCGGGCGGCATCGGCAACGGCCGTCAGCTCGCCTCCGCGCTGGCCATGGGCGCCGAGGGCGTCTGGACCGGCTCGATCTGGCTGACGGTCGCCGAGGCGGACTCCCCGCCGGCCAAGACCGAGCAGCTGCTTGCCGCCAAGAGCAGCGACACCGTCCGCTCGCGGTCGTTCACCGGCAAGCCGGCCCGCATGCTGCGCAGCGCGTGGACCGAGGCCTGGGAGGCGCCGGAGAACCCGAAGCCGCTCGGCATGCCGCTGCAGTACATGGTCAGCGGCGAGTGCGTCTCACGCAGCAGCCGCTACGCCGACCAGGCCAGGGACGTCATGTTCAACCCGGTCGGGCAGATCGTCGGCTCCATGAACAAGGTGCGCAGCTCACGCGAGCTGATCAACGACCTCGTCGAGGAGTACGCCGACGCCGTCGAGCGGCTGAACCGCCTCAACGCCGGCTAGTCACCCGAGCGGCCTCGCAGCTCCAACCGCCGCATCCCGGTGTGGCGGTTGGAGCGCACAGCAGCGTACGAGCGCCGTGATTGCGGGTTGCTGGTACCAACGACGGATGCGAGCTCTGCTGCCGTCCACCGGGTCCGATGCCGCCGTGCTCGCCCTGTACACCGACATCTGGGAGCGCACGTCGGGTCACCGCGCGCGCACCGGCCGTCCGTACCTGGTGCTCAACATGGTGTCGTCGGTCGACGGGGCGATCTCCGTCGCGGGGAAGTCGGCCGGGCTGTCGGGCTCGGACGACAAGGCCGTCTTCTTCCACCTGCGCAGCCTGGCCGACATCGTGCTCGCCGGCGCGGGCACCGTGCGCGAGGAGAACTACGGCCGGGTGCGCACCTCGGAGGAGGCGACCGCCGCCCGCCGGTCACGCGGCCAGCAGGACACCCCCCGGGTCGGACTGGTGTCGAAGTCGATGCGCTTCGACCCGGCGATGCGCCTGTTCCAGGAGACCCGGCCGTACGTGATCGGACCGGCCGGCACCCCGCGCGAGCAGCAGGAGGCCGCGGCCGAGCTGGCCGACGTCATCCTCACCGGCGACGCCGAGGTCGACCTCGGCGAGGGCATGCGCCGGCTGGGGGAGGCCGGCGCCGACCTGGTGCTCTGCGAGGGAGGCCCGTCGTTGAACGGGCAGCTGCTCGCCGCCGGGGTGGTCGACGAGCTGTGTCTCAGCCTGTCGCCGATGCTGGTCGGCGGGGACGGGCACCGCATCTTCGGGTCGGCCCCGATCGATCCGTCACGCGAGCTGACCCTGCTCGCCGTCGCCGAGGCGAACGGCACGCTGCTGCTGCGCTACGCGGTGAATCCCGCCCGCCAGTCCTGAGCGAGCTTCGGGCCGGGCACCGCCGAGCTCACCCACAGCTCGAGCGCACGCCCGTCCAGGGTCAGCTCGGCCAGGGTGTTGCCGAACGCCGGTCCGTGGGTGACCTTCCAGCTCAGGTCGGGCGGCACGGCATGGGCGCGGCCGGTGAGCAGCCATCCGATCAGATGGCCGACGCCGGAGGACGCCACCCGGTCGGCGACCCGGGTCTTGCCGTCGAGCGGGTTGCGCAGCGGTGAGCACACGGCCTGCAGGATGCGCGGGGTGTCGGCGGCCGTCCGGTCACTGAGCTCGCCGAGCTTCGCCTGCGCCAGGTAGGAGAAGTGCACGTCACCGGACAGGAAGGTGATGCTCGCAGGCGGGCGGCCGCGACGGCCCGCGGCCACGTCGGCGACCACGTCACGCATGCGCCGGAACGACGTGTCGAACGCCGCCCAGTGCTCGAGGTCGGCGCCCTGGCGGACCTTCTCGGCGACCCGGGCGGCGCGCGGACCCCACTGGCCCTCGGCGATCGCCTCGTCGAAGGCCTCGAGGCCGTGCACGCCGCTCGGCAGCAGGTACGGCAGCGACGTGACGATCACGAGGTGCTCGACGTCGCCGGTGCACTGCTCGTCGAACCAGGCCCACTCGCGGTCGGAGACCATCAGCCGCTGCCGGCCGTCGACCACCCGGTTGCACCGCGAGTCCAGGACGACGAAGCGCACCGCGCCGTAGTCGCGGCGGTAGGACCAGCGCACGCCGGGCTCGCCGTCGGCGGCGGCGTCGGCCCGTACGGCGAACTCGTGCAGCAGCTGCTCTCCGTCACCGCCCGCGGCGTGCAGCGCGGCGAGCATGGCGTCGGTGTCCAGCTCGTCCGGCGAGAGGTTGCCGAGGTGCTGGTAGATCCAGTACGTGAGCAGCCCGCTGGTGATGCGCTCGCTCCACCAGTCGGTCTGCTGGATGGCTTTGCGCCAGGTGACGGACGTGTTCCAGTCGTCGCGCACGTCGTGGTCGTCGAAGATCATCGCGCTCGGGACGGTGGAGAGCAGCCAGCGGATCGGGTCGGGCGACCAGGACTCGGCGTACAGCCGGGTGTACTCGTCGACGTTCGACACCTCGTGCCCCGGGCCGTCATCCGGGCCGCGCTGCTGCTGGATGAACGCCAGCGTCTCGGGGGAGAGGTTGTCGTCGGCGTAGACCTGGTCACCGACGAAGGCCAGCAGGTCGGGCCACTCGGCGGCATCGGTGCCGCGCAGGCGCTCGGCCAGAGCGTGCAGTGCGTCGATGCCGAACTCGTCGTCGTCGAGCGGGGCCGCGGCCCGGCACGACCCGAAGACGATGCGCAGGGGCGTGCCCGGCGCGTGCGGTCGCAGCACGCTGGCCGGCCAGTCGGCCGACTGCGGCCAGACGATCTCGTCGTCCAGCGCGACCGTGTACGGCAGCACGCTGCCCGTGGTCAGCCCCCGCAGCGCCACGATCGCGTAGTGGTGTCCGGCGACCTGGAACGTCGCGCTGCTGCCGTCGAGGTCACCGGCCCGGACGGAGACGGTGCAGGCGCGGTCGGTCTCCACCCAGACGGTGGCGGAGGTGGCGTCGGTGTAGCGCAGCAGCGGGCCGAGGACGAGCGACACCTAGCGGCCCGCGGGCGACGTCGGCGGCGGCAGCAGCCGGCTGGGGGAGCGGGGTGTGTACGGCTTCTCCAGCGCGGCGACCTCGTCGGCGTCCAGCTCGAGCTCGACGGCGGCGATGGCGTCGTCGAGGTGCTGCGGCTTGGTGGCCCCGATGATGGGTGCGGTGACGGTGGGCTGCGCGAGCATCCACGCCAGCGCCACCTGCGCCCGGGTGACGCCGCGGGCGGTGGCGAGGCGTCCGACCTCGTCGATGACGGCGGCGTCGTCGTCGTACAGGCCCTGACCGAAGGCGTCGGTCTCGCTGCGGTCGGTGACCGTGCCCGGCTCCCGGGTGAGCTTGCCGCGGGCGAGCGGGCTCCACGGGATGACGCCGATGCCCTGGTCGGCGCAGAGCGGCAGCATCTCCCGCTCCTCCTCGCGCTGGAGCAGGTTGTAGTGGTTCTGCATGCTGACGAAGCGGGTCCAGCCGTGCAGCTGCGAGGTGTAGAGCGCCTTGCTGAACTGCCAGGCCGCCATCGACGAGGCGCCGATGTAGCGCGCCTTTCCGGCCTTGACGACGTCGTGCAGCGCCTCGAGCGTCTCCTCGATCGGCGTGTACGGGTCCCACCGGTGGATCTGGTACAGGTCGACGTAGTCGGTGCCGAGCCGGCGCAGGCTGGCGTCGATCTCGCTCAAGATCACCTTGCGCGACAGGCCGCCGCCGTTGGGGCCCTGTCGCATCGGCATGTAGACCTTGGTCGCGAGTACGACCTCGTCGCGGCGGGCGAAGTCGGCGAGGGCCCGGCCGACGATCTCCTCGCTGCTGCCGCCCGAGTACGCGTTGGCGGTGTCGAAGAAGTTGATGCCGGCGTCGAGCGCGCGCTGGATGTGTGTGCGGCTCTCGTCCTCCGGCAGCGACCAGGGCTGGCCGCCGCGCGCGGGTTCGCCGTAGCTCATGCAACCGAGACAGATGCGCGAGACCTGCAGGCCGGTGGCGCCGAGGCGGGTGTACTGCACGGCTATCGCTCTCCTTCACGCTGTAGGGACGCTGCTGCGACGAGCGGGTCGCCCACCGCGATGGTGCCCGAGTGCATGACGACCGCGCCTGCGGCGAGGGTGCCGCCGTGCTCCCGGCGGATGGTGCGCAGCACGTCGAGGTCCTTCTCGACGGGTGCGAGACCGGCGAGGCCCGGCTGCGGCCGGGTGGTCATCACGCACCGCCCGAGCTGCCGCCGGATGGAGAGCAACGCATCGCCCACCTGCACCGTCGTGGCGACCAGGTCGTCCTCGGTCTGCCCGGCGGGCATGTCGAGCAGCACGTTGGCCCGGAAGCGGCGGAAGTCCCAGTCGCCGAGGGTCGCCCGGGCGATGAACGAGACGCTGGCGTCGGCGAGGTCGTGGAACGCGCCGGGGGAGCCGTTGAAGGCCCGCCACTCGCTGTCGCGCTCGTGCTCGAAGTCGATCGGGCTCTCGAAGCGACGCGGGCCCGGCTCGTCGGAGCGGCGCAGGGTCACGGCCCGGCCGAGCCAGTCGGACAGGTCGTCGTCGCCGCGCGAGACCGCGCCGCCCGGCAGCACGATCTCGACGTTGCCGTCGTCGCTCAGGCAGGCGGTCGCGTACAGCAGCTGGGGGACGCGGCGCCCCGTCACCCCGAGCCCGGTGGTGCGGTCGAAGATCGCGTAGCTGCGGTCGCCGGCCAGACCCTCGAAGCCGATCGCCGCCGAATCGACCCGCTCGCCCTGCAGCGACTTGACCGGGTAGCGCCAGAGCTCCGCGACGGTGGCGAGGGGCGACATCCCGTAAGGCTATGGAACTGCGGAGGCTCCGGAACTTCTTCGCGGCCCGGCTGGCTACGCTGCCGGGATGGATGGCTGGCACATCAGCCCGCAGTTCACGCCGCTGGCCGACAGGTTCTCCCGCCTCTTCCGCCACCCCGACGACGGTGGAGGCGCGCTCGCGGTCTACCACCGCGGCCGGCTCGTCCTCGACATCTGGGCCGGATACGCGCACCGCGGGCAGCACTGGGAGCGCGACACGGTCAGCCTGTCGTTCTCCACCGGCAAGGGCGTGGCCACCACCCTCATCCACCGGCTGGCGCAGCAGGGCTTCATCGACTACGACGCCGCGGTGGCGACATACTGGCCGGAGTTCGGCGCCGCCGGCAAGGAGACCATCACCGTCCGCGAGCTGATGAGCCACCGCGCCGGCCTGCACAAGGTGCGGGGCATCGCGCCCGACGGCCTGGGCCTGCTGGACTACGAGCAGGTGACGGCGAAGCTCGCTGCCGGCGCCCCCGACCCGCGGCGGCTGCACGGCCCGGGCTACCACGCCATCACGTACGGCTGGCTGGTGGCCGAGCTCGCCGCCCGGGCGACCGGCCGCTCGTTCACCGAGCTGCTGCGCACCGAGGTGGCCGAGCCGCTCGGGGTCGACGAGCTGTGGTTCTACGTGCCGCCCGACGAGCGCCACCGCATCGCCGGCACGTTTCCGCGGCTGCTGCCGTACAAGCTGTCGTGGCCGTTCGTCTCCGCCCGGCTCACCGCGATCCCGCTGACCCGGGGCTTCGCCGAGGCCGCGATGCCCGAGCGCTTCGACGTCCTGGTGCGGCTCCCCGAGATCCACGACGCGGTCATGCCGGGCTGGAACGGCGTCTTCACCGCGCGCGCCCTCGCCCGCATGTACGCGCCGCTCGCGGGTGACGGCACGGTCGACGGGGTGCCGTTCCTCGAGCCCGGCACGCTGGCCGACGCGAAGGAGATCCAGACCCGCGCCCGCGACTACGTGCTGCCGATGCGCCCCAACTGGCGCCTCGGTTATCACCAGTGCTTCGTCGCCGACCGCGTACGCACCCCCAACGCCTTCGGGCCACTACGGGCTCGGCGGCAGCGGTGCGTACGCCGACCCGGACCACGAGCTGGCGATCGCGTTCGTCAGCAACCACTTGGGCAACAAGGTCTCGCCGCTCGGTGACCTGCGCATGACACGCCTCGGCGCCCTCGCCCGCCGGCTGGCGGTCGCTGCCGAAGCGGACGAGGGCACCCGGTCGAAGTAGTCCGACCCGACCCGCCTAGTTGAAGGCGGCGCCGCCGTCGAGGCCGTAGGAGACCGAGCCGTCCGGCCCGACCGGCAGGTCACCGGCGAGCGTGATGCGCTGCATCGACCGCTTCATCCCGGCGGGGACGTCGGTCGGCACGAGGTGGCAGGTGGCCCGGTTGTCCCAGAACGCGATGCTGCCGGCTTCCCAGCGGAAGCGGCAGGTGTACGCGGCGTTGGCGATGTGCTCGTACAGCAGCTCGAGCAGGTGGCCGCCCTCGGCGCGCGACAGCTCCTGGATGTGGCTCGTGAAGTTCGGGTTGACGAACAGCGCCTTCTCACCGGTCTCGGGGTGCACGCGCACGACCGGGTGGACCGAGCGGATGTCCTTGGACTGGAACTGCTGCTTCAGCGCCGTCGGCATCTCGCCGCGGGAGATCGGCAGGAAGTTGTGGTGCACGGCGTGCAGCTCGTCGCACAGACGCTGCAGCGGGGCCGACAGCGTCTCGTACGCGACGGCCAGGTTGGTCCACTGGGTGTCGCCGCCGTACGGCGGGACGGTGATGCCGCGCAGGATCGAGCCCATCGGCGGGTTCGGCACGAAGGTGACGTCGGTGTGCCAGCGGCTCTCGATGCCCAACGCAGGCTGCTTGCCGGCCGACGCGTTGTCGGCGTTCTTGGCCTTTTCCTGCTTGGCGAACTGCTCGTTGTCCAGCAGCAGGATCTGCGGGAAGTCCGGGAACGCGGCCGGCAGGGTCGGGTGGGCCGGGGTGGGGGTGCCGAACTGTTCGGCGAACGCCAGGTGCTGGGCCTGCGTGAGGTGCTGATCGCGGAAGAAGACGACCTTCCACTTCAGCAACGTCGCGCGGATCGCGGCGACGGTCTCCGCCGTGAGCGGCTGGGTCAGGTCGGGCCCGAGGATCTCGGCGCCGATGTGGCCGGCCAGCGGCCGGATGTCGAGCGTCGGGCTCGCGGTGCCCGCGGGGGCGTCGGCAAAGGTGGTCATGCGCTTCTCCGGTGGTCGGTCGAGCCGGCGATCTGCCGGCCGGTCTGTTCGGACACAGGTGCCGCGGCGAGGGCCGTCGCGGTGTCGAGCAGGTGGGCGAGGTAGAGCCCGCGCGGGGTCGTGACCCGGTACGGCGCGTATTGCAGGAGGAATTCGCGGTCGGCGAGCCCGTGCGCGAGGTGGCCGGACGCGAGATCCCAGCGGTCGGCGCACAGCAGCTCGTCGACCCCGGCCGCGCCGATCAGGTCCAGCGCCCGCCGGCGCACCGTGGCGGCGCCCTGCGTCCAGAGCTGGCCCTCGAGGTCGGTGGGGGCGCTGCCCTCGACGTATGCCGCCTGGATGCAGAACCGCAGATACCAGCTCGGCCGGCCGATCTCGCCGAGCATCTCGGCCAGCGGATACGCAAACGCCTCGAGCAGCCCGCGCAGCGTGTCGCCGTCACCGGCCGCGTCGAGCTGGTCGAGCAGGGCGAGCCGGCGCACGTTGATCGGCGCCATCCGGTGCTCGAAGACGGCGTTGACCAACTGCTCCTTGGAGCCGAAGTGGTAGCGCACCGCGCCGGTGTTGCGCTGGCCGGCCTCGGCACCGACCTCACGCAGGGACACCCCGTGCACGCCGCGCTCGGCCATCAGCCGCTCGGCGGCCTCGATGATCAGCAGGCGGGTGCCGGACTCCACGGGCGGACGTTAACCCACCTGCGTTAATAACTCAAGTGCCTTGGTGGAGTTTTTTTGTCCTTCACGGCGGCACCGTCGACGAATCGGGCCTGGTAAGCCCGGCGGAAACGGGTCCAGGCGAACGGGCCGGCCACGACCGACAGCAGCAGCACCACGCCGACCACCACGGTCGGGACCTCCAGCAGCTTCAGCGCACTCGCCATCAGCACGATGGCGATGGCCCGGCGGATGATCCAGCTCGGGGCGCTGGAGGAGGCCCGGGCGCCGAGGTAGACGCCCGGGATGCTGCCGATGAGGATGGACAGGGTCAGGCCGAAGGAGAAGTCGCCGAAGAGCAGGTGGCCGAGGGCAGCCGAGCCGACCAGCGGAACGGCCTGCACCAGGTCGGTGCCCACCAGATCGCCCGTCTTGAGTGCCGGGTAGATGACCAGCAAAGCGACGATGATCAGCGAGCCGGAGCCGACCGAGGTCATTCCGACGACCAGGCCCCCGACGGCGCCGATGAGCACGGTCGCCAGCGGTTTGACGACGAGCGGGGTCGGGTCGTCGGCTGCAGCGCCCAGGATGGCGCGGCGGCGGGCATCGAGCAGTGCCTTGCTGATCATCATGGCCACGGCCACCAGCAGGGCGATCCCCAGGGCCAGCTTGACGGCCGATTCGACGCCTTCGCCGTTGCCCAACGCCTTGAGCAACAGGACGCCGAGGAAGGCGGACGGCACCGACCCGAGCACCAGCCACAGCACGAGCTGCTTGTGCACGGTGCCGCGGCGTAGGTGGACGAGCCCGCCGACCGGCTTCATGCACAGCGATGCGACCAGGTCGCTGCTGACCGCGGCCAGCGGCTGCACCCCGAAGAACAGCACGAGCATCGGCGTCATCAGGGCTCCACCGCCCATGCCGGTCAAGCCGACCACGAAGCCGACGAATATGCCGGCCAGAGCGATCCACAGATCGATGTGCACGCAGGACCAACCTCACCGCATCGACTTCGTCCAGTGCCATAGTAGACGTCGGGGCGACAGGTGAGGGCCGGTTGAGCCGACCGTGCCCGGTCGGACTGGTCCGGGCCGCACGCCGGAAGCCGCGCGTGTGACGCCGGTTGGGCACGAATTTCATGCATATTTCGACCCCTAAATACGCGGCGCCTAATGGCGTTGTAGTTTGGGCCCGCAAGGATTCATCGCCCGGCACGTCATTCTTCGCGCCGAGGCGGGCCGACGGTCGGGGGGTCGACTCATGAGGTGGCGGGCAGCACTCGGCTCGGCCGGTGTCGCCGCGGTGGCGGCCGGCTGGCTCACGGTCGCCCTGGCCCGGCAGATGCATGCCTGGGCGCGCGACAACGATCTCTTCGCGGAGCAGTACGCCCGCGCCCCACGGCCGGCCCCGGGATGGTCGGTCGTGCGCCCGGCGTGACACCGCCGCGCTCACTCGCTCGTGTGACGGATGCGCCGGGAGCGTCGTGATAGCTTCGTCTGCACGCGCCGTTAGCTCAATTGGCAGAGCAGCGGACTCTTAATCCGCGGGTTCGGGGTTCAAGTCCCTGACGGCGCACCACCCGCATGTACGCAGTCGGCTCGTCCGGTCGGTCCCATCGAGACCGCAGACTCTTCGCCAAAGACTGCAGCAAGCTTCACGAATCCGCATCTGCCGCGATAGACGCAGGGGGGCCCGGCTCGCGCCGGGCACGTCGGGCTCGCGCCTGACGTGGCATCACTGCTGCTGCCGCTGGAGATCCGATGCGTCGATCCGCCTCCGCCTTCGTGCTGCTCGTCGTGCTCGCCGTCACGGTCGTGGCGGCCGGGACACCGGCCGCCGCAGCCGCCTCGCCGCCGGCCGTCCCGGCGTCGGTGGCTGTGACGGCGTCGCCGCCCGACCGCGCGGTCGTGACGTGGCAGCCCCCCGCCACGGACGGCGGATCGCCGGTCACGGGGTATCTCCTGACCCGCGACGGCACCGATACGCACAACTACGGACCGTGGTCGAAGATCGTCGACGCGTCGTCGCGTTCGTACGTGGTCCTGTATCTCCGGCCGGGCGTCATCTACCACTTCACGGTCGCCGCGATCAACGCTGCAGGCACGGGGCCGGCCGTGAGCAGGACGCAGGTCATCACCGGCCCCGCCCCGACGGCACCGGTCCTGACGCTCACGACGTCCGCGAACACCCTGACGGTGACGTGGACCATGCCCACCGTCACGAGCGGCCCGGTCGTCGGCTACCGCCTGACCCGCGACGGGCTGGACCTCTCCGGCCACGGACCGGCGGTCATCGACGTGAGTGCCTCGACGCGCAGCTACACCTTCACCGGCCTGCGGCCGTCCACCACGTACGCCGTGGCCGTTGCCGCCGTGACGGCCGCCGGCGCCGGCCCGTACGCGACCTCACGGGGCTCGACGCCCGACGCCGGCGTCGCGCCCGTCGTCAGCGCCGGCATGAAGGCCGAGCGAGCTGTCGTGACCTGGGCAGCCCCCACCGACCCCGGGGGCACCGTCACCGGCTACGTGGTGCGCCGCGACGGGGTCGACGACCGCGGCTACGGGGCCTTCAGCGCGACCGTCGGAGCCGCCACGCGCAGCTACACGTTCAACCGGCTGCTGCGCGACACCGCCTACACCTTCTCCGTGCAGCCGGTCCTGAGCGCCGGTTACGGGACGGAAGGCCGGGTCAGCCGTACCACCGCGCCGGCGTGGACCTCGGCCGGCGGCTACGCGTCCGACACGCACGACAACCCGCGGGAGACGGCGCTGTCGGCGGCGACGGTCCCGCAGCTGGCCCGGAAGTGGAGCGTGACGACCGCCGGATATCTGTCGTCCACGCCGGCGGTCGTCGACGGCACCGTCTACGTAGCGGACGACCGGGGCTTCGCGCCGCCGACGCCTCCGCCCGGCGGATCGGTCACCGCGTACGACGCCACCACCGGCGCCGTCCGCTGGTCACGCAGCGTCGCGGCCATCACGGGCATCCCCGGTGACACCGGCCGGGGCACGCCGGCGGTCGCGGACGGGCGCGTCGTGTTCGGCACCCGGCCGCCGACCGGGAGCACCTCCACCAGCCTCGTCGCACTCGACTCGGCGACAGGTGCCCTGCTGTGGAAGCGGATCGTCGACACACAGCGCAGCGCGCGCATCACCGGCTCCACGGTCGTGGTCGGCGGCCGTGCCTACGTCGGCATCTCCTCCGGGGACGACGGCGCGGCAACTCCGCAGTTCCGCGGGAGCGTCGTCGCGATCGACGTCGCCGGCGGGCAGCTGGTCTGGCGTACGTACACCGTGCCGGTCGGCTACACCGGGGGCGCCGTCTGGGCCGGCAGCCCCGCCGTCGACCCGGCGACGGCCACCCTCTACGTCGGCACCGGCAACAACTACACCGCGCCTGCCGGGGTCTGCACCCGGCCGGCGCAGACCGGCTGCACGGCGCCGTCCGCGGACGACCACGTGGACTCGCTGCTGAACATCGACACCGCGACGGGCGCGGTCCGCTGGTCGATACGCACGAGCGACGCCGACGTCTGGCGGCAGGCGTGCACCAGCGCTCCTGCCGACTGCGGACCCGACGCCGATCTCGGCTCGAGCCCCAACCTCTTCTCGGCCGTCGTCGACGGGGTCCCGCGGACGCTGGTGGGCGTCGGCTCCAAGAGCGGCATCTACTGGGCCGCCGACGCGCGGACCGGCGCCGTCGTCTGGCATGCCGTGGTGGGCCCGGGTGCACAGAACGGTGGGATCGTCTTCGGCACCGCCACCGACGGCAAGCGGATCTACGTCGCCAATGCGAACGGCGCCCACAAGTCGTGGACGCTTCCCTCCGGCCAGGTGGTGACGGCCGGTGCGTGGACCGCGCTGGATGCCGCCACCGGGCGCATCGTGTGGCAGGTCGCGGATCCGCAGGGCGCCGCCGACATCGGCTTCGTGTCGAGCGCCAACGGCGTCGTCTACGTCGGCTCCACCGCCGTCGACGGGCCGGACATGTACGCCCTCGATGCGGCGACCGGCGCGATCCTGTGGTCGCACGCGAGCGGGGGCTCGGTCGTGGGCGGGGCGGCGATCGTCGACGGCCGGGTCTACTGGGGCTCCGGGTACTACACCCGGACCTGCCCGGCGGCTCCTGCGGCGTGCGCGCCCACGCGGCAGCTGCTGTCGTTCGGCCTCGCCTGATCCGGGTCGGACGCCGGGCTAAAGATGGACCGGGACGAAGGCCGGGGTCATCAGCATGACGCGGGAGGGCTTGGTGAAGCCGACGTACACCTGCCGGGTGGCCGGGTCGTAGGCGAGACCCTCGCCCTCGTTCGCCACGGGCACCGGGATCGTCTGCAGCACCGTGCCGGCCAGCGAGAGCACCGTGATCCGGTCACGGGCCGGGGACGTCAGGCTCGTGAACAGGAGGATCTGGTCACCAACTACCTCGAGGCCCTGGGTGATGCCCTGGTCCGCGATCGGGATACGGCGGGTCACGACGCCACTCATGGTGACGAACTCGAGCGTGTACGGGCCACCGGTGTTGCCGGTCACGACGACGAGCTGGTCACGGGTGTTGTCGACGGCGGCCACGGCGCCGTACTTGAGCGGCACGTTGATCTGCTTCACGAAGGACGGGACGGTGCCGCGCACGCTGACCACGGCGATGCCGGTGACGCCCCTGCTGGTGTTCGTGACGTAGAGGTTGCCGTCGGCCGTGCGGTAGCTGATCTCGTTGGTGTGCCCGGTCGGTAGTGCGGCGCTGCGCTTCACCACCCGACCGCGGGAGTCGTAGCCGACGATGCGGCCCGTGCCGTCCAGCAGGTCGAAGCCCAGGTAGAGCAGCCCACCGGCGTACGCGAGACCCTGCTGGGACTCGGTCGAGGCGACGGCGAGCTGTTGGGTCGTGAACCGGTAGCTGGTGGTCGCGGTGGTCGGGGTGCAGCCGACGACGAGGCCTGCCGTCACCGCCAGCGGCACGATCGCCGGTCGGAGTCGTCTGCGGAGCAGCGCAGCGAGCATCGACACGACGTGCGGCATGTGTCCCCCCGGACCCGCGTCCCCGCCGGACGCGACAGCTGATCTTCCCCGGTTCACAGCGGCTACGCAGCGTTATGCACGTAACCGTTCGTCACATCTGCGGTGAGAGACCTCACTGCAGGGCACCATGGAAACGGTGAGCGACCAGACGGTGAACACGGGGCAGCGCGCCGACGTCGGTGCGGTGTCCGTCGTCGTCCTCGCGGCCGGGCTCGGGCAGCGACTCGCGGGCGTGTCGGGGGGTCGGCCGAAGTGGCTGCTCGACGTGAACGGGCGCACCATCGCCGACCGCCAGCTGGACGGCTTCGCGCAGCTGGGATCGCTGATCTCCAGCGTGACGGCGGTGACCGGCGCCGAGGCGGCGCAGATCGAAGCCGTCGCCCGCGCCCGCGGGGTGCACACCCTGCACAACCCCCTGCACGCGCAGTACAACAACTGGTACTCGGCGCTGCTCGCCCTCGAGGCCCGGCCCTTCGGGGACGACGAGCTGCTGGTGCTGGCCAACGCCGACCTCTGCGGGGAGTCCACGCTCTTCAGCGCCTTCATGCAGGACGCCGTGGAGTCATCGGCCGGCGCCGTCATCGCGGCGGACTTCGCGCGCGAGCTCACCGACGAGGCCATGAAGATGAGCCGGGCCGACGGCGCCGGCGACCTGCTGGGGGCGATCGGCAAGGTCGAGGTGTCCGCGCCCGTCGCCGAGTACCCGGGTCTGCTCGCCCTGCGTGGCCGGCGCATCCCCGATTACGCCCGTACGCTGCGAGCCTTCGAGGCCGACCCGGCGTGCCACAACAACTGGTACGAGCACGGCATCCAGGCAGAGCTCGCCGCCGGCCGGCCGTGGACCATGATCGGCGTCCGTACCCCGGCGTGGGTGGAGATCGACACGCCCGACGACCTCGCCGGCGCCACCGCACTGCTGGCGTCCTCGTGAAGCGGGCGGGGTAGGGAAGTGGCCGCACCCGGTCAACGGCATCTCGTCGTTCCGCAGCTGCTGCGCGTCGCCCACGACGCGCTCGCCGAGCTGCCCGCGCTGCTGTCCGACGGCGGTGATCCGGGCCGCGTGCTCGTGGTGTCCGGCAAGGGCCCGACCGAGGCGTACGCGCGCCGGGCGCTCGAGCACCTCGCGTCGGCCGGCGTCACCTGCGAGCACCTGGCCGTCGACGGCGGCTCCGTCGACAACGCCGCCGCGCTGGCCGCGTACTGCATCAGCACCGACGCCGACATCGTGATCGCCGTCGGCGGCGGCCGCGTGATCGACACGGTCAAGTACGCCGGGGCCCGCGTTGGGCGGCCGTTCATCGCGGTGCCGACCGCTCTGGCCCACGACGGGATCAGCTCGCCGGTCGCGAGCCTCGTCGACGCGGCCGGCGTGAAGCGGTCGCTCGCCGCGACGATGCCGGCCGGGGTCGTCGTCGACACCGCCGTCATCGCCGAGGCGCCGCTGCAGAGCCTGCGGGCCGGCCTCGGCGACCTGGTCAGCAACCTGCTCGCGCTTGCCGACTGGCGGCTCGCGCACGCCTCGGGCCTCGACCATTACGACGAGTTCTCCGCGTTGATCGCCGAGAGCGCGGCGCGTCCGGCGCTGGACATCACCGACCTGTCCGCGCCGGGCACCATCGATCTGCTGGCCAAGGGCCTCGTCATGAGCGGGCTGGCGATGGCGACCGCCGGCACCAGCCGCCCGTGCTCGGGCGCGGAGCACCTGATCAGCCACGCCCTGGATTCCGTGGCGGGGGGCAGTGCCCGCCTGCACGGGGAGCAGGTCGCGCTGGGCTCGTTGATCGCGGCCGCTGCGCATGGTCAGCACCTGTCGCAGCTGCAGGACCTGTTCTCCCGCACCGGTCTGCCGACCCACCCGAGCGGGCTCGGGCTCGACCTGCCGCTGGTGCGCCGGGCCGTGCAGCTCGCGCCGGGCATGCGGCCGGGTCGCTGGACCGTCCTGTCCTCCGCCGACCTCACCGACGCCGGGGTCGACGGGCTGCTGGACGCCGCGTTCGGTGCGCCCTCGCAGGAAGGTGCCGGCCGCTACTCGCTCAGATCAGCGTGAGGATGCGGTCGACCACCCGCTGCGCCGCCTTGCCGTCGTCGAGGTAGCAGTACGTCTCGCGGAAGCGGGCGTAACGGTCCGCGTAGGTACGCCCGGTGGCTGGCAGGTCGCCGAGCGCGTCCGCGACCTCCGCGGTGGTGCGCAGCAGCGGCCCGGGCGCCTCGGTCTCGAAGTCGAGGTAGAAGCCGCGCAGCGTGTCCCGGTAGTGCTCGAGGTCGTACGTGTAGAAGAGCATCGGCTTGCCGGTCACCGCGAAGTCGAACATCGCCGACGAGTAGTCGGTGATCAGCACGTCGGCCGCCAGGTACAGCAGGTTGATGTCCGGGTAGAGCGAGACGTCGCGCACCGGGCCGCCGGGAGCCGTGGCCTTTGCCGCAGCCGGGTCCCGCCGCACCCGGTCGTGCAACCGGATGAGGACCACGTCGTCGCCGCCGAGCCGCTGCTGCAGCAGGGGCACGTCCAGGCGGTGCACGTACTTCAAGGCACCGGACGCGTCCCACTGGTCGTCCCGGAAGGTCGGGACGTAGAAGAGGACCCGCTGCTCGGGGGCGATCCCGAGTTCGCGGCGCACCTCGGCCCGGCGGGCGTCACGGTCGGGTGCGTTGAGCACGTCGTTGCGCGGATAGCCGCTCTCGAGGATCTCGCCGCCGTAGCGGAAGGCCCGGCGGAAGATGTCGGAGCTGAACCGGTTCGGTGACAGCAACAGGTCCCAGCGCTGGTAGTCACGCATCTGGCGCTGCTGGGCCGGGGAGTTGGTCCAGGACTCGTTGTCGGCGCCGAGCCGCTTCAGCGGGGTGCCGTGCCACGTCTGCAGGTAGAACGCGCCGCGCTTCTGGAAGCTCGACGGCATCTGCAGGTTGGCGACGACGATCCCGGCTTCTCCCACCCGCCGCTGGCCGGACAGACCCTGCGGGTCTATCCTGCGCACTCCGGCAGGGAAGGCGGACTCCGCAGGGTGCGCCACCCAGGCGGTCGTCAGGCCGGTGGCCTGCGGGCGCGACGTCAGCTCCTCGTAGACCGCCCGGGGATTGTCGGAGTAGGAGCCGTGGAAGCTGTCGAACAGCAGGCTCGAGGTGCGCTGGGCCGTCGTGCGCTGCACGAGGGCCTGCGCGGCCATGCGGCCGCCGGTCACACCCCGGGTGCGCAGCGTCGCCAGTGTCCCTGACATTCAAGCCTCCATCTACGCCACTGCGGCCACCATCGGTGGACGGGCCGTGCGCGCAAGAGGATGCATGCCCACTGCGCGCGGACGAACCCGCCGATCGCTCTCCCTGTCCACCGGCTGATCTTCCCGGCATGCTGCAGGGATGGTCGACGCCGGTACCTCCAGCTGGCGCGGCCGGACCCTCTGGGCGCGCAGCCACACCGCCCCGCTGCGCGCGTTCATGCGTACCGAGGCGGGCAGCAGCGGCGTCCTCGTCGCGGCGACGGTCGCCGCCCTGGTCTGGGCCAACGTCGACACCGCCGGCTACGGGAAGGTGTGGAGCACGTCCTTCACCATCCAGCTCGGCCGGTGGGGGATCACGCACGACGTCCTGACCTGGATCAACAGCGGGCTGATGACGCTGTTCTTCCTCACCGTCGGACTGGAGGCGCGGCGCGAGTTCGACCTCGGCGACCTGCGCGAACGGCGCCGGCTCGTCCTGCCGGTGCTGGCGGGGCTGGTCGGCATGATCCTGCCGGTCCTCATCTACCTGGCGATCAACGCCGGCGGCGACGCGAGCCACGGCTGGGGCGTCGCCATGTCCACCGACACGGCGCTCGCGCTCGGCCTGCTGACGCTGCTCGGCCGGGGGGTGCCCGACCGGGTACGCGTCTTCCTGCTCACCGTCTTCATCGTCGACGACCTGCTCGCCCTGCTGGTCATCGCGCTGGTCTACAGCGGCCACATCTCCGTCGGCCGCTGCTGGTGGCGGTCGTCGCGTTCGTCCTGGTGCTCGCGCTGCGGGCCACCTCGCTGCCGCAGCGCAACGCCGTCGCGCTGCTCGCCGTCGTCATGTGGGTGGCGCTGCTCGCCAGCGGGGTCGACCCGATCGTCACCGGCCTGCTGCTCGGCCTGACCGCGACGGCATACGTGCCGGTGCGCGGCGACCTCGACCGGGCGACCGGGCTGGTGCGCCTGTTCCGCGAGCAGCCGACCCCCGAGCTCGCCCGCAGCGCCGTCTCCAGCGTCACGGCCACGCTGTCGCCGAACGAGCGGCTGCAGTCGTTCTGGCACCCCTGGGCGAGCTTCGTCATCGTGCCGCTCTTCGCGCTGGCCAACGCCGGGATCGCGGTCAACGGCAGCTTCCTCGCCCACGCGTACACCGCCCCGATCACGCTCGGGATCATCGTCGGCTACGTGGTGGGCAAGCCGATCGCCGTCGTCGGCACGTCGTGGATGGTCACGCGGCTGTCGGGAGGCCGGATCCAGCCGCCGGTGGGCTGGGCGGCCGTCACGGGCAGCGGCACCATCGCCGGCATTGGCTTCACCGTCGCGCTGCTCATCGCCGACCGCGCGTTCGAGGGTCAGGAGCTCGCCGAGGCCAAACTCGGTGCGCTGTCTGCGGCGATCGTCGCGTCGCTGCTCACCTGGGCGGTCTTCCGCGTGACGGCCCGGCTGCCCGCCGCGCGCCGGGCGCGGGCGCTGCTCGGTGACGTCGACCAGCTGCAGGACCTGGTGCCGCCGATCGATCCGGAGATCGACCATCTGCGCGGACCGGAGGATGCCGTGGTCACGGTGGTCGAGTACGGCGACTTCGAGTGCCCGTACTGCGGCCAGGCCGAGCCGGTGCTGCGCGACCTGCAGGCCGAGACCGACGTGCGCTACGTCTGGCGCCACCTGCCGCTGAGCGACGTGCATCCCTCGGCGTCGCTCGCCGCCGAGGCCGCCGAGGCCGCCGCCGAGCAGGGCGCCTTCTGGGAGATGCACGACCTGCTGCTCACCCGGCAGGACAAGCTGCGCGCCGTCGACCTGGTCGCCTACGCGGCGGAGCTCGGCCTCGACGCCGACCGCTTCCACGCCGACCTCAAGCGGCACAGCTTCGCCGGACGGGTGGCGCAGGACGTCGAGTCGGCCGACCAGTCCGGCGTCTCGGGCACGCCGACGTTCTTCATCAACGGGCAGCGCCACTTCGGTGCGTACGACATCGAGACGCTCAGCGAGGCGGTACGGGTCGCCCGGGCGCGGGCGCTCATCCGCCGCCGGCAGCTCAGTCGGTGAGGGGCGGGTTGAACTCCGACGGCTCGACGGCGCCGGCATGCCACGGCAGCAGGTGCCCGGCCACGACGTGCTCGACCGTGAACCGGACGCCGCGGCCGGTGTCGCCGTCGTCACCCGGGCGGGCACCGGCGTTCCAGTCCGTCACGGCGATGCCCGACATCGCGGCGACCTGACCGGTGGCGAGGTCGGGGACGAGCAGGGCGGCGCTCGGATCGACGGCGAGGTTGCCGAGCGTGTTGAACATGTTGTTGCCCGAGTAGTCGGGCCAGTGGACGACGGATCCCTCGACGCGCAGGAAGCCGGGCGGGCCCCCGCGGTGCGACGCGTCGGTGCCGCGGGTGGGGTGCGTCGTGCCCACGAAGGCGGTGTCGGCACGGCGGATGAGCGCCACGTCGTCGGCGGTGAGACCGGTGCTGTGCCGTGACGACGTCACCGCGCGCTCGGGCGGGTCGGGCACCAGCGTCCGGCGCCGGATGTACTGGGGGCAGTTGCCGTACGCCTGGTCGGCGTCGATCGTGAGGCCGTCCGCCGTCACGGCCGACAGCAGACCGTTCACCCGCATCCGCCGGCGGGTCGCGAACTCGATCACGATGAGCCCGACCGCCTGGCCCGCCGTCAGCTCGCGCAGCGGGTCGCCGGCGACCGGGACGGTGTGCACGGCGAGCGTCGTCGGCCCCGCCACCTCGAGGAAGCCGGGCGGGCCGGTCAGCGGCGACACCCAGAGCAGCCCGTCGCGGTCGCGGGCGCACAGCACAGCGAAGGTGCGGTCGGCCAGGAAGCCCGCGGCGCCCTGCAGCCTGGCCGGCCCGAGCATGCCGACCAGGCGGGCTGCCTCGTCGCGCACCCCGGCGCGGCGTTGGACGTCCAGCTCACCCTCGTGGAAGCGCCCGGCCGGCCGTGCCTGTGCCATCGGGCCTGCTCCCTTCCGCGAAGGTGTGGTGCGCGCTAGCTGAAAGCGTAGTGATCTTTGTCGACCTCGCGCGTCCACTCCCAGTACCGGTCGAGCGACCAGGGCGACAGCGTGTAGATCTTTCCGTTCGGGTTCTTGTAGTGGCTGTGCCGGATCGACGAGTGCGACCACACCATCGCGTCGATCTCGTCGCGGTACAGACGGCCGTAATGCTCGTACGCCTCCTGCGTCACCTCGACCGCCCGGGTGCCCGAGGTCAGGGTCGCCCGGATGGCCTCCATCGCGTAATGCACCTGAAATTCGGTGTGGTAGAACAGGCTCGCTCCGGCGGCCAGGTTGGTGCCCGGGCCGTACACGCAGAACAGGTTCGGGAAGCCGGCGATCGTGATGCCGAGGTAGGCGAGCGGCTCGTCGCCCCACTGCTCGCGCAACGAGCGGCCCTCACGCCCGCGGATGTCCAGTGCCGACAGGAAGTCGTTGTGGGCAAAGCCGGTCGCGTAGCAGATGACGTCGGCGGGGTAGCGGGTGCCGTCGGTGGTGACGATCGCGTCGGCCTCGATGTGGTCGATCCCGGTACGCACGTAGTCGACGTCGGGCCGGGCGAGCGTCCGCAGCCAGGTGCCGTTGTCCTGCAGCATCCGCTTGCCGGCGGCCGGGTAGTCCGGCACGACCTTCTCGAGCAGGTCCGGCCGGTCGGAGAGCGCGGAGGTGATGACCGACAGCAGGTTCGCGGCACGCACCGCGTGCGCCTCGTTGATCGAGCGGCTGGTCTCGTCGGTGTGCGCGGGATCGATGCGGTACGGCTCCATGCCCATCGCGATGCCGGCGAAGCTCATGACGAAGCGGTACCAGCGGCTGTAGTACGGCAGGTGCCGCTGCGCCCAGCGGTCACCGGCGGGCACGGGTGCGTGGTAGAGCGGGTTGTTGAACATCCACTGCGCGGTGCGCTGGAAGATCGACAGGTGCTCGACCTCGTCGACGACGGTGGGCGCGATCTGGAAGCCGCTCGCGCCCGCGCCGACGAGCGCGAACTTCTTGCCGCGGATGTCGAGGTCCTCGGGCCAGCGGGCGGAGTGGAAGGCCGGGCCCGCGAAGCTGTCCATCCCCGGGATGTCCGGCAGCTTGGGGGTGTTGAGCGATCCGACGCCGCTGATGACGAAGCGCGCCTCGAGCGTCTCGGTCACGTCGCCGTGCGCCGTCGTCACCGTCCACTGCGACTGCTGGTCGTCCCTGTGTACGGAGGTGACCGCGGTGTCGAAGCGGCAGTGCTCACGCAGGCCGTACTTGTCGACGACCGCCGTGAAGTACGCGCGGAGCTCCGGCTGGCGGCAGTAGTACTCGGTCCAGTGGTCGGCCGGCTCGAAGGAGTAGCAGTACTGGTGGCTGCCGATGTCGACGCGGGCGCCGGGGTAGCGGTTCTCCCACCAGGTGCCGCCGGGGCCGTCGTTCTTCTCCAGGATCGTGAACGGGATGCCGGCCTGCTTCAGCCGGATGCCGGCGAGGATGCCGGCCATGCCGCAGCCGATGACCACGACCGGGCTCGCGGCCTTGACGTCCGCGGGGATCTCGTCGCCCCAGGTGACGGCGTTGGCGTCGCCGCCCTCGAGCTGCAGGTCGTCGCGGAACAGCCCGGCGAGCCGTCCCTCCACCGGGCGGCAGCCGACGAAGGCCATCACCTCGGCCACCAGTTCGGGGGACAGGTCGTGCGGCTCGCACCCGGCGTCGCGGTAGGCCGCGATCACCGGGACGGCGCGGCGCCGCAGGCCGGCCTGCTCGTCCTCGGGCACGCCGGCCTGCAGGTCCATGGCCGACGGCGGGAAGCGCAGCGTGATGTCGTCCCGGATCCAGGTCGGGTCGCCGGTCATGTGCACCAGTGAGGCGAGCAGTGCCGGGATGTTCACGTCCTCGAGCGCGGCGGCGATGGCGGCGTCGTCGCTGGTGAACGGCTCGCCGGCGTGCGGGTTACGGGTCATCCCTGACTCCCTTGTCTGGTGATGGTCAGTGCTTCGGAGAGTTCGGCGAGGGCGTCGGCGCGGGCGGTCGCCAGCCGTTCGCAGTAGCGCTCGACCAGCGCCGCGTAGCCGAGGTCGAGCGAGCGGGCCTGCTCGGCACTGAAGCGCACGGCCGCGAGCTGCTCGTCGGCGGCCCGGCGCTCGGCGTCGACGACGGCCTGCAGCTCCTCGGTGCCGATGACGTGACCGAGCCACACCTTGAGCAGCGCGTGGTCCTTGACGGCGGCGGCCGGCGTCGGCGAGCGGCCCACCCAGTCGGCCAGCGCGGTGCTGCCCGCGGCGGTGATGGCGTAGCGCTGCCGGCCGCGGGGGCCCTCGGTGTCACCGACGGGCGCCACGTAGCCGAGGTCTTGCAGCCGGCGCAGCTCGGTGTAGATCGCCGACTGGGCCGGGCTGCCGAAGAAGTAGCGCAGGCTGTGGTCGGCCCACTGCTTGAGGTCGTAGCCGGAGAGCTCGCGCCCGAACGACAGCAGTCCGAGCACCGCATAGCTCCCGGCCGCCAACATGTGGCCGATTATATGACTGCCAGTCATATAGCGCAAGAGGCGGTGACCCATCGGCGTCACATCCGCCGGTCGCAGGGTGGACCGGTGCTCACCGTCCACGCCGCGCTGACGGCGTGGACCGCTGATCCCGTCGGGCTCGCCGTGGTCCTGGCGGGTGCCCTCTGGTACGGCCGGCGCATCCGGTCGCTGGCCGGCCCGTGGAGCGCTGCCCGCACGGCGTGCTTCGGTGCCGGGCTGCTGCTCGTCCTGTACGCGACCTGCGGGGAGTTCGGCGCGTACGGGCGCACGTTCCTGTGGGCGTACACCGCGCAGGTCATGGTCCTGCTGGTGCTGGCCCCCGCGCTGCTGCTGCTCGGCCGCCCGGTCACCCTGGCGCGGGCGGCGGGCGGCGACTCGCGGGTGGCCCGCGTCGCCGACTCGCGGGCGGTGAGCGGCCTCGCGCACCCGGCGCTCGGCCCGGTGCTGCTGCCGCTGGTCACGGCGCTGCTCTTCTTCACGCCGCTGCTCGGCATCGTGCAGACCCACGGCACCGCGTACGCGGCGGCGCAGCTGGTGCTGCTGGGCGCCGGCCTGGTGATGGCGGTCGGCATCACGGGTGAGGGGCGTCCCGTCTCGTCGCTCGCCATGGCGGCCGTGATCCTGTGCGCCTTCCTCGAGCTGCTGGCCGACGCCATCCCCGGCATCGCCATGCGGCTGCGGGACACGGTGCTCGATCCCGCGCACTACCTCGCGGTCGCCCGCGGACGCGGCCCCTCGCCGCTGGACGACCTGCACCTCGCGGGATCAATCCTCTGGTTCGTCGCCGAGACCGTCGACCTGCCGGTGCTCGCGATCCTGGTGCTGGTCTGGATCCGCACCGACGAGCGCGAGGCACGCGAGGTCGACCGGCGGCTCGACGCGATGGCGGCTCCCGAGCGGGTCGACGTCGCCGCGCCGCCGGACGGGACGACTCCCTGGTGGGTGTCCGACGGGCAGGTCTTCGGGGAGCGGCGGGCGGCCCGCTACCGCACGCCGCGCTGAACGGTCAGTCGAGCGCCGCCCAGTGCTGGTCGGGGAACATCGCGCAGGCGGGGGCGTACAGCCACTCGAGGCGGCGGCAGCGGGCGGCGAGGTAGGGCAGCACCACGTCGTCGTCATACCGGTGCTCGCGGATGCCGGCGTCTAGCTCGACCAGCCCGGCCGCGGTGCTGTCGGGACGGCGGCCGAGCAGCTCGCCGAGCGCCTCGCGCTCGAGCGCGTCGACGGTGGCCTCGAAGCGGCGGAGCCGGTCGACGCACGCGACGAGCCGCTGGGCGTCGGCCACCCGGCTCTTGGCGAAGCCGCCGCTGACCGCGGGCAGCACGTCGGCGGTCAGCGCGTGGTCGGCGGCCTGGGCGAGGATGCCCGGCTCGGAGTCCGTGGGCAGCTCCGGCTCGGTGAGCGTGATGCCCATGCTCTCGGCCATCGCCTCGCAGGTCGCGCGGTCGCCGACGTACTGGTAGGCCAGGTACCAGGCGAGCGGCTCCCGGGCCCGCGCGTACTTTGTCACGGCGTGGATCGGGATCATGCCGCGCACGTTCTGCTGCACCCGGTAATAGCGGACGGCGGCGAGGTCGACCGGGATGCCGGACGCCTTCTCGTAGCGGTCGAGCAGGGCACGGTCGAGGCAGCCCGACGGGGTCCAGAACTCGCGGACGCAGATGTTGCCGAGATCCTCGAGCGGGTCACCGTAGTGCCCCCACTCGAAGTCGACGACCGCGGTGAGCTTGTCGCCGTCGAAGACGAAGTTGCCGGGGCCGGTGTCGCCCTGCAGCAGTGACACCCGGCTGACCTGCTTCGGGGCGTACCGCTCGAGCCAGTCGAGCGTGTACGACATCAGCGGCTCGGTGTAGCCGGCCAGGAAGTCGGCCCAGGTCGAGGTGATGGCGTCGACCTCACCGAGCGCGGCGTCACGCGTGGTCTCCGGACGCTTGAGCCCCGGCAGGTCCGGCAGCGCCAGCGCATCGAGGTCGAGGGTGTGCATCGCGGCGATCGCGTCGATGAACTGCTCCATCACGGGCCGCACCGCCGTCGCGCCGGCTTCGGCGATCGCCCCGACGCCGTCGACCCGCTCGAAGAGCACGCAGGTCAGGTCCGGATTCCAGCCGTGGACCTCGGCGACCGGCACGTCGGTGCCGGCGAGCGCCGCGACGATGGCGGTCTCCTTCTCGAGCGACCAGCGGTTGCCCGGCTGCGGGTCGCGCTCGAGGCGCAGGAAGCCGCGGAGCTCGCTCCCGTCGGCCCGCTCGACGTCGACGACCCACGCTTCGCGACGTGCCACACTTCGCTCACAGCGAGTTATCCGGCCTTTGGCAATCTCCGACACCCACTGGAGCATCCGTGCAGGTACGGCGGTTTCGGCGCTCATTGCGGGCACAGTAGACCCGTGCTTCTCTGGGCGGTCCTCGTGGCCCTGCTGTCCGCGTTCTTCTTCGCGGTCGGTGCCGTGGGTCAACATCAGGTGGCGTCCGGCTCCGACAGCAAGACCTCGTTCAACCTGAAGCTGTTCACCGACCTGGCGCGCTCGCCGCGGTGGTGGGCGGCGTCGTTCGGCGACCTGCTCGGCTTCATCCTGCAGGGGGTGGCGCTGAGCCTCGGCCCGGTGGCGCTGGTGCAGCCGATGCTCGTGGCCAGCCTGCTGCTGGCGATCCCGCTCTCGGCGGCGATCGACAAGCGCAAGCCCGAGCGGGCCGAGGTGATCGGTGCGCTGATTTGCGCCGCCGGTCTCGCGGCGTTCCTGCTGGCGACCGACCCGAGCGACGGCGCCGACCACATCAACGGCGGTGACGGCCTGCTCCTGCTCGCGGGGGCCGGGCCGGTGGTCGCGATCCTGTTGCTGATCGCGCTCCGCAAGCGCGGGCTGACCCGCGCGGTCACGCTGGCGCTGAGTGCCGCGACGCTCTTCGGGGTCTGCTCGCCGCTCATGAGCGTCGCGGTGAACGACCTGTCGCACTTCTTCAGCTGGCCGCTGCTGGTCGTGGCCGTCTGCGGCACCGCCGGCTTCCTGCTGACCCAGAGCGCGTACAACGCGGGTTCGCTGCCCGCCCCGCTGGCCTGCATCACGATCTTCGAGCCCATCGTCGCCGTGACGATCGGCGTCGGGATCCTCAGCGAGCGGCTCAAGGCCGGCCCGTTCGAGATCGTCGTCATGGTGCTCTCGGTGGCCGCGGTCGTCGTCGGCGTCGCCATGGTGGCCCGGCACGCGCCCGACGCCAAGGCCGCCGCGTCGAAGACGCAGACCGAGCCGGCCGGGGCGTCGGCCTAGCGCTTCGCCGCCGGTACGTACGTGCCGGGCGTCTGGCCGGTCGCGCGGCGGAAGGCACTGATGAACGCACTCGGCCTGCGGTAGCCGACCGCTCGGGCCGTCGCCTCGACCGACGTGCCGTCCGCCAGCAACTGGATGGCCGCCCGGATGCGCACCCGCGTACGCCATTCGCTGAAGCTGAGCCCGGTCTCGGCCCGGAAGAGCCGCGACAGCGTCCGTACCCCGGCGTGGACCTCGTCCGCCCAGTCGGCGAGCTCCCGCTGGTCGGCCGGGCGGGCGACGAGTCGTTCGGCGACGGCGCGCGCCCGGGGGTCTGCGGGCATGAAGAGCTGGATTTCGTGCGTCGGCAGCGGTGTGAGCAGGGCGAACAGCAGCGCTTCCGCATGGGGCCGGCTCGCATCCTGCGGGTCGGCTCGATGCAGGTGTCCGATCAGCTCCTGCAGCAGCGGACCGATCGCGACACCGGTCGGCTCCGTCCAGCTGATCGGGCAGGAGTCGGCGTCGAACAGGACCACGGACCCGGAGCCGGCATGCAGCACCTCGCCCGCATGCGCCACCCCGCCGGGCACGAAGAAGCCGTAGCCGGGCGGGATCAGCCAGTCGCGGTCGCTGGCGCTGACGGCGACGGTCGCCGTCGAGGCCCACATCAGGATCGGTTCGGGGTGGGAGTGCTTCTCCAGCAGCTCGGGCCGGGTGACGAGACCCAGACCGATGCTGAGGATCGGCGACGTCGCAAATGTCGTCGTGTCCATGGCTCCTGCTCCCCAGCCGCGTTGGCCGATCCGCGGTATCGGTTGGCCTCCACGCACTCACCGGCCACCATAGCTTAGGGCTACCTAAGTATGGAGAGGCAGCAGATGAGCACATTGATGATCGAGGCCGAGCGCCTGGAGAAGCGGTACGGCGACGTCCGGGCAGCAGCGGGGGTCAGCCTGCAGGTGCCGGCCGGCACTGTGCTCGGCGTGCTGGGGCCCAACGGCGCCGGCAAGTCCACGACGGTCCGCATGCTCACGACGCTGGCCAAGCCCGATGCGGGGTGGGCGCGGGTCGCCGGGCACGACGTCGTCCGCGAGGCGCGGGCGGTGCAGGCCAAGATCGGCGTCACGGGGCAGGACGCGACCGTCGACGAGCTGCTCACCGGCCGGCAGAACCTGCGGCTGGTCGGCACGTTGAGCGGATTGCGCCGGCCCGACGTCCGGCGGCTGACCGAGGTCCTGCTCGAGCGCTTCGAGTTGAGCGAGGCAGGCGACCGCGTCGTGAAGAACTACTCCGGCGGCATGCGCCGGCGGCTCGACCTCGCCGCCGGGTTGGTCACCCGCCCGCCCGTGCTCTTCCTCGACGAGCCGACCACCGGTCTCGACCCGGTCAGCCGGGTGCGGATGTGGGGCGTCATCCGCGGCCTGGTCGCGGACGGGGCCACCCTGCTGCTGACCACGCAGTACCTGGAGGAGGCCGACGAGCTGGCCGACCGGATCGTGGTGATCGACACCGGCCGGGTCATCGCCGAAGGCACCGCGGCGCAGCTGAAGGCGCAGACCGGCGGCGCACGCCTGCAGGTCACGCTGACCACCGCTCATCCCGAGGCCGCCGCCGCGCTGCGCCGCTTCGCCACCGGCGAGGTGGTGGTCAGCGCGGACGGCCAGCACCTGCAGGCTCCCGTCGCCTCCGGGTCGGGCCTCGCCAGCGCCGTGGTGCGCGCACTCGACGACGCCGGCATCAGCGTCGACGACGTCGAGGTCCGCGCGCCGTCGCTGGACGACGTCTTCTTCGCGCTGACCGGCCACTCCGCCGCGGCCGAGCCGGTGCAGGCATGACCGCCCAGCCGGAGCTGCCCGTCGCCGCCATCCGCCCGCACGGGCTGATGCGCCGGGCGGCCGACGTCCGGGCGCTCGGCGTCCGCAACCTGGTGCACGTCACCCGCGAGCCGTTCCAGCTCTCCGACGTGACCATCCAGCCCGTGCTCTTCACGCTGCTGTTCGTCTACGTCTTCGGCGCGGGCGTCGTGCTGCCGGGCGACGCCAGCTACAAGGACTTCGCCGTCCCCGGCCTGATGCTCTTCAACATCGTCACGGCCTCGGTCGGCACGGCCGTCGGGCTGAGTCAGGACGTGAACAGCGGCATCATCGACCGGTTCCGCACCCTGCCGATGTGGCGGGCCGGCGTGCTGGTGGGGCGCTCGGTCACCGACCTGCTCACGGCCGTGATCGCCGTGACGATCGTGGCCGTCACCGGTGTGATCATCGGTTGGTCACCGCATGCGGGCTTCGGTCGGGCCGTCGGCGCCTTCGCGCTGATCCTGCTCTTCGGGTACGCCGTCTCGTGGGCGTGCGCCTGTCTGGGGCTGGTGAGCAAGGGGGTCGAGACAGCTCAGGCGCTCGGGCTGCTCGTCCTTTTCCCGCTGACCTTCCTGTCCAACGCGCTCGTGCCGACCGGACGGATGACGCCGTGGCTGCGCGAGGTGACCACCTGGAACCCGGTGAGTGCGGTCACCGCGGCCGCCCGTGACCTGTTCGGCAACCCCAATCCGTCGGCTGCCATCAACTCCTGGCCGATGCAGCATCCCGTCGCCGCCACGCTCGCCTGGTGCGGCGTGCTGATCCTGGTCTTCGCCCCGCTCGCCGTCGTGCTCTACCGCCGCCGTGCCTCGGACTGAGGGTCTGCTCGACCGCGTGCTCAAGCACGCGGTCGTGACCGAGACCGAGCAGCTCCGTCCACGCATCCGGCGCATCCGCCTCGGCGGCGACCAGCTCGGCGAGCTCGGGGTGGAGCCGGGGCAGCAGCTCCGGGTGCGCGTCGACGACACCGGCCTGCTGTCGGCCCTCGGCCGGGGCAAGGCCCGTGACCTGCTGCGGACGTACTCCATCGCCGGCTTCGACCGGCAGCAACGCCGGCTCGACCTCTGGGTCTACCAGCGCGCAGCCGGCGGTACGCCGGGGCTGGACTGGGCGCGGTCGGTGGCCGTCGGCGATCCGGTGGCGTTCCTCGGGCCCACCGGACGCTTCGTGCTCGACCCGGCCGCCGGGCACCACCTGTTCGTCGGGGACGAGACGGCCCAGCCGGCGTACGCCGCGATGCTCGGCGCCGTCCCGCCGGGTACGCCGGTGGCGGGCGTGATCGAGACCGCGACACCCGATGAGCAGTTGGAGCTGCCGAGCGCCGACGAGCTGACCTGGCACGTCCGCGACGACGCGTCCGGTCTCCTCCGGGCATTGCAGGAGCTGCGGCTCCCGGACGCGCCAGGCGTCGCCTACGTGGCGGGGGAGGCGGCCACGGTCGCCGCCGTACGCCGGCACCTGCAGGACGAACGCGGCTGGTCGCGCCGGGCCATCCGCACGAAGCCGTTTTGGGCGCCCGGCAAGCGCGGCCTCGACTGAGCCGAACGCGTGTTCGAGAGCGCGCTAGACTGGCCGGGTGCTGGCCTGGCAGACCACGCTCCCGGGATGGGACGCGGAGCAGGAGCTCGGCTATGCCCGGCTGCACCGCGTGCGGCTCAGCGACACCACGTGGATCGACTACTGCCCGGCCTGGCTGGACGACGCCGACGAGCTGATGGCCGAGATCTGGGCGGCGGGATCGTGGCGGCAGCGGGAGCGGCCGATGTACGACGCGGTGGTCGCCGAGCCGCGCCTGGTCACCGGCTGGCCGCTCGAGTCGATGCCGGCGCCGGTCGAGCGGCTGCGGGCCAGCCTGTCCGCGCGTTACGCCGTCCGGTTCGACTCCGTGCACGTGAACCTCTACCGCGACGGCGCCGACAGCGTCGCCTGGCACGGCGACACGGTGCGCAAGGTGATGCGTGACCCGCTGGTCGGGATCGTGTCGCTCGGTGAGCGGCGCCGGTTCCGGTTGCGTCCGCGCGGCGGCGGCCCGTCCACGTCGTTCCTGCTCGGCGGCGGCGACCTGCTGGTCATGGGCGGCGCCGCGCAACACGAATGGGAGCACTCGGTGCCGAAGGTGGCGGCGGCCGGCCCGCGCATGAGCGTCACCTTCCGGCATTCGGAGCCGGTGGGCTGACCGGCAAAGGCGTGGGCGTACGTTCCTCGCGTGAGTCCCGAGCTCGAAGCCGTCGTCGCCTTTCTGCCTCCTGCATTTACCGACCCCGCGACGGCCTTCGCCGATCCGCCGGCGCTCCGCGCCCAGCTCGCCGCCATGGCGCAGCAGGCGGCAGCCGCCGGCTTCTCACCGAAGCCCGACGACCGGGTCGCCAAGCGCGACGTGACGGTGCCCGGCGCGGGCGGCGATCCCGACGTGCCGGTGCGCATCTACGAGCCCGACGGCTGGACCGTCGGCGGTCCGGTCCTGCTGCACATCCACGGCGGCGGGTTCGTCATGGGCGGCCTGGCTCAGGACAACAATTTCTGCGAGCGGCTCTCGCTCGGCGGCAACCTGCCGGTGGTCTCGGTCGATTACCGCCTCGCGCCCGAGCACCCGCACCCCGCGCCGATCACCGACTGCTGGACCGTCTATCAGTGGCTGATCGCCGGCGGCTCGGGCCTCGACGTGGACGTCACCCGCACGGTGGTAGAGGGCGTCTCGGCCGGTGGGGCGCTCGCCGCCGCCGTCGCGCAGAAGGCCCGCGACGAGGCCGTCACCCCGCCGATGTACCAGATCCTGCTCTACCCGGTGCTCGACGACCGGATGGTCACCCATTCCATGCGCACCCACCTCGGCACGCCGATGTGGAACGGCAGGGCCAGCGTCGTCATGTGGAAGCACTACCTCGGACCGAACCCTGAGCTCGAGACGTCGCCCTACGCGGCGCCGGCTCGCGGCAAGGACCTCGCCGGCCTCGCTCCCGCGGCGATCACCACGGCCGAGTTCGACCCGCTGCGCGACGAGGCGATCGAGTACGCCCAGCGCCTGATGCAGGCCGGCGTGCCCACCGAGCTGCACGTGGTCGCGGGCGGCATCCACGCGTTCGACCAGGCGGCCGCCGACCTCAAGATCTCGACCCGGGTACGCGAGAGCCGCTTCGCCGCGCTCAACACCTTCCTCGGTCATCCGCTCGAAGGTCTGCCGGCCGCAGGCTCCCGGTGGATCGACCCGGAGATCGCCGTCGTCGTGCCCGCGCTGCAGGAGGCGGTCTCACCCGAGCGCACCGCCCACCTCGAGGGCCTCAGCGAGGCCGACGCCGGACGGCGGCTGCTCGAGGAGATGCTGCAGGGCGCACCCGGGCCGGTGCCCGGCGAACAGATGCTGACCATCGCCGACCGGCACATCCCGGGCCCGGCGGGCGCGCCCGACGTACTGGTGCGGGTCTACCAGCCCAAGGACGCCAGCGGCCCGGTCGGCTGCCTGCTCGACATCCACGGCGGCGCCTTCATGATGGGCTCGATGCCGATGGACCACTCGGCCAACGTGCGCTACGCCTCCGAGCTCGGCATCGTCGTCGTGTCGGTGGAGTACCGGCTCGCCCCCGAGCACCCGTTCCCGGCCGGCGTGGACGACTGCTACGCAGCTCTCGAGTGGGTCAGTGCCTCGGCGGCGGAGCTCGGGGTCGACCCGGCGCGCATCGCCGTCGGCGGCGGCAGCGCCGGGGGCGCGCTGGCCGCAGCCGTCGCCCTGATGGCCCGCGACCGCTCCGGCCCGGCGATCTGCTTCCAGCTGCTGCAGATCCCGGTCGTGGACGACTCGCTGAGCACCTGGTCGGCCGTCAACTTCGTCGACTCGCCGATCTTCAACCGGCCGGCCGCCGAGCGGATGTGGCACGCCTACCTCGGCGAGGACCACGCCGACCGTGAGACCTCGCTCTACGCGGCGCCCGCCCGGGCCGAGGACCTCACCGGGTTGCCGCCCGCCTACGTGCAGGTGGCCGAGCTCGACCCGCTGCGTGACGAGGGCATCGCCTACGCGCAGCGCCTCATGCAGGCCGGGGTCGCCACCGAGCTGCACAGTTTCCCGGGCACGTTCCACGGCTCCGGCATCGCCGGCCACGCGCAGGTCTCGAAGCGGGCGGCGCAGGAGATGGTCGACCTGCTCGGCCTGGCGCTGGCCCCTGTCGACGCAGGCTGACGCGAGGTTGAGCCCCGCACCCCGCCGTGCGGGGCTCAGCCCTTCGCCACGATCTCCTTGAGCGCCTTGCGGTCCAGCTTGTCCATGGTGGTGAGCGGAAGCTCCTCGACGACCATGATCGCCTCGGGCAGCTTGTACGCCGCCAGCCGCTCGCCGGCGAACGACCGCAGGTCGGCGAGGTCCGGCACGGGCTGACCCTCGGCCGGCACGACGACGGCGACGCCGATCTCACCCATCACGTCGTCCTCGCGCGGGGCGATGGCGACGGAGCCGACGCCGGGGTGCTCGAGCAGCACGGCCTCGACCTCGAGCGGGAAGACGTTGTAGCCGCCGCGGATGTACATCTCGCCGATGCGCCCGGTGATGCGCAGCAGCCCGTCGGTGCCGATGTAGCCGAGGTCGCCGGTGCGCAGCCAGCCGTCGGAGTCCAGGGCGACGGCCGTGGCCTCCGGGTCGCGCCAGTAGCCCGCCATGACCGCCGGCGACTGGATGCAGACCCGGCCGATCTCGTCCGGTCCGAGCACCAGGTCGGACTCGGGGTCGCGGATCTCGACCTGGGTGCCCGGACGCGGGCGCCCGACCGAGCCGAGGGTCTCGGACTCCGGGGCGTCGAAGGCGGTGAGGGTGCCGATGCCGCCGGACTCGGTGAGCGAGTAGCGCACCGAGTAGCCGGCGCCGAACTTCTCCCGCGCCTCGCGTACGAGGGCGGCCGGGCTCGGCCCCGCACCCACGATGAGCCCCTTCACCGCCGACCAGTCGTAGCCGGGGAAGTCGGGGTGGTGCATGAGCAGCGAGACCTGGGCGGCGACACCGCCGATGTAGGGCACGCGGTGGCCGGCCAGCACGGCGAGGGCGTCGGCCGCCCGCCAGCGGTCGAGGATGTGCAGGGTGGCGCCGAGCTGGAAGTAGCCGGCGAGCTTGGTCATGAAGCCGATGTGCGGCAGGCCCGTGGCGATGAGCTGGGCGCCGCCGGTGCCCCACGAGTCGCCGGAGTCGAACGAGGCGATCGCGGCGATCTGCCGGCTGTTGAACAGGGCGCCCTTCGGGATGCCCGTGGTGCCGGAGGTGAAGACGACCGTCTCGGGCAGGTCGAGGTCGCTGCTGTCGGAGCCGGGCGGGGGAGTGCCGCCGGGCACGCGCAGCTCACCCCAGACCTCGCCGACCGGGGTGTCGCTGCTCTCGGTCGGCGACTGCAGGGTCGCGTACTCGGCCGGGATCTCGTCGGCAACGCTCGCGGTGGTCAGCACCAGGTCGGGCTGCGCCTTCTCGAGCACCTTGAGGCGCTCGGCGGCGGTGTAGCGCGGGTTGAGGCCGGTGGTGACCGCGTCGAGCCGGGAGAGCGCGGTGAAGGCGAGGACGTACTCGAGCGCACTCGGCAGCGCGAGCGCCACCAGCTGTCCTGCCTGCACCCCGCGCGCGGCAAGGCCGGCCGCCAGCTCGTCGGTGGCGGTGTCGAGCTCCGCATACGTCATCCGGCGGCCGGCGTGGACGAGCGCGTCACGCTCACCGAAGCGCAGGGCGGCCTCCCGCAGGGTTCGACCCAGCACGCTCACGAGCGGAACCTCCAGCGAAGGTGGTCACGCCGTGCCGCCAGTTGGGCGGCACGGCCGGATGGGTCGAGACGGGGCGCGTCGGGGCCGAGCGCACCGTCCAGGTCGGCGAGCTTCACGACTGCAGTCTCCGCTGTCGGAGCGGGAGCGGACAGCCAGGCGCAGCGCAGAGTGAGCAAGCCGTCGGCGCGGCCCTCGGTGTCGAGCCAGTTGACCAGGCCAGGGTCGGCAGCGCTCAGGACAAACGTGACGAAACCGTCACCGGAAACGGCGGCCTGCCGGTGGTTGAGGCTGGTGGGCCGACGCAGCTCGAGGCTCTCGAACCAGCGCAGCTGATAGAGCTGCACGCTCCAGTAGCGCGCCTGCGGCTCCGGGATGCGCACCACCAGCGCCTCGTCCGGCTGCAGCGACCAGAAGCAGAAGGCGTAGCTCATCGCGGCGAGGCCCTTGGGCTCGCGGCGCGGGGGGATGAACGCGTTGTCGCTGCCGCGGGCCCGGGCATCGACCATGTACGTGTCCCAGAACTCCACCGAGCGGGCCACCTGGTCGGCGGCGTCGTCCAGCGCGGCCGGCACGCCCCCGGCCGGCGGCCTGCCGTCCAGGCGCTCGAGCACCATGGTCGCGGGCTCGAGGGGCCGCCAGTCGTAGTAGTACTCGCGGACCGCCACCATCCGGGCGCCCGGCGGGATCTTGACGCCGATGCTCTCGGCGGTGCCCTCACCCGAGGGGCTCAGCAGCACGTCGATCTCGTCGCCGGGTCCGAGGCCCAGGTCGGTGGCGCTGGCCTCGCCGAGGGTGCCGTACTCGGCCTGGTGCATGTTGCCGATGCGCAGCGCGAGCAGGAACTCCTCGCAGCTGTGCATGAAGCCGCGCAGGCGATAGGTGCCCTGGTCGTCGATCTTGGCGTGCCGGTAGACGTTGTCGGCGTTGGGCCCGCCCCACGGCGTGACGAAGTCGTTCAGCCGGTAGAGGCCGGTGTCGCGCTCGGCGTGGAAGCCGGCGGCCAGCCAGCAGATCGCGGAGGTCGCCAGATGGCGTACGCCCTCGGCGGCCGACGGGTTGCCCGCGGCCGTCTCGTGCGCCAGGAAGCGCTCGCCCGTGTCGCTGAGCGTCTGGACGAAACGCCGCCACGCAGCCAGCTCGGGCGGGGTCGCAGGATGCGGGGCCGTCACAGCCCAGCAAGCTATCCGACCCCGGCGTCGTCCGTGACAGGTGCCACCGCAGGCGTGCGGAACGCCGTCGCTACTGTTCGCCGATGAGCTGGACGGCGCCCGAGCGCCCTGCATGGGTGGCGATGGTGAACGCGGGCGGTGTGCCGGTCTTCGCCGACGTCGCCGCCCGCCCGTTCGAGCTGGCGGGCCTGCTCGCCGAGGCGCGTGCCGTCGAGGGCATCGACGACGGCGGTGACGCCGACTTCGGCCCCGGTGACTTCCGGGAGCCACTGGGGATCCTGCTGCCGGCCCTGGAGCAGGAGGCCGGGCTGACCGTGCTCGGTCGCTGGCTGACCCGCCGGCACCTGCTGCGGTTGCTCGTCGGACGGATCCAGATCGCCCGCTACCTGCGCGCCGACCCCGGGGTGGTCGACGAGCCGATCGACGCGCCGCTCGTCGTCACGGGGGCGCCGCGCACGGGCACCACGATCCTGCACGCCCTGCTCGCCGCCGACCCCGCCCTGCGCGCGCCGCTCGGCTGGGAGCTGCTGCTGCCGGTGCCGCCCCCGCGTCCGGGCGCTGACGTCGAGGCGCGGATCGCGCTGGCCGAGACGGAGCTGCGCGGCTTCGCCGGCGTGGACCCGGGGCTCGACGCGATCCACGAGTACGGCGCCCGCAACCCCAAGGAGTGCCTGTCGGCGATGTCCTTCGCCTTCCGGTCCGAGGAGTTCGTCGTGCGCTACTCGGTGCCGAGCTACACCGAGTGGCTGCTGCGCACCGACATGCGGCCGGCGTACGACTACCACCGCCTGGTGCTGGCCCTGCTGCAGCGGCGCTCGCCCACGCGTCCGCCGGGGCAACCGAAAGTTCAGTGGGTCCTGAAGACCCCGTCGCACCTGCATTGGCTGTCGACCCTGCTGGACGTCTACCCGGGGGCCCGGGTTGCCGTCACGCACCGCGATCCGCTCGAGGTGCTGGGCTCGGTGAGCAGCCTGGTCGCCCACCTGCGCTGGGTGCACAGCGACACCGTCGATCCGGGCGAGATCGGCCGCCACCACGCCGACCTCTACGCCCGGTCGCTGAACGCCCTGGTGACCGACCCCGATCCGCGCCTCGCGGCCCCCGGACGGCTGCACTCTGGTGCCTACGCCGACCTGGTCGCCGATCCGGTCGGCGCCGCTGAGGCGTGTTACGCCAGCTGGGGGTTGGAGCTGTCCGACGCGGGCCGGGCGGGCATGGTGGACTACGTCGACGCACGGCCCCGGGGGCGGCACGGCACCCACGAGTACGCCCTCGCCGACTTCGGTCTCGACGCGGCGGCCGAACGGGCCCGCTTCGCCCCGTACGTCGCGGCGTACGGCATCCCCACCAGCTTCTGAGGAGTGCAGTGACCACGCAGGACGAGGCCGACCGGCTGAAGCACGATGCGGCCCGACGGCAGGCCATGCAGACCACCCTGCCGTCCGCCGACACGGTGCCGGCCGAGGCGTTCGACCTGGCGGAGGCGGTACGCGACCTCGTCGAGGCCGTGGTGATGACCGACGTGTCACCCGAGGAGCGCACCTTCGTGACGGCAGAGGTCAAGGCGCTGTCGGCCCGGCTGGCTGCGGCGGAGCGTCCCGACCCGGTGTGGCTGGTCAGCCACGGCGACGGCGACTGGGAGCACCTCACCAACGCGGGCACGGGGCGGCTCAACCCGACCGCCCCTCGCGTGCAGTGGCTGACGCCCGACGGGCGCATCGCGTACGACGCCACCCCCGACGAGAACGGTGAGGTGTTGGCCCGGGTCACGCTCACCCAGGCCCACGTCGGGCCTCCCGGCCGGGCGCACGGCGGGGTCGTCGCGACCATCCTCGACCAGGTCGTCGGCTTCGCCGCGGCCGCGGTCGACCGGCCGGGCATGACCGCCGGCCTCGACATCCGCTACAAGGCCGCGACCCCGTACGGCGTCGAGCTGCTCATCCGGGCGCGCTACACGCACTCGGAGGGTCGCAAGCACTTCGCGACCGGCGAGATCGTCGCCGACGGGCAGATCACCGCATTGGCGTCCGGCGTCTTCATCGGGCACCCGCAGCGCGCCGAGTCGCAGTAGCGGTCAGTCCTTCGGCGGCCAGAGCGGCTCGGGCACCTCGAAGCCGAGCGGGCCGTCGAAGCTGTTCTTGAACGCCACCTCGTGCACCGGGCGGCGGGCCGCGACGCCCCAGCGGCCCGTCGGGTAGCCGAAGGCGACGCAGCAGGCCATGTGCCAGCCCTGGTCCTTCGGCACCTGCAGCACGTCGAGGGTGGCCTCGAGCTCGAAGGCCATCGCCTGCGTGAGCGAGGACCCGACGCCCTCGGCGCGGGCGGCGAGCTGGGCGCTCCAGACCGCCGGGTAGAGCGAGCTGCCCGACGGGTCGCCCTGGGCGAAAGCGAAGAGCAGCAGCGGCACCTCGGCGAAGTGGTCGGCCAGGTGCTGAGCCGAGCGGACCATCTTGCCCATGTCGACGCTGGACGCCGCCTCGGGCTCGGCCTCCATCGCGTCGATGCGGTCCTTGTAGTAGCCCTTCCAGAGCTGGGCCATGCAGCGCTGGTAGATCGGCGTGATGCGGCCGATCACGTCCTTGTCGTCGACGAGCAGGAAGCGCCAGTTCTGCGTGTTGCCCCCGGACGGCCCGCGGATCGCGGCGTCGAGGATCTTGGCCTGCACGCTCTCGGGCACCGGATCGGTCTTGAGCCGCCGCATCGCCCGCGTCGTGTACAGCGCTTCGTAGACATCCACGTGCTCTCCTGGTGCTCGCGCCCGCCCCCATACGCTGAGGGCCCCGTTCTCCAAGGAGCCTGTCATGCGCGACGCGGTCATCTGCGAGCCGGTCCGCACCCCGGTGGGCCGTTACGGCGGCGTCTTCCGCGACGTACCGGCCTCCGAGCTGGCCGCCGGCGTCATCCGCGGCCTGATCGAGCGCACCGGCCTTCCGCTGGAGGCGGTCGACGACGTGGTGCTCGGCCAGTGCTATCCCAACGGCGAGGCGCCGGCGATCGGCCGGGTGGCGGCGCTCGATGCCGGGCTGCCGATCGAGGTCGGCGGGCTGCAGCTCGACCGGCGGTGCGGGTCGGGTCTGCAGGCCGTCACGTTCGCGGCGATGTGCGTGCAGACCGGCGCCGCCGACCTGGTCCTCGCCGGCGGGGCCGAGAGCATGTCGCAGGTCGAGTACTACGGCCTGCTGCGCTGGGGCCCGCAGGGCGAGGGCGTGATGCTCAGCGACCGGCTCGCCCGCGGGCGGGTCACCGCCGGCGGCGTCAACTACCCGGTGCCCGGCGGGATGATGGAGACCGCCGAAAACCTGCGGCGCGAGTACGCGATCGGCCGGGCCGAGCAGGACGAGCTGGCCCTCGCCTCGCACCAGCGGGCGGTGGCGGCCCAGCAGGACGGTCGGTTCGCCGAGGAGATCATCCCCATCACGGTGACGGGCAGGAAAGGCTCCACGGTCGTCGACACCGACGAGCACCCACGGGCCGACACCTCGCTGGACAAGCTCGCCTCGTTGCGCGCGGTCATGGGCCGGAGCGATCCCGACGCCACCGTCACGGCGGGCAATTCCAGCGGGCAGAACGACGGGGCCGCCGTCTGCATCGTCACCACGCCCGAGCAGGCGGCCGTGTACGGGCTGCGTCCGCTCGCCCGGCTGGTCTCGTGGGCAGTGGCCGGGGTCCCGCCGCGCACCATGGGCATCGGGCCGGTGCCGTCCACGGCGAAGGCCCTGGACCGGGCCGGGCTCACGCTCGCCGACATGGACCTCATCGAGCTGAACGAGGCGTTCGCGTCGCAGGTGCTCGCCTGCACCCGCGAGTGGGGCTTCGGGGAGAAGGACTTCGAACGCTTCAACGTCAACGGCTCGGGCATCTCGCTGGGCCATCCGGTCGGGGCCACCGGCGGGCGGATCCTCGCCACGCTGCTGCGCGAGCTGGACCGCCGCGAGGCGCGCTACGGCCTGGAGACCATGTGCATCGGCGGCGGGCAGGGGATGAGCGCCGTCTTCGAGCGTGTCGCCTGACCCCGGGCTAGTGGCTGTTGCGCTCCCGGCCGAGCCGGGCGACCTCGTCGAGCGCATTCGACGGGAGCGGCGGGTGCCGGAGCACGCGCGGCGACGGCTTCATCCCGTGCAGCAGCAGCTCGAGCGTGCGGCGCCAGAGCGTCGGCTCGACCTCGTGGGTGGACTCGATGACGCCCTTGAGCGCCCAGAGCGCCATCGCCAGGTCCTCGTACGTCAGCTCGGCGCGTACGGCGCCGGCGTCCTTGGCCCGCCGCAGCACCTGGTGGCCGGCGACGCGCAGCTCACCGAGGATCTCCGCGCACTCCTCGCCGCTCGACCAGAGCAGCGGCAGGCAGCCCGCGTGCCGCGCCTGCACCTCGCCGACCCCGACCAGGAAGGCGGGGACCGCGAGCTCGGGTGCCACCTCGAGAGCGCGTTGCGCGGCGTCGACCATGTCGCGCAGCAGCTGGGCGACGATCGCCTGGACCAGCGCCTCCTTGGTCGGGAAGCGGCGGTAGACCGTCCCGACGCCCACCCCGGCCCGCCGGGCGATCTCGTCGATCCCGGCGTCGCGACCGGAGGCGGCGATCACCTCGATCGCCGCGGTGAGGATGCGCTCGCGGTTGGCGGCGGCGTCGCGGCGCAGCGGGGGAGCGTCGGCGGTGGTCACGCGGGCACCTGCTGCGGGGCGGGCACCCCGCCGCCCAGGTAGTCGGCGCGGGCCTCGATCTCGACCGGGTCGTCGGCGTGGTGGGGGTGCTGGTAGGGGCGGGGGACGAAGCCTGCGGCCACCCCGGCCAGCAGCGCGGCGACGCCGAGGAAGACGAACGCGGCGATGTAGCCCGACTCCTTCGGCAGGGCGCTGCCGACGATCGTCGCGGTGATGAGGCTGCCACAGACCTGACTGCCGACGGACCCGCCGATGGTGCGGATGTTGGCGTTCATGCCGCTCGCCACGCCGGTCTGGTGCTCGGGCACCGACTCGACGACGAGCGTCGACAGGGCCGAGAAGCCGGTGCCGATCCCGAGGCCCATCAGCCCGGTCTCGACGCACATCTGCCAGATCGAGCCGTTCACGGTCGCCATCAGGACGAAGGCGAGGGCCGCGATGCCGCAGCCGGCCATCAGCGGCAGCTTCGAGCCGAAGCGGGTGGTCAGGCGGCCCATGGCGAGCCCGACGACGAACATCGTGATGCTGGACGGCAGCATCAGCAGGCCGACCACCTGCACGCTGGCGCCGTAGCCGTATCCCGACGACGGCGCCGTCTGCATGAAGCTCGGCAGGAAGGCGCCGACCGAGTACATGGCCACCCCGAGCAGGAACGCCGTGAGGTTGGTGGTCCACACCGCGGGCTGGCGCATCATCTGCATGTCGATCAACGGCGCCTTGGCCTGCGACTCGACCCGCACCCACGTCACCCCGACCGCGACGGCGATCGCCAGCAGTCCGAGGACCCGACCGGAGGTCCAGCCCCAGCTGCCGCCCTGGCTGATGGCCAGCAGGAGGGCGACCAGCCAGGTGGAGAGCAGGACCGCGCCGCGGATGCTCACCCCGCCGGCGGTCGTCACCCGCGAGCGCGGGACGAAAAGGTGCGTCGTGATGATCGCCGGGATCAGGATGAAGAGCGGGAAGATGAACAGCCAGTGGTAGTCCAGGTGGGCGATGATCGGCCCGGCGATCGTGAGGCCGAGGCCGCCGCCGACGGCCAGGATCGCCGCGGACAACCCGATGGCGCCCGCCACCTTCTCGCGCGGGAACTCGTCGCGCATGATCCCGAACGACAGCGGCAGCACGCCGCCACCGGCGCCCTGGATGAGCCGGGCGACGATCAGCAGCGTGATGTTGTGCGAGACCGCCGCCATGGCCGTGCCGAACGCCAGCGCGCAGAGCGTGACGACGAGCATCCGCTCCTTGCCGAACACGTCACCGATGCGGCCGAGGATCGGCGTGCACACCGACGCCGACAGCAGGTAGGCGGTGATGAGCCAGGTCACCGCCCCCTGCGACGCGTGGAGCTCGCGTTGGATGGTCGGCAGCGCCGGGCTGATCAGCGATTGCAGCAACGAGTACGCCGCGATGCCGCTGATCAGCGTCAGGAAGATCAGCCGGTACGACAGGCGCGTGGCCCGCACGATCGGGATGGTGGCCTCCACAGTCAAGCGGAACAGTGGTTCCGCTTGACGGAGACTAGCTGCTGACCGCCCGGATCTCCGATACCAGGTGGGCGAGAGTCTCGTCACGAATCGGGTAGCCGGGGAAATACAGGCAGACCCGCTCGGCGTCCTTGCCGAAGCGCTCCACGAGCTTCTTAGCCGCCTCAGCGGGCGTGCCGCGTACGCCGATGGTCTCGACCATCTCGTCGCTGATCAGTGCGGGCATCTGCGCCCACTCGCCGCGCTTGGACATCGCGTTGAGCTCCGGCTGCAGGTCGCCCCAGCCCTCGACGTCGAGCACCGGCCGGTAGGACGGGGTGGTGCTGTAGAAGGAGAGCAGGCCCTTGACCCCGCGGGTCGCCGCCTCGAGCTCCTCCTCGGTCTCGCCGATCGCCATGATCGCCTCGCAGATGATCTCGAGGTCGTCACGGGTACGGCCGGCCGTCGCGAGGCCGCGGTCGATCGCGGGCAGGGTGCGCTCGTTGAAGTGGCGGGCGCTGTTGAACGGCATGACGAGGATGCCGTCGGCCACCTCGGCCGTCATCTCGGTCATCTTGGGGCCCAGGGCGCCCACGAGGATCTTCGGCGGGCCGAACGGGTTGGGTCCCGGGTTGAAGTTCGGGGTCATCAGGGTGTGGGTCGTGTACTCGCCGCGGAACTGCAGCGGGGCCAGCCCCTCCCAGCAGTCGAAGATGGCCTTCGTCGCCAGCACGACCTCACGCATGTGCGCCACCGGCTTGCCCCAGACGCTGCCGTACCGCTTCTCGATGGCCGGCTTGATCTGCGAGCCGAGACCGAGCCGGAAGCGCCCGCCCGAGACCACCTGCAGGTCGTAGGCGGAGTTGGCGAGGTGCATCGGGCTGCGCGGGAAGGCGATGGCCACGTTGGTCATCAGGTCGACCGCCGGCGCCCCCTGTGAGCAGGCCATCACCAGCGGGAAGAAGACGTCGTGCTGCCCCTCGAACGTGAACAGGCCGTCCACCCCGACCGCAGCGAGCTCGCGGGCGCGGACGGCGGCGTTACCGAGCGGGGAGGTGCGGTCGGACGGGAGCTGGACGTCAATCTTCATCTACCCATCCAACCGGTTACGCAGCAGCGCCGCCGAGCCGGGGCCTACGGGGACCCGGCTCGGCGGCGCCGAAGGTGCTGAACGTCAGTTCGCTGTGGTGACGATGAAATGCCGGTCCTCGTCGAACCGGATGTTCAAGGTGAGGGTCTGGCCCTGGAAGACGGCGGTGCAGGTCGTCGTCGAGCCCCTGTCGGTGTTGACGTTGTTCGGGCACTTCACATCAGAGACCGTCTTGCCCTGGTCTTGGAAGGCGTCCTTGATTTTGTCCTGCAGCTGGTACTTCGAGACGTGGTTTCGGCCGAACACGAATACCGCAATGCCAGCAATGACGATCACGATGATCAGCCAGACCCACCAGCGCTGGTACCACCTCTTGGACGGTGCCGGGGCGTTGTTGAAGCCGCCGGGCGGACCGTAAGGAGTGCCGTAGGCCGGCTGGCCGGGATACCCACCTTGCTGAGGTGCGGGCTGCCCGTACGGCTGACCGGAGCCGGGCGGGGGTCCGTACGGTCCGCTCGCGGGCGGGTTCTCTGACATGGCCTGTGGGGTTCCCCTCGATGAGTCGGGTCTGACGCGCGGGACGGACGCCTATCGGTCCGAACGGGCTGCTCGTCAGCCGTGGGACCGGCCGTGCCTCCCGTTCGCTCGGTCAGCGTGCCGCAGGCCGGCCCGGCCGCACCGCATTGAGTCGCCTTGCCGACGGCAGGCGTCGGGCGCCGGTCGGGCGGCGCAGCCGGCCGTGAAGACCCGCCGTCACGCCCGGTGACTACACAGAGTAATCAATCTGGAAACTGGGTTCAGGGGTCTGCAGGTCACAACTGATCGGTATGGCCCGTCTCACCTGCAGTAGTAACGCACAGTGATAGTACTTGCGTATTTTGTGAACTGAGAGTTGAATCACCGGAGAGGGCATGTCGATTACAGCGAGTAGTCAGCCCGTCTCGAATCGTTGGGAGTCCTCGTGAGCCACTGGTCCTGGGAGTGACCTCGGCGATCGGCACCGGCCGGCGATCCCGTGCCTGGCCCGATCGGCATACCGGTGCGACGCCCGCCTGAGTGCGTCGCCAGGAATGACATCCGCAGGAAGCCGCTCGATCACTGCGCGGTGAGAGCTGTGCCGTCCCGGTTGCGACCGGCATGACGGTCAGTGGCTCGCCGCAGTGGTGCCGCGTTCGTCCGCGTCACCGCGCTCGTGCTCCCGTCCGCGTCTGCAATGACTGGAAAGGAAGCTGACATGCGTCACACGTCCTGGGGCTGAGCCCACCCGGCCGGCACATCGACCGGCCCGAAGCAGCCTGCGAGAGCGGCATCGCCGCCGCATCTGCAGCTGGCTTCATCTTTGTTCCGCGCTCGCCTGTAAGGCGCCGCGTCCTGTGCTGCAATGAGTCGAGCAAACCCACAGGTGGTCGACTAGGTCAGGATGCAGCCGCGGTGAGCATGATGTCCCGATCTGACGTGCGGCGACGCACGAGCCTGGTCGTGGGCACCATCGTCGTGCTGGGGCTGATCGTCCTGGCCCTGGCCATCCTCGATCGGGGCGCCACACCCGAGTTCTGGCGCTTCGCGATCGTCATCGTCCTGGTCGCGATGAGCGAGCTCATCCGGTTGCCGCTGTGGCACGCCGGTGAGCGGCTCTCGATCGGCTGGGGCGAAGCCGCCGTCCTGGTGGGTTGCGGGCTCGTGCACGCCCCGTGGCTCGTCATGGCGAGCTTCGCCGGCCAGGTGCTGGCGCATCTCGTCGTCCGCAAGCCGCTGATCAAGGCGGCCTTCAACGTCGCCGACTTCACGGTGGCCAGCGCCATCGTGGCCCTCGTCGTCCCGTGGGCCGGAAGTCTGGAGCGGCTCGCCGAGCCGCAGCATCTCGCGTGGCTCGTGGTGGGCGGCCTCGCGTTCTCCCTGTTCACGGCCCTCGCGGTGTCCGCCGTGATCGCGGCGTCCACGGGCGGATCCTGGCGCGAGGCGGCGTCACGTGACAACGGCATCCGGCTGCTGACCACTCTCGGAAATGTCGTCTTCGCCGCTGCCGTGGTGTGGCTCGCGTGGTGGAGCCCGCGCAGTCTCATCGTGCTGCCCCCGGTCATCGTGGCGCTGCACGTCATCTACACGAGCTACCAGCGCGTGCAGCAGGACCGCGATGCGTGGCAGAAGCTCGACGAGGCGAAGAGCGATCTCACCGGCGACGAGGAGCAGGTCGTGCGCGCCGCGCTGGCCTGGGCCGAGCGCATGTTCAGCTGCAGTGGCGCGACACTGTGGCTGCGCGGGGAGCCCGTCCCGAGCTTCAACGGGGTGCTCGAAGGTGACCTCGCGGCTGAGGCCTGGATGGGCTGGCACCGCGCGTTGGGCGAGTCCGCCCGACCGATCGTCAGCAGCCCGCCCGACCCCGCGCCCGGGCCCTGGGCGGAGCTCACCGTCAGCGAGGGCGAGCAGCTGGGGCAGCTGCAGCTGACGCTCCCGGCCGGCCGGTCGTTCGGCGAGCGCGAGACCCACATCCTCAGGGCCTTTGCGGACGCGGTCAGCGGACACGTCATGACCGCCCGGCTGCTGCACCGCCGCATCCACGAGGCGACGCACGACGGGCTCACCGGCCTGGCCAACCGCACCCTGCTGCTGCGCGAGTGCGCGACGGCGCTGGCGGACCGCAAGGAGGGCGAGTTCGTCGCGCTCCTGCTCCTCGACCTCGACCGTTTCAAGCAGGTCAACGACACCCTGGGCCACGCCGCCGGCGACACCCTTCTGCAGCAGGTCGCGAGCCGCCTCACCGATCAGGTGCGCCGCGAGGACCTGGTGGCCCGGCTCGGCGGTGACGAGTTCGGCATCCTGCTCACCGGCATCGAGGCGGCCGCTGACGCCGAGACCGTCGCCGAGTCACTCGTGGGCGCCCTGGCCGAGCCGTTCCTGCTCGAGGGGCTGCGCGTCTCCGTCGGCGGCAGCGTCGGCGTCGCGGTGTGCCCGGTCGACGCCGATCACGTCGAAGGCCTGCTGCGCAACGCCGACAACGCCATGTACGAGGCCAAGGTGCGTCCCGGCTCGACCTCGCGGTATCGGGGCGAACGCGACCGGGGCAGCGCCGACCGGCTGGTCGTGCTCACCGAGCTGCAGAGCGCCGTCGACGAGGCCAAGCTGATGCTGTACTACCAGCCGAAGGTGACCCTCGGCACCGGCCGCATCGTGGGATACGAGGCGCTGGTGCGCTGGCAGCACCCGCGGCGCGGGCTGCTCTGGCCGACCCACATCGTGCCGGTGGTCGAGCAGTCGCCGCTGGTCCGCGACTTCACGCTGCGCGTGCTCGACATGGCGTGCCAGGCCGCCGGCCAGCTCGCCCTGCAGGACCCGATCGAGCCGCCGACCATGGCGGTCAACCTCTCCGCGCGCAACCTGATGGACGCCCGGCTGATCGACGACGTGATGGAGGTGCTGGACCGCTACCACCTCGAGCCGCACCGTCTGATCCTCGAGATCACCGAGACGGTGATCGTCAGCGAGCTCGAGGTCGTCGAGCAGGTGCTCACCGGCCTGCGCGCCCGTGGGGTGCAGCTGTCCGTCGACGACTTCGGCACCGGCTTCTCCTCCCTCGCCTTCCTGCAGCGCTTCGCGGTGAACGAGATCAAGGTCGATCGGCGCTTCGTGCAAGGAATTGCCACGAATCCGGGTGATGCTGCGATCGTGCGATCGACGGTGCATCTGGCGTCCGGGCTCGGGGTCCGCGTCGTGGCCGAGGGCGTCGAGACCGTCGCCCAGGCGCAGCGGCTGCGGGAGTACGGCTGCGACCTCGGCCAGGGCTACCTGTTGGGGCACCCCGTGCCGCTCGCCCAGCTGCTGCGGCCGGCGCAGGTCTGACCTGACGGACCCCGTCCTTCTCCGATCCCGTACGGGCTGAAGCCGTGTCGCCGGCGCACCGCCGCCCGCCCCGCCGTCGCCGTACGGTCGCCTTCGCCGTCGTGCTCTGCCTGCTCGTCGCGGCCGGGGGATGGGCGTTCTGGAGCTCCGTCGGGCAGAAGTCACGGCAGGCGATCCCGGCCGCCGCGACCGGGCGGTGGCGTCCGGCCTGGGCGCTCAGCCTGGCGCATGCCGGTGACCTCGACGGCACCGACCGCACCTGCCGGTTCATCGCCCGGGCGGGTCAGGGCGGGACACAGGTGCGCCTGCGTCTGGTCAATTATCCGGCAACGGGCCCGGTCTCCTTCTCCCGCATCACGGTCGGCGTGCGTACGCACGCCCTCGACGTCGATCCGGCGAGCCTGCGGGAGGTGACGGTGGCCGGTAAGGCCGACACCGTGCTGACGGCGGGCGCGACCGTGCTCACCGACCCGGTGGGGCTCGACGTGCGTACCGGCGACGACCTGGCGATCAGCATCGCGATCCGCTCGGGGACGTCGGCGCCGTGGCACTACTGGACCTCGCAGATCGGGGCCTGTACTGGCCCGCGCACCGGCGATCTCAGCACGACGGCCGGCGGCGACGCCTTCACCGACCGCAACGAGGACCGCTGGCTGGATCAGGTGCAGGTGCTGACACGTACCCCGGTGCCCACTGTTGCGGTCTACGGCGACTCCCTGACCGACGGCGTCTACCTGCCCTTCGACACGGGCGCCCGCTGGACCGACCACCTGCAGACCGACACCGGGGAACGGATCGTCGTCCTCAACTACGGGGTGGCCGGCGACCTGCTCACCCGGCATGCGCCCGCCGGGACGGAGCCGCCGCGCCTGCGTACCGACGTCCTGGCGCCCGCCGGCATCGGTGCGGTGGTGCTCGAGATGGGCAGCAACGACATCCGCGCCGGCGTCAGCGCGCGCACGGTGCTGGACGCCGTGGCGGTGGTGGCCCGCACGGTGCGTGCCTCCGGCGCCGAGTTCGTCGTCGCCACGGTGCCCCCGCGGGCCGACCGGATGCCGGTGGCCGCGGAGAAGCAGCGGCAGCTTCTCAACGCCGGGCTGCGCCGCTACCCGGTCGTCGCGGATCTCGATCGGGCCCTCGGCGACCCGGGCAAGGCCCGCCTGCGGCCCGCGTACGACATCGGCGACCACATCCACCCGAACACCCAGGGCGTGGCCGTCCTCACCGCCACCATGCGGGCGGCCCTCGCCCGACTGCCCGGCGAGGTCGGCGCCGCCGTCCGGTGACGGGGGGTCGTCGCGGGCCGGGCGCGAGGTCGGGGCGCGCGCCCGCTGCGCGGTGTGTCAGGATCGGCAACGTGAAGATCGGCATGACGCTCGGCTACTGGAGCCGCACCCCACCCGCTGACCTGCAGGACACGTTGGCCGTGGTCGACGACCTTGGTCTCGACTCGGTGTGGGTCGCCGAATCGTGGGGCAACGACGCGTTCACGTACGCGGCCTGGGTGGCCGCGCACACCAAGCGCGTCAAGATCGGTACCGGCATCGTGCAGATGGCCGCCCGCACCCCCACGGCCACGGCCATGGCCGCGGTCACGGTCGATCACCTCTCCGGCGGTCGGTTCATCCTCGGCCTCGGCGCCTCCGGCCCGCAGGTCGTCGAGGGCTGGTACGGCCAGCCCGGCTCGAAGCCGCTCGCCCGCACCCGCGAATTCGTCGAGATCATGCGGCGGATCTTCGCGCGTGAGGGCAAGCTCGAGTTCGAGGGCGACTTCTACCGGCTGCCCTACGACGGCCCGGGCAGTGTCGGCCTCGGCAAGCCGCTGTCGATCATGACCCACCCGTTGCGCGCCGACCTGCCGATCTTCCTCGGCGCCGAAGGCCCGAAGAACGTCACGCAGACCGCCGAGATCGCTGACGGCTGGCTGCCGCTGTACTACTCGCCGTTCCGCCCGGAGGTCTACGCCGACCAGCTGGCCCCGGCCAAGCCCGGCTTCGAGATCGCCTCGCTCGTCAACGTGAACATCACCGACGACGTCAAGGCCGGGCTGTGGCCGGTCAAGGCGGGGCTCGGCTTCTACATCGGCGGCATGGGCGCCAAGGGGCAGAACTACCACACCAAGCTCATGCAGCGGATGGGCTTCGAGGAGGAGGCCCTGCGGGTGCAGGAGCTCTTCTTCGAGGGCAAGCGGGACGAGGCCATCGCGGCCGTCCCCGACGCCTTCGCCGACGAGATCTCCCTGGTGGGCCCGGTCGGGCGCATCAAGGAGCGGCTCGAGGAGTGGCGCAAGAGCCCGGTCACCACCCTGCTCGTGGGCACCAAGGATCCGACGACCCTGCGCACCCTGGTCGACCTGGCGCAGGACTAGCGCCGATGTCCGACCTCACCGTCACCACGGCGGCCGGCCAGGTCCGGGGCGTCGGCGGCGCCGACGGGATCGGCCGCTTCCTCGGCATCCCTTACGCGAAGCCGCCGTTCGGCGAGCTGCGCTTCCAGCTGCCGCACCCGGCCGACGCCTGGGACGGCGTGCGTGACGCCACCGTGTACGGGCCGACCGCGCCGAAGCCCGACGCGGAGCACTCCAACAGCCCGCTGGACTACCTCGAGGACCCGACCGACCCGGGCGCCGACTGCCTCAACCTCAACGTCCTCACACCGGACCCCGCCGCCGAAAAGCTGCCGGTCATGGTCTGGATCCACGGCGGCGCCTTCCTCATGGGCAGCAACCGCATGCCGCTGTACGACGGCACGCACTTCGCCCGTGACGGTGCGGTCTTCGTGGCCATGAACTACCGGATGGGCATCGAGGGCTTCGGCATGCTGCCGGACGCCCCGGCCAACCTCGGCCTGCGCGACATCCTGCTCGCGCTCGAGTGGGTCCGCGACAACATCGCCTCCTTCGGCGGCGACCCGTCCAACGTGACGATCTTCGGCGAGAGCGCGGGCGCCGGTTGCGCCATCGCGCTGCTCGCCCGCGATCCGGGCACGTTCCAGCGGGCGATCATCTCGAGCGCCGCGCTCATCGGCACGCTCACCGCCCCCGACGCCGCAATGGTCGCCGGGCAGGTGGCGAAGACGCTGGGCGTCGAGCCCACCGCGGCGGGTTTCGCCGCCGTCGACCCGCAGGACGTCGCCAACGCCGCCAAGCAGGCGTTCCTCGACATGGCGGGCAACCCCGACCCGGCGGTCTGGGGGGTCTCGACCGTCTCGACCGGGATGCCGTTCACCACGATCGCCGACGGGGAGTTCCTCACCGGGCGGGCGTACGACCTCGTGCTGGCCGGTCAGGGCGGCGGCGTCGAGCTGCTCATCGGCTCCACCGCCGACGAGATGTACGCGATGATCGCTTCGCGCGAGGTGCCGGAGGAAGCGGCCCGCGGCTATCTCGCCGCGTTCGGGGCCGCACCGGAGGCGTACGAGGTCTACGACAAGCGCGTCGGCTCACCTGCCGGCGTGATGGCCGCCGCCATGACGGATGTGCTCTTCCGCATCCCGGCGGTGCGGATCGCCGAGGCGCGTGACCGCAGCGGCGCTGCATCGACCTTCGTGTACGAGTTCGCCTGGCCGTCGCCGATCCCGGGCGTCGCCGCGGCGCACGCCATCGACCTCGGCTTCATCTTCGACAACCTCGGCCAGAACCCGTTCGAGGCGGGGGAGGCCCCGCAGGCCGTCGCCGACGCCGTGCACGGGGCATGGGTACGTTTCGCCGCCTCGGGCGATCCCGGGTGGGCGCCGTACACGCCGCAGTCCCGCGAGCAGATGGTGTTCGACGTGACGAGCGCTCCGGTGCGGGCGTTGCGCGGTGCCGAGCGCGAGCTCTGGGACAGCTAGCCCGACAGCTGCGGGGAAGCATCGACCGGCGGCCGCCACACGGACCGCGCGATCAGTACGGCGGCGCCGGTGCAGAGCCAGAAGACGCCGAGCAGCCACCCGGCGGCGACGTCCGTCGGCCAGTGCACGCCGAGGTAGATCCGCGACAGGCCGACCCCGACGGCGAGGACCGTCGCGAGGCTCCCCGTCCACAGCACGGTGCGGCGGTGGTGGGCGTACGCCGCGACGAGCACCACCATCAGCCCGTACGCCATGGTCGCGGACGTGCTGTGCCCCGACGGGAACGCGTCGCCGGCGGCCCCGGTGAGACGCAGCTCGCGCGCGGGCCGGGGCCGGTCGATCACCTGGTTGACGGCCGTCCGCAGCAGCTGGCCGGCGCCGAACCACAGCAGGCAGCACACGGCCAGCCGTGACCAGGTGCGGCTCGCGCGCAGCCGGGTCACCAGGACGCCCGCCAGCAGACCCGCGTAGAGCTCCGGCGAGCTGCCGAGGACGGTGAACGTACGGGCGAGCGTGGTGAGCGCACCGCTGCGGTGATCGAGGAACGCGGCCTGCACGTCCAGATCGACCGTCGGGGGCGTGGAGCGGGTGCCCGCGTACACGGTCAGCAGGACGAATCCGACCGCGCAGAGGAGAGCGGTCAGGAGTACACCCGCGAGCTGCTGACGCCCGCGCGCACCGATGGCGCGCCGACGTCCCATCGGGCCATGTTGCCCCGCGGCGGTGCCCGGCGCGGTCAGCGCAGGCCGAGCAGCACCCCGTCGATCCCGAGGAGAACGCCGTCGACCCGGACAGCGGTACGGACAGCGGTACGGGCGGCGGTGCGGGCGGTCGTGGGCGTGCGGCTGTGGATGTTCACAGGTGCTCCTCTGCGGCAGGTGCTCGGCGGGGGGTGAGCAGGGGATGAACGCCTGGCGCACAGCGCGCACCGCACGTCTCGACCGTTCGATCGTCATCCATTCGGCCGACGGACGCGTCACTCAAGTAGGTGAATCACGCGCTCTGAATTCCTGCTTAGGGGGATTCCTGCCGAGGCACACCTTTGTGCAGCTGACAGCGATGTGTGACGGCCGTCCGGGGGCTCGGCCGTCCCGTTGGAAGGCGCCTCCCCCCGGCCTCAGGACGTATGTCACAGTTGACACCGTGTCCGCCGATCTGAGCAGAATTGGGCTTCCGGTCCACTTGCTGAGGTGGGTCCCGCCCGCCGAAGGAAGGCCTGTCACGTGAGCGTTGCGGTCATGCGCAACTCGTGGCCTGCCCAGCCGACGGCCGTTCCTGCGGCGCGCCGCGCCGTGCGGGAGCATGTCCTCGCCGGCGGCCAGGGTGATCTGCTCGACGCCGTGGAGCTCGTCCTTTCCGAGCTCGTGGGCAATGTCGTGGTGCACGTCGGGGGAGACGTCACCGTCGAGGCGACGATCGGTGTCGACGAGGTGCTCGTCGAGGTCAGTGACCGCAGTCCGGTGGCCCCGCATCTGCGCGGGTTCAGCCAGGTGGCGGCGACCGGCCGGGGGATGCGCCTCGTGCACAGCCTTTCCAGTGATTACGGCCTACGTGCCGAGCACGAGGGCAAGACGATCTGGGTGCGGATCACCCGGGCCAGCGCGGTGCGCGCCGACGAGGACCTCGAGGCCGCGTTCACCGACGTCGACTGGCTGGACGGCCTGACGTGAGCACGCAGAGCGAACGCCAGTACAACGGATTGCGCGTGCGCCTGATCGGCTATCCGACCCGGCTCGGCCTGCGCGCCGACGAGCACGTGGCCGACTGGCTCCGCGAGTTCAAGCTCATCGCCTTCGCGTCCGAGGGCGAGTCCGAGCCCACGGCCGCGCCGGCGACGCACCGGGCACCGAAGCAGCTGCTCCAGCTCGCCGAGCAGCTGAGCACCGTCTACGCCACCGAGGTCTCCGAGCCCGACCGGGAGCGCAGCAAGGCGCTGTCGCTGGGTCAGGCCACCGTCGACGTCGAATTCCGGACGATGCCGGAGACGGAGCCCGTCGCGCGGGCATGGCAGGACGTGATCCGCCAGGTCGACGAGTTCTGCCGTGCCGACGAGCTGCTGACCCTGGCCCGCCCGGCCGAGCTGGTCGAATTCGGCGACTGGGTCATCGGGGAATTCCTGCGCCAGATCAACGGCGAGGAGCCGACGCCCTGGACCGGGCCACTCGAGTAACGCTCTTGTTAGGCGCGGCCGTCAGCGCTGCGTGGGTGACCAGGTGTGCAGGCCCCGAATGGCCTGGTCGAGCGCGGCCTCCAAGGGCGCGACGGACTGCATCGTGGCGGTGAGCAGCAGGCCGCCCTGCAGTGCCGCGAAGACGGCGAGCCCGAGCCGCTCCGGGTCTGCATCAGTGCGCAACCGGCCCGTGGCGCGCATCCTTTCGAGGCCGGCGCTTAGGCAGCCTCGCCAGCGGTCCAGCGTCTCACCGACCTGCGCGGCACGCTCGGGATCATTGCCGAGCAGCTGACTGGCCAGCGAGCCGATCGGACAACCCCAGTGCTGCTGGGATGCATAGTGCGCCACCACCGCGTTCCGCCACCGACCCCAGCTGGCCCAGGTGTCGAGCTCGTCCAGATGCGGTCGCTGAGCTTGCAGGACCCGCTCGCCCTGGAAGGCGGCGACCGCGGCGATCAGGTCGCGCTTGCCTTCCGGGAAGTAGTGGAAGAGCTGGCTCTTGCTGACCTTCGTCTCGGCGCGGATGTCGTCGAGACTGGTGGCGCCGATGCCGTGGGCGAGCAGCATGTCGGCGGTCGCCTCGACGATCCGGGCCCTCGTGGCCGCGCCCTTGGAAGTGAGCGTGGTCGTGGTCACCCGGCGATCGTACGACATTGGACCGATCAGTCCAGTCCCTGCTAGGTTTCTGAACCGTTCAGTCCATTCCTTCGACGAACGGAACCGTTGTGACGTCACGATTGGCCGGGAAGACGGCTTTGATCACGGGATCGACGAGCAACATCGGCCGCGGCATTGCGGTCGCTTTCGGGGCGGAGGGCGCCCATGTCATCGTGTCCGGCCGCGATCACGAGCGCGGACACGAGGTTGTCCGGGCGATTCGTGTCGCCGGCGGCCGGGCGGACTTCGTGCCGGCCGATCTGGACGGCAGTCCCGAGCGGTCGCGGGCGCTGGCTGCCGAGGCGACCGCCCTCGTCGGGGGGCGTCTCGACATTCTGGTCAACAACGCCGGCATCTTCCCGGGTGGCAGCACGGAGTCCGTCGACGGAGCGACCTTCGACCGGGTCTACGCGGTCAACGTCAAGGCGCCGTTCTTCCTCACCGCGGAGATCGCTCCCGCCATGGCCGCGCGGGGAGCGGGCGTCGTGCTCAACCTCGGCTCGTGGGTGGCGCGACTCGGGCTGCCCGTCGGGGCGCTCTATGCGAGCACGAAGGGTGCGCTCGAGACTCTCACCCGCGCGTGGTCGGCGGAGTTCGGCCCGTCCGGGGTCCGGGTGAACGCCATCTCACCAGGAGTGGTGAGGACGGCCGGTCAGTTCGACCCGGGCACAGACCCGGCCGAGGTGATGATGGTCGGCACACCGGCCGGCGTGGTCGGCCGTCCGGAGGCCATCGCCGACGCGGCCGTGTACCTCGCGAGCGACGAAGCCGCGTTCGTCCACGGCACGGTGCTCGACGTCGACGGCGGGCGGATCGGGGTGGCGGTGGTGGCGCAACCCGCCGCGTGAGCGGCAGTCAGCGACTGCTGATGCGCCCGCCCGCGTCGCGAACCTTCTCGCCGATGCTCGAGATGACCTCGCGGGCCTCCGTCGCTTTGTGCTCGGCGATGTAGACCAGGTAGCGCACGACGATCACGTGCAGCCGGTCCTGGTTGGAGTTGACGACGATGATCTCGTCGCCCGGCTCCGGCCATGCCGCGAAGACGCCGCTCACCCGCTCACCGGAGGTGGTCAGGAAGTCGAAACGCTGCTCGCGGTCGTCGCCGAACTGACGGCTGACGTACTCCAGCAGCGAGAGCGGGGCGGGGTCGGTCACGGGTTTCCTCCGGAGATGCCGCTCGGTCGGGTCCCGTCGGACGCTACCCGCGTGGTGTTGCGTCGAGCCATTCGCGCAGCCGGGTGAAGTGCTCGATGAGGGCTGCGAGCTGGTAGTGCGCGTTGAGGCCGCTCGGATTCGGCAGCAGCCACACGGCGGTGCTGCCGAGCAGCTGCGCCTGAGGTCCGACGGCAGCCTTCTTGTCGGCGAAGGCGATCCGGTACGCGCTGACGCCGAGCACGGCCAGCACCCGCGGCTCGTGGACCGCTACGGTTTCGCGGAGCCGGAGGCCGCCGGCAGCGAGCTCCTCGGGTGAGAGCTCGTCGGCCCGGGCCGTCGCCCGCGGCACGAGGTTGGTGATGCCGATGCCCAGCGCCGGCAGCAGATCCTGCTCGCCCGGCGAGAACAGCCGGGGTGTGAAGCCGGCTCCGTGGAGCGTCGGCCAGAACCGGTTGCCGGGCCGGGCGAAGTGGTGCCCGGCCCAGGCCGTGTAGAGCCCGGGGTTGATCCCGCAGAAAAGCACGTCGAGCCGACCCGTACGCGCCTCGCCGGGCGCGGGGCCGAGGACGTCGGGAAGGAGCGCGTCGCGGGCCGCTTCGAGTGCGGCCCGCGACGGGCGCGAACCCTTACTTGGGGTCGAAGGAATTGCTGCGGTGCGGGAAGAGCGCCTGGGTGCCGCCGTCGACCACCAGCGTCTGGCCGGTCATGAAGCTCGACAGGCCGGAGAGCAGGAAGACGAGCGGACCGGCGATCTCGGTGGGCTTGCCCCAGCGGGCGAGCGGGACGCCCTCGTTGGCGGCGATGGCGTCCATGTCGGTGACGCCCTGAGCCTTGAAGCCGGCGACGACGCGCGGCGTGCCGATGATGTCGGGCGCCACGCAGTTGGCACGGATGCCGTAGCGCGCCCACTCGTTGGCGATCGAGCGGGCGAGTGACATCGCGCCGGCCTTGGCCGCCCCGTACGCGGCGTGCATCGGGGCGCCGTACATGCCGCTCACCGAGGTGACGAAGGCGAAGGCACCGCCTCCACCGTCGATCATGTGCGGCGCCGCGGCCTTGGCGACCATGAGCTGCTGGGTCAGGTTGATCCGCATATCGGCCTCCCAGTCGTCGAGGTCGAGACTGAGCAGGTCCTTCCAACCGGCGAGACCGACGATGTTCGCGACGCCGTACAGGCCGCCGAGCAGGCGGTGCGCCTCATCGACGACGTGCTTGGCGCCTTCCTGGGTGGTGACGTCACCGGAGACGGCGTGGCCGCCGAGCTCCGCGGCGACCGACTTCGCGCGGTCGGGGTCGACGTCGGCGACCGCCACGCGGGCGCCCACCTCGGTCAGCAGCTGTGCGGTGGCCTGGCCGATGCCGGAGCCGCCGCCCACGACCAGGACCGGCTTGTCTTGCAGGCCGAACGTGTCAGTCATGAGGGTGTTGCCTTTCTGCCGGCCTGCACCGTCGCAGGCCACCGGGTTGGTCGGGGGAGAAGCCGGTTCAGCTGATCTCGAGGTCGTCCCACTCGATGTTGGTGCACATCCGGTGGAACTCCGGCCCGTACCAGGGCGCATTCATCTGCAGCCGACCGAAGTCGTTGACGTAGTAGTTCTTGTCCGGAGCGCCCTCGTCCTGAAGGAGCAGCAGCGAGGAGGCCTCGACATCGAGTGCCTTGTTGTACCGCTCGTACGCCTCGGTCTTCACCTCGACCCGGGACTTGCCCTCTTCGAGCATGCGGATCATGGTCTGCGCTGCGTAGGCCGACCAGACCACGTACCAGATCGGAAGCGTGGTGCCGCCGGACAGGGGCTGCGAGTTGGGGCCGTAGAGCATGAACATGTTGGGGAACTCGGGCACCATCATCGACAGGTAGGCGCGGGCCCCGTCCTTCGACCAGTAGTCGAAGATGCCGACACCGTTCTTGCCCTTGTAGTCGATCGGGAACAGGTACTGGGCGATGTCGAAGCCCACGGCGGTGACGATGACGTCGACCTCGCGCACCTGGCCGTCGGCGGTCTCGACCCCGGTCTCGGTGAGCCGGACGATCGAGTCGGTGACGAGCTCCGTGTTGTCACGGGTCAGCGCCTTGTACCAACCGTTGTCGACGACCGGACGCCGGGAGAACGGCGCGTAATCCGGGGTCAGCTTCTCGATCAGCTCCGGGTCGTTGTTGACCTGCGCCTTGATGTAGGCGGTGAGGTCGGCCCGCAGCTTGTCGTTCATCGGGTTGACCTTGCCGCCCTGCTTCTTCCACTCCTCGTCCAGCTCGATGAACTGGTGGGTGCCGAAGAGCGAGGCGACGGCCATGTAGCGCCACCAGTTCCAGTAACCCGGGAAGTTGTCGACCAGCCAGGCGACCTCGGGCTCGACGGGCGCGCCGTACTTGTCACGGGGGCTGATCCACTGCGGGGTGCGCTGGAAGACGGCGACCGACTCGGCGACCTGGGCGATCGAGGACAGCAGCTGTACGCCGGTGGAGCCGTTGCCGATCACGGCAACCTTCTTGCCGGTCAGATCGAGGTCGGCGGGCCAGCGGTTGGGGTGTACGAGCTGACCGCGGAAGTTCTCCTTGCCCTCGAAGTCCGGGATGCGGGCGTTGGTGAACGTGCCCACGGCGTTGATGACGACGTTGGCCTCGAAGACCTGGGGGCCGTCCGGGGTGTCGACCTCGAGGCGCCAGGTGTCGCTGTCCTCCTGGAAGGTCGCCTTCGTGACCTTGTGACCGAAGCGCATGTGCTCGTACGGGCCGTGCTTCTTGGCGACCTTCGCCAGGTAGTCACGCACCTCGGGCCCACGGCCGAAGTACTCGCTCCAGCGGTGTTCCTTCTCGAAGTTGAACTCGTACGTGATCGAGATGGTGTCGACGCGGACGTCGGGGTAGCGGTTGATGCTCCAGGTGCCGCCGGGCTCGTGCTCCTTCTCCAGGATCACGTACGGGATCCCGAGCAGCTCCATCTGCACGCCGGCCGCGATACCGCTGAAGCCGCTGCCGATGACGACGACCTGGTAGCCCTCCGGGATCTGGGGCTTGCTCTCGCCCCACCGCGCGAAGAGCGGGTAGTCCTTGAAGGCGGGGAGGGCGCGCCGCGCCTCGAACTCGAGGTCGTTCATGTCGTTGCCGGTCGCGAAGACCATCAGCTCACGCAGCTCGCCGGCCTCCGGCTCCTCGAGCTCACCGGGCTGCGCGTTCTTCTCCAGCCAGGCGACGGCCTTGTCGACCAGCAGCTGACGCTGCTCGTCGGTCAGGTTCATCGCCACCGGGAGCGACTTGAGCTCCGGGTCGTGGGTGTGCTGGTAAAGCGTCGTGCGGACGGCATTCAGATCGGCCAGCTCGACGGCACGCCGGACGAACGCGGAGTCCACCGGTCCGGCCGGGGCTGTCGCTGACTGGGTCGCCCCGGTCACTTCGCTGGTCACGGCCATGAAATCTCCGAACTCGTGCTGAGGCCCGATCGCGGCGTGGCGGCCCGAGCCGGCGAGAAGCCGAGCTTTCGGACCCTAGCGCTGCCGCTGACGAGCTGGATTTGCAATGATGAAGATGCGTTAGCAATCTTGGGAGCAGTATGCCACGCCCTGCTTTGTCGGCCAGTCGAACCGTTGCCGTGCTCAATTACCTGGCGGCCCACCCGACGGAGGGTTTCACGCTCTCCGATCTGTCGCAGCGACTGGGTATCAACGGCGCCTCCGCGCATGCCCTCATGGGCGTGCTCGTCGACGCCGGTTACCTGGTGCGACACAGCCGTTTGCGCACGTACACGCTGGGTCCGGCGGTCATCGCGCTCGGCTCGGCGGCGCTCGAGTCGCAGCCGGTCGTCGACATCGCGCGTGACGTGGCGCGTGACCTCGCCCGGGCCACCGGGTTCGAGGTGGCCGTGACCGCCGCCGCCGGTGACCACATCGCCTTCCTCGCCCGGGCCGGTGAGCCGACGGCGCGCGGGGTCCCGGTGCACGTGGGACAGCGGGTGCCGTTCAAGCCGCCGCTCGGATCGGTCTTCGCCGCCTGGGGCGGGGCGGAGCGCTGGCTGGCGGGCCGGCCCGACGAGGCGGCGCTGCGGGACGTCCTCGCGCTCGTGCGCGCACGCGGCTATTCGGTGGCGCTGCAGGCGGCCGCCCGGCAGCGACTCGGTCACGCGCTGAACGCCATGGCACGCGCGCCGTCCGACGAGCGTCTGGCGGGGGCGGTGCAGGAGCTGGTCGAGGACCTCGGCAGGCGTCGCTACCAGCTCACCGACATGTCCGACGACGCCGCGTACGACGTCTCGATGATCACGGCCCCGGTGTTCGACGCCACCGGTCACGTGGTCCTCGCCCTCACGTTGCAGGGCTTCACCGCGCCCAAGACCGGCGCCGAGATCTCGGTCCTCGGCGAACGGGTCCGTGACGCCGCCCTGGCGGTGACGATGCGCTCCCACGGCCAGGTGCCGGCCGTGACCGACGAGACGGTCGCCGGCAGCGCCGTCCCGGTGTCGACTACCGGCTGACCGTCACGTCCTGCGGTGACCGACCGGCGACCGGGTCCTCGCCCGACCGCGGCTCGGGGACGGCGAGCCGCGCACCTTCGAGGTCGAGGTCGGGCAGCAGACGGGCGAGCCATCGGGGCAGCTTCCAGGCCGTCGGCCCGAGCAGCGCGAGCACGGCCGGCACCAGGGTCATGCGCACCACGAAAGCGTCGACGAGGACGCCGAAGGAGAGCGCCAGCCCCAACGACTTGATGACGGCGTTGTCGCCGAAGATGAAGCTGGCGAAGACGGCGAACATGATCAGCGCCGCGGCCGTGACCACCCGGGCGCTGGAGCGCATCCCGCTGCGGATGGCGCCGTCGGCGTCGCGATGGTGGGCGTAGTCCTCGTGCACCCGTGACACCAGGAAGACCTCGTAGTCCATCGCCAGCCCGAAGAGGATGCCGATGACGAGGACCGGGAGGAAGGCCACGATCGGCCCCGGCGTCTCGACGTCGAGCAGCGACGCCAGATGGCCCTCCTGGAAGATCCAGACGGTCGCGCCGAACGATGCCCCGACCGAGAGCAGGAAGCCGACCACCGCTTTGATCGGCACCAGGATCGAGCGGAAGACCAGCAGCAGGAGCAGCAGGGCCAGTCCGACGATCACGGCCAGGAAGGTCGGCAAGGCGGAGGCCAGCTTGTCGCTCACGTCGATGTTCGACGCGGTGGGCCCCGCGACGTACGCGGTCACGCCGGTCTGCTGCCGTACCGAATCGGCGGCGGTGCGCAGAGTGGCCACCAGCTGCTTGGTCTGGTCCGAGCCGGGCGCCGACCGGGGGATGACCGCGAGGATCGCGACGTCACCGGCCGCATTGGCGGTGGGCTTCCCGACGACGGCGACGTCCGGCGCCTTCGCCAGCTGGGGGATGGCGCTGGTGACCAGGGCTGCCGTGTCCGTGCGTCCCGGTGCGTCGACCACTAGCGTCAGCGGCCCGTTGAAGCCCACGCCGAAGCCCTGGCTGATCAGGTCGTAGGCCCGTCGCTCGGTCGTCGACTTCGGCTTGCTGCCGTCGTCGGGCAGGCCGAGCTGGAGGTGGAGCGTCGGCAGGGCGACGACCCCGACCGCCACGACGGTCAGGGCGACGGTGAGCCACGGCCGCGCGGTGACGATCCGCGACCAGCGTTCCCCGCCGTTCGGCCGCCCGGCCGCGGCCTCGCGGCGCCGGGCGAGCACCCCGATGCGTCCCTTGTCGATGCGGGTCCCGAGTACGGCGAGCAGTGCCGGCAGCAGTGTCAGCGCGACGAGCACCGCGCCGACCACGGTGCCGGCGGCGGCCAGTCCCATGACGGTCAGGAACGGGATGCCGACCACGGAGAGCGCCGACAGGGCGATCACGACGGTCAGGCCGGCGAAGACGACGGCTCCGCCGGCGGTGGCGGTCGCCCGCCGGATGGACTCGTCGACCCCCATGCCGTCGTGCACCTGTTGGCGGTGGCGCGACAGGATGAACAGCGTGTAGTCGATGCCGACCGCCAGCCCGAGCATGAGCGCCAGGGTGGGGGCGCTCGAGTTGAGGTCGACCACGCCGGACAGGGCCTTGATGCCGAGCAGGCCGGCCCCGACACCGAACAACCCGGTGAGCAGCGGCATCCCGGCCGCTACCAACGCCCCGAACGTGACGATGAGGATGAGGAAGGCGATGGCGAGGCCGTAGATCTCGTTGTTGCCTTCCTTGCTGACGGTCGAGATGACCCCGCCGGAGTACTCGACGTCGAGGCCGGCCGCGCGGGCCGGAGCGGTCGCGGCCTGCAGGGCGTCCTTGGCGGTCTGCGTCACCTTGTCGACCGGTACGGCGTACTGCACGCTCACGAAGGCGATGCGCCCGTCCGGGCTCACGGTCGCCTCGTCGAGCGGCGTCACCCGGATGACCTGCGGCGCCTTCGCGATCAGCGCGAGCGATCGGGCGCCCGCGTCGCGGTAGGCCGGGTCGGTGAGCTGTCGGCCGGGGGGAGCGGCCACGACGATGCGGGCGCTCGCGCCACCGGAGGCCGGGAACTTGCGGGTCAGAAGATCCACGGCCTGCTGCGACTGCGTGCCCGGGATCGTGAACGCCGAGGACGTGGGGCCGGAGAAGACACTGCCCAATACGCCGAGCAGCACCAGGATCGCCAGCCAGCCGACGATGACGGTCCTGCGTCGCCGGACGCTCCATGAGCCGAGGCGGTACAGCAGCTGGGTCATACCGACTCCTTCGGGCGCCCGCGGCCCTGGTGAAGCCGGCCGGGGGAGTTGCCCGCTGCGTACGGGCGTGACGGCATGCCGGGGGGCTGTCCCCGTCGAGCACGTCGACCGGCTCGCCTGGTGCCTCGCGGCCTTGCGGGCCGCGACCACCGGATGCTTCGCCGCCTCCGGGAGTTCGGCTGACCCCGGTCGTTCGGAATCCGTTGGCTTCCCGGACCCCACACCGTGCGGTCCTGTGCTTATAGTTGGCAAGACGCACCGGGCGGGCGACACAGTCGCTCACCGCGTCGGGCCGGTCCTCTTCACAGAGGGCGCGCAGCCCGGCTGGCCGTCCTGCTCTAGATCCACAGAACGGGACGTTGACAGCAAGTAGCCCGGATGCTAAGTTGGACAGGTTGCCCCGAAGCCGGCCGAGAGGCGGGTGGAGGTGCGCAGTCGCTTCTTGAGAACTCAACAGCGTGCCGAAAGTCAGTGCCAACCCCCGTCCGTGTGGGCTGGTGATTCCCAATTCTGGGTTGATCTGGTGTTGCATGGCGGAATTTCTTTAAATGGCATGATGGACGATCTACGGATCATACGTCACTGTCAGGATCTTTTTCCTGTGTCATCTTTCGCAGCCTTCGGGTTGTGTCTGATATTTAAGACATCAATGGAGAGTTTGATCCTGGCTCAGGACGAACGCTGGCGGCGTGCTTAACACATGCAAGTCGAACGAACCTTCGGGTTAGTGGCGAACGGGTGAGTAACACGTGGGCAACCTGCCTCGAGCTCTGGGATAACTCCGGGAAACCGGGGCTAATACCGGATATGACCTTCTAAGACATCTTGGTGGGTGGAAAGTTTTTCGGCTCGAGATGGGCCCGCGGCCTATCAGCTTGTTGGTGGGGTAATGGCCTACCAAGGCGACGACGGGTAGCCGGCCTGAGAGGGCGACCGGCCACACTGGGACTGAGACACGGCCCAGACTCCTACGGGAGGCAGCAGTGGGGAATATTGCGCAATGGGCGAAAGCCTGACGCAGCGACGCCGCGTGAGGGATGAAGGCCTTCGGGTTGTAAACCTCTTTCAGCAGGGACGAAGCGCAAGTGACGGTACCTGCAGAAGAAGCACCGGCCAACTACGTGCCAGCAGCCGCGGTAATACGTAGGGTGCAAGCGTTGTCCGGAATTATTGGGCGTAAAGAGCTCGTAGGCGGTTTGTCGCGTCGGCTGTGAAAACCTGAGGCTCAACCTCAGGCCTGCAGTCGATACGGGCAGACTAGAGTCCGGCAGGGGAGACTGGAATTCCTGGTGTAGCGGTGAAATGCGCAGATATCAGGAGGAACACCGGTGGCGAAGGCGGGTCTCTGGGCCGGAACTGACGCTGAGGAGCGAAAGCGTGGGGAGCGAACAGGATTAGATACCCTGGTAGTCCACGCCGTAAACGTTGGGCGCTAGGTGTGGGGAACCTTCCACGTTCTCCGTGCCGCAGCTAACGCATTAAGCGCCCCGCCTGGGGAGTACGGCCGCAAGGCTAAAACTCAAAGGAATTGACGGGGGCCCGCACAAGCGGCGGAGCATGTGGCTTAATTCGACGCAACGCGAAGAACCTTACCAGGGTTTGACATGCAAGGAAATCTCATAGAGATATGAGGTCCGCAAGGGTCTTGCACAGGTGGTGCATGGCTGTCGTCAGCTCGTGTCGTGAGATGTTGGGTTAAGTCCCGCAACGAGCGCAACCCTCGTCCTATGTTGCCACCAGGTAATGCTGAGCACTCATAGGAGACTGCCGGGGTCAACTCGGAGGAAGGTGGGGATGACGTCAAGTCATCATGCCCCTTATGTCCTGGGCTGCACACATGCTACAATGGCCGGTACAAAGGGCTGCGATACCGCAAGGTGGAGCGAATCCCAAAAAGCCGGTCTCAGTTCGGATTGGGGTCTGCAACTCGACCCCATGAAGTCGGAGTCGCTAGTAATCGCAGATCAGCAACGCTGCGGTGAATACGTTCCCGGGCCTTGTACACACCGCCCGTCACGTCACGAAAGTCGGTAACACCCGAAGCCGGTGGCCCAACCCCTTGTGGGAGGGAGCCGTCGAAGGTGGGACCGGCGATTGGGACGAAGTCGTAACAAGGTAGCCGTACCGGAAGGTGCGGCTGGATCACCTCCTTTCTAAGGAGCATCTGGCCTCGAGTCTTTGACTTGGGGTCCAGGCCCATGTCACAGCCGTATGTGTTGTGGGTGGAGCTCATGGAGTGGAACACTGACTATTCGGCCGGCGCTTGTTGTCGCTCAGTCCAGTACGGCCTCTTCGGGGGTTGGAACGGTGGGTGGTGGTGAGGGTCGGCTTAGGCACGCTGTTGGGTCCTGAGGGAGCGACTGCTTCTTCTGGGCTTTCAGGCCCGTCTATTCCAGTGTTTGTGGCTGGGTGGTCGGGTCTGTTGGTGCGATTGGACCGTTTCTTCGTCGGACGGCATCCCGGTTTGTGGGTGTACGCGACGGTTGTGGGGCGGGACCGCCCGTTATTTGAGAACTGCACAGTGGACGCGAGCATCTTTGTGGCCAAGTTATTAAGGGCACACGGTGGATGCCTTGGCACCAGGAGCCGATGAAGGACGTAGGAGGCTGCGATAAGCCTCGGGGAGCTGTCAACCGAGCTTTGATCCGAGGATTTCCGAATGGGGAAACCCGGCAGGAGACATGTCCTGTCACCCACGCTTGAACACATAGGGCGTGTGGAGGGAACGCGGGGAAGTGAAACATCTCAGTACCCGCAGGAAGAGAAAACAACCGTGATTCCGTGAGTAGTGGCGAGCGAAAACGGATGAGGCTAAACCGGGCGTGTGTGATAGCCGGCAGGCGTTGCACGTTCGGGGTTGTGGGGCCGCCCAGCAGGTTCTGCCGATCCTGCAAGGAGTGATAAAGCGCGGCATTAGTCGAAGACCATGCGAATGGGTCACCATAGAGGGTAACAGTCCCGTAGACGAAAATGACCGTGCCTCCTCGGCGTTACCCCAAGTAGCACGGAGCCCGTGAAATTCCGTGTGAATCTGGCGGGACCACCCGCTAAGCCTAAATACTCCCTGGTGACCGATAGCGGACAAGTACCGTGAGGGAAAGGTGAAAAGTACCCCGGGAGGGGAGTGAAATAGTACCTGAAACCGTGTGCCTACAAGCCGTAGGAGCCTTGAGGGGTGACTGCGTGCCTTTTGAAGAATGAGCCTGCGAGTTTGCGATGTGTGGCGAGGTTAACCCGTGTGGGGTAGCCGTAGCGAAAGCGAGTCCGAATAGGGCGTTTGAGTCGCACGTCCAAGACCCGAAGCCGAGTGATCTACCCATGGCCAGGTTGAAGCGCGGGTAAGACCGCGTGGAGGACCGAACCCACTTCAGTTGAAAATGGAGGGGATGAGCTGTGGGTAGGGGTGAAAGGCCAATCAAACTCGGTGATAGCTGGTTCTCCCCGAAATGCATTTAGGTGCAGCGTCGCGTGTTCCATGCCGGAGGTAGAGCACTGGATGGTCTAGGGGGCCCACAAGCTTACTGAAATCAGCCAAACTCCGAATGCCGGTATGCCAAGCGCGGCAGTGAGACTGCGGGGGATAAGCTCCGTAGTCGAGAGGGAAACAGCCCAGATCGCCAGCTAAGGCCCCCAAGCGTGCGCTAAGTGGGAAAGGATGTGGAGTCGCACAGACAACCAGGAGGTTGGCTTAGAAGCAGCCACCCTTTAAAGAGTGCGTAATAGCTCACTGGTCAAGTGATTCTGCGCCGACAATGTAGCGGGGCTCAAGCGCACCGCCGAAGCTGCGGCATTACGATATTTTCCAGGCGATGACCCTTGTGGTTGTCGTCCAGGGGTCGTGATGGGTAGGGGAGCGTCGTGTGGCCAGTGAAGCGGCGGGGTGACCCAGCCGTGGAGGCCACACGAGTGAGAATGCAGGCATGAGTAGCGAATGACGGGTGAGAAACCCGTCCGCCGGATGACCAAGGGTTCCTGGGGCAGGCTAATCCGCCCAGGGTGAGTCGGGACCTAAGGCGAGGCCGACAGGCGTAGTCGATGGATAACGGGTTGATATTCCCGTACCGGCTGTGATGCGCCCATGCTGAATCCGGGAGTACTAACCGCCCGATCCGGAGGCTGCCTTTTGGTGGCTGATGGGGAGCGCGGGACCGATCCCGGTAGTAGGTAAACGATGGGGTGACGCAGGAAGGTAGTTCAGCCCAGGCGATGGTTGTCCTGGGGTAAGGGCGTAGGGCGAGGTGTAGGCAAATCCGCACCTCACATAGCCTGAGACCTGATGCCGAGCCGATTATGGCGAAGTGGATGATCCTATGCTGCCAAGAAAAGCCTCTAGTGAGTGTCATAGCCGCCCGTACCCTAAACCGACACAGGTGGTCAGGTAGAGAATACTAAGGCGATCGAGCGAACTATGGTTAAGGAACTCGGCAAAATGCCCCCGTAACTTCGGGAGAAGGGGGGCCGTGCGGCGTGTAGGGACTTGCTCCCGAAGCGTTGTCCGGCCGCAGAGACCAGGCTGAAGCGACTGTTTACTAAAAACACAGGTCCGTGCGAAGTCGCAAGACGATGTATACGGACTGACGCCTGCCCGGTGCTGGAACGTTAAGGGGACCGGTTAGCTCTTCGGGGCGAAGCTGAGAACTTAAGCGCCAGTAAACGGCGGTGGTAACTATAACCATCCTAAGGTAGCGAAATTCCTTGTCGGGTAAGTTCCGACCTGCACGAATGGCGTAACGACTTCAGCGCTGTCTCAACCATAGGCTCGGCGAAATTGCACTACGAGTAAAGATGCTCGTTACGCGCGGCAGGACGGAAAGACCCCGGGACCTTCACTATAGCTTGGTATTGGTGCTCGGTTCGGCTTGTGTAGGATAGGTGGGAGACTTTGAAGCTCAGACGCCAGTCTGGGTGGAGTCAACGTTGAAATACCACTCTGGTCGAATTGGGTGTCTAACCTCGGTCCGTGATCCGGATCAGGGACAGTGCCTGGTGGGTAGTTTAACTGGGGCGGTTGCCTCCAAAAATGTAACGGAGGCGCCCAAAGGTTCCCTCAGCCTGGTTGGCAATCAGGTGTCGAGTGCAAGTGCACAAGGGAGCTTGACTGTGAGACAGACATGTCGAGCAGGGACGAAAGTCGGGACTAGTGATCCGGCGGTGGCTTGTGGAAGCGCCGTCGCTCAACGGATAAAAGGTACCCCGGGGATAACAGGCTGATCTTGCCCAAGAGTCCATATCGACGGCAAGGTTTGGCACCTCGATGTCGGCTCGTCGCATCCTGGGGCTGGAGTAGGTCCCAAGGGTTGGGCTGTTCGCCCATTAAAGCGGTACGCGAGCTGGGTTTAGAACGTCGTGAGACAGTTCGGTCCCTATCCGCCGCGCGCGCAGGAGACTTGAGAAGGGCTGTCCCTAGTACGAGAGGACCGGGACGGACGAACCTCTGGTGTGCCAGTTGTACTGCCAAGTGCACGGCTGGTTGGCTACGTTCGGAAGGGATAACCGCTGAAGGCATCTAAGCGGGAAGCTCGCTTCAAGATGAGGTCTCCCACAGGGTTAACCTGGTAAGGCCCCCGAATAGACCATCGGGTTGATAGGCCGGAGGTGGAAGTGCAGCAATGCATGGAGCTGACCGGTACTAATAGGCCGAGGGCTTGACCACAAATATGCTACGCGTCCACTGTGCGGTTCCCGAGTTACGGTCGGGATACCGATCGAATAACTCCATAGTGTTACGGCGGCCATGGCGAAAGGGAAACGCCCGGATCCATTCCGAACCCGGAAGCTAAGCCTTTCTGCGCCGATGGTACTGCCCGGGTTACTGGGTGGGAGAGTAGGGCGCCGCCGGACATCATTCACAATCAGCGGGACCGCTTACGAGCGGTCCCGCTGATTGCATTTCGGCATGTCTTCTTCTCATTGCCGGTGGTCCACTGGGGAACTCCTACGGCGAAGGCCAGAAGCCCACAAGCAAAGCGGTGTGGGAGCGGGACAGACCGTCCTCCGTGGGACGACAAGCAATCCGGTGTACAAGCTTTACGCCGGATTGCGTGTCCCTGTCAGTCAGCCCCACAACGACATCACGCCCCGAACCCGCTGCATGCGGGTCGGGGCGTGACTTGTCTGGGGTGAGTGACGGGACTTGAACCCGCGACACCCGGGATCACAACCCGGTGCTCTGCCAACTGAGCTACACCCACCGTGCGTTCGACCGGCAGTGCGCCCGAGGAACCTTCGACAGTCTAAGCCGACGATCGGCGGACTGGCGAACCGTTCAGCCCGCGATGTGTGTCAGCCTGCGATCTCGGGGACCTCTGCCGGCGGGGTGCCGGTGATCCGCTCGGCGATCGCCCGGCACTCCTCGGTGGACGGGCCGGGCTGAGGGACGAAGACGGCCTCGCGGTAGTAGCGGAGCTCCTGCACGCTTTCGAGGATGTCGGCGAGGGCGCGGTGGCCGCCGTTCTTCGCCGGCGAGGCAAAGTACGCCCGGGGATACCAGCGCCGCGCCAGCTCCTTGACGGAGGAGACGTCGACCATCCGGTAATGGAGGTAGGCGTCGAGCTCCGGCATGTCACGCGCGATGAAGCCGCGGTCGGTGGCGATGGAGTTGCCGCACAGGGGCGCCTTACGGGGCTCCGGGACGTGTTTGCGGACGTAGGCGAGCACCTGGGCCTCCGCGTCCGCCAGCGTGAGCGTGGAGGCCAGCACGGCCTTGTCCAGCCCGCTCCCGGAGTGCATGGCGACGACGACCGGATCCATGTCGGCGAGCGCCTGGGCCGGCGCGGAGATGACGAGGTCGATCCCGTCGTCCACGAGCTCGAGGTTCTCGTCGGTGATCACGCAGGCCACCTCGATGAGCAGGTCCGACGCGAGCTCGAGGCCCGTCATCTCACAATCGATCCAGACAAGGCGATCCACCGCGTGACCGTACGTCGTCGTGCGGGCACCAGGTTGGCCCGTCTGAACATTCCTTCGCCCATACCGCGCGCAGGGGCGCTGCCATCGGGCAAGCTTGCGGACAGCAGAATGAAGGGCGGCTCCGCTACGGGGCCGCGACGCCCGGCGAAGCCGCCGCGCTGACGCATACTGAAGAAAAGCTACGAGTGTGAGGAGCACCGGTGACCTACGTCATCGCCGAGCCCTGTGTCGACCTCAAGGACAAGGCCTGCATCGAGGAATGTCCGGTTGACTGCATCTACGAGGGCGAACGGATGCTCTACATCCAGGCCGACGAGTGCGTCGACTGCGGTGCCTGCGAGCCGGTCTGCCCGGTCGAGGCCATCTACTACGAGGACGACGTCCCCGAGCAGTGGAAGGCCTACACCGAGGCCAACGTGGTCTTCTTCGCCGAGCTCGGCTCGCCGGGTGGGGCCTCCAAGGTCGGGCTGGTCAACTCCGACGCTCCCGTCGTGGCCGCCCTGCCGCCGCAGGAGCACGACCACTGAGTCGGTAGCGCCAAGCACCGGCTAACGCCATCACCAGCACGCCGCGCCGGTCCCTCCCGGACTTCCCGTGGGACCGGCTCGTTCCTTACGGCGACCGTGCCCGGGCTCATCCGGGTGGGATCGTCGACCTGTCCGTCGGCACGCCTGTGGACGCGACCCCGCTGGTCATCCAGCGGGCACTCGCTGACGCATCCGACGCGTCGGGCTACCCGCTCACGGCCGGTTCGCCGGCCCTGCGGGACGCGATCACCACCTGGTCGATGCGGCGCCTCCGCGCGCCCGAGGGCGTGGGCGTGCTGCCGCTGATCGGCAGCAAGGAGCTGGTGGCCCTCCTGCCGGGCCTGCTCGGCCTGGGCGTCGGCGACACCGTCGCGCTGCCCGACCTGGCCTACCCCACGTACGCGGTGGGTGCGCTGTTGGCCGGGGCCACGCCGGTGACGTACGGCAGCCTTCTCGAGCTGGGGCCCGCCTCGGTGCAGCTGCTCTGGGTCAACTCGCCGGCCAATCCGACCGGCCAGGTGCTCCCGGTGGAACACCTCGCCAAGATCGTCGCCTGGGCGCGCGAGCGCGGGGTGTTGGTGGTGAGCGACGAGTGCTATCTCGAGCTCGGCTGGGAGGCCGAGCCGGTGAGCATCCTCGACCCCCGGGTGTGCGGAGGCGACGTCACCGGGCTGCTGGCCGTGCACTCGCTGTCCAAGCGCTCGAACCTGGCGGGCTACCGGGCCGGCTTCCTCGTCGGTGACCCGGCGCTCGTCGCCGCGCTGCTCGAGGTCCGCAAGCACGCCGGGCTCATCGTCCCGGCCCCGGTGCAGGCCGCCATGATCGCCGCACTCGGTGACGACGCCCATGTCGTCGAGCAGCGCGAGCGTTACGCGGCCCGGCGCGCCCTGCTGCGCGGTGCGCTCGAGGCGGCCGGCCTGACCATCGAGCACAGCACCGGCGGCCTGTATCTGTGGGCCAGTGAGGGCCGGCCGTGCTGGGAGACCGTCGGCAGGCTCGCCGACGCCGGCATCCTCGTCGCGCCCGGTGAGTTCTACGGTCCGAAGGGCGCCCAGCACATACGGGTGGCGCTAACGGCCACCGACGAGCGCATCGCCCAGGTCCCCGGTCGTCTGATCACGGGTCGCCCGGCGGGCTGAGCGGCGCTGCTGCAGGTTGCCGAGCGTGAAGACGGCCAGCGCCACCCAGATGAGGATGCAGCCGACGAGCCGCTCGGTCGGCAGCGGCTCGTGCTGGATGAGCACGGCGACCAGGAACTGCCCGGTCGGCGTCAGGTACTGCAGGATCCCCATCGTCGTCAGCGGCACCCGGGTGGCCGCGGCGCCGAACAGCAGCAGCGGCACCGCGGTGACGAAGCCGGAGCCGACGAGCAGCGTGGTGTGGCCGGAGCCGTGCCCGAAGGTCGCGTTGCCGGTGAACGTCAGCACCAGGGCCGCGATCAGCGCCGGCACCGCCAGCACAGCGGTCTCCACCGTCAGCCCCTCGAGCGTGGGCGTGTTGACCTTCTTCTTGATGAAGCCGTACGTGGCGAACGTGACCGCGAGGACCAGCGCGATGTACGGCAGCCGTCCGTAGCTGATGGTGAGAACGGCGACCGCGCAGGCCGCGAGGCCGACCGAGATCCACCCGGTGACCGGCAGGCGCTCGTGGAGCACCACGACACCGACCAGCACCGTGATCAGCGGGTTGATGTAGTAGCCGAGCGCCGCCTCCACGACGTGGTGGAGGTTGACGCTCCAGATGTAGACGCCCCAGTTGATGGCGATGGCGATGGCGGCGAGGGTCAGCAGCCCGAGCCGGCGCCGGTCGGCCAGCAGCGGGCGTACCCACGACCAGTGCCGCAGCACCGACAGCACCACGGCGACGCACACCAGGCTCCACAGGCACCGGTGGATGAGCACCTCACCGGCGCCCGCGGGGGCCAACTCGTGGAAGTAGAGCGGGAAGAGCCCCCACAACCCGTACGCGGCGATGCCGAACAGCACGCCGCGCCGGTTCTCGTTCATGGTCCCTCGACGCTATGGCGAGAAGTGGACTGCTCGCTAGGCTCTGAGCATGAGCGCGCCCTTCGAGAGCCCCATCGACCCGCAGATCGACGAATTGTGGGAGCGCCGTGACGGCCTCAGCCCCGCCGACGACGACGCCCGCAAGCTCGTCGTCGCCGCCGTCGACATGCTCGACGCCGGTGAGGCGCGGGTCGCCTTCGTCGACGCCGCGGGTGACGTGGTGGTCGACGAGCGCGCGAAGCGGTCGATCCTGCTGTCGTTCAAGGTGCTCGCGATGGGCAACTCGTCGGCCGGTGACTTCCAGTACCACGACCGGATGCCGCTGAAGACCCGCTTCGACGGCGTACGCGTGGTGCCGGGTGCCATCGCCCGCTGGGGCAGCTACCTCGCGCCGAGCGTGGTCCTCATGCCGAGCTACACCAACATCGGCGGCTACGTCGGCGCCGGCAGCATGGTCGACACCTGGGCGACGGTCGGCTCCTGCGCGCAGGTGGGGGAGCGGGTGCACCTGTCCGGTGGCGTCGGCCTCGGTGGCGTGCTCGAGCCGCCGAACGCGACCCCCGTGGTGATCGAGGACGACGCCTTCATCGGCTCGCGCAGCATGGTCGTCGAGGGGGCCCGGGTGCGCAAGGGCGCGAAGCTCGGCGCGGGCGCCATCCTCACCAGCAGCACCCGGGTGTTCGACGCGACCAGCGGCGACGAGCTGCCCCGCGGTGAGGTACCCGAGCGCGCCGTCGTCGTCGGCTCCAGCAAGGTGCGCTCCTTCCCCGGCGGCGAGTTCGCGATGCCGTGCCTGCTGGTGCTGCGCACCCTCGCGGAGGGCGAGATCCACGACAAGCTGGCGCTGAACGACGTGCTGCGCGAGCACGGCGTCGCCACCTGAGCATGAGGCTTGATCTCGCCGGTGACCCGGTCGCGCTGACCACGACGCTGGTCGACATGCCGTCGGTGAGCGGGAGCGAGGGTCCGCTGGCCGACGCCGTCGAGAAGTCGTTACGCGCCCTGCCGCACCTGCGGGTGGAGCGTGACGGCGATGCCGTGGTGGCCTTCACGGCGCTGGGGCGGGCCGAGCGGGTGGTGCTCGCCGGCCACCTCGACACGGTGCCGATCGTCGACAACGTGCCGTCCCGGCGTGACGGGGAGCGCCTCTACGGCTGCGGGACGTCGGACATGAAGTCCGGCGTCGCGGTGCTGCTGCACCTGGCCGCGACGCTGATCGACCCGACCCGCGACATCACGTACATCTGCTACGACAACGAAGAGGTCGCGGCGGAGCTCAACGGCCTGCGCCGGTTGGCGGCGAACCAGCCCGAGTGGCTGGCCGCCGACCTTGCGGTGCTGCTGGAGCCGACCGACGGCGTCGTCGAGGCGGGCTGTCAGGGCACCCTGCGGGTCGAGGTGACCGTGCCGGGCCGGCGTGCCCATAGCGCCCGCTCCTGGCTCGGCGACAACGCCATCCACGCGGCGGCACCGCTGCTCGCCAGGCTGGCCGCGTACGAGCCGCGCCAGGTCGACATCGACGGCTGCGTCTACCGCGAGGGCCTGTCGGCCGTGAGGATCAGCGGCGGCACCGCCAACAACGTCATCCCCGATGCGGTCACCGTGACGATCAACTTCCGCTTCGCGCCCGACCGCAGCGAGACCCAGGCCCTCGAGCACGTACGCGAGGTGCTGGCCCCGTACGCCGAACCGCCGCACGCTTTCGCGCTGACCGACACCTCGCCGGGCGCCATGCCGGGCCTCGCGCGTCCGGCCGCGGCTGCGTTCGTCGCAGCGGTGCAGGCGGCCGGTGGCGCTCCGCCGCGGGCCAAGTACGGCTGGACCGACGTCGCCCGCTTCGCCGCGCTCGGCATCCCGGCGGTCAACTTCGGCCCGGGTGACCCGAACCTCGCCCACACCCGCGAGGAGTCGATCGACGTCAGCCGCATCGGCACCGCGACCGACCTGCTCCGCAGCTACCTGACGACCTAGAGGTCGATACCGACGTACTTGACCGACAGGTACTCGTCGATGCCCTCGAAGCCGCCCTCACGGCCGAAGCCGCTCTGCTTGACGCCGCCGAACGGTGCCGCCGGGTTGGAGATGAGGCCCTTGTTCAGGCCGACCATGCCGGTCTGCAGGCCTTCGGCGACGCGGAGCGCGCGGGTGACGTCACGCGTGAAGACGTACGCGACCAGACCGAAGTCGCTGCCGTTCGCGGCGGCGAGGGCCTCGTCCTCGGTGTCGAAGGTGGCGACCGGGGCCACCGGTCCGAAGATCTCCTCCGCCAGCACCCGGGCGTCTGCCGGGACCCGGCCGAGCACGGTCGGTTCGAAGAAGTAGCCGGCGCCGTCCACGGGCCTGCCACCGGTGCGCAGCTGCGCCCCGCGGGCGGTGGCGTCGTCGACCAGCTCGACGACCTTGGCCCGCTGCTGCTCGTCGATGAGCGGCCCGACCTGCGACGCCGGGTCGGTGCCGGGGCCGACGCGTTGGGCTTCCAGCTTCGCGGTCAGCTTGGCGGTGAACTCCTCGGCGACGGACGCCTCGACGTGGAAGCGGTTGGCCGCCACGCAGGACTGGCCCATGTTGCGCATCTTGGCGACGACGGCCTGCTCGACGGCGTGGTCGAGGTCGGCGTCGGCGAAGACCAGGAACGGTGCGTTGCCACCGAGCTCCATCGACAGCCGCAGCAGGCGGGGTGACGACTGCTCCATCAGCAGCCGGCCGACCTCGGTGGAGCCGGTGAACGACAGCTTGCGTAACCGCGGGTCGGACGTGAGCGGCTCGACCACCGAGGCGGCGTCGGAGCTGGTGACCACGTTGAGTACGCCGTCCGGCAGCCCGGCCTCGGCGAGCAGTTGCGCCAACGCGAGCATGGTGAGCGGGGTCTGCTCGGCGGGCTTGACCACCATGGTGCAGCCGGCGGCGATCGCCGGGCCGATCTTGCGGGTGCCCATGGCGGCCGGGAAGTTCCACGGGGTGATCAGCAGGCACGGCCCGACCGGCTGCCGCATGGTCAGCAGCCGTCCGTTGCCGGCCGGCTCGACCGAGTAGCGCCCCGAGATGCGGACGGCCTCCTCGGCGAACCAGCGGAAGAACTCGGCCGCGTACACCACCTCGCCCGCCGACTCCGCGAGGCTCTTGCCCATCTCGAGCGTCATGAGCAGGGCGAGCTCGTCCTTGCGCGCGATCATCGCCTCGTACGCGCGGCGCAGGATCTCGCTGCGCTCGCGCGGCGGGGTCGCGGCCCAGCCCGCGGCGGCGTCGTCGGCCGCGGTGAGCGCGGCCAGCGCGTCCTGCGGGGTCGCGTTGGCCACCCGGCACAGCGCCTCCCCGGTCGCCGGGTCCTCGACCGCGAAGGTCGCTCCCGAAGAGGCGTCGACCCACCGGCCGGCGAGGAACAGCTGCTTCGGGACGGCGGAGAGCGCGCGCTGCGTGTCGGGCATGATCCCGGCTTACCCGACCGGCCGCCGTTTGCCCAGACCGGATGCTCAGGCCGTTTGTTCGGGCGGCCTGCGGTTACGGGCACACCATGAGCAATGAACTGAGCGGGAAGAAGATCGCCTTCCTGGTGGCACCCGAGGGCGTCGAACAGGTCGAGCTGACCGAGCCCTGGAAGGCCGTCGAGCAGGCCGGCGGTCAGCCGGTGCTCGTGTCGACCGATGACGGCAAGATCCAGGCGTTCAACCACCTCGACAAGGGTGACACCTTTGCGGTCGATGCCACCGTCGACGCAGCCTCCCCGGCGGACTACGACGCCCTCGTCCTGCCCGGCGGGGTGGCCAATCCCGACTTCCTGCGTACGCAGGAGGCGGTGCCCGGGTGGGTGGGGAGCTTCTTCTCGGCGGGCAAGCCGGTCGCGGCGATCTGCCACGCCCCCTGGACGCTGATCGAGGCGGGGGTCGTCACCGACCGCCGCATGACGAGCTGGCCCAGCCTGCAGACCGACCTGCGCAACGCCGGCGCGACCTGGGTGGACGAGGAGGTCGTCGTCGACAAGGGGAGCGCCACCTCGGACAGCGTCCTGGTCAGCAGTCGCAAGCCGGAGGATCTCGAGGCGTTCTGCGCGGCGCTGGTACGCGAGTTCGCGGCGTGACGGTGAGGGTGGCGTAGGACACGCATCCGGGTCGGCGCTTCAGTTCGCCGGTCCGGATGCCGACGAGACTGCCATGGTGCACTCCGCGGTCGACGTCCCCGCGGCTGCCGTGAGGGTCCGCCGGCGGGTCGCGGTGCTGGCTTCGGTGCTCACCGCCGTCGCCGTCGCGGCGGGGTGCTCGCCGCTCGTGCCCGGCGTCGGCGCGGGCACGACGGACACCGCACCGGCCCGGCCCACGGCCACCCAACCGGCGGCCAAGCAGACGCCGATCGTGACCACACCGATCGTGACCACACCGATCGTGACCACACCGATCGTGACCAAGCCGGTCGTGACCAAGCCGGTCGTGACCAAGCCGGTCGTGACCAAGCCGGTCGTGACCCCACCGGCCGTAGCCGCTCAGACCCTGAAGCCCGTCGGGGTGCCGGGCGCCTGGACGCTCGCCGCCTCCGACGAGTTCAACGGCAAGGCCCTCGACACCAGGATGTGGTCGATCGGCGAGCCGTGGAACGCCGCGCCCGGCTTCGTGCAGAGCGACGACAGCTACTGCCCGCTTCCCGCCAAGGGGCTCGTGACCGAGAGCGGCGGCGCGCTGCAGCTGAACGCGAAGCTCGTCGCCTCGAACGGCAAGCACGTCCAGAGCTGCTTCGTCACCAGCCGCGACAAGTACTCCTTCACCCACGGCTACCTCGAGGCCCGGGTCAAGGTGCCGTCCGGCGCGGGCCTGTGGCCGGCGTTCTGGCTGCTCGGCAACGGCACCGGCGACCAGGGCTGGCCCGGCACCGGCGAGATCGACATGTTCGAGTACGTGAACAACGGCCACGACAACGGCGTCCCGTTCACCACCCTGCACTGGGCCGACGCGAACTGCTCCTGGACGCACTGCCAGAAGACGCAGGACTCACCGTGGCCGACGGCCGTCAGCGGCTACGCGAGCCGCTACGTCACGTACGGCATCCTGCGTACCTCGTCGACGCTGACCATCTACGTCGACGGCCGGCCCAAGGTCACCTTCACCCGCGACACGACGAACGTCGACGGCATCAAGGTCGCGTCCGTGCTCTTCGACAAGCCCATGCACGTGCGGTTCGACCTGTCGGCCGGCGGCTGGGCGCAGGACCCGTCGAAGGCGACCCAGGCCGGCACGTTCAGCATCGACTACCTGCGGGCGTGGAACGCCGCCTGACCTCCGTGCCGGCTCGGACGGATCCCCGGCGACGCCGAACGTTCAGCTGACCGTTGCGAGACGCGGCTCTCGTCCGCGGCGCAACGCCGGACACCGGCTCTAGCGTGGAGCCGTGACCGTGGAATCCGTGGATCCGGAGCGTGTCCCACTCCCGAGCAGCGCAAATGCGTCCCCCGACTCCGAGCGGCAGGCGCCCGAGCGGCAGCGCGGGCCGGTGACCTTGCGCGGCAGCCAGGTGCAGCCGTCCACGACCGACCAGCGCCTGCTCGACAACCGCGGCCCGTCCGACTGGGTGCACACCGACCCGTGGCGCGTTGTTACGGAACATCCACTTCGGCTACGTCACGCTCCGTGAGAGCGCACACATCTAGTTGAACGGACAACATTCGATCAACTTCAACCCGTTTAGTGATCTAGAGAGGTCGCCGAATACGAACGCCTCGTGAGATGATCCGTCCGCCTAAAACAGATAGGAGGTGGTCCCGGATGCCTAGACGCCCGATCCTGCCCGACTCGAGCACACTCCGGAACCTCCGAGCGGACGGCCGGACCTACGCCGAGATCGCCACGAAGTACGGCGTGACGGTCTCGGCCGTGTATCAACGGCTCCGCGACATTCCCGGAGTCGTCCAGGACCGGCCGCGGTACGAGGACGAGCTCCCGTGGCGCGTCGCGCTGGAGCATAAGGACGACCCGCACGCCGAGGCGCTCCGCGGCCTCGCCCGGCGCGACGCCGGGAAGGCGCTCCTCCCCGCGAAGGGTCGGACCCTCGAGCGATGGATCGCCGAGCGGGTCCAGGACGGGCAGGTCGTGAAGTACGACCGCGAGAGCGGCTTCCGCCTCGTCCCGCGCAAGAAGAAGGATGGCGACGGGTACATCCGGCGGCCCAAGGACGCCTGATTAGGCCATTCGGGGGACCTTGGCAGATCCCTCCGAGTGTGAGTTTCCGAATGTGATTATCTAGGGCTCGTAGCGCGAACCACTCAGCACTAGGAGCCCGTGTGACCCTCACGACCACGCACGAAGTCGAGACGCTCGCTCTCTGCGCCCGTGAAGGCACCGACCCGGATGACTGGTTCAGCCGGCCCGACCTCGAGCCTCATCGGGCTCTCTCGGCCGCGCGTACCTGCCGTGACTGCTCGCTCGTCGTCGAGTGTGCCCGTCGCGGCGAGACCGCGGAGTTCGGAATCTGGGGAGGGACCGCCATCGGCGCCACGCGCGGCGAGCTCCGCCGAGGCGTGAAGGCTACGAGCCGGATCGGTGGCACGGTCGCCGAGTTGTCCGTTCTCTTCGCCTGCTCTCCTCGCGACGTTCTCGCGGAGCGATGCTCCGGTCGGCGGCCGGATTAGAACGAGGTTTCTAACCCGATTGCAGCAGTAATCCGCGCCACATATCGGACGCGCCGGCCGTTACTGTTAGTTAGTTGGCCGAGGCAAACAGTCGCCTCACGAGCACTACACGTCGGGGGACGCGCCACACATGACCGAGGTCATCGAGTCACTACCGCTCCGGACCGAGGAGTTCGAGGTCATCCTCGACCTCCCTGGAGTGGCAAGCGTTGTCCGAATCGGCGACACCTTCGAGGTCGCCATAAGCGAGACCGTTCTGAAGACGACATACGCCCACTTTGTCCCCGCCGGGTGTGAGGCGACAGGTCTCGAGATCACCGATCACGGCCCGCTCGGGTCCGGAGAGCGTGAATATGTCATCGCGTACACACGACCACGATCGGGATCTCTCTAACGATCTCGTGTCGGCTCGCCTGTCGATCCTCTACGGCGAGCAATACGGCGGGGAGCCCCCGCCGTCTAACAATCCAATCGGAGCGCACGACGACTCCGGCTCGTGGCGCTGGATCGGCTACGAGTACGGCCGTCGTGCCCTCCTCCTCGAGGTCCCGTGGTTATGGGCCGACGAGCCCGCGTGGTGTTTAGAAGGTGGGAAACTGTGACTCGGAATGAAACCGCGCCGGCGCCGTGGGACAACGCCCCGGACTCGTGGGCGGATGAGGCTCAGGCCGGCCCGCTCACCTCGTACGAGGGCATCGACGAGCTCGCGGCGTCCGCGGAGCTCGAGGCGAAGCCGACTCTCGACCTCGCGCGCCTGTCCTTCTCCCAACTCGGCACCTACCGCAAGTGCGGCGAGGCCTACCGGCTCGGGAAGATCGAGAACGTCCCGCGCACGCCGGCCGCGTGGCTCGCCGGCGGGACCGCCTTCCACGCCGGCATGGAGTCGTGGGAGCTCACCGGGCGCCCGACCGACACGGCGCCTGCGATCGACCTCGCGGTCGCGTCCTTCGACGCCGAGATCGAGAAGATGAAGGCGGTCGAGCCCGACCTCGAGAAGTGGCTCACGGGCGGCCGAACGAAGCCGGCGATCGACCTCAAGCGCCGGCGCGAGCGGGTCCCCGAGCAAGTGGCGAAGTACGTCGTCTTCGCGACCTCTCAGCCGTGGCGAATCTGGGAGACGCCCTTCGGCCCCGCGGTCGAGCTCGGCTTCGAGATCGAGTTCTCCGGGTGCATCGTGCGCGGCTACGTCGACCAAATCATCCGATGGCCGGACGGGACGCTCGAGATCGTCGACGCGAAGACGGGCGCGAAGCGCCCAGAGTCCGCCGACCAACTCGGGATCTACGCCCTCGGCCTCGAGATCGAGTACGGCGACATCTTCCGGCCCGCCCTCGGCCACTTCTATATGGCGAAGGACGGGACGACGACCGCGCCTGTCGACCTCACGGGATACACGTTCTCGAAGATCGAGCGATGGTTTAACGACTTCGCCCGAGCTCGCGAGGCCGGGATCTTCATCCCTTACCCGAGCGAGGATCACTGCCGGCCGTGTGATGTCCGCCGATTCTGCTCCGCGGTCGACGGGGAGGACTCCGGGCTCTATCACCCGGACCCGACCGTCCGCGGCCTCGCCCTCGAGCAAGCCGCCCTCGAGGCGATGTACGCCGAGGCGCATCCCGAACTCCAGGAGACCGCGTGAACCGCCGGCTCCGGCTCGGGCCCCTAACTCTCATATGGCGTTTCTACGAGGATCCGAGAGGAGGTGAATCAATCATGGCAGAAACCATCGCAACTCCGGCGGAGTGCCGCAAGTGGGCGCTCGAGAACGGCCACGAGGTCGGCGCCCGTGGGCGCCTGTCCGCGGACATCGTGAAGGCCTTCGAGGCCGCCACGGGCTCTGTGGTGAAGAAGAAGGACGAGGACGAGGCCTAGGCCCCGATCCTTCCCTTCGAGGAGCTCTAAAGAAAGGTTGAGGGTGGAAGATTTCACTCACCAACTCTCCGTGAAGATCGGCCAGGGTTACGACGCGGATATGGTCAACATCCGCGCGAAGTCCGGCGCCGAGTTCGTGGCTCTCCTCGCGGAGATCGCGAACGGAGACGCCGGCGCTCTTGTGGCCGGCGCAAGTGCGGCCCTGAAGGGCGGGGGAGCCGCTGCGGCTCTCACACAGCCGGCTCCGGCCGCGCCTGTTGCACCTTCGGCTCCGGCGGCCCCGCCGGCCGCGCCGGCGATGCCTCAGGGTTTCGCGAATCCGGCCGCTCCGATGGCGCCGGCCGCTCCTGCGGCCCCGCCCGCGGCTCCTCCGGCTCCGGCTCCTGCCGCGGGTCCGGGCGGAGTGCCTCCGGTCTGCCATCACGGCACGAAGGTCTATCGGACCTCGAAGCCGGGCGCCGCGAAGCAGTGGCAGGCCTGGATGTGTCCCTCTCCTCAGGGCACGCCCGATCAGTGTCCGCCGGTCTGGATCGGCTAGCGGAAACTGTCATTCGGAGGGCCCGCCGATCAGGGCGGGCCCTCCATGCGGGGAGAGGAACGAATGCAGACGATCACACGGGCACTCGCTAACCGTGGCTCCGCCGGCGAGCCGCTTCCGGCCGTCTTCGCCGCCCTATCGGCGAGCGGCTTCGAGTTCCGCCGCGGGCAGATGACTCTCATCGCCGGGCCGCCCGGAGGCGGTAAAAGCGCGATGGCGCTCGCTCTCGCCGTGGCGCTCTCGAAGGGCCTCGACCTCGGGACGCTCTACATCTCCGCCGACTCGGATGAATACACACAAGGCGTTCGGGCGGCCTCGATGGTCACGGCCGACTCACAGGACGCCGTGAAGGCGGCCTTCGAGTCCGGCAATGAGGCCTACTACGAGGAGCGGCTCGAGGAGATTGCCTCGATTCAATTCGAGTTCGAGCCGGATCCGACCGTCGACGATGTCGACGAGCTTCTCCATGCGTACGCGCTGCTTTACGGCGACTGGCCCGCCCTCGTGGTCGTCGACAACCTCTCCGACCTCTACGCCGGCGAGGATGGCGGAGTCGGTGAGGGCACGCTCGATAAGGCGCTGCGCTACCTCAAGACGTTGACCCGCACGACTCGCGCTTGCACGGTCGTCCTTCATCACCTGATCGGGGCGAAGGAGAACGGCCTCGAGGTCGCCGGAATGGGCGATCTCCGCGGGAAGGTCGGGAAGATCCCCGAGAGCGTCCTCACGCTCTATAAGGCCGGACGCCCGGAGGACAAACTCCTCGGCGTCGCCATCGTGAAGAACCGAGGCGGCCAGGCGGACTCCGCCGGCCGCCGGCAGGTGTTTCTTCACTTCATCCCGGAGCGTATGTACGTTGGCTAGATGCCATGAATGTCAAAAGACAACGGGCCGGTTTTTCGTATTCAAGGGCCGCAGCTATTGCGGCGCTTGCTTCCACGTTGTTGCACCAAAGCCGAAGCGATATGTCGACCCTCTCGACAGGCCTGCCCGTGCTGCATGGTCCGCCGAATTGAAGCGTCGAGGCCGTAACAGCCCTCGCTCCGGCTCTCAAGGGAACGGGTGGTAATGGTCAATAAGAACGGCGCCCTCGGGACCTCGTGGGAGACGGCCATCGTGCGCTACTTCCGCGAGACGTTCTGGCCCGAGGCCATGCGCCGCACGAAGGCCGGGAAGAACGATCCCGGCGACATCCACGGCCCGCGTGGCTGGACGATCGAGGCGAAGAATCACGGGCGGATCGAGCTCGCGTCCTTCATGGGGCAGGTCCGGCGCTCCGCGGCGAATAACGGCCATCGCTTCTACGCGGTCATCGTGAAGGCTCGCCGCGGGCTCAACTCGAGCGGGCAGAGTAAGGACGCCTACTTCGTGACGACCCTCGAGGTCGGCGCCTACGCGATGCGGTGCGTCGAGTACGTCGAGGGCCTGAAGCGCCGGCCGGCCGGGCTCTAGTGGCTCACACGAGCATCCGGCCCGTCCTCGAGCACTACGGCGGCCGGGTCCCGCCCAATTGGGGAGGCCGGCAGAAAATGGCCTGCCCGTTCCACGACGACCGGCACGCCTCGGCCTCCGTGGACCTCAATACCAATCGTTTCCGCTGCTACGCCTGCGGCGTTCACGGGGACGGATTCGCAATCGTTATGGATCGAGAAGGCTTTGACTTCCCTCGTGCCGTCGAGTTCATACAGAGCCTTCCTGGAGCGAGCGTCGAAGACGTACGAGACACGACTTCAGGAAAGCCGAGAGGCTTCGGCCTACCTGGAGATGCGCGGCCTAACCCGCGAGAGCGTTCGCTCTTTTCGCCTCGGGTTCGTCGGCGCCGAGCCGGCCGCCGGCCATGACGACTACGTCAACCGGCTCTCGATCCCCTACGTCACCCGAGCCGGTCTCGTAACGATCCGCTACCGGGCGATCGTCGACGGCCACAAGCCGAAATACATCAATCCGGCGAAGGACCCGAATCGGCTCTACAACCCCGAGGCCTTCTTCCAGCGGTCCTCGTGGATCGCTATCTGCGAAGGCGAGATCGACACGATCACGGCCACTCAATGCGGGATCCCGGCGGTCGGCGTCAAGGGCGTCGACTCATGGGAGAAGTGGTTTTCCCGCCCGTTCAAGGGTTACCGAGTCTGCATCCTCGCGGACGGAGATCCCGAGGACGCCGTGACCGGCCGGCGGCCGGGCCGTGAGCTCGTCCGACGCATTCAAGAGGACCTCCCCGAGGCGGTCCCGTTCTACATGCCAGAGGGAGACGACGTGAACTCGTATGTCCTGAAGTACGGGGCCGAGGGCCTCCGCAAGAAGATCGGAGTTTGACGATCTACTCCTCCAAGGAGAAGGCCGCGGCCTGGCAACGGGACTACCGGAGGCGGAATCCGGGCCTTATCCGCCGGAACAACTTAAAGGCGATGGGTTTGACGCCCGAGGCGTATCGATCTCTCCTCGATAAACAGAATGGCGTCTGCGCTATCTGCCTCCAGCCCGAGCGGACTCGCAATCAATACGGGCTGTGCTCTCTCAGCGTCGATCACGACCACGAGACCGGCCGGATCCGCGGCCTCCTCTGCTCTCGCTGTAACAGGGCCGAGGGCCTCTTGAATCAGAGTCCGGACAACGTCCGGCGAATGCTCGAGTATCTGGAGCAAACATGAGAATATACGTGGCGGGCCCGATGACAGGCCTGCCCGATCACAACTTCCCGGCCTTCTTCGAGGTCGCCGAGCGGCTCGAGGCGATCGGGCATACGCCGATCAATCCGGCCGACCACGACGGCGCCACGCTCGAGGAGGCGATCGCGAATCAGCACTCGCTCGGCGACTGGACCGCGTACATGAAGCGGGACATCCCGCGGCTCGTGGCGTGCGATGCGGTCTACCTTATGGACGGGTGGAAGAGCTCGAAGGGTGCCACGCTCGAGCACTTCATCGCCGAGGAGCTCGGGATGCCCTTCTTCTCGTCCCGCGAGATGCCTCCCGAGGTGCGCCCGGTCGTCGTCGGCCTTACCGGATACGCCCGAAGTGGTAAGGACTCGTTCGCCGAGACCCTGATCGCCGAGTACGGCTTCGAGCGGATCGCGTTCGCCGATGCACTGAAGCTCTTCGTCCGGATGATCTCGCCGAGGATTAACGACCTCGTCATCGACGACGGCCGAGGTTGGGAGGGAGCGAAGCAGGATGAGCGGATCCGCCGGCTACTTCAGAATGTCGGCCTCGCGGCTCGAGAGGTGCTCGGCGAGGACGTGTGGGTCCAGGCGGCCCTACGTGACCTCCGGCGCGACGGGCGCTACGTCGTGACCGATGTCCGCTTCCCGAACGAGCTCGAGGCGATCCACGCCCTCGGCGGGGAGGTGCTGCGCCTCCTCCGGCCGCTCGTGGGCCCGGCGAACGATCACGTCTCCGAGTCCGCTCTCGAGGACGCCCCGATCGACCGCGCCATCCAGAACGACCGCGGCCTCGACGAGCTTGCGGCGTCCGCACGTTTCTACGCCGAGGTGCATCTTGGCCTCCATTACTCACATTCGGAAGGTGACGCATGACCGAGTTCGAGGCATTCCCCAAGATTCCGCGCCTCCGGCGGGAGATCGTCGTCACGGAGAAAATCGACGGGACGAACGCGGCCGTCCTCGTCGAGGAGGTCCCTGGACCGTGGTCGGTCGACCCTGATACGGCCCTCGACTGCATCCGCCGGCCCGATGGCGCGACCGTCGCGATCTACGCCCAGAGTCGGAATCGCTTCATCACGCCGACGAGCGATAACTACGGCTTCGCGACGTGGGTCCTCGAGCACTCCGAGGAGCTCGCCGAGCTCGGACCGGGCCGGCACTTCGGCGAGTGGTACGGCCGCGGGATCAATCGCGGCTACGACCTGCCCGACCGGCGCTTCGCCCTCTTCAATACGGGCCGTTGGGACAACATCAACGCCGAGCCGGAGCGGTTCGGTCGACGCCGGCCGCCCGAGTGCTGCGACGTGGTCCCGAAGATCCTCGAGGACACTTTCTCGGATATCGCGATCGACCATGCGCTTCGTGTGCTCCGGGAGCACGGCTCGGGAGTCGCGGGCTTCATGCGTCCCGAGGGAATCGTCATCTTTCACTCGGCGAGCCGGCAGAGCTTTAAGGTCCTGCTCGAGGGCGACGACTGGCCGAAGTCGCTCGACCTCCAGACGGAGTCCGACTTCGACGAGCCGCCCCGTGTCGAGCACGCCGAGCGCATCGGCGGGGCCGTGGTGGTGGGTCCGTGAGCGCCTGGAGGCGGATCGTCGTCATTCCGGACACTCACGTTCCGGATCATCACCGGAAGGCCTGGAGCAACCTCCTCGACTTCATCCAGGATTTCGGTCCGGACGAGGTGCTCCACCTCGGCGACTTCATCGATTGCCCGGGTCCGGCCCGATGGTCGAAGGGCCTCGCCGAGGAGTACGCCGGCACCCTTCAGGCCGAGCTCGACCTCGCGCGGTCCTGCCTCGAGGAGCTCCGGGAGGCGGCCGGGAATGCCACGATCACCTACCTCGCGGGCAATCACGAGGACCGGATTAAGAACTACCTCCGGCAGTACGCGCCGGCGTTCGCGAACCTCCGGACGCTCCGGCTCGAGAGCCTGCTCGGCCTCGACGAGTTCGGGATCACGCTCACGCCTCAGCCGTACAAGATCGCGCCGGGCTGGGTCGCCATCCACGGCGACAAGCTCTCCGCGGTCGCCGGTGGCCTCTCGGCGCTGAAGATGGTTCGCGACACGGGCCTCTCGACGGTCCAGGGCCACGGCCACCGGCTCGGGATCGTCTACCGGACCGAGGATCGGCAGAGGTGCGGCGTCGAGTGCGGACATATCTCCGATCAGCGCCGGGCGTCCTACATCCGGTACGGGCACGCCAACTGGCAAATGGGTTTCGCCGTCCTCTACGTCAACGGCTCACAGGTGCATCCGGTCCTCGTCCCGATGAAGCCGAACGGGTCCTTTCAATGGGATACGGAGGACTACGGCTCGTGACGCCCTCTAGCGCAATTGTGGCGGGCCCTAGAAATAGCGGAGAGCGGCGATCTCGCCGTTCGGGTAGTAGGGCCTACCCGGCCGCTCCGTGACCGGCTCCGGAGTTCCTAGCGGCTCCGCCGTGATGTTCGAGTGCGCGAAGTGCGGCCAAAAGATCGCCGTCGACTCGAAGGCCCTCGACGACCCGAGCTCCGGCTATTTCTGCTGTCCCGCCCGCCGGCTTAAAGAGGTCGGGCGCGGAACGTGGAATGAAGCGAAAAGGTGGATGAAGTAATGGCTCTCACGATCAGTGAATACCGGGCGTGGACCTTCGCGATGTACGCGGTCCTCCCGCGCCGACACGGCCGGCCGCGGCCCTTCGAGCATCCGGCGGAGGGCTCGCCGCGGCTCGCTCAATTCGACCGGGCGCTCGCGAAGCGCCGGGCGAAGAACAAGCTCGCGAAGGCCTCGAAGAAGCGCAACAGGCCGTGATCCGCGAGTACGAGGACGCCGAGGTCGAGATCCTCAACGTGCAACAGGTCCTCCCGCGCGTGATCTTCGAGCGTGAGCTCGAGGAGGCCTGGCGGAGGCGCCTGTTTCAGGAGCTCGCGCATCGAGCAATCGACGCGGACTCGAGCCCGATCGAGCGGCCCGAGTGGTGGCTCTACAAGAAGTGGGGCCCGGACGGCCTCCACGTCACGATGCGGGCGTCCGTTCGGTGCGTCCCGTGGAAGCCGGCCCCGCGGCCCTTCGGCGAGATCCCGCTCGGGGCGTTCCGATGACGCCGGCCGCCTGGATCCTCGCCGGGCTCCTCGCGTATGTCCTGCTCGGCCTCGTGGCCGTCCTGATCTTCGGCAATCAGGAGGACCGGGACGCCCTCCTCGGCGTCATCGCCTACCCGTACGCGCCGGTCGCCTACATCCAGCGTCGCCGCCGGCGGGCGGCCTACAACCGGGCGCACGCTCGCGCGGTCGCGGAGCGGGGGATGCGTGGCGAGTGATCGCGACCTCGAGGAGTTCGTCCCGCTCGCCGAGGCCGTGGCCCGGTCCTTCGCCCGGTCCTTCCCGGAGTGCGAGGAGGAGGACATCCGCGGGGAGCTCGTCCTTCACCTCGTCGAGAGGCTCGCCGTGATGCTCGAGGCGTTCAGCCGGCAGGAAGGACCGCTCGCTCCCGCACATGGCTACGTCCGCCGGAGCCTCGAGAATCGCGCCATCGGCTACTGCCAGAGGATCCGGGCGAATCGCCTCTCGGAGAGCTCTCAATACGTCTACCGGCGCGAGGACGTGATGGACGCGGTCCAGGCGCTCGCTCGGACCGGGTCGCCGCGGGACGGGATGCCGGACGACTATCACGAGCACGTCTCCAAGCGTGATTGGTCGGTGGACGAGGACCCGAGCGACACGGTCGTACTTACGCTCGACATCCTCGACGCCTGGAGCCGCCTCTCGGCGCCGAAGAAGACGGCGATCCGATCGCACGCCGAGCACGACGAAGCGGTACAGGGCGCGATGGCGCCGGCCCTGAAGGCCTCCGCCCGGCGCGCGTACGACTCGCTCGTCCTCCTCATGAATACCAACTACCCGCGGGCCTTCGACGCCGGCGGCCCCGGATCCCGGCCGGTCATCTCGAACGACCGAGCCCGCGCGCAGACATCCAGCGACTACGAGTGACCACGAGGGCCCGTCCACTCCGGACGGGCCCTCGGCCGTTCGGGTGAAACTCACACTCGGACGTTCCGAGTCTAAGGTTCCGAGTGCTAGTTTCCGATTGATAGTTATCCAGTCCGGATGACCACTCGCTAGGAGCCCCGCATGATCTCGAAGCTCTTCACCCGCCGCGCGATCCTCGTCCCGTCGAAGCCGCCCGTCGTCGCCGGCCCGTACCTCGGCCACGCTCCCCGCTTCACGGTCCGCCCGCTGGACGCCATCTGGACGGACCCGCGGTTCAACATCGAGGCCGGCCGGGCCGCCCGATGAAGCCGGCCGAGGCGAAGTCAATGTGGCTCGCGATCGCGCGTCTCCGGAAGGCCGAGGGCGACCTCGAGGGAGCGGCTCGAGCGAAGCGGAGCGCCGGGATCTTCGCCGACCGGAGCTATAGCTCGAAGGACGGATGCGTCAATTGGGCGAAGGGCGCGCGGGAGAAGTACCTCGGCGAGGTGGCAGCATGACCGCCCTCGCCGTCGAGGTCTGCGAGCACGTCGCGAAGGCCGGCTCGATGTCGATCGTCGAGGGCTCCTCGAGCGACATCACGCTAGAGACGCTCTACGCGACCTGCCGGGCGTGCGGAGTCCGGGTCGTGTCCGAGCGGAGCGCCTCGCGGCCGGAGTGGACCCCGCTCGAGGCCTTCGCCCGGACGGCGGTGCCGGCGTGATCTGCCGGCATTGTGGAGCTCCGCTCGAGCAAGTGGCGCTCCTCGAGGACCGCGCTCGGGTCGAGTGGGTATCGACCGGCCTACGCGGCGTCCCGAGCCGATTCTGCCCGGCGCTACCGGGCGCCCGGCGCCACGAGGCCGCCGTATGAGCGACAACGCCGCGGCCCTAATCGGGCTCGGGATGCTCCAGGCCTTCGGGATCGTCATCCTCCTACTCGTCCTCCGGGCGCTGAAGTGAACCTCGACGACGACGACCTCCTCGAGCCGGACCTCACGGTCCTCCCGGAGTGCCCGCGGTGCGGGACGCACGTCCGCGTGGCCGCGTCACCCGAGGACTTCCGCGAGGAGCTCGAGCTCGCCGGCGTGGCCGCCGTGGCGCAAGCGGTCGGCCTGCCTCACAACGCCGTACGCGCGATCGCGATCCGGCTCGGCCTGAAGCCGTCGACGCTCCCGATGCGGCGAGGCCGGAAGCGGGTCCCCTTCGACACGGCTCAATTCCGGGAGCTCGTCCGTACGGGCTCGACGGAGCGGGAGATCGCCCGGCACTTCGGCCACTCCTCGAAGTGGGTCCACCGGGCGAAGCGAGAGCTCGGCCTTATCGGCATGACACCTAACGACTTCACAACACAACCTAGGAGAGCCGCATGACCACGACCACGCTCACGGCCGAAGAGATCACGACGAACGTCCGCGTCGAGATCGAACACGCGATCCGGATGCGCGGGCTCCTGTCGAGCGACCCGGAGAGCCGGCGCCTCGGCGCCCTCCTCGAGTCCAGGCAATCGGCGCTCGAGCTCGTGCTCGGGTGGCTCCTCGGCGAGTGCTCGTGCCGATTCGGGACCGTCATCCACGTATGCGAGCAGTGCGGACGCTCCATCGAGGAGACCGGGCTCGTGGTCGCCGGCGCGGTGCGCGCGTGATGGCCTTCATCCGCGAGGTCCGCGCCTGGATGCGGGAGAATGACCTCTCGATCCTCGATCGCCGGCCGAAGAGGTAGGCGTGAAGCGTCCTCTCCTCGCCGCTCTCGGCGCGACCCTAGCCGTCCTACCCGTGGCCGCCTGCGGCTCCTCCTCGAATAACTCAGGCCCCGCCGCGGGCGTGCCCTCCGCGGTCGTCGAATCGCTCAACTCCGCCGCGGCCCCGATCCGCTCCGGCGTCGCCTCCCTCAACGCGAAGGCGAACCTAGTCGCCGCGTCGAAGTGGGTTCAGGCGTACTACGTCGACGGGACCGGGAGCGCCACGGAGGCGCTCGGGGGATACAGCGGGAGCCCGAGCTCGACCGTTACCGGGACCGGCGACGCGGCCTCGTGGTGCCTCCAGGCGACGGGCGCCGACACGACGTGGAGTGTCCGGTCGGACGATGCGATCCCGCGCGAGGTCGCCTGCTAGTTCCGAATGTGAGTATCACCCGTTCAGAGTATCGCCATGCTCTCATTCGGAACCGATACTAGACACATGAACACAAACACGGCGACCACCACTTGGGTCCGCATCGGCGCCGGTCGAGTCGTCCACATTCTCGCGGAGTATGGGACCGCCGCCCGCAGCACTAGCAAGTGCGGGAAGGTCGGTAAGATCACCATCTTTAAAGAGCTTGGAGGCCGACCCGCGTGCGACGCCTGCCTCAACGTGACGAGGGTGTGTTAACCCCCTGTAACGACAAAAAGGCCCCGCTCCGGAGTTAACCGGGCGGGGCCTTTTTGCGAGACGAAGGATCACCTCCGACCTAGTGCCAGAGGACGCCGTCGAGCGACATACGAATCACCTCCTCTCGAGGAGAGGAATCCGCTCCGAATGACACTTACAGAGCCGGAGGCGTGTTCCGCTTCTCGTACACGGCGAAGACGGTCGCGATCGCCGTGAGGATCGAGATCGCCACGGTGACGTAGCGAAGGGCGGAGCCGTGGAGGACGTTCGCGGCCACGATGTCGCCGAGGACGCCGAGGGCGGTAGCGACGCCGGCCGCTGCGGCCTTCTCGGCGCCCGCGATCTTGCTGTCGAGTGCGGTCATGGAGAGCTCCTACTTCTTCGGTTCGGTGACACTGAAGGCCAGGACGGCGGCCCACATCTGCTCGCCGATGCGCGGGGCCGGCTCCGGCTTCCCGCCGAGGTGCGACAGGAATCCGCGGAACTCCTCCGTCGCCTTCGCCCACTCGGGATCCGTCTTCGCCTTGATCGCCGGGTTCGCCGCCTTCAGGCGGTCCCGCCACAACTGCATGGCCTTCGGGTGAGTGCGGTCGGTAGCAGTGATGTTCGGTAGAGCGGCCACGATGGGATCCTTTTCGTCGGGAGCGATTCCGGTAGTGATGTGCGGCGTCTCGCCGCTCGGGACGGCGCCGGTCGTCAGCCACGCCCACGCGGCCTCGGAGCCGAGGAAGACGGAGGCGTCGACTCCGCCGAGGTGCGTCGCGTACTTGTCCGTGTACTGCCAGAAGATCGGCGTCGCCCAATGAGCCGGGGACGGCGGGAGGCTCTCCGTATAGCCGGCGAGCCATAGCGGGTAGCGGCTCGCATCGTGCGAGCCGGTCCAGGGATCCCACGCCCACGGCGCCGAATAGACGCCCGTCTTCATCGGGTAGACGCTCGAGATCCGGGAGAGGACCTCGTCGAGGTGGCGCGCGACCGCGGCCGGAGGCAGGCCGCCGGCGTTCGCCTCGAAGTCGATCCAGTGCCCGAGCTCCGCGCGCTTGCCACGGACCCGGTCGAGGTAGGTCTGAGCCTCGACGGCCGCGTCCACGTCCGTGTGATCGAAGAGGTAGAAACCGACCGCGAGGCCGGCCGCTCGAGCCGAGGCGTACTGCTCCTCGAAGTGCGGGTTAGTCCCGCTCCACTCGCCCTCGGTCGCCTTAATGATGACGCCCACGACCTCGGGAGAGTCTCGCTTCACCCGCTCGAAGTCGATTCCCTCCTGATAGCTCGATACGTCGAGGATGATCCGTCGAGTCACTTCTTCTCCAGAGTCGAGAGGTAGAGGGCGGCCTCCCACATAGCCGGGCCGATCCGGCCGGGCCGGTCGTCCTTCACGCGGAAGTAGGCCCGTAGCTGCTCCGTGGCGAGCGCCGCGGCTCGATCGGTGGACACGTCCGCGGCCGGGTTGATCCGCTTCACGAGCGAGCGCCAGAGCGCCTGCGCCTTCGGATGCGTCCGGTCGTGCGCCGTGATGTCCGGGAGCTTCGAGCCGATCGGGTAGGTGACCTCCGGGCGCGGCTGTGAGGCGGCGACCGCGGTGAGGTACGCGCGGATCTTCTCCTCGATGGCCGCTCGAGCCTGCCGGATGCCCTCGAGGGTCATCGCGAGGTGGACGTGCCCTCGATGCTGGAGGAGCGTCCCCCCGAGTTGGCTCTCATGCGGCCACCCGGCGAGGCCGTCGTACCACCCGCGCGGCTGTTTGACGCCGTACTTCCATTCGGCCGTTGAGCCGTCCTGGTAGACGTGGATGAGCTCGAGGCAGTAGGGCCCGAGGTTCTCCTCGGCCCATCGGGCGAACTTATCCATCTCGGGGGAGCCGCGCTCCTGATCGGCGTTATTGCCGAGGTCGATCGCGTTATGTTTTCCATGGAACGGGACCGGCTCGTCCCGTCGGCTCGAGGTGATGAAGAGGAGCGGGAGCCGGCCGAGGAGGCCTGACATCTCGCATAGGGCAATGAGCGGGTCGACCGAATCGGTCCCCACTCCGTCGAAGAGGTTCAACGGTCCTCCGAATGTGAGTTATTGATCGGCGGGAGGCAGGCCGGCGTGACGCCGGAGGTCGCCTCGAGTGCGCGAGAGCTCGTCCGAGAGCGCCTCGTAGCGGGTCATCATGGCGCGGAGCTCCCCGTGAACGGCGTCCGCCTCGGCCTCAAGGGCGGCGATGCGGGCGCGGTAGTGGACCCGAAGAGTCTCGTTCTCCTTGCGCGCCTCGGCGAGCTCGTCCGCGCAGTCCGAGCACCTCTCCTCGGCCGATTGTCGGGCGGTCGCCTCGGCCCGGAGGCTCGCATCCAGCACGACGACGGCCTTCTCCGCCGACTCGAGGGCAACGCCTCGCTCTCGCTCCGGCTTGAGCTCGTGGTCCCGCTTGCCTTCGCGTCGATCCTTGAGGAGGCCGGCGATGAATTGGAAGGCGCCACCTCCGAGGATGACGCCCACAAGCGCGATGATCGTCTCAGAGTTCACTATCCATACTCCTAGCGGACTTCACCGTTCGTTCCACGAGGAGCAACGTGAAGGCCCGGAGGCCGCAAGCGAACGCGAGGTGGAAGTAAAACAGGACGGAGACGAGACCCGGAAGGCCGACCACGTAGAGGATCACGATCGCGTAGGCGAGGGACGCCGGGCCGTAAAGCTGGAGCCCGGCGAGCTCGGCGCGGAAGTTGCTCCGCATGAGCCCGAAGAGAATGAGGGCCCCGCCGACCATGAGCTCGGCGTACCAGGCGTACTGGATCGGCGCCGGCAGGAGCGAGGAGATGCTACTCGCGCTCGTGACGCCGATAACTCCGATTAGTCCTCCGATAACGGAGGCGAGGGAGATGACGAACTCGAAGGGTTGAGAGAGGGCACGCGACGGGATGTAGCGCGCGGCCCTCTCAAGCCGGATCATTGCCATATGGCCTTCCGAATGGGAGTTATCATGCCGTCAGAACTCCACCGGGGATGCTCCAGGAGAAGTGGGTCTGGTTTGCCGTGCCGCCGTTGGTGCTGGGCCCGCCCGGCATGCCCTCGTTCGCGCTGTAGGCCGAAATCCTGACGTAGTACGTGTTGCCCGCGATGCCGCCCGACCACGTCAAAACAGAAGTACCACCCCCGCCCGAATCATCATCGGAAGCCTGAATGGACCCGGCCGCGTTAAACACATAAAGCGTTGTGTCGTAGCCACTTCCTACCGTCGAAAAAGTGACGGACTGTGAGTTCTCAACCAACTTGAACTTTACCCACGCGTCACGACCCGCCGGTCCGCTATCGAAGTTGGCGGTTTCTGACCCCGGCGTGTAAGCCGAGTTGTCGAAGATCACTTCCCCGGAGGGAGTGTTGATGAACGGCGCCGCTGCGCGGTCATCCGTAGGGACGATCGCGACCGAGTCGCCGCCATCATCGACCGCTTCCGTCGTGACGACCGTGTCGAGCGGAACGTCTGAATAGACACCGTTCTTGATAGCGAGAACGCGTATCCCGTAGTCGGTCTCGGGCGTCAGGCCCGAGAAGAGTGTCGGCAACTCCGCGATGGTCACCTCGCGTGGCGCCTCGAGGGTTTGGCTGAAGGCGCCGTTCATGAGGAACACGAGGAAGTGATCCGGCTCCGGCCCTTCGCCGGCGACGATGTCCTCGAGCGAAATGCTCTCCGAGTCGACGATCGACGAGATCGAATCCGGAGTTCCCGGCTTTCCTCCTCCGCTGCTCGAGGTCGACACGTCGAGGACGAGAGGTGTCGCCGAGAGGACGCCTCCCGCCTTCGAGTAGACCTTTGCCTTGTACGAGGTCCCCGCGGGCAGGCCCGTGAAGGTCGTCTCCAGCGTGGCCGCGTCGACCTCGTGTGTGTCGACCGTCGAGGTGTCCGAGGCGTTCCGGAGGATCACGACGTAGTGATCGATCGTGGGCACTAGGGAGCCTCCCAATTAACAGTGATCGAGTCCGAGGTCGACTCCGAGGAGCCGCTCGAGACGTTGGCCGGCGGGACGGCCTCGTCCGGGTGGACCCACGAGATCGTGACGCTCGAGGCGTCGCTCGAGGCGTGGCCGTCGACGACGTTCGCCGGGCGATTGACGGTCCCGTCATCCCCGCCGGACTCGTCAGGAACGGTCGTCGTCGTCTCCGGGTCGACCCAATTGAGCCATATCGCGGCCGGCGTGAGGTCGAACGTGAAGGTCGATTGAGGTTGACCCTCGCCGTCGATCTTCGTCGAGTCGGAGACGCTCTCGACGAAGTACGCGAGGTTGTCGTCCGGGGCGTGGCTCGGCAGGTTGTCCAGGACGATCAGGTCGCCGATCTCGAGGCCGAGGGCGAGATCCCATTGAAGCTGGGTCATCGGCGTAAGCGTGAGGGCGGAGACCCTCACATCCGGGTTCCGGTAACGCTGGATCATCTGCCGCGCCCGGTCGATGACCTCCTTATCGGAGGCGACCTTCAGCGGGAGATCCATCGGCGCTTCGCCGTACTCGGCCACCGAAGGATGGTCGATCACGGTCGTCTCGATCCCGCCCGGAGTGTCCCGGCGGGCGTTGACGATGTTCACGAGCCGCGAGTCATTCGTCGACCACGTCAACGGCGCTCCAGGCGCCGACTCCGTGTCGACCTCGAAGGTCGCGACCGGCGTCGCGTGCGTACGGTAGAGCCTGCCCTGGTACACGATGCTCCCGGCGCCATTGATGAAGAGAAGGCCGCCGTCCGCCTCCTCCGCGTCCTGGAGGATCGAGAGGACCTTCGTCCGGTCGTCCCAATCGCACCCGAGGAGAGCGCCGGCGTCCGCCTCGTCGATGTACCTCCACTCGGCCGGCCAACCGGCCCAATCGAGGACGCGGTTAATCCGCCGGTAGCCGGGATCGCCGAACCACGCGAGAGCGCCGGCGAGGTAGTGCTCGAGCACCTTCTCGGGCGTGAGGACGATCCGGTCGTAGAGAGCGACCTGTCCGACCGCGGACTCATACGGGCCGACCCACGCCGGAGACGCCTCGCTGAAGCCTCCACCGGGCGCCGTGGCCGGCGCCGCGGAGGGCTGGGGCCCGAAGAGAGGATGCCCGACATAGAAGTCTCCGGCCGAGACCGCGTACGACCCCGTGAGGTCCTTCGTGCCGCGGAGCGTCCCGTCGATGTAGACCTTTTGGACTCCCCAACTCTGCCGGGTGAGACCCTCGCTCGTGATGACGATGTGATGAGGGTCCGGCTCGAAGCCGTAAGCGCCGATCGGCTTTCGGTTGAGCGGGATCGTCGTCTTATAGGACTCGTACGAGGGCCCGCCCGCTGGGTCCGTGTACCACCGGACCTCGAGCTCGGCGAGGCCGAATCCGGCATTATGGATCAGCACGACGAAGGCCGGGTTAGTCCGGCCCTGATTGAGGTAGCCGGCGTACCAGGTGTACTGGTTCACGACCGATCCGACCGACATCCAGAACTCGAAGGTGAAGCTCGAGGTATTGGAGATGCCCGTAAAGGTCTCGTGCTCGAAGCCGAGGAGGTTGTCCGGAATCGTGCGCGCGTACGCGCCCGTCGTGATCGGCTGGTTCGCGTCCGAGCCGGCGCCGAAGCGGAGCGCCTGGTACTCGCCATCGCCCCGGACGAGCGGGAACGTCGACGGCCGGAGGATGTTCGCCTTCAGCTGGTCCCAAGCGTCATCGTTCACGCCGGGCCCGCGGTAGGCGCCTGTATAGAGCGGGCCCTCTTGATGCTTCGAGAGGTTGCCGAGGGCCGCCCCGTAGAGGTTCGAGGAGTCATCCCCGATCGTGAGCGGGTAGAAGGCCTTCGGCCCGTCCGCGAGAATCTGACATCGGTACGGCGTACTGATCGGCAGGTTGCCGAGGAAGTCGAAGCCGTCGACGACCGTGAGGGTCGCCTCGGAGTAGGCGCCTCCGCCCGGAGCTCCGGAGTCCCAATCGTCCGTGAGCCCGTAGAAGCGGGCGTACGTCGTGGCGCCATTCTTGAACGTGACGCGGACGGGCCGCCTCGGCTTGATGTTCCCGCGGAACGGGACCGGCGAGGAGGCCCGTCCGGCCGTGAAGCGGCCGTCCGTATTGTCGAAGACGATCGTCCGGGTGCCCGTGCCCACTTGCTCGAGCTCCGCGGAGCGGCCCCGCTTGCCCGAGTCCTCCTTGACCCACGAGGTGACATCGGTCCAGGCCGGACTAGTGTCGAGCGGGGCCGAGGTGAAGGCGATCTCGACCTTCATGGATACGGTCATCGGCTAACTCCTAGGTAGGCGGCCGAGCCTCCGTTCCGCTGGACGCCCTTACGGATGGCCGAGACGATCGACTCGTGGAGATCCCGCTCGGCGATGACGGAGCCGGTCACGTTCACGACGACCGACAGGCCGGCGCCGGCCCCGCCTCGAGCGGGGAGCGGGATGACCTGCGCACCACGGCCGAGGGAGACGACCTCGGGGCCTCGCTCGCCCACGAGGACGCGGCCGGCGCGAGTGACGACTCCGCCGTTAGCCGCGCCGTAGATCTTCTTATACTTCGACACGACATCGGCGGGGATCTCCTGGCCGGGATGGCGACTCTTCCATCCTTCGATGGCCTTATCGACTTCGCCCTGTGCGCGCTTCCGGCGGTCCTCCGGGCCTTCCATGTGCTCGATCTCGTCGACGCCGGGAATCGCCGCGGCCGTATTGTTGTAAACGTCGATCAGGGTATTGACCGCGTCGACGAATCCCTGTTGCAATCCGTCCCAGATTCCGACGAAGAAGTCGGGGATCTTGCCAATCCAGATTCCGGCCTGGTTAACGAACCACTTCACCTTATCGAATACCCATTTGAGGGGCGTCCAGAATACCGCCTTAACGCCCTCCCACGCGACCTTGAGAACTTCCTTAACGGCTGTGAAACCGGCCTTCATGGCCGCCCATATCCAACCGATGACCGTCTTTAGGCGGTTATAAACCCAGATGATCGGGTCGATGAGGACGTTCTTAATCGCCCACCATATGACCTTGATGGCGATCAAGATCGCGTTCCACCAAAAGAGGAAGTAGAGCTTAATCGCCGTGATGTAGACGACGAAGACGGTCTTAATGACCGCCCAAACCTTTTGGATGATGTCCCGGAACCATCCGAACTTCTTGTAACAGATGACGATAATCGCGATCAGGGCTGCGATGCCGAGCACGATCAAGCCGATCGGGTTCGCCGAGAGAACGAGGTTCAGGACAACTTGCACGGCCGCCCATGCCTTCGACGCGATCGCGACGAGCTTCGCTCCGATCGCCCAGAGCTTGAGACCAATCCCGACCGTCTTCGAGATCGCCACGAATCCGACGAGAGCGCCGACGAGGATCTTCGTAATCGTCGTGTGCTCTTGAAAGAACTTCGTGACCTTTTGGATCACCGGCATGATGTGCTGGACGAAGAAGCCGGCCATCACGGCGAGGATCGGAATCAGGGCCCCGCCGAGTTGCACCTTCAGCGATTCCGACATTGCCTTGAACTTGCGAGCCGCGGCCGTCGAGGCCTTCATGCCGTCGACCGATTGGTCCTTCAGCGTGAAGCCGAGGTCGTCGCTCTCCTTGGCTAGCTCCTTCATCCCGCTCGAGCCCTTGGAGAGCATCGGGATAAGGGCGACGCCGGCCTTACCGAATAGCTTCATGGCGAGGGCCGTCTTCGCCGGCCCGTTCGGCATCTTCTTGAACTTGTCTGAGATCTCGGGGAGGAGCTCCGTCATCGGCCGGAGGTTGCCCTTAGCGTCCCGACCCTGAATCCCGAGCTCCTGGAACGCCTTCGAGTTCGCGACTAGGTTCTTATTGAACGCCCCGAATCCCTTTCCGAGGACCGCTACGTCCGTCCCGGTCTGCTGCGCGATGTAGCGGAGCCGGGAGGCCTCCTCCGTTGACATGCCCGTATAGCGGGCCATCTGGAGAGTCTCGGTTGCAACATTCTTGTACGCGCTGATGGAGTCGCTCGCAAAGCCGGCGATGCTCGAGGTTGCTTCCTTCGTCTTCTGCGCGACGCCCTGCATTCGCCCGCCGATGCTTTGCCCGGCCTTCCCCACCTTCCCGAGCGAGACCGTGGCCTCGCCGGAGGCCTTCGTGAGTCCGGAGGCCGAGCCGGCGATGACGACCTTAAGTGTCTTAGTAGCGGTCCCCGCCATTACATGCCTCCATAGGCCTTAGCCTGTCGCTCGAGCTCTTCGCGCATGAAGATGGAGAAGGCGCGGTACTCAGTCACGGTCAACGCCCGGACATCCGCCGGCGTCATTGCGTAGAAGTGGCAGAATTGCGCCCGCGCCTTTATGCGCTCTAGTCTTTTCCCTCGGCGTCCGCGTCAGCCTCGGCCGGCGTGAGAAGGGCGAGTTCCCGGATCTTCATCTTCCCGGCGGCCTCGAGGGTGAAGCTCGGGTCCTCGGAACGGCGGATGATCCAGACGAGGGCCTTAAGGACCTTGACCGGCATCTGCACGGCTTTCTCCGGCCGGCCTCGAGCGTCGAGGACGGGGCGCTTCGTGACCGGGTCGATGACGACCCGCTCCGTCATAGCGTCCTCGAAGGGGACGCCGCTCGCCTCCTCGAAGTCCTCCATGTCCTGAATAGTGAGCTCATCCGGGTCGAATGACAGGGTGCCGGCGTCCATAGTGTTTCTCCTACTCGGGGAATGCGCGCTTCGCGATGGCATCGAAGCCTTCGGCGTACTCGCGCAGAATCCGGGGCGACAACTCGCGGATCGATGGATACAGGAAGTATCCGCCCTCTTCGCCATTGCCGCGCCACGGCTTGAATTGTGGATGACGGATAGAACCGAACTCGGCGCCCGCTCCGAAGGGAAGGCGCTTCGAGTTGTAGGTGACCGATGCGGTCTCTTTAGCTCGAGCCGACTTCAGGAATGGCGCCACCTTCGCGGCAACGCCTCCGACCGCGCGGGCTCGGGACGCCGCGGCTTGCGCCACGAGGTCGCCGATGCGGAAGTTAAGCCGCTTGAATTCCTCGATGAGCTCCGGGTCTAGGGCCGCTAGTTGGTTCTGGAAGTACCGGAGTCCGGGAATGTCGACCGTGATCGGGGAGCCCCGCCGGCCGGATCCGTTCGCCGCTCGAGCGGTCGGCGGAGCGGTCTCCCGGACCGGCGGGGCCACGGCCATTACGGCGTGGCGTTGGCGGTCGTGTACTCGATCGCGAGCGCCTTATCCGCGTCGGTCTCGAGGGCCTTCCCCGAGAGGTTGAGCTCGATCATCTTCGCGCCGTCGATCTCCGGGAGATCGCCGTCGAAGCGGGCATTCTTGAGGATGACCTTCACGGTCGGGTACTTCGTCGTCCCCTGGATGAGAGTCGGCGAAGTCCAGTAGGTAACGACCTCGGCGAGGGCGCCGGCCGCGGTCGCCGAGGCGACGCGCTGGAGGTGAGACGATCCCTCGAACTCCATGCCGAGCTCAAACGTGTACTCGGCCATCCCGTCCTGTACGGGCTCGCGCTTCGTCCCGCCCTGTGACCATCGGTCCGTCTTCAGAGCGTTGTCACCCTTGATCGAGACCGAACCGACCTTCACCTCGGAGCCCGCGATCGCGACGTGGCCGCCGGCGAAGGTGAAGAGCTCCGAGCCGTCGAGGTCGTCGTACTCCACCTCCTGTGCGGCGAAGGCGCCCGAGCCGGTCCCGATCTTCTCGGAGGCTGCGTCGACCTCGACCTCGAGGGTCAGGACGCCGTCGACATCGGCGGAGAGGGTCCACCCGCCGACCTTGCATCCGGGATAGGTGAAGACGTTCACGGCGTCGACCGCGTCCGGCTTCACGACCTGCGCCGTGAAGCTCTTCCCCACGAGGGAGGCCGGCACGATGCGGTGGGTGAAGGATCCGGTATCGCCGGCCGTGCCGGCGACCGTGGTCGCGGTCCCGCCGAGGGCGGTCTCGAACCAGAACCCGAAGGCCTTCGACAGGACCTCGAGCGTGATGCTCCCGCCGGCGCCCTTCGGATTGACCGCGAAGCGATCCGCGCGGAGGGTCCGAGTGCCCTTGCGGACGGCCTCGGACTCGATCCGCTCGTACATGCCCTTGAGCGAGTTCTTCACTTGCTCGTAGAAGCGATCGACCGGGACCGCGACCGCGTAGGTCGACTCCCGCTTCACGCCGAGACTTGCATCCAGACCGGACACGGCCTAGCTCCTTCCGAACGACAGTATGACCGCCCGCCTAGGCGATGACACCTAGGGAGCATTCGATCTTGTTAGCGGAGTTTCTAGGCCCCGTAGAAATTGCGTGCGTGCTAGATGCGCGCCTTGACCGACACGTCTACTTCGGCTTGCGCCTCGATCCCGCCGTCGAACGGCGCGGAGCGGAGATTCCGCGGGATCATCTCGACCGTCAGGGCGCGGGCCCCGATCGCGGTCGCCGGTAGGGCGTTCGCCCGGAGCCATGTCTCGACGTGGCCGAGGAGCTCGGCTACGCGGGTTTGCGCGGCCTCGTCCGAATCGCCGGGGCGCCGGACGTTCACGATTAGGGAGACGTTGTAGATCTCCTCGCGACCTCGAGCGCCGACTGCTGTCCACGACTCATCCGTCCACTCGATCGCGCCGAGCATCAGCCACTCGGACTCGATGCTCCGGCCCGGCCATCCCCATGTGATCTGCACGCCCTCGAGCTCCGGTATGGCTCGGATCTGCTCGAGCGCCCACGCCTTGAATGGGAGCGCCGTAGAGATCAGCATTACGCGACTCCAGGGATCCGGTAGGAGTACGCATCGAGGACCTCGTCGACCTCGGGGATCCCCGTGTGATAGCCGGCGCGGCCGGCCGTGGCGAGCGTGTAGGTCCCGCCCTCGGCCGAGGTAAAGCCTGTCGCGCGGTCAGGCACGCCTCCGTGGTCGCTCAACAGGTTGTAGCGGAGCCGGGTGAGGGCCGCCCGCCGGAGGTCCGGAGGCGGAGCGTCGAAGCCGTGCTCGTACTCGAGGACGAGGCTCCCGCCCTTCTGGATCCCGGAGAGGGCGCCGTACGGGTCGAGCCGGAGGCCGGCGAGGTAGGGGAGCTCCTGCGGGACGCCGTCGACCGTGAGGGCGAGGATCCGGCGCGGTGCCGGCCGGAGGAGGTAGTCCACCCGGTCGCCGATGTTCCGTGTGAAGACGGCGCGGGCGTAGCGGGGGACGAAGGCGACGCCGCACATCCGCTCGAACTCGTCCTCGACCTCGACCCGGCCCCGCTTCAGGCGGGCGGTCGGGTACTTGTCCGGGCTGGAGAGGGAGGCGTCCGAAGCTCGAGCCGCGGCGAGGGAGAAGTAAAAGCCGCCGGCGATCTCGGCGAAGGTGGTCGCGGTGCGGGTCGCCGAGGTCCATGTGACCTCGAGGCGCCCTAGGTTGTCCTGCGCGGGGAGCGTGACCGCGTACGTCCCGGCGTTGTCGGACTCGGCGATGACGCCGGAGAGGATGACCGCGCCGGCGGGCCCGGTAGCCGTGACGGCCACGGGGCCTACGTCGACCGCGTCCTCGTCGTCGTAGAAAGTCACGGAGAGGCGTCCCGGCGACCCTCGGAGGATCCGCTCGAAGTCGGCTCCGCTATCTGCTGTCGTCAAGATGTCCTCCCGGACGAAAAGGGGAGAGCGGCCGGCCTCCGAAGAGACCGGCCGCTCCGTTACGCGAGGGCGAGGACTAGCTCGCTGCGCCCTTGAACGCCTTAATGGCGTTCACATCGGTCGCCGCGCCGTCGACGCGCATGACCGTCTTGTAGTAGACGAGGTCCTCCTTAAAGCCGACCGACGTGTCGACCTCGAAGCGGATCCCGTTCACGATCCGGACGAAGTAGGTCGACAGGTCGCCGAAGGCGATCGCGTTCGCGCCCACTCCGTACGCCGGCATCGACGGATCGAAGTAGACCGGCTTGCCGAGGATCGTGTCCGGGGTGCCGGCCACGAGAGAGGGCTGGAACAGGTACTGCCCGGTCGTGTCCTTCAGCTTCCGGATTGCGGCCATCGAGCCATCGGCCATGACCCACGAGGCGTTCGCCCGGTAGGGCGCGGCCACGGAGTAGTAGAGGTCGATGAGGTCGTCGCCGTTCGGCGTGCCGCCGACTCCGGTCGAGCCCGTCTTGCCGGCGGTGATCCCCTGGAGGACGCCGAAAGGCTTCCCGGTCCCGTTCGCCGAGACGAGCTCGGAGCCGATCTTCAGGCCGAGGCGCTGGCCTGCCTGACGAGCGACGAATCCGGCGATGTCGAAGGCCGAGTCCTCGAGGAGCTCCCGAGAGATCGCGTTCAGGACGTAATACTTGTACGCCGAGAGGTTGACCTGATCGAAGGCCGGATCGGAGACCGTCATCGTGGTCGCCTCGGCGATCATTGCCGCGGTCGAGTAGGCCGAGACCCGCGGGATCTTGATCGGCTCGCCGGAGCTCGTGTTCAGGATCGTCGCGTTCGAGGTCAGGATCGAGCTCGCGGCGAAGAGCGGCTCGAGCAGGCGCCGGACGAAGGTGACCGGAACCGTGTTCCCACCGGCGGTCGCGACGCCCTCCACGTTGGCGCGGTACTCACGCGCGCCGGGGACGGCCTGTCGCACGCCCTCGGGCGTCCAGAGCGAGGCGGTCTCCACGTCGAGCCCGCGCTTCTCGCCGAGCAGGACGGAGCGGAGCTCGGAGTCGAGATCGACCTCGGGCTCCACGGCGGCCGAGCCGGCGGAGAGGTTGAGACCCTCGACGATGCGCGCGGTCTCGAGGGCGCGCGCCTCCTGGTCAGCGAACGCCTGGATGTCGGCGCCCATCGAGTCCAGGGCGGTATTCAGACCGTCGTACTTCGACCGCTCGTCGACGGAGAGCTCGCGCTTCTCGCCGGCGGCCGTGTCGAGAAGGCCCTTGGCCTCCTCCCATACCCGAGCTCGCTGCTCGGTCAGACTCTTGAGGTATGCACTCATGGTGGAGTGGAGCCCCTTTCTGGCACGCTTCGCGCACGCCAAAAGGCCGGCCGGCGGGGAGCCGGTCGGCTGGATGTGTGAATGACGGGTCCGGCGCTAGGCCGGCCGCTCGGGTGGAGTGGCTACCGGCCCGAGATGAGGCGCTTCGCCTCGAGTTCGGCCTGAAGGCCGATCCGTTCGGAGTGGGTGGGAGCACCCGGCCCGTCATCCGACACGGAAGTTTCTGGAGTGGGAGCGACGGCGCTACCGTCGATCAGGGCGCGGAGGTCGACCGCGGCGTTCGGGTCGAGGCCCCGCTTCTCGGCGAGCCGGGCGATGGCGCGCTTCGCGAGGCCGGAGTCCGAGTCGAGGTACGCCGGGTAGGTCACGGGCGATACGTCGAAGAGCCGGACCTCCTTCAGCGTCCGCATCGGGAAGTCCTGCGAGGAATATCCCCACTCGTCCTCGATGACGGAGAAGGCGAAGGACGATTGATTCACGTCGCCTCGCTCCATCGACTCGGCTAGATCGCGCTCGTAGGAGCGAGAGCCGAGGGTCACCCGGTAGTAGAGGCCGGAGTTATCCTCGGCGAGATCCAGCGTCCCGGCCGTATTGCGCCCGAGGATGAGGTTTTCGTCGTGATTCACGAGAGCCCGGACATCACTCTCGGCGATCGTCTTCGTGAAGGCGCCTCGAGCGACCTGCTCGACGAAGCCTCCGAGGTTCTGGGAGAGCGTGTTCCATACCGCGGCGTGACCCTCGACGACGGTCGAGTCACCCTGCGCGCGCACCTCGAAGCGGTTGGTAATCCGCCGGCGCTCGGTCGGTCGTGCCATTACTCGAGTCCTTCGTTCGGTGGGTCGCCGTCATCGGCGGGATCGTCTGCGGCCGGCGGGGGAGGCGGAGCCTCCTTTTCGGGGAGCGGCTCGAGGCCCTCTTCCGCGCGGACCTCGTTCACGGTGAGCCACTTGTTCGTGAGCCCGAGGGCGTACGCCTGGTATCGCTCGAGCGTCGAGCCGCGGAGTAGCGCCTTCGTGGAGAACTTGACCTTCAGGGCGCGCGGGTTGAGGGCGGCCGAGATGGCCTGCTCGATCCGGCCGAGCCACGGCGTCAGCGTGTATTGCACGAAGGCGCGGTTCTGCTCCTGGATGCCCGTTCCCCACGAGGACTGGACGCTCGGGTCGAGGAGGTACGCCGGCACCCGGAAGAGGGCCGCGATCTCCTGCTTTTGGAAGCGCCGAGTCTCGAGGAATTGCGCCTGCTCGGGCGTGATCGAGAGTTGCTTCCACGCTCCGCCGTTCGTGATGACGCCGGGGAGGTGAGCCTTCTTCGTCCCCGTGTGCATATCGCCGAACGTCTTCGCGAGGATGCGCGCTTGCGCCTCCGTGAGGTCCTTCGGCGTCTCGATGACGCCGGACATCGTGATTCCCTGATCGAAGAAGCGGGCGCCGAACTCCTCCGCCGTGAGGCCGAGGCCGATCGCCTGTCGCGCGTACTCGATCGGAGAGAGTCCAACATCCGAGCCGGCGACCGTGAACGCTCGAATGTGGATAATCGAGGAGGAGTCGTACTCCTTCCCGCCGATCCCGTATACGAGCCGGCCGCGCCGGCGCGTCACGTTCACGAGGCTCGGGTGGATCGGGTAGAGCGCCTGGAGCGTGGTGCTCCCCATCGAATAGAAGATGTAGGCGTTCCCGTTGAGGAGTAGGCTCGACAGGACGCGGTGCCAAAAGTCGATTGGCGTCATCTCGTCGTTCGGCTTCTCGATCCACGGCGGGGACGGAAGCGGGGCCGAGCTCTTGCTCGCGTTGAATTGCTCGAGCGTGAGCGAGGCGACGTTATCGGCGATGATCGAGACGCATGACCATACGGCGATCATCTGGAGGGCGCGCGTCTCGGAGAGGCCCTTCGCCGAGAGCGTGTCGAGCCTCGAGGGAATTGCTTCGCCGTACACGTCCGGCATCTCGAGGGCCCGCTCCTCGCTCGGCGGTTGCCTGGTCCAAAACGGCATTCGATCCCCTATAGGTAGTCCTCGAGATTGATAACCTCGGTGATTTGCGAGTCGTCCTCGGTCGGCACGAGAGCGGCGAATACGGCATTCACGAGGGCCGCGATCCCGTCGATCTTGTCCGCGGAGTCGCCGCGCGACGGGCGGATGTTTCCGTCCGCGTCCTGCTTCACCTGGACGTTCTCCGCCATCCAGCGGAGGACCGGGTTCCGGCCGTGGTCGAGGCTCTTCGAGCCGACCGCGCGCTCGACCTCTTTCGTCGGAGCGTTGAGCCGGCTCGTAAACTGAGGGATCTTGATCCCGGTAAGGCCGGCGTCCTCGAGGTGGCCGACTAGCTGGGTCGCGTTGTGCGGGTCGTAGCCGAAGTGACGGAGGCCGTAGGCCTCGGCGTCCGCGAGAATCTGCTTCTCGATCGTGTCGTAATTGATCGTCGAGCCCTCGGTCACGGTGATGAAGCCTTCACGCTCCCAGAGCTCGAGCTCGGCCCTCATCTTCGATCGCTTCTCGACCATGCTCCGCGGGATGAAGAAGCGGGGGAGGTAGCGGTATCCGGCATCGGTCGGGAAGAGGACGCCCCACGAGGCGAAGTCGGTCGTCGAGGCGAGGTCCAGGCCGCCGTACGCGCGGTGCCCGTAGAGCTCCTCCGGGTCGATCGGGCCCTCGGAGTTCTGATCCCAGAGCGCCATATCGAGCCACCGGGTCGACTGCGAGACCCACTGATTCAAGCGGAATTGACGGAAAGCATTCTGAGCCCGCGGGTTGATCTCGGCCTTCCGCGCCTCGTTCCGAAGCGTATTGATATTCAGGAAGGATCCGAGGGCCGGGTTCGCGTGGTGCCAATTGCGCTCGTCGCGCCAATCGGAGTCCGCCGGCGTGTTCCGCATGAAGACGAAGCGGCTCGGGTCGATCTCCTCGCCGCGGGCCCGCGCCTCGAGGACGCGGCTCCCGTAGTCGTGCTCCTCGAGGCAGAACTTCGCGCCGGTCGTGCCGGCGGTCGTGGCGGCGACCATTAGCTGTTGAGTCCGCGTGCCGAAGGCGGTCTCGAGGGCGTCCCATAGGTCACGGTTCGGTTGGGTGAGGACCTCGTCGAAGAGGATCATCGACGGGTTCTGTCCGAGGTTGCCGCCGGCGTCCGCGGCGATCACCTGGTAAACGGAGTTCGTCGCCGGGTCGATGATTCGCTTCTTAGAGTCGACGACTACGAGGCGCTTCGACAGGACCGGCGAGAGCTCGACCATGCGCTTCGCGACGTTGTAGACGAGGCTCGCTTGATCCCGGTCGCACGCCGCGCCGTAGACCTCGGCGCTCTCCTCTTTGTCCGCGCATAAGCCGTAGAGGGCGAGCGCCGAGAGGAGCTCACTCTTCCCGTTCTTCCGGCCGAGCTCGATCCAGGCAAGTGAGTAGCGCCGGACGTAGTCCTCGAAGTGGTCGTCGAAGCGAACCTCGCCGAAGAGCGGCCGGACGATCTCGTCCCGCTGCCACGGCTCGAGGATGAACGGCTTACCGGCGTACGGGCCCTTCGTGTGAACGCATAGGCGCTCGATGAAGTTCTGCGCCCGGTCGGCCCGCTTCGTGTCGAAGGTGAGCTCGGCCGGCATGGATCTCCTAGGAAGTGGCCGCTACCGCCGGACCGATGTCTTCGACCACGAGCGAGAGCGAACGTCCGGCCGCGAGGTTCAACTTCACGGAGCCCGAGCCGGAGTTACGGAAGTAGGCGACGCCGAGTTGATAGGTCCCGGTCGCCGGAGCGTTGAGCTCGACGGCGCATCCGACCGTGGTCGCGGCCACGTTGGCCGACTCGATCTTCGCGTTGTCGAGCGCGAGAAGCGTCGAGGCGGCGACGGAGGCGCCGACCGCGGGAAGATTCGCGTTCACGGCCGACATCACGAGGCGGAGTTGCCCGTAGTCGCCGGCTGCGGTCGATTCGATCAGGACCTGTGAGGTCCAGAGCTTGTAACACCTCGAGGCGTCAAGCTGGACCGTCGTCTTCACGGCGAGAGTCGGCGTGTTAGTCACGGCTGCGGTCGTCGAGGCGAGGACGTTCCGAGCGACCACTCCGACCGGGTACGGGCCGCGAAGCGGTCCCGAGTAGACCCAACCCATCGCCTAGACCAGCGTGTAGACGTTGCCGGTCGCGAGGTCGAGGTAGAGGTCGCCCGCCGCGGAGCCGGAGATCGTGCCGGGCGCGCCGTTACCCGTGAACCACGCGGTCCCGCGCGGGCCCTGCGAGCCCGCGCCGGCGGGGCCCGTGTCGCCCGTGGCGCCCTTGGCGCCCTCCATCACGAAGAGAGACCACCCGGTATTGGTGGCCGTGTCGTCGACGCCGGGATTACCCGAGGTCCCGGTCGGCGGGGCCTGGCCGGCGGAGCGGGCGGTCGTACACCAGTACGAGGAGCCTCCCCACGTCACGAGGTCGGAGACGTTGTAGGAGTTGAGCGAGCTCCAGAGTCCTCGAGGCGTGACGCCGACCGCGCCGGCCGCGCCCGTGTCGCCCTTTGCGCCCGTCGCCCCCGTGTCGCCCTTGACGCCCTGGACGCCCTGCGGGCCTCGGATGTTTCCCTGTGCAGTCCACGCCATCGGGGCGCTCCTATTCGAGGTTGTAGAGATCGCCCGAGGCGATGTCGAGGTACTCGTCGCCGAGCGTCGAGCCCACGATCAAGACGGGCGGAGGGCCGACTCCGTAGAAGCGCCGGCCGCCGGCGGGCCCTTGAGGGCCGGGCGGGCCTTCAGGGCCGGGCGTGATCGAGGCCGACATCGGCGTCGCCTGTCCCCAACCGGGCTCGGCCTTCGGGCCGTAGATGGCGATCACGAGGCCGGCGGGGGAGCTCTCGACGTAGAACTCGCCGAGGCGGCCGAGGAGCGGGTCCGGAGGGCCGACTCCGTGGAGGATCGAGAGGCCGTCCTCGCCGAGACCGATCGACCGGCCGGGCCCGAAGTAGCCGGGGCCGCCTGGACCTCGAAGGTCCGTGATGTTCGTAGCGTCGCCGGCCGGCACGGGGCCCCTCTCCGAATGACAGGACGCGGGCCCTAGGCATCACCCGCCGGCGAGCCGCGAGGGCGGGAGGCGAGTTTCTAGGGCCCGTAGGAATGAAGTCGTGGTGAGGCAGTCGCTACGCGAATGCAGGCTCTTAGCTCCGCCGCGGTTTCCGCCTGCACTCGATCAAAAGTGCGCGGGATCTGCGAAGCACCTCACGGCTTAATCGAGCAGGAGCTCGAGGTCGGACTTCGGATTCGCTCCAGGAAGCGTGATCCTCGAGCGGGCGCTCGGCGTCATCCCGAGCTCCCGACACATTTTCAGCATCGTGTCGACGGCCTCTTTGCGGACGAGCGACGCGGCGCTCCTCACGGGGCCGCGGGCGCCGGGCGTTGTGTGCCCGTGCTGCGCGATCTCCTTCGAGGACGTGACGTAGTCGCTCCAGGCCTCGCAATACGTCGAGAGGATCGCGAGCTCGAGCTCCGTTAGGAGCTTGATCTCCGCGAGCTTCGGGACGACACGGCGCCACTCTTTCTTCGCCTCGGCCGTTAACCACGCGGGCGCTCGAGGCGCCTTAGCCGGCGGAGTCGGGTTGTTCGCGTCCGACTTGTTTCCCGGATTGCCGAGTAGCTCGCGGATGGCCGCCGGCGTTGGCGCGGGTCCAGGCATTGCGGTCTCCTTTTATTGCGAAGTCGTCAACTATCAGGCGTGCAAATGCGCCTAACGAGGTGAACGGCGGCGAGCGTCGTCCAAACTTTTACGGAGAGCCGCCATAAGATCCACGGGCTCTTCCGGCTTCTTGTCGGTCAATGCGCGCCCCTTGCCCGATTCGATCGAGCCGTATTGCATCCGCGGCATAGGACGCGCACGTTATCGACGGTCGAGGCTCCGCCTCGTCTCCTCGGCGTGATGTGATCGCCCGTGAGGTCATCCGTCGACCCGCATTCGGAGCAGTACGGCTGAAGCCGTATCGCTTGCGTCACGATCGCGCGCCATTGCGCGCCGTAGTCGATCGCCTTAGCCCGACCGTTCTCGCGGGCGCACCGTTCGCATCGGCTCCCGTTGGTGGTCAACCGTGCGCACCCGAGGCAGGACATCGTCGGCACGGTGACTCCCTCGCGCGCGCTCACGCGCGTTGTACGGACGAAGTCCGTACCCGTTCGTTCGGTTCCACTCGATGGCGCCTTCAGGGCGCCTCGGTAGTCGAGCCCTAGGTGTCTGGGTTCGTTCGTCAGGGTCGGTCGGTCGCTCGCTCTCGCTCGCTCCCTCCCTCACTAGAAGATGAGCGTTAACGATCAAGGACAGCTACGGCCGAGAGACGAAGTTCACTCGTACGGCCTAGCGGACTACTCCGTTCGAGGGACCTCGGCGGATCAGCGATAACTGTTATTCGGAGCCGTGGCAGAGTCGACCCGTACCCATTACTCACATTCGGAGGGCGCATGGAGCGCACGATTCCTATCCGGGCGTATGCCCCGGTCACGGTCGGATTCTCGACGTTCGGGGCATACGTCTCGCTGAAGGTTGAGGACCAGATCATCGAGCTCGACCGGAACGAGATCCGCCTCATCCGTAAGGCCCTGAAGAAGGCCTCGCGGGAGCTCTACCGGGCGCCGGGTGAGTGAGCGCCGAGGGCGTCGAGTGCCCTCTCCGAGCGGCTCGAAGCCGGCCGAGAAGCGCCCGTTCAGGGCCGCCCGTAAGGCCGTCCTCCGCCCCGAGCTCACCTATCTCCCCGAGCGGGAGACGCGTATGAAAGCCGCTCGCGCTATGGCGCGGATGATCCAGGGAGACCGCAGTGACGACAATGGTTAACACGCCGGCCGGGCCGAAGCTCGACTACGCGAAGACGAAGGAGCTCCTCGAGGAGATCGTCGCCGAGCGCCCCGACTTCATCTACTCCTCGCCGGCCGACACGGGTAACTGCTACTACGTCCACGAGGTCGCGCGCCCCGAAGGCGGGATCGGTTACGAGGCCGGATGCGGGATCGGCGTCCTCCTCGACCGCGCCGGCGTCCCGCTCGAGGCGATCCACGTCTACGAGAGCCAGGCCGCGCGAGTCCTGCCCTATTGGGACGACGACCCTAAGACGAACCTCCTCGTCGACACCTTCCAGTCATTCCAGGACCGGCACGCTCCCTGGAGCGAGGCGCTGGAGAAGGCAGTCGGGAACGTCGAGCTCTATATCGCGGAGGCGGCCCACACGGAAGCCGAGGAGGCCGGCGAATGAGCCTCGATGAGACCGCCTTCGATGCGGCACGGAAGGTGATCCACGACTACATCCCGACCGGGGTAGCAGGCGGAATCAGCATCACGGCTCTTGTCCGGCGATGCCTCAAGGCCTACCTCGACTCGCTCGGCGAGATCCGGCCGCTCGAGATCGAGGCCGGCGATGTCGTCCGCTGTATCGACGCGAGCGACTACTTCTTCATCGTCAGCGGCCAGACCTACACGGTCGAAAAGGTCGACAGGGTTAAGTACCTCGTACTGAAGGGCTCGAACGGATTCGCGTATCCGCCCGGCCGCTTCGAACTCGTAGAAAGGCCCGTCGAGCAGGAACTCGCCGATTGGGAGAAGGCCCTCATCCAGACCGGGCCGGACACCTCCGAGCCGGTCGAGGGCCGCGTCGAATACGACACGGTCTCGCTCTCGGACGAGACGATCCAGCGCCTCGCGAACGCGATTTCGGCCCGCGACATCGCCCTCACGCACGAGGCCGGCCGGCGGTACGGGATCACGAGCCCGGCGTCCGACTATGACGAGTTCGCGCGAAGCGTCGCGAGCCACTTCGACTCGTGATCGCCCTCGTGATCGCCCTCGCGGTCGTGGGCGTCCTCGTGGGCGGCCTATGCCTGATCCTCGCGCGGGCGGCCGGCCAGGAGCGACCTAAGCCGTGACCTTCCAGGTATTCACGGCGCCGGAGCTATGCCGGGTCATCACGAACGCGAACGGCTTCGTCCCGGCCCGCTCGAAGACGGCCGTAGTCCGCTACGAGGTCGGTCCAGGGCTCACGGTCACGGCCGCGGACCCGTACGTCGTCGGAATCGACTTCACGGACGGCGACGAGCCGCTCGAGGGCGTCCCGGCCGACATCGTCCTCGCTGCGGATGACTCGAAGGAGCTCGAGAAGTGGATCCGCGGCCAAAAACGCGCTCGGATCAACCTCGAGGTCTGCCTCGACGGATTCGCCTACATCCGGGCGGTCAGCATGGACACGGCCGAGATCGTGCTCTTCCGGGAGCATGTCGACGAGATCGACCCGGCGAAGTGGCGCCGATGGTTCGACGCCGTGGATGCAGTGATGGAGCCGCTCGAGCGTCGCTCCGAGAAGGAGCTCCGGCTCCCGGACGCGATCGCCTTCCAACCGGCCCGCCTCGCGGCCTTCTCGAAGGTCCGCGCGAATGACGGCGAACTCGCCGTGATGGATCTCCGGATCTATGACGCCGAATCGCCCGTACACGTCAAGATCGGCGACTCATTCCGAGGAGCCATCCAACCAATCACGCGCGATAAGGCGCGAGAGGGAGCGTTACACGATGGATGAGGAATTGACCTTCGAGGAGTACGTCGAGCTCGTGGAGCGGTACGGCGACCTCGCGGAGGCCGTCATTACGCCGGCCGTTCACCTCGAGACCGCCCGCGCCCTCGGGGCGCCGGCGAACGTCATCACGGAATGCTCGATGGCCTTCACGCTCGCACTCGACGCGGCCGGCGAGGCCTCCCAGATGATGAATCTCGCGATGCGGCTCTTCCCGGAGTACGGCGAGCGGCACTTCGCCGAGCAGACCGGAGGTGTGTCGCTATCTGGCGACGACGACGAGACCGTACGGGACGCCCTGAACAAGATCGCCGAGCCCCGGTCGTGATGCCCGAAGGCGCCCTCGAGGTGGCCGGCCGGCACATCGCTCTTCCGAGCGAGTTTGAGGATTCGACCGGGTGGAGCGATATGCCGATCTCGACGATCACGGCAGACACGCTCCGCTCTCATCCGGGCCTCCGGGCCCTCGAGGAGGTCCTCGATGTACGCGCCCTCGACCGTTTCTACGGTGCGCCGTGATTTGCCGGCCGTGCGCGGTCCAGCGCCACGCGGAGTGTCGATTCCCGGCGAATTGCCCGTGTCAGCACGTCCCGGAGGAGATCGCCGCGGCCCTGAAGCCGCCGGCGCGAAACTCACACTCGGAAACGCCCGCGGAACGGCCGACCGAATAGAGCTCCGATACCGCGAGGCGGCCCTCGAGGCCGCGCATCGCGCCCCGCCCGTGTCAGACGAGATCCGCCGTCGCCTATGGGCGATCGTGGATGACTCACAGGAGGACTCTTGAAACTTCCGCCCGATTGGAAACTCACGCTCGACGAAGGCTTCGACGGCGCGGGCCTGGACTCGGCCCTATGGTCGATCGGCGAGCCGTGGGACCGCACGCCCGGCTCGAAGGCCGGCCCGGACGCATGGATGCCTCTCCCGAGCCCGGCGGGCCTCGTGGAGGTCTCCGCCGGCACGCTGAAGCTCCGCGCGAGGCCGAGCTCGAAGGCCGGCTATAAGGTCGACACGGCCTTCATCACGAGCCGCGGGAAGTACGCCTTCACTCACGGGTACATCGAGGCGAAGGTGCTCCTCCCGACCTCGGCCGGCCTATGGTCGTCATTCTGGCTCCTCGGAAACGGGACCGGGCCGGACGGGTGGCCGAAGTGCGGCGAGATCGACATCTTCGAGGTCCTCGAGGGTGTGAGCCCCGGAGTGCCGTTCCGGACCGATCATTGGGCGGACTCGGCCGGCGGCCACGTTCAGCACACGATCGGCGACGTGCCAGGCCAGGCCTACCCGGCCGCCGTGCCTGGCTACGGCTCGAGGTGGGTCACGTTCGGCCTCCACCGGACGCCGGCCCGGCTCACGACGTACATCGACGGCGAGCCGAGGTACGTCACCAACCGGGCCGACTACCTCGCCGCGGGCGTCCTCTTCGACGCCCCGATGCACGTCCGGCTCGAGCTCAACGCTGGAGCGTGGGACCAAAAGGCGAAGGCCGTCGCGCCGGGCGTCCTCGAGGTCGACTACGTCCGCGCCTGGACGATCTAGCAGTACCGCTCCACGAAGGCCCCGCCCCTAACAGGCGGGGCCTTTTGCGTTCAGCGCCAGGAGATGACGGTCGTCTCCGGGATCGCCTCGACGGACCGTGTCGGGCCGATCCGACCCATAGGGAGGAGTGCGATCAACTCGACAACCTCGGCCAGGATGCGCCGGCGCGTCGACAGGTCGCCCTCGAGCCACGCAGCGAGGAGGTCGCCCTCGACCGGGCCCGCCGGGAGCTCGGCGAGGGCGGCCGAGGCCGCCTCGAGGCGCCCGTTCAGCAGGCGGAGAGTGGCGACGAAGTCCTCGGGCTCGATCGTCCCGCCGGCATAGAGCTCCCGCGTCCTCGAGATGCTCGCTCGGATGCGCTCCCGCTCCACTTCGAGCGAGGCGGAAGTCTGCTCGCTCCGGACGGCCTCGTCCGGCCGGCGGTCGCCGATCATGCGGAGCCGGGCCTCGACCGCATACGTCACGAACCTCTCGAGGTGGCCGAGGTTGCGCTTCAGGCCGCATCCGCCCTCGGGGACCGGACATATGACGTAGGACTCGGGCCGGAGGCCGCCCTCGGCGTCCCGGAGGCCGTTGACCTTCACCCGATGACCGCATCGACCGCACGTCATGAAGCCGGCGAGCAGATGGTGAGCCGAGCCCGTGTACGCGCCCCGTTGATAGCGCCCGGCCCGCTCGGAGAGCCGCTCGACGACGGCCTTCCACGTCTCCTCGTCGAGGATGGCCTCGCCGGTCCCTCGGCCGAGCACTACGTCCCCTTGAGAGACCATGCCGGCCACCCGAGGACGGGTGAGTGCCCGCCGGACCGTCGTCGCCGACCATTGGGCGGCCGTGATCGGCGCGTAGCCGAGCTCCGTCCAGCGGGCGGCCACCTCGCGGAGCGAGGCGCCCTCGAGGACGAGCCCGGCCCCGATCCGGATCGCCTCGGCCTCCCGAGGCTCGACATCCTCGCCGCCCGTCCTGAAGCCGTAGGCCCGATTGACCGGATTCGCCCGGCCCTCGGCCCGGCGCTGCTGGAAGGCGCGCGCGACCCGCTCCCCGATGCGCTCCGCCTCCGCCGCGTCCTGCGCGGCCAGGATCCGGCCGATCATGCGGCCGTCCGCCGTGGAGAGGTCGACGGCGCCCGAGGCGACCGTCGCTAGGCGCACGCCGCGCGTCTCCACGAGGCGGATCACGGCCTCGTATTCGACCGGGCGCCGGGTGAGCCGGCTCGTCGAGTAGTAGAGGATTCCGTCCGTGTCGCCGGCCTCGACGGACCGGAGCAGGCTCTCGAAGCCGGGCCGCTTCGCCTTCGAGCGGGTCGACGCGGAGATGTCATTGTCGACGACGACCTCGGCGACGGTCCATCCGAGGCGCTCCGCGAGCGCCTGGCAGTCTTCGACCTGCCGGCTCACTCCAAGGGCGCGGCCCTCCGTATCGTCCGAGATGCGGGCATATATACGGGCTCGCTTCGGCGTTTCCATAGTGGATGGAGCGTATCGGACCGCTGGCGCGTCCTGCGGATCCAGAGCGAGTTCGTCGAGGGCTTCGGTCAGCTCGCCGAGGTGCCGCGGGCCGTCACGGTCTTCGGCTCGGCCCGCACGGTCGTCGACAGCCCCGACTACGAGACCGGCCGCGAGGTCGGCGCCGCACTGGCGCGCGCGGGTTGGGCCGTCATCACCGGGGGCGGACCGGGCTCGATGGAGGCCGTCAACCGCGGCTGTCAGGAGGCCGGCGGCCTGTCGATCGGACTCGGCATCGAGTTGCCGTTCGAGCAGCGGCTGAATCCGTGGGTCGACCTCGGCATCAACTTCCGCTACTTCTTCGCCCGCAAGACGATGTTCGTGAAGTACGCCCAGGCGTTCGTCATCCTGCCCGGCGGGTTCGGCACGCTCGACGAGCTCTTCGAGGCACTGACGCTGGTGCAGACCCGCAAGGTGACGCGCTTCCCGGTCGTGCTCGTCGGCACGGAGTACTGGCGCGGCCTGCTGGAGTGGATCGAGAAGTCGCTGCTCGGCAGCGGCCGGGTGAGCCCCGGCGACCTCGACCTCATCACCCTGACCGACGATCTCGACGAGGTGCTGAAGGTCGTCGGCGAGGGCACCTGACGGGGGGGCAGACGGGTCGGGCAGGTCTCAAGCCAGGGCGCGGCGGCCGACCGCTAGATCCCGGGTGCCGGCGATCGCCGCGACGGTGTCGATGACCTGGCGGGTCGCGCGTACGGCGTGCGCCCGCACCATGCGGGCACCGAGCCAGACGGCCACCGCGGTCGCGGCCATCGTCGGCTCGTGCCGCTCGGCCACGGGCAGGTCGAAGATCTCGCCGAGGAAGTCCTTGTTGCTCATCGCGACGAGCACCGGCCAGCCCGTCCCGACCAGCTCGGGCAGGCGCCGCGTCGCCTCGAGGGAGTGCCGGCTGTTCTTGCCGAAGTCGTGGCCGGGATCGATCAGGATCGACTCACGGGGCACGCCGAGCCCGGCAGCCCGTTCCGCGAGGCCGATCACCGTCGTACGGATGTCCTCCACCACGTCGGTGTAGGCGACCCGGTGCGGCCGCGTACGGGGCGCGACGTGGCCGGCGTGGGTGCAGACGAGGCCCAGCCCGTACTCGGCGGCCACCTCGGCGAGCTCCGGCTCGGTGCCGCCCCACGCGTCGTTCAGCAGGTCGGCTCCCTCGGCGGCCACCGCCCGGCCCACCTCCGCCCGCCAGGTGTCGACCGAGAGCACCACCCCGGGGTGCCGGCCACGCAGCTGCGCCACGAAGCCGGCGACGCGCCGCAGCTCCTCGGCGGCGTCGACGTCGACCCCGGGCGCCGCCTTGACCCCGCCGATGTCGAGGATCTCCGCCCCGTCCGCCACCGCGCGGTCGGCGGCGTCCAGCGCCTCGGCCTCGCCGTACGTCGCACCACGGTCGAAGAACGAGTCCGGGGTGCGGTTGATGATCGCCATGACCGCCACGTCGGTGGCGGCGAAGGTGCGCGAGCCGAGACGCAGATCCACGTCCCGCACTGTTCCAGATGACGTGGGGTCGGGGCGCACACCGGGCCGCGGGAAGGCGCCTACCGGCGTAAAGCACCCGCGCAATGCCAGACTGCAGGCATGGTCCTGGTGATCGAAGTGCTGCTCGCGGCGGGCATCCTGCTCGCGGTCGCGCTGGCCGCGGTCGGCCGGCTCGACGGGATGTCCCGCGAGGCGCCCGACGCGCCACCCGGTCTCCCGCCGGAGGAGGTCACCCCGGCGGCGCTGCGCCAGGTGCGCTTCCCGGTGGTCATCCGCGGCTACCGGATGCGTGACGTCGACGAGGCGCTCGAGCGGGCGGCCCTGGAGCTCGAGGTCCTGCGTGAGGAGCTGGCGCACGCCGGCGACCGGGTCGAGTACGCCGCTGCCGTCCGCCCGTCGCCCACGCCCCGTCCCGAGCCGACGGTGGACGGCGAATGAGGGAGCTGCGCACGAGCGTCGAGGTCGCCGCGTCTCCCGAGGCCGTCTTCGAGGCGATCACCGCGTGGACCCGCCAGGGGGAGTGGATGCCCGGCACCGCCGTGCATGTCACCAAGGGCGCCGGCACGGCGGTCGGCGACGAGATCCTGGCCCGGACCGCCGTGGCGCGTTCCGGCCCGGCAGCCCGGCTCGGGTTCGACGACCCGATGCGGATCACGGTCTGGGACGCTCCCCGCCGGTGCGACGTCCTGCACCTCGGCCGGGTCGTGCGCGGCAGCGGGTCGTTCATCGTCACGCCGAGCGGCAGCGGCTCGCGGTTCGAGTGGTACGAGGAGGTGGACGCACCGTTCGGCAAGCTGGGGGACACCCTGCTCGGTGTCGGCCGGCCCGTGTTCGAAGCCGTGCTCACCGTCGCCCTCAAGCGCTTCGGCCGGTGGCTCGAGCGCTCGACCGCCTGAGCGGCCGGGGCAGCTCCCGCGCGGAGCCGCCCCGTCCGATCCGGGTCAGCGGCCGGTGAAGACCGCCTGCTCCTTGGCGAAGAACGCCTTGACGGCGCCCTGGTGATCGGCGCTGCGCCCGGCGCCCGACTGCAGCTGGGCCTCCAGCTCGAGCGACTCGGCCAGCGTCTGGTTCGGCGCCTCACGCAGCGTCTTCTTGATCGCGGCGTAGGCGAGCGTGGGCCCGCTGGCGAGCCGCAGGGCGAGCTCCTGCGCCGACTGCACGAGCAGCTCGTCGTCGACCACCGCGTTGACCAGGCCGAGCGCAAGCGCGGCGTCGGCGTCGATGCGCTCGTTGAGGTACATCAGCGCCGCGGTCTTGGCCGGCCCGACGAGGCGGTTGAGGTTCCACGTGATGCCGGAGTCACCCGCGAGCCCGATGCCGGCGAACGCCGTGGCGAAGACGGCGGAGCGGGCCGCCCACCGCACGTCGCAGGCCAGCGCGATGCCGAGCCCGGCGCCCGCGACGGCGCCGTTGATGGCGGCCACGACCGGCTTGGGCATGCCGGCCAGGGTGGAGACGATCGGGTTGTACGTCGCCCGGACGAAGTCGCCGAGGTCGGGAGGGGTCGGGCTGTCGTACGCGGCGGCGAGCTCACGCAGGTCCTGGCCCACCGAGAAGGCCCGGCCCCGGCTCGTCAGGAGGACGGCGCGCACGCTGCTGTCGGAGGCGGCATCGGTGACGGCGGCGAGCAATCCCTGCTTCGCGTCCTCCGACATGGCGCCCATGGCGGCCGGCCGGTTGATCGTGATCTCGGCGAGGGCCTGGTCGGGTCCGACCCGCTCGTACAGGATGGCTGGCTCGGCCGCGGTCGGCTCGTTACTGGTGCTCACGAAGCCATCTTCTCCCAGCCTTCGCGGGCGAGGTGCACGGCATCCGTACCGATAGCGCCGTGCGTCTGGGATGATGTACCGAAGTGGTGCTTACGGCAGGCAGGCCGGTGTGCACGATTCACGGTCGCTGCCTGCCGGCGGCAATGTGTACGAACGGCGAGGAAGAGGTGCACAGCATGGCGGCCATGAAGCCGCGGACGGGTGACGGTCCGCTCGAGGTCACCAAGGAAGGACGCGGCATCGTGATGCGCGTCCCGCTCGAAGGCGGGGGTCGACTCGTCGTCGAGATGTCGGCTGCCGAGGCCACTGCCCTCAGCGAGGCGCTGAAGGGCGCTGTCGGCTGATCTCCCGCTCTGCTGCACGACGCTTCACCGCATGAAGGCCGGGTGGCCGGCTGACCCGATCGTGCTCCGACGAGCGGATCGCTCAGCCGGCTGACCCGGCCGTTCCGCGTGCCGCCTGCTCGCGCAGCCACTCCAGGCTGTTGTGGTGGGTCATCCGCTTGGGCCAGCCGTCGAGCGCACCCATCACCTCGATGTCGCTGGAGAACCGGCCCAGCACCTCGACGGTCAGATCGTCGACGCCCGCCTGGTCGACGTCGAACTGGTCGAGGAACTTCGCCACCGCCCCGCCCGGGTGGGGCTCCCGCACGACGTACAGCTCGCCGGTGTCGGCGATCCACGACGCCCGGTATGTCGAGTGCTGGTCGGCCTCGGTCTGCCACCCGTCGCCGAACTGCTCTTCCTCGGACTCCCGGCGTTTGGGGTCGGCGTCGTAGAACTCGCGAATGTTCACGGCTTCCTCTTGCTCGGTGGGGCGCCGGAGCGCGCTCAGGCCTCGTCGACCGGGATGGTGACGGCTGCCAGCAATCCGGTGCCGATCGGCAGCAGGGCGGGCGTCAGCCGGCCGTCCTCGCGGACGAGCTCGACCAGGCGCCGCATCGCGCCCGACTCGGCGTCGTGCAGCGTGGGATCGACGGCACTGGCCGCCCCGTCGAAGACGATGAGGCCGCCGACCCGGACCAGCCGGATGGCCTGGGGGAGCAGGTCGGGGTATTCACGCCGGTCGGACGAGCAGAAGACGATGTCGTACGCGCCATCGGTCAGGCGGGGTACGACCTCGAGGGCGCGACCGTTGATCAGGCGGGCCCGTGCGTTGGGGACGCCGTCAGCCGTGAAGGCGGCCCGGGCCAGGCGCTGGGCCTCGGCTTCCGCGTCGATGCTGGTGAGCACCCCGTCGGGACGCATGCCGCGCAGCAGGTAGAGCCCGCTGACGCCGGCGTCGGTGCCGATCTCCACGGCGGTGCGGGCGCGGGCCGTCGAGGCGAGCAGGCGCAGCGCGGAACCGGTGGCCGGGCTGACCGGCTCGAGGCCGATCTCGACGGCGCGGGCCCGGGTGGCGGCCTGCACCGCGTCCTCGGGCACGAAGGCTTCCGCGAAGGCGACCGTGGCGGCCAGGGTCTCACCGGTCGCGGCGCGGTTTCCGGTCGTGCTCTCCGTGCTGGGCCCCATGGTCAGCGACCCTACGCGGGGGCCGGGTTGATCAACGCGACGGCTGTGCACGTCGCGCCGACTTCTCCGCCGCGACCCCTCTGATCAGCGTCGCAGGCCCTCGCGGCGGAACTTCCGGGCCGCCTCCGCACGTTCTCTTTCCCAGGCAACTGGCAGCGCCTTCCAGGGCTTCGACCAGCGACAGACGTGCATTGAGGCGGAATCATGATGGCAGCAGCATTCGCTCCGCCGGTCGGGCGTTACATCGGCCGCCGGCACAGCCGAAGGGATGTCGTGACCGTCAGCGTAGGCACCTCCGACGCGAGCGCCCCCGGCGCCGCTGCGGCCGCCTGGACCCCGCCCACCTGGGACGAGATCGTCCGCGAGCACGGGGATCGTGTCTACCGCCTCGCCTACCGCCTGACCGGAAACGCGCACGACGCCGAGGACCTCACGCAGGACGTCTTCATCCGGGTCTTCCGGTCGCTCGACGGCTACACGCCCGGCACCTTCGAGGGCTGGCTGCACCGCATCACCACCAACCTGTTCCTCGACCGGATGCGGCGCGCGGCGCGGATCCGATTCGAGGGCCTGCCGGACGACGCCGAGCGGCTCCCGGGTCGTGACCCGAGCCCGGAGGCGGCCGTCCTCGCCGATGCCTTCGACCCCGACGTCGAGCGGGCACTCGCCTCGCTGCCCCCGGACTTCCGGGCCGCGGTCGTGCTGTGCGACGTCGAGCAGCTGTCGTACGAGGAGATCGCGGCGACGCTCGACGTCAAGCTCGGCACGGTCCGCAGCCGCATCTCACGCGGCCGCGCCATGCTGCGTGCCGCGCTGGCCGACCGGGCACCTGCCGCCCGACCCGCCGCGCCGCCCGCCTCGTCACGCCTCTCCCCCCGAGCCCCGGAACGGGCTCCCGTGCATCGTCAGGACCCCGCGGGCGACACGCCCGGTGAAGCCGTCCCCGCGTCCGCGCAGGCAGTTGCGCCGTGATCACGGACTCCGCCCACGTCGGCGACCTGGCCGCCGCGTTCGTCGACGAGCAGCTCGACCCCACGCGCCGTGACCTGGTGCTGATCCACATCACCGGTTGCCTGCGGTGCCGCGAGGAGGTCGACCACCAGCGGCGGCTCAAGTCGCGGCTGCGGGCGCTCGGCGGTCCGGGCCTGCCGCCCGACCTGCTGTCGCGGCTGAGCGCGTTCGGCGACCCGCGCTCGACCTCCGGTGGTCTGCCCGCCGCGCCTGTGCCGGCCCCCGGCCCGCGGGCTGCGTCACGCGGCCCGGTGAGACGCGATCCCCAGCGGGCGCTCCGACTGCTCGCCGGGGCGGCGTCGCTGGTTCTCGTCGGCACCGGTACGGCGTACGCCGCCGCGTCCGACGGGCAGCCCACGTCGCCCGGCTCGCCTGCGCGCAGTGCCACGCCGGCGCCCGTGGCGGCACGTCCCCTCGCGGCAGTGCCCGCGCCCGGCTCGGGCGGCGCGATGACCAGGCCGATCAGCGACCCGTCGTTCGCGACCATGCGTACGTCACTTCGCCGTTGAAGGCACTGACCGGCTCGCCGCGCGTGCGTACCGTGATGGCAGGAGCACCGGCGCCTGTCCGGGTGGATGTCACAGATCGAGGGGGCGTCGGTTTTGTCCGAGGATGACCGGCGCGACGCCGGATGGCCGGCTGACAGCGGCCCCGGCCCCGAAGGCTCCGGCCAGCAGCCGGCGTGGGAGCCCGGGCAGCCGTCTCCGTACGGCGAGCCGACCCCGACCGACTCGTACGGCTACGGCCAGAACGAGTACCCGCAGGGCCCGGCGCCCGTCGAGGGTCATCTCGGCAGCCCGATGCGCGGCCCGGACTACCTGCCGCCGGCGCCGTATCCGACGACCTCGTTCGGCGCCCCGCTCTACCCGAACCAGCCGCAGCCCGCTGCGACCAAGCGCAAGGGCACCGGCCGGGGGCGGCTCGCGTCGATCGTGCTGGTCTCCGCGCTCCTCGGTGCCGCGATCGGCAGCGTCTCCGGTGTGGCGTACGAGCACAACCGGGTCACGGACTCGCAGTCCGACCTGTCCTCCGCGCCGCCGCTCGCGAGCGGTGCACCGACGCCCGTCGACACCAACCCGACGTCCGTCGCCTCGATCGCCAAGAAGCTGCTGCCCTCGGTCGTGACGCTCAACGTCGACGGCGCCACGGAGAGCGGCACCGGCTCCGGTGTCGTCATCCGCGCCGACGGCTACATCCTCACCAACAACCACGTCGTCGCCGTGGCCGCGTCCGGCGGCACCATCACGGTCGACTTCTACCAGGGCAAGGAAGGCGTGCCCGCCCGCATCGTCGGGCGTGACCCCAAGACCGACCTCGCGGTCGTCCGGGTCGACGGCACCAACCTGCCGGCCGCGACGCTCGGGCAGTCCTCGACCCTGGTCGTCGGCGACCCGGTGGTCGCCCTCGGCGCTCCGCTCGGCCTCTCGAGCACCGTCACTTCCGGCATCGTCAGCGCCCTCGACCGCAACGTCGAGGTGCCCGACGAGAACGGCGGCTCCGGCGGCCTGCTCATCGGGGCGATCCAGACCGACGCGGCGATCAACCCCGGCAACTCGGGTGGACCGCTGGTCGACGCCAAGGCGCAGGTCATCGGGATCAACTCGGCGATCGCCTCGGCCAGCTCCGGCTCGAGCAGCGGAAACATCGGCGTCGGCTTCGCCATCCCGATCGATTACGCCCGCTCCATCGCCGACGAGATCATCCGCACCGGCCGGGCCACGCATCCCTACGTCGGCGTGACGGCCACCCCGCAGGACCCGGCCGGCAGCGGCGGGGCCCGTATTCTGACGGTCGTCACTGATGGACCCGCCGCCAAGGCGGGCCTGCAGCGGGGAGACGTCATCACCGAGGTCGACGGCAAGGTCATCGACGGGGTCGACGGGCTCGTCGCCGCCACCCGCCTGCACAAGGTGGGCGACGTCGTCTCGGTCACCTACGAGCGCAACGGCAAGTCGTCCACGGTCAAGGTCACGCTGACGGAAAGCAAGAACTGATGTTCGGGATGAGCCCGTGGCATCTTGCCGTCCTGCTCGTCGTGGGCCTGTTCGTCTTCGGCCCCGAGCGCCTGCCCAACCTGATCAAGGACCTCGGCAAGGCGCTGCGGCAGGTGCGGGCGCAGGCCCAGTCCATGCAGGAGGACCTCAAGGCCGAGCTCGGCCCCGAGGTCGGCGACCTGGATCTGACGAGCCTCAACCCGCGCACCTTCATCCAGAAGAACCTGCTGGGCGAGGGTGACGACGACCTGATCGGGCTGAAGTCGCTCAGCAAGGACGCCCAGGCGCTGCGTGACGATGCCACCCGCATGGTTCGGTTCGACAAGAGCGAGGACCCGGGCGCGCAGGCGGTCGAGGACGCGATCCCGCAGCCGGTGGCCCACGCCGTCGAGTCGAGCCCCGTCGACATGAGCAAGCCCGACGCGGGCCCCGCGCAGCCGCTGCGCCGCCGTACGGTCGTCACCCCCCGGGGCAACTCCACCTCGGTCTCGCCGGGGGCCGACGTGCCGGCCCAGGCCACGCCGCAGCCCGCGTCGGCCTACGACTCCGACGCCACCTGAGCCCGTCTGCAGCGTGCGCTGCAGCGGGCTACTTGCGGGTGGGGGTGAGGCCGAGCGAGCGACCGGACAGGCCACGCGAGCGTGAGCCCAGCCGATCGGCGATCGATCGCAGCGCCTTGCCGGCCTCGGAGTCGGGCTCGCTGAGCACCAGCGGCTTGCCGGCGTCTCCACCCTCGCGCAGCCGGGTGTCGATCGGGATCTGACCGAGCAGCGGCACCTCGTGGCTGAGCGCCTTGGTCAGGCGCTCGGAGACCAGGGCGCCACCCCCGGAGCCGAAGACGTCGAGCTGCTCTCCGCAGTGCGGGCAGGGCAGGTAGGCCATGTTCTCCACGACGCCGACCACGTTCTGCCGGGTCTGCTGGGCGATCGTGCCGGCGCGCTCGGCCACCTCGGTGGCGGCGATCTGCGGGGTGGTGACGATGACCAGCTCGGACGACGGGATGAGCTGCGCCAGGGAGATCGCGACGTCGCCGGTGCCCGGCGGGAGGTCGAGCAGCAGGATGTCGAGGTCGCCCCACCAGACGTCGGAGAGGAACTGCTGCAGCGCGCGGTGCAGCATCGGCCCGCGCCAGGTGACGGCCTGATTGCCCTTGGTGAACATGCCGGTCGAGATGACCTTGACCCCGTACGCCTGCGGCGGCATGAGCATGGTGTCGACCTGCGTCGGCCCCGAATTCTCCAGGCCGAGCATGCGCGGCACGCTGTGGCCGTAGATGTCGGCGTCGAGCAGTCCGACGCTGAGCCCACTCTGGGCGAGTGCGACCGCGAGGTTGACCGTGACGGACGACTTGCCGACGCCGCCCTTGCCGCTGGCGATGCCGTACACCCGGGTGAGCGACTCCGGCCGGGCGAAGGGGATCTCGCGCTCGGGCACCGAGCCGCGCAGCTGCGTGCGCAGCGTGGTGCGCTGCTCGTCGCTCATCACGTCGAGTGACACCTCGACGGAGGTCACGTCGGGGACCGCACCGACGGCGCGCCGGACCCGCTTGGAGATCTCGTCGCGCAGCGGGCAGGCGGCGGTGGTCAGGTAGATGCCGATGGCGACCACGCCGTCGGCCGCGATGTCGACCGACTTGACCATTCCGAGCTCGGTGATCGGCCGGTTGATCTCGGGGTCGCTGACCGTCGCGAGTGCAGCATTGACAGCGTCCGCGGACGGCGAGTTCGCCATGTCGACCAGACTAGTGGGTCGGCGGCGTTACCGGTCTGTTGCGAAGACCACCGCAGCCGGCTGATCGCTCTGCGTAGGGTCGGCGCATGACTTCCGGGCCGGCGCCTGGCGGGCGTGCGCAACCGGTCTCCGCGCTGCTCCCGCTGGTCGACGTCGCCGAGGAGTCGCTGACGTCCTGGCGGGCCTTCCTGCGGGCCCACGCCCGGGTGATGCGCGTGCTCGAGGCGGAGCTGCAGTTCGAGCAGCAGCTCGCGCTCGCCGACTACGACGTGCTCGTCCAGCTGTCCGAGGCGCGGCCGGACGGGCTGCGCATGAGCGAGCTGGCCGACTCCGTCCTGCTGAGCCGCAGCGGACTGACCCGGCTCGTCGACCGGCTGGTCACGGCGGGATACGTGGACCGCCGCCCGTGCCCGGACGACGCGCGCGGCCGCATGGCGGTGCTGACCCCGGCCGGGCTGGCCCGCCTGCGCGAGGCCGCCCCCACCCACCTGCGCGGCGTACGTACGCATGTGATCTCACGGCTGTCGCCCGACGAGCTCGCCGTGCTGGGCAGGCTCATGGACCGGCTGGGCTGACTCCTGCCGGCAGCCGGTCAGAGCTCGATGCGCTTGCCCGGCTTCTCACCGACGGACTTGCGCTTCTTCTTGGCCCGCTCCGGACGGGCGTCGGCGCCGTCGGTGCCGATCTCCTCGAGCAGCCCACGCAGCTCCGCCCGCAGGAAGTCGCGGGTGACCACCTCACCGAGCGCCACCCGCAGGGACGCGACCTCGCGGGTGATGTATTCGGTGTCCGCGGTGAGCACGGCGTTCTGGTCGCGGTCCTGCGCGAGGTTGGCCCGGTCACGGTCGTCCTGCCGGTTCTGCGCGAGCAGGATCAGCGGGGCGGCGTACGCGGCCTGCAGGGAGAGCACCAGGGTGAGGAACTGGAACGGGTACGCATCGAAGCGCGCGGACTTCGGCACCGCCATGTTCCAGATGACCCAGAGGATGATGATCCCGCTCTGGATGACGAGGAAGCGACCGGTACCGAGGAAGCGGGCGATGCGCTCCGACGCCCGGCCGAAGGCGTCGGGGTCGGGGGAGGGCAGCATCGAGCGGCCGGGCAGCTTCGGCTGATCGAGACGTTGCTCGACGCGAATCCGCCGGCGCTCAGCGCGGGCCACGACCGCTGGTTCCGCTCAGTTGGCTGCGGTCGACGGCCGGCGCCGGCTGATCCGACTTGTCGTAGTCGTGCTCGCGCCAGTTGGCGGGCAGCAGGTGGTCGAGGACATCGTCGACGGTCACCGCACCGAGCAGCCGACCCGTCGCGTCGACGACCGGGGCGGCCACCAGGTTGTAGGACGCGAGGTGACGGGTGACCTCGCTGAGCGCGGCCTCCGGATGCAGGGGGTCGGTCTCGGTGTCGATCATGCCGCCGACCAGGTTGCTCGGCGGCTCGCGCAGCAAACGCTGGAAGTGGGCCATCCCGAGGTAGCGGCCGGTCGGCGTCTCGTACGGCGGACGCACGACGTAGAGCTGGGCGGCGAGCGCGGGGGAGAGGTCCTGCGCGCGGATGCGGGCGAGCGCCTCGGCGATCGTGGCGTTCGGCGGGAGGATCACCGGCTCGCTGGTCATGATGCCGCCGGCGGTGTCGTCGGCGTAGGAGAGCAGCCGGCGTACGGGCGCGGCCTCCTGGGGCTCCATGAGGTCGAGCAGTCGCTCCGCCTCCTCGGCGGGCAGGTCGCCCAGCAGGTCGGCCGCGTCGTCGGGGCCCATGGCCTCGAGCACGTCGGCGGCCCGCTCGTCCTCCAGGCCGCCGAGCAGCTCGACCTGCTCGTCCTCGGGGAGCTCCTCGAGCACGTCGGCGAGCCGCTCGTCGTCGAGAGCGGCCACCACCTCGGCGCGGCGCTTGCCGGACAGGTCGTGGAGCATGGACGCGAGGTCGGCGGGCCGGAGCTTCTCGAAGGCGGCGAGCAGGTTGGCGGCGCCCTGGCCCTCCTCGGGGAGCGTGAAGCCGGTGACCTCGTCCCAGTTGAGCGTGTGCAGGCCGCCGCGGCGGCGGGCCGAGCGTCCTTCGCGAACCGCGACCTGGGTGAGCAGCCAGTCACGCGTACGCGACTGCTCCATGGCGACGTCGACCACGGTGACCTCGGCGCCGGTGCCGTTGGCGTCACGGTCGAGCCGCTGCACCTTGCGGTCGAGCAGCTCGGTGAGCACCAGCGTCTCCTCGGCCCGGCGCTCGAAGCGGCGCCAGTTGAGGGTGCCGGTGCCGAGCACCACGGCGCCCGACTCGATGCTGGTGACGCGGCTCATCGTCACGAAGATGCGGCGGCGCTGCACCTCCACCGACAGGCCGAGCACCCGCGGCGGCTGACCACGCAGCCGCAGGGCGACGACGACATCGCGGATGCGGCCGACCGTGTCACCGTTGGGGTCGAGGACCAGCAGACCGGCGAGACGTGCACAGAACACCCGGCCGGGAGTCACGCTCACCGGGGCTGAGCCGGTTCGAGGGCGTCACGCTCGCACCTACGGAGTACCGTCACCGCCCTCGACGAGGGTGGCGTCCGCCGGCACTTATGCACCTGTGCAGGTTACCGCCGGGAGCAGGCATCATCGAAGGTCAACCGGCGTCGAGCCCTGATCAGGACGGGACGTGTCTGTCCACGTGCGTGTTGCGGAGCTGGTCGGCCGTCTGGAGCGGGCCTGGCGCGGCGTTCGAGACCTCGAGCGGCTGACTCGCCCCGTCGATCCGGAGTTCCGTGACGCGCTGGTCCGGCGCTGGGCGCAGCTGCCCGCGACGGCGCGAACGGCTGGCCAGGTCCTCGGTCGGCACGGCGTCGGCTGCGAGGGAACCCACGGCATCTTTCCGCGGTGCAACCTCGCCTGCACACCCTGCTACCACTCCCGTGATGCCAACCGGGTCCGCATCGACGGGCCGCACACGCTCGCGGGCGTGGCGGCGCAGTTCGGTCTGCTGAGGTCGCTGCGGGGCCCCCGGGCCCATGCCCAGCTCATCGGCGGTGAGGTCAGCCTGCTCGACCCCGACGACCACGCCGCAGCGCTGCAGATCATGCGGGCACACGGACGTGAGCCCATGAGCTTCACCCACGGCGACGTGGACGATGCCTACCTCGATGCCTTGGTGCTGGGACCGGACGGCCGGCGCCGACTCGACAGGGTCTCCTTCGCCGCGCACTTCGACATGTTCATGTATGGCCGGCGGGGCATTCCGCGTCCTCCGGACGAGGCCTCACTGGACGCGTACCGGCGGCGGTTCGTCCAGCAGCTGCGCCGGCTGCGGCGTGAGCACGGCGTCCGCAGCTTCGCGGCGCACAACATGACGGTCACGCCGGCGAACCTCGAACAGGTCGCGGATGTAGTCCGGTCGGCGGGGCGGATGGGCTACCGGCTGCTGTCCTTCCAACCGGCGGCCTTCGTGGGGGACGAGCGGCGCTGGCGCGGCGCCTACCACGACACCACCGGCGACGACGTCTGGCGGCAGATCGAAGCCGGGGCGGGAACACCGATCGACTTCCGCGTGCTGGAGCACGGCGACGTGCGCTGCAACCGCACGGCGTACGGCGCCTTCGTGGGGGGGCGCTGGTATCCACTGCTCGACGGTGGTGACCCCCGTGATCTGCGGGTACGCGACCGCTTCTTCGACCAGCTCGGCGCGATCCCCTTCACCGGCACACCGCCGGCACAGCTCGCCGTCCAGCTGGCGCGCGCATGTCTCCGGCATCCTGCGATCGTCACCAGCGCGCTGGGCTGGCTGCTCCGGGCCGTGCGTCGCATCGGGGTCGGCCCCCTGCTGCGCCGCCGGATCCAGCCGGTCACGTTCGTCATGCACCAGTTCATGGACGCCGCCGACGTCACCCCCGCCTGGGAGCTGATGCAGCAGGGCGTCGTCGCCGACGATCCCCACCTTCGCTCGGTGCAGGAGAGGCTGCAGGCCTGCCACTACGCCATGGGACATCCGGAGACCGGGACCCTCGTTCCCGCCTGCGTGCAGCACGGCGTGCTCGACCCCGGTGAGAACGCCGCGTTACGCGTACTTCTGCCGCTCGTCGACCGTCCCCCGCAGCCGGGTGGTCGCACCGATGCTTGACGCACCGCTTCGGCGGCTGGTGGCGCCGGGGCTGGACGTCGTGGCCCGGCGGTTGGCCGCAGCGGGTGTCCGGCCACTGTGGGTGACCGGTGCCGGGTGGCTCGCCGGAGTCCTCGCCTGCGTCGCCGCCGGTGGCGGGCTCTGGTGGGTGGCGCTCGCGCTGTGGCTGCTGAACCGGCTCTTCGACGGGTTGGACGGTCCGGTGGCCGCCTACTCGGGGGTGACCGACCTCGGAGGCTTCCTCGACATCCTGGCGGACTTCAGCGTGTACGCCGGGTTCGTCGTCGGCGTCGCGGTGGCCGTGCCGGACGCCCGCATTGCGTGTCTTGCGTTGCTCACCAGCTACTACGTGTCAGGCACCGCCTTCCTGGCGCTCTCCTCGCTGCTCGAGCGGCGGGGCGGGGCGGAGCTGACCGACGGGCGGTCGCTGCGCTTCGTCGGCGGTCTCGCCGAAGGCAGCGAGACCATGGCCGTCTACGTGCTGTTCTGCCTCATTCCAGGTCATGCCGGGCTGATCGCCTGGCTGTTCACCGCCGCCGTCGGCCTCACCGCACTGCAGCGGGTGCTGTTCGGCATCCGCGTCCTGCGCTTCCCCGCGTCCGTCCCGTCCTAGGAGTCCAGTGCCGCCATCCCTGTTCCGCGCCGTCCGCGGCCGCCGTCTGCTGTGCGCTGGGCTGATCGCCGTCCTCGGTCTCGGTGGGGCTGCCGCCTGCGGATCGTCAGGGGCTGCCGACAAGCCGGCGGTGAAGGCCGGCGACTGGAGCGCGGTGCTCGCCGAGGCCAAGGGCCAGACCGTCAACTGGTACATGTACGGCGGCGACGACACCCTCAACACGTTCGTCACCGGCTATCTGACCGACAAGCTGAAGGCCCAAGGGGTCACCCTGCGCCAGGTCAAGATCACTGACACGGCGGACGCGATCGACAAGGTGCTCGGCGAGAAGCAGGCCGGCCGCAGCAGCGGCGGGGCGGTCGACGCGATCTGGGTGAACGGGGAGAACTTCGCCACCGGGGTCCAGGCCGACCTCTGGCTGTGCGGGTGGGACCGCTCGCTGCCGAACGCGAAGTACGTCGACTTCACCGACCCGGCCGTAGCGAACGACTTCGGCGTGCCGGTCAAGGGATGTGAGGCTTCCTGGCAGCAGGCCGATTCGGCGCTGGTGTACGACAGCTCGCGGTTGAAGCCGACAGACGTCGCGTCCGTGACCTCGCTCCTTGCCTGGGCGAAGCGCGATCCGGGCCGGTTCACCTATCCGGCACTGCCGGACTTCACCGGTTCGATGGCCGTACGCACGATCCTGTACGACACGATCGGCGGCCCGGCCGCACTCGCGGGCCCGTTCGACGCAGCGAAGTACGGCCCGGCCGCGACCAAGCTCTGGACCCGGCTCCGGAGCGTCGCCCCGTCGCTCTGGCGCGGCGGCTCCACCTACCCGCAGACCCAGGACCAGGTCGAGAAGCTTTACGCCAATGGGGAGATCAGCGCGTACTTCACGTACGGCCCAGGAGCCGTCGGCGATCTCGTGAAGAAGGGCGCCTACCCCTCGACGACGCGCGAGGCGGTCCTGGCGGGCGGCAACATCGCCAACTTCAGCTTCGTGGGCATCCCACGCAACGCCGCTCACCAGGCCGGCGCCTTGGTGCTGGCCAACACGCTGCAGGACCCGCAGACCCAGCTGGCGCTGTACGAGGCCGAGGGCATCTACCCCGGCATCGACCTGACGAAGACGCCGGCGGCCGTACAGACCGCTTTCGCTGCTGTGCCGGTCAGCCCGGCGGTGCTCCCGCTGAAGACGCTCACCGAGGATGCGCAGCCGGAGCTGGCGAGCGAATACGTCAGCCGGATCGAGACGGACTGGAAGCGGGAGATCCTGCAGAAGTAGCCGCGCCCGTCACGTGCGCTGGGCGGCCGTGGCCATGATGCGGTGGGCGGTCGCGTGTGCGTCGCGACCGACGCCGTTGATGATCGACGAGTTAAGCCTGGACTGCCAGGGCAGCCCCATCCAGTGCAGCCCGGCCACCGGGGACGCCCCTTCCCGATGTATCGGCTCTCCCGTCGGGTCGAGTGCGGCCGGGATGTCGATCCACGCCGTCTCGGGATGGAATCCGGTGCACCACAGCACCGCTGGGGCCTCGAGCGTGCTGCCGTCCGCCAGTCGGAGCGTCGTGCCCGTGGCCGCGACCACCCGGTGCGGCAGAATCCGGACCCCGCCGGCGCGGTGCAGGTCTCGCAACTCGGTCCCGAAGACGGCGTCACCGCGGCTCCGGACGTAGCGCGACAGCCGGCTGCCGGCACCCGCGTTGAGCGCGCCCGTCAGGCGCAGCCACCAGTAGCTGCTGACGCCGAGCACCCTTTCGCGGAAGTACCAGGGCTGGGTCGGCGTGACCACGGTGACGTCATGCGTCGCCGCCAGCTCCACGGCGAGCTGCGCCGCGGAGTTGCCGCCGCCGACCACGACCACGCGGTCGCCCGGGACCTGTGCCGGCCGCCGGTAGGCCGACGAGTGCGACTGCCAGACCTGCGGGTCGAGCCCGCCCGCCGCGTCCGGGATGTGCGGCCGGTGGAACGGTCCGTTGGCGATCACGACCTGCCGCGCCGTGAGCGCACCCGTTGACGTGGCCGCGGTGAAGCCGGCGTCGTTTCGGGTCAGCCGCTGCACGGTCAGCCCGGTTGACACCGGCAGGTCGAACTCCGCCGCATACTGCTGCAGATAGCGGGCCATCTCGGTCCGGGTGGGACGCCCGCGACCCGCCGGGAACGGCAAACCGGGGAGCGCGCTGAAGCGGCGAGGAGTGAACAGGGTGAGGCTGTCCCACCGCTCGAGCCAGCTGTCGCCGACGGCACCCCGGTCGACGACCTGTACCCGTAGCCGCCCCTGTTGGCCGAGACGCCGGGCCGTCGCCAGCCCGGCCTGCCCCGCGCCCACGATCAGGACGTCCAGCAGCTCCGTCACGCCGAGGACGCTACGTGCGGGTACCCGACCGTGCTGACCGGGCGGCTGGGCCGCCGGACCCGGATCCTGCTCCTGCTCAGCCCGGCCCTGCTGATCGTGATGGTGTTCTTCTTGGCAGGCGTCGCGCAGGCGGTTGCGCAGAGCCTGGGTTATCAGCCCTTCCTGCCCGGGTCGCGGCTGTCGCTCGACGCCTATCGGCAGCTGTGGACGGACCCCGCCGTCCGCGCGTCGCTCGGGCTCACTGCCCGGGTGGCCGGACTGTCGACGCTCTTCGCCGCGGTCATCGGCGTCGCGGCAGCCCTGCTCATCCGCCGGCTGGGGCGTACCCGCCGTTTGGCGACCGGGCTGCTGCAAGCCAATCTGGCCGTGCCGCATCTGGTGGGAGCGTTGTGCATGGTGCTGCTGCTCTCGCAGGGCGGTTTGATCTCCCGTCTCACCCATGCGGCGGGACTGACAGCGGATCCGGCGGGCTTCCCCGCGCTCACCGCCGACCGCTTCGGGTGGGGGATCATCGCCGAGTACGTGTGGAAGGAAGCCCCCTTCCTGGCCGTGATCGCCCTGGCCGCGCTCAGCCGTGGCGTCGAAGACCTGGAAGCGGTCGCCCGCACCCTCGGAGCCGGCCCGTCTCAGCGGCTGCTCCGGCTGACCCTGCCGCTGCTCGCCGGCCCGGTCGCGGCCGGCTCCGTCCTCGTGTTCGCGTTCGCGGCGGGGTCGTACGAGGTGCCCTATCTGCTCGGACGGCCCTACCCGGCCACCCTGCCGGTAGTCGCGTACCAGGGATTTCGCGACACCGATCTGACCCTCCGCCCGCAGGCGATGGCCGTCGCCGTGCTGATCGCTGTGCTCACCGCTGCCGTCGCCGCCGGTTACCTGACCCTGGTCTCGCGGCTGTCCCGGCGGGCGCTGTGAGACACCTACCGGTGCGACGCGGGCTGGTCGTGGCGCTGCTCGCCGCCCTTCTGCTGCCCCTGGTCCCACTGCTCGTGTGGGCGGTCAGCGGGCAGTGGCGGTATCCGGCGTTGCTGCCCCAGCAGACGAGCGGACGGGGGCTCAGGCTGCTGACCGACCCGAGCACCCAGATCCTGCACGGCCTGCTGACGTCGACCCTCATCGGCGTGAGTGTCGCCGCCCTCGCCTGCCTCATCGGGCTGCCCGCCGGCCGGGCGATCGGGCTGTACCGCTTCCGGGGTCGGCGGCTGGTGCAATTCCTGCTGCTCGCCCCGGTCATCGTGCCCGGGCTCGCCGTCACGCTCGGCATCCAGGTGTTCTTCGTGCGGTACGGGCTGTCCGACACGACGGGCGGGGTCATCCTGGTGCAGCTGCTGCCCACGGTGCCGTACGCGGCGACCCTGCTCGGGGGTGCCTTCGCCAACTACGACCTCGACTACGAGCGGCAGGCCCGCACACTCGGCGCCGGTCCGCTCCGAGTCCTGTTGTTCGTCACTCTGCCGTTGCTGCGACCGGCCCTCACTCTCGCCGGACTGTTCGCCTTTCTGATCTCCTGGAGTGAGTACGTGCTGACCCTGCTGATCGGCGGCGGGCAGGTGCAGACGCTGCCCCTGCTGCTCTTCGCGGCCATCGGATCCTCGGACACGAACGCCGCAGCCGCCCTCGCCCTGCTGGTCATCGCCCCACCGCTGGTGCTGCTCAGCCTGACGGCGCGCACGTTGTCGGGACGTTCTGCGGCTGCGGTCGGGCTCGGCCGGCTGTGAGCGGAGCCCGGGCGTCAGGTGTGGTGTTAAGCGGGCTGAGGCGCCAGTACGACGGCGTGGTCGCTGTCGACAACCTGGATCTGGACCTGCCGGCCGGCTCCTTCACCGCGCTGCTCGGGCCTTCCGGGTGCGGCAAGACCACAACGTTGGCGATCGTGGCCGGCCTGCTGGCTCCCGACGCCGGCGACGTCACCATCGCGGGGGTGGCCATGGGTGGGGTGGCGGCCGAGCGCCGCCCGGTCGGCACCGTCTTCCAGCGGCCGCTGCTGTTCCCGCACCTCACGGTGGCGCAGAACGTGGCGTTCGGGCTGCGGATGCGCCGCATCGGGCGAGCCGAGGTGCGGCGCCGGGTGGGTTCGATGCTGGAACGGGTGCAGCTCGACGCGCTGGCGGGCCGCCGCGTCGGCGAGCTCTCCGGCGGACAGGAGCAGCGTGCCGCCCTGGCCCGGGCGCTGGTGCTCGAGCCGCCGGTGCTGTTGCTGGACGAACCGTTCTCGCAGCTCGATGCGGCGCTGCGGTTGGAGATGCGGTCATTGGTCCGTGCCCTGCACGACGAGCGTGAGATGACCACGCTGTTCGTCACGCACGACCAGACCGAGGCGGTGCAGGTGGCCGACGCGATCGCCCTCATGCTCGAAGGCAGGCTCGCCGGTCACGACACCCCGCAGGCCTTCTACGCGCACCCGCCGTCCTTGGCCGCCGCACGGTTCTTCGGTGTTGCGAACGAGGTGACCGGGCTGGTCCACCAGGGACGTTTCGTCAGCGCCGACGGCGACGTCGAGATCGACACGTCCGCCCCCGCCGGTCCGGGCGTGCTGGTGATACGTCCGGAGTCACTCCTGCTACTTCCGGAGGGCACGCCGGGAGCGATCCCGGCCGTCACGACAGATGCCCGGTTCGCCGGCACGCACATTTCCGTGACGGTGCAACGCGCCGGCGGGGACCTGCTCACCGTTCACGCGCCGGTCGGCGAGCCCTTGCCGCTCGGATGCGCTGTCGGTGTCGGCCTTCGGGCCGGCGCAGCGACCATCGTCGCGCCGTAGGCAGGGTCAGGCGGCTCGGCGCCGTTGCAGCAGGCGCAGCATCGCCACCCCGACTCGTGCCGCCGGCCGGCGGAGCTGGGCCTGCACCTGCTCGATGGCCGCCTTCCAGACCCCGTCGGAATACGTCGGATACGCATGGATCGCGCCGGCCAGGTCCCGCCCGCGCAGCTTCTGGGAAATGGCCAGCACCAGCTCGGCCAGCGACTCGCCCGCCCGCGGGCCGACGATCGTCCCGCCGACCACGAGGCCCTTGCGATCCAACAGCAACCGGGTGAACCCGGTCTGCTCGCCCTCGACGACGGCCCGGTCGGCGTCCCGGTGCTGGATCGTGCGTACGGTCAGGCCCTGGTTGGGATCCCCGGTGGGGATCCCGACGCTCGCGATCTCCGGCTGGGTGTAGGTCACCCGGGGTATGGCCCGCAGATCGACGGTTCGGCGCAAGCCCAACACCGCATTGCTGGCCGCAAGGCTCCCGTGCACCCCGGCCACGTGGGTGAACGCCGGATGGCCGGTGACGTCACCGGCGGCCCAGATCCGGGGGCTGGTGGTGCGCAGCTGCGCATCGACCCGGACGTAGCCGCGGTCATCGAAGTCCACCCCGGCCTGCGCCAGCCCGATGTCACGGGTCCTGGGCGCGCGACCGACGGCGATGAGGACCTGGTCGAAGTCGATCGACGTGCCGCCGGCCGATTCGGCGCGCCAGGACGATCCGTCCACGCGTACGCGGTCGAGGGCCGTGCTCGTACGGACGGACACCCCATCAGCGCGCAGGCTCGCCGTGAGCACGGCCGAGGCGTCCGGATCGTCGTCAGCCAGCAGCCGTTCCCGGGACTCGACCAGGGTGACGGCGCTGCCGAGACGTGCAAATGCCTGGCCCAGCTCGCAGCCGATGCTGCCGCCGCCGACGACGAGCAAGCGGGCGGGCAGCTCCGCGAGGTCCCACACCGTGTCGCTGGTCAGCGGATCGGCGGCGGCCAGCCCGTCGATGGAGGGGATCTGCGGCGCGGACCCGGTGGCCAGCAGGGCGTGCCGGAACGTGACGGGAGTGGCGTCGACCACGGCGGTGCCGTCTCCGGTCAGGGCGACGTGGCCCTGCGCCACGTGGACCCCGTCGCCGAGGAGCCACGCAGGGGAGTCGACCGGCTCGATCTGCCGGATCGACTCGCGTACGTGCTGCATTACCCGCCCGAAATCGACCCGGACGCCCTCGACGTCGACCCCCAACCGGCCGGCCGACCGCGCCGCGGCAGCCGCGTGGGCGGCGCTCAGCAGCGCCTTGCTGGGAACGCACCCGGTCCATAGGCAATCACCGCCCCATCGCCCTGATTCCACCAGCAGCACTCGGGCGCCGAGACCCGCGGCGGTGCGGGCGGCGACCAGCCCGGCCGTGCCCGCGCCGACGACCAGCAGGTCCCAGGTGAATTCGTCGACCGCCGGGAGCGGCTGCGCTGTCATGCGTTCAGCATGACCTTTTGCTCTTTCTTCGTGGTCCGGTGACGCACCCGTAGCGTCGGCGGGTAGGCATCGGGCAAGCAGGGTCGAGTTCGCAGACCGGGTACGAGGAGTTGTCGTGGGTCCTTCGCAAGTGCAGTCCCGTCCGGTACGGGCCCGTCGGTCCTGCCTGGCGGTGCCCGGGAGCAACCCGAAGATGCTCGGCAAGGCCCAGGGCCTGCCCGCCGACATGGTGTTCCTCGACCTGGAGGACGCCGTGGCCCCGGCCGCGAAAGAGGCCGCGCGCGACAACATCGTCGCCGCGCTGAACGACGGCGACTGGGCCGGCAAGACACGCGTCGTACGGGTGAACGACCTCACGACGAAGTGGACGTACCGCGACGTGGTGGCCGTCGTGGAGGGCGCCGGGGCGAATCTCGACTGCATCATGCTGCCGAAGGTGCAAACGCCAGAGCACGTCGTCTGGCTCGACCTCCTGCTCCGGCAGATCGAGGAGACGATGGGCTACGAGGTCGGCCGCATCGGTATCGAGGCGCAGATCGAGAACGCGCTCGGCCTGATCAACATCAAGGACATCGCCTTCGCCTCCGACCGGATCGAGACGATCATCTTCGGCCCGGCCGACTTCATGGCGTCGATCAACATGAAGTCGCTGGTGGTGGGCGAGCAGCCCCCCGGCTACGACGTCGGCGACGCCTACCACCACATCCTCATGTCGATCCTGATGGCGGCCCGGGCCAAGGGCGTCCAGGCTATCGACGGGCCGTACCTGCAGATCAAGGACGTCGACGGCTTCCGGCGGGTGGCGAACCGGTCGGCGGCGCTCGGCTTCGACGGCAAGTGGGTGCTGCACCCCGGCCAGATCGATGCGGCGAACGAGGTGTTCAGCCCCGACCAGGACGACTACGACCACGCCGAGCTCATTCTCGACGCGTACGGCTACTACACGTCGGAGGCCGGCGGGCTGCGCGGTGCGGTCATGCTGGGCGACGAGATGATCGACGAGGCGTCCCGCAAGATGGCGATCGTCATCGCCGGCAAGGGCCGCGCGGCGGGCATGAGCCGGACCCAGGTCTTCGAGCCGCCGACCGACTGAGCGGGCGCAGCTACCCGTCGGTAACATTTGGCCCCGGAGGTATCTGACATGGCTCGTCTGGCTCAGACCGAGGGTCTCACCGAGATCCAGCGCGACATCCTCGCCACGGTGCGCGACTTCGTGGAGAAGGAGATCCTTCCGTACGCCACGGAGCTGGAGCACAAGGACGAGTACCCCGAGGCGATCGTCGAGGGCATGAAGCAGATGGGGCTCTTCGGCCTCATGATCCCCGAGGAGTACGGCGGCCTCGGGGAGTCGCTGCTCACGTACGCGCTGGTGGTCGAGGAGATCGCCCGCGGGTGGATGAGCGTCTCCGGCGTCATCAACACCCACTTCATCGTGGCGTACATGCTGCGTCAGCACGGCACCGAGGAGCAGAAGCAACGGCTGCTGCCGCTGATGGCGTCGGGCGAGGTGCGCGGCGGCTTCTCGATGAGCGAGCCGGGCTGCGGGTCCGACGTCGCGGCCATCAAGACCAAAGCCGTGCGGGACGGGGACGAGTACGTCGTCGACGGCCAGAAGATGTGGCTGACGAACGGCGCCCGCGCCGGGCTGATCGCGACGTTGGTGAAGACCGACGAGGGCGGCGACACCGTCTACCGCAACATGACGACGCTGCTGGTGGAGAAGAAGCCGGGCTTCGGCAAGCAGGGCGGCCTGACCATCCCCGGCAAGATCGACAAGATGGGTTACAAGGGCGTCGAGACCACCGAGATGATCTTCGAGGGTCATCGGGTGCCGGCGTCGGCCGTGCTCGGCGGGGAGGCCGGCCGGGGGCGCGGTTTCTACCAGATGATGGACGGCGTCGAGGTCGGCCGGGTCAACGTCGCCGCCCGTGGCTGCGGGGTCATGCGCCGGGCCTTCGAGCTGGCGATCGCCTACTCGCAGCAGCGTTCGACGTTCGGCAAGCACATCGCCGAGCACCAGGCGATCGCGTTCAAGCTGGCCGAGATGGCGACAAAGGTCGAGGCCGCCCACCTCATGATGGTCAACGCCGCCCGGCTCAAGGACGCGGGCAAGCGCAACGACGTCGAGGCCGGCATGGCCAAGCTGCTGGCGTCGGAGTACTGCTCGGAGGTCACCACCGAGGCGTTCCGCATCCACGGCGGCTACGGCTACTCCAAGGAGTACGAGATCGAGCGCCTGTTCCGCGAGGCGCCGTTCCTGCTCATCGGTGAGGGCACGTCCGAGGTGCAGAAGACGATCATCAGTCGGGGCCTGCTGAAGGACTACAAGCTCTAGGCCGCTCTTGCGCGGGTTTCCCGGGCGCCACCAGCAGGCGTGAGCCGGCTAACCGGTGGTGGTGGCGCTCGCCGCGTGGGCCGCGCGCCGGGCGGCGACGTCGTCCATGTGCAGCTCGGCCCATCCTTTGATCTGACCGACCAGCTCGTGCAGCGAGACCCCGAGGTCGGTCAGCTCGTACGAGACGGTCACCGGCACCGTGGCCACCACCGTCCGGGTGAGCAATCCGTCGCGCTCGAGCGAGCGCAGGGTTTGGGTCAGCATCTTCTGGCTGATCCCGGCCAGCACGCGCGACAGCTCGGAGAACCGCATGGGCCGGGGCGTACCGGTGCAGTCCGGTCCGCTGCCGAGCGCCGTGATGATCAGCGTGACCCACTTGTCGGAGATCCGGTCCAGCAGCTGCCGGCTCGGGCACGCGGCGAGGAAGGCGTCGTACGCGAGCTTCGCCTCGGCGCGCTGCTGCGCGGCCGTCTTCGTCGCCATGCCGGCTCCTCGGTGTCGTTGCGTCACGTAAGGCACCTGCAGGTGCCTACTTCCCCACGGAGAGTGCTCAGCCCAGTCTGGAGTTCGGCGGGCGCGATGACCAGCCCCCGACAACCCGAAAGGCACTTCGTTGAGTACGTCAGCACCCTTCCTGCCCGGCGGCACCTGGACCCTGGGCGACCTCGAGGTCACCCGCCTCGGCTACGGCGCCATGCAGCTCGCCGGGCCCGGCGTGATGGGCCCGCCCGCCGACCCCGACGCCGCTCGTGCGGTGCTGCGCGCGGCGGTCGAGCTCGGCATCACGCACCTCGACACCAGCGAGTCGTACGGGCCGCACGTGACCAACCAGCTCATCCGCGAGGCGCTGCACCCGTATCCGGCGCAGCTGCGGATCGTCACCAAGGTCGGCGCCCGGCGCGACGAGCACGGCGGCTGGCCCGCCGCCCGCCGGCCCGACGAGCTGCGCCGCGCGGTCGAGGAGAACCTCGCGACGCTGGGGGTAGACGTGCTCGACGTGGTCAACCTGCGCATCGGCGACGCCGCCGGCCGCGTGCCCGAGTCGGTCGCCGAGGCGATGGAGACGCTCGCCGCACTCGTGCAGCAGGGGCTGATCCGCCACCTCGGCATCAGCAACGCCCTGCCCGAGCAGATCGCCGAGGCCCGCACCGTCGCCCCGATCGTCTGCGTGCAGAACCTGTACAACCCTGGCGTTCCGCGCCGACGACGAGCTGATCGACGAGCTCGCGCAGGACGGGATCGCGTACGTGCCGTTCTTCCCGCTGGGAGGCTTCAGCCCGCTGCAGTCGCAGACGCTGTCCGCCGTGGCCGCCCGCCTCGGGACGACCCCGCTCGCGGTCGCGCTGGCCTGGCTGCTGCAGCGCTCGCCCAACATCCTGCTGATCCCGGGCACGTCGTCGGTCGCCCACCTTCGGGAGAACGTCGCCGCCGCCGGGCTCGTGCTGTCCGCCGGGGACGTGGGCGAGCTCGACACGATCGGCCGCTCCTGAGGCGGGGCGGCCCGGGCGCCAACCTCCGCTACAGGTAGCGCGCGCTCGGCCCCACCATCGCGCGCACCGTCTTGCCGTCGTGGAACTCGCCGATCGCCGTCATGATCCAACCGCCGGGGCCGCGCTGGATCTTGCACATCACCAGGCCGGTCTGCGGCTTGCTGTCGGACAGGTCGAAGCGCACGAGCTCCTGGTTGCTGTTGTCGTCGACCAGGCGGCAGAACGCGTTGCGGACGGCGGTGAACTTCTGGCCGCTGAAGCTGTTGACCACGAAGACGAGGCTCTGCACGTTGGACGACAGCCGCTCCAGGTCGACCGCGATGACCTCGTCGTCACCCTCGCCGGCGCCGGTCAGGTTGTCGCCGCTGTGCTTGACGTTGCCCTTGTCGCCCTTCTTGGACATGAACCAGACCTTGTCGACGTCCTTGTTGCGGGCGTCGTACAGGATGCAGCTAGCGTCGAGGTCGATGTTCTCGCCGGAGCCGGTGTCCCAGCCGAGGCCCATGCGTACGCGGGTGAGCGGCGGGGCGCCGGTCTTGACCAGCGAGACGCTCTGCCCTTTCTGCAGCGAGACGCGGCCCTTGTCGAGGTTGACCATCCCGCCGGCAGGTGCGGCCTGCGGCGGTGCGCTGGGCGGCGGCGCGTACGACTGCGGCGGTCCGCTCGGGGGCGGCGGCGACGTGGGACGCGTCATCGACGGGGGCGGTGCCGACGGGCGCGTCATCGACGGAGGGGGCGGCGGCGGTGCGCTCGGCATCGGCGGGGGAGCGGCCGGGCCGGGATCGTCCACAGAGATGCCGAAGTCCGTCGCGATGCCGGCGAGCCCGGTCGCGTAGCCCTGGCCGACGGCGCGCACCTTCCAGGCGCCCTGCCTGCGGTAGACCTCGACGAGCAGCAGGGCCTTCTCCGGGCCGAGCCCGGTTGGGACGAAGCTCGCGACCTCGGTGCCCGACGGGTCGCGTACCCAGACCGAGACCTGACCGGCCTGGCCGAAGGTGGCGGGGCCGGTGCCGTCGAGGCTCGCGGTCAAAACGATCTTGTCGATGTCGGCCGGCACCGACGGCAGGGTGAGGTGAAGGGTCGACGGTGGCTGCAGCTGCACACCCGGCCCGTTGGGCTGGTTGTAGAAGACGAAGTCGTTGTCGTCGCGCACCTTGCCGCTCGCGGTGACCAGCAGAGCGGCGAGGTCGACCACCGCGGCCGACTGCACCTGGACGACGACCTGGGGTCCGGGGATAGGGGCGTTGGCCCCCTTCGACAGCACCTGTGCCATGGGCCGCAACCTATTCCATCCGCTCTCGCCTCAGGCACGCACCAGCACGGGCACGATCACATCGTGCAGCCAATGGATCCCTCGGACGCGCTGGTTTCCGTCACCGCGCACCTCGAGTCAGCGCTCGGTCCACATTCCGGCAAGGGAAGCGTGACGTTCCTCGGCACCCGGGCCATCGACGTGTTGCGGTTCGGCCCCGAACCCGACGGCCTCATCAGGTACGCGACCGTCGGCATGTCCCGCGAGGCGATGAGCAGCGCCGGCGCGGGCACCGTCGACCCTTCCGGCCCGCGGGCCGAGCTGCTGCTCAGCCTGCGGGCGCGTCCCGGCGGCAGCCATCCCGGGGTGCTTCGGACGCTGGCGGTGCTCGCCAGTACGCCGGCCGTGGAGGGCGTCGTCGTCGGCGCCGGGGCGAGTCTCAGCCTGGGCGAGCCCCTGTTCATCGGCTCGCGTATGACGGCCGTGCTCGTCGCGCAGCCCGGGGGTCTGGTGGACGACCTCGAGCTCCCCGGCTGGGTGTCACCGGTGCAATTCCTGCCGCTGCTGCCGCTGCTGCCGAACGAGGCGGCGTTCAAGCGCGTGCACGGCGCCGAGGCCCTGGAGGAGCGCTGGCTCGCCTACGGCACCGACCTGCGCGACCCCGAACGGGCGGCGGTGCCCCTCGACTGACCGCCGGACGGCAAGATGGGGCGATGCAGTTCGGTCGCTACTTCGAAGAGTTCGAGCCCGGTGACGTGTACAAGCACTGGCCGGGCAAGACGGTCACCGAGTACGACGACCACCTGTTCTGCCTGCTGACCATGAACCACCATCCGCTGCACCTCGACGCGCACTACGCCGAGGCGACGACGCAGTTCGGCAAGAACGTGGTGGTCGGCAATTACATCTACTCGCTGCTGCTCGGCATGTCGGTGCCGGACGTGAGCGGCAAGGCGATCGCGAACCTGGAGGTCGAGTCGCTGCGCCACGTCGCCCCGACGTTCCACGGCGACACCATCTACGGCGAGAGCCTGGTGCTCGACAAGACCGAGTCGAAGTCGAAGAACGACCGCGGGATCGTTCACGTCGAGACCAAGGGCTACAACCAGGACGGCACGCTGGTCTGCATCTTCCGGCGCAAGGTCATGGTGCCGAAGCGGGTGTACGGCGAGGTGCGCGGCGGCGAGCAGCCCGGCCGGCCGGTCCTGCGCGAGGGCTGACGCCCGCCCCTCAACCCCGTCGGCTGCCGGGAAGCGACGCGCGGATGCTCCGCCGGGTGGCGCGCAGGGGGGCGGCGATGCTGCGGGCCGCTCCGGCGCTCGTGCGGCGTACGAGAGCGGTCGCGCTGCGTCCGGCCCGCCTTACCGGGGCGAACCCGTCGCGCAACCAACGGCTCGCGGTACGGACGCCGCGGACGAGGGCCCGGCCGAGTAGTCGCAACCACTGCGTGGGCGCGGCGACCAGACGACGCAGGAGCTTCGCGGCAAGCACGAAGGGCCGGCGCAGCAGGCGGCCTGCGGCGGTCAGCGTGGTGCCGATCTGCCGGAAGCCGGTGGCGCACCAGCGCAGCACGGCGCGGCTTGCGCGCGCCAGCAGCCGGAACGGCGCGCGTAGCTGTTGGCCGAGGGCGCGGAAGGCGACGGCGAGCCGGCGTCCGACGGCGGTGAGCAGGCGGCCCAGCGCACGGAACGGGGTGAGCAGCGTGCGGCCGAGGGCGCGGAAGGCGACGGCGAGCCGGCGTCCGACGGCGGTGAGCAGGCCGCGCAGCGCACGGAACGGGGTGAGCAAGGCGCGGCCGAGGGCGCGGAAGGCGACGGCGAGCCGGCGTCCGACGGCGGTGAGCAGGCCGCCCAGCGCACGGAACGGGGTGAGCAACGCGCGGCCCAGCGCACGGAAGCCGACCGCGAGCCGGCGGCCGAACGCGGCGAGAAAGGTGCCGAGGATCCGGAACGGGGTGAGCAGCGCGCGCCCGAGCGCGCGGAGCCCGGCGACCAGTCGCGCGACGACGGGCACGAGGAGCCGGGCGACGACCTCGGCGACGGCTCGCGTCACGGCGTCCAGCGCGCGGAGGAAGCCGCGGCCCAGCCCCTGGATCGCGTACCAGAGGGCGACGAAGGGCAGCAGTGGGGCGGTCAGGATCCGGCCGACGATCCCGACCTGATCGTCGTTCGACGGCTCGGTCATCCGGGTGGCTCCTCGCGGTGGGTGAGGCGCTGCAGGGCCTCGAGCGACGAATGGGTGGCCGACTCGAGCTCCAACCGGCCGAGGGCCTGGGCCTCACGCGGATCGAGGGCGGTGTCGAGGGACCCGAGGCGTCCGGCCTCGAGCTGGGCGCGTACCCGTTCCAGCAGTTCGACGCGCTGGATCACGTACGCACGCTGGGCCGGGCCGCCGATCGGCTCGCCGTCCAGCAGGGTCGCCACCTCGACCGCCGCCAGGTGGACGACCGGACGGGCCACCGCCGCGGCCGGCCGCCCGGACGCGTAGATCGCGTCGTACGCGGCGGTAAACCGGTCCAACACGTTATCGTCGCCGGCGAGCGGCAGCCCGGGCGCCCGCGATCGCAGTCCGCGGCGGCGCAGGACGCTCCGGAGCGGCAGCACCAGGCCGAGCAGCAGCACCAGTGCTCCGAGGACGACGAGTCCGGTCAGGTCGGCGACGAGCCCGCCCACGAGCAGTCCGATCCCTGCTGCCACCAGGGCGATGTCGAACGCGCCGGGGCCGTCGTCGTCGGGCGGACCGAAGAGGTCGTCCAGGACAGCGTCGTCCTCGTCGCGCCGGCTGCGCAGGAGCGGACCGGGCTCCGGGGGCACGTAGCGGCGCACGAGGTCAGGCCTGCCGGGTCGGCAGCGGTATGCCCCACGAGGTCAGCGCCTCGACGAGTCCGTCGGTGGTGTCGAGCTCCCGCGGGTCGGCCCAGCAGACGTCGGTGGCATCGCTGCCCGCCACCGGTTCACCGGCAAGGATCACGGCGTGGTAATCGCTGATCGCGTAGCTGCCGCGGCGCACCTGTCCGGCGAGCGGCCCGACGTAGACGGCGAGCCCGGTCTCCTCGCGGACCTCGCGGATCACGGCGGCGACGTGCGACTCGTCCGGTTCGACCCGGCCCCCGGGAAGCGACCACAGGCCGCGGCCGGGCTCGTTGCCGCGCCGGATGAGCAGCAACAGGCCGTCGGGCCCGGTGATGATGGCGCCGACGCACGGGATGGCATCGGTGCCGGTCAGGGCCGTTTCGGTCACCTCGGCAGTCCATCACGACGGCGCGCCGGCCCCAGTCGCGGCGGCGCCGCCGCGGGTGACAGATGCCGGACAGTCTTGACGGCCGGCGAGGGGCGGCCGACTCTCGGTGACAGGTAGCAGCGGGAGGGAGAGCCGTGTCCGTCATCCCGAAATGCGTGCATTGCCTGGGGTCGCTCCGCGAGCCCGGACTGTGGTCGAGCGCCTGGCAGTGCGCCGACCACGGGGAATGCCTGCCGTTCTACGACGCGCCGACCGTCACGCCACACGCGCTCGACCATCTCCGTGGGGCGGCCCGCGTACCCGTGTGGATGCCCGACCGGCTGCCGCCCGGATGGTGCGTGAGCGGCTTCGGCTGGGCAGGCGACGAGCGCACCGGTGCCCGCGCCACCGCGGTCGCGATCTGCGGCACGGGTCCGCTGGGGGGTCCGGCGGAGGTGGCCTTCGTCGCGGAGGAGCCCGGGGTCGGGCTGGCCGCGCGGCTCGCCGGTCTCCCCGCGTACGAGCTCCGTGCCGGTGAAGGTGTCGGCGAGGCGAAGGTGACCGCCGCCGGGCACCCGGCGCCGCTCTGGGCGCTGCCCGGGGCCGATGTCGACCACGTCGCCTACGCGGGGGAGTCCAAGGGGGTCTGGCTGGCTGCGGCGTTCTGGCCGGCCAGCGCAAGCCTGCTGCTGATCGAGCACATCATCCTGGCCGACCTGACCGAGTCGCCGGGCGGCGAGGACGCGTACGCCGATCTGCTCTTCGGGGCGCCGAGCCGGCGGCTCTCACGCCCGTCCCGTCAGGCTGCGCCGGCGTCCGCGAGCGAGGCCGCCAAGCCGGGGCCGTAGCGCTCGACGATGCGGGTGACCGCGTCCTCGGCGGCTTCGGCGTCCGCGGGTACGAGGCCGAGCCGGGTACGGCGCTCCAGCACGTCCACGACGTCGAGCGCGCCCTCCGCGAGCAGCGCCCAGGCCACCTCGACGCCCAGCACCGGGATGCCGGCGGCCACCGGCCGGGCGAGGTCGGGATCGGCGTCGGCGAGTGCCGCGACCGCGGCGGCCTCCGAGCCGTAACGGCGGATCAGCCGCGGGTCGGCCGGCGGCGAGGCGGGATCGACGGCCGCGGCTCCGACGAGCGGCAGCCGGCGCGTGCGGCAGGGGACGGAGGTCAGCTGCAGGTGGTCGACCGTGTCCTCGGCCATGCGGCGGTAGGTGGTGAGCTTGCCGCCGACCACGGTGACGACGCCGTTCGTCGCGCGGGCGACGAGGTGGTGGCGCGACAGGTCGGCCGTGCGCTTGCCGGTGTCGGCGTCGGAGCCGGCCACGAGCGGCCGCAGCCCGGCGAACGACCCGACGACGTGGCTGTCGTCCAACGGCCGCGCGAGCCAGTGCGACAGCGTGACGAGCAGGAAGTCGATCTCGGACCGGTCGGCGACGGGCACGTCGGTCACCTGCGCGACCGGGTCGTCGGTCAGCCCGCAGATGACGAGACCGTCGGGGTGAGGCAAGGCGAAGACGAAGCGGTTGGACTCGCCGGGCACCGCCAGCATCAGCGCGGCGGGCGGGTCGGCGAGCGTGCTGGCCCGGAGCAGGATGTGCGTGCCCTTGGACGGGCGCAGCCGGGCGATGGGCTGACCGTCGTCGGACGTGCCGGCGAGCGGCCCGGCCCACACGCCGGCGGCGTTGACCACCGCGCGGGCCGTGACCCGCAGCTGCTCGCCGGTGAGCTCGTCCTGCAGCAGCGCCCCGTCTCCGGTGACGTCGAGCGCGCGGACACGGGTGAGGATGCGCGCGCCGTGCGCCGCGGCCGTACGCGCGACCGCGACGACCAGCCGGGCGTCGTCCTCGAGCTGACCGTCCCAGAAGAGGGTGCCGCCGGTGAGGTCCGGCCGGGCCGCCGGCGCCCACAGCCGGGCCTCGCCCGGGGTGACGTGACGGGCCCGTGGCAGCGTGCCGGGACGCGTTCGCGCGGTGACGCGCAAAACTTCGGCAGCGCGCGTACCCACCGTGACCTTGATGCGGTCGGAGCGGCTGGTGTCCGGCGCGTACGGCACCAGGAACGGTAGCGGTCGGATCAGGTGGGGCGCGATGGTGCGCATCAGGGCGGCACGCTCGCGGGCGCTCTCGTACGCGAGCGCGACGTCACCGCTCGCGAGGTAGCGCAGCCCGCCGTGCACGAGCTTGCTGCTCCAGCGGCTGGTGCCGAACGCCAGGTCGTGCGCCTCGACGAGGGCGACCGACAGGCCACGGCTCGCGGCGTCGAGCGCCACCCCGACCCCGGTGATGCCACCGCCGATGACCAGCACGTCGAGATCGCTGTCGGGCAGGGTCGCCAACTCGGTGCGCCGCCGCGCGGCGGTCAGGGCGCTGCGCGGGTCGAGGATCGTCATGCGAGGTCCCGATCGGTAGTAGCGGAGCTGGGGCGGGTCGCGGGCGGCGGCAGCAGCGCGCTGTCGAGCATGTGGCGCAGCTGGTCGAGGACCGCGTCGGCGGTGGTGTCGGCCGGGATGACGCGTGCCGAGAACACCAGTGACTGGGTGATGAGCAGCAGCAGGTGGGCGGTGGCCGCGACGTCGCACGGGCCCACGGAGCCGTCGTCCATACCGGCGCGCAGCATGCCGCGCAGGCTCTCGGCGGCGATCTCCTGACCGGAGCCCAGCCGGTCGACGATGAACGGCAGGATCAGCTCCGGGTCCAGCTCGAGCACCCGTGTGACCAGTGGGTGCGTCGACAGCCGGCGCACTCCCTCGACCACGGCCAGCACCAGGCGCTCGCGGCCGGTGCCCGCCGAGGCCTGGGCCGCACGGTCGGCCTGCGCCACGACCTCGGTGATCTCGTACGTGAGCAGTGACCGCCACAGGGTCGGGGCGTCGCCGTACTCGCGGTAGACGGTCATGCGGCTGACGCCGGCGCGCTTGGCGACATCCGTGAGTGACGTGCGGCGGAGCCCGACAGCGGCCACCTCGGCGGCGGCCGCCCGGAGGATCTCCGTGTTACGTTGCGACGTCACATGTCACACCGTACGCCTGGCCGGAGGCCGTCGTGAGCCCCACCCCGTCTCCCGGAGCCGTCGCCGGCGCCACCCAGCCGTCGGGCTGGAGCAGCTGGGGCAGTGCCGACCGCCGCCCCGGCATCACCGCCCCCATGCGGCGCTTCCTCGACGAGACCTTCGCCGGACGGCTCACCCCACCGGCGCCGCCGGTCGCCGCCGATGCCGTGACCTTGCCCCCGAGCGCATTGCCGGCCGCAGTGCTCGACGAGCTCGGTCGGCACGCCGAGGTCGACACGAGCTCTGCGGGGCGGACGGCCCACGCGCTCGGCCGCTCCTACCGCGACCTGCTGCGGCTGCGGGCCGGCGACCTCCTGGCGGCGCCCGACGCCGTCGTCGCGCCGCTCGGCCCCGACCAGGTGCAGGCCGTCCTGGACGTTTGCGCGCGTGAGCGCATAGCGGTGGTGCCGTTCGGCGGCGGCACCAGCGTGGTGGGTGGCGTCGAGCCGCTGCGCGGGGAGTTCTCCGCGGTGCTCGCGCTCGACCTGCGCCGCCTGGACCGGATGATCGAGCTCGACCCCATCTCCCACACGGCGCGGCTGCAGCCCGGGCTACGCGGGCCACAGGCCGAGGAGCTGCTCAACGCCCGCGGCTACACGCTCGGCCACTTCCCGCAGTCGTACGAGTTCGCGACCATCGGCGGTTACGCGGCCACCCGCTCGGCCGGGCAGGCGTCGACCGGGTACGGCCGCAGCGACGACATGGTGATGGCCTTGACCGCCGCGACTCCGAGCGGTCCGCTGCGCCTCGGCCGCGCCCCGCGCAGCGCCGCCGGGCCGGATCTGCGTCAGCTCCTGCTGGGCAGCGAGGGCGCGTTCGGTGTCATCACCGAGGTCACCATGTGCGTATGCCCGCTGCCGGCGGTCCGGCGCTATGAGGGCTGGTTCTTCAAGTCATTACAGGCCGGTCTCGAGGTGGTGCGCACGCTCGAGCAGGAGCGGCTCGCGCCCGACGTGTCACGGCTGTCGGACGAGGACGAGACGCGGGTCAACCTCGCGATCTCCGGCCACGGGGGCGGCGCCGCCGGCGCCTACCTGACCCTGCGCGGCGCGCGGGCGATGGGTATCTTCGGCTGGGAGGGCTCGGCGGATTCGGTCGCCGTCCGCCGCAAGCTCGCCGCCAGGATCCTGCGCAAGGGTGGGGGCATCCCGGTGGGCACCAGCGCGGGGGAGACGTGGGCCGCGGGCCGGTTCGCGGCGCCGTACCTGCGCGATGACCTGATGGACGCGGGGGTGCTCGTCGAAACGCTGGAGACGGCGACCACGTGGCAGCAGCTGCCCCGGCTGTACGCCGCCGTACGCGCCGCGCTCGCCGGCTCCCTCGACGACGCCGTTGTGGGCTGTCACGTCTCGCACCTGTATCCGGCCGGGGCGTCGCTCTACTTCACGGTGCTGGCGCCGGCGTCGGCCACCGACCCGATGGGTCAGTGGGACGCGGCCAAGCGGGCGGCGAGCGACGCCATGATCGCCGCGGGCGGCACGATCACCCACCACCACGCCGTGGGCCGCGACCACGCGCCCTGGCTCGCGGACGAGATCGGCGAGCTGGGCGTCGACGTGCTGCGTGCCGTCAAGCGGCAGCTCGACCCCGGCGGCATCCTGAATCCGGGCAAACTGCTCCCATGATCGACCCGGCCGACAAGCTCCTGCTCATCGTCCATCCCAAGGCCGGGGGAGGCCGCGGGGCACGACTGCTGCCGGAGATCGTCGCCGCGTTACGCCGAGGCGGGGCCGATGTGGTCAGTGAGCGCACCCGCGACATCGACCACGCCGCCGCGCTCGCCGAGCAGGCGGCCGACTTCGGCCGGGTAGCCGTCGCCGTCGGGGGAGACGGCCTGGCCGGCCGGGTCGCGGGGGTCTGCGCCCGTCTCGGCACGCCCTTCGCCGCCCTGCCCGGCGGCCGGGGCAACGACTTCCTGCGGGGCCTCGGGGTGGGCGGCGATCCGGTGGCGGCGGCCCGGGACTTCGCGACGTGGACCGAGCGGGCCGTTGACATCGGCCGTGTGACCGGGCCCGACGGCCGGGTGCACTCCTACCTCGGCATCGCGAGCGTGGGGTTCGACTCCGACGTGCAGGTGCTGGCGAACCACACCACCCTCGTCCGCGGGCAGTCGGTGTACACGTATGCGGCGCTGCGCACCCTCGCCGGGTGGCAGCCGGCGACCTTCACCGTCACGGCCGTCGCCCCGGACGGCTTGCGCGACCCGGTCGAGCGGATGACGGGATGGTCGGTGGCGGCGGCGAACGGGCCGTACTACGGCGGAGGGATGCGCTACGCCCCCGCCGCCCGGATCGACGACGGCCTGCTCGAGCTGGTGCTGGCCGAGCGCACCACGAAGCGGCACTTCCTCACGATGCTGCCCAAGGTCTTCTCCGGGGCCCACGTGAACGACCCCGAGGTCGTCGTGCGCCGGGTGCGCGCCGTGACGGTCGACGCCGACCGACCCTTCGATGTGTATGCAGACGGTGACGCGTTGTGCCCGTTACCGGCGGAAATCAGCGTTTCGGCCGGCGGGCTGCGCCTTATCGGCCCGAATCCCGAAAAAGTAAGCCCGGCCTGACCCGAACGGGTGACTTTTTGGCATTATCGGTAACGCGTTCGTGACCCGCCACAACGCGACCGTACGGGGTGCCTGGCTTGGATTCGCACAGCCGACTGAAGACGCACGGCAAGGCCGTGCGCGGTTCGGCGATGGCTGCAACCCTTGTGTTGGCGCTGACCCTACCGGCGGCCGCCGCGGTGCAATCGACTCCGACACGCCCGCAGACGCCGGCCGCCACGCCCGAGGGGCGCGACGACGTGGCCGGCGCTCTGACCGCCGCGCTCCCGTCGGCGGCGCGCTCGGGCACGACCCAGGTCGCTGACACCACCGCCGCCGACCCGGAGGCGGCGGGCGAGCCGGGGGGAGGCTCGCTGACGGCCGGCTCGAAGGCGATCCCGACCGTCGCCCTGCAGGCCTACCGCAAGGCCGCGGCCGAGCTCGCCGTCGAGGACCCGAGCTGTCACCTCGGGTGGCCGCTGCTCGCCGGCATCGGCAAGGTCGAGAGCGACCACGGCCGCAGCTGGGGCGCCAAGTCGCGCGTCACCTCGACGGGTGAGGTCGTCCCGACCATCCTCGGGCCGGTGCTCGACGGCACGCACAACACCGCGCTGCTGCTCGACACCGACAACGGCTCCTGGGATGGCGACACCAAGTACGACCGGGCCGTCGGGCCGATGCAGTTCGTCCCCGAGACCTGGAAGACGCTCGGTCGCGACGGCAACGGCGACGGCATCCGCGACCCCAACAACATGTGGGACGCCGCGCTCGCCGCCGCCGGCTACCTGTGCAGCGGCAGCCGTGACCTCAAGGACCGCGCCGACCTGCGTGAGGCCGTCCTGTCCTACAACCAGTCCAACGCTTACGTGACGTCGGTGCTGGCCTGGGCGGCGGCGTACCAGAAGGCGGCCGCGAAGACCCCGGCGCTCGACGAGGTGCCGTCACCGCTGGTGCTCGACGACAACGGCTCCGCCGGCGACGACCCGTACGGCGACCCGGCGGCCGACGAGACCACCAGCGACGACTACGTCCCGGACAACTCCGACCTCGACTACAACCCCGACGACTACACCGACCCGGGCGCCTCCAACCCCGACGACTGGTTCCCCACCCCGGACGACGACCCGCCCGCGGCGGACCCGACGCCGAGCCCGTCGCCGACCGCCACACGCCGTCCCGCGGCTACCCCGAGCCCGTCGGCCACGCCCAGCCCGACGCCGTCCCCGACCCGCACCCCGGTGCCGTCGGTGACACCCAGCCCGTCGGTGACACCCAGCCCGTCGGTGACGCCGAGCCCGTCGGTTACGCCGAAGCCGTCGGCGACCCCCAGCCCGTCGGCCACGCCCAGCCCGTCGGCCACGCCCAGCCCGTCGGCCACGCCCAGCCCGTCGGCCACGCCCAGCCCGTCGGCCACGCCCAGCCCGTCGGCCACGCCCAAGCCGACGAGCACCCCGACGCCGACACCGACGCCCACAGGTTCGCCGACGCCGACCCCCACACCCACGCCCAGCGGCCCGACCTGCACCGACCCCGGCGTCGCCGTCGTCCCGCAGGCCCCGGTGTCCGCGGAGCCCGTCGACACCGACGGCGACGGCGTCGTCGACCTGCTGCGGGTGGGTCTCACGGTCACCTCGTCGCGGCCCGGTGCGGTCACCCTCGGCGTGCGGCTCACCGACGCCGCGGGATGGCGCATCACCAGCTCGCTGAAGGTCGTGACCCTGCGCAGCGGTGCGCAGCACGTCACCGCCGACCTGTCCGGCCGCGACATCGGCGATGCCGGCGCATCGGGCGTCGCGTCCGTCCGAGTCACGGCCCGGGCGTCCGGCACGGCGGTCGACTGCGCGAAGGTCGTGCTGCCGGCGAAGACCGTCGGGCCGATCGACGCCTCGACGTACCCGGGCTGGGTGACCACCCTCGACCGGCTGCGTCAGCGGCTGAACGGCGACATCGCCGCAGGCCGGGTGAGCGGCGCCGCCGCCACGACCCTGCCCAAGGCGCTCGGCAGCGCGAAGTCGTCCGAGCTCGCCGCCTTCCGTCGGGTACTGGCCGGTGTCCAGGTCGTCACCGGCGAGGAGCGGGTGCGGCTCGACAGCCTCGCCGCCCGGTTGCAGGCGCAGAGCACTGGCGCGGCGCCCTCGGTAGCGTCCGGGGCGTCGGCTGAGGTCGTCACGCCGCGCGCCGGTACGGATGCGCGGTCCGACGGCGTCGGCTGACCGTCCCGCCCGACCCTCGCCACCGCTCGTTCCGGCTCTGCCGTGCAGCGGGACCCGACCCCTGAGGACGCATGGCCTCGCGCATCGATCTGCACGCCCACTCGACCGCCTCCGACGGCACCGACCGCCCGGCTGACGTGGTGCGCGCCGCCGGCGCCGCCGGCCTCGACGTCGTCGCGCTCACCGACCACGACACGACGAGCGGCTGGTCGGAGGCGCGGGATGCCCGGCCCGACGGGCTCACGCTCGTGCTCGGGTGCGAGCTGAGCTGCACCGTCGACGTGCCGGCCCTCGGCCGGCCGATCAACATGCACCTGCTGGCGTACGGGTTCGACCCGGCGGAGCCCGAGCTCGCGGCCGAGCGGCAGCGGATGCGTGACAGCCGGCTCTGGCGGGTCGACCGCTGGCAGGAGATGCTGCTCGCCGACGGATACGACGTATCACTGGCCGACGTGCGCGCGCAGGCCGAGACCGGCTCCGTCGGGCGTCCGCACCTGGCTGCGGCGCTCGTGGCCGCCGGGGTGGTCGGCTCGTTCGACGAGGCGTTCGGGCCCGAGTGGTCCGGCGGGCGTTACAAGATCGACCGTCCGGGCTGGGACGTGGTCGACGCGATCGGCAAGGTACGTGCCGCCGGCGGTGTCGCGGTCTTCGCCCACCCGTATGCCCGGCTCCGCGGCGGCGCGGTGGTGGGGGAGCCGGAGATCCGCCGGCTCGCGGCCGCCGGCCTGCAGGGCGTCGAGGTCGACCATCCCGACCACGCCCCGGACGACCGCGCCGAGCTGCGCCGGCTCGCCGCCGAGCTCGACCTGATCGTGACGGGCAGCAGCGACTTCCACGGCAGCCGCAAGGCGCAGGGGCTCGGCGCGGAGACGACGGCGGACGCCGAGCTCGCCCGACTGCTGGCCGCGGCGACGGGTGTCGCCGCCGTCGCCTGAGTGACGTCGCGAGGCTCACTCCGCGGTTCGCGGCAGAGCGACGACGGCGGCCACCGGGCAGACTCGGTCGTGTGCTCCACGTGCGACTGAGGATGCTCCTCCGGCCCGCCCGGCGGCTGGTCGTCCTCACCGCACTGCTGATGATCATGGGTTTGGGTGCGTCGGCCGCCGCGGCGGCGGCCACTCCCTCCGTCGGGGCGCCGAGCGTGGCTCCCGCTGCCGGGGCGTCGGCCCCTCCGGCCCCCGCGGCCATCGTCCGGCTGGCGGCGCAGCTGCAGACCGCTCCGGTCTACCGGGGGCCGAACGCGCTGTGGTCGCTCGACGTCACGCGCCTGCGGGCCGTGCTCCCGCAGCAGACGTACGTCGCCGTGCTCGGGGCCCAGGACCTGCCGGGTGTCGAGCCCGACGAGGTGCCGGCCCTGCTGTCCAGCCGGATCGGGCAGGGCGGCACCTTCGTGGTGCTCATCGGTCGCGACCTCTACGGAGCCAGCACGCTGGTGCCCGGCAAGCTGACCGACGAGCTCGCCGCGGCACGTACGGCACTGCCCGCGTCCGGCGACGCGACGCCGGCGCTGGTCGCCCTCGCCCAATCACTCGCCGGCCCGGCCGACTCCGCCGACCCGTCACCCCCGGCGCGGGCGGGATCACCGGTCGGCGGTCCGATCCTGGTCGTCCTGTTCGTCGGGCTGCTGATCGGCGCCGTGGCGCTGTGGTGGGTGCTCAAGCGTCCCGCGCGCAAGCGGCCGCGTCGCGTGGCACCGGCGAAGACGCTGCTGGAGATCGACGCCTACGGCAACATCGTCCGTGTCGTGCCGGCGTCCGAACGGTCCGACACCGGGTCGTAGTCGACCAGCCCGAGCCGCTCGACCGCGGCGGCCAGCGCGGGCCCCTGCCGGCGCTCGACCGGCACCTTCATGAGCGCGGCGTGCATCGCCCGAGCCGAGAGGGTGGCGCCCCAGTCGGTGGTGGGCAGGCCCGGCAGCCGGTACATCCGCCGCGCCCACGAGGGCAGCAGGGCGAACGCGAGCCCGCCGAGGCCGTACCAGGCGGGTCGGGCCGGGGTCAGCCACGTCACGCGCCGCGACATCGGCGGGTGGACGACGAAGCGGGCCGCTGCCCGTGCCTTCTCCCCGACGCGCAGCTCGGGACGCAGCCGGCGGTAGTACGCGTCGATCTCGGCCACCGACTGCGGCACCTGGTCGACCGGGAGGCCGAGCAGCGCATTGGCCCGCGCCTGCTCGGCGACGTACGCGTCGGCCTCGGCGTCGGTCAGCGCGAGCCCGCCGCGACGGGTCGTCGTCAGGAACGAGTCGACCTCCGTCACGTGCACCCAGGCGAGCAGCGCCGGGTCGGAGGCGGCGTACGGCTGACCGGACTCCTCGTCGACCCCGCGCACCTTGCGGTGCATCCCACGTACGCGGGCAGCGGCGCGCTGCGCCTCGACGGTCGAGCCGTAGGTGACGGTGCCGACGTATTGCGCGGTCCGCAGCAGCCGGCCCCAGGGGTCGTCCCGGAACGAGCTGTGCGCCGACACTCCGGCCATCGCCAATGGGTGCAGGGCCTGCAGCAGCAAGGAGCGCAGCCCGCCCAGCCCGAGCAACGGGTCGGCGTGCACCCGCCAGGTCACACTGTCCGGACCGAAAAGGCCGGGATCACCCACCGTAGGAGCCGTCTGCACGTCGATTGCACCCACCCCTCGAGGGTGTCATGAGCAGGCGATTAAGGCGCGGACCTGCAGGCTCAGCCGGTGTGAGGTGTGACGCTGTGCTGTACGAGATCGGTGATGCGTCCGTCCCGGAGCTCGAGCGTCACGAAGGTCGCGGCCGGCTGCCGGCGGCGGTCGGTCGGTGAGCCGGGGTTGAGCAGGCGCATGCCGCCGTCGGTCACCTCGTCCCAGGGGATGTGCGAGTGGCCGAAGACGAGCAGGTCGGTGTCCGGATACGTCCGGTCCATCCGGGCGGCGCGTCCCTTCGAGGCCCCGGTCTCGTGCACGACCGTGACGCGGACGCCCTCCCACACCACCTGGGCGACCTCGGGCAGCCGGGCACGCAGCTCGGGGCCGTCGTTGTTGCCATAGCAGCCGAGCACCTGACCCGCGCGGGCCTCGAGCCGGTCGAGCAGCGCGACGTCGATCCAGTCACCGGCGTGCACCGTCGCGTCGGCGGCATCGACCGCGTCCCACACCGCAGGCGGCAGGTCACGCGCGCGCTTCGGCACGTGCGTGTCGGCCAGCACGACGAGACGCACGGCTCAGCGAGCCGTACGCCGGCGGCGCAGCCCGGCCGCGGTCAGCCGGGCGACGAGCTCCCGGCTCCCGACCGGGGTGGCGCCCTGGGCGATGGCGACCGTACGCAGCCGGTCGGGCACGTCGTAGTGATCACCCTGAAAGCCGCGCCGGGGAATGCCCAGGCCGGTCGCGAAGGCGTGCAACTCGTCGTACGAGGAGTCGCTGACGAGATGGGCCCAGCTCTCGCCGCGGAACGGCCAGACGGCGTCATCCACCAGGATCATGATCAGCCGTTCCGCAGCGACGCCGGGTGAGTCAGCCGGCGTCGGCCGTCGGGGCGTCAGCCGTGGGAGTGTCGGTCGAGCCCTCGGCACCGGCGCCCGCACCGGCGCCCGCACCGCGGCCGCTGCCGCCGCGCCGACGGCGCCGCTTGCGAGCCGGGGCGTCGCCCTCGGCCGCGGGAGCGGCGGGACCCGTGCTCGACTCGGTCGCGGTCTCGGAAGCCGTCGCACCGACGGACTCGCCGCCCTCGGACCCGCTGCCACCACGCGTGCGCTTGCGCGACCGCGGCGGGCGGGTGGAGGCGGGACGCTCCTCGCGGGCGGGCCGGGCGTCTCCGCCACGCTCGCCACCGCGCGACTCACTGCCACGCGAGTCACTGCCACGCGAGTCACTGCCACGACCGGCCGGGGTGCGGCTCGGACGCCCGCGCTTGCCGGTCTCGCCGAGGTCCTCGACCTGCTCGGCGTCGAGGCCGGCGCGTACGCGCTGACCACGCGGCAGGGTGCCACGCGCGGTGCGCGGGATGCCGAGCTCGTCGTACAGGTGGTCGGAGGTCGAGTACGTCTCCGGCACGTCGGCGAAGGGCAGCTTCAGCGCGTCGTTGACCATCCGCCAGCGAGCCAGGTCGTCCCAGTCCACGAACGTGACCGCGACACCCTTCTCGCCCGCGCGACCCGTGCGCCCGATGCGGTGCAGGTAGATCTTCTCGTCCTCGGGGCACTGGTAGTTGATCACGTGCGTGACGCCGGCGACGTCGATGCCGCGGGCGGCGACGTCGGTGGCGACGAGCGTGTCGACCTTGCCGGCACGGAAGGCACGCAGCGCCTGCTCGCGGGCGCCCTGGCCGAGGTCGCCGTGCACCGCGGCGGCCGCGAAGCCGCGCTCGGTGAGGTCGGCTGCGACCTTGTCGGCGGTGCGCTTGGTGCGGACGAAGATGATCGACAGTCCGCGACCGTCGGCCTGCAGCACCCGCGACAGCATCTCGGCCTTGTCGAGCGCATGCGCCCGGTAGACGTGCTGGTTGGTGGTGGGGACGGTGCGGCTCTCGTCGGGCATCTCGGCCCGGATGTGCACCGGCCGGGTGAGGAAGCGGCGGGCCAGCGCGACGATCGGCCCGGGCATGGTGGCGGAGAAGAACATCGTCTGCCGGCGCTTGCCGACCATCTCGAGGATGGCGTCGATGTCGGGCAGGAAGCCGAGGTCGAGCATCTCGTCGGCCTCGTCGAGGACGAGGACCTCCACCTTGGACAGGTCGAGGTGGCGCTGGCGGGCGAGGTCGAGCAGTCGGCCGGGGGTGCCCACGACGATGTCGACGCCGGACTTCAGGGCCTCGACCTGCGGCTCGTACGCACGGCCGCCGTACACGGCGAGCAGCTTGGTGCCGAGCAGCCGGCCGGCGCGCTTGATGTCCTCGGCGACCTGGACGCAGAGCTCACGGGTGGGCACGACGACGAGCGCGAGCGGCCGCGGGTCACCGGCGGCCTCGCCGGCCCGGGCGGCGGCGACCCGCTCGAGGGTGGGGATGCCGAAGGCGAGCGTCTTGCCGGTGCCGGTGCGGGCCTGGCCGATGATGTCGGTGCCGGCGAGCACGATCGGCAGCGTCAGCGCCTGGATGGGGAACGGGTGGACGATGCCGGCCTCGGCCAGCGCGTCGACGATCGGCTGGCTGACGCCGAAGGACGCGAAGTCCGGGGGGATCTCGACGTCGCCCTCGGCGACGATCTGGTCGGCGAGGTCGAGCTCGGGGTCGGCGGCGAGCTCCTCGGGAGCGAGGTCGCTCTTCTCCTCGAGGTCGGTGTCGTCGGCGGTGATGGTCTGGGGCTGATCGCTCAGCGGAAGCTCCTACGGCTACGAGCGGCCGTCGGGGACGGAGCCGCTCACACGTCTGCCGGGCTGTGCCGCGCTTCGATCGGGCGAGGATGCGCCTTTGCGGCGCCTTCGGCTGCGGGCGACGCCGACTGGAAAGGCGTCTGCATCGACTTCGCAGTCGAACCGCACTGAAGGCACGCGGGGTAGAACCCGGAAAGAGTCGACGGATTGTCGAATCGTGACGCCTATCGTACGGCACGACCCCTTGGCAAGTCGTCAGGCGCCATCGGTGACGAGGATCGTGGCGTCCGCCGGCCCGCACCCGGATCGTCCAGGCCCTCTAAGGTCGGCGCGTGGCTGCAAACCCGCCGGCTCATACGGCCCCCGATCCGGGATTGATCGACCTGCTCGGCGCCCTGGCGTACGGGGAGCTGTCCGCCTTCGAGCGCATGGCCACCGACGCGCGACTCGCACCCACGATCGGCGACCGGACGGCGCTCGCGGCTCTCGCGGCCGGTGAATTCGTGCACTTCCAGCAGCTGTCGGCCTATCTGGTCGCGCTCGGGGTCGACCCGGAGGCGGCGATGGCGCCGTACGTGGCCGCGCTCGACACCTTCCACGACCTCACGGCGCCCGCGGACTGGCTCGAGAGCCTGGTGAAGGCCTACGTCGGCGACGGGATCGCCAGCGACTTCTACCGCGAGGTCTCCAAGTACCTCGACCGGCAGGCCCAGCAGCTGGTCGACACGGTGCTCGGCGACGCCGGGCAGGCCGCGTTCGCGGTGGACCGGGTGCGAGCGGCGATCAGCGCGAACCCGCGGGTGGGGGGTCGGCTCGCGCTCTGGGCGCGCCGGCTCGTGGGCGAGGCCCTGACCCAGGCCCAGCGGGTCGCGGTCGAGCGCGAGGGCCTGGTGACGCTCATCGCGTCGGGCGCGGCGGACATGGCCGAGCTGAGCCGCCTCTTCGAGCGGGTCATCGACGGCCACTCGCAGCGGATGCGCTCGCTGGGTCTGTCGGAGTAAGAGCCCGTCGGAGCAGCGAGCCTGCCGGAACAGCCGGTCGCTCGACCGGCTGTCCCGAGGGTGGGACGGGCGGGGTCAGCCGCCCAGACCGGCGCCGAAGCCGACGCCCTTGCGCTCGGCCTCCGCGACCTCGACGTAGGTCAGCTTGTCGACCGGCACGATCACACGCCGACCCTTGGTGTCCTCCAGCGACAGCACGCCGATCTCGGACCGGATCGCCGCCGTGACGGCCGCCTCGACCTCCGCCGGATCCAGCGCACTGTCCAGAACCAGCTCACGGGGGGAGTACTGCACCCCGATCTTGACCTCCACCGAGACAAACCTCCGGGTCGTGGAACGGACCCTCACCCTACGGTCGGCGCAGGGCGGGGCGCTCGACCCCGGGAGTGAATCGGGCGCCGTTCGCTCTGGGCGAGATCGCTGTCGGTGCCGGGGGTCAGACCTTGGGGGCGCCGGACAGGCCACGCCACGCGAGCTGCACCAGCAGGTCGACGGCGTGCTCCTTGCTCAGCGCGTTGTCCGCGGTGAGCCACCAGCGGGCGCCGACCTCGGCGAGACCGGCCACCCCGACGGAGAGCAGCTCGGCGTCCTGCGGCTCGTAGCCGGTGTCGGCGGCGATGGTCTCGGCGATCGCCTTGACCACCTCGGACAGGCTTCCCTCGACCCGGGAGCGCACCGACGGCTCGTTGCGGACGTCGGACTCGAAGACCAGCTGGTACGCGCCGCCGGGGTCGTCGACGAAGTCGAAGTACGCCTGCACCGAGCGCCGCACTCGCAGGTGGTTGTCGGTCGTCGACTGCAGCGCCTCGCGTACGCGATCGGCGAGGTCCTGGGTGTGCTCGTCCAGCAGCGCCAGGTACAGGTCGAGCTTGCCCGGGAAGTGCTGGTAGAGCACGGGCTTGCTGACGCCTGCGCGCTCGGCGATCTCGTCCATGGCGGCGGCGTGGTAGCCCTGGGCCACGAAGACCTCACGGGCGGCGCCGAGCAGCTGACGACGACGCGCCGGTCGCGGCAGGCGGCCACGTCGCGCAGGCGCGCCTTCAGCCGGCGTCGAACCCGACGCCGGCGACACCGGCTCGGCACTCACGGCGCAGCCCTCCTCCGGGCTCCCGTCCGGACCGCCCGCGCCAATCAATCACACAACCGCAGGGGTCGGTCAGCGCGCGGACGGCCCGTGGCCCGTACCGGGGGGAGCGTCAGTCCTGCCCGGCGGCGGCGCGACTGCCGGCCCGCGTACGCAGCGGGTGCGGTGCCGCCCGGTCCGGGAAGCGGCGCAGGTACTCGGCCTCGAGCAGCAGCATGCGCTTGGTGTGCGCCTCGAATGCGTCCTCGGTGCCGTCGAGGAACGTCGAGTGCCGCGTGGCATGGATGTGGTCGAGCTCGCGGGCCAGGTCGTCATCGGTCAGCTGCGCGGGGTCGATGCCCTCGGGGTGGTGAGCCATGCCGGTCGCCTTACCCCGCCTTCGATGGGCGCACCCCCGGCGGGCGGGTCAGGTCAGATCGCCGAAGAGGTCGCCGTGCTGCTCCACCCGGGTGAGCACGTCGGGCGCCGTGAATACCAGGTCCTCGGCCGATCGGCAGCCCTGCACCTCGTCCCACGTCACCGGCGTACTCACCCAGGGGTGCGGACGGGCGCGCAGCGAGTACGCCGTCACGGTGGTCTTGGCCGGACTGTTCTGCGACCAGTCGATGAGCACCTTGTGCGGCCGCAGCGCCTTCGTCATCCGGCTCACGACGAGGTCGGGATGCTGTTTCTCCAGCGACTCGGCCAGTGCCCGCACCTCGTCCGACGTCGACTCGCCCTTCTTGACACGGGTCGCCTTCGCGTACAGCTGCAGGCCCTTCGACCCGCTCGTCTTGGCGTACCAGGTGCGGTCGCTGGCCGCCCGGATGAGCTCGGCGACCCGGCAGCACTCGACGATCGTGGCCGGCGGGCCCGGGTCGAGGTCGATGACCAGCAGGTCTGGGGGCTTGACGGCGCCGCGGGGGCCGACCTTCCACTGCGGGGTGTGCAGCTCGAGGGAGGCCAGGTTGGCGACGTAGACGAGTGAGGCCAGGTCGTCCAGGACGACGTAGTCGATCTCCTCGCGGTTCTTCGTCGAGCCGGGGCTCGGCAGGCGCGCCGTGCGTACCCAGTCCGGCAGCCCGCGCGGCGCGTTCTTCTCGAAGAAGAACGCTCCGTCCACGCCGTTCGGGTAGCGCTTGCGGGTCATCGGCCGGTCGCGCAGATGTGGCAGCAGCACGGGCGCGATGCGGGAGTAGTAGTCGAGCACCTGACCCTTGGTGAAGCCGTCCGGATACAGGACCTTGTCGAGGTTGGACAGCACGAGGCGCCGCCCGTCGACATCGACAGGCACCTTGGACGCGTCGCGAGACGGCTGCTTTTCCCCGGTCGGCACGACATGTTGTTACCCGACAGATGAGTTGCGTGATCCGCCGGCGTCCAAGCAAGCGGCGGCGGGTGCGAGCCGGATGGCATTCGGCCGGGTCAGGGACGTGCTTTCAACGCAGGAGCGGGGGATGATCAGGCGGTGAGATCGATCTGGAAGGGCGCCATCTCGTTCGGCCTCGTGACGATCCCGGTCAAGCTGTACTCGGCGACCGAGGAGCGCGACGTGTCCTTTCACCAGGTGCACCGCGAGGACGGCGGGCGGATCAAGTACAAGCGCGTCTGCACGGTGGACGGCGAGGAGGTCACCTACGGCGACATCGCCAAGGGCTACGACCTCGGCGGCGGCGACATGGTGATCCTCACCGACGAGGACCTCTCCGGCCTGCCGCTGACCACGTCGCGCACGATCGACGTGCTGCAGTTCGTCCCGCTGGAACAGGTCGACCCGATCTACTTCGCCAAGTCGTACTACCTCGAGCCCGACAAGACGGGCACCAAGCCGTACGCGCTGCTGCGTGACGCTCTCGAGGAGAGTGGCCGAGTGGCCCTGGTCAAGATCGCCCTGCGCCAGCGCGAGCAGTTGGCGACGCTGCGGGTACGCGACGGCGTCTTCGTGCTCGAGACGATGCTGTGGCCCGACGAGGTGCGCACCCCCGACTTCGGCTTCCTCGGCGAGGACATCTCGGTACGCCCGCAGGAGCTCGCCATGGCCGGCTCGCTGATCGACACGCTGACCGGCGACTTCGACCCGTCCCAGTACAAGGACGACTACCGCGAGGCGCTGCAGGCCGTCATCGACGCCAAGGTCGAGGGGCGCGAGGTCGTCGCACCCGAGCAGGCCGAGGAGGGCGGCGGGGCGGTGCTCGACCTCATGGCCGCGCTGCGGGCGTCGGTCGACGCGGCGAAGGGCCGCAAGCCGGCACCGGTCGCGGCTGCCGACGACGATGACGCCGCCGATGAAGACGACGCGGCTGCCGCGAGCAAGCCCGCGCCGAAGAAGCCCGCAGCCAAGAAGGCGGCGGCGAAGGCGCCCGCCAAGCGCGCGACGGCGGCCAAGAAGTCCGAGCCGGCGGTGGCGAAGGCCCCGGCCAAGCGGCAGGCGGCGCGCAAGTCCGCCTGATCACCTCACGCCCGCCCGGCTCAAGTCGTCGCCACTGCGGTGCCGACAGGGGAGCGTGAGCAGTACTGCCGGGTCCACGGCCCTCGACCAGGAGACCGTGGCGGACACCGGGACGGTCCTCACCGCCCTGCGCGCCGTGGACGGCGTGCGGTCGGCCGAGCTCGCTGCGGACGGCCTGCTCAAGCTCGACCTGCGGGACGACGCCGACGAGGTGGAGGTGGCGACGGCGGTCAGCCGGGTGCTGCACGAGCGCTTCGGCCTCGGGGTCGACCCCGGTCAGGTGCAGATGATCGAGGCGACCGGTCCGGTCGGGCCCGACCCCGTCTCCGGACCTGCGGTCGGGGTGCGGAGCATGCACGTGACCAGCACCGGCCGCAAGGTGCACGTGACGGTCGTCGTGGCGCTCGGCGACCGGGAAGCCGTGGGGGAGGCCGCCGGTACGACATCGGCGTCCGGCCTGCACCGGGCCGTCGCCGAGGCCACGCTGCACGCGATCGAGGAGCTGACCGACGACGCCGTGGTCGGCCGCGTCGAGCAGATCGAGATCGGCGAGTTCGCAGCGGTGCAGCTGATGCTGGACGTGGACGGGGTCGAGCTGGCTGCCTCCGGCAGCTCCGAGGTGCTCACGGACGTCCGGCAGGCGATCGTGCGTGCCGTGGTGCAGGCGACCGCGCCGCATCTGCACTGACGGCAACCGTCTCAATAACGACAGCGGCCGCCATCCCGGAGGATGGCGGCCGCTGCCGTTACGGAGTCGGGCTCAGCGCTTGAAGGCGTCCTTCACCTTTTCGCCGGCCTGCTTGAGGTCGCCCTTGGCCTGGTCCTTGTCACCTTCGGCCTGCAGGTCGCGGTCGCCGGTGGCGCCGCCGACGTGCTGCTTCGCCTTGCCGGTGACCGACTCGACGGAGTTCTTGATCTTGTCTGCTGCACTCATGGTTCCTCCTCGGCGTTGCAGCTGATGTGCCCGGTGCGGGTGATCGCCACACCCGTCGGCGCCCGGTTACTGAGGGCGGAATCCGCGGGCCGGTCGGACGGTTGTGCTGGCCGAAGCTGCCACCCGCGTACGTGCGGGCAGAATGAACGGCACGCCTTGAGGTCCGAGCTGCGAGGAGTCCTTACCGGTGACAACGTCTGAAGTGCTGCCGAACGGCATGTATCCGCCGCTGGTGGAGCCGGCCGATGAGCTGAGCGTCGACGAGATCCGGCGCTACTCGCGCCACCTGATCATCCCCGACGTCGCCATGGCCGGCCAGAAGCGGCTGAAGAACGCCAAGGTGCTGGTCGTCGGTGCCGGTGGTCTCGGCTCCCCGGCGCTCATGTACCTGGCCGCCGCGGGTGTCGGCACGCTCGGCATCGTCGACTTCGACGTCGTCGACGAGTCCAACCTGCAGCGCCAGATCATCCACGGCGTCTCCGACATCGGCCGCCCCAAGGCCGAGTCCGCGCGCAACTCGGTGCTGGAGATCAACCCCTACGTGCAGGTCAACCTGCACCTGGAGCGGCTCGACAGCTCCAACGTCATGGAGCTGTTCGCCCAGTACGACCTGATCGTCGACGGCACCGACAACTTCGCGACCCGCTACCTGGTCAACGACGCCTGCGTGCTGCTGAACAAGCCGTACGTGTGGGGCTCGATCTACCGGTTCGACGGCCAGGCCAGCGTCTTCTGGTCCGAGCACGGACCCTGCTACCGCTGCCTCTACCCGGACCCGCCGCCGCCGGGCATGGTCCCGTCCTGCGCCGAGGGCGGCGTGCTGGGTGTGCTCTGCGCGTCCATCGGCTCGATCCAGGTCAACGAGGCCATCAAGCTGCTCATGGGCATCGGCGAGCCGCTGATCGGCCGGCTGATGGTCTACGACGCACTCGAGATGTCCTACAACGAGATCAAGGTCCGCAAGGACCCGGAGTGCGCGATCTGCGGCAAGAACCCGACGGTCACCGAGCTCATCGACTACGAGGCCTTCTGCGGCGTCGTGTCGGAGGAGGCCCAGGACGCCGCCCGCGGTTCGACCATCACCGCCGCCGAGCTCAAGGGCATGCAGGACGCCGGCGACGACTTCCTGCTGGTCGACGTGCGTGAGCCGGCCGAGTGGGAGATCGTCCGTATCCCCGGTGCGACCCTCATCCCCAAGGGCGACATCCCGGCGCACCTGTCGGAGCTGCCGCAGGACAAGCCGATCGTCCTCTACTGCAAGAGCGGTGTGCGCTCCGCGGAGGCACTCGCCACGCTGAAGGGTGCCGGCTTCGCCAGCGCCAAGCACGTGCAGGGCGGGGTGACGGCCTGGGCGACCCAGGTCGACAAGGGCCTTCCGATCTACTGAGCTGCTGATGTCCCGCAGTACGCCACCCCGGTCGGTCTCGGCCGGGGTGGCGACGCGTTCCCTCATCGGGGGGACGCCGACCGCGTACGCGAGCGAGGTGCTGGCGATCGTCACCCAGATCCCGCGCGGCAAGGTGCTGACCTACGGCGACGTGGCGGAACTGATCGGCCGCGGCTCCGGCCGCGCGGTCGGGGCGGCGATGAGCCGTCACGGCTACGAGGTCGCCTGGCACCGGGTCGTGCTGTCGTCCGGCTATCCCAACCCGGCGGGTCCGGTGGCGGCGCTGGCGCTGCTCAAGGCGGAGGACACCCCGCTCGCGCGCGGCGGCGAACGCGTCGATCTCGCGCTGGCCCGGTGGGCCGGCCCGGAGCCCACGAGCTAGTTCGCGTACGCCCGGTGCGTATGTCACGCCACACGGGCAGCCGGGCGCTTTTTCGTCGTACCCCCGTGGTCGACTGCAGGAGTGGCACGCAGGTCAGGACCGACGGATTCCCCGGTGCTCGTGCGCCCGGCGGCCGGCCCCCCGGCCGCGGCGTTCCATCCCGATCCGGAGCAGCAGAAGGTCATCGACCATCGCGGTGGGCCGCTCCTCGTCCTCGCCGGGCCGGGCACCGGCAAGACGTCGACCATCGTCGAGCTCGTCGCCCGCCGGGTGGAGCGCGACGGGCTGCGTCCCGAGCAGGTGCTGCTGCTGACCTTCTCGCGCCGGGCCGCCGACGAGCTGCGCATGCGCCTCGCCGCCCGGCTGCGGCGCACCGTCGCCGGCCGGCTCGCCTGGACCTTCCACGCCTGGTGCTACGGCGTGCTGCGCCAGTACGACCCCACCGCCGACGGCGCGCCGCTGCGGCTGCTCTCCGGGCCCGAGCAGGACGTCGTCGTCCGTGACCTGCTGCGCCCGTACGCGGCGAGCGAGCCGAGCTGGCCGCAGGAGTGGCGGCCGCTGCTGGAGCTGCGCGGCTTCGCCGAGGAGGTGCGCGACCTGCTGGCCCGCTGCCAGGAGCGCGGGGTGGAGCCCGCCCAGCTCGAGGTGCTGGGCGCGCAGACGCTGCGCCCGCATTGGCAGACGCTCGCGCCGTTCTACGACGACTACCTGTCCAACCTGGACTGGCAGGGCGCCGTCGATTACGCGGGTCTGGTCAGGCGCACCGCTCGGCTGCTGTCGGCGCCGGAGGTGCTCACCGAGGTGGCGCGCGACCTGCGGCTCATCGTCGTCGACGAGTACCAGGACACCGACCCGGCGCAGGAGGAGATCCTGCAGTCGCTGGCGTCGAGCGGCGCGCAGCTGGTCGTCGTCGGCGACCCCGACCAGTCCATCTACGCCTTCCGCGGGGCCGACGTGAGCGGCATCCTCGACTTCCCGGACCGCTTCCGCGGGCCCCGGGGTCGCCGCGCCTCCGTGCTGGCTCTGGCGACGTGCCGGCGCTCGGGGCCGGAGCTCGTCGCCGCCTCGCGGTCGGTGGCGGCGCGGCTGCCACTGCCCGGGGTCGACGTCGAGGCGGCCCGCGCCCATCGTCTGGTGGCCGCGGCCGGTCCGGCTGCCGACCCCGACGTCCCGGCGGTCGCGGTGCGGCTGTTCCCGTCGGCGGCGCAGGAGGCCGTGGCCGTGGCCGACGTGCTGCGCCGGGCCCACCTCATCGACGGGCTGCCCTGGTCGGCGATGGCGGTGCTCGTGCGCAGCACGCGCCTGGCCGGCCCGCTGCAGCGCGCCCTCGCCGATGCCGGCGTTCCCGTCGAGACCCCCGTCGACGAGCGTCCGCTCACCCGGGAGCCGGCGTTGGAGCCGCTGCTCACGCTGCTGCGGGTCGGCGTCGACCGTTGTCCGCTCGACGAGGACACCGCCGTCGCGCTGCTCGGCTCCCCGCTCGGCGGGGCAGACGCGCTCGACCTGCGCCGATTGCGCCGCACGCTGCACACGCAGGAGCGGGCAGCGGGTGGCTCGCGGCGCTCCGGGGAGCTGCTCGTCCGGTGCCTCACCCCGACCGAGGGCCCGTCCCTGCTCGACGACCTGCCCGACGACGTCGCGGCCGCACCCCGCCGGGTCGCGGCGCTGTTCGAGCTCATCCGGGTCCGCGTCGCCGCCAACGACACCCCCGAGCAGGTGCTCTGGGCCGTCTGGCAGGCGAGCCGCTGGCGCGAGCAGCTGTACGAGACGGTCGAGCACCCGCCGTCGTCACCGGCGCTGCGCCGCCACGCCGACCGTCAGCTCGATGCGGTCATGGCCCTGTTCGACGCCGCGTCGCGCTTCGTCGACCGGCTGCCGGCGTCGGGGCTGCGCGTCTTCCTCGACGGGATGGCCGACCAGGAGATCCCGGCCGATCCGCTCACCCAGCGCTCGTTCGGTGGCGACGCCGTACGGCTGCTCACCGCCCACCGGTCCAAGGGGCTCGAGTGGGATCTCGTCGTGGTGCCGGGCGTGCAGGACGGCGGGTGGCCTGACCTGCGCCGGCGCAGCACTCTGCTCGAGGGTGACGCGCTCGCGTCGGCCGACGAGGAGCCCTCGCTGTTCGCCGACATGGAGGCGGCGGCCAGCGCCCGCGCGGGCGCCCTGACCGACGAGCGCCGGCTGTTCTACGTCGCCGTCACCCGGGCCCGTCGCCGGCTGGTCGTCACGGCCGTGAGCGGCGGCGAGGACGCCGACGTCCGCCCGTCACGCTTCCTCGGTGAGCTCGGGGTCCCGGTGCCCGACGAGGTCGAGCTCGCGCCCCGCGTCCTCGCGCTCCCGGCGCTGGTGGCCGAGCTGCGCTGCGCGGCGGCCGACCCCGAGGCCCACCCCCAGCTGCGCGCGGCCGCCGTCGCCGAGCTCGCCCGGCTGGCCCCCGAGGTGCCCATCGCCCATCCCGACACCTGGTGGGGCCTCGCGGAGTGGACCGAGCGGCCGTTGCCGCTGCTGCCGGCCGACGGGGTCGTCACGCTGTCACCGAGTCAGGTCGAGGCGATCCGCACCTGCCCTTTGCGCTGGTTCCTGGTGCGCCGGGCCGGCGTCGCGTCGGCCGGCACGTCGTCGCAGAGCTTCGGCGTCCTGGTGCACGACATCGCCCGCCACCTCGTCGACGCGCGCGTCACCAGCCTCGAGCAGCTCGAGGAGCGGCTCGAACAGCACTGGTCATCCATCGACTGGGAGGCGCCCTGGTTCTCCGAGCGGGAGCGGGTGGCCGCCCGGCAGGCGCTGCAGAAGCTGCTCGACTGGCACCGGGGGCGTACGTCCGACGTTGCGGCCGTGGAGGTCGACTTCGACCTGCGGGTCGATCTCGAGGCCGGCAAGGCGCGCGTACGCGGTCAGATCGACCGGTTGGAGCGCGACGTCGAGGGTCGCGGTTACGTCGTCGACTACAAGACCGGCCGCACCCCGCCCTCCAAGGAGGACGGGGCGACGAGCCCCCAGCTCGGGCTCTACCAGCTGGCCGTGATGTCCGGGGCCGTAGCGGCCGACGAGGTGGCCGAGCCGTTCTCCGGGGCGGCGGGCGCGGCGCTGCTGCCGCTGCGCAAGGGCCTGCCGCGCGAGCAGCCGCCGCTGACCACCCGTGACGACGGCGGCACCTGGGTGCACGACCTGCTGGAGGAGCTGGTGTCGGCGATCGCCCGCGAGGACTTCCCGGCCCGGCGCAACGACGGCTGCGACAAGTGCCCCGTGCGCCGCAGCTGCCCGGCCTGGCCGGAGGGGGCGTCCGTTGCCTGACGTGGGTACGCCCGGTCGCTCGGGTTGGAGCCTGGCCGACACCCTTGCCGTGCTCGGCGAGGGCCGGCCGGGGTGGGAGCTGACCGCCGAGCAGCGCGCAGCGGTGGGGGCGCCGCTCGAGCCGGGGCTGATCATCGCCGGGGCCGGCTCCGGCAAGACCGAGGTGATGGCGGCCCGGGTCGTGCACCTCGTGGCGTCGGGGCGGGTCAAGGCCGACCAGGTGCTGGGCCTCACGTTCACCACCAAGGCGACGGCGGCGCTCGCGTCACGCGTGCGAGCCGGGCTGGAACGGCTCCGCGCGCTGATGCCCGGCGAGGCGGGGGCGGCGGGCACCGACCTCGACGGCGAGCCGACGATCCTCACCTACAACGGCTACGGGGCACGGCTCGTCGCCGACCACGGCCTGCGCATCGGCATCGAGCCCACCACCCGGCTCGCGTCGGAGGGCCTGCGCTGGCAGCTGGCGCTCGCCGTCGTCCGGCGCTGGGCCGAGCCGCTGCGCATCGACCTCACCCCGGTCAGCGTGGCCGAGCGGGTGCGGCAGCTCGCCGACGAGCTCGCCTCGCACCTCGTCACCGGCGATGACGTGCGCCGGGCCACCCGCGAGCTCGAAGCCATGATCGCCGCGGCGCCGAAGGCGGGTGCGGATGCCCGGGCGGCGCTCGAGGCAGGGGCGACGCGGCTGGAGCTGCTGGCTCTGGTCGACGCGTTCGAGCAGGCGAAGCGCGACGCGCTGCTGCTGGACTACGGCGACCAGATCGCCCTGGCCGCGCGGCTCGCACAGCTCGGGCCGGTCGGTGACGCCGAGCGCAGCGCGTACCACGTCGTCCTGCTCGACGAGTACCAGGACACCGGGGTGGGCCAGCGCATCCTGCTGCAGCGCCTGTTCGGCGGCGGTCATCCGGTCACGGCGGTCGGCGACCCGGCGCAGTCGATCTACGGCTTCCGCGGCGCCAGCGTCGGCAACATCCTGCATTTCCCGTACCAGTTCCCCGTCGCCCGCGACCGGCCGGCCCGGGTCTATCCGCTGGCGGTCAACTTCCGCAGCGGCGGCGCCGTCCTGGAGGTGGCCAACCGCATCGTGCAGGGGCTGTCCGGCGCGCCCGGCGGCAGCCGCACCGGCACGGTGACGCCGCCGGTGCTGCGTCCCCGCGACGGCCGGGAGACGGCGGGTTCGGACGGCGGCGACGTGAGCGTGCGGCTGCTCGAGGATGCGGAGCAGGAGGCGGAATGGGTCGCCCGGCAGGTCCGCGAGGCGGGCGAGCAGCGCCGCGCGGCGCACCGCGAGCACTGCGTGCATCCCGACTGCGACGGCTGGCACGAGGTGGCGGTGCTGTGCCGCCGGCGTAGCCAGTTCGGCCTGCTGCGGCAGGCGCTGGAGCGGGCCGACGTGCCGGTCGAGGTCGTCGGACTCGGCGGTCTGCTCGACGCCCCGGAGGTGGCTGACCTCGTGGCCGTGCTGCGCGTGCTGCACGACGCCACCGCGAATGCCGGGATGATCCGGCTGCTCACCGGCCCCCGGTGGCGCATCGGCCCGCGGGATCTCGATGCCCTCGGCAGACGGGCGGCCCGGCTCGTACGCGGTCCGGAGCCGCAGGAGCCCCGGGGCGAGACGCTGCAGCTCGGGGGCGACGAGGCCGAGGTCGGCGCCCTGTCCGACGTGCTCGAGAAGCTCGACGACGAGGAGCTGCGCCGGATGGCGCCGCTGTCGGAGGAGGCCGATCGCCGGCTGCGGCGGCTGCGGCGCGAGCTCGGGGCGTTGCGCCGCCGGGCCGACCAGCCGCTGCCCGACCTCGTCGCCGACGTCGAGCGCACCACCGGCCTCGATGTCGAGCTCGAGGCGACCCCGGAGCGGCTCCGGCGCGGGCGGCGGGCCAACGTGCTCGCCTTCCTCGACGTGGCCGCCGACTTCGTCGGGCTCGAGGGACAGACCGACCTCGGCGCCTTCCTCGCCTCCCTCGACGCCGCCGAGGAGGCCGAGGACGGCTACGACCTCGGCGTGCCGTCCGCCGCCGACGCGGTGAAGTTGATGACCGTGCACGCCGCCAAGGGCCTGGAATGGGACGTCGTGTGCGTGCCCGGGCTGTCGTCCAAGACGTTTCCGAGCGCCCCGCGTACGGGGGCCTGGCCGTGGCGACCGGCCGCTCTGCCCGGGAGCCTGCGGGGTGACCGGGACGACCTGCCGGTGTGGGTGGACCCGTCGGCGAAGGGCGTCACCGCGTACAAGGCGGAGTTCCGCGGGGTGCAGGCCCTCGAGGAGCGGCGGCTGGCCTACGTCGCGGTCACCCGGGCGCGTGACGTGCTGCGCTGCTCCGGCTACTGGTGGTCGGCCACCGCCAAGGGCGTGCTCGCCCCGCCGTCGGAGTTCCTCACCGAGATCACCGAGGCCTGCGCCGCGGGTGCCGGCCGCGTCGAGCCGGCCGCCGAGCAGCCGGCGGACGGCGAGGTCAATCCGTTGCTCAGCGCCGATCGGCAGGCCGACATCGCCTGGCCGCCGGCCCCTGTGGTCACGGCGGGTACCCGGTGGGCCGCCGAGGCGGTGCGGGCGGTCCTGGCCGGCGCTGACCCCGTCACCGTCGGTCCGGCCGACCCCGACGCGCCGCCCGAGCTGCCGTTCGCATCACCCGGTGACGCCGACGAGCCGTCCGACGAGTTGACCGACGAGTTGGCCGACCGCATCAAGGGGTGGCAGCGCGACGCCGACCTGCTGCTGCGCGAGCGGGCGGCCGGGCGGGGCAGACGCGCCGTGGAGCTGCCGGCCGCGCTGTCGGTGAGCGACCTCGTCGCCGTCGCCGACGACCCGGGTGGCTACGCGGCCCGTCTCGTACGGCCCATGCCGACCCCTCCGGCGCCCGCGGCGCGCCAGGGCACCAGCTTCCACGCCTGGGTCGAGCAGCGGTCCGGCGGACGCGCCCTGCTCGACCCGGGCGACCTGCCGGGCGCCGGCGACGCGTCGATGGCCGTGCCCGGCGACGACCTGCGTGCGCTGCAGGAAGCCTTCCTGGCGACGACCTGGGCGCAACGGGAGCCGGTGGCGGTCGAGGTCGGCTTCGAGCTCGTGCTGGATGGCGAGGCCGGCCCCGTCCTGGTCCGTGGCCGTATCGACGCGGTCTACCGCAACGACGACGGCGGCTACGACGTCGTCGACTACAAGACCGGTGCGCGCCCCAGCGGGCAGGCGGCGCGGCACGCCGCCATCCAGCTCGCCTGCTACCGCCTCGCCTGGGCCGACCTCGCCCAGGTCACCCCGGAGCAGGTCGGTGCCGCGTTCCTCTACGTCCGGGAGGGCGAGGCGGGGCTGGTCCGGCCGCCTCTGCTGTCCCGCGCGGAGCTCGTCGAGCTGCTCGCCCTGCCCGACGCCGATCAGCGCAGCGTGACGTCGGCGATCAGGGCGCAGTGATCGGAGATGGGGAGCCGTACGGCGCGTCCGCCCTGCAGCTGCACAGCGGGCGACGGCAGCAGGTGATCGAGCTGGATGCGCGGACGGGCGGCGGGAAAGGTCGGGGCGATCACCCCGCGCTGTAGACCGGTGGCGAGTGCCGGCACCCGGCCGGGCAGGTTGAGGTCACCGGCCAGCACGAGGGCCCGGGGGAAGCGGTGCGCCTGCTGTTCGGCCCGCATCCAGGTGCGGATCTGGCGCAGCTGCCGCAGGTTCCACCCCGGGGTGAACGACAGGTGCGTCGCGACGACGGTGATCGGCCCGACCGGGGCGTCGATCACCGCGGCCAGCGCGACCCGCGGCTCGTCGCGCAGCAGCACGACCCCGGGCCGGCCGGGAGCCCCGGACCCGCCGGCCGGGTTCGGCAGCACCAGGGGCGAGCGCACGGGCGCGGGCGCCAGCGTCAGATGCTCCCAGTGCAGCACGGGGTAGCGGCTGAGCAGGGCGATGCCGTAGGTGGGGGCCGTCTCCGAGGCAGAATCCGGGTCGGCCACGGGCTCCCACTCGAAGCCGGGCGTCCCGGTCAGGGTGGCGGCGAAGCGCCAGTGGGCGTCAGGGCCGAGGCCCGCGGCCGCGTCCTGTGCCTGGTTGCGGCCACCGGAGCGCTCCTGCCCGCGGTCGACCTCCTGCACGGCGACCACGTCGGCCCCGAGCTCGGCGATCGCCGCCTCGAGCTGTGCCGGCTGTCCGGGCACCCCGTCGATGCGGCCGCTGCAGATGTTGAAGGTCGCCACTCGCAGTGGCCTGGTGCTCGTCATGACGGTCTCATCGCGGGCCTCCTACCCGCTAACGTCGATCGATGACCACCGAGAGTCCGGCGACACCGGCCGATCACCTGGACCGTGCGGCCCTGCTCGCCGATCTCGATCCGTGGCTGCGCATCCCGTCCATCAGCGCCGATCCGGCACACGCCGGTGACGTCCGCGCCAGCGCCGAATGGCTCGCGGCCCGGCTGCGCGCCGCCGGCTTCCCCGAGGTCGAGCTCTGGGAGACCCCCGGCCATCCCACGGTGCACGCGCACTGGCCGTCCGACGACCCGAATGCCCCGACGGTCGTGGTCTACGGCCATCACGACGTGCAGCCCGTCGACCCGCTCGAGCTGTGGACCAGCCCGCCGTTCGAGCCGGCGGTGAGCGGCGACGACCTGCTCGGCCGCGGCACCGCCGACGACAAGGGTCAGGTGCTCATGCACCTGCACGGCCTCGCCGCCCACCTGCGGGCGACCGGGCGCAGCTCGCCGGCCGTCACGCTGAAGTTCGTGATCGAGGGTGAGGAGGAGTCGGGCTCGGTTCACTTCGCCGACCTGCTGCGGGCCCGCCGCGCGGAGCTCGACTGCGACGTGGTCGTCGTCTCCGACACCAGCGTCTTCGACCGGCAGACCCCGAGCATCTGCACCGGCATGCGCGGGATGGTCGGCTGCGAGATCACCCTGACCGGGCCGCAGGGCGATCTGCACAGCGGCTCGTTCGGCGGCGCGGTGCCCAACCCGCTGCACGCGATGGCGACGCTGCTCGCCGGGCTGCACGACACCGACGGCCGGGTCACGCTGCCCGGCTTCTACGACGACGTCCAGCCGCTGTCGGACCGTGAGCGTGAGCTCTTCGCCCGGCTGCCGTTCGACGAGCACACCTGGCTGACGGGTCCGGCCCGGTCGCAGGCCGCGTACGGCGAGTCCGGCTTCACCACCCTGGAGCGGATCTGGGCACGCCCCACCGCCGAGATCAACGGCATGTGGGGTGGCTACACCGGTCCCGGTGCCAAGACGATCATCCCGTCGTCGGCCCATGCGAAGGTGACGTTCCGCCTGGTCGCCGACATGGACCCGCTGCACGTGCTCGACGCGCTCGAGGCCTACGTCGCCGCTGCCTGCCCGCCCGGCATCACGGCCGTGGTGTCGCGCGACGAGGCGGGGGTCCGTCCGTGCCTCACCCCGCTCGACGCGCCCGAGCTGCAGGCCGCCGCCCGGGCCATGGGCCGCGCGTTCGGCAAGGAGGTGCTCTTCACCCGCGAGGGCGGCAGCGGTCCGGAGGCCGACCTCGCCGAGATCCTCGGCGCGCCCGTCATCTTCTTCGGCGTCGGCCTGCCGGACGACCGCATCCACGCACCCAACGAGCGGGTGGTCATCCCCATGCTGCTGACCGGGGCCGAGGCGATCGCGTATCTGTGGGAGGAGCTGTCGGGCCTGTCCGCGCCGTAACCGGACGGATCCGTTCGTGGCGTCTCACCTGCGGCGATGACCTGCTGTCGGTCCCGGGACACGCTGGCCGACACGCTGCTGCCCGCGCCTACCGTGTTCGCAGAGCTCCAGCGCGGTCGCGGTGCCGCTCGTTCGAGCAGGGGAGGTGTCGTGAGGCGAATCCTCGCGTACGGCGTGATCGCGGCAGGGCTCGGACTCGGCACCGCCTGCGGGTCGGCGGATCCGGCCCGTCCACATCCTCCCGCGAGCTCCAGCACGGCGGCGCAGCCCCTTCCCGCGCCACGTCTCGACCGGGTCGTGCGCATCCTCGGCACCGGTGACGGCAGAACCGCTTTGCCTCCCGGCCGGCACCCGGCTGCGAGCAGCCCCGTGTATCTGCCAGGCGCCCTGGCCGTCGACGGCGATCGTCTCCTCGGTGCGCAGTGGTCGCTTCCCACCGTGTACGCCCTCGGCGCCGACGGCACCGTCGACTCCTTCCCCGATCCGGTTACGGAAGACGGCGACGTAAAGGTTGGCCGCCGGGTGGGTTTCCGTGAGCAGACGCTGGCCGGCCTTCTCACCGACGGCCGCTATCTCGTGCTCACCTCGAGTGGCACCGTCGAGTCGGCGCGGCTGTCCGACGTGTCGTCCCCGGCCGTGTCGCGGCTGGGCCGGAGCATCACCAGCGGCTCGCTCGTGACATGGGCCGGCGCAACTCACGTGATCACGCCGCAGGGTTGGTACCGCGTCGACGCCGTGACCGCGGCCGTGGCGCCGGAGCGTGCCTCGGTCGACGGCGCGCTCGTCGCCGGGGCGGACGGTGCCCGCCTCGTCGTCCTGACATCGACGGACGTGGTGACCGTCGGCTCCGACGGTGCCGTCACCGCCCGGGCCCGGTGGGTTCTACCCGCGCAGCAGCGCGGACTCCGACCCACGGGCGCGACCGCCGACGGGACCGGCGGTCTGCTGGTCACCGTCGCCCGGCCCGGCAATCCGAGCGGCTCGCGCAGCGGGGCGCTGCTGCGGATCTCCGGCGACGGTGGGGTCACGGTCCTGGCCCACGGCGCCGCCTCACCCCAGGACGGTTGCGACCGCGTGAGCAGTGCGACAGACGACGCGCCGTTCGCGCAGCCGGTGTCCGTGGCGCGGTGGGGCGCGCGGGTCGTCGTCGCCGACCGCCGCTGCGGCACAGTGCTTCAGCTGGCGCTCCCCGCGGACTGACGGGCATCCGAGTTCGGTCGAAGCTCACGGGAACGGCGGCGCCGGCGGCATGCGCAGGGGGGTCCGCCGTCATGTCCGAAATCCGCTAGGTCTGGAGCGGCGGCGGGCGCAGACTGGGCCGCATGCTGGATGTCCTCGCCGATGCTGACCGGTGCTACCGCGCCGTCGCCGGCCGCGACGCCCGCTTCGACGGCTGGTTCGTCACGGCGGTGCACAGCACCCGTATCTACTGCCGGCCGTCGTGTCCGGCCCGGCTGCCGAAGCGCAGCGGCGTCACGTTCCACGCGGGCCCGGCCGCTGCCCAGGCGGCCGGCTTCCGGGCGTGCAAACGCTGCCGCCCCGACGCCAGCCCCGGCTCTCCCGAGTGGGACGTGCGGGCGGACCTCGTCGGTCGGGCGATGCGGCTGATCGGCGACGGGGTCGTCGACCGCGACGGGGTCGCCGGACTCGCCGGACAGCTCGGCTACACGACGCGTCACCTGACCCGCGTCATCACCGACGAGCTCGGCGCCGGGCCGCTCGCCCTCGCCCGGGCGCAGCGGGCGCAGACCGCCCGGCTGCTGCTGGAGACGACCGACATCCCGGTCACCGAGGTCGCGTTCGCGGCCGGGTTCAGCAGCCTGCGCCAGTTCAACGACACGATCCGCGAGGTCTTCGACCAGGCCCCGTCGCAGCTGCGCACGGCTGGACGCAGCCGGAGCCGCCTCGACCGCGCCGAGCCGGGGGAGATCGCGCTCCGGCTGTCCTACCGGCGGCCCTGCGACGTCGCCGCCACGCTCGGCTTCCTCGGTCGGCGTGCGGTTCCCGGCGTCGAGGCGACGGTCGACGGGCCGGACGGTGCGGCCTTCCATCGGGTGCTGGACCTGCCGCACGGGCCCGCCTGGGTACGCCTGGCGCCCGGGCCCGCGGGGGAGGCCGGTCCCGCGTACGTCCGTGCCCACCTGCGGCTCACCGACCTGCGCGACCTGACCGGGGCCGTCGCACGCTGCCGCCGGCTCCTGGACCTCGACGCCGATCCGGTGGCCATCGACGCGGCGCTCGCCGGGGGTCCCCTGGCCGGGCACGTGGTCGCGCGGCCCGGCCTGCGGGTGCCCGGCAGCGTCGACGGCGCCGAGCTCGCGGTCCGCGCCGTCCTCGGCCAGCAGATCTCCGTCGCAGGAGCGCGCACGCTGGCCGGTCGGCTGGCCGCGGCGTACGGCCGCGCGCTCGAGCCGGCGCCGTCGACCGGGATCACCCACCTGTTCCCGCGGCCCGAGGCGCTGGCCGCCGCCGACCCGGGCGAGCTGCCGATGCCGCGCGCCCGGGCCCGGGCCCTGGTCGCCCTCGCCGGCGCACTCGCGTCGGGGGCGCTGCCTCTCGACGGGTCCGCCGACCGGGCAGACGTGGAGCGCCGGCTGCTCGCCGCGCCGGGCATCGGCCCGTGGACCGCGGGCTACATCCGCATGCGGGCCCTGCGTGACCCCGACGTGTGGCTCGGCAGCGACCTCGAGATCCGCAAGGCGCTCGCCCGGCTGCCCGGCGTACCCGATCCGGCGAGCTGGTCACCCTGGCGTTCGTACGCCGTCCTGCAACTCTGGTCCGGAGGACCCTCATGACCGTCACCGCCACCACGGCAGCTCGGACCCGCTTGCCCGCTCCCGCCACCGTGGAGCGCTACACGTTCGTGCCCGCCCCGTTCGGCGACCTGCTGCTGGTGTCCGCCGACGGCTTCGCACTCTCCCGGCTGTGGCTCCCGCCGGCGGTCGACCCGGACGGGGGAGTGCGCGACGACGACCTGCCGGTGTTCGTCGCCGCCCGCGCGCAGATGGCGGAGTACTTCGCCGGCACCCGCACGACGTTCGAGCTTCCGCTCGATCCGGGTGGCACCGCCTTCCAGCAGCGGGTGTGGACGGCGCTGCGCGGGATCCCGTACGGGCGCACCAAGTCGTACGGCCAGATCGCGTCCGAGATCGGCTCGCCGAAGGCCGCCCGGGCGGTCGGCGCGGCCAACCACGACAACCCGCTCGCCATCGTTGTGCCGTGCCACCGGGTGGTGGGGGCCAAGGGGGCGCTCGTCGGCTTCGCCGGCGGGCTGGAGCAGAAGCGGGTCCTGCTCGACCTCGAGGCCGGGTCGTCCGTACTGCCGCTCTGACACCACGACCTCTGACGCACGCCGCCCCGGCACGCTCTGGGCGAACACGGCGCCGACATCCGGGTGGTGGGCCCGGCCGTGGACGGTTTTGTCGGCGGCGAAGTCTAGGTTGGACTGGTGCCGCCCCTCCCGCGTCGAAGCACCCCACTGCCCGCTGCCAAGCGCGCCCGCGCGGCCCGTGTGGCCCGCACGCCCGGTCGCCGGTCGGCGTCGCTCGCGCCGTCGTACCCGATCGAGCGCCTGACCCTGTCGAACGGGTTGCGCGTGGTCATCGCGCCCGACCGCAGTGCGCCGGTGGTCGGTGTCGCCGTCTATTACGACGTGGGTTTCCGCAGCGAGCCGACCAACCGCACGGGCTTCGCCCATCTCTTCGAGCACCTGATGTTCCAGGGTTCGGAAAACGTCGGCAAGGCCGAGCACCCGAAATACGTGCAGGCAGCAGGCGGCACGTTCAACGGGTCCACCCATCCCGATTACACGAATTACTTCCAGGTGCTGCCCACCGGGGCGCTCGAGCTCGCGCTCTTCCTGGAGGCCGATCGCATGCGTGCGCCGAAGCTCACGCAGGAGAATCTGGAGAACCAGATCGCGGTCGTGCAGGAGGAGATCCGGGTCAACGTGATGAACCGGCCGTACGGCGGGTTCCCCTGGATCCGGCTGCCCGACGTCGCGTACGAGACGTTTCCCAATGCGCACAACGGCTACGGCGCCTTCGAGGAGCTGCAGGCCGCGACGCTGACGGACGCCGCGAGCTTCTTCGATTCCTACTACGCCCCGGGCAACGCGGTGCTGGCCGTCACCGGTGACGTCACCGTCGCGGGTGCGACCGAGCTGATCGAGAAGTACTTCGGGTCGATCCCGGCGCGCACCGTGCCGATCCGGCCCGACTTCGGCGAGCCGCTGCCGGCAGCCGAGCGCCTGCGCGAAGAGGTCGACCCGCTCGCGCCGCAGCCCGCCCTCGCCGTCGGTTACCGGGTGCCGGATCCTGTCGCCGACCTGCAGGCCTACCTGCCCTACGTGCTGCTCACCGACATCCTCACCGCCGGCGACGCGAGCCGGCTCGACCGGCGGCTCGTTCAGGAGGACCGGATCGTCACGAGCATCGAGACGTATCTCGGCACCTTCGGCGACCCGTTCGACCAGCGTGACCCGCTGCTCTTCACGCTGGAGAGCTACTTCCCGGCCTCGACCACCCCGGAGCAGGTGCTGGCGGCGGTCGACGACGAGTTCGACCGGCTGTCGTCCGAGGGTCTGGCGACGGCGGAGCTCGACCGCATCCGCGCCCGGCTGTCCGCCCGGCTCTTCCGCGAGGTCGACGACGTGCTCGGGCGCACGCTGAGCATCGCCGCCTTCGAGCTCCTGCACGGCGACCCGACCCTCATCAACACGCTGCCGGAGATGCTCGCCGCCGTGACCCCGGAGGAGGTCGTCTCCGCCGCCGCGACGCTGCGCGCCCAGCCGCGCAGCCAGCTGGTGCTGCGTCCCCCGGCGGAGCCGGCAGCCAAGACCGACAAGGCCTCCAAAACGGAAAAGGCCTCCAAAGCCAAGACCGACAAGTCCGGCAAAGCTGCGAAGAAGGCCTGACCATGACTGCGCCCACCGCTGCCGAGCCGGCTCCCAGCATCATCCCCGTCGTCCACCCGCCCGAGGCGCTGCGCGTGCCTCCCGTCGAGGAGCGCACGCTGCCCAACGGGCTCCGGGTGCTCGCCGTGCGGCGGGCCAGCGTGCCCGTCGTCGAGGTGCGGCTGCGGATCCCCGTCAGCCCACCGCCTGCGAAGAAGGCGCGCGCCCGGGCCCGGCTGGCCGAGACCACCCTGCTGTCGGAGACCATGCTCACCGGCACCGCGGAGCACGACCGGCAGCAGTTCGCCGAGGCCCTGCAGTCGCTCGGTGCGGGTCTCGCGGCGAGCCTCGACCACGACCGGCTCGCGCTGGTCGGGTCCGTCCTCGCGCCCAATCTCACCCAGCTGCTGGGTCTGATGACCGAGGTCATCGGCAGCGCCTCCTACCCGAAGAAGGAGGTGGCGGGAGAGCGCGAGCGTCTCGTCGCCGAGCTCGCCATCGCCCGCAGCCAGCCCGCCGTGCTCGCTCGTGAGGCCCTGCTCCACCGGCTCTACGGCGACCACCCTTACGCGGTCGAGTGGCCCGAGCCCGAGGCGCTCGAGGCCGTCACCGCCAAGGAGCTGCGTGCGCTGCACGCGCAGACGGTGTCGCCGGCGGGCGCGGTGCTGACCCTCGTCGGTGACCTGCGCCCGGAGGCCGCACTCGACGCGGTGGAGGCCGCCTTCGGCAGCTGGAAGGGCAAGTCGGCCCAGCCGATGCCCGCGCTGCCGGGGCACGTGCCGGGCGGGGTGACCATCGTCGACCGCCCGGGGGCGGTGCAGACCAACATCCGGCTCGGGTCCCCGTCGCTGCCGCGCACCCATCCGGATTACGCGGCTCTGCAGGTCGCCAACGTCGTCTTCGGCGGCTATTTCTCCTCCCGCCTGGTCAACAACATCCGCGAGGACAAGGGCTACACGTACTCGCCGCGCAGCTCCCTGGAGCACGCCGCCGCCGGCTCGCGATTCACCGTCGCTGCCGACGTCGCCACCGAGGTCACCGCCCCGGCCCTGCTCGAGATCCTGTACGAGCTCGGCCGCGTCGCGCTGCTGCCGCTCGGTGACGACGAGCTGACGGCCGCCAAGCGCTACGCCGCCGGCACCCTGGCTCTGTCGACCGCGACGTCGGCTGGTCTGGCGTCGACGCTGTCGATGCTCGCCGGCGCCGGCCTCGGGCCCGACTACCTGCGTGACCACTCGGCCGCGCTTGGAGCGGTGGACGCGGCGGCAGTGGCCCGGGTGGCGCAGCAGTTCGCGCCGACCGAGCTGGCTGTCGTCCTCCTCGGCGACGCGGGGAAGATCACCGCGCCGGTCGAGGAGATCCGCCGGCTCGGCACCGGCAGCTGAGCCGGCGGTGCAGCAGCCTTCACTCTCGCGCAGCACCGTGGATCGCGCGAGCGACCTGCGCAGTGACGCGGCCGGCTTGGCCGCGGCCTGGGCCGGCGATGGCCGGGTGCTGCACCTCGACGAGAGCCTCGCGGCGGCCGTCACCGGCCTGAACGACGTACCGGCCCTCACCTGGCAGCCCACCGCCGGCGCCGAGCCGTCGCCTGATGCGGTGTTGCTCGGCGTCGAGGACGGCGTCAGCTACTGGGCGGTCGACACCGGCGAGGCCAGCTCCGCCGGCGCCGGCTTCTTCGACTCCGCCGACGACTCGGGCAGGCAGACGGTGCTGCAGGTCGGGCAGCGGCTGTCGGCGCGTGAGTCGGGCCTGTTCACCCACGCCGTGGCGGTCCTGACCTGGCACCGCACGCACACCCACTGCCCGCGCTGCGGGGCGCCCACGACCATGGCGCAGGTGGGCGCCGTGCGCATCTGTACCAATGACGGCTCGCAGCACTTCCCGCGGATCGACCCGTCGATGATCGTGCTGGTCAGCTCACCCGACGGTGAGCGGGCCGTCCTCGGGCGTGGCGCGCAGTGGCCGGGCAAGTTCTACTCGTGTCTCGCCGGATTCGTCGAGCCGGGGGAGTCCGTCGAGCGCTGCGTGGAGCGCGAGGTGCTCGAAGAGGTGGGGATCGTCGCCCGCGACGTCCGCTACCAGGGCTCGCAGCCCTGGCCCTTCCCGTCGTCGCTCATGCTGGGCTTCAGCGCGGTGGCCGACATCGCCGAGCTGCATCCGCAGCCGGGGGAGCTGGCGGAGGCCCGGTGGTTCACCCGCGCCGAGGTGCGGGCCGGGATGGCCGACGGGTCGATCGGCATCCCGCCGCCGGTCTCGATCGCCCGCGGGCTGATCGACGACTGGCTCGAGGCCTGAGGGCTGTCCCGTACGGCCCCGCAGTGCGGGGTCGGTGAACCACGATCAGTGCAGCAGGTCGGCCGGCAGCGTGACGGTCTGGTCGCGGGCCGAGCGCACGATGTGCGCTGCCAGATCGTGCACCCGCTGACCCCGGCTGCGTGCCGAGGTGCGGATCCGGTCGAACGCCTGCCGGGGTGAGAGGGCATCGCGCTGCGCGAGGACGCCGATCGCCTGCTCGATCACGACCCGTGCGCTGAGCGCGTGCTCGAGCTGGCGGATCTGCACCTTGAGCGCCTGCGTCTCGTCGAGCTCGGCCGAGGGGCGCTGCGGGCGCTGAGCCGGGACGGTGTCGAGGGTCTCGCCGGCCACCAGGTCGGCGAGGCTCATGGCCACCGTGAGGTCGGCCTCGACCTGCCGGCTCCCGTCGCCCGCCTCGACCTCCCAGCCGGATGCGGTGCGGTGCAGGCTCACCACCGGTTCGCCGGCCGGCTCGTCGACGAGGCCCCGGGCCAGCGCGGTGAGCACCTGCACCTGCGCAGCGGTGACCTCACGCGGCCGGGTGTCGAGGGCGCCGAGCGTGCCGATGACCGCGCCGGCGCGGCGGACGGGCACACCGACGTAGGCCCGGATCCCGAGCGCGGTGCGCAACGGGGTCGAGGCGTAGACCGGGTCGAGCTCGGCATCGGTGGTGAAGGACGGGCCGCCGGCCAGCATGCGCCCGCAGAAGGCGCCGTCGAGCGGCATGCTGCTGCCGGCGGTCAAACCGTCCAACTGCCCCAGCAGCTGCTCCCAGTGCAGGGTCGGCCCGTCCACTGCGGCGAAGAACGTCACCTGCATGCCGAGCAGGCCTGAGGCGGCCCGCAGCACGGCCTCGGCCAGCTGTGACGGGGCCGATGGCGCGGCGTGCGGCGCGAGGGTCACTGCACTCCGAGGGTGGGGCTGGGCGGGCGTTCGACTGGCAGAGACCGACCCTCTCACGGCCTGAAACGAGCTGTCAGGCGAACGTGGAGAAGATCGGCGACCGCCCGTCGGGGCCCGCCGCCGGCGTCAGCTGACGCCGGCGAGCTTGGCCTGGACCTGGCGCAGGCTGGGGTTGGTCATGGCGGAACCGTCGGCGAAGATCAGCGTGGGCACGGTGGCGTTTCCGCCGTTCGCCGTCTTCACGAGGGTCTCGGCCGACGGGTCCTGCTCGATGTCGACCTCGGCGAACGAGATGCCTTCACGCTTCAGCTGGCCCTTGAGGCGCGTGCAGTAGCCGCACCACGGGGTGGAGTAGACGGTGAAGGTCTGGGTGGACGACGGGGTGGACACGAGAGTTCTCCTTCGCGGGGCGGTCGACGACGTCGAGCACAACAACCTTCGGCGGCGTTCGCTTCCGCGCGAGGAGCGGGGCGGGGCCGGCGACCGAGCCGAGGCCCGGCAGGACGGTCGCAGAACTCGGCTGTGGACGACCGTTTTTGTCGGCGGCAACGGCTAGCGTCCGTGCGGTGGAAGCTGTCGCGGATGCCGCCGCTCGTGTGCTCGAGGGGCTCGATCCCGAGCAGCGGAGGGTGGTGCTCGCACCGGTCGGCCCGGTCTGCGTCCTCGCCGGCGCCGGCACCGGCAAGACACGGGCCATCACCCACCGCATCGCCCATCAGGTGCTCACGGGCGACATGCCGGCCGATCAGGTCCTCACCGTCACCTTCACCGCGCGCGCCGCGGGTGAGCTGCGCACCCGGCTGCGGGCGCTCGGTGCAAACGGGGTGCAGGCGCGCACGTTCCACGCCGCGGCGCTGCGCCAGCTGAGCTACTTCTGGCCGCAGGCCATGGGCGGAGCGCTGCCCGAGCTCGTCAGCAGCAAGGCCCGGCTCGTCGCACAGGCGGCGCGGGCGGCCCGGGTGCAGCTGCCCGGCGCGGCGCTGCGCGACGTCACGGCCGAGGTCGAGTGGGCCAAGTCGTCGATGATCGGCCCGCGTGAGTACGCGGCCGCCGCCACCCGCGCCCAGCGCGACCTCCCGCTCGAGGCGGCGCAGACCACCGCGATCTACACCGCCTACGAGGACGGCAAGCGGCAGGCCGGTCTCATCGACTTCGAGGACCTGCTGCTGCTCACGGCCGGCCTGATCGAGGAGCACCGGTTCGTCGCCGAGGAGCTGCGCCGGCGTTACCGGCACTTCGTGGTCGACGAGTTCCAGGACGTGAACCCGCTGCAGAACCGGCTGCTCACGGCCTGGCTCGGTGACCGCACGAGCCTGTGTGTCGTCGGCGACCCGGAGCAGACGATCTACTCCTTCACCGGTGCCTCGTCGACGTATCTGCAGACCTTCCGGCAGCGCTTCGAGGGGCCCGTCCACGAGGCGGCGCGTCCCGATGTCTCGGTCATCCGGCTCGTGCGTAATTACCGGTCGACCCCGCAGGTGGTCGCGCTGGCGAATGCGGTGGTGAGCCGCGGCGGGGGCAAGGGCCTGCTGGAGGCGCAGGCCGCGGCCGGCCCGGAGCCGGTCTGGCTGGTGGCCGAGGACGAGGCGGGCGAGGCCGACCAGGTCGCCGCGCGCATCGTGCAGCTCGTCGCCGCCGGCACCCCGGCGAGCGGGATCGCGGTGCTGATCCGCGTCAATGCCCAGTCCGAGAGCTACGAGCAGGCGCTCAGCCGCGTCGGCGTTCCGTACGTGCTGAAGGGCGGCGAGCGGTTCTTCGACCGTCCCGAGGTGCGCGAGGCGCTGGTGCTGCTCCGCGGGGCGGCCCGCGCCGACCAGGAGGGCGACACCCTCTCCCACACGGTGCGCACGGTGCTGGCCTCCACCGGCTGGCAGCCCGACACGCCGCCGTCGGGCACCGGCGCGCAGCGCGAGCGTTGGGAAAACGTGGCGGCGCTGGTCCGCCTCGCCGAGCAGGCGGAAGCGGACGCGCTGGCAGACATCGCGGCCGCGGCGGATGCCGACGCGTCGTCCGAGGGGGCCCCACAGCCGGTCACGCTGGGGCAGTTCGTCGCCGAGCTGGCCGAGCGGGCCGCGGCCCAACACGCCCCCACCGTCGAGGGTGTCACCATCGCGTCGCTGCACTCGGCCAAGGGCCTGGAGTGGGACGCCGTCTTCCTCGTCGGCCTCGTCGAGGGCATGATGCCGATCTCGTACGCGACCACCGACGCCGCCGTCGCCGAGGAGCGCCGGCTGCTGTACGTCGGCGTCACCCGGGCCCGGCAGACGCTCACGCTGTCGTGGGCGAAGGCGCGCGAGGCCGGGCGCCGGTCGCGCAAGCCGTCGCGCTTCCTCACCGGCATCGCGCCGGGATCCGCCTTCGACGGGCCGCCCGACGGCGGTCGCTCCAGCCGCTCGAAGCGGGGGAGCGGGCCTCCCGCCGAGGTCGACCCGAAGGTCTGGGAGGCGCTGCGCAAGTGGCGTTCGGAGCGGGCCGCCGAGCAGAAGCAGCCGGCCTTCGTCGTCTTCACGGATGCGACGCTCGCGGCCATCGGTTCGCGCCGGCCCACCTCCCTGGCCCAGCTGCGCACCATCCCGGGGATCGGCTCCAGCAAGCTCGACAAGTTCGGTGACGAGGTGCTCGAGGTGTTGCGCACCCTCGACGCCGAGCCCGCCACGCACGGGGCGTGAGCCCGGCGCCGTAAAGCGGCGCCGGAAAAGTCGACGAATAAATGCGTTGCGCGACTTATGCCGTCGCGTTTACGGTGACGAAGTCAGCTGATCAACAGCTGTCCGCGAGCGACGGGAGGTGCGACATGACGAAGACCATCACGACGAGCAGCTTCGGGTTGCACGCGTCCGTCGCCGGCCCCGCCGCCTCCGCTCTCACGTATGAGCTGGTCAATGCCGCCGAGCGGGCCAATGCTGCCGGCGCCGCCATGGGCATCAAGGCGTTTCCGTGCGCCGATGCCGGCCCCGCCCAGGCTGCTACGCCCCACACGTTCATGCCCCACACGTTCATGATCCCGTCCCGCCCGTGGCACGCCGCACCGCCTCGAGACCTGACTCGCCTCTGACCCCAGAGCGAGCAGCCCTCTCGAGGCCGCGGATCCCACACCGGGATCCGCGGCCTCTTTCGTTTCCCGGCATCGGTCGGGCCTCGAATCCGCGTGTACGTCAGCCCGCCCGGGCCGACCCCAGTTCCCAATCCGCCGCTGACCTGCAGTTCTGCAAGAGGTGACCACCCATGTTCGACACCACCCTCGTCACTCGGATCGAGCACGAGGGCATCGACCTGCCCTGCTGGACCCACGACCCCGACCTGTTCTTCGCGGAGCTGCCGCAGGAGGTCGAGGCCGCGAAGGCCATCTGTGCCGCGTGCCCCGTGCGCCAGGAGTGCCTGTCCGGCGCGCTGGACCGGCGGGAGCCGTACGGCGTGTGGGGCGGCCAGCTCGTGGTGCTCGGTGCCGTCGTGGCTCGCAAGCGTCCCCGTGGCCGGCCCCGCAAGGTCGTCGCGGCGTGATTCAGCCGCCAGATCCCCGCCCGGCTCCCGTCACTCGTACGGGGCCGGCGGGCTCATCCGCCAGGAGTTACCGAGATGTTGACACCCACGCAGGCCGCACTGGCCCTGCATTACGAACACCGTGAACGCGAAGCAGTGGCCTCCCGTTCACGCCTGATCGCAGCAGCACGGCTGCAACGCCGGGCCCGCCGGCGCGGTGATCACGCCGAGCGTGCTGTGCGTCGGGCCGCTTCCGCCGAGACGCGGGCGCGGTTGGCCTGGGCCGAGCTGCACTGACCTGGACCGACCGACGGCAGGTGTCGTACGACGCGGCACCTGCCGTCACGCGTATGCCGGGTCTCGCGCGATAGCTTTCGGCGGTGCCGAGCGCCGATCGAGAGACAGCCGCCCGCGTCACCGATCCGGCCGTGACCGCGCCCGCACCCCAGGGCGACGTGCGCGAGCGTGCCCTCGAGATCCTGCTGTCCACGGAGCTCGCACCCATCGTCGACCTCGTCGCGTGGTGCGAGGGCGACGACCTCGTCGTGGCCGACGCGGGCGGACGGGCCCGCGCCCGGCGCAGCGATGCGGGCGGCGACTTCACCGTCGTCTCGGGCCGGTCGCCCATCCCGTCGCAGGATCCGCTGCACGGCGTGGCGGCGGACGGTACCCGGCGGGAGCCGGTGGGCTCCGCGGAGCCGGCCAACGCCTACCCCGACGCGGTGCGCCGGCTCGCGTCCGCCTTCGCCGACCCGACCCGCAGTCCCGACGTCTACGTCGTCCACACCCCGCAGCACCACTGGCCGGAGCGCGGTGGGCATCTCGGCGAGCACGGCAGCCTCGATGCCGGCCAGAGCCGGGCGCCGCTGGTGCTGTCCGGCGCCGGTGTCCGCACCACCGGGGTGCTGCCCACATCGGCCCGGGTCATCGACGTCGGCCCGACGCTGGCCTACGCGGCCGGGCACACCTCGCCGACCTGGGAGGGCCGGCCGCTGACCGAGCTGGTCGACCCCGGGGCCGCGCACGTCGTCGGGCTGCTCTGGGACGGCGCCAACTCCGCCGACCTACTGGCCCAGGCGGCCGCCGGGGCGCTGCCGAACGTCGCCCGCCTGCTCGGACGCGGCCTCGCCCTGGCCGGGGGAGCGGTCGCCGAATTCCCGAGCGTCACCCTGGTCAACCACACGAGTGCGCTGGTGGGCACCGGGCCGGGCCGGCACGGCGTGGTCGGCAACGTCTTCTTCGACCGGGAGACCGGTGAGCAGCTGCTGGCCAACGACGCGAGCACCTGGCATCACGCCTGCGACCTGCTGCGCCCCGGTGTCCGCACCGTCTTCGAGGTGTGCGACGGACTGTCGACCGCGTGCGTCAACGAGCCGATCGACCGCGGCGCCGGCTACTCGACGTTCGAGCTGATCCGGCAGGCCGGGGTCTCGGACGGGGCGCGGTCACTACGCGGCGGGTTGCCCGCCCCGGAGCAGGACCCGCACGCGACGCAGGAGTTCGTCGCGCTCAGCACCGACTACGCCTGGTCGACCCAGGTGGACGCGTTCGGCCTGGAGCAGATGCTCCAGCAGTTCGACGCCCCCGTGCCGCCGGCCCTGACCTGGTGGAACACGACGCTGACCGACACCGGTCATCACGGAGGCGGCCCGTACTCGTCGCAGTCACGGGCAGCCATGGCCGACGCCGACCGGCGGCTCGGGGTCTTCCTCGACCTGCTCGACCGCCGTGGCCTCACGGAGCAGACGCTCGTGCTGCTCACCGCCGATCACGGCAGTGAGGCGGCTGACCCGTCCTGCCGGGGCGACTGGGACGACGCCCTCGCCGCCGCCGGGATCGCGGTGCGCGACGAGGGCTACGGCTCGCTCTACTTCTGAGCCGCTGAACCGCCGGGCGGCTGGGCCTTCCTGGCGGGAGCTGCCTTGGTGGGGCCGGCCTTGGGCGGGGTTGCCTTGGGCGGGGTTGCCTTGGCGGGCGGTGCCTGGGCCGTAGCCGCCTTCGCGGCCGGGGCGGCCTTAGCCGGGGTCGCGGGTCGCGATCGCCGGCCGGTGGGCTTCTGCGCGGCGGCGCGCTGCTGCTCGGCGGCCAGCCGCTCGGCCTGCGGCAGCGGACGCCCGGGACGGTTCGCGTGAGCGGCGTGCGCGGCCGCCTCGCTGCCCGGCTCGGCGAAGCCCGGCTGCCACCATTCGACCTCACCGCGGAACGGCGCCGTCGCCCCGAGCTGGCACAGGATGCCGATGGTGCCGATCGTCACCCGGTGGATGAGCAGGTACGACGGCGGCAGGTTGAGCTGCCGGCCGAGCGCCGAGGCGGGGTTGCGCGGATCGCCGACCCGGGTGGCCTCGGCCCGCATCCACGCCCGGGTGAAGGTGAACTCCGGTCGTGAGATCGGATCCAGCAGCGGCAGCAGGAAGTCGAGCAGCGGCTGCGGGTCGACCTGCACCGACGGCAGGATGAAGCCCTCGTCGCGCAGGCCGGCGTACACCGTGCGGGCGTCGCCCGCCAGCGCCAGGCGGGCCATCCGGCCGGCCGGCTCGGGCAGCCCCTCCGGCAGCCGGTTGACCGCACCGAAGTCGAGCACGCCGAGCCGGCCGTCGGCCAGCAGCCGGAAATTGCCCGGGTGGGGATCGGCGTGCAGCAGGCCGGCACGGGCGGGCCCGGAGTAGAGGAAGCGGGCCATCATGTGGCCGGCCCGGTCACGGTCGGCCTGCGAGCCCTCACGAATGATCGTCGAGAGCGGGGTGCCCTCGAGCCACTCGGTGACGATGACCCGCTCGGCGCCGGCGACCAGCTTGGAGACGGCGATGTCGGGATCGCCGTCGAAGGCCTCGGCGAAGGCGGCCTGGGCCGCGGCCTCGAGGCGGTAGTCGAGCTCCTCCGCCACGCGGATCTTCAGCTCGGCGAGCAGCGGCTTCACGTCCATGCCGGGCGAGAGGACCGAGAACATCCGGGCCACCCGGGAGAGCTGGTTCAAGTCGGAGATCAGCGCCTTGCCCGCGCCCGGGTACTGCACCTTGACCGCGACCGCCCGGCCGTCGTTCCAGACCGCGCGGTGCACCTGCCCGATGCTCGCCGCCGCCGACGGGCGGTCGTCGAACTCGCGGAAGCGGCTGCGCCAGTCGCTGCCCAGCTGCTCGGCCAGCACCGCATGCACGGTGCGGGTCGGCAGCGGCGGCGCGGCTTCCTGGAGCTTGGTCAGCGCGGCCCGGTACGGACCGGCGACCTCTTCCGGGAGGGCAGCCTCCAGGACCGACATCGCCTGGCCGAACTTCATCGCTCCGCCCTTGAGCTCGCCCAGCACCTTGAAGAGCTGCGCGGCGGTGCGTTGCTGCAATTCGGTCGCGACGATCTCGGCCGGGCGCCCGCCGATGCGTTTGCCCAGCCCGACGGTCGCCCGCCCGGCGATGCCCAGAGGCAGGCCGGCCAGCTTGGCCGTGCGGGTGACGGCACGACGCGGGATGTCCGCCATAGCTCCATCTTGCGTGTGCAGAGGGTCCGTAGTCATATCCGACGCGTTCGGGCCGTCACTTCGGCACCCGCGTACCCCGCTCGGTCAGGCTCCGGCGGGCGGGCGCGGGGGCCACGGACGCCCCGGGAGCTGCGGCGGACCCGCTGCCCGGCCGGGCCGCGCCGGCTCACCCGAGGCGGGTGCGTCGTCGTGCCGGCGGCGGTAACGGCCGCGCTGGCCGGGAAGGCCGAACGGGGCGCCGGGGCGGGCGTCGGGATCGGGGAGCTCGGTGCCGTTCGGCGCCAGGGGGAGGGTGAAGGTGAACGTCGCGCCCTGACCGAGGGTCGAGGAGACGGTGAGGGTGCCGCCCATGGCGCCGGCGAGCCGGCGGGCGATGAACAGGCCGAGCCCGGTGCCGGACGTCGTCATGCGCATCGGGTCCTCGACGCGGTGGAACTTGTCGAAGACCCGCTCCAGCTGATCGGCCGGGATGCCGCGTCCCCGGTCGCGGACGCGTACCCGGACGACCGGCCCCGAGGTGGCTCCCCGGTCGAGTGTGCAGGTCACGTCGACGGCGGCGTCGTCGGGGGAGTACTTGAGGCCGTTGCTGATGAGGTTGGACAGCACCTGGATGACGCGGGTGGGGTCGGCGACCACGACGACCGGCTCGTCCGGTGTGCGGGTCGTGAGCCGGATCGACTCGCCGGGGAAGTCGTCGACCGCCCGGCGGGTGAGCGCCGCGAGGTCGGTCGGCTGCAGCACCACCGCGGCGCTGGGCGCGGAGACCCCGGAGGCGAGCAGCAGGTCCTCGACGAGCCGGGTGAGATGGGAGACCCGGTCGGCGACGGTGTCGAGCATCTCGTGGCGCTTCTCCGCCGGCATGTCGTCGCCGCGGCGGCGCAGCAGGTCGACGTAGCCCTTGATCGGGGTGATCGGTGTCCGCAGCTCGTGGGAGACGGTGGCGATGAAGTCCGCCTTCAGCCGCTCGACCTGCCGCTCGCGGGTGACGTCGTAGACCAGGACGACGTCCTGGGTCAGGCTGCCGGACTCGAAGACGGCGTTGTGGGTCATGCGTACCCACCGCTCCTCCCCGTCCGGCCGGACCAGCGCGACCTCGACGGTGCGCCGCGGCTCCTGCGGGGTGAGTCCGACGGTGGTGGCGTCGAGCAGGGCAGATGCATCAGCGGTCGGGTCGATCGGCTCGTCGGGCCGGCCCATGACCGCCTCGGAGGGCTCGGACGGGCCGGTCCGGCAGGTGAGCAGCTCGGCCAGCGGCCGGCCGATCGCGAGCGTCGACGGCAGGCTCGCCAGCGCCTGCATCGACGGGCTCCACACCTGGACGCGGCTCTCCCCGTCGAGCACCAGGATGCCGTCGCTGGAGTGGTCGACGACGGCCTGCAGCTTGTCGGTCTCCTCGACCAGCCGGGTCAGGTGGTCGGCGCCGCGCAGCGCGACGGCGAGGGCGCTGACCAGCGGGGTCAGGACGGCGAGATCCGCCTTATGCAGCACGCTCAGCGTGGCGGTCGACCGCTTGGCGCCGACCAGCACCAGCACCCCGAGCCGCCGGCCGTCGGCCTCGAGCGGCGCGATGAACGTGCGGCCCCAGTCCTCCGGCAGTCCTTCGGTGATCAACTCCGAGGTGGCGGCGGCCCGGGCGAGCAGCGCCGCGTCGAAGGCGGTCAGCCCGCCGCGCGACTCACCGTCGGGATCGGCGGTGACGACGATCCCGGCGTCGGCGTCCACGTCTTCGAGGTCGCCTTCCAGCACGACGCGCACGCTGACCGCGCTGAACGCCTCGCGCAGCAGGGCGGTGAACGAGAGCAGAAGGTCGTCGACGACGAGCCGGCCGGCCAGCACCTGCGTGAGGGCGATGAGCTTGCCGCTGCGCTCGCGCTCGGACGCCTCCTGTGCGGCGGCGCGGTAGGCGTACGTGAGGGCGGCCGCCGGCAGCAGTGTGAACGGCAGCAGCACCGGCTCGTGCAGGCCGATCGCAACCGCTACGGAGCCGATCCCGCAGGTGCCGACGGCCATCATGACCGACAGCCGGTAGGACTCGGTGACGGTCTGGCGCACCGGCACCCGGGTGACCAGGGAGAGCACGTACGAGAGCAGCCCGAGGTTGACGGCGGCGAAGCCCAGCACCCCGGCGAGCAGCGCCCCGACCACCGCTGCGGAAAGCCCGGCGTTGGGCGGCGCGGCGGCGGTGACCAGCGCGACGAGCACGGCGGTGCCGGTGGCGTGGGCGCCCAGGTTGAAGATCGATTTGAGCAGGTCACGGCGTGCGAGCACCGACGCGATCGCCAACCCGGAGATGGCGACCAGGGTGGCGACGGCCGGCGGCAGCAGCAGGACGTCGGCCACCACGGCGGCCTCGAGCAGCGTCAGGGCCTCGGTCTGGTCGCCGTGCCGCAGCTGCACCGAGGTGAACTCGGCGATCGCGGTGACGGCCAGCAGCAGCAGCGCCAGCCACACGGTCGGCATGTCGCCGACCGAGACCGGGGCGATGTCGCGGTGCCACCAGCCCACGCACACGCCCGCGGCGGCGAGCAGGCCGAGCAGGGCGACCCCGACGATGAGCCGGGTGACCCGAGGTGGGCCGTCCGGAGCGGCGGGAGCAGGGCTGGGGGCGGTCACGACCAGTCGAGGACCGTCCACGAGCGGGCGGTCCAGCTTCGGGCGATCCAGGAGCGGGCGGCCCAGTCGTCCTCCACCCAGCTGCGGGCGGTCCACGAGCGTGCCGTCCAGGAACGGGCGACCCAGCTGCGGGCGACCCAGTCCAGCTCCGTCCAGGAGCGTGCCGTCCAGCTCCGGGCGACCCACGAGCGAGCCACCCAGGAGCGGGCGAGCCACTCGTCGGCGGTGCCGTCGGCGCCGGTCCACGAGCGGGCGGTCCAGCTGCGCGCGACCCAGGAGCGGGCATCGGGCGAGAGCTGGGTCCACGAGCGGGCGACCCACGAGCGGGCGGCCGGCGACAGCTTCATCCACCACTGGTAGGCGGCGCTGCGGTCACCGCTCAGCAGGGCGGCGCTGAAGCGGTCCCAGATCTGGTCCTGACCCTCCGGCCAGGCGGCGTCGTCGCCGGAGTCGACGACCGGGACGGCGGCCTTGAGCGCGCCCAGGGCGTCGAGCCCGCCGCTGCCGGCCGCGGCCGGGTCGCTGAGAGCGGCATTGCTGTACGAGGAGCCGGTCAGGATGGCCTTGACCTGGTCGGGCGTCAGCTTCGGCCGGGCGACCAGCAGGTCGGCGACCACCCCGGAGGTGACGGCCGTCGACATCGAGGTGCCGCTGCCACGGAAGTAGGCGGTGCCGACGCGGCTCGCCGGGTTCGCGTCGTCGATGACGGATCCGGGTGCGCGCAGCGAGACCAGGTGCGTACCGGGGGCGACGATCTCGGGCTTGGCGACGCCCTGCTCCGCCGGCCCACGGGCCGAGAAGTCGGCGACGGTGTCGTCGCTGCGCTTGCCGGTGGAGTCCTCGTCCAGGGCGCCCACGGTGAGCAGCGTCGGGTCGTTGCCCGGGGAGCTGATGGTGCCGGCGTCCGGGCCGTCGTTGCCGGCCGGGACCACGACGACGATGCCCTTGTGCCACAGCGCCTCGAGGGCCTGGCTGAGCGGGTCGATCTGGTACGGCAGCGGGCTGCCCGAGGACAGCGAGAGGTTCAGGACCTTGATCTTCAGCGTGTTCTGCGTCAGCGCGACGAACTGCAGGCCGCGCAGCACGTCGATCAACGAGGTGGCGCCGTCGTCCTTGGCGACCCGGACGTCGAGCAGCCGGGCGTCGGGTGCCGCGCCCTGGTAGAGGCCCTTGGAGGCGGTGCCGTCACCGGCGATGAGGCCGGCGACGAACGTGCCGTGCCCGTAGTCGTCACGGTCGCTGTTCCAGCTGCTCCCCGTGATGTCGGCGTGCAGCACCCTTCCGCGCAGGTCGGGGGAGTCGGTGATGCCGGTGTCGACGACGGCGACGGTGACGCCCTCACCCGACGGCGAGGTGGCGGTGAGGCCGAGGGTCTGCCGGGCGGTGGACAGGACGGCGTCGGCGGTGCCCGCCACGCCGGTCACGACGTCGCGGACCTTGCCGAGCGCCGAGTCGGCCAGCCCGCTCACCGTGAGAGGGATGTTCGCCGACACCTCGCAGCCGGTCAGCGAGGCACCGGCCGGCAGCTGCGCGGCGACCCCGGAGATCAGCGGCAGGTCGGCGGTGACCGTGCCACCGGCGGTCCGTACGGCGGCGGCGGGGTCCGGGCAGCCGAAGACGACGACGGCGCCGGTCGGCGTGGCCACCGCCGCTCCGCTCGCCGGTGCGCCACCGCGGGAGGGGCTCGCTGCAGATGCGGCGGTGCTGCCGAGTGTCGTCACGGCTACTGCGGCGACCGCGAAGGTCGCCAGGGCTCGGGTCACCGGGCGGCGCCGACGCGATCCGGCGCTCCTGCTCGTCTCGCACGACTGGGCTTGTGACCGCACTCTGGACGTTCCTCGCATTCCGACTGCCTCCCGCTCGCTGCTCCGCTGATGCGTCGTCCGCGCAGACGCACCGCGCGCAGGGCCGAACAGGTGAATTTCAGGGCAGGATGTGATCCGCTGAACGGAGCAGGCCGCTGCCGTCCCCCGGGTTATCGGCGCGATGGGCCATTGACCTGAGACCGATCGGCGAATGCGTCCGCCCATCGCCCTCACCGCCCGGGAGGCCCCATGCCGGCCGTCGACCCTGCCCACTCCTCCGGACCGCTGCGCGTCGAGCGCCCCGCCGACGGTGTGGTGCTGCTGCGGCTCGCGCTGCCCGAGCGTCGTAACGCGATGACCGAGCAGATGACGGCGGACTGGACCGCCGCGGTGGCCGGCATCGCCGCCGACCGCAGCGTGCGCGCGGTGGTGGTGACCGGGGAGGGCACCGTCTTCTGCTCCGGCGGCGACCTGTCGTGGATCGAGGAGGGCGGCAGCGACGTCGACGCGCTGCGGACGAAGATGCTCGCCTTCTACCGCGCGTGGCTGTCGGTGCGGGAGCTCGAGGTGCCGGTGCTGGCCGCCGTGAACGGGCCCGCCATCGGCGCCGGCCTGTGTCTCGCCCTCGCGTGCGACCTCCGTTACGCCGCCCCGACGGCCCGCTTCGGAGCGCCGTTCACCGCGCTCGGGATGCACCCCGGCATGGCGGCGTCCTATCTGCTGCCGGAGGCGGTCGGCCTGCCGCGGGCGCGCGAGATGTTCTACACCGGCAAGATCGTCGGCGCCGACGAGGCGGCCACCATCGGGCTGATCAACGGCGTCCTTCCCGCCGAGACGCTCGTCGACGACGTGGTGGCGACGGCCGTCAAGGTGGCGTCGATGGCCCCGGTCGCCGTACGGCTGACCAAGCAGGCCCTGCGGCACGGTCCGCGCTCGTACGTCGAGGCGCTCGAGTGGGAGGCGCTGGCGCAGCCGATCACCATGTCGACCGCCGACATGCGCGAGGGGCTGCGGGCCCAGGGCGAGCGCCGGCCGCCACACTTCGAGGGGCGCTAGTCCGGCCGGAACGTGTCAAGCCCCAGTCGTACCGCGCGACGGCTTCCCCTTCCGCGCCCGGTACGACTGGGGCCTTGCAGGAGACGCTAGGAGCACGACGCGGACCGGGTCAATGACCAGGTCGTCCACCCTGTGGACGGTGCTGTGGACAGGGTGCGGATAGTCGGCCGCAAGCTGTGGAAAGACTGCGGACGACGCTGTGGACAACCTGCTCGGATCGGCACTGACCAGCGCGTTTCGGTGTGGACGAAGAAAGTTGCCCGTCACGCGCAGTGCCGGGTCGACTACGCCGGCTGCGGGGGGTCTTCGGGCTCGTCGCGCGGGCCGTCGGCGGGCCGGTCCTTGGTGAACCGGGTACCCGCGGCATCCTCCCGGGGAGCCTCGCCGGAGAGCTTGGCGATCTCGGCGAGCGGGTCCATGTCGTCGCCGTCACCGGCCACGAAGGCGGCCGGATCGGCCAGTGCCGCCGCGTCGGGCATCAGGTCGGGATGGGCCCAGACGGCCTCGCGACCGTCGATGCCGCGGTCGTCGCGCAGCATCTTCCACAGCACCGCCGCGTCGCGGGCCTGCCGTGGGCGCAGCTCGAGGCCGACGAGCGCCGCGAAGGTCTGCTCGGCCGGCCCACCGGAGGCGCGGCGGCGGCGTACCGCCTCCTGCAGGGCGATGGCGGACGGCAGGCGCCCGGCCACCGCCTGCATGGTGACGTCGTCGACCCAGCCCTCGACCAGTGCGAGGGCGGTCTCGAGCCGGGTGAGGGCGGCCTGCTGCTCGGGGGTCTGCGGGCTGGTGAAGGCGTCGGCGCCGAGCAGCTCCGACAGGCGCTCCGGGTCGAAGGACCCGGGATCCATGCTGTTGGGGTCGAGGGAGGAGAAGTCGATCGACTGGACGGCCCGCCCGATGGCCTCCGGGTCGACGGTGATGCCGCGGGCGTACTCCTCGATCGCGCCGAGCACGTGGCTGCGCAGCCACGGCACGTGCGCGTAGAGCCGCTGGTGGGCGAGCTCGCGCAGCGCGACGAAGAGCAGCACCTGGTCGGCCGGCACCTCGAGTCCCTCGGCGAGGGCGGCGACGTTGTGGGGGAGCAGGGCCGGGCTGCCCAGCGGCAGGCCGATGTCGCTGGCGCCGACGACCTCGCCGGCCAGGGCGCCGAGGGCGGTGCCGACCTGGGCGCCGAAGAGCAGGCCGCCCATCTGGCGCAGCATGCCGTTGAGCGGGCCGGCCAGGTCACCGAGCATCTTCGACAGGTCCATGCCCTCGGGCAGGGACATCCCCTCCGGCAGCGACATGCCGGGCGGCAGCTGGAGGCTGGACAGGTCGACGGCGCCGAGGTCACCGAGCTGCGACAGGCCGCCGCTCATCCCGCTGCCGAGGGCCTGCACCACCTTGTCGGCGACCGGGTCGCAGATGCTCTGCCACACCGGCACGGTGCGCTCGACCCACTCGGTACGGCTCCAGCTCGCCAGCTCCTCGGCGGCACCGGACAGCGCGGGCAGGGTCGTCGCCTCGTTCAGCCAGAGGTCGGCGAGCTGTCCTGCCTCGCGCACCTCCTTCTGCTGGCGGCTGTCGGCCGGGCGGCTCTCCGACGCGGTGGCCTGGGCCGCCACCTGGCGGGCCAGATCCCAGTTGATGGGGCCGCCTTGCCAGGACAGCAGCTTCTCCAGCTCGCGGAACATGCCGTCACCGAAGCCGCCGAGTCCACCGAAGCCGAAGCCTCCGGACCCGCCGGAACCGCTGTCACCGGAATCCCCGGAACCCGGAGTGAATCCGAAGGGGAATTGGCCGCTCATCTCGGTCACGGTAGTCCGCGGAACTGGCGTGCGGCTGAGCAGCGGGTGTCGAATCGACCGGCGACCGTACGCCCTGAGCGGAGTACTTGCCAAGGTGCGGCAGTCGCGGGGCGGCCTCGGCGTGACATATTTCCTGCGTGGTCGTATCGGCGCCGGTGCGCTTCCTGCTGGACATCCGCGACACCCCGCTGTCGGTGGACGAGTGCATGCGCGCCGTCGCCGACCGGGCGGCCGGGGGCACGACCCTGTTCGCCGGCGCGGTCCGCGACGACGACGGGGGTCGCAGCGTCACGCGGCTGTCCTACTCGTCGCACCCGACCGCGCTCGACGTCCTGCGCCGGGTCGCCGACGAGGTGGCCGCCGAGGTGCCGGTCGTGGCCGTGTGCGCCGTGCACCGGGTCGGTGACCTCGAGATCGGTGACCTGGCAGTCGTGGTCGCGGTGTCCGCCGTGCACCGCGGCGAGGCTTTCGCGGCGTCCCGCCTGCTCATCGACCGGTTGAAGCACGAGGTGCCCATCTGGAAGCACCAGCACTTCACGGACGGCACGAGCGAATGGGTCGCCGCCTGTTGATGACGGCCGACACCCAGCTGCGCTGCATAAGCTGCCTGCCGTGACCCGCCGGACGAGCACGCTGCTGGTGACGGTGGTGCTGCTGCTGGCAATGGTGGGCATCGGATTCGCTCTGCCGGTGCCGTTCGTGTCGCTCGGGCCCGGCCCCACCGGTGACACGCTCGGCAAGGTCGGCGGCACCCAGCTGATCACGATCACGGGCGATACGAAGACGTACCCGACGAACGGCAAGCTGCTGCTCACCACGGTGTCCGAGCAGAGCGACCTGACGCTCTTCTCCACCGTGGGCTACTGGCTCTCGTCGCACGACGCGGTCGTGCCGGAGGAGCTCGTCAACCCCGAGGGTGACAGCGAGGACGAGCAGCGCCAGCAGGGTCAGGCCGACATGGTCACGTCGCAGGCGAACGCGACGACCGCGGCCTTGCACTTCCTGAAGGTCCCGGCCGCCGTCACCGTCCAGTCCGTCACCACCGGGCTGCCAGCCGCGGGCGTGCTCGCGCGCGGTGACGTCATCACGGCCATCGACGGCACGGCGATCAACGACTCGGTCGACCTGCGCGCCGCGATCTCCCCGCGCAAGCCCGGCACCGACATCCGCCTCACGTTCCGGCACGACGGCACCAGTCGCACCGCCACGCTCAAGACGGCGGCCAACCCCGAGGACAAGTCGCTCTCCGCGATCGGCGTGGTGCCCGACGACAAGCGCGACTTCACGGTGAAGATCGCCCTCGACGGGGTCGGCGGGCCCAGCGCAGGCCTGATGTTCGCCCTCGGGATCATCGACCGGCTCGAGCCGGCGCAGCTCACCAACGGCACCACGATCGCCGGCACCGGTGAGATCGCCGCCGACGGCACGGTCGGCCCGATCGGCGGCATCCAGCAGAAGCTCGTCGGGGCACGGCGGGCGGGCGCCACCGTCTTCCTGGTGCCGGAGGCGAACTGCGACGAGGCCAAGCAGGCGGTGCCCGGCGGGCTGCGGCTCGTGAAGGTGACCTCGCTGAACCAGGCCGTCACGGCGCTGCAGGACATCCGTTCCGGCGCCGCGACGCCGGCGAGCTGCTGAACGGGCTCAACCCGGCAAGGCCGTGTTGATCCGGCCGAACCGACAGGCGGCTCGGCTACCTTGAGCGCGTACGCGACCGGGTGGTTCGCGTAAACGGCGCTGCCCGCAAGGGTGGCCGGGGAAGGGTCATTCGTGGCGGTGCGTAACCCGTTGCAGCGACGGCCGCGCTGGCTGCTACCGGTGCTGATCGGTCTGGCGCTGGTCGTGATCGTGGTGGCGGTCTTCGTCAACGTGTACACCGACCTGCTGTTCTTCCGCTCGGTGAGCTTCAGCAAGGTCTTCGACACGGTGCTCGGCACCCGCCTCGTGCTGTTCGCGATCTTCGGCGTGATCATGGCCGTCACCGTGGGCGCGACGATCATCATCGCGTACCGGATCCGGCCGGCCATGCGTCCGCTGACGCTCGAGCAGCAGAACCTCGAGCGCTACCGCGTCGTCATCGAGCCCTACCACCGCTGGATCGTCGTCGGCATCTGCGCCCTGTCCGGGATCGCCGCCGGATGGTCGGCAGCAGGCCGGTGGCGCACGTACATGCTGTGGGTGAACGGCCAGTCGTTCGGCGTCAAGGACCAGCAGTTCCACCGCGACGTCAGCTACTACACCTTCACGTATCCCTTCCAGCGGTTCCTGCTCGGCTACGGCTTCACGGTCGTCGTCGTCTGCCTGCTGCTCTCGGTCTTCGTGCACTACCTGTTCGGCGGCATCCGGCTGCAGACCCCCGACCGGGTCGAGAAGGTCGTGCCGTCCGCCAAGGTGCACATCTCGGTGCTGCTCGGCCTCTTCGTCCTGCTGAAGGCGGTGGCGTACTACCTCGACCGCTACGGGCTGGTGCTGAGCCCCCGCGGCACCGTGACGGGTGCGTCGTTCACCGACGTGCACGCGGTGCTGCCGGCCAAGACGATCCTGCTGTTCATCAGCATCCTGTGCGCGGTGTTGTTCATCTACAACATCCGCCAGCGCGGCTGGATCCTGCCCGCGCTGTCCTTCGGGATCCTCGTGATCAGCTCACTCGTGATCGGCGGGCTCTACCCCACGCTCATCCAGTACGTCTCGGTACGGCCCAACGAGGCGGTCAAGGAGCGGCCGTACATCGCCCGCAACATCGAGGCCACGCGTAACGCCTACGCGATCAAGAACGTCACCATCGACAAGTACCCGGCGGTGTCCGACGTCACGGCCGCAGATGTCAACGCCGACACCGGCACCGTCCCCAACACCCGGCTGCTCGACCCGGTGGTCCTGTCGAAGACGTACGAGCAGCTGCAGCAGATCCGCAGCTACTACGGCTTCCCGGCCACGCTCGACATCGACCGCTACACGATCAACGGCAAGACGCAGGACTACGTCGTGTCGGCCCGTGAGCTCGACGCGGCGGGGCTCGGCACCAACCAGCGCAACTGGGTCAACCTGTACCTGAACTACACCCACGGCAAGGGCTTCGTGGCCGCCCCGGCGAACTCCGTCGACGAGAACGGCCGGCCCAACTTCATCGAGCGCGACCTGCCGCAAAAGGGTCCGATCCCGATCAGCCAGGACCGCATCTACTTCGGCGAGGACTCCCCGAAGTACTCGATCGTGGGCACCAAGCAGGCCGAGATCGACGGGCCGAGCGCCACCGGTGACGCGAACGACCAGGTGACCAACCGCTACGACGGGCCAGGCGGCGTGTCCGTCGGCTCGACGTTCAACCGGCTGCTCTTCTCCCTGAAGTTCGGGGAGAAGAACGTGCTGCTGTCGGGCGCCATCACCAAGGACTCGCGCATCCTCTACGTGCGCAGCCCCCGTGAGCGGGTGCAGAAGGTCGCGCCGTGGCTGACGCTGGACGGCGACCCGTACCCGGCCGTGGTGGACGGCAAGATCCTCTGGATCCTCGACGGCTACACCACCACCAACAACTACCCGTACAGCGAGCGCACCAGCTTCGGGCAGGCGGCGAGCGACGCCGACACCGGTACGGCTAACCGGTCGGCCCAGTCGGGTCAGATCAACTACATCCGCAACTCGGTGAAGGCCACAGTCGACTCGTACACCGGCGAGGTGAAGCTCTACGCGTTCGACAAGAACGACCCGATCCTCAAGACGTGGATGAAGGCGTTCCCGGGCACGGTCTCGACGTCCATCCCGGCCGACCTCGCCGCGCACTTCCGCTACCCCGAAGACCTCTTCAAGGTGCAGCGCGACCTCATCGGGCGCTACCACGTGACCGACCCGGTCGGGTTCTACACCCAGGAGGACTTCTGGTCGGTGCCCGACGAGCCGGGCAACGCCGGGGTGCCGCAGCCGCCGTTCTACCAGTACGCCCAGTTCCCGAAGCAGGGCGCACCGCGCTTCAACCTGACGTCGCCGCTGAACTCGCAGCGCGCCCCCAAGCTCGCTGCGTTCATGTACGTGTCGGGTGACCCGCAGGAATACGGGCAGATCCGCGTCTTGGAGCTGCCGCAGGGCGTGACGATCAACGGCCCGGTGCAGGCGAAGAACGCCATCGAGTCCAACGCCGACGTGGCCCGACAGCTGAGCCTGCTGAGACAGGGCGGCAGCTCGACCATCAGCGGCAACCTGCTCACGCTCCCGGTCGCCGACGGGATCATCTACGTCCAGCCGTACTACGTGCAGGCCACCGGCCGGGACGGCTATCCGACGCTGCAGGCGATCGCGGTCGCGTACGGCGACCGGGTGGGGTACGGCGCGACGCTCGCCGATGCCTTGAACGGGGTGTTCGGCAGCGGTGCCGGTGACTCGACGGACGATGACAACGGCGGCAACGGCGGCACGGTGACGCCACAGGTGCGCAGCCTGGCCGCCCAGGCGCAGAAGGCGTTCACCGACGCCCAGGCCGCCACCGGCCGGGGTGACTACGTCGCCGCAGGTGAGGCGCAAAAGCTGTTGCAGACCCTGCTGAACCAGTTGGCAAACGCGACGAAGCCCACGCCGAGCCCGTCCGTCTCGGTGACCCCGACGGCACCCGCGAGATCGGCGACACCGACCGGTGGGGCCTCGAGCAGTCCGGCGTCGAAGGCCCCCACGTCGCCGACCCCGACCCCGGCTGTGAACCCGTCGGCCAGTCCGACCCCGTGAGCAGGAGCGTCCCGGTGAGCCGGGTCGGCGCGCCGGTGCCTGCCGGAAGGCGGGGCTTGTCACACCGGGGCAGCGGCGTTTGACGCCCGGCTCGACGCCTGGGTAACGTAACTCCAGCAACGCGGGGTGGAGCAGCTCGGTAGCTCGCTGGGCTCATAACCCAGAGGTCGCAGGTTCAAATCCTGCCCCCGCTACAAAGACGAAAGGCCCTCCTTCGGGAGGGCCTTTCGCGTTCACCGGCTCACCTCGGCGCAGCCGTCAGTAGGTCGGCAGGCTGTCCGGGTAGAGCAGCTTCGCGATCTGCCCGAAGAGGTCCGTGGAGGGCACTTCGGCACCGTCCGCGGCGTTCACCATGACGACCAGGCTGGTCTTGGCGGACGGCAGGTAGGCGACCACGTCGCTGTAGCCGTCGATGGAGCCGTCGTGGCCGATCCAGCTGCCGATCTGCAGCAGGCCGAGGCCGTACTGCACGCGCACGCCGGAGGTCGTCAGCGGGGTGAACTGTAGGCGGGCCTGCCACGTCGGCGCCGACAGGCCCTTGCCCGTGCCGAGCTCCTCGGCGTACGTGAGCATGTCCGGCACGGTCGAGATGATCGCGCCGGCCGTCCACGGGTACAGCGGGTTGGAGCGGGTGACGTCGCGGTTGGGGAAGGGATCGTCGCTCAGCGTGTAGCCGTGGGCGTACGGGTCCGGCAGGTCGGCGGTGGTCGCGAAGGTGGTCTGCGGCAGGCCCATGTCGCGGGCGACGCCGTCGAGGTAGGGCGCCACCTGCTGGCCGCTCGCCTTCTCGATGACGTAGCCGAGCAGCAGGTAGTTCGTGTTCGTGTAGACGGTCTTCGAATCGGGCGCGATGCACTCGGCGGCATGCGCGCGCAGCACCGTCAGCGCCTGGTCGAGCGTGTACCCGGGCAGCAGCGGGTCCTTCTCGTACGCCCCGTGATCGACGGGTCGCTGGCGTAGTCGTACAGGCCGCTGCGCATCTCCAGCAGGTTGCGCAAGGTGATGGCGTCGCCGTTGGGGACGTCGGCGACGTACTTGGAGACGGTGTCGTCGAGCGACAGCTTCTTCTCGTCCAGCAGCTTCAGGATCGCGTACGCGGTGAAGGTCTTCGTGACGCTCGCGATGCGGTAGTGCATGTCGGTCGTCATCGGGGTGGAGCCGGTCGACGTGCCGTACGCCTTGAGCAGGTCGCCCTTGGCCGGGTCGTGGACGCCGACGATGACGCCGGTGATGCCCTTGCCGTTGCCGATGGTCGCCTTGGCGTACTCGTCGATCCTCGCGGTCGCGGCGGTGTCGAGCGCCGCGGCGGCGGCCGAGCTGCTCGGTGCGGCGGCGGGCGTGCTGCTCGCCGGGGAGCTGGGCGCGGCGGAGGAGCCGCCGGTGGTGCTCGAGCTGCAACCGGCCACGGCGACCGCGGCGGCGCAGGCCAGGACCAGCAAGGAGGAGCGGTGCCGGCGTGGGGTCGTCAACGGTGATCTCATCGCTGACCGATCGTCAGTGCGGGCGGGAGCTCAAGCGGTCGGAACGGTGGTTGCGGTCGTGACGCCCGATCGGGCGTCACGACCGCGACGACGCACAGTGCGTCAGACGACCCGGATGAGGTCGACGACGAAGATCAGGTGCTCGTTGGCCTTGATCGCCGGCGGGGCACCGCGGCGGCCGTAGCCCATGTCCGGCGGCACCACCAGGACGCGGCGGCCACCCTCCTTCATGCCGGCGATGCCGTCACGGAAGCCGGCGATGACGCCGTTCAGCGGGAACTGCGTCGGACGTCCGCCGCGGCCCCACGAGGAGTCGAACTCCTTGCCGTTGTCGACGTGCACACCGAGGTAGTGCACCTCGACGGTGTCGGTGGTGACGGCCTCACGGCCCTCGCCGATCACCAGGTCCTCGAGCTCGAGGGTGTCAGGCTTGGTGTCGGGGGTGACCGACACCTGGGGGGCCGAGCCGGTGTCGGCAGCGTTGGCGACTGAGACGGGCATGCGTGGCAACTCCTGCAGCGTTGTGAAAACCGTGCCGATGCGAGGGCAGAACAGCCGGACGGACCGGGACGAGAGGTACGCCTCAGTCTGCCTGACGGGCACGGCACGCAGCCCGGGCCGACCGAAGACTTCGGAGTGAGCAACGTCGAGAGCGAGCCCGCGGCGCCGCGGCTGAGCATCCGGCCGGCCGTCGGGGCCACGCGGGCGGTGGCCCTCGTCCTGCACGGCGGCAAGGCGCGCAGCATGCGTCCGGCGAGCCGGCGTCAGTTCAGCGCGCTGCGGATGACGCCGTTCGCTCGCGACCTGCATGCGGCCGGCGGTGCGGCGGGCCTCGCCGTCTGGACGCTGGGCTACCGCGACCGCGGCTGGAACGACAAAGGACGTCAGGTCGAGGACGCCCGCTGGGCACTCGCGCGGATCCACGAGCAGCACCCCGGCGTGCCGGTGCACCTGGTCGGCCACTCCCTCGGCGGACGTACGGCGCTCGCGGCCGGAGGAGACCCGCTCGTCGCCGGGATCGTCGCGCTGGCCCCGTGGCTGCCCGACGGGGAGGCGGTCGAGCACCTGCGCGGCACCGCGGTGCTGATCCTGCACGGCACCCGTGACCGTTGGGTGCCGGCGAGCGGCTCGCGCGCCTTCGCCGAACGGGCGCGGGCCGCCGGGGTCGACGTCACGCGGTACGAGCTGCGCCGCACCGGCCACGCCATGTTCCGCCGCAAGTCGCTGTGGCAGGGGCTGACGACGTACGTGGTGACCGCACCGCTCCTCGAGTCCGCCGGGCGACCGTCCGCAGCCGGGCTGCGCATCCCGCTCTGACCCAGTCGGCCCGGCCAAATGTGACCAAGCGAAACCGCATTTTCATGCAGTGACGCGCATATTCTGAGCGCATGACCAAGGTCCTCACGTCCCTGCCGTCCGGCGAGCGGGTCGGCATCGCCTTCTCCGGCGGGCTGGACACATCGGTCGCCGTCGCGTGGATGCGCGAGCGGGGAGCCATCCCCTGCACCTACACGGCCGACCTCGGTCAGTACGACGAGCCCGACATCGCGTCGGTGCCGAGCCGTGCCGCGAGTTACGGCGCCGAGCTCGCCCGGCTGGTCGACTGCCGCGCGTCACTGGTCGAGGAGGGTCTGGCCGCGCTGACCTGCGGCGCCTTCCACGTGCGCTCCGGTGGGCGCAGCTACTTCAACACCACGCCGCTGGGCCGGGCGGTCACCGGCACCCTGCTGGTGCGCGCGATGCTGGACGACCAGGTGCAGATCTGGGGCGACGGGTCGACCTTCAAGGGCAACGACATCGAGCGCTTCTACCGTTACGGCCTGCTGGCCAACCCGGCGCTGCGGATCTACAAGCCGTGGCTCGACGCCGACTTCGTGGGGGAGCTCGGCGGGCGTACCGAGATGAGCGAGTGGCTGATCGCCCGCGACCTGCCCTACCGCGACAGCACCGAGAAGGCCTACTCCACCGACGCCAACATCTGGGGCGCCACCCACGAGGCCAAGACGCTGGAGCACCTCGACACCAGCATGGAGACCGTCCAGCCGATCATGGGTGTGGCGTTCTGGGATCCGGCCGTCGAGATCGCCACCGAGGACGTCACGGTCAGCTTCGAGCGGGGGCGGCCGGTCTCGATCGACGGGCAGACGTTCGCCTCCGACGTCGACCTGGTGCTGGCGGCGAACGCCATCGGCGGCCGGCACGGGCTCGGCATGAGCGATCAGATCGAGAACCGGATCATCGAGGCCAAGAGCCGCGGCATCTACGAGGCGCCGGGCATGGCCCTGCTGCACATCGCGTACGAGCGGCTGGTCAACGCGATCCACAACGAGGACACCCTGGCCACGTACCACTCGGAAGGGCGCAAGCTCGGCCGGCTCATGTACGAGGGCCGCTGGCTCGACCCGCAGGCGCTCATGGTGCGGGAGTCGCTGCAGCGGTGGGTCGGCTCCGCCGTCACCGGCTCGGTCACGCTCCGGCTGCGCCGCGGCGAGGACTGGACCATCCTCGACACGCAGGGCCCGGCCTTCAGCTACCACCCCGACAAGCTGTCGATGGAGCGCACCACCGACGCCGCCTTCGGCCCGGTCGACCGCATCGGGCAGCTGACCATGCGCAACCTCGACATCGCCGACTCGCGCGCCAAGCTCGAGCAGTACGCCGCCATGGGCCTGCTCAGCTCGCACGCGGTGCTGGTCGGCAGCCCGCAGGCGGGTGGCGCCAACGCCATCGCGTCGGGCGGCGACGCGCACGAGGAGGCCGACTTCCTGGACCGGGCGGCGATGGAGGGCGGCACCGACTGAGCAGATCGCGACCGAGTGAGCGCAGCGAGGGAGGCGCGGGTCTGCGTATGCGACTGACGCGGTCCTGACGCTCGGGGTTACGGTGCCGGTGTGAGCTGCGACACCCTGCATCGCCTGGCGAGGAGCCTGCCGTGACCGTCTCCGACCTGTCCGCCCCGAGCGTCGGCGCACCGGATCCCGCAGATGCGGATCAGGAGCGCATGCACATCCGCACCTGCCCGCTTTGTGAGGCCATGTGCGGCCTCGAGGTCACCGTCAAGGGTGACGAGATCGTGAAGATCCGTCCGCGCAAGGAGGACGTGTTCAGCCACGGCCACATCTGCCCCAAGGGCACGACGATCGGCCGGCTGCACAGCGACCCGACCCGGCTGCGCGGCCCCGTCGTGCGCGACGCGGGCACCGACACCTTCCGCGAGGTCAGCTGGGACGAGGCATTCGCGGTCTGCGAGACGCTCGTGCGCAAGGTCGTCGACGAGCACGGCTGGGAGGCCGTGACGGCGTACGTCGGCAACCCGGCGGCCCACACCTTCTCCATCGGCCGCTACCTCGGCGTGCTCATCGGCATGACCGGCATCCCGCGGATCTACTCGGCGGGCACCGTCGACCAGTGGCCGAAGAACGTCTCGTCGGCGCTGATGTACGGCGGCATGTGGGACATCCCCGTGCCCGACCTGCAGCGCACCGACTTCATGGTGCTGATGGGCGCCAACCCGCAGGCGTCGCAGGGCTCGCTCATGGCGTGCGCCGACGTCCTCGGTCAGCTCGACCGCATCCGCGCCGACGGCGGGAAGGTCATCGTCATCGACCCGCGCCGCACCGGCACCGTGCGGCACGCGTCGGAGTGGATCCCGATCCTGCCCGGCACCGACGCGGCGCTGCTGCTCGCCGTCGTGCAGGTGCTCTTCGAGGAGGGGCTGGTCGACCTCGGCACCATCGCCGGCCAGGTCGCCGGGATCGAGGAGCTGCGCACGGCCGCCGCGGAGTGGACCCCGGAGCGGGTCGCCGACACCTGCCAGGTGCCGGCCGAGCGGATCCGGCTGCTGGCCCGCGAGATCGCCGGTGCCGAACGCGGCGCGGTCTACGGCCGGATCGGGCTGTGCAACCAGGAGTTCGGCACACTCGCCAGCTGGCTCATCGACGTCGTCAACATCATCACCGGGCACTTCGACGTCCCCGGGGGCCTGATGTTCCCGACGCCGGTCAACTGGACCGTCGGGTCGCTGGTTCGCAACACCGAGCCGGGCACCCCCGGCAGCGGCACCGACGTGCAGTTCGGCCGCTGGCAGAGCCGGGTCCGCGGCGCCCCCGAGGTGCTCGGGCAGGTGCCGGTCTCGTGCATGGCCGAGGAGATCGACACGCCCGGCGACGGTCAGGTGAAGGCGCTGATCACCGTCGCGGGCAACCCGGCGCTGAGTGCACCCGGCGCCGACCGGCTGGCAGCCGCCCTGCCGCAGCTCGACGCGATGATCAGCATCGACAACTGGATCAACGAGACCACCCGGCACGCCCACGTGATCCTGCCCGGGTTGAGCCCGCTGGAGCAGCCGCACTTCGACGACCTGCTGTGGGCGTTCGCGGTCCGCAGCGCCGGCAAGTGGTCGGACGCGATCTTCCCGCCCACGGACGGCCGTCCGGGGGAGTGGGAGATCATCCTGCGGCTCGCGGGGATCCTCATGGGCCAGCCGGCCGCCGAGGTCGACGTCAAGGCGCTCGACGACGGCTGGTTCTCCTTCCTGGTCTCGGTCACCGGACTCGACCCGGCCACCGTCATGGCGCATTACGAGGAGGGCGGCCCCGAGCGCATGATCGACCTCTCGCTGCGCACCGGCCCGTTCGGTGACCGCTACGGCGAGAACCCGGGCGGCCTCACGCTGCAGAGCTTCAAGGACAACCCCGACGGTCTCGACCTCGGCCCGATGGTGCCGAAGCTCGGCGAGATCCTGAAGACGCCGTCCGGCAAGCTCGAGCTCGCGCCGGAGTACATCCTCGGCGACCTGCCGCGCCTCGCACAGCGGCTCGAGCGCTCCTCCGAACAGCTGGTCATGACCAGCCGCCGCCACCTGCGCTCCAACAACTCGTGGATGCACCAGATGCCGACCCTCGTCGGTGGCTCCAACCGCTGCACCCTGCTGATGAACCCGCAGGACGCGGCGACCAGCGGGGTCGTCGACGGTGAGCTCGCCCGGGTGGCGAGCGAGGCCGGCAGCGTCGAGGTCGAGATCGAGATCAGCGACGAGATGATGCCGGGGGTCGTCTCCCTGCCGCACGGCTGGGGCCACTCCGTGCCGGGCGCCCAGACCGGCGTACCGGCCGCGCACGTCGGCGTGAACACCAACATCCTCGCGCCCGGCCGGCTCGTCGACACGCTGTCGGGCAACGCGGTGGTCAACGGCTATCCGGTCACCGTGACGCCGGTCGAGCGGGCCCAGGCGGCGCAGGAGGCCCCGGCGCTCTCGATGAGCTAGCCCCGGTCGTCACGCGCACCGATCGCCACAGCGGCCGCCACCCTCGAGAGGGGGTGACGGCCGCTGCGACGTGCGGTCAGCTCTTCTCGAAGACCTCGCGTGCCCACCGGTAGTCGGGCTTGCCCGACACGGTGCGCTGCACGGTCGTCACCAGCTTCAGCTCCCGCGGGATCTTGTAGCCGGCGATCTTGTTACGGGCGTGCTCCTGCAGCTCGGCGAGGGTCAGCGAGTCACGGCGGGCGTGCACGACCGCACCGATCTTCTGCCCGAAGCGCTCGTCGGGCAGGCCGACCACGAGCACGTCGAAGACGTCGGGGTGGCTCTTCAGCGCCGCCTCGACCTCCTCCGGGTAGACCTTCTCGCCGCCGGTGTTGATCGACGACGAGCCGCGGCCGAGCAGGGTGATCGTGCCGTCCGCCTCGTGGCGCGCGTTGTCGCCCGGCACCGACCAGCGCACACCCTCGGCGTCGGTGGGGTAGGTCGCCGCCGTCTTCTCCGGGTCCTTGCGGTAGCCGAGCGGGATGTGGCCGGTGCGGGCGAGCTTGCCGACCTCGTCGCTGCCGGCGGGGATGCGGGTGAGGTCGTCGCGGAGCACGGCCATCTCGTTGCTCACGGCGAAGCGCCGCTCGCCGCTGCCGGCACCCATGCCGCCGGCGCCGATCTCGCTGCCGCCGATGCTGTCGCGGGTGACGATCTGCGGCAGGTGCTGCTGCAGCTGCTCGCGTACGGCGGCGGAGAAGACCGCACCGCCGGAGCCGATCGCCACGACGCAGGACAGGTCGTAGCTGACGCCCGGCTCGGCGAGCGCATCCGCGAGCGGCCGGGCGATGGCGTCGCCGACGACCATGATCGAGTTGGCCCGCTCGCGCTCGATGAGCCGCCAGACGTGGTGCGGGTCGAACGAGTGGGAGTCGTTGAAGACGACCCGGTTGCCGCTGAACAGCATGATGAAGACGTTCCACTGCGCCGCGCCGTGCATGATCGGCGCGTTGATCATGCTGGTCATGACCCGCTCCTCGGGCACGATCCGGCTCGTGATCTCCTCCGGCGCCTCGATCGGCTGGCCGGTGAAGCTGCCGCCGCCGCCGAGCGCGGCGTGGAAGACGTCCTCGTGGCGCCACAGGACGCCCTTCGGCATGCCGGTGGTGCCGCCCGTGTAGAGCAGGTAGATGTCGTCCGCGGAGCGCTGGATCGGCAGGCGCTCCGGTGACGTGGCCGCCAGCACGTCCTCCCAGCGCAGGGCGTCGGTCTGCTCGTCGCTGCCGTCCTCGAGCACGATCAGCTCCCGCAGCTGCGGCAGGTCGCCGCGGACGGCGTCGATGACGGGGGCGAGGCTGCGCTCGAAGACCAGCACGCTGACGTCGGCGTCGTCGAGGACGTACTTCAGCTCGTCACCGACGTACCGGTAATTCAGGTTGATCGCGACCGCGCGGGCCTTGTACGCCCCGAAGGCGGCCTCGATCCACTCGACGCGGTTGTAGGCGTCGATGCCGACCGTGTCACCCGGCTGGACCCCGAGGTCGAGCAGGTGGCGGGCGAAGCGGTTGGAGCGTTCGTCCAGCTCGCGGTAGGTCACGCGCCGGTCGCCGATCACCATGGCGATGCGGTCGGGCACGGCTGCGGCGACCATCTCGAAGAGGTCGGCGAGGTTGAACGTGGGTGCGGGTGCTGCGGTCGTCATAGTGTCCTCGAGCCGGGCGGGACCCCTGGCGACGGAGCACCCGCGGGAAATGCAAAACGTGCATTCATCTTGCCCCGCGGGCCGGGGGAGTCGAGCGGCGGATGGAGCAGCGGCCGGTGGAGGCACACGCATGACCCGCCGGGGTGCGGTGCTGTTCACCGCCATGTGCGTGGTGTGGGGCATCCCGTACCTGCTGATCAAAGGTGCAGGTCGCCCGCAGCCCCGCCTGTTTAGGCACTAGCCACCTGCATGTTTGGCTCCATGGAAACGAGTGCAGTTAACCCCGGGCCGCAATCTCAGGGGCCCAGCCGGGGGCTGGCGTAGCTGCCGATCGTGAAGTGGACTCAGAGTTTGCAAGATCGTTCTGTTCGCCGCCGGTGGTGGGCCTAGTTCCGTGCGGCGGCAGCAACCGCAGTGGGGGATGACCAACGACCGGGTGACCACTGCGCGAAGCTCCACGGCGGGGGTTGTTCGCCGACACCAAGACCCGCAATGACGCGCTGAAGGCCGTGGCCGACACGGGCTTGGTCGGTCCCCTGGCGTACGTCGGCAACGTCGTCATCGAGGCCCCCCACCAGGCGACGGCGAAGTCGGTCGCTGACAAGGTCGGCGGCTCCCTCCACTGAGCTCCTGCTACCGAAGAACCCGCCGCCCGACTTTGTGAGGTTCGGGTGTTCGCGCCGTCGAGAGCAGACAGCTCGGATATGACTAATGCGCACAGATCAACGATTCGGGGATGAGTGAAGAAGCTTTTGGCCGCTATTGCGGTCGTCGGTGCGGTGGCCGGATGCGGCAGCAGCACCGGCCAGTCCAATGGCATGCAGCCGACCGACGACCCCGTTACGGCGATCAACTCGTTCACCCCAGCGACCGACGAACCGAGCGAAGCGCCAAGCCCGGTCGAAACGATCACCCCTGCGCCGTCCCAAGGACCGCTGGCGGTACAGGGCGTGACCGCTTTGCTCGCCGATCCGGCGACCATTTCGACGCACTTCCAGCCAGCGGATATTGCTCAGTGCGTAGCGGCAGAGGATGAGCAGTATCCGCTCGGACACCGCGCTGCGTGGACGGTTGATGGCGCTCTGGTCTGCGGCGACTACAGCGACACGACCTGGCACGGCCACATCGTCACGTTCAACGTGTACTTCGTCGCTCCGGCGACGCAGGAGGCGGCGCTGGCGGTCGTCCAGCAGCTGCTGCCCTCGGATGCAGCGAAGGCCAGCCAGGTCGTGGCCGGAAACCAGGACGAGTCCAGCCACCCGGACGGCGGCTGCGACGCGGTCACGTACACCTCTGCCATCTCGGACTCGGCGCTCACGGCGCTCAGCCCCGACTGGAAGGTGGATGGCAAGGACAACGCGTTTTTGTACAGCAGCGTGCGCACGGGGCTGGAAGACGGCGCGACGACGCCCTACTCGCCCGACACCGTTCGGTTCGCCTCGGTGGGCATTGGGACCGGCGAGGGCGTTCTCTGCTGAGTCCCGGGCGTGTGCAGCGGGCTGACCGGCGCGGGGGTCAGCTTCGTCGCGCCCATGGATCAAATGACGAAACACAGGCGGATGGCGGTGCCAGCAGCGGAGGGGTGCCATCCCGTCGTGCGCGGCGTTTGCTCACGACGGCGGCGACTGCGGTGCCGATGAGCAGGCCCGGTAGACCGATGAAGAGCCCAATTCCGAGGCCGACCCCAATATCCACGGTGCAAGCCTAATCTCACGTGTCGCAGGTGCCTGTTCAGCGGGGGCCAAATATTTGCCAGATGGCGCGCAGAACAGTTGTCCAGATCAGCTCGGACGTCGACGGCAAGGAAGCCGACGAGGCGATGACCTTCGGCATACACGGTCAGACGTCCAACTAGACCTGACCGAGCAACAGGCGACCGAGCTCGGGAAAGCGCTCGCTCCGTACATCGGAGCCGGACGACGTGCGCAGGCGTTGGGTCGCCGTAACGCCATGGACACTGCCCCGGGCGCGAAGACCCAGCGACCGTGCGCGCGTGGTGCCAAGTCAGGGCACGCAGGTGAGCACTAGAGGCCGGGTATCGGCCGAGGTGCTTTAGTCATACCGAGCTCGCTAGCGGTGTTAACCCGGATGTTGCACGCCTCGGCTGAGTGATCTGGTTGGGCGAGCGTCGTGGCGTTCCGCGGCAACTTTTCGATTCCGGGCATGACGGTTTGCCCGGAGCGTCCGGGTGTCGCCGTTCCTGCGGTGGTCTTTCGGGTCGTGAAGCGGGGGCAGGTCGCCGGTCAGCCGGGGGCGGCGGCGGCGATGCGGGTCAACCCGCTCTGGATCAGCCGGCTCCACCGGTGGCCCGCCGGTAGGTGCAGCACGGTGCGGCGGGCATGCCGGGAGACGCGGCCGGCGGCCGAGAACAGCCGGTGCCGTAGCCGCTTGTGTTCCCAGCGGCGGGCCTCATGCCCGGCGAAGGCGAGCATTTGGGTCCAGGCGATCAGGTCGACGGCCAGGCCAACGATGGCGAGCCAGATCCGGTTCTGGACCATGCCTTGGAGCGGCAGGTTGCGCAGCCCGCAGTCCTTTGACTGGCGGATCCGGTCCTCGCAGCGGGCCCGCCGCCGGTGGCGGAGTTCGAGGTCGGCGAGCTGCCCAGTCTTGGTGTTGGTCGCGAAGGCGGTGATGCGGTTGCCGTCCACGTCCGTTATGCGCAGTTGCGCTCCGGGGTGGGGCCGTTCGGAACGCACGATGACCCGCATCCCTTTCGGCCAGCCCGTCAGGTTGAGCAGGCCGGTCAGTTCGGCGACGAACGCCCCGTCCCGCACCCCACCAGCCGAGTCGTAGGCCGGTGTCCACGCTGCCGCGGGCAGGCGGCGGATGAGCTGCTCAGCACCAGCTGCGAGCGTCCAGCCGACAGAAAAGGCCAGGCCACGGGCCGACAGCCAGCCCAGGAAGGCATGCGTGCCGCCGCCGCCGTCCGCTCGGATCAGGACTTTGCGGCCGGGCCGGCCGCGGCGGACGCCCGGCAACTGGGCCAGCGCCTGACGCACCACGTTGATGTGGTCGGCGGCGGTGTTCGACCCGGCCCGTCCCTCGCGCAGCAGGGCGGCGACCATCTCGCCGGTGCCGTCTTCGCCGTGATCGACGAAACCGAGCAGCGGGTGATGCCCGAACCCCATCTTGAACGTCGGCGTCGCACCTTCCTTGTCCGAATGCGCAGTGACCAAGGTGGCGTCCAGATCGACGATGACCGTGCCGTCGGTGTTCGGCGCATTGCTGCCGGCGGCTTGCCAGACCCGGCGCCGGACCTCGGCACGGGCCTTGCCGATCGCCGCCAGCACCCGGTCGCAGTCGGCAGCCAACGCCGTCATGGTGCGCGACACCGTGGCATCCGAGGCCACCGGGCCGAACACATCCGGCGAGGCCCGGACCGTCGCGATGTCAGCCAAGCAGTCACCGCCGAGCGCGAGCGTCACCGCCAGATCGCACAGCACCTTGGCCGGGTCGTGGCGGGCCTGCGGCCGCCGCCACCGACTGAGCGCGGCCGACAGTTCCCGGTCCAGGCCGGCTGCCCTGATGGTCTCGGCCAGCAGCACCCCACCGGCGTGCGACACCAGCTGACGGCCCGCCGCGTCGACCCGGACAGACGGATAGAACCCGCTACGATCGCTCACCAGAAGGGTGCTCCTGCATCAACGCGATTCGGACCTTAGACAAGTCGAATCCTCGCTGGTCAGGGGCACCTTTCTGTTGATCAACACCCGGTCAGGCCGATAACCCGTGAAATCTCCGGGTTAATGTCCGGTACATGGGAGCTTGTCCGAACTGCGAGAAATGCGGCCGTAGCGCTGCCGGTGCCGGTGCGTCCGCTCTGGGCCGAGGAACAATGCACGTGTCAACCCTCGGCATGTCGCTCGTGGCCTCAGGGATGCGGCGCAAATGCGGCGTGTGCAGTCACCCGCAGTCGGCTCATTCAGCGATCGGTGTGCAGGGCGGCTTCCAGCAGCCCCAGCAGGTGGTCGTGCAGCCGCAGCCCGTTTACCAGCCGCAGCCCGTATACCAGCAGCCTGTTCCGCCGCCTCAGCCCGCCGGGCCTCCTCCCGGTTGGTACGACGATCCCGAGGACGCGGCGAAGAAGCGTTGGTGGGATGGCACGCAGTGGACTGAGCATCGGCAACAACCGAGTCCGCCGGACGCCTAATCACTCAGCGCTCTGATTCGGTAACGACGTCAAGCTGAAGGGCCTTTAGGTCATGGGTGGAGCTGCAAGCCACGCTCGCGTGGGCCGATTGAAGGAACGCTGCGTACATTTCTTCGGCGCAAAGAATATCTCGTGTTCGGGACAGAAATCGGCTCGCGGATGTGTGCGTCTGCGGCACAGTATGTGCCATCACCCCGACCGATGAGGACAACGACTGCACGACTACGACTGCGCAGCGACTGTTAGGGAGATTTTTGTGCGACTTCGTGAGATCGCCGCCGTCTTGTCGGCTGCTGCGGCTGCTGCGGTATCCGTGTCTAGCTGTGACGTGTCACAGATCAACTGGTCCAACAAGTCGTATGCGGTCAGTTCGGCATGCGCCGGAGCGCCCGTCACTGTCCAGCTGCACAACGGTGTAGGCGTCAACGGGCGGACCAGGGTTCAGGTCTTTGGCGTGTATCGCGGCGACTTCACGGGGGATCGCATCGCGGATGCGGCCGTCGTACTCGGATGCACCGATGCTCAGGGCGGAAACCAGAGCGGGTCCGAAGTGCAGGTATTCACCCGCGACGCAAAGCCGCTGGCACGTCTAGTTGCACCGGGTGGCGGCAACGACTTCGTCGTCGTAGGCGGCCCCCAGAAGCCCTTTATCAACACCCTGACGCACAAGTTCTCGACATGGGTGGCGACGTTCGGTCCGGGTGCACCGCTGTGCTGTCCGAGCAGCATCGACCTGTACTCCCGGGACTGGAACGGACATGGCTTCACACCGGCCTATCAGCTGGTCGACTGAGCTTTGGGAGCAGCCAAGTTGATGCCGCCCGTTGCCGCACGTGGGGCTCCGGGGTGGCTTCCGATTGGCCGCCGTCAACCCAGCTAGCTATCCGAGTGTGTGCCTGACGGACGGTCCGGGGCGTCTACAACGTCGTTGTCAGTTTGCTTCACACGCTTCAGGAAGACGACCGCGAGCACCGTGCCGCCTGCCAACCCGACGCCCCCCAGCACTAATCCACGCAACAGCGAGCCAGGCATGGCACCGCCCAGTCCCGCTACGAAGCCGACGATGGCAGAGCAGACCGCGATGGTGGCGGCTGCCTGACGGGGGCTCTCCCGTCCCATTCTGCGCATCTCTGCAAAGGTCGTACCCGTGATCACGTGTCACCCGTCCTAGCTCGCGAGTCGGGCGGCGTGCTTCCGCTCGCGCTCAGCGTAGGCAGGTCCCCTGTTTCTGGGTCGGCCTAACGTCGTTGGAGCTCCCGCGCTGCGGCGCAACTACGTGAAGAGTCGCTCGCAGCGCTGGGCCAGCACTCTCGGGCTTCACCGCTAGACGGGCGAACGTCGCCACCTTCGCGCCAACCTTCGCGAAACGCGCGGACCAGCGGCATCGGTGAGTCGTCTGCTTTTTCGATCAGCTTCCAGAGCAGGTGGGCCAGCCGCCTGAGCAGTCGATCGGGGAGAAGATTTGCCATTTCGTTTCCCCTCATAACCGCTCGGCGCTCAGCCCGTGACGGCGAAGGCGATCCCCGCACCGCACAAGGCCACCCCGGCGACACGAAACAGCCACGGCATCAGCTTTTCGCTGGCGAGGGACGGATCAATCGGCCGCTGACCGTACTTTCGGGTGCCGTTCTCGCGGGCCACGGGGTAGACGATGGGCGCGGCCAATGCGAAGAACACGCCGAATAGAGCGAGCAGAACTCCGCCGACGACCGTGCTCATGCTCGTGAGTGAAGCGGACGGCCCGGCACCTGATAGCGCGTCAACGCGAAGGGCCTTTCCACGGGTCGAATGTTGAAGTGGCAGCAGTCTGAACCGGCGTCAGTCGTTGAGCTTCCTCCCGTGCCCGACGCCACAGGACGAAGCCCAGGGCAATGAAGGGGATGCTGCTCAGCAGCCACTGGCCCGCCCCCGCGTAGCCGTCGTACCGAAGGACGTACCCGGTGATGGCGAGCGCCACGAGCAACACAAGAGCTGCCCAATCCCTGAGCTTCATCGGCCGAATCAGACGACGCGTACTCACGCGGACGGCGATACCCGTCGCAACGGGGGCTTGAACGCGCCTACTGAGTGCCCGCAGCCGGGCAACGCTCGTCCTTGGCCTTAGTCGCTTCGGCTCAGGCTCGGCGCGGGCGAGGCTGACCGTGTACGGAACTGTCCAGTCACCACGTGGCTCCTAGGACCCACCCGACCTTGATCGCCGACGCAGTGGCAGAGACGCCTGGGGCTCATCTGCTAGCGCTCGTCGTTACTATCCCTCGTATCCTGGCACCCACATTTCCAGGGTGAGTTCTGCGTCTGGGAGTGCTCGGTGTAGCCGTTCGTAGAGCCGAGGACCTTCAGCGGAATGCCACTCCGCCGACTGTCGGCAGTCCCATTTCGGCCCTAGCCGGAACGGAAAATGATCTTTGAAGTGCTGCTGCCAGGCCATCAGGTCGGCCGCGAGTTCGGGTGGCAGGCACAGCGGCGTCAGGTCTGCAAGATTGCCGCCCCCGATCCACAGCGGCGTTGGAGCGGCGTACTCAACGGCAAGCGTGATCGAGAGGTGATTCTGCCCGAGGGAGACACCTGTGCCACGCCTATCTTGGATGCGCCCACGACGAGCGGCGCGAACGGAAGGGCAGGATGAGCGCCTTTTGATCGGCAGGCCGGTCTGCTGCTGCGCGCCGGGCGGTGCGCATTCGCTGGTCGATGTACGACATGCTTACCCATATTTGTGACCGTGACGGAGCCGACACGTTCATCAGGATACTCGGCCAATCGGCCATCCTTCGCACCTAGAACGCACGCTAACGAGATGAAAGCGCTGGTCGGGGTCACAGGTAACCCGAGCTAGTGGAACCGGGATTGGCGGGCTCTGCCAAGTGGCTCGCCGGGAATCGGCGTCGACACTCGTAGCGTGTCCGAGTTCACCGTGCTTTGGCGACCGACCGGCCCCGAAGAGCTGGCGTTGGTCGAGCAGTCCGGCTGGTCGCGGTGGCGACCTCGCCTGACCGAGCAGCCGATCTTCTACCCGGTCTTGAACGAGTGGTACGCCACCAAGATCGCTAGGGAGTGGAACGTACCAGCCAGCGGCGTTGGCTATGTGACGCGCTTCCAGGTCCGTACCGCCTTCCTCGGCCAGTACGAGACGCACCAGATCGGCGGGCGGGACGTCATGGAGTACTGGATTCCGGCCGAGGACGTTGAGAACTCAACGACAACCTCGTTGGGCTCATCGAGGTCGTCGCTGAATATCGAACCGTCGCATGACGGTCCGAGTTTGCCGGGACTGCACTATGTCGTGTCTACTTTGATGTGCGTTGCGGTGGACGACGTTGAGATTGGGACAACTTTCCGTGTAGCGAGGCCGGAACGCGCTCCGCTGCCAGCCGCTTAGCCTCTGACCGTGACCGCTTCCGAAACCTCCTACGAGCTCCACCGCTACCAGAGCGCGTTGCGGCAGGCTTTGCCCGAGTGGGCCTGTCGGGCGGGTGCGGACGAAGAGAGCTTGACGCGCTTGCAGCAGGGCTTCGCTCCGCTCCATCTCCCGGGTGAGTTGCTGGACCTCTTGCGGGCTATGGACGGCGAACTCACGGAGGAGTACACGCTGCTCGGCAATCCGCCACTGCTCAGCTGCCGGGACATTCTGGCGGAGACGGCGTCTCGACGCGCTTTCACCGAGAGCGACGACGACCTTCTTCCTTGGTGTCCGTCCTGGGTGGTCATCGGTTCGGACGGACACGCATTCCACGCGGTTGTCGCACATCCCCACGCGGTGGAGCGCGCTGCCGTTATCGACCTTTCGTACGGAAACCAGGACTACCCCGTAAAAGCGTCGAGCCTGACTGGGCTCGTCGCTGCGGCAGCCGACGTCTGGGAGCGTGGTGACTTGTCCGTCGACTACTCCAAGCCGGATTGGCAGGAACGCGGACGCGCGCTCTATCAACTAGAGCAGCGGGCGCTCCGCGACAAGGAGCGCCAATACCCCGGGCAGGACGGCTGGCGGTCGGGGGATGGGATAAGCCCGTACTCTCAGGCGTGGCCGGTCGATTGGTCACGCGAGCATAGGCCGACGACGGCCTCGACTTGGGAGCCTGAGCCGCTAGGCGCGCTGCGCCGGGGACGCGAAGCCGTCGTGCAGGTGCGGATCATGGACCGAATTGGGACTTACCTGCGCATCGGCGACGCGACGTCTGCCGTGTGGGCCGACCTTCCAATGGGCCACGAACTGGGCCGTTCGCTGACGGTCGATATGTCGACCATTCTGGCTGTTCAGAACCGCCAGGACCAGGCCGAGATGATCGCCGAGGCTGAACCCGTCGTGGGGCCTGTCGATCAGCTTCTTCAGGTGACCGGTGTTCTGGCAATCGGCGCATACGGGGCGTTGCCGAGCGGGCACGCCGAGACATGACAGGACGATCGGATGCGCCAGCAGTACAGCTTCTGGCCTGGTGCGCTGGGACTCGATGCCTGGGACGTCGACCGGCTGATCGAGCTGAGCCGGGACCTCCCGGTGCGTGCCGTCCGAATAGACGAGATTGCCGAGCTGGACAGCGAATACTGGTTCAAGGACGGGCAGCGGCCGACCGTCCGGGCCGTCGTTGATCACGCCGCGCTGATGCAGGCAGCTGATCTGGCGTTTCCGATCATCCTCGCAGCGGACGGTCGGGTTATGGACGGCATGCATAGGATCGCCAAGGCGCTCGTTGAGGGTCGAGAAACGATCAATGCGGTGCAGTTCGCAGTGCAGCCCGAGCCGGACTACCGGAACGTGCGGCCGGAGGAGCTGCCGTACTGATCGGATGCAAACCGACACCGGATCGTCGCCTACAAGTGGCGCGGTACAGACGCGGTACAGAGCGGTCTATTCACCCGTGGTAGTTACCCGGAAACACGGTAGGTCTGCTTCCGTCCGCCGCCCGAGGCGCAACGTTTGAGCGAGTACTCGGAGACTTGTCGGCGAGCGGGTGCCTGACCCGGTACTTCAGGCGACCGACAAGGGTGTCCTCTTCCCCGATGGGCGCTGAGCTCGCGACGTCAATGTTCGTCGGGTATACGAACGCCTGGTGCTTCACGACAATCGCCGGGCGCTGAGCCTCATCTGCTGGGACGGCCTCACGGCGGTCAAGTGGCCGGGCCATCAGCGCGGCGAGTTCGCGCCGCTTGCGGAGACGTCGAAATGCAGCCCAGGTGAAGGCAGCGGCGAACAGTGACAAAAGCGCTATCGCTAACGGAAGGTTGAATGCGACCGAGCCCATGAGACACCTCCGTTTGTCCCTTGGACTGTACGGCGTCCTCGGGTGGCTATCGCGTGGCGGCGTTAGGTGTCCTGCCACTGCTCGACTGCCGGATGGTGGCGCTCATCAGAAGGCACTGGTCAGAGACGTAGACCGTCCGATGCTGCATCCTGACCCGGTGACCGACGCAGGCGACTCGACCGACTGGCGCAGCCTTGGAAACTACGAGGTGCTTGCTGTGGACTTCGTGTCGGCAGGTCAGCCGTGGGCGGAGGTGTTTCCCAGCGAGTTCGCCGAGCCGGTGCCGGACTGGCTTAGAGCCGAGCTGCCTGACACGGGCTGGCGTGAGGTCACCGTTCGCGACGTGGGTCATCCCTCGCAAGGACGTCAGCTCTTTGCTGCACCGGTCGACGCTGGGTGGGCAACGGCGCTCGTCTGGTCGACTACCGAGGGTCCTCCCACGTTCATGGGTGATCTGTCGACGTACCGGCTGCGTCCGACGCAGGAGCTACCTCGACAGGGTCATGCGTTGAGCTGGACCGAGCCGCTGCGCGTTGCACGCTCGGAGTTGGACGCTGTCACCGTCACCTTGACCAACACCTCCGATTCGGAGTGGACGCCTGACCCCGAGGACCATGCGTTCGTCCACGGGCATTTGCTTGACGACGCCGGACAAAGTCCTGCCAACTGCTCTTTTTGGTACGCGTCGAGCCCGCAAGCCTTCAACGGAGTGTCACTATCGGCACCTGGCGAATCAACGGAACTACCGGTCACGTTCGGCCATGACGAAGCCCCGGCAGTGGGCAGCTACACGATCGAAGCCATCCTGGTATCGCTGAATCTGCGCAGCCCCCACGGGAGGCTGTTGGTCGTTGACGCCTCCGACGAGGCCCCCCGAATGACGTACAGCGCGGCCCAGATCGCAGAGCGTCGCTTGCGCGACGCCGATCGAGCCGTCGCAAAGTTCATGGGCGAGAACCCGGCCAGCTCGTAGCGCGACGCGGAACGGTCAGGTACGAGCCTATTCTGATCCGCTCGCCCGCGATGCACGTGAGTATGTGTTTGTGGACCGGACAGTCGGCGGGGTGCAGATCACCTCGGACGGACGCGGCTCCGACGTCGGCCTCGGCTGCGTGCTGCTGGCTGGTGCCGCCACTTTGGCGGGGTCCTTCTTCGTCGGCGGGTGGATTCGGCTCGGGATGCAGGCGCTCGGGGGCCTTCTGCTGTCGCCGTTGCTGGCGTTTGTGCTGCTGATGATCTTTGGTGGAGCGGTCAACGCTCTCCTGAAACCCACACCGGGCACGGTCAACCGTCTCGCTCTGGCGGTCGTCGCGGTGCTGATCGGAGCGGGGCTGGGGTCATCCGCGCCTGGCAGTCCGCAGGAGCTGATCATCACTCCGCTGGGCCTGTTCTGGGCTGGGTGGCTGCTTCGGGCGGGATTGCCGACCGTCTCTGGTCGACGCCGACGAGCGGCTGCGGCGGTTGCCATCGCCGCGCTGTCTGCCGGGGCGACCGGGCTTCTGCTGCTGAGCTGACCCACCCACGTCCGCCTGACCGAGTGCCTGTCTGGCGCGGCGTGGATTGCTTGCCCTAACTACTCAATGGCGAATCAGTCGACTAGTTGGGCAGATAGCGAACTTGTCGGTTTGAGGAAACCCCGGAACCGTACGTAAGTCACGATGACGCCGATGGTCCGATCAGGTCCCGGATCGGTGATGACGAGCGGTGAGCTTTCACCCGAGCCGGACGTGCAGCCCTTGCGGTCTGCCGGTGCCGTTGACGCTGACTGCTGCACCTTTGCCAAGGTGAGCGACTCTTCGTTCGTCCAGGTAGACGTCCAGCGAGCCGTATCGGCCATGATCGTGTAGCCGGGCGATGCCGGATGGTCATGTGAACTGGTCCAGGATGACACGCGGCAGCCGAAGGACCTCAGACCCATCGGGGTTACGCCACACGACTTCAATGACGTTGCCAGCCAAGGTCGGCCGAAATCGAGCTGGCGGGTGCGGAGGCCACTGCCAATGTGCCGTTTGCCGGGGCATCCTCCGTCGCATCTGGTGTACCTGTCGGACAAGCGCGTGCAGTTCGCGCACCGCATCGCTCGGGCGGGCTTGTGGCAGGTCCAAAGCGCCGGTGAGTCCCAAGGATGAGGAGAACCGGGGATTCTCGCTTCGCAGTGTGAAGCCGATGCCGTGGGCGGAGGCGGTGACGCCCTCGGGAAGCTCTGTTTCGATCGACGCGAGAACCGAACGTGTGAAAACCTCCGTGTTCGAATACGAACGCCCGCGCAGCGCCTTACCAAAATAGGCGTTCGTCGCGCGCGTCAACGCGGTGGCTGGCCGGAGCAGCCACTGTGGGGCATTGACGCCGAGGAGTCGTCCGAGAAGCAAGGCGGGCACGGCCATAGCGTTTCCATGCAATCTCAGCCTGGCCGACAACACTGCACGTTTGAGTCGGATCAATGCACACGCTCCGGTCGCAGGAACCAGCGGAACAACATTATGACCACCTCTTGCTGGGCACCCGTCCGGTGACCGCTACGCGGCGCTCACGGCTGCTGGATCAGTCAGCGACGCGCAGTTCAATGTCCGGCGCGGTCAGTTCGCCCCACGCCACGTCGACCAGGCGGTAGTTGCCGGGTGGCAGTGCTGCCCGCTCGTCGGCGGTCAGGGAAAGCCCGGTAGGCAGGTAGCGATCTTCTCCGGGCTTCAGCTGAAGCACCCGCAATATGGCGGGCATGGGGTAGGGCTGCTCCTGTCGGCTTGTTACCGGGGTCTCATCCGGGTGCAGCAGACGACCTTGCGCCATTTGTCCGCCGCGTACCTCGACTGGCTCATCACCGAGGTTGACCAGCTCGACCGTGGGGACCCACTCGTTCCCAGCCGGGACGATCAGAGGTGCGGACCAGCGCAGGATGGCAGTCACGACGCTAGTCTGCTTTCGAGGTGATGCGGTCCGGGTAACGGTGACCGCCATCGTGGCGCTGTCCGCGGGGCCGACCGGGCTGTGGTGGCTGCGTTGACCGTTGACCGTTGACCGTTGGACGCATGCGCTCAATTCAGGGTCGAGCGCGTTCAGACTGCGATGGCCTTCGTCGCGCTGGCGTAGACGGCCCGCTGGCCCACGTGCCTGCCGCTAGGTCAAGGCGAGACAGTCCGACGTCGCGTCCGGCGAGGTACGGGGTGACCTGGTCAGGATGGCCGATCAGCCACTGCGTTCGTTGGATGACTGTCGGATCGGCGTCCGATCTGATCAGCGCAGCGAGGAGCTCGGGCAGCGCTTCGGCTACCCAGGTCATCTCCTGCTCCCGGTGCCAGGCGTCGTACGCGGCTTGCTGCTTGATCCGTTGGAAGTGTTCGTAGCTCCATCGTTCCTGGCGGTGGCGTGCCCGCTGCCGGTCCATCGTCCCCGTGGCTCCGAGCATGTCGGCGACCTCGTCCAGGCTGAGGTCGGTGCGGTGCCAGCCGTCTCGCTCTTCGATCAACCCGGCCGAGTGCAGGCGATCAAGGCAGCGGGCGACCGTGGTGCGGTGCACTTGCATAAAGGTGATGAGCTGAACGGTGGAGATGCCCGGAGCAGCCTCGACGGCGGCGAACAGCCGTCGCGGGTTGCCGGACAGCCCGGGGATACGCCAAACGTCGTGTGCGCCCAGGGCCGATGCGACTCGTGCGCTGCTGGGACAAGTAGAACCCCCCCCGTTCTAGGTTCCCCTGTGTCCCAGGAGCGCACAACGAGCCTCGCAGCGACAAGCGCAGCAGGCCGGTCGGAACCTCCCCGGAGCTGTCTGTGCTGGGCAGCTGCAAGGCGTATTGGTAACCCTGATCCAGCCGCTCACGCGTGACGAAGGGACCTGCAACGAGCCGGGCTAAAGCGTTCGCAGCCTGCGTCTTGGACACGCCAATCTGGTCTGCGAGCTGACGAACTCCGAGCCGGATGCCGTCAGTACGTACGCAGGCCCAGGCTCGGGCGAGGAGTCCATCGAGCACCAGCCGATCGGTGGGACCACTCCGGCCAGGCCAGCAGACAGCATCGGCGGCGAGTGCGATGGCCGAGAGGTCGGCGAAGACAGTGAATGCGTCGGGCTTCGTCGGCCGCACCCGTGACTGAACTGACTTTGCGGCCTTGTCCCAGGCTCGGGTGAAGCGGCGATGGCCGGACAGGGGGTTCTTCGAGTCCTGAACGGTCTTGCCACCTACGTGCATCGAGTTGATGAGCAGAGCGAACGCCTCGGGCTCGCTCCAACCGTTAATGACGCAGGACTTGCAAATGGCATAAAGCGCTCGGTGGGGCTCGTCATGCCCCTCGTGAAGGAGACGCATGATGAAGGTCGGAAGGCTTTGATGCGGTCGGTGTTCAGTATTCATCGTGCAACCTGTTCTTACTTGTCCCGGATACGCTCCGGCTCTCTTCCGGTGCAGCGCATGCGATACGATCTTCATTCCGACTTAGGTCAAGAGTTTCGTTTCCTGTTTCTTGCAGTCCGACTACCGCATAAGCGGTGGAGGTTGGACAATGAATACGAAAGAAAAATTCTGGGAAAAGGTCGACGTCGCGGAGGATTGCTGGCTCTGGACCGGACGCATCCATCGCGGGTACGGCCGATTCTTCGACGGCAAGCGTGATTGGACCGCGCATCGACTTTCATGGGCTTGGGCGTACTTCCCGTTGCCCGATGACATTTGCCTCGATCACGTATGCGGCAATAAGGCTTGTGTCCGACCCGACCGGACGCACCTGGAACCGGTGACCTGGGCGGAGAACTCGCGACGAGCTCATGTCGCATCTCGATCAGCGCGGCTCGTTCCTCGTGCAACACCAGCGCGCTCCGACGAAACCCTGGTCCGGCCCATCCCCGATACGCCCGAGTCACGCGCCTACTTCGATAGGCGCGTGGTCAGGGGCGAACATTGGACGATCGGGAGCAAGCAACAACGAGGCACCCCACCGCTTCTGATTGACGGCAAGCTCTGGCAGACCCATCACCTGGCCTACGCCTGGTGGGTGGGTCCGCTCCGCGAAGACGAGCTGGTACTTCGTGGCTGCGATGTTCCGACGTGCGTGCGACCCGAGCACCTGCGTGCTGTCGACCGAGCAGGCCACCTCCGAGCGCGCATGAACACGGGTCTGGGGGCATGGCGAGCGCAGCACTCGACGTCGGCGGACGAACGAGCAGCGAAGGCCCAGGCGAAGGCCGAAGAAGACGCTCGGCTAGAGGGGAAGGCGGCGGCGATCAGGACGCTGGCTGCGGGACTGCGGAGGTCTGGCAGCTGAACCACGGCAGCCAAAGAGCAAACGAGGGCGTAACTGGGTTGATCATCAGACACATCGAACCAACCAAGATCACATCCCGGGCGGGTAGTTCGTGATGGTGATCATCGAGGGTCTAAGCAGTTCTAACGGTGGCAGCCACAACCCGGTGCTGTTCATCGTGGTCGCCGTCTTCGTCTTGGCGATCCTGGTCGCCGTCATCCTGAAGAGGTTCTACAAGTGACCATGGTCGAGGCCGGGCAGCTGCACGCGCTCAGCCCGGTCGGCTGGCTCATCTTTGCGATCATCATGGCCGTGCTGATCACTGTCGGAATCGTGGTGTACCGCCGCCGGTAATGCCAGAACGTCGCCACTGACCCATACACCGGACGGGGGCATCCGGCGTGAACGTCTCGCTAATTACGGCCTCGACAGCATGATCAACTGCGAAGTTCACCCTCGCTATCTGGTGACTTCTCCTCCGAGGGCGTTGCGCAGCACAGAGAGTGGAAAGTCCGTATCCGGCAATACAGCCCAGTTAGGGCCGACTAGGACCGCTACGTCGTTGGACTTATTGGACGCGAGGTCCCGGGTCTTCGCGGTCGCGGTTTCGTAGACCCGTAGCCCGACGAGTTCGCGTAGACCGGGCGCTGGCGTGTTTGATGCGTCGGTGCCGCAGTGAACTTGGGAGAAGCCTGGCGCGTATTCGTAGGCCGTAGACACATAGTTGCATGCGACACCGGCGGCGTGGAGCCGTGCGAGCAGTACGAGCGGCGTGGACGCAGGAGTGGCTGTGAGCGTCCCGCTTCCGCTTGATGGCGCTGCTGCGGTCACAGGTGCGTCACTCAGCGGCGGTGGTGAAACCGGCGGCGGGGAACAGGCGCTCACGGCGGCGACCGCTGTCGCCAGAAACAGGATCGATTTGACGAGCCTCATGGTAGGTATGACGCTACGCCGGTGCATTTGGTTGCCCCCCGTTTCGGGCAGTCGGTGCTGCCTCGCCTCCTGCCGAACAACTGACCGATCCACGTCGCCACAACCACCGGACGGGCTGGTTTTGCCCAAACGGTGAGGGCCGTGAGGACGGCCCCCGGCCCGACCGCTCGATCCGCGCCGATGCCCGACCCGGAAGCGCTCACTCGCTCGCCAGCAGGCATGAGCAGTAGGACTACACCGAGAGCCGCCGCTGTCAGGCTAAAGGACGTCGCGTCCCCACCAAGTCCCGCTGCTCAGGTCAACAGACTGGCTGCCGCTGTCAGTCCTGACCGACGTTTTTGGCCTTCCGTCCGACCGCTCGGATGATTACGACTATGCCGGTGATCAGAACGGTGAGCACAGCCAGGATGATGAGAACAGCCGGGAGGCCGGTGACGCGGAAGCTAGCTGCATCGAGCACGGTCATGCTCCGCTGGCCCCGGCATCAATCGCGTCGGCAGGCGTCTTGATCGTCTGGTGTTTGCCGTAGTCGGTGAAGGTCAGGGTGCCTACGCCGTCCTTGCTTTGCGCGGAGTTGGTGACCTGTAGCGGCACCGGCTTGCCAGTGGCAGCGACGTAGAGCTTCGACCCGTCGTTTTCCGATGCGACTACGACGTCTTGGCCGCTGATGGTGTCCGTGGTCACCTTGTCGTTGATCTTTGAGCCATCGCTGGGTTCGCCGAGTGACTTGGACAGGGAGGCGAGTGTGAAGTTGTCGAAGTCTTTGCTGTTGGCGGTCTTCACCCACCGGTCCGCGACCTTGGCAGCCTGCGCTGGGCTCGCGCCCTGGCTCTCGTAGAAGGCGGCGGGAGCCTTGACATAGCTGGTCCCGTCGACCACGACAAGGCTGACTGGCTGGCCCGAGTAGGTGAGGGTGCCGCTTGTGCCGTCCGACTGCACTTGAAGGTCCACACCGATCTGCTTCTTGGTGGACGACTCAGTGACCTGCCCGGATATGTGGACGGCGTTCGACGCACCTAACGCGGCACCGGCGTCCTTCGCGACCTGCGGGCCGGTCTTTTTCGCTTCACCGTTGCCTGAGCTGGACGAGCTGCCACAGGCACTGGTCAGCAACGGAACAGTCAACGCCAGCGCCAAGAGGGCACATCGAGCCTTCGGACGGACCACCGGAATCCTCCTCATTGGGGTCGTGGACATTTGTGGCCCACACCCACAACAGTCGGGCAACGGCGCACATTCATGACGTCGGGCCGGGTGTGAAACGGGTGTAGGCGAGTTCAGGTGGCGATCAGATATTGACACGCGGGTTCGGTTGATGCCATGAGGCCGTTAACCTCATCATTGCCACAACCGGCGCGACGATGGGGGACCCTCGTGGAGGCGTTCATCGTGCTGCTCGGCGCGGTAGCCGGGATCGCCATGCTGTGCTTTGGCGCTATCCGCCTGAGCCGGGCGACCACACTCGACCGGCCCCCGGTTCCTACGTTCGATGACCTGCTCTGGCATGTAACGCGTCGTCACGGCCTGACAGTTGCAGACAGCGACGTCCTTCGTCGCGCCGTGGCTCGCAATGGCCCCATCCCTGACCGGCTGCGTCGTCCGGTCCACGAGCTAGCAGCCGAGTACCTGGAATTACTGCACGGCATGTGGCGTCCTAGGCGGCTGCACAGAGGGGCGAGCGTGGCCGCGTTGGTGTGGCTGGCGACGTGGCTGGCCGCCAACTTCGCCCAGCACTCATATTCGCGGGGCTTATCGCCGGTGGCGGGTGGGCTTGGCGGCGCGATCGTGGTCGGACTGTACTTCCGGTCACGGATCAAAAGCGCTGAGCGCGCCGAGATGAGAACACGTCCGACAGGAGCGGCCGGGGCCGCGACGGGGGAGTCCGCGACGAAAGCGGGCAAGACCAATTGAAGGTCGCTCTGCGTGCAAGCGTTGGCTGTTGGCGGGTTGAATGGCTGCCGCAAGGAAGGTACGCGGCCGACGTGAGGCCCGAAGAGGCCGTTCCTCCTTCTGGACGCCAGACGGGCCAAGGCAGCGCTCTTAGAGACACCCGTACTGTCCCCATGGTGCAGCGGCAACCGGATGGGTCGGTGACACTGACACCTGACGAGGTGCAGGACCTACGAGAGGTGCTGCACTACCTGCAACGCATGTCACGCGGTTTTGCCGGAGCGCAGGCGTTGGACGTGTATAGAAAGCTCGTGGCGATCCGAAAGGGCCTGGAAAGCGACTTCTTCGGTCCTTGAATATGATCGGGGCACTCGTTGAGTGATAGCGGACAGCACGACCTCACTCCTCCGCTCACTCGTCGTCGCAGGGGCGCGCGCTACCGGCGGCGGCTGTCTGAAGTCACTGCTTATTTCGACAGCCTGCTCGCCTCGGACGACGAGTTACGCGAGAGGTGGGACGGCAAGCCCGGCGACCTCCGTGCCCTTTACGCGGACTACATGGCGTCACACCGGTCAAGTCGCATCAGGTCCCTGCGGGCGCATGACTCGTTCGTATGGCTGCGGAATGATCAGTTGGAGCTCTTCGTCCAGACCAAGACGAATCACGTTTGGCCGAGTTGGAGCGACTTTCTCCCGATCTGAAGGCGTAGAACCGGCTAGCTCCTTGCCGCCGATCCGACCTAAGCCCGACATAGAGAGGTTGCTGCATGCCAGGCCAAGTCTCCGTCACGTGCTCTGGTGCCGGGCCTCCGGCGTGCATCAGCATGAGAGAGGGGCGATGAATCGACCCGATGGCATGCCCGACGAACTGTGGGCGGCGGTGTGGGCGGCTGGCGAGGCCAGCCGAAAGCTCATGCTGCGACACTGGGCGACCATCGGGGAGGGGGGTCGTCGCGCTTTGGGGGAGTACATCCGCAAGGGCTGGACCCGGCACAGTCGCCGCCAGCGGGGTCAGCGAGCCGCAGAGCAGCTCATGTCGCCCGAGGCCGGTACGGGCATCTTTTGGAGCAACGTCTCCGCAGGAACATGATCAACACGTCGAACGGCCGAGTCACCCGCCGTGGGAGGGGGTGAGTCCGGTCCCGTTCGGCACGTACAGCATTCATCCGAACATGACGAACGTGAGGTGATAGGCCCCGTGAAGTACGAGATAACGGTTCGCATCCTGGTCGATGTGGACGACGAGGACGCCGTGCGTACGGCAGCCTTCGACTTGCTTAATAACGCCCCTGGCGAGGAGGAGTTCGCACGCCAAGGGACCGAGGCATTCGATGCGAGTCTGTCAGTTCTGATGATTCAATCCCGCGACCTGGAGGGCTCCCTGCGCGCTCTTTGTTCGCGGATTCCGGGCATGAGTTTGTCAAGCGTGGGTGCAGGCGCAGGAGACGTTAAGCCGTTCACACCGCCGTCGTATCCGGGTAGGAGCTAGCTCGCGCGGGGCCTTGATAGCTGGGTGACCACACTTGCGCTTTGGGCCGAGCTGATACGCGGGTACGGCTGGTTCGCTGCTGCAAGCGGTTCACATGTGTAACTGCGCCAGGCGGCGTCACCCCCCGAACAGCGCTGTCCCTGCACTGCGGCGGCAAACGTCTCGACTTGATCGCACGCTGGACGATCCGCCGCTCGACAATAAGGGATCAACGCGGAGCTCGTCTGGGGGGCAACCCCTTCCTGATCGCGGTCGGGCGCGAACAAAAGTTTGGAAGAAGATGCCCGTCTGGAAGGAAGAGCGGCGGCGATATGCGTCATTGCGCGCTACCTTCGCCTGAAGGTCCGTCTTTTTGTGTTCGACACCACTCAAAGCGGCCTCAACATCGTCGTCCCTTATTGCCGTGCCCCGGCTCTTGTGCGATGACGAACGTCTAGTCTGTCTGGTGTGTCTCCGAACGAACCCGCGTCGCGTCCCCGACCGGACTGGGCGGTGACTTGGGAACGGTTCAAGGATGAGGTTCGTCGCTTCTCTCAGCGGGAGCTGCTCTCGCAGTTAGCCGTCGTATCAGCTTCTCAGCATGACGGTGCCCCATACATTGACCGCCCTGACCGGAACGGCCTGCACCCCTGGACGATCGCTGAGATTGCTCGGGAATCGCTGGGTTACGGAAACGTGCACCGCTCGACGTCGCTGCGGCCAAACAGTTTGCGGGATCTGGCCGACGCGTTCGGTCGCCTTGAAGACCCCTATTTCTCCGGTTCGTCAGGCGAGCTCGACTCATTTGTTGTACGCACAGCTTACGAGCAGTTCGACTACCAGGAAGCGGCGTTTCCATCGCTCGCTCGATTCCCGACTCTCTTTGATCGAACCTGGGCCGACTATGAAATCCTCTCTGATAACTTTTTGGCAGCGCTGCTCGGATCGTCCGTCCTCGACTATTACAAGGTCGGCTTTCTGCTCCTAGTTGGGTGTCAAATGAACGCAGGACAGTTCGACATTAACTGGATCGAGCAGCCTCAGTTCACCGACATTCGGGACGTCATACAGGCCCCTACGATTCGCCAAGTGGCGAAGCAGTCATTCACGCGATCCCTCGCCGAGCTCGCGGACTCATGTCGGCAGGGGCGCAACTCCAACGAGGCTCTGCGGCGTTACGACGTCAATCCGCTAGCGGCCCGCCCGTTTGTCGAGTTTCCCGAAGAAGCCCTAGTCGCACCTAGCACGCACCTCGTCGCGGGACGCATTTCGCTCCGCGCGGTGTACTTCGCGGGTGTTGACCGTCTTCGCTCACAACCGTCGCAACAGCAAGCGTTCACTCGCGACATAGGCAAACTGTTGGAGCGCTATGTCGGAGAGCAACTTCGTCTGGTTCCCACGGCCGATGTAACACCCGAGCGCGAATACGCGAAGGGGGCGCACAGCGTTGACTGGATTTTGGCTTTCAATGATCTGATTGTCTGTATCGAGGTGAAGTCTGCACGTGTGGCCCAGGCTGGTCGTTTGAGCGTGGACGGTCACCTGGCAGACGTTCAAAGCGATGTTGGAAGCGCTATGGGAAAGCAGATACCTCGCACCGTTCAACTCATACAGGATCGGCATCCGACATTCGCAGACTTGCCGGTTGCTCCTATCCGGGGAGTCGTGGTCACTGCCGAACCGCACTATTTGCTGAACTCGCCAGAGTGGCGGAATAGGCTGCCCGACCCCACGGTACAGACGGTAGTTCTTTCGCTGCGTCAGTTGGAGGATGCGGTCGCATGGTCGCTGCGGAGGGACTCAGCTTCGGTGTGGCGCGAGCTTACTTCTTGGGACCCTCATGACGGCGTCCAGCCAGACGCTGTAATAGAACGTTGGCATGCCGACTTGGGCATTCGCCAAAAACCGATGAATCCCTTGCTAGAAGCGGGTTACGAAAAGCTCACCTTCGACGCGCACAGTTCTTACGCCGACCGCTGAAAATTCGCCATCTGAACTACGCACGCGCATGTCACCGTTGCGGACGACCGGTAGCGGCGCGGGCAAAGCGGGCTTCATGAGTTCGCATGGCCGAGCTCGGCGACGGCCTCCGCCAGTGATGTGCAAAGGCGGGCACGACCGAAGCTGTGCTTGCGTGCTCGTCGTAGATAGCCGACCGTCTTCTTTTCTGCGACGACGACGTCCGCGTACGCGGCGGCGCAACAGAGGAACAGCATGTCGACAAGGTCGTTGGCCTCCCATCTCTCGTTCGGATTGCGCAGCCGCATGTCCATGACCTCGCGCATCAGCCCCAGGAATGGAGCGGCAGCGATCTCGGCTTCTGAGTCGTTTGTGATCCAGTGACCCATCGACTCCGGGCTCATGCCAGCGGAGACAGCGGCAGCGGGAAGCTCTATGCCGAGGTCTGACAGAAATCTAGCGCGAGTCGCCGCCCGCGACTCCGTCTCAGTCAAGCCCTGCGAAGCCATCGCCTCCGCGAACGGCACGTGCGATTCCGCCCACAGCCGCGCAGCTTCCCGGCCCTCCGCAGAGTCGAGCGAGACGTCGCCGACTATGGCCGCGACGATGGACGTCACGTCGGTCATCGTTTGCGCGAGGAGGCCAAGTGCCGTGGGTAACTCAGATGCGAGCTCGCGTTGGGTGGCGTCGTATGCCAAGTCAGGGGAAAGCATGGAGGAGTCTAGCGTAAAGACGATTGGCGGGATCGGACGCAGGATGCTGGCAGCTCGGGCCAGGAGGACGCGGAGTTCAGCCTGTCGAACCAGAACTGGCGCGGTCATGATCCACCCACGGGAACGACTGACCAACAGCGGAGCTAAGTGAGCTCGATGCCGACCGAGGCGACGTCCCGTCTCAATCATGTGCCCCGCCGACATGGGCAGAACGAATTCACCTTGGTCGACCAGGCGAGTGAGTTCGTCGGCTGCCGCGAGAGTGTCAGCGTCAAGTGCGTCGCGACGATGCATGGCCTGGGCCAGCTGCACCCATTTGTTCTGATCAAGATAGACGATCTTGCGTTGGCGCAGCGGGTCCGGGAAAGATGGATTGTTCACTTCGACAGCAAGGCGGTCATCGGCCGCTGTGATTAGCGTCAGTAAGTTACTGCCGACGTCGTAGCTGACTCGCTTGAAATCGGACGGAACACCTGCATCGTGGTCCGACGTCCACTCCTGCACAGCGGTGCGACCGCTGTCGAGGGTCACTCGTAGCTGACGGTGTTCGGCATCCAGCGTCATGCTGTGCACGTGACCAAGGAAGGGGGTGGACACGGATGCTGTCTACGCCGGAGTGGTCGACCGCAGGTGTCGATACACGCTAGCGCGACTCACGCCCAGCGTTTCGGCGATGGCGGTCACGGTGTGCTTGCCCGAGTCGTACATGTCTTGGGCAACCGCGAGCTTTTGCTCGGTCAGGACGCGCGGTCGTCCGCCTTGACGGCCTCGGGCTCGCGCGGCCGCGAGTCCAGCGACGGTCCGGTCACGGATGAGATCACGCTCAAACTCGGCTAAGGCGGCAAAAATGTGGAAGATCAGCTTGCCACCTGGCGTGCTGGTGTCTATGTGCTCGGTGAGAGAGCGAAACGCCACCCCACGCTCGGCGAGCTCGTTGACCGTGTCGATGAGGTGTCGCAGCGAACGCCCAAGTCGATCGAGCCGCCAAACAACCAAAGTGTCGCCGGGCCGCAGTTGATCGAGCACAGCTGTGAGCTCCGAGCGTTGGTCTAGCTTCCCGGAGGCGGTGTCGCTGAATACTCGGTAACAACCTGCCGCTGTGAGGGCATCGCGCTGTAGATCATCATTTTGGTCGCAAGTGCTGACGCGCGCGTAACCGAGAAGGTGAGCCACGCTAAGGGTGTGCATCAAAAACGTCGACGCGAAACGTACTGAGACGATGATTGCGGACACGAGTTCTGGACACCGGAACAGAGCTTTCGTGGATGACTTCGCCTGCTGTCGCAGAACCGTTCGTTTGAGAGACGACGTTCGTCTGGTGGTCACCGTCGACAGTGGGCAAGCAAAGGCAGCGATCTAGCCCGGAGATTTCACGGGTTATCGGCCTGACCGGGTGTTGATCAACAGAAAGGTGCCCCTGACCAGCGAGGATTCGACTTGTCTAAGGTCCGAATCGCGTTGATGCAGGAGCACCCTTCTGGTGAGCGATCGTAGCGGGTTCTATCCGTCTGTCCGGGTCGACGCGGCGGGCCGTCAGCTGGTGTCGCACGCCGGTGGGGTGCTGCTGGCCGAGACCATCAGGGCAGCCGGCCTGGACCGGGAACTGTCGGCCGCGCTCAGTCGGTGGCGGCGGCCGCAGGCCCGCCACGACCCGGCCAAGGTGCTGTGCGATCTGGCGGTGACGCTCGCGCTCGGCGGTGACTGCTTGGCTGACATCGCGACGGTCCGGGCCTCGCCGGATGTGTTCGGCCCGGTGGCCTCGGATGCCACGGTGTCGCGCACCATGACGGCGTTGGCTGCCGACTGCGACCGGGTGCTGGCGGCGATCGGCAAGGCCCGTGCCGAGGTCCGGCGCCGGGTCTGGCAAGCCGCCGGCAGCAATGCGCCGAACACCGACGGCACGGTCATCGTCGATCTGGACGCCACCTTGGTCACTGCGCATTCGGACAAGGAAGGTGCGACGCCGACGTTCAAGATGGGGTTCGGGCATCACCCGCTGCTCGGTTTCGTCGATCACGGCGAAGACGGCACCGGCGAGATGGTCGCCGCCCTGCTGCGCGAGGGACGGGCCGGGTCGAACACCGCCGCCGACCACATCAACGTGGTGCGTCAGGCGCTGGCCCAGTTGCCGGGCGTCCGCCGCGGCCGGCCCGGCCGCAAAGTCCTGATCCGAGCGGACGGCGGCGGCGGCACGCATGCCTTCCTGGGCTGGCTGTCGGCCCGTGGCCTGGCCTTTTCTGTCGGCTGGACGCTCGCAGCTGGTGCTGAGCAGCTCATCCGCCGCCTGCCCGCGGCAGCGTGGACACCGGCCTACGACTCGGCTGGTGGGGTGCGGGACGGGGCGTTCGTCGCCGAACTGACCGGCCTGCTCAACCTGACGGGCTGGCCGAAAGGGATGCGGGTCATCGTGCGTTCCGAACGGCCCCACCCCGGAGCGCAACTGCGCATAACGGACGTGGACGGCAACCGCATCACCGCCTTCGCGACCAACACCAAGACTGGGCAGCTCGCCGACCTCGAACTCCGCCACCGGCGGCGGGCCCGCTGCGAGGACCGGATCCGCCAGTCAAAGGACTGCGGGCTGCGCAACCTGCCGCTCCAAGGCATGGTCCAGAACCGGATCTGGCTCGCCATCGTTGGCCTGGCCGTCGACCTGATCGCCTGGACCCAAATGCTCGCCTTCGCCGGGCATGAGGCCCGCCGCTGGGAACACAAGCGGCTACGGCACCGGCTGTTCTCGGCCGCCGGCCGCGTCTCCCGGCATGCCCGCCGCACCGTGCTGCACCTACCGGCGGGCCACCGGTGGAGCCGGCTGATCCAGAGCGGGTTGACCCGCATCGCCGCCGCCGCCCCCGGCTGACCGGCGACCTGCCCCCGCTTCACGACCCGAAAGACCACCGCAGGAACGGCGACACCCGGACGCTCCGGGCAAACCGTCATGCCCGGAATCGAAAAGTTGCCGCGGAACGCCACGACGCTCGCCCAACCAGATCACTCAGCCGAGGCGTGCAACATCCGGGCTAGCTAGTCATTGCCATAGTCGTCCCAGTCCGGCACCGCTTCCTGTACAAACTCCCAAGCCTCTGGTAAGCCCGCCGCCGCCAAGAACTCGGGTCCATCTAGCACGAGTCCACAGCGCACGCACGTGAACATCTCTGCGTAGACCGAGACGTCTTGGTAGGCATAGCCGTCCTCGTCGTAGCTGGTCGACCCTTCTTGTCCGTACTCGCCAGCGAGTGATCCCGCCCCACCGCAGGCAGGACACTCTTGCGGCGTTTCGTACGTCAGACTTATATGGGCCGACGTCGCGGTAGCAAGCTCCTTCGCCACGGCCGCTGAGATTTCACCAGCTGCCGTGAGGGCCAAGCGTTGCTGCGCCCGACCAATGAGGGCGGCCAACCGCGACATGAGTGTGTCCTGAGCTTCCGCCAAGACGCGCTCTATCTCGGCTAGGCGTGTGTGCCCGACCAAGTCCTCTAAGGTCCGATCTTGCGCAGAAACGAGCAACACGGCTTGTGCCCAATAGCGCTGCCACCACTTATCTTCCGGAATGGCCGCAAATGGCAAGACGGCTGAGTGTAGGTGTTCGTTGCGATTGTGAGCTATTAGGCCAGCTTCTTGTGCATTGAAGGGCGGAAACGCCCGTGCGCAGCGGCTGAAGAGTCCCTTCGCGGGGATCGACTTGAACGACCCGGCTTCGCTTAACACACCGGCGGCAATAAGCAGACTCTTGCCGTCGTCTACAGGGTCTGCGACGAGCAACGGGCTCAGCTTCGCCAAAGCCGCCTTAGCCAGGAGTTCAAGCGCGAACGCCGCCCAGAGCGCGGCTTCATCGAAGGCGGCGGCCTCTCGCGCGGCCTGGCTGCGGTTGGTGAACAGCACGGCCTTATCCCAGAGTGCATTGCGATCGTAGGGCTTAGCCATGATCGAAGCGAAGCATCAGTCGCAGCAGTGTTCGCTCGGGATTCCCGGAGACGTCCGGTCGCCCGTGCAGTACTTGACGGTTGTCCAAGATGAGAACTGATGTTGTATCCGCCCATTCATAACAAATCAAGTCGTCACCCTTCGTCAGATGTAGAGAAGTTGATCGAGAGGCGTCGTCCAAAGGCTTCATGCAGCCGAGGTCGAAACGCCAACGACCGTCCTCGGTTACGCACCTCGTTAGCCGAGCGGACGACCCACGCCCTAGTAAGAACATGCCCCTCCCAGCGTCGTCTCGCTGTCTTGGCGTCATCCCCTTCTCGACGATCCGAAGCAAAGTCGGTACGTGTGTCGGATGGGCTGCTTGCAGAAGAACAAAGTCGGGCGGGCTTGCCAGGTGCGCGCCATCTGTGTGCAGGGGGAAGCATCCTCTGCCGTACGCCGCGCTCAACGAAGACGGTGCTGCGCTGTCGGCATCAAAGGGTCGAAGCACTTTCATCGGTGCCTCACCAGGTCGGGTGGGCACAACTGTGGCCCCGACATCGGCGACCTTGTGCACTACGTCCGGCAGGTCCATGCGAGCAAGCGTCCAACCGGTCCTGCGTGCCTCGCGGAGTGCACGACCCAACTGGTTCTGAGAGCTCACCTGCGCGCCCCCCTTCAGTGATCCAAGACGAATGACGAATGTGACACGTCTGATGCGCCCATTCGCTGGGGCGGCACGCGTTTCTCGCTCCACATCCCGCATGCATTCAGGCGGGCGTTATTCTTACAGTCCAGAGAGGGCGAAGCCCGTCCGATGGCTCATCAGCCGCACGACCCTGAGCCGGGGACGTCCGCAGTTGTGGTTCGACGTTCCCGGTCGTCAGCGTCCTCAACGACGCCGACGTGCGGCGACAGGCTGGTGTCTTCCTCCTGCGTCACAGCGCCCCGGCGCATCACCCAACGCTCCCAGCGATTGTGAGGGTCTTCAAAGTCGTACAGGTACAGCACGCCATACGACCCAGGAGCCGCCCGGGCGACCGACTCAAAGAAGCCCACTGGATCAGACGACGCCCGATGATTGCGCATGCCGTTGAACGCCAGGACGAAATAGCCGTTGAGAACGCGCACGTCGAGCATTTCGCCGAAAGCCTGAGCCCCGTCCACAAGCGCGGCCACAGCCCTGTTCGCGCGAGCCTGAGCCTCGTCGGCCGCCTTATCGTCCTCGACGCCCGCGCTCGCTCTGATCGTCGCCCAGCCGTGCCATTCCATGAAAGATGTATAGCACGTGGACTACCCAGGAGCGCCGCCCGCATTTGTTCGCTCAGAGTTGCTCAGTAATGGTGAATGCCAACGGTGGGGTCCAAAGGCGACGTCTGTCGCTCAACAATACTTCCGCTTTGAGCGTCCACTTTCCGGGCGGGACGGTGTAACCCAGGGCCGCTTCAAAGCTGGCAGTGCCGATCCCTAGTGGGATTCGGACTGGCTGCCCGTATGTGAGCGGGAACGTGATGAGCGGCATGTCCATGGCTCCGACGAAGCCGCCGACGATGCGGCCGTCAACCGGGTCACATACGAGCGCGCCGAGAGCGCCATTGGTATTCACCTCCACGGGCTGGCTCATGGCGCTGGTGAGCACGACTGCATGGGTCACGCTTGCACCGGATGCCACGGTGAGTGGACCGTCCAGCTCGCAGAGGAAGTCACGGTGCTCGTTGGCAGTGGGGAGCTCGGGGAACGGCCACAGGCGAAGCGGGTGGGCGTTCGGGTCCGGGTATGAAAACAAGCCAACTCTTACTTGCACGGCGTCCCCGAACCGCTGGTACAGGTCGTGAGCGACGGACAGGGCGGACGCGTCCAGGCGCACCTGGAAGGGCTCACCGGGCCAGTCAGTTCGATGCGAGTAGCCCTGGATCGGGCGCGATGGGTGAGCGAAGAGAGCGCCGAGAACTGCCTCAATGTCGTCCGGCTGGGTCATGCCGGGCAGTCTCCTCTCTGGGCAGGATGAGGTCATGGGGACGCTCATGATCAGCCGTGATGACAGTTACTTCGGCTCAGCGCGACGGCTCGTCATCTACGTCGATGGAGTCAAAGTCGGGAAACTTCGTTCTGACGACGCGATGAGCCTAGAGCTACCCAACGGAAAGCACACCGTGCGGGCTCGGATGGACTGGGTGACATGCCGACCGCGATCCGTCGAGGTCAACGATGAGCTGATTCGCAGAGTGGAGTTCTCGCTCCGGCTGCACCGGCTGCCTCTCGCACTGCTGACTCCGTGGTGGGGTTACGCCGCGCGAGAGGTGTAGGTCTTCGCCCGAATGCAGGCTAATGATGCGTCAAAGTTCGTCCGTCCCGAGCGGCGGAAGCCCGGCCTCTCGGCGAAGCTCGTCCACCAGCGCCAGGTTCGCGGCCTTGTCACCCAAGCTGGGCAGTACGTGCAGGACCAGCGGCTCCGAATCGTTTGATGACTGGCCGCCGTTTCCGGCCTTGTTATCGCACCCTTGAATCGGTTGCACGGCAACCAGTACAGCAGACGTGGTCTCCGGGGACTGCTATCGATGGTGTTGCTGGTCGGCGAACTGCTTCACGTGAGCCAGCAGTACGGCCTGGCGCTCAGCTCGGTCCTCTCTCTGGTAGTAGGCGTTCATCGTTTCTCTGACCTGCTCGGCATGCTTGCGGCTCTGCTCATGGGAGAGGATCGCTACTGCCCCGAGGATCAGGCGGCCTTTGATTGGGTTGTTGTGATGCCAGACCATGTACGCGCCCCACACGAGCCAGCCAATGGTGATGAGCGCGACGGTCGGTGCAGCAGACGGTCCGCTGAACAGTGGGTGCACTGCCGCGCCGTAGATGAAGTTGAATGCCAGCCAGACAAGAGCCATGCCTCCACCGATGAGAGCGAAGGCAATGAACTGCTCTTGTGGGGTGACGAAAGTGTCACGCTCTCGGGCCATAGTGAAAGTATGGCCGATTGTTGGGCATTACAAACGTCCAATGAGCTCAGTCAGAGCTGCGCACTACCTGGCTCTGGGCTCCTGCGATCGTCGTTGATCCCTGTAGTTGTTTGTTGTCTCACCCTCGTCGGTGGCTAAGCAAAGCGCAGTACCCTGGGACAGATGGTGACGATTCCCTACGAAGTCGGCATGCTCGGAAACGGGCGTAATGTTCACATCCTTGACGCCCAGCGACAACACGCGCTTTGCGGACTCACCGGCGACTGGTGGATCGTGTATGGGTTCTCGCCCAGACGGCTGTGTCCGTATTGCGAGCGCGAGCAGCAGGACGAGCGGCAGCTCTCTCTCACGTCCGGCGCAGGGCCGAACACCTAAAGTAAATACTTCTTGCTGGGCTGGTTCACGACCGCTCGGAAGCGGTCGCGGAGGCAGCGGCTAGTCATCAATGCCCACGGCAGGGCCGCGAGGCCCGGGAGATAGGTGTCGGCTCACACGTTAGATGTATTTACGGTGTGCAAAGTCCTGGGCCGGTCGCTGTTACCTTGGGTAGATGAAAACGCGGCTTGTCCGGCCGCTGAACCGGGTCGACTACGTGGCGCTTTCGCTGCTGGTGGTGATCTTTGCGGCTGGGATCATCTTGATCGGCACCGGCGGAAGGGGCCGGGACCTCGGACGACTGCTCCTCCTCGTGGAGGTGATCCTTGCGCTGACTCTTGCCGCAATCCGGCCCAGGGAGCAAACCCGAAGGGCAGTCCGGCTAAGGGCTGCAAAGGGTCAGCAGCCTTCAGCGCGTCAGCCGCTGGCAGGTTCCACGGACGACGCCTTCCGGCGATCAGGAAGCTGACGGCGTACGCGGAGGAGCGCGCCGCCGGGCCGGGAGGTGGCACGTAGGGGCGCTACCGCAGCGCCCCCGGTGGCCTACTGGTTGACCGCTCTGCTTGTCGCACCCAGCTCCTACGTTCCGGTGATGAGCGAACCGGAGGTCTATGAGCTGCGCGCCAACGGATGCCGGGTGGTGGTCTACAAGCCGCCGAAGCCCTGCCGGGTGACCGTGAAGGGCATCGAGTACGACGGGGTCATCCAGCAGTGGACTCAGGACTACCGGGGATGGATTGCGGTCTGCTCGTACTTCGCCAGCTCCTGGCAGACGTTTTGCGAGCTGGCCCCGCCGGAGCGGGTGCGTCCCCGGGACTGAGCGCTTATGAAACATTAGGCCGTGAAACATTCTGTCCACAGCTGTGCACACGGTTGTTGGCGCTTTCCACGGTCTTCCCACAGGTCGTCCACGCGGCTGTCCACAGCTGTCCACAGGCGGGCTGACGGATTGCGCTTTTTCGCCGAATCCGTGACTATCTTCCGGGCACATGAGTGAATCCGAGTGCTCCGGCTGCTCCGACTGCGAGGTAGACCACGACCACGACGAACGCGCCGTCGCTGCCGTCTGCCGGGCCGTCGAGGAGATGACCGGACGCTGCCCGGTCTTCCTGGAAGACGTGGTCGATGAGATGACCAAAAGGTGGGCGTCATAGCCGATATTCAGTTTGTATGCCGCCCGCGCGCGGCCTCGGGGCGGCGGCGAGGTGATCTTGCCGGAAAGGCTGAACCACGCTCAGCCATGTGCGGCCATCAAGTCGTCGGTTTGATTGGTCGATGCAGAGGCTCGTGTCCCGCTTCCATGGCGTGCATCGGCTACCCAACTTTGAAGCTCGCCGGTACACAGCCCGGCCGTCGAGCGGCCACCCAGCAATCCGAACTGGGAGCGCCGCCTTCGGTGACACCGTGCTCGGTCTGGTCGTCCTCGTCCTCGTCCTCGTCCTCGTCATCGGCGTGGGCGTCATCGCCCTGGGCGTACCGACGTTCGCCGTGCTCCACTTCATCAGCGTCTACATGAGGTACGGCGCGACGGAGCCCTTCTATCGCGAGCTGACCGGTCCATGGGGGATCGCTCTGGTGCTGCCCGTGCTCCTCGTGACGGCAGGCTGGGCCTTTAGAAGGTCGCGCCGCCGCCGCCGCTGACCGATCTACGCGGGTCGTTACTCTTCGCACATGCGTTCGATTGTAGTGATCTGCTCGCCGCCCAGGCCCTGCTACGTCACGGTCCGTGGGACCGAGTACGAGGGCGTGATTCGGCAGTGGACGCGCGATGAACGAGGTTGGACGGCTGTGGTCAGCTACTTCGCCAGCTCCTGGGAGACGTTCTGCGAGCTGGCGAGCGCCGACCGCGTGCGCCCTCGCGGCGAGGAGGGCGATGACCGTGGAACATCCAGCACGCGGTGAAACATCTCAGAGCACGACGCCAACACGCCGCCTGAGCTGCTGAAAGGCGTCCTTGACCGTTCGATCTGGCCCTTCTTGTCGGAGACGCTTGATACCTATGACCCATGCCGGACTCCACGTGCCCGTCCTGCGGGCTAGACCACGATGACGATGACCTCGCGGTATATGCCGCCTGCCGCGAGATGGAGGACATGACCATGGGCTGCGCTGTCTTCCTGGAAAAGGTGGCTGACGAGATGAACGAGAGGTGGGCGTCTTAGAGTCCCGCAAGGAAAGTCCGTAGCGCGTTGAACTGGTTTTCCCTACGGTCACCACATGTCGCGCCGCGCCCAAACGAGTGAGCCGGACGTGATTGATGCCGTAGTGCGCCTCTGGAACGAGAACGAGGGATGGGGTGTCCTCGACTCGCCGGAAACGCCTGGTGGCTGCTGGGCACACTTTTCGCACATCGAGATGGATGGGTACAGAGCCCTAGTGGCGGGACAGCACGTCCGGTTGCATGCTGAGTGTCCTGGTCAGGATGGGTTCGCGTACCGGGCGGTGCGCGTCGTCCCGTCGTAGCAACGACCCAGGTCATATAGAACCCAGCCCGTCCGGTCGGGTGCGTTCTGTGGGTCGAGGTTGAGGAGATGGAGTGGAGGTGACCTACCCGAAGTTCCCTTCGCCTGAGCAGGCACCCGACGACCGCCGGGCTCGGCTCACGTCGTGCGCAGCAGCCGCCATGGGAATCCTTCTGGCCTTGCTTACGGTTGCGCTCCTCATCTTTGCGAGCGTCGACGGAGCGAACATCGGTGCGGGACTCGTCAGCCTGCTCAGCTTCGCCTTCATCGCATTCGCGGTCATATGCATGCCGAGCTACACATCAATTCGGGCCAAGGTGGCTGCCGCCACCACATTGGGCCTTTCGTTACTTCTGTACTTTGTGTACCCGGTAGCCGGGAACAACTTCGTGCTCTACGCTGGGTTTGGGGTGCAACTCTTATCGGGCGTCATCGTTGTTCGACAGTTTCTGCGCCGCAACCGGCCGGACAGGTGATTGTTGCGGGCTGAGCACGTGAGGTGGCCATTCGGTCGGCGGCTCCTGAATCGACGTTAGGTGATTATTCTCGCCGACCGGGGCAGAAGGCTGTGGCAACACACATCCACACGCCTTCGTGCTGGTCGCCGCTTTCAGGGCTCGCGACCCACACCCACCGACTGCCGCCACAGCGCCCACACTCCGGCCCGGGAACGCCGCCAGCTGGCACCGCAAAGTAAGGCTCATCGGGACCTTCAGGGCCGTCCGCGTCAGCACCAGTGACCATCGCCGATCCTCTTGCTCATCCGACCCGTGAGCCGGGCCGATTACATAGTGATTCTCTGCTGTACGACCACGCCCTATTCGGCGAAGAATGCGGCTAAAGGGCTACGCGGCTAGCGTGTACTTCAGCCAGCCGCTCAGCTACGCGGGTGTCCGCGTGCGACTCTCCTCCAAGATGGGTAGGACCCGACCGTGAGGCAGTGGCTAGGACGGCAGCCCAGGTGGGTCACGGGCCTCGTCTGCACGCTGATGTACGGCCTGATTGTTGTCGCGTTCAACGCGGTCACTGGCAAGCACGGTATCGACTGGGCGCAGGTCGTCTTCATGACCGTCGTCTGGGGGGCGTTCTGGACAGGCTGGATGTATTGGCAAGACCGACGAACTAGGCAGGACGAAGGCTCGTAGGCCAAGAGAAGATTACGCGCTGTGCAGCGCGACCCTCGCTTAGCGCTGAACCGCTTCGTGCGGACGCAGGGCGGGCCGAGCAGCTCGGCCTTGGTCTGAATGACCATCAGTCGCATGCGCGCCGTCGATCCCGGAAGTACTCGTTCGCTGTCCAGCCCGCCCCGTAGATCAGCGGCAGCACGACGATGAGAGTCCAGTTCCAATAGCCGTCAACACTCGCCACACCGACAACGACTAGCGCCAACACAAGCGTGACGAGCAGGCCCTGCTGCCAGCGCGGTGCCGCCTCAATGCGCAACCTCACCTGCTTGATCACCGGGTCACCGTAGCAAGGCAGGGTCGGCACCGTGATTCGCTTTCACCTAAGCGAGTAGGGCAGCCAGGACCAGCCCATTAATGATGGTGCCCCCAACCCCGAACACACAGTGGGCGCGGCGCGCATCGGGGTCGATCCGCGAGTTCCCCGGCACGATGATCAAGATCGACAGGGCGAGTAGTAAGCCGATGACGGATACTGGCAAGAGGAGAAAGAACTGCGCGAGAGTGAATAGCACCATGACGCAGACGAGCGTGCCTGCCGCAGCCGGACTCGCGTTGAGCGAAAATCCGGGCTCCCGTTGCCGCCTGTGAGGCGGTGGGCTCGTCACTGGCTTATGTATCCCAACATCTGTGCGATTGCCACCGGGTGTGTACGTCGACTATCGGTCAGCCAAGCCTCGCAGGTAGCCGTTCGCTTACCCGCTTCGCGGCGTGAGGTTGGGACGGGCGCGCCCGGTAGCTGGGTCAGGCAGCGCGGCCGTCGCTCTCACACGTGTCGGGAGAACTGGGCTGTCTTGCTGACCCGCGCCCCACTGTCAGGCTCGCCGTCGCTCCAAGCGACGCTGGTCTTCTTCGCCATCAGCATCTTCCTGGCCGTCACCGCGCTACTGGCTGGCCGCAGCGTCGGCCACTGGCTCGCTTTCACCCTCTTTGCGGTTTGCAGTCTGACCTTCGCCGAGCGGCTGTACCGGTTCCTGCGTGCCAGTAGCGACGCACGCAAAGCGGGCTGAGCTGATCTGAGGATTCGTTAGTAGTGAACTCGCCGTCCGATCAGACAGCTACCGTCACCTTTGTGACGGCGAACTGACACCCGGTAACTCCGCTTCTGTTCGGTGGACGGCCGCAGTCACCAGCCATCTCGCGTAAGGCGCAACACGTGAGCGATACGTACGAGGCGGTGCTGCTGATTAGGCAGGGCGTTACGGTCTATGTCGATAGCGACGATTCGGCGCGCACGATCATGTACATGCTGGGGGCGACGCCCGAACACGTGGAGTGGCGACTCCAAGGCGGCACCGTTCACCAGGAACTCTGATGCGCGACAAACTCCGAAGTCTCTTGAAGAAGGCAAGCGGGAACGCCACGCATCGGCCACCCACGCCGCAAAGCGCGAGGCCCGCATTCCCGACTGGGCCGTGGACTACTGGTGGCTGCTCATCCTGGCGGGCGTCGGACTCGTGACGTTCGGTGAAGTCGAACAGAAGGACCTCCTGACGCTTGGTGGCCCATTTGAGTTGGGGCTGCTCGCCTTGATTCTCGCTTTAGCCCGGATGTTGCACGCCTCGGCTGAGTGATCTGGTTGGGCGAGCGTCGTGGCGTTCCGCGGCAACTTTTCGATTCCGGGCATGACGGTTTGCCCGGAGCGTCCGGGTGTCGCCGTTCCTGCGGTGGTCTTTCGGGTCGTGAAGCGGGGGCAGGTCGCCGGTCAGCCGGGGGCGGCGGCGGCGATGCGGGTCAACCCGCTCTGGATCAGCCGGCTCCACCGGTGGCCCGCCGGTAGGTGCAGCACGGTGCGGCGGGCATGCCGGGAGACGCGGCCGGCGGCCGAGAACAGCCGGTGCCGTAGCCGCTTGTGTTCCCAGCGGCGGGCCTCATGCCCGGCGAAGGCGAGCATTTGGGTCCAGGCGATCAGGTCGACGGCCAGGCCAACGATGGCGAGCCAGATCCGGTTCTGGACCATGCCTTGGAGCGGCAGGTTGCGCAGCCCGCAGTCCTTTGACTGGCGGATCCGGTCCTCGCAGCGGGCCCGCCGCCGGTGGCGGAGTTCGAGGTCGGCGAGCTGCCCAGTCTTGGTGTTGGTCGCGAAGGCGGTGATGCGGTTGCCGTCCACGTCCGTTATGCGCAGTTGCGCTCCGGGGTGGGGCCGTTCGGAACGCACGATGACCCGCATCCCTTTCGGCCAGCCCGTCAGGTTGAGCAGGCCGGTCAGTTCGGCGACGAACGCCCCGTCCCGCACCCCACCAGCCGAGTCGTAGGCCGGTGTCCACGCTGCCGCGGGCAGGCGGCGGATGAGCTGCTCAGCACCAGCTGCGAGCGTCCAGCCGACAGAAAAGGCCAGGCCACGGGCCGACAGCCAGCCCAGGAAGGCATGCGTGCCGCCGCCGCCGTCCGCTCGGATCAGGACTTTGCGGCCGGGCCGGCCGCGGCGGACGCCCGGCAACTGGGCCAGCGCCTGACGCACCACGTTGATGTGGTCGGCGGCGGTGTTCGACCCGGCCCGTCCCTCGCGCAGCAGGGCGGCGACCATCTCGCCGGTGCCGTCTTCGCCGTGATCGACGAAACCGAGCAGCGGGTGATGCCCGAACCCCATCTTGAACGTCGGCGTCGCACCTTCCTTGTCCGAATGCGCAGTGACCAAGGTGGCGTCCAGATCGACGATGACCGTGCCGTCGGTGTTCGGCGCATTGCTGCCGGCGGCTTGCCAGACCCGGCGCCGGACCTCGGCACGGGCCTTGCCGATCGCCGCCAGCACCCGGTCGCAGTCGGCAGCCAACGCCGTCATGGTGCGCGACACCGTGGCATCCGAGGCCACCGGGCCGAACACATCCGGCGAGGCCCGGACCGTCGCGATGTCAGCCAAGCAGTCACCGCCGAGCGCGAGCGTCACCGCCAGATCGCACAGCACCTTGGCCGGGTCGTGGCGGGCCTGCGGCCGCCGCCACCGACTGAGCGCGGCCGACAGTTCCCGGTCCAGGCCGGCTGCCCTGATGGTCTCGGCCAGCAGCACCCCACCGGCGTGCGACACCAGCTGACGGCCCGCCGCGTCGACCCGGACAGACGGATAGAACCCGCTACGATCGCTCACCAGAAGGGTGCTCCTGCATCAACGCGATTCGGACCTTAGACAAGTCGAATCCTCGCTGGTCAGGGGCACCTTTCTGTTGATCAACACCCGGTCAGGCCGATAACCCGTGAAATCTCCGGGCTAGCGGCCCGCAAACTTACCGCAGGACCGCAAATGATATTCCTAGTGCCCGCTCTGGTGCCTGCGTTGGGCGCGGCGCACGGTCTTTGTCGGTGGGGCGGCCGGTCCGGTCAGGCGGTACGGTCCGTCCATGCGGAGTACGCTGCCACAGCGCTCTGAAAGGCTCCTGGTCCGATCCAACCCCGCCATGAAGCTGCGCATCTCATCCAGACTCGGCTACCGCAGCGGTTCTGCCCGTCCGAGCTCGATCGACGTCGAATGGGTGGGACGGGACGGCCATCCGTCCTCCTATGGGTTGCTCGGGGGCAATCAGGCACCCGCCGCCCGGGTCGACGTCTACAGCGGTAACGCCATCTTCACTGACGCCTTAGTTGCAGGTATGGACGAGGTCCGATGGGGGCTGCCGGACGAGTACAAAGAAGCGGTCTGGGAAACTCTGCAAGTCCAGCCGACGCTCGTCGCAATCTCGCGGGCCGCCCATGCGGCCGCTGGCTCTTCGCCGCACGTCTTCCGTGCGCTGACTGCGATGCTCTGCCGTCTGCTTGCTGGCGACGGGTCACCCGACGACGCGGGCTTGTGGAGCTTGTGGGATCGGTGCTGGAACGACGTGTGAGTGCAGCGCCTGCGATGGTCGAAGCCCTTACCGCAACGCGTCGCAAGTAAGCGGCAGCGGATCGAGCGCCCGGTCACTCTGATACCCGAAATGGATTTGCGGCCGTCTCCGTTCATTGTGGACGCCCTTATCGAGCTCTGGATTGGGCCGCACTTCTGCTCTCGCCGATGGTATATGGCATGCGCTTGGCGAGTTTGGATAGGCCAATTTCGCGGAGCGGGCGTGGACACAGGGCTGGTCGGGGTCAGGCGAGATGGGTGAGCCCGGCTGCGCAACATGGACCGCCGACTGCCGGTCGGTGTCGGGTTTTCGCTTGTCCATGCAGCTCAGGGCGGGGGAGAAGTGAATGTACCCAGGACGAATAGGGAAGCACCTGCCACCCCCGCCAGCAGGAGCATCAACCCGGTGAGTTCCAGTCCAGGTCACCTGTTCGCTCGTTGAACAGGACTGCATCCTTCAGCGGGTGATGTGGCGTGGTGAGCGGTACTCCCCGATCCATCAATGCCCACCACCCTGACTCGTACTGGTGACGACGGCCTACGTTGTGAAGCCCGCCCGGAACGTCCTGCACCCGAGGTGAAGACGAAGCTGTGGCACAGGCATGTTGTCAAAGAACATTTCCACCCCCCACGTAGGAAAACGGTGGGAGCGGAGGTGGAACCAAATCGAGCACATGAGAGCCGGGGTGAGAGTGTATGAACCAGCCGAAAAGATTCGGCCGGAAGCTCAAAACACGATCCCTGGGCTGGAAGCTCTTCCCTGAAGTTTACAGCATTTCCTCGGCTGAGGAAACTGTCTACCCATGCTTCATCAAAGCGCGATGGAAGAAACTTCTCGTAGGTACTGCATGCAAAAGTACACACAGGTAAGGCGTGGGCTAGCAGTCTCTTATTAGCTGCTTTTCGGGGTAACCCCAAAGTACCAGACTCAGAAACCTGTCCAGAATTTGGACGGAGTTCTCGGAGCGGTTCCCGCTCAACGCTGAAGCTGTACCACAGGTCTATATTTACGGTTCGATTTAGTAAGTCACTGGCCCTGGCTCTTGACCATGTTGCGTGGGTTGTACGTGTGCTGACCCAGAAAAGCGAGTCAGTAAGGGAAACCCGAATGATCATAAAACTCATCTCGTACATTTGCACTATCTTTATGGTCAGAAGTTGTGCAAGGCCCACACTTGCATTCTGAATTTGATCGGGTAATTTCGAGTCCACGAACAAAAGCAGTGCACTTTCTCTGGGATTGCCCACGTGTAGATGCCGCTCACCGAGTTCGTGCATCCCCCCGGCCGGATCGGGAGTAGAACGAACACTCCCGGCAAAAAGATAACGCTTCATCGCAGGTCGGGGGTGTGAAATTCCGACCAGCAACATGCAGCTTGACAACACCCATAGTGAGATGTAGCCCCGCTAGTAAGCGCGCCCTCAGCGGCGGGCTGGGGGCCGTATGTGGCCTTTCTCGTCACCGTCGAGCTCGCCATCCAGGATGTGATGCGCCGATCAAAGGTGACGGGAGGTCATGTCGTTTGGGCCGCCACAGTGCTCAGCTTGGGACAACCTTCCGGCCGCTCGGCTCCTGGCAGCGGAAGCCGTAGGCCGACATGGCATCGAGCAGCAAGGCGTTCATGCGGGGCAGGACCGTAGCCAGCCGATCACGCATGTCCCGCCGTCCTCGATGCTGCGGTAGCTGCACGGTCACGTACGCCTCCAAGAAGCTGAGGAAGTCTGTGAAGGTGCGGACGACGTCTGCGTCGTCGTACAACCCGTGAGCTTCGGCGAGGGTCATGTTCGCGTCGCGCAGGAACCGGCGGACGAGGTTGGTCTTGCGCACACCATCGGGAACGACGAACCGCGAGACGAGCAGGCGGTCCTCCTGAGTCGCTGAAGGTGCGGTCCCGGCGACGAACTTGTCCGCAAGCAGCGACTGGTCCTCGACCGAAAGGCAACCCGCCTCGGCCAGCTCAGCGAGCTCCGTCATCGCGGCCAAGGTCAGCTGCCCAACTTGGCGGGGTTCCTGAACAGGTCCCGTCGTGCGGGCGACGACAACGAGCTCCTTGGCCCGTTCGGGGGAGGTGTCCAGCACCGGAGCAGCGGTTTCGGGTGTGTTGTCCGCTTTGGGCCGCTTGCCGCCGATGGCAGCCTCGTCGGCGCGGACGCGCTTGCGCTCGCGCGTACGCGGCCCTCCACCGCCGGTCGGCCGGTCAGGGACCGGACGTGGGCGCTCATTCCAGGGGATCGGGGGCAGCATGTCCGGCGTGATCGCCATGCCTGGGTGGAGCTCGGGCAGGTCGTACTGGTGCTTCACCGCCGTCCAGGTCGATCGGTACTTGGTGATCGTCTGACGGCTCGTCATTCCACGAATGCCCAGCGCTGAGAAAGCGCTGATCGACATGGGTAGCTGTCCAGATGTGGACAGGCGACGCGGAGCCGGGTCCGTGCAGGCGTAAAGGATGGCGCTCAGTCGCCACTCGCTGGCGCTGAGCACCTGTTGCAGGGCGGTGCATGTGGTCGTCAGCTCGTCTGTGGTGGTGGGGATGCGGTCGGGCACCATGCGGACGTTTGCACGGTCATAACGCGCGAGCAAATCGAACTCTTGTATTCAGTTGGAGTGCTCAGAAGCGACCTTCTTGGACACTTGACTTATATCCTCAGCGCCTGTACGTCGGATTTATCCTCGACAGTGGCCGCGCGTTATGAACGGTCGTAAGTTCAGCCGGTGCTGCTCACCCGGGACCTTCTGGCGATCTACATCGCTATCGTCGGACGGTCGCTGACCCCGCTCGCGAAGGCGGTGTTCTTCGCCTCGGCCGAAGTCCCCGCACTGTCGGAGTACAGCTCAAAGGTGCCGTTCACAGCCGGTGACTATGAGTACGCCCGGACCGGGGTGCTGCCCATGGACACCTATCTGATGGCCGCGCGCCGGGAGTCGGGCGAAACCCGACCACCGTAGAAACGCGCTGGATATCTAGCGCGTATTCGACAAACGCATTGGGTGGGGGAAGGTCAGTGCGCCGGAGGTCAAAACAGGGCCTCTCCGTGCGATCTGGCGCGATTACGGGGCATTCCCGTGAAGGTGAAAAGGAACTGGAAGAGTGAATCCAGCGGGAGCTCGCGAAAGCTCCGAAGCTCAGCCGCTGACCAAAAGCAAGAAATGGAAGAACTAGTCCGTCAGCAACGGGCTCAGCGCCACACCACGTGCAACTCTGCCGCGAAGGTGGAGTGACGGCCGCGCTGTTGGACCGGCACCGGCTCGATGATCACGTGTTCGATGTGTCTGGCGATCAAGGTGCGGCGCTGAGCGAGGGTGAGCTGATCCCAGTCCAGGTCGTCGCTGGGGACAGCAGGGCCTACCAGGTGGATCAGCTGGCGACGGAACTGGGCCTCTTCCTCCCGGAGCGGTTTCAGCTCGGCGATGTAGTCGCGTCGCTCGATGTTTTTTGCCGCCTTGGCCTGTTGCAGGAGCTCCACGTCGGCCTCGATGGCCGCGAGCCGGTCCTGCACCGAGGTGTCGGGTTCGGCAGGCACCTCATGCTCGGCGAGCCGCAGCAGGGCGAAGCCAACGGGCTGACCTATCCGGTCGCCGACGAAGCCGCGAACCAGCAGTCCCTCGGGCCGAAGGGCAGTTCGCGGCGTGGGCAGCCCACACGCCCGGCGAGAGCGGATGCGAGCCGTCCCGGCGCGGGGTCCTGGGACCCCTCGACTGCCGTCAGCCCCCGACCCGGTGACTCCGCGAAGTGCACCGGTGGGACTTCGTATCAAATAGGTGGGTGGCAATCAAAGGCAGCTACCGGCTAAACAGCCGGAGCTCGGATTCGCCTACCGGCAACCAGGCACTAGCCCCAGCTCAGAGGCCACGTGGGAGCAGGCGTATGACTTTGCTCACATAGGGGCAGCTGCCCGGCGCACGACGGTCTAACGTCGGTCGGGTCGATGCAGCGCCGCCCATGTTCGCGGCCCACGACCAAGGCGTCCCGGCCGCCATGCCTCGCGAGCGAGGCCCCTTGTCATGTCCAGAAAGGACCCAACGATGGCGCAGCACCAAATCCGAGCAGAAGCGGCGAGCGAGCCCTCCCCGTGTGTGCCTCCGCCCGCAATTGAGCGGCACGCCGAGCAGGAGCTGTGCCTGTGCGGATGCCAGCAGCGGCCAGCCCTCGCGCACGGCAATCAGAATCACCGGAAAGATTTCATGCGCGGCCACCAGAGCCGCCTGCGTTCCGGCCAGCGCTTGTACGAGCGTCGGCAGGCAGCGTGATGGCCGACTTCATTGAGCCCTGCCCGCCCCAGGACGGAGCCCGGCGGGACTGGGAATTGCTGGTCGCCGCCACCGAACAGCCGAACGAGATTGCGGTGTTCGGTGAGCCGGGCACCGCGAGCCATGAGGCCGAGTTCATGGATCGCTGTCTGCTGGTCGAGCTCTCAGACGCCGAGCTCCTGGACTCCATTGCGGGCAAGGAACAAGCAGTCTTCCGGGCGCGCACCGAGGCGAGGAAGCGGGGGCTGCTCTGATGGCGCTCCCTGGTCTGGTGATCAACAAGACGATCAACGGCAAGAAAAAGTATGTTGCCCGGCGCAACAACCCGGACGGCACGCGCACCGACTCAGGCAAGTTCGATCTGAAGCGCGAGGCCGAAGCCGAGCTCGCCCGGATGATCGCTGCGGCACCCGTCATGAAGGGTGGTCCAACAATCGAATCGTTCATGCGCGAAGAGTTGGACCTGCGCACGCACGTGCCCTCCACCGCCCGCGTCTACAAGCGGCGAGCTGAGCTGCTGTATCGGGTGGCCGGAGACACGAACCTGGTCGACGTGAACCCGGCCGTTTCCCGACGCATCCACCGCATGATCTGCGCAGCCAAGAAGGCGAACGACGAGCTTTACAGCCGCAACAGCCAGCGCGAGACGTGGAACCTGTTCGTGCTGTACATCCGTTACGCCGAAGAGCAGCGCCTGCTCAACCCGGAACACCGCCCGTATCTGCCGGTGCTGTCTCGATCGGACTGGCCGCAGCAGGTAAAGCGCGACTACGGCCGGACCCTGTACGCCGAGCTCGCACAGCAGGACGCGTTCCTGAGCGTCATGGCGGAGAAGGGGTCGCCCGCCGATGTGATGATCGCGAAGATCACCTTTGACGGTGGTACTCGGATAGGGGAGACGCTGGCGCTGGCACCGGGCGACTACGAGCCGTTCAGCCACACTCTGCGGGTGACCCGATCTGTGACCGTGGACGAGGACGGCAAGCCCCTCATCGGTCAGACCAAGACCGGCAAGGGCCGCGTCGTCCAGTTGTCCGAAGAAGTTGGCAGGGAGCTCCGGGCCTTCATCCGCGAGCACGGCGGCAAGGACCTGATCTTCACTGAGAACGGCAAGATGCTGAACCCGTCCACGGTGCGGATGCGCTGGCGCAGATGGTCCACCCCGCTCGGCTTCCGGCTCTCTCCGCACTCCGGCCGACACACCGCCGGGACGAACATGGCCGCTTCGGGCGCGTCCCCGAAGGCCGTGAGCGAGCAGCTGGGCCACTCCACGGCCACGTTTTCTCGGTATTACGAGCATCTCCCCGCCGACTCGCTGCGCGAGATGCAGGAGATGCGTGCGCTCTGGGAGGCTCACAAGCGAGCAAATCTCAGGGGCCAGGCCCCTGGCGACATGGATGCGGTCGAGGCGGGGGAGGCCCCTGAACTGGGCAAACACGGGTGAGTCGACGGGGTGCGGTGCTGTTCGCCGCCATGTGCGTGGTGTGGGGCATCCCGTACCTGCTGATCAAGGTCGCCGTCCGCGAGCTCAGCCCGGTGAGCCTGGTCTTCACCCGCTGCCTGATCGCCGTGATCCTGCTGCTGCCGATCGCGCTGGCCCGCGGCGAGCTCGGGCCGGTGCTGCGCCGGTGGAAGCCGTTGCTCGCGTACACGGTCGCCGAGATCGCCGTCCCCTGGCTCTTCCTGACCGTGGCCGAGCAGAAGCTGACCAGCTCGCTCAGCGGCCTGCTGGTCGCCGCGACCCCGCTGGTGGGGGCGCTGGTCGCCTTCGCCGGCCCCGGGCACGTGCGGCTGGGTCCGCTCCGGCTGACGGGGCTGCTCGTCGGGCTCGCCGGGGTCGGCGCCCTCGTGGGCTTCGACGTGCACGGCGCGCAACTCGGGGCGACGCTGGCGATCGGCGTCGTCGTCATCGGTTACGCGATCGGCCCCGCCGTCCTCTCGCGGTCGCTCGCGGGCCTGCCGCCCATCGGGGTCGTCGCCGCGTCGCTGGCCATCGTCACGATCGGGTACGCGCCCTTCGCCGCGACCCGGATGCCCGACGCCTGGCCGTCCGGACGCGTGATCGCCGCCGTCGTCACGCTGGGGGTGATCTGCACCGCCGCGGCGTTCGTCATCTTCGTCGCCCTGGTGACGGAGGTCGGGCCGGTGGTCGCGACGGTCATCACGTACGTGAACCCCGCCGTGGCCGTCACCCTGGGCGCCGTCTTCCTGTCCGAGCGGATCACGGTGGCGACCGTCGTCGGCTTCGCGCTGATCCTCACCGGGTCGTTCCTCGCCACCCGCGCCGGAGGGGTACGACCGCGCTCAGACGTTTGAACGCGGGTAGGGCAGCGGGGTGCACGACTCGGTCTTCCTCCTCGGCGTGATCATCGCGGCCGCCGTCCTGCTGGCGCGCGCCATCGCGCGCAGGTTCGGCGTCCCCGACGCGGTCGCGTTCGTCGTGCTCGGAGTACTGGGGAGCCTGGTGCCGGGTGCGTCCGACGTACGGGTGCCGCCCGACGTCGTGCTGCTGATCTTCCTTCCCCCGCTGATCTTCTACGCCGGCTTCTTCTCGGACGCCCGCATCGTGCGGGCCAACCTCGGGACCATCACCGGCATGGCGGTCGGTCTCGTCATCGTCACCGCGGTGAGCGTGGCCGCGGTCATGCACCAGCTCGTGCCGGGGGTGGGCTGGGCGGCGGCGCTGGCCCTCGGAGCCGCGGTGGCGCCGCCGGACCCGGTGGCCGCCACCTCGGTGATGACCAAGCTGCGGGTGCCGCGCCGCGTCACCACCATCCTCGAGGGCGAGGGCCTCATCAACGACGGCATCTCGTTGACGTTCTTCGCCCTGGCGATCGAGAGCGTCGGCGAGACGGTGACGGTCGGGCACGCGGCATTGCGGGCCGTCGAGGCCATCGTCGGGGGCGTGGCGTTCGGCCTCGCGATCGGCTGGGTGGTGAGCAAGGTCCGCCATCTCGTCCGCGACCCAAACAGCCAGATCGTGGTCTCGCTGCTCACGCCCTACCTCGCCTACATCCCCGCCGAGCGCTTCCACGGCTCGGGGGTCCTCGCGACGCTCGCCGCCGCGGCGTGGCTCGGTACCGGGGGCCGGGGCCTCTTCCAGCCGGCCTCCCGCGTGCAGAGCCAGTCGTTCTGGAACGTGCTCATCTTCCTGATCGAGGCGACCCTCTTCGTCCTGCTCGGGCTGCAGGTGCCGGAGATCGTGCGCGGCATCGGCGACTACTCGTCCGGCCTCGTCGTCGCGGCGTCCCTGCTGGTGGTGCTCACGGTGATCGTCGTCCGTCTGTTCTGGCAGATGTTCCTGCCGCCCCTTGGGGCGCGCCTGTGGCCGAGCGACGAGGTCTTCGCCCTGCCGCGCCGCGAACGCACCCTGATCGGCTGGTGCGGCCTGCGCGGGGCGATCTCGCTGGCGATCGCGCTGTCCATCCCCGTCACGCTCGACGGCGAGCCGTTCCCGGGGCGCAACCTGCTGCTGTTCATCACCCTGGTCGTCGTGCTCGCCACCCTGGTCGGCCAGGGCAGCACGCTGCCGCTCGCCATCCGGTGGCTCAAGGTGTCGCAGAGCGAGGAGGAGCAGGGGCAGGGCCTGCTGGGTCGCCGGAAGGCCGCGGAGGCGGCCCTGGCGGAGCTCGAGGAGCAGGTGTCACAGGGTGACGTGCAGGAGGACAGCGCCCGCGCCCTGCGTCCGCTCTACGAGTCACGGCTGGAGCGGCTGCGCGAGGTGAGCGCCGGCAACGATCCGCCCGAATCCAGCACCGAGATCCACCGGCTGCGGCTGCAGCTGCTCAAAGCCCAGCGCACCGCCGTCAAGCAGCTGTACGAGTCCGACGAGATCGGCGCCGACGTGCAGGTCGAGATCACGCACGAGATCGACCTGGAGGAGGCCCGGCTGCGGCGGCGGGAGAAGGCCGAGTAAGCGGACGGGCGGGCAGCCTGTCCACAGGCGTCCGCGAACTGTCGGTGGCAGCGACCAAGATGAGCCCATGGCCGCTCCTTCCGTTCCCTCCGCCTCCGCCGTGACGTCGCAGGCCGTCAGCGAGCTGTCCGACGACCGCGCGCGGGCGCAGGCGGTGCTGGAGCGGCTGGCGGGGCCCTCGGCGGTGCTGCGCGAGGATCAGTGGTCGGCGATCGAGGCGCTGCTCGCCGGCTCGCGCGTGCTGGTCGTCCAGCGCACCGGCTGGGGCAAGAGCGCGGTGTACTTCACCGCGACGGCGCTGTTGCGCGAGCGGGGCGCGGGCGTGACGCTCATCGTCAGCCCCCTGCTGGCCCTGATGCGCAACCAGCTGGAGGCCGCCGGCCGGGCCGGCATCCGGGCGGCCACGATCAACTCGGCCAACCTCGACGAGTGGAGCGAGGTCGAGCGGTCGATCGCCGCGGGCGAGGTCGACGTGCTGCTCATCAGCCCGGAGCGGCTGAACAGCCCGGGCTTCCGCGAGACGGTGCTCCCGCACGTCGCCGCCTCCTGCGGGCTGCTGGTCGTCGACGAGGCGCACTGCATCTCCGACTGGGGTCACGACTTCCGCCCCGATTACCGGCGGGTGCGTGACGTCCTCGACGGCCTGCCGTCCGGTGTCGCGGTGCTGGCCACGACCGCGACGGCCAACGAGCGGGTGAGCCGCGACGTGGCAGCGGTGTTGGGCGAGCCGCTCGTGCTGCGGGGCACGCTCGACCGGGAGTCGCTGGCGCTCGACGTCGTGCACCTCGCCGGTGACCCCGAGCGGCTGGCGTGGCTCGATGCGCTGCTGCACGAGGTGCCGGGCTCCGGGATCATCTACACGCTGACGGTGGCGGCCGCCGACGACACCGCCGCCTTCCTCGCCGAGCGCGGTCACGCCGTCGCCGCGTACACCGGCCGTACCGAGGATGCCGAGCGCCGCCGTATCGAGGGCGAGCTCGCCGACAACCGGCTCAAGGCCGTCGTCGCCACCAGCGCGCTCGGCATGGGCTACGACAAGCCCGACCTGCGTTTCGTCGTGCATCTCGGCAGCCCGTCCAGCCCGATCGCGTACTACCAGCAGATCGGCCGCGCCGGTCGTGCCACCGACAGCGCCGAGGTCTTCCTGCTGCCGACCCCGGCCGACCGGGCGGTCTGGGAGTACTTCGCCTCTGTCTCCATGCCCGACGAGACGACGGTGCGCACGCTGCTCGACGTGCTCGCCGATCAGGGCGGCAAGCCGCGCTCGACCGCCGCGATCGAGCCGCTGGTCGATCTGCGCCGCACCCGGCTGGAAATGGTACTCAAGGTGCTCGACGTCGACGGCGCGGTTCGCCGGGTGAGCGGCGGCTGGGTGTCCACCGGTCAGCCGTGGTCCTACGACGAGGCGCGCTACGAGGGGTTGCGGGCCGCGCGCTCCACCGAGGGCGAGGCGATGCGCGAGTACATCCGTACGTCGGGCTGCCTGCTGCGCTTCCTGCGCGAGCAGCTCGACGACCCGGGGGCCGGAGACTGCGGGCGCTGCTCGCGCTGCACCGGCCACCCCTTGCGGGAGCTGACGCTGTCGGCGGTCGACGAGGGCGCCAAGGCGATGGCGCGCACCGGTGTCGCGCTCGGGGTGAAGAAGACCTGGCCCACGGGCCTCGCGGCGGTCGGGCTGCAACTGACGGGACGGATCGCGGAGGGCTCGGCTGCGGCGGAGGGCCGGGCCGTCGCCCGGCTGACCGACCTCGGGTGGGGTGACCGGCTCACGGCAGCGCTCGCCGGTGACGAGGCGCCGACGGCGGGGCTGATGGACGGCGTTGTGCGCACGTTGCGCGACTGGCCGTGGGAGCAGCGGCCGGAGGTGGTGGTGGCCCTGCCGTCGCTGCGGCACCCGGCGCTCATCGCCGCCTTGGCGGAGCGGATCGCGTCGGTCGGGCGGCTGGAGCCCGCCGGGATGCTCGAGCGCGTGGCCGAGCGCCGCCCCCAGCGCGAGGTGCACAACAGCGCCCACAAGCTCGCCAACGTCGCCGGCGCGCTCGAGGTGCCGCCCGCCGTGGCCGATGCGGTACGCGACCGCGTCGTCCTGCTGGTCGACGACCTGTGGGACTCGGGCTGGACCGCCACCTGGGCCGCCCGGCTCCTGCGCGAGGCCGGCGCGGCGCAGGTGCTGCCGTTCGCGCTCGCCAGCACGGGTTAGCCGCGAGTCAGCCCGGCCGGCGACTCAGAGCGCCGCGAGCAGGGTCACCGAGTCGGAGAAGACGGCATCGCAGCCGAAGCCGCGCACGGTGTCGAGCGTCACCGGGCGCTGCACGTCCCAGGCGAAGGCCCGCAGGCCGCGCTCGTGGCACTGCGCCACCCGCTCGGCCGTCCACTCGGGAGCTCGCAGGTTCAGTGCATCCGCGCCGGCGCCGGCCGCCTCGGCGATGCGCTCGTGCGGCGGGGCGCCGGCTCCGCGCAGGCTGGTCGACACCACGAGGCGGGGGACCGGAAGCGCCGCGGCCTCGGCCCGCTCGCGCCACTGCCGTACCTGTGGCGCCGAGCCGCAGAGCCAGAGCCGGTCCGACACCCCGTACCGCGCGGCCACCTGCATGACGGGGAGCGCGGCGGCCGGGTCCTTGACGTCGAGGCTGAGGTCGAAGCCCGTCGGCGCGGTCGGCAGCAGCCGGTCGTAGAGCCCGTCGAGCGACGGCAGCCAGTCCGGCAGGTCGGTGACCGCGAGCGCGCCGAGCGGCCGGCGGCGCAGGCCCCGGCGCAGCACCTCGTCGTGGTGCAGCACCGGCACCCCGTCGGCGGTCAGCCAGACGTCGGACTCGAGAGCGGTCAGACCGGCAGCCAGCGCGGGGCCGAAGGCGGCCAGCGTGTTCTCCCGTACGCCGGCGGCGGGCGCGCCGCGATGGGCGAAACCGATCACGGGCACCTCCGGGAACGCTCCGGCTCAGTAGGTCAGACGGTCAGCGCTTGGCCAGCCGGTGGATGATCTCGTCGTGCAGTGCGCCGTTGGTGCACACGATGCTGCCGTTGCGACACGTCGGCGAGCCGTCGATGTCGGTGAAGCGGCCACCGGCCTCCTCGACGATGATCTTCAGCGGCGCGATGTCCCAGAGCGACACCTCCGGCTCGGCACTGGCGTCGACGGCTCCTTCGGCCACCAGGCAGTGCGACCAGAAGTCGCCGAAGCCGCGGTTGCGCCAGGCGGTGCAGGCGATGTCGAGGAAGCCGTCGAGGCGGCCCGCGTCCTTCCAGCCGCCGAGCGAGGAGAAGGCGAAGAACGAGTCCTCGATCTTGCTCACGGCACTGACCTGGAGTCGGCGGGCCGGCTCCGGGCCGGGACCGCTCGCGTACGCACCGCCGCCCTGGTGGGCCCACCAGCGGCGCTTGAGGGCCGGCGCGCTGGCCACCCCGACGACGATCTCGCCGTCGACCTCGAGCGCGAGCAGCGTGCCCCACACCGGGGCGCCGCGGATGTAGTTCTTGGTGCCGTCGATGGGGTCGAGGATCCAGCGCCGCCGGCCGCTGCCGATGTCGCCCTGCTCCTCACCGAGCACCGCGTCGTCGGGCCGGGCTGCGGTGAGCCGCTCGCGGATCAGCGCCTCGGCGGCGAGGTCGGCGTCGCTGACCGGGCTCGTGTCGGGCTTGCTCTCCACCCGCAGATCGAGAGCCTGGAAGCGGCGCAGCGTGAGCTCGTCGGCCGCGTCGACCAACTCGAGCGCCAGCGCCAGGTCGGCGGCGTACGGCTGCGCATCGGTCTCGGAGCTGTCGGTCGGGGCGTCGGCGTCGCGGGGAGCAGGCACGAGCGCGAGACTACGAGCCGGACCCGTGGCGTGAGGCCGCGAAGATCGCAGAAAGGGGGTTCACCGTGGCGAAGGACTCACTCGGCGGGCCGGGTGCGCTCTGGCGACGCACCGCACCGAGCCGGCGCGCCGTGCTCGCCACGGTCGTGCTCGCCGGCTGCGGTGCCGCCGCCTCCTCGGCCAAACGGGCCGCCGGTCGCAGCTCGGCGCCCCCGGCTCCGGCCACCACCGCGCCCCCCACCGCCGCCCCCACGACTGCTGCTCCGACCACTGCCACCCCCACGACTGCCGCACCGACCACCCCGGCGCCGCTGTGGACCCCCGGTCCGCCCGCGGTCGAGGTGGTCGCCGGCAGCCGTGACCGCAAGCAGGTCGCGCTCACCTTCCACGGCAACGGCGAGCCGGCCGTGGCCGAGGCGCTGCTGCAGATCGCCGACCAGCGCCGCGCCCGGATCACGGTGTTTGCCGTGGGCAGCTGGCTGGCGCTGCACCCCGACCTCGGGGCGCGGATGCTGCGGGCCGGTCACGAGCTGGCGAACCACACGTTCACCCACCCGGAGCTCGCCACCTACGGCGAAGCCGCGGTCGAGGACGAATTCGCCCGGGCGCGTGACGTCCTGCTGCGGGTGTCGGGCACGACCGGGCGCTGGGCGCGCCCGTCGGCCATGGACCGGTCCACCCCGCTGGTACGCGCCGCCGCCGGCCGCGTCGGCTACCCGACGGTCGTCGCGTTCGACGTCGACCCGGCCGACTACCAGGACCCGGGCGCTGCGGCCGTCGTCACCCGCACGCTGGCCGCTGTGCGCCCCGGCAGCATCGTCTCGTTGCACCTCGGGCACACCGGCACCGTGCAGGCCCTGCCCGGGATCCTCGACGGCCTCGCCGCACGGGGCCTCGCGCCGGTGACGGTCTCGACCCTGCTGGGCTGACCCGGCTCAGCCGGTCGGTCGGTCGTCGTCGGTGGTCTCGCGGGCTACGAGCAGCCGGCGCAGCGAGTCGACCCGGGCCGCCTGCGCCGGCCCGGTCGCCTTGTATACGTCGAGCATGCAGTCGGGTGCGTCGGCCAGGTGGCTGCAGCCGCGCGGGCACTCCTCGGTGACCTCGGCGAGGTCCTCGAACGCCGACAGCACGCGGGCGGGCGACACCAGGCCGAGCCCGAACGAGCGGACGCCCGGGGTATCGATCACCCACCCGCCGTCCGGCAGCGGCAGCGCGATCACGGAGGAGCTGGTGTGCCGGCCCCGCCCGATGTCGCTGACCTCGCCGGTCGCCCGGTGACTGCCCGGCACGAGCCGGTTGACCAGCGTCGACTTGCCGACCCCGCTGTGTCCGAAGAGCACGCTCACCCGTCCCGCGAGCAGCTCGACGATGGGCTCGACGCTGTCGTCCTGACCGGCGGTGACCACCGGCACCCCGAGCGGTTCGTACGCGGCCGTCAGCGAGGCGAGCGCCCCGGCGTCGGCGTCGTCGGGGCTGAGCCGGCCGGCCAGGTCGAGCTTGGTCAGGCACAGCACGGGCGACAGGCCGCCGTCGAACGCGGCGACCAGGCACCGGTCGATCAGCCGGGGCCGCGCCGGGGGAGAGGTGAGCGCGGCGACGACGACGAGCAGATCGGCATTGGCCACGACCGGACGCTCGGAACTGTCCTGGTCGTCCGGGGTACGGCGCAGCGTGCTGGTGCGCGGGGCGACGCTGACGATGCGGGCGAGCGACCCGTCGGCGCCGCTCAGGTCGCCGACGATGCGCACTCGATCACCGACCACGACCGCCGTTCGACGCACGTCGGCGCCGCGCACGGTCACCACGGAGGTGCCGTCGTCCAGCTGGCAGGTCGAGCGGCCCCGGTCGACGGTCGTGACGAAGCCGCTGACCGCGTCCGCGTACTCGGGCCGAAGCCGGCTGCGGCGCCGGTTGGGCGCGCCCGGCCGGATGGGCACGTCGTCCTCGTCACGGAAGCGGTCCTGCGCCCCGGGCCTACGCGTCATGACTGCTCACACCCTGGAGCAGCTCCGTCCAGCGCTGCGGGAAGTCGGGCACCGTCTTGCCGGTGGTCGCGATGTCACTGACCTGCACACCGTCGACGCACAGGCCGGCGACCGCGTACGCCATCGCCAGCCGGTGATCGGCCTGCGGATCGAGGACGACGCCGCCCGCCGCGGACAGCGGCGCGGGCTCGATGACCAGGCCGTCGGCGGTGTCCTCGACGTGGGCGCCGAGCCGGCCGAACTCCTGCGCGAGCGCGGCCAGCCGGTCGGTCTCCTGACCGCGCAGGTGGGCGACCCCGCGGATCCGGGTGGGGGAGTCGGCGAAGAGGGCCACGGCGGTCAGCGTCGGTACGACCTCGCCGTACTCGGACAGGTCGAGGTCGGCGCCGACCAGGCGCTCCGGGCCGCTCACCTCGAGCTCACCGTCCGCCGTCACCCGGCAGTCGCAGCCGAAGGCGGCGAACAGGTCGGGCAGCAGGCGTCCGGGCTGGACGGTCGACGCCGGCCAGTGCGCGAGTCGCACCCGCCCACCCGTCACGGCCGCGGCGGCGAGGAAGGCGGAGGCCGACGACAGGTCCGGCTCGATGACGTACGTGGCCGGCGCCAGCGGACCGGGCCGCACGGCCCACCGGCCGGGGACGGAGTCGTCGACGACCGCTCCGCCCTGCCGCAGCATGGCCACCGTCATGGCCAGGTGCGGCGCCGACGGGTACACGCCGCCTGCCGCCTGGACGGTGAGGCCGGCGGCGAAGCGCGGGGCGGCGAGCAGCAGCCCCGAGATCAGCTGGCTGGACGACGACGCGTCGACGGTGAGCTCGCCGCCCTGCAGGCCGCCGTAGGCCTCCATGGTGAAGGGAACGGCCGTCGCAGCCGCGGGGATGCGGGCGCCGAGCAGGCGGAGCGCGTCGAGCAGCGGGCCGAGCGGACGCTCCCGCATCCGGGCGTCACCGTCGATCGTGACGTCGCCGTCGGCGAGGACGGCGGCCGCTGCCGGCAGGAAGCGGGCGACCGTGCCCGCGTTGCCGCAGTCGACGGCGACGTCGCCGACCCGGGTGGGTCCGTCCGCACCGGTCACGGTCCAGTCGGCGCCGCCGGTGCCGCTGGTGTCACCGTCGACCCGGGCGCCCAGCCGACCGAGGGCCGCGGCCATGAGAGTCGTGTCGCGTGCCTGCAGCGGGGCGACGAGTCGGCTCGTACCCGGTGCCAGAGCGGCGAGCAGCAGCGCCCGGTTCGTCGCCGACTTCGAGCCCGGCATGGCGACCCGGCCCACGACCGGCCCGGTCGAGCGCGGGGCGGCCCACACCGAGGTCCCGGACCCTCCGGTCGGCTCACTCGTGGTGGTCACAGCAGGCACGGGATCTCCTTCGTCGACGGCGCGCAACCGTCACTCTTCCACCGCCGCGGGCAAGCCGATCGCGACCCGCCACCGTAGGCAGCGCGCAGGCGCGGGTGACGCGCGCCGTCAGAGCAGGGTCAGCGCGGCTTGGTGGCACTGATGACGAGACGGGCGCCGTGGGCCTCGTCCTCGTGCTGCATCTCCAGGCCGAGCTCGCTGATGACGAGCTCCCCGAGCGCGGCGGGATCGGTGCGCAGCGCCTGCCGGACGGTCGCCGCCGGGAGCAGGGTGCGCGGACGGATCCAGGTGATGTCGAGCCCGGCCGACTCGAAGCACTCGCGGGCGTCCTCGGGGGAGAAGCAGCGCAGATACGCGTCCTGCCGGTCGGGGTCGGGCACGAGCACCACGTCGGCGCGGGTGGCGTCGGCGAGCTCCGGCCAGCGGTTCTGCTCGGCGAGCGTGGCGAGCCCGCTGACCATCGAGTGGACGGACGCGAGGATGCGGCCGCCGGGACGCAGCAGCCGCGCGACGCCGGCCAGCGTGTCCTCGGTGGCCAGGTGGTGGGACAGCGCGCCGCCCTCGGCCACGACCACGTCGAAGCTCTCCTGCGGCAGCCAGCTCAGCTCGGAGATGTCACCCACGACCAGGGCGCGTCCCGGCCAGTCGCCGCCACCGGCCGGGTCGAGCCAGGCCTGTGGCGCGCGCACGGTGGTGACGAGGTGGCCGTTGCTGCGCAGCAGGTCGCCGATCCGGTCGTCGCCCGGGCCGGCGTCGTCCAGCGGCAGGCTCAGGTCGAGCACGGAGGTGGGCTTCTCGGGCAGCCACTGGGTCAGCTGGCGCAGCGTCACCGCGCTGGAGAACATCGGGTGGAAGTCGAACGTCCCTGTCGCAGCGGCGGCACGGGCCGGCTCGGACGCCGGGCGCTGGGAATGGATGCGCCGGCTGACCTCGGAGAAGGCCTGTGGCGACGCGGGGTCGTCATCGTGCGCGGAGGAGTCCCCGGTGATCGCACCCGTTGCCGACATCGCGATCACCTGCCTTCCTCCGTGCTGCCGACCCGTCCGGCGGATCGGCCTGACCACGGTCGCAGTACACCTGTGGTCGTCGCCCGGTCGTGGTTGACCGGACCCTCCTGTCATCGACCGTCCCCGACGGTCCGAAACGAGGTGGCAGCTGTGAGCTGCCTCCAAGCTCCGGACCGGCCGGGAAACGAAGCCGACTATTCGACTGCTAAATCCGTACGGGGACAGCCGTCACGTTAATGAGGCGAATACCCGCTCGGCAATGCCCAGCTCCAGATCGACGTCTTTGCCGTCAACGCTCAACTGCAGCCCGGCGGTTCCGCGACCGACGACTTTCACCGGCCGCCCAGGCAGGACGGCCACCCGCTCCAGCGTCTGCATGCTGCCGTGCTGACCCTCGAGCTGCTCGTCGATCCGTCGTACGACGACATCGGAGCCGTCCGGAAGGTCGGAAAGGCGGCGTTGGGCACCGAAATCCGCGGAATTGTGCGATCCCGGAATCGGATTGCCGTGCGGACACGTGGCGGGGTCGCCGAGCAACTCGACGAGATGGTCCTCGAGCCACGGGCTGATGGCGTGCTCCAGCCGGCCCGCCTCCTCGTGCACCTGGGACCACGGGACCTTGAGCACGTCGACCAGCAGGCGCTCGGCGAGCCGGTGACGGCGCATGATCGACGTCGCGTAGGTACGGCCCGATTCGGTCAGCGAGATGGCACGCGTCTCGTCGAGCGTCAGGTAGCCGTCGCGCTCGAGGCGGCGAACCGTCTCACTGACGGCGGGGGCCGACACTCCCAGGCGCTCGACGATCCGGGCGCGCATGGGTCGGATCCCGGCTTCCTCAAGGCCGAGGATCGTTTCCAGGTATTCCTCGACAGGGGGGTGGAATCCGCTCTCCATGGGTCGAATGCTACGGCCGGGGCTCTCACCCCCGCTGGATCCGGCGCCGGGTCGCGCATCCGGGAATCGCCACCCGGTTTGCGCGTGTTGAGCAGCAGTGTGACCAACGTTCCGTCCCGCTCGCGGCCCCCGCGCCGCGCTGATGCCTCGGCCCGGCCGTTCGGGGAGCGCCCGGCAGGCAGCCCGCTGGCGCACAGCTCGTCCGTCCCGGCCCGTGCCGGCGCCGGCCGGGTCGTGCGCGCCACCGCAGACACCGCATCTCCCACAGCCGTACCGGCGGTGCCGGCCGTCGGCGCAGTAAGGTCAACACGTCGCATCCCGGACGTCGATGCCGGTACGCCTGTTCTCGGTACCGAGCTCGGCGCCGGTGCAGGTGTCGGCTCGGAAACGGTAGTTCGGGAGGTGGTCCCCGTCGAGGAGACCCCCGAGCAGCGCGGTGCCCGCTTCGAGCGGGATGCGCTGCCGTTCCTGGACCAGCTGTACGCGGCCGCCTTGCGGATGACGCGTAACCCGGCTGACGCCGAGGACCTGGTGCAGGAGACGTTCGTCAAGGCCTTCGCCGCCTTCCACCAGTTCCAGGAGGGCACCAACCTCAAGGCCTGGCTGTACCGGATCCTCACCAACACGTTCATCAACAGTTACCGGCGCCGGCAGCGTCAGCCGCTGCAGTCGCCGACGGAGCAGATCGAGGACTGGCAGCTCGCCGAGGCCGGGGAGCACTCCGCCACCGGTCTGAAGAGCGCCGAGACCGAGGCGCTCGAGCACCTCCCCGACAGCGACGTGAAGGATGCGTTGCAGTCACTGCCGGAGGACTTCCGGATGGCGGTCTACCTCGCTGACGTCGAGGGTTTCTCCTACAAGGAGATCGCCGAGATCATGGGCACCCCCATCGGCACCGTCATGTCGCGCCTGCACCGTGGCCGTCGTGGGCTGCGGACGGCGCTGGAGGGTTACGCGCTGGAGCGCGGCCTGATCCCCGCCGGTGCGGCGACCACGCCGGGTGCCGGCACGTCCACGTCGACCGCTGCGGAGGGGTCACGATGAGCTGCGGCGGCCCCCACGAGACCGACTGCCGCGAGGTTCTCGAAGAGGTCTACCTCTACCTCGACGGCGAGATCGACTCCGGTCGACGCACGCTGATCCGCGAGCACCTCGACGAGTGCGCGCCCTGCCTGCGTCAGTTCGGTGTCGAGCACGAGGTCAAGCTCCTCGTCGCCCGGCGCTGTGGCGGTGACCGGGCCCCCGAGTCCGTACGCCTGTCCGTGCTCGAGAAGCTGCGCACGATCCAGGTGCAGTGGAGCACCACGGAGTACCGGGCCGACTAGGTCCTCAGCCGGCGCGCTGGGCGAAGGCCCACGCGTCGGTGATGATGCGCTCGAGGCCGTGCTCGGGAGACCAGCCGAGCTCGCGTCGTACCAGCTCGTTGGTGGCGATGAGCATCGGCGGGTCGCCGGCGCGGCGCTCGGACTCCACGGCCTGGGGTGCCTTACCGGTCACCCGCTCGATGGTGGCGACGATGTCGCGCACCGAGTTGCCGAGGCCGCTGCCCAGGTTGTAGATCGCGTGCCGCCCCGGCGTCATCGCCCCGAGCGCCCGGATGTGGGCGTCGGCCAGGTCGAGCACGTGGATGTAGTCGCGGATGGCGGTGCCGTCGGGCGTCGCGTAATCGGTGCCCATGATGCGCAGCACCGCGTCGGGCTCGGTCAGGGTGCGCAGCGCCAGCGGGATGAGGTGCGTCTCGGTGGTGTGCCGCTCGCCGTACGCGTCGTAGGCGCCGGCGGCGTTGAAGTAGCGCAGGCTGACGGCCGCGAACCGGTGAGCCCGGCAGAACGCGGAGATGAGCAGATCGGCGGCGATCTTGCTGGCGCCGTACGCGCTCTGCGGGCGTAGCGGGGTCTGCTCGTCGAGCGGGCCCGGGGTCGGGGGCTCCCCGTACACCGCGCAGGTGGAGGAGAACACCAGCTTCGTGACCCCGCAGGCGCGCATGGATTCGAGCAGCGCCAGGGTGCCGCCGACGTTGTTGTCGAAGTACTTCTCCGGCGCCGTCTCCGACTCCCCGACGAGCGACTTCGCGGCGAAGTGGAGGACGGCGTCGACCCCGTCGGACAGCACGCCGCGTACGGCGTCGTCATCGGCGATGCCGGCCCGGACGAAGCGGGCCCCGGGAGCTACTGCATCGGCATGACCGGTGCTCAGGTCGTCGAGGACGACCACGTCGTGACCCGACTCCAGGAGCCGGGCGGTGACGACGCTTCCGATGTAGCCGGCTCCGCCGGTCACCAACAACTTCACGCGACGGATGCTAGCCATGACGGGTCAGCAGGAGCTGTGCCCCGGCTGGGACCGTTTCGCGAGCGGCCGATGACCGGCGGTGCCGCCCTGGTGAGCAGGGTGGGCGCAGGCGTGACCCGGATCAGGCGTTGGGACGCTTGCCGTGGTTGGCCTTGCTCTTCGCCCGTGCCCTGCGCTTGCGTGCTTTCTTCGCCATGCCCTGCAGTCTCTCAGATGTCGCGGCGGCCTGCGGGCGGGATGGCCGGGTGGCGCCGGTGGCCGGGTCTGCTCGTCCCGTTATGGTCGCCTGATGTTCCAGACGGTGCTGGTCGCCAACCGCGGTGAGATCGCCCGGCGGGTGATCCGTACCCTGCGCCGCCTGCAGATCCGCGCCGTCGCCGTGTACAGCGAGGCCGACGCCGGGCTCCCGTTCGTCAAGGAGGCGGACGAGGCGATCCTGCTCGGCGCCGCCGATCCGCGGGAGTCCTACCTCGATCCCGAGCGGATCCTCGAGGCCGCCCGCCGCACGGGCGCCGAGGCGATCCATCCGGGATACGGCTTCCTGTCCGAGTCGCCGTCCTTCGCCGCCTTCGTCGAACGCGCCGGTCTGGTCTGGATCGGCCCGTCGCCCGCGGCGATGGAGAGCATGGCCGACAAGATCGCCGCCCGCCGCATCGTGGCGGCGGTCGGCGTACCCGTGGCGCCCGGCACCGACGAGCCGGTGACCGACGTCGAGACGGCCGCGGGCATCGCGGCCGGGCTCGGCTACCCGCTGATGGTCAAGGCGAGCGCCGGTGGCGGCGGCATCGGCATGGGCGCCGTGCACGACGAGGCCGGGCTGCGCACCGTCTTCGCGAGCGCGCAGAGCCGGGCCGAGCGGCTGTACGGCTCGTCGGACATCCTGCTCGAGCGCTACCTGCAGGGCGCCCGCCACGTCGAGGTGCAGATCCTCGGGCTCGCCGACGGCCGGGTCGTGGCCCTCGGGGAGCGCGACTGCTCGGTGCAGCGGCGCCACCAGAAGCTCGCCGAGGAGACCCCGTCGCCGGGAGTCGGCCCGGAGCTGCGCGAGCGGCTGTTCGCGGCCGCCGTACGCGCCGGTGAGGCCGTCGGCTACCGCAACGCCGGCACGGTCGAGTGCCTCGTCGACCCGCTCACCCAGGACTTCGTCTTCCTGGAGATGAACACCCGGCTGCAGGTCGAGCACCCCGTGACCGAGCTGGTGACGGGTCTGGACCTCGTCGAGGAGCAGGTGCGCATCGCCGCCGGCCTCGAGCCGACCTTCGGCGCCGAGCCGCCCGCCCCGCAGGGGCACGCACTGGAGCTGCGGATCTACGCCGAGGACCCGGTGCGCTTCCTGCCCGGCCCCGGGACCATCACCGCGTATGCGGAGCCCACAGGCGAGGGGATCCGGGTCGATGCCGGTTACGCCGACGGTGACGTCGTGACGCCGCACTACGACCCGTTGCTCGCCAAGCTCTGCACCTGGGGCCCCGACCGGGCGACCGCGCTCACCCGGGCCCGGGAGGCGGTGAATGCGTACGTCCTGACCGGACCGAAGGTGAACCTGCCGTTCTTCTCCCGGCTGCTGGACGAGCCGTCCTTCCTCGACGGCGGCTACGACACCGGCATCGTCGACAGGATGGGCAAACCCGCCGTCGCTCGCCCGTGACAGGATGCGGAAAACGCAGCGAGCTGATCACCTGAGCAGCACTGCACGAGACAGGAGCGACAGCGGTGGCCGAGGAGATCCGGGCAGAGATGGTCGCCAACGTCTGGAAGGTCGTCGCCGCTTCCGGTGACGCCGTGGCAGCCGGTGACACCATCGTCATCCTCGAGTCGATGAAGATGGAGATCCCCGTCCTCGCGGAGGACGGCGGCACCCTGGTGGAGCTCGCCGTCAACGAGGGCGACGTGGTGCAGGAAGGCGATCTGATCGCCCGTCTGGACTGACCCCGGCAGGACTGACCGCCGCGCTTCGGTCGGTAGCCGCGGGTTCCCTCGCTCGGACCATCAGGGTGCGGTCGATTCGTGCCGACAACCTGTGGGTGAGCACGATCGAGCCCTTTCTGCGCGCCCTCGTCGACTGCGGTGGGAGCGACCTGCACTGCAAGGTGGGATCGCCTCCCCGGGTACGGGTCGACGGCCGGCTGCGCAAGCTGCAGACGCCGGACCTCACCGCGAACGACACCGAGGTCATGGTGGGCGAGGTGCTGCGTGACGACCTGCTGCAGGAGTTCGCGCGGACGAACGAGGCCGACTTCGCCTACTCCGTACGCGGGGTCGGCCGCTTCCGGGTCAACGCCTTCCGGGCCCGCGGCGCCGCCGGTCTGGTCTTCCGCCGGGTCAGCGTCGGCGCCATCCCGCTGAGCGAGCTGGGCCTGCCGGACGTGCTCGGCGCCCTCGCCCTCGAGCCCCGCGGTCTCGTGCTGGTCACTGGTCCCACCGGCTCCGGCAAGACCACCACGCTCGCCGGCATGGTCGACCACATCAACGCCTCGCGCGAGGTGCACATCGTGACCATCGAGGACCCGATCGAGGTGCTGCACTTCGACAAGCTGGCGATGGTCAACCAGCGTGAGGTCCGCGTCGACACCGAGAACTTCGGCACCGCGCTGCGGGCGGCGATGCGTCAGGACCCCGACGTCGTCCTGGTCGGTGAGATGCGGGACGCCGAGACGGTGAAGGCGGCGCTGGCCGCGTCCGAGACCGGCCACTTCGTGATGTCGACCCTGCACACCACCGACGCGCAGGAGACGGTCAACCGGATCATCGACTTCTTCCCGCCGCACGAGCAGAAGCAGGTGCGGCTGTCGCTCGCCGGGGCGCTGCGCGGCGTCGTCTGCCAGCGTCTCGTCCCGCGCGCCGACGACGGCGGGCGCTGCGTCGCGATGGAGATCATGGTCAACACGGGCCGGATCGCCGACGCCATCGCCGACCCCGAGAAGACCTCGACGATGAACGCGCTGATCGCCGAGGGCCAGTACTACGGCATGCAGACGTTCGACCAGCATCTCGTGGCGCTGATCCGCGACGGGGTCATCCGGCTCGAGGACGCCGTGCACGCCAGCACCTCGCCGCACGACCTCAACGTCGAGCTGCGCCGGCTCGGCCTCGTCGCCTGAGACAGCCGGACGCCTCGCTCAGCTGGTGACGAGCGTGCCGTGCTCCACGCAGCGGGCCGTCCACCCGGCCGGGGTCACCTGCACGACCATGCGGCGCGCGCACTGCTGGCAGTAGCGCGGGGGCTCGAGGAGCAACGCGCTGTCACAGCCGGCGTGCGCACCGGCGTCATCAGACCCGGCCGCCGGGCGGGGCCGGCCACACCTTCCGCAAAAGAGCGCGTCATCCAGGGCATTACCTGCCGAACTGCCGGTCACATCCGCAAGGATAGGGGCCGTGCCGCCAACCCGAGCGCTGCCCCTTCCCGCGCCCGGTCTCACCGGCACCGTCGACGCCACGGTGGGTGACGACGACACCTGCAGAGCCGCCGGCACCGGCGGCAGCGACGTGCTGGCCACCCCGCGCGTCCTGGCGCTGGTCGAGCAGGCCGCGATCGCCGCGCTGGCCGATCGGCTCGGGCCCGACCAGACGAGCGTCGGGGTGCGGGTCGAGCTCGAGCACCTGCTGCCGGTGGGTGTGGGGGAGCGCGTACGCGCCACCGCCAGCCTGATCAGCGCGCGGGGCCGGCGGCTCGTCTTCGCGGTGAAGCTGCACGACGCGCAGGAGCGCGCGATCGGCGTCGGCCGGCTCACCCGGGCCGTCATGGACCGGGAGCAGGTCGACGGCCGGACGGCCGGCGTGGGGTCTCCCGGCTCGTCCTGAGGGACCTGCTGGACCTGCTCTTGGACCTGCCCAGACCTGCCCGGACCTACTTGGCGATGCCGACGGGCGTCGGCGTGAAACCCGGGAAGACGGTCGTGCCCGCCGTGAGCCCGCAACGGCGGGTGAGGATCTCGCTGAGGATCGACCGGTAGTCGGTGGTGACGGCGAGGTCGCCGTCCCGGAGCGCGCCGGGGGCGAGGGTCGGCCAGGCGCCCATGACGCTGCCGCCGTTGATGCCGCCGCCGAAGGCCAGCACGGCCTGCCCCAGCCCGTGGTCGAAGCCGCCGCCGCCGTTCTCCTGCGCACGACGGCCGAACTCGCTGAGCGTGACCACGTTGACCTTGGCGAAGGACGGGCCGAGGTCCTTGGCGAAGGCGGCCAGGCAGGTGGCGACATCGAGCAGCTGGGTGTGCATCCAGCCCTTCGTGTCACCCGGCTTGCCGAGGTCGGTGTGCATGTCCCAGTTGCCGTAGTCCAGGCAGGCGATCTGCAGCCCGATGTTCGCCTTGATCATCCGCGCCAGGTCCTGCAGCGACTTGCCGAGCGGGCTGGTCGGGTAGACGGCGCCGTTGGCCGGCGTGTAGCCGGCGGTGATCATCGTCTGCACGCTGGTCAGTGCGCCCATGGTGACGGCGGCGGGGCCGGCCGACGGGTGGGTGAGGCCACCGCCGTACAGGGCCGACAGGGCGTTGGAGAAGCCCGGCTGATAGCCGCTCCAGATGTTGAGGGAGAAGTCGGCGACCGAGCCCAGCGCGAGGCTCGGCGTGGGACCGATCAGTGCGCCGGGGGTCATGCTGCTGCCGAGCTCGGTCGCCTGGAAGGCGGTGCCGGCGTCGCGGGTCTCGAGCACCCGCTCCAGCCAGCCGGTGGCGAGACCGGTGTTGGGGGCCGCCTTCTCGAGCTCGGCCTCGTCCTTGAAGTGGCTGCGGACGCCGTTCGGCATCCCGGCGGCATGCACGACCCCGAACTGTCCGCTGTCGAAGTACGGCTTGAGCGGCGCCAGCGCCGGGTGCAGCCCGAAGACCCCGCCGGCGGGAAGCGCCAGGGTGGACGGGATACCGAGCGTCGGCCGCAGCTTCGCGTAGTTCGGGTCGCCGACCGGGGGGACGACGGAGAGGGTGTCCCAGCCGCCGTGCATCGACAGCACGACGAGGACGTCACCGGTGTAGGCCGGGGAGGCGGCGAAGCCGACGCCGCTCAGCAGCGGCGCCGCGGCGACCGCGCCGGCGGTGACGCCCATGGCGGCGAGTACGCCGCGGCGGGTGAGACCGCGGCGGCCGCCCTCGGGCTGCTCGCCGGCGCAGCAGACGCCTTCGAGCGAGTCGGGAGTACGGGGCTGCGGGACGAGGGCGCTCATCGCTGGATCCAGTTCGGTGAGTTGAGGACCAGCTGCATGACGACGCCGAGGTCCCACTTGATGGTGTTGGCGGAGGAGGAGGCTTCGGTGAAGCCCGTGGTGCGGCCGGCCGCGAAGCCGATGACGGCGGCGCGCTGGGCGCCGGCGAGCGGGGCGCCGAGCAGCTTGACGGCGATGGCGTCGACCAGCCCCCCGATGGTGGCGGGCGGGTTGCTCCCGAGCCAGGTGGCCGGGGTCGGCGTCGTGAAGCCGTCCTTCCACCAGGCGCCGACGACGCCGGCGTGCGCGTTCCAGCGACCGAGCAGGCTGCCTGCGGACAGCCAGGCGCCGGCGACGTCGGGGTAGCCGTTCGGCGGCTTCCAGGCCATCGGGGCCTGCCCGAGCTGGCTCGACAGCCAGTAGAAGCCGGACAGGCTCTTGGCGTCACCCGCGGCCGGCGTGACGCCCATGGCGCGGGCCGACGCGATCAGGTCCTCGAACGGGCGTCGCGTCTTCTGCCCGATGGAGGCGGCGAACTCGGAGGAGGCGAACAGCGCCTTCAGCACCGGAGCGATGGCGGTGTCGTTGGCGAGGTAGACGTTGGCGAGCGCCGTGACCAGCGAGGCCGGCGGGGTGTCGGACACGAAGCGGACCGCCAGCTTCGTCGCGAGGCGCCGGGCCGTGCTGGGGTGGTGCGCGAGGTAGTCCAGGTAGCGCGGGATGAGCGTGAGCCCGTCGAAGTCGTCGTCATTCGGGTCGGCGAAGTCCAGCACCTTGACCGGTCCGACGTAGTGCCAGTCGTTGTAGTACGCGTTCTCGCCGTGCCGCCCGACCGTGTTGCCGGTGAGGATCCGGGCGGAGTTGATGACGTCGTCGTGGGTGTAGCCCGCCTCGATGCCGACCGTGTGCAGCTCGAGGAGCTCGCGGCCGTAGTTCTCGTTCAAGGTGTCGACGCTGCTGCTCGCGTTGTCCAAATAGACCATCATCGCGGGGCTCTCGCCGCTCGCCTTGAGCATGGTGCTGAACTTGCCGAGGGCGTTCTTGCGGATGACGTCACGGTCGTCGGTCGTCTTGAGGTCCCAGACGTCGCCGCTCGGGGTGGCGATGTTGAAGTGGTTGGACCAGAACTCGACCATGACCTCGAAGAGCTGGCGCTTGCTGAACAGCGCCCGGGCGATCGACGCCTGGCCGAGCTGCACCATCGCGTCCCAGGAGTACCGGGGGATGGCGCCGGCGCGCAGCTGCAGCGGCGTCATGGGCAGGGTCGGGAAGCGGGTCAGGTAGGCATCGCACTCGCTGTCGTCGATGCCTGCCGGGGCCAGCTGCTGGTTGAGCCACGCCGTGGCGCCCATGGTCTTGATCTCGGCGGCCAGCGCGGGGGTCGCACCGAAGCTCGCGCGCCGGGCGAGGTGCCAGGCCTGGTCGGTGCCGACCAGGTTGGTGACGACCTGACCGGGGCTGGTGACGTCCGGCGCCGAGATCACCGGCGCCTTGGTGACCGTGGCGGTCGGTGCGGGCGTCGTCGCCTTCGTGGTGGTGGTCGTGGTGGGGGCAGCCGCCGGTGCCGCCGAGGCTTTGGTCGTCGGCTTCGGTGTCGGCTTCCGGGTCGGCGTGGCCGTCTTGGAGCCTGTGCCGGCGGCCTTGGTCACGGTCGTGACGACGGGGCCGCACGCCGAGACCACGCCGACCCCGAGCGCTGCCAGTACGGCGCGGCGACCCTGCGTACGCCCGCGCTGCGGGACGGTCGCGCGCTCGATCGTGTCGTTGGACAAGAGAACTCCTCATGGCGTCTGCAAGACGTATGAGGCTTCGGCAGCCCGTTGCCGTGACTGTCGGTTCGGAGCGGACGACTTTGGGCTTCCCAGCCGAATGCCGTAGTACGGCACCCGGCCGAGTGACGACGGCCGCCGGCGCGCAACCGGCGGGCTCGGCTGCACCCGTGCAGTCGAATCACGCCGGTCGGCGCAGGGCTCAGATGGTCTGGTTGAGGGCCTTGATCGGCATGCGCAGCTCCTCCAGGGTGGCGAGGTCCTGCACGGCAGGCTTGCCCAGGGTCGTCAGGTAGTTGCCGACGATGACCGCGTTGATGCCGCCGAGCAGGCCGTCGACGTCGAAGTCACCCAGGGTGAGCTCGCGCCCGCCGGCGTAGCGCAGGATCGTGCGCGGCATCGCGAGCCGGAAGGCGGCGATTGCCCGCAGCGCGTCACGCGGCGGGACGAGCTGCTGCTCCTCCAGCGGGGTGCCGGGCCGCGGGTTCAGGAAGTTCAGCGGCACCTCATCGGGCTCCAGCGCGGCGAGCTGGGCTGCGAACTCGGCCCGCTGCTCGATCGTCTCGCCGAGGCCGAGGATGCCGCCGCAGCACAGCTCCATGCCGGCGGCCCGCACCATCCGGCAGGTGTCGTCGCGCTCCTCCCAGGTGTGGGTGGTGACGACCTGGGTGAAGTGCGACTTGGCGGTCTCGAGGTTGTGGTTGTAGCGGTGCACGCCCATGGCGGCGAGCTCGTCGACCTGCTCCTGGGTGAGCATGCCGAGCGAGCAGGCGACGTTGATGTCGACCGCGGCGCGGATGGCGGCGACGCCCTGGCGGATCTGGGCCATCAGCCGCTCGTCGGGGCCGCGGACGGCGGCGACGATGCAGAACTCGGTGGCGCCCGTGGCCGCCGTCTCCTCGGCCGCCTTGACCAGCGACGGGATGTCGAGCCACACGGAGCGCACCGGCGAGTCGAACTGGCCGGACTGCGAGCAGAAGTGGCAGTCCTCCGGGCAGCCGCCGGTCTTCAGGCTGACGATGCCCTCGACCTCGACCTCGGGGCCGCACCAGCGCAGCCGCACCTCGTGGGCGAGGCGCAGCAGGGCGGGCAGCGCCGCGTCGGAGACGCGCAGGCAGGCGAGGATCTGCTCCTCGGTGAGCCCCCGGCCGTCGTCGAGCACCTGACGCCGCGCCTGCTCGAGCAGCTCGCTCTCGGCGGGTGCCAGCTCGGCGAGGGCGCCGGAGTCGGCGGTCGTGTCAGCGGTCGCGTCGGAGAGCATCGTCACCCGTCCGATCCTGCCTTACGCGCGGCGGGAGCGGCCGGGGTTCACGGTGAGAGCGTTCGTCGAGAGAGCGCGTCGGCCGCCTGGGCGCGGAAGGCCGCTGCGTCGAAGCGTCCACCGAGCGCCGGCCCGAGCGCGGCCCGGGCCGCCTCACGGAAGTCGGCCGGGTCCAGCCCGGCGAGGCCGGCCAACAGCGCGCCCGCGAGGGGACGGGCGCCGAGCATCTCCAGGTCGGCGACGTTGCTGGCCCGGGCGGTGTCGTACCCGGCCGGCCAGGTGCCGAGCACCACGCCGGCGAGCTCGAGCCCGCGGTGGGCCATGGCCTCGAGCGTGAGTGCGGTCGCGTTCAGGGTGCCGAGGCCGGGATCGGCGACCACCAGCACGGGGGCGGCGAGCTCCGCGGCGAGCCCGGCGACGGTGGCGCCCTCTTCGTCGAAGCGCACCAGCAGCCCGCCGGCACCCTCGACCAGCACCAACGGGTGGTCGGCGGCCAGCTCACGGACCGTCGACGCGAGACCGCGCAGGTCGACCGGCGGCCGGCCCGAGAGCCGGGCGGCGGCGGCCGGCGAGAGCGGATCCGGGAAGCGGGCGCCCTCGACCAGCGTGAGCCGGGCATCGGGGCCGCACAGCCGGCGTACCTCGTCGAGGTCGCCCGGTGCGGCGTCGGTGACCCCGGTCTGGGCGGCCTTGACCACTGCCACAGCTGCGTCCCGTTCGCACGCGAGCGCGGCGACCGCCGCCGTGGCCACGGTCTTGCCGACCCCGGTGCCCGTCCCGCTGATCACCATCACGGCCATCCGGCGAGGCTAGTCACGGGCGCGCGTTCTTCGCCGGACGTGTGCAGCCGGTCGGCGGGCAACGATCGGGCAGTCGGCAGGGCCCACCGAGCTGTCGGGAGGACGACTGCCCGGGCGTCCAAGATCGGTCTAGGGTCGTTTCTGTGACCGCAATCGCAAAGGGTGCCAACACGTCGCTGCCGAACGGGGTGGGCACGGTCGTCGTCCAGCTCGGCTGGTCAGGTGGGGTGGACCTCGACGCCAGCGCCCTGCTGCTGACCTCGACCGGCAAGGTGCGCGACGACGCGGACTTCATCTTCTACAATCAGCCGCGCTCGGCCGACGGGTCCGTTCAGCACAAGGGAAAGTCCGGCACCAAGGACTCGCTGCAGATCGACCTCGCCGGCTTGCCGGCCGCCATCGAGACGGTGGCGATCGCCGCGTCGACCGACGGCACCCCCATCGGGCAGGCGAGTGGCCTGCACCTGCTGGTGTCCGACCCGGGCGGCGCCGAGATCGTCCGGTTCGACATCACCGACGCGACCTCGGAGACGGCGTTCGTCTTCGGCGAGCTGTACCGCCGCCAGGGCGCGTGGAAGTTCCGCGCCGTCGGGCAGGGCTGGAGCAGCGGCCTGGCAGGCCTCGCCGGTGACTACGGCATCAGCGTCGACGACGAGCCGGCCGCCTCGGCCCCACCGGCTCAGGCACCGCAGACGCCGCCGGCGGCTGCACCAGTCAGCACCCCGCCGCCCGCGAGCGGCGCGATCAACATGAGCAAGGGCGTGCGGCTCGAGAAGCAGCTCGCCGGCAAGCCGTCGCAGATGGTCAACCTGGTCAAGAAGGCCGGCATCTCGCTGGAGAAGAAGGGCCTGTCCGAGCACCGTGCGCGGGTGGCGCTCTGCCTCGACATCTCCGGCTCGATGCACCAGCTCTACAAGAGCGGCAAGGTGCAGGCCCTGTGCGAGCGCGTGCTCGGCATGGCGGTGCAGTTCGACGACGACGGCTCGTGCGACGTCTTCACCTTCGGCACCGGTGGCTACGACGAGGGACCGCTCGACCTGCAGAACTACCAGGGCTGGATCCAGCAGCTGCTCGACCGCCGCGGCCTCGAGGGCGGCACCAACTACAACAAGGCGATGCAGGCCGTCCGCCGGCACTACTTCCCGGATGCGGGAGGCCAGCAGCGCAACAGCCCCCACGCCGAGCCGCTCCCGGTCTACGTCATGTTCGTCACCGACGGTCAGACCACCGACCAGGCCGGCACGAAGAAGCAGGTGGAGTGGAGCTCGTACGAGCCGCTCTTCTGGCAGTTCATGGCGATCGGCCGCTCCACCCGCAACGTCACGGCGCAGGGTGCCCCGCCGCCGCGCAAGAAGGGCGGCTTCGGGTCACGGCTCGCCTCCGCGCTGGGCGGCGACTTCCAGTTCCTGGAGGAGCTCGACAACATGTCGAGCCGCTACATCGACAACGCCGACTTCTTCTCCGTCGCCGACCCGGCCGACATCAGCGACGAGCAGCTGTACGACCTGATGATGAACGAGTACCCGACCTGGCTGCAGAACGCGCGGCAGCAGGGCCTCGTCAGCGGCTAGTCACCGGCACGGATCGCCCGGGTGATCACGTCGATCGCCCGGGCCGCGTCCGCGTCACTCAGATCCGCCCGTACGGCGACGCGGAGCCGACTGGTGCCCTCGGGGACGGACGGCGGCCGGAAGCAGCCGACCCGTACGCCCTCCGCCCGGCAGGCGGCGGCTGCCGCGACGGCACGCTCGGGCGTACCCAGCACGATCGACACCACGGCAGCGGCCGGGGGCGGGGCGTCGAAGGCCTCGGCGACCCGGATGGCCAGCGCGTGCACCCGGGCGACGCGCTCGGGCTCGCGGATGAGCACGCCCAGGGCGCCCAGGGCGCTGCCGGCGCTGGCGGGGGCTAGCCCGGTGTCGAAGATGAACGTGCGGGCGGTGTCGACGAGGTGGTCGATCACACGGGCCGGCCCGAGCACGGCGCCGCCCTGGCTGCCGAGCGCCTTGGACAGGGTGAGGGTCGAGACGACGTCGGGTGCCGCGGCCAGCCCGGCGGCGGCGACCGCTCCCTCGCCGCGGGGTCCGATCGCCCCGAGCGCATGGGCCTCGTCGACGACGAGCGCCGCGCCGGCTGCGCGGGTGACCGCGTGCAGGGCGGCCAGCGGGGCGAGGTCGCCGTCGGCGCTGAACACCGAGTCGGTGACCACGAGCGCGGGGGTGCCGGGCGGACGGGCGGCGAGGGCCTTCGCGACGGCATCGGGGTCGGCGTGGGCGGCGACCGCGACGTCGGCCCGCGCGAGGCGGCAGGCGTCGACCAGCGACGCATGATTGCGCTCGTCCGAGACAACGAGGCCGCCGGGCTGCGCGAGTGCCGTCACGACCCCGAGGTTGGCCGCGTAACCGGAGGAGAAGACCAGCGCCGCCTCGGCCCCGGTGTGGGCGGCCAGCGCCTGCTCGAGCTGCTGGTGCAGCTCGGTGGAGCCCGTGACGAGGCGGCTGCCGGTGGAGCCGGCGCCCCAGGTGCGGAGCGCCTCGATCCCGGCGGCGACCACGTCGGGGTGGCGTGAGAGGGCCAGGTAGTCGTTGCCGGCGAGGTCGAGCTCACCGGTGACGTTTGCGCGTCGGGGCGTCAACACCCGGCGCAACCCGGCGTCGAGACGCTCCCGCTTCCGCTCGTCCAGCCAGGCGAACGGGTCGGGCACGGCGGTCACCGCCCGCCGCCGCTGAGCACCTGGGTCATGCCCCGAAGTCAACCAGTCCGGCCGGCGCGCGGCCTTCCGGCAGAATCACGGGGTGAGCACGCTTTCCGAGCTCGTCGCCGAGCACACCGACCTGACGTCCGACGACGTCGACCGGATGCATTCCCTGGTCGCCGACTGGGCGATGCTGGCCGATCTGTCGTTCGCCGACCTGATGCTCTGCGTGGCCGCCCGTGAGCCCGACGAGTTCATCGTCGTCGCGCAGGTGCGCCCCGCGACCGGGCCGACCGTCTACGCCGAGGACATGGTCGCCACCCGGCTCCGGCGCTGGACCCTCTCGACCTCCCAGCGTGAGGGCCGCATCGTGCGGGAGGGCGACCCGGAGTGGGAGCGCGGCGTGCCGGTGCGGGTCGAGGCCGTCCCGGTGCGCAACCGCGGTCAGGTGATCGCCGTGCTCGCCCGCGACACCAACCTGTCGACGACCCGGTCACCGAGCGCGCTGGAGCTCGCCTATCTGCGCACCGCCGGTGACCTGGTGCAGATGGTCTCGGAGGGCACCTTCCCGTACGACGCGGCCGGGCTCGCCGACGCCGGCGACGCTCCGCGGGTCGGTGACGGCATGATGCGGCTCGATGCGGCCGGCCTCATCGGTTACGCGAGCCCCAACGCGGTCTCGGCCTACCGCCGGCTCGGGCACACCGGCAACCTGATGGGCAAGTCGCTGGCCTCGGTGCACCGCCGCCTGCTCGGGCCGGTCACGTCGCCACCGGCCGGCTCGGCCGCCGAGCTGCCCATGGGGCTGCGCTTCCGGGAGGCGATGCGGCGCAACGCCCCCATCGACGACGAGGTGGAGCAGGCCAACGCGGTGGTCCTGCTGCGCGCCTTCCCGCTCAATCCGGGCGATCAGCGCGGCACGCTGGTGCTGGCCCGCGACGCGACGGAGCTGCGCCGGCGGGAGGCACAGCTCGTCTCCAAGGACGCGACCATCCGCGAGATCCACCACCGGGTGAAGAACAACCTGCAGACGGTGGCCGCCCTGCTGCGCCTGCAGGCCCGGCGCATGACGGTGCCGGAGGCGCGGGACGCGCTCAAGGAGTCGGTCCGCCGGGTGACGTCGATCGCCCTGGTGCACGAGACGCTGTCGCAGAGCATGGGGGAGGAGGTCGACTTCGACGCGATCGTCGACCAGCTCGCGGCGATGACCATGGAGGTCGCCACCACCGGCTCGCGTACCGAGGTCCGCCGGGAGGGTGCGTTCGGCGTGCTGCCGGGCACCCTCGCCACGCCGCTCGCGCTCGTGATCTCCGAGCTCATGCAGAACGCGGTCGAGCACGGCGCCGCCAAGCAGATCCGCCTCGCCGTGACCCGCCGTACGCACCAGCTCGACCTCGTGGTGGCCGACGACGGGAGCGGGCTGCCGCGCGACTTCTCGCTCGAGCGCGCCAGCGGCCTCGGCCTGCAGATCGTGCGCACGCTCGTCGTGGGGGAGATGCGCGGGACGCTGGCGATCAGCCCCGCGCCGTACGGCGGCACGGAGGCCACCGTCGCCATTCCCGAGATCGGGTAGCGCGCCGCGCGCAGGACGCGCGGCGCGCCTGCGTCATGCGCTGGTGCGCAGACGCTCCAGACCCTCGCGGCGGATCAGTCGGCGTTCGTCCTCCGACTTCCCGCCCCAGACACCGGAATCCTGCCCGGTGTCCATCGCCCACGACAGACAGTCGTCGACGACGCTGCAGCGTTGACACACTTTTTTTGCGGCTGCTACCTGTCGGAGTGACGGGCCGATATTTCCGATGGGGAAAAACAGCTCCGGGTCTTCGTCCTGGCACAGGGCGCTATGGCGCCAATCCATCCGGCTACTCCTCGTCGAGTCGTCGCTGCGAACCGGCGACCCCTGCGCTTGTGGGCGCCGAACGTCCAGGGACGTCGACGTCGGGGCGCGGGGAGTCGGTGCTCTTCGGTGCTCACATACAGCCGCCACGAGTGCGGGCGGGCGACCGGAACCGGCCACCGCGTTACCCGTGCAGCACATCGCCGGGGCCTGCTCGCCGAGGGAGTCAGCCTGGAGATCGAGGCCCGTTGTCATCGAACCTGCCACTAGAAACGGGCGCTGGCAATCCCTTCGAAGGTGTGTATCTGACGCGGAATCAGGACGTGACCCAGATCACAAACAAGTCTTGGACCAGTTGCGGCATTCGGCCCCACCTGCACACCTGCGAACGGTATAAGCGCAACGCAGATCACATCGACCGGCCAGTGCGCGGCCGGGTGTGACCCCCTTGGAGCGGGGGTCAGGCGATGACGCGCAACGCCGCCGGCACCGACCGGACGGTGACCGACGAACGCTCGCCGAGCGCGTCACCGTCGACCTGGAACGGCAGCGGCTCGTGCAGGGCGGTGACGGTGAGCTCCGGCTGGTCGTGCAGCAGGAGCGCCTTGGCGCTGGGCGCCGGGTCCGCCACCAGGAAGCGGCTGCTGGCACGCAGCGCGGAAACGGTCGACATGTGGGGCAGGGCCAATACGTCGACGCCGAGGTCGAAGCTCGCGTCAGGGCACGGGCGGACCGGGCGGCTGCCGAGGAAGGTCCACGGGTCGGTGTTGCAGATCAGGGCGGCGAAGACGTCGCGCGGCTGCATGAGGCAGGGCGCGCTCAGCTGCATCGGGGCGTGGCGGCGGCCGGTGCCGAAGTAGAACCGGTTGAGCGCGGAGCGCACGTACAGGGCGTGGGTCGAACGCTTGCCCTTGGCCCGCTTCTGCTCGACGCGCTGCACGACGGCGGCGTCGATGCCGAGACCGGCGGCGAAGGTGAAGTAGCGCCCGTCGGCGATCCCCAGGCCGATGCGCCGGCTTCGGCCCTCCTTCAGGGCCTCCAGCAGCTGACCGGTGGCCTCGACGGCGCCCGAGGGGAGACCGAGGGCGCGGGAGAAGACGTTGGTGCTGCCGCCCGGCACGACCGCCAGGGCCGGGAGACCGGGACGGACCCCGCCGTCCAGCAGGCCGTTGACGACCTCGTTGACGGTGCCGTCACCGCCGAGGGCGACGACGAGGTCGACGCCGTGCTCCGCGGCCTGCGCCGCCAGCTCGATGGCGTGGCCGCGGCCCTTGGTCTCGCGGATGTCGACCTGCAGGTCGGAGCTGAGTGCCGCGGTGAGGACGTCGCGCATCCGGTACGTCGTCGCGGTGGCGTGCGGGTTGACAACCAGCACCGCTCTCATGAACAAAGGCTACCTACGCGTCAGCCCCTAAGCTCAGGTGACATGCCGCACGCCCGCCCTGCCCACCCCCCCGGGCCTTCCGAGCCCTCAGCGGGCTCCCGCGTCGCCCCGTCCACGGCGGCGCGCGTCGTCGCGGTGCTGGTCGCCGTGCAGGCGCTGGGTCTCGTCGTCGCCGGCGGCTACCTGATCGTGCGCGCGCTCTTCCCGGATGCGACGCACCGCGGCTCCACCGAGGTGCTCGGCTTTCTGTCCCTGTTGGTCGGGGTCGGCGTCGGCTTCGGGGCCCGCGCCGTCGCGGCCCGCCGTCGCCAGCCGGCCCTGGTCGTACTCGAGCTGCTGTGTCTCCCGGTGGCGGTGACGATCATCCAGGGCGGGCGTTGGTACATCGGGATACCGCTCGGCCTGGTCGCCGTCGCCGCACTGGTGCTGCTCTTTCTCGCGGGCCTGCTCCTGCCCGACCGGGACGACCCGTCCTGACCGCTGACCGGGCCCTGCCGGCTACTCGTCGGTCAGCAGCCCCGCCCGCAGCTGGGTGAGCGTGCGCGCCAGCAGGCGTGACACGTGCATCTGCGAGATGCCGAGGTCGGCGGCGATCTGCGACTGCGTCATGTTGCCGAAGAAGCGCAGCAGCAGGATCCGCTTCTCGCGGGCGGGGAGCTGGTCGAGTAGCGGCTTGAGCGACTCGCGGTACTCGACGCCCTCGAGCGACTCGTCCTCGACGCCGAGGGTGTCCGCCACGGCCGGCGAGTCGTCGTCGCCGCCGTCGGGGGCGTCCAGCGACACCGCCGAGTAGGCGTTGGCCGACTCGAGGCCTTCCAGCACCTCCTCCTCGGTCATCTCCAGGTGCCCGGCCAGCTCGGCGACCGTGGGGCTGCGACCGAGCTTCTGCGACAGCTCGCTCGTGGCCTTGGTGAGCGCGAGCTTCAGCTCCTGCAACCGCCGCGGGACGCGGATCGCCCAGCCCTTGTCACGGAAGTGGCGCTTGATCTCGCCGACGATGGTCGGGGTCGCGTACGTGGAGAACTCGACGCCCCGCTCGAGGTCGAAGCGGTCGACCGACTTGATGAGGCCGATGGTCGCGACCTGGATGAGGTCGTCGAGCGGCTCGCCGCGGTTGCGGAAGCGGCGGGCCAGGTATTCGACGAGCGGCAGGTGCATCTCGACGAGCTGGTCGCGTACGCGCGAGCGCTCGGGGGTGTCGGGCTCGGAGGCGGCCAGCTCGGCGAACAGCACCCTGGCGTACGCCCGGTCGGCGGCCGTACGCGAGGAACCGGTCGTGGGCGCCGGGGTCTCGGCAGCTGCCGGCTCCGGAGTCGGGCTCTCGGCCACGTCGGTGGCCTCGGTCACCTCGACCTCGGTGACCTCGACGTCCGTGATCTCGACCGTTGCCGGGGCCTCCGTGCCTTCGGTCTCGCGCATCTCCGGCACTTCGGCCACCGTCTCGACGCTTCCTTCGGGTGACGTCATGCGGTGACGACCGTCCGGTGTTTGGTCAGGTCGATGCTGACGCGGGAGCCGAAGGAGCGGCTGTCGACCTCGCCGGCCAGCGCCGACAGGACGGTCCAGGCGAAGGAGTCACGCGCGGGCTGCTCGCCGTCGACCGTCTCGACCGAGACCGAGATGCGCAGGGCGTCGGAGGACAGCTCGAAGTCGCACGACAGGCCGGCGCCGCCGACGGCGGTCGGCAGCAGCAGCGCGCACGCCTCGTCGACGGCGATGCGGAGGTCCTCGATCTCGTCGAGGGTGAAGTTGAGCCGCGCGGCGAGGCCGGCGGTGACCGTACGCAGGACCGACAGGTAGGCCCCGGCTGCGGGCAGCTGCAGCCGGACGACGTCACTGGACGTGGCGGACGAACCGGGAGTGAAACCGGCTTTGCGACCGGACGACTCGGGCACCGGGGAACTCCCTGCAATCGCTGACTTCGGCTGCTGGATCGCGCCTGCTCGGCGATCTGGCACTTCTACCCGACAGCCTAGCCGAGCGGGCCTGCGAGACCCTCGAGAGCGGCGCCGGTCAACCGCCACACGGTCCACTCGTCCTGCGGGGCCGCTCCGAGCGAGCGGTAGAAGCCCTGGGCCGGCTCGTTCCAGTCCAGCACCGACCATTCGACCCGGCCGTAACCGCGCTCGACGGCGATCCGGGCGAGCGCCGCCAGCAGCGCGCGTCCGTGGCCCGCGCCGCGTGCCTCCGGCCGGACGAAGAGGTCCTCCAGGTAGATCCCGGGCACGGCGAGCCACGTCGAGAAGCTGCGGAACCAGACGGCGAAGCCGACCACCTGCCCGTCCTGCTCCGCCAGCAGGCACCGGGCGACCGCGTCGGGTCCGAACAGGTGCGTGTGCAGCAGCTCCGGGGTGGCCCGGACCTCGTGCGCGGCCCGCTCGTACTCGGCGAGGGCCGCGATCAGCTCGAGGATGACCGGGATGTCGTTCGGGTCTGCCGGGCGGATCATCTGTCTCCGGTGCTCGTCACAGGCCGCTCTCCGGAGACCGGTTCACGGACAGGTGGATTTTGTCGTCGGGCTAATCGCCGGGCCGTGACAGACTAGGCGACGCGCCGGGTGATCCTCGGCGCCCCCGTTCTGCCCTCATCCGCGGCAGCGGTGCCGTACCTGCAGCGCACCGTGAAGCTGTTCCCCGCAGTACCTATCAGCGCCCGTGGGCGCCTCTCAGGAAGAACGATGACTGTGTCAGACCAGGCGGCATCGGCCGGTTCGGCCCCCAAGCACGAAGCTCACTCGGGCGTCCCCGTCCCGCCGGCCGTCGCCGCTCCCGTGCTCGACACCGATCCGGCTTTCGCGCTGCACCGCGGCGGGAAGATCGAGCTCGGCATCACGGCGCCGCTGCGTAACCGCGAGGACCTCTCGCTCGCCTACACGCCGGGCGTCGCCCGGGTGTGCACCGCGATCGCCAACGACCCCGGTCTCGCCGACGTCTACACCTGGCGGGCCAACGTGGTCGCCGTGGTGAGCGACGGCACCGCCGTGCTCGGCCTCGGTGACATCGGGCCGCTCGGCGCCCTGCCGGTCATGGAGGGCAAGGCACTGCTGTTCAAGCACTTCGCCGGGGTCGACTCCGTGCCGATCGTGCTCGACTGCACCGACGTCGACGAGCTGTTCGACACCATCGTGCGGATGGCGCCGAGCTTCGGCGGCATCAACCTCGAGGACATCTCCGCCCCGCGCTGCTTCGAGCTCGAGCGCCGGCTGCAGGACGCCCTCGACATCCCCGTCTTCCACGACGACCAGCACGGCACCGCGATCGTCGTGCTGGCCGCGCTGAAGAACGCCGCCCGGCTCACCGGCCGCACTCTCGGTGACCTGCGCGTGGTCGTGTCCGGCGCCGGTGCGTCCGGCATCGCCGTGAGCAAGATCCTGCTGGCCGCCGGCATCGGCGATCTCGCCGCCGCCGACAGCAAGGGCATGGTCCACAGCTCGCGCACCGACCTGAACTCCGAGAAGGCCGAGTTCGCCAAGATCAGCAACAAGGCCGGCCTCACCGGTGACATCGAGGACGCGCTCAAGGGCGCCGACGTCTTCCTCGGTCTGTCGGCCGGCAAGGTCTCCGAGGGTGCGGTGGCCGCGATGGCGCCGAACTCGATGATCTTCGCGATGGCTAACCCGGACCCGGAGATCGACCCGGCGATCGCACTGAAGTACGCGGCCGTCGTGGCGACCGGGCGGTCGGACTACCCGAACCAGATCAACAACGTGCTCGCCTTCCCGGGTGTCTTCAAGGGCGCCTTCCAGGTGCGGGCCAGCCGGATCACCGAGAACATGAAGATCGCTGCTGCCGAGGCGCTCGCCGCGGTCGTCGACGACGACCAGCTGAACGCCGAGTGCATCATCCCCAGCGTCTTCGACGAGCGCGTGGCTCCCGCGGTGGCGGCTGCCGTCGCGGCGGCGGCGATCGCCGACGGCGTCTCGCGCGACTCCCGCGTCTGACCCGATCCGTCCTACGAAAGGGGCGGCAGCGACCACGGGGTCGCTGCCGCCCTTTTCGTTACCGACCGGCTAGTCCGCCTGCCGCGTCACGTCCGGCGGCTGCTCCCGCGGCGGCTGGGCCGTGGGCTCGCGCCAGGCTGATGTGATCGGCAGCCGGCGGTCGCGTCCGAACGCCTTGCCGGTGACCTTCGGCCCCGGCGGGTACTGCCGGCGCTTGTACTCGGCGACGTCGACCAGCCGGATGACGCGCTCGACGGTGCCCGCGTCGAAGCCGGCCTCGACCAGGTCGTCACGGCCGAGGTCGCGCTCCACGTAGCCGTCGAGCACCGCGTCGAGCTGCGTGTAGTCGGGCAGCCGGTCGGCGTCGAGCTGGCCGGGTGCGAGCTCCGCCGACGGCGGCTTGTCGATGATCGCGACCGGGATCGGCTCCTGCTCACCGGCGGCCACCGCGGCCGCGTTGCGCCACCGGCACAGCTGCCACACCAGCGTCTTGGGCACGTCCTTGATGGGGGCGTACCCGCCGGCCGAGTCGCCGTACAGCGTGGAGAAGCCGGTCGCCAGCTCGCTCTTGTTGCCGGTCGTGAGGATCAGGTGGCCGTACTGGTTCGACAGCCCCATGAGGGCGGTGCCGCGTACGCGGGCCTGCAGGTTCTCCTCCGCGAGGCCGGTCAGCGCCAGCGCCGCCTGGTACGCGTCCACCATCGACGCGATCGGCAGCACCTGGTGCTGCGTGCCCTGGCGGACTGCGAGGTCGTCGGCGTCGGACACCGAGTGCCCGGACGAGTACGCCGACGGCATGGCGATCGTGTGCACCGACTCGGCGCCGAGTGCGTCGACGGCGATGGTGGCGACGATGGCCGAGTCGATGCCGCCGGAGAGGCCGAGTGCGACGGTGCGGAAACCGTTCTTGCGCACGTAGTCACGGGTGCCGACCACGATCGCGGCGTAGAGCTCGGCGTCGGGGTCGAGCCGCTCCGACAGGGTGTACGGCAGCGGTGTGTACGCCGGCACCCGCTCCGCGGACAGCACCACGCGCTCGACGGTCATGGTCGTGCCGTCGCTCGCGTCGACCCCGCCGGTGAAGGTGCTCGCCGCCGCCGGCAGCTCCAGGTCGCTGACCAGCAGCGTCTCCTCGAATTGCGGCGCGCGGGCCACCAACGTGCCCTGCGCGTCGATGACCAGGCTGTCGCCGTCGAAGACCAGCTCGTCCTGACCGCCCACCATGTTCACGTACGCCAGCGCCGCGCCCGCCTCCCGCGCCCGCCGGGCCGCCAGCTCGTCGCGCTTGTGCGACTTGCCGCGCTCGTACGGGCTGCCGTTTATGCACAGCACGAGGCCGGCGCCCGCCTGCGCTGCGACGGCGATCGGGCCGCCGTCCTGCCACAGGTCCTCGCAGATGGTGAGTGCGACGTCGACGCCGTGCACCTGCACGACCGGGAAGCGGTCGCCCGGCACGAAGTAGCGGGCCTCGTCGAACACCCCGTAGTTCGGCAGGTGGTGCTTGGCATATCGGGTGACGATCCGGCCGCCGTGCAGCAGGGCGCAGGCGTTCTCCGGCTCGCCCGCGGGCCGGCCGACCCGGGCCACCGGCGCATCGGCCGTGTCGAGGTAGCCGACGACGACGGCGAGGTCGCCGAGCCCGGCCTCCTGCAGCCGGGCGGCGAGCCGGTGCAGCGCCACCTGGCTGGCCCGGGTGAACGAGCCGCGCAGCACCAGGTCCTCCGGCGGGTAGCCGGTCAGGCACATCTCGGGGAAGGCGACGAGGTGGGCTCCTGCGTCGCGGGCGGCACCCGCCCAGTGCAGGACACGCTCGGAGTTGCCGTCGAGATCACCGACGGTCACGTCGATCTGGGCCAGGGCGACGCGCAGCTGGGGCACCGCCCGAGACTACGGCCCGCCGCAGGGTCAGCGAAGGCTGGGGAGCGACACCCGCGTGCAGGTCAACGCATACGCGTCGCCGCCCGCGAGCGCCGTCATGCGGGCCGCCGCGTCGGCCAGCCGGGCGCGCGACAGGTGCCCCGTCCGGACCGCCGTGACGATCGCGTCGCGCATGCGCACGGCCTGGTTGCCGTCGGTGGCGAGCAGGCCGTCGACCCCGGCGGACAGGGCGGTGACGGCGGCGACCGGGAAGTCGTAGCGCAGGTTGACGGCGCCCATCCCGAGCGAGTCGGTGATGGTGACGCCGCGGAAACCGGTGTCGTGCAGCAGCCGGTAGACGGCGGGGGACAGGCTGGCCGGGACGTCGCCGGTGCCGAGCGCCGGGTACTGCGCGTGGCCGATCATGATCACCGGCACGCCGGCCTTGATCCCCGCGCGGAACGGCGCGAGGTCGCGGGCGACCAGGCCCCACTCGGGGGTGGTGACGACCGGGGCCTGCACGTGGGTGTCGGTGTCGGCCGCGCCGAGCCCGGGGTAGTGCTTCAGCACCGGCGTCACACCGCCGTCCGATAGGCCGCGGGCGACGGCGATCGCGTCAGCGGTGACGGTCGCCTGGTCGCCCGAGAAGGAGCGGTCGCCGATCGGGCCGTCCCACACCCCGTCCGTGACGTCGGCGTCGGGCGCGAAGTTGACGGTGACGCCGAGTGCCCGCATCTCACGGCCCAGGGCGGCGGCCCGCGTACGCAGCGCATCGGGGCCGAGCGGTGCCGCATCGCGTGCCGAGGGCTGCCAGCCGAGGACGGCGTCGAACGTCGTGACCCGGCCGCCCTCCTCGTCGACCGCGACGATCATCGGGGCGCCGCGGCGCGCCTTCACGGCGCCGATTAGCTGCTTCACCTGCGCCGCGTTCTGCACGTTGGCGCCGGACAGGAAGATGCCGCCGACCCCGAGCGCCGGGAGCGAGACGGCCAACGGGTCGTCGGGTCCGGTCGTCCCCGGCATGCCGACGACGAGGGTGGCCGCCGCCTGCCGCTCGAGCGAGGCGGGGGTGCACGCGGGGGCGGCCGCCTGGACGCCGACCGACGGGGCGGAAGCAGGGGGCCCGGCTGTGGACACCGGTCCGGGCGTCGCAGCAGGACGCGGGCCCGCGGAACCGCAGGCCAGCGGGCTCGCGAGAGCGATGGCGAGGAGCCCGGACGCAACGCACAGGCGCGTGCGCGGGCGGATCATCACCGCCTGACGTTACGCGCAGACGCACCGTTGCCGTCCGTACTGCAGGGCTTCGCCGCGTGCCGGTAATCCCACCGTCTCGCGCGACCCATAAGGTGCGCTCATGGAGAGGCAGCAGGAATTCGTGCTGCGCACGCTCGAGGAGCGCGACATCCGCTTCGTGCGCCTGTGGTTCACCGATGTGCTCGGCGTGCTGAAGTCCGTCGCCGTCGCCCCGGCCGAGCTCGAGAGTGCGTTCGACGAAGGCATCGGGTTCGACGGATCGGCGATCGAGGGCTTTGCCCGGGTCGTCGAGGCCGACGTGCTCGCCAAGCCCGACCCGTCCACCTTCCAGGTGCTGCCGTGGCGGGGGGAGAGCCCGGGCACGGCGCGCATGTTCTGCGACATCCTCATGCCCGACGGCACGCCGTCGGCCGCCGACCCGCGCTACGTGCTGCGCCGGGCGCTGCGCCGCGCCGCCGACCTCGGCTTCGCCTTCTACACCCACCCCGAGGTCGAGTTCTTCCTGCTGCGCGACCGCCCGCAGAAGGGGCTCGCGGTGCCGGCGCCGGTCGATCAGGGCGGCTACTTCGACCTCACGCCGCACGACGTCTCCCACGACTTCCGCCGTGACGCGATCACGATGCTCGAGCAGATGGGCATCTCGGTGGAGTTCAGCCACCACGAGGTCGCACCGGGCCAGCAGGAGATCGACCTGCGCTACGCCGACGCGCTGACCACCGCCGACAACATCATGACGTTCCGCCTGGTGGTGAAGGAGGTCGCCCTGCAGCAGGGCGTCTACGCCACCTTCATGCCGAAGCCGTTCGCCGACCAGCCCGGCTCGGCGATGCACACCCACGTGTCGCTCTTCGAGGGTGACCGCAACGCCTTCTACGACGCCGGCGACCCGCTGCACCTGTCGAAGGTCGCCCGCTCGTTCATCGCCGGCCTGCTCCGCCACTCCGCGGAGATCACCGCCGTCACCAACCAGTGGGTCAACTCCTACAAGCGGCTCTCGTGGGGCGGCGAGGCGCCGTCGTACAGCAGCTGGGGTGCCAACAACCGCAGTGCTCTCGTCCGGGTGCCGATGTACAAGCCGGGCAAGGCGCAGTCCACCCGGCTCGAGCTGCGGGCGCCGGACTCCGCGTGCAACCCGTACCTGACGTTCGCACTGCTGCTGGCGGCGGGGCTCGAAGGGGTCGAGAAGGGCTACGAGCTGCCGCCGGGCGCCGAGGACGACGTGTCGTCGTTCAGCCGCGCCGAGCGCGAGGCGCACGGCATCGTCGCGCTGCCCGACTCGCTGGCGTCCGCGATCGCGGTGATGGAGCGCTCCGACCTGGTCCGCGAGACGCTGGGTGACGTGGTGTTCGACTACTTCCTGCGCAACAAGCGGGCCGAGTGGGAGGACTACACCCGCGAGGTGACGCAGTTCGAGCTCGACCGCTACCTCGCCGTCCTTTAGGGGAGAGGCTCCAGGGGAGAGGCCGCGTCCTAAGGTGGGCGCGTGCCCGACCCGGAAGCTCGACCGGAGCCCCGCCTCGGGGAGCTGGGTTGGCAGCCGCCGCGTGAGCGCAGCCGGTCGCCGCGGGCGGTCATGGCGCGGATGGGCTTCGAGGACGCCGATCTCGCGATCACCCTCGCGGAGCAGCTCGATCTCGGCCCGGACGTGCTGGGCGCCGTCGCTCTGGCCGCCGCACCCGACCTGGCCCTCGCCACGCTCGCCCGGATCGCGGACGCCGACCCCGGCGTGCTGGAGGCACTGCGCACCGACGAGCTGCTGCGCCGCCGGCTCTGCGCCGTGCTGGGGGCGAGCGCCGCGCTCGGCGACCACCTGACCCGTCAGCCGCAGGACTGGCGGTTGCTCGGCTCGCACGCCGGTGCGCGGTCGCTGCCCGGGCTGGGCCGGCCGCGCGACCCCGACGCGCTGCGCCTCGCGTACCGGCGCGGACTGCTGGCCATCGCCGCCCGTGACCTCACCGACGAGCTGAAGCTCGACGCGGTCGCCGAGGGCCTCGCCGACCTGGCGGCCGCCGTGATCGAGGCGGCGCTGGAGCTGGCCCGCGCCGGGCTGCCGGAGGGCTCGGCGCCGGTGCGCTTCGCCGTGATCGGCATGGGCAAGTGCGGCGCCCGCGAACTCAACTACTCCAGCGACGTCGACGTCATCTTCGTGGCCGACCCCGAGCCGGGCAGTGACGAGCGGGAGGCGCTGCGCACCGCCACCCGGCTCGCCGAAGGGATCATCCGGATCTGCGGCGGCGTGACGGCGGAGGGCACCGTCTTCCCGATCGACGCCAACCTGCGGCCCGAGGGCAAGCAGGGTCCGCTGGTCCGCACCCTGGCGAGCCACGAGGCGTACTACCGGCGCTGGGCGCACACCTGGGAGTACCAGGCGCTGCTCAAGGCCCGACCGCTCGCCGGCGACCCCGAGCTGGGCGCCCGCTACATGGACCTGATCACCCCGATGGTGTGGTCGGCCTCCACACGTGAGGACTTCGTCGTCGACGTGCAGGCGATGCGCCGCCGGGTGGTCGCGTCGCTGCCCCGCGCCGAGGCCGACCGCGAGGTGAAGCTCGGGCCCGGGGGCCTGCGCGACATCGAGTTCGCCGTGCAGCTGCTGCAGCTGGTGCACGGGCGTACCGACGACGACATCCGCCAGGCGGCCACCCTGCCGGCGCTCGCCGCGCTCGCCCGGGGCGGCTACGTCGGACGGGTCGACGCGATCACGCTGGCGGCGGCCTACCGCTTCCTGCGCAGCGTCGAGCACCGGCTGCAGCTGCAGCGGCTGCGGCGCACCCACGTCATCCCGCTGGAGCCGTTCACGCTGCGCTGGCTCGCCCGCAGCCTGGGCTTCCGTGACGGCCCGGCGCTCGAGGCCGAGCGACAGCGCCACGCCCGCGAGGTGCGCCGGCTGCACGAGAAGCTCTTCTACCGGCCCCTGCTCAAGGCCGTCGCCGCACTGCCGGAGGCCGACTTCGGCTTCCCCACGCCGCCCGCCCGCGGGCGGCGTGCGCAGCAGACCACCGACGACGAGCTGCGGCTGACCGAGCGCAGCGCCATGCTGCGGCTATCCGCGCTCGGCTTCAGCGACCCGAAGGCCGCCTTCGGCCACCTGCAGGCGCTCACCCGCGGGGTCAGCCGCACCGCCGCGGTGCAGCGGGTGCTGCTGCCGGTCATGCTCGAGTCGTTCGCCGACTCCGCCGACCCCGACGGCGGGCTGCTCGCGTACCGCAAGGTCAGCGACGCGCTCGGACGCACCCCCTGGTATCTGCGGCTGCTGCGCGACGAGGGTGCGACTGGCGCGCCGGTCGCGGGCGGCACCGCCGAGCGCCTCGCCCGGCTGCTCGCCACCAGCCCGTACCTCGCCGACCTGCTCACCCGGGCGCCGGAGGCGGTCCGCCTGCTGGCCGGCGGCGACGAGCTGCTCCCGCGTACGAGAACGGAGCTGCAGCGCGGCCTGCTCGCCGGCATCCGGCGCCGGGAGGAGAGCGGCGCCGGCTGGACGGAGGCGGCGTGGGCCGAGACGATCAGCGTGGCCCGGGCGTCGCGGCGGCTGGAGCTCTTCCGGGTGGGCTGCGCCGATCTGCTCGGCCAGCTCGACGTGCCGGCCGTGGGGGTGGCGCTGTCCGCCGCGGCCGAGGCGACGCTTGCCGTGGCGTACGAGGTCGCCGTGCGCCGGGTCGAGCGCGAGCACTCCGTCGGCCCCGGGGGGCTGCCGATGCGGCTCGCGGTCATCGCCATGGGCCGGCTCGGCGGGGCGGAGCTCGGCTACGGCAGCGACGCCGACGTGATCTTCGTGCACCGGCCGCACTCGCCGGCGGGCCGGCCGGTGCCGACCGACAGCGAGGCGGCGTCCGCGGCGCACGACGTCGCCGAGGCGATGCGGCAGGCGCTCGCGCTGCCCGGGCCCGAGCTGCCGCTGCTGCTCGACGCGGGGCTGCGGCCCGAGGGCAGGCAGGGACCGCTCAGCCGGTCGCTGGCGTCGTACGCGGCGTACTACCGGCGCTGGTCACTCGGCTGGGAGGCGCAGGCGCTGCTGCGGGCCCGGCCCATCGTGGGTGACGCGGAGGTCGGCGTCGCCTTCACGGCCATCGCCGACCCGGTGCGGTATCCGCGGAGCCTGCCGGCCGAGGCGGTCGCCGAGGTCATCCGGCTGCGTGGGCGGATGGAGCGCGAGCGCGTCCCGCGCGGCGTCGACCGGAGCCTGCACCTCAAGCTCGGGCCCGGCGGCCTCACCGACGTGGAATGGGCCGCCCAGCTGCTGCAGCTGCGGCACGGGGCGGACGTGACGAGCCTGCGCAGCAGCGCCACGCTGCCGGTGCTCGCCGCCGCCGCCGAGGCCGGGCTGCTGTCCGACGAGGAGCAAAGCGTGCTGCGCACGGCCTGGATCGAGGTGGTGCATGCCCGTAACGCCGTCGTGCTCACCAGCGGCCGCGCCTCCGACCTGCTGCCCTCCGGCGGCCGGGCGCTGGACTCGGTGGCGCGCGTGCTCGGCCACGGCGGCGACGGGCCGGCCCTGCTGGAGGCGCACCGCGAGCGCGGACGGCGAGCCCGCGAGGTCGCCACAGACGTCTTCCGTAGGGTCGGCGGGTGACCAGCGCACCGGATGTCTCCGCCACCGATGTCCACGCCGAGCCCGTGACCGAACGGCTCGTGCTGGTCGTCGGGGGCGAGGGCGGCGGGCATGCGCTCGCCGGCCGGCTGAAGCGCGCGCACCGGGTGCTCTGGTGCGCGGCCGACACGCTGACGCAGCAGGTCGGCGCCGCGCCGGCATCCGTCGACCTCATCGGCATCGGCCCGGGCGGCACCCGGGCGATCGCGTACGCGGCCGCCCATCCCGCGGGTGTGCGCCGGCTGGCGGTCGTGTCGGCGCCGTGGCCCGAGGACGTCGCCGGGTCTCCCGCGCCGAAGGGTTTGTCGACGGTCGAGCGCAGCCTGGTGATCTGGGGCGCCGCCGACCACCGGGTACGGCCCCGCGAGGGGGAGCGGGTCGTCAGCGCCCTCGGCCGCAGTGCCGACCCGGCGACGGTCGAGATGGTGACCCTGCCGGGCGTGGGTCATCAGGTGCTGGACGTCGCCGGTGAGCGGGTCGCCGCCATCCTGGACGACTTCCTGCGCTGAACGCCGCCCCGCCGCTCGAAGCCCCCCGGCTCTCAGTGGTCCGCAGCCGGCTGGGCTCGCCCACCGGCCTGAGCACGGCTCTCGCGGTCGTGCTGGCCGTCGTCTACCTGTGCTGGGTGCCGCCGGTGCCCGACCTCGCCGCCCAGACGGCGCGCGCCGACACCGCCGGGGCCTGGCTGTACTGGACCGGCTGGTTCGGCGGGGTGCACACCCCGGGTTACAGCGTGCTGGTGCCGCCGCTGATGCACGTCCTGTCCATCCCGGCGGTGGGGGCGCTGGCACTGGTCGCCGCTGCCGCGCTCTTCCCAGGACTGCTGCGCGGAGCATTGCGCCCGCGGCTTGCCGGCATGGCGTTCACGGTCCTGGCCTGGTCGAACGTGATGGCCGGGCGGATCACCTTCGCCGTCGGTACGGCCCTGGCCCTGGGGGCGCTGGCGCTGCTGCTGGCCGGCCGGTCGCGCTGGATGGTGCTGCCGGCGCTGCTGTCGGGGCTCGCAAGCCCGGTGGCGGCCCTGTTCCTCGGCGTCGTGGCCGCCGTCGTGGTGCTCTTCGCGCCCGGGTGGCGGCGGCGCGGCCTCGTGCTGGGTGCCGCGGCGGCCGCGCCCGTCCTGATCGTCGCGGTGCTGTTTCCCGATCCCGGCCGCATGCCGTTCACCTGGGACGCGCTGAAGCCGTCGCTGTTCGCGTCCCTGGGCCTGATCCCGGCGCTGTACGGCCGCACCGCCCGGCTGGTGCGGTGGGGCGCCGTGCTGTCGCTGGTGCTGGTGCTCGGCGCCTACCTGGTCACGAGCCCGATCGGCAGCAACGCCGAACGCCTCGCGCTGCTCTGGGCGCTGCCGGTGCTGCTCGCGTACTCACCGCTGCCGCTCGTCGCCGTCGCCCTGATCGCACTGCCGCTGGTCTGGTGGCCGGAGCGCAACCTGCGGCAGGAGCTCGTCCGCTCCGGCGACGCCAGCGCCGCGCGGTCGTTCTACACGCCGCTGCTCACCGAGCTGGAGCGGCGGTGGGACGGCAGCCGCCGCGTCGAGGTCGTCGACACGCGTACGCACTGGGCGTCGGCCTACGTGGCCGAGCGGATCCCGATCGCCCGCGGCTGGGAGCGCCAGGTCGACAGCGCCCGCAACCCGATCTTCTACGGCCGCAGCCCGTTGACCGCAGCCAGCTACCGGCACTTCCTCGACGAGTACGCGGTCGGCTGGGTCGCCCTGCCCGACGCGCCGCTCGACTTCGGCGCGAGCAGTGAGGCCCGGCTGATCCGCGGCGGGCTGCCGTACCTGACGGCGGTGTGGCACCAGGGCAGCTGGACCGTGTACGCCGTCGCCCGTCCCGCGCCGCTCGTCTCCGGGCCGGGCCTGCGTGCGACCGGCGTCGGGCGCAGCAGCGTCACGCTGGAGGCGTCGGCGGCCGGGGCGTCGGGAGTGCTGCAGCTGCACTGGTCTCGCTGGCTGCACACCGACAACGGCCGCATCCGGCAGGCCGGCGACTGGACGTTCGTCGAGGCCGCCCGCCTCGGACCGGTCACGATCAGTGCAGGCTGACGCCGGCGGTCGTCGGGGCCGCCACCGGCGTGGGATGCCGGTAGGTCGGGAGCACGCGCCTTCGTGAGATGAGCCGGGCCAGCAGGATGCCGCCGCTGAGCGCGACGAGCCCGCCGGCCGCGTCGAGGTAGTAGTGGTTGGCCGTACCGACGATCACGAAGAGCGTCGCGATCGGATACAGCACGCCGAGCACCTTGACCCACTTGCGCCGGGCCAGCAGCACGACGGCGATCGCCACCCAGGTCGACCACCCGATGTGCATGGACGGCATGGCCGCGTACAGGTTGGCGTCCTTGGAGACGCTCTTGCTGCCCCACGAGCCCCAGGTGTGGAAGTCGACGACCGTGTCGATGAAGCCGCCGTTCTTCAGCAGCCGCGGCGGCGTCAGCGGGAACGTGGCGAACCCGATCAGCGCCACGACGTTCATGCAGTACCAGATGGTGCGCAGCTCACGGGCCCAGTCGGGGTGCTTGCGGTAGATCCACACGCCGACCCAGATGGTGACGAGGAAGTGGCAGATCGCGTACCAGTAATTGCAGATGTAGGCGAGCCAGTGCTGCTCGGCGACCCAGTGGTTGATCAGGCGCTCGTGGTAGATGCCGATCCACTTCTCGGCGTGCACGATCCAGTCGGCGTGCCGGTCGGCCGACGGCTTCTTGCCCTCGACGAGCCCGCGAACCCAGGAGTAGAGCCAGTACCCGAGCAGGATGAGGACGACCTCGAAGTACCAGGTGCGCCGCCGCCCGGACTTCGCGTCCTTGAGCTCATCCGGGTCGTGGTCCTGCTCTGCCGCGTCGACCGCCCGCTGGGCGGTCATCGGGTCAGCAACCACAGTCATGAGTCTCCTACACGGATGGCCTCGGTCGGTGGCCCGGGAGCCCCGATTCCTACGCTTGTCGGATAGTCGACGTCCGTCCACGGCCCCACCTGCAGGCATCCGGCCGTCTTCACATGCGTGTCTCATGGAGTCGATCGGACGGGACGGCCATCGGCTGTAGCGCGGATCCGTGGCCCGGGCCGCCGGCGTCGCCCGGTGGCAGCATGCGCAGGGTGAGTGACGACGCCTGGGCGAGCCTCGCCGATCCCTTCGTCGACGGGGCGTACGCGACGGTGAAGGGGCAGGTGCGCACGTACGTGCTGCACCGCCAGCTGCTGGACCACCTGCCGGAGCCGCCGGCCACCGTGCTCGACGTCGGAGGCGGCGCCGCGCACCAGTCGCTGCCGCTCGCCCGGCTCGGCTACGACGTCACGGTGCTGGACCCGTCACCGGCCATGCTCGCCAAGGCCGGTCAGCGGATCGCCGCCGAGCCCGAGGCGGTCCGGCAGCGCATCCGGCTGCTGCAGGCGGACGGGACCGACGCACCGCAGGCCACCGCAGGCGCCCGCTTCGACGCCGTGCTGTGTCACGGGGTCCTGATGTACACGGGCGACCCGGCGCCGCTCGTCGCGGCGCTCTGCCGGTCGGTGGCGCCCGGGGGGCTGGTCTCGATCATGGCGCTGAACGCCGCGACCCTCGCGATCCGGCCCGCACTCGACCAGCGGTGGGGCGACGCCCTGGCTGCCTTGGACGCGACGACGGAGGTGGGCGTGCTCGGCGCCGACACCCGGGCCGACACCGTCGACGGGCTGTCGCAGCTGCTGCGCCGCGGTGGGGTCGAGCCGGTCAGCTGGTACGGGGTGTGGCTGTTCAGCGACTGGCTCGACCTGCCGCTTGCCACCACCGACGTGGCGGCGGTCGCCCGGGTGGAGCTCGAGGCGGCGGCGCGTGACCCGTACCGCGGGATGAGCCGGGTCTTCCACCTGGTGGGACGACGCCCGACCGGCTGAACGAAGAAAGTTCCGGGAAGTGTCGGGCGCGATGTCGAGACCGCTGCCCCCGCCTCGTCCTCGGGGTGAGGCGGCCAGAATGGGCCGCACCGCGCGAAGGAGTAACGATGGCCAAGTACCTGCTGCTCAAGCACTACCGCGGAGCCCCGGAAGCCGTGAACGACGTGCCGATGGACCGGTGGACCCCGCAAGAGATCGACGCGCACATCGGCTACATGAACGACTTCGCGGCGCGGCTCGCCGAGTCGGGTGAATACGTCGACAGTCAGGCGCTGTCACCCGAGGGTGCGTGGGTCCGCTACGACGGCGCGGGCCGGCAGCCGGTGACGGACGGCCCGTTCGCCGAGACGAAGGACCTGATCGCCGGTTGGATGATCATCGATGTCGAATCCTGGGACCGGGCCGTCGAGCTGGCGGGGGAGCTGTCCGCGGCACCCGGTGCCGGCGGGAAGCCGATCCACGAGTGGCTGCAGGTGCGGCCCTTCCTCGGCGCCGCACCGACCGTGAACGACTGACCCGCTGCTGTGCTCGACACCGTCGCCCTGCGCCGGCTGATCCCCGAGGTGATCGGCGTCCTCGTCCGGCGCGGCGCGGACTTCGCGTCGGCCGAGGACGCCGTGCAGGAAGGGCTGGTCAAGGCGCTGCAGACCTGGCCGGCCGACCCTCCGCGTGACGCGAAGGGCTGGCTGGTCACCTCGTCCTGGCGCAAGTACCTCGACCTGACCCGCAGCGAGCACGCCCGTCAGGGTCGCGAGATCGCATTCGACCTCGAGCCGTCGCCGGGGCCGGTGCCCGAGGCCGACGACACCCTGCGGCTGTACTTCCTCTGCACGCATCCGTCGCTGACGCCGAGCTCGGCGGTGGCGCTCACGCTGCGAGCCGTCGGCGGGCTCACCACGCGGCAGATCGCGGAGGCGTACCTGGTGCCGGAGGCGACGATGGCCCAGCGCATCAGCCGGGCCAAGCGGCGCATCGCCGAGGTCAGCCTCGATCAGCCGGGTGACCTCGCGACGGTGCTACGGGTGCTCTACCTCATCTACAACGAGGGCCACTCCGGCGAGCTCGACCTCGCCACCGAGGCGATCCGGGTCACCCGTCAGCTCGCGGCCGTGAGCGACGAGCCGGAGGTGGTGGGCCTGCTGGCGCTCCTGCTGCTGCACCATGCGCGTCGCGCTGCCCGTACCGAGCCCGACGGACGGTTGGTCACGCTGGCCGAGCAGGACCGTTCCCGTTGGGACACCGCGGCCATCACCGAGGGCGTGGCGATCCTGCAGGCCGGCCTCGCCCGTGACCGGCTCGGTGAATACCAGGCGCAGGCCGCGATCGCGGCGCTGCACGCCGACGCCCCGCGGGTGGAGGAGACCGACTGGGTGCAGATCGTCGAGTGGTACGACGAGCTGCTCACGCTCACCGGCTCCGACCTGGTGCGGCTCAACCGGGCCGTGGCGGTGGGGGAGGCGGACGGGGCGCAGGCGGGTCTGGCCGCTCTTGCGACGGTCGACCCGGGCCTGCCGCGGTACACCGCGACGTCCGCCTACCTGCACGAGAAGGCCGGGAGGCGCGCCCAGGCGGCCGAGCTGTACGCCGCGGCGGCCGCCGTCGCGTCCAACGTGGCCGAGCGCGAGCACCTCACCCGCCAGGCCGCCCGGCTCCGGCAGGGCTGACCGCAGCCGAACGGCCCGTGCCCGACAGGAACCGGGCATGGGCCGTTCAGTACGAGCTGGGTCTTAGATGTCGTAGTAGAGCTGGAACTCGTACGGGTGCGGACGTAGGCGGATCGGGTCGACCTCGTTGACGCGCTTGTAGTCGATCCAGGTGTCGATGACGTCCTGGGTGAAGACGCCGCCCTCGAGCAGGTACTCGTGGTCGTTCTCGAGGTGGATGAGCACCTCCTCGAGGCTGCCGGGCACCTGCGCGACGCTGGCCAGCTCGTCCGGCGGCAGCTCGTACAGGTCCTTGTCGACCGGGGCCGGCGGCTCGATCTTGTTCTTCACGCCGTCGAGGCCGGCCATGAGCAGTGCGGCGAAGGCGAGGTAGGGGTTGGCGCTCGGGTCGGGCACTCGGAACTCGATGCGCTTGGCCTTCGGCGAGTTGCCGGTCAGCGGGATGCGGCAGCACGCCGAGCGGTTACGCGCCGAGTACACGAGGTTGACCGGCGCCTCGTAACCCGGCACCAGGCGGCGGTAGGAGTTGGTCGTCGGGTTGGTGAAGGCGAGCAGCGACGGGGCGTGCTTGAGCAGGCCGCCGACATAGTGGCGCGCCATGTCCGACAGCCCGCCGTAGCCGACCTCGTCGTAGAAGAGCGGGTTGCCGTTCTTCCACAGGCTCTGGTGGCAGTGCATGCCGGAGCCGTTGTCCTGGAACAGCGGCTTGGGCATGAAGGTGACGGTCTTGCCGGCCGCGAAGGCGACGTTCTTGACGATGTACTTGAACGTCATGATGTTGTCGGCAGACTTCAGCAGCGTGTCGAAGCGGAAGTCGATCTCGGCCTGACCGGCGGTGCCCACCTCGTGGTGCTGCATCTCCACGTCGATGCCGGTCGCCATGAGGACCTTGACCATCTCCGACCGCAGGTCGGTGAGGTGGTCCGTCGGCGGCACCGGGAAGTAGCCACCCTTGTAGCGCGGCTTGTAGCCGAGGTTGCCGCCCGGCTCCTCGCGCGCGGTGTTCCACGCCGCCTCGACCGAGTCGACGCGGTGCATCGACCCGTTGGGGGTGTAGTCGTAGCGGACGTCGTCGAAGATGTAGAACTCCGCCTCGGGCCCGAAGTACGAGGTGTCGGCGAGGCCGGTGCCGGTCAGGTACTGCTCGGCCTTGCGCGCGATGTTGCGCGGGTCGCGGCTGTAGGACTCGCGGGTGAGCGGGTCGTGGATGAAGAACGTCAGGTTCAGCGTCTTGTGCTGGCGGAACGGGTCCATGTACGCCGTGGTCGGGTCCGGCAGCAGGAGCATGTCGGACTCGTGGATCGCCTGGAAGCCGCGGATCGACGACCCGTCGAAGGGCAGCCCGTCCTCGAAGACGCGGGCACCGAAGTTCGACACGGGGAACGTGAAGTGCTGCATGATGCCCGGCAGGTCACAGAAGCGTGCGTCGACGAATTCGACGTCGTTGTCCTGCAGGTACCGCAGCACCTCGTCCTGATCCTGAAACATTCACCCTCCGTGGCGTGGCCGGCTGTGGCCCGGTACGCGGCCCAGTTATCCGTACGAGACCCAGTTAACGGGACGAACATAGCGCGCCCGCCGACGCGCGCCGGTGGCACCGCGCCCCGTAGTCTGACGGCATGGCGCGCGAGATCGGCGGCTGGCTGTCCGGCCCGCCGGTCGCCCCCGGTGATCCGCCCGGGGTCCGGCTCGGCCTCCCGGAGTCCGGGCCGGGATCGGTCGCCGCGATCGGCGCCCGGGTCGGCGCGTTCGTCATCGACGCGATCGTGGCCAACCTCGCGGCGGGCATCCCGTACCTGTTCGGCGTCCGTTACAGCCTGACGGACCGCAACTACGCGGTGCTCGGCGCCTTCCTGGTGCTCGAGTTCGTCTTCGACGCCGTCTACGGGCAGACGCTCGGCAAGCGCATGTTCAACATCCGGGTGATCCGGGTCGACGGCAACGGACTCGCCGCGCCGCGCTGGCTTCTGCTCCGGACGGTGCTGCTCGGCTTCCTGGTGCCGGCCGTGGTCTGGGACCGCGACCGTCGCGGGCTGCACGACAAGTCCGCAGGCGTCGTGGTCGTCGTGGACCCCAACCTCGCCGGCCGCGCGGGCACGTCACGGCGTACGCAATCGCGCCGCCCGCCGGAGCCGCGTCAGGCCGTGCGGGCGACAGGCACCCAGCCGAAGAAGGCGCCGCCCGTGGCGAAGCGCAAGAAGAAGCGCTGACCCGACCGGTCGCTCAGCGCATCCGTCCGCCGCGCGGGATCCGGGTGGGCACCGGCCCCTTGGGCAGCGGGAGGTTCATGGCGCCGATGGCGGCGAGCTTGCGGTAGAGCTCGTCCACCTCGCCGCGGCGCAGCACGCGACGCTTGCGCATGATCGTGCTCTGCAGCTTCGTCAGCGGGACCTCGCCCTCGCCGTTGCCGACGATGATGTCGTGCAGCGGCGTCTCACCGATGACCTTCCTGACCCGGCGCACCTCGGCGCCCAGCAGGTCACGGGGCCCACGACCCCGGCCCTCGGCGATGAGGATGACGCCGGCCCGGCTGACCACCCGGCTGACCAGGTCCTGGTTGCGGTTGACCTGCACGGGCGTGGTGACCCGGAAGTCGCCGCGCATGCGCTGCACGATGCTCGCGCCGGCACCGGGCTGGCCCTCCATCTCGGCGTACGCGCTCTGCTGGGCCCGCCGGCCGAAGACGTTGAGCGCCAGCACCACACCGAGGAGCACGAAGAGCGGGATCCACACCCACAGTGGACCGAGGAACAGGCCGATCAGCACGCCGACGGCGACCGGGCCGAGGAACGCCAGCAGCGTCCACCAGACCATCTTCGGATCGCGCTGGCGGGTGAGCGCGAAGACCTGGCGGATCTGGGCGATGCGGCCGGTCTTCGGCTCGGGGATTCCGCCGGCTGCCGCTGCGGACCGGGCTGGTGTCGCGGCGGGTTTCGCCGCGACGCCGCCACCGCGCCTGCCGCGCCGCGCCGCCGGGGCGGTACCGGCCGGCTGCTGCACCGGATCCTTGCGTGCCGGGTCCTTGCGTGCCATGGCCGAAAGCCTACGGCCCGGCCACGACCGGGCGGGTCACCGCCGTCTTCACGTCGCCGGCCGACGCCGCGGTCGGGCACCCGACAGCCCGGTCATCGTGATCATCTGCCCGCGTAGGCTGCGGGCTCTCGTCAACCGCCGCACAACGGGGTAGGGGACGGGAGACCAACAGCCCGCTCGACCTCGCGGAGGAGCCCATGAGCGTCGCCCTGACCAAGGGTGGAAACGTCTCGCTGTCGAAGAGCGCGCCCAACCTGACGTCGATCGCGGTCGGCCTCGGATGGGACGCCCGATCGACCAGCGGGGCCGATTTCGACCTCGATGCCAGCGCGCTGCTGGTCGGGGCGAACGGCAGGGTGCTGTCCGACGCGCACTTCGTCTTCTTCAACAACCTGCGCAGCCCCGAGGGCTCGGTCGAGCACACCGGTGACAACCTCACCGGTGAGGGCGAGGGTGACGACGAGACGATCAACATCGAGTTCCCGGGCGTTCCGCTCGAGGTTCAGAAGATCGTGTTCACCGTGTCGATCTACGAGGCCGAGCAGCGTGGCCAGACGTTCGGTCAGGTGACCAACGCGTACATCCGCGTCGTCGACCGGGCCACGTCGGCCGAGCTCGCCCGCTACGACCTGTCCGAGGACGCGTCCACCGAGACGGCCATGATCTTCGGCGAGGTGTACCGCCGCGACAGCGAGTGGAAGTTCCGCGCCGTCGGCCAGGGTTACGCCAGCGGCCTGCGCGGCATCGCGCTCGACTTCGGGGTGAACGTCTCATGAGCACCCCTCCCGGCCCCAACCCCGGCGTCTCACTGAGCAAGCTGACGCTGACCAAGTCCGCCCCGAGCGTCTCGCTCAGCAAGGGCGGCGCCGCCAGCGGTCAGCTGCGGGTCAACCTGAACTGGACGTCGAAGCCGGCCGTCAAGGGCTTCTTCAAGAAGCTGGCGGCCTCCGGCTCGGACGGCATCGACCTCGACCTCGGTGCCCTCTACGAGATGAGCAACGGGTCCAAGGGCGTCGTGCAGGCGCTCGGCAACTCCTTCGGCTCGCTCACAGCGGCGCCGTACGTGCAGCTCGACGGTGACGACCGCACGGGGGGCAGCGCCGCAGGGGAGACCCTGCACGTCAACCTCGACCAGGCCGCCAAGATCAAGCGGGTTCTGGTGTTCGCCTTCATCTACGAGGGCGTTCCGGCCTGGGACCAGGCCAATGCCGTGGTCACGCTCTTCCCGGTGGCCGGCCCGCCGATCGAGATCGTGCTCGATGAGCCACGCAAGGGTGCGCGCAGCTGCGCGATCGCGATGCTGGAGAACGTCGGTGGCGAGCTCATCGTCCGCCGCGAGGTCCGCTACATCGACGGCGCGCAGGATGCACTCGACGCGGCCTACAGCTGGGGTCTGGATTGGCGGCCCGGCCGCAAATAAGGGCAGTGCTGCCGCACCGGCCTCGTGATCACAGGCTGCTGCGGCGGTCCTTCGCCTGGGCATACAAGCGGCCGGCGCGGTAGGACGACCGGACGAGCGGACCGCTCATCACCCCGGCGAAGCCGATCTTCTCGGCCTCGGCCTCCAGCTCGACGAACTCCTCCGGCTTCACCCAGCGGCTCACCGGGTGGTGCCGGGGGCTCGGGCGCAGGTATTGCGTGATGGTGATGAGCTCGCAGCCGGCGGCATGCAGGTCTTCGAGGGCCTCACTCACCTCGGCGCGGGTCTCGCCCATGCCGAGGATGAGGTTGCTCTTGGTGACGAGACCGGCCGCACGCGTCTGGCGGATGACGTCCAGCGACCTGTCGTAACGGAAGCCCGGGCGGATCTGCTTGAAGATCCGCGGCACGGTCTCCAGGTTGTGCGCCAGCACCTCCGGCGCCGCGGCGAAGACCTCGGCGAGCAGCGCGGGATCACCGGAGAAGTCCGGGATCAACAGCTCCACGCCGCAGCCGGGGAGCGCGGCGTGGATCGCGCGGACCGTCTCCGCGTACAGCCAGGCGCCCTGGTCGGGCAGGTCGTCGCGGGCCACGCCGGTGACGGTCGCGTACAGCAGGCCCATGGTGGCGACCGACTCCGCGACGCGGCGCGGCTCGTCACGGTCGAGCGGCTGCGGCTTGCCGGTGTCGATCTGGCAGAAGTCACAGCGCCGGGTACAGGCGTCGCCGCCGATCAGGAAGGTGGCCTCGCGGTCTTCCCAGCACTCGTAGATGTTGGGGCAGCCGGCTTCCTGGCAGACGGTGTGCAGGCCCTCGCGCTTCACCAGGCCGGTGAGCTCGGTGTACGCCGGGCCGGTGCGCAGCCGGGTCTTGATCCACGGCGGCTTGCGCTCGATCGGCACCTCGGCGTTACGGGCCTCGATACGCAGCATCCGCCGGCCGTCGGGCGGGGCGGCCTCGGTGGTCATGCGGCCACCGGGCGCGCGGCGGTCTGCAGCTGGGCGACGACGACGCGTTCCACGACAGCTACAGCGTCGGCGACGGTCACCTGCTTCCCCAGCTCGGCCGACAGGCTCGTCACAGTCGCGTCGCGGATGCCGCACGGCACGATGCGGTCGAAGACGGAGAGGTCGCAGTCGCAGTTGAGGGCGAAGCCGTGCATCGTCACTCCGCGGCTGACCCGGATCCCGATCGCGGCGATCTTGCGCTCCCCGTCCATGGTCCAGACCCCGGAGCGGCCGTCCACCCGGCGGCTCTCCAGCCCGAGCTCGGCGATCGCGTCGATCAGCGCCGCCTCCAACGTGCGGACGTACGCGACCACGTCGACCGGGTCGGCCAGCTTGACGATCGGGTAGCCCACCAGCTGGCCCGGACCGTGCCAGGTGATCTTGCCGCCACGGTCGGTGTCGATGACGGGTGTGCCGTCGAACGGCCGCTCCTCGGGCAGCGTGCGCTTGCCCGCGGTGTACACGCTGTCGTGCTCGAGCAGCAGCAGTGTGTCGCCGGTGAGCTCGTCGGCGCGGCGCGCGAGCACGTCTCGCTGGTGCTCCAGCGCGGGCTCGTAACCGATCCGACCGAGCCGCTCGACCTGCATGCCTCCAGGCTACGGCGGGTGCGTCAGCTAGGGCGAAACGATGTCACCGTGGTGCTAGGGCGAAGCAAGGTCACAGATCGAGGCGGCGGGGCGTGAGCTGTGTCTCCAGCACGCCCGGGTCGCCGTCGGGATCGGTGGCGGCTTCGACGCGCCACGCGTACGCCTCCGGCCGGTCCGAGACGGCCTCGACGAACTCGGTGCCGCGGTAGTGCAGGCCCACCCCGTCGTCGGTGGCGAAGCCGGTCGGCAGCGCACCACTCGCGACGAGCCGCTGATACAGCGGACGGCGCTGCTCCTCGGAGTTGTAGTGCGGGGTGTTGCTGTACGGGAGCAGGCCGAGCCCGTTGGTCACCGCGCGCAGCTCCGGGCCGTAGGAGTCGGTGGTGCCGCCGACGTGCCAGCACAGCGAGCCGGCCGAGACGCCGGTGAGCACGATGCCCGCCTCCCACGCCTCGCGCATCACCTCGTCGAGGCCGTGGACGCGCCACACGGCGAGCAGGTTGGCGACGCTTCCGCCGCCCACCCAGATCACGTCCTGCTCGAGGAGGTGGGCACGCGGGTCGTCGATGTTGGGCATCGGGAAGAGCGCGAGATGGCTGAGCTGCAAGTCGGGGCGGTGAGCGGCGAAGGTGGCATACGTACGCGCGACCCACGCCGGGTCGTCGCCGAGCGCGGTGTGCAGCACACACACCTTGGGCCGGGCACCCGACCGGCCGGCCAGCGTGCCCTCCTCCTCGGCGAGCTGGATGGCGTACTCCACGACCGGGCTCGGCTTCATCCCCTCCCGGCGGGCAGGGCGGAAGGCGGCACTGGTCGCCAGGATGTTCACGCGGGCTCAGCTCCTCGGCTGTCGGTGGGTCCGCTCGGCGAGAGCGGGTGGTCGGTCATCACGGCATCGGCGGCCCGGCGGCCGCTCACCATCGCGCCCTGCTGCGACGGGCTGTCGCGGTGGTCACCGCAGACGTACAGGCCGGGGGTGACGCGCACGGGCCGGCGCAGCCGCCCGATCGGGGGCCCGGCGGCGGGAAGGGCCTGCCGGATCGGGTAGCGGCCGATCTCGTCCCAGTCGCCCGCCTGCGGGCCGAACCAGGTGCGCAGCGCGCCACGCCACTGCGCGTCGGAGAGCTCGGGCTCCAGCGTGCTGGCGCTGATCAGGGTGCGGCCGGCGGGGGCGTACGAGGGCACGGTGGCGGTGAGCACGATCGCGTCTGCCAGCGGGCCGGGGCCGATGCACAGTGCGGCGCCGACCTTCGCCGGCGGCTCCGGGGCGGCGAAGTAGGTGGTGGTCACGGTGCGCATGACCGGCGCCGGCAGCAGCTGCGGCAGCAGGGCCGCCGAGGTGGCCGGGTCGGTCGCGACGACGACGGCCTCGGCGGTCAGCCTCTGCCCACCGACGAACACCTCACCGGCCGCGACGGCGTCGACCCGGTGGCCGAGCCTGACGTCGGGCAGCGCTGCTGCGAGCACGGCGGGCAGCGCGCCGATCCCGGCCGACGGCAGGGCCTGGCGACCCCGGGCGAACGCGTGCAGCACCAGGTCGACGAAGCGGCTGGAGGTGGTCAGCGACTCCTCGAGCACCACCCCGCGCAGGAACGGGCGCAGCAGCCGGTCGATGATCGTGTCGGACAGGCCGGCCGCGCGGAACGCCTCGTACGCACTCGTCTCCGGCCGGTCGAGCAGCCGGTCGCCCCGGGTACGCCACAGCCGCAGCAGCAGGGCGGCCAGCGCCGCCCGGTCACGCAGCGATCCGATGGGGGCGGCGAGCGTGGACGCCAGGTCGCCCGGATGGTGGCGCGGGTCGCTCACCCGGTGGAAGCGGCCGTCGAGCCACAGGTTGGCCCCGTTGGGCAGCTCGGAGAGGTCGAGCACCTCCCACTCGGCGGCGGTGAGGACCCGGCGCGGCTCCGGGTAGCCGGTGTCGAGCACCTGGAAGCCGTGGTCGAGCCGGTAGCCGTCGACCTCGTCGGTACGCACCCTGCCGCCGACGGCGGGGCCGGCCTCCAGCACGGTGACCGAGCGTCCGTGCTCCGTCAGCCGGCGTGCGGCGGCGAGCCCGGCCAGCCCGGCGCCGACCACCACGACATCCGCGTCCGCCACCCGGCCGAGGCTAGTGCAGGGCGCCGGGTCCGGGAGTTGTCCACAGGCCGGACCGGGCGGGGTCGCCGATCGTCCTAGCCTTCCCGCCATGCAGAACGTGTCCGATCAGGCCGTGCGCCCGGCCCGCCGCACCTCGGGGCCGGCCGTGGACGGGCTGCAGCTGGTCGAGCGGGTGCCGACGGAGCAGGCCTCCGGCCGCGGCGAGCTGTGGCGGGCCCGACGAACCGGGGGCCTCGGGGGCAGCACGGGTGCGGCGTTGCCGGGTGAGCTGCCGGGGGTGGGGGAGTGCCTCGTCCGGCTGCTGCGACTGCCCGTCGACCCGGTCTTCCGGGCCCGCGCGCTCATGCTGGCGCGTGACCTCACGGCGCTCGACGACGTCAACGTGCTGCGTGTGCTGGAGCCCCGCCCGGCCTTCGACGGTCTCGCTTTCGTCCTCGAGCCGCCGTCGCTGCCGCTCACCAGCCTCGACCGGCTCGGCCGGCATCGGATGCTCGGCGCGGGCGAGCTGGTGACGGTCGGGGTCGCCGTCGCCTGGGCGCTCGACGCGGCACACGCCCTGGACCTCACGCACGGCGATCTGCACGACGCCGACATCGTGCTGCCGCCCGGCGGCCGACCGGTGCTGGCCGGGATCGGGATCATGGGTGTCTGCGGGGCGGCGGGTGATCCCCGGGACGACGTCCGCGACCTCGCCCGCGTGCTCGCCTCCCTGCTCGACCTCGAGTCAGCGGGAGCCGAGGAGCTGACCCGGGCGTTGGAGCCCGCCCGGGGGACGGCTCCGGACACCGCGGCCGAGCTCGCGGTCCGGCTGGCGGCGAGCACCCCGGCGAAGGCCGTCTCGTTGACCGGTGACGCACCCGCGGATGCCGAGCTCGCCGAGCCTGCCGAGCGCCGGATCGCCGGCGTGGACGGTGGTCGCCATCGCGGGGCCGAGGCCCGGCCGGTGCCGGACGCGGGCTGGCGCGCGCGGTGGGAGACGCTTCGCCGGTCGGCGCGGCCCTGGCAGCTGCTGGTCGCCGTCGCGGCGCTGGTGCTCGTGGGATCGGCCGCCATCGGCTGGATGGCGAGCGAGCGGCCGACCGGACGACCGGGTGCCGCGGCAGTGCCGGAGGCCGCGGACGGCAAGCCGGTGGACGCCCCGTCGGATGTCGGGCCGGACGTCGCGCCGACCGACGCGGGCTGGGTCATCGTTCTCGAACGGTTGGCCGCTGCCCGCTCCGCCGCGCTGGGGATGCCACGCCGGGCGGATCTCGCGGGCATCGACGCACCGGGGTCGGCGGCCTGGCGGGCCGACCGGTCCCTGCTCGACCGCCTGACCGAGCGCGGCCTGTCGGCGCGCGGCCTGCGGCTCGAGGTGGAGACGGTGACGGGACCCGCACCACCCGAGCCGGCCATCGACGGGGCGGCCGTCACCCTGCGCGTACGAGACCGGTTGGCTGCCTACCGGCTCGTCGACGTCGCCGGACGCACCGCCGAGGAGGTCGCCGCTCGTCCCGCCGCAGACCACCTGGTGACACTGCGCCGCATCGCCGGCACGTGGCGGCTGGCGGAGGTGCGGGACGTCAGCCTGCGAGCACCGACGTCAACGCCTCCGGCAGACGGGGATGGCGGAACGTGAAGCCGGCGCCCTCGAGGGTCCGGGGCACCGCCCGCTGGCCGATGAGCAGCCCTTCGTCGGCGAAGCCGTCGAGGGCGATCCGCAGGGCGAACGGCGGGACCACCGCAAACGCGGGACGGTGCACCGCGGCGGCAAGCTCGCTGGTGAACTGCCGGTTGGTCACCGGCTCGGGAGCCGTGAGGTTGACCGGGCCGTGCGTGTCGTCGGCGGTCAGCAGAAAGGCCACCGCCGCGACGTGGTCGTCGAGCGTGATCCAGCTGGTGTACTGCCGACCGCTGCCGAGCCGTCCGCCGAGGCCCGCCTTGAAGAGCGGCAGCTGCAGCTTGAGCGCTCCGCCGCGCTTGGACAGGACGATGCCGGTCCGGATGGTGCAGACCCGGATGCCCGCGTCTGCCGCCGGTCGGGCCGCCCCTTCCCACTCCTGCACGAGGTCGGCGAGGAAGCCCTGCCCCTTGGGGCCGGACTCGTCCGTCACGTGGTCGTGGGTGTCGCCGTAGAAGCCGACGGCACTGCCCGAGACCAGGACGGCCGGCTTCTCGTCGAGCGTGGCCAGCGTCTCGGCGAGCAGCGTCGTCGAGCGGATGCGGCTCTCGCGCAGGGTGCGCTTGTACCCCTCCGACCAGCGCCGGCTGCTGATCCCGGCACCGGACAGATGGACGGCCGCCTGCACGCCCGTCAGGTCGGCCGGGTCGAGCCGGCCGGCCTGCGGGTCCCACTGCACCTCGTCCGCACCGGTAGGAGCGCGGCGGACGAGCGTGACCACCTCATGGCCCTGCGCCCGCAGTGCGGGCACCAGGGCGGTGCCGATCAATCCACTGGCGCCCGTGACGGCAACCTTCATGCGACACCCTTCATCGAGCTCGTGGCAGGACTCAGAAGCCGAGGTCGGCCTCGAAGGCACCTTCCTCGAGCCGCTCCTTGATCGTGGTCAGGAAGCGGGCGGCGTCGGCACCGTCGACGAGGCGGTGGTCGTACGTCAGCGCCAGGTAGACCATCGACCGAACGGCCACGACCTCGCCGAGCTCCGGGTCGTCGATCACGGCGGGCCGCTTGACGACCGTGCCGGTGCCGAGGATGCCGACCTGCGGCTGAAAGAGGATCGGGGTGTCGAACAGGGCGCCGCGGCTGCCGGTGTTGGTCAGCGTGAAGGTGCCGCCGCCGAGCTCGTCCGGGGTGACCGCGTTGTTACGCGTGCGGCCGGCCAGGTCGGCGATCTTGCGGGCCATGCCGCCGAGGTTGAGGTCGCCCGCGCCGTGGATCACCGGCGCCAGCAGCCCGCGCTCGGTGTCGACCGCGATGCCCAGGTGCTCGGCGTCGTGGTAGGTCACGGTGCCGGCCGCCTGGTCGATGCTGGCGTTCAGCTTCGGGTGCAGCTTCAGCGCCTCGCAGGCCGCGACCGCGAAGAACGGCAGGTAGGTGAGCTTGACGCCCTCGCGGGCCTCGAAGCTGCCCTTGGCCTGCTCGCGGAGCCGGGCGATGCGGGTGATGTCGACCTCGACCACCGTGGTGAGCTGCGCCGACAGCTGCAGCGACTCGACCATGCGGGTGGCGATGACCGACCGCAGCCGGGAGAGCTTCTCGGTGCGGCCGCGTACCTGGGTGAGGGCGGCAGCGGCAGCCGGCTGGCTGGCCTTGACCGGTGCCTGCGGGGCCGATGCGGCGACCGGAGCCGGCTGGGGCAGCGACGGGGTCGGGGCGGAGCTGGTCTCGGGAGCGCTCGCCACCGGGGCCGACTCGGCCGGCTCCGGTTGCTCGATGCCTCCGGCGCGGGCGGCGTCGAGGACGTCCTGCTTGCGGATGCGCCCGCCGACCCCGGTGCCGCGCAGCGCGCTCAGGTCGACGTCGTGCTCGGCCGCCAGCCGGCGTACGAGCGGGGTGACGTAGGGACCGCCGGCGTCACCGTCGTCGGAGGACGGCGCTGCAGCGGGGGCGGCCGGGGGAGCGGACGGTGTCGGAGCGGACGGCGCAGGTGCGGGCGGGGCCGGCGGTGCGGCCGGAGCCGCCTGGGCCGAGGCGGGTGCCTCCTGCTCGGGGGTCGGCGTCGCGTACGAGGTGACCGGCTCGGCTGCCTCGGCAGTCGCCGCGGCCGGCTCGGGCTCCGATGTCGGTGCGGGGGCCTCGGCGGCCGGGGCTGCGGGAGCCGCGGGGGCCGGCGCCGAGGCATCGGCACCCTCGGAGATGACGGCGAGCTCGACGCCGACGTCGACCGTCTCGTCCTCGCCGACCTTGATCGCGGTGAGCACACCGGAGCTGGGGGCGGGGATCTCGGTGTCGACCTTGTCGGTGCTCACCTCGAGCAGCGGCTCGTCGGCTTCGACGCGGTCGCCTTCCTGCTTGAGCCAGCGGGTGACGGTCCCCTCGGAGACGCTCTCGCCCAGGCGGGGCATGGTGACGGAGACCGGCATCGGTGCTCGCGCTCCTTCTTCTCGGTTCGGCGGTTCGGCGGGTTTGGGTGTCGGGCGAGCGAGCGGGTGCGGGGTCAGCCGTGGGCGTGCAGGGGCTTGCCGGCGAGTGCCAGATGAGCCTCGCCGATGACCTCGGACAGGGTGGGGTGCGGGTGGATCAGTGAGGCCACCTCGGAGGCGTGGGCCTCCCAGTTGACGATGAGCTGTGCCTCGGCGATGAGGTCGCCCACCCGGTCACCGACCAGGTGGATGCCGAGCACCGGCCCGTCCTTCTCGGCCACGACGGTGCAGGCACCGGCGGTCGCGAGGATCTGGGCGCGCCCGTTGCCGGCCAGGTCGTACGTCGCGGTCTCGATCTCGTAGCCGCGCTGCTTGGCGACGGTCGTGGTGAGTCCGACCGAGGCGACCTCGGGGTGGGAGTACGTGACGCGCGGGACCCCGTCGTAGTCGATCGGGACGACGCTCTGACCGGCGAGCCGCTCGGCGACCAGGATGCCCTCGCCGAACCCGACGTGGGCGAGCTGGAGCCCGGGGCGCAGGTCGCCGATGGCGCTGACGGTCGGCACGTTGGTCTGGCAGGTGGCGTCGACCTTGACGTAACCGCGCTCCATCTCGAGCCCGGCCTCCTCGTAGCCGAAGTCGGCCGACACCGGCCCGCGGCCGACCGCGACCAGCAGGATCTCGGCCGTGACGGTCTTGCCGTTCTCCAGCGTGACCGTGACGCCGTCACCGGCCGTCGACACCTCGCTGAGCCGCGACCCGATGTGGAAGGCGATGCCCTTGCGGCGGAACTGGCGCTCGAGCAGCTTGGAGGACGACTCCTCCTCGGCCGGCACCAGGTGCGGCAGGGCCTCGACGATCGTCACCTGGGCACCGAAGGCGTTCCAGACCGAGGCGAACTCGCAGCCGATGGCACCCGCGCCGAGCACGATGGCCGAGGCGGGCACGCGATCGAGGGTCAGCGCGTGGTCGCTGGTCAGCACCTTCTCGCCGTCGACGGTGACGCCGGGGATGAACCGCGCCTCCGAGCCGGTGGCGAGGATGACGTGGCGTGCCTCGATGGTGCGGTCACCGACCTGCAGGCTGGTGGGGCTCGCGAGCCGTCCCTCGCCCTGGACGACCTCGATGTTGCGGGACTTCACCAGACCGGTGAGGCCCTTGTAGAGCTTGCTGACGACACCGTCCTTGTAGGCGTTGACGCCCGGCATGTCGATCCCGTTGAAGGTCGACAGCACGCCGAACTTCTCCGGCCCCTCCTTGGCGTTGTCCGCGACCTCGGCCGCGTGCAGCAGCGCCTTGGTCGGGATGCAGCCCCGGTGCAGGCAGGTGCCGCCGACCTTGTCGCGCTCGACCATGACCACCCGCATCCCGAGCTCGGCGGCGCGCAGGGCGGCGGCGTAACCGCCGCTGCCAGCACCCAGGATGGCGAGATCGACGGGCTCGCTCGAGGGGGTCACGACGTGCTCCTTCAGCGCTGCGGAAAGGTGGTACGACCTTGACAACAGTCTGCCACCGCTCGCTCATCCCTCCCGGGATGCGACTCGTCACACCGGCGTCAGGCGGGGTCCGCCAGCTGCTCGACGAGCTCCACGAGGGTGCGCACCATGACGCCGGTGGCGCCGCGCGGCGTGAAGCCGTAGGCCTCGCCGCCGTGCCAGGCGGGTCCGGCGATGTCGAGGTGGGCCCAGGCGATGCCCTCGCCGACGAACTCGCGCAGGAACACCCCGCCGACCAGCATGTGGCCGTCACGGTTGCCACCCGGGGCGACGTTGGAGAAGTCCGCGACCTGCGAGTCCAGGCTCTTGCGGATCTCCGGCGGCATCGGCATGGCCCACATGGGCTCGCCCGCGGCCTCGCCGATGCGGGTGAGGTCGGCCATCAGCGGCTCGTCCGTCCCCATCAGGCCGGTGGTACGGCTGCCGAGGGCGATGACCTGACCGCCGGTGAGCGTCGCGACGTCGATGAGGACGTCGGGGCTCTCCTCGCTCGCGCGGGCGAGCGCGTCACCGAGGACGAGGCGCCCCTCGGCGTCCGTGTTCAGCACCTCGACCCGCTTGCCGCCGTACATGGTGAGCACGTCGGTGGGCCGGGTCGCGGTCGAGGACGGCATGTTCTCGGCGCAGGTCAGCCAGGCGGTGACGGCGACCGGCAGCTGCAGGCGGGCGGCCGCGAGCACGGCGCCCAGCACCGTCGCCGCGCCCGCCATGTCGACCTTCATGTACTCCATGCCGACCGACGGCTTCAGCGACAGGCCGCCGGAGTCGAACGTGATGCCCTTGCCCACGAGCGCCACCGTCTTCGTGGCGCCGGCGGGGGAGTAGGAGAGCCGGACCAGGCGCGGCGGGTTGGCCGAGCCCTGCCCGACGCCGATGATGCCGCCGAAGCCCTGCCCGACCAGCTCGCTCTCGTCGAGGATCGTGACCTCGATGCCGAGGCCCTCGGCCTCTGCCGCGGCGCGATCGGCGAGCGCGGCCGGGGGAAGCAGGTTGGCCGGTGCGTTGCCGAGCTCGCGGGCGAGGTTGACGGAGCGGGCCAGCGCCGCTGCACGCGTCACGCCGGCGCTGCTGCCGCAGCCGCCGAGCAGCAGGACCCGGCCGACCGGCTCCTTGCCCGGGGCGGGCTCCTTCGCCGCGTACACGCCGAGGAGCGCACCCTCGCCGGCCGCGTCGCTGCCGGGCGGGAAGGCGAAGCCGATGGCTGAGCGCCCGGCCGAGCCGCGCGCCACGGAGGCGCCGACCTTGCGCAGCACCTGCGACGTCGGCGCGTCGGCCTCGAGCTCCCCGACGCCGACGGCCGCGATGACGGGTGCCGACACCACCCCGAGCGACGGGAAGCGGACCGTCTCACCTTCGTCACCCGAGAAGCCGAGGGCGGTGAGGGCGGCGACGAGACGGCCGTCCAGTGCGGCGTCGATGCTCTCGCTGCCGGCGAGCGGCCGCGGGCCGTCGTCCGTCTTCGCGACGGCGACCACGACGACGTCGACCTCGGCGGTGGTGGGCTCGTCCGCCGAGGCGACGAGCTCGGGAGTGAAGGCAGCCATTCCTGCAGCGTATTGGTTGATCCCGCAACCACGCACGACGGGATGGGTCGGGGGACTGCGCCCTCCTCGCGGGTAGCGTCGCTGCACATGCCGGACGAGCTGCTGCTGTCCCCGCTGCACGACCGCCACGTCGCGGAAGGGGCGAAGTTCGGCGCCTTCGGCGGCTGGTCGATGCCGCTCAGCTACGCCGGGCCCGGCCGCGGCACCGTCGCCGAGCACACCAGCGTGCGTACGGCGGTCGGCGTCTTCGACGTGAGCCACCTCGGCAAGGCGCGGGTCACCGGCCCGGGTGCCAAGGCGTACCTCAACGGCGTGCTCACGGCCGACCTGGACCGGGTGGCGCCGGGGCAGGCGCAGTACACGCTGTGCTGTACCGCGAGCGGCGGGGTCGTCGACGACCTGATCGCGTACGTGTACGCCGACGACGACGTCTTCCTGGTGCCGAACGCCGCCAACACCGACGAGGTGGTGCGGCTGCTCGCCGCGGACGCACCCGCCGGGGTGTCGGTGGAGAACCAGCACCGGGCGTACGCGGTGCTCGCCGTGCAGGGGCCCGAGGCGCCGCGGGTGCTCGCCGAGCTGGGCCTGCCGGCCGACCACCCGTACATGTCGCACCAGGTCGCCGACTGGAACGGGCGGCCGGTGATCGTCTGCCGCTCCGGTTACACCGGCGAGAAGGGCTACGAGCTGCTGCCGCTGGCGGCGGACGCCGGGCCGCTGTGGGACGCCGTCCTTGCAGCGGGCGCCGTGCCGTGCGGGCTCGCCGCCCGCGACACGTTGCGCACCGAGATGGGCTATCCGCTGCACGGGCAGGACCTGTCGGCGCAGATCAGCCCGGTCGCCGCTCGTCTGGGCTGGGCCGTGGGCTGGGACAAGACGGGATTCTGGGGCCGGGACGCCCTCGTCGAGGAGCGCGCCCATCCCCGGCAGCGCCTCTGGGGCCTGCGGATGTCGTCCGGCATCGCCCGGCCGGGCATGACCGTCGCCGACGCCGCCGGCACCCCCGTCGGCACCGTGACGAGCGGGACCTTCAGCCCGACGCTGCAGACCGGCATCGCGCTCGCGCTGCTTGCCGTCGCCGGCACCGACCGGCCCGCCGTCGCGGGTGACGTGATGACCGTCGACGTGCGGGGGCGTCGCGTCGAGGCCGAGCTGGTCAAGCCACCGTTCGTGCAGACCAGCCCGCGCTGACCCCCCAGCTCGGTACGCCGACGGTCAGTGCAGCCAGGTGGGCGCGCGCATCGACATGACGGCGAGGGTCACCAGCACGGCGACCTCGACTCCGGCGCCCAGCACGTCGCCGGTGACGCCGCCGATCCGGCGGGCGGCGAGCCGGCGCAGCAGCTCGGCCGCCACCAGTCCGCACAGCAGCGCGAAGATGGCGTGGGCGCTCTCCCGGAAGCGACCGCCGTCGTAGTCCAGCTTGCCGGCGATCCCCGCGGCGGCGAACACGCAGACGGTGGTCACCGCGACGCGCAGCCGGGAGACGGTGCCGATGACGCCGACCCCGAGGCCGTCGGTGCGTGCGGGCGTCATACCGCGGCGGCAGGCCAGCACGATCGCCAGCCGGCCGGCGAGCTGCGCCGTCAGCAGCGACACGGTGCCGTGGTGGCGGATGATCGCCAAGCTCAGCGAGCCGATCTGCCCGAGCAGGACGAGCAGCAGCGCGACGGCGCCGAAGGCCCCGATCCTCGAGTCGCGCATGACCTCGAGTGCCGCGGCTCCCCGGCGGCGCGAGCCGATGGCGTCACCGAGGTCGGCGAGGCCGTCCAGGTGCATCGCCCCGGTCAGCACGACGATGGTGCCGAGCGACAGGATTGGGATGAGCAGCGCGGAGTCGTTGCCCAGCAGGTGACGGGCTCCGAGCTGGACGGCGGCGGCCGGCAGCCACACCAGGAAGGCGACCAGCGGCGCATAGCTGATGGCGCGGGCGGCATCGCCCTCGCGCAGGTGGATCGGCCGCCGGCCGACCGGGATGATCGTCAGCAGGCTGACGATGTGGCGCAACGGCGCCAGCCCGGTCAGGTCGCGTCCGCGAGGTCCGGGCCCGCCGGCTCGTCCGGCTCGGGGGCGGGGTCGTCGGGCGACCCGTCCGGACGGTCGCTCACGCCCGCCTCGGTGAACGTCGCCATCTCCGCGAGCGTGAGGGCCGCGGCCTGTACGAGCGGCAGCGCGAGCAGCGCACCGGTGCCTTCGCCGAGCCGGAGCCCGAGGTCCAGCAGCGGTTCGAGCTCCAACTCGCGCAGGGCAGCGGCTTGGGCGGGCTCGGTCGAGCGGGTGCCGGCCCTCCACCAGGCGTGCGCACCCGGCGCGATCCGCTCGGCGGCGAGTGCGGCGGCGCAGCTGACGACACCGTCCAGCAGCACCGGCGTACGCCGCTCGGCGGCATGGGCCAACAGCCCGGCGAGCGTCGCGAGGTCACGACCGCCGACCACGCGCAGCAGCCCCTCCGGATCCATGCCCACGCTGCGCCGGGCCCGGCGCAGGGCGTCGCGGATCGCCGTCGTCTTGCGCATCCAGGTGGCGTCGTCGATCCCGGTCCCGCGGCCGACCACCGCGACCGGCTCGAGGCCGAGCAGCCCCGCGACGAGTGCGGCTGCCGGGGTGGTGTTGCCGATGCCCATGTCACCCGGGATCAGCAGGTCGCAGCCGCTGTCGACCTCCTCGTCGACGATCGCGACACCCAGCGCGTACGCGGCCGCGAACTCGTCCTCGGTCAGGGCGTCCTCGATGTCGATCCGCCCGGAGGGGTGGCCGACGCCGTCGGCCGCCACCCGCACGGTCGCCCCCATCTGCCTGGCGAGCACGTTGACGGCGGCGCCTCCCGCCGCGAAGTTCGCGACCATCTGCGCCGTGACCTCGGGCGGGTAGGCGGAGACACCGGCCTGGGCGATGCCGTGCTCGGCGGCGACCAGGACGACCCGTACCCGCGCGAAGGCGTGCGGCGGGCTGCTGCCCTGGACGGCGGCGACCCACGCCGACAGCGGCTCCAGCCGGCCGAGCGAGCCGGCGGGCTTGGTGAGTACGGCCTGCCGCGCCAGCGCGTCGCTGCGCGCCCCGGGGTCCGGAGGGGTCACTTGAGACGACATGCCACACCCGCCACGCAGTGCCAGACCTCGTCCGCCGTCGCCGCGAGCCGGGCGTTGAGCCGCCCGAGGCCGTCGCGGAAGGAGCGGCCGCTCTGCGTCGCCGGGACGACGCCGGACCCGACCTCGTTGGTGACCAATACGACCTCTCGCTGACAGTTGCGCCACGCCTCGGCCAGCGCGTCGGGATCCTCGGAGCCGCGGGTCAGCCACAGCCCGAGGCAGTCGATGAGCAGCGGCGGCCCCGGGCTCGTGAGGAGCGGGGCCAGGACACCGGTCTCGACCGTGCTCCAGTGTGCCGGTCGACGATCTCGATGGGCTGTGAGCCGGGCCGACCACTCCGGATCGTCCGGGTACTCCTCGGCGGTCGCCACGTACGTCACCTCCGGGCGTGCGAGCAGGCGCCGCTCGGCCTCCTGCGACTTGCCCGATCGCGCGCCACCCGTGATCAGCACCCGGTACGGCTGGCTGCCCGCGCTCGTGAAAGCGGCCGCGCGCCCGGCCACGTCCACGACCGCCCCGTCCGGCAGCGCCTCGGCGCCGTACGCCGCGAGCCGGCGACCCAGCTCGGCGCCCGGCGGGTTGCCGTGACCCAGGTGGACGGCGATGACGCGGCTGCGGGACGTCAGCGCGCCGCGCCGGCGCAGCGCCGCGACCGTCAGCCCGAAGGTGTCCAGCCCGTGGTGCAGGCCGACACCGGGCAGATCGCCGTGCGTCTCCTCCAGGAGCAGCACGTCGTACGGCGCGGCCGCGTCACCCGGCAGCGCCGACTCCGGCAACGGCGCCGTGTCGACGGCGTAGAGCAGCCGCGCACCGTCCGGCGCCGTGACGTCGTGCAGCACCGGCGGGCCGACCCGGGCGTCGCCGTGCTCGGCGGCGTGCGGCCGCAGCCGGTAGCCGCCGCGTACGAGGTCATCGCCGGCCCGCACCTCGGTGTACGTGACCATGGCGTCGTCGTCGGCCGCCGCGCGGAAGGCCTGGATCGCCGCCGCCGGGGCGACCACCTCCAAGGGCCGGTCACGCTGGGAGGACCACTCGCGCCAGAGCAGCGCCTGCGGATGGCAGTGGTCGGGATGGGCGTGGCCGAGCAGCACGAGATCGACGCCGGCGAGGCTCACCCCCGCCCGGGCCGCCGCGCGCGGGGCATCGGGTCCGCAGTCGATCAGCACCCGGTCGTCGAGGAGCACGGAGGTCTGCGCACGTACCGACCCGGTCGTGCGGGCCCAGGTGCACGACGCGCAGTCGCACCAGGGGTTGGGCCAGCCGTCCGCCGAACCCGTACCGAGCAGCTGCAGTCTCACCGGCAGAAGTGTGCCGTGTCTGCAGCGCCTGCCGGCCGGCGCCGCGCGTACCGAGCGGCGCATCGGGCACGATGGCCTCGCCCGACATGCGATCCGCTCAGCAAGGAGGCCCGGTGTCCTGGACGTGGGATTACGAGACGGCGGACGGCGACGTCCTCGATCCGGAGCAGCTCACCGCCGCCCCGGCCGCCGAGATCTTCCCGTCGCAGTCGGACGCCGAGTCGTGGGTCGGCGAGGTCTGGCAGGAGCTGCTGCACGCCGGCGTCGAGCAGGTGACCCTGCGCGAAGGTCCGCGCAAGGTCTACGGCCCGATGAGCCTGCGACCGCAGCAGTAGGCCGACCGGCGCGGGGTCAGTCGCGCGGGATCCAGCGCGCCACCTTGATCTGCGGGCGCGGGCGCGGCTGGCGCCACCGCGCGGGCAGCACGGCGCGCTGCGCGGCGTAAGCCTTGACCTTGACCGCCGACGCGGGGTGGCGCTCGAGCACCGCACGCTGGGCCTTGCGTCCGACGTAGACGCAGTCCACGACGATGCCCAGCAGCGCCAGCGGCAGGATGTAGAACGACACGATCCGGGTCGCGGCCGAGGGCACCAGCCCGACGAAGTACGCGAGCACGATGACGGCGAGCAGCACCGGGGCGAAGTTGCGCCGGGTGTCGACGTAATCGCGGGCGACGATGCGCTCGGGGGCGCGCTCCCGGGCCGGCAGCTTGCTGACGTCGCCCGAGTTCATCGCCCGGCGGTACTCCGAGGACTTCTGCCGGCGGGCGTCGCGCACGGCCTTCTTCGACGCCTTCGGGTCACCCGGCCGCGACGACGAGCCCCGATAGCTCGAGGGGCTGCGGCGGGCGTCGCGGGCGTCCTTACGCGTGGGGGTGGCGCGTCCCTTGCCGTTCGCCTTGATGTCCGTGGCCTCGACCTCGATGACCTCGGACTCTTGCTTCTTGAACAGCGACGGCATCAAGCTCACTCACAGGGTCAGCATGCGGTCAAGGGCTAGACGCGCCTCGGCAGCGGTGCGCGGATCGACGGTGATGCGGTGGACGAGATGACCTGCCGCGAGGGATTCGAGCGCCCAGACGAGATGCGGCAGGTCGATCCGGTTCATTGTCGAGCAATAACACACCGTACGGTCCAGGAACGTCACCGTCTTGTCCGGGTGTTGGGTGGCCAGCCGGCGTACGAGGTTGAGCTCGGTGCCGATGGCCCAGGCCGACCCGGGGGCGGCCGCGTCCAGCGCGCGGATGATGTATTCGGTGCTGCCGACCTGGTCGGCGGCGTTGACCACCTCGTGGGTGCACTCCGGGTGCACCAGCACGTTGACGCCCGGGATCCGCTCGCGGACCTCCCGCACGCTTTGCAGGCTGAAGCGCCCGTGAACGGAGCAGTGGCCCTTCCAGAGCAGCATCTTGGCATTGCGCAGCTGCTCGGCCGTGAGCCCGCCGCTCGGACGCCGCGGGTCGTACACCACGCACTCGTCGAGGCTGATGCCGAGCTCGAGGACGGCGGTGTTGCGCCCGAGGTGCTGGTCGGGCAGGAAGAGCACGCGCTCGCCCTGCTCGAACGCCCACTCCAGCGCCTTGCGGGCGTTGGAGGAGGTGCAGATCGTGCCACCGTGCCGACCGGTGAAGGCCTTGATCGCCGCAGAGCTGTTCATGTACGAGACCGGCACCGTGCCGGCGGCGAGACCGGCCTCGGTCAACGTCTCCCAGGCCTGCTCGACCTGCTCGGCGGTGGCCATGTCGGCCATGGAGCAGCCGGCGGCCAGGTCCGGCAGGACGACGGCCTGCGAGTCCGACGTCAGGATGTCGGCGCTCTCGGCCATGAAGTGGACGCCGCAGAAGATGATGTAGTCGGCCGCAGGGCGGGCAGCCGCCTCCTGCGCCAGCTTGAACGAGTCACCCGTCACGTCGGCGAACTGGATGACCTCGTCGCGCTGGTAGTGGTGGCCGAGGATGAACGCGCGATCGCCGAGGGCGGCGCGGGCGCGGGTGGCCCGCGCGACCAGATCCGGGTCCGAGACCGGCGGCAGCTCACCCGGGCAGTCGACGCCGCGCTCGGAGCCGGCGTCGGACGCGGTGCCGAGCAGGTGCAGCGCGGCGCTGAGTGCAGACGGCGTGGCTAGGTCGACGGACATCGACACTCCCTCGGAACCTGTGATGACCTGTGCGGGGCGACCGACCGAAGGCACAGCCTCGATGTGGTCGCTTCGACTATAACTCCGTGCCGGGGAGCGCATTCCCGGTCCGGGTCGTCCGGGAGGAGGTGCGGGCATGCGGGTCGTCCTGGCTCCCGACAAGTTCGCCGGCACCCTCACGGCCACCGAGGCGGCGCTCGCGATGCAGACCGGCTGGCGGCGCTCTCGTCCCGGCGACGATCTCGTCGTGCGGCCGATGTCCGACGGAGGCCCCGGCTTCCTCGAGGTGCTGCATCCGGCGCTGCCCGGGAGCCGGCTCGCCGCCGTCCCCGCCACCGATCCGTTCGGACGCCCCGTGGACGCGACCGTGCTGTTCGACGGGGCACACGCCACGGCCTACGTCGAGAGCGCCCTGGCGGTCGGCCTGCATCTGCTGACCGAGGACGAGCGCGACCCGGAGCGGGCGTCGTCCGCCGGCCTCGCCGCGCTGCTGACGGCCGCCGTGGAGCCCGGGGCAGCGGTGGAGCGGGTGGTCGTCGGGCTGGGCGGCTCGGCCACGAGCGACGGCGGCCGCGGACTGCTGACGGCGCTCGGTGACGCGGCGCGCCGCCGGTTGCAGGAGCTCGACCTGGTGCTCGCGTCGGACGTGGCCAATCCGCTGCTCGGCCCGAACGGCGCCAGCGCCGTCTTCGGCCCGCAGAAGGGGGCCACGCGGGAGGCGGTGGCCCGACTCGAGGGGCGGATGCAGACCTGGGTGCAGGAGCGCCCCGAGGTCGCGGCCGTCGCCGGGCAGGCGGGGGCCGGAGCGGCCGGGGGTATCGGTGCGGCTCTGCTCGCCCTCGACGGACGGCGTGAGGCCGGGGCGCAGGTGGTGGCCACGGCCACCGACCTCGACGGGGTGCTCGCGACGGCCGACCTGGTGGTGACGGGGGAGGGCACGTACGACGCCACCTCGCTGCGCGGCAAGGTGGCCGGCGCCGTGGCTGCCGCGGCCCAGGCGGCCGCCATCCCGTGCGCGGTGCTGGCCGGCCGGATCGCCGTGGGCACCCGCGAGGCGGCGGCGCACGGCATCGACGAGATGCTGGCGCTGGCCGAGGTGGCGGGGTCCGAACAGGCGGCACGGGACGAGGCAAGGCACTGGACGGAGATGGCCGCCGCCCGGCTCGCGTCGCGTTGGGGTGCGTAGCTAGGGCGACAGCCCGATGACCTGGGGTGCGTAGCTAGGGCGACAGCCCGATGACCTGGGGTGCGTAGCTAGGGCGACAGCCCGATGAACTGGGGTGCGTAGCTGAGGGCAGGAGCGGCGCACGTCACTTCGGCGCATGATGTACCGGAGTCGGGAATGCGGGAAAAGCGCCCGGTGTCACCTACCATGGACATGTCCACCGGAGGGAGAGCCCACCACTATGAGCGTTGACACGAGCGAGACCGCTACCGCGGCGCCGGTCACCAACGTCGTCTTGACCGAGACGGCCGCCGAAAAGGTCAAGGCCCTGCTCGATCAAGAGGGTCGCGACGACCTCGCCTTGCGCATCGCCGTCCAGCCGGGTGGCTGCTCGGGGTTGCGTTACCAGTTGTTCTTCGACGAGCGCGAGCTCGACGGCGACGACCGCACCGACTGGGGCGGCTTCGACCTGGTTGTCGACCGGATGAGCCTGCCGTACCTCGGCGGCGCATCCATCGACTTCGTCGACACGATCGAGAAGCAGGGCTTCACGATCGACAACCCGAATGCCACCGGGTCCTGCGCCTGCGGCGACTCGTTCAGCTGATCGGTTCGGGTCGGCCCTGAGCCGGCTCGTCGAAGGGCCCGATCCCGCCACCCGGCGGGGTCGGGCCCTTTCGCGTCCCGGTCTGCGTCGCCGGGTGACGGCCGTTACCGATATCGTCACTCGGCGTGCGTACAGCCGTTACCGGATCGATCGCCACCGACCACCTCATGAGCTTCCCGGGCCGGTTCGCCGACCAGTTGGTGGGGGAGAAGCTCGACCGGCTCTCCCTGTCCTTCCTGGTCGACGAGCTGCAGATCCGCCGGGGCGGTGTCGCGGCCAACATCACCTTCGGAATGGGTGTGCTCGGCCTGCGTCCGCTGCTGATCGGGGCGGTGGGCCGCGACTTCGCCGACTACCGGTCCTGGCTCGAGCGGGCGGGTGTCGACACCGAGAGCGTCCACGTCAGCGAGGTCGCCCATACGGCCCGCTTCCTGTGCACCACCGACCTCGACATGTGCCAGATCGCGTCCTTCTACCCCGGGGCGATGGCGGAGGCGCGCGAGATCGAGCTGGCGCCGGTCGCGGAGCGCGTCGGCGGCCTGGACCTCGTGGTGATCAGCCCCAACGACCCCGACGCGATGCTGCGCCACACCGACGAGTGCCGGCAGCGCGGTTACCCCTTCGCCGCCGACCCGTCGCAGCAGCTGGCCCGCATGGAGGGTCCGGAGATCCGCCGCCTCTGCGAAGGCGCCGCCTACCTGTTCTGCAACGACTACGAGCTCGATCTGCTGCTGCAGAAGACCGGCTGGAGCAATGCCGAGCTGCGCGAGCGGGTCGGCACGTTGGTGACCACGCTGGGCGCCAAGGGCGTACGCGTGCAGCCTGCCGGCGGTCCCGACATCGAGGTGCCTGTGGTGGCCGAGCGCTCGAAGGCCGACCCGACGGGCGTCGGCGACGCGTTCCGCGCCGGCTTCTTCGGCGGGCTCAGCTGGGAGCTCGGCATCGAGCGCTGCGCCCAGCTGGGCAGCCTCTTGGCGACGCTGGTGCTGGAGACGGTCGGCACCCAGGAGTACGTCGTGGATGCCGACGCCCTCGCCCGCTTCCGCGCGGCGTTCGGTGACGTGGCGGCCGACGAGCTCGCGGTCCACCTCAGCCGCTGACCCTCAGCTGCTCAGCCTGACCCGGTACGCCTTGGCGCCCCGGGTGACCGGGCCGCCCGCGCCTTCCGGGTACGGCGCCGCCCCCTCGTAGACGTGTCGGCGCATGCGGCACCAGGCGGGGACGTCGGCGTCGGCCGCAGGGTCGTCGGCCAGCAGCGTGATGACCGTGCCAGGGGCGGCGCCTCGGGCGGCGGCCGCCAGATCGATGATCGGCAGCGGGCAGTGTCGTCCCCGCGAGTCGACCGTGACCGCGGGGTGCTCGGCGGCGGTCACAGCTCGCCGACGCCCGCTTCGGCGCGCAGGGCGGCGACCGCCGACGGCAGCGCCGCGAGCAGGCGGTCGACGTCGGCCTCGGTGGTGGTGCGCCCGACGGAGATCCGCAGGTTGCCGTGGGTCAGGGCACCGACCGCCTCCAGCACATGGCTGGGGGACAGGGCGCTGGAGGAGCAGGCCGAGCCGCTCGCCGCGCTGAGGCCGTCCCGCTCGAGACGGTCGAGCAGCGCCTCACCCTCGACGTAGAGGAACGACAGGCTCACCAGGTGCGGCAGCCGGCCCGCCGGATCCGGGTCTCCGTGCTGGTCGGTGTCCGGGATGGCGCCCGCGACGGCGCGGATGCGGGCGGTCCAGGCGGCCCGCAGGACGTTCTCCGCCTCCAGCTCGGCGCGGCGCGCCATGAGGGCTGCGGCCGTCGCCACCGCGCCGGGCACGTCCGGCGGCCCGGCCACGCGGGAGTCGCCCCGGTCGTCGTCGGGTCCCTCGGGGCGGAAGCGGGTGCCGGTGCGTACGGCCAGCAGGCCGACACCGGCCGGCCCGCCGAACTTGTGGGCGCTCGCCGTCACCAGATCCGCCTCCCAGTCGACGTTGGACTGCGGCACCTGACCCAGGGACTGCGCGGCGTCGACGTGCAGCGGCACTCCGTGATCGCGGCACAGCGCCGCGATGGCGGCTGTCGGCTGGACCGTCCCGATCTCCTGGTTGGCGGTCTGCACGCTGACCAGCGCCGCCGGCTCGGCAAGCAATACGGGCAGGGCCTCGAGGTCGATGCGCCCGACGCCGTCGACCGGCAGGTGGCGCATCCGCCCGCCTCGGGCCTCGTGGAAGGCGCCGGCGTGCAGGACGCAGGAATGCTCGACCGGGGAGACCACCAGCAGATCGCCGATACGGCTACGGCCACCGAGCGCCCCGAGTACGGCCGCGTGGGCGGCAGCCGTCCCGCTGCCGGTGAAGCTCAGCTCGGCCGGGCGCACGCCCACCAGGGAGGCGGCGGCCTCGCGGGCGGCGTCGTACAGCAGGCGGGCCTGCCGGCCCTCGCGGTGCAGCCGCAGCGGATCGGCCCAGCCTGCGTCGTACGCCGCGAGCAGCGCGTCCCGGGCAGCCGGGTGGAGCGGGGCCTGGGTGGCCCAGTCCAGATACGCGGCCGGCACCGTCACCCGCTCAGCGTAGGCCGGGTGCCGCCGGCTCCGGCCGGATCCGCGGCCCGGGGGATCACATGGAGGCCGTCATGCGTTGCAGAGATCAACACGGGTCGCCGCTTCACGTCAAGCGGCGCGTCCCCGGCGAGAAGGGCCTCACTTCTGCCGCGCCGGGCCCGGCGATCGGGCGCACCGCGTGACGCCTGCGATACATTCGCCCACGCGGCGCAATACTTCGTTCCGCAGGCCTGCCGGGGCTCGTGACCAGCATGGCGTGCGCATGAGGGTGTCGTGTAAACGCCAGTCTCAGCGGTCGCGGAAGTGATCGCCTCAATACGGTCGGACCCCCGCAGGGCCGGCCACCGGGAGGCCATGCGGTGAGCGGCTCGAACCGTCGGGGCAAACGCCGTCGGCTCGTTCCACGGGTGCTGTCGGCGCTTTTCCTGCTTCTCACCGCCACGGCGTGTGAGTTGCCGAGTTTCGGTTTCCCGAAGGGGATCACTCCCCAGGCCGAGCGCATCTACAACATCTGGTCCGGGTCCGTCATCGCCGCCCTCATCGTGGGTGCCGGCGTCTGGGCGATGATCTTCTTCGCCAGCTGGCAGTACCGCAAGAAGTCGGACGTCCTGCCGAAGCAGGTGCGCTACAACCTGCCGGTCGAGATCCTGTACACCGTCGTCCCGTTCGTGATCGTCGGTGGGCTCTTCTACTACACGGCGCGTGACGAGGCGAAGCTCGAGGAGAAGCCGACCCCCGACATGGTCGTGCAGGTCGTCGGCTTCCGGTGGAACTGGCAGTTCGGTTACATCGAGAAGGGCGCCAACGGCCGCGACGTCGTCCAGGCGCAGGTCACGGGCCGTCCGGGTCAGCCCGCGGTGCTGGTGCTCCCGACCAACCGGAGCATCCTGTTCCGTGAGACGTCGCCCGACGTCATCCACTCGTTCTGGGTCATCGAGTTCAACTTCAAGCGCGATGTCATCCCGGGCCGGATCAACGAGTTCGAGATCAGCAAGATCACCAAGACCGGGACCTTCGTGGGTCGATGCGCCGAGTTGTGCGGTGTCGACCACGACCGGATGAACTTCATCGTCAAGGTCGTCCCGGACACCGTCTTCGACGCCTACAAGGCGAGCGGATACGACCCGAAGGTCCTTGCGTCCGCCGAATCCGCGGGGAGTGGATCATGACCCTGCTGCATGAGCCGGTTCCGACCGGCTCGCCCGAGCCCCTGGCCCCGGAGCAGGTGCACAGCGCACCGCAGCGCACGACCATGCTCGGCTACATCACGACGACGAGTCACAAGACGATCGGCGTGATGTACACCGTCACGGCGTTCATCTTCTTCGTGCTCGCCGGTGTGATGGCGGAGCTCATGCGGGCGGAGCTGGCCCGGCCGGGCCTGCAGTTCCTCTCCAACGAGCAGTACAACCAGCTCTTCACCATTCACGGCACCGTGATGATGTTCCTGTTCGCCCCGGCGCTCGCGTTCGGCTTCGCGAACTTCCTCATCCCGCTGCAGATCGGCGCGCCGGACGTCTCGTTCCCCCGGCTCAACGCGCTGGCCTACTGGATGTACGCCTTCGGTGGCCTGATGGTCGTCGCCGGCTTCGTCACCCCGGACGGTGCCGCCGACTTCGGCTGGTTCGCGTACGCGCCGCTGAACAGCAGCCTGTACTCGCCCGGCGTCGGCGCCGACCTCTGGATCTTCGGTCTGGCGCTCTCGGGCACCGGCACGATCCTGGGAGCCGTCAACTTCGTCACGACGATCCTGACGCTGCGGGCACCCGGCATGACCATGTTCCGGATGCCGATCTTCTGCTGGAACATGCTGATCACCGGCATCCTGGTCCTGGTCGCGTTCCCGGTGTTCGCCGCCGCCGCGCTGGCCCTCGGGGCCGATCGGTTGCTCGGGGCGCACATCTACGACGCCTCGGGCGGTGGTGCGATCCTCTGGCAGCACCTGTTCTGGTTCTTCGGTCATCCCGAGGTGTACATCATCGCCTTGCCCTTCTTCGGGGTGATCACAGAGGTCATCCCGGTGTTCAGCCGCAAGCCGCTCTTCGGTTACAAGGGTCTGGTCTTCGCGACCATCGGCATCGGCGCGCTGTCCATCGCGGTCTGGGCGCACCACATGTACGCCACCGGAGCGGTGCTCCTGCCCTTCTTCGCCCTCCTGTCGTTCCTCATCGCGGTGCCTACCGGGGTGAAGTTCTTCAACTGGATCGGCACGATGTGGCGCGGGCAGATCACCTTCGAGACGCCCATGCTGTGGGCCGTCTTCTTCCTGGTGACCTTCCTGTTCGGCGGTCTCACCGGTGTGCTGCTCGCCAGCCCGCCGATCGACTTCCACGTCACCGACTCGTACTTCGTCGTGGCCCACTTCCACTACGTCGTCTTCGGTTCGGCGGTGTTCGGTGGCTATGCCGGCGTCTACTTCTGGTTCCCGAAGATGACCGGCCGGATGCTCGACGAACGCCTGGGCAAGCTGCACGCCTGGACCCAGTTCATCGGCTTCCACATGACCTTCCTGGTGCAGCACTGGCTGGGCATCAAGGGCATGCCGCGACGGGTCGCCGACTACTCACCGAGCGACGGCTTCACCACGCTGAACACGTTCTCCACGGTGGGTGCGTTCCTCCTGGGGGCCAGCCAGCTGGTGTTCTTCTACAACGTGATCCGCTCGTACCGTCATGGTGAGTTGGCCGCGTCCGACGATCCCTGGGGCTACGGCAACTCGTTGGAATGGGCGACCTCCTGCCCGCCGCCGCGCCACAACTTCGTCTCGCTGCCACGTATCCGTTCCGAACGACCGGCCTTCGACCTCCACTATCCGGAGATAGCAGGCAACGCCGATTACCACGCCTCGCCAGAGGCAGAAGTGGCGGGCTCGAGATGAAGGTCGAAGGCTTCGTCTTCTCCGTCTTCACGGCCTTCGGAAGCGTCGCGGCGATCGTCTACTGGTTCACGTCCAAGGACCCGACCGGCACCGCGGCGCTGGGTATCGCTGCGGGGCTCGGTCTGCTGGTCGGTGGCTACCTGCTGGTGACGGCCAAGCGGATGGGTCCCCGCCCGTCCGACCTGCCCGACGCGGAGATCGCCGATGGTGCGGGCGAGCTGGGCCACTTCAGCCCGGGCAGTTACTGGCCGTTCTTCATCGCGGCCTCCGCGGCCATCATGCTGACCGGGGCCTTCATCGGCTTGTGGCTGGCACTGATCGGTTTCATCGGCATCCTGGCCAACGTGCTGGGGCTGCTGTTCGAGCACTACGTCAGCCGGCTGGCCATCGAGCACGAGGCCTAGCCACACACGCACGGCCACAGCAGCCGGGTATCCGCATGTCGGGTGCCCGGCTTCTGCGTTTCTTGTGCTGAGAAAGCGCGCCCTGCAGCGAGTCAGGACGCCAGCGGCTCCGCAGCCTGCGGAGCGGCATGGGCCATCGCGTCGGCGGACGAGGGACGACTGATCTCCGTCCACACCGCGTCCAGCGACAGGCTGAGCACGTCGGCGATGGCGGCGATCGTCGGGAAGGCGGGCGTGGCCACCCGGCCCGACTCGATCTTGCGCAGCGTCTCCGGGGAGACGCGGGCACGCAGAGCGGTCTCGATCAGCGAGCGCTCGCCCCGCGCCCGGCGCAGCAGCGCACCGAGCCGCTTGCCGCGCTCGAGCTCGTCTGATGTGAGCGGCATCCTGACCACGGCGCCGATACTAGTCCCGCCGATAGCATGGCTGGGATAGTTATCCCTCAGCTAGGCAGGCCCGCATGATCGAGATTCTGACGCCCTCCCAACTGCCCCATGCACGACGAGCCGGCGCGCTGGTCGCCGAGGTGCTGCAGACCCTCACGGACCGCACCACGGTGGGCACCAACCTGCTCGAGATCGACCGCTGGGCGAAGACGATGATCGCCGATGCCGGGGCCGAGTCCTGCTACGTCGACTACGCCCCGTCTTTCGGTCGCGGACCCTTCGGCCACTACATCTGCACGTCGGTCAACGACGCGGTGCTCCACGGGCTCCCGCACGACTACGCCCTCGCACCCGGCGATCTGCTGTCACTGGATTTCGCCATCTCCCTCGGTGGGGTCGTGGCGGACTCGGCGGTCAGCTTCGCGGTCGGCGGGGCGCCTGCTCCTGCCGATACGGCCCTGATCGAGGCCACGGAGCGCGCCCTGGCGGCCGGCATCGCTGCTGCGACCCCGGGAGCGCGTATCGGGGACATCTCGCACGCCATCGGCTCGGTACTCAAGGCGGCGGGCTACCCGGTCAACACCGACTTCGGGGGACACGGCGTGGGTTCGACCATGCACCAGGATCCGCACATCGCGAACAGTGGACGTCCCGGCCGGGGCTACAAGCTGCGTCCCGGCCTCCTGCTGGCCCTGGAGCCATGGGTGATGACGGACACCGCGGAACTGGTCACCGATGACGACGGCTGGACGCTACGGAGCGCCACAGGCTGCCGCACGGCGCACAGCGAGCACACCATCGCCATCACCCCGGACGGCGCCGAGATCCTGACGCTGCGTCAGCCGGCCTACGCCTGACCGGCACCCCGCCCGGGGGAGCGGGCAGCAAGAAGGCCCCGTGCGCGATGCGCACGGAGCCTTCCTCTGATGCGACGAGCTAGTGGCGGCTGGACTCCTCCGGCACGTCCGAGCTCCGCTCCACGAAGAACCCGCTGACCGCACGGGCCCCCTTCTTGAGGACGTGGCCATTGCCGTTGGAGGCGGCGGCCACGTCGTCGAGCTCCACCGGGGTGAGCTCGGGGTGGGTAGCCAGCGGCTTGGGGATCGTGACCTCGACGAACTCACCGGACGGCAGCTGACGGACGATGCCCGTCTCGATGCCGTGGTGCTCGAGCTCCCGGTCCTTGGCCTGCAGGGCGTAGCAGATGCGCCTGGTGATGTAGAAGGCGATCGGTGGCAACGCAAGGGCGCAGAACCGGCCGGCCCAGGTCATGGCGTTGAGGCTGACGCCGAACGTCGTGGCAATGAGGTCGTTGCCGCCGCTGATCATGAGGACGGCGTAGAACGTCAGGGCCATGGCACCGATACCCGTACGCGTCGGGTTGTCGCGGGGGCGTTCCAGCAGGTTGTGGAACTCGCGATCACCGGTCAGCTTCGCTTCCAGCCAGGGATAGACCATCAGCAGCGTGAAGATCAGACCTGGCATGACGACCGTCGGCCAGAGCAGCGGCGAGATGGACACCCCGGCCCCGCGGAACTCCCAGGGGAAGAACAGTCGGGTCGAGCCGTCGAGCCAGCCGATGTAGAAGTCCGGCTGGGACGCCGCGGACACCTGCGACGGGTCGTACGGGCCGTACAGCCAGATCGGGTTGATCTGGGCCAGCCCACCCAGAGCGGCACACATGCCGAACACCAGCATGAAGAACCCGCCGGACTTCGCCGCGAAGTGCGGGAACATCCGGTGGCCGACCACGTTGTTCTCGGTGCGGCCCGGGCCGGGGAACTGGGTGTGCTTCTGGTGCCACATGATGCCGAGGTGGGCGCTGATCAGGGCTAACAGGATGCCCGGTACCAGCAGGATGTGCATGACGTACAGCCTCGGCAGGATCCCTCCGGTGCCGGGGAACTCCCCACCGAAGAGCAGGAACGCCAACCACGTCCCGACCACGGGTACGGACTCGATGATCGAGTACATGATCCGCAGACCCGTACCGGACAGCAGGTCGTCGGGGAGCGAGTAGCCGGCGAAGCCCTCGACCAGCGCGAGGATCAGCAGCAGGGCGCCGATGAGCCAGTTCGTCTCCCGCGGCTTGCGGAAGGCGCCGGTGAAGAAGACGCGCAGCAGGTGCAGGATGATCGACGCCACGAACAGCAGGGCTGCCCAGTGGTGGATCTGCCGGAAGATCAGGCCGGCGCGGACGTCGAACGACAGGTTCAGGGTCGACGCGTACGCCTGGCTCATCTCGACGCCACGCAGCGGTGCGTAGGACCCGTTGTAGATGGTCTCGGTGCCGCTGGGGTCGTAGAACAGCGTCAGGTAAGTGCCCGAGAGCAGCAGCACCATGAAGCTGTACAGGCAGATCTCGCCCAGCAGGAAGGACCAGTGGTCGGGGAAGACCTTGTTGAGGCTCTTGCGCAGGAAGTTGGCACTGCCGAAGCGCTCGTCGACGCCCCGCGACAGCTTTTGCGCCGGGTTGAGGGTGCTCATCCGCGCTCCCAGAAGGTCGGACCGATGGGCTCGGAGAAGTCACCGGTTGCGATGAAGTATCCGTCGGTGTCCACAGTTATCGCCAGTTGAGGCAGCGATCGGGCGGCAGGACCGAAGATGGGCCGGCCGTGATCGGTGGCGTCGAAGATCGACTGGTGGCACGGGCAGAGCAGATGATGCGTCTGCTGCTCGTACAGCGACACCGGGCAGCCGGCGTGCGTGCAGATCTTCGAGAACGCGATGTGGTCGAAGTACGTGTTGTCGGCGTTCTTGCCCTTGAGCTCGCCGGGGCGCAGCCGGATGAGCAACACCGTCGAGTCGCCCTTGACTTGGAGGCTTGGCTCCTCGTAGCGGCCGGGCTCCTCCGGGTTCTCCTTCAGGGCCGGGAAGACAGTCAGCAGACCGCCGGCGGCGATGTCGCCGAGCTTCACGGGCCGGCCGAACTGGTCGACCATGCGGATGCCCTGCGTGGCCTTGCCGTCAGCGGCCGTGGTCGGCTTCGTGAAGCGCCAGCTGGTCTCCTCGAGCTCCTTCGGCTTGCGGCCGACGAGGGGGCCGAGGTTGAGGATCGGGATGACGCCGACGAGGCCCAGCGCGCCGGCTGCGAGCAGCAGCGTGCGGCGGATGATCGGACGCTTGGTGAAGCCGGAGGTCTCGATGCCGTGGACGACCACGCGCTCGGTGGCCTCGAGCTCTTCGACGGTGGCGAGGTGGTCCTCGCGGTTCTGGACGGCTTCCTCGTCGCCCATGAGCTTTTTGGCCCAGTTGACGAGGCCCATGCCGAGTCCGCCGACGGCGACGGCGAGGCAGACGCCGAGCACCGGCGTGTAGTACTGCTTGTGCTCGTCACCCTGGAAGTTCATGATCACGAAGCCGAGGGTGCCGGCCACGGAGAGCAGGAAGTAAAAGGCGGTGACGAACTCCGCCCGGCGCTCCTGACGCTTGTCGACGTCCTGCAGCAGGCTGTCGCGCCGGGTCTCTACCTTGGACGCGGAACCCTGCACGAACGAGTTGCCGCCCGAGTTGGGATCGTCGCCGGGGATGCTGCTGTCGGTCGTCACGACCCCGCTGATCGTGACGTCCTCGTCGCCGCCGGGATGGGCGTCGCCGTTTGCGCCGAGCCCCTGTGCCTCGCCGCGGCCGGTGACCCGGCCCCGGTTGGAGACCGGGTGCTTGAGGCGCCCGAGCACGCTGCCCTGGGCGTCCCAGGCCGTCTCACCCTCGTGGCCGGGGACCACGCGCGAGTTCGGCTCGTGGTCGTCGGGCATCCCGCGTCGCGACTGCTCCGACTGACCCGACGTGTTCTCTTTGTCGCTCACGATGAGAACCGAGATCCAATCCAGAGGGTGGCGATGACCAGCCCGCCGAGTCCGATGACGATCGCCACGAGGCCTTCCGGCACGGGGCCGTAGTGGCCGATGGCCGCGCCGCCCGGGTCCTTCGGGTCGGTCACGAACTGCACGTACTTGATGATCGAGGCGACCTGCTCATTGCTCAGCTGGCCGGGGCCGAAGACCGGCATGTTCTCCGGGCCGGTGCGCATGGCCTCGTAGATCTGCGTCTTGGTGGCCACGCCGAGGTTCGGCGCGTGCTTGCCGTAGGAGAGCGCGCCGCCCTGGCCGATGGCCTGGTGGCACTGCGCGCAGTTGGTACGGTACAGCGCGCCGCCCTCGGCGATCTGGGCACCGTCGGTGAGCACCTTCTCGCTGGGCACCGCCGGCCCGGGAGCCAAAGAGGCGACGTAGGCGGCCAGCTGGTCGATCTGGGTCTGCGTGTACTTCGGGTCCTTGCGCTCGGCCTGCGCGGCGGGCTTGGCGAGCGGCATGCGGCCCGTGCCCACCTGGAAGTCCACGGCGGCCGCGCCCACGCCGATGAGGCTGGGGGCCTGGTTGCCGCCCTGCGCCTCGAGGCCGTGGCACGACGAGCACCCGGACAGGAACAGCGCGCGACCCTGGCGGATCGCCTCGCTGCTGGCCGTCGAGTCGGCGGCGTTACCGCTCGGGGCCAGCGCGGCCCAGAGCAGACCGGTGCCCATCAACGACAGGACGATGACGACGCCGGCCGGCAGGCGGCGCTTGCGTCCGGGGCCGCGACGCGCATCGGACTTCTTGCGCGCTTCGTTGCGGCGGAACCGACCGGGTCGGCGGGACCCCGTGGGGCGCGCGGTGGCGCCGGACGGGCTTTCAGCGGCGGGAGGTGTCACGTCACTCGCTTCAATGGTCATTTCAGCAGGTAGATGACGGCGAAGAGGCCGACCCAGACGACGTCGACGAAGTGCCAGTAGTACGACACGACGATCGCCGAGGTGGCCGTCTCATGGGTGAACGGTTTGAACCGGGTCCTGCCCAGCACGATCAGGAAGGCGACGAGGCCGCCTGAGACGTGCAGGGCGTGGAAGCCGGTGGTGAGGTAGTAGACCGAGCCGTACGAGTGGGACGAGATCGAGAACGTGTTGTTCACGAAGTACTCGTTCATCTGGGCAGCCACGAAGATCAGGCCCATGACGAACGTGATGACGAACCACTGGCGCAGCCGGTAGACGTCGCCCCGCTCCGCCGCGAAGACCCCGAGCTGGCAGGTCACGCTGGAGAGCACGAGGATGATCGTGAAGATCAACGCATACGGCACGTTCAGCTCGACGGGGCCGACGTGGGTCGGGCCCACACCTTCGACGGGGGGCCACGGGAACGGTGCCTGGGATCGAACCGTGAAGTAGATCGCGAACAGCGCCGCGAAGAACATCAGCTCCGAGGACAACCAGACGATCGTGCCGACCGACACCATCGAAGGTCGGGTGATCATGCCATGAGCCGGACCCTTGTCGAGGGCCGGAGATGCAGCTGCCACGAGCGCATTCTGGCAGATCCGCGGCGTTATCGCGGGCAACGGGTGGGCCGACTTCGACCGAGCCGCCGGTGGCCACCGAAGTCACATATGTTGCTCGGTCACCCTGCACGTGGCCTGGGAGACGGCTGTGCCGCGCTGGTGTGCAAAAGATGTGCCCGTTGCCCGGACCCTCGGGGGTCGGTCGTGAACGAGCCCGGGATCCTCGGCGGTCATGCGTCGGGAAAGGCCAGGTCGGCCAGCAGCGACAGCCGCGTCGGCCCGGTGATCGGCGTGCTCTCGGAGTACTCGGGGTGGTCGACCGCCAGCTCGACGGTGCATTCGGGGTCGCGGAAGGCGTCACGCTGGGCGTCCGAAAGGGTGAACCTCACCACATGGACGCTGACCGTGTCCGAGGGCCGATCGGGGTCCTCGTCGAGGCCCCGCAGCTCCACCGCGCGGGCCACGGATCGACCGTCGGGGCCGTCGATCTCCAGCTGGGCGGCGTTCTGGATCCCGGCCAGCCGGAGCAGCTCGCCGCGGATGTCGGAGCCCTGGTCGAGCTCGACGAACATCGTGGCGCAGAGCTCCTGCGAGCTCGGCAGCATGCGTCCGTAGAGCTCGACCTCGTGCCCCACCTCGGCGGGGTCGGTGATGCGCTCGACGTAGACCATCTCCTGCACCTGGTAGCGCAGGGTCTGCTCGTTCTCGAACTCGAAGGCGAGCATGTCGCCCACGCGGATCCGGCGTTCGGCACGCAGCGGCATCACCCGCGCCCGCTCGGCGCCGCGCTTCTCGGCGTAGCCCTGGTGGTCGGTCGTGATCTGAGCGGCGGTCAGCGCCATGCGTTCTCCTCGGGGAGCAGGGACGGGCGGGGTAACTCTGCAGTCGTGCGCCGCGGCGGGGTGCGGAAACGCCACAGGGGCCGGCGCCGTTGGGCGCCGACCCCTGCGGGTGAAGCGGTGAAGCAGGTGAAGCAGTGGGACGTCAGGCCGTGGCCGACGCCTCGCTGCGCACGCGGTCGAGCGCCTTCTGGAAACGACCGGCGTGGGTCTTCTCCGCACGGGCCAGCGTGGCGAACCAGTCGGCGATGTCGTCGAAGCCCTCCTCGCGGGCGGTCTTCGCGAAGCCGGGGTACATGGCCGTGAACTCGTAGGTCTCACCGGCAACGGCGCTGACCAGGTTCTTCTCCGAGTTGCCGACCGGCTCGTCGGTGGCGGGGTCGCCCACGACGGCCAGGAAGTCCATGTGGCCGAACGCGTGGCCGGTCTCGCCCTCCGCGGTGTCACGGAAGAGGCCGGCGGTCTCGCTGTCGCCCTCGATGTCGGCGCGACGGGCGAAGTAAAGGTAGCGGCGGTTTGCCTGGCTCTCGCCGGCGAACGCCTCCTTCAGGTTCTCGTGGGTCTTGCTGCCTGCGAGGTCAGCCATCTGAGTCTCCTCCTGTAATGCGATCAACGGGATTCATCGGACGAGCGGAGGCCAACTGCTCGCTGCCTTGGCAACGCGGGCAGAGGCCGTGGAACTGGAGGTCGTAGCGGGTGACGGCGTACCCGGTGCGAGCGGTGAGCTCGGCGAGCACGCGCGCCGGCAGCGCCTGGTCGATGTCGATCGCCGAACCGCAGGCCGAGCACACCAGGTGGTCATGCCGGTCGGTGTTGCCGTCGAAGCGCGCCGCACTGCCGTCACCGAGGTTGAGCTCCAGGGCGAGGCCCTGGTCGACGAGCAGCGCGAGGGTGCGGTAGACCGTCGCCGCCCCGATGCCCGGCAGGTCTGCCCGCACCCGCTCGAAGACGTCGGCCGCCGTGGGGTGGTCGGTCGAGGCCTCGAGGGTCGTCAGGACCGCTTGCCGCTGAGGGGTCAGCCGGACATCACCGAGCATGCGGCCACCTCCTCAGGTCTGCGATCGCGATGCGGACGAGCCGCTTTGAGAACGACTCTCATTATCACCGGCAGAACCGGCCTTGGCAACTCCCGGGAAGGTGTCGACCGGTGCCGCGCGCCCCGCGGGGCCGTCCCTACGGGGTCCGGTAACCTGCGGCAGGATCTCCGGACGGGTGTCCGTGCTGGTCCGGCGGCCGTCGGCGCAAGCGGACGGCCGGTGCACGACCGGCCGCGAGGCAGCTGCGGACCAGCGTGACACCCGACGAGCGACAGGAGCAGGACGCCCATGAGCACGGTGCTCGTCTACAGCGACGACGCAGCGGTCCGGGAGCGGGTGAAGATCGCCGTCGGGCGGCGCCCCGACCCGGCGCTCGACGCGATCGACTGGCTCGAGGCCGCTGACGGAGGCGCCCTGGTGGCCCGGGTCGACCAGGGCGGCGTCGACATCTGCATCCTCGACGGCGAGGCGGCGCCCGAGGGCGGCATGGGCCTCAGCCGGCAGCTGAAGAACGAGATCGTCGACTGCCCGAGCATGGTGCTGCTGGTGGCACGCCGCGACGACCACTGGCTCGCGAAGTGGTCGCTGGCCGACGGCATGGCGCAGCAGCCGGTCGACCCGGTCGAGCTGACGAACCTGGTCGTGCAGCTGCTCCGTGGGCGCGCCGCCCGCGTACCCGCCGACCCCCGGCACGACGACCCCGCCGGTCACTGACCGCGCCCGACTGTGATGGGCGCGTCGTGAACTCTTCCGTCCCCGGCGTCGCACCGACCTGGCCGGGTCTGCTCGCGGAGCTGATGGCCGGGCACTCGCTGCCCGCCGAGTCCACCGCCTGGGCGATGGGCGAGATCATGGACGGCGCCGCCAGCGACGTGCAGATCGCCACGTACGCGGTCGCGCTGCGCAGCAAGCGTGAGACACCCGCCGAGGTCGACGGGATGGCGGGGGAGATGCTCGCCCGCGCCGTACGCCTGGAGCTGCCCGAGCCGCTGCGCGCCGCTGCGGTGGACACCTGCGGGACGGGCGGCGACCGGGCCGGCACCGTCAACATCTCCACGATGGCGGCGCTCGTGGTCGCGGCGCAGGGCATCCCGGTCGTGAAGCACGGCAACCGGGCGGCGACCTCCAAGGCGGGATCGGCCGACGTCCTCGAGGCGCTGGGCGTGCGCATCGACCTCGACGCGGCCGACGTCGCCCGCTGCGTCGAGGAGGCGGGTATCGGCTTCTGCTTCGCGCAGCGCTTCCACCCCGCGCTGCGTCATGCGGCGAGTGCCCGCGGGCAGCTCGGCGTACCCACCGTCTTCAACATCCTCGGGCCGCTGACGAACCCCGGACGCGTCGGCCGCCAGGCCGTCGGTATCGCGCAGGGCTGGCTCGGCCCGGTGCTGGCCGGGGTGCTCGCCCGTCGCGGCAGCTCCGCCCTCGTCTTCCGCGGCGACGACGGCCTCGACGAGCTCACCCCCGGAGCCCGCTCGCAGGTGTGGGCGGTCAGCGGCGGTGTCGTTCGCGAGGATGCCGTGCACCCGGCCGAGCTGGGGCTCGCACCGGCGACGCTGGAGGACCTGCGCGGCGGCGACGCGGCGCACAACGCAGCCGTGGCCCGTGAGGTGCTCGCCGGCTCCGGGAGCCGGGCCATCAGCGCCACCGTCGCCCTCAACGCGGCAGCCGCCATCGTCGCCGCCGAAGGGGTGAGCGATGCGCCGGTCACCGAGCAGCTACGGCCCGCGCTGGCCCGCGCCCAGCAGACGCTCGCCGACGGCAGCGCCCTCGCCGTGCTGGACCGCTGGGCCGCCGCCTCGCAGGGGAACTGACCGGCGGATCGGTCCGAGTCGCTCTCCGCTCAGTCGCTGCCGAGGCTGAACGCGGCCTGCAGGTCGTGCTTGCTGTAGGCGCGGAAGGCGATGAGCGTCTCGGTGTGGCTGATGCCCTCCACCTTGCTCATCCGATCGGCGATGACCTCGGCGAGCTCCTCGTGCCGGCGCACACGCACCATCGCGACCAGGTCGACCTCTCCGGTGACCGAGTAGACCTCGGTCACGCCCTCGAGCTCGGCCACCGCCTCGGCGACCTCCGGGATCCGGTCGACCGCCGCCTTGATCAGCACCACCGCCGTCACCATGCGCTGACCCTATCGACCGTCACCGTCTCGCCACCGCCCTGCCACCGTCACCGTCCTGGACCCGCCGGTCGGCTCGGGCTCGGTGGTCCGCTCGGCTCCGGTCGTGCCGGACGGGCCGTCGGGCGCATGCCACGGCGCTCGGGCTTGCTGCCGGGTGTGCTGCGGTCGGCGACCGTGTTCATCCATTCGCGCCGGCCCGCTGCCCCGAACGCGGGGGAGGTCCACGGCGCGGTGCACTCCACCATGCGCGCGCCGGGCGACTCGAGCCAGCGCAGCACGCACTCCACCTCCTCGGCCGTCGCGGCAGGTAACGGACCGGGTGCCGGCAGGACGGTCTCGGCCGTCGCCCGCAGTGCTGCGACGAAGGGACGGACCGGGGCTCCCGCCGGCGCCCGGCCCGAGGCGACCAGCCGGCCGGAGCGCACCACCGACAGCTCCCACCCGCCGCGCCCGTCGGGGAGGGCGGCGACCAGCTCGTCGATCGCGGTGAGGGCGGTGATCCGCTGGTAGCGGGCCGCGGCACGGACGAAGCCCACCAGCCGGTCGCGGTGGGTGGCGGCGTCCTCGTAACGGCCGCGCTCGGCCAGCAGGTCCATCCGGCGGGTCAGCGCCGCTGCCACCGGCTCGGGATCGCCGGTCATCGCGGCTTGCGCCGCCCGCACGTGGACGGCGTACTCGTCGCGGGACTCGGCACCCTCGCAGGGTGCGCCGCAGCGGGCGAGCTCGGCGAGCACGCACGCCGCCCGGCGCACCGTCACCGACAGCCGCCCGCCGCACTGGCGTAACGGGAAGGCCTCGAGCAGTGCGGTGCACGCCTGCTCGGCGGCCCGGGCGGTGCCGAAGGGCCCGAAGTAGTGCGCTCCGTCGGGGCGCACGACCCGTACCTGCGACAACCGGGGGAACGGCTCGACCGTCACCTTGATCCAGACCGCCTTCTCCGGGAAGCGGGAGCGGCGGTTGTAGCGGGGCTTGTGCTCGGCGATGAGGCGCAGCTCGCGTACCGACGCCTCGAGGGCATGGGCGCAGGGGATCGCGTCGACCCGCTCGGCCAGCCCGATCATCTCGGTCATCCGGGTGCGCTGCTCGCTGACCGTGAAGTACGACCGCACCCGGGTGCGCACGTCACGCGAGGTGCCGATGTACAGCGGCTTCCCGTGACCGTCGCGGAACACGTACACGCCCGGCCCGTTCGGCAGCCCGTCGGCGAGGTGACGCTTGCGGCGCACGGCCGGCGGCACCATGCCCGTGAAGGCGCGCAGCTCGTCCAGGGTGGTGATGCCCACGGGGCCGAGCCGCTCGAAGAGGCCGTGCAGGACGTCGACGGTGGCCTGCGCATCGGCCAGGGCGCGGTGACACGGCGAGGTGGTCGCCCGGAAGTAGGCGGCCAGCGACGACAGCTTGCAGTTGGGCGTCTCGTCGCGGGTGAGGATGCGCCGGGCCAGCAGTGCGGTGTCGACGACGTCGAAGCCGGGCCAGGCGAGACCCAGGCGCTCGCAGCCCGCCTTGAGGAAGCCGATGTCGAACGGCGCGTTGTGCGCGACGAGCACGCACCCCCGGGCGAACTCGAGGAACGCGGGCAGCACCGACGACGGGGCCGGTGAGGAGGCGACCATCGAATCGGTGATGCCGGTGAGCACCGAGATGAAGGACGGGATCGCCGCGCTCGGACGCACCAGGGTCGCGAACTCCCCGAGGATCTCGCCGGCCTGGACCTTGACCGCCCCGATCTCGGTGATCTCACAACTGGCGGCCGACCCACCGGTGGTCTCCAGGTCGACCACGACGAACGTGAGCTCGTGCAGGCCCCGGCCGGGCAGCGGCAGCGCCGCGTCGAGCCGGAGCTGCTCACCCGCCGGAGCCAGGGCCGGCTCCCGACGACGGCTTGCCCGCTCCGGCGCCTCGCGCGGGACCGACTGGATGTGCAGAGCCGCTTGGAGGGGCAGGGCCGATTGCAGGGGCGGCGCCGACGGGAGCTGCTGGGTCGACATGGGCGAAACGTAGGAGGGGGGTCTGACAAAACCGCGTCGCCGCGCCGTTCGGCGAAACCGCCGATTCGCGGACCCTGGTGCCTGCCTAGGCTGCGCGCATGCCTTCGGTCTTCACCCGCATCCTCGATCGCGAGATCCCCGGGCGCTTCGTCTACGAGGACGAGCACTGCGCCGCCTTCCTCACCATCGCCCCGGTCACCCCCGGTCACACGCTGGTGGTCACGCGTCGCGAGGTCGACGACTGGCTGCAGCTCGAGGACGCCGAACGCGACGCGTTGTGGGCGGCCTGCGCCGTCGTCGGCAAGGCGATCGACGCGGTCTACCGGCCGGCGAAGGTCGCGGCGATGCTCATCGGGCTCGAGGTGCCCCACGTGCACGTGCACCTGATCCCGATCGACAGCGAGTCGCAGCTCGATCTCGCCAAGGCCGACCCGGACCAGGACCCGGCCGTCCTCGACGAGACGGCCCGCACTCTGGTGGCGGCGGTCACGCAGGTACGCGGCGGCTGACGGCCGGTCCCTCGGGGCGGTCGGGCCGGGCGGGGATGAGCGGTCCCGAGTCGGCGGCGGGCAGCTGCACCGTGAACGTCGTGCCCGCGTTTTCCTGATCGAGTGCATCGGGTGTGCTGGTCACCGCTACCGTGCCACCCATCGCCTCGGTGAGGCTGCGCACGATGTAGAGGCCGATGCCGGTGCCGCCGAAGCGGCGGGTCCCGCTGGTGTCGGCCTGCCAGAACTTGTCGAAGCAGTGCCGCACCGTCCGCGGGTCCATCCCGACCCCCGAGTCCGCGATCTCGATGACGATCGCGCCCGGCTGCCCGTCGGCCGGCCCGTTCGCGACGGACCGGGCGCGTACGGACACCGGCTCGCCGCCGGGGGAGTACTTCACCGCGTTCTCGAGCAGGTGGTCGACGACCGTCGTGATGGCCGAGGCGTCGCCGAGCGCCGACGGCAGGTCGTCCGGCAGGTCGACGTCGATGACGCGGTCGCCGGCCTCGCCGAGTGCCGCGGCCCGCTCGTAGATGAGCGGGATGAGGTCGACCGGCTGCCGCGCCACCTCGGTGGAGCCCGCCTCGATGCGGCTGGACAGGAGCAGGCGGTCGACGACGCGGGCGAGCTCCTCACCGCGGCGGCGGATGGCGGCGAGGGCGTCGCGCTGCTTGTCGGGCGGCAGCGCGCGCGTCGTCAGGGTCTTGGCGAAGCCGTTGATGACCGTCAGCGGGGTGCGCAGCTCGTGGGACGCCGTGGCCAGGAAGAGCGTCTTCGCCTCGTCGGCCTGCTTGAGCCGCGTGATGTCACGGATGCTGTGCACGACCTCGACGTCGGGCCCGTCGGTGGCCGGCAGCGTGTCGACGCTCACCAGCAGCGGCTGGCGTCCGCCGTCGTCCGCCGGACGCCAGGCCTCCACGTCGAAGGGCAGCTGTTCGGCGCCGTCGCGGTCACGGTCGGCCGCCAGCGCGAGCAGCTGGCAGCCGGCGCTGCAGTCGAGGCGGCGCTCGCCGACGCGCAGGCCGAGCGCCTCGGTGCAGGGCCGGCCGGCGATGCCGTTCCCGTCCGCCTCTGCCGTCCCGGCGCCTCGGACGAGCAGCCGGTCTGCGGCAGGATTGCGGCTCACGACCCGCCCGGTCGAGTCGGTGACGACGACGGCGCTGGCCACCGCGGCGAGGATGACGTCGGCCCGGGTCTCGGCCCGGACCACCCGCTCCTCCGCGCCGCGCGAGCGCGAGCCGGCCCGCTCGACGATCAGCAGCACGCCGATGAGCAGTGCGGCGAACAGGCCGAACTCGGTCGGCGTGAAGCGCTGCGAGACGGGCAGCCGTGACTGGATGCCGAGGGCGACGGCGAGCGTGAACCCGCCGAGCATCAGCGGGGGCACCCGCGGGCAGCTGTAGGCCGCGACCGCGACGATGATCGGATACGCGGCCGCCAGCCCGATCCCCTGATGCCACAGCGCCTGTGCCAGCGCGACCATGACCAGGTCGGCGACCGGTCCGATGACCAGGACGAACTGGTTACGCGTGTGCCAGGTGACGCCCAGCATGACGAGCGCCACCGGGAGCCAGGCTGCGGCGACGAGCAGCAGCCAGAGCCGGGTGTCCGCCTCTCGCGCGGGCACGAAGAGGGCCGTCACGGAGATCGCCGCCGTGATGACGGTGCGCACCACGGCGTACGTACGGACGACGGCCTGGTCGGTGCCGCGCCGGTCGTCCTGCCGGCGGCCCGTCCCGCGCCGGTCCGCATTGCGTCGATCCGAGCCGCGCCGATCGATGCCACGGCGGTCAGCGCGCTGTTGCTCGCTGACGCGGGGCGCGCCGGGCTGGCTCATGTCCGCGGTCTCCGGGTGGGTCGCTGGGCGGGCGGGTCAGGTCGTCGGTGAGCAGACGGTCACAGTGTGCATCGGCTGCGGGAATCCCGGGTTGACCGGCATGCCGACTAGGCTCGGCCCCGGCTGGGTGTGCTGGGCCGCCGACGTCCGAGGGAGTGTGCGATGCCTGTCGACGTCCCCGGCCCCGGCAGCCGTTGGCGGTGCGGCTCGTGCGGCAACCTCACACGCTTCGACGTGGTGCGCACGGTGCGGTCGCGTGAGTTCGTGCACGTGAGTCTCGCGGGCGAGCCCGACGTGCAGGAGCGCGAGGTGCTCGGGCAGACACTGGAGCGGGTCACCTGCCGGTGGTGCGGCGGTGTCGACACCGTCATCCTGGAGCCCCGGCCCGACGCCGGCTCGTGACCGGGTCACCGGCCGCCGAGCTGCCGCCGGCGGTGCGGATACGGGTCGTCGCGCTCGCGGAGGAGACCCTCGCCGCGCTCGACGAGAAGGACGTTCCCGCCTCGCTCAGGGCGGTCCGCCGCTTCACCCCGTCCAAGCGCGCCCGGCTCGGAGCCGCTGCACTCGGGGCCGCGCTGGACACCGAGCCCGCATTCCGCTGGGCCGTCGCCGAGCGCGTACGCGCCGGGCTGCCGGCCGTGGCCGACGCCGTCGACACCGGTGCGGGCGCCGCGGCGGTGGATCCGGCCGATCTGGCCGCGGTGGCGTACGTGCTGAACGCCCCGGACTGGGCCGCTCGCGTCACCGCGGTGGTCAGCAGCGCAGACACCGGCGGCGACGCGGGCGACGGCCGTGACGTCGACGCGGCCGGTCAGGACGCGGCGGCGATGGCCGAGGCGCAACGCGAGCTGCGCCGACTGCGCCGCGAGGTGGCGGCCGCCCGCACCGAGGCCGACGACCTGCGCCGCCGGCTCCAGCGCGCGGAGGAGGCGGGACGCCGGAGCGAGCAGGCCCGGGAGGACGCGCTGCGCCGCTCGCGTGAGTCGTCCGACGCGGAGGGCGCCACCGAGCGCCGGCTGTCCGCGGAGATCCGCCGCACCCGCCAGCAGCTGCACGACGCCGAGCAGGCCGCGGCGGCTGCCCGACGCAACGCGCGGGGCGAGCGTGATGCGGCGACCGCCCGGCTCCGGGTGCTGCTGGAGACCATCGCAAACGCCTCGGCGGGGCTGCGGCGCGAGCTCGACCTGCCGGCCGCGCCGGTGCACCCGGCTGATCTGCTGGCGAGCGGCGAGCCGGCCGATGCCGCGACATCGGTCGGATTGCTGGCGACGCTGCGCCGCGGCCGGCGGGCGGACGACCCGGCCCTGGTCGACGACCTGCTGGCCGTGCCGGGCCTGCACCTCATCATCGACGGCTACAACGTGACGAAGCTCGGCTACCCGGCCCTCACGCTCGAGTCGCAACGCTCCCGCCTGACGAATGCCCTGGCCGGGCTCGCCGCCCGCGCCGCCGGGGCGGAGCTGACCTGCGTATTCGACGGCACGGCCGCGCTCTCCCGACCGGTTGCGGGAGCCGTGCCGCGGGGGCTGCGGGTGCTGTTCAGCGCCCCCGACGAGCTGGCCGACCAGCTGATCGAACGGCTGGTGGACGCCGAACCGGTCGGGCGGCCGGTCGTCGTGATCACCAACGACCGCGAGGTCATCACCTCGGTCACGCGGGCCGGTGCCGACGCCCTCGCCTCGGGTGCGTTGATCGGCCGCCTCGAGCGACTCTGACCCGCGGTCCGCCGTTTTTGTCGGACCCCCCTCCTAGCGTTCGGCCCGTTCGACGAAGACGGGCGGCGCGATCGGCGCCGGCGGATGCGAGTGCTGGAGGTTGGAAATGATCATCGATTGTGCGAGCTGCATCGGCCGGCCGACCGAGTGCGGTGACTGCGTCGTGAGCGTGATCCTCGGCAGCTCCCCGCAGGGCGTCGAGGTCGACGACGAGGTCTCGACGGCGATGGCGGTGCTGGCCGGGTCGGGCCTGGTGCCGCCGCTGCGGCTGATGCCGGTGACGGACGTGACGCAGGCGCCGGGCCGAAGGCGGCGCGCCGGATGAGGCCCGTACGATCCGCAGCGTGCAGAGCCGGCGGGTGTCATGACGCGCACGCTGCTCGTCACCAACGACTTCCCGCCCCGGGTGGGCGGCATCCAGTCCTACCTGCACAGCCTGGCCGGCGAGCTGCCGGCGGACGAGCTGGTCGTGTACGCGTCCCGGTACGAGGGGTGCGAGGAGTTCGACGCCGCCCAGCCGTATCCGGTGGTGCGTCATCCCACATCGCTGCTGATCCCCACGCCGGGGGCGCTGCGCCGGGTGCGCGCGGTCGCCAGGAAGCATGCGGTCGAGGCGGTCTGGTTCGGTGCCGCGGCGCCGCTCGGCCTGATGGCCCGCGCGCTACGGCGTGATCCGGGCGTCGAGCGGATCGTCGCCAGCACCCACGGCCACGAGGTGGGTTGGGCGCGTGTTCCCGTGGCCCGCCAGGCCCTGCGCCGCATCGGTGACGACGTCGACACGCTGACCTGTCTCGGCGACTACACGATGACCCGGCTGCAGGCGGTCTGCGGGCCCGACGCGCACTTCGTCCACCTGCCGAGCGGGGTCGACACGGTGGCGTTCTCGCCTGACGCCGACGGTGCGTCGATCCGCGAGCGGCACGGTCTGACCGGCCGCCCGGTCGTGGTGTGCGTCAGCCGGCTCGTGCCGCGCAAGGGCCAAGACGTGCTCATCGAGGCGATGCCCGCACTGAAGCGCCGCCATCCGGGCGTGGTCCTGCTCATCGTGGGCGACGGGCCGTACCGGCAGAAGCTGCAGGATCGCGTACGCGTGGCCGGCCTCGAGCACGATGTCGTCTTCACCGGAGCCGTGCCGTTCGCCGAGCTGCCCGCCCACTACGCCGCCGGTGACGTGTTCGCCATGCCCTGCCGGAGCCGGCTGCGCGGCCTCGAGGTCGAGGGGCTCGGTCTCGTCTTCCTGGAGGCCAACGCGTGCGGCCTGCCGGTCGTCGCCGGCGACAGCGGCGGCGCCCCTGACGCCGTACGCGAGGGGGAGACCGGCTACGTGGTGCCCGGCCGCGACGTCGCTGCCGTCACCGGCCGGATCGACCGGCTGCTGTCCGACGACGACCTGCGCCGCCGGCTGGGTGCGGCCGGACGTGAGTGGGTGACGCGCGACTGGCGCTGGCCGGTGCTGGGGGAGCGGCTGCGCGGGCTGCTCGCCGGTGCTGACCGCTCCCGCCCGACACCCGATCAGCGGTAGAGCGCCTCGATCTCGTCGGCGAACTGCTCGCGGACCACCGCACGCTTGATCTTCAACGACGGGGTGAGCTGGCCGCCCTCCTCAGTGAAGTCCACCGGCAGGATGACGAACTTGCGGATGGACTCCGCCTTGCTGACCGCCCGGTTGGCCTGGTCGACCGCGGCCTGCACGTCGGCGCGCACCTGCGGGTCGTCGAGGAGCTCGCTGACCGGCGTGTCCTCCGGACGGCCGTGCGCCTTCAGCCAGGCCGGCAGCGCGTCGGGGTCGAGTGTCACCAGAGCGGCGATGAACGGCTTGGCATCCCCGACCACCAGGCACTGGCTGACCAGCGGATCGGCGCGCAGCCGGTCCTCCAGCACTGCGGGGGCCACGTTCTTGCCGTTGGCCGTCACGATGATCTCTTTCTTCCGGCCGGTGATCGACAGGAAGCCGTCGTCGTCCAGCGCACCGAGGTCACCGGTGCGGAAGAAGCCGTCCTCGTCGAACGCCTCGGCCGTGGCCTGCGCGTTGTCCCAGTAGCCGCGCAGGATGTGCCCGCCCTTGAGCAGGATCTCGCCGTCGTCGGCGATCCGCACGGTCGTGCCCGGCACCGGGCGCCCGACCGAGCCGATGCGTATCGAGTACGGCAGGTTGACCGTCGCCCCGGCCGTGGACTCGGTGAGCCCGTAGCCCTCGAGAACGGTGACGCCGACGCCGCGGAAGAAGTGCCCGAGCCGGGCGCCGAGCGGGCCACCGCCACTGACCGCATACGTGATCCGGCCGCCGAGCAGCTCACGGATCTTCGAGTACACGAGCCGGTCGAAGACGGCGTGCTGCGCCTTGACGAGGGGCGCGACCCGACCGCTCTGCAGACCCTCGCTGTAGGCGATGGCGACCTTCTCGGCCTGGTCGAACAGGCGTCCCTTCACCGGGCTCTCACCGCGGGCCTTGGCGCTGGCGCCGTTGAAGACCTTCTCGAAGATGCGCGGGACGGCCAGCACGAACGTGGGGCGGAAGGAGGCGAGGTCGTCGAGCAGGTTCTTGACGTCGGCGGTGTGGCCGAGCACCACCCGGTTGGTGACGGCACCGACCTGGATCACCCGGGCGAAGACGTGGGCGAGCGGCAGGAAGAGCAGGGTCGAGGTGTCCTTGCCGCCGAACAGCTCGCCGAGGCCGACGGTGGTCGTGCTGGCCACGTCGAAGACGAAGTTGCCGTGCGTCAGCTCGCAGCCCTTCGGCCGGCCGGTGGTGCCGCTGGTGTAGATGATCGTGGCGAGCGAATCGGGGCCGAGGGCGGCCCGGCGGGCGTCGATCGCCTCGTCGGAGATCCCGGCCGCCGCCGCGGTGACCTTGTCGAGCCCGTTGTCGTCGAGCTGCCAGATCTCGCGCAGCGTGGGCGCCTCGGATCGGACGGACTCGGCCGCCTCGCAGTGCGTCGCGCCCTCGGCGATCAGGGCCACGGCACCGGAATCGCTGAGGATCCAGGCGATCTGCTCGGCGCTCGAGGTCTCGTAGATCGGCACCGTGACGGCACCGGCGGTCCAGATCGCGTAGTCGGCGAGGGTCCACTCGTAGCGCGTGCGGCTCATGAGGGCGACCCGGTCGCCGGCCTCGACGCCGTGGGCGATGAGGCCCTTGGCGAGCGCGACGACCTCCGTGCGGAACTGGAGCCACGTCACGGGCTCCCAGCCCTCGGCCGTGCGGCGCTTGAAGCCGACGTCGTCGGGGTGGTGCTCGGCGTTGTCGAAGACGGCGACGGTGATGTCGGACTGCTCGCTGAGCGCCTGGTCCATCTCGCGTCGGGTCGGGACGGTCAGCTCTCGCACAGGAGCTCCTTTTGCCGCGCGGATGAAGGCCTTGCTGACCCGCCAGGTTACCGGCCACCCCCGTCACTGTGGCGCGCATCACGGTGATCGCGGCGGCGATCGTGCAGTCCTGCCGCGGGCGAACTGCCGGGTGCATTCACGGCGGGCGGCCGCTTGCCGATCGGGGGGCGTGGAGACGGCGCGTTGCCCGGACTGCGGGGCCTCCGTACGGCCCGGCGCGGCGTGGTGCTCACTGTGTTACCGCGACCTGCGCGCGCGGCCTGCGGCGGCTCCCGCTACTGCTGCTGCCGGGCAGCCGCGCCGCAGCGATTCCGCTCCCCCCGCGCACCAGGCCCCGGCGGTCGCGGCGACGCTGGAGCCCCACCGCGTACGCCTGCGTGACGAGATCCACGACGCCGAGATCGTCGAGAACGACGGATCCGACGACGCAACAGGTGCCCTCGGCGGGACGGACGACCCGCGTCCGGCCCGGTGGCCGTGTGCGTGCGGGACCAGCGTGCCGATCTTGGAGTCGACGTGCCCGGCCTGCGGCAGCGAGTTCCTCGCCGACCTCGGGACCGCCCGGGCCGGCCGGCACCGCTCCTCAGGGTGGCGCTGGCCGGCCTCCCGCGGCGCGAGCCTCGCCCTGGCCGGTGTGCTCGCCGTCGTCCTCGCGGTGGGACTTCCGCTGCTGCTCGCCCTGGTCGGTTGAGGGACGGGTAACCTGCGCCTTCGAGGCTGCCCGGGGTCGCATGCGAGCCCGTTCGCTGCCGGGAGCTGCTCGATGTGCCGGTCGGACGGGAGGCGTTCACGTGGCCGATCACGGACACGAAAGCATCGCGGTCAAGGCTGACCCCGCGACCGTCATGGGCGTCATCGCCGACTTCCCGGCGTACACCCAGTGGGCCGGCCCCGTGAAGAAGGTCGAGGTGCTGGAGACCGGCGCCGACGGCCGGGGCACCCGGGTGCGCTTCCACGTCGAGATGTACGGCATCCCCGACGCCTACGTGAACGTCTACGAGTGGAACGGCGACACGTCCGTCTCCTGGAAGATGGTCGAGGGCAAGGCGCTGAAGATGCAGGAGGGCAGCTACGAGCTGACCGCCGCCGGCGACACCACGACCGTCACCTACGACCTCACCGTCGAGATCGGCGTCCCGATCCCCGGGCTCATCCGGCGCAAACTGCAGGGCAAGGTCGTCGACACCGCGCTCAAGGACCTCAAGAAGCGCGCCGAAGCGTGAGCCGGCCGCCCGGCCCGCTCCTGCCCGGGCGGCACTGAGTGCACGTCCTGCTCTTCACCGGCAAGGGTGGGGTCGGCAAGACGACCGCTGCTGCGGCCAGTGCCGTGCGGGCCGCGCGGGCCGGCGTCAAGACCCTGGTGCTGTCGACCGATCCGGCGCATTCCCTCGCCGACGCGCTCGGCGTCTCCCTCGGCCCGGTGCCGACGGAGATCGAGACCGGCCTCGCCGGGATGCAGGTCGACCCGCAGGCCGGGTTCGAGCACTCGTGGCGTGACGTCCAGGTCTACCTGCGCGACCTGCTGCTGGGCAGCGGCGTCGACCCGATCGAGGCCGAGGAGCTCACCGTGCTCCCGGGCGCGGGGGAGCTGCTCGCCCTGCTGGCCGTGCGGGAGCAGGCCGAGAGCGGACCGTGGGAGCTCGTCGTCGTCGACTGCGCGGCCTCGGCCGAGACGCTGCGCCTGCTCGCCCTGCCCGACGCGTTCGACTGGTATCTGCGCCGGCTCTGGCCCGCCGAGCGGCTGGTGGCCCGGACGCTACGGCCGATGATCCACCGGGCGTCGCCCGCCGCGTCGGCCGGTCAGACCGTCTTCGAGGCGGCCATGCGGCTGCGTGACCAGCTGGCCGGCGTACGCGCCCTGCTCCGCGACCCGGAGCGCAGCAGCATCAGGCTGGTGCTCACCCCGGAGTCGGTGGTGGTCGCCGAGGCCCGGCGCACCCTCACCACGCTGTCGCTCTTCGGCTACCGGGTCGATGCCGTGGTCGCCAATCGCGTCTTCCCGGCCGGCGACCCGTGGCGTGACGCCTGGGCCGCGGCACAGAGCCGGCAGCTCGTCGAGGTGCGCGACTCGTTCGCGCCGCTCCCGGTGCTGCAGGTCGCCTACCAGCCGGGGGAGCCGGTCGGTGTCGAGGCGCTCGCCGGGGTCGGCGCCGAGCTGTACGCGGGCGACGGGGTCGACGGCACCCAGGCAGCCGGCGTACTCGGTCTACCGCCCCCGCCCGACCCCATGCAGGTCGGCCGCACCCCGGACGGCTTCGAGCTCACGCTGGCGCTGCCGTTCGCGGAGAAGGACGAGCTCGGTCTGACCCGCCGCGGCGACGAGATCGCGGTGACGGCCGGCGGGTGGCGCCGGTTGATCACGTTGCCGTCGGCCCTGCGGCGCTGCGTCGTGACGGGAGCCGAGCTGACCGACGGCCGGCTGACGATCTCGTTCGAGCCGGATCCCGACCTCTGGATGGGCGCATGACGGTGAGCTCGTGACCACGGGACAGCACGACCACGGCTCGCTCGGGCAGGAGGCCGCCCGACTGGCGGACGCCGTCACCGGCTGGCTGGAGGCCAACGACGTGGCCGCTACCCTGCGTACGGCGGCGCGGCGGGGAGCATCCGTCGCCGGAGCACCGGTGGGCGACGACCAGCTCCCGCCCGAATGCGGTGTCTGCCCGTTCTGCCAGGCCGTGCGCCGGCTCCGCGGGGTGCGACCGGAGGTCTTCGAGCACCTGTCGGTGGCGTCGGCCGCACTGCTGGCCGCCGTTCGTACGGCGCTCGACGGTGACAACTCCGGAACCACGGACGCCGACCCGACTCCGGACGCCACTGCTCCGGCGGACGATTCCGGGCCGCCGCGTCGTCGCCCGCCCGACGTTCAGCGCATCGACATCCGATGACCGCCGGCTCCTTCTCCGTGACGACGGCCGCACCGCTCGCCATCGGTGTCGACGTCGGCGGCACCAAGGTCGCGGCAGGCGTCGTGGCCGCCGACGGCCGGGTGCTCGAGGAGCTGCGCCGCCCGACGCCCGACACCGAGGCGGCCGCCGTCGCGGTCGCCATCGTCGAGGTCGTCGAGCGGCTGCAGGCCCGGTATCCCGAGGTGGTCGCGGTCGGCATCGGGGCCGCGGGCTGGATCGACCGGGAGCGGTCGTGGGTGTACTTCGCCCCCAACGTCCCCTGGCGCAACGAGCCGCTCCGGCACGACCTCGCCGCCCGGATCGAGCTGCCCGTGGTGGTCGAGAACGACGGCAACGCCATGGCCTGGGCGGAGCACCGCTTCGGCGCGGGAGCCGGCTCGCGTGACCTCATCTGCCTGACCGTCGGCACCGGGATCGGCAGCGGCATCGTCGCGGCCGGCAAGCTCTACCGCGGCGGCTTCGGCATCGCCGCCGAGTTCGGCCACATGACGCTCGTGCCCGGCGGCCACCGCTGCGGCTGCGGCAACCGGGGCTGCTGGGAGCAGTACTGCAGCGGCAAGGCGCTTGTGCGCGCGGCGCGCGAGATCGCCACGACCGACCCCGTGCGAGGCGCCCGGATGCTCGAGCTCGCCGGTGCTTCGCCGGCCGCCGGGCCGGGTGACCTCGGCGGCGACGGCGCCGGCGCGATCGACGGACCGACCGTCACGGCCGCCGCCCGGGAGGGTGACCCGGCCGCCGTCGAGGCGTTCAGCGTCATCGGTGAGTGGCTCGGCCGCGGCCTCGCGAACGTGGCCGCCACGCTCGATCCCGACCGGTTCGTCATCGGCGGCGGGGTGTCGGACGCCGGCGACCTGCTGCTCGGCCCGGCCCGGATCGCCTTCCGCAAGGCGTTGCCCGGACGGGGTCACCGGCCCGAGGCCGAGCTGGTACGCGCGGTGCTCGGCCCCGAAGCCGGTCTGGTGGGTGCGGCCGACCTGGCGCGCCTCGCGGTCATGCCGTGATCGGTCACATCGACGAGGTCGTCGTCGACTGCCGCGAGCCCTTCGCGCTGGCCCGCTTCTGGGCCGAGGTGCTGGGCGGCGAGGCCCGGCAGCGTGACGAGGCGTGGAGCTACGTCGACCCGCCCGGCTGGACCCGGCTCGCCTTCCAGCGCGTACCGGAGCCCAAGGCGGTCAAGAACCGGCTGCATCTCGATGTCGAGGTGGCGGACATCGAAGCGGCGACGATCGCCGCCGAAGCGCTCGGGGCGACGCGGGTGGGTGAGCTGCACCGCGATGATGCCGGCGCGTTTCAGGTGCTGCTCGACCCCGAGGGCAACGAGTGGTGCGTGGTGAAGCCGCCCGGGTCGTGACCGGAACGGTCAGGCCGGGCCCGCGTACGCGGGCACCAGCTCGGTCGCGAGCTGCTCGAGGAACAGGCCGACATCGGTGACCATGCCCAGCGCGTGCGCGCTGCCGCGATCGGTGAGCTGGGCGACGGTCGCCGGGTTGATGTCGACCGCGATCAAGGGCACCGAGGCCGGCAGCAGGTTGCCGGTCGCGACCGAGTGCGCCGTCGTGGCGACCATGATCGCCACACCGACGCCGTGCAGCGAGGCACGCATCGCCCGCTGCCCGTCGATCACGTCGGTGTAGACGTCCGGCAGCGGCCCGTCATCGCGCACCGAGCCGACGAGCACGACCCGCTTGTTGTGGGTGGCCAGCGCATGCATGATGCCGCCGGTCAGCGCGCCCGACTCGACGGCCTTGGCGATGGACCCCTCACGGCGGATCGTGTTGATCGCCCGGATGTGGTGCTCGTGGGCGTGCTCGAGGCCGCGTCCGGCGGCCGCGTCGACGCCCCGCGACGTGCCGTACAGCGCCGCCTCGATGTCGTACGTCGCGAGGGCGTTGCCGGCGAACAGCACGTCGACGAAGCCGGCGTCGATGAGGGCCACCAGCGCCGGGGCCGCGCCGGTGTGGACGATCGCCGGGCCGGCGACCCACAGGACCTTGCCGCCCTCGGCCTTGACGTCACGGATGCGGGAGGCGATACGGCGGACCTGCGAGGCCTGCGGCTTCTCCGATGACACCGCCGACGACATGAAGCCGAACATGGCCGGGCCCGTGCGCGTGCCGTGGGCCGAGTGCTCGCGCGGCGGGAGCACCACCCGCACCCCGGACGCGCCGCACACGACGAGGTCGCCCTCGCGTACGTCGGACACCGGGATGGTGCGGACCCGCGACCCGGAGACCAGCAGACCGCAGTCCATCTCGGGCTGCTCGACGGGCACCCAGGCGTTGGCGAGCCGGACGACGGTCTCGAGGTTGGTCGAGGAGTAGAAGTCGTCCGGGAAGACGCCGTCGCGCGGCGCCGAACGGGTGACAGCCGTACCCGGGTCGACCGCGTTGGCGCCGTGCGACTGCAGGCGCATCAGCAGCCGGGCCAGCAGGTCGGGATCCTCGGTGCGCACGACGATCTCGCAGGTCGAGTCGTCGTCGTGCGTACGGCCGACCTCGAGCCGGGCGATCGTGTAGTCGGCGCCGGACTCGATCACGTCATCCAGCACCCGGGCGAGCACCCCGGTGTCCATCAGATGGCCGGTGACCTCGACGGTTTCCGACACGCCGGTCTTCGGGACGGTCACGGGGCTCCCCACGGTGGCCGGCCGGGGCCGGCCGGTAGCTGAATTGGTACGGGTCCCGAACCGGGCACGGCCGTGCGCCGCGGGCAACGTCGCCGATGTCCGGTCAGCGCAAGATACCGGGGCGCGAGCGGGCCGGACCGGCCCGGGTCACGCCGGGCCGCCGGGGTCAGACGACGGCGCCGTCGTCGGGATCGTCGGGCGCGCTGGTCGAATCCGGGCGTAGGCGGGTCAGCAGGCACGCTGTCGCGCCGAGCACGCAGGCGACGCCGAGGATGTCGGTCGAGGTGGTGTGGTCGAGCGTGAGCAGGGTCGGCACCAGGAGCAGTGCCAGGCCGAACGCCATCGCGGCGAACGCCCACCGGGTGGCGGCCGCGGCCGGCTTCAGCTTCGGCAGGTGCGGCGGCAGGTAGTGCGACTCGTCGGCGTCGTCGAGATCGTCGTGGCCCGCGGCAGGCGGCGGGCTTCCCGAGGTCGGGGCCTTGGGAGCAGGGGCGTCCGAGGTCGGGGTCTTGAAGGTCGGGGGATTGGAAGGCGGCAGCACGGAGCGGGAGGCGGCTCCGGGACGGTCGCCGGGCAGGCGGCGCCGGTCGCGATCGGCGCTCGGGTCCCACGACCGCGGCGGCAGGGTCGGATCCGCCGGCGGCTGGACGGGCTTCGTCAGCGCCGTGGGGGAGGGCCGTGCGGGCGGCGCCGGGTCGGCGGGCAGGTCCTCGGCGTCGGGCCAGGTGCGGCTGGTCGGGGCGTCGTGGAAGCCGGCCACCAGCTGGGCGAACATCGCGTCGATCGTCGCGTCCTGGGCGGCCGCCGGGTCCTCGCCGGCCGGATCCACAGCGGGCTCGCCCGCGTCGGTGCCCGTCTCGGCCGCGAGCGCGGGGGTCAGCCCCGCGAGCACGATCCGCGCCGGCACCCGCTGCGCCGCGTCGACGTGCAGGATGAGCCGCCCCGGATGCTGCGACAGCGCTGTGTCGGGCCCGGTCGCCGGGACGACGTAAGCGGCGATGCGGCGCTCGGCGAGCGCATCGAGCATGCGGGCGCCGGTGGTCTCGTCGACCTCCATGAGCACGGCGTAGGCGTTGGCCCGCAGACCGTTGCCCCGGGCGCTCATGCGCCGGCCCGCGTCATCGGGCACCCGCCCGGTCGGCGGCACTGTGCTCGCGGATGAAGTCGATGGTCTCGCTGAAGATCTCGGGCGCCTCGTAGTCCAGCGTGGCGACATGGTGGCTGCGGGTCAGCAGCCGCTCGGTGACCGTCGTGTTGACCGCGCCCTCGCGCATCCAGGTCAGCGAGATCGGCTCGACGACGTGGTCGACCTCGCTGCGGAAGGCGAGCACCGGGGCGGTGATCGCCCCGAGGTCGGCGCGGGTGAGCGACCACAGCTTGCTGAGCGAGTACGCGCTCTGCAGCGGCATCTTGGAGTACGCCACCTCGGTCACGCCCGGCTTGGCGATGTCGTTGGCGACGCCGGGGAAGTAGGGCACCAGGTAGCGCAGAACCGGCAGCAGGACGGCGTCCTTGCGCTGGGTGCCGAGCGACGCGTTGACCACGACGACCCCCTGCACCTCGCGGGCGCGCTGCTCGGCGAGGCGCAGCGCCAGCGTGCCGCCCATCGACAGGCCGCAGACGAAGACGGCCGCGCACACCGAGCGCAGCTCGTCGAAGGCGCGCTCGGCCTCGGCGTACCAGTCGGTCCAGCGGGTGCGGGCCATGTCCTGCAGCCGGGTGCCGTGACCCGGCAGCCGCGGGACCGTGACGGTGAGGCCGGCCTCGGCCAGGGCAAGGCCCCAGTCACGGACGCCCTGCGGCGATCCGGTGAAGCCGTGCAGGACGAGTGCACCGATGGGCCCGCCGTCGACGGCGAGGGGCTCGGCGCCCGGGAGCAAGGGCACGTCGGACCTCCTTACCCCATGGACCCGTGCGAACAGCTCAGGTCGGCCATCGTGTCACGTCCGGCCCGCCGCGAAAACAGGCTCGGGGCAAGAGAACCCGCGTGGTGACGAGAGCGTGCTCACGCCGCGCCTGCCGGAGGTCCGAAATGGACCGTTCGCAGCGAAGTCGACCGCCCCGGCTGGCGGGCCGCGCGTACGCCCGGGGCGTCCGGCTTCTAGGGTTGGGACTCTCGGGCGCCGGTCAGCTCTTCGGCGCCGCGAGCAGATCCGGTCGTACGTGTGCACGGGGAAGGGTGGGGCCGGGTGTTCTACTGGGTCGTCAAGATGATCTTGACGCCCTTGCTGCGCACCATCTGGCGACCGTGGTCGCAAGGGCTCGAGAACGTGCCCGAGACCGGGCCGTGCATCCTCGCCAGCAACCACCTGTCGTTCCTCGACTCGATCTTCATGCCGCTGCTGGTGCCGCGGCGGGTCACGTTCCTCGCCAAGAGCGACTACTTCACCGAGCGCGGGCTCAAGGGCCGGCTGAAGAAGATGTTCTTCACGGGCGTCGGGCAGGTGCCGATCGACCGCAGCGGCGGCCGCGCCAGCGAGGCGGCGCTGGAGACCGGCGTCGGCATCCTGCGCGAGGGCAAGCTGCTGGGCATCTATCCGGAGGGCACGCGCTCGCCGGACGGCCGGCTCTACCGCGGCAAGATCGGCGTCGCCCGGATGGCGCTCGAGGCCGGGGTCCCGGTCATTCCCGTCGGCATGATCGGCACCTTCGAGGTGCAGCCACAGGGCAAGGTCCTGCCGCGCGTCAAGCGGGTCGGTGTGCGCTTCGGCGAGCCGCTGGACTTCAGCCGCTACGCGGGCCTGCAGGACGACCGCTTCGTGTTGCGCAGCATGACCGACGAGATCATGTACGAGCTCATGCTGCTGTCCGACCAGGAGTACGTGGACGTCTACGCCGCCAAGGCCAAGGCCGACCTCGCCGGGCAGAAGACGCCGAAGAACGAGCGTCCCGCCGTCACCGGCCGCGAGGCCGCGTGACCCCGGCGGCGCGCAGCTAGCTGCCGGTCAGGCCGGGACGTCGTCCGGCGACCCCGGGCGGAGCCCGAGGATCTGCGAGGCCGGCGAGGACTCCGGCAGCAGCCGCACCGCTCCGGTACGTGCGGCGAAGGCGGCGAGCTCCCACTCCCAGCGCCCGGGGCCGCGCAGCTCGCGCTCGCGGGCGGCGGCTGCGGCCACGGCGAGGCCCCGCTCGGTCTCGTCGCCGATGTCGCCGTAGACGGTGACGGCCTCCTCGGCGGCGGCCAGAGCGGCGTCCCGGTCACCGTCGCGGCGGGCGGCCGCCGAGGCCAGGGTGGCGAGGGCGGCCCGCACCCACCGCGTGCGGTGCGGGATCTGCTCGAGCAGGCGACGCAGGTCCTCGGCAGTCTTGCGATCGGTCTCGTCGGTGAGGTGCTCGACGACGGCCGCGGCGGCGGGGAGCCACTCGCGTACGGGGGCCGGCAGGGTCCCGGAAGGCAGGGTCCCGGAGGGCAGGGCGTCGGCAGCCGGCAGGTCGGACAGCAGCTCGCGGTGATGGCGCCGCGCCTGCGCGGTGTCGCCGTCGAGGGCACTGCAGCGCGCGGCCAGGGCCAGGGTCCGGCGCAGCAGCTGCGGGCTGCCGCCGGCCCGCGCCCGCTCGAGGTCGGCGGCCACGGATTCGCGCAGCTGGTCGGAGGCTTCCCCCTGCAACAGCCGCAGCCAGGCGGCCAGCCCGGGCGGCCCGTCCGGCCCGACGGTGAGCGCCGGCTCCCAGTCGCCCTCGCTGCAGGCGCGTTGCGCGCCATCCCAGGCGGAAGCGGCGTCACCGTCGGCAGCGGCCTGGTCCAGCAGCGCGTAGCTGCGGTGCAGCTCGCCCTCCTCGGCGAGCGTCGCGGCGAGCTCCCGGGCCACCCGGGGCAGCGCGGGGAGCTGCCCGTCGCGGGCCAGCGTCAGGGCCCGTTCCTGGTCGACGAGGCCGGCGCTGTCACCCGTGCGGTAGCGCGCGACCCCGGTGGTGGCGAGCGCGTCGGCGAGGGCGTCGGCGAGGCCGAGCTGCTCCGCGAGGGCTGCCGCGCGGCGGCCGGTGCGTACCGCATCGGGCAGGCGCTCGCACGCCAGCTGCGCGCGCGCGAGGCCGGTCAGGGCGAAGGCCAGCTGAGGGCCCTCGGCCGAATCGGCGAGCAGGTCGACGGCCGCCTGGTGCTGCCGCAGGGCCTCGACGGGGTCGGCCACGTGCCGCGCGATCTGCGCGAGCAACGAGTGGGCGCGGGCCGCCTCGGCCGCCGCACCCAGCACCGCCAGCGTCGCGGCGGTCTCGGTGACGCGGATCGGACCGTCACCCGCGACGAAGCCGGCGCGGTCGCTGAGGAAGGTCACCTCCAGTGCGAGGCGCAGCGCCGACAGGCGTCCGACCGGGTCGACGTCGTCGGGCCAGAGCGCCAGTGCGCGCTCGAGGTAGCCGCGGGTCGGCAGCAGCGACTCCGGACCGTACGAGCGCTCCGCCGCCTCCCGCAGCGCGCGGCGGGCCTGCTCGGCCCGCATGCCGGCCTCGGGTGAGCGCACCGCCGCCGCGAGCTCGGCGGCGACCACCCGGTGGTGCGCCACGACCTCGGCCCGGTACGCCGGGCTGCCGCTGCGCCGCGCCGCCCACCAGTCGGCCGCCCGGGAGTGCTGCACCTGCCGCCGGCCGCGGGGCAGCCGGGTGTAGACGAGGCGGCGTACGAGAGCCGACCGGAAGCTGTACTCCGGCTCACCGGCGACCGACGACGGGCGGACCCGGCGCAGCATCCCGCGCCGGGCCAGCTGGGCGAGGCCCACCTCGACCTCCGAGCCGGGCAGGCCGGCCAGCAGGCTCACCGGGCCGGGCCAGCATGACTCGCCGAGCACCGCCGCGGCGTGCAGCACCTCCCGCTCGTCGGCGCTGATCAGGTCGAGCCGGCTCGCGACCAGTCCCTGCACCGAGCGCGGGAGCGGCAGCTCGGCGAGGTCGTACGGGAGCTCGTCCGCCTCACGGTCGCGCAGCATCCCGGCGCACTCCGCCGCGTACAGCGGGTTGCCGCCGGCCAGGGCGACCAGCCGGCGCAGCGCCGCGGGGGGTGCCTGCGGGCCGAGCAGGCCGCGGATCAGCGTCACCGCGTCGTCCTCGTCCAGCGGCGGGAGGCTGAGCGTCACCGTGTCCGACCCCGCCGCACCCCAGCCCGGCCGGCGCTCCAGCAGCTCGGGCCAGGCGGTCACGACCAGCAGCAGCGGCACCTCGGTGGCGAGCGCGAGGAGCTCGTCGACCGCGTCCAGCAGGGCGTCGTCGGCACGGTGCAGGTCCTCGAGCACGAGCACGGTCGGGGCGTCCTCGGCCAGCGCCACCATCACCCGGCGCCAGGCCTCGATCGCGCCGCTGCGGGCCCGCCGGTCGGCGGCGCCGGCCGGGTCACCGGGTGTCCGCAGCGGCTGCAGGGCGTGTGCCAGCCGGTCGGCGTCCGGGCCCGCGACGACAGTGGCCAGCCGGGCCGCGAGCCGCTCGGGCGCCCAGCCGTCGGGCTGCTCGCCGTCGTCCGGCGTGGCCTCCACCCACGAGCTGAGCAGCGCCGCCAGCGGGGCGAAGCTCCCCGACTTGTCGAACGAGACGCACGACGCGGCGAGCCAGCGCAGCTCCCGGACGTCGGCCCGGGGGGAGCCCGTCGCCCGGCGCTGCCGGTCGAGCTCGTGGACCAGGCGGCTCTTGCCGATCCCGGGCTCGCCGGTGATGGACACCAGGGCCCCCGCGCCGTCGCCGATCACCCGGTCCAGGCAGCTCTGCAGCAGGCGCAGCTGCGGCGCCCGGCCGACGAAGGGCAGGTCGTGACGGGGGCCGCGTAGTGCCTCGGCGGTGACCGCGCGGGCCAGGTAAGCCTCGACCGGCTCCGCCTTGCCCTTCAGCGTCAGCGGGCCGGCGGCGTCGTACTCGACGGTCTCGCGGGTGGCGACCCGGGTCGCACGGTCGACCAGCACGCTCCCGGACGGTGCGGCCGACTGCAGCCGCGACGCGAGGTTCACGACGTCACCGGTGACGAACGCCTGGCCGCGGGCGGGGTCGGCGTCGAGGTCGACGAGGGCCTCGGCGGTGGCGACCCCCACCCGGGCCTCGAGCGGGGCGTCGCCCACCCGCAGGGCGCCCAGGGCGTCCTGAATACGCAGCGCCGCGCGGACGGCCCGCAGCGCGTCGTCCTCGGTGGCGCGCGGCGCGCCGAAGCAGGCCAGCACCGCGTCGCCGATGTATTTCTCCAGCGTGCCGCCGGTCTGCTCGACCACCGCGCGTACGGCCGCGAAGTAGTCGGACTGGGCGGCCCGCAGGTCCTCCGGGTCGAGCTGCTCGGCCGCGCTCGTCCAGCCCACGACGTCGACGAAGAGCACCGAGACGATCCGGCGCTCCTCGCCGCGCATCCGCCGGCGGTCGTCGGGCCGGCGGCGGGGCGCCGGTGACCGGCCGGCCGAGGCCGGGTCGACGAGGGCGCTGCCGCAGTCGGTGCAGAAGCCCTGACCCGGGAGCGTCTCGGCGCCGCACGCCGGGCATCCCGTGGGCACGGCGGATCCGCAGGCGCCGCAGAAGCGGGCGTGGGCGACCACCGGGGTCGAGCACGCCGGGCACAGGCTCATGACGCGAGCGGGGAGTGCGCGGGCATCGTGCCCCGAAGTGTGGCAGAGATCGTCAGGACGGCAGCCGGATGTCGGTGGGCTGCCTTCCTGCTGTGGGCGTGGCGGAGTCCGGGCCCATAGAGTTCGGGCATGTCGAGGGAGCCCGCCCGGTACTTCTACGACTGCGAGTTCATCGAGGACGGTACGACGATCGAGCTGATCTCCATCGGCATCGTCGACGAGACCGGTGAGCGCGAGCTCTACCTGGTGTCCACCGAGTTCGACCCGGAGCGGGCCGGGCCGTGGGTGCGGCGCAACGTGCTGGACAAGCTGCCGTCACCCGGCTCCGACGCCTGGCAGTCGCGGCTCACGATCCGCGAGCGGGTGCTGGAGTTCGTCACGTCCACCGGCGGCCGTACCGAGCTGTGGGCGTGGTTCGGCGCGTACGACCACGTCGCCCTCTGCCAGCTGTGGGGCACGATGCCGCAGCTGCCCCGGCCGCTGCCCCGCTTCACCCGTGACCTGCGCCAGCTGTGGGAGGAGGCCGGGTCGCCGCCGTTCCCGCCCGAGCCGCCCAACGCGCACGACGCCCTCGCCGACGCCCGCTTCAACCTGGTGCGGTGGAAGGTCGCGACGGCCCACCACCCCGCGTACGCCGGCCGCACCTGAGCTCGCGTCCGGTCAGTACTCGATCTGATTGCTGACGGTGTACTTGGCGGCCAGGCCGAGCACGGTCCGTACGTAGTAGTCGGAGTGGTTGTAGTCGAAGATCGCGTCGTACAACGTCGCGGGCTTGCCACCGCCGTTGGTGCACAGCAGATGCGCCGCCGAGTAGACGGCGTCGGCCTGGTTCAGGATGTCGGCCTTGCCGTCGCCGTCACCGTCGACCCCGTACGCGACCCAGCTGGACGGCAGGAACTGCATCGGCCCCATCGCGCCGGCGCTCGACACCGCCTTGTTGCGGCCGTGGTCGGTCTCGACCTGGCCGATCGCGGCGAGCACCCCCCAGGGCAGCCCGGGGCAGGTGGTGGCCGCCCGCTTGTAGAGGCCGAGCAGCTCGGCGGGGGAGTCCGGCTGCATGGTGCCGCCGCCCGAGCTCCCGGACGACGTCGCGGCCGTGGGGTCGTACGCCGCCTCGAGGCTCTTCAGCAGGTCGTCGCCGAGCCGCTGGAGCTCCTGCTGCTGCGCCGCCAGCTCCACCTTGCGCCGGGTCTCGCGCTCGTTCTCCCGGGCGGCGGCGAGCTTCTGCTGGGCGTCGGCGGCGGCCCCGACCGCCACCGCCGCGGCCTGGACGGCGCTGCGGCGCTTGGCGGCGAGCTGGCTCCCGAGCTCGGCGAGCCGTGCGCTGTCGCGCTGGAGCTGCTGGGCCCGGGTGGACGCCTTGATCAGCCGAGCGCGGCGCACGTGATCGGCGAGCTCGGGGTCGCCGCCGTTGAAGGTGGCCAGCAGAGTGGCCGTCGGGTCGATCAGCGCGTCGTTGTAGGCCGCCTGCACCGCCGACCGGGCATCGGTGCGGGCCTGGGAGAGGGCGACGGCGGTCTGCGACTGCTGGCCCGTCAGCTCCACGATCTGCGAGCTGATCCGCTGGGTCTGCGCGGTGGCTGTGCGCACCTGCTGCTCCGCCTGCGCCAGGGTGGAGCTCGCGGCCTCGACCTCGGTCTTCGCCTTCGCGGAGTCGGCGACCGTCGGGGCGCCGGCGGCGGACGCCGAGAGCGCCGGTGCCAGCAGGGCCAGTGCGGCGATCGCTGCGACGGGCATCCAGCGCCGGCGGCGCTGCCCCCGTGCGGTCGGGCCCGCCCCCGAGCGGGAGGCAGGCGGTGCGGCGGTCACCTCCTACGCGTCGGCCGCTTCGCCCGAACGTTGACGCCTGGGCCGACACGGCATGTGCCGGCCCGGCCCGGACCTCGGTAGCGTGCGGCCATGCGAATCGGCGTGCTCACCGGCGGTGGCGACTGCCCGGGCCTCAACGCGGTCATCCGGGCGGTGGTCCGCAAGGGCATCCAGGAGTACGGCCACGACTTCGTCGGCTTCCGTGACGGCTGGCGCGGGCCGATCGACGCCGACATCGTGCCGCTCGACATCGAGGCCGTCCGCGGCCTGCTGCCTCGCGGCGGCACCGTGCTCGGCTCCAGCCGGACCAACCCGTACAAGATCGACGGCGCGCTCGACCGCATCCGTGCGACCACCGCCGCACTCGAGATCGACGCCCTCATCGCGATCGGCGGCGAGGACACCCTGGGCGTAGCCCAGCGGCTGCAGGACGACGGCATCGTCAAGGTGGTCGGCGTCCCGAAGACGATCGACAACGACCTGGGCGCCACCGACTACACGTTCGGCTTCGACACCGCGGTGAGCATCGCGACGGAGGCGATCGACCGGCTGCACACCACCGCCGAGAGCCACCACCGCACCCTGATCTGCGAGGTCATGGGCCGCCACGCCGGTTGGATCGCCCTGCACAGCGGGCTCGCCGGCGGCGCCAACGTCATCCTCATCCCCGAGCGGCCGTTCGACATCGACGAGGTGGCCGCCTACGTCACCCACCGGTTCGCCACCCACCGTTACGCGCCGATCGTCGTCGTCGCGGAAGGGGCCGTCCCGAAGGAGGGCACCCTCGCGGTGCGGCAGGGGCAGAAGGACGCCTTCGGCCACGAGCGGCTCGGCGGCATCGGGCAGCTCCTCGAGGGCGAGCTCGAGAAGCGCACCGGCAAGGAGGCCCGCACCACCGTGCTCGGCCACGTGCAGCGCGGCGGCACGCCCACCGCGTACGACCGGGTGCTGGCCACCCGCTTCGGCCTGCACGCCGTCGACGCGGTCAGCGACGGCGCCTTCGGCACGATGGTCGCGCTGCAGGGCACGAGGATCGTGCGGGTGCCGCTCGAGGAGGCCACCCGCGAGCTCAAGACGGTGACGCCCGAGCTGTACGCCGAGGCCGAGGTCTTCTTCGGCTGACGGCCCTGCTCGGCGGGCACTTGTGGTTGTGGTCGCGTTCGCCCGCGCGCCTAGTGCTTTTGGTCGAGGCGCGCCGGTGGGAGTGACCACAAGCGCAGCCGTTCAACGCGCAAAGTCGTTTGCCATCGCCCCGTAGTCTGGGTGGGTGAGCATTCAGGAGACTTCTGCCCCTGCGGCTCCTCCGGCGGACCTGGATGCCTGGCGTTCGCGCGAGGCGAAGCAGCAGCCGCGTTGGCCCGACCCCGCGGCCCTCGCCGCGGCCGTCGACGAGCTCAACACGGTGCCGCCGCTGGTGACGGCCCACGAGGTGCGCAGGCTGCGTGAGCAGCTCGCGCTGGTCGCTGACGGCAAGGCCTTCCTGCTCCAGGGCGGCGACTGCGCCGAGACCTTCGCGTCGGCGACGGCCAACGGCATCCGCGACAAGGTCAAGACCCTGCTGCAGATGGCGGTCGTGCTGACCTACGGCGCCTCGCTGCCGGTCGTGAAGGTCACGCGCATGGCGGGCCAGTTCGCGAAGCCGCGTTCGGCCGACACCGAGCCCGACACCGGGCTGCCGTCCTACCGCGGTGACGCCGTCAACGGCTTCGCCGCCACCGCCGACGAGCGCCGGCCCGACCCGCAGCGGCTGGTGCGGGCCTACCACTCCAGCTCCGCCACCCTCAACCTGCTCCGCGCCTTCGCCACCGGTGGCTTCGCCGACCTGCACCAGATGCACGCGTGGAACCGCGACTTCGTCGCCGCCTCGGCGGCCGGCGCCCGCTACGAGATGCTGGCCCGTGACATCGACCGCGCGCTGTCCTTCATGCGCGCCATCGGCGTCGACCTCGGCCACACCGGTCAGCAGGTCGAGCTCTACACCAGCCACGAGGCGCTGCTGCTGGACTACGAGCGGGCGCTGACCCGTACCGAGGACGCCACCGGCCTCGCGTACGACCTGTCCGCCCACACGATCTGGCTGGGCGACCGCACCCGCGACCTCGAGGGCGCCCACGTCGCCTTCGCCGCGGCGGTCGGCAACCCGATCGGCGTCAAGGTCGGCCCGACCACCCCGCCGGAGGACGCGGCGGCCCTCGTCGAGCGGCTCGACCCGCGTAACGAGTCCGGCCGCATCACCCTCATCTCGCGGATGGGTGCCGGCAAGGTCGCCGACCTGCTGCCGCCGATCATCGAGAAGGTGCGCGCCACCGGTCACTCCGTGGTGTGGGCGTGCGACCCGATGCACGGCAACACCGAGAGCGTCGGCGGGATCAAGACCCGGCGCTTCGACGCCGTCATGACCGAGGTGCAGGGCTTCTTCGACGTCTGCCGCGGCCTCGGCACCTGGCCGGGCGGGCTGCACATCGAGCTCACCGGCGAAAATGTCACCGAGTGCCTGGGCGGCGCCCAGGAGATCGGCGAGGCCGACCTCGCCGGCCGTTACGAGACCGCCTGCGACCCGCGGCTCAACACGTCACAGAGCCTCGAGCTGGCCTTCCTCGTCGCGGAGATGCTGCAGCAGGGCTGAGCGCCCATGACCTTGACCCCGGCCGGCACCGACAGCACCCCGGCCGACTCACCCGCTACCGCGCTGCCGGCCGACGACGTCGCGCCGCTGATCGCCGATTTCGACGACCTGTCGGAGCTCATGGCGCTCGGCGACGATCCCGACGCCGTCTACACCCGCTTCGCGCAGTGGGCGGCGGACTCCGGCACCGTGCTCTACCCGGCGCAGGAGGAGGCGCTGATCGAGCTGGTCAGCGGGGCCAACGTCATCCTGGCCACGCCGACCGGGTCGGGCAAGTCGCTGGTGGCCACCGGCGCGCAGTACGCGGCGCTGGCCGCTGACCGGGTCAGCTTCTACACCGCGCCGATCAAGGCGCTGGTGAGCGAGAAGTTTTTCGCGCTCTGCGGCGTCTTCGGCGCCGCGAACGTCGGCATGCTCACCGGTGACGCCAGCGTCAACGCCGACGCCCCGATCATCGCCTGCACCGCCGAGGTGCTGGCCAACATCGCGCTGCGCGAAGGTGCCGGCGCCGACATCGGACTCGTCGTCATGGACGAGTTCCACTTCTACGGCGACCCCGACCGCGGCTGGGCCTGGCAGGTGCCGCTGATCGAGCTGCCCAAGGCGCAGTTCCTGCTGATGTCCGCGACGCTCGGTGACGTCAGCGAGCTGCGCGCCGACCTCACCCGGCGCACCGGCCGGCCCACCGCGCTCGTGGCCAACGCCGAGCGTCCGGTGCCGCTGTTCCACTACTACGCGACCACCCCGATGCACGAGACGATCGACGAGCTGCTCTCGACCCGGCAGGCACCGATCTACGTCGTGCACTTCACGCAGGCCTCGGCGCTGGAGCGGGCGCAGGCGCTGATGAGCGTCAACGTGGCCACCAAGGAGGAGAAGGCGGCGATCGCCGCGCTGATCGGCGGCTTCCGGTTCTCCTCCGCCTTCGGCACCACCCTGTCGCGGCTGGTGCGCCACGGCATCGGGGTGCACCACGCCGGCATGCTGCCGAAGTACCGGCGCCTCGTCGAGCAGCTGGCCCAGGCCGGGCTGCTCAAGGTCATCTGCGGCACCGACACGTTGGGCGTCGGGATCAACGTGCCGATCCGCACCGTGGTGTTCTCCGCGCTCAGCAAGTACGACGGCACCCGCACCCGGCTGCTCAACGCCCGCGAGTTCCACCAGATCGCCGGCCGGGCAGGCCGCGCCGGGTACGACACCGCGGGCACGGTCGTCGTCCAGGCGCCGGAGCACGAGGTGGAGAACCTCAAGCAGTTCGCCAAAGTCGCCGACGACCCGAAGAAGCGCCGCAAGCTGGTCCGCCGCAAGATCCCCGAGGGCATGGTGCCCTGGAGCGAGGCCACCCAGCAGCGCCTGATAAGCGCCGCTCCCGAACCGCTGACCAGCCATTTCAGGGTGTCGACGGCGATGCTGCTCAACGTGCTGGCCCGGCCGGGCGACCCGTTCGCGGCGATGCGCCACCTGCTCACCGACAACCACGAGCCCCGCGCCCGCCAGCGTCGCCACATCCGGGAGGCGATCGGCATCGCCCGGGGCCTGCTGCAGGCCGGGGTCGTCGAGCGGCTCGAGGTGCCCGAGCCCGACGGGCGGCGCTACCGGCTGACCGTCGACCTGCCGCCCGACTTCGCGCTCAACCAGCCGTTGTCCACCTTCGCGCTCGCCGCCATCGGGTTGCTCGACCCGGCCTCCGACACCTACGCCCTCGACGTCGTCTCGGTGATCGAGGCGACGCTCGACGACCCGCGCCAGATCCTCGCGGCCCAGCAAAACAAGGCCAAGGGCATCGCGGTCGCGCAGATGAAGGCGGAGGGCATCGAGTACGACGAGCGCATGGAGCTGCTGGAGGAGATCACCTATCCCAAGCCGCTCGCCGAGCTGCTGGAGTACGCGTTCGAGACCTACCGCTCCAGCAACCCCTGGATCGCCGACGCGACGCTCTCGCCGAAGTCGGTGGTGCGCGACATGTGGGAGCAGGCGATGACCTTCCGGGAGCTGGTGAACACCTACCAGCTGACCCGCTCCGAGGGTGCGGTGCTGCGCTACCTGTCGGATGCGTTCAAGGCGCTGCGCTCCGGGGTGCCGGCGGGCGCCCGTACCGAGGAGGTCTCGGACCTGGTCGAGTGGCTGGGCGAGCTGGTGCGCCAGGTCGACTCCTCGCTGCTCGACGAGTGGGAGCAGCTCACCAGCGCCGACCAGCCGCTCGACGCCCCCGTCGCGATCCCCACCCGGCCGCGGCCCCTGACCGGAAACCAGCGTGCGTTCACGGCGATGGTGCGCAACGCGCTCTTCCGTCGGGTGGAGCTCTTCGCGCTGCGCCGCTGGTACGACCTCGGTGAGCTGGACCGGGCCGCGGGTTGGGACGCCGACCGCTGGAGCGAGGTGGTGCAGGCGTACTTCGCCGAGCATGCGGAGCTCAACACCGGCGGCGACGCCCGGGGTCCCGCTCTGCTGATCTTCGACAAGGAGACGCCGGGGATCTGGCGGGTGCGCCAGATCCTGGACGACCCGGCCGGCGACCACGACTGGGGCTTCGACATCGAGGTCGACCTGGACGCCTCCGACGAGGAAGGCGCCGTCGTGCTGAAGCTGGTGGACGCCGGCCGCAAGGACTGACGCCCTCGCAGCTTCGGGGCGACGCGCCGTCAGATGTCGTCGCTGCGCGTGACGGCGGGGTTTACCTTTCGGCAGTCGACCCATGGCGGGTTCGGCTGGTCACCTCGCTGACCGTGGATCGAGAGGCTGTCATGGCTGCTGCACACGTCCTCAGCTCGCTCACAGATTGCGACTGAAAGCGGTCGTTGATTCATCCGGCGGTGGGGGTCGCCGATCGAATCACATGCGCCGAACCGTGCTTTTGCCCCTGGCGCTGGCGGCGTCCGTAGCCGTCGTTGCCGTCGGCGCCCCGGCCAGTGCCGGAGCCAGTCCGACAGTCCCCACCACGACGTACAGCACGTCGGGTGTCCTCACGTCCGGCAGCGCCACCGCACAGCCGGCGGCTAGTACGCCGGCCCGCGACCTCGCCGCCATCGCGCAGGCCGAGAAGCGGGCCGCCACCGGCACGGTCACGCCCCGCGCCACAGGGGGAGCCCGCTCGTACGCGACGGCGGGCTACCAGTTCCTGCAGGACGAGTACGCGGTCGGCAAGACCATCGGCTTCACCACCGACACCCAGCGCGGGGTAGCCGCCCGGTATCCCAACCCGGCGAGCTCGGTGCGCGCGCTCGGCTTCGAGATCTGGTATCCGGCGGTCGGTGCGGCGAGCAGCCGTGACAACTTCTGGAGCCGGGCGATCCCCGGGCACTTCCCGCTCATCGTCTTCGCGCCCGGCTTCAACGCGAACCCGTCGACGTATCAGGTCTTCCTGCACGCGCTGGCGGCGCAGGGCTTCGTCGTCGCGGCACCGACCTTTCCGATGGAGGCGGCGATCCCCGGTGCGGCCCCGGCCAGCCGGAGCAACGCCGAGATCCTCAACCAGATGTACGACATGTCTGCGGTGATCACGCAGATGCAGACGTACGCCAAGGAGCGGGGCAACTTCCTCGGCACCGCGATGAACCCGGACAAGGTCGCGGTCGTCGGCCACAGCGACGGCGGCATGACCGTGGCCGGCATGACCATGTCGACCAGCTACAACGACCCGCGCATCGACGCGTCCGTCGTGATGTCGGGGGCCGGACCGTACGGGCTGACTTGGAACGACCGCAAGGTCGTCCCGACGATGGTGGTGCAGGCGACGGGCGACCCGTACAACAGTCCCGACAACGCCAAGTTCCTGTTCAACCACGTGCGTGGCTCGCGGGACTACCTCACCGTCTACGGGCCGTACCACATCTGGCCGCTCATCGGGAACGACGTCACGTCCGACCAGGTGCGCCGGGCGGTCGTCACCCAGCTCAACATGGTCCTGAAGAAGGGCAGCTGGCTCGCCTTCTGGGGGCTGGTGACCGCGGGCAACTGGCCGGGGGTCACGTCGCTGAAGTTCGCCACCTGATCGTCCGCCATGGGGGGTCGGTAGAGGTCGGAAAGGGGCTGTCGTAGGTTGCCGAAATGGCGACCTCGACATTTCCCGCGCTGGACGGTCAACGGATCCTCGTCATGGGGGCCTCCTCGGGAGTCGGTCTCGACCTCGGGTTGGCGCTGGCCGCCCAGGGTGCCCGGGTCGCCTTCTCCGGGCGCCGTGAGGAGCTGCTCGACAAGGCGGTCGTCGATGCCGGGTCCGGCGCGCTCGCGGTGCGCTGCGACGTCACCGTGCCCGACGACGTCACGGCCGCCGTCGCGCAAACGGTGGACGCCTTCGGCGGACTCGACGCCTTCGTCTACTCGACGGCGATCGACCCGCTGGTGCGCATGGTCGACGTCGACTCCGCCGCCTGGCACCGGCTGCTCGCCACCAACCTCGTCGGCGCCTCGCTGCTGACGAGTGCCGCGCTGCCGCACCTGCAGGCCGTGAAGGGCCGGGCGCTCTACATCTCCGCGACCTCGGTCGGGCGCCCGCTGCCCGGCATGGGTGCGTACGCGACCAGCAAGGCCGCGCTGGAAGAGCTCGCCCACGCCTGGCGCTCGGAGTACACCGACGTGCACTTCACGACCGTGTCGATCGGGATGACCCTCGGCACCGGCGTCTTCGCCGGCTGGGACCAGACCCTGCTCGCCGAGCTGTCACCGCAGTGGGCCGCGAACGGCTACCTGTTCGACAACGGCCCGGGCACGATGAACTGCCCGGAGGTCTCCGAGACCATCCTCGGTGTGCTGGCAAGCCCGACCTACCAGCCGTACGTACGCGTCCTCCCGGACCCGGCCCGCAGCACCTCCACCGGCTGACGGCAGCTAGCCGCCGAGGCCGCCCAGGCCGCCGAGACTGCCGAGGTCGGGCAGGGCCGGCAGCGCCGGAACGGTGGTCGGCAGCGGCAGCGAGGGGCCGGACGTACTGGTCAGGCCGCCGGTGACGCTGCCCAGCGGGTCGGCGATCGGGGCGGTGACCCCGTCGACGGTCTGGCCGACGTCGGGCACGTTTTTGGCGACGTCGGGTGCGGCCTTGCCGACCTCCGGCACCGTCTGCCCCAGGTCCTCGACGGTCCGCCCGAGATCGCGCACGGTCTCGTCGACGGTCTCGCCGACCCCGGTCGCCGTCTTGGTGACGCCGTCGAGGCTCTTGTCGACGGTGCCGCCGAGGTTCTCCACCGTCGTGCCGGTGGTGGCGCCGAGGTTCTTCACCGTCCCGGGGACGTCGCCGCCGAGACTCTCGACCGCGTTGCCGACGCCGTCGACGGTCTGGGAGACCGTGCCGCCGAGCCCGTCGACGGTCTGCGAGACGGTCGTGCCGACGTCGCCCACCGTCTTGCTGACGCCGGCAACGCCCTTGTCGACCGTCTTGCCGACCGCCTTGTCGACGTCATCGAGCGTCTTGCTGACCGCACCGGTCGGCAGCGGCACGGGAGTTGCTCCGCCGAGCAGCCGACCTCCGAGACTCTGTACCGCGGACGGAAGGGCCGTCCGCAGGCCACCGACCACGGACGGGACCGACAGGCTCGGCAGGGGGACCGTCGGTACGCGCAGCGGCGGCACGGATACCCCCGGAAGCGAGACGCCCGGCACCGTCACCCCGGGCAGCTTCACGCCCGGCAGGGAAGCCCCCGGCACCGAGACGCCCGGCAGCGACCCCGGGCGCAGGGTGACGCTGGGCAGCTTCAGCGGGGGCAGCTGGACCTTCGGCACCAGCTGCGGCACCGGGAGCCCGGGCAGGGAGGACAGCGCGGCCAGTGGCGGGATGACGGCGGCCCCGCCTCCCGACAATGGCGCGGGTGGTGCCGGGATCGCCTGCGCGACTCCCGTGATCCCGGCCGGCAGGTGCAGGACGGTGCCGAGCCCACGGATGCCCTGGATCGACGCGAGCGGCACCGGCAGCTGGTCGGACAGCGCCTGCACCAGGCCGACCGTGGTCCCGCCCAGTACGCGGTCGACCCGCTGCAGATACCCGAGCGCCGACACCGTCAGGCTCTGCACCGTCCCGGTGGGCAGATCGGCCAGCGTCGTGCCGAGCTGGGTGAACTGCTGGGTGGTGAACTCGTCGAGCGTCCGCCGCAGCTTGGCCGACTCCAGCGCGTTCGCCGGGGCGGAGCCGAGCGCCCGGATCTGCTTGACGAGCGAGGTGGTGCCCTCGCCGGCGTTCTCGGCCCAGTTCTCCAGGGCCGAGCGGATGTCCTTGGCGACCCCGGCCGACAGCGGCTTGCCCGGGACGACGTGCTCGCGGGCGATGAGGGCCTTGATCTCGTTCGCCCGGGCGTGGGCGATGCCGAGCTGGGTGAGGGCCTTGTCCCGGGCACCGCTCGCGAGGTCCAGCTGGACGGCCTCGACCTGCTTCTTCACGCCGTAGAAGAAGTCACCGGGCAGCGCGCGGTCGGCGCTGACCCCGACCCCGGTGCCGGACACCGCGACCGCGGTGCCGGCGATGAAGAGCTTGGCCCACAGCGGCGCCGTCTTCGCGACGGTCGTGACGGCGGTGCCGACGGCGGCGCCCAGGCCGCCGACCCCGCCCGCGGCTGTCGCACCAGCGCTGGCGGTGGCGGCGGCGGAGGTGCCGGCCGCCCCGGCTCCGGCGGCACCGCTCCCGGCTGCTCCGGCCGTTCCACCAGCGCCTGCGGCTCCGCCGGCCGTGCTGCCGGCCGCTCCCGTGCCGGCTGGTGCTGCGGAGCCCGCACCCGTCGTCCCGGCGCCCTGTCCGGCGGGGGCGTGCAGCGCCGACCCACCGTCCGGCGGATGCAGGGTGACGGTCGCGTGCGTACCGGCGGCGATCAGCTGGTCGCGCAGCCCTTCACGGAAGGGCGCGGCGGGCGCGGGCACGGAGGACAGCCGCTGGACCAGCCTGCTCAGCTGGACGAGGGCCGGGTCGACGGCGGACGGGTCGGCCGGGGGACCGTCGAGCAGGTCGGCGAACGCGTCGGACTTGCGTCCGAGCAGGTTCGCTACCACGACAGCGCTCCCTCACCCGATGCCGTCACCCGCGGACATCCGTCACCGACCGGCACCCCTGCTGACCGATCGTGTTCGCCTTCATAGTGCGCCACCCGGACCCGGCACGCACGACCTCTGCGGGGTTCGGTCCCGCTCAGGGCGCGGTGTCACGCAGCCGGCGCAGCGTGGCGAGGTCGCTGCGGTGGCGGTCCTCGTCGCCCGGCGTCTCGATGACGACCGGGATGCCGCGCGTCGCGGGATGGACGAAGAGCTCCCGGAACGGGTCGAGCCCGATGGTGCCGACCCCGACCGGGGCATGCCGGTCACGGCGCGAGCCGAGCGGGTCACGCGAGTCGTTCGCGTGCACCAGGCCGAGGCGGCCGCGTCCCACGAGCTTGACCAGCCGGTTGAGCACCTGCCGCACCCCGCCGGCGGTCGCGAGGTCGTGCCCGGCGGCGTACGCGTGGCAGGTGTCCAGGCACACGCCGAGCCGCGGGTGGCCCTGCAGCGCGGCGAAGAACGGCTCGAGGTCGTCGATCGTCGCCGCGAGTGCACCCGCGCCGCCCGGCGTCGGCTCGATGAGGACGCGCAGCGGATCGGCGGACGAGCCGGCGTCCAGCTCGTCCAGCAGCGGCAGCAGGTGGGTGGTGAGCTGCGCGAGCGCCGCGTCGCGGCCTGCGGGGTCGACCGCCGACCCGGCGTGCAGCACCAGCCCGCGCGCTCCGACGGCCCGGCACCGCTGCAGCCCGTGCGCCAGCGACTGCACCGACCGCTCGACCGTCACGGCCTGCGGCGACCCGAGGTTGATCAGGTACGGGGCGTGCACGAAGACCGGCATCCGCAGCGCGGCGCAGCGCTCGGCGAAGGCGGCGTCGACCGCAGGATCACCGGCGCTCAGCGACCAGCCGCGCGGATTGCCGAGGAAGATCTGCACCGCCTGCGCGCCCACCCGTTCCGCGTACGGGAGAGCTCCCTTCACCAGCCCGGCCGCGGTCGGCACGTGGGAGCCGACCGCGCTCGGCTTACGAGCCGGCATGTCGAGACATCACAGGCCGAGACATCACAGGCCGGGGGATCACTGGGCGTCGATGGTGGCGCGTACTAGATCAGCACGAGTGTGACGGTGGACCCCACGCGCACCATCGTGCCGGGGTCCGGGTCGGTGCCGATGACCCGGCTCTTCAGCCCGGGGATGTTGTACGTCGCCACCTTGAGGCCGAGTGACTCCAGGTAGCGCTGGGCGTTGGCCGGGTTGTAGCTCTTGATGTCGCTCGGGATCTGCACCAGCGGCGGGCCCTTGCTGATGGTGAGGGTCACGGTGTCGGTGCGGTGCAGATCCTTGCTGGGGTTGACCCCGATGACCTGGTTGAAGGTGACGGTCTCGCTGAACTCGGACGTGACAGTGACTTTCAGTCCCAGCTTGGTCAGGGCGAGCTTGGCCTGGTCGCCGGTCAGGCCGTCGAGCTTCGGCAGCTCGACCGGCTGGGGTCCCTTGCTGACCGTGTAGTCGACCGGGGTGTCGGCCTTCACCGAGGTGCCGGCGGCAGGGCTCGCGGAGATGACGACGTCGGCCTCGACGGTGTCGCTCCACACCTTGGTGACGTCGCCGGGCTTGAGACGGGCGATCTTCAGCGCGTCGTTCGCGTACGAGACGGTGCGGTCGGTGATGGCCGGCACGCTGTAGCGCTCCGGGCCGAGCGAGACCCGCAGGGTGACGTCGGTGCCGCGCTTGACGTCGTCTCCCGGCAACGGATCGGTCGCGGCGACATCGCCCCGCTTCACCGTCTCGGAGTAGACCTGCACGTCGCTGACGTGCGCCTTGAGGTGCTTGTCGGTGAGCGCCGCCTGCGCGGCGGCCGGAGCCTGCCCGATGACGAAGGGCACGGCGACCGTACGAGTGGCCAGCTTCCAGCCCACCAGGCCGCCGACCACTGCCAGCAGCACGACGGTGAGCACGGCGACACGTCCCCGGCTGAAGAAGCCCCGGCTGAAGAACGCAGCCCCGCGTCGTCGGCGCGGCTCGTCCTCGTCGTCGGCGGGGGAGTCGGGGGACGGCAGCTCGCCGGTGTCGTGCCGACGGAAACGCCGCGCGGCGGGCGGGGGCAGGTCGGCGTCGGCGACGAGGGGCGGCAGCTCCCGGGGATCGACGAAGTCCTCGGCGGTCGCCGTCGGCGGTGTCACGGGAGGAGCTGACGGCGCCGGGGCGTCGGATGCACCCGGTTGCCGCGCCGCGTCGGCGACGCCGAGCGCGTCCTCCTCGGCGAGCGCGAAGCCGAGTGCACCCAGCGGGGCGGTATCGCGGCGGACCGGGGGACCGGCCGCGTCCGGTCCGAGGCGCTCGAGGACGGCCTTGGTACGGAAGAGCATCGCCGTGGCGTCGTGCGGGCGCTCCGCCGGATCGCGCGCGGTGGCCGCGGCGACCAGTCGGTCGACCGAGCCCGGCACGCCCTCCACCAGCGACGACGGCTTGGGTACGTCGTCGTGCAGGTGCTGGTAGGCGACCTGCAGTGCATTGGACCCGCTGAACGGCGGGTGGCCGGTGATGAGCTCGAAGAGCATGACGCCGCAGGCGTAGACGTCGGCGCGGGCGTCGGCAACGCCCCGGGCGACCTGCTCGGGCGCGAGGTAGGCGACGGTGCCGAGCAGCACCCCGGTGGTGGCCGTCAGCGGTGAGGTGTCGACCGCGCGGGCGAGCCCGAAGTCGCCCACCTTGATGCTGCCGTCGTCACCGACCAGCACGTTCTCCGGCTTGACGTCGCGGTGCACGAAGCCCGCCCGGTGGGCCGAGGCGAGGGCGTCGAGCACCGGCACCATCACGGCGAGCGCCTGGCCCACCGGCAGCCGGCCCGCCTCGCGCAGCACCTCACGCAGGGTGCGGCCCTCGACGAGCTCCATCACCAGGAAGATGACATCGCCGTCGCGGCCCTGGTCGGTCACCGACACCACGTGGGGGTTCGACAGCCGGGCTGCGGCCTTCGCCTCGCGGCGGAAGCGGGCGACGAAGTCGTCGTCGGCGGCGAAGACCGGGTGCATCACCTTGACCGCGACCGTGCGGTCGAGCCGGGTGTCGAGCGCCGTGTAGACCACGGCCATGCCGCCCGACGCCAGGCGGCTCCTGATCTCGTACCGCCCGTCCAGCAGCCGGCCCTCCAAGGGGTCAGCTCCTGAGCTGAGGACGGTCCTCATGCGCGGAGTCTAGGCAACGGTGGCACTGTCGCCGGTATGACGCAGCCGGAGCCGACGACAAACCCGCCGCTCCCCGTCTCGGGGCAGTCGTGGACCCTGCTGGCGCTCGCCCCGATGCCACGCGAGACGCTGGACGCCCTGTTCGGCGACCTGCCGCTCACGCTGCTGCAGGCCGAGCGGCTCGACGACCTGTCGCCGGACGAGCTCGGCCGTGTCGACCTCGTGCTCGCCGACTGGCGCCCGGCCGGCCAGGGCCTCGACGCCGCCGCCCTCGCGCGGCTGCCGCGGCTCGCCTTCGTGCAGCAGCCGAGCGTCGGCGTGCAGTCCCACGACGCCGACGCGCTCGCCGCAGCGGGCATCCCGCTGTCCAACGTGGCCGGCTTCAACGCCGCGGCCGTCACCGAGTGGACCGTCGGTGCCGCGCTGTCGATCTGCCGGATGTTCCGCTTCGCCGAGGACGGGCTACGCGCCGGTCGCTGGCCGCAGACCGAGATGACCTCCCGCGGCGCGACGGAGCTTGCCGGCCGCACGGTCGGGATCGTCGGCTTCGGCCCGATCGGGCAGGGCTGCGCCCGCGCTTTCGCCGGGCTCGGCTGCCACGTGCGGTACTGGTCGCGCCGGCAGCGGCCGACCGGATCCGAGTACGGCGCCACGTACATCTCCGATGTGGGGGAGCTGGTGGCGGCCAGCGACATGCTGATCAACGCGGTCGCCCTCGGACGCGAGACCCGTGACCTGCTCGACCGCGGCATGCTGCGCCGCTTGCCGGCGGGCGCGCTGGTGATCAGCGTCAGCCGCGGCGGCATCGTCGACGAGCAGGCGGTGGCCGACCTGCTTGCCGACGGCTCGCTCGGCGGCGCCGCCTTCGACGTGTACGAGACCGAGCCCATCCCGGCCGACAACCCGCTGCTGGCGCTCGAGCACGACCGGCTGCTGCTGTCGCCCCACGTCGCCGGCTCCACCCAGCAGTCGGGCGTACGCCTCATGGGCGGCGTGGTGGCCAACGTCAGCCGCGTCATCCGCGGCGAGCCGGTGCGCGACGTCACCAACGGGGTCGACCCGTCGGTACGCCGCCGCTGACCCGTACCGGCATCGCTCAGGCGGGCTGCCACAGCTCGATCCGGTTGCCCTCCGGGTCGGTGACCCAGCCGAAGCGGCCGACGCCGTCCATCTCCTGCGTCTCGGCTGCCACGTCGGCACCCGCCGCCCGCAGCTGGGCGAGCATCGCGTCCAGGTCGCGGACCCGGAAGTTGAGCATGACCTGCTGGCTCAGCGCGCCGAAGTAGTCGGTGTCGGCCCCGAAGGCCGCGAAGGTGGTCGGGCCGGCAGCCGCCGGCCACGCGCCGTTCTCGTCGGTGATCAGGCCGAGGTTGTCGCGGTACCAGGCGCCGAGGGCCTCCGGATCCGCCGCCCGCAGGAAGTAGCCCCCGATACCCAGCACCCGCTCCATGCGGTTCAGCTTGCCAGCGTCTGCCGCTACCGCAGCCGCGCAGGTGGTTCACTCGTCGAGTGGAATGGCTACCTCTTCCTGACGTCGCCGAGCGGCTCGACATCTCGATCTCCCGGGTCCGCCAGATGGTCCGTGACCACCGCCTGCTCGCCGAGCGCCGCGACGGCGTGCTCGTCGTGCCGGCCGAATTCATCGCCGACGGCCAGATCGTCAAGGGCCTGCCGGGCCTGCTGACGGTGCTGTTCGACAACGGCTACGACGAGGCCGAAGCGATGCAGTGGCTCTTCACCGAGGACGAGACCCTGCCGGGCACCCCGGTCGCGGCGCTGAACGAGAACCGGGGTCGCGAGGTCCACCGCCGGGCGCAGGCGCTCGCGTTCTGACCCGGGCCTGAGCGCGCGTCGCCCCACCTCGAGCGCGTCACCGGCCGGGCAGGAGACACTGTCCCCATGAGTACCGACGCGGCCGTCCACCAGCAGCGGACCGCCAGGCTGGCCAAGCTGCACGCGGCTCAGCTCTACCTCTGCACCCCCGAGCCGATCGCGCCGCGCGGCGTGCACATCGTCCAGCTGCGCCGCAAGGGCCTGGAGTGGCGCGAGGAGGTCGCGGCGCTGCGTCAGCTGCGTGAGCAGGTCGTGACGGCAGCGGCGCATGACGGCACGCCCCCGGCGCTCGTCAGCGCGAACGACCGGGCCGACATCGCCGCCTTCGCGCCCGTCGACGTGCTGCACCTCGGTCAGGACGACCTCCCGCCCGCGCTCGCCCGCCGGATCGTCGGTCCCGACGTGCTGCTCGGCCAGTCCACCCATGACGAGGCGCAGCTGCGCGCGGCGGTGGAGGACCCCGACCTCGACTACTTCTGCGTCGGCCCGGTGTGGGAGACGCCGACCAAGGCCGGGCGGCCGGGTGTCGGTCTCGCCCTGCTCGAGCGGGCCGCGGCACTCGCCCCGCCGTTCGCCGTCGACAGCCGGCCGTGGTTCGTCACCGGCGGCGTCGCGCCCGACTCGCTGGACGAGGTGCTGAGCACGGGTGCGCGGCGGGTCGTCGTCGTGCGCGCCATCACCGGGGCCGCCGACCCCGACGCCGTCGCCGGTGAGCTCGCGCAGCGGCTCGCCGCCGCGGTATGACGCACCCCGCTCGATGCGCCACCTGATCTACCTGGCCGTGCTCGCCGGGTGCCTGATCGGCACCGCTCCGCTCGAGATCTTCCTGCGCACCCGGGTCTACGCGCGGTGGAAGCGGCTGCTGCTCACGCTGGCGCCGATCGTGGTGATCTTCGTGGTGTGGGACCTGTACGCGATCTCCCGCCACCAGTGGGCGTACGACCGCGGGCAGACCACGGGCGTCGTGCTGCCCGGCCGGCTGCCGCTCGAGGAGCTGCTGTTCTTCCTCGTGATCCCGATCTGCGCGGTGCTGACGCTGGAGGCGGTCCGCAACCGTACGAACTGGGTCGTCGGGGACGAGCCGGGGGACGAGCCGTGAGCTACACCGCCCTGGCCTGCACGGGCGTGGTGGTCGCACTGCTCGTCGACCTCGTCGTGCTGCGCACCCGGCTGGTGACACGCCGGGTGTTCTGGGTCGCGTACGCGATCATCGTGGTCTTCCAGCTGATCACGAACGGCATCCTCACCTACCGCGACATCGTCACCTACGACCCGGCGACGATCCTCGGCCTGCGCATCGTGGGCGCGCCGGTGGAGGACCTGCTCTTCGGCTACGCGCTGGTGCTCCTGACCATGAGTTGGTGGGTGTGGCTCGGGCGTCGGGCGGCCCGGGCGGGCTCAGGCGGGCCGAAGCCCCCGGCGCGAGCGGACCGCCCGGCCCGCCGCGGGTAGCGCGACGGCCAGGCGGTGCGTCAGCGGCACCGACACCCGCCGGTCGAGCACCTGGTAGTCGGCGTCCTCGACCGCGTCCAGGATCCCGCCGTAGAGCCGGAACGCCGTGGCGATGCAGTCCCGCGACGTCGGGTGCAGCAGCCGGATGCCCGGCTCGGCGGAGCGGAAGATCTCGCGGCAGCGGGCGATCTCGTACGCGAGCAGCCGGCGGACGCGCCCGTCGACCACCCCGGTGGCGAGCGACGTACGCGTGACGCCGAAGAGGGCGAGCGACTCCTGCGGCAAATAGATCCGGCCGCGGCGCAGGTCCTCGCCGACGTCGCGGATGAAGTTGGCCAGCTGGAAGGCGATGCCGAGGTCGCGGGCGTACACCGCTGCGGCCGAGCTGGACGGCTCCAGGATCGGCAGCATCTGGGCGCCGATCACGGCGGCCGAGCCCTCCATGTAGCCGACCAGGTCGTCCCAGGTGGCGTACTCGGTGACCGTGAGGTCCATCCGCATCGAGGCCATGAACGCGGTGAACGTCGACTCGGGGATGCCCCACCGCTGCGCCGTGTCGGCGACGGCCCGCAGCACGTCGGTGCGCGGCCCGGCCGGCGCCCCTGCCGGTACGCCCCCGCCGCGCAGGGCCTCCAGCAGACCGCTCTCGAGGTCGTCCAGCGCGGCCCGCGCCGAGTCGGGCGAGATCTCCGGGCCGTCGACGAGCTCGTCGGCGTACCGGGCGAAGCCGTAGAGCGCGTGCACCGACGGCCGCTTCCACACGGGCAGCAGGAGCGTCGCCAGGTAGTAGGTGCGGCCGTGGGAGCGGTGCAGCTCACGTGCGGTGGCATACGCCTGCGCGAGCTCGGGATCGGTCACTCCGGAAGCATCGCGTACGCGTGGCCCCCAGCGCACCACGTCAGGGCAGCCGGGAGGTCCACAGCACCGACAGCGCCCCGGACAGCAGGGCGAGCAGCAGCCCGATCCCGACGAACCAGCGGCCGATCTCCTTGGTGGTGGTGTCGTAGCCGATCGAGCTGCCGAGCCCCTGGTAGACGCTCTTGAGCTCGTCACCGGTGGTGGCCCGGTAGTACGCACCGTTGGTCTCGTCGGCGATCGACTGGAGCGCCTCGGTGTTGACCGGCACCGGGATGTCCTGGCCCTGGATCTGCAGCCGGCCGTCCTGGGTGCCGTACGCGATGGTGCTGACCGGGACGCCCGCGGCCTGGGCGTCGGTGGCGGCGGTGTCGTTGGACGTGCCGCGGGTGGTCGAGCCGTCCGAGATCAGCACGATGCGGGCAGGCGGCGGCGACTGGTCGCCGGACTCGGTCTGCGTGCTGTTCTTGATCGCCGTGAGCGAGGCCTCGATGCCGTCACCGATGGCGGTGCCGGGGCCGAGCTGCAGGTTCTCGATGGCCTGGCGGACGGAGTCGCGGTCGGTCGTGGGGGTGACCAGCACCGACGCGGTGCCGGAGAAGGCGACCAGACCGAGCTGAAGCTTGGGAGGCAGCAGGTCGACGAAGGCGAGCGCGCCGGTCTTGGCGGCGGTGAGCCGGTCGGGGTCGACGTCGGTGGCGGCCATGGACTGCGAGACGTCGATGGCGAGCATGATCGTCGCCCGCTCCTTCGGGACCTTCGTCTCCTGCGCCGGCCGGGCGAGGCTGAACACGAGCCCGACCATGGCGAGCAGGAGCAGCCCGGCCGGCACGTGCCGGCGGAACCAGGCGGGCCGCTTCGGCGCGACCGAGGCGAGCAGCGAGAGCTGGGTGAACTTGGCGGCGTAGCGCCGGCGGCGCAGGCTCATGATCACGTACGCGATCAGGAGCGCCGCGACGGCGGCGAGCGCCCACAGCCAGTTGGCCGACAGGAACGTCATCTCGCCACCCCGCGCATGCGGCGTGCTGCCGCGACGTGGTGGGCGACGTCGAGCAGCCAGTTGCCGTCGGTGGACAGCACGAGGTGCCCGGCGCGGGCCCGGCGGATGGCCTGCGCGACCTCTGCACGCTGGGCGGCGGCGGCCTCGGCGTAGCGCCGGCGCAGCGCCGCCGAGCCGGTGTTGACCTCCAGCTGGGCGCCCGTCTCGGGGTCGGTGAGGGTCACGACGCCCATCGCCGGCAGCGACTGCTCGCGGGGGTCGCGGATCTCCACCACGAGCACCTCGTGACGGTGGGTCAGCGCCCGCAGCGGGCGCTCCCAGTCCTGCGGGTCACCGAGCAGGTCGGAGATGACGACGACGAAGCCGCGCCGGGTGGAGCGGCGGCCGAGCCGGGTGAGGGCGGCCGTGAGCGGCCGGGAGCCGGTCGCGGGCTCCTGACCCGGGCGGCCCGGCTCGTCGGCGCGCGGCACCCGGGCGAGGGCCCGCAGGCAGTGGCGCAGGCTGTCGCGCCCGGCCCGCGGCGGGAGCTCGGTGACGCCGGTGGCGGACAGGGCGGTGAGGCCGAAGCGGCTGCCCAGGCGCGTGGTGAGCACGCCGAAGGCGGTGGCGGCCGAGAGAGCGAGGTCGCGCTTCTCCCAGGTGTGGGTGCCGAAGTCCATCGAGGCGGTGGCGTCGACGATGGCGTAGGTGGTGAGCTCGCGGTCGGCGATCTGGTCGCCGACGTGCGGCAGGCTGGTACGGGCCGTCACCGCCCAGTCGATGCGCCGGACGTCGTCGCCGATGCGGTACTCGCGGCTCTCCGCGCGCTCGCTGCCGTGACCGGGCAGCAGGCCGAGATGGTCGCCGTGCAGCAGCCCTTCCAGCCGGCGGCTGATGGACAGCTCCAGGCGGCGCAGCCGGGCGTCGAGCTCGTCGGGCCGCGGCGGCTCGGGCGCCCGGGAGGGCGGGGCCGGTGGGGGCATCAGGACGGTGCTCATGTCGCGGAGCCCTGGCCGGCCAGCGCACCGGCGTACTGCGTGGGTGTCACGACCGGCTGCGGCGTGGCCTCCAGCACCCGGGCGACCACGGACTCCGCCGTGATGCCGTCGGCCATCGCCTCGTACGAGAGCACGAGCCGGTGGGGGAGCACCTCCGGGGCGATGTCGGAGACGTCGCTCGGAACGACGTAGTCGCGGCCGCGGAGCATGGCGAGCCCGCGCGCCGCGGCGATCAGACCGAGGCTGCCACGGGGGGAGGCGCCGTACGCCAGCATGCCGGTGATGTCCGGGACGCCGAAGCGGGCCGGCTCGCGGGTGGCGAGCACCAGGCGGACGGCGTACTCGGCGACGGCGTGGTGGACGAAGACCTCCGTCGTCGCCTCCTGCAGCGTCGCCAGGTCCTCGAGCGACAGCACCTGCGAGGCGTGCGGCGGGTGGGTGCCCATCCGGCGCACGATCTCGAGCTCGTCGGCCGCCGTCGGGTACGGCACCGACACGCGCATGAGGAAGCGGTCGCGCTGCGCCTCGGGCAGCGGGTAGACGCCCTCGGACTCGATCGGGTTCTGCGTCGCGAGCACCAGGAACGGCGACGGCACCGCATAACTGGTGCCGCCGAGCGTCACCTGCCGCTCGGCCATGACCTCGAGGAGGGCCGACTGCACCTTGGCGGGTGCGCGGTTGATCTCGTCGGCGAGCACCAGGTTCGCGAAGACGGGGCCGAGCTCGACGTCGAACTGCTCGCGGCCCATCCGGTAGACCCGGGTGCCGACGACGTCGCTCGGCACCAGGTCGGGGGTGAACTGCAGGCGGGCGAACGACCCGCCCACCGCCTGGGCCAGGGTGGCCACCGACAGCGTCTTGGCGACGCCGGGCACCCCTTCCAGCAGGCAGTGGCCTTTCGCCAGCAGGCACACGAGGATGCGCTCGACCATGCGGTCCTGGCCGACGACGACGCGCTTGACCTCGAAGAGCACCTGCTCCAGCAGTACCGCGGCCGAGCCCCCGGGCGCACGCCGCCCGGCAGGAGCTGTATCGGGCCTCGACGTGTCGAACATGCCGTCGCGGCCGGAGAGGGAGCGTTCGGCTCCCGACCCGCCCGAGTAGCCCGGGTCGCCCGCCGGGCGCTCGAAGGGGGAGTCGAAAGGGCTGTCCGGTGCAGTCACGGGGTCCAGTCTCCCTATCGCCGCGCATGACGGGACTGCGAGGAGGCTGTGAATCAGCTGGACGCCGAAGACTCGTGGCACCCCCGACTTGTCACGAAGCGGGGTCAGATGAATACTTCAGGTGTCCGGGGGACAGCACGTGCGGGCGCGGGTCGATCAGAGTTGCACCGACCCGCGTGAGTTCCACGGAAGAGGTTTCCCTCGTGATCGTCTCGAGCCCGCCCTCGGCTCCGCGCACCTGGCGCGCGGCCGCAGCCGGGGCGTTGATCTTCGCGGCGGGCCTCGCCCTCGTGCTGCGACTACCGGACGACGCGCTCAGCGCCGGCGGGCCGCACCTGTCGTGGTGGGTGCTCGTACTGTGCTTCGGGGTCGCCGAGATCGTCGCGATGCAGATCAAGATGCGCGGCGGCGCCCGTACGGTCTCGCTCGCCGAGGCACCCTTGCTGCTCGGGCTGTTCTTCGCGGCGCCGCCCGCGCTCGTGCTCGCCCGCGTCGTCGGGCCGCTGCTGGTCTTCGCCCTCCTGCGCCGCCAATCGCCGGTCAAGCTCGCCGTCAACTCCGCGGTGCTGCTCTTCGAGGCCGCCACCGCCGTGCTCGTCTTCCGGCAGGTGCTCGGCGATGCCGCAGCCACCTCACCGCGCGCCTGGCTCGCCGGATACGCCGCCGTGCTGCTCGCGGGCATCCTCGCCGCGGCGCTCGTCACCGTCGTCATCGCGCTGCACCAGTCGGCGTTCCACGCTCGCGACCTCAGCCACGCCGTGCTCACCAGTGCGATGGTGTCGGTCCTCGTCGGCACGTTGGCCCTCGTCGCGGTCAACGCGCTGCAGCGCTCGACCGAGGCGGGCTGGCTCCTGCTCGCGGCCGCGGGCGTCCTGCTGCTCTGCTACCGGGCCTACGCGGCGCTCACCGGACGGCACGCGGCGCTCGCCAAGCTCTACGCCTTCACCGACGCGATCAGTGCGACGCACGAGCCCGACGAGGTGTTGCGCCAGCTGCTGCTCTCGGCGCGCGACCTCGCCGCGGCCGAGTACTCCGAGATCGTCTTCGCCCCGGTGCTGCCCGACGGCCGGCACACCCGGCTTACCCTCGACGAGCGCGGCCTGTTGCGGCGCATCGACGCCGGCGCGGGCGCGGGCGCCGGTCTCGACCCGATGCACGCCCACGTCCTGCGGTCGGGCTCTGCCCTGCTGCTCGGGCACCGCTCGGCGGCGTCGCGGCGGCCGGAGTGGTCGGCCTACCTGAAGCGCTTCGGCCGGCGCGAGGCCCTGGCCGTCCCGCTGCGGGACGCCCACCAACACGTGCATTCCACCCCCGACACCGACCTGCCGGCGGACGAGTCCGAGAGCACTCGTTCGGTGACCGCCAGCCTGCTGGTCTCCGGCCGGGTCGGCCAGGTCCGGACGTTCGACGCCGCCGACCTCCGGCTGGTCGAGACGATCGCCAACCACGCGGGTCTCGCGCTGCGCAACGGCTGGCTGATCAACGGCCTGACGCATGCGGTACGCCACGACGCCCTCACCGGCCTGGTCAACCGCAGCTACCTGCACCAGCAGCTCAGCGACGTGCTGGCCGAGATCCGCGGCGGCCGCCGGGCGGGCGCAGCCGTGATGATCTGCGACCTCAACGGCTTCAAGGACGTGAACGACGCGCTCGGCCACCAGATGGGTGACGTCCTGCTGCAGGAGGTCGCCATGCGGGCCGCCGGCGCGCTGGCCCCCGGTGACGTGCTGGCCCGGCTCGGCGGCGACGAGTTCGCCATCCTGCTGCCCGGCGCCCTCACCGCGGAGGACGCGGCCGAGACGGCCGAGCGGGTGCTGGCCGCCATCGCCGAGCCGGTCGCACTCGCCGACCTGGTCATCTCCGTGGGGATGTCCATCGGCGTCGCGCTCGCGCCCCGGCACGGGGTCGAGTCGTCGGGGCTGCTCAAGCGCGCCGACCTCGCCATGTACGCGGCCAAGGCGACGAACCGCGGGCTGCGCATCTGGGAGCCGGGCATGAGCCAGGCCGACGCCCAGCAGCTGACCTTCGCCGGCGAGCTGCGCCGGGCACTGTCGGCCACCGAGCGCTCGGCCGGCGACATCGAGGCGTACGGGCAGCCCGTCGCGTCACTGGTCAGCGGCCGGGTGGTGGCCGTCGACGTCGTTGCCCGCTGGCGGCACCCCGAGCGCGGCCTGCTGCTGCCCGAGGAGTTCCTGCCGACGGCGGCGAGCAGCGGCCTGGCGAGCGAGCTCAGCCGCTCGCTCCTGACCTCGGCGATCCGCGCGTGTGCGCAGTGGAGGGTCGCCGGTCACGACCTGTCGGTGCTGGTCAACCTGCCCCCGCGGGTGCTCGCCGACACGAGCCTGCCCGAGACGCTGGCCCAGCTGCTCGACGACTACGGCGTCGACCCCGACCGGCTCACGCTGGAGATCGCCGAGGGCGGCCTCACGCAGGAGCGCAGCCGTACGCTGCCCGGGCTCGGGCAGCTGTCGGCGCTCGGCGTGCGGGTCGGGGTCGAGGGCTTCGGTGCCGGTCCTTCGTCGCTGTCGCACCTGCGCCGGACGCCAGTGCGTCAGGTGAAGATCGACCCCGGATTCGTCCGCCGGATCGACCGCGACAGCTCGGACGAGGCGATCGTGCGCTCGATCGTCGAGCTCGGCGCCCGGCTCGGGCTGGACGTGGTGGCCGCCGGCGTCGACGACCCGATCGTCTGGGAGCAGCTGCGCCGCATGGGCTGCGACCTCGCGCAGGGCGCGCTGCTGTGCCGGCCCGTCCCGCTCGACGAGCTCGCCGACTGGCTGGCCGAGCACGCGCAGACGGTGGAGGAGCGGGTGCCTCTGTCAGGCGTACGCCGACGGTCGCCCGTCCACCGCGTCTCCCCGAACCGCGACGTCTCGCTCGACCGGCACCTGACGCTCGACCGCACGGTGGACCTTCGCGCCGACGCCAACCAGACGTTCCGCGGCGAGGCGTCCTGACACCAGCACCATCGGGACGCCGACGCCCGGCACCGTGCCGGACCCGGCGAGCACGACGTTGTCGAGCCCCGGCACCACGTTGGGCAGCCGGAACGGGCCGGTCTGGCGCAGCGAGTGGGACGCGGCGAACGGGGCCCCGCGCTCGAGGCCCATGGCCCTCCAGTCGGCCGGGGTGATCAGCGTGGACGTCTCGATGCCGTCGCCGAATCCGATCCAGCCGCGCCGCTCGAGCGTCTCCACCACCTCGTCGCGGTAGCGACCGGAGATCGCCGACCAGTCCAGGCGGGCGTCGAGGTTCGGGGTCGGGGCGAGCACGTAATACGTCTGCCGGCCCTCCGGCGCGAGTGACGGGTCGGTCCGGCTCGCGTTCGTGACCAGCAGCGACGGGTCGCTCATCAGCTCGTGCCGGCCGATGAGCTCGTCGAACGTGCCGCGCCAGGCCCGGCCGAACGAGATGGTGTGGTGCGCCGTCTGCGAGTACGCCGCCTTGCTGCCCGCGAGCAGCAGGAAGCACGACGGGCTGTAGCTCTGGCGCGGCAGCCGGTGGTTCCACCAGCGTCCGGCCGCGGTGTCGGGCAGCAGCTCGCGGTAGGCGACCGGGGCGTCGGGGGTCAGGACGAACGCGTCGGCCGGGATGCGGCTGCCGTCCTCGAGCACCGCCGCCCGGGCCGTTCCGCCGCTGGTCTCGAGGCGGGCGACCGCGGCGCCGTAGCGGATGTCGACCCCCGCGGCCGTCGCGGCGGCGGCCAGCCCGCGGGCGACCCCGTGCATCCCGCCCACCGGGTACGTGACGCCGGCGATGGTGTCCATGTAGCTGATGACGGCGTAGATGGCGAGCGCGTCGTAGGGGGACAGGCCCGCGTACATCGCCTGGAACGACAGCAGCCGCTGGGTGCGCGGGTCCTTCAGGTAGCTGCCGACCTTGGGGGCGAGCTTGCGGAGCCCGCCGAGCGCGACGAGCCGGACGAGCTCCGGGCCGAGCAGGGCGAGCGGGCTGTCGATGTTGCGGTCGATGAAGGTGTGCTGCTCGATGGCGTACAGCTCGGAGACGAACGCGGCGAACCGCCGGAAGCCTGCGGCCTCGGCGCTCCCGCACACCGACTCGATCTCGGCGGCCATCGGCTCGACGCCGCCGCGCACGTCGAGCTTGCTGCCGTCCGGGAACAGGGCGCGGTAGCTCGGGTCCAGGGTGGTGAGCGTGACGTGGTCGGACATCCGGGCGCCCACGGCGTCGAACGTCTGCTCCAGCAGCTCGGGCATCGTCATGACGGTCGGCCCGGTGTCGACCGTGTAGCCGGCGCTCTGCCAGATCCCCGCCCGGCCGCCCGGCGCGGCTTCACGCTCGAGCAGCGTCACCGCTCGGCCGGCGCCCGCGAGCCGGCACGCCGTGGCGAGGCCGGCGAGGCCGGCGCCGACGACGACCACCGAGTCGGTCGGCCCTGTCACGGCACTGCCCTTGATGTGCTTCGTGGATCTCGACACCGCGCACACCCGTCTTCCGCTCATCGACCGCGTGCGGGAAGCGTAAGCCGGACGCGGTGGTCACCGCTCGGGTCGATGCCGGGGACGGCAGCGGTCGACGTCAGTGCCGCGGCAGCCGCACCACGTTGAGGAAGAACTCGTCGATCGCCTGCACCAGGGCGAGGAAGCGGTCGAAGTCGACCGGCTTGGTCACGTAGGCATTGGCGTGCTGCTGATAGCTGCGCCGCACGTCCTCCTCCGCTTCGGAGGTGGTGAGGATGACGACGGGCGTGGCGCTGAGCTGTTCGTCGGTCTTGATGGCCGACAGCACCTCGCTGCCGTGCATGCCGGGCAGGTTGAGGTCGAGCAGGACGAGGTCGACGGCGGGCGCGGTGTCGTACGGCTCCTCGCGGCGCAGGAAGCGCAGCGCGTCCGGCCCGTTGGTGACCACGTGCAGCCGGTTGCGCAGCTCTTGCTGCTCGAACGCCTCGCGGGTGAGGACGACGTCGCCGGGATCGTCCTCGACGAGCAGGACCTCGATCGGGCCGGACTCCGGGTCGGTCATGCGTCTCCGATCGCCGCAGGCTCGGCAGGGGGCCGGGCTGCCGCGCTGAGGGGGGCGGGGACTGCACTGTGCCTGACCGGAAGAGTGAACCGCAAGGTCGCGCCTCCGAGGTCCGTCGGCGCGCCGGTTGCGCCGTCGGACGCGTCGCTGCTGTCGCGGCCGGTCGGGGGGACCACCTCGATGCTGCCGCCGTGGAACTCGACGATCTTGCGGCAGAGCGCGAGACCGATGCCGGTGCCCTCGAACTCCTCACGGGCGTGCAGCCGGCTGAAGATGGCGAAGACCTTCTCGGCGTAGCGCGGGTCGATCCCGATGCCGTTGTCGGCGACCGTTACGACGAAGAGCTCGCCGTCGCTTCCCGGGTCGGCTGCGCCGGAGATGTGCACCCGCGGCGGCTGCGGGCCGCGGAACTTGACCGCGTTTCCGATCAGGTTGATGAACAGCTGGCGCAGCAGGCTGGTGTCACCGGGCACCTCGGCGAGCGCGCCGACCTCGACGCGGGCGCCGGTCTCGGTGAGCCGTGCCTCGAGGTCGGAGATCGCCGTGGCGACGCAGACATTGAGGTCGACCGGCTTGAAGCCGGCATTCGTGCGCCCGACCCGGCTGAGGGCCAGCAGGTCGTTGATCAGGTCCTGCATCCGCTTCGCGCCGTCGACCGCGAAGTCGATGTACTTGTCGGCCCGTTCGTCGAGCTGGCCGGCGTAGCGGCGCTGCAGCATCTGGCAGAAGCTCGCCACCTTGCGCAGCGGCTCCTGCAGGTCGTGCGAGGCGATGTAGGCGAACTGCTCGAGCTCGGCGTTGGAGCGGCGCAGCTCCTCGGCGTTCAGCAGGGTCTGCTCCTCGGCGGCCTGGGCCTCCCGCCGGGCCGCGACCGCGGTCAGGTACTCGTCGACGATCTGGCGGCGCATCAGCTCGGCGTCGTCGGCGACCGCGGTGATGTCGAGCGGCCCGCGGACGTGCACCTCGTGCTCGAGATCGCCGCCCGCGACGGTGCGCACCTCGCGGCCGAGCACCTCGAGCGGGCGGGTGACCCAGCGCTGCAGGAAGATCCAGATCAGCACCATGCTCGACGCGACGAGCGCGGCAGCCGACGCCACCAGGACGATGAGCCACTGGGTGGCCGTGCCCAGCTGGTCGCGGGCCTCCTTGCGGTCGGTGACCAGCTGCTGCTGAAGGGCGTCGTACGCCTCGCGGATCCGGTCGAACAGGCCCTTGCCGCGGTCGAAGGGCACCGCCGGCAGCCGCTCGAGCGGGGTGTCGCGCACCGTCTCGATCGCCACGGCGGCGTAGTCCTGCTGCCAGGCCCGGGCGCGGATCGACAGGTCGGTGAACAGCGACCGCAGGGTCGCGTCGTCGCCGATACGCGCCGAGAGCCGGTCGAGGTCGGTCTTCACCGCCGCCTGCCCCTGGGCGAACGGCTGCAGGAATTCGGCGTCGCGGGTGAGGGCGTAACCACGCAGGCCCGTCTCCTGGTTCAGCAGGGCGACGAGCAGGTCGGCACCGGCCTGGATGGCCGGGTCGAGCCGGTCGACCTGACGATGCTGCGCCTCGTCGACCCGGGCGACGGCCGTGACCGCGAGCGCCGTGCCGGTGATCGCGAGGACGCTGAGGACCACGAAGGTGATCGTCAGCCGGCGCCGCAGCGTCCACCGCCGGCCGGTACGGACCTCCGGGTCGGTCACGTCCCGCCCTGCTCGCGGACGAGCAGCACCGCGAGGTCGTCGGCCATCGGCCCGCCGTTGTGCTCCTCGGCGATGCGGATGACCTCTTCGAGCAGCAGGCTGTCGTCGGGCGGGCCGCCGGTGGGTGACCGGAGCTCGCGCTGGAGGTCGGCGATGATCTCGAGCAGGCCGTTCAGCCCGAGCCGCTGCCGCTGGTCGATGTCGGCGCCGACCGGGGGCACCGCGAAGCCCTCGATGAGGCCGTCGGAGTGCAGGGCGAGCACCCACGGCGGGTCGAGCGCGGCCGTGGTGCGGTGCCAGTCCAGCCCGGGTACGGCTCCGAGCGGTGGGCCGGCGGTGTCCTCGGGGGCGAGCGGACGCAGCTGCGGCTCGAGCAGGACGGGCACCGGGTGGCCCGCCAGCCAGAGGTCGGCGCTGCGGCGGTCGGCGGCCACCACCAGCTGGCAGACGGTCGCGAACACCTCCTCGGTACGGCGTTCGCGTACCAGGATGTCCTCGAGGATCGGGAGCACCCGCTCGGGCGCGAGCTCGGCGAGGACGAGGGCGCGCCAGGCGACCCGGAGGTGGACGCCGAGAGCGGCCTCGTCGGGCCCGTGTCCGCTCACGTCACCGACCAGCAGGTGCAGCCGCCCGTCGGTCAGCTCCACCGCGTCGTAGAAGTCGCCTCCGAGCACGAGGCGTCGCTCGCCCGGGGTGTAGCGCGACTCGACCTGCAGATCGGCGGACAGCAGCTGCGGCTGCGGCAGCAGACCGCGGGTCAGCCGGGTGTTCTCGCCCTGGACCAGCTCGGCCTCGCGCAGCCGTCGACCGGCCTCGTCGGCACGTCGGCGCTCCACCGCATAGCGGACGGCACGGGCGAGGCTGTGCCCGTCGACCTGACCCTTCACGAGGTAGTCCTGCGCGCCGGCGAAGACGGCTGCGGCGCCGCGGGCCTGGTCGTCCAGCCCGGTCAGCACGAGGACGGGCGCCTTCGGGGCGATGTCGAGCAGGTCGTGCAGGGCCCCCAGCCCGTCGGAGTGGTCGGCGGCGTCGGGCAGGCCGAGGTCCAGCAGCACGCAGCGCACCCCGGTGCGCAGGACGGCGGCCGCCTCGCCGAGGTTGCGTACCCACTCGACCGGCCAGTCGATGTCGGCTTCCAGCAGCAGCTCGGTGACGAGGAAGGCGTCGCCCTCGTCGTCCTCCACGAGCAGCAGCGGCAACTCCTCGGCCCGCCGGGGGGACACCGGGCCGGCAACGGCGGCCGAGGGCATGCCCTGGCCGCGGATCCCCACCCCGGTCAATGTCGTCTCCAGCCGCGTCGCTGTCGCCTGAAATGTCGTCGCCTGAACCGCTTATCGGCCGAACCGCCGTCGTCTGCACGCCGACATCCCATTCCGTGCTGGGCACCCTAACCCGTGACCGGGGACGCCCGCGTCAACCGGTCGGACGAGCGTCGAGCTCAGGACGAGCGCCGGATCACCGTCTCCGCCAGGGCGTCGAGCGCCTCGTGGGCCGCCGGGTCGAGCCCGTCGTCGCGCGCCGCGGCCTGCAGTGCGGCTCGCGCCTGCCGGGCGCGCGAGCTGATCATCGTCTCGATCCGGTCCACCGCCCCGGACATCCCGATCAGCTCGCGGCAGCGGCCGACCCCGGCCTCGTCGAGCAGGCGCGAACCCAGCAGCGCGCCGAGCTCGACCCGCCCGGGGGGCGCCAGATGGGCCTCGGCCATGGCGACGACCGCGGTGCGCCGGCCCTCGCGCAGATCGTCACCGGCCGGCTTGCCGGTCACCTGCGGGTCGCCGTAGATGCCGAGCAGGTCGTCGCGGAGCTGGAAGGCCTCGCCGAGCGGCATCCCGTACGCCTCGTACGCGGCGAGCAGCCCAGGGGAGCTGCCGGCGAGCGTGCCGCCGAGGCGGAGCGGGCCGCTGACGGTGTACGACGCGGTCTTCAGGCGGGCGATACGCAGCGCCCGGTCGATGGCGGCCTCGCCACGGGGGGCGTCGGGACCGCCGCCGGTCACGTCGCCGAGCACGTCGAGGTACTGGCCGGCCAGGAGCTGGACGCGCATCGCCGCCGAGACGGGAGCGGCTGCCAGCAGCGCCTGGGCGTCGAGGCCGCTGCCCTGCATCATGGCGTCGGCCCACACCAGGCACAGGTCGCCCAGCAGGATCGCCGCCTGCGTCCCGAAGGCCGGGCCGTTGCCCGACCAGCCGGACCGCTCGTGCAGCGCCGTGAAGGTGCGGTGCGCCGCGGGGCGGCCGCGGCGCAGCCAGGAGTCGTCCATGACGTCGTCGTGCACGAGCGCGCACGCGTGCAGCAGCTCGAGGGAGGAGGCGGCGGTGACGATGCTCTCGCGGTCGGGCGCCCCCGTGCCGCGCCAGCCCCAGTAGCAGAAGACCGGGCGCAGCCGCTTGCCGCCGGACAGCAGGAGGCTGCGGGCCGCGTCGAGCACCGGCTGCAGCTCGGTGCCGGCCGCGGTCAGTGCCGGGCCCTCGGTCGTCAGGAAGCGGTCGAGCGCCCGCGCCACACGTTCGCCCAGCTCCTGGAGCCGGGCGGGGTCGGACACGACCGTCGGCCGGTCGGTGACCCTCGGCGAGAGCACGCCGGATCGCGCCGCCGCTCCGGAGGAAGCGTCGACAAAGGCTGCAGCCCGCCCTGTGGCGCCGGTCGGCATGATGTCACGGTAGTTCCGACCGGGATTGAGGGCATCTTCGTGCAGCTGACCAGGCGAAACAGATCAGCGCAACCGGCGAAGGCGGCACCCGGCGACCTCGTACGGCGGCGGCTGCGGCCCGAGGAGATCGCCTCCGGACGGGTGCGCGTACGGGTACGCGAGGGTCGGGTGGAGATCGGCACCAGCCCCGACGGCGTCGCCCGGCTGCGCTGGCAGATCCGCCGGGGCGCCCCCAGGATCTCCGCCCGCGCGGGCGCCCTGCACATCCGGGCGCGGCGGGCCCGGATCATCCTCGACCTCCCTGCGCACCTGACGGTGCAGGTGGCGCTGCGTGAGGGTGACGTGACCTCGTGGGGCTCGGCCAACGACCTCGACGTCCGCGCCCGGCCGGGCCGGTTCATCTGCCGGGAGCTGCGCAGCTCCTCGGTACGCGCCCGCGCCGACGCGGTCAGCCTGCACTTCGCGGCGGCGCCGACGCTGGTCGACGCGAGCGGCGACTCGGTGGTCGTCACGGTGCCCGCGGGTCCGTACCTCATCGACGCCCCGGCAGGTGCCGAGGTGACGGCGGACGCCGGTGACGCAGCCTCGGCCGTGGGCGCCGTCACTGCGCGCGGCGCCGACGTGCGGGTGCTCACGTCGATCGAGCCGGTGCCGTTGTCCGAGGTCGACCGGGCCTGACGGGTGACGCGGCACCGAAATTGCGGTGCCGGAGCAGGTCGGCGGCTAATCTCGCCTGACGGGCGTGGGTGGCGCCGTGGAGCGTCTACTGCGATCGTTCCAGTCGGACGTGCAGAGGTTTCGAGCACATACGTCAGCCGCGAAGGGAGTTGGGCCATGCCGGTCGCCGTCTCCCCGTCGCGACACGCCAAGACCGTACGGGAGCTGCTGGAGCGCCCCGAGCCGTCGTTCTCGTTCGAGTTCTTCCCGCCGAAGACCGACGAGGGCGAGCGCAACCTCTGGCGGGCCATCCGCGACCTCGAGCCGTACACGCCGTCCTTCGTCTCCGTGACGTACGGCGCGGGCGGGTCCAGCCGCGACCGCACGATCCGCGTCACGGAGCGCATCGCGACGGAGACCACGCTCACCTCGGTCGCCCACCTCACCGCCGTCGGCCACAGCGTCGCCGACCTGCGCAAGGTCATCGGTGATTACGCCGGCGCCGGGATCCGTAACGTGCTGGCGCTGCGCGGTGACCCGCCCGGCGGTCCGTTGCAGCCGTGGGAGCCGCATCCGCAGGGCCTGCAGTACGCCAGCGAGCTGGTCTCGCTGGTGCGCTCGCTCGGCGACTTCAGCGTCGGCGTCGCCGCCTTCCCCGACAAGCACCCGGGCGCGCCCGACATCGAGGCCGACGCCCGCCGGCTGGTCGAGAAGTGCCAGGCCGGGGCCGACTTCGCGATCACCCAGTTCTTCTTCTCGGCCGACGCGTACTTCCGGCTCCGCGACCGGGTGGCGGCCCTCGGCTGCGAGGTGCCGATCCTGCCCGGGATCATGCCGGTGACGCAGACATCTTCGGTGGAGAAGATGGCCGAGATGGCCGGGGCGATCTTCCCGCCCGGCCTGCTCGACCGCCTGCACGCGGTGGGTGACGACCCGGCCGCGGTGCGGGCCGTCGGTGTCGAGGTGGCGTCCGAGCTCGCCTCGAAGCTGCTCGCCGGCGGCGCTCCGGGCGTGCACTTCTACACGATGAACCGATCGACGGCGGCGCTGGAGATCTTCCAGACGCTGGGCCGTGACGTACGGGGCGTTCCCGCCCGCTGACCGGTCGGTTCTGCCCGATCAGTGCCGCCCGGTCAGTGCCGCCCGATCAGTGGCTGCGCATGCCGTACGCGTCGAAGATGCAGATCAGCCATTCGTCGCGGAACGGGTACTCCCGGGCCATCGCAAAGCCCCGCTCGGCCGCCGCGTCGGTGACCTCGGCCATCAGCGTGAGGTCGAGCTGCCCGTAGACCGGGGTGATGCGGATCGCGACGACAACCTGCTCGCGTCCTTTTCGGAACACCGCGTCGGGGGAGAAAGCTTCAGCGGACTCGACGACGTACGGCGCGGGTTCGCTCACCCAACGACCTTACGGGCAGGATGAGCCAATGTTCATGACAGCCACGCCGCTCGGCCTGCGCGCCTCGGCGACGGCGCGGGTCACGAGCGACGCGCCCGTGCCGGCGGTGTGGGCTGTGCTGGCGGACCCGGCGCGGTGGGCGGAGTTCCACCTGTGCATCGACAGCGTGAGCGACCTGATCGGCGAGGCCGGGCCCGGTGACGACCTCTCCGGTGTCGCCTCCGGTGCTGCGGACGGCCTGCGTCTCGAGCCGGGGCGGCGCTACCGGGCGCGGCTGCGTCTGCTGCCCTTCGGGGTGCCGGTCGAGATCGAGCACGTGGTCGACCGGTCGGCCGTCACGGTCACCAGTCGGCTGGTGCCCGGCCTCACCGAGCAGCTCGAATTCCTGCTCATGCCTAGCGTTTCCGGCGGGTCCGTCGTCACCGTGCGGCTGACGCTGCACGGACCGCTCGCCATCGCCGCGCTCGCCCCGCGCTTCCTGGCACGCTCGCTCTCGGCCCGGCTGCTGGCCCGGGCCGCTGCCCGCACCCCGGTCACGGTGCCGGTCGCCGCAGTGGCGTGATCCCTCCGGCTGCATCCGAGCCGGCCGGGCTCGCCACCACCGCCGAATTCCGGCGCCGCTGGTCGAGCACCCACGGCGGTCTGGAGCCGGCTCGGGGCAGCGTCGTCGACCGGTGGCTCCGGGTCGCCGAGGCGCTCGCCCGGCCGCTCGCCGCGCGGGGGGTCACCCCCGACACCGTGACGGCGGCGGGGGTCGGCGTGGCCGCCCTGGCCGCGGTCGCGGCCGGGCGCCGTCCCGGCCTCGCCGGCGCCGGGGTCATCGCGTCGGCGGTGCTCGACGGACTCGACGGCACCGTCGCCGTCCTCACCGGCACTGCGGGCCGCCGGGGCTTCCTGCTCGACTCGTTGGCCGACCGGGCGTCCGACGCGCTGCTGCTCGTCGCGCTGCGCCGGGTGGGCGCCCACGAGCCGGTCGTCGCGGCGGCGGCGGGCGCCACCGTCGCGCTCGAATACGCGCGGGCCCGGGCCGCAGCCGCCGGCTTCGAGGGGATCGGCCTGGTGACGGTGGGGGAGCGGCCCACCCGGATGATCATCGCCGCGTCGGGGCTGCTCACCGCCGTGCTCTTCCCGGCTCGTCGCGGGCAGGTCGCCGACCTGGCGGCCGCGGCGGTGACCGGGCTGGCCGGCGTCGGGGCGGCGCAGTTCGTCCGTACGGCGTTGCCGGCGCTCGCCGCGCCCGACCCGGCCGGGGACTAGGCGCTCAGCCCGGCCCGATCATCTCGGCGACGGCACGCGCCGACATCGCGACCAGCGGCAGCCCGCCGCCGGGATGCGCACTGCCGCCGGTGAGGAAGAGCCCGGGCACCGGTGACCGGTTCGCCGCGCGACGGAAGGTCGCGCGCGGGCCGTGGTTGGCGGTGCCGTAGATCGCCCCGCCGGGGCTCCAGGTCGCGTGCTCCAGGTCGGCCGGCGTACGCACCTCGCTGAAGCGCAGTGCCGGACGCAGGTCGAGCCCGCGCGCGGCCAGCACCGCCAGGACGCGGTCGGCGTAAAGGTCGGCGACGCCCGGCGCCGTCCAGTCGTAGAGACCCTGAATGGGGGCATTGACCAGCACGAACGCGGCAGTGTCGCCATCCGGGGCGAGCTGCGGATCGGCCGGCGCGCTCACGTAGACGGTCGGGTCGGCGGCCGGGCGGCCGGCGAAGATCTCGTCGAACTCGCGGGCGTAGCCGGCGCCGTCGACCGGCGGGAACAGCACGGTGTGGTGGCCGAGCCCGCTCGAGTCCCGGTGCAGCGGCCGGCCGCGCAGCCCGAGCAGCAGCACGAAGCCGGAGAACGACGGGGTGCCTGCGGGGACGAGCTCGGGCCGGGGGACCAGGTCGGCGTACAGCCGGCCCGCGTCGGCGTCCGAGACGACGGCGTCGCAGGCGAGCACGCTCCCGCCGAGCCGTACGCCGCTGACCCGGCCCGCAGCGAGCTCGATGCCGGTCACCGGGTTCTCCAGGCGCAGTGCCCCCGGAGCCAGCCGGTCGACGAGGGCCTCGGCGAGCCGGTGCAGGCCGCCGCGCACGTACCAGCAGCCGTACGCCTGCTCGACGAACGCCGTCGACGCGAGCGCGGCTGGGGCGCGGCCGGGGTCGGAGCCGGAGTACGTCGCATAGCGCTCCAGCACGGCGCGCATCCGGGGGTCGTGCAGCATGACGCGGCCGAGGCCGCGCAGGGAGCGTCCGGGGGCGATGACCGGCAGGTCGAGAGGTGCGCGGCGGGCCAGCGGCAGCAGCCGCGGGGGACCGGGGAACTCGACGAACGCCTCCCGGGAGGCGTCCCACATCCGCCCCGCGCGGTGCAGCAGCGCGGCCCACTCGCGTCCCGCCGGCTCACCGAAGGCCGCCGCCACCGCCGAAACGGCGTCGGCCGGCGCGGCGGGCAGCGCCAGCGTGGTGCCGTCCGCGAAGCGGTAGTCGCAGTGCGGGTCGAGCCGCTCCAGCTCGACGGTGGTGTGCAGCGGGTCGCCGGTCGCGGCGAACAAATCGGTGAAGACCTGCGGCAGCGTGAGCAGCGACGGGCCGGTGTCGAAGCGGAAGCCCTCCCGGACGTACGTACCGAGCTTGCCGCCGACCTGCCCGGACTGCTCGCAGACCGTCACGCGGTGGCCGAGCGCCTGCAGCCGGGTCGCGGCGGCGAGGCCGCCCATCCCGGCGCCGATCACGACGACGTGTGCCACGCCTCAGCCCTCCGGCGGGGCGACGACCGGCCGGCCCTTCCAGCGCGCGCTGCCGGTACGCCGGCGCACCCACGAGACGCCGGTCAGCCAGCCGAGCAGCCCGACCGACACCGGGTGCGCCAGGGCGTCGGGCCAGCCGCGCCCGCCGGTGCGCCGGGCGCTGACCAGCCGGGAAACGACACCGGCCGCGTAGCAGATCGGATCCGGGCGCAGATAGAGCGCGCCCAGCAGGCCGACCTGCAGCAGTGAGGCCACCGGCTTGCCCCCGCCGGCCGCCCAGAGCGATTTGGCGTAGCCGTCGCGGACCTGCGGCCAGCTCTCGTACATCCGGCAGGTGGCGAGCTCGGTGCCGTCGACCATGCCGCCGCGGGCGCCGGTCGCGCGCAGCCGGCGGGCGAGGGCGAGGTCGTCGAGCACGGCGCCGCGTACGCCGGCGGCCGCGTGCCCGCCGGCCGCGCGGTAGCGCCGGGCGTCGACGACGAGGAACTGCCCGTTGGCGAGCGCGAGCGACGGGTGCCGGGAGCGTTCGGCGCGCCGCAGCGGCACGCTGGTCAGCCACGACCACTGCAGCAGCGGCTGCACCAGCCGCTCGGCCGGGGTCTGCGCGAGCTGGCGCGGATATGGGCTGATCACGTCGAGGCCGGCCGTGCGCAGCAGCGTCACGCTGCGGGTGACGGCCTGCGGTGCGATCCTCACGTCGGCGTCGAGGAAGATTAGCACGCTGGCGCGGGCGTCGGCCTCCGCGGCGAGCTGGGCACACGCCCACGGCTTGCCGAGGTAGCCGGCCGGCGGGGGCGTACCGATGATCACCCGCAGCCGCGGCTCGTGGCCGGCGACGGCGGCGGCGATCCGCGGGGTGTCGTCGGTCGACCCGTCGTCCAGCAGCAGGAACTCCACGCCGGCGGCGGCATCCAGCCCGTACTGGCTGGTCAGCGAACGCAGCAGCGGCAGCAAGCGGTGCGCTTCGTCGCGGGCCGGGACGAGGACGCTGATCCACTCACCCGCGAGGGTCGACTCGTCGGCGGCAGGGGGGCGGCGCAGCAGCCGGGCGTTGACCGCGGAGTGGGCCGCGAGGCCGACCGCCAGGACGCGGATCGCCGTCCGGGTACGCCTCACGCCGCGGACCGGCGGCGCCGCGGCGCGCCCTTGCGCAGCCGTTCGTGAAGGCCCAGCCGTCGGACGAGCGCGATCGCCGGCACCCCCATGCCGATGGCGCCGACGAGGGCCACTCCGGGACGGGAGAAGAACACGGCCGCGGCCAGCACCGACGAGGCGTAGGTCCAGAGGTAGAGCGCGTACGGCAGCCGGTCGTCGGCATCTGCCGGGCCGGTGGGCAGCAGCTGCAGCGCCGCCATGATCAGCAGCGCGACGAGCAGCCAGCCGGCCGTGTTGGTGAGCGGGATGCCGTGCAGGCGTGGCCCGCCGCCGAGGAAGTGCCAGTGCCCGGCCATCACCATCTGCGGGTCGAGGAACAGGTCCCACGACGCCAACGCGACGGCGCCGCCGATCACCGGCCGACCCAGCAGCCGGCCCACCAGCAGTGCGGGGTACGCCATCATCACCCAGGCCAGCGGGATGACGAGCGGCACGTGCGCCCACTTCGGGCCGAGGCCGTCGAGGTAGGCGTAGTCGCCGAACGGCACCCCGGTCGCGGTGCCGACGATCTCGGCCGCCAGCCCGAGGCCGCCGCTGATCAGGAAGAGGCCGGCCGCGAAGGCGATGCCGCGGGTGAGGGCCGCATGCGACAGCGACGTGGCCGCCCACACCAGCACCGTGGTGACGGTCAGGCCGTCACGGAAGCCGCCTCCGGTCAGGGGGTAGAGGATCTGCAGCAGCACCGTCACGGCGAACAGCACGACGGGCACGAGGACCGGCCTGGGCCGGTCGGCGGAGTACGAGCGGTCGCGCAGGACGGCCGTTCCCACCACCCGGCGAGCGTACGGGGGCACCGCGGCGACCCCTACTTCCCGCGCCACGTCGACGGCAGCCCGGCGAGCCGCTTGCGTACGCCCCTGGCGTCCCACCCGGCGGGCGCGAGGTCGTCCAGCACGACCCGGGCGGCCGACCGGCCGCTGGCCCCGAAGACGCCGCCGCCGGGGTGCGTCGAGGCGCCGGCGAGGTAGAGGCCGGTCACCGGCGTGCGGTAGCCGGCCAGCTCGGGCAGCGGACGCCAGCCGAACATGCTGGGCAGGCTCATCTCGACGTGCATCACGTTGCCGCGGCGCAGCCCGAGCTCGCGCTCGAGGTCGGGCGGGGTCTGCAGGAACGTGTCGGTCACAGTGCCCGAGAAGCCGGGGGCGACCCGGTCGACCCGGGCGAGCAGCTGGGCCGTGACCTGCTCGCGCAGGCCCTCCCAATCGCCGGACGCGAGCTCGTACGGGTACCACTGCCCCCAGATCGAGACGGTGTGCTTGCCCGGCGGCGCGATCGACGGGTCCAGCGCCGAGAAGCCCATGACCAGGGCGGGCGGCTCCGCGGGTGGCCGCCGGGCCAGGTAGCTGCCGTACGCCGTCTCGAGCACCGAGCGGTCCTCGGCGAGCAGCCCGAGCCCGAAGTGCACGTCGGCGGGGGCGTCCGGGTACGACGGCAGGGCCGTGGTGGCGAGCCGCAGCGCGACGCCGATGCCGTTGCCGACCCGCACTGCCCGGTGGGCACGGCCGTGCAGACCGGCCGGCAGCCCGTCGCGGGCCAGGTCGAGGGCGGTGAGCACGTGGCAGGCCGCCACGACCACCCGTGGGCGCAGCACCCGGCCACCGGCGGTCACCACCGTGCGTACGCCATCCGAGCCGAGCTCGATCCGCTCGACGCCGTCGCCGAGGCTGACCCGGCCGCCGTCGGACTGCAGCCGCGCGGCGAGGGCGGCGCTGAGCGCTCCCGAGCCGCCGACCGGACGCCCCGGCGGGCGCTCGTGCAGCAGGGCGCTCCAGCCGAGGTGGCCGGCCGTGCCCGGCTCCGACATCGGCGGCCCGGACTGGGCGCCCATCCAGGCGAGCGCCGCCCGCAGCCGCTCGTCGGAGAACGTCTCCTCGAGCACCGCGTCGCCGCTCGACAGGAACTGCCGGCTGGTCTCCATGCCGGAGGCCTGCAGGTGCTTGCCGGCGGCCCACATCGCCTTGCCGAGCCGGCCGGGGGTGGCGGGACCGCTGAAGGCGTCCATCATCGGGCGCGTACGCGCCGCCCAGTCGGTGACGAAGCCGCGGTAGGCACGGGCCTCGGCGGCTCCGCAGACCTCGCCGATCGAGTCGCAGGTCGCCTCGAGGTCGGACCGGAACGTGATGCCGCCGCCGGGCGCACCGGCCAGGGGCAGGAAGCCCCACGGGTCGCAGTCGAGGTAGCGCAGCCCGAAGCGGTGCAGCTCCAGCTCCTCGACGATGCCGGTCCAGCGCACCATCACGTGCAGGCTGGAGCCGCGGTCGACGAGGTGTCCGGGGAAGCGCTCGACCGTCGACACCGCGCCGCCGACGACGGTGTCGCGCTCGATCACCTCGACGTCGAGGCCGGCCCGGGCCAGGTAGCAGGCCGTGACGAGCCCGTTGTGTCCCGCGCCGATGACCACCGCGTCGGGACCGTCCGCGTGCAGGACCGTCACGCGGTCAGCCGTCTGGCCAGCACGGCGTAGCGGGTGGGCCCACCCGGGAAGCGGAAGTCCGACAGCAACGGGATGAACCCCTCGGCGGTGTAGAGATGGCGGGCGCGGCTGCCGTCCGGCTCGAGCGCCGACAGCGCCGCCGTACGCATGCCGGTGCCCGTGAGCAGGGTTCGCAGCACGTCACGGCCGACCTTGCGGCCCTGGTACTCGGGCAGGACGTGCAGCTCGACGACCTCGAAGCAGGCATCGAGCCAGTCGGAGGCGGCCTCGGGGCCGTGCTTGTCGGTCACCGCCGACACCACCACGTCGTGCCACCACTGACCGGTCGCCCCGGGCTGGCCGTAGCCGATCCCCACGACGGGCACGTCGGACGCCTGCTCGTCGATGGCGACCACCGTGCGCAGGCCCGGACGCGACAGGTGGGTACGCGCGTGCGCCGTGCGCTCCCACTCGGCACGTGACGGGTTGGCCTCGTGCACGTCGAGGAACGCCCGCCGGTAGACGTGCATCACCTCGGCCAGCCGGGCCGATGTCGTCTCCACGGACCACTCCTCCAACCGGATGCCGGTTGTCGGGCGCGGGCCGGACGCGTCGATCGTCACGTGCGGCGGTCTCCCCATTCTGAGCTGGAATCACCCGGTGTCCGATGCAGGTCTGCCGCGGCCAGCGGGTCGCGCCCGTCGACCGTGCCTACCGCGTCGATCACCTCGAAGCGGGCGAAGAGCTGCTCGGTGAACCAGCCCTCGGCCCGGGTCCGCACCAGCGCGGCGCGGTGCTCGGGGGTGCGGTAGGCGAAGGCATGTGCCGCGGCCAGGTCGTCCCACACCGTGAAGGTGGCCTGCAGCCCGATCGGCGTCTCCCCGATCCCGCGCGCGAAGCGCAGGCCGGGCGCCACGAGCAGCCGGTCGGCGACCGGGGGTACGGACCGCCAGAACGCGCCGAGCCGGCGCCGGGCGATGCGGGCCCGGGTGAGGACCGCGACGGGCCGGCCGGTGTCGGGCCGGGCCTGCTCGTGCTCCGGACCGAACGGTGCGGCGCCTCCCCAGCGGCCGGTGCTGCTCAGCGGGCGCAGCCGTACGGTCCACCGTTCGGCGGCCCGGCGCTCCCAGCTACGGAACGTGGCGTGCGCTTCGAAGGCGTCGGCGGCGCCGGCGGAGTCCCAGCTCGTGACGAGCGCCCAGTGCCGGAGGTCGGCGTCGCGGGGGGTGAAGGTGCGCCCGTGTCCGGTGCCGAGCCAGCGGGCGAAGCGCATCCCGTCCGGACGCGTGCCGCCGAAGCGCTCGGCCGCCATGCGCGTGAGCGCCCAGGGGACGGCCGTGGCAGGCAGTCCCCACAGGTGCAACGTCACCAGGGGCGGTGCCGCCGCGACGACGGCTGCACCCAGGCAGTCGAGCCTCGCGGGCTCGCCGGGTGCGGGGGACACGGGTCCCAGTCTGGCGGCAACGGGGTGCTAGCGCTGCCTTCTGATCGCTGGTGTCAGACCCGGCGTACGCCTGACGTCCGCTTGAACGGGTCGCGCGCGGGCGGAGCCGACAGCATGGCCCGCGGGCAGCTGGCCAGCGTCAGGCCGGCGTAGCCGAAGGCCTCGTCGCAGAGGCCGTCGGTGGTCCAGCCGGTGTCCAGCGCGTCGCAGGTGACGGACGCCCGGTAGACGGTGATGCTCGCCCGGGTCGGCGTGCCGTAGACGACGGCGATCGACCCGAGGAGCTGGGCGCTGCCGGCGCTGCCGAGCGGCCCGTTCCACGGCCGGTCGTAGCGCTGCCACAGGGTGGGCGTCGTGTGCCACACCCCGCCGCGGCTCACGTCCTGGTGTCGCAGCGCCTCGACGATGAGCTGAGCAGCCCGTTCGGCCAGGACGGCCGCCGGGCGGATGATGGTCTCGATGCCTGCCACATCCCGTGTTTCGGCAGCGCGCGATTGCGTCTACAGGCCCATCCGGGTTACGCCGACCAGCCCAGCCCGGATGCCTCCGGTCGGGTTAGACCTGTCGACCGGTCGACCGGTCGATCGGGTGACGCCCGGTCGGGTGCCGGCGGTAGCGGTCGGCCACCAGGTCGGCGACCCCCGGGTGCGACGACAGCGGCGACGTGACCGCACCCGAGGCCGTCGGCAGCCGGCCCGGAGCGAGGAAGTAGCCGACGACGGCCGGCGGCGTGCCCGTCGCGGCGGTGAGCTCGGCGGTGGCGTCGGCGATGGAGGGCGACGAGGTGACGAAGGCCGCGCTTACGGGAGCTCCCCACGCCCCTTCGAGCCAGCGCGCCTGCTGCTCGACGTCGGTGCGCCCCTGCGTGTGCTTCGAGCCGGTGGCCGCCAGCACCAGGGGACACCCGGCGGCGATCCCGGCCTGCGCGACCTGGTCCAGCAGGACGGCTGTGAGCTGCGGGTCGGGCCCGAGCGGCGGTGTCACGTCGGCCTCGGCCGGCATGTCCTGCTCCAGGTGCATGCCGTGCGCGAGCAGCAAGGGGACGACGATCGGGCGTACGTCCTCGTGCCGGTCGAAGGGCTGCAGGGCGGAGACGAGCGGCGCGCCGAACTCGATCCAGGCCAGCTGCACGGCGGTGTCCGGCAGCAGAGCGGACACGGCGGCGGTCAGCGCCTCGAGCGCCGGTGCCGTCGCGGGATCACGGCTGCCGTGGGCGACGAGCAGCAGGGGAGGGGTCACGGTGTGTGCCGTACCCCCCCGGTGCGGCTCAGACGTGCAGCCCGCACTCCACCTTGTTCTGCCCGGCCCAGCGGCCGCTCCGGCCGGCGCCCTTGCGCGTGCAGGGGGCGCAACCGACGCTGCCGTAACCCTCGGACAACAGGGGGTTGACCAGCACGCCGTTGGCGGCGATGTAACGGTCGATCTGCTCGTCGGACCAGGCGACCAGCGGGTTGACCTTGACCTTGCCCTTGCGCTCGTCCCACTCGATGAGCCGGGCGTCGGCGCGGCTCGCGGCCTCGTCGCGGCGCAGTCCGGAGGCCCAGGCGTCGTAGCCGCGGGTGGCCTCCTCGAGGGGGCGCACCTTGCGCATGCGGCAGCAGGCGTCGGGGTCACGCTCGAAGAGGCGGGGCCCGAAGGCCGCGTCCTGCTCCTCGACGGAGAGCTTGGGCCGGATGCGCAGCAGGTTGAGCCCGTAGACCGCCTCGGAGGCGTCGGCCGTGCCGATCGTCTCCGGGAAGTGGTAGCCGGTGTCGAGGAAGACGACCGGGACGCTCGGGTCGACCTGGGAGATCATGTGCAGCAGCACGGTGTCCTGCATGGACGCCGTGACGGCGAAGCGGGGGCTGAAGCGGTCGACCGCCCAGCGCAGGACCTCGAGCGGCGGGGCGCCCTCGAGCTCCTGCCCGGCGCGCTCGGCGAGCTCGCGGGGGGACAAGGTGGTCAGGTCAAGGCAGGTCACGGCAGTCCTTCGAAGCGGTCATGGGCGGCGGACATCACGCGCACCGGGAGCGGTGCGGCGGGGAAACCGCTACGAACAGACCGCGCTCGAGACCCGCTGCAGGTCGATGTGCAGCCGGGACACGAGCATGTAAGGCACGTAGGAAGACTACAACCGGCGACCCCGTTCTGTTCCCGGGGCCCCTGAGCAAAATGTGCAGGTCAGCCCGCGTTTTTGTCCATTGATTCACTTCACAACCCGTTCGCGACGCCGTCCCTCAACGGCACCATGTGACAGACTTGCCGGTGACAGCAGCGTGTGTCTCGCGCCTGACGTGAGGCCGATCCGTGGCAGATCCCGGGCTGCAGTCACTCCCCGTTGAAGAAGGAGAACGTGCCCATGTCCGGCTCTGAGCCGTCCGGCCGCTCCGCCGTCCCTTCGGGTGACGAGCAGTCGGCGCAGGCCGGCGAGTCCCTGCCCGGCGCCGCACTGGCGCGGGCCGTCGTAGGGAAGACGGTCGGGGCCGTCACGGGTGTGGCACAGACCGGTGCCGCGGTCACGTCGGCAGCCGTGTCAGCGGTGACCGGCGCGGCGACAGCTGTGGTCAAGGCGGCGCCCGGCGCCGCCACCGCTGTGGTGAAGGCCGTCGCGGGTCGCTCGTCGGACGAGAACACGGAAGAAGACGCAGTGGGAGAGACGATCAGCGGATCCGGCCCGACGGATGCCTCCGAGGCCGTGCCTGTCGCGCCGGCCCCGGCTGCGACCAAGGCGGCGAAGGCAGCCAAGGGCGGCATGGGCCAGTGGGCCTTGGGCGAGCGTGAGCCGCTCACCCCCAACGAGCGCTTCAAGCTCGAGGACGACGGGCTCAACGTCCGGCAGCGGATCGAGACGGTCTACGCCGAGCAGGGCTTCGACGCGATCGACCCCAACGACCTTCGCGGCCGGATGCGCTGGTGGGGGCTCTACACCCAGCGCAAGCCCGGCATCGGCGGCGGCCTCACCGGCTCGCTCGAGCCGGCCGAGCTCGACGACAAGTACTTCATGCTCCGCGTGCGCATCGACGGCGGCCGGCTCACCTCCGAGCAGCTGCGGGCGATCGGCGAGATCAGCACCACCTACGGCCGCGAGACCGCTGACGTCACCGACCGGCAGAACGTGCAGCTGCACTGGATCCGTGTCGAGGACATGCCGGCCATCTGGGAGCGGCTCGAGGGCGTCGGCCTGTCCACCACCGAGGCCTGCGGCGACACCCCGCGCATCATCCTGGGCTGCCCCATCGCCGGTGACGACGCCAACGAGATCCTCGACGGCACCCCCGTGATCCATGACGTGGTGTCGAAGTACGTCGGCTCCAAGGAGTTCTCGAACCTGCCCCGCAAGTTCAAGACCGCCATCTCGGGCTGCCCCGACCACTGCACCGTCCACGAGATCAACGACGTGTCGTTCGTCGGCGTGCTCGGTCCGGACGGCACCCCGGGCTTCGACCTGTGGGTCGGCGGCGGCCTGTCGACCAACCCCAAGCTCGCGGTCCGGGTCGGGGTCTTCGTCACCGAGGAGCAGGTCTCCGACGTCTGGGCCGGGGTCATCTCGATCTTCCGCGACTACGGGTACCGCAAGTCGCGCACCCGGGCCCGGCTGAAGTTCCTGGTGTCCGACTGGGGCCCGGAGAAGTTCCGCCAGGTGCTGCAGGACGAGTACCTCGGCTACGCGCTGCCCGACGGGCCGGCTCCGGAGCAGCCGCGCGCCAAGCGGCGCGACCACGTCGGTGTGACGCCCCTGCGTGACGGCACCTTCGCGGTCGGCTTCGCGCCGGTCGCGGGCCGGTTGTCGGGTCCGCTGCTCACCCAGCTGGCCGACCTCGCCGAGCGCTACGGCAAGGCCGAGCTGCGCACCACCACCGAGCAGAAGATGCTCATCGTCGGGGTGCCCCAGGAGTCGGTCGACGCGCTGGTGGGCGAGCTGGACAAGCTGGGCCTGCCGGTCTTCCCGTCCACCTTCCGCCGCTCCACCATGGCCTGCACCGGCCTGGAGTTCTGCAAGCTGGCGATCGTCGAGACGAAGTCGACCGCCGGCACCCTCATCGCCGAGCTCGAGCAGCGGCTCCCGGACTTCGACGAGCCCATCGGCATCAACATCAACGGATGCCCCAACGCGTGCGCCCGCTTCCAGGTCGCCGACATCGGGCTCAAGGGCTCGCTCATCGACGGCGAGGAGGGCTTCCAGATCCATCTGGGTGGCTCGCTCGGCGTCGAGGCGGCGCTCGGCCGCAAGGTGCGCGGGCTCAAGGTCACCGCGGCGGAGCTTCCCGACTTCGTCGAGCGCATCCTGCGTACGTACGAGTCCGGCCGTTCCGACAACGAGTCGTTCGCCTCGTGGGTGCGACGGGCGGACGAGTCCGTCCTGCAGTGAGGCGCCGGTCATGACCGCAAGTGCTTCGCCGGGCGACCCGGCCCCGGGCGCGTCCGGGTCTTCCGCCGCGCCGTCCGCCGGGGAGCGGGCCGTCGCGTTCTACTGCCCGTATTGCGGCGAGGAGGACCTCGAGCCGGTCGGTGAGCGCGGCGGCTGGTGGTGCCACTCGTGCAACCGGCGCTTCGTCGTGCGCCTCGGGGTGCCCGACTCGTAGCTCCGGGGACTGCTGGTCCTGCGAGCCCTGTACGGCGGCTGTGTCGCCGTACAGGGCTGTTTGTCGTGCCCGCGGCGTCGATCTTCGTTCGAACACTTTTCCACACTCGGCCGGCTGAAGGCTTGACTTCCGAACGCCATCGAACATACGTTCGTCAGGTCAGCTCAACCGCGTATCCGGCCAGGTTACGCGGCTGAGCGGGCTCGCCGGTGAGTGGTGTCGTGGGGAAGCGACATCACTCACCGGTCCGTCGCCTTCCCCCGACGCGCCTTGATTTTCGAATGTCCGGCTGCGGGTGGGGAGACGATGATGGGGAGACGGCACGCCGACGAGATCGAGGTCCGGCGCCGCGACGAGGCACCGGAGCAGTTCCTGTGGCACTCCCGGCTGTACGTCGTCCGTGAGGTGCTCGAGCACTGGTTCGAGGCGGGCGCCTGGTGGGCGTCCGGCGCTGCGCTGGCCCTGACCACCGGGAGCGACGCGCCGGCCTCCGGCGGCCCGGCTCCAGCGATGGCCGGCCGGGCCGGCCCTGCGGCTGCACAGATGCAGGGTGCGGATGCCGACCTGGTGCTCGCACCCATCCCGGCATCCCCGAAGTGGGCGCAGCGCGCCTGGGGGGAGCCGGCACCCGATGTCGGTGCGTCGGTAGGGCCGATCTCCATCGACGACGGTGAGCGCGAGTTCTGGCGGGTCGAGGCAGCGGCGGGCCGCTCCGCCTCCCCGGGGGTCTACGACCTGTGTTTCGACTGGTCACGCGGTGGATGGCAGCTGATGGAGGTGCACGACTGATGGCCGTGACAGCAATGCTCGACGAGCGCACGACAGCAGGCTCTGCAGGGGGCGCGGCAGGCGTTCTCGACCCGCGGGTGCTACCCCGTGCGGTCGGTGGCCTGCTCACCGCGGCCCGGCAGGGTCTGGCTGACGCCGAGGGCGCGCAGGTGGCGGGTGAGCGTTACGCCCTCGCCCATCTGGCGGCTCTGAGAGCTGCGGCAGCCGTGCTCGCTGCGCGCACCCGGCCGCACAGTCGCCGTGGGCGGCCCGTGAGTGCCTGGCGGCTGCTGACCGAGGTGGCGCCGGAGCTCAACGAGTGGTCCGCGTTCTTCGCGGCCGGTGCCTCCAAGCGCGCGGCGGCCGAGGCGGGCCGGCCGGTCGTCAGCCGGCGTGAGGCCGATGACCTGATCCGTGACGCCGAGCATTTCCTGCTGGTGGTCCTGGGTCTGCTGGGGCTCGCCCAGCAGCCGTCGCTGGGATTGGACGACGCGTCCTCGGCTCCGTCCGGTGTGCGCTCCACCTGAGCGATCGCTCCGGTCGGCCTGAACGGCGCTTCGGCGCGCTCGTCCCCTCGGCTCCGGTTCGCTCCTGCTCCTGTTCGTGACCGTCCGCTCCGACGAGGCCTCCCGGTGGTGTCATGCCCGACCCGTTCGTCCATCTGCACGTGGCATCCGGCTACTCGCTGCGCCACGGTGCATCGCACCCGCAGCTGCTCGTGGCCCGCGCCGCCGAGCACGACATGGACACGCTCGCCCTCACCGATCGCGACGGGGTCTACGGCGCCGTCCGGTTCGCCAAGGCGTGCCAGCGCGAGGGCATCCGGCCGGTCCTCGGCACCGATCTGGCCGTCGCCCCGGTGGATCTCGACGGCGGATCGTCCCGGTCCGGTCGGCCCGGCCTGCCGGGGGCGAGTGGCCCGCGCCCGCCCGGCCCGGCCCGGGGCGGCGCCTTCGTCGACCCGGGTCTGCCGCGCGTCACGGTGCTCGCGTCGGGCCGCGCCGGCTGGGGAGCCCTGTGCCGGCTCGTGACAGCCACCCATCTCGCCGGTGAGCGGGGCACCCCGATCAGCAGTCTGGGCCTGATCGCCGAGCACGCCCGGCTGGCGCGTGAGGGTGGTGGCGCGCTGATCGTGCTGCTCGGTCCGCAGTCGGAGCCCGGCCGCGCGGTGGCGGGGCGACGCGAGGCGTTGGCCCGGGCCCATCTGGAGCGCTGGCGGTCGGCGCTCCCGGAGGCCGGTGAGCTGCAGATCGAGGTCGTCCACCATCGCGGGCGGGGCGAGCTCGCCCGCGCTGCCCGGTGGGCCGCCTTCGCGGCGTCCGCCGGCATCCCTCCGGTGCTCACCAATGCGGTGCGTTATGCCGACCGCAGCGACGCTCCGGTCGCCGACGTGCTGGACGCGGCGCGGCTGCTGGTGGCCCTCGACACCCGTCATGTCGGCCGGGTCAACGCCGACGGTTACCTGAAGGCCGGCAAGGAGATGGCCGAGATCGCGCAGGAGGTGGCGGATGCCGCCGGGCTCACCGACGGCGGGCGCGGCTTGATCATCCGTACCCGGCAGATCGCCGAGCGGTGCGCCCTGGATCCCAAGGCCGACCTGGGGATCGGCGAGGTCCATTTCCCGGAGTTGGAGATCGTCGGTGGCGCGGGCGGTGGCACCCACGATGCCGACGCCATCCTGCGCGCCCGCTGCGAGGCGGGGCTGCAGCGCCGGGGGATGTCCTTCACCGTCGACGTGAGCAACCGACTCGAGCAGGAGCTCGACATCATCCGCACGCTCGGTTACCCGAGCTACTTCCTCACCGTCGCCGACGTCGTCGACCTCATCCGGGGGATGGGCGTGCGGTGCGCGGCCCGCGGGTCGGGAGCCGGCAGCCTCGTCACCTACCTCACCGGCGTCTCCGACGTCGACCCGATGCGTTACGGCCTGCTCATGGAGCGGTTCCTCTCCCCGCTGCGGCATCAGCTGCCGGACGTCGACATCGACGTCGAGTCGGCCCGGCGCACCGAGGTGTACGAGCAGGTCCTGGCCCGCTACGGCGGTGAGCGGTGCGCCTGCGTCGCGATGATGGACACCTACCGCGCCCGGCACGCCATCCGTGACGTCGGCGGGGCGCTCGGGCTGCCCCCCGGGGAGATCGACGCCGTCGCCAAGGCGTTCCCGCACATCCGGGCGAGCCAGGTGCGGGCGGCGATGCGTGACCTGCCGGAGCTGCGCAGCAGCGGGCTGTCACCCGAGCGGCTCGACCTCATGCTCAAGCTCGTCGAGCGGCTGGACGGTCTGCCGCGTCACATCGCCCTGCATCCCTGCGGGGTGCTGCTGTCCGACACCACCCTGCTCGAGCGCACCCCGGTCGAGGCGAGCTACCTCGGCTTCCCGATGAGCCAGTTCGACAAGGACGACGTCGAGGACCTGGGTCTGCTCAAGCTCGACCTGCTTGGGATCCGGATGCAGTCGGCGATCTCGCACGCCATCGCCGAGGTGGAGCGGGTCGACGACGAGACGGTCGACATCGACGAGATCGATCGGGCCGACCCCAAGACGTTCGCGCTGGTGCAGTCCACCCGCACGCTGGGCTGCTTCCAGATCGAGTCGCCCGGCCAGCGCGAGCTGATCGGCAAGTTCGCACCCGAGACCTTCGACGACATCATCATCGACATCTCGCTGTTCCGGCCCGGGCCGGTGAAGAGCGACATGATCACCCCCTTCCTGGAGGCCCGGCAGGGGTGGCGCGACGTCGAGTACATCCATCCCGATCTGGCGTACTGCCTGAGCGAGACCGGTGGGGTCGTGGTCTTCCACGAGCAGGTGCTGCAGATCGTCCACACGATGACGGGGGTCTCGCTCGCCGAGGCCGACGAGGCCCGGCGCGGGCTCGGTGATCCGCAGTTCCAGCCGGAGGTGCGGGCCGCCTTCGTGCCCGCCGCCCTGGCGCGGGGATACGACCTCGCCGTCGTCGAGCGGGTGTGGGAGGTGCTGAAGGCCTTCGGGTCGTTCGGGTTCTGCAAGGCCCACGCTGCCGCCTTCGCCCTCCCGACCTACCAGTCGGCCTGGCTGAAGGCGCATCACCCGGCCGCGTTCCTCGCCGGTGTGCTCACCCATGACCCCGGGATGTATCCGAAGCGGCTGATCCTCGACGACGCCCGTCACTTCGGCATCGCGATCCTCGGGTTGGACGTCAACCAGTCCGACGACGTCTACCGGGTCGAGCGGATCAGTGCCTTCTCCGAGCCGCCGCCGGCCGTGCTCGACGCCCCGTCCCGGGCGGCGCCGGACGATCCGCGGCTGCCCGACGCACGCACGTACGGCATCCGGATGGCGCTGTCGGAGGTCAAGGGGATCAACGCCGCGGAGGTCGCCGGGATCATGGCCGGTCGCCCTTACGGGTCGTTGTCGGACTTCTGGCACCGGGCCGGGGTCTCTCGGCCCATCGTCGAGCGGCTCGTCATCGCGGGGGGCTTCGACTCGGTGTACGGGATCGGGCTCGCGGCCCCGGTGCGGCGGCGCGGCCGGATCACCCGGCGTGACCTGCTCCTGCAGGTGGCCGAGCTGGACCAATGGAGCAGGGCGGTGGCGCGGGGCGGTCGCACCGGCCGGCGCCCGCGCTCGGCGGTCGACCCGGCAGGACGGTCGGCGGTCCGGTCGGCGGCGGGGGAGACGCCGGCCCTGCCGTCGGCGGAGCTGCCCGAGGGGATCGACCGGTGGCGCAGTCCCGGGCCCGACGGCGTGGTGGCCCGGGCCGCCCGGCAGTCGCGGGCCTCCCGGCCGGTGCCGGCGAACACCGATCAGGTCCAGCTCACCCTCGACCTGGGTGACGACCCGTCTGCGGTACGCGCCTCCGGCCTGCCCGAGCTCACCGGCGCCGAGCTGGTGCGTGCCGAGCTCGACGTCCTCGGTCTCGACGTCACCCGCCACGTCGTCGACTTCTACGAGCCGTTCATGGCCGCCTTCGGCGTCACCCGGGCCCGTGACCTGCTGCAGTGCCGCAGCAAGCAGGAGGTGCTCGTCGCCGGGGTGAAGGTGGCCACCCAGACCCCGCCGATCCGCTCCGGCCGCCGGGTGGTGTTCGTGACCCTGGACGACGCCACCGGTCCGGTCGACGCGACCTTCTTCGAGGACGCCCAGCTCGGTTACGCGTCCACCGTCTTCCACTCCTGGCTGCTGGTGGTCCGCGGATTCGTCCGGCGCACCGGGCCGCGCGGGATCTCGTTGCGGGCGACCGGGTGCTGGGAGCTGCCGGCACTGCGTGATGCGTGGGAGCTCGGTGGCCCGGTGGCCGTCGAGCGGTTGATGGCCGACCGTCCCGTCGTCACCGAGTCGGCCGTCCAGGGCGCCGCCGCGAGCCGCTCCACCCGTCCGGTCATCGCCCCACCGCCGGTGCTGCGGGCCAAGCAGTACGCCACCGGTTTCCGGATGTCGCCGTACGCCGACATCAAACCGTCGGGTGGCGATGCCAAGAGCGCGCCGCGTCGGCTCTGGCATTCCAGCTCAGGAAGCTCGGGCGGATGAGCAGGTCCGCTTCTCGGAAACGTTCTCCTGCACCGCTCCACACGGTCCGGGCCGGATCGATGCGAAAGGCGAGGCGGCTACGCTTCGTGGCAGCCGATGCGCGCCGTCGGTCACATTCGTCCACCGGTCCGGAAAGGCGGCTGTGCCTCCCAGTCAGACGAGTCCGTCCAGCTCCTGGCCCGCTGCCCGCAGCAGCGTCGTGTGGGAAGACCTGTCTCGTGCGGTCGGTGAGCTGGGAGTCACTCGTGGCCGGCCGCTGGAGATCGTGGATGTCGGCGGCGGTACGGGTGGGTTCGCCGTCCCGCTGGCCGAGCTCGGTCACCGGGTGGTCGTCGTCGACCCGAGCCCTGATTCGCTGGCCTCGCTGGAGCGTCGCGCCGCTGAAGCCGGGGTCGGTGCACTGGTCAGCGCCCGGCAGGGCGATGTCGACACCTTGGGTGACGCCATCGACGCGGAGCAGGCCGACGTGCTGCTCTGCCATGACGTCCTCGAGGTCGCCGACGACCCTGCGGTCGGGGTCACGGCGATGGCCGTGGTGCTCCGGCCCGGAGGGCTGCTCAGCCTGCTCGCCGCCAACCGGTCGGCGGCGGTGCTCAACCGTGTCCTCGCGGGCCGGCTCGACGCGGCCGAGGCCATGCTCGCCGGCACGCCGGCCCTGGCACAGCAGCTGGCCGACCGGTCGCAGCAGCGTGCGTCCGAGCGGCGGTTGGATCGCCGCTTCGACGTCGACGAGCTCATCGCGCTGGTCGAAGGCGCGGGGATGCAGGTGCTCGGCGTCCACGGCGATCGGGTCTTCTCCGACCTGGTGCCCGGCGCCGTCCTCGATGTCGAGCCGCACGCCCGGGAGGTGCTCCAGCGACTCGAGCAGACCGTCGCGCGGCTCCCGGTCTACCAGGCCATGGCCACCCGCCTGCACGTGCTGGCCGCCAGGCCCTGAGGCGGGCGGCTGCCTGCATTTGTCCGGGTGCAGCCCGGCCGGGTCGGGTCCACCGTGACCGGCCGTAGCTCGTTCGACGAGCCGTTCGGTGAGCCGGAGCTTCCGGACGACACCGGCTGCCCGATCCTGCACGTCGACATGGACGCGTTCTACGCGTCCGTCGAGCTGCGGTCACGGCCGGAGCTGCAGGGCCTGCCGGTGATCGTCGGCGGGGCCGGCAACCGCGGCGTCGTGCTGTCGGCGACGTACGAGGCACGGGCGTACGGGGTGCGCAGCGCCATGCCGATGGTGCGGGCCCGCCGGCTGTGCCCGGCAGCGATCGTGCTGCCGCCGACCTTCAGCCACTACACCGAAGCGTCCGCCGGGATCATGGAGATCTTCCGCTCGGTCAGTCCTCTGGTGGAGCCGCTGTCGCTGGATGAGGCCTTCATCGACGTACGCGGCGCGGTCCGCCGGCTCGGCCGCCCGCGTGACATCGCCGCCTGGATCCGGGCCCGGATCTGGGACGAGCAGGAGCTGCCGTGCACCGTCGGGGTGGCGCCGAGCAAGTTCGTGGCGAAGCTGGCGTCGGCGCACGGCAAGCCGGACGGACTGCTGGTGGTGCCGGCGGCGCAGATCGTGGCCTTCCTGCATCCGCTGCCGGTCGAAGCGTTGTGGGGAGTGGGGGAGAAGACCGGGGCGGTGCTCAACCGGCTCGGGCTGCGCACCGTCGGTGACCTCGCGCAGGTGTCGGTCGAGACCCTGCAGCGCGCGCTCGGCCCGGCTGCAGGTGCGCACCTCTCGGCTCTGTCCTGGGGGCGCGACGACCGCCAGGTCATCGCGAGCGAGCCCGACAAGAGCATCGGGCACGAGGAGACGTTCTCCCGCGACATCGACGATCCCGAGGTGGTGCTGCGGGAGGTGCTCCGGCTGGCCGAGCGCACCGCCGCGCGGCTCCGCGAGCAGGGTTACGCGGCCCGCACGATCACGTTGAAGGTGCGGTTCTCCGACTTCACCACCCTCACCCGCTCCCGGACCCTGCCTCAGGTTACCGACAGCGGCCAGGAGATCTACGAGATCGGACGCGAGCTCTTCCGCAAGCTCGGCCTGCAGCGCGCCCGGCTCCGGCTGGTCGGCATCCGCGCCGAGAGCCTGACCCCGTCGGGCAAGGCGACCCGGCAGCTGATGATGGGAGACCGGGAATCCGGCTGGCGGGAGGCCGACCGGGCGGTCGACCAGGCGGCGGCACGGTTCGGCTCGGGCTCCGTCCAGCCGGCCACGCTCGTCGATCCGCCGGGGCGTTCCCGTCCGGTGCGGCGATGACGGGTCCGCTGCCGCCCTCGCGTCCGGCAGGCCGGTGCCGATACAGCGCAGGGGTCATCCGACCCCGCGGTGGAAACGTGCGATCCGGGTCGCTTGTCGGGAAGTTGTCGCCCTGTCTGCGGCTTGTGACTACCGTCGTCTCTGTCGAGGTTCTATCCTGGGACAGACGCCCATTCGGGCCGAGGATTTGGCGTGGGAGGAGCGCGGATGCCGCTCTCAGAGCATGAGCAGCGTCTGCTCGAGCAGATCGAGCGTGAGCTCTACGCCGATGACCCCAAATTGGTCAGTACGGTCCGCTCGATCAACCCGCGTACGTACGCGGTTCGCCGGCTGTGGCGCTCGACAGCACTCTTCGTCCTGGGCCTCGGTGTCCTGGTCGCCGCTGTCGTCATCAACTCGGGTGCGGCCAGCATCGCCCTGGGGCTCGTCGGCTTCGTCGTGATGCTGCTCGCCGCCCTGCGCGGATCGAGTGACCTCCGTCGGCTCGGTGGACGCCCCGATCCTGATGCCCGCACCCCGCGGGGCAACCGCGTCGGCAAGAGCAAGCAGCGCCGCTCCGTGTCCGAGCGGGCGCAGGAGCGTTGGCAGCGTCGCTGGGAAGACCGCGAGCGCTAGGCCCCGCGCACCCTGCTCCACCCCTTCAGCACGACCGCTCGGCTCAGTGCGGGCGGTCGTACACGCGCTCATGGGCGGCGTGGCCACCTTCGCGCGTCGCTGCGACACCGCCAGCCGTCGCCGGGGCCACGCGTAGCGGTGTCACTGGACGGACGGACGCACCGTCCGCCGTACACCCTGAGCTGTGACACCGCCAGCCGTCGCCCGGGCCACGCGTCACAGTGTCACTGCACGGCATGGCACTGCACGGCCCGGATGCTCAGCTCCGGCGGCCAGCCACCCAGGCCAGAGGCCGGCCGAGCCTGCGTCGCATCGCCTCCGTCAGCCGGGCCGCGGGCGTGCCGACCAGTCGTTGGGTGGGCTCGACGAGCCGGGCGCGCATCCCGTCGAACAACGAGCGGGGCGCCAACAACGCACTCCAGCGCGCGACGGTGCCGCTCGACCGGATCCACGCCTGGAACGCGGTTCGCAGCTCGGCCTCGGAGACGGGTGGGGTATGGCGGTCCGCGGCGGATGCCGGGGCGTCGGGCGGTGCGTAACGGGCGAGCTCCTCATCGGCCGCCAGGCGTTGCAGCACCCGCGACGTGACGTCGGGCAACGCACGGCTGCCGTCGGTCGCCGTACTCCAACGCGAGACGAGCCGGCGCGGCGACAGCGTCGACGGTGACATCAGCCCCAGGTCGCGGGCGGTGTCGAGGGCCTCGTCCCAGCGCTGGTGCGCCGCTCCCGGTCCGGCCCGCAGCCGGCGACCGCGGCGCTGACGGCGGGCGGCGGCGGGCAGGAGCAGCAGAGCCGCGGCAGCGAGCCCGAGCACCGTCCAGCCCACGACGGCCAGCGTGCCGCCGCCACCACTGCCGCCGCTGCCACCGGCGTCTGCCGCGGGCGCGGCGCTCGGTGCGGCACTCGCCGTCGGCTGGGGGCTGTCGGTGGCCTTCGGCTGCGTGTCGTTCGGGGCGACGGCGCTCGGCGTCGACGAGGGCTGGGAGGCCGGTGACTGGTCGGCGTACGCGGGCGGCTGGGTCTGGTCGTCGCGCGGGGTCGGCTCGAAGCGCACCCATCCGGCCTGCGGGAACCACAGCTCCGGCCAGGAGTGGGCGTCCTTGTTCGTGACGCCGTACGTGTCGTCCGAGATCAGCCGGCCGGGGGTGAAGCCGATGGCGACCCGGGCCGGGATGCCGGCGATCCGGGCGAGCACGACCATCGCCCCCGCGAACTGCTCGCAGTAGCCGGTCTTGCTGCGCAACAGGAAGTCGGCGAGTGCGTTGTCGCCGGTCGGCGCGCCGTTGAGGTCGTAGGTGTACTCCGAGCTGCGGAGCAGGTCCTGGATCGCAAGCGCCTTGTCGTACTCGGTCGACAGGTTGGCGGTCAGGCTCTGGGCGAGGGCGCGTACGCCGGGGTCGATGTCGTCCGGCAGCTCGACGTTGGGCTCGATGGCCGACGGCAGCGACGCCGCATCGGCCGACCGCGCCCGCAGCTCGTCGACCGTCGGCTTGGCCACCTCGGACGTGACCGTGTACTCCTTGCCGGCGGTGTCGGTCTGCGACGAGAAGACGGTGAACGTCTGCGGGGAGAGCCGCCAGTCGCCGTCGATCGTCACCTTGCTCGGCTGGTAAGCGAGCGGCAGGTAGCGCTGGTGGAACTGCGACGACACCTCGATCTGCGCCTGGGTCGTCTCCGGGCTGATCGCCTGAACGGTCGGCAGGCCTCGCGAGACCTTGGCGTCGCTGTCGGCGGACAGCCGCCCGAGGGTGAAGGTCTTGCCGTCGAAGTTCTGCAGCGAGGTCAGCCGCAGGTAGTCCGGCTGTGTGGTGCGGACCGTCAGCAGGCGCACCTCGCTCTCGCTGTGCAGCTGCTGGGTCAGCGTGACGACCGGCTCGATGACCGTCGCGGACGCGGCGCCTCCGCCGTGCGTGCGCGCGAAGCCGGTGTAGCGGGGGATGGCCACCGGCACCAGGACGGCGATGGCGAGGGCGAGGAGGCCGATCCGGCGTCCGGTGGCGTTGGCCGAGCGGCGTAACGCGCCGGAGTCGGCGGCCGGCACCCGGGCCCAGCCGAAGAGCTCCTGACGTCCGGTGGCGAGCAGCAGCGCGATGAAGCAGATGCAGGCGGCGCTGAAGGGCAGCAGGCCGACCCCGCGCTCGACCACCGCGGCGGGTACGGCGAGCAGGGCCAGCAGCGGCAGCCCGGCGGCGGCGGGCCGCTTGAGCCCGACGGCGATGCCGTCGACGAGCGCGGCGATGAGGAAGACGCCGGCGACGGTGAGGAACAGGAAGCCCGGGCGCTCGGGCACCGGCACGGTGAGCGTGCGGATGTCCTGGCCGGCGGAGTCGACGAGGTCGCGGAGCCCGCTGAGCGTCGCGCCGGTCGGGAGGATCGAGATGTTGGAGCCCGGCTCCGTGCCCGACGCGGCGACCGGGATGACGTAGCACCAGCCGGCGACGAGGTAGACGAGCGGCATGACCAGGGCGGGCGCCGACAGCCGGCGGGCGACGGCACCGACCACGGCCGCGAGCGCGATCGCCCCGGCGACCGGCGGCAGCCACCAGTCGAGCCCGTCGAACAGGCTGCCGAGGCAGAGCGACGTGAAGAACGTGCAGAGCGCCGCGAGCAGCGTGAGCGGCACGGCGGTGAGCAGTGGTGGCCCGGCCGGGGGACCCGACGGACGCGCCGGCGGGGCGCCGACGGGCGGGCGGGTCGGACGCTCGAGTGCGGGCGCGCTCATCCCACCCACCTGCGCAGCCGCGACGGGACCCCGGCATTGAGCTCCTGCCAGGCGGCGTCGATCGGGCTGCGCGGCCCGGCGACGGTCACCGCCCAGCCGGCGTCACGCAGGACGTTGCGGGCCGCAAGCGTCGCCGCCGACGGGGCGCCGGCGCCGGTCGCCCAGGCGTCGGCGTCGATCAGCAGCGCCATGCAGCGGGCGTTGCGGGCGGCGGCCTGGGCGAGGGCGGCGCTGTCACCCGGGCTCAGCCGGCCGAGCACGGCCACGACGGACCCGCTCTCGGCACGCGTACGCGCTCCCAGCGGGTCGCCGATCCGGTTGGCCACCGGCAGCAGCGTGGGGGTCGAGCCGGGCTCGACGTCGGCGAGGGCGTCCATGATCGCGTGGTCGGACGGGCTGCCGACGATCTCGGACTCACCGAGCACCCGGGCCACCTCGTCGATGAGGCGCACGCCCACCCGGCTCCGGATCAGCGTCCGGCTGATCGAGGCGACGGCGGAGACGGCGTACTCGAACGATCCGGACGTCTCCGTGGCGCCCCGCCCGGGGCTGTGCGCGTCACGCCGGGTGTCCAGCAGCACGGTGACCTGGCTCTGCCACGGCGGCTCCTCGCGCCGGACGGTGAGCTCGCCGGTGCGGGCGGTCGTCCGCCAGTGCACCCGCCGCCGGTCGTCACCCGTGACGTACGGCCGGGTGGTCGCGTCCTGCTCGCCGCCGGAGGACATGCCGTGGCTGCCGGTCTCGCCGCCGCTGCTCCACTGGCCGCCGGGCCGGCTGGCCCCGAGCGGCACGGTCTCGGGCAGGACGGTGACGACGTCGCTGGAGGCGAACGTGCGCTGCAGCTGGCAGAAGCCGAAGGGGTCGGTCAGGCGTACGGAGAGCGGACCGACCTCGAAGCGACCGCGGGCGAGCGGGCGGACGGCGTATCCGACGCTGCGCTCACCGCCCGCCGGGATCCGCTCGAGGACGAACCGGGCCCCGCTGCCGGCGGCGGCGCCGAACTCGGGGGGCAGGGAGTCCTGGGCGAGCAGCAGGGGCGTCGAGACCCGGGAGAGGTTCGTGACCTCGAGCTCGACCCGCACCAGGCCGCCCACGGTGGTGCGCCGGCGGTCGACCCGGCGGCGGGCGGCGATCCGGTAGCGCGCGCGGGCCAGGAAGGCGGCCGCGGCCAGCGGGAGCACGGCGATCAGCAGTCCGACCCGGAGCAGGTCGAGCTGGTCGAGGACGACACCGGCGGCGACGCAGGTCAGACCCGCGGCGACGAAGGCGCGCCCGCGCGACGTCAGACCGGACAGGGCGAGCCGCACCGGGGAGACCGGCCGCTTGTCGGGGGGCTGCCCGTCGCCGGAGCTGCGTGGCATCAGCGGCCCCGGCGCATCCCGGCCGAGACCGGGAGCGGCACGCGGGTGAGCAGGTCGGCGACGATGTCGTACGTCTGCCGCCGGTTGACCGTCGCCTCCGACGTGAGCAGCAGCCGGTGCGAGAGCACGGCGCCGGCGAGGGCCTGCACGTCGTCGGGCAGGACGAAGCTCCGGCCGTCGAGGGCGGCGGCGGCCCGGGCGCTGCGCAGCAGCTGCAGCCCGGCCCGCGGAGAGGCGCCGAGACGCAGCTCGGGATGGCGCCGGGTCGCGGTGGTCAGCTCGACGACGTAACGGCGGATGTCGTCGGCGACGTGCACGGTGCGGACGGCGTCGATGAGGGTCGCGATCTCGCGGACGTCGGTGACCGGGCGCATCGCCGCCAGTGGGACGCCGCCGAGATGGTGGTCGAGCATGGCGAGCTCGGCCGACGGGGACGGGTAACCCATCGCCACCTGCGCGGTGAAACGGTCACGCTGAGCTTCAGGCAGAGGGTAGGTGCCCTCCATCTCGACCGGGTTCTGCGTCGCGACGACGAAGAACGGCGAGTCGAGCTTGAAGGTGTCGCCGTCGACCGTGACCTGCCGCTCCTCCATGCACTCCAGCAGCGACGACTGGGTCTTCGGGCTCGCCCGGTTGATCTCGTCACCGATGACGACGTTGGCGAAGACGGCGCCGGGGCGGAACTCGAACGTGCGGGTCTCCGGCTCGTAGACGCTCACGCCGGTCACGTCGCTCGGCAGCAGGTCGGGCGTGAACTGGATGCGCCGCACGCTGCCGGTCATGGCGGCGGCGAGCGCCTTGGCCAGCATCGTCTTGCCGACGCCCGGCACGTCCTCGATGAGCAGGTGACCTTCGGAGAACAGCACGACCAGGGCGGTGCGGATGACCGCGGCCTTGCCGTCGATGACGGTCTCGATGGCGTTGAGCAGCCGCTCGCCCACCTCGGCGACGCGCTGCACGTCGGCGGCGCCATAGCCGTTGGTCGACGCGAGCCCGTTGGTCGACGCGAGCCCGTTGGCCGGGTTCGTGTCGCCCGGCAACGAGCCGTACAGCGGGTCAACCACCACAAAACCTCCCGGTCGGGTGCACACCAGTGTGCCTGGCGGCTCGGGTCGGCCGCCACCGCGCGCGGTGGTGCCGACCTGCTTCGATTGCTCAACGCCGGACAGGCGCCGCATGTGCCGTTCCCTGGCTGAAATGTCGGCAGGGCGGCCGGGTGCGTCAGCTGTGCAGGCGACGTGCGTGCCGGGCGACCTCGGCGAGGACGTCGACGGTCTCGGATGCCGCCTGGGCGTCCCAGTGCGCGATGGCCGCGTGCACGTTGCGCCCGGCGGTATCCAGGTGCACCGTCGCGAGCCGGAGCCGGCGCTGGTAGGGCCCCTGCACCAGTCGCACGCTCTGCAGCTTGTCCTGCGGGACGATGTCGGTGGTGCGCCGGATGCGCCCGTACGTCGTCACCGACCAGCCGTGGTCGAAGGCCGCGCCGAGGAAGTGGTAGGACAGCGGCGCCCGCCAGCGGGCCCGGACCGGCGGCTTGCGCGGCGTGATGGCGGACAGGTTCAGCCCGGGGAGCACGGTCTCGATGACCCGCTCGGCCTCGTCCCGGCGGGCCACCGGCAGCAGGACCCCGCTGGTGCCGCGGTCTCCCGCGCCATGGCGGTAGCCGGCGACGTCGACCTCGACCCGCACCCAGCCGAACGGCCGCCAGAGCAGCGGCTCGTGCACCCGGATCGCCTGCACCCGGCCGCGGGGAACGGTCTGCTGCCGGGTGTCGAGCAGACCGTGCCGCAGGCGCAGGCCCTGGGGTGACAGCGAAACCGTGAAGCCGAACTCCACGGTGAACCTCTGGTAGAGCACGGCGCCGATCGGCAGCAGCGTCGCGACGACGAAGCCGAGCGCCGCTGCGGTGATCGACACCGCCACGATGACGCCGACGACGAACGCCAGGCCGAAGGCGCCGGCCCCGGAGAGCAGCAGCGACCCGACGAACCGGTCGGTCGGCACCGCGACCAGGACGGCCTCGCTGTCCGGTCCCCACGCCGGGTCCGCGGGTGCCGGACCCTTGTCGAGCGAAGGGGCGGCGGCCCGGGGGGCAGGAAGGCCGGACTGCGCAGCGTCCGACCCGGGAACGGCGGCCACCCGATGGGCGAGGGCGAGCAGGTGCGCCCGGGTCTGCAACGCCTGCGGCTCGGTCAGGTACGCCAGCGTCGCCTCGGTGCCGGAGTGCCCGACGACCTCGAGTCGCAGTTCGGCCAGCCCCAGCGCGCGGGCGAGCAGCGGCCGCACCACATCGATCGCCTGCAGCCGGGCGAGCGGGACCCGGCGGCTGCGCCGGGTGATGATCCCGGACTCGATACGGAGGTCGCCGCCCTCGACGCGCCAGCGACGCCGGCGCCAGGACAGGTAACCGCCGATCGCGGCCACCGGCATGACGACGGCAAGCGTGATCCAGATCTGCGTCGAGGAGATGCCGCCGCGGCGCAGGCCGTCCTGGGCGGTGATGACGGCGACGATGCCGAGCGCCCGCCAGCCCTGCAGCACCGGGGTCAGCGGGTGCAGCCGCGACCAGTCGGCGCCGGGGAGCTCGGCGGCGGGGGCCGCTGCCTCGTACCCCGCCGGACCAGCGCTCACAGACCCGCCGCGCGGGCCTCGCCCAGCGTGGCGAGCCGGTCGCGCAGCCGGCCGGCCTCGTCGGTGGGCAGGCCGGGGATCCGCGCGTCGCTCGCTGCCGCGGCGGTGTGCAGCCGTACGGTCGCGAGCTTCCAGCGGCGCTCGAGCGGACCGGCGACCACGTCGACGAACTGCATGCGCCCGTACGGCACCACCGACATCCGCCGCACCAGCACCCCGCGGCGCACCAGGAGGTCCTCCGCCCGCTCGGCATAGCCCCACGAGGTGATGCGGCGGCGTACCGCGAACTCGGCGAGCACCCAGGCCACGACGACGGCCGCGGCGGCGATCCCACCCGGCAGCGGGGCGAAGGCGGCTCCGGCCAGTGCGCCGGCCAGCAGCAGGACGGCGCATGCCCGGGTCTGGGCCCGGCGCAGCGACAGCAGCCGGGGCGAGGGGCTGCGCCAGGTGACGTCGCGCGTGGTGAAGACGTCGACGGGGCCGTCCGGCACGCGGACTTCGGCCGGTGCGGAAGGGAGGTCGGTCACCCGCCCATCCTGCGCCGACGGGCAGATCGGCCGCGTGGGGCGACCGGACGACAGGCCGGCGCCGGGGGAGCCGGACGTGCCCCGGACGGGTGAATGTGTCGCCGTGGGGGGAAGAGTGGGGTAATGTGGGTCGCCGTGGGGAGTGGGGTGCGCGTACCGCCGTGCCTTCCGGCTGCCCGTGACGCGTCGGCGGACGGAGGTGGGCGGTGTTCCTCGGCACCCATCGCCTGCGTCTCGACGAGAAGGGGCGCATCGCCCTTCCCGCCCGTTTCCGCCCCCAACTCGAGGCAGGTGTCGTCGTGACCAAGGGTCAGGACCGCTGCCTCTACGGCTACACCGCCGAGGCCTTCGCCCGGCTCGGGCAGGCCGTGCACTCGGTCGACGGCGGCAATGCGGTGCAGCGGCGCAACTACCAGCGCACCTTCTTCGGGTCGGCGTCCGCGGAGGACCCCGACAAGCAGGGCCGCATCACGCTGCCCGCCCCGCTGCGGACGTACGCGGGGCTCGAGCGCGACTGCGTGGTGCTCGGCACCAACGACCACTTCGAGATCTGGAACGCCGCCGCCTACGACGAGTGGGAGAGCGGCAGCGACGACACCTTCGCCGAGTTGCAGGAGGAGGTGCTGCCCGGCGTCCTGTGACCCTGCTGTCCTGTCGACAGCCCCGGCTGCGGACCCCCTTCCGCGCCGAATCCTTCGCTGGTTCCGCGTACGGCGAGGTTCCGGCCCGCTCGCTGCACTCGTGCAGCAGATCTCCCGGCGCACCTTCCCCGGTGCCTGGCGGTGAGCGGACCGAGACCTGACCGGACGACACCCGCTCCGTCCACACGCCTTCCGGAAAGGGCGGCCGGCATGACCGACCCGGCAGCCTCCGACCACGAGCCGGCCTTCGCGCACGAGCCCGTGATGCTCGCCCGCATCGTCGAGCTGCTCGTGCCGGCGCTGCAGGAGCCCGGTTCGGTCCTCATCGACGGCACGCTCGGCCTGGGCGGGCACTCCCAGGCGCTGCTCGAGGCGGCGCCGGACTGCCGGCTCATCGGCATCGACCGCGACCTCGACGCGCTGGAGGTCGCCGGCCGCCGGCTCGCCCCGTTCGGTGACCGTGTGCATCTGGTCCACGCCGTCTACGACGAGATCCCGGACGTGGTCTCACGGCTCGGCGACCCGCCGATTTCGGCTCTGCTGCTGGACCTCGGCGTGTCGTCACTGCAGCTGGACGACGGGCGGAGAGGCTTTGCCTACAGCCGGGACGCCCCGCTGGACATGCGGATGGACCAGTCACGTGGCGTGACGGCAGCGGACGTCGTCAACGGTTACGAGAGCGGAGAGCTGGCGCGGGTGCTTCGGACGTACGGCGAGGAACGCTTCGCTCGGCGCATCGCCGACGCCATCGTCCGGGAGCGTGCCAAGGCTCCCTTCACCGGCACCGAGCGGCTCGCCGATCTCGTCCGGGAGAGCGTGCCCGCCGCGACCCGGCGCACCGGCGGGCATCCGGCCAAGCGCACGTTCCAGGCCCTGCGCATCGTCGTCAACGACGAGCTGCAGGTGCTCGGCCGTACGGTGCCGGGCGCCGTCGCCACGCTGGCCCCGGGTGGCCGTATCGCCGTCATGGCGTACCAGTCGCTCGAGGACCGGATCGTGAAGCGCACCTTCGCCTCCGCGGCCCACCCCGAGCGCGACCTGAACCTGCCCCCCAACCTGCCGATCCCGCCGCCCCCTCCGGGCCTGCGGCTGCTCACCCGGGGCGCGGAGAAGGCGGACGAGGCGGAGCTGGCGGCGAACCCGCGTGCCGCGTCGGTACGGCTGCGGGCGGCCGAGCGAACCCTCGATCCACTGCCGGACCCGCTGCTGCGCGAGCTGGCCGAGCTGTACCCCGACCTTCGGACAGGACGAAAGGGGGACCGGTCATGACGGCCGAACCGTTGCCCGCCCCGGCTCCCGAGCAGACCGAGCACGCCGAGCACACTGCTCCGAGTCGCGGCCGGGCCCTGCTCGCCCTCGTGCCGTCGCCGGTACGCGCCCGCCGGGCCCCGTTCGTCGTCCTGCTGATCGGGCTGCTGGCGGGTGGCCTCATCGGGCTCCTGCTGCTCAACACCGCCTCGGCGCAGGACTCCTTCCGCCTGCACGACCTGCAGACGCAGGCCGCCGACCTGCAGAAGCAGCTGGACGTCTACTCCGGCAGCGACGACGGCCTCGACGACCCGGGCGTCCTGTACACCCAGGCCGTGCTCCTCGGCATGCAGCCCGGCGGCATCCCGACGTTCCTTCCCCTCGGTCAGCCCCTGCCCGCCGGCGCCGTCCGGGTGGGCAACAACATGGTCTACATCCCGGGTCCGAAGCCGGTGGCGCCGCCGAGCGTCGCGGTGACCCCGCCCGTCACGCCGTCGGTCGCCCCCACGGTGAAGCCGACGGCCAAGGCCACCAAGCCACCTACCGCCAAGGCCCCGACCGCCAAGCCCACCACGCCCGCGAAGGGCACGGCCTCCACACCGGTGACCGGGACGGCCAAGCGGCCCGTGACCGCCGGCAAGGCACCAACTGTCAGCAAGGCGCCGACCGTGAGCAAGGCGCCCACCGTCAGCAAGGCACCGACGGCGCGGAGCACACCGGCGGCACGTGCGACCCAGCCGGCCGCCAGCGGGGTGCGCTGATGAGCCCGACTGCACCCGGCCCGCTGCAGGAGCGTCCGGCCCCGACCCGCTCACGCCCGGCCGCACGGCCCGTGCAGCGCCGCGGCGAATCGGCGCGCAACCGTCCGCGCGCGACCGGCGGCGGTCACGGTGGCTCGTACGGTTCGTCCGGCGGGGGCCGCGGCGGTGGAGGAGGCGGCCGGGGATCCGGCGGGTCCGGCGGCCCGCCCGGCAACCGCCGGCGTGGCTACCGGCTGCGCTCCCCGGGCAAGCGACTGCGTACGGCGACCGTGCTGATCGCCGTGCTCTTCCTGCTGCTGGCCGGACGCCTGGTGCAGCTGCAGGGCTTCAAGTCCAAGGAGTACGCCGAGCTCGGCTACAAGCAGCGGCACAAGGAGGTCGCGCTCACCGCCAACCGCGGCGAGATCAAGGACCGCAACGGCAACCTGCTCGCCGTCAGCGTCGACTCCTACGACCTCGGCGTACACACCACGCTGGTCACCGATCCGGTGGGCGAGGCGACGAAGCTCGCCGCGGTCACCAAGGTGTCGTTCGGCCTGCTGCTCGCCCGGCTGCTCGACAGCAAGAGCGGCTACCGCTACCTCGCGTACGACATCGACTCCGCCACCGCCGACAAGGTGACGGCGCTGAATCTGAAGAACCTGCAGCTCGAGGCGACGACCAAACGCACCTACCCGGCGGGGGCGACGGCCGCGGCTGTGCTCGGCTACGTCGGCCGCGACGGCAACGGCCTCGCCGGCCTGGAGTCGGGCTACAACACCTCGCTCGCCGGCAAGCCCGGCCTCCTGGTCTACGAGAAGGACCCGAAGGGCCGGATCATCCCCTCCGGCGTACGTCGCGAGAAGGAGCCCGTCGCCGGTCAGGGCATGAAGCTGACGATCGACCGCGACCTGCAGTTCGCCACCGAAGCCGTGCTGGGCAACCAGGTCGTCGCGTCGCACGCCGACAAGGGCGTGGCCATCGTGATGAACCCGAAGACGGGTGACATCTACGCGATGGCATCCGCCCCGGGTTTCAACCCCAACAACCTGGCCGAGGCGAGCGAGCGCAAGGACCAGACGAACCCCGCGGTGTCCTGGGCGTTCGAGCCCGGCAGTGTGAACAAGCTCGTCACGATCGCCGCCGCGGTGCAGGAAGGCAAGATCAACCCACTCACCGAGGTGGATGTGCCGGCCTCGTACTTGAACAGCCAGACAGGCATCCCGGTTGACAAGTACGTCATCACCGACTCCGAGGACCACCCGGCCGAGCGGATGACCGCCGCAGGCGTGCTCGCGAAGTCGAGCAACCAGGGCACTCTGCTCATCAGCCGCATGCTCGGGCAGGCCGGAGACGAGCAGAGCCAGCGCGCCGACCTCGAGAAGTGGCTGCGGGGCTTCGGGCTCGGAGAGCCGACAAAGGCCGGACTGCCGGGTGAGTCATCAGGTCAACTGAAGCCGTCCTCGAAGTGGGACGCCACGATGGCCGCCACGATTCCGTTCGGGCAGGGCATGTCGGTTAATGCACTGCAGGTGGCGTCGGCCTACGCGACCATCGCGAACGGCGGGGTGCGGGTCACGCCGCGCATCATCGACGCGACCATCGACGGCAAGGGCAATCAGGTCCCGCTGCCCGTCGGCCCGAGCGAGCGGGTCGTCAGCCCGCAGACCGCGAAGACCGTCACGAGCATGCTCGAGCAGGTGACGGCCGCCGACGGTGGCACCGGCACCGAGGCCAAGGTCGGTGACTACCGCATCGCGGGCAAGACCGGCACAGCCTACCGCTACGACGAGAACTTCATCCGGTCCGACGGCACGAAGGGCGGCTACAACGGCTACGTCGCCTCGTTCGTCGGCTTCGCCCCGGCCGACAACCCGCAGCTGGTCGTGCTGGTGGCGATCGACAACCCCAAGGGTGACGTCTACGGCGGCACCGTCGCGGCGCCGGTCTTCTCCAAGATCATGTCGTTCGCGCTGACCAAGATGCGGGTTCCGCCGACCGGCACGAAGGCACCGACGTTCGAGCTGTGTGTCCCGACGACGGCAGCGTGCTCGGAGTGAATCGGGGCTCCGGACCCCTATCCTCGGGCCCGTGACCGACCCGTTGCGCCGGCCTGCAGCGACGCCGGAGGTTCCGCTCGGTGAGCTCGCCGGCTCGATCGGTGCGACCGTCCGGCTGCTCGACCCGCAGGCCTCCGCGGCCGAGGCGGGGAGCCTCCCGGTGCGGGGCGTCAGCCTCGACTCGCGGCAGGTGGGCCCCGGTGACCTGTACGCGGCACTGCCCGGCGCCCGCGCGCACGGGGCGCAATTCGCCGACCAGGCGGCAGCACGCGGCGCCGTGGCCGTCCTGACCGATCCGGCGGGGGTGGCGGCCATCGCGGCACTCGACGGTCCCGCCTCGCAGCTGCCGATCGTCGAGGTCACCGACCCGCGGGCCGTCCTCGGCCGGGTGGCGGCGGCCGCGTACGGCGACCCGACCCGGGAGCTCCGGCTGCTCGGCGTGACCGGGACCAACGGCAAGACCACGGTGGCGTTCATGCTCGAGGCCGGCCTCGCCGCTGCCGGCAGCCGTACCGGGCTGATCGGCACCGTCGTCACCCGCATCGGCGACACGGCGATGCCGAGCGCGCGCACCACCCCCGAGGCCCCGGAGCTGCAGGCCCTGTTCGCCGCCATGCGTGAGCGGGGCGTCGACGCCGCCGCTATGGAGGTGTCGAGCCACGCGCTCGCGCTGCACCGCGTCGACGGCTGCCACTTCGCGGGAGCGGCGTTCACCAATCTCAGCCAGGACCATCTGGACTTCCACCCGACGTTCGAGGACTACTTCGAGGCCAAGGCCGCGCTGTTCGACCCCACGACCGGCCTGCTCGCTCCCGGCCGTCCCGCGGTGATCAACGTCGACGACGTCTGGGGTCAGCGGCTCGCCCAGCGGCTGCCGGGCGCCGCCACCTACGGCTTCGGCCCGGCGTCCGGTGCCCGCTGGACCGCCGGCGATTTGGTGCTCGGCCCGGGCGGCTCCGAGTTCACCGTCACGGGCCCCCACGGGCCGCCGACGCGCGCCCGGGTGCAGCTGCCGGGCCAGTTCAACGTGGCCAACGCGCTCTGTGCCATCGCCCTGCTCACCGAGACGGGGACGCCCTTCGCGGCTGCCGTCGAGGGCGTCGCCGGCCTCGCCGGGGTGCCGGGCCGGATGGAGCGCGTCGACGCCGGCCGGCCCTTCCTGTCGGTCGTCGACTACGCCCACACGCCGGCCGCGGTGGCCGGGGTGCTGGCCACGGTGCGCGAGCTCACGCCGCACCGGGTCGTCGTCGTGCTCGGCTGCGGTGGCGACCGCGACAGCGGCAAGCGCCCGCTGATGGGTGCGGCGGCCGTCCGCGGCGCCGACCTCGCCATCCTCACCAGTGACAACCCGCGCTCGGAGGACCCGCTCGACATTCTCGAGCAGATGCGTACCGGCGCCGACGCCGCCCTGGCCGAGCTGACGGCTGCCCCGCGTGGGCCGGCGCAGCTGCCGGAGGTCGTCGTCGAACCCGACCGTGCGCTCGCCATCAACGCCGCCGTCGTGGCCGCCCGGCCCGGTGACGTCGTCGTGATCGCCGGCAAGGGGCACGAGAGCGGCCAGGAGATCGGCGGCATCGTGCACCCCTTCGACGACCGCGCGGTGCTGCGGGCGGCGCTCGACGCCCTGCCCGCCTCCCGGGCGGCTGCCGTGACGAGCACCGGGGCAGCATGATCGCGCTGCGCCTCGACGAGATCGCGGCCGTCGTCTCCGGCACGCTGTCTCCCGGCACCGATCCGGCCGCCTGCGCGACGGGTCTCGTCATCGACTCCCGCGCCGCCGGGCCCGGTCTGCTGTTCGCCGCCCTGCCGGGTGAGCACACCGACGGGCACGCGTACGCGGCCGCTGCGGGCGCCGCCGGTGCCATCGCCACGCTCGCGGAGCGTCCCGTCGATGGCCCCGCCGTGCTCGTGGCGTCACAGGATGGGGGCGTCGAGCGGGCCATGGCCACCCTGGCCACCGAGGCCGTACGCCGGCTGCCGCAGCTGCGCACCATCGCCCTGACCGGGAGCTCCGGCAAGACCAGCACCAAGGACCTGATCGCCGGCCTGCTCGAGCCCGCCGGGCCGACGGTCGCCCCGCCCGGCTCCTTCAACAACGATCTCGGCGTGCCGCTGACGGTGCTCCGCGCGGACGCCGACACCCGCTTCCTGGTGCTGGAGATGGGCGCCCGCGGCCGGGGCCACATCGCCCGGCTGTGCGCGATCGCGCCGCCGTCCGTCGCCGTCGTGCTCAACGTCGGCAGCGCCCACCTCGGCGAGTTCGGCAGCCGGCAGGAGATCGCCGCCAGCAAGGGGGAGATCGTCGAGGCGGCCACCGACGTGGCGGTGCTCAACGCGGACGACCCGCTGGTCGCGGCAATGGCGTCGCGTACGCAGGCCCGGGTCGTGACGTTCGGCGAGAGCCCCGCCGCCGATGTCAGGGCGAGCGACGTACGCGTCGACGGCCGCGGCCGGCCCGGCTTCACGCTGCATGCGGCGGGCGAGCAGGTGCCCGTCCAGCTGCAACTCGTGGGGGAGCACCACACCGCCAACGCGCTCGCCGCCGCCGCGGTGGCGCTCGAGTGCGGCCGCACCCCGGAGCAGATCGCCGGCGACCTCGGCGCCGCCCGCCCGCGTTCGCGCTGGCGCATGGAGGTGACCGAGGGCCCGGGCGGACGCACCGTCGTCAACGACGCGTACAACGCGAACCCCGAGTCGATGCGCGCCGCGCTCAAGACGCTCGCCGTGCTGGGCCGGCCGGGCGCCGGGGCGGACGGTCGCCCGGGACAGCCGCGCCGCACGGTCGCGGTGCTCGGCCCCATGTACGAGCTCGGGCCGACCAGCGTCGAGGAGCACGACACGATTGGCCGCCTCGCCGTACGCCTCGACATCGGCAAGCTGGTGGTCGTGGGCGCCGACGCGGCGGCCATCCACACCGGCGCCATCCTCGAGGGGTCGTGGGGTGACGAATCGGTACTCGTCGACGACGTGCCGGGTGCCCTGGCGGTGCTGGAGCGCGAGTTGCGGCACGGTGACGTGGTGCTGATCAAGGCGAGCCGCGCGGCGGGACTCGAGCGCGTGGCGGCCGCCCTCCTGGCCGCACCCGAGCGGGAGGCGTCGTGAAAAGCGTCCTGATCGCCGCGTCGGTCGCCCTGATCATCTCGCTCGTCGGCACCCCGATGGCCATCAAGCTCTTCCGGCGCAAGGGCTACGGCCAGGAGATCCGCGAGGACGGCCCGCAGAGCCACCTCACCAAGCGCGGCACGCCGACCATGGGCGGCGCCGTGATCATTTTGGCGGCGCTCTCCGGCTACTTCGTCGCCCATCTCGCCGACTTCCGCGGCTTCACCGCGAGCGGCCTGCTGGTGCTGATGGTCATGACCGGGCTCGGCATCGTCGGCTTCGCGGACGATTTCATCAAGATCCGCCGCCAGCGCAACCTCGGCCTTTCCGCGCGCACCAAGTTCATCGGCCAGCTGGCGGTCGCGCTCGCCTTCGGGCTGCTCGCGGTGCGTTTCCGCAACTCCGCCGGCTATCTGCCGGGCTCCACCGAGCTGTCCTGGGTGCGCGACATCAACCTCTCGGTCGGCACCATCGGCTTTCCGATCCTCGCCTGGCTGATGATCTCCGCGACCTCCAACGCGGTGAACCTCACCGACGGGCTCGACGGCCTCGCGGCCGGCACCAGCGCGATGGTCTTCGGTGCGTACGTGATCATCTCGTTCTGGCAGTTCGGCAACAACTGTGCGACGGGGGCGGCCGCCAACTCCTGCTACGTCGCGCGTGACCCGCTCGACGTGGCGATCGTCGCCGCCGCCGCGATGGGGGCGTGCTTCGGCTTCCTGTGGTGGAACGCGAGCCCCGCCCGGATCTTCATGGGCGACACCGGCTCGCTGGCGATCGGCGGCACCTTCGCGGCGATGGCGATCGTCACCCGCACCGAGCTGCTGCTCATCGTGCTCGGCGGCCTGTTCGTCATGGAGACGGTCTCGGTGATCCTGCAGGTCGGCTCGTTCAAGCTGACCGGCAAACGGATCTTCAACATGGCGCCGGTCCATCACCACTTCGAGCTCGCCGGCTGGCCCGAGACCACGGTCATCATCCGCTTCTGGATCATCGGCGGGCTGTCCGTCGCCCTCGGGCTGGGGCTCTTCTACGCCGAGTTCCTCTCGCACGGGACCCTGCGCTGACCGGGGGGCACGAGCAGCTGGCCGGCCTGACCGGTCCGGTCGCGGTCGCCGGCCTCGGGCTCTCCGGCGAGGCCGCTGCGCGGGTGCTCGCGGGGCTCGGGCTGCCGGTGATCGCGTACGACGACGGCGCGGGCCCGGCCCAGCAGACCGCCGCCGCACGGCTCACCGCCCTCGGGGTCGAGGTGCGGCTCGGCGGCATGCCCGCGGCGCCGCCCGACGGCTGTGCGCTGGTCGTCACCTCCCCGGGGCTGCGCCCGACCACCCCGCTGCTGGCGGCGGCCGTCGCGGCCGGCATCCCCGTGTGGGGCGAGGTGGAGCTGGCGTGGCGGCTGCGCCCTGCTGACCAGGACTGGCTCGCCGTCACCGGCACCAACGGCAAGACGACCACCACCCAGATGCTCGGCGCGATCCTTGCCACCGCGGGCCCCACGTCGGCGATGGCCGGCAACATCGGTGCGCCGCTGGTCGACGCCGTGCTGGCCGGCTACCGCGTGCTCGCCGTCGAGCTCTCCAGCTTCCAGCTGCACTACACGTCGACCCTCGCGCCCGCGGTCGGCGCGGTGCTCAACGTCGCCGCCGACCACCTGGACTGGCACGGCTCGATGGCCGCGTACGCCGGTGACAAGAGCCGGGTCTGGGGGCCCGCCGGAGGCCCGACCGTGGCCGTGCTCAACGCCGACGACCCGGCCGTCGTCGCGCTGCGCGGCGCCGCCCCGGCGACCCGTTTCGGCTTCGGGCCGCAGGCGGGCGTCACGGTCGAGGACGGCCGGATCGTCGACCGGGCGTACGGCGGCGGTCCCGTGCTGGCGGTCGACGCGCTGCCCGCCCCCGGCCCGCACAACCTCGCCAACGCGCTCGCCGCCACCGCGATGGCACGTGCCTACGGGATCGAGCCCGACGTCATCGCCGCCGCGCTCGGAACCTTCCGGCTCGGCCCGCACCGCAACGAGCGGGTCGCCACGGTGGACGGGGTCGCGTACGTCAACGACTCGAAGGCGACCAACCCGCACGCCGCCGCCGCGAGCCTCGGCGCGTACCCGTCGGTGGTGTGGATCGCCGGCGGGCTCAACAAGGGCCTCGACTTCGACGACCTCGTCGCCGGCGCGGTGCCGCGGCTCCGGGGTGTGGTGCTCATCGGCACCTGCGCCGATGAGATCGCCGAGGCTCTCGCCCGACACGCGCCGCAGATCCCGGTGGTGCGGGCCCCGGCAATGGACGATGCCGTCGCGGCAGCTGCACAGCTGGCGCGAGCGGGCGACACCGTCCTGCTCGCACCGGCGGCGGCGTCGATGGACATGTTCCGGGATTACGCGGCACGCGGTGAAGCCTTCACCGCAGCTGCCAGGAGGCTGACGGAGGACGCGTGACGGCGCTGGACACCCCCGGAGCGTTCCGGCCACGCGGGGCCGCGTCCCCGGCCGGTGCTCCCGACGAGGTGGACGGCCAGCGCGTCCCGCTGCTCGCGCGTCCGATGGCGTCGTTCTACCTGATCGCCTCGGCCAGTGCCCTGCTGCTCGGGCTCGGTCTGGTGATGGTGCTGTCGGCGTCCAGCGTCACCTCGTACGCCAGCTCCGGCTCCTCGTTCTCGGTCTTCACCAAGCAGGTCATGTGGGTCGGCTTCGGTACGCCCGCGATGCTGCTCGTGATGCGGATGTCGACCCGGACGCTGCGTCTGCTCGCGTATCCGCTGATGCTGATCACCATCCTCGGCCTCATGGCGGTGCTGGTGCCCGGGCTCGGGGTGAACGTCAACGGCGCCACCCGCTGGGTGGGCGTCGGTCCCTTCCAGATCCAGCCCAGCGAGATCGCCAAGCTGGCGCTCTGCCTGTGGGGCGCCGACCTGCTGGTCCGCAAGCGCAAGCGGATCGTGCGGCTGCGTCACCTGCTGGTCCCGCTGCTGCCGGGCGCGTTCCTCATCGTCGGGCTGGTCATGCTGCAGCCCGACCTCGGCACCACGCTCGTGATCCTGTCGATCCTGCTCGCGCTGCTCTGGGTGGTGGGTGCGCCCGCCCGCCTGTTCGGCGCGCTCTTCGCGCTGATCGGCGTCGGGGTCACCTACCTCGCCGTGGTGGAGCCGTACCGGCTCGAGCGCCTGGCGTCCTTCACCGACCCGTTCAAGGACTCGCAGGACACCGGATTCCAGGCCGTCCAGGGCCTGTACGCGCTCGCCTCGGGCGGCTGGTGGGGCGTCGGGCTCGGCGCCAGCCGCGAGAAGTGGTCCTACCTGCCCAACGCGCACACCGATTTCATCCTCGCGATCATCGGGGAGGAGCTCGGCCTCGTCGGCACCCTGCTCGTCGTCGTGCTCTTCGGGGTGCTGGCGTACGCCGGCATCCGGGTCGCGCAGCGCTCCGCGGAGCCGTTCGGCCGGCTGGCCGCCTCCGCGATCACGGCCTGGCTCATCGGCCAGGCGTTGATCAACATGGGTGCGGTCGTCGGCCTGGTGCCGATCACCGGCATCCCGCTGCCGCTGATCTCGTTCGGCGGCTCCTCGCTGATGATCACCATGGTGGCCATCGGGGTGCTGCTGGCCGTCGCCAAGACCGAACCCGCCGCGGCCCAGGTGCTCGCGGCCCGGGCGGCCAGCCGGTCGGCGCACCGTACGGCGACCGGGGGCCGCGGGCCGTTACGCCGCCTCTTCCGCCGTCCGTCGGCGGTCGGCGGCAAGGCCGAGCGGCGCCGGCAGGGGTCGGCACGGCCGGCCGAGCGCGGCACCCGCGGCGCGGCCGCCCGTACCGGCGATGCGGCCTCACGCACCGAGCAGCGGCGGGCCCGCCAGCGGTCCGGCCGGTCGGCCGAGACGTCGGCGCGTGGATCGCGCCGGTTCGCGTCGCGGCGCACCCGTACCGGGTCGCCGCCGGCACGCGGTGACCGTCCGTACCGTGACGACGCCGCGAACCCCGTCGACCCGGCCGTAGGCGACAATGGGCGGAATGTTCCACCCCGAACTTCAGGCCGGACCCCCGGACGCGTCACCCGCGCCGGGGCCGGTGCCGCCCGGCCGGTCCGCAGCAGCGAGCGGCGCACCCGGCGCCGGCGTCCGAGCCGGTGACGTGACCGCGGAGACCACCCCGTCCGTGCAGTACCCCCCGGCTCCCGAGGCCACCTCCGGAGTCGTGCTGCCGCGCAGCGTCGTGCTCGCCGGCGGAGGAACGGCGGGTCACGTCGAGCCCGCGCTGGCATTGGCCGACGCCCTGCGGGCGGCAGCTCCCGACATGCGGATCACCTTCCTCGGCACCGAGCGCGGCCTCGAGGCGCGTCTGGTGCCCGCCCGCGGCTACGAGCTGCGCTTCATCCCGCGGGTGCCGCTGCCGCGCAGCGTCACCCCGCAGCTGTTCTCGGTGCCGCCGCGCGCGGCCGGCGCCGTGCGTGCCGCCGCGCTGGTGCTGGCGGAGGCCGAGGCGGACGTCCTGGTCGGCTTCGGTGGCTACGTCGCCTTCCCGGCATACCTCGCCGCCCGGCGGCGCGGCTGCGGCATCGTCGTGCACGAGGCGAACCCGCTGCCGGGCCTCGCCAACCGGGTCGGTGCCCGGCTCACCCGCCAGGTGGCGATCAGTACGCCCGGCACCGCGCTGCCGCACGCCCGGCTGACCGGCATCCCGCTGCGTCCCGAGCTGCTGGCGCTCGACCGGCCGGCGGCCCGGGCCCGGGCGCGCGCCGGCTTCGGGCTCGATCCCGACCGGCCCACGCTGCTCGTCTTCGGCGGCTCGCAGGGCGCCCGCAGCATCAACGAGGCCGTCGTCGGCGCCGCCCGCGCGCTCACCGACGCCGGTGTGCAGCTGCTGCACGCCGCCGGGGCCACCGGGGTCGACGGCGTGCGCGCCGCCCTCCCCGCCGACCTCGCCGCTCCGTACGTGGCCGTGCCCTACCTGGACGACATGGCGAGCGCATACGCGGCCGCCGACCTCGCGCTCTGCCGCTCCGGTGCCCTGAGCTGCGCTGAGCTGGCCGCGGTCGGGCTGCCCGCGGTCTACGTACCGCTGCCGATCGGCAACGGCGAGCAGCGGCTGAACGCGACGCCGGCGGTGACGGCCGGGGCCGCGGTGCTCGTGGACGACGCCGACCTGGACGCCGCGGAGGTCGCCGGCCACGTGATCGGCATCCTCACCAAGCCGGGCCGGCTCGCGCGCATGGCCGGGGCCGCTGCCTCCGGCGCCCCGCGCGGCGCCACCGAGGCGCTGGTCGAGATGGTCGCGGCCGCGTACGCCGGCCGGAGCGGGCGATCCGGGCGGCGCCCGTGACGACACCCATGACGACGCCCGGGAGCCCCCCCGTCGACCTGCCACCCGAGCTGCACTGTGCCCACCTGATCGGGATGGGCGGCGCCGGGATGAGTGCCATCGCCCGGCTGCTGCTGGCCCGCGGCGCCGCCGTGAGCGGCAGCGACGCACGCGACAGCCGCGTGCTGGCGGCGCTCGCCCAGCTCGGCGCCACGGTCTTCGTCGGCCATGACGCGGCGCACCTGGCCCAGGTGGCGGAGCGGGCGCGGGAGCGCGGCCAGGACCTCACCGTGATCACCTCCACCGCGATCCGCGCCGCGAACCCGGAGCTGGTGGCCGCGCGGGAGCTCGGCCTGCGGGTGCTGCCCCGCGCCGCTGCGCTCGCCGGCCTCATGCGCGACCGGCAGGGGGTCGCGGTCGCCGGCACGCACGGCAAGACCACCACCACCTCGATGCTCACCGTCGCGCTGCAGCACGCGGGGCGCCGGCCGTCGTTCGCCATCGGGGGTGACCTGTCCGAGCCCGGGAGCAACGCCCACGCCGGCAGCGGGCCGGTCTTCGTCGCCGAGGCCGACGAGAGCGACGGCTCCTTCCTGCTGCTCGCGCCGTACGGGGCGATCGTCACCAACGTCGAACCCGACCATCTCGACCACTACGCCGATGCCGCTGCCGTGGACGCCGCCTTCGACGCCTTCGTCGACCGCATCGACGCCGGCGGCTTCCTGGTCGCCTGCCAGGACGACCCGGGCTCGGCCCGACTGCTGGGCCTCGCAGCGGCGCGCGGCCTGCGTGCGGTGTCCTACGGCACGGGCGACGGGGCCGACGTCCGGATCGACTCGGTGACGGACGCCTCGGTGACGGACGGCTCACCGGCCGGGGGAGTCGCCTTCCAGGTGGTGGCGCGCGGGCTGCGACTCGGTGAGGTGCGGCTGCAGGTGCCCGGCGTGCACAACGCGCGTAACGCGGCCGCCGTACTGGCCGCGGGTCTGGAGCTCGGGGTGCCGGCTGCCGAGATGCTCGAGGGACTGGCGACGTATCCGGGGGTGCGGCGGCGCTTCGAGCGCAAGGGCCGGGCCGGGGGCGTCACGGTCGTGGACGACTACGGCCATCACCCGACCGAGGTCGCCGCCACGCTGACGGCGGCCCGGCCGGTCGCGGGCGAGGGCCGCCTGCTCGTCGTCTTCCAGCCGCATCGCTACTCGCGGACGGCTGCCTTCGCCGCCGAGTTCGGCGCGGCCCTCGGCATCGCCGACGTCGTCGTCGTGATGGACGTCTACTCCGCGGGGGAGGACCCGTTGCCGGGCATCAGCGGGCGGAGCATCGCCGAGGCCGTGCCGCCGCCGGGTGACCGGGTGGTCTACGAGCCGGTCTGGTCGCGGGTGCCGGCGTTGCTCGCCACCCTGGCCCGGCCGGGTGACCTGCTGCTCACGATGGGGGCCGGCGACGTCACCCAGGTGGGGCCGGAGGTGCTCCGGGTGCTGGCCGAGCGGTCCGCCGAGGACGTCGCCCTGCAGTCGGGGTCGACCCCCGGACCGCCCACGGCCTCGACCTGACGTTCACCCCTGGCCTGCGCCGACGGTGACCTGGGTGTTGACGCAACGTTGAGGAATCGGGCTGCAGCGACACGCCCGATGGCCGGTCGACAGAGTCGTCGGCTGGGCTAATCTGCGCGCAGAGCACAGGCTGCAGTCAGCATAACCCTTCATCACAGGGTGAGGGTCAAGCTGAGGCATCTTTCTTCCCCGTGGTTCGCCGTCCGTCCGCCCGATCTGCTCGTCCGCCCATCGCTCCGCCAGCCCAGCCGCTCGCTCTCTCGTCGGTCGTACGACCCGTGCCAGTGCCACGCGCTTTTTCGGAAGGATCCGCCACATGCCAGCTCCGCAGAACTACCTCGCTGTCATCAAGGTTGTCGGAATCGGCGGTGGCGGCGTCAACGCCGTCAACCGGATGATCGAGGTCGGCCTCAAGGGTGTCGAGTTCATCGCCATCAACACCGACGCCCAGGCGCTGCTGATGAGCGACGCCGACGTCAAGCTCGACGTCGGCCGCGAGCTGACCCGCGGCCTCGGCGCCGGCGCCAACCCGGAGGTCGGCCGGCAGGCGGCCGAGGACCACCGCGAGGAGATCGAAGAGGTCCTCAAGGGTGCCGACATGGTCTTCGTCACCGCAGGCGAGGGCGGCGGCACCGGCACCGGTGGCGCACCCGTCGTGGCCAACGTCGCCCGCAGCATCGGCGCGCTGACCATCGGTGTCGTCACGCGCCCGTTCACCTTCGAGGGCCGCCGGCGGGCCAACCAGTCCGACACCGGCATCGACTCGCTGCGCAACGAGGTCGACACGCTGATCGTCATCCCGAACGACCGACTCCTGTCCACCGCCGACCACAACGTCAGCGTGATGGACGCCTTCAAGAGCGCCGACCAGGTGCTGCTGCAGGGCGTGCAGGGCATCACCGACCTGATCACCACCCCGGGCCTCATCAACCTCGACTTCGCCGACGTCAAGGCCGTCATGTCCAACGCGGGCAGCGCCCTCATGGGTATCGGCCGGGCCCGTGGCGAGGACCGCGCCGAGGTCGCCGCCCAGCAGGCGATCTCCAGCCCGCTGCTCGAGGCCAACATGGACGGCGCCATCGGCGTCCTGCTCAACATCTCCGGCGGGTCCGACCTGGGCCTGTTCGAGATCAACGCGGCGGCCGAGCTGGTCGCGGAGGCCGCCCACCCCGAGGCCAACATCATCTTCGGTGCCGTCATCGACGACGCCCTGGGTGACGAGGTGCGCGTCACGGTCATCGCCGCCGGTTTCGAGGCGCCCGTCGAGCGCGCCCGCAAGACCGGTTACGCCGCCGTCGGCCGCCGCGGCGTCCCGGCCGGTGGGGCAGCGCCCCAGCCCGCCGAGCGGGTCGTCGACCTGCGCGACGAGCGTCCCCGCACGGTGCCGGCCGGAGCCCCCACCGCCGGTTCCGCCCGCCAGCCCGAGCGGTCCACCCGTCCGGCGCCGCAGTCGCAGGCCCCGAGCGCGCCGCCGGCGCCGAGCAGCCCGCCGCCGTCGGCTCCGCCCGTCAGTCGGCCGATGCCCCGTTCGGAGCCGGCCCGTGAGACCCGCCGCCCGGTCGTCTTCGACGACCTCGACGTGCCGGACTTCCTCAAGTAGTCGTAGCAGCACTCGCGGGCCCGCCCGGGTCCGTCGCAGTCGTCAGTGGCGCCGCTGGTACGTCCGGCGGCGCCACTGCCGTCTCCGGGTGCGGCTGCCCGCAGCCGAGCATCAGCGGGGCGCCGGGGTGTAGAGAAGCCACATGGGCTCGTGGTTCACAGACCGGCGCGGTGGTGTCAGCGAGGCGCCGTACTCGAGCCTCAACCTGGCCTTCCACGTCGGTGACGACCCGGCGGCCGTCGCCGAGAACCGGCGCCGCCTGCACGCCGTCGTCGGCGACCGGCCGATCGTGTGGATGGACCAGGTCCACGGGCGGAACGTGGCCGTCGTCGGTGGGCCGGTGGGTACGGCAGCGGCCGGGCCCGCCCCGGACGCCGTCCCCGAGACCGACGCGCTCATCACCACGACCCCCGGGCTGGTGCTGGCCGTCATGGCGGCCGACTGCGTACCCGTGCTGCTGCGCGGGGAAGGCTCGGCCACAGACACGGACACGGACCCGGTCATGGACACCGCCCCGGGCGCGGGGGCGACGCGGATCGTGGCCGCCGCCCACGCCGGGCGCCGCGGGCTGCAGCTCGGGGTGCTGGAGGCGGTGGTCAGCCGGATGAGCGCCATGGGCGTCCAGCCCCGCGCCGTCGAGGTGCAGCTCGGGCCCGCGGTGTGCGGACGCTGCTACGAGGTGCCGGCCGCGATGCGCGACGAGGTCGCGGCGGTGGCGCCCGCGGCGCGCGCCACGACCCGGGCCGGACGACCCGCCCTCGACCTGCGCGCCGGGCTGGTCCAGCAGCTGCACGCCCTCGGTGTGCAGCAGGTGCACGTCGACCCCCGCTGCACCATGGAAGACCCGTTGCTGTTCAGCCACCGTCGCGACCAGCGCACCGGCCGGCTCGCCGGCCTGGTCGTCATCGATGACTGACGCGCAGGCGCGGGCGCAGGAGCTCGGCGACCACTGGCAGGCCCTGCAGGAGCGGGTGGCTCGGGCCGCGGCCGCCTCCGGTCGCGACGTCGCTGCGCTCACGGTCGTGGCGGTGACGAAGACCTGGCCCGCCACCGACGTCGTGCTGCTGCACCGCGCCGGGGTCCGGGAGTTCGGCGAGAACCGGGCACAGGAGCTGCAGGACAAGCTCGCCGACCCGGCGGTCGCCGCACTCGGCGATCCGGCACCGCGCTGGCACTTCATCGGACAGCTGCAGCGCAACAAGGCGGCGGCCGTGGCGCGCACCTGCGCGGCGCTGCACACGCTCGACCGCGCCGAGCTCGTGCCGGCGCTGGCCCGCGGCCTCGCCGACGGCGGCCGCACGCTCGACGTCTTCCTGCAGATCAGCCTGGACGGCGACCCGCGGCGCGGCGGGATCACCGCGGACGGGCTGGCGGCCCTCGCCGACGCGGCGGCGGCCGAGCCGAGGCTGCGGTTGGCCGGTGTCATGGCCGTCCCGCCCCTCGGCAGCGACCCGGCGGCGGCCTTCGCCGACCTGCAGGCACTGAGCGGAAAGCTCCTGCTCGACCACCCGTCGGCGACCGCGATCTCCGCCGGCATGTCGGGCGATCTCGAAATCGCCGTGAGTCATGGCGCGACACACCTACGCGTCGGAACCGGTCTGATGGGGTCCCGGGCTTAAAGTCCTGCACATGGGAATGGGCCGCAGAGCGATGGTCTACCTCGGCCTCGCCGAGGAGGACGAGGGTTACGTCGACGACGATTACGACGCCGACGAGCCCGTCAGGGAGCCGGCGAGTCGGCCCGCGCGCCGCATGGAGCGCACGGAGATCCGGGAGGTCCGCGAGCGCGATGTTCGTGACGTCCGGGTGGCCGAGCCCATGCCTGCAGCGGTCGCGACGGCGCGCCGTCCGCGCACCGACTTCCGCGACGGCGGCACCGTCGAGCCGATGCGGGGCAACCTCGCGCCGCGGCTGACCGAGCCGGTCGTGCAGGAGGAGCCCGAGGTGGAGTCGGCGTCGTACACGATCACCACGCTCCAGCCGCGCAGCTACAACGAGGCCCGCCAGATCGGTGAGGCGTTCCGCGACAACATCCCTGTGATCATGAATCTGACCGACATGTCGGACGACGACGCCAAGCGCCTCGTCGACTTCGCAGCCGGGCTGATCTTCGGCCTCCGGGGCAGCATCGAGAAGGTCACCAACAAGGTCTTCCTGCTGTCGCCAAGTACGGTGGCGGTCAGTGCGGAGGACAAGCGCCGGATCGTCGCGAGCGGCTTCTACAACCAGTCCTGACGGTCGCCGGTGCGGTGGGCGGTCGCGGCTCCGCGAAGCTGAGGTCGGCGGGAGGCTTTCATTCACGCGGTCGGAGTGGTGCTTTACACGCTCCTATGGATCTTCGCCGTCATGCTCATCGGTCGGTTCATCATCGACTGGATCATGGTGCTCAGCCGGAACTTCCGGCCGAAGGGTCCGCTGGTCGTCGTCTTCGAGGTCATCTACACGGTGACTGATCCGCCCCTGCGTTTGCTGCGGCGCATCATCCCGCCGCTGCGAATCGGTGGATTCGCACTCGACCTTGCCTTTATCCTGCTGTTCATCCTCGTCCAGGTCGCGATCCAGTACGCCGGCCAGCTGTAAGTGTGACCGGCGTGGAGTACGCCGACAGGAGTGAGAGATGCCGCTGACGCCCCAAGATGTGGCGGGCAAGGTCTTCGGGCCGACGCGTATGCGCCGCGGCTACGACGAGAACGAGGTCGACGCGTTCCTCGACGAGGTCGAGGCGGAGCTGACCCGGCTCACCACGGACAACGAGCGGCTGACGCGCGAGCTCGAGCAGGCGCGGCGGCAGGCGGGTTCGTCCGCGCCGAGCCTGAGCAAGCCTGCCCCCGCGCAGGCTGCTGCGATGCCGGAGGCTCCCACCTCGCTGGAGAAGACGGTCGAACCGTCCGCTGAGCCGGCCGCACCGCAGGCTGACGCACCGGCGGCTCCGCCCGCGGTCGTCCCGGCCGTGACACCGGCGGCACCCGCGGCGGCTGTCGTGCCGGTCGCCGCCGACGACGTGGTCGTCGAGCACCGCGTGGCCCGCATGCTCGTGCTGGCCCAGCAGACCGCCGACGCCGCCGTGCGTGAGGCCGAGGACGAGGCCGACCGCACCCGCGGCGAGGCCCGTGCCGAGGCCGAGCGGATGGTGTCGGAGGCGCGTTCGCGTGCGGCCGAGGAGATCGGCCGCCTCCAGCGCTCGAAGTCCGCGCTGGAGAGCGAGGTCGAGCAGTTGCAGTCGTTCGAGCGCGACTACCGCCAGCGGCTGCGCGCTTACCTGGAGATGCAGCTGCGCGAGTTGGAGCTCGAACCCGGCGCAGCCGCCGCACTCGGTAACGGGGCGCACCAGGCCCTGGGCCAGGCGACGCCGGCTGTCGACGGTTCGGCGCCCACCGCCCGCCCGGGTTACGGCGCCGGCTGGGGAAGCGGCCCGGCGTCGAACGGCGATCCGGCAGCAGCCGGTGGCTCGTACGACGGCCAGGGTGCCGGCTGACCCTCGGCGCATGCGTCCCGGCGGCAGCTCGTGATCGTCGTCAGCGCGGCGCTGGTCCTCGTGGCGCTGGTGCTGCTGATCATCGGGCTGGACGCGAGCATCACGCTGGTCTTCGCCGCGATCGGCGTCTCGATCGTGTCCGCGGTCCTGATGCTGATCGGGATCTTTGCCCGGCCGGCCCCGGTCGTCCCGGCCGCCACGGCTCGGGCTGACGACAGTCCGGAGAAGCCGGCCGACCGCACCCCGGCGAAGCCGGCCGACGAGGTCGCCGATTTCCCGCTCGAGGCCTCCGAGGCCTCCGAGGCCGACGCCGCTGCGGCGCCCGCCTCCGCCGAGGTGACCGTGGTCTCGGGCCGTCCCCGCTACCACGTGAGTACCTGTGTCTCCGTGGCGGACGAGCCCGAGGCGGAGCCGCTCCTGCTGGCCGAGGCACGCGAGCTCGGCTTCACCCCGTGCGGGCTGTGCACGCCCGACGCCGCGCTGACAGCAGAGACGGCGCCGGCCGCGGGCGTACGCGAGGACCCGACGACAGCCGACGTGCGGCCGCGTCCGGCCGCCCGCACCGTGCTGGCGGTGGAGGCGACCCGGACGTACCACCGGGAGGGCTGCGACCTCGCCGACGCCGGATCCGCGAGCGAGCTGACCAAGGTCGCCGCGATCCGGCAGGGCTACCTGGCCTGCAGCCGCTGCCGGCCTTGACCGTCCGGTCCTAGCCTCCGGCCAGGCGCAGCCAGACCGTCAGGCCGAGGTCGTCGTCGCGGTGGGCGGCGACGGGGGCCGCCGGATGTCCCTCGGTGACAAAGGTCGCCAGCACCTCGGCGGCCAGCGTGCCGGTGTGCTCGCGGATCGCGCCCGCCAGCTCGGCGCCGTCCGCGGTCCACCACAGCTCGATGCGGTCGCTCACGTCGAGCCCGGACCGCTTGCGGGCGTCCTGCACGAAGCGGACGACGTCACGGGCCCTGCCCGCCCGGATCAGCGCGTCGGTGAGCGTCAGGTCGAGCGCCACCGAGGCGCCCGACTCGCTGACGACGGCCCACCCGGCCCGTGGCGTCTCCGTGATGATCAGCTCGTCGCCGGAGAGGGTGACCGGCTCGCCGTCCACCTCGACCGTGAGCGCGCCGTCGACCGGGTCGCCCGCCGCCTGCACGGCGGCCGCGACCGCCTTCGTGCCGGATCCGAAGCGCTTGCCGAGTGCCCGGAAGTTGGGCTTGACCACCACGTCGACCAGCCCGCCGTCGAGCGGCTCGACCGTCAGCACGTTGAGCTCGTCGGCGATCTCCTTCAACAGCTCGGGCGACAGCCGCGCGTAGAGGCTGCTGGGGACGGCGGCCCGGCCGAGCGGCTGGCGGGTCTTCACCTTGGCGCCGGCGCGGGCGGCGCGGCCCAGCTCGACCAGCCGGCGTACGAGGTCGACCTGCGCCGACAGGTCACGGTCGATCGCCGACGCGTCCACCTCCGGCCAGGAGGCGAGGTGCACCGAGTCGGGCGCGCCGGGCACCTGCAGCTGCGGCCACAGCCAGTCGGTGAGGAACGGCGTGAGTGGTGCGAGCAGCCGGGTCACCGTCTCCAGGCAGGTGTGCAGCGTGGCGAGGGCCTGCGGGTCACCGGCCCAGAAGCGGCGGCGCGAACGCCGGACGTACCAGTTGGACAGGTCGTCCAGGAAGCCGGCGAGCCGGCGGCCGGCGCGGGCGGAGTCGAAGTCCTCCAGCGCGGCGTCCACCTCGGCCACCGTCGCGGCCAGCTCGCTGCGCGCCCAGCGGTCGAGCACATGATCGGCCGGCGGGAGCTCGGCCGCGTCATCAGGGCGCGAAACGACGCCAGGTGACCAGTCGGTCGTGCTCGCGTACAGCAGGAAGAACGAGGCGGTGTTGTAGTAGGTCAGCAGGACCTTGCGCACGACCTCCTCGATGTTGTCGTGGCCGACCCGGCGGTCCATCCACGGCGAGCCGCCGGCCAGCATCAGCCAGCGCACCGCATCGGCGCCGTGCCGGTCGAAGAGCTCGAACGGGTCGAGCACGTTGCCGAGGTGCTTGCTCATCTTGCGGCCGTCGCCGTCGAGCAGCAGGCCGAGGCAGAGCACCGTCTCGTACGAGGACTCGTCGAACACCAGCGTGCCGATCGCCATCAGCGTGTAGAACCAGCCGCGGGTCTGGTCGATCGCCTCGCAGATGTACTGCGCCGGGTAGTTGGCGCGGAACTCCGCGTCGTTCTGGTGCGGCGCGCCCCACTGCGCGAACGGCATGGCGCCGGAGTCGTACCAGACGTCGATGACCTCGGGCACCCGGCGCATGGTGCCGGTGCAGCCGTCGGCGGTGCAGGTGAGCGTGACGTCGTCGACGTGAGGGCGGTGCGGGTCCAACGCCGAGAGGTTCTGCCCGGCGAGCTCGCCGAGCTCCGCCAGCGAGCCGACGCACTCGCGGTGCGAGCCGTCCTCGCCGCACGTCCAGATGGGTAGCGGCGTGCCCCAGTAGCGGTTGCGCGAGAGCGCCCAGTCGACGTTGCCGCGCAGCCACTCGCCGTAGCGGCCGGACTTGATCCGCGGCGGGTACCAGCGGGTGTCCTCGTTCTCCTCGAGCAGCCGGTCCTTCTCCGCGGTGGTGCGAATGTACCAGGACGGCAGCGCGTAGTAGAGCAGCGCGGTGTCGCAGCGCCAGCACAGCGGGTAGCTGTGCTCGTACGGCACGTGCCGCCACAGCACGCCACGGCGCTCCAGCTCGGCCACCAGCTCGGTGTCGGCGGTCTTGAAGAACTGCCCGCCGACCAGCGGCACCCGCTCCTCGAAGGTGCCGTTGGCCCGGATCGGGTTGACGATCGCGAGCCCGTACGCGCGTGCCACCGCGAGGTCCTCGGCGCCGAAGGCGGGGGCCTGGTGCACCAGCCCGGTGCCGTCCTCGACCGTGACGTAGTCGGCGAGCACCAGCTGGTGGGCGCCGGGGCCGAACTCGTCAGCGGCGATGAGGTCCAGCGGCCGCTCGTACGCGAGCCCTTCGAGGTCACGCCCGGCGACGGTGTCGAGCACGGTGGCGTCAGGGCCGACGGCCTTCCCGATCAGCGGCGTCGCGACCAGTACCGGACGCGCGCCCGGCACCTCGACCACCGCGTAGTCGACCTCCGGATGCACCGCCACGGCGGTGTTGGACACCAGGGTCCACGGGGTCGTCGTCCAGACCAGCAGGTCGTAGGGCTTGCCGACCACCGGGAAGCGCACGTAGACGCTGGGGTCGACGACGTCGGTGTAGCCCTGCGCCACCTCGTGGTCGCTCAGGGCGGTCTGGCAGCGCGGGCAGTACGGCGCCACCCGGGAGTCCTGCACCAGCAGGCCCTTGTCCCAGATCGTCTTGAGGCTCCACCAGACCGACTCGATGTAGCTGGTGTCCATCGTGCGGTAGGCCGAGGCCATGTCGGTCCAGTAGCCCATCCGTACGGTGAGCCGCTCGAACTCGTCGACGTGGCGCAGCACCGACTCGCGGCACTTGGCGTTGAACTCCGCCACGCCGTACGCCTCGATGTCCTGCTTGCCGGAGAAGCCGAGCTCCTTCTCGATGGCCAGCTCGACCGGCAGGCCGTGGCAGTCCCAGCCGGCGCGGCGCGGGACGTGGTGGCCCTTCATCGTCTTGAAGCGCGGGAAGAGGTCCTTGAAGACGCGGGCCTCGACGTGGTGGGCGCCCGGCTTGCCGTTCGCGGTCGGCGGGCCCTCGTAGAACACCCAGAGCGGGCCGTCGGCGTTCTGCGCCATCGACCGGTCGAAGACGGACGTCTCCTGCCACCGGGCGAGCACCTGCTGCTCGAGGCCGGGCAGGTCGGGGGCGCCGGCGGGTAGCGGACGGAACACGGGGGTCTCCTTCACGGGCGTGGGGCCGGTGAAGGGACGAGGCGCCGAAGCGTCCCGCGGTACCACCCTTCTTGACGCCGGACCCCGAACCGCGGGTCCTCGCGTCCGCTCACTCACGTGGGCCGGGTCTACTCCGGGCGAACCCGTTTCCTCCGGCGGCTCAGGGGTGATCTTCACGGCGGGCCGGCACCCGGGCTTCCACCGTCCCCGGGTCGCTCTGTGCTGCTTCCGTCGCTACTCGTCCCCGTCAGGGCCGTTTCCGCGCTGGTTCAGCGTACCCGCGCCCCTGATGGCGCCCGTTTCTGCCGCCCGCCGGGGTCAGGGTGTCCGCCTAGACTGCGCACACGCCGTCCACCGCCGATCGGAGAAGCGTGAGCAGCTCTTACGAGACCTCCGCGGAGACGACGTCCGCCGAGCCGTCCGACCAGCCGCCGGCCGACGTACTCCCGGCTCCGCGCCGCCGCATCGGGCTGCTGCTCGCGGTGGCCGCCGTCGCGCTGATCCTCGACGAGGTCAGCAAGCTGCTGGTCGTCGCCCACATGGTCCAGGGCGACCGGCCGGTCGACGTCATCCCCGGCGTGCTCGACCTGCAGCTCACACGTAACCCGGGGGCCGCCTTCGGCTTCGCCGCCGGCGCCACGGTCATCTTCACGCTGGTGGCCGTCGCGGTCGTCGGCTTCATCGTGCGGGCGGCGCGCAAGCTCGCGTCGACCGGCTGGGCCTGGTCGCTGGGGCTGCTGCTCGGCGGCGCCCTCGGCAACCTCGGTGACCGGATCTTCCGGGCGCCCGGCCCGCTGAAGGGCCACGTCGTGGACTGGATCCACATCCACCACTGGCCGGTGTTCAACCTCGCCGACTCGGCGATCGTCGTCGGCGGCGTGCTCGCGGTGCTGCTGTCGCTGCGCGGCATCACGCTGGACGGGCGCAAGCTCGGCAGCGACGACAGGTAGCAGGGCGCAGCCGCCCGGCTCGTACGCTGGGTCAATGCCCTCCTACCGGTCGTTGGACGTCCCCGAGGGTCTCGACGGCATGCGGCTCGACGCCGCCGTGTCCCGCATCTTCGGGCTCTCGCGCACAGCCGCGGCAGCGCTCGTCGAGGCCGGTGACGCCACCGTCGACGGGGCCACGGCCGGCAAGTCCTCCCGGGTGCGCACCGGAAGCGCCCTCGAGGTGCGGCTGCCCGACCCACCGCGGCCGTCGACGCCCGAGCTGCCGCTGCCCGAGGCCAAGCCCGTGGTCGGCCTGTCGATCGTGTACGAGGACACCGACCTGCTGGTCGTCGACAAGCCCGTCGGGGTCGCGGCGCACCCGAGCCCCGGCTGGGACGGCCCGACCGTGATCGGCGGTCTGCTCGCCACCGGTCACCGCATCGCCACCAGCGGCGCCGCCGAGCGCCAGGGCATCGTGCACCGCCTCGACGTGGGCACCAGCGGCCTGATGGTCGTCGCGAAGAGCGAGATCGCGTACTCCAAGCTGAAGGACGCCTTCCGCGACCGGGAGGTCGACAAGCGCTACCGCGCGCTGGTGCAGGGCCATCCCGACCCGTCACGCGGCACGATCGACGCCCCGATCGGGCGCCACCCGGGCGCCGACTACAAGTTCGCCGTCGTCGCCGGCGGGCGCGACAGCGTGACCCACTACGAGACCGTCGAGGCCTTCCGAGCCGCGAGCCTGCTCGACGTCAGGCTCGAGACCGGCCGCACCCACCAGATCCGGGTGCACATGGCCGCCGTGCGGCATCCCTGCGTGGGCGACATCGCGTACGGGGCCGACCCGACGCTGTCGGCCCGGCTCGGGCTGAGCCGGCAGTGGCTGCACGCGGCGCGGCTCGGCTTCCAGCACCCGACCGAGGGGCGGCCCGTGCAGTTCGAGAGCCCCGATCCGGCCGACCTCGCCCACGCGCTGGCGGTGCTCGAGGAGGAGTCGGCGTGACGGGCTTTCGCGCCGAGATCAGCGCCGATCCGGCACAGCTGGAGCAGGCGGCGCGGCTGCGGCAGGCCGTCTTCGTGGACGAGCAGGGCGTGCCTGCGGAGCTCGAGTTCGACGGGCGTGACGGCGATGCGGCCCATGTGGTGCTCCGCGACCCGGCCGCCCCGCCCGGCGGCGACGTCATCGGCACCGCGCGGATCTTCGACGTCGACGGCCTCGCGGTCGTCGGGCGCGTCGCGGTGGCGGCCGACATCCGCGGCGGTGGCCTCGGCCGCAGGATCATGGACGCGGCCGAGCGCTGGGCCGGCGAGCAGGGCATCACCGAGGTCGAGCTGCACGCGCAGCAGCAGGTCACCGGCTTCTACGAGCGGCTCGGCTACACGGGCGTGGGGGAGCCGTACGAGGAGGCCGGCATCCCGCACCTCACCATGCGCAAGCAGCTGCTGCCGGGCCTGCGGCCGGTCACCGACGCCGACGCCGCCGCGATCGAGACGCTGATCGGCACGATCTGGGCCGAGTACCCGACCATCGTCTTCGACGTCGACGGTGAGGAGCCGTGGATCCGGGCTCCCGGCACCGCGTACGCGGGCAGCCGGCCGGGGGAGAAGGGCGAGCTCTGGGTGCTGCCCGACCCGGGCGGTGCGGGTCCGATCGGTGCGGGTCGGATCAGCTCGGATCTAATGGGCTCGGTCGGCTGGAAGCCGCATCCGGACGGGGCGGAGCTCAAGTCGCTGTACGTGTCGGCGGCCGCCCGCCGGCAGGGCCTCGGCTCCCGGCTGGTGCACCTCGTCGAGCGCCGGGTCGGCGGGCCGCAGCGGCTCGTGGTCTGGAGCGACGCGCGCTTCCTGGACTCCCACCAGATGTACGCGCGGCTCGGCTACGTGCTCACCGGTGCCGCCCGCGAGCTGCACGACAAGTCCGCGACCGTCGAGCTGGAGTTCCGGCACCCGGGGCGCTGAGGCTGCCCGCTCGCCCCTGGCGCCACCAGCCGGCGTGAGCTGGCTGACCGGACGTGGTGGCGCTGGGCCGCTCGGCTACCAGCTGCTGTGCAGCGGGCGGCCCTCGGCGTAACCGGCCGCGCCCTGCACGCCGATCAGCGCGTTCTCGTGCAGCTGCTCGAGGGTGCGGGCCCCCGCATACGTGCAGGCGCTGCGCAGCCCGGCGATGATCGTGTCGAGCAGGTCCTCGACGCCCGGGCGGGTCGGGTCGAGGTACATCCGGCCGGTGGAGATGCCCTCCTCGAACAGGCTCTTGCGGGCCCGCTCGAAAGGCGTGTCGTCGGCGCTGCGCAGCCGCACCGCGCGGGCCGACGCCATGCCGTAGTTCTCCTTGTAGAGCCGGCCGTCGGCGGCGCGCTGCACGTCGCCGGGCGACTCGTGGGTGCCGGCGAACCAGGATCCGACCATGACGTTGCTGGCGCCGGCCGCGATGGCGAGCGCGACGTCGCGGGGATGGCGCACGCCGCCGTCCGCCCACACGTGGGCGCCCATCCGGCGGGCCTCGGCCGAGCACTCGACGACCGCGGAGAACTGCGGGCGGCCGACCCCGGTCTGCATCCGGGTGGTGCACATGGCGCCCGGGCCGACCCCGACCTTGAGGATGTCGGCGCCCGCCTCGACGAGATCGCGTACGCCGGCTGCCGTGACGACGTTGCCGGCCACCAGCGGCACCGGCGGGTCGAGCGCCCGCACCGCCCGCAGCGCGTCGATCATCTTCTCCTGGTGGCCGTGCGCGGTGTCCAGCACGAGCACGTCGACCCCGGCCTCCAGCAGGCCCTTCGCCCGGCCGATCACGTCACCGTTGATGCCCATGGCGGCCGCGATGCGCAGCCGGCCGGCGTCGTCGAGGGCCGGGGTGTAGAGCGCGGAGCGCAGCGCCGCCTTGCGGGTCAGGATGCCGACCAGCCGGCCGTCGGCGCCGACGACGGGCGCGAGGCGGTGGCGCCCGTCCTGCAGCCGGTCGAAGGCCGCGCGCGGGTCGACGCTGTCGGGAAGGGTCAGCAGCTCGCGCGACATGACCTCCTCGAGCTGGGTGAAGCGGTCGACCTCCTGGCAGTCGGCCTCGGTGACGATTCCGACCGGGCGGCCGTCCTCGACGACGACGACCGCGCCGTGGGCGCGTTTCGGCAGCAGGCCCACGGCCTCGCCGACCGTCTCGTGCCGCCCCAGCGTGATGGGGGTGTCGAACAGCACGTGGCGGCTCTTGACGTAACTGATCACGTCGGCGACCACGTCGAGCGGGATGTCCTGGGGGATGACGGTGATCGCCCCGCGGCGGGCCACGGTCTCCGCCATGCGGCGGCCGGCGACGGACGTCATGTTGGCGACGACGATCGGCAACGTGGTGCCCGTGCCGTCGACGGTCGACGTGTCCACCTCGAGGCGGGACGTCACCGACGAGCGGTGGGGGACGAGGAAGACGTCGTCGTACGTCAGGTCGTACGGGGGCGGCGTGAGCAGGCGCACGTGGAACCATGGTGCCCGACAAACGGCGCAACGGGAAACGGCTCCCGGAGGCCTCGCGGCCGACACGCCCGCCGACCTGAGACCGGCCCGACGGACCCCCGAAATTGTCGGTCCGAGGTGCTAAACCTGAGTCCTGCGCCGGTGTGCTGACCGGCGCATCCCGGCGGCCCGAGCGGGCCCTTCCCTGCCGGTCGCGAAGCGGAGAGGTGGGTTGCGCCATGGCGAGTGACGGACCCGCTGCCCCACCCGGGGCCCTGTCGGGGGCGGCGAAATCGCGTGACGACTCGTTCGTCCACCTGCACGTCCACACCGAGTACTCGATGCTGGACGGCGCGGCCCGGCTGAAAGACCTGTTCGCGGGGTGCGAGCGGCTCGGCATGCCGGCGATCGCGATGACCGACCACGGCAACCTGTACGGCGCGTTCGACTTCGCCGGCAAGGCGGCCAAGGCGGGCATCAAGCCGATCATCGGCACCGAGGCCTACATCGCCCCCGGCTCCCGCTTCGACAAGAAGCTGCCCGACGGCGGCAACGCGAAGACCGACAAGTACAGCCACATGACGCTGTGGGCCACGGATCAGGGCGGCTACGAAAACCTGATCAAGCTCAGCAGCCTGGCGAGCCTCGAGGGTTACTACTACAAGCCCCGGATGGACCGCGAGCTGCTGTCGCGCTACACGGGCGGCATCATCGGCACCACCGGCTGCCCCGGCGGCGAGGTCAGCCAGGCGCTGGAGCGCGGCAATTACGCGCTCGCCAAGGCGACCGCCGGTGAGTACGCCGAAATCTTCGGCAAGGGCAATTTCTTCGTCGAGCTGATGCAGCACGGCATCGACATAGAGAAGCGCACGTTCCCGCAGCTGGTGCAGATCGCCAAGGAGCTCGATCTTCCGCTCGTCGCGACGAACGACCTGCACTACACCGAGCAGGCCGACAGCACGGCGCACGAGGTGCTGCTCTGCGTGCAGACCGGCGCGACGCTGGCCGATCCCACGCGCTTCAAGTTCGAGGCCAACGAGTTCTACCTCAAGTCCCCGGCCGAGATGCGGGCGCTGTTCAGCGAGCTGCCCGAGGCCTGCGACAACACGCTGCTCATCGCCGAGCGCATCGAGCCGCCGTCCTTCGCTCCGAAGCAGCTGCTGCCGCAGTTCCCCTGCCCCGAGGGGGAGACCGAGGAGAGCTGGTTCCGCAAGGAGGTCGCCGCCGGCGTCGCGTGGCGCTACAACGGCGCTCCGAGCGAGCGGGTGCAGCAGCAGGTCGACTACGAGGTCGGCGTCATCCTGCAGATGGGCTTCCCGGCGTACTTCCTGGTCGTCGCCGACCTGGTGCGCTACGCCAAGACGGCGGGCATCCGGGTCGGGCCCGGCCGTGGGTCCGCCGCCGGCTGCATGATCGCTTACGTCCTCGGCATCACCGAGCTCGACCCGATCCTGCACGGCCTGATCTTCGAGCGGTTCCTCAACCCCGACCGTGTCTCCATGCCCGACATCGACATGGACTTCGACGAGCGCCGGCGCACCGACATGATCCGTTACGCGACCGAGCGCTACGGCGACGACAAGGTCGCGCAGATCATCACTTACGGCACGATCAAGGCGAAGGCCGCGATCAAGGACTCGTCACGGGTGCTCGGTTATCCGTACGCGATGGGTGACCGGATCACCAAGGCGTTCCCGGCGGCGATCATGGGCCGCGAGGCCAGCCTCGCCGACTGCTTCGACCCCAGCTCCAGCCGTTACCCCGAGGCGGGGGAGCTGCGCGCCATGGTGGCGGCCGAGCCCGACGTCGCCCGGGTGATGGAGACCGCGCGCGGGCTCGAGGGCCTGAAGCGCCAGGTCGGCGTGCACGCCGCCGGCGTCGTGATGTGCCGCGACCCGCTCACCGACCACGTGCCGGTGTGGCGGCGCGACGCCGACGGCGCGATCATCACCCAGTTCGACATGGGCGCCGTCGAGAGCCTCGGCCTGCTCAAGATGGACTTCCTGGGCCTGCGCAACCTCACGGTGCTCGACGACTGCCTGCTGCACATCGAGTCCAACCGCGGCGAGACGATCGTGCTCGAGGAGCTGACCCTCGACGATCCGGAGGCCTACGCGCTGCTCGCCCGCGGCGACACGCTCGGCGTCTTCCAGCTGGACGGCGGGCCGATGCGGGCGCTGCTGCGCTCGATGCGGCCGACGTCCTTCGACGACATCTCGGCCGTCATCGCGCTCTACCGGCCGGGTCCGATGGGCGCCAATGCGCACAACGACTACGCCGACCGCAAGAACGGCCGCAAGCCGGTGGAGCCGATCCATCCCGAGCTCGCCGAGGCGCTGTCCGACATCCTCGACGAGACGCACGGCTTGATCGTCTACCAGGAGCAGGTCATGGCGATCGCCCAGCGCGTCGCCGGCTACACCCTGGGTGCCGCCGACCTGCTGCGCCGCGCGATGGGCAAGAAGAAGCGCGAGATCCTCGACAAGGAGTACGTGCCGTTCTCCGGCGGCATGAAGGAGCGCGGCTACGGCGACGCGGCCATCAAGACGCTCTGGGACATCCTCGTCCCGTTCTCGGACTACGCCTTCAACAAGGCCCACAGCGCGGGCTACGGGCTGGTGTCGTACTGGACCGCCTTCCTCAAGGCCAACTACCCGGCCGAGTACATGGCGGCGCTGCTCACCAGCGTCCGGGACGACAAGGACAAGACCGCCGTCTACCTGCAGGAGTGCCGGCGGATGGGGCTGAAGGTGCTGCCCCCCGACGTCAACGACTCCGACCGCGACTTCACCCCGCGGGGCACCGACATCCGCTTCGGCCTCGGGGCGATCCGTAACGTCGGGGCCAACGTCGTCGACTCGCTCGTGCGCTCCCGCAAGGCCAAGGGCCGCTTCGGCGACTTCGCCGACTTCCTGCGCAAGGTCGAGCCGGTGGTGTGCAACAAGCGCACCGTCGAGTCGCTGATCAAGGCCGGCGCGTTCGACTCGCTGGGTCACCCCCGGCGCGGCCTGGTGCAGGTGCACGCCGACCTCATCGACGCGGCCGTGCAGATCAAGCGCGACGAGGCGGCGGGCCAGTTCTCCCTGTTCGGCGGCATGGCCGACGACGATCCCGGCGCGGGCGCGCTCGGCGACGCGGCGCTCGAGACCGCCGTGCCCAACGGGGAGTGGGACAAGAAGCTGCTGCTCGCGTACGAGCGCGAGATGCTGGGCCTCTACGTCAGCGACCACCCGCTGCTCGGGGTCGAGCACATCCTCACGGCCGGCTCCGACGCGACCATCGCCGACCTGTCCGAGTCGTGCGACGACGGCAACATCGTCACCGTCGGCGGCATCGTCGCCAGCATCACCCGCAAGGTGACCAAGACGGGTAACCCGTGGGCGGTCATCCAACTCGAGGACCTCGATGGCGGCGTCGAGACGCTCTTCTTCCCGCAGACCTATTCGCAGGTGTCGCACCAGCTCATCGAGGACGAGGTGGTGCTGGTCAGGGCCCGGGTCGACAAGCGCGAAGACGTGCCGCGTCTCATCGCGATGGACCTCACCGTGCCCGACCTGACGCAGGGTCCGCGCGGTCCGCTGACCGTCTCGCTGCAGGCAAACCGGTGCGTGCCCGACCTGGTCGCGCGGTTGAAGAGCGTGCTGTCGACGCATCCCGGCACCACCGAGGTGCGCCTGCAGCTGCTGTCGGCGGCCCGGATCACCACGCTGAAGCTCGACGACGGGTTGCGTGTCAATGCGACCACCAGTCTGGTGGCGGATCTCAAGGAGCTGCTGGGGGCCGGATGCGTATCCGGTTGAGCGACCGGAGAGCTGAGCTGCCCTCGGGCTGACGTGACGCTCGTCCCCTATCCGCGTACGCCGTGCCTCAAGTGAGAAGGTGATCCTCATGCGCCTGGCCATGGGGACCAAAGAGGTACTGGACGCCGAAGGGCTGGTGCAGACCTACGTCAGCCCCGGTCGACGCGGCTTGCGCTACGCCTACCCGTATTACGACGGGCTGGTCACGAACGACGACCCGGCGACGCTGAGCACCGGTGACCTGCTGGCGCCGACCCTGCTGGGGGTCAACGTCAGCCTCGACCGCATGCACACGCTGACCGCGCTGCTGCCGCTGCTGCAGCGCGGACTCGACGCGCTGCCCCCGGTCGATCTGGTCGAGGCCGACGACGAGACGTGCGACCTCATCGCCGCCCTGTACGACCCGCTGGACGACCCGAGCGCCCTCGACCGCGACGTACGCGGCTCGCTGCTGGCGAAGGTGCTGCATCGCAAGCGCCCCGGGCTGATCCCGCTGTTCGACAGCAAGGTCCAGATGTTCTACCAGGACGAGAACTGCGTCCCGCCGTCGCCGAAGAACGGCCGCACCACCCGTGAGTACGCCGGCCTGCTGATCCGGGCGATGCGTCAGGACCTGCGCGACAACGCCGACGAGCTCGCCGCCCTCGCCCGCCTCGTCCCGGCCGACGGCCCGCCGATCACGCCGCTGCGTGTGCTCGACATCGTCGTCTGGACCATGAGCTTGGTGTGAGCTCGGCGCCAACCCGGCCTTCAGCTGCGACACTGGTCCGCGTGGCGTCCCCGACACCCCGGCGCGCAGTGACGCCGCCCGCGTACGAGGTGCGGGGGGTCGTGCGTGCCCACGGTTCGGGCCCCGGGCGCGTGGTGGCGAACGACGGGATCGACCTCGACGTGGCCGCCGGTGACGTCTTCGGTCTGCTCGGGCCCAACGGCGCCGGCAAGACGACGCTGGTGCGTCAGCTCGTGGGCCTGCTGCGTCCCGATGCCGGCGACATCCGGCTGCTCGGCTCGCCCCTCGACCAGCGGGTGAGCTCGCTCGTCGGCTACCTGCCGCAGGACGAGGCGGCTCTCGCCGACATGACGGTCGGCCTGGCCGTCGAGACCACCGGGCGGCTGCGGGGTCTGTCCCGGTCGGCGGCGCGCCGCCAGGGAGCCGAGGTGATCGGCGAGCTCGGTCTCGACGAGCTCGGCGGCCGGGTGATCGGCAAGCTCTCCGGTGGCGAACGCCGCCTCGCCGCCTTCGCCACCACGCTGGCGGGTTTCCGCCCGGTGCTGGTGCTCGACGAGCCGACCACCGGGCTCGACCCGCAGGCGCGACGCGCCGTGTGGGCGGCGCTGGAGCGGCGCCGCTCCACCGCAGGTGTCACCGTGGTGCTGGTGACCCACAACGTGCTGGAGGCGGAGGCCGTGCTCGACCGCGTCGCCGTGCTCGACGCCGGCCGGGTCATCGCCTGCGACACGCCCGGCCGTCTCAAGGCGCAGGTGAGCGACGAGGTCCGGCTCGACCTGGTTTGGCGCGACGCCCCGCCGTACGGGGAGTCGCTGGTGGCGGCGCTCGCCGCCCGGGCGACCATCACCGGCCGGCGCTGGAGCGTCCACCTGCCGGTCGACGAGGCGCGGCACGCGCTCGCGACGCTGACGGCCGGCCCGGCCTTCGCCGCCCTCGACGACTTCACGCTCGCCACCCCCACCCTCGAGGACGTCTACCTCGCGCTCGGCGGCCGCGCCCGCGACCTGGAGCGCGCGTGACCCAGCTGCTGCCGGTGACCGGTGCCGAGCGTCCCGCGTCGTCCGCGATCGCGCCCGAGGCGGCGCTGATGCGGGCGAGCGCCTGGGCCGGGCTCGGTGCGGTGTTCCGCCAGCAGCTGGCGCGGGGCCGGGTCGCCCGGGTGCCGCTGCTGTTCGTCGCCTCGTTCCAGTCGATCGGCCTGCTCCTGCTGCTGCGCGGGGTCGTCGCGCGGGGGAGCGACACCACCGGCCAGCAGGTCGTCGCCGGGTCGACGGTGCTGGTCGTCGCCTTCGTGGCGCTGAACCTGCTGGCGCAGCGCTTCGGCGCGATGCGGGCGTCCGGTGCCCTCGACTACTACCTGACGCTCCCGGTGCCTCCGGGTGCCGTGGTCATCGCCACGGCCGCCTCGTACGCGACGTTCGCCGTCCCGGGCACACTGATCACCGCGGTGATCGGCGGCCTGGTCTACGACCTGCCGCTCGGGCGGCTTTGGCTGCTCATCCCCGTCGTCGTGCTGACCGGGGCGGCCCTGGCCGGGCTCGGGGCCCTGCTCGGCCTGCTCGCGCCGAAGCCGGAGCTCGCGACCGTCGCCGGGCAGCTCGGCATGAGCGCCGTGCTCTTCCTCGACATCATCCCGGCGTCGCGCCTGCCCGAGGTGCTGCGGGTGGTGCGGGCCGCGATCCCCGGCACGTACGGCGCCGACGTGCTCGCCGTGAGCTTCCGGCCCCACGTGCCCTGGGGGCAGGTGGGGCTCGACCTGCTGATCTGTGCGGCCGTCGCCGTGGTGAGTTTGGCGCTCGGGGGATGGGCGCTGCGTCGGGCGGCCCGCCAGTGACGCCGCTCAACCCCTTCGGTACGCCCCCGCTCCCACCGCGGCAGGGCAAGCGGAGTACGACGCTGCCGACCCGGCGCGATCTCGTCCTCGCCGCCGGCGTGGCCGTCGGGATGGCCGTGGCAGGGGCGCTGCTGGGCCTGCTCTGGAGCGTCACGGCACCCAAGGTCGACGTGACGGCGGCGTTCAAGGGCAGCGAGGCCGCGTTCGACGCCCAGGGCGGCGTCGACGTCCTCTTCGCGTTCCTCTCGGCCCTGTTCGGCCTGGCGCTCGGCTTCCTCGTCGGCTGGCGGGCGCGCCACGCCTCCTGGCCGCTCGCGGTCGGGCTCGCCGTCGGCGGGCTCGGCGGGTCGTTGATCGCCGGGGTGGTGGGCCACGCGATGCGCAGCTCCGACGTGCTGAAGGAGCTGCCGCCCGACACCAGCCAGCACGGCCGCGACCTGTTCGACTTCGCCGTGCGCGCGCACGGCTTCTACTTCGTGCTGCCGGCGGCGGCCCTGTTCGCGTACCTGCTGGTCGTCTTCTTCGCGACGAAGCCGGAGCCGCCGGAGCTGCCTGAGGGCGTCGATCCGACCGTCTACTGGTCGGTGCCGCGCTGACCGGTCGTCAGACGGCGATCCGGGAAGGCGTCGATCGGTGAAGGCTTCGATCAGTTCATCGCGCGGACGACGCGGAAGAACTCGGGGGCGTTGACCGCCCCGAGCTCCTTCATCAGGAGCGTCTCGCGGCGCAACAGGCCGGCTTCGGTACGCAGCCGGGTGACGGTGTCGGGCAGCTCGAGCAGCGCCTGCCGCTCGCGCAGCGGCAGCAGCAGCGCCCCACCGGTGAGGTAGCTCAGCTCGGTGGCGTCGTCCGGGAGCTCGGGCGTGTTCAGCTGGCCGCCGGCCAACTCGCCGAGGGTGGTCAGGTAGGTGCTCAGGGCGACGCGAACGGCGTCGGCGGCGATGTCGGCCGGGCCGGGCTCACCGGCGTCCTCGGGGATCCAGCGCACACTGCCGGTCAGGTACGGGTGGGACGTCGTGTCGACCGCCAGCAGCCGGAAGCGGGACGCGCCGACCGCGAGCAGCGTGCTGCGTCCGTCGGGCAGCGGCTCGATCAGCCGCACCTGGGCCGCGCAGCCGACCGGGAACATCTGCGGCAGCGCCATCCCGGCCTCACTGCCCTGCTGGATGGCGACGACGCCGAAGCGGCGGTCTTCGGCGGGCAGCTCCTGCAGATCGGCGACCAGCTGGCGGTAGCGCGGCTCGAAGACCTGCAGCGGCAGCTGACCGCCGGGGAAGAGCGCCGTCGACAGCGGGAAGAGCGGAATGGTCTCCGTCTCCACCTCGTCCGGTACAGCAGGATCTGCGGGTGTTTCCACGGACCTCACGCTACGAGCCGGAGCCGATCACCGCACCTGCAGCCGGATCCGCCGCTTGCGCGCCGACAGCAGACCCGCTCTCTCGCTACCCTCGGGAGGTGCTCACCCGTCTCGACCTGCGTCAGCGCACGGGGGATCCTCGTGATCTCCTCCCGCGTGCCGAGCTCGATGTGGCCGCCGCGATCGACGCGGTGCGCCCGGTCTGCGACGATGTCCGCGAGCATGGCGACGCCGCGGTGATCGCGGCCACCCGGCGCTTCGACGGCGTCGAGCTGACCGCCGTCCGCGTCACCCAGGAGCAGATCGACGCGGCTGTCGCCGGGCTCGACCCGGCGGTGCGCAAGGCGTTGCTGGAGGCGATCCGCCGTACCCGGCTGGTCACCGAGGCCCAGCGCCCGCGTGACGTGAGCGTGGAGGTCGCCCCCGGCAGCTGCGTCACCGAGCGCTGGGTGCCCGTGGAGCGGGTCGGCCTGTACGTGCCGGGCGGGCGGGTCGCGTATCCGAGCAGCGTGGTCATGAACGTGGTCCCGGCGCAGATCGCCGGCGTCGCCTCCATCGCGGTCGCCTCGCCGCCCCAGCACGACACCGGCCTGCCCCACCACGCCGTGCTCGCGGCCTGCGGCCTGCTCGGCATCGACGAGGTGTACGCGGTCGGCGGCGCGCAGGCGGTCGCCATGTTCGCGTACGGCACCGAGAGCTGCCCCCGGGTCGACGTCGTCACCGGTCCCGGCAACGTCTACGTCGCCGCGGCGAAGCGGCTGCTGCGCGGCATCGTCGGGATCGACGCCGAGGCCGGAGCCACCGAGATCGCCGTGCTCGCCGACGCGACGGCCGACCCCGTCCACGTCGCCGCCGACCTGATCTCGCAGGCCGAGCACGACCCGCTCGCGGCCTGCCTGCTGGTCTCCGACAGCCTCGACCTGCTCGACGCCGTCGAGGTGGAGGTCGACAAGCAGGTCACCACCACCCGTCACCGGGAGCGGGTCACCGAGGCGCTGACCGGGCAGAGCGCGCTCGTGCTCGTCCGTGACCTCGACCAGGGCCTTGAGGTCGTCGACGCCTGGGCCGCCGAGCACCTCGAGATCATCACCGCCGATGCGGAAGGGGTGGCCGCCCGCGTGCGTCACGCCGGCGCGATCTTCGTCGGTCCGCACGCGCCGGTCACGCTGGGCGATTACCTGGCCGGCTCCAATCACGTGCTGCCCACCGGCGGCACCGCCCGCCACACGAGCGGCCTGTCGGTCTACTCCTTCCTGCGTCAGCAGCACGTCGTCACGGCAACGGCCGAGGCGCTCGCCGCCGTCGCCGACGACGTGTACGCGCTCGGCGGCGCCGAGGACCTGTTCGCCCACACCGAGGCCGTCCGGTTGCGGGTGCAGCCATGAGCGGATCGCGACCGAGCGAGCGCAGCGAGGGAGGCGCGGGTCCGCGACCCAGGGGCATGAACCTCGACGACCTGCCGCTGCGCGACGACCTGCGCGGCCGGTCCCCGTACGGCGCGCCGCAGCTGGACGTGCCGTACCGGCTGAACACCAACGAGAACCCGTACGCACCCTCCGACGCGTTGGTGGAAGCGATCGCGAAGGCGTGCGGCGAGGCCGCAGCCGAGCTGAACCGCTACCCCGACCGTGACGCAGTCGCGCTGCGCGAGGACCTCGCGGCCTACCTGACCCGCGAGTCGGCCGCCGCAGGGCAGGAGCTCACCGCGGCGCAGGTGTGGGCGGCGAACGGCTCCAACGAGGTGCTGCAGCAGCTCTGCCAGGCGTTCGGCGGCCCGGGGCGCTCGGCGATGGCGTGGGAGCCGACGTACTCGATGCACGGGCTGATCGCGCTGGCCACCTCCACCGGGTGGATCGCCGGCGCCCGCGCGGACGACTTCACGGTCGACGTCGACGCGGCCTGCGCGGCCGTTGCCGAGCACCGCCCGTCGCTGGTCTTCCTCTGCTCGCCCAACAACCCGACCGGCACCGCGCTGAACCTCGACACCGCCGTGCGCGTGCACGAGGCGACGGCCGCGGTCGGCGGGGTGGTGATCGTGGACGAGGCGTACGCCGAGTTCCGCCGCGCCGGGGTGCCGAGCGCGGTGACGCTGCTGCCGAGCTGCCCGCGCCTCGTCGTCACCCGCACGATGAGCAAGGCGTTCGCGCTGGCCGGCGCCCGCGTCGGCTACCTCGCCGCCGACCCGGCGATCGTCGACGCGCTTCAGCTGGTCCGGCTGCCGTACCACCTGTCGGCCCTGACCCAGGCCGCCGCCCGGGTCGCGCTCGCGTACGGCGACGAGCTGCTCGCCGGGGTCAACGCCCTGCGTGAGCAGCGTGACCGGCTGCTCGCCGAGCTGCCGGCACTCGGGTGCCCGGTGGTGGCGAGCGACGCGAACTTCGTGCTGTTCGGCGTGCCGAAAGTCGGGGACAGCCAGGTGCCCGGTGACCAGAAGGCGAGTTGGCAGCACCTGCTCGACGCGGGCGTCCTCGTGCGCGACGTCGGTCTGCCCGGCTGGTTGCGGGTGACCGCCGGTACCCCCGCGGAGATGGACGCGTTCCTTTCCGCACTCGCCGAATCCCTTTCGACCGTGACGTTGGAGCAGGCATGAGCAGGTCGGCGCGCATCGAGCGCACCACCAAGGAGTCGTCGGTGCTGGTCGAGCTGGAGCTCGACGGCACCGGTCAGGCGTCCTCCGACACCGGTGTGCCGTTCTACGACCACATGGTCGAGCAGCTCGGCAAGCACGCCGGCTTCGACCTGCGCGTCGTCACCAAGGGCGACCTCGAGATCGACATCCACCACACCGTCGAGGACACCTCGATCGCCATCGGCTCGTGCCTGAAGCAGGCACTGGGCGACAAGTCCGGCATCCGCCGCTTCGGCGACGCCCTGGTGCCGTTGGACGAGGCCCTGGTCAGCACGGCCGTCGACCTTTCCGGCCGGCCGTACTTCGTGCACGTCGAGCCTGAGGGCATGGCCCCGATGATCGGCACGTACGACACCACCCTCACCGGCCACATCTGGGAGTCGTTCACCGCGGCGGCGTCCATCGCGCTGCACGTGCGCGTGCTGTCGGGTCGCAATGCCCACCACGTCGTCGAGGCGCAGTTCAAGTCGGTCGCCCGCGCGCTGCGTGACGCTGTCGCGCTCGACCCGCGCAGCGGGGGGATTCCCAGTACCAAGGGTGTCCTGTGACCGTGAACGTCGTCGTTCTTGACTACGGTTCCGGCAACCTGCGCTCGGCCGAGCGCGCCCTGGAGCGGGCCGGCGCTGACGTCACCGTGACGGCTGATCTGGACGCGGCCGCGGCCGCCGACGGGCTGGTCGTGCCGGGCGTGGGCGCGTTCGAGGCCTGCGTCTCCGGCATCCGGGCGAGCGGGGGAGACCGCGTCATCGCCGAGCGGGTGGCCGCCGGACGCCCGGTGCTCGGCATCTGCGTCGGCATGCAGGTGCTCTACGAGGCGGGCGAGGAGTTCGGCGTGCGCTCGCGCGGGCTCGGGCTGCTGTCCGGCGAAGTGCGCCGCATTCAGAACGCCACCGTGCTGCCGCACATGGGCTGGAACACCGTGGATGCCGCTCCCGGCTCGAAGCTCTTCGCCGGCATCGAGGCCGAGCGCTTCTACTTCGTGCACTCGTACGCCGGCCCGGCCCGCCCGGCCTCTGCGCCGTCCCTGGTCAGCACCGCCACCCACGGGTCGACCTTCGCCGCCGCCGTCGAGGACGGTGCGCTGTCGGCGACCCAGTTCCACCCCGAGAAGAGCGCCGACGCCGGCGCCCGCCTGCTGAAGAATTGGTTGGAAACCCTGAACGTGGAGACTTTGTGAGCCTGACCCTGCTGCCCGCCGTCGACGTCACCGCCGGGCAGGCGGTGCGGCTCGTCCAGGGCGAGGCGGGCAGCGAGACCGGCTACGGCGACCCGCTCGAGGCCGCGCTGCGCTGGCAGACCGACGGCGCCGAGTGGGTGCACCTCGTCGACCTCGACGCCGCGTTCGGCCGCGGGCACAACCGTGAGCTGCTCGCCGAGGTCGTCGGCAAGCTCGACGTCAAGGTCGAGCTCTCCGGCGGCATCCGCGACGACGCCTCGCTCGACGCCGCCCTCGCCACCGGAGCGGCCCGGGTCAACGTCGGCACCGCCGCGCTCGAGGACCCCGACTGGGTACGCGCCGCCATCGCCCGGGTCGGTGACCGCATCGCCGTCGGCCTCGACGTCCGCGGCACCACCCTTTCCGCCCGCGGCTGGACGCAGGACGGCGGCGAGCTCTTCGAGGTGCTGGCCCGGCTCGACGCCGACGGCTGCGCCCGCTACGTGCTCACCGACGTGCGCCGTGACGGCACGCTCACCGGCCCCAACCTCGAACTGCTCGCCGCCGTCACCGCCGCCACCGACCGTCCGGTCATCGCGAGCGGCGGGGTCAGCACGCTGGACGACCTCACCGCGATCGCCGGGGTCGCCGGCGTCGAGGGCGCCATCGTCGGCAAGGCGCTGTACGCGGGGGCGTTCACGCTGCTCGAAGCGCTCGCCCTCACCCGATGACGGCGCCGCGCTCATGACCGTGGCTGTCCGGGTCATCCCGTGTCTCGACGTCGACGCCGGCCGCGTGGTCAAGGGCGTGAACTTCCGCGAGCTCCGCGACGCCGGTGACCCGGTCGAGATGGCCCGGCTGTACGACGCCGAGGGCGCCGACGAGCTGGTCTTCCTCGACATCACCGCGAGCAGCGGCGACCGTGAGACCACGTACGACGTCGTCCGCCGCACCGCTGAGCAGGTCTTCATCCCGCTGACCGTCGGCGGGGGCGTGCGCAGCCCCGACGACGTCGACAGGCTGCTGCGCGCAGGCGCCGACAAGGTCGGGGTCAACACCGCCGCCATCGCCCGGCCCGAGCTGCTGACCGAGTGCGCCGAACGGTTCGGCCGGCAGTGCATCGTGCTGTCCGTCGACGCCCGCCGGGTCACCGGCGACACGCGTACCCCGAGCGGCTTCGAGGTGACCACCCACGGTGGCCGCCGGGGGACCGGCATCGACGCCGTCGAGTGGGCGCACCGCGGGGCCGAGCTCGGCGCCGGCGAGATCCTGCTGAACTCGATGGACCGCGACGGCACCACCTCCGGCTACGACCTCGCGATGACCGCCGCCGTACGCGCGGTGGTCGACGTGCCGCTCATCGCCAGCGGCGGGGCAGGGATGATCGCCGACTTCGCCCCAGCCGTGCAGGCCGGCGCCGATGCGGTGCTCGCGGCGAGTGTCTTCCACTTCGGCATGCTGCGCATCGGCGAGGTCAAGGACGCCCTGCGCGCCGAGGGACTCCCCGTCCGCTGAGCTCTGCTCAACCGAAAGGCAAGCTCTCCACCGTGGTTCCCACTGTGCCCGCGCAGAAGACGCTGCACGACGCCCGGAGCCGGCGCGTCGTCTCGCGCGGCCTCGGCGTGCTCTGGCGCGGCGTGCGGCAGCGGCCCGGCGTCTTCACGCTCGCGGTCGCCGGCGCCTCGCTGTGGGCGTTCATGACGGTCGGGCAGGCCTACGTGCTCGGTCGGATCACGCAGAACACGGTGCTGCCGGCGTTCGAGGCGGGTCGCGTGGCGTGGGGCGGGGTCGTCGGCGCCGCCCTGCTGATCCTCGCGGTGGCCCTCTTCAAGGCGATGGGCATCGCGGCGCGGCGGATCTACGCCGGTCAGGTGCAGTACGACCTCGGGGCGATCTACCGCCGCCGGGTCGCCCGGCGCTACCTCGACCTTCCGCTGCGCTGGCACCAGTCGCACCCGACCGGACGGCTGCTGTCGGTGGCCAACTCCGACGTCGAGCAGACCTGGGAGCCGATGGCGCCGTTCCCGATGGCGGTGGGCGTCGTGGTCATGCTGGTCGTCACGCTCGGCGTGCTGGTCGCCACGGACCCGGTGCTCGCGATCGTCGGCGGCGTCATCTTCCCGCTCATCGCCGGGCTCAACGTGCTGTACAGCCGCCGGCTCGCGCCGCTGATGATCCGGGCGCAGGAGCTGCGCGCCGAGGTCAGCGGTCAGGCGCACGAGAGCTTCGACGGCGCCCTGACCGTGAAGGTGCTCGGCCGCGGCGCCGAGGAGACCGAGCGGTTCGCCGTCCAGGCCCGTGAGTTGCGCGACGCGCTGATCCGGGTCGGCCGGCTACGCGGCCTGTTCGACCCGGCGCTCGAGGCGCTGCCGAACCTCGCCGTCCTGCTGGTCCTGCTGGTGGGCGGGCAGCGGGTGTCGTCCGGCGACCTCGACCCCGGCGGGCTCGTCCGCATCGCCTACCTCTTCACGCTGCTCGCGTTTCCGGTGCGGGCGATCGGGTGGTTGCTCGCCGACCTGCCCCGCTCGATCGTCGGCTGGGACCGGGTGCACGACGTCCTCGACGCCACCGACAGCCTGGCCGTGGGGGAGCGCGACCTGCCCGCGGCTCTCGCGGCAGCGCCCGCCGCGCTGTCCGTACGCGGCGTCACCTTCGCCTACCCCGGCGCCGAACCCGTCCTCGCCGGCCTCGACCTCGACGTGCCCGCGGGGCGCACGGTGGCCCTCGTCGGACCGACCGGCGCCGGCAAGTCGACGCTGGCCTCGCTGCTGCTGCACCTGCTCGAGCCCGACACCGGCAGCATCACGATCGACGGCGTCGATGTCCGCGAGCTGCGTCCCGAGGCGTTGGCCGGCGCGGTAGCGCTCGTCCCGCAGTCGGCCTTCCTGTTCGACGACACCGTGCGCGGCAACATCACGCTGGGCGCCGACACCGATACCGACACCGCCGGTTCAGCCGCGCCCGATCCGGCCGAGGAGATCACGGTCGCCGAGGCGCTGCGCCGCAGCCGCGCCGACGGCTTCGTCGCCCGCCTGCCCGAGGGCGTCGAGACGATCGTCGGCGAACGCGGCGCCACCCTCTCCGGCGGGCAGCGGCAGCGGCTCGCCCTCGCGCGCGCCCTGGTCCGCCGGCCGCGACTGCTGGTCCTGGACGACGCCACCTCCAGCGTCGACCCGCGCATCGAGCGGGAGATCCTCGCGGCGCTGCGCGACGAGCCGGCCGCAGGCGTACGCCCGACCGTCCTCGTCATCGCCTACCGGCAGGCCACCATCGCGCTCGCCGACGAGGTCGTCTACCTCGAGGGCGGCCGCATCCTCGGTCGGGGCACCCACGAGGAGCTGATGGCGACGCTGCCGGGATACCGCGCGGTGCTCTCCGCGTACGAGACCGCCGACGACCGCGAGGCGGTCGCGTGACCGCCCTGACCGCGACACCGGACACCCCGGAGGACGGGGCGATCGTCACCTTCCGGCGGGCGTTCCGCATCGCGCCGGAGTTCGTCCGGGGGCTCTGGTTCACGCTCTTCCTGGCCGTGCTGTCGACCGCCGGCCGCATCGTCGTGCCGGTCGCCGTCCAGCAGACCCTCGACCACGGGATCACCAACCCGAAGGGTGACCTGCAGGTCGACCTCGGCGCGATCCGGTCCGCGGTCGGGGTCGCGGCGATCGCCGTGGTGATCACCGCGCTGGCCGCGTACCGACTGAACGTCCGGCTCTTCACCACCGCCGAGTCGGGCCTCGCCACCCTGCGGGTCCGCACCTTCGAGCACGTGCACGAGCTGTCGATCCTGCGGCAGGCCGCCGAGCGCCGCGGGGCGCTGGTGAGCCGCGTGACGAGCGACGTCGACCAGCTGTCCAACTTCCTGCAGTGGGGCGGCATCCAGCTGCTGGTCAGCACGCTGCAGCTGGGGCTGGCGACGGTGCTGATGCTCTACTACTCGTGGCCGCTGACGCTGCTCGTCTACGTCTGCTTCTTCCCGCTGGCGTGGCTCGCCCGGGTCATGTCGCTGCGGCTCGCAGTCGCGTACGGACGCGTGCGCGAGCGGGTCGCCACCGTGCTGTCCGCCATCTCCGAGGCCGTAGTGGGGGCGGCGGTCGTCAAGTCGTTCGGCGTCGGGGCGCGCACCAGCCGACGTATCGACGTGGCCATCGAGGAGCACCGGCGCTCCGCGATCCGGGCGCAGCGGCTCGCCGCCCTGACCTTCTCCGGCGGAGAGCTGGTCGCCGGGCTCGCCAACGCCGGCGTCGTCCTGCTCGGCGTCTGGCTGGGGATCGGCGGGCACCTGTCCGCCGGCAAGCTCGTGGCCTTCCTGTTTCTCGTGACGCTCTTCATCGGGCCCGTCCAGGTCGCCACCGAGACCCTGAACGACGCCCAGAACGCCCTCGCCGGGCTGCGTCGCGTGCTCGACATCGTCGACACCCCGATCGACGTGCCCGACCCGGCCGCCGGCCGCACCCTTCCGCCGGGGCCGATCGATGTCGCGTTCGAGGACGTCGCGTACGCGTACCCGGGCGGGCCGCTGGTGCTCGCCGACGTCACCCTGACGTTGCGGGCCCGCTCGCGCGTCGCGGTCGTGGGGGAGACCGGCAGCGGCAAGTCGACGCTCGCCAAGCTGCTGACCCGGCTCGTCGACCCGGTGTCCGGCCGGATCCTGCTGTCGGGCGTGCCGCTCGACGAGGTGCGCTTCGACGACCTGCGGTCGCGGGTCGTCATGGTGCCGCAGGAGGGGCACCTGTTCGAGGCGTCGGTCGCGGACAACGTGCGGTACGGGCGCCCGGACGCCGGCGACGCCGAGGTCACCGCCACGTTCGCCGAGCTCGGGCTCACCGACTGGGTCGAGGGGCTCGGTCAGGGCATCGCCACGCCGGTCGGCCAGCGCGGCGAGCTGCTGTCAGCCGGGGAGCGTCAGCTCGTGGCGATCGCCCGGGCCCACCTCGCGGCACCCGACCTGCTGGTGCTCGACGAGGCGACCAGCGCCGTCGACCCGGCCACCGAGCGCCGGCTCACCGTTGCCCTCGACTCGCTGGCGGCCGGCCGCACCACGGTGACGATCGCGCACCGGCTCAAGGCCGCGGAGGACGCCGACGAGGTGATCGTGGTCGACGCCGGCCGGGTGGTCGCACGGGGCACCCACGCCGAGCTCGTACGCGTGCCCGGCGTCTACGCCCAGCTGCACGCCTCGTGGCCGGCGGGCCGGCGTTCGGCGGGCACGGTGGGCTCGGAGTGACGGGGTCGAGATACAAGCAATCCGGTGTCATCAAAGACCTGACATCAGTTTTGTCGACGACAAGCAATCCGGTGTCCAGGCTGTACACCGGAATGCTTGTCGTCGACCGAACAACCCCCGACCTCCAGGTGACACCGGATTGCTTGTGGCCGGCGGGCGTACGCGGGTTGACAGCTCGATGGGACACAATCAGCGCATGACCTCGGGGCAGCCAGGGCCGTTCGAGCACGATCCGTCCGGGTCGGCCGATCCGGACGGCCGGGCCGACGAGACGCGGGAGATCGCGCGCCCGCAGTGGGAGGTCCCACCGCCGGCGGCGTCACCGTGGTCGCGGGAGGCCGGGGCGTTCGATCCCCCGTCGCTGGAGGCCCTCGCGTTCCCGCCCGAGGAGCAGCGTTACGCCGGGCCGGCGCCGACGGAGCAGTACTGGTCGGGCCAGCAGGCCTACCAGCAGCCCGGTCAGTATCAGCAGCCCGGTCAGTACCAGCAGCCCGGTCAGTACCAGCAGCAGGGTTATGGCGGGCAGCCTTACGGTCAGCAGCCGCCCGACGCGTACGCCGCGCCGTGGGGTCAGCAGCTCGGCCCGTACGGCCCGGGCTGGGATCCGGCCGGTGGCCCGCCCGCGGGTCCGCCGAATCCCAAGCGCCGCGCCGGCATCATCGCCGTGGTCGCCGTGCTGGTGCTCGCCATCGCCGGAGGCGTCGTCGCGGCCGTCGTGAGCAGCTCGGACGACGATTCCGGCACCCCGTCGGCGGCGCCGGCCCCGGGCGTGAGCAGCGCGCCGCTGAGCCCGGCCCCGTCCACCGATCCGGGTCCGTCGACGAGCCCCAGTCCCACACCCAGTCCCACACCCAGCGCGATCCCGTCGCTGCCGACCACCCTGGTGCCGACCCCCGCCGGCTTGCGCGCCATCGGCTACCGGGCGTATTCGCTGCAGGAGCAGCCCGCCTCGGCCGTCGCCATCGACGAGAACGAGCTCGCCCAGTTCCGCCGCTACGGCTTGTCGCGGGTCGTCAACCTGCGGGCGCTCACCGTCGGCAGCAGCTCGTCCCGGACCGACGACTGGGACACCAGCGTCACCGTGCTGGCCTACCGTGACGCGGCCGGCGCGAAGGCCGAGCTGGACTACAGCAACACCGAGAACAAGAAGACCGGCACCACCATCGCCCTGCCGGGCTTTCCCGCCGCGACGGCGTTCGTCAACACCGAGTCCACGGGTGGCTCGAGCGTCGGGGCGTTCACCACGACGGGCCGCTACCAGGTGGTCGTCGTGGTCCGGGGTCTCGCGTCGAACGCGACGGCGAACCCCCGCACAATCGCGGCCGAGACGGCCCGGGTGCTGCGGGCGGTGCTGCCGAGTGCCGCGGCGATCGCTGCCGCCGACATCCCCTCGGGTGGCGGCTCGGAGCCGCTGCCCACTCCCACCCCCTCGGGCACCCGCGCCTGACCCGCGAGCCGAATAATCGGCCGCTGCCGCGCGGACGGGCTGGCAGGATGGATGGCGTGATCCGTCCGAGCAGTCTCGACCCGGCCATCGCCGCCCGTCTCAAGCGTGACCCCAACGGTCTCGTGCCGGCCGTCGCGCAGCAGCACGACACCGGCGAGGTGCTCATGGTCGGCTGGATGGACGACGAGGCGCTGCATCGCACCCTCACCACCGGCCGCTGCACCTACTGGTCGCGCAGCCGTCAGGAGTACTGGGTGAAGGGCGACACCAGCGGCCACCAGCAGTGGGTGAAGTCCGTCGCGCTCGACTGCGACGGCGACACGATCCTGGTGAAGGTCGACCAGCTGGGTGCCGCGTGCCACACCGGTGACCGCACCTGCTTCGACGCCGCCGACCTCGGGGCGGTCGTGGGCTCGCCCGCCGCGACATCAGCGGCCGCGTCGTCGACCCCGTGACCGACGGGTCCTACCTCCCCGACCGGGCCGCGTTCGCCGCGCTCGCGGGCGAGTACCCGGTCGTTCCCGTCACCCGCCGGGTGCTGGCGGACGGCGAGACGCCGGTCGGCATCTACCGCAAGCTCGCGGGCGGGCCGGGCACGTTCCTGCTCGAGTCCGCCGAGCACGGGCGGTCGTGGTCGCGCTACTCGTTCATCGGGGTGCGCTCGCAGGCGACGCTGACCGAGCGCGACGGGCAGGCGGTCTGGCTGGACGACCCGCCGCCCGGTGTCCCGCTCACCGGCGACCCGCTCGAGGTGCTGCGGGCGTGCGCCAAGGCGTGGCGCGCGCCGCGCCTGCCGGGCATGCCGCCGCTGATGGGCGGCCTCGTCGGCTACCTCACGTACGACTTCGTCCGCCGGATCGAGCGGCTGCCCTCCGAGGCCGTCGACGACCTGCACCTGCCGGAGCTCGGCCTGCTGCTCGCCACCGAGCTGGCCGTCCTGGACCACGCGAACGGCTCCTGCCTGCTGGTGTGCAACGCGTTCCCGGATCCGGCCGGCGGAGCCGCAGCCATCGACGCCGCCTACGACGCTGCCGTCGCCCGGCTGGACGAGATGACCGCCGCCCTCGCGCAGCCCGCCGTCCCGTCGGTCGCGGTCACCGCGGCCGGCGAGCCCGAGGTGCGCTTCGACAGCCGTACCGTGCCGGCCGACTACTTCGCCGCCGTCGAGCAGGCGCTGGAGGCGATCCGGGCCGGCGACATCTTCCAGGTGCAGGTCGGCCAGCGCTTCGAGGTAACCACCGGCGCCGACCCGCTCGACGTCTACCGGATGCTGCGAACCAGCAACCCCAGTCCGTACATGTACCTGCTGCGCCTCGCCGGCCGTGGCGCCGAGGCGACCGGGGCGGGAGCGGCGACCCTCGACGTGGTCGGCTCGAGCCCCGAGTCGTTGGTCACCGTGACCGGCGACGGTGACGGCCTCACCGCCCGGCTGCACCCGATCGCCGGCACCCGTCCGCGGGGGGCGACGACGGAGGAGGACGCGGAGCTGGCCGCCGAGCTGATGAGCGACGAGAAGGAGCGGGCCGAGCACGTCATGCTCGTCGACCTCGGCCGCAACGACCTCGGCCGGGTCAGCCGGCCGGGCACCGTCCGCGTCGTCGAGTTCGGCGCGATCGAGCACTTCTCGCACGTCATGCACATCGTCTCGACCGTCACCGGCCGGGTCCGCGAGGGCCTCGACGCCATCGACGTGCTGACCGCCTGCTACCCGGCGGGCACCCTGTCCGGGGCGCCGAAGGTGCGCGCGATGGAGCTGATCGACGAGCTCGAGCCGGTCCGCCGCGGGATCTACGGCGGCGGGGTCGGCTACCTCGGCTTCGACGGCGACCTGGACTTCGCGATCGCCATCCGTACGGCCGTGATGCGCGGCGGCAAGGCCTACGTGCAGGCGGCGGCCGGCATCGTCGCCGACAGCAAGCCGGACTTCGAGGAGGCCGAGACCCGGCACAAGGCCCGTGCGGTGCTGCGCGCGCTCGCCCTCGCCGAGACGCTGCGCCCCGCCGCCGGCTCACCGAGCACTTCAGCAACCGGCTCGTGACCGAGCCGCAGGACGGCGCCGAGCGGGCGTCCGGGGCCGGCCTGCCGCGCTCGGCATCGCTCGCCACGGCCGCCGTCGTCATCGGCGTCGCCATCGCGCTCATCGCGTCGTCGCCGACGTGGATCGACGTCACGCTGGGCTCGGGCGGGGTGGTCGGCCGCGCCGCGCTCAAGGGCCGGGCGTCGGCACCCGCCGTCGTCCCGTTGGCGCTGGTCGCGGGCGCGGGACTGATCGCCGTCGCGCTCGTACGCGGGTGGCTGCGCCGGCTCCTCGCCGTCCTCATCGCGGCTGCGGCGGCCGGCATCCTCGCCTCCGTCGGACGCGTCCTCGCCGATCCGGACGGCATCGCCCGCGGCGACACCTCGGTCAGGACCGCCGGGCGGGTGGCCGCCACGTCGGTCGGCGCGCCGCCGTACCTGGTGGCGGTCGGGGCGCTGCTGATCCTCGCGGGCGCCGTCATCGCCTTCCTGCGGGGCACCCGCTGGCCCGCCCCGGCCCGCCGCTACGAGCGGGCCGCCGCCAAGTCGGCCCGGGCGGCCCGTCCGCGTGACGACTGGGAAGCGCTCGACCAGGGCGACGACCCGACGCTGCGCGGCGAGTAAACGGCTGGAGCAGACCGAGCGGCCGCCCGTACCATCCGTTGCGTGGCTGGCACCGTTCTCGACGACATCATCGTCGGCGTCCGCGCCGATCTCGCCGACCGTGAAGCCACCCTCTCCTGGTCGGGTGTCCAGGCAGCGGCGCAGGAGGCCCCACCGCCCCGTGACGTGCTGACCGGCCTCTCCGGCCCGGGCGCCGCGCTCATCGCCGAGGTCAAGCGGCGCTCGCCCAGCAAGGGTGAGCTCGCCACCATCACCGATCCCGCGGCGCTCGCGCAGGCCTATGCCGCCGGGGGGGCCGCCGCCATCAGCGTGCTCACCGAGCAGCGCCGCTTCGGCGGGTCACTCGCCGACCTCGACGCCGTACGGGCCGCGGTCGACACCCCGCTGCTGCGCAAGGACTTCGTCGTGACCGCGTACCAGGTGGCCGAGGCCCGCGCCCACGGCGCCGACCTGGTGCTGCTGATCGTCGCCGCGCTGGAGCAGCCGCTGCTCGCCGACCTGGCCGCCCAGATCGCCGAATACGGCATGACGGCGCTCATCGAGGTGCACGAGGAGGCCGAGCTCGAGCGGGCGGCCGCCCTCGACCCCGCACACGCCCGGCTGATCGGGGTCAACGCGCGCAACCTCAAGACGCTCGAGGTCGACATGGCCGCCTTCGCCCGACTGCGGCCGCTGGTGCCCGACACCGCGCTCGCGGTCGCCGAGTCCGGGGTCTCCGGGCCCGCCGATTACGCCGCCTACGCGCGGGCGGGCGCCGACGCAGTACTCGCCGGCGAGGCCTGCGTCACGGGCACCGACCCGGCCGCGACCGTCCGTTCGCTGATCGCCGCAGGGCAGTTGGAGACAGCAGCACAATGACCAGTCTTATCGGCCCGACGATCCAGGTCCCGGACGAGACCGGGCACTACGGCCCGTACGGCGGCCGCTTCGTCCCCGAGGCGCTCATCGCGGCCCTCGACCAGCTCACCGCCGAGTACGCGGCCGCCCGCATCGACCCGGAGTTCACGGGCACGCTCGACGGCCTGCTCTCCAGCTACGCGGGACGCCCGACCCCGATCACCGAGGCGAAGCGGCTCACCGCGGCGGCCGGCGGGGCCCGGATCCTGCTCAAGCGCGAGGACCTCGCCCACACCGGCTCGCACAAGATCAACAACGTGCTCGGCCAGGCGCTGCTCACCCAGCGCATGGGCAAGCAGCGGGTGATCGCCGAGACGGGGGCGGGCCAGCACGGCGTCGCGACGGCCACGGCCTGCGCGCTGCTCGGCCTCGACTGCGTCGTCTACATGGGCGAGGAGGACACGGTCCGCCAGGCGCTCAACGTGGCGCGCATGCGGCTGCTCGGCGCCGAGGTCGTCCCCGTCAAGACCGGCAGTCGCACCCTCAAGGACGCCATCAACGAGGCGATGCGCGACTGGGTCACCAACGTCGACTCGACGCACTACTGCATCGGCTCGGTCATGGGGCCGCACCCCTTCCCGATGCTGGTCCGTGACTTCCAGCGGATCATCGGCGTCGAGGCACGGGCACAGATGCTGGAGCTCACCGGCCGGCTGCCCGACGCGATCGTGGCCTGTGTCGGCGGCGGCTCCAACGCGCTCGGCATGTTCCACCCCTTCGTCGGCGATACGGGCGTGCGCCTGCTCGGCTGCGAGGCCGGCGGCGACGGGGTCGCCTCGGGGCGCCACGCGGCGACGGTGGCGGGCGGCAGCGTCGGCGTCATCCACGGCATGCGCACCTACCTGCTGCAGGACGAGGACGGTCAGACCATGACCACCCACTCGATCAGCGCCGGCCTCGACTACCCGGGCGTCGGCCCGGAGCACTCCTGGCTGCACGACCAGGGTCGCGCCGAGTACATCCCGGTCGACGACACCCAGGCCATGAACGCCTTCCGCGTCCTCGCCGAGACCGAGGGCATCCTGCCGGCGATCGAGAGCGCGCACGCGATCGCCGGCGCGCTCGAGCTGGCCTCCGGGATGGACGGCGAGCAGATCGTGCTGGTCAACCTGTCCGGCCGCGGCGACAAGGACGTCGACACCGCGGCCCGCTGGTTCGGGCTCGTCACCGGCGAAGAGGTCGCCGAGGCCGAGCTCGCCAAGGACGTCGGCCCCGGCCATGCCGGCGACGGCGAGGGGGAGGGCTGGTGACGGGCCGACACACCCTGGCGTCCGCCTTCGACCGCGCGAAGGCCGAGGGCCGGGCCGCGCTGGTCGGCTACCTCCCCGCGGGCTTCCCGTCCGTACCGGGTGCGCGTGAGGCCATGGAAGCCATGGTCGAGGGCGGCCCGGCGGGCGGCATCGACGTGCTCGAGGTCGGCCTGCCGTACTCCGACCCGCTGATGGACGGGCCCGTCATCCAGCAGGCGGTGCAGGCCGCGCTCGACCGGGGCGTCCGCATCAGCGACGTGATCGAGACCGCCTCGGCGCTGTCCGCCCACGTCGCCACCGTCGTCATGACGTACTGGAACCCGGTCGAGAAGTACGGCGTCGACCGCTTCGCCGAGGCGCTGGCCGCGGGAGGCGTCGCCGGGCTGATCACGCCCGACCTGGTGCCCGACGAAGCCGGCCCGTGGCGCGCCGCGGCCGAGAAGTTCGGGCTCGACCGGATCTTCCTGGTGGCCCCCTCGTCGAGCGAGGACCGGCTGCGACTGGTGGCCGACGCGGCGAGCGGCTTCATCTACGCCGCCTCCACGATGGGCGTCACCGGCGCCCGCGCCTCGGTCGGCTCGGCCGCCGGCGCCCTGGTTGCCCGCGTACGCGAGGTCACCGATCAGCGCGTGGCGGTCGGCCTCGGAGTGTCCAACGCGGCGCAAGCTGCAGAGGTGGCCGAATTCGCCGACGGGGTGATCGTGGGAACGGCGTTCGTGCGGGCACTGCTCGACGCGCCCGACCCGGCGTCGGGGGTGGCTGCCGTCGGCAAGCTCGCCGGCGAGCTGGCGGCCGGCGTACGAGGCCGGTGATCACGTGCTGCAAGCGCTGAAGTCTGGGGTCGGATGAGTCTGGTCGCCGCTGGTCTCGTCACCGCGTCCATCCCGAGCCCGTCGGAGGGCGTGGTCCATCTCGGGCCGCTGCCGCTGCGGGGATACGCGCTGTGCATCGCCCTCGGCGTCATCGCCGGTGTGATCATCGCCGAGCGCCGGATGCGCGCGCGGGGTGCGCCTCCCGGCACCGCGGGAGATATCGCGGTGGTGGCGGTGCCCTTCGGCATCATCGGTGCCCGGCTCTACCACGTCATCACGACGCCCGATCCGTACTTCGGCAGCGGTGGCCACCCCATCGAGGCGCTCTACATCTGGCGCGGGGGCCTCGGCATCTGGGGGGCGATCGCGGGCGGTTTCCTCGGGGGAGTGCTCGTCCTGCGCTCCCGCAAGATCCCGGTGAGCGTCGCGGCAGATGCGTTCGCTCCCGCACTCGCCGTCGCCCAGGCACTCGGCCGCTTCGGCAACTGGTTCAACCAGGAGCTCTACGGCCGCCCGAGCGGCCTGCCGTGGGCGCTGCAGATCGACCCGGCGCACCGCGAGATCGGCTACGAGAACGTCGCCACCTACCAGCCGACCTTCCTGTACGAGTCGCTGTGGTGCGTCGGGGTCGCGGTGCTATGCATCTGGGCCGACCGGCGCTTCCGGCTCGGCGGGGGACGGGTGTTCGCGTTGTACGTCGCGGCATACACGGCCGGGCGCGCCTGGATCGAGTCGATGCGGATCGACACCGCGCACACGTTCTTCGGGCTGCGCCTGAACGACTACGTCAGCATCGTGGTCTTCCTGCTCGCGGTCGGCTATCTCATCGTGCGTCGCGGCCGGGGCAACAAGGCGTTCGAGCACTACGACCCGGCCGCGGTCGCCGCCGAGGCGCCCGCGGGTGGCAGCGACGCCAAGGCCGGATCGGCGGTCGACGCGTCCGAGACCGAGACCGAGACCGAGCAGGCGTCCGACCCGAACGAGTCGGCCGAAACGCCCGCTGAACCGGCGGCGAAGACCCCGCCCCCGTCCACCGGCTGACCCTTCCGGTCGCCCGCGTGGCAGACTTCCAATCTCACTCGACATGCCTGCCACAGGCTGCGTAACCTGACGGCAACACGAGTGCTCCGCCAGATGCAGCAGCGTCCAAACGCTGCCATCCGGTGGAGGCCGGACAGCGTCGTCCGATTCGGGTAGTGAACGATTCGGATTCGACACGGATGGACGGCGAGCCATGGCTCCTCGGGCGCTTCAGCCTTCTATGCCTTCTTCATCGGGGCCCTCACCGGCACTCTTCCCGGGGCGGCCTGCGAAGCAGGGTCTCTACGACCCGCGCTTCGAGCACGACGCGTGTGGTGTCGCCTTCGTCGTCGACATGCACGGCCGGGCCAGCGCCGACATCGTCGCCAAGGGCCTGACCGCGCTGCGCAACCTCGACCACCGGGGTGCGTCCGGCAGCGACCCGCGGGTCGGTGACGGCGCGGGCATGCTCGTGCAGATCCCCGACGCGTTCCTGCGCGAGGTCACCGCGTTCCCGCTCCCCGAGCGGGGCAGCTACGCCGCCGGGCTGGCCTTCCTGCCCCGCGAGGCGGGCGAGCGTGACCAGTCGCTGCAGTCGATCCGCCGCATCGTCCGGCAGGAGGGCCTCGAGCTCCTCGGCTGGCGCGAGGTACCCATCGTCGGCGACTCGATCGGCACCGCCGCCCGCGAGGTCGAGCCCGTCATGCGCCAGCTGTTCGTCGGCGGCGCGAGCGGCATGGACCTCGAGCGGCGTGCCTTCGTGGTGCGCAAGCGGGCCGAGCGCGAGGCCGGTGTCTACTTCCCGAGTCTGTCCGGCCGCACCATCGTCTACAAGGGCATGCTGACCACCAACCAGCTGCCGGCGTACTTCCCGGACCTGTCCGACCCGCGTTTCACCTCGGCCATCGCCCTGGTGCACAGCCGGTTCTCGACCAACACCTTTCCGAGCTGGCCGCTGGCCCACCCGTACCGGTTCGTCGCGCACAACGGCGAGATCAACACCGTGCGGGGCAACCGCAACTGGATGAAGGCCCGCGAGGCGCTGCTCTCGTCCGAGCTCATCGGCGGCGACCTCGAGCGCCTGTTCCCGATCTGCACCGACGGCGCGAGCGACTCCGCGAGCTTCGACGAGGTGCTGGAGCTGCTGCACCTCGGTGGTCGCAGCCTGCCGCACTCGGTGCTGATGATGATCCCGGAGGCGTGGGAGAACTCGACCGAGATGGACCCCGCGCGGCGGGCGTTCTACCGCTACCACGCCTCGCTCATGGAGCCGTGGGACGGCCCGGCCAGCATCGCCTTCACCGACGGCACCGTCATCGGCGCCGTCCTCGACCGCAACGGCCTGCGCCCGAGCCGCTACTGGGTGACCGACGACGGGCTCGTCGTCATGGCGAGCGAGGTCGGCGTGCTCGACATCGCGCCGGAGAAGGTCATCGCCAAGGGCCGGCTGCAGCCGGGCCGCATGTTCCTGGTCGACACCGCGCAGGGCCGCATCGTCGGCGACGACGAGATCAAGTCGCAGCTGGCGACCGACCAGCCGTACGAGGAGTGGCTGACCGCCGGCATCGTCAAGCTCACCCAGCTGCCGCTGCGTTCGCGCACGATCACCACCCACGAGTCGGTACGCCACCGCCAGCAGCTCTTCGGCTTCACCGAGGAGGAGCTGCGGATCCTCGTCACGCCGATGGCGCGCGACGGGGCCGAGCCGATCGGGTCGATGGGCACCGACACGCCCATCGCAGTGCTCTCGCGCCGGCCGCGGCTCATCTTCGACTACTTCACCCAGCTCTTCGCGCAGGTCACGAACCCGCCGCTGGACGCCATCCGCGAGGAGCTGGTCACCTCACTCGGCGGCACGCTCGGCCCGGAGAGCAACCTGCTCGACCCCGGCCCGGTGAGCTGCCGGCAGGTGTTCCTGCCGTTCCCGGTGATCAGCAACGAGGACCTCTCGAAGATCATCGGCATCAACGACGACGGTGACCTGCCCGGCTTCGCCGCTATCAAGGTGCGCGGTACGTACGAGGTCGCGGGCGGCGCCCCGGCGCTCGAGGCGCGCCTCGAGGAGATCTTCGCCGAGATCGACACCGAGATCGCCGCGGGTGCGCGCGTCATCGTGCTGTCCGATCGCGGCGCCAACTACAAGCTCGCGCCGATCCCGAGCCTGCTGCTCACCTCGGCCGTGCACCACCACCTCATCCGCAGCCGGGCGCGTACCCGGATCGGGCTCGTCGTCGAGTGCGGCGACGTGCGCGAGGTGCACCACGCCGCGCTGCTCATCGGCTACGGTGCCGCCGCGATCAACCCGTATCTGGTCTTCGAGTCGGCGGGTGACCTCATCGAGGGCGGCGACCTCGTTTCCACTGACGGCATCCCGCTCGACGCCGACAAGGCGACCGCCAACCTGATCAAGGCGCTCGGCAAGGGCGTGCTCAAGGTGATGTCCAAGATGGGCATCAGCACTGTCGCGTCCTACACCGGCGCGCAGGTCTTCGAGGCGATCGGGCTGTCCAGCGAGGTCGTCGAGCGCTACTTCACCGGCACCGCGAGCCGGCTCGAGGGCGTCGGGCTCGAGGTCATCGCCGCCGAGGTGGCCGCCCGCCACGCCCGCGCCTACCCGGACAACCCGGCCGAGCTCGCCTACCGCACCCTCGAGGTCGGCGGCGAGTACCAGTGGCGTCGCGAGGGCGAGCCGCACCTGTTCAACCCGGAGACCGTCTTCAAGCTGCAGCACGCCACCCGGGCCGGACGCGAGGACGTCTTCCGCGAGTACACCGCGGAGATCGACGACCTCTCCCGGCGGGCCGGCACGCTGCGCGGCCTGTTCGCGCTGCGCGAGGGCGTCCGCCCGCCGGTGCCGATCGAGGAGGTGGAGCCGGTCAGCGAGATCGTCAAGCGCTTCGCCACCGGCGCCATGTCGTACGGCTCGATCAGCGCCGAGGCGCACGAGACGCTGGCCATCGCCATGAACCGGCTGGGCGGCAAGAGCAACACCGGCGAGGGCGGCGAGGACGCCGTCCGCTTCCGCCCGATGGCGAACGGCGACAACAAGCGGTCGGCCGTCAAGCAGGTGGCGAGCGGACGCTTCGGCGTCACGAGCGAGTACCTGACCAACGCCGACGACATCCAGATCAAGATGGCGCAGGGGGCGAAGCCGGGCGAGGGCGGCCAGCTGCCGCCGCACAAGGTCTACCCGTGGATCGCCAAGACCCGGCATTCCACCCCGGGCGTCGGCCTGATCAGCCCGCCGCCGCACCACGACATCTACTCCATCGAAGACCTCGCCCAGCTCATCCACGACCTGAAGAACGCGAACCCGTCCGCCCGGGTGCACGTCAAGCTGGTCGCGGAGGTCGGCGTCGGTACGGTCGCGGCCGGGGTCGCCAAGGCGCACTCCGACGTGGTGCTGATCTCCGGCCACGACGGCGGCACGGGCGCGAGCCCGCTGACGTCGCTGAAGCACGCCGGCGCGCCGTGGGAGCTCGGTCTCGCCGAGACCCAGCAGACGCTGCTGCTCAACGGCCTGCGTGACCGCATCGTCGTGCAGGTCGACGGCTCGATGAAGACCGGTCGCGACGTCATCATCGGTGCGCTGCTCGGCGCCGAGGAGTTCGGCTTCGCGACGGCGCCGCTCGTCGTCGCCGGCTGCGTGATGATGCGCGTCTGCCACCTCGACACCTGCCCGGTCGGCGTCGCGACGCAGAACCCGGTGCTGCGTGAGCGCTTCAACGGCAAGGCCGAGTACGTCGTCCGGTTCTTCGAGTACATCGCCCACGAGGTGCGCGAGTACCTGGCCCGGCTCGGCTTCCACTCGATCACCGAGGCCGTCGGGCACAGCGAGCTGCTGGACACCGCCCCGGCGATCGACCACTGGAAGGCCGACGGGCTCGACCTGACGCCGCTGCTGCACGTGCCGGAGCGGCCGTTCGGCGGCGACTCGTACGCCACCCGACGCCAGGACCACGGTCTCGACCGGGCGCTCGACAACACGCTGATCCAGCTCTGCGAGGGCGCGCTCAACGACCAGCGGCCGGTGTGGCTCGAGATGCCGATCCGTAACGTCAACCGGACCGTCGGCACGATGCTCGGTCACGAGGTCACCAAGCGCTACGGCGGTGACGGGCTGCCGGACGGCACGATCAGCCTGCACTTCACCGGCTCGGCCGGGCAGAGCTTCGGGGCCTTCGTGCCGCGCGGCATGAGCCTTCGGCTGTCGGGCGACGCCAACGACTACGTCGGCAAGGGCCTGTCGGGCGGCCGCATCACCGTGCTGCCGCCGGAGGCCGCCACCTTCGCCGCCGAGGACAACATCATCGCGGGCAACGTCATCCTGTACGGCGCCACGGCCGGCGAGGTCTACCTGCGCGGGATGGTGGGGGAGCGGTTCTGCGTCCGCAACTCCGGCGCCACCGCCGTCGTCGAGGGCATCGGCGACCACGGCTGCGAGTACATGACCGGCGGGCGGGTGCTGATCCTCGGCCGCACCGGGCGCAACTTCGCGGCCGGCATGAGCGGCGGGATCGCGTATCTGCTCGATCACGACCCGGGGCGCATCAACCCCGACATGGTCGACGTCGAGGTGCTCGACCTCGACGACGAGCACTTCGTCCGCGACCTGCTCGAGCGGCACGTCCGCGAGACCGGGAGCCCGGTCGCGCAGAAGCTGCTCGACGGCTGGGACCCGCAACGCTTCGCCAAGGTCATGCCGCGCGATTACAAGCGGGTGCTGGCCGTGATGCGCGAGGCGGTGGAGACCGGCGGCAACGCCGACGAGATGGTGATGGCGGCGGCGAAGCGATGACGTGTTGTCGCACTCTCACCCCGACCGCCCGGCTCAACAGAAGTGGCGAGATGCGTAATGGCTGACCCCTCCGGCTTTCTCAAGCACAAGAAGGAGCTGCCGACCCGGCGGCCGGTGCCCCTGCGGCTGATGGACTGGAAGGAGGTCTACGAGCCCTTCCCCGAGGAGAGCCTGCGCGCGCAGGCCACCCGGTGCATGGACTGCGGGATCCCCTTCTGCCACAACGGCTGTCCGCTGGGCAACCTCATCCCCGAGTGGAACGACCTGTCGCGGCGCGGCCACTGGGCCGAGGCGATCGAGCGGCTGCACGCGACGAACAACTTCCCGGAGTTCACCGGCCGGCTCTGCCCGGCGCCGTGCGAGTCGGCCTGCGTGCTCGGCATCGCCGACGACCCGGTGACCATCAAGCAGGTCGAGGTCTCGATCATCGACCGCGCCTGGGACAGCGGCTACGTCCAGCCGGTCATGCCGACCGAGCGCAGCGGCCGCAGGGTCGCCGTCATCGGCAGCGGCCCGGCGGGCCTTGCAGCGGCGCAGCAGCTGACGCGTGCCGGTCACGAGGTCACCGTGTACGAGCGCAACGACCGCATCGGCGGCCTGCTGCGTTACGGCATCCCCGAGTTCAAGATGGAGAAGGCGGTCCTCGACCGGCGCCTGGACCAGATGCGCGCCGAGGGCACCACATTCGTGACCAGCTGCAACGTCGGGGTCGACCTGTCGGTGGCCGAGCTGCGTGAGACGAACGACGCCGTCGTGCTCGCTCTCGGCTCGACGGTGGGTCGCAACCTGCCCGCGCCGGGTCGCGAGCTCGCCGGCATCCACCTGGCGATGGAGTACCTGGAGCCGGCCAACCGCGTGCAGGCCGGTGACCTGGCGATCCCGCCGATCATCGCGACCGACAAGCACGTCGTGATCATCGGTGGCGGAGACACGGGTGCCGACTGCCTCGGCACCGCCCACCGCCAGGGTGCCCGGTCGGTCGCGCAGCTGGAGATCATGCCGCGGCCGCCGGAGACCCGCGCCGACACGACCCCTTGGCCCACCTGGCCGCTCATGTACCGCGTCTCCAGCGCGCACGAGGAGGGCGGCGACCGCCTCTTCTCGGTCTCCACCCGGCGCTTCGTCGGCGCGGGCAACACCGACGGTGACACCAGGCCGCGGAACGACGGCGATCCCGAGGGCGAGCGCGTCCGCGCCCTGGAGCTCGTCGAGGTCGAGATGGTCGACGGCAAGTTCCAGGAGATCGAGGGCAGCGAGCGCGAGATCCCCGCCGACCTGGTGCTGCTGGCCATGGGCTTCACCGGTCCGGAGCCGGGCGGCCTGCTCGACGAGCTCGGGGTCGAGCTGGACGCGCGCGGCAACGTCGCCCGCTCGGCGGGCTGGGAGAGCACACAGCCCGGCGTCTACGTGTGCGGTGACGCCGGCCGCGGCCAGTCGCTCATCGTCTGGGCCATCGCGGAAGGCCGGGCGTGTGCGGCGGCGGTCGACCGGCAGCTCGCCGGCCACACCCTGTTGCCGGCGCCGGTCCTGCCGACCACCCGCTGACCGACCCGCCCCACGGCCCGGGCAGGACGGCCCGGGCCGCCACCCGGCCTGTGGGAGGCTGTCACCCGGGTGGCTCTCTGCGCCGCACCGCCTGCGCGCCGATGCTCAGGTCGTGACGCGAACGCGTCGCCCCAGTCTCGTCCGCAGGCCCGCCCGGCTCGTCGACGCGCATCCCGTGCGCGTCGTGCCCGGGGCAGAAAGGCTCGTCTCATGACCGACGGTAATGCGGAAGCTGCCGTCGACCTCGACCCCGCGTTGGCGGCGGGGCTGGACGCGTGGCAGCGCATGGGTGCCGAGGTGCACGTGCTGCGGGCCCGTGCCGACTCGTTGCGCGGGCCGCGCCGCGGGCCCCGCGCCCTGGTGCTGGCGCTACGGGCGAGTGAGCTCGAGAGCGAGCTGCTCTCCAGTGTCGGCATCGAGTCCGGGGCCCGGATCCTGCGTGAGATGGAGGACCATCCGGCGGCCCTCGCTGCCATCGACCGGTGGCGCTACGCGCAGCTGCTCACCGAGCGCATCATGAATTCCGACCTGTCCGCCGAGCCTCCGGCCTGATCTCCGCGCGAGCAGGTCGGGCTCAGGCTGCGGCGCGCTGCAGCCGGGCGACCGCCCCGGCAGCGAGATCGCCGGCAGCGGTGCTGCCGCCGACCGCGGCCAGCAGCGGAAGCACGTCCGTCTGGCGCAGCAGGCCGAGCAGGACGGCGTCGGCCCCGATCTCGCGGGCTCCTACGCGCAGGGCCTCCCGCAGCGACATCTCCAGCACCTGCTTCGCGGCTCCGGTGAAGCGCAGGTGCCGGCTGCGGATTCCGGCGGACGGGTCCGGCGCGGGGGCGTCGAGCACGCCCGGGCCGAGCTGCGCCTCGGCGGCGGCGCGGACCTGCTCCAGGTCGATGCCGAGTGCCGCCAGCGCCTGCGCGTCGAGGGCGTCCGGCGCTCCGGCGCCCGCGGTCCGCAGCTGCGCCCCCAGCCGCTCGACCGTGATGCCGTACGCGGCGAGCGCGCCGGAGGCGGCGCTGACCTCAGCGGCGAGGCCGAGCAGCAGGTGCTCGGGGCGGATCCGCGGCGCCTCGAGGGCGCGCGCCTGGTCCTGGGCGCCGACGACTGCGGCGCGCGCGTCACGGGTGAAGCGTTCGAACATGGTCAGCGTTCCTTTCCGAGGGGCCGGCGCCCGTACTTCTTGTGGGCCGCCTGCCGGCTGACGCCGATGCAGTCGGCGATGTCCTGCCACGACCAGCCCTGGTCGCGGGCGCGGGCGACGTGCCCGGCCTCGAGGCGCTCGGCGAGCTCGCGCAGCGCCCGTACGGCGCGCAGACCCGTCGCGGGATCGGCGGCCGTGGCCGCGGCCGCGGTCTCACTGGCGGTGCGGCCGGTGTCCGTCGTCACGGTGTCAACGTAGATTGACCCGGCCCCGGCTGTCAATGCACGTTGACGGATTGGTGCCCGTGAACGGATTAGTGCCCGTGTGCGAAATGACCACCGCGCGCCCCACGGCACAATGGCCGCCCACCGGCCGCCCACCGGTCGACCGACATTTCCTCCGTCGTTGTTTTCAGCGCGCCCTCTTCGGGCGCGGATTCCTACGCTGCCTCGGGAGCGGTTCGCCCACCCGAGCCGGGGGGCGGCGGGCGGAGGCTGCACCGGAAGGGCAGCACTCCTGCAGTGACGTGCGGTCGACGAGCGGACGGAGTACCCCCGGCGATGCCTCCGAGCGGTGAGAACGGGCGCGACCCTGCCCCGGGGCTCGTGCATTGGGAGCTCGCCATGGCGGCGGCCGGGCTCGGCAGCTTCGACTGGGACCTCGTCACCGGACGCCTCACCTGGGACGAGCGCCTGATCGAGCTGTTCGGCTACGTCCGTGACGGCTTCGACGAGACGATCGAGGCGTTCAACCAGCGGCTGCATCCGGACGACCGGGCCCGCGTGGCGCTCGCGCTCGAGACGGCCATCGCGACCTGCGGCGAGTACGGCGCCGAGTACCGGGTCGTCCACCCGGACGGCTCCGTGCACTGGATCGAGGCCCGCGGCCGGGCGCTGGCGGGCGCCGACGGCATCGCCGTCCGGGTCGTCGGGGTCGGCTACGACACAACCGCCGTACGCGAGGGCGAGGCGCGCTTCACCCGGGTCGTCGAGTCGATGCCGAGCGGCTACTTCGTCCTGGACGACGACTGGCGCTTCCGCTACATGAACGCCGAAGCCGAGCGCGTCCTCCACCGCTCGCGCGGGGAGCTGCTCGGCGTCCGGATCTGGGACGCCTACCCCGCGACGCTCGGCACCGACTTCGAGCGCGCCTACCGGCAGGCCGTCGCCGGCGGCGAGCCGGTGACCCTGCGGGCGTACTACCCGGAGCCGCTCAACCGGTGGTGGGACCTGCGCGCGGTGCCCGGGCCGGACGGCCTGTCCGTCTTCTTCCTCGACATCACCACGCTCATGGAGGCCCTCGACACGGCGGAGCGGGCGGCCCGTACGGACGGCCTGCTCGCCCGGGTGGCGTCGGAGCTCACCCAGACGCTGTCGGCGCGCGACGCCGCCGTCCGGATGTCCGAGGTGGTCGTGCCCGCGGTGGCCGACTGGTGCGTCATCAGCATCATCGACGACGAGCTGCCCGGCCGGCCCTGGGAGCGGCTGCGTGACGTGGGCTGGGCGCACGCCGAGCCCGTGGCGGCCGCCGCTCTCGGGCGCAGCGCGGGCCTCATGAGCCGCTCCTTCCAGGAGGTGCCGGAGCTCGCCCGGGTGCTGGAGACCGGCCGGCCGCTCTTCCTGTCCCACGACGCGACCGAGCTGATCGCGGGGGTGCTGCTGCCGGGGGAGACGCTCGAGCTGCTGCGGGTGCTGGCGCCGGCGGCGGTCGAATTCATCCCGCTCGTCGTCAACGACCGGGTGCTCGGCACCATGGTCACGGGGCACGTCCGGTCGGCGTCGCCCGCGGCCGGCCACAGCGATCGTGACGTGATCCTGCAGATCGCGGCCCGGGCGGCCGTCGCGTTCGACAACGCCCGGGCCTACCAGGCCGAGCGGCGCATGGCTGCCGGCCTGCAGCGCGCCCTCTTCACGCGGCCGCCGCAGCCCGACCACTGCGAGATCGTCGTGCGCTACGAGCCGGCGGCGGAGGCGGCCCAGGTCGGAGGTGACTGGTACGACGCGTTCGTGCAGGAGGACGGGGCCACGGTCCTCGTCATCGGTGACGTCGTCGGCCACGACGTCGAGGCCGCGGCCGCGATGGGACAGCTGCGCGGTCTGCTGCGCGGCATCGCGGCCACCACCGGCGCCGGACCGGCCGAGGTGCTGCGCCGGCTCGACGCGGCCATGCGGCTGCTGCAGATCGAGACCACCGCGACCGCGGTCGTCGCCCGGCTGGAGCAGACGCCCGACGAGCTGCGGGCGGGCGTCAGCCGGATGCGCTGGTCCAGTGCCGGTCACCCGCCGCCGCTGGTCCTGCAGCCGGACGGCAGCGTCGCCGTGCTCGGCGTGACGACCGTCGCGGACGGCGTGCTGCAGCACGGCGGCGAGGCCGATCTGCTGCTCGGCATGGATGCGGACACCCCGCGTACCGAGGCGGAGGTGGTCCTGCAGCGCGGTTCGACGGTGCTGCTGTTCACCGACGGGCTCGTGGAGCGGCGCGACCAGTCGGTCGACGACGGGCTGGTGCGGCTGCGCCGACTGCTGGGCGGCGCGACGCACCGGTCGCTCGACGAGCTGTGCGACGCCGTGCTGGTGGGCATGCTCGACGCCCGGCCCGACGACGACGTCGCCATCGCCGCCGTACGCCTGCACCGCCAGGACCGCTGAGACCGGCCCGGCGATTTCCGGAAGTGCCCCCGGTGGGATTCGAACCCACACTGGACGGTGTTTGAGACCGCTCTCTCTGCCGTTGGAGTACAGGGGCGGCGGAGCCTGGTCAGCTTATTAGCAGACCCGGCGGGGCGGCGTCATCGCAGCGTGTCCCGGTCGCGACCGGTAGCCTCGGCGCCGACTGTCCCGCTTGCTGCGTTCTAGGAGACCCCGTGCCGAGCTCGTCCGCGCCCGCCCCCGGGTCTCCCACCGCCCCGCGCCGCGTGTTGCTCGCCGAGGACGAGGCGCTCATCCGGCTCGACCTCAAGGAGATGCTCGAGGAAGAGGGCTACGAGGTCGTGGGCGAGGCCGGTGACGGCGAGAACGCGGTGCGCCTGGCCGAGCAGCTGCGGCCCGACCTCATCATCCTCGACGTGAAGATGCCCGGCATGGACGGCATCACGGCGGCCGAGCGGATCGCCGAGACCCGGATCGCTCCCGTGGTCATCCTCACCGCGTTCAGCCAGCGCGACCTCATCGAGCGGGCCCGCGACGCCGGGGCCATGGCCTACCTGGTCAAGCCGTTCCAGAAGCGCGACCTGCTGCCGGCGATCGAGATGGCCGTCAGCCGTTACGCGGAGATCGTGAGCCTGGAGTCGGAGGTCACCACGCTGGCGGAGCGGCTCGACGCCCGCAAGATCGTGGAGCGGGCCAAGGGCGTGCTGCAGACCGAGCACGGCCTCACCGAGCCCGACGCCTTCCGCTGGATCCAGCGCACCTCGATGAACCGCCGCTCGACGATGCGCTCGGTCGCCGAAGCGGTGCTGGCCGGAGAGCTCCTCCCGACCAACACCTGAGGGCCGCGGGACGGCGCCGTCCACCGGTTCCTGCGTCCCGGGTTGCACCGGTTGCGTTCGTCTGGTTGAACTGTTCCGACGCTCGTCGACGTGTGAGACCGGCCTCAACCGTCGATCAGTGGTCACATCTCCGACATCTGCTGTTGGCACACTCGGCTGTGCTCGGGGCCCGGTCGCGCCGGTCCGCGGGCGAGCCTGACCCCCTCATGCGAAGGAATTGACGTGGCAACTCGCACCATCCGCGGTTCCGCTGTAATCGCCGCGGCGGGCCTGACCCTCGCGCTGGCGGCCTGCGGGAGCAGCAGCAGCTCGACCGACAGCCCCTCGAGCAGCGCGCCGAGTTCCGCCCTGGCGAGCACGTCGACCGGCCCGGCCATCGCCGTCCCCGACGCCATCAAGAGCAAGGGCACGCTGACGATCGCGACCGACCCGTCGTACGCGCCCAACGAGTTCTACGACACCGACAACAAGACGATCATCGGTACGGACGTCGATCTGGCCAAGGCGATCGGCCAGGAGCTCGGCCTCAAGGTCAACGTGGTGCAGGCCGGCTTCGACACGATCATCCCGGGCCTCGCCTCCGGCAAGTACGACCTCTCGCTCTCGTCGTTCACCGACAACAAGGAGCGCGAGAAGACGGTCGACTTCGTCACCTACCTCACCGCGGGCACGAGCCTGATGGTGAAGTCCGGCAACCCGGACAAGCTCGCCCCCGAGGACGACAGCCTCTGCGGCAAGAAGGTCGCGGTCGAGAAGGGCACCGTCCAGGAGGACCCCGACCTGCCCGACCGGAGCAAGAAGTGCACGGCGGCCGGCAAGTCCGCCATCACCGCGCAGGTCTTCCCGGACCAGAGCGGGGCCAACCTGGCGCTCTCCAGCGGCCGCGCCGACGCCGTCCTCGGCGACTCGCCGGTCATCGAGTACGCCGCCAAGCAGTCCAACGGCCAGTTCGAGGTCAGCGGCAGCAGCTACGACGACGCCCCCTACGGCATCGCCGTGCCGAAGGAGAACGGGCTGGCCAAGCCCGTGCTCGCGGCGCTGCAGCAGCTGATCAGCAACGGCACCTACAAGCAGGTCCTCGACAAGTGGGGCGTCGCTGCCGGTGCGATCACCGACCCGAAGATCAACGGGGCGACCAGTTGACGTCGGTCCGAAGCGAGGATTGACACCCCTGTGAGCATGGGCGTCGTGACCGTCGGCAGCCCCGGGCCCCGAAGCTCCACTTCCGCGGAGCCGGGCCCCGGGCTGCTGCCGGCGTCCTGGGGCAAGCGGGTCTACGGGGGCGTCGTCGATCTCGGGCTGCTGCTCGTCGGCGAGGGCGTCATCGTCGGCATCCTGTTCGCGGCGGGTCTGCACGGCATCGGTGGTCTGCTCCTGGCCATCTCGCTGCTGCTCATGCCGGTCGGCTTCTACGTCTGGCAGGCCGTCGTCCGCCAGGCCGCGGTCGGCCGCACGATCGGCAAGACGCTGGCCGGCATCTCGCTCGTCGACGACGCCGACGGGCAGTCACCGACCGAGCGCACCTGCCGGCGCCGGCTGCTCGCCCACCTGCTCGACGTGGTCAGCCTGATCGGCCTCTTCCGGCCGATCTGGGACGGCGACCGCAAGACCTTCGCCGACACGATTCTGAAGACGCGGGTGATCGACGGCCCGCCGCGGCTGCCGCGCGCCGACGAGATGAAGACGGTGCCGCTGCGCCACCCGGGGCGGTGGGTGGCGGCCTACGTCATCGCCGTCGTGGTCGCGATGCTGGTGCACACCCTCGTCACCAACAAGCGCTTCCGCTGGGACGTCATCGGCGACAACCTGACGACGGGGGTGATCCTCGACGGCCTGCTGGTCACGCTCGAGCTCACCGCCATCGCCATGGCGATCGGCATCGCTCTCGGGGTGCTGCTGGCGATCATGCGGCTGTCGGCGAACCCGATCGTCTCGGGGGCCGCCTGGTTCTACATCTGGGTCTTCCGCGGCACCCCGGTGCTGGTCCAGCTGATCTTCTGGTTCAACATCGCCGCACTCTTCCCGCGGGTCTCGATCGGCATCCCGTTCGGGCACGAGTTCGCCAGCGGCAGCGCCAACTCGCTGATCACCGCCTTCCTCGCCGCCATCCTCGGCCTCGGGCTCAACGAGGGCGCGTACATGGCCGAGATCGTGCGGGCCGGTGTGCTGTCGGTGGACCAGGGTCAGACCGAGGCCGCACAGGCGCTCGGGATGAACCGGCTGCGCATCATGCGGCGGATCGTCCTGCCGCAGGCGATGCGAGTGATCATCCCGCCGACCGGCAACGAGACGATCTCGATGCTGAAGACGACCTCGCTGGTCAGCGTCATCGCCTTCCACGAGCTGCTCTACTCGGCGCAGATCATCTACTCGCGTACCTACCAGACCATCCCGCTGCTCATCGTCGCCAGCATCTGGTATCTGCTGGTCACGTCGGTGCTGTCGGTCGGGCAGTTCTACGTCGAGCGTCACTTCAATCGCGGCTCCTCGCGCGAGCAGCCGCCGACCGCGCTCACCAAGATCTGGCGCAACGCCTCGACGTTCCACGCGCTGGCCAATCGTGACGGATCCGGGGGAGGGGCCGGCGTATGAGCGAGCCTGCCGTGCTCGGCAAGGACGTGGCGACGGCGCCCGAGCGGGATGTCGTCGTGCGCGCCGAAGGTGTCTCCAAGCGCTTCGGGCGGCTCGAGGTGCTGAAGGGCATCGACCTCGAGGTGAAGGCCGGCGAGGTCATGTGCATCATCGGGCCCTCCGGCTCGGGCAAGTCCACCTTCCTGCGCTGCATCAACCACCTCGAGAAGATCGACGGAGGCAAGCTCTACGTCGACGGTGAGCTGGTCGGCTACCGCGAGTCGTTCGGCAAGCTGTACGAGCTGAAGGAGCGGGAGGTCGCCCGCAAGCGCGCCGAGATCGGCATGGTCTTCCAGCGCTTCAACCTCTTCCCGCACATGACCGTGCTGTCCAACGTCATCGAGGCCCCCACCGGGGTCAAGCGCGAGCCCGCCAGGGTGGTGGCGGAGCGTGCGCGTGAGCTGCTGGCCCGCGTCGGGCTCGCCGACAAGATGGGCGCCTACCCGGCGCAGCTGTCCGGCGGGCAGCAGCAGCGGGTGGCCATCGCGCGGGCCCTCGCCATGCGCCCGAAGCTCATGCTGTTCGACGAGCCCACCTCGGCGCTCGACCCCGAGCTCGTGGGCGAGGTGCTCGACGTCATGCAAGGCCTGGCCCGCGACGGACTCACCATGATCGTGGTCACCCACGAGATGGGATTCGCCCGCGAGGTGGGCGACAGCCTGGTCTTCATGGACGACGGCGTCGTCGTCGAACGCGGCCGTCCCCGTGACGTCCTCACCGACCCGCAGACCGAGCGCTGCCGCGACTTCCTATCCAAGGTCCTCTAGCCCTTTAGCACGGCCCGCTGGGGACGCGATTCCTGCCGGCCAGGTAACGGCTGTGAAACGACACGTGTCGTTCGGTGCGCAGTCGTCACACGTACGGGCTAATCTGACGCCCGAAACGACCCCCGACACGCCGAAACGGCACGGGGTCGGTGATCAAAGATCAAGCACGCCACGAAATCCGTAGAAGCAGGACCGTCGCCCCAGTCATTCCGGCTGGGCGGCAGCAGCAAGAGAAGGAGTCAATGTGCGTCCAGGGACTCGCAAGGCAGCCACGCGGAAGGTGAGCCGCACAGCTGCGGTCGCCGGCGTTCTGGTGTTGCCTGTGGCGCTCGTCGCTGCTTGCGGCAGCAGCAGCTCGGGCGGCTCGACCGGCGGCAGCAGCTCGTCGCCCAGCGGGGGTGGCGGCGGCGGCTCGGTGACCATCGGCTTCCAGGGCCCGCTCTCCGGCCCCAACTCGCCGCAGCTGGGCATCAACGGCCTGGACGGCGTGAAGCTCGCGGTGCAGCAGGCCAACGACTCCAAGGCGCTGCCGTACACCCTGAAGCTCGAGCAGAGCGATGACCAGGGCACGCCCGACCAGGGTCCGACCGCCGCCCGCAAGCTGGTGGACGAGAAGGTCGTGGCCGTCATCGGCCCGATGTTCTCCGGTGCCACCAAGGCGTCCGAGCCGATCTTCACGGAGGCCGGCATCCTGTCGGTCAGCCCGTCGGCGACCAACCCGGCCCTCACCACCCTGGGCTTCAAGACCTTCTTCCGCGTGATCGCCCCTGACACCGTGCAGGGCAAGGCCGCCGCCGATTACGTCGTCAAGGGCCTCAAGGCCAAGACGGTCTTCTCGCTGGACGACAACAGCGACTACGGCACCGGCCTGTCCAAGGCCCTCGAGGCGCAGCTCAAGACGGACGGCGCCGACGTCACCCACGACGGCATCGACCCGACGAAGAACTACGGCCCTGAAGCCACGAAGATCATCGGTGCCAAGCCCGACGCCGTCTACTACTCGGGCTACTACAGCGAGTTCGGTCCCTTGGTGAAGGCGCTTCGCGGCGCCGGCTACAAGGGCATCGTGCTGAGCGGTGACGGCTCCAACGACGACGAGTTCATCAAGGGTGCCGGCACGGCCGACGCCGAGGGTGCTTACCTGACCTGCGCCTGCGGTGACGCCAACAGCGACCCGGCGGCCAAGACGTTTGTGACCGACTACACGACGCTCAACAAGCAGGCGCCGGGCACGTACTCCGGTGAGGCGTACGACGCCACCAACGCCCTCATCCAGGTGCTGAAGGGGCTCGGCAACGACCCCAAGCCCGCCGACATCGTCTCCGCCTACGCCAAGGTCGACTACAAGGGCCTGACCAAGCAGATCTCGTTCGAGTCGACCGGTGAGGTCAAGGGCGACGCGGTGTACATCTACCAGGTCAAGGACGGCAAGCGCGTAGTCCTCGGCCTCGTGTCGGACCTCGTCAAGTAGCACGCCACCGCTGCGGCGGACCCTGCGCACCCGCTCCGGCTACGTCCTCGTAGCCGGAGCGGCGGGGTCCGCCGCAGCTTCGGCTGACGCCACAGACACCCGCAGATGAACTTCCTCGACCAGTTCTGGCAGCTCACGATCGAGGGGCTGACGACCGGCTCGCTGTACGCCGTCATCGCCCTCGGTTACACCCTCGTCTACGGCGTCCTCCAGCTGATCAACTTCGCGCACAGCGAGGTCTTCATGTTCGGCGGCTTCGCCGGCATCCTCGCCGTCCGTGGCATCGCGTCCGGTGGGGCGAGCGGATGGGCGTCGGTGGGCCTCATCGCCTTCGGCCTGTTGATCGGCGCGCTCGCGGGTGGTGTTGCGGCGTTCACGTTGGAGCGCACGGCATACGCCCCGCTGCGCCGCCGGGGGGCTCCGAAGCTCGCGTATCTGATCAGCGCGATCGGAGCCTCGTACTTCGCGTTCAACCTGGCCGGCAAGGAGTTCGGCCGGCAGAACGTGAACGGGCCCAAGCTCTACGGCAGCGAGGTGCTGTTCCACGTCTTCAGCGCGGTCGTCCAGGTCCGCCACGTGCTGGTCTTCGGCGTCGCGATCACGATGCTGGTCGTGCTCGACCGGCTGGTGAACACCACGCGGCTCGGCAAGTCGATCCGCGCGGTGGCGCAGGACGCCGACACCGCGTCGCTGATGGGCATCAACGTCAGCCGGGTCATCGTCTTCACGTTCATCATCGGGGGCCTGCTCGCCGGTGCCGGCGGCTTCCTTTATGCACAGGTGTTCAGCGCGAGCTACACCATGGGCTTCATCCCGGGTATCAAGGCATTCACCGCCGCAGTGCTCGGCGGGATCGGCAATGTCCGCGGCGCCATGCTCGGTGGCATCGTGCTGGGGCTCGTCGAGGCGTACGGAGGCTACGTGTTCGGTGCCAGCTACGTGGACGTCACGGCCTTCCTCGTGCTCGTCCTCATCCTGATCTTCCGCCCGTCGGGGATCCTCGGCGAGCGGTTGGGACGCGTGGCATGACGGACGTTTCCTTCGAGAAGGGGCCGAGCCGCAAGGCCACCCCGGTCGACCGTGGCGCGCTGTGGTCGCTGTCCAAGGGTGACGGCGGCCGGTTCGTCGCCTGCCTGCTCCTCGCCGTGGTGGCCGCGATCGTCACCGGGCCCGACGGCTCGGGTGACGAGCCGCTCATGGGCATCAAGGGCTCGCTCGGGCTCCGGGTGATCGGGTTCCTCATCGGCGGCCTGGTGCTGTGGGTCGTGCTCGTGATCGGGCGCAAGCTGCTGCCCGCGTTGCGGGCGCCGCGGGCGCGGGTCGCGGACGTCACCAACCGGGCGCTGGAGCCGGCCTGGGCACGCTCCGTGCTCTACCTGGTGCTGCTCGCGCTGGCGATCGTCGTGCCGCGCGGGCTGTCGTCGGCGGCGCAGAACTCGCTGGTCAACGACATCGCGATCTACGCCCTGCTCGGCCTGGGGCTCAACGTCGTCGTCGGCTTCGCCGGCCTGCTCGACCTCGGCTACATCGCCTTCTACGCGATTGGCGCCTACACGACCGCGTACTTCACCAGCAAGACCGCCATCCCGTGGCACGCGCCGTTCGTGCTGAACCCGTTCTTCGTCTTCCCCATCGCGTTGGTGGCGGCGGCCCTCGCCGGCGTCATCCTCGGTGGCCCCACCCTGCGGCTGCGCGGTGACTACCTGGCCATCGTGACGCTGGGCTTCGGCGAGATCGTCTACCTGCTCGCCAAGAACGCGCAGGGCATCACCAACGGCGCCCGCGGTGCCTTCGGAGTCCCGAAGCTGTCGATCGACGTCGGCCCGGTGAAGTACAGGTGGGGCCTCGCCTCGTTGCCGTACTACTACCTGATCCTCGGGATCATCGTGCTGGTCATGATCGCGTTCAGCCTGCTGAACCGCAGTCGTACCGGCCGGGCGCTCGCCGCGATCCGCGAGGACGAGGTGGCCGCGGAGGCCATGGGCATCCCCACCCTCAAGTACAAGCTGATCGCCTTCGCCATCGGGGCATCGGTCTCGGGCTTCGCCGGCGTCATCTTCGCCACGGAGCAGTTCTTCGACCCGAGCTCCTTCACGTTCCAGGCGTCGATCCTCGTGCTCACCGTCGTGATCTTCGGCGGCATGGGCTCGATCTTCGGCGTCGTGCTCGGTGCCATCGTGCTGCAGGGTCTGCTGTTCTACCTGCGGGACACCGTGCCCGAGAACGACCGCTACATCTACTTCGGGGCTGTGATCATGCTGATGATGATCTTCCGCCCACAGGGCCTGCTGCCGTCGCGAAGGCGCAGCCGGGAGATCGCGCTCTCCGAGGCCGGCGTGGGCCATGCCGACGCCACCCTCTCCGGGAGCTCGACGTGACGAGTCTGGCCACGTCGGAGCCGATCGGCTCGGTGCCGGCAGGCGCCCCCGTGCTCGAGGTGCGTGACGTGACGCTGCGCTTCGGTGGCCTCACGAGCCTCGACGGGGTGTCCATGACGATGGCGGCCGGCACGGTGCAGGCCGTGATCGGGCCGAACGGCGCGGGCAAGACGTCGCTGTTCAACTGCCTGACCGGGGCCTACCGGCCGCAGCAGGGCACGATCACCTTCCACGGCGCGGCCGGGGCCAAGTCGGTCATCGGCATGAAGCCGCACAACATCGCGCGGCTGGGCATCGCCCGCACGTTCCAGAACATCCGGCTCTTCCCGGCCCTGTCGGCGCTGGAGAATGTTCAGGTCGCGGTGGAGACCCTGCAGAAGTCGGGGCCCATCAGCGCGATGCTGGGCCTGCCGAACAGCCGGCGTGACGATCGCGAGAGCGTCGCCGCGGCCCTGGAGCTGCTCGAGCTCGTCGGCCTGCGCGACAAGGCCAACACCCTCGCCGCGGCGCTGCCGTACGGCGAGCAGCGCCGGCTCGAGATCGCCCGCGCGCTCGGCACGAAGCCCCGGCTGCTCCTGCTCGACGAGCCGGCGGCCGGCACCAACCCGACGGAGAAGCGTGACCTGTCGGCGCTCATCCGGCGCATCGCCGACACCCAGGTGAGCGTGCTGCTCATCGAGCACGACATGCCCCTGGTGATGGGCCTCGCGCAACATGTGGTGGTGCTCAACTTCGGCAAGGTGATCGCGGGCGGCACCCCCGAGCAGGTGCAGCGTGACCCGGCGGTGATCGAGGCCTACCTCGGCACCGACGACGAGCCCGACACCGCTGCGGGTACCGGAGCGGGGGAGCAGGCATGACGGCGCTGCTGGAGATCGAGGACGTCAGCGTCAATTACGGCGCGGTCAACGCGCTGCGCGGGATCTCGCTCACGGTGGCCGAGGGCGAGATCGTCACGCTGCTCGGTGCGAACGGCGCCGGCAAGACCACCTCGCTGCGCACGATCTCCGGGCTGCTGACCCCGGCGTCCGGGGTGGTGCGCTTCAAGGGCGAGCGCATCGATCAGCTGCCGGCGCACAAGGTCGTCTCGCTCGGGATCGGTCACGTGCCGGAGGGGCGCCGGGTCTTCCCGCGGATGTCGATCCAGGAGAACCTGGAGATCGGCGCCTACCTCGACACCAAGAACTTCGCCGAGGACTCGCAGCGGGTGTACGAGCTCTTCCCCGTGCTGGCGGAGCGGCGCAAGCAGGACGCCGGCACCCTGTCCGGCGGCGAGCAGCAGATGCTCGCCATCGGCCGGGCGATGATGAGCCGGCCGAGCCTGCTGCTGCTCGACGAGCCGTCGATGGGTCTCGCGCCGCTGATCGTGGCGCGGATCTTCGACATCATCCGGCAGATCAACCAGATGGGTACGGCTGTGCTCCTGGTGGAGCAGAACGCCGCCCAGGCGTTGAAGTACGCCTCCCGTGGTTACGTGCTGGCGAACGGTGAGATCGTGCTCGCCCGCACGGCGCCGGAGCTGCTCGCCGACGAGCGGGTGCGCGCTGCCTACCTGGGCGGCGAGTAGCCCCGCCGACCTGCGATGAACGATCGATCGCCTGTGACGATTCGGGTCCCGGCCGGTCGAATGCCGGTACCCTGTGACGATCACGGTGCGTGGCTGTGAGGGTCGACGAGAGAGGGATTACAGCGTGCGTCGTGCGACGGTTTCCGCCCGTGAGGCGGTCCTCGCTGACCTTCCAGCGCTGCTCGATCTCTACGACCAGTTGCGGGCTGCCGGCCCCCGGCGCTCGGTGCCCGGCCTCGCCGACACCGGCCAGTCCCGCGAGTCCGTCATCGAGCGTCTCGAGCTGATCATCGCCGACCGCGAGCAGCGCCTGCTCGTCGCCGAAGACCTGTCCGGCCTCGCCGGCATGGTGCTCTGCTCCGTCGGGACGACGAGCACGTTGTCGCCCACCCGCGCCGTCGTCCTGTCCCACCTCACCGTCGCGGCGCACGCCCGGCGCGGCGGGGTCGGGCGCGTGCTCATCGCCGCCGCGACGCAGTGGGCCGACGACCTCAGCATCGACCACGTGCGGGTCGCGGTCTTCGCCGCCTCACGCGAGGCCAACCGCTTCTTCGCCCGGCTCGGCTTCGCCCCGATCTCGGTCAACCGGGTGGCGCCCGTCTCCGGGCTGCGCCGCATCCTCGGCGCCGAGGTGCCCGCGGCCGAGCCCGACAGCGGTGACGTCGCCCGCCGCCGCCGGCTGCGGCTCGGCATCACCACCAACCCCCGGCCTGCGACGGCCGTCTCCCGGCGCCGCGGGGCCTGATCCCGCACCCGTGCAGATCGCGCCGCTAGCGCGGGCCGTCCGGCGCGAGGTTGGCGAGGCGCACCTCGCTGTGCGCGATCAGCCGGTCCTGCTCGTCGGTCATCTCGACCCGCCAGAGCTGCAGCGTGCGGCCCTGGTGCAGCGGTGTCGCCTGCACCGAGATGGTGCCGTCGCGGGTCGCCCGCAGGAAGCTCGTGTTGTTGTTGACGCCCACGCAGCGTCCGCCGTCGACGCGGCCCATGTGCCACAGCGCGCCGCCCACGCTGGCCACCGTCTCGGCGAGAGCCGCGTAGACGCCGCCGTGGACGATGCCGTACGGCTGCAGCAACCCCGGATGCACCGTCACATGACCGCGTACGCGATCACCTGACTGCTCGTCCAGCACGAGCCCGATCGCCTCGTTGAAGCCGCCCATGCCCGCCGGTGCGAACTGCTCTGTCACACCCCCAACCTAGACTCGGCACGTGCCCGAAGCCCCACAGGTCGAGACCGTCGAGCCCGCCGAAGCCCAGACTCCGGCTGTCATCGCCGACGCCCCGCCGCCGGTGCGCCGGCGCCGCTCGCCGGCCAAGGCCGCGGGGGCCGGGTCCAAGACGGGGGCCAAGGGGAAGTCGGCGTCGAAGGAGCCGCCCCGCCCGCGGCTGCTGCTGCTCGACGGGCACTCGCTGGCCTACCGCGCTTTCTTCGCGCTGCCGGTGGAGAACTTCTCGACCACCACGGGCCAGCCCACCAATGCGGTGTACGGCTTCACCGCCATGTTGATCAACGTGTTGCGCGACGAGACGCCGACCCACGTCGCGGTGGCGTGGGACCTGCCGCGGCCGACGTTCCGGCACGAGGCCTACGCCGAGTACAAGGCCAACCGCGCGGAGACCCCGTCGGACTTCCGCAGCCAGCTCTCCCTCATCAAGGAGGTCTGCGACGCGCTGGCGCTGCCGATGGTCAGCGCTCCCGGCTACGAGGCCGACGACGTCATCGCGACCCTCGCCACCCAGGCCGAGCACGCCGACATGGACGTCCTGATCGTCACCGGCGACCGCGACGCCCTGCAGCTGGTCGACGAGCGGGTGACCGTGCTGATGACCCGGCGGGGGATCAGCGACATGACCCGCTTCACGCCGGAGGAGGTGCACGCCAAGTACGGCGTCACCCCCACGCAGTACCCCGACCTGGCGGCGCTGCGCGGTGACTCCTCCGACAACCTGCCGTCGATCCCGAGCGTGGGGGAGAAGACCGCCGCCAAGTGGGTCAACCAGTTCGGCTCGCTGAACGACCTGGTCGACCGCGCCGACGAGGTGCCGGGCAAGGTCGGCGCGGCGCTGCGCGACCACCTCGCGCAGGTGATCCGTAACCGGCAGCTGACCGAGCTGATCCGTGACGTGGCGCTGCCCGTCGTCCCCCAGGAGCTGCAGCTCGGCACCTGGGACCGCGAGGCCGTGCATCAGCTGTTCGACACGCTGCAGTTCCGGGTGCTGCGCGAGCGGCTGTACGCGACCCTGCAGGCCGTCGAGCCGGAGGCCGAGCAGGGCTTCGAGGTCGACGTGCAGGTTCTCGAGGCCGGCGAGGTCGCCGAGTGGCTGGACGAGCACGTGCGCGACGGTCGGCGCAGCGGGCTCACCCTGCGCGGCACCTGGGGCCGGGGCACGGGCACGCTCGCCGGCATCGCCATCGCGGCGGCGGACGACGCGGCCGCCTGGATCGACCCGACGCAGCTCACGGCCGACGACGAGCACGCGCTCGCCGGCTGGCTGGCTGATGCCGACCAGCCCAAGGCGGCGCACGACGTCAAGGGGCCGCTGCTCGCGCTCGCCGCCCACGGCCTGCCGCTCGCGGGGGTCACCAGCGACACGGCGCTCGCCGCCTACCTGGCCCTGCCGGGCCAGCGCTCCTTCGACCTCGCCGACCTGGCCCTGCGCTACCTGCACCGCGAGCTGCGGGCCGAGTCGGCCGTCGCCGTCGCGCCCGAGCCGGCGCCGACCGACCAGCTGAGCTTCGACGAGGCCGACCTCTTCGACGGCGACGCCGACGGCGGTGACGCCCGCACGGAGCTGGCGACCGAGGACGGGTTGCGGGCCCGTGCCGTGCGCGACCTCGCCGAGGCCCTCGACGCCGACCTCGAGCGCCGTGGCGGCACCCGGCTACTGCGCGACATGGAGCTCCCCCTGGTCGATGTGCTCGCCGACATGGAGCACGTCGGGATCGGGGCCGACCTCGGTCACCTCGAGCGGCTGTCGGCCGAGTACGGCGCCGAGGTGCGCCGGGCGGCGCAGGCCGCGTACGACTCGGTGGGCCACGAGTTCAACCTCGGCTCCCCGAAGCAGCTGCAGGTCGTGCTCTTCGAGGAGCTCGGCCTGCCGAAGACCAAGCGGATCAAGACCGGCTACACCACCGACGCCGACGCGCTCGCCTGGCTGGCGGTGCAGAGCGAGCACGAGGTCATCCCGGCGCTGCTGCGCCACCGCGACGTCGCCCGCTTGAAGACCGTGGTCGACTCGCTGATCCCCATGATCGATGCGGCCGGCCGCGTCCACACGACGTTCAACCAGCTGATCGCCGCCACCGGCCGGCTTTCGTCGACCGACCCCAACCTGCAGAACATCCCGGTGCGCACCGCCGAGGGCCGGCAGATCCGCGAGGCGTTCATCGTCGGCGCCGACTACGAGAGCCTGCTCACCGCCGACTACAGCCAGATCGAGATGCGGATCATGGCTCATCTCTCGCACGACGAGGCCCTGATCGAGGCGTTCAGCTCCGGCGAGGACCTCCACACCTGGGTCGCCTCCCGCGTGCACGAGCTCGAGCCCGACCAGGTCGACCCCGAGCTGCGGCGGCGCATCAAGGCGATGTCGTACGGGCTCGCATACGGGCTGTCCGACTTCGGCCTCGCCGCCCAGCTCGGCATCCCGCGTGACGAGGCCCGCGACCAGATGGACGCCTACTTCGACCGCTTCGGCGGCGTACGCGACTACCTGCGCTCCGTGGTCGCGGAAGCGCGCAACGACGGCTACACCGAGACGATCCTCGGCCGCCGCCGTTACCTCCCCGACCTGACCTCCGACAACGGCCAGCGCCGTGCGATGGCCGAGCGGATGGCGCTCAACGCCCCCATCCAGGGCTCGGCCGCCGACATCATCAAGATCGCGATGCTCGGCGTGCACAAGGCGCTCGCCGAGGCGGAGCTGCGCTCCCGGCTGCTGCTGCAGGTGCACGACGAGCTCGTCCTCGAGGTGTCACCCGGCGAGCGCGAGGCGGTCGAGGAGATCGTCCGGCGGGAGATGGCGGGCGCGTACGAGATGGACGTGGCGCTCGAGGTCAGTGTCGGCTACGGCCGCACCTGGGACGACGCCGCCCACTGATCGTCAACAGCGCCGGGCGACAAGCAATCCGGTGTCATCAGGAGGCCGGTGTCCGTTCCGGACGCAACAAGCAATCCGGTGTCCAGGCTGTACACCGGAAAGCTCGTCGTCACCTAAAGGATGGTCAGTCCTTTTCCAACACCACTTTGCTTGTGGGTGGCTCGTCCGTCGCCGGCGGTTGACCGGTGAGCCGCGGCACGTCGCGCCGCGCCCATCCGACCAGCACGTCGGCGACCAGGAACGCCACGGTGAGCCAGGACAGCGTCGCCACCTTGTGGAACGCCTGCACCCACTGGCCGGTCTCGGGCAGGTGGTAGCGGGCCTGCACCTGCAGCACGTAGAGCGCGCTGATCAGCAGGCAGGCGACCGAGCCGACCCGCAGGAGCGTGCGTCCGCGCGGGACGAGGAGCCCGACCAGCATGGCGACCAGCGTGAGCAGCCCGGCGAGCGGAGTGATCAGGACGGCGGCGAGACCGGCGGCGACGACCGTGGCGACGACCGCTCGCGCTGTGGGCAGCGGGCCGGCGTCGCGGGCGAAGGGCGACACCAGCACCGGCGTCGCCTCACCGCCGGGCTGCAGCGCGGGCGGCAGCAGGTCCGGCGGCCCGTCGCCGTCGGCCAGCGGGTCGCCGTCGGCCGGGTAGCGCGGATGCGTCGGGTCACGGCGCAGCACCATCAGCAGGCAGATCAGCAGGGCGACGGCCGAGACGGCGATGCCGATCCAGACCTTGCTCTGCGGCGTCCAGTCCAGCGACACCTCGAAGTCGGCCGACGTGGGCGTGATCAGCCAGCCGTTCGCGTACGCGTCGACGAGCTGCGGGGCCGCCAGCGTCGAGCCGCCGACGATCTTCGCCTTCCACCCCGGTGACAGGCTCTGCCCGAGCACGAGCCAGAACGGCTTGCCGACCTCGGCGCCCTTCACCGAGAGCCGGTAGGCGACCGGCCCCTCGCCGGTGACGACGACGTGGGGGGTGCCGTCGCCCTGGGTGGTGCGGACCTCGCCGGGGAACGGGTCGGTGGCATCGGCCGCGGCGCGGGTGGCAGCCGATGACAGCAGCAGCCGGTCGACGTTGATGCCGGTGGCGCTGCCCCGGGCGGTGCGCAGCACATGGGTGCCCGCAGCCAGCTGGATCGACGTGCTGTCACCGCAGAGCTGCAGCGCGAGGCCGTCCAGGCTGACGGCGGCGGTGGTCGCGCCGCCGATCTGTACCGAGATCGGCTTGCCGTCCAGCGTCAGCAGGTCGCTGCGGCACGTACCGGGCAGGCTCGTGGGCAGGGTCGCCGCGCGCAGCTGGTCGGCGCCCACCTCGGCGATGCCGATCGGCAGCTCGAGCGGGCCGTGGTTGAAGTAGTCGGTCGTCGTCTCGCGGCGCTGCTCGACGACGGTCAGGCGGAACTTGGTGCCCGCGACCGGTGCGAAGCTGACCGGCACGCGCACCGTGGCGTCCTGCGTCTTCGCGTCCTGGACGGCCGGCAGGGTGATCGTCCGCGACTGGGTGCCGCTCGTGCCGCCGGTGACGTCGAGCCGGAGCTTGGTGGGCACCGAGTGCTTGCCGTCGGCGATGATCTGCAGGTCGAGACCGGACAGGGCCTTCGGCGCGTCGGTGTCGAACTGGATCCAGCTGCCGATGTTGCCGCCGAACGCGTTCTGCCAGGCGGTCTTCGGGTTGCCGTCGAAGGCGGCCGGCGGCCGGGCCGACAGGTCACCGGGCAGTGACGCGGAGGCCGTCGTCGTCACCACGTCGGCGGGCGCGGGGGACAAGGACGCGACGGTGCCGCGGCCGAGCACGGTGTCGAGCGTCGGGTCGGAGGTCAGCGTCGAGATGCGGGCGGTGCCGCTGAGGGCGAACGTGCGGGCGGTCGGCAGGGTGAACTGACGCGCCATCGACAGCTCGGTATCCGTCTTGAACGGCTCCTGCGGGTTGGCCCGGTCGCGGGTGAGCATGACGGAGAGGGGTTGGGCGGCCCCGTCGGTGCCCGCGGCGGAGAACAGGTCGGTCGGCAGCCGGAGCAGCTCGTCGGCCTTGACCCCCGGGATCGACAGCTCGGCGAGCCCGACCCCGCTCTGGCCGTCGTACTGGCGCAGGGTGCCGTTGCTGGTCTGCTCGATGGTGAATTCGACCTGCTCGAACGACCGGTTGCCGCCCGGCACCGCGACGCGCTGACCGGCCCGGGTGAGCGACGCCCCGCCGAGATCGACGGTCACCGACTCGGGCTTGTCGAAGCTGCCGCCGGAGAAGGTGAGCTTCGCCTTGGTGATGGTGCGGGTGCCACCGACCAGCGGCTGGACCAACGTCACGTGGTCGGCGGTGGTCGGCTGCAGCAGGGAGACGCGGATCCGCTGACCGCGCGGGTCGGCGAAGGCCCCCACCTTCCACGAGGTGGTGAGGTCGCCGTCGAAGGCGTAGTACGGGCGGTCAGAGGGGGCGTAGCTGACCGCGTTGCCGTACTCGGAGGCCTCGATGTCCTGCACGCCGCGGTAGAGGGCGACGGTCTGGTCGGCGGTGGTCTCGTCGGGGAAGATCGGCAGCCGGGCGTCGTTCGGGTCCTTCGCGAGAGGCTTGCCGGTGGCGGTCTCGACGTACCCGTAGTTCTCCCGGACGGTGCCCCACCGCTCGGCGCGCTTGCGGTTGGAGTCGGTGAGCAGCAGGTCGGCGTCGCTCGGGACGGCGGCGGCGTCCGCGGTCTTCTGCGACGCGGCGAAGCGGATGGTGCCCGTCGAGTCGAGCAGCCCGGCGGCCGAGGCGTCGACCAGGCCCTCGCTGTCGCCGGCGACGAGCAGCGGCTTCTCGGCCCGCTCGGCCCGCACGATCGGCGAAGGGTTGGTGACGGCGAAGTCGGCCATGGCCGGGGGTTCCTGGGCCGTCGGGGAGTTGGCCAGCGTGATCTCGTCGACGAACGGCACGACGGGGGTCTCCGCGATGCGCGGCCCGTACTCCTTGGGGGCAGCAAGGCCCTCCGGGCGCAGCCGGGTCCAGGTCGCCCAGGTGGAGATCGGCTGCGGGGTGCGGAAGCGCTCGTACTGCAGGTCGCTGCGCAGCACCACGTCGCCGACACCCATGATCCGGGCGAGCGACGGCAGTGACCGGGTCTCGTAGACGCCCTCCTGCAGGCGCCGGTCGAGCGCGCGGACGAGCGCCGCCGACTGCGGCGTGCCGGACGGGATGAGCTCGCGGGAGACGTACGGCCGGTTCATGAGCCCGGGCAGCGGCGGGTCGAGCGTCGCGCCCCAGCGGTACTGCGAGAAGTCGGCGCCGGGCAGCTCGAGCACGCGGGTCTGCGCGCCGTCGAGCCGCGGCGAGGCGTCGAGGTCCTTGGCGATGTCGGTCAGGTAGCTCGGCAGCGCCTCGGGGCGGCGCAGGTTGGGGTCGACGAACTGCCCGCGGAAGAGCGGGATCATGTTGATCAGGACGAGCGCCAGCACCACGAGATAGGCACCGATCGGCACCAGGCGGCCGCGGCCCTTCGCCGCGGACCCGGCGACGGCGTGCCGCGCACGGCGCAGGCGGCCGGCGGGATCGGCGAAGACCGGCAGCCGGAAGAGGGCCTCGAGGCCGGCGGCGAGCAGCACCCCGAGCCCGAGGACGGCCAGCGGCACCGCCCGCGGGGTCGAGCGCAGCGCCAGCCCTGCCGTCGAACCCTCGGCGAAGGCCTTGAACACCGACCCGGCCGGCGACGGGCTCTCGTACGGGTAGACGCCGACGGTGAGGGTTATGCCGACCAGCACGAGCGCGACGAAGTACGCCCGGTGCACCCAGCGCACGCAGACCGCGGCGACGAGCGCGAGGATCGGCACCGCGAACGACACGGCGAGGATCCAGAGGTTCTCGGTGTACTCCAGCGACGGCTGGATCCAGGCGCTGATCCCGTCGCGGCCGTAGAAGTACCAGTTGCCGAGGCCGCGCAGGGCCTCCGACGCCTGTGAGTCCGAGGCGACGGTCTTCACCGTCTCGGAGTACGCGAGCACGTCGAGCCCGTAGCCGGCCTGGCTCACCAGCCCGCTGACCCACCACGCGCAGACCGCGATGGTGAGCACGAGCAGCCGGGCCAAAAAGGCGATCATGTCGCGCCAGCCGACCTCGCGCCGGATCAGCGCGAACGGCAGCCAGACGGTCGGGGCGAGTCCGGCGTAGATCAGCGAGGTGGCGTTGCTGCCGCCGACCAGCGCGATCGTCAGCGCGAAGAGGGCCGGATACCGCCAGCGGGCCAGCGAATGTAGGAAGCCGGCGAGATGCCCCGCCTCGTCGTCGTCGTTCTCGTCGTCCCCTTCGGCGCGGGGGCGATGGTCGGGTCTGTCGAGCGGCGTGTGCGAGGCCTGGTAGCGCAGGCCGCGGACGACGAAGGCGACCATCCACGGCAGCCAGGCCCACGGCAGCAGGATCGCGGAGATCCGGGCGACGTACTCGAGCACGTACGGCGAGAGCAGGTAGACCGAGGCCGCGAGGAACGCCGGCCGGTTGCGCCAGCCGAACGTGCGCAGCATCGCCAGCACGCCGGTGCCGGCGATGAACAGCAGCGTGCCGGTCCAGAGCCGCTGCGCGACCCAGTCCGGCACCTGCAGGTGCTCGAAGACCCAGTACCAGGGACCCTGGGGGAGCAGGTAGCCGATGTTCTGGTGGGTGACCCCGCCCATGCCGACGTAGGAGTCCCACAGGTACGGCGCCCGCGCGAGCAGCTGGTCGGGGTTGATGTAGAGGTAGGCCTTGGTGTCGGCGCCGACGTAGCCCCGCGCGGTGAACAGCAGCGGCACGTACGAGATGAACGCGATGACCAGCGCGGGCCAGGACGGGCGGCGCGGCCAGCGCAGGCGGCGCCCGCCGGGGGGTCGCTCGGCTCCGCCGCCCGAGGCGGCGCGGGGACCCGGCGCCACGGCCGGGTCGGGGGTGATGGTGGCCATCCGTACGGTCAGCGGCGCGTCTGCGACCCGGCGCCCGAGCGGGCGGCTTCGGCGGCGAGCACCTCGAAGGTGACCCGTGCCGTGGCCTCCCAGGTGAAGCGGGCGGCGTGGGCGAGGGCGCCGTTGGTGAGGCGGCTGCGCTCGGCCGGGTCGGTGAGCACGCGTACGAGGGCGGGGGCGAGATCGGCCGGGGTCGGCACCAGCAGCCCGCTCACCCCGGGATCGGCGGAGTCGCGGTGACCGGCGATGTCGGTGACGACCGCGGGGGTGCCGCAGGCCGCGGCTTCGGTGAGCGTCATGCCCCAGCCCTCACGCGCCGAGGCCGAGGTGAGCACCCATGCCCTGCGGTAGAGGTCGACGAGCTCGGAGTCGCTGACCCGGCCGGGCAGGCGCAGCCAGCTCTGGGCGCCGGCGGCACGGATCTGGGTCTCGAGGGCGTCACGCTCGTAACCCTCGCCGACGAGGACGGCTTCCAGGGTCGGAACCTGCCGCTTCACAGCCAGCAGAGCCGAGATCAGCTCGGCCGGGCGCTTCACGGGCACCAGCCGGCCGACCGCGACCACCAGCGGGTGCGGGGAGCGGTGGCCACCGGGCTGGTAGCTCTGGTCGATGCCGGGCGGGACGACCGTGATGTTCTCGGCCGGCAGGTGGAGCAGGTCGATGATCTCGTCGCGGCTCGAGTTCGACAGCGTGACGATCTGCGTCGACCGGTAGAACGGCGGCGCGACCTTGAACTCGATGGTCTCGCCGACCTTCGCCAGCTTCGGGGTGAGCACCATGCGCCACATCTCGGCGTGCACGTGGTGCAGGAAGACGATGCGCGGGCAGCGGGCCCACACCGGCGAGAAGAACGGCATGCCGTTCCAGATCTCGACCAGGCCGTCGCGGGGGCCGGTGCGCCCGATCGCGCCGGACAGCGCCGTACGCGGGAAGACGGTGTAGCGCCCGGCCTTGCGGACGACCGAGTAGCCGTTGCGCTTGCCGTACGCCCGCTGGCCCGGGGCTGCGGCCGTACGCATGGTCACGTCGAGGCCGGCGCCGGCCCAGGCCTCGGCCACCTTGTCGGCGTGCACCTCGCTGCCGCCCGCCTCCGGGTCGGCGAGGTCACGCCACGCAAGCATGTGGACGCGGGTCAGACCCGACGCCTCGACCATCGCCTGCAGCGAGGTGTCGGCCGAGCCCGGCAGGGAAGGGGCGGCATCACCGAGGGTGTCGCCGAGGGACGGACCCTCGGTCGGCAGCTGAGACGAGCCGTGCACCCCGGTCACTGGCGTGGTCACAGGCTCCTCGGGTGGGTCGTCTTGCGCCGTCCGCCGGCCCCTGGACTGGTGCTGCGGGGCGGCGGCTGCCAAAGGCTACCCAACCGGGGCGGCAGAGCCGTGAGGGCGCGCTGAGCCGGGTCGTGCCGTGTGCAGGACCAGCAACCCGGTGGCGACGGCCACCACGGCCTGCCCGATCAGGTCGGCGCGGGCGGTGTCGACGAGCTCTCCGTGGGCGCGCAGCAGCAGGACGACGGTGAGACCGGCGCCCAGCGCGAGCACCACGAGTACGACGGGCCGGCCGGCGGCCAGCAGGTAGTGCGTGAACAGGACGGTGGCGGCGAGCAGCGTCATGGCCACCGCGAGCATGGCGAACGCGGGTGCGGCCGCGGTGAGGCGCGGACCGAACGCGATGCGCAGCACCTGGGTCGGAGCGATGGCCGTGATGGCGATCAGCACGACGGCGGGCACGGCGATGACGCCGAGCACGACCCCGAGCTGGCGCAACGCGTGCTGGCCCATGTGCCGCCGCGACGCCGCCTCGGGCAGCAGGAAGCCGGCGAGTACGAAGGCTGCGAGCACCAGCGGCTTGCAGGCGACGGAGATCGGGGCGTACGAGCCGGCATTGCCCGGTGCCTCGCGACCGAGCAGCACCACGTCGAAGTTCTGCAGGATCGCCAGGAGCGCGAGAGCCGTCAACGCGCTGGTCAGGTCGGTGGCGAGGTTGCGGCGCTGGCGGCGCTGGTCGTCGGCGCTGAAGGCGGGCAGCGCCTCCGCGTCGGCCGCGACAGCGGGGGCCGGCCGGGCGACCACGGGGGACGGTGCCGCCGCCTCGCGTCGGCGTGCCCGCCGATTGATGAACCCCTGGGCGGTGAGCGCGTGCACCTCGGCGAGCACCACCGACAGCAGGATGGCGATGGCGGCGCCGGTCACCCCCGCCCCGGCCTCCACCAGCACGATGGTGAGCACGCAGCGGCACAGGCCCTCGACCAGCAGGTTGGTGCCGTACGCGCGGTAGGCGTGCGAGGCCTGCAGCAGCCCGCGTTCGACGCAGAGCACGCCCCACACGCCGCCGGCGATGAGGGTCTCCGACAGCCCGCCGGGGCCGGGCAGCGAGAGCTGGTCGGCGAGCGGGCTCCGGATCGCGATGGCGATCACGACCCACACGGCGAGCAGGACGAGCGCCCGCCGGCGGGTGCGGAAAGCCCAGCCGGCGACCTTCTCGCCGTGGCCGGTGCGCTGCCAGAGCGTGACCCGTCGCACGATGCCGACGAGCAACGCCGAGCCGGGGATGGACAGCACGAAGAAGACGGCGACCAGCTGGTTGAGGGCGCCGTAGCCGCGGGTGGTGAGCAGCCGCGCCACGAGCAGGGTGACGCCGATGTTGGCCAGGTTGGCCACCAACCCGGCGAGCGCGATCGGGCTGGCCCCGCGTACGGCGGCGCGGGTGGCGGACTCCGGCGGGTCCGGGACGACGACCACCTCAGGCGCTCCCACGGACGGGTCCGGCGGACGTGAGGTCGCGGCACCCGACGCTCCGGCCGCGGAGGCGGTGCGCACGGTGTCGCTCACGTGAAACGAACTCCCGGGTCGGCCGCGCGGGTACAGGAGTGGCCGTGCCGAGGGGCCGCGTACGAGGCACGAACGGGGTGGAGGTTATCGCCGGGGCGCCGGGCGTGCGCCGGGTGACACGGCCTGCGGTGACGTCATTCGCGGTTGCGCTCGGCACGCCGCTCGGCCAGCACGTCGGAGTCGACCATCCGCTCGACGAGCTCCTGGAAGCCGACCTCGGGCACCCAGCCGAGCACGTCGCGGGCCTTGCTCGGGTCGCCGACCAGCAGATCGACCTCTGCGGGGCGGAAGAAGCGGGGGTCCTGCGTGACGTGCTTGCTCCAGTCGTCGATGCCGACCCGGGCGAAGGCGACGTCGAGCAGCTCGCGGATGCTGTGCGTGGATCCGGTGGCGACCACATAGTCGTCGGGGTCCTCCTGCTGCAGCATCGCCCACATCGCCTTGACGTAGTCGCCGGCGTAGCCCCAGTCGCGCCGTGCCTCCAGATTGCCCAGCGCGATCGTGTCCTGCAGGCCGAGGGAGATCCGGGCGACGGCCCGGGTCACCTTGCGGGTCACGAACTCGTGGCCGCGCCGCTCGCTCTCGTGGTTGAACAGGATGCCGCTGGTGGCGTGCGCCCCGTAGGACTCCCGGTAGTTCACGGTCATGTAGTGGCCGAAGGTCTTGGCGACCCCATAGGGCGACCGGGGGTGGAACGGGGTGCTCTCCTTCTGCGGCACCTCACGGACCTTGCCGAACATCTCCGAGCTCGACGCCTGGTAGAAGCGCACCCGGCTCATGTCGTTCTGCGTCGAGATCCGGATCGCCTCGAGCACGCGCAGCACGCCCATGCCGGTGATCTCGCCGGTCAGCTCCGCCTGCCGCCACGACAGCCCCACGAAGGAGATGGCGCCGAGGTTGTAGACCTCGTCGGGCTGCGCGATCTCCATCGCCCCGATCAGCGACGGCAGGTCGGTCAGGTCGCCCTCGAGCAGCTGCACCCCGGGCACCAGCCGCTCGACCGTGGCCACCTTGGGGTTGCTCTGCCCCCGTACGAGCCCGAAGACCTCGTAACCCTTGTCGACGAGCAGCTCACCGAGGTAGAGACCGTCCTGACCGGTGATCCCGGTGATCAACGCGCGTGGCACCCGTTCACCATGGCATGCGGACGCCCCAACGTGTGGTGCGGCGCGCTCCGGTCAGCCCTGGACCGGCTTCAGTCCGACGGTCATCCGCAGCGGGTTCAGCAGCAGCTTGCCGAGCGCCGGGCCGGCCAGCGGGTGGAAGTGCATGCCGTCGTCCTGGCGCAGCGGGATGCCCTGCCACGTGCTGATCGGCTGACCACCCGGGCAGATCTGGGCGTTCATGTCGATCACCGACGCGACCCCCGGGTGGCGGGCGGCGGCCTGCGCGAGGAGCTGGTTGAACCGCGCCTGCCGGGCGGGCTGATCGGACGGCGAGGTGCTGCCGTCGTAGAGCTCCGGCAGCCGGTAGCAGGGCAGGGCCACGAAGGCGACCTTGCCGCCTCGGGCCGACAGGGTCCGGACCGTCTCGTCGAGCAGCGCCGAGAGCTGCGCGTCGTACGCGGGGTCGCCGATGTGGACGGAGCGGCCGTCCATGACCCGGTCGACGGTCTCCCACCGGCCGAGGAAGACAGCGGTGACGGAGGGCTGGAACTTGGCGACGGCGGTGCTCCACTGACCCTGCCAGCCGGCGCACTCGGCCAGCGGGGTCGGCGAGACGCTGTTGGGGTCGGCGTAGGCAAAGGGCACGATGCCGCAGCCGATCACGGCGTCGCTGAGCAGATCCACCTGATACGCCTGCCGCTCGGCGGCCAGGGCCCAGGCGGCGGAGAAGGCGATGCTGTCGCCGACGATGAACATGCGAACGGGCGTCGCGACCGCCGGGTTCGGGGCCGGGGCCGCTGCTGTCGGGGCCGCTGCCGACGGGGCGGCTGCTGACGGGGCCGCTGTCGGGGCCGTCGTCGGGCCGGTCGTGACCGCCGGCGCCGGGGGGGACGCCGGGAGCGGCAGCTCGGCCAGGCGCTGCGCCGACTGCTGCTGCAGCTTCGCCGCGTCGGACTCGAGGGTGGACGACGGCGCCGACCTCGGCGCCGGCAGCATGGCTACGAGCAGCACCGCCCCGACGGTCATGGCCGCCGTCGCCGGCACCGCGAGGCGGGGCCGGGGCAGGCGCAGCGTGCCGGCGAGCACCGGACGCTCGAGGAACGTGTAGCTCACCGCCGCCACCGTCAACGTCGCGACCAGCCGCAGGGCCAGCAGCGCATTGCCCGAGACCTGGGTACGCGAGTGGTCCAGCAGCAGGAAGAGCGGCCAGTGGTAGAGGTAGACGCCGTACGAGATCCGTCCGAGCAGCGCCAGCGGGGCGACGCCCAGGGCCCGGGCGAGCAGGGTGCTCGGCCGGTTCCAGATCGCGGCGACGACGACGGCCACGGCGATCGCGGCCAGGGTGAACCCGCCGCGGTAGAGCCACCCGGCCTGGCCTGACGTGGTGCTCCACAGGACGGCGATGCCGGCCAGGGCCAGGAGTCCCGCGCAGGTGCCGGTCAGCGTCGACACCGGAGCGGCGCTGCGATGGCCCGCCCGCGTACGCGGCCGGTCGCGATGCGCCAGCACCACGGCCAGCGCGGCTCCGACCAGCAGCGGAGCGGCGCGCGTGTCGGTGCCGTAGTAGAGCCGGTCGACGCCGGTGCCCGTCGCGGCGAGCACGGTCATGAGCAGCGTCGACGCGAGCGCCCCGGCCACGGCGATCCGGCCGATGGCCACGGCGCCCGCCCGTTCGCCGTGGAAGAAGCGCCGGCCGAGCACGCCGACGCCGAGCAGGGTCGCCGCGATCAGCGGCCACAGCACGTAGAACTGCTCCTCGACCCCGAGCGACCACAGGTGCAGGAGCGGCGAGGGTGTGGTGTCGGCGAAGTAGCCCTGGTGGGAGAACGCGAACCGCCAGTTCGCGACGTACAGCAGGGCCGAGCCGGCGTCGCGGGGATACGCCTGCTTCTGCGTGGCGCTGCCCGTCGCGGCGACCATGACCGAGACGGTCACCAGCAGCACGGCGAGCGCCGGCAGCAGTCGTCGGGCGCGGCGCACCCAGAAGCGGCGCAGGTCGACCGTGCCCGAGCGGGTCCGCTCCTGCAGCAGCAGCGTCGTGATCAGGAAGCCGGAGAGCACGAAGAACGCGTCGACGCCGAGCAGGCCGCCCGGCAGCCAGTGCACGCCGGCGTGGTAGAGCACCACCCCCAGGACGGCCAGGCCGCGCAGCCCGTCGAGGGCGGGCTGGTGGCGCCGGCCTCCGTTGCCGGCCGTCCGCCGGTCGACCGGCTCGGGAGGCGGCGCCAGCGACCCCGGCCGGGCGCGTCCGTACGAGATGGTGACCGGTGGGGCGGCAGCAGGTGGGGCGGTGGTGAGGGTCGCGTCCGTCACCGCGTCGGCCCGCACATCAGCGGTCGGCGCGGTCACCGCGGGCCTCCGTCGGCTGTACCTCTACGTGAGGGTTCGACGTCCTGCGGCTGCTCCGGCTGCTCACACCTGATCGCGACTCCCGGGTCGTGCCTGTTTCAGCTCACCACCGATGACAGCTCACCACATCGGGTGCGCCCCGCCCGTCACCTTCTCCCGCGCCACGGCGATTCCTGGGTGAAGCGACGTAAGCCACACCGGCGGGGCTGCCGGCTCAAACCGGGGTGACGACCCGGCTGGTGTCGATGCCCGGTGGGTCGAAGCGGTGCCGCAGCCGTAGCAGCGGACGCTCGATGACCAGGTACGACACCGTCGCGACCACGAGCGTGACGGCGATCCGGACGACCTGCGTCTGCCACCAGCCGAGGCCGAGCTCCTCCTCGTGCAGGTAGCGGAAGAGCGGCCAGTGCCAGAGGTAGACCCCGTAGGAGATGCGGCCCAGTGCCACCAGCGGGGTGAGCGACAGCAGCTTGCCGACCGGACTCGTGACGTCCAGGGCCACGCCGGCGATCAGCGCCGCCGCCACCAGGGCCACCACCGTGTAGCCCCACTGGTTCAGCCAGGCGTCGGGACGCTCGACGAAGCCGAAGAAGAGCACCACCGCGATCAGGGCGAGGGGGGTGAGCCCCGCGAGCAGCCGGCGCAGGTGCCCGAGCCGGCCGGTCGCGTACAGGATGCCGAAGGCGGCGCCGACCAGCAGCGAGTCGGCGCGGGCGTCGGTGCCGTAGTAGACGCGGGCCACCCGGTCGGCGGCCGGCACGACGTGCCAGCAGACGAGCCGGACCACGAGGGCCAGCAGCGCCAGGCCGACCGACAGGCCGAGCGCGGCGCCGAACGGCTCGCGCCCGCGCCGGCGTGCCCACAGGAAGACGCCGACCAGCAGCGGCGGCCACACCAGGTAGAACTGCTCCTCGATGGCGAGTGACCAGGTGTGGTCGGTCAGCTGGAAGGGCGGCAGCAGCTCGAACGCCTGCTGCCAGTTGGCGAAGTAGAAGACGGTGCCGGCCACGCCCTTCCACAGCGCGTGGCGGGCCTCGGTGCCGGAGCCGACCGGGCCGGCGACCAGCAGCACCAGGCACAGGAACAGCACGGCCGGCAGCAGGCGAAGCGCGCGGCGGGCGTAGAAGCGGCGCAGCCCGATCTGCCCGCGGCGCTGCCACTCGCCGACCAGCAGCGTCGTGATGAGGAAGCCGGAGAGCACGAAGAACAGGTCGACCCCGAGGAAGCCGCCGACCGCCCACGAGGCGCCGGTGTGGAAGGCGATGACCGCCGCGACGGCGATCGCCCGCAGGCCGTCCAGGGGAGCGAGGTGGGCCGAACGCGGTGAGCTGCTCAGGACGGGATCCGGGCCTGGGTGCTCGGCAGCCGTGCGCTGCGTCGCGGCTCGTGCGGCTCGCCGGGCGCGACCCGGCCGGGCGTCGCCTGCGCCGGCCGCTGCTCCTGCATCGCCTCGACCTGCATGCGCAGGATGGCCACCTCCTCCGCGAGCGTGCGCGTCTCCTCCTCGAGCCGGCTCGCCTCCCACGACAGGTGGACGGTGACGAGCAGCAGCACGATGACGGCGCCGAAGAACAGCAGGTTGGGCGGGTCGGAGATGCCGAGCCGGCGACCGACCCAGTTCAGCAGGCTCGGGAAGGCGGCGAGCACGACGACGACGACGCTCACCGCGAGCCAGAGGATCGCGTACTTCTCGCGCAGCTGCCGGCGCCGTAGCAGCTCGAGCATGAAGATCAGGACGAGCAGGCCGCCGACCGCCGCGATCACGTGGGTGCGGATCACGCGCGCTCCTCTGCGGCCGGGCCGGCCTCGTCGACCAGCTCGGACTCGTCGGTGAGCTGGGGCCAGCGCCGGATGGCGGCCAGCATCAGGACGAGGAAGGCCCGGCCGAGGTAGGCGAAGGACTTCCAGGCCGACTGGCTCGGCGTGCCCGCGTAGCGCGGCCGCATCACGACCGGCACCTGCCGGCACACGCAGCCCGAGCGGGCCGCGATGACCAGCGACTCGATGGTGTCGCCGAGGTATTCGGTGGGGTAGCTGGCGGCGAAGAGCGGCAGCGCACGGGGGCCCGTGGCCCGGAAGCCGGAGGTCGCGTCGGTGAGCTGCGTCTTCGTGATGCGGGAGAGCAGCCGGGCCAGCACCCGCATGGCGAACCAGCGCGCCTTGCCGACCTTGTACGCGCCTTCGCCGGCGAACCGGGCGCCCACCACGACATCGGCCCCGGGCTGCCCGTCCGTCCCGCCCAATGCTTCGACGAGCTCCATGATCGCCGCCGGGTCGTGCTGACCGTCGGCGTCGACCTGCACGACCACCCGGTAGCCCGCCCGCAGCGCGTAGCGGAAGCCGGCGCGCATCGCCCCGCCGACCCCGAGGTTGTACGGCAGCGACAGCACGGCGGCACCGGCCTGCTTGGCGACCCGGGCGGTGGCGTCGGTCGACCCGTCGTCCACCACCAGCAGGTCGGCCTGCGGGCACGCCGACCCGATCTCCTTGAGCACGTGCCCGACGGACGACTGCTCGTTCCACGCCGGGATCACCACGAGCAGCTCGCGAGCCGCGGGCTCCCGATCGTTCGACACACCGGTCAGCCTAGGTGTGCAGCACCGGGCCGGGTACGTAACGCGCCAGCAGCGGCACGCCCGCCTTGCCATGAACGGGCAACGCTGTCCACAGGTGGGCGTGGCAGCGGCGGCCACCTGCTGCGCGGCAGATAACCTGCCCGCGTGTCACTGCCCCCTCCGGGATCCTCCGTCCAGCCAGGGTCGGGGCGTCGACGCCGGTTCTCCGCGCCGTCCAGCTGGGGGCGCTGGCTGATCGTCATCGGCCTGGTCGGCCTCGGGGTGCGGCTGGGCTATGTGTTCGCGTACCAGTACCACGTCCACATCGGTGGCGACTCGTTCTACTACCACTACGGCGCCAACCTGCTCGCCGACGGCAAGGGCTTCATCCAGCCGTACACGTACTACGGCCCGACCCACCTGTCGGTGCAGGCGGCCGAGCACCCGCCGCTCTACATCGTGCTGCTGGGGGCGCAGTCGTGGCTCGGGATGTCGAGCTACACCGATCACCAGATGCTGTCGTGCCTGATCGGTACGGCCACGATCTTCGTCATCGGTTACACGGCCAAGAACCTGTTCGGCAAGGGAGCGGGCCTGTTCGCGGCCGGCGTCGTCGCCGTCTACCCGTACTTCTGGTTCAACGACGGCGGAGTGCTGTCCGAGGGCACCGCCCAGCTCACGACCGCCGTCACCGTGCTGCTCGCCTACCGGTTCTGGCAGAAGCGCTCGTACGAGCGCGCCGTCTGGCTCGGCATCGGCATCGCGCTGGCGATCCTGTCGCGGGCCGAGGCCCTGCTGCTGCCGGTGCTGCTGCTCGTGCCGCTCGTCCTGTTCATGAAGGGCATGCCGTGGAAGCGGCGCGTCGGTCTCGTGCTCGCCTCGGGCATCTCGACGGTCCTGGTGATCGGCCCCTGGGTCGGCTACAACCTGTCCCGCTTCGAGAAGCCGGTGACGGTGAGCAGCGGCTTCGACATCACGCTGCTGTCGGCCAACTGCCCGATCACCTGGTACGGCACCTTCCGCGGCTACTGGTCGGTGAAGTGCGCGCTGGACTCGCCGATCAAGGTGCCGGCCGACATCACCGACCTGTCGGTCAAGGCGCCGTACTACAACAAGGGCGCGCTCGACTTCGTCAAGGCGCACAAGCGCGAGCTGCCCATGCTCGAGCTCGCCCGCGAGGGGCGTACGTGGGGCTGGTACCGGCCGTTCCAGAACGTCGAGTTCGACTCCAACATCGAGACCAAGCCGCTGAACTGGGGATACATGGGGCTGTCCATGCTCTGGATCCTCGAGGCGGCCTCGATCGGCGGCATCTTCATGATGCGCAGACGCAAGATCCCGGTCACGCCGTGCGTCGCGCTGCTGGTCAACGTGGCGATCTCGACCGGGCTCACCTTCGGGCAGAGTCGCTACCGCGCCAGCGCCGAGATCGCGCTGGTCCTGCTGGGCACGGGTGGCTTCGTCGCGATCTCGGACCTGGTCCGCCGGCGCCGCGGAGGCAGCCCGGTGCCCGCCGGTGACGTCCGCGTCGTCGAGCCGGTGCCCGCCGACCCGGCCGCCGTCGCGTCGCGATGAGCGCCACCGCGTCTGCTGCCGCGTCTCCCGTCGCGCCGGGCGCGGCGACCCCGGCAGACCGGCGCAAGTCGGCCGGCTTCGTCCAGGGCTTCGACGGCCTCCGCGCGGTCGCGGCGCTGCTCGTCGTCGTCGTGCACGTCAGCTTCGCGTCGGGCTACACGTTCCGGCACTCGCTGGGGGAGTACACCGCCCGCGGCGAGATCGGGGTGTCCGTCTTCTTCCTGATCTCCGGCTTCCTGCTCTACCGGCCGTTCGTTGCGTCCGCGTTCGCCGGCCGCCCCGGTCCCGGGATCCGCAGCTACCTGGTGCGGCGCGCGCTGCGCATCGTCCCGCTCTACTGGGTGGCGCTCGCCGCCACGGCCGCGGTGCTCGGCTGGTCGCAGGTCCAGGGCCTCGGCGGGCTGATCCGATACGCCCTCTTCCTGCAGATCTACTCCGGCCAGTGGATCCTGCACGGCATCACGCAGGCCTGGTCGCTGTGCATCGAGGTCACGTTCTACCTGGCACTGCCGCTGTGGGCGGCGATGATGCGGGCGATCGACCGGCGCCGCGCGGCCGCTGGCCACCCGCCCGCGCCGGCCGCCATCCTGCGCCGCGAGCTGATCGCGCTGGCCGCCCTGTACGTCTTCAGCATCCTGTTCCGGCTCTGGGTCGTCGCCGACCCGCACGGCCCGACCAGCACCGCCCGCAGTTGGTTACCGGCCTGGGGCGACCACTTCGCGCTCGGCATGGGCCTCGCGGTGGTCGGGTCGTACGTCCGCGAGACCGGCTCGCTCCCGGCCCCGCTGCGCTGGCTGCAGATGCGCGGCGCCGACCTCGCGAGCTGGGTCGTCGCCGGCTTCCTCTTCTGGCTGGTGTCGACGCAGGTCGGCCTCACGACCGACCCGCTCGGCGTCGGCGGGGCGGGCACCGACGTGGCCCGCGAGGTGCTGTACGGCCTGTTCGGCTTCTTCCTGCTGCTGCCCGCCGTCTTCGGGCCGCCACGGTCGGGCGTCGTCCGCCGCGCGCTCTCCAGCCGGCTGCTCGCATCGCTCGGCCTGGTCTCGTACGGCATCTACCTGTGGCACCAGCTCGTCATCGACCTCATCCAGACCCACCTGCACACCGCCTGGCGGCTGTTCTCGACCCCGTTCCTGCCGCTGCTCGCGGTCGTCGTGGTCGCGACGGTGGCGCTCTCGGCGCTCAGCTACTTCCTCGTGGAGCGGCCGGGCATCGCCTTCGGTCACCGTCGGCTGCTGCGCCGGCGCGAGCAGGCGGCCGAGACCGGCCGCTGACGCACTGGCGTTGCACGGCTGCTGGTCCGCCGCGGTCGGGGGTCAGCCCGGGTGCGACTGGTTGGCGTCGGCGGTGAAGGCCTGCGCCGAGCGCCGAGGGGATCCGAGCGACACCAGCTCCGGGCCGAGGGTTGTCGCCACGTAGAGCCCGCCCGCCACGGAGATGTGCACCCCGTCCGGGATACGGACGGTGACTCCGTTCACCGCAGGGACGTAGGTGCCGTCCGGGCAGAGCGTCTTGTCGAGGTCGTACAGGGAGGCGACGTCGGGATGACGGGCCACGGCCTGCCGGATCAGCTCGTTGTAAGCGGTCAGCCGCGCCGGGTCGTCGAAGGGATACGTCGATCCGTCAGGGGCCTCGCGGGGCCGAAAGCACGGAGTGGTGGTCAGCACGACCTTGGCCCCGCCCGCCGAGAGCACCTGGATCGCCAGGTCGAGCTCGCTCGCCAGGTAGGCGTCGTAGTCGGCCTTCCCGACGTTGGTCCACACACCGTCGTGCACCCGGTCGAGAATCTCCCAGCGGCCGGTGACCAGTACGACGACGTCCGGGTCGTACGTCTTAACGTCGTCAGCCCGGCTCTGCGGCCAGCCCGCGCAGTTCGTGACGGGCATGGTCTCGCCGCGGTCGTCACGAAGCGGCCCACCGCGGGCCACGCCGCAGCCCAGCAGCCCGAGGTTGTAGGACTGGTAGTTGTATTTCGGCCCCGCGTCTCCAAGCCCTTCGGCCAAAGTCTTGGCCAGCGAGTCACCCTCGACGAGCACGCGTACGGGTCGGTTGAGGGCCGCTCGCTGGGCGGCGTTCAAGACCGGTGCCGCCGGCTTCGGCGGTTGCACCTGCGGGAGGACGTCACGGCCGCCGCCCGCGCGGGCCAGTTGGGTCGCCGTGGCCGTCGTCGCCGCCGTCAGCCCGGCGACGAGGCTGCCGACCACCAGCAGGCAGATCACCGGTGTTACCCCGGCGAGGGCGGGCGCCGGCAGCCGGACCCAGCGCTTGAGGCGTTCGCGGGTGAGGGCGCCGCGCCGGATCGGCTGCTCGATGAACCGGTACGAGATCACGGCCAAGGCGAAGGTCACGCCGAAGCGCAGGGACAGCAGCTCCCAGCCGCGCAGGCCGGTGCGGCCGTTGTTCAACCATTGGAAGATCGGCCAGTGGTAGAGGTACATGCCGTACGAGATCACGCCGCAAAAGCGCAGCGGCCGCAGCATCAGGAAGCGCGTCACGGGGTTGCGCGGCGCCTCGGTGCAGCACAGCAGCACCCCTAGCGTGGCGACCGCCGTCGTGACGAAGCCGCCGCGGTAGAGCCACGTGGAGTGGTCCTGGGCGTGGGTCCAGCACAAGATCAGAACCGTCATGCCGGCGAGGCCCGCGACCTGGATGAGGAGGCGTGAAAGCCGTGCGCCGCGCGGGCCGGCGACCCGCTCGAGCCCGGCGGTGAACCCGTCGGCCGGGCGCAGCGCGGCGAGGCCGCAGCCGAGCAGGAGCGAGACCGCGCGGGTGTCGGTTCCGTAGTACAGCCGGTCGGGGCTGACGCCGTCGACCGACAGCAGGTACATCAGCAGGCCCGATGCGAGCGCCAGACCCAGCGCGATCGTGCCGGCGATCTTGCGTACCGACCACCGCCCGATCTTCCAGGCCAGGAAGAGCAGGAGCGGCCAGATCAGGTAAAACTGCTCCTCGATCGCGACCGACCAGGTGTGCAGCAGCGGCGACTGCGGCGCGAAGCGGTCGAAGTAGCCCTGGCCCGAGGCGATGAAGTGCCAGTTGGCGAAGTAGAACAGCGTCGAGAAGGCGTCACCGCGCAGGGCGGCCTTCGAGGTGGCCGGGGTGAGGAACTGCGCCCAGGCGATCATCGCGAGCAACAGGACCACCAGCGCGGGCAGCAGTCGCCGTGCCCGTCGGCCCCAGAAGGAGACCAGCCGGATGCTGCCGGTGTTGCGTTTCTCGGTGATGAGCAGGCTGGTGATGAGAAAGCCCGACAGCACGAAGAAGACGTCCAGGGCGAGTACGCCACCGGGCAGTCAGGAGACGCCGGCGTGATAGGCCATGATCACCAGGAGCGGCAGCCCGCGCAGCCCGTCGAGGGCGGGGATGTGCGTGAAGCCGCGGACGCCGGTGCGGGGCCCGGCCGTCGGGCGTTCGGGTCGGGCCTCGGCAGCCGGGCCCCGGACGTCACCGGAGTCGCGCGCGCGGACCTTGATGGCGGCACGCGTCGTCGAGGCGATCGCCGACCTCCCCCGCTTGCCGGTACGGCTCGTAACGAGCGGTGACGCTACCGCAGCTTGTCGAGCGTTTCGTGTATTGCGATCCGTGTCCGATGCTGGACGGAGCGTGACTGTCACTTCACCCGGTCGGTGATGACGAAACCGGTCGGCGCCTCGATCGCCCGGCCGCGATTACCCAGCTCCGGCGGCTCACGCTTGTAGCCTGCGAGCGTGTCGGCCGCCGCTCCCACCCTCGCCGGCAGCAGTCCCGAGGCACCCCGCGGCCCGGCGCTCGGCCGGCTGCCGCACATCCCGGCCTTCGACGGCATCCGGGCCGTCGCCCTCATCGCGATGCTGCTCTTCCACGGGGGCATCTCGTGGATGCCCGGCGGTGCCCTCGGCGTCGACGTCTTCTTCGTGCTCTCCGGCTTCCTGATCACCGCGCTGCTGGTGCGGGAGCGCGACCGCAGCGGCCGGATCGCCCTGGGGCAGTTCTATCTGCGCCGCGCGCGGCGGCTGCTGCCCGGCCTCTTCCTGCTGCTGATCTTCGTCGCCGTGGTGTGGGGGCTGCTGCTCACCGTCAAGACCCCGGGCCTGCGCGGCGACGAACTCTCCACCCTCTTCTACGGCGCCAACTGGCGGTTCGCGCTCAGCGGCCAGGGCTACTTCGAGCACTTCACCGCCCCGTCGCCGCTTCGGCACACCTGGTCGCTGGCGGTGGAGGAGCAGTTCTACCTGATCTGGCCGCTCGCGGTCATCTGGCTGCTCTCGCGCCGGCGCAGCATCCCGCGGTGGGCGGTGTCGCTGGTCGCCCTCGCCTTCGTCGTCACGCTCGTCGAGTCGCTCGCCGGGGTCTGGACCGACCGGCTGTACTACGGCACCGACACCCGCGCGATCCCGCTGCTGCTCGGATCGGCCCTCGGCGCCTGGTACGCCCGCCACCCCGCCGGCGCGGTGCTGGGCTCCCAGGCACGCCGGTGGCTGCAGCTCGTCGGCGTCGTCGGTGCGGCCGGGATCGGTTACGCGTTCACGGTCGTGCACGGCGACTCCGAGGCGCTGTACCGCGGCGGCTTCGTGCTCGTCGCGCTGACCGTCGTCATCCTCATGGCGGCGGTGGCGCTGGTGCCGGACGGCTGGCTCGCACCGCTGCTGTCCTGGCAGCCGCTCTGTTACATCGGGGTCATCTCGTACGGGCTGTACCTCTGGCACTGGCCGCTCTTCCTGCTCATCACGCACGAGCGCACCGGGCTCGGCGTCCCCGCCCTGCTCGCCGTGCGGTTGGTCTGCACCGCGGTCGCCGCCGTCGTCAGCTACCACTTCATCGAGCTGCCGATCCGCGAACGCCGCTGGCGGCTGCCCCGGCCGAAGGTGCTGGCCCCGGTCGCGCTCGTCGCCCTCGTCGGCGTGCTGGTCGCGGCCACCCCGGCCCCCGGGCCCGCGAACGGCGTGACCGAGCCGGCGGTGAACACCGACGTCGGGGCGCCCGCGCCGGCCGGTGACAGCCGCATCCTTTTCGTCGGCGACAGCATGGCCGTCTCGCTCGCCGATGCGCTCGCCCGCAGCGAGGGTCCGTACAAGATCCGGATCGCGAACGCCGGCCTGCTCGGCTGCGGCATCGCGCTCGGCAGCCCGCGCCGCTTCCGCGGCACCGACTCCAGCGACCCCAGCTTCTGCAAGGCCTGGCCGAAGCTGCGCGGCGAGGCGCTCGCCGCCGACAAGCCGGACCTGTCGGTCGCCCTCGTCGGCGAATGGGAGGTCATGGACCGCAAGTGGGGGGAGCCCGGGCAGCCGAAGCGCTGGGTGCACATCGGTGAGCCCGCGTACGACCGCTACCTCGCCGGTCAGCTCGACCTGCTCATCACGACCATGACCTCCGGCGGCACCCCGCTCGTCCTGCTCACCACGCCGTGCCGGGCCTACGACGAGCAGCCCGACGGCGGTCCGTGGCCGGAGAGCACCACGACGCGGCTGGAGCAGTTCAACCAGCTGCAGCGCGAGGCAGCCGCCCGTCATCCCGGGCTGGTCACGGTGGTCGACTTCGGCGCGATGATCTGCCCCGGGGGTCGCTACGTGACCTCGATCGACGGCGTACGAGTGCGCAACGTCGACGGCGTCCACTTCCCGCCGGCCGCGATCGGCCCGGTCGCGGCCCAGCTGCTGCCCGAATTGCGCCGACTCGCGGCACGCTGACTCGTAGTTGAGAACGAACCCTCACGCTGGACCTCAGCCTGAGCTGATGCAGCCGGTTTTCGGAAGGCTCGGCCGGAGCGTTCGGCATGGGTTCGCCAGAGCGGCCTTGTAGGCTACCCACATGCGGGGGCTGCTGTGCGGGTCGTTGGCACCGCAGAGCTCCGCCTTCCCCCGCCTGTTGGCAGCGTCGCCCTGCACGGGTGCAGCGGCCCGTGGGGCCCTCCTCGGGTGATGGCGTCCGCGCTGCTGTCCAGGTCGGTCGACCGCGCTCCGGCCGGCCGAGCCCCGGCGACCCGGGTGCTTCCGGCGCGCGCCTCGCGCTGGTCAGCTCTGGACGGGCTCCGGGCTCTGGCGGTGCTTGGCGTCGTCTTGTATCACGCCGGGATCCGTTGGATCCCCGGCGGCCTGCTCGGCGTCGACGTCTTCTTCGTCTTGTCGGGTTACCTCATCACCAGCCTGTTGCTCCGCGAGGTGACGCGGACCGGCCGGGTCCGGCTCCGAGCCTTTTGGGCCCGGCGGGCCCGGCGCCTGCTGCCCGCTCTGTTGCTCGTCCTGCTCGCCGTCGCGGTGTGGGCGGCTTTCGACCCGCGGCAGGACCTGCACAGCATTCGGTTGGACGTAGGCGCGGCCCTGCTCTACGTCGCCAATTGGCGGTTCGCCTTCTCCGGGCAAGGCTATTTCGGCGCCGACAGTCCCTCGCCGGTACTCCACCTGTGGTCGCTCGGGGTCGAGGAGCAGTTCTACCTGATATGGCCGTTGCTGGTGGTGGGCGCCATCGGCCTGGCCCGGTGGCGGCCCGGGAGGCGCCTCGCGCGGTGGTCGGACCCGGAAGCGGCGCGGGCGGCGCCGCATCCGCAGGCGGCCCGGCGAGCGGTACTCGTGCTTGCCCTGATCGGCACCGTGGCGAGCAGCGCATGGCTCGTCGTCGAGGCGCACCGCGGGGTCGATGAGTCCCGGCTGTACTACGGCACCGACACCCGGGCGCTGGCCTTATTGGCGGGAGCCGTGCTCGCCGCCTACCTTCCGCTCCCGCAATCACCCGATGGCGTGCGGGCGGGCGTGCGTGTGACGCGGCGCTGGTCCTTGGTCGGAGCTGTTGCGATCGGAGCGCTCATCTATCTGTTCGCCACGGTGTCGGGCGAGAGCCGGCTGCTCTACCACGGCGGTTTCCTCGTCGTCGCCGTAGGGGTTGCCGTGCTGATCCTTGCACTGGTCAAGGCTCCACAAGGCCCGGTTTCACGGCTGCTCGCGTTACCTCCGCTGGCCCATATCGGCCGCATCTCCTATGGGCTCTACCTCTGGCACTGGCCCGTCATCCTGTTCGCCACCGCCGAGCGCACCCACCTGCATGGTGGGGAACTGCTCGCCTTCCGGTTGTTGGCCTCGCTCACGTTGGCCGAGGTCTCGTACTGGCTGATGGAGCGTCCCGTCCTGCTAGGATCCTTCTCTGGCCGTCGGCTTGGGATGGCTGGATTGGCCGGCGTGATGGCGGGCGCCGTCGTCGTCGGCCCGTGGGGAGTGCTGCCGCAACTGGGTTCGGGACAGGATCGGGCCACGTCCGTCTCCGCCTCGGAGCTCAACGCGCTCGCCGAGCAGCAGGCCCGGCAGTCCCAGGAGCTCACCAAGCGCAAGCTTTCACCGACGCGTCCCATCCCGACTCCGGGCGCCGGCGCCGGTTCGCCGGCTCCTGTCCCCACGGTCGCTCCGGTGGCCCCGCGGCCCGGTCCGGCGCAGCCGGGGGTCACCACACGGGTGAGCACGGCCGCTGCTCCGGCCGAGCCGCTCAACATGCTGATCGTCGGTGACTCGACGGCCTTCACCGCTGCGCTCGCCCTCGAGGACCGGGCCTCGGCCTGGAAGGTCAACTTGACCAACGCCAGCAGGATCGGTTGCGGGATCGCTCCTGGGGTCGGCGCGGGTGACGGTGACCAGGCGCCGGTCAAGTACGGCGAGTGCTGGGACTGGCCGCAGATCTGGGAGCAGACCGTGGCCGTCCAGCGTCCCGACGTCACGCTCATGGTGCTCGGCCACTGGGAGACGGTGAACCGCAACGTCGACGGCAAGATCATGCACATCGGCCAGCCCGAGTACGACCGGCTGCTGACGATCGAGCTGGAGCGCGCCGTCACGGTGCTCGGCTCCGCCGGCGGCAAGGTCGCGCTGGCGACGGCCCCCTGCTACCAGCGGCCCGAGCGCCCCGACGGCACCTTCTACCCGCAGGACGACTGCCGCCGCTCACAGGCGTTCAACGCGTTGATCTGGAAGGTGGCGGCCGCCCATCCTGACAACGTCGTGGTGCTCGATCTCTACAATTTCTTCGATCCCGACGGCAAGTGGCACCTCGACCGGAACGGGCAGCAGGTGCGCGACCTCGACGGCATCCACTTCAACACCAAGGGCGGCGAGTTTCTCGCACCCGAGTTCCTCGGCGGCATCCGGATGCTGATGGGACTGCCGATGTTTCCGTCGGAGTTGCCGACGGTCACCCTCAACGACCAGACCGGCGGCTGAGCAGCCGCCCGCTCAGCGCTTGCGCAGCACCAGCACGAGGTTCCAGGTCAGCACCTCGCGTACGCCCGGCACCTTGACCACCGCATACGCCCAGCGTGGGTGGTAGCGCGGAAGCGTCTCGACGACGTCGACGACGCCCTCGGCGGCGCGGCGGCGGGCCCAGGTCAGCGCCTCGGCGACGGACACCGCGTACAGGCTCTCGCCGAAGACGTTCTTCGGCGGCTTGCCGTGCGTCCGCGTGTAGCGGGCGAGCGCCCGCTCGCCGCCGAGGTAGTGCCACGGTGACGTCTCGTGCCCGCCGTGCGGCGACAGCCAGGTCGTGTACGAGAGAAAGACGATCCCGCCCGGCCGGGTGACCCGCACCATCTCGTCAGCCATGGTCCACGGCTCGGGCACGTGCTCGAGCACGTTGGAGCTGAAGCACACGTCGAGGCTTGCGGTGCGGAACGGCAGCTGCATGCCGCTGCCCAGCACGGTCGTGCCGGCCTCCGGGGTGCGCCCGTGCAGGCTGAGCTCGCCGGCATCGGCGTCGAGCGCGAGATAGGTGGCGCCTGCCGCCCGGAAGGCGTCGGCGAAGTAGCCGGGGCCGCCGCCGACGTCGAGCATCACCGCGCCGGGGAGCTTCGCGTAGTGCCCGAGATGGGCGGCCGAGTCGGCGGCCATCATCCCGTAGAAGTGGTCGGGGTCGGTCTGCTCGACGCCGAACGCCTTGAACAGCGCACGGCTGCGGGCGAGCGACGGGCGGAAGCGGCTCGCGGGCGGGCTCGTCACGGGTCCGGACGCTATCGGCTCGCGGCGCCCCGATGCTGCAGCGCGACCAGCCCGGCGAGTGCGAGTGTCAGCACCCCTTCGGCGGCGGCGTCCGCCCAGGCGAGGCGCGTCGGCGAGCTGCCGAGGGTGGCGAGCAGCACGGTGGTGACGACGGCGCCGACCAGCAGCACGCCGATCACCGGACGGAAGCCGGCGGCCAGCAGGTAGTGCGTGAGCATCACGGAGGCCGCGAGCAGCGCCATGGCCAGCGCCAGCGGCAGGAACGCATCGGCAGCCCCCGCGAGCCGCTTGCCGAACGCCAGCGACAGCAGCGGACGTCCTGCCGTCGCCGCGGCGACGACCAGCACGGCCGACGGCACGGCGACGAAGCCGAGCGACACGTACAGCGGGCCGAGCGCATGCCGCCCGGCCGCCTTGCGCGTCGCCGCCTCCGGCAGCAGGAAGCCGGCCAGCACGAAGGCGACGAGGACGAGCGCCTTGCAGGCCACCGACACGGCGCCGTAGCTACCGCTGCTGCCGGGCACCTTGCGACCGAGCACGAGCACGTCGACGTTCTGCAGAACCGCGAGCAGCCCGAGGGCGGCGAGCGCGATCAGGGCGTCGTGCCGGGCCCGGAACGCCTCGGCAGGGGTGGCCGCCGCGTCCTCGGCGATCCGGTCGCCGAGCCGCGCCTGCGCTCGCCGGGCGTGCAGCAGCGCCGCCGGCAGGCTGACCAGCAGCCCGGCCGCCGCACCCGGCACGCCGAGGCCGGCCGCCACCGCCGCGAGCGTGACCACGCAGCGCAGCACCCCCTCGAGGGCGAGGTTACCGGCGTACGGCGCGTACGCCTGGTGCGCCTGCAGCACCGCCCGCTCGAAGCACAGCACCGACCACAGCCCGGCGGCGGCGAACGTCTCGATGAGGCCGCCGGGGCTGCGGATGACCAGCAGGTCGGAGATCGGGTACGCGAGCGCAGCCCCTGCGACGAGGGCCACGGCGGCGCCGAGCCACACCTGTCGACGGATCCGGTGCACCCAGCGATCGACGGAGTCCGTCCCGGCCGCCTCGGGGTGGGCGAGCCAGGCGCTGACCCGGCGGACGACCGCGACCCCGAGCGCGAGGCCCGGCATGCTGAGCACGTAGAAGACGGCGACGAGCTGGACGAACGTGCCGTACTCGCGCGAGCTCAGCGCCCGCGCCACCGCGAGCGTCGTGATCGCGACCGCCAGGTTGACCGCGATGCCGGCCAGTGCGACGGGGCTCGCCCGGCGGGCCGATGCCCGGTGCGAGCTGTCGGCCGGGCCCGTGGCGGTCACCTGCGCCGGACCTCCGCTCAGAGCACCCCGCCCGACCCGGGGACGGCCCCGGCGGCGGTCGACGCGTCCGGGGGCGTGGAGGGCTTGCGGATCTGCCCGCTGCCGAGCACGTGGGCGAGCTCGGCCTCCGACTCCGGGCTGGTGGCCACGGCGAGCACCTCGTCGCCGGCCTCGAGGGTGCCTTCGGGGGAGGGGAGCACCACGTGGCCGTCGCGCAGAATCGTGACCAGGGCGGTGTCCGGGGGCAGCTGGACCTCGTCGAGCCGGCGACCGCTGAGCGGCGAGTCCTCGGCGAGCGTGACCTCGACCAGTGACGCCTCGCCCTGCATGAAGCTCATCAGGCGGACGAGGTCACCGACGCTGACGGCCTCCTCGACCAGGGCGGTGAGCATGCGGGGGGTCGAGACGGCGACGTCGACGCCCCACGACTCGTTGTAGAGCCATTCGTTCTTCGGGTGGTTGACCCGGGCAACCACCCGGCGCACGCCGAACTCGGTCTTCGCCAGCAGCGACACCACCAGGTTGACCTTGTCGTCGCCGGTGGCGGCCACCATCACGTCATAGTCCTGCAGCTCGGCCGACTCGAGGGTCGCGACCTCGCACGCGTCGCCGTGCACCCACGACGCCCCGGGCACCGAGCTCTGCTTCAGCGCCGACATCTCGCGCTCGATGAGCAGCACCTGGTGGCCGTTGTCGATCAGCTCGCGCGCGATCGACCGGCCGACGTTGCCGGCCCCCGCGATGGCGACGGTGGTGGTGCGCTTGTGCTGCGACTCGAGGGCCGAGGGCGCGTCCTGCGCGTCTTGAGCGTCTTGAGCGTCCGGGGCGGTGGGCGGCTCGTACGGCATGGCCATCAGGCGTCCGGTCCGGCCGCGATGGCCTTCTCGACGGCGTTCAGGGAGAGCCGGTCCAGCAGCAGGTGCACGGTGTCGCCGTCCTGGAGAGCGGTGCCCGGCTCGGGCAGCATGCCCTCGCCGAAGCGGATGACGCAGCCGACGCGGGCGCCGGTCAGGTCCTCGAGTTTGGTGAGCGGCAGCCCGACCCAGCTGTCGGCGATCGGCACCTCCGCGAGGATGATCCGGCCGCTCTGGTCGGTCCACTCCGGGGTGACGCCCTCGGGGATCAACCGGCGCAGCACCTGGTCGGCGGTCCACCGGACGGTGGCGACGGTCGGAATGCCGAGCCGCTCGTACACCTCGGCGCGCTTCGGGTCGTAGATGCGGGCGACGACGTTGTCGACGCCGAACGTCTCGCGCGCCACCCGGGCCGACAGGATGTTGGAGTTGTCGCCGCTGGACACCGCGGCGAAGGCGTCGGCGCGCTCGATGCCCGCTTCCTTCAGCGTGTCGCGGTCGAAGCCGACACCCGTCACCTTCTGCCCGGCGAAGTCGTCGCCGAGCTTGTCGAAGGCGGCGGCCACCTGGTCGATGACCGCCACGGAGTGGCCTCTGCGGGCCAGGCTGCGCGCGAGGGTCGAGCCGACGCGGCCGCAGCCGAGGATGACGACATGCACAAGCGCAGACAGTAGCCGCGTCCGCACACGTCTTTGCGCAATCAGCCGCGTAGCATTCGCCGCCGTGGGCGTCCTGACTGGCCTGCTCAAACGTGGAGTGGTCGGCCGGCCCGTCCGGAGCGACCGTCTCGGCGAGGCCGTACTTCCGAAAAAGCTGGCGCTCCCGGTTTTCGCGAGCGACGCGCTGTCCTCGGTCGCATATGCGACCGAGGAGATTCTGCTTGTCCTGACACTGGGTGGATTGACGTTCATCCACTTCACCCCGTGGATCGCCGCGGGCGTCGTCATCCTCATGCTCACGGTCGTCGCCTCGTACCGGCAGAACGTCCATGCCTACCCGAGCGGCGGCGGCGACTACGAGGTCGCGAGCACCAACCTGGGCGGCAACTTCGGCCTCGTCGTCGGCAGCGCGCTGCTCACCGACTACGTGCTGACCGTCGCCGTGTCGGTCTCGTCCGGAGTGGCGAACTTCCTGTCCGCCGTGCCGGCCCTCGCGCCGTACCGGGTCGAGCTCGCCGTCGGCGTGGTGCTCATCGTCACGTTGCTGAACCTGCGCGGCATCCGCGAGTCGGGCACCGCCTTCGCGATCCCGACGTACGCGTTCATGGCCGCCGTCCTGTTCATGATCGTGTACGGGCTGATCCGCGCCGCCACCGGCGCCCACCTGCGGGCCGAGAGCGCCGGCTTCGGCGTGGAGCAGGCCAGCGCGTACGGCGGCCTCGCGACCGTCTTCCTGGTGCTGCGCGCCTTCTCGTCCGGGTGCACGGCCCTCACCGGGGTCGAGGCGATCAGCAACGGTGTGCCGGCGTTCAAGAAGCCGAAGAGCAAGAACGCGGCCACGACACTGCTGCTGCTCGGCGTGCTGTCGGTGACCATGTTCATCGGTGTCACCGTGCTCGCCCTGATCTCGAAGGTGCACATCAGCGAGGCGCACCTGATCGGCGCACCGCACGGCTACGAGCAGCGCACGGTCATCACGCAGGTCGCGGAAGCGGTCTTCGGCGGCACCGACTCGCTCGGCTTCATCATCATCGCGATCACGACGACGCTGATCCTGGTGCTGGCTGCCAACACCGCCTTCAACGGCTTCCCGGTGCTCGGCTCCATCCTGGCCCAGGACCGCTACCTGCCCCGCCAGCTGCACACCCGCGGTGACCGGCTCGCGTTCAGCAACGGCATCGTGCTGCTGGCCGGCTCCGCGACGGTGCTCATCGTCGTCTTCGATGCGCAGGTCACACGCCTGATCCAGCTGTACATCATCGGCGTCTTCGTGTCGTTCGTGCTCAGCCAGAGCGGCATGGTGCGGCACTGGAACCGGCTGCTGCGCCAGGAGCAGGACCCGGCGGCGCGCCACCGGATGCGGCGCAGCCAGACCATCAACATGATGGGCGCCCTCATGACCGGCGCGGTGCTGATCATCGTGCTGCTCACCAAGTTCACCCGCGGCGCGTGGATCGTCTGCGTCGCGATGCCGATCATCTTCCTGATCATGAAGGCCATCCGCCGGCACTACGACCGCGTCTCCCGCGAGCTCGTCCCCGAGCCGGGCCCGCCCACGCTGCCGAGCCGGGTGTACGCGCTCGTGCTGGTCAGCAAGCTGCACCGCCCCACCCTGCGGGCGCTGGCCTTCGCCAAGGCGGGCCGTCCGCATGCGCTCGAGGCGATCACCGTCGGCATCGACGAGGACGAGACCAAGGCGCTGCAGGACGAGTGGCAGCGTCGCGGCATCAAGATCAACCTCGTCGTGCTGGCCTCGCCCTACCGCGAGATCACTCGACCTGTGATCGAGTACGTCAGGCGGATTCGCCGCGATTCACCCCGCGACGTGGTCTGCATCTACATCCCCGAGTACGTCGTCGGCCGTTGGTGGGAGAACCTGCTGCACAACCAGAGCGCCCTGCGCCTCAAGAGCCGGCTGCTGTTCGAGCCCGGAATCATGGTCACGAGCGTGCCGTACCAGCTCGACGGTGCGATGCCACGCGGCTTCCGGCAGGGCGGCGGCTCCCGGGCCGGTGACGTCCGCCGGGGTACGGGTATCAGCACCGACGGCGCCGGTGCCAATGCAAGTGCCGCTTCCGGCACCCCGGCAGCGGACGGCCAGACCGAGTCGCGGGAGCCGGTCGCATGACCCACCCGCAGAATGCCAATCCGGGCACGCCGAAGAAACGCCCGCACACCCCGCCCAAGGGGAAGGTCCGGACGCCCCGCGCCTCGGTCGAGCTGACCGCCGAGCGGGCCGCTCCCGGCGGCGACTGCGTCGCCCACCTGCCCGACGGCCGCGTGGCGTTCGTCCGCGGTGCCCTGCCCGGGGAGCGCGTACGTGCCGCGATCATCGAGCAGACCACCCGCTTCGTGCGCGCCGACGTCGTCGAGGTGCTCGAGGCGTCCCTGAATCGCATCGAGCCGGTCTGCCCGCTAGCCGTGCCCGGGCGCTGCGGCGGATGCGACTGGCAGCACACCCCGCTCGACGTCGCCCGGCGGCTCAAAGCCGATGTCGTCCGCGAGCAGCTCACCCGGCTCGGCGGCCTCGTCGACCCGGAGGTCACCGTCGAGCCCGCCTCCGCCCGCGACACCGGCCTGGGCTGGCGTACGCGCCTGCAGGTCTCCGTCGCCCGCGACGGCTCCCGCGGGCTGCTCCGGCACCGCTCGCACGCCGTCCAGCCGGTTCCGCGCTGCCCCATCACGCACTCCCTGCTCGAGCAGGCCGGCGCCTGGCGTGACCGGGACCGGACCGCCCGCTCCGGCGGAGGCGGCCGACAGGCGCAGAAGCGCATCTCCTACGCCGCCTCGGCCAGCACCGGTGATGTCGTCATCGACGGCTCCGGCGTGCTCACGCACGAGGCGCTCGACCACACCTTCCGGGTCAGCGCCGGCGGCTTCTGGCAGGTGCACCCGGCCGCGCCCGAGCTGCTGAGCGCCGCCGTGCTGGAGGCGACCGCGCCGCAGCCGGGGGAGTCGGCGCTCGACCTCTATGCCGGGGCCGGACTTTTCGCCTATGCGCTGGCCGACCGCGGCGCCGCCGTCATCGCGGTCGAGCAGGGCGAGCAGGCCGCCGACGACGCCCGGTTCAACTGCGGCGAAGGCGTGGACGTCCGCACCGCTGACGTCGCCGAGATCATCGGTGAGCTCCCGGCGTCCGACGTCGTCGTGCTCGACCCGCCGCGTACCGGCGCCGGACCCGACGTCATGCGGGCCATCACCGAGCTGCGTTCGCGGGTGATCGCGTACGTGTCGTGCGACGCCGCCACCCTCGCCCGTGACCTGCGGGCCGCGGTCGAGGCCGGCTACCGCGTCGACCGCGTACGCGCGTTCGACCTCTTCCCGATGACAGCCCACGTCGAGCTGCTCGCCGTGCTGCGCCCGGCCTGAGCGGGCGGATGAGCCGACAGATCCCGGCCGGCTGGCCGCGGGAGGTGCCGCCACCGGGCGCCGAGCACTGGGAGCGCAAGGCGATCGGCTGGCTGTACGACCTGTGCCCGCCCGACCACCGCCTGTACGGCGTGCTGAAGGCCCATCCCGTGCTGCTCGCCCGGGTGGCCCGGGAGCAGGTCGCGGCTTCCCTCGCCGCCTGCAAGCGCGGCGCGGCGACCGCCCGGGCCGATCTCGGCGGTCGCGGCGAGAGCGGGATCACCGTGCCGCTCGAGGCCATCGAGGGCCTCATCGCCATGTACGAGCGGGAGAGCCTGCGTCTGGAGACGGCGGCGCGGGCGGTGGTGCTCGTCGAGTACGCGCTCGCGGGCAAGCGTTTCATCCCCAAGCTCTGACCCCGGCTCGCGGTGCCGCTTGCTGGCAGTTCGGGCCGGGCGGGCCTACGGTCAGCCCGTGAAGCGAGCCCTGCTCGGCCTGGTGGTCCTCGGACTCGCCGGCGTGACGGCGTGCGGATCGTCGAGCCCGCCGGCGACCGCCGACCCGACGCCTGCCGTCACCTCCTCGGCGCCCGTCACGTCGCAGACGCCGTCCGCCACCCCCACTCCCAGCCCCACCCCGACCCCCACCCCGTCGCCCAGCCCCTCCGGCGGCCCCAAGTCCGCGACCTGTGTGAACGGGTGGACGGACGCGGCCGCCGGCAGCGACTTCTACGGCCAGGCGACGCAGGCGGTGACGGACACGCTGAAGGCGCCGCACGCCCTTTCGCGCGTCCGTTACTTCGCCGGTCCGCTCGTCGCGGGCGGCATCGGGGCGGTCTATTACGTCGAGCTCGCCGACCCCCAGCTGCCGGTACGGCTCGTAATCGTCTCGGGCGGCGGCCCGTCGGCGTACGCGGTCGCCCCCTCCGGCACGCACGGCTGGCAGGCTGGCGATTGGACGGGCTTCGCCGGCACCGAGGCTCCGGCGGCGCATCCGCCGCTGCCCGGAACGTGGGCGGGGCCCGCGTACGACGCGGTGACGGGGGCATCAGCCCTGTTGTCGCCCCAGCTCGCCGGCTGCCTGGCCGGCACGTGAATTGCGACTCCATCAAGACCTCGCGCTGCACTTCGCGCTGTCGGCGACATGTCGCTCCCGGCTGTGCGGCGCCCGCTTCTCTACACTTGTCCGCAGCCCAACCAGTGGCCTTTTCGGCCATTCCACACACTGAACTTCAGAGACCCTGAGGAGGCTCCGTGACGGCGCTGCCGGACATCCACGGGCCCGCAGATCTTCGCGAGCTCACGTCGGAGCAACTGACGGAGCTCGCCGCGGACATCCGCGAGCGGCTGGTCGATGCCGTCTGCCGCACGGGTGGTCACCTCGGTCCCAACCTGGGGGTCGTCGAGCTGACGATCGCGCTGCACCGCAGCTTCGACTCGCCGCGCGACACCATCCTCTGGGACACCGGCCACCAGGCCTACGTCCACAAGATGCTGACCGGCCGCGCCGGAGACTTCGAGACGCTGCGCCAGGCGGGCGGCCTGTCCGGCTACCCCAGCCGGTCGGAGTCCGAGCACGACCACATCGAGAACTCGCACGCCTCCACCGCCCTGTCGTACGCCGACGGGCTCGCGAAGGCCTACCAGCTGCGCGGTGAGCAGCGCACCGTCGTCGCCGTCGTCGGTGACGGGTCCCTCACCGGCGGCATGGCCTGGGAGGCGCTCAACAACATCGCCGCCGGCACCGACCGTCCCGTCGTGATCGTGGTCAACGACAACGGCCGCTCCTACGCCGAGACGCTCGGTGGCCTGGCGCAACACCTCGCGGGCCTGCGGCTCAAGCCGCAGTACGAGCAGGTGCTCGAGGTCGTCCGCGGCGTGCTGTCGCGCACCCCGCTCGTCGGGGCGCCGCTGTTCGACGCGCTGCACGGCATCAAGCGCGGCATCAAGGACCTCGTCCAGCCGCAGGCCATGTTCGAGGACCTCGGTCTCAAGTACGTCGGCCCGGTCGACGGTCACGACGTCGGCGCCGTCGAGTCGGCGCTGTGCAAGGCCAAGGAGTTCGGCGCGCCGGTCATCGTGCACTGCGTGACCACGAAGGGCAACGGCTTCGCTCCCGCGGAGGAGCACGCGGTCGACCGGATGCACGCGGTCTCCGCCGTCAGCGACCCGCGTACGGGGCGCCCGGTCAAGGTCGTCGTCGGCCGAAGCTGGACGTCCGCCTTCTCCGAGCAGATGCTCCGCCTCGGCGAGCAGCGCGACGACGTCGTCGCCATCACCGCGTCGATGCTCGACCCGGTCGGGCTCACCGGCTTCCAGCAGCGCTGGCCCGAGCGCGTCTTCGACGTCGGCATCGCCGAGCAGCACGCGGTCACCTCGGCCGCCGGGCTCGCCATGGGCGGGATGCGTCCGATCGTCGCCGTCTACGCCACCTTCCTCAACCGGGCCTTCGACCAGGTGCTCATGGACGTGGCGCTGCACCAGCTGCCGGTCGTCTTCGTGCTGGACCGCGCCGGGGTGACGGGGGAGGACGGTCCCTCGCACAACGGCATGTGGGACATGTCCTGGCTGCCGATCGTGCCGGGCCTGGAGCTCGCAGCGCCGCGGGACGAGGCGCGCCTGGAGGAGGCGCTCGACGCCTCCCTGGAGCGCACCGACGGCCCGACCGTCGTGCGCTTCGCCAAGGGCCTGCTGCCCGATGAACTGCCGGCGCTCCGGCGTGAGGGCGGGCAGGCCCGCGGCTTCGACGTCATGCGCGAGGCGGCCGACCAGTCCGCGCCGGCCGTGCTGCTCGTCGGTTACGGCTCGATGGTGCCGACGGCGCTCGACGTCGCGTCCCGCATCGCCGACCAGGGCATCGACACAGCCGTCGTCGACCCGCGTTACGTCACCCCGGTCTCGCCCGAGCTGATCGAGCTCGCCCGGCGGGCCCGGCTCGTCGTCACGATCGAGGACAACGGGCGCACCGGCGGAGCCGGCAGCGTGCTCGCTGCTGCTTTGCGTGAGGCGGAGGTGGACACGCCGCTGCGTGACATCGGCCTGCCCCGCGAGTTCCTCGAGCAAGGTCCGCGATCCAAGGTGCTGGCCGACGTCGGTCTCTCGGCGCAGGCCATCGCCCGTCGGGTGACCGAGGCCGTCGCCGGGCTCGAGGCGTCGTTCGACGCGGAGGCCGCCGGCGCCTGACCCCGCACGTAGGTGCTGAACCCCACCGGTTCAGCACCCACGTCGTCACCAGACGGCGGTCAGTCCGCGCAGTTCGGCGAACGCTGCGTCTCGGGTCACGAGAGTGGCCTGCCGTAGGAGCGATTGGGCGGCAAGCATCCGATCGAACGGATCGGAATGGTCCCAGTCGAGGGTCCCCGCGCGGATCGCGTCGGCAGCAGAGATGTCGAGTGACTGCGCGCCGAGTCTGCTCACGAGGTCGTGATGCTGGGCCAACAGGAGCTCAGCTTCCGGCCACTTGCCGGCGCGGTGCTTGATCGCCATCTCCCATACGGTCGCGGCGGAGACCAGTACGGCGTTGCTCGGTTGCTGTATGGCGCTCCGGGCGCGGCTGGACAGTCGGTCGGGGGCCGTGAGGGCCCACACGTAGGCATGGGTGTCCAGGAGCAGAACGGTCACAACCAGGCAGCGAGTTCGGTCTCATCGAGCGGACCGAAGCGCTCGCCGGGCGAGGGGAGCTCCAGAAACCCCAGAACCCGTGCGGTGGGAGCATCCACCGGCACGAGCCGGACCAGGGGCTTGCCGGCACGCGCGACGATGACGTCCTCGCCCTTCAGCGCCGCGTCGAGGAGTTGCGACAGGTGTGCCTTGGCTTCAGCCACATTGTGTGTGGTCATGTTGGTCAGACTAACATGACCATATTCTCGCGAGAGCCCCCTCTCGCCGGCTCCGGAGCCTCCAGCCCTTGGATGACGTGGGCGGGTTCAGCCCGCAGGCGCACGTGTCCCACCTCTTCGGCCCGTGACTTCGTTGACCTCGTGCGCTGATACGAGCAGCGGGCGGCTGTACCCGCGCTCTTCGGCGGGCATCGCCGCAGCCAAGGCGGGGGCGAACACCGGATCGGAGACGGCCGTCGCCCGCCACCCTCGTACGCGCAGCGGCACGACCAGGACGGCCAGTCCGTCGCCTTCGCCGGCCGCGATCTCGGCGCGCAGCGCACGTGAGCCGAGCAACGTGACGACGTCCGCGCCGCCGACCGGGCGTAGTGCTCCGTGTCGGCGCCTGCGGTCGATCCCGGCGGCCAGCGCGCCGGTGGACTCGAGCTCCTGCCGCACGCTGCGCCAGGCGACGTCCGCGTCGATGCCGGCGTGGGCCAGCACGCCGTCCGGCACCGGTTCACGCCCGTCGCCGTAGCCGAAGCCGAGCAGCAGGGCCCCGCCGGGCACGCGTTCGCGTATCCAGGCGAGCGCCGGGGCGTCCGCCGCCGTCAGCCCCCGGGCGTGCAGGTGCTCGCCGTGGAGCAGGGCGATCCGGCAGCGCAGCCAGGTGGCGAGCCGCTCGATCCGCCCGGGTTGCTCGTCCGAGCCGGCAACGATGCGCCCGACCCATGACCAGGAGACGCCGGCTCGCGAAGGTCCCGAGGTCAGCGTCAGCCCGTCGTCGTCCGGCAGCAGGTCGACGTCGTGCAGGACCGTCACGGCGAGGGCGAGGCGACGCAGCTCCGGGACGACGGGGTGCACGCGCCGGCGCCTCCTCGACTCCTGGATGTGTGCCGGATTGCTGCAGTCGGGCGAGGGGTATCGCTGCGTTCACTGTCGGCGGCGAAGGGTCTGTGCATGAGCGTGTTGTCCGGGTTGGTCGCCACCAAGTCCGTCGAGGACTCGATCGCGGACACCGAGGACGAGGAGCACGGCCTCAAGCGCGGGCTCGGGATCTTCGACCTCATCGTCTTCGGTGTCGGGGTCACCATCGGTGCCGGCATCTTCGTCCTGACCGGTGAGGCCGCAGGCGTTTCGGCCGGGCCGGCGGTCGCCGTCTCGTTCGTCATCGCCGCCGTGGTGTGCGGGCTCGCCGCGCTCTGCTACGCCGAGTTCGCGTCGACGGTGCCGGTCGCCGGTTCCGCCTTCACGTTCTCGTACGCGAGCCTGGGGGAGCTGGTCGCCTGGATCATCGGCTGGGATCTCATCCTGGAGCTGGCGCTCGGCGCCGCCACCGTCGCGTCCAGCTGGTCGACGTACTTCGTCGACGTCATGAGCAGCGCCGGCTGGACGGTGCCGACCTGGGCGTACGAGGACCACCACAACGTCATCGCGGCGATCGTGATCCTGCTGCTGACCGGCCTGCTCTGTTTCGGCATCCAGGTGTCGGCGAAGGTGAACGCCGTCGCCGTGCTGCTCAAGGTCGGCATCGTGCTGCTCGTCATCGTCGCGGGGCTCTGGTACATCAAGGCGTCGAACTACACGCCGTTCGTGCCGCCGTCCGGCTCGAAGGGTGCGCCGGGCGCCGAGCCGACCTCGTCGCTGCTGCAGGACCTCGGCTTCTCGACCGGTGCCTTCGGCTTCGGCGGCATCATCTCCGCCGCCGCGCTCGTCTTTTTCGCCTTCATCGGCTTCGACATCGTGGCGACCACGGCCGAAGAAACCCGGAAGCCGCAGCGTGACGTGCCGATCGGCATCTTCGGCTCACTCGCGATCATCACCGTGCTGTACGTGGCCGTCTGCGTCGTGATCACCGGCATGGTCAAGTACGACCAGATCAAGGTCGAGGCCCCGCTCGCCTCGGCCTTCCGCTCGGTCGGCAACGACTGGATGGCCGTCGTCGTCGACATCGGCGCCCTGCTCGGGCTCACCACCGTGACGCTGACGCTGCTGCTCGGGCAGACCCGCGTCTTCTTCGCCATGAGCCGCGACAAGCTGCTGCCGGAGTCGTTCGGCAAGCTGAACCCGAAGAGCAAGGTGCCGGTGCGGGTCACCATCGTCACCGGCTGCGCCGCGGCCGCGGTCACCCTGCTGGTGCCGCTGACCGAGCTCAGCAAGCTGGTCAACATCGGCACGCTCTTCGCCTTCGTCGTGGTCGCCGCGGGTGTGCTGGTGCTGCGCCGCACTCGCCCGGATCTCAAGCGCGCGTTCCGCACGCCGTTGGTCCCCTTCGTCCCGATCATCTCCGTGCTGGCGAGCGTCTACCTGATGCTCAACCTGTCCGGTGCCACCTGGGTGCGCTTCCTCCTCTGGATGGCGGTCGGCCTGGTCATCTACGCCGCGTACGGCTACCACCACAGCGTCGAGCACGGCGAGAGCCGTCGCGCGCGGCAACCCGAGGGCCGCTGACCGGGCAGGATGGCCGATGTGACCGACTCTGCCGAGCAGGCTGCCGCCGTCCTGACCGAGCGCCGCGACGGCGTCCTCATCGTCACGATCAACCGACCGCAGGCGCGCAACGCCATCAACCGTGACGTCTCGCTCGGCATCGCCGCAGCAATGGACGAGCTGGATGCCGATCCCGGGCTTGCGGTCGCGATCCTCACCGGCGCTGGCGGCACGTTCAGCGCCGGCATGGACCTCAAGGCCTTCGTACGCGGGGAGAACCCCAACGTCGGCGACCGCGGCTTCGCCGGCGTGACCTTCGGGCCGCCGCGCAAGCCGCTCATCGTCGCGGTCGAGGGCTGGGCCCTCGGCGGCGGCTTCGAGGTCGTGCTCGCCTGCGACCTGGTCGTGGCCGCGGAGACGGCCCGCTTCGGGCTGCCGGAGGTGAAACGCGGGCTCGCGGCCGGCGCCGGTGGCCTCTTCCGGCTGCCGAAGCGCATCCCGTACCACCTGGCGATGGAAGCGGTGCTCACGGGGGAGCCGGTCGGCGCACCACGGGCGTACGAGCTCGGGCTGGTCAACCGGTTGACGCCGGAGGGCGGGGCGCTCGACGCGGCCCTCGAGCTCGCCCGGATGATCGCGGCGAACGGGCCGCTGGCCGTGGCGGCGAGCAAGCGCATCGTGCAGGCGGCACAGGGCTGGTCGGACGAGGAGGCCCGCACCGCGCAGGAGGAGGTGCTGCGGCCGGTCATGACCAGCGCCGATGCGACCGAGGGAGCCACGGCCTTCGCGGAGAAGCGTCCGCCGGTGTGGCAGGGTCGGTGAGTCGCCACCCATTTGCGCTCTGGGGCGACAAAAGGTGCGCTTGCTGCGGCGGAAGGTCATGATGAAAGACGTGACAGACCTCGGCAGTCCCCGCGACTCACGCCGCGAGGTTCGTCAGCCCGTGACGATCAGTGACATCGGGCAATCGAGGCCGGCAGAGATCCGGGCTCGTGAGCGGCGCTACGTCTACTACATGCTCATCCGTGTCGTGTGCTTCATCGCGGCGACGCTGATCTTCACTGGCCCTGCCCGGTGGATCGCCATCGCCGTGGCGATCTTCATGCCGTGGATCGCCGTCGTGGCGGCCAACGCCCCGACGGCCGTCAAGACCGGGAAGATGTCGCGCTTCGTGCCGTCGGCGCCGAAGGGCACCAAGACGCTCGACAAGGGTCGTGAGCATCGGGTCATCGACGTCGACGTGGCCGACATCGTGCCCGCCGTGCGGCCCACGCCGGAAGAGCACCGCACCAGCTGACGCGATGCGCGACTGCTCAGCCGGCGACAAGTCCGGCGTCGACGCGCAGTCGTCCGATCAGGGCGTTCGAGATCATCTGGCTGCCCAGGATCGACAGGTGGATGCCGTCCGGGCCGTGGACGGCCGGAGAGCCGGCGTTGGCGCCGAGCAGGACGTCCGAGTCGTACACCGTGACGCCCGAGCGGCCGGTCGCGGCCGTGTGCACCGCGCGGCCCATCGACGCGATCCCTGCGTTCATGCCCGAACGCGTCGTCGTCGGCATGGTCAGCCAGTAGATCTGCTTCACCCCGCCCTTGCGCCAGATGTCCATGACCGCGCCCACGCGGCGGGCGTACTCGGCCTGCCAGGCGGGCGTCGCCGGCTGCAGCAGGGACTTGTCGGCGAGCTGGAACGCCTGCACGTCGTTGCCGCCGATCAGCATGATCACGGTGGTCGGGTGCTCGGCCAGCACCTTCCTGGCCTGCGCCGACCAGTCGAAGTAGTCGTTGCGTACGAGGCCCGAGATCGGGTGCGCCTCACTCCGCACTGCTAGGCCCGGCCCGTTCAGGGAGGCAACCACCATCGGGCCGAGGTCCTGCGGGATCGAATCGCCGGTGATCACGACGCTCAGCTGCGTACGCGGCCGCAGCGCGGCACTGGGTGTGCTCGCCGGAGCAGGCGCTGAGGAAGTGGACGACGCGGGGGCCGGCGACGGCAGGACGCGCTGCACCGTCTTCGCCGCAGGCGTCCCACCGCTCGAGCCGCAGGCCGTGACGGCGACCGCGGCCATCAGCCCGGTCGCGAGAGCAAGGGTGACGGGGCGGGCAGCACTCACCGGGGGAGCCTAGAGCGGCCGGTCACCGGAGCCGGTCCTGAAACGCCGCGTGGCCTGGCGCGCGCTCTCATGGTCGGCAGGCAGGATGACGACGTGCGCCTGACCGACTCCCGCCGCTCCGCCTCCGGACGGCCCCGCGCCGCCCGACCCCGCCTGCTAGCCGCGGGAGCGCTGGCAGTGGCGCTCGTCGCGGCCGGCTGCTCCAGCGGCGGAGGGTCGCCGAACGCCGGCAGCTCGCCGGGCGCCCCCGCCGGCTCGAGCGGTGCGCCGTCCGGCGCGTCGAGCGCCCCGACCGTGGCGCCGACCACCACCCCGCCGCCGGCAAAGCCGATCACGATGTCGTACACCGGCGACTTCCTGCTGCACTCGCCGGTCTACTTCCAGGCCCAGCGCAATGGGCAGACGAGCGGCGTCGCGTACGACTTCGAGCCGATGCTCGCCCAGGTGAAGCCGCAGCTGTCGGCCGTCGACCTGGCGATCTGCCACCAGGAGACACCGGTGTCGGCGGACGACTCCGCGCTGTCGGGCTACCCGGTCTTCAACTCACCGCACGAGATCAGCATCGCCGCGAAGTGGGCCGGCTACGACGGCTGCTCGCTGGCCTCGAACCACACCTTCGACCACGGCGCCACCGGCATCGCGTCGACGATCAACGCCTACCGCTCGGTCGGCATCAAGACGTCGGGGTCGGCGAACAGCGCCGCCACCCGCCAGCCCGAGGTCGACGTCGTCCGCGGCGTCAAGATCGCCCAGCTCGACTACACCTACAGCCTGAACGGCTTCAACCTGCCGGTCGGGCAGTCGTACCTGGTCAACCTCATCGACGTGCCGACCATCCTCGCGGACGCCAAGGCCGCCAAGCAGGCCGGCGCCCAGATCGTCGTCGTGCAGATGCACTGGGGCGACGAGTACGTCGCGACCCCGAGCCCGCTCCAGCGCCAGCAGGCGACGCAGCTGCTGGCCTCGCCCTACGTCGACGCGATCGTCGGCGGGCACGTGCACGTCGTGCAGCCGGTGGAGAAGATCGGCAGCAAGTACGTCGTCTACGGCACCGGCAACTTCCTGTCCAACCAGTCGGGCGAGTGCTGCCCGACCTCCTCGCAGGACGGCGTCATCGTGACGCTGCACTGGAAGCAGGACGCCGGTAAGTGGAGCGTCAACAACATCACGTACACGCCGACCTACGTGGACCGCGCCGGCGGCTACGTCATCTGGCCTGCCGCCGCCGGTATCGCCAGCACCGCGACGAGCGCCGCGTTGAAGGAGCAGCTCAAGGCGTCCTACCAGCGCACCTCGTTCGTGATGGCAGCGCTGCATGCGCCGGGCGTGACTCCCGATGCGGTGCCGCCGGGCCTGTGAGTGGGACCGCGATCCGGATCGATTCCGCGGATGACCCGCGGCTGCAGGACTACCAGTCGCTGACCGACGTCGCCCTGCGGCGCAAGGTCGAGCCCGAGCGCGGGCTGTTCATCGCCGAGGGCGAGAAGGTTGTGCGCCGCGCGGTGGCGGCGGGCTACGACATCCGCTCGCTGCTGTGCGCCGACTCGCGAGCCGCTGAGCTCGCCGACCTGCCCGGCGAGCACTACGTCGCGTCGTACGAGGTGCTGCAGACCGTCACCGGCTTCCACGTCCACCGCGGGGTCCTCGCGGCCGTCGCCCGGCGCGCCATCCCGACGCTGGAGGAGGTGCAGCGCGGGGCCCGCCGGCTCATGGTGCTGGAGGAGCTGTCCAGCACGACCAACCTCGGCGCCGTCTTCCGCAGCGCCGCAGCCCTCGGCGTCGACGGCATCGTCCTCGCGCCGACCTGCGGCGACCCGCTCTACCGCCGGGCCGTGCGGGTCTCGATGGGGCAGGTCTTCGCGATCCCGTACGCACGCTGCGAGACCTGGCCGGAGCCGCTGACCGAGCTGCAGGACGCCGGATGGCGGGTGCTGGCGCTGACGCCGCGCGGGCAGGCCGTGTCGCTGGACGACGTGCCGCGAGGCCCGGACGACCGGCTCGCCCTGCTGCTCGGCGCAGAGGGCGAGGGACTGTCCGACGCTGCTCTCGCGGCCGCGCCCGAGTGGGTGCGGATCCCGATGAGCGCCGGGGTCGACTCGCTCAACGTCGCCGCTGCCGCTGCGGTGGCCGCGTACGCGTTGCGTCCCTGACGGCGAGACCTGTACCGCTGGGTCACCCGGGTGGCTCAAGGGCGATGGGGGTTGCGCCGACAGAACTCCGGGGCGTCCCTTCTGCATCTGAGCCGGAGAGTGCCGTGCCCCCAGTTCAGGGGTCGGAGGTTCGGAGGGTCATGGAGCAGCAGAGCTCGCACGAGCGCAGGGACGAGTACGGCCGGCCGCTGTACGCCCAGCCCCAGCCCCCGCAGGTCGCCCCGGTGCACGCCGGGCAGGCGCCGCCCGCGTACGCGCAGCAGGCCTACCCCCCGCCGCCCGTCGCCCCGACGGCGCAGCAGCCGCCGGGCCAGTTCCCCCCGCCGCGCAGCGCCCCCGGGCTCGCCGCCCCCGTCGCGCCCGCGCAGCCGCTGCCGCTCTCGCCGTCGGCTCTGCCGCCCCAGCAGTTCGCGCCCCCCACCGGTGAGCCGGTGGCTCCCATGCCGACTCCCGCTGCCCCCGGAGCCGTCGAGGGTCCGCGGCCCGGTCGCGGCACCGAGATGCTGACCGACATCGGCGGCATCGACCTGAACGGCCTGCTCATCCAGGTGCTCGAGCGGCGCTGCTCGGACCTGCACATGACCGTCGACGCGCCTCCGGTGGTGCGGGAGAACGGCGAGCTCATGCCGGTGTCGGGCTACGACCCGCTGACGCCGCAGGTCTTGCAGAAGCTCCTGTACGCGATCATCACCCAGAAGCAGCGCGAGGCGTTCGAGGAGCATCTCGAGCTGGACTTCGCCTACTCGGTGCCCGGCAAGGCCCGCTTCCGGGTGAACATGTACCGCCAGCGCGACGCTATCGGCGCGGCCTTCCGGCTCATCCCGGCCGAGATCAAGCCGCTGGCCTCGCTCGGCGTCCCGCCGGCGGTCGGCAACTTCGCCGGTCTCGAGCGCGGCTTCGTCCTGGTCACCGGACCCACGGGCTCGGGCAAGTCGACCACCTTGGCGAGCATCGTCGACCTCGCGAACCGCACCCGGCGCGACCACATCATGACCGTCGAGGACCCCATCGAGTTCCTCCACCAGCACCAGCAGTGCCTGGTCAACCAGCGCGAGGTGGGGGAGGACACCCACTCCTTCGCCAGCGCGCTCAAGCACGTGCTGCGCCAGGACCCCGACATCATCCTGGTCGGCGAGATGCGTGACCTCGAGACAATCTCGGTGGCGCTGACCGCGGCCGAGACCGGCCACCTCGTGTTCGCGACGCTGCACACCCAGGACGCGGCGCAGACCATCGACCGGGTCATCGACGTCTTCCCGCCCCACCAGCAGCAGCAGGTACGGGTCCAGCTCGCGGGCGCGCTGCAGGGCGTCGTCTGCCAGACGCTGTGCCGCACGTTCGACGGCACCGGCCGCGTCGTCGCCTGCGAGGTGCTGATCGCCACGCCGGCCATCCGCAACCTCATCCGCGAGGGCAAGACGCACCAGATCTACTCGGCGCTGCAGGCCGGCGCGAAGTACGGCATGCAAACGCTGGACCAGAGCATCGCCGAGCTGGTCAAGCGCGGCACCATCTCGTTCGAGACCGGCCTCGAGAAGTGCCATCACGCCGAGGACTTCAAGCGGCTCTGCGGGCGGATCTGACCGATGGCCACCACATACGCGTACGCGGTTCGCGACCGCGCCGGGAAGATGATCCAGGGTCAGCTCGAGGCGGATTCGCCGGCGCTGGTCGCGACGAAGCTCAAGGCGATGGGCTACGCGCCCGTCAGCATCAACAAGGCCAACGCCGGGATGAAGATGGAGATCTCCATCCCCGGCTTCGGTCCGAAGGTGAAGCTCAAGGACCTGGCGATCATGTCGCGCCAGTTCGCGACCATGATCAGCAGTGGTCTGTCGCTGCTGCGGGCGCTGAACATCCTCTCCGACCAGACGGAGAACAAGCTGCTGGCCGAGGTGCTGGGCGAGGTCCGGCTCGATGTCGAGACCGGAAACTCGCTGTCGGCCTCGATGGCGAAGCACTCGCCGCAGATCTTCCCGCCGCTGATGGTGAACATGATCAAAGCCGGCGAGATCGGTGGCTTCCTCGACGCCGTGCTGCTGCAGGTCGCGACGAACTACGAGGCCGAGGTCAAGCTCCGCGCCAAGGTCAAGTCGGCGATGACGTATCCGGTGGTGGTATTCGTACTGGCCATCTGCGCCGTGATCGGCATGATGCTCTTCGTCGTCCCGACGTTCACTAAGCTCTTCAAGACGCTGGGTGGCAAGCTCCCGCTGCCGACGCAGATCCTCGCGACGATGTCCGAGAACCTCAAGACGATCTTTCCGTTCCTCATCGTGCTGCTCATCGTCGGGGTGTTCGTCTGGCGCAAGGTCAAGCACAAGCCCGAGGTACGTAACGTCCTCGATCCGGTGAAGCTGAAGCTTCCGGTGTTCGGCACGCTGGTGCAGAAGCTCGCCATCAGCCGTTTTGCCCGCAACCTCGGCACGATGCTGCACAGCGGAGTGCCGATTCTGCAGGCCCTCGACATCGTGGCGGATACGACGGGAAACGTCGTGCTCACGAGAGCCGTGCGTGACGTGCAGGACAGCGTGCGAACCGGTGAGAGTCTCGCCGGCCCGCTGAAGAATCACGACGTCTTTCCGCCCATGGTGGTGCAGATGATGGCTGTCGGAGAAGACACCGGTGCGTTGGACACCATGCTGGAGAAGATCAGCGAGTTCTACGACCAAGAGGTCGAGGCCACGACCGAGGCCCTCACGTCGCTGATCGAACCGCTGATGATCGCCGTGCTGGGTGCCATCGTGGGCGCCATGATCGTGGCGCTCTACCTTCCGATCTTCAAGATCTTTGATCTGATCAAGTAGCACTCGGCCTTCGTCAGGGGTGCCAGGTCGTGAAAGGCCCGGAATGCGTGTCAGATCACGTTTTCCGGGCCTTTTCCTGTTTCGGCGACCGATCGTTCGTGATCCAACGTTCGTGCGCGCCGCCATTCGGCGGTCGGGTTCACGGTCGCGGCGCCGTCCGGCCCAACCACGAGGCCCTGCCGACCTCGAAGCGCCGGCTGCGCATGCTTCTGAGCTGCACGCACGTGCGTCTCGGCACTCGTTCGGGTGAACGCGCAACTTGCCTCTCAAGCTTCTCGTGAAAGAGCCCGAAACTTAATTTGTCAAGCGAGTCGGCACCGGGCGTGACACCAGCCAACAGGCTGAAACCAGCCTCAAGGTTGGCGCCACGGGCGGCTCCACCAAGCGCCAACCCCTAGGAGAGGGAAGTGCTCACTCGTTTCCGCAAGGCCCTGGACAAGCGCGAAGAGGGTTTCACCCTGATCGAGCTCCTGGTCGTCATGATCATCATCGGCATCTTGGCTGCCATCGCCATTCCGGTGTTCCTCAGCCAGCAGAACAAGGCGAAGGACACGTCCGCCAAGGCGGACGCCACGGTCATCGGCAAGGAGATGGCGGCATATTACGTTGACGGCACTAGCACCCTCACCGTGAGCAGTGTCAAGGGCACCAGCTACACGATCACCCCGGGCGACAAGTCGACGGCTTCGACCGGGAAGCTGAGCACGGGGAACTCGGCCGCCGGAAGCGGCACGTACGACTCTGCCACCGGCACCAGCACGTGGTGCGCAGCTGTCACGTCTGGCAGCGGTGCCACCTGGAAGTACAGCAGCGCCGACGGGCTCAAGGCCGGCGCTTGCTAGGCAACAGCCAATAGTCGAGTGCTGTGGGGGACGGCCGTCGGTCGTCCCCCACAGCACTTTCAAGTCGTTCTATCGCAGCACCGACATACGCCCGACGGATAGTCAACGGTTAACTGACCGGCCCATCTGATCAAAGTAGGCAGCGTGAGAAAGCAAAAGGACGAGGGATTCACCCTCATCGAGCTCCTACTCGTTATGATCATCATTGGAATACTCGCAGGCATCGCCATCCCGGTGTTTCTGCGTCAGCAGAACACGGCGCGCGCCGCGACGCAAAAAAATGACCTTGTTGCCATGGCCACGGACGTCCAGAGCATCCTCGTCGATGGCACAGCTCAATCCCTGACTTTCGACAATAACAGCAGTAACACAAAGTGGACCATCACCGGCACGGACGCCAATGGGTCGCCTGTCAACCCCACCGGTAATTTAAGTCCGCAGAACACGGTCGATAAAACGGCCAGCACGTACTCCGGCACGACCGGCAAGTACTGCATCCAGATCAACAACAGCAAGACGAATCAGTCCTGGAAGTACGACACCCGCACCGGCGGCGCCAGCACCCCGGTTCAGGGCACCTGCTGATCAGTCGCTCGTAGTCGCTCATCAGCACCGCCGAACACACCGAAGGATGGATATGCGAGCCCTGCAGCGCCGCATCACCCTTCGGCGAGCCGGAGAGAGCGATGCCGGCTTCACGTTGGTCGAGGTCCTGGTCGCGCTCATCATCCTCGTCCTCGTGTTCGCCTCGACCGCGGTGGTGATCATCAAGGCAGCGAACGGCAGCGTCGTGGGCCGTCAGCATCAGGCCGCGGCCGCGTACGCGTCCGGGCAGGTCGAGAAGGTGCGCGCGCTTTCGAATGCACTGGTTGTCGCGGGGTCGGCGAGTGCCGTCACCGCAGATCCGCTGGTGACCACGACCAGCGGGGTCTCGTACTACGAAAAGGAAGCCCTGGCGCTGAACTCCGGCGCTGCCAGCGGCACGACCCCGTTGAATACGTATCCCTGGCCGACGTATACGTCGAACAACACGACCTTCACGGTCAAGACGTTCGTCACGTGCAAGCACACGGCCTTCACCGGCAGCGGCAACGGGCCGGCCTGCGGGAGCACCACCGGCACCGGCGACACGATCCTGTACCACCTCACCGTGTTGGTGACCTGGGTGGACCGGCTCGGCTCGCGGTCGTTCAAGGACAGCAGCTACCTGTTCTCGGCTTCCCCGACGAACGCCTGTCAGCCCAACCTGCCGATCGCGGCGCCCTGCCAGTCGGTGCTCTACTCGGCGGCCGGCACCGGTGAGGCCAGCGTGACCCTGACCCCGGCTGACGCGAGCACCGGCGGCGTCAAGGGCGTGGCTTTGACGTCGGCGAGCCTCACGGCCGGCGATGCCGACGTGGCGATCAACGCCGGGCGCACCAGTACAATTAATGCCAATGCCAACGGCGGCTCGGGTACGTGGGACGCCGATTCACTCCTGGACAACATCGGCGGGACCGAGGCAGCGGCCTCGGCCAGTGACGACCCGGCGGCCGGAGCAGGCCCGCCCACATCGACGCTTTCGCAGGCCGCCGTAACCAAGACGTACAACTCCGATGCCAAGGGCAACGTCCTCAAGCTCACGAAGAACACGGTGACCGGCGATGCGGTCGCCACCTCGGCGGCGACGACAACCCCCGTGTGCACCGATGCGGGTGTCACGGGTGCGGTCGTGCAGCAGACCAATGCCCTGCCGTGTGCGGACAGTTCGCTGAAGCTCGGCGGGTCCACCGCCACCGTCACCGCGAACGACGACGGTGCCGCGCTCGGCAGCTGGAACGTCGTCTCGTTCGGTTCGTCGTCGAAGGCTTCCAACGTCTGGGCCGGCCGGATGTCGACAGCCTTCAACGGGCACTGCGCCTCACCCGGGTTGGACGGCTGCATCGCCTCGGCGGCCGACCGCACGCTCGGAACGCTCTCGCTCGGGGCGGCACCCACCTCGTTGAAATCGGTCAACAGCGCCTTCAGCAGCAAGAATTATCTGGTCAGGGTCGCCAGCTACACCGATTCGGCAACGGCGGAATCCGGAGTGACCGCCTCGAGCGTCCCGGCACCGGCAGCCACCGGCACGCTGACGTACTGGAACGGGACCGGCTACACCTCGATCAGCACCATGACCGGGGGAGCGACCATCCCGCTGTCGTTCTCCGTCACGAGCAACGGCACCACGCTGACCCAGACCGGGACGATCACGTCCGGCAGCGTCTCCTCGGCCACCGGTATCGGGACCTGCACCAACGGGTGCACGGCGACCTCGGCCGTACGCGGGATGATCATCGACCTCACCTACACGATCGTGGTCAAGGGCGTCACGACGGTCAGCCTGCAACTGCATGCGGATCTCGGCGGGGTCACCACCTCGGCGACCTATCAATCGAGTCCCAGTGCGAGCTGAACGGTGGCGTCGCCGCTGGCATCGGGTACGCCTCGCCGAGGGTCACGCGCAGGCCGGCTTCACGCTGGTCGAGCTCCTGGTGTCGATGATCATCATCACGATCATCTTCGGCCTCAGCTTCTCGATTCTCTCCACGACGATCTCCTCGACCAAGACGGGCCAGGCCCGCAGCAACGCCATCGACGACGCCAGGCTCGGCGTTGAACAGCTCCAGCGCCAGATCCGTTCGGGCAACGTGCTGTACGCCCCGACGTACGACAGCGCCGCCAAGGCCTGGCTGCTGCAGGTCTTCACCCAGGTCGGCGGCCCGCAGCGCTGCGTCCAGTGGAAGGTCGACTCGGTCGCCGATCAGCTGCAATTTCGCAGCTGGTCACCCGCCTGGCAGTCCAACGGTGATGTGAGCGACTGGCAGGTCATCGCTCGCTATGTCGTCAACAACCCGGCGAATCCGTCCGACTCCCCGTTCACGCGCAGCGCGGCCAACAGCCCGTATGGCACCCGGCTGCTCACGGTGAAGCTGCTGGTGAAGGCGGACGGCGCCCCCACCCCGACGGCCATCGACACCTCGATCACCGGACGCAACACGACGTTCGGCTTCAACCAGTCCGCCTGCACCGCGATCCCCGGAGGCTGAGCAATGACTCGCACGTTGCGCCGAATGCGCGAGGGGTTCGGCCGGCGCGCCGGGCGGGCCGGTCGCGACGAGGGGGTTGCCCTGATCTCCGTCGTGCTCCTGACGATGCTGATCGTGTCGCTGATCGGCGTCGTCGTTGCGGCGACCGCGACCAACCTGCGCGGCTCCAGCCTGGACCGCAAGCGCACCCAGACCGCCGCTGCTGCGGAGGCCGGGATCGACGCCACCCTGGCCAACCTGCAGATCAGCGCCGGCACCGCCGTGCCGTGCTCGCTGACCGGCAGCATCAGCGGCGCGACATATACGGCGAACGTCGCCTACTACGCCACCTACCCGCCGAGCGGTCAGGCGCTGAATTGCAGCGGTGGTGCCGTCTCCGGCAGTCCGCTGGCGGCCCTGGTCACGTCCACAGGCTCCGGGGCGGCGGCCTACGACGGCGCCGGAACGACGCTCGGTGATCGCACCATGACGGCGCTCGTGCGCCTGACCGGTGGTAAGGCGACCGGGCCGGTGCTCGACAAGGCCGTCTTCACCGATGCCGGCATCGAGCTGACGAACGCTTGGAAGTTGATCAGCGTCAGCGGATCCGACGCCAGCCTCTACACGAACGGCAATTTTGGCTGCAACAGCACCCCGAACATTGCCGGCTCGGTCTACGCACAGGGCACCGCCAGCCTCACCAACGCGTGCACCATCAGCGGAGACCTGTGGGCGAACGGCAACATCACCACGAGTACCAGCGGCATCAAGATCGGTGGCTCGATCAAGTCGAGCACCGGTGGTTTGAGCGAGAGCAATTCCGGCATCTCGGTGGGCAAGGACATTCTGGTCAAGACCACCTGTTGCGGCGGCAGCTCCACGCCGAAGGCAGGTGACGGGCAGAACCAGACGGTCGGAGGCACCATCTCGACCGGGGTGAGCCTTCCGGCGCCGCCCGCCGCCACCTTCCCGCAGATCACGTACGACCCCGCCGCCTTCCCGGGCTTCTCCGTCCTCGGCTGGGCCGCCTGGGAGAAGACGAACGCGACGGCGAACAATGCGCCCAGTTACTCGTCGGCCTACAACGGCGACTGCAGTGTGGCGGCGGCGAACTACTCGCTGAACGGGCCGCTGGTCAGCCCCACCACCCCCACGATCATCGATGCGCGTAGCTGCAACCTGAACTGGAACGCGATCAAGATCCAGCTCAAGAGCGACCTGACGATCTTCGCGAACAGCCTGGGGAGCTGCTGCGGCCTCGGGGTGACCTCGGCCGACGGCGCGAACCACACGTTGCGCATCATCGTCCCGTGGCCGCCGAGCGCCACCAGCTGCTCCAACACCGGTGCCGGCAACATCAGCTTCGACTCCGGCGGAACGACACTGCCGTCGAACGTGCAGATGCTGCTCTACTCGCCGGGCAAGGTCACGATGACCAACACCATCGACTTCTACGGCCAGGTGTACGGCTGCACCGTGACGGCGGACAGCAATGTCACCGTTCGATATACGCCGGTCGGGGCCGGGGGAGGCAGCGGCGGAACGGCGACGCCCTACAACGTCGACGTCGCCTACCTGCGCGACAGCTGAGCCGGACGGCTTCGTCCACAGGGCGGCGCCCATCGGCTGCGCGCCGGGCGTGATCTGTCGATAGTGCGGCTGTGACCGTGCTGCTCATCGTCTTCTGTGCGGCGCTCGGCCTTGTGATCGGCTCGTTCCTCAACGTCGTCATCTGGCGGGTGCCGCGCGGCGAGTCCGTCGTCCATCCGCGCTCGCACTGCCCCGGCTGCCAGGCCGGGATCCAGCCGCGTGACGAGGTGCCCGTCCTGTCGTGGCTGCTGCTACGCGGTCGATGCCGCAACTGCCACACGAAGATCAGCGCCCGGTATCCGCTGGTCGAGCTGCTGACCGCGTTGCTCTTCACCGGCGTCGCCATCCGCTTCCACGACATGCCGGCCCGGCTGCCGGCCTATCTGTACCTGGCTGCCGTCGGGGTGTGCCTGGCGCTCATCGACCTCGACACCCGCAAGCTGCCCGACAAGCTGACCCTGCCCTCGTACGGCATCGGCCTGGCTCTGCTCGCGCTGGCCGTCGCGGCCGGCTCCGACGAGGTCTGGTCGTCGCTGTTGCGCGCGCTCATCGGCCTGGCCGCCATGTACGCCTTCTACTTCGTCCTGTGGTTCGGGACGGCCGGCAAAGGCATGGGCTTCGGTGACGTCAAGCTCGCCGGGGTTCTCGGGCTCTATCTGGGCTTCCTCGGCTGGTGGCCGTGGGCCGTGGGCCTGTTCGCCGGCTTCCTCGTCGGAGGCATCGTCAGCCTCGGGCTGGTCTTCGCCGGCTCCGCCGGCCGCAAGACCAAGGTGCCCTTCGGGCCGTTCATGGTTGCCGGCGCGCTGATCTCGGTATTCGCCGGTGCGGAGATCGCGAACCAATACCACGCAATCGCCTTCTCCTGACCACCGCACACGCCGAAGCGCGACGCACAGGTGATCAACACGATGCCTCTTCTCGGCGACCGATGCATTAGGCCGACCGGGTGGCTTAAACCTCAGCCGATCCCGGCCGAATGAGCACTGAGCGGGCCACCTGGCACCGCCCGATCCGAGGAAAGGAGCGTCCGTGGCGACACGCAGAGCCGTCGGCCTCGACATCGGGACGACCAGCGTGCGCGCGGCTCAGCTCTCCTGGTCGAAGGACCAGCTGCAGCTCGAGCGCTTCGGGCAGGTCGCTCTGCCACTCGGCGCCGTCCGTGACGGCGAGGTGGTAGATGCCCAGGTCGTGTCGGTTGCGCTGCGCGAGCTGTGGGCGCGCAGCAAGTTCACGACCAAGAAGGTCGTCACCGGGGTGGCGAACCAGAAGGTCGTCGTACGTCAGCTGGACCTGCCCTGGATGCCCATCGGGGAGCTCCGCAAATCGCTGGGCCTGCTGGTCGCCGACGTCATTCCGATGCCGATCGAGCAGGCCATCCTCGACGTCCACCCGCTGGAAGAGATCGAGACCGACGAGGGACGCCGCCAGCGGGTCCTGCTGGTCGCGGCCGACCGCTCGACCGTGGCGTCCTTGCTCAGTGCCGTCTCCGGCGCGGGGCTCACGGCCACCAGCATCGACCTCACCTCCTTTGCGATCCTCCGCGCGCTCGGGTCGGTCGACGATCTCGGCCTGGGTCAGACCGCCGAGGCGCTCGTCGACGTCGGGGCCAGCGTCACCAACATCGTCGTCTCCCAGGGTGGCGTTCCGCGGTTCGTCCGCATCCTGCTCATGGGCGGCGCCGACATCACCGAGACGGTCGCCGAGCGGATGGGCATCTCGATCGACGAGGCCGAGGCGATCAAGCAGGTCACGAGCCTTCCGCTCGACCACGCTTACGCCGACGCCGATCCGACCGTGCGCGTCGTCGAAGCTGCGGCCACCACCTGGGTGGACGAGGTACGCGGCTCGCTCGACTACTACTTCGCCCAGGCAGGCGCCATCCGGCTGTCGCGGATCGTGCTTTCCGGCGGCGGCTCCCAGCTGGCCGGTCTGGCGGGCCGGTTGTCGATGGCCACCCGACTGCCGGTGGAGCCGGCCGCCCCGCTTGCGGCCATGCACATCGGCCGGACCGGGCTCACCGACGAGCAGCTCGACTACGCCCACCCCATGACCACCGTGCCCGTCGGCCTGGCCATGGCGGGTGTCGCATGAGCATGGTCGACTTCGAGAAGGCCGACGCACCCCAGGCCGAAGAGCTGCCGCTGCAGCGCGGCCCGTACGTCGCTCCTCATGTGAACCTGCTGCCGCCGGAGGTGGCGGAGCGGCATGCCCTGCGCAAGCTGCAGGCCGGCCTCGCGGCGGGCGTCGTCGCCTGCGCCGCGGTGGTCGGCGTGCTGTACTACGCCTCCGACAAGGGCCGGGCCGACGCCCAGTCCAGATTGGACTCAGCCGCAGCCGAGGGTCAGCAACTCGACGGCCAGAAGCAGCAACTGCTGCCGGTTCAGGCGCAGCGCGCCAAGACGCAGCAGGCGCGTGCGGCGCTGCAGGCGGCCACCTCGACCGAGGTGTTGTGGTCGCGCCAGCTGGATCTCGTACGCCAGCACCTGTCCGAGGACGTCGGCCTCACCAGTTTTACGGTGACTCCCGTCGGGGCCAGTGCAACGGGTGGCGGGTCCACCACGGCGGCCAACACGCCGACAGCTCCGGCCGCGAGCGCCGCTCCGTCGGCCGGGGGCACCGCGACAACGGCACCTACCGCGACCGGTGGCGTCGACGCCGCGGGGTCTGCACCGACCAGCACGTCCGGTCCTTCCGGAACGATCATTGCCACCGTCGCCATGGCCGGCGTGGCGAACACCCCCACCGACGTGGCGAACTGGCTGGACACGCTCGACGCGCTCCCGGGGTGGTCCGACGTGTACTCGCAGAACGTGACCCGATCCGGTGACTACTTCACCTTCACGCTGACGGCCGACATCGACCAGACGGTGCTCGCCAATCGCTATCCGACGGGGAACTGAGCATGAAGACTCTCGGACGACGTGAGTCCGTCGCGCTCGGCATCGTGCTGATGATCGTCGTCATCGCCGCCGGATGGTTCTTCCTCGTCAAGCCGGCCTCGGCAAAGGTGTCGGACCTCAAGGCGCAGGCGACCGAGCAGGAAAACACCAACGACGCCACCCGCACCCAGATCGCAGCGCTACAGGCCGCCAAGAAGAAGCTGCCTCAGGAGCAGGCCGAGCTCGCCCAGCTGACGCAGAAGGTGCCGAGCACCGTTCAGCTGCCGAACCTGCTGCGTGCGATCCAGGACCTGGCGACCACGGCGGGCGTGACGCTGAACGGGATCACGCCGACAGCGGCGACCCCGCTCTCCGGTGCCGACGGCATCAGCTCGGTCGGGATCACCCTCGTGGTGACGGGCGGCTACGCGGAGGTCGAGGAGTTCGACCACTCGCTCGAGGGATTGTCGCGGGCCTTCCTGGTCTCCGGCTTCTCCCTGACGCAATCGACCGACAGCAGCGGCGCCGGGCCGACCGGTACCTCGACCGACACGGTGACAGCAGACCAGACCGTGTCCGCCACCCTGAACGGCCGGATCCTGGTCAGCACGCTGACGTCCGGCGCCCCGACCACCAGCACGACCAACTGAGGCGACGAGACATGCCGCTGTTTGCCGCACCCGCCGACGGACTCGAAGATCCGAACAAGCGCGCGAAGATGATGCTGCTCGTTCTGGGCGTCGTGGTCGTCGTCGCCGCCGTCTTCTGGTTCGCCATCAAGCCGATGCTGAGCAGCTCGGACAACACGGCCGCGGGCGACGTTCCGACCCCGGTCGCCACCGCAGGCCCCAGCGGTGCGGCGATCCCGGGCGCCGCGACGCCGTCGGCCGTCCCGTCGCCGACCCCGGCCCCGTCCTTTTCGGTCAACGGCTCGACCCGCGACCCCTTTGCCCAGATCGCCGTGCAGATCGCGGCCTCTGCGTCGGCGACCCCCACCGCGGACCCGTTGCCCTCGGTCACGGCCGATCCCAACCCGACGTCGAGCCCGAGCGACACCCCGACGGACGCACCCACGGATACGCCGACCGACACCCCGACCGACACCCCGACGCAGTCGCCGTCACCGTCGGCCAACTCCCACACGCTGGTGCTGCTCACCGTGACCGGCACCTCGGCCACGCTCACGGTCGACGGCGACGACGTGTCGGGCTCGGCCGGTGACGCGCTGATCGACGGAGTGGTCCTCATGAAGGTCACCCAGGACGCCGTCTTCGTCACCTACGACAGCCAGGCGTACGCCATCGCCATCGGTCAGACCGTCACCGTGGACGGGACCCCCGCCGGACGCGGGTGATCTTGCCCTCGCTCGTACGTCCGGTGGATCTGGGAGACTGAGCCACGTGTTGCGCTGGCTCACTGCGGGGGAGTCCCACGGCCCTGCCCTCGTCGGGATCATCGAGGGTCTTCCGTCCGGTATCGCTGTCACGTCCGCCGACGTGTCCGCCCAACTCGCCCGGCGCCGACTCGGCTACGGCCGGGGGGCGCGGATGTCGTTCGAGCAGGACGCCGTTTCCGTGCGCGGAGGCGTGCGTCACGGCCTCACCCTCGGCGGCCCGGTGAGCGTGGAGGTCGGCAACACCGAGTGGCCGAAGTGGGTCGAGGTCATGAACCCCGACCCGGTCGACGCCGAGGTGCTGGCCGCACAGGCGCGCAACCGCCCGCTGACCCGGCCCCGGCCCGGCCATGCCGACCTCGTCGGCATGCAGAAGTACGACTTCGAGGACGCCCGGCCGATCCTGGAGCGGGCCTCCGCCCGGGAGACGGCCGCCCGCGTCGCGCTCGGCACCTACGCCCGCGCGCTGCTCGAGCAGGCGTACGGCATCGTGATCATCTCGCACGTGGTCGGCCTCGGACCGGTCGCCGTGCCGGAGGGCACCCCGCTGCCCGGGCCCGACGAGCTCGCGCGCATCGACGCCGACCCGGCCCGCTGCGCCGACCCGGAGACGTCCGCCGCGATGATCGCCGAGATCGACACGGCCAAGCGCGAGGGCGACACGCTCGGCGGGGTCGTGGAGGTGCTCGCGTACGGGCTCCCGCCGGGGCTCGGCAGCCACGTGATGGGCGACCGCCGGCTCGACGCCCGGCTCGCCGCAGCCCTCATGGGCATCCAGGCCATCAAGGGCGTCGAGGTGGGCGACGGGTTCCTCACCGCACGCCGCCGGGGGTCGGCGGCCCACGACGAGATCGTGCGCGGACCGGACGGCCAGGTCCGCCGCGTGACCGGCCGGGCGGGCGGCACCGAGGGCGGCATGTCGACGGGCGAGGTGCTGCGCGTACGCGCCGCGATGAAGCCGATCTCGACCGTGCCCCGGGCGCTGCGCACCGTCGACGTCGCGACCGGTGAGGACGCCGTCGCGATCAATCAGCGTTCCGACGTCTGCGCCGTGCCCGCCGCGGGTGTGGTGGCCGAGGCGATGGTCGCGCTCGTGCTCGCCGATGCGGCGCTGGAGAAGTTCGGCGGCGACTCGGTGGGCGAGACCCGGCGCAACAGCGAGAGCTACCTGAAGGCCATCGCCGGGTTGGTGCCGGAGGCGCCGGATGTGACGAGTCCGGAGGCGCCGCATGAATGACAGCATTGGCACGAACCCGCCGGTGGTCGTGATCGTCGGCCCCCCGGGCGCCGGCAAGACCACGCTCGGCGAGGTGGTGGCCGCCCGGCTGGGACGTCAGTTCCTCGACACGGACGAGCTGATCGCCGAGCGGGCCGGCAAGACGGTCAGCGACATCTTCCTCGAGGACGGGGAGGAGGCGTTCCGCGCGCTGGAGCGGACCATGGTGCAGGACGTGCTCCGTGAGGGGGACGGTGCGGTCGTCTCGTTCGGAGGCGGCGCCGTACTCGATCCCGACACCCGCGCCGACCTGCACGACCACCGGGTGGTGGGGCTGACCGTCGACCTCAATGCCGCCGTGAAGCGGGTGGGCCTCGCCCGCGACCGGCCGCTCCTCGTCGAGGCGCCGCGCGCCCGCATGTCGGCGACGCTCCGCGAGCGCGCACCGCTCTACGACGAGGTCGCGGGCCTCACGCTCGACACGTCGACCCGCACCCCGGAAGACCTGGCAGACGAGGTGATCGCGTGGCTGAGCTGACCCCCGTGACCCCGACCCCCGTGACCCCGACCCCCGTGACCCCGACCCCCGTGACACGGATCAGCGTGCACCCGGCGGGCGAGCCGGAGTACGTCGTCCAGATCGGCAGCAACCTGCTCGGCGAGCTGGTGGAGACGGTGCAGGCCGCGACCCGCGTCGCCCTGCTGCACCCCCGGGCGTTGCGCGTCACCGCCGACGCGGTCCGCGACGAGCTGATGTCGTCGGCGTCCGGCGTCGAGGTGCACCTGATCGAGGTGCCGGACGGCGAAGACGCCAAGGCTCTGCAGGTCGCCGAGTACGCCTGGTCGGTGCTCGGACAGGTCGGCTTCACCCGCGACGACCTGGTCATCGGGCTCGGCGGCGGCACCGTCACCGACCTCGCCGGCTTCGTCGCCGCGACCTGGCTGCGCGGGGTACGCGTCGTGCAGGTACCGACCACGCTGCTCGGCATGGTCGACGCGGCGGTGGGCGGCAAGACCGGCATCAACACCGACGCCGGCAAGAACCTGGTCGGCGCGTTCCACCAGCCGAGTGCGGTGCTGTGCGACCTGGCCACGCTGGATTCCCTGCCGCCGCACGACTTCACGGCCGGGCTCGCCGAGGTGGTCAAGACCGGGCTGATCGCCGACCCGGTGATCCTCGACCTGCTCGAGGCCGACCCGACCGGACGCGTGCACCTGCGCGAGCTCATCGAGCGCTCGATCGCGGTGAAGGCGGAGGTGGTCAGCGCCGACGCCAAGGAGTCCGGCCGGCGCGAGATCCTCAACTACGGCCACACACTGGGCCACGCGATCGAACGCGCCGAGCGCTACAAGTGGCGCCACGGCGCCGCCATCTCGGTCGGCATGGTCTTCGCGGGCGCGCTCTCGCGGCTGGCCGCCGGGCTGGACGACGCCACCGCCGACCGGCACAAGGAGCTGCTGTCACGCATCGGCCTGCCGGTCTCGTACCCGGCCGAGCGCTGGCCGGAGCTGGCCGACGCCATGAAGATCGACAAGAAGGCCCGGGCCAAGCGGCTGCGCTTCGTCGTGCTCGACGCGCTCGCGTCGCCGCGCATCCTGGACGACCCCGATCCCGGTCTGCTCGTGGCCGCCTACAGCGAGGTTGCCGCGTGAAGGTGCTGGTCCTGTCCGGACCGAACCTCGACCGGCTCGGCAAGCGTGAGCCGGCGGTCTACGGGTCCGCCACGTACGCCGACCTGGTGGACGCCTGCCGCGAGACCGCGGAGGGGCTGGGGCTCGAGATCGACATGCGCCAGACCGCCGACGAGGCGGAGCTGATCCGCTGGATGCACGAGGCCACCGACGCCGAGCTGCCGGTCGTGCTGAACGCCGGCGCCTGGACGCACTACTCCTATGCGCTGCGCGACGCCTGCGTCGGCCACCCGGCGCCGCTCATCGAGGTGCACATGTCGCAGGTGGCGGCCCGTGAGGAGTTCCGGCACCACTCGGTGCTGTCGGCGGTGGTGACCGGCACGATCACCGGCCTCGGCGCCGACTCCTACCTGCTCGCCCTGCACGCGATCGCCGCACGCTCCCGCTGACCGCCGACCCGGTCATCGCGGGTCGTTCGCGGTCAGGTCCGGCACCCTGACGTCGGTGTCGCGCGCCAGCATGGTGAACGGCCGCGGCGGCGGGGCGAGGGTGGCGCGGGGACACTCGGCGAGGGTGATGCCGGCATGGGCGAACGCCTCGTCGCACAGGCTGGTGGTGGTCCAGCCCTGGGCCAGCCCGGCCGCGGTCATCGAGACCCGGAAGACGGTGACGCAGTACCGGGTCGGGCTGTCGTAGACGCAGCTGATGGTCCCGAGGTGCAACGCCGCACCGGGCTCGCGGGAGCCGGGGGCCCACGGGGTCGCGTACCGACGCCAGCTGCCCACCCGCGTCCACCACAGACCTCCACGCTGCACGTCGTTGCCGCTGAGGCCCTGCAGGATGAGCTTCGCGTTGGTCTCGGACAGGATGGCCGCGGGCCGGATGACCTCGTGAGCGGCCAGACTGTCGACGTTGAGGTGGCGGTTCATGACAGCGCTGCCTTCCGAACGGGGAGCGGGGTGGGGAACGACGTCCGCGGCCGCGCCACGGTCGGCCGGACGGTGGTCGGGCAGACGCCGGCGACGGTGGGCGCGGCGTGCCCGAAGAGGTAACCCTGACCGTGCGTGCAGCCGAGGGCGTACAGGGCGTCGCGTTGCTGCTCGGTCTCGATGCCTTCGGCGACCGTGGTGATGCCCATGTCGGCGCACATGGCGAGCATCGCCTTGACGATCGCGAACGCGCCGCGGTCGGCCAGCAGCGGATGAACGAACGACCGGTCGATCTTGAGGATGTCGACCGGGAAGCGGCGCAGCAGGCTGAGCGACGAGTAACCGGTGCCGAAGTCGTCGAGGGCGATCTTGACGCCTGACGCGCGCAGCTCGTGCAGCTCCTGACCCAGCGTCTCGGTGGCCCGCAGCAGAGCCGTCTCGGTGATCTCCAGGTGCAGCCGCATGGGGTCCAGCCCCGATGTCTCGAGCGCCCGGTGGACGGCGGCGGCCACTCCCGGCCCGCTCAGCTGCACGGCGGAGGCGTTGACCGCGATCCAGCCGAGACCCGGGGCGGTGATCGCGTCGGCGCACGCCTGGTCGAGCATCCACCAGCCCAGCGGGCGGATGAGCCCGCTCGTCTCGGCCAGCTCGAGGAACCGGGCCGGGGGGAGCAGCCCGTGCTCGGGGTGCTGCCAGCGCATGAGTGCCTCGTGGCCCACGGTCAGCGTGTCACCGAGGCTGACGATCGGCTGGTAGAAGGCGCGGATCTCACCGGCGTCCAAGGACAGCCGCAGCTGTTGCTCCAGGCGCAGGTCGGCCTTGGTCGCGACGTGGTCCTCCGCCGGATCGAAGGCGACGTAACGCGAACGGCCCAGACGCTTCGCGCGCAGCAGTGCCATGTCGGCGCGCATGAGGACCTCGTCGGCCGTGTCGGAGTCGTCGCCGATCGTGCCGCCGAGGCTGAGGCTGACGGCGTGCAGGTGGCCCTCGAGGTCGAACGGCTGGACGAGTGCCTGCGAGAGGCGCTGGGCGATCTCGGCCAGCTCGGCCGGTGTGCTCACGTCCTCGAGGACGGCGACGAACTCGTCACCGCCGACCCGGCCGAGCAGATCCTCCGGCCGGAGCACGTCACGCAGCCGGTCGACGACCTGCACCAGCAGGGCGTCGCCCGCGCCGTGCCCGAGGCTGTCGTTGATGATCTTGAAGCGGTCGAGGTCGCAGTAGAGCACCCCGACTCCGCGGCCGGGGTTCTCCTCCAGCGCGCTGACCAGCCACTGCCGGGTCAGGAAGCGGTTCGGCGCTCCGGTGAGCGCGTCGTTGAGGGCGCGGTTGGCGAGTTCCAGCTCGGCCTCGCGGCGGCTGGTGATGTCCTCGACCTGCAGCACGACCCGGGTGTCCCAGCCGGGCGACGTGAGCGTCGCTGCGCTGAGGGTGGCTGCGGTGATGCGTCCGTACAGGCGGTCACCCGAGGCGGAGTGCAGCGCCCGGTCGGTCTGCGCCTCGCCGGTGCGCAGCAGGGCATCCCACCAGTCCAGCCAGCTCGACGACCCGTCCGGACCGACGATGTCGTGCACCCGCATGCGGGTCAGCTGGTGTGCCTGCCAGCCGGTCATCTCGAGCAGTGCCTCGTTGACGACGAGGATGCTCCCGCTGCGGTCGAGCAGCGCGCCGCCGATGGGGGAGTGCTCGAAGGCGACCCGCCACTGCAGCTCGGCAGCGGCGAGCTGGGTCGTCGCCTCCCAGTCGTGGCTGACGTCGCGGGCCGTGATGAGGATGTGCGCGGCCTCGGCGTCGACGAGCTTCGCGGCGGCGTCGACCCAGATCGCGCCCCGGGACGTCGGGAGCTGCAGCGTCATCCGTGCACTGCCCCCGCCGACGGTCTGCCGGAGCAGCGCCTCGACGGCGAACCGGTCGGCCTCGGCGACGATCTCCGACCACAGCCGGCGTGGCCCGAGATCCCAGCCCAGTACGTCCGTCACCGTGCGACTGGCGCCGACGACGGTGCCGTCCGGCCGGACCAGCAGGCTGAAGTCCGCATCGGTGCTGGGCAGGTCCACCAGCGTTGCCGTGGCGGAGTCGTCGATGCGCACCTCTACGGCATCGAGCGTTTGCCGGGACAGCTGGAGGCGCCAGTCGGGTGCACCGTTGCCCGTGGCCGGCCCTGTCCGCCTTACTGCGAATGGGTCATGGGGCCGGCGTCCGGCCCCCGCCGCCGACCACCTGGATGCCGGCGGCAGCGGGCCCCCACGTAGAGTGGGACCGGCTTTTCGGGGCCGGCCCATCTGCCCCCGCTCGGAGGTAGTCACACGCGGCCGGCCCGGCTCCCGTCTCTGGCTGTCAAAGGATTTCCCGTGCCCTCGACCAACGACCTCAAGAACGGCATGACGCTCGACCTGGACGGCGGGCTCTGGAGCGTCGTCGAGTTCCAGCACGTCAAGCCCGGCAAGGGCGGGGCGTTCGTGCGCACCACCCTGAAGAACGTCACCACCGGCAAGGTCGTCGACCGCACGTTCAACGCCGGTGTGAAGGTCGAGATCGCCACCGTCGACCGGCGGGAGATGACCTACCTCTACCGCGAGGGCGACGACTTCATCTTCATGGACATCGTGTCCTACGACCAGCTGCCGGTTCCCGCCGAGGTGGTCGGCTCCGCCGCCGACTACATGCTGGAGAACACCAACGCCACCGTCGCCACCCACGACGAGTCGCCGCTCTACGTCGAGCTCCCCGCCTCGGTCGAGCTGACGATCAGCTACACCGAGCCGGGCCTGCAGGGCGACCGCTCGAGCGGCGGCACCAAGCCGGCCACGCTCGAGACCGGCGCCAGCGTGCAGGTGCCGCTCTTCGTGACCCAGGGCGAGAAGATCAAGGTCGACACGCGCGACGGGCGCTACCTCGGGCGTTCGAACTGACACCCGCCGGCTCGGTGCCGCGCGCCGAACGCGAGACCGGGTCGTACTCGGCCCGGAGCAAGGCGCGCAAGCGGGCCCTCGACATCCTGTACGAGGCCGACCTCATGAGCCTCGACGCCGTCAGCACGCTGCAGATCCGTCAGCAGCAGTCCGACCCGCCGGTGCCGGAGTACGCGGTCTCGCTGGTGGAGGGCGTCGCCGCGCATCTGCCGGAGCTCGACCGGCTGCTGGCCCGGCTCTCGGAGAGCTGGACGCTGGAGCGGATGCCCGCGGTCGATCGCAACGTGCTGCGCCTCGGTGCGTACGAGCTGCTGCACTGCCCCGACGTGCCGTCGGGTGTCGCCGTCAGCGAAGCCGTCGACCTGGCCGGGCGGCTGTCAACCGAGGAGTCGGCCGCGTTCGTGAACGGCGTGCTCTCCCGGGTGACGCTGGAGCGGACCGCCGACCAGGGCTGACGGCAGACGCAAATGTGGCCCCTGATCCGCGGATCAGGGGCCACATCCACGCTCCCGGCATGGCCGGGAGCGTGAGGATCAGACGGCCTCGACGGCGCGCCGGGCCTCGGGCGACAGCACGCCCCAGCTGATGAGCTGCTCGGTGAGCGTCGTGGGGTTCTCGTCGTAGATGACGGCGAGCGAGCGCAGGTCCTCGTGGCGGATCGAGAGCACGCGGCCGTTGTAGTCGCCGCGCTGGCTCTGGATGGTCGCCGCGTAGCGGAGCAGGGGTGCGCCCTGGTCACGCGGGACGGCCTGCAGCTTCTCGAGGTCGAGGATGATGCGCGGGGACTGCTCGAGGGCGATGATCGCCTCGCGCTCGGGCAGCAGCTCGTTGACCGGCACGCCGTAGAACTCGGCGAGTTCGGAGAGCCGCTGCACGGTGACGGCACGGTCACCGCGCTCGTACGAGCCCACGACGACCGCCTTCCAGCGGCCTTCCGACTTCTCCTCGACGCCGTGCAGCGACAGGCCCTGCTGGGTGCGGATCGCCCGCAGCCGGGACCCCAGCGCCTTGGCGTAGTCGGACATGCAGTACTCCGTTCGAACGGGGTGGCTGAGCGATGGGGTGAGGCTACGGAACATCGGTGGAATACCCGTAACGCAGGAATCCACCGACAGTGATGCAGTGACAGAGTGTAACGCTTTGGTGCTGCGATCAAGCAAGCTCCGAAAGCGCTTCGGGCTCTCCATCACGCAAGGAGTCCGATCCTGGCATCGGGATCTTGAACTTGCACCACTTTCCGTGACATTCCTGGGGCGTCGCGCGGGGCCGCGTCACAGCCCGGAGGGACAGGCGCCGACTGGTAGCGTCGGGCCCGTCCACCTTTAACGACCCGTCCAGTGAGGCGGGGAAGGAGGGCGAGAGCCTGATGCCGTCATGACGGCCCCTGCCGCTGCTCGCGATGTCCCTGCCGGTGACCCTGTTGCCGGCGCCACCTCCGCCGACGCCGGCGTCGAGGTGCTCTCCGAGGCCGATGTCAGTCGCACTCTCGCGCGCATCACCCACCAGATGCTCGAGCACACGTCCGGCGGACGTGACCTCCTGCTGCTCGGCATCCCGACCCGCGGGGTCGCGCTCGCCCACCGGATCGCCGCCAAGCTCGCCGACTTCGAGGGCCTGAACGTCCCGGTCGGATCGCTCGACACCACCATGTACCGCGACGACCTGCGCCTCGGCAAGGTCCGTCCGCTGGGGCGCACCGACCTGCCGTGCAGCGTCGACGGCCGGCTCGTCGTGCTGGTCGACGACGTCCTCTACTCCGGGCGCACCGTGCGGGCCGCACTCGACGCGCTCTCCGACCTCGGCCGGCCGCGCGCCGTCCAGCTCGCCGTCCTCGTCGACCGGGGCCACCGCGAGCTGCCGATCCGGGCCGATTACGTCGGCAAGAACCTGCCGACCAGCCACGGCCAGAGCGTCCGGGTGCTGCTCGAGGAGGTCGACGGACGCAACGGCGTCCTGATCCTGCCGGGCACGGAAGCGGTCGAACCCGTGAGCGCGCCCGACGCCGCCGACGACCCGGGCGAGGCCTGACATGGACCGTCACCTGCTGTCGGCCGGCGACCTCACCCGCGACGAAGCGGTCCTCATCCTCGACACCGCCGAGGAGCTCGCCCGCCTCGGTGACCGCACCGTGAAGAAGCTGCCGACGCTGCGCGGCCGTACGGTCGTCAACCTCTTCTTCGAGGACTCGACCCGCACGCGTACCAGCTTCGAGGTGGCCGCCAAGCGGCTGTCCGCCGACGTGATCAACTTCGCCGCCAAGGGCTCGAGCGTCTCCAAGGGCGAGAGCCTCAAGGACACCGCGCTCACCCTCGAGGCCATGGGCGCCGACGGCGTCATCTGCCGGCACGGCGCCTCCGGTGCCCCGCACCGGCTGGCCGGGTGGATCCGGGGCAGCGTCATCAACGCCGGTGACGGCACCCACGAGCACCCCACCCAGGCGCTGCTCGACGCGTTCACCATGCGCCGCCGGCTCGGCCGCCTCGAGGGGCTCAACGTCACCATCGTCGGCGACGTTCTGCACAGCCGGGTCGCCCGCTCCAACGTGCTGCTGCTGTCGACGCTCGGCGCCCACGTCACGCTCGTCGCCCCGCCGACGCTCTTCCCGGTCGGGGTCGAGGCGTGGCCGGCGGAGGTCTCGTACGACCTCGACTCGGCGCTGCCCAAGAGTGACGTCGTGATGATGCTGCGGGTGCAGCGCGAGCGGATGAGCGCGTCGTACTTCCCGACCGAGCGGGAGTACAGCCGCCGCTTCGGCCTCGACGTCGCGCGGATGGGCTGCCTGCCGGACCACGCCATCGTCATGCACCCCGGCCCGATGGTGCGCGGGATGGAGATCTCCTCCGAGGTGGCCGACGACCTGCGCTCGACCATCGTCGAGCAGGTGGCCAACGGCGTGAGCGTGCGGATGGCCGTCCTGTACCTGCTGCTGGGGGGCGCCGCCGACGGCAGCCCGCCGAGCCAGACGTCCCTGAACCCCCAGTCGTCTCCCAACCCTGCGGTGGAGGTATGAGCGTGTCCGAGCCCGGGTCCGAGGCAGTGCTGGTGCGCGGAGCGTCGCTCGTCGGAGGCGACAGGACGGATCTGCTGCTCGCCGACGGCCGGATCCGCGAGATCGGCACGGGCCTCTCGGCGGCCGGCGCCCGGGTGATCGACGCCGACGGCCTGGTGGCGCTTCCGGGCTTCGTCGACCTGCACACCCACCTGCGCGAGCCGGGCCGCGAGGACGCCGAGACGGTCGAATCGGGTACGCGGGCCGCCGCCCTCGGCGGGTTCACCGCGGTGCACGCGATGGCCAACACCGACCCGGTCGCCGACACCGCCGGCGTCGTCGAGCAGGTCTGGCGGCTCGGGCGCGAGGCCGGCTGGTGCGACGTCGCGCCCGTCGGTGCGGTCACCTCCGGCCTCAAGGGCGAGCACCTCGCCGAGCTCGGCGCGATGGCCGACTCCGCGGCGCGGGTACGCGTCTTCTCCGACGACGGCATGTGCGTGAGCGACCCGGTGCTGATGCGGCGCGCCCTCGAATACGTGAAGGCCTTCGACGGGGTGGTCGCGCAGCACGCCGAGGAGCCGCGGCTCACCGTCGGTGCGCAGCTCAACGAGGGCGTCATCTCCGCCCGGCTCGGGCTGACCGGCTGGCCGGCCGTCGCCGAGGAGTCGATCATCGCCCGTGACGTGCTGCTGACCGGACATGTCGGCAGCCGGCTGCACGTCTGCCACGTGTCGACGGCCGGCTCGGTCGAGATCCTGCGCTGGGCCAAGGCGAAGGGCTGGCGGGTCACGGCCGAGGTCACCCCGCACCACCTGCTGCTCACCGACGACTTCGCCTGCGGCTACGACCCGGTGTACAAGGTCAACCCGCCGCTGCGGACGGCCGACGACGTCACCGCCCTGCGCGAGGCGCTGATCGACGGCACCATCGACGCCGTCGCCACCGACCACGCGCCGCACGCCCTGCAGGACAAGGAGTGCGAGTGGGCCGCCGCCCGCCCCGGCATGCTCGGCCTGGAGACGGCGCTCGGCGTCGTCATGCTGGCCCTCGGCGAGCGCTTCACGTGGGAGCTCGCCGCCCAGCGGATGGCGTACGCGCCCGCCGAGATCGGCCGGCTGCGTGACCAGGGCAGACCGCTCGACGTCGGTGCCCCGGCCAACCTGACGCTCGTCGACCCGGCGACCAGCTGGACCGTCGACCCCCGGGCGCTGGCCTCCCGCAGCCGTAACACGCCGTACGCCGGCCGGGAGATCCCGGTCAGCGTCGTCGCCACCTTCTTGCGCGGCCGACCGACGGTCCTCGACGGCAGGCCCGCCCTCGAAGGGCAGCCCGCCTGATGGGCCTGCACAACGCGGTCCTCGCCGCCGATCACCCCGCCACCCGGCTCGGCGACCACCTGCTGCTGACGCTGCTCTGCCTGGTCGCGCTAGTCGCCGTCGTCACCTTGACCGTCGTCACCACCCGGCGCCGGATGCGGCGCGCGGCCCTGCCCGGCCTCGCGGCTCCGCCGCAGCCGCTGCCCGTCCCCGTCGTGCCCCCGATGCCCGGCGTGGCGCTCGGGACGACGACGCCCGGCGGCTGGCGCGACGGCGGCATCTCCGGGGTGCTCGGCAGCCGGCAGGGCGGTGAGCTGCGGGTGACCTGCATCGGCGTCGACCTGCCCGGGCTGTGGCTGCCGACCTCGGCGCTGCGCGGGGTGCGGATCGACGAGCGGTTCGCGACGAAGGTGATGCCCGGCACCGGGCTGCTGGTTTTCTCGTGGGAGGCCGGCGACAAGGCGTACGAGAGCGGCTTCCGCGGGCAGGCCTCCCGGTACGGGGAGGTGCTCGCCGCCGTGCGCGGGCTGATGGACACGACCGCCGACCACCAAGCGGCCATGGGAGAAGAGATGCAGTGGAGGACCGTGTGAGCGCGCCGACCGGCCAGGGCGCCGTCCTGATGCTCGAGGACGGCCGGGCCTTCGCGGGCCGTAGCTACGGCGCCGTCGGGGAGACGTTCGGCGAGGCCGTCTTCGCCACCGGCATGACCGGCTACCAGGAGACGCTCACCGACCCCAGCTACGCCCGCCAGATCGTGGTGCAGACCGCGCCGCACATCGGCAACACCGGCGTCAACGACGAGGACGCCGAGAGCCGCCGGATGTGGGTCGCCGGCTACGTGGTGCGCGACCCCGCGCGCCGGGCGAGCAACTGGCGCGCCACCCGTTCGCTGGACGAGGAGCTGGCCGAGCAAGGCATCGTCGGGATCAGGGGCATCGACACCCGCGCCCTCACCCGCCACCTGCGCGAGCGTGGTGCCATGCGCTGCGCCATCGCCCCGCGCGATGCCGCCGACGGTCTGCTCGACCGGATCCTCGCGAGCGCCGAGATGATCGGCGCCGACCTCGCCCCCGAGGTCAGCACGCCGGAGCCGTACACCGTGTCTCCCGACGGTCCGGTGCGCTTCCGGGTCGCGGCGCTCGACCTCGGCATCAAGTGGCGCACCCCGGCCCGCATGGCCGCCCGCGGCATCGAGGTCACCGTCCACCCGGCCACCGCCACCGCCGCCGAGCTGCTCGCCGCCGGCCCCGACGGGGTCTTCATGTCCAACGGCCCGGGCGACCCGGCCACCGCTGACTACGCGGTCGCCGCGGCCCGCGGGGTGCTCGACGCCGGGGTGCCGCTGTTCGGCATCTGCTTCGGCAACCAGGTGCTCGGCCGGGCGCTCGACTTCGGTACGTACAAGCTGCGCTACGGCCACCGCGGCATAAACCAGCCGGTGCAGGACCGCGCGACCGGGCGTGTGGCGGTCACGAGCCACAACCACGGGTTCGCGGTCGACGCCCCGACCGGCGGCGCCACCGACACCCCGTACGGGCGGGTCGAGGTCAGCCACGTCGCGCTGAACGACGGGGTCGTCGAGGGCCTGCGGCTGCTCGACCGCCCGGCCTTCTCGGTGCAGTACCACCCCGAGGCGGCGGCCGGCCCGCACGACGCCGACGGCCTGTTCGACTCGTTCGTCGAGCTCATGAAGGGTGCCAAGTGAGCCGCATCGAAGGTGTGCAGAGCGTCCTCGTGATCGGGTCCGGCCCGATCGTCATCGGGCAGGCGGCCGAGTTCGACTACTCCGGCACCCAGGCCTGCCGGGTGCTGCGCGAGGAGGGCCTGCGGGTCATCCTGGTCAACAGCAACCCGGCGTCGATCATGACCGACCCGGAGATCGCCGACGCGACCTACATCGAGCCGATCACGCCCGAGGTGGTCCGCCAGATCATCGCCCAGGAGCGTCCCGACGCGCTGCTCGCGACCCTCGGCGGGCAGACCGCGCTGAACACCGCCGTGGCCCTCGCCGACACGGGCGTGCTCGAGGAGTTCGGCGTACGGCTGCTCGGCGCCGACATCGAGGCCATCCGGGCGGGGGAGGACCGGCAGCGCTTCAAGCAGATCGTCGCCGGCCTGCCGGCGGAGCTCGCCGCCGAGAGCGCGAAGTCGCTGATCGCGTACACGATGGACGAGTGCCTCGCGGCCGCGGCCGAGCTGGGCTACCCGATCGTGGTGCGCCCGAGCTACACGCTCGGCGGCAAGGGCGGCGGCATCGCGTACGACGAGGCGGAGCTGCACACCATCGCCGGCGCCGGCCTGCTCGCGAGCCCGCAGTCGCAGGTGCTGCTCGAGGAGAGCATCCTCGGCTGGAAGGAGTACGAGCTCGAGCTCATGCGTGACCGCGCCGACAACGTCGTGGTCATCTGCTCGATCGAGAACGTCGACCCGATGGGCGTCCACACCGGCGACAGCGTCACCGTCGCCCCGGCGATGACCCTCACCGACCGCGAGTACCAGCGGATGCGTGACGTCTCCATCGCCATCATGCGGGCGGTCGGTGTCGATGCCGGCGGCTGCAACATCCAGTTCGCGGTCGAGCCGACGAACGGCCGCCTGGTCGTCATCGAGATGAACCCGCGGGTCTCGCGCAGCTCGGCGCTCGCGTCCAAGGCCACCGGCTTCCCGATCGCCAAGATCAGCGCGAAGCTCGCCCTCGGTTACACGCTGGACGAGATCTCCAACGACATCACCCGCGTCACGCCCGCCGCCTTCGAGCCGACGCTGGACTACGTCGTCGTGAAGGTGCCGCGGTTCGCGTTCGAGAAGTTCCCCGGCGCCGACCAGGTGCTCACCACGCACATGAAGAGCGTCGGCGAGGCGATGGCCATCGGCCGCAACTTCGGCGAGGCGCTGAACAAGGCGCTGCGCTCGCTCGAGACCACCGCGGCCGGCTTCTGGACGGTGCCGGACGAGAAGCTGCCGCACCCGGGCGTGCCCGCCATCGAGGCCGTGAAGGTGCCGCACGAGGGCCGGCTCTACACGGTCGAGCGCGCACTGCGTGAGGGCGCGACGGTCGAGGAGATCCACGAGGCCAGCCACTACGACCCGTGGTTCCTCGACCAGATCGTGCTGCTCATCGAGCTGAAGGACGCGCTCGCCGCCGCCCCGGACGACGTCGACGTGCTGCGCGAGGCCAAGCGGCACGGCTTCTCCGACCGCCAGGTCGCCGCGATCACCGGGCGCACCGAGGTCGAGGCGCGCGCCTGGCGTCACGAGCTCGGCATGCGGCCGGTCTACAAGACGGTCGACACCTGCGCCGCCGAGTTCCGCGCCCACACGCCGTACCACTACAGCTCGTACGACGAGGAGAGCGAGGTCGAGCCGCGTGAGCGTCCGGCGGTGATCGTCCTCGGCAGCGGCCCCAACCGGATCGGCCAGGGCATCGAGTTCGACTACGCCTGCTGTCACGCCGCCTTCGCGCTGTCCGCCGCCGGCTTCGAGACGATCATGGTCAACTGCAACCCGGAGACCGTCTCGACCGACTACGACACCAGCGACCGGCTGTACTTCGAGCCGCTGACCGTCGAGGACGTGCTCGAGGTGGTCGCCGCCGAGGAGGCGGCCGGACCGCTCGCCGGGGTGGTCGTGCAGTTCGGCGGGCAGACCCCGCTCGGGCTCGCCGCCGCGCTGGAGGCGGCCGGCGTGCCGATCGTCGGCACCACGCCCGCGGCGATCGACCTGGCGGAGGACCGCGGCGAGTTCGGCCGGGTGCTCGAGGCCGCCGGGCTCACCGCGCCGCGTTTCGGCACCGCCTTCTCCTTCGACGAGGCCCGCGCGGTCGCGGCCGAGATCGGCTACCCGGTGCTGGTGCGCCCGAGCTACGTGCTCGGCGGCCGCGGCATGGAGATCGTCTACGACGAGCAGTCGCTCGAGTCCTACGTCAGCCGGGCGACCTCCGCCAGCACCGAGCATCCGGTGCTCATCGACCGCTTCCTCGACGACGCGATCGAGGTCGACGTCGACGCGATCTACGACGGCACCGACCTCTACCTGGCCGGCGTCATGGAGCACATCGAGGAGGCCGGCATCCACTCCGGCGACTCGGCGTGCGCCCTGCCGCCGATCACCCTTGGTGAGGCCGACCTGATACGCATCCGCGCCGCCACCGAGGGCATCGCCCGCGGCGTGGGCGTGCGCGGGCTGGTCAACGTGCAGTACGCGCTGCAGGCCGACGTGCTCTACGTCCTCGAGGCCAACCCGCGGGCATCACGCACCGTGCCGTTCGTCGCCAAGGCCACCGGCGTGCAGGTGGCGAAGGCGGCGGCGCGCGTCATGCTCGGCGCCAGCATCGCGGAGCTGCGCACCGAGGGGCTGCTGCCCGCCTCGGGCGACGGTGCCGACATGCCGTTCGACAGCCACATCGCGGTGAAGGAGGCGGTGCTTCCCTTCAACCGCTTCACCGGTGTCGACATCGTGCTCGGCCCGGAGATGAAGTCCACCGGCGAGGTGATGGGCATCGACGCGGCCTTCGGCGTCGCGTACGCCAAGAGTCAGGCCGCCGCGTACGGACCGCTGCCGACCAAGGGCCGCGTCTTCGTCTCGCTGGCCAACCGCGACAAGCGGGCGATGGTCTTCCCGGTCAAGCGGCTGGTCGACCTCGGCTTCGAGGTGCTGGCCACCGAGGGCACCGCCCAGGTGCTGCGGCGCAACGGGGTCGCGGCCACGATCGTCCCGAAGCACTCGGAGGGCCTGCCGGGCGACGCCGTCGCGCGCATCCTCTCCGGCGACATCGATCTCGTCATCAACACGCCGTTCGGCAACGGCCCGCGGATCGACGGGTACGAGATCCGCGCCGCCTGCGTCACCAGCAGCACCCCTTGCGTGACGACGGTGCCGGGTGCGGCCGCCGCGGTGCAGGGCATCGAGTCGCTGCTGCGCGGTGACGTCGGGGTACGGCCGCTGCAGCAATGGCATGCCGAGCTCGCGGCGAGCCGGGCGGCCGTGATCCAGGCCGGAGCCTCCCGTGACTGACCCGGGCGGCCCCATCCAGCTGCGGGAGGCCCAGCTGCTGCGGGTGGTGCGTGACGGGGCGTACACCCGCCTCGCCGTACACGCCCCGGCCATCGCCGCCGCAGCCCGGCCGGGCCAGTTCATCGCCTTCGCCGTCGGCGGGGCCGCCTCCGGCCTGCTGCTGCGCCGCTCGTTCTCCATCGCCCGCATCGGGCCCGGCGCCACCGTCGAGGCCGTCGTCGCCCCGGTGGGTGAGGGCACCCGCTGGCTCACCTCACGGACGGCGGGGGAGCGGGTCGACGTGATCGGTCCGCTCGGCCGGCCGTTCCCGCTGCCGCGCCCCGACGAGTCGGGCGTCGGCCCGCGGGCGCTGCTGGTCGGCGGTGGCTACGGATCGGCGCCGCTGTACTCGCTGGCCACCGCACTGCACGAGCGCGGCTGCCACGTGACGATTGCACTGGGCGCGGCGACCGAGGACCGGCTGTACGGCGTGCTCGAGGCCCGCCGCGTCGCGAACGAGTGCGTCATCGCCACCGAGGACGGCTCGCTGGGCGTCACCGGCCGGGTCACTGCTGCGTTCGACCCACGGCTCGACGCGTACGACGTCGTCTACGGCTGCGGCCCGATGGCGATGCTCGAGGCCATCGCCAACCTCGCCAAGGCCGCCGGCATCCCGTCGTACATCGCGGTGGAGGAGGCCATGGCCTGCGGCATCGGGGTGTGCATGACTTGCGTACTGCCGGTACGCCCCCGCCGCGGCGCCGGCGCGACCGGTGGCACCCCCGTACGCATGATCCGGGCCTGCACCGACGGCCCCGTCTTCCCCGGTGACGCGATCGCCTTCGAGCTGATCGGCAAGCCGCCGCCCCCGGCGGTCCCGCCGCCGCCGTCCGCGGTCCGCGCTGCGGGCACCCCGAGCCTGCGGGCGACCTCATGACCGAGGTGTACGACGGCCAGCAGCTCCAGGCCGACCCCGATCCGGACCGCGACCCGTCCGAGGCGGCGCCCGCGCCGGACCTGTCGACCAAGCTGGCCGGCGTCCCGTTCCCCAACCCGATCTTCACCGCGTCGGGCTGCGCGGCGGCCGGTCGCGAGCTGTCCGCGTTCTTCGACGTCTCGAGCCTCGGCGCCGTGGTGTGCAAGTCGGTCATGCGCGACCCGCGGCTCGGCCGTGCCACCCCGCGGATGGCGGAGACGCCGAGCGGCATGCTCAACTCGGTCGGCCTGCAGGGGCCCGGGATGACCGCCTTCCTGGAGAACGACCTGCCCTGGCTCGCCGCCCGCGGCGCCCGCTCGGTGGTGAGCATCGCCGGCAGCAGCGTCGACGAGTACGCCGAGCTGGCGGGCCGGCTGCGTGACGCGCCGGGCGTCTCCCTGATCGAGGTCAACATCAGCTGCCCCAACGTGGCCGACCGCGGTCAGGTGTTCGCCTGCAACCCGCTGGCCGCCGCCGATGTCGTGGCCGCCGTACGCCAGGAGCTGCGGGGCCGGCCCAGCCTGCCGGTCTTCGCCAAGCTCTCACCCGACGTGACGGACATCGTGGAGATCGCCCGGGCCGTGGTGGAGGCGGGCGCCGACGGCCTGTCGCTGATCAACACGCTGCTCGGGATGGCGATCGACCCCGACACGCTGCGCCCGCTGCTCGCCGGCATCACCGGCGGGCTGTCCGGGCCCGCGATCCGGCCGGTCGCGCTGCGCTGCGTCTACCAGGTGCACGCCGCGCTGCCCGACGTCCCCATCCTCGGGATGGGCGGCGTGCGGAGTGGGGCCGACGCCCTAGCCTTCCTCGCCGCCGGCGCCTCGGCCGTCTCGGTGGGCACGGCCGTCTTCGGTGACCCGAGTGCGCCGATGCGGATCGTCGCCGAGCTCTCCGACGAGCTCGACCGCAAGGGCCTCACCTCGGTACGCGAGGTGATCGGCACCGCCCACCGCTCCGCCGACGTGCCGTTACGGCGCACCCGCAGCCGGGAGTTCGCGTGAGCGCGGCCTCCGGCGCACGGGCGCCGATCGCGGTGGCGCTCGACGCCCCGGACCTCGCCACCGCCGCCGGCTGGGCGACGGCGGTCGCCCCGCACGTCGCCGTGCTCAAGGTCGGGCTGGAGCTCTTCTGCCGCTACGGCCCCGACGTCGTGCACGCCGTACGCGAGGGCGTGCACGACGAGGTGGGCCTGTTCCTGGACCTCAAGCTGCACGACATCCCGAACACGGTGGCTGGTGCGGCCCGGGCCGTCGCCGATCTGCGCCCCACCTTCTTGACGGTGCACGCCAGCGGCGGCAGCGCCATGGTGCGTGCTGCGGTGGACGCGGCCCCTGAGGCGGCCATCACGGCCATCACGGTGCTGACCTCGATGAACGAGAGCGACCTCGCGGCCGTCGGGCTGGCCGGCCCGTCCGCCGACGCGGCCCGTCGCCTCGCCGCCTTGGCGGTGGCGGCCGGCGCCACGGCGCTGGTCTGCAGCCCGCAGGAGGTGGCACAGGTGCGCGCCGAGGTCGGCAGCGGCATCACGCTCATCACCCCGGGGGTCCGCCCGGCCGGCGCGCAGACCCAGGACCAGAGCCGCGTCGCGACCCCCGAAGCCGCCCTCGCAGCAGGCGCCGATCTGCTCGTCATCGGCCGTCCGATCACGGGTGCGGCCGACCCGGGCGCGGCTGCTGCCGGCCTGGCCGCGTCGCTCCGGAGCTGATTCCGCAGGGTGCGTACGGCGCGCCGCGCGGGTGAGAGTGGACCCGGGCCTGCGGTTTCAGTACGTTCCGCGTAGATCGTTCCTTCAGAACGCACCGTTCCTCACGAGGAGGCGAACGACGCCGTGGCCTTGCCGCCGTTGACACCCGAACAGCGCTCAGCAGCACTTGAGAAGGCCGCCCAAGCCCGTAAGGCGCGCGCCGAAGTCAAGGAGCAGTTGAAGAAGTCCGACGAGACCCTCGAGTCCGTCCTCGCCAAGGCCGACGGCAGCGAGGTCATCGGCAAGATGAAGGTCTCCGCCGTGCTCGAGGCCCTCCCGGGCGTCGGCAAGGTGCGCGCCACCAAGCTCATGGAGAAGCTCGACATCAGCCCGACGCGTCGTGTGCGCGGGCTGGGTGCCAAGCAGCGCGCCGCGCTCATCGCCGAGTTCGAGTCCTCGGCGAGCTGAGCTCGCGCTCACTCGTCCCGTTCCCGGTGCCGCTGTCTGTCATGAGCGGCACCGGGACGGTCGCGTCGATCGATGACGCAGCACGGGTCGCGCTGGTGCCATGTCCTGCCTGACGGTTCTCTCCGGACCTTCAGGGGTGGGCAAGGGCACGGTCGTTGCCGCGCTGCGTCGTCGGCACCCGCAGATCTGGGTGTCGGTGAGTGCCACGACCCGCCGGCCGCGGCCGGGGGAGATCGACGGACGGCACTACCACTTCCTCGACGACGCCGGCTTCGACGGTCTGATCGCGGCCGGCGATCTGCTGGAGTACGCGACCTACGGGCCGCACCGCTACGGCACGCCCCGCGAGCCGGTGCTGCGCACCTTGGCCGAAGGGCGTCCCGCTCTGCTGGAGATCGACCTGCAGGGCGCCCGGCAGGTCCGGTCGGTCATGCCCGACGCCCGGTTGGTCTTCCTCGCCCCGCCCGACTGGGACGAGCTGGTCCGCCGGCTGACCGGCCGCGCGACCGAGTCGCCCGACGCGGTCGCCCAGCGGCTGACCACGGCGAAGCTGGAGCTGGCCGAGGCCGCCGAGTTCGACAAGCAGCTGGTCAACGATGACGTCGATGCCGTCGCCGACCAGCTGGTAAATTGGATGCTCGACTAGCAGCACTCCGTCCGGCCCTCCCGGCCGCACGACGAGCTGCTGGTGTCGATCTCGCCGCTCCGCCACTTCTGGCGGGTCAGCTCCGCGTTTTCCGCAAGCTCTGGAGGTACCCCGACGTGGGTAGCACCCCGGCCGCACCCTTGGGCATCACCAACCCCCCGATCGACGAGCTGCTCGCCATCACCCAGTCCAAGTACGGGCTGGTCATCTACGCGTCGAAGCGCGCTCGCCAGATCAACGCCTACTACTCGCAGCTCGGCGAGGGCCTGCTGGAGTACGTCGGCCCGATGGTCGAGACCACCCCGCAGGAGAAGCCGCTCTCGATCGCGATGCGCGAGATCAACTCCAACCTGCTGACGGCGGAGCCGATCGCCGACCCCGACGCCCAGTAGCTAGAGCTCGGGCGGGAGATCCGGTGACCGCGCCGGTACGTCCGGAGATCGTTCTCGGCGTCAGCGGCGGGATCGCCGCCTACAAGGCCGTCGAGGTCTTGCGCCGGCTCACGGAGTCGGGGCACGCCGTCACGGTGGTCCCCACTGCCGCGGCGCTGAAGTTCATCGGTGAGCCCACCTGGGCGGCCCTCTCGGGTCGCCCGGTGGCCACTGACGTGTGGACCGATGCCGACGAGGTGCCGCACGTCCAGCTCGGCCGCGCCGCCGACCTCGTCGTCGTCGTCCCCGCGACCGCGGACCTCATGGCCCGCGCGGTGAGCGGCCGCGCCGACGACCTGCTCACCAGCACGTTGCTCACCGCCACCTGCCCGGTCATCTTCGCTCCGGCGATGCACACCGAGATGTGGGAGCACCCCGCCACCCGGGCAAACGCCGCCACCCTGCGCGAGCGCGGCGCCCTGGTCATCGAGCCCGCGAGCGGACGTCTCACCGGCGCGGACACCGGGCGGGGCCGGCTGCCCGATCCCGTGGAGATCGCCCAGATCGTCCGCTCCGTGCTGGCCCGCGGCTGGACCGCCGGGCGCGACCCGGCCGCGTTCGACCTGCGTGGCCGGCGCGTCGTCGTGTCCGCCGGCGGCACCCGTGAGCCGCTCGACCCGGTCCGCTTCCTCGGCAACCGCTCGAGCGGTCGGCAGGGATACGCACTCGCCCGCGCCGCGGCAGCCCGCGGCGCCGACGTCGTCCTGGTCAGCGCCAACGTCGACCTGCCGGAGGTCGCGGGGGTCACCACGGTGCGCGTGCGTACGGCCGTCGAGCTCGGCGACGCGGTGCTGGAGGCCGCCGCCGGCGCCGACGTGGTGGTCATGGCGGCCGCCGTGGCCGACTTCCGGCCCGTCTCCCAGCAGGTCACGAAGATCAAGAAGGTCGAGGGCGCCGAGCCCGAGCCGGTGAAGCTGACGCGCAATCCCGACGTGCTCGCCGAGGTCGTGCGCCGCCGGGCAGCGCGGGTGGACGCCGACGTGCGCCAGGTCATCGTGGGCTTCGCGGCCGAGACCGACGACGTGCTGCGGCACGGCCGGGAGAAGCTCGCCCGCAAGGGCTGCGACCTGCTGGTCGTCAACGAGGTCGGCGACGGGCGCGGCTTCGAGGTCGACACCAACACGGCCGTGGTGCTCGCGGCCGACGGCGCCGATGTCGAGATCCCGGAAGCCTCCAAGGACGCGCTGGCCCACCGGCTGTGGGACGAGATCGTCGCGCGCCTCGGCTGAGCCCGATCACCGGGGTGACTGTCGGCATGTTCTCGCCCCGGTGTCGCCGCACGGCCGATACCCTGATCAGGTCGGCTCACCCGCTGTAAGCGTGCGTGCCAATAATCTTCGTCTTCTGATCGTCCCACCCACACAACTGGGGGCTTCGTGGCCAGCCGTCTTTTCACCTCCGAGTCCGTCACCGAAGGACATCCGGACAAGATCGCTGACCAGATCAGTGACGCGATCCTCGACGCCATGCTCAAGGGCGACGCGAGCAGCAAGGTCGCCGTCGAGACCATGATCACGACCGGTCAGGTCCACGTTGCCGGCGAGGTCGACACCACCACTTACGTCGACATCGCGAGCGTCGTACGCGACGTCGTGCTCGGCATCGGTTACGACTCGTCGTCCAAGGGCTTCGACGGTGCCTCCTGCGGCGTCAGCGTGTCGATCGGCGCGCAGTCCAAGGACATCCGCCAGGGCGTCGACGACGCGTACGAGTCGCGCGCCGAGTCCTCGATCGACGACCTCGACCGGCAGGGCGCCGGCGACCAGGGCCTCATGTTCGGCTTCGCCTGCGACGAGACCCCGGAGCTCATGCCGCTGCCGATCGCGCTCGCGCACCGGCTGGCCCGCCGCCTCACCGGCGTCCGCAAGGAGGGCGTGGTCGGCTACCTACGTCCCGACGGCAAGACCCAGGTCACCATCGGATACGAGGACGGCCGCCCCACCCGTCTCGACACCGTCGTCGTCAGCTCGCAGCACGCCGCCGACATCGACCTCGACACCCTGCTGTCGCCCGACGTCCGCGAATACGTCGTCGACCCCGAGCTCGCCGCGCTGGACCTGCCGTCCGAGGGCTACCGCCTGCTGGTCAACCCGACGGGCCGCTTCGAGATCGGCGGCCCGATGGGCGACGCCGGCCTGACCGGCCGCAAGATCATCGTCGACACCTACGGCGGCATGGCCCGCCACGGCGGCGGCGCCTTCAGCGGCAAGGACCCGTCCAAGGTCGACCGTTCGGCTGCGTACGCGATGCGCTGGGTCGCCAAGAACGTGGTGGCCGCCGGCCTCGCCAGCAAGTGCGAGGTGCAGGTCGCGTACGCGATCGGCAAGGCCCACCCGGTCGGCACCTTCGTCGAGACCTTCGGCACCGGCAAGGTCCCGGACGAGCAGATCCAGGACGCGGTGCTGTCGGTCTTCGACCTGCGCCCGGCCGCGATCGTGCGTGACCTCGACCTGCTGCGCCCGATCTACCGCCAGACAGCCGCCTACGGGCACTTCGGCCGCACCGAGGCCGACTTCACGTGGGAGGGCACGACGCGCGCCGACGCGCTGGCCCGCGCGGTGAAGGGCTGACCCAGCCCGCGTCCCGATTCGACGCACCACCGAACGCCTCACCGACGGCGTCGGCCGCGAGGAACACTGCAGCAGTGCAGGGTCCCTCGCAGCCGGCGCCGTCGGCGCGTGCAGCGGTGGCCGACCCACCTGAGTCCGTGCGGATCGCGACCGTCGCCGTGCACCACGAGGTGCCGCACCTGGACCGCCTTTTCGACTACACGGTGCCGGCCGAGCTCGACGCCGCCGCGCAGCCCGGGGTGCGCTGCCGGATCGGCTTCGCCGGCCGGCTGATCAGCGGCTACATCGTGGCCCGGCCCGAGGTCACCGATTACACGGGCGACCTCAAGCCGATCAAGAGCCTGTCCGGCAGCGAGCCCGTGCTGTCCACCGAGATCGCCCAGCTCGCCCGTGCCGTCGCCGACCGGTGGGCCGGCACGCTGTCGGACGTCCTGCGCCTCGCCGTCCCCGCCCGTCACGCCCGGGTGGAGAAGGAGCCCGGCGGTCCGGCGCCCGCGCCTTTACCGCCGCCCGCGCCCGGCGAATGGGCGCACTACGGCCACGGGCCGGCGCTGCTGACCCACCTGGCGGCGGGGGAGAAGCCGCGGGCGGTGTGGGCGGCGCTGCCCGGCTCGGACTGGCCGGCCGCGCTGGCGACGGCAGCGGCGGCCACCGCCTCGTCCGGACGCGGCGTCGTCGTCGTCGTCCCCGACGGGCGCGACAGCAGCCGCGTGGCCGCCGCCCTGGAGCTCGCCGTCGGCGCCGACCGGTTCGTCGAGCTCACCGCCGACCTCGGGCCCGCTGAGCGCTACCGCCGGTTCCTGCGCGTCAGCCGCGGACAGGTCAGGGTGGTCGTCGGTACGCGGGCGGCCGGCTACGCGCCGGTGCGCGACCTCGGCCTGGTGGCCATCTGGGACGACGGCAGCGACCTGCACGACGAGCAGCTCGCGCCGTACGCGCACATGCGTGACGTGCTCGTGCTGCGCGCCCACCTGGCCGGGGCGGGCGCGCTCGTCGGCGGTCTTGCGCCGAGCGTGGAGGCGTTTGCGCTGACCGAGGCGGGATGGGCCCGGCCGCTGACCGCGACCCGCCAGCACGTGCGCCAGGCGGCCGCCCGGGTCGAGGTGGCGGGCTCGGAGCAGCAGCTCGCCCGTGACCCGATGGCTGCCGCAGCCCGGCTGCCCGAGCTCGCGTTCAGCGTCGTACGGCGGGCGCTCGACGCCGGCCTGCCCGCCCTGGTGTCGGTGCCCCGGCGCGGCTACCGCCCCGCTCTTGCGTGTGCCCGCTGCCGCACCCCGTCGCGCTGCCCGGCCTGCCACGGCCCCTTGAGTCAGCGGTCGAACGCGGGTGACCTGTCCTGCGGCTGGTGCGGGCTCGCGTACGCACCCGATCTGGCCTGCCCCGAGTGCGGGGCCACCGAGCGCCGGGCGGTCGTGGTCGGCCATGCGCGTACGGCGGAGGAGCTGGGCCGCGCCTTCCCAGGCGTCAGCGTGGTGCGTTCCGGCGGCGGCGATGTGGTGGCGTCCGTCGCGGAGGGCCCGGCGCTCGTGGTGGCGACCCCGGGCGCCGAGCCGCTGCCGGCGAAGGGCTACGGCGCGGTGCTGCTGCTCGACGCGTGGGCGCTGCTCGGCCGCGCCGATCTGCGGGCCGGGGAAGTCGCCCTCCGGCGCTGGATGGCGGCCGGCACGCTCGCGCTGCCGGCGGGTGACGGCGGCCAGGTCCTGCTCGTGGGAGCCCCGGCGACGCTCGGGCCCGTCCAGGCGCTCGTGCGCTGGGACCCGCTGGGTTACGCCGCCGAGGAGGCCGCCGGCCGTACCGAGCTCGGCTTCCCGCCGGTGAGCCGGATGGCCGCGCTCGACGGTGCCCCGGACGAGCTGGACGCCTTTCTCGGCGAGCTCGACCTCGCCCGCCGGCTCCCGGACGCCGACGTGCTCGGGCCGGTGCCGCGCGGCGAAGGGGTCGACCGGCTGCTGGTGCGGGTGCCCCGCAAGCAGGGAGCGGCGCTGGCCGGCGCGCTGCAGGAGATCACCCGGGTGCGCTCCGGGCGGCGGCAGCCCGTGGTGCGCGTCCGGCTTGATCCCGCCGACATCGGCTGATGCGGCGCCCGGGTCGGCGCAGCGCCACTGCCTCCCGGCGCCCGGGCGACGCCTGACGGTGTCGCAAGCCGCGCGGCCAGCCAGCGCCACCGCCTCCGGTCGCCCGGGCGACGCCTGACGGTGTCGCAGGCCGACCGGGGTCCGCGCCGGAGATCCGTAAGCTGCTCCGGGTGTCCGTCCGATCCATCCGGCTGCTCGGTGACCCGGTTCTGCGTACCAGCGCGCTGCCCGTCACGACCTTCGACAAGGAGCTGCGGCGCCTGGTCAAGGACCTGACCGACACGATGCGGGACGCTCCCGGGTCCGGCCTCGCCGCCCCGCAGATCGGCGTCTCGCTGCGCGTCTTCACCTACGACGTGGGGGAGGAGTCGGGGCACCTCATCAACCCCGTGCTCGGGCCCTTCTCCGAGGAGCTCATGGACGGCGAGGAGGGTTGCCTGTCGCTGCCCGGCCTGACGTTCGAGCTCAAGCGGCCGGAGCGGGTCATCGCCGCGGGGCAGGACATGTACGGCGAGCCGGTCGTCATCGAGGGCAGCGGCTACCTCTCACGCGCCGTCCAGCACGAGACCGACCATCTCGACGGGGTGATCTTCATCGACCGGCTCGACGCCGCCACGGCCAAGCGGGCGAAGGCGGCCCTGCGCGAAGCCGACTGGTTCGGCGAACCGGCACCCGTGGTGAAGGAGAGCCCGCACCCGCTCTTCGGCCGGGCGCGCTGACGTGCGCCTCGTATTCGCCGGCACCCCCGATGCCGCTCTGCCCAGCCTGCGGGCGCTGCTCGACAGCCCGCGCCACGAGGTCGTCGCCGTCCTCACCCGTCCCGACGCCCCCGCCGGACGCGGGCGCAAGCTGCAGGCGTCGCCGATCAAGCAGCTCGCCCTCGAGGCCGAGATCGACGTGCTCACCCCGAAGCGTCCGCGCGAGCCCGAGTTCCTGGAGCAGCTCGCCGAGCTCGCTCCCGACTGCTGCCCGGTGGTGGCGTACGGCTCCCTGCTGCCGCGGCCGGCGCTCGACATCCCACGCCACGGCTGGGTCAACCTGCACTTCTCGCTGCTGCCCGCCTGGCGCGGAGCCGCCCCCGTGCAGCACGCGATCATGGCCGGCGACGACATGACCGGTGCCACCACCTTCCAGCTCGAGGAGGGGATGGACACCGGGCCGTACTACGGCATGGTCACGGAGCCGATCAGCGCCGGCGACACCTCCGGTGACCTGCTGCTGCGCCTGTCCGAGTCCGGTGCGCGGCTGCTCGTCGCCACGCTCGACGGCATCGAGGACGGGACGATCGAGGCCCGCCCCCAGCCGGCCGAGGGCGTGTCCATGGCGCCGAAGCTGACCCCGGAGCTGGTGCAGCTGCGCTGGCACGAGCCGGCGGTCGTGCTCGACCGGCTGGCTCGCGGCGCCACGCCCGCCCCGGGGGCCTGGACCACCTTCCGCGACAAGCGCCTCAAGGTCGGTCCCGTGCATCCCACCCAGGAGTGGGGGACGCCTCCCGGCGAGCTGCGCCTGGAAGCCGGTCAGGTGCTGGTCGGCACCGCCACCACCGCGGTACGGCTCGTCACCGTGCAACCGGAGGGCAAGCCGGCGATGGCGGCCGACGCCTGGCTGCGTGGCCTCCGGCTCGAGCCGGGCGACCGGCTCGTATGACCTCGGTGACCGTGGACCCGGCCCGCCGGCTCGCGCTCGACGTGCTCGTGGCCGTACGCGAGCAGGGTGCGTACGCCAACCTGCTGCTCCCGCAGCTGCTCCGCGAGCGGCGGCTGCCGCAGCGCGACCGCGCGTTTGCCACCGAGCTGGCGTACGGCGCGCTGCGGGCGCAGGGCAGCCTGGACCTGTCGATCGACCGGTTCGCCAAGCGCGACATCGAGCCCGCGGTACGCGACGCGCTGCGGCTCGGCGCGTACCAGATCTGGCGTACCCGGGTGCCGGCCCGCGCCGCGGTCTCGACGACCGTCGACCTCGTACGCCGGGTCTCGCCCCGCGCCGCCGGCTTCGCCAACGCGGTGCTGCGCCGGGTCAGCGAGCAGCCCGAGCCGCCGGCTCCCGCGTACGCGGACGACCCGCACGGCCATCTGTCGGTCGTGCACTGCCACCCGCGCTGGATCGTCGACGCCTTCGCGGACGCCCTCGGCACCGACGACGGCGATCTGACCGCGGCCCTCGACGCCGACGACACCCGGCCTCAGGTGCACCTGGTGGCCAGGCAGGTCGACCAGGAGGAGTTGCTGGAGCGGGCGCGTGCGCAGTACGGCGCCGCCGAGCCGGGCCGGTGGTCACCGCACGCGGTGCTGCTGCCCGGCGGCGACCCCGGAGACCTGCCCGAGATCCGCGACGGCCGGGCCGCCGTGCAGGACGAGGGCAGCCAGCTCGTCGCGCTCGCGCTGTCCCGCGCCGACGCCCCCGGACCGGTGACGCTCGACCTCACGGCCGGGCCCGGCGGCAAGGGCGCCCTGATGCTCGCCAACGGGCTCGAGGTCACCGGCCTGGAGCTGCACGAGACCCGCGCCCGCCTGGTCCTGCGATCCGGCGTGCCGGTCGCCGTCGGTGACGCGCTGCACCCGCCGTTCCGCCCCGGCTCCGCCGACCGCGTGCTGCTCGACGCCCCGTGCACCGGGCTCGGGGCCCTGCGTCGCCGTCCGGAGGCGCGCTGGCGCCGCACGGTCGACGACGTCGAGCCGCTCGCCGAGCTGCAGGAGGCGCTGCTGCGCCGGGCCGTCACGCTGCTGCGCCCCGGCGGGGTCATCGCGTACGCGACCTGTTCGCCGCACGTGCGCGAGACCCGTGACGTCGTCGCCCGGCTGCTGGCCGACCCGCCGGTGCCGCTCACGCCCATCGACGCCCGCGAGCTGATGCCGGCCGGCATGACCGACCTCGGCCCCGGGCCGACGGTCCAGCTCTGGCCGCACCGCCACGGCACCGACGCGATGTTCCTCGCGATGTTCCGCCGCACCGACCACTAGCCTTGCCAGGCGTGTCAGCAGCAGCCGGCGACCCGCCGATCCAGATCTATCCGAGCCTGCTCGCAGCGGACCCCTTGGGTCTCGGAGCGGCGGTCACCGCGGTCGAGAGCCGGATCGACGGGCTGCACGTCGACGTCATGGACTACCACTTCGTGCCGAACCTGGCGTACAGCCCGGCGACGGTGCAGGCCCTGGCGGGGCACACCGACCTGCCGATCGACTGCCATCTGATGATCGAGGACCCGGAGCGCTGGGCGCCGTCCTTCGCCGAGGCGGGCGCGCAGAGCGTCACCTTCCACGCCGAGGCCGTCAAGGCGCCGCTGCGCACCGCGCGCGACCTGCACGCGGCCGGGGCCAGGGCGGGGCTCGCCTTCAACCCGGGCACCTCCGTCGAGCCCTACGCCGAGCTGCTCGGCGAGTTCGACCTCGTGCTGATCATGACGATCGAGCCGGGCTTCGGCGGCCAGCCGTTCCTCACCCAGGTGCTGCCGACCATCACCCGGGTACGCGAGCTCGCCCGCGGCCGCGACCTCGACCTGTGGATCCAGGTCGACGGCGGGGTCACCGAGCAGACCGCCGTGCAGTGCGTCGAGGCCGGGGCCAACGTGCTGGTGGCGGGCTCCTCCGTCTTCGGCGCCGACGACCCGGCCGCGGCGGCAGCCCGCATCCGGGCCGCCGCCGAACGCACCCGTGAGTGACCCCGGCCGGCGGCTCGCCGAGCAGGAGGCGATGCGGCTGGCCGACGAGCTCGCAGCGAACGGGCTGGGCACGACGAGCCCCAACCCGGTGGTCGGCTGCGTGATCCTCGACGCGTCGGGCGCCGTGGTCGGTTCGGGATGGCACGCGTACGCGGGCGGTCCCCATGCCGAGGTCGTCGCGCTCGCCGACGCGGGGGACCGGGCGCGGGGCGGCACCGCCGTCGTCACGCTGGAGCCCTGCTCGCGCACCGGGCGTACCGGCCCGTGCACCCAGGCGCTGCTCGACGCGGGCATTGCGCGCGTGCGCTACGCCGTCGCCGACCCGAACCCCGTGATGGCGGGCGGCGCCGCGGTGCTGCGGGCCGCCGGGGTCGACGTCGAGGGCGGCCTGCTCGCGGCGGAGGCCTCACGGACGAACGAGGCCTGGCTGCACAGCGTGCGCGCCGGCCGCCCGTTCGTCGTCTGGAAGTACGCGGCCGGCCTCGACGGCCAGGTGGCCGCGGCCGACGGCACCAGCAAGTGGATCACCGGCGAGCAGTCCCGGCTCGACGTGCACCGGCTGCGGGCGCAGGTCGACGCCATCATCGTGGGCGTCGGCACGGTGCTCGCCGACGACCCGGAGCTGACCATGCGGCTGCCCGGCCGCACCGTGCAGCGGCAGCCGCTGCGCGTCGTCCTCGACCGCCGTGGCCGTACCCCGGCCGGGGCCCGGATCCGTGACGATCAGGCCGAGACGCTCATTTCCGCCGAGCCGCCCGAGCGCGTCCTCGCCGAGCTGCACGGACGCGGTGTCGTCAGCGTGCTGCTCGAGGGTGGCCCGACGCTGGCGGGCGCGTTCTGGCAGGCCGCCCTGATCGACAAGGTGATCGGCTACGTCGCGCCGGTCCTGCTCGGCTCCGGCGCGTATCCCGTGCTGCACGACGCCGGCATCCCGACCATCACCGCGGCGCCCCGGCTGCAGCTCGCCGACGTCACGCGCTGCGGCGATGATGTACGCCTGACCGCCTATCCCGTGCAGTCCCCGACCAGCTCGAAAGGACGGTGACCGGCTGTGTTCACCGGCATCGTGGAAGAACTCGGCGAGGTCGTGTCGCTCGCGAAGACGGCCACCGCTGCCGTCCTCACCGTGCGCGCCGAGACGGTCTCGAGCGACGTCGGGCTCGGTGACTCGATCAGCGTCAACGGCGTGTGCCTGACCGTCACGGGCTGGACCGAGCAGGGCGCCGGCGCGCGTGACCTGTCCTTCGACGTGATGGCCGAGTCGCTCTCCCGGTCCGGGCTCGGCGACATCGTCGCGGGTGACCGGGTCAACCTCGAACGCGCCGTCACCCCGACCACCCGGCTCGGCGGGCACATGGTGCAGGGCCACGTCGACGGGGTCGGCACGGTGACGGCCCGTGAGCCCGACGAGCACTGGGAGGTCGTCCGGGTGGGCGCGCCGCCCGCGGTCACCCACTTCCTCGTCGAGAAGGGGTCGGTCACGGTCGACGGCGTCAGCCTCACCGTGGTCGACAGCTCCGACGACGGCTTCAGCGTCAGCCTGATCCCGGAGACCCTGCGGCGTACGACGCTCGGCTTCCGGCCCGTCGGGTCGACCGTCAACCTCGAGGTCGACGTCATCGCCAAGTACGTCGCGAAGTTCACGGCGGCACAGCTACCGTGAGCCGGTGCCCGATCGATCCTGTGACTGCCGCATGAGCGCCTCGTGAGCGGCGCCGGAGCCCCCGACGGCATCGTCGACGCGTCCGGCCTGACCGTCGCGATCATCGCCACCCGCTGGTACGGCCACATCACCGACGCGATGCTCGCCAGCGCCGTCCGCACCGCCGCCGAGTGCGGCATCCCGGCGCCGACGGTGCTGCGTACGGCGGGGGCGGTCGAGCTGCCGGTCGTCGCGCAGGCGGTCGCCGCCACGCACGACGCGGTGGTCTGCCTCGGGCTCGTGATGCGCGGCGGCACCCCGCACTTCGACTACGTGTGCGACTCGGTCACGGCCGGGTGCCTGCGGGTCTCGCTCGACGCGTCCACCCCCGTCGGCTTCGGGGTGCTGACGTGCGACACCGAGCAGCAGGCGCTCGACCGCTCGGGGCTGCCCGGGGCGCCGCAGGACAAGGGTCGCGAGGCCACGCTGGCAGCGCTCGAGACCGCGGTGCTGCTGCGCGACCTGGCCCGGGGGAGCGCAAGCGGCGCCGTTGCCGGGCATCAGGCCGGTCACGCCATAGCCTGACGGGCGTGGACGACCTGCGGCCGAGCGACCCAGCAGTCGTCGGTCGCTACCAGACCACGGCCCGGCTCGGCGCCGGCGGGATGGGCGTGGTCTACCTCGCCGAGGGACCGCGCGGCCGGGTCGCGCTGAAGCTCGTGCGGCCGGAGCTCGGCGACGACCCGTCGTTCCGGGCGCGGTTCCGCCGCGAGGTGCAGTCGTCGTTCCGGGTGTCCTCGACACACACCGCGAAGCTCATCGACTTCGACACCGAGGCCGACCAGCCGTGGATGGCGACGGAGTTCGTCGACGGTCCCTCACTCGACGAGCTCGTACGCGACCGCGGCCCGCTCGGCCACGCCGACCAGCTGGCCCTCGCCACCGGCCTCGCGCAGGCCCTGGTCGCCATCCACGACTTCGACGTCATCCATCGTGACCTCAAGCCGGCCAACATCCTGCTCACGGCATCCGGTCCGAAGGTGATCGACTTCGGGATCGCCGCCGCGGCCGATGCCGCCCGGATCACCTCCAGCGGCCTGATGGTGGGCTCGCCGGGCTGGCTGGCCCCCGAGCAGATCGAGGCCGGCGACGCCACCCCCGCCTCGGACGTCTTCTCCTTCAGCCTGGTTCTGTGCTTCGCCGCCTCGGGGGAGCCGCCGTTCGGGACGGGCGGCACCGATGCGCTGCTCTTCCGTGCGATGAATGCGCCGCCGAACGTCCCGTTGGACAAGCTCGCCCGGCAGCTGCATCGGCCCGTCCTCGCCGCCATCGCCCGCGACCCGGCGCGCCGGCCCTCGGCGTCCGACCTGCTGGGATTCATGAGCGACGCCGGGGTCGCGACCACCACCGTGGTGTCGCGCGAGCTGCTGGCGCCAGGACGCGAGTCGTCGCCTCCCGCGGGCGGGGTGGGATCGTCGGACCCGACACCTCCCCCCGCGCCGCGTCCGGACGCGGATCGGCGGCCGTCCTCCGAATGGCACACGCGCGCGCCCGGCACCCCGCCCCCGCCCGTCCCGCCGCCGCCGGGCCCCGTCGCCACGCCGGCGGGAACCCCGTCGGGCACCCACGGCTTCGGGGGCGGCACCGCCTACCCAGGTTGGCAGCCGCCACCCTCGACACCCGTCCACCCGATAGCGTCGAAGCGGCGTCCGGGATGGGTGATTCCGGCGGCGGCCGCGGCGGGGGTGGCCGTCGTCGCCGGGGTGATCGTCGCCGTTGTCCTCAGCAGCGGCGGTTCCTCGACCCGGGCCGATCCGACCCCGGTGCCGTCGACCAGCAGCGGAACGCCCTCACCGAGTCCGTCGGTGAGCCCGTCCACGACCCCGTCGCCGGGCTCGCAAAGCGCGCTGACGGCCGCAGCGCTGCTGACCGCCGACGACTTCCCGGCCCGGCTGAAATCCGCTGCCCGCACCGGGGTCAGCCAGCCGTGCAACGGGGCCGAGGTGAAGCCACCCGCCGGCACCGAGCTGCGCGGCCTGATCAACAACGGGGTCACCGGCGGCAACATCGTCAACGAGACGGTGGCGGTACTGCCCAGCGAGAGCGCCGCCGCCGACCTGTTCGACCAGCTGCGCACCAAGATCGACGGGTGCACCACCTATTCGTCGGTGTACGACGGCACCAAGACGGACAAGGTCGTCGTCTCCGCCGGCCCGGCGGGCTTCGGCGCCGGCGACGACTCCGTCTACTACACCGAGACCTTCACCCCGCAGAACTACGAGGGCTCGAAGGTCAGCGCGGGCACCGCCCTGGTCCGCCAGGGTCGGGTGGTCATCCGGTTGGTGACCGCGTACGGGAGCCAGGTCGACCCGGCCATGACCAAGGAGCTGGCCCAGACGTTGGCCGGGCGTGTGGAGTCCGCCGGGTGACCGGCGCTGTTGCCGACGACACCCGGTGCCGGATCCGGCAGACTGAGCGACGTGCTTTCGCTCGTGCTGCCCAAGGGCTCCCTCGAAAAGGCCACCCTCGAGCTCTTCGCCGCCGCTGACCTCGCGGTCCAGCGCGGCTCCGACCGGGATTACCACGCGAGCATCGACGACCCGCGGATCGACCGGGTGCGCTTCCTGCGCCCGCAGGAGATCCCGCAGTACGTCGAGCAGGGCGTGTTCGACCTCGGCATCACCGGCGCCGACTGGGTGGCCGAGACCGCGTCCGACGTCGAGACCGTCACCGAGCTCGAGTACAGCAAGGCCACGGCCAACCCGGTGCGCATCATCCTGGCCGTGCCCAACACGATGGAGGTCGACTCCGGGGCGCAGCTGCCCGACGGCGTCCGCGTCTCCACCGAGTACCCCGAGCTGACCCGGCGCTACTTCGACGAGGTCGGCGTCAAGGCGCGCATCGTCACCTCCTACGGGGCCACCGAGGCGAAGGTGCCCGACATCGTCGACGCGATCGTCGACGTCACCGAGACCGGCTCCAGCCTGCGCAAGCACGGCCTGAAGATCATCGAGACGCTCTTCACCAGCCGCACCGAGCTGATCGCGAACCCGGCGACGCACGCCGACGCCGGCAAGCGCACCGCGATGGAGGAGATCGCCCTGCTTCTGCAGGGGGCCATCCGCGCCCGCGGGCAGGTGCTGCTGAAGCTGAATGTGGCCGCGGCCGATCTCGCCGCCGTGCTCGAGCAGCTGCCGTCCATGACCTCGCCCACGGTCACCTCGCTGGCACAGAGCGACCACGCCGCCGTGGAGACCGTCGTGCCCAAGCGTGGCGTCAACACGCTGCTCCCGCGGCTCAAAGCCGCCGGCGCCCGCGACATCCTGGAGATCCCGATCTCGAAGATCGTGGAATGAGCGGATCGCGACCGAGCGAGCGAAGCGAGAGAGGCGCGGGTCCGCGCCAGAGGCAGTGATCGCAAGGTTGGACCGCGGTGAGGTGGATGCGGCGCTGGTCGCCGCGCTCGCCTCCCGTGACCCCGCCCGGATCTCGGGCGCATTCGCCGAGGCCCGCCTGCTCGTGGCGGTCGTCGCGCTGCCGGGCGCCGAGCACGCGAGCGAGGGCGAGATGGCCCTTGCCCTGCTCGAGTCGGCGGACGGGGCGCAGGCGCTGCCCGTGTTCACCGGTCTCGACGCGCTGACCGCCTGGCGGGCCGACGCGCGCCCGGTGCCCCGCCCCGCCTCCGAGGTGCTCGCGTACGCGACCGCCGAGCAGCTGCCGATCGTGCTGGACCCCGGCAGCCCGCACGCCTGGACGATGCAGCTCGAAGCCCCCGCGCCGCCGGAGCCCGTCCTCGAGCAGCCCGCGTACGCGACCCCGTCCTGGAAGCCGGGCCGCCGGTTGCGCAAGGCGGCGCGCTCGGCGGTGCACCGGGCGTACGCGATCGACGCCCCGGCCGGACCGGCGCTCGCGGTCGTCTGCCCGGACGGCACGCTCGACGCCGCCTGGGCGCAGGAGCTGCTCGCCCACGCCCCCGCAGGAGCGCAGCTCATGGTGCTGCCTCCGGAGGCGGAGGACGGCGTACGACCGGTCGGGCTGTTGCTCGCCTGACCGCTCGACGCCCGGTCGATCAACGGGTACGGTGAACGCGACCACCCGTTTCGTCGGCTATTGCGTGCAGCAGTTGACGGGCCGGGCACAAGCGGAGGTTCTGCCTCCCACCCGCGCTGCTCCTGGTAGCCGGGTTCGGGTCGGCAGCTCGGTCGTTCCCACGGCCGGGTCGCGGCCACCGCTCGTGTCGGCGCAGCTCATGTGTGAGCTCCCCGGCGGTCCCGCGACACCAGTAGCGCTGTCAGACCCGAAGGAGTGCCCATCAGCGTCGAGCCCCGTATCAACGACCGCATCCGTGTTCCCGAGGTCCGCTTGCTCGGACCCAACGGTGAGCAGGTGGGGATCGTCGCCATCGACAATGCACTGCGCATGGCGGAGGAAGCCGACCTCGACCTCGTCGAGATCGCGCCCAACCAGCGTCCGCCCGTCTGCAAGTTGATGGACTACGGCAAGTTCAAGTACGAGAACGACCAGAAGCGGCGCGAGGCCCGGCGTAACCAGGTCCAGACCGTCATCAAGGAAATGAAGCTCCGGCCCAAGATCGACCCGCACGACTACGAGACCAAGAAGGGTCACGTCGTGCGGTTCCTCAAGGCCGGTGACAAGGTGAAGATCACGATCATGTTCCGCGGACGGGAGCAGTCGCGGCCGGAGCTCGGTTTCCGGTTGCTGCAGCGTCTCGCGGGCGACATCGACGAGCTCGGCTTCGTCGAGGCGGCGCCCAAGCAGGACGGTCGAAACATGACCATGGTCGTCGCTCCGCACAAGCGACCGGTGGCGCGCGCAGCGTCCCCGGCCGAGCACGAGCCCGAGAACGAGCCGGAGCCCGAGACCGTCAGCTAGCTCTTGTCCCACCGCACCAACCGCCGCCCGGGCGCCTCGCACTCGGGCGGCGTTCCATGCAAGCCGTCCTCACCCGGCAGTTCCGGGTCCTGACAGAGGTAGACGTCTCCAGATGCCCAAGATGAAGACCCACAGCGGCGCGAAGAAGCGGTTCCGGGTCACCGGCACCGGCAAGCTCATGCGCCGCCGGGCCAACCGCAATCACCTGCTCGAGCACAAGACGAGCAGGCGGACGCGGCGCCTCGACAACGAGGTCGTCCTGTCCCCGGGCGACACCGCCAAGGCCAAGAAGCTGCTCGGCCGCTAGTCGGCATGTCGTTCCGGGCCTGACGCCCACCGCTGCTCGTGCTCGGCCATCGCGCCGCCGGCAGTGTCCTTCCCGATAGGAGTTGTTCTTTTCCATGGCACGCGTGAAGCGGGCGGTCAACGCCCAGAAGAAGCGTCGCGAGATCCTCGACCAGGCCAGCGGTTACCGCGGCCAGCGCTCCCGCCTGTACCGCAAGGCGAAGGAGCAGATGCTCCACTCGATGACCTACAGCTACCGCGACCGTCGCGCCCGCAAGGGTGACTTCCGGCAGCTGTGGATCACGCGTATCAACGCGGCGGCCCGCGCCGAGGGCATGACCTACAACCGGTTCATCCAGGGCCTCAAGGCCGCCGAGGTCGAGGTCGACCGCAAGATGCTGGCCGACCTGGCCGTCACCGACCCCGACGCCTTCCGCGCCCTGGTCGCCGTGGCGCGCGAGAACCTGCCGGCCGACACCAGCGCCCCCGCGGCCTGACGGCCGGTCCGCTCGTCGGACCATCCAGCATGACCACGCCCCTGACCGCGCGAAGCGGCCGGATCGTCACAGCGCACAAGCTGTTGCGGCGATCCGGCCGGCGCGAGCAGGGGCGTGTGCTGTTGGAGGGGCCGTCCGCGGTGAGCGCCGCCGCCGACGCCGGTCTCGTGCTCGACCTGTACGTCACCCAAGAGGCGGCGCACCGCCACGAGGCGCTGCTGACCCGGGTACGCGACGCCGGCACCCGTCCGTGGGTCGTCACCCCCGAGGCCGCCGCCGCCCTGTCGGAGACCGTGACCCCGCAGGGGATCGTCGCGGTGGCCGCGCTGGCGGAGGCGGACCTTCGCGAGACGCTGCAGCGCCCGGCGGCGCGACCCGGGGCCCGGCTCGTGGTCGTGCTGGTCGAGGCACGGGATCCCGGCAATGCGGGCACGGTCATCCGTACCGCCGATGCTGCCGGGGCCGACTGCGTCGTGCTGGCCGGTGACAGCGTCGACCCGTGGTCGGGCAAGTGCGTACGCGCGTCGGCGGGGAGCCTGCTGCACCTGCCGGTCGTCGACGGGATCGCTGCGGACGAGACCCTGACGATCCTGCGGGAAGCGGGCTGCCGCACCCTCGCCGCCGACGGATACGCGGAGGCCGGCCTGTACGACGACGACGTGAGCGCCCTGCTCGCCGGTGATCACGCCTGGGTGTTCGGCAACGAGGCGCACGGCCTGTCTCCCGAGGTGCTCCGTAGAGTCGATAGGGCAGTCGGCGTCCCGGTGTACGGTCGCGCCGAGTCGTTGAACCTCGCGTCCGCGGCGGCGGTGTGCCTCTACGAGTCGGCGCGGGTGGCAGTCGGTTCGTCCGGGAGGGGGCAGGGCTCGTGAGCGCGATGACGACGAATGCGTCACCCGGTGATTCGCTGCCCCGGGTGAGCGCCGCGGCCGTCCCCGAGCAGCCCACCGCCCCGTTGCTCATGGATGCCGACGACCTGCCCGACGGTGTCGTCGTCACCGCGGCGGACGGCACGATCAGGCTGGTGAATGCGGTCGCCGCCCGGCTGCTGCACCTGCCCGACGATCCGGCTCAGGCCGTCGGTCGTCGCCTGCCGGAGCTGGTCACCCTGCTCGACGAGCGTGGAAACGACTGGTGGGAGTGCAGCCGCGGTCTGCTCGACCTGCCCGGGGTGCGCCGCCAGCCCGAGCGCACGCTGCTGCTGATCCACGCCGGCGCCGAGAGCGAGCTGCTGGTCACGACGCGCTACGGCCGCCAGGACGGCGCGGTCAGCCAGGTCGTCATCTGCCTGCGCGGCACCGACACCCGCGAGCGCCTCGAGCGCAGCCGGGCCGATCTCGTCAGCACCGTTGCCCACGAGCTGCGCTCGCCGCTCACCAGCGTCAAGGGCTTCACCGCGACGCTGCTCGCCAAGTGGGACCGCTTCACCGACGAGCAGAAGCTGCTCATGCTCGCCACCGTCAACGCCGACGCCGACCGGGTCACCCGGCTGCTCGCCGAGCTGCTGGACGTGTCGCGTATCGACGCCGGCCGTCTCGAGCTGCGCCGCCAAGTCGTCGACGTCGAGGCGGCCGTCCGCCGGGTGGTGGCCGGCTCGGTGGCCTCCGGCGAGGCCGAGGAGCGCTTCCGCGTCGTCGCCACCTCCGAGCTGCCCGAGATGTGGGTCGACCCCGACAAGCTGTCCCAGGTCCTGCACAACCTCGTCGAAAACGCCTTGCGTCACGGCGAGGGCACGGTGACCATCCGGGTCGAGACGCTGGACGGTCAGTCCGGCGCGGCCGTCACGGTGAGCGACGAAGGTGACGGCATCCCGGAGGAGACGGTGGCACGGGTGTTCACCAAGTTCTGGCGCGGTGGTGCGCGCCGGGGTGGCACCGGCCTCGGCCTGTTCATCGTCAAGGGGATTGTGGAGGCGCACGGCGGCACGATCGTGGCCGGCCGCTCCGAGGCCGGCGGGGCCGAGTTCCGATTTACCGTGCCTGCCGGCACCCCCACCTACGCCTGACCGACCCGGTCGAGCGCAGCACGGAGTCCGGCGGGCCGCCTTCGACCCTGTCCCGAGCCCCGATCCCCCGGATCCTTCAACCCGAGGTCACGCATGTCTTCCGAAAGTCCGGCCGAGCCCGCGGCCACCCACGACCTCTCCGACACCGCTCTCGGACGGCTGCGCGATCGGGCCATCGCCGCCATCTCCGCCGCCGGCGACCTCGACGCGCTGAACGAGGTACGTACCGCGCAGGTCAGCGGCCGTGCCGCCGCGCTGTCGCTGGCCCGGCGCGCGCTCGGCAGCCTGCCGGGCCCCGAGCGCGCCGAGCCCGGCAAGCGGCTCAATGCCCTGACCACCAGCATCAACGCCGCCTTCGAGGCGCGTGCGGCCCAGCTGCTCGCCGAGCGCGACGCCCGCGTGCTGATCGAGGAGGTCGTCGACGTCACGGTGCCGGTCGTGCGCGCCCCCGTCGGCGCCCGCCACCCGCTGTCGCTCGTCGTCGACCGGGTCGTCGACGTCTTCGTGGCCATGGGTTACGAGGTCGCCGAGGGACCCGAGGTCGAGCACGGATGGTTCAACTTCGACGCGTTGAACACCCCGCCCGACCACGCGTCCCGCGAGCTGCAGGACACGCTCTATGTCGAGCCCACCGCCGCCCAGGTCGTCCTGCGTACGCAGACGTCGCCGGTGCAGGTGCGGGCGCTGCTCGAGCGTGACCTGCCGGTGTACGTGGTGTGCCCGGGCCGGGTCTTCCGTGCCGACACCATCGACGCCACCCACCTGCCGGTCTTCACCCAACTCGAAGGCCTCGCGGTCGACGAGGGGCTGTCGATGGCCGACCTGCGCGGCACGCTCGACTCGTTCGCCTCGGCGATGTTCGGCGGCGGGCTCGGCGGCAAGCCACTGCGTACGCGCCTGCGTCCGCACTTCTTCCCCTTCACCGAGCCGTCGGCCGAGATCGACCTGCAGTGCTTCGGCTGCGGAGGTGACCCGGCCGATCCGAACTGCCGCATCTGCGGCGGCGAGGGCTGGCTCGAGTGGGGCGGCTGCGGCATGGTCGACCCGGCGGTGCTGACCGCCTGCGGCATCGACAGCGAGCGCTACACCGGCTTCGCCTTCGGCATGGGTCTCGAGCGCACCGTCATGGCGCTGCACGGCCTGTCCGACATGCGCGTCCTGCTCGACGGTGACGTCCGCTTCGCTGCGCCCTTCGCGGGCGGGAAGGTCCTGTAATGCGCGCCGTCCATTCCTGGCTGCGGGAGCTCGTCCCCGGCCTGCCCGACGCTGTCACCTGCGGTGATGCCCTCACCGACGCCGGCCTGAAGGTCGAGATCATCGAGCTGCTCGGAGCGGGGGAGTCCGCGATCGACGGCGTCGTCGTCGGTGAGGTGCGCTCGATCGAGGAGCTCACCGGCTTCAAGAAGCCGATCCGGTTCTGCGAGGTGCAGGTCGATGACGCCGGCGAGACGCGCGGCATCGTCTGCGGGGCGACCAACTTCGCGGTCGGCGACCGGGTGCCCGTGGCGCTGCCCGGCGTCGTCCTGCCCGGTGGCTTCGCCATCAGCGCGCGCGAGACGTACGGGCGCGTGTCCGACGGCATGATCTGCTCGGCCCGCGAGCTCGGCCTGGGCGACGACCACCGCGGCATCCTGGTGCTGCCGCGCGAGACCCCGCTCGGCGCCGACGTACCCGCGCTCCTCGGCTGGCCCGACGCGGTGCTGGAGCTCGAGGTGACGAGCGACCGCGGCTACGCACTCTCGCACCGCGGGCTCGCCCGCGAGCTGGCCACCGCCTTCGGGCTGGACTTCACCGACCCGGCCGCCGGTCCGCTGTCACCGGTCGCCGGCACTGCGGGCGGCGTGCGCATCGACGACCCGGCCGGCTGCGCGCACTACACACTGACCCGGCTCACCGGCCTGACCGGCGGCGGGCAGCAGGACTCGCCGCTCGCCTGGCAGTCGCGTCTGGTCGCGGCCGGCATGCGGCCCATCTCGCAGATCGTCGACGTCACCAACCTGGTGCTGCTCGGCCTCGGGCAGCCGCTGCACGCCTTCGACGCCGACGCGCTGCAGGGGGAGATCGTCATCCGCCGGGCCACGGCGGGCGAGCGGCTCACCACGCTTGACGGCGTGGAGCGCACGCTGCATCCCGAGGACCTCGTCATCGCCGACGCCGCCGGCCCGGTCGCGCTCGCCGGCGTCATGGGCGGGGCGCGCACCGAGGTCACCGTCTCGACCACCACCGTCGCGCTGGAGTCGGCCTGGTTCGACCCGACGGTCGTCGCCCGTACGGTCCGCCGCCACGGGCTGGCGTCCGAGGCGTCGCGCCGCTACGAGCGCGGGGTCGACCCGGCGCTGGCCCGCCCAGCCGCCGAGGTGGCCGCCCGGATGATGCTCGGCGACGCCTACCCGGGGGCCGGTGCGCTGGTCACCGAGGTCGGCGAGGTGGCCGTCCTTCCTGCGGTCGTGCTGCCGGCCGGCGAGTGCGACCGGCTCGGCGGACGCGTCTACCCCGCGGCCACCATCACGACCCGCCTGGAGCAGGTCGGCTGCACCGTCGTCGCCGAGGCCGACGGGTTCGTCGTGCAGCCGCCGTCCTGGCGGCCCGACCTCACCCGCGCGGCCGACCTCGTCGAGGAGGTGCTGCGGCTCGAGGGCTTCGGCACCATCCCGGTGACGTTGCCGCGCGCCCCCGCCGCCCGGGGCCTGCGGGGTCCGCAGCGCGCACGCCGGCGCGCCACCGCCGCGCTCGCCGATGCCGGTTACGCCGAGGTGCTGCTCCTGCCGTTCGTCGCGCAGGACGTCGCCGACCGGCTCGGCCTCGACGCCGACGACGAGCGGCGCCGCAGCCTGCGGGTGGCGAACCCGCTGTCGGAAGCGGAGGCGTACCTGCGTACGACCCTGCTGCCCGGGCTGATCGCCGCCGCGAGCCGCAATGTGGGCCGGGGCAACCCTGACGTGGCGCTCTTCGAGTTGGGTGCGGTCTTCGTCGCCCGCACGGAGGCCGAGGGCTGGGCGGTGCCGCCGGTCCCGCCGGTCACCCGCCGTCCCACCGGCGACGAGCTGATCGCGCTCGAGATGGCGCTGCCGCACCAGCCGACGCATGCCGCTGTCGTCCTGACCGGTGAACGCGTGTCGGCCGGGCCGCTGGCTGCCGCCCGGCCCGCTGACTGGGCCGACGCCGTCGAGGCCGCCCGCGTCCTCGCGACCGCCGTCGGGACCCCCCTCACCGTGTCGGCCGGGGCGAAGGCGCCGTGGCACCCCGGGCGCTGCGCCGAGCTGTCGATCGGGACAGGCGCGTCGTACCGGGTGATCGGCTACGCCGGCGAGCTGCATCCGCGGGTGGTCGGCGCCGCCGACCTGCCGGCTCGGGCGTGCGCCATGGAGCTGGACCTCGGGGCGCTCATCGCCGCCGCGGAGCCGGCGCCGGTGCTCGCGCCGCTGTCGCCGTATCCGCCGGCCGACCGTGACGTGGCTCTGCTGGTACCGGAGGAGGCGTCGGCCGCTGCGGTCGAGGCCGCGCTGGTCGAGGGGGCGGGCGCCGACCTCGAGTCGGTACGCGTGTTCGACGACTTCACGACCGCACGCGGTCAGCGGTCGCTCGCGTACCGGATGCGGTGGCGCGCGGATCGCACGCTGACCGCCGAGGAGGTCAACGGCCTGCGTGACACGGCGGTCGCCCTGGCCACCGAACGCACCGGCGCCGAGCTGCGTCGCTGAGGCGGAAGCCGCTAGAGCTTCTTGTCGAAGTGGTAGGCGCTGATGCTCATCCGTTCGCGGAAGTAGAAGCGGTGCGCGTCGCGGCGCTGCACCCCTGACTCCAGGCTCAGGGTGGTGCAGCCCGCGTCGCGCGCCCGCCGTGCGAGCTCGCCGAGCAGCAGGGCGCCGTGGCCGGTGGAGCGCAGGGTCGGGTCGGTGACGAGGTCGTCGACGTAGAGCCGGCGCAGCGCGGTGGTGCAGATGATGATCCGCCAGCCGGCCACCGCGACGATCCGGCCGCCGGCCTCGACCGCGGTGTAGCGCAGCCCCTGGGCGTGGCCTTCGGCGTACACCGAGCGCAGCTGCTCGAGGGTCAGCTCCGTCCGCAGCGCCCGCAGGACCTCGTACAGCTCCGGCAGGCGGGGGTCGTCGACGTCGAGGTCGATGATCCGGGGGTCGGTCACAGCGCTCTCCTGACCTGCAGCGTGCGTACGCCGAGCAGCGGCCACCGTACGACGACGGCGCCCGGCTCCCGGGCAACCCGGCCGTGCCCGGCGAGCAGCTGCTCGACCCGGGCGGCCGCAGGCAGGTCGCGCCCGAGCGAGACGGCGAAGGCGCGTCCCTCCTCGTGGCCGGAGCCCGGTGGCCGGCCCTGCGCCCACGCGGCGAACCGGGCCGGGAAGTCCGGTACGGCGCCGAGCGCCGGCCAGTGTGCGGCGACCCCGCGGGCCCGTTTGCGCAGCAGCGACTCCCGGGTCAGTGCGACCCGTGCCGCGTCGAATCCGGCGGGCGGCGGGCCGTCCGCCACCAGCGCGCGTACCAGCTCCGCCTGCCGGGCGGCGAGGTCAGCCACCGGTCACCGTCGCCAGGCCACGCGCCCGGGCGATGACGGACTCCATCCGGTCGAGCTCGGCGTGCAGCTCGCCCGCCGCCGGCCACCGGTCGTCGCGCTCGAGCATGACCGCCACGTCGGGGCGGCGCGCGACGAGCTCGGCCAGCAGGTCGTACACCGGGTCGGGCACGGCGGCCGCGTGCGTGTCGTGCCAGACCCCGTCACGCAGCTGCCCGCCGGCGAGGTGGACGTACGCGACCTGCTCCAGCGGGATGCGGTCCAGCAGGTCGAGCGGGTCGACGCCGAAGTTGACCAGGTCGCCGTAGAGGTTGGCGAGGTCCAGCACCAGCAGGCAGCCGGTGCGTTCGACGACGCGGGTCAGGTAGTCGGCCGGGTCCAGCTCGGCGTCCGGCCACTCGAAGAGGGCCGCGACGTGCTCGAGCGCGAGCGGGCGGCCGCCGCAGACCTGCTGCGCCTGCCGGATCTGCGGGACCAGGACGTCGAGGCCCTCGCGGGTACGCGGCAGCGGCAGCAGATGGCCGGCGGAGAGCCCGGCGGCCCCGACGAACGACAGGTGCTCGCCGACCACCGGGGCGTCGAGCAGGTCCGCCACCGCGGCCAGCCGCTCGAGCCGCGGTCGGTCCAGTCCCTCCGCGCTGCCGATGCCGAGCGTGACGCCGTGCGGCACGACCGGCACACCCGCGCGGCGGGCGGCGTCGAGGCCGGCGGGCAGCGGCGCGCCGGGGTCGAGCGTCTCGGCGACCACCTCCAGGAAGGCGAGCGGGCGCGCGGACGCCACCCCGGCGAGCTGCGGGCGCCATCCCAGCCCGACCCCGGCGGGCAGTGGGCCTGAAGGCGTGAGGTGTGAAGGGGCGAGGACAGCCCGGTCAGCCGCCACAGCCACCGCCGCCGCACGAGGAGCCTCCGCCGCAGGACGACCCGCTGCTGCACGACGACCCGCTGCTGCAGGAGGAGGTGCTGCCGCACGAGGAGGCGGTCGTGCCCGAGCCCCACATCGGGGTGGAGCTGTTCGCGAGCACCGCATTGGCCCGGGCGAAGCCGAGCTCACCGGCCAGCGCCGGCTCGGCCAGCCACAGCGCACCGACCCCGAACAGGGCGACGGCGAGCGCCCGGTCGCCGGGAAGGCTGGCGGCCCGCAGCTGCGACTGCTCCACCCGTGCCGACAGCAGCCACTGGCGTCCGGCCCGGGTCACCGCGGGCACCTTGCGCAACGTCAATCCGGCGACGAGCGTGAGGATCAGCAGCGGGAAGAGGAAGCCGATCGGCTTGTCGTTCGACAGCCCGGCGCGTAGGCGCAGCACCCCGATCACGAAGAGGGCGACGAACAGCAGCAGCGGCAGCCGCAACCGGCGGCGCCCGGCGTCGTCGGTCACCAGCCCGCGACGATGCAGCTCGGACCGGGCGGCGGCGACCTCGGGGGTGCGGGACACCAGCACCCCGGCGGCCCGCACCTTGATGGCCCCGCGCTGCTGCAGCCCCCGGTAGAGCGCGTGCTGAACGGGCGTCGCGTCCGGGCCGGGCGCCTGCGCGCTCGCGGCGATGGTGCGTTTGGTCGGCGCGAGGATGCTGTGGCGCTCGCGCAGTCCGACCACGGCGCTGGCGCCGAGCCCCGGCATGCCGCCGGACAGGTACGCGAGCTCGTCCAGCGACAGCGGCGTGGCCGGGGCGCTGCCCCGCGGCGGGCGCAGCGCCGCCTTGCGGACGGCGACCGTCACCACCACCGCGATCACCAGCCCCGCGACGTACAGGCCGAGGAAGGTGGGTCCGCTGACACCCCAGGTGTCGGAGCTCATGTGAGGAGTGTGGGTCATCGGGCTCCGTGGTGGACACCCTTCGGACGGTCTCGCTGCCGACAACAGGCTGCGGTTTGGCCGGGGGAGCGACATGGGCCCGGATGCACGCGCGGGCATCAGCCTATGCATGGATATGCATCGGACTGTGTAACATGCGTCGGGTGGGAGTGACCGTCGCAGTTGCAGGAGCCAGTGGTTACGCGGGAGGCGAGCTGCTTCGCCTGCTGCTCGGGCACCCCGAGGTGGAGCTCGGTGCGCTGAGCGCCGCTTCCTCCGCCGGCCGCCGCGTCACCGACGTCCATCCCCACCTCGTGCCGCTCATGGAGCGGCGCTTTGTCGACCTCGACGGGGCGCTCGCCGACGGCAGCCTGGCCGCCGACGTGGTGTTCCTGGCGCTGCCGCACGGCGCGTCCGCCCGCGTCTCCGAGGCCCTGCCGCGCACCACCCGGGTCATCGACCTCGGCGCCGATCACCGGCTGCTCAGCGCCGACGACTGGGAGAAGGGCTACGGCGGGGAGTTCGCCGAGCCGTGGCCGTACGGGCTGCCCGAGCTGCCGGGCGCCCGCCAGCTCATCGCGTCCAGCACCCGGGTCGCGGCGCCGGGCTGCTACCCGACCGCGACCATCCTCGGCCTGCGGCCCCTGATCGACGCCGGGCTCGTGGAGCGGGACGACATCGTGGTCGTCGCTGCGAGCGGCACCTCGGGCGCCGGCCGGGCGCCGAAGGAGCACCTGCTCGGCAGCGAGGTCATGGGCGATCTGTGGGCCTACAAGGTGGGCGACCACCAGCACCGTTACGAGATCGCCCAGGCCCTCGAGATCGGCAGCCTGTCCTTCATCCCGGTGCTCGCGCCGCTGCCCCGGGGCATCCTGTCCACCTGCACCGCACGGTTGGCGCAGCCGTCCGTGACCACCGCCGAGCTGCGTGAGGCGCTGCTCGCCGTGTACGCGTCCGAGCCGTTCGTCCACGTGCTGCCCGAGGGGCAGTGGCCGCGCGCGGCTGCCGTCAGCGGCAGCAACTCTGCACATCTGCAGGTGGCGGCCGATCCGGCGTCCGGCCGCGCGGCCGTCGTCGGAGCCATCGACAACCTCGGCAAGGGCGCCGCCGGTCAGGCCGTGCAGTGCATGAACCTGATGCTCGGCCTGCCCGAGACCACCGCCCTGCCGGTCTGCGGGATCGCGCCGTGAGCGTCACCGCCGCCGCCGGCTTCACCGCTTCGGGGGTCACCGCCGGTCTCAAGGCGAGCGGCCGTCCCGATCTCGCACTCGTGGTCAACCAGGGTCCGCAGTACGCGGCCGCCGGGGTGTTCACGTCCAACCGGGTCGTGGCCGCACCGGTGGTCTGGTCGCAGCAGGTGCTCAAGGGCGGCCGGCTGACGGCCGTGATCCTCAACTCGGGCGGGGCCAACGCCTGCACCGGGCCGGCGGGCTTCGGCGACACCCACGCCACCGCCGAGAAGGTCGCGGAGGTGCTGAGCTGCGGGGCCGGCGAGGTCGCCGTCTGCAGCACCGGCCTCATCGGTGAGCGGCTGGCGATGGACCGGCTGCTGCCCGGCATCGACCTCGCCGTGGCGGGATTGACCGCGGACGGCGGGCCGGCCGCGGCCGACGCCATCTGCACCACCGACACGTTCGCCAAGCAGGCCGTCGCCACCTCGGGCGGCGTCACGGTCGGCGCGATGATCAAGGGCGCCGGCATGCTCGCGCCCGGTCTCGCCACGATGCTTTGTGTCGTCACGACCGACGCGGTGGCCGACGCCCCGGCGCTCGACCGGGTCCTGCGACGGGCGACGAGCGCCACGCTCGACCGGGTCGACACCGACGGCTGCATGTCCACCAACGACACCGTGCTGCTGCTGGCCAGCGGGGCGAGCGGCGTGACGCTGCCGGACGACGACCTGTACGGCCTGGTCCACGAGGTGCTCGCCGCCCTCTGCGACCTGTTGATCAGCGACGCCGAAGGTGCGTCGAAGCAGGTGCGTATCCAGGTGGTCAACGCCCTGAGCGAGACCGAGGCGGTCACCGTCGGGCGCAGCGTCGCCCGGTCCAACCTGCTGAAGTGCGCACTCTTCGGCGGCGACCCCAACTGGGGGCGCGTGCTCGCCGCGGTCGGCACCACCGACGCCGCGTACGACCCGCTCACCCTCGACGTCACGATCAACGGCGTCATGGTCTGCCGCGACGCCGGCGTCGGCGACCCGCGTGAGCTGGTCGACCTGTCCGGGCCCGACGTGCGCATCACGATCGACCTCAAGGCCGGCGCCGAGACGGCGACGATCCTGACCACTGACCTCACCCACGCGTACGTGCACGAGAACTCGGCCTACAGCACATGAGCACTCCACCCACTCCTGCAAACCGGCTCGCCACGTCGACCGCCAAGGCCGCCGCGCTGGTCGAGGCGCTGCCCTGGCTCGCCCGCTTCTCCGGCAAGACCATCGTCATCAAGTACGGCGGCCACGCCATGACCGATGTGGCGCTGCGCGAGCGCTTCGCCGAGGACATCGTCTTCCTGCGTTACGCGGGCCTGCGGGTCGTCATCGTGCACGGCGGCGGGCCGCAGATCACCTCCCACCTCGACCGGCTCGGCGTGCCCACCGAGTTCCGCGGCGGCCTGCGCGTCACCACCCCCGAGACCATGGATGTCGTACGCATGGTGCTGGTCGGGCAGGTCAACCGCGATGTCGTCGGCCTGATCAACGCCCACGGTCCGTTCGCCGTCGGCATGTCGGGCGAGGACGCGCAGCTGCTCACCGCCGAGCGCCGCGGTGCGCTGGTCGACGGCGAGCTGGTCGACATCGGCCAGGTCGGCGACGTCACCCGGGTGCGTCCGGAGACGGTCGTGGCCCTGCTCGACGCCGGGCACGTGCCGGTCGTCGCCGGCGTCGCCCGCGGCGAGGGGCCGGACCAGTCCATCGTCTACAACGTCAACGCCGATACGGCAGCCGCAGCCGTCGCGCTCGCGGTCGGCGCCGAGAAGCTCGTGATCCTCACCGACGTCGAGGGGCTGTACGCCAACTGGCCCGACACCGACGAGGTGATCAGCGAGATCTCCGCGGCCGACCTCGAGACGCTGCTCCCCACCCTCGGCAGCGGGATGGTGCCGAAGATGGAGGCCTGCCTGCGGGCGGTGCGCGGCGGGGTCCGGCACGCCCACGTCCTCGACGGGCGGGTGGAGCACGCGCTGCTGCGCGAGATGTTCACCGACTCCGGCGTCGGCACCATGGTGACCGCATGACGACCAATACGACGGCGAAGGGAACGGTGACGACATGAGCGCAGACGCACAGACCGGCAACGAGGCGTTCCTGTCCCGCCGTGACGCCGTCTTCATGGGCAATTACGGTCGGCCGCCGCTCGTCCTCGTGCGGGGTGAGGGCGCGACCGTGTACGACGCCGACGGCAAGAGCTACCTCGACCTCATCGCCGGGATCGCGGTCTGCCTGCTCGGCCACGCCCACCCGGGGGTGCGCAAGGCGGTCGACGACCAGCTGGCCACCATCGGGCACACCAGCAACCTGTACGCGACCACGCCGGCCATCGAGCTGGCCGAGCGCCTCGTGGGCCTGCTCGGTGACGCGGGAGCCGGCGCGAAGGTCTTCTTCTGCAACTCCGGCACCGAGGCCAACGAGGCGGCCATCAAGATCGCCCGCCGCACCGGCCGCACCGAGATCATCTCCGCCGAGGGCAGCTTCCACGGCCGCACCCTGGGTGCGCTGTCCATCACGGGCCAGCCCGCCAAGCGCGCCCCGTTCGAGCCGCTGCTGCCGGGCGCGCGCTTCGTGCCCTACGGCGATGCCGACGCGTTGCGCGCCGCCGTCACCGAGCAGACCTCCGCGGTCTTCCTCGAGCCCACGCTGGGGGAGGGCGGCGTCCTGCCCCCACCCGCCGGCTACCTGCAGGCCGCCCGCGAGATCTGCGACGCGACCGGCGCCCTGCTCGTCGTCGACGAGGTGCAGAGCGTCGGGCGTACGGGCAGCTGGTACGCCTCGATCGGCGCCGGCGTCGTCCCCGACGTGATCACCCTGGCCAAGGGGCTGGCCGGCGGCCTGCCCATCGGGGCGTGCATCGGCCTCGGCCGCGCCGCCGACCTGCTGCAGCCGGGTGACCACGGCTCCACCTTCGGCGGCAACCCCGTCGTGTGCGCGGCCGCGCTGGCCGTGCTCGACGTCGTCGAGTCCGAGGGCCTCGTCGCCCGGTCGGCCGAGGTCGGTGACCGGCTCGCCGAGGGCGTACGGGCGCTGTCGTCGCCGCTGCTCGAGGGCGTACGCGGCTCCGGCCTCTGGCTGGCCGTCACCCTGACCTCGCCGGCCGCGCCTGCGCTCGAGGCCGAGCTGCGTGACGCCGGGTTCCTCGTCAACGCGGTCGGCCCGGCCGCCGTCCGGCTCGCTCCTCCGCTGACGCTGACAGCTGCCGAGGCCGACGCGTTCGTGGCCGCGCTCCCGGCCGCCCTCGCGAAGGTGCTGGACCGGCTGGCAGCCGACCATAGGGTCGGGACATGACCTCGCCGGGCGCCAGCGACCCGGCTCCCGGCGTGCCGTACGTCCTCGTCGTCGAGGACGACCCCAGCGTGCAGAGCCTGCTCGAGACGCTGCTGCGCTCCGAGGGCTACAGCGTGGTCGCGGTGGGTGACGGGACCGCGGCGCTGGTGACCGCGGCCGGGCGCCGCCCGGCCGTCGTCCTGCTCGACCTGGTGATGCCCGACCTCGACGGCCTCAGCGTGCTGCAGGAGATGAGCGATTCACCGGAGCTCTGCGACGTGCCCGTACTCGTGCTGACCGGGCGTCTCGAGGCCATTGCGGAGCTGGCGGAGCGGCTCGGTCCCGATCGCGTCTTCCCGAAGCCCTTCGGCGTCGCCGACCTGCTGTCCCGCATTGCCGAGCTCACCGGAAAGGCGCCCACCGCATGAGCGTCCGTCACTTCCTCGTCGACACCGACCTCACGCCGGCCGAGCAGGCGGAGGTCCTCGAGCTGGCCGCCCACCTCAAGGAGAACCGCGCGGTCAGCCGGTCAGCGGCCACCCGCCCCCTGCACGGGCGCACCGTCGCAATGATCTTCGAGAAGCCCTCGACGCGTACCCGGATGTCGTTCGAGGTCGGGATCGCCGAGCTCGGCGCCCATCCGATGGTCGTCGACGCCGGCACCACCCAGATCGGGCGGGGCGAGCCGCTGGGCGACACGGCCGCGGTGATGAGCCGCTATGTCGACGCCATCGTGCTGCGCACCTTCGGCCAGGACCGCCTCGAGGAGCTGGCGGCGGCGTCCGACGTGCCGGTCGTCAACGCGCTCACCGACTTCGCCCATCCCTGTCAGGCGCTCGCCGACCTGCTCACGCTCCGCGAGATCAAGGGCGACCTCAAGGGCCGCACGCTCGCGTACGTGGGCGACGGCAACAACATGGCGCACTCGCTGCTGCTGGCCGGTGCCGCGGCCGGGATGCGGGTGCACGTCGCGAGTCCGCCCGGCTTCGAGCCGCTCGAGCAGGTCGTGCGGCACGCCAACGAGATCGGCGCGACGACCGGCGGCGAGGCGCTCGTCATGCAGGACCGGCTCGAGGCCGCCGCCGACGCCGACGCCGTCTACACCGACGTCTGGGCGTCCATGGGGCAGGAGGACGAGGAGGAGTCGCGCTCGCTCGTCTTCACCGGCTTCCAGGTGAACGCCGAGGTGATGGCCGCCGCCCGGCCCGACGCCGTCGTCATGCACTGCCTGCCCGCTCACCGGGGCGTCGAGATCTCCGCCGACGTCCTCGACGGCCCGCAGTCGGTGGTCTGGCAGCAGGCCGAGAACCGCTTGCACGCCCAGAAGGCACTGCTGCTTTTCCTGCTCGAGTCGGGTGGTCCCGCCCGATGACCACACCGGGCCCGCTCACCACGCCGGCGCCCGTCGCCGCCCGGGCACCGGTCACCAAGGCCGCGCGCCACGCCCGGGTCATCGAGCTCATCACCCGCGGTGCCGTGCATTCGCAGTCCGAGCTGGTCGATCAGCTCAACGCGGACGGGCTCTCGGTCACGCAGGCGACGCTCTCGCGCGACCTCGCCGAGCTCGGCGCCTTCAAGGTGCGCGGTGCGGAGGGGCTGGTGTACGCGCTGCCGGCCACCGGGGCCAGCGCCACCGGCTCGGGAGCCGGTCCGCTGCTCGCCCGCCGGCTCGAGGAGCTGCTGATCTCGGCGGAGGCGGCCGGCGCGTTGGTCGTGCTGCGTACGCCCCCGGGCGGCGCCCACCTGCTGGGATCGGCCATCGACGGCGCCGAGCTGCCCGAGATCGCGGGCACGCTGGCCGGTGACGACACGATCCTCCTGGTCTGCCGGCCCGCCGCGGACGGCACCACCCCGGCGGCCGAGCTCGCCGCCCGGCTGCTGTCCACCGCAGAACGCACCACCTGATCAGCACATGTCCATGTCGTCCAGCACCTCGAAGGAGCCCCGCGTGACCACCCCCAACTCCGGTGACGACGAGGGTGGCCTCCGGCTCTGGGGCGGCCGGTTCGCTGCCTCCCCGGCCGAAGCGCTCGCCAAGCTGTCGGTCAGCGTCCAGTTCGACTGGCGGCTCGCCCCGTACGACCTCGCCGGCAGCCGGGCCCACGCCCGGGTGCTGCACCGTGCGGGCCTGCTGACCGAGGACGAGCTCGGCCTGCTCCTCGGCGCCCTCGACGGGCTCGAGATCGACGCGGCCAACGGCACGTTCCGTCCCACGATCGAGGACGAGGACGTGCACACGGCCCTGGAGCGCGGGCTGCTCGAGCGGCTCGGGTCGCTCGGCGGCAAGCTGCGCGCCGGCCGCAGCCGTAACGACCAGGTCGCCACCGACCTGCGGCTCTACCTGCGCGACGCTGCCCGTGGCGTGGCCCGCGAGGCCCTCGCGCTCGCCGATGCGCTCGCGACGCAGGCCGAGGCCCACATCGAGACCGCCGCGCCCGGCATGACCCACCTGCAGCACGCCCAGCCCGTCTCGTTCGGGCATCTCCTGCTCGCCCACGTGCACCCGCTGCTGCGCGACGTCGACCGGCTGCGTGACTGGGACCGGCGTACGGCCGTCTCCCCGCTCGGCTCCGGGGCGCTCGCCGGTTCGTCGCTCCCGCTCGACCCGGAGGCGACGGCGCGCGAGCTCGGCTTCGACCGCGCGGCGGCCAACTCGGTCGACGCCGTCTCCGACCGCGACTTCGCGGTCGAGTTCCTGTTCGCTGCCGCCCTGCTCGGCGTGCACCTCTCGCGGCTCGGCGAGGAGGTCGTGCTCTGGACCACCAGCGAATTCGGGTGGCTCGAGCTGAACGACGCCTTCGCCACCGGCAGTTCGATCATGCCGCAGAAGAAGAACCCCGACGTCGCCGAACTGGCCCGCGGCAAGGCGGGCCGGCTCATCGGCCACGTCACGGCCCTGCTCGCCACGCTCAAGGGGCTTCCGCTCGCGTACGACCGCGACCTGCAGGAGGACAAGGAGCCGGTCTTCGACGCGGTCGAGACGCTGACCACCGTCCTGCCGGCGCTGACCGGGATGATCGCCACCGTGCGCGTCCGTACCGATCGGCTCGAGGCGGCTGCGCCCGCCGGGTTCAGCCTCGCCACGGACGTCGCCGAGTTCCTGGTGCGCCAGGGGGTGCCGTTCCGGGACGCCCACGAGGCGGTCGGACACCTGGTGGTCTGGTGCCTGTCCCACGACGTCGGGCTCGAGGACGTGAGCGACGACGACCTGGCGTTGGTCAGCCCCCACCTGACCCCTGACGTCCGGGCGGTGCTGTCGGTGCCCGGGGCGATGGCCGCCCGTTCGGCACCCGGCGGTACGGCGCCCGTGCGCGTACGCGAGCAGCTCGCCGACGTGCGGACCCAGATCGAGACCGACCGGCGGTGGGCGGCGCGCTGAACGGGCTGGGTGCACCCTTGCCGGCGGCGTTCTACGAGCGCCCGCCCGGTGAGGTCGCGCGTGACCTGCTCGGCGCCCTGGTGACGGACGGCACCGTCGTCGTCCGCCTCGTCGAGACCGAGGCCTACCAGGGCACGGACGATCCCGCCTCGCACTCCTTCCGGGGGCGTACCCCACGCACCGCCGTGATGTGGGGGCCGCCGGGCCGGCTGTACGTCTACTTCAGCTACGGCATGCATTGGTGCATGAACGTGTCGTGCGGCCCCGAAGGCGTCGCCTCGGCGGTGCTCCTGCGGGCCGGCGAGGTGGTCGACGTCGGGGCGAGCCTCGACGAGGCGGTTCGGCGCCGTCCCCAGCTGCGGGCGGTCGATCGGGGCAAGGGTCCGGCCCGGCTCGCCCGCCTGCTGCAGATCGACGGTGGGGCGAACGGCGCGGACGTCACCGGTGACGGGAGTCCGTTGACGGTGACGGCGGGGGAGCGGGTGCCCGAGGAGTTCGTCCGTACCGGTCCGCGGGTGGGACTGAACCCCCGCCTCGGACCCGCCGCGGAGTGGCCGTGGCGCTGGTGGGACGTGCGGTCGCCGGCGGTCTCCGTCTTCCGGCCCGGAGGACTCCGGGCACGTGAGGCACGATCAAAGGCGTGACCGCCGCTGCATCACCCGACGACACCGCATCAGCTGAGCCCGTACCGCCGTCGGCACTCGACGAGCTGCGCAGGCGTGGGCTCATCGCCCAGTCGACCGACCCCGCCGCCTTGGCGCGGGCGTTGGCTGCAGGTCCGATCACCGTGTACGCCGGCTTCGACCCGACGGCCCGGTCCCTGCACGCCGGCAACCTGGTGCCGCTGCTGACGCTGCGCCGGCTGCAGCAGGCCGGCCACCGGCCCATCGTCATCGCCGGCGGCGCGACGGGGTTGATCGGGGATCCGAGCGGTCGCTCAAGCGAGCGGACGATGCTGACGGCCGACGAGGTGGCGGCGAACGTCGACCGCATCTCCGGTCAGTTGCGCCGATTCCTCGATTTCACGCCCGGACCTTCCCAGGCGATGCTCATCAACAATCTCGACTGGACCGCGCCGATATCGTTCATCGATTTCCTGCGCGACATCGGCAAGCATTTCCCGGTCAACGCCATGCTGGACAAGGAGTCGGTACGCAATCGCCTCGACGGCGGCGGCCTCACCTTCACCGAATTCAGCTACCAGTTGCTGCAGGCGGCGGACTTCCTCCACCTGTTCCGCGAGTACGGCTGCCGGCTGCAGATCGGGGGCAGCGATCAGTGGGGCAACATCACGGCCGGTCTCGACCTCATCCGCCGTGCCACCGGGCAGTCGGCGCACGGCCTGACCGTCCCGCTCGTGACCAATGCCAACGGCGAGAAGTTCGGCAAGTCCACCGGGGGAGGAAGGGTGTGGCTCGATCCGGAGCTCACCTCGCCGTACGCCTTCTACCAGTTCTTCCTCAACACCGATGACCGCGACGTCGTCACCTACCTGCGGCTCTTCACCGATCTGAGTGCCGAGGAGATCGAGGAGCTGGAGACGGCGACCCGGGAGCGACCGCAGCGCCGGGAGGCGCAGCGCCGGCTGGCCGAGGACTTCACCGCCTTGTTGCACGGCAGGGGAGAGGTGGAGAAGGTGATCGCCGCGTCGCAGGCACTGTTCGGCCGGGGGTCGCTCGTCGACCTGCCACCCGACGTGCTCCGGGCGGCGGTCCAGGAGTTGCCGTCGGACACGGTGTCTGCGGACGAGCTCGTCCCCGGCATCGCCCTGACCGACCTCGTCGTGCGGTGCGGCCTCTGCGCTTCCCGGTCCGAGGCACGCAGGGCGCTGGAGCAAGGCGGGTTGTACGTGAACAACGTCCAGGCGACCGACCCGTCGGCGGTCGTCACGACCACCGACGTCCTGGCCGGAACGACCGTGTTGCTCCGGCGCGGGAAGCGCTCGCTGGGCGCTGTGCATGTACGGCCGTGACCTGGAGCCTCGACGGTCTGCCGGTAGCACACGCGTACGGCGTGCCGCCGTGCGCCGTGGCGTGTCCGCCGTTCGGATCCGTCACAGGAAAAAGTCCGGCGGATCGTTTGACGAGCGCGACACCTACCCGTAACTTAGGCAACGCCGGAGCGACGGGGGCGAGGCCGAAAGGGCCGCCCACCACAGCATCCGGGCGCTACTCTTCACAGAGCCGCGCGGCCCAGCTGGCCGTCTCGCACCATCACTGGTGCTGAGAACACGACAGCACAGCGGTCACATACGAACCAGATAGGTTGCCCCGAAGCTGGCCGAGAGGCTGGTGGAGGTGCGCAGTCGCTTCTTGAGAACTCAACAGCGTGCCGAAAGTCAGTGCCAACCCCCGTCCGTGTGGGCTGGTGATTCCCAATTCTGGGTTGATCTGGTGTTGCACGGCGGAATTTCTTTAAATGGCATGATGGACGATCTACGGATCATACGTCACTGTCAGGATCTTTTTCCTGTGTCATCTTTCGCAGCCTTCGGGTTGTGTCTGATATTTAAGACATCAATGGAGAGTTTGATCCTGGCTCAGGACGAACGCTGGCGGCGTGCTTAACACATGCAAGTCGAACGAACCTTCGGGTTAGTGGCGAACGGGTGAGTAACACGTGGGCAACCTGCCTCGAGCTCTGGGATAACTCCGGGAAACCGGGGCTAATACCGGATATGACCTTCTGAGACATCTTGGTTGGTGGAAAGTTTTTCGGCTCGAGATGGGCCCGCGGCCTATCAGCTTGTTGGTGGGGTAATGGCCTACCAAGGCGACGACGGGTAGCCGGCCTGAGAGGGCGACCGGCCACACTGGGACTGAGACACGGCCCAGACTCCTACGGGAGGCAGCAGTGGGGAATATTGCGCAATGGGCGAAAGCCTGACGCAGCGACGCCGCGTGAGGGATGAAGGCCTTCGGGTTGTAAACCTCTTTCAGCAGGGACGAAGCGCAAGTGACGGTACCTGCAGAAGAAGCACCGGCCAACTACGTGCCAGCAGCCGCGGTAATACGTAGGGTGCAAGCGTTGTCCGGAATTATTGGGCGTAAAGAGCTCGTAGGCGGTTTGTCGCGTCGGCTGTGAAAACCTGAGGCTCAACCTCAGGCCTGCAGTCGATACGGGCAGACTAGAGTCCGGCAGGGGAGACTGGAATTCCTGGTGTAGCGGTGAAATGCGCAGATATCAGGAGGAACACCGGTGGCGAAGGCGGGTCTCTGGGCCGGAACTGACGCTGAGGAGCGAAAGCGTGGGGAGCGAACAGGATTAGATACCCTGGTAGTCCACGCCGTAAACGTTGGGCGCTAGGTGTGGGGAACCTTCCACGTTCTCCGTGCCGCAGCTAACGCATTAAGCGCCCCGCCTGGGGAGTACGGCCGCAAGGCTAAAACTCAAAGGAATTGACGGGGGCCCGCACAAGCGGCGGAGCATGTGGCTTAATTCGACGCAACGCGAAGAACCTTACCAGGGTTTGACATGCAAGGAAATCTCATAGAGATATGAGGTCCGCAAGGGTCTTGCACAGGTGGTGCATGGCTGTCGTCAGCTCGTGTCGTGAGATGTTGGGTTAAGTCCCGCAACGAGCGCAACCCTCGTCCTATGTTGCCACCAGGTAATGCTGAGCACTCATAGGAGACTGCCGGGGTCAACTCGGAGGAAGGTGGGGATGACGTCAAGTCATCATGCCCCTTATGTCCTGGGCTGCACACATGCTACAATGGCCGGTACAAAGGGCTGCGATACCGCAAGGTGGAGCGAATCCCAAAAAGCCGGTCTCAGTTCGGATTGGGGTCTGCAACTCGACCCCATGAAGTCGGAGTCGCTAGTAATCGCAGATCAGCAACGCTGCGGTGAATACGTTCCCGGGCCTTGTACACACCGCCCGTCACGTCACGAAAGTCGGTAACACCCGAAGCCGGTGGCCCAACCCCTTGTGGGAGGGAGCCGTCGAAGGTGGGACCGGCGATTGGGACGAAGTCGTAACAAGGTAGCCGTACCGGAAGGTGCGGCTGGATCACCTCCTTTCTAAGGAGCATCTGGCCTCGAGTCTTTGACTTGGGGTCCAGGCCCATGTCACAGCCGTATGTGTTGTGGGTGGAGCTCATGGAGTGGAACACTGACTATTCGGCCGGCGCTTGTTGTCGCTCAGTCCAGTACGGCCTCTTCGGGGGTTGGAACGGTGGGTGGTGGTGAGGGTCGGCTTAGGCACGCTGTTGGGTCCTGAGGGAGCGACTGCTTCTTCTGGGCTTTCAGGCCCGTCTATTCCAGTGTTTGTGGCTGGGTGGTCGGGTCTGTTGGTGCGATTGGACCGTTTCTTCGTCGGACGGCATCCCAGTTTGTGGGTGTACGCGACGGTTGTGGGGCGGGACCGCCCGTTATTTGAGAACTGCACAGTGGACGCGAGCATCTTTGTGGCCAAGTTATTAAGGGCACACGGTGGATGCCTTGGCACCAGGAGCCGATGAAGGACGTAGGAGGCTGCGATAAGCCTCGGGGAGCTGTCAACCGAGCTTTGATCCGAGGATTTCCGAATGGGGAAACCCGGCAGGAGACATGTCCTGTCACCCACGCTTGAACACATAGGGCGTGTGGAGGGAACGCGGGGAAGTGAAACATCTCAGTACCCGCAGGAAGAGAAAACAACCGTGATTCCGTGAGTAGTGGCGAGCGAAAACGGATGAGGCTAAACCGGGCGTGTGTGATAGCCGGCAGGCGTTGCACGTTCGGGGTTGTGGGGCCGCCCAGCAGGCTCTGCCGATCCTGCAAGGAGTGATAAAGCGCGGCATTAGTCGAAGACCATGCGAATGGGTCACCATAGAGGGTAACAGTCCCGTAGACGAAAATGACCGTGCCTCCTCGGCGTTACCCCAAGTAGCACGGAGCCCGTGAAATTCCGTGTGAATCTGGCGGGACCACCCGCTAAGCCTAAATACTCCCTGGTGACCGATAGCGGACAAGTACCGTGAGGGAAAGGTGAAAAGTACCCCGGGAGGGGAGTGAAATAGTACCTGAAACCGTGTGCCTACAAGCCGTAGGAGCCTTGAGGGGTGACTGCGTGCCTTTTGAAGAATGAGCCTGCGAGTTTGCGATGTGTGGCGAGGTTAACCCGTGTGGGGTAGCCGTAGCGAAAGCGAGTCCGAATAGGGCGTTTGAGTCGCACGTCCAAGACCCGAAGCCGAGTGATCTACCCATGGCCAGGTTGAAGCGCGGGTAAGACCGCGTGGAGGACCGAACCCACTTCAGTTGAAAATGGAGGGGATGAGCTGTGGGTAGGGGTGAAAGGCCAATCAAACTCGGTGATAGCTGGTTCTCCCCGAAATGCATTTAGGTGCAGCGTCGCGTGTTCCATGCCGGAGGTAGAGCACTGGATGGTCTAGGGGGCCCACAAGCTTACTGAAATCAGCCAAACTCCGAATGCCGGTATGCCAAGCGCGGCAGTGAGACTGCGGGGGATAAGCTCCGTAGTCGAGAGGGAAACAGCCCAGATCGCCAGCTAAGGCCCCCAAGCGTGCGCTAAGTGGGAAAGGATGTGGAGTCGCACAGACAACCAGGAGGTTGGCTTAGAAGCAGCCACCCTTTAAAGAGTGCGTAATAGCTCACTGGTCAAGTGATTCTGCGCCGACAATGTAGCGGGGCTCAAGCGCACCGCCGAAGCTGCGGCATTACGATATTTTCCAGGCGATGACCCTTGTGGTTGTCGTCCAGGGGTCGTGATGGGTAGGGGAGCGTCGTGTGGCCAGTGAAGCGGCGGGGTGACCCAGCCGTGGAGGCCACACGAGTGAGAATGCAGGCATGAGTAGCGAATGACGGGTGAGAAACCCGTCCGCCGGATGACCAAGGGTTCCTGGGGCAGGCTAATCCGCCCAGGGTGAGTCGGGACCTAAGGCGAGGCCGACAGGCGTAGTCGATGGATAACGGGTTGATATTCCCGTACCGGCTGTGATGCGCCCATGCTGAATCCGGGAGTACTAACCGCCCGATCCGGAGGCTGCCTTTTGGTGGCTGATGGGGAGCGCGGGACCGATCCCGGTAGTAGGTAAACGATGGGGTGACGCAGGAAGGTAGTTCAGCCCAGGCGATGGTTGTCCTGGGGTAAGGGCGTAGGGCGAGGTGTAGGCAAATCCGCACCTCACATAGCCTGAGACCTGATGCCGAGCCGATTATGGCGAAGTGGATGATCCTATGCTGCCAAGAAAAGCCTCTAGTGAGTGTCATAGCCGCCCGTACCCTAAACCGACACAGGTGGTCAGGTAGAGAATACTAAGGCGATCGAGCGAACTATGGTTAAGGAACTCGGCAAAATGCCCCCGTAACTTCGGGAGAAGGGGGGCCGTGCGGCGTGTAGGGACTTGCTCCCGAAGCGTTGTCCGGCCGCAGAGACCAGGCTGAAGCGACTGTTTACTAAAAACACAGGTCCGTGCGAAGTCGCAAGACGATGTATACGGACTGACGCCTGCCCGGTGCTGGAACGTTAAGGGGACCGGTTAGCTCTTCGGGGCGAAGCTGAGAACTTAAGCGCCAGTAAACGGCGGTGGTAACTATAACCATCCTAAGGTAGCGAAATTCCTTGTCGGGTAAGTTCCGACCTGCACGAATGGCGTAACGACTTCAGCGCTGTCTCAACCATAGGCTCGGCGAAATTGCACTACGAGTAAAGATGCTCGTTACGCGCGGCAGGACGGAAAGACCCCGGGACCTTCACTATAGCTTGGTATTGGTGCTCGGTTCGGCTTGTGTAGGATAGGTGGGAGACTTTGAAGCTCAGACGCCAGTCTGGGTGGAGTCAACGTTGAAATACCACTCTGGTCGAATTGGGTGTCTAACCTCGGTCCGTGATCCGGATCAGGGACAGTGCCTGGTGGGTAGTTTAACTGGGGCGGTTGCCTCCAAAAATGTAACGGAGGCGCCCAAAGGTTCCCTCAGCCTGGTTGGCAATCAGGTGTCGAGTGCAAGTGCACAAGGGAGCTTGACTGTGAGACAGACATGTCGAGCAGGGACGAAAGTCGGGACTAGTGATCCGGCGGTGGCTTGTGGAAGCGCCGTCGCTCAACGGATAAAAGGTACCCCGGGGATAACAGGCTGATCTTGCCCAAGAGTCCATATCGACGGCAAGGTTTGGCACCTCGATGTCGGCTCGTCGCATCCTGGGGCTGGAGTAGGTCCCAAGGGTTGGGCTGTTCGCCCATTAAAGCGGTACGCGAGCTGGGTTTAGAACGTCGTGAGACAGTTCGGTCCCTATCCGCCGCGCGCGCAGGAGACTTGAGAAGGGCTGTCCCTAGTACGAGAGGACCGGGACGGACGAACCTCTGGTGTGCCAGTTGTACTGCCAAGTGCACGGCTGGTTGGCTACGTTCGGAAGGGATAACCGCTGAAGGCATCTAAGCGGGAAGCTCGCTTCAAGATGAGGTCTCCCACAGGGTTAACCTGGTAAGGCCCCCGAATAGACCATCGGGTTGATAGGCCGGAGGTGGAAGTGCAGCAATGCATGGAGCTGACCGGTACTAATAGGCCGAGGGCTTGACCACAAATATGCTACGCGTCCACTGTGCGGTTCCCGAGTTACGGTCGGGATACCGATCGAATAACTCCATAGTGTTACGGCGGCCATGGCGAAAGGGAAACGCCCGGATCCATTCCGAACCCGGAAGCTAAGCCTTTCTGCGCCGATGGTACTGCCCGGGTTACTGGGTGGGAGAGTAGGGTGCCGCCGGACATCATTCACAATCAGCGGGACCGCTTACGAGCGGTCCCGCTGATTGCATTGTCCGTTGTTCGGCACGAGAGGACCGCCATGGTTGACGAAGACGACCGCGATCGTCGGCGCGAAGGCGGACCCAAAAGGGAATTCCGCCCGAGCTCCGGCGGGCAAGGCGGACAAGCAGGCTGGTCGTCAAGCGGCCGCCCCACGAGCGGTGGCCGACCTACGGGTAGCGGCCGCCCGAGCGGAAATGGACGCCCCACGAGTGGTGGCCGTCCCACGACTGGCGGACGCCCCACGAGTGGTGGCCGTCCCGCAACCGGCGGACGTCCTACCGGGGGCGAGCGATCAGGTGGCGACCGGTCCGGCGGCAGCGGCAGACCCACCGGAGGCGGTTATGCCGGCGGGCGAGGCGATTCGGCCCCACGCCGTGGTGCCGGCGGTCCCTCCGACGGCCGCCCCTCGGGTACTCGGGGAGCGGGAGGCCGCCCCTTCAGCTCCGGTGCGCCCAGCGGTGGTGACCCCCGTCGCGGTGGCCCGCCACACAGCAGCGAGCGGCCGTGGCAGGACCGTGACGAACGACCCGGAGGCGAGCGCCCCCGAGGCACACGTCCCCGTGACGACAACGAGCGGCGTTCCTACGGGCCGCCACGGTCCGACGGACCGCAGGCCTCCCGTGGCCCCCGCAGCGACCGTCCCGATCGCAGCGATCGGCCCGACCGCGGTGACCGTCCCGATCGTGGTGGTCGTCCGACCACCGGTGGTCGGAGCTCGTACGAGCGCGGCCCTCAGCAGGGCGGTCAGCGAAGCGGCGGTCCCTCCAGCGGGCCCCGGAGTTACGAGCGTCCGGCCGGCGCCGGAGGGCGTCCGTCGTACGGGCGGCGCGATGATGCGACCGGGTCGTCGCGACCTGCCGCCGAACGCGGAGGCTACGGCCGGTCCGCTGACCGACCGGCCGGCGGTGAGCGTACGAACGACCGCGCCGGTGGCGACCGGCGTTGGGACAGCCGGGGCTCCGCTTCGGGTGGGTCGCGGCCGCCGCGCACCGGTGATCGGCCTTCGTCCACCGCCGGCCGGCGTCCGCCGCCCCGCAGCGGCCCGGGCGGTACGAGTCGAGGCGGTACAGAGCGAGGCGGATCAGATCGTCCCGGTAGCGACCGCACGGGCGGTCAGCGTTCCGATCGCCCGGCGCTGCCGCGCGTCGTGGTGCCTGACCTGCCCGACGGCGTCTCGGCAGATCAGCTCGACGCGGGCGTCAAGCGGGAGATGCGCAGTCTGGCGAAGAACACCGCCGAGACGGTCGCCGGCCAGCTGGTCGCCGCCGGCCTGCTGATCGAGAGCGACCCGCAGGCGGCCCTCACCCACGCTCGAGCAGCCCGGCGGATGGCGTCCCGGGTCGCCTCGGTGCGTGAGGCGAACGGCGTCACGGCCTATGCCGCCGGTGAGTACTCGGAGGCGCTCGCCGAGCTGCGGGCTCATCGCCGCATGTCCGGGCTGGCGCACCATCTGCCGATGATGGCCGACGCCGAACGTGCGCTCGGCCGGCCGGACAAGGCCATCGCGCTGCTCGAGGAGGCCCCCGTGGCCGAACTGACGGCAGCGACCCACGTCGAGCTGCTCCTGGTGCTGAGCGGCGCCTACCGCGACACCGGCAAGCCCGCCAAGGCGGTCGATGTCCTGTCGGTCCGCGAGTTGGACAGTCCTGCGATCAAGCCATGGACCGTCCGGCTCTGGTACGGCTACGCCGAGGCCCTGCTGGCCGCAGGCCGCGACGCGGAGGCGGACGAGTGGTTCCGCGCTGTCGCCACCGTCGATGACGGCGAGACCGACGCTGCCGACCGGATCCAGGGCGATGAGCCCGAGGACGACAGCGACGCTCAGCGGACGGTGACCAGCTCCGGCGACGGGGCTGTGGACGAGTAGCCCTCGTCCACAGCCCGGTCGCGGGAGCGGCCGGGGCCGCCGGGCCCCGGCCAAGCTGCTCGCATGTCCTCTGAATTGCAGTCCTCTGAATTGCAGTCCTCACCGTCCACGAGTGCTGTCGGCGGCAACGCCGTCTTCCTCACCGGCACGCTGACCGAGCCGGCCGAGCGCCGCGAGCTGGCCGGCGGCGTCCCGGTCGTGCGCTGGACCCTGCGCGTGCCGCGCGGGGCCGGGCGCTCAGGCCCGGCGGGCAGCGACCTGCTCGACTGCGTCGCCCTGGACGACGAGATGCAGGACCGTGCGCTCGGCTGGCCCATCGGTCTGCCGCTCACGGTGACGGGCGCGATACGCCGGCGGTTCTTCCGTACCGGCGGTCGCACCGCCACCAGGGTCGAGATCGAGGTCGACCGCGTCACCGAGCTGGACGAGCCGGCGGAATCAGCCGACGGTCAATAGGCGGATGAGCAGGCCGGTGCGGGGCTTCGGCGTGAAGAGCGTGGACTTGCGTGGCATCCGGTCGCCGGCTTCGGCGACGGCTGCCACGGCCTCGACCGGCGTCGGGTTCAGCAGCAGTGCCGTCCCCGTGGTGCCGGCCGCGGCCAGCGCGGCGGGCACGTCGTGGCGGAACTCCACGACGTCCTCCCGGTCCGTCAGCTGCCACACCTGCCGGATGAGGAAGTGATGCGCGAGCGAGACGTCCAGCGATCGCCAGGCCGTCGAGCGGTCCGCGGGCAGAGCCCGGTCCGCGGCCGCCGCGTCGGGTTGCGTCAGCAGCCAGGCCTCGTTCTCGTCGGCGAGTACGAAGGCGGGTCCGGACTCCCCGGCGCGGGCGAGCTCGGTCAGCAGGTCTTCCCGGCCGGCGCGCAGGCGGGTGACGGTGAAGGCGCTCCGGGCCTGCTCCACCGCCTGCGACAGCGCCAGCGTCGGGACGACGCGGTGGATCGCGTGCACCTGCGGCCCGAAGGTGCTCGTGTCGACCAGCAGCGTCAGCCCGAAGTCCCAGGGCCCGTCACCCGCGCCCTCCGCGCGCCGCTGGGCCTGGTACTGCAGGTAGTTGGCGTACCGGTGGTGGCCGTCCGCGATCGTCGCCCGCCGCTCCAGCAGGTCCGCCGCGATGGCCGCCAGCTCGCCCGGGTCGGTGACGGCCCACAGCCGGTGCCGGATCCCGTCGTCGGTGGTCGTGTCGACGAGGACCGGCCGGTCGTCCACCCCCGCCACCACGCCGGAGGCGGCGCCACCACCGGCGTACACCAGGAAGATCGGTTCGAGGTTGGCGCCGGTCGCCTCGGTCAGGGCCAGCCGGTCGCTCACCGGGCCCGCCATCGTGTCCTCGTGCGGCAGGACGATCGCCGCATCGGGCTGGGCCAGCGCGACCCCGCCCACGAGGCCGCGCTGCACATGTCCGCCGGGCTCGCTCTCCTCGTACACGTAGAGCGCCGGCTCCGGGTCCAGCTCCAGCACCCGGGTGGCCTGCCATTCGGCGAGCAGCTGCGCCGCCACCGCATAGCGGCTGCGCCGGTTGGGCTGCTCCTCCGGGAGGATCAGGCGCACGACGTTGTGCGGATCGCGCCGGGCCAGCTCGGCGCGCTCGCGCTCGTCGATGACGTCGTACGGTGGACTGGTCAGCGCGGCCAGCGACGCTCCCTCAGCGGCGAAGCGCAATGCGCGAAACGGCTGCAACACCAGTCCGGGCGGCACCGGAGTGTTCGGTACAGGTTGCGAAGCCATGTCCGGATGGTAGGGCTCCGCCCCAGCAGCAGCGGGAGCTCGCGACCGTGGTTGACCCCACCGATGTGCCGGACGACGACGGCGAGCTCAGCGGACCGCCCGACGGCACCCCTGGTGGCGACCTCTACGACTGGTACGTCCGGGGCCGGGATCTGCTGGCCGGGGGCGATGCCGACGCGGCGGTCCAGGTGCTCACGCATGCCGTCGCCGCGGAGCCCGCGTCACGGAGCCTTCGGGAGATCCTCGCCCGGGCGCAGTTCGACGCGCACCGTTACGGCGAGGCGGCGGACAACTTCGGCGTGCTCGTCGCGGACGACCCGGCCGACCACTACGCCCACTTCGGGCTGGGGCTCGCGTCACGCAAGCTCGGTGACCTGTCGGGGGCGGTGGAGCACCTCGCGCTGGCCGCGGCGATGCGACCCGATCTGCCCGCCTACACCCGGCAGCTCCGGGCAGCACGGGCTGCCCTCGCCTCCATCACGGGGGAGCCCCTCACCGGACCAGCAGAGGACGACGCGTGACCGCGAGCGACACCGAACCCACTACCGCACCCGACACCACGCCGGACGGGCAAACATTGGCCGAGCGCTACGACGTCGCGCTGCTCGACCTCGACGGCGTCGTCTATCGCGGACACGATCCGGTGGTCCATGCCGCCGACGCGTTGCGTGAGGCCCGCGAGCGCGGCATGCGGGTCGCGTTCGTCACGAACAACGCGCTGCGTGCCCCGGAGGAGGTCGTCGAGCGCATCCGCGCGGCAGGCGTCGACGCGACCGTCGAGGAGGTCGCGACGTCCGCGCAGGCGGCCGCCCGGCTGCTCGAGCAGCAGCTGCCCGCCGGCAGCCGCGTCCTCGTGGCAGGCGGTGAAGGCCTTCGGCTCGCGGTCACCGAGCGCGGGCTGACCCCGGTGCAGCGTGCCGACGAGCAGCCCGCCGGGATGGTGACGGGCTACGACCCGGAGATCACGTACGCGAGGCTGGCGGAGGCCGTCCTCGCCGTCTTCGCCGGCGCGCTGTGGGTCGCCAGCAACACCGACGCCACCGTGCCGACCGAGCGCGGCCTGCTCCCTGGTGCCGGTGCCACGGTGGCCTTCGTCCGTGCCGCCACGAAGGCGACCCCGCAGGTCGCCGGCAAGCCGGAGCGGGCGCTGCACGAGGAGTCGATCATCCGGAACGGGGCGAAGGACCCGCTGGTCATCGGCGACCGGCTGGACACCGACATCGAAGGTGCCAATCGCGCGGGCGTCCCGTCGCTGCTCGTCCTCACCGGGGTCAGCCAGGTCGACGACCTGTTGTCCGCCGAGGCCGTGCACCGGCCGACGTTCGTCGGCGCCGACCTGCGTGCGCTGCTCGTGGCTGCGCCTTCCGTCGACCTGGAGCCGGCGGATGACGCCCGGACTGCCCGGTGCGGCAGCTGGCGGGTGGATGTCGACGGTGACGCCCTGCGCTGGTCGTCGGACGGGACGGGTGACCCGGCAGGGCAGGCAGCCGACGACGGGCTCGACGCCGTGCGCGCCGGACTCGCGCTGTACTGGGCCCGGCTCGACGGCGGCCACCCGGTCCACGGGGTCAGTGGCGACGTCCCGGCCGGATGCGAGGCCTTCGCGGGCTAGCCGTCGAGCTGGCGGGTGAGCGCGAGGCCGCTCATCTTGAGCAGGTCGAACACGCTCGCCTCCACCTTGACCCGGCCGTCAGCCCACGCCTCGGAGACGGGCAGGGCACCGTCGCTGACCGCCACCAGGTCGTCGCTCGACATGGTGAGCCGGATCTGTGCATCGGCGCCCGGTGCGCGTCCGCCGCGCGCCTCGTCGGCGATGTCGGTCAGACCGGTGAGGGCACCGTTGTGGAGCCGGCCGGAGAAGCACAGCTGCAGATCCGGGACGCGGCAGCTGACGGTGCGCTCGGGCGCGTGCCGTCGGCGCAACGATTCCTCGACGGCGTCGAGACGCCGGACGAGCCGTCGCAATGCGGCTTCGCACTCCTGCTTCGTCGCCATCGCAGCAGAGTCTGCCACCGCGGCACCCGCGTCGCAGCCGACGCGGCTGCATCGGCGCGCGATAGCGTTCGGCCCGACGGAAGACGCGCGCCGGGCGGCAGAAGGAGCGTGGATGTTCGACGCAGTGAAGAACTACCTCTCGCTGGCCAGCGGCGTCACCGAGGTGACCCGGCAGCGGGCCGTGAATGCCGCCAAGGCGCTGGTCTCCTCCGGCGAGGCGACCGCCGAGCAGGTGAGCGGGCTCGCCGACGACCTGCTCACGACGAGCCGCAACAACCGCGACACCGTGGTGGCGCTCATCCGCTACGAGGTCGACCGTGCCCTGACCCGCCTCGGCCTGGCGACGTCGGAGGAGATCGCCGCCCTCGCGCAACGGATCACCGACCTGGAGACCGAGCTGGCCACCCTGCAGAAGGAGGCCGACGCCGTCGAGCTGCCGCCCGGCGCTCCGGCGCTCCCGACCAAGCGGGCCACCAAGGCCGCACGCAAGGCGCCGGCCAAGCGTTCGCCGGCGAAGCGGGCACCCGGCCGGCGGGTCGCCGGCGGACCGGCGACACCCACGTCCCCGGTCGCCGAGCCGGACCCGCAGGACCCGTCATGAGCCACCCGCGGCCGGCCGTTCCTGGACCGCAGGCCACGCCGCAGCCCCCGTCCGCAGCGCCGGATCCGCTGCAGGACGCCGAGGCGGCCCTGCAGTCGCTGCCCGGTGTGCCGCTCGACCGGCACGCCGAGGTCTTCGCTCACATCGACACGCACCTGCGGAAGGCGCTCGACGGCGCCGGCACGCCCGGGCGCGGCTGACCCGGGCTCCTCGACCGACCCACGCCTGTGCCGCCACGCATCCGGCTCGACCGGGAGCTCGTCCGCCGCGGCCTGTTCCCCAGCCGTGAGCAGGCCGCCGTCGCCATCGAGGCCGGCCGCGTGACGGTGGGCGGGCAGGAGGCGCGCAAGCCCGCCCGCGGCGTCGCGCCCGCCGAGGCGATCGAGGTCAGCACCGCCGACGACCCGGGATACGCGTCGCGGGGCGCGTACAAGCTGGCGGGTGCGCTCGAGACCTTCGCCGTCGGGTCGCCCCCGCTGACGGTGGCCGGACGCCGCTGTCTCGACGCGGGGGCATCGACGGGCGGCTTCACCGACGTGCTGCTGCGGGCCGGGGCCCGCGAAGTGGTGGCCGTCGACGTCGGTTACGGCCAGCTGCTGTGGCGGCTGCGCAACGACCCGCGCGTGACCGTCCACGACCGGACCAACGTGCGTCACCTGACCGCGCCGGACGTCGGCGGGGAGGTGGACGTCGTCGTCGCCGACCTCTCGTTCATCTCGCTGCGGCTGGTGCTCCCGGCACTCGCCGGCTGCGTCGTGCCGGACGGTGACCTTGTCGTCCTGGTCAAGCCGCAGTTCGAGGTCGGTCGCGAGGCGCTCGGCAAAGGCGGGGTGGTGCGCGAGCCGGAGGTGCGCGCGCGGGCCGTCCGGCAGGTGGCCGACGCGGCCGCCGGACTCGGCCTCGGAAGTCGGGGACTGGTACGGAGTTCGTTACCGGGTCCTGCGGGCAATGTCGAGTTCGTCTTGTGGCTGGCCCGAGGAGCGTCCACCCTGAGCGATAGCGTGCTGCACGCGGTAGTGGCGACCGAACCGGACGAGGAGCGTGCATGAGCCGCGACATCCTGGTCGTCGCGCATCCGCGCCGACTCGCAGCGCAGGAGTCGGTGCAGAAGGTGCTCGACATGCTGACCGCGGCGGGACTCTCCCCGCGGGTGCTCGCGGACGAGGCGGGTGCGCTCGACCTGTCCTGCTCCGATGTCGTGGAGGCCGGCAACGCGGCTGCCGAGGGCGTCGAGCTCGTCCTGGTACTCGGCGGCGACGGCAGCATCCTGCGGGGCGCCGAGCTGGCGCGCCCGCACCGGGCCCCGCTGCTCGGGGTCAACCTGGGCCACGTCGGCTTCCTGGCCGAGGCCGAGCCCGACGCGCTGGTGTCGGTCGTGGAGCGCGTGGTCGAACGCGACTACGACGTCGAGGAGCGCATGACCGTCGACGTCTGCGTCCGCGAGGCGGGCGCCATCACCTGGCGCGGCTGGGCGCTCAACGAGGCGGCGCTGGAGAAGGACGGCCGCGGCAGGATGGTCGAGTGCGTCCTCGAGATCGAGGGGCGCCCGCTGTCGCGCTGGGCCTGCGACGGGGTGGTCTGCGCGACCCCGACGGGCTCGACCGCATACGCGTTCAGCGCCGGGGGACCGGTGGTCTGGCCCGAGGTCGAAGCGTTGATGGTGGTGCCGATCAGCGCGCACGCCCTCTTCGCCCGCCCGCTCGTCGTGAGCAAGGACGCCACCGTCGCCATCGAGGTCGTCCCGGGCACCAGCGACGCGGTGGTCGGCTGCGACGGCCGGCGCAATGCACCCGTGCCCGCGGGCGCACGGCTCGAGGTGACCTCGGGTCAGGTGCCGGTGGGCCTCGCCCGGCTGCACCCGGCGCCGTTCACCGACCGGCTGGTGCGCAAGTTCGACCTTCCGGTCGAGGGCTGGCGCGGCCGCTCGCGAAATGTCGGCGGCCTGACGTAGTGTCGCACGCATGTTCGAAGAGGTACGCATCTGCGGCCTGGGTTCGATCGACGAGGCCGTCCTGGAGCTGCACCCACGCCTGACCGTGCTCAGCGGTGAGACCGGCGCGGGCAAGAGCAGTGTCATCAAGGCCTTCGGGCTGCTCGCGGGCGGCCGGGGTGATCCGGGTGCCGTCCGCGCCGGCCACTCCTGTGCGGCCGTCGAGGCCCGGTTGCAGGCACCACCCGGCAGTGCGCTGGCCGAGCGGGCGGCTGAGCTGGGCGGTGTCGTCGAGCACGGATCGGTGCTCATCACCCGCACGGTCTCGGTCGACGGGCGCTCCCGGGCCTATGTCGGTGGTCGCGCCGTGCCGGTGGGGGTGCTCGCCGAGCTGGTCGGCGGGGTGTTGGCGCTGCACGGGCAGTCCGGTCAGCTGCGGCTGAAGCACACGGCCGCGCAGCGCGCCGCGCTCGACCGTTTCGTCGGTCCGCCCGTCCTGGCGCCGCTGGAGTCCTACCGCAGGACCCGCGCCGAGTGGCTCGAGGTGCGCACCTCCCGCGAGCTGTTGCAGTCCCGCGAGGCCGAGAGCGCCCGTGAGGTGGAGATGCTCCGGCTCGGCCTCGCCGACGTCGAGCGGGTCGCACCGCTGCCGGCGGAGGACGTCGAGCTGGATCGCGAGCTCGTCCGCCTCGGTGCTGCCGACGAGCTGCGCTGTGCCGGCGACGCGGCGCGTACGGCGATGGTCGGCTCCGACGCCTCAGTGGCGGGATGTGACGACGGCGGCGCCCTGGCCGGCCTCGTGCAGGCAGCCCGGGCACTCGACGCCGCGGCGGCCGCCGACCCCGAGCTCGGGTCACTGGCACTGCGGGCCCACGAGGTCTGCATGCTCACCACCGAGCTGGTGGGAGATCTCTGCAGTTACGTCGACGGGGTCGAGTCGGACGGGCCGCGGCTGGAGGCGGCGCAGGCACGTCGTGCCGAGCTCAACCGGCTCTGCCGCCCCCACAACACCGACGTCGACGGCGTGCTGCGGTGGGCCGCCGAGGCCGGGCTGCGGCTGCTCGACCTCGACGGCGGCGGTGAGCGGGCGGCCGAGCTCGCGGCTGCCGAGCTCCGGCTGGGCGAGCAGATGCTGGCCCACGCACGGGAGGTGTCCGAAGCGCGCCGCGACGGCGCCGGCCGGCTGGCCGCCCGGGTCACCGGCGAGCTGGATGCGCTGTCCATGCCCTCCGCGGTCTTCGACGTGGTCGTGACCGCGGCGGCGGAGTCAGGTCCGGACGGCGCCGACGACGTGGAGTACCTCTTCTCGGCGGGCACCGGGGTCGCCCTGCGGCCCCTGTCGCGGGCGGCGTCCGGCGGCGAGCTGTCGCGGATCGTGCTCGCCCTCGAGGTCGTGCTGGCCGGCGGCTCCGACGCCCAGGCCATGGTCTTCGACGAGGTGGATGCGGGTGTCGGCGGGGAGGCGGCGAGCGAGATCGGGCGCCGCCTGGCGCGGCTCGCCGAGCACGCCCAGGTCGTCTGCGTCACCCACCTGTCGCAGGTCGCCGCGTTCGCCGATCAGCACCTGCTGGTCCGCAAGCTCCAGGAAGGCAGCACGGGCGTCCAGCACAGCACCGTCCGCCTGCTGGAGCGCCCCGAGCGGGTGCGTGAGCTGTCACGCATGCTCGGCGGTGTCGCGGAGAGCCGGCTCGCGCAGGGCCACGCCGACGAGCTGCTCACCTGCGCCGATGAGGCCAAACAGGCCAAGCCGGTGCCGCCCAGGCGGCCGGGCGCCCGCCGGCCGCGTACGGCTCAACGAGTGGTTCGCGGCGCGGCATGAGGTGCCGGGCCTCCGGTGGCCGTACCATGAGCTTCCGTGGAAAGTCCGGGCTTCCGGACACCTCATCGCGCGGCTCGCCGCGCTCCACGGGGAGGCTCTGGGATGGTTCAGGCGCACGTCGTCCGCCACATCTTCGTCACCGGAGGCGTCGCCTCCAGCTTGGGTAAGGGCCTCACAGCGTCCAGCCTCGGCATGCTCCTGAAGTCGCGGGGTCTGCGGGTCACGATGCAGAAGCTCGACCCGTATCTGAACGTCGACCCGGGCACCATGAATCCGTTCCAGCACGGCGAGGTGTTCGTCACCGATGACGGCGCCGAGACCGACCTGGACGTCGGGCACTACGAGCGCTTCCTGTCCGAGGATCTGCCCGGCAAGGCCAACGTGACCACCGGCCAGGTCTACAGCGCCGTCATCGCCCGGGAGCGCCGCGGCGGCTACCTCGGCGAGACGGTGCAGGTCGTGCCGCACGTCACCGACGAGATCAAGTCGCGTATCCGGGCGCTCGCCACCGACGACGTCGACTGCGTCATCACCGAGGTGGGCGGCACGGTCGGCGACATCGAGTCGCTACCGTTCCTGGAGGCCATCCGGCAGGTGCGGTTCGAGGTCGGACGCGAGCACTGCCTGTTTGTCCACGTGAGCCTCGTGCCCTACCTCGCGCCCTCCGGTGAGCTGAAGACGAAGCCCACCCAGCACTCCGTCGCCGCCCTGCGTCAGGTCGGCATCCAGCCTGACGCCCTCGTCTGCCGTTCCGACCGGCCGCTGCCGGACTCGTTGAAGCGGAAGATCGCGCTGTCCTGCGACGTCGACCTCGACGCGGTGGCGTGCGCCGCCGACGCCGACAGCATCTACGACATCCCGAAGGTGCTGCACCGCGAAGGGCTGGACGCCTACGTCGTCCGCCGGCTCGGCCTGCCGTTCCGTGACGTCGACTGGACCGACTGGGACCTGCTGCTGCAGCGCGTGCACAACCCGTCGACCGGTGTGACGGTGGCGCTCGTCGGCAAGTACGTCGACCTGCCCGACGCCTACCTCTCGGTCACCGAGGCGCTCCGGGCGGGTGGGGTCGCCAACGACGCCAAGGTCAAGATCCGCTGGGTGACCTCCGACGACTGCACCACGCCGGAGCAGACCACCCGGGCGCTCGACGGCGTCGACGGGGTGCTGGTGCCGGGCGGCTTCGGCATCCGCGGCATCGAGGGCAAGGTCGCTGCGCTGCGCTGGGCGCGCGAGAACGACGTGCCGGCGTTCGGCATCTGTCTCGGGCTGCAGTGCATGGTCATCGACGTCGCTCGCCACCTCGCCGGGCTGGACGACGCGAACAGCGCCGAGTTCGACCCGTCGACCCCGCATCCGGTCGTCGCCACGATGGCCGACCAGGTCGGCGTCGTCGCCGGCGACGAGGACATGGGCGGCACGATGCGGCTGGGGTCGTACCCGGCGAAGCTCGAGGCCGGCAGCCTGGCGGCCAAGGCCTACGGCAAGCAGCTGGTCACCGACCGCCACCGGCACCGTTACGAGGTCAACAACGCTTACCGCGAACGGCTGGTGGCGAGCGGGCTGCGCTTCTCCGGCACCTCGCCCGACGGCACGCTGGTCGAGGTCGTCGAGCTGCCGGCCGAGACGCACCCGTTCTACGTCGGTACGCAGGCGCACCCGGAGTTCACCAGCCGCCCCACGAAGGCGCACCCGCTCTTCAAGGCGTTCATCGGGGCGTCCGTGGCGTACAGCGAGTCCAAGCTGCTCGACCTGGTGGCGCGCTGAGCGGTAATGCAAGCCGTACGGCGGGGATGCTGGTGCTCATGACGCATCCGTACGAGGTCCGCACCAGCGAGCAGGTCTTCTCCGGCGGGATCATCTCGGTGGAGCGCAACCTGGTGTCGATGCCGGGCGGCGGCGAGTCCTACCGCGACGTGGTCCGGCACCCCGGAGCCGTCGGCGTCGTCGCCTACGACACCAAGGACCGCATCCTGTTGCTGCAGCAGTACCGGCACCCGGTCGCGCGCCGGCTGTGGGAGCTGCCGGCCGGCCTGCTCGACGTCGCCGGCGAGCCCGCGCGTACGGCGGCGGCCCGGGAGCTGGCCGAGGAGGCCGGCCTCACCGCCGACCGCTGGGACACCCTGGTCGACACGTACACGTCGCCGGGCATGTCGGACGAGGCGATCCGCATCTACCTCGCCCGCGGCCTCACCGACATCGGACGGCCGGAGGGGCACGACGAGGAGGCCGAGCTGGAGCCTGAGTGGGTCGCCCTGGACGAGGCGGTGTCGCGGGTCATGCAGGGCGACATCACCAACGCCATGGCCGTGGCGGGCATCCTGGCCACCGCCCAGGCCCGTACGCGCGACTTCGCGGGGTTGCGGGCGGAGGGCGCCGCCTGGCCCGCACGGCCCGGTCATGCCGGCTGAGATCCGTTGATCACCCTTCTGCTGGCCGACCCCCACGAGATGGTGGCCGAGAGCCTGCGTCTCGCACTCGACGGTGCGCCGGATCTCACCGTGCTCGGTCTGGCGACCACGCTGGAGGATCTGCTCCCGCTGGCCGCGACCCGGCGGCCCGAGATGATCCTGCTCGACCAGCGGTTGTGTGACGGCGGGCTGGCCGCCGGGGTGCTGCGCATCCGCGAGGTGAGCCCGGCGAGCAAACTGCTCATGCTGACGGCAGGGGCCAGCGAGGCCGCGGCGGTCAACGCGCTCGACGCGGGATGCGCCGGCGTCGTCCCGAAGACGGCGTCCCTCGACGACCTGGTGAGCGCGGTGCGTGCCACCGCGGCGGGGGAGCTCCGGCTCGATTCCGACCTGCTCGCCCGCCTGGTGCCGCGCCTGTCACGGGGCTACCGCGAGCCCGGTGCCGACCTGACCGCCCGCGAGCGGGAGGTGCTGCGCCTGGTCGCTCAAGGCCTGTCGACCACCGACATGGCGGCCCACCTGTTCGTCAGCCCCAACACCGTGCGCAACCACGTGCAGAGCATCCTCGGCAAGCTCGGCGCCCACTCCAAGCTCGAGGCCCTGGTGATCGCCACCCGCGGTGGACTACTCGAATGACCTGCACGAACGCGGCGTCGACCGGCCTGGTGCAGCGGCTAGTGCGTATGCACTAGCGAAAGTTGGCGCAGCGGGCTCGTTCCAGACCCTCTCCTCCCGAGCACCTTTAGAGCAACACAGTCTTGGGAGGCACGGTGCGTCATTTGCGAGTTGCAGCAGCCTGGCAACAGGGGCTGCCTTCACCTGGAGCCGATCCCTCGGCGAGCTCATGGCGGTTCGACGCCGCCTGCGCGACGTCCGATCCGGATCTGTTCTTCCCCGTCGGCTCGACGGGAACGGCGCTGCGGCAGGCCGAGCGGGCCAAGCAGGTGTGCGCGGGCTGCCCCGTCCGGCTGCAATGCCTGGAATGGGCGCTCGAGACCGACCAGCCCCACGGCGTGTGGGGCGGCACCGACGAGGTCGAGCGGGCCCGGATGGCGGAGCGCCGCTACCGCCGTGCCGGCATAGAGGCACCGACCGAGCTCGGCGGGCGCCGCGACGGCGACACGATCACCCCGCAGTCGGACGTCCCCCTGCGGGCACGCTCCGCCTAGGCTCTGCCCAGCCGCCGCAGAACAACCCGCGGCGCGCAGGCAGGGGGCAGCGTGTCTCATCCGGACGGCGATCTCGGCCCCGATGCGACGGGGCCGATCAGCCGTCTCACCCGCACCTACCTGGACCACCTCGCGGTCGAGCGGGCGCTCGCCGCGAACAGCTTGTCGGCGTACCGGCGGGATCTGCGCCGTTACGCGACCTACTTGCGCCAGCGAGGCATCACCGATCTGTCGCTGGTCGACGAGGCGATGCTGTCGGCCTTCCTGGTCGACCTGCGTACGGGCGATGCGGACCATCCGCCGCTCGCACCGTCGTCGGCCGCCCGCACCCTGGTCGCCGTCCGTGGGCTGCACCGCTTCGCCCACCGTGAGGGCGAGATCGACCAGGACGAGGCGCGCGCGGTCCGCCCGCCGGCCCTCGGGAGGCGGCTGCCCAAGGCGCTGCCGGTCTCCGATGTGGAGGCGCTGCTCGGCGCCGCGGCCGTGCCCGGGCTGGAACGCGAGCCCGCCGGCCTGCGCGCCCGGGCCCTGCTCGAGGTGCTCTACGGCACCGGCGCGCGCATCTCCGAGGCGGTCGGCCTCGACGTCGACGACCTCGACCTGGAGCAGCGTGCGGTGCGTCTCGCCGGCAAGGGCGGCAAGGAGCGCATCGTGCCGGTCGGCAGCTACGCGGTCGACGCGGTCGCGGATTGGCTGCGACACGGCCGCCCGGCGCTGAGCCCCCGGACCCCGGCCCTGTTCGTCAACGCCCGCGGCGGCCGGCTCTCGCGCCAGACCGGTTGGACGCTGCTGCGTACGGCCGCGCGCCGGGCCGGCTCGGAGGCGAAGGTGTCGCCGCACGTGCTGCGCCACTCGTACGCGACCCATCTGCTCGACGGCGGCGCGGACATCCGCGTGGTGCAGGAGCTGCTCGGCCACGCGTCCGTCACGACGACGCAGGTCTACACCCTCGTCACCGTCGACAAGCTGCGCGAGGTGTACGCCGCATCCCACCCCCGGGCCCTCGGCTGACACGCAATGTCGCGGATCGAGGTACGGACAGTTAGGCTCGCCCTCAATCGCACCGTGAGACCGGTGTGTCATCGCCCGGAGGCCGCCACCCATGATTCCGCCCTCATGAGGTCATGCGCATGACCACGGACGTCCCCGCCGACGCCCTCGACCTCGTCGTCGAGACCCCACCGGCCGCTTCCGACGCACCCAACGGCCCGACCGGCCGTCCGCTGCCCGACTTCCCGGTGCCGGCCCCCCTGGCACAGCACGGCCCCGCCGCCGTCCTCGCCATCTGCAACCAGAAGGGTGGCGTCGGCAAGACCACGACGACCATCAACCTCGGTGCCGCGCTCGCCGAGTACGGCCGCAAGGTGCTGCTGGTCGACGTCGACCCGCAGGGCGCGCTGTCGGTCGGGCTCGGCTTCAACCCGATGGCCTTCGACCTGACGCTCTACAACCTGCTGCTCGAGGACACCCCGCCGGCCGACGTGGTCACCAAGACCCGTGTCGACGGGGTCGACCTGCTGCCCTGCAACATCGACCTGTCCGCAGCCGAGGTGCGCCTGGTCAGCGAGGTCGGCCGGGAGCACGCCCTCGTCCGCGCGCTGAAGCCGCTGCTGCCCTCGTACGACGTCATCCTGATCGACTGCCAGCCGTCGCTCGGCCTGCTCACCGTCAACGCGCTGACCGCGGCCGACGGGGTCCTGGTGCCGCTCGAGTGCGAGTACTTCGCGCTGCGCGGGGTGGCGCTCCTGCTGCAGACCATCGAGAAGGTGTCCTCGCGCCTGAACGACAAGCTCGAGCTGGTCGGCGTGCTGGGCACCATGTACGACGGCCGCACGCTGCACAGCCGCGAGGTGCTGGAGCGGGCGGGCGACGCCTTCGGCGACGAGCTGTTCCACACCGTCATCTCGCGGACCGTCCGCTTCCCCGAGACGACGACGGTCGGCGAGCCGATCACCTCGTACGCGAGCAACTCCGCGGGTGCCGCCTCCTACCGCGCCCTCGCGCGCGAGCTCCTCGCCCGCTGGCCGGCCAAGTAGCCGATGCTCTTCGTCCTCAACAAGCCCGGGCTCCTGCTGGGCATCATCGCGGCGCTGTACATCGGCGTGGTCGTCGGCAGCGGGGCCACCGTCCTCGTCGCCAAGGCGCTGGGCGATCCGATGGGTCAGCGCGCCGGGCGGCTCACGCTCAACCCGGTCAAGCACGTGCAGATCTACAGCGCGCTGAGCATGGTGCTGGCGGGCTACGGCTGGGCGGAGCAGGTGCCGCTGAACGACCGGTGGCGCGCGCGCCGCTGGCACGTGGTGGCCTCGGTGCTGGCCCGGCCGATCGCGTACGCGGCCCTGTCGCTGGGAGCGGCGGCCGGCGCGAAGGCCGTCATCGCCGGGGCGATCGCCGGGCAGGATCGCATCCCGAAGGCCCTGGGGCTCAGCAGCTCGGGTGGGGAGACGTTCGTCGGAGACCTGCTCTCGCAGATGAGCCTGGTGTTCGCGGCGCTGTGCGTCATCAGCCTGATCCCGCTGCCGCCCACCGACCTCGGACGGGTGATCTTCACGCTGGGTGGCCAGTCCTACAACTGGCAGAAGGCGCGCTACCAGATCGAGGAGCGCAACTTCGGGCTGGTCATCGTGCTCGCCATCCTGCTGCTGCCGATCCTCTTCCCGTCCCTTCCGTCCGTGACCGGCCAGCTCGCCCCGGAGCTGATGCGCGGACTGGCCTCGATCGTCGGGCTGGACGTCAGCGTCGCGACGTGACCACCCCGGTCTTCGAGGTCAGCCAGGAGGCGTTCTCCGGGCCGTTCGAGCTGCTGCTCTCCCTGATCGCCCGCAAACAGCTCGACATCACCCTGCTGGCCCTCGCCGAGGTCGCCGACGACTTCATCGCCTCGCTCCGCGAGTCCGGCTTCGACCTGGACCGGGCGACGGAGTTCCTGGTCGTCGCCGCGACGCTGCTGGACCTCAAGGCAGCCCGGTTGCTGCCGGTCGAGGTCCGGGTCGACGACGAGGAGGACCTGGCGCTGCTCGAGGCGCGCGACCTGCTCTTCGCGCGGCTGCTGCAGTACCGCGCGTACAAGCGGGTCGCCGAGCTCTTCGCCGGGCTCGAGCTGCTGGAGGGCCGGTTCACGGCGCGGCAGGTGGCCCTCGAGCCGCGCTTCGCCGCCGCGCTGCCGGATGTGGAGATCCCGCTCAGCCCGGCGGCCTTCGCGGCGCTGGCGGCGGTCGTCCGCGAGCCCAAGCCGCCGCCGACGGTCGAGACCGACCACGTCCACGCCCCGCGCGTCGACGTCCGCGCCCACGCCCGCGTGGTGGTCGAGCGGCTGCAGATGCTCGGCACCGCCACTTTTACCGTGCTGTGCTCCGGCTGCATCGAGACCATCGAGATCGTCGCGCGCTTCATGGCACTCCTGGAGCTCGGCCGCGAAGGCCGTGTGACGTTCGACCAGCCGGTGCCGCTCGCCGAGTTCACCGTCACCTGGATCCCGCCGAACCCTGACGATCCGCCGACCCCGGAGCCCGCCCCGTGACCGAGACCGAGACCGACGTGACCACCGCGGTGGAGGCCGAAGCCCTCCCGGAGCCGGCGAGCGACCTGCCGCTGTCCATGCAGCTCGAGGCCGTGCTGATCGTCGCCGAGGAGCCGGTGGCGACGCATCTGCTCGCCGAGCGGCTGGGCTTCCCGGTGCCGACCGTCGACGCCGAGCTGCACCGCCTCCAGCGCGAGTACGACGAGGCCGGCCGCGGCTTCGCCTTGCGCGAGGTGGGCGGAGGCTGGCGCTTCTACGCCGCCGCCGACGCCGGTGACTGCGTCGAGCAGTTCGTGCTCGCCGGCCAGACCGCCCGGCTGTCGCAGGCGGCGTTGGAGACCCTCGCGGTGATCGCGTACCAGCAACCCGTCAGCCGGGGCCGGATCGCGGCCGTGCGGGGGGTGAACGTCGACGGCGTGGTGCGCACGTTGCTCACCCGGCGGCTCATCGACGAGGCCGGCACCGACACCGAGACGGGTGCCATGACGTACCGGACGACCACCTACTTCCTGGAGCGGATGGGGCTTCGTGATCTCACGGAGCTGCCGCCCCTGGCACCCTTGCTCCCGGAGGTCGATGAGATTGAACTCGGATGACAGGCAGGAAAGTGGCGGGTACCCCCGCGACGACGACAGCGACAGCGCGGACTTCCGCGACCGTGGTGACGGCCGGGAGCGCGAGAGCTACCGCGACCGCGACCGGGACGGCGACGACGGCAAGGACACCAAGAGCGGCGAGGGCATCCGGCTGCAGAAGGTGCTCGCCGCGGCCGGGCTGGGCTCGCGCCGCGCCTGCGAGGAGATGATCGAAGAGGGCCGGGTGACGGTCGACGGCAAGCGCATCCGTGAGCAGGGCGTGCGGGTCGACCCGGAGACGGCGGTCGTCACGGTCGACGGGCAACGCATCGTCACCCGCGTCGATCAGGTCTACCTGGCCGTGCACAAGCCGCCGGGCATGATCTCGGCGATGCGGGACGACCCCAACGCCGGCGACACGACGCAAGGTCGCCCGCCGATGCGCCCGACCCTCGCCGACCTGGTGGAGGACCGGCTCGACCGCGGGGAGCGGCTGTTCCACGTCGGCCGGCTCGACCTCGACAGCGAGGGCCTGATCCTCATGACCAACGACGGGGACCTCGGGCACCGGCTCGCGCACCCGTCGTACGAGGTGCCGAAGACGTACCTGGTCGACGTGGCCGGCCCCGTCGGCCGTGACGTGATCCGCCAGATGCGCCGCGGCGTCGAGCTCGAGGACGGGCACGCCAAGTTCGACGAGGTACGCATCCTCGACGCGGCTGGTCAGCGCGTGCTGCTCGAGGTCGTGATCCACGAAGGGCGCAACCGGATCATCCGGCGGGTCATGGACGAGATCGGGCGTCCGGTCCGCCGGCTCGTACGCACCCAGTTCGGCCCGGTGCACATCGGCACGCTGAAGCCGGGGCGGGTCCGGCACCTCACGCGGCACGAGGTCAGCCAGCTGCACAAACTCGTTGGGCTGTAACCCGGCGCATCGGTAGGTTGGCTCGCCGTGGACGGGCTCGGAACGGTAGGGGTCATCGGCGCGGGGCTCATCGGGGCCAGCGTCGGGATGGCGCTGACCGCTGCCGGGGTCGACGTCCTGCTGCGCGACCGTGATCCCGACCAGGCGCGGGTGGCCGCCGCCCGGCGGGCCGGCCGGCTCTGGCAGGAGGGCGAGCGCGTCGACCACGTGGTCATCGCGGTGCCGCCGCACGCCGTCGCCGAGGTGCTCGCCGACGTGCAGCGCAACGGCCTGGCCGTCACGGCGAGCGACGTGGCGAGCGTCAAGGAGCAGGTGGTCGACGAGGCCCGTCAGCTCGGCTGCGACCTCGCCGCCTTCTGCCCGGCCCACCCGGTCGCCGGCCGCGAGCGTGGCGGCGCGGTGGCGGCGCAGCTGGACCTCTTCCGCGACCGGTCGTGGGCGCTGTGCCCGGTGCCCGAGACGGGGGCAGCGGCGCTGCACGCGGCCGGCCTCGTCGCCAGCCTGTGCGGCGCATCGACGGTCACCCTCGACCCGGTGCGCCACGACCAGCTGATGGCGCGGCTGTCGCACCTGCCGCAGGTCGTGGCGAGTGCACTCGCCGCCGAGGCCGCCGACGGCCTGACCGACGGGGAGCTGCGCCTGGCCGGCAGCGGGTTGCGCGACACCACCCGGCTTGCCGACAGCGACCCCGGGTTGTGGGCGTCGATCCTCGAGGGCAACCGGGAGCCGGTGGCCCACGGCATCGAGCAGCTGGCCGGAGCCCTCGGCGGGCTGGCGGCGACGCTGCGTACGGGCAGCTCCGACGAGGTGTACGCCGCCGTGAACGCCCTGCTGGGCGCCGGCCGCACCGGCCGGCTGCGGCTGCCCATGAAGGTGGGCCAGGCGCTCCCGGTCTGGGCGTGGGTCGGCGTCGTCGTGCCGGACCGGGCCGGCGAGCTGGCGCGGCTGTTCGACGCCGTCGGCACCTGGTCGATCAACGTCGAGGACGTCCGGCTCGACCACAGCCACGAGCTGCGTCAGGGTGTCGCCGAGCTGGCGGTGCTGCCCGATCTGGCCACGCCGCTCACCGAGCTGCTGCGCGAGGCCGGCTGGCGGGCGTACCAACGCGACTGATCGGGTGAGCGGATAGCCTGTGCCGAGCCCGAACGCGCAAGACATCCGCCCGGCAGCAGCCGTGACATCCGGACCTGAGAAGGAGCCGCAGTGAGTGACCCGTTGGTCGTCGCCGTCGACGGCCCCGGCGGGTCGGGCAAGAGCACCGTCGCCCGCGGTGTCGCGCGTCGGCTCGGCTGGCGCTACCTCGACACCGGCGCGATGTACCGCGCGGTCACGTGGCTCGCGCTCGAGCGGCGGCTCGACATCGAGGACGCCGCCGTGCTGACCGAGCTGAGCGAGCGCGCCGTGCTCACCGTCGGCACCGACCCCGACGCCCCGTCCATCGAGGTGGACGGCGCCGACGTGTCCGCTCCCATCCGCAGCCGGCCTGTGACCAGCGCGGTCAGCGTCGTCTCGGCTGTGGACGCCGTTCGTCACCGGCTCGTCGAGCAGCAGCGCGCCATCATCGCCGCCGCTCCGGTCGGGATCGTCGTCGAGGGCCGTGACATCGGCACCGTGGTCGCCCCCGACGCCTCGCTCAAGGTCTTCCTCACCGCGTCCACCGCCGAGCGGGCCCGGCGCCGCAGCGCCGAGATCGGCGAGCCCGGCGACGACGCGGTGGCCCAGACGATGGCCGAGCTCGGCCGCCGTGACGCCCTCGACAGCGGCCGGTCCGCCAGCCCGCTGGTGCAGGCCCCCGACGCGGTCGTGGTCGACTCGACCGACCTGACGGCCGAGGGTGTCGTCGATCTCATCGTCGCCGAAGCCGTGACCCGGGTCGGGGTCGATCTGCCGCAGGCGTTGACGTGACCCCGCCGCCGTTCAACCGGCGGGTCATGCTGGTGTCGCGCGGGATCGTGCGGCCGTTCCTGCACGGCCCGATCATGCGGGTGCGCTCCGTCGGGCGCGAGCTCGTGCCGGCGCAGGGCCCGCTCATCGTGGCGGGCAACCACTCCTCGTGGGCCGACGGCCCGCTCGTCGTCGCCGAGTGCCCCCGTATCGTCCGCTGCCTGACCAAGGTCGAGACGTACAAGGGCAAGCTCGGCACGTTCCTGCACCTCATCGGGCAGATCCCCATCGACCGGTCGCGTCCTGACCGCACCGCGTTGCAGGCCTCACTCAAGGTGCTCGAAGAAGGCGGTGTGCTCGGCATGTTCCCCGAAGGCACCCGCGGCACCGGCGAGCTCGAGTCCGTTCACGACGGGGTCGCCTGGATCGCCGTCCGCTCGCGGGCCAGCATCCTGCCGGTGGCCTGCCTCGGCACCGCGGAAGCGCTGCCCAAGGGCGCCAGGTTCCCCAACCACAAGCCGGTGACTGTCGTGTTCGGCAAGCCTTTCGACATCACCATCCCGGAGAATCCCCGCTCGCGCACGGCGCTCAAGGCCGTCAGCGAGGAGATCCGCCAGCACCTGGTGACCCACCTGGCCGATGCGCGGGCCACCCATGGCTGACGACTACGAGTTTGACGGCTTCGACAGCTCGGACGACGCCGACGAGGCAGCCGACCCGGGCCCGTCCGTACCCCTGCCCGTCGTCGCGGTGGTCGGCCGGCCCAACGTCGGCAAGTCCACGCTGGTCAATCGGATCCTCGGGCGCCGGGCTGCGGTCGTCGAGGACAAGCCCGGTGTGACCCGTGACCGGGTTGCCTACGACGCCACCTGGAACGGCCGCCGCTTCACGCTCGTCGACACCGGAGGCTGGGAACCCTCGGCGCGCGGCCTCGCTGCCGCCGTCGCCGAGCAGGCCCAGATCGCCGTGGGCCTTGCTGACGTCGTGCTCTTCGTCCTCGACGGGGCCGTCGGTGCCACCGACGCCGACGAGGCGGTCGCCCGGGTGCTGCAGCGCTCGAAGACGCCCGTGGTCCTCACCGCCAACAAGGTCGACGACGACCGGCTCGAGTCCGACGTCACGTCGCTCTGGTCGCTCGGGCTGGGCGAGCCGTACGCGGTCTCCGCCCTGCACGGCCGCGGCAGCGGTGACCTGCTGGACGCGGTGCTCGCCGCGCTCCCGTCACCGGCGCCACTGATCATCGACGGCGAGGCCGCCGGCCCGCGCCGGGTCGCGCTGCTCGGCAAGCCCAACGTCGGCAAGTCCTCGCTGCTCAACCGGCTCGCCGGCGAGCAGCGGTCGGTCGTCGACGCCGAGGCCGGCACCACCCGCGATCCCGTCGACTCGATGGTGCAGGTGGGCGGCGAGGTCTGGCGCTTCGTCGACACGGCGGGCCTGCGTCGCCGCGTCCGCGAGGCCGCCGGCGCCGAGTACTACTCCTCCTTGCGTACCGAGACGGCGCTGCGGTCGGCGGAGGTCGCGCTCGTCCTGCTGGACGCGGGGGAGCGGCTGACCGAGCAGGACCAGCGCATCCTCACGCTCGCTGTCGAAGCCGGCCGGGCGATCGTCATCGCGTTCAACAAGTGGGATCTCGTCGACGAGGACCGCCGCTACGACCTCGAGCGCGAGATCGAGCGCGACCTCAGCCGGATCACCTGGGCCCCGCGGGTCAACGTCTCGGCGCTGACCGGCCGGTCGGTCGACAAGCTCGCCGTCGCGCTGCGCACCGCGCTCAACGGCTGGGAGACGCGCGTGCCGACCGGGCGGCTCAACGCATGGCTGGGTGAGGTCGTCGCCGCCACGCCGCCGCCGTCACGCGGGGGCAAGCTGCCGAAGGTGCTGTTCGCGACGCAGGCCGACATCCGCCCGCCGCGATTCGTGGTGTTCAGCAGCGGCTTCCTGGAAGCCGGTTACCGGCGCTTCCTCGAGCGGCGGCTGCGCGAGGACTTCGGCTTCATCGGCACGCCGATCGAGGTGTCGGTGCGGGTGCGTAGCAAGGACAAGAAGGACAAGAAGTGAACTCGTCCCGCTGATCAGCGGGACGCGACCGACATCGTGGCCGGAACGGTGACCTCGAACGGCCGGAAGCCGGCGTCGAGCTCGGTGCGGGGCGACAGCCAGCGCTCCCAGTAGCGGATCGCGGCGCGCTCCCAGTGGCCGGGCGTGCCGGCCGGGTCCGACCTCGCTCGCGGCGGACGGACCTCGTCGGGCCCGCGGCGCAGCTTGTCCGGGTTGGACAGGTACAGGTGGTTGACCGGGGCGTTGTCGAACGCGACGCCGGTGGGGGACGCTGCGAGCCCGGCGACGGGCCCGGCCAGGATGTCGCCGAGCACCCCGACCGGGTCACCGGCCAGCCGGGCGTACGACGTGCGCAGCCACGGGGCGCCGGTGCGCTTGCGGACCACCTCGGCGGTCAGGCACGTGCGCAGCCAGTGCTTCGCCATCGTCTCGCGGGGGCTGGCCTCCAGGTAGTCCTTCTCCTGCTGCCACGATCCGAGGACCTCGCGCGGGTCGCGCACGAGCTCGACGAAGCGCACGTCGGCCCACGGCTGGTTGGCGAGCAGGTAGCCGAGCCACGGGGTCTTGGACTCGTCGACCACGACCCGGCCGTCGGCGCCGAGCGTCTCGAAGACGTCGCGCACCACGCCCAGCCCGTCGGTGATGCGCGCGGACGGTCGGCCGGGAGCCGCGAAGCCACGCATCTGGTCGAGCTGGCCGGCGCGGTTGGCGTCGTTCCAGGCCGTGAGCCGCTCGCGGTCGGACCACTGACTGATCAGCGGGCCCCAGAGCTTGCAGTCGCGGTGGCGCCGCCCGCAGCCGCAGGTGAGCTGCCAGGTTTCGGCATCACCCGCGTACCGGGTCTCGCCGACCGCCCGGTATCCGGGCTGCAGCTCCAGCAGCCGCGAGAGCAGGGTCGAGCCGCAGCGGCCGGAGCCCGCGAGGTAGAGAACCGGGATCGGGCTCAAACAATCCTCCGGCGAGCGCTGGGTCATGACAGTTGATCTGTCGTTCCAGTGCAACACATCGGCCACCCATCTGCGGGCAACCTGCGGACCTCACAGCGACTCAAACGGGTGATGTCGTCGCGTTGCGCACCTTCCCGGCCGCCGTACGCACGGCCGCGACGGCCCTGCGGACGTCCTCGTCGTCGGTCGACCAGTTGCTGACGGAGATGCGCACCACCGCCCGGCCGCGCCACTGCGAGCCCGACATCCACACCTCGCCGCCGGCGATGAGCTCCTCCGTGATTGCGCGGGTGGTGTCGTCGTCGTCGAACGCCACGCAGATCTGGGTGTAGCCGACCTCGTTCAGCACCTGCGCGCCGGGGATGGCCGCCACGCCCTCGGTGATCGTGCCGGCGTGCCGCATCAGCCGGTCGAGCAGATCGCGTACGCCGTCGCGTCCGAGCGCGCGGAGCACCGCGTACACCGGCACGCCCCGGGCGCGGCGGGAGAATTCCGGCGTGCGCTCGATGGGATCGCCCGGGCCCTTGCCGTCCGTCACCAGGTAGCTGGCCGCCAGTGCGAAGGCCGTCCGCATCGCGACCGCATCACGTACGACGGCGACGCCGCTGTCGTACGGCACGTTCAGCGTCTTGTGCGCGTCGGTGGTCCACGAGTCCGCCGCTGCGACACCCGTGGTCAGCTCCGGCCTGCTGGACGCGGCCGCCCAGAGCCCGAACGCCCCGTCCACGTGGACCCACGCGCCGCGGGCGTGCGCAGCGGCGATGGCGGGCTCGAAGGGATCGAACGCGCCGGAATGCAGGTTGCCGGCCTGCAGGCACACGATCACCGGCGCCCCGTCCGGTACGGCCTCGAACGCAGCCTCCAGGGCCTCCGGGAGGATCCGGCCCTGACCGTCTGCCGCGACCAGGGTGGGCCGCCCGAGCCCGAGGTAGCGCAGCGCGAGGTCGATGGTGCCGTGACGCTCCTCGCCGACCAGCACGTGCACCCGCGGGGCACCGCTCAGCCCATCGGCGTTCACGTCCCATCCGACCCGCTCCAGCACGGCGACGCGAGCCGCTGCGAGGCAGGTGAAGTTCGCCATCGTCGCCCCGGTGACGAACCCGACCCCGGCCGTCCCCGGCAGCCCGAGCAGGTCGAGCAGCCACCCGGCGGCGGTCTCCTCCAGCGCCGTCACGGCCGGCATGGCCTGGCGCATGACCGCGTTCTGATCCCACGCGCTGACCAGCCAGTCGGCGCCGAGCGCCGCGGGATACGTACCGCCCATCACCCAGCCGAAGAACCGGCCCGACTGACTGGCGATCAGCCCCGGCTCCGCCTGCGCGGCGAGCTCGGCGACGACCGTGCCGGCGTCGGTGCCGTGCTCGGGCAGCGGCCCGCCGACGGCCTCGAGCATCTGGTCCGGCGAGACCCGCGGGCCGACCGGGCGCTCGGGCAGGTCGTCCAGCCAGCGCAGCGCCTCGTCGGCGGCGAGCTGCAGGACGGATCGGTATGCGTCGCCGCGGGCAGTCATACGAGCTCCTTGGTCGGCAAGCGGCCGAGCCGACGGTATCCAGGTGTCGGCGCCCGCGGAGGCCGGGCGCGACTGCTAATCTCGCCCGTACGGGACGTGGCGCAGCTTGGTAGCGCACTTGACTGGGGGTCAAGGGGTCGCAGGTTCAAATCCTGTCGTCCCGACAGTATTCATGCAGGTCATAGAGGTTCAAGACGAGTCCGGCGGGGTCGTCGGGACGAAGCGTGTCAACGGCTTGTCAACATCCCTCCTGGGGTAGTCCGTAAGGCAGGTCCCAATGAGCAGCGACTTTTTTGTGCCCGAGTCGGTCGTTCCTCCGGGATACACCTCCGAGACCGTCTACGCCGAGTTGGCGAAGTTCGCCGGCGCGCACTCCCAACCGGTTGACCGGCGGATTGCCTCGATCACCTGGCTCCATGACGGCGAAGTGTGGACAGCAACCGTGGGTCAGACCCTGACGGGCGAGTCGACGCGCAAGCGAACCCGAGGTGGACGCAAGGTTGACGTCACTGAGAACCTTCGTGATCCCGCTAAGGTGCTCGCCATCTTCGCCGGACCGCCCTGCTATCTCGTGGTCACAGACGCTCGCCCGTTTGCCACGTCCGTGTCTCATTGGGCGAATCCGCTGATGGCGGGTCAGCCTCGGGACGTGAGTTACTTCTCCGCTGCCTGACTAAAGATCAATGCCGACAGTTGCTCTCCGGCCATTTCGCTCATGCCGGGCATTACATGCTGGTAGAGCTCCTGAGTAATCGTCGTCGAGGCATGACCAAGCAGCTCAGCCGCGACCTTGACAGGCGTCCCGTTGCTCAACATGAGGGTGGCGGCAGTGTGGCGGGCGTCGTGTAGCCGGATGCGCAGCAGGCCAGCCCTGGCGACCGCCGTTTCCCAGCGATCAGAAAAGCCTTCGGGGTGGTACGGCTCGCCAATCTCGTCGACGAAGACATAGCCACTGTTGGCCCAGCCAGGCCCAGCCGCCAACCTCTCGGCCGCCTGGGCCGTGCGATGCGCCTTCAGTACTTGTACGAGCTGAGCGTCTAGCGGGATGCTGCGCCGTCCCGCGGCAGTCTTCGGCTGGCTCTCCACGATCTTGCCGCCGACACTGATTCGGGTATGGACGATCCGCCAGCGTCCGGCGTCAAGGTCAAGGTCCGACCAGCGCATACCAGCAATTTCACCGCGGCGAGGCCCACGGGCGAGGAACAGCACCCACGCGGCCCTCAGCCTGTCGTGCTGAACCGAAGCCAGGAATGTCCGTACCTCGTCGGCCGACCATGCAGCCATCTCTGTGTGGCCTGCACGCGGTCGGGGAACCACAGCCACCGGGTTGCGCAGCACGTAGCCCCGACGCAACGCGTGCTCCATCGCCATCTTTATGACCAGATGCGCGACCTGCACACTTCGGTCAGAAAGCGGCTTGCCGTTCCGTGCACCCGAGACATGAAGCACGCCGAGCATGCGCTCCACGTGACCGGGCGTCAGTCCCGCCAGGCGCTCACCGCCAACGTGCGGCAAGATCCACGATTCTGCGGCGTGCGTGTACTGAGCCACTGTTGCAGGCCGCAAGTCCAGGCTGGGCAGCCAGTGCTCCCGTACGTAGGCAGCGACGGTCAACTTGCGGTCGGCCGGTTCCGAGTAGGAGCCGTCCTGCACCTTGCCGAGCGTGTCAGTGAGATGGGTTTGCGCATCACGCTTAGTTCGGAACCCACCCTTGGAACGCTGGGTGCGCTCGCCGTCGGCATTCCGGACAAACCAATAGGCCGTCCAAGTTGCGCCGCGTTTACGGATGGATCCTCGCTGGCTCATTTCGTTGTCCTCTCATCGCCGAACCGCTCTTTGGCGACGGCGACCCAACGGGTCATTGTCGGCCAGGGAATCTGTTCTCCGCGTTCGTCAAGCCATCGCTCACGTAGCCAAGCGACCGGTCGCTCCGGAGCAGTCGACTGGGCCTGCAGCCACATCTCCCAGACCCTTTGGTAATGCTCCCGCGAAGACACACGGCCTGCGCGCTTCACCGGACGTTCAGTCGTCAACCGGCCCAGCATGTCGTTGTCTGTTTCGCCAACCATCCATCCGCGGGTGTGCCGGGCCGCCTGCGTCAGCTCGCCGATGTGGGCGTTGGCGATGTCCCGTACGGCAAGGGGAGCGCGGTCTCGTCGCTCGAAGAAGACGCCGGTCAGCTCGACGCGGCCGTTCGGCGCCGGTTGAAGGCGGACAAGTGCGCGCAGGTCACCGCTTCTCTGTTCGTTCGTCCACCAGTTGGCGGGTTCGTCGAGGCGGTCGTCCAGGTCCTTGGGCCGGGACCATCCGCGCCAGTTCTCAGTGCCGTACATGGGCATGACCACATCGTAGCCAAGTGGAAGCCGTAAGACAAGTTGAACTTCCACTTGCGTTGACGCTTCCAGGAGTGCCATTCGCGCAGCCAGAGTGAAGCCGTGCAGGAATTACTGAAAGAAGTCCGCCTCGGACGCCAGCTTCCGAGTCCGCCACTCGCACGGGAGATTCGCCGTTCTGCTGGAGTATCCCGCGAACGGCTCGCTAAAGAGCTATCCGTCCATCCGGTCACCGTCACTCGATGGGAAACGGGCACCCGTTCACCGCGGGGTAGCCTCCGCGCCCGCTACGCGGATCTACTGAACCAGCTGCAGGCCGAGGTCATCCGATGACCGCTGAAAGCAAGGCGTTCTACAAGGTCGACGAATTCGCTAATCGGTTGGAGGTGAGCAAGTGGGCCGTTTACGACGCGGTCAAGAATGGGCAGATCCGTGCCGTTCGTATTGGCCGTGCCGTCCGTATCCCCGCCACGGAGCTTGAGCGTTTGGCGTCCGGCGCATGAGCCGTCAGCCGAAGCTGGGCGAGTCCCCGACGCGGACGCCGCGCGAGTCTGTGAACGCCTGGTTGCGTGCCCGAGTCCGAACGGAAGCCGGTCAGGTTCCGGACCTGATGTCGCCCGCATGGTTGCAGCTGCCGGACAACCACCCATTGAAGGTGGCGGCCGTCTGTCAGGCGGCTCTGGCATGGGTCAGGCATACGGACCCCGAGACCGTCCGCAACGACCTCCTCGACGAGATAGAGGCCGCGGACTGGGCTCGCCGCCAGCTGCTGGCCGAGGAGTACGCACGGTCAGTCCGGATTGTTACGGCAACGCCGAACCGTGCAGAAATCATGCGCAGGCGTGGGGCGACCGCGAAGCGCAGCCAGCCTGCCCAGACGGAGCCGGCCGCATGAATCGCACACGTCCGGCGGTGATTGTCGAACTCGTCACGGCCAACACCGCCCACCTGCACACCGAACTGAACGGCCGGCAGGTTCTGCAATGGCTGCGCCGCCTCGACATCCCGTGCCAGTGGAACCAGCAACGCCAGCTCTGGATGATCCCAGGCAAGCGGGTAGCTGACCTCATCGCCGACTGCGAACACAGCGACCAGCCGGTGCGTGTGTACGAGGCGCAGCCGTGACCGCCGCAGCAGTCGCAAGCATCGCCCACCTTGCTCACCGGAACGCGGTGAGCGACGCAGCCCAGCGGCAGACGAACGCCCGCGTCAGTCGGACGCCCGACTCCGGTCAGCTCGACCAACTCCGGCGCCTCGTTCTGCGACGTGAGCAGCTGGCGGATCTACCCGATCCCGAGCCGCTGATCAGCGACACGCTCGACCGGGCAACCGTCGCCATGCTCGCCGGCCATCACGGCACAGGGAAAAGCTTCATCGCCCTGTCCTGGGCCTGCAGCATCGCCACCGGACATCACTGGCTCAGCCGACCCGCCATCACCAGCAGAGTCCTGTACGTCGCATCCGAAGGCGCCGAAGGGCTCCACGGCCGAATCTCCGCATGGGAAGACGCCTGGCGTACACCCGTCACCGGCCTCGACGTCCTGCCGCAACCCTGGGCGCTAGGCAAAGAAGCCGAAGCCGCAAGCCTCACCGAAGCCGCGATCCGCGCCCCGTACGGCCTCGTCGTCATCGACACGCTCGCCCGTTGCGCCGTCGGACTCGACGAGAACAGCGCCCGCGACATGGGCCTCATTGTCGATGCTGCCGACCGGATCCGCCGGGCCAGTCGCGCCACCGTCCTCCTCGTTCACCACACCGGCAAAGACAAGACCACCGTCCGCGGTTCATCCGCCCTCGAAGCCGCAGCAGACACCGTCTACGCCGTCGAATCAGACGGCCCGGCAATCACCCTGAGCCGCACGAAACGCAAGGACGGGCCGCTGCACGACGTACTCCCGCTCCGCCTCGAAAGCGCTCCAGGCGGCTCCTGCTATGTCCACGCAGGCCGCGGACAAGATCACGATCTGGCGGGCACTCCGAAGCAGCTCATGTCCGTCTTTATGTCCGCGTTTTCAGCGACCGGTGCCAGCAAAGCCGAACTCCGCGCAGCCGCCAACCTCGCACCATCCAGCTTCCACCGCGGCCTAAATGCCCTGCTCAACGACGGACTACTCGTCGACCACGGCAGCCAGACCCGACCCTTCTACCGGCAGAAAGACACCCCATGAAACGATCATGTCCGCAGATGTCCGCCCATGTCCGTCGACCAACCGGACATGTCCGTCCGCAGTCCGTTCCTTTAGGAACGGACAAGCGGACACCGGACAGACAATCAGCGCTGTTGCTCTGGCGACTTCACCTGCATGGGTGCAGCAACTGCCAGCACCTTAAGCAGCGAAGCCAGTTCAATCGGGCAGCCACCGTTATCACGGTCCATTGCCCCCAGGAGTGCTCGAACGCGAACAAGTCCTCGGTCGTTCTCGCGGCCGATTTCCAGCGACACCTTCAGATCAATCAGCGCCGACAATGGATTGCTGGCATCGACCAACTCGCTCGGACTGAACCACCAGTCGACATATCCGGAAAAGGAGCCACCCGAAGCAGGGCCAACAGTCATACCGGCAGTGTCACCGACGGCCGATCTGGCATGGGTCGCGGGTGGGGGAGTCGGAGATTCCCCGCGTGCGCGTACGAGACGCCGCACACTGGGGCGCGTGACGTCGTCCTGGGCTGGCATCTCGGTGTGGCGCAGGGTGGGCTACTACCTGGCGACGGGGATCGCGTACGTGTTCGCTCTGATGCCTGGGGTACCGGTGTCGGCTCCGATGGATCCTCGGCGGTTGAGGCTAGACAAGCCGCCTGGAGAGGGAGCGCAGCCGCCCCGCACCTGACTCACGGTCAAGTGCTGGCCCTGAATGTGCTGCTCAGAGGCAGTCTGTCAACGCTTTGTCATCAGCTCGGGCGGCCGACAGCGGTTGTGTCAGATGCCGACGTGCGGCTTTTCGAGAGTGTCCAGGCAGGTGCCGCAAGCGTCGTCCGTCGCAACCTCGGACCACTGGATCTTCTCGAAGGGGATCAGCGGTTTGGTAACCGGGTGGACTGGTTTGCCGTCCCTCATCGCGTGGACGGGTGGCACGGGCTGATGACCACCGTGCTCTGTGATGGTTTCTTCGTAGCTGCCTACGGTGTACTTGGGCGTCGTCATGGTGCTCAGGTGTACTCGCCGCAGCCTGCTGGCTGGCCGGTGGGTGCGCTGTGACCAGCGAGATGGTCCCGTCAGAGTGGCAGCCAGCGTTCCCAGGGCAGCGTCCACCGTTCGATGAGGGCAATCGGCTTTCGCTGAAGCACGGCGGGTATAGCGCCCGAACCGTGAGCCCGCGGGCGCATGAGATCTTGACTGAAGTCACTGCCGATGCACCCCCTTGGCTTGCCGCTGTAGACGGTGCCGCCCTCGAAGCCTGGTCCGAGGCGGAAGCTCGCTGCGCAATCCTGCGTGAGTACGTCGCTCAGCACGGAATGCTCAATGACAAGGGCAAGCCGACGAACGCCGCGGATCTGTTGCTGCGGTCTGAGCGTCTGGCTGCTGATCTGCGTGGGCGGCTTGGCTTCGATCCATTGAGCCGGGCTCGTTTGGGCCGTGACACGGCGCTGGCGGCTGCTGTCGCTGATTCGGCTGTTGACCGTGCGGCTGCGACTGGCAGAGCTATCCGTGAGGCACGTCAGGCTGCGGTTGAAGCATCCACTGACCTTGGTGGTGGCCGATGAGCGCGCTTGATCTGCTGGCGTCGCTGGTCACTGAGGATGGGCAGCCTTGGGGTGCGACTGCTGCTCCGTGGCAGTGGGATGACGCTGCCGCTCTGCTGGACGTCGGCGGGGACGTACGTCAGCACTGGTGGACCCGTCCTCGTGGCGGCCGCAAGACGACCGACCTGGCGGGCATTGTGCTGGCGATCCTGCTGGAGCAGGCACCTACCGAGGCTCGGATGTATGGCGGAGCGTCAGATGAGGACCAGGCGGCTGAGCTGGTCGATGCTGCGACGGGGCTGCTGAAACGCACCGGGCTGGCGACAGCGATTGACGCGACTGGGTTGACGTTGACGAACCGCCGGTCGGGGGCGTCGTTTGAGGCGTTGCCGGCGGATGCGTCCGCGATGGGTAAACGGGCCTATTTCCTTTGTCTGGATGAGGTGGCGAATTGGCCTGATACGCGTCGTGCCCGCCGGTTCTGGGGTGTGCTGACGTCCGGTAACCGGAAGCTGTCAGATTGCCGGACGGTGGTGATCACGAATGCGGGTGAGCCGCAGCATTGGGCTTATAAGCGGCGTGAGACGGCGTCGGTGTCGGCGCATTGGCGGCTGTCGGAGGTGCCTGGCCCGTTGCCGTGGCTGACGGCTACGGACGTGGAGATCTTGCGGGAGAACGCGGAGACGGATTCGGAGTACCGCCGGCTGATCTTGAACGAGTGGGTCGCGGGTGAGGATGCGCTTGGTTCCCGTGCGGATATTGAGGCGTGTTGTGTGCTGCCGGGCGGGCTTGGTCCGGAGCGGGGCGTCGACTATGTGTGCAGCCTGGATTTGGCGACGACGGTCGATAACGCGGTTGGGGTGGTGGCGCACCGTCCGTCGGGTTCTACGCAGATCGTGGTCGATCAGATGCGGGTGTGGTCACCGCGGCGGGGTCAGCCGATTGATCATGCGGATGTTGAGCGTTGGTGCCGGGAGATGGCCCGTGATTTCCGTGCCCGGCTGCATGTGGACCCGCATGAGGCCCGCGGCCTGTTGCAGCGGCTGCAGGCGGATGGCGTGCGTGCGGAGCCGTTCGTGTTTTCGACGACGTCGGTGGGCCGGCTGGGTGTGCTGCTGCATCGCCTGATCGCTGAGCATCAGATTCTGTTGCCGGCCGATGAGGAGTTGGTCGACGAGTTGGCGCATGTGCGGCTGCGGCGGATGGGGCCGGGTGCGTACCGGCTGGATCATGATCGTGGCCGGCATGACGACCGGGCGGTTGCGTTGGCTTTGGCGGCGACGGCACTTTTGGATCAGACGGGTTCGGGTCCGGCCCGGTCTTCTCCTGTTGCCGGTATGCAGCTGCCGCCGATGCGTGGGACGGGCGGGCTGGCGGTGCCTGGCTGGCAGGGTCCGCGGAGGGGCCGGTGAATACCGCGTCGGATGGCCGTGCCGCATTGTTGGATGAGTTGTCGGATTTGTTGGGTGCGCGGATTCTGGGTGTGACTTTTGCGCCGCCGATGTACCGCGACAATGTTCGTGATGTAAGTTCCGTAAGCCGGTTTGGGGTGTGGGCTATGTCCGACACCGGCAGTGTCATTGCGGGCAGGAGCATGAGCCGCAACGGGTGTGGCGTCAGCTCGGCCCGAGCGGGGCTATACGCAATCCTAAGAAGTTGACGGCGCTGGCCCAGTCTTTGGGTAGGCCGTTCGATCTGGCGCCGTTCACTGCGGAGGACGGCCACCGCATTATCCGTTTGCTGCATCAGTTGAATAACCTGGGGGAATGATGGACGCTCTTTCAAGTCACCGGTCTGCCGAGTTCGCGGTCCGTACGTCGACGTCGATGCCGGGCTGTGAGCATGTGCCTGCCATGGTCCGGGCGGGTGATGTGCCGCTGATCTGCGGCCTGCATGTCGAGTGCGGCCTGTTCTGCGACGCTTGCACCGAAATGCACATCGCGGACAGTCATAAGCCACGTCCGTGTGAGCTGTGCGGCAAAGGCGAGCCGATTATGACGGTGCCTGCCGAATATGTTGCTTTTCTGGATGTGCTCATTGGCGGCGAGTCGTGGCCGTTCACCGGAAAGGTTCAGGTTTTCGGCGGGGAGATTTGCGCCAGGTGCACCGGCGAATTGGTCATTTCGTCGCTTCATATGTAGACTTTGCGGTAGGACATGCGGTGGCCGTGAGGGTCATTGACTGTCGCCGGTAGAGCCGTAGCCGGCACCAATGGGTCCGCCCGCGATGGGGGACTAGCGGAGGGTCCTGGTCGGGACGCAGTAACGCGCCCAAGGACCTAACATGAACCGCTTTGATGCACTCGTCGCCGCTGGCATTCCGTCGCTTTCCGCGGCTGAAATGGCTGAGCTTGAAGGGCTGATCGCCCAGATCGCAGTCGAGGACAGTGACGACACTGACCCGGCGACGCTTGACCGGCTGGTGGCTGCTGCTGACGCCGCTGAGGCGCTACGTGCTGAGGCGCAGGCCCGTGCGGTCAAGGCGGATGCGGCCCGGCAGCGGGTTCGTGGCGAGTCCGGCGAGACTGTGACGGCTGCTGCGCCGCCGAAGCGGGTTCCGCTTCGCGATGTTCGCCAGACGCCCCGTCCGGACCGTGACGCGCCCGTGACCGGCCCTGAGCATGGTGTCCGGGCGTCGCTGGTGGCATCGGCGGACGTCGGCGACCCGGGTGAGGTTAGTGACCTGAACCGGGTCGCGGAACTTTTCAACTCCAAGATCCGGCACGTTGCGGGCATCCGCAGCGGCGAGGGTGGCCAGCACGTTGTCCTGCAGTCGCGGTGGAAGCAGCCGTATTCGGTGTCCGGTAACGACCCGGAGAAGAACGCTGCAGCACTGACCGCCGCAGCGACGGCGCTGACGGCCTCTGGCGGCATCTGTGGCCCAGCTGGCGTGGACTATGCGGTACCGGTGTGGGCGAACGTGGCACGGCCCGTCAGGGACGCTCTGCCGGCCGTTGAGGCTCCCCGCGGTGCCCTGACGTACACGGTGCCGCCGGTCTACAGCCTGGCCACTTATGGCGCTGGCGTGTCGATCTGGACCGAGGCGAACGACCGCAACCCCGGTGCTGCTGGTACGGGTGCGGGCGGCACCGGTACCGGGCCGGTGACCAAGCCGGTCCTGACGATCGACTGCGACCAGACCGTCACCACGACCGTCGAGGCAATCACCCAGGCGATTCAGATCGGGAACTTCCGGGGCCGGTTCTCACCCGAGGGTGTGCAGGCCGCTCTGACCTATCTGGAGCAGGCGTGGGCCAGTACCGCCGAGTCTGAGCTGCTTCGCCAGATGCGGGCGGCTGCCAAGCATGTGTCGTACACGGCGCAGTTCGGTATCGCTCGTGACGCCCTGGTGGCGCTGGATCGCATCACCGCCTACGTCCGTGACCGTTACCGGCTGTCGGACAGTGTGGTGCTGCGGGTTGTCATGAAGTCGTGGGTCAAGAATGCGATCCGTGCCGACCTGGCCAAGGCAGCGTTTCCGATGGCTACCGGCGACCCGTCGGTCATCAGCCTGGCCGTCACCGATGCGCAGATCGCCGCCTGGTTCGCCGTCCGCAACGTTGTCCCGGTCTGGACGCTCGACGACGACACCAACGACCAGTCGTTCGCCGTCCAGGGTGCTGGCACGCCCGGCTCACCGGTTGCGCTGGTCGGCTACCCGGCCACGACCCGGATGCTCGTCTACCCCGAGGGCACGTACCAGTTCCTCGACGGCGGCGAGCTGAATCTCGGTGTCGTCCGCGACAGTGCCCTGAACGCGGTCAACCAGTACCAGGTGTTCGCCGAGACGTTCGAGGCTGTGGCGTTCCGCGGCTTCGAGGCCATCGACTTCAAGGCCAGCTTCGTCGTCAACGGGGCTAGCGCCGGGACGTCGACCCCGGCCTAAGGATCCAGACCTCGGGCCGATTGAGCCATGTGGGAAGCTAGACGAAGGGTCAGACCGACGACGGCGAAGGAAGAACTGGGCTGTGGCCTCGACAGCACTAGCACTCGACGGGGTAGGCGTAACACTCCGTGGCCATTTCAATCCCAGCATCCTAAGTCCCGCATGGTTGCTGTCACAGGGTCTTGTCGGACAGGCTGAGTTTGACCAGTCTTCCACGCACCTGATATCGCCGGAACTGACCTCCTTCGATATGCTTTGGCTGGAATGCCGCGTCACGACTGACACGCTGTCTTTCACCACAACGGATAGCGCTGAGTTCGAGCGGGTCCGAGATGCTGTGGTAGGTGTGCTCAACGTCTTGCGGCATACACCGGTGTCAGCGCTTGGGATAAACCGTAATGTGCACTTCCTGGCCGGCTCAGAGTCGGCGCTGCATCATATAGGCGACACCCTGGCCCCGAAGGATCTTTGGGAGCCGGCACTTCCTTTTCCTGCCCTGCGTAGTCAGAGTATCCAAGGAGCGCGACCTGATTATTATTCGGGTCACCTGCTGGTCACGGTAGAGCCCTCGATGAGGGTGGGTCCTTTTGGCGTCTATGTTGCCTACAACGATCACTACGGACTCAGTACGGTCGACTTGCTGCCAGCGAAGCGCTCCGATGTTGTGATCGTCACGCAGCTTGGGGATGCGTCGGTAGAAAAGCTCGCCATGGCGCTAGACATCTTGGCTAACCAATGGGTCAGCTCCATGAAACGTGCACAGGCTGCGATCGATTTAATTAGTGGGCTGGGGAAGTCGCTTTGACCGAGATAGTCGATCGCGGACTTACGCGATGGAACTCTCCGAACGATGCATTCGGCGAGGCCGCATCGACGCTGCAGCCCACGCAAACAATCGGGCAATTACCGGTCAGTCGACTAGTTGCCGACGAGAAGCGGCAGATTGGCCCTAGTAATCAAACGACCGTCTCCGATGGAGGCGCTCGACAGAAAACCGTTGATGGCGCGTTCTTCAGCCGTGCCGCCAGCAACTCCGAAAGCGGCCAGAATCTGGCGCGAGCGACGAGCTCAGTAGTGGGAATGCAGAAGTGGACCGGACGTGTGATCGAGGTGGACTCAGACTTGTTCACAGTCGAACTAAATGATGAAACAGATGACTCACCCCTATATGCCGACTTTGAAACGGCCTTACTGAGCCCGGACTCGGTCGAGCCGGGCGACGTGGTCTACATCACGGTGCGTACGGTCGTTGCCCCTGGCGGGTACCGCACGAAGACGTCAACGATCCGCCTGCGTCGCCTCGGCGTTTGGACACGTCGCGAGGTTGATGCAATCAATACTCAGGCGCGACGGCTGCAGCAGCAGATTGCCGACTTGAGTGATTGACGGTTCAGCGCCGGCACCCAATGAGGTCGAAATCTCGATCTTTGGTCCGGGCTCCGGAGAATCGATAGCCGTTCATCTAGGCGACGGCATCTGGATTCTAGTAGATTCGTGCCTCAATAAAAAGACCAAGGCGGTGCCCGCCCTTGAATACCTCGCTGAACTGAATGTCGATGTTTCGACGGCGGTGAAGTTGGTTGTCGCGACACACGCTCATGATGATCACGTAGGGGGGCTCGCCAAGATACTTGCGGCTACAACAAGCGCTCGCCTCGTCTGTTCCATCGCTTTCGACGCCCGAGTCTTCTATGCAGACTTGGCGCGGGACCGAGAACTGGAAAAATCATTAGACGGACGGGTCCGTCGTGAAATAGATGAGTGTTTTCAAATTCTGGCCGCGCAACCGCTGGAAGACGGCGAAAAACGTCTCAAGTGGGCTATCGAGGGTCGGCCGCTATTGGCCGAAGTCTTATTTTCAGGCATGGAAGCGTCGGTGACGTGCCTATCACCATCCGATACCTCAGTTGATCGTGCCCGCATGCGCTTGGCAGCAAGTGCCGCAATGGTCGGCGCCAGCAAAAGAGGTAGCCGGTCAGATCCGAACGAAGCCTCGATTGCGCTATGGGTGTCTGCGCAAGGCCGAAAAGTTTTGCTCGGTGCCGACCTTTTGACGGGGCCTGCCCACTGCGGTTGGGACGGAGTTCTTGCTACGCATGCTCCCGCAGTCCGAGCTGATGTGTACAAGGCAGCTCACCACGGAGGGGAGAGTGGTGATCATCCTGGCATATGGGAGAATTTGCTAACGGATGACCCAGTCGTCTTGCTGACACCACATCGTGTCGGCAGATGGGTAACGCCAAGCGACAGCGATGTCATTAACTTGTGCCGTCGGGCAGGCACGCTTTACTCGACGGCAGACTCCCGTCGGGTACCGCGGGATGCGCGGACGAGAGCAACGGCCGCTGCCCTCGGGCAGATCGCACGCGATGTCCGCGATCCTTGGGGCTTTCCGGGCCATGTGCGTGTTCGCAGTCGTAGCTCAGGGGGTTGGTCCGTGGACACTCGGAGGCCAGCACGAAAGCTTTGCTAGTCCGCCTGCACGGGTGCAGTTAACAGCCAGGTCCTGTAGGTCGAACCGTTGCTCACGCGCCGGGCACGGATTGGTACTCGACTCGGACGACTCTTGATCCGTGCGGGCGATGTGGCGAACGGCCGGCGGGTGTCAACACGGGGGCTGGGTTGTCAACGGCTGTGTCAACGCAAGGCTGACCTACAGCAGCCAACTAGGGCCTGCGCCGTCACCGGCGAACAGGCGTTGACCTGCATGGGAGCCCTCAGGAGCCCACGTCAGCCGACAGCTTTCATTGACTGGGGGTCAAGGGGTCGCAGGTTCAAATCCTGTCGTCCCGACACAGTGATCTCTCGCGAGATCGAAGCTCCTGAACCCGCGGCGATGCCCGTGGGTCAGGAGCTTTCTGCATTCATCGGCGACGCCAGCCGGCGGCGGAAGTAGAGATGTCGCCGGCCGTGCTTGGTCTCGTCGGCCTCCAGCACCCAGCTCAGCGACAGGGCTGCCGCCTCGAGGTCGCCAACGGTCCACCACGGCTGCGGTGGGAGTTGCCCGCACAGGTCACCGATCTGCAGGCTGGCGTCGACCTCGTACCGCGCATTGCCCAGGTCGACCAGTTCGATGGTTGCCCGCTCGCTCATCGGCCGAAAGCTATGCGGCTGGAGGGGGTACGCCTACCCCCCTAGGGGTGGCCGTGCTCTACTTGCCGGCGAAACCTTCGTGGACAGCGACCAGGAGTTCATGTGCGTAGGCGACTCGGCAGTGTGCTGGCCATCTTCGGCATCGGGGCCGGCATCGCGGCTGTGGGTGGCTGCGGCGATCCGATCCGTGCCCATCGGGGGTGGGAGGTACAGGTAACTGCGACCACGGAGTACGTACCGGCTTACAAGCAGATCTTGCGTGGCCGAATGCCGATCGTCGAGAGGCACGCGATTCTGGCCGGGCCTTTGTTGAACAGCGCCGGTGCACCCATTGCGGGAACCCAGTTCCGGGAGGACTGCGTGACTCAACTGAAGACGGACCGGTCGCCGCTTCCGCCGCCCGCCCAGTCGCTGCCGGGATACCAGGACTGCCAGATCACCGTCGACACGGGAGACCATTTCTACTTCGCCGCGTCGCGGCGTGCCGGCCCGTACGACGTCTTCATGGCGCAATACGTCAACAATGGCGCCACCGCCTATGACGGCACGATCACGGTTCAGCGCGGAACAGGTTCTACCGTCAGCGTGACGCTCAACAACAAGCCCTACTTCGAATGCACCACCGTCCGGCGGACGTACGACAACTGCGACGGCACGGTCACTTACGTCCTGGTCTTTCCCGATGGGCAGTTGCTGTCCGAACTGCGTCCAGACCACACATGGGATCCCGAGACCGCACCCGTCTCGGTGATCACCAAACTCGGCCTGCCGCCGCGACCCCGCGGGGCCAGCTCTGACAAGTCGGTGTACACGGATCGTGCAACCTGGATCAAGGACTTCACCGACTACGACAAGGACATTCCGGGCTTGTGCCGCGGAAACCCAGGGGTCCACGCCTAGCACGTCCACGGCAGGGCACGCGGTGCCGTGATTACTCGAGCAGCACCTGAGGTCAGAACGGGCAGTCATCGTGGCTCGCCGAACGTCCGCTGGTGTCCCAAGGCGCGCTGGAGGTCGTCTTCGGCTTGGGCGGCCCGGGCTGATGCCGGGGCTCGTGCGGCTCGGGATCCGGTGGCTAGGGCTCACGCGGAATGTCGAAGTCCGCGTCGTCGAGTGGCCGGTAGTCGTATCGGGCGACGGGATAGTGCCGGCCGAGTGGACTGATCCAGACGGGTGGTTCGGTGTCGCTGGTGTGCAGGGTCCAGGTGGTTTCGTGCTTGATCCGGTGGTGCTTGGGACACAGCGGATGCAGGTTGTGCCGGCACGTCCCACCACCATTGCCGTCTGCGCGGTGGGGGACGGCGTGGTCGAGGTCGCAGGTCTCGGCGCGGCGGTTGCAGAACGGGAAGATGCACGTCCGGTCACGCGCCCTCACGTAGCGGGCAAGTGCTGCCGAAGGTCGGTAGGTGCGGCGGCCGAGGTCGAGCAGCCCACCCGTCAGAGGGTCGTGCAGGAGCCGCCGCCAGGAGCCGTCCATCGCGAGGTCTCTTGCCACGGACGCGGGGAGCGGTCCGTAGCCGGCCAGTTCGGCCGGGCGGTCCTGCAGGCCGAGCAGCGTGGGCAGGTCCATCGTCACGTTGACGGTCACCTTGTACGGCCGGTCATCCAGGTCCGACAGGGTGCCGGTCGTGACCAGGCCCAGCAGCGCAGCCACGCGGAGCTGGCCCGCCGACCGTGGAGTTTCAGACCCCTTCTCGATGGCGCCGAGCTTGCGTGCGGCGTCCTGAATGGTGGCGTAGATCGCCAGCACGTCCGCGGCGTCACCGACCACCCGCAGCTCGGCCTGGCCGTCGTCGCGGCGGAAGTAGTCCACGTCGTGCTGGGTCCGCGCGGTCCCCGTGTCCTTACGGGTCCGGTTCGGCATGATCAGCGTGAGCGCCCGCCGCAGCGCCGTCCGTAGCTGCGCCAACGACTGCTTACGCGCCCGGGGCAGCACCCGCCGCGCGATCCACACCGCCTGGGCGTCGGTGAGCGTGGACGTGACATCGCATATCGCGGCGGCCTGCCAGAAGATGATGTCTCCGGCCCGCAGCGCATCAGCCACCATGGCCAGCCGGCCGGACAGGGCATCGGCGACCATGATCCGGCTGCCCGCCGTGATCTCCGACATCCGCACCGCCGCTGCCACCTCACAGCGCAACGAGCGTTCCGCCAGCTCCCGTTCGTCGGCAGTGCCGCGGTCTTCGAGCCCTCGTACGGAGCGGGCAGCGGCTGCGATAGCCACACAGCTGCATGAGGCGACGTAGGCGGTTTGCCGCTCCCACGCCACCATCAGATCGGCGATCCCCGACGGTTTCAGTTGATCGATACAGACCCGGTCCAGAGCGGTGATCACCTCCGGACCCGGCGGCGCAATCAACGCCGCAGCCACCACCCCGGAGGGAGAAAGTAGGTCGAACATGCGTTCGATGCTACCCAGCCGAACACCACCTGAGCTGCAGAAAGTGCAAATTGTGGATAACTCGGGCGCCAAGCTGGTCCGCCGGGTAAGGACGTTGAGGCCTGGTGCCGCATGATGAAAAGGTGGGCGCGCAGGAGGCAGTGACGTACCGACTCGGGGACTGATTGCTTTACCGCCGTATCGCACTTCCGTGCGTAGGTGGCGATGTGTTCGAGCTGCAGTCTCGACTGGACGACCTGGGTTTGAATGTCGGCCGATGCGACGGCATCTTCGGCCGCTCGACAGAGGACGCGCTTCGTCAGTATCAGAGCGGGCGCGGTCTCATCAACGACGGCTGTTGCGGCCCCGTTACATTGCGCGCGCTGACAGCCGGCTCGTAACCGAGGCTGCCGCGGCCGGTGGGTCGAACCGGCCGCTTTGCCGTTGCGGGTAGGCCGATCGTGGCCCCGGTCTTCCGCGGTACAGGAGGATCCCTGCAAAGGCGCGGCGTACGCGGCTCGGCTCAAGATCTCCGGGGATCCGACCGATGCCAGCGGCATGTACCGACGATGGGCCCGACCGGCCGCCTTGCTGCTGACGGTCGGCACTCTTTCAGCCGGATTGTCGGCCTGCGGCTCCTCGTCATCGACGCAGACCGGCACCCCATCCGCGTCGGTGGCGAGCAAAGCAGCCGGGGCCTTCAGCAAGGAAGTCCAGGTCACCGTGCTGAACGACCCGTCGACGGGTGGATCCCTCTTCATGAGCGTGTGTGCGGCGGGTTCCACCGTCGCCGCACCGACGTGCGGCTCACCGGTCGTCGCAGACGGCGATTCCATCTACCTGACCAGCGAGGCGGTCAACGGCCTGGTCAAGGACGGGACGAGCACCGGCTTCTACTACTACGCCCAGAACCCCGCCGTCGGCGAGCCGTCCTTCAGCCTGTGGAAGATCGGCGACCCGCAGGGTGGTGCTGAGCAGATCAAGCTCTCGGAGAACGAGACCGTCACGAAGTTCATCGCCGGACGCAAGATCGAGCTGGCCCGTGGCCCGGACACGAGCGTGAAGGTGATGACGCTCAAGGTGGTGCTCTGACCGGACGGGCCCTCTGTGTGCCCGACCACGACAGGTGTCGATCTCGCAACGGCGCGGTAGGTACCCGGCCATGCTGACCTTCTTCCTGATCGCGTTGATCATCTACATCGCGCTCGGGATCATCGGCTTCGTCGTGCACGGGCTGATCTGGCTGTTCGTCATCGCCGCGGTGCTCTTCGTGGGCCACCTGATCTTCGTGGGCTACCGGCGCGGCAGTCAGCGCGCCCGCCGCTGAGTGTCGAAGTGCCGTCGGGGAGCAGGAAGCATCCATGAGCGATGCCATCCCCGAGGAGCCGACACCGCTGCGTGTGGTGACCCTCAACTGTTCCCTGAAGACGTCCGCGGAGCCGTCGAGTGCCGACCTGCTGGCCGGTCAGGTGCTCGAGGCGCTCCGTCTCCACGGGGCCGTCACCGACCCGATCATCCGGGTGGCCGACCACGACGTGAAGCCCGGCGTCGAGCTGGACATGGGTGACGGCGACGCCTGGCCCGAGCTGCGCGCACTGGTCATGGCCGCCGACATCCTCGTGCTGGCCACGCCGACCTGGATGGGTCAGCAGTCCAGCATCTGCCAGCGGGTGCTGGAGCGACTCGATGCCGAGCTCTCCGAGCAGGACGACGAGGGCCGGCCGCTGACGTTCGGCAAGGTCGCCGTGGCCGTGATCGTGGGTAACGAGGACGGCGCTCACCACATCAGCAGCGTGCTCTTCCAGGGATTGAACGACGTCGGGTTCACCATCCCGGCGCAGGGCGTCACGTACTGGAACGGTGAGGCAATGCACGGCGTCGACTACCGCGACCTGGACGAGACCCCCGAGGCGGTCGCGTCCGCGACGGCCACCGTGGCCAGCAATGCCGCGCACCTCGCCCGGCTGCTCAAGACATCCGAGTACCCGCCCACCTGAGTACTGCGGTCAGTGGTGGTGGGGCGGGGGCTCGGTGGAGCAGTGTCCGCGCTGGTTGATCTCGACCGCGCGGCCGTCGGGGTCGGTGACGATGTGCCGGCAGCCCCACGCCCGCTGCTGGTGGCCGGTCAGGTCCTGCGCTCCCGCGCCGATGACCGCAGTCAGTACGGCATCGAGGTCGTCGACGTAGAAGCCGACCATCTCACTCGCCCGGGCCTTCCACGGGAGAGCGTCCACCACCGGTCCGGGTGGGGCCTGGTGGACAGAGAAGTGGTTGCCGTCGACGCGGCCCACCGCATGTGGCAGGCCGCCGTCGTGCTGCTCGCGCTCCAGGATCAGGCCGAGAGCCGAGTAGAAGCGGACGGTCGCGTCCAGGTCGTTCGCGTGCAGGACCACCGATGCCAGGCTCACCATGCCTCTCAGCCTGCCTGACGGGTGCCACCTGTTCCCGTACGCGCGCCCCCGGTCCCCGTGCCCCCCACGCCGGCGAAGCCGCCGCGGTTCGACAGCGTCCCGGTGCTGCTGGGCAGCGACGCGTTCATACGGGCGAGTGCGACGCGGTCCCCGGCCTTCAGCCCGCTCGTGACCTGTGTGTGCACCGCGTCGGTGGCGCCCACCTCCACGACCGTGGTGGTCGCCTTGCCGTTGCGCAGGACGGTGACGACGTGCCGGGTGCCGATGGACGTGACGGCAGAGGTCGGAACGGAGAGCACGTGCGACGACCGCTTCACGACGATCGAGACGTTGCCGCCGGAGCCCGAGTAGAGCCCGCCCGTGTCGAGGCTGATGGTCACGGGGTAGCTGGCCGACGTGCTGGCGGTCGCAGAGGTGGCAGTGGTGCCTGAGGTCGTCGTGCCCGATGTCGTCGTCGAGGTGGACGTGCTGGAGGTCGGCAGCAGCCCGATCGCCGTCACCTTGCCGGTGACGGCCTTGCTGCTCCCGTCCGGGACGACGGTGGCGTCCGCCCCGATCTTCACCTGACCCAGTGCGAGGTCGCCGACGGTCGTGGTGACCTGGTCGTTGCCGGGGCCGATGACGGTGATCGCCGTCGTACGGGCGGTGGCCGTGCCACTGGGCTTCACCGCCACCGCTGCGACCGTGCCGGACAGCGGGCTGAGCAGGATCGCCTGCTTGAGCGACTGCTCGGCCACGGTGACGGCTGCGGCGTCCGCGTCGACGGTCGCCTGATCGACGACGAGCTGCTGGGCGGTGACCAACGAACCGCCGCCACCACCACCGCCACTGCCCCCACTGCTGCCGCTGCCGCTGCTGGTACCCCCGCCGCCGCCCGTACCGGAGAAGCCCGAGCCCGAGCCGCCGCTGGAGCCGCCACCGGACGGAGCACTACTGGACGGCGCCGGCTTCGGCGTACGCGTCGGGGCAGGGGTGGGAGTAGGCGTCGATGTGGGGGTGGGTGTGGGGGTCGGCGTCGGCTGTGACCCGGCGAGGGCCGCGGTCACGGCGGCGTCGAGCGCAGTCTCGTCCGTCGTCAGGGTCTGCTGCGCCGACGTCACTGCCTGCTCGTCCGTCACGACCTTCGCGAGGAGCGTCGTGCACGCGGTCGTATCCGGTACGGAAGACGTACCGCCGGCGGGAGCCCCGGCCGACGGGGTCGCCACCGGCTGGGTCGGCACCAGGCCGCGCAGGGTGGTGATGAGGCCGGAGCAGGTGGAGTTGCCGCCGCGTACGTCGGCGTCGAGCGTCACCAGGAGCGCGTCGAGCGTCTGCTGGTCGGCGAGGATCTTCTGCTGCGCTGCCGTCACGGCGCCGGCACCCGGTGTGGTCCGGTCCGCCGTCAGCACGGCCGTCACCCCGGTACGCACGGCTGACGTCGTCGCGCCGCCGCTGCTCACGGTGGTGCCCGCAGCCTGCGCCGCAGTGTCCGTCGTCAACTTGTTCTGTGCGGTGGCGAGCGTCGAGCGCGCCAAGTCGAGCGTCGACTGCAGCGACGTCGTGTCCAGGCCGGCCAGCACCGAGCCGGCGCTCACCTTGTCACCCACCTTGACCGCCACGGACTTCACCGTGCCCGAGACCGGGAACGCGACCGCCGCCTGGTTGACAGGGGTGATCGTGCCGTAGGAGTCGAGGGTCTGGGTGACGTCCGCCGTCGCCACGGTGGTCCAGCGGTAGGTGGCGGCACTCGACCCCGAGGCGAGCCAGAGCCCCAGCCCGGTCCCCAGTGCCGCGACGACGACGACGGCGGTCGCCCGTTGCGTACGCGAGTGCAGCCCCCGCACGTCAGGCCCCGGCGGACGCGGTGGCGGTGCCGCTGCGGAAGCGCCCGCCGGCGCCGCCGAAGCCGTTGCTGCACGTGCCGTTCGTCGGCGGACGCACCGAGATCGAGCGGGCCGTCACCGCGCCGGTGTCGTCCATCGCCCCGATGGCGGTCGCGCACTGCCCGACCACCAGTGCGGCCTTCGTCGATGCGCTGGTCTGCTCGTACGTCGTGGTCGGGCTGGTCGTGACCGTGACGAGGGTGGGAGCGGCTGACGCGGAGGCGCTGGAGGCACCCGAGGCGCGACGGGTCTCGCTGACCGTGAAGCCGGAGCCGTTGACGGCTGTCACGCTGCCGAACGCGGCGTTGAACCCACCGCCGCCGTTGCCGCCGAAGCCACCCTGTGCGCCGGCGGACGTGCTCGGACGAGGCGCGGCCGAGCGGCGGGCCCCGCCACCGCCGCCGCCGAAACCGGCGGTCGTGCAGCTGCCGGACGTGGCGGTGATGGTCACGGTCGTGGCGGCGACCGTCGTGCTGCCGGTCGACGCGGCCGGCGACGGTGCGGCGCTCGCGGTCGCCGAACGGGAGGACGCGGTCACGCAGTCGCCGACTTTGAGCGCACTTGCACCAACCGTGCCGGTCTTCGTGAACGTCGTGCTCGCTGAGAAGTTGACGGTGACCTGTCCACCGCCGGTCGAGCCGCCGGCGGCGTCTGCGACCACGTAGACGCTCGTCGCGTTCACCTGGCTGATCTTGCCGGTCGTCCCGGGGCGAGCGGTGCCCTGGCCCGGCGCTGCCTGCCCCGAAGCCCCGGCCGACGGGGTCGTCGACGGCGCAGCCGCGGCGGTGTTCGACGAGCCTCCGCCGCACGCCGCCGTGAGGGCGGCGACCGCGATGAGCGCGATCCCCATGCCGACGGTACGGCCGCTTGCAGTCGGCAGAGAGGCGGTGATTGGTTTACGCGACATCGCGTCAACACTCCTTGGTTCGGTCATTCGCTGCGCAGCGCATCGATGGGTGCGAGCCGGGCGGCACGGCTCGCGGGGTAGACGCCGAAGACCACGCCGATGACGACCGCGACGGCGATCGCACCGGCCGCCGCGGGTCCGGAGATCGCGATCGGCTGGCCGATGGCCGAGGGCAGGGCGGCCGCGCCGATGAGTCCGAGCACGACGCCGAGCAGTCCGCCGGCGAGTCCGAGCACCGACGACTCGACGAGGAACTGGCGCCGGATCACGCGCGGCGGCGCACCCAGGGCCTTGCGCAGGCCGATCTCCTTGATCCGCTCGGTGACGGAGACCAACATGATGTTCATGACGCCGATCCCGCCCACCAGCAGCGAGATGGCCGCGATGCCCGCCAGCAGGATCGTCAGCGTCTTGTCCACCGAGGTGGCGGTCGTCAGGATCGACTCCTGGCTCGCGATGCTGAAGTCGGCGTTCAACGCCGAGGTGCCGTGCAGGGCGGCGAGCTCGGCGTTCGCTTCCTGGTAGGCGGCCGACAACGCGCCGCGGTCGGCGGCCTCGAGGTAGATGTTCGACACCGACGACCGGGAGCTGCCGCCGATCAGCCGGGTCTGTGCTGTCGTGATCGGGACGACCGCGGTGTCGTCGTCGTTGGTGGAGCTGGACGACCCGATGGCGGTCAGCTCACCGATCACCTGCATCGGGATGTCGTTGACGGTCACCGTCTGCCCGACAGCGCTCGCCCGGCCGAAGAGCTCCTCGGCCGTCGTCGCGCCGAGCACCACGACGGCGGCCCGGTCGGCCACGTCCTTGGAGGTGACGAAGCGGCCGGCCGAGAGCGTACGAGCGCGTACCGCCAGCCAGTCCGGCTGCGTGCCGACGACGGACGTCGTCCAGTTCTGGGTGCCGGCGGCCAGCGACTCCGACGCCGACACCGTCGGCGCGACCGCCTTGATGTCGGGGGCCACGGTCTTGTCGGCCAGGGCCGTCGCATCGTTGGCCGTCAGCGTCGAGGCGCTGCCGAAGCCGCCGCGGACGCCGGTGGTGCTGGTCGAGCTGCCGGGGGAGACGATCAGCAGATTGCTGCCGAGAGCGCTGATCTGGTTGCGTACCTGCACCTGCGCGCCCTCGCCGAGCCCCACCGTGAGGATCACGGCGGCGATGCCGATCAGGATGCCGAGCATGGTCAGGCAGGAGCGCAGCCGGTGCGTGCGGATGGCCTCCAGGCTGGTCCGCAGCGTGTCGAGCCAGCTCATCCGATACGCCAGTCGCTCGGGGAGGCGTCGGTGACGAGCTGCCCGTCGCGGATGCGCGCGATGCGCTGGGCCCGGGCCGCGACGTCGGCCTCGTGCGTGATGAGCACGATGGTGCGTCCCGCGTCGTGCAACTCGTCGAGCAGCGCCAGGATGTCCTCGGTCGAGGTGGAGTCGAGGTTGCCGGTCGGCTCGTCGGCGAGGATCAGGGCCGGATCGGTCACGAGGGCGCGGGCGACGGCGACCCGCTGCTGCTGGCCGCCGGACAGCTCGGTCGGACGGTGCTCGACCCGGTCGGCGAGGCCCACCCGCGAGAGCGCGTGCAACGCGCGCTCCTTGCGTTCCGCCCGGCCGACCCCGGCGTAGCAGAGGGGGAGCTCGACGTTGCGCCAGGCGTTCAGGGACGGCAGCAGGTTGAACTGCTGGAAGACGAAGCCGATCCGGCGGTTGCGGATCTCGGCGAGCGCGTCCTCGCTGAGGCTGCCCACGTCTTCGCCGGCCAGGAAGTAGTGGCCGTCGCTCACCACGTCGAGACATCCGAGGATGTTCATGAGCGTCGACTTGCCGGAGCCCGAGGGCCCCATAATCGCGACGTAGTCACCCTCGTCGATGGTCAGCGTCACCGCGCGTAGGGCATCGACGGTCAGCGACCCGCTGGTGTACGTCTTGCTGACGTCCTCGAGGTGGATGACCGCCTCGATCGGCTCGGGGCGAAGGAGCGGCTCGGTCGCCGGTGCGGTCATCGGGTGCCGCCGCCGAAGCCGCCGGTGCCCCCGGTGCCACCGCCGAAGCCGCCCGTGCCGCCACCGAAGCCACCCGTGCCGCCACCGAAACCGCCCCTACCGCCCGTTCCTCCGGTGCCCGTCCGGGTGCGGCCGCCCGCGCCCGCCGTGACGGGTACGACGACCTTGTCACCCGCCGCGACGCCCTTGGTGATCTGGGTGGTGAGGCCGGACGCGGTGCCGACCGTCACGTCCGTCTCGATCCGGCTGCTGCCCACGACCTTGGTCACCCGGGCCGTGGATCCCTCGTAATGGATGGCGGCGGTGGGGACGGCGAGCACGTCGGAAAGCTGCTTGACCACAATGGCGACGCTCGCGCTCGCGCCGGCATGCAGGGTCGGTTGCGCGCCCGTGACGGCGACGGTGACCGGATAGGTGGTCACCCCTGACGTCGACGACGCGATCAGGCCGACCGAGCTGACCGTCCCGTACACGGCGGTGGTTGATCCGTTCGGCGTGATGGTGACCTGCAGGCCGGCCTTGACCTGGCCGATCTGGGTGGCGTCGAGGCTCGTCGCGACGGTGAAGTGGACGGGGTCGATGACCACGATCTGGGCGGTGGTCGACGACGCCGAGGTGCTCGCGGCCGCTGCAGTCGTCCCGCCGGCGCCGGAGCCGGAGCCCCCGGTCGATCCGGACGACCCGGTCGAGCCGGACGACCCGGACGAGCCGGGGACCTGCTGGCCGACCGTCAGGTCGACCGACGCGACGACGCCGGCGATGGGGGAGGTCATCGTGGCGTTCGCCAAGGCGGCCTGCGCGTCGGTGAGGGAGTCCTGCGCCACCGTCAGCGACTGCTGGTCGGCAGTGATCTGCTCGGCTGTGGCTGCGGCGTCCACGTCGGTCGTCAGCCGGTTCTGCGCCGTGGCCACCTGCACCTGACCGTTCGCGACCGAGGCACTCAATGAGGCGCTGGTGATCGCTGCGAGCGGTTGACCCTTCGTGACGGTCTGCCCGGCCTTGACCGCGACCGCGGTCACCTGACCGGAGGACGCGAAGCTGAGGTCGGCCTCGTCGGCGGACGCCAGGGTGCCGGTGGCCGACACGGTCTGGCGGATCGTGGTCGTCGCCACCGTGTCGATCGTGTCCTGCGCGGCAGACGCGGAGGATCCGGACGTCGCGGCCCAGGCCCCGACCCCGCCTCCGAGCACCACGACGGCAGTAGCGCCGACGACCAGCCACCGTTTGCGCAACCGCACGTACGTGTCTCCTCGCAGGCTGGAACAACTGAGAACCAGAGCGAAGATCGCGAGGCCAGATGGAGGTTTGCCGTCAGCTCCTTAAGAGCCAGCTGTGAATATCGCAGATCGGGAACAAGCGTGTGACCAGAACATTCACCGGCTGTACGCGCCGCCGGGCCCGGGTGTGAGACCCCACATGAGGCGTGGCGAACTTGACGGTGAGCCGGATCTATCCGCGGTGCTTGAGCCGGTGCAGCATCGGCGGGAGGGCGCCCGGGTGGACGACGACCGCCCTGGTGGTCGCCCGGCTGAGGGCAACGTAGAGGTCGTTGGCGCCGCGCGGCGAGCCGTCGAGGATGGCCTGCGGGTCGACGACGACCACCACGTCGAACTCGAGACCCTTCACGGCCCGCACCTCGAGCAGCACCACCGGGTTGTCGGTGTCCGGGTTGGCTTCGGCCAGCCGGCGGACGGTCGGATCGTCGCTCTGGGCATAGGTGCTGCGGTCACCGTCGGGGATGAGCACCGCCATGGTGCCCTCGAGCGGGGTCAGCCCGCGGATCAGCTCACCGAACGTCTCCGGCTCCGCGTGCGGGTCGAGCGCGACGGCGTACGGGTCCTCGCCGACCTCACGTACCGAGCTCGGCGGCTGCATGTCGGGGGCGAAGGAGGCGAGCACGTCGGCGGCGACGTCCATGATCTCGCGCGGTGTGCGGTAGTTGACCGAGAGCTCCGCCTGCTGCCAGCGGCCGGCGGCGAAGGGGTCGAGCGCTTGCGCCCAGGTGTCGCTCCCGGCGGCCGACCCGGTCTGCGCCACGTCGCCGACGACGGTCATCGACTTGCTCGGGCAGCGCCGGGCGAGCAGGCGCCACATCATGGCCGAGTGCTCCTGCGCCTCGTCGACGATGAGGTGACCGAAGGCCCAGCTGCGGTCGATGGAGGCCATCTCGGCGACGGTCCCACCGGCGAGCGCGTTGCTCGTGAAGCGGTCGGCCAGCATGTCGGCGCTGACCTCGTCCGACATGCCGATGATCGTGAGGACGCCTTCCGCGTACTCGCGCTCGGTGTTGCGCCGGCGGCGCTCCTCGGCCGCCCGCACCAGCACGGCCGGGTCGCCGAGCATCTCCTCCAGCTCGTCGAGCAGCGGTACGTCCGCCGCCGTCCACTCCTGCCGCGGTGAGTCGTCGCGTCCGATCCCGCGCGGCTCCCGCGACAGCCTCCAGCGCTCCATCTCCGAGAGCTCCGTCGCCGCGGCGGCCAGCATGTCGGGGTCGGTGTAGAGCTGACCGAGCATCTGGTGCGCGGTGCGTACGGGCCACATCGCGTCGAGCGCCTCGCGGAACTCGTCGGTCTGCAGCAGCTCGCGCTGCATGTACTGCGCCTCTTCGGCGTCGACGCCCTCGAACTGCGTGGCCAGGGCGCGCAGCACCGCCCGGGTGAACCGGGGGCGGGCGAGGTTGTGCGGCTGGCGGGTACGCAGCGCGCTGCGCCGGGCCGCCAGGGCCATCGCCCGGGTGAGGCGCAGCTCGTAGCGGTCGAACGGGATGACCGCGACGGTGGTCGGCACGCGCTTGATGTTGTAGACGGCGCGGGCCAGCACGTCTGCCATGCGCGCGTCGCCCTTGAGCGTCGCGAGCTCGGCGGGCTCGTCGGCAGTGACGGTGGTGCCGGGCAGCAGCTCCTGCGGGGTGGACAGCAGGACGCCGCTCTCGCCCAGCGAGGGCAGCACCTGCTCGATGTAGCGCAGGAAGGTCGGGTTGGGCCCGACGACCAGCACGCCCGAGCCGCGCAGCCGCTCCCGCTGGGCGTAGAGCAGGTACGCCGCGCGGTGCAGCGCGACGGCGGTCTTGCCGGTGCCGGGACCACCCTGCACGACCAGGACGCCGCGAGCGTCGGCCCGGATGATGCGGTCCTGCTCGGCCTGGATGGTCGCGACGATGTCGGACATCCGGCCGGTACGGCTCGCCGCGAGCGCCGCCATGAGCGTCGCCTCCGAGGACAGCGTGCTGCCCTCGTTCGCGGCCAGCTCGACCAGGCTGTCGACGTCGAGCACGTCGTCGCCGAGGCCGACCACCCGGCGGCCGGAGAGCTGCAGGTGCCGCCGGCGCAGGACGCCTTCGGGCTCGGCCGCCGTCGCGCGGTAGAACGCCTGCGCGGCGGGCGCCCGCCAGTCGACCAGGAGCCGGTCACCCTCGGGTTCGGAGAGGCCGATGCGCCCGATGTGGTAGTTCTGCCCGTCGATCAGGTCGAGCCGGCCGAAGCACAGCCCGTGCTCGACCCCGCGCAGCTGGATGAGCCGGCGCTCGTACTCCGTCGCGAAGGCATCCCGCTCCGAGCGTGCCGCCGGGGTGCCGAACGCGCCCGCCGCCCGCGTCTCGACGAGCTGCTGCTCCGTCGAGGCCCGCAGCTCGTCGAGCCGCCCGTACATCGCGTCGACCTGCTGCTGCTCGGCCGCCACGACGTCGTCGAAGGTGGTGGCCGACTCCGCTTCGGGGGTCGTCGCCGCCGTCTCCGGGGTCGGGTCGGAGGAGTCGAACAGCGAGCCCTGCTCGCCGCCCGGACCGCCCGTCAAGGTCAATGCGCTCACTTCCGCTGCAGCGGTAAAACCGGACGTGTAAGCCTATCCGCATGTGCGCCGGGCAGACGACCGACGTCGTCATCGTCGGGCTCGGGCCGGTAGGGGCAGTGCTGGCGGCGTTGCTGGGGGAGCGGGGGACCCGCGTCGTCGTCCTCGATGCCGAAGGTGCGGTGACGCCGTACCCGCGCGCCATCGCGGCCGACGGGGAGACGCTACGCACTTTGCTCGACGTCCTCGGCCCTGCGGGTCGCGCCCTGTTCCTGCTCGACCGGTCGGTGCAGGTGCGCGATGCCCGGCAGCGGCTGCTGACGACGATCACCTTCCCGTCCGCCGCCGACGGCGCCCGCAACCCGACAGCGCAGCCCGGCCTGTCCTTCTTCCACCAGCCCGCCCTCGAGCGCGCCTTGCGTGCGCGCCTGATGCAGCTGCCCTCGGTACGCCCGCGGCTCGGTGTCCGGCTACGGGCCATCCGTGACGAGCCGGGATCGGTCGTCGCGGTGCTGGAGGACGGCAGCACCGTACGGGCGAGCTGGCTGGTCGGCTGCGACGGTGCCGCCAGCTCCGTACGCCGGGCACGCGGGATCGCGTACGCGGGCCGCACGTTCGCGCAGCCGTGGCTGGTCGTGGACGTGGACACCCCGCACCCGCTGCCCGGCCTCGACAGCTTCCGGTACGTGCTCGACCCGGCACGGCCCGCCGTGGTGCTGCCGCGCCCCGGTGGCCATCGTTTCGAATTCATGCTCGCCGCCGGTGAGGACGCCGAGGCCGTGCTGGCCGGCGGGCGGCTGGACCGGCTGCTCGAGCCGTATCTCGGCGCGCTGCCCGACCGGACCGGCGTACGCGTGAGCCGGGCGACCGGCTACACGTTCCACGCCCGGCAGGCCGACCGCTGGCGCGACGGGCGGGTGCTGCTCGCCGGGGACGCCGCACACAGCATGCCACCCTTCGGCGGGCAGGGCCTCGGGGCGGGCATCGCCGACGCCGCCGCGCTCAGCTGGCGATTGAGCGAGGTCTGCGCCGGACTCGCGCCGCCCGCCGTGCTGGACGCGTACGCGGCGGAGCAGCGGCCACGCGTGCAGGCCATGACCCGGACGGCGCTCACGATCGGACGGCTGCTCACCCCGACGACCAGGGGAGCCGCGGCGGTCACCCGCGCCGCGATCCGGGCCGTGAGTGCCGCACCAATCGTCGGGCACCGCTTCCGCTCGGGCGAGCTGCGCGCCGTGGTGGGGGTGCCGGTGCCGCCCGACGAGCGCGCGCGCAGCGGGGGGGCGCCGCTGCCCAACCCGCGGGTACGGACGCCGGACGGTGCACGGCATCGCCTGGACGACGTCGTGGCCCGGCGCTGGACGGTGTTGGCGCTGGACGGCGACGCCGCGGAGCTCGTCTCATCCGGGGCCGCGCAGGCGCTCCACGAGCGGGGCGCCGTGTTCCTCCGTGTCGGCCCTGAGGGTCACGGGGGTTCGCCCGACCTGGTCGACCTGGACGGGACACTGCTGGCGCTGTGGCCGGATCGGCATCGTCCCGGCGGCCGCGTCCTGCTCGTTCGTCCCGACCGGGTCGTGGCCACCGTGGGCACGGCGGACGAGGTCGACGACGTGCTTGCCCGGCTGACCGCTGTGATCCCGGCAGATCTCATCGAGCCGGGGCGCCGTTGACATGAGCTGAGGGCTGCCCGGAGGTACCGTCGGACGGTGCGCAAGCTGTTCACGTTCCGGTGGATCAGCTTCCACCTGCTGGTGATCGGCTGCACCGTGCTCTTCGCCTTCCTGGGCAAGTGGCAGTGGGCTGTCGGCGGCGAGAAGCGCGGCACGCTGCGCAACTTCGCGTACGGCATGGAGTGGTGGATCTTCGGGATCATCCTCGTCGTGTGCTGGATCCGGCTCCTGCACCAGGAGCTCAGCGGCGTCACCGCGCAGCAGGCGAAGGCCGCGGCCAACCGGGCCAAGGCGCCGCGCTACCGGGTGCCGGCGCCGCAGGTCACCCCCGAGGTCGACGAGGACGAGGACCCCGAGATGGCCGAGTACAACCGCTACCTCATCGCGCTGCACATGAAGGACATGAGCGCGTCGTTCGGGCCGAAGGCTCTGGAAGCGGGACCGTCCGCCAGGAAAGCACCGGTCTCCGAGGCGGCGCAGTGACGGCCGAGGCGGGGATCGCCGGAGCCGGCACCCCGGGTCCGGTCGCTGTCCCCGCCGCCGTCCGCGGGGCGCTGCTGCGCTACCGCGTGATCGCGTACGTGGTGGGCATCGGGCTCATCCTGCTGGTGTGCGTCGGCGTCCCCCTCAAGTACGCCGCCGACAGCACCTGGCTGGTGGCCGTGGTCGGCCCGCTCCACGGCGTCCTCTACGTCGTCTATCTGCTGCTGACCCTCGACCTGGCCCGTCGCGTACGGATGAATCCCGTCTTCGCGGTCCTCGTGATGCTGGCGGGCACGATCCCGTTCCTGTCGTTCGTCGCCGAGCGCAAGGTGAGCCACTACGTGCTCGGCCCGCAGGCACGCCGCTGAGTGACCGCCCGGTGACGCGAAGTGTGCTCAAAGCTCACGTGAGCGACACCCGTTGGTAACCGGGCGTGCGGATCATCGAGGAGTGGACACGATCGTTCGCCGTCAATTGCAGCAGCTCGGCCGAGTCGTCCTGTGGGTGCGTCCCGACGGGTGGCAGGCGCGGTCGCGACGTAATGCGTGGGCGGCCATGGTCTCCGACCGGCAGCGCCGGATCGACTGGCTCGCCGTCGAAGCCGCGACGCGACGCACCGCCGCAGCCCGCGAGCTGCACGCCTGACGTCCTGCGACCCGACATACGTGTGGCCCCTGATGACGTCCATCAGGGGCCACACGTCTGCGAGCGGCCGACACCCGGCCGAGGGGGTCAGACCAGCTGGCTGGTCAGGTTTCCCGTGACGAGGTAGACGACGCGCCGGGCCACCCCGACGGCGTGGTCGGCGAGCCGCTCGTAGAAGCGGCTGCACAGGGTGATGTCGACGGCCTCCTCGACGCTGCCCTGCCACTCGTCCTCGAGCAGCACGTGGAAGAGCTGACGGTGCAGCTTGTCGACGACGTCGTCGTCGGCCTCGATCTCCTCGGCGAGGCTGAGGTCGGACGTGGCGATGACGCTGCCCGCCTTGGTCATGATGCGTTCGCCGACGTGGCCCATCTCGAGCAGCGTGCTGCGCAGCCCGGCCGGGATGGCGGAGGCCGGGTAGCGCCGGCGGGCGACCTCGGCGATGTGCACCGCCAGGTCACCGCCACGCTCCAGGTCCGACACCATCCGCAGGCTGGCGACGATGCGGCGCAGGTCACCGGCCACCGGGGCCTGGCGGGCGAGCAGCTCGAACGCGAGCTCCTCGGCGTTGCGGTACTGCGCGTCGACGGCGGCGTCGCCGCTGATCACCTGCTCGGCGAGCTCGAGGTCGGCGTCGATGAGCGCGGTGGTGGCACGCCCGACGGCGCTGGAGACCAGGCGCGTCATTTCGACCATTGATTGGGTCAGGGCATTGAGATCTTCGTGGTACGCGTCGCGCAAACTTCGGCCCTCACAGGTGTCGGCAACCAGGTCGAATGCAGGGGATCCCGCAGCTCGCAAGTGCACCGCAGGGTATCCACGCCTACCTACCCCGTAACCACCCTGAGCAGCCAAAGCTTCGATGGACTGCGGGTGAACTCCCGGTGCACGCCGTCCTCGTGGCGAGGAATGTTGACTTTGTCGCCCTACGATTCATTCGTGGCTTGGCTGTACGGAGGCGTCATCGGACTGGTGATCGGCCTCCTGACGACATTCGTCGTGTGGCGACGTACGGCGGATCCCCGCGCCGCACGGCGCGCCGGCCTGCCCACGGTCGACCACTCCGTACTGCTGGACGGCCTCCCGCTGACCCTCTTCGGCCACCTGCCGATCGGGATCGCCGTGCTCGACCGCAGCGACCAGGTGGTGCTCGACAACGAGGCCGGCCGCCAGATGGGTGTCGCCGTCGCCGGCCGCCCGGTGTCGCCGCAGCTGCTGGAGGTCGCCCGCGCCGCTCGCCGGGAGGGCCCCGACGCCTCGGTACAGCGCGAGATGCAGCTGCCGTCGTTCGGCTGGCGGTCGCAGTCGCTCGAGGTACGCGTCCGCGTCGTCGTGCTGGACGAGGGCATGGTCGCGCTGTTGCAGGAGGACGTGACGGAGAGCCGCCGCGTCGAGGCGGTCCGCCGTGACTTCGTCGCCAACGTCGGTCACGAGATCAAGACCCCCGTCGGCGCCCTCGCGCTCCTGGCGGAGGCGGCCATCGAGACGGCCGAGGACGACCGCGAGCAGATGCTGCGCTTCATCACCCGTATCCGTCACGAGGCGGCCCGGCTGTCCAAGCTCGTCACCGAGCTGATCGATCTGTCCCGCGTGCAGGGTGCCGAGGCCCGTCCCGAGCCCGCGCCCGTCTCGGTCGACGACGTGCTGGCCGAGGCCGTCGACCGGATCTCGTCGCCGGCGGAGGCGAAGCAGATCTGCGTCGTCGTCGGCGGCGACCGGGGCGGCAAGATCCTCGGCAGCGAGTCGCAGCTTGTCACAGCCGTCGCCAACCTGCTCGAGAACGCCATCGCCTACAGCCCCGACTCGACCAAGGTGGCGCTCGCCGCCCGCTCCCGCGGCGACACCTGGGAGATCACGGTCACCGACCAGGGGATCGGCATCCCTGCCGAGGACCTCGACCGCGTCTTCGAACGCTTCTACCGGGTCGATCCGGCCCGTTCCCGCGAGACCGGCGGCACCGGACTCGGCCTCGCCATCGTCAAACACATCGTCAACAATCACGGAGGGCACGTGCGCGTCTGGAGCGTTCCAGGCTCAGGCTCAACCTTCACCTTGGAGCTGCCGTCTGCGGTGCGCGTCGCGCCGCCGCACGCGGCGCCGGCGTCCGGAGCGACCCGATGACCCGGGTACTGGTCGTGGAGGACGAGGACTCGTTCAGCGACGCGCTGTCCTTCCTGCTCCGCAAGGAGGGCTTCGAGGTGTCGGTGGCCAACACCGGCCCCGGCGCGCTCGAGCAGTTCGACCGTGACGGCGCCGACATCGTGCTGCTCGACCTCATGCTCCCGGGCCTGTCCGGCCTGGAGGTGTGCCGCGAGCTGCGGCGCCGCTCCGACGTCGCCGTCGTCATGCTCACCGCCAAGGACAGCGAGGTCGACAAGGTCGTCGGTCTCGAGCTCGGCGCCGACGACTACGTCACCAAGCCGTTCTCCTCCCGCGAGCTGGTGGCCCGGCTGCGGGCGGTGCTGCGCCGGCGGGGCCAGCCGACGGCCGACGTCGAGATCCTCGAGGCCGGCCCGGTCCGCCTGGATCCCGAGCGGCACGTCGTCAGCGTCGACGGGGCTCCGACCCAGCTGCCGCTGAAGGAGTTCGAGCTGCTCGAGGTGCTGCTGCGTAACGCGGGCCGCGTCCTCACCCGGGAGCAGCTGATGAACCGCGTGTGGGGCGCCGACTACTTCGGCGACACCAAGACCCTCGACGTGCACGTCAAGCGGCTGCGCGCCAAGATCGAACCGGACCCCTCCGCACCGCGTCACCTGGTGACCATCCGGGGCGTCGGCTACCGCTTCGACGACACGGTCTAGCTCGCGCAACGAGAAGAGCGGCCTCCCGGACCGTCCGGGAGGCCGCTCTTTCGGGTGGTTGTCCGCTCAGACCCGCTCGATCAGGCGGGTGCGGAGCGCCTCGAGTCCTGCTGGGCTCATGCCCTGGCTGAGCAGCCATCCGGCGGCACCGCCGTCGCAGGCGTCGAGGGTGTCGAGCAGTGCAGTCATCGCGTCCGGCGGGGTGAGCAGCAGCTGCGGCGGCAGCGCACGGTGGATCGGGATGTCGTAGCCGAGCGCCTGCAGCCGGTCGAGGACCCGCGGCACGTTGGGCTCGGTGGTCGCGTAGTCCTGCAGGATCGCCTCGCGGTCGACGCCGGCGGCGCGCAGCAGCAGCGCGACGGTGACACCGGTGCGGTCCTTGCCCGCCGAGCAGTGCACCAGCACCGGGCCGTCGGCGAAGGCGACCAGCTCGGCGATCTCGGCGAGCGAGCGCGGAGCCGCCTGCAGGATGTGCTGGTAGAGCGCCTCCAGCGATCCGGTCTGCAGCGCCGGGGCGGCCTCGGCGAGCAGCGGCAGCGACCGCACGGTGGTCGAGGCGGGCCAGGCGTAGCCGTTGTTGGTCTCCCCGGCCGAGCGCACGTCGACGACGACGGCCGGCGGCCAGACCGGGGCACCGAGCGGCGGCAGGTCGCCGCGGTAGGGGGCGTCGCTGCGGTACAGCACTCCGCGGGCGACGCGGCCCCCGGCGGCGGGCAGGCCGCCGACGTCGCGGAAGTTGACCAGCCGGTTGGCGGGCGCGACCCGCGACGTGAGCTCGACCCGGTCGGCGCGTGCGATGTCGGGGTTCATGGTTCAACCGTGACATGCCGTCGACCGGGACGGGTCGCACTCCGGCGTCGCGGAGCTGACGATCTGGGGTCCGTTGCGTGAACAAGCGGCTCAGCTGGCCTCTTAACCCTACGGTCACCCGGCCGCCCCAAGATCGCGGCTGGATCGCTCACCAGCGTTCACCGACCGTTCAGTTTGACTTGTCGGTCCCGTCGCCTCGGCTGCCTAGCGTTCCTTCCTGACAGACGCGCCACGGAGGCCGTCGCGCTCTCATGGAGGTCAATCCACAGTGGGTCGTTCTACTCGTCGCTGGAGCCAGTACGGGTCCGCCGCCATCGCTGCCGGCGCTCTTCTCGCCGTCGGGGCCTGCGGCTCGAGCAGCTCGGGCGGCAACACCTCGCCGTCGAGCGCACCCGCCTCGTCCGGATCATCCAGCTCCTCCGGCTCGGCCACCACGAGCGCTGCGCCGGTCAGCCTGCCCGCCGACGGCATCGTCTGCAGCGGCTCGGGCACCCTCACCTCGTCGGGCTCGACCGCCCAGCAGAACGCCATCTCGGCGTGGGCGAAGGTCTACCAGGCCAAGTGCGGCGGCGCGGTCGTGAACTACGGCGGCGGCGGCTCCGGCCAGGGCGTCACCGACTTCACCAACGGCACCGACACCTTCGCCGGCTCCGACTTCCCGCTCACCGCCACGCAGAAGAGTGACGCCGCCAAGTCCTGCCCGGGTGGCGCGCCGATCGACCTGCCGATGGCACCCGGCGGCATCGCGATCGCCTACAACCTGCCGGGCGTGACCGACCTCAACCTGTCGGCCGGCACCATCGCCAAGATCTTCAGCGGCAAGATCAAGAGCTGGGACGACGCGGCCATCAAGACCGACAACCCGGACGCCAAGCTCCCGAGCACCGCCATCCAGACCTTCCACCGCTCGGACGGCTCAGGCACCACGTTCAACTTCACCAACTACCTGGCCAAGGTCGCCGGCTCGGACTGGACCTACAAGTTCGGCAAGGACTGGACCTCGCTCGGGATCCCCGGCGGTCAGGGCGCCAAGGGCTCGGCCAGCGTCGCGCAGGGTGTCCAGGGTGCCGAGGGCGCCATCGGTTACATGGAGCTCTCCTACGCCACGCAGGACAAGCTGGGTGTCGCCAAGGTCGGCGACGCCGGCGGCAAGTTCGTCGAGCTGACGAACGACAACGTCACGGGCTTCCTCGCCAAGGCGAAGGTCGCCGGCACGGGTGACGACCTGGCGCTGGAGTTCGACTACTCCACCGAGGACGGCAGCGTCTACCCGGTCACCCTCGTGACCTACGAGATCACCTGCACCAAGGGTGGCAAGTCGGCCGGTCTGGTCAAGAGCTTCCTCGGCTACACGTCCAGCACCGCCGGCCAGGGCATCCTGCCGGACGCCGGCTACGTGAAGCTGCCGGAGAACCTCCGCAGCCAGGTGGCCGCGGTCGTCGCCAAGATCTCCTGACGTCGCACCACGCACAGCCCAGCGGCCGGCGGGCCCATCCCGCCGGCCGCTGGTGTACGTCCCCTGCCCCTGCGCACCACCCGCTGGACTCGATCCGACCGGATCCCAGCCGATGACGAAAGGGTGAGCCGCCCGTCATGACGGCACCTCCCGCAACCGCCGCCCCACCCCGAGGTCTCAAGACCGGTCGGGCGAAGGGTGAGCTCCAGGACAAGCTGTTCGGCATCCTCGTGGTCGCCGCGGGCTACCTCCTGCTGGCGATCCTCGCCGCCATCGCGGTCTTCCTCGTCGTGAAGGCCGTGCCGGCGCTGCAGAAGAACATGGCGAACTTCTTCACCTACAAGCAGTGGGACCCGGACGGGTCCATCACGGCCGACAACGGCATCGACACCACCCCGGCGCCGAAGTTCGGCATCGCGGCGCTGGTGTTCGGCACCGTCTACACGTCGCTGCTCGCCCTGGTCATCGCCGTACCGGTGGCCATCGGGGTCGCCCTCTTCATCGCGTACTACGCCCCCCGGGGCATCTCCCAGCTGCTCGGGTACATCGTCGACCTGCTCGCCGCGGTGCCCAGCGTGGTCTACGGGCTCTGGGGCCTGATCTTCCTGGTGCCCAAGCTGATCCCGCTGTCGGAGTGGCTGAGCACGTACTTCGGCTGGATCCCGATCCTCAACACCGAGGGCGGCTTCGGCAAGTCGGTCTTCGCCGCAGCGATCGTGCTGGCGGTCATGATCCTGCCGATCATCGCCGCCATCTCGCGGGAGGTCTTCCTGCAGGTGCCGCAGACGCAGCGCGAAGCCGCGCTCGCGATGGGCGCGACGCGCTGGGAGATGATCCGGATGGCCGTGCTGCCCTTCGGCAAGTCCGGCATCGCGAGTGCCACGGTGCTGGGCTTCGGACGCGCGCTCGGCGAGACCATCGCGGTCGCCCTGGTGCTGTCGTCGAACTTCGACATCGTCTACAAGATCTTCACCCCGGGTGGCAACACCATCGCCGCCAACATCGCCAACCGTTACGGCGACGCCGGCAAGATCGGCCTGGGTGCCCTGATCGCGTCCGGCCTGGTGCTGTTCGTCATCACGCTGATCGTCAACCTCTTCGCCCGCTTCATCGCGCGGCGGGCCATCCCGGCGGGGTCGGTCGTATGAGCGCGCCCACTCTGACCGAGGCCGGGCTGTCCGGGTCGCTGGCGACCCGCCGGCTCAACAAGCTGCAGCTGGTCGCCATCCCGGTCGCAGCCCTGCTCTTCTCCCTGCTGATCTTCTGGGTGACCGAGTTCCAGGGGCGGGCCGACTTCCTGGTCTTCTTCCTGCTCAGCTACCTGGTCTTCCAGACCACCATCTCGATCGTCATCGAGGGTCGCCGGCGGGCCGTGGACCGGTTCGTCTTCGCCCTCGTCGTCGGATCGTTCCTGCTGGCGCTCGCCCCGCTCGTCTCGGTGCTCGGCTTCACGATCGCCCGCGGCGCGAAGCGTTTCGACTGGACCTTCTTCACGCACTCGATGAGCGGTGTGGCGGAGTCCGACGCATCCGGCGGCGCGTACCACGCGATCATCGGCACGCTCGAGCAGATCGCCATCGCGACGGTGTTGGCGGTGCCCTTCGGACTGCTCGTCGCGATCTACCTCACCGAGTACGCCAAGGGCCGCTTCGGCAAGGTGGTGAGCTTCTTCGTCGACGTGATGACGGGTGTGCCGTCGATCGTCGCCGGCCTGTTCATCCTGGCGGCCTGGGTGCTGGCGTTCGGCTTCGGCCAGAGCGGGTTCGCCGGCGCGCTCGCGCTGACCGTGCTCATGTTGCCGACGGTCGTCCGGACGTCGGAGGAGATGCTCAAGCTGGTACCGCCCAGCCTGCGTGAAGGCGGGCTCGCGCTCGGCCTCACGCGGGTGCGGGTGGTGCTGCGGGTCATCGTGCCGACGGCCCTGCCGGGCATCGTCACCGGCGTCATGCTGGCGGTCGCCCGCATCGCCGGGGAGTCGGCGCCCCTGCTGCTCACCGTCTTCGGCAACGTCGCCGGGAACAACAACCCCTTCGAGGGCGCTCAGGCAGCGTTGCCGCTCTTCGTCTTCAACGAGGCCAGCAACAACAACCCCACAGCGATCGACCGGGCCTGGACGGGCGCTCTTACACTCATCATCCTGGTGATGTTGTTCAACCTCGTCGCCCGCCTGGGCGTTTATGTCCTTTCCCGCAAGCGAGCTTGAGCGGAGCCCGGAGCATGGCCAAGCGTGTTGAACTCAACGACCTGAATTGCTACTACGGCGATTTCCACGCCGTCGACTCGGTGTCCCTCACCATCGAGCCCAAGAGCGTCACGGCCTTCATCGGGCCGTCCGGATGCGGCAAGTCGACCGTGCTGCGGTCGATCAACCGCATGCACGAGGTGACGCCCGGCGCGAAGACCAAGGGCAAGATCCTGCTCGACGACGAGGACATCTACGGCTCCGGGATCGACCCGGTGACGGTCCGCCGCACCATCGGCATGGTCTTCCAGCGGCCCAACCCGTTCCCGACCATGTCCATCTACGACAACGTCGTGTCGGGGCTGCGGCTCGGAGGCGTCAAGAAGCGGTCGCTGCTCGACGAGGCGGCGGAGTCCTCCCTGCGCGGCGCCGGCCTGTGGGACGAGGTCAGCGGCCGGTTGAAGAAGCCCGGCGCCGGCCTGTCCGGCGGTCAGCAGCAGCGGCTCTGCATCGCCCGGGCGATCGCCGTCCAGCCGCAGGTGCTGCTGATGGACGAGCCGTGCTCGGCGCTGGACCCGATCAGCACGCTGACCATCGAGGACCTGATCGGCAAGCTCAAGGACGAGTTCACCATCGTCATCGTCACGCACAACATGCAGCAGGCCGCCCGGGTCAGCGACCGCACGGCGTTCTTCAACATCAAGGGCGTCGGGGCACCGGGTCAGCTCGTCGAGTACGACGTCACGAGCAAGATCTTCTCGAACCCCACCGAGAAGCGCACGGAGGACTACATCACGGGTCGCTTCGGGTGATTGCCCCGCGCGGCGACTAGCGTCCAGGGGGTGAGTGGCGAGCCGGGGCTGCTGAGCACGTCCGACGAGCTCGGCGACCGGATCTGGACGATCCCCAACGCCCTGTCCGCGCTCCGGCTGGCGGGCGTCCCCGTCTTCCTGTGGCTGGTGCTCGGCCCGCACCACGACGGCATCGCCTTCCTGGTGCTGGCGGCGAGCGGTGTCACCGACTACCTCGACGGCAAGCTCGCCCGGATGCTCGGCCAGTCCAGCAAGCTCGGCGCCCTGCTCGACCCGGCGGCCGACCGGCTCTACATCGTCTCGACGATGGTCGCTCTGACCATCCGCGGCGTGGTGCCGGTGTGGCTGCTCGTCGCGCTGCTGCTGCGCGACGCGATCATGCTCTGCTTCGGGCCCGTGCTGCTCAAGCTGGGCTACGGCATCGCCCTGCCGGTCCACTTCCTCGGCAAGGCGGCCACGTTCAACCTGCTGTACGCGTTCCCGCTGCTGCTGCTGACCACGGGTGACGGGTGGCTCGCGACGGGCTGCCGGCCCCTGGCGTGGGCGTTCGTCATCTGGGGAACGGTCCTGTACTGGTGGGCGCTGGTGCTGTACGCGATGCAGATCCAGCAGCTGCGGACTGCCGAGCGGGTCTGATGCGTGCCGTGGTGATGGCCGGGGGCGAGGGCACCCGGCTGCGCCCGATGACGGCGAACCTGCCGAAGCCGCTGCTGCCGGTGGTCAACCGCCCGATCATGGAGCACGTCCTGCGGCTGCTGAAGCGGCACGGCTTCACCGAGACCGTCGTGACGGTGCAGTACCTGGCCGCGCACATCCGGGCGTACTTCGACACCGGTGACGAGCTCGGCCTGTCGCTGTCGTACGCCACCGAGCGCACCCCGCTCGGCACCGCGGGCAGCGTGCGCAACGCCGGTGACGCACTGCGTTCGGACCCGTTCCTGGTCATCTCCGGCGACGCCCTCACCGACTTCGACCTCACGGCCCTGGTCGCCTACCACCGCAAGAAAGGCGCCCTGGTCACGGCCGCGCTCAAGCGGGTACCCGACCCGCAGGAGTTCGGCATCGTCATCACCGACGAGGACGGGCGCATCGTGCGGCTGCGGGAGAAGCCGACCTGGGGTCAGGTCTTCTCCGACACCGTCAACACCGGCATCTACGTCATGGAGCCGGAGGTGCTCGACGCGGTCGCGCCGGGCGAGGTCGTCGACTGGAGCGCCGACGTCTTCCCGCGGCTGCTGGCGGCCGGGGCGCCGCTGTACGGCTGGGTGGCGGGCGGCTACTGGGAGGACGTCGGCACCAGCAGCTCCTACCTGCGGGTCCAGGCCGATGTGCTGAACCGGGCGGTCGACGTCGACATCGACGGCTTCGAGCTCTCCCGCGGTGTCTGGGTCGCCGAGGGCGCCGAGGTCGACCCCGACGCGGCGCTGGTCGGGCCGCTGCACATCGGCAGCTACGCCAAGGTCGAGGCCGGCGCGACGATCCGCGAGTACTCGGTGATCGGCAGCAACGTGGTCGTCAAGGGCGGGGCGCTGCTGCACCGGGCCGTGGTGCACGACAACGCTTACATCGGGCCGCAGGCGGCGCTGCGCGGCTGCATCATCGGCAAGGGCACCGACATCATGCGGGCCGTGCAGGTGTCCGAGGACGTGGTGGTCGGCGACGACTGCGTGGTCGAGGAGGAGGCCGTCCTCGGCCACGGGGTCGCGGTCTACCCGTCCAAGGTCATCGAGGCCGGCACGGTGCAGAACCAGAGCGTCATCTGGGAGTCCCGCGGCCAGCGGGCGCTCTTCGGCCAGCGCGGGGTCAGCGGGCTGGTGAACGTCGAGATCACGCCGGAGCTGTGCGTGCGCCTCGCGACGGCGTTCGCCACCACGCTGCGCAAGGGCAGCCTCGTGACGGTCGCCCGCGACGCCTCACGGGCGGCGCGGGCCTTCAAGCGGGCGATCATCAGCGCGCTGACGGCCAGCGCCATCGAGGTGCGTGACCTCGAGGTCTCGACGATGCCGATCATCCGCCGTGACGTCCGGGTCTCCGACGCGGTCGGCGGCATCATGCTGAAGACCTCGCCCAACGACGCGCAGAGCATCGACCTGGTCTTCCTCGACGACCAGGGGGCCGACCTGTCACGGACGGCGAGCCGCAAGCTCGAGCGGCTCTACACCCGGCAGGAGTACCGCCGGGCCTTCCCCGGGGAGATCGCCGAGCTGCACTTCTCCACCCGCACCCTCGACACCTACGTGCAGGACCTCGTCGAGCGCATCGACACCCGGGGCCTGCACGAGGCGAAGCTGAAGGTCGTCATCGACTGCGCGGGAGGGTCGCAAACCGTCGTGCTCCCGAGCCTGCTCGGGCGGCTCGGCATCGACGCGCTAACGGTGAACGGCCGGCTCGACCAGGCCGCCGTGGCCGAGTCGCTGGAGAGCCGCATGCATGACCTCACGCGCCTCGGCGAACTGGTCGCGGGCGCCCGCGCCGCCTTCGGGTTGCGCTTCGACCCGGTGGGTGAGCGGATCGCGCTCGTCAACGAGCGCGGGGAGCTGATCCGCGACGACCGGGCGCTGCTCGTCCTGCTCGACCTCGTCGCCGCCGTGAGCCGCGGCCGCGACGTCGCCCTGCCGGTCACCACCACCCGCGTGGCCGAGCAGGTCTGCCGCTTCCACGGCGTCAACGTCATCTGGACCAGCACGTCACCCGACGACCTCAGCCGGGCCGCGGCCCGCCCCGGCACCGCCTTCGCCGCCGACGGTCACGGAGGCTTCCTCGTGCCGGAGTTCGCCCCCGCGCTCGACGGGTCGGCCGCCTTCGTCCGGATGGCCGGACTCGTCGCGCGCACCCGCCTCACGCTGTCGGAGATCGACGCGCGGATCCCCGCCGCGGCCGTGGTCCGGCGCAGCGTGCCGACTCCGTGGGCCGTCAAGGGCGCTGTGATGCGCGCGATCGCCGAAGCGGCGGCGACGGCCCCGGCCCGCACCGACACCACCGACGGCATCAAGGTCATCTTCCCGGACGGACGCTGGGTGCTGGTCATCCCCGATCCGGCCCAGGCGGTCACCCACCTGTGGGCCGAGGGGATCGACACCACCGACTCCGCCCGGCTGCTGGAGACGTGGGGAGCCCTGGTCACCGGGGTCATCTCCGGGACGGGCGAGCACGAGAGCAGGACGACATGACACGAACCGTGAGGGCAGTACGGCTCACCTCCCACTCCGAGCCGGTCACGGTGCAGGAGGTGGCCCTTCGCGACCCGGGCCCGGGCGAGGTCGTCGTCGAGCTGACGCACGCGGGCGCCAACCCGGTCGACGGCTACGCCGCCCGGGGCCTGGTCGCGGCGGACGCACCGCTGCCGCGCACCTTGGGCGGGGAAGCGGTGGGATGGCTCGACGGGGCTCCGGTGCTGGTCACCGGCGGCGGTCTGGGCAGTCAGCTCGACGGCACGTGGGCCGAGGCTGTCACCGTCGATCGGCGCTGGGTGCACCAGCTGCCCGACTCCGTCGACCTCGCGCAGGCCGCCTGCCTCGGCACCGGGGGCATCACGGCCTGGAACACGGTCGTCGTCGTGGGCGAGGTCGGCCCGGCCGATCGCGTGCTGGTGCTTGGGGCCGGCGGGGGAGTGGGCCTCGCAGTCGTGTCGCTCGCCCTGTCACGCGGCGCCACCGTCGTCGGGCAGGTGGGGAGCGAGCACAAGGCCGCCGCCGTACGCGGGTTCGGCGCCGACGCCGTCGTGTCCGATGCGGCCGGACTGGCGGACGCTGCCGGCAGCTTCGCCCCCACCGTGGTGATCGACCCGCTGGGCGGTGCCTTCACGGCCGCGGCCCTCGGCATCCTCGCCGACCGGGGGCGCCACGTCATCTTCGGCACCTCGGCCGGCACCGAGGCCGAGGTGGCACTGCGTCCGCTCTACCGCAGCAGCCAGCGCATCCTCGGCTACGGCGGGCTCGGCCTGTCCCACGAGGAACGTGCCGCGGGGGCCGCCGCCGCCGTGGCTGCCCTCTCGGACGGGAGCCTGCGCATCCACGTCGGGCGTGTGGTGGCGCTGAGCCGCGCCGAGCGGGTGTTCGACGAGCTCGCCGACCGCAGTCTCATCGGCAAGCTCGTCATCGACTGCGGCGAATAGCTGCCGAGCCCGGCCGGGTCAGGGCGCCGAAGACCCCGGCGCGGGGGCGGCCTCGGGCAGCAGCGCGCCCAGGGCCTCGACGATGTCGCGGGTGACGGCCTCGATCGGCTGCATGCCGTCCACCTCGACCAGCAGCCCGCGCTGGCGGTAGTGGTCGATGACCGGGGCGGTCTCCCGGCGGTAGGTCTGCAACCGCTCGGTGATGACGTCCTCGGTGTCGTCGCCGCGGCCCTGCTCACCGGCCCGCTTCAGCAGGCGCCGGATCAGCTCCGCCTCGTCCGCCGACAGGTACACGGCCGCCTGGGCATCCTTGCCGAGAGCCTTGGCCTGGACGCTGCCCTCGACGGCCTGCTGCATCGTGCGGGGATAGCCGTCGAGGATGTAACCGGCCTCGGCCTCCGGTGCGGTGATCGCCTCACGCACCATGTCGAGCACGAGGTCGTCCGACACCAGGCGTCCCGCGTCCAGCTCGGCGCCGATCCGCTGACCGATCTCGGTGCCGCGGGACACGTGGGCGCGGAGCAGATCGCCCGTCGCGATGTGCGGCACGGCGTAGAGCTCGGCCAAGCGCGTGCCTTGCGTGCCCTTGCCTGCACCCGGCGGTGCGAGCAGGACAAGTCTCATGCGGTCCCCAAAGGATCGTTGCGGATCGCTCCGGCCGGGTGCCGGCGGCGATCAGCCGACCGTACGCGGCGACCGGCGGCCGCTGCGCAGCCGCACCTCACGACAGGGCGGGCCGGCCGCGCCGGCCGAGCCGCCGGCCGCCGAGATCCGCGCGCCGGCCGGCGGCGGCCCCGTCGGCCACCCCGCTGCCGGACAGGGTGCGGGTGCGGGCGCGCCCGAGCCGCGGATACGCCGACTCCACGGCCTGGCGTACCAGCTGGTCACGGTCGGCCAGCACGATGCTGGCCGACACCTGCCGCTCGCCCCCGCTGCTGTCGCCGGGCCGTGGACGCGCACGGCGCTCGTCGGCCTCGGCCGCGACGGCGGCCTCCGCGGCGTACAGCCGGCGCTGCACGACCGTGGCGAAGCCGTGCATCCACGACCGGCGGTAGGCGGCCACCGACTCGTCGGGATCGTCGGGGCGGGCGACGGCGAGCCCGTGCGCCGCCTGCACCAGCAGCGACGTGTAGAGGACGTCGACCCGCTCCAGGTCGGCAGTCATCCCGAACAGGTGCATCGACAGCTGCGTGCCGGCCCGCCCGAGGGGCCTACTACGCATCACCACCTGCACCCGCAGCGGTACGGCGATCGCCGCCAGCAGCGAGCCCTTGTCGCGTGCGTAAGGCGCGTCGAGCACGACCACCCGGTCGCCGGGCACCTGCCGCTCGCCCTGGTCGGCATCGAGCAACGCTGCCTCGATGCCGTAGCGCGCGATGAGCTCGGCGGCTTTGCCGTTGTAGGCATCGCGCTCGGCCTCGGTGGACGCGCCTTCGGCCTTGGCCAGCAGCCGGCGTACGCGCTCGAGCATCTTGTCACCCTCGGACATGCATCCTCCTCGTTCGAATACATGTTCGAGCGTAGCCGTTGTCGCGACGGCGTCCCGACCGCCTGTGGACAACCCCGTACGGGGTTGTCAGGCGGCGCCGCGTACCCCTGCCGGGTCGAAGGCGATGTGGACCGCATCGTAGGCGCGGGTGAAGGTCGCGGGCATGACCTGCGGCTCGGAGCCGGGAGCCAGGTGCCATTGCGGAAGGCGCCGCAGCAGCTCCTCGAACATGATGCGCAGCTCGACGCGGGCGAGGTTGGCCCCGAGACAGAAGTGGGTGCCGAGCCCGAACGCGATGTGGTGGTTGGGCGCCCGGGTCACGTCGAACTCGTCGGGGCGCTCGAAGACCCGCTCGTCGCGGTTGGCCGACGGGTACATGAGCAGGACCTCGTCGCCCGCCTTGAGCTGCTGGCCGTGCAGCTCGTGGTCGCGGGCGACGGTGCGCCGCATGTTGAGGATGGGTGACACCCAGCGGATGAACTCCTCGACGGCGCCCGAGCCGAGCAGCTCCGGGTGCTCGCGCAGCTGGCGCTGCACGTCGGGGCGAAGGGCGAGCTCCCGGATGATGGCGCCGATGACCGTGCGCGTCGTCTCGGCGCCGCCGTCGACGATGAGGATGGTCTCCTCCAGGATGCGGCCGTCGTCCCACGGCTCGCCGTCGACCTCGCTGTGGGCCCAGATGGAGATGAGGTCGTCACGCGGCTCGGCCCGCCGGGCGGCGATGACCTGCAGCGTGGCGGCGGCCCATCGCATGCTCACGTCGGCGGTGCCCGAATAGGCCTGCCGCGCGCCCGCCTCCGACAGGTCGGGCCGGCTGCCGTCGGCCGGGGTCTGGCCGGCGGCGTGCATCGTCACCTCGGACAGCTCGCGGATCAGCGGCCACTGCTCGGGGGCGTAACCGAGCAGGTTGGTGATCTCCATGGCGGGCAGTCGTGAGGCGATCTGCTCGACCACCTCGCAGGTGCCGGTGCCCGCGGCGACGGCGCCGTCGATGATCGAGTTGGTCAGCAGGCGGATCTCGGCCTCGTGGTCACGGAGCCGGCGCGGTGTGAACTTGCTGATCACGAGCTTGCGCTGCTGCTGGTGGTCGCGGCCGTCGAGGTTGATCATCGAGCGGTCGGCGCTCTGGTCGGTGTGCGGCCGCGAGCCCGGCGCCGACGGGTAGAGGTCGGTGTCGCGCTCGATGTCCTGGACGTCGGTGTGCCGCGAGATGCCCCAGATGCGCTGCACCGGATCCCAGTGCACCGGTGACTCGTCGCGCAACCAGCGGTAGGCCTCCCACGGGTCCACGTAGAACTCCGGGTCGAGCAGGTTGATGGCGGGGTGGGTCAGCTGCGACGTCATGCCGGGCCTCTGCGCTCAGGGTGTCGGGTGGTCGTCCGGGCGGCGGGATCGCCGGCGGAGCTCTGCCGCCAGCATCGCAGCGCGGCCCGGTCGCGGGTGCAGGCGGTCCCGCGTGTCCCGCGGCGCGAGGGCGCGCGGTGGCTTCCGGGTGTGACATTCAGGCGTCGGCGCGTTATCCCGGCCATTGTCTACCGATCGGCGGACACCAGCCAGAATTCGGTGTCCGCGTGTCCGTAATTCGGCGGACCCCATCCGCCCTAACGCGAGCATAACTGCAGCTCAGAGGACATAAATAGGGCTTAAACCCCTCACTAACGTCTCCATCGGCGATAGTCGCCGCAATTTCTGCAAATCCCTCTCAAGGCCCAGTCGCCCGGCACCGATGGCTTAATATCGCCGGCTCCGGCGGCACCAACCACCCCCCTCGGACCGAGCTCCCGCACGACGAACGGTGACTCGGCTTCTGTCCATCGGGCGGGCGACGCTGCGCGACTCCTGCGCGGTCGGCGACAGCGGGTTGGTCGTATCCAGCCCGTTCCTCGACCTGAAGGATGCCTGCAGCATGCGACACCCTGCCCCCCACGACTCGGCCCCCAGCTCCTCCGCTCCCCGCGCATCGGCCCCCGGCTCATTCGCCGCCCGGGCCCACCGTCCGGCCGCGGCTCCGGTGCGGCGCACCCGCCGGGCCGTGCGGCCGCCGGCGACCGCGGCGCGTATCGCGCTGGTCGGCATGGTGGGAGTCGCCGTCACCGCCGGTGGCGTCTACGCCGCCCTGTCGGCGACCGCCTTCAACTCGACCGCGCAGAACGTCAGCAGCGGCACCCTCAAGCTCACGATGGCCGACAACGGCGCCGGCTTCTCGCAGGCGGTCACGAACATTGCCCCCGGCGACGTCGTCAACCGTTACGTCGACCTGTCCGCCAACGGCACCCTCGACGGCCGCCAGCTCACGCTGGGTGTCGCCGACTCCGTCGGCAGCAAGCTCACGAACGACGCCGTCAAGGGCCTCAAGGTCACGGTGACCTCCTGCACCGGCGCGACCTGGGTGGCCGCCACCGGCGTCTGCGCCGGCGTGACCAGCGTGGTCGTCAACAACGCGGCACTGAGCACCCTCACGACGACGCCCGCCTCCATGGTGAGCGGCAGCGTCGCGGCCGGCACCGCCCTGCACCTGCAGATGTCGGTCACGCTGCCGGACCAGGCGGAGACGACCGCTAACGGCGTGCTCCCCGTCGGCACGATCCAGGGTCTGTCGGCCGCGCTGACCTGGACCTTCACCGACCAGCAGCGCGCCGCCACCACCACCAACAGCTGAGTCGAGGGGTGAGCCCGGGAGCGATCCCGGGCTCACCCCAGTTGCGTTCTCGACGACGACGGATGAGGGAGCGGGAGGTCGCGGCATGAGACGCCTTCGTGCTGCGGCTGCCGTCGTGGCCGGCGCAGCCGTCGCGTACGCCGGTCTCACCGCCGTCGCGCAGGCTGCGGTGATCGCGACCGCGTCCGGCGCCCAGACCGCCTCGTCCGCCAGCTGGAAGATCGTGCCGTCGCCGACAACCACTCCGCTCGGCCCGGGCACGGCGACCGTCACCGGATCCTTGCTCTCCGGCCCGCAGTACCTCTACATCGTGAACACCGGGACGGCCACGCTCGCGACCGGTTTCACGGCCACGTACGGCATCTCCGCCGCCGGCCTCGGCCTCGGCTACATGGACCTCAACGCCTGCACCGGCACCTGGAACGAGGTCACCAACGCCTGCACCGGCGGAACCACGCAGCTGCTGGCCAGTACGAGTGCCTCGCGGGTCGGGATCGCCACACCGCCGCTGCCGGTCGCGCCGAACGGACGGCTGCGTGTGCAGGTGAGCTTCACCGGGGTGAACGTCGTGAGCACCGGCACCGTCTCCGCCTCGGTCACCCGTTCCACCGGCGCCGGTACGACCTCCACGAGTTGACCGCCGCCCGGTTCGGTCTCGATCCGAGCCCTCGTCGACCGATAGGACCCTGATGATCGACCGCATCACCGATGCCGTCGCCGGGCCGGTCGGCGGATTCACCCGGGTCCTCGGTACGGCCTGGCGGATCCTCGCGTTCGTGTTCGCCGCACTGATCTGTCTCGTCATGCTGGCCCGGGTCTTCCTGGGCTTCAGCTACCAGACCGTGCTGACCGGCAGCATGCGTCCCGAGTACCCGCCCGGCACCGTGCTGGTCACCCGCGAGATCCCCGTGACGGAGCTGAAGGTCGGTCAGGTGGCCGTCTTCGTTCCCCCCGGTCACGCCGACCCGGTTTCCCACCGCATCATCGCGATCACGGGAAGTCCGACATCCCCGAGTGTCAAGACCAAGGGCGACGCCAACGATGCCCCCGATGCCTGGACCAGCCATCTCATGGCCGCCAAGGTGCCGGTCGTGGTCACCTCGGTGCCGTGGGTGGGCAAGGTCCTGTCGAAGATCCACCTGCGTAACCCGGCCACCGAGGCCCTGTTGGTGGGCGGCTTCGGACTGCTCGTCACCGGCTCATACGTGCGCCGGCTCACCCGGCACAACCGGGAGGCCGTCGCCCCGCGGCATTCGTCGCCGGCCGACTCCGAGGCCGGCCCGGCGCGCGACATCCTGCCCACGGGTCGCCACCGGCGCTGACGGCCGGCTCCGCCGGCCCGGGGTCCGGGGCCGCGTGAGAGGGTGCACGCCATGACCGCCCCGCCCCTCGCGTCCCGGCAGCTCACGCATGTCGAGCTGCTCTACCGGCCGGGGGAGCGCGCGCTGGCGGTGCAGGTGCTGTCACTGCTCGGCTGCGAGGTGCTCGACCGCGGCGGCCACTGGTTCACCGCCTTCGTCGAACCGGCGGCACCGGGCCCGCGCGACTACGCGAACAACGTCATGTATGCCTCCGAGGTGACGCCGGCGCAGTGGCAGCTGGAGAGCGCGCTGTCCACCGGCATCGGCGACGACCGGACCACCTACGTCCGGGAGATGCGCCGCGATCCGCAGCACTCCGCCCACTTTGGCTTCCGCGTACCCGACCGCGCCGCCCTCGACGCCGTCCTGGCGCGCGTCACCGCGGCCGCCGAGAGCGATCCCGAGCTCACCGGCCGCCTGGCCGTCGACGGCGTCTTCGAGCCGGACGCACCGGACGCCATCGCCACCACGATGGTGCAGGCTTTCGTCTGGACCGACGTGGTGGCGACGGGCCTGCTCTCCCTCGGCCAGCACATCGAGATCCAGGTTCATTCAGACGATCGGAGCGACGGGTGACCACCGAGTCGAACGCAGCAGGTACCGGCCGACTGGCGGGGAAGGTCGTGGTCATCACCGGCGCCGCCCGCGGCCAGGGCGCGGCGGAGGTCGAGCTCTTCACGCGCGAGGGTGCCCACGTCTACGCCGGTGACGTGCTCGAGGCAGCGGGGGTGCGGCGGCTCGACGTCACCTCGGCGACGGACTGGGAGGCGGTGGTCGGCGAGGCGGTGGCCGCACACGGCCGGGTCGACGTGCTGCTCAACAACGCCGGCATCCACGCCGCGAGCGTCGTCGACGAGATGCCGGAGGCCGACTTCCGCCGCGTCCTGGACGTCAACCTCATCGGCGCCTTCCTCGGCATCCAGGCCGTGGTGCCGCACATGCCGTCCGGCGGGTCGATCGTGAACGTGGCGTCGCTCAACGGGCTCGCCGCACAGGCGGGTACGGCGGCGTACACGGCGTCGAAGTTCGCCCTGCGCGGCCTGACCAAGGCCTCGGCGCTGGACCTCGGGCCGCGCGGGATCCGGGTCAACGCGATCCTGCCCGGGGTGATCCGGACGCCGATGGTCTCCTACGTGGTCGAGAGCCGCGAGAGCGAGCTCGCCTCCGGCCTTCCACTGCGCCGCATCGGGGAGCCATACGACATCGCGTCGGCCGCGCTCTTCCTGGCGAGCGACGACTCGCTGTGGATCAGCGGGACCGACCTCGTCGTCGACGGCGGTCAGACGGCCGGCACCCCGCGCCTCATCTGAGGTTCAGCTCTCGTACGGGGCGCCGACCAGCAGCTTCGCGCGCAGGCGCGCTATCTGGTCGGCGGTCAGCCGGAGCGCCTCGGTGGCGTATCCGGTCATCGAGCCGAAGCGCTCGCGTACGGCGTCGAGCCCGCTCTGCAGGTACGCCGGCTGGACCCCGATGAGCGCGGTGTGCAGCGGCACGTCCTGCGCCGGCAGTGACGCGAAGTGGGCCTGCATGGCGGGGGAGCCGAGGTAGTACTCGTTGCTCAGCAGGTAGTCGGCGATCACGGTCTCGTCGGGTACCCCGAGCAGCCCGAGCAGCAGTGCCGAGCCCCAGCCCGTCCGATCCTTGCCCGCGGTGCAGTGGAAGATCGCGGCGCCGTCGCGGTCGGCCAGACCCGCGAGCATGGTCGAGTACGCCCGGATGGCGGGCTCCATCGTCAGGTAGGCGATCGGGGCCCGGGTCATCAGGTCCTCGACGGCCTCGACCGTGGTCAGCTCGGGGATCTGGATGGTCGGCGAGCCGGACACGTTGCACGCGATGCGGACGGCGCCGGGCGGCAGCATGTCGGGCTTGGTCTCGTTCTCACCCGGTGTGCGCAGGTCGTAGCTGGTGCGCCAGCCGAGGGCGTCCACCGTCGCCAGCTCGTCGTCGGGGAAGGTCAGCGAGCCGCCGCGGTAGACGACGCCCATGCGTACCCACTGGCCGGTGTCGGTGCGGTAGCCACCGGCGTCACGCAGGTTGGGTGCGCTGGCGAGGCCCACGCTGCGGGTGGTGATCGTCAGCGGTGCGCCGGCTTCCGGCATTAGGCGTACGTACGGCCGCGGCCCGGTGTCCGAGGTGATCGGCACGGTGCCGGACGGGCCGCCCTCGCCGGCGACGACCCACGGTCCGTCCGGCGTGGGTGCCGCCTCGACGGTCACACGTCCGATGCCGGCGGCGAACCGGTCGGCGGTGGCCCAGGTGACGTGCCAGCCGGTGTCGGGGCCGACGGTGAGCTCGGCCTGGGTGAACGGGATGCGGTCGTCGACGGGCACGACGAGGAACGCTAGCGGGCGCAGCAGGGGAGGTGTCGACGTACCCGTGCCGGGGACGTCACAGCGCCCGGTGCAGCTGCTCCGCATCGATCCACGCCTGCACCAACGCCTCGCCCGCCTCCGTGTCGACGAGGTAGGCCGTCAGGCCCTCCCAGCGCCCACCCGACCTGCGCCACTCGAGGAGCAGGCCCGGCAGCTTCTCGCCGGCCGGACTGATCACCCAGCAGTGGCACCGGCCGGCGGGCGCCTGGTCGGTGACGGACCGCTTCGCCGCCGCGGTGAGGCCGCTGCGCTCGGCCAGGGAGAACCCGCGCTGTCGGGAGCCCATCCCTCCGGCCATGCAGCCAGCATGCCATGACTCGAACGTGTGTGCGATGTCCGACCGACCCGCGCTCTGACGCCGGCAACGGCATGTGGGCCCTCGAGGAGGACGCCTACAACCCGCAGCACTTCCAGGAGATGATCGTGGAGTGGATGGCGGCCCGTAAGCGGCTCGGCGTCGCGGAGTCCGGCCAGTAGACAAAGACAGAGGCTCGCCGTCATGATCGACGGCGAGCCTCTGACCTGGGGTTATGCGGTGGGCGATGTAGGATTTGAACCTACGACCTCTTCCGTGTCAGGGAAGCGCTCTCCCCCTGAGCTAATCGCCCGGGTGCGCCGTAGCGCGAAGGAAAACTTACACGACGGCGGCGCCGTGGTGCGACTCAACCGTCCGCGAGCAGCACGTAGTTGTCGATGTAGCTGTGCTTCACGGTGTCGAGGTCGCCGCCGCACGTGATGAGAGCGAGCCGCGGCCGGCCCTGGACGGCGGAAGCCGCTCCGAGCGACTGGACGGTGCTCGGGTCGCTCTTCGGTGCGAGCGAGCCGGTGGTCGCGCGGAACGTGTGCACGGTCCCGCTGGCGTCGACGATCTCGATCACGGCGCCCCGGCGCACCGTGGGCAGCTTGTTGAACAGACCGAGGGCACCGTTGAAGTCGACGTGCGCGGCGACGATGGCTGTGCCGGGGTCGCCGGGGGCCGCACCCGCCTGATACCAGGCGGCCTGGATGACGTTGCTCGGCACCTGCAGGGCCCCGGTGAGGTCGACACCGGCCGGGATGATGCCCGCGTCGACACCGATCGACGGGATCCGCACCCGTACCGGCTGATTGCGCGACTTGCGGTCGAGCGAGCCGATCGACGCGTCCTGTGTGCCGATCCCGCCCGTCGCACTGGCCGTCGCCGACGGGGCCGCCGAGGGCGTACGCGAGGGCGCGGAACGGCTCGGCGGCGCTGTCGTGGGTGCCGCCGTGGTGGGTGCTGTCGAGCTGGGGGCTGCGGTGGACGGCTGCGTCGTCGGGGTGACCCGCGGCGAGGCGTCCGATGCGGGGGAGGTGCGGTTGGAGTTGCCGCCGAAGCCGATGACGCTGGCGAAGACCGCGGCCGCGACCACGACGGCCGCGTAGACCGCCGCGCGCCGGTTGGGCGGCCGCCTATGCCTCGGCATGGGCGCGCTCGTCGGCGGTGGCGGTGCCCGGCCGGGCGCGACGGCGCAGGACGGCGAAGGTCGCCAGCCCTGCCGCACCGGCGAGACCTGCCGCGGCGCCGAGGTCGACGCTGTCGCGGGTCGTCACGAAGGTCGACGCCGTGCTGCCGTCACCGGTCGGCACCGTGTTGAGCGGCACCACGGAGGAGGCCAGGCGGGTCGTGGCGACCCAGGAGAGCGTCTTGTCCTTCGCACTGCCGGTCAGGTACAGCGTCGTGACTCGGTCGGCCTGCAGGGGAGCGGACTGCGCGGCGAGCACGACGGCGCCGGTCGAGGTGTCGCGGACCAGCACCGAGTGGGCGCCGGGGGCGAGATCCGCCGTGAAGGAGCCACCGCTCGGCAGCGACGTCGGCAGCGGCGCCCCGTCGACGACCATCGTCACCGGCCCGGTGGCGCCGACGGTGCGGATGACGACGCCCGCTTTGCCGTTCGGAACGGGCTGAGCCGTCTCCGGGAAGAGGAACGCCTTGGGTGAGCCGTCGGGCGCGAGGCCGGCCACCGCCGTCGACGTGGAGCCGGCGGCGATGTCGAGGGTCGCCGTCAGGACGGTCTTGCCGGCGGACGGCCCGTTGTCCGCCTTGACCGCGACAGTGTGCGGACCAGCACTCAGAGTGACGGGGTCGGTGACCCGCGAGGCGGTGAAGTCCTTGAGGACTTCCTTGCCGTCGACCGAGATGTCGGCGACGAGTCCGGGCACGGCGTGGACCATCGTGACGGAGCCGGTGCCGGCGATGGCCGCCGGCTCCGCCGCACCAGCAGACACCGCTCCTACCAGCGGCGTTGCGACGATGACGGTCGTTCCGGCCAGCGCGTAGGTCGTACGGCTGAGATGGCGGGACGGCGGTCGGGCGTGCTTGCCTCGCGGCTTGCGGCTACTCATCGAAATCCCCCGAATGCATGACGTGATGGCTCTGACGACCCGTCGGCCCCCATCTCAGCATGGCTACCCACAGTGATGCGTCAAGGCTCGCCAACCCGTGGCTGGAAGTGCCGCAGTACGCCACCGCCAGCAGGTCGCCGTGGCGGTCGCAGTGCGGTGGGGGGGTGGCCCGGGGATCCCCGAAAGGGACGTCACATCGCAGGCCGGTGCGCCGGATTCTGGGGATCGGCGTCTGTCTTGGGAGGCGGAGGCGGGAATCGAACCCGCGTACAGGGCTTTGCAGGCCCTTGCCTAAGCCACTCGGCCACTCCGCCGGGTGAGGGGAGCCGTCGGAAGCTTGGCCACCTCGAAATACCGAGCGGACGACGGGATTCGAACCCGCGACCCTCACCTTGGCAAGGTGATGCTCTACCAGCTGAGCCACGTCCGCGCTGCCCCCGTAAGGGCTGCGTTGCACACCTTAGCTGACGCTTGCCGATCGGGCGAACGCGCGCCGACCGGGGATGCGTCCGACCCTGATGTCAGGCCTGCGGATCGCTCCAGACCAGGAGCGCGAGCTCGGCGTCGAGATCGACGTGCTCGCTCTCGGACCCGGTGGGGACGGCCGTGTACGTACGCGTCAGGAACTCGACGAGGCCGTTCAGCGGGATCTCGAAGAGCGCCGAGCCGGAGGGGCTGGACAGCGAGAGACAGACGGCCCGGGAGCCCTCGTCCGCGCTCGGCCAGACCTGGACATCGCCTTCGCCGACCGGATGGGTGACGCCTTCGACGAGCAGCTGCCGGGCGAAGGTCCACTCGACCACCTCTTCGCTGCCGGTACGGAAACCGACATGGACGGCATAGGGGTCACAGGCTTCGTAACGGAAGTCAGCACCGACCGGAAGTGCTGCGCCTCCCGGAACGACCAGATGCAGCGACAGATCTGTCGTCACAAGGTCGGGCTGGGCGGTCATGCATGCCTCCGCGAGATGGGAGCCGAGTGGCTCAGAGCGTGTCGTCAACTTCTCGATACGTGCCCACGACTCACCAAGAGGAACCACTCACGATTCGCCCAATCACGCCGACTCGCAGGCGATTTGCATCGGTTTAGGCGGCGCTTGGCCTCACTTGTCAGGATTTGTCGAGCGTGTTGTCACGCCCGGATGCTCGTCGGCGTGGGCCCAGCCCGTCCACACGGCCTGCAGGAGGTCCGCCGGCTCTCCCCGGCGGACCAGCCGGCCCCGCCCCGGCGGCCTCGGCTCCGGGCGCATGCCGCCGATCACGGGACCTTCCGACGGATCGCCGGACAGGATGAGGGCGCTCTCGCACACCTCGAGCAGCCGGCCGTAGAAGGGCTCGAAGCCCGCACGGACGCTGCCGCTCGCCCGGCGCGCGGCGATGACGGACAGCCCGTCGTCCTTCGCGTGGGCGAGCTGGTCGGCCAGGGCGGTGAACGCGACAGAAGTCTCCCGGGTGCAGGCCAGGTCGAGGTCGTCGATGAGCAGGACGGGACCGTCGGTTACGGGACGGCGGGAGTGACGGTCGGCGCTGATCGCGCCGACCAGTGCCGTGAGCGCGGCGTTGATCTCGGCCGGCGAGCTCGCGGCTGCGGCGTGCTGCGGGCCGAGGGAACGGCGCGGGTCGAGCACCCAGACCGGGCGGTGCCCGAGCTGTCCCGCCAGCGCGCGGAGCAGGCCCGTACGCCCGCTGCCGGAATTGCCGAGGACGATCAGGTGGTCGCCGCCGGCGAGCGGCACTGCGAGCGGTGCGAGATAGGGGCCGGCTACACCCGTCCATACGCCACCGGTCCGCGATGGGGGCAGCAGCGCCGGCGCCACCATGCGCGGGAGCGAGCGCATCGGCGGGGTCGGCGGGCCGCCGCGTCTGGCGAGAGCGGTGAGCAGGTCGTCACCCGAGCCGTCGGCCGGGCAGGGCTCCGCGGAGCAGCCGCAGCGGTGGGGGAGCGCGATCTGCGCCCAGTGGCCGGCGGGCGTCAGCAGCCGGCCGGGCGGGCGGGGTCCGGCGCGGCGGACGAGCTGCGGATGCTCGGAGTCGGCGACGTCCGCCGACGGCAGCTCCCACCGCGTGGCGCACGCCTCGCGCAGCCCGCCGCGCAGCTCGCTCCACCGTCCTGCCGACAGGGCCAGGTGCACGCCGTGCGCCGGGCCGGCCGTCGCGATCGTGAGCAGGTCGGGCAGCAGGTCGTCGCGCTCGCGCAGCAGGCGGCCGGCGTCGTCGACGACGAGCAGCACGGCCTGCTCCGCCGATGCGCCGGCCCGCCGGCTGCGGGTGAGGTCGGCAATCGCGCCGACCACGACCCCGGCCAGGCTGGGCTCCGTCGCGACCGTGCCCACGTGCGGCACGCCTCCGACCGAGGCGAGCGGCCCGGCGGCGGCGATGACGTGCACGGCCACGGCACCCGGGTCGGACGACTCGGCGAGCGCCGCGACGAGGGTGGTCAGGGTCGTCGAGCGGCCGGATCCGGGCGCGCCGACCACGGCCAGCGGCCGGCGCAGATCGGCCAGCAGGACCTCGCTCCGGCCGTACTCGGGGCGGTCGACCACACCTACCGGCACGGTGTGCAGGCCGGTCGGTGACGTCGGGCCCACGGCGTCCAGGCACAGACGCTCGGCGAGACCCGGTGACAGGACTTGGTGCACCGCAGACGTGGCCGGCGGCCACGAGCGGGCGGCGAGCAGGTCACCGGCGTCGGCGCGCAGGACCCTCCACCGGGTGAGGGCCCCGTCGCGGTTCAGCCACGCCCAACCCGGCTCGGCGGGCAGCTCGAGCGCGGCGCGGGAGCCGAGCATCGACTGCGAGTCGCCGGCGTCGAGCGTGCGCAGGCAGACGCGGTAGCGCAGGTGGGCGTCGAGTCCGCGCAGCTTGCCGTCGTCGAGGCGCTGGGAGGACAGCAGGAGGTGGACACCCAGGCTGCGCCCGACCCGGCCCAGCGACGTGAGGGCGTCCAGTGCCTCGGGTGACTGCTCGACGAGCTCGGCGTACTCGTCGATGACCACGAGCAGGCGGGGCAGGGCCGGCAGCTCGGGTCGGGTCGCGCGGACCCGCCGGTAAGCGGCGAGGTCCGGTGCCCGGGCGGCGCGCAAAAGCTGCTGCCGACGTCGCGACTCGGCGCGCAGCGCAGTGGCCAGCCGGTCGGCCGCGAGGGGATCGTCCGACAGGTTCGTGGCGAGGCCCGCGAGATGGGGCAGGTCGGTCAGGTCACCGAACGCGGCACCGCCCTTGTAGTCGATCAGCAGGATCGACAGCTGCTCCGGACCGGACCGGGTGGCGGCGGCCACGACCAGGGTGCGCAGCAGCTCGCTCTTGCCGCTGCCGGTGGATCCGATGACGAGCCCGTGCGGCCCGTCACCGCCCTCGGCGGCCTCGGTCAGGTCGAGGACGAGCGGCCCGCCGTCACCGAGACCGAGCGGGAGCCGGAGCTCGCGGTCGCCGGAGGTCGACGCGAGCAGAGCCGCCAGGGTGGCCGGGCCGGTCGCGGTGCGGGCGCGGGGCGCCGCCCGCGACGCCTCCGCCAGGGCGCGCTCCAGTGCTGCGGGGAACGACAGCCGGTCGACCCGTGGGACCAACCGCATACGCGGCTCTGGCCCGGCGAGCTCGACCAGCACGCCGGGCACGCCCTCCGGTGCCGGGCGGATGACGGCGGTCGCGTCGGGCGGAACCTGCCACTCCGTGGCCAGCAGCGCAATCACGCCCGGTGCCGCGGGGTCCGTCGCCGCGGGGAGCGCACCCCACACGCGCGCCGCTGTCGCACCGGTGGGGCCGGCGAGCACGACCAGCTGCGCCGCTCCGGACCGGTCGGCGCGGACCGCCTGCAGGAGGGCGTCAGCGTCGTGCACCCCGGAAGAGCGGCAGTGCGGCAGCTCCGTCAGCCAGGTCAGCTCCGCCGCCGGCGCGAGCACGTGAAGCCCCAGCTCGCCCACCCGGTGCGTGGCCGCCAGCTCGCAGACGAGCGCCCGGAGCACATCGGTCAGCGGACCGCGCAGCACCGTGCGGGTGCCGGGCCGCAGGTCCAGGCGCACCGTCAGGGCATCCACCGCGCCGTGGCGTCCGAGCACCTCAGCGGCGGCCGCGGTGAGCGCGTCGTCGCCGGTGGGCTCCGCGCCTGCCGGTGTCATCCGCGGTTGTCTGCGCGCCGGCGTGCGTCCGAGCCCCAGCCGTACGCGCAGGAAGTCGGGCTCGGAGGGGCGGGTCGCGCCGCGGTGCTGGTGGGCGTCGTACGCCGCCTGCCGTCGCGCGGCCTCGTCGAGCTGCCGGGCGCACGCGGTGAGATGGGCCCGGTAGCGCATGCACCGGGCGGCCCAGGAGCGGTCGGCCCGCCGTCGCTGCAGGCGCACCGCCAGCAGCGCCCCGCCGATGCTGAGCACCGCGAGCCCGCCGCTCAACGCGATCAGGACGGGATTGGCCACGAACACGGCGAACCCGACCATGCCCAGCACGGACAGGGCGGGCAGGACGGTGGTCAGCCGGCTGCGCTCGATCTCCGTCGCGGACGGTGCCGCCGCGAGCTCGACGGGATCCGACGGGCCGAGCTCGGGGGTCGGGATATCGGCGGTCTGCACACCGGCAAGGTAGGAGGCGCGGCCGACAACCCCGGCGAGTTATCCACAGGCGAGCCCAACCCGTCACCACGTACGGCTCGTAGTAGCGTGAGCGGTCAGTCCGGGGCGTATAGCTCAGCGGGAGAGCGCTCGCTTCACACGCGAGAGGTCGCAGGTTCGAAACCTGCTACGCCCACCCGGAAGGCGGGCCGTCGGGGCGGCCCGCGCAGCGCAATCGGGTATGACCCGGCCGCCTGCGTCGGTAGATTGCTCGGCGTGTCCGACATCCGCCTGACCGTTGACAGCTTTCCCCACGTCGTCCCCGAGGGAGCCACGGCCGGGCAGGCCTTCGGCGTCGCAGGCGTGAAGGGTGCGGTGGCCGTCCGCGCGGCCGACGGCACGGTCAAGGACCTCGCGTACCACCCCGAGGACGGCGACGTCGTCGAGTCGATCCCGGGCGACTCCGACGAGGGCCGCGCGATCATCCGGCACTCGACCGCCCACGTCATGGCGCAGGCCGTCCAGGACCTCTTCCCGGACGCCAAGCTCGGCATCGGCCCGCCGATCGTCAACGGCTTCTACTACGACTTCGACGTCGAGACCCCGTTCACGCCGGAGGACGTCGCGGCGATCGAGAAGCGGATGAAGGCGATCCTCAAGGAGCGGCAGTTCTTCCACCGCCGGGTCGTCACCGAGGACGCCGCCCGCGCCGAGCTCGCCGACGAGCCGTACAAGCTCGAGCTGATCGGGCTCAAGGGCGGCGGCGACGGCATGTCGGCCGACGAGGCCGTCGAGACCGGCGGCAGCGAGCTGACCATCTACGACAACGTCCGGCGCAAGGGCGAGCACGAGGAGCTGGCCTGGAAGGACCTGTGCCGCGGGCCGCACGTGCCGCACACCGGCTACATCCCGGCCTTCAAGCTGATGCGCACCGCAGCTGCCTACTGGCGCGGCAGCGAGCACAACAAGCAGCTGCAGCGCATCTACGGCACCGCCTGGGAGTCCAAGGCGGCCCTCGACGCCCATCTCACCCAGCTCGAGGAGGCCGAGAAGCGCGACCACCGCCGTCTCGGCACCGATCTCGACCTGTTCAGCTTCCCGAGCGAGATCGGCGCGGGCCTCGCGATTTGGCATCCCAAGGGTGGTCTGGTCCGCCGCGTCATGGAGGAGTACAGCCGCAAGCGCCACGAGGAGGCCGGCTACTCGTTCGTGACCACCCCGCACCTGGCCAAGGAGACGCTCTTCCAGACCTCCGGCCACCTGCAGTGGTACGCCGACGGCATGTACCCGCCCATGGAGATGGACGGCGCGACGTACTACCCGAAGCCGATGAACTGCCCGATGCACATCCTGGTCTTCAAGGCGCGGGGGAAGTCCTACCGCGAGCTGCCGCAGCGGCTCTTCGAGTTCGGCACCGTCTACCGCTTCGAGAAGTCCGGCGTGCTGCACGGCCTCACCCGCATCCGCGGCTTCACGCAGGACGACAGCCACATCTTCTGCACCCCGGAGCAGCTGAACGACGAGCTGATCAGCCTGCTCGACTTCGTCCTGTCGCTGCTGCGTGACTTCGGGCTGACCGACTTCGAGGCGGAGCTCGCCACCCGGCCCGACAAGTACGTCGGCGAGGTCGAGGAGTGGGACACCGCCACCGACGCGCTGCGCAACGCGCTCGAGCGGGTCGGGCTCCCGTACGTCGTCGCCGAGGGCGAAGGGGCGTTCTACGCACCGAAGATCGACGTCCACGTCCGCGACGCGATCGGCCGCCGCTGGCAGATGAGCACGCTGCAGGTCGACCTGCAGCTGCCCGGCCGGTTCGACATCGAATACCAGGCCGCGGACGGCACCCGCAAGCGTCCGTACATGATCCACCGGGCCCTGTTCGGCAGCGTCGAGCGCTTCTTCGCGATCCTGCTCGAGCACTACGCCGGCGCCCTGCCGCCGTGGCTCTCCCCTGTGCAGGTGGTCGGGATCCCGATCGCCGAACGGCACGAGTCGTACCTGCAGGACATCGGTGCCCGGCTGTTCGCCGCCGGGGCGCGGGTCGAGATCGACACCGCCGACGAGCGGATGCAGAAGAAGATCCTCAAGGCGCAGCACGCCAAGGTGCCGTTCATGCTGCTCGCGGGGGACAAGGACGTCGACGCCGGTCTGGTCAGCCTGCGGCTGCGCGACGGCACCCAGAAGTCCGGGCTCTCCGTCGACGAGGCCATCGCCGAGATCCTCGGCGCCGTACAGGCGCCGGATCACACCGGCGAGGACCTGCACGACGGGCTGCGCTGACATGAGCGAGACGACCGACTCCGAGCAGGCGCCGGAGTGGCGCGGCTACCGGCCCGAGCTGGATGAGCAGTACGGCGCCGGCCTGCGCGACAGCTTCGCCCGGCTCTACACGCCGCACCGGATGGCGTACATCAAGGGCGAGAACAAGCCCCATGAAGGCGACCTCGACCCGTTCTGCCGCATCCCGCAGGGCACGGACGCCGACGGTCTCATCGTCGCGCGCGGCGAGTTCGTCTACGCCGTGCTCAACCTGTACCCGTACAACCCCGGGCACCTGATGGTCGTCCCGTTCCGCCACACCGCCGACTACTCCGAGCTCACGCCGGGGGAGTCGCAGGAGCTCTCGCTCTTCACGCAGCGGGCGATCCGGGCACTGCGGGTGGCCAGCGGCGCGCAGGGCTTCAACGTCGGCATGAACCTCGGCGCCATCGCCGGCGCCGGTATCGCCGCCCACCTGCATCAGCACGTGGTGCCGCGCTGGGGTGGCGACACCAACTTCATGCCGGTCGTCGGACACACCCGGGTGCTCCCGAGCCTGCTGGGTGACACGCGCGACCTGCTGGTCGAGGCCTGGAGCGACGGCGACTGAGCCGGTTCGCCGGTCCCATCTCCTTTCCTCACAGCCGCAGCACGTGCGGCGAGCCGATGCGCGGCGTGGGCGCGAGCCTGCTGTGATCGGGCTCTCGCCTACGGGCGAACGGGTGGAAAACGTCTCGATATGTTGTTCTCGATGTATCGGCCCGATGCATCCGCCGAGGTATCAGTTAGTGTGGAAAGCGCAGAGCACCCGACGAAAGAGGGCAGATGCTCGCATCACAGGCTCGTCCGCAGATCCAGCGTCTGCTCGATCCGCTGAGTCGCAAGCTCGCGAGTTCGGGACTGTCGCCCGACGTGGTGACGGTCGTCGGCACCCTCGGTGTCTCGGCTGCGGCCATCGGCTTCTTCAGCCGCGGCTCGTTCTGGATCGGCACGCTCGTGGTGACGCTGTTCGTCTTCAGCGACATGCTCGACGGGCTCATCGCCCGCGCCCGCGGCATCAGCAGCAAGTGGGGCGCCTTCCTCGACAGCTCGTCCGACCGCGTCGCCGACTCGGCGATCTTCGGCAGCATCGCGATCTGGTACGCAGGTGGCGGTAACTCGCTCCCGCTGGCCGGGGCCGCCATTTACGCCCTCGCGATGGGCGGCATCATCTCGTACGTCAAGGCGCGTGCCGAGGGGCTCGGCTTCGACTGCAACACCGGCTTCGCCGAGCGGGGTGAGCGGCTGCTCATCGTGCTGGTCGCCGCCATGATCACCGGCCTCGGCGTCGTCTGGGCGCTCCCGGTCGCGCTCTGGCTGCTGTGCGTCGCAACGACCATCACGGTCGGGCAGCGCGTGGTCTACGTCTACAAGCAGGCCAAGGAGATCGAGCCGGGTCCGGCGCGTCCGGCCCGCCCGGTGCGTCGTCCGGTCAGCCGGGTCCGGCACCGTCGCCACGCCGAGGAGTCCGGCGAGGTCTCGGTCCGCTGACGCGGGCCAACTAGCTTGGCAGGCATGGACCGGTTGCTGTCGCTGGCCTATCGGGCCGGGTGGGCGCTCGTACGCGTGCTGCCCGAGCGGTTCGCCGCCCGGCTGTTCCGTACCGGTGCCGATCTGGCCTGGCGCCGGCAGGGCAAGGGCGCGCAGCGGCTCGCCTCCAACCTCGCCCGCGTGGCGCCTCCCGGCGCGGATCTGCAGCGCCTCGGCCGCGACGCGATGCGCTCGTACGCGCGCTACTGGCTCGAGACCTTCCGGCTCCCCGTGCTGCCGGCCGACCGCATCGTCGGGCGCATGTTCATCGCCGAGGAGCACCACCTGCGCGACGCCCACGCCGCAGGCAAGGGCACGATCCTCGCGCTGCCGCACATGGGCAACTGGGACCAGGCCGGCGCCTGGCTGGTGCTCACGGGCGTCCCGTTCACCACCGTCGCCGAGCGTCTCGAGCCCGCCGATCTGTACGACCAGTTCGTCGCCTTCCGTGAGGGCCTCGGCTTCGAGGTCATCGCGCTCACCGGCGGGGAGCAGCCCCCGTTCGAGCTGCTGGCGGAGCGGCTGCGCGACGGTCGCATGCTCTGCCTGCTCGCCGATCGCGACCTCACCCCGAGCGGGGTCCCGGTCCGCTTCTTCGGGGCGCAGGCCACCATGCCTGCGGGGCCGGCCGCGTTGGCCCTGCGTACGGGGGCCGCACTCATCCCGACCACGCTCTGGTACTCGGGTGACGCGGTGTCGGGCGGCTGGCGCGGACGCACGGCCGCCCCCATCCCGCACACCGACGTGACGACCATGACGCAGGCGCTCGCCGACGCGTTCGCCGTCGGCATCGCTGCGCACCCCGAGGACTGGCACATGCTGCAGCGGCTCTGGACCGACGACCTCGAGGTGCGCCCCGGTGCGCCGCAGGCGGGTTCCGCACATCGCGCCTCTGCCGCACGGGTCGCCAAGGGCGGGGGCTGACGCGTGCGTATCGGCCTCGCCTGCCCGTACACCTGGGACGTGCCGGGCGGCGTGCAGGTGCACATCCGCGACTTGGCGGAGACGCTGATCCAGCTCGGGCACGAGGTCTCGGTCATCACCCCGGTCGACGACGAGGACACGCTGCCGCCGTACGCGGTCTCCGCCGGCAAGGCGAAGTCGGTGCCCTACAACGGGTCGGTCACCCGCATCCTCATGGGGCCGGTGTCGGGCGCCCGGGTGCGTCGGTGGGTACGGGACAACGACTTCGACGTCGTGCACGCCCACGAGCCGACCTCGCCGAGCGTCAGCCTGCTGGCCTGCCTCGCGTTCAACGGGCCGCTGGTCGCGACCTACCACACCAGCAACCCGCGCTCCCGGATCCTGACTGCCCTGCAGAGCGCGCTGCAACTCGCGTTGGAGAAGGTACGGGCCAACATCGCCGTGTCCGAGGCGGCCCGGCGCACCATCGTCGAACATCTGGGAGTCGACGCCGTCCTCATCCCGAACGGCGTCGTCATGGCGCCGTACGAGGCTGCCGGACCGCTCCCCGCCTTCGCCGGCGATCCGGCGCCGCCCACGCTGGCCTTCGTCGGGCGCATCGACGAGCCGCGCAAGGGCCTCTCCGTGCTGCTCGCGGCACTGCCGGCGATCGCCGCCGCAGTGCCCGACGTGCGTCTGCTCGTCGCCGGTCCGGGTGACGTGAAGGACGTGCAGCAGGACCTGCCGCCCCGGCTGCGCAGCCACGTGCACGTGCTCGGCCGGATCAGCGACGCCGACAAGGCGAGCCTGTTCCACACCGCCGACGTCTACGTCGCGCCCAACACCGGCCAGGAGAGCTTCGGCATCGTGCTGCTCGAGGCCATGGCCTCCGGCACCCCGGTGATCGCCAGCGACATCGACGCCTTCCGCCGGGTGCTCGACGGGGGACGGGCGGGCCGGCTGTTCGTCAACGAAGACGCGGCAGATCTGGCGCGGGTCGCGATCGATCTGCTGCGGGCACCCGGAGCGCGGCGGGAGCTGTCGGCCATCGGTGCGCAGGTGGTCCAGCAGTACGACTGGTCGGTCGTGGCCGCCGAGATCGTGCAGGTGTACGAGACGGTCTGTGAGACCTTCGTCGGCAACGGGCTGGAAGATCGCGAACGGTTGACCCGCCCCGCCTGAGCCCGCGCGGGCTCCCCGGTGCGGGCGTGCCGGTCGCCTAGCCTGCAGCCGTGAGCCTGGTGATCGCCGTCGTCGCGGTCGTCGTGCTCCTGGGCTGCTACCTCACGCTGCTCGCCACCCGGCTCGACCGGCTCGCCATCCGGGTCGAGGCCGCCACCGCAGGCCTCGACGCGCAGCTCGCCCGCCGGGCCATCACCGCGTACGACCTGACGGCCGAGTCCGGCGCGGAGGAGCTGCGCCGGGCGGCCCGGCGTGCGCTCGCAGCGGCCGGGGACGGGACCGCACCGATCGCCGAGCGGGCCGCGGCCGAGAGCGCGCTCAGCCAGGCCCTGCGCGCCGCGCCGGAGGCCGCCGCCCCCGAGCTGACCGCTGCCGCGCGCAAAGTGGTGCTGGCGCGCCAGTTCCACAACGATGCGGTACGTGACCTGTTGGCCCTACGCCGGCAGCCCATCGTGCGGGTGCTGCACCTGTACGGGCGCGCCCAGGCACCCGCGTACGCGGAATTCGACGCCGACGAACCCGGCAGCTGATCTCGTAAACTCGGTCTCCGGGCGTCGTCTGCCTTCTGTCTTTGCTCGTCATCTCTTCCGCAGGTCACCGCGGCTGCCCACTCGGCCGCACACGCAGGTAGGAGCCCTCCCGTGGCACAGTCCCAGCCCGTAGAGCCGGTCTCGTCGGCGCAGTCCGGCGCCCCCCAGGCCGGCGGGGTCCGCGTCAAGCGCGGCATGGCCGAGATGCTCAAGGGCGGCGTCATCATGGACGTCGTCACGCCCGAGCAGGCCAAGATCGCCGAGGACGCGGGCGCGGTCGCGGTCATGGCGCTCGAGCGGGTGCCGGCCGACATCCGGCGCGAGGGCGGCGTCGCCCGGATGAGCGACCCGGAGATGATCACCGGGATCATCGAGGCCGTCAGCATCCCGGTCATGGCCAAGGCGCGGATCGGCCACTTCGTCGAGGCCCAGGTGCTGCAGGCGCTAGGCGTCGACTACATCGACGAGTCCGAGGTGCTGACCCCGGCCGACGAGGCCCACCACATCGACAAGTTCGCCTTCACCGCCCCCTTCGTCTGCGGCGCCACCGACCTCGGGGAGGCGCTGCGGCGCATCACCGAGGGTGCGGCCATGATCCGCAGCAAGGGTGAGGCCGGCACCGGAAACGTCGTCGAGGCCGTGCGTCACATGCGGTCCATCCGCCAGGGCGTGAAGCGGCTCGCGAGCCTGCCGCCCGAGGAGCTGTACGCCGCCGCCAAGGAGCTGCGGGCGCCGTACGACCTGGTCGCCGAGATCGCCCGCGAGGGCAAGCTGCCGGTCGTGCTGTTCACCGCGGGCGGCATCGCCACCCCGGCCGACGCGGCCCTCATGATGCAGCTCGGGGCCGAGGGCGTCTTCGTCGGCTCGGGCATCTTCAAGTCCGGCGACCCGGCCCGCCGTGCGCGGGCGATCGTCGAGGCCACCACCATGTACGACGACGCCGACCTGCTCGCCAAGGTGTCGCGCGGCCTCGGTGAGGCCATGGTCGGCATCGAGATCCCGACCATCCCGCAGGGTCAGCGCTACGCCGACCGCGGTTGGTGACCACCCCGGCGACACCCGGGCACGAGGTCAGGATCGGGGTGCTCGCGCTGCAGGGTGACGTGCGCGAGCACCTCGCGGCGCTGCGCGAGGCGGGCGCCGACGCGGTGGCGGTGCGCCGCCCCGAGGTGCTCGCCGCCCTCGACGGGATCGTCATCCCGGGCGGCGAGTCGACGACCATCGGCAAGCTGCTCGAGATCTTCGGCCTGCTGGAGCCGCTGCGCACCGCCCTGGACGCCGGCCTGCCGGTCTTCGGCTCCTGCGCCGGGATGATCATGCTGGCGTCCGACATCCTGGACGGCCGGGCCGACCAGCCGTCCCTCGACGCCCTCGACATGACGGTCCGGCGCAACGCGTTCGGCCGGCAGGTCGACTCTTTCGAGGTGGACCTCGAGGTCGAGGGCGTCGAAGGTGGTGCGGTGCACGCCGTCTTCATCCGCGCCCCGGTCGTCGAGCGCACCGGTGACAATGTGCGGGTGCTCGCGACGGTCGACGGTCGTACCGTCGCGGTACGCGACGGGCACCGCCTCGCGACGGCTTTCCACCCGGAGCTGTCGGGCGACGCCCGGATGCACGCGATGTTCGTCAAGATGGTCAGGGAGAGATCAGCATGAGCGGCCATTCCAAGTGGGCGACCACCAAGCACAAGAAGGCGGTCGTCGACGCCAAGCGGAGCAAGCTCTTCGCCAAGTTGATCAAGACGATCGAGGTGGCGGCGCGTACCGGCGGCGGCGACCTCACCGGCAACCCGACGCTCGCCGACGCGGTGGCCAAGGCCAAGGGTCAGTCGGTGCCGAACGACAACATCGACCGCGCCATCAAGCGCGGCTCCGGTGAGCTCGGCGACGCGGCCGCGTACGAGGAGATCACGTACGAGGCCTACGGACCCGACGGGGTCGCGCTGCTCGTCGAGTGCCTCACCGACAACCGCAACCGGGCGGCCTCCGACGTCCGCGTGGCGATCACACGCAACGGCGGTCGCGTCGCCGACCCCGGCTCGGTGGCGTACCTCTTCCAGCGCAAGGGCATCGTGCTGGTCGACAAGGGCGCGCTCACCGAGGACGACGTCCTCACCGCGGTGCTCGACGCCGGCGCCGAAGAGGTCAACGACCTCGGCGACGCGTTCGAGGTCATCAGCGAGGCGACCGACCTGCACGCCACCCGCAGCGCCGTCAACGACGCCGGGATGACCCTGCAGTCGGCCGACATCGCCTGGAGCCCGACCGTCTCGGTGCCGCTCGAGGAGGAGGGTGCCCGCAAGGTGCTCCGTCTCGTCGACGCGCTCGAGGACCTCGACGACGTGCAGAACGTGTGGTTCAACGCCGACATCTCCGATGACGTCATGGAGCTCGTCACCGCCTGAGTGACGGCTCGAACGACGGAGACACGCCGGGCCGGCTCCCGCCGCCGGACGCTGCCGACGGTTAGCGTCGAACACGCGTTCGTCGGAGCTGATCGGAGGTCGTCGCTGTGCGTGTGCTCGGTGTCGACCCCGGCCTGACCCGCTGCGGCCTGGGGGTCGTCGACAGCTCGCGACCCGGTCAGGCGACGCTCGTCGCGGTGGGCGTCATCCGTACCCCCGCGTCCGCCGACATCGGCGCCCGGCTCGGGGCGATCGACGCCGCGCTCGACAGCTGGCTCGAGCTGCACCGCCCCGACGCCGTCTCGGTGGAGCGGGTGTTCAGCCAGGCCAACGTGCGCACCGTGATGGGCACCGCTCAGGCCGGGGGAGTTGCCATCGCCGCCGCCGCCCGCCGCGGCCTGCCGGTCGCCGTGTACACGCCGAGCGAGGTCAAGGCGGCCGTCACCGGCTCGGGCCGCGCCGACAAGCTGCAGGTCACGGGGATGGTCACCCGGCTGCTCCGGCTCACCGAGGCGCCCACCCCGGCTGATGCGGCCGACGCCCTCGCGCTCGCGCTCTGCCACCTCTGGCGCGGTGCGGCGCTGGCCCGGTACGAGACGGCGCGCGCGCTCGCGACCGGCGGCAGGCAGGGAGGCGTCCGATGATCGCCAGCGTCTCGGGCACGATCGCGGCCGTCGGCCCCGATGTGGCCGTCATCGAGGTGGGCGGCGTGGGGCTCGCCGTCTCGTGCACCCCCGCCACGTTGGCGTCGCTTCGGGTCGGGGAGCCGGCGACCCTGTCGACCGCGCTTGTCGTCCGCGAGACCGAGCTGACCCTGTACGGCTTCCGCGACGCCGACGAGCGCGAGGTCTTCGAGGCCCTGCAGACCGCCGCCGGAGTGGGCCCGCGGCTCGCCCAAGCGGTGCTGGCCGTCCACCGGCCCGATGACGTACGCCGCGCCGTCGCCACGGAGGACCTCGTGGCGCTGTGCAAGGTGCCCGGCATCGGCAAGAAGGGTGCGGCCCGCATCGTGCTCGACCTGAAGGACCGGCTCGGACCCCCGCACGGCGCCGGCGTCAGCGGCACCGTCATCACGCTGCCGTCCGTACGGGCCCAGTCGTGGGAGGAGCAGCTGCGCGCTGCGCTCAGCAGCCTCGGCTACTCCGCCGGTGAGGTCGACGCGGCGGTCGAGGCCGTGACGCCGCTGGCCACGCAGGGCGAGACGGCCGTGCAGGTGCTGCTGCGCAGCGCGCTCGGAGCTCTGCGGCCGGCGTGAGCGCAGGCATGGAGGACGACAGCTACGAGATCGGCCCGGTCGAGCCGATCGTCATTCCCGCACAGACCCCGGACGATCTCGGCTTCGAGGCGCGGCTGCGCCCCGGCAACCTGGACGAATTCGTCGGTCAGCCCAAGGTGCGCGAGCAGCTGTCGATCGTGCTGCAGGGGGCCATGGCCCGTGGCCGGCCGCCGGACCACGTGCTCCTGTCGGGGCCGCCCGGGCTCGGCAAGACGACGCTCGCCATGATCGTCGCGGCGGAGCTCGGGGTCGGCCTGCGGCTAACGTCGGGTCCGGCCATCGAGCGCTCCGGCGACCTGGTCGCGATCCTCACCTCGCTCGCGCCGGGCGAGGTGCTCTTCATCGACGAGATCCACCGCATCGCCCGGCCCGCCGAGGAGCTGCTGTACTCCGCCATGGAGGACTTCCGGGTCGACGTCGTGCTGGGCAAGGGCCCGGGAGCGACGGCGATCCCGCTCGACGTGGCGCCGTTCACCCTGGTCGGGGCCACGACCCGGGCCGGCCTGCTCACCGGGCCGCTGCACGACCGCTTCGGCTACGTCGGCCACCTGGACTTCTACGACCGCGCCGAGCTCGAGCTGGTGCTCATGCGCAGCGCGGCGCTGCTCGGCGTCAGCCTCACCCCCGGCGGGGCGGTGGAGGTGGCATCGCGGTCGCGCGGCACCCCCCGCATCGCCAACCGGCTGCTGCGCCGCGTCCGCGACTACGCCGAGGTGCGGGCCGGGGGTGTGGTCACCGAAGACGTGGCCCAGGCGGCTCTCGTCGTGTTCGACGTCGACGACCGGGGTCTGGACCGGCTGGACCGGGCCGTCCTCAAGGCGCTGGTCAGCAACTTCGGGGGCGGGCCGGTCGGGCTGACCACGCTGGCCGTTGCCGTGGGGGAGGAGCCCGAGACGGTCGAGGAGGTCGTCGAGCCCTACCTGCTGCGCACCGGACTGCTCGCCCGCACCGCACGCGGGCGGGTGGCGACGCCGGCCGCGTTCGCGCATCTCGGCTTCGCGCCACCCGTCGGCTGGCAGCACCGCGGTCAGGGACCGGCCGGGGGACCGTCGGACGGCGAGGCCCAGCGCGGACAGGACCCGGACCTCTTCGGCTGATCGGCACGTCACCGGGCGGCAGGACGGCCGGATCGGGCAAGCAGCGACGGATCGGGGGGTCCGTGCGGTTCGGCGGCTCGTAAGCGGGTGCGTCGCGCCTACACTCGGCGCGTGACGTCAGCACTGGTCGATGCGGCCGAGAAGAGCAGTAGCAGCGGTCTGAACATCATCTTCCCGCTGCTGCTGGTCGCCATGGTCGGGTTCCTGTTCTACAGCACCCGCAAGCGCAAGGCCGCGGCGCAGCAGATGACCAACACGCTCCAGGTCGGGTCCCGGATCATGACCACCGCGGGCCTGTACGCCACCGTCATCGCCGTCGAGGAGGACGGTGTCGTCCTCGAGGTCGCGCCGGGGGTGTATTCCAAGTACGCCCGCCAGGCCGTCTCACGGGTGCTGGACAGCCCGGCCGACGACGCGATGGAGCACGAGGCCATCCACGACGACGACATGGGCGCCAGCACCGACAAGTCGATCGACCTGAACAAGATCGACCAGAACAAGGAGCCGCCGACGGCCGTCTGAGGCCGTCCGCCGCGTCGGGCACCGATCCGTTCGGTCGGGATCGCTCGGCGCGCCTTCGTCGTTGTCCTGCTGGCTGGTGCCACCGTTCGGTCGGCAGCCGGTGCCGCGTTCGGCGGTGCCGGTACTCGCTTGCGCCGACTGGAGTGCAGGCACCGGCGGGCGATACTCCGAACGGGTGCCGTCTCCGGGCATCCGGCTGATTTCCGACCAGGATCTGCGAGCAACCTGGGTTATCGAGAGGTGGACGTGTGGCCAAGCGCCCGTCCCGCGCTCCCCGTGGCGCCGCGAGCACCCGTCCGGCATGGACCCGACTCGGCGCGTTCGGCATCATCGTCGTGCTGCTCTACGCCGCCATGGCCCTGAGCGGCAACTGGACCCCCAAGCTGGGCCTCGACCTGCAAGGCGGCACGAGCGTCACGCTCAAGCCGAAGCTGGTCGACGCCAACGGCAAGGCCATCGACAAGAAGGTCAGTGCCGGTCAGATCGAGCAGGCCGTCGACATCATCCGGCAGCGGGTGAACGGCCTCGGTGTCTCCGAGGCGGAGGTCGTCCGCGCCGGGTCGAATGTCGAGATCTCGGTTCCCGGCAAGGGCCGTCAGCAAGTCGTCGACCTCGTGGGACAGACCGCGCAGCTCGCCTTCCGCATCCCGTTCTCGGCCGAAGCAGCAACGGCCACCGTCGCGCCGACGACCACCCCCACCCCGACGGCCGCACCTACCGCGACGCCGACCGCCTCGACGGCGCCTTCCGCCTCGGTTGCCCCGTCCACGTCGGTCGCGCCTTCCGGTGCCGCCACCCCGGCACCGACGGCGTCGGCGACGCTGAGCCGCGCCGAGGTCACCCCGACGCCCGCGACGGGCAGCGTCGCTCCCGCCGCGGCGACCCCCTCGGCCGCCGCACCGTCGGCCGCCGCCTCGCCGTCAGCCGCTGCTTCACCCTCAGCCGCTGCTTCTCCCTCAGTCGCGGTGAAGCCCTGCGTGAGTGCGCCCGGTACGGGTGACACCCCGCCGGCCTGCATCACGCAGCAGATGGCCATCCAGACCTGCTCCACCGCCGAGATCGGCTCGACCAGCGCCAGCAACGCGCCCGACACCGACTGGCTGGTGGGCTGCGACCGCACCGGCGCCGTCAAGTACATCCTCCGGCCGGCCAGCCTGAAGGGCACCGCCGTGAGCGGTGCCGGCGCGACCCTGCAGCAGGGCGCGAACGGCACGGTGACGAACAACTGGATCGTCACCGTCGACTTCACCAGCAAGGGCCAGAGCCAGTGGTCCGACCTGACCGCCAAGATCTCCTCGACCGCCGGGTGCCCGACGAGCCAGGCACCGGAGTGCTCGCTCGCGGTGGTGCTCGACGGCGTCGTGCAGTCCGCTCCGACCATCGAGGGCCGCATCCCCGGCTCGGCGCAGATCTCCGGGTCGTTCACCCAGAAGTCGGCCTCCGACCTCGCGAACGTCCTCAAGTACGGCGCGCTGCCGATCGCCTTCGACAAGTCCGAGGCGGTGTCGGTCTCCGCGACGCTCGGCCAGCAGTCGCTGCACGCCGGCCTGCTCGCCGGGGCCATCGGCCTGTTCCTGGTGGTGCTCTACTGCTTCGCCTACTACCGCGCGATGGGCATCATCACCGTGGCGGCGCTGAGCGCGTCCGCCATCGTGACGTACGCCTGCGTGGTGCTGCTCGGACAGGTCATCGGCTTCACGCTGACCCTCGCGGGCATCGCCGGTTTCATCGTCGCGATCGGCATCACGGCCGACTCGTTCGTCGTCTATTACGAACGCCTGAAGGACGAGGTCCACGAGGGCCGCTCGGTACGCACCAGCGTCGAGCGCAGCTGGGTCAGGGCGCGGCGGACCATCCTGTCCGCCAACACGGTGTCCTTCCTGGCCGCCGCGGCGCTCTACTGGCTGTCGATCGGCTCCGTCCGCGGGTTCGCCTTCACCCTCGGCCTGTCCACGCTGCTGGACCTGCTGGTCGTCGTCATGTTCACCAAGCCGATGGTCACCATCCTCGCGCGCAAGCCGCTCTTCTCGACCAGCCGCTTCAGCGGTCTGACGAGCCGCTCGCTCGGCGGGCAGGTGGCGGCCGCAGCCGCGGCGACCGAGGCGAGCGAGGCCGCCAGCGGGCCGGCGCCACGCACCCGGCTCTCCAAGCGGGTGACCGCCGAGACGGACGGTCCGCCGCCCACCACGACCACCGGATCGTCGTCGCAGCGGAACGGGAGCTGACATGTCACTGATGACGCGGCTCTACCGCGGTGAGGTCTCCTACGACTTCATGACCAAGCGCAAGCGCTGGTACGCGATCAGCTCGGTGGTGATCCTGATCAGCCTGCTGAGCATCCTGATCCGCGGCTTCACCTTCGGCATCGATTTCAAGGGCGGCGCCGAGTTCGACTTCCCGCAGCGTCAGCACACGGTGGCCGAGACGCGCGCCGTGCTGGCTGGCACCGGGATCGACGTCGAGGTCGTCCAGGTGGTCAGCGGGTCGACGCCGCAGATCCGGCTGCAGACCAAGCCGCTCGACGAGCCGCAGGTGCAGACGGTGCTGAACCGGCTCAGCGACCGCTTCGACCTGCAGCAGGCGGAGATCAACACCACCACGGTCGGCTCGAGCTGGGGCTCGTCGGTGACGACGAAGGCCGTCCAGGGCCTGATCGTCTTCCTGATCGCCGTCATCATCTACATCTCGATCCGCTTCGAACCCAAGATGGCGCTGGCCGGGATCATCGCCCTGCTGCACGACCTGCTCATCACGGCCGGGATCTATTCGCTCGTCGGCTTCGAGGTGACCCCGGCGACCGTCATCGCGCTGCTCACGATCCTCGGCTTCTCGCTGTACGACACCGTGGTGGTGTTCGACAAGGTGCGGGAGAACACGGCGGGCCTCGAGGTGGCGGCCAAGCGGACCTACACCCAGGCGACCAACGAGGCGGTCAACCAGACGCTGATGCGGTCGATCAACACGTCGCTGATCGCTCTCCTGCCGGTGGCGTCGCTGCTCTTCATCGGAGCCGGCGTGCTCGGCGCCGGCACGTTGAAGGACCTCGCGCTCGCGCAGCTCGTCGGCCTCGCCGCCGGCGCGTACTCGTCGATCTTCATCGCCGCCCCGCTGCTGGTGGACTTCAAGGAGCGCGAGCCGCGGATGAAGGCCCTCGCGGCCAAGGTCGCCCGTTCGCAGGCCGCGGTCACGGCGCGCGAGGTGCGCAGCGGGCGTACGTCGGGACCGGCCGCCCGTCCGGCACGTGACGCGGCGGAAGCGTCCGTCACGTCGGCGGGTGACGCCGGTGGGTCCACCGTCGTCCTCGACGAGCCGGAAGGGTCGTCCGACGACGCCGCACCAACCGGGTCCACGACTGCCGGAGAGCCCGGCCGTCGGGTCGCCGGGGCAGCGCGGCCCGGTCGTACACCTGCCAAGCGTCGCAAGCCGGGCCGGCCGAGCGGCAAGAAGCGACGGTGAGCGAGGCCCGTTCACCGGCCTTCGAAGCCGCCTCTACGGCGCTCACGCGCCTGATCCGCGATGTCCCCGACTTCCCGCTGCCCGGCGTCATGTTCAAGGACATCGGCCCGGTGATCGCCGACGCCGGCGGGCTGCGCAGCATCGTCGAGGCGCTCGCCGAGCTGGCGCGCAGCACCGGCGTCGACAAGGTCGCCGGCATCGAGGCCCGGGGCTTCCTGCTCGCGGCTCCGGTGGCGGTGGCTGCGGGGCTCGGCCTCGTACCGGTGCGCAAGGCCGGCAAGCTGCCCGGAGCCACCCGGCGACTGGAGTACGCGCTCGAGTACGGCACGGCCACCCTGGAGATCCAGGCCGACGCCGTGGCACCCGGCGAGCGGGTCCTGCTCATCGACGACGTGCTTGCCACGGGCGGAACGGCGCGCGCGGCCGCGGACCTCCTCGAGGGCTCCGGCGCCGTGGTGCCCGAGTTCGCCGTCCTGATCGAGATCGGTGCGCTCGGCGGCCGGCGGGCCGTGGAGCCGTTGGCGGTACGCAGCCTGCTCGTCGTCTGACCCGTCCGGTTCGTCGCGCGGGTCGCGGTTGTCTGCGCAATCACACGCCGCCGCGGTTGGAACGCTCATGGCGTCCTGAGGGTTAACGTAGGGAAGGCACACGGGGGCTCGCGTCCGCAGCTCGCAGGCAGCGCTGGTTGTTGCAGGCGGTCCTCTCGTTCGCAGACCAGCGAAGGGAGCCGCGCGTGGTGGACGGTCCGGCTTCGAGCGGCGTACCCACGTCGCCGCTCGCCGAGCCCGAGCTGAACGGCGACCTCTCCGAGCTGGGGCACGACGTGCTCGGGCACGAGCTCGTCAGCTCCCGCACGAGCGTGCTGACCGCCAGCGAGTCCGACGCGGCCACCGAGACCCCGGTCGACGCGGCCGTGGCGACCGCCACCGCAGCGCCGCCGCAGACGGGCGGCCGGCCTACCGCCAACGACTACGAAGCCCTGCTGCCCCCGGCCTTCCGGCGTCCGGCCACGATCACGCCGACGCCCGAGCGCACCGAGCCCGACATGTCGCCACCGTCCGACATGCCGAACGTGGTCCCGCGGCTCGGGCACGAGGGCACGTCCGCCTCGGCGTCCGGTCGCCGCGTCCGCAACCGCCTCGCGCGGCTGACCCCCGGGCGGCCGTCGTCACCCGCTGCGGTCGAGCCGGTGCTCCGCGCCCTGCGCGCCGCGCACCCGAAGGCCGATGCCGGGCTGGTGCGGCGCGCATACGAGTTCGCCGACGCCGCCCACGCCGGGCAGGTGCGGCGCAGCGGCGACCCGTACATCAGCCATCCGCTGGCCGTCGCCGGCATCCTCGCCGACCTGGGCATGGACGCGCCGACCCTCGCCGCCGCCCTGCTGCACGACACCGTCGAGGACACCGAGGCGAGCCTCACGGGGATCACCAAGGAGTTCGGCGAGCTGGTCGGCATCATCGTCGACGGCGTCACCAAGCTCGACAAGGTCAAGACGCCGGAGCGCCTCGACGCCGCCGATGCCGCCCGCGCCGCCCAGAGCGAGACCATCCGCAAGATGGTCGTGGCGATGGCCCGCGACCCCCGCGTGCTGGTGGTCAAGCTGGCCGACCGGCTGCACAACATGCGTACGCTGCGCTTCCTCCCGCCGCACAAGCAGGAGCGCAAGGCCCGCGAGACGCTGGAGATCTACGCGCCGCTCGCGCACCGCCTCGGCATGAACACGCTGAAGTGGGAGCTGGAGGACCTCGCCTTCGCGACGCTGTATCCCAAGCGCTACGAGGAGATCGTGCGTCTGGTCAGCGAGCGCCAGCCGAGCCGCGACACGTATCTGGCGTCGGTCACCGCGCAGGTGAGCAACGAGCTGCGCGACGCCAAGATCAAGGCGGCGGTCACCGGCCGGCCGAAGCACTATTACTCGATCTACCAGAAGATGATCGTCCGCGGCCGCGACTTCGCCGACATCTACGACCTGGTGGGCGTGCGCATCCTGGTCGACTCGGTGCGCGACTGCTACGCGACGCTCGGCACGATCCACGCCTTCTGGCAGCCGGTGCCCGGCCGCTTCAAGGACTACATCGCGATGCCCAAGTTCAACATGTACCAGTCGTTGCACACGACGGTCATCGGGCCCGAGGGCAAGCCCGTCGAGCTGCAGATCCGCACGATGAACATGCACCACCGCGCCGAGTACGGCATCGCCGCGCACTGGAAGTACAAGGAAGCCGCCAAGGGCGCCCCCGGCAGCGACGCGATCGGCGGCGGCCTCGCCGACCTGCCCGAGCCGGGGTCGAAGACCGGCCGCGGCGACAAGGCGGTGCCCGGCCGCGACAAGGGCGACCAGCTCGCGTGGCTGCGTCAGCTGCTGGACTGGCAGCGCGAGACGGCCGACCCCGGGGAGTTCCTCGACAGCCTGCGCTTCGACCTGCAGGGCAGCGAGGTCTTCGTCTTCACGCCCAAGGGCGACGTGGTGGCGCTGCCGTCGGGCGCCACCCCCGTCGACTACGCGTACGCCGTGCACACCGAGGTCGGTCACCGCTGCATCGGCGCCCGGGTCAACGGCCGGCTGGTGCCGCTCGAGAGCGAGCTCGACAACGGCGACACCGTCGAGATCTTCACGTCCAAGTCACCGACCGCCGGCCCGAGCCGCGACTGGATGACCTTCGTCCGCTCCGGCCGGGCACGTAGCAAGATCCGGCAGTGGTTCGCCAAGGAGCGGCGTGAGGACGCCATCGAGGAAGGCCGCGACGCCATCCTGCGGGCGTTGCGCAAGCAGGGCCTGCCGCTGCAGCGGCTGCTGTCCGGTGAGGCGCTGCCGACGCTCGCCAAGGAGATGCGTTACGCCGACGTCTCCGCCCTGTACGCCGCGGTGGGCGAGGGTCACGTCAGCGCCCAGTCCGTCGTCCACCGGCTGGTGCAGTCCTTCGGTGGGCCTGACGGTGCCGTCGAGGACATCGCCGAGACCGCCGTACCCAGCCCCCGCCGTACCCAGGCGAGCTCCGACCCCGGAGTGCTGGTCAAGGGGGTCAGCGACGTCTGGGTGAAGCTGGCCCGCTGTTGCACGCCGATGCCGGGCGACCCGATCACCGGATTCGTCACCCGCGGCAAGGGTGTGTCGGTGCACCGCGGCGACTGTCCCAACGTCACCGCGCTGACCAGCAGCGGTGACCGCATCGTCGAGGTCGAGTGGGCGCCGTCGTCGTCCTCGGTCTTCCTGGTGGCGATCCAGGTCGAGGCCCTCGACCGCACCCGGCTGCTGTCCGACGTCACCCGGGTCCTGTCGGACCACCACGTCAACATCCTGTCGGCGTCGGTCACCACGACGCGTGACCGGGTCGCGGTCAGCCGCTTCACCTTCGAGATGGGCGAGACCAAGCACCTCGGCCACCTGCTGGGGGCCGTACGCACCATCGAGGGCGTCTACGACTGCTACCGCGTGCTGTCCGCCGCCAACTAACTGGTCCGACTGACAACCCTGTCGACTAGCGTCGACACAGTGAGTGTGACTGACGGCGGCCTGCCCATCCAGATGCTGCACGATCGCGTCCTCGTCAGCCTCGACAAGGAGGCGGGCGAGCGCCGCTCGGGTGCCGGCATCGTCATCCCGGCTACGGCAGCGCTCGGCAAGCGGCTCAGCTGGGGCGAGGTCGTCGGCGTCGGCAACAGCGCACGCAGTATCAAGCTGGGCGACCGGGTGCTCTTCGACCCCGAGGACAAGGCCGAGGTCGAGCTGCGCGGCCTGAGCTACACCCTGCTGCGCGAGCGCGACCTGCACGCCATCGCCGCCGAGCGGCTCAGCACCGAGGGCACCGGCCTGTACCTGTAGTCGAGCTTCAGCCGTTACGCGGGACGGGCGCTGGCGAGCCGGACCAGCGGCAGCCTGCGCTCGGTGCGCGACTGGTAGTCCAGGTAGTGCCCGCGGTCGGCGGTGAGAGCGGCCCAGGTGGTCGCGTAGTCGTCACCGTCGAGGATCTCCGGCACCGACCAGTAGAGCTGACCCTGCCGGCGTACGAGCACCTCGGGGTTCGCGGACCGGTTGGACAGGTTCAGGCACCAGGACGGGTGCTGCGGGGCGCCCGCGAACGAACCCACGACGATCGGCGCACCGCTCGGGTCCATCCAGAACGGCAGTGCCACCTTGTGCTCGTTGCCGGACCGGCGGCCGACGGTGCGCAGCACGACGTGGTTCATCCCCGCGATGATCCAGGCGGCGTCGTCGTCGGTCGCCTCCATGGCGGCCACGTGGCCGCGGCTGATGGCGGGGATCTCGTCGCGCGTCGGCTCGGCGAAGGTCTCGTTCTGCTGGCTCACGGGACGGCACGCTACCTGTGGCGCCGGGCGTCGGGAAGCTCGCCCGCGGACGCTGTCGGCTGCCCGGGGATCGCGTCGGCAGCGACGCCGGCGGCGGCAAGGGGAGCGCTGTCCAACGCGGCACAGCTCGGACGCGAGTCGCACGCCGGGGCGGCCGCCGGACCGGGGTTGCGGATCGTCAACGCGGCGAGGACCCCGGCCACCAGCAGCAGCGCCGCACAGATGACGGCGGCCTTGTCGAAGCCGGTGTCGAACAGCTTCGGGATCCGGTAGTCGTCACCGGTGATCCCGGCGACGCCCGGCAGGACGGCGACCGCGAGCAGGCCGGCGGTGCGGGCGACGTCGTTGTTCACCGCCGAGGCGATGCCGGCGTGCTCGGGCGTGACGGTCGACAGGGCGGCGGAGGTCAGCGGCGCCACGGTGGTCGCGAGACCGAGGCCCACGACGAGGGCGGCGGGCAGCACGGTGGTGATGTAGTCGGCGTCGGCGCCGACCCGGGTGAGCAGCAGCATGCCGCCGGCCACGACGATCGGCCCGACGGTCATCTGCAGCCGTGGGCCGATGCGCGCCGCGAGGGCGCCGGAGCTGGCCGACAGCAGCAGCATGCAGACGGTGACGGGCAGCAGGGAGACGCCGGCGGCGAGCGGGGAGTAGCCCGCGACGGTCTGCAGCTGCACGGGTACGAGGAACAGGAACGCCGAGAGCGCGGCGTACATCGCGAACGTGACGCCGTTCGCCGCGGAGAACTGCCGGACGCGGAACAGCGCGAGCGGCAGCATCGGATGGGCGGTGCGGGTCTCCCGCAGCAGGAAGCCGCCGATCAGCACGACGGCGAACACGAGCAGGACGACGGAGGTCGGGTTCCAGTGCCGGGCCGGGCCCTCGATGAGCCCGTACGTGAGCGCACCCAGGGCGAGCGCGGCGAGGATGCCGCCGGCCCAGTCGGTGCGCCCGCTGGAGCGCAGGTCACGGCTCTCCGGGACGTGGCGGATGCCGATCACCAGCACGGCGGCGGCCAGCGGGAGGTTGAGCAGGAAGATCCAGCGCCAGGTGCTGATGTCGAGCAGCCAGCCGCCGAGGAACGGGCCGACCGCGCTGGCGGCGCCTGTCAGGCCCGACCAGGCGCCGATGACGCGACCCCGGTCGTCCGGGTGGAACGTGGTCTGCAGGATGGCGAGGCTGCCGGGCGTGAGCAGCGCCCCGCCGACGCCCTGCAGCAGCCGCGCCGCGATCAGCAGCGGCGCGGTCGGCGCGGCGGCGCACAACGCACTCGCCACGGCGAACCACGCGACGCCGAGCAGGAAGATCTTGCGCCGGCCGTAGCGGTCTCCGAGGCCGCCGCCGAGCAGCAGGAAGGCGGCGAGGGTCAGCGTGTAACCCGTGACCATCCACTGCAGGCTGCTGAGACCGACCGACAGGTCGGTGCCGATGCGCGGCAGGGCGACGTTGACCACCGTGCCGTCGAGCTGTGCCATCGCCGAGCCGAGGACGGTCGCGAGCAGCACCCACCGACCGCGGGCGGATTTGAGACGCAGCCCGGTGTCGGGAGACGCACCGATGGTCGACACGTTGATCAGTCAACTCCACCCGGCGGCGCCGCGGTGACCTTGGGCACCCGTACCCGGGGCGTGTCACGTGCGGGCGTGTCGCGCCGGCCCTTCTAGGTTGGGAGAAGTGTCCACCGCTCCCGAGAGCCCCATGCTCGTCGCGAGCCCGGTCTACGGGCCGAGTGGTCAGCGGCTGCGGGCCTGGCAGGCCACGGCGCTCGCCGGCTACGACGCCGAGCGGCCCCAGGACTTCCTGCTGCACGCCACCCCCGGCGCCGGGAAGACGTCGTTCGCGCTGACGGTCGCGGCACGCTTGCTCGCCGGCCGGGTCGTCGACCGGGTCGTCGTCGTCTGTCCGACCGACCACCTGCGTAACCAGTGGTCGGCGGCGGCGCAGCGAGCCGGGATCGCCCTCGACGCCAACCTGCCCAACTCGGTGGGCCCCGTACGGGCCGACGTGGCGGGCTACGTCACGACGTATGCCCAGGTCGCGCAGAAGCCGATGCTGCACCGCCGCCGGGTCGAGGCCCGCCGCACCCTCGTCGTGCTCGACGAGGTGCACCACGCGGGCGACGGGCTGTCGTGGGGCGAGGCGGCGGCGGAGGCCTTCGAGCCCGCCGTCCGCCGGCTGTCGCTGACCGGCACCCCCTTCCGGTCGCGGGCCGACGAGCGCATCCCGTTCGTGACCTACGAGAGCGCCGACACCGAGGACGGGCAGCCCGGGCTGCGCTCGGTGCCGGACTTCTCCTACGGCTACCGCGACGCTCTCGCCGACGGGGTGGTGCGTCCCGTCGTCTTCGCCGCCTACAGCGGGACCTCGCGCTGGCGTACCAACGCCGGCGAGGTGGTCGCGGCGTCGCTCAGCGAGCCGCTGACGGCATCGGTGGAGGCGCAGGCCTGGCGCACGGCGCTGGACCCGCGCGGGCGGTGGGTGCCGCACGTCATCGCCGCCATGGACGACCGGGTCGGCCAGCTGCGCGAGTCGGGCATGCCCGACGCCGCCGGGCTGGTGCTGGCGAGCGACCAGGAGGCCGCCCGGGCGTACGCGAAGATCGCCGCCGAGGTGACGGGGGAGAAGCCGTTCCTCATCACCTCCGACGACCCCAAGGCGTCAGCGAAGATCAAGGAATTCGGGGAGTCGAACGCGCGGCTGGCCGTCTGCGTCCGCATGATCTCCGAGGGCGTCGACATCCCGCGGGCCGCCTGCCTCGCCTGGCTCACGTCCTACCGCACCCCGCTCTTCTTCGCCCAGGCCGTCGGCCGGGTGGTGCGGGCCCGCAAGCCGGGGGAGACGGCGACCGTCTTCCTGCCGGCGGTACGCCCGCTGCTGACGCTGGCGGCCGCCCTCGAGTCCGAGCGTGACCGGGTGGTGCGGCTGCGCACCGTGCGCGAGGACGCCGGGGAGGAGCTCGACGAGGTGACGGAGGCGCCGGAGCGACTCGTCGGGCTGAACGAGTGGGAGGCGATCGACGCCGAGGCTGCCTTTGCCCACGTGCTCTCCGGTGGCCGGGCCGTGACCGCGCCCGAGGGCCCGCACGAGTCGGACCTCGAGGACGGCGGTCTGCCCGGGCTGCTGACGCCGGAGCAGACGGCCGCGCTGCTCGCCCGGCGCGACCAGGAGCTGCACAAGCGGCTCAAGGCGACGCGCGATCAGCCCGACCTCTTCGGGCTCGGCGGCGACGACGCCCCCGCCGTGTCCGAGCCCGACCAGGAGTCGGTCGACTGGACGCAGGCCGCCGACCTGCGCCGGGAGGTGAACTCGCTGGTGGCCCGGGTGGCGGCCGCCAGTAATACGCCGCACGGGGTCGTGCACGCCCAGGTGCGCCGCGCCGTCCCCGGGCCGGCGTCGGCCAACGCCACCGCGGAGCTGCTCGCCAAGCGGCGCGACCACCTGCTGGAGCGGGTGCGGACCCGCTAGCTACGTCTTCGTGACGGTGACCTTCTCCAGGAAGATCAGCTCCTTGGGGGCGCCGCCGCCCGCCGCGATGGTGCCGTCGTCGCCGACGGCCAGGAGCTTGTCGAGTACGTCGAGCCCCTGGGAGATGTGGCCGGCCACGGTGTAGTCGGGGGTCAGGTCGCTGTCCTTGTCGACCAGGAAGAACTGGCTGCCGGTCGAGCCCTTGGCCTGCGTCTTCGCCATCGCGAGCGTGCCGCGCGGATAGGTGGCCCCCGTGAGGTTCTCCTCGCCGATCGTGAACCCGATCGTGCCGCTTCCGGTGCCGGTCGGGTCGCCGCACTGCAGGATCGTCAGCGAGGCTGAGGTCACCGACCGGTGGCACGCGCTGCCGTCGTAGAACTTCTCGTTGGCCAGGAAGCTCAGCAGGTTGACCGTGTGCGGCGCCTGGGCCGCCTCGAGCGGGATGACGATCGTGCCGCAGGAGGTCACGAGCGTCATCGTGTACGCGGCCTTGGTGTCGATCGTGAGGGGCGGCTCGGCCTTGAAGGTGCGGGTCGCCGGGGCCAGCGGCAGTGCCTTGCCGTTGCAGGCCACCTTGACGCCCGGCCCTGCCGCGGCTGACTTGCTCTTGCCGCCGTTGAGGGCGACCCCGATGACGACACCGGCGACGGCGAGCACCAGGACGCCGACGAGCACCCAGGCCACAAGCTTGCGCTGCTTGTCGCGCTGACCCGCCCGGCCGGCGCGGCGGCGGGCCCGTTGGGCGGCGAGCTGCTGATCACGTGAGGACGGCACGGACCGGATGGTGACACGGCGGGGTACCGGTAGCCTTCCTGACGTGCTGGTCCGTCGCATCGTCGCGCGTGCTTTCGAGACGAATTGCTTCGTCATCGCCCCCGCCTCCGGTGAGGAGTGCGTGATCCTCGACCCCGGGGTCGGCGTCGAGGACGCCATCGACGCCGTGCTGCGCGAGGAGAAGCTGAAGCCGACGGCGGTGCTGCTCTCCCACGGCCACCTCGACCACGTCTTCGCGGTGGTGCCGGTGTGCGGCGCCAAGAACGTACCGGCGCTCATCCACCCGAGCGACCGGGAGCAGATGGCCGACCCGGCCAAGGCCTTCGGGATGCCGGCGGGAAGCCCGATCTTCGGCCGGCTGACCTTCGGCGAGCCCGATGACGTGCGCGAGCTCACCGACGGCGAGACGCTGCAGCTCGCCGGCCTCGACATCGCGGTCGATCACACGCCGGGCCACACGCCGGGCTCGGTGATCTTCCGGAGCGAGGACCGGCTCTTCTCGGGTGACCTGCTCTTCCAGGGCAGCGTCGGCCGTACCGATCTGCCCGGCGGCTCGTTCGACCAGCTCATGGAGTCGCTCGCCCGCACCGTGCTGCCGCTGCCGGACGAGACGCTCGTGCACTGCGGGCACCTCGCCGACACCACTGTCGGCGCCGAGCGCGCCACCAACCCGTTCCTCGCCGAGCTGGTGCGCGGCGGCGGCCGGCCGAACCCCGTCACGCGCGGCCTGTAGCCGTGGACACCTTCAGCGGCCCGAAGGGCACGTACGACCTGCTGCCCGCCGATTCCGGTCGGTGGCTCGAGGTGCGCACCGGTCTGCTCGAGCCCGCCCGGATGGCCGGTTACGCCTACCTCGAGACCCCCATCTTCGAGGACACCGCCCTCTTCGAGCGGGGGGTGGGCGACTCCACCGACGTCGTCACCAAGGAGATGTACACCTTCCCCGACAAGGGCGGCCGCTCCCTGACGCTGCGCCCGGAGGGCACGGCCGGCGTGGTGCGCTCGGTGCTCGAGCACCGGCTGTACCAGGGGCAGCTGCCGCTGAAGGTCTGGTACGCGGGCCCGATGTTCCGCTACGAGCAGCCGCAGAGCGGCCGGTTCCGCCAGTTCCAGCAGATCGGCGTCGAGGCCCTCGGCATGGACGACCCGGCGCTCGACGCCGAGGTCGTGGCCCTCGGCACCCACGCCTTCCGCGGGGTCGGCCTGACGCAGGTCGAGCTGCTGCTGACCAGCCTGGGCGACCCCACCTGCCGGCCCGCGTACACCGACAAGCTGCGCGCCTTCTTCGCCGGCCTGCCGTTGGACGCCGACACCCGGGCCCGCGCCGAGCGCAACCCGCTGCGCGTGCTGGACGACAAGCGGCCCGAGGTCGCGGCGATGGTCGCCGACGCCCCGCTGATGATCGACCACCTCTGCGACGAGTGCCGCGCGCACTACGACGCCGTCCGCGGCCACCTCACCGACATCGGTGTCGGGTGGAGCGAGGCGCCGAAGCTCGTACGCGGCCTCGACTACTACCGCCGCACCACCTTCGAGTGGCAGCACGCCGGCCTGGGTGCACAGAGCGCCGTCGGCGGCGGCGGGCGCTACGACGGGCTGTCGGAGTCGATCGGCGGGCCGCCGCTGCCGGGCATCGGCTGGGCGCTCGGCATGGAGCGCATCCTGCTGGCGATGCAGGCCGAGGAGGTGCTGCCCGAGACCGGTGGACGCGTCGACGTCTTCGTCGTCGCGATCGGCGCCGAGGCCAAGCGGGTCGGCGTGCGGCTCGTGAACGCGCTGCGTGCCGAGCGGGTCGCGGCCGACATCGCATACGGCGACCGCAAGCTCGGCGGCGCCATGAAGGCGGCGGGCCGCTCGGGTGCGGCGACGGCCGTGGTGATCGGCGAGCGGGAGCTCGCCGACGAGGTCGCGCAGGTGAAGGACATGAAGAGCGGCGAGCAGCGGCCCGTCGCTTTGGCATCGTTGATCGAGGAGCTGGTTCGGTGATCCGCAGTCATTCCGCGGGCAGCCTGCGCGCGAGCGATGCGGGTACGACCGTCACGCTGGCGGGCTGGGTCGCCGCACGTCGTGATCACGGCGGCGTCATCTTCATCGACCTGCGCGACAGCTCCGGCGTCGTGCAGTGCGTGCTCCGCGAGGACACCGGCGGCGAGCTGCGCAACGAGTTCTGCCTGCTTGTCACCGGCGACGTACGCAAGCGTCCCGACGGCAACGAGAACCCCGAGCTCGGCACCGGCGAGGTCGAGATCGACGTGAGCTCGTACTCGGTGCTGTCGACCAGCGACGCGCTGCCGTTCCCGCTCGACGAGTACGCCCCCGACGTCAGCGAGGAGCGGCGGCTGCAGTACCGCTACCTCGACCTGCGGCGCAACGTCGTGGCCGACGCCCTGAAGCTGAGGTCGAGGATCACGGCCTCGGCGCGGCGCGTGATGGACGCCCGCGACTTCCTCGACGTCGAGACCCCGTACCTCACCCGCTCCACCCCCGAGGGTGCGCGCGACTTCCTCGTGCCCGTCCGCCTGCAGCCCGGCAGCTGGTACGCCCTCCCGCAGTCGCCGCAGCTGTTCAAGCAGCTGCTCATGGTCGGCGGCCTCGAGCGCTACTACCAGTTCGCCCGCTGCTTCCGCGACGAGGACTTCCGCGCCGACCGCCAGCCCGAGTTCTCCCAGCTCGACATCGAGATGTCGTTCATCGAGCAAGAAGACGTCATCGAGCTCGCCGAGGCGATCCTCACGACGATCTGGCGTGAGGTGCTCGACACCGAGATCACTGCGCCCTTCCCGCGGCTGACCTACGCCGAGGCCATGCGCCGCTACGGCTCGGACAAGCCCGACACCCGCTTCGCCATGGAGCTCGTCGACCTGACCGAGTACTTCACCGGCACCGACTTCAAGATCTTCGCGAGCTCCGAGCACGTCGGCGCCGTCGTCGTACCGGGCGGCGGCTCGTACACCCGCCGTCAGCTGGACGGCTGGAACGAGTGGTCACGCTCGCGCGGCGGCAAGGGCGTCGCCTACGTGCTGGTCGACCGCAGCGGCAACCCCGGCGGCGGCATCGCGAAGAACCTGCACGAGTCCGAGCTGAACGGCCTCGCTGCCGCCACCGGTGCCGAGCCGGGCGACGCGATCTTCTTCCAGGCCGGCCCGAAGTCCGCCACCCTCGATGCGCTGGGTGCCCTGCGGCTCGCCGCTGCCAAGGACCGCGGCGTGCTGCCCGACACCGGCTGGAACTTCCTCTGGGTCACCGACGCCCCGATGTTCGAGAAGGCGTCGGACGGGTCGTGGACCCCGGTCCACCACCCGTTCACCCGTCCCCGCAAGGAGGACGAGGCGCTGGCCGACCCGGCCTCGGCCCTCGCGATCGCGTACGACGTCGTGCTGAACGGCTCGGAGATCGGCGGCGGCTCGCTGCGTATCCACGAGCGTGAGCTGCAGGAGAAGGTCTTCGGCGTATTGGGCCTCAGCGAGGAGGAGGCGCAGTCGAAGTTCGGCTTTCTGCTCGAGGCGTTCAAGTACGGCCCGCCGCCGCACGGCGGGCTCGCGTTCGGCTGGGACCGGATCTGCATGCTCGCCTCGGGCAGCAGCTCCATCCGTGACGTCATCGCCTTCCCGAAGACGGCCTCCGGCGGCGACCCGCTGACCGGCGCGCCCACGCCGATCACCGCGGCGCAGCGCAAGGAGGCCGGCGTCGACTGGACGCCGCCGCCGCCGAAGCAGGCCTAAGCGTCCGGCTCCATCGGTCGGCGCGCCTAGACCTTTTGGTCGAGGCGCGCCGGTGGGGATACGCCGAACCCCTGGGTGGGCATAGTCCGCGGCATGCAGAGCACCATGCAGGACGTCCCGCTCACCATCGGTTTCCTGCTGCGGCACGGGCTGACGACGTACGGCACGAGCAAGGTCGTCACGTGCATGGGCGCTGACGGCACCCGCGAGACGACGTACACGGAGATCGGGCAGCAGGCGGCCCAGCTCGCCAACGCGTTGACCGAGCTCGGCATCGCGGACGGCGACCGGGTCGCGACGTTCGAGTGGAACAACGCCGAGCACCTCGTCGCCTACCTCGCGGTGCCGAGCATGGGCGCGGTGCTGCACACGCTCAACGTGCGGCTGTTCGCCGACCAGCTGGTCTACATCGCGAACGACGCCGAGGACCGCGTGATCATCGTCGACGACTCGATCGTGCCGCTGCTGGCGAAGGTGCTGCCGGACATGAAGACGGTGGAGCACGTGCTGGTGCACGGCGGTGACGGCGCGGCTCTGGCGGGGATGGGCCCGCAGGTCAGCCGCTACGAGGACCTTGTCGGCCGCCAGCCGGCGACGTACGAGTGGCGCACGGATCTCGACGAACGGTCCGCGGCCTGCATGTGTTACACCAGCGGCACGACCGGCAACCCGAAGGGCGTCGTCTACTCGCACCGCTCGACCTACCTGCACTCGATGGCGGCCTGCATGGGCAGCGCCTTCGGGATCGGCGAGGGCGACCGGGTGCTGCCGGTGGTGCCGATGTTCCACGTCAACGCCTGGGGCCTGCCGTACGCCGCCTGGCTGGCCGGTGCCGACCTGGTGATGCCGGACAGGTACCTGCAGGCCGAGTACCTGTGCCCGTTCATGCAGGACCAGCGCCCGACGATCGTGGCCGGCGTGCCGTCGGTGTGGTCGCAGGTGCTCAAGTACGCGGTCGACAACAGCATCGACGTCTCGTTCCTGCGCACGGTCGTGTGCGGTGGCTCGGCGGTGCCGCTGTCGCTGATGCAGGGCTTCCAGGAGCAGCTCGGTGTGCGCGTCGTCCAAGCCTGGGGCATGACCGAGACGTCGCCGCTGGCGGCCATCGCGCATCCGCCGGCCGCGACCTCCGACGATGAGGAGTGGGCGTACCGGGCGAAGACCGGCCGGGTCTTCGCGGGCGTCGAGTGCCGCATCGTCGCCGACGACGGCACGCTGCTGCCGGCCGACGGCGAGGCGGTGGGGGAGTTCGAGGTGCGCGGCCCGTGGGTGACCGCCTCCTACTTCGGCGGCGCCGACCCGGAGCGGTTCAGCCCCGACGGCTGGCTGCGCACCGGCGACGTCGGCACGCTGGATCCGCTCGGCTACATGCAGATCACCGACCGCAGCAAGGACGTCATCAAGTCCGGCGGCGAGTGGATCAGCAGCGTCGAGCTGGAGAACCTGTTGATGGGGATGGACGGGGTCGCCGAAGCGGCCGTCGTCGCGGTGCCGGACGAGCGGTGGGCCGAGCGTCCGCTGGCGGCCGTCGTCCGAGCCGAGGGCTCCGGGGTGACGGCCGAGCAGCTACGAAACGGGTTGGCCGATCAGCTCGCGCGCTGGCAGCTTCCCGAGCGGTGGGCGTTCGTGGCCGAGGTGCCGAAGACGTCGGTGGGCAAGTTCGACAAGAAGGTGCTGCGCAAGCAGTACGCGGACGGCAAGCTCGACGTCGAGGTGCTGACCCCGCCGCCGGCATGAGCGTCGCCGCTGCCTGGATGGCCGCCGTCGAGGTGCTCGGCGGTCACGGGCCGGCGGCCGGCCTCAGCGGAGCCGAGCTCGAGCAGCGTTACGAGGAGCCGCACCGTCGCTACCACGGCCTCGCACACATCCGCGCCGTGCTGGCCGACGCCGGCAGCCTGGCGGACGAGTTGCAATTCGACGCCACCGACCGGGCGTTGCTGGAGCTCGCCGTTTGCGCCCACGACGTCGTGTACGACGCGACGCCCGGGGCGGACGAGCGCGCCAGCGCCGCCTGGGCTCGTGACGCCCTGACCGGGGCGGGAGTCGCCACCGGCCACGTGGATCGGGTCGCCGGGCTGGTGCTGGACACGTTGACGCACGACGCGGACCCGTCCGACCGGGTGGCCGCCGTGCTGTCGGACGCCGACCTGGCAATCCTCGGCAGCGAACCGGCCGCGTACGACCGCTACGTGGTGGCGGTGCGGCAGGAATTCGCCGCCGTGTCCGACGAGCGCTGGCGGACCGGGCGCGAGGCCGTGCTGGTCGCGCTCGCCAACCGGCCCCGGCTGTACGTCACCGACGCCGGGCACGCGCGCTGGGATGCGGCCGCTCGCGCCAACCTCGCGCGCGAGCGGCGCAGCCTGCGCTGACCGCTCAGCCGCCCGCCCGATCTCACCCGATGTCGATGAGCACCTTGCCCACCGCGCTCGACTCCACGGCGGTGTGCGCGGCGGCCGTCTCACTCAACGGGTAGTGGTGCAGCGGAAGGCCCGCCTCGCGGCCGACCCGGATCTCCCCGGCCACCAAGGCCGCCGTGATCGCCTCGGTCGCCCGCTCCTTGGCCTCGTGCGGAGCGGTGTACAGCAGGACGAACTGCGCCCGCCCGTTCACCATCATCAGGTCGCGGATCGGGAACGTCACCGTGTCGCCGCCGTCGTTGGCGTACATCGCGATCGTGCCGTCCGGGGCCAACACCTGGCTGTCGATCTGCGCGTTCGCCGCGGGCGCGACCTCGACGATCGTGTCGACGCCGCCCGGGGCGATCTTCTTGATCTCCGCGACGACGTCCTGCTCGCGGTAGTTGATGACATGGTCGGCGCCGGCCGCCGCGGCCAGCTGTCCCTTCTCCACCGAGCTCACCGTGGTGATGACGGTCGCCTCGGCCCAGTGCGCCAGCTGGATGGCCGCGTTACCGACGGCGCCGGCGCCGCCCGCGACGAGCACCGTGCGGCCGGTGAGCGCGCCAGGGGTGAGCAGGTGCGGACCGTGCTCGTTGACCGTCAGGCAGCGGTGCGCGGTGACGAACGGGACCCCGAGGCACGCCCCGACCTCGAAGGAGGCGGTGTCCGGCAGCCGCACGACATTGCGCACCGAGATGGTCGTCAGCTCCTGGGCGCTGCCGTCGGGACGCTGGTAGGCCGCCTGCCACAGCCAGACCCGGGCACCGACGAGCCCCGCGTCGACCCCCTCGCCGACGGCGACGACCACACCCGCGCCGTCTTGCCCGGGCGTCTGCGGCGGCTGCACCGGGGTGCCGGGGCCACCCCCGGCGCGCGACTTGACGTCGGTCGGGTTGACGCCGGCGACGTGCACCTGGACCTGGACGTCGCCCGGCCCGGGGGCCGAGGCCTCCTGGTCGACGACCTGCAGGACGTCGGGGCCGCCGGTGCGGTCGTACTTCACGGATCGCATCGCGTCAGCCGTCTTCCCGGTCGATGACCTGGTCGGCCTTACGCTCGATCTTCTTCGCCTCGGCGGGGCTCAGCTTGTCGTCGTGCAGCTCGCGCTCGGCCCGCGACTTCGCGTTCTGCGCGTGACTCTTGTCCGGGACCGGATACGACCGGTCGGGTCCGGCGAACGCGGAGTCGGGGAGCTTCTTGCGGTCCTTCGCGGACAGGCGCGCCATCGCTCCCGCATACCCGGGCGTCGCGCGGACCACACGGCGACCCGGGTACGAGGCGGGATGCGGCGGCTCAGTAGATGACCACGCACCCCGCGTTCAGGGCGTCTTCCACGTCCTGGTTGAGCTGAACGACGGCCTGCATCTGCGTGGCCTCCCGGTCACCCGCCATGGCGGTGTCCAGGTTGCGCAGGTCGGTCTGCAGCCAGGTCGAGAAGTTGGCGCAGGTCGTCTCGGTACCGCCGCCCCGCCCGCCAGCTGGGAAGGCGCTGATGGCGACCGTGCTGGGTGCGGCCGTGCGTACCTTCACGGTCGGCGACCGGTGGCTGACGGACGCCGCCGACGCCGTGCCGACCGTCACGACGGATGCGACGGCAGCTGCGGTGACCGCGACGGTGATGCGGGCGATGAGCTTCATGCGGATCTCCTGGTGTCTGACGGCGCTCGGCCGTACGAGAGGGACACCGGTGAGATGCGGCGCAGCCGCCGCCCGGTTCGCCGCCGGACTGTCGCCCAGCCGACGAGGGACGGCTGTCAGGGCTACCGCGCGACCTGCCGCTTCAGCCACTGCGCGATGTCGGCGCGGCTCTGCTGGGCCACGGTGCTGTCGATCGCCATGGCGTAACCGTGGCAGGCGCCGGGGTAGACGTGCAGCTCGCACGGCACGCCGACGTGGTTGAGCCGGCGGGCGTACTCGATGTCCTCGTCCATGAAGCCGTCGACCGACCCCACCGAGACGTATGCGGGCGGCAGCCCGGCGAGCTCGGCATCGGTGGCCCGCGCCGGTGCGGCGGTGTACGGGATGTCGGCGGTGCCGTACAGGTCGCCGAGGTAGGAGCGCCAGCCGTAGGTGTTGGACTCGCGGCTCCAGATGGCGAGGCCCTCCCACTGCGAGGAGGCGGTCAGCTGCCGGTCGTCGATCATCGGGCAGTCCAGCAGCTGCCAGGCGATGGGCACCTCACCCCGGTCGCGGGCGAGCAGGGCCAGGCCGGCCGCGAGCCCACCGCCCGCGCTGGTGCCGCCGATGCCGATCCGCCCGCGGTCGATGCCGAGCTCGTCGGCGTGCTCGTGGGTCCAGGCGAGGCCGGCGTAGCAGTCCTCCAGCGGCCCCGGATACGCCGTCTCGGGCGCGAGCCGGTACTCGACTGAGACCCCGACGATGCCGAGCGCGGGGCACAGCGCGTCGAACTTGGCATCGTCCATCGTGTAGCTGCCGATGATGTAGCCGCCGCCGTGGATCGAGAAGTAGCAGGGCAGCGGCCCGGTGACACCCTTCGGCCGGTGCACCCGCACGGTCACGAGCGGGTCCTGCGACACCACGTGGTCGGTGCGCTCCACGGCATCGGACAGCACCACCTGATTGGCACTGATGCTGCCGCCGGCCGCGCGGATCATCGCGACGGTCTCGGCGGTCATGGTCGGCAGCGGGGTCGCCGAGACGACGGCCGCGATGTCGGGGTTGAGCAGCACGCTGGGGTTCACCCCTCGTTCCTAGCCCACGCCACCGACAGAACGGCTCCCGGGTCCGCGCGCGCATACGTACGGTCGATGGTGATGACGCTCTTCGACGAAGGCCAGAGGCTGACCGAGCCGGCGCCCGGCCCGGCCGCGCCGCTCGCGGCCCGGATGCGTCCGCAGAACATCGACGGGGTCATCGGCCACCGTGCGCTGCTCGGGCCCGGTGGGGCGCTGCGCCGGCTGGCCGAGGGCGGCCTCAGCACCAGCCTGATCCTCGTCGGCCCGCCCGGCAGCGGGAAGACGACGATCGCCCACCTGCTGTCGGCGGGGCGCCGCTACCGGGAGCTGTCGGCCGTCAACGCCGGCGTCAAGGAGGTCCGCGCCGTCATCGAGGACGCCCGGCAGGGTCTCGCCAACAGCGGCGCCCGCACGCTGCTCTTCCTCGACGAGGTGCACCGCTTCTCCAAGGCCCAGCAGGACGTCCTGCTGCCGGCCGTCGAGAACGGCTGGCTCGCGCTCGTCGCCGCCACCACGGAGAACCCGTTCTTCAGCGTGGTCAGCCCGCTGCTATCGCGGTCATTGCTGCTGCGGCTCGAGGCTCTGACGGCCGACGACATCCGAGAGGTCATCCGCCGGGCGCTCACCGACCCCAAGGGCTACGGCGGCGCGCTCAGCCTCACCCCGGAGGCCGAGGACCACCTCGTCACCATCGCTGCGGGGGATGCCCGCCGTGCGCTCACCGCCCTCGAGGCGGCCGGCGTGAGCGAGGGCACCCTCGACCTCGCGACGCTCGAGCGCGCCGTCGACCGGGCCGCCATCCGCTACGACCGCGACGGCGACCAGCACTACGACGTGGTCAGCGCCTTCATCAAGTCGATGCGCGGCGGCGACGTGGACGCGGCGCTGCACTACCTGGCGCGCATGGTCGAGGCCGGCGAGGACCCGCGCTTCATCGCCCGCCGCATCATCATCCTGGCCAGCGAGGACATCGGCATGGCCGACCCGCTGTCGCTGCAGGTGGCCGTCGCCGCTGCGCAAGCGCTCGAGATGATCGGGCTCCCGGAGGCGCGGCTCAACCTCGCGCAGGCCGTCATCCACTGCACGCTCGCGCCCAAGTCCAATGCGGTCATCACCGCCTACGAGCGGGCCGCCGCCGACGTACGCGCCGGGCTGACCGGAGCGGTCCCGCCCCACTTGCGCGACGCCCACTACCCGGGCGCCCGCCAGCTCGGGGCCGGCAAGGGCTACCGCTACCCGCACGACTTCCCCGGCGGCATCGCCGCCCAGCAGTACGCGCCGGACGCGATCGCCGGCCGTATCTATTACGAGCCGACGGAGCGCGAACCGAGGGCGGGGGAGCGGGCGGCGGCGTACCGGCGGGTGCTGCGCGCCGAGGACCCGAAGCCACCCGACCCGACCAGCGCAAATGAGCAAACCGGCCCGACCGCTGCCGGGTAGGTTTGCGGGCGTCGTACGTCAGGTGCAGGTCAGGTGTCGAGAGGGGCTCCACGAATGTCGGCCGGGGCAGTAGCAGGTCTGATCGCCGCGGGGGCGTTCCTCGTCCTCGCGCTCTTCGCCTGCTATGCGCTCGCGAAGCTGGCGCGGATCTTCGACGAGGTGGCCGATCGCGTCCGCCAGACCGACCGCACGATCGACGAGAGCACCGATCGCATCCGGCAGGCCGGCACGACCGTCAACGAGGTCAACACCGCCCTCGCCTCGGTCAACGTCGAGCTGCAGAAGGTCGAGCAGATCACCACCCACGTCGAGTCGATCACCGGCAACATGTCGGCGCTGACCTCGGTGTTCGCCGCTACGCTCGGGGGTCCGCTGATCAAGGTGGCGGCCTTCTCCTACGGGGTGCGCCGCGCCGCCTCCCGCCGGTCGGAGTCCGACGTGGCGAGCCGTGTCAAGGCCGAGATCAAGGCCGAGAAGGTGGCAGGCAAATCTCCTGATCGAGTGAAGCCCGGCCGCAAGGGCCTCGACGCGTGATCCGGCGCGTCTTCTACCTCTCGCTCGGCGCCACGGTCGGCGTCCTGGTCTTCCGCCGGCTCACGGCCGTCGCCGAGTCGCTGCAGCCCGATCACGTCGCCCGCAAGGCGGTGGGCGGGATCGAGGGCTTCGCCCGCGAGGTCCGCACCGGCATGAAGGAGCGGGAGAACGAGCTGCGCTCCGCCCTGGGGCTCGGCGCCACCGACGGGACGGAGGGCACCGATGCAGACCGCTGAGATCCGGCGCCGTTTCCTCGCCCACTTCGAGGCCAACGGCCACCTCGTCGTCCCGAGCGCCAGCCTGGTGTCCGAGGACCCGACGCTGCTGTACGTCAACGCCGGCATGGTGCCGTTCAAGCCGTTCTTCCTCGGCGACCTGCCGCCGCCCGCGAAGCGGTGCACGAGCGTGCAGAAGGTCGTCCGCACCATCGACATCGACCAGGTCGGCAAGACCAGCCGGCACGCGTCGTTCTTCCAGATGTGCGGCAACTTCAGCTTCGGCGACTACTTCAAGGCCGGCGCGATCCCGCTCGCCTGGGAGCTGCTGACCTCGGTCGACACCGGTTTCGGCTTCGACCCCGAGCGGCTCTGGGCCACCGTCTACCTCGACGACGACGAGGCCTTCGAGTTGTGGACGCAGTTCCTGCCGCGCGAGCGCATCCAGCGCCGCGGCAAGGAGGACAACTACTGGTCGATGGGTGTGCCCGGCCCGTGCGGCCCGTGCAGCGAGATCTACTTCGACCGCGGCGCCGAGTTCGGCAAGGACGGCGGCCCGGAGGCCGACGAGGAGCGCTACCTCGAGGTCTGGAACCTCGTCTTCATGCAGTTCGAGCGCGGTGCGGGGCCGGGTTACGAGTACCCGATCCTGCGTGATCTGCCGTCCCGCAACATCGACACCGGCATGGGCCTCGAGCGGATGGCGACGATCCTGCAGGGCGTCGACAACCTGTACGAGATCGACATCAGCCGGCCCGTGCTCGACAAGGCGGCCGAGCTCGCCGGCGTCCGTTACGGGGTGGCCGAGGCGTCCGACGTCTCGCTGCGCATCGTCGCCGACCACATGCGTACCGGCGCCATGCTCGTCGCCGACGGCGTGACCCCGACCAACGAGGGCCGCGGTTACGTGCTGCGCCGAATCCTGCGCCGCGCGTTCTCCAACATGCACCAACTCGGCGCCCGCGACCCGATCGCCGCCGAGCTGCTCACCAGCGTGCGTGCCGTCATGGGCGACATCTACCCCGACCTCAACGCGGCCGTGGTCGGCTCGGTCATCGAGGGCGAGGAGGCGGCGTTCCGCGCCACGCTCACCCGTGGCATGACGCTGTTCGACACCGCCGTCGGTGAGACGAAGGCCGAGGGCGGCTCGCAGCTGTCCGGCGACCGCGCCTTCACGCTGCACGACACCTACGGCTTCCCGTACGAGCTCACCAAGGAGCTCGCGGAGCAGGCCGGGCTGTCGATCGACCACGCCCGCTTCGACGAGCTCATGCTCCGCCAGCGGCAGGCCGCCAAGCAGGACCGCGCAATCCGCGGCATCGGCAACCTCGACCAGTCCGCCTACCGGCCGGTGCTGGAGCGCAGCGGCCGCACCGCGTTCACCGGTTACGAGGAGCTCGTCCGCGAGTCCACCGTCACCGCGCTGCTCGACGTGGGCACGGCTGCGCTGCTGCCGGCGGCCACCGAGGGCGACGAGGTCGGGATCGTCCTCGACATCACCCCCTTCTACGCCGAGTCCGGTGGTCAGGAGTCCGACCACGGGCGACTGGTCTTCACCGGCGGCGAGGCCCAGATCACCGACGTGCAGACCCCGGTCGCCGGGCTGGTCGTGCACCGCGCCCGCATCACGCGCGGGGAGCTGCTGCCCGGTGCCACCGTCTCCGCCGAGGTCGAACGTGCCCGGCGCGCCGCGGTCTCGCGCGCCCACACCGCCACCCACCTGGTGCACCGGGCGTTCCGGCTCGCGCTGGGGGAGACGGCGACGCAGGCCGGTTCGCTCAACGCCCCCGGCCGGCTGCGCTTCGACTTCCACGCCCCGAGCGCCGTGCCCGCGAGCGTCGTCCGCGACGTCGAGGAGGAGATCAACGAGGTCCTCCTGCGCGACCTGCCGGTCAGCGCCTTCGTCACCACCCAGGACGAGGCGCGCCGACTCGGGGCGATGGCCCTCTTCGGCGAGAAGTACGGCGACTCGGTACGCGTCGTCGACATCGGCGACTACGACCACCCGTACGCCCGCGAGCTCTGCGGCGGTACGCACGTGGCGCGCTCCGCCCAGCTCGGCGCGGTGACGCTGCTGTCGGAGTCGTCGGTCGCGGCCGGCACCCGGCGCGTCGAGGGCCTGGTGGGCCTCGACGCCTTCCGCTACCTGGCTCGCGAGCGGGTCCTGCTCAGTCAGGTCGCCGGCGTCGTGAAGGCCACCCGCAGCGAGGAGGTCCCGGAGCGGGTCGGCGACATCGTCACCCGGCTGCGTGACGCCGAGCGTCAGCTCGAGCGGCTGCGCGCCGACGCGGTGCTCGCGTCCGCCGCGTCCCTGCACTCGTCCGCACCCGTCATCGGCGGGGTCGCACTGGTCGTGGCCAAGGCGCCGGACGGCACCGGGGCGAAGGACGTCCGCACCCTGGCCCTCGACGTACGCGGCCGCTTCGGCGAACGCCCCGCCGTGGTCGTCGTCGCTGCGGCCACCGACGGCAAGGTGCCGGTCGTCATCGCGCTGACCCCCGCGGCCCGCGACCTCGGTCTGGCCGCCGGCGCTCTGCTCGACGTGGTCAAGCAGCACATCGGCGGTGGAGGAGGCGGCAAGCCCGACCTCGCCCAGGGCTCCGGCGTCGACGCGGCGGGCCTGCCCCGGGCGTTCGAGTCGGTCGAGGGCTTCCTGTCGGGCCACCCGGGAACGGCTGGGTGACCGGACATCGTTGAGCGGGGCGTGCGTATCGGGGTCGACGTCGGCAGCGTCCGGGTGGGCGTCGCCGCCAGCGATCCCGACGGGCGGCTCGCCTTCCCGGTGACCGCCGTACGCCGGCGCAAGGACGACGCCGACCTGGACGAGCTCATCGCGCTGATCTCCGAGCGCGAGGCCGTCGAGGTGGTCGTCGGGCTCCCACGCACCCTCGCCGGTCGTGAGGGACCCGCCGTCACCGCCGCACGCGCGTACGGTGATGCGCTGGGAAACAGGATCGCCCCCGTGCCGGTGGTGTACAGCGACGAACGGCTGACGACGGTCGTCGCCGAGCGGCAGTTGCGCGCTGCCAAGCCCCGATCGACAGCGCGTGACCGGCGCGGCGTGATCGACGCCGCGGCGGCAACAGGCATCCTGCAGAACTATCTCGATGGACTGTCCCGGAGGCGGTCAGCCGCCTCTGCGCAGGGCGGTCCACAGGCACAGGAGGACTCGGCGAATGAGTGATCCGCTGGGCGGGCTGCTCGGTGGCGGCACCGACACCGAACGCCGACCGCTGTGGCGACCGGTACCGCCGCCCCACCGCGGCCGGAAGCCGGTCGTCTTCCTCAAGCTGCTCGTGGCCATCGCCGTGCTCGCCGGCGCAGCTGCCGGGGTGATCTTCGGCGCCCGGGCCATCATCTCCGATGCGACCAAGGACAAGGGGCCGGCCGACTACGCGGGCAGCGGCACCGGCAGTGTCGAGGTCAACATCCTCTCCGGGCAGACGGCGACGGCGATCGGCGCCGGCCTCGTCAAGCTGGACGTGGTCAAGTCGCAGGGCGCCTTCACTGCCGCAGCCAAGGCCGACCCCACCCGGGCGGCGAAGATCCAGCCCGGCAGCTACCTGCTGCGCAAGCAGATGAGCGGCGCGGCGGCGTTCAACCTGCTCTTCGACCCGAAGGCGAAGAACGCGACGCCGTACACGATCCCCGAGGGCTACAACCTCGCGCAGTCGCTCCCGATCATTGCCAAGGCGACCGGGCTCAAGCTGACGGACCTGCAGGCAGCGGCCGCCAATCCGTCCGCCCTCGGCTTGCCGAGCTGGGCCAACGGCGTGAAGAACGCCGAGGGCTTCCTCTTCCCGGCGACGTACGCGCCCAAGCGCAACACGTCGGCGGTGAACGTGCTGCGTCCGATGGTGGCGAAGTTCAACCAGGAGGCGGTCAAGCTCAACCTGACCGCCAAGGCGTCCACCCTGGGCGTGAGCCCGCTGCAGGTCGTCACGCTCGCCTCGATCGTCGAGCGTGAGGTCAACAACGCCGTCGACAACGGCCGGGTCGCGCGAGTCCTCTTCAATCGATTGGCCAACACCGCGTCCTTCCCGACACTGGGCATGGACTCCACAACGCGGTACGCCACCGGCAATTACGACAAGCCGCTGACGCAGGCGGACCTCGACAATCCGAGCCCCTACAACACGCGGTATCTCTACAGCCCGGGAATCCCGCCGGGGCCGATCGGCAGCCCGGGTGAGGCCACGCTCACCGCGGTGTTGAACCCGCCGCCCGGCGACGAGACCTACTTCATCTATCTGCCGTCGCAGAAGCAGACGATCTTCACGTCGAGCTTCTACGAGTTCCAGCAGCTGCAGACGCAGTACTGCCAGGAGACCGGCGGCTGCTGAGCCGATGTGACGCGTGTACGGCCCCGCCGGGTTCAAGCCGGCGGGGCATACCGCCGATGACCTGAGCGTCTGAGCCGAATGGGCGCCTCGCGGTGCCCCCGGATGCCGAGGTGGTCCGCGTGTCGATGCAGGATCCGTCGTACCGCGCATCGACCGGCAGCGGGGCGGGGGCGCAGCTCGAGGCGCTCCTGCGTGAGCTGCTGCGCCGCATCCCGGAGCTGGAAGCGGCCGCCGTCGTCACGACGGACGGCCTGCCCATGGCGTCGGCGCTGCCGGACGGCATGGACGAGGACCGCGTCGCCGCCATGAGCGCCGCACTGCTCTCGCTGGGCGAGCGCGCCGCCGAGGGGCTCGGCCGCGGTGACCTGTCGCAGGTGCACATCCAGGGTGAGCACGGCGGGGTCTGGCTGCTCGCGGCCGGTGCGGACGCCGTCCTGGTCGGGGTCTCGGCACCCGATGCCAAGGCCGGCCTCGTGCTGTACGAGCTGCGCCGCGCCACCGCCGTCGTGAGCTCGGTCCTCGCGGCCGACGAGTTGTCCGAGCTCGCCGCCCGCTTCGAGCAGTCTCAGGCCGAGCAGGCGCCGACCGGCTCCGTCCCGGCCCCGAGCGGCTGGTCCACTGCTCCCGCGCCCCCGGCGGCGGCTCCGTATCCGGCCGCCTACCCGCCGGCTCCGTACCCGGCCCAGCCCGCCGCCGGGTCGGTGGGCTGGACATGAGGCTCGACGGGCGACTCGAGGACTTCGGCCTCCCCGACGTGCTCCAACTGCTCGCCCAGACCCGCAAGTCGGGTGGCCTGCTCCTCGAGGCCGCGGACGGTTCCCGGCAGGGCATCATCCGGCTCGGCTCCGGTGCGGTGGACGGTGCGAGCTCCGACCTGCACCGGCAGGCATTCGCCCGGCGCCTCGTCGGCTCCGGCCTGGTCGCCGACGACGCGCTGGAGCAGGCGGCGGCCGACGTCCACGCAGGCGCACCCAGCCTGACCCGGGCCCTGCTCGACCGTGCCCGGCTGTCGCCGGTGGACATCACCCCGCTCGCCGCCGCACACGCCACCGACGCGGTCTGCGAGCTGCTGCGCTGGACCGCGGGCGGCTTCAGCTTCCGGGTCGGCGAGAGCGACCCGGACGGGCTCGCCCTCGGCCTGTCCGCCGGCGATCTGGTCGCCGAAGGCGAGCGCCGGATGGCGGTGTGGCCTGACCTCACCACCCGCATCCCGTCACCCGACACCGTGCTGCGGCTGTCCGCCGCACCGCCCACCGATCCGACATGCACCCGCGAGGAGTGGGCCCTCGTCGCGCTCGTGGACGGCGTCCGCAGCGTCGGGGAGATCGTCGCGCTGCTCGGACGCAGCGAGTTCGCCGTCGCCCAGGCCCTGGCCGCCCTCGTCGAGCGCGGGCTGCTGACCGTGAGCGCCGTCGGCTCCGGCCTCGCGGAGCTGCAGCGCCGGCAGGCGGTCATCACAAGCCTGGAGTCGGGCCGCAGCACGTCACCGAGTCGGCCCGCGGCCGCCCCGGTCGTCGCCGAACAGTCGGCGGTTCCGCTCCTGGCCCCACCGCTGACAACCCCTGCCGTGCCGCCCGCGCGTACGGCACCGGCCCTGCAGACCGCCGGCGCGCTCGCGCTGCACGCCACGCCGTCCACCGTCGAGCAGCCCGACGACGTCGCCGAGCCCACCATCCGTGGGTTGGACTCCGCCGTGACCAAGAGCCTCGTCCTGCGGCTCATCGCCGGCGTACGGGCGCTCTGACCCGTGACCGTCATCCAGCCCCGCAGCCGCTCCGCCCGCCGTCGTGGCCGCGGACATGCCGTGAAGATCGTCATCACCGGCCCGTTCGGCGCCGGCAAGACGACGCTCATCCGCACCATCAGCGAGATCACCGTCCTGTCCACCGAGCGTGAGCTGTCGTCCGAGGCGGAGGCGACCAGCCGTCCCGGCAAGGCCCGCACCACCGTCGCCATGGACTTCGGCCGCATCGGCATCGACTCCGACCTGGTGCTCTACCTGTTCGGCACGCCCGGCCAGGAGCGCTTCGAGTTCATGTGGGAGGTGCTCGGCGAGGGGATGCTGGGCTACGTCCTGCTGCTGGACTCGGCCCGGCCGGAGGCGGTGGCAGAGTCCTTGACCATCCTGGCGGCCTTCCGGCGGATGGCGTCCGTCCCGTTCGTGGTGGCCGTCAACCGCACGGACGGCATCGACGAGGCGGCCGGCCGGCGCATCCGTGAGCAGCTCGACCTGGCCCCGAGCGTCCCGGTCGTGCCCTGCGACGCCACCGACCGCGAATCGGTCAAGGGTGTGCTGCTCGCCCTGCTCGAGTCGGTGCTCGCCGGCGTCGAGGCCCGGCCGGTCGACGCCGTCGTCCCGGTCGACTGAGGCTGCCTGCGATGCGGCAGCTCGTACGCAGGCTGCGCCGCGTCCTCGCCCGCGACCGGGCGGACGACGCGTCGGTCGGACCGGTGCTGGTCCCGTACGCCGACCTGCCGGTCGAGCCGTCCGTCCCGCAGCCGGCGGTCGTCCTGTGGTTCCGTGACGGGACCGCGGCTGCCCTGGACCCCCGTGATCCGCGCGCCACCGCGCTGCAGACCCTCGCCGTACGCCTGCGCGAGCCGCACACCTGAGCCCGCGGATGCTTCAACACCGGGCCCACCTGCCGAAACTCACCTTGTGAGGCAGCTCGGGGACATCCTGCTCGACGGTGGTCTCGTCGAGCCGGATCAGCTGCGTATCGCCGTCGAGGAGCAGCAGCGGCTCGGACGCAGCCTCGGCCGCGTCCTGGTCGATCTCGGGATGGTCACCGAGTCACAGCTGGTCGCCGCCCTCGCCGAGCAGATCGGGCTGACCTTCGTCGACCTGTCCGAGTACCCGGTCGACGGCAGCGCGGTCGCGAGCGTCGCCCCGCAGGTCGCACGCCGGCACCTCGCCCTGCCGATCGGCTACGAGGACGGCCGGCTGCTCGTCGCCATGGCCGACCCCGCGAACGTCTTCGCCGTCGACGACATCCGCTCGCTGACCGGCCGCGACGTCAAACCGGTGGTGGCCACCAAGGCCGACCTGCTGGCGGCCATCGACCGCTTCCACCGCAGCGACGAGGCACTCGACGAGCTGACCCAGACGCTGGAGGGCGAGGAGGAGGACGACCTCGCCCGGGTCAAGGAGATCGTCGACGACGCGCCCATCGTCAAGTTCGTCAACCTGCTCATCACGCAGGCCATCACCGACCGGGCGTCCGACATCCACATCGAGCCGGGGGAGCGCGACCTGCGGGTGCGCTTCCGCATCGACGGCGTGCTGCACGACATCATGCGCTCGCCCCGCTCCATCCAGGCCGGCGTGATCAGCCGACTGAAGATCATGGCCGACCTCGACATCGCCGAGCGCCGGGTGCCCCAGGACGGCCGGCTCTCCGTGGCGGTGCAGGGCAAGAAGATCGACCTGCGCGTCGCGACCCTGCCCGTGGTGTGGGGCGAGAAGGTCGTCATGCGGATCCTGGACAACTCCAACGCCATGCTCAAGCTGTCCGACCTGGGCTTCCAGGAGGCGAACTTCGAGCGCTGGCGGGAGTCGTACACCAAGCCGTACGGCATGCTGCTGGTCACGGGACCGACCGGCTCCGGCAAGTCCACCACCCTGTACGCGACGCTCAACCTGGTGAGCCGGCCCGAGGTCAACGTCATCACCGTCGAGGACCCGGTCGAGTACCGCATCCCCGGCATCAACCAGGTGCAGGCCAACCCCAAGGCCGGCCTCACGTTCGCCCGGGCGCTGCGGAGCATCCTGCGCTCGGATCCCGACATCGTGCTGCTCGGCGAGATCCGTGACCACGAGACCGCCCAGATCGCCATCGAGGCGGCGCTCACCGGCCACCTCGTGCTCTCCACGCTGCACACCAACGACGCTCCCAGCGCGGTGAACCGGCTGATCGAGATGGGCATCGAGCCGTTCCTCGTCGGCTCGGCGCTGGACTGCATCCTCGCCCAGCGGCTCGCCCGGCGCCTGTGCGTCAAGTGCCGGGAGGCGTACGTGCCGTCACGCGCCACGCTGACGGCCTCGCGCTGGGACTGGCCGCACGACGACCTGCCCACCATCTACCGGGCCGTGGGCTGCTCCGCCTGCTCGAAGACCGGCTACAAGGGCCGGCTGGCGCTGCACGAGGTCATGCCGGTCACCGAGGAGATCGAACGCCTGGCGGTCGCGCGGGCCTCGGCCGACGCGGTCGGGCAGGCCGCCCGCGCCGACGGGATGACGACGCTGCGCCACGACGGCCTGCAGAAGGTGCTGCAGGGCCTGACCTCGATCGAGGAGATCCTGCGCGTGGTGGTCTAGCTGCGGCCGGTGGCCTGGGCGAGCCAGCCGCGCTGCGTCTCGAGCGCGGCCTGCGACTGGGCGAGCAGCTTCGCGTCACCGCTCGCCTCCGCGCGGGCGATGCGCTTCTCCAGCTTGGCGATCGACTCGTTGAGCCGCACCACCAGCGGATTCTCGGTCGGGTCGGGACCGCGCTGCCGCGAGGACTCGGAGCCGCGTACGCGCTCCTCGACGGTCTGCAGCCGGCGGTCGAGCGCGGCCGACGCGTCACGCGGTACGGCTTCGAGGCCGTCGTAGCGCCGCTGGATGTCGCGCAGCCGCTTGCGTGCCCCGGCGAGGTCGGAGGTCGCGTCGAGCGACTCGGCCTCGGCCACGAGCTCCTCGCGGACGGTCAGGGCCGCCCGGAGCTCGGCGTCACGCGCCGTCCGCGACTCGGTGCGGGCCGCGAAGAACGCGTCCTGGGCGGCCCGGAACCGGCCCCACAGCTCGGCCTCGGCGCCCTTGGGGGCACCACCGGCGGCCTTCCACTCGGTCATCAGCTCGCGGAAGCGGCCGCTGGTCGGACCCCACGCGGTCGAGGTCGCGAGCTTCTCGGCCTCGGCGACGAGCTCCGCCTTGCGGGTCTGCGCACCGCGGCGCTTGTCCTCGAGCTCAGCGAAGTGTGCCCGGCGACGGCGCTGCACGGCGCTGCGCGCTGCCGCCAGACGTGACCACAACGCGTCGTCGGTCTTGCGGTCGAGTCGGGCCAGCGCCTTCCATCGGTCGACGAGCGCTCGCATCTGCTCGTCGGCGTGCCGCCAGTCCTTGCCCTCGGCCAGCGTCTCGGCCTCGGTGATGAGCGCTTCCTTCTCGGCGACCGCCTCGACACGGGCGGCGGCCTTCGCCTCGGCGACCTCGCCCTGGCGGGCGTCGGCGGCCTCGGTGATCGCCGCGAGCCGGGTGTCGAGCGCCGCCAGGTCACCGACCACAGCGGCCGTCGCCAGCTCGCCGCGCACCCGGGCGGCGGACGTCGCTGCACGGGTGGGGTCGGAGCCCACGCGCTTCTCGAGGATGGCCACCTCGGCAGCCAGGTCCTCGTACTTGCGGGCGAAGTAGGCGAGCCCGTCCTCGGGCGCTCCGGCGAGCCACGAACCGACCGCGCGCTCGCCTTCTGGCGTGGTCACGTAGACGGTGCCCTCGGAGTCGACCCGCCCGAACGGGTTCGAAGCAACAGTCGAGGGCTCGGTCACGTTCGCCAACGCTACCGGGACGGACGCATCCTGTGTGCGCGACCCCGGAAGCCGGCTGGGATCAACCCGTGTCTTTGCCGCCAAATCGACAGGAAACGGCGCGCGGACGGCCTGATCCGGCCGCCCGCGGGGCACCATCGAGGCATGAGCCCCCAATCGACGTGGCGGCCGGCGGGCCGCAGCGGCTCGCAGCGTTCGGTGTTCGCCTCGATCGCGGCACCGGTCCTGCTCGTCGCCGTGGCCGGCCTCATCGGCTGGCTGGTCCTGATCAGCATCAAATGGCTGATCGTCGCGATCCTCTTCGCGCTCGGCGCGGCGCTGATCATCGTGCCGAGCGCCGGCTGGCGGCGCTTCCTCGGCTCGCAGTCGGGGCCGGGTCGCAGCCACCGGGTCGGGCAGCTGGTCACCGCGGTGTCGCTCGGCGCCGCGCTCATCGTGCTGGCGTTCGTCGTGTCACGCCACGGCTGGCTGCTCATCGTGGTGCCGGTGCTCGTCGTGCTGATCGGCCGGGCGGCCAGCCGCTTCAACGAGTGGCGGGCGGCCCGCAGCAGCGGCGTCTGAGCGCCGGCTGCCGGAGGTCAGAGCTTCGCGACCGTCGGCCAGGTCAGGGCGAAGCCCGGGTGCAGCGGCAGCGCGTCGACGTCGGGTTGCGGCACCCAGCGCAGCGCGATGCTCTCGCGGGTGACGGGGCTGACCTCGAGCTCGCTCGAGGCGCTGGCCAGCACGGTCGTGTAGGTCCAGCCGCCGTGGTCGTCGATCCACTCGGCGGTCACCGACACCTGCGAGACGTCGACGCCGGACTCCTCGACCGCCTCGCGCAGCGCGGCGGCCTCGGGGCTTTCGTGGCTGTCACGGGCCCCGCCCGGCAGCCCCCAGGTGTCGCCGTGGTGGCTCCAGACGGCGCGGTGCTGGAGCAGGACGAGCGGCGCGCCGGTGGCCGGGAAGTGGCGCAGCAGCAGGCCGGCGGCGCCGTAGCGGCCCCAATGATGATGACCTTCGGTGCAGGTCACCCAGCCGTCACCGTCGCCGCGCATGCCTCAGTTCTACGTCACCGCGCTGCGTCGCACGCCGTAGCCCTCAGGTGACACGCCCCTGGTCGGTGTCGTAGGCGAGATGGCGGTCGGACCGCACGAGCTCGCGGAGTCGCGCCATCGCGTCCCAGACGTCGACGTGGCGCGTGTAGAGCGGGGCCGGCCCGAGCCGGATGGTGCCCGAGCCGTCGGGAGCGGCGCGGAAGTCCGGCACCACCTTGGCGTCGATGAGTGCCCGGCAGATCCGGCGGGCCTCGGGGTGGGCGAGGTTGACGTGTGCGCCGCGCTCCGCCGGGTGGCGGGGGGTGGCCACGCGAAAGCCCAGCGGGGTCAGCCACGCGTCGGCCAGCGTGATGATCAGACCGGTCAGCGCGGCGCCCTTCGCGGCGAGTGCCGGCAGGCCCGCCTCGCCGATCAGCCGGGCGCCGATCTCCACCGCGGGCAGCCCGAGCACCGGGGGAGTGCCGGCCGCGAAGCGCCGGATGCCGGGGGCCGGGTCGTACGCGCTGCCCATGCCGAACTGGTCGTCCTGGGCGAACCAGCCCCAGATCGGTGACCGCAGCCGGGCCTGCAGCTCACGCCGTACGTACAGGTAGGCGGGCGCGCCGGGGCCGGCGTTCAGGTACTTGTACGTGCAGCCGACCGCGAGCTCCGCGCCGCAATCCGCCAGGTCGACCGGCACCGAGCCTGCCGAGTGCGACAGGTCCCACAGCACGCGTACGCCGCTGCGGGCGGCGAGGGCGGTGACCGCGGCCAGGTCGTGGCGGGCGCCGGTTGCGTAATCGACGTGCGACAGGCAGAGCAGGGCCGTGGTCGGGCCGAGCTCGCGGTCCAGGGCGGCCAGCACCTCGGCGGGCCCCTGCTCGGGCAGCAGCCGCAGGTCGAAGCCGGCGTTCTCGGCGAGGCCGGCGAGCACGAAGCGGTCGGTCGGGAAGTTGCCGGCCGTAGTCAGCAGGGTCTGCCGGGCGGGGTCCTCGGCGCGGGCCAGGCGGGCGGCCGCGTCGGCCAGCTTGAAGAGGTTGACCGTGGTCGAGTCGCCGACCAGCACCTCGCCGGGCCGGGCGCCGAGCACCTGATCGGCGAGGACGTCGCCGACGCGGGTGGGCTCGTCGATCCAGCGCGTCCAGCCGCCGATCAGCTCGCCGCCCCATTCGGCGGTGATCGCACGCTGCAAGCGGACGGCCGTCTCGGAGGGAAGCCGGCCCAGCGAGTTGCCGTCGAGGTAGAGCAGGTCGGGGTCGTCGATCGTGAACCGGTCAAGCAGATACGCCAGTGGATCGTCGCGGTCGAGCAGGACCGCCGCGCTGCGGCTCGTCACCCGCCCGACGCTACGTGCGGGGGCCGGATCACCGCCGCTGTCTTCCGCGTCGGGCGTGCCGATAGCAATCCGGCAGGTGCAGGCCCGATGATCACGCTGGGAGCCGGGCCCGCCCCGCCCGTACGTCCCCCGCCTGCGTTCGGTCGACCGCCTCGAAAGGCCCGCAATGAGAATCGCCCTGACGGTGCTGCTGCTCGTCCTGTTCGTCGTCACCGTGGGCAAGCTGACCGGCCGCATACTCGGCGTCCGCCTCGGCCGGTGGCGAGGTGCGCTGGCCGGCGCGGTCGGCTGGCTCGGCGGGGTGCTGGCCACGTCGCTCGTCATCGGGGCCGACAAGAATGACGGCTTCGAGGTCGACATCCACACCTTCGGCGGCTGGGTCGCCTTCGTGGGCTCGACGATCGCCTTCGGCGTGCTGGCGGCCATGCCGATCGCCATCGGCATCGACATGCTCACGCGGACCGGGCCGGTGCGCCCGCGCGGGCGTCGTCGCCGGCGCTGGCTGCACCCGTTCAAGACCGCGCGGCGCGCGCTCGCCCCGTACGGGCGCATGCGCGAGGTGGTCAACAACGCCCGCCGCGAGAACATGCTGCACTGGCGCTTCGCCTCGCGGTCCGCCCTCGGCTCGCCGGACCTGTCGCGCCGGCTGCGCAACGTCCTCGAGGAATCGGGCGGCATGCTGGTGAAATTCGGCCAGATCGCCTCCACGCGCAGCGACATCCTTCCCGTCGCCCTCACCAACGAGTTGAGCAACCTGCGCTCCGACGTCCGGCCGATCGGGCCGGAAGGCGTGCGCGCGGTCCTGGAGGACGAGCTGGGCGAGCCGGCCGAGCAGGCGTTCGCGACCTTCGAGTGGGAGCCGCTCGCCGCCGCCTCGATCGGGCAGACGCATCGCGCGACGCTGCACGACGGCACGCGCGTCGTCGTCAAGGTCCAGCGACCCGGAATCGGCGACATCGTCGCGCGTGACGCCGCGGTGCTGCGTCTGGCGTCCCGACAGCTCGAGCGTCGCGTCGAAGGGGCCCGGTCCATCCATCTCGGCTCGCTGGCGGAGGAGCTGATCGGCGGAGTCACCGAGGAGCTCAACTACCTGACCGAGGCAGCCGTCGGCATGAAGCTGCGGGAGCGCCGGGCCAAGGACGTGGGCATCGCGATCCCCGCCGTGCACGTCACGCTCTCCACCCAGCGCGTCCTCGTCATGGAGGAGGTCGTCGCGCGGCCGATCTCGGACCCCGAGGCGCTCGCCGCCTCGCCCGTACCGCGCGCCGAGCTCGCCCGGCGCGTCCTGTCGTCGTTCCTCGGACAGATCCTCGAGGACGGGCTCTACCACGCCGACCCGCACCCCGGGAACATGCTGATCGACACCGAGGGCACCATCTGGCTGCTGGACTTCGGCTCGGTGGGCCGGCTCGACGGGGTCGCGCTCGACGGGCTCCGCGGCATCGCCATCGGGGTGGCCGCCAACGACCCGAGCATGCTGGCCCGGGCCGCTCGTGACCTCGCCGGCAACACCGGTGCCGCGGCGGATCTGCGTGCACTCGAGGCCGACCTCGCGGGTGCCCTGGGACAGCTCGACTCCGGGGGCGTCGATCCCCGGCTCATCACGAACGTCCTGCAGATCATGGAGCGGCACGAGATGCGCCCGCCGGCGTCGATGACGCTGCTGGCCCGTGCCCTGTTGACGCTCGAGGGCACGCTCAAGCAGCTGGAGCCGACGTTCAACCTGGGCGAGCAGAGCAAAGAGCTCGCCATGAGCGACCGCGACCGGCTCATCGGTACACCGCAGGAGATCCTGCAGCGGGAGGCGCTGCGCACGCTGCCTTCGCTGCGGACCCTGCCCGAGCACGCCGAGACGCTGGCCAACCAGCTGCGCTCCGGCCGGCTGACGGTCCGCACCGAGCGCTACGCGGGCGGTGACCGCGTCGTGGTCGACGGCTGGGTCGACCGGGCGGTGCTGACGGCGATCGGCGGCTTCGGCGTACTCGGGTCGGCCCTGCTGCTCTTCGCCGCCTCCGGGACGGCCAGCAACCGCGTGCAGACCTCGCTCTGGCTGCTCGGCTTCTTCGGCCTCGCCGCCGGTTCCATCCTGCTCATGCGCGGGGCGGCCCGGGCGCTGCGCCGGACGATCAGCCGGATCGAGTAGTCCCGCCGGGCCCGGTGCTCAGGACTCGTCGAGCGGCAGCGGGAGCTGGGTGAAGGCGGCCGGTGGGTGCGGTGCGGCCGCGCGGCGAGGCGTCGTGGCCGGCTCGGCGGCATTCTCCCCAGGGGAAGCGGCACGGTCGTTCGACATCCCCGTCATCGCCGTGGGGGCGCCGCCGATGAAGTCCTTCACCCGGTTCCACCGGCGCTCGTACGCGGGCCCGAAACGCTTCTGCGCCCGGGCCATCCGCTTCGGCCGGGTCGTGTAGCGCCGGCGGGCCCAGCCCGAGGCCGGCTTGGCCAGGCGGATCGCGCCGATGATGGCGACCGGCTGGATGAGGATGCCGATGACGGCCGTGATCAGCTTGCCCTTGAGGGCGCAGATGACCGCGATGACCAGGATGACGGCCAGGCTCGCCACCGACGCCCACCACGAGCCCGAGCCGGGGCGGCCGCTGACCAGGTTGGCCCCGCCGATCAGCACGCCGGATATGGCGAGGACGCAGAAGATGGCGTCGACCGAGTGCCGGCCCTCGTCGGACCAGTAGACGTCCTTGAGGTGCAGCCACAACGCGAACTCGTCGAAGACCAGCCCGACGCCCACCCCGAAGAGCCCGGCGACGACGCACAGCGCCCCGCCGTCCGGCTGCGCCGACACCAGGATCATGCCGGCCAGCACCATGATGAAGATCCCGAAGACCTGGTGGTGGATGTGCACGCCGCCGAGGCTGATGTCGCCGATCAGGCCGCGACCGGGCGTCCCGTCGTCGGCGTGCGGCTTGCTGGCCGAGTGCCGGATGTAGCGCGTCACCGTACGGGCGATCACGAACGTCAGCAGGATCGTGAGGAACATCCACGCCACCGGCACGTTCGTGATGTCTCCGCCGCCGACCTCGACCTTGATCTCGGCAGCAGCTGTCGCCGTCACTGTCGTCCCCCCGCCCTCACCGGTCCCGCGCCCGTCCCGTCACCATCGGCAGCGGGCCGCGCCACGAACAGCCCAAGCGTGCCACTGGCACAGTGATGCGCCATGAACGGTCCTGGACTGACCACCGCCGACTTCCTCGGCCTGAGCCGGGTGCCCGGCACCGACACCGCGTTCGAGTTCACGGTCACCGAGGACCTGCTCAACTCGGGCGGCACCCTGTGGGGCGGGGTCGGGCTGTCGGCGTTCGTCGCCGGCGGCGAGCAGGTCGCGGGGCGACGCTGCGTCTGGGGCACGGTGCAGTACCTCATCCCCATCCGGGCCGGTGAGCGCGTACGCATGGAGATCAGCATCGGCGGCGAGGGCGTCGCGCTCACCCAGGCGAACGCGGTGTGGACGGTCGACGGCCGCCCGGCGCTGATGGCGATCGGCACCTTCGGCGGCGGCGGCGGGCAGCACGACCTGCAGTTCGCGACGGCGCCCGAGGTGCCGGACCCGATGGACTGCCGCGAGCACCTGCTGCCGGCCGAGTGGGGACACGGCATCATCCGGAGCATCGAGCAGCGGTCGCTGCCCGGCATGTCGCTGCCCGCACTGGACGGACGACCCGGCACCGGACGCTCCATGATGTGGATGCGGCTGCGCTCCGGCGTCGCGCCCGACCTGGCCGCGCTCGCCGTGCTGGCCGACATGGCGCCGGGCGGGATCACCGAGGCGCTGGGCGTCCAGACCTTCGGCACCAGCCTCGACAACAGCATCCGGGCCGCCCGGCTGCCGCAGCCGGGCGACAGCGGATGGGTGCTGCTGGACGTCACGGTCGAGGCGGTCGCCGGCAAGGTGGCGCAGCTGTCGGCCCGCATGTTCGACGACGAACGGCGGCTGCTCGCCGTCGCCGGGCAGTCGTCGCGGCTGCGCCGGGTCTGGCCCCGCCGCCCGCCGGCCGAGCGCGCCTAGAAGTTCCCTCGAGCGCTACGCGGGGCGCAGGGCGGCGTAGTCGACGCCGGTGAGGTCGACCGAGACGTCCCAGAGCCGCTTGGCCGTCGCCCAGTCGAGCGCCTTGCGTGCGGGGGCGACCGCCTTGGCTCCCTTGCCGCGCATGATCAGCGGTCCGTCCGGGCCGAGGTAGAGGCCGTTGAGGATGTCGGATCCGGTGGCGGCGTACAGCAGCGGGATGGCGCCGTCGGCGTCGGACTGCGCGAAGACCCGGTTGCCGGCCGAGGCCAGCAGCTCACCGAAGCGGCTGCCGCGCATCCGCGGCCCGCTCGCCTGCAGGTTGGTGGACGCGTAACCGGGATGGGCGGCGACGCTGGTGATCGGGGCGTCGGCCAGGTCGGCGCGCCGGCCGAGCTCGCCGGCGAAGAGCAGGTTCGCGAGCTTGGCCTGCCCGTACGCCGTCCAGGCGTTGTAGCGCTTCTCGGCCTGCAGATCGGCGAAGTTGATCCGGCCGACCCGGTGCAGGTCGCTGCTGACGGTGACCACGCGGGCGCCGCGCTCCAGCAGGCGGGGGAGCAGCCGCCCGGTGAGCGCGAAGTGGCCGAGATGGTTGACCCCCAGCTGCATCTCGAAGCCGTCGACGGTGGTGCGCCGGGGGATGCCCATGAGGCCGGCGTTGTTGACCAGGATGTCGAGCGGCCCGACCAGCCCGGCGGCGAACTCCTCGACCGACGCGAGGCTCGTGAGGTCCAGGGCGCGCACCTCGGTCCGCTCCCGGGCGTCCGGCACCTCGTCGGTCAGCCGCAGGAGCGCATCGGCTCCGCGCCCGGCGTCGCGGCAGGCCAGCACGACCGCCGCTCCCCGCCGGGCGAGCTCCACCGCCGTGCGGTAGCCCAGGCCGCTGTTGGCGCCGGTGACGACGGCCGAGCGGCCGTCCAGCGACGGCATGTCCGTGAGCGTCCAATGCGGCATGGCGTCAGCGTGTCACGGTGGTGGCCTGGCCCGGCAGGTCGACAGGAAATAGTTGCGCGTGCAACGATGTTCTGGTGCGTGGCCGGCTCGAAAGGGCCGATCGGACCCAGCGGGGCGTCAGAGCGATGCCCGGCGATGAAGGAGGCCGCCATGCCAGCAGTCACCATTCCCGACCTGACCGTCCTGGAGCGCGTCCCCGTCCTGACCGACGGCGGGATCGTGCGCCCCGTCAAGGGCATCACCGACGCCCCGTCCGGGGTCGAGGGGGAGGGCTTCCCGGTGCGCCGGGCGTTCGCCGGCGTCGACCTCGCGCTGCTCGACCCGTTCGTGCACCTGGACCAGATGGGTGAGGTCGACTACGCGCCCGGTGCGCCCAAGGGCACGCCGTGGCACCCGCACCGCGGGTTCGAGACCGTCACCTACATGCTCGACGGCGCCATGCGTCACCAGGACAGCCACGGGGGTGGCGGCCTGATCACCAACGGCGACACCCAGTGGATGACCGCCGGCTCGGGCATCCTGCACATCGAGACCCCGCCGGAGGAGCTGGTCGCCAGCGGCGGCCTGTTCCACGGCTTCCAGCTCTGGGTCAACCTGCCGCGTGCCGCGAAGTGGACGCCGCCGAAGTACCAGGACCTGCGTGCCGAGTCGGTGGGCCTGCGGGCCTCGGCCGACGCGGGCGCGCTCGTACGGGTGATCGCTGGTGACGTCGCCGGCGTTACCGGCCCGGGTTCGACCACCACGCCGATGGCCCTCGTGCACGCCACCCTCGCGCCCGGCGCCGAGCTGGTGCTGCCGTGGCCGAAGGACTACAACGCGCTGGTCTACACGCTGGCCGGAGCCGGCAGCGTCGCCGGTCGTCCGGTGCGTACGGGTCAGCTCGCCGTGCTGGGCAAGGGCGACGTCATCTCCGCCCGCGCCGACGCCCGGCAGGGTGCCGACGCCGGCAGCGAGGGCACGCTCGACGTCCTGGTGCTCGGCGGCCGGCCGATCCGCGAGCCCGTCGCGTGGAGCGGCCCGTTCGTCATGAACACCCGCGCCGAGGTGCTGCAGGCCTTCGAGGACTACCAGGCCGGCCGGCTCGGCCAGCCCACCGACGCCTGACGGCTCAGCCCGTCGGGTTCGTGCACCCAGGGGGGGCGGGACCTGCCGCGTACGCTGCGGCGGGTGCCCGTCCCTCTCGACGAATACCCCATCCACCAGGCACCTGTGTCGATGGCGTACTTCGGGGCGAGTGACCGCAACGTCTACGACCGCTGCATCCTGCACTGCTACGAGCGCAGCGGGCAGCGGCAGCTGATCGCCGGCCTCGGCGTGTATCCGCACCTCGGGGTCATCGACGGTTACGTGAGCTTCCGGGACGGCTCGCGGCAGCGGGTGGTCCGCGCCTCCGCGGCCCTCGGCGACGACCGGATGCGCCAGCAGGTCGGGCCCATCCGCCTCGAGGTCGTGCGGCCGCTGCACACGCTTCGTCTCGTCTGCGAGGACGCCGGCCTCGGACTCGCCTGCGACCTCACCTTCGAGGGCGCCATGGCCGCGCACGACGAGCCGCGCCACCTCACCCGAAGCGGCTTCCAGACCGTTCTGAACGCCCAGCGCTTCATCCAGACCGGCGGCTGGTCCGGGGTCGTCGTGGCCGACGGGGTGGAGACCCGGGTCGACGAGGATTCCTGGGTCGGCGCCCGCGACCGCTCGTGGGGGATCCCGGCGGCCGGTGAGGTGCTGGCGCGCAACGCGTCCGACTCGCCCGGCGGCCTGCCCGCGAACGGGATGGAAGGGCACTGGCACATCTGGGCGCCCCTGCGCTTCACCGACTTCTCCGTGATCGTCATCGTGCAGGAGCTGCCCGACGGCACCCGCGTGCTCAACGAGGCCGTGCGCACCTGGCCCGCCGAGACCGGCCGGCCTCCCGAGCAGCTCGGATGGCCCGACGTCGAGATCCGCTACCGGCCGGGCACCCGGCACCCGGAGTCGGCGGTCCTGCACCTCATGCAGCGCGGCCGGCGGCCGGTCACGGTCGAGGTCGAGACGCGCGGCTTCCTGCCCCTGCATCTCGGCGCCGGCTACGGCACGGCCGCCATCGACCTGCGCACCGGTGACCAGGCGGGCGATCAGCTCTCCGACCCGTGGCGCCACGGCGTCTTCATGGGCGCGGACTGGGTCGACGCCGTCGTGTACGACCACGGCGAGCCCGATGTCGCCGCGCGCATCCCGCACGGCGTGCTGGACCACGTCGCGAGCGCCACCTTCACCGGATCGGACGGCATCAAGGTGGCCGGCGCCGGCGTCTTCGAGCACGGCACCTTCGGCCGCCACGACCCGTCGGGCTTCTTCACCTTCGAGGACGTCTGGTCGGCCGACTGACCGAATTGGTCGCGCCGTCCTCATTTCGGGACCCGGTCGGGCGCCGCCACCGTGCTTGGGGTAACAATGCGGGAATGCGGCTGGCATACACGGACGAGCAAGAGGCGATGCGCACGGAGCTTCGCGACTACTACGCGAAGCTCCTGGACCCGGAGACGCGGGAGGGCCTGCGGCTCGACAGCCAGGGTCCGGTGATGCGCCGGGTCGTCAAGCAGATGGGTGCTGACGGCTGGCTGGGCGTCGGATGGCCCAAGGAGTACGGCGGCCACGCGAAGACGGCGATCGAGCAGTTCATCTTCTTCGACGAGACGATGCGCGCCGGTGCCCCCGTGCCGATGCTGACGATCAACACCGTCGGCCCGACGATCATGCAGCACGGCACCGAGGAGCAGAAGAACTTCTTCCTGCCGAAGATCCTCGCCGGCGAGATGCACTTCTGCATCGGCTACAGCGAGCCCGGTGCCGGCACCGACCTCGCGAGCCTGCGCACCCGGGCCGTCCGCGACGGTGACGACTACGTCATCAACGGCAGCAAGCTCTGGACCAGCCTCGCCGCCACCTCCGACTACTGCTGGCTCGCGGTACGCACCGACCCCGACGTCAAGAAGCACCGCGGTCTGTCGATCATCCTCGTGCCGATGGACTCGCCCGGCATCAGCCTCACGCCTCTGCACCTCCTGGGCGAGAGCGACATCTTCGCCGTCCACTACGACGACGTGCGGGTGCCGGCGGCCAACCTGGTCGGCGGCGAGAACAACGGCTGGCGGCTCATCACCGGCCAGCTCAACGCCGAGCGGGTCTCGCTCTGCAGTCCCGGCATGGTCGACAAGATGCTGCACGAGGTCGTGCAGTGGTCCAAGGACACCAAGCTGCCCGACGGGCGCCGGGTCATCGACCAGCCGTGGGTGCAGACCAACCTGGCCAAGGCGTACGCGGGCTTCGAGTTCCTGCGCCTGATCAACTGGAAGGTCGCCTGGTCGGCCACGCAGGACGTCGTCGACGTCTCCGACGCGAGCACCACCAAGGTCTTCGGTACCGAGCACTACCTCGACGCGGTGCGCCTGCTGATGGAGGTCATCGGCGAGCCGGCCTACCTCAAGCACGGGTCGCCCGCCTCGGTGCTGGCCAGCCGGCTGGAGTCGATGTACCGCGGCGTCTTCATCCTGACGTTCGGCGGCGGCGTGAACGAGGTGCAGCGTGACCTCATCGCCGCCTTCGGACTCGGCATGCCGCTCGCGAAGCGCTGAGCGCTTCCCCCCGACTTCCCGGCCGTTCCTGAAACTGGAGATTCTTCACGATGGACTTTTCCCTTTCCGACGAGCAGGTCGAGATCCGCGATCTCGCCGCTCGCCTGCTCACCGACACCCTCACCCAGGAGCGCCTCCGCGAGGTCGAGGCCAGCTCTGAGCCCGGTTTCGACCGCAAGCTCTGGTCGGCCCTCGCCGAGGCGGGTCTGCTCGGCGTGACCATCCCCGAGGAGAACGGCGGGCTCGGCCTCGGCTGGCTCGACGCCGCGCAGGTGCTGGAGCAAGTCGGCCGCACGGTCGCACCGGTGCCGCTCATCCCGCTGCTCCCCGCGGTCACCGTCCTCAGCCGCCACGCCGCCAAGGTCGACGCCGTCGCCAGCCTGTTGTCCGAGGTCGCGTCCGGCTCCAAGATCGTCACGATCGCCCTGGTCGAGACGCTGGGTGACCCGTACGCCCCGAGCACCACCGCCCGCCGTGACGGCGACGGCTGGGTGCTCGAGGGCAAGAAGATCTGCGTCCCGGTCGGCCTGTACGCCGACGCGTTCCTGGTGTCGGCGCAGATCTCCGACAGCGAGGCCGGCGTCTTCCTGGTGCCGGCCGCCGTGTCGGGCCTCAGCCGCGACGAGCAGCCGACGATCACGTACGCGCCGGAGTCGACCCTCACGCTGTCCGGGGTCCGGGTCAGCGAGGAGGCGCTCATCGGCTCCGCCGACGGCAGCATCCTCGCCGAGCTGATCGAGCTCGCGCAGGCGGCGCTGTTCACCGCACAGGTCGGCGTCTCGGCCGAGGCCGTACGCCTGACCGCGGAGTACACCCGCACCCGTGAGCAGTTCGGCCACTCGATCGCCCTGTTCCAGGCGGTCGGACAGCGTGCGGCGGACGCCTTCATCGACACCCAGGCCATCCGGCTGACCGCGCTGCAGGCCAACTGGCAGCTGGCGGAGCAGATCCCGGCCGAGCGTGAGGTCGCGGTCGCGAAGTACTTCGCCGCCGAGGCCGGGCAACGCGTCGCCCGGGCGTCCCAGCACCTGCACGGTGGCATGGGTGCCGACCGCGAGTACCCGCTGCACCGCTACTACGTATGGGCCAAGCACCTCGAGCTCAGCCTGGGCAGCGGCACCCGCCAGCTCACGCGGCTCGGGCAGCTGCTCGCGCAGTAGCTGCACCCCGCTCCACCAGCCTGGCCGGGCTCGACGTCACTCGTCGAGCTCGGCCAGCTGCACTTCCACCTGCTCGAGCTCCGCGCGCAACACCTGCGCCCGGGTCTGCACCTGCTGGCGGCAGACGTCGATCGCCGCCTGCAGGTCACGGCGCAGCGTGGGATCGTCGAGCCGGTCGGCGAAGGCGCGTACGGCGGCGAGGTTCAGCGGACGCGCCGAGCTGCGCTTGCCCGAACGGCTGGTCTCGTACGTCCAGGCGTCGCCGGTGAAGCGCAAGGTGACGGCGAGCGAGCCCCCGCGTCCGCGTGCGGACTTCTTGGGTGCGGTCTTAACAGCGGCCGCGGGCGCCGGGGCGGGCGGCGCAGCGGGCGGAGCCGGCTTCGGCTCGGCGGGGACGTCGGGGACGGCGACGAGGCGCGCGGGCGGCTTGACCGGCGCCTTGTCCGCCGGCTTGACGGCCGGCTGCGGTGCGGGGGTGTCCAGGGGAAGGGCAGCGGGAGCCTCGACGCCGGCCTCCGCGGCGGCCCGGGCGGACGGACGCGCGCGGGTCGGCATGGTCAGCTCCGTCGGGGCGAACGGCACCACGTCGTCACGCAGCCGCACCGAGATGTACTCGCCGTCGGCCGGGTCGCCGAAGCCGACCACGGCGGCCGACGTGCCCGCAGCACCCAGCGCCGTGTCGACCAGCAGCATCACTCGCGGCCGCTTGCCCGTCTCGAGCCGCTCCTGGAGCAGCGCGACGTCGGCATCGGTCAGCGCGGCCGGACCCTTGGCGGCGGTGGAGCGGGCGCTGCTACGCGGTGGCATGCGTTCATCGTAGGAAGCCCGCGAGCCATTCGCTGATCTTCGGCCACGGCACGCCTTTGCGCAGGGCGTGGTCGGCGCCCGCAGCGGTGACCACCTGCGCCTCCGGGCTGTCCGGGTCGGCGGCCTCCAGCGCCGTGCGGAGGTCGGCGTCGGACCCGAACGCGTCGCGCTCGCCCTGCACCACCAGCACGGGCACCCCGGCAGCGAGCAGCTCGGGCAGCCGGCTCGGCGCCGGGAGCCCCGAGCGGCGTACCGGCTGCAGGGGGAAGGCGAGCGCGAGCACGCCGGCAGCGTGAGCGGGGACCGCCGTACGGCAGGCCACCCGTGCGCCGCTGCTGCGCCCTCCGAGGAGCAGCGGGCGCGGGTCGCCGACCGGCAGGAGGTGCCGGGCCCGAGCCGCCGCGATGACGGCGGCGAAAGCGACGTCCAGCTGCGCGGCCGGGGCCGCGACCCGGCGGCCGGCCACCCGGTACGGCTGTTCGACGAGGCCCACGGCGTAGCCCAGCCCGCCGGCGAGCCGCGCTGCCGTCAGGAGGTCGGGAGCGGTGATGCCGCCGCCGGCGCCGTGCCCGAGCAGCAGCACGCCGGCCGGATCGTCGGCCGGTGACGCCCAGCTGATCGCAGCGGGGCCGACCGGTGTGTCGACCCTCTGCTCCTGCGGCAGTGCGGCTCGCAGCTCAGGTGTACCGGCCTGCTGAGGCGCAGGGCTCATGTCGGCACCGTACGGTCGCCGGCGCCGATCGGTCGACCCCGGGCGCGACCGGGGGATCGGATTCGCTACGCTGGCACAACTCGGGATAACTGGTCGATGTCGGCACGAACCGGCCGGTCGGGTGACGTCGGGTGTGATGCGGTCAGGGGGTCTGGTGGAGGACGCCGCCGGGGTGCGGATCGAGACGAGCGCCGAGTCGATCGCCGAGGCGCGGCGCATGGTGGTCACGCAGCTGGAGTCGTGGGGGCTCGGCGAGCTCGCCGACGACGCCCGCCTGATCGTGAGCGAGCTGCTCACCAATGCCGCCCTGCACGCGTACCCACCCGTGCGCATGAAGCTGACCCGGCTGTCGTCCGGGGTGAAGCTGCAGGTCAGCGACGGATCCGCCGACATGCCGATCATCCAGCAGGTCGGCACCGACGTCATGACCGGCCGAGGCTGGACCCTGATCGCCGCGCTCAGCCGCGACTGGGGCATGACGCCCGCACCCGGCGGCAAGATCATCTGGGCCACGCTGCAGCTCGATCAGCAGGGCGACGAGCCTTCGGTCCCCACGGCTGCCGGACCGGCGGATGACCTGGCGCTGGTGGCGACGGGCGCCGACGAGGCGGCCCTGACCGCCGATCTGCTGCCGCTGGCGCCACCGCCCGCGGAGGAGACCGACGCCGCGCGCTACGAGGTGGCGCTCGGCCCGGTGCCCACCGACCTGCTGACCGACGCCAAGGCCCAGATCGACGCGCTCATCCGGGAGTGCGCCCTGATGTCGAGCGGGTCGGCGACCGGCACCTCGATCGTGCCGCCCGACCTGACCGCCCTCATCGCCCGGGTGGTGCGCAACTTCTCCGAGGTCCGCACCTCCATCAAGCAGCAGGCCGTCGACGCCCGCCGCCGGGGGGAGCCCGACACGGAGCTCGTGCTGCGGCTGCCGCTGTCGGCCGCCGACGCGGGGCAGGCCTACCTCGCGGCGCTCGACGGTGTGGACGACTACTGCCGCGCCGCGCGGATGCTCACCCTCGAGTCCTCCTTCGAGCACCGGGCCTTCCGGCACTGGTACGTCGCGGAGCTGGTGGCCGGGCTGCAGAGCAAGGCGGCCGGCGAGCCGGACGGCGCCTGGACGGCCGAACCCTTCCTGCACCGCCTCGAACGCGAACGGGCCGGGCAGACCTCCTGAAGAAGGTCTGCCCGGCCCGCCGGCAGCGTCAGAAGGTCAGGGCGTGACCGACACGTACGGGGTCTTGTTCCAGAAGGTGATCAACGATTCGATGCCGTCGGCACCGTCGCCGTCGGACCCGTACGTGACGATGAAGGCGTTCGCGTCCAGGGTCGTCCAGCCGAGCAGCGGGGCACCCTCGGAGACCGAGCTGCCGGTCGTCGTGCACCAGATCTTGCCGAGGTCGACCTGCTTGCTGTTGTGCCAGTTGCCCGCCGCGGGCAGGCCCGTCTCGCACGTGAAGCGGGTCTGCTGCAGGCCCTTGATCTGCTTGTTGTAAAGCTGTGTGTACGCGTCACGGCTGATGGCGTGGAACGCCACGAAGCCGCCGCTGGGCTTGTCCGTACCGGACGTGACGGCCGCGTCGGACACCTCGCACCGGACGGCGACGTCGACGGAGTTCGCGACCTCCATCGCCGGCTCCGGCTTGCAGCTGCCGACTTCGGTGAACGCCCGGGGCAGCTTCGCGATGAACGCCGTCTCCGCGCCGTTCAGGCCGCGCAGCTCGGGCGCCTTGCTGACGACGGCGCTGGGTGCGGACGCCTTGTCCTTCTTCGACAGCGCGACGATCGCGTAGCGGTGGGTGTCGGAGCTGTCCTCGTTCGGCAGCGAGTCGGTGTAGCTCGTCGTGGTGACGGTCGCGACGGGCTTGTCGTCGCGCAGGACCTGGTAGCGGGTCGCATCCTTGCTGGCCGCCCAGGACAGCGAGACCTGGCCCTTGCCGGCCGTCGCCTGCAGCGCGGACGGTACGGCGGGCTTCGGGTCGCTGCCGCCGCCGAGCAGGAAGATCAGCGCGACGACGACGCCTGCGACGACCAGGGCCCCGGCCCCGACCCCGAGCCACAGCCCCTTGCGGCTCTTGCCGCCACTGCCGCCCGCGACCCCGGCGCCGCCGGACCCGGAGCGCCGGGAGAGCTCCTCGACGGTGGCGACGAGCTCCGCCACCTGCGGCGGGGGGAAGCCGGTCCACGCCACGGTGTGCGTGCCGTTCGGGGCCGTGAGCGTGAGGTCACGGCGTGGCCCGGGCCCGGCCTGCAGGAACGGCGGGATGCCGAAGAAGCCGAAGCCGACGCGCCACAGCCGATCCAGGTCGGCCGGGCTCAACTGCTCGCTCTGCACCCCCTGTGGGGGAATGCCCTCCCCCGAGTAGGTGAGGGTGAACGGGCGCTGCGGGGTCGCCGGTGTCGTCATTGCTCGCTCCTTCCGCGACTGGGTGCCGGATACTCACCGGGGTTGGGTTTCATGGTGTCGGATGGTCGACTCGGCTCGAGGAGGAACGCGCGGTGGCGATGGCAGGTCCGGCCCAGCAGCGGTCGATACGGCGCAAGCTGGCGGTCCTCAGCATCGTGCTGGCGGTGCTGCTGCTCGCCGTCGGCATCGGGATCGTGCTGACCAAGGAGGCCTGGTACGGAGGCATCCTGCCGATCGTCTTCGGCGTCGGCATGCTCCTGTACTGGGCCATCGCCTGGCGCGGCCTGCGCCGCCGCGAACTCATCTGAGCTGATCGGCGGCGGGCCGCGCGGCCCGGCTCAGCCGAAGGCGCGGACGCCCGAGATGTCGTAGATCTCGACCGAGAAGCCCTTGGGGGCCGGCCCGTTGCCACGCGGGCCGGAGGCGAGGCTCGCCATGTGGGCGTCGAACGACGCCTGGTCGGCCCAGCGCTCGAAGAGCAGGACGCGGGTGGGGTCGACCGGGTCGGCGCTCATCGCGTACTCGAGGCATCCGCCCTCGGTGCGGGTCGAGGCGATGGAGTCGAGCTTGCTGGCCACGAACGCGTCGCGGTCCTCGGGAGCCAGGTCGAACGAGCCGGCGACGATGAGCATGGGTTCTCCGATCTGTGGCCGACCGCGGGCGCGCTGACGTCGGGCCTCACCACATTGCCATGTCGTGCGCGTCAGGAGGCGACAACCCGTCCGGTGAAGAAGGACGTCTGCGCGCGGGCGCCGGGCCGGTCGAAGCTGAAGTGCATGTGGTCGACGTGGCAGGCGGTCGGGTCGGTACCGCAGCTGTAGGGCTCAGCCGTGTAGCCCGACCAGCTGCCGTAGATCTGCTTGTTCCAGATGACGTACATGATCCCCAGCCGACGGGCGATCGCGTTGCGGTTGCCGTAGGCGTCGGTGGCGAACAGCCAGCTGAGCACGGCCTTGCCGTCGGCCCGCATCGTGACGTTGCGGTAGTCCATGCCCCAGTCGAGCGCGCGGCCCTCGTGGTGCTCGCTGACCGTCCCGTCGCACGGGCGGGTGATGCCGTTGTAGACGGTGCGGCCGCCGACGGCCGGGCCGTAGGTGGTGACCAGCAGGTCGCGCAGGGCGATCGGGCCGGGCTTGTCGTACGCGTCGGCCGGCAGGCATTTCTTCGCCGCGGACTCATAGGGCACCGTCGCCTCGATGGCCTTGCCGAAGCTCCGTGTCACGGGGGCCTTCGCCGTCGCAACGGCCGGGGTGCAGGCCGTCGCAGCGGTGACGGCGGTGAACGCGGCGAGCGTGAGCGTGCCCAGCAGACGGACGGGCCGGCGGCGAAAGCGCATGTCCGACCTGTCGGCCGGCGGCGACGCGGACTGAAACCGGCTCACCCGGCGAAGAGCACACCCGGGCCGAGCATCCCCGCCGGGTCGAGCGCCGCCTTGACCGCGCACATCACCGCGATCTCGGACGGGGTACGCGAGAGCTCCAGCCACGCGGTCTTGGCGCGGCCGATGCCGTGCTCGGAGCTGATCGTGCCCTGCCGGGCCGCGACCGCGCGCAGCACGACCGCCTCGACCGCCTCGGCGTGCGCGAGCGCTCCGACCACGTTGACGTGCAGGTTTCCCTCGTTGAGGTGGCCCCAGACGTAGGTGCGGGCATCCGGCGCGGCGGCCGCGATGAGGGCGGGGAGCTCCGCGACGAAGGCGGGCAGCTGCCCGAGCGGCACCGCGACGTCGAGCTTCACCGGCACCCCGGCGGCGTTGACGGCCTCGGTGTGGCCCTCGCGGTAGGCCCACAGCGCACGCTGACCGCCCGGGTCGCCCGCCGTGGCCACGTTGGCGTCGAGCACCTCGGGTGCCTCGGAGAGCGCCTCGAGCAGCGCGTCGGTCGGGTCGTTGCGGGCGGCGCACTCGAGCACCAGATACGTGCCCTGCTGATCGCCGAACGGGGAGCTCTCGAACGGCGGCGGCAGGGCGGCACCGGCGCGTACGAGCTCGACGCCGGGTGCGTACATGATCTCGGCGGCACTCAGTGACGCCGCGACGTATCCGCGCACATGGCCGAGCAGGGCGATCGCCGCTGCGGTGTCGGCGACCGCGACGAGCGCGACGGCGCGGGCCGGCTCCCGCGGCACCAGCCGCAGCCGGGCCCGGGTGATCACCCCGAGGGTGCCCTCGCTGCCGGTGAGCAGCGCGGTGAGGTCGTAGCCGGTGTTGTCCTTGGGCAGGCCGCCCAGCCGGCTGGTGATCGTGCCGTCGGCCATCACGACCTCGAGCCCGAGCAGCTGGGCGTGCATGCTGCCGTAGCGCAGCACGCGGATGCCGCCGGCGTTCGTCGCGATCAGCCCGCCGACGGTGGCGCTGTCGCGGGCGGCGAGGTCGACCCCGAAGTCGAGGCCAGCGGCGCGGGCGTGGGCCTGCAGGTCGGCCAGGCGTACGCCGGCGCCCACGGTCACCTGGCCGGAGGCGATGTCGATCGGCTCGAGCGCGTTCAGTCGGGTGAGGCTCAGCAGCACCTGCGCCCCGCCGGCATCGGGTACGCCGCCGCCGACGAGGCCGGTGTTGCCGCCCTGCACGACCACCGGCGCGCCCGCCGCGGCGCACGCCAGCAGGCAGGCCACGACCTCCTCCGTCGATGCGGGCCGCACCACGAGCGCGGCGCGTCCGGCGAAGCGTCCGGTCCAGTCGGTCTCGTACGAGCTGGTCAGCGTGGGGTCGGTGAGCACCTGGCTGTCGCCGACCACAGCGGCGAGCGCGGCCGCCAACGCGGCGACGTCGTACCCGGGCTCGATCGCGAGGCTCACAGCAGCCGCAGCCGGACGGTGGCGGGAAGCTCACGCAGCTGGGCGCAGGCGGCGTCGCTGAGCGGGCCGGCGACGTCGGTCACCACGTAGCCGTAGTCACCGGCGGTCGCGAGCAGCTGCCCCACGATGTTCATGGAGTGCTCGGCGAGCAGGCCGTTCACCGTCGCGAGCACGCCCGGCACGTTGCGGTGCAGGTAGAGCAGCCGGCTGACAGGAGCCGCATCGTCGGGCACCCGCACCGCGGGCAGGGCGACCGGCGGCAGGTTGACCGACAGCGTCGTGACGCCGGCCTGCAGGTAGTCGCGGAGCTTGCCGGCGACGAAGTTGCCGATGTCCTGCTGCGCCTCCTCCGTCGAGCCACCGACGTGCGGGGTCAGGATGACGTTCTCCAGACCGCGGAGCTCGGAGACGAACTCCTCGCCGCGGGCCGACGGCTCCTCGGGGAAGACGTCGATCGCCGCGCCCGCGAGCCGGCCGTTCTCGATCTCCTTGCGCAGCGCGCCGTGGTCGACCACGAAGCCGCGCGAGAGGTTGAGGAACAGGCTCCCGGCACGCATCCGGGAGAACTCGTCGGCACCGAAGAAGCCGCTGTTGCCGGGCCGGCCGTCGACATGGAGCGTGACGATGTCGGCTGTCTCGAGCACCTCGTTGAGCGAGGAGCAGCGCCGGGCGTTGCCGAGCGCGAGCTTGTCGGCGGTGTCGTAGAAGATCACGGACATGCCGAGCGACTCGGCGAGCACGCTGAGCTGGCTGCCGATGTTGCCGTAGCCGACGATGCCGAGGACGCGGCCGCGGATCTCGTGGCTGCCGCTCGCGGACTTGTCCCACACGCCGCGGTGCATGAGCGCGTCCTTGACCGTGAGCCGCCGGGTGAGCGCGATGATCTCCGAGAGGGCCAGCTCGACGACGCTGCGGGTGTTGGAGAACGGCGCGTTGAAGACGACCACGCCGTGGGCGGCAGCGGCGGCCAGGTCGATCTGGTTGGTGCCGATGCAGAAGGCCCCGATGCTCTGCAGCTTCGACGCTCCCGCCATCACCTCGGCGGTGACGGTCGTCTTGGACCGGATGCCGAGCAGGTCGACGTCGGCGAGGCGGCGGCTGAGCTCCTCGCCCTCGAGCGCCCGGGTGAGCTGTTCGACGTCGTAGCCGGCGGCGCGTAGCAGCGCCGCCGCATCGGGATGGATGTCTTCGAGCAGCAGTGCGCGCGGCGGCGCGGGGGAGACCACGAGGGGCGTCCTTTCCTCGGTAACCCCTCGATGGTGCCAGCCCGGCATGTGTCGGTGCCGGGAGCGACCTGCCGGACGTCAGTGCGGGAGGCGTCCCGCCACGGTGGACGCGGCCACCGACGCCGTCAGCGTCCGGGGGCCCATGAGCTTGGCGAGCAGGTGGTCGCCGGCCAGGACGGGCTCGTAGCGGGCGGGACGGTCGGCGGACACGCATGTCGGCAGGCACTCGACCCGCGCGTCGAAATTGCCCTCGTGGAAGAACGCGACCGAGCGGCGCAGGCTCGGCCCGTCCTCGTGACGCGGCGGCGGCACCACGCGGTGCAGCGTCGAGAGCCACTGGTCGTTGGTCCACTGGGCGAGCAGGTCACCCAGGTTGACCAGCAGGGCGCCCGGCGCCGGCATGACGTCCTGCCAGGTGCCGTCGGGCCCGACGATCTGCAGGCCCGGCACCTGATCGGCGTACAGCACGGTCAGCACGCCGTAGTCGCTGTGCGCCCCCATCCGCTGCTGGCCGTCGAGCGGGTCGGGCTCGCCGGCCGCCCGCTCGTAGCGGTTGATCCGCATGGTGTCGGTGGCATGGTCGGTGAAGGGCTGGAAGAAGTCCGCTGGCAGGCCGAGCGCCCGGGCGAAGAGCGTCGTCAGACGGTGGGCGAGCGCGCGGGTGTGCTCGAAGTAGGTCATCACCGCGGGGCGCAGCTCGGCCAGCAGCTCGGCGTCGGCCGGGTCCTTCGGCCAGATGTTGCCGGAGGTGAAGAGCGGGTCATTGATGCGGCTGCGCGGGTCGTCCGCGGGCCAACCCTCGGGGCCGAGATCGGGACCCACGTTGAACGCCTCGAACAGGTCCGGCGGCACCTCCTCGTGGCCGAGGCTCTGGTACAGCGACTCCGACCCCTTGGCCGCGTAACCGCGGTCGATCTCGGGGGTGGACGGCACGACCGCGAGCTTGCGCTCGAGCGGCAGGGCGAAGAAGGCGTCGGCGGCGGCCAGCATCCGGGTGATGACGGGGTCCGGGATGCCGTGGTTGACGACGGACAGGAAACCCACGGTGCGGGCGGCCGCGTCGATCTGCGCGGGGGCGTCCGGGGAGTCGAGATCGACGACGGGAACGAGCTCGGCGGTCATGACGCCAACGCTACCGAGCGTCGGTAACGCCGGCGTGACGTCTCGTCCGGCGCGTCAGACGGGTTCGTACGCCATCCCGAACGCCTCGGCCACGCCCGCGTACGTGATCCGGCTGCGGTCGACGTTGACGCCGGCCCGTAGCGCCGGGTCAGCGGCCAGGGCGGCCTCGGTGCCGAGGTCGGCGAGGCGCTCGACATAGGGGAGCGTCACGTTGGTCAGCGCCAGCGTGGAGGTCGCCGGCACCGCCCCGGGCATGTTGGCGACGCAGTAGAAGAGCGTCTCGCCGACCGGGAAGACCGGGTCGTGGTGCGTGGTCGGCCGGGTCGACTCGAAGCACCCGCCCTGGTCGACGGCGATGTCGACGAGGACGGCGCCCTGCCGCATGCGGGAGACGAGCTCGTCGGTCACCAGCGTCGGGGCCTTGGCGCCCGGGATGAGCACGGCTCCGATGATCACGTCCGACTCGAGGGCGGCCCGCTCGATCTCGTGGCCGGTGGAGTACACGGTGGAGACCCGGCCGCCGAAGATCCGGTCGGCCTCGCGCAGCCTGGCCACGTTCTTGTCCAGCAGCGTGACGTCGGCCTGCAGGCCGAGCGCGATCACCGCGGCGTTCATCCCGGACGTGCCGGCGCCGAGGATCAGCACCTTGGCCGGGCGTACGCCGGGCACCCCGCCGAGCAGGATGCCGCGCCCGCCGGCATACCGCTCGAGGAAGTGGGCGGCGACCTGCGGCGCCATCCGTCCGGCGACCTCACTCATCGGGGCGAGCAGCGGCAGCGACCCGTCGGGGGCCTGCACGGTCTCGTACGCGATGGCCGTCGTGCCGCTCGCCAGCAGCGCGTCGGTGCAGGCCCGGCTCGCGGCGAGGTGCAGGTAGGTGAACAGCGTCTGCCCGGCGCGCAGCCGCGCGTACTCGGGCTCGATCGGCTCCTTCACCTTCAGCAGCAGGTCGGCCTCACCCCACACCTCGTCCGCCGTCGCGACGATCGTGGCGCCGGCCGCGACGTACTCGGCGTCCGGCAGGCGTGACCCGTCACCGGCGCCCTGCTGGACGAGCACCGTGTGGCCGCCCGCGACCAGCTCGCGTACGCCCGCCGGGGTCAGGGCGACCCGGAACTCGTCGGGCTTGATCTCGGTCGGGACGCCGACTCGCATGGCTTGCTCCAGTCGTGGTGCGGACTCCGCGCTCAGCGGGCGGCAAGGGTCTGCGCCAGCTCCTCGTCCGAGACGTCGGGGACGAGCGTGGGGGAGTCGCGGTCGAGCGTCTCCCCCCGGAAGAACGCCGGCCGGCGCAGCCGCCATACCACCATCAGCACGAGCCCGATCAACAGCGATCCGTAGCCAAGCAGGAAGACGCCGCCGATCTGCCAGTGCGGGGCGAACGGCAGCGTCCACGACGTGTAGCTCTGGTCGCTCGAGACGTTCCAGTCGTCCTTCGTGCTCCACACCATCGCGAAGAGCAGGAAGAGGCCGCCGAGCAGCGGCAGCAGGCCCTGCACGAAGAAGTTGCGCACGCTGGAGGTGAGGTTGCGCCGGTAGAACCAGAAGCAGGCGACCCCGGTGAGGCCGTAATAGAGCCCGATCATGATCCCGCAGGCGGTCACCGAGTCGGCGATGACGTTGCCGTCGGAGGCGAAGTTCATCGCCAGGTACAGGACGAACGACACCCCGCCCATCACGACGGTGGAGACGGTCGGGATCTTGAACCGTGGGTGCACGCGCGCGAAGCTGTCCGGCAGCGCCTTGTAGACCGCCATCGACAGGGTGGTGCGGGCCGTCGGCAGGATCGTGGTCTGCGTGCAGGCGGCCGCCGAGCTGAGCACCAGCAGGATCAGCAGGTGCGTGAAGACGTCGCCCAGCCATCCGGTGCCGAACACCGCGCTGCCGAGCACCGACAGGATGTCGCCGGAGTTGTCGGGGTTGGCGAGGCCGATGCCCGTCCCGCCGATGCCGGCGTAGATCTGGGCGGCCAGCGTGACGACGAGGTAGATGCAGACCAGGATCACCGTCGAGAGCACGGCCGCCCGGCCCGGCGTACGCGTGCTGTCGCGGGTCTCCTCGTTGACCGCGACGGCGCTGTCCCAGCCCCAGTAGATGAAGAGCATCAGCAGCATCGCGCTGATGAACGTGGAGAACGATCCGATCTCCAGCGGATTGAACCAGGACGCCGCCGGGCTGATCGACTCCGCGGGGTGGTCACCGGTCGCGTACCGGACGAGTGCGGTGCCGGCCAGCGCCACCAGGATCGCAGCCTCGAGGCCGAGGACGCAGGACTGGAACCGTGCTGATAGCTCGATCCCGCGATAACAGATCCACGTCATGAGCACGATGAAGCCGAGCCCGACCAGCAGGACCCATGGGCTCGTCGCATCGGTACCGATGCCGTCCGCGTCGAACAGCAGGAAGCCGTACTGACCGGCCACCTGGGCGAGGCTCGCCATGACCAGCACGTCGGCAGCAACGATGGCCCATCCGCCGATCCAGCCGGTGGTCGGGTCGAATGCCCGGGTGGCCCAGGTGAACGTGGTGCCACAGTCGGGATCGGCCTTGTTGAGCTCCTTGTAGCCGAGCGCCACGAGCAGCGTCGGGATGAAGGCGAGCGCCACGACGACGGGCGACTGCACACCCACCAGCACGACGACCGCGCCCAACGTGGCGGCGAGGCTGTACGCGGGTGCGGTCGAGGCGACCCCGATGACGGTGACCGACATCAACCCGAGCGCCCCGCGTTTCAGACCCTTGGCCGGCGCGGCCTCGCGGGCCATCGCCTCTCCGGAACGGAAGGCCCGGCTGGACCCCGGAACGGGTACCGCTGCGCTCACGCACGCGTTTCTACCGGGGAAAGCGCGCCTGCGGGGCGGCTTGTGGCCAGTGCCGCACCCGGCCGTCCGCTCAGGCGGGCGCGTACGCCAGATGCACCACGCCGTTCGCGTAGGTCTCGGACTCGACGAGGGCCAGTTTGAGCGCAGCAGCGCTATCGGTGAACAGGCGCAGACCGGCGCCCAGCGCGACCGGGTAGACGAACAGGTGCAGCTCATCGACGAGACCGTCGGCGAGCATCGCCCGCACCAGCGTGGCGCTCCCGCTGACGTAGACCGTCCCGGAGACGTCGTCTTTCACCCGCTGGATCGCGGCCGGGTCGTAGCCGCCGATCACCGTCGAGTTGTTCCAGTCGGCCTGCTGCAACGTGGAGGACACCACGTACTTCGGGCTCTCGTTGAAGAACGCCACGCCCGGGTCGTCCTCGACCGAGCGGGTCGACCAGACCGGGGCGAACATCTCGTAGGTGGTGCGTCCGAGCAGGATCGCGTTGCCCTCGCCGCCGGTCAGCGCGCCGAGGGCCTCACCCATCCGGGGGTCGAACCCGAAGTCCATCGTCCACGAGGGGTTCTCGACCACCCCGTCCAGCGAGATGAACTCGTGCACCTTGACGCTGCCCATGGTGGTTCCTTCCGTTGCGCGGACCCCTGCGGCGCCCGTCCCGTCCGAGTAGACGGACGGCGCCGCGCCGAGTCATCGGTAGCACGGTCGGCACCCCGGCTTGCGTAGCGTGCGGAACGTTCGCAGATCACCGGACCCCGGAGGTGTCGTGAGTCGCAGCCCGAGCCCCCGCGGCCCGGACGACATCGACAAGGCGCTGATCACCGCCTTGCAGCACAACGGGCGCGAGTCGTACGCCGCGCTCGCCAAGGTCGTCGGCCTGTCCGAGGCGGCGGTACGCCAGCGGGTGCAGCGGCTGCTCGACGACGGCGTCGTGCAGATCGTCGGGGTCACCGACCCGATGGTCATGGGGTTCCAGCGCTGGGCGATGGTCGGCATCGTGGTCGAGGGCGACGTGCGCGAGGTCGCCGACCAGCTCACCGCGATCGACGAGATCGATTACGTCGTCCTGTGCGCCGGCTCGTTCGACATCCTCATCGAGGTCGTCTGCGCCGACGACGACCGCCTGCTCTCGCTCTTGAACGACCGGGTCCGGGCCATCCCCGAGGTGCGCTCGACCGAGACGTTCGTCTACCTCAAGCTGGCGAAGCAGACCTACGCCTGGGGAGCGCGCTGAGTGTCGGGACTGTGGGACACCGGGCAGCCGTTGCCGCCGGGAGTAGCCGGCCTGCCCAGCCTCCACGTGCCGCCCGACCGGTTCCCTCCGGAGGACGGGTCGGCGCTGCGTCAGCAGGCCCAGCTGGCCGGCTGGTGGGCCGGCTACGGGGCCCGCCAGGCGCGCTTCCGCTGGAAGCTGCGCGGGCTCCAGAAGCTCGGCAGCTACGTCACCGTCGGCGGCGACCCGCAGATCGACACCGTCGACTGCGAGGTCGGTGACCGCTTCAAGATCTGGTCCTCCTACCGGCAGACGCTCATCGCCGGCTGGGGCCGGATCCGGATCGGCGACGACGTGTTCGTGAACTCCGGCACCGTGATCTTCTCGACCACCGAGGTGGTCATCGAGTCCGATGTCGCGTTGGCGAACGAGATCTACCTCTGTGACTCGCACAGCCACGGCATCGCCGGTGCGGACCCGGTCGACGCGCCGGTACGCATCGGCCGCGGCTCGTGGATCGGTGCGCGGTCGATCATCCTGCCGGGCGTCGAGATCGGCCCGCGGGTCATGGTCGCCGCCGGCTCGGTGGTGACCCGCAGCGTGCCGGCGGACAGCCTGGTCGCCGGCAACCCGGCCCGGGTGGTGCGCACGCTCGACTACCCCGAGGGCTGCCTGCGGGCCTGGCACGACATCTGGTGCCGGTGCCCGCTCAAGGACCAGGTGGCGGCAGCGAAGCTGGCGGCCGCCGGCGGTGCACAGCCGACCGATTCCGTCGGTGGTGCGTACTAGGTTCGATCCGTGCTCGAAGTCCACCGCGCCGAGCGGGCCGATGTGCTCGCAGCGGCGCTGTGCGAGCAGCTCAGCGCCGGTACGGGCGACCCGTTCGAGGCCGAGATCATCGCGGTGCCGAGCCGCGGGGTGGAGCGATGGCTGACCCAGCAGCTGTCGCTCGTGCTGGGCGCACGAGCGGGGATGGCCGACGGCGTCTGCGCCAACGTCGAGTTCCCCGGTCCGGCGCGTCTGGTCTCCGACGTCGTGGCGGCGGTCTCCGGCATCGAGCCGCGCGCCGATCCGTGGCGTCCCGGCCGGAGCGTGTGGCCGCTGCTCGAGCTGATCGACGGCGAGCCCGGCCTGCTCGACATCGGCGGTGAGCCGCTGGAGTCGCTGCCAGGCGCCCCGCCCACGGGTTCCGTGCCGCCCGCGGGTCCGCAGCACGCCCGTCAGTACGCGGCCGCCCGCCACCTGGCTGCGCTGTTCGACGCATACGCCACCTTCCGGCCCCGGATGATCACCGATTGGGCGGACGGCTCCGACACCGACGGCGCCGGGGAGCCGCTGGCGCCCGACCTGGTCTGGCAGGCCCGGCTGTGGCGCCGGTTGCGCGCGCTGCTGGCCGTGCCCAGCCCGGCCGAGCGGCTGCAGCCCGCGTGCCGGCAGCTGGTCGCGGCGCCCGAGCTGGTCGCGCTGCCGCGCCGGCTGTCGCTGTTCGGCCTGACGCGGCTGCCTCCCGGTCAGCTCGAGGTGCTGGCCGCGCTGGCGGTGCACCGCGAGATCCATCTCTGGCTGCTGCACCCGAGCCCGGTGCTGTGGGAGCGGGTGCGGGCCGCAGCCCCGTCCGGTCCCGTGCGCCGGCGCGCCGACGCGGGTGGCACCGCCCGGCTCGCCCGGCAGCCGCTGCTCGCCTCCCTCGGCCGTGACGCCCGGGAGCTGCAGCTCACGCTGGCCGCGGTCGACCCCCGGCTCGTCACCGACAGCCACGCGTCGGCGGCGGAGTCCCCGCCGGCGCACGCGCTGCAGGTGCTGCAGCAGGCGATCCGGGCCGATGCCGATCCGGCCGAGCAGGCGCCGGTGCTCCTGGAGGCGTCCGATCGGAGCCTGCAGATCCACGCCTGCCACGGGCGCGCCCGCCAGGTCGAGGTGCTGCGCGATGTCGCGCTCGGCCTGCTCGCCGCCGACCCGTCGCTCGAGCCGCGCGACGTGCTGGTCATGTGCCCCGACATCGAGACCTTCGCGCCGCTCATCTCGGCGACCTTCGGCGTGGGCACCGGCGCGGTCACGGTCGATCCCGCCGACGCTGAGCGGCCCGAGTCGCCCGCCGCTCAGCTGCGGGTGCGCCTCGCCGACCGTTCTCTGCGGCAGACCAACCCGGTGATGAGCGTCGCCGCGACGGTGCTCGAGATGGCGGACGGCCGGATGACGGCGTCGGAGGTGCTCGGCCTGGCCGCTGCCCCGCCGGTACGCCGCCGCTTCGGCTTCGACGACGACGACCTCGGACGGCTCACCGACTGGGTCACCAAGGCGCAGGTGCGCTGGGGCCTCGACGCCCGCCATCGCAGCGCCTTCCAGCTCGGCGACTACCCGCAGAACACCTGGGAGGCCGGGCTCGACCGGCTCCTGCTCGGGGTCACCATGGCCGAGGGGCCGGCGGGCGGCCTGATCGGCACCCAGCCCGGCGGTCCCGGCTGGCTCGGTCTGGCCCTGCCGCTCGACGACGTCGACAGCACCGACATCGAGCTGGTCGGCCTGCTGGCCGAGCTCGTGCACCGGCTGCGCGACGCGGCCGCCCGGCTGGCCGGCCCGCAGTCGCTGACCGAGTGGATCGCCGCCCTCGAGTCGGTCGTCGACGGCCTCACGTCGACCGGGGCGAGCGAGTCCTGGCAGGCAGCCCAGCTGCGCGGGGAGTTCGCCGCCGTGCTCGACGGGGCGGGGGAGCGGGCCGGGTCGGTCAGGCTCAGCCTGGCCGACATCCGCCACGTGCTCGGCGACCGCCTGCAGGGCCGGCCGACGAGGGCCAACTTCCGTACCGGCAGCCTGACCGTGTGCACCCTGGTGCCGATGCGCTCCGTGCCCCACCGTGTGGTGTGCCTGTTGGGCCTGGACGACGGCGAGTTCCCGCGCCGCGCGGCGGTCGACGTCGACGACGTGCTGCGTCGGGCCCCGCTCACCGGCGAGCGCGACGAGCGCAGCGAGGACCGTCAGCTGTTCCTCGACGCCATCTCCAGCGCCGCAGACCATCTCGTGGTCATCTACTCGGGGGCCGACGAGCGCACCAATGCCCGCCGCCCTCCGGCCGTCCCGGTCGGTGAGCTGCTCGACGTCCTCGACCAGACCTTCGTCACCGCCGCGCCTGCGGCCACGGCCCGCGACCGCCTCGTCGTCCGCCATCCGCTGCAGCCGTTCGACCCGGCCAACTTCGTGGCCCGGTCGCCCGGCGACCGGCCCTTCAGCTTCGACCGCGCCGCACTCGGTGGCGCCCGAGCCGTCACCCGACCGCGTACGCCTGCCGAGCCCTTCCTCACCGGTCGGCTGCCGGCCGTCACGGGCCCTGACCTCGAACTGGACACGCTGCGTCAATTCCTGGAGGCGCCGGTCAAGGGCTTCCTGCGGCAACGGCTCGAGGTCACGCTGCCGGAGCGCGACGAGGAGACCAACGACGCGCTGTCCCTCGGCCTCGACAGCCTGCAGAAGTGGGGCGTCGGCAACCGGATGCTGCAGTCCCGGCTCGCGGGCGTCGACCCGAGCACGTGCCGGCAGGCCGAGTGGCGACGCGGCACGCTGCCGCCCCGGGAGCTGGGCACCCGCATCCTCGACGAGGTCGCCGCCGACGTCGAGGAGATCGTGGCCGCGGCCCACGCGGCCCGGTCCGGCGACGCTGCCACGATCGACCTCTCGATCCCGCTGGCCGACGAGCGCCGGCTGACCGGCACGGTCGGCGGCGTGCACGGCACCAGCCTCGTCACCGTCGACTTCGGAAAAATCAACGCGAAGCGGCGGTTGCGCGCCTGGTTGCCTTACCTGCTGCTCGTCGCGGCGCGTCCCGAGACCGAGTTCGACGCGGTCGCCATCGGGCGGCGCAGCCGCTGCCGGTTCGGACCCGTCGGAGCCGACGAGGCCCGTGCCTGGCTGGACGACCTCGCCCGGCTGCACGCATCCGGCTTGTGCGAGCCGTTGCCGATCGCCGTCGAGACGTCGTTCGCCTACGCGGGCGCCCGGCGCAAGGGCGCCGTGATCGAGGAGGCATTGCGCCGGGCCGGGAGCAGGTGGAGAACCCGGGATTGGCCGGGCGAGCAGTCCGAAGCGGCGCACGAGCGTGTGTTCGGTCCGGTGTCCGCGTTCGACGTCCTCACCGCGGCCCCGGCGGAGCCGGGCGACGGCGCCGCCGACTGGCCAGACGAGCCCAGCCGCTTCGGGGTGCTCTCGCGGCGCTGGTGGGACCCGCTGCTGGACGCCGAGGCGCGGGGTGCCGGATGACCGCTCCGCAGCCGTTCCAGCTCGACGGCGAGCTGCCGTCCGGCACCACCGTGCTCGAGGCGAGTGCAGGCACCGGCAAGACCTTCACCATCGCGGCGCTGGTCGCCCGTTTCGTCGCCGAGGGCGAGGCCCGGCTCGACGAGCTGCTCATCGTCACCTTCAGCCGGGCGGCCACCGGCGAGCTGCGTGAACGGGTGCGCGAGCGGCTGGCCGCCACCGCCGCGGCGCTCGGCGACCCGGAGACGGCGCTCGCCGGAAGCGATCCGGTCGACCGGTTCCTCGCCGGCGCTCCGGCGGATCAGGTACGCGAGCGCCGCGACCGGCTCGAGCTCGCCCTCCGCTCGTTCGACGCCGCGACAATCGCGACCACCCACGGCTTCTGCGGCCAGGTGCTGAACGGGCTGGGGGTGACCGCCGACCTCGCCGGCGGTGACCGCTTCGTCGAGTCGCTCGACGACCTCGTCGACGAGGTCGTGGAAGACCTGTACGTCCGGAAGTTCGCCGCACCGCCGCGCGACGGAGAGCCGTCGGTACGGCCCATCCCGCAGGAGCAGGCCCGCGCGATCGCGAAGGCGGTGACCGGTCACGAGGCGAGCGCCCGGCTCGAGCCCCGCTCCGCGCCGGCCGATTCCGGTGCCGGCATCCGGTTGCGGCTCGCCGAGGCGGTGCGGGCCGAGGTCGGGCGGCGCAAACGCCGGCGCGGTGTGCGCAGCTACGACGACCTGCAGACCGATCTGGCGGCCCTGCTCGCGGATCCGCGCGGCGGGCCCTCGGCGCGCACCCGCTTGCGCGAGCGCTACCCGGTGGTGCTCATCGACGAGTTCCAGGACACCGATCCGGTGCAGTGGCAGATCGTCCTGCACGCCTTCGTGGGTCAGGTGCGGCTGGTGCTCATCGGCGATCCGAAGCAGGCGATCTACCGCTTCCGGGGCGCGGATGTCACGGCCTACCTGAAAGCCGTCGAGTCGGCCGACCGCGTCGCGACGTTGGAGTGCAACTGGCGCAGCGAGCAGCCCCTGCTCGATGCCTTCGACGTGCTGTTCGACGACTGCACCTTCGGCGACCCGAAGATCCGCTACCGACCGGTCAGAGCCGCGCATCCGGAGCCGCAGCTCGCCGGCGGCGGAGCCTCCCTGCGGCTGCGGCGCGTGGCGCGCGACTCCGGTTTGCCGCTGAGCGGCAAGGGCCACCTGCTCACGGCCGACCTGCGCCCCCGGGTGGCCGCCGACGTGGCCGCAGAGATCGTGCAGCTGCTCGAGTCCGATGCCCGATTACGCCGCCCCCGGCCTGACGCGTCCTGGGAGCAGCTGGCTCCCGGCGACATCGCCGTGCTCGTCCGCACCAACCAGCAGGCCGGACTGGTGCGCGACGCGCTCCTCGAGCGTGACGTGCCCGTCGTGATCTCCGGCGCGGCCAGCGTCTTCAGCACCCCCACGGCGCAGGAGTGGATGGTGCTGCTGGAGGCCCTGGAGCAGCCGCACCGGGCCGGACGCGTCCGCGCGGCGGCGATGACCTGCTTCGTCGGATGGTCGGCGGCCGACCTGGCGGCCGCGCAGAGCAAGGCGACGGACGAGCTGTCCGGTCTCGTCCGGCAATGGGCCACCGTGCTCGCCGTACGGGGCGTGGCCGCCCTGCTGGAGACGATCACCGCGACCCAGGGGCTCGCGTCGCGCGTCCTGAGCGCCCCGGACGGCGAGCGCCGGATGACCGACCTGCGCCACATCGGCGAGGTGCTGCACGCCGCCGCGACGGGCGAGGGGCTCGGCATCACGGCCCTCGTCGCCTGGCTGCGTCGCCGCATCACCGACGCCCACCGGCCCAACGAGGGGATGCCGGAGCGCACCCGCCGGCTGGACTCGGACGCTGCCGCCGTCCAGGTCATGACGATCCACAGCAGCAAGGGCCTGGAGTTCCCGGTGGTGCACGTGCCGTTCGCCTGGGATCTCACCTCCTGGGAGATCGAGCAGCCGCGCTACCACGACGCCGACGGGCGCCGGGTGCTGGACATCAGCGGCCGCGCCGACGGCTACGAGCCGGCGCTGTTCAACGAGGGTGTCCGGCTCAGCGAGCAGGAAGAGGCTGCCGAGCAGCTGCGGCTGCTGTACGTCGCCGTGACCCGCGCCCGGTCGCGGTCGGTGCTCTGGTGGGCCCCGGCCACCACCGCCGAGACGGCGCCGCTCAGCCGCCTGCTCTTCGGCCGGGCCGCCGGAGACAGCGAGCCGTCGCTCACGGTGGCGGTACCGACCGACGAGGAGGTCGACGCCCGTTTCGCCGAGCTCTCCGGACGCAGTGCCGGCCTGCAGGTCGAGACGGTCGGCCTGCCGTCCACTGCCGCGTGGAGCCGCGACCGCCCGGCCGAGGTAGACCTCGAGGTCGCGGCCTTCGACCGCACCCTCGACCTGGCGTGGCGGCGGACCTCCTACAGCGCGCTCACCGCAGCCGCTCACGACATCGGGCTGGCCGCCGAGCCGGCCGTCGGCAGCGAACCGGAGGACGCCGGCCTGGACGACGAGCGCGATCAGCCGCTGGTCGTGACCCCCGAGGCCGCGGACGAGACGGCGGAGCTCACCGGCGTGATCTCCCCGATGGCCGGCCTCCCCGGCGGGACGGCCTTCGGCAGCCTCGTGCACGGCGTGCTCGAGACGGTCGATACCCTCGCGCCCGACCTGGGGGCGGAGATCGCTGACCGGGTGGTGGAGCAGCTCGCCCGCTGGGGGCCGGGCAGCTCGGCTGCAGCGCTTGATCCCGCGCTGCTCACTACGGCGCTGGTCGACGTGTACGAGACCCCGCTCGGCGGCCCGGGCAGCGAGCTCGCCGGAGTGCGGCTGCGTGACATCGCTCCCCGCGACCGGTTGACCGAGCTCGGCTTCGAGCTCCCGATCGCGGGCGGCGACCAGCCGGGTCGTGACCTGCGGCTCGGCGCGCTCGGGCCGCTGATCACCCGGCACCTGGCCGGGCGACAGCCGGCCGACCCGCTGCTGTCGTACGGCGCCCGGCTCGGTGACCCCGTGCTGCGCGATCAGCCGTTACGCGGCTTCCTGACCGGCAGCCTCGACGTCGTCCTGCGGGTGCCCGGCCCCGACGGGGCACCGCGCTTCGTCGTCGTCGACTACAAGACCAACTGGCTGGGTACGGCGGCGCCCGGCTCCGGCGAGCTCACCGCCGCCGACTACACGCCTGCGCGCCTGGCGGGCGCGATGCTCGGCTCCGACTACCCGCTGCAGGCCCTGTTGTACGCGGTCGCACTGCACCGTTACCTGCGGTGGCGGCTGCCCGGTTACGACCCCGCCGCCCATCTCGGCGGCGTGCTGTACCTGTACGTCCGGGGGATGTGCGGCGCCGCGACGCCGATGCCCGGCGGGCAGCCGTGCGGGGTCTTCGCCTGGACCCCGCCGCCGCAGCTGGTGGTGGAGCTGTCGGACCGGCTCGACGACGCCGGAGTCCGTTCATGACCGCGGCCGTGGCGACCGAGCGACCGCCGGATCCCGGCGACGCCCACATCACCGATCTGGCCGACGGTCTGCTCGGGTCCTTCCAGACGGCGGGGGTGCTGAGCGCCGCCGACGTCCACGTCGCGCTGGCCCTGCGCCGCCTCGGCCGGGAGTCCGACGCCACCGTGCTCCTCGCCCTGGCGCTGACCGTCCGTGCGGCGCGGCTCGGCTCCGTCTGCCTGGACCTCGCGGCGGCTCCCGAGCAGATCGTCGTCGAGGACGCCCTCGAGCCGGTCGGCGCCGCAGGCCCGGTCGACGCAGCCGCCCCGGCGCTGCCGTGGCCCGAGCCGGACGCGTGGCTCGCCGCCGTGCAGGCGAGCCCGCTGGTCGACGTCGGGCCGGAGCGGGCCGGCAGCAGGCCGCTGCAGCTCGCCGACGGCCTGCTCTACCTCGATCGCTACTGGCGGCAGGAGCAGCTCGTTGCCGACGAGCTGCTCTCGCGCGACCGCCGCTCGCTGACCGACCCGCCGCTGCTGGACGAGGGCCGGCTGCAGGCCGCGCTGGCCCGCGTCTTCCCACCGGCTGGCGGCGCCGGACCGGATGAGGTCGACCATCAGCGGATCGCCGCCGACCTGGCGGCGAGACGCTGGCTCACGGTGCTGGCGGGCGGGCCGGGCACCGGCAAGACGACCACCGTCGCCCGCATCCTCGCGCTGCTCGCCGACCAGCCCGGCGACCGGCCGCATATCGCGCTGGCGGCGCCGACCGGCAAGGCCGCCACGCGCCTCGGCGAGGCCGTGGGGGAGTCCGTGTCCACCCTGTCGGCCGGCGACCGCGAACGGCTCGGCGGCCTGACGGCCTCCACCCTGCATCGGCTGCTGGGCTCCTTCGGGTCGGGCAGCCGGTTCCGGCACCACTCCGGCAACCGCCTCCCGCACGACGTCGTGATCGTCGACGAGAGCTCCATGATCTCGCTGACGATGATGGCCCGGCTGCTCGACGCCGTCCGTCCCGATGCCCGGCTGGTGCTGGTCGGCGACCCCGAGCAGCTCGCATCCGTCGACGCCGGCGCCGTGCTGGGCGACATCGCCGACGCCGCCGCCCCGTCCGCGGCGCCGGCGGTCAGCGGCATCGTCGTGCTGGAGCACAGCTGGCGCTTCGACGGTCGCATCGCACAGCTCGCCCGGGAGATCCGGGGCGGTGACCCCGACGCGGTCATCGAGTTGCTCCGCAAGCCCTCGCTGGACCTGTCCTTCGTCGACATCGACGCCTACACGGCGGCAGGGGTCTCCGGCGGAGGCGGCCGGCTCAGCTCGCTGCGCGACGACGTCGTGGCGGCGGGCCGCGGCCTGGTCGACGCGGCCAAGCGGGGTGACGCCGCCGGTGCGCTCGGGCATCTCGGGGCGCATCGCCTGCTGTGCGCCCACCGCAGCGGCCCGTACGGCGTCGACCGCTGGTCGCTGGAGCTCGAGCGGTGGATCGACGCGGCGCTCATCGGCTACCGCGGCGCCGGTGAGTGGTATCCCGGCCGGCCGCTCCTGGTCACGGCCAACGACTACGACGTCGACCTCTTCAACGGCGACACCGGAGTGATCATCAGCGACGGCGAGGGCGGGGTGACGGCCGCGTTCGGCCGGCCGGATGCAGTGACCACGATCCGGCCGTCACGCATCGGGTCGGTGCAGACCATGCAGGCCATGACGGTGCATCGCAGCCAGGGCTCCCAGTTCGACCGGGTGTCGGTTCTGCTCCCGGCCGAGGGCTCGCCGCTGCTGACCCGTCAGCTGCTCTACACCGCCGTCACCCGGGCCCGGCGGCATGTGCGCGTCATCGGCACGGAGGCCGCCGTACGCGCTGCCGTGCAGACCCCGATCACCCGGGCGAGCGGCCTGCGTACCCGGCTGTCCGCCAATTTGTCAGACCCCGGTGGGAGTCTGCTTCCGGGGTGAAGAGATTGGCTTACGAGGACCTGGTGCGCTCTCACGTGGAGCGGTGCCTGCAGGACATCTGGGAGTCCGGCAAGGTCACCATGGACGGGGAGGGCGACTACCCGTTCCGGGCCGGCACCTGCGTCGGGTGGGTCACCATCGAGCAGCAGCGGCCCATGCTGGTGCGGGTGATCATGCACGCCGCCTACGAGGTGAAGCAGAACGCGGCGCTGCTGCGGGAGCTGAACGCGATCAACGCGCGCTCGCGCTTCGCGAGCGTGTGCTGGTCGGCCGGCGTGGTCACGGTGCAGTGGGCGCTCGGGGTCGAGACGCTCGACCGCGCCGGGTTGCAGCACGCGCTCGACACGGTCACCACGGTGGCCAACGACATCGCCGAGCTGATCGTCACGGTGTTCGGCGGGCAGGTGGCGCTGCCCCGTCAGGAGCAGGCGGGCTGATCGCCGGTCGGCCGGGTGGTGCGCGTCCGGTCCGGGGTGTGAGGATGACTCGCGGTACGTGACGCGGGGTCGACATGGAGGTGGCATGCAGCAGCTCAGCGGGCTCGACGCCAGCTTCCTGGCTCTGGAGAGCTCGACCATGTTCGGCCATGTCGGCACCGTCTGTGTCCTCGAGACCGGATCCGATCCGCTGACGCTCGAGCGGCTCACCCGCGCCGTCTTCGAGCGCCTCCCGCTCGTGCCGCCGTTCCGGCGCCGGCTGGTCGAGGTGCCGCTGGGGCTGGACCAGCCGTACTGGATCGAGGACCCGGATTTCGACGTCGAGTTCCACGTCCGGGAGCTCGCCCTGCCACGACCGGGCAACGATCGTCAGCTGGCGGAGCAGGCCGCCCGGTTGCATGCCCGGCCGCTCGACCGGCGGCGTCCGCTCTGGGAGCTCTACCTGATCACCGGCCTCGAGGACGAGCGCGTCGCGATCTACGTCAAGGTGCATCACGCGGCCATCGACGGGGTGTCGGGCAACGAGCTCCTCGCCGCGCTGCTCGACCTGTCACCCGAGGGCCGGGAGCTGCCGGTGGTGGAGTGGTCGGGGGAGGCACCGCCGAGCAACACCTCCCTGCTCGCCCGCAGCGCCGTTTCGTGGGCACGGCAGCCGCTGCGCGCCGGACGCCTTGCCTATGACCTGGCCGCGGCCGTGCCTGCCGTCTGGCGCAGCCCCGGCCGCCCACGGCTGCCGCTGATCGACCGGGAGCCGCAGGCGGTGCTGGGACGTCCTCCGCTGCGCGCTCCCAAGACCCCGTTCAACGCGCCCATCACGGCCCACCGGCGGTTCGCCTTCTGCGCCCTGCCGCTCGACGACGTCAAAGCGGTGAAGAACGCGACGGGGGTGACGGTCAACGACGTCGTCATGGCGCTGTCCACCGGGGCGCTCCGGCGCTGGCTGCAGGCCCACCACGCGCTGCCCGCGGCACCGCTGGTCGCGGCTGTCCCGATCTCGGTGCGCAGCGCCGCCGACGACGGTCACATGGGCAATCGCATCTCCGGTCTGATCGCCGCGCTGCCCACCCACCTGCCCGACCCGCTCGACCGGCTCCGGGCCGTGCACGAGGCGATGCGGGCCGCGAAGGAGCAGCACGGGGCACTGCCCGCGGATCTGCTGTCGGACGTGACGCAGTTCGCCGTGCCCCGGCTGGCCGCTCAGGCGGCGCGGCTCAACGAGCGGCTCCGGCTGCTGGAGCGGGCCAATCCGTTCAACCTCTTCATCTCCAACGTGCCGGGCCCGGCCGTCGAGCTCTACTTCGCCGGCGCCAAGCTCGTCGCGTACTACCCGCTGAGCGCCATCGCCGACGGGCAGGGCCTCAACATCACGGTGATCAGCTACCGCGACCGCATGTTCTTCGGCCTCGTGGCCTGCCGCGAGCTGGTGCCCGACGTCGACCTCATCGCCGGATATCTGCGGGACGAGCTGGACCGGCTGCTGGCGCTCACGGCCGGCCTCGGGGATGATCGTCAATCCGATGCGACTCACGCAGCGAAGGCCTGAGTGTCAGCCTGACCGCAAGACCCGCACGACCAACCCTGAAGAAGAGGTCCTCGATGAACCCCGGTGACACCGCGCCCGACTTCGAGCTCCCCGACCAGGACGGCACCCCGCGCAAGCTGACCGACCTGCTCGTCAACGGGCCGGTCGTCCTGTTCTTCTACCCGGCGGCCATGACCAGCGGCTGCACGAAGGAGAGCTGCCACTTCCGTGACCTGACGGCTGAGTTCCAGGCCGCCGGCGCGCAGGTGGTCGGCATCAGCGCCGACAAGGTCGACAAGCAGCAGCAGTTCGCCACGAAGCACACGTTCGGCTACCCGCTGCTGTCCGACACCGACCGCAGCGTCGCCGAGGCCTTTGGTGTGAAGCGCGGCAAGATCAGCATCACGCCGGTGAAGCGGGCGACCTTCGTCATCGACCGCGACCGTACGGTCCGCACGGTGATCAAGAGCGAGGTCAACATGAACACCCACGCCGACAAGGCGCTCGAGGCACTGCGCGCCTGATCGTCGCGGCGGTCACGACACCGCCTTCCTGATCACCCCGGTGGCCCACCAGAGGCTGAGCGCGGTCAGCGGTACGAGCACGGCGAAGGCCAACCCGACCTGCGACGTGCCCACCGCACCCGCGCCCAGCGTGCGGGCCGCTTCGACCAGGTAGTACAGCGGGTTGAAGTGGGCGAGCACCCGCAGCCAGGTCGGGCCGAACGAGATCGGCAGCAGCACACCGGCGAGCAGCAGCACGGGCAGGTTGATCCCGTTGATGAGCGCCGCAAAGCTGCTGATCTCCTTCGCCAGCAGCGCGACGGAGATCGAGAACGCCGCGAACATCGTCATGAGCAGCGCGGTGAGCACGACGAGGACGAGCAGGCCACCCCAGTGCATCCGGTAGCCGAAGAGCCAGCCGGCGAAGATCACGATCGCGTCGAAGAAGTACATGCCCACGAGGCCGGCGAGGATCGGGCCGCCGAGGATGGCGAGCCGCGAGGCCGGCGTGACCCGGAGCCGCTCGATGAGCCCGGACTGCAGCTCGAAGATCGTCGAGAAGCCCATCGAGCTGCCGTTGATGAACGCCAGGAAGGCGATGATGCCGGGCAGGAACGTGCCGAGCACCTGCCCGGTCGACGGGTTGCCGGCGGAGACGCCCTTCAGCAGCGGGGTGAAGAGCGCCAGGTAGAGCACCGGCGTCATGAAGCTGACGGCGAGCCACAGCGGGTTGCGCCAGGTCTGCACGAGCCGCCGCTCGGCGAGCAGCCACGTGTCGGTCAGCGTCTTGGACAGGGTGGCCCGGTCGGCGGTGCCCGGCGGACGGGGGCTGCGCGCAGCCGGCACGGCTCCGGGGTCGTCGCGGGTGACGGTGTCGGAGGCCATCAGTGCCTCCCCCTTCCGGGCTTCGGGCCTTCGCCGGTGTCGCGGAGCGAGCGTCCGGTCTGGCGCAGGAAGACGTCGTCGAGGGTGGGCTCGGAGAGGTTGATGCTCGCCAGCGTGACCCCGCGCGAGTCGAGCAGCCGCAGCAGCTCGGGCAGTGCGGTGGCGCCGTCCTCGACGTAGAGCCGGAGCCCGGGCTGGCCGCCCTGGCTCTCGACGGAGACCTCGCGTACGTACGGCTGCTCGCGGACGAGCTCGACCACCGGCTCGGCGGCCGAGTCGCGCAGGGTCAGCACCACCGAGTCGCCGGCGACGCGCTGCTTCAGCTCCCGCGGCGTGCCTTCGATGACCACCTCGCCGTGATCCATGATCACGATGCGGTCGCAGAGGTTGTCGGCCTCGTCCAGGTAGTGCGTGGTGAGGAAGACGGTGGTGCCGCGGTCGCGCAGCCGCTGGATGTGCTCCCAGAGGTTCGCGCGGTTCTGCGGGTCCAGCCCGGTGGTCGGCTCGTCGAGGAAGAGCACCTCGGGGTCGTGCACGATGCCGAGGGCGATGTCGAGCCGGCGGTGCTGCCCGCCCGAGTACGTCACCACCTTGCGTTCGGCGAAGTCACCGAGGTCCAGCACCTGCACCAGCTCGTCGATGCGGTCGTTGACCTCGGTCTTCGTCCTCCCGTACAGCCGGCCCTGCAGCATGAGGTTCTCCCGGCCGGTCGCGAGCGGGTCGGCGCCGCCGAGCTGGCTGACGAAGCCGGTGCGGTTGCGTACCTGCTGCGACTGGCGCCCGACGTCGAAGCCGGCGACCGTCGCGGATCCGGCGTCGATCGGCAGCAGGGTGGTCAGCATCCGCAGCGTCGTCGTCTTGCCGGCGCCGTTCGGTCCGAGGAAGCCGAAGATCTCGCCCCGCTCCACCGCGATGCTCACGCCGCGGACGGCGTCGACCGCCCCGCGCCGCGACGCGAAGCTCTTCTTCAGATCGGTTGCCGTGATCACGGCGTCGGACGTCATGCGGGCCTCCCGGAGCGGCCGGTCACTGCCCGGCCGACGTATTCGACTATGGAGCACGGCGCCGGCGCCAGCCATTAACGGCCCCCGCGGGTCATGCGGCGGCGAGCGGGGAAGGACGCACCCATGCAGCGCGTCGCTCTCGGCAGTCAGGGTCTCCAGGTCGGCAAGCAGGGCCTCGGATGCATGGGGATGAGTGAGTTCTACGGGGACGGCGACGACACCGAGTCCGTCGCCACGATCCACCGGGCGCTCGAGCTCGGCGTCACCCTGCTCGACACCGCCGACATGTACGGCCCCTTCACCAACGAGGAGCTGGTCGGGCGGGCCGTTCGCGACCGGCGCGAGGGTGTCGTCGTCGCCACGAAGTTCGGCAACGTCCGCGACCCGGAGAACCCGCAGAACCGCAGCGTCAACGGCCGACCCGAGTACGTGCGCGAGGCGTGCGACGCCTCGCTGCGCCGGCTCGGCCTCGACCACATCGACCTCTACTACCAGCACCGGGTCGACCGCGACACCCCCATCGAGGAGACCGTCGGCGCGATGGCTGAGCTGGTCACCGCCGGCAAGGTGCGCTACCTCGGGATGTCGGAGGCGTCGGCCGAGACCATCCGCCGCGCCCACGCCGTGCACCCGATCTCCGCGCTGCAGACCGAGTACTCGATCTGGACCCGCGACCCGGAGGCCGAGATCCTGCCGCTCACCCGTGAGCTCGGCATCGGCTTCGTCCCTTACAGCCCGCTCGGGCGTGGCTTCCTGACCGGCACGATCCGGTCGGTCGACCAGCTCGCCCCGGACGACTTCCGCCGCTTCAACCCCCGCTTCGTCGGCGACAACCTCGAGGCCAACATCGCCATCGTCGAGGCGGTGGACGCCGTGGCCGGACAGGTCGGAGTGACACCCGCCCAGGTGGCACTGGCCTGGCTGTACGCGCAGGGCCCCGACCTGGTGCCGATCCCGGGCACCAAGCGGCGGCGCTACCTGGAGGAGAACGTCGCGGCTGTCGACGTCACGCTGCCGGACGACGCCCTCGAGCAGCTCAACGCCGTCGCCACCCCGCAGGGCGAGCGCTACCCCGACATGTCGCTGATCAACTTGTGATCGTCAGACGCCGCGGTAGGTGATGTCGGTGCGGTCGCGGTGGCCGACGGTGAAGTCGTCGCCGAACGCGAACCTCTTCGCCGGGTCGTAAGGGATCGTGTAGGTCCAGTCGAACGCGCAGACCCGCTTCGCGATCAGCCAGGTGCCGTCTCGCCTCTCGAACCGGTCCACGTAGCGCAGCGCGAGGATCATGTCGGTGTCGGGGCCCACGTGGTGCGCCTCGCAGTAGGTGTCGCAGTGTGCGGTCTCGCCCTCGACGCGGATCATCGGCGAACCGATGAAGTGGTGCGTCGCTACGAAGTGCGGCAGCACCTGGCACACCCACTTGGCGAAGTCGGTGCCGGAGCCGCGGAAGGAGTTGTGGTCGTCGAAGCCGTCCGGGTGGTAGCAGGACGCCATGGCCTGCTCGTCGAGCCGGTCGGTGCCCCGGGCCAGCCGCTTGATCACGTCGGTGATCTCCTCGCGGATCAGCAGCTCCTCGACGGTGATGGCCATGTCTCGCCCCTCTCGGTCAGCCGGTCTCGGCCGGTCTGCTCGCCTCGGCGCTCCATTGCGACCACGAGCCGGGGTAGAGCTTCGCATCCGCGATGCCGGCGGCCTCCAGTGCCAGGAGTGTGTGGCAGGCGCTGACGCCCGAGCCGCAGTACACCGTTACCTCGTCGCCGGGTGCGACGCTGATCGTCGCGCGCAGCACGGCGGCCGGACGGAACCGTCCGAAGTCGTCCAGGTTGGCCTGCCACGGGGCGTTGCCGGCGCCGGGGATGTGTCCCGCGCGGGGATCCATCGGCTCGACGTCACCGCGGTAGCGCTCGGACGCCCGGGCGTCGAGCAGCCGCGGGGAGGCGAGGACCTCGTCGATCCGGACCAGGCGGTCCTGCGGCCAGGGCTGAGCGCTGAACGTCTCCACCGGTCGCGTCTCCCATCCGGTGGCGAGCTCACCCCGCCACCCGGCGAGGGCACCGTCGAGCAACGCCGCGGGATGACCCAGCGCGCGCAGCAGCCACACCAGCCGCCCGGCGCTCATGCCGCCGCTGTCGTCGTACGCGACCACCGGCGTGCCGTCGCCGATCCCGGCAGCGGACAGGCCGGCGGCGAAGCGCTCGGGATCCGGGAGGGGATGGCGCCCGTCCTGCGGGGTCGCCGGGTCGGCCAGCACCTCGTCGAGGTCAAGCCACACCGCGCCGGGGAGGTGACCCGCCTCGTACGCCTCCCGGCCCGACCGTCCGTCGAGGTACCAGCGCACGTCCACGATCGCGACCTCGGAGGCGTGCACGGCCAGCCAGGCGGCGGACACGAGCGGGCCGAAGGCGCCCGGCTGCCACCCGGTCGGGGCCAGCTCGAACGCGTCGAACGTGAAGGCGGGCGCCACCGTGCAGCCGACGAGCGTCCAGTCGCCGAGCGAGGTCGCCGCCTGCCAGGCGTCCGGCGACACGACGGCCTGCGGCTGCTGCCCGGCGGCCACGTCGGTGCCGAGCACCGTCTCGGTGACGTTCTCGCCGTCCGCGCTGATCCGGAGCGTCAGCGGCGCGCCCGCGTAGTGGTGCCACACCTCGCTGCGCCCGGCGACGCGGTGCCAGGCCGACTCCTCACCGGCCCGCAGCAGGTAGTAGATGGCGCTGGACGCGTCGTCGGCGTACGTCCGCGCGTACGAGCCGCCCTCGGGGTGCGGGGTCAGCCCGAGCGCGTCGATCCACTCGTCAGCGGTCATGCGCCGAGTCTGCCGCTACTTCTTCTCGTAGGTGATCCCTGACCTGTCGAGGTCCCAGGTGGCCGGCGTGACCGCCTCGGTGCGCAGCTCCCGTTTGAGCACGCGCCCGACGGGGCTGCGCGGCAGCTCGGCGCGGAACTCGATGTAGCGGGGGAGCGCGAAGTACGGCAGCCGGTCGATGCACCAGCGGAAGAGCTCGGCCTCCGTCAGGGTGGCCCCGGCGGTCAGCGTCGCGGTGATCTTGAGGTCGTCCTCGGTGAGCTGACTCGGCACGGCGTGCACCGCGACGTCGGCGAGCGAGCCGTGGCTCATGAGGATCCGCTCGACCTCGAAACTGGCGATGTTCTCGCCGCGTCGGCGCAGGTAGTCGGCCTTGCGGTCGACGAAGTAGAGGTAGTCGTCGGCATCGATCCGGCCGATGTCACCGGTGTGGTACCACCAGTTGCGGCTGGTGGCGACCGTGACGTCGGGCCGTCCCCAGTAGCCCTCGAACATGGCGTGCGGACGCTTGGGTCGTACGACGATCTCGCCCTGCGTGCCGCGGGGGAGCTCGTTGTCGTCGTCGTCGAAGATCCGTACGTCGAAGTACTCGTCGTTGACGACCCCGGCGGCGCTCGGCCGGTTGCGCACGCCGGGCGGCTGCCAGGAGATCAGGCTGGCCTCGGTGACGCCGTACGCGCCGGAGAAGGTCTCGACGCCGAAGCGGCTGCGGATCACGTCGTCGACCTCGGGCGGCAGCGGGGCGACGCCCATGAGGCGCAGGCTGCGGTTGGCCTCCGGGGCGCCCGAGCGCGGCATCTCCGGCCGGTCGACGTCGTGCGCCAGCAGGTAGCCCATGGTGCCGAGCGCCGAGATGATCGTGGCGCCGGTGCGGTTCATCTCCGGCCAGAAGCTCGAGACGGAGAAGCGCCGGAAGATCGCGGCGCGTCCGCCGAAGACGAGCGGGCCGACGACGGCCGTCACCAGCGCGTTGAAGTGGAACATCGGCAGCGCCGTCCACACGACGTCGTCCGCGGTGCGGCCCCAGCAGTAGCCGATCTGCTGGGTGAGCTCGGCGTGGTAGTTGTGCGTCAGCATGCAGCCCTTGGACAGGCCGGTCGTGCCGCCGGTGTAGACGAAGGTGGCGAGGTCGGAGGGCCGGACGGGCGTCGCCTCGCTGGGGGCCGCGGCCAGGACGTCGGCCCAGCGGTGCGTCGTGACGGCGGGGAAGGCCTCGGCCTCGCCGAGCGTGATCACGTGCTCGAGCGCCGGCAGGTCGGCCGACACCTCGCGTACCCGGGCGGCAAGGTCGGCGGCCACGACCAGCACCCGCGCGCCCGAGTCGTTCAGCTGGTGGCGCAGGTAGTCGCCCTTGTACGCGGTGTTGACCGGCACCGAGACGGCGCCGGTCCAGATCGTCCCGTACCAGGCGATCAGCATCTCGGGGGAGTTCTCCACGAGGGTCGCAACCCGGTCGCCGGGCTGCACGCCCAGCTCGCGGAGCGCGGTCGCCAGCCGGCCGGCGTGATCGGCGACCTCGCGGGCCGTGAACGACGTCCCGCAGACGTCGAGGTAGGCCGAGTCGGGGTCGGCCTCCAGCCGTCCCTGGAAGAGCTCCGTGACGCTCCGCTGCCGGGCGGGACGCCAGACCGGATCGCCAGACGACGGGTTCATGACGTACGACCTGCGGGTCCGCGCATCAGCACGTGCATCTTTTATCAAATCCGCGTCGCCGCCCCGTCGGCGGTGGCCGGCTCAGGTGCGGTCGAGACGCAGGGTGACCGGCACCGGGGAGGCATTGGAGGTGTTGGTGCAGCCGTTCGGCCGGGTGATCGTGCCGGTGAAGATCTGGGGAGCCGACTTGAGGTCACCCTGCGGCAGCAGCGTGATTGTCTCGCACGAGCCGTCGAGGGTGCCGTTGAGCTGCGTGGTCGCCCCGAAGACGGTGGTCAGGGTGTACGTGCCGAGATAGCCCTGCAGCGTGCCGCCGGTGCAGACCCCGCTGCACCGCAGCGTCAGGACCGCGGGCACCACCTGCTCGCGCTCGCTGCCCGACGGCAATGTCACCGACTCGCGGTAGGTCGTCGACGACGTGGCGGCGGGTGCGCCGGAGCCGATCGCGCGCGGCACGTTGTCGGTGTTGGTCGTCGTCTTCGGGGAGCCGCTGGCGAGGATCAGGGCGCCGATCGCGATGACGACCACGGCGATGACGGCGGCCAGGATGCCGAAGACGGTCTTGTTCGTGACCGGCTTGACTTCACCGGGTGCGCGCTGCTCGCCGACGGACGGTCGGGTTGGAAGTTTCATCGGCACATACGCCAGGGTAGGGGGCCGCGGCTCCCAGTGCAGTACGGCGGCACGAGGCTCACATCCGAGGCCGGCGGGGTAGGCAGTCGGGCAGGGACCCCGCACCCGAGCCGCCGGAGCACTGACCGCCCGGAGCCCGGTGGCCGTCGAGCTGAAGCGGCGTTCTATGCTCCGCAGCCATGGGCATGCCAACCGATCTCGGAATCATCGACCTGGGGATCGGCTTCCCCTTCACCAGCGTGGAAGAGAAGAAGGCGACGTACGACTTCTTCCGCCCGCTGCTCAAGGACCAGCAGAGCTCCAAGGACTTCGAGTTCCCGGCGCAGTACATGTTCAAGGGCGTCCCCGACATCGTCGAGCCCGGCACCGACATCATCAAGTGGACGCTCGACAAGATGGACGAGTTCAACATCGAGGTCGGCATGACCGGCTACGGGCCGAAGGGCATCGAGGCCAAGAAGCGCTATCCGGACCGCTTCGTGCTGAACATGTCGTGCAACCCCAACGAGGGTGTCGAGGCGATCCGCAAGCTCGCCCGCGCCAAGGCCGAGCACGACATCGTCTCGGCGATGGTCTTCCCGTCCGGCCAGGTGCCCCAGGTAGCGATCGACGACAAGAAGATGTATCCGATCTACGCCAAGTGCGTGGAGCTGGACATCCCGATCTGCGTCAACGGCGGCATCGTCGGCCCGCGCATGCCCAGCTGGCCGCAGAAGGTGGAGCGCTTCGACGAGGTCATGTACGACTTCCCGGAGCTCACGCTGGTGATCATGCACGGCGCCGAGCCGTGGACCGAGCTGGCCATGAAGCTCATGCTGAAGTGGCCGGGCCTGCACTACATGACCAGCGCGTTCGCCCCGAAGCACTACCCCAAGACGATCATCAATTACGCCAACTCGCGCGGCTCGGACAAGATCATGTACTGCGGCTACTTCCCGGCCGGCCTGACGCTGGAGCGCCAGTTCCGCGACATGCCCGATGTGCCGTTCAAAGACGAGGTCTGGCCGAAGTTCCTGCGCGAGAACGCGCTGCGCGTCTTCCGCATCCCGGAGGCGATCGAGCGCGCCAAGCAGGCTTCTGCCTGAGCACATCCCCGCCCTGTCGCCATAGCCGAACGTATGTTCTACTGGAGCGATGAGGTGGCCACTCGCGGATGAAGCGGGCGCGGCGTTGTTCGCCGCGAGCGAGGTCGTGGGACCCGAGCCCGGCAGCGGACGGCTGTCCGGGCTCGAGTTCCTGCCGGTGACGGCACGCACGATCCTCAACCCGGTGCCCGGCGGGCGGATGCCGTTCAAGTGGACCATCAACGTCTACCGGGGCTGCAGTCACGCCTGCACCTATTGCTTCGCACGGCCGACCCACGAGTACCTCGGGTTGAACGTCGGCGACGACTTCGACCGCCGCATCGTGGTGAAGATCAACGCAGTAGAGCGCGCCAAGCTCGAGTTGAACAGCCCGGGCTGGACCCACGAGACGGTCGCGCTGGGCTCCAACACCGATCCCTACCAGCGGGCCGAAGGCAAGTTCCGGCTCACCCGCGGGGTCGTCGAGGCGCTGGGGGAGAGCCGCACCCCGTTCTCCATCCTCACCAAGTCACCGCTGGTGCTGCGCGATCTCGACCTGCTGAAGTGGGCGGCAGCACGCACCAGCGTCCGGGTCATGTTCTCGGTCGGCACGCTGGACCCGGCGGTGTGGCGGGTCACCGAGCCGGGTGCTCCCGACCCGCGGCGCCGGCTGGACGCGATGCGCGCCGTCGCCGCAGCCGGCATCGAGACGGGCGGTCTCATCGGCCCGGTGCTGCCGGGCCTGGGCGACGGCCGTGCCGCGCTCACCGAGACGGTGACCGCGATCCTCGACGCCGGCGGCTCGGTCGTCGGGGCCACGCCGCTGCACCTGCGCGGCAAGACCAAGGGTCACTACCTCGAGTGGCTCAGCGCGTACGACCCGCACCTGCACGCCCGCTACCTCCAGGCGTACGGCAAGGGCGCCCACGTGAGCGCCGCGTACTCCGACTGGGTCGACGACGCGGTGGAGCAGGCCAAGGCGGCGCATGCCCGCCGAGGCGGTGCCGCCGCTCGGTCGCTCACCTGGGAGCAGTGGTACGCGGCCTGACCGGCGGCCGAACCGGTGCAGGCATCACCCCTCCGGGTACTCGGGCCACCGGTCTGTGCCTGCCGACAATCTCCCTGGTCGAGGTCGGCCGCCGAGCCGACCGCCCGACCGGGGCCGTCGCGAGGTCCATCCCGAAGAGGTCCAGTGACGACGCGGCTGATCATGTCCTTGGTGGTCATCGCCACCACCGTCTGGGTCGGTATCGACGCGAGCAACCTGCGCGTCACCCGCGGTCGGCTGGGTGGCGGCTTCCTCGACATGGGCGTCGTCGGCTGGGTCTTCGCCGTGCTGCTGCTCTGGATCGTGGCGTTCCCCTGCTATCTCGTCGCGCGGGTCCGCTACAAGTCGCTGCCGGCGCCCGGCCTGGTCTACGGCCTGCCCCCCATGCCGACGCAGGCCTGGGCACCCGGCCAGGTCGGGGTCCCGTCCTACGGCCCTCCGATCGGGTACAACCCCGCCGGTCCGTACGCGCAGGCCCCGCTCGCCGCGCCCGCCCCGGTGGCGCCGCCCGTCAGTCCGGACGGGCGTTGGTGGTGGAACGGCTACCAGTGGCTGCCGATGCCGGCCGCCCCGGCTGCAGGACCGCCGCCCATCCGTTCGTACTGACCGGGGACAACCCGTGCCGGTCAGCCGCGGATGGCGGAGATCGCCGAGATGACCGCCAGGACGGCGAGCACGACGGCCGCGAATTGCTGCACCCGGCGCAGCGGCACGACGCGCAGCAGCGTCTTACCGGCCAGCACGGCGATCGTCGCCACCGTCCACAGCGCCAGCAGCGCCCCGACACCGACGGACAGGCCCGAGTTGTAACGGGCGGCGAGGCCGGCGGTGAGGATCTGGGTGAGGTCGCCGAACTCGGCGGCCAGCACCAGACCGAATGACGCCAGCGCGATGCGCTTGTCGCCGCCGGCCGCGATCCGGTCGGCGTTCGCCTCACCTTCCTCCCTCGCCTCGTCCGGGTTCGACCGGAAGAGCAGGACGGCGCCGACCAGGAAGAGCGCGGACGTGACGCCTTCGATCGGGCGGCGAGGCAGCTGGCCGATGAGACCGCCGAGCGTGGCGGCGACGACGACATGGATGAGGAACGCGGTGAAGACGCCGAGCAGCACGGGTGCCGCCCGGTAGCGGCTGCCGAGCACGAGGCTCGCCACCGCGGTCTTGTCGGGAAGCTCCCCGACGAAGATCAATCCGAACGCGGTCGCGGCAATGGCGAACGAGAACACGGGAGGGGCACCCTTCGGTCAGGCCGGTCGGTGCCGCACGGTACGGCCTTCGACCGGCGCGCATGCGCTACCGGTCGAAGGTCTCGCCCACCTCACCCCGACGGATCGGGACGAAGCACGGTGACCGGGCCCCCGGTGGTGAAACCGGGCGCCAGTATGTCGACCACCGACGTGAGGACTACTCCCCTTCGAGGTGCGACGGTATCAACGATCCGCCGACACGAGCTCCGCGGCCTGCGCCGATTCGACCGGCGGTGGGGTGAGCCGGGCGCGTTCGGTCCTGACCTTCGTGATGCGACGCGAGACCCGGAAGGAGGTGAACAGGACCACGATGACAAGCAGCGTCTCGGCGCCGCCGGCCACCCAGGTCGTCCAGCGCACGTCCGGCGGCAGGACGCGGGGGAGCTCGGCCGGATCCTGGCTGACGGGCAGCGCGAACGCGGCGGCCGGACCCTGGTCGAGCCGCACGTCGACCGTCCAGTCGCCGACGACGGGGGCGTAGTAACCCGTCACCAGGTACGTCTGTCGGGAGATCCGGGTCGCCGTCACGGTCCGCGCCGGGAGATCGAGCGAGGGGGCCGCAAAGGTCAGGCTGACCGCCCGGGGATCGGTGGCGCCGTGCAGTTGCACCCGGTAGTCGACCAGGCCGGGTTGCAGGGCGGACGGGATGAGCTGCACCTCGGTGGAGCCGGCCGAGGCGGTTTGCGCCAGCGCAGCCGGACCGGCCTGAAAGGCCTGGTTGCGGGCCGAGCCCGACAGCAGCGGCGCCAGGAAGAGGACGAAGAGGCCCAGCGCGACTTCGAGGGCGATGGTCAGGCGGAAGTCACGGGCGACCGCTCCGTTGATGGCGGCGTCACGCCCGGTGGCCTGCCAGGCGTCGAGGCGCGGCATGAGCCAGAACTGGTTGACGGCACCGAGGGTCACCAGCACCGCGACGACGATCAGCTTCACCAGCAGCGTCCGGCCGTACAGGGTGTGGACGAACTGGCCCCAGCTGCCGACGTGGGCCCAGGTCAGCCACAGGCCAGAGAGCACGATTGCGGCGACCGACCCCATGGCCGTCGCCGAGAAGCGGCGGACCGCTGGCGGCCAGAAGGCGCGGCGCCGGTCGACGGGGACGCAGCGGGGCAGCGCGATCAGCAGGAGTCCGGCCAGGCCGCCGATCCAGACGGCCGCGCCCCAGAGGTGGAAGATGTAGAGCACGTCGTTGAAGATCGTCCGCGGCCAGTTCGCCGGCGCCGACGTCGGCACCTCGCGCAGGGCGAGCTCGAGCAGGCCGGCGCCGAGGGCAACCACCAGGAGGCGCCCCGGCGGCCGCGACCGGCGCACGGCCAACGGGATGAGGATCAAGGCGGCGATGATCGTGAGGACGAAGCGGGCCGCGAGGACGTAGCCGTCACCATCGGCACCCAGCGCGGTCCAGAGACCGCCGAAGTCGAAGCTGCCGTCGGCGTAGGCGTTCTGCAGGAGGGTGGTCGGGACGAAGACGGTTACGGCGACCGCCGCGAGCCGGGTCAGGCGGAGGTCTGTCCGGGCCACCAGGACGTCGTCACCGCTGCGCCGAGCCGCGGGTGCCGTCACGAGCAGGCGCAGGGCCAGGGCGCCCGTGAAGATCATCACGGCGATGAGGGGCACCCACTCGACGACGTTGTCCTTCGCCGGTCCGAGGGTCGTCTCCGGCGCGGGCTGGACGAGTGTGTCGGGGGAGGCTGCGCCGCCGGTCACGTCGAACGCGAAGGTGGCGGTCTGATCCGCCACGCGCCACCGGACCGTGTAGATGCCCGGCTTCAGGGTCGGGAGGGGCAGCGCCAGCGCACCGTCGGACCCTGCCGTCAGCGCGCCGCCGGCGATGGTCTTCCCGTTCGTGTCCAGCACCGTCGCGGTACCGGAAGCCGTGGCCCTCGCGGACCCCGATCGGATGATGAGCTGCGGGGGTGCCGTGGGCAGCACCGCGTTGTCAGCCGGGACGGTCTGCGCGGGCGGGGACCCGACATCGGCCGCGGCCGCTCCGGAGCCGGACGCCAATGCGGCCAGGAACCACGCCAATGGCACGAGAACGACGACTGCCCACCAACGGCGGCTCAGGGGACCCATAGTTAGGGGAGCCTAAGCAAACTTTCCGCGCCAACGAGATGCCGGCCGCACCGGACCAGCCGCGTTCAGGCCCTTGGATGTCGGCCCCGATCGGCTGGGCCCGGCACTCGTCAGCTGTCCAACACCTGTGAGCTGGACAGGTGCATCGCCGGCAAGGTCACCGCGGGCGTCATACGCGTTACCCGCAGAAAGTCAAGATCCGGATGGTCGTACGACCATGGTCTAGGTCCGCCGGACGCCTGGTGCGTTACCGGCCGACGAGCCCCGCGTCGACCTTCAGCTGCATGCCGGTGATGTACTTCGCCTCGTCGCTGGCGAGGAACGCCACCGTGTTCGAGATGTCCTCGGGCTCGACGAACTCCACCGGCAGCGTGTTCATGAAGACCGGCCCGACCGTCGAGGCGCGCTCGTTGATGAGGTCGAGCAGACCGGGGGCATCGCCCATAGGGGTCTTCACGCCGCACGGGTGGATGCTGTTGGCGCGGATGTTGTAGTCGCCGTACTCGATCGCGATCGAGTTCACCAGGCCGACCAGGCCGTGCTTGGCCGCCGAGTACGACAGCGTGAACGGCTGACCCTTCAGGCCCGCCGACGAGCTGGTGACGATGATGGCGCCGCCGGTGCCCTGCTTCAGCATGTGCGGCAGGATCGCCGTCACCGTGTTGAAGACGCCGGTCAGGTTGACGTCGATGACGTCCTGCCACTGCTCGTCGGTGAGCTCGTGGGCGCGCGCCCAGTTGAGGATGCCGGCGTTCGCCACGACCACGTCGATGTGGCCGAGCTCGGAGACGGCACGGTCGGCGAGCGCCCGCAGGGCGGTCTTGTCGCGGACGTCGGCCTGCGCCCAGACCACCCGGCGGCCGGTGGCCTCGACTTCCTTGACCGTCTGCTGCAGGTCGTCCCGCGTGGCGGCCGGGATCATGCTGCTGCCCACCGGGCCCGCGATGTCGCAGAGCACGACGTCGGCACCTTCGGACGCCAGGCGCAGCGCGTGCGAGCGGCCCTGGCCGCGGGCGGCGCCGGTGATGAATGCGACCTTGCCGTCGAGTCGTGCCACGGGTCTCTCCTTGCACTCAGGTGATCAACGTGACTCAGGTCACGCGCGGCCACTGTAACGTCGGCCCACCGTGGCGAGGGAGGTCAGGGCCGCATCAGGGCCCCGCCGTCGAGCATCAGCGTCTCTCCGGTCATGTAGCTGCAGGCATCCGACAGCAGGAAAGCCACCGTCGGGCCGAGGTCGCCCTCGATGTCCCCGTCACGGCCCAGCGGGTTGTCCTTGAACGCCGCCTCGAAGACGGCCTTGCGCGCCGGGTCGTCGATCTCCGTCACCGGTATGCGGTGGGCGACGGACACCGGGCACACGCAGTTGACCAGGATCCCGTACCGGCCCCACTCCCGGGCGGTCACCCGGGTCAGGGCCCGGATGGCCTCCTTGGCGGCGGCGTACGGGCCGTAGCCGGCGGCGCCGAGGATGGCGGCGTTCGATCCGGTCGTGACGATGCGCCCGCCGCGGCCGTCGGCCTCGTACTGCGCGCGCATGTACGGGAACACGGCCTGCATCTGCCAGAGCGTGCCCTTGGGGCCGGTGTCGAGCAGAAGATCCATGTCGCGCTCGGTCACGGACTCGATGGGCGTGACCGACCGGAAGGTCTGCGCATTCGCCACCAGGCCGTCGATCCGGCCGAAGCGCTCGACCACCTCCGCCGCCAGCTCCACGGCGCCACCGCGGTCGGCGACGTCGAGGGGGCGGCACAGGTACGGCCGACCGACAGCGGCGAGCTCCTGCTCGAACGCCGCCAGTCGGTCCGGCTTGCGGCCTGTGCCGACGACGGTCGCGCCCTGTTTCGCCAGGTGCAGCGCGAGTCCGCGGCCGATGCCCCGGGAGGCACCGGTCACGATGATCACCTTGTCTTGAACATTCATGAGCGGTACCTCCAGGAGGCGTGGGCGGCCCGCCGACTGATGTCGGCCTGGCGCTGTTCGGTGGTGACGGGCCCGCTTACGCCCTCCGAGACGTGACTCCGGACGGTCGGCGGGCGCTCGGCGTTCCACCAGCGCACGGTGGCCAGGACCGCGGGCCGGCCTTCGGTGTCGAGCCAGTTGGGGGAGCCGGCGTCGCGCGCGCTGATGACGACGCGCACTCGGCCGTCGGCGTCCCGCGCCGCCATCCGGTGGTTGGTGCTCGTGCTGCGGTGGGCGAAGTCGAGCGCCTCGTACCAGGGCCGGTTGTAGAGCTGCACGTCCCAGAGCGGGGCATCGTCCGGGTCGAGCTCGATCACGAGCGCCTCGCCGGGGGCGAGCTCGACCGAGGCGTGCGCGTACGCGATGGCCTGGACCCCGCGGGCCGCGCCGCCAGGGGCCGTGAAGCTGTTGGCCGGCGTATCGCCGAGCATCCGCTGCTGGTAGCCGGACCAGAACGTGAACGAGTGCTCGATCTCGGCGGCGGCGTCGCCGAGCAGCGCCGCCACCCGCTCCGGGGTGCGGGCGGGACGGGGGCCGGCCGAACCGGCGATCCGCTCCAGCACGAAGGTCGCGGGCGGGGTCGGCTGCCAGTCGAAGTAGTAGTCGCGCAGGTGGATGAAGGCGGTGTCCGGCGGCAGCGCGACGAACCGGCCTTCGGAGGGAGCGTCGGCGGCCAGCACGATGTCGAACGGGTCACCCGGCCCGAGCCCGAGCGACGACGCCGACACCTCCGTCGCGATCCCCGCGCCACCGCTCTGTGGCGTCGTTCCGCGCCCTGATTTCGGCGTGCCGGTCTTGAGCTGGAGCACGAACTCCTCGCAGCTGCCCATCTCGCCCACCAGCCGGTACGCCTGGGTGCCGTCGATCGCGGCGCGACGGGCGACCTGGTCGGCGTTGGGGCCGCCCCACTGGTACACCGGGTCGCTGCTGCGGAACAGCTGAGGGCGGTCGGGGTCGGCGGAGCCCAGGGCGTAGGTCAGCCAGCACGCCACCTGGTTCGCCAGGTGGTGCACACCCTCCGCGGCCGCCTCGGGGGTCGGCGCCTCGTCCTGGACGCGCTCGCCGAGGCGCGCCAGCCGGGTGCAGAAGTCGGTCCAAGCGGCCGTCGTCACGGGCTCGCTCGTCATCGCCGCTCCGCCACGTAGATCACCTTCGCGCTGGCGGCGACGGCGTCGTCGACCAGGATCTCGCCGGTCGCGTACGCCTTGCGGCCCTCGCCGCCGGTCCAGCGCGCGACGATCTCGACCGGCCGCCCGTAGGGCACGCCGCCGCGCAGCGACACGTCGAGCGCGACGGTCATGCCGCCGGCCCCGGCGGCGCGGATGGCGACGCCGGTCACCTCGTCCAGCGCGAGCGCCAGCACGCCGCCGTGCACCCGGCCGGGGGAGCCGGAGTGGGCGACGGTGAAGGTGCAGCGGGCCCGTACCGGTACGGAGGCCGGGTCGGTGCCCGGCGGGGGCTCGGTCGGACGCTCCAGCCAGTCAATTGGCAGCGCCTGGGGGTTGAGCCGGCCGGCAGCCGCCTGCATCAGGCTCTCGATCCGGCCGTCGGGATGGCGTACGAGGTACAGCGCGTCGGGCCGTTGCGCGCTCGCCAGCAGCTCGGTCACCGACTCGAGCCGGCGTACGGCCTCGGCCCGGGTGTCGTCGTCGACGGCGGTCATCACCACCGCCTCCACCAGCCGGCGGGCAGCGGCGACCAGCTCACCCGCCGAGTCCGGGACGGTGGACGCCGTCGGCAGCCGGTCGCCGAGCTGCTCGGCGAGCCGGCCCGCCGAGAGGGGGGCGCGGCTCACCTCCGCATCAAAGCTCACTCCGGCATCAAACCCTGGTCGCCGATCACCCGCCGCCCGGGGAGGGGCAGGATCGGACGGCATGACGTCACCCAGCACCGCTCCGGACGACGAGTTCGACTCCCTGGGCGAGGTGGCCGCGGAGCTCGGCCTGGCGCCGCAGGCGCTGCCGCGCGTCCGCCGCACCTTCGTCGACGTGGGCGACGGGCAGCAGATCTCGGCGCTGGTGTGGGGCGACGGACCCGCCGACCTCGCGCTGCTGCACGGCGGCGGGCAAAACGCGCACACCTGGGACCTGGTCCTCGCGTTGCTCAGCCAGGCGCCGGGCCGCTCGTTCGTCGCGCTGGACCTGCCGGGACACGGGCACTCCTCGTGGCTGCCGGACCGCGACTACAGCCCCCGCCGGTCGGCGCAGGCCGTGGCCGTCGCGCTCGACGCGCTGGCGCCCGCCGCGGCCGGCGTCGTCGGCATGTCGCTCGGGGGGCTGACCACCCTCGGGCTCGCGACGATCCGGCCCGATCTGCTGCGTCGGGTCGTCCTCGTCGACGTGACGCCTGGAGCGATCGCGGCGTTCGGCGCCATGACGCAGGCGCAGCGCGGCACGGTCGCCCTGCTCGCCGGCCCGCACGCCTTCCCCACCCGGGAGGAGATGGTGGAGCGCGCCGTCGCCGCTTCCTCGCGCCGACCGGTCTCGGCGGTGCGGCGCGGGGTCGTGCACAACACCGTCCAGCAGCCCGACGGCAGCTGGGCCTGGCGCTACGACGCCCGCGAGCCCGGCCGGCACCACCAGGAGCCGCTCTGGGACGCGGTGCCCGCCCTGACCATGCCGGCCCTGCTGGTGCGCGGCGGCGACAGTCACTTCACCACCGACGCCGACGTGCAGCGCATGCAGGAGCTCGTGCCGTCGCTGCGGGTGGAGACCGTCGCGGGCTCGGGTCATTCGGTGCAGAGCGACCAGCCGCGGGCTCTGGCCGCCCTGATCGACGGGTTCGCGCTGAGCTGACGTGTCAGCGCGGCTCGAGCAGGAGTGACGTCTCCGCCCCGCCGAGCCGGCCCAGCCGGTCGTACAGCGCAGCGCTGCCCACCGCGATGCCGAGGGGTCCGGCGAGCGTCGAACACGCGACGCCGATCCACTGGCCGACCGGGTCACGCGTCAGGTGCGCCGAGACGTCGGCGTTCATGAAGCTCCACCGGTCGATCGGCAGCACCTCGGAGGTCTGGGTGCCGGCGTAGTCGGCGCCGACGGCGAGCGCGGCGAAGGCTCCGTTGGGTTCCCCGGCGATGAGCGGCAGGCGCAGTGCCAGCCAGAACCGGCGCACGCCGGGTGACCCCTCGACCGCGGGCTCGACGTGCGCACCGAGGTCGAAGAAGCCGCGCCACGGGATGACCTGCCGGCCGAGCCGGCTGGGCTCCGCCAGCTCGTCGCGGTCCGGCGGCGGCCCGAACGGCAGGTCACCGTCACCTGTCGCGACGCCTGGGTCGAGGGTGAACTCGGCGCGGCGCATGGTCACGGCGCTGGCGTATGCCACCAGCGGCCCGTCGGCGCTTGCGCTGCGCAGCTCGACCCGCTCGCGTTGCACCCGCCGTCCCGACGGCTCGAGCCGGCGGCTGGCGAAGAGCGGCGCCCGGGGTACCGGCCGCGGCAGCTCGACGGTCAGCCTGACCAGCTGGTTCGTCGTCGTCTCGCACAGGTGCGCCAGCAGGCCGGTGATCGCCCCACCGGCGAGCGCGTCGGGATTCCACGGCCCGACCGCGGCCTGGGTCGGCACGAAGACGTCGGGGTCCTGTGGGACGAAGATCGAGCCGGGCTCGTCGGTGGAGGTGGACTCGGAGGTGTCAGTCATCAGGATCCGAGTCTTGCGTACGCGAGCGGCGGGCCCACCAGCCGCCCCCGACCACGCCGATCGCCACGATCATGAGGATGTCGTCCGGCGCCCGTAGCCGCGGCACCGAGACGGTGGCGATCGACACCAGGAAGAAGTACGCCGCCAGCAGCGGGACCACCCCGGCACCGAAGCGGTCGCGTACCCGATCGCGCCAGGTCCGCCGCACGAGCACGGCCAGGCTGACCACGCCGACGACCTCGAGCAGCCAGGTGAGCGGCAGCGTCCAGTGCCGGAAGCGGAGCGGGCGGCCGTCCTGCGCCTCCGGCCCGTCGTTCAACCGCCAGGTGAGGTCGGTCAGGCGCGTGACGTTCTTCCAGACCACGCCGGGCACCTCGCCGGGGTGCTCGCGGATCCCGGTGAGCCCGTAGCGGCGCAGGGTGGCGTCGAAGTTGGCCTCGCTGAGGTTCTCCGGCGAGTTCGCGTAGTTGAGGATCGGGGCGAAGCGCGGGTCGAAGACGGGGTCGACGAAGTGGCCGGTCTGCAGCGCGATGGGGGAGTAGATCGCGGCGAGGTTGAAGCCGTTGCTGGTCACGATGAGCGGCCGGCCGAAGATCGCGTCGTTGCGGATCACCCACGGGGCGATCACGACGAGCGCGGCGACGGTGAAGCCGAGCGCCCGGGGCCAGCCCACCTTCCACAGCGCGACCAGGGCGATCAGCGGCACCAGCGCCTGCGCGCTCGGCCGGGTGAGCACGAGCAGGCCGACGGCGATGCCGGCCCAGCCGAGGCGCCCGGCGAGCAGCGCCCACACCGCGAGCAGCAGGAGCAGCAGCCCCAGCGGCTCGGTGAGCGGCACCGTGTCGTTCTCCACCAGCGGCGGGAAGAGGGTGGCAATGACTGCCGCGATGACGCCGGCCTGCCGGCCCCCGAGCCGGGTGGCCACCACCGCGGTGAGCAGGACGACCCCGCACCCGAGTGCCACGTTGAGCACCTGGGCCACGGCGATGTGCTCGCCGAAGACGAAGTACATCGCGCCGAGCAGCAGCGGATAGAGCGGAGGCCGGAAGGCGGTGGCGTGCGCCCACGGGTACGGGTACTCGGCGGACCAGCCCTGCCCGCGGGAAATGCTGGTGGCGATGCGGTTGTAGTGGTCGGCGTCGGTCTGCAGCTCGTAGTGGCGCAGGAAGATCAGGATGTACGCGACCCGTACCACCGCGGCGAGCAGGACCAGCCCGGCGCCCAGCCGCCACGGCACCCGCTGCGCCGGCGTCAGCGTCCGGCGGGTACCGGCTCCTTCGGCTCGATCGACAGCGTCAACGGCAGCGGGTCCGGCGTCAGGGCCGGGAGCGGCTCGAGGGGGAGCGACACCGGACGCCTCCGGGGCCGGAGGGCCAGGCACGTGCTCACGATAAGCGGGACACCCCGGCGCACCCGTGCACGCGGGCGTTCGACACCGGCGGTCGGGCCGCGCCGCTCGTCCAGCTGGACCAGGGTGACGCCGAAGACGACAAGCCCTGCGCCGCCGAGCTGCCACGCGTCCAGCGACTGCGACAGCGCCACCCAGGCGAAGCTGACGGCGAAGAGCACCTCCAGCAGTCCGGTGAACGAGGCCGCCTTGGCTCCGAGCCGGCGGGCGGCGGCGATGCCGGTGACGTAGGCGATGACGGTGGCCACCAGTGCGAGCCCGAGCACCGGCACGAGCCAGCTCATGCGGGTGTGCACGAGCGTGACGTCGACCCGCGGCGCCGCGAGCGGCCAGGCGCCGACCGCACCGAGGGTGAGCAGGGCGAGCGCCCCGACGCTCATGCCGCTCCAGGCGACCACCAGCGGCGGTACGCCCTCGGCAGCCCGGGCGGAGACGACGTAGTACACGGCGAGTCCGGCGGCGGCGCCCGACGCCCACAGCAGGCCGATCGGGTCGAGGTCGAAGTCGTCGACCAGGTCCAGGACGAGTACGAGCCCGGCGATCGCGGCGAGGGCCCCGTAGCCGGTGAGCCGCCGCGGGCGCTGCCCGTCACGCAGCCACACGTAGAGGACGACGAACAGGATGCCGGAGTACTCGATCAGCAGCGCCGCCGCGACGGAGATGTGCTGCACCGCGTTGAAGTAGCAGAGCTGGCAGCCGGCCACGGCGACCAGGCCGTAGAGGACGACGCCGCGTCCGGCTCCGCGCAGGCTGATCCGCTGCCGGCGGATGACGAACAGGGCCGGCACGGTCAGCACGAGGGCGGCGATCACGACGCGGGCCGTGACGGCGGCGCCGGGCGACCACCCGGCGTCGAGCAACCCGGTGGCGAATGTGCCGGACGTCCCGAACGCTGCCGCCGACAATACGGCCAGCCCCAACCCCGCGGCTGCCCCGCCTGCGGCCCTGCCCTGCATGTGCTGTCCTCGATCCGCGTAATGACCAAAATCTATTAGACTCATGACACCGTACGTGTCAGCCGTGAAAGGGGTCAAGTGCTCTTTGCTCATGACACAGAGCTGGCGCTGACCGGAGCGGCGGCGCTGATGAACACCGACCAGCCGCAGACGGACCTGCTCCCCGACGTCGCCGCGCTCGACGCGTTCATCGCCGAGTGGGGGTGGACCGGCTCGCGGCGCCGCGACCAGCAGGAGCTCGACGAGGTGCTGGCACTTCGGGACCGGCTGCGGGCGCTGTGGTCGCTGCCCGTGGACGAGCTGGCCGCCGAGGTCAACGCCCTGCTCAAGGAGTTCCGCGCACTCCCGCAGCTGGTCACGCATGGCGATTGGGGCTATCACCTGCACGCCGCCGCCGATGACGCGCCGCTCGCCGAGCGGATGGCCGTCGAGGCGGGCATGGGCCTTGTCGACGTGATCCGTCAGGGCGAGCTCGACCGGCTACGCACCTGTGACGCCGACGACTGCGGCAACGTCCTCGTCGACCTGTCCAAGAACCGCTCGCGTCGCTACTGCAGCACCGCCTGCTCCAACCGGATGAACGTCGCCGCGTTCCGCACCCGCAAGGCGGCCCTCGGACCGGCCGCGCGTACTCGCGTCCCCACCCCCGCTACCGAAGGAGAGACGTGAGGCTGCCCCCCGCTGCGAACAAACCCGGCGCGTTCACGTGGATGCTGCTCGCCGGAGCCATCCTCAGCGAGGTGACGGCGTCGCTCTCGCTGAAGGGTGCGCTCGACCACGCCGGCCTGTACGCCCTGGTCGCGGTCGGCTACCTCACGTCCTTCTTCTTCCTCAGCGCCGTCCTCAAGCACGGCATGGCGCTCGGCGTCGCCTACGGCATCTGGGGTGCGCTGGGCGTCGCGCTCACCGCCGTCTTCTCGTCGATCGTCTTCGGCGAGAAGCTCACCCTGGTGATGGGTGGGGGACTGGTGCTCGTGATGGCCGGCGTGCTGGTCGTCGAGCTCGGCTCCCAGGCCGCCGCGCGGGCCGAGGCGGACGCCCGATGAGCTGGGTCTACCTCGCGGGAGCCATCCTCTTCGAGGTCACGGCCACCGCCGCGCTGCGGATGGCCGTTGCCGGCGGTCGGCGGTGGTACATCCTCGTCGCCATCGGTTACGTGCTCGCCTTCTGCTTCCTGCAGCTGTCCCTCAGCGCGGGGCTCGCCCTCGGCGTCGCCTACGGCACGTGGGCCGCGGTCGGTGTCGTCCTCACCGCGCTCGTGTCGAAGAAGTTCTTCAAGGAGCCGCTGTCGCCGGTGATGAGCGGGGGCATGGCGCTGATCGTCGCCGGGGTGCTGCTCATCGAGCTGGGCTCGGCGCACTAGGCCGTTCGGGCCGGGTCGACCGCCGACTGGTCGGTCGCGAGCCGGCCGGCCGTGCGCACGAGCTGCGCCAACGCCGTTGATCGGCTGTGCGACGGCCAGGCGATCACGGTGGTGACGAGCGGGGCGTCCAGCACCGGCACGGCGGCGAGATCGCTGCGCAGCTGACTGCGTACCGACTCGGGCACCGTCATCGACGCCCGGCCCAGCGCGATCAGCTGCAGCAGCTGGGTGTGGTCTCGGACCTTCGGGCCCGGGCCGTCGGGGTAGCTGCCGTCGGGTCGTGGCCAGCGCGGCGGCGGCAGGCCCGGCAGGTCGTCGATCTCCTCGGCGCCCAGGTGGGGGCGGCGCGTCAGTGGGTGACCGGCCGGCAGCACGACCACCTGTCGTTCGGTCGCCAGCTCCTCGACGTCGAGGCCGGCGGTCGAGTCGAACGGCCGGTGCAGCAGGGCGACGTCGGCCCGGCCGTCGCGGACCATCGGCTCCTGCTCGCCCGGCCCGCACAGCGCGACGTCGATGTGCACAGCGCCGGGCTCGCCCGCATACGCGGTCAACAGCGCGGCCAGCAGCTCGCTCGAGGCACCGGCCTTGGCCACCAGCACGAGCCCCGCCCCACCCGTCGTCGCTTCGGCCGCCCGGCGCGTGCGTCGCTCGGCCGCGGCCACGGCGTCTAATGCAGCCCGGGCCTCGTCCAGCAGCACCGAACCGGCGGCGGTGAGCGACACCCCGCGGCTGCTGCGCTCCAGCAAAGTCGCGCCCAGCCGGCGTTCGAGCTGACGGATCGCCCGCGAGAGCGGCGGCTGCGCCATGCCCAGCCGCTGCGCCGCGCGGCCGAAGTGCAACTCCTCCGCCACGGCCACGAAGTAGCGCAGCTCCCGGGTCTCCACCCGGCAACGGTACGCCCGCGAGCAGCATCGATACCGTGCCGGTATCGGTGACGACCCGATCGGTCCTGGCCGTTTCACCGACCGGTCGGCCACGATGGAGCACATGAGTGAAGCAACAGTCGCGCTGATCACGGGCGCCAACAAGGGCATCGGTTACGAGATCGCCGCCGGTCTCGGCGCGCTCGGCTGGCAGGTCGGCGTCGGGGCGCGCGGCGAGCAGGCCAGGGACGACGCCGTCGCCAAGCTGCGGGCCGCTGGCGTGGACGCCTTCGCGGTGCCGCTGGACGTGACCGACGACGCGAGCGTCACCGCCGCCGTCCGCTTGCTCGAGGAGCGGGGCGGCCGGCTCGACGTGCTGGTCAACAACGCCGGCATCACCGGCGGCATGTCGCAGCTGCCGACCACCGCCGACCTCGACACCATCCGGGCCGTCGTCGAGACCAACGTGATCGGCGTCGTCCGGGTCACCAACGCGATGCTGCCGCTGCTCCGGCGCTCGCCCTCGCCGCGCATCGTCAACATGTCGAGCGGCGTGGGCTCGCTGACCCGGCAGAGCGACCCGAACGGCGACGCGGGGCCGATCGCGGTGGCGTACTCGCCGTCCAAGACGTTCCTCAACGCTGTCACCGTGCAGTACGCAAAGGAGCTCGCCGACACGAACATCCTGATCAACGCCGGCTGCCCGGGCTTCTGCGCGACCGACCTCAACGGCTTCCGCGGCACCCGCACGCCGCAGCAGGGCGCGGCAATCGCCATCCAGCTCGCGACGCTGCCGGACGACGGCCCTAACGGCGGTTATTTCGAGGACGCCGGGGTCATCCCCTGGTAGTTCGACCAACTGATCGGCAGCCGTGCCGAACCGAGGGAGCCGGAGGACGGCCATGACACTTGTTCAGCGACTGGACCACGTCAACATCACCGTGAGCGATCTTCGTGCGGTCACGGCGTTCTTCGTGACGCTCGGCCTCGAGCCGGACGGAGACCCTCGTATCGCTGAGGGGCACTGGCTGGAGGAGGTCATCGGCATCGACGGCGCGCGGGTCGAGTTGGTGATGCTGCGAGCACCGGGCGACGGCGCGAGCCTCGAGTTGTCCCAGTTCCATCACCCGGACCACGGGCACAGACCGGAAGCCGCGACCGCGGATCAGCTTGGTCTGCGCAGCATCGCCTTCGAGGTCGACGACGTCGAGGCAGCCGTGGCCCGGATCCGCGAAGACGGTTTCGAGCTCGTCCGCAACCTTGCGACGTACGAGGACGTCTTCAAGCTCTGCTACGTATGCGGACCCGAGGGGATCATCGTGATGCTGGCCCAGCGGTTGAGCTGACGGCTCCCGCTCAGAACGGCGGTCGCGAGCCGGCGATCTCGTACGCCTCCATGCTGACGTCGCGGAGCTCGATGCCGGTGACCGGCGCGTCGGCCCGGGCACGCCACGCCTCGATGGCGTCCCACGCCTCCCAGCGTTCGTAGTTGTAGATGCGGGCCGCGTCCGATGGGTCCGGGGTGATGGCGAGGTCGAGACAGCCCCGCGCTCGGCGGCCACGCTCGACCAGGTCACGGTGCGCCTGCACGTAGGCATCGCGCTGGTCGTCGTCGACTGTCACGTAGCCGGCAATGATCCACATGGATGTCCTCCCCAGTGATGGATGATCATGGCACCTGCTCGGACGGCTGCAGCCGCGGGCGGGCTCCGCTTCAGTCGCGCTGGTCGGCCCACCACTGCCCGCACTGCGGTGAGGTCACGGTCCGCCGCCTGCCGGACTCAGATCGGTGAGCTCACCGAGCCGGCACACCCGCCACTCGTTCCTGGTGCACACCCAGCTTGCGTAGCGGCCGTGAACCCGGGGCTGCAGCGGGTGATCCTGGTGGCGGGGACACCTCGGCCACGGGGCGGTGTCTTCCAGAGCCACGTCCAGCAGCTGCCAGTACCACTCGGCGAGGCGCTTCTGGCCCCTGTCGCTCGGGCCGAGGTCGTCGGCGGAAACGTGCAGACCGCCGGTGATGTCCGGCTCCGCACGCAGGTTGATGACCACTTCCCAGAACGGAGGTGTCTTCGGGAGAACGGTGATGCGGACGTTCGGGGACTGCGTCCGGAGGTCTGCGGTCAGCCTCTCCACCAAGTCTTCGATCTGATCGCTGGACCGCATGTGGTCACTGTCGTCATGTGGGTTCCAGCCATCAAGTCAGTTAAATTCTCGGCGCTGACCGCGGGGGGTTTTGTGCGTCAAGGAATGACACGGACGGCCGCGTAGTCATAGCCGTCCTGGCCCGGCGCACGCCATTGCAGCTGCACCCGCTGTCCCTCGTCCAGAGACCTGTAACCGGCCATGTCGATGTGGGAGAAATGCGTCCAGCATCCGCCCGGTGTCTCGGGGGAGTCGAGGACGCCCCAACCCTCGTTCCCATTCCACAGACGGCAGACGGCCTCAGTCGTGCCTTCGTGCTCGACTATTCTGAAACGCACTGGCCGACCTTCGCTCCCGCATCGAGCCATTCCGACCAAGCTGCCGACCACTCCCGTAACACAACTTGCGTTCCACGAGGCGTTCGTACGCGCGCCGCTCCGACCACGTCAAGTAGATTTGCGGCGATTAGCATGCTGGGACTGAAATCTCGTGATGCCTTGACCAGCGCCTAGCTCGAACAACCGTATTGCTCGCAACACCCGCACCAGCAGGGCCCACGGGTGGCCGGTAAAAGGCGCTATGACCGGCTGGGTGCCAAACCGTGCAGCTCGGTGACCGCGCTGATACCCGTCGATTTGAGGCCAAGGGCCGCTGGGGGGACGCCAGACATGGTGGTCGTAGCCGATGGAGCCGGTGAATCGACCGGCCGGGCACGAAACAGGGCAGCGGCCCAGCTCACCTATACGGACGTCTACGGCGACGCGTTCCTCTTGGGTTTGGACGACGACGTTCTGATTTCGTGCCCCATTCTCGGGCCTTAGGCAACGCTCAGATGACGGTCCTCGAACACGCGCATCACCCGCAACACCGCGGGAGCTGGCTCCTGGGAGGACCGCGTGCCGCGGGAGATGCGGGAGATGTCCGCAGCGCAGTAGATACTTGCGACAGACAGACCCACCCGTCTGATCCTGCCTAGACACGGCGCAAGTGGCGGCACCGCCGGATTGCTACCACTCCCGTGCCACGTAGCCGCGCCAAGGTACGAGGAACGCGAGCGGCAACCGCGACATGGGCAAGGACAGCTCGACGGTGCGGGTGAAGTCAGAGGTGACGGTAACGACGAGCGGCCTGCACGTCACCCAGTCCATCCGACCGCGCACCGTGTGACTACCGTCTGGCAGCTCGAGGGACATGGACTTGCGTGGACCCAGCTTGGCGACCTTGGCGCCGTCGACGTAGATCACGAGGCGTCGCGCTGAGCCCCAGTAATTTTCAGCCCGGCGGATGTTCAGCGTTCCCACTGCCCCATCGTGCCCGACTCGGTTCAGATTCCATCCAGTCGCTTAGGGCGCTCAGTGCCACCCGCATCGCCTGCCAACACCGCAATAGGCGACGCTTCGCAGTTCGATGCAGAGCACCCGCTGCGGCTGCTGCCGGCCAGCGTGTGGGCCGTGCCGTGCCGCTAGGGCCGGGAGTAGGAATACCAGCATGCCCTCGGTAGATGATCTGCTGGCTCAGCCTTTGGTCGCTCACCTTGCGAATACCGGCGCCGATGGGCCGGTCGTGCGGCCGATCTGGTTCTTGTGGGAGGCCGACGTCTTTTGGTGGCTGACCGGCACCTGGAGCACTCTGGTCACCCAGCTTGAAAACGATCCGCGGGTGGCGCTCGTCATCGACACGTGTGACCTAACGACCGGACAGATCTTCCAGGTGACGGCCCGCGGTGACGCGCAGGTGGTCCAGATGGACCCTGCACTGGCTATTCGCAAGCTGTCGAAGTACTTGAGCGACGACACGAGTCGGTGGGGCGAAAGGTTCACGCAACCCCTCGATGACCCTGGAAGCCGACTCGTCATGCTCTCGCCGTCCCGGCCCCTCATGGTGCGGGACCTGTCATTCGAGCCGCCGCACCCTCAATGACATTGGGCCGTGCTTCACCAGGCTGTGTCGGTCGCCGACTTATCCTCGCGCCCTGTTTAGCTACTACCGAGAACGACGTGCCGAGTGTCAAACCGGTGCGATCTGCAGAAGCCCCGTAGGAGTAATACCGTTCCAACCGATAGGCACCCGGCTGTAGCTCGTCCGGCAAACGAAAATTGTCGCGGACGTGCTGGCGGCCGTAGCCAGCGAGCGTGATTCGGCGACCGGCGGCGGGGCGACCGGGTAGCCGATGCCCTTGATCCAGCCATCGGGCCAGCGGCCTCGACATCGCGCTGGAAGCTGCGGGCCTGAAGGTGATGGTCGGGTTCGAACGTCTCGGACTGGTGGGCGCGGTCCTGACGCCACTTGATGCGGTAGCCGGTGATCGCTTTGGTGTCGGCGTTGCGGCGGGTTTCGAGCGTGGCCACTGGGTGCCCTTCGGGAAGGCGGGATGACCTGTTCCCACTCGTCCCGGGGTTGCTAAGATCGGAGCTTTCACGAAGCCATCCCGGTGCGGGATGGGCCGCTCTGCTCCCACAATGCTCCCAGAAGTGGAGCCGTACGACTCTGACGGCGCATCGCCACAGCTCAGAGGGCTGATCCAGTTGTGTCCGAGGGGGGACTTGAACCCCCATGCCCGGTAAAGGGCACTAGCACCTCAAGCTAGCGCGTCTGCCTATTCCGCCACCCGGACGAGGTAGCTGTGAGCAGCTCATCGAGCCCCTCACTGCGGTCATGACCATACCAACCATCGGCCCCCTGCGACACGAACCGGCCACCGCGTCGTTCCCGGTTCGTCAGCCCCAGTCGATTCGGTCGAAGATCGTGCGCAGCCGTTCGACCTTGTGCGGTGCCGCAGCGGCCACCCACGCCAGCCGGCCCTGGAGGTGGGCGCGGAAGTTCGGATGGCCCGCGCGGTTCTGCTCCGCCGGCCCGGTGCGTACGCAATTGGTGAGGATTGCCTCGAGGAGGTCGAGCTCGCGGCGGGGGAGGCTGCGCCGGGAGTTGACCACCATGCCGAGCACCTGCTGGCGCTGGGCAGAGGTCACAACCCGGGTCTTGGCAGCAGCGACGTGGAAACCCTGCTCGCGCGCCACCTCGCCAACCGTCTGGACGAGGTCCGTCGAGCGGGAGCGCAGTCGCCGTCCGCCGGAGAAGGTCAGGTCGTCGGCGTACCGGGTGACGGAGGCGTCGAAGGCCCGCGCGATGCCGGCCAGGCGCTGGTCGAGCCGGTAGCAGGCGAGGTTCGCCAGCGCGGGGGAGGTGGGCGCGCCCTGGGGGAGATGCGGCGCGGCGAGGCGACGGTCGGCGTGCCAGCGGTCCGAGATCGACACGGACGACGACAGCGGACGCGCCCGCAGCACGGCGCGGGGCGCCGCATTCGTGGACAGGCCCGCGAGGATCCGGGCGACGGGCGGGGAGTAGCCGAGCAGCTCGTACGTGGCCGCCACCCGTCCGAACGTGACGGACGGGAAGAACGCGGCCAAGTCGAGCTGCACGAGGACGTCGGCCCCCACGTGCACGTCGGCGGCGGTGAGGGCGCTGCGCCCGGGCACGTAGCCGTGCGCGATGGGGCTGACCGGCACGGGCGCGAGCACCTCACGCAAGATGCGGCGCTGGACCATCCGCAGCCGGTCCTTCGGGGCCTCGATGAGCCGGGCAGGGCGCCGCGCGGACGGCAGCCAGCGGTAGCGGTAGTGCCGCAGCCGCTCGTCCGCCACGGTGCGTTCGAGGCCGCGCAGGTCGGCGTACCAGTCGAGCTCGGTAGAGATCAGCCCGGTGAAGCGCTCGACGTCGCCGATGCGGGCCAGCGGGCGGACGTCGAAGGTGGGGACGACCCGCACCCGCTCGGGCACCGTCACGTGCAGGAGCCGACGGGGTGGGTCGGGCAGCAGCGCGGCGAGCATCGTGTCGGCCAGCTCGCGCGGACGGTCCCACGGCGGCTTGCGATAGGCCGCCAGGGCAGCGCGTAGACAGGTCTGCAGCTCGGGGAAGCGGCGGGGATGGCGGTTGGCGTCCAGCAGGATCCGGCCGCGCCGGAAGAGCTCGTCCTCCTCCCACGGACCGTCGAGGAAGGCGAGCGCCAGCCGCATCATCCGCGGCTGGAGGTCGGGGTCGGACGGATCGGTCATGCGGGCAGCGCGGCCCGACCTGTCTCGTCCTGCGCGCGTGGCACTGCACGTGTGCAGCCAGACGCGTGCGACGTGGAGCCCAACTCAGCCGTACTCCTCGGGGTAGCCCCGAAGGGGTGCCGCCGGCGTACCGGTGCCACCGTCTCGAGACCGCGCTGCCGCATCCGGGCAAGCTAACCGACGCGGCCGCCGGCCCGGCCGTCAACAGGAAAAATCCCGTCCCGCCTGATCAGCCGTCACAATGGATCCATGCCGAACGCTGCGGGCCCGGCCGTGCAGGCCACGGACGAGGTCGTCGAGTTGTGCAGCGACCTGCTGCGCTTCGAGACGGTCAACCGCGGCGGCGGTGACGGCTTCGAGCGTGATGCCGCCGAGTACGTCGCGGCGAAGCTTGCGGAGGTCGGCCTGGAGCCGACGGTGCTCGAGTCGGCGCCCGGCCGCACGTCGCTGGTCGCGCGCATCGAGGGTGAGGACTCCAGCCGGGGTGCGCTGCTCATCCACGGCCATCTCGACGTGGTGCCCGCCGACAAGGCCGACTGGACGCGCGACCCGTTCTCCGGTGACGTCGACGACGACGGCCTGGTGTGGGGGCGCGGCGCCGTCGACATGAAGGACATGGACGCGATGACGCTCGCGGTGATCCGCCAGCGGCTGCGCGAAGGGCGTAAGCCGCCGCGCGACATCGTGCTGGCGTTCCTCGCCGACGAGGAGGCCGGCGGCACGTACGGCGCGCGCTTCCTCGTCGAGAAGCATCCGCACCTTTTCGAGGGCTGCACCGAGGCGATCAGCGAGGTCGGCGGCTTCTCGTTCGAGATCAACAACGACCTGCGGCTCTACTGCATCCAGACCGCCGAGAAGGGTCTCGCCTGGATGCGGCTCACCGTCGCCGGCAAGGCCGGCCACGGCAGCATGGTGGCCGACGACAATGCCGTGACCGAGCTGTGCGAGGCGGTCGCCCGGCTCGGGCGTCACCCCTTCCAGCTCGACATGCACGAGTCAGTGCGCATCTTCCTGGAGGAGGTCTCCGAGGCGACGGGTGTGCCGCTCGACCACGACGACCCCCGGGAGGTGTTGTCGCAGCTCGGCGCACTCGCCCGCCTCGTCGGGGCGACGCTGCGCGACACCGCCAACCCGACGCAGCTCGACGCCGGCTACAAGGTCAACGTGGTGCCGCAGACCGCGTCCGCCTCGGTCGACGGGCGCTTCCTGCCCGGGCACAAGGAGAAGTTCCTCGAGACGCTCGACGAGGTGCTCGGCCCGCGCGTGCAGCGCGAGTGGATCAACTTCGACGACGCGGTGGAGACCAGCTTCGACGGCGAGCTGGTCGACGCGATGGCTGCTGCGCTCAAGGCCGAGGACAGCGGGGCCCGGGCGGTTCCGTACATGCTGTCGGGTGGGACGGACGCGAAGTCGTTCGCGCGGCTCGGCATCCGGTGCTTCGGCTTCGCACCGCTGCGGCTGCCGCGTGATCTGGACTTCAGCGCGATGTTCCACGGCGTCGACGAGCGGGTGCCCGTGAGCGGGCTCCAGTTCGGCGTACGCGTCCTCGACCGCTTCATCGACGGCTGCTGACCGAAGGGATCACCCGGTGCACCCTGACGACCTTCCTCCGCTGCCGCCCGAGCGCGGCCCGAGCAGCTTCTCGATCCCGCACCGGATCCCGGCTCCCGCCGGCCGCCCCGACGGTGGTCCCCTTGACGGGCAGGGCAATCGCTATCAGCGGCGGCTCGAGGACATCGACCCGGCGCGGCTCAGCCCGGAGGCGATGATCGAGCACCGCGAGGAGCTCGCCCGCCGGCCCAGCCCGTACACGGTCGAGGGCTACATCCAGGGCTTCCGTGACATCAGCGAGGCGGCGGTCAACGGCCATGGCGAGCGACGCAGCCGCGCCCGGCTGCTCGTCGGCATGTCGCTCGCGGCGCTGCTGACCCTGCCGCTGGTGCAGATCGTCGGGCTCATCCGCCTGCTCTGAGGCCCGGGAGGCGTCAGCTCGGCAGGAACTCGGGAAGCCCGGGACGGGCCTTGCGGCGCAGCACGACGCGGCGCGAACCGTCGGGGTAGAGCCGGAGCCGGTCGAGCTCCCACTCGCCGTACTCGGCGTGCAGCGTGAGCACCGTCTGTGCGGTGCGCCGGCTGGTGCCGGGCGGCAGATACAGCCGCTGGTACTGCAGACTTCCCCGCAGCGTTTCGCCGTTCATCGCGTCCACCGTACGCCGCGACGCGCCGCCGTACGCCAGGGTTCGGCAGAGCCGCGGAGGCGTCCGGCGCCGATAGCCTGCGCCGGTGGCGGTCGTCGGGAATCAGCGCGTGGCCCGGCTCGACCGCCCGGCTGCGGTGGCCGCGATCGCCGGGCTGCTCGCGCTGCTCGTGATCGCCGCGATGCTGGTCAAGACGTCTGGTGACGCGTCGCGGCTGGTGCACGCGGGGCCGCCGTGGACCGACGCCGCCCAGGCGCCGGGATCGCTCACCGTACGGCCGGCCGACCAGGCGTACGACGGCCAGTTCTTCTACCGGCTGGGCGTCTCGCCGTTCAGCACGGCGCGTGAGGTCTCCGGCGTCACGTTCGACCTGCCGGCGTTGCGCAACGCGCGCTGGCTGTCCGGGGCGCTGGCCTGGGTGCTGTCGGCGGGACAGCCGGGGGCGGTGCCGTGGACCCTGCTGCTGGTCAACCTGCTGTCGGCGATCGGTCTCGGTGCCGCCGCCGGCGCGCTCGCGAAGAGCAGCGGCCGGCATGCGCTCTGGGGGCTGCTGCTCGTCGGCTACCCCGGCTACGCGTTCACGCTGACCCTCGACACCTCCGAGCTGCTGGCCGGTGCGATGGTGCTCGGCGGGCTCTACGCGTGTCGCCGGAGCCGCTGGACGGTCGCGGCGGTGGCGTTCGCGCTCGCCGTCCTGGCCCGCGACACGGCCGTCGCCATTCCGGCCGGGGTCGCGCTGGGGGGGCTGATCGAGTGGGGACGCGGCCGCCGTCCGGCCTGGCAGCCGTTCGCGAGTGGCGCGGTGGGGGTCGTCGTCTTCGGCGCCTGGCAGGTGGTGCAGCGGATCCGGTTCGACGCGTGGCCGTTCGCCCAGTCCCGCAAGAACAACCTGTCGGGACCGTTCGCCGGCCTGGTCGAGCAGCTTCGTGACGACCTGCCGCCGCACGGGGGAGCGGCCGCCTTCCGGCTGGTCTCGCTGGTGGTGCTGCTCGGCGTCATCGTCCTTGCCGGTGTCGCACTGCGGCGCAGCACGACGCCGTTCGTCGAGAAGGTCGCCTGGCTGCCCGCGACGTTCGTGGTGGTCACGCTGAACGCGTTCCTGTGGAGCGGCGCGACCGCCTTCATGCGGGCGGGCACCGAGAGCTACCTGATGTCGGTGCTGGTGCTGCTCGGCCACCGCTCGCGGTACGCGCTGTACGCCGCGCCGCCGGTGGCCCTGCTGTGGGTGCTCACGGTCGGCAGCCAGCTGAGCAAGGGCTGAGGCGTCAGGGCATCAGGGCACGAAGAACTGCAGGAACGCGAACGACGCGTAGACGATCAGCAGCGCGCACGACACCGCGAACACCCCACGCCACACCGGCCGCGGCGTCAGCAGCCCGGCCGTGACCAGGACGAACGGGAACGCACTCCAGCAGTAGCGCTCCACCGAGGCGAGGTTGCTGCCGGCGAGCGTCGACACCAGAGCGAGCGCGCTCCACGCGGTGTACGAGGCCGGCAGGCGGCGCGCCATCGGGATGAGCAGCAGCAGGAAGAGCAGCAGCCAGGGCAGGTGCAGCGCGGTGCCCAGGCGGTTGTCGCCGGCGCCGGTCAGCGCCCGGTGGATGAGCGTGAACGGGTCGACGAGCTTGCCGTGCAGCTGCGGATTCTGCTGGACCGACAGCGGCTGCAGCGGATCACCGAAGCGGATGCCGATGTACGTGAGGTACGCCAGAGCCCCGACCGGCGCGGCGATCACCGCGGCGATGCGCGGCAGCCACGGATCGCCGGAGGCGCGCGTCCGCCACACCTCGATCAGCGCGGGCACCACGAGCAGCGCCCCGGGCGGCCGGCACAGCCCGGAGAGCAGCCCGGCCACCGCCGCGAGCCACCAGCGTTTGCTACGCAGCCCGTAGAAAGTGATCACCGCGAGCAGCCCGGCGAGGGCCTCGGTGTAGCCCATGACCAGCACGAACGCGGGTGGAGCCAGCGCGAGCAGCCAGACCGCGCGCCGGGCGGTCTCGACCGGCATTCCCTCGAAGCGGGCGAGGCGCAGAAAGGCCACGCCATACGCGAACGCGAAGAGGTTGACGAGGACCAGCAGCACGACACCGGTCGCGTGCCCGCCGAGGCCGACCAGCCAGGTGAGGCCGGGCAGCAGCGGGAAGAAGCGCCGCGTCTCGGGGTCGACGCCGCCGTAGCCGACGCGGGCGATGTCGCTGTAGAAGTGCGCGTCCCAGCCGAGCAGGCCCACCCGGGGCAGGTGGGCGCCGGGGGAGACCTCCGTGACCTTGGACGCGATCGCCGCGGACAGGGCGAGCGCCCCGACGACGAGGACCCGGGCAGTGAGCCAGCTGCCGATCGCGTCGGGCCCGTCGTCACCGAGGGCCCGGCTGACCCAACGCCGCGGCTGCGCGAGACGGCCGCCCGCGAGAGCCGTACTCACCGCTTCTTGACGGTGAAGCTGTCCAGCTCCTCGTGCTCGTAGTCGTCCAGTTGCGGATCGAGCAGCTTGGTGTAATTGCGGCTCTGGCTGAGCGCGAGGCGCAGGTCAGGGCACAGGTTCTGGTAGGTCAGGTAATCGCCGGAGTAGACCAGGAAGATCGTGTGGTCGCCGGCGAGCTGCTTGGCCCGCTCGACCAGGCCGGCCACGTCGCCCTCGGCCGCCTTGTTGCGCTGCTTGTAGTCGACCCAGTCGACCCGGTCGGGGGCGGTGAAGCTCGGGATCGAGTAGTTCTTCAACCCTTCGCCGCCGCGGCCGGCGCGGATCTCCCGCGCGATGGCCGGACCGAGCTGGTCGGGGCAGTACAGGACGATGTCGCCGGGCTTGCCCTGGGCGGCGAGGGTCTGCGCCGTGAGCACGGCCTGCGTGCGGATGGCCTTGACGGTGGGGCCTGCTGCCAACGCGCCGAAGATCGCCATCAGGCCGATGGCTCCGGCCCAGAGCCGGCGGTCGACGAGCCGCTCGGGGCCGAGGCCGAGACACAGCAGGAACGGGATGAACGCGACCGCCGTGTAGCGGTCGGCCCAGGCGTTGCCGACCAGCTTGCCGACCGTCACCGCGAGCAGCAGGGTCAGGATCGACAGCAGCAGCAGGATTCGACCCGGCTCGTGGCCCTTGAGGTCCAGCAGCACCTGCCGCCTGCCGGCCGGATAGCCGAAGACGGCGAGTAGGAGCAGGAAGCAGACGACGACCAGCAGCGCGCGCCCGGCGGTCAGCTGACCACCCGCCCACTGCCCGAAGGCGTGCACCACCGCTGCGTACGTGGCCGGCTCGCCCCACGGGGTGCCGGTGTGCTTGCCCTGGTAGAGGAACGTCGGCAGCCAGGGGATGAAGAGGATCCCGGCGCCGACGAGGCCGCCCAGCGACCAGCGGCACCCGCGTTTCAGCTGGGCGGTACGACCCCAGATGGCGCCGAGCAGCAGGAAGACACCGACGGTGATCAGCGAGTACAGCGACCAGTAGTGCGTGAGCGCGACGGCCACCGAGGCGACCGCCAGGCCGAGCGCGCTCCACCAGGTCGGCGCGCGGAGCGTGCGTTCGAGCGCCAGCGCCCCGAAGAGCGCGAGCAGCAGCAGCAGGCTGTACATCCGCGTCTCGCTGGCGTAGTACGCCGCGAAAGGTGAGGTCACGAACGCGAGGACGGCGACCCAGGCGGCGCGCTTGCCGATGACCCGGCGGCCGAGCCAGTAGAGCGGGGGGATCGACAGCAGGTTCAGCACGAAGGACAACGCGCGTACCGTGCGGTCGCCCTCGCCGAAGGCGCCGATCCACCAGTGCAGCAGCAGGTAGTACAGCGGGGGCGAGCCGTCCTGCTTGAGCCCCTGGTACAGGGTGACCCCGTCACCGGACAGCGGCAGCCGCGCGATCGCGACGCTCTGCGACTCGTCGAGCCAGAGGCCGCGCGGCGCCCACAGCCGCAGGATCACGCAGTAGACGGTGCACGCCGCGATGACCACCCAGAAGGCGATCCACGCCGCACGCTCGCGTCCGTTCAGAGCCGCAAAGATGCGGGGCGTCGGCGGCGTCGGCGGTTGCTCATCCGGCGCGGTCTCCGAGCGGACGGCGACATCGGTCATCGTCGATCACGCACGGGCGATCCCCTTCGCGCCGGGGGAGACCTCCTCGTGGTAGTCCTCCTCGACGTTGACCGACCACACGTCGTGGTGCTTGCCGTCGAGCATGTTCTGCACCGTGAGCTGCGCGGTGAACATCGAGTGGTCCTGGTTGTTGTAGCGGTGCATGCCGTTACGGCCGACAGGGTGCAGGTTGGGCGCGTTCTCCGCGATCCAGCCGCGCATGATGTCGACGTTCTTCTTGTAGTCGGCGTCGTAGAAGGGATACGCCTTCGGCATCCGGACCACGAAGCCGCGCTCGACGAGCTTCGGATCGACCAGGTTGAGCTGGCCGAGCTCGCGCTTGCCCTGCTCGATCAGGTCTTCGTCGCTGCGGTTCCACGTCTCGTCACCCTCGTTGACGAAGAACTCCAGGCCGAGGCAGGTGCGTCCCTCCTTGACGAGGTACGGCGACCAGGAGCCGAAGTTCTGGATCCGGCCGACGCCGACTTCGGGCGCGTGGATGTAGATCCAGTTGTCGGGGAAGCCGGCGCTCTCGGGCACCACCAGGGCGACGGTGAGGAAGTCGCGAAACTTCAGCGCGTCTGCGGCGGCGAGCACCTCGACCGGCGGCTTCGGGTCGAGCGCCTTGATCAGCGATGAGAACGGCATCGAGCTGATGACTTCGTCGGCGGGGTAGTAGTGCTCGCTGCCGAGGTCGGTACGCGTCGCCTCCGGGGCGCCGGCGCCGGACCCGTACCCACCGGTGACGAAGGTGGTGACGCCCGTGACGCCCTTGCCCTCTTCCCAGTGGACGGTGCGGACCTTCTCCTCAAAGACGATCTTGCCGCCGCGCTCCTGCACCTGCTTCGCGGCCCGCTCCCACATCATCCCGGGGCCGTACTTCGGGTACTGGAACTCCTCGATGAGCGAGGTGATCTCTTTCTGGTTCGTCTTCGGCTTCAGCGCGTTGATGATCGCGTTGGACAGCGACATGTTCTTGATGCGCTGGGCGGCGAAGTCGGCGGGGAGCTCGTTGACCGGGACGCCCCAGAGCTTCTCGTTGTAGGTCTTGAAGAAGTGGTTGTAGAGCCGCTTACCGAAGCGGGCGACGATCCAGTCCTCGAGCGTGTCCTGCGACTTCGGCGGACGCACCCGGCTCCACCCGTACGAGCCGATGCACCGGGCGGCCTCGATGACCCCGAGGTTGCCCAGGGCGTTGGCGGCCTTCAGCGGGTAGTCGTAGAACTTGCCGCGGTAATAGATGCGGCTCATGCGCGGCCGCATCATGAAGTCCTCGTCCGGCAGGATCTCGTGCCAGAGCGACTCGACCTCGGGCACCTTCGTGAAGAAGCGGTGGCCGCCGATGTCGAAGCGCCACCCCTCACGCTCGGCGGTGCGGCTGATGCCGCCGACCATCGCGTCGCCTTCGAGGACCGTGACGGGTGTATCCCGCTTCACCAGCTCGTAAGCGGCGGTGAGACCTGCTGGTCCGGCTCCGATGACGACGACCTGCGGCTTGTCGGCCACGATAGAGATACGACCTTCCGTGATGTGCTCCGCACGCTGCACGAGTGCCTGCCCGCGGGGACCGATCGCTGACGAGCGACTTTGCTGTCGCTGACCGGTCGCCGGTTAGCATTGTGCCCGACATGCGGGCCCACTCTTCGTGTGACGCGCCCGCCGGCCGGGTGCTCGACACACCGGCGCTCGAGGCGCACGGAGCGTCACCGCGCCCGACGGAGATCACCCCGGGGCCCGTGGCGCTTCTGCTCCTCGGATGGGTGCTCGTCGCGCTCGGCATCGCCACCCACGACGGCCGGTACGCCCTCCCCTCGCTGGCTCTGGTCGTGCTCGGCACGCTGGTCGTCGGCCTCGGTGTGTACGCATCCGCGTTGCCCGGGGCGCCGCCTCGGTTCGCCGACGCGCGACTGGCCCGTCCGGCGCTCGCGGCGGCTGCGCTCACGGTCGGCCTCGCGCCGCTGGTGTGGCATCCGCGGTACTTTGCCCACGGCGCGGGCTGGACCGCCTCGCAGGTCTTCGCTGCCCTGGCCGGGCTGCTCGCCGCGGCCACGGTGTTGCCCCGGTTACGGCCGTCCGGGCGCCGCTGGCCGTTCTGGACCATCGCCGTGCTGATGACCGCGGCGGGGGCGACCATGGTCGCTGCCGCCGGCCGGCCGCACATCGACGTCTTCTGGCTGCTGCAGGGGTCGACCAAGGGCCTCGTGCAGGGCGCCGACATGTACCGCCAGCAGTGGGCCGAGACGCGGGAGAGCTACTACTCGCACGGGCTGTTCGACGTCTACCCGTACCTGCCGTGGACCTCGGTGCTGCTCGCGCCCTTCCGGCTGGTCTTCGGCGACGTCCGCTACGGCCTGGTGGTCTGCCTCGGGGTGGCGGCGTACCTGGCGCGCCGGCTCGGCGCCGGGCCGGCATCCTCATTGGCGGGGTCGGCGCGCAGCTCCGTACCCGTGCTGCTGCCGCTGCTGCTCCTCGTCTTCCCCAAGGTCACGTACTCGATCCAGCTGAGCTGGACCGAGCCGCTGCTCATCGCCCTGCTCACCGGGATGGTGCTCGCCGTCGACCGGGGCCGGACGGGCCTCGCCATCGCCTGCCTGGCGCTCGCGTTCGCGTCGAAGCAGCACATCGTGCTGCTGCTGCCGCTCGCGGCGATGTGGCCCCGCTTCGGCGTGCGGCGCACTCTCATCTCTGCGGGCGCGGCCGCACTGCTCGTGCTGCCCTGGGTCATCGCCGGCCCCCGCGACTTCTGGCACGACGCGATCGATGCCAACCTCGGCCTCGGCTACCGCGCCGACGCGCTGTGCCTCGCCACCTGGGTGCACAAGACGTTCGGCGCCGACCCCGGCTTCGCGCTGACGCTGGTCGGGCTGCTGATCGCGTACGCGCTCGCCTGGCGCATCCGGGGCACGACGTACGGCTTCTGCGCCGGCGCCGGTCTGCTGGTGCTCATGCTCGACGTCACCAACACGCAGTCGTTCTTCAACCACTACACGCTCGGGATGGCGCTCGTCGTGCTGGCGATCGTGGTCGGCCGGCGCCGGCAGCCCAACGCGCCGGCCGGCGATCAGCGCTTGGTGGAGAAGCGCACCAGCTGACCCGACTCGAGCATCGGCTGCCGGCTGACCTGCACCACGGGGTCCCGGCCCAGGGCGGCGAGCTGGTCGGCCACCTCCGAGCAGCTGTCACCGAGGGTGCGGTAGCCGTCGGCCATGACGAGGTAGACGGAGCCGTCGGGGCCGGCCAGGTCGTCGAGCTGGGTGGCGAACGCGGTGGCGCTGGCGCTGCTCATCCGCTGCTGGTAATCCACCCAGTCGACGAGGGCCGGGCCGCTGGCGTCGGCGAAGGACCGCTCCTGCAGGCCGGCGACGTGCTTGTCGACCAGCATCCGGTGCACCGCCGGGGCGAGCTGGTCGGGGCAGTAGCCGACGACGTCGCCCGGCCGGGCCTGCTGGGCGATGCGCGTCGCGACCTGTGAGGCGTTGGTGCGCTCGTTGCTGTTCAGCGAGTAGCCGCCCACCAGCCCCAGCCCGCAGATGGCCGCGAGCAGGCAGCTCACCGTGGCACCGGACGGCAGCAGCCCGACGCCCAGGGCGGCGACCAGCAGGAACGGCGGCAGCGAGATCCCGGTGTAGCGCTCGGCGAAGGCGCTGCCGCTGAAGGTGAAGGCGAAGTACGCGAGCACCAGCGGCACCACCCACATCGCCACCAGGTAGCGCCCCGGCACGCGGCCGCTGAGCCGCAGGTGCAGACCGTCGCCGATGGGCCGGGCCGCGTATCCGATGAAGGCCAGCAGCATCAGCATCATGGCGAGCAACGCGCCCGCCGACGCCGGGCCCGCCCACGAGAAGACGGTGTCGAGGATGACCTCGGCGTGCACCTGCGGCGCCCACGGCGTGCCGGTGTGCGTCATCTGGAACAGGAAGGTGGGCAGCCACGGCGCGAACGGGATGGCTGCTGCCGACATGGCGAGCAGCGCCTTGAGCGCCAGCTGCCGGTAGTGCGGCCGCCGGTGCGCCTGCAGCAGCAGGAAGAACGCGACGGTGCCGATCTCGAGCAACGTCCAGTAGTGCGTGTACGCCAGCGCCGCCGTGACCACGGTGACCGCCGCCCACCGGTGCAGACACGGCTTTTCCCACGCGCGGGCGAGCGCCAGGCCGTACGCGAGCGACAGGAAGACGACGAGGCTGTACATGCGCGTCTCGTTGCCGTACCGGATCATGTACGGCGAGGTCGCGAAGAACAGCAGCGCGGCGATGCCCGTGCGCTCGACGACGGTGGTGCCGCCACCGGGCCACCGGCCGAAGCGGAGCGCGATCTGCCCGACCCGGCGCCCGGCGAACCAGGCGAGCGGAAGCGTGCCGAGGCTGAGCACTCCGGACAGGGCCCGTACGGCGACGTCGCCGCGGCCGAACAGGTCCATCCAGTAGTGCAGCAGCAGGTAGTACAGCGGGGGAGAGCCGTCGTGGCGTAGCGCGTCGAACAGCTTCGGCAGCGGACGGCCGGAGATCTCGATCGTCAGTGCCTCGTCGAGCCAGATGTGGCTCGTCGTGACGAAGCGCAGGACAGCACCGCCGGCGACCACGAGGACGATCGCCGCGACGACCAGGCGACGCGGGTCGCGATGGGCGAGGAGGGCCCGTATCCGGCCGACGGGGTCACGCGGCGGGTGGGGCCGGGCCGGGCCGGACGGCTGCTTTTCCCGCAGCGGCGTCGGGGCGGTGGTTGTAGGAGCGCTCACGCTGGACCGTTGCGCCCGACCATTCGGCCAATCTAGCGAGCCGCGCGCAGCCCCGCCCGCACGCCACCTGGAGAAAGACCGGGAAGTCTGCGTCACGGCAGCTCGGCGAAACTGCCCGGGAGCAGCGCAGGCAGCGCAGTGACGCGGGGACGGCCGCCGTTCTCGCGGACGGCCCGGGCGAGCGCGCCCCCGATCGCCGGCACGACCGACAGATGCCGCCGGGCCCGGGTGAGCGCGGTGTAGATCAACGGCCGGGTCAGCATCCCGCCGGACTCGGGCGGCAGCACCACGACCACCGCCGGCCACTCGGAGCCCTGGGCCCGGTGCACGGTGATCGCCCAGCCGTGGCGCAGATCGCCCCAGGACGAGGGCGGCACCGTCACGGGCACCCCGCTGAACGTGATGACGAGACCTTCGGCCGTACGCGCCGCGACCGTGCCGACCTCGCCGTTCGCGAAGCCCTCGTCGAGGTGGTTGGCGATCGCCACGACCCGGTCGCCCACGTCGAACCGGCGGGCCGACCGGGAGGCGCTCGCGGCCGGCGCCGCGGTCTGCGGGTTGAGCACCGCCTTGAGTGCCAGGTTGAGCGCTTCGGTGCCGGCGTCGCCGCGGTGCACGGGCGTGACGACCTGGATGTCGGCGCTCGCGATCCCGAGCGCGCGGGGGATCGAGTCGGTGACGAGCTGCACCACCCGCCGCGAGGCCTCGGTGGCGTCACGGCACGGGACGACGACGACCTCACGGTCGGGGTCGTCGACCGGGGGGAGCTCCCCCTCGCGGACGGAGGTGGCGAGCCGGGCGATGGTGCCGCCCTCGGCCTGCCGGTACAGGGTGATCAGCTCCGTGACCGGGATGACGCCGGACTCGACGAGGTCGGCGAGCACGCGGCCGGGGCCGATGCTCGGCAGCTGCGCCGGGTCGCCGACGAGCAGCAGGTGGGTGCCGTCGCGGCAGGCCTGCACGACGCCGGCGGCGAGCTCGGCGTCGAGCATCGACGCCTCGTCCACGACGACGAGGTCGGCGTCGAGCGTCCAGTCCGCGCCTCGGGTGAAGACCGGGCTGCTGCTCGGGCCGCCCTCGCGCGCGGGCTGCGCGCCGAGCATCCGGTGCACCGTGCTGGCCGACTCGCCGGTGAGCTCCTCCAGCCGCTTCGCCGCCCGCCCGGTCGGTGCCGCGAGCGCGACTGTCGCCCCGCGGACGGTGGCGAGCTCCACCACGGCCGAGACGGTGCGGCTCTTGCCCGTACCCGGGCCTCCGGTCAGCAGGCTCACCCCGTGCACGAGGGCGCTGATCACCGACGCACGCTGGGCGTCGTCGAGGCCGGGCAGGCCGAGCGCGTCGGGCTCGCCGATGGGCGAGGCGGCTGCGCTGAGCCGGGCCAGCCCTTCCGCCAGGGCAGCTTCGGCCAGCGCATACCGCGGCAGGGAGATCAGCCGCCGGCCGCCTCCGTCGCTGTCAGGGCCCTCGGTCTCGGTCACCCGGCCGGCCTCGAGCGCGGCAGCAAGGGCCTGTGCCGGCTCGGGTACGCCACGACCGGCGGCCTGCGCCAGCAGGTCGGGCTCCACCATCGCCGTGTCGCCGTTACGTCCGGCCACGATCAGCAGGTGGACGAGCACGGCCGGGCCCCGCGCGGGCTCGTGGCGGCTGCGCCCGAGCTCCGCGGCGAGCCGGTCGGCGTCGCGCAGATCCGCCCCGCCGTCGAGCAGCCGCCAGGGATCGTCCGCGAGCACACCGCCCGCTCCGGGACCCAGCGCGCCGAGCACGCTGCCGGCGAGGCGGGCCGGCAGACCGGCGGGCAGCAGCAGGGCGACCACGTCGAATCCGGGCCGGGCGCGCGCGAAGTTGACCATCAGCGTCGCCGCCCGCTTGGCGGACAACCCCGGGATGGCGGCTAGGGCATCCTCGGTGACGTCGTCAGCCGTGTGGATCCCGGCCGCGGGCAGCTTGTCGCGCACCGTCTTGCTCATCGACGGCCACAGCCCGGCGGTGCAGAAGGCCTCGAAGGCGGCCGCGGCATCGCCGCGGGTGCTCTCACCCGTGCGGGACGGGCTGCCTGCGGTCACGGTCGCAGGCTACGGCGCACGAGCGGCCCGTCGGAGTTGTCCACACCCGGGCGCGGCGGCGGCGTATCGAAGCGGGCCGCTAGCTCCAGGGGAGCTTCTCCGGGTAGCCGAAGGTCGGCGCCGACACGTCGTCGAGGGCCTCCCGGATGGAAGCGGGGAGGACGAGCGACTCCGACTCCAGCGAGGCGGTGAGCTGCTCGGCCGTACGGGCGCCGACGATCGGCGCGACCACACCCGGCCGATCGCGTACCCAGGCCAGGGCGACGGCCACCGGGCTGGTGCCGAGCCCGTTCGCGGCCGTGCGCACCGCCTCGACGACACGGGTCGCCTCGTCCGTGAGGTACGGCTCGACGAAGCGGCCCCAGTTGTGCGAGGAGGCGCGGGTGCCGCTGGGAGCGGCCTCGCGGCGGCGTCCGTACGTACCCGCCAGCACCCCCCGCCCGAGCGGCGACCAGGGCAGGATGCCGAGCCCGGCGTCCTGCGCGGCGGCGACGACCTCGCGCTCGATGCCGCGCGACAGCAGCGAGTACTCCATCTGCGTCGACACGAGCGGCGTGCGGTGCGGGGCGGAGCGCTGCCAGGCCGCGGCCTTGGCGGTCTGCCAGCCGCAGTAGTTGGAGATGCCGACGTAGCGGACCTTGCCGCTGGCGACGGCCGTGTCGAGGGCTGCGAGCGTCTCCTCGAGCGGGGTGCCGGCGTGCCAGGTGTGCACCTGCCAGAGGTCGACGTGGTCGGTGCGCAGCCGAGTCAGGGAGCCCTCGAGCGCGGCCAGCAGCCTGCGGCGCGACGTGCCGCTCGCGAGGGGGCCGTCACCGGCGCGGGCGCCGGCCTTGGTGGCGAGCACGAGCTCGGAGCGGGCGGTGCCGCGCAGCATGCTGCCGAGCAGTCGCTCGGCATCACCGCCGCCGTAGACGTCGGCGGTGTCGATGAGGGTGCCGCCCGCGTCCCGGAACAGGCGTAACTGCTGTTCGGCGACGTCCTCGTCGCTGTCGCGGCCCCAGCCCATGGTGCCGAGGGCCAGACGCGACACGAGCAGGCCGCTCGCACCCAAGCTGCGGTGTTCCACGAGACCGGACCTTACGGTGAGCAGTGCGGTCGCGGTCACGCGGGGCAACGGCGTGGTCGCAATTTCTGCGGCTCACGTCGCTCCGTCGCCGTGGCACGGATGATCTGTCTGTCTGACCTGTCCTGGGCACGCGCAGGCCCTACGCCGACGTCGGGAACCAATCTGTGAATTATCTAGAGGCATCGGTGCTGGGAGTGGTCGAGGGCCTGACCGAGTTCCTGCCGGTCTCGAGCACCGGTCACCTCACAGTGACCGAGCGTCTCTTCGGGCTGAAGATCGACGACAAGAGCGTGACGGCGTTCACCGCGGTGGTGCAGTTCGGTGCCGTCGTGGCGGTGCTGCTGTTCTTCCGCAAGGACATCTGGCGGCTGATCGAGGCGGGCGTAGGTGCGATCTTCAATCCGTCGCGCCGGTCTGAGCCGGCCGCACGCGAGGCGGCGTTCGTCATAGTCGGGTCCATTCCGATCGGCATCGTGGGCCTGGCGGCCAAAGGGGTCATCGAGGGCCCGCTCCGTAACCTGGCGGTGGTGGCCGTCGCCCTGATCGTGTGGTCAGGGGTCATGGTCTTCGCCGAACGCCGGGCCGCCCAGCAGCGTGACGAGCGGAGCCTCAGCCTGAGGGACGCCCTCGTCATGGGTCTGATGCAGTGCGTGGCGCTCATCCCGGGCGTCTCGCGCTCCGGGGCAACCATCAGCGCCGGCCTGCTGCGCGGCATCGACCGGGTGTCGGCCACCCGGCTCTCGTTCTTCCTCGCCATTCCTGCGCTGACCGCGGCCACTCTGGTCGAGTCCAAGGACGCCTTCACCGGCGACGCAGGTGCTGGGCCGACGCTCGTGGGCACCCTGATCGCCTTCGTCGTCGCGTACGTGTCGATCGCATGGCTGTTGCGCTTCGTCGCGGGTCACAAGATCAGTTGGTTCGCGCCCTACCGGGTCGTGGCCGGCATCGTCATCCTCATTCTGCTCGGCGTAGGGACAATCTGATGACCACGATCGTGCTGCTGCGTCACGGCCTCACGGCGATGACCGGGCCCCGCCTGGCCGGATGGACCCCCGGGGTCGTCCTCGACGACCGGGGCAAGGGGCAGGCCGAGCGGGTCGCCGCGCGGCTCGCGCCGCTGCCGTTCGCCGCGATCGTCGCGAGCCCCCTCGAGCGCTGCCAGGAGACGGCCGGCTACGTGGCCGCGGGACGCGACCTCGAGGTGCAGACGGACGACCGGATCGGGGAGTGCCGCTACGGCGACTGGACCGGTCAGGAGCTCAAGGTCCTCGCCAAGGATCCGCTGTGGAAGGTCGTGCAGAACCAGCCCAGTGCCGTCGTCTTCCCGGGTCCGGAGGGGGAGGCCCTGCGTGACACGCAGTCGCGGGCCGTCGAGTGCCTGCGTGACTGGGACCGCCGGATCGCCGCCGAGCACGGGCCCGACGCCGTCTGGCTCGCCTGCAGCCACGGTGACGTGATCAAGGCGGTGCTCGCCGACGCGTACGGCATGCACCTCGACCTCTTCCAGCGCATCAACGTCGACCCCTGCTCGGTGAGCGTCGTGCGCTACGCCGAGCTGCGTTCCTTCGTGCTGCGGACCAACGACACCGGGGGCGGCGTGACGGACCTCATCCCGCCCAAGAAGAAGGGCCGCCGTACCAAGGCGTCCTCCGACGCCGTGGTCGGCGGCGGGGCCGGCAGCGCGTGAGCGACCTGCGCTGAACGCCGTGGCGCACGTATTTTGGTCAGTGCCATGACCGCCGAGCTGCCGACACCTGACGCGGCCGACAGTGAGGCCGCCCTCGATCTGCTGCGTCGCGGCGAGATCGAGGTCGAGGGCCGCATGCTCGACGCGAGCAACGCGACGCTCTTCTGCGTCATCAGCACCGATACGGCCGTCGCGCAGTGCGTCTACAAGCCGGTGCGCGGCGAGCGCCCGCTGTGGGACTTCCCGGACGGCACCCTCGCGGGGCGCGAGCTGGCCTCGTACGAGGTCAGCGCAGCGACGGGGTGGAATCTGGTGCCGCCGACGGTGCTGCGTGACGGTCCGTTCGGCGTCGGCATGGTGCAGCTGTGGGTCGACCTCGACGAGACGGTCGACCTCGAGCGGCTGGTACGCAGCGACAGTGCCCCGCTGCGCCGCATGGCCCTCTTCGACGCCGTGATCAACAACGCCGACCGCAAGGGCGGCCACCTGCTCCCCGTCGACGGTGCCGCGCACGTCTATGGCATCGATCACGGCATCGCCTTCCACAGCGAGGACAAGCTGCGCACCCTGCTCTGGGGATGGCGTGGTCGCAAGATCCGCGGGGCGGAGCGGGAGATGCTCGAGCGGCTGCGCTTCGACGCCGATCTCGAGGAGCGGCTGTACGAGCACGTCACCGTCTCCGAGGTCAGGGCGATGCACAAGCGGATCGACCGCCTGCTGCGCACCGGCGTCTTCCCGGGGCCGAGCGGCGACTGGCCGGCCATCCCCTGGCCGCCGTTCTAGGACGGCCCACGGCGGCTCCGGCTCGGCCGCCCCGGGGTTTCGTGCGGCGGTTGACTACTGTCGGAGCCGTGCGTGCCTGGTCAGCGAGTCCCCCTCCGCGTCTGCCCGGGTCGGGTGAGTCGCTCCGCCTGTACGACCACGCCAGCGGCACCGTCCAGACGGCGGCCGAGGGGCCGCTCGCCCGCATGTACGTCTGCGGGATCACCCCGTACGACGCGACGCACATGGGCCACGCGCTGACGTACGTGAGCTTCGACCTCGCGCAGCGCGTGCTGCGCGACGGCGGCCTCGACGTCAGCTACGTGCAGAACGTCACCGACGTCGACGAGCCGCTGCTCGAGCGCGCCCAGCGTGACGGGGTCGACTGGCGGGAGCTCGCCGAGCAGGAGACCGAGCGCTTCCGGCAGGACATGACAGCGCTGCGGGTGCTGCCGCCCGAGGCCTACATCGGCGCGGTCGAGGCCATCCCGCTGATCATCCCGGTGGTCGAGAAGCTGCTGGCCGACGGCAACGCGTACCGGGTCGACGACGACATCTACTTCGACATCAGCACCGCACCGCACTTCGGCTCCGTGTCGCGCCTGGACCGGACCGAGATGACGGCGCTGTCGGCCGAGCGCGGGGGAGACCCCGACCGGCCGGGCAAGCGTGACCCGCTCGACCCGCTGCTGTGGCGCGCCGAGCGGCCCGACGAGCCGTCGTGGGAGGCGCCCTTCGGTGCCGGACGGCCCGGCTGGCACGTCGAGTGTGCGGCCATCGCGATCGAGCACCTCGGCCCCGAGATCGACATCCAGGGTGGCGGCACCGACCTGATCTACCCCCACCACGAGTGCAGCGCCGCGCACGCGGCCGCGTACTCCGGCCGGTGGCCCTTCGCCGTCAGCTACACCCACTCCGGGATGCTTGCCTACCAGGGCACCAAGATGTCGAAGTCGCTCGGCAACCTGGTCTTCATCTCGGTGCTGCGAGCCGAAGGGGTCGACCCGATGGCGATCCGGCTCGCGCTGCTCTCGCACCACTACCGCGATGACTGGGAGTGGACCGGTGACGTGCTCGACACGGCCACCCAGCGGCTGACCCGGTGGCGGCAGGCGGCCGCACAGCCGGCCGGTCCCGATGCGATCAACCTGCTCGCCCGGGTACGCACCTGCCTCGCTGCCGACCTCGACGCGCCGGGCGCACTGGCGGCCTTCGACAGCTGGGCGGACGGTGCGCTGGCCGGCGACGACGCAGACGCCGACGCCCCCCAGCTCTTCGCGTCGGCCGTCGACGCCCTGCTCGGCGTCGCGCTCTAGCCCCTGGCTCGGCCTGTACCGCCGGCCCGGCCCCAGCGGTCGGGTCGGTCGTTACTCCGGCGGGCGACGGCGCAGGTAGCGCTCGAACTCGCGGGCGATGGCGTCACCCGACGCCTCGGGCAGCTCGGTCTCCGGCTCACGGGACTCCAGCGAGCGCACGTACTCCGCGACGTCGGAGTCGCCGGCGGCGAGCTCGTCGACCTGCCGCTCCCAGGAGCGCGAACGCTCGACCAGGTCGTCGAGCGGGATCGGCACGTCGAGCAGGTCCTCCACCCGGCGCAGCAGGGCGAGCGTGGCCTTCGGGCACGGAGGCTGGGCGACGTAGTGCGGCACGGCCGCCCAGAACGACACCGACGCAAGCCCCGCGGTGCGGCACGCCTCCCCGAAGACGCCGACGATGCCGGTCGGACCCTCGTAGCGCGAGGGCTCGACGTTGAGCATCGCCGCGGTCTCCGCGTCGGTGGCACTGCCGCTGACGGGGACCGGCCGGGTGTGGGGTGTGTCGGCGAGGAGGGCCCCGAGGGTGGTGACCAGCTCGATCTCCAGCGCGTGGGCGCCCTCGATCAGCTCCTCGCAGAACCCGCGCCACCGCATGTTGGGCTCGAGGCCACGCAGCAGGACGAGGTCGCGACTGGCCTCGGGCAGCCGGGCGACGCTGATGCGGGTGGTGGGCCACTCGATACGGCGGACGTTGTCGTCGGTGAGCGACACGTTGGGACGGTTCACCTGGAAGTCGTAGTAGTCGTCCGGGTCGATGACTCCGACAGGGCGGGCGTGGAAGACCTCTTCGAGATGCTCGACCGCCGCCGTGGCGGCGTCCGCCGCGTCGTTCCAACCTTCGAACGCGGCGACGAGCATGGGCCGGCGAAGCTTGCCCACGGCGGAGAACTCGATCATGGCCACCCTTCTCCTGCCGTTCGACCACCGGGGTGGAGCCCGAGTGCAACGAGTCAGCAGGCGCAACAAACCTACGTCGCGCACCGTCGGATGGCCGTTCAAGCGGGTCCGCCCCGCCTGTCGCGGAGCCGTCCCCGGCCCCGGGACCGCGGCCGCTGCCGGTGGCTAGGCTTCCCCGCATGGGTAGCTGCGGGGTCGTGGCGTGAGCACGAAGCCCTGGAGCAGCGGTGACGGGCCGGTGCAGCCGGGCCCGGCAGGTCTGCTGCAGGTCCTGCGCCGGCGGGGGCGCCGACCGGTGACGGATCCCCCCGGCGCCGCACTGTTCGACATGGACGGCCTGCTCGTCGATTCCGAGCCGCTCTGGACGGTCGCCGAGGAGCGCGTCGCGGCCCGGTACGACGGGATCTTCACGCCTGAGCTGAAGGCCCGGATGATCGGCAAGCGTCTGGACCTCGCGGTCGGCATCCTGCTCGAGGGTCTCGGCACCGAGGCCGCCCGCGCCGCGTCGCATCAGGCCGTCGCCCAGCAGCTGCTGGCCGAGATGGCCACCCTGCTCGCCGACGGGGCCCCGCTGCGGCCGGGAGCGATCGCGCTGCTCGACGCCTTGCGTGATGCCCGCGTCCCGTTGGCACTGGTGTCGTCGTCGTTCCGGGTGCTGGTCGACGCTGCACTGCGTGACGTGGGGGCGGACCGTTTCGCGGTGAGCGTGGCGGGCGACGAGGTCACCCACGGCAAGCCGGATCCGGAGCCCTATCTGACGGCCGCCCGCCGACTCGGCGTGGTGCCGGCGCGCTGCGTCGTGCTGGAGGACGCCCCCGCCGGCCTGGCGAGCGCCCTTGCGGCCGGCTGCGCCTGCGTCTACGTGCCGTCCTTCCCGGACGAGCCGATCGCGGAGTCGGCCGACGAGGCGTCCACACGCATGGCGCGGCGGGACAGCCTGGTCGAGGTCGACCTCGAGCTCCTCGGACGGCTCACCGTGCATCCGGGATCCCCGTGAGCCCCACTACCTCGGTGCTGAGCTGCATCATCTGATCGGGCCGGATGCCGCCGTCCAGACCGGTGCGCAGCAGCAGCGCCAGCGAATGCTCGGGGTCGGTGAGCAGGATCCGCTCGATCGCCACGCTCGCGAGCGCTCCGTCGCCGGCGGAGAACGCGGCCCAGGCGAGGACCGCCAGCAGCTGCGTGTGGAACGGGGCGGGGGCGAGCGGCGCCAGCTCCCGGCACACGGCGAGCACCGCATCGCGGACCTCACGGTCACCGCACCAGGCGATGACGTGGTCACGCACCCGGGTGTCGACGACATCGGCGACGAGCGCAGCCGCCTCGTCCGGGGTGGGGACGCCGCCCGGGCGTAGCAGGCCGAGCCTCTGCCGGTCGACGGCTGCGCGCCACCGGGCGACCCCGCGATCGATCGGCCGCTCTCTGTCTCCGGCATGTGCCGTGTCTCCGGCGTGCGCCAGCCACGCACGCCGCACCCGCTCGGGATCGGCCGCCGGGCCGGGCTCGACGCAGGCCCGCAACGCCTCCCGGGTGTCGAGCGGCGCCACGCCCGCCGCGACGAAGCCGGCCGCGACCCGGGTGAAGTCTCCGTCCGCTCCCGCCGGTACGGGCAGGCCGTGCGGAGGACAGCACGAACGGTCACGGCACAGGTAGGACCAGTACCGCCCGTGCCGGATGCCGATCGCGTCCTGGACGTCGACGCCGCATCCGCGGATGACCGCCGTCAGGCGGTCGGCCACCGCACCGCCGGGCCGCCCACGGCGACTCGCCTCGGGTGCGTCGACGAGCACCAGGATCGCGGAGTCGGCCGCCTCCGCCGCGAGCCGGGTGCGGATGGTGTCGTGCACGACCTCGGCTGGTGCGTCGAGGTCGAACCGCATGGTCAACCCCACCATGCGGCGCCGCAGGCTGATGACGACACCGGAGCTCTCGGGCCGGAATCCGACCAGGTACGGGATCGCGGCCACGATCTGGCCCGGGGTGGACAGCCGGACGCGATCCGGTGCAATCGGCGAGGTCGGGTCGCAACCCGTGTGGGAAACCATGCCCGCACTCCACGCCCGCCGGGGGACGCGGCGCGACCACCGGACCTGCAGCTGTGGACGGAGCGGCTCCGTCCACAGCCGGCGGCCGAGCAGGGGTCAGTTCGTGGCGATCGCGCGTAGAACGTCCAGACGGGCAGCGCGGCGGGCCGGCAGGAGCGCGGCCACCACACCGAGCAGGCCGGCCACGAAGAAGAAGAGCACCACGAGCGATCCCGGATATGAGAAGGAGTCCAGCCCTTGATCGGCGAGCGGCGGCAGGATCGCCCATCCGAAGAGCGAGCCCAGGGCGACGCCCAGCAGGGCTCCGTACAAGGCGATCACGAGCGATTCCAGCCAGATCATGCTCCGGAGCTGCTGTCTGCTCATGCCCACCGCCCGCAGCAGACCGATCTCCCGGGTGCGTTCGATGACCGAGAGCGCCAGCGTGTTGACGATGCCGAAGAAGGCGATGAAGACGGACAGCAGCAGCAGGACGTAGATCAGGTTCACCAGCTGGCCGATCTGGTCCTGCGCGTTCTGGATGTACTCGCCGCGGGTCTGCACCTTGACCCCGGGATACTCCGCCAGCACCTCGTCGATGGTGGCAAGGACCTCGTTCTGGTCGCTGCCGGCCGTCGCCCGCACCAGTCCGACGACGTCGGTCAGGTTCGTGACGTACTTCGCCGCCGTCGCCTTGTCGATCAGGTAGCTGCCGGCGAGCTGGTTCTCCTGGTAGATCCCGCTCACGCGCAGCGTGGTCCTGCCGCCCTCGGCGAAGCCCACGGGCAGCTCGGTGCCGACCTTCCACCGCTTCTCGTCGGCGGTCTTCTTGCTGATGAGGATCGTGGTGGGACTGAGGCTCCCCAGGTCTCCGGCCGCCGCGGTGAGCAGGATGTTGTCCTTCAGCGCCGCCGGGTCGGTGGCGGCGGCAGCAGCCTTGGCGGTGCCGATCCGCAGCGGGACGAAGGCGATGCCGCTCGCATTCGCGATCCCGGGCTTGCCGTTCAGCGACGACGACAGGTCGGCCGGCAGCGCCTGGCTCCCGGAGCCGAGCAGGATGAAGGTCGCCCCGGTGCCGCGGCTGACCAGATTGCCGACCGAGGTCTTGATCGACGACGCGAGCACGCTCACCGCTGTGATCAGGGCGAGCCCGATCATCAGCGCCGACGCCGTGGCCGCCGTCCGGCGAGGGCTGCGTCGCGCGTTCTCGCTGGCCAGCACACCCACGGTGCCGAACAGCCGCCGGAACGGCGAGCCCAACAGCGACACGACGGGTCCGGCGATGAGCGGCGCCAGCGTCACGACGCCGATCAGGATCACCAGCGCGCCGAGACCGACCACCTGCGCCGCGGAGCTGCCGGTGCCCGTCATGCCCTTGATGAGTACCGCGAAGCCTGCGGCGAGCAGGACGGCGCCGAGCAGGCCCCGGGTGCGCAGCGAGCGACTGGGGAGCACGAAGGTCTCCTGCATGGCTGCGACGGGTGGCACCCGGCTCGCGCGCACCGCCGGAAGCAGCGCCGCCAGCGTGGTCACCACGATGCCGAGCACGAGGGCGAGCACGACGGTGCGCGCGGCCACCACGGCACCCGCCGCCGGCAGGTCGATCCCGAAGCTGCTGATCAGGCTGCGGACGCCGATCGCGAGGCCGATGCCCGCGCCGAGTCCGACGACGGAGCCCACGACGCCGACGGCGAGACCCTCCGCCAGCACCGAGCGGATGACCTGCCCGCGGCTGGCCCCGACGGCCCGCAGCAGGGCGAGCTCGCGGGCGCGCTGGCCGATCAGCATGGCGAAGGTGTTGGCGATGATGAAGAGCCCGACCACGAGCGCGATGTAGCCGAAGACCGACAGGATCAGGGTGAAGAAGCCCAGCCCGTTCTTGATGCCCTGCGAGGTCTGCTCGTTGAGCTGCTCGCCGGTCACGACGTCGACCCCGGCGCCCACCACGCCCTTGATGCGCGAGGCGAGCTCGCCCTGACTCACCCCGCCCTGCGAGGCGACGTCGATCTGGCTCACCTTGCCGGGCGACAGGAGCTGGCTCTGCGCCGTCGGCAGGTCGAAGGCGGCGATGGTCGCACCGGCCAGGCTGTCGCTCGACCCCACGGTGATGACGCCGACGACGGTGTACATCCGGGCCGCCTTCGTCCCGGCCTGGATCTGCACCTGCTCGCCGAGCGTGAGCCGGATCTTGTTGAAGGTCTGTCGGTCGACCGCCACCTGGTCAGCGCCCTGCGGGGCAGCTCCGCTGCGCAGCGTCAGACCACCGAGGTCGCCGCCGGTGTAGTTGAGACCGATCGTCGGCGCCTGCAGGTTGGCCACGGCCTTGCCGTCGGTCGGGTTGAAGATCGTCGCCGACCCGCTCACGCTCGGCGCGACCTCGCGCACCCCGGGGACCGCCTTGATCTTGGCGACCAACGTCTCGGGAAGCGGCGGACGGGTGGCGTTCGAGTCGTTGTTGTCGAACCCGGCGCCGGTCGCCCCGCGCACGGCCACCGCGGTGTTGCGGTTGACGGAGGAGAAGAGGTTGTCGAAGGCGCTGCTGATGGTGTCGGTGAGCACGTAGGTCCCCGACACCATCGCGACCCCGAGCACCACCGCCACGGCCGAGAGCAGCAGCCTGACCTTGCGGGCGAGCAGGCCCTTGAGGGTGACCCGGAGCATCAGGTGCGTCCGGCCGTGTCGAGCGACTTCATCCGGTCGAGCACCCGCTCGGCGGTCGGGTCCGACATGCCGTCGACGATGCGGCCGTCACCCAGGAAGACGACCTGGTCGGCGTACGCGGCCGAGGTGGGATCGTGCGTCACCATGATCACGGTCTGGCCGAGCTCGCGTACCGAATTGCGCAGGAAGCCCAGCACCTCGGCGCTGGAGCGCGAGTCGAGGTTGCCGGTCGGCTCGTCGGCGAAGATGACGGCCGGCCGGCTGACGATGGCGCGCGCGCAGGCCACGCGCTGCACCTGGCCGCCCGACATCTGGCTGGGACGGTGGTTCAACCGGTCCGCGAGGCCGAGCGTCTTCACGACCGTGTCAAACCACGCCTTGTCGACCTTGCGGCCCGCGATGTCGAGCGGCAGCCGGATGTTCTCCGCGGCCGTCAGCGTGGGCAGCAGGTTGAACTGCTGGAAGATGAAGCCGATCCGATCGCGCCGCAGCTGCGTCAGCTTGCGGTCGCCCAGCGAGGAGAGCTCGACCGCGGCCTCGCCCTTGCCGCCGTTCAGCCAGACCTGTCCGCCGGTGACGCGGTCGAGTCCGGCGAGGCAGTGCATGAGGGTCGACTTGCCCGAGCCGGACGGCCCCATGATCGCCGAGAAGACGCCGGACGGGAAGTCGACGCTGACCCGGCGCAGGGCCGACACCGTGTTCTCCCCGGTGCCGTACTCCTTGGTGACGTCCATGGCGCGGACGGCCGAACGGGGCGCGGGGCGGCTGGCGGCGATCGGGCTGCTCACAGCGTCACCGTACGGTGACGCACCTTCGGCCACCGCGTCTGACACCATCGACATGTGAGCTCACCACCGCCGTCCCCGCCGAGGTCCGTGCCCGGCCGCGGTCTGCGTGTGCTGATGGTTCGGGGGATCCCGATCTACGTCTCGCCGTTCACCATCGTCTTCGTCGTCTTCCTGGCCGCTACCTTCGTCCCGCTCGCCGAGGACCGGGTCGGCCGGTCGTCGGACGCCCACACGTACGGGCTCGGTCTCGTCGCGGCCCTGCTCACGATGGTGTTCATCACGCTCCACGAGCTCGGCCACGCCCTGGTGGCGAAGCGCCTGCGCTTCGAGGTCGAGGCGATCACCATCTACGGGTTCGTGGGCATCACCGAGTTCCGGCCCGAGCCGCAGACCCCGCTGCGCAGCTTCCTGGTCTCGGTCAGCGGCCCGATGGTCAACGTGTTCTTCGGCGTCGTTGGCACGATCGTCTACCAGTACGTCGACCCCAACACCGACGTCGGCTTCATCGTCCTGTCGATCGCCTACGTGAACATCGCCCTGGCGATCTTCAACCTGCTGCCGGGGCTGCCGCTGGACGGTGGGCAGGCCTTTGCGTCCGGCGTGTGGAAGGTGACCGGCAGCCGCAGCCAGGGTGTGCGGGCGGGGGCGTACGCGGGCTTCGTCGTCGCCGCCGTCCTCGGCATCTGGGCGCTCAACTCGGGCAGCAGCGGCGGCTACATCATCTACTGGCTGGTCCTGGCCGGCGTCCTCGCCATGGGCGCGTGGAACGCACTCAACCGAACCCGTATCGTCGAGCGCCTCCCCGGTCTGACCGCCGGGGGAGTGGCCCGTCGCGCGGTGACCGTCGACGCCAACCTGCCGCTGTCGGAGGCGCTGCGCCGAGCCGAGATGCAGGGGCTCACCGCGGTCATCGTCGCCGACAGCAGCGGACGCCCGTGGGCGGTCATGAACGGCGCGGCGGCCGATGCCGTCCCGCCCGACCGGCGTCCCTGGACCACGATCAACGCTGTCTCCCGGCCCATCGAGGAGAGCATGCGCATCCCGCAAGACCTCGAGGGAGAGGAACTCATGAACCGGCTGTCCCAGGTACCGGCGTCGGAGTACGTCGTGCAGGCGCCTGACGGCCACCTGACCGGCGTGCTCGTGATGGTCGACGTCGTCGCCCGCATCGATCCCGCTGCCGCCGCCCGTCTCGCCGGCCGGTGAGCGCGGCCCAGGACGACCTGACCACACCCGGTGCGCCCGGCCTCCCGCCGCCGCCGCGGGGAGACTTCCGCGTCGGTGACCGGGTGCAGCTCACCGACGACAAGGCCCGCCGGCACACGGTGCTGCTCGTCGCCGGCAAGCAGTTCCACACCCACAAGGGGGCCATCGAGCACGACGCGCTGATCGGACGGCCGGAAGGCATCGTCGTCCTCAGCACCGGAGGCACGCCGTATGTCGCGTTCCGACCCCTGCTCAACGACTTCGTGCTGGCGATGCCGCGCGGCGCCACTGTGGTGTATCCCAAGGACGCCGCCCAGATCGTGGGCTACGCCGACATCTTCCCGGGGGCCCGGGTGCTCGAGGCCGGCGCCGGCAGCGGTGCGCTGACCTGTTCGCTGCTGCGCGCGGTCGGGCCCACAGGCCGGGTCCTTTCGTACGAGCGGCGCAGCGACTTCGCCGAGATCGCTGCGAAGAACGTCGAGACCTTCTTCGGCGCGCCCCACCCCGCCTGGGAGTGCCGGATCGGCGACGTCGGGCTGGCGGGTGACGACGCCGTCGAGGGCGGCGGCCCCGCGCTGCCGGAGGTCGACCGGGTCATGCTCGACATGCTCGCGCCGTGGGAGGTGCTCGCGACCGTGACGGCCGCGCTCATCCCCGGCGGGCTCGTCTGCGCTTACGTCGCCACCACCACACAGCTGTCACGCATGGTCGAGGCCGTCCGCGAGAGCGCGGCCTACGCCGAGCCGTCCTCGTGGGAGAGCATGGTGCGCGGCTGGCACGTGGACGGTCTCGCCGTGCGTCCCGACCATCGGATGGTCGGCCACACCGGCTTCCTCATGACCGCCCGCCGGATGGCACCGGGCGTGCGCCCGCCCACCCGGCGTACCCGGGCGTCGAAGGGTGCGCGAGCGGTCACCGACGCCGCCCCGGCCGAGAACGTCGGCTGACCGACGACCTGCCGGGTCAGGCGGTCGGGCCGCCGATCACCGAGCCGTCGGTGTTGGTGACGTAGATGCATTCACCGGGGCACTGCTCGGCGGCATCGATGACCTCGAGCTTGAGCGTGGCGGGTACGTGGACGTCAGCCCCGGGAGCCGTGAGCAGCTCCCCGTCCGGGGCCTTGACGTAGGCCAGGCCGTCGATGTCGAACTCGAAGACCTCGGCCGCGTACTGCACGCAAAGGCCGTCACCGGTGCATTTGTCCTGGTCGACGCGAACGCGCATGGGTAAGACGCTAGCAACGTCGCCGCACTTGCGCCGGAACGCGAGGCGGTGCGGCGTCGGCCGGTCGCCCTTGCAGCAGGTCGCCAGGACGTTATGTTCGCCCCACGCGAAGTCTCGTACCGGCACCCGCCGGCCCGAGCGGTACGCCTGCGTGAACGGTTAATGTTGGCTTTCGACCCGACCGGGGAGGTGACGGCCATGGCTGGACCTCGTTCTAACGCTGGCGCACGCGGTGGTGAAGGCTCGTCCGACGTCAAGGCTCTCGAGCAGGAGGCCGCGCAGCTGCGTACGCAGATCGCGTTCCTCGAAGAGGAGATGGCCGGGCTTCGCAGCCGGCTCACCGAGTCGCCTCGCATGGCCCGTGTGCTGGAGGAACGCCTCGGCGAGTCCCAGGCACGCATGCGCAGCCTGGTGGGCCAGAACGAGAAGCTCGTCGCCACCCTGCGTGAGGCGCGTGACCAGGTGATCGCGCTGAAGGAAGAGGTCGACAAGCTCGCGCAGCCCCCGAGCGGCTACGGCGTCTTCCTGGAGGCATTCGAGGACGAAGGCGCGGTCGACGTCTTCACCCAGGGCCGCAAGCTGCGGGTCACGATCTCTCCGGCGGTCGACATCAAGACGCTGCAGCGTGGCCAGGAGGTCATGCTCAACGAGGCCATGAACGTCGTCCGCGCGCTCGACTTCGAGCGTCAGGGCGAGGTCGTCCTCGTCAAAGAGGTGCTCGAGGGCGGTGACCGGGCCCTCGTCACGGCGCATGCCGACGAGGAGCGCGTCGTGCACCTCGCGGGCCCGCTCATGGACGGTCCGCTCCGCAGCGGCGACTCACTGCTCGTCGACACCCGCAGCGGGTGGGCGTACGAGCGGGTTCCGAAGTCCGAGGTCGAGGAGCTCGTCCTCGAGGAGGTGCCGGATGTGGCGTACACCGCCATCGGCGGCCTCGCGGCGCAGATCGAGTCGATCCAGGACGCCGTCGAGCTGCCCTTCCTGCACAAGGAGCTCTTCGCCGAGCACCAGCTGAAGCCGCCGAAGGGTGTGCTGCTCTACGGCCCTCCCGGCTGCGGCAAGACGCTGATCGCCAAGGCGGTCGCCAACTCGCTGGCCAAGAAGGTCGCCGAGCAGAGCGGCAAGGGCGACGGTCGCGCGTTCTTCCTCAACATCAAGGGCCCCGAGCTGCTCAACAAGTTCGTCGGCGAGACCGAGCGTCAGATCCGGTTGGTGTTCCAGCGAGCGCGTGAGAAGGCGTCCGAAGGCATGCCGGTGATCGTCTTCTTCGACGAGATGGACTCGATCTTCCGGACGCGTGGCAGCGGGGTGAGCTCGGACGTCGAGAACACGATCGTGCCGCAGCTGCTCGCCGAGATCGACGGCGTCGAGCTGCTCGAGAATGTCGTGGTCATTGGTGCCTCCAACCGTGAAGACATGATCGACCCCGCCATCCTGCGGCCCGGCCGACTCGACGTGAAGATCAAAGTGGAGCGTCCCGACGCCGAGTCGGCGCGCGACATCTTCTCCAAGTACGTGATCCCGAGCCTGCCACTGCACGCCGACGACCTGCTCGAGAACGGCGGCAACCGCGAGGCCACGTGCGAGGCGATGATCCAGCGCACCGTCGAGCGGATGTACAGCGAGTCCGACGAGAACCGCTTCCTCGAGGTCACGTACGCCAACGGTGACAAAGAGGTCCTGTTCTTCAAGGACTTCAACTCCGGAGCCATGATCGAAAACATCGTGGCGCGCGGCAAGAAGATGGCGGTCAAGGCCTTCCTGGAGACCGGGCAGAAAGGGCTTCGGCTCTCCCACCTGCTCAACGCGTGCCTGGACGAGTTCAAGGAGAACGAGGACCTGCCCAACACCACCAACCCCGACGACTGGGCGCGGATCAGTGGCAAGAAGGGCGAGCGGATCGTCTACATCCGCACGCTCGTCACCGGTGGCAAGGGCAACGCGGCCGGCAAGTCCATCGACACCGTGGCGAACACAGGGCAATACCTCTAGCTCTTCACATGCAACGGTGTAATCATCGAGGCAGGGACGCACCGCACCCGGGGTCCGACCAGCGGAGGTGGCATGGCAGCCGACGAGTCAGCAGGTTTTGGTGCTCGGCAGTCGAGTGCGGTCGGGCTGCGCGTCGGTGATGCCGAGCGCCAGGCCGCGGCGACCCTGCTGCAGGACCACTTCAGCCAGGGCCGTCTGACCTGGACGGAGCTGGACGAGCGGCTGGGTGTGGCGTACTCGGCGCGCACCCGCGGTGAGCTGGACACGCTGTTCCACGACCTGCCGGCAGCGCCGCCGGCGGTCACGCTCGCCAAGGCCGAGCCGACGGCTGACTTCTGGCGGCGGTTGAACCAGCGGCAGATGATCTTCGCGGCCTGCTTCGTGGCCATCGTTGTTGCGGCGATCATCGCCGTGGGGAGCCCTGGCCCGGGCTTCATACTCATCCCGCTGTTCTTCTTCGTGCACTCCCGCCGCAATCTCGCCCGTGGCGGCCATCCCCGGTCCCATTCGGGGCAGCGTCCCCGGCTTGGCAACCCCTACGCGCCGGGCGGCGACCGCCATCACGAGGTGCAGCACCTCCGCCATCGCCATGCGCCGGCACTCCGTTCCGACGACTGACCTGCCGCCTGCGGCGCGCCCCACCGGCAATGAGGAGCCGTGGGCCGCGCCTGCGCCTAGGCTGAATCCATGAGTGTGCGGCGGATCATGGGCGCGGAGACCGAGTTCGGCATCTCCGTACCGGGTTCCCCGTCGCTCAATGCGATGCAGGCGTCGTCCCTGGTGGTCACGAGCTACGCGCCTCGTGCAGGCGGGTCCTCGCGTGCCCGGTGGGACTTCGAGGAGGAGTCTCCGCAGCGTGACGCGCGGGGCTTCGAGGCCGCGACCCCTCCGCTCGCCGACCCCAGCGCGCCGGCCAACGAGGACGACCTGGGTCTTGCGAACCTCATCCTGACCAACGGCGCGCGCTTCTACGTCGACCACGCCCACCCCGAGTACTCGACCCCCGAGGTCACCTCGCCGCTCGACGTGGTGCTCTGGGACAAGGCGGGGGAGCGGATCGTCGCCGAGGCCGCCCGCCGGGCGCTGTCGGTGCCCGGCACCACCGCGGTCAACCTGTACAAGAACAACACCGACAACAAGGGCGTCTCGTACGGCTGCCACGAGAACTACCTGATGTCGCGGAGCACGTCGTTCGCCGAGGTCATCCGGCATCTCATCCCGTTCTTCGTCAGCCGGCAGGTCTTTGCCGGTGCGGGGCGGGTGGGCATCGGCGTCGACGGGCGCACCGACGGCTTTCAGCTGAGCCAGCGCGCCGACTTCTTCGAGGTCGAGGTCGGCCTGGAGACGACGCTAAAGCGGCCCATCATCAACACCCGTGACGAGCCGCACGCGGATCCCGAGAAGTACCGCCGCCTGCACGTGATCATCGGTGACGCCAACATGAGCGAGCTGTCGACCTACCTCAAGGTGGGTACGACCTCGCTCGTCATCGCGATGATCGAGGCGGGTTGGCTCGCGGCGGATCTGACGCTCGAGGCGCCGGTGGCGACCCTGCGCGCCGTCAGCCACGACCCGACGCTCAAGCAGCTGGTCACCCTGCGCGACGGCCGCACCATGACCGCGGTGCAGCTGCAGATGGAGTACCTCGACCAGGCCCGCAAGTTCGTCGAGGACCGGTGGGGCAGTGACGCCGACGACCAGACGCGCGACGTGCTGGCCCGCTGGGAATCGACCCTCGTCCGGCTCGAGACCGAGCCGATGAGCCTGTCCCGCGAGCTCGACTGGGTGGCCAAGCTGTCGATCCTCGAGGGCTACCGCGAGCGCGACGGCCTGGACTGGAGCTCGCCGCGGCTGCAGCTCGTCGACCTGCAGTACAGCGACGTGCGTCCGGACAAGGGCCTGTACAACCGGCTGGTCGCGACCGGCCGGTTCGACCGCCTTCTCGACGAGGCCGACGTCACCCGGGCCATGACGCAGCCGCCGGAGGACACCCGGGCGTACTTCCGCGGCCGCTGCCTCGAGCTGTACGCCAGCGAGGTGTCGGCGGCGTCGTGGGACTCGGTCATCTTCGACGTCGGACGCGACACCCTGCAACGGGTGCCCACGCTCGAGCCGCTGCGTGGCACGAAGGCCCACGTCGGTGCGCTGCTCGACCGGTGCCCGCGGGCGGTCGACCTGCTGGACGCCCTGGGCGCCGGCTGAGCCGCTCCGCAGGGCGCCGCGGGTCGGGCTTGGCATCTGCCCGCCGTCCGCGATGGGATGGAAGACACCAGACGTAAGGTCCAGTCAGCCGTACCAGGGAGGGTCCATGGCAAGCAGCGAAGGCGGAGGGCAGCAGCGCGCCTCACGGCGCAGCGGTGAGTCCGACGAGGCCGAGGTCACCGCAGAAGCCGGCAGTGACGTCCAGGAGCGGCACGAGAAGCTTGCCGACGACGTCGACGCCCTGCTCGACGACATCGACGACGTGCTCGAGGAGAACGCGGAGGAGTTCGTCCGCGGCTACATCCAGAAGGGCGGTCAGTAACCAGCTTCCGACCGGGGACGGCCACCGGGGAGCCGGTACGCCGCCCTGTCGTACCGCTGTGATGGACTGAGCGCACCAGCTGTTCCGCCCTGCCGGCCGATCGCTCGTGATCGGCCGGCAGCGGCGTCATCGGCCCGCTGCCGCGGGCTGCACCACGTCCGCGACCTGCACATCTGCGACATCAACACCGCGACATCCACACCGCGACATCCACACCGCGACATTCCAACCGTGACGAGGAGTTACCGAGTGCGCGATCCGTTCGCGTCAGGCCCACGGCTGCCGGATGCCTTCCTGGCGCCGGGCAATTCGTCCTTCACCGACTTCATCGCGACGGCCGCGCCCGACCTGCTGCCGTCCGCACGGGCGCTTCCTGCCGCTGCCGCGGTCGAGGCGCCGCACGGCACCACGATCGTCGCGATCATCTTCCCGGCCGGTGTGATCATCGCCGGTGACCGCCGGGCGACGATGGGCAACCTCATCGCCCAGCGCGACATCGAGAAGGTCTTCCCCGGTGACGAGCATTCGGCGGTCGGCATCGCCGGCACCGCCGGCCTCGCCGTCGAGATGACCCGGCTCTTCCAGGTCGAGCTCGAGCACTACGAGAAGATCGAGGGCACCACGCTCTCGCTGGTCGGCAAGGCCAACCGGCTCTCGACGATGATCCGGGGCAACCTCGGCATGGCCATGCAGGGCCTCGCCGTTGTCCCGCTCTTCGTCGGCTTCGACCTCGAGACGGGCCTCGGGCGGATCTTCTCCTACGACGTCACCGGTGGCCGCAACGAGGAGAACAACTTCTACTCGGTCGGCTCCGGGTCGTTGTTCGCCCGCGGCGCCATGAAGAAGACGTTCCGCGTCGGCATGACCGAGGCCGAGGCGGTACGGGTGGCCATCGGCGCGCTGTACGACGCGGCCGACGACGATTCCGCCACCGGCGGGCCCGACCTGACTCGCCGGATCTACCCGGTGGTCGCCGCGGTGACCGCCGACGGCTATCGCCGGCTGCCGGACGACGAGGTGGGCAACGTCGTCCTCAATGTCGTCGACGAGCGCATGACCAACCCCGGGGGCTGACGTGACCACGCCGTTCTACACGAGCCCGGAGCAGATCGTCCGGGACCGCTCCGAGTACGCCCGCAAGGGCATCGCCCGGGGCCGCAGCAATGTCGTGCTGACCTACGACGGCGGGATCGCCTTCGTGGCGGAGAACCCGTCGAGCGCGTTGCACAAGATCAGCGAGATCTACGACCGGATCGCGCTGGCAGCCGTCGGCCGCTACAACGAGTTCGAGAGCCTGCGGGTGGCCGGGGTCCGGCTCGCCGACATGCGCGGCTACGCCTACGACCGGCGTGACGTCACCGGCCGGGCGCTCGCGAACGCGTTCGCGCAGACCCTGGGCTCCATCTTCATCGAGGCGCAGAAGCCGTACGAGGTGGAGATCGTCGTCGCCGAGGTGGGTCTCACCGTCGAGGACGACCAGATCTACCGGCTGACGTACGACGGCTCGGTCTCCGACGAGCAGGGCTTCGTGGCCATGGGCGGGCAGGCCGAGACGGTCGCGTCATCGCTGCGTGAGCACCACCGGGCCGGCGCGAGCCTGCGTGACGCGGTCGCGGTCGCGGTGCGCGCCCTGGAGGCGGGCACCGTCGGCCAGAACGGCGGCGCCGAGCGCAAGCTCGGGGCCAACAGCCTGGAGGTGGCCGTGCTCGAGCGGCAGAAGGCCCGGCGGTGCTTCCGCCGGATCACCGGTCCGACACTCGACGAGCTGCTGGTACGTGACGCCGGCGACAGTCCGGCGCCGAACGTCTGATCACCACACCTCCGTTCGGCGCAAGATCGGCCGGAGTTGGGATCGGGTAGCTCAAGGTGATCTCGCTCCGCGCCGACCGACAGGACGTCGGGGGAAGCGAGGGTGCGGTGACGGTACGGCTGCGGGCCTACCAGACGTTCGATCTGCTGGTCATAAGCCTGGCGGTGGTCTTCGTCGGGCTGAGTGCCGCGCGTTGGGTGGACGGCGGACTCGCCTCCACCATGTGGTTGCTCGCGATCCCGGCCGCGGTCGGGCTCTCGGTGTTCCCGCTGGTGATGTTCCGCCCCGGTGCCGACGTCGAGATCGGCTTCGAGGCGGCGGTGCTCATCGCGCTCGGCGTCTCGGTGCCCCACGCGCAGGCCTTGGTGCTGTGGGCCGCGGCGGCCGTCCTCGCGCAGGCCCTCGCCCGTAAAAGGGTGTGGGCCCGGCTCTTCAACGTCGGGCTGATGATCCTCGTCGGGCATCTGTCCCTGGCGACCATGACCGCGATCGGCGGACTCGGCGGCAGCGGCCTGCACGAGCTGCTGGCGGTGCTCGGCGGCGCGGCGACCTACTTCATCGCCGATCTGGTCATCACCGCGATGTCCCTCGCGCTCGAGCGGGGGCAGCGGCTGCGCCGGCTCGTCGTCGACCGTGATCTGCCGGTGGCTTTCCTGTGGTTCCTCGGCGTCGCCTGCATGGGCTACCTCGCCGTGCTGCTTCCGCGTCACCAGCCCTGGTGGATCGATCTGCTGCTCACCGTCCCGACGCTGGCCATGCTCGTCGCGGCCCGGGCGGTACGCCGCGCCAACGAGCACAAGCTCCGGATGGCCGCCCTGCTCGACGCGGCGAAGGGGGCGTCGCTCGCCGCGAGCCCCGAGGCGTTGTACGACCTGCTGGAGCGCGACGCCGCCCGGCTGCTGCGCACGGTGGGCGCCGACCTGCGCCAGGCACCCCCGACCGCCGACGAGCTCGGTGTCGCGATCGGCGGCTCGCCACCGGAGGCGTGGCTGGTGTGTGCACCGCGCAGTGGGCAACCGTTCGTCCGGGCCGACACCGAGGCGCTGTCGGCGCTGGCCGCCCTGGCCGACGAGTCGCTCGCCCGCATGCGGCTGGCCTCCGAGATGAGCACCCTCGCCACCAGCGACCCGCTCACCGGCCTTGCCAACCGCACGGTCTTCCGCCGGCGCATCGCCACCGCCCTCGAGCAGCGGCTGCCCGACCGGCACCTCGCCGTCCTGTTCTGCGACCTCGACGACTTCAAGCAGGTCAACGACCGCTTCGGCCACGAGGGCGGTGACGCCGTGCTGCTGTCGATGGCGGCCCGGCTCTCGCAGTGCGTGCGTCTCGGTGACACCGTGGCCCGTCTCGGCGGCGACGAGTTCGCGCTGCTGCTCATCGATCTCGACGACCCGGTCGAGGCCGTCCACATCGCCGAGCGGGTCATCGCCGCAGCGGCCGACCCGATCTTCGTGCAGCGCCGGCCGCTCGTGCTGGGCGTCTCGATCGGCGTCGCGGTCACCCAGCCCGACGCTGCGGGCTCCGGGTCGACGGCGGGCGCCCTGCTCGGCAACGCCGACCTCGCCATGTACCAGGCCAAAGCCAACGGCAAGAGCGGGTACCAGGTCTTCGATCCGGGCATGCGTACGGCCCGGCTCGCCCGCATCGAGCTGCTCGAGCAGCTGCGCGGCGCCGCCGCCCGCGACGAGCTGCTGCTGCACTACCAGCCGGTGGTCGACCTCACCACCGGGGAGATCGACGGCTTCGAGGCGCTGCTGCGCTGGCAGCATCCCGACCTCGGCCTGCTCGCATCCCAGGCATTCGTCCCGCTGGCGGAGGAGGCCGGGCTGCTCGGCGACATCGGCGACTGGCTGGTGCCCAAGGCGTACGCCGACGCCTGCCGGCTGAGCGCCTTCGCCGGCCGTTCACTGATCATGGGCGTGAACGTCAGCGTCCGCCAGCTGCGCGACGACCGGCTGCTGCACCTGATCGCGGGCCTGCCCGACCCGGCCGATCCCGAGCTGCGGCCCCGCCTGCTGCTCGAGGTGACCGAGAGCGTCTTCGCACCGGACGAGACGCACGCCGTCGGCCTGCTCGAGCGGCTGCAGGAAGCCGGGGTGCTGCTCGCGCTCGACGACTTCGGGATCGGCTACTCGTCGGTGGCCTACCTGCGCACCGTCCCGTTCACCAGTTGCAAGCTGGACCCGAGCTTCGCGGGCGGCCTCGGGCAGGACTCCCGGGGCGACGCCCTCTGCCGGGCCGTGCTGGCGATGTGCGAGAGCCTGCAGCTGCCGGCCGTCGCCGAAGGTATCGAGGACCTGCGCCAGGCCGTCATGCTGCGGGCCGCCGGATGCCGCTTCGGCCAGGGGTACGCGCTCGGCCGGCCGGGGGATCTCGCGCACGCGACGGGTCAGCTCGCCGCCGGGCCGGTCCGGCTGGACGAGCGGCGCGGCAGCCGCCCCGGCGAGGCGCCGTGGGCCGACCAGTCCGCTTCGTTCGCGCGCTGACGATCGGGGCGTATCGCCGCCGCGCCCGCGGGAACACCGTGCTCATGCCGAAGACGAAGAACGGGCGACCTGTTGAGGACGAGCTGCCGGCGCCGGTGGCGCGTTCGGACAAGCACGCCCAGGCCACCTTCGCCGAGACACACGACAGCGCACTCGGCGTGTCCGGTCATGAAGGGGACGAGGGGTACGCCCACCGGGTCGCGTACGGGGCGCTGAAGCACACGTACGAGAAGGTCGGCGACCACTGGACACCAAAAACTAAGAAATAGAGCCACTGGTCAGGGCGATGTCGAGGCCCGCGCCGGCGTGTCGAGGTGATGTCCGTGGCATCGAACGGCGGTCGACATGTCAATGATCAACAGTGCCGAGGATCAGGCAGGCGTGCCGTGGAGCCCCGGCAGATCGCTGGGCTATCCGGCTTCACTGTGCACGCTTCGTACTGCCCGGTGTGCGGACAGCTGACCGCGGTCTCCCTGAAGTACGGGCTGATCCGTTCGCACCGCCCGATCCCCGCCAACGAGGCGCCCGAGGGCGACATCTGCCGGCTGCGCCCCATGTTCCGGGAGGCGGAGGCGCTGCGGATCGAGCTGCCGCGGGGATGGATCGCGGCTCGCTGCTCGCAGAGCGGTACGGGGGAGCATTGGCATGTCCTGCCGACCGGTTGGCGGAAGTCTCCGCGCGGGGGACCGGTCGTCCCGCCGCCACTGAAGCATCCTCGCGGACGCGTCGAAGATGGCGGCGACCCATGGTGAGTGATCAAAACTCGCGATGCAGCTTGCGCACAGTCCTGAATCAGGTGGCCAGCGACCCGTTCATCATCATCACCACCATCTGGACTCAGCCCGAGACGGATCACACGCCAGACCTAGAGGCGGTCCTTCTCCAGATCAGGCCTCAATAGGGCATGACCAATTCCTGACCACCACATCACCTCATTAGGTGGTATTGCTGTGAGCATGAGCAACAACGCCAAGGTCGTGTGTGCGGGCCTCGTGGCGATCGCATTGGCCGGCTGCGGGAGCTCCGGCAGCGACAACAGCTACGCCGGGCCGACCGACGAAGGCCCGCGCATCGTAACGACGACGACTGACCCGGCGCCGCTGGAGACCCAGTCCGAGGAACCTGCCCCAGTAACGTCCGAGCCAGCACCACCCGCGCCCGCGACCACCGAGCCGACACCCGAGGAGACCGAGGAGCAGACGTACGTCCTCGATAAGCAGTCCGCGTCCGGCACGCTGGCCCAATGCCATGACCCGCTAAACCAGTGGACCGCGGCCCCCACGGGCGTTGTGACGGTCTTCATCTACACGTCCATCGCTCAAGGTATGACGTACGAGCTGACCGCAACGGTCAACGGGAGCCACTCGCAGGTTGGCACCGTGCCGTTGGGCGGCACTCAGTACGAGTTCGAGTTCCCGGACGTCAGCCCGGAGTCTGTAACCCAGGTCGTGGTGACTGCCGCAGACGCATCCGATGGGGAGGGGGACAACGCCATCGGCGGCTCCTGCATCGTTCCGGGATCGCCCACCAACTGAGCAGTGCTCTGTCAATCACGATCGTCGTGGCACGACCAACGGCCTGGGTTCCACGAGCTGCGTCCCGATGCACCGTCTGCATCGCATTGGCCATTTGCGTGACGAACCGCGCTGGACTACGGCGCTACGATGAGGGATGACGTAAGCGAGTCCAGAAATACGAACACCACCCCATTTGCTTTAGCCGGGCGAAGGGGTGGCGTTCGTTCCAGTGCAAGGCCCAGTGTATGCCACCGCGCAACATCTCTTTACATCCCCTCCGTGAAGATCCGCCGGAGTACCAGGTCGTCGACGAGGACCCCCAACGGGATCTCGTCGCCCACCAGCTCGCGCTCTACGGTGACCCCAAACTCTGGTGGCCCATCGACGCCGTTGCACTCATCGACGAGCTCGGCAGCGGCAAAGCCATCGACACCACCATCGCCGAGATCCTCATCGCAATCGACGAGAACACGAAGGCCACCGCCAAGCAGCGGAACGGTTCGCCGTACACCATCTCCTGCCGGCGCCTCGCCACCATGGTGCTGCCCAGCCACAACACCGTGGCGCGCGGGCTCAATGAGATGCAGGACGAGCTTGGCCTCATCACCATGACCCGGTCGCCGCGGTACGGCCGCATCGTCGAGCTCACCTTTAAAGGTCTCGCCTTAGCCAACCGCTGCCGCCGGCCGAAGGCACGCCACCTCCCCAAGGACCGCCTTGCCCAGTCTCAGTCGACCATCGGGCGCACCTTCAACTTCCTGCGCGACGCCGGCCTCACCGCCCTCGAAGCCGGCGCCATCATGGGCCGCACCGTCCGTGGTGCTCTGCGCCAAGAGCGGCTGCAGACCGGACGCGGCCAGCTCGGCTACATCAACCGGGAGGTCTACGCCCAAGCTCACGGCCTGGTCGATGTGAAGGCCGCCCAGATCACGCGCCGGCACGAAGAGTCCTGGGTCGAATGGACCAGCAAGCAGATCATCGCGGAGCTGCGGGCCAAACAGGCGGTCAGCAAAAGTTGTGACAGTTCACCAGGGGACGCTGCCAGTGCCGTCGCCGACACCTTGCTTCGCGGCGGTGCCGGGTCCGTCCCTCCACAGCCCTTCAGTTATCTGTGGTGTTCATCTCCCCCGGACCCCCTAGAACGTAGCCGCTGCGCGGCCTAGACCCCTTCGGGGAGCTGCAGAAGAGCATCACCAGCACGACTGTGAGGTGTGTGCCTGATACGGCGTACCTGCAGGCATGGACCAGACGGATGACAAGCAGCCGCTGCTTCTCGAAGATGCCGTTGACGCGTACGCCGACTACTGGAAGGTGGCTGCTTGAGCTTCGGATGCTGCCTCAATCACGGTTGACGCGACATGAGGGAGGATCTGCGCATGGACGAGCCATTTGCGATGCACGCCCTGCATGCCAACGGTGATGCCGCCGCGTACGAGGACTGGCTCGCGGACGAGCAGGACCTGGTGAAACGGATTCGCGCGAAGCAGGATCAGCTGCGATCGGCGTGGGAGCAGGTACTGAAGATGGCTCTCGACCAGGCCGAATAGGGCCGAGGCGCCAAAAGTCCTTTCTTGGACGGGTCTAGTCGAAGCATCCAGCGTGACAAGCACGCTGCTGGCAGACCAGCTCGACAGCATCACCATCTGGAGGCCCTGCCTCGGATTCCCCAGCCACGACGTCAACAACCACGGCCAGGTCCGATCCTCGGTCCGGTCCGGCTCCGCTCGTGGCACCAACAACGGCGGTGGCGGCGTACGCAACCGGCCCGTCCTACTCAAGCCCGTTCGTATGGCCAACGGCTACCTGGCTGTACGGATCGCCGGCCGCATGAGGTACGTCCACGTCCTCGTCATGGAAGCCTTCCACCCGCGGCCCGTCGACGCGACCCTCGTTCGGCATGACGACGGCGACCCGGCCGACAACCGCCTGCATCGGCTGACGTGGGGCAATGCCAAGTCCAACGCCGAGGACATGATCCGACACGGCCGAAGCGCCAGCCAAACCCATGGCACGCGGTCGAAGCTGACAGCCGAGCAGGTTCGCGAGATCCGCGACTCGAAGCTCAGCCTGACAAAACTCGCGGACCTGTACGGCGTCGCCACCGCCACCATCTGGAACGCGCGCAACTACGTCACCTGGAAGCACGTCGCTCCCGAGGTGCAGGCATGAGCTGGGGTCAACTCACCGACGAGCAGCGCGCCGAGCTCCGCGCCACCCTCGACGCCAAGTACCGCGCCGGCGCATCGCTGCGATCCCTCGTCGCCGAATACGAGATCCACTACAACGCGTTGCGCAGCGAGCTGCACGCCATGGGCACCCCGGTGCGCCCACGGGGACGGCCGCGCAAGCAGCCTCGGTGACCGACCAGCCTGGGCCGCGGCAGAAGCTCGGCGGCATCACGACCACCGTGCTCGCGCACGTCCGGCACAAGGACCTCGCGTCGTGGATGGACTACGCACTCTGCGCAGCCGCCAACGAGAACCCGGACGACTGGGATCTCGACGTCGCTGGTGACGCGGAACGCGCACACGCAGTGGCCGTCTGCGGCCAATGTCCGGTGATCGACCGGTGCTTCGACATGGCCCAGGCTGAACCACCCTTCCGGCTGATCCAGGCCGGCTACGCGTGGCGCCCACCCAGCCACGAACCGTTCGACGCCATCCGGCTACCGAAGGCTGGCCGGCCCCGCAAACGCCCGGCCGCCGTCGATCGGGATGGCCGTGACGCGGCTGCCAAAGCCACCTGAAACGAGGTCGAAAGACATGACGAAAGTACGGAACATCGGGGTTGCCCAGCTGAAAGCAGCCCGCCAACTACGCGAGGAGCGTCTGGCCCTACGGCGCAAGCTCGGCCAGTTTTGCAACACCACCGAGGACGTCATTCACCGGGCCCAGCTGAGGGTCTGTGAATGCGCCGAGAACGACGAAGACCGCCGGCTGCTGCTCGCCATGTGTGGTCTCGCACCGGAAGACGTGTACCCGAGGAAGGAAGCGGCATGACCGTCCGACATGGCACGGCAAGTCGTTACGCTCAAGGCTGTCGCTGCCTCGAATGTCGGATAGCGAAAAACCGCGAACAACGGCGCTACCTGGCCTGGGTACAAAGCCAGCCGGTGCCCGCGGATAAGCACGGCACGGTCTCGGGCTACATGACGTACGCCTGCCGTTGCGCCGAGTGCAAGAGCGCAATGCAGGCCTACCGGCGCCGGCGTCGCGATGCGTTGCTGACGGCCCAGTCCCTCGAAGAGTTCAAGGCGGCAGCATGACCGCTGACCGGAAGGCCTACCGAATGCGCCACGACGCTGTAGGCCTGCACATCGACACGTCGGATGGCACGACCGAGCTGGTCACCGTCGTGCTCGGCAACCGCTTCGAGCACGCCTGGCGCCGGCTGCTCCGGCGTCCTATCCGCACCGCCCAGCGTGAAGAGCTGGTGTGGGTGACCCAGCGATCAGTTAAGGAGCCGACGTGGTTCGAGGACAAGGACGAGGTCACGGCATGACCGACTACGAGATCACCGCAGGTCTAGTCCAAGAGCGGATGGAGTACCTGGCCGGCCGGCCCAACCGCGTCTTCGAGCTGTACCTCGCGCCGTTCCCGACCGCCGTGATGCAGACGGTGCGCCGGTGCGCGAGCCCGCGACCGGTGCACCCCGTATCCACCCTCATGGCGATGCACGAGGGCGCCATGCGATTCCGACTGAAGCAGATGGAGATGGCGGCATGAACGACGCACAGCACAACGCGATCGTCGAGAACGCCTACCTGCCGGTCTCGCTGGCCGACCTGCAGGACCTGCTCCGCGACTACGAGTCCGTTGCCTGCTGTCAGCCGTGCTGTGCAAACGAGCGAGTCGACGCCTGGGACCGCATTCGTGCACTGGTCGACGAAAAGTCCCAGCAGTACAACAACGAGGAGACGTCATGACCGAGAGTCAGGCACCCGAGCGCTACGCCATCGCGCCCTTCGTCGCCGTCCCTTACATCGGTGGCCCACTCGACGGCAGCAATGGGGGATTCGCCAGCATGCAGGAAGGTGTTCGCCTGACCGGCTGCATGTGGATGCCGAGCAGTGGCGTCACGCCATTCGAGTACGAGTACCGAAACGGTCAGCTGATCTACGTGCCGACCGCGGCATGAAGAAGATCCCCACGCTGTACGTCCGCGACTTCGCCGGCGAGCTCGGACCGCCCGGACGCTACGTACACACCAATCAGGTCACGCCCGGCTGCGAATGGGTCATCGCCGGTGAAGGCTTGCCCACTCGCAAATACGACGGCACCTGTGTCATGCATGACGACGCCGGCTGGTGGGCACGTCGCGAGGTCAAACCAGGCAAGACGGCGCCGCCATGGTTCACCCCGATCGACGTCGACGAGAAGACCAGCAAGCAGGTCGGCTGGGAGCCAATCGAGCAGTCTTCGTTCTTCAAGATGTTTTGCGAAGCCTGCGACCCGCATGTTGCTCAGTTCGGCACCTACGAACTCTGCGGCCCAAAGATCAACGGAAATCCCGAGGGATACGTTCAGCATCGGCTGATTCGCCACGCGGATGCCACGCGGATGGCCGACACCGGCATTACCAGGGCCGAGGTGGTTGCAACCATGCCCGTCGCCTATGAGCCCTTCGGTGTCCACGAAGTGCTCATAGCTGGCATTCGGGGCTGGGAAGGCCTCGTATGGCATCACCCTGACGGCCGCATGGCCAAGCTCAAAGTCAGAGACCTACTCGTAGCGTCACGAATCAAGGAGTCAGCATGACCGAGAACGAGACGACCGAGCCCGAGCCGAACACCGACGCCGAGGTGCCCCAGGAGGAGCAGGAACTCACCGGCCGCGCGCTGGGCAAGAAGCGGCGCTGGGAGCAGGCCCAGGCCCGCCAGGCTGAAGAGTCGACCGATACTCCATAGGGGAGACCGTCGCGGACGACTGATCTACGCGGTGGCGTGGGCAGCCACGTAAAAACCGACCTCGTCACGGCGGGCTGATTGGCCGTGGGTTGTTCTCAACTTGGTCGGTCGCCATCGTCGTATCAGCCCATGACCACGGGACCTGATGCAGCTATGCGTGGATGTCGCCGGCCACCTGAAACTCGGCGGAAAGTCTTTGCATCACCAGGCGGGCGTCGCCCGAGTCCGAACGGACCGCAGCGTTGCAGATGACGCCAGCCAACATGATCGCCGCGGCGCAGTGCAATAGATCTGGGATACCTTCGGATATGCGCTGACCCTCAAGGCGCCCGAGCGCCTCCATGAACACTTCGCCCTCACCTGTTCCGAGGGCGAGCGTGACCTCTTCCAGCACGTAATCCATCACGCGGCGAACGTCAATGGCCTGGTCTGGCGCAATCTCATCGGCAACCGCGTTCAGGAAGGCGACGACCGAGACTGGATTCGCCTGGCTCACTTCCAGCGACTCCGGTACGACAAACCCTTGGCGAGGCGCACGGTCACGCGACCACGGCTGTTCACCGTCACCGGGCCCACCTTCTTACTCAGCGACGCCCCGCCCTTTGACACGTTGACCGCAGTCTGATCACCGACGTCGATGCGCTTGCGGAATGCGAGACCCATGACGGATGCTTACCACGAACAGGCGGTCAAGCCAGCAGATTTCGCGGCATGCCCGCCTCGGTTCAAGATCTGTAAGCCGACGACGTCGCGACATACGGTCCTGCGTACTTGCCGTCACGCTAGTCGTAGCCGCTTAATCGCAAACGTAGCAGACTCATCAAGATGCGGAGGGCGCTCATATGACAGCTGGTTCAGCTTCTTTTCGTCAAAGCCTGGCCGAGGATGAGTGTTTCGTCTGCGGGACCACCCTGAACAAGACGAACAAGTCCGAGGAAGACGTCTTCTCGAAATGGGTACGGAAGCGCCTCCACGGACGTCGACATTTGTCAGAGATCACGTCAGGTTTTGGACAAAGGACCGTGTCCATCGCCTACATAAAGGTGCCAGCATGCGTGTCATGCAACAGACATAAATTAGGTGCCGTCGAGAGTCGTTTGGCAGGAGCGTTCGACGTGGGGTCTCGTGCGGTCGCCCTGCTGCCCGAAAGCGACAAACGCATTTGGGCGGCCAAGGTCTCGTATGCGACGCGTCTGAAGGACATGTCACTGTCGTCGAATCGACGGGTCGGCAATGCCCCACCACTAGCCTTGGCCGCCGACCTTCGAGCTATGAATGACCTGCATTACCTTCTGCAGGAGGTGCGTGGCACGGTGCGCGTCGCCCCTGGACGCTCCACCTTCTTCAGCTTCGATACGCAGTCGGTCGATTGTGACGTCTGCGACCTAGACTTTGCGGTTCCTTTAGGTTGGCCGTACATCGTTATGCTACGACTCAAGAATGTTGCCCTTATAGGCGCCGCTGATGACCGCTCCGCCCTGGCGCATCTGCGCAAGCACCCGGCCTTCGTAGCAGCCCAAGAGCTGTGCCTCCACCCAGTGCAGGTGCGCGCACTGCTGGCAATCATCTTGAGCGAATGCAGTCGCATCCGCGTGAACATGTACCCGAGTCGCACGTCGCTCAAAGACGGAATACCGTATCTGGATCATGGCGCCACGTCTGACGTACACCCAGTGATGCAATCAGCATCCGTCGACCCAGACCTGATCTTGGCCAGAATGCTCGGTGAGAGCGTTGAGAGTCTGGCTCAGCATCAGGGTGCAGTCGGTCTTCTTGTGGATGGTGCACAACAGCCGCGACATATCCAGTGGGAACACGGGCGGCTCCGCCTCGATACGCTGTCATGCTAGCTAGGACCATCTGCGCCACGCCTGGCTGCAGCGCCTTTGTTACCAAGACGGCAATAAACAAGGGTCGATGCGATAAGCATCCCTACACCGAGCCAGACCGGGCCACAGCATCAGCACGAGGCTACGACCGTAAATGGCATCTCAATAGCGCACGCTTTCTCAAATCCCACCCATTCTGTGCCTGTGGCCAGCCAGCAACCGTCGCAGATCACGTAATTCCACGCGTCCAATTATTACTCAATGGCGTCGATAAACCAGACGAATGGTCACGTCTGCAGCCCATGTGCACCTCATGCCACAACCGCAAGACCGGGCTCGAACGACGAGGACTCATCTAGCCCAAGCAGGCACGCTCACATGTCCAAGAAGAGTTAACCCAAAGTTCACCTTGCGCAGCCCCAAAACAGGCCGACACGCCGAGGGGTGGGGTGCCCCACCCATTTCCAGCCATTCCGCGAAACCGATGTGCCCACGGCTCGCAGTCTGACTGGGTTTTGGGCATCAAAAAACCCCCGGCGCGAGCTTGCGCAGGGGGTTTACCGTTCGGCTTGTTGGTCCTTGAGGACTACTGACACAGTACCCCCTCTGAGGCCGGCGTCAACGTCCGACAGGATCTTTTTTGGGAGTCCCGACATGGGTGCCCGAGGCCCGCTTGTGAAGTCGACCGCCCTGAAGCCGAACCAGGGCAAATATGACGTGCATATTCTTCCCCCGGAAGGCTTTAAGGGGAAGTCGCCGACGCTACCGAAGCGTGATTGGCACCCGGAAACGGCGGCCTGGTACAAATCGTGGCGCACAAGTCCGCAGGCAGAATCATTCTTTCCGAGCGATTGGCAGCGCCTAATCTTATTGGCGCCCCTGGTCGACCTCGTTTATGACCCCGAAACTGATGCAAAGTCGCTGGTCGCGGCGCTGAGCGAAATCCGCACGACCGAGGCCGCACTGGGCGGCACGGTGGCCGACCGGACCCGGCTGCGCATGTCGTTGGGCGCGGTGAAGCCTGGCCCGGAGTCGGTCGAGCAGGTCGCGACGCCCAGCTCGGCTGCTGCCGCCCAGACCTTTCGAGTCGTGGACATGTCGGCATGAAGCTGCCCTTGATCGGTGGCCCGCTGTGCGGCATGTCGGTGGAGCTCGATGACCCCGTAACGGGGTTCGTCCTGCAGTGGTCCGTCATCGGCGAGGAGCGCGATCCGCAGGAGGGCTCCTACCAGTTCGAGCACGGCGCCTTCCACTGGGTTCCTCCGCAGCAGCCGGAGACCGACTGATGCCTTGGCGGCAGCCGGCGTATCCGGGCGAGTTCCCATCACTCGGCTGGGGCGTTATTCAGTGGTGCGAGGCCTACCTTCGCGTCCCCGATGGGGATCTGCGTGGACAACCGTGGGTGTTCACGCCTGACCAGAAGACCTTCATCGTCAACCTGTTCCGCGTCCAGCAGCCGTACGGCTTGGACCTGCAGTACCGCCGCGCGGCGCGCATCAAGCCCAAGGGCACCGGCAAGAGCCCGACGGGGGCTGCGCTGGCGCTCGCGTTCGCCGGCGCACCAGTGGTCCCCGACGGCTACAGCGCCGCGGGGGAGCCGGTAGGCCGGCCGCAGGCGACACCTGTCATCCAGATCGCCGGCGTGAGCGAGGACCAGGCCGACAACGTCTATTCGCTGGTCGTCCAGATGTGCGAGCTCGGCGACCTCGACGACGCCATCCCCGGCATCAACCCCGGCGCCACCAAGGTGATGCTGCCGGACGGCGGCACGATCATGCCGGTCTCGTCCTCCAGCGGTTCGCGTGAAGGTCAGCGGGTCACCGCGGCGATTCTGGAGGAGACCCAGCACTGGCGGCAGTCCAACGGGGGACAGCGCCTCGCCGGCGTGCTGCGCCGCAACGTCGCCAAGATGTCCGGGCTCACCATCGAGCTCTCCAACGCTCCCGAGCCTGGTGCCGGCAGCGTCTGCGAGAACACGATCGTCGGCTACCGCAAGGGCGAGCGCGAAGGCATCCTGCTCGATTACCAGGAGCCCAGCTTCGTCGTCGACTTCAACGACGACGACAGCGTCCGCAAGGCTCTGCGGGAGGTCTACGGCGACACCGCCCGAGAGCGCGGCGGCTGGGTCAACCTGGACCGGATCTTCCGCGACCTGCGGGACACCAGCACCGACCCGTCAGACGCCCAGCGCTACTACCTGAACATCATGGCTGCCGGCGCCGGCGCCTGGATCGACGTCGCTGCTTGGCAGGAGTGCAAGGACGCGAACCGCTACCTGGTGGACAACAAGCCGCCGGCCGGCACCAAGATCACCATGGGTTTCGACGGCAGCCGCACCGGCGACTCAACCGTCCTGCGCGGCTGCACCCTCGACGGGTTCCTGTTCACGCTGGGCATCTGGGAGCGCCCGCGCAACCTGCAGCCCACTGACCGCTGGGAAGTGCCCCAGCAAGAGGTCCAGGCCGCCATCGGCATCGCCATGGCGAAGTACAACGTCATCCGCTTCTACGCCGACCCGCCGCATTGGCGTGACGAGGTCGACGGATGGTCCGGCAAATGGCCCGAGGCGGTCGCCGCCTGGGAGACCAACCGCGATACGCCCATGGCAGCCGCCCTGGAACGTCTCCACACGGCCATTACCCAGCATGCAGTGACTCACGACGACGATTCCGCGGTCGCGCTGCACTACGGAAACGCCTATCGGAAGGTCAAAGGCAGCGCGGACAAGCCTTTGGTGCTCATCAAGAAAGAATCACCTGACTCGATGCGCAAAATTGACGCTGTCATGGCCGATGCGCTCGCATACGAGGCCTGCTGGGATGCAATCGCCGACGGAATCCCGGAAGATAAGCCTGCGGACTACTACACCATGTACGCCCTGTAAGGAAAGAGCCCAAAAATGGTCCAAATGACGCCTTCGGGGCTCTTTCTGCCTGCCGCGACGTCGGGCGCGCTCCAATACGACCCCGGCGGGTCTCTGACGTGGCTGAAGCGCCTCGAACGGCGCCTTTCGGTGCGGAATCTGCGTCTGCAGACCTTCGACGCGTATTACCAGGGTCATCACAAGTTGCAATTCGCCACACCCAAGTTTCGGACGACCTTCGGCGGTCTTTTTAACGAGTTCGCCGACAACTGGTGCCCGCTGGTCGTCGACGCCGTCACTGAGCGTCTGAATCCGCAAGGCATTCGTCTCGGCACGGACTCCGACAAGGGCGACAAGGACGCCTGGTACATGTGGCAGGCGAACAACCTGGACTCGGAGATCCGCATGGGGTTCACGGAGGCGGTGCTTCGCGAGGAGAGTTATCTCCTGGTCTGGAACGACCCCGACAACGAAGACGTGCCGCTCATGACCGTGGAAGATCCCGGTCAAATGATTGTGGCGTTCTCGTCCGAGAACCGACGCAAGCGCGCTGCCGCCGCCAAGTTCTTCGACGACGATGACGGCTACCCGTGCGCAACGGTCTACCTGCCGGACGGCATCTACAAGTACCGGTCGATGTCCGTCGATTACCGAGCCACCGATCAGTTCCAGAGCCAGCTGCAGTACCTGCGTGACATGCCGGCCGGCGGCGGTTCGCCGAACATCAACCTGCCCATCGCCTACGGCGGTTCTGGCGTGCCGTTGGCGGGATTCGCCGCCGAGCAGCGCACGTGGGTCCCTCGTGAGGTCGACAACGAGCCGTGGCCGCTCCCCAACCCGCTGGGGGTCGTGCCTGTCGTGCCGATCCGCAACAAGCCGCGGCTGCTGTCCGACCCGGTCAGCGAAATCGCCAACATCATCCCGATCCAGGATGCGGCCAACAAGCTGTTCACCGACCTGCTGCTCGCCAGCGAGTTCGCAGCCTTCCAGCAGCGGTGGGCGACCGGCCTGGAGCTCCCACTCGACCCGGTGACCGGCCAGCCCGTCGCGCCGCCCGTTGGGCCTGGCACGCTGCTCACCGGCAAGAACGAGAACGCCAAGTTCGGCTCGTTCCCGGAGATGACCGGCGCCGTGCACCTGAAGGCGATTGAGATGTGCGTTGAGCACATCGCGAGTCAGTCTCGGACGCCGGCGCACTACCTGCACACCGGCGTCGGCCATTTCCCGTCCGGTGAGGCCATCAAGTCGGCCGAGACGGGCCTGGTCGCCAAGGTGCGCGACCGGATGATGACTTTCGGCGAGAGCCTGGAGGAGGCGACCCGTCTCGCGTTCGCGGTGAGGGGCGACAAACGCTCCAAGATCGTGGACTCGGAGACGATCTGGCGCGACCCGGAGTCCCGGACGGAGTCCGAGCATGTGGACGCGGTCATCAAGCGCATCGCGATCGGGGTGCCGCTGCGCCAGCTGCAGGAGGACGTCGGCTATACGGAGTCGCAGATCGAGCGATTCCGGCAGATGCGCCGGGACGAGATCATCGACTACTTGACGGCGCAGGCCTTCGCGCTTCAGAAGCAGATGGATCTCGGCATCCTGCCCATGCAGCCTGGACCCGGAGGCGCTGCCGCGGCCATCGCGGGCGCGAACGGCGTCGGCCAGGCGTCGGGTGTTCCCATGAGCCTGCCGAATCCGGTGAGTTCTGGCCAGCCGCAAGAGCTAATTGCCAGTCCCGGTTCTCCGGCAACAACCGTGCGTGGGCCTCGAACCACGCTCTAAAGCTCCGGGATGCCGCCATGGCGTCCCGGCGATGTGCCGGTGCGGGGTCACCGTCAGGACGACCCCGCACCAGACACCAAATCCGATAGGAGCAACGAATGACCACACCGGCAGGGCCTGCAACCGAGGCCCCCGCAGCGGGACCCACCCCCAGTTTCTTTCCCGACATCGTCGGACCCCAGGAAACCGCCGAGGGTGCGCCGGAAACACCGCCGGTCGTCGACCATGAGGCGGAAATCAAGAAGTGGAAGGCGCTGGCTCGCAAGCATGAGGCCGAGGTCAAGAAGCTCCGCAGCAACGGACCCGCGGAGACGGCCGGTGCCGCAGGCACTGGGACGCCGTCCGACGAGACCGCTGCCGAGCGCACCCGGCGCCTGGAGGCGGAACGTCGAGCGGAGACCGCCGAGCGTGACCTGATGCGCTACCGCATCGGCGCAGCCAAAGGCCTGCCGGCGCCACTGATCGCGCGCCTGCAGGGCGACGACGAGGACGCCATGAGTGACGACGCCGACGAGCTCCTGAAGCTCGTCCGTCGGCAGTCGATGCCGGTCGGGCGTGCCGATGGGGGCGCCGGCGGCACGAGCGCTCCGAAGCCAGCCTCATTCGGTGACTGGGTCGCGGACAAAGCGGGTCTGAAGCGGGGCTAGTAAGCGTTTTTCAGAAACCGGGCAGCTCTCCACGAGTTGCCCGGTTTCTGCGTTCCGCGCCGGAATCATTTCCACGCCGGGCAACGACAGTTAATCGTTCTGCAGACTCTTTGACAACGCCGCACAATCAGTTGTGGGTGCTGAATCGACCGCATGTTGATTCAGTCATTGAACTTGTCGGCTTTCAATCCGACAGGTAACCGCAACCGGAAGGTGACGTCGCCTCGTGGCTACCAACATCATTGGCCGGGCCGATGCGGCGGCGGACGTCGCTGCACAAAGCCCCGAGCTCATTCTGCGCGGCGCGCAGGACATCAGCGTGGCCCTGAATCTTTTCAACAAGATTCCCATGGGACGGCGCCAGGAGCGCATCCGCGTCGAGACCGCGCTGCCGCTGGCCTACTGGGTCACCGGTGACACCGGCGTCAAGCAGACCACCAAGGGCGCATGGGCCGACAAGCTGGTGATCGCCGAGGAAATCGCCACCATCGTGCCGGTCCCCATCAACGTGCTCGAAGACTCCGACATGGACCTGCTGGCGTACATCCAGCCGCGGGCCTCGGAGGCCATCGCGCGCACCCTGGACGCGGCCGTCCTGTTCGGCACCAACGCGCCCGCCAGCTTCCCGGCCGGCATCGTCGCCTCCGCCATCGCGGCCAGCAACACGGTCGCACGCGGTACCGCGACGCAGGCCAACGGCGGCATCGCCGAGGACCTCAACCAGCTCATGGGCGTGGTCGAGGACGACGGCTACGACGTCACCGGTGTCGCCGGCATCCGCACCATTCGCAAGTTCCTGCGCGGCGCGCGCAGCACCCAGGGTGTGCAGCTCGCGGAGTTCGGGACCAACGGTGACTACGTCATGGGCCACCAGGTCGTCTACGGCGCCCGTGGCCTCTGGCCGACCGGTCTTACCGCCGGCACCAACCCGCAGATGCTCGTCGGTGACTTCAACCAGGCCGTCCTCGGCGTCCGCAAGGACATCACCGTCGACGTCTTCCGCGAGGGCGTCATCCAGGACCCGAGCACCAACGCGATCGCCTACAATCTTTTACAGCAAGACATGATCGCCCTCCGATTCGTCGCGCGGTTCGGGTTCCAGGTGAGCAACTTCGTCACCTACGAGGCCGGCACCTCGGGCAGTCCCTTCGCGGTTCTCACGGATCACTCCTGACCGTGACCGCTGTCCTGGAGGTCGCTGAGGCGACCAAGACGTGCACCGACTGCAGCGAGACGCTGGACCTGTCGGCGTTCTACCGGAACGTCAACATGCCTGACGGCTATCTGAAGCAGTGCAAGCCGTGCTGGCGGGTGCGCGTTAGACCGGGCACTCGCCAGCGTGCGCAGGGCCTCCGGGACCGCGCCGCCGCGATCAAACTCGCACGCGGATGCGCGGACTGCGGTTACAACGCTCATCCGCGGGCGTTGGAGTTCGATCACTTGCCGGGCACCGACAAGGTCGCCGGCATCGCGTACATGACCGGCACGGGCCAGCCCTGGGCCCGCATCGAAGCAGAGATCGCCAAGTGCGAGGTCGTCTGCGCCAACTGCCACGCCATTCGTACCGCTGAACGAAGGATCGTCAATGCCTGAGACTGCTCCCGAGAACGAGTCCAACCCGTCCACGGTCGACCCGGCCTCCGCGCTGGAGACCGACTCGCTCGGCCGTCCGGTCCTCCCCGTGCACCAGGACCACCTGGACGCACTGGAGAAGGGCTACCGCGGCCACGACGGCGCCGACCTCGGCGCTGCCGTGCACCCGGAAGACGTCGGCACGTTCGAGGAGAACGCGGCGCGCGTCGGTCAGCCGGCGCACTCCGAGGCTGTCGTCATCGAGGTGCCCGGCGGCAAGACCGAGACCGGTTACACCGCCTTCAACGCCCCCAACGTCCCCGCCGGTTCTCCGGCGCCGGTCGAGGGCGGCGACGCGACCAAGGCCGACAAGCCCAAGTCCTGACACAGCTTCGCTGAGAGGAAGTCCCCATGGCGGGAGCTGTTCCTGACGCCATCGACAACGAGCTCCTGAAGGCCCTGTTCGGACAGGCCTCCGCGATCCTCGGCACGTCCGCCTCCGCGCGCTACCTGGCGCTGACCACCACGGCCGACACGAAGTCGACCGCTGGCACCGAGGCCACCGGCGGCGGTTATGCGCGCGTGCGCATCGACGGCGCGAACGGCTTCAACGCCGCGCCGGCGGGCGACTCGATCAGCAACTCGGTGCAGATCACCGTGGGGCCCTTCAGCGGCGCCGTGTCCGCATCAGCGCCGATCGTCGGCGTCGAGATGTTCGACGCGAGCTCCGGTGGCAACCGCATCGCCTACTGGACTCTCGCGGACCAGACCAAGACCTACGGCAACGGCGACACCTTCGTCATTGCCATCGGCGCTCTGACCTTCACCAGCGCGTAGCGCTCATGGATGTCACCGACTTCCTCAGCCCCGGCGAGCGTTACCTCGCCCTCCTCATCATCGAGATGGAGCAGTACATCGTGTCTGAGCTCACCGACAAGGTAGACGCAGCACTCGCCCGCATCCAGGCGGACGAGTCCGACAAGCAGGCCCGCATCGACGCCGGTGAGGCCGCGCGCAAGGTGCTGCAGGCGCAGGTGGACGCGCTCCAGGCGGGCAACGACGTCGACGAAGCCGAGCTCCGCAAGGTCATCGAGACGCTCGACGCGATCGTGCCCGTGCCGACCCCCGCGCCGGTCGACCCTGAGCCCACGCCGGACCCGGCCGCGCCCGTCGGTGGTGGCGACACCCCGGCCCCGGTGGCCCCCACCGTGCCGGACCCGGCCGAGCCGGTCAGCACCGACCCCCCGACCGGTCCCGACCACGTCGACGTCAACGACCCGGTCGAGTCGCCGGCGGACCCGGCAGCAAGCGCCTGACGCGCTTCACGTCAGGACACCCTGACGTGAAGCGGGACTGGGACCTGACAGATGGCTGAAACTTCCGTCCCGCGTACGCAGGACACCGCCGGCACGCTGGACCAGTTCGACGTCTTCAGCTTGCCCGACGGCAAGAAGCAGCAGGCTGTCGCGCTCGGCGACGGGGTCACCCAGGGCCGCATCGCCAAGGTCGGCGTTCAGCGGACGCTGAGCGTCACCACCGAGAAGATGCGCCTGTCGGCGAGCAGCACGACCTACTCGACGGCTATGACCATCAGTCTCGGTGTGCTGTCTGACAATGCCGGCGACTCGTTGCCCGACCTCGGGTCGTATCGCCTGGTCGTCATCAACGGCACGAACCAGCAAATCAACTCGTCGCCGGCGCTGAAGTTCACCGATGACCCGGTCGCTGGCCTGACGCCGACCGGCATTGCTTACTCCCCGTACATCGACAACATCGCTGCGGGCAACCAGGGCGTGCAGACGGGTGGCCTGACCAACGGCTACCAGCGCAACGTTGCCGTGTCGGTCAACTTCACCACCGCACCCACCACGGGCACAGTCGCGGTCGTCCTGGAGCTCCAAGGCTCAGGTAAGGCCGGCACGATCGTCGTCGACCCGCAGAACGGCGCGGCCTTGCGCGTCTGGGGCGAAGGCAGCTCGTACAGCGACGGCGGGCCCAACCACATCGTCATGGGTCGCGAGTACGGCGGCGGCGGCGGCAACGCTTACGCACGCTCGTTGCACGTCGACTCTGACGGATGCCTACTGCCGGTGGCTACCCGGCTGGTGACCAGTGCAACGGCTGCAGTCAGCACCGCCGTCACGGCGACTCTCGCCGCCCCCGGCGCGGGGTACTACAACCATGTCACCAGCATTCAGATCAGCAAGTTCGTCGTCACGGCCCAGACCGCCAACGCTGCACCTCTCCTGGCGACCACCAGCGGACTGCCGGGCTCCTTGACGTTCAACCTCTCGAACGGCGCGCTGGCGATCGGCGTCTTGGAAGAGAAGGTGCTGAACTTCGCCCAGCCGATCCGGGCTAGCGCTGCCAACGCCGCGGTTTCGGTCACGCTGCCCGTACAGACCGGCGTCATTTGGCGGGTCAATCTCTTCGGTTACGCCGCATAAACGGGAGGTAGCTCATGCTCCTCCTGCTACTCAAGTCACACACCGCCACCGGAACTGCGAAAACAGAGTCCGCCGCCGGCAGCCTGGCCTTGTCGGGTGCCGCCGTTTCGACACGACGCCGCACCAGCGCCAGCAACGGATCGGTCGTTGTGGCCGGTACGGCGGTAGCCGCGCGTACGCGCAGGGGCACGAGCTCCGGCTCGCTAGCCCTGTCCGCCACCGCATCACCGATCCGCCGGCGCACAGCGGTGATGCCCAGTGGTTCCGTCACCCTCACCGCGAACGCATTCGCGCTTCGACAGCGCAACGCTAGCGCCAGCGGGACAACTGCCCTCGATGGAGCAGTCGTATCGACACGAACGCGACCGGGCGTTGCCGCCGGCGGCCTGGCGCTTACTGGAGCTGCTGGTGGCTCGCGCGGGCGTTACAGCACTGGAACGGGCTCGCTTGTCGGGTCGGGCACGATCTTCATGCTGCGCCTGCGTCGCTCTACAGGTAGCGCGACCGTCACCTTCAACGGCACCGCACAGGCCGGTGACCGGCGGTCCGAGGCGGGCGCTGGCAGCCTCAACGTCAACGGCTCCGCAGCAGCGTTCCGGTCGAGAGTTGTCACGGCCGCTGGGACACTCGCCCTCACCGGAAGTGCCACCAACCGTCGGACCAGGGCAGAAGCCGCTGTGGGCGCCCTGACCGTTACCGGCACCGCCTATGCACTCAAGGCCCGGCAGAACTCGGCCACGGGCAACCTCATTATGTCGGGAGCCGCGCAAACCCTTCGGCTGCGGCAAGAGACAGCCAGCGGCGCGTTGACGACGGCCAGCACAGCCGCTGCTCAGCGGTACAAGAGCAACGCCGCAGACGGCCAGGTCGCCTTCGCGGGCTTCAGTGGTGGGCTTCGCGCCAAAGCCAACGCGGCGGACGGCGCCGTCGCGCTCAACGGCACGCTCAACTCGACGCGGTCCCGCTCGGCTTCGGCCGACGGCGAGCTCGTGCTGTCCGGTGCCGGCCAGGCCCTTCGCGGTCGATTCGAGTCCGCCAGCGGGCAGCTCAGTTTCACCGGCACCGCCGTCGTCGGGAAGGGCGGGACCAGCACCGCGTCTGGCGCGGTCGTGCTGGACGGTTCCGCAACCGCCCAGCGCCTGCGCAGCGCAACCGCCACCGGCACACCGATCACCTTCACGGGCACGGCCCAGGCCGGGGACCAACGTTCAGAGACCGCGTCCGGCGCCGTCGTCATGTTCACCGGCGACGCGCACGCCGCGCGCCTCACGAACGCGGTTGCCACCGGCGATGTCACGCTGAACGGATCGGTCACTGCGGGCCGCGTCCAATCCACGCGTGCCGACGGTTCCCTCGCGTTCGGTGGGGACGTGCAGGCCTCGCGCAGCACCAACAACTCCGCCGACGGCGTGCTGTTGGGTTCGGGCGCGGCGATCGCCACTCGATTCCGGGGCGCCAGCGCCACCGGTCTGCTGGCGGGTACTGGCGAGGCGGCAAGCACTCGGCTTCGGCGCTCGACCGCCGCCGGGACGCTGTCCTTCACCGGAACCATCTCGTTGCGCCGGATACGCGCCGTCACCGCCACGCCCGGCCTGCTCGCCTTCAACGGCACGGTATTCGCCGAGCGCAGCAACCCGACCGGCAATGACGCCACCGGCGTCTTGATCCTCGACGGCTACGCCAACGCCACCCGCGGACATTCCGCCGAAGCTATCGGCGAGGTCATATTCGACGCGTTCGTGTCGTTCCGGCGCATCTATCCATCTGCGCAAAGCTCGGGACATCTCGTCCTGGTCGGCACTCGACTGGTGAATGCTCGCGCGCAGGCAAATCACGGGGCAGGCAACGTCCAATTCGCAGGCGGCGCGCGAGCGGCAACCGGCAGCGTTCAGGCATTTGCTGGACGCGTGACGATAGGAGAAGTGACCGGCTTTGCGATGAGCCGGCGCAACGCGGGACGAGCGTCCGTCGCCAACGGCAGCGGAATCGTCACGACACGAGAGAAAACGGGTGAAGCGTGACCGACCACGTGATGAAGGCTGGTGACACGCTACCCGCGCTGGCCGCAGTGCTCAGCCGAGCGGACGGCCCGGTCAACCTCACTGGCGCCACCGTCACTTTCGTGATGCGCGACCCGACGGCCCTCACGCCGAAAGTCGAGCGTCCCGCTGCGATCGCAAATGCCGAAGATGGCCAGGTCGTCTATTTCTGGCAGCCGGCCGACACGGACACGCCGGGCATCTACGACGGTTCTTGGATCGTCACCGCGGCTGATGGCTCGCGCCAGACCTACCCGACAGACGACTATCTCGAAATCAACATCGAGCTCGACCTGTCCAAAACCGGCGTCGCACTTCGCACCGTGCGCCCCACTGACGGTGTGCGCCCCAGCGTCAGCGAGGTCGGGTCGCTGCTGGCGAACCGTGGCAAGAACCGTCAGGACATCCAGTTCGGTTTCGACTCCAAGCCGAGCTACGCCCAGGTCCAGTCCATCATCGGCCAAATCGCCTCGGAGCTCGACGCCGAGCTGGGTTCCGTGGCAGTCACGCCGGCGCTCGCCTCACTGGCGCGCTGGTGCATCTCGCTCGGCGCCGCGTCCACCGTCGAGCTGACGTTCTTCCCCGAGCAGGCCAGCAGCGGGGGAGACACCTCCGGCATCTGGTGGAGTCGCTACCAGCTGGCGCTCTCGCGCTTTCGCGGCCTCCTGGAGCAAAGCGGCGGTGGGCCGGCCCAGTTCGCCAGCGCACAGGTCACAAGCCCCACTCTCGCCGCGGCTCGGACCTATGCGGCTCAGCTGCTGGTCGCCGGCCTGCAAACCGATGACATCTGGGTTCGGCCACCGGAGCTGTGGCCGTGAAGTACCAGATCACGTTCGACAAGGCGCGCACCGACGTCCTCCTCGGCTTGTTCAAGGAGCAGGCCGAGCGAGCCGCGAACATGTATCCGGCGACGTTCGAGATCACCCGCCTCTATCTGCACGAGCAAGAGCAGGTGTTCGCGGCTCATGGTGGGCCCGGCGGGGCCTGGGCTCCGCTGACTGCCGGCTCACTGTCCACCAAGGCGCGCGGCGGCTTCCCCGAGGTCATGGTCAAGTCCGGCATGCTGCGCGGCTCGTTGACGCAGCGCCGCGGCGCGCTCGGTGCCGCCACGATGGCCACCAAGACCAGCGCCATCATGGGCACCCGCGCACCCCACGCCCACCTGCAGGCCCTCGGGACCAAGGAGCGTGTCCAGAAGACCACCGGTCGTGCCACCGGTCGAGTGCCCGCCCGCGAGATGGGCAAGCTCAACGCCCCTCTGGTCGCCCGGTTCTACAACGTCCTCGGCAACTACCTGGAAACCGGCAGCGTCGCCAGCGGCTCCTTCGGCGGGGGGCTGGGCCTGTGAGCGGCTACGACCTGGGTGTGCTCGGCACCGTCAACGGCGCCTGGAGCGTCACCGAAGGCGCACTGGAGATCCTGCGCACTTGGCTACCCGGCTCGCTGTCCAACTTCAACGATGCCTACGGCCCGCTGCCCGATGGCGCGGACTTCTTCGTCCGGGGCCCGCAGAAGTACGGGCGCATCCCGATCGAAGTCATGGAGCAGAGCGCCGACCAGGTCCCGGCCGTGTACGTCTCTAGCTCCGGGACGACCGGTGACGCCATCTACATGAGTCCAAGGGCGCTGTCGGGCTGGTACGTCCTGCACGTTGCCGTCGTCGACCGCGACGAGGACTGGGACGTCACCACTCAGCGCATCCAGGTCTGGGCGGCGCTCATCCGCAGTTGCCTGATGCAGCACCGCTCCCTGAACGAGCGAGTCAACGACGTTCGCTGGGTCAGCGAAGAGTTCGGATTGATCGGCGCTCAAGATAATCGCACTTATGCCGGCGCCACAATCACGTTCCACGTCGAGCTGAATGGCCTTTCCGAGCAGGGTCTTGTTGGTCCCAACACCATTCCGCCCATCGTTGATCCGATTACCGGTTTGGCACGTCGCATGCCGGACGGGCCGACCGCTGTCGCCTTCAAGGACGAGGAGATCGTCAAAAATGTCTGGTAGCTACCGCAACACCACGCCCGCAGCTCATGCGCTCGCGGACGGCCGAATCATCGGCGGTCACGAGGACGTCGATCTGGAAGATGACGCACCGGGCCTCGACGAACTGATTGCCGATGGGCATGTGCTGCGCCTGTCGCCGAATACACCCGAGGAGGCAATCAATCCGGCGCCTTCCGGGCGTGAATATCGCGCGGCAGGAAAGCAGCAAACAAGTCACACTGGGGTAGAAGACGTGCCCGCCGACCAGCAGGCCGACTGATTCAGGGAGGCTCGTCATCGCCACCGTAACTTTTCCGACTGCGCCCGGCGCGTTCGTGAATGTCACGAGCCAGCAGGGCGGTGCCGGCGATCCCGCGCCCAACGCCGCAGCGTTCATCGTCGGCATCGCCGACCGCGGGCCCGTCGCGCCGACCCGCGTCAACGACCTGCTCGACTTCCAGGCCAAGTTCGGTGGGCGCTCCGGCGCCGCCGCGCTGCTGTCTGACTCGGTCGAGCTCGTGTTCGGCGAGGGTGGCTACGGCGTGTACGTCAGTCGAGTCACCGGCCCGACGCCGACTCTCGGCACCCTCAGCCTCGTCGACCGCACGCCCGTCACGCCGGTCCCGACGGTCCGCCTGGATGCAGCCTGGTACGGCGCGGCCTCGGCGCAGGTTTCGGTGTCTGTCGCCGCCGCAGCCTCCGGGCTCGCCAACGCCGTTGACGTCTTCGTCTACGACGCCACGTCCGTCAGCTCCTCCTCGCCGGTCGAGCTGTACCGCGACATTCTCACGGTGGGCGGCGCCGACGGTCTGGTCACCCAGATCAACGCCGGCAGCGCCTACCTGCACGCCGCTGATCTCGGGTCGTCCTCGACGGGCGTGACGGCATTGCCTGCTGTGATGGCCGCGACGCCACTGACGGCAGGTACCGATGACCGGACCAACGCCGCCGACGGCAACTGGACCACCGCCATCAACCGGTTCGGCAACGACCTCGGTCCTGGGCTCATGCTCGCGCCGGGTCAGACCAGCTCGGGCGTTCAGCTCGCGCTTGCCTCCGCCTCGGCCAACACCGGCCGGATGGCACTGTGTGACACGGTTAGCACCCCGAGTGCCACCGCCGTCGTGACGCAGGCTCAGGCGCTCAGCGCGAGCAGCGGGTTCAACGCCAACGGCGACTCGGCGATGCTCTGCACCCCGTGGGTGACGCTGCCGCCGGCGCCTGGTGGCTCGGCGCCTCGCCCGGTGCCCGCAAGCGCGTTCTACGCCGGCATCATCGCCCGCAACGATGGTCAGGCCGGTCACTCGAACCAGGCCGCGATCGGGTCCTTCGGCATCGCGCACTACGCCAACGGCATCTACGGCACCAAGTTCACCGAGCAGGACCGCACGACCATCAGTGGGCGGCAGGGCACCACGGGCGCCTGCGTCATCACGTCCCGGCCGACGAGCCCAGTGGAGAGCTTCGGCTTCCGCACCGTGTCCACCGCTCCGAACTCTTACTTCGCGGCGAACATCCGCCAGACGCTGCTCATCAAGGCTCAGGTGCAGCTGCTGGGGGACCGTTTCGTCGGCCGTCAGATCGACGGCCGCGGCCTGGTCTTCTCCGACGTCGCCACCGAGATCACCGAGTTGCTCAACGGCTATTACGTCCTGAACGCGCTGTACGGCGCGCTGCCGTCCGACGCTTTCGGTGTCGACGTCGGTCCTACCGTGAACACGCCGAGCACGATCGCCCAGGGGCTGATCAAGTCCCGCACCTGGTTCGTTCCTTCGCCGACGGGCGAGCGCGTCATCTTCGACCTGGTCCGCCAGGGCGTGTCCAGCTAAGGAAAGTAGACGATCATGGCAGGCTTCCCGTCGAAGTTCAACCCCGCCGTGGTGGCGCCGTCCACCGTGGCGGGCTTCCGCGTGCAGTTGGGCGTCGCCGGCGCAGCCACCAAGTACGGCGAGTGGGAAACCAGCGCCGGTGGTGGCCTGTCGGCCAACGTCCAGAAGGTGCGTATCGGCTCGGACGTCAACAAGATGGTCACGCTGCCGAACGTGCTCGACTCCGACGACATCACGCTGGACCGCAAGTTCGTGCTGCGCGCCGGCGGAGTCGCCGCCGGCGACGTCTGGGAGATGCAGCGCGAGCTGCTCAACCTGGTAGGCGTCGGCCAGATGGTGCTCACCATGCAGCCGATGGACGCCAACGGCGTACCGACCGGCAAGGCCCTGCAGCACACCGGTGGCCGGCTGTCGAAGGTGACCCCGGTGCAGACCGACAACGAGGGCACCGGCGTTGCCCGCATTCAGGTGACCGTGATCGGTGGCCGCTGGAGCTGATACTCCGCGGCTGAACAACAGGGGCGATTTCCTTCGGGAGTCGCCCCTGTTGGCGTTGCGTGCTCTGTCAATCACGGTTGAGGCGACAGCTTCAAGAGGTCGTAACCGTATTGCGCCTCGCGCGACACTGAGATTCAGGGGACGACCCCCGCACATCTCGGAGGACGCATTGACGACGCTCGAAATCCCGGTAGGCAGTCCTGGAATGGATTCGGTCGTGACGCCGACTCCGAGCATGCCAACCGTCGTGGACTCGGGCCCGAGCGCCCTCGACGTCCTGAAGGACAAGCTGGCGAAGGCGCGCGTTGAGGCTGCAGCGAAGCTGGCGTTCGAGCTGCCGGTGCCACGCATGGACATGCTGGTAGTCCGCTACCGGCCGGTCGATCAGCGCGTCTGGACCGGCATCCTCGACCGGGCCAGCAAGCAGCCTGACGTCACCCCGCTCGACATCAACTGCCGTCTTCTCGCAGCTCACGTCGAGGGCGTCTTCGTCGACGACGGCGAGAAGCTGGTCAGCGCGGACCTGCTCAACCCCGACCAGGAGGCGCCGCGCTTCGAGCAGCGTCTCGCCGAGGCGCTCGGCATCGACTGGAACAACGACCAGAGCGATCTGGTCAAGCGGGTGTACCTCACGGACGGCGACGTGATCTCCACCGCCGCTGCCGTCCTCGACCTGTCCGGCTTCGGCCGTGCTGACGAAATCGAGGCGAGCGTCCGGGGAAACTGACCGAGGACCCAAGTTTCGCTGGCTATGTGCAGTCGGCGGCAATGGCGGTCCTCATCGGCGCAGACAAAAGCTGCGGACTCGACTATCTGCGGATGACGCCGGAAGACAGAGAACTCGCCAATCAGGTCATCGAAAAGGCCTACGAGTTCCGAGCGCAAGAGATGAAGCATCAGGCCATCGAGATCGCGAACGCGGTCTGGGGGGCCTTCAGTGACGGGTAGGAGGCGACATGGCACGGGGTGAGCTGGTCGCCATCCTGTCCGTCAAGGACCTGTCCGGCTTCCTGGCCGGCCTCGACAAGGCCGGTATGGGCGTACAGGGTGTCACCACCCTCATCGCCGAGCAGGGGGCGGTCGCCGAGGGCACCAGCGGCAAGCTCCGCGGCCTGTACGCCTCCGAGCACATCGCCGGCATGGGGCGTCTGAACACCCAGCTGGCCAACACCAACGGCCACCTCGGCCGGATGCGCGGCCACCTGTCCAGCATTCTGGGCATGGTCGGCGGCGGTGGATTCGCATCCGCGCTCGGCATCCTCGGTTCCGCCAAGATCTTCCTCGACCAAACCACATACCAGCAGCAACTGGTGGGTGAGGCCGGCCTCGCCAAATCGCGAGTCGGGTCGGTCACCGCACTCGCGCAGCAGCAGGCCGGCGTCGGCATCAGCACCAACGACGCGCTGCAGATTGCCCGACAGGTGATCTCCGCCAACGGCGTCAACACCAAGAACGATGAGATCCAGAAGTACCTGACCGCGGCCGGCAACCTGCAGGCCATCTCCGGCGGCAAGGTGTCCGCACTGCACGCCACCGACGTGCTGGTGCCCGCGATGCAGGCCGTCGGCCCGTCGTTCGGCTTCGGCAACGACCCGAACAAGGCCATGCCCTGGATCATGTCGATGATCCAGGCCGGCAACATGCAGACCCCGGACGTGGCTGCACTGTTCGCCACCGGCAAGCTGCCTTCCCTCGCGGCCTTCGAGTCCGGCGCGAGCGGTAAGCAGCAACAGAACGACATCGCCCAGATGGCGGCGTTCGTCGCTGACACTCAGGGCGGCGCACAGGTCGGGCCGATGGCCCGTCAGGTCACCACCTCGATGCTGCACCTGGTGCATCCGACCGCCGGCGGTGCGAAGGCACTCGACGCCCTTGGTCTCGACGACATCGGCAAGACCCTGCACGATCAGGGCCAGCGCGCAGCAATGACCGAGATTCACGACGCCCTGGCCAAGAAGTACGGCTCGGCTACCAGCGCCGAGGCGAACTCCGCAGTGTCCGCGATCTTCGGTGGCTCGAAGGGTGCCGCGTACGCCCTGGCTGTCAACCAGAACTACGATCTCTTCCAGGCCAAGGGCGACGCTGTCAGTCAGTCCAACAGCCCCGAAGCGATCAAGGAAGCGCTCAACTCGCCCCAGGCCAAGCTGCTCGCCCTCGAAGCGAAGTTCAAGGACCTCGCTGGCGAGCTCGGCGGCGCCGTGCTGCCACCACTGATGCAGATCGCCGGTCTCATCGGCGACGTCGCCAGCGTCGCTATGCCCCCGTTGAAGGTCGGGTTCCAGGCGATCGGCGCAGTGCTCAGTAACCCGGTCACCCGCACCGTGCTGGAGGGCATGCTCGCCCTCAAGGGCCTGAACTTTCTCGCCGGCACCGCTGGTCAGCTCAGCAGCCGCATCCAGAACATGTCCGCGCCGAACCTGGCGACGTACAACCCGATCAACCGCTTCCAGCAGAGCTATGCGATGGGCACATACGCCCAGAACATCGGTGCCGAAGCCAGCCTGCGGAATTACGCGGCGACCGTCGAGACGACCAACTCTTCGATCAACAGCAGCAATACCCAGCGGTCGTTCAACGCCCGCGAGACCGCCCAGCAGACCATCCTCGCCGACGAGGAGATGGCTGCTGCGTCCCGGACCCGGACCGGCTCAATCCTCGCCGACGACGAGCGGCTAATCCTCGGCAACCAGCAGGTAGCGCAGTCGAGCCGGATCTCGATGGCCAGCATGGGCGGCGCGATGCGCTCCGGCAGCGGCAACGCGATCGGCGCCCTGATCGGCATCACCAGCGCCATCGGCGCCTACCAGATGGGTCGCAACGGCGACGTCGCCGGCGGATCGCTCATGGGTGCCCTCGGCGGTGCCGTCGCCGGCTTCTCGGTCGGTGGCCCGTGGGGCGCGGTCGTCGGTGGTGTCGCCGGCGGCGCAGCGTCGATGATCGGCTGGTTCTCCAAGTCCGGCGACGCCGTCGGCAAGATGACCAAAAAGGTCGACGCGCTCGCCGACTCGATGACCGGGGCCCTCGCCACCGGTACCGATCTCGCCCAGGTGCTCAACACCGGACTTGGCACCCTGCAGGGGAAAGACAAGGACAACACGATCTCGGGGCTCAACGCCCTGGGCTTCACGACCAAGCAGCTGGCAGCCGACGCGGCAGCCGGCACGCTTTCTGCCGACCTGGACAAGGTCAACAACTCGAATCTGACCAAGGCCCAGAAGAACGCCGTCACGACGTACATCGAGTCGATCGGGCCCAGCCTCGCGGAAGCCACCGCGTCGGCTCAGGTCACTGGCGACAAGGGCCCGGCCATCAAGACGCGGACCCAGAAGGACCCACCAGGCGGCTACGACAAGTTCGCACTGTGGGCACTCAGCCAAAAGGGCTGGCACATCGACGGCTATCACCTCAACCACGGCCGTGTCGAGGACATGTTCGGCCACACCAACGTGGGCCGGGCGGTCTACAACGAGGTCGACGATGGCAAGCGCTCGTACTACCCGCGGACGCTCGGCAAGGGCTGGGGCTACGACCGCACCAAGGACGAGTGGACCTACGCGGCGCCGCGACAGCTCGGTGGCCCGGTCATGCCCGATCAGATGTACATGACCGGCGAGGCCGGCGTCGAGCTGTTCCGTCCCAGCGTCCCCGGCACTGTCATCAACCACCAGGACACGCTGAAGATCCTGCGCGGCGAGAACCGCGGCGGCGGACCGCAGATCACTTTTGAGGCCGGCTCCATCCAAGTCATGGGCTCCGACGGCATGAACACGTCGACGCTCGCGTCCGAGGTGGCTGATCGGGTTGCACGCGAATTGGCGAAGCGAGCGAGTCGGCTATGAGCATCGGATCTCTGCGGCAGGTCTCTCCGGCCGGTCCTTCGATCGTCTTCCAATTCGACCCCGAGCAGTGCGAGATCACCGGCGGCATCGGCGGGTGGCAGGAAGTCGCGCGTCCCCGCGATCTCGCCGGCACCGAATGGCTCGGGGCACCGCTCGCGAAGCTCGTCTTCGATCTGTGGCTCGATGGTGGGCAGAACGGCACCCAGGATGTGAACACCTGGACGACTGTCGAATGGGCGCTCGCTCAGTTCTACGCCTGGGGCTCCCCGCTCGGCGTCGGCAAGGAGCCGCCGGTCCTGCAGCTGAACTACGGCGTCTTCTCCGGCTACCGCTGGGTGCTCAACGACGTCTCCGTTTCGGAGACGATCCGCAACCGCGGCGGACAGCGCGTGCAGGCCAAGGTGACTGTTTCGCTGCTGGAGTACATCTCGTTGCGGACGAACGCTGCCGCAGCTGACACGGTTCGCAAGTCCGTGATCGCCGCCGGGCCAGCAGTCACTCAGTCCCCGACCCAGACCTCGTACACCGTCGCATCTGGCGACAACCTCTACACCATCGCCGCCAAGGTGCTCGGCAACGCGCAACGCTGGCCGGACATCGCCACGCTCAACAGCATCCGCGATCCCAACCTCATCTTTGCCGGCACCAAGCTCAAGATCCCGGCCCGCTAATGCCCGCCCAAGCAGGAAACAACGGTCCGACGACTCCCGTCGGAGCCACCCGGCCCGTCCCGCCGTTGCAGCCGGCAACAGACAGCCCGCTCACCGGCGTGCCGCTCGGACCTTTCACCAATTTCGTCGGCGGCGCCGCCATCGAAATCGGCCAGGGGCTGCTCGACGTGGGCGCCGTGACCCTGACTGCAAGCAAGCAGACCCTGGACCTACGGCCTAGCATCACCGACGTCGAGATCGTCTACGACATGATGGCCGCGAGCACCATCACCATCCAGCTCAAAGACCCCACACGCGCGATTTTGCGTAGCCCGCTGCTTCAAGTCGGACTTCCGAGCGACGCCAAGATCCTGCAGGCACTCGCCGCGGCCAAGGCCTCCAACCTGACCGACGAGAAAGCTGGTCTGACCGGGTCGTCAGCTATCGGGGCACCCAACACCGCGGGGTCGAAGAACACGGCCGCCGCCGCTGAGAAGAACATCCCGGCGGCGGGGTCACCGCCGGCGAACACCGGAGCTATCGCCGAGCGCAACATTCCGCCGGCCGCGACAGCCAAGACGCCTCCCACGAGCGGGCCAATCGCCGGGCTGACGCAAGAGCAGTCGAACAATGCGCGCGCCATCGTCTCCGTCGCCAAGAGCCTCGGACTGTCGAGCTACGGCGCCCTCATCGGCATCGCCACCGCGATGGGCGAATCCAGCCTGATGATGCTGAACTATGGCGACGCCGCCGGCCCGGATAGCCGAGGCCTATTCCAGCAGCGCGACTCGTGGGGCACGCTCGCGCAGCGGATGGACCCAGTTACATCTGCGAAGCTGTTCTTCAACGCCCTAGTCGCTGTTCCGGGCTGGGAGAAGATGACGGTCACCGTTGCCGCGCACACCGTGCAGCGCAACGCGGACCCGACTTACTACACCCAGTTCGTCTCGCAGGCAACGCAGATCGTCAACGCCATCGGCTACGGCAGCGCGCCGCTCATCGACCTGTCCGGTACGCCGAACGGTACCGGGGGAGTGGCCCCATCGGGTTCAGCGGCACCGCCGCCGCCTCCACCGCTGGGCCAGGACTTGGTGCAGACGGGTCAGACGGCGACGGTGACCTACCGCAAGCAGGTCTTCGCGTTGACTGCCGTGGCTACCCAGGACGACACGGTCACGCTCACCTTCGAGGACGAGAACATTCAGAAACTGCGCAACAACCATCAGGAGGTTGCGCAGCAGACGAACATGACCATCTCCGACTTCGCGAAGATGCTGCTCACGGCAGACAAGATCGACACGAAGCACGTTCAGGGTGACGAGGTCCGTGTCCGCAATGATCCGACCGACATCCTTGACGCCGGCGAGTCCGACCCTGCATCACTGAAGGAGTTCGACAAGCTGCTGGAGCTTGATCAGCGCGGCCCAGGTGAGACGTCAACGCCACGCATCAAGGCAGCCAACGGCGGGGCTACCGCCTCGTCATGGGACACCATCACCAGCGTCATCTCCGAGCTCAACTGGCGCGCCTTCGCACTCGAAGGCACCAGCGACATCGTCGTCGGGTCCGATCTTTACGCCATCGGGGTTGTCAATCACCCCACATTGAGTCTGAAAGAACTGACCAACGGAATTGGCTGGTTCAATGGGTCATTTGACCTGTCGTCGAAGACCAGCAACACGCTGACTTTCACAACGACTGAACCTTTCCCCGGCCACCTTGCGCAGCGCGTCGAGGTCACAGACATGGGCCTGCTGTCCGGGGCCTGGATGGTCTCCAGCTACAGCTTCCGCATCTTCTCGGCCAAGACGTCAGTCACGCTGAAGCGGATCGAGGCCGACCGCGTCGAGTCGACCCTGGCGGACCAGGACCTATCCATCGCTGCTGCTCAGGCGGCTGCCGCGAACGACCCCGTTCCGAGTGCGGTCAACGACGCCACCGGCACAAGCGCAGGTGCGACAGCAGGGTCAGCCGGAGGAACCGGTGGCCCACTGAAGGACCCCGGTGGTATCGGAACCGGCGGCATCGGCACCCTGTCATGGCCGAACATCAAGCGCGTTGCAGCAGCAAACGGCTGGAACTTCACCGCGCAATTCGAGGGTGATGTCGGCGCCGGAACCCCCGGCAGCCAGAGCTTCCACGAGACTGGTAATGCGGTCGACTTCTCCGGCGGCGCAGATATGGGAGCTTTTGCCCAGTGGGTTTATGATCACTTCGGCAAGTGGACGCTGGAGCTTATTCACGCCCCGTTCAATCACAACCTCAAGGACGGCAACGACTATGGCGATGGCTTCGCCTTCTACGGTGCCGGGACGATGAACCAGCATTACAACCACGTCCACTGGGCTATCACCAACGACCAGCTGCGAGCAGCACTCGCCGCCGCAAAGTAAGGGGCTGTCATGCATGCGCAGGACGCACTCGCCAAGGCGATGTCACAGGCCAGCCGTGGCCAGGTCGGCTTACCTTCAGTCGGCCAGGGACGCATCGCCAGCATCGAAGCCGACGGTGTGCGGATCGTGGTGACGGGACAGTCCCGCAAGGTCCACATCGGACCGTGCATCCTGCCGATTGGGTTACTCGGCGTCGGGCCCGCCACCATCACCGGCGACTGCGCCGTCTCCGTCCAGGGCACCGCAACGGCGCTGGTCACCGGCACCGCGGCCGGCACCGAGAGTGGCGTCGCCGGCACCGTCCTGGAATCCAACGTGACCGGCGAGATCTCCAATGTGACTGTCGTTGCCCAAGGCACCGGCCCCATCGAAGGCACGGTCAACTTCACCAACGCCACCGAGCTCAAAGTCGGTCAGCTGGTGCTTGCCGTCTTTCCGCCCGGCGCCATGCCGTGGATCGTCGCCGTAGCTCCCAACACCGGAGGCGCTCAGTGAGCACCCCAGCCGACCCGTACGGCGCGAACGCCGAGTACCACGGCTATCCCGGTGGCTACTCGCAAAACCCCTACGGCACCCTCTACTCCGACGAGGTCGGCCGGTACACCTACGCCGACATCCCGGTCGGCTTTCCGTCCGAGCGAGAGCCCCAACATCTGAGGTGGCCGCTGCAACTGCCGGAGCCGCACGAGCCGCCCGGACCGTTCCGCACCGTCGAGCAGGACACGCTCGCAGAGGTCACCCAAAGCGTGCAGATCATGCTCAACACGGTCGTGGGGGAGCGGCTGCGCGATGCGCCGCACTACGGCATCCCGGAGCCAATCACCGGCAACCCGCAGAACACCCAAGTTGTCCTAGACCAGGCCGCGCGCTTCGAGCCGCGCGCCGCCCTCAACATCCGCACCGGAGGCGTCACCGCCGAAGGCACTCAGCTGGTGGCCATCGACATCGACTTGAACGCGAGCGGAATCGACGTCACGCCTGACCTCGACCGACGTCCCCACGAGTGAGTGACGGCTCAACCGTGATTAAGAGAGCACGATTGAGCTCAAGAACGGATTTGCGCACCCCGCGACGATAGAGCTGAGAACGAAGATGCTTCGGCATGCGCATCTTTCAGCGAAGTCTTTGATTGGGCGGCGGTTCGGTGACCAAGGTCGGGGCAGTTCAGGACGACTTCACTTCCCAGCAGGATGAAGTGTGGGAGTTCGTCTGCTGCTACATCGCCCACGACACCATCGGCGACACGCTGCACATCCCGCCGGCAGCAAACTATCCGCAGTGCCGTTCGTGGGGCTGGTATGACCTCACCAATTCGAGCCTGAGCTGCGCCGAGATCATCCCGCCCACCGCCATTCCCGGTACGGGTGCCAACGCCGACAAGCTGGCGTTGGAGATGCTGGTCTTCAACCCGAACGACGGTGGCCAGCAACTCTGCATCGGCGTCTGCGGTGCAGTAGCGCCCACTACGCCGGGCGGCAACGACGGCAAGCCCGGCACGATGTACTACCAGAACCGGGTCAATTACGTCGACCCGAATGGCGTCAGTGAGCCCTACAACCCGCTGATGTCCTACTGGCGGCTCATCGAATCCGGCGGATTCGTACAGTTCCAGCTGTCTCCTGACGGTGTTTTCTGGGACACCCGTTACACGTCGCCGACGCCGTCCTGGGCAAACAACTGCCGCATCAGCCTGTCGTCGTATTACACCGGCGGTTCCGGCCAGGTCAACGACGCCATCATGGACCGCGTCAACATTGTCCCTCCGCCCTATGCCGGTGGGAACATCAAGCGGGCCGCGGCCGGCAGCATGGAGCTTTTCCAGGACCCGTTCGACACCCAGAAGAACGCCTTTCCCTACTGGAACTGGGCCGCGGTCGACACCTCGAAGATCAGCCTTGCATCCAGCAAGCTCAACCTGCTCGCCGACGCCGGCTACCCGCAACTGACTAGTCTCGCGAGCTGGAACCTGCAGGGCTCCTACGCCAGCTTCCAGCTCGCCCAACAGGGCGGCGGCATCACCCCGGCCAGCGGCGCCGGCCTCACCGTCAGCTTCCTGACTGGGCGCGACGGCACGTCGCTCGCCTTCGACTTCAGCCAAGACGGCCAGGTCCGCTACGAGAACCGCAACGCCGATGGCTTCCACTCCTTCACCGACCCAACGGCCGTGCAGGAAGCCATTACCCTCACGCAGCTGGCCTCGCCGGTCGCCACCGCCACCGCATCCACGACCGGCGGCACCCTCGCGGCGAATACGTACTACTACAAGGTCACCGCCGTCAACGCCATCGGCGAGACTCTGCCCAGCGCCGAAGTCTCGGCCACCACCACCGGCACCACCGGCAGCGTGGCAGTCACCTGGCCGGCGATCACCGGAGCCGCCGGTTACAAGGTGTACCGCGGCGTCGGCGGAGGCGCCGAGAACGCCGTCGCATCGGTCGCCGGCACGAGCTACACCGACACCGGTACCGGCATGACCAGCGGTGCGCCTCCGGCGAACAACACCACCGCCAATAACTGGTTCCGGCTGCAGTGCGACGGGCCCTCCGTGTCCAACCCCCAGGTGCGCTGGCAGCGCTCCAACGACGGCCTCACCTGGGTCACCCGCTACAGCCAGTCGGCGCCGGCCTGGACCTACCTCGCGCAGCCGCAGATCAACACCTACAACAACGGCGGCACCGGTACGGCCACGCCGTGGCGGATCGACAACTGGAACATCCCGCCGAACGCACCGGTCGTCCCGCCGCCCGCAACGCACCGCACCTCCGGCGGCAAGCTCGCCACCTTCACCGAGACCTTCAGCGGCAACACGGTGGACACCGGCGTCTGGGCACTGACCGGCGGGGCGCGCCAGTCCAATGGCGCCATCGTCCCGGCGATGACGAACGACCCGATGTTCGCGTCCGTGAAGTCCTACGACCTCACGGGCTCGTCGGGCTACGTGTCGCTCGTCGGGCCTCAGCCGTCCGTCGGCGGCAACGCACTGGCCATCCCCGGTGACGGCATCTACGCTCTGGTCAACGACCTTGACGTCACCCAGGCGCTGCGCTTCACCGTCACTGGTGGGCAGCTCATCGCCCAGTACGACAACGGTGCCATCGCCGACTCGGGCTCCACCAGCGTCCCGTACGACCCGAGCACCATGGCTCAGCTGCGGCTCATCGAATCCGGCGGCACCGTGTCATGGCAGTACCGGCGCCTCGACGGCGGCACCATCGTCGCCGGCCAGGCCGATACCACCAAGCCGGCCTGGACCACGCTGCGCACGATCCCCACACCCACCTGGGTGACGACGGTCTGGGTCAAGCTCGCCGGACACCTCGGCGGCACGGTCACCCCGCCGAACCCGCTGCAGCTGGCGTTCACCTACTTCAACACCGCGCGGCCGACCACCACGGTGACGCCCAACACCACGGCCAACCCGCTGTCGTCCACGCTGCGCGACACCTTCGACGGCACCAGCCTCAACGCCGGCAAGTGGTCCGTGCTCGGCAGCGGCATCCTCGTCAACAACGACGTGGCCGTGCCGACGGCCCCGTCCGGCGCCCCCGGCATTGTCTCCAACGGCGTGTACCAGCTGGACACCTTCAGCACCCAGATGACCCCGCCGGTCAACGTCGCCGAGCGCGCCATGTGCTCGATGCTTTCCGAGGTCACTGGCACCGCGGCTCAGTTCGTCGTCACCAACGGCCAGCTGGTCGCGCGGCTCACCGTCGCCGACCTGGACTCGAAGGCGATCGCCGTCGCGTGGGACCCGACGAAGACGTTCTACGTCCGCTTCCGGTTCTCAGGCAACACCCTGCTGTGGGAGTACAGCCTGTCCGGCGCCACCTGGGTGGCGCTGCGCAGCGAGGTGGCGCCCAGCTGGGTGAATGCCGTCCGGTTCTCGCTCACGGCGAGCGGCCAGCAGATTGCCACCCCGCAGTCGACGCCGATCCCGGTGCCCGTGACCAACCCGGTGCCCACCTCGAACACCAGCGCGCCGCCTGCCGGCGCCACGATCACCGTCGACTTCCGCACGCTGGGCTACCCGCTGGACAAGTGGAGCGTCGGCTCGACGATCTCCACCTACAGCGGCGCCGGCAACGCCAACATCCTCAAGTCGGACGTCTGGTACCAGCGCATGAAGGCCCTGGGCCCGATGGCCTGGCGCATCCAGCTGCGCTGGGCCGGCGGTAACCCTGGCGCGGGTGCCGACAACGCCCGGACCTCCGGCGACGCTGTCACGTACATCAACAAGATCCGCGCCATGGGCGGCACCCCGTATGTGTCGATCAGCGGCGACGCGGACAGCAACGGGTTCAGCAACAGCGACGTCGCCGGGTTGGTGCACTACTTCAACGACAACAGCGGTGTGCGCGCCGGCGGCAAACTCGAACGCATCACGCTGGGCAACGAGCCCAACAACGACGGCAACGTCGCCGCCTACCTGTCCTCGCTCGCCGGCTGGATCGCCGCAGCCAAGACCGCCGACCCGTCGCTCCTGATCAACGCGCCGGCCTCGGCCTGGTGGGACCCAGTCCTGCTGCAGACCGTCGCCACGCAGCCCGGCGTCGACATCGTCAGCTATCACGCCTACGACGGCGGCGCCACCGACGGCTCCGGCTACCCCAACACCGCCCAGTACGCGCAGCACATCAACGATCTGCGCAATATGAAGGGCGGCCTGAAGTACGGCGTCGAAGCCTTCAACTGGTACTACCAGGCAGGCTCCTCGGCGTTCACCGACTGGCACAACCTGCTGTTCATCTCCAGCGTCATCGGCCGGGTGCTCTCCGCCGGCGGGCACGCCAACACCTATTCCGACTCCAACGGCGTGCAAGGCATCGCCAACGACGGCAGCGGCCAGGGACAGCCCGGCGCCTTCGGTGACCCACTGCCGCACTGGGTCGCCCTCGGCATGTGGACCGGTTTCAACGGCATGCTCCGCCGCTACGGCTCCTCGACCGTCGCCTGCGGCAGCCAGCTGCCCGACGTCGAGGTGTACGCCGACAACGGCGGCAAGGTCATGCTCCTGAACAAGTCCGCGACTACCCCGCACGCGGTGACGGTCGGCCTCGGCGGCAAATCCTCCGGCGTCTACACGGCCTGGCAGACATCCCAGTCCGCCCCGACGTCGCTGCCCACCAAGGTGATCGACCGGCAGGCCTACTCCGGCTCGTTACTGACGATCGCGCTGCCCGCCGGCACGGTCACTTCCCTCGAACTGGACTGACCCATGGCTGCCCTCAGTTCGCTCGTCGACGCCTTCACCGGAACGTCGCTCGACACCACGAAGTGGATCGCCTACGGAGACATGTCCGTCTCTGACGGGCACGTCAACCTTGGTGGCACCAGCGACGGCGCCGACATCCATAGTCAGGATGCGGCACTCAACGGCCTCGGGTCCTCGCTGACCGTCACTCTGCTGTCTCGCGCGCTTGGCTCAGCAGACCCGCAGAGCAACATCGTCGTCGCCTCGCCGACCGACGGCACCACGGTGCGGATCACCTTCAACGCCGGCGGCGACAACAACGTCCGCTTCCTGTCCGAAGTCGGGTACGTCGATTCCAGCCTCGAAGCGGAATCGACCATGTTCGAGCTCGACGGCTCAATCCACAAGGTCTTCCGTATCTCGGAGACGGGTGGCCAGGTATCGCTGGCCTGGTCGACCGATGGCGTCTCGTTCACCACCGCCCGTTCGATCGCCACCCCAAGCTGGTGGAGCACCGGCCGCATCTACCTGTCCGTCGATGGCGCAGCTGACGATGGGGCGGCCCAGTTCACCAACGTGAACGTCGCGGCGGCTAGCGGCGGAGGCGGGGGAGGCGATCCGGTCGTTGTCGTCGGGAGCGGCAGCCAGGAGCAGCCCGTCTGGCGCGACGAGTTCAACGGCAACGCCGTCAAGTACGCCAACCAGGACGGCACCAGCGGCATCTGGCTCACCAAGGGCGACGAGGGCAACACCACCAACTACTCCACCGGCTCCCAGGATTATGCCGGTAAAGACTGGGATCTGCCGCCCTCGCAGTTGACCAGCAAGGGCATCGCCACCGTCGCAAACTCGGTGCTGACGCTCAGTCCGATGCGCAACGACGGCTCCGCCGATGCGCAGTTCACCTGGCTGTCCGCGTACTTCGTCGCCGATGACCGGCAGGGCTACTCGTTCCAGTACGGCTACTGCGAGATCCGCGCGCGGTGGCCAAACCCGTGCCTCGGCATGTTCCCGGCCCTATGGTTCTTCCGCAGCCGCGACTTTCCGGCCGGCAAGAACAACGCCGAGATCGACCTGCTGGAGATCTTCGGACATCCAAGTGGTAGCCCTTGGTCGTCGGGTTGGCACCATGTCTACGGTTCAGACGAGGGCCATCTGGGCGACTGGAACGACGACACCACCCAGTGGCATCGGTACGCCCTGGAGAAGAAGCCCGGTGAGATCAACTTCTACATCGACGGGCAGAAGCGCGCCTCTCTCACGGGTGCGGCTGCGTCCTGGTTCGACTCCGTGCACATGGTGCCGCGGATCAACTATGGGATGGACCCCAACTGGGACTTCTCCATCCAGTCGACGCCCACCAACCCGGCCCCCGGCTACCGCCCGAAGATGGAAGTGGATTACATCCGCTACTTCGCGGCGATCCCGTCGGTGCTCGCCACCGGGTCTGGCGACCCGCTGGGTGTGCAGGCGAAGCTGTCCACCCTCGTCGACAGCTTTCCCGGAACCACCCTCAACGCTCAGTGGGCCAGCGACGGCGCGGCCCCCACCGTCTTCGGCAATGTCCTGTCCATCCCGGCCACCACCGGCTACAACACGGTCAAGAGCACCACGTTCTTCGACCCCACCAGCAGCGCGTTCTACTGCCGGCTGGTGTACTCCACGCCGCTCGCCGGCATCAGCAACACTCTGACGCTGCAGGGGCCCGCCAACAGCGGCGGAACGGACGTCACCGTCCGCCTCGACAGCTCCGGCATCCACTTCCTCAACCGGATCGGGTTCACCGACACCGGCGCCGTCACCATCCCGGTGCCCGGCGACCCCGCCATCTGGGTCCAGGTCCGCGACGACGGCACCAACATCTACATCGAGACTGCGCCCGAGCCCGGCACCGACTGGACCGTGCGGCGCGCCCTGGCCCGCACCGATGTCCCCTGGTGGAACGCGACCAGCGGAGTGCAGGCAGTCTTCACTGCCCACTCCGACACAGGCACCGCTACGCCGATGCTGGTCAGCAACGTCAACACCAACGCCGGCGTGGTGCCCACCCCTTCAGCCGTCGCGCCGGTGGACTACGGACACTTCGACAACGTCAACGTCCTGCCCGGCCAGGTCCCCAGCGACGGCACCGACTACGCCAAATACGACAACGTCAACACCGGCATCGCCATCCCCGGCCCGGTACGCAACCTGGCCGTCAGCGTCAGCAACGTCGACGTCACCCTCACCTGGGACACCCCCAACGAGGGTGGCGGCGCCGTCGACAAATATCAAATCACCGGCGCGCCGATCGACCCACAGAACCCGCCGGTCGCCAACCAGAGCACCAACACTCACACGGTCACCTTTCCCGGCCTGGTGCTGGGCGCCGGATACCGCTTCGCCGTCACCGCGCACAACGATGCCGGCTACGGGCCCCCGGTCTCCACCGGCGTTATCACCACCGGCACGGTCGGGCCGATCCCCGACCCCCCGCCGGGTGTCGTCGTCGGCCCGCTGCCCAACACTCTGCCGGTGTTCGTCCTGCCTTCGCAGTACGTGCCCCTCACCCTGTCCAACGAGCCTGACGACGGCGACACCCTCGCCAACCTGGCCGTGCAGCGCCTCGTCGAGCTCACCGGCAACCGGTGGCGCCCTTACCTGTCGAGCCCCGAGGTCGCAGCCCTGCAGGTCGCCGCTTACATCGGCGCGGATCTTCGCGCGCTCGTGCGCAATGTCGGCGACGTGCTGTACGAGGGTTTCGGCTCACAGCTGATGAACTTCGAGCGTGGCTACGCAGCGCGGGCGCACATCACCACCACTTGGACGGTGGTCGACACGGCGGGCTACACCATCCCGCAGGGCACCCAGGTCACGTCGAATGTGGCCGGCAACGGCTCGCCGCTGACGTTCTCCCTCGCCTACCCGCTGACAGTGCCATCCGGTCAGACGCAGGTAGCCAGCGTTGTGCTGCTCGCCGACTATCCCGGCTCGGCCGTCAACGTCGTGCCAGCCGGCCCGCTCGAAGTGCAGCAGGGTTACCCGTGGCTGATCAGCGTGGTGGCGACCTCCGGCGCTGAAGGTGGCACCGATCGCGAGGACATCAACGCCTACCGCAGCCGGCTGGTGAGCTCCATGCGCACCATGAGCCAGCAGTGCATTGCTCCGGCCGACTTTTCCACCGTTGCGCAGCAGGTAAGCGGCGTGCAGCGGACGTACTCGATCCCGAACTACGACCCGACCACCGGTGCCACACCCGAGCGGACCATCGCCGTGTTCTGCATCGACGGCGCCGGGCTGCCGATCGCCCCGGACGTGGCCAACAAGGTCCAGACCCTGCTCGACAGCCGCCGCGAGCTCAATTTCCAGGTCATCCTCGGCTACCCCGTCTACGTGCCCGTCGACGTCCAGGTTGTCGTCGTCGCCATGGCCGGCTTCGACCTGCTCGCCGTGCAGCAGTCGGTCGGCATTGCCATCGAGCACTACCTCGACCCCAACTTGTGGGAAGGCGGGCAGTATCAGCCGCCGCTGTGGACCGGGCGCACCGTGCTGCGCCCCTACGACATCGCCGCCGTCATCTCCGACGTGCCCGGCGTCGATCACATCCAGTCGCTGTCCGTCGCTGGCGGATCACCCATCCCCAACACGGCGAACTACGACCTCGTCGGTGGGTCCAACGTTCGGGTCGTCCTGCCGGCAGGCCTCATCCCGACCACTGTCGTCGGCGGCTGGGGCAACCAGGTCAGCCGCGTGTCGGTGTCCGTGCAGCCCGCAGGGTCAGTCTGATGGCCGACGATTACATGCCGGTCACGCTGCCGCAGCTGGACCGGCTGCACAGCGACATCAGCACCCAGACCTACTACAACGCCCCGATCCACCCGCTGACCCGGCTCTGCTACGCCCAGCTCGGCGACGGCATGACCCGCGGCGACGGCAAGCACGGCTGGCTGCTGCTGAAGTTCGTCGACGCCCTCTGCGAAAGCATGAAGCCGGTCTGGGACCTCGTCACCGACACTGCGTCCCGGCCGGGCTGGTGGAGCGTCTTCGATGCCGACGCCGACCCCGGCCAGGTGCTGCCTTACCTGCCCTGGATGGCCCAGTTCGTCGGGGTGGTCTACGACGGCTCGCTGAACCGGCGCCTCACCATCGACGACCCGACGACCGTGAACCCGGATCAGCTCAACCGCGACCGGGTCAAGCAGCTGGTGACCTTCAAGCGCGGCTCAGCTGACGCGCTGAAGCAGGTCGTGCTGGAACGGATGATGCTCGCCGGCATCGGCGCCAACGTCGCCGTCATCGAACGCGATGGCGGCAACCCCTCGGTCTGCCGGGTGGTCTGCTACTGCGCCCAGATGCCCGAGGTGCTGGAGCAGAACATCGTCCAGGCGCTCGCCGCGGCGCTGCCGGCTGGCGACCGGGTCATCTTCGAGCCACGGCTCGGCGCGACCTACGCCCAGACCCGGCAGACGCTTCGCATGGACACCTTGGCCGAGCGCAAGGGCGGTTACCCCCGGTTCGGCGATGCGACTGCTGCAGCCCCACCGGTCTACGCAGGACCGCTGCCTTCGCTGCCGGCGCCGACGATCACGTACACGCCGCTGCCGAAGCTGGTCTACAGCACCACACCCGTCGGCAACCCTGTGGTTACGATTCCGCCGCCGGCCGACAGTGATGGCAGCACGCCGCCTACGGGACTGTTCGGCCCGCCGCCGATCGCCGGCCCTCCGGTGGTCTACGTGCCGAAGCCGGTGCCCTTGCCATCCAAGGTCACGCCGTCGGGCCCGATCGTGACGCCCACCCCGATCGACCCACCCGCGGTGATCACACCCGTCCCGCCCGCTCCGGCCGGCTCCGGCCTGCCTGGCGTGCCGACGAACGTGACGGTCGACGTCACCGACACCAGCATGCAGCTGCACTTCTCAGCGCCTACCGACGACGGCGGCAGCCCGATCACCGAGTACGTGTACGGCCGCGACGGCTCAGACTCGATGGGTGGGGGTGTCTGGGACGTGCCGCCAGGAACGGTCACCACGCCAGGAACCGTCGGCCTCGCCTATCTGATCCCGGCGACGACGTACAACGTTTACATCTACGCGAAGAACGCAAATGGTCCCGGAGCCAAGATCACCCTGACCCGCAAAACGACCGGCAGCGTCACCAGCACTCCCGTCAATCTTCCGGGGCTGGTCTGGTCCGAAGAGTTCACCGGCAGCGACTTTTCGTACGCGAACTCGGCCGGCACCGGTGGAACCTGGCGCACAAGCGGCGAAAACCAGAGCCTCGACGACGGGTACGTCGACTACGCTGGTTCCAGCTTCAACGCGCCGCAATCAGTGCTCAGGCAACACGGCCTCATCACCGTCGCCAACTCGATTGCGACCTTCAAGGCCATTCGCAACCCTGGCGGCCTGCCCACCGATGCTGCATGGATTTCGCCGTACGTCATCACCGACGTCAACAAGCAGCTGTACTGGAACAAGGGTTACTTCGAGTTCCGCGCGCGCTTCCCCAACCCGTGCCTCGGCATGTTCCCCGCCCTGTGGCTATTCCGCAATTCGGACGGGTTGGCCCCGGCCGGCAAGAACAACGCCGAGATCGACCTGCTGGAGATCTTCGGCAAGCGCGAAGGTAAGCCGTGGGCCACGGGCTATCACCACGTCTACGGTTCCGACGAGTCGAACATCTGTGAGGACTGGGATACCGACCCCACGCAGTGGCATCGGTATGGCCTCAAGTGGACCGATAACGAGCTGAGCGCCTGGTGTGACGGCAAATACGTCGGCGGCGTAACCGGCTATCCGACAAGCTGGTTCAACGACGTCTCGATGTGCATCCGGATTGATTACGTGATGGACCCTAACTGGGACGCCAGTATCCGCTCCACCTCATGGGACCCGCCGGCCGGCTTTGAGCCCCGCATGGAGGTGGACTACGTACGGGTCTACGACGCGATGCCCAGCAACCTGCCTATCGGGTCAGCTGACCCGCTCGGCCAGTAAGAGGAAGCAGCCATGCCCACCAAAACGCCGCGCGGGATTCCCATCCCGGAGCCGTCCGACCCCGACGATGTTCCGTACGCCATCGGGGCGCTCGCGCATTTCCTCGACCCTGATGCCCCGGCGACCTCGGACCGCATTGTCTTCCGCAAGGAAGGCAACGGCGACCCGAACGCCAACGGCGTCCCGGCCGGCGTTGGAAGCGAATACCTCGACCGCGACACCGGTCGACTGTGGGTGCCGATGGCCATGACGATCGGCGACACCTACGGATACTTCTGGTACATGCTCGGGGCCGAGCACGACCAGGCCGTCAAGGCGCTCACCGAGGCACAGGCGCCCATGGTCACAGCTGATACGCATTCCGGCATCCAGCTGCGCTTCGGCATGCAGACGGTCACCGCCGGCGGCGCGCAGGGCACCCTCGTGCCAGCCTTCAACTTCTACTTCACCTTCGACAGTCCATTCCCGAACGGCTGCCTTGCCGTGACGCCAGTCGTCGCCGATGCGACGGTCAACGGGTCTCCGACGGTGCTCGGCCTGACGGGTGTCAGCAAGACGGGCTTCCAGGTGCTGTTCCAGCATTCCGACAAGTCCGGCTTCGTCGGAGCCACGGACAAGGTGTCGGTCTCCTACATTGCGGTGGGCTACTGATGACCGAGCCCGTGGCGGTACCCATTGCAGGACCCGTCCCACTGCAGCCGGCGCCAGGCTGGACCAGTAGCGAGTTCATCTCGACCATCGCGGTCCACCTGCTGAACCTCACGGCGATCTTGCTGGACATGCTGCACGTCAACTGGAAGCACGGCCTGTCGTCGTTCGAGGCCGCCATCCCGATGGCTGCCCTGCTGATCTCCGCGGTGCTGCAGGCCATGTACCAGAACCACCGGACTGCCTTGAAGATCGAGCATGTCGCCAAGGTGGCGGATGTCCGCGTGGCTCAGGTCAAGGCCGAGGTGGCGGCGATGCCGAGCTCGCCCGCCGCGTCACAGGCCATCCCCGACCCTGCCTACTTCCCGTCCCTCGGCGTTCCGAGTCCGCCGCCGGGACTTCCCTCCACGCCGCTGTACGGCGGCGTGGTGCAGGGCGACAAGATCCCCGCCGGCTCGCTGAACGTCGAGCTATGAGCAACATCTGGGCGAAGTATCGGATCACTCGCAGACGCGTCTCGCTCGTGGTCGTCGGGCTGCTCTCGATCGTCACCGGATATGGCCTCATCTCGTCGCCGGATACACCGAGCACCAAGCCGCTGTACCACTACCTACTCAACGTCATGGACTTTTCTCATTGGGGTGTCCTGTGGGTGCTGTTTGGGTCAATAGCCCTTGCCACTGGGATTATTAACCCGAAGGAAGACCGCGTCGCTTTTGGTCTCGTATCCGGGCTTTTCGCCGTTTGGTCGGGCTGTCTGTTCCTGGGATGGTTCGTCAACAATGTGCCTCGCGGCTGGGTGACGGCCAGCACCTATCTACTCGCGTTGCTTCTCATACTCGTGATCAGCGGATGGCCGGACGAACGATGAAGACCCTGAAGACCTTTAATGCCCGGAGAGACTGGCTTTGTTACGCCGGCTTCATGTTCGTGCTCATTGGCGTGTCTCTGGTGCTCGACATGACCACCACGTTGAGTTGGGCCCAGTACAAGTCGGCGTCCTATCAGTACATTTTCCAGCTCATTCCGAAGATCGTGTGGGCGCCCGCCTACATCGTGAGTGGCCTGCTCTCGATTTGGTGCGGGCGCACAACGCATCATTTCGGCAAGCGGCACCAAGCGGCGTTTGGCCTTATCGTAGGAATCACCGCGTTGTGGACTGCTGGCTACGTGCTGGCAGCCGTGCAGAGCCACCTGCAAGGACCAACAGGAATCTTGATCTGGGGCACCCTGTGTATCTGGACTGCACATGTTGCACGCAATGGATCAGGAGACTGAAGGGTGAGTGATCCACATTGACGTCGGTTCGATCGTTACGACGGCCATTGGACTGCTCGCCGGGGGTTGGGCAGTCGTCAATGCGTCGCTCGGTCGCCGGGAGAAGCGCCGTTTAGCTTCCACCCCGGATGCGATCCTTGACGCCTCGCTCGCGCGTGAGCGAGAAGCCTCCAAGAACGCCTACGAAAGCCTCGAAGACGAAAACGAGCATTTGCGGCGAGACAACGACAAGCTCCGTCACGAAAATGATGACCTGCGTCGCCGCCTAGTTGCGCTCGAAATACACAACCAGGCGACCGAGCGCACCATGCTCGGCCACGCAATCGACGAATCACGCCCTATCCCACCTGCGTCCTGATCCTTCCCTCGGGCCGTCCCGAAAGAAAGACACAGCGATGAGCACAACTGTTGTGCGCCCGATCGACCCGGCCACCCCCGGCTACTGGATGTCGCAGGCTTGGGGCCTGGTCAACGGCATCGCCGTGCCCGGCGGCAGGGGAGGGCATCCCGGCACGGACTACGCCGTGCCCATGGGCACCCCAGTGCGCGCCACTGCCGACGGCTACGTGATCTACGCCGGCCATGCGGACGGCTTCGGCGACCACCTAGTGTCCATCTGGCATCCGCAGTTCGGTGTCACTTCGCGCTACGGCCACATGGGCAGCAACAACGTCTCCACCGGCGACACCGTCGTCGCCGGCCAGATCATCGGCCTGTCGAACAACGAGGGCGACTCAACCGGGCCACACCTGCACTTTGAGGTCGGCCTCGGCCAGTACATCGACGCCGGCAACCCGCCGAACATCGACCCCGAGCAGTGGCTGCTGCTGCACCTGTCCGGTGCGCTGGAGCAGCTGCAGGTGGTGACGCTGTCAGACGCCGACCGCAAGTCCATCGCGCGCATGCAGCACCTGCTCGGTGTGCAGCCCGAGAGTGGCCGCTGGCTGGATGCGACGGACCACGCCTACCAGGTGTTGCGCTGGAACCATCTGTGCAACGCCCAGGGCCAGCTGGTGGTCAGCCTCGCTGCCAAGGAAGCGCCGGTGCGCATCGAGAAGAAGAACTCGACCGTGTACTGGGTGCAGCACGACATCTTCCACTTCGCCGGCGCCGACCTCGACGGGCTCTACGGCCCCAAGACCGATGGCGCGTGGCAGCTCGCGCGTCTGTGCTGGCTGAACAAATAGGACCGGCCTCAGCGGTGGCTGTCTACCACCAAGGTCGGTAGTCGAACGTCCGGCGCCGCGGGCCTTCCCACCCCGGCGCCGGACGGGCTCTAGGCGCTCAGGCGCTGCAGTCGCAGCACCTCTAACAGGGGAGTGAGGTCGGGCAGGTCGTCGGCCTGGGCCGGCCTTGGCTGGATCAGGACTGCCGGCGGGTCGAGCGGCGTCTCGTGCGGGAACAGCTCCCAGCGGGTGAGGCTCTTTCGGCGTCGGCTGGCGTTCCGGCGCCGAACCCACCGCTCACCCTTGAGGTGATCCTCGAAGCTCTCGACGAAGTGGTCGTAGCGCTTGTTCGAGAAAACGCCGACCAGATGGGCTTCGTAGATCGCCACTGAGCTACTCCTTGGGCTTGTTCTCTCCCGCGCGAACGATCTGCCAAAAGTGATCTTCGGTAAACCGCACGCGACCTCCGCCGATGCGAGTGCAGGGGATCTTGTCTGCAGCTACCTGCTTCTCGACCCACGACACGGAGAACCCAAGTCGGGCGGCTAGCTCGTGCTTGTCCATCAGCCGCGGCGGCTCGGGTGTGCCCATGTCTTATTGGACCATCCACCCCCTGCAGGCATGAGTAGACACCCCCACTGCAACGAGATGCAAGGGTCTGCAAGACAAATCCCCCACCATCTGAACTTCGGTTGAGCGTGTCGAGGCGACACGCGGGTGCCGCCACAACCGTGATTACGCGACGCGGTCGATGCCGTTTCAGTCGAAGTTCAGGGAGCACGGGGCAGCTACATGCGGGGGGTCCACGGGGAGGTTGCCAATGCCGGACTTCGATCCAGGTGCACGGTTCGTCGCACGTCACGGTCAGGACATCCTCGACCGAGTCTTGGAGCTCGCCGACGAGATCCTGACCGACGGAGGTATTCAAGGGTGGGAACAGGTGGCCGTGTTTGTCCCGCTGTTTGGAGTCAAGCTGAGGTCCGAGTCCGCGCGCCAGCTCGCCGCGTTCGTCTTGCTGTTGAACGGCGGCTTCCCATGCGCCCTGCTCGTGCAGTACGACCCCAAAGCCAAGCGACCGCAGGAGCAGGTGGACATCCGGGTCTTCGCCGGCACGATCCATGAGCTGACGTTGCGCTTCGGACTGATCGGGGCGTAGGTTCGCCCCAGGCCGAGAGGCCGACAACTTCACAGACAGGTCGTCCGCGGGCGCGGGCGATCTAGGTACCTGGAGACGGGCGTCTCCGCAAGGGCCCTCATCACTGATCACGTCAGGCGACGTGGTTGGTGATGAGGGCCCTTTTTGCGTTCAAGGAGAGGGCAGTGGACAAGCAGGCCGAAGCGATCAGGCGGCGGGCTCAGGAGATCCTGGCCGAGGCGCCGCCGCTGAGCGAAGAGACGCTGAATGCCGTCGCAGAGATCTTCAAGAACGCAAAGCGATCACGACGCGCGTCGGATCGAACGACCCGCGCCTCGTAGCCGGCTTCACCACGACCGCCGTCGTCATCTGACGCACCACCTGGCGACGCTGCATCGCATCCAGCTCCGGCCACTCGTCGACCACATCGGTCATGGTGGACACAGACTCCATCGACTGCCTCACCAGGGCGGCTTTCTCGTCCCGAAGCGTCTTGATCTGCTGGCTCAGCGCACTGGCCGTAGGGAAGACGACCTCGGCGCCCAGCGTTCCGTTGGCGAACTGGGCCATCAGCGCCTCACGACGCTCCTCCGCGGCCGTCAGCTCACCCTCACGGGTCCAGGCGAAGTCCTCCGTCGGGGGAGCGACGCGCAACTCCTTCAGCCGGCCCAGCACGACCTGCGTCACGAGCTCGTCGACCGGAGGGCCAATGACGCCGATCTGCCCACAGCCGCCCGCAGACTTCGCCCGGCACATGTACATGAAGCCATGGCTCTGATCGTCGCCGAGCCTTGCGCCGCTCAACGTGGCGCCGCAGATGCCGCACTGAGCTAGGCCGCTCAGCATGTACTTCGCTGCCGTCTTTCCGCGCAAGGCGTCCGCCGGCCCGCCGCGAGCCCGGTTGGCGTTCACCGCGAGCTGGAGCTCCTGCCACTTCTCGTCGTCGATGATGGGCGCGAAGTCCGCGCGCACGGGCTGCCCTGTCACCGAGTTGATCGCCAGCTCCTTGTGGAACACCCGGTAGCCGGCGATGCGGGGTGACAGCAGCAGGGCCTTGACCGCGTTGCGCGTCCACGCGTTGCCGCGCGGCGTGGTGACGCCGGCGGCGTTCCAGCGGTCAGCGATGAAACCGATGGTCATGCCGCTGATGACGTCATCGACAGCGGTGCGGATCAGGCTTGCCTCGAACGAGTCGAGGGCGCGACGGTCCAGCCGAACCCGAAGGGTGCCAGGAACCTGGACGGGCACCTCGGTCCAGCCAAACGGTCGGAAGCCGCCGGCGCTCACGCCTTTGTCGGCGAGCTCTACATGCTTGCGCGTCACCCGGCGAGCCGTATCACGGCTGCTCTTGTTGGCCATCGCGACGTTGAACCGGGCACTGGTGATGCCGTCATCGGTGTGCAGGTTGATGTCGCCCTGGCCGGTAGCGAGCACCCGGAGTCCGTGCCGCTTCTTCATCGCAGTCTCGTAGATGTCGATCACGCGTTCCAGGTCCTTCGGCTGGCGCACGAACCGGTCCTGGTCGTAGCAAACCGCGCCTTGGACGTGCTCACCGCTCTTGATGTCGGCCAGCAGACGCTCGAACTCGGGCCGCACGACATGCGCCTTGAAGGCCGTCAGGTCGTTGTCGACGTACAGGCCACCGACTCGCCACCGGTGCTGGTTCGCGATCGCCAGGCCGTCCTCTAGCTGGCGAATCACGCCCAGCCGGGTGTCATTCGGGTCCTCCGAGATGCGGGCGTACAGGCCCACCGTGATCGGGGGAGGCCCATCCCAAGTGCTGAGCCAATCCTGCACCACGTCGAACTGAGACGTGTCAAAATCAGCCATGGCAGAAGACCCTAGCCGTTCTTTGATTCGCGAGTCCACTGCGACCACTGGGAGCGCAAGGAGGATTCCGGCCCGTCCGATCCGCGCTCCGAGTCCGGCGGACCCGATCCGAGCGGCCGCTCGTACGGCGGCGTCGACGAGCACGCCAGCAAGGAGCACCTGCTCGAGGTGGCGGGGCGTCTGGAGATCCGCGGGCGGTCACGGATGAAGAAGGCGGAACTCGCCGAGGCGATCGACAAAGCCAATCAGAAGGCGAATGCGGCAGCACGCGACTGAGGCCGGACGCGCGCCGCATTCCAGCCGCGGCTGGCCCCGGCCCGTAGGGTGACGCAATGGACCGCAGGATCTTCGGACTCGAGAACGAGTACGGGGTGACGTGCGTCTTTCGGGGCCAGCGGCGCCTGTCGCCCGACGAGGTGGCGCGCTACCTCTTCCGCCGCGTCGTCTCCTGGGGCCGCAGCAGCAACGTCTTTCTCCGGAATGGCGCCCGGCTTTATCTCGACGTCGGCAGCCACCCCGAGTACGCGACCCCCGAGTGCGATTCGCTCATTGATCTCGTCGCCCACGACAAGGCGGGGGAGCGCATCCTCGAGGGCCTGCTCGTCGAGGCCGAGCGACGGCTCCGCGAGGAAGGCATCGCCGGCGACGTCCACCTGTTCAAGAACAACACCGACTCGGCCGGCAACTCCTACGGCTGCCACGAGAACTATCTCGTCGGCCGGCACGGCGAGTTCAGCCGGCTCGCCGACGTGCTGGTGCCGTTCCTCGTCACCCGCCAGGTCATCTGCGGCGCCGGCAAGGTGCTGCAGACCCCTCGCGGGGCGGTGTACTGCATCAGCCAGCGGGCCGAGCACATCTGGGAGTCGGTGTCGTCGGCTACCACGCGCAGCCGCCCGATCATCAACACCCGCGACGAGCCGCACGCCGACGCGGAGCGCTTCCGCCGGCTGCACGTGATCGTCGGTGACAGCAACATGAGCGAGACGACGACGCTGCTCAAGGTCGGCTCCACCGATCTCGTGCTCCGCATGATCGAGGCCGGCGTCGTCATGCGTGACCTCACGCTGGAGAACCCGATCCGGGCGATCCGCGAGGTCAGCCACGACATCACCTGCAAGCGCAAGGTGAAGCTCGCCAACGGCCGCGAGGCCACCGCGCTCGAGATCCAGCGCGAGTACCACCGCAAGGCCGCCGACTTCATCGACCGGCGCGGCGGCGACGCGGTCGCCAAGCAGATCATCGACCTCTGGGGCCGCACCCTCGAAGCCGTCGAGACCGAGAACTACGGCCTGGTCGAGCGCGAGATCGACTGGGTCACCAAGTACGTGCTCATCGACCGCTTCCAGGCCCGCCACCAGGTGCCGCTGTCATCACCTCAGGTCGCGGAGGTGGACCTCAAGTACCACGACATCCACCGTGACCGCGGGCTGTACTACAAGCTCGAACGCGCCGGGGTTGTCGATCGGGTCTGCCGTGACCTCGACATCTTCGAAGCCAAGTCGGTGCCTCCCCAGACCACGCGGGCCCGGCTGCGCGGCGAGTTCATCCGCAAGGCGCAGGAGAAGCGCCGCGACTTCACGGTCGACTGGGTGCACCTGAAGCTGAACGACCAGGCCCAGCGCACTGTCCTGTGCAAGGACCCGTTCCGCTCCGTCGACGAGCGGGTCGATAAGCTGATCGCCAGCATGTGAGCGAGGGGGTGGTCGGCCTCCGCCGGCCACCCCCTCGGATCACGTCCGGCAGGTCACGGCTTGCAGGTGAGGTCGAACGTCTTGTACTTCAACTTGACGGTCTTGGTGCTGCCGTCGTACTGACCGCTGATGCCATTGAGGTCACCGCCGGTGAAGGTCACGGTGCCGCCGGCGACGCTGTATTTGCCGCTGTCACCGCTGCCGCTGAGGTCGTAGGCGCCGCCGTCTTTGAAGGTGATCGCCGGCTTGTCCTTCGCGGCCAGGTCCTGACCGGCGACGTCGCAGGTGTATTTGCCGCCGGGTTGCGTAGCCGTGGAGCTCTTGTCGTCACCCTTGAACACGACGAGGACCAGCACCAGCACCACCGCGACCACGACGAGCACGCCGATGACGGCCAGGATGATCGGCTTCTTGGACTTCGGCGGGGCTGCCGGGGCACCGAAGCCACCGGGGGCGGCGCCGTAGCCGGCCGCGGGCGGGGTGCCGCCGTAGCCCGGTGCATTGCCATAGCCCGGCGCCTGCTGGGAGCCGTACCCAGGTGCGCCACTCGGGCCGGCGGGTGATCCGTACGGCGGCTGCGACGCACCCTGGGCGGCCGGCGGCGTGGAGCCGTAGCCGGCCGGGGCGCCTTGGCCGGGGGTCCCGCCCGCGAAGGGGGAGGGCGCGATCATCGTGGCGCCGGCGTCGGGTTCGTCGGACGCAGGGGTGCTCGGGGTCGCGGGCGCGTCAGCTGCGGAGCCCGGCGCCGGCGCGCTGAGGCCCGGATCGTTCGCCGGCACCCACTCCGTGCCGTTCCAGGCCCATTGCCCGTCGTCGGACAGCGGACGGCCCTGGCTGTCGGTTGCCATGTGCGATCGTCTCCAGACTCGTGCCGAGGTGCTCGGCTGCTCGGATGGCCCGGCCCCGGCCCGGACAACGGTCTGCACGGGTGCAGCGGGGCGGCGGCCGGCGTGACATCAGCGTTCAATCTAGGCAGTCAACGCCTGTGATCGACGTGGGTGACGGATTGCCGACGGACGATTCGCCGCCCGGCCGGCTCTGCAGGGCGGTGACGAGAGCGCAGGCGCCGATGACGCAGCCGACCCCGGCCCACTGCCGTCCGGCCAGGTGCTCGCCGAGCACGACCATCCCGGCGAGCGCCGCCACCGCGGGTTCGGCGCTCATCAGGATGCCGAAGGTGCGGGCCGGCAGCCGGCGCAGTGCCTCGAGCTCCAGCGCGTAGGGCACGACGCTCGAGAGCACTCCGACGACCGCGCCGAGCGCAATGGCGTGAGCCGGGGCATGCACGGCGGCGCCCGCTCCGAACGGCAGGGTGGCCGCGGCGGCGATCACCATCGCGATCGCCAGCGGCCCGGTGCCGGACGTGCGGGCGCCGACCTTCGCCGAGATCAGGATGTAGGCGGCCCAGAACGTGCCGGCGAGTGCGGCGAGCAGCAGGCCCGGGATGCTGACCGGTCCACCGCCGCGGGCCAGTAGCACGATGCCGACGGTCGCGAGCAGGACGAGGCCGAGGTCGCGCAGCCGTCGGGAGCCGGCGACCGCGACGGCCAGCGGACCGAGGAACTCGACCGTCACCACCACACCGAGCGGCGCGCGCTGCAGGGCGGCGTAGAAGCTGAGGTTCATCGCGGCGAGCGTCAGCCCGTACGCCAGCAGCAAGGCGAGCTGCTCCCGACGCACCCGCGGCCGGAAGATGAGCACGGTGAGGACGGCCGCGCAGCCGAGCCGGAGCGTGGTCGCCGCTGCCGGCCCGACCTGCGTCACTAGGTGCTTGGCGACGGCTGCCCCGAACTGCACCGACATGACGGCCCCGAGGACGAGGGCCGGCGCCGGCAGCGCCGGAGGTCTCGGCAGCCGCCTCACTCGGCCGGGTCGGCCGGCAGGTGCAGCCGCACCAGCCGAGCGCATCCGGGGCCGACCTTCCACCACGCGTCGACGTCGAGTTCCAGCACGGCGAGGGAGGCGGGCGGGAAGCCGGGCACCCGTTCGCCGCCGGTCAGCTCGAGCACCAGTTGGTGCATCGCCGGGTTGTGCCCGACCAGCAGCACGGTGTAACCGTCCGGGTGGATCTCCTCGGTCTCGCGGACGGCCTCCACCCACTCGTCCGCATCGGCCCCGTAGAGCGACGCGGCGAAGGTCACCGGCGCCAGGAGCTCGAGCGCCGCCAACGTCTCGCGCGTACGCACCGCCGTTGAGCAGAAGACCCGGTCGACGTCCGCCGCGTCGACGACCGCGTGCAGCGCCTGCACGCTGCGGACGCCCTTAGGCCGCAGCCGCCGATCGATGTCGCCGCCGCCGGCGGGCGCGTGCTGCTCGGCGTGACCGTGCCGCAACACCAGCAGCCGACGTACGGGTCGACCACCCCGCCCCGTCGTCATCCGGCCACGCTAACCCGCTAGCCGCCGGCCGGTCGAAGCGTCGCCGTGCCCGACAGGTGCGTGCCGGCGTCGCTGGTGGCGGCGAAGGCGACGACGATCACCGCCCCCTCCTCGTCGCGGGTGCGGCTCGTCGACTCGACCGACCCCGCGAAGGTCAGCTGCACCCCCGGATGCACCGGCATGCCGAGCCGGATCGCCAGCCGGCTGATGAACGCGTTGGGCCCCGTCCAGTCGGTCAGGTAGCGGCTGCAGTAGGCGTTGCTCGACAGGATGTTCATGAAGATGTCCGGCGCGCCCTGGGCGTTGGCGTAAGCCCGGTCGTGGTGCACCGGCATGAAGTCGCGGGTGGCGAGCGCCCCGGCCACGATGTGGGTGGCGGTCACGTCGACCACCAGCGGCGGCAGTGGTGCACCGGCGGCGACGGCGTCCCAGTCCAGCCAGGCGGTCATGGGCGTCATGCCGCGGCCCCCGCACCCGTGGCGGCAGCCGGTGGGCGGAACTTGAGGATGCGGAAGCGCTGCCGTCCGACGACCTCGTCGTCGACGCGGTAGGTCGTCACCCAGGTGAGGAAGTAGCCGGCGCCGAGCCGGGTCTGCTTGCGGTCGCTGATGCTCTCGACCTCGGTACGCGCCCGCACCGACTCGCCGACCTGCAGATAGCGCTCGATCTCGAACTCCGAGTTCGACGCCAGCGTGCCCGTGTAGCCGGCCTCCTCGAAGGCGGTGAACACCCCCGCCGAGCCGGTCTCGGCGTTGGACCCGCCGCGCTCGGCGATGCCGGTCACGACCGGGGTCGCCATCGTCCAGGTCTGCAGCATCGTCGGCGGTGCGACGACCGCGCCGAATCCCGTGACCGCGGCCACCGCTGCGTCGGTGTACACCGGGTTGCGGTCCTCGAAGGCGGCCGCCCAGTGCCGGATCATCGGCTGGTTGACCGGATCGGGAGCCACCGACTCGGGCGCCTCGCCACTCGTGCCGGACGTCGCCATCGGCCGGCCGACGAACTGCTCGAGCGCCGCGCGCAGCGGATCGTCGGGCGCGGCTCCGGCGGCATCGGCGGGCGGGGTACTCGGGGGCATCGGCGTCCTCACTCGTCGGGATCGATCGGGCCGGCGGCGGTGGATCTGGCTGCCGCCGTCCGGCCGGATCAGAGTGTGACCCATGCCTCGAACCGGCCGGACGTCGGCGTCGGAAGAAGTGAAGGTGCGCCGGCGCCGCTCAGAGGAGCGCGGCGAGCTGAGCGGCGTTGACCTGTGCGTAGTTGCGGTAGCAGTTGTTCATCAGCACATGGGTCTCGCTCGCGCCGGCGGCCAGCTCACGCAGCTTCGGGGCCCACGCGGCGAGCTCCTCGGGGGAGTACTTGTAGCCGAAGCGGCGGTAGATGTCGCCGCTCTCCCAGCCGTCGTCGTTGTGGCCGTGGAAGCGGACGACCGCGAGGTCCGAGGTGGCGGCGAGCACCGGCGGCACCGAGGACGTCTTGCCCTGCGGCATGTCGACGCAGACGTACGTGAGGCCGTAGCCGCGCAGGAAGTCGAGCGTCTCGTCCTGCCGCTCAGGGGACAGCCACGACTTGTTACGGAACTCGACGCTCACCCGGTAGGGCTTGCATCGCTCGGCGCACTCGAGGATGTAGTCGGTGCTCTTCTTCCCGCCGACGAACCACTGCGGGAACTGCAGCAGGATAGCACCCAGCTTGCCCGCCTCGTGCAGTGGCGCGAGCGCCCCGAGGAAGCGGCCCCAGACGTCGTCGACGGTCGCGGCCGGCAGGTCCTTGAGGTAGACGCGGGCCTTCGCATCGTCCGGTCGCAACGCCTTCGGCAGCGCCACCGTCTTCGTCGGGTGCTGGGTGAGCAGCGAGAACGCCTTGACGTCGAAGACGAACCCGGGAGGGGTCCGCTCGCTCCACAGGGCACTGTTGCGCTCGCTCGGCAGCGAGTAGTACGTGGCGTCTACCTCGACGACGCGGAACTGCTCGGCGTAGAACTCCAGGCGCGCCGCCGGCGTCTTCACCTCGTCCGGATACCAGCCCGATTCCAGCAGCGTCTTGTCGGTCCACGACGCGGTGCCGATGCGCAGATCGCCCATGCCCGCCAGGGTCTCAGGTGGCGCCGACAATTTCCCGATCAGCGTGGGTACGCCCGCCAGGGCCGCAGGAGGCTACGGTCAGCGGCGTGGACGCGCTGCGCGCTTTGGAGTCTCTGGGCGCCCTGGAGTCGGGGCCGATCGCGTACGCCCTCGACGACGGCATGGTCTTCCCCGGCTGGGCCCCGCCGCTGCTCGCGGATGCCGAGGCCGAGGCCGGCTACGCCGCAGGGGAGCGGATCGCCGTCCTGGCCGGCGACCCGGCGGACCCGGCGTGCGGCGTCGTGCTGGATCGCCGTAACGCCCGGCTGACCGTACGGATCGCCGACCCCGTCGTCCTGCTGGCCTACGCGGGCGCCGAGCCGGCCCTGACCGAGGCGCGCTGGGCCGCGCCCGACGGCACCGAGCGCTGGGCGCGGCGGCAGAGCCCGACCCGGCTGCAGGTGTCGACCCGGTCTCCCGGCGCAGTGGTCTGGCAGCACGAGTGGCTGGTCACACGTCCGTTGGCACAGGACCCGGTGCTGAGCTGGCCCGACTTCGGAAGCTGGACCGCGCTCACCGATGGCGTACGCGAGAGCGCCCCGGGATGGATCGCCGCGGACGCGCTCGACCTGGTCGACGCGGACGGCTGGATGCGCGAGGCCTTCGAGGCGTGCGACGTGCTGACGACGTGGCGCGAGCTCGGCGCCAAGTACGACGCCCCGCGCGCCTTCGGGCTGCCCGCCGAGGTGCAGGCCAAGCTGGCCGAGCCGCTGGGCTGGCAGGCCGCCGGACGCAAGTGGCGGCTGACCGATGCGGTGACGACGCCTGCGGGGGAGCCGGTCTCCGTGGTCAGCGACGCCGTCTTCACCGCCGGCGCCGGCGCCAGCGGGGAGATCGTGACGACCGTCCAGCAGGGCGCCCTGGCGGTGGCTCTGGATCTGCCCACTGCCGTCGCACGGTCGCGCAGCCTGCAGGGTGACCGCGGCGGCAGCCATCCCCGTCCGTCGACCGGCGCGCAGGTGGCGGTCACCGCCATCCTCGAGGCAGGGGTGGCCGCCCACGATGCGGTCGTCGCCTCCGTACGCGAGGGCCGGCTGCCGGCGGAGTGGGCGCGGCTCACCGCGTGACCACCGTGCGGGTGACGCGCGGTGATCAGCCGCTCGTCTACCGTGGGCGCGTGACCTCCACGACGGAGCATCCCGACGGCGGGCACGCGCACGCGCACGACCACGCCGATGGCGATGATGCCCACCCCGGCTCCGAGGGCCGGCGCGGTGGCGGCGGGCATGCGGGCCACACGCACGGGGCGAGTGCCGACGCCGACAAGCGCTACCTGACCGTCGCGCTCGTCCTGCTCGCCACCTTCATGGTCGGCGAGGTGATCGTCGCGTTCGCGGCGGGCTCGCTGGCCCTGCTGTCCGACGCCGGCCACATGCTGTCCGACGTCGGTGCGCTGGCCGCCTCGCTGTGGGCGATCAGGCTTGCCGCCCGTCCGGCGCGCGGCGCCTGGACGTGGGGCTGGAAGCGCGCCGAGATCCTCTCGGCCGCCGGTAACGGCATCACCCTGCTCGTGGTGTCGGCCCTGGTGGCGTTCGAGGCCATCCGCCGGCTGATCACGCCGCACGAGGTCGAGGGCGGCGTCGTCCTGGTCGTCGCGATCGTCGGGGTCGCGATCAACATCGTGGCGGCGGGTGCGCTCGCCCGCGCCAACCGCACCAGCCTCAACGTCGAGGGCGCCTACCAGCACATCCTCACCGACCTGTACGGCTTCATCGGCACCATCGTCGCCGCCGTCGTGATCATCACCACCGGCTGGGAGCGGGCCGACCCCGTTGCGTCACTCGTCGTCGTGGCCCTGATGCTCAAGGCTGCCTGGGGGCTGCTGCGCGACTCCGGCCGCGTCCTGCTGGAGGCCGCACCGGCCGACCTCGACCTCGCCGACATCCGTGAGCACCTGCTCGCCACCGACCATGTGCTCGACGTGCACGACCTGCACGTCTGGACCGTCACGTCCGACCTGCCGGCGCTCTCGGCACACGTCGTGCTGGACGACACCTGCTTCAGCGACGGCCACGCCCCGCAGCTGCTCGACGAGCTGCAGGGCTGCCTGGTGGGGCACTTCGACGTCGAGCACTCGACGTTCCAGTTCGAGCCCGCGGGTCACGGCGGCCACGAGGTCGGCGCGCACTAGCCGAGCCCCGGCCGGGGCTCGGACCTGCACAGCTCAGACGAGGTCGGGCTCCATGGACTCCGGGCCGCCGGCCTCGAAGAGCGCGCTGACCGACTCGCCGTTGTGGATACGCCGGACCGCCTCGGCCAGAGCCGGCGCGATGGACAGCACCGTCAGCTTCTCGCCACGCTCGGACTCCGGGATCGGCACCGAGTTGGTGCAGACGATCTCCAGCACGTCGGGCTGGTCACCGATGCGCTTGAGTGCCCCGCTGGCGAACAGGCCGTGCGTGCAGGCGACCCGTACCGAGCGCACGTTGAGCTCCCGCAGCCGCTCGAGCAGCTCGAGGATCGTGCTGCCCTTCGCGATCTCGTCGTCCAGCACGATGATGTCGCGGCCGCTGACGTCACCGATCACGGCGCTGATCGACACCCGGTCGTCGGCGAAGCGCTGCTTGGCGCCGGCGGCGACCTGCACACCCAGCAGGCGCGCGAACGCGGCCGCCTCCTTGGCGTTGCCCAGGTCGGGAGAGACGACGGTGGTGTTGGACAGGTCGTAGCCGCGGAAGTGGCCGGCCAGCTCGCGCAGCGCGTGCAGGTGGTCGACCGGGATGCTGAAGAAGCCGTGGACCTGCGGCGAGTGCATGGTGAGCGCGAGGACCCGGTTGGCGCCGGCCGTGACGAGCAGGTCGGCGACGAGGCGGCCGCCGATGGAGATCCGCGGCGCGTCCTTCTTGTCGGAGCGGGCGTACGCGTAGTGCGGCATGACGACCGTGGTGCGCGCCGCCGACGCGCCGCGGGCCGCGTCGAGCATCAGCAGCAGCTCGACCAGGTTCTCCTGCACCGGCGTGACGAGCGGCTGGATGAGGAAGACGTCGCGCTCCCGGCAGTTCGCCTGCAGCTGCACCTCGATGCAGTCGTTCGCGAAGCGCTCGACGCGCACCGGGAGCAGCGGGACCCCGAGATTGGCGCAGACCTCCTGGGCCAGCAGGGGGTGGGCGCTTCCACCGAAGACGGCGATGTCGTGCAAGAGCTTCTCCCGATCGGCTTTGGGTCGGCACGGTGCAGCGGCAGGCGGAGCCGGTGGTCTCCGGCGATCAGACCTTACGGAAACGGGAGACGCAACGACGTGTCACACGAGCGAGCTCAGTCACGGGCACGGAGCCCGTCGACCGCGATCCCGAGCACGCGACGCATCTGCTCCTTGGGTACGTCGAGCATCGTCACGCCGCCGAGCAGCCGCAGGACGTCGTCGAACGACGCGTCGCGGCGGGCGCTGCCCGCCTGCTGGGCGCGGGCGAGCAGCGGCTCACCGGCGGCGGAGATCGCCGTACGGCAGCTCTTGAAGATCGGGTTGTCGCGGCCGCCGTCGGCGATCAGCTGCTCGGCCACCGCCTTCTTGGTGGCGGCGTAGGTGGCGAACCGGTCGATCCAGGCGACGAACGCGTCCCACGGTGCGAGGTCGGCCAGGTCGTCGGCCGAGCGGCACAGTGCGTCGACCTCGTTGACGTAGACGGCCTCGAACAGGTCCTGCCGGGTGGGGAAGTGGCGGTACAGCGTCCCGATCCCGACGCCGGCGCGCCGGGCGATCTCCTCCAGCGAGGCGGCGGTGCCGGCATCGGCGAAGGCCGCGCGGGCCGCCTCGAGCAGCGCCTCGTAATTGCGCCGGGCGTCGGCACGCTTCGGCTTGCGTGCCGCGACAACCTCGGCAGCTGAGGGCAGCACCGACTCCGTCGTCGTCATGCACCCACCCCTTTCGACCACGTGACTTGCAAGCGGAGGCATACCTCCGTATTGTTCCGGAGGGAGGCCTCCACCTTAGCTCGCACGTCCACACTCGTCGAAGGGTCGCTGCTCCATGGCGTCTTCACAGCTCTCCTGTGCGACGCGCCCCGTGGTCTCGTCACCACTCGTCGTGCTCGTCCTCATCCTCACGTGCCAACTGATGATCATCCTCGACGCATCCGTCGTGATCACGGCCCTGCCCAAGATCCACGAGTCGCTGCACTTCTCGCCCACCGGCCTGTCCTGGGTGCAGAACTCGTACACGCTCGCCTTCGGCGGCCTGCTCCTGCTCGGCGCGCGCATCGGCGACATCTTCGGCCGACGCCGCATCTTCGTCGCCGGCATCGCCGTCTTCACCGTCGCGTCCCTGTTCGCCGGGCTCGCCCAGTCGTCCGCGGAGCTGCTGACCGCACGGGCCGTGCAAGGCGTCGCCGCCGCCGTGGCCGCACCCTCGACGCTGGCCCTGCTCATGATCACCTTCCAGGAGGCCCGCGGCCGGGCCCGGGCCATCGCGCTCTACAGCTCGATCAGCGGCGCCGGCAGCAGCGTCGGGCTCGTGGTCGGCGGCCTGCTCACCGACGCACTCTCCTGGCGCTGGGGCTTCTTCATCAACGTCCCGATCGGCATCGCGCTGATCATCCTGTCGCCCCGCTACCTGCCGGAGACCGATCCCCGGCCCGGACGCTTCGACCTCGCCGGCGCGCTCACGTCCACCCTCGGCATGACGGCGCTCGTGTACGGCTTCGTCCGCGCCGCGTCCGAAGGGTGGAGCGACCCGGTCACCATCGGCTCCTTCGTCGGGGGAGCGGTGCTGCTCGCCGGCTTCGTCGCGAACGAGTCGCGGGCCGCGCAGCCGATCACCCCCTTGCGGCTGTTCAGCGACCGCACGCGGGCCGGCTCGTACGCGGCCCGGCTCCTGCTGGTCGGCGGCATGTTCTCGTTCTTCTTCTTCATCAGCCAGTACCTGCAGGGTGTGCGCGACTACAGCGCCCTCAAGGCCGGCTTCGCCTTCCTGCCGATGACGCTGGTGCTGTTCGCCGTCGTGCAGATCGCGCCGCGGCTGTCGACGCGCATGAGTCAGAGCGGCCAGGTGGCACTCGGCCTGGTGCTTGCGATGAGCGGCATGATCTGGCTGAGCCGGCTGTCGACCGGCACCGGCTACTTCCCGTCGATCGCGCTGCCGATGGTGCTGCTCGGGCTCGGCATCGGCACCGCCTTCATCCCGCTGACCAACCTCTCGATCGCCGGGGTGGCGCCTGACGACGCCGGAGCCGCGTCCGGCCTGGTCAACGTCGCGCAGCAGGTCGGGGGCACGCTGGGGCTCGCCGTCATGGTCAACGTCTTTAGCGCCGCCTCGCGGCACGCCACCGGGACGGCCCGCGACCAGCTCGCGCACGCCGTCTCGACGGCGCTGGTCGGATCCGCGTGCTTCATCGCCTTCGCGCTGATCGTCACGGTGCTCACCGCGCGGCGCCGGCGACCCGCCGCGCCCGCCGGCGACCCGCAGGAATGGACCACGCAAGCACTGTCCGATGATCTCGTTCAGGCGGAGAGCGCCTGAACGCCCCGTCCCACTGCTAAGGAGCCGACGTGCAGCTTGCCGTCCACTATCCGAACTTCACCCGACCCGGCGGGCCGGCGGCCATCGCCCCGACGCTCGCCGCCACGGCCCGCGCCGCCGAGGAAGGCGGGTGCTCGATGTTCACCCTGATGGACCACTGGTTCCAGATGGAGCAGATGGCACCCGCCACCGACCCGATGCTCGAGGGCTACACCGGGCTCGGCTTCCTCGCCGGCAAGACGGAGCGCATCAGCCTCGGCCTGCTGGTCACCGGCGTCACCTACCGCCACCCCGGCCTGCTGACCAAGACGGTCACCACCCTCGACGTGCTGTCAGGCGGCCGGGCGATCTTCGGGATCGGCGCCGCCTGGTACGAGCGGGAGCACAAGGGCCTCGGCGTCCCGTTCCCGGCCATGGCGACCCGCTTCGAGCTGCTCGAGGAGGCGCTGCAGATCACCCGTCAGATGTGGAGCGACGACGACGGGCCGTACGCGGGCACCCACTACCAGCTCGCCGAGACCATCTGCGTCCCGGCGCCGATCCAGCAGCCGCCGCCCACCATGATCGGCGGCACCGGGGAGCGCAAGACCCTCCGGATGGCCGCGGAGTACGCCGACATCGTCAACTGGGCCGTCGCCGACCCGGCCGAGGCAGCACACAAGCTGGACGTGCTGCGCGGGCACTGCGACACCGCGGGTCGTGACGTCGACTCGATCGAGCTGACCGTCATCGGCGCCAACAACCCGCTGGCCGACCCGGACGGCTTCCTCCGGGAGATGCAGGAGTACGCGGCGGTGGGCATCGACACCGTCTTCGTCTCCGCGCAGACCGACGACCCGGCCGGCTGGGTGACCGCGCTGTGCGACCGGGTGGTCGAGCCGCTCCGCGACCTGGACTGACACGGCCTCAGCGGTAGACGCCGCGGTCGGCCCTCACACCAGATTGCGGGGCAGGGGGCCGACCGCGCTGCAGCTCCACGCCGGGTCGTGGACGACGTCCCAGACCAGGCCCTTGGGGTCACGTACGGCCGCGGTACGGCACCCGTCGGCGTCCGTCGGCTCGGCGAGCGATTCGGCGCCCTTCGCGAGCAACACCCCGTGCAGGGCGTCGACGTCGTCGGCGGTGGACATCATCAACGCCCCGCAGGCGCCCACCGGATGCACGTCGTCCGCCGCGGCGAACGTGAGCAGCGCACCGTCGGTGGCGAGAGCCGGGCGGCCGGCCCACGAGGTGGCCCGGCCCTGCCAGCCCAGCCCGTCGGCGTAGAAGGAGCGCGCGGCATCCGGATCGGTCCCGTACACCGTCACCGCTCCGAGCGCGGTCGCCACTGCGGACGCACCCGCCTGCCCGTCGAACGGATCGTCAGCCCCGTGTCCGGAGATCCAGCACACCTCCCAGGTGGTGCCGGCCGGGTCGACGAACCATCCGGCCCGGCCGAACGCCCGCTCGCCGGCCGGGACCACCACGGTGCCGCCGGCCTCGACGACCGAGCCGAGCACGGCGTCCACGTCCGCCTCCTGGTCCATGACCAGGGAGAGCAGGGTCCCGGAGAACGATCCCGCGGCCGCGGTGACGGCGTCGACACTCGGCCCCGCGCTGTCGGCGCTCCACAGGGCGAAGGACGTGCCGGCGAGCGGGAACGGGACGAAGACGTGGTCGGCGCGCTCGGTCTGCCAGCCGAGCCGCTCGTACCACTGCCGGGAGACGTCGACCTGGTCGTCGACGGCGAACAGGCCGCTCAGGCGGGGCGGGATCACGGCTGCAGCGCCTTGACCCGCTCGCCGAGCGTGGACTCGGCGTCCGCCGCCTCGAGCAGTCGGCCGGCGAGGGTCTTCTCCTCGACGTGCTTGCCGCCGTGCAGCGGCGGATACAGCGGCGGGTGCTCGGCGTCGGTGCACGTCGGCAGGCACTCGATGACGGCGTCGAAGTTGCCGGAGCAGAAGTACGGCACCGACCGGCGGCGCCGGATCGCGTCGTCGTCGGTCAGCACGGGCAGCACACGGTGCAGCGTCGAACGCCACCGGTCGTTGGTCCACCGGGTGAGCAGGTCGGCCACGTTGACGAGGATGGCGCCCGGGACGGGGACGCAGTACCGCCATTCCTCGTCCTTGGTGTACACCTGCAGCGCCGGCTCCTGGTCCGCGAGCAGCAGCGTGAGCATGCCGTAGTCGGTGTGCGGGCCGATGCCGTACTGGTTGGGCAGTGCCGTGTCACCCGGCCGGCCCTCGAAGTAGTTGATGCGCAGGACGTCGATGGCCTTGTCGGTGAACGGGGCGAAGTGGTCGGCGGGCATGCCGAGCGCGAGCGCCATCTGCGACATGACCTCGCGGGTCAGCCGGAAGGCGGCGTCGTAGTAGGCGAGCATCACCGGCTTCAGGTTCGCCGGCTCGGTCGGCCAGATGTTCGGGGCGAACTGGTGGTGCTGGTCGGTGAAGTAGCCGGGGTCGTCGGCGGGCACGTCGTCGAGTCCGAACGTCAGCGCCTCGAAGAGGTCCGGCGGCTGATCGAGACCGAGGCTGTAGGACAGGCCTTCGGTGCCCTTGGCGGAGTAGCCGCGCTCGATCTCCGGGATGCCGGACTCCCACGACCGCTTGACCGACACCTCCTGGCCGAAGAAGTCGTCGGCGACGGCGAAGACCTCGTCGAGCAGCTGCTGGGGGATGCCGTGGCCGATCACCTGGAAGAAGCCGACGTTGCGGCAGGCGTCGTCGATACGGGCAGGGGCGTCCGGGCTCGTCAGGTCGACGACCGGAGGAAAGACGTCAGTCATGGGGATACTCGCTTCCGGCTGGGCTGTGGGCAGGGGCTGAGCAGGGTCCGGGCGGGGTCATGCCTTCGGGATCTCCTTGAGCAGCGACACGTCGACGACGGTCGAGGCATCCGCGGGCGTTTTCAGACCTGACGCCTTCATGCCGCGGAAGATGGCGCCGGCGACGTAATCGGGGTCGACCCAGAGGTAGCCGTTGGCGGTGGTGCCGGCACTGCTGAAGTACTTCGCGTACGCGGCACCGTGCTCGGTCTCGGTCTCGAGTTTGAGGTCGGCGATCTTGCCGTACTTGTCCACGGCGAGCTTGGCGCCGACGGACGGGTCCGCAGCGTCGACGGCGACCGCCTTGCGGATCGCGGTCAACATGCCCTTGAGGGCGTCACGCTTGGAGTCCAGCGTCTTCTTCGTGACGAAGATCGGCTGGGTGTAGGCGGGAAGCCCGGCGTCGGTGAAGGTGAGGATGCCGGGCAGTGCGCCCTTGGCGGCCTTGTACGACAGCACCTCGTCGGTGATGTAGCCGGCGAGCACGTCGACCTCGCCGTTGATCAGGGCGTCGGGGCCGTAGCCGGTCGGTACGAACTTGTAGTCCGGCTTCAGCCCGGCCAGCGTGAACATGGCGTCGAACTTCGTCTGGGTGCCCTGCGGGCCGCCCATCTTGGTGCCGACCAGCTGCTTCACGCTGGTGATCGGCTTCTTCGGGTCCGACATCAGCACGTTGAGGTTGCTCTGGTAGAGCGCACCGATGCAGACGAGCGGATTCCCGTCACCGGCGGCCGCGATGACGGTCGTGATGTCACTGGCGATGCCGACGTCGGCCTTGCCGCTCGCGACGATGCCCTCGATGGCACCGATGTCGGAGCCGCCCGGAGTCAGGGCGAGAGCGATGTTCTCGGCAGCGAGGAAGCCACGATCCTCCGCGATGTAGAGGGGGGCGAAGCTGCTGTCCTCGATCCACGACAGCTGGACGGACAGCTTCGTCACCTCGGCGGAGCTGGAGCTGCCGCTGCCGGAGGAGACCTCGGTCTTGGAGCTGCTGCCGCAAGCGGCCAGCAGCGGGGCCGCCGCGATCGCCGCACCGCCGTAGCCGGCGAGACGGAGGAGACCACGCCGGGAGAGGGCGGCGCGGGGTTCGAGTCGATGCTGCTCGAGTCGGTGCTGCTCGAGTCGGTACTGCTCGAGTCGGTGTTCGCCCGAATTGGACACGTGTGCTCCCGCGGGGTGAGAGGACCCGTCGCTGATGCGGCGGCTCGTGAGCAGTTGCGGCGCCAGGTGTCAGGAGCGTCGGTGGGTGCGGCCTCAGCAGTCAGGTGGTGAGGTCGGGCACGGGGCGGAGACCGCCGGTCGGGAGCAGCCTTGCTCATCCGATCCGCGGGCGTCGCAACATATACGAAGTGAACTCGGCTGCGGTTGCCCTGTCCAGCGGTTCGCACGTCGGCAACGCAAGGGTTACACCGACGTAACAGACCTTTGAGCTGGCGATTCACATCAGTTGTCAGCCCACCCGGCGCTGGATTCGTTGCCGGCATGTGAGCGTCGGCGGCGCGCCTGATCGTATATGTTGTCTTCATGTTCGGACCCCTCAGCGTGGCGTTCGAGCACGCCTCCACGACGGTCCCTGATCTGGACCAGGCCGAACGGTTCTTCGTGGACGTGCTCGGAGCGCAGGTCCGGTTCCGGACCGCCTTCGGAGGTGCGGCCGCTCGGGGCGTCGAGGTGTTCGACATGGCCGGGACCTTCGACGCTCATCCGGACAGCCGCGCCGGACTCGTGAGCCTCGCCGTCGGTGGGTCGGTCGTGGAGCTCTTCGAGTACGTGAGTCCCGATCAGCGGGCCGGCATGGCGCGTAATTGCGACGTCGGCGGAGCCCACCTGGGATTCCGTGTCGCCGACCTGACGGCGGCCGTGGAGACGCTCCGCGAGGTCCCCGGCGTCCGCGTGCTCGGCGAGCCGAACTGGGGCGTCAACGCCGCGGGGGTCCGCCGCGGCTGGGTCTACTTCCTGAGCCCGTGGGGGCTGCAGCTGGAACTGTCGCAAGAAGGAGAGCAATGACGACCACCGAGATCTCGTCGGCGTCCGTTCCCGTTGCCTTCGGGCCGCGCCGGCTCGGACACGTCAACCTGTACGTCAGCAACCTGGAGGCCTCGTTCGCCTTCTACAACGAGGTGCTGGGTCTGACGCTCGCGTTCGACGAGAAGGAGCTCTTCGCGCGGTTCCTCAGCAACGGCAACAGCCATCACGACGTCGCCCTGATGCAGACGACGAAGGAGCAGCTGCACGGCCGCGACGGCAAGCCGCAGGGCACCCCGGGCCGCCCGCCCGGGCTGAACCACATCGCGTTCGAGATGGCCACCGAGGCGGAGCTGGTCGAAGGCGTCCGACGCGCCCGCGAGGCCGGTGTCGACGACGGGCACTACCTCGACCACCAGATCTCGCGCAGCGTCTACGTCCACGCCACCGACGGGGTCGAGGTCGAGTTCTACTCCGACCGCACCCCGGACTGGCGGGGCACCTACGCCGGGCTCGGCACGGAGCTGATGTCGGAGCGCTGGGACCCGTTCGCTGCGGCCGCCGACACGCGTATCAACTACACCGAGGACCTGGTGCACGAGCCGGCTGCCCACGGGCTCGCGCGTCCGCTGCGCACCGCCCGGGCCGCGCTCATGGTCGCCGACCTCGCTGCCGCCCGCGACTTCTACCTGCGGACGGCCGGGATGCAGGTGCTGGCCGAGGACCTCGGATCCGGCCGGTGGATCATCCTCTCCGGATCCCTCGGGCTGCCGGACCTGCTGCTGATCGAGCGGCGGGCCGACGAGCCGCTGGGCTTCCACCACTTCGGACTCGAGCTCTCCGGCCTGGACGAGCTCGACGCCACCGAGACGCGGCTGCGCGCCGCCAGTGTCCCCATCGAGCGGGTTGTCATGACCGCGCGCAAACGCGGTCTGGTGCTCGTCGACCCGGATGGCATCCGGGTCGAGCTCTTCGCCGCCGCCGGACCGCCCGACACGCTGCCCGCGTACGAGGATGTCGCGGACGAGACCAACCGCGACTACCTGTCGTGAGCGTCATCCAGCAGTACCCGCTCGGCGTGGACGGGGTCACCACCCGGGTGCTCGAGGCGGGCAGCGGCGACCGGGTGCTGGTGTGCTTCCACGGTTCCGGCTCGCGGGCCGACCGCTGGCGCAAGGCGATGCCGCTGCTCGCCGAGCTCGGCTACCACGTGTACGCGGTGGACTTCCCGGGTCACGGCCTCGCCGCGAAGCCGGCCGACCACCCCTACGGCTCGGCCGCGTTCGGCCGGTTCGCCACCGCCTTCGTGGACGCGCTGCCGTACGAGCGCATCGCTCTGCTCGGCACCTCCCTGGGCGGTCACGTGGCCGCACTCGTCGCCGCGGCGAGGCCGGGCCGGATCAGCGGATGCGTGCTCATCGGCGCCGTCGGCCTGGTGCCTTTCGTTCGCGACGGCGGGGGGACGGCGTCGCCTGTCGTCGACACGAGCCTCGCGGGCACCCGGCGCAAGCTGGAGTTCCTCGTCGCCGACAGCGCCCTGGTCACGGACGAGTGGGTGCACGAGGAGTCGATGATCAACAGCTCGCCGGGGGCTCCCGAGGCGATGGCCGTCCTGGCCCACACCAGTGCCGCGGAGACGGTGGACGACCTGATCGGCGCCGCCTACCGCGAGCTCGCCCTGCCGACGATGCTGGTCTGGGGCGCCGAGGACAAGTGGGTGCCGCCGTCGGTAGGCGAAGACACCGCCGAGCTGCTGGAGCTGGATCTGCACCTGCTCGCCGGCACCAGCCACGCGCCGTACTTCGAGGACCCTGCCGGTTTCGTCGCCCTCGTCGAGCCCTTCTTGGACAAGCTGCTTTCCTAGCCGAGGTCGGCCGCCGCGCTAGTCGAACGACCCGCGGATGAGGCGTTCGGCGCCGGTCGGCCAGAGCCGGTTCAGCCGGTACGTGACGTGTGTCTGGCCCATCCGGATCGCCCGGCGGTCACGCTTGAGGCCCGCCACCACCCGGCCGGCCACGACCTCGGGCCGCATCTTCCGGCACTCCAGCGCCCGGATCATGTCGGTGTCCACCGCCGGCGGGACGATTTCGACGACCGAGACGCAGGTGTCGCGCAACGTGTGGCGCAGGCTGCGGGCCAGCGAGTGCAGCGCCGCCTTCGTCATCGAGTAGCCCGGCACGTCGGAGGCGGGCGCGTACGCGATGCCCGACGTCACGAAGGCGAGGCAGGCCTCGGGCCGGGCCAGCAGCAGCGGCAGCAGGGTGGCCGTCACCAGCACCGTGCCGTTCAGATTGACCTCGGTCTCCGCCCGGATGAGCCGGGCAGCGTCCTGCGACCGCCCGCACACGACGACGGTGTTGCCCTCGGCGAGCAGCGCCCGGGCGAGCGGCACACCGATGCCGCCGGCCCCGCCGGTGATCAGCACGGTGCGGCCACTGAGCTGCATCAGGCCTGATCCAGCTCGTCTAGCCCGGCGCGGTAGTGCCGCAGCAGCCAGCCGTTGAACTGGGGGAGCGTGGCCTCCTGGGGTGCGTACGGGCCACGGCAGGCGTTCGCTGCCGAAAGGCCCGCGTACATCCGCTCGTTGGCCACCATGTCCTGGCCGTTGACGGTGTCGAAGAACTCCCGCTGCCGCGCGATGAGCTCGCCGAATCCGGGCAGCTCCAGGGTCTCGCGCGGGTAGAGCCAGTCGACCGCGAGCGTCATCCGGTCGTGCGCGTCGGGGGTGATCCGGAAGACCATCACGCCGTCCGGCTTCATGGAGACGAACAGCGACGGGGGAGCGGCCGCGTACACGATGCGGCTGCGCTGCTCACGGGTCATGCCCTCGATGAGTGGGAAAGCGGCTTTACCATCCGAGGACAGGAAGCCGCCGCCCTCCTCCAGGAACGGCGCGTAGCGCATGATGCCGTTCTCGTCCTGCGGGTCGAAGCCGAGGAACTGCACGAGCCGGGCCGGTGCGCTCTCGTGGTAGCCGCTGTGCAGGAAGCTCGTGTGGTAAGCCTCGAGCGCGTTCTCGAGCATGTTCTTCCAGTTCCACGGCAGCCCCTCGAGGACGACCGAGTCACCGATGACGAGCTCCGCCGTGCGGTGCGCCCGGAACTCCTCGTCGAGCCGGGTGAGCGTCGGTGCCAGCGGTTCGGGCTCGGGTCCCTGGCTCCCGGGGCGCAGGTGGACGAAGACGAAGCCGTTCCAGACCTCGACGGCGAAGCTGGGCAGGCAGATCGACGCGCGCAGCTCGCGCAGCGTATGGGCGGGCTCCATGCTCGGCGCCGTCTGCAGCGCCCCGTCGGTGCCGTAGCTCCAGTAGTGGTACGGGCAGCGCAGTGAAGTGCTGTGGCCCCTCTCGTTCGCCTCGAGCAGGGGGTACGAGCGGTGCCGGCACAGGGCGCTCAGGGCCTTCGCCGCGCCGTCGCTGTGCCGGGTGATGACGAGCGGCTCGCCGGCCACCGTGACACTGACGTAGTCACCCGGCTCCGCGACCGCCGACACGTGACACACGTAGACCCAGCTGCGCTGGAAGACGGCGGTGCGCTCGAAGTCGTAGAACGCGGGGGAGATGTACGCCGCGGGCGGCAGCGAGATCGCGTCGGCCACCTCGCCGGTCGAGTCCGATACCTGCTCGACGATCGACGCGACGGTTTCCGGGACGGCGCCGGAGCGGGCGGGCGTCAGGGTCATCGGGTGCCTCTCAGCTGGAGCGGGTCGAGTACCACGTGGTGTCGTCGCGTACCGGCAGGGCGGCCTCGGTACGCAGCCGGCCGGCGGCGGAGATGACGTTGCCGACGAGGGTCGCCTCGTCGTCGGCGGGCAGCCACGTCGGCTGTCGTCCGGTCAGGACGACCTCGCCGGCGATGACGACGGTGTGCACCTCGGTGCCGTTCGCCTGATAGACGAGGGCCGAGGCGGTGCTGGTGTGCGGCTGCAGGTGCGCGCCCGTGACGTCGAGCAGCACGAGGTCGGCCTGCTTGCCCACCTCGAGCGAGCCGATGCGGTCGGCCATGCCGATGGCCCGGGCACCGTCGATGGTGGCCATCTCGAGCACGCGCTCGGCGGTGAGTACGGCCGGGTTGGCGTAGCGGGCCTTCTGCAGCAGCGCCGCGAACTTCATGTCGGAGATGAAGTTGACGCTGTTGTTGCAGTTGCCGTCATCGGTGCCGAGCGCGACGGTGACCCCGGCGGTGTGCAGCTCCGCGACGGGGGCGATGCCGTTACCGAGGAAGCAGTTGCTGACCGGCTGGGTCGACACCTTCGTGCCCGTGAGTGCCAGGCTCCGGATGTCGTTGGCATCGATCTGCACGCAGTGGCCGGCGAGCAGGTCCGGGCCGAGGTAGCCGATGGCGGCGAGGTACTGCACGCTCGACATGCCCTGCTGCATCCGGTCGGTCGGTGACTCCGCGACGTGCGTCGTCGTCATCACGCCGTGGCGCCGGGCCAGGGCCTGCGCGCCGAGCAGGGCGTCGGCCGTGCAGAGGATCGCGACGCCCGGGGCGGGCCAGAACGAGATCCGGCCGTCGTACGTGCCGTGGTGGCGCTTGATCATGCCTTCGATGCGGGTGAGCATCTCGTCGAGTCGCCCGGGCTGAGCGCCGAGGTCGAGCTCGGTGTCGGGCTCCTTGCTCGCGGTCGCGGAAGCGGAGCTGGTGTTGGCGTACGCCGCCATGAGCGTGTCCATCTCGGCGGGCACGGTGTCGTAGAACATCTGCCCGATGACGGCCCGCATCCCGACGCCGCCGTACGTCTCGACGACGCAGTCGGCGATCTCGTCCCACTCCTCGAACGGCGTCTCGATCTGGTCGACCACCGTGGTCACGCCGGAGCGCAGCGCCTCGAGGGCGAAGAGCCGCACAGCGTCGACGTGGTCGGCCCGCGTGTAGCGCCGGGCGGCGGGCAGGTTGACGTTGACCAGCCAGTCGTACAGCGTGCGGTCGTCGCCCGGGCCGCCGCGCAGCAGGATGTCGAGCGAGTGCACGTGGGCGTCGATGAAGCCGGGCAGCACCACGCTGCCGGCCGCTTCGATGACGCGCTCGGCACCGTCCGGGCACTCGCTCATCGGGCCGACGGCGGCGATCTCGGAGCCCCGTACCGCGACGTAACCGTCATCGATCACGGTGCGGTCGGGATCCATCGTCAGGATCCGGGCGCCGCGGACGAGCAGGGAGTATTCGCTCATGAGGTCCCTCAGCCGAAGCGGGTGGTGAGCAGGCGCTCGACCAGGGCGCAGACGCCGTACAACACGAGCGCGGCGATCACGACGGCGACGACGGCGGCCCACATGGTGGCCATCTCGTAGTTGCGCATCGCGACGAGCATGATCGGCCCGATGCCGGAGCTGGCGCCGAACCATTCGCCGATGACCGCACCCACGATGGCGAGCGGCATGGCGATCTTGGTGCCGGTGGCAAGGATCGGCAGGCCGGCCGGGATGCGTGCGCGCAGCAGGGTGTCGCGCGGCCGGGCCCCGAGCACGGTGCACAGGTCGGCGATGGCTTTCGAGACCGCCTCGAGGCCGGAGACGAACGCGATGTAGAGCGGGAAGAACGCGGTCGCCGCGGCCATCGCCGCCGGTACCCGCTCGCGCGAGAAGACCGCCAGCAGCACGGGGGCGAGCGCCACGAACGGCACGGCGCTCTGGATGGTCGCGAGCTCGTCGATACCGCGGCGCAGGAACGGCACGATCGACACGACCACGCCCGCGACCGCCGCCAGCAGAAGCGCCCAGCCGAAGCCCTCGAGCGCTTCCAGCGCCGTCGTCCCGGCGCCCTTCACCAGCAGCGTGCGCTCGTCGCCGTCACCGAAGACGCGGGCGACCACGCTGGCGGGCGGCACGGTCGTGCCGAAGGTCTTCAGCGCTCCCAGGAGCTGCCAGACGGCGATGACGAGGCCGACGCCCAGCAGGCCGTACGCACCGGCCCGCAGGTTGGGCCGGCTCGCCCGCCGCCCGGACGGGGTCGGCAGCGCGGCGTCAGTCATCGTCGCCGCGGCTGAGCATGTCGAGCTGGGCCGTGAGCTCGTCGACCAGCTCGTGGAACTCGGGGGTACGCGTCACCTCACGGGTGCGCGGCCGCTCGAACGGCACGTCCTTGATGACGTTGACCCGACCCGGGCGCGGCGAGAGCACGATGATCCGGTCGGCGAGCAGCAGCGCCTCGTCGACGTCGTGGGTGACCAGTACGGTGGTGACCGGGTCGGCCATCCAGATCCGCTGCAGCTCCATGTTCAGCCGTCGCCGGGTCACGGCGTCGAGGGCACCGAATGGCTCGTCGAGCAGCAGCACGTCGGGCTCGAGCACGAGCGAGCGCGCGATGGACACCCGCTGCCGCATGCCACCGGACAGCTGCTTGGGCCGGGCGTCCTCGAAACCCTTGAGGCCGACCAGGTCGATGAGCTCGTTGACCCGGGCGTCGTTCACCGGCTTGTGGGCGACCTTGTACGGCAGCGCGATGTTGGCCCGCACCGACGACCAGGGCAGCAGCGCGTTGTCCTGGAACGCGACGCCGAGCCGGTGGCTCGCGGCGAGCTCACGCGGCTTGCGGCCGTCGACGGTGACCTCGCCCGTGGTCGGAGCCTCGAGCGAGGCGATCATGCGCAGGACGGTCGACTTGCCGCAGCCCGACGGGCCGATGAGCGCGACGAACTCGCCCGGCCTGATGTCCAGCGAGACGTCGCGGACGGCCTCGACGGTGCGCCCCCGGCGCAGGGTGAAGGTCTTGCCCACGTGGGTGAGGGTGATCGGCGCACCACGCGACGCGTGCGGCTCCGGGAAGTCGTCTGCGGTCTCCGGCACCGGCGTCCCGGGCGAGGCCTGCTGGACTGTGGGGCTCACTTGCCCTCCTTGATCTCACGCAGCAGCGACACGTCCAGCACGTCGGTGACCGGCACCGTCTTCAGCCCGGAGGCGACCATGCCCTTGTAGATCGCACCGGAGAGCTCGGCTTCGTCGATCCACATGTAGCCGTTGGTCTTCGTCGCCTCGCTCGACGCCAGCGGCACGTACGCCTTGTTGTGCTCGATCTCGCTGTCGAGCTCGAGCCCGGCGCTCTTGCCGTACTTGTCGACGGCGAGCTTGGCGCCCGCGGTCGGGTCGGCCACGTCCTCCTCGAAGCCCTTGAGCGTCGCCGAGAGGAAGCTCTTGAGCGCGTCACGCTTGCTGCTCAGAACGGTCTTGGTGGTGAAGATCGGCAGCGTGTAGGCCGGCAGCCCGGCGTCCGTGAAGGTGAGGATCGCCGGCTTCTTGCCGGTCTGCTTCGCGTAGGACAGCACCTCGTCGGTGACAAAGCCCGCCATGACGTCGCAGTCACCGTTGATCAGGGCGTCGGGGCCGTAACCGGTCGGGATGAACTTGTAGTCCGGGTCCATGCCGGCGAGCTTGAAGATGGCGTCGAACTTGGTCTGGATGCCCTGGGGGCCGCCGATGCGCTTGCCGACGAGGTCCTTGACCGCCGTGATCGGCTTGTCCGGCGGCGACATCAGGACGTTGAGGTTGCTCTGGTACATCGCCCCGATGCAGACCAACGGGTTGCCGTCGGCAGCCGCGGCCACGACCGTCGTGATGTCGGTGGCGATGCCGAGGTCGGCCTTGCCGGAGGCGACGATGCCCTCGATCGCGCCGATGTCGGAGCCACCGGAGATCAGCTTGACGGCCACGTTGTCGGCCGCGTAGTGACCGTTGCTGTCGGCGAGGTAGAGCGGTGAGAACTCCGAGTCCTGCACCCAGGAGAGCTGGATCGAGAAGGTCGTCAGGGCGGCGCCGGCGGATCCGGACGCGCCGCTCGCCGGGGCCGTGGAGTCGCTGCTGCCACCGCAGGCGGCGAGCAGGGGAGTGGCGGCCGCGGCGGTGACGCCGAGGCCGGCGAGCTGCAGGAACCGGCGACGCGAGACGTCGGAGAGCGGGCCGTTGGGGCGATGAGGTCGGCGAGGGGCCATGGGTTTGTCTCCTGCTACTCGAAGCGTTCGCCGGCGAGTCGGCAGAGCGCCGTCACCAGGGCGTACAGGACGACCGAGAGCGCGACGGCGACGACGGACGCCGACCAGGCCTCGGAGGTGCGGAAGGACGACTGGGCGATGACGAGGCGGTAGCCGAGTCCGTTGGTGCCCATGATCCATTGGGCGAGGAGGGCGCCGGCCAGGGCGCCGACGATGGACAGCCGGAGCGCGACCAACGTGCGCGGGACGGCGGCGGGCACGGCCAGGCGCAGGAAGCTCTGCCAGCGGCTGGCGCCCAGCACGACGAACAGGTCCTCCGAGCCGGCCGGGGTCCGCCGCAGGCCCGAGCCGGTGAAGACCAGGACCGGGAAGAACGCGATGAGCGCCGTGATGATCACGATGGTGCTGGTGTTGTAGCCGAAGACCCGGGCGAGCACCGGCGTGATGGTGGCGATGGGCAGGCACTGGGTCAGCAGCGCCGGGCCGTTGATGACGGACCGGGCGAACGGGGAGAACCAGGACAGCCCCGCGAGCAGCGCACCGGCCACCGTGCCGAGCACCATGCCGCCGATGACGACCGCGACGGTCGCCCACGCGTCGCTGACGAAGCTGGTCGCGTTGGAGCTCAGGTAGTCGACGATCGCGCCGGGGTCGGGGGCGACCGCGGGAGGGATGTCCTCGACGCGGATCCACACGGTCCAGGCGGCGAAGATGAACGCGATCGGCCACAGGACGTGCACCGCCCCGATGCCGAAACGCTTGCTCACGCCGCCGGCGCCACGCCCGGTGAAGGTGGGTGGCGTGACCGGACGTGATCCGGACCGGTCGGGGCGCCGGGTGCGCGGCGGGGACACGGGCGGTGAGACGACCGGCGGGGAGGCGGTCATGGTCAGGCGCTCTCGACGAGCTGGTCGCCCGCCGGCACGTGACCGAGCGAGCGGGCGTACGCCATGTAGCGCAGCGTCAGCCAGCGGTTCATCTGCGGCAGGGTGCCTTCTTGCCAGCTGAAGCGACCCCGCTTGGTGAAGCGCGAGCGCTGACCCATCTGCATCCGGGTGTTCGAGTGGATGTCCTGGTCGTTGATGAAGTCGTTCACGGCATTCTGCATCTCGAACGCCCACTGGAATCCGGGCGATTTCAGCGAGCTCTCCGGGAAGAGCCATCCCATGCGCAGCGTCATCGTGTTGGCCGATTCCGGGGTGATCAGGAAGTAGAAGACCTGCTCCGGGCTCAACGCGAAGAACACCGTGGGCAGGACAGAGGCGAACATGATTCGCTTCCGGCGCTCCTCGGACAATCCCGGCAGAACCGGCAGGACCGCCTTACCCGTCGGGTTGAAGCCGGCGTCGATCCACCGGTAATTGGTCGGGTGCATGACCTGACCGTCGGTGTCGTCCCATTCGACGAATTCCGCCATCGAGGCCGGGGCCACGTCGTGGTACCCGCTGTGCACGAACGACGTGTGGTACGGCTCCAGCGCGTTCTCGTGCATTCCCTTCCAGTTCCAGGGCTGCGCCTTGTACTCGAGCTGGTTGATCACCTTGAGGTTGGAGACGTCGTACGCGGCCATCTCCGGGGCGAGCTTCGTCAGGGTCGGCGCCAACGGGGCCGCGTCGGGGTCCATGTTCGCGAAGATCATTCCGTGCCAGATCTCGACCTTGAGCTGCGGAAGGCGGGTCTCGGCGCGGAGCTCGGCAAGCGGGCAGGTGCGCGTCATCTCCGGGGCGGCGACCAGCTGCCCGTCGAGCCCGTAGGCCCAGTAGTGGTACTCGCACCGGAACTGTTTGGTGTTGCCCGTGTCGCCGTCGACCTTGACGGGGTAGCCGCGGTGCTGGCAGATCGACGACATGACGCGGACGGTGCCGTCGTCACCCCGGACGACGATGAGGGGCTCGTCGGCCACCTGGATGGTGAAGAAGTCACCCGTCTCTGGAATGGCGCTCACATGGCCGAGGCACAGCCATTCCCGGGCGAAGATCGCTTCCTTCTCGAAAGCATAAAATTCCTCGGACGTGTACACGGAGGACAGAAGCGTGCGCGCACTGGTGTAATCCGTGGATTCGGTATCGAGCGCGCCGAGAATGGCGCGCACGGGAGGCGTGAGCTGATTCATGGCCGGCTCCTCAGGCAGCGTGAATGGGAGAGTCTGCGGCTACCGTTGCCGCTCCGTCGAACACGTGTGTCGGTCCTGCGTCCTTGGTCAGGCGTCGGCGCCGGCGACGTTCACCACGACCGGCTGCTCGGCATTGCGCGTCACGACGCAGACGCAGTCGACGCTGCCCGGGTTGGTCTCGCGATGCGTCAGTCCGCCGGGGACGACGGCGATCTGACCCGGGCTGACGGTGAACTCCTCCGCGCCCTCCGGCCCCTCGATGAAGAAGGTCATCTGCCCGGCGATGATGCAGACGATCGTCGTCTGGTCGTTGTGGTGGTGCGACGCCGAGGAGTGGCCGGGCGGCAGCACGCTGGTGCCGAGCCACATGCCGCCCGCCGAGACGGCCGTCCCTCGTGACAGCGAGCCGGAGCCTCCGCCCGCGTCTGCGGCGTTGTCGGCGTCCAGGGCCCCCGAGGCGACCACCTGGCAGCCGCTCGCGAAGCGGACGGTCTCAGCCGACGAGCTCATGGGGGCCTCCTGTGGGGGACGGGGGGAGCGGGGCGCACGTGGTCGCGAAGCCCTCGATCTCGATGAGGAACTCCGGACGTACCAGCCGCTGGACGATCAGCAGCGTGTTGCCGGGAGGGTTGCGACCCGGGTACAGGTCGGCGAAGAGGTCCTCGCGGATCCGGTAGAAGTCGGCGATGTGGCCGGGGTCGATCAGGTACGTCGTCATCTTGGCGAGGTGGGCGAGGCAGCTGCCGGCCGCCGTCAACGTCTCCTCGAGGAGCCGGAAGACAGTGCGCATCTGCAGCTCGAAGTCACCGACCCCCACCGAGTTGCCCTCGAGGTCGACCGCCAGCACGCCGCTGACGGCGACCAGGCTCGCACCCGGCGGGCACACGACGGCGGGGGAGTAGTAGCCGACGGTGCGCCCCGCGGTGTGGACCGCGGTGTTGCCCGACATCGCCTGCTCGGGCTCGGCGGCCGCGATCGTGTCGGTGGCGGTCATACCGCCGCCTCCTGCGGCAGCCCGGACGAGAGGCCGTCGAGGTCCGCGGCCGAGGCGTCGACCGTCTCGCTGATGTGGTTGCACAGCGTGCCCACGCCGACGACGGTCGTCTGGACGACGTCGCCCTTGCGCAGGAAGATCGGCGGCTTGCGGGCGAAGCCGACGCCGGCCGGGGTCCCGGTGGCGATGACGTCACCGGGTTGCAGGGCGACGTAGCGGGAGATGATCGCGATCTGATCGGCGATGTCGAAGATCATGTCGCGGGTGTTCGCGGTCTGCATCAGGACGCCGTTGACGGTGAGCGAGACGTCGAGGACCGGCGGGTAGCCGATGTCGTCGCGGGTGACGATCCACGGACCCACGGGGGTGCAGCCGTCGACGTTCTTGCCGAGGTGCCACTGCTTGTGCCGGTGCTGGACGTCACGTGCGGTGATGTCGTTGACCACGGTGTAGCCGTAGATGTGCTGGCCGGCGTCCTCGCGGGCGATGTGCCGGCCGCCGGTGCCGATGACGACCCCCAGCTCGACCTCCCAGTCGAACTGCTCGGACACGGCGGGGTCCAACGGCAGGTCGCGGAACGGGCCGGTCACCGCGGACGGCGTCTTGAAGAAGATGATCGGGTCATCGGGGACGGTGGCCACGAAGGTGTCGGCCGACTCCTTCTGGTGCTCGACGTAGTTGATGCCGACGCACAGCACCCCGCGGCACGTGTCGGTCAGCGGGGCCAGCAGCTCCACCTCGGACAGGGGCACAACTGACCCGGCTGGAGTGGCTGTCGCCCCGCTGACCAGTTGCTCCAGCGATTCGGTCACCGGCTGCACGGACGTGTCCTGGACCAGGCCGGTGCGGATGGCGCCGCGATGGCGATAGCGAGCGACCTTCATACGCGGGTCTCCTCGTGTAGGTGATCGATGGGGATGAGGGGATGAGCAGTGGAAACCGGTGGGCCCGGTTCCGGAGGCACGGTTCTAGAGGCCCGGCGGCTGCCACATCCGGTTGCGCACCCAGCCCTCGTCGAAGGGGGTGCGGAAGTCCATGGCGAGGCGCAGGTGGCTGAACTTCCAGACGCCGTCCCGGCACTCGAAGTCGTCGGTGTAGACGCCCGCCTGCCAGAAGGCACGGTCGCTGTCGCGAGGAGCGGCGCCGCCCGCCGTACAGGCCTGCAGCAGCTTCCAGCTGCCGACCGCACGGTTCCCGTCGACCTCGACGGACTCGTTCGTCAGGAAGTGGGCGGTGAAGGACATGGCATCCGCCGCCGACTCGAACGACGCGGCGATGGCGGCCCGGCCCATGGTGCGGCTGCCGGCCGAGGCCGGCATCCCCGGCGACGTCCGGTCCGGCAGGCTCTCCCAGATCGCGTCGTCCCAGAACAGGTCGGCGACCCGCCCGCGTCGGCGGTCGTCGAGGCCCTGCATGTAAGCGGCCTTGACCTTCCGGACCGCATCCTGCGCCTCCAGCCGGGCCACCCGGTCCTCGAGGGACGGTGGGGTCAGCACCGTCGGCGTCTCGTGCAACATATATGAAGTGAACCTGGCGACCGTGGGGCTGTCCATCGGATGGCTCACCTGAAACGGAACTGTTACGCCCCGGAAACAGGAGCATTTACGCAGCTCATCGGTCCCGCAAGGGCGCCCCCGACATTGGTGGACGCGTCTGCGAGGCCACCCGCGCCGACGCGGGTAACATATATGATGCGCGTCAGACGACCCGATCGAGAAGCCGCCGGAGCGGCCGGGTCCCCTCACCTCAGCTGCGGCAGTCGCCGCGTTTCCCCGGGAGTACGGCCGTGCCGATCAGCGCCTCGTCCAGCAGTTATGCGCCTGTCCGTTTCACCGACGTCCTCAACCCGTTGACCGCCGAGCGGGCCGACGTCACCTTCGACGTGCCCGGCCCGATGGGCGGCGCGTCGACCCCCACCTACGACGGCAGTGACCTCTGGCTGCTGCCCGGCCTGTACGACGCGGACGCGCACCTGCCGGTCCTGCAGCGGGGGATCCGGCCGACGGACCGGTGGCGGGCGCTCGCCGGGGGAGTGGCAGCGCTCAACACGGCAGTGCCGTGGCATCTGCTGGAGCCGCTCGACCTGCAGGAGGTGACGGACTTCTTCGCCGGCACCGCCTTTCCACGGATGCTGCCGATCCTGTCCATCTCGGACGAGCCGTCCAGTGAGGGTTTCGCCGTCTGGATCGAGAAGTTCGGTGATCAGCTGGCCGAGACGTGGATGCCGACGATCAAGATGTATTCGAACGACCCGTTCTTCCAGCGCAATCTCGAGGCCACCTGGGCAGCCGGATTTCGTGCTGCCATCTACTTCTACGACGACGAGGCATTTCGCGGCGTCGTCTCCTCGCACGGTGGGCCGGTGCATTTCCGGCACGTCACCTCCGAGGGGATGGCCGATGCGGTGGGCGCCCGTCCGGATTCGACGAGTCAGACCTCACCGCACTTCCTCGTCGAGTTGCCGCAAGGACGCGCGGAGGAGCTCTTCGTGCTGCCTCCCGTGCCGGGAGGTGCAGCTCGAAGCAGCCTGCGTGCCCTCATTCCCGACCGCGTCGACGTGATCGCGAGTGATCACAATGCGCCGATCGCGGGCAACAAGGGCCCGGGCCTGGAGATCGAGCAATTCCTCCTGCCGGCCCTGCTGCGGCTCGTGCAGGACGGGGTCCTCGATCTCGCGACGGCGATCGCGAAAAGCACGACGCGTGCGACGGAGGTTTTCCGCCCGGCAGCAGATGTCGGGGAGAACTGGATGCTGGTGGACCCGTCCAGCAGCGGCCCTGTGGAACTATGGCCTGGGCAGGAGGCCCGCCGCGCTGCATTCCTGGGCGTGGACCTTCCTGGTTCCGTTCTTGCCGTCACCAGCGCCGGTCAGGGGCTTCTCCTGTGACCATCGGTGCAGCGCGCGGGCGACGGGCAGGCCATCGGCACGGCTACGAAAGCGGGACGCAGTGACGGTGACGGACGGGCAGACCCCCCGGGCTCCCAAGACGGGCGGGCGGGCTGCCGGCACCAAGCCGCGCACCCTGCGCGAGCTGCCGGCGCTGGGTCTCAGCACGGCCCGTACGGCCCATCGCGACGTGGCCGACCGGCTCCGGCTGGCCATCGTCTCGGGCGTGCTGCCGGCCGGCACCCATCTCGTGCAGGCCGACCTGGCCGCAAGCCTCAGCGTGAGCGTCACGCCGGTCCGTGAGGCGCTGCGTGAGCTGGAGAACCGCGGGCTCGTCGACTTCGACGCGTTCCGCGGGGCGACGGTGCACGAGGTCAGCCTCGAGGAGCTCGAGGAGATCTACGAGCTGCGCCGGGTCCTGATCCCACTCGCCATCCGCGAGCGCGTGGCCACCATCACCGACATGGAGCTCGACGAGGCGGAGACGCTGATGGGCAACATGACGCTCGACGTGTCCGACGGGCAATGGGTCGAGGACAACCGCGCTCTGCACGCCCTGCTCGACGGCACGCCGAGTCAGCCGCACCTGCGGACCTTCCTGCGCCGGCTCGCCGACATCTCCGCCCTGTACGTCGGCCTGTCGGTCAACACCGACCCCGAGCGCCGGCAGCGGGCCCGCGACGACCACCGCGCCCTGATCGCGGCGTTCCGCACCCGTAACGCCGACGCCGTCACGGCCATCACGCTCAACCACCTCAACGACACCGCGGCCGTCGCCGCCGGTGCGCTGCGCGGAAAGGCGCCCTCCGGGTCCTGACGCCGGGGCGGGCGCCGTCAGCCGCGTGACGTCCAGGCGGCCAGCACCCGCTCCGGGGTGAACGGCAGCTCGGTCAGCCGTACGCCGAGGGCGTCACGGATGGCGTTGCCGACGGCGGCGGGGACGCCGACGAGCGGTGCCTCGCCGAGCCCCTTGGCCCGGAGCGTGCCGCGTGCGTGCCCGTCGCCGACGAAGACGTCGTCGATCCGCGGCTCGACCAACATGGTCGGCAGGCCCTGGTCGAGCAGGTTGGCGTCGGGGCAGGCGCCGTCCGCGTAGCGACCGCGCTCGGTCAGCGCGACGCCGATGCCCTGCACGACGCCGCCGACCACCTGTCCGCGAGCCAGCCGACGGTCGAGCACCCGCCCGACGTCGTGCACGGAGACCACCCGGTCGACGACCACACGTCCGGTCCAGGTGTCCACGGAGACGTCGGCCAGCTGCCCGCCGATGACCAGGCCGTTGTCCTGGCTCGCCACCCTCACCTCGGAGCTGAGCCCGGCGAGGTCCGGCCACGCGACGGTGTCGGCGCCGGCGGTGACCCCCGTCTCGCTCGTGGTCAGGTCGTCCACGCCGACGCCGAGCTTCTCGGCGATCGCGACCAGCAGCTGGTCGGCTGCGGCGGCGAGCGCGTTCGAGCTGACGTACACCCCGCGGCTCGCGAAGCTGCCTTCGTCCACGGGTCCGTCGGTGCTGTTCTGCTGGCAGACCCGCACCCGGTGCGGGCCGACCCCGAGCCGTTCGGCGGCGACGGTCGCGAAGGTCGTGTGCAGACCCTGGCCCATGTCGGGCACCGCGGTCTCGACGACGACCAGGCCGTCGGGGTCGACCCGGCACCGGGCGGCCGCACTGTCCAGATGCGCGACGCTTGAGGCGGCGCTCACGATGGAGAAGACCGATGTGCCCCGGCCGCGGCGCCAACGACCCGACGGGTCGGCCCGGGGGAGCGGGTCCGCGCCGGCCGCGTCGAGGGCCTCGAGCGTCTCCAGGGATGCAAACGAGGCGACCGGCCACTGGTTCAGCGCCTCGGTCTGCCCGGCGCGCAACACGTGCCGGCGCCGGTACTCGACCGGGTCGATGCCGCAGCTGCGGGCGAGCTCGTCCACGTGACTCTCGAGGGCGTACGCCACCTCCATCGCCCCGTAGCCGCGGAAGGCGCCGGCGCTCGGCGTATTGGTGAGCACCGCCGCTCCGGTGGCCCGGGTGGGTGCGACGGGGTAGAGGGTCGCCGCGATGAGCAGCGCGTTCTCCAGGATGAGCGCGCTATGGCCCACCTCGCCGCCGGCGTCCAGCTCCACCTCGACGCGGCGGCCGAGCATGGTGCCGTCGGCGGCGCACCCGGTGGTCGTCACGACGGTGCCGGAGTGGCGGCGGCGCAGCGATCCGAGCTGGGCCCGCGTCACCTCGACGAGCACCGGGCGTCCACCGCACGCGCGTGAGGCCACGGCCGCGACCGGCTCGAGGAAGTGCTCCTCCTTGAGGCCGAAGCCGCCGCCCAGCGGGACCGCCTCGATGCTCACCGCGTCGGCGTCGAGGCCGAGCAGATCGGCCAGCCGGTGCCGGACGACCTGCGGGGTCTGCGAGGTCGACCACACGGTGAGGGCATCGCCGGCGCCGCCCGCGCCTGTGCCGGCGGCGTCCCAGCGGGCCAGGGCCGCGGGCCGCTCCATGGCCGCCACCGGTCCCGATCCCACCTCGAACCGATGGCTGACGACGTGGTGCGCGGCCGCCATCACGGCGTCGACCTCCGGCTGCGCCGCGCCGACCGCCAGCTCGAAGGCCACGTTCGAGACGTCCGCGAGCCGGACCCGCGGGGCCTGCGGTGACCGGGCGGTCGCCGTGTCGAGACAGGCCGGCAGCGGCTCCTCGATCTGACGCACCCGCCGAGCCATCTCCCGGGCAGCGGAGGGGCTCGTCGCGACGACGAGCCCGACGATGTCGCCGACGAAGCGCGCCTCCCGGGCGAAGACCGCGTTCTCCTTCGGAGCCAGCACCGGGTCCTCGACGTGGGGATTGGTGCAGAAGCGCGCGGCGGGGGCGTCGTCCGGGCCGAGCACGCGCACCGCACCGGGCACGTCGAGAGCGTCACCGGGCTCGATCCGAATCAGCGCGTGAGGGCTGCGGCTGGTGAGCAGCAGACCGGTCAGCGTGCCCACGTCGACGCCGGCCAGGTGATCGGCGGTGTAACGCAACGTGCCGCGGGCCTTCTCGGCGCCGTCGACCCGCGGCGCCGCGGCGACCGGCTGCCCGGCGGCCGCTCGCGTCACCGCGCCGACGATGCCCTCGTACCCGGTGCAGCGACACAGATGACCGGACAGCTGCTCACGGACGTGCTTGTCGGACGGGCCGTCGGCGAGCAGGGCACTGGCGGAGGCGACGAGGCCAGGGATGCAGAAGCCGCACTGCAACCCCCCGCGAGCACCGAGCTGGGTGGCCAGGGCGGCCCCGGCGTCGCTGCAGGTCAGCTCCTGCGCACCTTGTACGCGGGTGCCGACCGCGCGGGCGGTCGGGAGCACACACGACGCGAGCGCCCGGCCGTCGACCAGCACGGTGCAGCCTCCGCAGATGCCCTCCCCGCACGGCATCTTCACCGACGTGTGCCCGTGCGCTCGGAGGGTCTCGGCAAGGGGGACCGCCAGGGCGTCGGGCGCCACGACGACGCGGCGGCCGTCGAAGAAGAAGGACCCGCCGGTCATGCCTGCGCCTCCAGCTCGGCACGGACCTCGGCGACGAGCGCGCTCACGAGGTGTCTGCGGTGGTCGGCACCGGCCCGGGCATCGCTGCGCAACTCCTGCGCCGGCTGCCCGTCCGGCTCGAGCGGCACCGGAGCAGCGGTCAGGCCCACGGCGCCCGCGTACATCCGCAGCCGGCCGCCCGTCATCACCCCAGCGACCGTCGCGACAGCCGGGGCCGGCCCGACCTGGCGTGCGAACCGGCGATACGCCCCCGGCCCCGACAGCTGCGGACGGACGCCGAGGACGAGGTGGGCGGGCAGCGTGACGGCGGCGAGGTAGTCGAGGACACCGATCTCCTCGGCGCCGTCCGCGGTGAGCACGTGCACCACACAGTCGTGCGCGGCGAGTGCCGCAGCGAGATCGCTCGTCGGCAGTCGTGCCGAGACGGTGCCCCCGACCGTGGCGACCCGGCGGATCTGGGGCGTCGCCGTGAGCCGGGCGGCCGCGGCCACCGCCGGCCACGCCGCCCCCAGCCGGGTGAGGTCGTCGAGCGTGGTCGACGCACCGATGACGCCGGCGTCCACTCCGCTGCCGAGTACGGCGTTCACGTCGACGACGCGTTCGGCCATACCTACCGGAAAGGCCGGTGACAGCAGGGCCGCGCCGCCTGCGACGGGTGTCGCACCGGTGATGAGCAGGTCCAATGCCTCGGTGACGCTGCGCGGACGCAGCCAGGTGACGACACCGGGCGCGGAGGCTGGAGCAGGGTCACGCAACATATATGAAGTCTCGCAGCGGCCTTTCCGGGTTGGCGACTGTTCCCGCCGGACGAAACCCAGGCTTTACGCACGGAGCAACCAACAGTTGCGCGATCGGCCCATCACAGCTACCTTCATGAGCAACCAGTAGTTGCACGTAAGGAGATCCGGACATGGCAGACGAATACGCAAGCATCACCCGGCAGCTGCACATCGACGCCTCGCCGGAGGTCGTCTTCGAGGTGCTGAGCAGCCCGCAGCACATCCGCACGTGGTGGAGCGCCGAGACCGAGGTCGAGCCGGTCGTCGGTGCCGACGGGTCGCTGACCTGGACCGATGAAGCCAGCGGGCGTACGAAGTCCACGGCGTACACGGTCGTGGACGTCGACGCGCCGCGCCGGTTCTCGTTCCGGTGGACACATCCGGCAGGGGAGACGGCGGTATCCGGCAACTCGCTGCTCGTCACCTTCGAGCTGGTGCCGACGGCCGCCGGCACCACCGTGAGCTTCCGGGAGACCGGCTTCCGCGAGCGGGGCTGGGAGGTCGCCGTTCTCGAGGCCGAGTACAACGACCACCGCCAGGGCTGGGACTTCTACCTCTCGCGCGCGGTGGAGCTGGCCGGTCGGCTGGCCACGACCCGATGAGCCCGGCCACGGGGGTCGATGACGACCTGTGGTCGGCGATCGGCGATCCGACGCGGCGGCGCCTGCTCGACCTGCTGCTCGCCGGGGGAGCCGGCACGGCCACCACGCTCAGCGCCGAGCTGCCCGTCACCCGGCAGGCCGTGACGAAACATCTCGTCGTCCTCGACCGCGTGGGCCTGGTCCATGCTGCCACCGCCGGACGCGAGAAGCGCTACGAGGTCGACGAGGCGCAGCTCGCCCGGGCCGCCGCCCAGTTGAACGCCGTGGGCACCCAGTGGGACGCCCGCCTCGTCCGTATCAAGCGCCTCGCCGAGGCCATCGAACGAGCCAAGAAGTGACCGAGAAGGGAACGCACGAAATGGTCGACATCCTGCACCGCGTCGGAGTCACCGCCCCGAGGGAGGCCGTCTGCACGGCCCTGACCACTGTCGACGGACTGTCCGCGTGGTGGACGTCGGACACCAGCGGCGATCCGGCCGACCTGCTGCAGTTCCGCTTCGGCGAGGTCGGCGGCTTCGACATGAAGGTCCTGGACCTGCAGCCGGCGACCCGCGTCGAGTGGGAGGTCGTCGACGGCCCCTCCGAGTGGGTGGGCACCACCGTGACGTTCGACCTCCGGCAGCAGGACGACTGGACGATCGTCCTGTTCACCCACTCGGGCTGGGCCGAGCCGGTCGAGTTCATGCACCACTGCAGCACGAAGTGGGCGATCTTCCTCATGAGCCTCAAGGCCTCGGTCGAGACCGGCAGCGGTGCGCCGCACCCGCATGACGTGCCGATCAGCGACTGGCACTGACGGACCCGACTGACGGAGCAGCCGTACGGTCGGCCGATGGGCGCCGACGACGAGATGTACCACCTGGGATTCGGCCGCGCGGCCCTGCCGCCCGACACGACGACCTGCCTGCTGAGCGGTGATCCCGGCCGCTCGGAGCTGATCGCGACGCAGCACCTGGCTCAGGGCCGGGCGCTCGCCCGCCGGCGTGGCCTCGACGCCTTTGCGGCGACGTTGCCCGGGGGAGCACCGGTGGTGTGCGCCACCAGCGGCATGGGGGCCCCGTCGCTCAGCATCGTCGTCAACGAGCTGGTCCAGCTCGGGATCGTGACGATCATCCGCGTCGGCACCTCGGGCTCCATCCAGGAGCAGGTGCGGGTGGGCGACGTCGTGATCAGCTCCGGGGCGGTGACCGATCAGGGCGCCGCCCGTGACATCGCGCCCGTCGCCTACCCGGCGGTCGCCGACCCGTTCCTGACCGTCGCCCTGGCGCAGGCAGCGGAACGGGTCGGCGTCCGCGCCCATGTAGGCATCACCGCGTCCACCGACACCTTCTTCGAGGGCCAGGAGCGCACCGAGTCCTCGGCCAACCCGTACCTGATCCGCCGGTTGCGGGGGCTCATCGACGAGTACCGCCACCTCGGGGTGCTCAACTTCGAGATGGAAGCCGGCACGTTGTTCACCATGGGCACCGTGTACGGCTTCCGCGCCGGCTGCGTGTGCGGGATCGTCGCGCAACGCACCGAGGCCGAGCAGCCGCGTATCGACGCCAAGGACGATGCGGTCGACGCCGCCGTCCGCGTCGCCGTTGCGGCTGCGGACGGCTGGGCCCAGAAGGGGCAGCGTCCGAACAGCTTTACATAATGTCGATTATCGGCGAACCGGTGAGGGGGTGGCCGGTTCGTCCCGGCGCTGCGTCCAACGCTTGCGGTAGGTCACGACAACCCAGGCACTCAGGTATGCCACGGCCGTCGTGAGCGCCATCCCGGCGACGCCGTCGATCACGAAGTGCGTGCCGGTCGCGATCACCGTGAAGTAGACCGCGCAGGGGTACAGGAAGACGCAGAGCTTCTTCCTCCAGGATGACGCCGGCAGGCAGAACAGCAAGGCCATGGCCACCCACGTCGACCACCCGAGGTGCAGGCTGGGCATCGGCGCGTAGCCGTCGCTGATGCGTTCGACGACGCCGTGGTTGTAGCTCCACAGACCGCCGATGGTGTCCAGCGAGTCGACGGTGATCGGGTGGCCGGCCGAGTCGGTGAGCAGACGCGGCGGCATGGCCGGGAAGAGTGCGAAGAAGCCGACAGCCGACATGGTCAGGACGAAGAGCACCGTGCGCCAGAACCGGTAAAACTGCGGCCGGCGGAAGAGCAGGAACAGCAGCACGCCGATGGTGACGACGAAGTGGGCGCCGCCGTAGAAGCCGCCGACGACCTGCATGAAGCCCTTGTACGGCAGCACGTTGTGCTGCAGGCCCTTCTCCCAGTCGATCCCGAGCGCCCGCTCGAAGTCGTACAGCGCCTGCCCGTTCGCCTTGGCCAGGCCCTTGTAGGACCCGGAGTCCGAGCCGTGCAGCGTGCGTGCCAGGGCGTAGAGGTAATAGCCGAGGACGGCCAGCAGGATCTCGAACCACCAGTGGATCTTGCGGGGCGGTCGGGTGCCGCCGCCCGACCACTGCGCGCGGTAGATCAGGCTGCTCAGGTGGCGCCGGCCGACGGAAAGCGTCTCGCTGGGCGCTGCGTCGACGGCCGGACGGCTGCCGGTCTCGGTCGTCGCCACGCGGGCGACGTTACCCAGGCGACGCTGAGAGTTGGATGAAGATCCACCGGCTTGTCACCCAAAAGTGATCAAAGGGCGTCGGCCGTTACTCCGTTCGGCTCTCCCCCGCGCGGCATTCGGCCCAGTCCGTCCCCGGGTGGGACGCTCAAGCCTCGCGGTACCCGCCAACGGTCTCTGCGAAGCGCGCAATATCACACGTTGGTTACGCGGACCAGCTGATCGGGAACGTCTGACCGCTGGTTGGCGTTCAATAGCCCGAAGCACCTGAGATGCCGTGTCCGCACGGCTCGTGTACGACGAAGGGACTCTGATGGGCGAGCGGGTCTTGCGCGGTAGCCGTCTCGGCACCGTTTCCTACGAGACTGACCGTGGCGCCGAGATGGCGGCTCGTCAGGCCGTCACCTACGACTGTGGCACCCACCGGTTCGCCATGCCGTTCGCGGCGGAGGCCGACGTCCCCGCCGTGTGGGAGTGCAAGGTCTGCGGTTCCGAGGCCCTGCTGGTGGACGGTGAGCGGCCGGAGCCGAAGAAGACGAAGCCGGCACGTACCCACTGGGACATGCTGATGGAGCGTCGCACGACCGAGGACCTCGAAGAGGTTCTGGCCGAGCGGCTGGCCGTCCTCCGCGAGAAGACCGGTTCACGAAAGAGCGCGTGACCCAAGTCTCTGGTTGAGCAGGCTCAAGTCGCCCGGCGGTCGCGCCGACACGACTGGTAGCTGACAGGCCGACCGGGCCCATGAGCCCCTCGTTCCCTCGGGAGCGGGGGGCTCAGCTCATTTCTGCGGTGTCGCGCCGGGCCTGCAGTCGTTTGCGCATCGCTGCCGGCCGGGAGCGCACGCCCCACCAGCTGACGCGCCAGAAGGCCTCGGCGACGATGGCGCGGCTCATCTTGGACTCGCCGGCCGTGCGCTCGATGAACGTGATCGGGACCTCGACGACCGTGAAGCCGGCCTCCCAGGCCCGCCACACCAGATCGACCTGAAAGCAGTATCCCTGCGACGCGACCTCGTCCAGTGCCAGCTTGGCCAGCACCTGGGCGCGATAGGCGCGGTAGCCGCCGGTGGCGTCACGCAGCGGCAGCCCGAGGACCAGGCGGACGTAGGCGTTACCACCGCGGGAGAGCAGCAGGCGGCTGCGCGGCCAGTTGTGCAGGACTCCCCCGGGCACCCACCGCGACCCGAGTACGACGTCGGCGCCCGACCCGAAGGCCTCGAGCAGGCGCGGCAGCTCCTCGGGCTGATGGGAGCCGTCGGCGTCCATCTCCACGAGGATGTCGTAACCGCGCTCGAGGCCCCAGCCGAAGCCGGTGACGTACGCGCTGCCGAGGCCGGACTTGCCGGTGCGGTGCAGCACATGGACGTGCGGATCGCCTGCGGCAACGGCGTCGGCGAGGTCGCCGGTGCCGTCGGGGCTCGCGTCGTCGATGACCAGCACGTCGACCTCGGGACAGGCGACCCGAAGCCGCTCAAGGGTCGAGCCGAGGTTGTCCTTCTCGTTGAAGGTGGGCACGCAGACCAACACCCGGTCGTTGCTCACCGGGTGCACCCCGAGTCACTTCCCACCGCTGGTGCCGTCCCCCTCGAGTCGCACATGCTCATCCGCCGCGCCGGAGCCACCCCGACGTGACGGTGAGACGCGGCGGGCCAGCGGGCCTACGAAACGTACGCGCGACCACCGCACACCGGCCAGCAACCCGGCCGAGCCGAGGACCACGAGAATGAGCTCGCTCCACCCCCCGATCTGGTCGGCGATGGTCTTCGACGTGCGCAGCGGCACCGTCTGCACCAGCGACTCGGCGGTGAACAGGCTGCTGTGCTGCATGAGCGAGCCGTCGGGGCTGATGATCGCGGACAGGCCCGAGGTCGCGGCGACGACCACCGTGCGGCCGTGCTCGACGGCGCGGATGCGCCCCATCGCGAGCTGCTGGTAGGTCTCCCCCGAGCGGCCGAAGCTCGCGTTGTTGGTCTGCACCACGATGAGCTCGGCGCCCTTTTCCACGACGGAGCGGACGATCCCGTCGTAGGCCACCTCGAAGCAGATGACGTCACCGAGCCGGTAGCTGCGGGTGGGGCCCGGGATGGTGAACAGCCCCGCGGTCTTGCCCTTGACGAAGTCGTTCGGCTGGTCGTGCTGGTAGCGCGTGATGATCTGCTGGATCCACGAGCGCCCCGGCAGGTACTCCGCGAAGGGCACCGGATGCCGCTTCACGTACTGCTGCCCGAGGTAGCCATCGGCGCCCCAGAGCAGACCCGTGTTGCGGACGTGACCGGCGGTCGGACCGTCGAGCACCGCGCCGACGAGGATCGGGCGGTCGATCGCGGCGGCGGCTGCCGAGAGCAGATCGGCATCCGCGGCGTCGAGGAAGGGATCGAGGTCGGAGGAGTTCTCCGGCCACAGCACGAGGTCGGGCGCCGGCACGGTGCCCGCCTTCACCGCTTGCGACAGCCGGATCGTCTCGAGGGCGTGGTTACGCGTGACCTCACGCTTCTGCCCGAGCGCGTCGAGCCCGGTACGCGGCACGTTGCCCTGGATCGCCGCGACGACGGCGGTGCCGTCCTCGGCCGCGGTGGGGCGCGGGATGAGCAGCCCGGCGAACACCACGAAGGCCAGGCCGGCCAGGGCCACGAGGGCGCCCACACGGCGGCGGTCGGTGCGTCGGACGGCGAGGAGTGCGTGCGCGAGCAGACCGGCCGCCAGCGCGACCGCGAAAGTCAGCAGCGGCGCCCCGCCCCAGGCGGCGATCGCGGTGAGGGGGCTGTCGCTCTGGCTGAACGCGAGCCGGCCCCAGGGGAAGCCGCCGAAGGGCACGCGGTCGCGGACGGCCTCCTCGACCACCCAGGCGAGCGCGATCAGCAGGGGCGCGGGCTGCCAGGCGTGCCCGCGGAACCGGAGCCGTGGGCGCTGCGCCAGCATGGAGAGCGGAGCGATGAACGCAAGGATGAAGCTCTCGCCGACGGTCAGGATGATCCAGCCGTCGACCCCGGCGACCCGGCTCCAGGTCAGCAGCGGCAGCAGGAAGCCGAGCGAGTACGCGTAGCCCAGTCCGTACGCGGCCTTGGCCGGCCGGTCACGGACCAGCAGGGTCAGCAGCGCCGTCGCGACGATCGCCAGCGGCCACCAACCCCAGGGCGGGAAGGCGAAGCAGGTGAGGACGCCGATGGCGGCTGCCGCCCAGGCGCGACGGGTCGGCACCAGGCGGCGCCGCCGCGACCGACGCGGGCGGCCACCGCCGTCGCTCCCCCGGTCGGGCGCCCCGCCGGGCGGGAGAGAGGCGTCGTCGACAGGTGCGGCAGGGTCCGACGACAGGGACGACCTGGCGTCGGGAGGCGCGACCGTCATCGCCTCATCCTGCCGGATGCACGCTGCAGAAGGATGAGAACGCGCCCGCAGCGGCAGACGCCAGGGGCTTGTCGAACGCTCGGCAGGTGCGGTGGAGGGGGTAACGGACCCGGATCACCCTTCGGACCGACCACTGACCCGCTGGCCGCGGGCAGGTGGCCGTTGTCTACTGGATGACCCGGGCCCTTCCCCCGATGACGCGGAAAGACAGGCCGACCGGGCCTTTCTGTCTCGCGGCGCACCGGTTTCGTCGGCAGGTCCGCATTCGCGACACCCGCCCCTTCGGCCTCGGCTGGCGGAATGTCGGCGTGCACCTGAACGGGTGCACGGTCGACTCCGGACCGATCGGGACGGAGCCGTGATGAGGGCCTCCGGCCGACGTGCTGAGCATGGTGCCGAACTGTATTGGAGAGAGCACGCTACGTGTCAACTCCCCCGCTGAGCTGCGCTTGCTTAGTGCTAGCGCAGGCAGTGATGATGTTTCCGCCTGTTCATCGCAGGGACGTTTGTTGGTTGTTGTGTAGTGGTTTGGCGTGTCGCTCGCGGCGTGTCCCGCAGCCCGCGGTGTATCGGCGATACGCCGATAGTGACGCTGCGGAGTCGAGGCGTCGAGCACCTTCTTCTTCCGTGATTTCCCTTGCCGGAGCCATGACGACGAGTTGGTGCCGGACGCACACAGGCATTCCTGATGGAAAGGGTGGAGAAATGTCGCCAAGGGTGACGACAGGGGTCTGATCCCGGGGCGCCGGGCGTCAGTCCGCGACGAACGCCGTCCGGCCTCGCACCACCGTCCGGACGCAGGTCGGTGGCGGTCCGTCCAGGTCGGGCAACCCGGCCACGCCTGAGCGGGGGTCCGTCGACCACGCCGCGACCCGACTGTCCGGTACGACGTGCGATAACGCTGTGACACCGGACCAGACGGCGAAGGTCGCCTCGCTCCCCTCCCGCAGGACACCTCCTCCGTCGCGACGGGCTGCCCGGTAGCCGCCGCGGGTGTGCGCGGTGAAGGCGCCGCGTCCTGACAGTCCGTGACCAAGCTCGTGCGGTTGCGTGACGGCTCGTAGGTTCTCCCACGGAGTGGCCGATGTGGCCGGTGCATCGGTGCCGAGAGCCAAGGGGATGCCCGCCGCCGCCACGCCGGCGAAGTCATTCATGCCGCGGGCACGCTCGACGCCGAGGCGGGCCGCGTACAGGCCGTCGCGACCGCCCCAGCGGGCATCGAAGGCGGGCTGCATGCTCGCCACGATCCCGAGCCGGGCCAGGCGCGGATGGAGGGCGGCGTCGCACAGCTCGAGGTGCTCGAGCCGGTGCCGGGCCGCTGCCACTGCAGGCAGTCCCAGCACCGCCGCGGCGCGTTCGAGACCGTCGGCGGCCGCGGCCACCGCGCGGTCGCCGATGACGTGGAAGCCCGCCTGCATGCCGGCGCCCGTCGCGGCGATCACGTGCTCGGCGATCGCCCCGGCGTCCAGCAGGAGCAGTCCGGAGCCCTCGCCGTCCGCGTACGCGTGCGAGAGCGCCGCGGTGCGTGAGCCGAGCGAACCGTCGACGAAAAGGTCACCCCCCGGTTGCGCGTCGAGGGTGCGCGCCGCGTCGATGCCCTCGGCCCCGAGCTGCCCCCAGTACGCGACCAGGTCGATCCCGACCTCGGCCGCGGCTCCCCGCACCGCCGCCAGCTCGGCGGCGTCACCGATGTCCGGCCCGTTGCACTCGTGCACCATGCCGATGCCGCGGCGCAGGCACTGCAAGAGGAAGGCGCGTGCGGCGTCGTTCCGCTGGTCGGTGCCCAGCAGCGAACGGGCCACCCGGCGTAGGGCGTGGTGGGCCTCGCCCCGCACCGGCTCGGCGGCGACGGTGATGCCGGCCGCCCGCAGCAGGCCTGCGCCGGCGACGGCGCCGTGCATGTCGACGCGGGTGAGGTAGGTCGGCCGGCCACCTGCGGCCTGCTCGAGCTCGTCCGGGGTCGGAGGGCGTTGCGCCGACGGTGGCCAGCGGGTCTCGTCCCAACCGGTCCCCCACAGCAGCGCGCCCGGCGCCAGGGCGGAGGCCGCCAGCCGTATCCGGTCGAGCAGCTCGGTGCGGGTGGCCGCCCCGGCCAGGTCGAGCTGCCGGAGCGCCAGACCGGCGGGCACCACGTGCACGTGCGCGTCGACGAACGCGGGCGCCACCCAGGCACCGTCGAGCGCCACCACCTCGTCGACCGGTCCGAGCGCCTCGGCCGCCGCATCCGTACCGACCCACACGATGACGTCACCGTCGACCACGATTGCGCTGCTCGGTGGACCGGGCGCGTACAGCCGCCCGCCTCGGTAGAGAGTTCGCGCCATCCCTGGACTATGCGTCGGTGTGCCCGGTGTCGCGCCGGCGCGCAACGGGGATGCCACCGCCGTGTCGACCCCACCCACGGTGTCCCCTCAACCCACGGTGTCCCCTCAACCCCCGGCCTCCCCTCAACCCCCGGCGCCCGACCGTCCGAGCCCCTGGTGGCACGACGCCGTGTTCTACGAGGTGTACGTACGCAGCTTCGCCGACGGTGACGGCGACGGGGTGGGTGATCTGCACGGCCTGCGACAGCGGCTGCCCCACCTCGTCGAGCTCGGTGTCGATGCGCTGTGGCTCACGCCGTTCTACCGGTCGCCGATGGCCGACGGCGGCTACGACGTCGCCGACCCCTGCTCGGTCGACCCGCTCTTCGGTGACCTCGACGCCTTCGACGCCCTCGTCGCCGACGCCCATGCCCTCAACCTGAAGGTGACGGTCGACGTCGTCCCCAATCACACCAGTGACCGTCACGCGGACTTCGAGGCCGCCCTCTACGCCCGGCCGGGTAGCCCTGAACGACAGCGTTACGTCTTCCGCCCCGGATCGGCTGACGGCGGGCCGCCCAACAACTGGCGCAGCGTCTTCGGTGGTCCGGCCTGGAGCCGGGAGCTGCGCAGCGGCGAGTGGTATCTGCACCTGTTCGCTCCCGAGCAGCCGGACCTGAACTGGCGCGACCCGCGGGTCGGCGACACGTACGAGCAGGTGCTGCGTTTCTGGCTCGACCGCGGCGTCGACGGCTTCCGCATCGACGTGGCCCACGGCCTGGTCAAGGACGAGCAGTTGCGCGACAACCCGGGAGGCGCCGTGCCCGGTGCTTTCGGCATCGGCGCGGAGGAACAGCACGCGTACGACCAGCCGGAGGTGCACGACGTCTACCGGCGCTGGCGCCGCGTCCTCGACAGCTACCCGGGCGAGCGCATGGCGACCGGCGAGGTGTGGCTGCGGGATGCCGATGCCCTCGCCCGCTACGTGAGGCCGGACGAGCTGCACCTCGCGTTCAACTTCAGGTATCTGAGCGCCTCGTGGGACGCGCAGGCACTGCGGGACGCCATCGACACCGAGCGGGCGGTGCTCCCCACCGGCACCCCGGCCACTTGGGTGCTGTCCAACCACGATGTCGTACGCCATCGCACCCGGCTCGGCAGCCTGGCCCGTGCCCGCGCCGCGACCCTGCTGATGCTCGCGCTGCCGGGCGCGGCCTACCTCTACACCGGCGAGGAGCTCGGCCTGCCCGAGGCCGACGTGCCGGAGGCGGCGATCCAGGATCCGCAGTGGTTCCGCTCGGGCGGTACGCAGCAGAGTCGCGACGGTGCCCGGGTGCCCATCCCCTGGTCCGGCACCGCCGCGCCGTACGGGTTCTCCGGTGACGCGGCGCCGGGCGCCCAGCCGTGGCTGCCGCAGCCGGCCGACTGGGCCGCGCTGACGGTGGCTACGCAGCGCGACGACCCGGCGAGCACCCTCAGCCTCTACCGGGAGGCGCTTCGCATCCGCCGGGACGAGCCGGCTTTCAAGGGCGATGCCCTCGTGTGGAGGCCGGCCCCGGACGGCTGTCTCGTGCTCGAACGTCCAGCTCAGCGTGGCTTGGTGTGTGCGGTCAACCTCTCGGAGACGGACGTTCCCGCCCCCGCCGGACGAGTCCTGCTGACCAGCGGTCCGCTCGACACGGCAGGCATACTTCCGCCTGACACGGCAATGTGGGTCAAACCGGCCTAAACAGACACCCCGGGTCGAAACGCGACCGTTTCTGAATGTTTCCTCCAAGAGTCGGGGGGGGACATGCTGTGACCGGAGTCACTTGGCTTCCGGGGGTCCCGCCGTCCCAAGGGAGGCGCTGTGCGCCGTGTGGAATCGCTCGATCGACCCCGAGCGACGAGATCGACCCGCCGTCGTCGGCGCCGGCTCACCGGGATAGCTCTTGCCGGGGCCGTGCTCGGCCCGTTCGTCGCTGCCTGTGGCGCCGGAGGGTCCACATCGGAGAACGGCGTGCCGGTGATCAACTGGTACATCGGGACGCAGGGTGGCGGCTGGATCGAGAACGCCGTCCAGGTCTGCAACGACCAGAACAAGGGCAAGTTCGTCATCAAATTCCAGGAGCTGCCCTCCACCGCCAGCGACCAGCGTGAGCAGATCGTCCGCCGCCTGGCCGCGAACGACACGTCCGTCGACCTGATCGGCATGGACGTCATCTGGACGGCGGAGTTCGCCAACGCCGGATGGCTGTCGCCGTTCCCCGATTCGTCGAAGGCGAAGTTGACCGACGGGGTGCTGAAGGGTCCGGTCGAGAGCGCGACCTATCAGAACAAGCTCTACGGGGCGCCCTTCACGTCCAACACCCAGCTGCTCTGGTACCGCAAGGACCAGGTCGGGGCGCCGCCGGCCAACTTCACCTGGAACCAGATGGTCGACCAGGCCGTGGCCAAGAAGGAGTTCGTCCAGGTCCAGGGCATCCAGACCGAAGCGGTCACGGTCACGTTCAACACGCTGCTCGAGTCGGCCGGCGGCACCTTCGTCGAGAACGCGAACCAGGGTCAGGACGCGACCATCGCCCTGCAGCAGGGCCCCACGGTCGCCGCCCTCACCGCATTGAAGAAGCTGGCCAGCTCGTCGGCCGCCGATCCGTCGCTGAACACCAATGACGAGGACGCCAGCCGGGCAGCCTTCGAGAAGGGGCAGTCCCTCTACGAGATCAACTACCCGTTCATCTACGCCAGCGCTGCTGGCGTGCCGGGCCTGCAGGAGAAGATCGGGTGGGCGCGCTATCCCCAGGTCGTGGCCGGCATGCCGAGCCGCCCGCCGCTGGGTGGCTTCAACATCGGCATCTCCAGCAAGAGCAAGCACCAGGATCTCGACGTCGCGGCCGCCACCTGCATCGTGCAGCCGAACAACCAGATCTTCGCGGCGGAGAAGGGCGGCAACCCGCCCACGCTGGCCCGCCTCTATGACGACATCGACAAGAAGCAGTACCCCTTCGCCTCGGTGCTCCGTGAGTCGATCAACGACGCCGCACCGCGACCGGTCTCCCCGGCCTACCTCGACCTGAGCCTCGCGGTGCAGGAGACCCTGGTGCCGCTGAAAGGCATCAACCCGCCCAAGACGGCGAACGCACTCCGCGACCTCGCGAAGCTGGCCCTGAAGGGGGAGGCAGTGCTGTGACCACCCTCGCTGAGAACCCGACCAAGACACCATCGGGCGGCGGTGGGCACCGCAAGCCTGGTCTGACCGACCGCGACAAGGCGGAGCGTCGCCTCGGCGTGCGACTGGTGGCGCCGGCCGTCATCATCATGCTGGCGGTCACGCTCTACCCGATCGGCTACTCGATCTGGCTGTCGCTGCAGAAGTACAACCTGCGATTCCCCGACGACCGCGGCTACAACTGGTTCAGCAACTACGGCAAGATCCTCTCGTCGTCCCGCTTCTGGGACACCATGGCCAACACGTTCCTGATCGTGGCCGTCACGGTCATCATCGAGCTGATCCTCGGCATGGCCTTCGCCCTGTTCATGCACAAGGCGATCTTCGGACGCAACGTGGTGCGCACCGCCATCCTGCTGCCGTACGGGATCATCACCGTCGTCTCGGCCTTCGCCTTCAAGTTCGCGGTGACGCCCAACATCGGAGGGTTCTGGCATCTCACCAGTCCGCCGCTGAACGACAAGGGCTCGTCGCTGATCGTCATCATGATCACCGAGATCTGGAAGACGACGCCATTCATGTCGCTCCTGCTGCTCGCCGGTCTCGCCACGGTGCCGAACGACTACGTCGAGGCGGCCAAGGTCGACGGTGCCAACGCCTGGCAGCGGCTGTGGCGCGTGATCCTGCCGAACATGAAGTCGGCGATCCTCGTCGCCGTCCTGTTCCGCACGCTCGACGCGGTGCGCATCTTCGACACCGTCTTCATCCAGACCCGCGGTGGCAACAACACCCAGACGCTCTCGCAGCTCGGCTACAACCAGCTGATCAGCCAACTCAACCTGGGGCTCGGGTCGGCGGTCTCGGTGCTGCTCTTCATCATCGTGATCATCATCGCGTTCATCTTCGTCAAGGGATTCAGAACCGATCTCGGTCAGGTTCGAGGGGAGCGTTGATGGCCACCATCACGGCCGGATCCGCGGCCCGACCGGCCACCCGGCAGGCAGACATCCCGAAGGACCGCAAGCGCATCACGCCGTGGGCGGTCATCGGATCGATCTTCATCGTGATCTACGCGGTCATCCCGATTTTGTGGATCCTGTCGCTGTCGCTGAAGCCCCCGAGCGACGTCACCGACGGCGCGATCATCCCCAAGCACTTCTCGTGGGTGAACTACTCGACGATCTTCAACACCGGCGTCTTCATCCGGCCGTTGATCAACTCGATCGGCATCGCGCTCATCTCGACGTTCATCGCCGTCGTCCTCGCGACCCTGGCCGCGTACGCCATCGCCCGGCTCAACTTCCCGGGCAAGAAGCTGGTGCTCTCGGCGGCGCTGGGTATCGCGATGTTCCCGCCGATCTCGATCGTCGGACCGCTGTTCAACATGTGGCGCTCGCTCGGCCTGTACGACACCTGGCTCGGCCTGATCATCCCTTACATGACCTTCGCGCTGCCGATGGCCATCTGGACGCTGTCGGCCTTCTTCCGGCAGATCCCGTGGGACCTCGAGCAGGCCGCGGCCGTCGACGGGGCCAGCCCGTTCCAGGCGTTCCGCAAGGTCATCGTGCCGCTGGCCGCCCCCGGTGTCTTCACCTCGGCGATCCTGGTCTTCTTCTTCTGCTGGAACGACTTCGTCTTCTCCATCACGCTGACGTCGACGAACAGCAGTCGCACGGTGCCGGCCGCGCTGAACTTCTTCACCGGTGCCTCGCAGTTCTCGCAACCGACCGGTGCGATCGCGGCCGCCGCCATCGTCGTCACCGTCCCGATCATCATCGTGGTGCTCATCTTCCAGCGGCGCATCGTCGCCGGCCTCACCTCCGGCGCAGTGAAGGGCTGATCGACGTGTCCGAAATCGTCCTCAAGAACATCTCGAAGCGGTATGCCGACGGGACCGTCGCGGTCGACAACGTCGACCTCGACATCGCCGACGGCGAGTTCGTCATCCTCGTCGGCCCCTCGGGCTGCGGGAAGTCCACCCTGCTGCGGATGATCGTCGGCCTGGAGGACATCAGCTCCGGCGACCTCACCATCGGCGGCAAGCGGGTCAACGACGCCGGCCCGCGTGACCGCAACCTCGCGATGGTGTTCCAGAACTATGCCCTCTACCCCCACCTGTCGGTGCGGGAGAACATCGCCTTCCCGCTGCGGATGGCGAAGATGGACAAGGCCGAGGTCGACAAGCGGGTCAACGACGCCGCGAAGACGCTGGAGCTCGAGGAGCTGCTCGACCGCAAGCCGGCGGCCCTGTCCGGTGGTCAGCGCCAGCGGGTGGCGATGGGTCGCGCGATCGTGCGCGAGCCGGAGGCCTTCCTGTTCGACGAGCCGCTGTCGAACCTGGACGCGAAGCTCCGGGTGCAGATGCGCACCGAGATCGCGCGGCTGCAGAAGCGGTTCGGCACCACGACCGTCTACGTGACGCACGACCAGACCGAGGCCATGACGCTCGGCGATCGCGTCGCCGTGCTGCGCAAGGGGATCCTGCAGCAAGTCGCCTCACCGCGCGACCTCTACAACAACCCGATCAACCTGTTCGTCGCCGGCTTCATCGGCTCCCCGTCGATGAACTTCCTGCCCGCGACGCTGAAGGCGGGGCATCTCGACACGCCGTTCGGCGACATCGCGCTGCCGCCGGACATGGTGGCGAAGGTCGGCCAGGACGAGCGGCCGGTGATCCTCGGCATCCGCCCGGAAGACTTCGAGGACGCCGACCTGGTGGACGAACGCGACCGTGACCAGGGCTCCCCCTTCGAGGCGCGCATCGACGTCATCGAGTGGATGGGCTCGGAGCTGTACGCCTACCTTCCCGTCTCGATCGGCGCCGGCTCGCAGCACAAGGCCGGCCTCGCCGAGCTCGCCCGTGAGCTGGACCAGGAGGATCTGCACTCCAACAGCGACGAGAGTCAGGTCGTGGCCCGGCTCAACCCGGCCAGCCGCGTACGCGAGAGCGAGCCGGCGCAACTGTGGGTCAACACCACCCGCGTGCACCTGTTCGACCCCGACACGGGCGACAACCTGACGTACGTCCCGCCGCAGGGCGCAGGCAACGGCGCCGACGGGACGGCCGCTCAGAAAACCCTCGGCTAGAGCGGTGCGGGCCCCTTCATGGCTCCGGCAGACTGGCGGTCCACCGGGCTCCCGAGTGCGGATGCCCAGAACGACTTCACCCGTGCCCGGCGCCGGGCAGCCTGGGCGAAGGTGGTCGCCCGGCTGTCGGGTCGGCCCGGTGACGTCGATGTTCTCCTCCCCTTCGACGAGGTGGTCGCGGCGCTGGGCCGGCGGGAGATCGTCCGGCTCGGCGCCCAGGTCGTGGATCTCGACACGATCGTCGGCTCGACCGACCGGGCCGGCACCTTCGACCGGCACTTCCGTCCGACGAGCGGCCTCGCCCGGGAGCGCTTCGAGCGGCTCGCGCTAGCGGCCCGGCGCGGTGAGCCCTTCCCGGCGGTCGACCTCTTCCGGGTGGGCAATCTGCACTTCGTGGCCGACGGCCATCACCGGGTGGCCGTCGCCCGCGCCCTCGGCTGGAAGACCATCAACGCGATCGTCACCGAGGTGCGGACGGTGCTGCCGGCCGGCGCCGACCTCACCCTCGCCGAGCTGCCCCGCAAGGGACAGCAGCGAGTCTTCTTCGAACGGGTGCCGCTGCCGGAGGACCATCGCGGTGCCATCCGGCTGCGCAACGCGGACGACTACATGCTGCTGGCCGAGGGCGTCGAGGCCTGGGCCTTCCGTTTCATGGTGCGGCGCAGTGAGCTGCTCGACCGCCGGCGCGCGGCCGAGCTCTGGTGGACCGAGGAGTACGCACCCGCCGTTCAGCTGCTGCGCGACGAGGATTTGATCAGCGACCTCGCCGAGGACGACAAGGGCCTCACCGACACCGAGGCGTACCTGCGCTTCGCGGCCCAGCGCTATCGCCTGCTGCGCAGCCACCGCTGGGACGACCGGGCCGTGACGACCTTGCGCGAGTCACCACCGCCGCCACCGCGTCGGCGGCATTGACAGGGCCTAGCACCGTCAGACCGGCACCGTCAGACCAAGCACCGTCAGACCGGGAGGGGCCGGCCCTCGTACGAGGTGCTGAGGACGACGGTGGTGCGGGTGCTCACGCCGGCGAGCGCCCGGATCTCGTGCAGCAACCCTTCGAGCTGCTCCGGGCCCGAGACCCGCACCTTGAGGATGTAGCTCTCGTCGCCCGCGACGCTGTGGCACGCCTCGATGGCCTCGAGGTGGGCGAGGCGCTTGGGGGCGTCATCTCCCGCGGCGGGGTCGATCGGCTTCAGCGAGACGAACGCGGTCAGCGGCAGGCCGACCTCGGCAGCGGCGATCCGCGCTGCGTACGACTGGATGACCCCACGCTGCTCGAGCCGGCGCACCCGCTGGTGCACGGCCGAGACCGACAGGCCCGTGCTGCGGCCGAGGTCGGTGTAGCTCATCCGGCCGTCGACGGCCAGCAGGCCGACGATCTGCCGGTCCAGGTCTTCCAACACGTCGACATCCTTGCACGGCAAGAAAGCCGACGCCGCGTATCCACGCGTAAAGCCATTCGATTCCGGGCCGGCCGAGACCGCCCGTGCCGTGCAGGACTAACTAGCGCAATTCGGCGACACTATAGCGGGTGCCGTCGGCAGGATCGATCCAGATGCGCAGCGTACGGCCGGTGTACGAGTCGTGGACCATCTCATCGGTCCGGCGCCAATCCTCCCCCGGCACGCGCGCCTCCTGAATGGGCTTACTGCGAAAGCGGACGATAGCGAACATCAGAACGGCGAAGCCGATCAGCGACACGACGAGCAGCAGCACTCTCATGGCTCATTTCCCCTTTCTGTGGGTGAAGCTCCGCCGGTCTGTGGGTGAAGCTCCGCCGGAGCACCGCCCTCGGCCCGGTGACGCGTCAAGATGGCGGCGTGCCCGCCTCATCCGGTCCCCCGGCCGCCCGTACGAGCAAGCTGCTGGTGGTCGACGCCCCCTCAGCCTATTTCCGCGCGTTCCACGGTGTCCCCACGACGGTGACGGCCCCCGACGGGATGCCGGTCAATGCGGTACGCGGATTCCTCGACGTGCTGGCCCGGCAGATCCGCGCGCTGCAGCCCGGTGCTTTCGTGGCCGCCTTCGACGCCGACTGGCGTCCCGCCTGGCGGGTCGCGGCGATCCCGTCGTACAAGGCGCACCGCGTCGCCGACGACGGCACTGATGGGGCCCCCGACGAGCTCAACCCGCAGGTGCCGGTGATCGAGCAGGTGCTCGACGCGGTGGGACTCGCCCGGGTGGGTATCGCGGAGTTCGAGGCCGACGACGTCATCGGCACGTACGCCGACCGCTGGCCGGGGCCGGTCGACGTGATGACGGGCGATCGCGACCTCTTTCAGCTGATCCGCGACGACCGTCCGGTCCGGGTGATCTACAGCGTGGAGAAGTTCGCCGCCATCGACGAGGAGGCAGTCGCCCGCAAGTACGACATCCCGGGCCGCGGCTACGGCGAGTTCGCCGTGCTGAGGGGGGATCCGTCCGATGGGCTGCCCGGCGTGCCGGGGGTCGGGGCGAAGACGGCGTCGGCGCTGGTCAACCGCTTCGGCACCGTCGAGCGGATGCTCGAGGCTCTGGACGCCGGCGAGGAGAAGGGGTTCCCGTCCGGGGCCCGCGCCAAGCTGGCCGCGAACCGTGACTACCTCGCCGCGTCCAGCTACGTCGTCCGGGTGCGCACCGACGTGCCGCTGCCGGAGCTACAGCTGGAGCTGCCCCGCGAGCCCGCCGATCCGGCCGCCCTGGTCTCCCTCTCCGAGCGGTACGGACTCGACGGTGCGCTGAACCGCCTCCTGGCGGCACTGGCAGGCTGAGCATCTTTTGGGCTGCCGCCCTCTGAGCTCTTTGGGCGCCAGCCCTCTAGGGTGGACCGGTCGGGCCCGGGGTTTGCTCGCGTGTCACCAAGCGTCGTCGTTGGAGGAGTACAGGTGTTGCTGCGGGAGCGGCTGGCCGGTCAGCGGCTGCTCGTCACCGGCGCCACCGGCTTCGTCGGCGAGGCCCTGCTGGAGCGGCTGCTGAGCGACCTGCCCGACACCCGGCTCGCCGTCCTCATCCGCGCGCGCTCCGGCCAGAGCGGGCGGCAGCGACTCGAGCGGCTGCTCAAGAAGCCCGCCTTCGCGACGCTGCGCGAGAGCGCCACCATCGAGGAGCTGAGCGCCCGCATCGACGTCGTCGAGGGCGACCTGTCGCTGGTGCCGGAGCTGCCGGCCGACCTCGGCTGCGTCATCCACTGCGCCGGCGAGGTGTCCTTCGACCCGCCGATCGACGAGGGCTTCGCCACCAACCTCGGGGGGCTGCGGGAGGTCCTGCGCGCCACCCGCGAGGCCGCTGCTGCACGACCCGCCGGGGCCCCACCCATCCACTTCGTGCATGTCTCGACGGCTTACGTGGCCGGGCTGCGCTCCGGGCTCGTGGCCGAGGCGCCGGTCCCCCACACCGGCGACTGGCGAGCCGAGGAGGCCGCGGCGGCCCGGGTACGCCAGGTCGCCGAGGACGCCTCCCGCACCGCCGACGCGCTGGCCGGCTTCAATGACGAGGCGGTCGCCGCGGTCGGACGCGCCGGGCTGCCGGCGGTGTCGGCCGAGGCGGAGCGGCTGCGTACCAAGTGGGTGCGCGAGCAGCTCGTCGGCGCCGGACGTGAGCGGGCGCGCAGCCTCGGCTGGACCGACTGCTACACGATGACCAAGGCGCTCGGCGAGCGTTACCTGGAGGAGCACGCCGGGCAGCTGTCCGTGAGCGTCGTACGGCCGTCGATCATCGAGAGCGCGCTGGCCCGCCCCTTCCCGGGGTGGATCGAGGGCTTCAAGATGGCGGAGCCGATCATCCTCGCGTACGGCCGCGGCGAGCTCCCCGACTTCCCCGCCGCGCCCGACGGGATCATCGACATCGTCCCGGTCGACCTCGTCGTCAACGCGATCCTGGCCGCCGCGGCCACCCCGCCGCCGGTCGCCGAGCCGGCGTACTACCAGGTCTGCTCCGGCACCCGTAACCCCCTGCTGTTCCGTGACCTCTACCGCGTCGTGCGGGCGTACTTCCAGGACAAGCCGATGCAACGCCGCGGCCGCGGCGACGTGCCGACCGCGACTTGGAGCTTCGCCGGCTCCGCGGCCATCGAGAGCCGGCTCGGCCAGGGCGAGAAGCTGGTCTCGGTCGCCGGCAAGGTGCTCTCGGCGCTGCCGACCACGTCGCGCGTGCGCAAGCTGGCCGGCGACCTCGACGAGGCCGACGCCAAGCTGCGCTTCCTGCGCCGCTACACCGACCTCTACCGGCCGTACACCCAGGCCGAGCTGGTGTACGACGACACGAACACCGCCCGGCTGCAGACCGGGCTGGATCCGGCCGACCAGGAGGCATTCGGGTTCGACCCGGGCGTCTACAGCTGGGACACCTACCTGCGCACGCACTGCGACTCGGTCACCGCCTCCGTACGCGCGATGTCGGCCTCCGCCGGTCGCCGCCCGCCGCGCCTGCGCACCGAGCTGACCGGTGGCCCGGAGACGCTCGCCGTCTTCGACCTCGACGGCACGCTGGTGTCGAGCACGGTCGTGGAGAGCTACCTCTGGCTGCGGCTGTCGAGCGCGCCGCGCGGCCGCATCCCCGCCGAGCTCGCCAGCCTCGCCCGGCACGCCCCCGGGTGGCTCCGCGCCGAGCGCAGCGACCGCGGCCGGCTGATCCGCGAGGTCTACACCCGTTACGCCGGGGCCGACCCCGAGGAGCTGGCGCGCCTGGTGGACGAGCAGGTGGGCGACCACCTGCTCTCCCGGCTGTCCGGGGTCGGCGTACGCCGGCTGCGGGCCCACCGCGCCGCCGGCCACCGCACCGTCCTCATCACCGGCGCGGTCGACGTGCTCGTACGCCCGCTGCAGCCGTTGTTCGACGTCATCGTCGCGGCCGAGCTCGCCGTCGGCGACGACGGCCGCTGCACCGGCCGGCTGGCCTCACCGCCGCTCGTCGGCGAGGCCCGCGCGGCGTGGCTGCGCTTCACCGCCCCCCGCATGGACGCCAAGCTGCGCGGCTCCTTCGGCTACGCCGACAGCATCTCCGACCTGCCGATGCTGCAGAGCGTCGGGCAGCCCGTCGCGGTCAACCCCGACCTGCAGCTCGGGCGCTACGCGACCCGCCACCGCTGGCCGGTCGTGCAGTGGCCGCTGACCTCCGGCGAGCACCGGGTGGCGCTCGCCCGATGAGCGATCCCGTCACCACCGGTCCTGCGGTACGGCCACCCGCCCGCCCGGCGTCGCGCATCACCGGCGTGCAGCTCTACCGCTCCGTGCCGCGCTACGTCGCCGCCCGTACGCTCTCGGCCGCCCTGCCGAAGCCGCTGCGGGGGCTCTCCGGCGCCCTGTCCAGCACGGCCGCCACCAGCGCTGCTCCGCTGCGTCTGTACGACGGCGCCCCGCCCGTGCGGCCCACCGGCGGCTGGGTACGGGTGCGTCCCCGGCTGTCCGGCATCTGCGGGTCCGACCTCGCCACCGTCACCGGCCGCTCGTCGTTCTACTTCGGCTCGCTCATCTCGCTGCCCTTCACCCCCGGTCACGAGGTCGTCGGCGAGCTCCTCGACGCGGCCGACACCGAGACGGGTGAGCTGCCGGTCGGCACCCGCGTGGTCATCGCCCCCGTGCTCGGGTGCGACGCCCGCTCGCTGCCGCGGTGCGGAGCCTGCGCCGCGGGCCTGCGTACCCGGTGCGAGCGCATCACATCCGGCCACCTCGCCCCCGGGCTGCAGACCGGCTACTGCGCCGACACCGGCGGCGGCTGGAGCGAGCAGTTCGTCGCCCACACCTCGCAGCTGTTCGCCGTGCCCGACGCCGTGCCCGACGAGCGGGCCGTCCTCGCCGAGCCGCTGGCCTGCGCGGTGCATGCCGTGCGCCGCGCCGCCGTCGCCCCGGGTGAGCGGGTGCTCGTCGTCGGCGCAGGAGCCATCGGGCTGCTCACGGTGCTGGCGCTACGGGCGTACACCGAAGCCAGCGAAATCATCGTCGCCGCCAAGTACCCGAAGCAGAAGGCCTCGGCGCTCGCGTACGGCGCCACCTCCGTCATCGCCCCCGACCTGATGAGCGGGGTCCGGCGCGCGACGCGGGCGCTTCGCCTCGATCCCGAGCACGGCTCGCCCTACCTGCTGGGCGGGGTCGACGTGACCCTGGAGTGCTCCGGCGGCGGGCTCGATGCCGCGCTGCGCGTCACCCGGGCCGGCGGTCGCGTCGTGCTGTCGGGCCTGCCGACGTCGGCACCCGACCTGACCGCGCTGTGGTTCCGCGAGCTCTCGCTGGTCGGTGCCTATGCGGCCGACCCGGTCGACCTCGCCGACGCCCTCGACCTCGCTGCGGTGAGCCCGCAGCTCGACGGCCTGGTCGGCGGCCGCTACCCGCTCGAACGCTGGCGCGAGGCCATCGACCACGCCCTGTCCGCCGGCCGGCTCGGCACCGGCCGCGTGGTCTTCGAGATCAACAGCCCCCGCTCCACCGGTGGAAGGATCCCTTCGTGACCCGTCCCGGCTTCGTCCTCGAGGTCGACGAACGCACCCCGCCGCTGCTGGTGCATGCCGGCGAGTCGCTGAAGCTGGAGCACTTCCCGCTCGGCACGCGCGTCATCTACCCGCCGGAGGTCCAGGCCGGGCTCGACGACGAGGCCGCCGCCATCGAGGCCGCGCTCGACGCCCCGATCGACTCGGCCCCGCTGCGCGAGCTGCTGCGGCCCGGCATGAAGCTGACCATCGCGTTCGACGACATCAGCCTGCCGCTGCCCCCGATGCGCACGCCCGACATCCGGCAGCGGGTCATCGAGGCGGTGCTCACCCGGGCCGCCGAAGCCGGGGTCGACGACGTCGAGCTCATCGTCGCCAACGCGCTGCACCGGCGCATGACGGCGGCCGAGATCCGGCGTGCGGTCGGCGAGCGGGTCTTCCTCTCGTTCTGGCCCGACCGGCTGACCAACCATGACGCCGAGGACGCCGACAACCTGCTGCACATCGGCCTGACCGACCACGGCGAGGACGTCGAGATCAACAAGCGGGCCGCGGAGAGCGACCTGCTGGTCTACGTCAACGTCAACCTGGTGGCGATGGACGGCGGCTGGAAGTCCACCGCGATCGGTCTCGCGTCGTACAAGTCGCTGCGCCACCACCACAACAGCCACACGATGGTGCATTCGCGCTCGTTCATGGACCCCGACAAGTCGGCCATGCACTCGTCCGCCTGGCGGATGGGGCGGCTGCTGCGCGAGTCGGTCGACATCTTCCAGATCGAGACGACGCTCAACAACCAGGCGTTCCCGTCCTCGCTGCCGTTCCTCACCAAGCGGGAGTGGGAGTGGTCCTCCCGTGACCAGGCGATGGCCTTCGGGGCCGTCCGCGGCCTCGAGCGGCTGCCGGCCCGGCTGCGTCGGCGCAGCTTCCAGCGGATGGTCGCCGACTACGGGCTGACCAGCGTGCAGGCCGGCGAGGTCGAGGCGGTGCACAAGAAGACGCTCGAGTCGGTGCACCGTCAGCAGCTCGTCGAGGTCGAGGGTCAGACCGACGTGCTCGTCCTGGGCCTGCCGTACGTCGGCCCGTACAACGTCAACTCGGTGATGAACCCGATCCTCGCCATGTGCCTCGGCCTCGGATACTTCTTCAACATGTACCGCGGGATGCCGCTCGTACGCCGTGGCGGGGCCTTGATCATCCACCACCCGGTGCCGCACGAGTTCAGCCAGTTGCACCACCCGAGCTACGTCGACTTCTTCGAGGAGGTGCTGGCCGACTCGACCGACCCGGCCACCATCGAGGCGAAGTTCGAGACGGCGTACGCGACCGACCCCTGGTACATCCACCTCTACCGGACCTCGCACGCCTACCACGGCGTCCACCCGTTCTACATGTGGTACTGGGGTGCCCACGCGATGGACCACCTCGGCGACTCCCGCAACGTGGTCTGGGTCGGGGCCGACCGCAAGACCGTCGAGCGGATGGGCTTCCGGGCGGCGACCACGATGGCCGATGCCCTGGAGATGGTGCACGGCGCTGTCGGCTCGTCGCCGTCGATCAGCTATCTGCACGCGCCGCCGCACACCCTGGCCGACGTGCGCTGATGGCAGGCATTCGGCTGGGCGACGTGGCCAAGGGCTTCCGCTGGGGATCGCGACCCCTGGTGCCGGCGTCGGCGGAGCTCGAGCGTCCCGCCGAGTCGCGGGCGCCCGAGTGGGCGACCGGCTGGGCGCGCACCCCGCTCGCCGTCGGCGTACGCGCCGGGGTGCAGGCCGGGGGCCTCAAGCCGCTGGTGTGGTCGCAGATCGCCCCGCAGGTACGCGGCCTGGACAACCTCGCGGGCCTCAAGGGGCCGGTGATCTTCTCGGCCAACCACAGCTCCCACCTGGACGCGCCGCTGATCCTCTGCTCGCTGCCGCCCGAGATCCGGCGCCGCACACTCGTCACGGCCGCTGCCGACTACTTCTTCGACGCCTGGTGGCGGGCGACCGGCACCGCGCTGGCGTTCGGCACCGTGCCGCTCGACCGCCGGGGAGCGGCCGGGTCGGCGTCGTCGACGCCGCGTGACCTGCTCGAGGACGACTGGAATCTGCTGATCTTCCCGGAGGGCACGCGCTCGCCGGACGGACAGCTCGGCACATTCATGAGCGGCACCGCGCGGCTCGCCATGTCGACCGGGGTCCCCATCGTGCCGATCGGGCTGCTCGGCGCTTTCGCGGCGATGCCGCGCGGGAGGGGCTGGCCGGTGCGCGGCCGCCAGCCGGTACGCGTCCGCTTCGGTGCCCCGATCCGGCTGCGGCCCGAGGAGAACGCCAAGCAGCTCACCGACCGGCTCCGCCGTAACGTCGCCCAGCTGTGCGCCGAGGATGCCTCCACCTGGTGGGACGCCATCCGCACCGAGCCGGCCGGCTCCGCGAAGGCCCCGGAGGTTGCACGCTGGCGCCGGGTGTGGGAGTCCACCGAGCCGGTCCGGCACGAGCGCACCGGGCCGGTCGACCCCTGGACCCGTTCCTAAACGCTTACAGCGCGTTGCGTTCGTCACTCAGCGCAAGCAATGTGCACAAGTTGTGGAAAGACCTGGGGATAACCGGGCCGCCGCTGTGGGACGCGCCCAATCCCCCACCGGTCCCGAGATACAAGCCTTGTTCGACGCAGGCGCGCTACCCATCCTGAGGTCATGAGCGGATCGAAAAGCCTCCCGACGTTCGCCCGTGTCCGACGCTCCCGCCCCGTCTCCCATCCCGTGCCCGCCCCGGCGGGCCCGCCGTCAGCGGAGGAGCTCCGCCGGCTGCGCATGCAGTTCTCCGCCGACCTCGTCCACGCCCTGCGTCAGGTCGAAGGCCTCGAACGGCTCACCCTCGACGACCTGGAATGGGCCGACGCCATCGCCACGGCAATGGTCGCCCAGACGGCGCGGCGCGCGTCCCGCGATCAGTCCGGCTGCGCGTCCACCGCGACCACGCCGCGCCGGAGCCCCTCGACGGCCTGGCGGGCCGTCGCCCGCAACGGCGCGTCGGCGACGTCGGCCACCTGACCGAGCAGGTCGATCAGCTGCCGGGTCCAGCGCACGAAATCGCCGGCGGCCATCGACGGCGTCTCGCGCGGCGACTGCCCTCGTACAGAATCGTGTGGACGGTGACCGCGTGCCGTCGAGCCCCCTGCCGACGACCCGCGTGCCCCGGTGGCCGGTCCCGCCAGCACCCGCTCCAGCGGCGCTCCCGACGCGTACTGGAAGGCGGCCCAGGCGAAGCCGGCGTCGAGCCCGGGCAGCTGGTCGAGGCGGTGCGCGGCCTCGGCCTCCTTGAGGTCACGGCGCAGGACGATCGTCTCGTCGAGCGCCGCCCGCACCTCGGGACCGCCCGGCAGCACCGGATCGTGGTACTCGTCCGAGCGCGACTCGTAGACCAGCGCCGATGCCACCGCCGCGAGCCCGGGCGGCGACAGCTCGTCCCACACCCCGCGGCGCAGGCACTCGGCGACAAGCAGGTCGGACTCGGCGTAGATGCGGGCCAGCAGCAGGCCCTGCGGCGTGACGGTGGTCTCGGCGCCGGACGCGCCGTCGGCCCGCGTCGTCGTCAGGTAGTCGTTCTCCTCGAGCAGCCGGCAGACCCGGTCGAAGACCCGGGCGATCGTGCTGGTGCGCCCCTCGACGCGCTGGCGCAGGCCGGCACTCTCCCGGCGCAGCCGGTCGGAGCGCTCCGCCCAGCGCATGTGCTGCTCACGCTCCGGGCAGTCGTGCACCGGATGACGGCGCAACTGCTCGCGCAGCTCGGCGATCTCCCGTTCCCCCGCGTCGTCGGACCCGCCCGCCTCGTCGTCGTCACGCGGTCGGCGTTCGGTGTCACCGAGCTTGAGGTCACGCAGCGACGACGCGAGGTCGCGGCGCGACTGCGGTGACCGGGGGTTGAAGCCGCGACCGAGGCGTACCTTGCCGAGCGCCTCGACCGGGGACGGGAAGTCCACGGCCGACAGCTTCTTCACCTGCCGGTCGGCGGTCAGGACGACCAGCCGGCCGGTGTCCGGGACGGCGGCACCGTCGGACAGCACCACCGCGAGACCCGCGCGACGGCCGGCGGGCACCCGGATGACGTCACCCACCCGGAGTCGGCGCAGCGAGTCACCCGCCTGCAGGCGGCGCTGCGACGAGCGTGCCCGCGACAGCTCGGTCTCGCGCCGGCCGAGCCGGCGCCGCAGCTCGGCGTACTCGACGGCATCGCCCCGTTCGCAGTGCATCGCCTCGTCGTAGCCGGCGATCGCCTCGTCGTGACGATGGACCTGGCGGGCCAGACCGACGACCGACCGGTCGGCCTGGAACTGCGCGAACGACGACTCCAGCAGCACGCGGGCGTTGTGCCGGCCCATCGACGCCACCAGGTTGACGGCCATGTTGTACGACGGCCGGAACGACGAGCGCAGCGGATAGGTACGGGTGGAGGCGAGTCCCGCGACCTGCTCCGGGTCGAAGCCGGTGGTCCAGAGCACCACCGCGTGACCCTCGACGTCGATGCCCCGGCGGCCGGCGCGGCCGGTGAGCTGCGTGTACTCCCCCGCCGTCAGCTCGACATGCGTCTCGCCGTTGTACTTGACCAGGCGCTCGAGGACGACCGAGCGGGCGGGCATGTTGATGCCCAGCGCCAACGTCTCGGTGGCGAAGACCGCCTTGATGAAGCCGCCGGCGAAGAGCTCCTCGGTGATCTCCTTGAAGCGCGGCAGCAGCCCGGCATGGTGGGCGGCGATGCCGCGCTCGAGCCCGTCCAGCCACTCCCAGTAGCCCAGCACCCGCAGGTCGGCGTCCGAGAGGTCGGCGGTGCGCTGTCGCGCGTGCGCCCGGATGCGGGTGCGCTCGTCGGGGGTGACGAGGCGCAGCCCGGCCGACAGGCACTGGGCGACCGCCGCGTCGCAGCCGGCCCGGCTAAAGATGAACGTGATGGCCGGCAGCAGACCCTGGCGGTCGAGGATCTCGATGACCTCGGCGCGCGACGGGGTCCAGATCCGGCGCGTACCACCGTGGCCGGCGTTCTGCCCCGGCCCCGACCGCCCTCGGGACGGGCCGCCGCGGCCACGGGGGCCTCCGGGGCCGCGACCACCCTCGGCACGCACCTGCTCGGCGCGCAGGCGTAGCAACTCGCGGTTGACCTCGATCCCGGTGGAGCCGCCGGCGGCCGAGGCACCGTCACCCGGGCCGGCGTCACCGAAGAGGTCGTAGATCCGCTTGCCCACCAGCACCGACTGCCACAGCGGGACCGGCCGGTGCTCCTCGACGACGATCGCGGTGTCGCCGCGCACGGTCTCCAACCACTCGCCGAACTCCTCGGCGTTGCTGACCGTCGCCGACAGGGCGATCAGCCGTACGGGCTCGGGCAGGGCGAGAATGACCTCCTCCCACACCGGCCCCCGGAAGCGGTCGGCCAGGTAGTGCACCTCGTCCATCACCACGTAGGCGAGGCCACGCAGCGCGGCCGAGCCTGCGTACAGCATGTTGCGCAGCACCTCGGTGGTCATGACCACGATGGGGGCGTCGCCGTTACGGGCGGTGTCGCCGGTCAGCAGCCCGACGTTGTCGCTGCCGTAGCGCGCGGCCAGCTCGGTGTACTTTTGGTTCGACAGCGCCTTGATCGGCGTCGTGTAGAAGCACTTGCCGCCGGCGCGCAGCGCACGGTCGGCCGCGAACTCGCCGACGACGGTCTTCCCCGCTCCGGTCGGAGCCGCGACCAGGACGCTGCGGCCCGCCGCGAGGGCGAGGCACGCCTTCTCCTGGAACGGATCGAGCCCGAACGGATAGCCGGCCGCGAAGGTCGCGACTTCCGTCGCGTGAGCCGGTGCCGCGCCTGGGGCGCTTTCCGCGTCGTCCGCGCTCACGTCGTCAGGTTATGTCTCCTGGCCCGCCGGTCGCTCGCGACCGGCCGTCAGGTGACGTCGTCCTCACTCCAGGACGAGGCGCCGACGGATGCCCGGGCCGGCAGCTCCAGCGACTCCGGCTCCTCCACCGGGGTCGGGGCCTCGATATAACGCGGCGCCTCGATCGTCGACAGCGACGGGCTGGGCGACGCCTCGGTGTCGGCGAGGTCGGAGAAGTCGGACATCTCGTTACGAGCCGCGCGGCGCTTGTCGTTCCAGCGGGCGATCAAGATCGCCACCTCGTACAGCAGGCAGAGCATGACTGCGAGCGCGGGCATCGTGAACGGATCGGACCCGGGGGTGGCGAAGCCGGTGAACACGAAGCACAGGAAGATCTCGCCCCGCCTCCAGCTCGCCATGCGCTTGGCGGACAGGATGCCGGCGAGGTTCAGCAAGATCACGATCAACGGGAACAGGAACGACGCGCCGAAGATCACCAGGAGCCGCGTGATGAAGCTGAGGTACTCCGATACACCGAGCAGCGGCTTCACACCGTTACCGCCTGCGCCGAGCAGGAAGTCCAGCGCCGTGTGGGCGACCAAGTAAGCCATCGCCGCGCCGGAAATGAAGAGCAGTACGCCCGACGTGATGAAGGCCAGCGTCCAGCGCCGCTCGTGGCGGTGCAGCCCAGGCGTGATGAACGCCCAGAGCTGGTACAGCCAGATCGGCGAGGAGAACAGGACCCCGGCGAGCAGCGCCACCCGCATACGCACGAAGAACGCGTCGGTCGGATGCGTGAAGATCAGAACGCAGCTGTCACCGCCCTCGCGTCGCGACGGCGGGAGCGCGCAGTACGGATGGCGGAGGAAGTCGAAGATCGGATCGTAGAACCACACGAGCACGACAACGGTGACGATCGCGATCGACACGAGCGCGATGAACAGCCTGTTGCGGAGCTCTTTGATGTGATCGATCAGCGTCATCCGGCTGTCCTCGACCGTGCGTGACCGCCGGTCGAAGCCGAATGCCTTACGTGCTGCTGACTTGACCTTCCCGGCCACCGGTTATCGGGGAGGTCGGACGGTCAGCGACGGTCGGCGTCAGCGGACTGCTGAGCACCGGCCGCGACTGTGGGACTGCCGGACGGCGTATTCACGCCACGCGGTGCCTCGACGGCCCGGGGCGATTCCACGGCGCGGGGCGCGATGACCGGCCGCGGCACACCGGCCGCGTCGGCAGCGACGTCGCTGCTCTCCTTGGGTGCGTCCTTGGAGTCGTCCTCGTGCAGGGTCTTGACCTCGGTCTTGAGGATGCGCAGCGACCGACCCAGCGAACGGGTGGCGTCAGGCAGCTTCTTGTAGCCGAAGAGCACGAACAGCACGACGGCCAGCGTGATGATGTGCCAAGGCCTCAGCTCATTCATGGAACTGACCTCCGTGTGAGCTAGCGGATCCCGCGTGACCGGGAAGGTGAGTCGGGGACTCCATCGTCCCGCTTGCTGCGGCTGATACTACGCGGAACCGGCTGCTCAGACCGTTTTCTGCGGTAAACGCTCAGTAGACTGCAGCTGATCGGCCAGGGAACCGGCAAGCTCGCCCACCTTCGTCACACGATCACCGAATCGGCCGCCGGCGCGCATGAGCTTCTTCCAGCGGCGCCAGGCGGACAGGGCCGCGACCGCCACGAGGACGAGCCCGACGGCGACGAGCGAGAGATCGATGGCCAGCCACACGAGAGGAAGCCTAGCCGCGTAGTGCCAACCGGCTCAGCACCGCGGCACCACTGCCTAGCTACGCACCCGGCGGGGGGGTGGGTACGTGCAGGAAGGTGGGATCAGCGGGTGGTCTGGCCGCTGACCCGCGACGCGAGCATGTCGTCGTCGTTGAGCAGCAGCGCGAAGTCGAGCAGGTCGTCGTAGCTCAGGGCCGGACCGACCTTGGGCTCGAGCGCCTCGGCCGGAAGCTCCCAGACCGTGGCGCGCACCCCGCCCGACATCAGCAGCGAGATGACGTGGTCGTCCGCCGGCTTGCGCACCTCTTCGCGGCACGACGGGCAGGCGAACGCGTAGTACGACAGCGGCGGGTGGCTGCAGACCATGAGCGATACGTCCTTGGAGGTCATCTCGACCTCGCCGCACGAAGGACATGACGCCTTGATCGTGGTCATGAGCCACTTCCTCCCGTAAGAATCCCCGCCAGCCTTGGCGACACATTTCTCTTCGGCGCCGCTACCACCCAGCCATATAGTCCAATTGGACTAGTCCCGTTCGGTCATTCGACGCGCGGTGCATGGTCCGATCGTGTCGGCACCCCTACCCATCGGCGGCCGGCGTCGATCAACGAGGCCGATCGGGAGGGCGCTCGGGGGCGCTGATTCAGCCGTCGAGCGCGGCAAGGGCCTGCCGGGCCTGCTGCCGTACGGCGTCGACCAGCTCGGTCGGGGCGACGATGCGCCCCTGGCCGCCGAGCCGCAGCGCGAGGCGCACCACCCAGCTCGGGTCCGACGTGCGCAGCTCGACCCGCAGCCGCGGCGGGTCGGTGAGCTCCTCGGACGACTCGATCGCGTAGTAGTCGGCGACCCAGCGCGCACCGGGATCGAGCTCGAGGCAGACGGTCATGTCATCCGGCCGCGGGCGGAACAGGCCCTCGGCGAGGTCACGCGGAACGGCCTCGACCGGCAGCGGCTCGGCCGGGCCGCCGAGCACGGCGTCGACCATGCGGTCGAGCCGGAAGAGCCGCACCCCCTCGGCGAGGTGGCACCAGCCCTCGAGGTACCAGCGCCCGTCGACGCTGAGCAGCCGCATCGGGTCGACCGCGCGCCGGGTCTCCTCGTCGCGCGAGGTAACGAGGTAGCGCAGCTGCAGCTGGCGGCGGACGTCGAGGGCCGCACGGACGGTCGCGAGCCGCGGCGCCACCTCGTCGCCCTCATGCGTGCCGGCCTGCAGTGCCACCTGCACCACGGGGGCCACGGCGTCGCCGGCTCCCCCGACGGCGGACGCGAGCTTGGCCTGCGCGCTCTCGAGCGCCTCACGCTCGGCCAGACCGGGTACGTCGGCGAGGGCCCGGGCGGCGACCCCGAGTGCCAGGGCTTCGTCGGCGGTCAGCCGGAGCGGGCGGTCGAGCGTCTGCGGCTCGACGACGCTGACCCGGTCGCCCTCGAAGGCGAAGTCGATGAGGTCACCGGGTCCGCCGCCCGGCAGACCGCACACCCAGAGCAGGTTGAGGTCGTCCTTGATGAGGCGTACCGGGACCCCGAAGACGGCGGCCAGCTCGTTGAGCTCGGCCCCCGGGTGCGTACGCAGGTACGGCACCAGCGCCAGCAGGCGCGGGAGCCGGTCGGCGGCGCCGCTCACCCGTCCTCACTCCCCGATCCGGGCGGGTGAGCGGCGAGCGCCGCCTCGAACAGGGTGCGCAACTCGGCCGTCAGCGCAGGAGCCTGCAGGGGTACGGCGCCCGGGCCGGCCTCGATCACCCGGTCGGCGAGCCGGCCGTAGTCGCGGTCGGTGACGACGACGACGTCGGGTTCGTCGCCGGGCGTGCCCGAGCGGCGCAGCGCGTGTCCGGTGCCCGGCCGCAGCCGTACCCGGGCACTGACCTGCCCGTCCCCCGGGTCCGACGCCTCGACCATCGCCCGCAGATCGAGACCGGCGGGCACGGCGACGGCGCCGGCCGCTCCGACGGGACGCACCGTGCCTTCCATGCGCGAGAGCCGGAAGACGCGGCTCTGCCCCCGGTCGAGATCATGGCCCACGAGATACCAGCGTCCGTGCCAGGAGACGACGCCCCACGGAAGCACCGACCGGGCCGCCGCCTCGGGCTGGCCGGGCCGGCGGTAGTCGAAGCGCAGTGCCCGGCCCTCCGTCACAGCGGCGAGGACCGGCTCGAACGCGGCCTCGGAGGCACCCACCCGGGGTTCGAGGCCGACCGGGGGCGGGAGCGGCTCCACGCCGGCGGCGGCGAGCTTGCGCATGGCACTCGCGGACGGCTCCGCCATCGCCGCGCTGCTCCAGAGCCGGGCGGCGAGGCCCAGCGCCGCCGCCTCGTCGGGGGTGAAGTGCAGGTCGGGGAGCGCGTAGTCACCGCGTGGGATGCGGTAGCCGAGGTCGTCGTCCCACCCGCTGACGCTCGCGGTCTCCACCGGGATGCCGAGCTCACGCAGCTCGGCCTTGTCGCGCTCGAACATCCGGCGGAAGGCGCCCTCACCCTCCGGCGTGCCGTCGCGCAGGTATCCGGGCACGAGGTCGGCGATCTCGTCCACGCTCAGGTAGCGCGAGGCGGCCATCAGGCAGATCGCGAGGTTGAGCTGACGCTCGAGCTTCTTGCGCGACATGTTCGTTTCACGGTATGCGGGCGCGTCCGCTGCGACGCCGGCGGCGCGCCGACCCCGCTCACGGCGAACGCGGCGACTCCCCGCCGGACAACTGCGAGAATGGGCGGGTGGCGCTCACCCCGTTGCGGGCCGACGACCCCGAGCACATCGCCGGATACCGGCTGCTCGGGCGCCTCGGCGCGGGCGGGATGGGAGTCGTCTACCTCGGTGAGCTCCCGGACGGGCATCCGGCGGGCGAGCGCGTCACGGGCAGCCAGGTGGCGGTCAAGGTGGTGCGCGGCGAGCTCGCCGACGACGACGGCTTCCGGGCCCGCTTCCGCCGGGAGGTGACCGCGGCCCGGCGGGTCTCCGGCGACTGCGTGGTCGAGGTGCTGGACGCCGACCCCGAAGCCGAGACGCCGTACATGGTCAGCGAATTCGTCCGCGGCCCTGACCTCTCCAGTCTCGTCGCGCAGTACGGCCCGCTCGACGGCCGCCGCCAGCACGCGTTCGCCGCCGGGCTCGCCCAGGCGCTGCTGTCCATCCACTCCGTCGGTCTCGTGCACCGCGACCTCAAGCCGGCAAACGTGCTCTGCGCGCAGCGGGGCCTGAAGGTCATCGACTTCGGCATCGCGTCCGCCGCCGACGGCGCGTCGCTCACCCGTACCGGGCTCGTCGTGGGCACCACCGGCTGGATGGCCCCCGAGCAGGTCAACGGGGAGAAGGTCCTGCCGCTCACCGACATCTTCTGCTGGGCGTCCGTCATCTACTTCGCGGCGACGGGGCTGGCGCCGTTCGGCGAGGGTTCCCCCGCCACCGTGCTGTACCGGGTGGTCGCCAACGACCCCGACCTGTCGCACCCGCTGATCGAGCCGCGGCTGCGTCCGCTGCTGGCCGCCGCGTTCCGCAAGGACCCGCGCAGCCGGCCGGCGGCGCCCGACCTGCTCGACTACCTGCTCCCCCACCGTCAGTCCCGGGCCGACGCGGCCCGGCAGGAGGCACCCGAGTTCCGCCACCAGGCGTTCGGCCCCAGCCCCCAGGTGGCGGCCCCGCCGGCGTACCCCGTGCAGGCGCCGTACACCGGCCAGCCGTACACGCCGCAGCCCCACAACCAGCAGCCTCACCACCAGCATCCGTACCACCAGCAGCCCTACGGTCAGCAGCCGTCCGGTCCGCAACCCGCACCGGTGTTCGCACCGACGCAGCAGGGCTACCCGTCCACCCCGCCGCCCACAACGCCGCCGCCTACGACCCCGCCACCCACGACTCCGCCACCGGCGATGCCACCGACGCCACCGCCTCCGACGACCCCACCGCCGTCGCAGCAGCCGTCGTCCCCCGGCTACGGGCCCGGCTATCCGGTGCCGCCACCCCCGCCGCCGCCCCCGAAGCCGTCACGCTTCCGCCGCAGGCGCGGCTGAGCCGATCGAAGGGGCAGGTCAGCGCGGCTGCAGAGCCATGGCCTCGTTGTAGACGATCATGCAGCCGCCGAGGGTCGGCTCCGGCACGTCGACCGGCTCGCCGAGCGTGAGGGCCAGCGCGAGCGCCGGCAGGTTGACCCGGGCCGCCCGGCAGGACTGGTACATGCCGGACGCGGCGCGGGTGTTGACCTCGAGCAGGACCGGGCCGCGGCTCCGGTCGGCGGCGTAGCGCACCTGCACGTTGGACAGGTAGCGGAGGCCGCAGCCCTGCACCATCGCCCGGGCGACGGCGACGGCGAGCGCGTCGTCCACCACCTCGCGGGTCCACTCCAGCCCGCCCTTGCTGCGTGGCAGGGCGGCGAGCAGCGTGCCGTCGGGCGCCGACAGGCAGTCAATGGAGAGCTCGTTGCCGGGCAGGTACTCGCTGACGATCAGCGGATCGAAGCGGCCCGCCTCCGCCAGCAGGCCGTCGGCGACGGCGGGGGCGATGCGTACCGAGGGCGGCTGGGCGAGCGCCGCTGCGCCGGCGGCGGTCTCGTCGAGCAGCCGGAAGCCGTGACCGCCGTGGTCGAGATCGGGCTTGAAGCAGACCGGGGTGTCGAGCGCTGTCAGCCGCTCGACGGCAGACCGGTAGCCGGCGATGTCCTCCACGAGCTCGTACGCGGGGATGTCGACACCAAGTTTGGCGGCGAGCTCGTACGTGGTGGCCTTGACCGCCAGCGTCTCGATGGCGTCGGGCGGCGAGACCTGCAGCCGTACGCCGAACGCTGCGAATTCCGCCTCGGCCCGCGCCACGGCTTCCATCTCACGCCCGGGCACGAAGACGTCGATGGAGTGCCGCCGGCAGATGTCGAGCGCCTCGTCGACGAAGGCCCGACCGGTGGAGGCGGGCTCGTCGACGACCTCGTCGCAAACCTGCAGATACGGGACGGACGGCACCGGGTGCGAGCCGACGACCGTCACCGGACGCGCCTCGCGGAGCAGGCCGATCAGCTGGTAGGTGCCGCGATAGGTCTGGTTGAACCAGATCCGGGGGGCAGCCACCGAGCTCAGTACGCCTGCTCCATGATCTTGGACTTGACGCCGAAGCCGAGACCCGCGATCGCCAGCACGGCGGTGATGATCCAGAGCACCAGCGACGAGGCGATCAGGGCGAACGTGCCGACGATGAACGCCAGCACGACCAGGGTCACCGACAACCAGGCTGCCGGGGTAGCAGATACGTGACCGCCGTTGCTCGACACGCGGGGCTCCTCAGGCGACAGGGGGAACGGATGTCAGGCCGACGGGGAGCGTCTGCCTTGCGCCGCAGCTTACCGGCCTGCCCCCGCCCGACCGGCACGCAACCGGTCGAGATCGGTCAGTTGGGCACGCAGCCACGCGCCGACGTCGTGGGCCCGCACCTGCTGCGAGGCACCCTGCAGGAGCTCGCTGCGCTGCTGCTCCGGCATGGTGAGCGCGGCGTAGAGGGCATCGGCCATCTGCTGGACGTCGAACGGGTACAGCGGGACGGCGTACTCGCCCAGCTCCTCGAAGGCGCCGGTGTTCTCCGACAGCGCCAGCACGCCGTTGCGCCGGTTGACGACCGCGACCTCTTTGGCCACCAGGTTCATGCCGTCGGCGAGCGCGTTGACCATGATGACGTCGCAGATCGAGTACGCGGCCACCGCCAGCGCGAAGTCCTCGACCATCCGCAGGTCGATGGGCTGGCGTCCGCCGGCCGTGTGTCGGGCGTTGACCTCGGCGACGACCGCCCCGATGGTCGAGATGTAGTCGCCGTACTCGGCCACATCGGTGCGGCTCGGCTGCAGCAGGGCGAGGAAGCTGACCTCGCCGACCAGCTCGGGGTGCTGGTCGAGCAGGGTGCCGAAGGCGAGGAAGCCCCGGATCACGTTCTTGCTGGGGTCGGTGCGGTCGACCCGCAGGATCAGCTTGCGGGGCCGCTCGCCCCCGCCGTCCGGTGCCTCGGCGCGCTCCGGGTCACGACCGAAGCCGGGGGCCGTCGGCGTCAGGAACGTCTCGGTGAGGGCCGTGACGTGCGAGCCCACCTCCTCGGACTCGAGTACGCCGTCGAGCGCCTTGGGGTCGACCGAGATCGGGTAGTTGCGGGCCAGCACCTTGCGCCCGTCGACCATGATCGACAGCTCGTCGCGGTCGACCTCCAGCCCGAGCAGCTCCTCGCAGCAGGTCACGAAGTTGCGGGCGTAGCGCCGGGTGTGGAAGGCCACGACGTCACTGCCCAGCAGCCCGCGCAACAGCCGCTGCCGCATGTCGGGCGGGAGCACCCGCCACGCGTCGGGGCCGGGCCAGGGGATGTGGATGAAGTGGCTGAGAAGCGCATCGGGACAGCGCTCGCGGACGCGCTCGGCCACCAGGTAGAAGTGGTAGTCCTGGATCATCACCAGCGCCCGGCCGCCGCGGGCGAGCACCTCGTCGGCCACGGCGTCGGCGAAGGTCTCGTTGACAGCCGCGTAACCCTGCTCGAAGGCCACCCGCTCGGCGGCGGTGAGCACCGGGGAGAAGGTCAGGCCGTACAGGCCGTGCTGGATGAACCAGAGGATCGGGTTCGACACCACGGCGTAGAACTGCTCGTGCGCCTCGGGCTCGACCTCGATCATGCGTACGGAGATGGTCGGGGTGGCGGGGTCGTCGGCCTCACCGGCTCCCGCCAGGTGCGGCGTGGGCGAGGTGACCACGTCGACGTCGGCGTCGCCGGCCTCACGGGTGACGACGGCGTCCTCGTCGCTGGCCGCGGCGCACACCCAGACGGCGTCCGACAGGTGCTCCGCGAGCCCGAGCAGGGCCGTGACGAGGCCGCCGCTGCCCTTGGTCGCCGTACGGCGCTCGCCCTCCCGGTTGAACGTCACCGGACCGCGGTGCGAGAGCAGGACGAGAGGCAGGTCGAGCGTCTCGGGGACGGCCCCGGTGTCACCGGCCGGGCCACCTGATCCCCCGGCGTCGTCCGTGTCGTTCCTGCCGGTGCCCCCGCCGCTGTCCATTGCTCAGCACCGTACCGTCCGGGTATGCCCGACCCGGACACCGCTCCCCCGGACGCGACGCCCGCAGGGGCGGCATCCGCGCAGGCGGCGAAGCCCCTTCCGGTCGCCGTGATCGACGTCGACGGGGTCGTGGCGGACGTCCGGCACCGGCTCACCCATCTGGACGGTGGGCGCAAGGACTGGGACGCCTTCTTCGCCGCCGCGGCCGACGATCCCCCGATCCCCGAGGGCGTGGCCCGCGTGCAGCAGCTCGCCGTCACCCACGACATCATGTGGCTGACCGGGCGACCCGAGTCGTTGCGGCAGACGACGCTGCAGTGGTTCGCCGCCCAGGGCCTGCCGGCCGGCCGGTTGATCATGCGCCGCGGGGCCGATCGCCGGCCCGCCCGGATCGTCAAGCGGGCCGAGCTGCGCCGCCTGGCCAGCCGCCGCACCGTCGCCATGGTGCTGGACGACGACCCCGCGGTGGTGGACGCCCTGCGCGCCGACGGCTGGCCCGTCGAGCAGGCCACCTGGATCGGCTACACCGAGACGCTCGGCCAGGCCCAGGAGGGCTCCGGCAAGACCTGACCAGCCGCCGGCGCCGCGATGACGCTCAGCTGAATCACAGTGACCATTCCGTGATTTGCGCGTGCAACAATTTCTGCGCCGAGCGTGTTAGGTAGGAGCGGGCCCGAGCCGATGGAACACTCCACCAACTCGCCATCGGTCCCGAAGACCGACCGGCAGTCGCTCGAATCCGGCCCACGCGTTCGAGCGCCCATCTCCCACAGGTATCGAGTAGTACGCAGGAGCACGCCATGTGCCCGCATTCGCCCCATTGCCCCGAACCCCAGGACCCCGGTCGCGAGACGGCCCGGGTCGTCTCCGGCCATCCCGAGCAGGGATGGAGCCTGTTGTGCAACGGGCTCATCCTCTTCGAGGACACCGGAACCCTGCTGCCGGACCGCTCGGTGGTAGGACCGCACCGCGCGCGTACGTGCTGCCGCCCGGGAGAGACCTCCGGCTGCCAGCCGGGAGAGCCCGAGCTGCCGAAGCCCGTCGCGGCCTGACCGGCCCGTGCCGGTGCGACCCGGAGACGGGTCGCACCGGCGGGCCGGACCCTAGGGTCAGTCGCCCGAGGCCCGCTTGCGCTGCCGGCGCTTGGCCAGCTCGTCGCGCTCCTGCGCCACCCGCTCGGACGGCAGGGTGGCCAGGCGACCCCGCGTCTCCGAGGCGACCGGGCCGACGGCGATCGCGAAGACGCCTTGGCCCCCGGCCAGCAGGTCGATGAGGTCGTCGGCGGACGTGATCTCGTAGACGGACGCACCGTCACTGATCAACGTGACGCTCGCGAGGTCGTCGACGCCGCGGTCACGCAGGTAATTGATCGCCGCCTTGACGTTCGGCAGCGAGATGCCCACCGACAGCAGCCGCTTCACCATCTTGAGCACGAGGATGTCGCGGAAGCTGTAGAGCCGCTGCGACCCCGAGCCCTTCGCCGCCCGGACGCTGGGCACCACGAGGCCGGTACGGGCCCAGTAGTCCAACTGCCGGTAGGTGATGTCGGCGGCCTCCATCGCGGTGCGCCCCAGGTAACCGACGTCGTCGGCGTCAGCGGGGTCATGGACGTCGAAGAGCGCCGGTTGCTCGTTCAGCGGGTGAGCATCGGTCATCGGGCCGCCTTCAGGTCTGCTTCGCGGAACGACGGAACGGCACACACGGTCAGGTCACCTGACTGCATCGTGGTTTCCGCCTTCCTGCGAAGCGGTGGTCCGCTTCATGCCACTGTCGGCACGACAGCCGAGGCGGTGCGGACCGCAGCTCGATGCCGGGAGACCGAACGTACGAGCCGGGGTCACCGCGTTCAAGGATGACTCCCGGTGTGTCGCCGTCAGGCCGTCTCTCGACCCCTATCAACTACACAGCGTACCCAGATGATCACGAACCGGTGTTGAAGTCCTCCGGTGACACGTGGTCGAGGAACTCACGGAAGCGTTCGACCTCGCCGTCGTCATCCGCGGGCGCGTCGTCGGGCACCGAGATGCCGGCTTCGTCGAGCACCGCCTCGGAGCCGTAGACCGGCACCTCCATGCGCATCGCGAGAGCGATGGCGTCGGACGGCCGGGCGGACACCTCGACCCCGTTGCCGAAGTGCAGGGTGGCGAAGAAGACGCCGTTCTGCAGGTCGTTGATCGTCACCTGAGACAGCTCGGTGCCGAGCGCCCGCAACGTGTCGCGCATGAGGTCGTGCGTCAGCGGACGTGCCGTGACGATGCCCTCCTGCGCGAACGCAATCGCCGTGGCCTCGACCGCGCCGATGAAGATCGGGAGGTAACGCTCTCCCCCGACCTCGCGGAGCAGCACGATCGGCTGCTTGGAGGGCAGCTCGACGCGCACGCCAACGATGTCCAACCGCTGCACGGCGACACCTCCTGCCTGGGGCTGCTCGGGGTAGTCACGAAGACGAGCCCCTCGGGCCGGACCCGTGTCCGACCTCACCGATTGACCCTAACCCCTGGCGTCAGGTGAGGGCCGCTCGCAGCGCAGCCTCCAGCAAGGCCACATGGAGCCGGACCGACAGCGCCAAGTACTCGCCGGCCTGCTGCTCCGCCCGGATCCGGCCGTCACGGCTCGCCTGCCGCAACAGCGGGCTCAGCACCTGCTCGATGAGACCGACCTCGCGGTCGACGGCCGCCTTGGCCGGACGCAGGTGGCGGGCCTGCAGGCCGTACCGGCTGAGCTCCTCGACGATCTTCGCGATGACGAGCGACTCCGACTCGTAGCTGGTGCTCGCGCCCCGCGCCGCGATGAGGCCGTACGTCTCGAGCTCGTTGAGCTGCTCGGCCGTCAGCCCGCTCTCGCGGAGCAGGTCGCGCCGGGTGAGGCGCTCGCCGCTGCTCGCCAGGGTGAACGCCTCCGGCACCTCGGAAGGAGCGTCGACGAAGGACGGAACCTCGGAGACCTCCGGGGCGGCCTCGGCCATCGTCGGCTCGCTCTCGGACGAGGCGGTGTCGACCTCGACGCCGTCGGCCGCATCCGGCTCGTCCGCCGGGTCCGGACCGTCGGCGGTGAGCGCCGCTCGGGCCCGGGCGTTCTGCTCCTCGGCGGCCAGCAGCCGCTCTCTGATGACGCGCAACGGCAGGTAGTGGTCGCGGGCGGCCCGCAGCACGTAACGAAGCCGCTCGACGTCCTGGCCGGTGAACTTGCGGTAGCCCGCCGCGCTGCGGGCCGGGGTCAGCAGGCCCTGACGCTCGTAGTAGCGGATCTTGCTGATGGTGAGCTCGGGGAACTCGTCCTTCAGCGCGGCCAGGACCTCGCCGATCGTCACCGCGCCCGGGGTCGACTCCGGATCCGACCCGTCGAGCATGTCGTCGGTGAGGCGCAGCTGAGCAGGCCGGTCGGGCAGCGCGCCGGCACTCACAGCGGCTGCGGCGACGCGGCGAAGAACGTCAGCCGGAACTTGCCGACCTGCACCTCGTCACCGCTCGACAGCTGCACCGGCGCGTCGATGCGGTCACGCTGCAGATAGGTGCCGTTGAGGCTGCCGACGTCGGAGACGCTGAAGTGCCCGTCCGTCGCCCGGCGGAACTCGGCATGGCGCCGCGAGACCGTGACGTCGTCCAGGAAGATGTCGCTGTCGGGATGCCGGCCGGCCGTAGTGAGCTCACGGTCGAGCATGAAGCGGCTGCCGGCGCTCGGGCCGCGCTTGACCACCAGGAGCGCCGTGCCGGGCGGCAGCGCCTCCACCGCGGCCCGGGCATCGCTGTCCAGCAGCCCGTCACCGTGGTCGTCGACCGGCTCCGCCGGGTCGGCCCCCAGCGTCAGCGTCGTGGTCTCCGTGAGGCGCTCGCCACTCACCGGATCACCCGGTCGCAGCAGCTCCTGACCGCACCTTGCACAGAAATGCGCATCAGGTGGGTTCTGCTGCCCACAACGCGTACAGAACACGACGCCCCGGCTCCCCTCGGTCAGGTACCGCTGTTGTCGCCAGACCTTATGTCGTGGTCAGCCCGTCGCGGTCACCCGCCGACGTGCGCCTCGTACCCACCCGCGTCGAGGAGCCCCTCGAGCGCGGCGGCGTCGGTGACCTTGATCTCGAGCAGCCAGCCGGAGCCGTACGGGTCGGTGTTGATCAGCTCGGGGCTGGCCGCGAGCTCGTCGTTGCGCGCCACGACCTCCCCCGCGACGGGGGCGTAGATGTCGGAGACGCTCTTGGTCGACTCGACCTCACCCAGCGCCTGGCCCGCGTCGACGGCGGTGCCGGCTTCGGGGAGGGACACGAAGACGATGTCGCCGAGCGCCTCCTGGGCGTATCCGGTGATCCCGATGCGCACCACGGCATCGCCGGACGGGGTGGTCACCCACTCGTGCTCGACGGTGTACTTGAGGTCGTCGGGGTAACCGGCCATGCGCCTCGCGGCTCCTTTCGTCGAACCGCGCCGAGCCTATCCAGCCCGGCGGCTAACCCTCCTCGAGAGCGGCCCGCGCCGGCTCGGTGACGAAGTCGATCAGCTGCTCGACCGCGGTGAGCAGCGGCACCTCGAGGTCGCTGAAGGAGTTGACGGCGGCGAGCACCGTGCGCCAGCCCGTCTGCGGGTCGGGCCAGCCGAGGGCGGCGCAGATGCCGTCCTTCCACTCGATCCCCCTTGGCACGTGGGGCCAGGCCTCGATCCCGACGGAGGCGGGCTTCACGGCCTGCCAGACGTCGACGTAGGGGTGGCCCGTGACCATGACGTACGAGCCGCGCACCTCCGCCGCCACCGCGGCCTCCTTGCTGCCCGGCACCAGGTGGTCCACCAGGACCCCGAGATGGCGGCCGGGACCGGGGCGGAACTCGCGTACGGCTGCCGGGAGGTGGTCGACGCCGCTGATGGGCTCGACGACGACCCCCTCGACGCGCAGGTCGTCACCCCACACGCGCTCGATCAGCGCGGCGTCGTGGACGCCCTCCACGTACAGCCGGCTGGCCTGGGCCACCCGGGCCGAGGCGTAGCGCACGGCGGTGGAGCCCGATGCGGTGCGCGCCTGGCCGCCGGGCAGCGCGGCCTGCCGGCGCACCGGCTTCGTGAGGGTGCACAGCCGTCCCTCGAAGCGGAAGGCGGCCGGCTCGAGCGCGAAGGCGCGCCGCTTGCCGTGGCGATCCTCGAGCAGGACGAGATCCTTGCCGATCTCGACCACCGCGCCGCACCAGCCGCTGTCGGCGTCCTCGACCACCAGGCCGGGCTCCGCCGGCACTTCAGGCACGCGGGCAGGGCGGGGTGGGCCACCGGCGAGGACGTCGGTGTCGTAACGGCCGGACATGCTCCGACCGTAGAAGCCGGGCGAGGGCGGCACGCGTCGGCGCGCCGGGCCCGCCCGGATCAGTCGTTCAGCGGAGCTGGGTCGTATTTGTCAGGTCGTACTCGTCAAGCTGCGCAGTCGGTGCAGACCATGGTGCGCTCGTCAGCCAGCTGGCTGCGGTGGTGCACCAGGAAGCAGCTCTTGCACGTGAACTCGTCGGCCTGGCGCGGCAGCACCCGGACGGTGAGCTCCTCGGTGGACAGGTCTGCGCCGGGCAGGTCGAGCTCGGCCTCGAACGGGTCGGCGTCGTCGCCGAGATCCGCAGCCGCTTCCGCGCGGCGGGCCTTGAGGGCCTCCAGGCTCTGCTCTTGGTCCTCCTCGCCCTCGACCGAGCGCGGCGTGTCGTAATCAGTCGCCACTACTTCTCCTCGTTTGCATGTGCTCCGCGTCACCGCGACATCGATTTGCTGTGCGCCGACGCGACCGCAGGAAAGCTCTCCTTGCGCCCACACGAACAACGAGGATTGCGAGGTTGTGCCCGCTGTAGCCCACTTCACATTCGTCGGCGCGAGCCGGCGGACGTCATCGAGCTACTTCCGAGTCGCCCGCCCGGGCACTGTGCCCCGACGCGTTCGTCGCTGTACGGGAACGACCGAGTCCCTCGTCGGGCCTGTCATCGGCGAACCAGCAGCGATCGTGAGCGGGTCGTGCCCACAGGTCAAGGCACGACAGGCGTCGCGGCGCCAAATGTGCTGCAACCGACACCCGCAGGACGCGCAGCGGGCATCAGTGCAGTGAGGAGGCGGCGTACCGCCCCCGAGATCAGCCCGTGCGCTTGAGCCAGGTGACCGGGGCGCCGTCGCCGCCCTGGCGCAGCGCCTCGAGGGCGTCGTCCCAGTCCTCGCCGAGGAGCTCACCGAGACCGCGGGCCAGCTGCACGCGACCGGTCGTCCGGGCGAGCAGGGCGCGGATCTCCTCCTCGCCGATGACGAGGTCACCGGCGGCGTTCACGGAGCCGTGGAAGAGCCCGAGCTCAGGGGTGTAGGAGTAGCGGCTCGCGTCACACCCGGCCGCGGGCCCCTCCACGACTTCGAACGCGAGGCTGCCCAGGCCGCGGAGACGGCTCGCCAACCGGCCGGCGGTGCCGGCGGGCGCGCGCCACTCCAGAGCGGCGTAAGCCATTCCAGGGCGCGCCGGCTGAGCGCTCCACTCGAGCGGCGCAGGCACGCCGAGAACTCCTGCCGCCGCGAACTCCACATGAGGGCAGAGCGGTGACGGGCAGGACAAGATGGTCAGGACACCCGGTACCAGACCAGCGCCCGACCAGCACAACGCATCGCTCATGACCGACCTCCAAGACGAGGGACGCCTTCCCCTGCGGCCTCGTTGGAGCTGTCGAACCGATCAGCGATCAACGGCAGTGAATCACAGACCCCTACTGAGCTGCAATGCCAAGAATGACACTCGCGTCATTTCCGGGCTGCTGCGGCCAGGTTCACCTGATCGGGTGACGTCCCGGCTGACGACGCCGGTCAGGCATCATCGGCTCGTGCGGTATCACCGGTCGGGCTCGCGGGCAGCCTGCAGCTTCATCTGCGCCGCCTGCTGCGAGCAGGACCACGGGCACTGCGTGGGCAGGCAGTCCTGCGACTGCCAGCACCGGCCGCCCGGGCCCGTCGAACCCGCCACCGGAGCGGCCGGCGAATAGCCGCTGCGGCGAGCGGGTCAACAGCAGATCAACGAACAGAGCGGTCGGGTTCGGTCCCGGCCCGAAAGGGCACGGCGACAGCACTATGCAGATTTGGCCCGGCTCCCCGTATCCCCTCGGCGCGACCTACGACGGCTCCGGTACGAACTTCGCCCTCTTCACCGAGGTCGCCGAGTCCGTCGAGCTGTGCCTGTTCGACGACCGCGGTGTCGAGTCCCGCATCGCGCTCCGTGAGGTCGACGCGTTCGTCTGGCACGCGTACCTGCCCAACATCGTCCCCGGCCAGCGCTACGGCTACCGGGTCACCGGGCCGTACGAGCCCGAGCGCGGCCTGCGGTGCAATCCGCAGAAGCTGCTGCTCGACCCGTACAGCAAGGCGGTGGACGGCGAGGTGCGCTGGAGCCCGGCCGTCTTCCCGTACCGGTTCAACGACCCGAGCAAACGCAACAACGCCGACTCCGCCAAGCAGATGCCGAAGTCCGTGGTCATCAGCCCGTTCTTCGACTGGGACAGCGACCGGGCGCCGCGCACGCCGTACAACGAGAGCCTCATCTACGAGGCGCACGTACGCGGCCTCACGATCTCCCACCCCAGCATCCCGGAGGAGATCCGCGGCACGTACGCCGCGATCGGCCACCCGGCGATCATCGAGCACCTGCTGAAGCTCGGGGTCACGGCGATCGAGCTGATGCCGGTGCACCAGTTCATCCAGGACGAGTACCTGGTCAAGAAGGAGCTCCGCAACTACTGGGGCTACAACACCATCGGCTTCTTCGCGCCCAACAACGCCTACGCGTCCGCCGGCCAGCGCGGCCAGCAGGTGCAGGAGTTCAAGGGGATGGTGAAGGCCCTGCACGAGGCCGGCATCGAGGTCATCCTCGACGTGGTCTACAACCACACCGCCGAGGGCAACCACCTCGGGCCGATGCTGAGCATGCGCGGGATCGACAACGCGGCGTACTACCGGCTCGTCGAGAACGACCTGCAGTACTACATGGACTACACCGGCACCGGCAACTCGCTCAACGTGCGCCACCCGCACGCGCTGCAGCTGATCATGGACTCGCTGCGCTACTGGGTGACCGAGATGCACGTCGACGGCTTCCGCTTCGACCTCGCGTCGACCCTGGCCCGTGAGTTCTACGACGTCGACCGGCTCTCCGTGTTCTTCGACCTCGTCCAGCAGGACCCGGTCGTCTCGCGGGTCAAGCTGATCGCCGAGCCGTGGGACGTCGGGGAGGGCGGCTACCAGGTCGGCAACTTCCCGGCTCTCTGGACGGAGTGGAACGGCAAGTACCGCGACACCGTCCGCGACTTCTGGCGCGGCGAGGGCTCGACCATCGGCGAGTTCGCCCAGCGGCTCACCGGCTCCTCCGACCTCTACGAAGGCAACGGCCGCAAGCCGTACGCGTCGATCAACTTCGTCACGGCGCACGACGGCTTCACCCTCCACGACCTCGTCAGCTACAACGACAAGCACAACGAGGCGAACGGCGAGGACAACAACGACGGCGAGAGCCACAACCGGTCGTGGAACTGCGGGGTCGAGGGGCCGACCGACGACCTCGACATCGTGGCGTTGCGCGAGCAGCAGAAGCGCAACTTCCTGACGACGCTGATCCTGTCGCAGGGTGTCCCGATGATCGTCGCCGGTGACGAGATGGGCCGCACCCAGGGCGGCAACAACAACGCCTACTGCCAGGACAACGAGATCTCCTGGGTGGACTGGCGCGACGTCCGCGAGAACGCCGTGCTGCTCGAGTTCACGCACAAGCTGGCGCGGCTGCGCCGGGAGCACCCGGTCTTCCACCGGCGGCGCTACTTCCAGGGCCGGACCTTCCGCGGGTCGGGCGGCCTCGACGACATCGTGTGGCTGAACACCAACGGTGACGTGATGAGCCAGGAGGACTGGGACCAGGGCTGGGCGCGCACGCTCGGCGTCTTCCTGAACGGGGCGGCCATCCCCGACCCCGACGCCCGGGGCAACCGGGTGACCGACGACTCGTTCCTGCTGCTGTTCAACGCCCATTACGAGCCGGTCGACTTCACCATCCCGTCCGCGGAGTACGGCGAGTCGTGGGAGGTGGCGATCAGCACCTCCGAGCCCTGGCCGACCACATGGACGAGCCGCCGACGAAGGCGGAGGCCGCGGTGACCGTCGACGCGCGGGCCATCCTCATCCTGCGTCGCCAGTACTGACCGGACCGGACGAGATGCCTGAACAGCCAGCCCCGCAGCCCGCCCTGACCTCCACCTACCGGGTGCAGCTGACGCCGGACTTCGGTCTCGACGCGGCCGCCGACATCGTGCCCTACCTGGCCGACCTCGGCGTCTCCCATCTGTACTGCAGCCCCTGGTTGCAGGCCTCCCCCGGCAGCCGGCACGGCTACGACGTCACCGACCACGGTGTGGTGAACGCCGAACTCGGCGGCGAGGACGCGCTGGCCCGGCTGTCGGCGACGTGCCGGGAGTACGGCATCGGCATCGTGCTGGACATCGTGCCCAACCACGGGTCGGTCGCGGCGCCGGAGTCCGACAACCAGGCGTGGTGGCACGTCCTTCGCGACGGGCCGAGCTCGCCTTACGCCGACTGGTTCGACATCGACTGGCACAGCCGCGACAACCCCGGCAAGGTGCTCGTCCCGGTCCTCGGCGACTCGCTGCACGCCTGCGTCGAGTCGCGCGAGGTCACGCTGGACCCCGACGGGCCCGACGGCCCGGTCGTGCGCTACTACGAGCACGTCCTGCCGGTGGCCGAGGGCACCGAGGACCTGCCGCTCCCCCAGCTGCTCGCCGCCCAGCACTGGCGGCTCTGTCACTGGACGGTGGGCGGCGCGGAGCTCAACTACCGCCGGTTCTTCGACGTCACCACCCTCGCCGGGCTCCGCGTCGAGCGGCCAGACGTCTTCGCGGCCACCCACCAGCGCATCCTCGCCTCCGTCGCCGACGGCACGGTCTCCGGGCTCCGGGTCGACCACCCCGACGGCCTCGCCGACCCGCAGGGCTACCTCGCGCGGCTGTCCGAGGCGGCGCGGAGCTGCTGGATCGTGGTCGAGAAGATCCTCGAGCTCGGCGAGCCGCTGCCCACCGAGTGGGCGTGCAACGGCACCTCCGGCTACGACGCGCTCAACCTGATCATGGGGCTGTTCGTCGACCCGGCCGGCGAGGAGCCGCTCACCGTCCTCTACGACGAGGTCAGCGAGCATCCCCAGCGCTGGCCGATCGTCGCCGCCGAGGCGAAGCGGCACGCCCTGGGCCACGTGCTGGTGCCGGAGATCGACCGTCTCACCGAGCTGCTGGTGCGCGCGGCGTGGGACCGGCCGCAGTACCGCGACCTGACCCGCGCCGGCCTGCGGGCTGCTCTCGTCGAGCTGCTCACCCAGTTCGACGTCTACCGCGCCTACGTACGCGGTGGACAGCGACCGTCGGCAGCCGCCGTACGCACCGTCGACCAGGCACGCGAGCGAGCCATCGGCCAGCTTCCCGACCGCGCCGAGGAGCTGTCCGCCGTCGCCGCGCTCGTGCTGTCCGGCCCCGACGAGCTCGTCACGCGCTTCCAGCAGACCTGCGGCCCGGCGATGGCCAAGGGCGTCGAGGACACCGCCTTCTACCGTTACGGCCGGCTGCTCGCGCTGAACGAGGTCGGAGGCGACCCGGGCCACTTCGCCACGTCGGTCGCCGCCTTCCACGCCGAGGCGGCCGCCCGGCACCGGACGTGGCCGGCCACCATGACCACGCTGTCGACCCACGACACCAAGCGGGCCGAGGACGTACGCGCCCGGCTGGTCCTGTTGTCGGAGGACCACCGCCGCTGGGCGCGTACGTCGGCCCGGTTGATGAAGGCCGCCGCGAAGTACACCGGGCCGGCCGGTCCGGACCCGGCGGACCAGTACTTCGTCCTGCAGACACTGGTCGGTGCCTATCCGATCGACGCCGAGCGGCTCGGCGCGTACATGGAGAAGGCGACCCGCGAGGCGAAGCTGCACACCTCGTGGACCGCGCCCGACGAGGCGTACGACGAGGCGGTGCAGACGTACGTCAACGGCGTCGTCGGCGACCGCACGCTGCTGGCCGCGGTCGAGGAGTACGTGGACAGCCTGCTCGAGCCGGGCCGGGTCAACGCGCTGGCGCAGAAGCTCGTGCAGCTGACGATGCCGGGCGTGCCCGACACCTACCAGGGCAGCGAGCTGTGGGACCTGTCGCTGGTCGACCCGGACAACCGGCGTCCTGTGGACTTCGGCCGCCGCGCCATGCTGGCCTCCGCGCTGGCCAGGCCCGGTGCTGCCGTACCCAAGGTCGACGACGGCGGGGCGGCGAAGCTGCACCTCGTACGGGCTGCGCTGCGCCTGCGCCGCGACCATCCCGAGCTCTTCGGTGCGGCAGCCGACTACGCGCCGCTGCCGGTGAGCGGGGCGGCCGCCGAGCACGTCGTCGCCTTCACCCGGAGCACGCCGACGGGCAGCATCGCCGTGGTGGTGCCCCGCCTCGTCCTGGGCCTGCGACAGAGCGGCGGCTGGAAGGACACGGCCATCACGTTGCCCACCGGCAGCTGGACCGATGTCTTCACCGGCCGTCGTCACGGGGGCGCCACGGCGTCCGAAGCCAACGCCTACCTCCTGAAATTGCTGCGTGACTTCCCTGTCGCACTGCTGCTGCACAGCAGCGCTGCGGGAGAATGATCGCGTGAGAGTCTCCGCACGCGCCGATTACGCCGTCCGCGCGCTGACCGAGTTGGCAGCCCGCAGCGGGGAATCCGTGACGGCCGAGTCGATCTCGAAGGCCCAGTCCGTCCCGCTGAAGTTCCTGCTGGGCATCCTCGGTGAGCTGCGCCGCGCCGGGCTGGTGCGCAGCCAGCGCGGGCCGGCCGGCGGTTACCTGCTCGACCGCGACCCGTACTCGATCACCGTGGCCGACGTGATGCGGGCGGTGGACGGGCCGCTGGCGAGCGTGCAGGACGCCAAGCCCGAGGACGTCAGCTACCCCGGCCCGGCGGCGCGGCTGCGCGACGTGTGGATCGCCGTCCGCGCCAGCCTGCGGTCGGTGCTCGAGGCCGTCACCATCGGCGACCTGCTGTCGGGCAAGCTGCCGCCTGAGATCGAAGCTCTGACGAAGGCCGAGGACGCATGGGAGCGACGCTGACCGGTAGGCCGTCCTCATGAGCCGTTTCGAGGTGTGGGCCCCGGCAGCCGAGACGGTCGGGGTCGTGGTCGACGGCCGGGAGCACGCGATGCAGCCGTCCGCCCCGCTCGCCGGAGCGGGCGCGACGTCGGGCTGGTGGGTCCTCGACGTGCCGGAGGCCGCGCACGGCAGCGACTACGCGTTCCGCGTCGACAGCGGCGACCCGACCCCCGACCCGCGGTCGGCCTGGCAGCCGCAGGGCGTGCACGCGCCGTCGCGGGTGTACGACCACAGCCGCTTCAGCTGGCACGACGTGAGCTGGCGGGGCATCCCGTACGCGGGCGCCGTGATGTACGAGCTGCACGTCGGCACCTTCACCCCCGAGGGCACGTTCGACGCGGCGGTCACCCACCTCGAGCACCTCGTCGACCTCGGGGTCGACGTCGTGGAGCTGCTCCCCTGCAACGCCTTCGACGGCACGCGCGGGTGGGGCTACGACGGGGTCGACCTCTACACGGTGTACGAGCCGTACGGCGGCCCGGACGGACTCAAGCGCTTCGTCGATGCCTGCCACCAGCGCGGGCTCGGCGTGGTCATGGACGTCGTCTACAACCACCTCGGCCCGGCCGGCAACTACCTGTCCCGTTTCGGCCCGTACTTCACCGAGACCCACAGCACCCCGTGGGGTTCCGCGGTCAACCTGGACGCGGAGGGCTCGGACGAGGTCCGCCGCTTCATCGTCGACAACGCCCTGATGTGGCTGCGCGACTACCACTGCGACGGGCTGCGCCTCGACGCCGTTCATGCGCTGAAGGACGACCGGGCCGTGCACGTGCTCGAGGAGCTCGCCGGTGCGGTCGACGCGCTGGGCGCCGCCGAGCGCCGGCCGTTCTTCCTGGTGGCCGAGAGCGACCTCAACGACCCGAAGCTGATCCGGCCGCCGCTCGCGGGTGGCTACGGGTTGCAGGCCCAGTGGTGCGACGACATCCACCACTCGCTGTGGGCCACGCTGTCCGGCGAGCGCCAGGGCTACTACTCCGACTTCGGCTCCCTGCCGGTGCTGGCCAAGGCGCTGGACCAGGGCTTCGTGCACGACGGGGGCTGGTCGAGCTTCCGCGGCCGCTCGCACGGCCGCCGCCCCGACGGGGTGCTCGCCCCGCAGTTCGTCGCCTACCTGCAGGACCACGACCAGATCGGCAACCGCGCCGTCGGCGACCGGGCCGCCGTCACACTGTCGGACGGGCTGCTGCAGGCAGGAGCGGCGCTGCTGCTGCTGTCGCGATTCACCCCGATGTTCTTCATGGGTGAGGAGTGGGGCGCGCGTACGCCCTGGGCGTTCTTCTCCGATCACGCGGCCGAGCTCGGCAAGGCGGTCAGCGAGGGCAGGCGGCGCGAGTTCGCCGGGCACGGCTGGGCCGCCGTCGACGTGCCCGATCCGCAGGCGCCGGCGACCTTCGAGGACTCGAAGCTGGACTGGTCGGAGGCGACGACCGAGCGGGGACGCCGGCTCATCGCCTGGAACCGCTCGCTCATCGCCCTGCGCCGTTCCGAGCCCGCGCTCGCCGGGCTGCAGCTCGGCCGGGCCGCGTTCGCGTACGACGAGGACGCCCGGTGGTTCGCGGTCACCCGCGGCACGCAGCACCGGCTCACCGTCGCGGTCAACCTCGCGGCCGAGGCCCAGGTGCTCCCCGTCTCCGGGGAGATCGTGCTGGCGTCCGACCCGGAAGCGGTTCGCGCAGCCGGCGCGGGCCTGGAGCTGCCCGGCGAGTCCGTGGTGATCCTGCGGCCCGTCTGACGGTCAGGCCGGCTGTCGTTTAGGCGGGCGGTCGTTCAGGCGGGCGGTGCCGAGCGGGTGAGCTCAGCGAGCCGGGAGGCCGCCCGCTGGTACTTCTTGCGGTGTGGCCCCCGGAGCATGTCGGCGCTGAACGGCTGCCCGTCGGCGCTGCCCAGGTCGGTGCCCGCGTACGCGATCGGGATCCCCCGGTCGTAGAGCCGGTCGACGAGCACGACCAGCCGCAGCGCGTCGGCCTGGTCGGTCACCTCCCGCATCCCGGTGAGGCCGACAAGGGTCACGCCGTCGACGAGCCGGCCGTAACGCGAGGGGTGCAGCTGCGTCAGCGCCTGCAGCAGGACCGCGAGGTCGTCGAGCGTCGCGCCTGGCGTGGTCTCCGCGGCCCGGCGTACGCCGTAGACCGCCCGGGCGGGGGCGGCCTGCGCTCCCCCGCGGCGGCGGAAGTCGACCCCGTCGACCCGCACCACCTCGAAATGCGCGGTGAGGCCCTGGATCTCGCGGCGGAAGTCGGCGGCGGCGAACCGACCCTCGCCCAGCTCCTCGGGCTGGGTGTTGCTGGTGGCGGCGATGCGCACCCCCCGCCCTACGAGGCGCCCGAGCAGGGTCGAGACGAGCACCGTGTCGCCCGGGTCGTCGAGCTCGAACTCGTCGACGGCGAGCAGCCGGTAGCCGCCGAGCGCCTCCACCATGGCGTTCATCCCGAGCACCCCGGTCGCCGAGGTGAGCTCGACGAAGGTGGCGTACGCCTTCGGACCCGGTGCGGCGTGCCAGAGCGCGGCGAGCAGGTGGGTCTTGCCGACCCCGAAGCCTCCGTCCAGGTACAGGCCAGGTGGCGACGACGGCCGCTTGCGACCGAGGAGCCGCGGACGCGTCGGCCGCTCCGCGGCCGCCGAGGCGAACCGGGCCGCGGCCGAGCTGGCGTCCTGCTGCGACGGGAAGCCGGGGTCGGGACGGTAGCCGCGGAAGTCCGCGGCGGCGAACAGGGGCGGCGGGACCAGACCCGCGATCAGGTCGGCGGCATCCAGCTCCGGCCGGCGCTCGGCGAGCGACGCCACCGGCTCAGGCGGGTCCGAGACCGGGCACGATGTCGCCGAGCGCGAAGGGCACCGGGCGTTCCAGCTGCTCGTAGGTGCATGACTGCGGCTCGCGGTCGGGCCGCCACCGCTCGAACTGGGTGGTGTGCCGGAAGCGGCGGCCCTCCATGTGGTCGTAACGCACCTCGACGACGAGCTCCGGGCGCAGCGGCACGAACGACAGGTCCTTGCCGGCGTTCCAACGCGATCCGGCGCCCTCCTGCGGCGTCCGGGTCCCAGCTTCTTGTGCCGCCCATGCCCAAGGGTGATCATCGAACGTCGTCACCAGCGGCGCGAGCTCGGTCATCAGCTCCCGGCGGCGCGCCATGGGGAAGGCCCCGATCACGCCCACGGAGGCGATCGTGCCGTCGTCCCCGTAGAGGCCGAGCAGCAGCGAGCCCACCGCGTCGGCGCCGCTCTTGTGCACCCTGTATCCGGCGACGACGCAGTCCGCGGTGCGGACGTGCTTGATCTTGAACATGACGCGCTTGTCGGGCTGGTAGGTGCCCTGCAGCGGCTTCGCCATCACGCCGTCGAGCCCGGCGCCCTCGAAGATGGTGAACCACTGCTCTGCGACGGCCGGGTCGGTGGTGGCCGGGGTCAGGTGCACGGGAGCGGCGCTCGTACGCATGGCCTCCTCGAGCCGGCGGCGGCGCTCCTCGAACGGCAGCCCCGTCAGGTCGTCGTCCCCCAGCGCCAGCAGGTCGAAGGCGATGAAGGACGCGGGCGTCTGCGCCGCGAGCAGCTTCACCCGCGAGGCGGCCGGGTGGATGCGCTGCTGCAGGGCCTCGAAGTCCAGCCCGTCGCCGGTGGCGATGACGATCTCGCCGTCGACCACGCACCGCTCGGGAAGCTGGGCCTTCACCGCCTCGACGACCTCGGGGAAGTACCGCGTCATCGGCTTCTCGTTACGGCTGCCGATCTCCACGTCGTCACCGTCACGGAAGATGATGGAGCGGAAGCCGTCCCACTTCGGTTCGTAATGCGCTCCCGCGGGGATGGCCGCGACGGACTTGGCGAGCATGGGGGCGACCGGCGGCATGACGGGCAGCTGCATGCCCCCATCTTGGCCGTTCCCACCGACAACACCGGGGACAATGGCCGACAGCAACCGATCGAGAGGCCACGCGTGACACCACCGAGAACGGCTCATGACTACGACCTGCTCGTGGTCGGCAGCGGCCCGGGTGGTCAGCGGGCGGCGATCGCCGCGTCCAAGCTGGGCCGGAGCGTGGCCGTGGTCGACCGCAAGGGCATGGTCGGCGGTGTGTGCGTCAACACGGGCACCATCCCGTCGAAGACGTTGCGCGAAGCCGTCATCTACCTCACGGGGATGAATCAGCGCGAGCTGTACGGCGCCAGCTACCAGGTCAAGGACGACATCACGATGTCCGACCTGACGGCGCGCACCGAGCACGTCATCGCCCGCGAGGCGGACGTCGTACGCACCCAGCTGCACCGCAACCACGTGCGCCTCCTGCAGGGCACCGCCTCGTTCCTCGACCCGCACACGATGCTGGTGACCGACCCGGCGACCGACCAGGAGGTCCAGGTCACCGCGGAGCAGATCGTGCTCGCTACCGGCACGCGGCCGGCGCGCCCGGCGGAGATCGAGTTCGACGGGCGGCGGGTCGTCGACTCGGACGGGATCCTCGGCCTCGAGCAGCTGCCCGGCTCGATGGTCGTCGTCGGCGCCGGGATCATCGGGATCGAGTACGCCTCCATGTTCGCCGCGCTCGGCACCCGCGTCACCGTGGTCGAACGCCGGCCGAGCATGATCGACTTCGCCGACTCGGAGGTCGTGGAGGCGCTCAAGTTCCACCTGCGCGACCTGTCGGTGAGCTTCCGCTTCGACGAGACCGTCGACTCCGTGCAGCTCACCGACACCGGCGCGCTCACCACCCTGAGAAGCGGCAAGCGCATCCCGGCCGAGCTGGTGATGTACTCCGCCGGCCGCCAGGGGGTCACCGAGGCGCTGGACCTCGAGAAGGCCGGTCTGTCGGCCGACGACCGCGGACGGATCGCCGTCGACGACTGCTACCGCACCGCGGTGCCGCACATCTATGCGGTAGGCGACGTCATCGGCTTCCCCGCCCTCGCCTCCACCTCGATGGAGCAGGGCCGGCTCGCCGCCCACGCCGCCTTCGGCGAACCCGTCACCCAGCTGTCCACCGAGCTGCAGCCGATCGGGATCTACACGATCCCGGAGATCTCGTACGTCGGCCGTACGGAGAGCCAGCTGACCGAGTCGGCGGTGCCGTACGAGGTGGGCATCTCGCGCTACCGGGAGCTCGCCCGCGGGGCGATCGTCGGTGACTCGTACGGGATGCTCAAGCTGCTGGTCTCGCCGGAGACCCGCAAGCTGCTGGGCGTGCACCTGTTTGGCACGAACGCCACCGAGCTCGTGCACATCGGCCAGGCGATCATGGCGACCGGAGGCACGATCGACTACCTCGTCGACGCGGTCTTCAACTACCCGACCCTCAGCGAGACGTACAAGGTGGCCGCTCTGGATGCGCTCAACAAGATGCGGGCGGTCGCGCGGCTGACATCGGACCATTCCGGGGCTGCGCCGGATGCCGGTCGGGACCGGTCGGTGGGTGTTTCGGTAGCCGAAGCATGACTCGCCGGTCACCATCCATGCACGCACTGTCACCCAATGACACGTTGGGGACAGGGAGTCGGTCATCGACGTCGAAAAGCTTGTGAGGTGGGTTCTCAGACCGTGGGAGGACCGGAGGACGGGCGGGTCAAGGTTTCACGCGTAGGAGCCGATGACCCAACTGGTCCTGAGGCGAGACGGGGGAGAATGAAGGTCTTTACTGAGCCGCGTCTTTTCGAGGGCGCGCCTCGCGACTCCCTGCCGCCCGCCCTGCCGAACTCGCGGGCGGCGGCGGACTCCGATCCGGTTGCGGATGCCGTCGTCAAGGCGCTCGGCGAGACCCACGAGCCCGCTCGGCGGCGCGGGGCGATCGTCGAACGGGCTGCGCTGGTCGTCTCGGACCTCATCGCCGCCTCGCTTTCGGCGCTCGCCGGCATCGCGCTCGCCCGTTCGTTCGGCACGCTGAACGCCCGCGCCACGGATGCGCAGATGGCGGTCGGCACGCTCGCCGCCGTCACGACCCTGATCGTCCTGCTGGTGCACGGCGCCTACCGCAGCGAACGCCAGCAGCTGCTCCCGAAGTCCGGCTCCGGGTCGCGCGCCGTCGTCTTCGGCTTCCCCACCGGCACCCTGCTGCTCATCGGGCTCGCGAACCTCTTCGGCGAGCACATCTCGCTGGGTGCCGCGCTCGCGATCCTCGCGCCCAGCGTCATCCTGGTGCCCATCAGCCGGCGCATCGCCAAGGCGATCCCGCTGCCGGGCCGGGCCCAATCCACCCGGGTGCTGATCGTCGGCTCCGGCAAGGTCGCCAAGCGGGTCGGCGACCGGCTGTCACGCGTCGAGTCGATCGAGGTCGTCGGTCTCGCGGACGACGACCCGGCCCCCGGCGAGGACGTGCTCGGCCCGAGCAGCAACCTCGTCGCGCTGGTCGACGAGCACCGGGTCGATCAGGTGCTGGTCGCGTTCTCCCGGACCCCGTCCACCGAGACCCTGTCCAACCTGCGCGAGCTGCGTGGTCGGGTCGGCGTCTCCGTGGTGCCCCGCATGTTCGAGATGCTCTCGTGGCGTTCGGCGCTCGAGGAGATCTACGGCATCCCGCTGCTGCACGTCGCGCCGGCACAGCTGTCGACGTCGGCCCGGGCCACCAAGCGCACGCTCGACCTGATCCTGTCGTCGATCATCCTGCTGTGCCTCGCGCCGATCTTCATCCCCGCTGCGATCGCCATCAAGGCCACCTCCCCCGGCCCGGTCTTCTTCCGGCAGCCGCGGTGGGGCCGGCGCGGCCAGATCTTCCACATCTACAAGTTCCGCAGCATGCGCACCAACGCCGAGGAGGTGCGCGCCGACCTGATGGAGACCAACGAGGTCGACGGGCCGCTCTTCAAGATGCAGGCCGACCCACGCATCACGAAGGTCGGTGCCTTCCTGCGCAAGACGAGCATCGACGAGCTCCCCCAGCTCTTCAACGTGCTCAAGGGCGACATGTCGCTGGTCGGGCCGCGGCCGTTCGTGCCGTCCGAGGCCGCCCAGATCGACGGTTCCGCTGCGCGGCGCTACGAGGTGCTGCCCGGCATGACCGGTCTGTGGCAGGTCAGCGGACGGTCCGAGCTGAGCTACGAGGACCTGCGCCACCTCGACACGGTGTACGTCAGCTCCTGGTCGCTCTGGTGGGACCTGCGGATCCTGGCGCACACCCCGGCTGCCGTCCTGAAAAGCCGCGGGGCCTTCTGACCCCGGCGGCGGGGTGGCGTGGGATTAGTCACCCTCCCGTCCGGACATAGAAAGCGTGGGACGTTCCTCTCCGTGACTCGGCCAGCTCCGGAGAGGGACGCTTCCTCTCGCCATACGGGGCGCAGGCACGGTGACGATGAGCCCGGTCGAGACCACACGCCGGACTTTCTGCAAGCCAGATCACACGCTATTCAGCTGCCTGGCCGTTCACCTTCCTACAGCCTGAAGGGATGCTCCGTTCCCAGCTCGTAAAACGCAAAGAAGGCGGCGCGACGCGCAGACGCAAGCTCGTCGGATTGGCCGCCGCAGGACTGGTGGTCTCCTTGATCGCTCCCGCGAGCGCCGATGCTGCGACGGCGTACACCTTCAGCCAGCAATTCACTATCTCGACCAGCGAAGATCAGGAAGGGCTGGCCCAGAGCCTGGGCGTGCACTACGTCGGGTTCGACCTGGGCTCCGGTAACGGGCGAATCGTGGCCTACGACGACTCCGGAAAGCTGGTCAAACGCAGTGGTGTGCTGCGTACCGGTCACACGAATGAAATCAGCTACCGCAATGCTGACAAGAATCTGTATGTCACCAACAGCAGCTTGGCGCCGACCGGAATCGCCGTCGTGGACATGCGTCTTGCGACGCCCGCCGTCATCCGCCGCATTCCCATTGCGATGGCTTACGGGTCGGTGGCAGCGGTCGACAACGGCAAGGATCAGCTGGTTGTCGTGACCGGCAACACGGGCGGCCCCTACACCATGGTGTTCGCCTCGATGACCGGAAAGGTGCTGCGCAGGGTGCCCATCCCCGACGAGGGAATTACGCAAGGGCTCGAAGTCGTGGGCGGCCAGATCCTGCTGTTGACCAGCCTCAAGGCGCCGGTGCGCAATCGGATCACCGTGTTCTCCGCTACGGGCAGCATCCTGAAGACCATTCCGGTGCCTGTCGCTCGCGAAAGCGAAGGATTGTCGGTGAGGCCGTCCACCAACCAGCTCTACATCGGCTTCGATCAGCCGGCCCGGGTTCTGCGGATGAGTCCGGCCTTCACACCGGTTCGCTGAGCGCCGCGCCGCAGCCCGGCCGCGTCCGAGCGTTGGTCATTGTTCGGCAGCGGCTTTCCTGGCCCGGCTCGGCTGCACCCGCTTCGGCTCCCCCGGCATCTTCGGGAATTGCGGCGGGTACGGCGCATCGCCGAGCCCGTGGTCGCGCTCGTCCCGGTCGGCCAGCTCCAGCAACGGTTCGAGGGACCCGATGGCCTCCGGCTCGTCCATCCCGGCGTGGACGTCGCCGAGCGCGGCGAACCGGGCGGGCATGGTGGCGATGGTGAAGTCCTCGATCTCGGCGGACGGCACCTCGTCCCACGTCAGGGGGGCCGAAACCGTCGCTGTCGGGCGGGCCCGCACGCTGTACGCCGACGCGATGGTCTGGTCGCGCGCCATTCGGTTGTAGTCGACGAAGACCCGCTCGCCGCGCTCCTCCTTCCACCAGGCGGTGGTGACGAGCTCGGGACGCCGGCGTTCGACCTCGCGGCCCAGCGCCAGCGCGGCCCGGCGGGCCGTGGTGAAGCCGTGCTCGGGCGGGACGCGGACGTAGATGTGGATGCCCTTGCTGCCGCTGGTCTTCGGCCAGCCGATCAGGCCGAGCTCGTCGAGGACGGCCTTGACCTCGAGCGCCGTCTCCACGATGTCGGCCCATCCGGTGCCGGGCTGCGGATCGAGGTCGATGCGCAGCTCGTCGGGCAGCTCGGTGGCCTCGCGGCGCGACGGCCACGGGTGGAAGTCGAGCGTGCCGAGGTTGCTCGCCCACACGGCTGCGGCGACGTGGCGTACGCACAGCTCATCGGCGTGCCGGCCGCTGGGGAAGTCGACGCGGGCGGTCTCGATCCAGGCGGGGCGCTTGGCGGGCACCCGCTTCTGGTAGATGGCCGCCGACTGCGCCCCGTCCGGATGACGCTTGAGGACGCAGGGCCGGTCGTAGAGGGCGCGCACCAGGCCGGGTCCGACGGCCAGCACGTACTCGGCCAGATGGAGCTTGGTCTCGCCGCGGGCGCTGAAGTAGACCTTGTCCGGGTTGCTGACCCGTACCGGGATGCCGCCGGCATCGAGCTCAACGAACGGGGTTGCCACCGGGCGATCGTGTCAGGTCGTCGGGCTCATCGGTAGCAGGCACCACCGGGTCGGTCTCGGCCGGCGGCTCGAGGGGGGCGGCGCGGCGGGCCAGCCAATAGCTGGTGGCGAGCGCCAAGGCGAAGAGCGGCCAGCCCATGGCGAGCTGCACGACCGCCAGCCAGCCGGGCCGGTCGGCGAGGTAGAGCAGCCCCTGCACGGACGTACGCAGCAGGAAGACGGTGCCCCACACGATGGTGGCGAGGTCCATGGCGCGCAACAGCCGCGGCGTCTCCCGCCAGCGCGCGAAGCGCGGGTCGAGCGCGGCCATCACGTAGCCGATGTAAGGCCGCCGGATGACCAGGGAGGTGATGGCGGCGACGGTCAAGGCAGCCTGCGAGAGGATGCCGGGCAGGAAGAAACCCTTGGCCGTGCCGGTGCGGGCAGCGACGAACGCGGCGACGCCGACGCCGATGAAGCCGGCCAGCGCCTGCTGGACGGGCTGGCGGCGGATCAGCCGGATCGCCGTCATCAGGGCGGCGAAGCCCAGAGCGGCGTAGATGGCCGGGTGGAGGCTGCTGATCGCGTTGACGATCACGAAGACCACGGCCGGGATGCCGGTGTCGATCATCCCGCGGGGCCCGCCGATGGCGTCGGCCAGGACGGTGGAGCGCTCGGCCAGGGGCGCGGCGGAGCTGTCGGACTCGCCTGCCGCCGCAGTGGTGGCGGGGTCCGGCCGATCGGTCATGCCGACTCGGCTCCCTCGCACATCAGCTCGTAACGCGGGTTGAAGACCGTGGGCTTGTGGTCCTGGGTCGTCAGCCGCCCGCGTACGACGATGGAACGGCCCACCTCGATGCCCGGGATGCGGCGCCGGCCGAGGAAGACGGCGACCACGCTGCCGGTGCCGTCGTAGATCTCGGCCTCCAGGCTGGGGCCACCCGACCGGCTCTTCTGGGTCACCGAGCGGATGGTGCCGGCGACGCACACGCTGTCGCGGTCACGGCACGCCGACATCTTCTCCGCACCGGCGACCTTCGTGACCTTCTGCTGAAGCTCCTCGGCCTCTAGCTGGGTCTCGTCAGCGGTCATGCGGTGGAGCTTGCGGCGCAGCCAGCTCTCACGTGACACCGTTGCTCATCTCCCGTGCGTCTCTGCCGACCGAGCTGATGCGCTACCTCTGCAGCGCCTCAGTGGAACACCCGCTGAGCCGTCAGTGTGCCCAACACCTGCGCTGAGCGCAGCAGCGGTGTCGGCAGTGTGACGAAGCAGCATCGAAACCGTCTCTCGGGGCTGCCGCACCGATGGTCCCACCATCGGCACCGGAGCCGGGCCGCTGTACCGCAAGTCGCTATCGGGTCTCGGTGATCGTCGGACCGGGCTCGAGCTGCTCGAGGCTCGGGGCGCCGCCGGCAGCCGCGGCTGCCTCCATCTGCTCCTGCGCCAGCTGCATCGCCTCGGGGGGCAGTCGCAGCGGCAGCGGGTCGCGGATCGGCATGGCGTCCTTGCCGCGGACGACGATGGTGCCGCGCAGCGCCAGCTCGAGCTTCTCGGCGGCAGCCGGGGTGTCGGCCGCGGGGCCGGAGAGCAGGCCGCGCAGGAACCAGCGGGGACGGTCGAACCCGATGAAGCGGGCGGGCGCGTACGGCATCGCGGGGTCACCGGTCGGCACCGTGGCGGCCAGCTCCGTGCCGAGGGTGCCCTCGACGTCCTCGGCCGCACCGCCGGCGCCGCGCAGCGACTCGGCGATCTCGTCGCGTACCTCGTCCCAGATGCCGGCAGTGCGGGGAGCGGCGAACACGCCGAGCTGCAGCATGCTGTCGCCGTCGGCGAGGACGAGCTGCGCGGGCTGTCCGGTGGCCTCGTCCATGTCGAGACGCACCTCCAGCCCGTCGATCAGAGGCACCTGCAGGGCGCCGAGGTCGATGCGGGGGATGTCGTCGATCGGGGCCGACTCGGCGTCGTAGGGACCCTCGGCGGCTTGCGCCGCGCCGGATGAGAGCGCGTCCGAATCCGGCTCGTCGAGCTCACCGCTCAACCGGCCGGTGACACCGGACTCGTCGGTGGCCTCGGTGTCGTCGGTGTCGGTGACGACCGGCTGCTTGTTCTGGTTACGGCGAAACACTCCGCTCCCCCTCCTCAACTCGCGTGGCCGCCGGCGCCTGCCAGCCCCCGGTCGACCCGAACCCGCCGCTGCCCCGCTCGGAGGCGGACAGCTCCTCGACCGGGTGGAATATCGCCCGTACGACCGGCTGGATGACCAGCTGGGCGATCCGATCGCCGCGCCGCAGCCTCACCGTCTCACGGGGATCGGTGTTCAGCAGCACCACCTGGATCTCGCCGCGGTAGCCGCTGTCGATCGTGCCCGGCGCGTTCACCAGCGTGATGCCGTGGCGTGCGGCCAGGCCGCTGCGGGGATGGACGAAGGCGGCGAATCCGTCGGGTACGGCCACGGCGACGCCGGTGGGGACGACCGCCCGCTCCCCCGGCGCCAGCTCGACGTCGACGGCGGTGGCGAGGTCGGCACCGGCGTCACCGTGCTGCGCGTATGCCGGCAGCGGGAGCGGCGGTGTCCCGGTGTCGAGCACGCGTACCGGGACCGCCAGCTCCATGGCCGGGAACGCTACCCGGCCGGTCCTGCTTGCCCGTCTGCTACTTGCCCTTCTTGGACTTCGCCGGCGTCAGCGCCTTGGGCTTGTGGACGGCGGTGCCACCGGACTTCTCGCTGCGTACCAGGTACTGCGGCTCGTCCTTGCTGGCCGTGACCTTCCGGCCGGCCACGTCGGTCTCCTTCGTGATCTTCTTCTCGATCTTGCCCACCGCTTCGCTGCCGTGCGACTTCCAGCTGACCTTGTCGCCGATCTTGAAGGTCGCCTTGCCACCCGACTTCTTGGCATCGGCCTTCTTCGCATCCGACTTCTTGGCGTCGGACTTCTTCGCGTCCGTCTTCTTCGGGCTGTCCTTCTTGGCTTTCGTCTTCGTGTCGCTCACGCGCACCGCATACCCCACCCGAGGGAAATCACCGGCTCGTCGGGAAACCCCGCGTGGGCGGGCCTTGGACGCCGTCCGACCTGGGTAGTTTGCTGCCATGGCGAGCGCAGTGGACAACGTCGGCTGGAAACTCATGAGCGGGGTCTCCGCGGCGGTCGCCGCCGGTGTGACCAGCAAGGTGGCGACGAAGGCTTACCGCGCGGGCTACGGCGAGGACCCGCCGAAGCACATCAGCGCCCCCCAGGTGCCGCTCAAGCAGGCCCTGCTGTGGGGTCTGCTGTCGAGTGTCCTGGCGGGCACCGTCCGCCTGCTGGTCCTGCGGATGGCTGCTGCGGCCTGGGTACGGGCCCGCGGCGAGCTGCCGCCGACCCTCGCCGAGAAGGCCACCGATGACGACGACTGATCCGGGCCCGCACGCGATGACCGCCGACACCCGGCGTCGCTGACCGTGGCCACGCCCGGGGGCGCCGTTACCAGCCCGGCATATGCCGGGGTCACCGGCCTCGCCGACCAGTTGGCGACGGGTGCGCTGACCAGCGCCGCTCTCGTCGACGGCCTGCTGGCCCGTATCGAACGTCTCGATCCGCAGCTGCACGCCTTCGTCGACGTGGCGGTCGACAACGTACGGGCGCAGGCCGCAGCGGCCGACGCCGCCCGGGCCGACGGTGACGAGCGTCCCCTGCTCGGGGTCCCCATCGCGGTGAAGAACAACAGTCCCGTCGCCGGTCTCGCCACGCGCTTCGGCACCGGCTCCGCCGAGCCGCCCGCCGCCCGCGACGGCGACCTGGTCACCGCGCTCCGGGCGGCCGGCTGCGTCATCCTCGGCACGACCACGATGTCGGAGCTGGCGCTGCATCCGTACGGTCCCGCCGTCAATCCGTGGGATCTGCACGCCACCGCGGGCGGCTCGTCAGGCGGGTCCGCCGCCGCGGTCGCCGCAGGACTCGTCCCAGCCGCCACAGCCACCGACGGGGGTGGGTCGATCCGGATCCCGGCCGCCTCGTGCGGGCTCTTCGGACTCAAGCCCACGCCCGGGCTGCTGCCCGACGGTCCCGACCGCTCGCGCTGGCACGGGCTCGCCTCCGCCGGCTTCCTCACCCGCAGCGTCATCGACACCGCGGTGCTGCTCGACGCGGTGTGCGGCGGCGCCCGTTACGCGGCAGCCGCGGCCGGCGGCCCGGAGCGGGCGCTGCGCATCAGCGTCAGCCGCAGCTCGGTGCTGCCGGTACGGCTCGCCGGACCCTGCGCCGAGGTGCTCGACGCCGCGGCCGACGTACTCGCCGAAGCCGGTCACCTGGTGAGCGACGCCGATCTGCCGCTCGGCCGGCCCGCGCCCGCCTTCGTCCCCCGCTACCTGCGCAGCGCCCGCGACGCCGCCGTACGGCTGGTCGACCCGGCGCTGCTGTCACCGGCGGCCCGGGTACCGGCCCGGCTCGGCGGGTTCGTCTCCGAACGCACCCTCGCGGCCGCACGCCGCAGCGGCGACCGGTGGACCGCGGCGGTCACCGAGGACGTCTTCGCCGACGCCGACGTGCTGCTCACCCCGGTGCTCCCCTCCCCCGCCGACGCGGCCGGCCGGCTGGCGCCAAACCATCCCGTGCGCACCGCTCTCCGCTCGGCCCTGCGCACCGCTTACGTCGCTCCGTGGAACGTCGCAGGCTTCCCGGCCGCCAGCGTGCCGGCCGGGTTCACCCCGGACGGGCTCCCGCTCGCCGTCCAGCTCGTCGCGACGCCCGGTGCCGAACGGCAGCTCATCGCGCTGGCCGCCCAGCTGCAGCGCGCCATGGACTGGACGACGCGCTGTCCCATGCCGTGACGACGACCGCCGTGATGAGGACCGCCGTGACGAGGACTGGGTGACGGCACCCGGGCAGCAGACGTTCGCCTCCCTCGACCCGGTCAGCGGTGCGGTGATCGCCGAGCATCCGGTGCGGTCGGCGTCCGAGGTGGCGGCGGCCGTGGCTGGCGCGCAGCCGGCGGCGCGCTGGTGGGCCGAGCTCGACTTCGCCGGCCGACGCTCCCACCTGACCGCCTGGCGACGGCTGCTCGCGCGCCGCGCCCGTGAGCTCGCCGAGCTGATCAGCCGCGAGACGGGCAAGCCGCTCGGCGATGCCGTACTCGAGGTGCTCGTAACCCTCGACCACCTGGACTGGGCGGCCCGCTCGGCGGCCGACGTCCTCGGGCAGAAGCGAGTGCGGCCCGGCCTGCTCGCCGCCAACCAGGCCGCCTACCTCGAGTACCAGCCGCTCGGCGTCGTCGGCGTCATCGGGCCGTGGAACTACCCGCTCTTCACCCCCATGGGCTCGATCGCCTACGCGCTCGCTGCCGGCAACGCCGTCGTCTTCAAGCCCAGCGAGTACACGCCGGGGGTCGGTGTCCGGCTCGCCGAATCGTTCGCGGAGGCGGTGCCCGGCCCGCCGGTGCTGCAGGTGCTGACCGGACCCGCGTCCACCGGTGACGCGCTCTGCCGCGCCGCCGTCGACAAGATCGCCTTCACCGGCAGCGCCAGGACGGGGCGCGTCGTCATGGCCGCCTGCGCCGAGCGCCTGACCCCGGTGCTCATGGAGTGCGGCGGCAAGGACGCGCTCATCGTCGACGACGACGCCGACCTCGACGCTGCTGTCGACGCCGCATTGTGGGGCGGGATGAGCAACGCCGGGCAGACGTGCGTCGGCGTCGAGCGGGTGCTCGTGACGAATGCGGTGTACGACGAATTCCTGCGCCGGCTCACTGTGAAGGCCCGCACCGTGCAGGCCGGCGACGCGTACGGACCGATGACGATGCCGTCCCAGCTCGACGTCGTCCGGCGGCACGTCGGCGAGGCGCTCGACACCGGGGCACAGGCCGTCGTCGGCGGCCGGCAATCGGTCCACGACCGCTACGTCGACCCGGTGATCCTCACCGACGTGCCGGCGGCCGCCCTGGCGCAGCAGCAGGAGACGTTCGGCCCGACGCTCACCGTCACCCGCGTACGCGACGCCGACGAGGCGGTCGAGCTGGCCAACGCCACCGGCTACGGGCTCGCCGGCGCGGTCTTCGGCTCGGCCCGGGCGATGGAGACGGCCCGCCGGATGCGCAGCGGCATGACCTCGATCAACGACGTCATCGCGTTCGTCTCGGTGCCCGGGCTGCCGTTCGGCGGCACCGGCGAATCCGGCTTCGGGCGCATCCACGGCGCCGACGGGCTCCGGGAGTTCGCCCGGCCGAAGGCCATCACCCGCCGCCGCTTCCCGCTGCCCGTGCCGCTGACCTCGTTCCGCCGGCCCGAGGCGGCGACCGGCGCCATGCTTCGACTGATCCGGTGGCGGTACGGCCACTGAGGATGTGCCGGGGCGAGGTGGGCAGGATGTCGAGGTGCCTCTTTACGCGCTCGGCGACCAGCAGCCCACGATCGACCCGACCGCCTTCGTCCATCCCGACGCGGTGATCATCGGCAGCGTCACGATCGGCGCCCAGTCGAGCATCTGGCCCCATGCGGTGCTGCGCGGCGACCACGGCTACATCTCGATCGGAGCCCGCACGTCCATCCAGGACGGCAGCGTCATCCACTGCACGCCGGTGCACCCGACGACCGTCGGAGACGATTGCGTCATCGGCCACCTCGTGCACCTCGAGGGCTGCACCATCGAGAACTTCGCCCTGGTAGGCAGCGGGTCCATCGTCCTGCACGGGGCGATCGTGCGTACGCAGGCACTGGTGGGCGCCGGCGCCGTCGTCTCCGGCGGCAAGGAGGTGCCGACCGGCGCGCAGGCGCTCGGCATCCCGGCCAAGATCAAGCCCGACTCGGTCAGCCCTGAGATGATCAGCCAGGGTCGCGACTCGTACGTCTACAACGCCGCCTGGTACGCCAAGGACCTGCGCCGCATCGACTGAGACCCGTCATGACCGGGCGGCGAGTTTGCGCTCCTCGTCGACGACGTCCTTCGGCGGCGAGCCGGGCAGTCCCGAGAGCCGCCACGGGACGACGAAACCGTACGAGACCAGGCTGACCAACCGGCCGTCCGCGGCGTAACCGCCGAACGTCGGATAGCCGCCGTCGCCGTACCCGGTCGAGAAGAGGACTCCGTCGATGTCAGGCGACGGCACGGCCCGGCGGACCACGCACACGTTGCCCGAGGCACTGTTCTGATGCGGAAAGAACGCCTCGAGATAGCCGTCGAGGGCCGTGTCATCGGTCGGGTCGAGTGTCGGCGCACCGCCGGCGAAGAAGCCCCCGTCACCTCCGTCGGTGCCGATGCCGAGGCTCGGAATGTCCGCCCAGCGCACCGGCTGTCCGCCCGGCAGCCGCACCTCGACGAAGCCGACGAGCCGGCCGCTGCGCGGATTGGTGAGGACCGACAGCGTGACGGGTGCATCCACCCCCTTAGCCCCTACGGCCTGCACTGTCGCCGTTGCAGTCGCGGTCGCCGCGTCGAAGCCGCTCCCGGCGCCGAGGGAGCCGCGGGTCAGGTGCAACTTCCCCGCGTATTCGAGGGTGATGGTGCCGCTGGGCACGTCCTCGAGATCCCCCAACACGCCGTGCGACATCGCGTCGGTGATGCGCCCGGGCTGCAGGTCCGTCGTTCCGCCAGGTGGTGCGGTGCGCGCGCAGGCCTCGAAGGTCACCGGCGTCGTCGGTGCGGTGGTCCGGTGCAACGGTGCCGGGCTGACGCCTGCGTCGGGCGACGAACGTTGCGGAAGCGGGCGCTCGGGCAGCTGGGTGACCGTGCTGATCCGGGAGGAGCTGCCCGGGCTGGGGGTGGCCCCGGCCCCACGCTCCGGCGTTGCGCTGCCGCAGGCGGTCACCGCGCACAATCCGATCGCCGCCGCCCACAGTCGTCGAGTCACAGACAACTCATCGGCGACGGCCGCGCCCGGTCTAGTCGCGGTCGGCCCGGGGCTCCTGGCCGAGCAGCTCGATGAGCTCGTCGAAGAGGGCGGGCGGGGCGGCGACGGTGAGCGCCTCGGACGGCGCGTTGCCGTCCAGCCCCTCGACGCGCAACCCGGCCTCGCGGGCGATCAAGTAGCCCGCGGCACCGTCCCAGGGGTGCAGGCTCTGCTCGAAGTAGGCGTCCAGTGTGCCCTCGGCCGCGAGGCAGAGGTCGGTGGCGGCCGAGCCGAGGCGGCGGATGTCGCGCACGCGCGGCAGCACCCGGGTGAGCACCTCGGACTGCCGCGCCCGGCGGCCGGACTCGTAGTCGAAGCCGGTGCCGACCAGCGCCTGGGAGAGCTGCTGCGCGTTGCCGCCACCGAGGCGCCGGTCACCTGCGTACGCACCGCCGCCGCGGATCGCTGTCCAGGTCTGGCCCAGCCGGGGCGCGTGCACGACGCCGACCAACGACCTGTCACCGCGGTCGTCGACGCTGCGCACCGCGACGGATACGGCCCAGATCGGGAGGCCGTACAGGTAGTTGACCGTGCCGTCGAGCGGGTCAACCACCCATTCCAGGCCCGACGTCGCCGGCCGCGACGAACCCTCCTCGGCGAGCAGGCCGTCATCCGGGCGCAGCTCGGTGAGCCGCCGGGTGACGAGACCTTCGGAGGCGCGGTCCATCGCCGTCACCACGTCGGTCGGGGTCGACTTGGTGGCGGCGACGCGTACGCCGGACTGCCCCTCGGCCAGCAGCGCACCCGCCTCCCGCGCGATGTCCACAGCGATCTGGAGCAGCACGTCGAGGGCGGGTGCGCCGCCGGGTGAGGTCACTTGTCGAGCAGCGAGCGGAGCACGTACTGCAGGATGCCGCCGTGGCGGAAGTACTCCGCCTCACCGGGGGTGTCGATGCGCACGACCGCGTCGAACGACGTGGTGCCCGCCTCGACCCGCACGGTCGGCGTCGTCTCGTCGACGGTGGCGAGCCCACGGATCGTGAACTCCTCCTCGCCGGTGAGCCCGAGTGACTCGCGGGTCTGGCCCTCCGGGTACTGCAGCGGCAGTACGCCCATCCCGATCAGGTTGGAGCGGTGGATGCGCTCGTAGGACTCGGCGATGACGGCGCGTACGCCGAGCAGCGCGGTGCCCTTGGCCGCCCAGTCACGCGACGAGCCGGAGCCGTACTCCTTGCCGGCCAGCACCATCAGCGGCACCCCGTCGGCCGCGTACTGCTGGGCGGCGTCGTAGATCGAGGTCTGCTCGCCGTCCGGCAGGTGGCGGGTGACGCCACCCTCGGTGCCGGGGGCCAGCTGGTTGCGCAGCCGGATGTTGGCGAACGTGCCGCGGATCATGACCTCGTGGTTGCCCCGGCGCGAGCCGTAGGAGTTGAAGTCGGTCGCCGCGACGCCGTTGTCGGACAGGTAGCGCCCGGCCGGTGAGTCCCGCTTGATGTTGCCGGCGGGGCTGATGTGGTCGGTCGTGACGCTGTCGCCGAGCATCGCCAGCACCCGGGCGCCCTCGATGTCGGTACGCGCCTCCGGCTCACGCTGCATGCCCTCGAAGTACGGGGGCTTGCGGACGTAGGTGGACTGCGCGTCCCAGGAGAACGCGTCGGGCCCGGAGTCGCCGAGCGGCAGACCCTGCCAGCGCTCGTCGCCGGCGAAGACGTCGGCGTAGCTGGCCGAGAACATGTCGGACTGGATCGCGTCGGCGATGACGTCGGCGATCTCCTTCTCCGTCGGCCACAGCTCGGACAGGTAGACCGGCTTGCCCTCGGTGTCGGTGCCGAGCGGGTCCTTGGTGATGTCGAGGTCCATCGTGCCGGCGAGCGCGTACGCGACCACCAGCGGCGGCGACGCCAGGTAGTTCATCTTGACGTCGGGGTTGATCCGGCCCTCGAAGTTGCGGTTGCCGGACAGCACCGAGACGACGGCGAGGTCGCTCTCGTTGATTCCCGCGGAGATCTCGGGCTGCAGGGGCCCGGAGTTTCCGATGCAGGTGGTGCAGCCGTAGCCGACGAGGTTGAAGCCAATCTTGTCGAGGTACGGGGTGAGGCCGGCGCGCTCGTAGTAGTCGACGACGACCTTGCTGCCCGGGGCCAGCGTGGTCTTCACCCACGGCTTGCGGGTGAGGCCGCGCTCGACCGCCTTCTTGGCCACCAGCGCCGCACCGATCATGACCTGCGGGTTAGAGGTGTTGGTGCAGCTGGTGATGGCGGCGATGACGACCGCACCGTGGTCGATCTTGAAGCTGGAGCCGTCGTCCATCGTGACCGAGGTCAGCGCGCTCGGACGCTCCCCCACCTCGCCGACGTTGCTGATGACGACGGGCTGGTCGGAGGCCTTGTCCTCGTACGCGGCGACCGGGTCGCTGGCCGGGAAGGTCTCCTCGACCGACTCGTCGACCCCGCCGTCCTCGGACGCCTCGGGGCTGGAGCTGCCGGTGTAGTCGGCCAGCGCGGTGCGGAACATCGGCTTCGCGCGGGCGAGCGGCACCCGGTCCTGCGGGCGCTTGGGCCCGGCCAGCGACGGCTCGATCGTGGAGAGGTCGAGCTCGAGGGTGGTGGAGTAGCGCGCCTCGCGGGACGGGTCGTGCCAGAGGCCCTGCTCCTTGGCGTACGCCTCGACCAGGGCGACCTGCTCGGCGCCGCGGCCGGTGAGGCGCAGGTAGTTGAGGGTCTCGTCGTCGATCGGGAACATCGCACAGGTGGAGCCGTACTCGGGGCTCATGTTGCCGATGGTGGCGCGGTTGGCGAGCGGCACCGCGCTCACGCCCTCGCCGTAGAACTCGACGAACTGGCCGACGACGCCGTGCTTGCGCAGCATCTCGGTGACCGTGAGCACGAGGTCGGTGGCGGTGGTGCCGGCCGGGCTCTCGCCGTACAGCTTGAAGCCGACGACCTTCGGGATCAGCATGCTCACCGGCTGGCCGAGCATGGCCGCCTCGGCCTCGATGCCCCCGACGCCCCAGCCCAGCACACCCAGGCCGTTGACCATCGTGGTGTGGCTGTCGGTGCCGACGAGCGTGTCGGGGTAGGCCTGGCCGGCCGGGTCGACGAAGACGACGCGGGCGAGCCGCTCGATGTTGACCTGGTGGACGATGCCGGTGCCCGGGGGGACGACCGCGAAGTTGTCGAACGCACCCTGGCCCCAGCGCAGGAACTGGTAGCGCTCACGGTTGCGCTCGTACTCGAGCTCGACGTTCAGCCCGAACGCCTGGGATGTGCCGAAGTGGTCGGCGATGACGCTGTGGTCGATGACCAGCTCGGCCGGGGCCAACGGGTTGATCTTCGACGGGTCGCCGCCGAGCGAGCGCATGGCCTCGCGCATGGCGGCGAGGTCGACGACGCAGGGCACACCGGTGAAGTCCTGCATGATCACCCGGGCCGGGGTGAACTGGATCTCCTGGCTCGGAGCGGCCGAGGGGTCCCACTGCGCGAGCGCGTGGATGTGCTCCTCGGTGATGTTGGCGCCGTCCTCGGTGCGCAGCAGGTTCTCCAGCAGCACCTTGAGGCTGAACGGCAACGACTCGGAGCCGGGCACCGCATCCAACCGGCGGATCGCGTAAGTACGCTCCCCGACCTTCAGCTCGCCCCGGCTTCCCGCACTGTCGTGCGCCATTTGGCTGTCCTCCTCGTCAGCGCCCGCGTCCTGCCGTCACAGCCGACCGGGTCGGATCTTGTCTCGCCGGTCGATCCTCTCAAACCGCACCGACAATCCGCGGGTCGGCGGGCGTCGGATCCGTGCGGACGATCGTTAGCGTTGCTAAAGATTACCACCCGGACGCCCTCCGGAGCCCCTCTCCGAGGCCGTCTCTACTGTCAGCACATGACCGCATCACGCTGGCTGGACCTCACGGGCGCCGAGAACGTGCGCGACCTCGGCGGCCTGCCGTTGACCGGCGGGGGCACCACGCGATCCGGCGTCCTGCTGCGCGCCGACACCCTGCAGGAGCTTCGGCCCGAGGACGTCGACCAGCTCCTCGGGTGGGGCCTGCGCACGATCATCGACCTGCGCACCCCGATGGAGGCCGACCGCGAGGGGCGCGGACCGCTCGCCGACCGGCCGATCGCCTACCACAACCTGCCGTTCATGCCCGACGAGCTGCTGGTGCCGGGACAGGACGCGGGTCGCGAGCTCATCGTCGCCGAGCGCCGCGAGGCCGACCGGGTGCAGCACTACCTCAACTACCTGCGTTACGCGGGTGACCGGGTGGTCGGCGCCGTCAAGGTGATCGCGGCGCCGGACGGCCCGCCGGCGCTCTTCCACTGCGCGGCCGGCAAGGACCGCACGGGGGTCCTGGCGGCGCTGATCCTGGACGCCGTGGGGGTGGAGCGCGACGCGGTCGTCGCCGACTTCGCGCTGTCCAACGAGCGGCTCGAACGCATCGGCAGCCGGCTGCGCCGCATGCCCACCTACGCCAACTACACGGGCAAGCTCTCCACCCGCCAGATGGGCGCCGACCCGCAGACCATGACGGACGTCCTGGCCACGCTGGACGCCGAGAACGGCGGTGCGGCGGGATGGCTGCTGTCGGCCGGGTTGACCCAAGGTGAACTCGACGCACTCCGCGTGGCGCTCACGGGATAATTCGGCGGATTCGGCATACCGTGGTGGACACCGGGGCAGGAGCTTCAAGTCCCGGTTGCACCTGAAGCGCGGATCTTGATCCAGATTTCAGTGCTGCGGTGCTCACATACCCCCGCCGGCCGTGCCCCACCCCCGAGTGCACGGCCGGCGGGCCTGTCTCCACAGCAGGTCAGGCCGGCAGATCAGGCGCCAGTTCAGCGCCGGCCGAGCACCCGGCCGAGTTCGCGGCGCGCGACCGTCCGCAGGTGCACGGCATCCGGCCCGTCGGCGAGGCGCAGGGTGCGGGCATGGGCCCACATGGCGGCCAGCGGGAAGTCCTGGCTCACTCCCCCGCCGCCGTGCAGTTGGACGGCGCGGTCGATGACGTTGAGGGCCGTCCGCGGCGCCGCCACCTTGATCGCGGCGATCTCGGTACGCGCCCCCTTGCTGCCGACGTTGTCGATCAGCCAGGCGGCCTTCAGCACCAGAAGGCGGGTCTGCTCGATCTCCAGCCGCGATTCGGCGATCTCCTGCTGGACCACGCCCTGGTCGCTGAGCGGCGCGCCGAAGGCCACCCGGCTCCCGGCCCGCTGGATCATGAGGTCGAGTGCACGCTCGGCCATGCCCAGCAGCCGCATGCAGTGGTGGATACGGCCCGGCCCGAGCCGCGCTTGCGCGATCGTGAAGCCGTCGCCCTGGGAGGCGATCAGGTTCGTCGCCGGCACCCGGACGTCCTCGAAGCGCAGCTCGCAGTGGCTCTCGCGGTCGTTGTAGCCGTACACGAGGAAGTCGCGGACCACGGTCACCCCGGGGGTATCGCGTGGCACCAGGATCATCGACTGCTGGCGGTGCGGCGTCGCCTCGGGATCGGTCTTGCCCATGAGGACGAAGACGGCGCAGGCGTCACGACCGGCGCCGGAGATCCACCACTTGCGTCCGTTGATGACGTAGTCGTCGCCGTCACGCTCGATGCGACAGCTGATGTTGGTGGCGTCCGAGCTGGCGACATCGGGCTCGGTCATGGCGAACGCGGAGCGGATCTGCCCGTCCAGCAGCGGCGCCAGCCAGCGCTCCTTCTGCTCGGGGGTGCCGAACAGGTGCAGCACCTCCATGTTGCCGGTGTCGGGTGCGGCGCAGTTGATCGCCTCCGGGGCGAGGTCGACGCTGCGGCCGGTCACCTCGGCGAGCGACGCGTAGTCCAGCACGGTGAGGGGGTGACCCTCGCCGGGAAGGAACAGGTTCCACAACCCCCGCGTACGCGCCTCGGCCTTGAGCTCCTCCACGACCGGTGGGGTGGCGTGGCTGCCACGCGGCTGCGCCAGCAGCCACTGGTCGTACACCGGCTCCGCCGGGTACACCCGCTCGTCCATGAAGGTCTGCAGCCGGCCGAGGTAGTCCTCGGCGGCCGGGCTCAACGCGAAGTCCATGGCGGGAAGGTACGGGAGTACGTTCTGCAGCCGTGACGCCTACCGGTCCCACGCGTTCTGTTCTGATCACCGGGGGTGCCGGCGGGATCGGGGCGGCGGTCGCCCGGCAGTGCGCCGCCCGGGGTGATCGGGTCGTCGTCGCCGACGTCGACGAGATCGCCGGGCAGCGCACGGCCGCCGCGGTGGGTGAGCAGTTCGTCCACACCGACGTGCGCGACCCCGAGGCGTCCGCGGCGGCCGTCGCCGTGGCGGAGCAGGCGTACGGGCGCCTCGACCTCGCGGTGCTCAACGCCGGCATCGGGGCGCTCGAGGGGCCGATCGAGACGACGCCCGTCGACACGTACCGGCGCATGGTGGCGATCAACGTCGACGGCGTCTACTTCGGCATCCAGGCCGCGGTGCCCGCCCTCGCGCGGGCGGGTGGCGGCGCCATCGTGGCCACCGCGAGCCTCGCCGGACTGACGGCCACCCCGGCGACCCCCGTGTACGGGCTCACGAAGCACGCGGTAATCGGGCTGGTGCGCAGCGCGGGCCCGCAGCTCGCGGCACGAGGCATCACGCTGGCCGCCGTGGCTCCCGGCTTCGCCGACACCGCGATCATCGCCGACGAGCTCGACAAGTTCCGGGCCGTCGACTTCCCTTTGCTCACCGCGGACGACGTGGCCACGGTCGTGCTGCAGGCCGCCGAGGGACCACCCGGCGCGGTCTGGCCGATCCAGCCCGGCCGCACCAGCGAGCCGTACGGCTTCCGCGGGGTCCCCGGCCCGCGCGCACCCGGATACACCGGCCATTTCCCGGAGGGATTGTTTACATGAGCGACCTCGACTCCGATCCGCGTCGCGGCGCGCCGCCGGCCGTTGTCGGCCCGTACCTCGCGGACGCCCTCGGTGACGCGCGCTGGGCGGACTGCACCGTCGAGCTGATCGCCGGCGGCAAGAGCAACCTCACGTACGCGATCACCAGCGCGGCCGGCACCGTGGTGCTGCGCCGGCCGCCGCTGGCTGCGGTGCTGCCGACCGCCCACGACATGGTCCGTGAGCACCGGGTGCTGGCCGCCCTCGCCGACACGCCCGTGCCCGTACCCGCGGTCCACCTGCTGTGCACCGACACCGAGGTCGTCGGCGCCCCGTTCTACGTGATGGACCGGGTGGACGGGATCGTCATCCGCGACGCGGTGCCGCCCGGTTACGCGACCGGCCCGGCCGACCGGGAGGCCATCTCGGATGCGCTGGTGGCCACGCTCGTCGCCATTCACGCCGTCCCGATCGACGGGCCGCTGGAGGGCTACGGCCGCCCTGACGGCTACCTCGCCCGGCAGATCCGGCGCTGGACGGGCCAGTGGGAGGCCACCAAGTCCGCGATCACCGATCCCGCTACCCTCACCGGCCTGGACACCCTCGCCACCCGCCTCGGCGAGGCCCTCCCGCGGCAGCGCGAGACGACCCTGGTGCACGGCGACTTCCGGCTCGACAACACGATGCTCGACCCCGCCGACCCGGGCCGCGTCATCGCGGTACTCGACTGGGAGCTCTCGACCCTCGGTGACCCGCTGGCCGACGTCGGGCTGCTCGGCGTCTACTGGGGCGACCGCGACGCCCCGCCGCTACCGCCCGGAGCCGAGCTGACCAGCCGGGTCACCATCGAGCCGGGCTTCCCCACCCGCGAAGCAATCTTTGCCGCGTATGCCGCCCGCTCGGGTCGCAGCCTGGCGGACATCGACTGGTACCTGGCGTTCGGCTACTTCAAGCTGGCCGTCATCGCCACGGGCATCGCCGCGCGCCACTCGGCCGGCGGGATGATCGGCGAGGGCTTTGACAACGCCGCCAAGACAGTCCCCCCGCTCGTCGAGACCGGCCTCGGGGTACTGGCCGCGCGCTGAGGCCGACGGAACGGTGGGCTCGACAAGCAATCCGGTGTCACCAGGGGCCTGTTATCCCTTTTCGCGACGACAAGCAATCCGGTGTCCAGACTGGACATCACATTGCTTGTCGTCTCAGAACAAGAAGTCAAAGCCTTAGTGACATGCAATTGCTTGTCGCGGCCCAACGGTCAGCCGGTACCCCAACCCACGCCGAGCTCGCTGGACGTGAACAGGACGTCGGCCTGCGCAGCCCATTCCCCTGCCGCCGCCAGCACCTCGCCGAGCCGGGCCTCGAGCTCGCCGGCATCACTGCCGTCGACCTCGGCGATCACGCCGACCGGCCCGCCGACCACCGCGGCCGCCCGGGCGAGGCCGAGCTTCGCGAGCCGTCCGGCCAGGTCGGCCCCGGAGCGGAAGGGCACGTCGAGCAGTACGAACGCGATCGCCCGCGGTTCGGCGTACGCGAGGGTGCCCGGTACGGCGGTCGGTGCGCCCGTGGCGGCGAGGCGCAGCGCCGGCGGGCCCACCGCTTCGGTGACGGCCTCGATGAGGGCGTACGCGGCGCGCAGGTCCGGCACGGCGTAGGCGGCGAACGCGGGATAGCCGCTGCTGACCGTGACGCCCGCGAGTCGGAGCAGGCCGTCCTCGGCCAGTTCGAAGAGCGTCGCCCGGGTGGCCGGCGTAACGCTGTCGAAGAACAGATAGCCGTTCACGAGCGTGTGTCGCGGCGCAGCGGGTGGTCGGCGGGCACCTCGACGACCGCGACAGCGATGCCGTCGGGGTCGTCGAGCCACATCTCGATCAGCCCCCACGGCTCCTGCACCGGCGGCCGCCGGACGACCGCGCCGGCCGCCTTCAGTCGCGCGTACTCGGCGTGCACGTCACGCACCTGCAGCCACAGCCGTACCCCGGCGTTGCGTCCCTCGTGCGCGGGCGCCTGGCCGGAGATCTCCAGCAGGCCGCCGCCGAAGAAGTAGACCGTGCCGAGATGCTCCGGCGGGCCGAACTCCCGGGCGATCGCGAGACCGAGCACCGTGCCGTAGAAGTGCCGGCTGGCTACGGGATCCGACGGAGTGATCAGGATCCGCCCGGAGAGCACCTCCATCGTCACATCACCCGATCCGGATGCCCTTGCCGTACACGGTGACGCCCCCGGCGGAGATGGTCGCCCCGCGGGCCAGGTCCAGCTCCCGGTCGATGCCGATGCGCGCGCCGGGCGCGATGACGATGTTCTTGTCGAGGATGGCCTTGCGGACCACCGCGCCGGGGCCGATCACCGTGCCGTGCCCGATGACGCTGCCGTCGACCCAGGCCCCGTCGTGCACGCGTACGCCCGGCGACAGCACCGACGCGCGCACCTGCGAGCCCGACACGATGACGCCCTGACTCAGCAGCGAATCGGGCACGGCGCCGCCGTTCACGACCTTCGCCGGCGGCAGGATCCCGGGGTTGGTGAGGATCGGCCAGTCGCGGTTGTAGAGGTTGAAGACGGGCGTCACCGAGATCAGGTCCTGGTGGGCCTCGTAGAAGGTGTCGAGCGTGCCGACGTCACGCCAGTAGCCGCGCTCGCGGTCGGAGACGCCCGGCACCTCGTTGTCGCGGAAGTCGTAGACCTGGGCCTGGTTCTCCGCGGTCAGCATCGGCAGGATGTTGCCGCCCATGTCGTGCCGGGACTCCTCGTCGAGGGAGTCGCGGCGCAGCGCGTCGAGCAGCACCTGGGTGTCGAAGACATAATTGCCCATCGACGCGAAGACCTCGCCCGGCGAGTCGGGCAACCCCGGCGGGTTCTCCGGCTTCTCCAGGAACTCGCGGATGGTGAGGCCGTCCGCCGCCGTGGAGATCACGCCGAAGGCGTTCGCCTCGGAGCGGGGCACCCGGATGCCGGCGACGGTCACGCCCGCGCCGTTCTTGATGTGCTGCTCGACCATCTGCCGCGGATCCATGCGGTAGACGTGGTCGGCGCCGAAGACCACGACGATGTCGGGGTCCTCGTCGTAGATGAGGTTGAGCGACTGGAAGATCGCGTCTGCCGAGCCGGAGAACCAGCGGGGGCCGAGCCGCTGCTGAGCCGGCACCGACGTCACGTAATTGCCGGTGAGCGTCGACAGCCGCCAGGTGGTGGTGATGTGCCGGTCGAGGCTGTGGCTCTTGTACTGCGTGAGCACGGCGAGCTTCAGGTAGCCGCCGTTGACCAGGTTCGACAGCACGAAGTCGACCAGCCGGTAGATCCCGCCGAACATGACGGCGGGCTTGGCCCGGTCGATCGTCAGCGGCGACAGGCGCTTGCCCTCACCGCCGGCGAGAACGATGCCGAGCACCTTTGGCGTCGCCCGCCGCTTGATCACGCTGGGAAGCATAGAGGCGTGCTCCCCTCTAGGGTCGGCGCCATGCGCATCGCGCTCCTCACCCGCGAGTACCCCCCGGACATCTACGGCGGCGCCGGCGTCCACGTCGAGCACCTGGCGGCCGAGCTGGCCCGACTCGTCGACGTCGACGTGCACTGCTTCGGCGACCACGAGTCCGATCCGCTGCGCGAGCCCGGCCGTCCGCTGGTGCGCTGGCACCCGCCCGTTCCGGCGTACGCGGACGCGAACGCGGCGATCGGCGTCATGGGCGTCGACCTCGCCATGGCGGCGGCGCTGGGCGGACCCGACGGGCCGCCCGACCTGGTGCACTCACACACCTGGTACGCCAACTTCGCCGGCCACGCCGCGGCGCTGCTGCACGGGGTGCCGCACGTCGCGACGACGCACTCGCTCGAGCCGCTCCGGCCGTGGAAGCAGGAGCAGCTCGGCGGTGGCTATCGGCTGTCGTCGTTCTGCGAGCGCACCGGCCTGGAGGGTGCCGACCGCATCGTGGCGGTCAGCGAGGGCATGGCCGCCGACGTCCGCGAGGCGTACCCGGCGGTCGACCCCGGCCGGATCGAGGTCATCTACAACGGGATCGACGCACAGACGTACCGGCCCGACCCGGCGCGCGACGTGCTCGAGCGGCTGGGCGTCGACCCGGACCGTCCGTACGTCACGTTCGTCGGCCGGGTGACCCGGCAGAAGGGCCTGCCCACGCTGCTGCGCGCGGCGGCGAAGCTGCGTCCCGAGGCGCAGCTGGTGCTGCTTGCCGGCGCGGCGGACACCCCTGACCTCGGCCGCGAGGTCGACGCGCTGGTGGAGGAACTGCGGGCCGCCCGGTCGGGTGTGCTCTGGGTGGAGCAGATGCTGCCGCGACCGGAGGTGGCGCAGGTGCTCACGCATGCGACCGCGTTCGTCTGCCCGTCCGTCTACGAGCCGCTCGGGATCGTCAACCTCGAGGCCATGGCCTGCGAGACGGCCGTGGTGGCTTCTGCGGTCGGCGGGATCCCCGAGGTGGTCGTGGACGAGCAGACCGGTCTGCTGGTGCCGCCGTCGGATCCGGACGCGCTCGCGTACGCGATAAACCGGCTGCTGGACGACCCCGCTCTCGCCGGACGGATGGGCGTCGCGGGCCGGCAGCGGGCCGTCGAATCCTTCAGCTGGCGGGCGATCGCGGAGCAGACGGTCGAGCTCTATGAGCACGTCCTGCAAGCTCACACGATTACCCGCGGGTAACCCGGAGATAATCGGCACGTGGACCTGTCCGACAGCGCCGATGACGCCGCCTTCCGTACCGAGCTCCGTACCTGGCTCGACGCCAACCTCTCCGCCGAGTGGCGCGACCCGGACTTCTGGCTGCACAAGTCGGAGAACGAGTCGTTCGACCTGCGCCGAGAGTGGGAGGCGCAGAAGGCGCGTGACGGCTTCGCCGGCATCGCCTGGCCGCGGGAGTTCGGCGGCCGCGGCGGCACCCCGGCGCAGAAGGCGATCTACGACGAGGAGATGGCCCGCAGCGACGCGCCGCTCACGGTCAACACGCTGGGCCTGACCTTCCTCGGACCCACCGTCATGGCGATCGGCACCGACGAGCAGAAGGCGGAGATCATCCGCCCGATGCTGCACAACGAGGTGATCTGGTGCCAGGGCTTCTCCGAGCCCGGTGCCGGCTCCGACCTCGCCAACATCGCGACCCGGGCGACCGACGCCGGTGACCACTGGGTGATCAACGGCCAGAAGGTCTGGACCACCAACGCGATGCACGCCGACCGCATGTTCGGCCTCATCCGCACCGAGCCCGAGTCGAGCCGCCACCGCGGGCTGTCCATGCTGCTCATCGACATGCACGCCGAGGGCGTCGAGGCCCGGCCACTGAAGCAGATGACCGGCAACGAGGAGTTCGGCGAGGTCTTCTTCACCGACGTGAAGGTGCCCAAGGACGCGGTGCTCGGCGGGGTCGGCGAAGGCTGGAACGTCGCGATGCTGCTGCTGTCCTTCGAGCGCGGCTCGTCGGCGATCGGGCAGTACACCCGCTTCCGCGCCGAGTACGACGCCATCGCCGAGGTGGCCCGCGCCAACGGGCGCAGCAAGGATCCGGCCATCCGGCAGAAGCTGGCCAAGATCCTGGTCGAGCTGGAGGCGCTGCGGCTGCACTCCTGGCACATCCTGACCAAGGTCGAGCGCGGCGAGCAGCTCGGCTTCGAGTCGTCCATGACCAAGCTGCAGTGGTCGGAGACCCACCAGGATCTCGGCGAGGTCTACGTCGACGTGGTCGGCTACGCCGCGCAGGAGCAGCCCGGCCTGCCGACCGCCGACCTCGAGCCGCTCACCGAGCTGTTCCTCTGGTCGCGGTCGGAGACCATCTGGGGCGGCTCGTCCCAGGTGCAGCGCAACATCGTCGCCGAGCACGTGCTCGGCCTCCCCCGATAGGACGGCTGCCGTGTTCTTCGCTCTCACCGACGAGCAGCGCGCCCTCGAGGAGACGGTCCGCGACTACCTCGCCGACCGGTTCGACACCTCCAAGGTGCGCGAGGTCTACGACGACCCCGCCTCCGACGGCATCCCCGAGAGCCTCTGGGCCGCGTACGGCGAGCAGGGCATGCTCGCCGTGCTCGTACCCGAGGAGCAGGACGGGTTGGGTCTCGGGCTGCTCGACGCCGCCGTCGTCAGCCGGGCACTCGGCGCCGGGGTCGCTCCCGGCCCGTGGCTGCCGTCCGTAATCGCCGGCGAGGCGCTCCGGCTTGGCGGCGTCGGCGTACCCCAGGCCACCGAGCTGCTGGGCCGGCTCGCCACCGGCGAGGTCAAGCTCGCGTTCGCCCCCGATCTGTCACTGCCGGTCGAGTACGCGGCCGTCGCGGACGCGCTGGTCGCGATCGTCGACGGTGCTCTTTCGCTGCAGGAGGCGGGCACGTACACGGTCACGCCGGTCGGCGTTCTCGACCGCACCACCCGCCTGGCCCGCGTCGAGATCACCGGGCCGGGCATCCCGCTCGACACCGCCGCCATCGCGCAGGTGCTGCAGCGCGCGACCGTCCTGACCGCCGCGGACCTCGCCGGCATCGCCCGGGCCGCGCTCACCCTCACCGTGCAGTACGACAAGGACCGGGTGCAGTTCGGCAAGGCGGTCGGGTCGTTCCAGGTGCTCAAGCACTCGCTCGCCGACCTGCACATCGCGACGACGATGGCCGAGCACGCGGTGCTGTACGCCGCGTATGCGGTGGACACCGACCGGGACGACCGTGACCTCGCCGTCTCGGTGGCGAAGGCCAAAGCGAACCAGGCGGCCCGTGACGTGACCGCGGCGATGATCCAGTTCCACGGCGGCATCGGCTACACGTGGGAGCACGACACGCACTTCTACTTCAAGCGGGCCAAGCGCCAGGAGTTCGCGTACGGCTCCACCCCGGAGCACTTCGAGCGGATTGCCGAGCTGACGGTCGACGCCTGAGTCAGTCGGCTCGAAGCACGGCGCGGATCGCGGCGGCCAGGTCGGCGTCGCGCTCCGGGTCGACCGCCCGCGGATCGACGAGGCAACGTCCGTCGTGCACCCGGGCCAGCACCGCCGGGGTGCCGAGCCGGAGCGCCTCGGCGCAGGCCGCGGGCAGCGCGACGGCCCATCCCGGCAGCTCGATGCCGGGTCCGCCTCCCCCGCCCACGACACCGCTGACCGGCACCACCTCACCGGCGCCGACCAGCTCGGCCAGCCGGGTCGCGCGGGCGTGCAACGTCTCAGGGTCGGCGTGCAGCGCCTCGCGTACGGGGGTGGCCGGGTGCCGGACCGTCGCCTCGAGCGCCGCGAGGGTCAGCTTGTCGACCCGCAGGGCCCGGGCGAGCGGATGGCGCCGGCAGCGTTCGATGAGGTCGGCGCGCCCGGCGAGGAGGCCCGCCTGCGGCCCGCCGAGGAGCTTGTCGCCGCTCGCGGTGACGAGCCCGGCGCCGGCCCGCAACGCCGTCGTGATGTCGGGCTCGTCGGGCAACAGCGGATCGGGCAGGAGCAGCCCGCTGCCCACGTCGACGACGACCGGCGGCCCGAGCTGCGCCAACTCGGCGACGCTCGCGGCGGCGGTGAACCCGATGACGCGGAAGTTCGACGGGTGCACCTTCAGCAGGCAGCCCGTCTCGGGGCCGATCGCGGCGGCGTAGTCGGAGGCCCGGGTGCGGTTGGTGGTGCCGACCTCCCGGAGCCGGGCGCCGGCGCTGACGAGCAGCTCGGGCAGCCGGAAGCCGTCGCCGATCTCGACCAGCTCGCCGCGGCTGATCACCGCGTCGCGGCCGGCGGCAAGCGCGGTGACGGCGAGCAGCACGGCGGCGGCGCCGTTGTTCACCACCAGCACGGCCTCGGCGTCAGGTAGCGCGACCCGTAGGGCGCTCGCCGTGCCGCGGCCCCGCCCGGCGCGTACGCCGGTGGCCAGGTCGAGCTCCACGTCGACCGCACCGGCTGCGACGAGCAGTGCCGCTCGGGCCGCGGCGGACAGCGGCGCGCGCCCGAGGTTGGTGTGCACGACCGTGCCCGTGGCGTTGAGCACCTCCCGGAGCGAGGTCACCGGGGCGAGTGCCGCGAGAGCGGCCTCGGCGACGGCGTCCGGGTCAGCCGGCAGCTGCCCGGTGCGTACGCGGTCCAGCGCCTGCCGGACCGCGCTCCGCAGCCCGTCGGGGTTGTCGGCTCGGAGCGAGGCAAGCGTCGGATGGGCCAGGACGGCGTCGACCCGGGGCACCCGGCGCCGCGCGTCGTCGGCGCTCATGCCCCGGAGACGGGGTCGAGGTCCAAGGCTTGCAGGGTTGCCGGGTCGGCGAGCAGTTCGACGAGCGCGACCCGCTCGGCGTCGACGGTGAACCGGAAGACGACCTTGGCCTCGCCCTGCAGATACCAGGCCGCACCCAGCTCGCCGTCGATGAAGGTGAGCCGGGCCGCCTTCGCCCGGCCGGACAGGTTCGCCGCGACGGCGTCCGCGCCCACCACCAACGCGTCAACGCCCATGACGGCCGCCACCGCGTCCGAGCGCAGCTCGACGTCGGGGTCGAGCAGCGTGAGCAGCGCCGCGAAGTCGCCGTCCCTGGTGGCGGCCATGAACGCCGTGACGATCTCGTCGCGCCGCCGGCGCGCCGCCCCGGCCGGACCGGCGTCGGCCTGGCGCACTCTGCGCCGGGCACGGCTGGCCAGCTGGCGGGCCGCCGCAGGACGCCTGCCGACGATTGCGGCGACGTCGTCGAAGGAGATGCCGAACATGTCGTGCAGCACGAAGGCCAGCCGCTCGGCCGGGTCGAGCGTGTCGAGGACGACCAGCAGGGCGGCACCGACCTCGTCGGCCAGAACCGCCTGGTCGGCCGGGCCGGGGTCCGCTGCCGCGTACTCCAGGGCGGTCCGGGGGTGGATGCCGTCCGGATCCTCCCGCCGGGCGGCCCGCGACCGCAGCAGGTCGAGGCAGATCCGTGAGACGACGGTCGTCAGCCAGCCGGGCAGGTTGTCGACGCCGGTGACGTCGCTGCGCGACAGCCGCAGCCAGGTCTCCTGCACCGCGTCCTCGGCCTCGGTCGTCGAGCCGAGCATCCGGTAGGCGACCGCGGTCAGGTGCGGGCGGTGCGCGGAGAAGGCCGCGGCGAGCTCGTCGCTCATGGCGCTCCCCCGGTCGTGGCCCGCCCGGTGAGGGCGGGCACCCAGCGTCCCGCGAGCCGGCCGGTGTGGTGCAGCCAGGCGTACGTGTCGCGCAGGGTCTGCTCCGGCGAGTGGAAGTCGATGCCGAGCCGGGTCACGGATTCCAGGTCGTCCATCGGCACCATCTGCGACGCGACGGTCATGGCCTCGCGGCTGAGCGGGAAGTCGAAGCTGACGGCCTTGCGGGCGACGTCGCCGAGCCGACCGGCCCCGCGCAGCACCGGCCCGGTCATCGGAAGCCGCACCACGGCCCGGCCGGTCACGTCGGCGACGAGATCGCAGAGCTGACGCCACGGCAGGTAGTGGTGCCCGGCGAGATGGCGCTGCGGGCCCTGCCCGGGCTGCAACGCGGCCACGACCATGGCGGCGACGTCGCGGACGTCGACCAGCAGGTAGCCGGAGTCCAGCGTGATCATGGTCAGCCGGCGCCAGATCAGGGCGCCGCGCATCGCCTCGGACAGCCCCGGGTCGCCCGGGCCGAGCACCCCGCCCGGGTAGACGCAGACCACCGGGGCGTCCTGCGCCTGCAGCTCCCGGGCGTAGCGCTCGCTCGCCGCCTTGGACGCCGTGTACGGGTTGCGTGACGTGGCGACGGGGTCGCCGGAGCGCATCAGGACGGTGCCGCCCGCATCGAACAGCGCGTTCATGCTCGACACGTGGACGATCGGGTCCAGGCCCTGCCGGGCGGCCTCGCCGAGGACGTGGCGGGTGCCGCGCTCGTTGGTGCGGACCGCCTCCGCCGCCCGGCTGCCGCTGATTCCGACCACGGCGGCGGCGTGGACGACCGCGTCGCAGCCGGTGACCGCCGTACGCACGGCGCAGGCGTCGAGCACGTCACCGCGCACCACGTCGACCCCGGCCGGCATCCCGCGCTCGGTGAGCAACCGGTGTGCCTTGTCCGGATCCCGCACGAGAAGCCTGACCTCGTGACCTGCCGCGAGCAGCGCCATGGTCACGTGCGACCCGATGAATCCGGTGCCGCCCGTCACCAGCACCCGCACCCAAGCACCGTACCGGCGGCATCCGCGGACGGGACTCAGGCGAAGAGCTGCTTCGCCACCTCGGCGAGGTCGGGCTGGTTGGCGATGCACTCGACGCGGACACCGTCGGGGTCTGTGAGGTGCACGGTGACGATCGGGGGCGTGCCGTCGCCGGTCGCCAGCTCCGAGAGGGTCTCGGCGTGGAACGCCCCGCCGTTCTGGACGGCGAGCTGGGCGAGGTCACGGGCGTCCTCGACGCGGAAGCACAGGTGGGTGAGCCCGGCCAGCGTCATCGGCCGCCGGTTGCCGTCACCGGTCGCGTCGGGCTCGGCCCAGGCCAGCAGCTCGATGCGGACGTCCTCGCGGGCCAGCATCCGGGAGGTGAACCGGCCGCCGGGCACCTCCATCGTGCGCTCGACCTCCGGGCCCATGTCGATGCTGAACATCTGCTTGAAGCCGAGGACCTGCTCGTAGAAGCGCGTCGACAGCTCGAGGTCGCGGACGCAGATGCCGAGATGGGAGAACGTCTGGAGAGCCACCCGATCACCGTAACCGGGCGCGGCTGGCGCCCCGGCGGCGCCTGGCCACCTCGATGACGCCCGGCTGCAGGGTGTGGCAGGAGTTGCTCGGCGGGATGCTCTCGGCCGCGACGGCGAGCCGGTCGAGGTCGACGTCACGGCTCGGGGCGATGTGGCAGGCCCGGCGCAGCAGCGTCGCGGCCTCGGCGAGCGGCGGCTCGAGCCGCGCCGACCAGGTCAGGAAGTCGCTGCGGGACAGAGTGCGGCCGGCCCACTCGCCGGGGCCGGTGAGGGTGTTGCCGGCGACCGTCCACTCGAGCACCAGGCGGCCGTCGGCCTCGAGGCGGGCGGTGCGCAGCGGCCCCGAGGCGGGGGTCACGGTGATCTCGTACGTGAGCGGCGCGGTGTCGCCGGTGTGCGCGAGAGCGACCAGGGCGAGATCACCGGCGTGCGTGCAGTTCTCGGTGGGGCCGGTGGTCCAGTTGCGGACGTCGCGCGCCTCGGGGACGGTGAGCCCGACGATGCCGCGCACCCCCTCGATCCCCACCGGGCAGGTGCTCCACGGCAGCCGGATGCCTTCGGTCTCGACAGCGGTGACGCGCGTGCCGTCGTGCGTGAGGACGACCCGCACGTGGTGGCAGAAGTCCTGCATCTCGGCCGTCAGCACGCCGCCGGCGCCGGGACGGAAGGTGAAGCGCCGCTCGTAGGTGCTCACACCACCCCGTCCGCGTGCAGCCGGGCGACCGCGGCGGCGTCGTAGCCGAGCCAGTCGAGCACCGCGTCGGTGTGCTCGCCGAGGCCGGGCACCGCGCCGGGCTGCAGCGGCCAACCGGGAGAGACGGGCGGGGGCAGCAGGGCGGGCAGCTGACCGACCGGGGAGCCGACCGTCGTCCAGCGCTGACGCTCGACGAGCTGCGGGTGGTCGATGAGGTCCTGCACCGAGTTGAGCGCCGCGTGCCCGATGCGGGCGTCGTCCATCGCGTCGGCGACCTCGGTGTACGTGTGCCGCCCGGTCCACTCCGCGATCGCCGGGTCCAGCGCCCCGCGTTCATGCACCCGCTGGGCGTTGCGGGCGTACGCGGGGTCGGCCGCGAGATCCGCCCGCCCGACCGCCGCGGCGAGCCGCTGCCACTCCGCGTCGTTGGTGGTGCCGAGCACGATCTTCCGGCCGTCGGCAGTCGGGTACGCGCCGTACGGGGCGACCGCGGGTGAGCCGACCCCACGCGGCTCCTGCAACTCGCCGGTGCCGAGCGTGGAGTGCAGCGGATAGCCCATCCACTCGGCGACGGCGTCGAACAGTGCCACCGAGATCGCGGTCCCCCGTCCGGTGCGCTCGCGGTCGTAAAGCGCGGCCAGCACGCTGGAGTACGCGTACATCCCGGCCCCGATGTCGGCGAGCGGGATGCCGGGCTTGGCCGGCGCGCCCGGGGTGCCCGTGACCGAGCAGGACGCGGCCTCGGCCTGCACGAGCAGGTCGTAGGCGCGGCGGTGCTGCAGGGGGCCGCCGTCGCCGTAGCCCGAGATGTCGACGGCGATCAGCCGCGGATGGCGGGCCGTGACCTGCTCGGCGGCCAGATCGCGGCGGGCGGCGGCGCCCGGCGCGAGGTTCTGGATCAGCACGTCGGCCCGGCCGAGCAGCTCCTCCATCACCATGGCCCCGGCCGCGCTGCGCAGGTCGAGCGTCACCGACTCCTTGCCGCGGTTGCACCACACGAAATGGGCGGCGAGCCCGGACACGGCGGTGTCGTAGTCACGCGCGAAGTCCCCGCCCTTCGGATTCTCGATCTTGATGACGCGAGCGCCGAGGTCGGCGAGGTGGCGGGTGGCCAGCGGTGCGGCCACGGCCTGCTCGATGCCGACGACGAGCAGCCCCTCGAGGGGAAGCGTCACCCCTCGTCCCAGTTGTCGATCCGATCGGATCGGATCGGCTGCCGGCCGATCTTCAACGGACACAGCGGGGCGTCGAGCATCAGGAAGCGGTGGAAGCCGGTGCTGCGGGTCAGCAGGGTGCGCTGCCAGTGCTGCAGCGTGCGGGCGGTCTCGTCGAGCTCGATGCCGGACACGTCGTTGATCGCCAGCTCGAAGCGGGCCCAGGCGTCCCAGCTCGGGATCGCCCAGATCAGCACGCATTCCGACGCGTCGCCCATCGACGTACGCATGGCCGCGACCAGCTCGAAACCGGCGCTGCCGTACGCGGGCACCATGTCGGTGCGCACCAGCTCGAGGAAGTCCGCGGCCGCCCCCCGCTCGACGGTGACCATCTCGTGCGCATAGACGACTCCGCGTACACCGTCTGCGGTGAGCTGGGTGATCGGGCGGGTCCAGGGCGCCGGGATCAGCACTCGGTCGAAGCCGCCGGAGCGGTAGTCGGCCGCCTCGTTCCACCACTTCTCGAGCTTGGCGTCCTGCATGTTGGGCCGGCCGGTCTCGTGACCCAGGCCGTGGGCGAGGCCGGCGAAACCGTCCTCCTCCCACATGTTGATGACGCGCGGCCACCGGTCGGTGGTGCCGATGACGCCCCAGACGCCGAAGCAGAGCTGATTGCGCTCCTCCTGGGCGATCGGGCTCCAGTTCGCGGTCATGTGGTGCATGTACTGCGGCCGCTTCGCCCCACGGATGTCGATGAATTCGTGGGTGTAGACCTTCAGATTCGGGCCGGTGCTCACCGGCCGACCGTAGCGTCCGCGTGCCAGCGTTCCAGCAGCCGCCGCGCGAGTGCCGTGAGGACCGGCCCCGGGCCGGCGTACGTGTGCCCGTCGCAGCGGCCGACCCAGCGCAGTCCGGCGACTGAGCCGGCGAGCGCGAGGGCGTCGAGCTCCGCCGGGTCGGGCGCCCGCAGCTCGATGCCGAGGCCCAGCTCACGCGCGAGGTCGAGCACGACCGTGCGGGTGACCCCCGGCAGGATGCCGCCGGCCAGCGGCGCCGTGACCAGCGTGTCGCGACGGACGCCGATGACGTTGGCGCGGGTCGACTCGAGCAGCCGGCCGTACGGGTCGACGAGCACCGGCACCCGGTCCGGATACGCGGCCTCAAGTGCCTCCTGGCGGCTGCGGTCGGCCCACTTGTGCCGGCCGAAGCCGGTGCCGGGCACGGTGACGACGTGTGCCGGCTGCTGGTCCGCCAACGCCACCGGCGCTGGCACGGCCGCTCGGGTGACCCGCACCTCGCCGGTCGGGAGGACGTCGATGCGCTGCCGCTCCCAGCCGGTGACGCCGTCCGCCGGCTCTAGCGCGAGGGCCGCAGCGGCGGGCAGCGGCAGGCGGTAGAGCTCGTGCAGCGAGCGCTCCAGGCGGGCCCGGTGCTCGGCCACCTCGAGCGGCCGGCCGTCCCGGCGCAGGCAGGTGTCGAAGACCCCCGCAGCGGCGAGCGGGTCCGGGCCCGGGCGTGCGGCATCGGGGACGACGAGGTCGGCGCCCACCGCGGCGAGCAGCGGGCGGGCCTTGTCGAAGCACTCCCACCACTCCTCCACCGGCGTCGAGTCGACGGTGATGCCGCCGCCGACGCCCAGCGTCATCCGGCCGGCGCCTAGCTGCAGCGTGCGGATCGCGACGCTCAGCTCGAGCCCGGAGACGGGGCTGGCGTAGCCGATGGCGCCGGTGTAGACCCCGCGCGGACCGTCCTCCAGCTCGGCGATGACCTCGAGCGCCCGCCGCTTCGGCGCTCCCGTCACCGAGCCCGGAGGGAAGGTCGCGGCCAGCAGGTCGGCGTCACCGGCGCCGGACCGCAGCTCGGCCGTCACTTCGCTGACCAGGTGCCAGACCCCCGGGTGCGGCACCACCTCGAGCAGGTGCGGCACCCGCACCGAGCCGATGCGCGCCACCCGGGACAGGTCCGAGCGCACCAGGTCGACGATCATCACGTTCTCGGCCCGGTCCTTCGCCGAGTGGGCCAGGGCGTCACGCGCGCCCTCCGCGGCCCCGCCGACCCGCGGGCGGGTGCCCTTGATCGGCCGGGAGACGACCGTGCGCCCGCGCCGACGCAGGAAGAGCTCGGGCGATGCGCTCGCGACGATGCCGTCCCCGATGCCCACGTAAGCGCCGTACGCCGGCTGGAGGGTGCCGATGAGGGCCGCCGCCGCGCCCGCCGGGCTGCCGTCCACGTCGGCCTGCAGCGTGAGGCAGATGTTGGCCTGGTAGATGTCGCCGTCGCGGATCTCGTGGATGCAGCGCTCGACGGCCGCGGTGTGGGCCTGCCGGTCGCGCCGGCTGGTCACGGGGCCGACCGCGTACGCGTGCGCCTGCCGCGGGCCCCGGCGCAGGGCCTCGACCAGTGCGGTGCGGCGCCCCTCCAGCTCGGCGTCGTCGACGAGGCCGCTCAGCGCCTCGTCCCACCAGAGCCCACCGGCGAAGCGCACCACGTGCGGATACAGCCCGAGCGCGTGCGCGCCGTGCTCCACGCCGAACCAGCCGAACCAGCCACCCCCCACCGCACCGGAGGCGTCGTCCTCGACGGGCTCCAGCGTGTCCAGCAGGTCGAACGCGGGCTGCTCGCCGGTCGAGACGGCGATCGGGTCGGCGGCCAGCAGGATCTCCCCCGCGTCCCAACCGCCGGTCAGGACGACGGCCCGCGGCAGCTCGCCGGCAAGCCGTACGACCTCGGCCGCAGTGATCGTCAGCGCCTCGACCGGGCGGACGGAAAGCGTCGACGGACCGCTCCCGGACGCGCGATTCCTGGGCCCGGGCAGGGCTGTCCCCCGGCCGGTGTCCGTCGCGAGTCGCACCCCCCTAGGATGCGACTCATGGACTTTGCTTTCAGCGACGAACAGGAAGAATTGCGCCGCATCGTTCGCGGCTTCCTGGAGGACAAGTCGCCGGAGACCGAGGTCCGCCGGCTCATGGAGACCACCGAGGGCTACGACCCCAAGGTGTGGCAGCAGATGGGTGAGCAGCTCGGCCTGCAGGGCCTCGCGATCCCCGAGGAGTACGGCGGCGCCGGCTTCACCTTCCTCGAGCTCGGTGTCGTGATCGAGGAGATGGGCCGCGCCCTGCTGGCCGCGCCGTACTTCTCGACCGCCGTGCTGGCCGCCAACACGGTGCTGCTGTCGGGCGACGAGGCCGCGAAGCAGGAGTACCTGCCGGCCCTTGCCAGCGGCGAGAGCATCGGCACCCTGGCGCTCACCGAGGACAGCGGCAGCTGGGCCGAGTCCGGCATCACGCTGCCGGCCACCGCGTCCGGTGACGGCTGGACCCTGAGCGGCACCAAGTCGTTCGTGCTCGACGGTCACATCGCCGACCTGATCCTGGTCGCCGCGCGTACGGGGGCCGGCGTGAGCCTGTTCGCCGTCGCGGGCGACGCCGCCGGGCTCACCCGTGCCCCGCTCGCCACGCTCGACCAGACCCGCAAGCAGGCCCGGCTGACCTTCGACGGCACCCCGGCCCGCCTGCTCGGCACCGAGGGCGCCGGCTGGCCGGTCGTCTCGCAGGTGCTCGACCTCGCCGCCGTCGCGCTGGCCGCCGAGCAGGTCGGCGGCGCCGCCAAGGTGCTCGAGATGTCGGTCGACTACGCCAAGGTGCGCGTCCAGTTCGGCCGTCCGATCGGCTCGTTCCAGGCGATCAAGCACAAGTGCGCCGACATGCTGGTGCAGGTCGAATCGGCCAAGTCGGCCGCGTACTACGGGCTATGGGCGGGCTCGGAGCTGAACGAGGAGCTTCCGGCCGTCGCCAGCCTGGCCAAGGCGTACTGCTCCGACGCCTACGTGCACTGCGCCGCGGAGAACATCCAGATCCACGGCGGCATCGGCTTCACCTGGGAGCACCCCGCGCACCTGTACTTCAAGCGCGCGAAGAGCTCCCAGCTCTTCTTCGGTGACCCGACCTACCACCGGGAGCTGCTCGCACAGCGGGTCGGCGTCTGACGGTCGTCAGCTAGGCGCCCTTCGGGTCAGGCGCGGCGGGCCGTCACGATGAGGGCCGCCGCGTCCGACGCGAGGGGGCCGGTGCTGAGCCGGTTCTCCATCTCGACACCGAGCTGCTGCGTCACCTCGGCGATCGGCCGCCGGGCCTCCAGCGCGAAGCGCAAGGGCGTCCCCTGGGAGTAGCCCAGTGCCAGGGTGCGGGCGTCGGGAGCGAGCGTGGGGAGCACCACCCGCTCGACATTGAGCATCTGGAGACCGCCGGCCTCGAGATCGGCCCGGATCCGCTGCTCGTCGAAGTAGCCGTGGGGTATGCGGCTGACGAAGTCGGGCGGGTCGTCCGGGAAGAGCGCCATCAGACTGTCGCGCAGCGCGACGCCGAACCCCGAGGTGTTCTCGGCGTCCCACACGGCGAAGACCGTACGGCCGGCCCCGGTCAGCACGCGGGCGGTCTCCGCGAACGCCTTGGGCTTGTCGGGGAAGAACATCACCCCGAACTGCGACGTGACGACGTCGAACGAGCTGTCGGGGTGGGCGAGCGCCTGGGCGTCGGCCTGCTCCCAGCGCGCGCCGGCGACCCGGGCGGTGCCGTAGGCGACCATCCCGGGATTGAGGTCGCTGGCCGTGATCGCGGCCTGCGGCAGGGCAGCGACGAGGGCGGCCGTGAGCACCCCCGTACCGGCGGCCAGCTCCAGCACCCGCTCCGGCGCCAGGGCAGCCACCCGCTCCGCCACGGACGTGGCGAACGGGGCGAAGAACGTCGGCCCCAACGCGCGGTCGTACAGGGCGGGCATGTCTTCGAGCCAGCTCGCGTCGGACGGCATGCGTGCATAGTGCGCCCGACGCGAGCCGGCGGGAAGATCAGGTCGTCTGAACCGCCCGCGACTCTTCCTCCAGCTCGCGCTTGAGCAGCTTGCCCGTCGCGTTGTAGGGCAGCGACTCGCGGAACTCGACGTAGGTCGGGACCTTGAAGCGGGCCAGCGCCTCGCTGACCCATCCGCGGATCTCCTCCTCGGACGGGTTGCAACCCGGCGCGGGCACGACGAAGGCCTTGACCTCCTGCCCGAGGGTCTGGTGGTCGACGCCGATGACCGCCACGTCGACGATCTCCGGGTGCTCGATCAACCGGTTCTCGATCTCGATCGGGTAGATGTTCTCGCCGCCGCGGATGATGAGGTCCCGCATCCGGCTCTCGAGGGTGAGGAACTCCCCGTCGGTACGCCCGAAGTCACCCGTCTTGTACCAGCGCTGATCGTCGAGGACGGAGGCGGTGGCCTCGGGGTTGTTCCAGTAGCCGCGGAAGACGCCGGCTCCCCAGATGTGCACCTCGCCGACCTCGCCGGCGGGAAGGACGTTGCCCTCCTGGTCACGGATCTGCACCTGCATCGTGACCTGGCAGACCCCGACCGTCTCGGGCCGGGACTTGAACGCCGGGCCGCCGAGACGGGTGCCCATGCCGACCGTCTCGGTCATGCCGTAGCCCTGACCGGCACCGACGTGCGGCAACGTGGCCCACAGCAGCCGGGCGAGCTCGGGCGGGAACACCGCTCCGCCGCCGCCCAGCGTCTGCACGCTGGACAGGTCGTAAGAGGCGATGTCGGGGTGCTGCAGGATGCGCCAGAACTGGGTCGGCACCCCGCTGAGCGTCGTGATGCGGTGGCGCTGCACCAGCTCGAGCGTGACCGTCTCGTCCCAGCGGCCGGGCGGCGGCAGTACGAGCTTCATGCCGCTGCCGGGGGCGTTGGTCAGCGGGCCGCTGCCCGAGATGTGGAAGATCGGGGCCGCGAAGATCCCGGACGGCTGCGGGGCCTTGCCCGCGGCACCTGCCGGTACGCCCGCTGCTGCCATGCCGACCGCGCCAGCCATGGTGTTGCACAGCGCGAAGTGGATCCAGTTGCGGTGCGTCGACGTCGCACCCTTGGGACGCCCGGTGGTGCCACTGGTGAACAGGATGATCGCCGGGTCGTCCTCGTCGATCTCGACCGAGGGCAGCGCGACGTCGGGACCGTCGGACTGCAGGCCTGCCGCCGCCGCGGTGGCCATCGCCACCAGCGGGGGCCGCAGCCCGGACGCCGGCACCGGCGCGTTTTCGAGGAGCTCCAGCCGGCGCGAGTCGGCGAGCACGACGACGGGCTCGGTGAGCTCGATGCCGTACGCCAGCTCCGGCGCCGTCCACCAGCCGTTGAAGTTGCTCAGGATCGCTCCGAGCGAGAGCGCCGCCCAGTAGCAGAGCACGTACTCGACCGTGTTCGCCGACGCGAAGCCCACCCGATCGCCCTTGCCGACCCCGTAGTCACGAGCGAGCGTCTCGGCGATGCGGGCCACCCGGGCGACCGTCTCCGCGTAGGTGATCTCCTCGCCGTCGGGTGAGACGAGGAAGATCTTGTCGGCATGATCGCGACCGGCGCGCTCGATGACCTCACGCAGGTTGCGCGGACGCTGGGCGAAGACCTCGGCCGGCGCCCCCAGCACGTCCTCGACGACGATCTCGAACGGGGCGCCCGGCCCCATCAGCCGCTCATGCTGCTCCGGCGATAGTGCCCCGGCACCCTGCCAGACCAGCGTGACGGCCTCGGTGTCGGCCGGCGCGGTCACTTCGTGTCGAGCTTGAGGACGCGCGCAGCGTTGCCGCGCAGGAACTTCGGCCACACCTCGTCCTTGAACGGCACGTTGGGCATGTCGCCCATGATGCGGTCCATCGTCATGCCCATCGGGAAGTAGCCGCCGTAGATGATCTTGTCGGCACCGCGGGTGTTGGCGTAGTCGATGATGACCTTGTTGTAGTGCTTCGGGGCGAAGGCGCTCGTCGAGTAGTGCAGGCCGGGCCACTTCAGCATGAGCTTCATGGCCAGCTCGGTCCACGGCTCGCAGCCGTGGCGGGTGACGAACGTGAGCTCCGGGAAGTCGTACATGACCTCGTCGATGAGCTCGACCTTCTGCGGTGCGAACTTCAGGCGCGGGCCGGGGATGCCGGCGCAGCAGAACACCGGGATGTCGAGCTCGCACGCCTTCGCGTAGATCGGGTACATCTTCTTGTCGTTGATCGGGACCTGCGGGAACATGCCGGCCGGGAAGAGCGTGATGGCCCGCGCGTCGAAGTCGCCGTGGGCGCGCTCGATCTTGCGGAGGGCATTGACGCCGTCGTTCGCGTCGACCCCGACGCTGCCGATGAACCGGTTCGGGTACTGCTTGAGCGCCCGTTCCCCGTCACCGTCGGGCTCGCCGACGCTGATCATGCCCCACTCGATGTTGTACTTGTCCATCGCCTCGAGGGTGACCGAGATCGGGTCCTCGGTGCCGTGGTACTCGTGCGGCACGTCCTTGAACATGTACTGCGCCGGGAACGCGAACTCGCTGGACTCGGCGTCCTTGGTCTGCTTGGTGATGAACTCGTACGTCTTGGAGACGTCACGCATCGGGAAACCGATCATCGTGTCGATGATCGGGACGTCGGTGGGCATGCCCATGGAACTGCTCCTCAGGAAGTCGACGCTGGAGTGCTAGCCGCGGCCGACGAGGTCGCGGAAGGGGATGTTCTTGTCGGCCGAGACCTCGCGCGGGAGGCCGAGGACCCGCTCGGCGATGACATTGCGCTGCACCTCGTCGGTGCCGCCGCCGATCTTGGTCATCCAGGTGGACATGCGGGCGGTCTGCCACTCGCCGTGCTCGGGGGCATCTGCCCCGGCGAGCATGCCGGCGACGCCCTCGATCTGCAGAGCCGCATCGGCGACCGCCGTCAGGTGGTCACCGACCAGCAGCTTCATGACCGACGCCTCGGGGCCGGGCGGGATGCCCTGCGACAGCGCCGTACGCGCGCGCATGCCGAGGTAGCTCAGCACCCGCTCGCTGGTGATCACCTTGGCGATGGCCTGGCGGGTGAGCGGGTCGTCGCTCTTGCCGTGCTGGCGGGCCAGGTCGATCAGCTTGGGCAGCTGACCACGGCTGCCGCCTCCGCCGATCATCGCCCGCTCGTTGGCGAGCGTGGTGCGGGCGACGTTCCAGCCCTCACCCACCGAGCCGCACACGTTGTCGATCGGGATCCGCACGTCGTCGAGGAAGACCTCGTTGAAGTGGTAGCCACCCGTGGCCTGCCGCAGCGGGCGCACGTCGATGCCCGGCGTGCGCATGTCGACCAGGAAGTACGTGATGCCCTGGTGCTTGGGCACGTCGATGTCGGTGCGGGCCAGCAGGATGCCCCAGTCGGCCGCCCGGGCGCTCGAGTTCCACACCTTCTGGCCGTTGACCACCCACTCGTCGCCGTCGAGCTCGGCGCGCGTGCGCAAGGAGGCGAGGTCGGAGCCGGCGCCCGGCTCGCTGTAGAGCTGGCACCAGACCTCCTGACCACTGATGATCTTGTGGAGGTGCTGCTCCTGCTGCTCCTTGGTGCCGTGCGCCATGAGCGTCGGGCCCACCATGTTGATGGAGACCATCAGCGGCCCGTTGGAGACGTTGAACTTCGACTGCTCCTCCGCGAAGATCGCGGTCTGCATCGGGGTGCCGCTACGGCCACCGAAGGACTTGGGCCACGCGATGCCGGCCCAGCCACCCTCGAAGAGCTCGGTCTGCCAGTGGCGGGCAGCGTCGTGCGCTTCCTTCTCCACCCGGGCGTAGTCCTCGGCCGTCGCGGCCGTCTGGTGGTCACGCAGGACCTTGCGCCCCTCGTCCTCGTAGGCCGGGGCGTGCTCGACGAGCCAGGCGCGAGCCTCCTCGCGGAACGCCGCCTCCTCGGGGGTGTCCTGCAGATCCACGCGTCCTCCAGCGATCCTTCGGCAAACGCGGCAACCCGGTGTAACTGAGTTCTACCGCTGCATCGTTTCTAGCCCACCGGTCGACGCCCACGGGCAGCGGGGTCGCTCGGCGCGCCAAGAGTGGAAACTACCGGCGGGCACCGACGAAATCCGCCGGATGCCGCCGCAGCACCGAGGAGCGCCGTGACGTCGAGTTCGCACCACCCCGCAGCGCTGCCGGTGCTCTCCCTCGGAGCCGGTGAGCCCTTCGCCGCGGACTTCGTGCTCGCCGGTCACGGGGTGATCGACGCGGGTGCGGTCGGGGTGCTGCAGGCGTTTGCCGAGCGCACCGGCCTCGGGGTGCTCAACACCTTCACGTCCAAGGGCATGTTCCGCTGGGACAGCCCGTACCACCTCGGCACCGGGTGCCTGCAGGAGCGCGACCTGCAGCTCGCCGGGGCCCGGCCCGAGTCCCCCGTTCTCGTCGTCGGCGTCGACGTCGAGGAGTGCCGGCCCGCCCTGCTCCGGGCCACCGGTCTCGACCCTGATCGGCTCGCCGCCTCGGCGTGGCGGTCGGTGGCCGTCGCCGACCTCGCCGCTGCCGCAGAGCACGTCACCCCCACCTGGGGTACGCCGCCGACGCCGCCCCCGCTGCCGGCGATGTTCCAGGTGATGTGGGACCTGGCCCAGCCCCTCTACAAGCACCAGGACGCCCCGCTGAACCCGGCCCGCGCCGCCTCCGACATCGTCGCCGCGCTCGGCGCCGAGGGCGTGGTGTGCGCCGAGGCGGGCCGGGCCGGCTGGTGGGTCGCCCGTACGGTGCCGACGACCCGGCTCGGCAGCGTTCAGGTGCCGGCGTCGTCCACGCCGGGGCTTGCGCTCGAGCGCGCGCTGGCCGTGGCCCGCTCGGGAGCGCCGGCCGTCGCGGTGCTCGATGCTCCAGCGGGCGCCACCGTCGCCGCGCAACTCGACCGCGCACGGAGCGAGGGACTCACGCTCGTCGTGGAGCTCTGGGGCAGCGCGGACGGCCACGGCTGGTCAGCGGCCGAGCACCAGCAGCAGCTCCGCGACGCGCTCGCCGCCGGCGGGGTGACGGTGCTGGAGCCGGCCGTCGACTTCGGCGCCACCGAGGCGCTGGTGGCAGCCTGCGGGCCGCTGGTCGCCTGGACCTGATTGGTCAGACGGACCTACCGGTCAGTCGGCGAAGCGGGCCTTCAGATCGGCCTTCACGACCTTGCCGGCGAGGTTGTACGGCAGCGCGTCGACCAGCTCGAGGCGCTCCGGCCACTTCTGCTTCATCACGCCCTGCGCGGCGAGGTGGGCGGTGAGCGACGCCAGCGTCGGCGGCGAAGCGGGATCGGCCGGCACGATGCAGGCGCAGGCCATCTCGCCGAGCACCGGATGCGGCAGGCCGACCACCGCGACGTCGGCCACCTCCGGCGAGGTGATCAGCAGGTCCTCGACCTCGCGGGCGCTGAACGTCTCGCCCTTGCGGATGATCACGTCCTTGATGCGTCCGGTGATCGTGAGATTGCCGGCGGCGTCGAGTCGGCCGAGGTCGCCCGTGCGCAGCCAGCCGTCGGCCGTGAAGGCCTCGGCGTCGAGTGCCGCGTCGAGGTAGCCCTTCATGACCTGTGGCGCCTTGGCCACCACCTCGCCGGACACTCCGGTAGGCGCCTCGACGCCGTCCAGGTCGACGATCTTGAGTGTGACGCCGACGCCTGCCCGACCCTCGGAGCCGGCGAGCACGTCGTCCGGGTCGTCGCCGTGGGTGCTGGTGAGGATCGGGGCCTCGGTGAGCCCGTACGAGCTGGCGATGGGCTTGCCGAGCTCCTCGACGATCATCGCGAAGTGGCTCGGCGGCTTGGCCGCTCCCCCGCTGGTGTAGATCCGCACGTCGGGGAAGTACGGCTCGCCCGGGTGGGCGCGCTGCGCGGCGACGTACAGCGCGTGATGGGCGGGGCCCGTGCCGGCGAGCGTGACCCGGTGCTCGCGCAGCAGGTCGGCGATGGTGGCGGGCTCGACGTATTCGGTGAAGACGAGGGTGGCGCCGGACAGCAGGCAGGCGGCCTGCCACACCGCGCACCCGCCGATGTGGGCGATCGGGAAGACCATCGCGACCCGGTCTGCCGGGCCGATCTGCATCCCGTCGTTGAGCACCCGGCCGGCGTTGATGCCGGCGATGTCGCCGTGCATCGCGCCCTTGGGGTCCGACGTGGTGCCTGACGTGTAGAAGATCCAACGCACCGCGTCGTCGTCGGTGGGAGCCGGCGGCAGGACGGCAGGGTCGCCCTCCGCGAAGGCACGCTCGAGCGTCCCGTCGACGACGAGCATCTGCACGGCGGTGCCGGCGATGGCGTCTGCCGCGAGACCCGCGAGGTCGATGTCGCGCCAGCGGGCGGCAACCAGCAGATAGTCGGCCTTCGTCTGGCCGAGGACGAACGCCAGCTCCCGGCCGCGGTAGATGGGCAGCACCGGGATCTGCACCGCGCCGAGCCGGCACAGCGCCGCGCTCAGCACGAGCGTCTCGAGTCGGGTGGTCAGCTGCCACACCACCCGCGTACCGGGGCGGATGCCCCAGGCGTGCAGGCTCGCAGCCGCGCGCTCGGCCGCGTCCCGGAAGCCGGCGAACGTGAGCGACCGGGAGTGCTCGTCGACGAGCATCTCGGCGTCAGGCGTCTGCGCGGCCCGGGACGCGATCAGGGACCAGAACGAGGTCATACGGCTGCGGCCGGGCCCTCGGTCAGTCGCGGCTGGACTTGAAGTTCAGGCTGGACGGGCGCACCTCGAAGACCTGCTGGGCCATGATGCCGCCGAGCTCCTCGGCCTTCCAGCGCTTGTCGCCCGAGTGGATGACCTTGCGCTCGGTCCAGCCCTGCATCCAGATGATGCGGTCGTCGAGGCAGCGGATGACCTGGCCGGTGACGTACTGGGCGTCGTCGCTGGCGAGCCAGGCGGCGAGCGGCGAGGAGCCGGCCGGGTCCATCGGGTGGAACTGGTCGGGCTCGAGGTCGTTGGGCTCGAAGGCGTCGCCGGCACCCGGGATCGACGCGGTGATGCGGGTGAGACCGGCCGGGCCGATCGCGTTGACGGTGACGCCCATCTTGTAGAGCTCGATGGACAGCGTGAGGGTGAGGCCGACGATGGCGGCCTTGGCAGTGGCGTAACCGCTCTGGCCGAAGTTGCCGCCGAGGCCCGCGCCGGAGGTCGTGTTGATGATGCGACCGCGCACGGGGCCCTGCTTGGACTTCGCCCGCCAGTACTTCGACGCGTGGCTCGAGGTGTTCCAGGTGCCCTTGACGTGGACGGCCATAACGGCGTCGAAGTCGGACTCGGGCATGTTCCACACCGCGGCGTCGCGCACGATGCCGGCGTTGTTGATCAGGATGTCGAGCGAGCCGAACGCGTCGATCGCCTGCTGGACGAGCTCGCCGGCCTGCTCGTAGTTCGAGACGTCGCCGTAGTTCGACACCGCGGTGCCACCGGCGGCCTCGATCAGGCCGACGGTCTCGTCGGCGGCGCGGCCGGCGCCCTCACCGCGCACCGAGCCACCGAGGTCGTTGACGACAACCTTCGCCCCCTGGCGGGCCAGCTCCAGCGCGTGACCGCGACCGATGCCGTGCCCAGCGCCCGTGACGATGGCGACCTTGCCGTCGAGCAGACCCATCCGATGACCTCTTTCACTGTCTGGTGCGCGCTCTGCAGAAAGGCGCGAAGCCGCTGCGATGCAGGGCGGCGAGAACGATCAAGTGCACCTTCTTGTCTACCATGCGGGGGTCCGCGTCACGGACGCCAGGTAGGCACTCTGAGCAGCGCCGTGACGGTTGCGACAGTTTGCTCAGGCGGCTGACGCCAGCCGCTCGAAGGCCCTGCCCGGGAGGTCCCCCCTCGCATGAGTACGCCCCCGCCCGCTCACGGCCGGCCCCGACCGCCGGAGGGCGACTGGCTCGGCACGCCCTTCCTGCGCTTCGAGCGCCACGGCTGGTATGCCCTCGTCGTCGTCGACCGTCCCGCTGCGCGCAATGCGCTGACCGGGGCCATGTATTTCGGGCTGCGCTACGCGGTCGACCGGGTCAACACCGATCCCGAGCTCCGCGGGCTCGTACTCACCGGGGTCGACGACGTGTTCATCCCCGGCGGCGACCTCGGCGCCAGCGAGGTGGACGACTGGGGCGGGCCCAAGTACTTCGGGATGGACAACACCCCGTTCGACGCCGTGCGGCACAGCCGCAAGCCGGTGGTCAGCGCGGTCAACGGCATCTGCCAGGGCGGCGGGCTGCTGATTGCGATCATGTCCGACGTGACGGTCGCGAGCGAGCGTGCGGTCTTCCGGGCGCCCGAGCTCTACCGCGGGATCGCCGACACCGGTTACGCGAGCTACCTGCCGGCCCAGATCGGCCCGGCCCGCGCGAAGGACATGCTCTTCACCGGCCGCCGGGTCACCGCCGCCGAGGCGCTCGACTGGGGACTCGTCGCCCGCACCGTGCCGCACGAGGAGCTGCTCGAGGCGGCGGTCGGGGTGCTGGCCGACTGCGTGCGCTGCGCGCCGGCGGCCCGCGCCGACGTCAAGCGGGTCATCTCGCAGGGCTACGGACAATTCGATCGGATGACCATGGACGCCAGCCTGTACGGACCGGAGGCCCGCGAGGGCTGGGAGGCGTTCCGCGACAAGCGCTCCCCCGACTGGGTGCCGCAGGACCTGCGCGTGGGACGGCTCTAGATGACCTTCACCTTCCCCGCCGACGTGCCCGCCACGATCCCCGCCGCTCTCGCCCGGGCGGCCGAGCGCTGGCCCGACGCCGAGGCCCTGGTCGACGGCACCGAGCGGCTGTCGTTCTCGGAGCTGCGCGAGCGCTCCCTCGCCTTCGCGCGGGCTCTCGTCGCCTCAGGAGTCGAGCCGGCCGACCGCATCGCGATCTGGGCGCCCAACAGCGTCGCGTGGATCGTGGCCTCGTTCGGCACGTACGCGGCCGGTGCGGTGCAGGTGCCGATCAACACCCGCTTCAAGGCGGCGGAGGCGGCGCACGTGCTGAACACCGCGCGCGCCCGGCTGCTGCTGACCGTCACCGACTTCCTCGGCACCGATTACGTCGCCGCCCTCGCCGGCTGCGAGCTGCCGTACCTGCAGGAGACGGTGGTGCTCGAGGGCCCTTCGAGCGGCACGGCCGTACCGCTGGACGCCTTCGTCGCGCGCGGCGCGGCGGTGGGCGACGACGCGGTCGAGGAGCGTTCGGCGGCCCTGTCGGCGGACAGCCTGTCGGACATCGTCTTCACCTCGGGTACGACCGGGAAGCCCAAGGGCGCGATGCTCACCCACGGCGCGAGCACGCTGACCTACACCAACTGGGCCGAGCTCGTCGGGCTCGCCGAGGGCGACCGCTACCTGATCGCGTACCCGTTCTTCCACACCGCCGGCCTGAAATCCGGGATCCTGGCCTGCGTGCTCAAGGGTGCGGTGATCATCCCGCATCCGGTGTTCGACGCCGCCTCCGTGCTCGCCCGGGTGGCCGAGGAGCGCATCACGATGCTCCCCGGCCCGCCCGCCATCTTCCAGACGCTGCTGTCGGCGCAGTCGGCCCCCGAGTTCGCCGGGTACGACCTCAGCTCGCTGCGGCTCGCCGTCACCGGCGCCGCTGCCGTGCCCGTCGAGCTGGTCGAGCGCCTGCGCACCGAGCTGCAGTTCGCCTCCGTGGTCACCGGTTACGGCCTGACCGAGACCACCGGCACCGCCACCATGTGCCGCCACGACGACGACCCCGTGATCATCGCGACGACGTGCGGCCGGGCCATCCCCGGCTCCGAGGTGCGCGTCGTCGATCCCGCCGGCGCGGTGCTGCCGGCCGGCGAGGCGGGCGAGGTCGTCGTCCGCGGCTACCAGGTGATGCGCGGCTACTTCGGCGACGACGCCGCCACCGCCGACACCATCGACGCGGGCGGCTGGCTGCACACCGGCGACGTCGGGATCCTCGACGCGGCCGGCAACCTGCGGATCACCGACCGGATCAAGGACATGTTCATCGTCGGCGGCTTCAACGCCTACCCGGTCGAGATCGAGAACGTGCTGCTCGGCCATCCGGCTGTCAGCCAGGTCGCCGTCGTCGGCGTACCCGATGAGCGGATGGGCGAGGTCGGCATGGCCTTCGTCGTCGCGACCGCCGGGGTGGCGCTCGACGAGCGCGAGGTCATCGGCTGGTGCCGCGAGCGCATGGCCAACTACAAGGTGCCGCGCGCCGTCCGCGTCCTCGACGCCCTGCCCCTGAACGCGACCGGCAAGGTGCTCAAGTACGAGCTCCGCGCACTTGCCGATCCCGCCTGACCGGCTGCCCATCCTTCACCCACATCGAGTCTCGCGCGGGCATCCCCGGACCGGGGCTCAGCGCCGGGTTTCGTACCGGGTCAGCAGCAGGCCGTCGGGAAAGGTCCGGGTCTCCACCAGCGTCAGCTGCACCCAATCGGGCAGCGCGGTGAAGAACGGCGTGCCCGCGCCCACCAGGACCGGGTGGGTGACGAGCACGTACTCGTCGATCAGCCCGGCCTTCATGGCGGCCGCGGCGAGGGTGGCGCCGCCGATGTCCATGGGGCCGCCGTCCATGGGGCCGCCGTCCGTGGGCCCGGCATCCTCGGCTCTGAGCCGGGTGATCTCGGTGACGGCATCGCCGCCCACCAGGCGGGCGCCGCCGTCGACGGTGCCGAGCGTCCGGGAGAACACCACCTTCGGCATCTCGCGCCAGCGACGGGCGTACTCGACGTGCGCCGGCGTGACGCCCGGCTGCTGATCGGCGGTCGGCCAGTGCGAGCTCATCTCCTGCCACAGCCTGCGCCCGTACAGCGCCAGGCCTGTCGACCCCACCCGGTCGGACCACCACTGGAAGAGCTCGTCGCTCGGCGTGCTCCAGCCGAGGTCACCGCCCGGCGCAGCGATGAAGCCGTCCAGGCTCACGTTCATGGCGTAGGTCAGCTTGCGCACGGCGACATCCTCCGGGTCGGGTTACGCGAGGTGGTCGGCCAGCAGCCGGCGGTGCAGCACCTTGCCCGCCTCGCTGCGCGGCAGCACGTCCACCACCACGAAGCGCACCGGGATCTTGTACGCGGCCAGCCGCTCCCGGGCGGCTGCCGCCAGCGCCTCGGCGTCGAACTCGAGGCCCGGTGCCGGCACGACGAACGCCCACGGCACCTCACCCAGCCGGTCGTCCGGGGCACCGACGACGGCGACGTCAGCGACCGCCGGACTCAGCCGCAGCACCTCCTCGACCTCGGCCGGGAAGACCTTCAGGCCGCCACGGTTGATCATGTCCGACACCCGGCCCTCGATCCAGAGGAAGCCCTCCGGGTCGACGCGGCCGACGTCGCCGGTCCGGAACCAGCCGTCCGCGGTCAGCCGATCCGACAGTTGGCCACCGTCGGCGTACCCGGCCGTCACTGCCGGCGTACGCACCTGCAGCTCACCGGTGTCGGCGATACGCAGCTCGACGCCCTCGTGCGGGCGGCCGACGGCACCGAGCTTCGCGTCGCCGTACGCCCGGGAGTCGGCCGCGTTCCACCCGACGATCTCGCCGCCGATCTCGGTCTGGCCGTAGCAGTTGAGGACGGTGAGCCCGAACTTGTCGCGGAAGCGGCGGGCCTGCAGCGGCGAGAGCGGCGCACTGATGCTGCGCACGTACTTCAGCGGCGTCAGGTCCGTCACGGCCGGCTCGTCGCACAGCATGGTCATGGCTGCCGGCGGCAGCACGGTGGAGCGGAGCTGGAAGCGGTCGACGAGCCGGGCGAAGTCGATCGGGTCGAAGCGCGGCATCAGGATCGCGGCTGCGCCCACGCGGAAGGCGAAGAGCACGTTGTAGATGCCCGCCGACAGGGCCATCGACGTCGGGATCAGGTTGGGCATCGGCGCCTTGCGCGCGGCGAGGCCGGATGCCCCGTCACCGACGAGCTTCTTCAGCACGGGCTCGAGCAGCTTCAGGAAGCCGGTGTGGCGCAGCAGCACCGGCTTCGGACGGCCGGTGGTGCCGGAGGTCCACTGCACCAGGGCGATGTCGGCGTCGTGCGCGGGGACGTCGGCGGCGGCGCCGGTGGCCGGCGTCCAGCTCAGCTCCCCCGCGGTCACGACGGGCAGCGTCACGTCCGGCGGCAGGTCCCCACCCGCGGTGACCAGCAGCGCCGGCCGGGTCGCCTCGACGTAGTGCGCCAGCTCGGCGGCCGTGGCCCGCGGGTTGATCGGCACGTACACGCCGCCCGCGTACCAGACCCCGAAGAGCGCCGCGACGACCTCGGGACCGTTCGGCAGCATCACCGCGACGGGCTGGCCCGGCTGCAGGCCGGCCGCGCGCAGGGTCTCGGCCAGGGCGAGCGATGCTGCGCGCAGCTCGGCCCGGGTGACGTCACGGTCGCCGCTGTGCACGGCGGCCGTGGTGGCGTCGTCCGGCCGCTCCTCCAACAGCTCGAGCAGACTGCGGCTCATCGCGGCCCCGGCCCCGTCCCGGCTGCCTTCGGGTCCTGCGGTTGCCAGGCCGCTTCCCGCTTGCCGGCGAACGCCTGCGGCCCCTCCTCCTGATCGGGGTGGCCCCACATCGACACCAGGTCCTGCGCCCCGGCACGGCAGGCGTCCGACAGGCCCATCTCCAGCGCGCCCCACAGCGCGCGCTTCGACGCGGCCATCGCGGCCGGTGAGTTGCGGGCGATCTTCTCGGCGAGTGTTTGCGCTTCCTCACGCAAACGCTCGGGCGGGTCGACGACCTGCGAGATCATTCCGAGCTGCAGCGCACGCTCGGCCGACATCCGCTCGTACCGCCCGGTGAGCGCCATGCGCATCACGGCCTCGAACGGCATCTTGCGCATGAGCCCGATGGCTTCGACCGCCACCACCTGGCCGACGGAGACGTGCGGGTCGAAGAACTGCGCGTCGGAGGCTGCGATGACGATGTCGGCGTCGGCCACCCAGTGGAAGCCGCCGCCGGCGCAGAGCCCGTTGACCGCCGTGATGACCGGCTTGGCGACCCGTTGGTGCCAGGACGTGAAGTGCAGGTCGAAGTTCGCCACGGAGTCGCGGTAGCGCTCCATGCCCATGCCGTCGGTGGCCAGCTCGGTGACGTCGACCCCGGTCTGGAAGGCGCGGCCCTCGCCGGTGTGCACGATGACGCGCACCTCGGGGTCGCGGTCGAGCTCGAGCCACGCGTCGGCGAACTCGTCGCGCATCTGTGCCGTCATCGCGTTCAGCGCCTGCGGACGGTTGTTGAACAACCACCCCACGGCGCCGTGGCGCTCCAGGCGCAGCGTCTCGTACGTACCGAATCCGTCGCTCATTCGTCCCTTGTCTCGCTCACGGTCTCTCTTGCCGCACCCCGGTAGGAGGCGGACAGTCCCAGCTCCAGCGCGTCCCACAGCACCTTTTTCCGGATGCGCAGCACGTCGGGATGCTGCTCGGCGACGGCCTCGGCCAGTGCCTGCGCGGCCGGCCGCAGGCCGTCCGGAGGGTCGACCACCTGCGACACCAGGCCGATCTCGTACGCCCGCTGCGCGCTCACCCGCTCATGCCGGCCGATGAGCGCCATCCGCATCACCGACTCGAAGGCGACCCGACGCGCGAGCCCCATGGTCTCGTACGCGCTCACCTGACCGACCGACACGTGCGGGTCGAGGAAGGTGGCGGTGGACGCGGCGATCACGATGTCGGCGTCGGCGACGAAGTGCAGGCCGCCTCCGGCGCAGGTGCCGTTGACGGCCGCGATGACCGGCTTGGCCACCCCGTTGTGCCAGGCGGTGAGCCGGAGCTCGGCCCGCTTCGTGCGGCGTGACTGCTCGCGCAGCGCCGCCGGGTCGCGCGCGAGCTGCACCACGTCCAGCCCGGTCTGGAAAGCCTTGCCCTCACCGGTGTTGACGATCACCCGCACGCCGGGGTCGGCGTCGAGCTCCTGCCAGGCCTGCTCCAGCTCGGCGAGCATGACGGCGTCCATCGCGTTGCCGGCCGCCGGACGGTCGAAGACCAGCCAGCCGACCGGCCCGTCGCGCGTCACCTGCAGGGTGGAGTAGCTCATCAGCTGTCGGATCTCAACTGCGTGGCACCTCACGCCACGGCTTGCCGTGCCACGGGTCGGGCTCGCGGGGCAGACCGAGCACTCGCTCGGCCAGGATGTTCTTGTTGACCTCGGTGGTGCCGCCCTCGATCGTGTTGGCCCGGCTGCGCAGCATCCCGCGCACCTCGTGCGGCAGCGATTCGGCGTAGGCCTCGGGACCGGTCCCCGGTTCGGCGTCCCACGCGGTCGCGTACACCCCGAGCAGGTCGGTGGCGAGCAGCTGGGTTGCCTGGTTCAGCGACCCGGAATGCACTTTGCCGACCGAGCTCTCGGCGCCCGGCGCCCGGCCGGCCTTGAGCTGCGCGCGTACGCGCTGGTTGGTCCAGCCGCGGACGGCGTCCTCGCTCCAGAGCCGCATCAGCTCCTGCCGCACGCGCGGGTCGTCCCAGCCGCCGTCGCGTCCTGCGGCGCTGATCTCACGGGCCAGCCGCACCAGGCTCGCGATCGCCGAGCCGCCAATGCGGTCGACGCCGCCGGAGCCGGAGCCGGAGACCATCTGCCGCTCACCCGACAGCGTCGAGTTGCCGACCCGCCAGCCGTCACCCGCGGCTCCGACCCGGTAGGTGTCCGGGATGCGGGCACCGTCGAGGAAGACCTCGCAGAAGTCGATCTCACCGGTGATGTGCCGCAGCGGGCGTACGTCGACGCCCGGCTGGTGCATGTCGAGCAGGAAGTACGTGAGGCCGTTGCGCTTCGGGACGTCGACATCCGTCCGGGCGAGCAGCACGCCGAAGTCGGCGGCGAACCCCCAGGTGGTCCAGACTTTCTGCCCGGTGACGACCCACTCGTCGCCGTCACGGACGGCCCGGGTGGCGAGCGAAGCCAGGTCGGAGCCGGCCCCCGGCTCGCTGAAGAGCTGGCACCAGATCTCCTCGGCCCGCACGATGGGCGGCAGGAAGCGCTGCCGCTGCTCCTCGGTGCCGTGGGCGAAGAGGGCGGACGCGGTGTTGTGCAGGCCGAGCGGGTTCAGCCGCCCGAGGTTGTACGGCCGGAGCTCAGCCTCGACCAGCCGGGCGAGTGCGGGAGGCAGGTCCAGTCCCCCGTACGCCACCGGCCAGGTCGGGGCGACCAGCCCGGAGGCGCCGAACACCGGATACCAGGCCTCGTAGTCGGCACGCGGGCGGACGGCGCGGATCGCCCGGGCACCGCCCGGTGCGGCATCCCGCCAGGCCTGCGGCACGTGCTGCTCGACCCACGTGCGGACGGCCGCGACCAACTCGTCGCGGGGGGTCTGCGCGGTGACCGCGAGCGCGCTCATCGGCCGGTGAAGCGCGCCGGGCGCTTCTCCCGGAAGGCGGCCAGCCCTTCGCGGAAGTCCTCGCTTCGGGAGGAGAGCTCCAGGCCGAAGGCCTCCGAACGCAACGCCTCCTCCAGCGTCGCCGACCTCCCGGCGTCCAGCAGCCACTTGGTGAGGCCGACCGCCACCGTCGCGGAACCGGCGAGCTGGTCAACCACCTTGTCCACCGCGGCGCCGAGCTCAGCTGCGGGCACGGACGAGTCGAAGAGGCCCCAGTCCGCCGCCTCGGTGCCGTCGACCACCCGGCCGAGCAGCAGCATCTGCCGTGCCCGTACCTCGCCGATGCGGCGCGGCAGCAGCCAGGTCATGCCGCTGTCGGGCGTGAAGCCGCGCTCGTTGAACGGCGCCCAGAACTTCGCCGTGTCGGCGGCGACCGTGACATCCGCGGCGAGAGCGAGCGCGAGCCCGATCCCCGCCGCCCAGCCCTGCACCGCGCACACCACCGGCGTCTGCACCGACGTCACCAGCGGGATCAGCCGGTGCGCCTCGGACGGCAGCCGGCGCTGGATGCTACCGGCCCGCGGACGCTGCCCGCCCGGTGCGTTGCGGGCCACGATATCGGCGCCGCTGCAGAAGTGCTCGCCCTCGCCCGCCAGCACGATCACGCGGACGGCCTCGTCGCGGCCGGCCTGCTCGATCGCGGCGATGAGCCCGGCGGTCATCGCGTCGTCGACGGCGTTGCGCTTCGCCGGCCGGGCCAGCGTGAGCCGCAGGACGCCGTCGCTGAGCTGGACAGCCAGGCCGTCGACCGACTCGTACGAGCTCATCGACCCGGGTCGCGAACCCGCGCCTCCCTCGCTCGGTCGCGATTCGCTCATTCCGCGAACCGTTCGATGATCACGCCGAGCGCCGCCTCGAGCCCGGAGCCGTGCCCGCCGGGCGGGTCGGGCAGGCGCACCGGCCCGTGCTCGCGGCTCGGCAGCAGGATCGTCGCCGAGCCGGGCGTGGTCACCACCCCGCGCTGCGACACCGCCTCGAGCGCCAGGTCGACGGCCGGCCGGTCACCCTCCGCCAGGTACTTGCGGGTCACCGTGCCGCGGATGCGCTGGGTGTCGCCGACGTAGTTGAACGCGCGGAACTGGCAGTCCAGCTTCCAGAGCCAGGCGTCGTCGCCCATCCAGTCGGTGCAGGCGTGAATCAGCCAGGTCTCGCGCATTCGGCCGTAGTCGTGCGTGGTCGGGTTGCCGGCCTTCTTGGCGAACTCCGGGTCCCAGTGCAGCCGCTGCATGACGTCGGGGATGTTCTGCTCGTCGCGGTGGTAGAAGCGCGGGAGCCGGGCACGTACGCGGGCGCCGAGCCGCAGCGGCTTCACGCCGTACAGGCCCATGCCGACCCCGACGTGCCAGCAGATCATGTCGGTGACGGTGAGCGGCCCCTTGACCAGCGGGGTGATGGCGTCGCCCTCGGACACGTCCTCCCACCACCGCGGCTCGGCGCCACGCGGCTGCTCTACGGCGTACTCGGCCTCGATCTCGGCGATCTGCTCGTCGGTCCAGACCTGCGGCTCGATGTCGGCGTTCTTCTTGCGGGCGCGGGCCTTGGTGCGTTCGGTGCGCGCCATCATCCGGTACTGGCCGCAGAGCAGGGTGCCGTCGTCAGCCGCGAAGACCTGTCCGGTCCACTCGTGCACGGCCCGCTCGGCGAAGTCGCTCGGCTTGTCGTGCACCCCCACCAGGGCGTTGCGCCGCCACACGCGCTGGTCGGGCCGCAGCGGCGCCCACCACTCGCGCACGCTCGCCGCGTAGAACGCGTGCACGCCGCGCAGCGGGTCGCCCTTCATCAGCTCGCGGTTCTCGTCGGCGACCCGCGTGACCTCGTCCTCGCCGATCAGGGTGTCGCCGCCGACGATGGCGGGCGAGCCGATCGGGCCGCCCCAGACGGTGGCAGCGGCGTACTCCGGGTCGCACCACAGCGGGTTGTCGTCGCCGTACGCCTCCGCGACGTGCCGGAAGGCGTCGGTGCCAGGCCGCCGGTAGTGCGGGGGCCACGGGTGCGGCTCGGGGATGCCGATCCGGCTCCGCAGCCGCTCGACCGCCTCGTCGGTGATGCGCGCGGGCGCCCGCTCTGGCTTCACGTCAGCACTCATGGCGCATCCGTCCCGAAGAGTCCGCGGGCGGCGAGCAGGGCCACCACGCCATCGCCCTGCTGGGTCATCAGCCGGCGGCAGCGCGCCTCGGCCTGCTCCGCGTCGCCCGCCTTCACGGCTTTGGTGACGGCGGCGATCCCCCGGCGCTGGGTGGCCACGGCGCCCGGCACCTCGGCGAAGAAGTTGCCCGGCACCAGGTTGCGCATCAGCCGGATGAGCGCCGCGAGCCGCGAGCTGCCGGCGAGGTGCGACAGCTGCCGCAGGTAATGGTTGTTGGCCAGCCAGAACGCGTCGGCGTCGGCGTCGTCGATCTGCTTCAGGTCACGGTGGGCGGCGACCAGTGCCGCGACGCCGGCCGCATCCCCGCGCTCGGTGGCGCGGCGCGCGGTCATGCCGTAGATGACGCCGAAGACCTCGTAGTGGTCGCGTACGGCGCCCTCATCCAGGGCATGGACGAACGCGCCTCGGTGCGGCTCGATGGTCAACCAGCCTTCCCGGTCGAGGGCGATGACCGCCTCACGGACCGGGATGCGGCTGACGCCGAGGTCGGCGGCGATCTCGTCCTGGCGCAGGTGCTCGCCCTGGCGGAGCTCACCCTCGAAGATCAGCCGTCGGATGTGGTCGGCGACCAGGTCGCCGCTGTTGCGCCGCCGGCCGGACCCGGCGGAGCGGCGGGTCACGGCTGCGGCTCGCGGCAGCCGGGGAGCGCGCGGTTTGCGTGTGGAGGTGGGCGGGTCTGCGGTCACTGCTGCACCATGCGGACCCGCCCCTTCGCCGTCATGCCGACCCTGCTGGTCGATAATGTATGCACTTCGCCGGACGGCTCCCGGGCGGGGTGCGGCCTCAGGCGAGTGCGGGCATGACCTCACGGGCGAGCAGCTCGAGGCTCTCCCAGGCGATCGCGGGCGGGATGCCGCCCATCATCGGATGCATGGTGGCGCTGGCGTACGGGCCGCCCGCCTTCAGCTCCGCGACGAGCTGCTCAGGTGTGAGCACCCGGTACTGGCCGGACGCCCGCAGCTCCTCGATCGTCGCGAAGGCCACGTAGCCGCCCTCCGCGCCGATGCCGCTCGCGCCCATCCAGGCCGCGTACGCGTTCGCCTCGTGCATCGCGTACGGACCGATCTGCTCCCAGCCCCGCTCGACGTCGCTCGCGACGTGGATGAAGCTCGTGTCGCCGCCGGGCCAGTCACCCGGGTCGGGCTTCTCGAACTCGAGGCAGCCCGCGCGGTAGTGGTTCCAGATCTCCTCGCTGGACGGCAGGAAGCCGACACCGAGCTTCGCGGCCCGGCGGGCGGCGGGTGCCGAGCTGCCGCCGAGCATCAGCCCGGGTCCGGCCGGGCTCGCCGGGCGCGGCGTGACGCGCACCGTGCGGCCGCGGAAGTCGAACGACTCCCCCGCGGCGGACGCCTGCAGCGCCTGCAGCGCCTCGACCGTGCGCCCGGCCCGCTGGTTCAACGGCACGTCGAACATGTCGAACTCGCTCTGCACGTAGCCGTTGGTGACGACGACGTCGAGGCGGCCGCCCGAGATGGCGTCGACGACCGCGACGTCCTCGGCGAGCTTCACCGGGTGGTGGAAGGACGACACCACCGCAGCGATCATGATCCTGGCCTGCTTGGTGCGGGCGGCCACCGCCGCCGCGAACGGCAGCGCACTCGGCAGGTAGCCGTCGTCGGACCCGTGGTGCTCGGACAGGATGACCATGAGGAAGCCGCGCTCGTCGGCCCACTGCGCCATGTCGAGGGCGGCCGCGTACCGCCCGGCGACGGAGACGCCCGCGAAGGCCGGATTACGCAGATCGAACCGCATCGTGAAGAACGCCACGGACGAGAGTGTGCCGGGACGCGGTGCCTGGACGGCGACTGGGGGTGCGCTGGGGATCTACTGTGCAGCCATGCCCCGCAGCGCCCCGCCACCGCAGGCGGTGGAGACGATGACGAGCCGCCAGCTCGCCCGTCGCGAGGCCCTGCTCACCGCGGTGATGGAGCTGGCGCGCGAGAGCGGCATCGAGAGCGTGCAGATGAAGGTCGTCGCCGAGCGGTCCGGCGTCGCGCTCGGCACGACTTATCGCTACTTCGCCTCCAAGGAGCACCTGCTCGCCACGGCGATGCTCGACTGGCACGGCCGCTACGCCGATCACGTGCTGCGCGAGGCCAGGTCGGCGCCCGCCGCGCCGTGGGAGGAGCGGGTCGAGCGGGTGGTCGCCTTCATGCGGCGCGGCGTCACCGGCTTCGCCCGCTTCCCGAGCTATGCCGACCTGCTGGTCTTCGTCACCACCTCGCGTGACGAGCACGCGCTCGCCGCCCTCGACATGATGAACGTGCGCGACGTCGAGGTGCTCCGCGCCATCCTCGGCCGTGAGGCCGCGAGCGACATCGACACGTTCACCTTCATCGCCTCGTCCATCTGGCTGCACGTGATCGTCATGTGGCGGGCCGACCGGATCGATCTCGACACCGCGTACGAACGGTGCGAGAACGGCATCCGGCTCGCGTGCCAGGGGCTGCTCGCCGGGCCCGCCCCCGTGGCCGAGCCCGACCGGGTAGCCTGACCCCACTTTTCCGCCGGACGGCTCTCGGGAGCGGCCGGTCGACCGGAAGTGGGAAGACGATGCGGACTCGCGCTGCGGTGCCTCGTGGGTGAGCTCTGGCACGAACGGTCGCTGTTCATCGACGGCGCACTGGTGCCGGCGGCAAGCGGGGCGTACTTCCCCAACGTCAACCCGGCCACCGAGGAGATCATCGGTGTCGTGGCCGACGGTGGCGCGGCCGACATGGACGCGGCCATCGCCGCTGCCCGGAGGGCCTTCGACGCCGGCGTCTGGAGCACCGACGTCGCGCTCCGCGTGCGCTGCCTGCGTCAGCTGCAGGAGGCGCTCCTACGCCACGCCGAGGAGCTCCGCGCGACGACGGTGGCCGAGGTCGGGTGCCCGGTCTCGCTGACGTACGGCGCGCAGCAGGACACGCCGGTCGCCGGCCTCGGCTGGATCGCGGACTTCGCCGAGTCCTACAGCTGGGTGACCGACCTCGGGACCGCGGAGCCGTTCGGCATCCGGTCGCACCGCTACGTGCAGCGGGAGCCGGCCGGGGTCGTCGCCGCGATCACCCCGTGGAACTTCCCGACCCAGATCAACCTCGCCAAGGTGGGCCCGGCGCTCGCGGCCGGCTGCACGGTGGTGCTGAAGCCGGCGCCCGACACCCCGTGGACGGCGACGCTGCTCGGCAAGCTGGTCGCCGAGGAGACCGACATCCCGGCCGGCGTCTTCAACGTCGTGACGTCGTCGGGACACGACGTCGGGCAGCAGCTCTGCGAGGACCCGCGGGTCGACCTCATCTCCTTCACCGGGTCCACCGCCACCGGCCGCCGGATCATGACGGCCGCGGCGCGCAACCTCACCAAGGTCTTCCTCGAGCTCGGCGGCAAGTCGGCGATGATCGCCCTGGACGACGCCGACATCGCCGGAGCAGCGGCCTCGGCCTTCTTCCAGATCACCAGCCACGCCGGGCAGGGCTGCGCCATCACGAGCCGGCTGCTGCTCCCCCGGGAGCACTACGACGAGGGCCTCGCCGCGCTGGCTGACCTCGCGGAGAGCTGGCCGTACGGCGACCCGACCGATCCGTCGATGCTGATGGGTCCGCTGGTACGCGAGTCGCAGCGCAAGCGGGTGCTCGACTACATCCGCATCGGCGTCGAGGAGGGTGCGCGCGTGGTCACGGGCGGCGGGATCCCGCCGCAGCTGCCCCGCGGCTACTTCGTGCAGCCGACCGTGCTGGCCGACGTGACCCCCGACGCCCGCGTGGCACAGGAGGAGATCTTCGGGCCGGTGCTGGTCGTCATCCCCCACGACGGCGACGACGACGCGGTGGCGATCGCCAACAACTCCGCGTACGGCCTGTCCGGCGGGGTGCTGAGCGCCTCGGTGACGCGGGCCCGCGCCGTGGCCGACCGGATCCGCACCGGGACGATCATGGTCAACGGCGGCCTGTACTACGGCGCCGACGCCCCGTTCGGCGGCTACAAGCACAGCGGGATCGGCCGGGAGATGGGGCAGGCGGGCTTCGAGGAGTACCTCGAGATCAAGACGGTGGCCGTCGGAGCCTGAGGTCGGCCGAAGTGCCGGCGGTGGACTTCTCACATATCGACGGTCAGCTGCAAGGGCCGTTGCAGGAAGTCGGCGTAGGCCGTCGCTGCATCGTGCAGGGCCGTCACGGTGCGTTCGGACGGTGCCTCGAACAGCTCGACGGTGACGGACACCTGCTTGCCGACCAGGCTGCGGCGCCAGTAGCCGGCGTGACGGCCCTCGATCAGGACCGCCGGCCGGTCGATGGCGATGCCGGAGCGGCTGGGCTCGGCGTACCCCACGAAGTACTCGTCGAAGTTGGGCAACAGCGTGACGGGTGCCCGCCCGCCGGACGCCGGTTGCGGCGAGCCGGCGGCTGCGATGGCCTGCCGGGCGTCGCTCAGCCGGCTGCCCGACCACCAGGCGAAGTCGGCCGCCGTGGCCGGCGCCCGTCCTACGAGGTAGCGCCGGGCCAGCTCGTCGAGGGACCAGGTCCCGCTGCCACCCGCCGGTACGCGCTCGCTGACCAGCGCCAGGGTGTGCTGCTTGCCGCGCATCGGTCCGCTGCAGACGACCGCCTCGAGCTCGGCCCACATGAGCAGCAGGGTGGCCCGCAGGCCACCGGTGTCGATTCCGTGGCGGTTGAGCAGCTGCCCCGCCTCGGCGCGGGTCACCGCGCCGCCGCCGGCGAGCGCCTCCCGGAGCAGGTCCATGACCCGGGCGGCGAGGTCGGCGTCGACGCCCTCGCGGCGGTAGTACGGCCCGTTGACCGCGTGCACCCGCGGCGCGGACAGGGCCAGCAGCGGACGCAGGTCCTCCGGCGCCACCAGGTGCCAGGTGGGCCGCAGCACGTGCGTACGCAGGATCTCCCCCGCGTCGAAGCACGCCTGGAAAGCGGTCGTGCTCGGGCACGCGCACCGTTGGGCCACGGCCCACGCGGCGCCGGCGAAGTCCTGCGCCTGCACCGCGCCCAGCCGGCGTACGACGTCGGCCGGCCCGGCCAGCGGGTTTCCCGCCAGGAGCTGGCGGGTCAGCCGCTCATCCCCAGACAGCCGTCACCTGGTCGGTCGTCGTCAGCGTCGACAGGTAGCCGATCGAGTTGGCGAGGGCTTCCTTCGCGTAGCTCTCGGGAATGCTCACCACGGCGTCGGTCGGGATCACGACCTGGTAGCCGAGGTCGGAGGCGGCGATGACCGTACCCATGATCGCCACGTTGATGGAGACGCCGACCGGGATGATGGTGCGGATCCCGAGGTTGCGCAGCACCGGGTCGAGCTCGGTGCCGCCGAACGGGGTGAGCCCGTGCACCCGGTTCATGACGATGTCGCTGGGTGCGAGCTCCAGCTCCGGGATCAGCTCGACCGACGGGGTGCCCTCGAGCATCTGGTCCTTGTTGCGCACGATCGAGGCCATCATCCGGTTGTTGACCGACAGGCCCGCCCGGTCGGGTCGCAGGGTCACGGTCGCGTGCACGACGCGGGCGCCGGCCGCGCGCGCCGCCCGGAGCAGACGCTGCGTGTTGGGCACGATGCCGGCGTTGGTGGCCGCCTCGACCAGGGTGGCGTTGCCGCTGCCCTCGACCTGGTCACCGATGACACCGCGCTGCATCTCGACGGTGATGACGGCGGTGGTGGCGGGAGCGAGCAGCTCCTCGAGCGACGGCATGGGGTCTCCGGATTCTGGGGTGGGGTGGGTCAGATGAGGCTGGCGAGCAGGGCGTACGAGGGGTCGTCGTGGTCGCGGGTGGCACGCGGTGAGGCGCCGCCCAGCGTGGCCTTCTCGAACTGCTGGTAGGTGGTGTAGTCCTCGAGATAGTTGCGCTCGTCGACCGCCCACCGGCCGTGCTGGTGGGACCAACGGTCCAGGTAGCGGCCGCGGGAGGACACCTGCGTCACGGCGCCGGACGCGTCGGGGAGCGACCAGAGGGCGACGGTCACGTAGGCCTCGGAGACCGCTCGCTCGCCGCTGACGTGACAGAGCACGTTGGTGATCTGGTGGCTGGTCCGGTCGAAGCCGGCGTGGATCTCGGTCACCCAGGTGGCGAAGCCGGCTCCGGTGCCGGTGAAGATGCCCTCGCCGTAGTCCGCCGTGCCCTCGGGGTGCCAGAGCGCGGCGGCCAGCGGCTCGTCGCGCCGGTCCATCGCCCGGCAGTAGCGCGAGAGGGCGTCACGGATGTCCTGCTTGGCAATGAGGGTGGGTAGGGGATCATCTTCGCGGAAGGTCATCCCGCACTCCCTGCGTCGGTGAGCCCGAACATCGCCCGGCGGGCCTCGGGCACCAGGTCGACGTACTCGCCGTGGCGCTGGATGAACGCCTTGACGAAGGGGCAGTGTGGCAGGGCCTGCTCACCGCGCTCGCGGACGGTGTCGAGGGCGGTGCGGATGAGTGCCGAGCCCACGCCCCGGCCCTCGAAACGGTCGTCGACCTTGGTGTGCGTGAAGTCGAGGACGTCGCCCTTGCGGACGTATTCGGCGTAGCCCGCGAGCTCCCCGTCGAGGCGCGCCTCGAAGCGGCTGAGCTCGGGGGCCTCGGTGACGACCGGCTGCTCGCCGTCTGTGGCAGGCACGGCGCTACTTGACCGCGACGGGCGCGACGGGAGCGCCGAGCCCGGCCACGAACGGCTCGGGGGTGGCCGTCAGCAGGAAGTCGTACTGGCCGTCCTCGGCGCAGTCGGCGGCGAGCGCCTCGAGGTCCCAGTTCTGCCCCTGCAGCAGGCCCATCTCGACCAGGTGCAGCAGGTGGACGGGCAGCGGCAGGTCCTCGTACTCGGTCGGGAAAACCTCGAAGACGATGGTGTCGTTGGCGACCGCGGCGACCTCGTGCTCGTGCAGCCAGAGCGCCGTCTGCATCGAGAAGCCGGGCGACGGGAACGTGTAGGCCATCTTGTCGCCGCCGTGCAGCTTCTGGATCTGGCCGGTGCGCACCAGCAGGATGTCGCCGGAGCGGACGCTGACCTTGCCGAAGTCGGCGGCCGCGTCGAGGTCGGCGGCGGTGAGCGCGTAACCGGGCTCGAGGGCGTCGAGACCCTTGGAGCGCGGGATGTCGAGCAGGACGCCGCGCGAGACCAGCGGGCCGACCTTGTCGATGCCGCACTTGCCGGCGCCGCGGACGTTGAGCGTCTCGATCGGCGCGCCGTTGTACAGCCGGTTGGAGTACGTGGCGTGGGCCAACGAATCCCAGTGCGTGCCGGCCTGCAGGCCCATGACGACCGAGTCGTCGCTGGTGCAGAACTCGTCGATGTTGCCGGTCATCGGGTCGTTGATCATGAGCATGGTCCGCAGCGGGTTGATGCGCCCCGGGATCATGCCGATCTGCGGACCGTCCGAGGACAGCGGGATGGCCAGCGGGAAGGTGCGCCCGCTGCGTACGGAGGCCGCCGCCGCGTGCACGACCTCGGGGGTGACGTAATTGAGCGTGCCCCGCTCGTCGTCGGCGCCCCACCGGCCCCAGTTGTTGACCTTCGCTGCCAGCTCGTGGAACTCGGCGCGCATGTGCACTCCCCTACTCGGTGACGCTTCCCGCTAAGCCAATCAGAAGGCGCTGATGACTTCTTTACCGAAGAGCCGGATCTGGTCGCGCAGCTGCTCGTAGCTGCCGAACGTGGACGGGCCGGTCTGCGCCGGCAGGCCCGCCCCGAAGGCGGCGTGCACGTGCTCGGCGCCGGTGGTGTCGCGGTAGCGCTCGACCTGGCCGATGATGTCGTCCGGGCTGCCGAACAGCAGCCGGTCGGCCGCGATCTCCTCCGGCGTCACGTCCTCGCCGGCGTCGATCCGGGCGAAGAGGCGCTTCTCGTCCTCGTCCTCGACGGACTCGCGCCAGTGCTCCATGAGGCCCCCGACGTACGCCGGCAGCACCTCCTCGCGTACCTGCTTGCCGTCGGTGCCGATCCACGCGTAGCGGCGCAGGATCCAGTCGTCGTTGCGGCCGAGCCGCTCGCAGGCGGCGCGGTAGACGGTGAGCATCGACTGCGCCTTGGTGATCGACTGGACCGGGCCGCAGAGCCACTCGTCACCGAGCCGGGCCGCCCGCTCGATCGCGACGTCGGCCACCCCGGCGACCCAGAGCGGCGGGTGCGGCTGCTGTACCGGGCGCGGGTGCACGGTGAGCTCCGGGAAGGACCAGAAGCGGCCGTCGTAGGAGGTGTTCTCGTTCTCCCAGACCAGCCGCAGGATGGTGAGGGCCTCCTCCATCCGGGCGCCGCGGGTACGGAATTCCGAGCCGTGCACCTCGTACTCGGTGGGCCACCAGCCGAGCCCGACGCCGAGCGAGACGCGTCCGTTCGACAACTGGTCGATGGTCGCGACCTGCTCGGCCACCCGGACCGGGTTGTGCACCGCGAGCTGGAAGATGCCGGTGCCGACCCGCAGCGTGCTCGTACGCGCGGCGACCGACGTCATGAACGTCAATGGGTCGGCCATGTTGCCCGGCATGAAGTGGTGATGGCCGATGGTGGCGGTGTCGAAGCCGGCTTGCTCCGCCTCGAGGGCGAGGTCGTACGTCTGCGCGAACGGGTCCTTGGCGCCCGGATCCCGCAGGGTGGGCAGCGAGAACGAGAACTTCACGCGCCGGCCTCGGTCATCGCCGTCAGGTGCGCCGGGGTGTAGGACTGCCCCGTACGGCCGGCCTCCTCGGAGCGCTTGACGCCGGGGTGCTTACGCGGCTCGGGGCCGTACGCCTCGTGGACGTCGGCCCAGAACTGCTCCCAGCTCGGCCACGCACCCGGCAGGGTCCCCCACTTGGAGAACGTCTTGTAGGTGACGTCGCGCTGCCCGACCGGCACCTCGGCGTCGCGGTACCAGAACAGCAGCTTGCGCGCCTGGAAGAGCCAGGTGCCGTCGACGCGGACGTAGCGGTCCTCGTACGCCCCGGCGAGCCGCGCCCAGCTGCCGTCGTGCTGCTGCTGCTCGGCGGTCAGGTAGCAGACCCCGGTGGCCGTGTCGGGGCCCTCGATCGTGACCAGGTGGTTCGTCGCATGGTGGACGCTCGTGCCGAACGTGCTGTCGTTCTCCAGGTACATCTTCTTGAACGCGTCGGGACCCTTGCCCCAGTGCCCGCAGTCGACATCGGGGACGAACAGTTTCGCGATCATCTCGGGGTCACGGCGGTCGATGCCGACCACGTAACCGATGGCCAACTGCTGGATCTCGACGATCGACGCTGCCTGCTCGGGGTGCACCCGGTGACGATTGCACACCCCGGGCAGGCGTCATCTGCGGGGCGCTACGGGGTGACGTCGAAGACGGCCAGGCCGGTCGTCGTCCGCAGCGGCAGCTTGTCGAGGTGGACAATCAGGTACTCCCCGTCGTCCTGCCTGCCGGTGGCCGGATCGATCTTCGACGTCAGCTGGTACGGGTGCGCTCCGGTCGCGCCGGAGATGCCGAAGTCGCTGTCGTTGCTGATCACCAGCGTGCGCCCGCGGTCGGTCGTCGCAACGCCCTCGATCTTGTCGTGGTTGAAGAACGCGCCGGTCGGGTCGAGTTGTCCGAGCAGGGCGTTCAGGTCCAGGTAGAGCACCTTGCTGACGGGCCTGATGCCGGCCGCCGTCAGCGTGGCAGCCGCGTCGGCCGACTTCTGTTCCTCGGTCGCCGCTTCGACGGACTTGCCGGCGATGGTGCGCCCCAGCGTGGCGTCGTAGTTGCCGCCGGTCGGGCCCACATCGGTGGCACCCTGGATGTCGATCTTGTACAGGTTCTTGATGGCGGTCGTCGGGAAGTTGCCGTCACGCTCGTCGACCAGGAACTCGGTGGCCGACAGCGCCGTGATCTCGCTGTTGCCGGTCTTCTTCGAGTCCAGCAAGTACAGGTATTCGTGGGTGGCTCCGGTCCTCAGCGACACCGTGACGATGCGGGTGACCGTTCCGTCCTTCGCGTCGCCGGCGACGGCGAGGTCCTTGGGCGCCAAGGCGTTCTGCATGACGCCGACGAGCGTCTTGCCGTCAGGGGTGATCGTGAGGCCTTCCATGCCCTTGTTGGGAACGCGGGCCGCGAGCTCGGCCGGCAGGCCGTGGCCGGGCGACAGCCGCTGCAGCATGCGGCCGTTCCGGTCGAAGTGCGCGATGAACGGGCCGTACTCGTCGGACACCCAGAAGGTGCCGTCCCCGAGGGCGACCAGCCCCTCGCTGTCGAACCCGTTGGCGCTCTGCGGGAGCGGGTTGCCGTTCAGGTCCTCGATCGTCTCGCCTGTGGAGGCGACCGTGCTGACCAGGCCGTTCAGGGCCGACCCGTTGCTCGCCCGGAGCGGGATCTTCTTCTCCAGGATCGCCCGACCGTTGACGAAGCGGAACTTGCCGATGGCCGGGGTGAAGGTCGGAATCGGTTCGATCTTGTTGCCGTCCGGCGCGTCGACGTTCGGGCCGCGGTCGGTGAGCCCGTAGAACTCGATCTTCGAGCCGGGGACGGGCGCGAGCGCCGAACCGTACGCACCGGCGGAGATGTTCACCCCACCGAGGTGAGCCAGCGGGGGCAGCTGGGTGCTGAACAGCTGGACGGCGTCGGTCGCGGTGTAGCTCGCCGTGTCCGGCCCGACGTATCCGGTCGCGGGCGCGTAGGTGAACGACCCGTCCGCGTCGGCGTGGAAGCTGCCGTGCGCCGCCGGGGTCTGAGCGACCAGGGTGAGGCCGGCGGAGTCGTTCGCGAGCAGGCCCCGCTTGGCGGATACGGAGATCGGGTAACCGCCAGTCACCGGGTAGACGTCGCTGTGGGCCTGCGGCGGCCGGTGACCGGACGTCGCCCAGCCGCTGGTCGTCGCTCCGACCACGGAAGCGACGGTGACGGCGCCAATGCCGAGAAGAAGAGTGTTTCTGCGCATGGCGCCGATGCTTCTGAGGTCAGATGACGCGGTCCCGACGGCCGGCCGTCATCCGGGTGAACATCAGGCGCTTGCTCAGATCAGGCCGGCTCAGATCAAGAAGCGGAACGCCGCCTGCTCCGGGGTGATGCGCTCGACGGTGAGGGGCATCTGGTCCATCCGCGCCAGCAGCGGCTCGAGGTCGTCACGCCGCGCGAGCTCCAAGCCGACGAGCGCCGGGCCGGTCTCGCGGTTGGAGCGCTTCACGTACTCGAAGAGCGTGATGTCGTCGTCGGGGCCGAGCGCCTGGTCCAGGAAGCGCCGGAGTGCGCCGGGCTCCTGCGGGAAGCCGATGAGGAAGTAGTGCTTGAGGCCCTCGTGCACCAGCGAGCGTTCGATGACCTCCGGGTAGCGGGAGACGTCGTTGTTGCCGCCTGAGAGCACGCACACCACGGACAGCCCGGTCAGGTCGCCGAGCTGGTCGAGTGCGGCTGAGGCCATCGCCCCGGCCGGCTCGGCGATGATGCCGTCGGCCTGGTAGAGCGCGAGCATCTCGCTGCAGATCCGACCTTCCGGCACCGAGGTCATCTCGACCGCAGACGCCTGGATCTGGGTGAGCGTGTGCTGCCCTACCTGGCGGACGGCGGCGCCGTCGACGAAGTTGTCCAGGGCGTGCAGCCGTACTGGCTCCCCGGCCTCCAGCGCCGCGTTCATACTGGCCGCTCCCCCGGGCTCGACGCCGACGAGGCGCGGACGCTCGCTGCGCCCGGACAGGTAGGCCGCCGCGCCGGCGAGCAACCCGCCGCCACCGACCGGCAGCACCAGCACGTCGGGGATCCCGCCGAACTGCTGGGCGATCTCCGCCATCACGGTGCCCTGACCGGCGATGGTGCGGGGATCGTCGAAGGCGGGGATGAGCGTGGCACCGGACTCGCGGGCGTACGCGGTCGCGCCCAGGCTGGCGTCGTCGTACGTCTCGCCGACCAGCTCGATGCTGAGCTGGCCGCTGCCGAGCGCGGCGATGCGGTCGCGCTTCTGCCGGGGTGTGGTCCGCGGCAGGAAGACGGTGCCGTGGATGCCGAGCAGCTGGCAGGACAGCGCGACGCCCTGCGCGTGGTTGCCGGCGCTCGCGCAGACCACACCGGCACCGCGCTGGTCGGCGTCGAGCTGGGCCATGAGGTTGTACGCGCCGCGCAGCTTGTAGCTGCGGACCGGCTGCAGGTCCTCCCGCTTCAGGAGCACTTCGGCGCCGGTGATCGCCGACAGCCGGGGGTTGAGCTGGAGGGGGGTCTGGACGACGACGGACGCCAGCAATTCGCCGGCCGCCTCGACGTCGGCTGCGGTCACCGGCGGCTGCACCGGTCCAGTCAATCAAGGTGCGCCCCATTAGACCTTTTGGTCGAGGCGCGCCGGTGAAATGGACCCCAAGCTCTAAGCGTCCCGACCGTCCACAGGCAGATATTTCCCCTGGTCAGGGTCCTAAGCCGCCGGTATTATCGAACGCATGTTCCCATCGGATCTGCAGCGAATGGCGGGTGAGGCGACCAGCCTCCTCGCCAAGATCGCTGCCGGTCTGAGTGAACGCGTCGGTGGACAGGTCGCGCTGGAGGTGTTGCAGGAGCTCGCTGCCGGTGGCCGGCAGCTGGAGCTGGCGCAGTGCCTGTCCGCGGAGCAGCTCGACCGGTCCGGCATCTGGCAGACGGCCGGCGGCGCCACGTCCACGGCTGCGTTCCTCCGGAACGAGACGGGTGAGACGGCCGGCTGGGCGAGCCGCCGGATCCGGCTCGGCCGGGCGCTTGAGGACTCGCTGCCCGAGACCCGCCGGGTCTGGGGCGAAGGCGCGATCGGGATGGACAAGGCGACGGTCATCGCCGCAGCCGTCGACGGCCTCGACGCCGACTCGGCCGGTAAGGCCGAGGCGATCCTCGCCGAAGCCGCCCCCGCGGCTACCCGCAAAGACCTCATCACGATGGGCGACAAGATCCGGACGCTGACCGAGCCGGAAGACGCCGAGCAGAAGGCCCGGGCCGACTTCATGCGGCAGGGCGTGACGCTGTCCGAGACCCTCGGCGGCTGCCGCCTTTCCGGCTGGCTGAACACCGAAGCCGGCGCAATCGTCAAGAACGCCCTCGAAAGGTTCACCGCCAAACCCGCCCCCGCCGCCATCGGGGAGCCGACGCCGAGCCCGAAACTGCGACGGGCCCTCGGCCTCATCGAGATGGCCAAGCAAGCGTTGAGTCACCAGTCCTGCGAACGCGACAACACGGCGCGGCCGACAGTCGTCGTCACCCTGCCCTTGGATGCCCTGAAGTACCAGCTCGGCGTCAGCGACGTCGAAGGCGGCGGCACCATGAACGCCGCTGCGGTCCGTCGGCTGGCCTGCGACGCGGACATCATCCCGATGATCTTCGGCTCCGACGGTGCGGTGCTCGACGCCGGACGGTCCCGCCGCACCGTCTCGTCGATGCAACGAACCGCCATCAGCGTCCGGGACAAGCACTGCCGGTTCGACGGCTGCGACCGGCCACCGTCCTGGTGCCAGGGCCACCACATTCGCGAATGGGTCCGTGACCATGGCCCGACCGACCTCGAAAACTTGATCTTGCTGTGCCACCAGCATCACCACCTGGTGCACGAAGGCGGTTGGTCGATCACCGGCACCGCCAGCCGCAACCTGACATTCCACCCGCCCGTGACAGCACGAGGTCCGTTCCGGCCGCCGAAAAGCCCCATCAGGCGGACGTAATCGATCGGTCCGGTGCCGAAAGCTGCTTCTCAGTCGTTGCTCATCCGAGAGACACGTCCAGGTTGGCCACGATGGATGGAGGAGACTCGGTGGACATGCACGATCGCGTACGCCTGGGCAGGCGCGGATTCCTCCTGCTCGGTGGAGCGGGGGTCCTGGCGGCCTGCTCGTCGTCGTCGAACGGCGGCTCCACCACAGCGCCCTCCAGCGGGCAGTCGCCGACAGCCACCAGCTCGGGTGCCGCGCCGCGCAGCTCCGGAGCTCCGGCTGCCGGCACGATCACCCAGATCGTCAGCGGCCTGAACGTGCCGTGGGGGCTCGCCTTCCTGCCGAACGGCGACGCCCTCGTCGCCGAGCGGGAGACCGGCCGGATCGTGCGGGTGCCCGGCAAGGGTGGCCCGGCCCAGGAGGTGGTGACGCTGCCTGGTGTCGACACCGACGGAACGTCCGAGGGCGGTCTGCTCGGCATCGCCGTTTCTCCCTCGTACGCCAGTGACCAGCTCGTCTACGCGTACTTCACGGCGGACGACGACAATCGCATCGTCCGTTTCACAAGCGATTCGACGGCCGCCGGTTCTGAGGTCGACGTGCAGCCGATCGTGACCGGGTTGCTCAAGGGCAGCATCCACAACGGCGGGCGGATCGGCTTCGGGCCCGACGGCAAGCTGTACGCCGGCGTCGGCGAGACCGGCGAGCGCGGCCTCGCTCAGGACCAGGCGTCACGAAACGGCAAGATCCTGCGCGTCAACCCGGACGGGAGCATCCCCGCCGACAACCCCGTCCGTGGCTCGGCGGTGTGGAGCTCCGGCCACCGCAATGTGCAGGGCTTCGCCTGGGACTCGGCGAAGCGGATGTGGGCCGTCGAGTTCGGCCAGGACACCTACGACGAGGTCAACCTCATCGAGCCCGGCAAGAACTACGGCTGGCCGGTCGTCGAGGGCGTCGGTGACACCGCCGGCGGCAAGTACGTGAACCCGAAGGTCACCTGGCCGACCGACGAGGCGTCGCCGAGCGGCGCGGCCATCATCGGCAGCACGCTCTACATCGGAGCACTGCGCGGCGAGGCGGTGCTGCGGGTCGCTCTCGACGGCACGAACGCGACGAAGTCGGGCCCGCTCGCCGAATCCGAGTACGGCCGCATCCGTACGGTGGCCGCCGCGCCGGACGGGGCACTGTGGTTCACCACCAGCAATCGCGACGGCCGCGGCGACGAGCGCAGCGGCGACGACCACATCTACCGCGTGCAGGTCTGACGCCCGACAAACTGCGAGCCGTTCGCCGGAGGGGTGGCGCAAAGCGGGGTGACCAGGGTCATACTGCCCGCATGTCGTCACGATGTGTACAAAAGCGGTCGCTACGTGCAGTGATCGGCCTGCTGGCCGTCCTCACTCTGGCGCTGACCGGCTGCGACTGGAACGTCTTCCATGGCAATGGGCAGCGCACCGGCGTCTTCCCGAGCGCCAGCAATCCGACCCGGCTCACGACCTTCTGGGGTCACCGGCTCGACGGTGCCGTGTACGGCTCCCCCGTCCTGCACGGCGGTCTCGTCTACGCGGCGACCGAGGGCGGCTCGGTGTACGCGTACACGACGGCCGGTGTGCTGCGCTGGCGTACCCATGTCGCCGACCCGGTGACGACCAGCCAGCTCGCCGCCCGGGGCGCCGCCTGCGGCAACATCAACCCGCTCGGCATCACCGGCACCCCCGCGTACGACCCCGCGTCCAAGCGGCTCTTCGTGGTGGCGGAGACGCTGGTCGGCGGGGCCGTCCAGCACCGGCTCGTCGCGCTCGACCCGGCGACCGGCCGGATCCTCGGCAACCGCCATGTGCCGCCGCCGCGCGGCAACGAGGCGGCCCACCAGCAGCGCGGCGCCCTCGCCATCACCGGCGGCCGGGTGCTCGTGCCCTACGGCGGGCTCGCCGGCGATTGCGGCAATTACGTCGGGTCGGTGGTCGCAGTGCCGACCAGCCTCTCCGGACGCCAGCTGTCGTACGCGATCCCGACCACCCGCGAGGGTGCGTTCTGGGCGACACCCGGCCCGGTCGTGCTCGGTGACGGCACCGTGCTGCTCACCTCGGGCAACGGCGAATCGGTCTACGGCGGGTACGACGGCAGCGACTCGGTCGTCCGCCTGTCCGCCGATCTGGGCACGCTGATCAGCCGCTTCGCGCCGGCCAGCTGGCGCGACGACAACGCCCGTGACCTGGACCTCGGGTCGATGGGGCCGGCGGTCACCAGCAACGGCTTCGTCGTGCAGTCCGGCAAGCGCGGCATCACGTACGTCCTGCGTCTGTCGAACCTCGGCGGCTTCGAGGGCCAGGTCAGCTCGATCACGGGCTGCACCGGCTTCGGTGGGGCGGCCGTGTCCGGGACGACCGTCTTCCTGCCCTGCACGAGCGGGGTTCGGCGGGCCGACGTCGACGTCAACGGCCAGATCACCTTCGGCTGGCAGGCCGCCGGCATCGCGGGATCGCCCGTCGTGTACGGCAACTCGGTGCTTGCCGCTTCGCCGGCGACCGGGCGGCTCTATCTGCTCGGCCCGTCGAACGGAGCGGTGCGCTCGTCGGTCGACGTGGGTCCGCTCAGCCGCTTCGCGACCCCGGCGCTCGACACCGGCCGGGCGTACATCGGTACGCAACTGGGCCTGGTCGCAGTCAATATCCGCTAGCCCCGCGCGCGACAGCGCCACCGGATCCGGTCGCACTGACGACCGGATCCGGTGGCGCCGGGTGTCCGAAGTGCTACTTGGTGGCGGCCTCGTAGCGCTGTGCGACGTCGGCCCAGTTGATGATGTTCCAGAGGGCGTTGACGTAGTCCGGCTTCACGTTCTTGTACTGCAGGTAGAACGCGTGCTCCCAGGCGTCGAGCGCCAGCAGCGGGGTGTTGCCCACGCCGACGTTGACCTGGTGGTTCTCGACCTGCTGGATGAGCAGCCGCTTGCCGAGGCTGTCGTATGCCAGCAGGCCCCAGCCGGAGCCCTGCGTGGTGGCGGTCGCCTGCGTCAGCTGGGCCTTGAAGCCGTCGAAGCTGCCGAAGTCGTTGTCGATGGCGGCACCGAGCGCACCGTCCGGCTTGTCGCCGCCGTTCGGGGAGAGGTTCTCCCAGTACAGCGAGTGCAGGATGTGGCCGGACACGTGGAAGGCGAGGGTCTTCTCGAGACCGACGATGGACCCGAACTCGCCCTTCTCGCGGGCGTCGGCCAACTTGTCGAGGGTGTCGTTCGCGCCCTTGACGTAGGCGGCGTGGTGCTTGTCGTGATGCAGCTCGATGATCTCACCGCTGATGTGCGGCTCGAGAGCGGCGTAGTCGTAGGGCAGGTCGGGCAGCGAGTAAGTCGCCACGATTGGTCTCCCTCATGAAGTGCGTAAAGACTTGATCGTCCTGCCCGTCACGTTAGCCCTTACACGGACGGCGGGCGCAGGCGTGTCACGGCCGGCAACGGGGACCTTTGGAGGCCGCGCTGGAGGCGATGCGCTCGGTAGCGTGCGGAGCACTCACCGGTACAGGAGGCCAGCGCGTTCGTGAAGGGTCACCCCACCGCCGTTGTGCCGGAGACCCGGGCGCGCGCCCTGCTGCCGCGTCGCTGGGATCGGGCCGTGGCGCTCGCCCTCGGCCTCGCCGCCGACGCCGCACTCGGGGATCCGGCCCGTTTCCATCCCGTCGCCGGCGTCGGCCGGCTCGCCGGTCGCGTCGAGCAGCGGATCTACCGTCCGCGCCGGCGCAACGGCGTCGCTCATCTCGCCCTGGTCGGGCTCCCCCTGACGGCAGGCGCGGTCGCGCTGGATCGGGTGAGCGGCCGGCTGCTGCCGGGGCGACTCGGTCCGCTCGCCCTCACTGCGGCGGCGGCCTGGTCGGCGATCGGTGCCGCCAGCCTGCGCCGCGAGGCCGTCGGTCTCAGCCGGCGCCTCGCGCTGGGTGATCTGGACGGCGCCCGCGCGCTGATGCCGCGCCTCGTCGGACGCGATCCCGCCCTCCTTGATGGCACCGGGATGGCCCGCGCCGCCATCGAGTCCGTCGCCGAGAACACCGCCGACGCCGCCGTCGGACCCCTGGTGTGGGGGGCGCTCTGCGGCCCCGGCGGGGTCGTCGCCTACCGCGTCGTCAACACCCTCGACGCGATGGTGGGCCACCACAGCCCCCGCTACGAACGCTTCGGCTACGCGGCCGCCAAGCTCGACGACGCGGCCGGGCTGCTGCCGGCCCGCCTCACCGCCGCGCTCACCGTGGCGCTGGCCCCGCGCATCGGCGGCGAGCGCCGGACGGCCTGGCAGGTGTGGCAGCGCGACGCGGCCGGGCATCCCAGCCCGAATGCCGGGCCGTGCGAGGCAGCCTTCGCCGGCGCACTCGGGCTACGGCTCGGCGGGCCGACCGTCTACCCGTACGGCGTCTCCGACCGCCCGTGGCTCGGTGCGGCCGACGGTGGGGATCCGGCTCCGGTCGACCTCGTCCGCGCCGCACGCCTGTCGCGCGACGTCACCGTCGCCGCCACCGTCGTCTCGATGCTGGTCTGCCTGGGCGCCGATGCCCTCCTGACGAACCGGTGGCGTGGATGAGCGGCGCCCTGCTCGTCGCCGGCACCACCTCCGACGCGGGCAAGAGCATCGTCACCGCCGGCCTCTGCCGCTGGCTCTCGCGGCAAGGGGTGAAGGTCGCCCCGTTCAAGGCACAGAACATGTCGCTGAACAGCATGGTCACCGCCGACGGCGGCGAGATCGGGCGGGCGCAGGCCATGCAGGCCGCCGCCGCCCGCGTACCGGCCGAGGCGGCCATGAACCCGGTGCTGCTGAAGCCGGGCAGCGACCGGCGGTCGCACGTCGTCGTTCGCGGCAAGCCGTACGCCGACGCCGACGCCCTCGGCTACCGAGCGCACAAGGCGGCGCTGCTCGAGGTGTGCGTCGACGCGCTGGCCGAGCTGCGCAGCCGCTTCGACGTGGTCATCTGCGAGGGCGCCGGCTCCCCCGCCGAGGTCAACCTGCGCGCCGGCGACATCGCCAACATGGGGCTCGCCCGGGCCGCCGACCTGCCGGTGCTCGTCGTGGGCGACATCGACCGGGGCGGGGTGCTGGCCCACTTCGCCGGCACGCTCGGGGTGCTGGAGCCCGCCGATCAGCGCCATCTCGCCGGGTTCGTCGTCAACAAGTTCCGCGGCGATCCCGCGCTGCTCGCCCCCGGTCTGGAGTGGCTCGAGCAGACGACCGGGCGCCCGACGTATGGCGTACTGCCCTGGATCGAAGGGCTCTGGCTCGACGTCGAGGACTCGCTCGACCTGGAGAGCCGGCGCGTGGTCGTCCAACCGCCGGTCGGACGTGACGTGCTGCGGGTCGCCGTGGTCCGGCTGCCGCGGATGTCGAACGTGACCGACGTCGACGCGCTCTCGGCCGAGGCCGGGGTCGACGTGCGGCTGGTCTCCACGGCGGGCGGCCTCGCCGACGCCGACCTCGTCGTCGTCCCGGGCAGCCGGGCCACGGTGTCGGACCTCGACTGGGTACGCGAGCAGGGCATCGGGGCGGTGCTGCAGCAGCGGGCCGACACCGGCCGGCCGGTCATCGGCATCTGCGGCGGCGTGCAACTGCTCGGCGGGGCGATCGACGACCGGGTCGAAAGCGGCGCGGGCCGGGTCGACGGCCTCGGGCTGCTTCCGATCAGCACCCGTTACGCGGCCGAGAAGGTGCTCGACCTGCCCACCGGCAGCTGGCGCGGGCACGACGTGCGGGCGTACGCGATCCACCACGGCCGGATCAGCGTCGATCCGGATGCAAGCGGCGCGCCCTTCCTGGACGGCGCGCAGCGCGGTGCGGTGTGGGGCACCACGTGGCACGGGATCTTCGAGAACGACGGCTTCCGCCGGACATTCCTGCAGGAGGTGGCGGCGCTGGCCGGACGGGATTGGCAGCCTGGGGTGATGGCGTTCGGGGCGGTGCGTGAGCAGCGCCTCGACGCCCTCGGCGACCTGGTCGAGCAACACCTCGACACCGACGCGGTGTGGCGCCTGCTCGACGGCGGCGTCCCCGCCGGTCTGCCCACCTTGCAGCTCAGCTTGGGAGCCCCGTGACCACCCCGTATCCGTTCAGCGCGGTCGTCGGCCTCGACGACCTGCGGCTCGCGCTGCTGCTGAACGCCGTCTCCCCCGCCATCGGCGGCGTGCTCGTACGCGGCGAGAAGGGCACCGCCAAGTCCACCGTCGTCCGCGCGCTGGCGACGCTGCTGCCGGACGTGCCCGTGATCGCCGGATGCCGCTTCTCGTGCGATCCCGCGGCGCCCGACCCGCAGTGCCCGGACGGTCCGCATCCCGCATCCGCCCCGGCCACTGACCGCCACGCCCGGCTCGTCGAGCTGCCCGTCGGCGCCAGCGAGGACCGGCTGATCGGCTCGCTCGACCTGGAGCGCGCGCTGACCCAGGGGGTCAAGGCCTTCGAGCCCGGTCTGCTGGCGGCGGCGCACCGCGGCGTGCTCTACGTCGACGAGGTCAACCTGCTGCACGACCACCTCGTGGACCTGCTGCTCGACGCGGCGGCGATGGGCACCGCCTACGTCGAGCGCGAGGGCGTCTCGGTGCGGCATGCTTCGCGCTTTTTGCTGGTCGGCACCATGAACCCGGAGGAGGGCGAGCTGCGCCCGCAGCTGCTCGACCGCTTCGGCCTCGCCGTCGACGTGCGGGCCTCGCGGGAGCCGGTCGAGCGCGCCGATGTGGTGCGGCGGCGGCTCGCGTACGACGCCGACCCCGACGGCTTCGCCGAGCGCTACCGCAGCGACGACGCGGAGCTCGCCGAGCGCATCGCCGCCGCCCGGGCGCTGCTGCCCGAGGTCGACCTGACCGACACGGCGCTCCGCCAGATCACCGCGGTGTGCGCGGCGTTCGACGTCGACGGCCTGCGCGCCGACCTCGTCATGGCCCGCGCCGCGATGGCGCTGGCGGCCTGGAACGGCCGCACGACCGTTACCGCCGACGATGTCCGCACCGCCGCCCGGCTGACGCTGCCGCACCGGCGACGCCGCGACCCGTTCGACCCGCCGGGCACCGACGACGAGCGCATGCAGGAGCAGCTCGAGCAGGCGCTGCAGGACGCCACCCCCGACGACCCGTCGCCCGACAAGCCCTCGCCCGACGACCCGAGCCCGGATGACGACCCGGGTACGGGCGGGCCGCCGCCGGACGGGGGCGGCGACGAGCCGACTGGGCCGGACGACGACTCACCTGGGGCAACGGACGCCGCACCGGAAGAGTCGGCTCCTGATCAGCCGGCGTCCGACAAGCCGGCGCCGCCGCGTCCGGCAAGCACCCAGCCCGCCGTCGCCCCGGGCACGCCGCCCCGGGCGCGGCTGTTGAGTCTGCCGACGGTCGGTGAGGCCGGGCCGGCCGGGCGCCGCGGCCGGACGACGGGCACCCGCGGCCGTACGGTCGGCGCCCGCGCCCCGCAGGAGCGGCTGACCCAGGTGCACTTCAGCGCCACCCTGCTCGCCGCCGCGCCGCACCAGCGCAACCGTGGCCGTACGGGCCCGGGTCTGGTGCTGCACCGCGACGACCTGCGCGAAGCGGTACGGGAGAGCCGCGAGTCCAACCTCGTGCTGTTCTGCGTCGACGCCAGCGGATCGATGGCCGCCCGGGAACGGATGCGCATGGTGAAGACCGGCGTCCTCGCGCTGCTCGTCGACGCCTACCAGCGTCGCGACAAGGTCGGGCTGGTCACCTTCCGCGCCGCTGCCGGCCAGCCCGACGCCGTCGTGGCGCTCGCGCCGACCTCGAGCGTCGAGCTGGCGCACCGGCGCCTCACCGCGCTGCCGACCGGTGGGCGCACCCCGCTCGCCGCCGGCCTGCTGCAGGCGGTCCGCGTCCTCGATCTCGAACGGCTGCGTGACCCCACGCGCCGTCCACTGCTCGTGGTGGTCACCGACGGCCGGGCCACCCGCGGGCCGGACCCGTCCGGAGTCGCCGCCCTGCTCGCCGCCCGCGGAGTGGCTTCGGTGGTGGTCGACTGCGAGAGCGGCCCGGTACGCCTGGGCCTCGCGCCGCGCCTGGGTGCGGCGCTGGGCGGGGTGACGATCCCGCTGGCGGAGCTCGCGACGGACGGCCTCGCGGGCCTGGTGCACGACGTACGGAAGGCGGCCTAGAGATGCCTCGTCACGAGCGGAGCGAGTAGATGCCCCAGGGCAAGCCGAGTGTGGTGCCGAACGACGGGCTGACCACGCGCGCCCGGCGCAACCGGCCGCTGGTGATGGTGCACACCGGGGAGATGAAGGGGAAGTCGACCGCCGCCTTCGGGCTCGCGCTGCGCGCCTGGACCCAGGGGTGGCCGGTCGGCGTCTTCCAGTTCGTGAAGAGCGCGAAGTGGAAGGTCGGCGAGGAGACGGCGCTGAAGGCCCTCGGTGAGCTGCACGAGAGCACCGGGCAGGGCGGGCCGGTGACCTGGAACAAGATGGGCGAGGGCTGGTCGTGGATCCAGCGCCCGGGCAGCGAGGCCGACCATGCCGCTGATGCCCAGGAGGGCTGGAAGCAGATCAAGCGCGACCTCGCCGCCGAGACGTACACGCTGCTGGTGCTGGACGAGTTCACGTATCCGATGAAGTGGGGCTGGGTCGACGTCGACGAGGTCGTGACCACCCTGCGCGAGCGGCCGGGTCACCAACACGTGGTGATCACCGGCCGCGACGCCGACCCGCGGCTCATCGAGGCCGCCGACCTCGTCACGCAGATGACCAAGATCAAGCACCCGATGGACGCGGGGCAGAAGGGTCAGCGGGGCATCGAATGGTGACGCTGCCAGCCCGATTGGTCATCGCTGCGCCGACCTCCGGCGCCGGCAAGACGACCGTCGCCACCGGGCTCATGGCCGCGCTGCGCGGCCGCGGGCTGAACGTCTCACCGCACAAGGTCGGCCCCGACTACATCGACCCGACCTACCACGCCCTCGCCACCGGCCGGCCGGGGCGCAACCTCGACGCGGTGCTGGTCGGCGAGCACCTGATCGCCCCCCTGTTCGCGAATGCCGCACGGGACGCCGATGTCGCGGTCGTCGAGGGCGTCATGGGGCTGTTCGACGGGCGCGGCTCGACCGGCGAGGGCTCGACCGCGCACGTCGCCGGGCTGATCGACGCGCCGGTCCTGCTGGTGGTCGACGGGTCACGCCAGTCGACGTCGGTGGCGGCGCTGGTTCACGGGTTCGCCACGTACGACCCCCGGGTGCGGGTGGCCGGCGTGCTGCTCAACCGGGTGGCCTCCGCGCGCCACGAGCAGCTGCTGCGCGAGTCGCTCGCCGGGCCGCTCACCGCCCACCTGCCGGTCGTCGGGGCCCTGCCCCGCGACGCGGCCGTGACGCTGCCGAGCCGGCACCTCGGCCTGGTGCCCGCCCCGGAGCACGGCACCGCCGCCGGGCAGGCCCTCACCGCCCTCGTCGCGCTGATCGAGCGCTACGTCGACCTCGACGCCGTGCTCGCGCTCGCCCGCTCGGCCTCGTCGCTCTCGGTCGCGCCGTGGTCGGCCGCCGACGCGATCGGCCCGCCGGTCAGCGGCCGTCCGCTGGTCGCGGTCGCGGGCGGATCCGCATTCACGTTCAGCTACGCCGAGACGGTCGAGCTGCTCGCCGCGGCCGGCGCGGACGTCGCGATCGTCGACCCGGTGCACGACGCGGCGCTTCCCGCCGGCACCCGGGCGCTCGTCGTCGGCGGCGGCTTCCCGGAGGTGCACGCCGCTGACCTGTCGGCCAATGCGACGCTGCGTGCCTCGGTGGCCGCGCTGGCCGCCGGCGGCGCGCCGATCTGGGCCGAGTGCGCGGGTTTGCTCTATCTCGCGCAAACACTGGACGGCGCCCCGATGTGCGGGGTGCTGCCCATCACGGCCGAGATGACCCCGCGGCTCACCCTCGGCTACCGCGATGCACGCCGGCCGGACGGGGTGACCCTACGGGCGCACGAGTTCCACCGCACCCGGTGCACGCCCCCGGCGGGCCTGACCCCGGCGTACACGCTGGGCGACGGCACCGCTGACGGCTTCACCGTGGGCCGGGTGCGAGCGTCCTACCTGCACGTGCACCCGGCAGGCTGCCCGGCCGTCATCCGCGATCTGGTGGCTGCGTGACCGACTCGTCAAGCATGTTGACCGTCGTCGGCATCGGAGCCGGCGGCTGGGACGACCTGGCCGGCTCCGCGCAACGAGCGCTGCTCGGGGCGGACGTCGTCGTGGGCAGCGCACGCCAGCTGGACCTCGTTCCGGCGTCGGTACCCGCCGTACGCGAGTTGCTGCCGTCACCGCTGCACCCGGGGCTCGCGGAACTGCTCGACCGCCATGCCCGCGCCGCAGTCGCCGTGCTGGCCAGCGGAGACCCGATGTTCCACGGCATCGGCACCACGCTCGTGGGTCTGCGCGGCGCGGAGCGGGTGACGGTGCTGCCCCACCCGTCCTCGGTGTCGCTGGCCGCTGCCCGGCTGGGCTGGGCGCTGGACGACGTCGAGGTGGTAAGCGCGGTCGGCCGGCCCCTCGAGGTGTGTGTGGCGGCCTTCGCTCCCGGCCGACGCCTGCTCGTCCTCACCACGACGCGGACGGCGGCCGGCGAGGTGCACGGGCTGCTTGCCGCGGCCGGCTACACCGCGAGCGCCGTCACCGTGCTCACCCGACTCGGCGGTCCCGACGAGACGGTGAGCGACGCGCCTGCCGCGGAGCACGACCCGCTGGCCGTCATCGCCGTCGCCTGCGTCGCCGACCCGGGCACCGTGCCGCTCTCCCGGTCGGCCGCACTGCCGGACGATGCGTACGACAGCGACGGGCAGCTCACCAAGCAGGAGATCCGCGCCTTCGCCCTGGCCTCGCTCGCACCGCTGCCCGGCGAACTGCTCTGGGACGTCGGCGCCGGCTCCGGCAGCATCGGCATCGAGTGGATGCGCGCCCACCCCCGCTCGCAGGCCATCGCGATCGAGCCGCGCGACGACCGGCGCGCCCGCATCAGCACCAACGCACGAAAGCTCGGCGTCCCCGGGCTGCAGGTCGTCGCCGGCTCGGCCCCTGGGGCGCTGACCGGCCTGCCGACCCCGGATGCCGTCTTCGTCGGCGGCGGGGTGAGCGCGCCGGGGGTCGTCGCCGCCGGCGTCGCCGCGCTGCGGCCCGGCGGCCGTCTGGTCGCCGATGCCGTGACGCTGGAGTCCGAGACGGTGCTCGGCTACTGGTACGCCCGGCTCGGGGGCAAGCTGACCCGGCTGTCGGTGCAGCGGGCCGGGCCGGTGGGGTCGTTCACCGGCTGGCGGCCCGCCATGCCCGTGACCCAGTGGTGCTGGGTCAAACCGGAGGACGCGTCATGACCGTGCACTTCGTGGGTGCGGGGCCGGGCGCGCCCGACCTGCTGACCCTGCGCGCCGTACGGCTGCTCAATGTCGCTGACGTCTGCCTCTACGCCGGCAGCCTGGTGCCCGACGAGGTGCTCGGCCACTGCCCGCCGAAGGCCCAGCTGCTTGACACCGCCGACCTGATGCTCGAGGAGATCATCGCGGCGATGGTCGACGCCGACCGCGCCGGCCGCGATGTCGTCCGGCTGTGCTCGGGCGACCCGTCGCTGCTGAGCGCCGTGGCTGAACAGGCCCGCCGGCTGACCGCGGCCGGGATCGCGTACGACATCACCCCCGGGGTGCCGGCGTACGCCGCCGCAGCTGCCACGCTCGGCCGCGAGCTGACCGCCCCGACCATCAGCCAGAGCGTCGTGCTCACCCGCATCGCCCAGCGGGCCACGGCGATGCCGCCCGGCGAGGACCTGGAGGCGTTCGCCGCGACGGGCGCGACGCTGGTGCTGCATCTCGCGGTGCAGGCCATCGACGACATTGTCGCCCGCCTGCTCCCGCACTACGGGCCGCACTGCCCGGTCGCCGTCGTCGCCCGCGCCAGCCGCCCGGACGAGCTCGTGCTCCGCGGCACGGTCGAGACGATCGCGGCCGCAGTGCACGAGGCCGGCATCCGACGCACCGCAGTGATCATCGTCAGCCGGGTGCTGGCCGACGACTGGGGCCGCGACAGCCACCTCTACTCGGCGGAGCGCGACCGCACCAGCAGGTAGGTGTCCATGATCCAGCCGTGCTGGGCGCGCAGCTGCTCCTTGGTGGCGGCGATGTGCTCGGCGACCTCGGCCAGCGGGCCGGCGATCAACACCTCGTCGTCGGTGCTCACGTACGCACCCCAGTAGACGTACAGATCGGGGTCGGTGAGCTGGCCGGCGGTGAAGCCGGCGTCGAGCATGACGACCGCGGAGTCCAGCCCGTCGGGCAGGCCCCCCGCGATCCGGCGGCCGGTGGTGATGTGGATCGGCTCGCCGATACGGTTCAGCGGGATGCGGTGACCGGCGGTGAGTGCGTTGATGCTGGTCACGCCGGGAATCACCGTGACGTCGAGCGCGAGCCTGCCGTGCGCGGCGATGCGGTCGAACACCCGCAGCGTGCTGTCGTACAGCGCCGGGTCGCCCCAGACCAGCAGCGCCCCGACCTCCCCCGGTGCCAGGTGCGCGGCGAACGCCGCCTCGAAGCGCTCCGCCCGGGCCTCGTGCCAGTCCTGCACCACGCCCTCGTACGCGGCCGCGTCCGCCGGCTTGCGATTGCGCGGCGGGTCGTCGAGCTCGACGGTGCGATAGCCCTGCGGGTCGCGGATGTGGCGGCGGCAGATCTCCTCGCGCATGGCGATCAGCTCGCGCTTGTCGGCACCCTTGTCGACGAGGAAGAGCACGTCGGCGCGATTCAGCGCCTCGACCGCCTGGACGGTGATCTGATCAGGGTGGCCGGGTCCGATCCCGATCACGAGCAGCTCCGGCATGCGTCCATCTTCGCAGCCGCCGCAGCCCGGCCGGCGTAGCATGCTGCTACGCTCGTAGCAACCTGCTACACGCATCTGGGGGTTCTGTGATCATGAACCGCATGCCCATGACCACCTCATGACCACGACGGCGGATCGACCCACCCGGGTGGCGGCCGACCTCTTCGAGGCCGCTGCCGTCGAGGGCGCCCGGCAGAGCCGTTCGGCGAAGCAGCAGCTCGACCACTGGGCCCGGGTCGGCCGGGCGGTGTCGATGTCGCACAGCGCCGCCCGCCGCCGGGTCGAGGCGGCGCTCGCCGGTGAGCTGCCCGAGCACAAGCTCAGCACGGAGGAGGCCACCGTGTTCAACGCCGAGCTCGACACCGCCGTCTCCGAGGCCGCTGCAGGCGTCAGCTTCGGTGCGGTGCTCGCCGCACGCGGTGTCGCGACGGTCGCGCTCGACGACAACGGGGTGCTCACCCGTTACGAGCCCGACGGCACCTCCGCCCCCCTGCTGTAGCCGCAGCCTCCCCTCGACCCGTGCGCCTCGACCTCGTGGTCGGCCCCAACGGCGCCGGCAAGTCGACCTTCGTCGAGCTGATCCTGGCGCCGCTGCGCCCAGGGGTCGCGTTCGTCAACGCCGACCTCATCGCCGCCCGCAAGTGGCCGGACGACCCGCAGCCCCATGCGTACGAGGCCGCCCGCATCGCCGCACAGACCCGGGCCCGGCTCATCGAGAGCCGGTCGCCGTTCATCGCCGAGACGGTCTTCTCCCACCCGTCGAAGCTCGAGCTGATCGACACCGCGAAGGCTGCCGGCTACACCGTCGCGCTGCACGTGGTGCTCGTCCCGGCGGAGCTGGCGGTGCACCGCGTCGCCTTCCGCGTCACGGCGGGCGGTCATGCCGTGCCCGAGGAGAAGGTCCGCGAGCGCTATGCCCGGCTGTGGCCGCTGGTGGTGCAGGCCGTCGACCGGGTGGACGTCACGCACGTGTGGGACAACGCCCGGCGCGACGGCCCGGCCGAGGTGGCCCTGTTCGCCGCCGGCAGCCCGATCGGCCCGTGCCGCTGGCCGGCCTGGTGCCCGCCGGAGCTGACCGCCCGCTGGCCCGGCTGACGGCCGCTACTGTCGACTCCCGTGTCCGGCCCGCTGCGCGTCCTGCTGCTCGGCGGCACCGGAGAGGCGCGGGCCCTCGCCGAGCGGCTGACCTCCGCCGGTGTCGTCGTCGTCAGCTCGCTGGCCGGGCGGGTGACCAACCCCGCTCTGCCCGTCGGGGAGCTGCGTATCGGCGGCTTCGGCGGGTCCGAGGGACTGGCCGACTACCTGCGTACCGAAGGCATCGGGGCGGTCGTCGACGCGACCCACCCCTTCGCCGCGTCGATCACCCGTAACGCGGTGGCTGCCTGTCGCGACACCGGCGTGCCCCTGCTGGTGCTGCGCCGGCCGGCGTGGGCGCAGCACCCCGGAGACCGGTGGACCCGGGTGCCCGACATCGCCGCCGCCGCCGCGGTGGCCCGCCGCTCGGGGCCCGGCACGGTCTTCTTGACCACCGGCCGGCGCGACCTTGCCGCGTTCGCCGCCGATGAGGACCACCACTACCTGGTGCGCACGGTCGACCCGCCGGTCACGGCCGTCCCGGCCCGGATGACGCTGCTGCTCGACCGGGGGCCGTACGCGTACGACAGCGAGCGCCGGCTGATGACCGAGCACGCCGTCACGCTGCTGATCACCAAGGACAGCGGCGGCGACCTCACCGCCCCGAAGCTGGCCGCCGCGCGGGCCCTGGGCCTGGAGGTGGTGCTGGTCGACCGGCCGCCGCTGCCCGCCGGAGTGCGGGTGGTCAGCAACGTTGACGACGCTGCGGAGTGGGTGGGTCAGCCGGGGTAGGTGCGCGGCGTGAACACCCGCCGGCGGGCGCCCTCCCCGACGGTCCGGGTCTGCGACGAGCCGATGATCAGCAGGCAGCGCATGTCGACCACCTCGGGCTCGAGCTCGCCGAGCGTGGTGATGGTGACCTGCTGGTCGGCGGTGCCCACGGCGCGCCCGATGACCACGACCGTCTCGGGTGCGCGGTGCTCGAGCAGCAGCTCACGGGCCTCGGCCACCTGGGTGCGGCGGGTGCGCGAGGCCGGGTTGTAGACCGCGATCGCGAGATCGGCCTGCGCGGCGGCGGCGAGCCGGCTGCGAATGACGTCCCAGGGCTTCAACCGGTCGCTCAGCGAGAGCACCGCGTAGTCGTGGCCGAGCGGGGCACCGACCTGCGCGGCGACGGCCTGCGCCGCGGTGAGCCCCGGGATGATCTCGACCGGCACGTCGGCGTAGCGCTCCTTGGCCGCCACCTCGAGTACGGCGGCCGCCATCGCGAAGACACCGGGGTCGCCGGAGGAGACGACCGCGACCCGGCGGCCGGCGAGCGCCATGTCGAGGGCGTGGGCCGCGCGCTCGGGCTCCACCGTGTTGCCGGTGGAGTGGCGCTGCTGGCGCGGGTTCGGCGGGACCCGGTCGACGTACGGGCCGTACCCGACGATGTCGTCGGCGGCGGCGAGCACCGCCATGGCCTGCGGGGTGAGCCAGTCGCGGCCGGCGGGACCGAGGCCGACAACGTCGACCCGCCCCATGGCCCCGGTCGGCGCCGCCACCGGCTGGGGCACCAGCGCGGCGGCCTCCCGCCCGGGCACCACGACGACCGACATGTACGGCACGGTGCGCGGGTCGACGTCGGCGGCGCGGGCGGTGCGCTCCTGCGGGGTCGACGCCCGCTCCACGTAGCTCGCGTCGCCGCTGCGCCCGGCGGCCTTGAGCGCCTGCTGCACACCCTCGAACGAGCGGCTGACCTTGAGGATCACCGCGGCGTCGGTCTGGCAGAGCTGCTCGGCGAGCCGCTCGGTCGGCAGCGTGCCGGGCAGGATCGCGAGCGTGTCGTCGCCCTCGACGAGCGGCTGCTGCAGGGCTGCGGCGGCCGCGCTGACCGAGGTGATGCCCGGCACGATGACGGTGCGCGAGCGTGGCGCGATCCGCTTGTGCATGTGCATGTAGCTGCTGAACAGCAGCGGGTCGCCCTCGGCGAGCAGCACCACGTCGCGGCCGGCGTCGAGATGGGCCGACAGTCGGGCGGCGCACTCGGCGTAGAAGTCGTTCATGGCACCCTCGTAGCCGCCGGGGTGGTCGGTCGTCTCCGTGGTGACCGGGTAGACCAGCGCCTCCTCGATCTGCCCGGCCCGCAGGTACGGCTCGGCGATCGCGCGCGCGATCGAGCGGCCGTGACGGGCCGAGTGGTAGGCGATGACATCCGCGGCGCCGAGCAGCCGGGCGGCCTTCACCGTCACGAGCTCCGGGTCGCCGGGCCCGAGGCCGACGCCGTAGAGCGTGCCCCGCCTGTCGTTGATCGGCGCAGCCTCGGCCTGCTGGTCGTCGGTCTGTTGGTCGCGGTCCACCGTCACTCCTGCTCGCTGGCTATCGCGTTCACGGCCGCCACCGCCATGGCGCTGCCTCCGCGCCGGCCGTGCACGACGAGGTGCTCGAGGTCGGTCTCGGCGAGCGCCACCTTGGACTCGGCGGCACCGATGAAGCCGACCGCCAGCCCGAGCACCGCCGCCGGGCGCGGGGCGCCGGCATCGATGAGGTCGAGCAGGCGGAACAGGGCGGTGGGCGCATTGCCGATGGCGACGACCGCGCCGTCCAGGTGAGGGCGCCACAGGTCCAGCGCCGCCGCGGAGCGGGTCTCTCCCATGCCGATGGCGAGGCCCGGCACCTGCGGGTCGCCGAGGGTGCAGATGATCGGGTTGCGCGCGGGCAGCCGGGAACGGGTGATGCCGGAGGCCACCATCGTGGCGTCGCAGAGGATCGGGGCGCCGGCGAGCAACGCCTTGCGGGCCGACTCGACGACCAAGGGTGAATACGCGACCGCTGACGGCAGGTCGGTCATGCCGCAGGCGTGGATCATGCGGACCACGACCCGGGCCACGTCGTCGGGGAAGCCGGTGAGGTCCGCCTCGGCGCGGATGGTCGCGAACGAGCGGCGGTAGATCTCGGCGCCGTCGCGGACGTACTCACGCATCCGGGCCGCCGGTGATCACATAGCCGTCGGGGGTGGCCAGCACGTCGACCTCCGTGTCGTGCGGGCGGCCGCAGCGCCGCTCGCAGCCGCTCCAGTGCACGATCCGGCCCGGCCAGCGGTCGCGGGCCGCAGCGGCGTCGGACTGCACGTCGGCGAGCGCGCTGGCACACCGCGGCCGGCCGGCGCACGCCGAGACGTGGCGCCAGCCCGAGTCCGCGCTGACGCCGAACCCGAGCCGCTCGGCCTGCTCCGCTTCAGCGGGTCCGCCGTGCGGCAGCACGACGCTGCGCCACGGGGTCACGCGCAGCTCGTCGCCCCCCGCGGCGTCCGCGAGCCAGGTGGCCTGCGGGCCCGTGAGCCGTCCGAGCGGGGCCAGCACCACCAGGGCGGAGCCACCGTCGGCGCGCGCGACCAAACCGCAAGGGTGCGGCGACGCCGAGGCCGGCAGCGCGCCGGCCACGACCACCAGACCGGCAGAACCCAGGTCGCGTACCCGCCAGGCGTCCGAGCCCGTACGCGCGCGCTCGGCCAAGAAGTCCGACGCGGCCGCGACCATGGCGCAAGCCACCGCGACCGGTTCGTCACCGCTGCCGAGCACCGCCAGCACGTCGGGTTCGAGGTCGGCGATGTCGCCGCGGCCGTCGTCGAAGCCGAACAGGAACCGGCCGGAGAGCTCCGCCAGCTGCGGGGTCGCGCAAAGCCGACGGTCGAGCTCGCGGACGAACGGCGTCGGGTCCACGCCGCCGTCGAGACCGGCGAGCGGGCTCGCCAGGACGTTGCGGACCCGCTCGTGGGTGTGCGACGGCAGCAGGCCGGCGTCGGTCAGCCGGGACTCCAGCGGCTCCGCGGCCGACGGGCGCAGGCCGCGCACCTGCACGTTGCCGCGCGAGGTGAGCTCGAGCCGGCCGTCACCCCACTGCGAGGCGGAGGCGACGAGGGTCCGCAGCTGCGTGGCCGTGATCAAGCCGCCGGGCAGGCGCACCCGGGCCAGTGCCCCGTCGGCCGCCTCGTGCAGCCGGAGCACCCCCGGGCAGCGATCAGCGGTCACGAGCACTCCGCGCACTGTAGTGGCCTGGCCTGCGTCGTCGCAGGCCAGCGTGCAGGATCACGCGCCGAGCGAGGCGAGAAGAACACTCCGGGTGCGGGCGTGCGACGCCCGGCCTGTGACACGCTGGCCAACGTGATCCTGCTGCTCTCGACCTCGGACACCGACCTGCTGTCGGCGCGCGCCTCGGGGGCCGACTACCGGCTCGCGAACCCGGCCCGGCTGGACGTCGACGCAGCGCTCGCCATGCTCGAGGGCATCGACGTCGCGGTCGTCCGGCTGCTCGGCGGCCGGCGCGCCTGGCCGGAGGGGCTCGACGCCGTGCTGGCGTCCGGGGTGCCGACGGTCGTGCTCGGCGGCGAGGTCATGCCCGACGCCGAGCTGATGCAGCTGTCGACCGTGTCCGGGGGGATCACCGCCGACGCGCACCAGTACCTGGCGCAGGGCGGCCCGGCGAACCTGCTGGAGCTGCACCACTTCCTGTCCGACGCGGTGCTGCTGTCCGGTGACGTCTTCGAGCCGCCGACGGCCATGCCGGCCTGGGGTCCGCTCGCGCGCCCCACAGCCGCTGACGTGAACGACACCGCAGCCCGGCCCACGATCGCCGTGCTCTACTACCGCGCCCACGAGGCGTCCGGCAACGTCGGCTTCGTCCACGTGCTCGCTGACGCCATCGAGGACGCCGGGGCCCGGGCCATCCCGCTGTTCACGTCGTCGCTGCGTACGGCCGACGCCGCGCTCATCGACGCGCTGCGCCCAGCCGACGCGATCATCGTCACCGTGCTCGCGTCCGGCGGGTCGCTTCCGGCTGCCGTCGGAGCCGGTGGCAGCGACGAGGACTGGGACGTCGGTGCGCTGGCAACCCTGGACGTACCGATCCTGCAGGCGCTCTGCCTCACCTCGTCACGCGAGACCTGGGCCGCGAACACCGACGGCGTCACCCCGCTGGACGCCGCCAACCAGATCGCCATCCCCGAGTTCGACGGCCGGCTCATCACCGTGCCGTTCTCCTTCAAGGAGATCGGCGAGGACGGCCTGATCAGCTACGTCGCCGACCCGGAGCGCGCCCAGCGGGTCGCCCGCATCGCCGTCAACCACGCCCGGCTTTGCCACACCCCGCCGGCCGAGCGTCGCATCGCGGTGATGCTGTCGGCGTACCCGACCAAGCACTCCCGGATCGGCAACGCGGTCGGCCTCGACACCCCCGCCTCGACCGTCAGCCTGATCGCCGAGCTGGGCAAGGCCGGCTACGACATCGGCGACGCGCTGCCCGGGGTCGCGGAAGGTGACGGCGACGCGCTCATTCACGCGCTGATCGCCGCCGGCGGTCAGGACGAGCAGTGGCTCACCGAGGAGGCGCTCGCCGCCAACCCCGTACGCATCAGTGCCGAGGCGTACGGGCGTTGGTTCGACGCCCAGGACCCGGAGCTGCGGGCGAGCGTCACCCGGCACTGGGGTCCGCCGCCGGGTGAGCTCTACGTCGACCGCACCCGTACGCCCGACGGCGAGATCGTGCTGGCCGCGCTCACGTCCGGCAACCTCGTCGTGCTGGTCCAGCCGCCGCGCGGCTTCGGCGCCAACCCGGTGGCGATCTACCACGACCCCGATCTGCCGCCGAGCCACCACTACCTCGCCGCGTACGAGTGGATCCGCAGCAGCTTCGGCGCCCACGCCATCGTCCACGTCGGCAAGCACGGCAACCTCGAGTGGCTGCCCGGCAAGACGGCCGGCCTCTCGGCGGCCTGCAGTGCCGACGCGGCGATCGGCGACCTGCCGCTGATCTACCCGTTCCTGGTCAACGACCCGGGCGAGGGCACGCAGGCCAAGCGCCGGGTGCACGCGACCCTGATCGACCACCTCGTGCCACCGATGGCCCGCGCCGAGAGCTACGGCGACATCGCCCGGCTCGAGCAGCTGCTCGACGAGCACGCCCAGATCTCGGTGATGGACCCGGCGAAGTTGCCGGCGATCCGCGCCCAGATCTGGACGCTCATCCAGGCCGCCAAGCTCGACCACGACCTCGGCTTGGACGACCGCCCGCACGACGCCGAGTTCGACGACTTCCTGCTGCACGTCGACGGCTGGCTGTGCGAGATCAAGGACGCGCAGATCCGCGACGGCCTGCACATCCTCGGCGTCGCGCCGACCGGTGAGGCCCGGATCAACCTGGTGCTCGCCATCCTGCGCGCCCGCCAGATGTGGGCCGGTCAGGCGCATGCGCTGCCGGGCCTGCGTGAGGCGCTCGGCTACGTGGAGCGCTCCGATGTCCGCAACAACGCCGACGCCGTCGAGAAGACCGCCAAGGCGCTCATCACAGCCATGGAGGCCGGCGGCTGGTCACCCGACGACGTCCCCGGTGTCGTCCACGCCGAGCTCGGTGAGCCGCACGCCGAGGTCGAACGAGTACTGACCTTTGCCGCCACCGAGGTCGTCCCCCGCCTCGCCGGCACCACCGACGAGCTGAGCCGCACCCTGCACGCCCTGAACGGCGGCTTCATCCCCGCCGGCCCGAGCGGGTCGCCGCTGCGCGGGCTGGTCAACGTGCTGCCGACCGGCCGCAACTTCTACTCCGTCGACCCCCGGGCCGTCCCGTCGCGCCTCGCGTGGGAGACCGGCCAGGCGATGGCCGACTCACTGCTCGAGCGCTACCTCGCCGACACCGGCCGCTACCCCGAGTCGGTCGGGCTCTCGGTGTGGGGCACCGCCGCGATGCGCACCTCGGGTGACGACGTCGCCGAGATCCTCGCGCTGCTCGGCGTCCGCCCGGTGTGGGACGAGGCCTCGCGCCGGATCAGCACGGTGCAGCCGGTACCGCTGGAGGAGCTGGCCCGGCCGCGCATCGATGTCACGATCCGGATCAGCGGCTTCTTCCGCGACGCGTTCCCGCACGTCGTGACCATGCTGGACGACGCCGTACGCCTGGTCGCCGGCCTCGACGAGCCGGCCGAGCAGAACTACGTGCGCGGTCACGTCGCCACCGACCTCGCCGAGCACGGCGACGAGCGCCGCGCCACCACGCGGATCTTCGGGTCCAAGCCGGGCGCGTACGGGGCCGGCCTGCTGCCGCTCATCGACGCCCGCAACTGGCGCGACGACACCGACCTCGCCGAGGTGTACGCGGCGTGGGGCGGGTTCGCGTACGGGCGTGACCTGGACGGCCGCGAGGCGCGTACCGACATGGAGGTCGCGTACCGGCGGATCGCGGTGGCCACGCACAACACCGACACCCTCGAGCACGACATCGCCGACTCCGACGACTACTTCCAGTACCACGGCGGCATGATCGCGACAGTGCGGGCACTGACCGGCCGGTCACCGCGGGCGTACATCGGCGACTCCACCCGACCCGACTCCGTGCGTACGCGCTCGTTGTCGGAGGAGACCGCCCGGATCTTCCGGGCCCGCGTGGTCAATCCGCGCTGGCTCGCAGCCATGCAGCGCCACGGCTACAAGGGCGCGTTCGAGATGGCGGCCACCGTCGACTACCTCTTCGGCTACGACGCGACCACCGGCACCGTCGAGGACTGGATGTACGAGGCGCTCACCCGCGAGTACGTGCAGAACCCGCAGATGCGCGAGTTCTTCGAGAAGTCCAACCCGTGGGCGCTGCACGGCATCACCGAGCGGCTGCTCGAGGCCGCCGAACGCAAGCTCTGGGACTCCCCCGACCCGGAGACGCTCGACGCCCTGCGGCAGGTCTACCTGGAGACCGAGGGAGACTTGGAGGACCGCTGAGGCTCGAGCTCCACGGGGACCACCGGGATGGCAGCGGCGGGAAGCAGCGCGGTGATCGCGAAGGTCCACGGGTAGCCGATCAGCCCGATCAGGGCGCCCATCACGGGCGGCACCGCGGAGGCAGCCAGGAACTGTGCGGTGTTCTGCGCGCCGAGCGCCCGGCCGCCCCAGAACGGCCCGGCCACCTCGGCGACAGAGGTGAACGCCAAGCCGTTGTCGGCGACGGTGACGACGGTCGCCACGACGAGCAGCCCCACAGAAATCGGTGAGTCCAGCCCGTCGGTGACGGCGAGCAGGGCCATGGTGACGACGGCGGCGATCGCCACGAAGCGCAGCGGCCGCAGCCGGCTGCCCACGCGGTCCGACCAGGCGCCCACCGCCATGCGTCCGAGCGCACCGAGCAGCTGCGACGCGGTGATCAGCACGCCGGCGGCACCGGGTGACCAGCCCCGGTCACTGATCAGCCAGACCAGCCCGTACGTCCACACCACGAACTGCGGCACCACCAGCAGCACCGACACCTCGTGCACCCGCAGCAGCAGGGAGGAGGTGCGGTAGGGGTTCGCGAGCACGTCGGGATGGGCCTCGCTGCGGGCGGGACGCGGCGGGTCGACGACGAGCAGCGCAGACGCGACGGCCATGACGGCGGCCGCGACGGCGGGGATGGTCAGCGCCCAGCCGATGCCGTGGTCCGCGGCCACCCCGGGGATCACGAGCGCGGCGAGCCCGACGCCGAGCGGCTGGGCCATCTGCCGGATGCCCATGGCGAGGCCGCGCTGCTCGGGCGGGAACCACCCGACGACGACGCGTCCGCTGGCCGCATTGGTGCTGGCGGCGCTCATCCCGGCGAGCAGCAGGAAGCCGCCGATCAGCAGGTACGGGCCGGACAGGGCCGCCGCTGTCGCGAACACCGCGGTCAGACCCAGCCCAGCGGCGAGCACCCGACGCTCCCCCACCCGGTCGACCACCACGCCCCACGCGATCAGCGTCAGGACGAAGCCGAGGGTCGGCATGGCCACCAGCACCCCGGCGGTGGCGAGGCTCAGGCCGCGGCCGTCGTGCAGGGTCGGGATGAGGAAGGCGACGCCGTTCGCGAGCAGCGCGCTGGCCACCTGAGCCGCCATGCTGACCAGCAGCATCAGCCAGCGCCGCCGACGCGTCACCGTAGCCTCCCGCATAGTGGGACGAGTGTTCCAAATCCTGATACGACCGTACCGCACGTCTCAGGCGGAACCAGCTCCGGCAGAATGACCACTCGTGTCGATCGCCAAGGACGTCCCGCCCGCCGCCGAGTCCGGAGCGGCCCGCATGATGCCCGGCAAGCCGGTGGCGGAGGCGGTGCTCGCCGACGTCGCCCAGCGCGTCGCAGCCCTCAAGGCGCGCGGCATAGTCCCGAGCCTCGCCACGATCCTGGTCGGTGACGACGACGCGAGCGCCGGCTACATCCGGGTCAAGCAGCGTCAGGCGGAGGAGCTCGGCTTCGACTCCCCCCACGCCCACCTCGCGGCAAGCGCCACGCAGGAGGAGCTGCACGACACCATCCAGACGTACAACAACGACCCGCTGGTGCACGGGATGCTCGTCCAGCACCCGATCCCCCGTCACCTGGATTACGACGCCGCGCTCGCCGGGATGGACCCCGACAAGGACGTCGACGGGATGCATCCGCTCAACGTCGGACGGCTCTCGCTCGGCCTGCCCGGGCCGCAGCCCTGCACGCCGGCCGGGATCGAGGCGATCCTCGCGTACTACGAGATCCCGGTCTCCGGTCGCGAGGTGGTCATCCTCGGCCGCGGCGCCACCCTCGGCCGCCCGCTCGCCGTGCTGCTCGCCCAGAAGCGCCCGACCGCCAACGCCGCCGTCACGGTGGTGCACACCGGCGTGCCGGACTGGGACCGCTACACCCGGCGCGCGGACATCCTCATCGCCGCCGCCGGCGTACCCGGGATCATCCAGCCGGAGCACGTGAAGCCGGGGGCGGTCGTCGTCGGCGGAGGGGTGCGTTACGAGGGCCGCCGCCTGCTGCCCGACGTCGACGAGAGCGTCGAGCAGGTGGCCGGCGCCATCACCCCGCGGGTCGGCGGGGTGGGGCCGACGACGGTCGCGATGCTCTTCCGTAATGCGGTGGCCGCCGCGGAGCGCGCCAACCCGTAGTTCGGCTCAGCTCGTGGTCAGGCGCGGATGAAGGCTCGTCAGATGAAAGACGTCTCGGCGGCGAGGCCGAGGTCGGGCCACTCACCCATGACGATCGTCTGCAGGTTGCACCAGCCCTCGCCGCCACCCACCGGGTCACTGACGCGCATGACCGCGTCACGGATCTGATGCAGGCGCGGCGCGACGGCCGGGTCGGTGCAGTCGGGGATGTGCTCGCCGTCGACGTTGAGCTCACCCCGCCAGTCGCCGTGGTGATGGCCGTCGAAGCCGAAGTAGAGCCCGACGCCGAGATGCACCCCGGTGTCACCGAGCGCCTCGACCACCACGGGCCGCACGGTGCCGTCGCCCATCAGAAAGTTCAGCGTGCCGCCGAGCACGCGCCGGTTGGCCGAGTCATAGCGCAGCTCCGGGGTCATCGCCCGGATGACCGCCACCGACCCGTCGGCCTCCTCGACGGTGCCCTCGAAGCGCTGCTCGGAGTAGCCGAAGGCGCTGGTCGCCCGGTACTGGTGGTGCATCGCGTAGTACGAGCCGTCCGCGCGCTGGAGCAGCATCGGTGACCAGCTGAACTGGAAGCCGATCCCGGGGCCGAAGCCGTGCGACGGCTCGAGGTCGGTCGGCGGCTGACCGACGTCGTGCCGCACCCCCCAGGAGTGGTCGCGGGTGGTGAACCAGGTGTCGGCCTCGATCTCGGTGCGTACGCCGTCGACCTCCACCCAGCCGGTCGCGAGGCCGGTCTGGTGGTAGCGCAGCAGGTGGGTGTCCATCCGATACGCGCCGCGCGCCCGCTGCCGGTCACGGCGTTCGATGACCGGCGGTGCCACGGCCTCGAAGGTCCAGTCGAAGGCGATCGGTACGGCGTCGTTCGCCTCGCAGGAGAAGCGGATGACCTTCAGCGGCTCGACGATCTCGTACCGGAGCGGGCCGGCGCCGAGCAGCTCGGGAGCGTCCGACAGCCGCCGGCTGGCACGTACGGTCCACTGCTCCGTGCCGCGCGAGACGGCCGCGTACCCGTCGAAGACCCCGCGATTGGTGTACTTGCCGACGCCGAAGCCGACCGACAGCGAGCCGTCGCGGGCTCCGGCCATGGCGCAGACCTTCTCGGTCCAGGAGCGGTCGGACTCGGCGACGTACGCCGCCGTCTCGACGATCTGGTGGCCGAACCACTCGTCCGCCGCCAGCACGGGGCCGTCCGCATTGGCGACGGGGTCGGCAGCAGCGTGGGCGGCGCGCTCGGTCGGGCCGCTCATGCCAGACCGCCGACCGTGCTGTCGGGGCTGTTCAGAGCGGCGCCGATCACCCGGTCGCGTCCGGCGCGCTTGGCGGCGTAGAGCGCCTGGTCGGCCCGGTCCAGGAGCCGGCGGTGCTCGTCGGCGGCGGGCGCGACGCCGATCGTCCGGAGCTCCGCCACCCCGGCCGAGAAGGTCAGGCGGGACACATGGGGGAAGGTGTGGCGGCGCACGGCGTCGAGGGTACGACCGACCGCGGCGACCGCTTCACCCAGGTCGGTCTCCCGCATGACGAGGCCGAACTCCTCACCCCCGACGCGGCCGAGCACGTCGTCGCCGCGGGCGTTTCCGCGGAGCCGGTCGGCGAACTCGGCGAGCACCGCGTCACCGGCGGGGTGACCGTGGGTGTCGTTGACCGTCTTGAACCGGTCGATGTCCATGATCGCCACGCTCATGGTGGAGCCCGACGCGTACGCGGCTGCAACCCCCTCCCGCAGCCGTACGTGGAAGGCGGCCTGGTTGAGCAGGCCGGTCAGGCCGTCGTGGTCGGCCTGATGCCGCAGCCGCCGCTCCTGCGTCTTGCGATCGGTGATGTCGCGGATGAGGGCGACGTAGCCGTTGATCCGGACGTCCGGCCGGTGCACCGGCTCCAGCTGGACCGACGCCTCGAAGGTGCTGCCGTCGCGGCGGCGGATCGTGAGCTCGGTCGAGCCGCTGCGGTCGATCAGGTCGGCCATGCGGCGGCGGGCACCCGACAGCGCCGGGTCGTCGAGCAGGAAGGCTGCGTCGGAGCCGACCAGCTCGGACCGCGCGAAGCCGGTCATGCGGCAGACGACGTCGTTCACCACGGCGATGCGGCCGTCCTCGACATAGGCGTAGCCGTCGTGCAGCGCCGCCAGCAGGGCGGCCGAGAAGTCGCGCTCCGCCTCCAGCGCGGCCAGCGCGGTGCGACGCTCGGTGATGTCCTCGACCTGCGAGACGTAGTGCAACGGCGTGCCGTCGGCGCGTCGGGCGACGCTCGCCGTGAGGTTGACCCAGACGGTGCGTCCGTCGGCGTGGCGGTAGCGCTTCTCCAGCCGGTAGGAGTCACGGGTCCCGTCCCGCAGATCGGCCAGGAGAGCAAGGTCGGCGTCCAGGTCGTCAGGGTGGGTGATGTCCTGGAACGTCGACGTCATCAGCTGCTCCCGGGAGTAGCCGACGATGCGCGCGAGGGCGTCGTTGATCTGCAGCCAGGCGCCGTCGAGGCCGACCAGGGCGAAGCCGATGGGGCTGTTCTCGATGGTCAGCCGGAGCCGCTGCTCGCTCTCGGCGAGAGCCGTCTCACGGACGATGCGGTCGGTGACGTCCTGGAGCGTGCCGCGGGCGACCCGGATCTTGCCCGTGTCCGGGTCGAGCACCGCCTCGAGCCATCCCTCGACGAAGCGCTCGACCCCGTCGGGGCCGAGCGTGCGCATCTGGTGCCGGGCGCGGCCACCGCACCGGGTCATCGTCGACATGAACAGCACGAAGTCGGCGCGGTCGTCGGGGTGGACGAGGTCGATGAATTCCGCGGCGGTCGGCGTCCGCGGATGATCAGTGCCGCCGAGTCCGAACATGCGGAACATCTCCGCCGACCAGGTGAGGCCCTCGGTCGCGATGTCCCATTCCCAGCTGCCCAGCTTCGCCAGCGCCTGCGCCTCGGCGAACCGGCTGATGGCCAGGTCCTCCTCCGACGCAGTCTCCGTCGGGGCGGCCGAGGTGTTCGCCAGCACCTGGCGGCGGAGCTCGAGCTGGGCGCCCGCCTGTCGGGCCAGCACGCGCAGCAGCGCCTTCTGCTCTTCCGGAAATGCGCGAGGCCGGTGGTCGACCACGCACAGCGCTCCGGCCAGCTCACCGTCACCGAGGATGAGCGGGAAGCCGGCGTAGGCCCGGACGAACGGCTCGCCCGTCACCATCGGGTGGTCGGCGAAGCGGGGCTCGGCGAGCGTGTCGGCGATGCTGAACTCGCGACGCTCGGCGGCGACCTCCTCGCAGAAGGAACCCACCCGCGGCATGCCCAACTGGTCGTAGCCGGCCCGCCCGCGAAACCAGTAGTTGTCGCCCCGGATCAGGCTGATGAGGGCGATCGGGGCATCGGCGATCGTGGCGGCAGCTGCCGCCAGCTCATCGAAGTCCGACTCGTCACCCGCGTGCACCGGCACAGGTAATGGGTCGGCCGCCCGGCGGACACCTTGAGCCTGCTTGCGGCGTAAGCCCAGGCGTGGCCGTGATAATCGGCGGATGGCAACGCGGACGGCGGGCGACGCCGTCCGTCAGGAACGGTCGGTATCGCGTTGGGTTGCGCCGATGTCACGTTGGGTGCCGCCGATGAAGGGGCTGCCGCTGCCCCCGATTCCCCGGCGCTGGGTGGTGGCCGAGGTCTGGCTGGTCTTCGCGCTGTCGCTCGGGGCCTCCGGCGTACGCGCCCTGTTGCGCCTGGTCGCCGACCTGACCAGCGGGCAGACGCTGAAGAGCCAGACCGCGCTGCTCAATGGCTCGCAGGCGCCGGGGCGGCCATGGCTCGACCTCGGCCTGCAGCTGGTCGACATCGCCGCCGGGCTGGTGCCGGTGCTGCTGGTCGCGCACTTCCTCACCCGGTCGTCCGAAGGCCTGTCGTCCATCGGCGCCGACCTGCGCCGGCCTCGGTCGGACGCGGCCAAGGGGGCGTTGGTGGCGGCCGTCGTCGGCGGGAGCGGGCTCGGCTTCTACCTGCTGGCCCACGCCTCGGGCGCCAACCTCACCGTCGTCCCGGAGGACCTGCCGAACGTCTGGTGGCGCATCCCCGTGCTCGCGCTGTCCGCGGCGCAGAACGGCATCGTCGAGGAGGTCCTGGTCCTCGGCTACCTGCTGCACCGGCTCGACCAGCTCGGGTGGACGGCGCCGAGGGCGCTGCTCCTGGCATCGGCGGTGCGCGGGAGCTACCACCTCTACCAGGGCTTCGGCGGCTTCGCGGCCAACTTCGCGATGGGCCTCATCTTCGGCTGGCTGTATCTGCGCTGGCGCCGGGCGGCGCCGTTCATCGTCGCCCACACGCTGATGGACGGTGTGGCCTTCATCGGTTACGCGCTGCTCGCCGGACACGTCAGCTGGATCCCGACCTGACGCGTCCGCACGCCATGGGGAAGACTGATCAGATGCCCGACCAACTCGCCGACATCGGTGTCACCGGCCTCGCCGTCATGGGCCGCAACCTCGCCCGCAACCTGGCCCACCACGGCCACGTCGTCGCGCTGCACAACCGCACCAACGCGCGCACCCAGGACCTGGTCGACAAGCACGGCGACGAGGGCACGTTCGTCCCCAGCGAGTCACTCGAGGACTTCGTGCAGTCGCTGTCCAAGCCGCGGGCGATCATCATCATGGTCAAGGCCGGCAAGCCGACCGACGACGTCATCGACGAGCTGGTCCCGCTGCTCGACAAGGGCGACATCGTCGTCGACTGCGGCAACGCCTTCTTCCTGGACACCCGGCGCCGCGAGGCGGCCCTCAAGGAGAAGGGGCTGAACTTCGTCGGCTCCGGGGTCTCCGGCGGCGAGGAGGGTGCCCTCAACGGGCCGAGCATCATGCCCGGCGGCTCCGACGAGGCGTACGAGAAGCTCGGACCGATCTTCGAGTCGATCTCGGCACACGTCGACGGGGTGCCGTGCTGCGTGCACGTCGGCCAGGACGCGGCCGGCCACTTCGTGAAGATGGTGCACAACGGCATCGAGTACGCCGACATGCAGCTCATCGCCGAGGCCTACGACCTGCTCCGGCAGCGGCTCGGCGACGACGCGGCCGCCATCGGCAAGATCTTCGAGGAGTGGAACGAGGGCGACCTCGAGTCCTTCCTCATCGAGATCACCGCCCGGGTGCTCGCGCACGTCGACGCGCGGACCGGCAAGCCGTTCGTCGACGTCGTGGTGGACCAGGCCGAGCAGAAGGGCACCGGCCGCTGGACGGTGCAGAACGCGCTGGACCTCGGGGTGCCGATCACCGGCATCGCCGAGGCGACCTTCGCCCGCAGCCTGTCGGGCGGTCTCCCCCAGCGTGAGGCAGCCCGCGGCGTCCTGCCCGGTCACGCCGAGCCCGCCGAGGTGCCCGACCGCGACGCCTTCATCGACGACGTCCGCCAGGCCTTGTACGCGTCGAAGGTGGTCGCCTACTCGCAGGGCTTCGACCAGATCGCCGCTGCCAGCGCCGAGTACGGCTGGGACATCGACCGCGGGGCGATGGCCCGCATCTGGCGCGGCGGCTGCATCATCCGGGCCCGGTTCCTCAACCGGATCACCGAGGCGTACGAGCGGCGTGCCGACCTGCCGCTGCTGCTGGCCGACGACTACTTCACCGAGATCCTCGACGGCGCCGTCTCGTCCTGGCGCCGCGTGGTCGCCGACGCGGCGCTGGCCGGGATCCCGACGCCCGCCTTCGCGTCGTCGCTGTCCTACTACGACGCCGTCCGCGCCGAGCGGCTGCCCGCCGCCCTGATCCAGGGGCTGCGCGACCTCTTCGGGGCCCACACCTACCGCCGCATCGACGACGAGGGCACCTTCCACACCCTGTGGTCGGGCGACGAGACCGAGATCGAGGCCTGAGCCGTGACGTCCCCCGCAAGCCAGCCGGGCGGCATGCCGTCCCGGGTCGCCGACCTGCTCGGCATCGACATCCCGATCATCCAGGCGCCGATGGGCTACATCGCGCGTGCCCAGCTTGCCTCGGCCGTCTCCAACGCGGGCGGCATGGGCATCGTCGAGACGTCGTCCGGCAAGCTCGACGAGGTCAAGGCCGAATTCGCGAAGATGCGCGACCTCACCGACAAGCCGTGGGGCGTCAACGTCGCCCAGCTGATGGTCCGTGACCCGTCGATCGTCGACTTCGTCGTCGACAACGGGGTGCGCTTCGTGACGACGTCGGCCGGTGACCCGGCCAAGATGGTGCCGCTCTTCAAGGAGCGCGGGGTGACCGTCTTCCACGTGGTGCCGACCCTGCGCGGGGCGCTCAAGGCGGTCGACGCAGGCGTGGACGGCCTCATCATCGAGGGGGTCGAGGGCGGCGGCTTCAAGAACCCCAACGGCGCCTCCTCGATGGTGCTCGTGCCGCTCATCGCGAGCCGGGTCGACGTGCCGATCGTGGCCGCCGGCGGAATCGTCGACGGGATCTCGATGGCCGCTGCGTTCGCACTCGGCGCCGAGGGGGTGCAGATGGGCACCCGGATGCTGACCGCGGAGGAGTCGCCCGTGCACCCCAACTGGAAGCAGGCCGTCGTCGAGGCGACGGAGACCGACACGATCGTCGTCAACCGCTACGGCAAGCCGGCGATGCGCACCCTCAAGACCGAGCTGTCGACCTCCGCGGAGCGCATGGAGGTGCCCCCGGCGCTGGCCATCGGCGGCCTCATGGACCTGTACTTCGGCGGTCAGATGAACGCCGCGTACGCGATGAGCGGCCAGGTCGCCGGGCGGATCGACGCGGTCGAGCCGGTCGCGACGATCCTGCAGGAGGCGTGGGCGGACTGCCAGGCCCGGCTGCGTGAGCTCGGCAAGCTCGCCAGCGGCTAGTCCAGGTCCGTCAGTCCAGGTCCTTGCCCATCTGGGCGGAGATCAGCGCGAAGCCGAGCGACTCGTACAGGTGGCGGGCCGAGTCGTTGAAGCCGAAGACGTTCAGCTCGACCCGCCTGACGCCATCCGCCCGCAGGATCTTCTCGGCCTCGAGCAGTGCCGCGCGGCCGAGCCCCTGGTGCCGGCGGGCCTCGTCGATCTCGATGTCGAGACCGACCACGGTGTCGGAGCGGGTGGCGTGCGGTCCGATCCAGAGCGTGCCCACGGGGTGCTCGTTCTGGCCCTCGTCGTCCGACCGGCGCCGGACCAGTACCCGCAGGATCCACGTACGCGGGCTCGCCAGACCGTCGGGCAGCAGTCTCGCGTACGTCGCCCGGGCCTGGACCTGCGCCTCGTCCCAGAGCAGACCGGTGGCGCGCGCGAGGTCGTCGACGTAGGCACCGAAGGAGTGGTGGTACCACTCGGCGTATTCGTCGGCCGTGACGGGACGGACGACGACGTCGGGTTCGGCCTCTTCGATCATCCGGGCTGTGACCTCTCGCTGTTTGACGCCAGGTTGGACGACACCGGGTTCAAGCGGTCACGAAGTCGCGACGGAGGCGCGTGAGCCGCAGGGTCTTGATCCGCCACTCGTCACCGACCTTGGCGTACGTCTCGTGGTAGTGCCCGTAACCGTGGAGGTGAACCAGAGGTCCACCCTCCGGCCACCACAGCTTGTCCTCCATCGCCCACACACCGTGCGCGGTGGTCGGCGAGTCGAGGGTGATCTCCGGCATGTGCCCGTGGTGGACGGTGGTGACCTCCTCGATGTTCTCCCGCAGGTACGGCAGGTACTCCTGCACGCTGCGGGTGACGCCGCCGCCCTCACCGGTCATGTCGATCTCGACATCGGGCGTGAACACCTGCGCGAGGCCGTCCCAGTCCTTGGAGTCCATGAGCCGGAAGTAGCGGGCCTTCAGCTGCTTGATCGCCTCGATATCCGTCGCCGCGTCCATCGTCGAGCCTCTCCTCCGCCGGATACCTGCTGCATCTCTACCAGTGACCTGGGTCACTCGCCGCGCCGGGTCAGGGACCGGCCGCCTCGATGCGGGCGGCAGTGGCCCGGTCGACCCCCAGGTAGGTGGCGGCCAGTGCCGCCGCGTTGACCTCGGACGCCGCCCGGGTCCAGGCGACCCGGCCGAGGTCGAGCGCCACCACCCGTTCGGCGACGTGGGCGATGCCGTGCAGCTTCTCCTCGACGAGCAGGACGGCCGTACCGGTTGCGGCGATCTCGCGCAGGACCTCCATCACCTGCTCGATGACGAGCGGCGCCAGCCCGAGCGACGGCTCGTCGGCGACGAGGACGCGCGGCGGCTTGGCGAGCAGGGGCGCCAGGGTCAGCATCTGCTGCTCGCCGCCGGAGAGCACCCCGGCCGGCAGCCGGCGCCGCTCACGCAGGGCCGGGAAACGCTGGTAGACCTGCTCGCGCTGGTCGGCGTCCAGGACGAGGCGCAGGTTCTCCTCGACGGACATACCGGCGAAGATGCCGCGTGACTCGGGGGCCAGCACCAGACCGTCCCGTGAGCGGCGGTACGGCGCCCAGGTGGAGACGTCGGTGCCGTCGAGCGTGACGCTGCCGGACGAGACGGGCACCAGTCCGGCGATGACGTTGGCCAGGGTGGTCTTGCCGGCGCCGTTCGGCCCGAGCACCGCCACGATCGAGCCGGCGGGGACGTCGAAGTCGATGCCGTGCAGCACCTCGATGCCGTCGTAGCCGGCCTTGAGGCCACGCACCTGCAGCAGGGCGTCGGACGACGGCACACCCGAGCCGTCACCCGCACCGTCGTAGCTGCTGGGCACTGCGGCGGGCTGCGCACCGTCCCGCGGCTTGTCGAGGTCGATCACGCCGTCCACCGGCCGGGCGGGGGTGCCCGGGTCGGCAGCGGTCGCGCCGGTGGCGGCAGCCTCGGCATCGGGCTTGCTCATCGTCGCCGAGGCGCCGGTTGCCGTCGTGACCGCGGCCGCACCCGCCCGCTTCGCAGCGACCGAGCGGCCCAGCTTGCGGAACGAGTCGACGGCGTCGGCGAGGAAGCCCTCGGGGTTCTTCGCGAGGCCGATGCCACCGAGACCGAAGAGCATCGTCGGCAGGTAGGTGGAGCTGGTGATGTAGTCGCTGAAGACGTGCGGCGACAGGGCGAAGACCAGCCCGGCGGCCACGGCGGCGCCCGGCCGACGCACACCGAAGGCCACGACCACCGCGAGCCAGACCAGGCCCTCGGTCGCCGGATGGTCGGTGTTGTTGGCCGCGCCGTTGTAGGACGCGTACAGGATCCCGCCGAACCCGGCCATCGCCGCCGAGATGACGAACAACGCGAACTTCTGCCGCGCCGTACTCACGCCGGAGGCCTGGGCCGCGACCGCGGACGAGCGCAGCGCGAGCATGGCGCGACCCGAGGGCGAGCGCTCGAGGTTGCGGACCAGCCACACCGCGAGCAGCACGAAGACCACCAGGAGCAGGCAGAAGTTGCGGTCGCCGCCGGGTAACAGGCCGTCGAAGTTGATCCCGAACCAGGCGGGTCGCGGCATGATCCAGCCGAGGCTCTCGTTGCGGACCGGGTCCAGCTGGAAGACCAGCAGGTCACCGATGTACGCGATCGCCAGGGTCGACAGGGCGAGCGGCAGACCGCCGAGCCGCAGCGCCGGCAGCGAGACGACGGCGCCGACCGCAGCCGCCACCGCCGTACCGGCGAGCAGCGCGAGGACGAACGGCCATCCGTGGGAGATGAAGAACCCGGCCGACAGCGCCGCGGCGGTGACGAAGGTGGCCTGGCTGAGGCTGACCATCCCGCCGATGCCCGTCACGATGACGAACGAGACGAAGACGATGGCGAGCGCCAGGCCGGCGATCGTGTAGCCGAGCCAGATGTCGTCGGCGAGGAAGATCCAGACGATCAGGCCGATGGTGCAGGCGGTCCACGGCCACACCCGGCGCCACAGCGGCAGACCGCTGATGTCGACGTCGCGGGCCTTCTCGTCGGAGACCGTGCCCGCCCGGCGGCCGCGGGTCGCGTTGAGCGCGAGCAGACCGATGAAGATCAGGATGTACGGCGCGGAGCTGGACAGCCCCTGGAAGCCGACGTGCGGGGAGACGTAGCCGGCGATCAGGTTCTGCACCACACCCAGCAGCAGGCCGAAGAGGAAGGCCAGCGGGATGCTGGTGAACCGGGCGAAGACGGCCGCGCCGGCCGAGGCCAGCATGGCGCCGGTGTAGATGTCGGGACTGAGGTTGAGGATCGGCGCCCCGAGGACACCGACCAGTCCCGCCAGGGTGGTCGACAGCACCGACGCGATGAGCGAGCTGCGGCCGGGGTTGACGCCGCGCAGCGAGGCGAGATCGCGGCGGTCGACGCAGGCGCGCATCTGCAGGCCGAGCGGCGTCAGCCGCACGACGACCCACAGCACGACGGCGGTGAAGGCTGCCGCCGCGAGGATCGCCAGCTGGGTGGAGTTCAGCGTGACCGTGTCGGTGAGGTGCCAGACGGTCGCGGGCGTGGGAGCGATACCGGGCGGGTTCGTCACGTTGGCCGTCGTGGTCAGACCGGCCTCGTCGACGATGAACAGGCCCGCCGCGGGCAGGGCGATCGTCAGCCCGATGGTGGCCACGATCTGCGCCGTGATGCCTGCCGTGGCGAGTTTTCGCAGCATGGCGACGTCGAGCAGGATGCCGAGCAGCGGCGCGAAGATCAGCACCGTCACCACTGCGGACGGCACGATCGGCCACCCGGCACCGGTGTTCAGCTCGAAGTACAGCAAGGCACAGACGAAGGCGGTCGCGCCCTGCGCGAAGTTGAAGACGCCGGCCACCTGCCGGGTGAGCACCAGGCCCGAGGCGAGGATGGCGAACAGGCCACCGGTGACGATGCCGGACAAGACCAGCGTGAAGAGCTTGCTCATGCGGCACCCGACCCCAGGTAGGCAGCAGCGACCTCAGGGTGGCTGCGGATCTCGTCGGGGCTGCCCTCGGCGAGGTGCTTGCCCAGGTTCAGCACCACGACCCGGCTGCACTCCCGCATGACGAAGGCCATGTCGTGCTCGACGAGCAGGACCGCGCACGAACGTTCGTCACGGATGCGCTCGAACGCGGACGCCAGGTACTCGATCTCCGCCTCCGCGAGGCCGGAGGTGGGCTCGTCGAGCAGGACGACGCTCGGCCGGTCGACGAAGGCGCGCGCCATCTCCAGCAGGCGCACCTGCCCGATCGTCAGTCGCCCGGCGCGCTCGCGGGCGATGCCGTCCAGGCCGAAGAGCCGTAGGGCGTCGAGCGCCGCCTCCCGCCGGGCCCGCTCCCTGCGCTTGCGCAGCGGGAACTGCACCAGGTCGGCGACGACTCCCCCGCCGCCGCCGCGCCACTCGACGGCAACCATGAGGTTGTCCTCGACGGTGAGGTAGGAGAACGGCTGCTGCTTCTGGAACGTGCGGCGCAGGCCGTGCCGGGCGCGCCACGTCGCCGGCCGGTTGGTGATGTCGTCGCCCTGGTAGACGACGCGACCGGTGCTGACCGGCTGGACCCCGGAGAGCAGGTCGAACAGCGTCGTCTTGCCGGCGCCGTTGGGCCCGATGAGGCCACAGACCTCGCCGGGCCGCACGCCGATGCTGACGTCGTCGAGGGCGGTGACACCGCCGAATCGCTTGCCGACGCCGCGGGCCTCGAGCACGAGGCCGCTCGCGCCGGCGGCAGGAGTGGGGCTGGTCATATCTCTTCCGGGGGATCTCGGCGGACGAAGACCGACCGCACCGGGGGACGGCGCGGCCGTGGTCGAGGGTTCACTGCGTCACGCGGACAAATGGTGACAGTCAGTGCGGGACGGGCTTCACCATGGCATAGCCACCCCGCCGTTCGGACGCATGACCTGTCCGGTCACGAAGCGGGCGGCGTCACAGGCGAGGTACAGCACGGCGTACGCGATGTCGTCCGGCTCGCCCACGAGACCCATCGGCGACTGCTGACGCCGCGGCTCGACCGCGGCGGTGCGGCGCTGCTCGTCGATGCTGCCGTCCTCGAGCGTGTAGTGCCGGGCCGTCATCGCCGTGGTGATGAACCCCGGGGCCACCGCGTTGACGCGGATCCCGATCGGCCCGACCTCGACCGCGAGCGTCTTGGTCAGCTGGTTGAGGGCCGCCTTGCTCACCGCATACGCGCCGATGGTGGGTGCGGGGGTGTCGATCGCGCCGGAGACCATGTTGATGATCGACCCGGCCCCCTCCGGCGTCATCGCGTCGACCGCGGCCTGGCAGCCGTACAGCGCCCCGCGGAAGTTGACGTCGAAGACGCGGTCGAACTGCTCGTCGGTCATCTCCGAGATGAGCACCTGGTCGATGACGCCGGCGATGTTGCACCACACGTCGATCCGCTCGCGGCTCGCGACGACCTCGGACGCCAGCTGGAAGACGGCTGCGCGGTCCGACACGTCCAGCTCGCAGGCGCTCGCCGAGCCGCCCGCCGCCTCGATCGCCGTCACCGTGACCTGCGCCCCGGCGCCGTCGCGGTCGGCGCAGAACACATGGGCGCCCGCCCCGGCGAGGACCACGGCGGCCGCCGCGCCGATGCCGCTGGCGGCGCCGGTCACGACCGCCGTCCGCCCGTCAAGACGGAAGGCGTCGAGCGGCGTCACGACACCCGCTCGGCGCGCACCGCCGCGGCCACGGCACCGCCGAAGGCCTCGGCGAGCACGGCATGGCCGGAGTCGTCGGGGTGCACGCCGTCCGGGATCTGGGAGGGCTGGAGCAACGGCAGACCCTGCACCAGTGTGAGGGCCTCGTCGCCGCCCTGACGCAGGCTGCTGACCAGGTCCTCCATCTCGAAGCGGAGATCGGCCATGGTGGCGCCCAGCCGGTTGGGGGTGGACTCGGCGTCGGGGCGCACGATCATGCTGCAGACCACGATCGGGATGTCGGGATGACCCTGCCGCACGATCTGCAGGAAGGCCCGCAGCCCCTCGCGGAACTGGGCGGCGCTGAACGGGATGCGCCCGTGCATGTTGGTGCCGTGCGCGATGCTGATGACGTCGGCGGGGAGCGTCGCGATCTGCTCGGCCGACGGGATCTCGCCGCGCGCCGAGCCGGCGTAGCCGAGGTTGACGACGTCGAGCCCGTACGTGCGGGCGGCCACCATCGGCCAGCTCGTCGCCGGCCCCGACGCGATCCAGCCCTCGGTGATCGAGTCGCCGTACGCGATCCAGCGTGGCCCGGCCGGTGCGGCCGTCAGCGTGCCGCCGAGCGGGCGCACGTCGAACAGCGTCGGGCGCATGATCTCCGGCAGGTAGATGGTCAGGACCTGGTCACCCGCGCTCGCCGCGTCGTCGAAGTCGAGCGTCGCGACTCCCCCGTCGACGCTGACCGGGGCCGTGCCGACCTCGCGACCGCCGCGCCAGGCGGAGAAGGCGACCCCGCCGCCAGCGCCGCGGTAGCCGAGGTCGTCGGTGGCACAGGCGTATTCGATCTCGACGGCCTGGGCGTCGCCGACCAGCTCCAGCCGCACGCCGACGGGCAGCATCGCCGCGCCCCAGGTGTCGCCCGGCAGCCGCGCCGCGTCGGCCGGATCGGCCCGCGGGTACGGGGTCTGCGCGTCGCCGGACCAGGCGACTCCCCGCAGCGCGCCCAGCAGGTGCTCGGGCAGCTCACTCGACGGCACAGTTCCTCCGGCATTCGGGGCGGATGTCAAGGCGCGCGGCTCGGCGAACAGGCACCGGCACACTCGTGCGCACACGGTACGGGCAGCACCGGGGACGGCAATCAGTCGTTCCGCCGTCCTGTGGATGTGAGCCACGCGATACGCTCCCGCCCGTCCGAGCACCGCGGCAAACCGCCGCGGTCGAGCGCTGAGCCAGAGCGCGGGCACCGATCGAGCACCATCACGAAGGGTGGCAATTCCCATGGGTCGTCTCACAGGCCAGGTGGCCTTCATCACCGGTGCCGCGCGCGGGCAGGGCAGGGCCCACGCCATCCGCCTCGCCGAGGAAGGCGCCGACGTCGTGATCAGCGACATCTGCGCCCCGGTGCCCACGAACGGTGTCAAGGCCGCGACCCCCGAGGACCTCGACGAGACGGTGCGCCTCGCGGAGAAGACCGGCCGCCGGGTCATCGCCCGTCACGCCGACGTGCGCAGCCTCGACGACCTGACCGCCCTGGCCGACGAGGCCATCGCCGAGCTCGGCCGCATCGACGTCGTGGTCGCTAACGCCGGCATCCTCAACTGGGCGAACGCCTGGGAGATGTCGACCGAGCAGTGGGACCAGCTGATCAGCGTCAACCTGACCGGTGTCTTCCACACCGTCCGGGCGACCGTGCCTCACATGATCAAGGCCGGCAACGGCGGCTCGATCATCCTGACCAGCTCGTCGGCGGGCCTCAAGGGGCAGCCGTTCACGCTCGCCTACACCGCCGCCAAGCACGGCGTGGTCGGCATCACCAAGGGCCTCGCCAACGAGCTCGGCGAGTACGACATCCGCGTCAACAGCATCCACCCGGCCGGCGTCGAGACCGAGATGATGAACGTCGACGGCCTGTTCCAGATGATCACCAAGAAGGCCACCACCCTCGGCCCGGTCTTCATGAACACGCTGCCGCACCCGTCGATGAAGCCCGAGGCGATCGCCGACGCCGTCGCGTGGCTCGCGAGCGACGAGGCCCGTTACGTCACCGGTGCGCAGATCCCGGTCGACATGGGCACCTCGATCCGATGAGCGTCACCTCGACCCCCACGGATGCCCCGTCGCCGGGTGCCGTCCCGCCGGAGGCCGGCGACCCCGGCACCTCCGGGGGCCGCGGCGCCAACTGGGGACGCTGGGGCGACGCCGACGAGCGCGGCACGCTCAACCTGCTCACCCCCGAGGTCGTCCTGCAGGCCACGCAGGCGTGCACGACCGGCAAGGTCTACAACCTGGGTCTGCCCGTGCAGCGCGCCGGTGTGCCGGTGTTCGACTACCGGGGAGCGCCGCAGCGGCTCACGCTGAGCAGCCAGACCGACGAGCAGAACTTCACCGCGTACGGGGCGCCCCGCGGCCTCGGTGCCAACGAGGACGTGCTGGTCATGGCCTCGCACAACGGCACCCACATGGACGCGCTCTGCCACGTCTACTCCGACGAGCACTTCTACAACGGCTACGGCAAGGACTCGTTCGCCTCGCAGCACGGCGCGGCCCACTGCGGCATCGAGAAGACCGGCGGCTTCGCGGCACGCGCCGTGCTGGCCGACGTGGCCGCGTACAAGGGCGTGCCCTACCTCGAGCCCGGCTACAAGATCAGCGGTGACGACATCGAGGGTGCGCTGGCGCGCCAAGGCGTCGGGGTCTCCGCGGGTGACGCGCTGCTGGTGCGCACCGGCTGGCTGGACCTTTTCGCCGAGGTCACCGCCGACGGCTCGCCCGCGCCTTTCGCCCAGCCCGGCCTCGCGCTGTCGACGGTCGACTTCATCCGTGACAACGACCTGGCCGTCGTCGGCGCCGACAACGCCGCGATCGAGTGCATCCCGTTCGACGACAACCGCTTCCTCGCGGTGCACATCGAGCTGCTGGTCAAGCTGGGGATCACGCTCATCGAGCACCTGAACCTCTCTCCGATGGCCGCCGACGAGTGCTGGACCTCGCTGTTCATCGCGGCGCCCATGCTCGTCACCGGCGGCACGGGCAGCCCGGTCAACCCCATCGCGATCGGCTGAGGATGACGACAGCAGACATCTCACCTGCCAAGGCGGCACCCAACACCGGACCCCTCGCGGGCATCCGGGTGGTCGAGCTCGGCATGTGGGTCGCGGGCCCCGGAGCCAGCGGCATCCTCGCCGACTGGGGCGCCGACGTCGTCAAGATCGAGCCGCCGTCCGGTGACCCGGCCCGCACCTTCGCCGCGATGCTGGGTGTGCACGACGGCACCAACCCGCCGTTCGACCTCGACAACCGCTCCAAGCGCAGCATCGTCGTCAACCTGGGCTCGGAGGCGGGGCCGGGGATCGTCCGCGACCTGGTCGCGGGTGCCGACGTGTTCGTCACCAACATCCGCCCGGAGGCTCTCGCCAAGCTCGGCCTGGACCACGAGAGCACCACCGCCCGTCACCCCGGCCTGGTGTACGCGCTCGTCACGGGTTACGGCATCGAAGGCCCCGACGCCAACCGGCGGGCGTACGACATCGCCGCCTACTGGGCCCGCTCGGGCATCGCCGACGCGCTCACCCCGCCCGGCGGCGACCTGCCGTTCCAGCGCGGCGGTATGGGTGACCACACTGTCGCGATGACCGCGGCGTCGATGATCTGCGCCGCGCTGGTGCACAAGGAGCGCACCGGCAAGGGCCAGTTCGTCACCACGTCGCTGCTGCGGCAGGGCGCGTACACGCTCGGCTTCGACGTGAACACCGCCCTGATGTGGGGCTACAACATCCAGCTCGGCAACCGCAAGACGATGCGCAACCCGGCGATGAACAACTACACCGCCAAGGACGGCCGCCGTTTCTGGATCGTCGGCCTCGAGGTCGAGCGGCACTGGCCGCCGCTCGCCCGCTCCGTCGGACGCGACGACTGGCTGACCGACCCGAAGTTCTCGACCGCCGCGGCCCGCGCCGAGAACGCGGAGGAGATGATCGCGACGCTCGACGAGATCTTCGCGACGAAGACCCTCGACGAGTGGGCCGACGTCTTCGCAGCAGAGCGCGACATGTTCTGGTCGCCGGTGAACTCGGTCAACGACCTGATCGTCGACCCGCAGTTCTACGCGGCCGGCGGCATCGTCGACGTGCCCACCGAGGACGGCGCGGCGCTGATGCTCAACACGCCCGCCGACTTCCACGGCAGCCCGGGCGGCCCCCGCTTCCGCCCGCCGCGCCTCGCCGAGCACACCCGGGAAATTCTCGGCGAGCTCGGCCGCGACGACGCGCAGATCGAGGCGCTGTACGCGTCGGGAGACGTCGCCTAGCGTCCCTTCCGTGGATCTCAACGCCGACCTCGGCGAGGGCTTCGGCGCGTGGCGCATGGGCGACGACGACGCCCTGCTCGACGTCGTGACCAGCGCAAACGTGGCCTGCGGGTTCCACGCCGGTGATCCGCCGACCACGCGCCGCGTCTGCTCGCGGGCCGCGGAGCGCGGCGTGCGGATCGGGGCGCACGTCAGCTACCGCGACCGGGCCGGCTTCGGGCGCCGCTTCCTGGAGGTCGAGCCGGACGTCCTGCGCGACGAGGTGACCTTCCAGATCGCCGGGCTCGACGGCATGGCCCGGGCATGCGGCACGCGGGTGTCGTACGTCAAGGCGCACGGCGCGCTCTACAACCGGGCGGCCGACGACCCGGTGCACGCCCAGGCGCTGGTCGCCGGGGTGCGGGCATACGCGGCCGACCTGCCGCTACTGGCGCTGCCGGGGTCGGTCCTGCTCGCGGTCGCCCAGACCGCCGGGGCTCACGTTTTGCTCGAGGGTTACCCCGACCGGGCGTACACCGCCGACGGGCGGTTGGTGCCGCGCCGCGAGCCGGGCGCGGTGCTGCACGACCCGGCCGAGATCGCGGAGCAGGCGCGTGAGCTGGCTGCCGCGGGTGAGGTGGCGTCGCTCTGCGTCCACGGTGACAACCCGGCGGCCGTCGAGGCGGCGCAGGCGGTGCGGGCCGCACTCGCCGGCGCCGGCGTCACCCTCGCTCCCTTCACATGAGCGCGTTCGGATGATCCGGCTGGTGGGTGAGCACGCGGTGCTGGTCGACGCGGCCGACCCCGCCGGGCTCGCCGCCGCGGTGCGGGAGGTCGCGTACGCGCGCGGGCTGCGGGTGACCGACGTCGTGCCCGGAGCCGAGACCGTGCTGGTCAGCGGGCCCGACGCCCAGGCATTAGGCGCGCTGCTCCCGCTACCGGTGGACGCACGGCCCGCCGGCTCGGCCGACGTCGTACGCCTGCCTGTCCGCTACGACGGGCCGGACCTCGCCTCCGTCGCGTCGGCGACCGGATTGAGCGTCGACGAGGTGGTCGCCCGGCACAGCGGCGCCACGTACCGCGCGGCGTTCGGCGGGTTCGCGCCAGGCTTCGCCTACCTGACCGGGCTTGATCCGGTCCTCGAGCTCCCCCGGCGGACGAGCCCGCGGCCCGTGGTGCCCGCCGGCTCGGTGGCGATCGCGGCCGGCTACAGCGCCGTCTACCCGCGGGCGAGCCCCGGCGGGTGGCACCTGCTCGGCGCCGTCGATGCCGTCCTGTTCGATCCGGAGCGTGACCCGCCGGCATTGATCGCGCCGGGTGCGACCGTCCGGTTCGAGGCCGTGTGAAGACTGGGAACCGGCGACAAGCGATCGGATGTCACCAGGCAGGCGGGGTCTCTTCTTCGCTCGACAAGCGATCGGATGTAGCCGACTACATCCCATCGCTTGTGGTCGCTGGAAGGACCCCCGGCCCCCCGGTGACATGCAATCGCTTGTGACCCGGCTCGAGGTGGTGCGTGCCGGTCCGCTGACCACCGTCCAGGACGCCGGACGCCCGGGTCTCGCCCACATCGGGGTCTCCCCCTCCGGCTTCGCGGACGCCCCCGCCGCCCGGCTCGCCAACCGGCTGGTCGGCAACCCGGACGACGCGGCCCTGCTGGAGGCCACCGGTCACGGCCCGACGCTGCGCGTGCCGCCCGGGTCGCCCGCCGTCACGGTGGCCGTCACGGGCGCTCCCGCACCGATCCGGGTGGACGGACGCGTCGCCGACCCGTACACCGCGATCGTGCTGCTGCCGGGCCAGGAGCTCACTGTCGGTGCGGTGACCGCGGGGGTGCGCAGCTATCTGGCCGTCCGCGGCGGCCTCACCGGCCCCGCGGTCCTGGGCAGCCGGGCGACCGATCTCCTCAGCGGGCTCGGCCCGGCGCCGCTCGCCGCCGGCGACACCCTCGCTTACGGACCGCCGCCCGGCCCGGTGCCGGCCCCGGATGCGGTGCCCGTCGCCGGCATCGACCTCACGCCCGTACTCACGGTCCTGCCGGGCCCACGCGACGAATGGTTCACCGCCGACGCGTTGCACCTGCTGACGTCGGTGACCTGGACGGTGAGCCCCGAGAGCAGCCGCATCGGGGTGCGGCTCACCGGGCAGCGACTCGAGCGCCGCTCGGACCGGGAGCTGCCTCCGGAGGGCATGGTGACCGGTGCCATCCAGGTCCCGCCGAGCGGTCAGCCCGTCCTGCTGCTGCAGGACCATCCGACCACGGGTGGCTATCCGGTCATCGCCTGCGTACGCGCGGCCGACCTCCACCACGCCGCCCAGGGCGCGCCGGGGACGACCCTGCGCTTCCGCCTCGCCGGACGGTGAGCTGCGCGCCTCGGATCCGGTGTCAGACCTTCGGCTTCGCCGGCCGGGCGTCGAGGTCCAGGAAGAGAATCAAGGCGTGGTGGGTCGGATGCCGGAATGGACCGGCTCCGTCACCGTAAGAAGACGCTCAGCCACGCCACAAGGGACCTAGGTCGGCTCCGGCAGATCGAGCATCTGCGCGAGCAGGGTGGTGGCGCCGTTGACCCGCTCGAAGGACTGATCGGCCGGCAGCACCCCGTCGTCGACCATCCGACGGGCGGCGCGCAGGACGATGATCCCGAACCGAAACGCGCCGAGGACGTCGTAGTAGAAGACGTCGCGGGCCTTGCGACCCGCCGCCTCCTCCCACATGGCGACGAAGCCGGCGTCATCGGGGAAGCCGGCGATCAGCGGGTTGCCCATGCCCGCGGTGTGGAAGCGGTACATGAACTGCCACCAGCCGAGGTCGACCTCGGGCGGTCCGATCGCGGCCATCTCCCAGTCGAGCACCGCGACGGGCGCGAGGTCGCGGAACATCATGTTGCCGATGCGCGCGTCGCCCCAGTTGAGGCCCTCGTCCTCGGGCCTGACGTCCGGCGCGTGGGCGATCAGCCAGGCGAGGGTCGCGTCGAGCACCGGATTCGGTACGCCGGTGGCCGCCCAGCGGAACCACTCCTCGGTGGCGCGCAGTTGCTCGGCGAAGCCACCCCGCGGGCCCACCGGCAGGTGCCCGAGGTCGAGGCGCGCGATGTCCAGCGTGTGCACCCGGGCCAGCATGTCGACCGCGCCGGCGAAGAGCTGCGCCTGGTCCGCCTCGGGGAGCGGCAACACCCAGCCCACCTGGGTATACGGCGGCAGGTCAGGCGGGGCCTCACCGTCGACGGCGCCCATCACGTAGAACGGCGCACCCAGCACCGCGGGGTCGGGCTCGTAGCCGACGAGCGGCGGCACCGGTACGTCGGTGCCGGTCAGCGCGGCCATGGTTGCGTACTGGCCGCCGAGGTCGTAGTGCTGGTAGAGCGAGGCACCTGTCGGTGGGCGACGGATGACGAAGCCGCCGTCCCGGTCGGCACCGCCGATGCGCCACCGGGCGCGCAGCATGAGGGTGTCGTTGGACGCGCCGTTGAGCGGCGGCCGGTTGCTGTCGTCGATGGTCAGCTCGTCGGCGCCCAGGGCGGCGGCGAGCCAGCGGGTGACCGCGGCCTCCGCCTCGGCATCATCGGCGAGGCGCCGCTCGGGAACCCTGCTCATGTCGAAACCCTCGCATGCTCGGCGGCCGGCTGTGTGGACGAGAATGCACTTTCACACAGCCGGCCACCGGCCTGGTCAGCAGGGTTTGATCAGCACGGCTCGATGACCACCGCCGAGTTGTGCCCGCCCATGCCGATGGACGACTTGAGCGTCGCGCCCGGCCGCAGCGGCGAGACACCGTCGAGCAGCCGCGGGTGACCCGCCGCCCGCTGCGGCACGCCGTAGACGACCCCGTCCTCGAAGCCGAGCAGGCTCGCGGCCAGCTCCACCGTGGCGGCAGCGGCCTGGCAGTGCCCGGCGAGCGGCTTGACCGAGAACACGTTCGCTTCGGTGAGCAGCTGGTCGAGCATCGCGCCCTCCGCGGCGTCGCACTGCTTGGTGCCCGGGCCGTGGGCGTTGAGGTAGGCGACGTCCTCGGCGCGGCGGCCGCTGCGGGCCAGCGCGTCCTCGTAGCAGCGACGCACGTGCGTCAGGCTCGGCTCGATGGACGTCACGTGGTGGGCGTCGTGGTTCATGCTGCCGCCGAGGTAGCGCCCGTACGGCCGGGCGTCCTCGGCCAGGTTGCGCGTCAGCACGAGGCCGACGGACGCCTCCCCCATGACGAAGCCGAAGCTGCCCTCCTGGAACGGCCGGCACGCCTCCATCGGGTCGAGGTCGGTGACGGCGACGCCGAGGTTGCGGAAGTGCAGCACGTTCTCCGGCGTCAGCGAGATGTCGGTGGAGATCACCAGCACGTCGGACGCGATGCCGCTGTCGAGCCAGGCACCGGCGGTGATCAGCCCGGCGTTGCCGGACGCGCACATGGCCGAGACGTTCATGGCCGGCCCGTGAAATCCGAATTCCTGCATGAGCGTCGACATCGGGGTCGACGGCATCAACCCGAGGTAGCGGCGGATCGAGAGCTTGCCCTCGTGCTCGAGGTAGAAGTCGCGCCAGAGGTCGACCTCACCGAGGACGACGTTGTGCACCAGCCCGACGTTCGGCCCTGGCTGCCAGCCCCGGTCGAGTGCGTCCTGCACGGCCTCGCGGGCCGACGCGCGCAAGGCCCGGGCGAAGCGGGTCTCGCCGTCCTTCCACGAGCCGCCCTCGGCGACCTTGGCGACGTACGCCTTGCCGCCGAGCGTCTCGTATCCGGGGGTCGGCAGGACCGCGCTGACACCGGAGCGCAGGCCGCCGGCGAGCTCGCCCCGGCCCCATCCGTACGCGGTGACGGCGCCGATACCGGCGAAGCACGCGGCGCCGGACGAGGCGGTTTCGGTGCGGACCTCGGCAGCGGCGGGTGAGCCGTATGGCGTCGAGTCGGCAGTGGTGGTGCTGTTCATGGGTACTCCATCTCCGGGCGGGGGTTGGCTGTGGAGACGTCGCGTGACAGCTGCGGCAGCGACCGCCGCTCGTGGCCCGGGGCCTTCGGCTCACCGTTCCGGGAGCGACACCGGTGATGTTGTCAGTGCCGCATGACGGCGTTCCAGCAGGCCGGCCGAGTGTTGTGCCCCGCTTGACCCGCCCCGGCGTGGGCCGCGTCACCACCCCGTACGGAGCAGTCGCTGGTCCGTACGGGTGACCAGGCATAATGGGCCAAAATGGACCCTCTTCAGGCAGTAATGGGGCGCGTCACCCGAACGGGTGAATTCTCGCCGCGTTGTGCCCGCATTGGCGGCAAGATTTACGGTGCGCGTCCGTTCATAACTTCCGTCGTCGTGCCGAGAACCTTTGAGGCATGTCGAACGGAAGGGGATCCCAGGTGTCGCTCCCACTGTGTGACGCCCTTCCGCCTGCCCCGCGAGAGGCAACGGAAGGCAGCACGGGCATGACCGCGGTGCGGCCCGAGACCGAGACCAACCCGCGCCTGCACGAGGTGCTCCTGCACGCGGCGGGCGTCGCGGTGTGGCAGCTGCGGCCCGGCCCGGAGCCGCTCGAGACCGCACCCCTGCTCTGGCACGACCCGATGCGCCTCATGCTGGGCCTGCCCGAGGCCTGCCCGGAGGAGATCGACCGGGTGCTGCGGCAGCTGCTCGCGCCCATGCTGAGCTCGCCGGTCCTCGCCTGCGCCGTCCCCGGCGACGGCACGCTCGACCTCGAGCACACCCTGCGCCTGCCCCGTCGGGCCGAGCGCCGCTACCGGATCTGCGCGGCCGCCGGCATCAGCGCCGCCGGAGCCCGCGTCGTCACGGGCACCGTCACCGACATCACCGACCTCACGGCGGCGGCCGCTCCGGCAGAGGTACGCGACCGCTACCGCCTGCTCGTCGACCTCAGCCCCGACGTCATCGTCGTGCACTGCGACGGCAACGTCGTCTTCGCCAACCGGGCAGCGGTGGCGCTCATGGGTGCCGAGTCGGTCGGGGACATCCTCGGCCGGCCGATCTTCGGCTTCGTGTCACCGGACTCGATCCCCGCCCTGGCTGCCCGGCTGGCCGCGATGAAGGCGGAGGACACGCACTCCGAGCCGGCCGAGGCCACACTGGTGCGCCTCGACGGCGGCCTGGTGCCGGTGGAGTCGGTTTCGGTACGCACCACCTGGGAGGACCGCCCCGCGTTTCAGGTGATCATGCGCGACCTGACCGCCCAGCGGGAGGCCGAGGCCAGCCTGCGACTCGCCGCCGAGCTGGTCGAGCACGTCTCGGACGCCATCATCGCGGCCGACCTCGCCGAGCGCATCACGAGCTGGAACCCGGCGGCGACCGAGCTCTACGGGTGGACCGCCGCCGAGGCGCTCGGCCGGCCGCTCAGCGACATGCTCGCCACCTCCGCCGGCTTCGCCGACGCCCGCACGCTCGCGTCGGGCGTGCCGACCGAGGTCACCCAGCGCCACCGCGACGGGCGCGAGCTGTACGTCCTCATGTCGGCAGCGCCGATCCGTGACGAGACCGGCGCACTCAGCGGCAGCGTCATCATCGCATCCGACCGCAGCCAGCGGCGCAAGGCGGAAACCGTCCGGCAGGCCCTCGACGCCCGCTACTCGGCAGCCGTCGCGGCGCTCGACGAAGGGGTCCTGATCGTCGGTGTCGACGGCCGCGTCGAGACCGCGAACCCGGCCGCGCATTCCCTGCTCGGCGTCCCGTCCCTCGTGGGCCTCGAGCTCGACGAGACGGTCAGACTGCTCGACGAGTCGGGAGCACCGCTGCCGGCCGACACCCTCGGCCTCGCCGACGCGCGTACCAGCGGCGAAGGCCGTCCGGCGCGCACCCTCGCCGTCAAGCGCGGCGGCGCCCTCGCCTTCTTGTCGGTGTCGACCCGGGTGCTGCCGTCCGAGACCGGCGCGGGCCCGTACCCGATCGTGCTCTGCCTGCTCGACGTCACCGACCGCCACGCCACCGCCGCGCTGCTGCGCTACGAGGCCCGGCACGACCACATGACCGGGCTCGCCAACCGCAACCTGGTGATCGAGACGCTCAGCGAGCTGCTCGACGCGGGTACGCGCTCGGTGGGCGTGCTGTTCATCGACCTCGACCGCTTCAAGATGGTCAACGACTCGCTCGGCCACGACGCGGGCGACGCCGTGCTGCGCACCATCGCCCGCCGGCTGGCCCAGCACACCACCGCGGGAACCGCGGGCGCGTCCGGAGCTGTGAGCCGCCTGGCCGACACGACGGTCGGGCGCCTCGCCGGCGACGAGTTCGTTCTCGTTGTCCCTGACGCCACCGAAAGCCAGATGCAGGCCGTCGCCGTCGACGTGCTCGAGTGGCTGAGCCGGCCGGTGCGCATCTCCGGCCGCGACATCGTCGTCACCTGCAGCGTGGGGGTGGCCGTCGCCGAGGCGGGAGCCGGCCGCCAGCAGGCCGACGAGGTGCCCGTCGTCGCCACCGACCTGCTCCGCAACGCCGACGTCGCCATGTACTCGGCCAAGCAGCACGGACGTAACCGGGTCGCCGTCTTCGACGAGCGCTTCCGGCGCCGGGCCGTCGACCGGCTCGAGCTGCAGGAGGATCTGCGCCAGGGGCTCGAGCGCGGCGAGCTGTGGCCCGCGTACCAGCCGATCGTCTCGCTGGCCGAGGACCGCTACGTCTCGATCGAGGCCCTCGCCCGCTGGACGCACCCCGTCCGCGGCGTGGTCCCGCCGGTCGCGTTCATCCCGATCGCGGAGGAGACCGGCCTGATCGAGCCGCTCGGCCACCTCATGCTGGAGCAGTCGATACAGCAGCTGTCGACCTGGCGGCGCACGGCCGGCACGCCCGATCTCGTCATGTCGGTCAACCTCTCCCCCCGGCAGCTGACCGACCCCGCGGTCGCCGACCGGGTCGCCGAGATGCTCGAGCGCTACGCGCTGCCGCCGTCGGCCCTAACGCTCGAGATCACCGAGAGCGCCCTCATGGAGGATCCCGACCTCGCGGCCCGCACGCTGACGCAGCTGCGCGACCTCGGCGTCGGCATCTCCGTCGACGACTTCGGCACCGGCTACTCGTCGCTGTCGTACCTGCGCCGCTTCCCGGTCACCGCCGTCAAGATCGACCGCAGCTTCATCGAGAGCATCACGATGAGCCGTGACGACGAGGCCATCGTCGAGGGCATCATCAACCTCGCCCACACGCTGGGCCTGAGCGTCGTCGCCGAGGGCGTGGAGACGGTCGAGCAGGTGCAGCTGCTGCGCAAGCTCGGCTGCGACCTCGCGCAGGGCTACCTGTTCTCCCGACCCAAGCCGGGGCAGGACCTGGCCGCCCTGCTGCGTACGCCGGTCCCCGTCTACTGAGTCAGCGCTGGTCCGTCACCGCCAGCGCAACGGCAGGTGCTTGATGCCGCTGATGAAGTGCGACTGGAGCCGCTCGACCGGCCCGGCGAGCTCGAGGTCGGACAACAGCGGGAGCAGCGCCTCGAAGAGCGAGATCGTCTCCAGCCGCGCGAGGTGGGCGCCGAGGCAGAAGTGCGGCCCACCGGAGCCGAACGCCACGTGCGGGTTTGGGTCGCGCAGCACGTCGAACCGGTTCGGCTCGGCGAAGACGGCCTCGTCACGGTTGGCCGAGGTGTACCAGAGCAGCACCTGCTCCCCCGCCGCGATCGACTCACCGTTGATCTCGGTGTCGGCCTTGACCGTGCGGGCGAAGTGCGTGACCGGGGTGACCCAGCGCAGCATCTCCTCCACCGCTCCCGGCAGCCGCGTCGGGTCCTCCTGCAGCAGCGCCAGCTGGTCCGGGTTCTCCAGCAGCGCGAGCACCCCGCCGGTGACCAGGTTGCGGGTGGTCTCGCTGCCGGCGTTATGCAGCAGCAGGAAGAAGAGGTTCAGGTCCATCTGCGAGAGGCGCTCGCCGCCCGACTCGGCGCCGATGAGCACCGACATCAGGTCCTCACCGGGCGCGCCCGACTCCGCGAGCTCGCGCCGGTGGGTGCACAGCTGCTCGGAGTAGCCGTACATGGCGCCGAGCGCGGCCATGACCTGCTGCGGGTCGTTCTCGAACTCGGCGTCGTCGCCGCTCATCATCTGCTCGGTCCACCCGAAGACCCGGCTGCGGTCCTCCTCCGGGATTCCCAGCAGTTCCGCGATCACCTGCAGCGGCAGCTCGACGGCCAGGTCGGTGACGAAGTCGAAGCTCTCGCGTCCGCGGACCTTGGCGAGGTGCTCGCCCACGATGGCCGTGATGCGGTCCTGCAGCCGCGTGACCCGGCGCGGAGTGAAGCCCTTGTTGATCAGCTGACGCCGCTGGGTGTGCACCGGCGGATCGAGTGAGATGAGCAGCGGGATCGCCGGGGCGGGCTCGTCGGGGGTGTCGCGGCCGCGCACCGTGAACGGGTCGGGCTCGTTCGAGAAGATCTCCGGCGTACGCGAGGCGGCCACCACGTCGGCGTGGCGCACCAGCGCCCAGTACGGCCGGTCGCCCGGGCCCACCACGCGTACCGGGCGGTCCTGCCGCCGCAGCTCCTCGAAGATCGCGTACGGCACCCCGGCCACCCAGTTCGTGGAGACCATGGGGTTGCGCTCGGGCGAGACCTCGGCGATGACGGCACTCATGCCGCCCAACCAACCCCAGATTGCTTACCCGGGTCAAGCAATGGCTTGCCTCCGGTCGCGGCGGCCCGGGAGACTGACCCCATGACCGATCTGCGCGGCCGCGCCGCCCTCGTCACCGGAGCCGCCCGCGGGCAGGGCCGCTCGCACGCCGTCCGGCTCGCCTCGCTCGGCGCCGACCTCGTGCTGTGCGACAGCTGCGGTGACTACGCCACCACCGACTACGCCGGCGCCAAGACATCCGACCTCGACGAGACGGTCGCACTTGTGGAGAAGGAGGGCGGCCGCGTCGTCGCCCGCCAGGTCGACGTCCGCGACCTCGCCGGGCTGCAGGCGCTGGTGGCCGAAGGTGTGCACGCGTTCGGCCGACTCGACGTCGTCGTGGCCAACGCCGGGATCATGTCGGCCGGCCGGGCGTGGGAGCTCACCGAGGAGCAGTTCGACGACGTCATCGGCGTCAACCTCAAGGGCACCTTCCTCACCCTCAAGGCCGCCGTGCCCGCCATGCTCGAGGCCGGCAACGGCGGGTCGATCATCGTGATCAGCTCGGCCACCGGCCGCAAGGCCGCACCGTTCGTCGCCCATTACGCCGCGTCCAAGCACGGGCTGGTCGGCCTCGCCCGCACCTTCGCCCTCGAGCTCGGCGAGTACGACATCCGCGTCAACACGGTGCACCCCGTCGGCGTCCTCACCGACATGGTGCTCGGCCCCACGCTGCCGAAGCTGCTCGCCGACGTCACGACGACGATCGGGCCGGTCCTGATGAACACGCTGCCGTACGACTTCCTGCAGCCGGCCGCCGTGTCCGACATGGTGGCGTGGCTGGCCGGCGACGAGTCGCGCTACTGCACCGCGGCGGAGTTCGTGATCGACCTGGGCAACACCGCGCGCTAGGCTAGCCGGCCGCGGGCGGGGTGAGCGCCGCCAGCTTGGCGACGACGTAGGCCTCGACCGCCGGCTTCGTCACGCCCAAGCCGGCGAGCACCCCGTTGCCGCCCTCCTGCTCGAGGAGGGCAAGGGCCAGGTGCTCGGTGCCGATAAAGTTGTGGCCGAGCCGCAGCGCCTCGCGGAAGGTGAGCTCCAGCGCCTTGCGGGCGGCGGTGTCGAACGGGGTCAGCGCCCGGTCCTCGCCGTCGGGCTGCGGCAGCGCCGCCGTCGCAGCCGCCTGGACCTGCTCGGCGGTGACCCCCTGCGCGAGGATCGCCGCCGTGCCGATGCCGTCCGGCTCCGACAGCATCGCGAGGACCAGGTGCGCCGGCGTGATCTCGGGGCTGCCGGCCGCCTTGGCGGCGTTCTGGGCGGCGATGACGACGTTGCGGGCCCGCGGCGTGAATCGGTTGAAGCCGGCGCTCATGTCGATCGCCTCGTCCTTGCCCACGAAGCGCTTCTGCACCGCCTGCTTGCTGACGCCCATGCTGCGCCCGATGTCCGTCCACGACGCCCCCGAGCGCCGTGCCTGATCGACGAAGTGGCCGATCAGGTGGTCGGCGAGCTCGCCGAGGTGGTCGGCCGCGAGGACCGCGTCACTGAGCTGGTCGAGCGGCGCGCTGTGCACCGTCGTGATCGCGGAGATGAGGTCGTCGAGGCGAAGGGGCGCCCGGACTGTCGTCGATTCGGTCATGCGTCAACCGTAGGTTGACGAGCCGCTGTCGTCAACTAAAGGTTGACGTCAAGCCAGAACGCCACCTCTTCGGTGACATACGCCGGGCGCAACCGGACATCCGCGACCGTGAAGCGCACGACCGTCCAGCCGCCACGTGTCACCGCGTTCTGATGAGTGCGGTCGGCCTGGAACGGTTCCTCGGCGATGTGGAACTCCCGGCCGTCGATCTCCACGATGAGCATGGCCTGCGGCCAGGCGAAGTCCGCGCGGTGCCTCACGTTGGCCCACTGCACGATTAACTGCGTGTCCGGCTTCGGCAGGCCCGCATGGTGGAAGAGCATCCGGGCCTGCGACTCCGGCACGCTCCCGCTCTCCGGATCAGCAAGCGCCAGGGCCCAGCGGGCTGCCGGCGACCGGCGCCGTCCGATGGCCTCTTCGAGAGCCGCGGGACGCAGACCCGCACGCATGGCCGAGTCCAGCACCACCACCGCCTCGTCCAGCGGCAGGAGCACGGCGAAGTCCGCGGCCGTTCGGGGCGGCGTGGTCACGAGCACCGGCCCGCGGGTCACCACCTCGTCGGAAGTCAGGCGCGAGCGATAGCACGGCACCGATGGGCTGTGTCCCGGCGGAACGATGACGTCAGGCAGCTTCGGGAGCGCCGGCAGCTCCCACCCGTACAGGCGAGCTGCGGGCACGAAGCCGACGACAGCCTGCGGTCCCGCAGCCAGCACCCGGCGGACGACCGCATCCGACCCACTCGGTGCCCTTCCGACAACCTCGAACACCGCACGAGATGAGCGGACCCAGCGCCCACGGCTCACGAATGAGCGGATCTGCGCCTCGGAGAAACCGGCCGCCCGCGCCTGACCGCGGCTGAAGATGCCGAATGCCACGGCAGCCTGCGGGTCTGGTTCCACGGAGCCAGCCAAGCGGTTCGAGGGGCCACGTGCTCCGGGGCTGTGGACAACCCCTGGCAACCGTCGAACCAGCAACCGACATGCCTATTGACCTTGCGACACGCCGCGAATCACAAGATCGAGAAGCAGCTCGATTGCTACTTCGCCGGCCGTGGCAGGCCGAGCACCCGCTGGGCGACGATGTCGCGCTGGATCTGCGACGTGCCGCCGAAGATCGACTGCGCGCGCGACCAGATGTATCCCGAGAACTGGCCGGGGTCGGACAGGGCGTCGGCTCCGGCAAGGTCGAGCAGGGTGTGGTTCAGCAGCTGCTCCACCCGGGTGACCAGCAGCTTGTCCAGCGAACCCTCCGGCCCCGGAGCCGACCCGTCCAGGCGCTGGCAGGTGCTGCGCAGCACCTGCCAGCGCAGGGCGTCGAGCTCGACGCGGGCCGGGGCGAGCGCCCGCGGCGCACGGTCCCAGGCAAGACCGAGCGTGCGGCGAAGCCGCGCGGTCCAGCCCATGTCGGCCGGCCCGCGCTCGAAGCCGAGCAGCGCCATGGCGATCTCCCAGCCCTGGCCGGGCCGTCCGAGCAGCTGCGAGGCCGGCACCACCGCGCCGTCGAAGAAGACCTCGGCGAACTCGCTGGAGCCGTACGCGGTACGCACCGGCCGGCATTCGAGGCCGGGCGTCGACATCGGCAGCATCAGCATCGACAGCTGCTGGTGCGGCCGCCCGCCGGTCTCGGTGCGCGCGAGCAGCAGGCACCACTGGGCCCACACCGCCTCGCTGGTCCAGAGCTTCTGCCCCTCGATCCGGTACGCATCCCCGACGAGCGTGCCGCGGGTGGTCAGCCCGGCGAGGTCGGAGCCTGCCGCCGGCTCGCTGAAGCCCTGGCACCACCGCACCGTGCAGTCGAGCAGTCCGGGCAGGTGGGCGCGCTTCTGCTCCTCGGTGCCGAACAGGCGGATGGCGTTGGTGATGTGGTTGTGCGCCGGACCGGGTGGGGCGCCGGCGGCCGCGAGCTCGTCGTTGACCACGGCCTCGTGCAGGAGCGTCAGGCCCCGCCCGCCGTACTCCGCCGGGAAGACGACGCCGACGTAGCCGGCACGCGCCATCGTCTGGTGCCAGGCGTGCTGCTGCGCCATCCGCTCGTCCGGGTCGCTGGCCTCACGGGCCGGCGCGTTCTCGGCGAGCCAGCTGCGCAGGCCGGCGCGAAACGTCGCCTCCTCGGCGGTGTCGGCGAACTCGAGTCCGTCGGCCGGGGTGAGCGGCACCGGCTCCGCGACCGGGTCGGCGGCGATCCGGTCGTACAGCCGCTCCGGCGCGCCGAAGAGCTGGGTGTCGGCGAGCGTCCGGCGCAGCAGGACGTGCAGCGGGTGCTCCCAGGTGATCGCGATCCCGCCGTGGGCCTGCACGGCCGCCTCGACCACGTCGCGGCCGACCCGTCCACAGAAGGCCTTCGCCTGCCGAGCGGCAGCAGCCGCGGCCAGCGGCTCGAGCACGTCGACGGCCCAGGCCGCGTGCCAGACGCTGCTGCGCGCGGCCTCCACCAGCACGGCCGCGTCGGCCAGAAGGTGGGCGAGGGCCTGGTTCGCCCCGATCAGGCGTCCGAACTGCCGGCGCTGCTTGGCGTACGCGACGGCGAGGTCCAGGGCGCGCTGCATGACCCCCACCTGGTCGGCGGCCACGAGCGTCTGTGCCCAGGCGAGCAGGTGGTCGGGATCGGGCGCCGGGCCCTCGGCAGCACCGACCCCCGACGGGTACGCGTAGCCGCGGCTGAGATCGAGCAGCTCGTATGCGTCGCCGATCGCGTACCGGTGCACCAGCCCGTCGGCGCCGACGGTCAGCGCGGCATCGGCTCCGACGGCATCGACGACCACCGCCTCGCCCGGGCCGGACAGGTCCGCCGCGAGCAGGACGGATTCGGTGCCGTCTCCCCCGAGCGCCGGCCCGAGCACGCCCCGCCCGATGTACGGCACCCAGCAGCCGGCGACCGCGAGCGCCTCGGTCACCAGCGCCGTCGCGACCCCCGCGCCGGGTCCCTCCAGCCCGAGCAGCCCGGCCTGCTCGAGGGCGGCCCAGGCCGGGCCGATGCCCTCGGGGGTGGGCGGAAGGTCGCGTACGTCAGGAGTGGCATGCTGTGCGCCGAGCCGGGCGGCGGTCGCGAGGATCAGCTGCTGCTCGTCACTCAGCCGCACATCCATGTACCGCCCCCTCGATCAAAGGTGTTCTCGCAATGGCTTCCGGACTCCCCGAACCCCCCGACCTCGGCGCGAGCGCACTGCCCGCCGGCACGTACGACGGCAAGACGGTGTTCGTGACCGGCGCCGGCACGGGGTTGGGCAAGGCCATCGCGGTGGAGTTCGCGCGGCTCGGCGCCAACATCGTCATTGCCAGCCGCAAGCCCGAGCACCTCGAGGACGGGCAGCAGGCGATCGAGGACATCGGCGGAACCGTACTCACGGTCGGCTGCGACATCCGTGACCCGGAGCAGATCGCTGCCGCCTTCACCCAGGCCACCGAGCGCTTCGGACTGCCGGACGTGCTGGTCAACAACGCCGCGGCCAACTTCCCGGTCACCGCCGAGGACATGTCGCCCAACGCGTGGCGCACGGTCGTCGACATCACGCTGAACGGCACCTTCTTCTGCGCACGCGAATTCGGACGGCGCCACCTGCAGGCCGGGACGCCCGGCTCGATCATCAACGTCGGCGCCTCGTACGCCTGGACCGGGGGGCCCGGCTTCGCCCACTCCGCGGCGGCCAAGGCCGGCGTGAAGAACATGGTCGAGACGCTCGCGGTCGAGTGGGGCCCGTACGGCATCGCCGTGAACGGCCTGGTGCCGGGCCTGTTCCCGCACGAGGACATGACCGCGGACATCCAGGGCAACCTGTCGCGGACGAGCGACAAGGACGTCTGCCAGCCGGCGCTGCGTGTGGGCCGGCTTCGCGAGCTCGGCTGGGCGGCGACGTTCCTCGCCTCCCCGTACGCGCGCTTCATCTCCGGACACACCCTGGTGGTCGACGGGGCCAACTGGCAGCGCCGCACCATGACCAACCCGCCGGTCGTCACCATCCGCGACCAGATGGGCAAGGGACCGTTCGAGTTCTGAGTACGGGGACGGGCGCCCCTGCACCGGGGCGCCCGTCACTCAGATCGCCGACTCGCCCTTGAGCATCGCCCCGGCGTCGACCCGCAGGTTCTGCCCGGTCATGTAGCGCGACTCCTCGCTGGCCAGGTAGACCATCAGGTGGCTGATGTCGATCGGGTCGATGAACGGGATGGGCATGGCCTGCATCGCCGGGAACGCCTTGACCGCGTCCTCCCGCGTGGGCTTCTTCAGGTCGGGCCGGAACGCGCGGTAGATGTCGTCGTTCATGAGCAGCGTGGTGTCGCAGTTGGTCGGATGGATCGCGTTGACCCGGATCATGTGCGACGCCAGCTGCAGGGCGAGCACCTCGACGTACGTGAAGATCGTGCGCTTGGCGAAGGCGTAACCGGTGCCGCCGCCGCCGAGGCCCGGGCTGTCCAGCAGGCCCTTCATCATCCCGGCGGTCGACCCGGTGACGACGATCGAGCCGCCCTGCCGCAGGTGCGGCAGGGCAACGCCGACGGTGTGGTGCACGCCGACGAAGTCGACGTCGACGCCGTCCACGAAGCTCTGCAGGAGCGTCGGGTCCTTCATCGCGGTCACCCCGGCGTTGGCGATGACCACGTCGAGCCGGCCGAACTCGGCGAGGCCGGCGGCGAGGGCGTCGGCCAGCTCCGCCTTCACCCGCACATCGGCCTTGCGAGCCACGATCCGCCCGCCCTCGGCCTCGACCTCCTTGACGGTCTGCTCGAGGTCCTCGGGGGTGGCGAGGGGGTAGTTCATGCTGTCGAACGTCTCGCAGATGTCGACGGCGATGATGCTCGCGCCCTCCTGCGCCATACGCACGGCATGGCTACGGCCCTGGCCGCGTGCCGCACCGGTCAGAAAGACGACCTTGCCGTCCAGACGCCCCATTGCTGCCCTCTTCCTCTGGCCGATCACCGAGGCGAAGTGAACCACACCTCCTGCGGAGTGAACACCGGTTCATCCGCGCTGCGGCGTTCGGCGGTACACCGTGCCGTCCGCCACCAACCGGGCCGATTGGCTGAAGTTCCCCGCCGGGCGGTCCGATGTGTCAGGGGTGTCCTCGTTGCCTCCTGAGCTGGCCGCCCTGCGCTCCGTGCCGCGGCCGCGCGGCACGGCCGAGCAGGCACCCTCCCCGGCCGCTCCCGGCGCCGAGCTCGACTGGACGGCGCTGATCCACGACGTCCTTGCCGATCCCAGCTTGATGCGCCTGGTCTTTCAGCCGATCGTCGGGCTGAACGACGGGGAGGTCGTCGGCTACGAAGCACTCGCCCGCTTTGAGGGGCCGCCGGGTCTGACTCCGGATCTCTGGTTCGCCGCCGCTGATCGGCTCGGCCACGGTGTCGCCCTGGAGAGCCGCGTGGTGCAGGAGTGCCTGCGGATCCGGAGCACCCTTCCGGGCAACTGCTTCCTGACCGTCAACGTCAGTCCGCATCTGTTGGTCGAACCGGACTTCGCCGACCTGCTGCGGGGCGCGGGCGATCTGTCCCCGCTCGTCCTCGAGCTGACCGAACACCGCGCTGTCGAAGATCTGCGCCCGCTCGTGGCCTTGCGTGACGAACTCACGGCCCAGGGGGCGACGATCGCCCTGGACGATGCTGGCTCCGGGTATTCGGGATTGCGTCAGATGTCGACCATCCGACCGCACCTGATCAAACTCGACCGGGCGTTGGTCACCGACGCCGATCAGGACGAGGTCAAGCTGGCGCTGGCCGAGCTGCTCGGCGGGTTCGCCGGCCGGTTGGACGCCTGGCTCCTGGTCGAGGGTGTCGAGACGTGGGGTGAGCTGGACGCCTTCATCCGGCTCGGCGTGCCGCTCGCCCAGGGGTATCTGCTCGGTCGGCCCGCGCCTCCGTGGTCGACGCTCGACCCGCAGACCGCTGCCCGCTTGCGGGCGAGCCGGGCCCGCCCGCAGCTGGCCGACCACGTCGGCAGCCTGCTCGAGCAGGGCACTGCCCTGTACGAGGGCGGGCCACCCCACGAGCCGCGCCCCGGCGAGGTCTGTGTGGTGCAGGATGGCCGCCGACGACCCGTCGGCCTGCTCCTGCCCGGGCCCACCGGAGGGCATCGGCAGGCTCCGCTCAGTCTGCGCGTGCGCCCGTCCGCCACGGTCGTCGAAGTCGCGGAACGGCTTCTGAGCCGCCCGCCCGAGTACCGCTGGGATCCCGTGGTGTGCACCGACGGCGAGGGCCGCTACGCCGGCTTCGTACGCGTCGAACGCATCCTGCAGCGGCTCGCGCAGGTCGCCGCCCCCGGCTGACCCCCCACCTGTCCGCTGCACCAGGCAGCGGTCTTGCCGCCGGCACCGTGCCGGTGGCGTCCTCCTTCATCGAAGCGGAGTAAGCCATGAAGCAGTTCTCGTGCGGTGACGTCGTTCCCGGGTGCTCGCGTGCCTTCAGCGGCCCGACCGATCAGGACATCCTGTCTGCCGTGTCCCTGCACGCTCAGGCCGACCACGGAATGACCGACATCCCGGCCTCCCTGGTCGAGCAGGTCCGCGGCCACATCGTCAGCGTCTGACGGCCATCTGCAGGTCAAGGCGCAGCCGGGTTCGGCGGGCGCGTACGCGATAGGTGCGCGCCCGCGTCGGCCAGGATCAGCTGACCGGTGATGCAGCGGGCGAGGTCGCTGGCCAGGAAGACCACCAGCCGCGCCAGCTCGTCGTGCTCGGTCATCCGGCGCAGCGGGGTGGCGGCGACGACGGCGGCCAGGTGCGCGTCGTCGAAGACCTCGGCGATCTTCTCGGTGACGGTCGTGCCCGGCGCGATCGCGACCACCCGGACCCCGTGCGGGCCGAGCTCGACGGCCATCGACTGGGTGAGGTGGTTGATCGCCGCCTTGGCCGCGCCGTACGAGGCCATCCCCGGCGACGGCCGCGTCGTCTCGCCGGACGACACGTTGACGATGACCCCGGAGCCGCGGGCGGTCATGATCCGGGCCTGCGCGGCTGCGGCTATCGCGGTCAGCACGATGTTCTGGTTCATCAGCTCGCGCCAGTGCGCACCGTCGGTGGCCACGAGCGGCCCGGGTACGGCGTTGCCGTACATGCCGACGTTGTTGACCGCGATGTCCAGACCCGTACCCGCTTCGGTCAGTCGGGCGGCGGCGTCCGCCACGAGTGCCTCGAGGGCGGCGTCGTCACGGGCGTCGGCCACGATCGCGTACGCCCGCCCGCCCTCCGCCTCGATCTCCCCCACCACGCCGGCCGCCTTGTCGGGACGGATGTCGTGCACGACGACGGCGGCTCCCGCACGGGCGAGCCAGCGCGCGATCTCGCGTCCGATACCGGCTCCGGAGCCGGTGACCAGCGCGCCCTGACCCGCCAGGTCGATGGCGATCACGGCGGTCAGTGACCGGTCAGCAGGGCGACGGTGCGCTCGGTCGCCGCGCCGACCCATTCCCGCAGCGTCGGCTCATCGGTGCCGCCGAGCGGATGCGGCAGGACCAGCTTGCGGACGTCGGCCAGCCCGAAGCTCGCCGACAGCGTGACGGCGATCGGCTCGAAGCGCGTGGTGGTGACGACGACCGCCGGCTTGCCCGACTTCTCCAGCTCGATGGCGTCGGACACCGAGTACGCGGTGCAGCTGCCGCAGTCGGCGAGCCCGGTCAGCACCACGTCGGTCTCGGCCAGCAGCCGCGCGAAGATGTCGCGGGCCATCGGGATGGCGGCGTTGGCCGACAATCCGTACGGGCCCTTCTTCGTGATCAGGCTGACCTCGGCACCGGTACGGGCGGCGAGCTGCTCGGCCGCGTACGCCAGCACGTACGCCGCGTTGGGCTTGCCGTTGTCGAGCACGCCGATCCGGAGCCCGGCGAGCGACGCCGGCGACGCGGCTAGCGTCTCGACGTCCGGCCGCGGCTCGGAGTCCGGAAGAAAAATAGTGGTCATCTTGGCGTCGTTCCGCGCTTGATCTTCATCAGCCTTCCACGGGGAGCGTGACGCTCCTGGTCATGCCCCACGACGGGATGACCAGCGAGTGCTTGCCGGGACCGCCGGCGACCACGACCCGGATGTTGTCGGGCTCGGCCGTCATGGGCAGCAGGTGATCATCAGCGACGATCTTCATCCACTGGGTCCAGGCCCGCTCCTCGAAGTGCCGGTTGAGCACGTCGGCGCGGATGCGGGCGTGGTCGAACAGGTACGACGAGACGTCCGTGCGGGACAGGCCACGCATCGCCATGCTCGCCGCGTGCTCCGGGCCGAGCACGATGAAGAACTCGGCCTGACTGATCGGGGCGTTGTTCATGCCGAGCGACGTCATCGCCGAGGCGATCTTGTCGAGGATGAGCGCCGGGTCGCCGGCGGCCTCCGCGTCGTGCACGTTGTGCGGCCCTTCGCCGCAGTGCACCGTCACCGCGCTCGGCGCCTCGACCCCGCGGCTCGCCGGGTAGCTCCCCCACGGCGACTCGGCCAGGTTCTCGGCGGCACAGAAGGTGAACTTCGCCGGCTGACCGTGCGTCGCCGCATCGCCGAAGCCGGGCTTGGCGCCGGCGACGTGCAGCATCACGAGCCGGACGGCGCGGCCCACGGTGGCGTTCGCGCGGTTGCCCGGGCCGAAGCATCCGACGCCGCCGCTGAACCCGCCGGCGACCGCGGCCTCGCCGTGCACCAGTACCAGCATCGCGACCGGGTGCGTCGTCGCGTTGACCCCGCGCAGGTTCACCTCGGGCCGGGCCAGCGCGCGCAGGGCGGTGAGCAGGACGGGGAACGTCTTCGGTGGGCAACCGGCCATCACGGCGTTGATCGCGGCCACCCGCCGGGTGAGCACGCCGTAGCGCGGCTGCAGCGTGCACAGCACCTCGTCCGGGTCACCGGCCGCGTACTCGAGCATCCGGTCGACCCGGGCGGGCGTCGGCGGAATGACCGGCAGCCCGTCGCCGAGGCCGCGGCTCTCCAGGAAGTCGAGCATCCCTTCCGGGGAGTCGTCGTCGAGCTCGTGCCGGACCGGGACGTACACCGGGTCCGCGGCGATGCTCATGCCGGCCCGTCGATGAGGGTCAGCACCGCGGCGAGCAGCTCGTCGGGCGGCCGGGTGCCGTCGAGGTGCAGCTCCGGGTGCAGCGGCGCCTCGTACGGCGCGTCCATGCCGGTCATGCCCGTGATCTCACCGGCGATGGCCTTGGCGTACAACCCCTTCGGGTCGCGCTGCTGGCAGACCTCGAGCGGGGTGTCGACGTACACCTCGGCGAACGGGATCGCACCCGCCTCGTGCCGACCGCGTACGGCGTCGCGGCCGTCGACGTACGGACTGATGACGGGCACGAGCGCCACCCAGCCCACCTCCGCGAAGAGCCGGGCGACCTCACCGACGCGGCGCACGTTCTCCGCCCGGTCCTCCGGCGACAGACCGAGGTCGCTGTTCAACCCGTGCCGCAGGTTGTCGCCGTCGAGGATGAGCGCCGGATGCCCGCGCTCGAGCAGCACCCGCTCCACCTCGACCGCGACGCTCGACTTCCCCGAGCCGGACAGGCCGGTGAACCACACCGTCCGCCCCTGCGGAAGGCCGAGCAGCTCGCGGCGTTCCTCGGAGGTGATGCCGGCGTGCCAGCGGAAAGTCTCACTGCGGTCGGTCACCGGGAGATCATGACATCGGGGTCTAGAGGTTCCAGACCCGGCGGGCATTGCCGGACAGGATCAGCTCGCGCTCGTCCGCCGGCACCCCTTCCATCTGCTCCTCGACGATCCGGCGCGAGTTGGGCCAGCTGGTCACGGGGTGCGGGAAGTCGGTCGACCACATGACGTTCTCGACGCCGAGCAGGTCGCGCAGCCGCTCCATCGCGATGCGCTCCTCGATGAACGTGAGGAAGACGTTGCGGCGGAAGTACGTGCTCGGCAGCTGACTGATCGCCGGGAACTCGTACCCCTGGCGCTGGACCAGATCGTCGACCAGATGCAGCCACCACGGCACCCAGGCGAGGCCCGGCTCGACGAAGACCACCTTGAGCCCGGGGAACTTCTCGAAGACCCCGCCCATGATCCACATGCCGAACGCCTCGGCGGTCAGCAACCCGACCACCGGCACCATGACGCCCTTGTTCGGTGTCGGGTCGCGGCGCATCAGGTCGTCGAGGTTGGTGTTCAGCCCGATGTGGCAGCAGATCGGCAGGCCGGTCTCCTGGATCAGGCCGAGCAGCGGCTCGTAGCGCTCGTCGAAGTACTCGGGCAGGCCGAACTCGCTCGGGAAGACGGGCAGCTGCAGCGACTTGGCGCCGAGGCCCACCACCCGCTTGACCTCGCTGATCGCGATGTCGATGTCGTGGATGGGGATCTGGTAGGAGACCAGCAACCGCTTGGGGTCGGGCTCGGCGAAGGCGGCGAGCACGTCGTTGAAGGCGCGCACCGACTCGCTCTGGCCGACCTTCATGTCGGCCAGGTAGCGAAAGGCGCTGACCTCCGAATACAGCACCTCGGCGTCGACCCCGTCGGCGTCCATGTCGGCGAGCCGGGCGATCGGGTCGTAGTAGCCCGGCCGGTTGAAGGCGGAGTTCTTGTCGGCCGCGCGCATCGCGGCGCCGGCGGCGTTGGCCGCTCCGGAGCCGCGTGCCATGCGCTCACCGAAGGCGCGCACGGCGTCGTCGTACGGCTGGTGGAACTCGGGCGCGAGGTTGGCCTTGATCTGCTCGTGCGTGACCTTCACGTGGGAATCCGCGCTGATCAGCCGCTCCGTGTGCTCCGTCGTCATCGACGCCTCCTTCGCAGGTGACGTGACCATAGCGCCCACTACGTCTTGCCGCCAGCACCGCCCACCGGCAGCGGGCGAGGAGAATGCGCTCGTGGAGAGCCTCGAGTTCGAGTTGGGCACCGACGGCCCGTCGCTGATCCTGGTGGCGGTCGACGGTTCGGACACGTCGATGCGCGCCGGCGCCTACGCGGCGGGCCTCGCGCGACGGCAGGGCGCGCGCCTCGCGGTGGTGTACGTACGGACGGTCGGCTCGCTGGCCCAGGCGGTGCCGGGCGCCATGCCGGCCATGGACCAGGCCAACCGGCAGGCCGGCCAGCAGCTGCGCGAGCTCGTCACCGATCAGACGACGCGGCTCGGCATTCCCGCCGAGTTCCACGAGCGGGAGGGCAGCCCGTTCGCCGAGCTCTCCGCCCTGGCCGACGAGCTGCGCGCCGATGCCGTCGTCGTCGGTGCCTCGATGCAGGCCGGCCACCGGTTCGTCGGCTCGCTCGCGCTGCACCTCGTACGCGCGGCGAAGTGGCCGGTGACGGTCGTCCCGTGACCGGCTGATACAACTCCGCAGCAGGCCAACAGCCACCTGACCGGCGAGGAGTTCGGTTGAAGATCCTGGTCATCGGGGGCACCGGGCCGACCGGCATCCCGATCGTGCGCGGGCTGGTCGACGCCGGTCACGACGTCACGATCCTGCACCGCGGCCTGCACGAGCGCGCCGAGACGCCCGCCGAGGTCCGCCACCTGCACGCCGACCCGTACGACGAGGCCTCGCTCGCCGCCGCGCTGGACGGCACGCGCTGGGACGCGGTCGCCGCCATGTACGGCCGGCTGCGCCGCGTCGCCGCGCTCACCAAGGGCCTCACCGGTCATTTCGTGTCGGTGGGCGGGGTGCCGGCCTACCGAGGCTGGACCGACGCCTGGCAGTACGAGCCGGCCGGTACGCCCGTCCCGCTGCGGGAGGACGCCGACCTCGTACGCGATCCGGCCGTCGACGAGAAGGGCTACCGGATCGTGCGCACCGAGGAGGCGGTCTACGCCGCCCACCCCGAGGCGGCGCACTTCCGCTACCCGTACATGTACGGCCCGTACCAGCCGGTGCCGCGCGAATGGTCGGTCGTGCGCCGGATCCGCGACGGCCGGCGCCGCATGGTCATCCCCGACGACGGCCTGACCCTGCACCACCACGGCTACACCGAGAACGTCGCCGCCGCGGTGCTCCGCGGCATCCTGCATCCCGAGCTCTCGGCCGGCACGATCTTCAACGTCGCCGACGAGGAGGTGCTGACCCTGCGGCAGATGATCGAGCTGGTCTGCGCCGAGCTCGGCGCCGAGGTCGAGCTCGTCTCGATGCCGTACGACCTTGCGATCCCGGCCCGGCCGCTGCTGGCCCAGCCGCTGCCCACCCACCGGGTCCTCGACCTCACCCTGCTGCACGCGCAGCTCGGCCACCGCGACGTGGTGCCCGCCCGCGAGGGGGTACGGCGTACCGCGCGCTGGCTCGACGCCCATCCCCCTGACGCCGGCGGCATGGAGGAGCGGGTACTCACCGACCCGTTTGACTACCCCGCCGAGGACTCGCTCATCGACTCCTGGCTGGCCGCGCGGGCGTCCGTCGAGATCCCGGCATTTGCCGAGCAGCCGGCGTACGGCCTGGCCTACAGCGGTCCACTGGGGCGGCCAAGGACGCAGAAGGAGTACGTGGAGTGAGCGGTCATCCGGGCCCGATGCAGGGCATCCGCGTGCTGGACCTGTCGATCGCGCTGACCGGCCCGTACGCGGCCGCCTTGATGGCTGACCAGGGCGCCGAGGTGATCAAGGTGGAGCGAGCCGGGATCGGGGACCTCGCCCGCTGGGTCGGGGTCGCGGTGAACGGGATGAGCTCGCTGTTCCTGGTCTGCAACCGCGGCAAGCGCTCGATCGTCGTCGACCTCACCAAGCCCGACGGCGCCGCGATCGTGCGTGAGCTCGCGGCCGGCTGTGACGTCGTCATCCAGAACTTCCGGCCCGGCGTCATGGACGGCCTCGGGGTCGGCTATGAGGACATCCGCGCGCTGAACCCGGGCGTCGTCTACCTCTCGCTGTCCGGCTTCGGCACGGTCGGCCCCTACCGCGACCGCAGCGCGTACGACACCGTCATCCAGGCGTATGCGGGGCTCGCCGCCAACCAGGCCGACCCGTACGACGACGTGCCGGTCTTCCTCCGCCAGACCGCCGCCGACAAGATCACCGCGATGTACGCGTCGCAGGCGGTCGCGGCGGCACTGCTCGGTCGCGAGCGCGGGCTCGGCGGCCAGCACGTCGAGCTGTCCATGACCGACGCCGTCACGTCGTTCCTCTGGGCCGACTCCGCCGGCAACGAGGTGCTCACCGAGTCCGACCACTCGATGAACTCGAGCTTCGTCGCGGGCTTCCGCCCGATGCGCTTCACCGACGGCTGGGGCATCGTGACGCCGACCTCCGACGGCGACTTCGCCGGCATGTGCCGCGCCCTGGCCGTCGAGGGCTGGGACGACCCGCGGGTGGCGACGATCCGGGAGCGCATCCAGCACCGCGACCTGCTCGAGCCGATCATGGACATGTGTTACGCGCACGCCGCCAACCTGTCGATGGCGGAGGCGACGACGCGTTTCGAGGCCGAGCGGGTGCCGTTCGCGATGATCCTCACGCCCGACGAGCTGACCCGCAACGAGCATGCGGTGGCCATGGGCCTGTTCACCGAGTTCCAGCACCCGATCGCCGGGCGCGTACGGCTGCCGCGCCACCCGGCCCGCTTCGCTGCCACGCCGGCCACGGTGACCGGCGACGCCCCCGGGCTCGGCGAGCACACCGACGCGATCCTGACCGAGCTCGGCCGCAGCGCCGACACCGAACGCCTGCGGGCAGAAGGAGTGGTGGCCTGATGCGCGGCGTACGCCACACCCAGGACGGCATCGCCCTGCTCGACCTCGACGAGCCGGTACAGAGCGGTGAGGTTGCCATCGTCGACGTCGCCGCCTCCGGCATCTGCGGGTCCGACCTGCACATGATCGAGTGGGGCGCACTGCCGACGACGCTCGGCCACGAGATCGGCGGCCGCCTCGCGGACGGCACCCCGGTGACGGTCTGGCCGTACCTGCCGTGCGAGGAGTGCGACCGCTGCCGGCTCGGTGAGACCCAGCAGTGCCGCACCGGCACGGCCCGCATCTACGGGGTGTCGCTCGACGGCGGGCTGGCCGAGCGGATCGCCGTCGATGCCCGCAACGCCCTGCCGTTGCCGGCAGGCCTGTCCCCCGCCGACGCGCCGCTGGTCGAGCCGATCGCCTGCTCGGTGCACGCGTTCCGCCGGGCCGGGGTCGCCGGGTCCGACCGGGTGGCCGTCGTGGGTGCCGGCAGCATCGGGCTCGGAGCGGTCGCGGTGGCCCGCCACCTCGGCTGCGCGGTCGACGTCGCCGTACGCCATGACGCCCAGAGCCGGGCGGCGCTGGCCATCGGCGCGGGCACCGCCCCGGAGGGTGAGTACGACGTCGTGGTCGACGCCGCCGGCACGTCGGGATCAATGGCCCGCGCGCTGGAGCTGCTGCGCCCCGGCGGCACCGTCCTCATCGTGTCCAGCCAGTGGCAGCCGGTCGAGTTCCCCGCGTTCTTCGCGAGCAAGGAGCCGACGTTCGTGACGGCCACGATGCACAACCGCGGCACGGCCACGACGGGGGCGCACCCCACGAGCGACATGCAGGCGGCGATGCAGCTGCTGGTCGACCTGCCCGAGGTCGCCCCGGCGCTGATCACGCACCGCTTCCCGCTGGCCGACGCCGCGTCGGCCTTCGCGGCCGCCGCCGACCGCAGCGCCGGGGCGATCAAGGTCGTGCTGGAGCCCTAGGAAAGGCTAGAGCTCCAGCACCACCCGGCCGGTCGTCCGCCGCTCCCCCAGATCGGCCACGGCACCGGCGACGTCGTCGTCCAGGCCCGTCAGCGTGCGGTCGCGCAAGGGGCGCAGCCGGCCGGCGCGGTGGTGGCCGAGGATCTCGGCCCAGATCTGACGCCGCCACGCGTCGGAGTCGGGCTGGTTGTACGCGCCGAAGTAGACGCCGACCACGTCGTAGTTCGCCATCAGCACCTGGTTGGTGCGCACCTCCGCCACGTCGCCGCTGGCGAAGCCGACCACGAGCAGCCGCCCTTCGCTGGCGATCATCTTGCGGGAGGCGTGAAAGACCTCGCCGCCGACCGGGTCGTAGATGACGTCGGCGCCGCGGCCGCCGGTCGCCTCGCGTACGGCTGCGATCAGCTGCTTGCTGTCGAGCGCCCGGTAGTCGAACGCCTGCTCGGCGCCGAGCTCGCGGCACAGCGCGACCTTCTCCGGGCCGCCCGCCGTCGCCAGCACCCGGGCGCCCGCGAGCACGCCGAGCTGGATGGCCGCCGAGCCCACCCCGCCGGCGCCCGCATGCACCAGCAGCGTCTCCCCGGCCTGCAGCCGTCCCCGCCGGTGCAGCGCGAGCTGACCGGTGGTGAACGGGATGAGCAGCGCCGCGGCATCGCCGGCCGGGATGTCGTCCGGCAGCTCGTACAGCCCGCCCGCACGCACCAGGGCGACCTCGGCGAGTGACCCGGCGGGCGGGCCCGCCACCCCGATCGCTCGGGTACCGACGAGGCCGGGGTCCAGGCCCGGGCCGACGGCGCGGATGGTGCCGGCAGCCTCAAAGCCGGGGGTGAACGGCAGCTCGGGCTTCATCGCGTACGTGCCGAAACACAGCCGGGTGTCGGGCAGGTTGAGCGCGACCGCCTCGACGTCGATGGCGACCTGGTCGGCGCCGGGCTCCGGCACCGCGACCTCACGCAGGTGCATGACCTCACGTGGATCCCCGTGCGCCTCGACCCGCCACGCCTTCATGGAGCTGCCGGTCACTGCCACAACCTCTCGCGGTCGGCGTCGAGCTCCGGCGGCGGGCCCGGACGGTCGGCCCGCTCGCCGTCGAAGGTCCACGGCGGCAGCGGCGGCGCCTCGTCCGGCACGCCGAGCGGGCGTACGGGCGCGGCCGGGATCCCGGCGGCCCAGAGCTTGTCGAGCCAGGCCTGGCCGGTGTCGGTCGCCGCCACCCGGGCGCAGGCGGCCGCGACCTCGTCTCGGGGGAGGTCCGCGGGCAGGCTCAGCACCTGCAGCAGCACGGCGCCGAAGCGCAACGGGGTCTGGACCAGGAAGCGCACGCCGTCACTTCCCGCCAGGACGAGCGTGGCCGGCGGCGCGAGCGTGAGCCGCCGATCCGTGACGGCGAGCCACTGGGTCAGCGCGCCGGCCAGGCTCACATGGATGTGCCGGCCGACCCCCGTACGCGAGCGGTCGAACAGCGCCGCGAGGACCCCTTGGGCGGCCGCCGACCCTCCGGCGATGTCACCGACCTGCAGCGGCATCGGCAGCGCCGAGCCGCACCAGCGCTGCATGAGGTCGACGGATCCTGCCCAGGCCTGCACCGGGCCGTCGGTGGCGCTGATCCCGGCCAGCTCGGCGTCGGGGTCGAACCCGGAGATGGCGCAGGTGACGAGGTGGGGGAAGCGCGCACGCAGGCTCGGCCCGTCCACCCCGAAGCGCGCCGTCACCCCGGGCCGCAGGTTGTCGACGACGACGTCGGCCGTCTCGGCGAGTGCCGTCAACCGCTCGGGACCGTCGGCTGCGGCCAGATCGATCGCCACGGACCGCCGGCCGCCGTGCAGCGCCTGCCAGTAGAAGCCCGGTCCACCGGCTTCGTCGCCGTGGCGCCAGCCGGCCCGCGTCACGTCACCGCCCGGCGGCTCGACCTTCAGCACGGTCGCGCCGAGGTCGGCGAGCACCCGGGTGGCCAACGGCCCGGCGAGGTAGGTCGTGACATCCAGGACGCGGATGCCGGAAAGCGGTGCAGTGCCGATCACCGCGGCACCGTATCCCCCGGCACCGCCGGGCCCGGGACGGGCATCTCCGGCGGACGTACAGCCGCAGCGGCGGCCGGGCACAGCCGACACACAGCACCCCACAGGAAGGTGGAGAGAACGACATCGGGCTGCGGGAAGGACCACATGTGACGGTCATGCCGGGCCCGGACACCGCATCGACGGACATACTGGAAACGTGTTGTCGGCGTGTCAATTGGCTTTTCCGGACGGAGGCAGCTTGTCTGCCGGAGGACGGTTACGCCGCGTGATCGGTCGCACGACACGCGTGACGTGCGCCGCGCAACGGTGTTACACGGCAAGCGCCGGGATGGGGCGAGCAGCATGTCCTTGTACGACCTCCGCAAGCAGCACCGCGGATCCACGACCCGGCCGGACGGCGTGATGCGCTCCGCGTTCCGCCGGCGTCTGCAGGCGGTGGGGGCCGAACCGGACACCACCGAGCAGGCCCCGCTCGACGTCTACCTCGTCGGCACCGCCTTCTCCGGCACGACCTACCTCGGCGGCCTGCTCGCCGCGAACTTCGGCGCGCTGTACGCGGGTGAGCTCGGCCGGCTGCCCAAGTACGTCGAGCAGTTCGGCCTGTTCGCCGACCCGGTGGGGTGCCTCACCTGTGCGGCGAAGCACCGCGACTGCGAGGTCTGGACCCCGGAGCTGATCGAGACGGTCGAGGGCTCGACCCCCGCCCTCGCGATGAACCGGTTGCGGGAGGCGTCCGGCGCCCGCGTGATCGTCGACGGCTCGAAGCTCCCGGCGTGGATCCAGCGCACCCTGATGGGCCGCGACGGTGCTGACGCCCGCATGGCCGTGATCATCACCGCCCGGTCGCCGCTGTCGTACGCGATGTCGGCCATGGGTGCCACGGGTCAGCCGCTGTACGTCGGCCTGCGTGAGTGGCGTGACATCTACATCGACGCGATGCGCACGGCCACCCGCACCCAGCTCCCGCTGTACGTCGTCCGCAACGAGGAGGTCCGCAAGGACCCGGGCACGGTGCTCGACCGCCTCGCCCCCCTCTTCGGCTGGCCGCACCGGGTGACCGAGGTGGCGCCGGCGGAGAAGACGCACAGCATCGGCGGCAACGCCTTCGTGCAGGCCGGCTTCGGTGCCGACGCCCACGCCGCCCTTGCCAAGACGGGCCTGCATCGCGACGACGCGGTGTGGGACCCGAACGCCTTCGAGTCGGTGGCCCGGGAGGCGTCGGTCGGCTCGCTGCAGCGGCCGCGTGACCTCGAGACCGCCCGCTCCTGGGCACAAGCGGTGGTGGACTGCCCCGGCCTATTGCCCATTGCGGAGACCCTCGGCTACGAGATGTACCGGGAGCTCGAGCAGCTCGTCGACGGGGTCCGCGCGGGCTTCTGACCGGTCCGCAACAGTAGTTCTGGCAAGGCGAGAGGAGAGCGGGATGTCGACGGTCATCGTCGTGCTGGTGGCCCTCGGGCTGCTGCTGTCGATCATGCTCTACGGGATCTTCACCGAGCGCCAGCGCTGACAGCAGCCGGCTGCCCGGCCGGCGATCAGCTCTCGGTGACGACGAACACCGGGAACGACGGCGCCACCTCGGCGAGCTTCTCGGGTGAGCTCTTGGCGTCGAGCCCGTCGAAGAAGACCCCGACCTCCCACTTCCAACGCCGCAGGTACTCGCGCAGCACGGGCTCCTTGTCGGCGTCGGCCAGGTCGACGGCGGTGAAGGTCGTGACCCGGCGGCCCACGCGCAGCTCGCCCCCGCCGGCGGCCCGCAGGTTGCGGACCCACTGGCTGTGGCCCCGTGGCGACACCAGGTACTGCTGACCCTCGAAGCTCATCAGGTTGACCGGCGTCGTCCGCACCTTCCCGCTGACCCGGCCGACGACCCCCAGCTCACGTGACCCCATGACGCTGATCCCCCACCGGGTGAGCCGGCGGACGGATCGGTTGAAGACGTTGCGGGTGAACCAACCGGGCTCGAGGTAGCGCTGCTCGCTCATGTGGACTCCTGCTCTTCTTCGAGAGCGGCGCTCTCGGGTAGGACCAACCTTGCCTGGGCGGGAGGCCACTGTCAAGAGCACTGCTCTCATTTCTTGCCAGTGCTCTGGAAGCAGAGCACACTCACCTCATGACGACTGGTGCTCCACGTACGGCCCGGGAGCGCGTACGCGCCGAACTCACCACCGAGATCACGCAGATCGCCCGCCGGCAGCTGGCCGAGTCGGGCGCAGCCGCCCTGTCCCTCCGGGCGGTGGCGCGCGAGCTGAACATGGTGTCGTCGGCGGTCTACCGCTACTTCCCCAGCCGCGACGACCTGCTGACCCGGCTGATCATCGACGCGTACACGTCGCTGGGCGAGACGGTCGAGGTCGCGGAGCAGGGCGTCCGGCGCGGTGACCTCGTCGGCCGCTGGCTCGCGCTCACCCGCGCCACCCGGGCCTGGGCCGTCGAGCGTCCGCACGAGTACGCGCTCATCTACGGCAGCCCCGTGCCGGGCTACCGGGCGCCGCAGGACACCATCGACCCCGCCGGTCGCCTGCCCGTCCTGATCCTGGCCGTCATCGGCGCCGTACCACCGGCGGACGGGCCGCCGCTCAAGGGCGTGTCACGCCGGCTGCGCAGCGACCTCTCCGGGTTGCGCCGGGCCGTCGCGACCGAGGCCGACGACCGGCAGCTGGCCCGCGCCCTCGGTGCTTACGCCGAGGTGATCGGACTGATCAACTTCGAGCTCTTCGGCCACCTGCACAACGTCGTCAACGATCTCGAGGGCCACTTCGAGCTGCAGATGCGCCGCCTCGCCGGCGAGCTGGGCCTGCACCGCTGACGTGGGCGTACGTCCGCGCTGACCCTCAGGCTCCGGCCTCCACGCGCCGCAGCTTGTCCGGGTTGAGCACCGCGTACAGGTCGCTGATGCGGTCGTCCACCACGCGGATGCCGACGTAGATCACGCCGCCGTCCACGGTGAGCAGCAGACCCGGCAGCCCGTTGACGTCGGCCACCCGTACCCCCAGCACCGGATACCGGCTGCCGAGCCCGACGACGAAGCTCGCCACCTTGTCGCGGCCGACCACGGGCCGCCGCGCCGCCCGGGCGCGGCCCCCGCCGTCGCTCCAGGCGGTGACGTCGTCGTGCAACAGCGCGGTCAGCCCGTCGAGGTCACCGGTCGCCGCGGCGTCGAGGATGCCGGTGAGCAGCCGCTCGTGCTGGCGGCGATCGGCGACGAAGCGCGCCTGCCCGCCCGGAAGCCGCTCGAGCGCCCGATGACGCAGCTGTCGGCAGGTGCTCGCCGACCGGTCGACCACCTCGGCGATCTCGTCGTACTCCCAGCCGAAGGCGTCACGCAGCACGACGACCGCCCGCTCCGGCGGGGTGAGCCGCTCCAGCAGGTGCACGGCGGCGAACGACACGCTGTCGCGCAGCTCCGCCGTCTCCAGCGGGCCCAGGCCGTCGGTCGCGACGGGCTCCGGCAGCCAGGGCCCGGTGTAGCTCTCGCGCCGCACCTTCGCCGAGCGCAGGTGGTCGAGCGCCAGCCGTGACACCACCCGTACCAGGAAGGCCTTCGGATCGCGTACGTCGTCGCGCTCGTCCCGCATCCAGCGCAGGTACGCCTCCTGCACCACGTCCTCGGCATCCCAGATGCTGCCGAGCAGCCGGTACGCCAGCCCGACGAGCGCCGGGCGGTGCGCCTCGAAGACGGCGGTCGGGTCGCTCATCGCAGCGTGCCCAGCGGCGGCCGGCCCGCGGCGCCGAACTCGGCGGTGAAGCCGGTACGCCAGTCCGCGTAGCGGGGCCGCCAGTCGAGCCGGAGCTTGGCCCGGGCGTTGTCGGCCCCGCGCAGCTCGGTCATGAACGCGACCCCCCAGGGTCCGGCCAGCAGCCGGGCCGCGAAGGCGGGGACGTGACGTGGGGCGCGCGCGCCGATCATCCGGGCCACCTCGGGCACCCACTCGGCCAGCTCCACCGGGTGGTCGTCCACGACGTTGAGGACTCCCCTGACATCGCGATCGAGCGCGGCGACCACCGCGGTCGCCGCGTCATCGGCATGGATGAAGGAGAAGACGGCGTGTCCCCCGGCGACGAGGGGCAGCCGGCCGCGCCGGATCATGGTGGTGAACGAGCCGTCGGCGGCGACGGCGGACCCCGGCCCGTAGACCTGGCCGAATCGCAGGGCGAGCCCGCCGGCGTCAGCGGTGAGCCGCTCGAGGGCGGCGATCGCGGCGATGTTCGGCGCGAAGGACGGATGGGGACGGGCCCACAGCGGCGCGTCCTCGTTCGCCAGCTCGCCCCGGGGGGTGGCGGTCGGGTCGTAGACGAAGGCGACGCTCTGGCTGATGAGCCGGGCGGCGCCGGCCGCATCCATGGCGTCGACGAGGTACTGCGTGGCCTCGGTACGCAGCCGGTTCGTGACCGCGAAGTCGCGGGCCACGTGGCGCGGGTTCATCTCCTGCGGGATCGCGGTGAGGTGGTTGACCACCGCGTCGGGCCGGGTGTTCCGCAGTGCCTTACGCAGCGCCTGCGGGTCGAACGGGTCGGCCAGGGCCACCTCGACGCCCGGGCCTGCCAGCCCCGCGGTGCGCCCGCCCGGGCGACCGAGGGCGATGACCTCGTGCCCGACCGAGGAGAGCAGGCCGAGCAGGGGGCGTCCGAGCACCCCGGTGGCGCCGGCGACGAGGACACGCATCTTCTACCTCCGTGGACAGTGTGGTCGACGGAGGACGGACGAGATGAGCGGGCCCGGCGTGACAGACCGCCGGTGAATTACCGGCCGGCTTCAGGCGGCGGGCACCGGCTCCGGCTCCGCGGCCGCCCGCTTCGGCCGCCCTCGGCGGGCCACCCGGGTCGACTCGGCGTCCGCGTCGCGGATGGTGAGGGCGAAGAGCGCGGCGACGAAGGCCAGGCAGGCCGAGACGACGAAGGCGACGTGGTAGGCCGTCAGATCGGTGCTCGCCGAGCTGCCGATGACGCCGCCGCGGCTGAAACCGACGGCGGAGATGACGGTCGCCAGCACGGCGATGCCCGTCGCGCTGCCGATCTGGCGGGTCGCGTTGAACAGGGTCGAGGCGCGGCCGGTGCTCGCCCGGTCGATCTGGGCCATGCTCGCCGCCTGCGACGGCACCATCACGTGGGCCATGCAGAAGCCGAGGACGAACATCAGGCCCCGCATCTGCCAGAGCTGGTCACGGCCGGCGATCTGGGTCAGCAGCAGCATGGTGGCGGCCAGGGCGAGCAGGCCACCGGTGATGACCCGGCGGGGCCCGAAGGTCGGGTAGAGGAAGCGCGCCGCCACCTGGGCGCCGAGCATGACCCCGAAGGCCTCCGGGAAGGTCGACAGCCCGGAGTCGAGCGCCGACAGGCCGAGCCCGTCCTGGAAGAACAGGGCGATGACGTACAGCATCCCGAGGAAGGCGCCGGTCGCGAGGAACGTGACCGCCGTCGTGGAGCGGAAGAGCCGGTTGGTGTACAGCCGCAGGTTGAGCAGCGGGCTACTGCTGCGCAGCTGCTGCGGCACGAGCACGGTGATCAGTACGACGCCGAGCAGCAGCGCGACCAGGATCTTCGGCTGGGTCCAGCCGCTGCCGCCGCCCTCGCTGATGCCGTACATGAGCGCGGCGAAGCCGACGCCCGACAACACGAAGCCCAAGCGGTCGAAGCGGCCCGCCGGGTCGGTCTCCTGCTCGTGCAGGAAGATCAGGCCGAAGATCAGGGCCGCGGCGCCGATCGGCAGGTTGACCAGGAAGACCCACTGCCACGACAGGCCGGTGACCAGCACTCCCCCGATGACCGGGCCGATCGCCGGCGCCAGCGTGGTCGGGATGGTGAGGATGCTGGACGCCCGTACCCGCTCGGCCGGCGGGAAGGTGCGGTACAGCAGGGCCATACCGACCGGGGTGAGCATGCCGCCCCCGATTCCCTGCAGCACCCGGAAGCCGACGAGCTGCGGCAGGTTCTGCGCGAGGCCGCACAGCGCCGAGGCAAGGGTGAAGATGACGATCGCCGTCAGCAGCACCTTGCGGTAGCCGAAGCGGTCACCCAGCCAGCCCGACGCGGGGATGACCACGGCGAGCGCCACCAGATACGCGACCGAGACCGCACCGACCGAGGCCACCGTCGCGCCGAAGTCGCGGCCGATCGACGGCAAAGCGACGTTGACGATCGTGATGTCGATGATGTTCATGAACATCGCGGCGACGAACACGACGCTGACGGCGATCTTCTGGTTGAACGTCTCGGCTCGCTTGCGCACAGACGTCAGCATGGACAATTCGGTCACTCAAAGGACCGACACTTGACGAGCGCGAAATATTTCAGGCGAACAGCGAGAGCTGCACCACGGCGGGCTCCGGCTTGCGCAACCGGGGGAAGCGCTGCGGCCGACCCGAGCTGTGCGGACGCCAGTCGGGCTCCGACGGCTCCCCGGCCTCGGAACGGGCCGGCTGGCGGTGTCCGGTCTGCTCGGGCACCGAGACGTCGGCCTCGGCGCCGGTCAGCACGCGCAGCGCCGTACCCAGGCTGTAGACCAGGCCGACCCGGCGGTAGGCCCGGCGCACGTCGTCGCCGTCCAGTGGCAGCAGACCGGGGCCGGTGCGCCCGGCGAGGTCGAGGCCGACCGCGAGGTCTGTGCGCATGGTCATCACGGCACAGTTGAGCGCCCACGCCTCGCGGGCGCCGGGAGCGGCGAGCCGCCGGGCGGCCGCCTTGCCGATCGCGTCCTCGACCCGGGAGCCGCCGGCGTCGAGGTCGTCGAACGCCGCCTGGGCCGAGCCGAGCGCGCAGAGCAGCTTCGACGCCGTCTTGGGGCCGATGCCGTGCACGCCGGGAAGGTTGTCGGAAGGATCGCCGCGCAGCGCGGCGTAATCGCGGTACTGCGACCCGTCGATGCCGATCATCAGGGGAAGCCGGGCCGGCGTGAGCACCGGCGACGCCTCGACCCCGCCGTTCAAGATGCGCAGCACGCTGGTGTGCTCGTCGATCAGCGCGAACGAGTCACGGTCGGACGTCATGATCACGGTGCTGGCACCCACGGTGGGGGCGTAGGCCGCAGTCGAGGCCAGCACGTCGTCGGCCTCGAGCCCCGTCGGCACGCACACCGCGACGCCCAGCTGCCGGAGGGCCTCGGCCGCGAGCAGCAGCTGGTCGACCAGGCACTGGGCCTTCTCGCCGCGCTGCTCCTTGTACTGCGGCCACTGCACGCGCCGCTCGCTGGCGTCCGGGTCGTCGAAGCCGACGATCACCGCGTCGGCGCCCACCCGTTCGACGCCGGCGACCAGCTGGCCGAGCAGCCCGCGGACGGCCCACAGCGCCTCCCCCTGGCCGGTCGTGACCGACGCCGACGCTGCCGCCGCGTGGTAGGTCCGGTGCACCAGGGAGTTGCCGTCGACCGCCAGGATCACCGGGCGGCGCTCGTCGGACATGACGGCCACTCTGCCGCATCAGGCGGCCGAACGAAGGCTTCCGCCGCGGCATTTCGGGGTCGGTCTACGGCGGCCCGGATGACGCCGTAATCTGCCGGTGATCCACGTCACTCCCGACGGGCGAGAGGCCAACCGCGTGAGCACAGATCTGAGCCAGCAGGAATTCACCTGGCGCGACGGCGAGCTGCGCAGCAAGCCGCTGCTCGCGGTGAACGCCATCGGCTCCCGGCTGCGCCGGCTCGGGGTCGATCGGCCGTCGCTCGACCCGGAGGCCATCGAGGCCGCGGCGATCAAGCAGGCCGGCTCACGTGACTTCGGCGGCGACAGCTTCCGCGAGCCGCTACGCGTCTACCTGCAGTCGTGCGAGCAGGAGGCGGAGCTCACCACCTTCGGCCGCATCATGATCAGCAAGATGGTGGCCGGCACGCTGGCCAATCGGCTGAAGCTGCAGGACTGGGCCAACCGGCACCCCGAGGTGCGGCAGGAGACGGTGCCCAGCCCCTGGGTGATCGCCGGCCTCCCCCGTACCGGGACGACGATCCTGTCGAACCTGCTGGCGCTCGACCCGATGACCCGCACCCTGCGGATGTGGGAGTCGGCGCGGCCCATCCCCCCGGCGCCGCTGGAGTCGGCGGACGAGGACCCGCGCATCCGGCAGGCGGCCAAGGACCTCGCCGGCATGACCAAGCTCAACCCGGCCATGGGCGCGATCTACCCGTTCGGCGCCACCCTCGCGCAGGAGTGCCTCACCCTGTTCATGTACGAGATGCGCAGCCTGTCGCTCGAGATCACGGCGCACGTGCCCACGTATGCCCGCTGGCTGGAGACCGCCGACATGGCGCCCGCGTACGCGTGGCACAAGCTCACGCTGCAGATCCTGCAGTCGACCCAGCCGACGCAGCGCTGGGTGCTGAAGACCCCGATGCACCTGTGGCACCTCGACGCGCTGTACGCGGCGTACCCCGACGCCCGGGTGATCTGGACCCATCGCGACCCGGGCCCCGTCATCACCTCGCTGGCGAGCCTGGCGAACGCCGGCCAGCGACCGCAGACCTCCCGCCAGGATCCCAAGCCGGCGGCCGAGGAGTGGAAGCGCAAGGCGACGTACGCGCTCAACTCTGCGACGGCATGGGACGACAAGTCGGCGCCCGGCTGGGCCACACACCTGCACTACGCGGAGCTGATGGAGGACCCGGTCGGTGCGGTCTCGCGGCTGTACGCGACCTTCGGCGAGGAGGTCACCGACCTGCACGCCCGCCGGATGCTCGCCTTCCTCAAGGAGCGGCCGCAGGGTGCGCGGGGCCGGCACCGCTACGACCCGGCCGACTTCGGCTGGTCCTACGACGGCCTCGCCGAGGAGTTCGCGGGCTACACCGAGCGGTACGACGTGCGGTCCGAGGCGGTCCGCTAGTTCGCGCTGCGCGCCTGCCGGGCGCTCTGGCAGGCGGCGATCGGCTCCTCGGCCTCCAGCCCGTCCAGCACGGTCGTCGCCACGTCCTCGAGAGCGGCCACCTGCTCCGCGCTCAGATGGTCGAAGACGAGCCGGCGGACGGACGCGACGTGCAGCGGCGCGGCCTCCTCGATGGTCTCCCGGCCGTGCGGGGTCAGGGCGATGACGGAGCCGCGGGCGTCGGACGGGCAGTCCTCCCGAGCCACCAGCCCGCGACTCTCCATGCGACGGACCTGGTGGGAGAGCCGGCTCTGCTCCCATTGCAGCTGCTCGACGAGCTCATAGGGACGCAGGCGACCCTGCTCGCTCTCGCTGAGCGTCACCAGGACCTCGTAGTCGGCACCGGACAACTGCGATGCCGCCTGCATCTCGCGGCCGCTGCGCACCATCACCTCGCGGTAAAGGGCGAGGAACGCCCGCCAGGTGCGCTGCTCGCCGTCGGTCAGCCACGCGGCCTCTTCGGTCACTGTCACACCTTCCGGAATGCATGACGCGTCATGTATGTTCCTCACACCAGAGTAGATGACACATCATCCACCACCTGAACCCCTGGAGCGAATCGTGACCACCACCGCTGCCCCCGAGCTCGCCCGTCTCACCGGCACCTACACGATCGACCCCGCGCACAGCGCGATCGGCTTCACCGCCCGCCACGCCATGGTGACCAAGGTCCGCGGCGCCTTCAGCGACTTCGACGGCACCGCCGTCCTCGACGGCTCGAACCCCGCCGCGTCCAGCGCCACCGTCACCATCCAGGTCAAGAGCATCGACACCCGCAACGGCCAGCGCGACGAGCACCTGCGCAGCAACGACTTCCTGGCGATGGAGGAGTTCCCGACCATCACCTTCGTGTCGACCGGTGCCCGCCAGACCGACGACGACACGTTCGAGCTCTCCGGCGACCTCACCATCAAGGGCGTGACCAAGCCGGTCACCGTGCCCTTCGAGTTCCAGGGTGAGGCCCAGGACCCGTTCGGCAACACCCGCGTCGGCTTCGAGGGCAAGACCGTCATCAACCGCAGCGACTTCGGCGTGACGTTCAACGCCGCTCTCGAGACCGGTGGCGTGCTCGTCAGCGAGAAGATCACGCTGGAGTTCGACATCTCCGCGATCAAGACCGCCTGACCCCACTGTCACATCGCTTCGCCCTAGCTGACGCACCCCGCCCGCCCGGCCGGCCCGTCCCACCCGAAAGGACACCCCATGAGCACCACTTCCACGCTCGACGTCCCCCGCGTGGAGATCCGGCCGGCCGGTGAGCGGGCGAAGACCCGCATCGGCTGGCTCGACTCCAAGCACTCGTTCTCGTTCGGCGGCCACTACGAGGCCGGCAACACCCACCACGGCGTGCTGCTCGTCAACAACGACGACACCGTCGCGGCCGGCACCGGGTTCGACACCCATCCGCACCGCGACATGGAGATCGTCACCTGGGTGCTGGGCGGCTCGCTCGTGCACCAGGACTCGATCGGCACGTCCGGCGTCATCTATCCGGGTCTCGCCCAGCGCATGAGCGCCGGCCGGGGCATCCTGCACTCGGAGAAGAACGACTCCTGGCGCCTCGACGGCAGCACCGCGCACGACGAGCCCGTGCACTTCGTGCAGATGTGGGTGCTGCCCGACGAGAACGGCATCACCCCCGGTTACGAGCAAAGCGAAATAAATGCTGATGCCCTTGCCGGTGGCCTCATTCCTATTGCGTCGGGTCGAGCCGACGCGGCGGCGATTCGTATTCACAACAAGCACGCCGCTCTCCATGTGGCCCGGCTGAGTCCAGGCCAGTCTGTAGAGCTGCCCCAAGCTCCCTACCTGCACGTCTTCGTGCCGGTGGGGTCCGTGGAGCTGGAAGGCGCGGGCGTCCTGAACGTCGGGGATGCAGTTCGTTTCACCGCAACTGGTGGACAACGGATTACAGCTATCGACTCCGCCGAAATCCTCGTCTGGGAAATGCATGCGGGTGTCGGTTAAACCCATTACGGTCCGAGCTCGGCCGTCCCGTCGTTCGTGTCGCCGAGGGCCTGGCCCTCGGTTTTGGACCGCTTCGCATCCTCGTAGAGCGCTCGCATCTGCTGCGCCTCAGCCAGAGCGCTCGCCGGGATGTGGGAGTAGTACGCGTTGAGGGACCCGATCCCGTGCCCCATCTGGCTTGCCACGACTGTCGGGTTCACGCCCGCTTGGAGCAGGTTCGTGGCCGCGACGTGCCGACCAGTGTGTGGGCTGATGTGACCAATCCCGGCGTCTTTGGCCCACCGCTTCCAGTACTCGCGAAGGTTGTTCGGCGAGTGCATCCGGCCCCGTGGACCGGGAAACATCAACTTCGACTCTGACGGCAGCGACCGAATCCAGGCCCGGAGTTCCTTGCCGAGCTCGGCCGAGAGCTGAATGCGCCGGTCGTTCCCGGACTTCGGTGAACCGACCGCCCATCCGCCAGGGACCTCGGTCGCGGTGGAGTTGATTACCAACGTGTTAGACAGCGGTTCAAACGCGGTCGGAGCGAGCGCGCGCACCTCCCCCAGGCGTGGACCGCCATCGAACACCAGCCAGGTGATCAGGTAAAGATCGGTGCGACCCGACTTGTCCGTGGCCGCTTTGACCGTGGCTAGGAACTTGTCGTGCGCGTCGAGCTCGATGTACAGCAGCCGGTCGGACTCCTGAGCTCGTTCCTTCGGCCAGTCACCCTTGCCCAGCTTGGGCAGCCAGGGCTGCTGCGCGTGATTGAGCAGCCCGCGCTCAGCTGCAAATCCGATCGTCATGCAGTACTGACGCCAGAGTCCGATCTGAGTCCGCCGCGCGTAGGTCTGGGTCGGCTTCTTCGCGTTCGGCTCCCGCAGGATAAGTGCGTGGATGCGTCGTGAGGTGGTCACGTCGATGTGAGCCAGCGGCACGTCACCGCAGATGCGCTTCAAGACTTTGATCCGGTCGCCGTACACCATCTTGGTCTTGGCGAAGCGCGGGCGCTCGGCCAGGTCGGCGTCCATGAACTCACCCAAGGTCATCTCACTTTGTGGCTTGCCGACATCCGCCCATGCTTCGGCGTACATCCGCTTCATCTCGGCGTTGCACTCCTTCAGCGTGAAGATTTTTTTGCTGCCCTCCCACAGCTGGCCTGCTGGAAAGTCGGCGGTGGGAGGTCGGCGTACGGTGGGGATGTACCGAAGCGTGCCGTCGATGACGCGCTTTTTGGGACGCATCGGGAGCGCCATCAGAGCTCATCTGCCAGGTGCGGCAGCTCGTTCAGCAGGGCGAACAGCCCATCCCAGTCCGGCTCGTCGCCGTCCCGAGGCGAGCGGGGCTGGATCAGGTCGTCCATTACGCCCGCCCGGTGTTGCGTCGGGTCATTTCGCCCACCAGCTGCTCACGAAGCTCGCCGTACGTGCGATCCAAGACGGCGGCGTCCGGCTCCACGCCGCGCGACCGCGCACTGTCGGCGTAGACCTCGTTCTGGGCGACCTCTATCAGCAGCGCGTCGAAGGCACCCATCAGCAGCTCGTCGCTCATCGAACCGATCAGTCCGGGGTCGCGTCGAACGGGCAGCAGCACCTCGTTGATGAACCAGGTGCTCTCGTCTTCCGCCATCACGCGTCCCCCTCATCCAAGATCGCGCTCGTGCAAGCGAGGTTCAGCAACGTCGCCTTGCTGCACAGGTCAGTCAGCGCTTCACGTACCTCGGTGACGTGGACCCCAGCCACGAGCGCAGCTGTGACCTGCACCTCCGCGTCGATGAGCTCGCGCAACTCACCGAGTCCCACACGGTTACTGATGGCGACGGCCCGAAGAATGAACTCGTCCTGGTCCATTACGCGGCCTTCCGCTCGCATCAGCGCTTGCCAGAACGCACGCGGCTCTGGTGACCGCGCCTAAAACAGTTGCGCTGTTCCCAGTTGCCGTACGCGATGCCGCACGTCTGTCCGTAGTCGCACATGCGCGTTCTGCCGCCCAGGCGCTGGGTGCTGACGTCCTGGCTGGTCCGCTTGAAGCGCGGGCGCGCGACTTCGACACGTGTCATGTCGATCTCCAATTCTCTACAAAGTCGTCCTCGCCTGGCGGCACGCCGGGTGGGAGGGCACGACAACTCACGGCAAGACCAGATGACAGGACGTGACCGAGAGCTCAGCGACTACCACTGCTTGGCGCTCGATCCCCGCTGGCTGAGCGGAACGCCGAGCGCGCCGACCGCGATGCATCAACGAGTCCTCGTTGAGCCTGGCTCTTGCTGGCCGAGGCGCTGACTGCTGACACCGAGCATGCCCGCCTTCGGACGTCCGCGCAAGTGGCAAACCCGCAGGTCAGCTCCACTAAAACAGGCGGAGTGACTACTTGCTCGCGCGTTATGAACGTGCCAAGGTCCGCACGGTGCCCGACCGCATCCCCACCACCACAGACGAGCTGACGACCACATGCACCGCCCTGCAACAGGTGCTCAGCGCCAGCGAGTGGCGACTGAGCGCCATCCTTTACGCCTGCACGGACCCGGCTCCGCGTCGCCTGTCCACATCTGGACAGCTACCCATGTCGATCAGCGCTTTCTCAGCGCTGGGCATTCGTGGACTGACGAGCCGTCAGACGATCACCAAGTACCGATCGACCTGGACGGCGGTGAAGCACCAGTACGACCTGCCCGAGCTCCACCCAGGCATGGCGATCACGCCGGACATGCTGCCCCCGATCCCCTGGAATGAGCGCCCACGTCCGGTCCATGACCGGCCGACCGGCGGTGGAGGGCCGCGTACGCGCGAGCGCAAGCGCGTCCGCGCCGACGAAGCTGCCGGAAAGATCGCCAACCCCGGAGAGCTGGTAGGTGAGGACAACGCACCGAGAACTGCTGCTCGGGTGCTGGACGCCTCCCCTGAACCGGCCGGGGACTTGATGGTTGTCGCCTGCACCCCGGGGCCGGGTCAGAATCTCGACCGGAACGGAGAGACGACTTCGGCCGCCACAACGCAGATAGCAACGCTGACCGGGCCGGATCACCGCTCAGCAAAAGTTCAAGGCTCGCGCGCCGACCAGTTCGCGGCGTGGACTGCGCCATCAGCGACACAGGCCGACTCCCTGCGCGTCGCGCAGTTCACCGCTCTCGATGGTGTGCACAAGAACGACCTCATTCGCCGGTTCCTGCGCGACACGAACATGACCCTTGCCGAAGCTCACGAGCTGTACGACGACGCAGACGTCGTCCGCATCTTCACAGCCTTCCTCAGCTTCTTGGAGGCGTACGTGACCGTGCAGCTGCCGCAGAATCGAGGACGGCGGGACATGCGTGATCGGCTAGCTACGGTCCTGCCGCGCATGAACGCCTTGCTGCTCGATGCCATGTCGGCCTACGGCTTCCGCTGCCAGGAGCCGAGCGGCGGGATGGCTGTCCCAAGCTGAGTAGTGTGGCGTCCCAAAACGACATGACCTCTCGTCACCTTTGATCGGCCCATCACATCCTGGATGGCGGGCTCGACGGTGACGAGGAAGGCCGCATACGGCCCCCAGACCGCCGCTGAGGGCCACTTCTTCCGCCGGGGTAAAACCTCACTATGGGTATTGACAAGTTGCATGTTGCTGGCCGGAGCAGTCACACCCTCGACCTGCGATGAAGCGTTATCTGATGGCCGGGAAGTTCTCGTTCAACTTCCGATTCGGCCCCAACGTGACGGCCCGGCAGCGGTAACCACAAATGCAATACCTCGGAAAGTGCACCGCCGAACTCGTGACAACCACATTACCGGGCCAGAGCAGAAATGGCAAATCCGCATCTTCGTTGTCGAAGCGTCGTGAAGATAGTGCATATGTACGAGTTGGAATCAAAGATCATTTGAGTTGCTTTTATAGCGTAGCGTGCTCATGCCTCCCTCGCAAAAGCCCGCGCAGCGGGTACGAAGCCCGGGCCGGTGTTCTTCACTAATGCGCACAGGTACACACCATCAGTAAAGCTCACGTTGAGGCTTTCCTCCTGGATCAGCCCACGGGGAGAGCTCTGTCCAGAATCTGGACCAGCTGTGCAGTTGTGGTACAGCCTTGAAGAAACATCTTCCAGCACTTGCTGATGCTTACAGTGTGTTCTTTACCTGTGAGTGTTACTACAGCAAGTTCTTGGCCCTGGTCTTTGCTGATGAAGCATGAGCTAGCGGGGTATTTTCAGGGTAACTAGAAGTTAGCACATGCCCACGGCCGAAATCATGGGTGAAGTTTTTCCTCAGCCTTGGTTTTGACCGGTATTGTGGGTGGGGACGTTTCCGATAAACCTTTCTCCGGCCGAGGTGTTGATGAAATTCAACGCGGACGCCCGACAGCAGAAGAAGGCACGATCATGAAACCATTCCACCTGGTGGACGGCGACGGGTCCTACGTTCTCGGCAAGAGCTCGGGGTACTGGATTTTGACGTTGCTCGTCCTCATTGTTCGGCTTGGACGAGCGTCGACCCTCCCCAACAAGGGCGTGGTTGTCGACGGCCACGTAGAAGACGTCGAACCTCTTGACCACGACGATGTTCGGCCACGTCCCACGAAAGACCATGCTCACGTGGGTAGCTCCGTCAGCCCCACGGATCGGAGCCGCGACCTGCTTCGACGCATCGAGCTCGGTACAGGTGCCATTGACGATCCCTTCGGAGTCACCGGAGCGCGCCGGTATCACTCCCCCCGGCGGCATGCCGATCACCTCCACTTCGATCGGGTCCGAGCTTGGATGAAACCCGACGAAGGTCCTCCGGTTCGTGCCATCAGCGGGAATGTTCCTGAGCTGGATTTCCTTGTAAATCGGGCCGACCGGTCGGATGGCGAAGTCGGCGAAGAACATCGGTGCGCTCAACACGGGACGGCCACTAACCGCTCCCGAGCTCGGCGTTGGAGTCGAGCTGGCGGACACCAAGCTCGTGGCGGCCGAGCTCGCCGGGATTCTTGGACTGCCCGGTGGCAGGGACCGAGTCTGCACGCTCGATGAGCAGCCGCAGACCACGCTCAGCGCAGGCACGATCACTGCTCCGTTCAGCTGCACGGCCGTGCCTCCTCGGTGATGACTTACTGGTCGTCAGCCGACCGGCCGTCCGGCTTGATGAGCCCGGGGAAGAACCTGGCAGCAGCGAGATCGGTCCCGTAGCGGAATCGGGTCGTGCGCACCGTCACCGTCAGACCAGCAGCCCGCATTGCGGGGATGACCTCCCGCTCGATGGTGCGCCATGAGGACAAAGTCACGACGTACGTGCGCTCAGCCGCTGCGACCAGGACGCTGCCGTTGCCCATCCACCGAGCGTGGAACACATCGACATTCCTGCCGACGTGGACGATGGGCAGCTGCGGAGGTGGGACCGGCGGAACGGGACCCGCTCCTGCCCAGCGGGTCGGATGAACTGAGACGACGCCCTGGTCGATTCGCAGATACGCAGCTCCGCCGAACGCGCCGCCGGTATGCAGCGATCCAGCCCTGCGGGCTTCCCATGGCTTGGTGCTCATCCCGCCGACGTCGGTAGTAGATGAGCTGCGCTGTCCTTACTGGCGACGACGCGCAGCAGCGGGCAGGTTGTCGGCTGAGCTGCAACGCCGAAACACGGCCAGCCGGTGATCATTACAACGGCGGTTCCCGGACGCCGAATACTTACCCGGAGTCCGTCGATGAAGATCAAATGGGCCGGATCGACCACAGACAGCGAGATGTGCGCGTTCGGCTCTGCGTGGCGGACAGTCAGCACCTCGCCCGGAGCCAGCCGGACAACGGGCAGCGGAACGCCGCCTGCCAGAGCCGCACAGCTCAGAAGAGGTGTCACCGCCTGACCCACCACCGCCTTCAGCACCGTGCTACCGCATGACGAGCTGTGGCGAGTCGCCGGTGGTGAGGAGATGGCACTGTCCCTGACCACCGGGGAGGACGTTGCGGCGGTAGCCGTCCTACACCCAGCCACGAGGACGATCGCGGCCAGCAACAACTTCCGCCCTTGGTCAGTTCGCATGATGGCTTAGACGCGTCCCGTCTCTGCTTGGTTGCTATGACCAAGCTGATGCGCTAGCCGCCGCGCGCGTGCTCCCACTGGGTCCAAGCCGTTAGCCACGCTTCGACGGGTACGGCTTGGGCCTGCCACGCTTCTTGCCATGCTTGTTGGGCCGGGGTACTGGCGACCGGGGCGGCGAAGACTGTATACCCGATGCTTTCCTCGATTGCAGCGAAGCGGACCGCAGGGTAGTCCCACCATGGCACCGATCTGGACAGCCGACTCATGTGGTTGGCGAGGGAGGTGATGGCTTCGTTGGCGGACGCCCGGTCTTGACCTGCTAAATGCATCTGAGCGCGCAGCGCCGATTCCCAGATCACCGCCCTGTTAGACGCGCGGCTGGTCCTGACTGGTTCAGGAAGTTTGACGTCACCCCGCTCGGCAATCGCGCGGCGGGTGACCCGCTGTATGGCAGCTGCCGAGACAGCGACGGTTTGCTCAATAAGCAAGCGATGGGCTTGCACCCCGTTCGCCGGGGGCAGGTCCATCTGCTCGGGCGGTACGCCAGCTTCAACGCTCGCCCGTTGAGCAATCCAGTCCTTACGGCGGTCGAGGAACGGCTGTAAGTCCGCCACTGCGACCAACTTCAGCTGCGTCACCGGCAAGCCCCGTGCGACCGCGATGACCGTTGCTTCAGGCAGCAGGATTACGGCGGCTGTCAGCACGTCGTCCTGATAGATGCGCGCTCTTCGGAGGCGGCCGTCGACGACGATCTCGCCGTCCACGGCAACGGCGTTCGTCCACGGTGGGTCATCAACGTGCGCATGGTCCCGAATGCGGTCGTGTTCGTCGTCCATCAGTAACTGGACGTTCACCGTACGCGCTTCTATCGCTTTCCCACCGAACGTGGTGACCGACACCAGCGGACCGGACGGGCTCGCTGTCTCCCCGAAGAAGAGGGTGACACTTTGGCTATCGGACCTCGCCCAGAAACCAGGCCCCAGCGCACTGGACTCCAACCCAAACACCGGTCGGCGGCCAAGGACCTCCTGTTCATGCTCGCGCATCCGTTGCAACATCTGCGCACGTATCCGGTCCTGGTCGGGACCCTCGGGCACAACCTGCACGCTTGCTCCTATCCAGCTGATGAAACGCCTACCGCACCCGTTGTAGCGGTGTGCAGGCGATGCGATTGTCGTGCCGACACTGGCGGCGCATCGCTGGCACCCGGACACCGCTTCAACGCTCCCTTCCGTCTCTAAGCGGTTACGGCACTACCCGCACAGCCCGGTAGGGGAAGTCATCCTGCCCAGGCGACTCCGCGTGCAGCCGGACGTGCTGTCCGGCGGTCAGTGCTTTGAAGCCGTCCATCTCGATACGCGACCAGTGCGTCCAGCAGCCACCCGGCGTGTCGAGCGAGTCCAGGACACCCCATCCCTCGTCCTCGTTCCAGAGGCGAACTACGGCGTCGACAGAGTCAGACTCAGCTGTCCCGGTGTCCATGCGGCGCGACATTCGGCCAAGGTAGACGCGGGTGCTTCCGCAAGCAATCGAGATTCTCGCTTCGCGAGGCACTGCTGCCGGGCGAATCCACGGGAGGCCGGACACATTTCAACGAGGCGCTCGGCCCGATAGCGTCCGCTCCTAGCGGGTCCCGGCCATGCGTGACGCTACGGCTGCCGATGTGACTCGTGTACGGCGGCGCATGTCACGATCAAGGCGTGATTCATCCCGACCCGGAAATGTCCGCCCTTGCCGCCGCTCTACACCGTGGCCTGCCCGATGAGTGTCTCGCCTTCGCGCGATCGGCCTTGATCGACGCCGACCGTGCCGTCGAACTAGCCGAGGGCGGGACGATTCAAGTGCAGGCCGCCGCCCTGTCTCAGCGGGCGCTTGTAAAGGCCATGATTACCCAGGCAATGTCCTGAACGCACGGTAAAAGCGGAGGCACGAACCAAACACCCAGTCAGCCTCGCGAACAACTAAGCGTTCGTAGGCAGCCCGTGCCGCACGCGTAGCAGGACTACGACCACCACGGAAGACCAGACTGACGCCGGGCTCGGCCGCCGCCCACCGTCCGAGAACAAAAATGCTCATCCCGCTCCCGGCCGAAGACGAGTCCGCGCGGCTAGTTCGCTCGGATGGTCGGAATGTTCAGGTCGGCTGGTGGATTATTCAGGTCAACCGCATTGAGCTGGGCGGTCGGATGCGCGTCTTGGTAGCGCCAACCTGCGAGACAGCCAGCGAGGTAGCGCGCCGGGGCTGTTCTCTGGTCCCGATCGGTGGTCACCGAAGCAACTTGTTGGCACTGAGCCGTCGCGGCCGTCAGCGACGCCTTGCTCTGGCCTAGACCTTGGCCGGTGCTGAAACCGGCGAAGTAGGTGTAATCAGGAACGCGTCGGAAGTGATTGGTCAACGTGCCCTGCACCGAGCTGACGATCCAGGCCACCACGATCGCGGAGACGACGACGTGGCTGAGCTTCAGCTCGCGACGAACAAGGCGCAAAAGCAGCGCAGCAACGAGTCCGATGACGATTCCGGCGGCTATGACGATCACGCCCGCGTAGCCCCAGGCCCAGCTGTGTCGGTATCCCACGAGGGCAAGCGGTACGCCGACGACAGCGCCCACGATTACGCAGGCGAGCACGACGCCTTGGGGTTCCCAGCGTCGCGGAGGACGCGATTTGAGCGTTACGTCCATCTCCGGTGCCGTGATCACGAGCTGACAGTAGACCCGAAGCCGCCGGTTCTCGCGTTGACGCATACGGGTGCGCTTACGCAGCTCACGGAAGCGTGAGCGAGCTCAGCCGTCGTTGCCCATTACTTCGACGCATCTACCGCAAAGCCGCTCGCGACGGAACTCCATGACGGCCCACCAGTCCCCGGTCAGGCCGCATAGCGACTGCTCGCCGTCCAAGATGTGCAGCTCCCAGCTGTTGGAGAGCATCCCGAGCCCGTACGACTGATTGACCACGCACCCAGGGTAGGGAGGCGGATATTGCTCCCTCCGCCTTCGCGGGCGATAGCGACAGAGGACCTTGTCACGGGCCGGTGTTGTACTGGACGCCTATGGACCACGATGAAGAGCCCGCTGGTGGCGGCGCTGAGGCCACCGTGACCGACGCAGCGCAGAATCAGCCCCTGATCTTTCACATCCTGCCGAGCTCGGATGACGAGTCTGAGAATCTCCGGTTGCTGAACGAGTTCCGACGCGACGCCGGGCTTCCGCCGCTTGCACTGGACGAAGTCTGATGCGCAACGGATGGCGTCTGCCGTCCCCGTTCGGAACACAGCGACAGGTGCCTACTACTGCTTAGACTCACACCTCGCGAGCCGCGTAGCCCCACCACGGAGTTAGGAATGCGAGCGGCAGTCGGTGCATGGGCAGCGACAACTCCACCCGGCGAATCAGCTCGTCGCTGACCTCTACGGACAGAGCTCGGCACGTCACCCAGTCCATCCGGGCGCGCACCGTGTGCTTCCCGTTAGGTAGCTCTAGGCTCACCACGTCGTGCAAACGGAGCTTCGCGACCTTGGCTCCATCGACGTAGATAATCAGACGCCGGGCTGACCCAAAGTAGTTTTCAGCTCGCCTGATATTGAGCGTTCCCATCGACCCATCCTGCCCCGAAGGGAGGCTGGCGAGTGAGCCAAGCTGACGAGATTCAGGCAACGCTTGATGCCCTTATTGCGCACCCGTCGTTCCCGATCCAGGGGTACTCGCATCGCACTAAATGGCCCGGTCAGCCGTTTCAGGTGCGCTTGGACGCCTCCGCACTCTCAGTCGCCAGGGACCTGCACCGACGCTTTGGTGACGCCGTACAGCTACAGGTTGGCTTGTTTTCATACCCTGACCCGAACGCACGACCGCTTCGCTTTTGGCCCTATCCCGAGCTGTCCACTGCCGACTAGCACCGCGACTTCCGCCGTCAGCTGGACGGTCCGCTCACCGTTCCATCCGGTGCAAGCGTGACCCATGCAGTAGTGCTCACTAACGCAATGCGGGAGCCGGTGAAAGTGAACACAAACGGCGCACTTGACGCATTCGTTACTGACCCGGTCGACGGGCGCATCGTCGGCGGCTTCGTCGGGGCGATGGGTATGCCGCTCATCACGTTCCCGCTCATGTACGGGAAACGCGTCCGAATTCCCCTGGGACTTGGCACCGCCAGCTTTGAAGCGGACCTGGGCTACACCGTCCCGCCGGGACAGTGGACGCTCAAAACCGAAATCTCCCTGAGTGACGGACGCCGTCTGTGGAGCCCGGTGATGCCCTTCACCATCACCGAGCCGGGTGAATGAGCTCCGTCCGAGGCCGGGCTTCCGCCGCTCGGTCCCAAGGACGGTTATGCAGCTGCCGTCTTTGGCTACCGGCCATCGACGGACTAGACGGGGCCTGTGGGGCTTCCGGCGGCATGCGATCAACGGACGTGCCTCGCGGGACTGTCACGCCCGGCAAACTGCTAGCAGGTGCGCGCTGACGTCCATCACACGTGAGTCCTGTTCGACTAGGCGCGCGGATCGCAGAGCGGCGTCCTCCGCACTACTGCCAGGGGTGGCTCCGATAGCGTCGAGCGTGGCCCAGACGGGACCTTCGACTCCGTAGACGGTGACGTCATCGAAGCCCGATGCCTCCACCTCTTTACGAAGCTCGTCGCCGGTGTGCGCGTGACTCTCTACGAAGCCGACGTGACCATCGTGTTCCCCAGTCCTCATAACCGACTCAATGCTGCGGACCGTCTGTTCCGCGAGCGGACCATTCAGACCATTTTCCAACAGTGACATGTACCGACTTATCGCCGCCGCGACGAGAAGACCTTGGGGTCGCAAGACCCGCTTGCACTCGCGAAGCGCCCGCTGCCGATCGCCCGCTCCGACAAGGTGGTAGAGGGGGCCGAGAAGCAGCACCGCGTCGAAGGAGTCGTCGGGATGAGCAAGCTCGCGCGCATCGCCAAGTTCGGCTGTGACTCCGGGGATAGTGGCTGACATTGCGACGTGCACGTCGACGGGATCAATGACGTGGACTGCGAATCCGTCGTTGGCTAGCCAACGAGCGTGGACGCCGGTTCCACCGCCCACGTCCGCGATCCGGGCAGGAGGTCGCCTTATGTGCCTACGCACCAGTTCCTGAGTGCGCAGGTATTCCAAACGTCCGTGACCAGACCTGATGAGGCGCGTGTCCTCACAGCCGTTTGCGTAGTGCCCGGCTAGTACGTCCATGGGGCAAGGCTGACACGCATCCGAGCCGCAGGCGAAATATTTTTCGTTCACGCGCGGTCGCCCAACCTCGTCCGATTTAGCTGTCTGTCGACGAGCCGCACGAGCCGCTAGCAGCCTCGATGAGCAACGCGGCTAGTTCGGCCGACTAATAGAGCGGCCATTCACGTTGGCACCGCGCCTTCGCGCGCCGGGCTCGGTTGGACGGGAGCGTCACAGCCCGCTCTGTGTGCGGCGGTCCATGGCGACCACCCGGCTTAGGCTGCCGCCATGCGCGACGAAGACGTGGCCGAGGCAGCCGAGTTGCTGCGTCGCGTCCTCGCACTCGTGGACGAGGGCGTGCTTGGCGCAGATGGTCCGGCTGCCGCCGCACTCGTCCGTCGACTACAAGGAGCGGTCCTAGCCACGGAGCTTGTCGCCTCTTAGATCGGCCACCTGTCGACATGCGAGCGCGTGTACGTCTAAGACGCCGACTCCCAAGAGTTCGGGAAGACGCCGATTCGTAACGGCCAGTCTGGGACGGCATGCAGCCACTCGGCGCGGTAGTCCCCTAGAGTCGGCCGATGAGCACGGTTGCGGGCGGGACCCGGATTGATCCGTTCCTTGATCTGTTCGGGTTTCAGGCTGATCCATTTGAGCTGACGAACTCAGATTCCGAGCCGCTGCTTGACGAGTATTTTGTGCCCCCACCGTTCTTCAGCGCGGTTCTTGGCGACCCGCAGAACCCACGACCCGTAGCAGTCTTCGCCCCTCGTGGCACGGGAAAGACGGCGCAACGTCTGTCAGTCGAGGCACGCAGCCGCACCAACCAGGATTTTCTCTGTATCACATACGACGAGTTTGGCATCTCGTCTCGCCGCATGCTTGCTGACGCCGATCTTGACTACCATCTTCAGCAGCTAATCACGCGACTAACGCTGGCCTTACTGGCGATCTTGGACGAGACGCCAGAAAGAGTGAAGCATATAACCAAGCACGAAAGGCAGGTCCTGCTGCATTGCGCGCGGGAGATGCTCGGAAGCCTAACCCAGCAGGAATACGCCACCGCGCTTGGGTCCGTTAAGACACTCAAAGACAAAGGCTCGGAGTTTTGGGCTCGTTACGGTGGCGTGGTCGGCAACGCGATTACTGTACTTCTGAAGAAAGTCAAGCTTGACGACCTGACGATACCTACGGAAGTCTCCGCAAGCCTCAGCCGCCCCGACTCCTTACGGTACTTGTTTGAGCAGCTCCTTTCTACCGTCAAGAGTGTTGGGTTCAGCTCAACGTACATACTCGTAGATCGCGTTGACGAACTGCCCCAGACGTCGCAAAACGCCCAGGCTTGCTGGCAACTTGTACGGGAACTACTTATCAACCTGCCGTTCCTAGAAACGCCTGGGGTTGGCTTCAAGTTCTTCCTGTGGGACCAAATCCGACAGAGTTTCCTTGACGACGGGGGCAGACCTGATCGAGTCTTGACGCATGAGTTGAACTGGAAATCCGACGATCTGCGTGAGATGTTGCGGCGGCGACTCAGCGCATACAGCAGCGGTCGAATAAGCAACATTGCCCAGTTGTTCGATCCAACAATCGGTGTTGACGTTGAGTCGTTGATCGTGTATCTGTCCGCTGAGTCTCCCCGCGATATGGTGCGTCTCTGCAAGGCAATCGTGGATGAAGCGACCCGCACAGGCTCTCTACCGACCAACGGAATCGCGGATAGACAACTGTTCGATGGGATTATCACCTTCTCGCGGGACTACGCCGACCTCGTCACCGCTGGGCGACTGCCAGAGCTGCGAAAGATCGGCAGCGTTTCGTTCACAATCAACCGCCTTGCCAGCGACGTCTTTAACGTAAGTGAGAACGCCGCCCGAAGTAGAGTCCAGAAATGGATGGAAAGCGGCCTGGTGCACAAGGTAGACGAGCGGCCCAACCGCGTTAACCGACCGCTTCACGTCTACGCGATCCGGGACCCCCGCGTTGCGATAGCGTGTTCCGAGGGTGTGGACTTGGAGTTGATCCTTGATAACTACCTAGTTCTTTGCGGTAACTGCGGCAGGCTTCAGGTGGTGGGAGAAACATCATTCCGTTGCACCGAATGCGATCAAGTTCAGCAGCTAAGCGCAGTTACTTCCCTATGGCAACGCGTTGCACCTGACGTGTGATTGGCGGGGCGCGGCCAGACCTGCTGCTGCTCGGTCTGGTTCAGCGGCATCGGGTGTCATACACGAATCGGTCGTTTGGTGTAAGTCGCTAGCGGCTATATAGCCGCTGATGGCATCCCAACGGCAGTCGATCGAGCTTCCCCCGACCATCCGAGCCGCTGCATATATCCGAGTCTCGACCGCCGAGCAGGCGGAGTCAGGGGCTGGCCTCGCGGCTCAGCGCAAAACGATCATGAATGAGATTGAGCGACGCGGTTGGGAGCTCCGCGAGGTCTTCAGTGACGCGGGAGTCTCGGGCAAGTCGCTTTCGGGTCGGGCCGGGCTCGATGCCGCGCTCGCCTCGATCAGCGCGGGTGACGCACAGGTGTTGATTGTCGCGAAGCTAGATCGGCTGAGCCGGAGCCTGCTCGACTTCGCTGCCCTCATGGCCCGGGCGCAGAAAGAGCAGTGGAACCTAGTCGCTCTTGATCTGGGAGTCGACCTGTCAACCCCGGCCGGTGAGTTCCTTGCGTCGGTGATGGCATCGGCCGCACAGTGGGAACGCAAGATCATCGGTCAGCGCACGCGTGAAGGGCTCGCAGCGAAGAAGGCAGCAGGAGTTGTACTCGGCCGACCTCGGCTCCTCCCCCAGGTAGTAGTAGACCGGATCACCCAGGAGAGCTCTACCGGGCGGAGCCTGTCTGCGATCGCACGCGAGCTCAACGCAGATGAAGTCCCGACTGCGCAGGGCGGGGCACGGTGGTACGCGTCGACGGTGCGGGCGGTTCTCAACAGACCGAGTGCTAACGATCGGCGCTAGGCTGCGCACGTGCGGTCCTGGTCGCGGCGACTTCCGACGTGGGTGGCCGCTCTTATCTCCGCAGCTGTGTTCGGTGTACTGACGACAGCGGTCATCGCCATCGAGGGCCACAGCCAATCGCTGCTAATTCCAAGTTTGATCAGCTCGACCTGCTTTTTCGCGTTGGCGTGGCCCTACTTGCGACGGCTACGTCGCCATTCAGCTCCGGCCGGGTAGTCCTGTCGGCCGCTCTGCTAGCGAGTAAGCGTTCGGGCATCGGCGCGGATCGGGCGGTCGGGTCGGGAGCCGTCCTCACGGTCTTGATCAGGAAGGCGTGCGACCCCGACGACCTGCGAGTGGCCTTCATTGTCGAGCGGCGGATCGTCCAGCGTGCGATCAACATCGAGACGTTCGCGGCAGTGCAGGGACGGCGCTGTGGGGGGTGACGCCGCCTGGCGCAGTTACACACTGAACCGCATGCGACAGCGAACCAGCCGTACCCGTGTATCAGCTCGGCTGAAAGCGCGAGTGTGGGCACCCAGCTATCGAGGCCACTCGCTAGCTCCTGCCCGGGTACGACGGCGGTGTGAACGGCTTCACGTCCTCTGCGCCCGCACCCACGCTTGACAAGCTCATGCCCGGAATCCGCGAACAGAAAGCGCGCATCGAGCCTTCCAGGTCCCGGGAATGGATCATCAGAACTGACAGGCTTGCATCCAATGCCTCGGTCCCTTGGCGTGCGAAGTCCTCCTCGCCGGGGGCGTTATTCAGCAAGTCGAAGGCTGCCGTACGCACGGCGTCCTCGTCGTCCACATCAATCAGTATGCGAACCGTTATCTCGTACTTCACGGGGCCTCTCACCTCACGTTCGTCCGGTTCGGATGGATGCCGTACGTACCGAGCGGGAACGGCCTAACCCCTCCCTCGGCGGGTGACTTGGCCGTTCGACGTGTTGGTCACGTTCCTACGGAGACGTTGCTCCAAAAGATGCCCGTACCGGCCTCGGGCGACATGAGCTGCTCTGCGGCTCGCTGACCCTGCTGGCGGCGACTGTGCCGGGTCCAGCCCTTGTGGATGTACTCATCCAAGACGCGACGGCTCTCCTCCCCGATGGTTGTCCAGTGCCGCAGCATGAGCATTCGGCTGGCCTCCCCAGCCGCACACACCGCCGCCCACAGTTCGTCGGGCATTCCATCGGGTCGATTCAAAGCCCCTGCTCCCACGGTGGCTGCACGCCGGAAGCCCGGCACCGACAACGTGACGGAGCATTGCCCGGAGTGCAGCTAACCTAAAGCCCTCCCCCGTGGGGTGCCCAGGGTGGGCGTCGAACGGGTCCCAATGCTGGCGGGGCGGATCGTTGAGCGCTCGACCACGCGGTAATCGGGGCTCCGACACGTTTCGCGACGATTGTCTGTAGGGCCAAGCCGCCGAATGCGATGCTCGGGCAATGGAACAGACCCCCGTGCCGGGTGACGAGACCGACCTCGCCGACGAGTACTTGCAGGCCAGGCGGTCGTTGATCGGCTGGGTCGAACTCGTGCGCAAGTACGCGCCCGAGTTCAAGGGTCTGACGGAGCGCGAGGGAAAGCTGCGGGCAGCGCACCTGAACTGGGACGTCATCGTTGTCGATGAGAACACCGGATGGCGGTCCTCGGAGCACCACCCCGGAACAGTCCTCCTGCACATACGCGGCGGTCGGGTCCACGCCGTGGAGCCCGCCTGATGCGAGCCGCGTCGCCCGGGGTGACAGAGCAGGTTGCTGAACGACCCGCCGCCGCTTGATGAGAGCAGCCGCTGGGTTCGGTCGAGAGGGCACCGATCACCCGAAAGTATGACGGGTGGTGTTCGACTGCTCATCCGTTCGTTCTGCCAAGCCGTAATCCACGGCAGTGTCGCCCAGCTATGTCACTATTCCCCTGTGTCCACCCCGGCCATATCACTGACCAGAACCCGAAAGGGCGCACGTAGGAGCCGTATCGGGCTCGTATGCGTGGCGCTCGTGACGGCTGCGTGCCTTTTTGTGTGCTATCGCTTCTTTAGTACATTATCCAAGTACGGCGAGTTCTGGTGGAGTCCCACCTCCACCCCACCCCAGTTCCAGTTCGATCAGCACGAGTACGACCGAGGGATGGTCCAGTTTGGGAACGAGCGGGTGAAGGTCCTGCCCACTCAGCTCGGCCTGACTGACCACGGGAAGTCACCGACCGGGCCAAAGATGTTCACGACCGATGGATACGCACCGCCGGTCATTTACCTGAAAAGCGGGGGCACGTACGTGGGATACGGGTGCCGTTGCGGTGGGGGCTGAGCCTGCTAGAGGCGCGCCAGTGGTCGTCAGGGCTTACGACTCTGGCCTCCACCCCTTGCCGTAAGACAGGTTGGTCTTGCCCCCCTGACGCTGCGGGTCGGCTGTGGGCATCTTGCCGTAGCCCGGCGTCAAGATCACATCTCCCGGGATCGTCGGCAGCGCGACCGAGGACGAGGGCAGCAGCACCCCACCCGATGGGGTGATCAGCGGCAGATGCTCGGTCCTCGACGGGGTGGGATTGCCCGGCGCGCTGCTGCATCCTGCGAGCACGACTGCCCCGGCGATCAGGGCGACGATGGTTTTCTTCACGGCTCCTCCTTCGGGCGATCCTCACACCGTGCTTCGCATGCTCCCACCCGTTGGCCGTGGAGGCAGTTTCGCAGCTCCCCAAAGCCCGTCAGCACGCCCCAAAGCGGCGTTGGCGCGGCCTGGCGTAATGATCTTCACGCAAGAAGTCATCGACCGTACTGCCGCGCGAATGGTCCGGCCTGACGCAGCTCGCAGGTGCGCAGGGCGACCCCATGATGATCAACCGAGTCGCAAACCTGTTGCTTCCCCGCCGTGGTTCAGCCGCCTGATCAGCGTCAGTCCAGCCGCGAGCGTCCCGATTGCCTTTGCCTTGGCTTCCAGCCGGGCGTCCTCTTCGGCTTTTGCCTGGGCCTTTGCCGCTCGTTCGTCCGCCGACGTCGACTGCTGCGCTCGCCACGCCCCCAGACCCATGCTCATGCGCGCTCGCAGGTGTCCTGCCCGGTCGACAGCACGCAGGTGCTCGGGTCGCACCTGCGTCGGAACATCGCAGCCACGAAGTACCAGCTCGTCCTCGCGGAGCGGACCCACCCACCAGGCGTAGGCCAGGTGATGTGTCTGCCGGAGCTTCCCGTCGATCAGAAGCGGTGGGGTGCCTCGTTGTTGTCTGCGCGCGATAGTCCAGTGCTCGCCCTTGACGATGCGTTCCGCGAAATAGGCGCGTGCCTCGGGCGTAGCGGGAATCGGTTGCAGCCAGGCATGGCCGGCGTTCGCTCTTGCTGCGGGATACCTAGACCGAGACGTCCGTCCCGGGGGAATAGGTTTCCTTGCGGGGAAGATATACGTTCAGCGGCCTGCGGCTACCGCCTGCGAACGCCGTTGATGTGTACCGGCATATCAGGCTGATTCCGAGCGAACCAGCTGACGATGTAGTTCTCCCTAGCGCGTTCCTGGGCGTCGATGTGGGCGTCGAGTTGTCGGATGGCTTCGTCCTGAGTAGAGAAGGGGCCGGACACCCGGCCGCAGACGCAGGCTCCTTGCACTGTGCCGTCAGGGTTTACGGACAAAGGCCCGTGGCCGTTGCACGGAAAGCGGGCGTTGAGATACTCGTTGAGGTCTTCCAGGCGAGTTGGCTCGATGCTGGTGTCGATCGTGGGCATCGCCGGGGGTGGGAGTTCGTCCTCATCGGCGGTGTCCGGCGGGATGAAGAAGGCGTTGTCCGAGGCGGACGATGGCATCGGATATTGCGACAGGCTTGTCAGCCGCGCGACGTCCAGCGGATCGGGCGGGGACCCGACGCCGAGTGCGCCGATGAACACGTCTTCCAGGTCGGCACAGATGGCCCAGCCGCCGTCCGGTTCGGCGATGTGTGCTGGCACGTCGCGACCATCGACGCGAATGACCACGTCACTCCATGTCGGCGGTCCGACGTGGCCCTCGGGCAAGGCACGACCGAACTGATCCTCTTGCTGCCGCATCCAGACGAGACGTTGCCCGGCTGGCACATGTCGAGAGAGTCGAGCGATCAGATGAAAGGTCACCGTGTCGGCGGTCTGTTCAAGCGACGCCGGGCTCACGCTGTCTCCATAGCCGAGGTCACGTCGTGCCCATTTGGCATGTGTGTGCACCTCCACGCCTACCGAATGGGCGGCTTCGTCCCCGTAGGCCAGCGTCAGGCGGGCGAGACCGCCATCGCCGTCATCATCGAAAGCGGCGAGCCATCGCGGCCCCGACCACGCGGACAGCCCGTACACGGGCACCCGAACTTGGGGCGGCGAAGGCCAACCGTCTACATCGGGAAGCGCTAGATGCGCGCCCGAAGAGTCTGCCACTCACTCACCGTAACAATGGGCTCCCGGTCGCCGCCGCCTACGTAGGCGGCATCATCCGGCGGAACCTCAATGTGGACGGCGAACCACCCGATCGCAGCCACGAGCGTCCCAACAGCCAACAAGATCAGCGCCGCGCCCCAAAGCCTCGTTGTGAGGCAGAGTCTGATGACGCCGAGAGCAAGAAGAACCAAGCCGAAACCGACCAGCGACGTCTTGATGGTCTTCGGACCGGTCCACATGCCGCTCAAACTGTTGGGGTCCTTCGTAGGCGGAGACGGTCCCCGCCACTGCACTCGGATGAACATCCAGCCTCCGCCTGATGGCTAGGACCTTTGGGCCGAAGATCAGATGGGACGTCGCCCCCTGACGCACGCACAAGGTGATCGCCCCGGGGACAGCGGCGGCCGTTCCGTGACGAACGCAGTTGGCGAGCTCGCAGCCGTGAATCACGAGCTCGTCGTCGTAGAGCTCCGACGAACCGGCCCTACAAGAATCGCGGGAAAGCGATACTGAGCATATGGAACAACCTGCCGGGATGCCCGACGAGCTCTGGAAGGCCATCAGCGGCCACAGCCCGGAGCTTCGTCTTAGCCTGCTCCGCAACTGGCAGCGCATTGGCCCGGACGGCCGCGAGAAGCTCGCCAGGTACGTCACCCGGGGTTGGACACGCAAGGGCCGGACGGTAAGGGCCAAGATGGCGGCTGACCAGCTCTTCAGCCCCAGTTGCGACCCCAAGATGAGTCTGCCCGGATCGGTGTTGCCACCCGGGTAAATCGAGTGATAGGCGGCTGCTTGCGGGGGCAGCGGGTATTGCGGAGGTTGTTTTAGCCGGTCCTCAAAAGGTGCTTGCTTGGGCGAGCGGACTGAGAGAGGCACCGGCTTAGCCCACTTCCCGGTCCTCTCACGTTCGCTGTCTTGCGAGCAGTTGGCAGGGCAGGTGTGGGCCGCACGTGGACCGGCGGTTGGGCAGGGCAATCAGTCGAACTCTGTCGGCAGCTCGGGCTCACGGTGGTGGACGCGAGCCCGCTGAATCTGCGCGATGGTGTTCCGGCCTGTCGACAGGGTCAGTAGGCGGTCGACGTCGAACCATCCAAGATCGAGCGTCGCCAACGGTTGGGGGGCTCTCGGGGTGCCCGTCACCGTGAACAGGAAACTAGCTTGTGGACATGGACGGCCGGGGCGGGATGTTGCCCTGAGCGTCTCGATCCCACCACGCGGCGAGTTTCACGACGGAGGCGGCGTACCCGGTCTGTTCTGGCGCGCCTCCCGAACTGCCGCCGTGGTGGGTGTCTCGCCGGGGTCGGCCCAACCGCCCGGCAGAGACCAGCGACCGTCAGAGCGTTCTCGCAGTAGCAGGACGCGCTCGCTTTCGTCGAAGACGGCCGCTCGGACGTCCACCTTCGGTGTTGCTTATCCCGAACCGGCGGCCGAGCTCCACGGTCAGCGCTGCGGGCGTGGAGCCGCTGACTGGTGAAGGCGGGTTGGCAGATAGCGCCTGCACCTGCTGGTTTCGGTCAAGGTCGTAACCGCCCCTCGCGTGGGTGATGCCGTCCTGACCGAGCGCTGCCAGGCGTACAGCGATCTGGCGGGCGCGCTCACCTGCTGGGTTCGACCATGGCTTCAGCATGCCGAGCCGCGCCCCGCCAGCGTCTTTACTTGGGGGCAAAAGCCGCCGCTGTCCTCCACGTGATGGGCCCTGGGCGGACGGTCAGAATGCGCAGATAAGCACGGGTCACACGTTTTCCGAGTGGGTTAAAAAAAGGCCCGCAATACCCGCATCCCCGCAGAGCAAAAGAAAATTGGTTTCTCCCCGTTCGGTCCTGTTGGACCCCGCATACCAGCGCCTAAGGGACGTAAGGAGCCCTTCAACGCTTTCGGAGGCCCGTGATGCCTGAGCATCCCGCCCCAGCACGTGAACAACCCGCCCAGCCTGTACAGGTTCCTGTGCGGCTCCTCGACAAGGACCAGACGGCAGCCCTGCTCTGCACGACACCCCGCCACGTCGAGCGACTGGTTGAGGACGGCCGACTCGGCTACGTGAAGGTCGGCCGCTTCGTCCGTTTCAGCCTGCCCGACATTGAGCGCTATCTCGACAGTGCTCACGTCGCCCCACGGGAGCAGTCGTGATCGCCGACGAGCTGCGCCGCCTGCATAAGCAGGGCCGATCCCTCATCCCGGTTGGTGCAGACAAAAAGTCGCTCATCCCGTGGAAGCCGTACCAGACCACCAGAGCGTCCCTGGAACAGCTTGAAGCCTGGCAGCGTGAGTTCCGGCCACCGATCTGGGCGATCGTCACCGGTGAGGTCAGCGGCATGGTCAGCCTGGACTTCGACGTGCCGCACGGCCCGGCCACCTGCGAGAAGCTGGGTCTGACACCGCATCGTTCAACGCCGAGCGGTGGCCTGCACGTCGACGTTGAACATCCCGGCTGGAAAGTGTCGACCGTGTCCAGCAAGACCAAAAAGGTCCTGGCACGGGACTACCCGGGGCTGGACGTGCGAGGCGACGGGGGCTACATCAACGTCCTCGGCCGGACCGTCAACGGCGACTACGTGCAGCTGCACGAGAACCCACCGCTGCCCTTGCCTGCCCTTTCCGACACCTTGCGGGTCGGTCTGGGGCTCGCCCCAGCGCCAGCTGAGCTCTCGCCGCCGCAGGCACTCGCCGAGCTGGTTCCGCGTCCGCGTCAGCCGGTGGAAGTGCCTGTGAACGCCGCCGACCTGCCGAGAGCAGCGTCCCGTCTAGTTGACATTGCGATCCGCAGGGCGCGTGGCGATGGCCGTAACAACGCCGGGTTCTGGCTTGCCTGCCAGCTCCGCGATCAAGGACTTGCTCCCGACCTGGCTGCCACCGCCATGACGTCCTACTGCGGGCAGCTTCCTGACAGCAACGCCAAAGGAGAGAACGACCCATACCAACTGGACGAGGCTCTAGCGAGCCTGGACCAGGCTTACGCCCAAGCAGCACGCGAGCCCTGGGACCCTCGGCCTGAGATCATCACAACCGACAAGCAGCTGCGTGAGCTGACCGCCGAAACGGTCGATGCCCTCGTGGAAGCCAACGATCCACCCAGCCTGTTCATGCGCGGCGGAACTCTCACCACCCTGCTGAAAGACGAAACCGGTCGGCTGCGGATCAGCACCCTGACCCCAGATCAGGTGCGGCACCGCATGTCCCAGACGGCCAACTGGTACACCCTTACCCGAGACGGTGACTTGCGTAGTGTCCTGCCGCCGACCAGCGTCGCCCGCGACCTGCTGTCCCGACAGTGGGATGAGCTGCCAGCACTGAATGGCGTCCTCACGGCCCCCTGCCTGCGCCCGGACGGCAGCCTGCTCGACGTACCCGGTTACGACCGGCAGACCGGCCTGTATCTCGACCCCGAAGGACTCGCGGTCCCACCCATCCCGCAACACCCCACCGACACCGACATTGCCGACGCTGCCCGAGTCATCGTTCAAGAGCTGCTGGGCGAGTTCCCGTTCGCCGATGATGCTTCCCGGGCGAACGCGGTCGGCTTCCTGCTCACCGCTAGCCTGCGCCAAGCCGTGCCTGGGCTCGTCCCGATGGTCATTGTCGACGCCCCGGTCCAAGGCAGCGGCAAGACGATCTTGGTCAACAGTGCCGCACTCATTGCCTCTGGACGAGCGGCCCGGCTCACCACAGCCCCCGCCAAAGACAACGACGAGGAGCTTCGCAAACGACTCACCAGCATCCTGGTCGAAGGCGAGTCGATGATTGTCTTCGACAATCTCTCGACCACCCTCTCATCATCGGTCCTGGCACAGGCGCTCACCGCCGTCGCCTGGTCCGACCGACTGCTCGGCTCCTCAACCATGATCACCATCGAACCGAAAGTCAGCTGGGCCGTCACCGGCAACAACGTCTCCATCGGCGGTGACCTGGCCCGCCGCTGCTACTCGATACGGCTCGATCCACGCGAACCGCAGCCATGGGAACGCGACTTCAAGCGCCCGGACTTTGAGGGATGGATTCTGCAACATCGCGGGGAACTCGTGGCAGCGCTCCTCACCCTGGGAAGGGCCTGGTACGACCGAGGACGACCCATCACCGGAGCACCACGCTGGGGCAGCTACCAGCCGTGGACGGACATGATCCACGGCATCCTCTCAATCGCCCACATCGACGGCTTCCTTGCGAACCTGTCCGAACTCACCAGCACCACCGACGAAGAAACCCTTGGCTGGCAACGACTCCTGCTCGCTGCACGCGTGCAGTTCCAGGATCAGCCGTTCTCCTCAGCCCAGCTCGCCAGCTTCATTGCCGCCGCACGGGACGTCGAACCACCACCCGGCCTCGCCGCCGCCCTCAACAGCAACCTAGAACTGCCTGCCCGAGCCCAACGGCTGTCCAAGAGGCTCAGCTCGATCATCGGGCGACGCTTCGACCGAACCGGTTTACGCATCGAACGAGCTGAACCCGACACCCACACCAAGACCGTCCGCTGGCACATCCTGACCGACTGAACCCTTATGCGCGTGCGGGCCGGACTACCCACCGTTCTGGGAGCCAAGTAACCCGGCTCGCCGCAACCAACCCACCTGCCCGGTGGCCCATCAGACGTCGGACGAGCTCGGGCCGGTCCCTGCCGGACAGAGGTCCCCAGCAGCCTGAGCCCGTTCGGGCCCATAAGTTCGCGACTCCGTCAGGCGGTCGCCAGAGCAGCGCCTGAACGCCGCACACCCGACGCCGGATGGCGAGCTCCCGGGTGGGCATGATGTTGATCGCTTACCTTCCGACCGGAGCGTGTGTCTTGATCCGAATCCAGCGAGCAATGGCGTCGGCCAAGTTGGATGTACTTCGCAACGTGGCAGCCGTACCCGCCTTGTTCGTCGGGAAGCTGCTCAGCGCCAGCAGCCCCGAGTGGCTGCTCCGGCCAGCCGTCGCGTTTGGGCGCGTGAGCAGCGCCCCTTTCATCAAGACAATGCGTCAGCGTTCGTATCCGAACACGGAGGCGTTCACCCGCGCGGTTCTGGCGTCGATCGAAGCAGAGCTCCCTGAAGGCGTCACCGCCTCCGCGCACGGCATTGGCTTCACCCTGCGAAGCGAAGACCGGCGGTTTTCGGCTTCCATGGGACTGACGGGCGCTTTGGACCTGCCACAGGCTCACCCGAGCGACGCGGTGCGCGAACTACGCACTTTTGTACGACAAGTAGAACGGATGCGACGGAGGCATCCCGGGCAAACAGCGCATTGGCAGTGGCCTCCGCGACCGCCAGCTCGATTCCGGCCGACCCTGGCGGACGGCTTCATCGTCCCCGTCTGGGAAAACCCCGATGGCACCGAGGTCCTTCGGTTGCCGCCCACCGTCCTAGACCCGCTCTCATGACGCTGCGCATCGCCCGGCTATACGACCATGGCCGACACGGCTCGCTGGACGTCTACCTGGACGACCAAAGAGTCGCTCACCTCGCCAAAGGTGCAGCGGTCAACGTCAACGGCACCGGCAAGTCGCAAGAACTGATCGTCCGAGCGTCCGGCTCGGGCGAAAGCCGCCCGCTCGTCATCACCGATCCGGGACCCAACCAGACCATCGGCGTCATCGTGAGCTACATCCGGTTCCGGGGTCTGTTCAAGCCGACGAGCTCCCTATCTGCCGAACTAGTCGACTGAATCGGTGAGCCAGCAGGCTGACGCGCGATGCGACTGCCACCGCAGCCTGATGGCGGAGCATCCAAGGGTCAACGCAGCAGCCACAGGCCGGTCGCTCCGGCGGAGAGGGCGACGATTGCAACCGCCGCAGCCGCTCGTCGGCGTCGACCAGAAACACTGGGCAAGCCCGCCCGAAGAAGCCATCCGGCCCAGAACAGGCCCAGCGGAGTGACGATCAGCTCCTGCGGACCGCCGGGCGCAGTCGACCCCAGCCCCGCCCCGATCAGCACCGCGACGAACGCCAGAGCGAGACGGTTGACCATGCCCGGTGTGGGTTTCAGGAGAGCGTTGATCGCGCCGCCAAAAACCATTAGCAGCACAAACGCCAGCAACGGCGACAGCAGAAGGCCCCCGAGGGCCTGCATCCCGAGTCGAAACCAGCCGCCGACGAAGAAGGAACCCGCCAGGACGGCGGCACCCGCGAGCATTAAGAAGGGGACGAAGACGTCGGAGCCGCCGTCCGACGTGATGCGCACCCCGCCGACCGTCCGGTCCATGCGTACATACTGACCGGAGTCGCAGGCGACCGGGTCTGGATAAGCGCTTCCGAAAGCTGCGAGCACTACGAGCTGGTTGGCTCCTCGCCCAGTAACTTCGCTGCTGCACGATCGGCGTCCTCACGCGTGCGGCGCTCTGCGATCTGAGCTGCGCTGAAGGTCATACGCGGTGCCTCGTCAGACGCGTCCACCACGTGAAGCATGCCCTTCGGGCTGCGCAAATTCATTACCACCAAGATGGCTTCGATCGCGTAACTGCCGACTGCGGGGTCCTCATCGTGGCTGAACGTGACCGGTAGCTCCGTTGACTCACCAGGTGCCAAGAGTGCCACCCCGTTGAAGGCTTGCGGGCTCGACGCGTACCAGAAGGAACAGTTGGCAGGGCTCTGTCCAGCGTCGTCTAAGAAATGCCCGTGAACCAACGCGTGGTCTTCGGGGTCGGGCCTCCACACCGTGTCGGATGTGTTCGTCAGGGTAACGGTGACGGCATTCAACTCTGATGACGCAACGCGCAGCGGCTCGGTCCAGCTCATGGCGAGTCCCTGCCGACGTCTCTCCTGGGTCGGACGCAGCCGGTATGTCGACAGGTCACCCATGAACACGGGCGGACCTTCGACTTTCGACCACACCAGCGCCGTAGCCCACCCACCCTCGACAGGTGCAGCAAAGAGCTGACGGCCCTGCGAGGGACGACCCACGTCGCGCACAGTGACCTCACGCCAGCCCGTGTCGGGCAGCTCCGCTCTAAGCCAACCGGGCACCGGCTCGGAAAACTGGCTCGGGAACGCCTCATCCCACGGCTGACCCGCCGAGACGAAGTCCGCAGCAAGAACTTCATACTGTCCGAGGCTGCGCCAACCGGCCGGGTCGCCTAAGTCAGTCATGGGCTCAATATGCCCCAGCCTGGCCGCAGGACGTCTTTGACCAGTGACTGCTGATGAGCTCGTCACCCCGAAGAGGAGGCGCATGATGGAACGTCTGACGCCGCCGCCCGACTCACGACCGGACGACATTGCCAACCACCTCGACGTCGCTGTTAGTCAGGCCGCACGCAGGCTGTACGGGCCCCGGTACGCCGGGGTCTTCATCGACCGTGAAGCCGTTCCGGCCGGAGTTCTCACAGTCCTCGTCGTTGGCGGCGACTTGGAAGTAGACCTGGTGGCACTTCAAGGGGCGGTCGGTGGCTCATCTGAGTGGTTCACCGTCGCCGAAGCGGCTTTCACCGATGCACAACTGCAAGCCGAGCTGGAACGCATAAGCGGCCTGCTACGGGTTGCCCGCGTGGTCGGCAGTGCAGTGAGCAGCCGGGTAGTCGAGGGCCAGTTCCTCGTTATCGCGGAGGTTCCCGAGGCTGAGGTGCACTTGCGTCGGTCCATCCAAGAAGGCATCTCGACGCCCGGAATCACCCTAATCCGGCCAGGCATTGTTGCTCCCACTCCGCCCTGAACACAGTGCGGCGTCACTGAGTGTGAGATGCCAGCCAGCCCTTTCATCGCCTCAGCGAACTGGCCCAGGTAGCATGAACGGCTATGGTGACGCGCTGACCCACCACCGTAGTGCCCTCTGAACGGCCCAGGCCGAGACGAGTAGCTGGGTCTGCCACCCGTCTTGTGGGGTTGGCCTAATCAGTACGGGAGCTCTTCTGGCCGCACATTTCGGTAGTCCGGGTCCGGCTGCACCGGAAACTGCACGGCGTTGATCGTGTCCCGGCCTTCAGCGAGTGCTCTGGCAATCCTGTGCATGCCATCCATAACCCGCCCATCCGCCGCAAGGATGATCGGGTAGGCCAGGTCAGCCGCCTGCACGAGCGCTAAGTGCTCGACAACGGCCCGCACGGTCGGACGCTGACCGTCCTTGAACCAGTACTCGGAATCGAGCTCGCGAATGCTGTCTAGGCGGATTGCACGCACTGGGAGGTCCCGGCTCAGCTCGATTAGGCGATCAACGTTCCAGGCATCAAGTCCGGGTTCACCAGGCCAGAAGTTGTACTGCTTGCGCACTGCCTCATCACAACACCCGCCCGTGCGCCTCACCAAGTTCGTTTCGCGCTGAGGGCGTGCACTCGTACGCAGCCCGAACCGAGGGTGCTGTAACGGAATCGACTGCTCCTGGACTCTTATGGGTGTGGGGCGAGACCAAGAGTTCACAGCGTTCGTGCGGACGAACGGCGCGAGACTGCTTCGCTCTGCGCAGGCACTGACCGGGGATCATGCCCAGGCCGAAGACCTCGTTCAGAATGCGCTGATCCGGGCCTACGTTGCTTGGGAACGAGTCAGTCGCGCCGACGATTCCTACGCCTACTGCCAGCGCATTGTGTTCACCTCCTACAGTCGGATGCGCCGTCCTCAACGAGTCCGCGAAGAACTCGGCGCATCGGCCGACGTTGGCGTCGCTGCGCTTGGCACCAGCTCGGCAGACGACCGCGACCAACTCCGTCGAGCCCTAACGGCCTTACCGCCCAAGTTCCGAGCCGTTCTGGTCTTGCGCTTCTACGAGGACATGAGCGTGGCGCAGACGGCTCGGCTACTGGGCTGCTCGGAAGCGAGCGTCAGAACGCAGACAGCGCGGGCACTGGCGAAGCTGCGCCTGTCCGCACAGCTCGACAGCGAAAGGACACAGCGCTCATGAATCTTGTAGACCTCCGCAGCGTGCTCGCCGAGCAGGCCGGTCAGGCTGACCTTGACACCCTGGACACCAGCCAGCTGATCAAACGTGGGAAAGCTCGGCGAATGCGACGTGCCGCGGTGATCGCGTCTGCCGCGTCTATCGGGGTCACAGCATTGGTGGCGTTACCGATGCTGCTTGGACATTCGGGTGCAAGCACCCCCTCTGCCATTACAGCCTCACCCACCAGCACGGCATTGGGTCCCACGACCGAGCCAGCCCCTTCCCAGAAGGCGTGCCAGCGGCCGTTCTTGGTCGCCTGCATCCCAATCAACGTCCCGAGCGCCGTCGAAGAAGGCGTCAAGCAAGCCCTAGCTTCCCATCCGGGACGCATCATCGGCACCCCTCAATGGGTCAAGACCAACGCGTTCACGGTGGCGCGCTACTACCACTGGAAAACGGCAATCTCCGCAGACGAGCCCGTCTACCTGATCCAAATGTACGGAGACTTCGTCTGTGGCTCCTGCCAAGGCCCCGGACCCGCCCCGTCGTTCAAATACCTCGTCGTCGCCGTGGTGGGTGAATCACCGACGCCCTCCTTCTACGAGACGAGCCATCAACCGACGAATCTAGAGGTCTTCGGCAACCCACAACCGATCAAGTAGACGCACGACCCGCGGCTCGGCGCTACCGCAATCCAGTTCAGCGGTTGTCGCCGACAAGCCCGATGAGCCATAAGTCGTTCAGCTCGTTCAGCCGAATCCAGTGCTCCACGACGTCACGCCCGCCGACCTGATGCGTCTCGTAGCTGCCAAGGAAGCTGCTGCGCACCCGAAAGCGCGTCACAAAGCCGACCGCCGCTGACGGGAACGTTCAACTCTCGGGCGATCTTCGTGGCGTACCACTCGTTCAGGACGGGGGAGAAGATCGGCTGTTCAGGCAGCCGAGGAGGCCACCGCAGCCAGCCGGACTGCTCGACAAGCGCCAGCTCTTCCGGCCCGGTCGGTCGCCACAACGTGCCGAACTTGGACACCCCGCGTTATCTCGCGCGTGCCCCGAGTAGCCGCAGGACAACGCTCAGTTCGTCGCCATGATGCAGCCCAAGTCTCACCTGATCTCCGCGTCGGCGGTTCGTTTCCGGCGTCGGGCACAGCACCTGGGCAGCACCCCCCAGCTCGATGAGCGTGCGTGCGGTCGGTGTTGCACACGGCGCACCAGCGAGCCGCTATAGAAGGGCATATCCGCTAGGTACGGGTCCGGTCGGCCCGTGCCGCCAGGGCCTGGAAAAGCCGATCGTCATCGGGGACATGGTGCCGGCTTCTTGACATGGACCAATCGCCCGCCAGCCGAGGACCTCGATCAGCGATCCACTGTTATCTGTTGTCGCGGGCGTACCCGCACCCGGCCGGACACAGGCGGGATATGTGACCTGGATGCGGGTGCCGCCAAGGTCACGCCACGGCACGGACACCGCCTGCAAGACGGTTTCCAGGGTTGGCTTGACGTTGTACTCGCAGGGCAGCGCGCCGATTCCGGTGTAGTGCACCGCCGTTCCGCTGGCGGCGTCGATGATCAGCACGATGCTGTGCGAACCAGCGGGCAACGACGTCGATGTGCGGGCCGAGGGCTCATTCCCGCAACCTCCTGTCCCCGATGCGTACAAGAGGACCCAGCTCAACCGGTGCGTTGGTGCGACAGGCGTCCCCAGTAGCGATGGCAGCCTGGCGACCATGGGTAGGACGCTCACATAGCCGAAGATCACCCGCTGTTCGACGTAGTCATGCCCCGTCGACTCGTTGTGCCCGAGGTCAAATCGGGCCGTCGTCAGCGAGATCGGCACCGTGCGGACCGGCTGCGGGTCGATAACCAGCGCACCGTCGTCATATCGCTGCGTGGCACCGACAGCAACCGGACCACTACTGGTCACTCGACCCGACCTGGTCGGATTTGCTGGCACCGGCTGATTGGAGCAGCCGACGACCACGGCGACGACCGCTGCCGACAGGACAGGCATCGGTTTCAGCCACTTCCTTTGCCACCGTCTGAACACGGCGTGATTATCCACGACGGTAAGACGCTCAGCACCCCAACCAGGTTGCGCGGGCGGTGCCCCCGGCGCGCACCGTCATCGTCAAGCCGGGCAGTTCCCGGAAAGCATCCCGACGCCGGGATCAATCTGATCCGGTCAGGGACCGTTACTCCCTGTCCGTCACAAGCACATTCCGGGTCACTGAGATACCGGCTAAACCTTCTATCGCGTCAGCGTGCGGCTCAGGTGGCATGAACGGGCTATGCGGCGAGTACCCTGATTGACATGGCGGCACCGTCCAGGTCCCAAATCTGGGTGTCCATGGCGTACACAGACATTCGCATGCGGGCGGCGAGGCGCGCAGCAGCGAACCGACCTGCCGATCAAGAGGCACTGATCTTGCCATTCCGCCAGCGAGGCTTTGCCCTATCGAGTCGCACTTACTCGCCGGGCGATGCGGCCGAATGAGCAACACAGGACCGTTATCGGTCACGTTGGGGGTCGACTACAGGGCTCCTAGTCCGCTATGGATAGGTGGCGGGAACGTCGCCGACCTGACGCGCCTTCACCTGGCTGTCGACCTCGTGTCGGACCTAATCGCATGGCAGCGGCACTTCGACGCGCACTTCTCGATCATGCGGTGGCCGAACTGGGACAGCCGCGAAGCCGCCGAGTGGCATGCCGCCGAAGGCCCTCGGCTGTACGAACGGCTACGGCGGGCGCTACCCGAAAGGGACATTGCCCTCAACATGTCGGGTCCCCGCCTATGAGGAATGACGCCGAGCACCGTCACTATCTCGTCCAGTTTCAGCGGGGCCGGGGCAGCTTCTGTCGCAGTGCATGCCGGACGTGCAGGTTCAAGTCGGCCTGCTCGCGGATGCGATCCTGGGCGCTGTCGGCGAGGTGCTCGGCGCAGACAGCAGCGCTGCCGTAGATCGTTATGGCGTCGCTGAGCTCGCCGAGGAGCAGGCACTCGGCGCAGTTGAGAGGCAAGAGCACGTCTTCTCATCGGCGGTTGTCGGGTCGCACGAAGTGCCCGTTATCGTGAGCCGCCGTTCCCGAACGGCCTACCGATTCCGGTACGCCTGACGAACCTCCCGGCTCACCCGCCCCCGAGCACTGATCTCGTAGCCGTTGTCGCGTGCCCACGCCCGGATGGCGGCGGGGTCCTCGCCGCTGCGGGCGGCGGGCACGGTTCCCGCAGCAGCCGCGCGACGTCCCGCCGCGATGAACGGAGCCATCGCCGCGCGCAGCATGTCCGCGTTTTCGTCGGACAGGTCCACGTCGTACGAGCGACCATCCAAAGCGAACCGGACCGTCGTATCCGCCGGTCCGCCGTCCACGTCGTCTATTAGTTCCACGATCTGCCGCTGCGCCATCTGATGAGAATGGCGTCATCGCGAGAATAGGGCCACCGGACACGCGAAGCGCCCACTGCTGAGTTCAGAGCAGTCCACGCAACCGGGAGCTGAAGCGCGCAGCCCGGCGCAAGCTGACCGCCCCAACGATTCAGCCACCTGCACGAGCGCGAAGAGCTTCACAACGGCCCGCACGGTCGATTGACGGCCTGCTGTTGCGAATCGCGCTACGTGCTGGCGGGGTTTTCGTTCATGAACTTTGCGACGGCTCGATCGGCGTCCTCGCGCAGGCGACGCTCTGCGATCTGGGCCGCACTGAAGGTCATTCGGGGGGCCTCGTCGGAGGCGTCAACGACTGTCAGCCTCCCGTGGGGGCTGCGCAGATTCAGCGATACCAGGATGGCTTCGATCGCGTAGCTGCCCACTGCCGGGGCTTCGTCATGGCCGAACGCGACCGGCAGTTCCAGTGATTCGCCAGGCGACAAGGACACGCCCTTGAACTCATGCGGGATCGGCGCGTAGCTGAAAAAGCAGTTGGCAGGGCTCTGTCCGGCGTCGTCAAGCAAATGCCCGTGGACGAACGCATGGTCTTCGGGATCGGGCGTCCACACCGAGTCGGATGTGTTGGTCAAGGTGACGGTGACAGCGTCCAACTCCGCTGACGCAACGCGTAGCGGCTCGGTCCAGCTCAATGCAAGTCCCTGGCGACGCACGTCCTGCGTCGGGCGGAGCTGATAGGTCGAAATGTCACCCATGAACACGGGTAAATCCTCCGTACTCGACCACACCAGCGCCGTAGCCCACCCACCCTCGACAGGTGCAGCAAAGAGCTGACGGCCCTGCGAGGGACGACCCACGTCGCGCACAGTGACCTCACGCCAGCCCGTGTCGGGCAGCTCCGCTCTAAGCCAACCGGGCACCGGCTCGGAAAACTGGCTCGGGAACGCCTCATCCCACGGCTGACCCGCCGAGACGAAGTCCGCAGCAAGAACTTCATACTGTCCGAGGCTGCGCCAACCGGCCGGGTCGCCTAAGTCAGTCATGGGCTCAATATGCCCCAGCCTGGCCGCAGGACGTCTTTGACCAGTGACTGCTGATGAGCTCGTCACCCCGAAGAGGAGGCGCATGATGGAACGTCTGACGCCGCCGCCCGACTCACGACCGGACGACATTGCCAACCACCTCGACGTCGCTGTTAGTCAGGCCGCACGCAGGCTGTACGGGCCCCGGTACGCCGGGGTCTTCATCGACCGTGAAGCCGTTCCGGCCGGAGTTCTCACAGTCCTCGTCGTTGGCGGCGACTTGGAAGTAGACCTGGTGGCACTTCAAGGGGCGGTCGGTGGCTCATCTGAGTGGTTCACCGTCGCCGAAGCGGCTTTCACCGATGCACAACTGCAAGCCGAGCTGGAACGCATAAGCGGCCTGCTACGGGTTGCCCGCGTGGTCGGCAGTGCAGTGAGCAGCCGGGTAGTCGAGGGCCAGTTCCTCGTTATCGCGGAGGTTCCCGAGGCTGAGGTGCACTTGCGTCGGTCCATCCAAGAAGGCATCTCGACGCCCGGAATCACCCTAATCCGGCCAGGCATTGTTGCTCCCACTCCGCCCTGAACACAGTGCGGCGTCACTGAGTGTGAGATGCCAGCCAGCCCTTTCATCGCCTCAGCGAACTGGCCCAGGTAGCATGAACGGCTATGGTGACGCGCTGACCCACCACCGTAGTGCCCTCTGAACGGCCCAGGCCGAGACGAGTAGCTGGGTCTGCCACCCGTCTTGTGGGGTTGGCCTAATCAGTACGGGAGCTCTTCTGGCCGCACATTTCGGTAGTCCGGGTCCGGCTGCACCGGAAACTGCACGGCGTTGATCGTGTCCCGGCCTTCAGCGAGTGCTCTGGCAATCCTGTGCATGCCATCCATAACCCGCCCATCCGCCGCAAGGATGATCGGGTAGGCCAGGTCAGCCGCCTGCACGAGCGCTAAGTGCTCGACAACGGCCCGCACGGTCGGACGCTGACCGTCCTTGAACCAGTACTCGGAATCGAGCTCGCGAATGCTGTCTAGGCGGATTGCACGCACTGGGAGGTCCCGGCTCAGCTCGATTAGGCGATCAACGTCCCAGGCATCAAGTCCGGGTTCACCAGGCCAGAAGTTGTACTGCTTACGCAAGGTCTGCTCGCCCCCCGCTCGGTTGCTTCCGGCGTGCAGCCGACCGGCCAACGCTCAACCCCGATTTGTAACGGCTACGTTAGGAGTATGAAGCCCTCGCGGAACGCCGTCTGGGTGTCGTTCAGCTACGTAGACCCGCGAATGCATGCCGCCCGCCGCGCAGCAGCGGACCGGCCTGCCGATCAGGAGGCACTGATTCTGGCCCTTCGACTACGACGCTTCGACGTACTGAGTCGGGCCACTCACCGGGCAAATGACCTTCGTGCCACGACTTACTCGCTACCGGAGTACTCGCGCCTGCACCGCACGTTTTGGTGTGACGAATGACTTGAAGACGGCGCTGAACGGCAGTGACAGTTACACGCGTACTAGGCCGGTCGTCGGCACGTCGACGCGAAGCGGCTCGCCGGTCGGCCAATCCATCTTTCCTGAAACCGTGTGCGCACCCGAAGGCAACTCGTAGGATTGCAACTCGTTGGGTTTGAGCCCCGCTACCTCAGCCTGGTCGACGTAGACCCGCATGCGTCGAAAGCGACCCCCGCTGTCGTTAGCTTGGGTGATCACCAACGTGCCCATCAGCTCAGCATGCCCCCTCAATGATCCTCGCGCGCGGCGGGCTGTGTGTCCACGGGTCGAGGCCGAGGTGCTGAGCGCGAGGATGACGTAGCAGCTCAGTCGGAGGCTTTTCGACGCCTGGTTGCTCGCCGTGTATCGGCAAAGTCATCGGGTGAAAACCCGGCCAGGCAGGCGACCGGAACCTCGGGGGCTAGCCTCGCCGGTTTCGGTTCCTTACATACATGAAGACGGTCACCCAGGCGAGTGACAAGGCAACGGGTGTCCACGGCCTTGGGAACAACCAGATAATCCAGATGCAGAAGAGGAACAGGGCCACGTGGACGTAGAACGATGCGAAGGAGCCTTCACCGCGAGCGGTACTGCTCCCGTAGCTCGGCACGGATTCGGCCGCGAGAGCTGACCTCAATGCCCCCGCCCTGCGCCCAGGCCCGAATCTCCGCCGGGTTCTCCTCGGGCGGCGTCGTGCTCATCACCGCGTGGCGCTTTCCGCCGCCGATACGGCGAGCAGCACTGATGTACCTAGCGAGCACCTCCCGCAGTTCGGATGCCTGCTGCTCGGAGAGGTCAATCTCGTAGCTGCTGCGGTCCAGGCCGAGTGACCGTCTCGTCTGCCTCATGTCAATCGCGACACGCCGTCATATCCTGAGACATGGCGACTCGCTGGACTGAGACTCGGCTGCGGCTCGACACGGAGTCGTGCGATGAAATCGGACGCCTGTCCCGCCAGTACGGCATCACGCCGTCTGCCGTGGTGCGCCTGGCGTTGAAGCACGGCCTTCCCCGCGCTGAGCGCGAGCTGAAGCGCGCCGCACGGCTCGCGAGCTGAACAGCCATGTACGTCAGCGGCTACGGACACGTGCAAACGCACAAGCAGCCCACGCGTGCCGTTAAGGCCGCGATGCGAGCTGTCGCGCAGGAGCGTGGATGGTCTTACGACGCCAGCATGATGGCATCGTCAGGCGTGCGGATAGCAAACCGCACCCTTGACGGGTGGTTGGTGGTCACCGCCTACGTTTCGCGCAACCGTGGCGAGCCGTCCGATGTGTCAGTCGCTGGTGGCGTGCGGCTTGACCGAGTGGCGCACGTTGGCCTCTGGCCGGGTGACAAGGACGTTCCGCCGCTCGTAGAGCAGGCATTGAACGTCTATGAGTTTCGGCTCGGATACTTGACCGAGGACGAGCAGCTATTCGACTATTCATCACCGTCTGTCCTGACACCGCTAGTTGACGAGATTCGGACAAAGGACGACTATGCCGAAAGCATGGCGGACCCGGTTGCTGTTGTAGAAGGAATGCTCGCAAATCGGGTAACCATGCGTGCTAGCGGCACCATGCACCTCGCGGCTCTAGAAATCCTGGTTGCTGGCAACGCCGCCTGGGAACAAGAACTCGACAAAATAAGGCAAGACCAAGCGGACGCAATGGCGAACTTTGAAGCATATCCCGACGTCCAATATTGAGCTCGTGTCTAATGCGGGAGGCTGTGGCCTTTACCGCTAGAACGTGTCCTTGGCCGCGTCCGGTGAGAGCTGAGCGCCCCACGGCTCGCGGGATGACGTTCAGGCGGCGCTGCGTCGTCATCGTGAGAGCGGTCAGCCGCAAGCTGGGCGGCGTCATCGAGGCATTAGACGAATCCCCTGCGCCGTTCGTACGAGCCTTCAAGGAGGGATGGCGCGAGGGTGGCAAGGAAACGCGCGCTCGCAGCCACCGCTAGTTTGTAGGACTGCCCGGCACGATGCAGGAGCCGCCCTTGGTTCCATCAGCAGCGTCCGCCGCCGTGACCACGACCTGCTTCACCGACTCCGGGTCGATACCAGGGAACTCAAAGTTGTGTGTGTCCTGACCCTCTTCTATTGTCCCCAACTGCGAGCTACCGCCGTTGATGGTCACGGTCAGCGAATACGTGACGCCCTGGGCCTGCTGCAACGAGGAGATGTAGACGACCACGGTGCCGTCAGCACCCGTCCACTGGTTCAAAGGGTCATGGCACGGGCCGAGGGTGCCTGACGCCGACTGGGCATCCAGCACATAGCCCACGCCGGGAGAGTCGTACGTCGGCGCACCATCACTCGGCGGACCCGCTGGGGGTGCCGTCAGCGACCCGTCCGGCGGCGGCGCGTCAGTGCCGGTGTCAGTCGGCTGCGGAGCCGGGCTAAACGTGTTGATCGCCGTCACCGGATCAGTTGGCTGCATGCCGTTCGACTTGCCGGTACTGCTACCGCACGCGGCGACCGCAGCGAGCGATAGGACCGTTGCGGGAACGGCGCATTTCCATTTCTTCATATGCCCTTTTCCCCGAAGTCGTGACGGACTCTAATCCACGGCTCCGCCAAGGACACTCGCGGCCGTCATCGCGTGCTGTGCCGAGCCCGCCTGAACGGCCCAGAACCCGCCGCTTGCAGCCTGTCCCACGGCATAGAAGCCGCCGACGCCGCGCGCCGCTCTCACCCAGGCGTCTCGCTCGTTCGCCGACGCGTAGAGCACGAGGGAATAGTTGGTGGAGCCGAACGACGGGTCGTCACTGGTTATTGCGCAGTCGGAGGTGTACGCCGCGCCCTGGGCGTACCCGGAGCCCTTGGTCACGGTGGCGTCCAAGCAGCCGAGCTTCGTCGTGAGCTGGTGGAGTCCTGACTTCAACGCCTCGATCCCCGGCGGCGGTCCCATTCCGTTGGACGCGCCCGCGCTGCTGCCGCATCCGGCCAGGGCACTCACGACCGCTATCGCCGCCAAGAACTTCTTCACTTCATCCCCGAATCGTTCGCGCGCGCATCAGTCATATCCGAGCTGGCCGCTGACTGCGGCCGAACGCGCAGAACCCAAGCCGTTCGTTCCGGGTGGGACTTTTCTGCGTTAGTGGACCCGCCGCTGGCTTCGGTCGCCGCCGCCCTGGCCGTGGCCGGATTCGGGTACTCGATAGCCACGACCTAGGTGACGTGACGGCCGAGCTCGGGGCGGGCTGGTAGTGAGGGAGCACCCCCTAGCTCGGCTTTGCGCCGGTGCCTGGATCACCCGCCCCGTCAGCTACCGGGGTGCCTTGATGACGGGCAGGTCGGGAATGTAGCCAATGTTGATCACTTTGCGATCACCGACCGGCGCGCGCAGGCTGACCGTAGTGGTCACGTTCCGACTGATCCCGGCGCAGAACGTGCCTGGCGGCACTGGTGGTGCAAGGGCCTGCACCAGTAGCACTTGAATCGTCGTCTTGGTTTCCAGAACCTTCACCGAGGGCCGAGGTTCAGCTCCGGGACCACACCACCCGCCAGTCCACATGAGCGTCAGCTCAGTGCCGACGCTTCTGTAGCCGTAGACGAGTTCGGCGGCACGTCCATTGGAATAGCCGATCGAGCCGCAGCCGCCGCTGGTGGCAAACGTGTACCCCGCCCCGGCGCGTTTGACGACGATCGTGTCGCCGATGCCGACCGTTCCCTCTCGATGCCCGAAGGTGACTGTGTCATGTGTGCGGCCGACGACGACCCAGTTCGTCTTCGGCGGGCGGTACATGCCTCCGGCAATGGTTTGGGTGATGAGACGACGCAGCTCGGCTGCCTCGGGGGTGTTGGCACGTTCGGCACCGGGTGCTGCGGACATGGCGCTCAATGGTCCGGCACCGCCGCAGGCGAGGGGTACGAGCCCGTCGATGCTGCGTGGGTCGGATGCCGCCGCTGGGGTTGGAGTAGGCGGTCTGACAGTGATCTCGTTCCGATCGTCAGCGCCTTTGGGCAACAGGACTACTGCGATGGTCGCGGCGACAGCTGCGACGCCGGTAAAGACGGCCAGCCGCCTCCCATCGCGCCGCCGACGTGCAGTCGCTGCCAAAAGGGTCACGTCCGGTCCGCTCATCCCCGGCGGCGGCTCCAAGCGGCGGAGCTGGGCTTTCAGGTCCGGGTCGTCAGTCATGGCGTACCTCGCTGGTGAAGGTGGAGTCCTGCCGAAGGGATCGCAAGGCACGCGCCGCCTGACTCTTGACCGTCCCTACGGAAATGCCGAGGTGTGAGGCGGTCTGCGCCTCGGACAGGTCTTCCGCGTAGCGCAAGACGATGACAGCGCGCTGACCCGGTGGCAGCCTGCGAAGAGCGGCTAACAACGCGCCCCGGTCATCCGACATGGGGTCGGCGTAACCAAGATCGTTAGGCATCTCAGGCACCGGGGTTTCGGCCCGCCAGCGGCGTCGCTGGGACCCGAGATAGATCGTGCCGAGAACCCGGCGGACGTACGCCTCGACGTTGTCCATCCGCCGTATCCGCGACCACCGGGGCCAACAACGCAGCAACGTGCTCTGGACCAGGTCCTCGGCGTGCGGCACATCGCCGGTTAGCAGCCACGCCGTCCGCAACAGCCAGCGCATGTTCAGCGCTGACCACTCCTCAAACGTCGGGCCGGTCGTCACAACCTATAAATGTGTCAGGCCCCCGAAAAGGTTGTCAGGCCCTTGCTCGGGCACTGACGTGTCGCCCGGTCGCAGCTCTCGGCACACGGACGACGGGCGAGCTCACTGTTTCGCAGCCGATCTACCCCACGGTCCTCACCGTCGCCCAATCGGACAGTCGACCACGACCGTGCCCAGGTGCACCAGCGGGCCTCCCAGGCGGGAACAGCACGGCCGCTCGCGTCGTCACCGCTGACTTGCCCGTCCGGCTCGACCGCAGCGAGCTCTGGCCGACGCAGTCGAACGAGCGGCGGTCAGCAACGTCCGCCTTGGTGATCTTCGGCAGCGAGCTCGTTCACGACCGGGTCAAGGTCCGCCGAGGACGGTGAGCTTCCCACCGTAGGAACGGTGCCAGCGGCAGCGCAGCGGGTTGGTGATCTTGCGGACATGGAGTGTCCTTCAAGTCTGAGCGGGAGCTTGGCCCTCGGCTGGCCCTCGGTTTTCCTGGAACGGCGTTATGGAAAACGGTTCTCGACAACGAGCGTGTGCAGGTCGCTAGTGGTTAAACAGACGGGGTAGGAGCGCGATATGCGTGACCTGGGACTGCTGTCACTTCGTGCAGATGTGGGTGCTGCCCGACGAGAACGGCATCACCCCCGGCTACGAGCAGCTCGAGATCGCCGACGAGCTGCTCTCCGGATCCCTCGTCCCGGTCGCCTCGGGTCGGCCGGAGCACGCCGGGGCAGCTGCCATCCGCATCGCCAACCGGCACGCCGCGCTGCACGCCGCCCGGCTGCAGCCCGGCCAGAGCGTCCAGCTGCCGGAGGCGCCGTACCTGCACCTCTTCGTGCCGAAGGGTGCCGTGGAGCTCGAGGGGGCCGGCCCGCTGGAGACCGGCGACGCCGTGCGCTTCACCGCCACCGGCGGGCAGCGGGTGACGGCGACCGAGCCCGCCGAGATCCTGGTCTGGGAGATGCACGCCGGCGTCGCGTGACGTCGCCGAGCCTCACCCAGGGCTGCGGATGTGCAGGGCTGCGAATGTCCAGGGCTCAGTACTTGTCGTACAGCCAGGGGGTGTAGTCGGTCGGGTCCTCGTACCGTGCGAGCGGCTCGTCCTGACCCACCTCCTGGCTGTCCGGTGTCCGGGCCTCCAGCGCTGATGCCGCCTGCTTCGAAAGGGCCCGCCGGCTACGCCGCTCGTCCGGCCGCCACGCGGTCGGATCCCACAGCTTCGCGCGCAGGAACGCCTTCGGGCAGTGGAAGAACACCTCCTCCACGTCGATGACGAGGGCGAGGTCGGGGCGGTGGCCGTTGACGATCATCTCGTCGAAGAACGGCGCCTCCTCGACGACGGTGCCCCTGCCGTTGACACGCAAGGTGTCACCGCGGCCCGGCACGATGAAAAGGGTGCCGACGCGCGGGTTGCGCAGGATGTTGCGGAAGCCGTCGACCCTCTTGTTGCCGGACCGATCCGGGATCGCGATCGTCGTCTCGTCGAGCACCAGCGCGAAGCCTTCCGGATCGCCACGCGGGCTGACGTCGATCCGCCCCTCCGGGTCGGAGGTGGCGAGCAACGCGAAGGGTGACGCGGCCAGCCACTCGATCGCCATCTCGTCCAGCTCGGGCTGCACCTTGCCGGCGACGTACGGGTGCATCTCCCCGACCAGCTCGTCGAGTCGCTCCTCGCTGGTGACCTCGGTCCAGTCCGCGCGCATCCGTCCAACTTAGGGCACCCTCATGCCCAACGCGGTGATCTTGCCGAGTGCAGGAAGAGCGATCCTGTCGGTCAGGTGTAGCTCTTCACCGTGACCGTGTTCCTCGGGTCGCAGTTGTAGTCGCCGTCGTTGGCCTGCGTGACCTTCTCGTCGTAGACGAAGCCGTCGGCGGTGAGCTTGACGACCAGCCAGCAGTCGCTGACCTTCGTGTTGGCCGGGCTGGTCGACACGGGCGGGGTGAGGCCGCCGCCGGTCCAATCGGTGTGGGCCCCGGCTTTCTGCAAAACGCATTCGGTGGTGAGGGCGGGACCGCACTCCGTGGCGGACTGGGCGAAGAGCGCCCAGGCGCTGTAGGCCTGAGAGGTGTACTCGGTGTACAGCGGCTTGCTCACCGCCGCCTGCAGCTGCTGCTTGATCTGCTGCAGCACCGGATACCTGTCGGCGAGCTCGAAAGGCAGATGCGCGAGGCCCACGTAGGTGGGTGGGATGGTGCCGAGCGACTTGGCCGCCGCCACGGTCTGCGGTGTGTAGAACTGCGACGTGAAGTAGAGGAACTGCGGGTCCCAGCCGACGTCCTTCATCGCCTGGATCTCCGGGGCGACGCTCTGGCCCAGGAACTCGTACAGGGCCTGCGTCTTGAGATTCTTCAGCTGCTCGACGTACGGCCGGTAATTGGTGACGATCGGCGGCTTCTCCTGGACGGCGGTGACCTTCACCCCGTTCTTCTCGAGCGCCTCCGCCACCCGCTTGCCGAGCGGCACCAGCGACGCGAGGTTGCCGCTGCCGACCCCCATCCCCTCCTTGGCCTTCGGGTAGGCGTCGGTGAGCAGCCGCAAGGGTCCGTACCCGTACTGCGTGACGAACTGCGGGAACGCCTTGACCTGCAACCCGGCGGTGGACGCCTCCTCCGAGACGCTGTAGCCGGGGATGACCGGCAGCTTGCAGGCGAGTCGCGGCTTCACACCCGGCTGGTCCAGTGCGTTGCCGCCGCCGACCAGGAAGAAGTCCTTCTGGCAGGCGTTGAGCATGGCCTGGCCGACGTTGAAGAGCTTGGCGTCCCACTTGTCGATGACGACGGTCCGGCCGTTGATCCCTCCGGCGGCGTTGCACCACTCGGAGAACGCGTCGGCGACGTCGAAGAACTCCTGCTCCAGCCCCGGGGCAGCGGTGTTGCCCGGGTCGGCCAGGACTCCGATGCGGATCTGCTGGTCGTTGATGCCGCGCCCGCTGGCTCCGCTCGGCGTCCCCGGACCGCAGATGGCCTTGAGGCTGCCGAAGTCACCCTTGCCCGGGCCGTTCGAGGTCGACGCGCTCGTCGAGGAGCCCGTCGGCCCGGTCTGTGTGCCCGGGCTGGAGCTGCGGCTGCAGGCCGTCAGGGCGACACCGAGTCCGGCGACGACGGTCAGCGCGACCAGTCGCCGGGACCGCTGCGGGTGGGGCGGGTCAGCGAGCGGCAGGCGGAACGACATGCGGCGGCTCCTCGGACGGTGCGCACGGGTCCTTTGTGACCCACGTCGCAGGCGAGCGTCCGGAGATTACGGTGTTATCGCGGTGTCATGCAAGACCCCCGGGGCCGATGCGGGCCTCCGGGAGCCGGTGTCGTTCAGTCCTCGTCGTCGAGCGGCAGGAAGGCACCGAGCGCCTGCAGCGACGGGCAGACGTAGTACGCGCCGGTCAGCGGGTCGGTGTAGCGGGTGAGCGCGTCACGGATGCCGTCGCCCTCCCCCGCCATGCGCCGCAGCATGATGTCGAGCGGGTGCTGGGTGGCGCAGAAGCCGACGAAGATCGTGCCGTGATCGGTGGGGCCGCCGTAGGCGACGTTGCGCCGGTAGATGGCGAGCTCCTCGCCGTCCTCCTCCACCACGTTGCGCGACACGTGCGAGTCGACCGGCATGTCCTCCTCCGGGAACTCGACGCTCTCGTCCTTGGTGCGGCCGATGACCTTCTCCTGGTCGGGCACCGGCAGCTGCTCCCAGCTGCTGTGGTGCACCCACTTCTGGTACAGCAGCACGCTGGAGCCGGAGCCCGGACCCTGGCCGAGCACCGCCGCGTCGGGCGCCTCGATCGACGACGGGTTCTCGGTGCCGTCGACGAAGCCGGTCAGGTCGCGCTTGTGCTGGTAGAGCCAGCCCACCAGCTCGCTGCCGATCGTCACGAGCCCGGCCAGCTCGGTGAGCACGCGCACGGTGCTGTCGAAGACGACGTCGCGCGATCCGCCGGCGATCCAGAGCCAGGCGTCGTGCTGGGTCGCCGGCATCGTGTAGCCGTCGACGCCCTTGATCTCCTCGAACGAGCGCACGCCCGGCGGCGCGTTCTCCGGCGCCACCTGCGCCCAGAGCTCGGGCCGGAAGCCGATCACGACGTTAACCCCGGCGACCGTGGTCTCGGGTCCGCTCAGGGCGGCAAGCGCGCGCACCAGCTCCGCGGGGTCGCGGCCGGCGACGAGGTCGAGTTCGACATAGCAGTGTTCGGTGGTGCCGAGGGCGAAGATTCCGGGCTGAGCGTGCATCCGTCCAGTTTCGCAAAATCGGCCGATCGAGGCGCGTACCGCGGGTCCCCCGTCTCACAGATCATTGCGTCCGGGGGGTCGGGGCTGCCAGCATCGACCCATGTCGACCCGCGGATTCCTCGGCCGTGCCCGCCCCGCCCGCGACCCGCGGCTGCCACCCGGCCAGTACGACACCGGCTCGGACTGGCCGGTGCTGTCCGCCGAGGTCACCCCGCACCTGGACCAGGAGCGGTTGACGATGACCGTCGACGGGCTGGTGAGCACCCCCACCACGTGGAGCTGGCAGGAGCTGCAGGCGCTGCCGTACTCGGAGTACGCGGGGGCGATCCACTGCGTCACGACGTGGTCGAAGTTCGACACCCGCTTCGGCGGCGTGAGCGTCGACGAGCTGCTCGCCGCAGCCGGGCCGCTGCCGACCGCCACCCACGTGCTCGCCACGTCCACCACCGGCTACACGACGAACCTCCCGCTGGAGCACGTCCGCGACGGCAAGGCCTGGGTCGTCTGGTCCTACGACGGCAAGCCGCTCCCCCGCGACCACGGAGGGCCGGCGCGTCTGCTGGTGCCGCACCTGTACTTCTGGAAGAGCGCGAAGTGGATCACCAGGATCACGCTGCTCGACCACGACCAGCAGGGCTTCTGGGAGCAGAACGGCTACCACGACCTCGGCGACCCCTGGCTCGAGCAGCGCTACCAGGGTGATTGAGCCGGTGATTGAGCCGGTGGTGGACGCCGTGGCCGGGGCACCGCTCGCCCCCGGGGGCCTCGCGCGGCCGGCCCCCTCCGGTGGCAAGCGGCGGGCCGTCGTCCGCGAGGTGCTGCATCCCCATCCGCGGGCCGTCATCCTGCGCCTCGAGGTCGACGACCGGGTCGATCACCTGCCCGGTCAGCACTACGTCATCCGGCTCACCGCGGACGACGGCTACGTGGCCCAGCGCTCGTACTCGATCGCTTCGCCGCCGTCGGACCCGCTGGTCGAGCTCTACGTCGAGCGGCTGGACGAAGGCGAGGTCTCGACCTTCCTGGCCGACGTCGTGGAGGTCGGCGACGAGCTGCAGGTGCAGGGGCCCATCGGCGGCTACTTCGTCTGGCGCGGCGACGTGCCCGCCTTCGGCCTGGCCGGTGGCAGCGGGGTCGTGCCGTTGCTGTCCATGCTGCGCCACGTCCGCGGCACGGGCGCCGCCGATCTGCTGCGCGTCGCCGTGTCGTCGAGGACCCTGGCCGAGCTCCCGTACGCCGCCGAGCTCACGGCTGCGGGTGCCCTCGTCGTGCTGACCCGGGAGGACGGTCCCGGCGAGCGGCGCCGCGGGCGGCTCACGGCCGCGGAGCTCGCCCCCCGCGTACGCACCGGTGATCTCTGTTACGTCTGCGGCTCGAACTCGTTCGCCGAGGCGGCCGGCGGACTGCTGGTCGAGCACGGGATCCCGGCGTCGGCCATCCGGATCGAGCGCTTCGGCCCGAGCGGCTGACGGCCGGCGCCGACCGGTCGCCGGGAATGCCGCGGCCCCCTGCGCGCCTGTGCCAGGACGTGGCTCTCCCGACAATCCCTCGGCGCGGCGGCCCGGCGCGGCGCACGCTCGGCTTCTGGCTCCTCGCGCTGACGCTGACGGTCTATCTGGCCGCCTCGAGCGCGCCCAGCCCGCTCTACGTCGTCTACCAGGACCGCTGGCACTTCTCGGCGACGACGCTCACGCTGATCTTCGCCGTGTACGCGCTCGCCCTGCTGGTCGCGCTGCTCACCGTCGGCGGCATCTCCGACACCCTGGGCAGGCGGCGCGTGCTGGCCGTCAGCCTGGTGATCGAGCTCGTCGCCATGGTCGGCTTCCTGACCGCCGACGGGGTCGGCTGGCTGATCGCGGCCCGCGCGGTGCAGGGCATCGCCACCGGCATCGCCGCCGGTGCACTGTCCGCCGCCATCGCCGACCTGGCGCCGCCCGACCGGCCGTCGCTCGCCGCCGCCGTCAACGCCGCGGCCCCGTCGACCGGTCTCGCGCTGGGCGCCATCCTGTCCGGCGCGCTCGTCCAGTACGCCCCGGCTCCGCGCGAGCTCGTCTTCGCCGTGATGATCGTGCTGTTCGTGTCGCTGCTCGCCGGGCTCCTGCTCGTGCCGGAGACGGTGCAGCGCGGGCGTCTCAACCGGTCGCACCTGCGGCCGCGCGCCGCCGTACCGCCCCGCGCCCGCAGCGCCTTCCGCATCGCACTGCCGGTGCTGGTCGCCACCTGGGCCGTCGGTGGCCTGGTGCTGTCGCTGGGCCCGTCGCTCGCCGCCGGCATCTTCGGCCTGCACAACCACCTGCACGGCGGCCTGGTCGTCACCGCCGTGGCGGGCGTCAGCGCGCTCGGCTCGGTGGCCGTCCGGACCAAACCGCCCGGCCCGACCATGGTGCGCGGCTCACTGGTGCTCGTCGCCGGGGTCGCCGTCGTGCTGGCAGCCCTGGGGTGGGAGTCGGTGCCGCTCTTCTTCGTCGGCCTGGTCATCAGCGGCTGGGGCTTCGGGGCCGCCTTCCTCGGCGCCTTCGCGTCGGTGGCGGCGCTCGCCGAGCCGCTGCAGCGGGCCGAGGTCTTCGCGGCGCTCTACATCGCGAGCTACGTGGCGTTCGGCGGGTCGGCCGTCGCCGCCGGGCTCGCCGTCCCGCACTTCGGGCTGCGTCCGGTGGCGATCGTGTACGGCATCGTCGTGATCGTGCTGACGCTGATCGCGGCCGCCGCCGGCGCCCGCCGTGGCGGTCCCGGTCCGGGCTCGTCCGAGGTGCGGCAGGCGGAGCCGGAGATGGTGGCACCGGCCGGCCGGTGATGATGACGGCGTGAAGGTCTACGCGGGGATGGATCCGCGGATCCCGCTTCGCGACGTGGCCGCGTACGCGAGACGGGTCGAGACGCTCGGCTACGACGGCCTGCACGTGGCCGAGACCGTGCACGACGGCTTCACGGTCGCCTTCGCGGCGCTCGAGCACACCGAGCGGCTCACGGTCCGGACCAGCATCACGCTGGCGTTCGTGCGCAGCCCGACGCTGACCGCGTACACGGCGTGGGACCTGGCCACCTTCTCCGCCGGCCGCTTCCAGCTCGGGCTCGGCAGCCAGATCCGGCAGAACATCGAGGACCGCTTCGGCATGACGTGGTCCGAACCGGTGGCACGGCTCCGCGAGTACGTCGACGCCGTGCAGGCGCTGTTCGCCGCGTTCCGTACCGGCGAGCCGCCCCACGTCGACGGCGAGCACTACCGGATCACCCGGCTGCAGCCGTACTTCAATCCGGGGCCGGCGCCGGACGTGCCGGCCCCGTTGATCTACCTCGGTGGCGTCAACCCGGGCATGTGCCGCCTCGCCGGGTCACGAGCCGACGGTTTCGTCACGCACCCCACGAACTCCGATCCGCGCTACCTCACCTCGCTCTGCCGGCCCGCGCTCGAGGAGGGGCTCACCCGCAGCGGCCGCTCGTGGGCCGATCTGGAGCTGGTCTGCGGGGCGCGGGTGGTCACCGGGTCGACCCGCCGGGAGGTCGAGGCCGAGCGCGAGCGCCAGCGCCGCCTCCTCGCGTTCCTGTACTCCACTCCCGCCTACCGGCCGACCCTGGAGCTCTACGGCTGGGAGCACCTCACAGCGCAGCTGCAGACGCTGATCCGGGCAGACCGCTGGGACGACCTCCCGCAGCTCGTCACCGACGAGGTGATGGACGCGCTCACCCCGACGGCGCTCTACCCGGACCTCGCGCCGATGCTGCTCGAGCGCTACGCCGGGCTGGCTGACGGCATCGTGCTCAGCCCGCCGGAGAACGCGTCCGACGACGACGCGCTGGCCGACGCCATCGCTGCGCTGCAAGCCGGCTGACCCACGACGTTTCAGTGCACCGGCCGGCCCGCCGATGGTGCAGGAAGACGTCGGCACTCGCCGGCAGGTGAATGCCGGCGAGGGGTTCTGCATGCGACTGTCCCTGGGACGCGGTCGGTCGTCCACGGCTCGGTGGTCGAAGGCGGGAAGTCTGCTCCTGGCCGGCCTCGCCGCGGCCACCGTCGTCACGACCGCCTGCACCCCGGCGAAGGTGGCCGAGGGCCCGCGCACGATCTCCGGCGTACTCACCGGCGCCGACGGCAGCTTCGTCGACGCGATGATCGGGTTCGACATCCTCGACGGCCAGGGACACAAGATCCGCTCCAGCGGCCTGCCGGTCACGGACGGCGGCTACGGCGCGCTGCTGCGGCTGAACTGGTGCGTCGGCGCGGCCGGCACCAAGGACGCCGCCACCACGTGCGGGACCGGGAAGGTGACCCGCTCGTGGTCGCTGACCCTGCCGTCCAACGCCCGCACCGTGTACGTCGAGGCGTACCCGAAGGCGCCCTCGAGCGGCGGGTGGATCGACGGCTACCGCGGCTACACCGGTCCCAACCCGGGCAACACCGACGAGAGCACGTACGCCATGACCTACCGGCGGGCGGTGGACGTGACGTTCGGCGACGCCCCGGACGTCCGGCTCTCGATGCCCGTCGTCTGCGGCCGGCCGGGGGGCACCACCGGCACGCTGTGGGGCTACGTCTACCGCGGCAGCACGCTCTGGCGTACGCCGACCGGCATCACCAACGCGTGGTCGACCGAGGCCGACAACGCACCCGTGCTCGGGATGAACGAGGGCCACGTCGACGCGGACGCCGGCACCTACCGCATCACCAACCTGCAGGGTGGCTCGCACTACACGATCGTCGCGACCATCGGCGGCGTGACCAAGCAGTGGCTCGCGGGCGTGCAGCCCGTCGTCAACGCCTGCGGCTCGACCCGCTTCGACCTGCACTTCTAGAACCGGCCGGCGTCCCGGCACAACCATTGCGGCAGGCCCGGCGTCTTCCCTCCTGACATCCAGGAGGAGGACCCGTGAGCGCACCAGCACCCCCGCCGTACCCGTCCGGTCCCGCACGCCGTTTGCGTCATCCCGGCAGCTTCCTGCGCGAGCGGGGGGTGCTGATCGCCGTCGCGGTCGTCGTCGTCCTGGCGCTGCTCACCGGGCTCGGCGTCCTCATCAGCGGTGTCGGCGGACGCGACGACGGCTCGTCCTCGAGCTCCTCCCCCGCCGCCGGCGGGGGCGCCTCAGGCACCTCGGGCGGCGGATCGGCAAGCAGTGCGGATGCGGCGGCCGCACCCGCCGCGGGCCCGAGCGCTGCGGCCTCGGCCGCGCCGTCCGGTGCCGGCGGCACCCTGGTGAGCGTGCCGGGCATCCCCAGCCGGATCGTGCAGACCGGGCAGCTCACGCTCGAGGTCGGCAAGGGCAAGGTGCAGCCGACGCTCGACCGGCTGAACGGCATCGCCACCGGCGCCGGCGGCTTCCTGTCCAGCGCGCGCTCGGACGCCGGGGTGGGCAGCCCGTCCGGCAGCAGCACGCTGCGGGTGCCGACGGCCCGGTACGACGCGGTGGTGGCCCAGGTGCGCAAGCTCGGCACAGTGACCGGCCTGACCAGCGCGGCCAAGGACGTGACCGCCGACTACGTCGACCTCGGCGCCCGGATCAGTGCACTGGAGGACACCCGCGCGACCTTCCTCACGCTGCTCTCGCGGGCCGACACGATCGGCGACACCCTTGCCGTGCAGCAGCAGATCCAGCCGGTGCAGCAGCAGATCGAGCAGCTGCAGGGCCAACAGCGCCTGCTCGCGAATCGCTCGGACCTCGCCACGCTGGCGGTGACCGTCAGCGAGGCGGACGCGATCGTGCGCACCACGGAGAAATCCGACTCCAGGCGCACCGGCTTCGCCGCCGCCTGGCACCGCACCACCACCGGCTTCAACGTCGGGTTGCAGGCACTGATCACGATCCTCGGCCCGCTGCTCCTGGTGGTGCTGGTGGGCGGCGCGGTGACGCTCGGGGTGCGCGGCCTGCTGCGGCTGCGAATGCGGCGTCGCGCGCCGCGTCCGCTCAGCGAGTAGTCCTCGGTGGCCGCGGACCACGTTCCGCCAGTCTTCCGGGTCACGGCACCAAGCGCTCATTTACCGGGCGCGATGGGGAGAAAGGTGGCCCGCGGGTAACGACGAGGTAACGATTTGCTGAGCGTTCTGTGACACGCGCCATTCCCGGCGATACGTTCCCGCCGGGAACATTCCACCGGCGCCGGTCGGCGCCTAACCACCCCGGAAGGCGTGTGCAATGCGCAAAGGCGCACTCGGACTGGTGACGTGCGGCGTCGCCGCAGCGCTCACCGTGAGCGCTTGCGGTTCGTCCAGCAGCGGCAATTCCAGCAGCCCCAGCTCGGGCGGCACGACCAGCAGCAGCTCCGGCGGAGGAGCCATCTCCGCCGCCTGCAGCCTGACCAACCCGCCGAAGAGCGCAGCCAAGGAGCCCACCACCTCGGGCACCCTAAAGGCCAGCGGCAAGGTCGGTGTCATCCTTCCGGACACCACCTCCTCGACGCGCTACACCCTGTACGACAAGCCGCTGCTGCAGAAGGCGCTGACGGACGCGGGCATCACCCCCGACATCCAGAACGCCGGCGGCAGCACCGCCCGCTTCCAGCAGATCGCGCAGAGCATGATCGGTGAGGGCGTCAAGGTCCTGATCATGGACTCGATCGACGCGACCTCCGGTGCGGCCGTCGAGAAGCAGGCGTCCGACGCCGGCATCAAGGTCATCGACTACGACCGCGTGAACCTGGGCGGCACCGCGCAGTACTACGTCTCCTTCGACAACGAGGACGTCGGCAAGCTGCAGGGCCAGACCCTCGTCGACTGCCTCGACGCCAGCAAGGCGTCGAACCCGTCCATCATCGAGATGAACGGCGGCACCGACGTCGACAACAACGCGGTGCTCTTCGCCTCCGGCGCCAACTCGGTGCTCGAGCCGCTGAGCAAGGACGGCAAGCTGAAGATCGCGTCGCAGTCCGTCGTCAAGGGCTGGACCATCTCCAACGCAGCCCCGACCTTCACCCAGGCCCTCACCGCCGCCGGCGGCAAGGTCGACGGCGTGCTCGCCGCCAACGACGACATCGCCAACGCGGTGATCGGCGTCCTGAAGCAGCAGGGTCTCAACGGCCACGTCGTCGTCACCGGGCAGGACTCCGGGGTCGTCGGTCTGCAGAACATCATCAACGGCCAGCAGAGCATGACGATCTTCAAGAACGTCAAGCTCGAGGCCAACGCGGCGGCTCAGCTCGCCATCGCGCTGATCGCGGGCAAGGACCCGAGCGAGGCCGGCCTCACGCTGACCGACTTCCCGGACCCGAAGGACGCGAACCACAAGATCCAGGCCCTGCTGCTCCCGGCTCAGGTGATCACCCAGGCCAACGTCTCCGACGTGATCAAGGCCGGCGCGCTCACCAAGGCCGAGGTCTGCAAGGGCATCGAGGACGCCTGCACCAAGCTCGGCGTCTCCTGATCCGGTTCGACCCGATCCGGTTCGACCGGTACGAGTTCACCGGTCCGGCCTGACCTGCACCGAAGTACCCAGAGGGTGGCCGCCGCACCATGCGGTGGCCGCCCTCCGGCTCCGTCCGGTCGCGCTTCTGCGGCCTGTCAGCCCTGAAAGACCCTGTCCGTCCTGAGAGACCTGCCGTCCTGAGAGGACTTGCCGCGGTGGCTGAGCCGATCCTGAAAATCGAAGGCCTGAACAAGAGCTTCGGGCCGGTGCACGTGCTGCACGACATCGACTTCGCGGTCTACCCCGGCGAGGTCACCGCCCTGGTCGGTGACAACGGCGCCGGCAAGTCGACGCTCGTGAAGTGCATCGCCGGGATCAACACCATCGACAGCGGCACCATCACGTTCGAGGGCAAGCAGGTGACGCTGAACGACCCGCGCGTCGCCGCAGCCCTCGGCATCGAGTTCGTCTACCAGGACCTGGCGCTGGCCGACAACCTCGACATCACCCAGAACATGTTCCTCGGCCGCGAGATCAGCCGCTTCGGCTTCCTGGCCGACGGCGAGATGGAGCGCAAGGCGCGCGAGACGCTCGCCAGCCTCTCGGTCCGCACCGTCTCCTCGGTACGCCAGCGCGTCGCGAGCCTGTCCGGTGGTCAGCGCCAGACGGTCGCCATCGCCAAGGCCGTCCTGTGGAACAGCAAGGTCGTCTTCCTCGACGAGCCGACCGCCGCCCTCGGCGTGGCGCAGACGCGCCAGGTCCTCGACCTGGTGCGCCGCCTCGCCGACCAGGGTCTCGGCGTGGTGCTCATCTCGCACAACATGAACGACGTCATGGAGGTCGCCGACCGGGTGGCGGCGCTCTTCCTCGGCCGGATCGCCGCAGAGGTCCTCACCAAGAACTCCAGCACCACGCAGATCGTCGAGTTGATCACCGCCGGCCGTAGCGGCGACATCGGGCTCGCGCCGACCACCGTCAACCAGAGCATCTGAGGACGCGCCAGATGAGCACCGATTCCGGCAAGCCCGACCTGATCAAGCCGTCGAAGGCTGCCGACCTCAGCAAGCCCGCCAACGGGTCCGACTCCTCGCAGGACCATGGCGGGCGCCCGGGCGACCGCCCCGCCGACCGTCCGGCCGGTCGGCCGGGCGGCGACTTCTACCTCGACGTCGAGCGCCGCACCATCGGCAACGCCGTGACCTCGTACTTCACGCGGTTGCGCTCGGGCGAGCCCGGCGCGCTGCCGTCGATCCTCGGGCTCGTCGTGCTGGCGGTGATCTTCTCCCAGGTCAGTGACCGGTTCATCAGCCGCAACAACATCGGCAACCTGCCGGGCCAGGGCGCGTACATCGCGATCATCGCGCTCGGTCTGGTCTTCGTGCTCCTGCTCGGCGAGATCGACCTGGCGGCGGGCACGACCGGTGGTCTGTGCGCCGGGCTGGCGGCGCAGGCCATCTTCGCGAACGGCCTGCACGGCGGGATCCCGGACTGGCTCTACTGGTCGATCCTGGGCTCGATGGTCGCCCTGGCGCTGCTCGGCTTCTACCTGAGATCGATCACCGGCCCCATCATCGTGCTGATCGGCGTGATCATCGCGCTCACCGGCCAGGACGAGCACGTCGGACTGGCGCTGCTGTTCGCCATCTCGTTCGGCTGCGCGATCGGCATCCTGATCGGCTGGCTCGTCGCCGGCGTCGGCATCCCGAGCTTCATCGTGACGCTGGCCCTGTTCCTCGCGTTCCAGGGGCTCCTGCTCTTCGCGCTGAACTCCCAGCCCGTCGGCGTCAACAGCTACGACTTCTGGTACGGGCTCGCGCACAGCAACATGTCGCCGCTGTGGAGCTGGGTCTTCACGATCGTGGTCGTCGTCGGTTACGCCGCGTACACGCTGGTGAAGTCGCTGCGGGCGCAGGCGAAGGGGCTCGCCGCCGACCGGATCGAACTCGTGCTGCTCCGCGCCGCCGTGCTCGCGGCCATCGGGGTCGTGATCACGTACTTCGCGAACCAGAACCGCAACACCAACAACTTCAAGAAGATCGAGGGTCTCCCCTACGCCGCCACCGTGCCGATCGCGCTCATGATCGTCACGACGATCGCCCTGAGCAAGACGACGTGGGGCCGGCACCTGTTCGCCACCGGTGGCAACCAGGAGGCGGCCCGCCGCGCCGGCATCGACGTCCGCCACATCAAGGTCTCGGCCTTCACGGTGAACTCGGCGTTCGCCGCGCTCGGCGGCATCTTCCTGGCGTCGAACACCGGCGGTGCCCAGCTCGACCTCGGTGCGGGCAACATCCTGCTCTTCGCCGTCGCGGCAGCGGTCATCGGCGGCACGTCGCTCTTCGGCGGACGGGGCAAGCCCCGCGACGCCATCCTCGGCGCGCTCGTCATCGTGATCATCCCGAACGGCATCGGCCTGAAGCCCAACCTCGGTGTGCAGCACCAGGAGGTCATCACCGGCGCCGTCCTGCTCATCGCCGCGGCGGTCGACGCCCTGTCGCGCCGCCGGGCGTTGCCCACCTCCTAGGCTCGCCAGCGGCAGCTTCGGCCGGCGGGTGCATCCGAGCAGCCAGAAGGGACGGCGGCAGTGCGGCCGGTGCGGCAGGACGCCATGCGGCGTCACAACCTCGGACTCGTCCTGCAGCAGATCCATCTCCACGGCGCGCTGACGCGTGCCGAGCTGACGCAGCGCCTCGGGCTCAGCCGCTCGACCATCGGCGACCTGGTCGCCGAGCTGGCCGGCCTCGACCTGTTGGAGGAGATGGTCCCCTCCGGCGGGCCCGGGGTCGGCCGGCCGTCGCACGTGGTGGGGCTGCACTCGAGCAGCCCGTTCGCGGTCGCCGTCGACCTCGCCGTCGAGCGCATGGTCACCGCCGCGATCGGCCTCGGTGGACGGGTACTCGCCCGCACGGTCGTCGACACCCGCCCGGGGCCCGTCTCCCCCGAGTCGGTGGCCGCCCGGATCGCGCAGGCCGTGCCGGAGCTGACCCGCATCGTGGGCGGCAGCGCCCGTACGGTCGGCGTCGGGGTCAGCGTGCCGGGCACCGTCGAGCGGGACACGCTTCAGGTCGGTCACGCGCCCAACCTGGACTGGCGTGACGCTCCCCTGGGTGAGCTCGTCCGCCGTGCCCTGCCGGGGCTGCCCGTCTCGATCGGCAACGACGCCGACCTCGCCGTGATGGCCGAGCACCACCAGGGGTGCGCCCGCGGCTGTGACGACGTCGTCTACCTGCTCGGCCGGGTCGGTGTCGGCGCCGGGATCCTGATGGACGGACGCCCGCTGCGTGGCGCCGGTGGGCTCGCGGGCGAGGTCGGCCACACGACGCTCGACCCGTCGGGCCCGCTCTGCCACTGCGGCGCCAACGGGTGCCTGGAGATGCTCATCGGCGACGCCGCCGTGCTCCGCCGTACCGGCGGCCGCGAAACGGTGGACGAGGTGCTGCAGGCCGCGACGGACGGCGACCAGCGGGCGCTCGACGCCGTACGCGCGCTCGCCGACCCGCTGGGGCGGGCCCTGGCGAACCTCGTCAACCTGTTGAACCCGCGCCTGATCGTGCTGGGGGGCTCGCTGGAGCGGGTGCTCGCGCTCGCCCGCCCCGAGGTCGAAGCGGCGCTCGACCGGCACGGCATGGCCGCCGCGCGGGCGATGGTCGAGCTGCGCCCGTCGCTGCTCGGCGACGACGCCCCCCTGCTCGGGGCCGCGCAGCTCACGTTCGCCCCGCTGCTCGCCGACCCGCTCGGTGTGATCGAGTCGCTGGTCGTCGAGCTGCTGCCCCGCTAGCCGGGACGCACGAAACCCCGTCCCGGGCGGTGTGCGCCCGGAACGGGGTTCGCGAAGAGCAGTGCCGTCAGTGGGCCATCGCGGTGACGCCCTCGGGCGAGGAGGGCAGCTTGCCGCTCTTCAGGACGACGGCGGCGAGCACCGTGCCCAGCAGGAAGATGAAGCCACCGACGTTGAACGCCATCGTGTACGACCGGATGCTGGCCTCGGCGAGGACGGCCGCGGTCTGCTCCTTGCCGATGAGGTAGTTCGCCGCGGCAGTGGCCGACAAGGTGGACACCAGGGCGGTGCCGATCGAGCCGCCCACCTGCTGGCCGACGTTGACCATGGCCGACGCCACACCGGCGTCCTCGAGCCGGACCCCGGCGGTCGAGGCGTTGATGGCCGGGGCGAAGACGATGCCCATGCCGAGTCCGACGATCACGAGGCCCGGGAAGACAACGCCCCAGTAGGTGCTGCTGATGTCGAGATGGCCGAGCCAGAACATGCCGGCCGCTCCGACGAGCGAGCCGCCCGACATGAGCGGACGCGGTCCGAAGCGCTGCAGCAGGGCCGGTCCGGCGGTGACCGTGACGATGATCATCGCAATGATCATCGGCATGAAGCCCACACCCGTCATGACCGGGCTGTAGCGCAGCACCTGCGACATGAAGTAGGTGAGGAACAGGAAGACCGCGAACATGCCGGCGCCCGAGATGCCGATCAGCAGGTACGAGCCACCGCGGGTGCGGTCCTTCACGACGCGAAGCGGCAGCAGCGGGTCGACGACCTTGCTCTCGATCAGGTAGAAGGCGACGAGCAGCACCACACCGAAGACCAGCGGCAACACCGTCGCGAGGCTGCTCCAGCCACCGCTCTCGGCGTGGCCCAGGCCGTACACGATGCCCACCAGGCCGAGCGTGACGGCGATGGTGCCGGGCAGGTCGATGCGCGAGCGGGCTGCCGCCGCCTCACGGCGCGGGAGCAGTGCGAGGGCGCCGACCACCGTGATGGCGGCCATGAAGAGGTTGACGAAGAAGGTCCAGCGCCAGGACAGGTACTCGGTGAGGACGCCGCCGAGCAGCAGGCCGACCGCGCCGCCGGCACCGGCGACCGCACCGAAGATGGCGAACGCCTTGGCCCGGCTCTCCGGGGTGGTGAAGGTCGTCGCGAGGATCGCCAGGATGGACGGGGCGAGCAGCGCCCCGAACGCGCCCTGGGCGGCGCGGGCGATGACCAGCATCCCGAAGCTGGTCGCCGCACCGCCGATGGCGGAGGCGACGGCGAAGCCGACGAGACCGATCATCAGCGTGTTGCGCCGGCCGAACAGGTCCGACAGCTTGCCGCCGAGCAGCAGCAGGCTGCCGAAGCTCAGCGAGTAGGCCGTGACGACCCACTGCCGGCTGTCTGTGCCGAAGCCCAGGGCCTTCTGCGCGCTGGGCAGCGCGATGTTCACGACCGTCACGTCCAGCACGATCATCAGCTGGGCGAGAATCAGGATGGCGAGGACGGCGCCCTTGCGTGGGCCGCCGGCTTCCGGGTCTTCGGCCGTCTGGGGGCCGGCGCCCGCCGGCGCCTTCTCGAGGATGCTCATGTGCCGTCTCCGACTGGTCAGCGGAAAGATGTCGAACGGGCGATAAGTGGACTCGCCATGTCCGGTAATCGACGCTAACAGAAGTGGACTTGAGATGTCCGCTTGCGGCGTACGCTCGACCCGTGACGTCAGCAACAAAAAGCGACACGGCTGCCTTGCCGCCCGTCGGCGGTGACGGTGCGGCCGCGGTTGACGTGGTGGCGGGCGGTCCGCGCCGGCTGCGCGCCGACGCCGAGCGCAACCGGGCCCGCATCGTCGAGGCCGCCGCGATCGTCTTCGCCGACCGTGGGCTGGACGCGACTCTGCACGACGTCGCCGAGGCCGCCGGCCTCGGGGTCGGCACCGTCTACCGCCGCTTCCCGGACAAGGAGGCGCTGATCGAAGCCCTCTTCGAGAGCGAGATCGAGCGGCTCGCCCAGCTGGCCGAGGCAGCGGCGGAAGCTCCTGACGCCTGGGGTGCACTCACCGACTTCCTGCGCGTGATCGGCGCGGAGCAGGCGGCCAACCGTGGGCTGCACGACGTGCTGCACAACTCCGACTACGGCCAGACCCACGTGGCCCGCGGCCGTAACCGCATCATGCCGACCATGGCCCGCCTGCTCGAGCGCGCCCAGGAGCAGGGCCACGCCCGGGCCGACGTGGGCCCCACCGACATCGCGGTCGTCGTGCTCATGGTCACCTCGCTCGCGCAGTGCACGCAGGACCTGCGCCCCGACGCCTGGCTGCGGTATCTGCAGCTGCTGCTCGACTCGCTGCGGCAGCGGCCGGGGCAGACGCCGCTGGTCGTGCCGGCGCTCGACGAGTCCGAGCTGACCTGTGCCCTCACCAACTGGAAGAACCGCCGCTGAGCTCGTCACCACCCTCAGCGATGAGTTGACGCCCGCCGCGGCGTCTGCCGGTGATGGAGCCGGGCGGGTCGGGGATGAGCGCTGCGCGTGCCGTCGTCATCACCGGCCCTGTCGACGACGCGCAGGCCGGTGAGCTGTGCCGGATCGCCCACGAGGTGCTGGACACCGGGGCCACCCGGCTCGTCGTCACGACAGCCGGCCGGGTGGACCTCAGCGTGGTCGAGGCCCTGGCCCGGCTGCGCCTGCTCACCCGGCGGCGCGGCGCCGCGCTCCAGGTGCAGCCCGACGCCGGCTCCCCCGTCGGCGGGCCCGCGCTCAGCCTGCAGGCGCTGCTCGACTTCGCCGGCCTGGACGGGGTCGTCGACCCCGACGAGAGCTGCTGAGCCGTCCTTCCTGAATGCCGGTCGAGGAGCCGGTCAGTCGAGGTGGGCGGGCAGGCCGAACCGTGCGAAGAGCGCGGTGTCGAGGAAGTGGTGCACGTGCTGGATGCCGTCGCCGGAGAGCTCCACGACCTGGATCGCCCACGGCTCCCACCCGCCCGAGGCCGACACGCGGTACTGCCCGAAGGCCGGGCAGCCGTTGGCCACGGTGGGCACCAGCCGTGATCCCCGGCAGCCGCTGCCGTGGCCGAGATACCACTGCTCCATGTCGGTGCGGCCACGCAGCCACAGCTCGAACGGGGGCATCGACATGCTCGCGTCCTCGTGCAGCAGGCTGACCAGCGAGGAGATGTCGTACGCCTCGAAGGCGGTGACGTAACGGGCGAGGAGCGCCTCCTGCTCGGCGTCGAGCGCCGCCGGCCGCTCGTCGGCGCTGTGGGCCGTGGCCGTCAGCGTCGCCCGGGCGCGCTGCAGGGCGGAGTTGACCGACGCCACCGTCGTCCCGAGCAGTTCGGCGACCTCCGTCGCCTGCCAGCAGAGCACCTCGCGCAGGATGAGCACGGCGCGCTGGCGGGCGGGCAGCGACTGCAGGGCGGCGATGAACGCGAGGCGCACGGTGTCCTGGAAGACGGCACGCTGGGCCGGGTCGCCCTCGGGGCGCACGGTGTCGAAGGCTCCGACCTCGCCGTCGGGCACCGGCTCGATCCACGACGCATCGGGCAGGGTGGCGACCGGCTCGGTCGAGGCCGGGACGGGCTGCGACAGGTCCATCGGCATCGCCCGGCGCTCGCGGCTGCGCAGGCTGTCGAGACACACGTTGGTCGCGATCCGGTACAGCCAGGACCGCAGCGACGACCGGCCCTCGAAACGGTCGTAGGCCTGCCAGGCCTTGACGAGCGTCTCCTGCACGGCGTCGTCGGCGTCGAACACCGACCCGAGCATCCGGTAGCAGTAGCCGCGCAGCTCACCGCGGTAGGCGTCGAGGCTCTCGAAGGTCTGCGCACCCGCGTCGGGCGCACTTGCGGTCAGCGTCATGGTGAACGAACCCACTCTCGACTTCGGTGGCCGGCTGCCCCTGGTGAAGCAGGAGCTCACCCTCGCACAGACCCCCGACAGGACTCCAGGGCTTCGGGGCGTGTGACGCCGGTGCGCGCGGATCCGGCAGCGAGCCGGTCACGCCGCGGCTCAGGACCCGGACGCCGGGACGGTCGGGTCGGGCTGGCTCGGCTTGCCGCCGATCAGCGAGACGAGGTGCTGGCGGCGCCGCTCCCACGGGGCGTTGCGGGCCTCCGCCTTCGAGCGTTTGGCGCCGTCGTAGAACCGGCGGGCCCAGACGCTGCGGGGCGTGCCGAGCCGGACCGCGCCGATGATGCCCACGACGGGCACGTACGTGCCCAGCACCATGAACCAGAACTTGCCCTTGAGGCCCATCACGATCGTCAGCACCAGGTTGAGCAGCAGGATCGACACGGCGACCCAGCGGGCCGTGGCCTCGTCGCCGCCGAGGTCGCGTACGCCGAACGGTGAGGCCCGCACGAGCAGCATCCCGGTCAGCGTCACGGCAACGATCACCGCGTCGATCGAGGTCCGGCCCTCGGAGCTCCAGTACACGTCCTGCAGGTGCAGGAGCAGGGCGAACTCGTCGAGCACGAGCCCGGCGCCGATCCCGAACGCCACCGCGAGCAGGTCACGTGACAGGTAGGTCTCCTTGACCGCGAAGCTCAGGATCCCCGCGATCAGCATCAGGATGACGCCGATGAACTCGTGATGCAGGTGGACGCCGCCGGCGCTCACGTTGCCCGGCCACCACTTCACCTGCGCCCGGATCATGCGCGTACTCATCCGGATGAAGCCGAAGCTCAGCACCAGCGCGAGCAGCAGCAGGAGCAGCGGCTGCTTGTGGGACCGGACGATCTCGTCCTGGTAGTGCCCAGTCACCCACCTCCAGTCCATCGGCCAATCGTGCACCATCCGCGCGGCTTCTTCGGCTTTGACGCCACGGAGCCGCCCCTGACCTGCGATGGTTCAGCTGCATCGGCACGTCCGGTCAAGAACCCGGGGAGTTGCGCCGATGGAATTCCAGCGCTCACGCGCACCCGGGTCGCCCGCCGGCAGCCCTCCCCCGCCTGTTGCCGACACGTGAGGCCCGCCATGGACGCCGTGACATCACCGCAGCCGCCCCCGCGGTCAGCCGCCCGTACGACGCGGCTCCGGCTGGGTGCCGGAGCCGGCGTGCTGGCCCTTGCCGCCGCGCTGGTGCTGACCGCTGCGGGTCCGGCGTCGGCGTCCGGTGCGGCAGTACCGGCACCCGGCACCGCCACCATGGGCTCGGGCATCCGGGCGCACGAGGGTGCGGCGATGGCCGCGGCGGCGCGTACCGCGCGGGCCACACCGGATACCAAGCGCGCCTACGCCACGACCGCCGCCGGCCTCGTGCTCGGCCACGACGTGAGCAACTGGCAGCCGAGCGTCAACTGGCCCGTGACCGCTGCCGCCGGCGCCAAGTTCGTCTACATCAAGGCCACCGAGGGCACCAACTTCCGCAACCCGATCTGGGCGGCGCAGTACACCGGCTCGTACTACGCCGGGATCGTGCGCGGCTCGTACGTCTTCGCCCTGCCCGACCGCAGCGGCGGCGCGCAGCAGGCCAACTACTTCGTCGACAACGGCGGCGGCTGGTCGCCCGACGGCATGACGCTGCCGCCGATGCTGGACCTCGAGTACAACCCCTACGGCCAGGTCTGCTACGGCCTCACCCCGACCCAGATGGTCGCCTGGGTGCGGGACTTCTCGAACACGGTGAAGGCGCGTACCGGCGTCTATCCGGTGATCTACACGTCGACCAACTACTGGAACATGTGCACCGGCTCGAACCCGACCTTCGGCGCGACCAACCCGCTCTTCGTCGCGTACTGGACGGGCAGCCCGCTCACCACCGCAGGCCCGATGCCCGCCGGATGGACCTACCAGTCGATCTGGCAGTACAGCGACTCCGGCGTCTTCCCGGGTGACGCCGACGTCTGGAACGGCAGCCTCGCGCAGCTGAAGGCGTTCGCCACCGGACCCACGGCGAGCCTGCCCACCTCGACGGCGCCGAGCGGACCGACCGGTCCGGGCAGCGTCGCGTCGAACCCGATCGACGCCTACTACGCGAAGCTCGGCGGCGCCGGCTACCTCGGGGCGCCCACGGGTGCCCAGTACGCGGTCGCCGGCGGCACGGCCCGCGACTACCGCTACGGCTCGATCTACTCCTCGACCGCGACCGGGACGCACCTGGTCCACGGCGCGATCCTCGCCCGCTACAAGGCCCTCGGCGGCCCGGCGGGCGTGCTGGGCTTCCCGCTGACCGACCAGACCCGTGCGCCCGACGGCGTGGGTTCGTACAACACGTTCTCCGGCCTGGGCCGCTCATCGATCTACTGGACGTCGAGGACCGGCGCCCACGCGGTCGGCGGTGCGATCCGGGCGAAGTGGCGTGCACTCGGCGGGCCGACCGGCTTCGTGGGCTATCCGCTCACCGACGAGCTGCCCAGCTCGTCCGGCACCGGCCGCTACAACGCCTTCACCGGCGCCGACCTGTACTGGTCGTCCGGCACGGGCGCCCACGAGGTGCGCGGTGCCATCCGCAACCTGTGGAACGCTGCGGGCAACGCGCGCAGCACCCTGGGCCTGCCGACCAGCGACGAGTACTCGGTACGGGGCGGGCGCCGCAGCGACTTCCAGCACGGCAACGTGACCTGGCTGGCGGCGACCAACAAGGCGGTGCCGACGGTCGGCTGACCTGTCAGCCGGCCTGGTGGGTCCATCCCGTCCAGCGCTCGACGTCGACGGCCAGCACCGGCCCGGTGGGCGGCTGCTCCCGGTGCTGCGGATACCGCTGACCCAAGGCGGCGACCGCTTCCCGGGCCTCCGCCGTCCCCGGATCGAGTACGCGGCCGCGTCCGTCGGCGCGCACCCACCAGAGCTCGGTCCAGTCGTCGGCGTAGTGGTCGACCAGCAGCGCGGCGGCCGCCGCGGCCTGCACGTTGGCCAGCCGCTGCAGGGCCTGGCTGCGCTTGGGCTTGCCGTCGACCGCGGAGTACACGACGTCACCGCCGACCACGCGTACGAGGGCGAAGACGATCGGCACCAGGTGCGGCCGCCCGTCGGGGGTGACGGTGGCGAGCCGCGCCACCCGGGCCGCCGCGAACCGGGCCCGGGCCTCGGCGTCGCTCAGTTCGGGCACCCGTCCTCCTCACCCGTCGGGGGCTGATCCTATGGTCGGGCGATGAGCAGCCCGGCAGCATCCGACGCGACACCAGCCGAGTACGACCTGCACTTCTACTTCGATCCGATCTGCCCGTTCGCCTGGATGACCAGCAAGTGGGTGCGCCAGGTCGCCGCCCAGCGCGACTACCGGGTGGACTGGCGGTTCATCGCCCTGCGCTTCGTCAACAAGAACGTCGATTACGCGGCCCAGTTCCCGCCCGAGTACGAGGGCATGCACCGCTCGGGCCTGCGCCTGCTGCGCGTCGCGGCCCGGATCCGCGCCGAGCACGGCCGGGGAGCCACCGGCGACTTCTACTCTGCCCTGGGCCACCGGCTCTGGGACAGCGAGCGCACCTTCCGTGATCCCGCGACACCCGAGGTGGTCGGCCCGGTGCTCGCCGAGCTCGGCCTGCCGGCCGAGCTGGTGGAGGCCCTGGACTCCGAGGCGTTCGATGCCGAGATCGAGACCGAGACCACGACGGCACTGGCGCTGACCGGCAAGGACGTCGGGACGCCGATCCTGCAGTTCCAGCCGCCGGAGGGCGTCGCCTTCTTCGGCCCCGTCATCAGCCGGCTGCCGTCGGAGCGGGACGCAGCCGAGCTCTGGGACCACGTCATCGGCCTCGCCCAATTCGCCGGCTTCGCCGAGCTCAAGCGCAGCCTGCGCGAGATGCCGCAGCTGCGCGCGCTCGGCATCGAGGCCGACGAGGCGGGCACCGTCGAGGACTGGCACGGAGGCAGCCGCCGACTCAAGAAGTGATCCGGGAGATGTGATTGGAGCCGGTCGGACGCGGAAGGGGAACCGCATGAGCAGTACGGATCCCGGTCAGCTGGCGGCGGCGAAACTGTCCGAGGCGCTCGAATACGTCGAACGCGCCCGCGGCCACCTCTTCTCACTCCACCAGCTCACCGGCCACGCCGACCTCCTGCTCGACGAGGCGCTGGAGGAGCTCGGCAAGGCCGGCCGCGACGACCTCACCGAGCTCGTCCGCACCCGGCTCTACGGCCGCAACGTGCTGCCGGGCCGCTGGACCTTCCAGCTCGTCGAGGAGTTCGACGACGGCTTCTACGCCCAATGGCGCGACGTCGAGCAGACGTTCCGGGACGAGCTCACCGGCGGTGAGCGGCACACGTACGAAACGCGGATGAAGGCCGCGCGCCGCGCCGAGGGCGTCGACCGCGACGGCGCCGCCGACGACTGAGCCACTCGGCCGAAACCAGGCAGCCCCACTCGGCCGAAACCAGGCAGCCCCACTTGGCCGAAACCAGGCAATGTGACCAGCCTGACACCCCCCGTTCAGCTCAAGAACCTGAATTGTTGGGTCGATGGCGGAGGGAGTCGCCGCCCCGTCCCGAAGGACAAAGGCAGGAGACATCCAGCATCTGCCGAGGAGGGACCCGATGTTCGCCCGAGACCGCAGCGCGACGGCCGCAAGGCCTGACGCGGATTCATGCGAGAGCCGCCGCCACGTGATGGCGTTCGTACGCCAGGCCGTCTACGCCCGTGACGGCGACGCCTGCGTCGAGTGCGGGCAGTCCGAGAGCCTGGTCCTCGACCACGTGGTGCCGGCGGACGACGGCGGCAGCGACACGATGAGCAACCTGCGGGTGGTCTGCCGCACCTGCCGCCAGCCGCGACGCTGACCCGGCAGATCGGGCTTGCGCGCTAGCGTCCCCGTACGCTCGCGCGGTGCCGATTCAGCCGGGTTCCTTCGTCCTGCGTCTGCCGGTGGAGCCGGAGCTGCCGTTGCGCACCGAGCGTCTGGTGCTGCGCCGCTTCGAGCCCTCGGACTTCGACCAGCTGCTCGGCTACCACCGGCTGCCGGAGGCGACCCGGTTCGTCCCCTTCGAGCCGCGGACCCCCGAGTCCACCGCGCGCGTCCTCGAATCCAAGATCGCCAGCGTGTCGCTCGCCGATGCCGGTGACCACATCGACCTGGCCGTGACGTGCGACGGCACCCTCATCGGTGACGTGCTGCTCTTCCTCGAGTCGGTGCCCGACGCCACCTTCGAGATCGGCTACATGTTCCACCCGGCCTTCGCCGGCCACGGTTACGCGACGGAGGCGGCCACCGCCCTGGTCGACCTGGCCTTCGGCGCCGTCGGCGCGCACCGGGTGGTCGCCCGGATCGACCCGCGCAACGCCGCCTCGATCGCCGTCTGCGAGCGCCTCGGCATGCGCCGCGAGGCCCACCTGATCGAGAGCTCGTGGATCAAGGGCGAGTGGCGCAGCGAGCTCAACTATGCGGTGCTCGACCACGAGTGGGCCGCCCGCCGCGCCTCGGACGGCTAGCCGGCCCCGACGCTCACAGCACGTGGGTGCCGTACATCTCCCCCAGCGGGTCGGCGATGAGCTCGAGCCGGGCGCCGTCCGGGTCGCGGAAGTAGACCGACACCCCGCTGTGCACCTCGTGCTCCACACCGGCGGCCTCGAGCCGGCCGACCAGGTGCTGCCAGCGGTCCGGCTCGACGGAGATCGCGACGTGGTGCAGCCCGCCGAGCACCTCCGCGTACGGGCCGACGTCGAGGCCGGGGAAGTCGAAGAACGCCAGCAGGTTGCGATTGCCGATGTCGAAGAAGAAGTGCGACGAGCCCGGGTAGTCCCGGTTCTCGATCAGCTCGGTGAGCGGGAACTCGAGCACGCCCTGGTAGAAGGCGATGGTCTGCTCGACGTCGCTGCTGATCAGCGCGGTGTGGTGCAGGCCGCGGGCACTCGACGCCGGACGGTCGGCGGCCGGGCGCAGGTGCCGGTCACGCAGCTCGGCGCGCCGGGCCTCGCTGCCGACGGGCGCAGCGGAACTCTCGGCAGAAGCAGAGGAACTCATACCGCATGATGCCCCTGCGTACGGTTTCAGCGTGACTTCCCGGAGGGCCGCCGTACTCGGCTCGCCCATCTCCCACTCGCTGTCGCCGGTGCTGCATCGGGCCGCTTACGCCGCGCTCGGTCTGGCGGACTGGAGCTACGACCGGATCGAGTGCGCCGAATTCGGCCTCGCCCCCTTCGTCGCGGGCCTGAAGACGTCCTGGGCCGGTCTGTCGCTGACCATGCCGCTCAAGCGGGTCGCGCTCGACGTCGCCGACGAGGTCAGTGACCTGGTCGCGGCGGTCGGGGCGGCCAACACGCTGATCCGGACGGACGCCGGCTGGCGGGCCGAGAACACCGACGTGGCCGGGGTCGAGCAGGCCCTGCGCGAGGTGGGCGTGTCGGCCCTCGATTCGGCGCTGGTGCTCGGCGCAGGCGGGACGGCGCAGGCGTGCCTGCCGGCGCTGGCCGCGCTCGGCTGTCGCACGCCGGTCGTGCTGGTGCGCGACGTCAGCCGGGCCGATGCGCTGCGGCTGACGGCGGAGCGTCTGGGCCTCGAGGTGCAGGTGCGGGCCGGACTTCATGACGGTCCGCTGCCCCCCGCGTCCGTGGTGATCTCGACCCTTCCCGGCCGGGCCGCCGACGGGCTGCGATGTGTGCCGGGCACCGAGGTCGTCCTGGACGTGATCTACGACCCGTGGCCCACGCCGTTCGCGGCGGGCGCCGCACAGGACGGCCTGCGCGTGCAGAGCGGGCTGGCCATGCTGCTGCACCAGGCCGCCGCGCAGGTTCAGCTCATGACGGGGCTCGCGGCACCGGTCGGCGCGATGCGTGAGGCCTTGGACGCGGCCGTCGCCGCGCGCTGATCGCGCCGGTCAGCTCGGCTGCCAATGCGGGTCGCGGCCGGCCAGGCCGAGCACCCGGTGCAGCAGGGGCGCGTCGTCCGGCACCGGCACGACCGGCCCGAAGAGCGCGCCACTGCGGTCGGGCGCCTGCTCCAGGAAGGGCAGGCAGGCCAGCAGGTCGTCGTCGGCGGCCTCGAACGGCTGACCGGTCGCCCGGGCGAGGTCCCAGCCGTGGATGACCAGCTCGTCCAGGGCCACGACCCCGGCCACCTCGCCGGGTAGGTCGACTCCCCCGACCTGTGTCATCCCCGTCCAGGCGGCGGGGTCGGACCACGCGTCGGCGAGCCCGGCAAGCGCCGGCGGGATGTTGATGCGCCACTGCGGGTCCAGGCAGTCGGCGGACGGGACCGGCGGGTTCGACGTGGCGTCGCCGAGCTCCTTGCGGGCGCAGGCACCGAACGCAGGGCCGAAGCCCGCCACGTGGTCGAGCAGGGTGGCGACGGATGACTCCGGACAAGGCGTAGCGGCACCGAGCTGCTCGGGGCGGATGTCGGCGATGACGGCGCCGAGCCGGTCGGCAGCGCGGTGCAGATTGGGCGGGGTGATGCGCTCGGTCATCGGATCGGCTCCTTCGGTCGCGGGTGGCTTGCTGCGTACGACGCCGGGGCCGGGCAGAACTCATCGCCGGTCAGGTTCGTCGCCGGTCCGCGTCCCCCTCGGCCCGTTGATGGCCTAGCGTGTGAGCCAGCTCATGCGTCTCGTCGACCCGGTCGGGGTCGGCTGCTGGGAGGAACCCATGATCACCAACAGTCCCCCGGAGTGGGACCGCGTCGTCGATGTCGTGGTCATGGGCTCCGGCGCCGCCGGGCTGACCGCGGCGACCCTCGCCTCCGACGGCGGGGCCGGTGTGCTGCTCGTGGAGAAGGCTCCCCAGATCGGCGGGACGACGGGCGTCTCGGGCGGCATGCCGTGGATCCCGGGCAACGCCCACCTCGCCGACCTCGGCGAGAGCGACAGCCGCGAGGAGGCGATCACGTACATCCGCCGGCTGGCGCTGGGCACCGAGCCCGACCCGGCGCTGGTGGAGACGTTCGTCGACACCGCGCCTGAGATGATGGAGTACCTCGAGGCGAAGACCCCGCTGCGGATGACGGCCCCTCCCGGCTTCTCCGACTACTACGCCGACCAGACCGGCGGCAAGATGCAGGGCCGCTCCCTCGAGCCGGTGCCGTTCGACGCCCGGACCGAGCTCGGCGACTGGGCCCCCCGCGTACGCACCGGCCCCCACCTGCCGTGGCTGACCATGGAGGAGGGCGGCAAGTTCCTCACCGGCCGCGACCTCCCCGACGCGAACCTCGCCACCGAGCGGCAGGCGAACGACGTCCGCGTGCTCGGGGCCGGGCTGGTGGCGTCCCTGTTCAAGGGTCTGCTCGAGCGCGGCGTCGACGTCCTGACCGACAGCCCGGTGAAGGAGCTCGTCGTGGTCGACGGCGCCGTGGCCGGCGTGCGCGTGGAGACCGGCGGCAGGAGCGAGCTGATCGGTGCCCGCAAGGGCGTCGTCATCGCGAGCGGCGGCTTCGAGTGGAACAAGGACATGGTCGCCGGCTTCATCGGCCAGCAGATCTCGCCGCTCAGCCCGCCGTACAACGAGGGTGACGGGCAGCGCGCCGGCATGGAGGTCGGCGCCGCGCTCGCCAACATGCGCTTCTTCTGGGGCCAGCCGGCCGTGCTGGAGCCCGGCTTCATGCTGGACGGGGTCGAGGTGCCGCAGATGGCGACGATCCGCAGCATGCCGGGCGTCCTGATCGTCAACAGCCGTGGTGACCGCTTCCTCAACGAGGGCGTCACCTACCAGGACTACCCGAAGGCGCTGCAGGCGTACGACCCTGTGGCGGTCGAGTACCCCCACCGCGGCCCGATCTGGATGATCTTCGACTCCCGCGTGAAGGACCACTCGGTGGTGCTCCCGACCGTGCTGCCCGGCCAGGATGCGCCCGACTGGATGCTGCGGGCCGACACCCTCGCCGAGCTCGCCGACCAGATCGACATGGATCCCGAGCGGCTCGAGTCGACCATCGAGCGCTGGAACACGAACGTGGGCGCGGGCTCGGACCCCGACTTCGCCCGCGGCACCTTCTGGTGGGAGGCGTTCATGACGGGCGGCCCCACCCCCGAGGCGTGCCTGCGTCCGGTCAAGCGGGCGCCGTACTACGCGGTCGAGCTGGTCAACGGCACCATCGGCACCAGCGGCGGCATGCGTATCGACGCCCAGGCCCGAGTGCTCGGCTACGGCGGCGACCCGATCCCCGGCCTGTACGCGGCGGGTAACGCGTCGGCCTGCGTCTTCGGCGGCGCCTACCCCGGCGGCGGCGGCACCATCGGCCCGGCCATGACGTTCGGCTTCATCGCCGGCCGCAGCGTGGCCGCCGAGCCGGCCCGGGAGCTCTGACCCCGAGCCACACCCCTCACGGCGCGGCGAGCGCCCAGGTGCCGACGAGGTCGGAGCAGACCTCCACCGAGTACGCCATCAGGGCGCCCGCCTGCGCGTCACGGAAGTGCCGCTGGATCGGTGAGGTGGCCAGGTAGCCGCTCGCTCCCCCGACCTTGACGCCGAGCGCGGCCGCGCGCTTGGCGACCTCGTTGGCGGCGAGCTTCGACTCGATGGCCGCGGGCGGACCCTGCGGATCGGCCGCGTCGGCGAGCCACATGACCTGCTCGGCCATGAGCAGCGCGCCACGTAGCGCGACGTGCAGCCCGGCCGCCTCGAACTTCAGCCACTGCAGGCTCGCGACGGTGTCGCCGACGCCCGGCAGGAAGCGTCCGCGGGCGTGGGCGGACAGCGCGTCGACGGCGGCCCGGGCGATGCCGAGGGAGAGGAAGGCGAGCCCGGCCGCGATCAGGTTCGTCTCGTTCGGGTCGGGCGCGCCGCACCGCCGGTCGGCGCGCAGCAGGGTGCCGTCGAACGTGACGAGCTGACTGCGGGTGCCGCGCATGCCCATCGCGTCCCAGACCGGCGGGAAGCTGATCGTCTCGTCCCGGCTGACCCCGAAGAAGCTCGGTACGGCGTCCCCATCGACATCGACAAGGACGTTGACCAGGAAGTGGTCGGCCACCTCGCAGCCGGAAATGAAGCGCTTGGCCCCGTCCAGCGTCCATCCGTCGGGCGCCGGCTTCGCGTACTGCTGCGGCATCAGGAAGAGGTTGCCGCTGGACGGCTCGGACAGGGCGTTGGCGAAGCGCTTGCCGGCCGCGAGCTCGCCTGCGAAGTACGCGGCGGACTCGGGCGTCCCCTGCGCGACCAGCATCCGCGCGGCGCCCAGGTGCATCAGCCAGAGCGTCGCCGTCGCGGGGCAGGCCGCGGAGATCTCGGTGAGCAGCCGGCCGACGGTACGGAAGCTCAACCCCTCGCCGTACGGCGGCGGCAGGCAGGCGACGTCGAGGCCGCACGCGTTCAGCGCCTGCAGGTTCTCCAGCGGCAGCGACGACTGCGCGTCGTGGATCGGGGCGCGCTCGGCGAAGCCCACGCACAGCTCGAGCACCGCGTCGATCCAGTGCTGGTCCTGCGCCGGCGGGGCGAAGGCGGAAGGGCGGGTCAGCATGGGAGCTCCTCAGCTCGTACGGGCGTGAGTGGCGCAGCGGCAGGTGATGCGAAGACCGTCCGGGTCCTGCAGGACGAGCGGCGCGAACTCCTGGCGCAGCACGTCGACGAAGCCGCGCTCGGTCACGCCGAAGTCCGGCACGACGATGAAGGCCGCGAACGACAGCACCATGTACGGCGCCCGGATCCGGCAGCCGAGGCCCTCGGCGGCGGCCTGCGCGTCGGCGAGCTGGGCCGCGACCGTCTCCCACGGCGCGTCGCTCATCAGCCCGCCGACCGGCAGCGGGACGGAGGCGAGCACCGCACCCTCGCGTACGCAGGCGAAGCCGCCGCCCATCGCCTCGACCACCCGCACCGCATGGGCGATCTCGGTGTCGGACGTGCCGACGGCAACGAGGTTCATCGACGCGCAGTTGGTGCTGGTGGCGAGTGCCCCACCGGACAGGGTGAAGCCCTTGACGAAGCCGCACCCGACGAGCGGCTCGCCGTGATGGCGGTCGATGACGACGAGCTTCAGCACGTCCTGGTCGAGGTCGGGCTGCACGGCGCCCCCGACCACCGGCAGGGTGACGTGGATGCCGCGCTTGAAGTAGCCGTCGTACATCTCGGCGGCCTGCACCGGAGCGGCATCGCCGACGGCCTCGACCCGGAGGGCGTGCGCGTCGAAGCCGGCCGCGAGGTGGATGGTGTCGCGGGTCCAGCCGGGCATGACGTCGGTGTTGTCGAACAGCGCCTTCCCGTCGCGGGCCACCACCTGGCCGCCGACGACGACGGTCTGCGGCCGTACGTCGGCGAGGTCGGCCAGCAGCTGCAGGTCGGCGAGCCGGCCGGGCGTGAGAGCGCCGACCAGATGGTCGATCCGGTAGTACTGCGCCGGCTGCCAGGTCGCCATCCGGTACGCCTGCACCGGGTCGACACCGAGCGCGATGGCGCGGCGGACCCCGTGGTCGATGTGCCCCACGGTCGACAGGTCGAGGACGTGCTTGTCGTCGGCGCAGTAGGTCATGTGCGCGAGGCCCGTACCCAGCGCGTCGAGGTCGGCCAGGATCGCGTCGATGTTGTCGTTCATCGACCCCGACATGATCGTGATCATGGCGCCGAGCCGGAGCCGGTCGAGCACCTCCGGCAGCGTGGCCGCGTTGTGGTCGTCGGACACCCCGGCGGCGAGGTAGCCCCACAGCGACTCGAGCTCCTGCCGGCCGGTGTGCCCGGTGATACGCCGGCCGAGCGCGAGCGCCGTCCGGAACCGGTTGGTCGCCACCTCGCCGTAGTCGAAGGGATTGCCCTCGCCGAGCGTCACGGTCGACGGGGCCGCGAGCCGGTCCAGCACCTCCTGCTCGGCGATCACGGCGCCCCCACGCTCGAGCACCGGGCTGATCGGCGTGGTCGGCGTGATCTGGTCGAAGATCCGCAGCGGCGTCGTCGTCTGCCCCATCAGGTCGATCCCGGGCATCCCGGCGACGTTGGCCATGCAGTCGGCATCGGTCAGGACGGTCGTGGTGCCGCGCGGCACCGAGAGCCGGGCCAGCTCGCCGGGCGTCAGCATCGTGTACTCGATGTGCAGGTGGGCGTCGATGAACGTCGGCGCCACCGTGAGACCGGCCGCGTCGAGCTCCGCGGCAGCGCTCATCCGCCCGACCGGGGTGACGGCGGCGATGTGCCGCCCGGCGATCACCACGTCGCGTGCGAGCAGCTCACCGGTGTGCACGTGCAGCACCGTGCCGCCGCGGACGATCAGGTCGGCGGGCTCCCGGCCGGCCGCGACCGCCCGCAGCCGCATCAGCTCCGCGAGCGTCGGCAGCAGCTCGGGCCGCAGGGCAGTCACGCGTCGTGGATACCTGCGCCGTGTTTCGACGCTGCTACACGCGGCGCACGGGGGTAGCTGGACCGCATGCGTATCGCTGTCACCACCCCCACCGGTCATGTCGGCCGACACGTGGTCACCGCACTGCTGCGGGCCGGTGTCAGGCCGCTCCTTCTCCTTCGCGACCCGAGCCGCCTCGACCCGCGGTTACGGGACGAGGTCGACCTCGCGGTCGTCGACCAGTTCGATCCCGCCTCGGTGGTCGCGGCCACCGCAGGCGTCGACGCCCTCTTCTGGGTCGACCCGACCACCGGCAGCGAGGACCCGCTCGGCGATTACGCGCGGGCCACCGAGGCGGTCACACGCGCCGTCACCGTGAACGGCATCCGGCGGGTGGTCTTCCAGAGCAGCGTCGGTGCGGAGCGACGCAGCGGCGCCGGTGAGATCGACGGGCTCGCCGCCACCGAGGTGGCCCTCGACGCGACGGGCGTCGACGTCACGCACCTGCGCTGCGGCTTCTTCTTCAGCAACCTCGAGCTCTACCTCGACGAGATCCGCAGCGGCACCCTGGCGGTGATCCTCCCGCCGGACCAGCCCCTGGCGTGGGTCGCGCCGCGCGACATCGCCGAGGTCGCGGTGGCACGCCTGCTGTCGGCGGACTGGTCGGGGCGTTGCGTGCAGGCCGTCCACGGGCCGGTCGACCTGACCTGGCAGCAGGCCGCCGAGATCGCGTCGGCCGCGATCGGCCACCCGTTCGTCGTCGAGCGGATCGCGGATGACGAGATGCGCGAGCGCCTGCGCGGCTCCGGCATGACGGACGGCCTCGTCGAAGCCGTCGTCGGGATGTCGACCGGGCTGCGCGAGGGGTTCACCCCCGAGCAGGTCCGCACGGTACGGACGACGACGCCGACATCGCTGGCCGGCTGGGCGTACGCCGAGCTGCGCCCGCTGCTCTGAACCGGCCGGTCGTTCTCGACTCGGCCGATGAGTTCCCGGCGGCACCGGCGTCTTCCCTGCCGAGAGGACCACCGAAGCGAAGGAGCACATGGCATGCCCACACGCGACGCAGCAGCCCCGGCCGGCACCCCGAGCTGGTTGCAGATCGGCACCCCTGACACGCAGAAGACGATCGACTTCTACTGCGCACTCTTCGACTGGACCGCCGAGACCCCGGACGAGGAGCTGGGCGGCTACTTCAACTTCCTGCGCGACGGCGTACGCGTCGCCGGGGGCTCACCGCTCATGGGCGACGAGCCGGCCCTCTGGCTGAGCTACCTCGCCACCGCCGACCTCGACGCCTCGCTCGTGCTGGCCGAGAAGGCGGGTGCCACGGTGCACGTGCCGGCGATGGAGGTCGTCGACAAGGGCGATCAGCTGGGCCGCTTCGCCTTCGTGACCGACCCGGCGGGCGGGGCGTTCATCGGCCTCTGGCAGGCCGGCTCGCACCCCGGCTTCCTCACCTTCGCCGAGCACGGCTCACCGGGCTGGTTCGAGCTGCACACCCGCGAGTACGACAAGACCCTCGACTTCTACCGCGAGGTCTTCGGGTGGCAGACCGAGGTCATCAGCGACGCCCCCGAGTTCCGCTACTCGACCTTCCTCACCGGCGACGGGCTGCAGAACGGCGGGATCGTCGACGACACTGCCCGCCTGCCCGCCGGGGTGCCGTCGCACTGGCAGATCTACTTCGCGACGTCTGACACCGGGGCCACCGTGGCCAAGCTCGAGTCGCTGGGAGGCTCGGTCACCTTGCGCGATCCCGGGACCCCGTACGGCGATCTCGCGGTGTGCGTCGACAACCTCGGCATCCCGTTCAACCTGGTCGGCCCCAACGGCCAGATGCCGATGGACGACTGACACCACACCTAGCCTGCCGCACGAGCCGCCCGCCGCTCAGCAGGCGGGCAGCTCGAGGCTGCCGGAGACGACCCGGCCGCCGATCAGGACAGTCCGGACGTTGCCCGGGTCGGCGAGGACGGAGATGTCGACGCTCGGGTCACCGTCGACCACGATGAGGTCGGCGAGCTTGCCGGCCTCCAGGGTGCCGAGCTCGTCGGCGCGCCCGGTGAGCTCGGCGCCGTTGCGCGTCGCCCAGGTGATCACGTCCAGCGGGCTGATGCCGGCCTGGTCGACGTAGATGCCCAACTCGCCGCCGTACGAGCCGTGCGGGAAGCCGATCGCGCCGTAGTCGTCGCCCAGCACGAACTTCACGCCCGCCGCCTGCGCCTTCGGCAGGATCGCGTACATCGCCTCGAGGTCGGCCTGGATCTGACCGGCGGCGAAGCCGAGCCCGCTGCCCATCACCTCGAGGAAGTGCTTGGGGAAGTGCAGCGACGGCACCACGAAGGCGCCGGTCTCGACGAGGGCGCTGATCACCTCGTCGTCCATCTCGTCGCAGTGGTCGACGATGTCGATGCCGAGCTCCAGCGCCATCATGATCGCGCGCTTGTTGACCAGGTGGGCGCGGATCAGGACCTCCCGCCCGTGGGCGGCGTCGATGGCGGCGGCCAGCTCCTCGCGGCTCATCTCGATGCGCTGCTTCGGCGCGGTCGTGCCGTGGCCGCCGGTGACGAACAGCTTGATCACCCGGGCGCCGCGCTTGATCTCCTCGCGCACGCCCTTGCGGAACTCGTCGGGCCCGTCGCACAGGCGTACCGACCCGGACGAGGGCATCCCCCAGTGCCAGGGCACCCCGTCGTTCGAGTGCCCGGTGGTGGACAGCTCCCGCGACGACGGGACGAAGCGCGGCCCGGGGATCAGCCCGTCGGCGATGGCACGGGCGACGCCGGGCTCGACGTCGTTGGCCCCGCCTGCGCCGACGGCTCCCGTGTAGCCCTGCTCGAGGGCGGTCCGCAGGTTGCGCGCCGAGATGAGGGCCTGGTAGGCGGGCGGGTACTCGTTGCCGTACGGCATGTTGGGCTGCGAACCGAGCTCGTGGTAGGTCGAGTGGAAGTGGCAGGTGTACATCCCGGGCATCACGGTGCGCCCGCCGACGTCGACCACCTGGGCGTCGGGCGCATGCGTGGCCCCGGCGCCCGCGGCGACGATGCGCTTGCCGTCGATCACCACCGTGGCACCGGCGACGGGCGGGGCGTCGCCGGTCAGCAGCCGGGCGTTGGTCAGGACGAGCTGCGGCATCGCGAACCTCCTGGGATCGGCACCGGCCGGCCGGTGGTGCGCGCAGCCTAGCTCCGCGCCCGGCGCCCGGAGCGGCGAGGACGTCAGCAACCGAGGACAGGAAGCATGGAGGATCGGAGCATGAGCGATGCCACCTGGTACGAGATCGCCCCGGCCGTCCGTGCGCAGCTGACGGCCGGTGACCCGGTCGGGCTGGTGCGCACCGTCGACGTCGAGGGCATGAGCTCGCGCTGGGAGGGGCAGGTCGTGGCGGCCATCGGCGAGGTGTGGGCCGGTGGGCTGATCGCCGGAGCGGCGGACCACCGGATCCGCCCGCTCCTGCGCGAGGCGGCGCACGCGCCGGCGACGGTCACCGCGATCCGCATCGACGACGCCGAGGCGACGGCCGCGGGTCTCGCCTGCGGCGGCCGGGCCCGCGTCCTGGTGCAGCCGGCCACCGACGTCCCTGCGAAGGCCTGGACCCGGCTCGCCGAGCGGCAGCCGATCTGCCTGCTCACCGACCTGGACGGGGCGACGCCCGGACGCACCACCTGGTTCGCCCCGGCCGCCGACGCCGGCGACCGGCATCCGGCCGACCTGATCCGCTGGTTCGGCCGGGGCCTCACCGCCACCACCGTCGTCGCCCTGCCCGGCGGCGGAAGCGCCCTCGCGACGTCGCTGTGGCCGGTGACCCGGATGCTGGTCGTGGGCGACGGGTTGCTGGCGGACGCACTGCTCGCGCAGGCGAACCTGCTGGGCTGGCAGGCCGAGGCCACCCGGGAGCTCGGAGCGGCGCTGCCGGCGATCGGGCGCCTGACGCCCGCCGACGCGCTGGTGGTCCTGACGCACGACCGTGAGGTGGACGGGCCGGTGCTGCAGGCCGCCCTCGCCACCCGTCCCGGCTACATCGGGGCATTGGGCTCACGGCGCACCCAGGCCGCCCGCGCCGGATGGCTCGCCGAACGCGGTCTCGGCGCCGACGTCGTACGCGAGATCCACGGCCCCGCCGGGCTCGACCTCGGCGCCCGCACCCCCGCCGAGATCGCGCTGGCCATCACGGCGGAGATCCTCGCCGTACGCAGCGGTGGCCGGGGCTCGGGGCTCCGGGACAGCTCGGGCCCGATCCACCACGACGGCCTCAACACGCCGCCGGCCCGCTACCCGCAGGCCGGGACGTCGCGGACCTAGCCAGATCCGGACATAAGCGACATCCGATGCCGGGTTCGACGCCTCCGGCTCACCCTGCCCACAACAGACACTGTCAGCGCATGACAGATCCTCGGAATCGGTGTCACCATGGGCAGTGGGTGCGGCGTGCACCTTCCGGCGACGTTGCAGGAGATTAAGTGCTCGTAAAGGACAAGTTGTTCATCGGCGGAGAGTTCGTCGACCCCCTCGGCTCCGAGACCATCGACGTGATCAACGCGTCCACCGAGGAGGTCGCGGCCCGCGTCCCCGAGGCGAGCATCGCTGACATCGACCGCGCTGTCGCTGCCGCCCGCACCGCCTTCGACGACGGCCCCTGGGGCAAGACGTCCGCCCTCGAGCGCGCCGAGCTGCTCTCGCAGCTGTCGAAGGGCATCCAGGCCCGCTACCAGGAGTACGCCGAGGTCATCTCGACCGAGACCGGCTGCCCCGTCAACTCCTCGATCATGGCCCAGGTCTTCGCCTCGACCATGGTCATGGACTACTACGCCGGCATGGCGCAGGAGTACTCGTTCGAGGAGCGCCGCCAGGGCGTCATGGGCCCGCTGCTCGTGCGCCAGGAGCCCGTGGGCGTCGTCGGTGCCATCGTGCCGTGGAACGTGCCGCTGTTCGTCACCTCGCTCAAGCTGTCGCCGGCCCTCATCGCCGGTTGCGCGGTCGTGCTGAAGCCGTCCCCCGAGACGGCGCTCGACGCGTACCTGCTGGCCGAGATCGCCCAGGAGGTCGGCATCCCCGCCGGCGTCATCAACATCGTCACCGCCGGCCGTGAGATCAGCGAGCACCTCGTCACCCACAAGGGCGTCGACAAGATCTCGTTCACCGGCTCCGGTGCCGCCGGGCGCCACATCGCCGCCCTGTGCGCCAAGGACCTGCGCCGCGTCACCCTCGAGCTCGGCGGCAAGTCCGCCGCGGTCGTGCTGGACGACGCCGACCTCGATGCGGCCGTCGGCCACATCGTCGGCAACGGCCTGCTCAACAACGGCCAGGCCTGCATTGCCCAGACCCGCATCCTCGCCCCCGCGTCGCGCTACGACGAGGTCGTCGAGGCGCTGGCCGCCAAGGTCGGTGCGCTCAAGGTCGGTCCGGCTCTCGAGACCACCACGGAGATCGGCCCGCTGGTCGCCGAGCGTCAGCGCACCCGCGTGCTCGACTACATCGAGAAGGGCAAGGAGCAGGGCGCCCGCGTCGTCACCGGCGGCGGTCGTCCGGCCGGTCAGGACCGCGGCTGGTTCGTCGACCCGACCGTCTTCGCCGACGTCGACAACCACATGATCATCGCCGAGGAGGAGATCTTCGGCCCGGTCCTGTCGGTCATCAAGTACGACAGCCCGGACGACGCCGTCAAGATCGCCAACGACACCTCGTACGGCCTGTCCGGCGCGGTGTACGGCGGCGACCTGGGCCAGGCCACCGACATCGCCCGCCGGCTGCGTACCGGCACGGTGGCGGTCAACAACTCCTCGCCGATGGACTTCGCTGCTCCGTTCGGTGGCTACAAGGAGTCCGGCCTCGGCCGCGAGCTCGGCCCCGAGGGTCTGGCCGCGTACCTCGAGTACAAGACCATCACGCTCCCCCGGGCGGACGGCACCGAGGCTGCCGCCGTCGGCGCGTAGTTCTCCCGCTTCAACGGAACGGCTCCCCGGGCTTCGGCCCGGGGAGCCGTTCTGCGTTGCCATCACCAGCCGGGCTACCAGCTGTAGTCCTCCGGGGCCGGCTTGTGGCCGGGGAAGATCTCGTCGAGGCGGGCCATGGCCTTGTCGTCGAGGGTGACGTCGAGCGCTCGGATCGCCGAGTCCAGGTGCTCCTGGATCCGCGGTCCCACGATCGGTGCGGTCACGCCCGGCCGGGCGAGCAGCCACGCCAGGGCGACATCGCCCGGCTCGTGGCCGAGCTCCGCGGCGAAGTCCTCGTACGCCTCGAGCTGGGTGCGGTACTTCTCGACGATCTTGGCCGAGTGCTGCGAGGTCCGCCGGCTGCCGTCGCGTTCCTTGCGGATCACACCGCCGAGGATGCCGCCGTTGAGCGGCGACCACGGTATGACGCCGAGGCCGTAGTGCTCGGCGGCGGGCAGCACCTCGAGCTCGATCGTGCGCCGCATGAGGTTGTAGATCGACTGCTCGCTGACCAGGCCCACCGAGTGTCGCTGCGCGGCGGCGGCCTGCGCCTGGGCGATGTGCCAGCCGCCGAAGTTGCTGCTGCCCGCGTACAGGATCTTGCCCTGGTTGATCGCGACGTCGATCGCCTGCCAGATCTCCTCCCACGGCGCGGTGCGGTCGATGTGGTGGAACTGGTACAGGTCGATGTAGTCGGTCTGCAGCCGCTTGAGGCTGGCGTCGAGCGCCCGCCGGATGTGCAGCGCCGACAGCCGGCTCTCGTTCGGCCAGTCGGCCATCGGGTTGTAGACCTTGGTCGCGAGGACGGTCTTCTCCCGGCGGCCGCCGCCCTGCGCGAACCAGTTGCCGACGATCGTCTCGGTGGCGCCCTTGCCGGCGCTCATGCCGTAGACGTTGGCCGTGTCGAAGAAGTTGATCCCGGACTCGAGGGCCGAGTCCATGATCGAGAAGGAGTCGGGCTCGCTGGTCAGCGGCCCGAAGTTCATCGTGCCGAGGCAGATCCGGCTGACGGTGACGGCGGTACGTCCGAGATGGGTGAACTGCATACGGTCATGCTGCCCACTCCCCGGCCGGCTCACGTTCGCGGGGGTCGGCGGATGGCGCCGCGAAGCGCTTCGGCATTGTGACGGGCATGGCCATCTCGACCGTCCGACCGCTACGCACCGTCCTGTTCGCCGCCGGCGACTCCGACCCCGAGGTCCGGGCGGCTCTCGCCTCGGGCGCCGACGCGGTCGTGATCGACCTCGAGGAGCCGCGTACGCCTTGCACCGACGAGGTCCGTGAGCGCGCCCGCCGGGTGACCCGCGCCGTCCTCGACGAGCGCTCCCCCGCCGGCACCCCCGGTGACGCCGCCGTCTTCACCCGCGTGCAGCCACCGAGCACCGGTCAGACAATCAAGGACCTGCGCGCCGTCCTCGGCGCGTCGCTGACCGGCGTGATGCTGCCGAAGGTCACCTCGCCGATCGACGTGCACGGCATGGACGCGCTGCTCACCAACATGGAGGGTGACCTCGGCCTGCCGCTCGGCAGCACCGCGATCTACCCGATCCTGGAGACGGCGCAGGGCATCCGCCAGGCGTACGAGATCGCGACCGCCTCGCCGCGAGTCGCGTACATGGGCGGGGCGATCTCCCGCTTCGGCGACATCCACCAGGCGATCGGCTACCGGTGGAGCGCCCAGGGCACCGAGACCCTGCACCTGCGCTCCAAGGTGCTCATCGACGCCCGCGCCGCCGGCATCCGCTACCCGATCAGCGGGATGTGGGGCGGGGCGAACGACGACGCCGACGGCCTGCGCAAGTGGGCCACCCACCTGCGTGACCTGGGCTACTACGGGATGATGATCGGCAACGCCGACCACATACCGGTGCTGCACGAGATCTTCAGCCCTACCGCCGAGGAGCTCGGCTACTGGTCCGACCTCGACCGGCTCGCGTCGGAGGCGGAGGCGCGCGGCAGCGGCACGCTCACGTACGGCGACGAGAACCAGGGTGAGGCGCACGTCGTGCACATCGCCCACGTGGGCTCGGCGCGGCAGAACCTGGAGTGGGCGCGCGCGCTCGGGCTGGCCTGACCCTCGGAGCCTGCGGAAGTGGCTGCGTAGCCCCGCGCGCCTCGACGAAAAGCACCAGGCGGGCCGGGCAGCCACTTCCTCAGGACAGGACGGCACTGGCCTCAGGGGACGGGGATCGACAGCAGCGGCACGAACTGCTGCCCGCCGGCCACGTCGGAGTCGCCGGGCGCTCCCCCGGGCACCAGGCGCGGGATGCTGACCTTGATCGCCAGCGCGGGGAAGAACGGGAACACCTTCACCTCCTCGGGGCGCAGGCCGTAGAGGTCGGCCACCCGGCCCGCGGTGATGATGTCGGCATCCGTCACCTCGCGCCAGATCGCCTCGTCCGGGAAGAACAGGTCGAAGGTGAGGCTGAACGGCCCGGCGTTCTTGCTGCGCACCGAGCTCACCACGTCGCGGATCGTGCGGGTGGCGCTCACGCCGACACGTCCTCGAGCTCGAGCGTGAACACGTCCATCGGGTCGTCGACCTCGATGACGTGGTGGACGTTGAACCGGTAGACCTCACCGAGGTTGTGGATCGACCGGGAGAACGGCCAGGCGACGGTGCCGCCGCCGCGCCAGCCCGGACTCTTGGCGTGCATGAACGCGTACCAGATGACGCTGGTCGCCGTCTCGCAGACCTTCTCGTCCTCGGCCACCACGTCGACCACCAGGAACGCCTCGTGGCCCTCGAAGGACTTGATCGGCTCCCGGGGACCCATCGTCCCGTCCCGCCCGTAGACCCGCGTGGTCACGGTGCACAGGTCGTAGCCGCCCGGCCCGATGAGTTCGTCGCAGCGGGTGCGGATGTCCTCCTGGATCTCCTCGATCCACGCGTCGATGGCGTCGAGCACCGTGGGGTCGCGGACCGACAGCATGAACATGCGCTGCACCCCGGCCCGCTCGACACCCTCGAGCTTGACCGTGTCGGCGGTCCGGACGGCGGTGGCCCCGGCCACGCGCACCGAGCTGTCGCTCTCGGCCGTGTAGCTGACGTTGGTCAGGTCGGTGGTCCACCCCGGCTCGACCATGACGAACGGGTCCGACACCTCGTGTAGCTGCTTCGACGACACGCTGAAAGGGGTGCAGCGGATGTCGTCGCGCAGCGGCGAGACGACGAAGTGATCGTCCTCCAGGCGCAGGTGCAGCACATCAAGACGGGTGCGTGGCTCCGCGGCAGAGCTGCCGCACTCGGCGATCTTGCCGGCGTGCCAGCACAGGCCGGGGTCGAAGCCCTGCGTGAGCGGGATCGCGGCGAAGATGGCGGTGTCGGTCGCCCGCCCGCCGAGGATCACGGTGGCCCCGGCGTCCAGGGCCGCCTGGAACGGCTCGACGCCCATGACCCCGGTGATGCGGGTGCTGCGCCGGACCGCGGCCTCGTCGTAGTCCGGCGCCGGGTCGAGGGGGTGCACCTTGCCCGCGGACATCCTCTCGATCACCACGTCGGCGTCGATCTCGGAGTAGATCTTGGCCACGGTGAAGCTCAGCCCGTACTCCTCGGCCGTACGGCGGGCCATCCCGGCGAACCAGTCGACGGCCCAGTTGCGACCCGACGTGCCGCAGGAGCCGACCAGCAGCGGGATGCCGGCGGTCACCGCGCCTTTGATCAGCAGCGACAGGTCGCGGTAGAACGTCGCCTCCGGCCAGCCCGGGGCGATCCCCGCCAGGGCGTTGGGCCCGCCGTCGGTGCTCCCCGAGTCGGCCCCGATGAAGTCCGGCTTCATCGCGAGACCCCGCTCGAGCGAGGCCTCGAAGAAGCCGGTGCCCACGGAACCGATGGCGAGATACGAAAGGCTCGCCATAGGACGATGGTCGCGAACCCGCGCCTCGCTCGCAGGCTCGCTCGGTCGCGATTCGCTCGACATCAGCGGCTGCCGAACCCGTAGAGCCGCAACGCGTTGCCGGCCAGGATCTGGTCGCGCTCCGCGTCCGGCACGCTCGCGTAGTCGGCGTCGATGGTGCGCCAGCTGTCCGGCCAGTCGCTGCCCGAGTGCGGGAAGTCGCTGGACCACATGAGCCGGTCGACGCCGATCTTGTGCCGGTTGGCGACGGCGTAGTGGTCGGTGATGTAGGTGAACGAGACGTGCTCCCGGATGACCTGACTGGGCAGCTTATGCAGCCGGGTGTCGCGGGCCGTCGCACGGCGCCGGAAACGGTTGTCCAGCTGCTCGGTCACGTACGGCACCCAGCCGGCGTCCACCTCGACCATGACGACGTCGAGTCCGGGCACGCGGTCGAAGACCTTGGCCTGCAGGAACTGGCTGAGGATGGCCGGTGCCTGCAGGAAGCGCAGGTCTCCTTGCGCGCGCGAGGCCGAGATGCGGCCGGGTGCGTACAGGTCGGTCGGCGGCTCGTCCTGCAGCCCGACGTGGATGTGCGCGGCCAGCTTCGCGTCGACCAGCGCATGCCACACCCGGTCGTCCTCGGGCGCGAGGTCCTTGTCGCCGTGCGGGTAGCACCCGATGAGCGCGCCGGTGACGCCACGGCGGCCGCCGACCCGCTCGATCTCGGCGACGGCCTGGTCGACGCCCCGGTTGGGCAGCAGGACGATCGCGCCGAGCCGCAGCGGGTCGTGGGCGCAGTAGTCGATCAGCCAGTCGTTGTACGCCTGCACCATCGCGAGGTGCAGCTCGGGGTCGGGGTTGGTGATGACCATCTGCGAGATCCTCGGGGTCGGGTAGAAGACCGCCGCGTCGACCAGGTCCTGGTCCATCTCGATCAGCCGGGCCGCCGGGTCGTATCCCCCGGAGGGCACGTCCTCGAAGCGCATCCACGGCGAACGCTCGAAGCGGCGGAGCGTCGCGGCCGCGTTGAAGCCGAAGTTGATCGGCTCCTTGACGCCCTCGCCCACCCAGCCGTCGCCCTCCTCGAAGTGCTCGAGGTGCGGGACCCGGTCGCGGAACCGCTCCGCCACGCGCGACGTCCAGAGGTCCGGCGGCTCGTTGACGTGGGTGTCGCCGTCGACCAGTCGGTAACCGAGCGGATTGCCGAATTGCAGTGGGCTGGTTTCTGCCGACATCACGGGCACCTTTCGCGGAAGGGTGGGTGCAGGCCGGGATCCGGCCAAAGCTTTAATCATTAATAGCGCAGCCCGGTGTGAGCACCGTGCACCCGTCCCCGCTAGCCTTTTGCCCCGCCGCCGCCACCCATGCCGCCACCCACTGCCGCACAGACCGCCCCGGAGTGCCTCATGAGCTCGACCCTCACCGCCGCGCAGATCCGTCAGGAGATCGGCCACCCGATCGTCGACGCCGACGGCCACTTCATGGAGCTCGGCCCGCTCATGAACGACGAGATCGTGAGCTACCTCGAGGAGTCGGGCGGGGCGTCGTTACGCGACCGCTTCCTCGCAAGCTCCGCCAACGTGCTCGACACCGCCGTCTTCCAGGCCGACCGCACCGTGCCGGAGGTGCAGCGCGGCTGGCTGAGCATGCCGTCGTGGTGGGGCAACCCCGTCTCCGACGCCCACGACCGGGCCACCGCCCACTTGCCGAAGATGCTGTACGACCGGCTCGACGAGTTCGGCATCGACTACATGCTGGCGTATCCGAGCTGGTCGCTCGGCATGCTCGACACCCGCGACAACGAGCTGCGCGCCCCCGTGCTGCGGGCGGTCAACCGCTACATCTCGCGTCAGTTCACGCCGTACGCCGACCGGCTCACCTCCGCCGCCCTCATCCCGATGTACTCGCCTGCCGAGGCCGAGGCGGAGCTGCGTTACGCCGTCGAGGAGCTCGGCTTCAAGTCGGCCGTCATCGCCGGCCATGCGTACCGCAAGCTGACCGACGACCCGGCCGACCAGGCATACCGGCTGGACTGCTTCGGCATCGACAGCCCGCACGATTACGACCCGTTCTGGGCCGCGTGCGTCGAGCTCGGGGTCAACCCGGTGACGCACAGCAGCCTGCAGGCGCACATGCCCACCCGGTCGGTGAGCAACTACGCGTTCAACCACATCGGCGGCCTGGCCGGCAACCACTACGAGCTCGCCAAGTCGCTCGTCATGGGCGGCGTCTTCGCCCGGCACCCGAAACTGCGGATCGGCTTCCTCGAGGGCGGGGTCGCCTGGGCGGTCAGCCTGCTCGCCGACCTCATCGGCCACTGGGACAAGCGGCGGGCCGGCGCGATCGAGGACCTCGACCCGGCCAAGCTCGACGTCGACGCCGTGATCCGCGCCCTCTCCGAGCACGGCGAGGCAGACGTGCGGGCGGGCATCGAGCGCATCCGCGCCGACTTCTCTCGGGCGCCCGGCCGGCCCGCCCAGCTCGACGACTTCGCCGCCTCGGGGATCACGTCGGTCGACGACGTCATCACCACGTTCGAGGACCGCATGTTCTTCGGCTGCGAGGCGGACGACCCGCTCGTCGGCTGGGCCACCGGCACCACCATCAAGCACCGGCCCGTACGGCTGCGCCCCATCCTCGGCACCGACATCTCGCACTGGGATGCGCCGATCATGAACGAGGTCATCGTCGAGGCGTTCGAGCTGCTCGACGACAACGTCATCGACGCCGCCGACTTCAAGGCGTTCACCTTCGACAACCCGGTCACGCTGCACCAGTCCGCCAACCCGGGCTTCTTCACCGGCACGGTCTGCGAGAAGGCGGCCGCCGACCTGGCGTGAGGCTGTGGTTGTGGTCGTTTTCACCGGCGCGCCTCGTGCTTTTGGTCGAGGCGCGCCGGTGGAAACAGCCGCTAGCCCTACTCGGTAGCGCTACTCGGCGCGGGCGGCGATGCCGTCGACGAGGATCCGCATCTGCAGGTCGAAGAGCTCGTCGACCTCGGTCTCCGTCGCCCCCGCCGGGTCGGCTCCGGACAGCGTCGGCCGCGCGGCCCGAGCCGGGCTCGGTGAGTCGACGGTCAGCGAATCGACGGTCAGCGGGTCGGCACCCGGCCGGTGCCCCTGCTCGACAGCGACGAAGCCGACCACGGCCCACATCAGCAGCCGGCAGGCCTGCACCGCGCGATCGGGCGACAACCCCCCGGTACGCAGCCCGTCGATCAGCGGCCGTGACGCCTCGACGTACGCACCGCGCCGGCCCTCGAGGATCAGCCGGCTCGGCGCCGTGCGCAGCTTCGTACGGAGCTCATGCGCCCAGCGCACCGCGTACTCGGTCCACATCTCGTCCGACCGCACGGTGGGGGCGAGCTCGGCGAGCAACCGGTCGGCGACGGCGTCGAGCAACGCCTCCTTGTTGCCGATCCGGCTGTAGAGCGGGATCGGCGACACACCGAGCCGCGCGGAGACACTGCGCATGCTGACGGCGTCGATCCCGCTCTCGCGCAGGATGTCGACCGCGGCGGAGACGATGTCGCCCGCCGACAGATCCAGGTTCTCGGGTCGCGCCATGCGTTCTCCCGTCAGCTTCCGCCGCCGTCCAGCACGATCAGTTCACCGTCGAGGTAGGAGGACGCGTCACTTGCCAAGTAAAGCGCGGTTCCCACGATCTCATCGGCAGCCGCGATGCGCCCGACACTGACGCGGCTCGCCATCGCCTGTGCGGCCTCGGCGCTCGGGATCCCGGCGCGCAGGCTGTCGGTGTCGAAGGTGCCGCACACGATGCAGTTGACCCGGATGCCCTGGGCGGCGAATTCCTGGCTCGCGGCCTTGGTCAGCGCATTGAGCCCGGCCTTGGCGGCCGCGTAGACGACGGTGGTGGGCGACGGGTGCAGCGACGCCTTGGAGCTGACGTTGATGATCGCGCTGCCCGGCGGCATGTGCGGAGCCGCCATGGCCGACAGTCGCAGCGGCCCCTTGAGGTTCACGGCCATCGTCTTGTCGAACAGGTCGCTGGTGATGCCCGCCAGCGAGGGCGGCACCGGGGCGATGCCGGCATTGTTGATCAGGACGTCGATCCGCCCGTACGCGGCCACCGCGGCCTCGATCAGGGCGTCGCAGGCGTCCCAGTCGCCCACGTGACAGGCCACCGCGTGCGCCTGGCGGCCCATGGCCCGGATCTCTGCGGCCACCTGCTCGCAGGGCTCGAGCTTGCGGCTGGAGACGACGAGGTCGGCGCCGGCCTCGGCGAAGCCGAGCGCCATCGCCTTGCCGAGGCCTTTGCTCGCTCCGGTGATGACGACGACCTTGCCGTCCGCGCGCAGCGACGGGATGCTCATGCCGAACCTTTCGAGACGGGTGCGTAGCTAGGGCGATAGCGGGGTGAGAGGGTGGTGACCAGCTGACCGAGGGTCTCGATCACCAGGTCGGGACGGGTCGGGGACGACCGGTCGGCGGGCAGCGGCTTCGCGTCGGCGGTCAGCCAGGCCGTGTGCATGCCGACCGCGGCCGGGCCGGCGATGTCGTGGTCGACGCTGTCACCGACGAACAGCACCTCGTCGGCGGCGCACCCGGCCTTGGCGAGGGCGTACGCGTAGATCGCCGGGTCGGGCTTGCACGAGCCGGCCTCCTGCGAGCTGGTCAGCGCGTCGAACCGGTCGGCGATGCCGAAGGCGCCGACGAGGCCGTGCAGCTGCTCGTCGTCGATGTTCGACACGAGCTGCAGGTACAGGCCGGCCTCACGCAGGGCGGCGAGGGTGTCGACGCAGTCGGGCCGGAGCCGGGCGGCGCTGATCGTGGCCGCGTACTGCCGGTCGACCAGCTCGCGCTCCTGCTCCGGCGACAGCTGGCCGCCGAGCACCTCGACCATCGCGGCGAAGGCGGTGCCGAACAGGGTGCGATGCAGGTAGCCGGGCTGCGATGCCACCTGCCGGTAGGCGCGGCCCATCCCCTGCCGGTAGGCCGCCCGGAGCTCGGCGTCGGTGTACGCACCGTCCGGACCCACCGTGGCAGCGACGGAGCGCAGCTGCTGCAGGTGCACGTCGCGCAGCGCCCGGTCGCTGAACAGCGTCCCGGCGAAGTCGAGGAAGACGGCGCGGATCGACGACGGGTTCACGGGATGGTGACGGCGATCTTGCCGACGTGTTCGTGTGCCTTCATCACCCGGACGGCCTCGGCGAGCTCGGTCCAGTCGTACGTGTGGCTGACGTGCGGCCGCAGGCCCGAGTCGGCGATCACGGCGCTGAGCTCGGTGAGCGCCGCGACGCTGCCGACGGTCACCCCGACCAGGTGGATGTTGCGGGTCATGGCGTAGCCGACCGGCAGCTCCGCCGATCCGAAGCCGCTGAGCACACCCGCGATGACGACGGTGCCGTCCATCCGGCAGGCGTGCACCGACTTCGCCAGCGTGTGCTCGCCGCCGAGGTCGAGCACCAGGTCGGCCCCGCGCCCGTGGGTCAGGGAGCGCACCTCGCGCTCCCAGTCGGGGGTCGTGCGGTAATTGACCAGGTGGTCGGCGCCGAGCCCGGCACCGATCTCGAGCTTCTCGTCCGAGGACGACGTCAGCACCACGGCCGCCCCGCGTGCCTTGGCGAACTGCACGGCGAACAGCGACACCCCGCCGGTGCCCTGGGTGACGACGACGTCGCCCTCCCCGACCGATCCCAGCTCCAGCGAGCTCCACGCGGTGGTGGCGGCGCACGGCAGCGTCGCGGCCTCGGCGTCAGTGAGGTGCGACGGGCTCGCCACCAGCGCCTCGGCCGGAAAGGTGACGTACTGCTGCAGCCACCCGTCCCCGGTGTCGCCCGGGCAGGTCCGCTTCGCCTCGGGCGTCGGCGGGCCGGACAGCCACAGCGGGTGGAACGCCCCCATGACCCGGTCACCCACCGAGAGCGTCTCCACCTCCGGCCCGACGGCCACCACCTCGCCGGCACCGTCCGACATGGGCACCCGCGGCCACGGGAAGGTGGGTCCGTCCAGCAGGCCCATCAGGTTGACCAGGTCGTGGTAATTCAGGCTCACGGCGCGTACGCGTACCAGTGCCTCGCCGGGCGCCGGCTGCGGCACCGGCCGGGTGACGAACTCCGGCGCCTGCGCCGGGCCGGGCATCACCAGCGCCCGGTAGGTCTCCGGCAGCACGGTCATGTCAGCCCGGCGGCGTGCCGGAGCTCGGCCCACTTGATCTGCGCAGCAGGAGTGCGGCTCGGCAGGTGCTCGGTCGGCCAGCCCTCCACCGGCTTGTAGCCCTTCAGCAGCGTGCGCGCGAGCACCGACTTGTGCAGCTCGTCGGGGCCGTCGCCGATGGGCCCGAAGCGGGTGCTGCGGTACCACTCCTCCACCGGCATGTCGCTGGAGTAGCCGAGCGCGCCGAGCACCTGGATCGTGCGGTCGAGCACGCCCAGCACCACCTTCGAGACGTGGGCCTTGACCATGCCGAGGTCCGCGCGCACGGCGGAGGCTCCGTACTTGTCCATCTTCCAGGCGGTCTGGAAGGTCAGCAGCCGGGCGGCCTGGATCTCCATGTGCGAGAGCGCGATGTAGTCCTGCACCATCTGGTGCTGGCCGAGCAGCTTGCCGTGCGAGGTGCGGGAGACCGCCCGCTCGCACATGATCTCGAGCGAGCGCTGCGCCTGACCGAGCCAGCGCATCGAGTGGTGGATACGGCCGCCGCCGAGCCGCTGCTGGGCCAGCACGAAGCCGTCGCCGGGATTGCCGATCAGGTGGTCGGCGGGCACGTGGCAGTCCTGGAAGACGACCTCGGCGTGGTTGCCGGGGCGTCCGTACTCGGCGGTGGGGTGGGCCATCGTGCCGATGTCGCGCACCACGTTCATGCCCGGGGTGCCGGCCGGCACGATGAAGATCGACGCGTGCCGGTGCGGGCGGCCCTCCGGGTTGGTCTCGGCGAAGACCAGCGTGATGTCGGCGGACGAGGCGTTCGTGATGAACCACTTGTGACCGTTGATCACCCAGTCGTCGCCGTCACGGACGGCGGTCGTGCCGATGACGGTCGGGTCGGCGCCCGCGGTGAACGGCTCCGTGAGCGCGAAGGCACTGGTGATCTCGCCGCGCATGTTGGGCCAGAGCCAGCGCTCCTTCTGCGCATCGTTGGCCCCGTGGGCGAGCAGCTCCATGTTTCCGCTGTCCGGCGCCTGCACCCCGAAGATCACCATCGAGAACATGCAGCGCCCGATGAGCTCGGACATCAGGGCGAGCTTGAGCTGGCCGAAGCCGGCGCCGCCCAGCTTGGGGTCCAGGAACGCGCCCCAGAGCCCCCGTGCCTTGACCTGGTCCTGCAGGTGCGTCTTCACCACGGCCCATTCGTCGGCCGGGAGCGTCTTCATGATCGGCTCGAGCGGGATCAGCTCGGTGTCGATGAAGGAGCGCATCCACTGCAGCTCCGCCTCGAGCTCCGGATCAGCTTCGAAACCCCACGTCATCGGTTCGTCCCTTCGTCGCTGCCCGTGCCGCCCGCTTGCAGGCTGGGGATCACAGCGTAATCATGCTGTCATCCATCCCACCACGGAGGCACACGTGAACATCACGCCCGGCCAGGTCGCAGTCGTCACAGGTGGGGCCGGTGGCATCGGCCTGGCACTCGCCCAGGCCCTCGCCGCCGAAGGCTGCTCCATCGCGATCGCCGACGTCGAGGAGCAGGCGATGCAGGCCGCACTCGACACCCTCCCAGCCGGCTCCATCGCCGTCCGTACCGATGTGTCCCAAATCGACGACGTCTACGCACTCGCCGCCGAGGTCACCGACCATTTCGGCGCCGTCGACATCCTCTGCAACAACGCCGGGGTCTCGACCTTCAACACCCTGGACAACCAGACGCTCGAGGACTGGAAGTGGGTGCTCGGGGTCGACCTGTGGGGCGTCATCCACGGCGTCCACGTCTTCGCGCCGCTCATGCGCGAGCAGGGCCGACCCGGCTACATCGTCAACACCTCGTCGGTCGCCGGGCTGCTCAGCGGGGTGCCGTACATCGGCCCGTACGCGGTGAGCAAGGTCGGCGTGGTCTCGATCTCGGAGACGCTGGCGGCCGAGCTCGCCATGGCCGGCTCGGAGCTCAAGGTGGCGGTGCTCTGCCCGAGCGCGACCAACACCGGGGTCATGGAGTCCGAGCGCAACCGCACCGCCGGCTCCGAGCAGCGCACCCCCGACGCCGAGCAGATGCGCCAGTACATCCGCGCGGGCTTCACCGGGCCGGAGGGCAAGGAGCCCGCCGAGGTCGCCGCGATGGTGGTCGACGCCATCAAGGACGACCGCTTCTGGGTCATCTCGCACGACGATCTGCGCGACACCATCGAGCAGCGCTTCGCCGGCATCCTCGACGCCATCCCGAAGCACTGAGCCCGAGTCCATGCGCCCGGGAAGATGAGCGCCGACCGCGTACGGCATGATCCCGGGCGTGGCCAGCGCTGATGATTTCCCCGTCTCCTACGCCGACCTCTCGACCGGGGTGCGGCTCGCCTACGTACGCGAAGGGGCCGGCGGGGTCCCGCTGATCCTGCTCCACGGCTACCCCGAGACCAAGCGGATCTGGTACCGCAACATCGCGCCGCTGGCCGCCGCCGGCTTCGAGGTGATCGTTCCCGACCTGCGCGGGTACGGCGACTCGAGCCTTGCTCCCGACGGCTTCTACGACATCGCCGCCTACGCCAAGGACGTGTACGCGCTCGTCCACGACGTGCTCGGCCACGAGGTCGTGACGGCAGCGGCGGGTGACGTGGGCGGCGTCGTCATGCTCGACATGTCGGCGCGCTACCCGGGGTTCGTCGCGCGGCAGGTCTTCTTCAACAGCGTGCCGCCGAACCTGCCGGAGGTGTATCGCGCGGCCGGCCTGCCCACCACCCTGCTCGACAACGACCACGCCACCGGCGACTACCGGGTGCTGCAGGGTCGCGACGGCGACGAGTTCGCCGCCACGCTCACCACGCCGGGGCTGCGGCGCCGGTGGATCGCGGGCATGTACGGCCCGCGGCTCTGGGGCTCCCCCGGGTCCTTCACGGCCGACGACGTCGACTTCCACACCGAGCCGTTCGCCGACGCCGACAAGCTGCGCGCCTCGTGGGGGCCGTACGAGCTCGCCTACGGCAAGCCGATGTCGGAGCTGCCGGTGATCTTCGACGTCGTGCAGACGCCGACGATGGTGCTCTACGGCCCCGACGACAACGTCGTTCCGGATACCTTCGCCCTGCAGTGCGAGCACGCGTTCGCCCGGCTCAACGGGCCGTTCGTCGTGCCGCGCGCCGGCCATTTCCTGCAGTGGGAGCGGGCCGACCTGTTCAACGCAGCTCTGGTCGGGTACCTGCTGCCGAGAGCAACCCTCTAGATCGACACTGCTTGCCATCAACACAGGAGCACACCCACATGGCAGACGACGACGACAACCCCGTCGAGGCGAACGACTCGATCGACGGGCAGCTGGACGACGACGGGCTGCTCGACGCGAACGACACGCTGCTCGGTGCGCCGGGCGACGACCCGCTCGACCCGGGCTACGAGCCGGCGGAGCGGCTGTCGGCCGCCGAGCGGTTCGGCACCACCCTGGCCGAGGAGCGGGAGGGCGAGAGCCTCGACCAGTTGCTGGCCGAGGAGGAGCCCGACATCGACCCGTACGCCCAGGCCGAGCGCGAGTCGCTCGAGGCCGAGACCAACACCGACGAATACATCCCCGCCGGCCGCCTCGTGGCGGAGGACGAGGGAGCCCACGAGGACATCGAGGCCGACCTCGTCGCCGGGAGCGTCGGGGTCGACTCCGGCGACGCCTCGGCGGAGGAGTCCGCCATGCACATCGTCGGCGAGGACTGAACCGGCACGTACGCAGGCACGAGCGACGCCCCGATCGGTCCTACCGATCGGGGCGTTTGCCGTACCCGGGGTTCGCGGTCCGGCCGCCGGCCGAACCGGCCTTACGCTGCACAGGTGAGGCCGGTGCGTGGAGCGCCGAGACCGAGGTCGAGCCGGTCGTCGTGGTGGGGCCGGTCGCGCCCGCGCCCGCACTCGGGCACCGTCGGACGACCGGCCGCGGCGATCGACGGTCCGCCGGCCACCTGGCCGGTCATCCTTGGTCTGGCGATAGTCGGAGGCCTGCTCACCGGGGTCATCGGAGGCCTGTTCCGGCTCGCCCTCCAGCACGGCGAGGACCTGCGCGGGCGGCTTCTCCACTGGGCCGTCGACATCGGGTTCCTCGGCTGGGTGGTCGCGATCATCGTGATCGCCGGGTGCGTGGCGGTTGCGCGCCTGATCGTGCGATGGGTACCGGAGTCGGGAGGCAGCGGCGTCCAGCGCGTCGAGGCACAGATGGCCGCGGAGGAGCCGCCCGACCGGCTTCGCGTCGTTCCGGCCAAGTTCTTCGGTGGGCTGCTCTCCATCGGGCCGGGCATGCTGCTGGGCCGGGAGGGCCCGACGGTCCAGATGGGCGCCACGATCGGCGGCGCGCTGGGCGTGTGGCGGCGCGTGCGACCGGAGGACGTGCGGGTGCTGTCGGTCGCCATGGCGGGGGCAGGCCTGGGTGTCGCCTTCAACGCCCCCATCGGCGGGGCCGTCTTCGCGCTCGAGGAGGTCGCGCGATCGTTCCGCAGCCGGCAGCTGCTCGTCACGCTCACCTCGGTGGCCTGCGCCGTCGCGATGGAGCGGCTCATCGTGGGCAACCGGCCCGACCTGCCGGCGGGAGTCCTGCACACCTCACCGTGGTGGCTGTTGCTGCCGGCCGCGATCCTGGGGGTGCTCTGCGGGGCGCTCGGCGCCGCCTACAGCCGGCTCGTCCTGCTGCTGATCGACCTGAACCTGCGTGTCATCCGGCTGTCACCGGTGACCAAGGCAGCAATCGTCGGCGCTCTGGTGGCGGTCGTGGGGCTGATCTCCCCCTCGATCGTGGGTGGCGGCGACTCCTGGACCATGCGCGTGATCAACGCGACCGTTCCCCTCGGCACGCTGGTGGCGGTGCTCGCCGTGCGTTACCTGCTGGCCCCGATCACGTATGCGGTGGGCACGTCGGGCGGCCTGTTCGCGCCGCTCCTGCTCCTGGGAGCGGCGCTGGGCGGGATCGTCGCGGCGGTCGGGAACCTGCCGCTCTCCGGTTCGCCGTTGCCGACGACGTCGCTGGCGGTGATCGGGATGTCGGCGTTCTTCACGGCGGTGGTGCGCGCCCCCCTCACCGGCATCGTCCTGGTCGCCGAGATGACGGCCACGACGGCGCTGGTGCTGCCGATGTTCGTGGCCGGCGTGGCCGCGACACTGGTCTGCATGACGCTGAAGGTCCGGCCGATCTACGACGATCTCCGGACACGCATGGAGGCTGCCGAAGGACGGACAGGCGGACCGGGCTGACGTCGACGCCACTGGCAGAGTAGGCCGGGTCGGTCCGGGCCCTCCGCACACGAACAGCAGGCCCGGCAGCACCCGACACGACGATCGAGGGAGCAAGCCGTGCCGAGTGGAATCGTGAAGGCCATCGTCCTGGTCGAGGATCTGGACGCCACGCTGGCCTTCGTGGAAGGCGTCGCGGACGCCAAGCCGGTCATCCGGTTCGATGCACCGGCCGAGCAGACCGCCTCGGGTCTCGGCTGGCCGGAGGGCAAGGGCGCGACCCGCGGCGCGATCGTGGGCGCCCGCGCCGGCATCCTCGAGTTCGTCGAGATCCCACCCGCACTGCGTGACGTCCTGAAGCCCGGGGTGGCCGGGTTGTCCTTCGGCTCGCGTGACGTCGCAGCCGGGGTCGAGGCGGCCCGGGCAGCAGGCTTCGACCCGGGCGACCCGTTCGACATCGTCGGCGTGGACGGGGCGACGTCGTCCATTGCGCGGATCGACGTCGGCGGGGTGCCGTTCGAGCTGATCAACTTCGGCGTCCCGCCGAAATAGGCTCAGCGGCACCCCACCGAGCTGACTCACGCGTCGAGCTTGAAGACCTTCACCGCGTTGTCGCGCAGGAACTTCGGCCAGACCTCGTCCTTCAGCGGCACGTTCTGCATCTCGTCGTGGATGCGGCGCAGCGACAGGCCCATCGGGTAGTACCCGGCGTACATGATCTTGTCGCTGCCGCGGCTGTTGGCGTAGTCGAGGATCGGCTTCGGGTAGTGCTTGGGCGCGAACGCCGACGGCATGTAGTACAGCCCCGGCCACTTGAGCATCAGCTTCATGGCCAGCTCGGTCCACGGCTCGGCGCCGTGGCGCATGACGATCCGCAGCTCCGGGAAGTCGTAGCAGACCTCGTCGAAGAGCTCGACCTTCTGGCAGGCCATCGGCACCCGGGGGCCGGGCACTCCGGCGTTCGACACGATCGGGATGTCGAGGTCGATGCAGGTCTGGTAGAGCGGGTAGTAGCGCCGGTCGTTGACCGGCACCTGCGGGTTGCAGCCCGCCGGGAAGGTCGTGACGGCCTTGATGTCCCACTCGTCCTTGGCCTTGCGGGCCTTGCGCACCGCCCCGGTGACGTCGTTCGGGTCGATCTCGATGGCGCAGAAGAAGCGGTCGGGATGCTCCTTGAGCGCGCGCTGCGCTGTCTCGCTGTACGGGTTGCCGAGCATGCCCTTCGCGACCCCGCAGGCGTCCATCTCCTGCAGCGTCACCTCGATCGGGTCGGCGCCCTCGGGCAGGTGGTTGGGCACCTGCTTGAACATGTACTCGGCCGGGAACTGCATCTCCTGGCTCGCGGCGTCCTTGGCCAGGGCGCGCAGGTTCTCGTAGTGCGAGCGCGCGTCGGCCGACGGGAAGCCGATCATCAGGTCGATCGCGCCGACCCCGTTACGCATGCCTTCCATCTCTTGCACCTCTCAGATCAGGTTCTTGCTGCGCAGGAAGCCTTCGACGGTCTCGCCGATGTAGTCGCAGTCGGCATCGGTGAGCGAGTGGTTGTTGGGCAGGATCAGCCCGTACTCCATGACCCGGTCGGCGTTGGGCAGCCCGCCCTCGGGTGCGCGGAACGGCCGGTTGCGGAACGCGGGCTGGCGGGCGGCGTTGCCGGTCCACACCATGCGGGTGTCGACGCCGTGGCTCTCCATCCACTGCTGGAACTCGCTGCGGCGGATCCCGGACGCGGGATTGATGATCATCGGAAACATGTGCCAGCCGGTCTCCACGCCCTCGGTGAGCCGGGGCAGGATGAAGAACTCCGGCCATCTGGCCAGGTGGCCGCTGGTGAGGGCGAAGCTGCGCTGGCGGCGGGCGAGGTTGTCACCGAGCTTGTCGAGCTGCACCAGGCCAAAGGCTGCCGACAGCTCGGAAGGCTCGAAGTTCCAGCCCAGCTCGTCGAAGATGAAGAGGTTGTCGTACTCGAGGTCGTCGTCGGCGTCGAGCGTGGAGAAGAAGCGCCGGTCCTTGCCCTTGCTCGAGCCGAAGAGCTGCACCTCCGAACGCCGCCCCCACCGCCGGAAGAGCAGCGCCTGGTCGGCGAGATCGTCGTCGTCGAAGCAGACCATCCCGCCGGTGCCGGCCGCCGTGATGATGTGCGACAGCGCGAAGCTGGTGAGGCTGATGTCGGCGCGGGTGCCGGTCGGTGTGCCGCGCAGGGTGAGCCCGAGCGCGTCACAGGAGTCCTCGACGACCTTGAGGCCGTGCTTGTCGGCGATCTCGCGGATGCGGTCCCAGTCGGGCGCGTTGCCGATCAGGTTGGGCGTGAGGATGGCACGCGTACGCGGGCCGATCATCGCCTCGATCGCGTCGACGTCGATCTGGAACGTGTCGGGCGTGACGTCGACGAAGACGGGCACCAGGCCGGCCCGCAGCATCGGCGCGATGTCGGTGGAGAACGTCACCGCCGCCGTGATGATCTCGTCACCGGGCTCGAGCCCCAGCACCTCGATCGCGAGGTACAGCGCGGAGCTGCCGGAGTTGCACATCACCCCGCGGCGCTTGCCGAACAGGCCGGCGACCCGCTTCTCCATCGCCTTGACGTTCTTGCCGATGCGCAGCGCGGTCGGCCCGCCGCGCAGCACCTCGACGACCGCCTCGATCTCGCGCTCGTCGTGCACCGAGCCCGCGTAATCGATGTGCCGCGTGGTGGCCGGCACGGCGGCCGTGACCCCGATGGATGCGCCCTGCGTCTCTGTGGTCATGCTGTCCTCCGTGATTCCGGGCGCGATGCGGTACGCGAGTCCGCCGCACGCAGCGGGGTGGTCTTCAGGTCGTCGACCAGCCGGTCGATCAGTTCGGCGAGGGTCCGGCGGTCGCCCTCGGTCCAGCCGGCGAGCACGTCGGCCATGTGGTGGTTGCGCACCTGCCGGACCTGGCCGTGGGCGGCCCGTCCCGCCTCGGTGAGGCGGACGACGCTCACCCGCCCGTCGGTCGCCGACGGGCTGCGCTCGACGAAGCCCTCGTCCTCGAGGGTCTTGACCTGCCGTCCGATCGCTGCCGGATCGGCCGAGCACGCCTTGGCGACCTCGCCGAGGCTGAGCTCACCCGCCTCCTGCAGCGCTTGCAGCACGGCGAAGCCGGGATTGCTGATCACGACCCCCGCCGCTGCGGACTGCCGGGCGTGCACCCCGCGGTTGGACTGCAGGCGCAGCAACCGCTCCAGCGCCCGGGAGACGTCTGACGGACCCTCGGGCAGACGGCGCGGCATGCGGCCGAACGTACGGGTAGTTGTTGGACTCAGTCAAGCTTTTGGGCCGACGCGATGGCTGCGGAAATGGCTCAACGCAATCGGTCAGGCGAGGTGCTCGGCGAAGTGCGCGAGCAGCTTCGCGTACGCGTCGGCGGCGTCGTCCGGGAAGAAGTCGGGGCTGCCGTCGCGCATGAAGCCGTGCCCCGCCTCGGGGTAGACGGTGGTGTCGGGGTGGTGCGCGGCGACCCGCTCGATGTCGGCGGCCGGGATGTACGGGTCCTTGCCGCCGTAGAAGAGCTTGGTGGGGCACTTCGGCTCGCCCAGCTCGTCGGCGATCCGGCCGTAGAAGCCGACGGCCGCGTCGACCTGCCCGTCCACCGCCGCGAGGTAGGACAGCCGACCGCCCATGCAGAAGCCGGTGATCCCGAGCTTGCCGGAGCCGGCTCCCCGCACCAGCTCCGCCGCGATGCGCAGGTCGCCGAGGAAGAGCTCCGGGGTGAGGCCGGCGTACATCGTCATCGGGTCGGCGGCCTCGGACCCGCCGAAGCGGTAGAAGAAGTCGGGCGCGACGACCGCGTAGCCCTCGCCGGCGAGCCGCTGGCAGAAGCGCAGCAGCTGCGGCGACATGCCGTTGCCCTCGTGGACGACGACGACGGCCGCACGGGCGGCGCCGGTCGGGACGGCGTGGAAGTACGGGAGGGCGATGGGGTTCGGCATGTCGGGCACGCGGCGCACCGTAGCAGTGCGGCGCCACCGATGAGTTCACCGCCCGGGCATCGTCAACCGTGCGACCCGAGGAGGGCCCATGCTCGAGAACTCCCCCGCGTTCAGCGGATTCTCCGTCGACGACATCCCTGCGGCCAGACGCTTCTACGCCGATGTACTCGGCCTGATCGTGACCGAGGCCAACGGGATGCTGCGCCTGCACACCGCCGGCGGCCGCGAGACGCTGATCTACCCGAAGCCGGGCCACACGCCCGCCGCGTACACGACGCTCAACTTCCCGGTGCCGGACATCGACGCCGCCGTGGCCGAGCTCACCGCTGCCGGTGTCGCCTTCGAGCGCTACGACGGCGTCGACGAGGCGGGCATCTTCCGGCTCGGCGGCCCCTTCATCGCCTGGTTCACCGACCCGGCCGGCAACATCCTGTCCGTGCTGCAGGAGTAGAACTCTCGCCATGACGTCTGCCAGCGCGCCGGTGATCATCGAAGCCGCCATCAACGGGGCGACCTCGAAGGAACGCAACCCGAACGTCCCGATCTCGCCGGACGAGCTGATCGCCGACGCGCTGGCCTGCTTCGAGGCGGGCGCGGCGATCGTGCACTGCCACTGCAACCCGGTCGGCGGTCCCGACGACGAGGTCGCCGAGCGCTACCTCGAGACCTTCCGCGGCGTGTGGAAGGAGCGTCCGGGTGCGCTCATCTACCCCACGGTCAACTTCGGCTCCGGCGGGCTCAGCTTCGGCCACCTGCCGATCCTGGCCGCCGAGGGGCTACGGGTCGGGCTGCTCGACCCGGGGTCGCTCAACTTCGGCCGGCGCGCCGCGGACGGCACCCTGACCGGCACCTTCGTCTACGCCAACTCCTTCGACCGGATCGGCGAGATCTTCGCGCTGCACACCGAGCTCGGGCTCGGTCCGAGCCTCGCCATCTACGAGCCGGGCTTCCTGCGCGCGACGCTCGCCTGGTACGAGGCCGGCAAGCTGCCGGCCGGCACGATGGCCAAGTTCTACCTGTCGACGGAGCTGGGCCTCGGTGCGCCGTTCGGCCTGCCGCCGACCCGCACGGCCCTCGACGCCTACTTGGAGCTGCTGGGAGACGCCGACATCGTGTGGGCGGTGTCGGCTGCGGGCGGCGACCTCGGGCGTACCGACGTCGCCCGCTACGCCTTGCAGAAAGGCGGCCACCTGCACCTCGGCCTGGAGTTCTACGGCGGCGACCGACAGCCGACCAACCTGGAGCTCGTGCAGGAGGCGGTGGCGCTGGCGGCCGAGGAGGGCCGGATGCCGGCGACGTGCGAGCAGGCCGCAGACATCCTGGGCCTGCCCGCACGCTGAGCGGGTCTCACGGGTCGCAGACCCGCGCCTCCCTCGCTTCGCTCGCTCGGTCGCGATCTGCTCCGGACTATTTCGGCTGCAGTCGTGCCCCACCGTCGATACGGATGGTCTCGGCGTTCATGTAACTGTTGGTGATCAGCTCGAGCGCCAGCGAGGCGAACTCGTCGGCGGTGCCGAGCCGGCTCGGGAAGAGCACGTCGCGCTTGAGCTTGTCCTTCATCGCGTCCGAGCCGGGGCCCGAGCCGTAGATCGGGGTGTCGATCAGGCCGGGGGCGATCGTGTTGACCCGCACGCCGATGACGGCGAGGTCACGCGCGACCGGCAGCGTCATGCCGACGACGCCGCCCTTGGACGAGGAGTACGCGGCCTGCCCGATCTGACCGTCGAAGGCGGCCAGCGACGCGGTGTTGACGATCGCGCCGCGCTCACCGTTCTCCTGTGGCTCGACCTCGGCCATGGCACTCGCGGCGAGCCGGATCGCGTCGAAGGTGCCGACCAGGTTGATCGCGATGACCCGCTTGTAGGTGTCGAGGTCGAACGCCGTCTCGTAGCTCGGCGGGCGGCCGACCGTGCGCTGCGCCGACCCGATGCCCGCGCAGTTGACCAGCACCCGCAGCGGACCGAGGGTCTTGGCCTCCTCCACCGCAGCGATGATCGTCTCGGTCACGGTGACGTCGGTGTGCACGTAGGCACCGCCGATCTCCTTGGCGAGGGCCTCGCCCTTCTCGTCCTGCAGGTCGGCGATGACGACCTTGGCGCCGCGCTGGGCGAGCAGCCGCGCTGCCGCCTCACCGAGACCGGACGCGCCGCCGGTGACAATCGCGGACGCACCGTCAATCTTCACGCTGAACTCCTCGCTGTGGGCAAAGGCTGGATGAGCACCCTCGTAGCTTGCCCTACGGAAATCAGCCGAGGCACCGGGTGAGGAAGGCGTGCAGGCGGTCACGAGCGGCGCGCCCGATGGTCGTGTCGGCCGACTCGACCCCGTGTGGGCCCTGCGGGTAGACCGCGAGCTCGACCGGTGAGCCGGCCGCGGCCATCCGCCCGGCGACGAAGAGCGAGTCGTCGAGCAGCCAGTCCGCGGTGCCGACGGTGAGCAGCGTCGGGGGCAGGTCGTGCAGGGGCGCCCACAGCGGTGAGACGGCCGGGTCGCGGCACTCGTCGAGGCTGCGGCCGGGCAGGTAGCGCTCGCGGTTGGCGCCGTCACCGGTCGCGTACGGCACCTTGCCGACCTGCTCACGGGAGCTCGGTGTGCCGCCCCAGTCGAAGACGCCGTAGCAGCAGTCGACACCCGCGAACGGCGGCACGCCGCCGAGCCGGTCGCGGAGCCGGTCGCGGAGCCGGACCATCGTCAGCAGAGCCAGGTACGCGCCCGCCGACTCCCCGCCGATGAGCAGCCGGTCGGTGCCGAACTCGGCCCGGGCGTGCTCGATCAGCCACAGGGCGGCGGCCTCGGCGTCGTCGGGCCCGGCCGGGAACGGGTGCTCGGGTGCGAGCCGGTAGTCGACGCTGACCACCGCGACCCCACAGGCCTGCGCGATCGCCCAGTTGCGGGAATCCATCGACAGCGCCGAGCCGAGCGACATGCCGCCGCCGTGCAGATGCAGGTAGACGCCCCGCACGTCGGTCGGGCCCGCACCGTCGGCGCCGGGGCGCAGCACCCGGATCGGCAGCTCACCGGCCGGTCCGGCGATGGTGCGCACCTCCGGGAAGTCCAGTCCGCGAAAGCCGAACAACCCGCCCGGGGCCATCGCGTCGCGGATCCACTGCAGACCCTCGGGGCTGCGGGTGTCGACGTCACCCATCCCGGCGGTGGCCTCCATCACGGCGGCGTTGAAGGCGCGCTGCTCGTCGACGAACGGGAGCAGCGCCGGGTCGATCAGCTCGTATCGCTCGGCCGGCATGGGGCGTACTCAAGCACCCCGGCAGGACGGCCCCTCACGCCAGGGCTACTCCGGTGCGCGGTAGGCCACGAGGCGCCGGGGGAACTTGCGCAGCCGCATCTTCGCCGGCTGTTCGCCGACCTCGCCGTCGCGGGCGAACGGCAGGTCGTGCGTGCCGTCGTCGCGCTCGAGGTCGAGCGTCTTCGCGTAACGCTGCTCGTACACGGTCGAGCGCCCGAGCCGGCCGGACAGCAGCGCGGCGACCATACGGGAGCGCGCGTACGGCTGCGACGCGTCGAGGATCCGGACGTCGAGCAGGCCGTCGTCGAGGTTCGGCCGGTAGGTCGGGGCGAAGCCGGAGGGGCGGTAGCCGCCGTTGCCGGCGAAGAGCAGCCACACCTTGCGCGGCTCACCGTCGATGCCGATGGACAGCGGGATCCCGTGGCGCAGCACCTGGACGGTCCCGACGATCGTGGCCGGCCACTTGCCGAGGTACTCCTCGAGGTGCTCGCGCACCGTCACCAACTCGGGATAGCTGCCGAGGCTCGCGGTGTTCAGGAAGATCGCGCCGGACGGCTGGTCGGGGTCGCCTTCGACCCAGCCGACGTCGACCGCTCCGGCCCGGCCGGCCTGCACGGCGTCGATGGTGTCCTCGATCGTGTCGAGGCCGAGCTCGCGGGCGAAGTGGTCGAGCGTGCCCGCCGGGAAGACCGCGAGCGGGAGGTTCGCCCGCAGCGCGGTGGCGGCCGCCAGGTTGACGCTGCCGTCACCCCCGGCGACGCCGAACACGCGCGCGCCCTCCGCGGCGTCGGCCATCACCTGCGCCAGGTCGTCGTCCTCGCCGGGTTCGACGATGCGGGCGGCCGGCAGGGCCCGGCGCAGCTCGGCGGAGACGTCGCCGCGGCTCGCCTTGCCCGCGCCGGCGTTGACCACGATCACCAGGCCGTCGCCGTCGGGCAGCGTCGGTGCCTCGGAGGACGCCGGCCGCGAGCGGGCGGGCCGGTCGGGCCGCAGCGGCCAGGTCTTGGTCGTCACCGCGGCGCCGGCGACGCCGACGGCAATGCCGGCGAGCACGTCACCCGGGTAGTGCACACCCACGTAGACGCGGGAGTACGCGACCGCGCCGGCGAGTACGCCGACCGCGGCCCCGACCCGCGGCGACTCGAGCGCGACCCCGGCGGCGAACGCCGCGGCCGAGGCCGCGTGGCCCGACGGGAAGGACGTGGTGAGCGGCTGGCGGCCGAGCAGCCGGGCGAGCGGCACCCCGTCGAGCGAGGGCCGGGCGCGCTGCACCGACAGCTTGGCCGGGACGTTGGCCACCGCGCTGGCGATGCCCACCGAGAGCAGCCCGCGTACGGCGGCCCGGCGCCGCGGACCACGGGTCACCTCGAGGCCGGCGGCGACCCCCCACCACAGCAGCCCGTGGTTGGCACTGCGGGTGAGCCGCGGCAGCATCGCGTCCAGCACCGGGATCTCGAGGCCGGCCACCCTCTGGAAGGCGGCGAGATCGGCCTCACCGAGCCGGTCGAGCACCGACCTGCGCCGGTGCAGGACGGACCGGCGTCGACCGCTCACTCGCCCACCACGTGCGCCCACAGTCCCGGCCCTTCCGGTTGCAACACCCGATCCGCTACCCGTTCCGCCCACTGCCGTCCGGTGCCGCCCTCCTCGCGCCAGCTCCACAGCCGGAGCGTGAAGCGGCGCAAGGCGTGCTCCGAGGTCGCCCCGATCGCCCCGTGCAGCTGATGGGCGATCGCGGTCAACCGGTGCACCGAGCGGTCGGCGTCGCACTTCGCGGTGGCGACCCGCATCCATTCGGCCGCACCGCCGGCTTCTGCACCGGTTCGCGACGCCCGGTCCAGCGCGAGCACCGCCGCGTCGGCCCCGATCTGGAGCGCCGCCACCTCTCCGGCGAGCTCGGCGACCTGCTGCTGCACGGCCTGGAACGCCGCCAACGGACGGCCGAACTGCACCCGGTCACGCACGTGCTGCACGGTCAGTGCCTGCACCGTCGCCGCCGCGCCGGCCATCAGCACCAGGCGGGTCAGCGCGACCCACATCTCGTACGCGGCCGCGACCTCCGCCGACACGAGCGCGCTCGCGAGCGGGCTGCGCCCGGTGACGTCCAGGTCGTCGAGCGGGTCGCCCGCGAGGGTCGCGCCGTGCTGGAGCTGCGCGGCGGCCAGGTCGTGCACCGTCACCTGCGCGCCGGCGCCAGTCGGGGTGAGCAGGACCAACCGGTCGGCGACCCGTCCGTACGGGATGCGCCGCGCGGTGCCGTCGGAGGACGTGGCGTCGAGGGCGACGGTGAGCAACCCCTCCGGCAGGTCGAGTCCGGCCTGCTCGAGCAGCCAGGTGGCGAGCGTCGACTCCGCCAACGGCAGCCGCAGGGCATGGGCGCCGGCGGTACGGAGCACCTCGGCGGCGGCCCGCAGCGAACCGCCGCCGCCGAGCCGCTCCGCCGCCGCCACGGATGTCAGCCCGGCCTCGTGCAGCCGGCCCCACGTGGTCGCGTCCCAGTCCAGGTCGGCGTCGCCCGCCGGGCGGTCGGCGGCGATCTGCTCGGCCGCGGCGGCGACCGCCGCGAGCTCGTCCTGCAGCTCGTCGGTCATCGCAGCCCCAGCCCGCGCGCCACGACGCCGCGCAACACCTCGTTGGTGCCGCCCCGGAGCGTGAAACCCGGGGCGTGCAGCACGGCGGTCGACAGCAGGCTCGTCAGCGAGGCGTCGGCCAGCCCGGCCGCGTACGGCAGCTGGCGGCGCACCTGCTCGGCCAGCTCCCCCTCGAAGCGGGTCCCCAGCTCCTTCACCAATGCCGCCTCCACGGAGACATCAGGGCGCGGAACGACGCCAGGACTGGCTCCCGACGCGAGTTCCGCAGCCACGGCAAGCGACATCTGCCGCAGCACCGACAGGCGGGCCACCAGCTCGCCGACGACGACCCGGTCGTGCGCATCGGCACCGTTACGGCGCAGCGCGTCAACCCAGGCGGCCAGCAACGGGAAGGTCGACAGCACCCGCTCCGGCCCGCTGCGCTCGAGCGCGAGCTCGCTGGTGCACTGCGCCCAGCCCTGGCCGGGGGTGCCGAGCAGATCGGCGTTCGGCACGAAGACGTCCTGCAGCACCACCTCGTTGAAGTGGTGGGCGCCGTCGAGGCTGACGATCGGGCGCACGGTGACGCCATCGGCGGACAGGTCGATGATCAGCTGGCTCAGCCCGGCGTGCCGGGCCTTCGGGTCGAGCGGTTCGGTGCGTACCAGCGCCATGAGGTGGTGCGACCGGTGCGCGTTGCTGGTCCAGACCTTCGTACCTTTCACGCGCCAGCCGCCCTCGACCGGCTCGGCCCGGGTGCGTACGGAGGCGAGGTCGGAGCCGCTGTCCGGCTCGCTCATGCCGATCGACCAGTACGTCTCGCCGCGGGCGATGCCGGGCACGTAGCGCTGCTTCTGCTCCGCGCTCCCCCAGCGCAGGATGCCGGGCGCCATCTGCCGCTCGGCGATCCAGTGCGCCGCGACAGGCGCGCCCGCTGCCAGCAGCTCCTCGGTGACGACGAACCGGTCGAGCGCGCTGGCGCCCTGCCCGCCGTACTCGACCGGATAGGACATCCCGAGCCAGCCGCGGGCGCCGAGCTCGCGGCTGAGCACCGGGTCGACCCCGCCGAGCCAGTTGTCCGCACCGGGCACGAACGCGCCGCGGTCGACGGCGTCGGTCAGGCACGCCCGCACCTGCCGACGCAGGTCGCGCGTGCTCTCCGGGAGTGTCACCGCGCCGAGCCTCACGTCTGCGAGTCAATCACCCGACAATCGCAGGCGTGTCCCTGCTGTTGACCGGTGCCGCCGTCGCCGGCCGCCCGTCATCCGTCGACGTGCGGATACGCGACGGACGGGTGACCGAGCTCGGTGAGCGGCTCGCCGGGCGCGCCGGGGAGCAGCGCGTCGACGCCGTCGGGGGTGCCCTGCTGCCCGGCCTGCACGACCACCACTTGCACCTGCTGGCGATGGCCGCGGCTGCCGCGTCACCGGACCTGGGCCCCGGGCAGGTCGACGGCGAGGCGGGGTTGCGCACGGCGTTGGCCGCCGCAGCGGCGGTACTGCCGGCCGGGAGCTGGCTGCGGGCGGTCGGGTACGCCGAGTCGGTCGCCGGCCCGCTCGACCGCGACCGGCTCGACGCCTACGTGTCCGACCGTCCCGTCCGGGTGCAGCACCGCTCGGGGGCGCTCTGGATGCTCAACTCCGCGGGCGTACGCGCCGCCGGGCTCGACGAGGTGCGTGACCCGGGCGTCGAACGCGACTCCGCCGGCCGCGTCACCGGTCGGCTCTGGCGGTGGGACCGGCAGCTGCGCTCGCGGATCCCGCCCGAGGCGGTGCCCGACCTCGGCCCGGTCAGCCGCCGGCTCGCCGCGTACGGCATCACCGGGGTCACCGATGCGACGCCCGACCTCGACCCGGCGACGCTCGAGCTGCTGGCCGCTGCCGTCCGCACCGGCACGCTGCGCCAGGAGCTCACGCTGCTCGGCATGCCGCTCGGGACGGCGGTGCCGGCCGGGATACGGGTGGGCCCGTACAAGCTGCTGCTGGCCGATCACGACCTGCCGCCCTTCGACGACATCGTGCAGCGCGTGGGCGGAGCGCACGGGACCGGGCGGGCCGTGGCCGTGCACTGCGTCACCCGCGAGTCGCTGCTGCTGACCCTCGCCGCGCTGGAGGTGGCCGGACCGCACGGAGGTGACCGCATCGAGCACGCCGCGGTGGTGCCACCCGAGGCGCGGGAACGGATGGCCGCGCTGGGCGTACGGGCGGTCACCCAGCCGGGCTTCCTGGCCGACCGCGGTGACGACTACCTGCGCGACGTCGACCCGGACGACCGCCCGCTGCTCTACCCGTACGCGTCGCTGTGCGCCGCGGGGGTGCCGGTGGCCGCCTCGAGCGACGCCCCGTACGGCCCGGCCGATCCCTGGCAGGTGATCGCGGCGGCGGCTGACCGGACGACCCCGGCGGGCGCGGTGATCTGCCCCGCCGAGCGGGTCACGGCGCAGCAGGCGCTGTCCGGCTACCTCTCGGCGCCGTCGAGCCCGGGCGGGCCGCCGCGGACCGTCGCGGTCGGGACGGCCGATCTGGTGCTGCTCGACCGGCCGCTCGAGGCCGCGCTCGCCGACCCGGCGGCCACCCGCGTACGGCTGACGCTGCGTGACGGGCTCCCGGTGGCGGGCGGCTGAACGACCGCCCGATACGGTGCTCGGCGCATCAGGCGCAGGACATCGAGGCACGACATCGAGGAGCGAAACGCGTGGAGATCTCCGGCAAGAAGGCCATCGTCATCGGCGGTGCGTCCGGATTCGGCAAGGCGACCGTCGAGGCGCTCGCCGCCAAGGGTGCCGAGGTGGCGATCCTGGACCGCGCCGGCTCGCCCGGCCCGGAGGTCGCGGCAGCCGTCGGCGGCAGCTTCCACGAGTGCGACGTCGTCGACTTCGCCGGCACCGAGGAGACCCTCGCCGGTGTGGTGTCGGGCTTCGGCGGCCTGCACATCTGCGTGACGACCGCGGGCGGCGGCTTCGCCAAGCGCACCCTCACCAAGGAGGGCCCGCACGACCTGGAGAGCTTCCGCCAGACGATGGACCTGAACGCGGTCGCCACGTTCAACATCAGCCGGCTCGCCGCGCACCACATGAGCAAGAACGAGCCGGAGGACGACGAGCGCGGGATCATCATCAACACCGCGTCGATCGCGGCCTACGAGGGCCAGATCGGGCAGATCGCCTACACCGCCGCCAAGGCCGCCATCGCCGGCATGTGCCTGACCATGGCCCGTGACCTCGGGTCGCTCGGCATCCGCGTGCTCGCCATCGCGCCGAGCCTGTTCGCCACCGGCATCACCGCCAACATCCCCGACGACTTCGCCAAGGCGCTCACCCGCGACGCCGCCTTCCCGAAGCGGCTCGGCCGCGCCGAGGAGTACTCCAAGCTCGCGCTCGCGATGATCGACAACCCCATGCTGAACGGGCAGTGCATCCGGCTCGACGCCGGCCAGCACTTCGCCCCGAAGTAACCGTTCGACAGTGGTGACACCAGCCGGCGCGGCCAAGGCCACGCCAGCCGGTGTCACTGAACGGACGGGAGGAATCAGGCGGGACGGCGCTTGGAGAGCTCGATGCCGTTGTCGCGCATGACCAGGCGGGCTTCGGCGTCGGTGAAGTCGAAGTTGCGCAGGTCCTTGATGTACGTCGCCGGGTCCTCGAGGCCTTCGGCGTGCGGGTAGTCCGAGCCCATCAGCATCCGCTGGACGCCGACCAGCTTCTTGAGGCCCGACAGGTCGTCCTCGTAGAACGGCGACACCCACACGTGACGGCGGAACGTCTCGCGCGGGTCCTCCGGGTAGAGGTAGGGCACCTGGCCGTAGGACTTCTTCAGCTTCTCGTACAGGTGGAAGACCCAGTCCGAGCCGGTCTCGATGACGCCGACCCGCAGGTTGGTGAACTTGTGGAAGTGGTGGTGGGCCAGCAGGTTGCCGAGCGTGTCCTGCGTCGGGTTGGGCGACGCGATGCCCCGGAAGGCGTTGGCCCGGAAGGCCTCGGTGTTGCCGCCCTCTCCCCAGTCCTCGAGGTAGTTGCTGTAGCGGCTGTCACCGCCGTGGTAGAGCAGCGTCGCGCCGGACTCGTTGAGCAGCGACCAGAACCCGTCGAACATCGGGTCGGCCGGTGACTTGCCGCCGGAGACGGTCATGATCGGGCCGGGCACCATCACGACGAAGCGGGCGTCACGGTCGAGCGCCCACTGCAGTTGCTCGACGGCGTTCTGCGGGTCGACGAGCGTGATGTACGGCGCGGCGAAGATCCGCTCCTGGTAGGCGAAGCCCCAATCCTCGTCCATCCACTTGTTGAACGAGCGGAAGGCGGCCAGCATCGCCGGCACGTCGTGGATGAGCGCCTGCTCCATGCCGACGCCGAGGGTCGGCAGGAAGATGGCGCCTTCCATGCCCTGGGAGTCCATGAGCTCGAGCCGGGCGTCACGGTTGCGGTAGGCCGGCGAGATCGGGTCCAGCTCACCGAAGAGCTCGCGGGTGTCGGCGCCGCGCGGGTTACGGCCGCGGAAGTACTCGTCGAGCGCGCCCGGCTTGCTGACCGGGTCGAAGTGCGGGTTGGGGATGAAGTGGTTGATCTTCCCCCCGACGAGCAGCCGCTCCTTGCCGTTGACGGTCGCCCACTGCATGGTGCGCTTGGCGTACTGCTTCTCCATGTGACGCGTGAACGCGTCGGTGGCCTCGTAGAAGTGGTTGTCGCAGTCGAAGAATGCGAAGTCGAGCGCTGAATGGTTCTTGAGGGCCATGGCTCTCCTGCCGTCGTCCGGTGCCGTCAGGCCGGTCAGTGGTGACCTGGGTCACCAACACCGGGAGTGTAGAACCCCGGTCTACCTGGCGGCACCCGGCCTCGCTGATCGGCCGCGGCGTGACATCGTCCGGCTATGTCTGATCCCCGAACGGCCCGGACCGGCGCGGAGCGTCCCGCGATCACGCCGACCCCACCCTTCGCCGCCGGCGTCGGCCTGCCGTGGGACGTCGCCGGCACCGATCCGGTCGCGGCGCTGGGCGCGGCGCGGGCCCGGGTCGGTGACACCTTCGTCGTGGACAGCGGACCCGATCGCTGGCTGTTCACCTTCTCCCCCGTCGGTGTCGCGAGCTTCTACGCGCTGCCCGAGGCAGCCGCGAGCAAGGGCCTCGCCGACTTCCGCATGCTCAGCCGCAAGGTGCCGCACGAGCTCTTCGCCGGGCGCCGCACCTTCCCCCACGACCTGTTCAACCGCAGCGATCGCACGACCCAGCTGACCGGGCTGCAGGTCGCACTCGAGGCGGCCGTCGACGAGCTCGGCGACGCCGGCACGCTGGACCTCTTCGGCTTCACCCGGCGTCTCGGCCACCGCATCGGGCTTGCCTCGTGGGGCGGGCCGGGCGCGGCGTCCGGGCCGGACTTCGAGCGGCTCGTCGCCGCCTTCGACGCGCTGGACGCGGCCGACGCGTTCGTGCATCCCGACGCGATGGCTGCGGTGGCCGCGTCCGGCAAGTCCGCCGAACGGGCGGCGCTCGCCGAGGTGGCGGCCGTCGTCTCCGATGCGGTGGCGGCGCTGCAGGCCGACCCCGGGCTGGCCGCGCAGCATCCCCTGTTCGCCCGCATCGTCGAGGCCTGGTCGGGCGAGCCCGAGCCGGAGCGCAGCGTCGGGGTGGCCTACGACGTCGCCCTGCTGCACATCGCCTCGATGTCGAACCTCTTCGCGGCGCTCGGCTGGACCCTGCTCGACCTGCTCGAGCACCCGGCCGAGCGCGAGCGGGTCGCGGCCGGCGACGAGGAGCGGGCCGAGCAGTGCGCGCTGGAGTCGACCCGGCTGGCCCAGCGCTCGATCATGGCCCGCTTCACGCTGGCGCCGATCACGCTCGACACCGGCGACGCCGTGTACGAGGTGCCGGCCGGCATGACGGTGGCGACCCTGCTCCCGCTGCTCAACACCAACGCGGCCCCGCACCTCGAACACCTCCGGCTCGAGGCCTGGGACCCGGACCGCTGGGACCGGTGGCGGCTTCGCGACGCCGCCTCCCTGCCGACCCCCGAGCTCGTCACCGCCTTCGGCCACGGGCGGCACACGTGCCCGGCGCAGCCCTTCTCGCTCAGCGCGATGACGGCGATCGCGCAGCGGCTGTTCTCCGCGTACGACGTCGAACGCACCGATGACGTACGCCCCGTGCCGGAACCGGCGCAGATCGGCGGGGTGGCCCGGGCACACCGCCCGTGCACCGCCCGCTACCGGCGGCGCGGCTGACCGTCGGATCCGGAAGCCGCCTCGTCGCCGGCAAGACGGCGGACGAAGGCGCCGACCCGGTCGAAGGCCGCCGCGCTCTCCCGCGCCCAGGGCAGCAGGAAGGGGAAGACGTGGAACATCCCGACCGCCTCCTCGGCCTCGACCTCGATGCCCGCGTCGGTCAGCCGGGCGACGAAGCTGCGGATCGCGTCGCGGAAGATCTCGTCCTCGCCGAAGACCACCAGGGTCGGTGGCCACTGCGAGACGTCCTGGGTCAGCAGCGAGACGCCGGCGTCCTCCGGATCCAGCCCGTGCAGGTAGGGATTGCTCGGCACGTTCCACGGCAGGATGTCGAGCGCTGCGTTGTCGGTCACCGACGGGTCGGCGAGCACCAGGCTCACCTCGGGTGAGAAGAGCACGACGCCCTCCGGGAAGGGCAGCCCGTCGCGCCCGCAGGCGTTGAGCACACTCCCGACGAGCCCGCCGCCGCCCGAGTCGCCGGCGAGGAAGAGCCGGCCTCCCGGCAGACCCGCCGCATACAGCGCGTTCAGCACGGCGGCGACGTCGTCGGTGGCGGCCGGGTAGGGGAATTCCGGGGCCAGCCGGTAGTCGGCGACGAAGACGTCGCAGCGGGTCTTGCGGGCCAGATGGGCCATGAAGACGGCGTACATGCTGGGCGAGGTGCCAATGTAACCGCCGCCGTGCAGGTAGACCACCGTGCCGAGCGGCCGTCCCTCGCGTACCCGGAACCACAGGCCGGGCACCCCGGCGATCTCCTCCTCGCGCATGCCGACGCGCTGCGCGGCGACGAAGGGCGGCAGCACGGTACGGCTGACGTCGTCGAGCACCCGCTCGAGCGCCCGGAACTCGTCGATCGGCAGCGAGGTCAGGTAGCCGATCAGCGTGCGTACCGACTCGCGGGTGGTCGCGACCGCCACGTTGCGGAGCGGCCCGAGCGGCCCGCGCCACGGCGCCCGCAACGGCACCCGCGCCAGTGCGGCCGCCAGCGCTCCGGCCAGCCCCACCGCATCGATCGCGGCGATCGGCTTGCTCGCCGTCTGTACGCCCGGGCGCCGTCCCATCACCATGCGCCCATCCAATCCGCTGAACGGGCCTCACGGGCCGTCACTCGGGCTCGAAGATCTCCGGCAGGTCGGTGCTGACCCGCATCGGGAACCGCGCCGGGCGCTTCTCGAGGAAGGAGGCGACCCCCTCGACGGCGTCGGCGCTGCCGCCCCGCTCGTGCAGGCCCCGGCTCTCCGCCACGTGCGCGGCCATCGGATGCGCGGCGCCGAGCATGCGCCACATCAGCTGCCGGGTGAGCGCCACCGAGACGGGAGCGGCGTTGTCGGCGATCTCCGAGGCGAGGGCGTACGCGGCCGGCAGCAGCTCGTCCGGCGCGTGAACGCTGCGCACCAACCCGGCGGCGAGCGCCTCGTCCGGGCCGAAGATCCGGCCGGTCGCCGCCCACTCCATGGCACGGCTGATGCCGACGACACGCGGCAGGAACCAGCTCGAGGCGGCGTCGGGCAGGATCCCGCGCCGGTTGAAGACGGCGCCCAGCTTGGCGCCCGTCGCCACGAGCCGCACGTCCATCGGCAGCGTGAAGGTGAGCCCGAAGCCGACTGCGGCGCCGTTGATCGCGGCGATCACCGGCTTGCGGCACTCGAAGATCCGCAGCGTGACGACCCCGCCGCTGTCCCTCGCGACCCCCGACGGCAGCAGGTCGGAGGCGAGCTGCACGCCGTCGGCGGCCGCGGACGCGACCAGGTGCTCCGGGTCGAACGCGTCGCTGCCCGCGCTGAGGTCGGCTCCTGCGCAGAATCCCCGGCCGGCGCCGGTGACCACGACCGCCCGCACGTCGTCGTCCGCGTCGACCCGGTCGAAGACCTCGACCAGCTCGGCGCACATCCGGAAGGTGAAGGCGTTCAGCTGCTCCGGCCGGTTCAGCGTGATCGTCGCGACGCCGTCCCGCACCTCGTAGAGCAGGGTCTTGAAAGTCACGGCGATGACATGTGGGCGCGGGACGACGCCATCCGCACGACGACGCGGCCCATGCTCCGCCGCGCGGCGAGGTCGGCCACGGCCTGCGGCGCGTCGGCGAAGTCGACCGTGCGGGTGACCAGCGAGCGGTAGCGCCCTTCCGCCATCAGCGTGGTCAGCGCCGCCTGCGTCTCCTCGTGGATGCGGGTCATCTCCTCGCGGCCGTAGCCACCGAGCGTCACGCCGATCAGCGTGTGGTTGAACAGGTAGAAGTGCGGGTCGTGCGGCACGAGCCCACCGGCGTGCCCGCACAACACGTGCCGTCCGCCGACCGCAAGGCCGGTGCGCAGCCGGGCGCCGGCCTCCCCCTGCACCGGGTCGACGATCATGTCGACGCCGCGCCCGCCGGTGGCCGTCCGTAGCGCCTGACCGGGATCACCCGCCTGGTGGTCGACCGGCTCGGCGCCGAGATCGCGTACGAAGTCGGCCTTCTCCGCACCCCCGACCACGGCCAGCACGCGGGCCCCGGCGGCGACGCACAGCTGGACGCACGCCGAGCCGAGCCCGCCGGCGGCGCCGTGCACCGCCACCGTCTCCCCCGCCTGCACGCGGCCACGGCGATGGACCGCGTGGTAGCCGGTGTGCGCGGCGATCATCAGCCCGGCGGCGTCCTCGTCGGACACGTCGTCGGCGACCGGGACGATCTGCGAGATCCCCACCGAGACCGGCGCCAGACTGCCGAAGGGCTGGATGCAGACGGCGGCGACCCGCCTGCCGAGCAGGTCCTGGCGTCCCGGCGACGCCTGCGTGACGATGCCGACGCCCTCTTGCCCGGAGGTGTACGGGCGGCGCACCTCGACCGGATACGTGCCGCGCGCCATCGTGACGTCCGGCAGGGCAAGGGCAGCTGCGCGCATGTCGAGGATCACCCAGTCGGTGAACGGCTGCGAGCCCGCGGGCAGCTCGTCGAGCGGCACCCACCCCGACAGGTCCATGCCGAGCCCCTCGAGGTCGGCCGGGGTCGGCTCCGGCACCTCTTCCAGCACGAAGACGTCGTGCGGCTCGCCGCGTCCGTGTACCCGCCAGGCCTGCATGGCACCGCCTCCGGTCTCGCCTCGGATGCGGCCGGCGGGCCGGCCCCTCGTGTGGGGCGGCAGCGTAGCCCGGGGTCCCCGGTGTGCCGCTGCCCGGCTGCCAGGAGGGGGCCTCGGGAAGCGGTGGCGGTTTCCGGAAGGACGGTGTTACCGTCGCTGGGATTAAGTTAAGTAGGCCTTAGACCTGCGTCGGACCTGCGCTGACCCACTGGTTTCCCGACCGACCTCGAGGCGGTTCCCACTCATGCTCGCGACCTTCGTCATCGGGCTCCGGGAGGGTCTCGAGGCAGCCCTGATCGTCGGGATCGTCGCCGCGTTCCTGAAGCAGCGCGGCAGCAAGCAGGCCATGCGCTGGGTCTGGCTCGGCGTCGGCTCAGCGCTGATCATCTGCCTGGCCGTCGGCATCACGCTGCAGGTGATCTCGAAGAACCTCCCGCAGCGTGAGCAGGAGGGCCTGGAGACCGTCATCGCGGTTGTGGCCGTCGTGATGGTCACGTACATGGTCGTCTGGATGCGGCGGCACTCGCGTGACCTCAAGGGTCAGCTCGAGGGCGTGGCCGGCAGCGCGCTGGCCCAGGGCTCGGCCAAGGCGCTGGTCGCGATGGCCTTCCTCGCCGTCCTGCGCGAGGGCCTGGAGACCGCCGTCTTCCTGCTGGCCGCCTTCCAGTCCAGCGGCAACGGGCTGACCGCCGGCCTCGGTGCCCTGCTCGGCGTGCTCGTGGCCGTCGTCCTCGGTTACGGCATCTACCGCGGCGGCGTCAAGATCAACCTGTCGAAGTTCTTCCGCTTCACCGGTCTGGTGCTCGTCCTGGTCGCCGCCGGCCTCGTGATGAGCGCGCTCCACACCGCACACGAGGCGGGCTGGCTGAACGCGGGTCAGGACCAGCTGTTCGACGCCTCCTCGCTGTTCGCCAACGGCACCGTCCAGGCCTCGCTGGTCACCGGGGTGCTCGGCCTGCAGCCGCGCCCCGTCGTCGTCGAGGTCATCGGCTGGGCCGTCTACTTCATCCCGGTCGCCCTCTACGTGGCGTGGCCGCCGGCCAAGCGGGTGCCGTGGCGCCCGATCGCGTGGGTCACCGCGACCCTGTCGGTGCTCTCGCTCGCGGCAGCCGTCGGCTTCGCCGTCGCGGCGCCGGACAAGCCCGCAGCCGCGGGCCGTCCGGCCTGGGTCGCCACGGTCACCGGCACCTCCGCGAGCAACCTCTCGGGCGGCTCCGACGCACCGGCGCGCACCTTCCGCGGCGAGGCCTCCTGGTCGGCCGCGGGCGCGACCGTACTGGACACCGAGCAGCGGGTCGGCACGACGGTGCAGCGCCTGACCTCGACCCGTTCGCCCGCGGTCACCGACGCCGCCGGCCTGCCGGCGACGGTCACGCTCGACCAGCTGCGCTCGCTGGGTGGCGGCCGGCTGCCCATCGGCCTGCGCGCTGCCGACGTGACCGGGCCGGTTCCGCTCAGCTACACCCAGCAGGTCACCGACACGCTGTGGCGCAGCACGGCGACGGGCGTCCTGCTCGACGCCAACCGGCGCACCGTGGTGACGGCCACCGCGAAGCTCACGTCCGGCGTCTTCGTCATCGGAAACGTCCGCGAGACCGTCGAGACCCCCACCGCGGCAGCCCGGGCGACGGCGGCCACCGCCGATGCCGCTGATGTGCGGACGATCGACAAGGCCGAGCGCTGGGGCTCGGACTACCCCGCCCTCTTCGGTACGGCCGCCGCCGTGCTCCTCGCGATCGCCCTCATCGCCTTCCGGGCGCTGCGCCGCGAGAAGCGGGCAGGCGTCCCGGCGGGCCCCGGCGGCCCGTCCGCCGTACCCCCGTCCGCGACGCCTGCGGAGCAGGTCGAGCGGCCTTCGCGGTCCGCCGACGAGCGGGTGTCGGCGCACGGCGCGGCTCGCTGACCCCGGCTTTCCCAACCGGGAAGCGGCCCGCAGGAGGTTAGGGTACGTTGCCTTAAACAGCAGATCTCAGCTCGTCTCGCTTCCCTTTTTGCACGGAGGATCCATGTCGTCATCCGCCGCCCCGCGCCGGTCACAGCTCTGCGCGCTGGGCATCACCGGCGTCATGGCGCTCGCCACGGTCGCCGCCTGCGGGAGCAGCAGCAGCGGCACGTCGCCCCAGTCGGGCAGCTCGTCGGGCGCCTCCACCGCAGCCGTCGACAAGGAGACCGTCGCGATCGAGATCACGTCGGCCGGCTGCGCGCCGACCACGACGACGTACCCGGCCGGGCCCCTCACGTTCGACATCAACAACAAGGACGCGACCGGCGTCAGCGAGCTGGAGCTGCTGAACGGCGCCCGGATCATCGGTGAGAAGGAGAACCTCGCTCCCGGCTTCTCCGGCACGTTCTCCCTCGAGCTGACCGCCGGCGACTACACGATCTACTGCCCCGGCGCCGACACCGAGAAGAACACCATCAAGGTCACCGGCGGCACGGCGTCCAAGGCCGTCACCGACACGACCGAGCTGCTCAAGCAGGGCACCACCGACTACGCCAAGTACGTCAACACGCAGGTCGCCCTGATGATCACCAACACCCAGCCGCTGCTGGACGCGATCAAGGCCGGCGACCTCGCCGCGGCGCAGAAGGCCTACGGCAACGCGCGTCCCTACTACGAGCGCATCGAGCCGGTCGCCGAGTCCTTCACCAGCGGCGACCAGGACCTCGACGCCGACATCGACGCCCGCGCCGACGACGTACCGGTCCAGCAGCTGACCGGCTACCACCGCATCGAGTACGGCCTGTTCGACCAGAAGTCGACGACCGGCCTCCAGCCGATCGCCGAGCAGCTGATGACCAACCTGAAGAAGCTGCAGGCGCTGACGAAGGACCTGACCTACCAGCCGGCCGAGCTCGCCAACGGCGCCGTCGGCCTGCTGGACGAGGCCGCCAAGAGCAAGGTCACCGGCGAGGAGGAGCGCTACTCGCACGTCGACCTGGTCGACCTCGCCAACAACGTCGAGGGCTCCGAGCAGGCGTTCGCCGCCCTGCAGCCCGCCCTCGAGAAGATCGACGCGACGCTGAGCAAGACGATCTCCGACCGCTTCGACGCCCTGGACAAGCTGCTCAACAAGTACCGCGACGCAGCCCAGCCCGGTGGCTTCAAGCTGTACACCTCGCTGACCACGGATGACACCCGCCAGATCGCCCAGGCGCTGCAGGCGGTCAGTGAGCCGCTGTCCAAGGTTGCCGGCAAGGTCGTCACCGCCTGAGGGCAGCCATCTGAGTCGGCGACGGTCTGAGTTGGGCGACGATCTGAGAGGATTGACGGGTGTCCGGAGCACAGGCTGACGAGCCTTCGACGACGGGTGCCGGCACGGGTCCGGCCCCGACCAGCCCGGCGGCCGAGCAGCGGCCCCGCGGCTTCCGCCCGAGCCGCCGCGGCCTGCTGGGGGTCGCCGCCGGCGGGCTCGGCGCCGCCCTCGCCGGTGGTGTCGGCTACGGCATCGCCGAGGCGGCGGAGCCCGCCGTTCACCCGGCGGCCACCGCTGTCCCGTTCTACGGCGCACACCAGGCCGGCATCGCCACGCCGGCGCAGGACCGGTTGGCTTTCGCGGCCTTCGACATCACCTCCTTCGATCTCGATGACGTCCGGGCCATGCTCGGCGCCTGGGCAGCGGCAGCGAGCCGCATCACCCAGGGCCTCGCGGTCGGGGCGGTCGAGGGCAAGCCGATGTCACCCCCGGTCGACACCGGCGAGGCCTTCGGACTGGAGCCTGCCCAACTCACGATCACGGTCGGCTTCGGGCCCTCGTTCTTCGACGACCGCTTCGGCCTGGCCGACAAGCGGCCGGCCGCGTTGGCGCCCCTGCCCGAGCTGCCCACCGACGCGCTCGACCCGAGCCGGAGCAACGGCGACATCTGCGTGCAGGCCTGCTCGAACGACCCCCAGGTCGCGTTCCACGTCATCCGCAACTTCGCCCGCATCGGGCGGGGCACCGTGATCATGCGGTATTCGCAGCTCGGCTTCGGACGCACGTCGGTCACCACCTCGGGGCCAGGCCACCCCGCGCAACCTGATGGGCTTCAAGGACGGCACCAACAACATCAAGGCCGAGGACGCGGCCGAGATGGATCGCTTCGTCTGGGTAGGCGACGAGACCGACCAGGCGTGGATGCGCGGCGGCACGTACCTCGTCTCGCGACGCATCCGGATGCTCATCGAGTCCTGGGACGCCGACTACCTGCAGGACCAGGAAAATGTCCTCGGTCGCATCAAGGACACCGGGGCCCCGATCGGGGGCAAGGCCGAGTTCGAGACGGTCGACCTCAAGGCGAAGACCGCCGACGGCAAGCTGGTCATCCCCGAGTTCGCCCACATCCGGCTGGCCAGCCCGGAAAGTCACGGCGGGCAGAAGCTGCTACGCCGCGGCTACTCCTACACCGACGGCAACGACCCGACCACCGGGCAGCTGGATGCCGGCCTGTTCTTCATCGCGTTCCAGAAGGACGCCCACAAGCAGTTCGTGCCGATCCAGCGTCTGCTCGGCAGCCGTGACGCGCTGAACGAGTACATCAAGCACACGTCCAGCGGCCTGTTCGCGGTGCCGCCGGGCGTCTCCGGCGTGGGCGACTGGTTCGGCAAGAGCCTGCTTGGCTGACGCCTACAGCCACCCTTTTCGAAGGGCGACGGCCACGGTCGACGCCCGGTCGCGGGCCTGCGTCTTCTCCTGCGCCCGCTCCAGGTACGTCTTGACCGTGCCGATCGAGATGCCCAGCTCATGGGCGACCTGCGGGTTCGTCGCGCCTGTCGACACCTTGTTGAGCACCTCACGCTCACGCAGCGTCAGCGGGTTCTCGCTCTGCGCCCCGGTGATCCGCAGGATCTCCGCCAGCGCCGTCACGTGGGAGAAGGCCTTGGAGTCGAAGCCGGTGCGGCTGGGAGCCGGCGTACCGGCGGGGACGGGGTCGGTCAGCACGATGACCTCACGACCGGCCTCGTCGAGATGCAGCCGCGTCAGCAGGTCGAGCTGCGCCCCGATGCTCCCGCCTCCGTCTGCGCCCGCATCTGCCACGACGTAGCGCACCGACGGGTAGGGCAGCTCCGCACCCGGATGGTCGTGCCGGTGCCGGCTGAGCAGCTCGAGATCAATCTCCTGGGCGCGCATCCCGCGCTCGGAGAACAGATGCAGCAGTGCCGCCGGCACCCCGCGCCGGTGACTGGAGAGCACCAGGACGCTGGTCGGCTGGGCCGGGTCCAGATGCTCGGACAGCCGCGCCGCGAGCCGGGCGAGCCGCTGGTCCCACTCGTCCCGCACGATCGCGTCGTCGTGCCCGTGGGTGCGGCCGTAGACGCCGGCCCGCAGCGTCTCGTAGATCTCGACCAGGGGCGTGCCATTGCGCCACGCCAGACGCACCGTGAGCTCGGCGGCCTGCTCGTCGCCGTCGATCAGGCGGCTGAGCGCCACCTGGAGCAGATCGGCCGCGCGCACCTCCACCGTCATCGCCGAAGACTCAACGGCACCTCGGTCACCGTGCGGAACACCTTCGTCGCGCTCGGCGGCAGAGCCACCAGTCTTATGATTCCGTTACAACTCATGGCATGCCATCCTGTTATGTACAGGCCATCCTTGACTGGCTAATTTGGTTGGGCGCAGTCCTTGTGAGCCAATTGGACGCTCCGTCGCCGCAATAGAGACACACCTCGAGAAGACTGCTGACCGCACTGTAAGCCACGCTCACGCGTTCCGCATATCCGGATAGCGCCGATTAGCCGCCGCGCCGACCTGAAACCCGAATTCATTTCGTCGGTTGGTGCACCTCCGGCAATCGCACCGCACCGTTCCTGCAGCGAGTGAACCGTCCTCGACGTCCCGGTCTGCCGGCCGCGCCACTGGCTCTTTTCACGTCACGAGAACCAAATTCCAACAACCGGTCGAGTGGTCGGCGGGCCCCGGTGCGCGGCCTATGTCACCCGTCCGGAGCAATGCCCGGTCAGTCGGCGTGACCCCCTCCGGCACGAGGGCGGCTTTGCGCGCTGAGCTGCGGATAGGTCGGTCCGCCGCCCAATTCGGGCCGTCGGACCGGATCCGCAGCAGCTAATTGCCCGTCCCGTGGTCCACCGATCGACCGACACGGGCCTCCTTACGTCGCCGGAAGCGCTCGCCGATTGCCGGGTTAGCGGTCGATACGACGACCGGCTGCGGCCCACCCGACACCCCTACGTGACCGGTGCGGCCGGCATCAGCGAGACAGCGCGAAGGCGACCTGAGGAGGCAACTGTGCGGCAGAACGTGGTGCATCGGAGGCAGACATGCGGGCAGGCATGACCACCAGGCGGATCCCCGTGTCCAGGCGAATCGCTGTCGGGACCGGCGCAGCCGTGACGACGGTGGCCGCAGCCATACTGCTCGCGGGACCGGCCGGTGCCGCGACGGTGCCGGGCACGGCCACCCTCGGCGCGGGCACGCTGGACTTCACCGCACCGACCTCGGTCGCGTTCTCCGGTGCGCTCACCGGAAGCAACCAGGTGCTGAACGCCAGTCAGGCGCTCGACGTCCAGGACAACACGGGTGCCGCGGCCGGCTGGAACATCACGCTGACCACGACGACGTTCACCAACGGCTCCAACACGCTGCCGACGAACGCCCTCTCCGACACCGCCGCGACCGGGGGCTGCGACGCCGGCATCACCTGCACGCTCGCGACCAACGGGATCACGTACCCGGTGGCGATCCCGGCAGGTGCCTCGGCGCCGACCGCCGTCAAGATCCTGTCGGCCGCGGCCGGCACGGGCATGGGCGGCCAGACCTGGACGCACGCGATGGCCCTCGCCGTCCCGGCGAACGCCCGGGCCGGCACCTACAGCTCCACCTGGACGTACTCGCTGGTCACCGGACCGTGATCAGCGACCGGTGATCCGGATCCGCACCTGGATCCGGCACCGGCGTCCGACCTCCCCGCCTTCGCTGTTCGACCCCGGGAGCGCGCCAGGCGCGCTCCCGGGTCACCTCTCCCGCCGCCATTGATGTCAGAGGAGCCTTCCGTGACTGCACCCGAGCGCTCTCGCCGGAGCGCGCTCTCGCGTACGCCGGCAGCCGTCGCCGCTCTCGCACTCGCGACATCGGTGCTGGCAGGCCTCACCCTCGCCGGGCCGGCCGCCGCGGCAGACACGCCGGCCGCCGCACCCGCTGCCGCCCCCGCCGGAGTGGTGAGCCTTCGCCCCCTTCGGCCGTCCGCGGCCCATCCCACGTACTTCACGCTGACCTCGCCCGCCGGCCGCTCGCTGCAGGACGCCGTCGTCATCGCCAACAACGGCGACGCCCCCGTGTCCCTCGTGATCACCCCGGTCGACGGCATCACCGGCCAGACCTCCGGCTCGGTCTACGGCAACCGCCAGGACCCGGCGCGCGAGGCCGGCCGCTGGGTCAAGCCCGAGCTCACCACCCTGACGCTGGCCGCCCGCTCCTCGCAGACGGTGCGCTTCACCGTCACCGTGCCGGCGGGCACCACGGCCGGCGACCACCTGGCCGGCATCGCCGTCGAGAACACCCAGCCGCGCTCGGCCAGCAACGGCTTCCCCGTCAAGGAGATCTTCCGCAGCGTCGTCGGCGTCCTGGTCGACGTCCCGGGCGGCGCCCCCTTCGCCCCCAAGGTCTCGAACATCTCGATCAACGGCATCGGGGCGACCGGCGTCGGCGCTGTCGACGTGACGCTCGCGAACGCCGGCCAGCGGCTCGGCAAGCCGACGCTGACCGTCGCCCTCAACGGGCCGGACGGCTACTCCAAGACCCAGACCCGCGAGCTCGACACCGTCCTCGCCGGCGACACCATCACCTACCCGCTGGCCTGGCCGGACCGGCTGCCACCCGGTGAGTACACCGTCGCGGCGCTGCTCACCGGCGGCGGGCGCACCGCCTCGCTGACCAAGGACGTGTCGCTCGGCACGACGCTCAGCGGCGTCAGCCAGCGTGCCGCACCCGCGCCGGCCGCAGCCGGGACCCCGTGGTGGCAGTGGGCCGCTATAGCGGCCGGGGCAGCCGTGCTCTTCGCCCTCGTGCTCGGCTTCTTCCTGCGCCGCTCCCGCGGCCTCCCACCCGGGGGTGGAGGCGGGCGCCGCCTCCACCCGCAACCCGGCTCGACCCGTCAGCCCGTCAGCGCCTTCCCTGCACCGATGCAGGAGCCCACCCATCGACCCGGCAGCTTCGCCCGTACCGGCAGGCCAGAGTGAAACCTCGCGAGAGCACGAGTCATCCCATGATCATCATCAGCGGAGCCCGCAGCCGGGCCCGCACCCTGCTCGCAGCGGTCCTCGCGTCGCTCCTGGCGCTGGTCGGCCTGACGGTCGTCGCCGCCTCGCCGGCCGCGGCGGCCCCGACCGGCCACCTGCTCGGCTACGTGCCGAACAACGTCACCGGCACGGTGTCGAAGCTCGACATCACCGCCAACACCGTGCTCGGCACGGTGTCGGTCGGCGGGAACCCGACGAAGGTCGCGCTCTCGCCGGACAACACGAAGGCGTACGTGACGAACTCGCTGTCGGGCACCGTGAGTGTGCTCAACACCAGGACGAACACGGTGACCGCCACGGTGAACGTCGGCGCCACACCCACCGATGCCGTCGTCACCCCGGACGGCTCCAAGGTGTACGTCGTGAACTCGGTCGGCGGTGACCTCAGCGTCATCAACACGAGCACCAACACGGTCACCACGAACGTCAGCCTCGGCGTCGGCAGCCCGAGCGCGATCGTCGCCAGCCCGGACGGCACCAAGGTCTACGTGACCAACAAGCTGGCCAGCACCTTTCAGGTCGTCAGCACCGCCACCAACACGGTGACGGCGACGGTCGGCGTCGGCGCCGGGCCGCAGGCCGTCGCGCTGAGCCCCGACGGCAGCCGGGCCTACGTCACCACCGGTGCCGTCTTCGGCCAGGTGTACGTGATCAACACGGCGACCAACGCGGTGATCACCACGATCAGCGTGGACTCCGGCCCGATCGCCGCGGCCACCAGCATCGACGGAAGCCGGCTCTACGTCGCCAACTTCACGTCCGGCACGGTCAGCGTGATCAACACGGCGACCAACGCGGTAATTGCGACCGTCGGGGCCGGCCTCGGCCCGCGCGGCATCGCCGTCGCCCCCGACGGCAGCGCCGTCTACATCACCAACCTCAACGGCAACTCCGTCAGCGTGCTCAACACGGTCACCAACGTGGTCACCGGGACGTTGAGCGCGGTGCTGAGCGGGCCGTACAACTTGAGCCTCTACCTCGACGCCGCACCCGTGCCCGTGCTGGCGCCCGTCGCCGCAGGGACGACCGGGGCGGCGGTCAGCTTCGACGCGTCCGGCTCGGTCGGCATCACCTCGTCCATCTCGAGCTACACCTGGGACTTCGGTGACGGTACGACGGCGACCACCTCGACGCCCACGACCACGCACATCTATGCGTACGGCTACGCCAACTACCAGGCGAGCGTAAAGGTCACCTCGACCCTCGGCACCACCTCCGATCCCAGCGCACTTCGTCGGGTGAACATCACCGGCGCGCCCTGGGCGCAGATCGGCTACGTGCTCAAGCCGTCGACCAATGCCCTGGCCGTGGTCAACCTGGCGAACGGCGCCACCCTGGCCACCATCGCGGTCGGGACCAACCCGTCCAGCGTCACGACCAGCCCGGACGGCACCGCGATCTACGTGGCGAACGCCGGCTCAGGCACCGTCAGCGTCATCGACCCGTCGACGAACGCTGTCGTCCGCACCGTCACGGCGGCCACCGACCCGCGGTCGGTGTCGGTCTCCGCCGACGGCTCCAAGCTCTACGTCGCCGGCAAGGCGAGCAACTCGCTGAACGTGATCGACACGACCACCTGGGCGGTGACGACCACCACCGGTCTGCCGCTCGGCCCGTCGAGCGTCTCGCTGACACCCGACGGCACGAAGGGCTACGTGACCGCCAGCGGCATCAACGCCGTGGTCAAGGTGAACGCCGCCGGGACGTCGACCGGCACCATCACCGTCGGGACGAGTCCGGTGGCCTCGGTCATGAGCCCGGACGGCACCAGGCTGTACGTCGCGAACTCCGGGTCCAACACCGTCTCGGTCATCAACACCGGGACCGACACCGTGGTCGCGACCATCCCGGTCGGTACCAGCCCGCGCAATCTGACGATCACCCCTGACGGGGCGAGCGTCTACGTGAGCAACAACGGCAGCAACAACGTCTCGGTGATCAGCACGGCCACCAACACGGTCGCGGCCACCGTCACGGTGGGGACCGCCCCGACCGGCATCACCGCCCTGCCGGGCGGCGCTCTCGCCAAAGTGATCAACAGCTCCGACGGCAGCGTCACCACGATCGCGACCGCCACCAACACGGTGGTCGGATCCGCGGCCGCGCTCGGCGCCTCCACGGTGCTCGGCCTGCTGCCGGACCAGGCGCCGACGGCGGCGCTCGTCGTCGCCTCGCCGGCCGCCGCGAACACGGCCGTCGCCTTCGACGCGAGCGGCTCGACGTACGGCACCGGCGCCATCGCCAGTTACGCCTGGGACTTCGGTGACGGCATCACCACCACGACGTCGACCCCGACCACCACGCACACCTACACCGCGGACGGCACCTACAACGCCACCGTCACGGTCACCTCCGAGAACGGCACCAGCCTCGGGGTGGTCTACAACGGGCAGTCGTTGCTGCGCTTCGGCAAGAGCACGGCCCGGGCGAGCGCGAACGTCACGATCTCGACGGCGTTCGGCTTCCTCAACCCTCCCGGCCCGGTCTCCTTCACCGGCACTCTCAACGGCACCGACCAGACGCTGACGGCCCCGATGCCGCTCGACGTCATCAACGGGTCATCGGCCGGCTGGAGCCTGTCGGCGACGTCGACCCAGTGGACGACCGGCGGGGCCAGCCCCCGCACGCTGCCCACCACCGCGACGACCGTCGGCACCCCGCCGGGCCAGGCCTGCGTCACGGGCCAGGCGTGCGTCCTGGCGACCAACACGATCAGCTATCCGTACGTGCTGCCGGCCGGAGCCAGTCCCCCGACAGCAACCAAGCTGTTCAACGCGACGGCAGGCACCGGTACCGGGAGCCTGACGGTCACCCCGCAGCTGCGGCTGCGTGTTCCCGCCAACGCGTTGGTCGGCGTCTACACGACGACGATCACGCTCACCCTGAGCAGCGGTCCGTGATGAGGAGCAACCCTGTGACTACGCCTGCCCGTTCCCGGAGGCCGCGCCGGCTCGCCGTCGCGCTGGTCGCGTCGGTCCTGGCCGTCTCCGGCTCCGCCGCCACCTCCGCCGCCTGGGCGTCGGACGTGCCGGCCACCGTCTCGTTGCAGGTGCAATCGCAAATCGTGCTGACCTCACCGTCGCCGACCGTGCCGAGCAACCAGAACGGCACCGTCACCGTCACGATCACCGCGCCCGCCGGAAACCAGCCGCCGGCGACCGGCACCGTGGTCTTCCAAGACGGTGGCACGACCCTCGGGTCCGCCACCCTGGACGCGAACGGCACCGCCTTCTACACCGGCCCGTTCAGCCTGGGCGGTCACAGCATCACGGCGGTCTACAGCGGTGACGCGATCTACCAGGCCGGTACGTCGGCAGCGCTGACGCTCACGGGTTCGGCCGCCGCGCCGGTCGTCGACACGTCCATCAACGGGAGCTCCGGCGACGGCGCGGTCAGAACCAACGGGGTGCCGACCAACATCGGCATCCAGGCCACCAGCGGGACCGGGGTCGGGTCGTACCCGAACACCCGTTTCCGGCTCCAGCTGTCCGGCATCCCCGGGGTGCGGGTCGACCAGCTGCACCTGCAACTGCTGCAGGGATCCGTCTGGACCGACATCACGCTCACCGCGGACGTCAACGGCAACCTGACGGCCTTCGTCGGGTCCCCCACCGGTGACCCGATCATGGCGGGCGAGACCAGGAGCTGGCAGCTGCGCCTCGCGGTCGACCCCGGGACGCCGACCGGCACGCTGACCCTGCTCACGCAGCTGCTGAGCTCGTCCGACGGCGGCCAGACCTACCCGACGACCCTGTCCACGCACTCGCAGAGCATCGACGTCAGCCGGGTCACCACCACCACGAGCGTCACGGTCCAGAGCGTCTCCACCTCGACGCCGAACGCACCGGTGCCGATGCGGGCGACCGTCTTCCCGCCGGCCGCGACCGGCACGGTGACGTTCTCCGACAACGGCACGGTCATCGGGGCGGTGCCGCTCGTCAACGGCGTCGCGAATCTCGACCCGGTGCTCGCCCTCGGCACGCACGTGATCTCCGCCAGCTACTCGGGTGACGACACGTACGCGACGTCGACCGGCACCTCACCGACTGTGATCACCGTCGCGTCACCGGGCGGCAGCCTGCGCCCGGTCACCCCGTCGCGCATCCTGGACACCCGGCGCGGCAACGGCGCCCCGGTGGCCTCCGTGCCCGCCGGCCGCAGCCTGACCCTGCAGGTCACCGGCCGGGGCAACATCCCGGCCAGCGGCGTGACCTCGGTCGTCGTCAACCTCGACGTCACCACCGCCACGAAGCCCGGTGCCCTGACGGCGTACGCGACCGGCTCCCCCGCGCCGTACGTGGCCAGCCTGAACTTCGACGCGGGCCGCATGACCTCGGGCATGGCCCTGGTCGCGGTGAGCCCGCAGGGCAAGATCACGCTGCTGAACCGCTCGGCGGGTCCGATCAACCTGATCGTGGACACCTTCGGGTGGTTCGCGACCCCGCTCGACTCGCAGGGCCCGGGCGGCCGCTACAACGGCATCCGCCCGTTCCGGCTCAGTGACACCACGATGCGGCCGAACCAGACCACCAACATCAAGGTGACCGGACGCTCGAGCCCGACCGGCTCCGTGCCGGCGAGCGGGGTCTCCGCCGTCATGCTGAACGTGACGGTCAACAACCCCAGCACCGGCGGGTACATCAACGTCTACCCGACCGCGGGCCAGAGGCCGGGCGTCTCGTCGCTGACCTTCGTCCCGAAGCTCACCCGGGCCAACCGCGTGATCGTCGGTGTCGGGCAGGGCGGCAACATCAGCGTCTTCAACAGCCAGACGGCGACGACCGGCGTCAGCGTGGACGTCGTCGGGTGGTTCACCAACAGCAGCTCGAGCGCAGGCGGTGCGACGTACGTACCGCTGGCCGTCCCGTTCCGGCTGAGCAGCTCCCGGACCGGGGGTACCGGACCCAACGTGGTGCTGGGCAACCGCGGCATCCTCACCGACCCGGTGGCGGGTATCGGCGCCATCCCGAGGCTCACCAGCCTGACGCCGCCCACCGCTGTCGCGATCAACCTGATGGCGGTCAACCCGACCGCGACCGGCTACCTGACGGCCTGGTCGTCCGGCATCCGGCCGCCGTTCGGCAGCGTGCTCTTCGCCGCCGGCAAGTCCGTGGGCAACACCGACCTGGTGAAGCTCTACCGCGGCGGGTTCAACGTCTACAACCTCACCGGACGGACCGGCGTGACCGTGGACGTCTTCGGCTGGTTCGGCTGAGCGGCCCGGATCGCTCAGCCGGCGGCCTGCTGCTTCCCCTTCTCGGGGTTGCGCCAGTCCGCCGGCGGCCAGCCGGGCAGCAGGCCGCGGCGCTTCGTCTCGCGCTGGGCGAGCACGATCTGCCCACGCAGGTCGTCGGCCTCGGGGCTGGTGGCCAGCCAGGCGATGGCCGCTCCGATGACCGGGGGCCGGGCCACCGCGAAGTGCTCGGCGAACTCGGCGTTGGTGCCCCGGGCATCGGCCGTCTCGGTCGCCACGTAGCCCGGGTCGACGCTGAACGAGCGGATCCCCTGCTCGCCGTGCTCGACCTCGAGCATCGGCGCCACCCGCGCGAAGGCGGCCTTGGACATGGCGTACGCCATCCCCCAGCCGCCGTTGCCGATCCGGCCGGGCGGGTCGCGGTAGGCGGTCGCCGAGATCATGTTGATGATCGTGCCGCCGCCCTGGGCCACCAGGTGCGGCAAGGCCTCACGCACCAGCACGAGCTGACCGAAGACATTGCCCTCGAAGATCTTCCGCAGGTCCTCGAAGTCGAGGTCGAGGAAGTCGACCATCGTGCCGTTGCCCTGGTAGATCCCGTTGTTGACCAGGCAGTCGAGCCGGCCGAAGTGCTCGACCGTCGCGGCCACGCCGTCGACGAGCGTCTGGTGGTCCAGCACGTCCATCCGCACCCCGAAGCCGCGACCACCGGCCTCCTCGACCGCCGCGACGGTGGTGTCGAGCGCGCCGGGGAGCACCGTGCCGTCGACATGACGACCCTCCCCCTCGTGCAGGGTGCGCGCGGAGACGGCGACGTCGAAGCCGGCCTTCGCCAGATCGATGGCGGCGGCCTTGCCGATGCCGCGCGAGGCACCCGTCACGAGTGCTACCGGACGGGCTCCTGCTGCTTGCTCTGCCGCTTCCTTCTCTGCCATGGGCCGGAACCTATCGCGCTTGCCGACGGCGTCGACCACGCGCCCGCCGCAGGCTCTCGTGCACCCAGGCCATGCCCGCGATGTAGGCGCCGCCGGCAGCCAGGAACGCCAGCACGATGTCGACGCTGAGCTGCCCCTGCTGCTTCCAGTACACGTCGGACAGGTTCAGCAACAGCGCGTACTCGTCCAGGATCAGCGCGAGCGCCACCCCGTAGGGCAACCCGAAGAACTCCCAGCCCCTGGTCGGCCGCCAGAAGATCGCGAGTGCCGACGTGACCGCGAGCAGGATGATGCCGAAGAGGTAGTGATGCACGTGGTGACCGGCGATCATGACAGCCGCGTCGCCGCTGCTGCGTCCGCGGATGGTGATGAACCGTGTGATCAGCCAGGTGACGAGGAAGGCGACCCACGCGAGACAGCTCGCCCGGCGCGGATCACCGAGCCCCCGCCACACGTCGCGCAGGCTGGAGTCCTCCTGCTTCTTTGCAGGCGCCGCCCGCTCGGTCACATCCGCATCGCTCACCCGCGGGACCTACCCCGAAGGTGACCTCGCCACCAGCGGGCGTCAGCCGAAGAGCTCGGCGCGGTTCTTGCCGGCGCTCTTCGCCCGGTACATGGCCGTGTCGGCGTCACGCAGCGTCTCGCCCGGGTCGCCGGAGTCGTCGGCGAAGGTAATGCCGATGCTCGCCGTGATCGAGTACGCGTGTCCATCGATGTCGATGGGTCGCGCGACTTCGGCCTTGACGCGCTCGGCGACCGCGAACGCCGCCTCCCGCACGTCGAAGGGAGCGTCCTCGCCCTCCCGCTTCGGACCGGGCTCGAGCACGATGACGAACTCGTCACCGCCAAGGCGCGCCACCGTGTCCTGCGTCCGCAGCATCTCGCGGAGCCGGTCCGCCGTCACCCTCAACACGTGATCGCCGGCCGCGTGCCCGCCGGTGTCGTTGACCTGCTTGAAGCCGTCCAGGTCGCAGAACAGCACGGCGACCTCGCAGCTCGTGCGCCGACAGCGGGCCAGCGCGTTGGTCAGCCGGTCGCCGAGCAGGGTGCGGTTCGGCAGCCCGGTGAGCGGGTCGTGCAGCGCCGCCTCCCGCAGCCGGTCCTCCATCTCGACGATGTCCGTCACGTCACGGGCGACGCCCAGCATCTGGATGACCGCGCCGTCCTCGTCCCGGGCGAAGGGCGTCACCCGGCGGGAGAGCCATCGGTAGCTTCCGTCGACGTGCCTGGCCCGAAAGCGCTGCAGGATCACGCCGCCGTCGGCGAGCTCGCGTATCGAGGCGTTGCCGTCCCGCAGCCGCGGCACGTCGTCCGGGTGCACCAAGGTGTCGAGCAGCGAGGCGCCGAGCGCAATGACATCTTCGGACTGGTACCCGAGGATGTCGGTGAGGTTGCGCGAAGTCCACAACGTGGTGTTGTTGCGGGGGTCCGACGTGTAGATGACGTCGGGACTCGCCGCGAGCACGGCGTCGTGGAAGGCGGCGCTCTCCCGCAGCTGCTCTTGCACCGCCCGTTCGGCGGTGATGTCGGCGAACGCGGCGACGGCGCCGAGGGTGTCCCCCTGCTTGCTCAGGATCCGCCGGGCCGTCACGAGGACGTGGCGGACGGTGCCGTCGGCCTGTTCGACCCGCATCGGCACGTCGGTCATCTCCTGGCCGGCGAAGGCGAGGCCGAGCGGGGTCTGCCCGTCCGCGAGGGAGGTGCCGTCGGCATACGAGATGCGTCGCAGTTGGGCGGCGTAGGCGTCGCTCGGCGCGGCATGGATGTTGCCGTCGAAAGGCTCGGTGCTGCCCATCCCGGTGAGCCGACGTTGAGCGGCGTTGTACAGGACGATCTCGCCGTTCTCGTCGCAGGCGAGCACGCCGGTGCTGACGGACTCCATGACGGCCTCGTCGAAGCGCTTGCGCCGGGTCAGCTCGTCGCGCGCGACCTCGTGGCGGGCCACCTCCTCGGCGAGCGCCTCGGCCTGCCGGCGCCGTTCGAGCTGGGTCATCGCCTGGTGGGCCAGTGACGTCAGCAGCTTCAGCTGGTGGTCGGGCAGGTCCCGCGGCTCCGTGTCGAGTACGCACAGGGTGCCGAGCACGTAGCCCTCGGGGGTGACCAGCGGTGCACCGGCGTAGAAGCGGATGTGCGCCTCGCCGGTGACGAACGGGTTGTCGACGAAGCGGGGGTCCTGCGTCGCGTCCGGCACGACCAGCGCCGCCCGCGCGCGTACCGCGTGATCGCAGAAGGCGACCTCACGATCGGTGGAGCAGACGTCGACGCCCATGCGCGCCTTGAACCATTGCCGGTCGGCGTCGATGAGGCTGACCAGCGCCATCGTCGTCCCGCACACGTGCGCCGCGAGCTCGACGATCTCCTCGAAGTCCTTCTCTGGCTCCGTGTCGAGCACGCGATACCGATCGAGGGCGGCCAGGCGGGCCCGTTCGTACGCGAGGTCGTCGATCGTCGCCAGCATCGGGATGCGGCGACCCAGCACCGTGATCGCGCGGTCGTCGGCGTCCAGCGGCGTCCGCGGACCGGCGACGCCCGGTGCCGCCGGCATCGCCTCGGTGAACGCCTGCAGGGCGCTTTCCAGCCTCATCGGCTGCACCGGTCACACCGGTCGGAGTGCTTGGACCGGTCGGGCAGCGGGGCTGCGGGTGAGTTCCGCACACCTGACCAATCGGACAGAACGCCCCGTGACTGAACACCCGATCACCCGATCGGCAGACGCTGCCGGGTCACCGGATCACGACCACCGTCGAAGAAGCGGTCGCGGGCGGCGGTGAACAGGGCGCGTCCGTCACCGGACGCGGCGGCCTCGAAGAGGGTCAGCGACGAGAGCAGCTTCTGCGCGTCGACCGGGCCCAGCACCGCTGCCGGGTCGCTCGCGTCGAGGTCGAGCAGCGCCTGCACGCAGGCTTGCAGCCGGGGCCCGAGCACCGGGTGCGCCAGATACGCCTGTGCCTCGGCCGGCCCGGTGATGGCGTACCGCTGCGCCATCGCTGAGTGACCGAGGCCTGTGAGCTGCGGGAACACGTACCACATCCAGTGGCTGCGCTTGGCGCCCTGCTGCAGCTCCCGGAGCGCCTGCGCGTACGAGCCGCCGGCGTCCTGCGCGGCGACGAACCGGGCCAGCTCGTAGGGGTCGTCCGCCATCAGGCGGGGGTGAAGTACGGCAGGTGCCGGCCGCCCTCGAGTGCGGTGATGACGACGTGCACCGGCATGTCGATGCGGATGTCGTCGGCCTCGAGGCCGACCAGGTTCGTCATCATCGTGTAGCCCTCGTCCAGCGTGACCAGCGCCGGCGCGTACGGGACGGTGTACTCGGGCGTGACCGGGCGCCAGACGACGGTGTAGCTGTAGAGCGTGCCGCGGCCGGCGCTGACCTGCCAGGTCAGCTCCGTCTCCAGGCAGAAGCGGCAGTGCTCGGCGGCGGGGAAGTCCGGGGTGCCGCAGGCGGCGCAGCGCGGGTAGCGCAGCTCTCCTTCGGCCAGCCCGTCCCAGAACGGACGCGAGGACGCGCTCTGCGGGCTCGGCGGCAGCGGTCCGGTCTGCGGATGCAGGTAAGCCATCGGTGTCTCCTTCGGTCCGCGGCCGTCAGTCCACTGCCCCCACCAGCGCGAGCTGGTGGAACAGCGCACCAGCGCCGGCATTCGTGCACAGGGCCACCCGGGCGTTCGGCACCTGCGCGCTGACGCACTCGCCGCGTACCTGCTCGACGCCCCGGATGACCCGCTGCAGCATCTGCACGGTGGCGCCGGCGTGGCTGAACGACATGGTGCCGCCGTCGGTCGTCACCGGATACCGCCCGCCGGGGGCGATGTTCCCGTCCTCGACGAAGCGGCCACCCTCCCCCTCCGGGCAGAACCGCAACGCCTCGAGCTGGCGGATGATCTCGAACGAGAACGGGTCGTAGAACTCGAGCACGTCGACGTCCTCGCGGGTGAGCCCGGCCGTCGCGAAGGCCCGGTCGGCGGCGCGGCGCCCGATCAGCCCGTTGACCTGCGCCCCGGACCGGCCGGCCAGGTCCCAGGTGGGCGGGAACTGGTAGGCGGGCCCGTACTGCTCGGTGCCCCCGGCCAGCAACGTCACCGGCCGGTCGCCGCGCGGCAGGTCACGGGCGCGCTCGGCGGTGGTCAGCACCAGGGCGCACCCGCCCTCGGACGTGGTGGAGCAGTCCAGCAGGTGGTAGGGGTCGGCGACCATGCGCGAGGCGAGGATGTCGGCCGGGGTGAAGGGGCCGCGGCCGTAGTAGATGGCTTCCGGGTTGACGTGCCCGTTGTTGCGGATGGTCGCCGCGACCGTGGCCAGCTGCTCGGGGGTGGTGCCATACATGTGCATGTGCCGGCGGGCCACCAGTGCGAATTCGGCCGCGGTGAACATGCCGTACGGGATCACGAACTCGTTGCCCGGACGGGTCCACGGCGCGGTCGACTCGCGCTCGGTGTAGCGCCCGGCCTCCCCGGTGACGATGAGGACCACCTCGGCCTCACCGGCGGCGATGGCGCCGGCCGCCTCGAGCACCATCGCCAGGCCGAACTGGCTGCCGAGCCACGCCGGCCCGAGCCGGTAGTCGTAGATCAACCCGCGGCTGTCCGGCGACGCGCTCACGCCGTCGACGTCGGCGAAGGTCAGGCCGGCGTCGGCGAGGGCGGCCTTGGCCGCGGACAGCATCAGCGACTGCTGGGTCTCGCCCTCGAGCCGCCGGGCCTGCCGGGTGTTGGCGATGCCGACGATCGCCGTCCGCCTGCGGTCGGCCCCTGCGTTAGGCATGTCTGCGAACCTAGCCGCCGGTCATCGCGCCCCGGACGGCGGTGTTAGCGTCCGGCCGTGACCGAGCCACCCGACTCCCCGGACACTGCTGCGCTGAAGGAGCTCTCGGCGCAGCTGCAGGCCGCCGACGCCGCGCTGACCGCACCCGGCGCCCCGTTCGAGGTCGCCGTCGGGGAGGTGCTCGGCACCCCGATACACGTCTTCGTCGACCGCCCACGCAGCATCGGCGAATACCTCGACGCCTCCCGCGAGCGTGGTGACCAGGAGTTCATGGTCTTCGACGGGGTCACCGGCGCCGACGGGTCGGTCGGCACCCGGCGCGTCACCTTCGCCGAGCACGCCCGGCTGGTCGACGCCGTGGCGTCCGCCCTCGCGGCCGATCACGGCATCCGCAAGGGCGACCGGGTCGCCGTCTCGGGTGCGAACTGCCTCGGCTGGGAGCTGGTCGCGATGGCGTGCGCCCGCTCCGGAGCCGTCCTGGTCGCCTTCAACAGCTGGTGGTCCGCCGACGAGCTGTCGGCCGCGCTCGCGCTGACCGAGCCGTCGGTCGTCGTGGTGGACGCCCGGCGGCGCGAACTGCTCGCCGCCGTGGCCGGTGACGTGCCGGTCCTCGAGCTGGAGCGCGTCGACACCGAGCTCGCCGCCCACCCGGTCGACCTGCCGCCGGTGACGATCGACGAGGACGACCCCTGGGTGCTGGGCTTCACCAGCGGCACGTCGGGGCGACCCAAGGCGGCCACCCTCACCCATCGCTGCCTGATCGGCTTCACCCAGCTCAACTCGTTCATCGCGGCCCGCGCCATGCTGATGGCGGGCCGGCCGGCGCCGACCGGCGCTCAGCCGCAGGCCGTACGGCTGTCGGTCTTCCCGCTCTTCCACATCTCGGGGCTGAGCGGCATGGTGTCGACCCTCGCGCTCGGGACGAAGACGGTGTGGCCGGCCGGCCGCTTCGACGCCGGCCGCGTCATCGCCCTGACCCGCGACGAGGGCATCACGATGTGGGGCGGCTCCTCGACGCACATCATCCGGCTGCTCGACCATCCGGACCTCGCCGAGCTCGACACCACCGGGCTCGTGCAGGTCGGCATCGGCGGGTCCGCGTCGACCCCCTCGCTGATCGCCCGCACCGAGGCCGCCATCCCGCACCTGAAGAACACGTTCTCCACCGGTTACGGCATGACCGAGTGCGGCGGGCTCGCGAGCCACGCGTCGAACGCCCTGCTGCGCGCCGCTCCCGATTGCGTCGGCGGCGCGTTCCCCACCGTCGAGTACAAGATCGTCGACGAGCAGGACGAGCAGGTGCCGGACGGGACCATCGGATCCATCTGCATCCGCAGCCCGATCCTCATGACCGAGTACTGGCGCAACCCGGAGGCCAACGCCAAGGCGATGCTGCCCGGCCGGTGGCTGCGCACCGAGGACTACGGCCGGCTGCAGGACGGTCTGCTCTTCCTGGCCTCACGCATTCGTGACCTGATCATCCGCGGCGGCGAGAACGTCTACCCCACCGAGGTCGAGAGCTGCCTGGAGATGACGGACGACGTGCTCGAGTCCGCGGTGTACGGGCGTGACGACGACGAGTTCGGCCAGGTCGTGGTCGCAACGGCGGTCGTGCGCCCGGGCGCGACGGTGACCGCGGACGAGCTGCGGGAGCACTGCGCCGGGGCGCTCGCGTACTACAAGGTGCCGGTCGAGATCGAGGTGAGGACCGCCCCGCTCCCCCGCAACGCGGCCGGCAAGATCCTCAAGCATCTGCTCGAGCGCGGACGCGAGGACCTCAGCCCGGTCGACCCGGGCTGAGGGGTCCGCACGCGTCAGTGCTTCAGCTGGCCTAGCGCGTGCCGGTACAGCGTGCCGCCCGGGTCGATGCTCTCCCAGGGGTAGTGCACCCACCCGTTGGTGGCGACCACGTAGAAGTCGGGCATCGTGCCGGTGACGTTGGGCTCCGGCTTGTAATGCAGGCACGCGGTACGCACGACGCTCGCGCCGAGGTCGAGCAGCGTCTGCCGCGCCTGCTCCATCGTCTCGCCGGTGTCGTGCACCTCGTCGGCCAGCAAGACGACCTGACCTTCGACGGACTCCCGGCTGGGCAGTGAGCCGATCCGGAAGTCACCCGCCTGGGTGGGGTGCTCGCGGTCGTACTTGGAGATGCTCAGCGAGAGCACCTCGGCCCCGCTGAGCCCGAGCATCCGCGACAGCACGTTGACCATGTAGAGGCCACCGCGCGGCACCACGGCGATGCGCGTGATGCGCTCGCCAGGGGTGTCGAGCGTCTGACGGATGATCTCGTGACCCAGGGTCGTCGTCTTGAGGAAGACGCCGTCCCAGGTCTCCCAGATCGGGGCGTCGGTGACCTCAGGCATGGCCCCTACCTCGTGCGCCGGCCGCTCTGCTCGCGTACAGCTCAGAGCCGGGTGAGGACGGCCGAGCAGGAGCTGACGTCGACGGCGCGGCCGGGCTCCACGTCGAGGCTGGTGACGACGCCGTTGTCGATGATCGCGGCGTAGCGCTGCGAGCGGGTGCCGAGGCCGACGCCGCTGCCGTCCATGGTGAGGCCCATGGCGGTGGCGAACTCGCCGTTGCCGTCGGCCAGCATCTTGATCGAGTCACCGACGCCCTGGTCCTGACCCCAGGCGTCCATGACGAAGGCGTCGTTCACCGAGATGCAGGCGATGGTGTCGACGCCCTTGTCGGTGACCTCCTGGGCGTGCTGCACGAAGCCCGGCAGGTGCTGCTTCGAGCAGCCCGGGGTGAAGGCACCGGGGACGGCGAAGAGCACGACCTTGCCGGTGCCGAGGACGTCACCCGTGCGCACGGCCACCGGGCCCTCGGCGCCCATCACGCGGATCTCGACATCGGGGATGCGGTCGCCGACCGACACAGCCATGGGAACTCCTACCAGCAAAGCGGAAAGGTCAACGGATCAGCCGAAGCGACCCGGCTTTTGACCTTACGTGGCGCCCCGCCCCGCCTCGGCGGCGGTCGGGCGCAGCGGGCTCCCGAGCCGGTGAGCGTGTCCCAGGCGGCCACGTCGAGCGCCGTACCGGACAGCAGGCCGAAGCCCTCGAGCAACAAGGCGGCCGCCGGGCTCATCGCGCGCAGCCGCAGCGGCGACAGCCCGCGGCGCCGTCGGCCCCGGCTGGCGTCGAACAGCGGCGAGAGCCCCGCGCTGTCGAGGAAGGTCACCCGCTCGAGGTCGATCAGGAGCGGGAGGTCGACGAAGTCGAGGCTCGACAGCAGGCGGCCGAGCGGCTCCGCCGCCTGCAGATCGACCTCGCCGGTAATCGTGATCTCGGCCTCGCGCCCGAGCACCAGCTCCAGCCGGTGCCGGCGGCCCGGCTCGAACGTCATCAGGGCGATCTCATCGCGCTCGGCGACGGCCCGGGTCACAAGACCGGCTGGGGATCGGGGAAAATGGGCACGCGTGCTCCCGTCAGGATCTGACGGGGCGACGCCCTGCTGGACGCCCCAATGACAGCTCAACGCTCTGCCCCTCGTGCCCGCCTGTCAAGTCGGATGCGCGGAGCGTGAGGTCTGGGGGCGGTCAACCGATCCGGGCAACCGCTTTCGCGACCTCGGAGAGCACCATCGCGCCCATGTCGTCGGCGTCCGGCCGGGTGGGGTCGCGCAGCGAGCGGGTGTAGATGCCTTCCAGCAGCACGGCGAGCCGGAAGTGGTAGAGCACCTCGTAGTAGGTGAGGTCGCCGACCTCCACGCCGCGGGTGGCGCAGTAGCGCTCGACGAGCGCCGCCCGGGGCGGCCAGCCCTCCCGCGCCGCCGAGATCCACACCTCGAGGAAGCCGGCCAGGTCCAGCAGCGGATCACCGATGGTGGCCGTCTCCCAGTCCAGCACCGCGGTCACCCGGGCCGGCTCGTCGGCTCCCACCAGCAGGTTCAGCATGTGGTAGTCGGCATGCATGATCGTCGGCGTGTAGTCGGCGGGTGCGTGCTCCCCGAGCCACGCCATCACGGCGTCGATGCCCTCGAGCGTGCGGCCCTCGTACGACGCCAGCTGCGCGCTCCAGCGGGAGACCTGGCGCTCGTGGAACCGCTCGGGCCGGCCGAGGTCGGCGAGCCCGGCCGCCTGCCAGTCGACCTGGTGGAGCCGGGCAAGCGCGTCGACCATGGCGTACGCGATGCCCTCCCGGCCGGAGACCGTGTCGAGCGCCGCCGGCGGGGGCAGCGGGTGCACGCCGTCCACCTGCTGCATCAGGTAGAAGGTGCAGCCGAGCACGTCGGGGTCGTCGCACAGCCGGACCACCTCAGGGTGCGGCACCCCACTGCCGGCCAGCGCCGCCAGGATGCGGAACTCGCGGCGCATCCCCTCGTTAGCCCGCTCGATGGCGATCTTCGCCGGGCGGCGGAGCACCCACCGGGCGTCACCGCGCTGCAGCCGGAACATGACGTTGGACCGGCCGCCCATGATCTGCTCGTACGCGATCGGCCGGCCTGCCTCGAGCCCTTCGGAGTCCAGCCACGCGGCGAGCCGATCGGTGTCCATGAGCGACGACATGTGTTCATGAAAGCCGACGGGCAGATCACGGTGTGATCCGGCCTAGGCCTGGGCGGTCATGCCGCCGTCCACCGGGATCACGGCGCCGTTCACGTAGGACGCCTCGGGCGCCGTCAACGCGACGATCACGTACGCGACCTCGTCGGGCGACCCGTAGCGCCCGGCCGGCACGCGCCGCCGGGCGAACTCGGCCCGCCGCTCCTCGGGGATGCCCGTGGTCATCCCGGTCAGGGTCGCACCGGGGCAGACGCAGTTGGCGGTGAGGCCCTGCCGGCCGTACTGCACGGCGAGCGAACGGGTGAAGCCCAGCAAGGCGTGCTTGGACACGGTGTAGGGCGTGGTGTTGCGGGCGGCGCCGAGCGCCTCGGTGGAGGCGACGTTGACGACGCGGCCGGCCGGCGCGGCGAGCAGGTCGGCCAGGCAGGCGCGGACCACGTGCATGGCCCCGTCGAGGTTGACGGCGAGCGTGTGCCGCCAGACGTCGTCGAAGCCGGGCGCGTCGAGCGTGCCGCCGGACGGCATCCCGGCCGCGTTGACCACGATGTCGACCGGACCGAGGGCGGCGCGTACGCGCTCCACCGCCGCGTCCACGGCAGCCGGCTCGGACACGTCGACGGCGTAGGCGTGCGGACCGTCTGCCGGCGCGAGGTCGAACACCGCCACCGCGACGCCCTGTGACTCGAGCCGCTGTGCGGTGGCCCGGCCGATGCCGCTGGCGCCACCCGTCACGATCGCCACACGTGTCATGCCAGACCCCTTCGTCGCGGGCGCCGACCGTAGCAATGCCCTGCGCGGCGGGTCCGCCGCCCGAGACGGCGATGGCGCGATCGCGCCTGGCGGCCCGATTAGTTGTTGACTGGTCAGGTGGCGACAAGGCAACAGGTGCACGACCTCCTCGCGCAGCAGCGCACCTACCCGGAGATCGCGGCCGAGCTGGGCATCCGCCCCGGGCTCGCGTATCTGCTGGCGACCGGCCTGCCGGCCGACGGCAGCGCGGCGATCGCCCCCGATGACCGGATGCGTCCGGGATTCCAGTCCGGCAGCACGCAGCTGCTGACGAATCCACCGGGTAGCAGTCCCCTGGTGAAGCCCGACATCTTGGCCTGGGTCAGCGAGCGGGCCGCCCACGATCTGAGTCCTGCAGCAACGACGAAGGAGGCTTGAGGTGGGCGTCCGCACCTGGCTCGAGGGCTGGCCGGTCTACCGCCAGCTGACCGGCACCGACCCGCTGGGCCGGGGAGCCGCGGCACAGTCGCCGCACAGCGCGTCGCTGACCTCGCGTGCGGCGGTCGCCGACCGGGTCGTGAAGTCCATCTGCCCGTACTGCGCCGTCGGCTGCGGCCAGAACGTGTACGTGAAGGACGAGAAGGTCGTGCAGGTCGAGGGGGATCCCGACAGCCCGATCAGCCGCGGCCGGCTCTGCCCCAAGGGGTCGGCGACCCTGCAGCTCACCACCGGCGACGCCCGCATGTCGCAGGTCCTCTACCGGCGGCCGTACGGCACCGACTGGGAGCCGCTCGACCTCGAGACGGCGATGGGGATGGTCGTCGACCGCGTGCTCAAGGCGCGCGAAGACACCTTCACCTGGGACACCGAGGACGGCAAGCGCGTCCGCCGCACCATGGGCATCGCGAGCCTCGGTGGGGCCACGCTCGACAACGAAGAGAACTACCTGATCAAGAAGCTGCTGACCGCCCTCGGCGTCGTGCAGGTCGAGAACCAGGCGCGGGTCTGTCACAGCTCGACCGTCGCCGGGCTCGGCACCTCCTTCGGCCGCGGCGGCGGCACCACGTACCTGCAGGACCTGCAGAACGCGGACTGCATCGTCATCGAGGGCTCGAACTTCGCCGAGGCGCACCCGGTCGGCTTCCAGTGGGTGATGGAGGCGAAGGCGCGCGGCGCGACGGTCATCCACGTCGACCCGCGCTTCAGCCGTACCAGCGCGCTCGCCGACATGTTCGTCCCGATCCGGGCGGGCAGCGACATCGCGTGGCTCGGCGGGCTCATCAACTACGTGCTGAGCAACGACCTTTACTTCCACGAGTACGTCGTCAACTACACCAACGCCGCCGCGATCATCACCGACGAGTTCCAGGACACCGAGGACCTCGACGGCCTGTTCTCCGGGTTCGACCCGGCCGACCGCAGCTACGACACGGACACCTGGCAGTACAAGGGCGCCCCCGCAACCGCCGCATCCGGTAAGCGCGGACGCCAGAGCCGTGACGGCGACGGCGAGGCGAACGGCAGCCAGGCGGCGGCGCACGGGGAGTCGCGCGGGTTCGGCGGGCCCGGTACGGCGGCCGAGCACACCGATCCCACGCTGCAGGACCCGCGCTCGGTCTTCCAGATTCTCAAGCGGCACTACGCGCGCTACACACCCGAGATGGTCGAGGAGGTCTGCGGCGTCCCGCAGGCCCAGTTCGAGGCGGTCGCCAAGACGATCACCGCCAACTCCAACCGCGAGCGCACCACCGTCTTCGCGTACGCGGTCGGCTGGACCCAGCACACCGTCGGCGTGCAGTACATCCGCGCCGCCTCGGTGCTGCAGCTGCTGCTCGGCAACATCGGCCGGCCGGGTGGCGGCATCCTCGCTCTACGAGGACACGCCTCCATTCAGGGTTCCAGCGACATCCCGACCCTGTTCGACCTGCTCCCGGGCTACATCCCGATGCCGCAGGCCGAGCCGGAGCACGAGACGCTCGCCCGCTTCCTCGAGGCCGACCGCGCCGACAAGGGCTACTGGGCCAACCTCGACACGTACCTGATCAGCCTGCTGAAGGCGTGGTGGGGCAACAAGGCGACGGCGGAGAACGACTACTGCTACGACTACCTGCCGCGCATCACCGGCAGCCACAGCACGTACGACACGGTGCTCGAGCAGCTCGCGGGCCTGTGCAAGGGCTATTTCCTCGTCGGGCAGAACCCGGCGGTCGGCTCGGCCAACAGCAAGATGCAGCGCCTCGGCATGGCCAACCTCGACTGGCTCGTCGTCCGCGACTTCTCGCTCATCGAGAGCGCGACGTGGTGGAAGGACGGGCCGGAGATCGAGAGCGGTGAGCTCACGACCGAGGAGATCGCGACCGAGGTCTTCTTCTTCCCCGCCGCCTCGCACACCGAGAAGACCGGCAGCTTCACCAACACCAACCGGCTCCTGCAGTGGCGCTTCGCTGCTGTCGAACCGTCCGGCGAGGCCCGCAGCGACCTGTGGTTCTTCTACCACCTGGGCAAGCGCCTGCGGGAGCGGCTGGCGGCCTCGACCGACGAGCGCGACCGTCCGCTGTTGGACCTGACCTGGGACTACCCCACCGAAGGCGCCACCGACGAGCCGGTCGGCGAGGCGGTGCTCGCGGAGATCAACGGCTGGGGCGTCGACGGCGAGCCGCTCAGCGACTTCAACCAGCTCAAGGCGGACGGCTCCACCGCCTGCGGCTGCTGGATCTACTGCGGCGTGTATGCCGGCGGCGTCAACCAGGCCGCCCGGCGTACCCCGTGGACCGAGCAGTCCTGGGTGTCGAACAAGTGGGGCTGGGCCTGGCCGGCCGATCGGCGCACCCTCTACAGCCGGGCGAGCGCGGACCCCGACGGCAAGCCGTGGAGCGACCGCAAGGCGCTGGTCTGGTGGGACGAGGAGGCCGGACGCTGGCTCGGCCACGACACGATCGACTTCCCGGCAGACCGGTCACCGCACTACCGCCCGCCCGAGGGCGCCACCGGCGTCGACGCCCTGAGCGGCATCGACCCGTTCATCATGCAGAGCGACGGCAAGGGCTGGCTGTACGCCCCCGCCGGCCTCGTCGACGGACCCCTGCCGACGCATTACGAGCCGCAGGAATCCCCGTTCGTCAACCCGCTTTACCAGCAGCAGGCGAACCCGACCCGGCGGGCCGTGGAGAACGTACACAACCGCTACTCGCCCTCGGGTGAGGAGAAGGGCGCCGACGTCTTCCCGTTCGTCGTCACGACCTACCGGCTCACCGAGCACTTCACTGCCGGCGGCATGACCCGCTGGCAGCCGTTCCTCGCCGAGTTGCAGCCCGAGATGTTCTGCGAGGTCTCACCCGAGCTCGCCGCCGAGCGTGGCCTGGTCAACGGCGGCTGGGCGAGCATCGTCACGGCCCGCAACGTCATCGAGGCGCGGGTGCTCGTCACCGACCGGATGTCGATGCTGACCGCGGGCGGCCGGATCGTGCACCAGATCGGCATGCCGTACCACTACGGCCCCAACGGTCTCGCCACCGGCGACGCGTTCAACGAGTTGTCGTCGGTGTCGCTGGACCCCAACGTGCACATCCAAGAGGTGAAGGCGATGTCCGCCGACATCCAGCCGGGACGCCGCCCCCGCGGGCCGGCCCGACTCGATTACGTCGCCGAGTACCAGCGGCGGGCCGGCATCACCGAGCGCACCGGAATGGGCGTCTGACATGGCGGGTCTGTACTCCGAGCGGATGCTCTCCGGCAACGAACCCCACGTCGCCGAGGACGCCGGCTTCGACGCCGCCCCGCCGCGGGTGGGCTTCTTCACCGACACCAGCCTCTGCATCGGCTGCAAGGCCTGCGAGGTCGCGTGCAAGACGTGGAACGAGGTGCCGGAGGACGGGCTGCTCTTCACCGGCAACTCGTTCGACAACTCCAACACGCTCGGCGCCGACACCTGGCGGCACGTCAAGTTCATCGAGCAGCCCAAGTCGCTCGGCGGCAACCTGTCCGGCATGCAGCGCGGCAGCACCCCTGTCGACACCGCTCCCCCGCCGGCGACCGTCGACCTCGGCCTGCCGTCGCTCGCCCGGCCCGGCAGCGACGCCGGCGGCGCCGACACCGCCACCGAGTTCCGCTGGCTGATGGCGTCCGACGTCTGCAAGCACTGCACCCACGCGGCCTGCCTCGACGTCTGCCCGACCGGTGCGCTCTTCCGTACCGAGTTCGGCACGGTCGTCGTCCAGCAGGACGTGTGCAACGGCTGCGGCTACTGCGTGCCCGCCTGCCCGTACGGGGTCATCGACAAGCGCGAGGAGGACGGCCGGGTCTGGAAGTGCACGCTGTGCTACGACCGGCTCGGGGAAGGCCAGGAGCCGGCCTGCGCGAAGGCGTGCCCGACCGAGTCGATCCAGTTCGGACCGCTCGACGAGCTGCGGGAGCGGGCCGACGCCCGGGTGGCGCAGCTGCACGCCGACGGCGTCGAGGACGCCCGGCTCTACGGTCACGACCCCAAGGACGGGGTCGGCGGCGACGGCGCGTTCTTCCTGCTGCTCGACGAGCCCGAGGTGTACGGCCTGCCGCCGGACCCGATCGTCACCACCCGCGACCTGCCCTCGATGTGGAAGCACGCCGGCGTGGCCGCAGCGTCGCTGCTGCTCGGGATCGGGGCGTGCTTCGTGGGGAAGCGTCCGTGAGCGAATCCGAATCGACCGAGCCGGGGCCGCACGTGGCGCCGGCAGGGGCCGCGCGCGGCACCGACGTCACGGTCGACGGACAGGTCAACATCATCCCGGGCCGCCTCGCCCGGATCGGCAGCCTCACCACCGCCCAGCGCTTCGGCACCGGCGGCAAGCGCATGGGCCGCCGCCGTGAGGGGGCCGGAGGCGGCCGGGGCGAGCAGCTCATGGTGCCGCCGGCCAAGCCGGTCTCGTACTACGGCAAGCCGGTGCTCAACCGGCCGGTCTGGCAGGCGCGTGACATCGCGGGCTACCTGTTCGCCGGCGGCCTCGCCGGCTCGTCGTCCGTGATCGGCGCGGCGGCTGCGCTGACCGGACGACCGGCGCTGGCCCGCGGCAGCAAGGTCACCGCCCTCGGCGCGATCGGTGCCTCGACGTACCTGCTCATCCACGACCTCGGCCGGCCCGAGCGCTTCTACAACATGCTCCGCGTGTTCAAGCCGACCTCCCCGATGAGCGTCGGCACCTGGATCCTGTCCGTGTACGGCCCGGCGGCCGGAGCAGCGGCGGCGACCGAGGTGACCGGCTGGTTCCGGCGGACCGGCTGGGTGGCGACCGCGGGCGCGGCCGTCGCCGGGCCGGCGGTGGCCGCGTACACGGCGGTGCTCTTCGCCGACACGGCGGTGCCCGCGTGGCACGAGGTCTACAAGGAGCTGCCGTTCGTCTTCGTCAGCTCGGCGACCCTGGCGGGCGCCGGGGCCGGACTGATCGCCGCTCCCGTCACGGAGACGGCGCCGCTGCGCCGCGCGATCGTCGTGGCGGCGGTCGCCGAGCTGGCCGCCTCGCACCGGATGGAGTCGCACGGCCTGGTGTCCGAGCCCTACGCCGAGGGCCGCGCCGGCAAGCTGCTCAAGATCTCCCGGGCGCTGACCGTCGCCGGCTCGGTCCTCGCGGTCGCCGGCCGGCGCAGCCGCGCGCTGTCGGCCGTGTCCGGAGCCGCGCTGCTGGCCGGGTCGGCGTGCACCCGGTTCGGCGTCTTCCAGGCCGGGTTGCAGTCGGCGGACGACCCCAAGTACGTGTTGCAGCCACAGCGCGAACGGCTGGACGCGCGTGAGGGTGCCGAATCCGCGCAGAGGCAGGATGGACGCGAGGCATCCCCCGCTCGCGACGCTTGAGGAGAGTTCCCCACATGGACGCCGCACCACCGCCCTGGTTCCGCGACGCCATCGCGCAGCTGCCCGCGCACCACGACGTGGTCGTCGACGGCGCGCGCATCCACTACCGCGCGTGGGGTGACCCGGCGCTGCCCGGCCTGGTGCTGATCCATGGCGGAGCGGCGCACTCCGGCTGGTGGGACCACATCGGGCCGCTGCTGACCGGCCACCGTGTGGTCGCGCTCGACCTGTCCGGCCACGGCGACAGCGACCGGCGCGACACGTACGGCATGCCGGTCTGGACACGCGAGGTGCTCGGCGTCGCCGCCGCGGAGAAGCTGATCCGGCCGGTCATCGTCGGGCACAGCATGGGCGGCTGGGTGTCGGTCAGCGTCGGCAGTCAGCCCACTGAAGACACCAAGACGCGATACGACGTCGATGTCTTCGCCATCGCCTTCCTCGACTCACCGCTCAACGACCAGCCGCCGGAGGAGTCCCGGCTGCGCGGACGTACCGAGCACCGGGTGTACCCGTCGGTCGAGGCAGCGATGGCCCGGTTCGCCACCATCCCGACCCAGGACGTCGTGCTGCCGTACATCCGCGAGCACATGGGCCCGCAGTCGCTGAAGGCCGTCGAGGCGACCGCGACGCAGCCGGCCGGGGTCACGTGGAAGTTCGACCCGCAGTTCTTCGGCCCGCGCACGATGCTGCGCGACATGCTGCCCCACCTGCACTGCCCGGCCGCCCTGTTCCGCTCGCAGCACGGCCTGGTCAGCCCGGAGATGGCGCAGGAGATGGCGGGCCTCGTACGCGACCGCTTCGCCGCCGTCGACATCCCGGCCGCGGGCCACCACCCGATGCTCGACCAGCCGCTCTCGCTGGTGACCGGCCTGCGCACGCTGCTCGCCCTGTGGCCCAACCCCGTGCCGCCGGCCGCGCGGTGACGGTGGAGATCCGCAAGGCGACCACCACCGACGCGCAGCAGATCGTCGCGCTCGTCGAGTCGGCCTACCGCGGGGACAGCAGCCGCGAAGGGTGGACGACGGAGGCCGACCTGCTCGACGGGCAGCGCACGGATCTGCCCGCGGTCGAGGACGCCCTGCGCGACCCTGACGTGATGATGCTGGTCGCGGTGGATGACACCCTGGTCGGGTGCTGTCAAATCACCAAGCGGTCGCAGGAGCGTGCCTACTTCGGCACCTTCGCCGTACGTCCGGGGCTGCAGGGCGCCGGCCTCGGCCGGCAGCTGCTCGAGGCGGCGGAGCGGCGGGCGCGTACCGACTGGGGATGCACCTGCATGGAGATGCAGGTCATCGCGCAGCGTGACGAGCTGATCGCCTGGTACGTCCGGCGCGGCTACGAGGCGACCGGCGAGACCCGGCCCTTCCCGTACGGGGAGATCCGCGCCGGGAGCCCCAAGCGTGACGACCTGGCCTTCGTCGTCCTGGTGAAGCCGCTCACCGACTGACGGTCTACGGTCCTGCCATGCAGCTCTCGGAGTACCGCGGCTACGACGGCCTGGGCCTCGCCCGGCTCGTGCGGGACGGGGAGGTCACCCCGGCCGAGCTGCTCGACACCGCGTTGACGGCGATCGCCGCCCGCTCCGAGCTGAACGCCTTCGTCTGCGTGGTCGAGGACCAGGCCCGCCAGGCGATCGCGTACGGACTGCCGTCGGGGCCCTTCGCCGGCGTGCCGTTCGCCGTCAAGGATCTGTGGACCGACGTCGCCGGCTGCCCGTCGACGCAGGGCAGTGCGCTGTTCGCCTCCGGCGAGCTCGCCGACCACGACACGGAGCTGGTCCGGCGCTACCGGGCCGCGGGATTCGTCATCACCGCGAAGACGACCACCCCCGAATTCGGCCTGTCCGCGACGACCGAGTCGGCGCTGCACGGCCCGACGCACAACCCGTGGCGCACGGGCTTCAGCCCCGGCGGCTCGAGCGGCGGCGCCGCAGCGGCGGTCGCAGCCGGGCTCTTCCCGCTCGCCCACGCGACGGACGGTGGCGGCTCCATCCGTATCCCGTCGGCGCTCTGCGGCCTCTTCGGGCTGAAGCCGACCCGCGCCCGGATGTCGTTCGCCCCCGATCGCGGCGACAGCTGGGCGGGCATGAGCTCGGCCCACGTCGTCTCCCGCACCGTGCGCGACAGCGCCGCGGCCCTCGATGCGACGCAGGGTGCCTGCCCCGGCGACCCGTACGTGGCGCCGCCCGCGTCCGACTCCTACCTGGCCGACGCGGCACGCGATCCGCAGCCGCTGCGCATCGGGCTCGCGCTCGACACCCCCACCGGGGCCGACGTGGACCCGGCCGTCCAGGAGGCCGCCCGAGCCACGGCGCTGCGCTGCGAGGCGCTCGGCCACGTGGTGGTGCCGGTGCAGTGGCCGGTGGAGCCGGAGCAGGTCGCTCCCGTCGCCGGCACCATCACCTGCGCGGAGACGGCAGCGACCGTCGACGCCCGGCTCGCCGAGCTCGGCCGCGCGCAGCGCGACGGTGACCTCGAGCCCATGACGGCACTACTGGTCGAGGCCGGACGCGGCATCTCGGCGGCCCGCTACATCGCCGCCGTGCAGGGCATGCACGCCGTCGGGCGCCGGATGGCCGGGCTCTTCCGCGAGATCGACGTGCTGATCACGCCGGCGATCGGACGCGCAGCCCTGCCGCACGGCGTCCTCGACGGCAACGACCCCGAGGGCTTCGTACGGGCGGTCGGGCCGATGAACGCCTACGCCGGGATCGTGAACATGACCGGCCAGCCCGCCATGTCGCTGCCCCTCGACGTCACCGCCGACGGGATGCCGCTCGGCACCCAGGTGATCGGCCGGTTCGGCGCCGAGGACCTGCTGATTTCCCTCGCCGGCCAGCTCGAGCGGGCGCACCCGTGGGCGGGCCGTACCGCCTTCTGACCGTAACGCCGCGGTGGCTAGAGCTCCCGGGCGGCGGCCGCCGACATCCGCGTCACCGTGTGCGGGCTCCAGCGGGAGGTGTCGCCCGCGGGCTGCGGGTCGTCGCCCAGCACGGTCACCCGGCTGATCGCGCGGCTGCCGTCGAAGTCGTTGACGACGTAGTGCTGGGTGATGCGGTTGTCCCAGATGCCGACGGCGCCGGGGCTCCAGGCGTAGCGGCAGGTGAATTGCGGCTGCTCGCTGAAGGCGTACAGGTAGGCCAGCAGGGCGTCGCTCTCGCCGCGGCTGAGCTCGACGATCCGCTCGGTGAACTGCCGGTTGACGAACAGCGAGGGCTCGCCCGTCTCCGGGTGGCGGCGGATGACGGGGTGCTCGGCCCTGGTGTCGGGGCTGCCGAACGTGCGCGCGGTGTGGACGGCGGTGAGCCCGAGCAGCATCTCCCGCATCGGGGCCGACAGGCTCGCGTAGGCGAGCGCCTGGTTGCTCCACATGGTGTCGCCGCCGTACGGCGACGGCTCCAGCATGTTCAGGACCGAGAACTTCGGCGGCGAGTCGGCGAAGGTGACGTCGGTGTGCCAGACGTCGGCGATGAAGCCCGACCCGCTGCGCAGGACGACGATCTCCGGGTGGTCCTCGTCGAGCTTCGGGATGAAGGGGTGGATCTCCATCTCGCCGAAGCGGGCGGCGAACGCCCGGTGCTCGTCGGGGGTCAGGAACTGCTCGGGCAGGAAGACGACCTTGTGCTCGATGAGCAGTGCCCGGATCGCGGCGAAGCCGGCGTCGTCGAGGTCGGCGACGCGCACGCCGCGGATCTCGGCACCGAGCGCGCCCGACACCCGGCGCACGGCCGGCTCCTCCGAAGTGCGCGCGACGGGGGTCAGCGAAGTCGTCATGCGGCGAGACTAATGCATTCCATTAACGGAGTCACTAGGCTCGGAGGGGTGTCCGACGCGAAGGCTGCGCTGATCCGCGCGGGCGAGCACCTGTTCGCGCGCCAGGGCATCCACCAGACCCGCGTGCGCGAGCTCCACGAGCTGGCCGGACAGCGCAACACCTCCGCCCTGCACTACCACTTCGGTGACCGCGACGGACTGCTGCGGGCGATCTTCGAACGCCACTCGACGGTGGTGGACGCCGACCGGGCAGAACGGCTCGACGCGCTCGACGCGGACGCGCCGCTGCTCGCCGTCGTCGCCGTCATCCTGGGACCGATGGCCGATCACCTGCGGCTGCCCGACGGACGCGACTACCTGCGCATCCTCGCTCAGCACCTGCTCGGCGAGGTCGAGCCGCCAGCCATCATCGCGGCATTCGAACGCGCCCGCAAACAGCTGGACGTGCCGGACCCGCTGCGGGACGAGCGACTGCTGAGCATGCTGCGGGCGGCGACCACCCTGCTGGCCGAGCGCGCCCGGGCGATCGAGGACGGGGAAGCGCTCGTCCTGGACGCCCCGGCCTTCACCGCCAACCTGATCGACATGGCGACCGGGATGCTGCTCGCCCCGGTGACCCGTCCGATCGGAACGGCCAATTCGGCGCTGCCCGTTTAGTTCCTGGCCGGCGGCGCACCTGCAGAAGGTGGATGACGCTCCCGAACGCCAGGATTCACCGAACCGATGGCTGACCCTCGTCGCGGTCTGCCTCGGCACGTTCATGCTGCTGCTCGACATCACGATCGTGAACGTCGCTCTGCCCGACATCCAGATGGCGCTGACCGCGAGCTTCTCGGACCTGCAGTGGGTCGTGGACGCGTACGCGCTCACCCTCGCCGCGCTCCTGCTGACGACGGGTTCGCTGGCCGACCTCTTCGGTCGCCGGCGCCTGTACGTGATCGGCCTCGTCATCTTCACGCTGGCCTCGCTGCTGTGCGGCCTCGCCACCACCAGCCTCTTCCTCGAGCTCGCCCGCGGGGCCCAGGGCGTCGGCGGCGCGATCATGTTCTCGGTCTCGCTGGCGCTGCTCGCGGCCACCTTCGAGGGCAAGGACCGCGGCGTCGCGTTCGGCATCTGGGGCGCCATCACCGGGCTCGCCGTCGCCGTCGGACCGCTGCTCGGCGGCGTGCTGACGTCGGGTCTGTCGTGGCGATGGATCTTCTTCGTCAACCTGCCGCTCGGTGCCGTCGCCGTGGCGATCACCCTCGCCAAGGTCCAGGAGTCGCGGGCCGAGCACGCCCGGCGCCCGGACTGGTGGGGCGTGCTCACCTTCACCGCCGCCCTGGCGGCACTGGTGTACGCGCTCATCGAGTCCAACCAGCGCTCGTTCGGCGACACCCGGGTCGTCGCGTGCTTCGTGGCCGCCGCCGTCCTGCTCGTCGCCTTCCTGCTCATCGAACGCTTCGGCCGCCACCCGATGTTCGATCTCGGCCTGTTCCGGCTGCCCACCTTCTCCGGCGGCCTGATCGCGGCGTTCGGGATCAGCGCCTCGATCTTCTCGCTGCTGCTCTACCTCGTGCTCTACATCCAGGACCTGCTCGGCTACAGCCCGCTGCAGACCGGGATCCGCGTCCTGGTGCTGTCCGGCGGCATCCTGCTCACCTCCGCGCTCGCCGGCCGGCTGACCTCCCACGTGCCGGTGCGCTTCCTGATCGGCCCCGGGCTGCTGCTGGTCGGGGTCGGCATCCTGCTGATGCGCGGCCCGTCCGCCTCGGCCGACTGGACGCATCTCATCCCCGGCTTCATCGTCGCGGGGGCCGGGATCGGCCTGACCAATCCCCCACTGGCGTCGACGGCGGTCGGCGTGGTCGAGCCCGCGCGCGCCGGGATGGCGTCCGGGATCAACTCGACCTTCCGGCAGATCGGCATCGCGACCGGCATCGCGCTGCTCGGCACCCTGTTCGCCTCCGAGACCACCCGGGTCGTCAGGGAACAGCTCGCCCAGGTGCCGGGTGCGCGTGATCGCTCCACCCAGGTCGCGGCCGCCCTGCAGTCCGGTGAGCTCGGCCCGGCGCTGCGCGGCCTGCCCGACCGGACGGTGGCGCAGGTGACCCAGGCGGCGCGGACGGCCTTCACGTCAGGATTGAACGAGATCCTGCTGGTCGGAGGCATCGTCGCGCTGGTCGCGGGGGTGCTCGCCGGGCTGCTCATCCGCTCCAAGGACTTCGCGCAGCAGCGAGCCGGTTAGGTCACCAGGTGGGGCGGATGAGGCCCGGCGTGACGACGGCCCCCAGGGCCGCCTCAAACGCCGACCAGCCCGGGGCTCCGAGCTGCTTGCGCCAGCGCTTGGCCACCTCCGTCGCCGCGGCCTCGGCAGCCTTGGTGCAGGCCACTCCCCGGTCGGTGAGCACCAGTGACCAGGCCCGGCCGTCGTCCGGGTCGAGCTCACGAGCCACGTAACCGCGCTGGACGAGCTGCTCGACGAGCTGACTCGCCGCCTGCTTGCTGATCCCGAGATGGGCGGCCAATTCGACGACGGTGGCGCCACCCCGGCTCAGCCGGACGAACGCGAAGCCGTGGGCGGGGCGTACGTCGTCGAAGCCACGTTTCGCCATTCCCTCCTGGATCCCGTCGACGACCTCGGTCGCGGCGCGAAGGACGGTCAGCGGGACGCTGCTGTCAGGGGCAGGCATGACGACAGTTTGGCAGAGCAGGCAGTACGGTTGACCATGTAGTCAGGTTGCTTGTCTATATGGAGGTCACCGTGCCCGTGGTCCACCCGTCCGAGGCCGTCGTCCACACCGCTCACGGGAGCACGTTCAGCTCCTACGTCACCGACGTCCGCCCCGACGCAGGACCGGATGCGCTCCGGGCCTGGCGCCTCGACGTTCCCGCCGGGGTCCGCGGGGTGCCGCACCGACCGAGCCGCGACGAGGTGCTGCTCGTCCTGCGCGGCACTCTGGTCGTCACCCTCGACGCCGAGCGGTCCGACGCCGTGCCGGGCGACGTCGTCGTGGTGCCGGCCGGCAGCCGGTTCACCGTCGACAGCGGGCCGACGGGTGCGTCTGCGTGGGTCACGACGACCGCCGGTCTGACCGCCGAGCTGCCCGACGGCAGCCTCCTGGCACCGCCCTGGGCGCAGTGAGGCCGTCAGACCGTGACGGACCTCCCGGGCAGATGCCTGGACCAGGAGGTGGCGATGACGGCGGTGCAGCCGACGGCGAGCACGCCGAGCGCGGTCAGCATCACCCCGTAGCCGAACCAGTGCGAGAGCTCGGCCAGCAGCGCTGGGAGCAGGAAGCCGATGTACGCGAGGGCGTAGTAGACGCCGGTGAGTCCCGCCAGCTCGTCGGGCGCGGCGATGCGCTGCACCTCGAGCAGCCCGGAGACCACCGCGATGCCGTACGCCCCGCCGAGCAGCACCGCCGTGGCCGCCGCCAGCACCGGCGAGCGGGTGGCCGCCGTGAGCGCCGCCAGCAGCAGGCCCGCTGACATGAGGACCATGCCGAAGAACACCGCGCGGGCGGTGGAGACGTCGTCGAGCCGGCGGGCGAACGGCTGGACCAGCACGCCGGTGCCCAGCGTGGCCACCGTCAGCACGGTCGTGAAGAGCAACGCCCACGAGCCGAGCCGGTCGTGCACCACCTGCGGCACGATCGCGTACGCGACCGCCGCCGACCCGAAGATCCACGGGGCCATCGGCAGCACGACGCGCCGGAAGCGCCGCGAGCTCGCGGCCGGCACCCTCAGCCGGTGCAGCAGGGCGACCGGACCGCTGCCGAAGCGGGTCTCGACGCCGCGCAGCGCGACCAGCCCGAGCACCGGGACGACCAGGGCCAGATGCAGGAGGTAGGTCAGCGAGAGCGGCAGGGGCGCCCACTGTGCGAGCACGCCCGCGACGCCGGGCCCGACCCCGAGGCCCAGCGTGAGGGCGACGGACGCGCGCCGGGCGCCGGTGCCGGACCGCGCGGCCGGGTCGAAGCGCGGGCCCGAGAGCTCGGTGACCCACGACGAACCGACGGCCATGGCCACGCCCACCCCGAGCCCGCAGAGCAAGCGGCCGGCGATGATGCCGGCGGCGCCGGCGGTCGTCCCGGGGGCGAGCATGCCGCTGCCGACGCCGGATGCCACGAGCCCGACCAGCATCAGCGGCCGGCGTCCGAAGCGGTCGGACAGACCGGAAGCGACGAGCAGGCCCGGCACCAGGCCGAGGACGTAGGCGCCGAGGAAGACGTCGACCCCGACCTGCGAGTAGCCGGCCCGCTCGCGGTAGACCAGCAGCAGCGGGGTGAACTGGTTGCCGCCCCAGCCGATGACGAACATCGCCGCGGCCACGACGAGCCAGGCCCGCCGCGCTTCGGCCTCGGGCGTGGCGGCAGCGGGCGGTCGTTCGGTGCAGACCGCGCTCATCGGGCGTGCAGTACGGCGTGCGTGTTGTCGAGGTGCGCCTGCAGTGCCTCCGCAAATCCTGCCGCGTCACGTCGCCGCACCCGCGCGGCAAGGGCGCGGTGCTCCCGGACGAGCGTGGACAGCCGCTCGGGACGCCCGCCCACGGCGCCGATGGTCATGCGGCGCTGCCGGTCGGCCAGCGAGGCGTAGAAGCGCGCGGCGACGACATTGCCCGCCGCCTCGACGATGCTGCGGTGGAAGCGGGCGTCGACCTCGGCGAAGGCGGCGACGTCGCGCGCCGCCGCCAACTCGCGCTGGCGCTCGATCGACGCGCCCAGCTCGGCCAGCAGGTCGGTGAGGTCGGCACCGGGGGCGGTCAGCCGGCGTACGGCGCCGGTCTCGAGCGACATCCGCACGTCGAGGATATCCGCCGCCTCGGTGGGCGCGACCGGCACGACGACGGCGCCGCGCTTGGGGATCAGCCGCAGCAGGTCCTCGGTCTCGAGCCGCAGGAAGGCCTCGCGCACGGGGGTACGGCTGACGGCCAGCCGCTCGGCAATGTCGCCCTCGGACAGGAGCGCCCCGGCCGCCAGCTCGCCCGAGAGGATCAGCTCCTTGGTGACCTCGTACGCGCGCTGGGCGGCGGGAAGCGTCGGCGTCGCCATGTGCTCCAGCCTAGGGCAATGTACCCAACCTTAGATACAAGATGAGGTGCAAGACGGGTCACGTTCGGGTGGCCGGCGCAGCTCTGCGAGCATGCCGCCGTGACCGCAGCCGACGCCGCAGCCTCCCCTTTCCGCCCGGATCTGCTCGCCGGCTCGGTCGCCTTCGTGACCGGTGGGGGCACCGGGATCGGCAAGGAGATCTGCCGGGTCCTCGGCCGCCACGGCGCCCGCATCGCGATCGCCAGCCGCAAGGCCGACATCCTCGCGGCGACAGCCGAGGAGCTGCGCGCCGAGGGCATCGAGACCTACGTCGACACCTGCGACGTCCGCGACGCCGACGCCGTGCAGCGGGTGGTGCAGGGCATCACGGCCCACTACGGCCGGCTCGACATCGTCGTCAACAACGCCGCCGGCAACTTCCCCGCACCGATCGCCCGGATCTCGCCCAACGGCTTCAAGGCCGTCGTCGACATCGACCTGCTCGGCACCTACAACGTCTCCAAGGCGGTCTACGACGCGTGGCTCGGCGAGCACGGCGGCTCGATCGTGAACATCACCGCCCCGTTCGAGCTGAAGGGCGCCGCCCTGCAGTCGCACGTGGCCGCCGCCAAGGCGGGCGTCGATTCACTGACCCGCACCTGTGCCGTGGAGTGGGGTCCGCGGGGCATCCGGGTCAACGCGATCGCGCCCGGAACGATCGGCGGTACGGAAGGCGTCCGGCGCTTCTCGGACGCGGTGCCCGGCTCGGAGCGGCCACGCAACCCGCTCGGGATCACCGGCCACGGGTCCGACATCGCCTACCTGGCACTCTTCCTGTGCAGCCCGGCCGCGCGGTTCGTCTCCGGTCAGGTGATCGCGGTGGACGGCGCCGGTACGACCGACCTGCTCAAGCTCGACCTCTCGGCCTTCTAGGGCGCGCCGGCCCCGGAGGGGCCTGCAGCCGGGCGATCTGGGCCGCGATGCCGTCGAGCACCGTCTCCAACCCGAAGTCGAACTCCGAACCCTCGCCGTCGGTGAGCGCCCCGGATGACGCCGCGGCGTGCACCGTGGGGTAGCGCTCGGCATCGATGAGCTGCATCAACCGGCGGCCGTACAGCTGATCGGCGTCGGAGCCGGCCGGCTGCTCGACGACCTCGACCAGTGACTGGCCACGGACGTAGACCTCGACGAGCAGCAGGCTGGACAGCCGCTGCTGCCACCCGAGCGGCGTGGCGTCGAACGCGCGGAGGCCACGCTCCATCCAGCCGAGCACCCACGGTCCGAGCGGTGGGGCTTCGACGCGGATCTGCACGATCCACGGGTGGCGGCGCAGGATCGCGACGTTGCCCCGCGCCCAGGCGTCCAGCTGCTCACGCCACTCCCCCGTCGCCGGCTCGGCCGGCGGGGGTCCGTACGCGACGTCGAGCATGGCCGTGTACAGGTCACTCTTGGCGTCGACGTAGCGGTAGAGCGCCATCTGCGTGACGCCGACCTCCTTGGCAACGGCACTCATGGACAGCCCGTCGAGCCCGACGGCGTCCGCCACCCGGACCGCCGCCTCGGCGATCTCGTGGATGGTGCGCGCCGGCTTCGGGCCGCGCCGCGCCGGCTCGTCATGACCCCACAGGAGGCGGAGCACGCGCGGCAGCACCTCGACGGGCAGGTCCTCGACGGGCTGCGGCTCGAGCGGCGTCACACCCGACAGCTTGGCACACCTCCCCCTAACTGCTTGCGTCATACGCAGATGGAGGCTACCTTCCGCGGCAGCCAATCTGTTTCTGCCACACACAGTTAGGGGTCCACCGATGCCACCTACCGCCGGGCGCCGGGAGTGGTTCGCACTCGCCGTCCTGACCCTGCCGCTGCTGCTCGTCTCGATGGACGTGTCGGTGCTCTACTTCGCGGTGCCGTTCATCAGCCGCGACCTCGGCGCCACCGAGACCCAGCAGCTGTGGATCTTCGACGTCTACGGCTTCGTCCTCGCCGGGCTGCTCATCACCATGGGTGCCGTCGGTGACCGCATCGGCCGGCGCAAGCTGCTCATGCTCGGCGCCACGGCCTTCGGCGCCGCGTCCCTGGCGGCCGCCTACGCCGGCAGCCCCGCGCAGCTGATCGTCGCCCGGGCCGTGCTCGGCATCGGCGGAGCGACGCTCATGCCGTCGACGCTCGCGCTGATCCGGACCGTCTTCACCGACGAGAAGCAGCGCGCGAAGGCGGTCGCCGTGTGGAGTGCCGTCCTGGTCAGCGGGGTCGCCGTCGGACCCGTCCTGTCGGGCATCCTGCTGGAGCACTTCTGGTGGGGATCGGTCTTCCTGATCAACCTGCCCGCCATGGCACTCCTGCTCGTGCTCGCCCCGACGCTGCTGCCCGAGTACCGGACGCCGGAGCCCGGGGGGTTCGACCTGTTCAGCTCGGTGCTGTGTCTCGCGGGAGTGCTCCCCGTCGTCTACGGCATTAAGAAGGCGGCGACGGACGGGCTCGACGGGCTCGCCGCAGCAGCCCTGGCCGGCGGCCTCGCCGCCGGGTGGGCGTTCGTCCGCCGGCAGCGCTCCGCCACCCACCCCATGATCGATCTGGCGCTGTTCCGCAGCCGCCGCTTCTCCGGCGCACTTATCTGCAACGCCGCCGCGATGTTCGCGCTGGTCGGCAACGCGGTCTTCACCACCCAGTACCTGCAGCTCGTCCTCGACCTGAGCCCGCTGCGGGCCGCGCTGTGGAGCCTGCTCCCGGCCGCCGCCGTGGCCTCCACGGCCGCACCGGTTGCCGCAGCCCTCGGGCAGCGCGTGCCGCCGGGTCGTGTCATCGCCGGCGCCTTCCTGGTGGCGGCGTCCGGCTTCGTCGTGCTCGGCGCGGTGGTCGAGCAGCGGTCGCTGGGCACCGCCCTCTGCGGCGCCGCCCTGCTCGCGTTCGGGTTGGTCGCCGTCGCGGCCCTGGTGGCCGAGCTCGTCGTCGGCGCCGTCCGTCCCGAGCAGGCCGGGCGGGCCGCCGCCGTCATGGAGACGACCAGCGAGTTCGGCGGCGCACTGGGCATCGCCGTGCTCGGCAGCATCGGAGCGGCCGTGTACGGCGCGCGTATCAGCTCCCTGCTGCCCCCGGGCTTGCGTGGCGCCGGCCGGGCCCGCGAGAGCCTGCCGGGTGCGCTCGACTACGCCGCGGGGCTCCCGGCGTCGCGTGCGACCTCTGTCGTCCGATCCGCACAGGACGCGTTCGTGACCGGCATGTCGGTCGTCTCCTGGGCAGCTGCGGCCGTGCTCGCGCTGGCCGCGGTGATCGGGGTACGGCTGCTCACGCAATCCCGCATCATTCCTGCCGTGGCCGTCGCTCGCGCCGATGAGAACGCGTGATGACCGTGCGCGTCGGGACCGACCTCGCGCTCATCTCCCAGACGCAGGCCTCGATCGACGAGTTCGGCGCCCGCTACCTCCGCCGCGTCTTCACGGCCGGGGAGCTCGCGGACTGCGACGCCCGCGGCAGTGGCCGGGTCGCGAGCCTGACCGCCCGCTTCGCGGCGAAGGAGGCGCTGCTCAAGGCCTTGGCGCCCGAGCCCACGGCGACCCCGCCGTGGACCTCGATGGAGGTCGTCGTCGCCTCCTCCGGCGCTCCGTCGCTGCAGCTGCACGGCGAGTGCGCCGAGCTGGCCGAGGCCCGCGGCGTCTCGTCGCTCGCGGTCAGCCTGACCCACGAGGCGGATTACGCGAGCGCCGTCGTCGTGGCCCTGTGCGACGAAGCCTGATCAGCGCTCAGTGGAAGGCGGCGCGCGCCACGCTGTTGACCGCGCGCACCTCGCCGCGCGGCGGCCGGCCGGACGCCCGCCCGAGCTCGACGTCGCGACTCCCGCCGGGCGCCAGGTGGAACCACCCGTCCGACGCCACCCAGCCCACCGCCTCGACCGCGACGAACTGCGCCGCCCGCCGGGCCGCCACCCGCACGGTCCGCACCGCAGCATCGGGCTCCCCCGGCAGCAGCTCGGCGGTCAACCCGATGTCGGCTTCGGGCGTGCCGGTCAGCCCGACCGGGAAGTGCACGTCGCTGACCTCACGACCGTCGGCCGTACGCACCACCGCCTGCACCACGTCGGCCGACGCGGGACCGAAGCGGTAGGCCCACCCGACGTCGCGGAAGGCGCCGAGCACGTCCTCCACCTCTGCGTTGAGCTGCCCGTGCGCCGGCAGCACCAGGTCACGCGCCCCGGCGCCGACGACGGTCTCGCCGTTCGCGTACAGGGTGATCTCCAGCGTGACGGGCAGCGACTCGGGCCCGTCGTTCCACGTGCGGACCACCAGGCCGTTCATGCCGAGGTCGGCGAGGTAGGTCGCCAGCGGTGCACTCGCCCGCCGGAAGCCGTGGAGGGCCGACTTGGGCCGGCCGCCCGCGTCGACGAGGCCCCACCCGGCGCCCGGCACGAGGTCGGCGAAGGCCAGCACCAAGGCACCGCCGCAGCGTGAGTCGGCGTCGCGCCACTCGGCCATCGTCCGCCGGATCAGGTACGCGACCGCCGCCCGTCCGAGGTCCAGGTACCGCTCCGGGTCGGTGAAGCGGACCCGCTGGGCGTCGACCCCGAAGAGCAGCTCGACGTACACGTCGCGGACGTCCTCGAAGTCCCACGGCGCACCGGCGTCGCGCGGCACACCCCGCTTCCACTCCGGCGTGTGCCCCGCGGCGGCAGCGCTGCCGAAGACGGTGTCGACGACGCCGGCCTCGGGCGGGTTCGCGAAGGCGAGGCACTCGGCGGCGAACCGGACGCCCGCGAGCCGTACGTCGTCGGGTGGACGCAGGTAGGCCCCGACGCCGAAGTAGTGCGCCACGCCGGTGTCCGGCCGGAACGGCGGCTCGCCGCCGCTCGGGCTGGAGGTGACGTACGTCAGCCCCGGCACGCACTCCTCGACCACTCGGGGCAGGGTTTCGGTGATCACGCTCAACGGCCGGCGCTCGGCTGGCAGGCCCAGCATGGCCGCCTGCTGCTCGATCTCGCTGCCGCCGCTGAACACCGCGAGCGACGGACGTCCGCCGAGCCCACCCAGCAGGTGGCGCACCTCGGCGACCAGTCCGTCGACGAACTCCGGCTCGTCGGGCGGGGGCAGGTTGGCGAGCATGGCGTCCTGCCAGACCAGGATGCCGAGCTCGTCGCAGGCGTCCCAAAACGCGGCGGCCTCGTACACGGTGGTGCCGGTGATCCGCAGCATGCGCAGGCCACCGGCGGCAGCAGTGCGTACGGACGCGCGGATCTCGTCGTCGTCCGCCCGCAGGCCCACGCCACCGGGCCGTACCCAGCAGGCGCCCGGGAGGAAGACGCGCACCCCGTTCACGAACGGCTGGAACCCACCGCCCGACCGGTCGACGACCAGCTCGCGGAAGCCGACGCGTCCGAGCGGCACAGGCCGGTCGTCGAGCTGCAACGTCAGGTCGTACAGCGGTTGGAGCCCGTAACCGGCGGGCCACCAGCGCTCGACGGCGTCGAGCGTCACGGATCCGTGCACCCGGTAGCTGCCGGTCGTCTCGAGCGGCTCGACGACCAGCGCTCCCTGGCCGGCGCCTACCGCGAGCACCGCCGCAGCCGGAGGCGGACCGGAAAGCACGAGGTCGACGTCGACGGTGCCGCCGCTCCCCTGCGCACGCGCCACCACCCGGCGCCGCACGATCCGATCAGCGTCCCGCCGGTGCAGCCGGACGGGCCGCCACGGGCCGGCCGGTGCGCCGTACGGCGAGAAGCCGGGCATGCGTCCGAGCAATGAGGTGCGATACCAGCGCAGGTTCTGCTGGCGGACCAGCTTGGTCTTCCAGGCCGCCCGCGGCCGGCGCGCGGCGAGCAACGGGTTCAGCGCTCGTACGCAGATGGCCAGCTCGGCCCCGCCGCCCGGTACGTCGACCTCGGCAGTGAACGCGGTGAACATCCCGTCGTGCGCGGCGATCAGCTCGCCGTCGACCCGTAACTCGCAGACGGTCGCCACGCCGTCGAACTCCAGCGTCGCCGGCCCGGCCAGCTCCGGCGGCAGCGTGGTGCGCCACCACCAGTCGAAGGCGTCGGGATCGAGCGGCGCCACCCCGTCCCAGAGTCCGGCATCCTGCAGGGCCCCGGCGGCGGTGCCGGGCACGCGGGCCCCGATCCCGTCGTCGGCCGGCGGGACGCCGGGGTCCGTACGGGTGAGCCTCCAGGAGAGGTCGCCGAGATCCACCCGCTCAGTATCGGCAGCGCCGGGCGAGCTCCAGCCGGCGACGCTCGGCGTCGGGCGTGCCCGACAAGCAATCCGGTGTCACCAGGAGTCCGGCAATGGTTTCGGGACATCCACCCTTTGGCGACACCACATTGCTTGTCGCCCCCGCGGGTCGCTCAGTCCTGCAGGGCTTGGCGGATGGTGGCCATGGCGGATTCCCAGGAGTCGGCCATGCGCCCGAGGGGACCGGCGAGGTCGCCGCGGCGGCCGCGGGCGACGCGGGCGAGGTTGAACTGGAGGGCTTTGGCGGTTTCGGAGACGCTGCGCAGCTCGGCGGCGGCGGGCCGGGTGTCGACGCCGGCGTGGTCGGCGAGCCAGACGGCGAGGTCGGCGGCGAGTTCGGCGGTGCCGCCGCATTGGCGGGCGGTGCCGAACGCGAGCGCGTGGAAGACGGCCGGCTCCTGGGACGGGAGCCACTCGGCCTGGGCGAGAAGCGCGTCGCCGAGGCGCCGGACCGGATCGTGCGGTGCCCGGGCGAGATGCTCCCGGCAGAGGCCGACGGTCGCCTCCACCAGAGCGTCGCCCCGTAGCGCGCCGGCGCCGAGGACGGCGGTTTCGGCGTACGGGGGCAGCATGGCGGGGGCGAACAGGCCGTCGAAGTCGGCGGAGTCGAGTTCGTAGTAGCCGGGGCCGTGGAAGTAGCCGAGCCGGCGTTCACCGCGGTCGATCCAGGCCGGCACGATCGTGGTCTTGTCGTGCTGCATCTGATACGCCCGGCCGCGGGTGTCGGGCAGGAACCAGGCGTCGACCTCGACGGTCATGAGCCGGCCCGCGCCGAGCTGGATCTCGACCTGGTCCAGGACCGGCCGCCACACATTCAGCTCCCGGACCTGCACGTCGTAGAGCCGGCGCAGGTCCTCGGGCTCGGGCTTGAGGAAGATCCACTGGTCGACGTCGACACCGGCGGACAGGGTGGCGGCCAGCGCCGGCACCGGGTCGTGCCCGAGCCAGGCGAGCAGCTCGATCCACAGGTCGACGTAGCAGTTGACCTCGTCCCAGTCGCGGTCCGGCGCATGTAGCCGGTGCGCACCGACGGGCGGCGCCGCCGGGCCGGCAATCAGCGTCGAACCCCGGGCGTCCGAGGACACCCGGGGCGAAACGATCGCAGCCGGACTCACAGGCCTGCGCCGTTCACAGGCCGAGGTCCGCGCGCACCGCCTGCGGCCAGACCGACAGGTCGGTGCCGTGGGTACGGGCCAGGGCCAGCGTCATGCGGTCCAGGCCGAAGCCGACGCAGGCGGTGTGGGCGGTCTCGCCGCTGCGCTGGTGGATGTCGAAGATGTGGCCGAAGTGGTCGCCGGCGAGGTTGGAGGAGGCGATCGCGGTCAGCTTGCTCGTCGACCCGACCGGGGCGACCATCTCGATCTTCGCGGCGGACTCGCGCTGCTCGTTGGCGAGCAGCCGGCCGACGCGGCCGAAGAACGGGTCGTTCGCGATCTCCGCGGAGACCGGCAGCTGGAGCCGCTCACCGAGGGCGAGGGCCCGCTCGACCCAGCCGTCACGGTGGGCCTGCGCCCCCGCGGCGGTGCCGGCGTAGACGAACTCGCGCATCCGGAAGGCCTGCATGCGGCCCGGGTCGATGGACGGCTCGTGCCGGAAGCACCAGCCGAGCAGGTCGTGCACCTGGCTGTCGGCGGGAAGGGTGCCGGTCAGCGTCGGATACAGCGGATGGCAGCTGGAGGACACCAGCGTGATCTGCCCGCTGGTCAAGGCGGTTGTCCAGTCCTCGCCGGCGTCGGCCAGGCGCATCAGCTCGCGGTGCGCCCGCTCGTTGCCCTCGAAGTGGAACAGGGCGCCGATCAGGTCCGGGAAGTTGCTGACGTAGCCGGTGAGCTCGAAGTCCTTGCGCGGCATCACCGGCGGGAAGTGCACGACCCGGGCGTGCTGGTCGGCGCCGGCGGCGGCGATCATGCCGTTCAGGCCGCTGATCACGGCCTCGTATTCCCCCGAATGGCCGTAGAGCCCGTCGATGCCGGTCGGCTCGAGCAGCCGCGCGGCGAACAGGCCGTCACGGAACGCGGCGTACTCGACCGAATGGTCGTCGGCAGCGGTGGCGGGTGCGGGGATGGTGGCCGCGGTGGCGGTCATCTCGGCCGTTTGCGTGGCGGCAGCCTCAATTGACATTGTCAGACCTCCTTGGCGACCAGCAGCATCTGTGCGCTGTTGGTGTAGATGCGTTCGTTGCTGACCATCACGGCGCCGGCGTGCGCGTCACGCAGCAGGCGGCTCATGCGGTAGGGGCCGTCCTCGCGGTAGCCGGCGATGCCGCAGATGAGCAGCGCCCGGTTGACCACGTCGACGACGAGGGTGGTGCTGGTGGTCTTCACGTTGTTCATCGCCAGCGCGTACGACAGGGACTCCCACATTCGAGAGTCCGACCCGGTGCCCGCCGCAGCAGCGTGCCGGGCAAGACCCGCGGACAGCACGTCACGCATCTGCTGCAGCACCTGCATCAGCTCCGCATACGGCCGTGCCGACGGCGGGAGCGAACCCGGATTGGCCCGTGCGGCCTTGCGGACGAAAAGACCCGCCTTGTCCGCCGCGGCCGTCGCGACCCCGAGCCACACACCGGCCCACAGCAGGTGCGAGGTCGGCAGCATGATCGACGCGGACAGGTCGCCGTAGGAGGTCGGCAGGATGTGCCCGACCGTCGCCGACGCCTCCAGCACATAACCGTCGCTGCACGTGCCGCGCATGCCCATCGCGTTCCAGACACCGGTGCGGTCCAGCCGCACGTCGCCGGACTCGCATACGACCAGCACCTGGTCGTTCGGCGGGCTGTCGGGGGTGCGGCGGGCCGTGACCAGGATGGCGTCGGCCCACGGCGCATAAGAGATGACCGGTGCGTCCTTGCGCAGCACGAACCGCTCGCCCTGCACGTCGACATGGCAGCTGGAGGAGCGCACGTCGCCGCCGATGCCCTTCTCCGTCGTCGCCGACGCCAGCAGCAGCTGCTCGTCCGCGACCCGCCGGCGCAGCTTCGCCAGATCCGCCGTCAACGGCGAGAACGCCAGACACGCCACCTGGATCTGATGCATCGCATAGACCATCGCGGTCGACGCGCACGCCCGGCCCAGCGCCGTCACGATCTCGGCGACCTCCGCGAGCGTCGCGCCCTCACCGCCGTCACCAGGTCCGATCAGCACACCCAAAAGCCGCGCGTCACGCAACGCCTGCATCGACTCCGCAGGAAACCGGCCCTGCGAGTCCACCGCGTCGGCATGCTCCGCCGCCACCGCCGCCACCCGGGCGGTGCGCGCCGCGAGCGTCTCGCGCTGGGCGGGCACGGCGTCGGAGGAGAGCCCCGGAGTTGCGAGGCCTGGCAGGACGCTCATCAGGCCACCGGTGCCAGCTGGTCCAGTGCGTCCAGGATGGAGGCGATCGAGGAGAACGTCGACTTCTTCAGCAGACGCTCGGGGAACTCGATGTCGAGCTCGTCCTCCAGCGCCAGCATCACGTTGACACTCGCGTGTGACGTCATCCCGGCAGCGAAGAGGTCGCTCTCCGCATCGATCGTCATCGCGTCCTTGACGAGGCCGGCATGTGCCGCCAGTACCTCTCGAACAGTGCTTTCCACGCCCGTGCACCCCGCTGTCAGCTGGTGATTACAGATGTCGTTCTAGATTCGAGCTATCGGCAACCAATCGGGACAGCCGTACCAGCAGTTGCGCCGGATTCGTGGATTCCCCCGTTGGGGGGAACGGGCCGCCACTCGAATGGCCCAGTCGGCGGGCGCATCTGCCGTCAGTTCACTTTTGCCAACCGTTCTGCACGCAAGTGTCGTCACGGTTCTGCCGAAAGTGCCGTTGGGAAAGCGACGCGGATCCGTGTGAGGGCCGTGTCGAACATGCCTGTTGCCCGTGGGAACGAAGGAGAGCCGATGGTGGACGCCGCGCTGACCGGGCTCGGCGGCTCGTCACCTCAGGGCACGGGTACCGCGGCGCACGCGGTACGGCCCCGCAGCGGTGACGTCTCCGCTGCCGCACCGGCCGGAGTGGACGCCGGACGGCAGGAACCCGGCCTGCAGGAATCCGGCCAGCAAGAATCCGGCCAGCAAGAATCCAGCACGGTGGATCCGTCGAGCGTCCTGGTACGACCCACCTGGTTCGGCCCGGCCGAGCGACCGCTCTTCGGCTGGTGGCATGTGCCCGCCACCCGCACGGCGCGCGCCACCGTGGTGATGGCCTCGGCGACGGCGCGTGAACGCCTCGCCGCCGACTACTCCTGGCGGCTGCTCGCCGCCCGGCTCGCGGAATCCGGCTTCGCCGTCCTGCGCTTCGACTTCTCCTCCACCGGCGACAGCGCCGGCACCGGCGACGATCCCGATCTGCTGCCCGCCTGGCGCGGCGACGTGGTCACGGCGCTGGAGAGTGCCCGGCTGGCGTCGGAGGCACCCCTCGTGCTGGTCGGCCACCGGATCGGAGCCACGATCGCCACGGCCGCGGCCCGCGAGGCCGGCATCGACCTCGACGCGATGATCCTGTGGGACCCGGTGCTGCGCGGCAAGCGCTACCTGCGTGAGCTCCGGGCGCAGCAGATGCTCGCCGTGCCCGGCGACGAGACCGATGCCGCCGCCCGTGATGACACGCAGTCCGGATGGGCCGACGTCCCCGGCGACGACCTGAGCACGGCCACCGCCGCCGCCATCAGCCGGCTCGACCTACTCGCCGGCGGTCCCCTGCCGACGCGACGCGCGCTGGTCCTCGCCCGCACCGGCGCCGGAGCGGCACTGCTCCCGCTGATCGACGGGCTTCCCGACGGCCTGGTCGAAGGTGTCACCCAGCAGGCCGAGCTGCTCAACCTGGACCCGATCCTCGCGGTGCACGCGTACGAGGCGGTCGACCTGGCCGCACGCTGGGCCGACGACACCCTCGAGACGGTGCGCCACCCGGTCGACGCCCCGTCGGTGCCCGCGACCCGCCTGACGATCGACCGGTGGGGCCCCGGCCGGCTCGCCGCTCCCGACGGACATCCGGATCGGCACGAAATCATCGAACGGGCCGGCTTCCTCGGCGACGGCCGGATCTTCACGGTCGAGAGCGAGCCTGCACAAGGCGCGGTCGGCGACACGGTGCTCATGCTCAGTGCCGGGGTCGAGCTGCACACCGGGCCCGCCCGAATGTGGGTCGACCTCGCCCGGCAGTGGGCCGCGTACGGGATGCGGGTGGTCCGCTGCGACATGCCCGGTCTCGGCGAGAGCCCGGCGGAGTCCGGCAGCGCCCCCCAGTCGGTGTACGAGGCCGCCGCGATCGACGACGTCGAGGCGCTCATCCGCGAGCTCGATCCCGACGACCCGGGCCGCGTGGTGCTGCTCGGGATGTGCTCGGGCGCCTACAACGGGCTCGAGGCGGGAGCCCGGATCGGCACCCGGCGGCAGATCTCGCTGGCCTTCGGCTGGTGGCTGGTGCCCGCCGAGCTACGGGCCGGCCGTCCGCTGGACCGCCGGCGCAAGCAGTACCGGTCGGGCCTCGCCGGCATGCGGCTGCTCATGGCCTTCCGGGCCGGCCGGCGCATGTTCGTCGACCATCCCGAACGGCTGTGGCTGATGGGCAGCGCCAGCAGCGTCGCAGCCCCGATGCGTCCCTTCCGGCGTGCCGTCGCCGCCGGCGGCGAGGTGACCATGGTCATGGGCCCGTCCGACGTCCGGCACTTCGCCCCGCAGAAGCGGCGGCTGCGCCGGCTCTGCGCCCGTCCCGGCTTCCGGCTGCACTCGATCGACGGGCTGGACCACGGGCTGCTGTCCGGTGAACCGCGCCGCATCGCCCGCCGGCAGATCTTCGACCAGCTCCTCCTCGACCCGGGGTCACCGCAGTGACCCTGCTCGCCGACGCCCCGACGCGGCCGTCCGCCCCGCGCCCGGCCCGCCGCAGCCCGGCACGCCCGCCGAAGGTGAGCTGGTCCGAGCGCTGGGCGGCCGCCGTGTACGTGGTCGCACTGCTGCTCGTCTACTTCCAGAGCAATGTCGCCGAGCGGATGGCCTCCCGGCTGCTGCCGCTCGCGGCCCTCGTCATCCTGCTGGCCCGTCCCCGTCGTGAGCTGCTGAGCCGTACGGTTCCACTCGCGCTCGTGGGGTTCGTGGTGTGGGCGGGCGCCTCGTGGCTGTGGTCACCGGACCGCGGCGGCAGCCAGATCCTGCTGCTGACCTTCGTCTCGCAGGTCTTCGTCGCCTGGTGCTGCGGCAGCTTCCTCAGCCTCGAGACGCTGCATCGCCTGACCACCCGGGTGGCAAAAGGCCTCTGCCTGCTGACGACCGGCTTCCTGCTGCTCGCGTACTCGGTTTCGACCAAACCGGCGGAGGACGGCGCTCCCGGCTGGCACGGGCCGTTCAGCCACAAGAACGGCCTCGGCGCCTTCCTCGTGCTGGCGCTGCTGTGCTTCTGGTTCGACCGCGAGACCAAGCGCTCCCACCGCATCGGCTGGCTCGTGCTCGGCGCGGTGCTCCTGGTGGGCAGCCAGAGCTCGACCGCGCTGGCCCTGGTGCTCGTCTCGGTCGGGGCCCTGGTGTGGAACCGGCAGGCCGGGCCGCGGGCGCCCCTGTGGCACCGCATCGGCTGGCTCGCGACGCTGCTCGCCGTCCTCGGCTCCGTCGGGCTGCTCCTCGCCACGCACTTCAGCGCCGTGACCGGCCTGCTCGGCCGCGGCAGCAGCCTGTCGGGCCGGACCAACATCTGGGCGGTCGTCACCGAGCGCATCTCGGAGAAGCCGCTCTTCGGCTGGGGCTTCGGCGGCGAATGGCGCCCCGAGTCGCTGACCGGCCAGTCGATGTGGCGCGAGATGCGCTTCCACGCCTACCACGCGCACAGCGGCTACCTCGACCTGCTGCTGCAGGTGGGCATCGTCGGCCTCGTGCTCTACCTGACCTTCGCTTTCGGCGCGATCGTGCGGCACTGGCGGCGGCGGGCCTCGCCGCTGAACCTGTGGGCGGCCCTGGTCATGCTGACCGTGTGCCTCAACGCGGTGACCGAGTCGGCACCGTTCTTCGCCGACGGCCTGCTCTTCCTGGTCGCCTTCGCGGTGGCGCGCCGCGGCGGCGCCGTCCTCCCCACCACCGCTCCGGATCCCGGGCACCTCGTGCCCCGGCCCCGCAGCAGCCGCGAGACCGCACCCGATCGGGGCATCACGGCACGGCACGAACGACCGTTCACCCGGAGAACGCCCACCGCAGGAGAGGACCCCTCGTGAACGAGTCGCCGACAGCACGAGCAACATCGGACGGACGGCCGGCCGACGTCGGGCTGACGCTGCTCACCCCCACGTACGGTCCCGACCTCGAGCTGTGCACCCGTCTGGTACGCAGCGTGCGCGAGTACGTGGCTCCCGAGCTCACCCACCTCGTCCTCCCCGACGCCCGCGACCTCGCGCTCTTCCGGCCCCTCGCCGGCGGCCAGGTGCAGGTCATGGCCAAGGAGGAGTTCATCCCGGCGGGCTTCCGGCGGCTGCCGCGCATGAACGGCTGGGTGCACCCCCGGCTGCGGCGTCCGGTCGGCGGCTGGCTCATGCAGCAGATCGTCAAGCTGAACGCCACCCGGCTCGTCGACACCCGCGGGCTGCTCTTCGCCGACAGCGACGTGGCGTTCGTCCGTCCGGTCACCGCCGAGACGTTCGTCGACCCCCGCACCGGCGACGTGCGTACCTACCGGCTCGATGACGCCGTCACCGCCGCCCTGCCCAGCCACCTGGAGTGGACCTCGGCGGCGGAGGAGCTGCTCGCCCTGCCGCACGCCCCCGCCCCGCTGCCCGACTACATCTCCCAGCTCGTGTGCTGGGACGGCCGCACCGCCGAGGCGATGCTGCAGCGCATCGAGCACAGCACCGGCCGGCCGTGGCACCTCGCCGTGGCCGCCCGTCGGCAGGTCTCCGAATACCTGCTCTACGGCACGTACGCCGACCGGTCCGCCGCGAAGCGCCCGGCCTGGGTCGCCGACACGAGCCTGTGCCACAGCTACTGGGACGCCGAGCCCCTCGGCCCGGCGACCGTCGACGCCTTCATCGCCGCCTTCCCGGCGGATTTCGTCGCCGTCGGGCTGCAGAGTTTCTCCGGAACTGCCGATGCCATGCGCAGCAAGGTGCTCGGCGCGCTCGGCGCCGGAGCCCTCACGGCAACCAGGTAACGGGGTTCTGACGTGGCGCCACCTGCCAAGCAGGGTCTGCAGCGACGCCTCGCCGCCGTACGGGGACGTCTCCCCGGCGGCGGCGCCCGCGGGCTGCGCCGCGACACGCTGTGGGCGTCCGCGACGGAAGGCCTGACGCTGCTCGCCCAGCTGGTCACCTTCTTCGCGCTGAGCCGCACCCTGGGCCCGCGCGAGTACGGCTTCTACGCCGGTGTGCAGGGCATCGACGCCATCCTGAGCACCCTGCTGCTGACCTGGACCAGCATGGTCGTGATGCAGGAGCTCGTCGCCTCCAAGCGGGACAAGGAAGCGATGATGGGCTCCGTCCTCAGCTGGGGCGCTGTGTCGTCCCTGGTGGGGCTCACCGCGGCGATGCTGCTGGGCTGGGCCCTGGTGCCGGAGGTCGCGGACTGGATCATCGTCGCCTTCGTCGCGGCCGACGTCATCGGCGCGGCCATGATGGGCTTCGCCGCCGGCATCGTGCAGGCCGAGATCAACTACAGCGCGAGCGCCCTGCCGCGCAACCTGCTCGTGCTCGGCAAGATGTTGGTCGTCCTCGCGCTGTGGGCCGCGGACTCCGTCAGCCTGGCATGGGTGGCCGTCGCCCAGCTGGTCATCGCCATCGGCGTAGGCGCCTGGTCGATCTACTGGGCCTACCGCAAGGTGGGCCGGCGGGTACACCTCGGCCGTCCCCGGCTCAGCGACCTGCGGCTCGGCAGCACGTACGCCATCGGCCTCGGCGCCCTCTCGGTGCAGGAGGACTCGGACAAGACGCTGCTCGTCGCGTTCAACCACCCGACCGCGGGCGGCCAGTACGCCGCGAGC
>CBDATO010000002.1:0-17246 GCA_965199805.1 Frankiaceae bacterium | reverse complement strand
TCGCCTTTCACCGCGTTGCCGAATGCGACGCAGGCGTAATACGGCTTATTCGGGTCCGAGATCGTCGAGCGAGCTGCGAACCCCGCATTCGTGCAGAATCCTGGATGTTCGAAGGTCATTCCCTCCGCCACCTTGTCCTGGCAGAAGTAGCCGGCGTTAAGCAGGTTCACGGTGGGCAGGTAGGGGGCGCAGCCGGCGGCCGTGCTCGAGGTGCTGCCCGGGGTCGCGGCCTGCGCCGGCGCTGCAGCGGTCACGAGGAGCGCGCCAGCGAGTAGGACGCCAGCAGCCGTCCGAACCAGGAGCGCCCGGAGCGGCCGACGTACGTGGTCCGTCGCCGCCGGGTGCTCCGGTGCCGACTCACGCGACCGCGGCGACACGTCGGCCGCTCGTGGTCGTCCGGGCGCCGGCCTGACGGGTCTTCTCGGGGACCGCGGTCGCGTACCGGAGGCCCACGCCGACATCAGTCGCGTCGATCTGGACGTAGGTCCGCTTGTCGCCCTCCTTCGTCTCGTAGGTGCCCACGTTGAGCTTCCCGCAAGCGGTCGCGGCGTCGCCCTTCCGCAGCGACGCGGCGACGTTGTCCGCGAGCGACCGCCAGACGGTCACTCGGATGAAGGTCACGGCACCCTCGATCCAATCGCCGCGGTCGTCCTGGCGCCGTTCGGTGCAGGCGAGCGTGAAGTTGCAGACGGACACGCCGTTGACCGAGCGGCGCTCGGGGTCGGCGGTCAGGTTGCCGGCGGCGTTGATCGTGGGGAGCGCCATGCGGTCGGGTCCTCTCGAGGTCTCTGGCCCGGAGGGCGCCGGCGGACGGGGGGGCGTCTACCGGCAGCCCCCCCGAGCCGCTTGAGCACACCATGGCTGAGAACACGCCCGGGACCCGGGAGGCTCACAGACACCAGTCCGGGGGACACGACCAGTCAGGAACGCCGTCCGGGTCCCGTTGCTCGTTCGCCGGAACCAGCGATCGACCGTCGGCCGGCGCCCCCGAAACCGTATTCCGCGCAGGTCCCCCCAGCAGATCCAGCCGTAGGCGGCCCCATTGTTCGCAACGCTCTCAAGCCGGCCGCTGCGCGAGCCTCCACGGCGGAGCAGGGAGGGCCGGGGAGCAGCGCACTGGGCGGACGGGCGTCGCCTCTACCGCCTACCCTGACCGCCGTCGGCCCGCGCCGGACCGGGCGCCCGGTAGAACGCGCGAGCAGCGACCGGCCGGGACGACGGAAGGCCCCGGGTGCCCGTGGCGGACCCAGCCGCGAGGGGCGAGCGGGCTCTAGGCGAGGGGCGGGGCATGAAGGGGGTCGGGCTGGGTAGCCCCGGAGCGGCCGTAGGCGCCCGGCTGAGGCCGGGACCTGGGCGGGTTGACCCGATCACACCGGAGTCACCCGCCCAGCGCCTCAGGCTGGCACGCAGGGGGGCACCCTGCCTGGTCGTGAGGCGCCCTCCAGGGTGCGCCTTCCCGGGTCTCCCGGGTGCTACTGCGGGGGGCGTCGTCGGCGGAGGTCGCGGAGACGCCGGTGCGCGTCGACGAGTCGCCAGAGCGAGAAGGCCAGCAGCGCAGCTCCTGGCGTGAGCATGAGCGCCGTGGCGATCGCGTCGGGGCTCACCCGAGGTGCCCGAATCGCTGCTGTGCGGCCTGCCTGCTGATGTCGAGCACCACGCCGATCGCCGCCCAGGAGGCGCCGGTGCTGCGGCACAGAGCCACGATGTCCTCCTCCATGCGCTCAGCGGCGCGGCGGATGCGGACAGCGTCCGCGAGGGCGCCGAGGGTGCCGATCCGCTCGACGCCGGCGCGGTCCAGGGCGTGGACGGACGATCCGACGATGGTGATGTCGGTCGTGATGTCGGTAATGCGTTCGATCGTGTTCATGTGTCAAGAGTAGTTGACGTCGGGCAGTATGTCAAGTCGAGTTGACGTGCCAGGCGTCGAGGCGGTCGCGTTCGAGGTCCCGGAGGTAGGCGTCGATGCCCTGGGCGCGGAGCCAGGCGTGCAGCTCGCCGGGGGTGTGGCCGGTGGCGTACTCGAGCACGGCGCCGCGTCGGCCGGTCCGCACGAGCAGGGACCAGGCAGGCCCCGGGACCTCGACCCGCTCCGGGTGCTCGTGGAGGGGCGGAGCTGCTGCGGCTGCGGCGTCGTCGAGCGGAGCTGCGAGGCCGAGGTCGTCGCGGAGGCCGCGGGACCAGCCGATGGTGCGGGCGCTCTCCATCGCCAGCTCGTACTCGTTCCAGAGCCGCAGAGCGGCCGAGTCGCCGGCCGCGGCGAGGTCCAGCAGCTCGGCGGGCGTCAGGCCGCCCTGCGCCTTGAGCGGGCCGCCCGCGGCCTCGAGCGCGATCGCGGCGGAGTCGCCGGCGCCGAGCTCGGCGGCCTGCTTCGCGAAGTAGAGCCCGAGGACCTGGGCGGCCGTGCTCGCGCCGCGCAGCTCGTGGAGGTCCTGGGCTCGCATCAGCGGGGCGCCGAGCCCGCGCCGCACCGCCGCGTCGGACCAGCGCCGGAACATCGAGGCGAGCAGGCCGTCCGGGGTCGCGTCGCCGTCCTGGAACGTCAGGAAGTGGACGTGGACGTGCCAGCCGTGACGGCCGTACGTGACCTCGAACACTCGGGCGTAGCCCTGCACGCCGTGCTCGAGCCGGTCGCGTCGCCAGCCGCGGCCGTTCGTCGCCGCCTTCCAGCAGGCCGAGACGGAGGCGAGCAGGAACGCGAGCGACTGCCCGCGATGGTGGCGGAGGGTGAGGGTGCCGAAGCCGATCCGTCCGCCCGCGCTGCGGTGGGCGTCCACGGCGGCTTCGACCTCGCGGACGCGCGTCGCGGCGATCCGCGGTCCGCAGACGGGGCAGGTGAGCGAGCCGCACGTCTGGAGCCCGCGGAACGTCGAGCCGGCCTCGCCGTGGTCGATCGCGACGTAGGTCCCGGTCGGCTTCGACTGGCAGGCCCGCTGGCGCCGCCGCACCGACTCGGTGCGAAGGAAGTTCATCCGGGCCCACTTGGAGATCCCCGGGGGTGCGCCAGGGGCTCTGTTGCCCTCTGGCGATACGTTCACTGACCGGGCCTCCGACAAGGTCCACCGCGGGGGGCCACGGACGGCCCCCCGCGGGTATTCCTACCCGTCGTCATGGCCCCGGCACGACTTCGCCACGCGCTTGCCGCCGCAGACCGGGCAGAGGTACGACACGAGCGAGACGGCGTCGAGGGTGTTGTAGGCGCCGAACACGCCGGTCCTCGGTGCCCAGTAGACCTGGGAGAACTTGGGTCGCAGCGCGGCCCTGCGCCGCCCGCCGGTGGCCGTGGTCTGCGCCGCGGAGAACGCCGCCATGTCCTTGCCGTCGAACGTCTTGACCACCGCGAGCCGGTTGGGGGCCCAGGCTCTGACCCTGCCCTCCGCGTCCGTGCGGGCCTCGACTGACCGGTCCGGGAAGTATCCGTGGCAGAGCGAGATCCCCTGCGAGGTCTCGCGGATGATCTTGTCCGCGCGGTCGTAGGCCGGCGCGGTCCACCGCATCACGACATCGGCGCGCCGAAGCTGATTCAGAATGTTCTGGATATCGTCCGGGAGACCGGTCGCCCGTGCGTTAGCGGCGCCGGCGACCTCGTCGAGCAGTAGGTCCCCATTGCGGAACGTCTTGAGCTGGTCCCAGTGCCGGAACGGGATATAGAGCGGATGCGGATTCCCGTTCCCGTCGAGAATCGCGACGGTCGAGAGGACCGGCCGGCCTTCCGCCAGGGACGGCAGTGTGTCGAGGATCATCGTCGCGGTCTTGAAATGACCGTTCGGGCCGATATAGGCGTGAATCGGCATCGCGCGCCGGCGGGCGACTGCCTCGCGATCGGAGAACGACCCGACCAGCGGCAGACCGGGCACGGCGAGCTGGCCGCGAGTGCGGCCGGTCGCCGCGACGACGATGGGCGAGTTCCGGGTGCCGGCCACGGTCCCCCGCCGCTTGCCCTCGCCAGCTCGGGCGGCGCGACGGGTGCCCGCGTCCGTCACCCTGCACCTCCGACCACGGGCACGAACGCGACGATGCGGAGCACGATCTTCACGACCAGGCAGGAAGCCCAGACGGTCGCGACGACGCCGGCCGTCGTGATGCCCAGGCCGAAGTTGAACCAGACCGACATGCCGGCGAGCTGCGCGCCGAGCGTCGTGAGGGCGTCCGTGAGCTGCGCGGCCCAGTCGGGCAGGTCGATCGCGGCGAGCTTGTCGATGAAGAAGCCGGCGACCGACTTCCAGACGCCCATCAGCGACTCGAGGATCACGAGCCTCCCCCGTCGTCGCCGCGGCCGCTGAAGGGCGTGAAGCCGAAGATCCCGGCGATGGACGTGAGGATCGCCGCGGCCGCGGCGAACAGCAGCGCGAGGGTCATCGCCGGGTTGACGAGCGCGGCGATCGGCGCCGCCCAGGTGCCCGGGCAGGCGTTGGCAGGGTAGATGTCCTTCCCCTGGAAGTGCAGCACGAAGCCCTTGCAGCCGGGGATGAAGTTGACGCGGCCGAAGAACGCGGCCCAGCCCAGCACGAACCGGCCCGCGTCGGTGTCGGCGATGTCGTCGTACAGGTCCGAGGTCGCCTTGAGCAGCACGGTCGGGCGCGGGACGAACGCCCACACGAACGCGCACCGCACCGGGTTGAAGATCACCGAGAAGACGCCGGTGCTGGTCGAGGACTTGACGCAGGACTCGATGGAGGGCTCCTGCTTGAGCGTGCGCCCGGTCTCGGACGGGGTAGACGCCTTGAGGCGCACAGTGCCGTCCGGGGAGGAGTACGGGGCGCCGGCGGTGCGTGCTGCGGTGTCGAACACCTGTCGGTACCGGTTGCAGTGCTCCAGCGTGACGACGACGCCGTCGTACTCGCACTGGTACTTGGCGGTCTTCTGGGTGTCCTCGTACCAGCCGTTGCAGCCGGTCTTGCCGTCGAAGCAGGAGGCGTGATCGGGCATGAGGTACAGCTCGAGGGCGCAGGTGCCCTCGACGCACTGGGGGAACCGCTGGGCGACTTCCGCGGCCCAGGGGTCCTGGTCGCCCTCGTAGATGACCAGCGGCTTCGGGCCGCCGGTCTCGATGATCTTGACGTGCTTGGGGGTCACGCCCTGCGGCAGCTGCGGGCACTGCGGGGTCGGCAGCTGCTCGTCGCCCTCGTGGAAGTCGCCCGTGGACTTGGTGTAGTCGTTGCCGTCCGAGCCGCGGATGGAGCACTGGAGCTGGCGGGCCGGGTCCGCGGTCGCGGTCGCGGCGAGGTAGTCGGGCTTCCCGGAGGCGCACATGGTGGTCGGGTCGCACATTCCGAGGACCTTGTACAGGTTGCCGGTGCCGTTGCCCTGGTCGGAGTCGGCGTACGCCGCCCAAGCGGGGTCCAGCGAGTATGGGGATGCGTCGTTCGTGCCGGCCTTGAACGCCGGGTATGTGGTCGCGATCTTGCGTCCGGCGGGCGTCTCGACGTAGAGCGGGATATCGAAGAGCCGGGCGCCCGTGGCGCCCGTGACCTGATACGTCCAGAGGGTCTTCCCCTGGTACTGGTAGGTCCCGGTGTAGGTGACGGTCGCGCCGCTGGGCAGCGTCACGGGTCCGGCGGTCGTGCCCGCGACCGCGTCGTCGTTGGGTGTCGCGGGGTTCGACGCGAGCCAGTCGCCGCAGTCGCCGGCACCGATCAGCGGGCCCAGCGAGGAGAAATCCGACGTGCAGACGTCTCCAGCTCCGTCGATGCCGAACGCCTGCAGCGCGCCCTGACCGATCGCGGTCCCGATCGCATAGGTGGTGAGAGCCGACGCCGCGGTGCCGGCGTACTTGAGCGCGGTGCGGGCCTTCGTGAACGGGTACCGGAAGCCGGCTTTCTGCGCGGCGATGTCGGCTTTCAGCTCCGCGTCGGACGTGTTCAACCCCGGAGTGGCGCCGTACCGGGCCACCGACGCCTTGACGCGCTGCTCGTCGAGCCGATCGGTCGCGCTGTCGATCGACGCTCGGATCTGCTCGGGCGTCGCCCTCGGGTTGTAGCGGAGCAGGTCCGCCTCCGTGGGTGGGAGGAACGCAAGCCGGTAGTTCTCGATCGCGTAGGCGTTGCCGATGCCGTCGAACACGCCCCGTGAGACCGCGGGCGCCGCCGTGGCTGGCACGGTGGGCAGGACGACGAGCGCCGCGGCGATCGCCGCGGCCGGCAGCAGTCGGGAGACCCGCACCGGTGTCCGTCCTTCGTGGTAGTCGAGCAGGGCCCCCCGGCGCGAGCTGCGCCGGGGGGCCCTGATGGTCGCGGGGTCTAGCCGCGCGCCGCGCGCTTGATGAAGCGCCAGACGATGCCGAAGGCCAGCAGCGCGCCGCCGATCGTGGCGACGTACGGGCCGCCGGCGGTCACGGCGCCGACGAGCTGGTCCTGGATGCCGGTGAAAGCCGCGTTCGGGTTGAAGACCGCCGCGTCCGCGAGGATCTGGATGCTGTTCATGAGTTCACCCCCTCTCCGAGCTCAGGGGGCGGAACGCGATCCGCGCGGAGCTGACGAGCAGCCCGAGCAGGACGCCGGCCGCGAGTGCGGCGACGAGGAGGGGCGCGTAGGTGGACACCAGCGCGTTGCCGAGGGTCAGGTCACTCATGGGCAGCTCCCGAGATCAGGGTGAAGAGGATCTGGAGCGCGAGCACCGACCCGAACGCGACCGCGAGAGCGGTGGGCACGTCCTGCGCGAGATTCACGAGAGCATCCGGCCGGTGACGTGGACGCCGCCGAGGAACAGGACCAGTACCACGGCGAGCGCGCCCACAGAGACGATCACCCACAGCAGCGAGACGACGTCGTTCATGCGTGGGTCGGCGCTCGTCGAGCTGGCCGCGGTCGCCGTGATCTTCGCGGCGATCGTGTCCAGCTTCTCCTGCGCCTTCGCGTCGGAGACGGTCTTCGAGGGGGTGCCGTCGCAGACCACGTACTCGCCGGTATTCACCGTCACCTTCTTCGCGAACGTCATGTTGTTGGCGGCGCATATCTGGGATCCGGCGATGGTCTGCCCGGAGTCCTGCCAGCCGCCGAACAGGTCGCCTTTCACCGCGTTGCCGAATGCGACGCAGGCGTAATACGGCTTATTCGGGTCCGAGATCGTCGAGCGAGCTGCGAACCCCGCATTCGTGCAGAATCCTGGATGTTCGAAGGTCATTCCCTCCGCCACCTTGTCCTGGCAGAAGTAGCCGGCGTTAAGCAGGTTCACGGTGGGCAGGTAGGGGGCGCAGCCGGCGGCCGTGCTCGAGGTGCTGCCCGGGGTCGCGGCCTGCGCCGGCGCTGCAGCGGTCACGAGGAGCGCGCCAGCGAGTAGGACGCCAGCAGCCGTCCGAACCAGGAGCGCCCGGAGCGGCCGACGTACGTGGTCCGTCGCCGCCGGGTGCTCCGGTGCCGACTCACGCGACCGCGGCGACACGTCGGCCGCTCGTGGTCGTCCGGGCGCCGGCCTGACGGGTCTTCTCGGGGACCGCGGTCGCGTACCGGAGGCCCACGCCGACATCAGTCGCGTCGATCTGGACGTAGGTCCGCTTGTCGCCCTCCTTCGTCTCGTAGGTGCCCACGTTGAGCTTCCCGCAAGCGGTCGCGGCGTCGCCCTTCCGCAGCGACGCGGCGACGTTGTCCGCGAGCGACCGCCAGACGGTCACTCGGATGAAGGTCACGGCACCCTCGATCCAATCGCCGCGGTCGTCCTGGCGCCGTTCGGTGCAGGCGAGCGTGAAGTTGCAGACGGACACGCCGTTGACCGAGCGGCGCTCGGGGTCGGCGGTCAGGTTGCCGGCGGCGTTGATCGTGGGGAGCGCCATGCGGTCGGGTCCTCTCGAGGTCTCTGGCCCGGAGGGCGCCGGCGGACGGGGGGGCGTCTACCGGCAGCCCCCCCGAGCCGCTTGAGCACACCATGGCTGAGAACACGCCCGGGACCCGGGAGGCTCACAGACACCAGTCCGGGGGACACGACCAGTCAGGAACGCCGTCCGGGTCCCGTTGCTCGTTCGCCGGAACCAGCGATCGACCGTCGGCCGGCGCCCCCGAAACCGTATTCCGCGCAGGTCCCCCCAGCAGATCCAGCCGTAGGCGGCCCCATTGTTCGCAACGCTCTCAAGCCGGCCGCTGCGCGAGCCTCCACGGCGGAGCAGGGAGGGCCGGGGAGCAGCGCACTGGGCGGACGGGCGTCGCCTCTACCGCCTACCCTGACCGCCGTCGGCCCGCGCCGGACCGGGCGCCCGGTAGAACGCGCGAGCAGCGACCGGCCGGGACGACGGAAGGCCCCGGGTGCCCGTGGCGGACCCAGCCGCGAGGGGCGAGCGGGCTCTAGGCGAGGGGCGGGGCATGAAGGGGGTCGGGCTGGGTAGCCCCGGAGCGGCCGTAGGCGCCCGGCTGAGGCCGGGACCTGGGCGGGTTGACCCGATCACACCGGAGTCACCCGCCCAGCGCCTCAGGCTGGCACGCAGGGGGGCACCCTGCCTGGTCGTGAGGCGCCCTCCAGGGTGCGCCTTCCCGGGTCTCCCGGGTGCTACTGCGGGGGGCGTCGTCGGCGGAGGTCGCGGAGACGCCGGTGCGCGTCGACGAGTCGCCAGAGCGAGAAGGCCAGCAGCGCAGCTCCTGGCGTGAGCATGAGCGCCGTGGCGATCGCGTCGGGGCTCACCCGAGGTGCCCGAATCGCTGCTGTGCGGCCTGCCTGCTGATGTCGAGCACCACGCCGATCGCCGCCCAGGAGGCGCCGGTGCTGCGGCACAGAGCCACGATGTCCTCCTCCATGCGCTCAGCGGCGCGGCGGATGCGGACAGCGTCCGCGAGGGCGCCGAGGGTGCCGATCCGCTCGACGCCGGCGCGGTCCAGGGCGTGGACGGACGATCCGACGATGGTGATGTCGGTCGTGATGTCGGTAATGCGTTCGATCGTGTTCATGTGTCAAGAGTAGTTGACGTCGGGCAGTATGTCAAGTCGAGTTGACGTGCCAGGCGTCGAGGCGGTCGCGTTCGAGGTCCCGGAGGTAGGCGTCGATGCCCTGGGCGCGGAGCCAGGCGTGCAGCTCGCCGGGGGTGTGGCCGGTGGCGTACTCGAGCACGGCGCCGCGTCGGCCGGTCCGCACGAGCAGGGACCAGGCAGGCCCCGGGACCTCGACCCGCTCCGGGTGCTCGTGGAGGGGCGGAGCTGCTGCGGCTGCGGCGTCGTCGAGCGGAGCTGCGAGGCCGAGGTCGTCGCGGAGGCCGCGGGACCAGCCGATGGTGCGGGCGCTCTCCATCGCCAGCTCGTACTCGTTCCAGAGCCGCAGAGCGGCCGAGTCGCCGGCCGCGGCGAGGTCCAGCAGCTCGGCGGGCGTCAGGCCGCCCTGCGCCTTGAGCGGGCCGCCCGCGGCCTCGAGCGCGATCGCGGCGGAGTCGCCGGCGCCGAGCTCGGCGGCCTGCTTCGCGAAGTAGAGCCCGAGGACCTGGGCGGCCGTGCTCGCGCCGCGCAGCTCGTGGAGGTCCTGGGCTCGCATCAGCGGGGCGCCGAGCCCGCGCCGCACCGCCGCGTCGGACCAGCGCCGGAACATCGAGGCGAGCAGGCCGTCCGGGGTCGCGTCGCCGTCCTGGAACGTCAGGAAGTGGACGTGGACGTGCCAGCCGTGACGGCCGTACGTGACCTCGAACACTCGGGCGTAGCCCTGCACGCCGTGCTCGAGCCGGTCGCGTCGCCAGCCGCGGCCGTTCGTCGCCGCCTTCCAGCAGGCCGAGACGGAGGCGAGCAGGAACGCGAGCGACTGCCCGCGATGGTGGCGGAGGGTGAGGGTGCCGAAGCCGATCCGTCCGCCCGCGCTGCGGTGGGCGTCCACGGCGGCTTCGACCTCGCGGACGCGCGTCGCGGCGATCCGCGGTCCGCAGACGGGGCAGGTGAGCGAGCCGCACGTCTGGAGCCCGCGGAACGTCGAGCCGGCCTCGCCGTGGTCGATCGCGACGTAGGTCCCGGTCGGCTTCGACTGGCAGGCCCGCTGGCGCCGCCGCACCGACTCGGTGCGAAGGAAGTTCATCCGGGCCCACTTGGAGATCCCCGGGGGTGCGCCAGGGGCTCTGTTGCCCTCTGGCGATACGTTCACTGACCGGGCCTCCGACAAGGTCCACCGCGGGGGGCCACGGACGGCCCCCCGCGGGTATTCCTACCCGTCGTCATGGCCCCGGCACGACTTCGCCACGCGCTTGCCGCCGCAGACCGGGCAGAGGTACGACACGAGCGAGACGGCGTCGAGGGTGTTGTAGGCGCCGAACACGCCGGTCCTCGGTGCCCAGTAGACCTGGGAGAACTTGGGTCGCAGCGCGGCCCTGCGCCGCCCGCCGGTGGCCGTGGTCTGCGCCGCGGAGAACGCCGCCATGTCCTTGCCGTCGAACGTCTTGACCACCGCGAGCCGGTTGGGGGCCCAGGCTCTGACCCTGCCCTCCGCGTCCGTGCGGGCCTCGACTGACCGGTCCGGGAAGTATCCGTGGCAGAGCGAGATCCCCTGCGAGGTCTCGCGGATGATCTTGTCCGCGCGGTCGTAGGCCGGCGCGGTCCACCGCATCACGACATCGGCGCGCCGAAGCTGATTCAGAATGTTCTGGATATCGTCCGGGAGACCGGTCGCCCGTGCGTTAGCGGCGCCGGCGACCTCGTCGAGCAGTAGGTCCCCATTGCGGAACGTCTTGAGCTGGTCCCAGTGCCGGAACGGGATATAGAGCGGATGCGGATTCCCGTTCCCGTCGAGAATCGCGACGGTCGAGAGGACCGGCCGGCCTTCCGCCAGGGACGGCAGTGTGTCGAGGATCATCGTCGCGGTCTTGAAATGACCGTTCGGGCCGATATAGGCGTGAATCGGCATCGCGCGCCGGCGGGCGACTGCCTCGCGATCGGAGAACGACCCGACCAGCGGCAGACCGGGCACGGCGAGCTGGCCGCGAGTGCGGCCGGTCGCCGCGACGACGATGGGCGAGTTCCGGGTGCCGGCCACGGTCCCCCGCCGCTTGCCCTCGCCAGCTCGGGCGGCGCGACGGGTGCCCGCGTCCGTCACCCTGCACCTCCGACCACGGGCACGAACGCGACGATGCGGAGCACGATCTTCACGACCAGGCAGGAAGCCCAGACGGTCGCGACGACGCCGGCCGTCGTGATGCCCAGGCCGAAGTTGAACCAGACCGACATGCCGGCGAGCTGCGCGCCGAGCGTCGTGAGGGCGTCCGTGAGCTGCGCGGCCCAGTCGGGCAGGTCGATCGCGGCGAGCTTGTCGATGAAGAAGCCGGCGACCGACTTCCAGACGCCCATCAGCGACTCGAGGATCACGAGCCTCCCCCGTCGTCGCCGCGGCCGCTGAAGGGCGTGAAGCCGAAGATCCCGGCGATGGACGTGAGGATCGCCGCGGCCGCGGCGAACAGCAGCGCGAGGGTCATCGCCGGGTTGACGAGCGCGGCGATCGGCGCCGCCCAGGTGCCCGGGCAGGCGTTGGCAGGGTAGATGTCCTTCCCCTGGAAGTGCAGCACGAAGCCCTTGCAGCCGGGGATGAAGTTGACGCGGCCGAAGAACGCGGCCCAGCCCAGCACGAACCGGCCCGCGTCGGTGTCGGCGATGTCGTCGTACAGGTCCGAGGTCGCCTTGAGCAGCACGGTCGGGCGCGGGACGAACGCCCACACGAACGCGCACCGCACCGGGTTGAAGATCACCGAGAAGACGCCGGTGCTGGTCGAGGACTTGACGCAGGACTCGATGGAGGGCTCCTGCTTGAGCGTGCGCCCGGTCTCGGACGGGGTAGACGCCTTGAGGCGCACAGTGCCGTCCGGGGAGGAGTACGGGGCGCCGGCGGTGCGTGCTGCGGTGTCGAACACCTGTCGGTACCGGTTGCAGTGCTCCAGCGTGACGACGACGCCGTCGTACTCGCACTGGTACTTGGCGGTCTTCTGGGTGTCCTCGTACCAGCCGTTGCAGCCGGTCTTGCCGTCGAAGCAGGAGGCGTGATCGGGCATGAGGTACAGCTCGAGGGCGCAGGTGCCCTCGACGCACTGGGGGAACCGCTGGGCGACTTCCGCGGCCCAGGGGTCCTGGTCGCCCTCGTAGATGACCAGCGGCTTCGGGCCGCCGGTCTCGATGATCTTGACGTGCTTGGGGGTCACGCCCTGCGGCAGCTGCGGGCACTGCGGGGTCGGCAGCTGCTCGTCGCCCTCGTGGAAGTCGCCCGTGGACTTGGTGTAGTCGTTGCCGTCCGAGCCGCGGATGGAGCACTGGAGCTGGCGGGCCGGGTCCGCGGTCGCGGTCGCGGCGAGGTAGTCGGGCTTCCCGGAGGCGCACATGGTGGTCGGGTCGCACATTCCGAGGACCTTGTACAGGTTGCCGGTGCCGTTGCCCTGGTCGGAGTCGGCGTACGCCGCCCAAGCGGGGTCCAGCGAGTATGGGGATGCGTCGTTCGTGCCGGCCTTGAACGCCGGGTATGTGGTCGCGATCTTGCGTCCGGCGGGCGTCTCGACGTAGAGCGGGATATCGAAGAGCCGGGCGCCCGTGGCGCCCGTGACCTGATACGTCCAGAGGGTCTTCCCCTGGTACTGGTAGGTCCCGGTGTAGGTGACGGTCGCGCCGCTGGGCAGCGTCACGGGTCCGGCGGTCGTGCCCGCGACCGCGTCGTCGTTGGGTGTCGCGGGGTTCGACGCGAGCCAGTCGCCGCAGTCGCCGGCACCGATCAGCGGGCCCAGCGAGGAGAAATCCGACGTGCAGACGTCTCCAGCTCCGTCGATGCCGAACGCCTGCAGCGCGCCCTGACCGATCGCGGTCCCGATCGCATAGGTGGTGAGAGCCGACGCCGCGGTGCCGGCGTACTTGAGCGCGGTGCGGGCCTTCGTGAACGGGTACCGGAAGCCGGCTTTCTGCGCGGCGATGTCGGCTTTCAGCTCCGCGTCGGACGTGTTCAACCCCGGAGTGGCGCCGTACCGGGCCACCGACGCCTTGACGCGCTGCTCGTCGAGCCGATCGGTCGCGCTGTCGATCGACGCTCGGATCTGCTCGGGCGTCGCCCTCGGGTTGTAGCGGAGCAGGTCCGCCTCCGTGGGTGGGAGGAACGCAAGCCGGTAGTTCTCGATCGCGTAGGCGTTGCCGATGCCGTCGAACACGCCCCGTGAGACCGCGGGCGCCGCCGTGGCTGGCACGGTGGGCAGGACGACGAGCGCCGCGGCGATCGCCGCGGCCGGCAGCAGTCGGGAGACCCGCACCGGTGTCCGTCCTTCGTGGTAGTCGAGCAGGGCCCCCCGGCGCGAGCTGCGCCGGGGGGCCCTGATGGTCGCGGGGTCTAGCCGCGCGCCGCGCGCTTGATGAAGCGCCAGACGATGCCGAAGGCCAGCAGCGCGCCGCCGATCGTGGCGACGTACGGGCCGCCGGCGGTCACGGCGCCGACGAGCTGGTCCTGGATGCCGGTGAAAGCCGCGTTCGGGTTGAAGACCGCCGCGTCCGCGAGGATCTGGATGCTGTTCATGAGTTCACCCCCTCTCCGAGCTCAGGGGGCGGAACGCGATCCGCGCGGAGCTGACGAGCAGCCCGAGCAGGACGCCGGCCGCGAGTGCGGCGACGAGGAGGGGCGCGTAGGTGGACACCAGCGCGTTGCCGAGGGTCAGGTCACTCATGGGCAGCTCCCGAGATCAGGGTGAAGAGGATCTGGAGCGCGAGCACCGACCCGAACGCGACCGCGAGAGCGGTGGGCACGTCCTGCGCGAGATTCACGAGAGCATCCGGCCGGTGACGTGGACGCCGCCGAGGAACAGGACCAGTACCACGGCGAGCGCGCCCACAGAGACGATCACCCACAGCAGCGAGACGACGTCGTTCATGCGTGGGTCGGCGCTCGTCGAGCTGGCCGCGGTCGCCGTGATCTTCGCGGCGATCGTGTCCAGCTTCTCCTGCGCCTTCGCGTCGGAGACGGTCTTCGAGGGGGTGCCGTCGCAGACCACGTACTCGCCGGTATTCACCGTCACCTTCTTCGCGAACGTCATGTTGTTGGCGGCGCATATCTGGGATCCGGCGATGGTCTGCCCGGAGTCCTGCCAGCCGCCGAACAGGTCGCCTTTCACCGCGTTGCCGAATGCGACGCAGGCGTAATACGGCTTATTCGGGTCCGAGATCGTCGAGCGAGCTGCGAACCCCGCATTCGTGCAGAATCCTGGATGTTCGAAGGTCATTCCCTCCGCCACCTTGTCCTGGCAGAAGTAGCCGGCGTTAAGCAGGTTCACGGTGGGCAGGTAGGGGGCGCAGCCGGCGGCCGTGCTCGAGGTGCTGCCCGGGGTCGCGGCCTGCGCCGGCGCTGCAGCGGTCACGAGGAGCGCGCCAGCGAGTAGGACGCCAGCAGCCGTCCGAACCAGGAGCGCCCGGAGCGGCCGACGTACGTGGTCCGTCGCCGCCGGGTGCTCCGGTGCCGACTCACGCGACCGCGGCGACACGTCGGCCGCTCGTGGTCGTCCGGGCGCCGGCCTGACGGGTCTTCTCGGGGACCGCGGTCGCGTACCGGAGGCCCACGCCGACATCAGTCGCGTCGATCTGGACGTAGGTCCGCTTGTCGCCCTCCTTCGTCTCGTAGGTGCCCACGTTGAGCTTCCCGCAAGCGGTCGCGGCGTCGCCCTTCCGCAGCGACGCGGCGACGTTGTCCGCGAGCGACCGCCAGACGGTCACTCGGATGAAGGTCACGGCACCCTCGATCCAATCGCCGCGGTCGTCCTGGCGCCGTTCGGTGCAGGCGAGCGTGAAGTTGCAGACGGACACGCCGTTGACCGAGCGGCGCTCGGGGTCGGCGGTCAGGTTGCCGGCGGCGTTGATCGTGGGGAGCGCCATGCGGTCGGGTCCTCTCGAGGTCTCTGGCCCGGAGGGCGCCGGCGGACGGGGGGGCGTCTACCGGCAGCCCCCCCGAGCCGCTTGAGCACACCATGGCTGAGAACACGCCCGGGACCCGGGAGGCTCACAGACACCAGTCCGGGGGACACGACCAGTCAGGAACGCCGTCCGGGTCCCGTTGCTCGTTCGCCGGAACCAGCGATCGACCGTCGGCCGGCGCCCCCGAAACCGTATTCCGCGCAGGTCCCCCCAGCAGATCCAGCCGTAGGCGGCCCCATTGTTCGCAACGCTCTCAAGCCGGCCGCTGCGCGAGCCTCCACGGCGGAGCAGGGAGGGCCGGGGAGCAGCGCACTGGGCGGACGGGCGTCGCCTCTACCGCCTACCCTGACCGCCGTCGGCCCGCGCCGGACCGGGCGCCCGGTAGAACGCGCGAGCAGCGACCGGCCGGGACGACGGAAGGCCCCGGGTGCCCGTGGCGGACCCAGCCGCGAGGGGCGAGCGGGCTCTAGGCGAGGGGCGGGGCATGAAGGGGGTCGGGCTGGGTAGCCCCGGAGCGGCCGTAGGCGCCCGGCTGAGGCCGGGACCTGGGCGGGTTGACCCGATCACACCGGAGTCACCCGCCCAGCGCCTCAGGCTGGCACGCAGGGGGGCACCCTGCCTGGTCGTGAGGCGCCCTCCAGGGTGCGCCTTCCCGGGTCTCCCGGGTGCTACTGCGGGGGGCGTCGTCGGCGGAGGTCGCGGAGACGCCGGTGCGCGTCGACGAGTCGCCAGAGCGAGAAGGCCAGCAGCGCAGCTCCTGGCGTGAGCATGAGCGCCGTGGCGATCGCGTCGGGGCTCACCCGAGGTGCCCGAATCGCTGCTGTGCGGCCTGCCTGCTGATGTCGAGCACCACGCCGATCGCCGCCCAGGAGGCGCCGGTGCTGCGGCACAGAGCCACGATGTCCTCCTCCATGCGCTCAGCGGCGCGGCGGATGCGGACAGCGTCCGCGAGGGCGCCGAGGGTGCCGATCCGCTCGACGCCGGCGCGGTCCAGGGCGTGGACGGACGATCCGACGATGGTGATGTCGGTCGTGATGTCGGTAATGCGTTCGATCGTGTTCATGTGTCAAGAGTAGTTGACGTCGGGCAGTATGTCAAGTCGAGTTGACGTGCCAGGCGTCGAGGCGGTCGCGTTCGAGGTCCCGGAGGTAGGCGTCGATGCCCTGGGCGCGGAGCCAGGCGTGCAGCTCGCCGGGGGTGTGGCCGGTGGCGTACTCGAGCACGGCGCCGCGTCGGCCGGTCCGCACGAGCAGGGACCAGGCAGGCCCCGGGACCTCGACCCGCTCCGGGTGCTCGTGGAGGGGCGGAGCTGCTGCGGCTGCGGCGTCGTCGAGCGGAGCTGCGAGGCCGAGGTCGTCGCGGAGGCCGCGGGACCAGCCGATGGTGCGGGCGCTCTCCATCGCCAGCTCGTACTCGTTCCAGAGCCGCAGAGCGGCCGAGTCGCCGGCCGCGGCGAGGTCCAGCAGCTCGGCGGGCGTCAGGCCGCCCTGCGCCTTGAGCGGGCCGCCCGCGGCCTCGAGCGCGATCGCGGCGGAGTCGCCGGCGCCGAGCTCGGCGGCCTGCTTCGCGAAGTAGAGCCCGAGGACCTGGGCGGCCGTGCTCGCGCCGCGCAGCTCGTGGAGGTCCTGGGCTCGCATCAGCGGGGCGCCGAGCCCGCGCCGCACCGCCGCGTCGGACCAGCGCCGGAACATCGAGGCGAGCAGGCCGTCCGGGGTCGCGTCGCCGTCCTGGAACGTCAGGAAGTGGACGTGGACGTGCCAGCCGTGACGGCCGTACGTGACCTCGAACACTCGGGCGTAGCCCTGCACGCTGTGCTCGAGCCGGTCGCGTCGCCAGCCGCGGCCGTTCGTCGCCGCCTTCCAGCAGGCCGAGACGGAGGCGAGCAGGAACGCGAGCGACTGCCCGCGATGGTGGCGGAGGGTGAGGGTGCCGAAGCCGATCCGTCCGCCCGCGCTGCGGTGGGCGTCCACGGCGGCTTCGACCTCGCGGACGCGCGTCGCGGCGATCCGCGGTCCGCAGACGGGGCAGGTGAGCGAGCCGCACGTCTGGAGCCCGCGGAACGTCGAGCCGGCCTCGCCGTGGTCGATCGCGACGTAGGTCCCGGTCGGCTTCGACTGGCAGGCCCGCTGGCGCCGCCGCACCGACTCGGTGCGAAGGAAGTTCATCCGGGCCCACTTGGAGATCCCCGGGGGTGCGCCAGGGGCTCTGTTGCCCTCTGGCGATACGTTCACTGACCGGGCCTCCGACAAGGTCCACCGCGGGGGGCCACGGACGGCCCCCCGCGGGTATTCCTACCCGTCGTCATGGCCCCGGCACGACTTCGCCACGCGCTTGCCGCCGCAGACCGGGCAGAGGTACGACACGAGCGAGACGGCGTCGAGGGTGTTGTAGGCGCCGAACACGCCGGTCCTCGGTGCCCAGTAGACCTGGGAGAACTTGGGT
>CBDATO010000001.1:0-3511590 GCA_965199805.1 Frankiaceae bacterium | reverse complement strand
TCGACGCCCTCACCGCTGCCCTCGCGACCCGCCGACCACCAGCCGGAGTCATATTCCACTCAGACCGCGGCTGCCAATACACCAGCCGCCAATTCGCCGACTTCTGCACCGAAAATGGCGTCACCCGATCCATGGGCAGACGAGCCACCTGCTACGACAACGCAGTCGCAGAATCGTTCTTCGCCACCTACAAGAAAGAACTCATCCACACCCGGCCCTGGAACAACGTAACGGACGTCCGGCAACAAACATTCCTCTGGATCGAAGGCAGCTACAACCGCCGACGCCGGCACTCCACACTCAACTACTTGACACCCGAAGAATACGAACTAGGATTCAGAAAACTAACCGAACTGGCAGCCTAAACCACTGTCTACAAAAGCGGTAACACTCCAACCCTCTTATGGCTAAGAGATCCAGTTGAAGATGATGTAACCGTCGCTGTCGGGCTGGTTCGTCGTGGAGGTCATGTCGACCAGATGCGAGGACAACGACTGACCTGAGCCACCGCCGAAGCCTCCGGAGGTGCCGCTCTTGTCTCCACCTTCGCCGGGGTGCACGCCACCGCCGCCGCCGCCACCTCCTCCTGCCAGGACCGTGTGGGGGGCGGTTCCGCCCTGGGGGTTGAGATTCGGTAGCGCGTCGCTGCCACCGCGACCGCCGGTGCCGCTGGAATACTTGGCACCCGACTTGCCGTCGCCGCTGGTCGCGTTGGCGCCGGAGAAACCGCCCTTCTGGAGCAGGTCCAGCCGGCCACCCATACCGCCGCCGCCCGCAGCCACAACCAGCGCCGTGGACCCGTCCATGATGACGGTCGCCCCGCCACCGCCGTCACCGTCACCGGCGTCGGCGCCGTATGCACCACCACCGCGGCCCCCCTGGTACTGAGGGAGCAGGCCCCAGCCCCCGTCACCGGGGTTCTTATTGCCCTGAAACTCCCCGCCACGGCCGCCGATGCCCAGTGTTAGCTTCTCACCGGGTGTGACTGACAGTGTTCCTGTGAGTACGGCTCCCAGGCCGGGTTCTTGAACAGCCGGGGTCGTCCCACCGCCCACGCCACCGCCGCTGCCGCCGGCGACGGTCACCTGCACCTCGGTGACGCCATTGGGCACGGTGAGAGTCGTCGGCTCGCCGATGTAGGGCCACCGGATCGGTTCGGTTGTGGACGGGGCCATGGTTGCTGTGAGCTTCCCCGTGCCTATCGACTCTTTCGATGATCCGGCGGCGCAACCCGTGAGCGCGACTGCGCCGGCCGACAGGAGTACACCGGCGGTCCGTAGTCGACGCCGGGCCGAGCCGGAGGGGAGCAGAGTGGACATGATTCCTCTTCCTCTTTCGACGCCCGCTGGACGCGACGAAATCTAAGCGTGTGCTGCTCCCCAACCTTCGGGCACGCATGGCCTGCCGACCCTAGGAATAATTGACAGTGCAGTGCCGCAGGGGCAGCGGTCCTCCGACCGGGGCAGCCACCGTGGCGCCGGCAAGCGTCTGAACACCTCTGGCGGCGCCAGTGACGCCGGGGTCATCTACAACACGGGCTGACCCGGCCAGAGCCTGTTCAGTGGTCGGTCACTCACCCGAGAGTGACGGCCACCTCTGTGGCAGGCTTGCAGCCAATCGAAATGCCATGGATTGACCTTGCGGCCCGACCGGTGTCCCATCAAGGCGATGGGGTGAACGCCGGCCGCGGCATGGCGATGGGCAGCAGGCACAGGGCGGAAGGGTCAGCTCCGCTGTCCGTTCATGGGGCGAACAGCGCGTTGACCTTGGCCGAGTCGTAGAAGCCGATCACCTGACGGATCTTGTGGTCACCGACCTGGATAAGCCAGGCGTACTCCATGTCGTAGTTTTCTGCGCGTCGCCCGGCGGCGTAACCTTCCAGATGCGCTGCCGCCCACTCCCCGTCGACCAGGAGTCGTTTGAGCACCAGCGTCGGGAGGACCTGCAAGCGCTGGGTTAGCGGATGCAGGACGTTGGTGAGGTACTCCTGTTTGCTGCGATAGGTACCGGAGAGCGGTGACGTGCCGGTGACGGTCCAAACCAGATCGTCGGCGAGCGCCGCCACGAACGGCTGCGGGTCTTGAGCACTTTGCCAGGTGGCAAATACCGCGGTGAGCATTGAGCGGGTCTGCTCGGTGACGGCGGTCATAGGTGTCTCCAGATGAGTAGACGGCGGGGTGTGATGTCGGCCGGTGGCCGCGTTCAGCTAACGGTGATGGTTTCCGGGGCGGTGACGAGGCGGTCGGATTCCAGCGGTTGAGCGTGGCGATGACCTTGAACGTTCCCCTTCCGAGCCCCGAGGTGGAGATCCGGAACGTGGCCTCCCCATTGACCAATAGGGCCTTGCCGACGCGCACGCTGCGGCCCGGAAGCTGAACGGTAAAGACCACCGTCGACGCGTCGAACTTGGCTGGAAACACTGTTTTCCACTCGGTGTCCTGACCAAAGACAACCTTGGGGCTTGATGGCACGACGGCGTAAACGAAGAGCGGAGCGTCGGGGGTGGCCGACTCCAGGTAGTGGGAGTCTCCGGCGTATACAGCCATCACCTTGGAATCACCGGCCAACAGCTGTCGGGCGGGGTAATCAAGGAAAGCCCGACCGTTGACTACGTCGGCAGATCCCAGCACGCGACGACCCGTCCGTTCAGTCGCCTCGAAGCGCACCTGGCCGGTCGCATCGGACGGCACGAGCGCGCTCAGCTGGACATCGCGGTCGGTAGTGGTGAATTCGGCGTGAACGTTCAATGTCGCGGCTGCGTCCGCTCGTGAGATCTCGACCGTTTGCGGCTGCGACCTCGCAGCTGCATAACGATTGTCACCGCCGAACGACACCTCGATCGAATGCCGTCCGACCGGTAGTGGCGCATCCGGGTTCTTCAGGACGGCGCGACCGTTGCTGATCTGTGCCGAACCGAGCGGCCGCTTGCCCCCGCCTGCGACGACCTCGTCGCACTGGACGGAGCCCGTCGCGTCCGGTGGCAACGTCGCGGTCCAGGAGACCGGTTCACGCCACCAGGTTGTCTGCCGGGCGGCGTAAAGATTCACGCCCGAACCGTGCGGTGCGGTTTCGACGAACGCCTCGACCTGGGTGGGGTCGTTGGCCGTCTGGACGACCGAATCGCCGGTGGGTTGACCGAAAATTATGGGGGCGGGCTGATCTTCGTCTTCCATTCTGAATAGCGGGTGACCCCGATAGTCGTAAACCAGTCGGTGAAGACATCGCCCTGCAGGGGCAGGTCCAGCTTGCCCAGCACGCGGGTGAAGTCCGCGATGGCACTGCACGCGATCGCAACCCGGGCCTGATCGTGCAGCGGCCAGTTGGGCCGGTCTGCGGCGTCGCTGTGCATGAGCTTGTCACCGGTTGCGTCACTGATGCGTCTGACCCGTGGGCATGACCGGGTAACGCCAAGACCAATACCGCAGCCACCGCTGCGGCAACTGTGCCGGCGCGCCAAGTCTTGCCCACCATCGATCTACCCAAGACGACCCGTCGCGCGTTCACGGGACAATCGTCTGACGTTTCAGCGCATCTGACCCTGGGAGATACTCACAGTCCTGCTCAGCCATCAGCCGACGGCGCTACGGCTACACCCGCTGACGACGGCGGCCACGTCAGAGCGAGTCGGTGCCCGCGTCGGTCGTGGCAGCCGGCGTGGCCTGAGGTCTCGACATCAGGCGCATTGCCGCGGCGGGAAATGCCAGCACGGTAATGACGCCCGCGGTGACCAGGGCAGCCGCCGTCTGAGTGGCGACATATCCATTCGTGCTGCCGATGGTCGTGATGACCACGATGAGCGGAAGGCCCGTCGCCGAGAGGAAGGCGAGAGCGGCCCGCTCGCGCGGCAGCACCCGCCGGTAGGCAAGCATGGTCGGCAACCCGCGGACAAGCAGGAGCAGCGCAACGTATAGCGGAATCACGGCGAGGGCTCGGGGGTGATGGGCGAAGGACTTCAGGTTGAGCTTGGCCCCACTGATGATAAAGAAGACCGGGACGAAGACCCCGAAACCGACCGCTTCCAACTTCTCCTGGAACAACACGATTTCGGACGTTTGCTCGCGTCCGGCGATGGCGACTCGGACGATGACCCCGGCAGCGAATGCACCGAGCAGAACGTCGAGTCCGAGCCGACTGGCCAGGAAGACGAGCAGGATCACCAGAAGCATTGCGACCCGAACGGGTAGCTGAGCGCTGGAGCGCAGGCCGCGCGCCAGCGGCTCCGTCACTGAGCGACCCCATGGACGGCCGGCGGCCACGGCAAATAGGAGTGCCAATACACCGAATCCGGCGAGTAGGGCGGCCGTCAGCACCGGTCGTTCGCCCCCCAGCAACAACGCGATCAACACGATCGGACCGAACTCCCCGACGGTCCCTAACGCGAGCATGGTTCGTCCGAAGGGCGCGTCCAGTAGCTCCGCATCCCTTAGGATTGGTACCAGCGTTCCAAGCGCCGTGGTCGTCAACGACAGGCCGATCACGATCTCGCCGTGACGATGTCCGGCGAGCAGCAAGATGCCGGCAACGGCAAGGCCGCCCAGTAACGAGCCGCCCCATGACCCCACCGCCAACCCGAGGCGCCGGCCGCGCATCAATGCCACCTCCAGCTCCAGCCCTGCCAGAAACATCAGCATGGCCAGACCGAAATCGGCGAATTGAAGGAGTTGCCCGCTGGGGCTGATCCAGCCCAGCACGGTGGGCCCCAGCACGACGCCGAGGACCAGCTCGATCACCACACCCGGCACGACCCATCGGCGCAGCCCTGATGCGGCCAGCGGAGCAGCTACGGCAGCCGCTGCTACCCAGCTCAGCTGAGCGATCTCCGCTGCGGCCACACCAAGCACCGTAACCGCTACCGGGCAGTGGCTAAGAAGCAACCACAGATATATCGATCCCGGCTCATCAATGCCCCATACCGTTGGCGGTACGGAGCACGAGTTGGGCGTACGCAGTGGCACCCGCTCGGCTGAGATGCAACCCATCACTGTAGAACCAGCTGGGGTTGGCGTCAGCGATCGCGTTCCAATCGATCAGGGTGACATTCTGGAAGCGAGACGTGACGTCGCGGATGGTCAGGTTGTTGCTGGTTTGCCAGTCGCGCGGCACGTGGTCATTGACCACGATGATTCGCCTCCGGTCGCTCAGTTGCGCCAGGACCTCAGTCAGCTGGGACGGGTTGATCACCCCGTTGTTGCCGAGGTGGATTACTACGTTGGGGGCGAGCTGACTGGCAGAGCGGTCGGCAGCGATGGTGTTCAACACGACGTAGGCCTGCACCCCCTCCACGGCGTTGACGATTACATGGCTATCCAGGGCAACGAGGAACGGTGCAGCGCCGAGTCACCAAACGCACTGATGTGCAAGGTTCCGCCGCCGTCGAGCGGCGCGGACGACGGGCTCAGGACGACGCGACCCCTGGCCACCTTCGGCGAGGCTTGGGTGGAGAGTCGCGCTAAAGGCGTCGTCGAGGCCCTGGGTAAGGCTCACGGCAAGGTCGGATGAGTTGACGGGCCGGCGCTCGAGGGCGCGCCCACCGACGGAATGAGGCTGGATCCGGAGGCGCCGTTCGACGCATGCGCGGAGCTGGACGGGGCGGCCGCCAGTAGCACCGCCAAGCGGGTCAACCCCGTCAACACACCCAGCACCGGCCGCAGCTCTTCGATCCGGCCGACCCGGAGGCGTGGCCGCGGCACCTCCCACCGTCCCGTCCGGACGGGGCGCTCCACCAGCCGGTAGCTGGCTTCGGCGAGCAGCAGGATGAGGCCGAGCCGGGCAAGCTGAATCACCCAGCTGGGTCCGCTGACATCGATCCCGGGGCGGGTCACCACCACCACGGGCCAATGCCACAGGTAGATCGAGTACGAGCGCTGTCCGATCCCCCGCAGGATCGGCCGCTGCAACAACCAGCCGAGCTTGCTGCGCCCGGACACGATGACCCAGATGACGACAGCGGCAAACGAGTCAAAGATCAGGAACCCGCCCCGGTAGAGCCCGGGCTCGTATTCACTCTGGTGAAGGAACTTCCAGCTCACGGCCGCTAGGCAACCGGCAGCTGCAACATCAGCACTCCACGACGCCGCGATCGCCAGAACTTTCGGGACCGGCTGCTGGTGACCTCGTTCCGGCCTGTGCGGTCCTGCAGGCTCAGCATCAGCACGCTGCAGGCACCCAGTGCGGAACCGGGGAAGAGACCCATGCCGTGGGTGTCGGTGCCGAAGTAGACACGGGAGGATCGCTCTCGTAGGGGACATCGCCAACGATCGCGATGAAGGCCATCGCCGCCTTCGATGAGGCAAAGAGCGCCAGCCCCAGGAGGGCGACGCGCCGGACACTACCGGACGCCCCGGATGGCGCTTCCACACCAGTCCAGTCACCAGCGCGATCAGGCCCGGCCACAGTGAGTAGTACTGCTCTTCGATGGCCAGCGACCACAGGTGCTGCAGCATGGGCGGGCGCCCAGCGCTAACGAAGTAAGACTCGTGTGCACCGACCAGCCACCAGTTGGTCACGTAGCCCAGGCTCGAGATCACGCTTCCAGGCCGCGTGGCGAGTTCGTCGCGCCACACCCGTAGGCAGGCGATGACGACGGCGACGATCAGCACGGTGACGGTCGGAACCAATCGCCTGACCCGCCGCCGGTAGAAGCGCCCGATGCGCAAGGCGCCATGTTCGGCGAGCCGAAGGAGGAGCAGCCGCGTAATCAGAAAGCCGCTGATCACCAAAAAAGATCGACCCCGAGAAAACCGCCTGGAATCAAAGCAGAGTCGAGATGGAACAGTACGACTGCCATCACCGCCAAGGCCCGCAACCCGTCCAGTCCTGGAAGCCGTCCCATAGGGTCGGGACGGCGGACCGGGGCCTGGGTTCTCAGGCGCTGGCCGAGCGTGCTCAATCAGCATCCCGCGAGTCGACAGTGACTCCTCGGGACAGTGTGGCGTTGACCGATCGACGTCCCGGCAGACCATGTCCTGCGGACCGTCCACCAGCCGTCGCACGACGCCAAAAGTGGACTCGCAAAGGCGCGCTGCGCCGACTGCCTCGCCTTAGAGTCGAGTACGCGCCTAGGCGAACGTTTGCTCGGACGCGACGCTCGAGGAGCGGATGAGTTCTGATCACTCTCGCATCGACTGATCGCCCAAGTAGCGTCGCCCTAGGAGAAATACACAGTCCACCGTCGTGGTTGGCACCTGGCGCCATGCCGGGGCCGCGTTCCGCAGCGGTGACAGCATCGCGTGATTCGGCGCACTCCTGGCGGATGATGTTGCTGTCGACTGCAGTTGGCGCGCACCGCAGTAAGGGACCCACATGCCGGCATGGAATCGCACCGAACTCGATCGGCTCAAGTCCTGCCTCAATCGAGCGCGGGCGGGAGAACCGTCGCTGCTGCTGATCGAGGGCGGGGCTGGCGTCGGTAAGACAGCCCTGCTGGAGGAGCTGGTCGCGGCGGCTGGCGATTTCCAGGTGCTGCGGGCGGACGGGCTCGAGGGCGACCAATTGCCTTTCACGTTGCTGGCGCAATGGGGAGTCGATCCGCCGCGTCCCGCAGGCGGCGGCGAGCCATCACCGCGGCTGGGTGCGCAGGCGCTGCAGGACCGCCTTGACGTTCTGGCCCTTCGCGGGCCGGTGCTGCTGGTGGCTGACGATCTGCATTGGGCGGACCCGGAGTCGGTCGAGGCATTGCTCTGGCTCCTGCGGCGTACTTCAGGGGATCAGATGCTGGTCGCGGTCGGCACCCGGCCGCTGCCCGCTGAGGCATTCGCGGGTTGGCAGCGCTGGGTGAGCAGCCGCGGCGTTGCCGACCGGATCGTTTTGACCGGACTGACGCCCGCACAGGTCGCCGAGGTGGCGCGCGTGCGGTGGCCGCAGCTCACAGACGAGATCGCGCAGCGGCTGTATGAACACACCGACGGGAACCCGCTCTACATCACGACGCTGCTGGCCGAGAACGAACTGGCCGAGCTCTCGACGGCGGGGATGCTGCCGGCGCCTGCCATGTTTGCCCGCTCAATCGCGGGCCGCACCGGGCGGCTCGACCCCGACGCCCTGACGCTGCTGCGTGCCGCGTGCGTGCTCGGCTCCGGTTGGAATCCGCTCGCGCTCATCGTCGCGGTTGCAGGCATCGAGGAGCCGGCAACGCGGGCGCAAGAGCTGGACGAGGCCCGCTTGGTCGACGTGCGCCGGGTGGACGGCCCGATGCAGCTCCGCCCGTCCCATGCCCTGATCCGCGCGTCGGTGCATCAACAAACGCCGCTGTCGCAACTTCGCTCCTTTCACTCGCAAGCGGCGACCCTGGTGGCGACGCGCGCGGCAGCCCTTCAGCATCGGATGGCGGCGGCCGAGCAGTACGACAGTGGTTTGGCCGAGGAGTTGGAGGCGTACGCCGGCGATTTGTACGCCCGGCGGTCGTTCCGGCAGGCAGCGCAGTATTTGCGCTGGGCAAGTGCGCTCACTCCGGGCCCTGCGCAGCGTGAACGGCGCTGGCTCGAGTCGCTCTACGACCAGGTGCTGAGCTTCGACTTCTCTACGTTTGAGGCGAGCGTCGACGACGTGCGTGCGGCCGATGACAGGCTTTGGCGTGCCCTGGTGCTCGGGCAGTACGCGATCCAGCAACGCCGCTACCGCGATGCCGTCGAAGCGCTCGAGCCGATCGCTTCGAGCCCGGTCGGCTCGACCCTCTCCCGGGCGCGCTACCGGGTGGAGGTGCTGCTCGCCTGGGCGCGGCTGTGCTTGGGGCATCCCAGCGAGTTGGTTGCTGACGCGATAGTCCGGGCCGAATCCGTACACGTCGATGACGCGGGCCTCAATGGCCTCCATCTCGTCGCCGCCAGCCAGATCTCCATTCGCCAACACGGAATCGGCCCCGTTTTGACGCAGTTGTCGGCGCTGCCCACCGCTGACGCCGTACCGCTGCCGGCTACCGGCGCACTGGCGTTCCGCGGGATCCTGCGGGTCACGATGGGCCTGACCCGCGAAGCAACGGATGACTTGAGGGAGGCGACGCGGCGCATCGTCGACGGGGTCACTGACCTTGGCGCCGGTTCCTTCCACGCTCTGCTCGGGTTGGCCCAATGGCTTGAGGGCGAGTGGGGTCGGGCGCGGGTCAGCTTCCGTCAGGCATTCGACATCGGTGGACCGGTGGCGCATCAAATGACGGCTGCGGTAGCGCCGCTCGCCGACATCGGCCTGGGTAGGTTCGCTGAGGCCGACGTGTCGATCGCTCGCGCGCGCGCGCTGCTTGTCGAGTCGCCCTGGTATGAGGCCTGCCAGCTTTTCCTCGGCACGCTGCTTGTCCGGGCGCATGCCGGCGGTTCCACGAGCGATCAAGCCCGGGTGCTCGACTCGCTGCGCGGCACGCCCTTCGTGGTCACGGACGTGGCGAACGCCAGCCCGACGATGCTGCTGAACTACGTGCCGGCGCTGATCTGGGCCGGCCGGCTCGACGAAGCGGACGCCGGAACGGCTCGGCTCATGCAAATCCATCCCACCGCACCCTGGGCGTCCGCGGTGTCGTGCTGGTACCGGGGCCTCAGCTGCGAGGCGCGGGGTGATCGGTCCGGTGCGCTGACCCACGTGCTCGCTGCCCTGGACGCTGACCTGGACCTGCCGCTGTACCGGGCGCATCTGCTGGCCTGTCACGCCCGCCTGGCCGGGTCGCTCGGCCGGCCTGGTGCAGACGATTCGCTCTCGCAGGCCGAGGCGATCTACGCCCGGCTCGGGGCATCGCCTTACCTGCAGCCAGCTCGTGCCCTCCGGTCTGCACCGGCCGAGACGGCGAAACCGGCTGAGACCCTTCCGGGCGGTGCTGAGCTGACCGAACGCGAGCAGGACGTGCTCACCCTGCTGATGGCCGGGATGAGCTACGCGCAGATCTCGCGGGAGCTGTTCATCACCCAGAGCACCGTCGGCTACCACCTGGGCAACATCTACGGCAAGGCCGGAGTGAACTCACGGCACCAGCTCAGCGCGCTGGCCCGATCAAAACCGCATCTTTTCGGGATCAGCGCCACACCGGACTGAGCGCCTTCAGGGGACGCTCGGCAGCCAGGCGCCGTGCAACCCGAGGGGCACCCGCTGCGGCAGGCGGATCGTCGCGACCGGCCCGGCTGTCGGGTCGGCTGCCGGCAGAACGAGCAGCCGGCTACTCAGATCGTTGCGGTCCGTTGCGTATGTGACCCACCACCCGCGGGAAGGGTCTGGGTCAGCTGGCCGGGGAATGAACGTCTGCTCGCCCACGGCGAGGTCGCCGGCCGACCACACCTCGAACTCGCCGGAGGCGGTGTCGTACCAGCCGAGGCTGTCAGCGTCACCCGTCGGCAGCTCGCGCAAGCCGGTCTTCAACGAGGTACCTATCTGGCGATGCGGGCCGGTCACCATCCGGTCGTCGATACGCGGAAACTCCATCCCCCGGTCGGCGAGGATCTCGCGGGTGACAGTTCCGGTCACCGGGTCGAGGGTCATCCGGGCCAACGACCCTGTCGAGCTGACACCTGGGGCGAGGCCGCCGGGAGCCGTCCACTGGACGTAGTCCAGAACGACCCGCGCCGTGCCGTCAGCGGCGACGGTGTCGAAGGCGTTGGCCGTGTGCCATAGCCATAACGCATCGGTCGTGAGCCAGCGGGTTGGGCCGCCGGCGCGCGGAATCAACGCGATCCGGGTTCCGTGCTCAGGCTCCCAGGACATCGGAGATCCGGTCGACCTGGCGGCGGCGATGTCGAAGAACAGGGGCCCGAGGACGAGCACCAGGTAGGTGGGTGTCAGGGCCATATCGTGGATCATGCTCGGCCGATCCACGCCGGCCACCGGCGTCTGCGCCCGGGTCGGTATGCCGCCGGGGTCGATGACTGACCAGGTCAGATACGGCTCGCTGAGGCCGTAGCAAAACACGACCATCTCGCCGGTGGCGGGATCGATCTTCGGGTGGGCCGTGATGCCGGCCGGCAGCATCCCGCAGAAGGTCTCACGCTCGAGCGTGGCCAGCTCGGCCGATGTCACGAACGGGGGCGCCGACTCGGCCAGCGCCAGCAGCCGCCCAGCGTGACGGACGACGTTGATGCCGGGGAGGTCCTTGACGGTGTGCGCCAATTGCGGTCCGACCAGCTCGGGGCCCGGGGTATAGCCGAAGCCGGTGATGCCAGGCCACAATGCACGTCCGGCCGCTTCCTCCGCGACGACGGCTGGGGTGCGTACCCATCGATTGCTGTAGCGGGCCCGCCCGCCGCGAAACTGAACGCGGTGCAGCATCCCGTCACCGTCCAGGGGATAGACGTATCCACCGAGCGGGCTGAACCGCGGGTTCGGCCCGTTACGGACGTAATCACCCTCGAGCTCGGCTGGCAGCTCACCTTCGATGACGAGCTCCGTGGAGTCGACCTCGCGCACCTGCGGGGCGAAGACGCCCCTCAGATGCTGCTCCGCAGCCATGTCAACCGGTTCCATCAGATGCTGCGCCGTTCCCGGCTGGCGGGAACTCCGGATTGTCATCATGGAACTATCCTCGACCGGCCGGGGGGGCCACGCCCTAGGAAGAATCCACAGTCCGCCCGGTGAACCAATTGCAGTAGTGCGCTACTGAGGACCACCAGTGGCTCGGCGGTCAAGCTCGAGGACAGTGGAACGGGCCGCCGGGTCCGTTCCGACCGACAGCATCGGAGCCACTCATGTCCTCACAAATGACCGTCCAGCGGCCTACAGAACCCACCACGAGTCCGTCACGCGGACCCGGTAAAGGGATTTACCTGGCGTTCGTGCCGTGGATCCTGTTCACACTCGTGACACAGCACGATTCGTTACGCGCAGCCACGCTCGTGGCGCTGCTAGCCGCGGTGGGGATCGCCGCGCCGTCGCTGCTGCGGGGGCGCCCGAAGCTGCTGGAGTTGGCGGCTGTCCTGGCTTTTGCGGGGTTCACCGCGGTCGCTGTCACGGTGGACCCGTCCACCGCTGAAGGGATCGCCCGCTACGCCCGGGCCATTGCTGCCACCGCACTAGCAGCGACGGCATTCGGGTCGCTGCTGTTCATGCCGTTCACCGAACAGTACGCACGCGGGTCGGTCCCGCGCCGGTTCTGGGACACCCGCGAGTTCCGGCAAATCAACCGGCGGTTGACCGCCATGTGGGGTTGGGTGTTCCTGGCGATGGTTCCGGCGCACCTGATAGCTGGAGCGATCGACACCCACCGCGCCAACACCATCTTCAACTGGGTCATTCCGGTCGTGCTGGTGGTCTGGGCGGCGAAGCGCACCACGGCCGTCACTGATGCTCCGACGCGGGCGTGAGCTCGGTGACCGCCATCTTATTTAAGGACGATGACTTCCAATTCGGCTTCGAGGTAGCCCTCGGAGCGGCCTACCGGCAAGCTGCTGATGTCGGGGAGGTTCTTGCCACCGCCGGTCGTATCAAAGATGGTGACGCCGATTCGTGGTTGCACGAATGGACCGCAACCGGCGGGGCTGTCTGGTCGGCTGCTGTGCAAGCGCACCGGGCTGGGCGCCGCAGCAGCGCTCTGGCGCATTACCGGCGGGCCGCGACCTACTACGCGACCGCGCTGACCAGAATCTGGCACTCCAGCGAACCCGAACGCCGGCTCGACCTCTGGCGGCGCCAGCGTCAATGCTGGGAAAACATCGTTGATCTCAGTTCGGTGCCCGGCGAGCGCATCGCGATCCCCTATGAGGGCACGACGCTGCCGGGCTACTTCTTCCGGGCACCTGACGCCTGCCCCGGGGAAGGTCGGCCGCTGATCATCATGAGCAACGGTGGCGACGGTGCTACCTCCCACATGTAGACGCAGGGCGGGGCGGCTGCCGGCGACCGGGGCTACCACTGGATGACGTTCGATGGCCCGGGTCAACAGTCAACCCTCGTCGAACACCACCTGTCGTCCCGCTCGGATTGGGAGGCGGTACTCACCCCCGTCGTGGACACCCTGCTGACCCGTCCCGACGTCGAGTCGGCCCGGACGGCGGTGATCGGTGTCGGTCAGGCCGGCTACTGCGTCTCGCGGGCGCTGGCCTTCGAGCACCGGCTCGCCGCTGCCGTCGTCGACCCTGGAGTCATCGACGTGGGCACATCGTGGCGAGTTGCACTGTCGCCCACCATGCGAGCCCGACTTGATGACGACGACCGGGAGGCCTTCGATCGCGAGATGCGCCTCGCAGAGCTCTTCTCGCCGGCGATGTCGGCGATGCTCCGCTCTTGGGGTGAGCCCTACGGCCGGGGCAACGACTCGCGGTTCGAGCTCTACCGCGCCGTAAGTAGGTACCGGTTGGGCCAGGAGCTGATGGATATCAAGACGCCGCTGCTGATCACCGAAGCGGAGGGGGAGCAATTCTGGCCGGGACAATCACGGCGGCTCTACGACATACTCCCCGGGGTCAAGCAGCTGGCCTCTTTCTCCGCGGATGACGGCGCAGGCCGCCATTGTGAGCCGCTCGGCTCGGCGCATCGCGAAACGCGAATCTTCGACTGGCTGGAGAACTACCTGCAACCCGCTGACGCACCGGCGGTTGGCCATGACAGTGAGGCATTCGCCGTCGCGGCCCCGGCACGCCTGCGATGAGTAGCAATGACCCCGCAGCATGCGCCGAACTGCGTAACACTGAAGCGGTGGACGAGCTACGCACCGAACGTCTATTGCTCCGCCGCTGGCAGCCTGCAGACGCCGCAGAGATGACGCGGATCAACCGGGATACCGAGGTTGGCCGATACCTCAACCGCCCGGTGGACGATGCGGCGGTGGCAGGTTTTTACGACCTGATGGTCGGTCACTGGCAGGCCCACGGTTTCGGGCCCTGGGCGCTGGAGTCGCTCGAGGCGGGTCAACGCGGACGCTTCCTCGGCTTCACCGGGCTAGCGCACGTACCGCCGTTCCTGTCCGCGGCCGGCTCCGTACCTGAGCTTGGCTGGCGACTGGATCCGGAGTGCTGGGGACGAGGGCTCGCCACCGAAGCGGCGACCGCGGCTCGAGACGACGCGTTCGGCCGACTGGCGCTGAGCGACATCCTATCTATCATCCACCCCGACAATGAGCGCTCTCAACGGGTAGCCGGCAAGCTCGGCATGAGCATCGCGCGACAGGTGCACAACCCGGTGATCGACCGCGAGGTTGACGTCTGGTGGTTGCGGACGGAGCAGACATCGGCATGAGCCACTAGTGGCCGGGGCACCTTCCTGGCCGCTGGTCGGTCGTGGGGTTGAACTTGAGCAGATCGCGCGCGCTCGTGCCGATGCGCGTTCCGGCATCGTCATCCACGGCCCGTCGGGCGTGGGCAAATCCAGGCTGGCCCGGGAAGTTCTCGCCTCCGCACGCGATACCGCAGTGGCTGGCTGGGTGCAGGCGACCCGCAGCTCGACGGGTCTGACGCTCGGGCCATTCACCGCCTTGATACCAGCCGAGGTCCGGTCCGACGATCCGTTCGAGCTCCTGCAACGAAGCGTCCAGGCCTTGAAAGCGCGAGCGGGAGGGCGGCCGCTCGTGCTGGGAGTCGACGACGCTCAATGGCTGGACCCGATTTCGGCGACATTGGTTCTCCAGCTCGCAACGGCCGGTGCCGCCTTCGTCGTCGCAACGATACGAAGCGGCGAACCGACCCCGGATGCGATCACCTCACTGTGGAAAGACGCCGGTGCGCTGCGTATCGAACTCGGGGTGCTCACCGAGGCCGAGACCGCGGCGATGACCGAACGCATCGTCGGCGGAGCGGTCGACCGCGCGACGCTCCATTGGGTCTGGACCACCAGCCGTGGCAACGCTCTCTACGTGCGCGAGTTGGTACTCGGGGCAGTCGCCGGTGGAGCGTTGCACCGCACGAGCGGCCTATGGCAGCTGCCTACCCGGCCGCCCGTGAGCGCATCGCTGTCAGAGCTGGTCTCCGCACGCATGGCGGGCTTGCCGGATTCGCAGCAGCAGGTGCTGGACCTCTTGTCGCTCGGTGAACCGCTCCGGCTCGCCGAGCTGTTGACGCTCGTTGGCAGCGATGCGTTGTCGGGTGCCGAGGCGCGGGGTCTCATCAGCCTCGATCGTCCGTCAGCCGGCGCCGACGTGCGGCTGGCGCATCCGCTCTACGGCGAGGTCGTCCGTGCCGCGCTCGGCACGCTTCGCGCTCGCGATATACGACTGCGTCTGGTCGAGCTCCTGCGCGCGCGTGAATCCCCTGGCCAGCAGGACGCCTTGCGTTTGGCTCGCTGGCTGCTCGACGCGCAAGAGCCGCTCCCCACCGAGCTGGCTCTGCAGGCCGGCCGGGTTGCCGTCGTAACCGGTGACCCAAGCTTCGCCGCGACCCTGGCCCAGCTCGCACTGCAGGCCGACCAGTCACTCGAGGCGCGGCTACTGCTAGCTCGCGCGCATACGGTGCGGCGCCAGTTCACCGAAGCCGCGACCGTCCTCGCCGAAGCCGAGCCCGACCTCGAAACGGCGCAGGAAGCCTGGGAATACCTCGAGCAGCAGAGTGAGGTAGTGCAGTGGGGCTTGCGGCGGCCGGCACAGTTGAAGGCGCTCCTCGAGCGGGCGGTGGCGTGGTGGCCCGACCTCGATTGGCAGCATCGCGTCGGGGCACTGCAGCTTCGGGTGGCGGCCTTCGATCGGCTTGGCCTCGACGTCACACCGTCCATGGACTTCCTGTCGAGAGCGGACGTCGACTCCGACATACGCGGCCAATTCCAGCCTGTGCACTTCGCCAACTTCTTCTACAGCGGCCGTACCCGGGAAGCACTCGAGCTGGCCTCGCGCGCGAGACCTACCCCACCGCTGCGAAACCTCAATGAGGCCATTGCCCTTTCGTTGTGGAGCCGGATCGTTGTCGAGACCGGCGAGGACTGGCCCGCGCTGGAGGAGTGGATGACAGCGACCCTCACCGCGGGCGTCCGAATGGGTGAACACGCCGCCTCCGGCCAGGCTGCGTACTCGCTGGCCATCGTCCGTCAGGCGGCGGGTCGCTACGCCGAAGCGGGCGCTCTGCTGGCCGAATCGCAGCTGCAACTCGAACACCACGATCCGGTCGGTCTCCTGCCGGTCATAGCGGCGGCGCAGCTCGAATTAGCCTGTCAGCGCGAGTACCCGGTGGCCGATCCCGCAGTTGTGGAAGAGGCGCAGCAGCGCCTGCTGGCTCGGCTCGGTGATGCCGAGCCGCTCGGCCATCAGATGCCCTATGTCGTGCGCGCGCAGGCGTGGACCCTGCACGCGCAGGGTGATCCGGCCCGAGCCCGGCGGTTGATGCTCGCCGCTGCTGAGGAGCTGTCACCGAGCCCGGTTCACGCTGCCAGGATGACGTACGAGGCGCTGCGCGCCGGAGCACCCGCCCGCACGCTAGTAGCCGAACTGGAGCGTCATGACGGACGCAGCGACGCCCGGCTGGTGTCTGTTTAAGCAGCCCACGCTCGGGCGCTCGCCGCCGGCGACGGGCTCGACCTGCTGGCCGTCGCCGATGAGATGGAGCAAATCGGCGCGCTGCGCTACGCCGTGGAGGCCGCCGCTCACGCCTCTGATGCCTTCGGCCGACGCGGAAAGAACGACTCGGCACGCCGCGCCGCCACCCGAGCCCGAGAGTTGCACGCCCGAGGCAGCGGCTCACCCCCGCCGGTCTTCTCAGGCGTCGACGATGCCCTCATCACGCTGACCGCACGCGAGCAACAACTCACGGCGCTGGCGGGCCAGGGCCTCAGCAACGCCGAGATCGCCGAGCGACTCGTGCTGTCCATCCGCACGGTCGAATCGCATCTATACCGGGCGATGCGGAAGCTCGGGATCACAGATCGCCGCGACCTGCGGCGCGGTCGCTGACCCGCCATATGCCCAGCACCGTCAGCGGTTTTGGTGTGATTCCTGGCTGCGGAGGGTTGCCATCTCGTCCGCGAAACGTTGCCGGCCGGAGGCAGTCCAGGCCTGCGCCACCGAAGGGGCCATGTGGGCATTCATCACCGCGACCCGTTCATCCGGCATCTGCTCCTGTATGAGGCCGATGATCAGCCACAGCTTGTCGCCGGTGAAACTGACCAGGCCGTCGCGCGGCATCTGATTCCACTCCGATGCAGCCAGATAACGGATGGCGAGCGGAACGACGATCTGCTCCTCGTTATCCAGGTGGGTCATCAGCGGCGACGCCAGCTGATCAGTCGCCCGTACCAGCGCGTCGCCTGAAAATTGCGCGCGGCCAGTCGACCAGGCGGTGAGCCTGTCCTGCACTTCGGCCAGCGGCGACATGAGAGCCTGGTGCTGATCGCCGACGCGGGCCGCTTCCGCGACCTCGTCATCGCTGCCTCGCTCCAGCAGAAGCGGGGTCAGGTACTTGTCCTCACCCTGGTGATGGACGTGCAGCAACTGCCACACGTTGTCCAGGTAGGAGCCGACCAGTTCGCGACGACCGGGGTTCTCCCCCACCGACGCGACCAGCGGCCCCGTTCGCGACACGGCGTCACGAAACACCTGATGGATGCCGGCCATCGCCGCGCCGTATTCGTACGGGTCATCCTGCGTGGGCATGGTTTCCCTTCTCGCTGCCGGCCACGACCTCGTCGGTCCCGCCGATCAGGTGCAACCGTTCAATGATGGGTTCTTGACCGTGTCGTGGGGCATCAGCGTGTTGCAATACGTCGCCCCTGTCAGGTCGGCTCCGGCCAGGTTGGCCCCAAGGAGCGTGGACTTTGTCAGGTTTGCGTTGCGCAGGGTGGCCCCGCTCAGACTGCGAGCGACCCTTCACTCAAGTCTGCACCGGTTGAATCGGCCCCACGCAGGTCAGCGTCGGAAAGCTGGCGAGCCTGCCGTCCACCTCCGTGAAGTGAGCATCACGCAGGTGAGCGCCGACCAGGTTGGTCAGGTTCAACTCTGCCTTGTCGAACGAGGACCGTTCCATGGTGGCGTTCACGGCTGACGTCCCTCCCAGTTGGATGCGCTCGAAGTTGGCGCCGCTAGCTCTGCCGAACACGATGCTGCCGAGGTAGAAGTTGTCTCCCGACAGGTCCGCGCCATTCAGGCTCGCGTAACCGAGGAAACCGCCTTGCAGGTCCGCGTCAGCGAGCTTGGCGCCTGGACACGTCGTGTAAGCCTGGATCTTGCATCCGTGCAATGAGCTCCCGGCGGGAAGCTGCTTGCCGTTAACAAGCGTTGATCGCACCGAAAAAGACGTTGTTCGATGGCAACGGATCGGCTTGCCCTCGCTGGAGGGAGTCGTCTGCCTCGGGCACAAACCCTTGTGGGGCTGCGAACCGAACCATCCGGCATCAGCGCATTGCAGAACGTTGCGCCGGTGAGATCCGCCCGCGAACCTCGATGAGGGTGGTGTGACTCATGTCCGTACCGGCGAGTTGGGCGTCAGTGAACGCGGCAAGGGCCAGCGTCGCTCCTGACATGTCGGCCCCGCTGAGATTTGCGTAGTCGAACAGACCACCGCGCAGCATGGCGCCCGCGAGCTGGGCGTTACGGCACATCGTTCTGGGCTTGACGACACATCCGTTGACGGTGGCCCCATAAGCCACCCGCGGCTGCTGACCGGCAACCAGCAGCGGGCAATACAGGTTGTTGTTCGAAACCATGATGGCGCCGGAGACGCCCGAGGACCTCGGCGAAGGGACTCGCGTCGGGGTCTGGGACGGGGAAGGCGTGCCGGGTGAGGCTGACCTGGCTGAGCTGCTGCAGCCCACCATGCCTCCCGCTGCCACGGTGGCGACCGCCGTGGCGATGACCGAAAGGCACCGCGATCTCCGGCTGGAGGCTGACGCCATAGCGGCTTGCTTTGCAGAGTTGATCATAGGACTGCTTTGGAGTGGCTCACCTCGCTCCGCACTGGGAGAAATGCACAGTCCCGCGGGCTTGGCCCTCACTGCTCGACACTCTCTCGGTAGGACGCGCCCTGCGCCTGAGGGCCAGCGGCGGCCGACTTTGTGTAACTCGTCCCCACGATGATCAATCCGATGGGAAGCAGCCAGTTCAGGATCAGATCGATGGGGCGCGAGCCGGCGACGGGCGCGGTGGCGGGATCAAGCTTTCCTGCCAGCAGGTGCCCCACTGCCATCACCAAGACGAGCCCGCCCCACGCAGCGCTGATGCGCCGGTTCACCGAACGGAACTCCCGGGTGCGCCAGTAGCTGGATGGAACGGAATCGCGGGCGTACTGCGCGGTGAAAGGAACGGTCACGCTGGAGACAAGCATGACAACGGCCAGCACAGCGGCGGCGCTGCCGCGACCGTAGTCGGCGACCCAGTCAGTCCGCGCGCTGCCGCCGGTGAAACACACCGCCGCCAGCCCGAGGAACGTGAGCACGCCCGCAACGTCGATGATCTTCACGCGGCTGTGCTGGCTGTCCCTGACAAGCAGCGCGACAGCCAGAGCTGCGGCCACAAGCGCGGCAACTCCAGCTGCCTGGGCGCCCACCCGATGGACCATGACGCTGAACAGCAACCATGGCGTGAGGCTAAGCAGCATCTTCTGAGAGTTCATGGCACGCGGCTTTCCGGAAATGGCCTTCGCGGCTGCTGCCATCCGATGTGACGGGCTCGCTCTGGCGCTGTGAAGCCTGTCTAGCTGCCCGCGAGCGCAGCGACCCTAGGAAGAATTGGCAGGCTTACCGCAAGTTAGGCGAGGCGAGTCGGTCGACGCTGTACGGCTGTGGCCATCACCGACTGTGAATTCCTCCCAGGGTCAGGGCAACGCTCCACGTCCTACAACTGAGTCACGGCCATACGGCAAACGCCACGGTTATCGCAACAGTGACCGGAGCGTGGGGGCCGTAACCGCCTCAGTACGGCCACCGCCAATGCAGTAGTGCGCTACTGCAGACCGGGGGGCAGCGGGCCACGAGGCTGGCACCAGCAACCCATTCGAACTCCCTTTAGGAGGCCATCATGAACGAGACCGCGACTGCACCGGCACGCCGCTCCTCGCGTTGAATCCTCACCAGGATGGTGCCGCCACTTACGTCAGCAACTCCATCGCCGGCGGGTGGGTCGACCTGACCTACACGGTCGCCGGCAGGGGTCAGCTGATCGAAGCCCGGTTCATTGTTCCCCGCGTGCAGGGGAACACCGCTGGCTGCCTGCACCAGCCACCCACTGTCGTGAGCGCCATCTGTCAGATCGGCAAGGGCTACACCACGAACGGCAACCTCTTCATCAACGATCGCTGATCTGTCACAACCCACCTCACCCATCGTCCGTCAATCCGACCAACACCAAGACGCCCAGGAAGTGAAGCAATGACAAACGATCCTGCCTCTTCGCCACGGCCTTCGACCGTTCGCGTGCTGTCGGTAGCAACCGCCGGCCTGCTGGCGGCAGTTACCTGCGTCGCCTGCACATCCTCGGCGCCACAGAAAGCAGCCGCTGGGAAGAGCTTGGGTCCGCTGCTTGCCGACACCAAGCCCAGTCTTGACCCGTCCGTCTTCTTGTACCCCTACAACGGCAAGGTGCAAAGCATCAATGTTCCCAGGGGATATGCCCGGGCACAGATCACGACGGTCAGTGGCGGCGGTGGTGACTCCAACGGCAGCGGCGGTACACCCACCGCGATCACCGCTACCTGGCGAGTCACGCCGACGGACACGATCACCATGGATATCGGTAGCTCCGGAACGAAAGGCACGGCCGGCCGCTCGAGCGGAACCCTGCCGTCTGGCGGTGGCAACCCGGGCTGCAAAGACGCCGGAGGGGGCGGCGCAGCGACCATCGTCGCGATCAACGGGGCTGTGATCGTCGTAGCAGGCGGCGGCGGCGGTGGCGGCTACTACGGTGCGTCCTGGCTGACCGACCAGGGGGGCAACGGAGGGTCCGCTGCGGGGCCCGGGGCCGCCGGTGGCCACGGCCCCAAAGCAGGTTCCCCTGGGGCCCCCGGAACAGGCAACACCCTCGGTCTCGGGGGCAACGGCAGCAACGGCAGCAACCTCGGCGGCTGCGCCGGCGGGGGCGGGGGCGGTGTCGGTGGCGGCGGCGGTGGCACCGGCGGGAGCACCGGCGGCGGAGGCGGCGGTGGTGGTGGTGCAGGTGGCACCCGGGTCACGGGTAACGCCGACTCGCCCGTCATCAGTAACGACGGGGGCCTTGGCGGCAATGGCTATGTAAAACTCACGTTCACCAGCTGACGTGGGCCTTGTCCCCCTCAATGCCGGTTACGCCGCCGATGCCTATGGCCCGATGCGCGGCCTTGCTGACCACCTTCGGGGTCGGTGAGCTCAACGCAACCAACGGGAGCTTCGCCGAGCACGTCCCGCTCATCGTGTTGTTCAGACCCGTTGTCCGTCAGTGTGCGTCACTAAGTCCACGTGAAGTCCACGGAAGCCAATGTCAGCCAGCTCTCCGGACTCCGAACAGACCCGGTATACGCGCAAACCTGCAGCTAGCTGTTCTGACCGGACACGTTGTTCACGCGGCGAGGCGGCTGATCCCTGTGCGTCAGGCTGATGTGAGACACCTTCGGTAGCACCTTCTCCCTCCGCACAGGGCGAGAACAGGTTGATCACGTTGACTCTCACCGCTGCAGATCTGCTCGCCGTCTCGGTCAAAGATTAGGCGATGAGCCCCCGTTCGGACCGGCCACGACGGCGGTCGTTCACCGCGAAGTACAAGCTCGACATCCTGGCTGAGTACGAGGCTGCCGACCCGGCGGCCCGTGGCGTGTTGCTGCGTCGCGAGGGGCTGTACTCCTCGCATCTTTCCGAGTGGCGCAAGTCCCGTGACAGCGGCGCCTTGAACGGTCTCGCTCCGGCGGCCCGGCCGGGAAAGAAGACCGTTGAGCAGGTCGACAACGCCAAGCTGAAGGCCCGGGCCGAGCGGGCCGAACGGGAGCTGGCCAAGACCAGGGCCGCTTTGGAGATCGTGGGAAAAGCACACGCGCTCTTGGAGATGCTCTCCGAGAGCGCGGACACCGAGCCGCGGTCGAAGCCGTAATCACCCCGGCGGTGCTGCTGCTGGCCGAGCAGACCTCAACCGCGACGGCGTGTGCATTGTTGGGCAAGCCGCGGGCCAGTCACTACCGCGACCGCCAACCGGTGCCGCTCGTGCCGGCGCAACGCGCACCTCGGGCCTTGCCGCCGAACGCACTGTCACCCGCCGAGCAGGACCAGATCATCACGGTACTGACCGGCCCAGGTTCTGCGACAAGTCCGTCGCACAGACCTGGGCAACGCTGCTCGACGAAGGCGTCTACCTGGCCTCCATGAGCACAATGCACCGGCTGCTGCGGCTGATCGGACAAGCCGGCGATCGCCGCGATCAAGCGGCCCACCCCGCCCGCGCGCGGCCGGAGCTGATGGCCACCAAACCCGGGCAGACCTGGTCGTGGGACATCACGAAGCTGCGCGGCCCCGAGCGCGGCGTCTACTACGACCTCTACGTCATCATCGACATCTACAGCCGCTACGTCGTCGGCTGGACCGCCGCCGCCCGCGAAAACGCCGACATCGCCAAAACCCTCATCGAGCAGGCTGCGCAAATCCATGGTGCGCCAGACAGCCTGCACGCCGACCGAGGCACCTCGATGACGTCCAAACCGGTCGCGCAGCTGCTCGTCGACCTGGGCGTCGCCCGCAGCCACAGCCGGCCGCACGTGTCGAACGACAACCCGTTCAGCGAAGCCCAGTTCAAGACCTTGAAGTACTGCCCGGCCTTTCCCGGCCGCTTCGGCAGCCTGGCCGACGCACGCGCGTTCTGCGAAACGTTCTTCGCCTACTACAACCACGAGCACCGGCACAGCGGCATCGGGCTGCACACCCCCGCATCGGTCCACTTCGGCACCGCCAGCAAAGTCCGTCAACAGCGTCAGGCGACGCTGCACGCCGCCTACGACGCAAACCCCAGCCGGTTCCGGCACCGCCGACCCGTAGCACCCAAGCTGCCCGCCGCCGCCTGCATCAACCAGCCCAGCAAAGAGGCCCTCATACAGAACAACTAACGCGATCTTGTCTCAGACGGCTTGACATCTTCCGCATGGCCGCTAGGGCTAACTGCCGGGCCACGAACCTCATGCGGTCTGTACTGCTCTCTGCACCGATACTTGATCGACTCCCACTCGGCCCGAATCTGTTACCGGGGCCCCGCCACATCGTCACGCTCACTCGCACTACTGACGCCCTCATCAGCCAGATCGCCGCAGCCGGCGGGTGAGGCACCTGGTGCGGTGTTATGGGCGACGCGGGTGTCTCTGAAGGCCTGCCAGGCCTCGCTCGGGTCATCGACTTCCGCCGACGGGCGTCGGGCTAGAATCATCACCGTCTCCGGACATATTGAACGTCTCACCCGTCCCCGACAATCGGAGAGTCAAGACAGTGTGTCCGTGCGCGTCCGTCACGGCGCCCGTGATCGTCAGCGCCCCGCTATATTTGCTGCCGTCACCGCGGAATGGACCTGTCACCACGTAACGGCTGTTGGAGGAGTCCGGACCTGTCATATAGGCGGGACGGACAATGACGACCGCGGCGTACGGGTTAGGGTTGTTTTGGTAGAACCCATAATCGGTGCCGGCGTAGACCGTGATGTAGGCATGCCGTCCGAGTTGTTTCTGGTAGCCCAAGTCTTTGACCCACTTGGTGGTGGCCCGGAAGCGGCTTGGCGGTAACGGGCCATTCGTCTTCGTGATCCCCTGCGTCGCCGACTTAATCTCTGGCAGGTAGTAACCGGGGGAATTCGGAGTTTCGGTCGGTGCCCAAAGCGCGGCATTTTGGCCGAAGGCGTACAGCGGTGTCGCGGTTGTCGGATCGAGCACCGTGTACGCCATCAGGGTCGTACCGGCGTCGGGCCACGGTGTGCCGTGAATGATAACGACAACCGGGTACCGGGTCAGCGTTCGTCCGAATGGTTCCGCCTTAAGTTCTTGAGATTGCTGGAAGATACCGGGGTCATCGATTGTCAAAAGACCGTAGACGATTTCGGTTGTTGCCTTCGGCCCGGTGAGTGGCCAGCTCTTGTCGTTATCGAGGAACCGTTGGGCCGCAGCGACGGTGGCGGGAGGCAGGCCGGCCGGGTCGAGCCGCGCGCCTTCGCCCGGCAGCTTCACTGAGACTTTAAGTGGGTTCACGGCTGTCACCGGCGGCGTTGGGCTGGCGGCTGGTACAAGGACCGCGGGTCCGCTGCTGGCCGTCACTGTTGCCGTTGCCGCGGCGGCGACACCGCCGGCGGCGAGGACAGCAACCGCCGCGAGAGCAAGCCGTTGTGCGCGCCGCTGCGTCCGAGAGCGATCGATGATTACTCGGCCGTCCATCGGTGGTGCTGGGTGGGCGTCCATCCGCGCCTCGAGGGCTGCGCGAATCTGCGAAGTGTGCATGGCTACCTCGCCTCGTCCGGATGCAGCTGGGTCGATAGCCGTAGCCGCGCGATCGCCCGCGCCGTTTGGCTCTTGACGGTGCCGACCGAGCACCCGAGTAGATGAGCGGTGTCCTCGACGGTTCGGTCCTCAAGGAACCGCAGGACGACAACGGCGCGTTGGCCGGGGGTGAGTTCCTGCAGGGACCGCTCGATGCGGTCTCGCTCGTCGAGCTCAGGGTGCGGTGCCGTTATGGGGGCGTCGAACCTCGTCCCGAAGACTTCTCGGACGCGGCGGCGACGGCGGCCACTGTGATACGTCGTGAACAGTATGCGGTGTGCGTAGGCGAAAGGACTGTCGGCGCCGATGACTCGGTCCCAATGCCGATAGGTGCGAATCAGGGCTGCCTGCACGAGGTCCTCGGCGTGGCCGCGGTCGGCGGTGAGGGCGTAAGCCGAGCGCAGCAGCGCCGGACTGTGATCGGCGACGAAGCGCTCGAACGCCGCGTCGTCGGTCATACATCCTAAGACTCCCGGACACGATCGCATGGTTGTCAGCCAAGGAGCTCGAAGCTGGCAGCGATGGTGGTGGACGTCCATTCGCCGGACGCCGCTGCCGAGGCCTCCATTCGTGCCGTGCGCCGCCGTCGGCGTATCCAGGGTGCTGCCGCCGCCCTGGCAGTGGTCTCAGTCGCCGCGGGGCTGTCGATCTTCTGGGCGTCTCCGCCGGGACGGGACGTCAGTCGACTCGCCCCGGCGCAACTGCCGCCGGCGAACATGACCACTAATAGACAGGCAGCGTTCGAAGGTGTCGGCGGAGTCGGACTCGCCCGGCTGCCTCCCAGGCGACGTACGTAGTCGCCTACGGATTCGGCCAAGTCAACGGTCACCAGCAGCTGACCGTCACCTATTCAAGAGAGCCGCCGTCGTTTGATCGACTCGTCTATCAGCGGGTGACACTATCGGTCACTCGTAACTTTACCGAAGACTTAGATGCGAGGAGCCGGGCGTCACGTGACCGCGTTGCCTGGATAAATTTTGGGACAAGCAGCGCGTTGCTCGAATCTCGGCCGTATTACGAAGGTGAACCGGACGCGTTGACGTATCAAATGACTTGGACCACAGAAGGATCGACCGTCAGCGTCGCCCTGACCGGCAACTGGACGTCAGACGTCATCCGGCGAGTCGCGAACGCTGCGGAGGTGAACGAACCACCGGAGACGCCGACGAATGAACCAGTAGCCGACCGGGCCATCAAGGAGACATTGCGGTCAGTCTTCGACGGTCAAAGTCCGGCAGCTAACCGGCTCAAGAGCGTGACCGACAGCGGAAGTCTCGCAGACTACTTCGACCATGTTGCTGCCGCAAATTCGACGCTTGCTTTGACAACCCACGTCGCTCAGATTGAGGACATTGCCTACCTGGACCGAACGCACGCCCTGGCCAAACTCTCCACGACGTGGGGAGGCCCGCATATCGGGGGCGGCGCAACGCGACAGGTTGTACCAGTCGTGCTTTCCAAAGGGCACTGGCAGATTGACGTAACCTTCTTTGCTCATCCGTCGCACATGCGTTTGACACCCGCTGCCCGAACAGCTGACTCCCGGCGTCGCCCGAGCCCACCCAAGACGCGGTCAGGCCAGCAGACCTGACTCGCCTGTGACCGCGCTACCGGATCGTGAACCGACTTAATCCGCAGGACCAATGTCTCAGTCAATTACCAGGCTAGACGACCCAACCATCCACCGTGTCGGTGGCGTCTTAACAGGTAGATGTCCCCACGAGCGAAAGGCACGCCCTTGCCCGAAAGAGCCGCCATCGGCACAGGGCGGCAGACGCCGTCGCAAACCCTGGAACGGCTGGGCCGACGGCGGCGTCCCGCCGGTATCGGCCCGCGCGTCGCTGCCCGAGTTGTCATTGCGGCGACCATCGCAAGCTGCTCACGAGGCGCTCAGCCCGTAACGACCCACGCGTCCCGGGTCGACGCTGATTCGCGTTCCTGGACCACGGTGTCCACAGGCGCCTACCAGCTGCACCGCAGCACCAGCAGCAAGGCGATTCCCCTGGTCATCGTGCTCGGCGCCAGCGGCCACGATCTCGCCGGCATCGTCACAGTGCAAGGCCAGGACCAACTCGCCGAACACAACGGCTTTGCCGTCGCCTACGTCCCCGCCCCGAACGCCGAACGCATCTGGTACACCGGCCCCAACAGCAGCAACGTCCCCGCCTACGACGGCGTCGCCTACCTCACCAAAATTGTCACACGCATCGCAGACACGACTTCGATCGACCGGACCCGCGTCTACATCGAAGGCTGGTCCAACGGCGGCTTCATGGCCGTTCACGCCGCAACCACCGCACCAAACGTTTTCGCTGCCGCAGGCGAACTCGAAAGTGTCCTCGACATGCCCGTGCGCACAACCACGCCGGTACGCATCATCCACATCCACTCACCGCACGACAGCATCGTCCCAATCGCCGGCGGCAACTCCCCCCTCTTCGACGGCGCCTTCGGGCGCACCGTCCAACTACCCAGCACCTACAACGAAGGCGAGAACCTGCCGATCGGCTCCACCTGGGCACTAATCACCGACGTCGGCAGCGGACCCTCCCACCACGGCGACCAAACCTCAGCAGCCGAAAGATTCTGGCGCTTCTTCTCCCAAAGTCAGTAGCACCAACCGGCACGCTCGCCATCGGATTGCTGATCATGCCCGGCGCTGGCAGATCGGCGGGCCGCAGAGGCTGCGGCACACGAAACCGCCAGCTGCCGAAGGTCTCCGCGGCCGCATCGTTGCAGTCCTGATGTCGCCATGGCTCCGTTGCGTTCGGCGGTTGACGGCGCGACCCACCCGTCAGGGCCTGCCCTCAGATGGTCCGCACGAGCAGTTCGAATGCCAAGCGCAGTCGGTCATGCGGAGGTTCGTCGGTGGCAATCTCGTAGTGGCCGCGGCGTACGTTCTGCACGAAAGCGTGTCCGGCCGACACCGTCTGGGCGGACCTGAGTCGGCGCAGGCCGCGCATCGGGCGAAGCCGCGCCTTCAGCCGACCGTGGTCGGCTTCGACCGGGTTGTTGGCGTATTGCTCGACGACGTATAGCGCAGCCGGAAGCCGCTTGTTCAGCACCCGCGGACAGGCGGCCGCCCGGTCGGTCGTCACCTCGACGGGACGCGTACCGACTGCGAGCGCCCGGGTAAAGAATCGTCTGGCTGCGGCCAGGTCGCGGCGGACGCTGATCATGACGTCGATGACCTGGCCGTGCTGATCAACCGCCTGATACATGTAGGTCCAGCGGCCCGCCACCCGAACGCAGGTCTATCGACGAATCAGCGGTCACCCGGTATCCGCAGGCAGGGCCAGGCAGCTTCGGTGAAGTCGGACGTGAACCGCTGCACCCACCGGTAGACGGTGACGTGAACGCGGTTACCGCGCTCGGCCAGCAACTCCTCAACGTTGCGGTAGGACAGGCCGTAGCGCAGGTACCAGCGGACCGCGATCACCTCACGCGGAAGCGGAAGCCGGTGAACCCAGACGAACGGCGATAGGTCATCGGCCGAGTCTCGCGGACACCCCAATCGACCAACGCAATGGAGCCTACGGGGACAACGGCGATCGGCGTCAGCGGCATACTCGATAAATGCATCCTGGCCGTCGGCGGCTGGCGCCGCATCGGAAGAAGGCTTTGAGTTACGAGCGTTACCGGCGGAACATCTACGGTGAGAACTACAAGGCGTCTCGTAAGACAATCCCTTTGCGCAAACGATCTGCGAACAGGTCGAACCGGCAAGCGGACCGGCAAGCACTGTTAAAGTGCTACGGGCGGCCCCGACGAAGCGACGGCCGATGCGGCCGAGCAGCGGATGGCGGGAAAGCGGCGGAAGGTCTGGAAGAAGTGGCCGGACGGGACGCTTCGGAAGCACGTGACCCGGGGCCTAAGGGAACGCGCCCTCCGTCAGCGCGGATGACGCCGCCCTCCACCTGGGAGCGAGCGGCCAGCGGGACATCGAGAGCAACGAGCGAGGCTGGCTGCCCAAGGACGTCATCGACGGGAACTGCGCGACGTACTGACCGATGGTCAGAGCCAAGCGCGGCCTCTGCATGTCTTCCCTGGTGTCGCTTGAGCGCATCGTGGCAACTTTTGCCTGAAGTGTTGGTCTCATAGGTAATGTGGACCGCGACGAGGACTTCCTGGCATTCGCTTCGGCGCAGGCCAGAGGTTTAGCGGCTGCGGCGTACCTGCTGACAGGCGATCACGGTCACGCCGAGGACTTGGTTCAGACCGCGCTCACTCGGATCTACGTGTCTTGGAAACGAGTCCAGTGCGCGGAAAGCCCGTCCGCCTACGCGCGCCGCATCCTGTACACGAGTTTCGTTCGTGAGCACCGGCGCCGACGCGTCGTCGAAGACTTCGGCGACGTGCCGGAGGTGGCTGCTCCTGCGGCGCAGACAGGCGTGGACGAACGCGACGAGGCGAGCCGTCTCTTGTGCTTGCTGCCCCCTCGGCAACGGGCCGTTGTCGTGCTGCGCTACTTCGAAGATCTCGACATCGCAACCACAGCCAGTCTGCTGGGCTGTTCAGCAAGCACCGTAAAGAGCCAGACCACAAAGGCGCTCGAGACGCTGCGGCGATCGACGGCAGCCAGGGAGAACTGGACCGAGGCATGATCGAATCTGAGCTCCGCCGACACCTTTCCGTGCAGGCGGGCCGTGCGCGCCCAGAAGGCATCGACTATCAAGCCGCCCTGCGACGCGGCCGGCGCACCGTCCGACGCAGACGCGCCGGAGCGCTTGCAGCAGCCGCGCTTGCTCTGGCGGGTACTACAGGCATCGTCCTCGGTGTGGCGCAGTCGGCGGGGAACAGCCAGGCCCGCCTCACGCCGGTCTCGCCGGCGACGGCAGCACCGGCCAAGTTCTCGTTTCGACGGAGCGTCGAGAGGGCCGCTCTAGACTGCGGCTCCCACCCGCATCTGCCGATCATGGCCGAACCTAGCCAGTTGCCGACTTGCGGTGACCCCATCCCCGCCGGTGCGGTGTGGCACGCCGAAGGCATTATCAGCAGCTCCCCCAAGTTCATAACCGAGCCGGCTCCGAGCGACGCTGGAACGGGAGCGGTGGCCTATCAAACCGTCGACTTTTTCGGACACGGCTCCAACGTCCAGGCAGCGTCCGGGAACGTTGTTGTGACAGCCACCTGCCTGTTCTACGCCCACAGCTCACCGAACCTGTACGGCACGCCGGCGCCCTATCCCATGCCCTGCACGGTCGTCGTCGACACCGGCTCCCGGCTCTACGTGGCCCGCGGAACTAGCCGCAGCGGCACCTTCACCGCTAGATACGCCGCCCTCAACCACAGCGGTTCAGCACAGACCGTGACCGTCACATCTACGCGCACCGCAGGGGGCGACATGCTGACCATCAAGTCCTCTTAAGGCTTTGGAGTGTTCAAGCGGGAAGCAAGTCCCATGGCCGGACGACGACGATGAGCCCTATGGCCGCCTCGATCAATTGCTGACCTATGGCCGTCCCACGCTCCGGGATCACCGACATTGTGAATCGGACTGGGTCGATTGGAGGGACTCCGGCTAGGAGCTACACGGCACGTTTACTACCGACCGAGCTTCGTCGCCTTTGCCTCACTCGGCCGGAGGAAAGGGCAACCGCTCTCGCCGCCGCAGCGGCCCAGACCGCCATCCCGGCGACTCGCGTCAGGCCAGACGCCTGAGCCGACCGGCCTCGCCGCCCACCTTTGGAAATGTCAAAATTGGCGGGGTTTGTCCGCAAGGCGCCCTGCGGACAGGGTTTCAAGTTTGTCAGCGAGGACCATGCCCAGGACACGGTCCCGACCCTGTTTCGAGCCAACTCCAGATCAGTGTGGGGGTCAGCACCAACGCCGCAGGTCAGAGGCAAATCCGTGCCACCTGGACCCTCGATCTTCCAGGACGGACGGCGCCGATACGTTCGCGCAGCTCAGACGCTTGTTTCGCCGTGAGCTGCGGTGGAGCGGTGTAGTACAACTCCGTTGAGCCCTGTTCGACGCAGTTGTACGTCGGTTGGATTCTCCAGTTGCGCTCCAGCGGTTCGGTGCAAGCCGCCCAGCAGGGGCAGGCCAGAGCGCCAGTTCATGGGCTCTGAACAGCTCATCCGGCGTGGTGGGGCCACGCACGATGCCGGACGCCAGCAGCGCCATGAAGGTCTCGGGCATGCCTTGCGCTGGAGTTCGATGAACCGGCGACGCGCCGCTTCACGCACCGCGGCGACGGGGTTGAGTACAGACCGCCGACCCCTCTTCCAGGCTGACCCATAGTCGAGTAATCGCAGATGCCGCAGATCCGTGCAGCAGTCCCGTCTGTGCCGGACATGCTGTCATCCAGACCCTGCACCGCGGCCACGACAAGATTGCTACGGACGAGCCTGTACCTAGGTTGCTAGGCGGTCGATAACGACCCCGGACGACAACCCCGTCCATTAGATCTCAAGTTGATGTTGGGGAGACGCCGCGTGAACCACCCGAAGGACCCCCTCAGTGATCAATGGGACGAGTGGGTCGCGATCCGCTCGCATCTGCCAGAGACCCCCAATTTGTCGCCTTTCAGCGACGAGCAACTGCTCGACTATCTCGAAGCGTTCGAAGACTTCCTGGCCGAGATTGAATGGCGGCTAGAGCTCGTGCAACTCGTGGACCGATCAGCGGAGCGCTTGGACGCGGACGCGCGTGCGACGATGGCCCGCGGCGCTGAGCTCACGCAAGCAGTCAGAAAGGCAACTGGGCCACTTCTCGACGAAGCCGAACGCCGCCGTCTGAGATAGTCAGGGTCGCTCCTGTCACCCTAAGTCCAACTGTTTGAACTGTCGCGTGATACGGGCCAAAAGCTGTGCTACCCCGTTACCCAGCGAGCGCGAATGGGGCATTACACGTTGGGCTGCGCGCGCGGGTGATGTTGCCTGACGGATCTCGACCGTTCTGGATTGGCTACATAACTGCCTTCGACCTTGCTAGCACGCTAGCGCCGCAGCGTGCCCGTCCACGGCCTCAACCCTCTGGCTACGCACCGTCGCAGCGACAACCTCGACCAAGCTCTCCTTGGAAGTCACGAGGTCATGCGTCAAGTTGTTCGCGAGCGGGCTGAGCGGCGAACACATTCCGCTGAGCTGGTCGACGAGGGCGCTGTCAACGACGACGCCCGCCCACAGTGCCTCATCGTTCGGTAAGCCCATCTGAGCGTGGACGGCACCCTCCTAGACCAGCACCACAAAACGCTCGTCGCCATCGTCGGGATGCGCACGCTGCGCCGACACAACCCGGTCGGAGTCGTCGACAAGCAACACAGCGCCGGGGTCGTTCGGCTCCTATCGCAGACCAGGATCTCCCGGTAGCTGATAGGGCTCGACTCGCTCGACCATGCAGAGAAGGTAGACCGCACCGGCAGGGCCACGCCGACAGCAGCCGGGCTCAGCTATCTGGAACGCCGGTGGACACCGACCGCCAAGACGCCCCCGCCCCCGCCTACCCCGACCTCGGACCCTAGCCGTAGCAATCACCGCTGACGGCTCAGCCCTACGGCGTCTCCCGCTGTCGAAGCGCCGCTCTGGCGCGCCACACGCAGGCAGGCAGCGGACCCTAAAGCCGGTCTCTGCGTTCGGACAGCAACCGGAGCAGATCTTCGTACGCCTCCTGCGGCGTGGCGCCGCCGCCAATCTCGCCGCGCCGTTCGTCAAAAAACTGGATCACCTCAAGATCGTTGCCGTACCACGCTGGCGGCAATTCTTGCGGCAGACAGGCGAACGCGATCCAATCCCCCGGTTCATACGTGCCGCCGTAGCGGCTACGTGTGATGGTCACCGACATCATCCTCTCGAGAGTCTTTTCCCAAGCATCTCCAGCGGCGGCCCGGCGGGCGACCGCGCTGTCGAGGGCGGCGGCGAGCTCCTTCACGAGCGGGTAGAGCCTTCTCCCGGCAGCTGCGCCTGAGACAGATACGCCGCCGCTCGGCGCAGCACCTCGTCTCCTGCTCCAGCAGCCGGTTGCGGCGCTTGAGCTCACGCAACTCAGCCAGCTGATCCGTCGTGGCGCCAGGCTTGACGCCGTCCTCGACGTCAGCGGCGCGCATCCACTTCGAGAGTGTCATCGGATGCACGCCGAAATCGGCGGCTATCCGCTCGAGCGTCATACCCGGACCACGATCACGGGCGACCCGCACGACGTCCTCGCGGAACTCCTTTGGGAACGGTCTTGGCACAGCAACATCCTCCCAGCCCGGCCATCAACCAAGCGATCTCAGATGTCACAGATCCGTGCAGCAGTCCCGTAGCCCCACAAGTCCAAGGCTGTGTGCCTGTGTAGACGCCTTCACGGGTCGTGCGCTTGTCGAACATCTGCGACCGCAGTCCTACTAAGCGGACTGCAACACCCATATTTCCGGCACATCCGGGGGCGGGCTCATCCTATTGCGGTGATGCGGGCCATGCGGCTGTCCACCTAGCGACCTGCACGAGGGACAGCGGCAACACCAGCCCGATCCGCACGCCGAGAATCGCGTGACCACATGCAACCCGCCGGCCCAGTTGTAGCGTCATAGGGGCATGGGCCGCAATCGGGAGTTCAGCGACTTCGTCGCCGAGCGCCGCACTGCCCTGCTCCAAACCGCGTTCATGCTGACCGGCGAACGCGCCGCAGCAGAAGACCTGGTGCAGAACGCCCTCTTGCAATCTTGTCCGCAGAACGCAACCCACGGCCCGCCAATCCGCTGCCCGCTCACGAGCACTGAAGGACGACCGGCCCGTCGCAACCTTCGCGACGGCGCAGGCGTCTAACGAGCATGCCGCCGCGTCCATTGACGATCTCTCACCTCAGCCGGACCGCGGGCTTGTTGCCGGCCGCCGCAGTCTTATCCGCCTGCGGGAAGTCATCAGCGGCGACGGCTACGAACGGACACGAGCAGCTGCTGACGCCGTCGCGGCCCACGCCAGCCGCGGTCGTGACGGTTCAGCTGACCGGTGTGACCGCAGCCGACATGCCCATCGGGGGCGGAGCAGCCGTCCTGCGACGGTTCACAAACGGTCAGTGGATGACCATCTACACGCTCTACGGCCAGGTCCCTGGACAGCCAAAGCCCAGCCCCGCATACAAGCAAGGCGACAACTACCGCGACGCTGGAACAGCGATGGGCTACCCGAACGAGTTGCGGTTCCGCCTTCCTGACTCTCTTCAGCCTGGTCTCTACCGACTGGAGCGCTTCTACTCCTACGGCGCTTCCGGTGATCGCACGGACTTGTCACTTGGTACCTCGTTCGCGGTGGTGGCCAAATAGCGCGCGACAGCAAGGCGCCTATAAATGGACGGCATTAACTATTGAGGACAGCCGCTTCTTTGGCGGTGCTGCGGGTGATGCGGGTGTCCGAGGGCCCGTCCCATCGTTTAACGGCTAGGCAGCCGTGCCGAGACTTTGACGCGCGTGTTGTTGCCGTCGTGCAGTCCGTGGAGGGGCTTGCCCAGCTTCGTCAGTGTCATGGTCGCTGCGGGCTATCGGGGACCAGAGGCTGCACTGGTCATAGCAAATGGCCCCGGGCCAGTTGCCACGTAGACCCGATCTCCCGTGTTGAGGATGAACTCGCAGTCCCAGACGCCGCCTCCACCGACCACGTCTGCAGCGCCGTCGACGAGAGGCGCGGCTGGCGGCTGTCCGGAGCCGGGAAAGACTACGCTGCAGGACTCCTGGAACTTCTGGTCGAGCCGCACGCTGCCGTCCTGGTCGAGGACGTTGCCCGCGATGAAGAAGGTGTTGCCAGCGGCGAGCTGACCATTGGGTCCATGCGAGTGGAGTACGAAGCCGGCAGATGTGATCCAGTCGCGGTTGGCGCTGATGGGCGATCCGCAGCTGGGCAGGAGCACGGTCGAGGCAGCCGCCAGCGTGACACACGCGGTAACGCCACGGGTTTTCCGAACCATTGCGCCTCCCATAACACCTCGAACGATATGTACCAGCAGCGAAGAGAAGCTTCACAAGCAGGGGTTCCAGCAGGACTAGAGGCCGGATTTCGGGATCAGGCGGCGCAAAGTCTGCAGCAGGTGCAGGTCGGTCTTGAAGGCGTGGCCTGTGTTCCCGACGAGTTGGTCGCACCCGTCGAAGCGCGCCAAAAACGTACGGACTGTTTCACCGTTTACGGTGATCACCGCCATCTGGGGACCAGCGTCGTTGCTGCAGGCTATGGCCGACGGTTCAACCGGCGATTGGGACCGTAGGACGTCAAGCAGCGCTTGAATGTCTTCGGTTCGCCGCAAGGTGACAGCACGGGTGACCCCGTCAACGTCGTGGCCGGCGAGCGATTGGAGTGTTACGGACGTGGGCGTCTTCGGCAGGTCAAGCCCAGAGCCGGTTCGGACTCGGATGTTGTCCAGCAGCCCACGGGCGGTTGCTGGATCAGGCGACCGAGCGATGACTGACACGTTCAGCCACGGCAGCGTCAACGTCACCTCTGTTCCGCCGTCCGACCCTGCCACTTCGGACAGGAACGCCGGTTGACCCTGCCAGACGGTTCGTTTGCCGGCACCAAAAGTCGCCGCACGCTCCCAATTCATGGGGGTGATGAGGACCGTGTTTCTTGTGCTGCTTGCCGGGATCATGGGGCAGGGGTGTATCGACGTCGGTACCACCACGTACACCGTGTGGTCGACCCTCGAGCATGCGTACTGTCCGGTCTTCCAGCCCGTCGGGACCAGATAGTCGACTCCCTCTACAGCGACTGCGCGGGGAGGGATCTGCGGCGTCTGTTCTGTAGACGCCAGTGGTTCCGCCGTCACCTGCTGCTCGTCGCCCGACCCGTTGGCATCCGGTCGATAGCTGACGAGTCCGGCCGTTGCCAGTGCGACAGCGAGACCACCGACCGCCAGAAGACTCGCGAGCTTGCGGCGCCGACGTCGCGAACCCGACGCGTAGGCGCGCTCAAAAGCTCCTTGCGGAGGTGGCACATGGACGTGCGTCATAGGTCCGAGCTCAGGCATCGGGTACCTCTTCCCATTGACTGGCCAGTGCCGTTCGCGCCTCAGACAGCCACCGCTTGATGGTGCCGGCGGGGCGGTGCAGCACGTGGGCGACGTCATGGACTGGTAGATCGGCGTAGTAGTGCAGCAAGACGGCCATGCGCAAGCTGTCCGGCAGCCTCTGCACCAGGTCATGCAGTCCGAGATCAGGGCCGCTCGTGGTTAGCTCAGCGCGCTCATGCCACTCGATCGCAGCCGCGCTCGACCGCCGGTTGCGGCGCCACTGGTCCCTGATGAGGTTGGCGGCCACGGCATAGAGAAACGGCTTGGGCTCGCGAACCGTCCGCAGCGTGCCGTACAGGCGGGCGAACGCCTCGGCGGCTATATCCTGCCCGGCCGCTTCGCTGCCGAGGATTCCAGCGGCCCATCCCGCCAGTTGCCCGTAGTGGGCGTCAAACAGCGCGGCGGCCTCAGCTCGACGCGCGTCATCAGCCACAACCACATCTTGAAGACTCCTGGGACGCGCGCCCGGTTCGCCGCAAAGTCATGTTTCTTCGACGGGTGGAGGTGTCTAGAGATGCCCAGCGATGCGGCCCAGACCGGCGAAGTCCCAGGCGGCGCGACGGGTACTCGATCCGCCGGAGATCGACCACCTGCGCGGGTGCAGAGCAGGCAGCGCTCAAGCCCGCCATACCCGCACCTCTGCGTTTCGGGAGGACGGGCTGGCCCCGTTGCATGTTGTGGGCGAACCAGTGCAACGCTGGCCCTATCTGATCGCGTCTTAGGGGTGTGAGCGAAACGGCGGGCGGCACCTCGATGTGGTTCGAGGAGTTCGTACGGACGCAGGGACAGGACCTGCTTCGGTTCGCCTATGTGCTGGCCGGCGACCACGGACAGGCCGAAGATCTCGTCCAGGAGTCACTTGTCCGTCTCCTGCGGCGTACGTCTGACGACGCCGGCATCACGAATGCACAGGCGTACGCGCGTCGAATAATCGTCAACCAGTTCCTGAGCTGGCGACGCCGCCGAAGCAGCAGCGAAGTCCCCGGTCCCGTTCCCGACCGACCATCGGCCGACGTAATCGGCCAGGTCTCTGACCGCGACTGGCTTTGGCGATCCCTATCGGCGCTGCCACGGCGCCAACGCGCGGTTCTCACGTTGCGCTACTACCTAGATCTTCCGGACGGCGACATCGCCAGACACTTGGGCTGTCGCCCCACAACCGTGCGAAGCCTGGCACTACGCGGCCTCACCACCCTGCGCTCCGATCCTCGCCTCGACACCGGCCGCGAAGTCGCCTTCGAGAAGGACCACCAGTGATTGATATCGAAGATCAGCTGAGAGCGGCCATGCGCCAGGCCGCCCAACAGGCCCCCACTGCAGACCATCTGCTGGAAAAGTTGCAAGGACAGGGTCCCCGGCGGACAGCCCCGAAACTAGCCACCTCTCGTCGGCACGGATGGGCCGCCGTCGGTGCTGCCGTCGCCTTGGTCGTCGCCCTCATCGCAGGCGTTGCCGTATTAGTTCCGGACCGGCATAGCCCGCTTAGGCCTTCGGCCCAAGCTCCCGCCGCGTCGACCACCGCATTGCCAGCGGTGCCAAGCGGGATGCAGGCAATCAGCTACCACGGCCTCGAGCTGCTGATCCCCGCGGGTTGGAAGCGTAACGACGCCCGATGCGGCACCCCGCAGCGGAACACGGTAATCATCGAAGACGACAGCTCGATCAACTCCTGCCTTCCGGCGTATCCCAGCGGCCTCACCGTCGTCTGGCTCACCCGGCTATCAGGCGATGCCGGCCAGCGGTACGCCGCAGCCGCAAAAACCACCCAAGACCTGCATGGCGTCCCCGCAAAGACGGGTCAGATCCCCGCCGGGTCGGAACGCGGTCCCCACGGTCGCTACGTGCTGGCGGTCCCCTCCCTCGACGCGGTCATCTCAATCGAGGCGCCGGACGCCCAACAAGCCCAGCGCATCCTCGACACCGTCACCCCGGTCGGCATCGACAGCTTCGGCTGCCCCTCGCGGAGCAACCTGACCGGTTACGTCAGCCCCTCCCTCGCCGTCCAGGCGAAAACACGGCTCGTACCAGGCCGACCCACGTCGGCTGCAATCTGCACCTACAGCCGGGGCTGGCTGGCGTACTCCAACCGCCTGAACGCTGCACCTTTAGTGGACAAATTGAACGCCCTGCCCGCTGGAACTCTGCCGGCAGCTGAGAAATCCGCGTCGAGTCACTGCCGCGAAACCGCCGACGTCAGCAAAGCAATCGTCCTTCACTTTGCCTACGCCGACAGCGCGACCGTGCGTGTCGTCGTCCGCTACACCGTCTGCGCCGTCGCCGGCCTCACGAACGGATCGCGCCAGTCAAAGATGACGCCCGAGGTACTCACCATCGTCCCAGCTGCCGGTTACGACGTATCCGCCGTGACAACGGGCAAGTAGTAGGCCACACGTGTCACCGCCTCCCGGCTGACGGGGATCAATTCGGGGATTTACGTGGGCAGGCGGGCGCACCGCGAAGGCCTACCTCGGGAATATCACGGCCGTGGGCGCCCTCAACCGTCCATGTGCTTCACGAGCCTCTACAACCGGACTGCTACCTCGCAGACTCTCAACGCCCGGCTCCGCGCGGCTCGGCGACACACGCCGCCCTGTTGTGGTGTTGCGGTGTTGCGGGCGATGCGGGTGTCATACCCCTGGGCGCTACGACCAGCACGGCCGGAAGGCTCCTATGATCCGCTCGACGACTTCTTCCGCGCGTCGTGGGTCCCGTACATGATCAAAACCAAGCCCACAACGCTGCCGAGCGCCACGATGACTCCCTGCACAGCGCGCCCATTGCTGATTTGCCAGATACCGACCCCCAGCACAAGCAGAGCAGCTATTGGCAGAGCCAGTAAGGCCAGGCGGCCAGCCGCAGCGTCATGCCCCGATCGCTGTAGAACCGACAAGACTATTGCTGCTATGACGCCCAGCCCGACTAACGTAGCGAGAACCATGGCCACCTCCTCGCTGTTCGCGGAAATCAAACGCAGCGCATCTGTCGATCCCTGAGGCGGTAACAGCCCCGACGTGTGTCACCGTTGAGTATGCCTGGACTGCTCGGGACCTTAAGGAGCTAACCCGCTTGTTGCAGTAGGCCGGTGATCTTGGTGGTGCAACACGGGGTGTAGATGCGCGAAAGTGCCTGTCCTGCTTGGGATCTTGGACTTGCTGAAGGTCCCAAGTCACCAAGCGGGAGAGGCACTCCGCAGATGCACCGTAACGCGTCACGTCCCAAGATCGTGATCTCCGGCGGCGGGTCGGGGGTGGTGTCGCACGCCGGCTCCCGGCTGCTGGCCGAACTCGCCGATCGGGCCGGTGTGACCGCCGGTTTCGGCGACGTGCTGGCCGGGCTGCGCGAACGCAGGTCCGCTCATGACCCGGGTCGGGTGCTGGTCGATCTGGCGGTGATGCTCGCCGACGGTGGCACGACGATCTCCGACCTTGCCGTGCTGCGAAACCAGCCGGAGCTGTTCGGCCCGGTCGCCTCGACCGCCACCGCATGGCGGGTCCTGGACCGGGTCGACGACGCGCTGCTTGCCCGGCTGCGCTGCGCCCGGGCCGCAGCCCGGGAACGCATCTGGCTGCAGGCCGCTGACACCGATCGGCTACCGCTGTCCACGACGGCCGGCGGCCGCCTCTGGCCGGGGATCCGAGTCCAGCTCGACGCCACCCTCGTCACCGCACACAGCGACAAGGAGTCGGCGGCGGCGACGTTCAAAGGCGGTTATGGCTTCCACCCGTTGACGGCGTGGTGCGACAACACCGGTGAAGCGTTGGCGGCCATGCTCCGGCCGGGTAACGCCGGGTCCAACACCGCCGCCGACCACATCACCGTCACCGACCTGGCACTCGCGCAGATCCCCGACGCCCACCGTCACGACACCCCGATCCTGGTCTGCGCCGACGGTGCCGGCGCCACCAAGCCCTGGCTGGCTCATCTGCGCCGGATCCGCGACGAACAACACCTGGACCTGCGGTTCTCGGTCGGGTTCACCATGACCGCCACCGTCCAGCAGGCGATCCTCGCGTTGCCGAAGCAGGCGTGGACAGCGGCAATCGAAGCCGGCGGCGAATTTCGCGAAGGCGCCGACGTCGCCGAACTGACCGGCGCTCTCGGCGACCTGACCGCCGCCGGCTGGCCGACAGGGATGCGGGTGCTGGTCCGCCGGGAACGACCCCATCCCGGCGCGCAGCTCACCTTCTCCGACGCCGACGGCTGGCGATTCCAAACCTTCGCCACCGACACCCAAGTCGGCCAGCTCGCCCAGCTCGAAGCCCGGCACCGGGCCCACGCCCGCGTCGAGGACCGGATCCGCTGCGCCAAGAACACCGGCCTTAACCACCTGCCGTCCCGGCAGCGCAACGTCAACACCGTCTGGGTTGAGCTCGTCGGCCTCGCCTGCGACCTACTCGCCTGGACCCGCATGCTGCTCCTCGACGGCGCGCTGGCCGTCGCCGAACCGAAACCGCTGCGCTACCGGCTGCTGCACGTCGCCGCCCGACTGATCCGCAGCGGACGACGCCTTCACGTCCGGATCGACCGCAACTGGCCCTGGAAAGACGCACTCGTCAACGCCTACACCCGCCTGAGCGCGCTGCCACAACCCGGCCGCTGACCCGGCGCCCCTCACCCCTACGCACCACTCGGAGACACCGGCCACCGCGCCGGCCGAGCCGCCCTGCCCACACTCCGAAGCATCCGCCTCAACCCCTCAGAGAAGCCGATGATCTTCGACTCAACGGCCTGCTGAAAGACGGGGGCTAATAGGGCATATCGCTTGGGCTCGTCTCTGCAACCTCGACCTCGAACGTCGTGGGACTCACGGACCCGCGGCAGTGCCCTGATCATTGCGCACACCGGACTGAACTGTCGTTACGGTTCCGTCGCTAGAGATGTTCTGACCGGACACGTTGTTCACGCGGCGAGGCGGCTGATCGGAGGGCGGCCGACGAGTCAGGTGTGGGCTCGTTCAGTGTCGTAGTGGGCGACCCAGGAGGCAAGTGCAGCGGTCCGGTTGACTGGGCCCCCATCAAGGGTCCACCAGCTGTGAGGGTGCTGGTTGTTCGGTCCATTGCTGGTAGTACGCGGCGGGGGCCGCCCACCGAGGCTGCCGTGGGGTCTGATCGGGATGTACTCGATGCGCCAGTCCTCGGCCAGGACCTGGGCCTCGAGCATGGTGTCGAACTGCGCAGGTCAGCAGTTCGTCCCTGAGCTGCATGTGCCTGGTGCTATTCGCTGCCGTTGAGCGCCGTTCGAAGCAGTTGCCCGCAGGTGCGTTCTCCAGCTGTGCTCCAGATCGGGTGGTGCAAGCCGGGCATCGTGGCGAAGGCGATGAATGCTCCGACGGTGGGTTGCTTGAAGTGAGTTCCGCACACGAGGCCTATCGCGAGGCAGCGATGGACGCGTCGGTTCAGTTTTGTCCTTCAACGAGTTTGGTCAATGGCGCATTCCACCTCACGTACCTCAATGGGGTGGCAGCGTCAGCGGTTTGCCTTCTCGGTTCCTAGCCGCGGTCCGGAATGTCGGAGAAAGGGTCGCCGGCTGGCGAACGAGTGGAGCGGCCTCGGTTGATCCGGGCTGCGCCCATTCGCACTGTGCACGCCCCGCGGGCCGAGCACTCGAGCGGATGACCAGCAGCACCGCATGCTTGGCACCGAAGTTGACGGCTGTCGGACGCGACTGGAGTGAGCCTGGACGGGCGGCGTAATGTTCCTTTGTGCTACGCCTCCGCGGCCGCGTCTGCCCGGGTATCGGCAGTCTGGCCGCATGGATGTCGCGTTATGCCGCTCAATACGCCGCCGCTGTAGGCGTAGACCTTGTATCCGGCAGCCTCAACGTCACCCTCGACGCACCTTGGGTCATGGACCGCCCACACATCGCTCTTGACGCAGCAATAGTCGGCGTCGATGTCGGACTTCTCCCCGCGTACATCAACGGCGTTGCCTGCTGGGTGCTACGTACCGATAAGAACAACCGCGGCATTGGCGACCACGCGCTGGACATCATCGAGCTTGTCGCTCCTGTGCACCTGCGAACCGTCCTGAACCTGCACGACGGCGATCCGGTCGTTGTCGATGTGAACGAAGCCGACACGTGACGGGCGCGCAGGTTGTCTGCGTGAAGCGATTGGGTGCGGTGATCCGATGCACCTAGACCTCGCCCGGATAGCCGGTGCCGTGCGTGCCGTCGGAGCAGCTGGCATCGTCCACTGCCCCGGCGTCCTGTCCGCATCGACCTCCCAGGAATGGGCGGCGGAGCTCGCAGCCGGCCCTTTTGCGCGAGTGGAGCAGGCGGGGTCTGTCCGCGAACGCTATGAGACCTACTCCCTCACCGGCGGCTTTGTCGCTTATCCACTTACCGCTGCTCTCGCCGCCGAACTGCGGGGCATTGTTGCCGGGCTGCCGGCTACGGCGGGGTGGGCCCCCAATGAAGCCGTGGTTCAGCAGTACCGCGGTGACGATGCCGGGATCGGCCCCCACCGTGACTTCAGCCGCAACGTCGCACTCATCGCGATCTTCACCGTGTCCGGGAAGACCGTCCTTGAGCATTTAGGCCCGCCACCGAACTACTCAATAATAAACAGCTGGACAGTCACACCCGGAGATTTGGTTCTTATACGGGCAGACGGCTATGGCGGTCGGCGCCTCTCCCGGCCGTATCACCGCGTACTGGCGCCGTCAGACGGCGGCCGGTTAGCCGCGACCTTTCGACATAACGACACCTCCTCGATGGGCGTCGACAAGCAAAATAGTTCGCCGTCGTGACCTTGCCATGGCGCTGAGGCGGTTGTCCGCCGCGGACGGCGTCATGCGCTACCACTCGGCATGCGGGTTCCGCAGTTGGCTGCCGTTCGCCGCCAGCGAGTCCGGATGGGTGGGCGGTGTGCCCATTCTCGCGTCGGGACGTGTCTGGCGTGGCGCCGCTCACCGTCCGGGGCCAAATCGGCTGCTGCTGCCGAATGACTCATCACCTGAGCGGGCGTGCGAGCATCTTGCATGGGCAAATCTCGATGGGTGTCAGCGGTCAACAGGGTCGGCAAGCCGTGGGGTCACGAGGAATGGTTTGCAATCGCTCCAGGTCTGTATTGCGGTAAGGCGCTTTATATCAAAGCTGGTCACTCCCTCTCACTGCAGTACCACCGCGTCAAGGAAGAGACCGTCTCCGTGCAGAGCGGCCGGCTTCGCTTCGAGGTAGGCGCTACTGACGAGGAGCTTGAGTCCTTTGACCTGCTGCCAGGTGAGTCCGTCCATTTGCGGCCAGGCACACGACACCGCATGACGGCACTCGAAGACACGGTGGTCCTTGAGGCCTCGACCACGCAGCTCGATGACGTCGTTCGCCTCGAGGACCGTTACGGTCGCGCATGAAGGCAGACGGACGCGACCCCACCAGGTATCAGCTCGATCTTGAAGAGACATCGCCTGGCGCATACCTGCTGACCGGAAAGGATGCAGCCGGCCGTCAGATCCGCCTCCGAGTCACCGATGACAGTGACTTGCGTGACTTGCGAAGACAAGCCATCGCCTGGCTAGATGCACAGCAAGGCGGCCCGACGACGTGACGGAGGGACGGGTCTCCAGCGTGTTTGTCCGCTGCAGCCCTCGTCAACAGGGTTATCTGGCCGTCAAAGGACACCTGATGGGAGCGGCGCTGACCCCATTTGCCGACGACACCAAAAGGGTGTGGGGGTCAACTACAAAACCGCAGCTCAGAGGCGGTTTCCTGTTCGGTTGACCCTCGCTCTGCCAGGACGGACGGCACCCACCCATCTGTGCAGGTCAGGGCCGCGTCTGCCGCTTTACCTGCACACGAGTGGTGTAGCTGGCTGCCGTTGAGCGCAGTTGAACGCCGTTGCCCGCAGATGAATTCTCCAGCTTTGCTCCACCGCTTTCGGTGCAAGACCGGCCGCACTTCGGCCGACAGGCAACGAGCGTTCCCCGGATGGCGGCCCGCGCTGCCGTTGTCCGCGAGGGCGGGCGGCGGGATCGTTGAGACCGAGGCGATGGCCTAACGTGGTAAATAGAGACGGTTTCTAGTGATTGCGTGAAACATCAACCGCGGTAGCGCACCGATGGCCTTCTCTAATAGCTCTTCGATCGTCACGGCTTCTGGGCTCGAATCGACGTTCAATAATTGGCCCCATCGTCCTGGTTCGTACCGTGCGAACATTGAGAGTGCGAACAACACTGGAAACCAGGTGCTCAAATCATCGAGGGTCTGGCGACCGCCGCTGACGCTTGGCCGCAGCCAGCCCCGCTCTCGTTCGTCGGATCTGGGGGCTATTTGAGTAAGAAGATGCTCGCTACGGGCCTCGTCGCTGCCGGTCGACTCTTGTAACTCCCATTCGACGCGCGCCGTCCAGCCCGAGGTGGGCGTCTCCCACGCGGCGACGCCGTCGTCGATGCAGGACCGCCACCCCTTCGAGGTGGGATAGTGCTGCAAGATCTCTGCCAGTACTTGGGCGCGCTCTGATCGGTCCGCCATGTTGTCCGGCAAGCCATACACTCGTGCCTTGATCTTTCGGGTAAGCATCATCGGCTCGCGCTCAGCCGTCACCGGCAGCGCATACGGATGGTCACCGGCGAGCTGAACTCCGAATGATTCGGGTAACGACGCCCAGAGGGCCCCGACTTCGGCTTCTTCGCTCAACGCAGGAGACTCGATTGAGGTGCACAGCCCTTGGTAGGTGCCGTGGCCTTTAGGTGCTACCACCGCGCTCCCGAGCGGAGCTTGGTACCCGCGCATGGTCAGACCATGGCCTCCCTGCAACGCGCCACCCGCAACTTCCATGTGGACAGCGGCAACGGCACGCGCTCCCTGCTCTAAAGCGTAGAAGAGCGGGAGTGGGCGGCTGGCCACTCCGAGCGAGGCTGACGCTTCCAGCAACTGTTGGAACTGTTCGAGGGCGGCGCTGTATCGCCGCGCTCTTGACCTATCCCCTGCCGCTAAGCCTGGCGGGTCCGACCGTGTTGTTCGCAGTAGCCGTAAGAACCGGCCGTCGATGGGCACGTCAACCTCCTACGCCGAATGCGCACACTTTAGTCCGCTGGCTCCCAGGCCCGCCTAGCGAGCAAGCCGGTTCTGGGTCGTTCTGGAGCGACGTGGTCAAGGTGACTGTTTATTGCGTGCCTCCAGATCTCCAGCGTGCGGTCCTGCTCGGCTCTAGCGAGCGCGTACTCCCGGAAGGTCGACCACCCGAAACGGCGCGCCAGCGCACCTGAGCGTTGCCTAGCGCGAGAGGCACACCCATCAGCCCGAACGCCGCCTCGGGAACGGGTGCCGGCTGAGCGGTAAGGACGTTGACTCCCCCGGGGCCTGCGTTTTTGGAGGCTTGGCCGAGCAAGCCCGTCTCAAGGCCATGAGCGAACGCGCTGTGACGCCGAAACAGAAACGCAGGAACACCCGCGCCTCCATCCCCGCTGAGGTAGGTCTCGGCGAGCTCCATCGTGCCGGGGCGACCAGCGCGGACAAACCCCTGTCCCTTACGTGTTTTGGTGATCGCAAGTCCCAGGCCGTTGGCGCGGGCTTCCACGAGCGCCAGCTGCTCGGAGAGATCTGGCATAGTCCTCGCCCCGGGATGCCCCGCCCTGACAATTCCTGAGCGGAGGTAGGTGCCTTGCTCTATCGCGTACCCCCATTTGTTCAGTCGCCTGGAGGCCCGTTCGAGATCATCGGCCTGGTCGTCGAGCTGATGGTGCGCACGCGAAGCGTGCTCCAGTGCGGTTCGTCCCACACTGTGCGGCAGGGATGGGCTGCAGTTGCTGATGCCATCACCGACAATGCGAGCGTGCTCGAGGGCTGACTGAGTCAGCGCGCAGGCGTGTGCGTCGGCCTCGGTGACGGTACGGGCCAGCGGATCTGAGGCGGCCGCTTGCCAGACTCGACCCGCAGCGCTGTCGTCCTGTGGCGTCCACTGCGCGGCGCGACCCAACCGGACGTGCGCTTCCGTCATTCGTTTGAGCGCGGCATCAAGTTGGCGCCGACTCACCTCGTGCGGCACCGTCCAATGATTGCTGACACCGAGTGGGACGTAAGCGCTTAATGGGCAGCCCGACGGCGTCTCCCCGTCCGGCAGCCTCAACGCTGCGACACGCAACATACGGCAGCCCAAGCGTGGCTCGGTCACTCGACGGACCCGTTACCTGATCAGCCACCCGTTGTCGCTTGTTGTCTCCACGAAGCTCGAAGTGGTCGCCACGAGAAGCTTTCACGACGTGTATTGCGCCCGAGCAAAACTGTGCAGAAAACAGCGCGGGCGCTTACTCGCAAGCTGCGCGCCGCCAATTTGCCGCAATCTCTAGGCTCTTCACCGTCCCGTTAAACGAGACTGGGCCGCGAGCCCAAGCGGGACAGGTGGCGCGGCGAGCTCACCGGCAGACGGCTGGTAGCGATCTAGCTGGATGTTCGGGTCCATAGCTGCCAGGGGAACCGCCCGGCGCCGCTTGCGCGGAGGCGAAAGTGCGTCACAACATAGGTCCGAAGAGGTGGGGTCCACTCCACGAGCGTCGCGGCGTCCTGGCGCGTGAGCACTGCATCGGCGGCCTTAAGCTGCCTCAGTGTTTGCTGTTGCCAGGCGGTGAGCCGCTGGAAGCCGGCGGGATAAAAGTCACGGGTGGACCGTTCCCGATCTTGTAGACACCCGGTTGTAGTCTGCCGCTGACATCAGCGGAGGGGATCGCATGGCGACACGTCGTCATTTCACCCAGGAGTACAAGGACCAAGCCGTTAGCCTCGTCACCGATTCAGGCCGGTCGATCGCGGACGTCGCGAAAAGTATCGGCATCCATGAGATGACTTTAGGCAAATGGGTGAAGAAAGCACGTGAAGCGGGACATGTCGAAGATGCGGACCTCTCCGTGAACGAGCGAGTCGAGCTCGAACGGCTCCGGAAAGAGAACGCGGTCCTGCGGATGGAACGCGACTTCGCAAAAAAAGTTGCGACCTGGTTCGCGAAGGAACAGCCGTAAAATATGCGGCGATCGCGGACTGGGCGGTAGAGAAACAATATCCGGTGGCTTTCATGTGTGCCCAGCTCGGCGTGGCCCGCCAGGGCTACTACCGGTGGCTCGCGGCCGGCCCGAGCCTGCGCGCACGCGGCGACGCCGAACTGACCCGGCTGATCCGCCAGATCCACACCGACCTCGACGGTCAGCCCGGCGTGCGCCGGGTCTGGGCCGAACTGGCAGCCCGCAGCATCCGCACCTCACCCAAGCGGGTGTGGCGGCTAATGAAAGTCGCCGGCCTGCAAGGCCGGCACCCCAAGCCATGGCGACGGACCACGATCGCAGGTCAGGCCCCAGTATCGGCACCGGACCTGATCGGCCAGGACTTCACCGCACCGGCAATGAACCGGCGCTGGGTCGGCGACATCACCTACATCCGCACGGTCTGCGGCTGGGTCTACACCGCCACCGTCATCGACCTGCACTCACGCAAGGTCGTCGGCTACGCCGTCGACAACCACATGCGCACCAGCCTCATCATCGACGCCCTCACCGCTGCCCTCGCGACCCGCCGACCACCAGCCGGAGTCATATTCCACTCAGACCGCGGCTGCCAATACACCAGCCGCCAATTCGCCGACTTCTGCACCGAAAATGGCGTCACCCGATCCATGGGCAGACGAGCCACCTGCTACGACAACGCAGTCGCAGAATCGTTCTTCGCCACCTACAAGAAAGAACTCATCCACACCCGGCCCTGGAACAACGTAACGGACGTCCGGCAACAAACATTCCTCTGGATCGAAGGCAGCTACAACCGCCGACGCCGGCACTCCACACTCAACTACTTGACACCCGAAGAATACGAACTAGGATTCAGAAAACTAACCGAACTGGCAGCCTAAACCACTGTCTACAAAAGCGGTAACACTCCAGGGTCCGTCCGTGCGCGGATAGGGCCATCGTCAGTGCCACGCCTCTACCGTCGATCCATCCCGGGCAACGATTGGTCGGCACGTTGAAGCGGTCAGCGGCCAGGGAGAGGCTGGCGGCGTCGCTGTACACACAGGCCGACGGCGGAAGTCCAGCAGCTGCGGCCTCCCGGATGCTGCCCTGGCCCGACCAGCCCCGCAGCTCATCAACTGATCCGAAACTGAACCAAAGACCGGCCGCGACCACGATCGCGGCGACACCGGCATTTAGCCCTCGACGAGTCGGCGAGTCATCGCAGGAGATGCCCGTGCGACGACCGGCACGCCAAGCCCATCCCGCGGCGCCCGCCGACAATAGAGCGAGCGGCGGAGCCAGAAAACCGGCGTAGTGCGGAAAATAGGAGGATGAGAAAGCAAAAGCAGTCACCGAAACTAGCAAAGCGAGAGACAACACCCACCACAACAGCGCCGCGTCCTGAGTCCCCCCAGTCAAGTCAGCAAACCCGCGGCGAGCCGCGAGAGCTACTAAGGCCAGAACGACCAAGGCAGCCGCCGCAATGGGGAGGGCTGTAGCGCGCTCCAGGTGCACGAAGGGTTCGACCCCGGCCATGTTGAGCAGACGTGTCGTTCGGTTAGCACCGTCCAGTGGACGGTTCAGCTGAGTGGTGACAAGGTCGCGCACGGTATCGCGCGGAGCGAGCAACACGAACGGGCCCCACAGGACGGCAATCGCCGCCGCCACCACAAGCAGCACGCGCCCCGCATCACGCGGCTGACGGCGCAGCAGCAACGCGGCGCCGAGCGCGACGACCCACGCAGCGGCGAAGACCTTGACCGACACCGCCGCCCCCAGCGCCACCGCTGACCAACCGACGGCGGCACTGCGCGCACCCGGTCGCGTCAGCAGATACAACGCAAGCAGCACGAAGACGTTGACGACCGGCTCGAGCAGGAAAGTGTGCTCAGCGACGACCGCATTCGGATACACCGCATACAAGCCTGCAGCGAGCAGCGACGCCTTCGCGCCGACGTACCGCGAAGCGATGGTCCGTAACAGGAACAGATTCGCCACGCTGACGCCTACAACGGCGCAGCGAGCGAGGAGCAGGCCAGTCGGGTCGCCTGCCAGTGACCCCACGGCCGCGAACGGTGCTAGCAGCAGCGGCACCAGCGGCGGATGCAGGATTGTGAAGTCACGGTACGGAATCTGGCCGCTAACGAGCGCCTTCGCGCTCGCGTAGTAGACCCCGTCGTCGTACTCCATCATTCCGGTGGCGACATGAGGAAGGAACCACGGATAGACGCGAAGCCGATCGCGACGACCACGATCATGGCAAAGGCGACTCGAAGGCCAGTACGTCCAGCGGCGACCTGCGCGAACAGTCGAGACGTCAGGTCAGTAACTCCCATGGACGCGGAACGCGTCCCATAGACGCTTGGCCGGCTTGCAAGATACCGGGCTGGGGTTGCGGCTCACTGAACTCCGCACCAAGAAGCATTGGCCAAGCCGCCGGTGCAACTCGCCCCTCCCCGACCGCCGCGCCGCCACCGCCACACTCGGGCTGGCCGTTACCGCCGCTCTCGCCGGCTGCGGTCGCAAGATCCGCGGGACCGCAAAGCCGCCTCAATTACGTCGCCGATCGCAGACGTGACACCCCCAACGGTTTGTCCTCCACTAGCCCATCGAGGACGGTTGTAGAGACGTTGAGCCAACATCAATACGGTCGTCTGTGACCCCCTCGGGGACGACACCAGAGCAGTGTGGGGGTCAACCACGAAACCGCAGCTCAGAGGCCCTTTCCGGCCCGTTGAACCCTCACTCTGCCAGGACGGACGGCGCCAACACGTCTGCGCAGGTCAGGGACCTATGGATCGCCTGACCTGCACGTCGGTGGTGCAGATCGCCGCCGTTAAGCGCCGTTCGATGCCGTTGCCCGCAGTTGGATTCTCCAGCTTTGCTCCAGAGCTACTGGTGCAAGCCAGCCACAAGACCGCTCTTGACCGCCCCTGGGTGTTGCCTTGTCGGCCGACGCGTCCGACGAGGGCGTCTGAGCCATCTGAGCTGGCGGATCCGGGATGTCGATCCGTGATGGCAGCAATGGCACAGTCGGCGGCATGCCGTCCAGCTCGATGAATCTGTACCTCGCGGTCAAGTTGCAGCTTGTGGTCATGTCCAAGTCGAGCGGTACGACAGGGACGGCCACGGGCACAGGCTTCATCGTCTATTCGGAGCGTACGCAGTCGAACTACCTGATCACGAACAGGCACGTCGTTGAGCCTGCCTTCGCGGGAAAGGTTGACAAAGAGATATTCGAAGCCGAGGTGTCCGGCTATTACCAGGATGACGCGTATGGGCCGCCGACACCTTTCCGTTTTGAGTTCTCAACAATTCGGATGGTGGTACCGAGCCGTAACAGAGCCGATATTGCCGTCTTGAGCGGCGACATGAGGGTGCTCCAAGGTCAGGGTCCGACTGGGTCATTGGTTGTTCCTAGGGCACATGTGAGCTTGCTTGCCAATGCCCACGAGATCGACCATTTTCTGCGCCCGGGTGACGACCTGTTCACTCCCGGATATCCAGAGCTGGGCGGATATACCTCAGTTCGGCCCCTTGCATTCCGCGGGACCGTGTCGTCTGACCCACGCACAGATGCCGAGTTTGGCGGCAGGGGGTATCCACGAGAGATCTTCTCCCACAGCTTCAGCTGGGGCGGCATGTCCGGCTCGCCTGTCTATGCGCCGCTCGATCGGCTAGGCGAGTCGCGAATCGTTGGAGTGAACGCTGGACACGTCAAAATTGCCGGTGCCGCCGACGGACTCCTCGGGCACTTCGTTCGCGCCGACGAGGTCCTGCATCTGTTGGCTGAACAAGGCGACGTTGGCGCGGCGGACCGATTGCGAGACCGAGCAGTAGCCGACCGGCTGAGCTCGTCGTAGCGCTCAAGGCGTGTCCAAGGTCGGGCAAGTACCGCGGGTTTCGGGCGCACCAAAGACCAGACCCAGCGGCCCTCAGAGCGCTGAGCAGACGCCAATTCAGATCGGTTTCCGAACCGTCATGTTCGGAACCAACCCCGACGAGGAGGTCGCTGGTAACGCCTCACCACGACCTCCACCTCGGGGGGCACCGTAGCCGCGGTCTCGGCCCGCGCGGCCGCCTCAGCTTCCGGTGATGCGTCGTCAGGCAGGCTGACGACGATGCGCTGCGGATGCATCTCCAGTTGTCTGCGGGTCCAGGCAGCCGCCTCGTCGATGGCGGCACAGTCGCCCGACAGGAGGTCAGCCACTTCCGTCCGAAGGCAGGTAGCCCAGAAGTGCAACTGTTGAGTGAGCTCGGCCTTGCCGAGTCCCTTCACAGTGCCCGCGGTTGCCGCTTTATCGGGTGCTCGTACCCGCAGAACCGTGTCGAGCGTGACCCAGTTGATGGGGTCGACCGTGATCCAGATCGGATATTCGGGCACGTCACCCGAGACGAGTCGGATGAGGTGAACCTCTACGCGGCCACCTTCGGTGCTGTGTGCGATCCGGATGGCCGCAGTCTCGTGGTTGGGCTCCGTCGCGTTGGCAGGTCCCCGTAGTCAGGAGACTGAGTCGGTGACCCTGCCGCCGAGCGCGGTATCGGCGTCGATCACGTAACTGTCTATCGGTGGGTCCAGCGGTTCACGTCTGAGTTCATCGAAGCTGCCGGTCCCTGCCGCTGGCTGCCCGGCGACCGCTGGTTCGTCGACGAGACCTACATCAAGGTCGGAGGCCGCTGGACCTACCTCTGTCGGGCGATTGACCAGCGTGGTCATTCATTGACGTCCTGCTCAGTGTCCGCCGTGACCTGGCTGCCAGAGGGTTCTTCGCCCGTGCGCTGGCAGTCGGTGTTCGGCCGGGGGAGGTAACGACCGACAGAGCGCCCGCCTACCCGCGGGTGCTCGACGAGCAGCTCCCAGGGGCGCTGCACGTCGTCGACCGGTACGCGGACAATCCAATCGAGGCAGATCACAGCCGGCTCAAAGCCCGGCTGCGACCGATGCGCGGACTGCACCGGCTGCGGTCTGCACGGACCGTTGCCCAAGGCCACGCTTTCGTACAGAACCTGCGCCGCGGCCACTACGAGATAGCCGCCGACGAACCTTCGCATGACCGGCTGCGCTTGGCGTTCGCCCTGCTCGCGCAGGCCGTCTGACGGCTGGTCCTGGCGGCCCCTCGCGCCGTCAATCCGACAACGTAACGGAGCCCCCCGGCGGCCTCGGCGCTATCGCAGACCGCAAACACACAACCGATACCCCCGGCTCCGACGACCAATTCCGCAAATCGGCCGTTGCGGGTGCTCATCACCGGCGACTCGACCTCCCGAATCCTAAAGAACGCGCTTGTCGAATGGAGCACCGCCCACCCCGGCAAGATCGTCTTGCTCGATCTGACCTTGCCCGGATGTCCGATTACCCCAGCCAATCAGTACCGCAACTATCAGGGCGAGGCAGGCCAGGACATATCGCTGTGCGGCACCTGGCAGACGGCATTCCCGTCGAAGGCGCAGGCGTTCAAGCCGGACGTGTCGCTGGTGTTCCTTTCGGTCAACGAACAGGCAGATCAGCGGGTCTACAACGGGGCCTGGCAGAACCTCACCGAGCCGCCCTACCGGGCGGGCCTACCAGGAGCGATCATGGGAGCAGTTCATGTCGGTGCTCTCCTCGACGGGGGCCCCAGTCGAGTGGGCCGACGCCCCGTACTTCACTTTCCAGTCCGACTTCCCCTGGGTCAGCGACAACCCTGAACGCACCGACCAGCTCAAACGCGACGTACCGCGAGGTCATCGCACGTCACCCGGGGGTCGCACACTGGCTGGACTACGCCAACCACTTCCTAGGACGCGGCCGGCCCGACGACACCACCGTGCGCCCCGACGGCATCCACATGGCCCTCCTCCACACCGAGATTCCGAACCAGGCCGCCAAAGACCTCGTCGCACGGTGGCTGATCCCGTTTCTTGAGCCCTTCACCCCCGCAGCCAAGGCCGAGACCAAGTCGGGCGCGAAGCTCGCCGGCGGCTGACCAGATGCTGATCTGATCGAATCATCTGCAAACCACGGCGGGGACCACCTGCAATCGGAGCACGGGCAGGCTGCACCCGCTGCATGCGCGTCTGGATCACCGCCAGCAAACTGGGATCGTGATCGTCCGAACTCCCTACGCCCGTGTCGGGGTCGTCAAGTTCGTCGTGCCGGACCTCGTCCAGGAGCGTCGGATCGTTCATTATGAGCACACCAAGGGCCGTTAAGTCTGGGTCGCGGGAGCAGACCGCCGAGCCGCCACGGAGGAGCACAAAGTGCTGAGAAGTCGCTTCGGTCGGTCTGCTCTCGCCGTCGGCGCGGTCGGCTGCCTGTTGGCGGGAGTTGCCGCCTGCGGCGACGTTGTTACCGACCCCCATGACTGGTACGCGGTAGCCGGCCTCACGCAGGACACGCAGACGATCGACGGCGTGCAGCAGCGGCGCATCGTCATCGAGGGCCCGCTCAGCGTGTCTCGGAATGGAGGCGCTGCACGCGGCACGCTCGTGCGCGAGGTGTGCATTCAGAAGGTGATCTCCTCATCTGCGACCGTGCCGTACGACTGCCTGCTGGTGCTCAACGCTGGCAGCAAGGCATACGCGGCATCCGGCTCCACACCTGCGCCGCTCAGCGCCAAGACTTACCGGCTAAGGGTGCTCACCGAGTCCACCGGGTACATCGACGTGACCACGTTCGGCGCGACCGGCCGCAGCATCCACCTCAAGCTGTCGGCACTGCCACCGGCTCTCCAGACCGGGCGGCTGGGCACGACCTACGTCATCCCAGCCACGACCTACGAGCCGACGCTCTTCGCTCGTGCCCGCCAGGTGATCGACCCCGCGACCAACATCATCGTGCCTCCGCTGCCTTCGGAGGACCGGGGCGGGACGTACGCGAGCTCGAAGCTCAAGCCCGGTAACCGCTTCGTCGCGGTCCGGTTTACGGTCGCGAACCGGCTGTCGACGAACCTGCCACCTACGGCCCTCGGCATCTCACTCCTCAGCTCCACCGGAGGCATCTTCACGGACACCATCGTGGACAGGCTGCCCGGCTGCGACCGCGTTACCACGGAGCTGAAACCCGGTGAATCGGCGGAACTCTGCTTCATCGCCCAGGGCTCGAAGACCTGGAAGCCCGCCGTTATCCGGCTCAGCCGGACCCTCGACGGCAGCGGTAGCCCCCACACTCTCGCCGAGTGGCGGATCAGCTAGAAAGTCGGCCTCAACGGCGACTCGACTAGCACCGCTCGCCGGACGCCTCTGCGCCATGCTGAATGCGAAGTTTGTCGGTGCCCCGGCTACGCCGGGAACAGAAGCAGACGAAGGCACGCTCCTCGTCGACGCGCAGGCGATCGAGGCTCAGGTGAAGCCGCCAGGAAACGACCCGGCCTGTGGGCCGCGCATTTAGCCGAGATTGGCCCCCACTTGTCGCGGTGTTGCGGGGGGTGCGGGTGTCCGATCGTGAAGCGACTGGATCGGACCTGAACCGAGTTCGGGCAGGATGGGGCGGATGGGGACGCTGCACATAAGCCGAGCTGACAACTACTATGGCTCGGCGCGCCGCCTCGTGATCTACGTCGACGGGGCGAAAGTCGCCAAGCCTCGCTCCGACGACGTGATTAGGCTCGAGCTAGCCAACGGAGAGCACACGGTCCGGGCTCGGATGGACTGGGTCACCTGCCGGCCGATAGCGGTGAAAATCAATGACGACCGGAATTGCAGTGTCGAGTTTTCTCTCCCCTGGTACCGCCTGCCCCTAACCCTTTTCACGCCGTGGTGGGGGTTCGTCGCTCACGAGCTGTAAGGCCGTCCCCGTCCGGCCAGCGCCCGTTTGCGGTGTTGCGGGCGATGCGGGTGATCAAACCGTGATCGTGTCGCACGAACGAGAGACGGTCGCAGCGGTGGCGGAACGCAGGCTGCGGAGGCCGTTCCGCTTTCGCTCTGGCCGCAGCGTGGACAACGGCGCCGAGGCGCGGTCACGGCCGTTGACGCGGGCGGCAAGTGCCACCTGCTCGTCGAGTTCGTCCCCGCTGATGCTAGGGCGGTGGTGATTGTCGCCGGAGGCGAATGAGCACACGCAGGCCCGGCCCACCAGTGCCAGATTGCAGTGAATACGTCACCCTGGTTGTTGCGGAACCCGCGGCGCTGCTTCTTGATCCACTGGGCGCCTGATCTTGGAGTGCCGCACTCCGGGACGAGGCCCTCACACCACTACTTGCGGCGACCAGCGAGCCAAATAAGGAGTCCGCCGGCTATGACACCGGCAAACAGCGAGATGAGCAGCCAGTCAGGTGGACCGTCTGCTCGTGATGCACCGGCAACTAGATCGAACGGCTTCATGAACCATGAGACAACCGGCCAACCGCCGGCGCAAGCCAACCTTCTCGGAGCCCTAATGCCGGTTCGGCGCAGGTCGACGCTGGGCGACTCCGACGGGGATCGATACCACGAGGAACAGACCAGCGACGCTCAAAAGCAAGCTGCCCCAACGCGTCGAGTCCGCAACGTCCACAACCACACCTGCGAGCGCTAGGACGAAGGCGACCGCATTAACGATCCAAAAGGCCCGCACCGCCTAAGTGGTTCTTCGAACTTGAGGGGGAAGCGGGACACGATCTTCGTGCTGTGAGCTGAGGGCTCGCGGTCCCTTGACACTGGCTGTGTCTGAAGCAGCTGGTGAAAGGAACCGCGAGCGTGGAAAACGGTACGACGATTCTGTTCGGGCTGCCCGGAGTAGCTGTTGACCGGGTTGAACACGACGATGACGGCGTCCGCGTCGTGCATGTGGTGACCACCGATCCGGACGCGGCGGCCTGCCCGGCATGTGGGACGTTCTCGACGGTGCTGCGCCAGCGGCGCACGACCCGGCCGAAGGACCTGCCGTATGGCGAGGCGCCGCTTGCGGTGCGCTGGCATAAGCGGCAGTACCGGTGTGTGCAGCCTTGGTGTCCGCTTAAGGCGTTTACCGAACAGATCGATGAGCTACCGGCCGGAGCTCGCCTCACCGGCCGGTGCCGGCGCGCTGCCGGTGCGGCGATCGGGTCCGGCCAGTCGGTGTTGGCGGTGACGGCCAAGTTGCCGATGAGTTGGCCGATCGCTCACGCCGCGTTCGTCGCTCATGCCGATGAGCTGCTTACCGAACCGGATGCGCCGCGGGTGCTGGGAATTGATGAGACCCGGCGGGGACGGCCCCGCTGGACTCGATCGCCGTCAGGCGGATGGGTGCGGCTGCAGATGTTCGAGACCAACTTTGTGGACCTGTCTGGCACGGGTGGGCTGCTTGGTCAGTCGGCAGGACGTAGCTCGGCCGCCGTCACCGACTGGCTCGATGCCCGCGGCGATGTCTGGAAGGCTCAGGTGCAGATCGTGGCGATCGACCCGTGCGCTGCCTACCGCCGCGCTGTTGAGCAGACCTTGCCGCAAGCCCGCATCGTCGCCGACCACTTTCATTTGGTGCGCCTGGGCAACGAGATGGTCACTGACGTGCGGCAGCGGGCGACCCGGGAGCAGCTCGGGCGTCGCGGCCGCAAATCGGACCCGGCGTGGGTCAATCCGCGGCTGCTGCTGCGGGCCGGGAACCGGCTGTCGACCCGAGGGCTGCAACGGCTGGAAGGGGCCTTCGCCGCCGGCGATCCGACGCAGGAGATCGCCGCCGCCTGGGCCGTGAAGGAACGGCTGCGCATGCTGCTCGCGGCCCGCGACCGGCACACCATCGCCGACCGTCTGCACCGCTTCCACGAAGTTGTGCTCGTCGCCGACCTACCCGAAGCGAGCAGGCTCGCGCAGACCGTCGACGACTGGTGGCCTGAGATCCTCGGCTTCCTGGAGACTCGCGTGACCAACGCCGGCACCGAAGGTGTCAACCGGCTGATCAAAGACGCCGCCAGAGTCGCGTTCGGCTTTAGGAACCTGCAGAACCAACGCCGCCGAGTACGGTTTCACTGCACCCGGCAATCACGCCGGACAACCAGTGCCGAGGGCCCAAATCCCCCTCAACTTTGAAGAGCCCAGGAACTCGACACTGCCCCGGGCCGGCGCAGCTCACGGCACTTTCATGCCTGTGATCGACCGCCGAACTCACGCAGCAGCGATGCGCGCCGTTACTCGGGCAGCCGCCGCACGCACCGGTCTATGACCGGCATGTCGGCAAGACCGTTCCTTCGGCCCGACCGGCGGGTGAGTCATCGCCCGAGTCATTAAGTCAGTCGGCCGCGGGGGCGCAACGAGACCTGAGAAGCGGCGCAGCTCGAGGACTGCTAGTTATGCCCAGGGTGCCGGGTGGCCTGGGGTCCTAGGAAGGGAGATGTCGCCGGCGCAGGGCCCGCGGCACCCGTCCTAGGAGTTCTAACGGTGAACAGCAAGAGAATGTTCTTGAGTCTCATTCCGTGGGTGGTTTTCAGCGTGGTCATCAACAGGCGAGGCGCCGACGCAACTGCGATCGCGGCCCTCGCGGCGGCGGCGCTGTCGCTGGTGCTCATCGTGGCCAACAGCGAGAAGACCGGGCTCAAAATCATCGACGTCACGGGCGTCGCGACCTTCGGCGCGCTTGCCGCCATCGCATTCGCCGGCAGCGAGTCGACCGTGGACTGGATCGCCGACTACGGCCGAGGCAGCGCCGCGCTGCTGCTTGCGGCGGTCATGCTCCTCTCGGCGATCACCGTGCCGTTCACGGAGCAGTACGCCCGCGAATCCGTGCCGCGCGAGCACTGGTCCTCGCCGGCGTTCCGCGCCGTGAACCGCAAGATCAGCGCGATCTGGGGCTTCGTCGCGCTCGTCATGGGCGCCGGGCACCTGCTGGCCGGGGCCATCGACCCTGCGTTGGACCCGGTTGCAGGCGCCCGACCGGTCGATCTGCTTCTGAACTGGGGGCTGCCGATCGTCCTGATCCTGTGGGCGGTCAAGCAGACCCAGACCCTCAGCGAGGACGCGGGCCGGCGCGCCGCTGGACTGGCGCCCGCACAGGTGCAGCACCCGGGTAACCGATGAGCGCCGCCGCCATGCGCACTTCAGCGCCGCAGCCGATCGACATGGCCACCGAGCCCCACCTGCGGGACGTCTTCGCACCGCAGGTGCGTGAGGTCGACGTCCCGGACCTCGTCATAGAGGGCGAACTTCCCCCCGAGTTCGACGGCGACTACGTACGGAACGGTCCGAACCCGCGGTTCAGCCCGCTCGGCGCATACCTGTATCCGCTGGACGGCGACGGCATGCTGCACCGCGTCTCCTTCCGCAACGGAAGGGCTCGCTACACCAACCGATTCGTCCGCACGCCCGCCGTCGTGGCGGAAGAGGCAGCCGGTCGGGCGCTGTGGCCGGGCATCACCGGACGCGGCTACAGTCCCGGGCCCGACCTCGTAGGCCCCTCACTGGCTCATACGCACAAGGATCTGCCTGGGATCAACGTCGTCTGGCACGGTGGCCGGTTGCTGGCTCTCGGTGAATCCGCGCCTCCGTTCACCATTTCCTCCGACCTGGAGACGCTCGAACGCGAGACGTTCTGCGGGATGCTTCCTTCGGGCGTGACGGCGCACCCGAAGGTCGATCCGGCCACCGGAGAGATGGTCTCCTTCTGCTACGGGCTCGACGCGCCGTATCTGACCTGGTCGGTCATCGGCGCCGACGGCATCCCCATCCGGGCGCAGACACCGGTCGACGGCGTCACCCGGCCGGTCCTCGTCCACGACATGGCACTGACCGCGACCCACGTCGTGCTCGTACTCGGGCCGCTCTTCTTCGACCCCGTCATGTCGAACGGATCCCCGTTGTCGTGGGAGCCCAAGCACGGCACCCGGATCGCCGTGATCCCACGCGACGGCGGTGCCATCCGCTGGCTGTCGACCGACCCGTTCTGGCTGTGGCACACCGTCAACGCCTTCGACTCCGTAGCCACTGATGGGACACCACGGATCGTGCTCGACTACGTACAGTGGACGGCTCCAAGCGGGCTGGCTCGTGACGTGGCCGCTACCGGATCGTTGGCTCGCCTCAGGCTCGATCCGGGCACCGGCATTGTGACGCGCGAGGTGCTCGCCGACCGGGGCATGGAGTTCCCGCGCATCGACGACCGGATGCTGACCGGAGAGCACCGTCAGATCGGCACGTCTCTGAAGACCGCAGCGAAGCCCCTGCTGAACGGTGACGCGGACTCGCTGGGTTGGTACGACACCGCCAGCGGCTCCTTCGTGACGTGGTTCGCGGGCGATCTGGCCGTCGGAGAACAAGTTTTTGTCCCACACGCCGGTGACCCTGATTCCTCTCGCGGTTGGTGGATCACATTCGCGACCGACCGCACCGATCTGACGAGCCGGTTGCTCGTGCTGCCGGCTGCAGATCCGTCCGCAGGCCCGGTCGCGACCGTGCGGCTTCCGCAGCGGGTGCCGCTCGGCCTGCATGGGACGTGGATTCCCCTGGCCTGAATCACGCATGTAGGTCGACAATGCTCCGAGGCCCGCGATTGCCACGAGGAGGCATTTCGTTGCACTTGTGGCATCCGGACGATCTTCAGCGGATCGACGCGGTGGTCGGACGCGCACGCGCCGGAGAGCCGCACGTTCTCGTCGTCGAGGCGGAGGCCGGTTTCGGGAAGTCGGCGCTCCTGAACGAGATCGCGGCTTCGGCGCCGGATTTCCGCGTCCTTCGTGCAGACGGCCTTGAGGGCGATACGGCCCCGTTCACCCTGTTGTCGCAGTGGGACGCCGACCCGACAATCTCGGCCGATAGCAGTGATGTGCCGACTCGAGTGGCGGCGCTGGTCCTGCGCAACCGGTTGGATGCGGTGTCGACCGCCGGCCCGGTGCTGCTCGCCGTCGATGATCTGCACTGGGCCGACCCCGAATCGGTCGAAGCGCTGCTCTGGCTGCTGCGACGCACGTCCGGTGACCGGCTGCTAGTGGCCGTCGCGACCCGGCCGCTTGTACCTGAGCTGCATACCGGATGGCAGCGGTGGGTCGCCAGCCGTCCGCCTGCGGTGCACATCCGGCTGCAAGGTCTCAATACCGATCAGATCGTCGAGCTCGGCCGGTACCGCTGGCCCGAGCTCTCCCGAGAGCTGGCCGAACGGCTGCACGAGCACACCGGCGGCAATCCGCTGTACCTCACGTCATTGCTCGCGGAGCACAACCTCGACGAGCTCGCCGCAGCGGGGATGCTTCCGCCGCCTGCGCTGTTCGCGCGCTCGATCGCCACACGAGCTGCACGCCTGGACGACGCAGCTCTCGCGCTGTTGCGATCTGTCTGCATTCTGGGGTCCTCCTGGACGCCTCTCGCGCAGGCGGCTGCGGTTTGCGAAATGGGCGCCCCCTCAAAAGCCGCGCAGCAACTGGCCGAGGCCAGCTTCGTGAACCTCGACCGGGCAAGCGAGCCGCTGCGAGTCCGCCCAGCCCATGCGCTAATTCGGGCGTCCATCCATCAGCAAACTCCCCTGCCGTTGCTGCGCAGCTTGCACGCGCGGGCCGCAACACTGGTCGAGTCACGGTCGGCCGCACTGCAACACCGAATGGCAGCGGCCGAGCAATACGACAACGTGCTCGCCGACGACATGGCCGACTACGCCGAAGAGCTCTTCGCCAAACGCTCTTTCAGACTCGCCGGCCAGTACTTACGCTGGGCCAGCGCATTGACGTCCCGACCGGCGCTGCGAGAGAAACGGTGGCTGCAGTCCCTGCACGCCTCGGTCGTGGCCACCGACTTGCCGTTCATCGCAGCGGAAATCGACGACGTCCTCGCCGCCGGCGAGTCGGCGTGGCGCAGCCTGGTCCTCGGCCGTTATGCGATTCAGCAGCGGCGCTATCAGGATGCCATTTCCTTCTTGACGCCCGTCGTCGACGGAGGCGATCCGGTCGACGACCCGGTATGCCATCGAGCCGCAGTCCTTCTCGGCTGGGCCCGCATGTGTCTCGGTCATCCCACCGAGGACATCGTCGAAGCACTCGACCAGGTGGCCGACGTCCGCACGGGCGCCACGGAGTGTGACGGTCTCGAATTGGTTGCTCGCAGCCAGATAGCGATCAGGCAGGACGGGATCGGCCCGATCCTTGACGGTCTGGCCATGATGCCCGCCGCGCATGCGGTTCCCTTGCCGGCGACCGGCGCATTAGCGTTCCGCGGGGCTCTTCGGGCGACCATGGGGCTGACCCGAGAAGCCGAAGCCGATTTGGAGGAAGCCACCCGACGCATCGTTGATGGCGTGACCGACCTCGGCGCCGGGTCGTTCCATGCCCACCTAGGCTTCGTGCAGTGGTTGAACGGCGACTGGGCGCGCGCCCGGGTCAGTTCCGGCAGGCCTTCGACATCGGCGGGGATGTCGTTCATCAGATGACCGCGGCCTTGGCCCCCTTGGTGGATATCGGTTCCGGACGGTTCGCAGACGCCGACGAGGCCATCGAACGTGGACGTGCGCTCCTGACCAAGTCACCTTGGTTGGAAGCGTGCATGCAGTTCGCTGGGACGTTCCTGGCCCGCGCCCACGCCGGAGGATCGCCGGACGAGCAGCGCTCCGCGCTCTCCGCATTAGAAGGAACCCGCTTCGAGATTGACCGATGGTCGCCACCGAGTCCGACGCTGATGCTGATCTATGTGCCGGCGTTGGTATGGGCTGGGCGTCTGAATGAGGCAGACATTCAAACGGCGCGGCTGGAAACCCTTCGACCGGCCGCTCCCTGGGCGGGCGCCGTCGGCAGCTGGTTCCGTGGACTGGTGTGCGAGGCGCGCGGGGACGCGACGGCCGCCCTCGAGCACCTGGACGCGGCCGTCTCCGCAGACCTCGAACTTCCGCTTTACCTGGCGCACGCCCTCGTCGACCGGGCTCGCGTCGCTGCGGCGCTCGGTCTCGCCCGCGACGAATCGCTGCGGCAGGCCGACGAGATCTACGCTCGGCTGGGCGCGGCGCCCTATCTCGAGCGGCTGCGGACGATGCGAACGGATCCGGCCGTGCCGCCATCGATCTCCGCGCTACCCGGCGGGGTCACCTTGACCGAGCGGGAGAACGACGTCCTGACCTTGCTGCTCACCGGCATGAGCTACGCGCAGATTTCTCGTGAGCTGTTCATCACCCAGAGCACGGTCGGCTACCACCTGGGAAACATCTACGGCAAAGCCGGTGTCGGATCGCGTCATCAGCTCAGTGACCTGGCTCGAACCAACCCGGGCCTGTTCGGCCTGGCCGACTGGCTGACGACTCACTGAGTCAAGCGTTCAGCGCGGCTGGAGGCCTGCGCGGCAACAGGAACGTTACGACGAACAGCGTCGCCGCCAATGCCGCCTCGACGAGCAGGCAACGCGTATAGGCCGCGGCGAATCCGGCATCGTCCAAGACGCTGAAGAAGAGTGTTCCGATGGTCGCGACGCCCGCCGCGCCGGCGAGCTGCTGGACGAAATTGAAGACGCCGGTGGCCGACCCGACCTCGAAATCGCGTACCGAACCGACGACGAAGTCGATGAGCGGCGCAAGGATCAGCCCGATGCCGACACCGAGAGTCAGCTGAGGTCCGATCAGCGCCGCAGCACTCGTGTCGAGGCCGCTGCCGTCTACGACGCGCCACGTCGCCAATGAACCGGCGCCCATCAGGAGCGCGCCGAGCTGCAGGGTCGTCCGGCCCAGCCGCGGCACGACCACCATCGACGCCAGTACCGCGCCGGCGGCCAGGCCCGCGGCGAAGGGCGTCAACGTCAGACCCGCGCGTACGGCAGACACCTGCTGCCCGAAGCGCAGGAAGACCGTCAACGTGAAGATGCCGCCGATCATCCCGCTGAACAGCGCGAACATCGTGACGATGCCGGCCGTGAAAGCGCGGTGATCGAAGACGCTCGGGACAACCAGCGGATCCCGGCCCGTACGCAGCCGGCGTCTGGTCCACACGACGAAGCCGGCCAGGGCCAAGCCGCTGGCTGCGATCATTCCGAAGGTCCAGGGTGCCCAGTCACTGTCACGGCCCTGGATCAACGGATAGATCAACAAGCCCGAGAAGAGTCCCAGCAGGAGGCAGCCGCCGAGGTCCAGGCGGGGCGCCGGCCTCAGGCGTGACTGCGGGAACTGGCGCTGTGCCCCCACAGCGGCAATCACGCCGAGCAGAACGTGAATAAGAAACACCGGCCGCCAGCCCCAACCGTACAGATCTGCATCAATGATCAACCCGCCGAGCACGGGGCCGAAGACGGACGCGAGACCGACCACTGGCCCGATAAGGCTGAGCGCGCGGCCAAGCTGCTCGCCGGCGAAGACCGCCCTGATCAAGCCCAGTCCTTGAGGAATGAGCAGCGCGGCTCCGAGGCCCTGTAGCAGCCGGAAACCGATCAGAACGCCGCTGTCCGGTGCCGCGGCACATCCGACCGCGGACAGCACGTAACAGGTGACGCCGACGAGAAATAGCTGCTTGCGCCCGAGAATGTCACCGAGCCGTGCACCGGCTACCAGGCCCGCCGCGAACGTCAACCCGTAGGCACCGAGGATCCATTGCAGCTGCGTGCTGGATGCCTGCAGGTCGCGGGCGATGCCCGCCGACGCCACAGTCGTCATCGTGCCGTCGAGCAAATCCATGCATCGCGCAACGAGAACGAAGACCAGTACCCACCAGCGCCGCCGGTTTTCTGCCGCCGGCGGACCCTCAACAGGTGGAGGCCCTTCGACCCGCGAGCAAGGCACTGGTGATTTCTCCTAGGGCGCTCGAGCCATGAACGGTTAGACGATCACCCGGTGATCATGCCCCGTCCCCGCCCCGCAGCCGTGGCACTTGCCGGCGGCGTCGCAGCCATCAGCATGCTGACGGCAACCGCCTGCTCGACAAGCACCGCGGGCGGCTCGCCGGCCGCTCCGAGTGCGACAGCTGCTCCCACCGCGGCCGCCCAGCCCACGCCGTCGAAGGCCGGAAATACCATTCTAGTTCCGACCACAAGTCCGTATTACGGTCTGCTCCTGCAGGGCAGCAGCCCTCGCATCCGTTACGGCACGACGGTCGGGACCTGCGTCGTCAAGCCGCGCACGGAATGCGCGCGCACAGACCTGAACGGCGCCATGCTGCGCGGCGCGCAGCTGCAGTACGCCGACCTCAGCGGCGCACAGCTGCGCGGCGCTACCGTCGCTCTCGCCAGCTTCACGTACGCGAATATGACCGGCGCCGACCTCAGCAATACCAAGCTCACCGGCACGTCATTGAACCGGGTTCAAGCACGGGGCCTCTCACTCGAGAATGCCGAGCTGCACCTCGCCAGCATCGACGACTCCGACCTCGCCGGAGCCAACCTGCGCGGCCTCAACGCTAATTTCGGCGCGGTCGTGGCCAGTGATCTCACCGGTGCTGATCTCACCGGCGCGAACCTCTCGGACACCGACTTCAACGGCAACAACCTGACCCGGGCGCGCATGGTGCGTGTCAACCTCTCCAACGCCGACCTCACCGGCTCGACGTTGACGGACGCCGACCTGACCGGCGCCGTGTATTGCAACACCCTCATGCCGGACGGAAACGTCAAGAACCCCCGGAAGGGCCTGTGCCCCGGTCAGCAGCCCCCCGCGCAAGGCACCCAGCCCATCCCGCTGCCGTCAACGAACGTCTTTTACGGCGCGATCAACGCCCTGCTCAACGGGACCCAGCTCTCCGCCGGGTCCGTCGTGAACGGTTGCCGGGTCGCTGCGTACGCCCAGTGCCCCAAGGCCGACCTGCGCACGACCAACCTGCAAGGAGCCTTCCTCAGCTACGCGTCGCTGCCCGGAGCCGACCTTGCAGACAGCGACTTCTATCTAGGCACCCTCGCTTTCGCGACCGCACCGGACGCGAAGCTCACCGGCACGTCACTCGGCGCCACCTCGCTAGTCAAAGCCCGCTTCCCGCGCGCGAACTTCGAACGGTCCGATCTCATCCTGACCAACTTTGTCTCCGCCGACCTACAGCAGGCGAGCTTCGTCGACGCCGACGCACGCCTCGCCGCCTTCACCGATGCGAACCTCGCCGGCGCCACGATGAAAAAGGCGAGATTGTCAGAAGCCTCCTTCACCGGCGCGAACCTCGGCCATGTCTCCTTCGCCGGAGCCGATCTGACCGAGGCAAACCTTATCGGAGCCAACATCGACGGAGCCGACTTCACCGGCGCCATCCTCTGCAACACGTTCATGCCGGACGGCACCATCAGCCACCCGACACTCGGCGATTGTCCGGGGGCCTAACCCGGAGATTTCACGGGTTATCGGTCTGACTGGGTGTTGATCAATGCAAAAGTGCCCCTGAGCAGGGAAGGCTCGACTCGTCTAAGGTCCGAATCAGCCTGATGCAGGAGCACCTTTCTGGTGAGTCAGCGTAGCGGGTTCTATCCGCCTGTCCGAGTCGACGCGGCGGGCCGGCAGCTGGTGTCGCATGCCGGTGGCGTGCTACTGCTCGAAACCGTCCGTGCGACCGGGCTGGACCGTGAACTGTCGTCCGCGCTGGGCCGTTGGCGCCGGCCGCAGGCCCTTCATGACCCGGCCAAAGTGCTGCTCGATCTGGCGGTGACGCTCGCGCTCGGTGGTGACTGCCTGGCTGATATCGCGACGGTGCGGGCGGCACCAGAAGTGTTCGGACCGGTCGCCTCGGATGCGACGGTGTCACGCACCGTCGCCGGTCTGGCCGCCGACTGCGACCGGGTGCTCGCGGCGATCGCCAAGGCCCGGGCTGCGGTCCGCGGCCACGTCTGGAAGCGCGCCGGATCGCATGCGCCGAATGCCGGCGCCACGGTCACTGTCGACCTGGATGCCACGTTGGTGACCGCACATTCAGGAAAAGGAAGGTGCGACGCCGACGTTCAAGATGGGCTTCGGTCATCATCCGCTGCTCGGCTTCGTCGACCACGGCGAGGGCGGCACCGGTGAGATGGTCGCCGGTCTGCTGCGCGAAGGGCAGGCCGGGTCGATCACGGCCGCCGACCACATCACGGTCGTGCGTCAGGCGCTGGCGCAGCTGCCCGGGATCAGCCGGAGCCGACCCGGCCGCAAAGTCCTCGTCCAGACCGACGGTGCCGGCGGCACCCATGCCTTCCTGGACTGGCAGTCGGCCCGTGGCCTGGCGTTTTCGGTTGGCTGGACGTTGGCCGCTGCTGCTGAGCAGCTCATCCGCCGGCTGCCGGCAGCGGCATGGACACCGGCCTACGACTCGGCGGGTGGGCTGCGGGACGGGGCGTTCGTCGCCGAACTCACCGGCCTGCTTAACCTTTCGCGGGCCTCGCCGGTTCGCTGCTCGGCAATCGCATCAAGGCGCTGACGATCCCGTCGGTAGCGGCATAGCCCTCGCGGCATGCCCGCCCGATGTTGACCGCGACAATTGTGCCCAGCGCCCGGATACGGTGATCGGTCGCCGCGACCTGCACGGCGTAGCCGCCGCCCGCGCAGATGCCTGCAGCGCCGACAGCTTGCGGGTCGACGTCACCTCGGCTCTGCCGGTACTCGACCGCAGCACAGACATCAGCCTTGCGGGCCGCAGGGTCCTCGAGATCGCGCGGTTCCCCGCCACTCTCGCCCTGAAACGACGGATCAAAGTCCGCGTCAGAAACCACGCTCAGCCAACGCCCGCCGTACGTCGCACCGATCGGCTCCTTGATGCTACTACCCGGTGTCACCAACACCAGCGCAGGAAGCTGCCCGCCACCGATGGGCCGGCGAACAACCCCAGCCAGTTCCACCCCGTCGCTGACCAATCTCGTCTCACTTGTCAACCGCCACGCCAGCTCAGCGTCCGTCGCCCGACGTCTATGCCCAGCGGGGCTCTCACCGCGGCCTGCTCGAAGGAGAGGGTGTCCGGAAGCTGAGCGATCACCCGTACCAGCAGCAGCGCGTGCGTTTGGAACGCCCCCTTCCTCGGGCCCGGTTCCGCGGTCGCTCGACCCCTGCCGCGTGGCCAGGCACCCGATCGCCGACCGTGAACCGCGTTCCGCGGCCCGACCGCGACGACTTCCCCCGCGATATCCAGCCGAGAATCGCCGGGTACCGCAGCCAGGGCACCACGAACCTCCGGCCCGGTCCGTTCAACCGGTCTATGGGTACACGGCTACGGCCCTCGCCCGCAGACGAGTTCGCTGGGCCCAGCCGTCCGAGGAGCTACGGACCGGACTTCGGGCACCGCGCGCCACGAATCCGCGACCATGGCGCGGCCACTGTCCGATGTGTCGCTCACCGATTTCAGTCCGTTCGGTCTGCGAGCGCGATGCTTGCTTCCCAGACCGAAGCGGCGTGTACGTCGGTGACGACGGCCGGCAGGATCACCGACCGACCTCGGTTGTCGAACATCCCGCCGCCGACCCCGGTCAGTGTTCGGTCGGAGGCCAGGTGGTCGGTGACGGCGCAATACGTGTGCGCGAACCGGTTCGAGATCGCTCCGACTAAACGGAGCGCCGGAGGTGCGGAACTCAGTAGGTTCGACCGCACGAGGCCAGGGTGGAACACGTTGACGGTGAAATCGTTGTCGGACGCTGCACGCTCTACATATCGGGCCAGCAAGAGCTTCCAGGCCAACGACTGAGTCAGAGCCTTGGTCGTGGTGAGGTCGGAGTCGACCCCGTCGACCCGGACGTCACGGATGCGGCGCACGACCGCCGGCGCGGCTCCGACGATCAGCACCCGGCTGTTGGGCGTGGCCTGCAGCATCGGGGTCATCGCACGAATGAGCAGGAAGTGGGTCAGGTAGTTCGTGGCGAAGGATCGAGGCACGCCGGCCGGGGTCAGTCCCTGTTCGCCCACAGAGCCGACAGCGCTTATGACGACGTCGACGCCCCCGCCGCGGGCGGCGACGGCATGGGCGACGAGGCGCGCTCCGGTCTGCGACCCCAGGCCGCCCACGACAAAATCGACATCCTCGGACCCGCTGTCGCGCCGGATGTCGTCCATCGCCCGCCGCCCGTTCGTCTCGCTCCGCGTCAAGACGATCGTCCGTGCACCCAGACGCGCCAACCCCTTCGCTGCTGCAAGGCCCACGCCCGACGCACCGCCGCTCACGACAACCGTTTTCCCCGCCATCCGTTCCGTACGCATCTTGCCCCGCCTCTCGTCGCCGCTCATCGCGATGACACTCTGGGTCATCATGATAGCACCGTGTGACATGACTGTAGGATCGTCCTTGTGCCGAGGTGGAAGCCGGATGCGGAAGAACGCCTGCGCAGGGCTGCGATCGACCTGTTTGTCGAGTTCGGGTACATCGACGTCACGGTCGCGCAGATAGCGGAGCGGGCGGGACTGACCAGACGTACCTTCTTCCGGTACTTCCCCGACAAGCGTGAGGTTCTCTTCCCCCGATCGGACGTCCTGGCGACGGCGGTGGTGTCGGCGCTGGCCCAGGTCCCGCCCGCGACGGACGCCTCCGTGCTCGCCTGGACCGTGCTGCGGGTCTTTGCCGAGGCGGGCGAAGTCATCACCAGGGACCGCGAGGCACAGCGGCAGCGTGCGCTCATCATCGACGCGAACCCCGATCTTCAGGAGCGCGAGCGGTCCAAGCTCGCTCGCACCGCCGACCTGATCGGAGAAGCGCTCACCGAACGCGGCGTGGCTGACGGCGACATGCTGGGCGCGTCATCGGTAGAGCTGTTCCGGGCGGCGTACCGGTCAAGGATCGACGAGCACTCACCCGATTCCTTCGCCAACCACCTCGAGCGCTGCCGGTCCTCGCTCCGACGCTTCTTCTCGCACCCGGAGTGAATCCGGTTCGGGCCGCGAAGCGGTCGACGGTCCGCCAGCGGGATCGATCAATGATGGGTTTCGCGCAGGTCGGCGAAGCCCGTGGTCAGGAGGGTGATGTAATCGTTCGAGGCGCCGGCGAGCCAAGCTAGCCGGGCTCGTGAGAGCACCGCAACACCGCTCGCTGCAGCCAGTTCCGCGACCGGCCCGCGCACGCCTCGGATCTCGAGGGCTCGGGCGGCCAACGAGGCCAGTTGGGACTCTTTGGAGAGCTCGCGCTCGCGGAGCTCGGGCGCGGCCAGGACGACACGCTGACGTCGCTTTTTGAGCTCGGCGTCCTGGGTTAGCACAGGGATCATGGAGACGAACGCCTGGAGGACGACGTCGCACGGGCTAAGGCCTGCTGGCGCGGCTGTGATTGCCGTGGTGAGGAGTCCCTGCAGGTCGGCTTCGCCGTCAAACAGTGCTTCCCGCTTGTCAGCGAAGTGCCGGAAGAAGGTGCGTTCGGTGACGTCGGCGCGTTCGGCGATGTCGGCGGCCGTCGTCCGGTCATAACCGCGCTCAGAGAACAAGTCGATCGCGGCCCGGAGAAGACGCGCTCGAACATCTTTCCTGCTGCCCGCCACCGAATGAGGCTATCGCGCATCGTCAGTGACTGACTTGACGTATAACGTAACCATTGTCAGTGACTGACGATTCGAAGGAGTCCGCATGTCCACCACCTCATCTCGACCCGCTCACACCCGCGCCGTCCGCTTCGACCGGTACGGCGGCCGGGACGTCCTCGCGGTTCGTGAGGTCGACGTCCCGGAGCTCGCTTCGGGCGAGGTCCTCGTTGCAGTTCGAGCGGCAGGCATCAACCCCGGTGAAGCCATGATCCGTTCGGGACTGTTGCACGACCAATTGCCGGCGACATTTCCCTCTGGACAGGGAACGGACTTGGCAGGCGTCGTCGTGGACACCGGGTCCGATGTCGATGCCTTCGCTCCAGGAGACGAGGTACTCGGCTTCTCGTGGGCTCGATCGAGTCACGCCCAGCACACCGTCGTCCCGGCAGCACAGCTCATCCCCAAGCCGGCCGCCCTGCCGTGGGAAGTTGCTGGGTCGCTTGATGTCGCCGGGACCACGGCCTACGCCGCCGTCCGAGCCGTACGTGTGCAGGCAGGTGATGTCGTCGCAGTGTCCGCCGCGACGGGAGGTGTCGGGACCCTCGTCGTGCAGCTGCTCGTCCAGCGTGGGGCAACCGTGCTGGGCATCGCGTCATCGACCAACGCCGACTGGCTGATCGAGCACGGCGTGATCCCGATCCCGTACGGGGAGGGACTCGAGGACCGCCTGCGCTTAGCCGCACCGGACGGCATCGACGCCTTCATCGACCTATTCGGCCCCGAATACGTTCGGTTGGCCGCGCGCCTCGGCGTACCAACGGATCGCATAAACACCATCGTCGTCTCCGACGCTGCGGGCAGACTAGGCGCGCGCATGGAAGGCGCCGCGGCACTCACCGTCGACGAGGCACACGAGGCGTTACGCAAGCTCGCCGACGAGTTGGCCGCGGGGACACTCGAGATGCCCATCGCTGGGACCTACCCTCTCGACTGCGTCAAAGAGGCGTTCGAGGCCTTGGAACGCCGACACTCGTTCGGAAAGATCGCGCTCCTGCCCTGAATCGTCGCGTCGCAGCCACTCGACGCAGTCGGTTAACGGATCCGACGCGTTCGGTCATTCACGGCCGGGCGGAGCATCTGCCCCGTTTCAGCATTCACCATACTCGGGCCTCTCTGCAGATAATATTCCGTACATCCGTTCCTGGATTCCAGTGAGACGGCTAAAAGGGACGTACGGACGGGTTTCTCGACAGGCTCGGCGGCGTCAGAAACTCGCGTCAGCCCCACCGGTACCACTGGTCAAAACGGCCTTGACACGAGTCCCTGACACGTCCTAGCAGCGTCGCAGCTTCACGTCCAGAAACGATCCTGTCGTACGGGCACCTGGGCGGGCGCGAGCGTGAGCGGCGGGTGTCAGCCAGTTTGGGCCATGCCGCCGTCGGCGAACAGTTCGACGCCGGTGACGAAGCTTGATGCGTCGGTGGACAGGAACACTGCGGCTTGACCGATCTCATCGGGTTGAGCAAGGCGCCCCAGTGGATTGCCGTCGCCCATCTGGGCGACGAGGCGTTCCACGGCGTCGGCGCCGGACGCGCCGGCCAGGGCGTTACGCAACGACGGGGTGTCCACCGCACCCAGGCTGAGCATGTTGATCCGCACACCGGTGTGGGCGACGTCTTTAATCCAGCAGCGGACCATCGCCCGCAACGCCGCCTTGGACCCGCCGTAAAGGCTCATTGCGTCGACGGCCTGGATCGAGGCGGTGGAGCCGATGACGATGACCGTGCCGCCGTCGCCCAGGTAGGGCAACGCCGCCTGAACGGTGAACAGGACGCCTTTGACGTTGACGCCGTAGATGAAGTCGAACTGCGCTTCGGTGATCGACCCGAGTTTCGCGCTGTCCCCGACGCCGGCGTTGGCCACGACGGTGTCCACCTTGCCGTACCGGTCGGCAACCGTCCGGTAGACCGATTGCATCTGGACAAGGTCGGTCACGTCGGCGCGCAGGGCGAACCCGTTCTCACCCAGCATCTCGTTGGCGTGGGCCACTAGCTCGTCGTCGATGTCGGTGACGACGACGGTGGCGCCTTCGGCGAGGAAGCGGCGGGCGATACCCTCACCGACGCCGCGTCCACCGCCGGTGATCACCGCGACTTTGCCGGTCATTGATGCAGCCATGGAACTCTCCTCGATACACTAGACGGAGACGGTCTCCGCTCCACTGCCCACTATATGGAGACCTTCTCCCATTACGCAAGGATGGTTATGCGCGCGGACGCACAACGCAGCTATGACCAGATCGTGGTGGCGGCGGAGGCCGTGTTCTCCGAGCAGGGCACCGAAGCGTCACTCAACGAGGTAGCCAAACGGGCCCACGTCGGAGCGGGCACGCTCTACCGGCATTTCCCCAACCGCGACGCGCTGCTCGACGTCCTCATGACCGGCTGGACCGATCGCATCCAAGCCGCTGCCGACCACGCCGTGGCCAGCGGTCGCGAGCCCCATCACCTGCTTGCTGACTGGTTCACCGCCGTCGTCGACCAGATCAGTGTCCATAGAGGCGGCCCACAACGGATCACCGCCGCCCTAGGCACGACCGGCTCCCTGACCGCGGAAAAAGCGCACGGCCTGGTGGCAGCAAACGACACCGTGCTCGAACACCTACGCCGATCCGGGCAGCTACGGGAGGGCGTTGACTCCGTCCAGGTCTGCCGACTCATCGGTGGAGTCGCCGCCAGCGCAGACCAAGCCCACCTCGACCCAAACACAACACGCGAGCTGCTCGACATCATCATCAACGGACTCACCGTCGGCGGCGGCATCAGTTCACCATGAGTTCACCCCTCAGGCTGAATCCACCCCGCGCGGACCTAGGCTACCTTCAAGAGTTTCTTGTTACCGCGCCAGCCCCCGGACTGACGGACATGACGGATGAGTTCTTGACAGATTGATCGGTGTCGCGGCTTCACTGCGGACCCGTCCGTGGTGAGACCGACCGCGGCCTGCAATTGGACGGGGTGAGCCCAGACGGAATCGGGCACCGCTTCAGCCGGCCGGCCGACCCAGGCCCGGGGCGAGTCAGCGTCGACGTGCTCGCGCCGGACGGCTTATCCCCTCGGACACGCACCGTCACCGTCCCACCAGCGCGCACAGTGTCCGTTCCAGGCGGCACCGCACTACTCGCCGCCGCCGAAACCGTCGAAGTCACCGTCGGCGACATCTACGGACAACGCAGCACCGGCAAAGTCTCGCGCCCCACGGTGCTTGCCGCCCTCATCGGAAAAGCCGCAGCGAGCACCATCACCGGGCGCAGCGACCCCGAACGCGACCTCCAAGACGCGGCGCTGCTGCTCTCGACGTGGAACGTCGACCTCGACTCGGTCGACCAGCTCAAAAGCAGCCAACGAACGCACCTGCGGCGGCTGACGCCGCTGCATGAAGACCGACACCCAGCATGGCGACCGCTCGACCGCGACCAGTCCCGCCGCGGACGGGCTGCGCTAAGACTCATCCAGACCCGGCTGCAGCGCCAGCACTGACTTAGGCGGCGACGCGTTCAACTTGCTGCAGCAGAGCGTGTGAACGCAGCAGTAGGTCGGCGGGGTCGGATTCGAGGTCAAAGTCGGTGAACACCGTCCAACCTGTCTGACGCAAGCGCCGGTGGGCGGCGGTCAGCTCGCGGTGAACGGCACCTGGCAGGGCACCGGATGTTCCTCGTTGCGCAAGGCGCTCGAGTACTGCGCGCAGCTCGGCGACGGCTGCTGGGAACATGTTGGCTGCGCCCGGGCTGCTGTCGAGTGTGCGATCGGGAGTTCCGGCGCGTTGGAGAGCGGCGACGAGGTCGCTGGTCCGGTGGCTGCTGTCGAAGTGCAGGGCGTCGAGTGGCGCGTTGTCCAGTGCGGGGTTGATCAGGGCGAGCGGAAATCCGGTGAGCTGTCCGTGGCGGCGGTAGAGCTGCGCGACGATGAGATGGCCGTCGGGCAGGGCGGTGTCGGCGAGGGTTTCGATGCGTCCGATCGCGTGGGCGTGCAGTCGTGTCCATGGCAGCTCGATGAGCAGCAGGGCGCCGTCGTTGTCGATGAGCGGCCATTGCAGTGTCTGGCGGGTGGGATCGAACCAAGTTGCTGCGGTTGAGGTCGGCCGCAGCACGGCCCAGGCGGCGTTCGGGTCGGGTGTCGCGAGCAGGCTGCGCCCGCGGCCGGTGAGAGCTTCTAGCTCCGACCACCGTTCATGGATTTGAAGTCGACCGGTGAGCTGTTCACCAGTGAGCGGGCTGATGCGGGCTGCGGTCGTTTCGACGCCGGAGATGCGGGCGTCGGCGCTGATCTGGGCTGCGGTGAGGGTGAGGAGCCGTCCCGAGGCGGCGGCGGGGGTCGACCAGCCGGTCCATGGGGCGGGTTGTTGCCAACGTTGCCGGGCATCGAAACCGGGGAGACTTTCGGGGCGGGTGTCGGTCCAGCTGTAGAAGCGGCCGCGTTCGGGTGACCAGAAGATGCAGGTCAATCCGTGGTATCCGGATCCGGAGCGCCATGGGTGGCCGCCGAGTCCGACGAGGTCGATGGTGCGGACCGAGTCGTAGGAGTTGCGGGCCCGGCCGATCAGCGCAGGTGGGGTGTGGCCGTTTTGGGCGGCGCGGTCGAGGGCGGTGGTGAGGGCGTAGGCGACGGCGAGGTCGTCGAACATGCGCAGGTCGTCAGCGGCAGCGGACCGGGAGAGTTGCAGTTCGACCTGGTCGGTGAGGCGGCGCAGCGCCAGGGCACAGCGGTGATACTCGGCCCCCTGCGCCCAGACGGCGAGTGTGGTGAACCGTTCGAGGACGGCTGGGGATAGGTGTGAGACGCCGATACGGACGACGTCGGTAAGCAGGCTCAGTACCGCGGAACGCAGCCGGCGGCGGGACTCATCCAGCGACAGAGCCGCGGCTGTCGGGGCGCTGGGTCGGGTCAGCTGTGGTGGTGGTTGGCGGTTGAGGCCGTGCGCCTGCTGCCAGGCGAGCACGGCGGCGACCCGGATGCGTTCGGGCGACGGGATCTTCTGGTCCAGGACGAGTCCGTCTAGCCCGCCGCCGAGGTAACGCACGACTACTTCGGGGTGAGCGAAGCCGACTTCGAGGTAGGTGTTGCGGTCGAGCCGAAGGGGCTGGTCAAGGTCGGAAAGGTACTGGTGGGCCCAGCGGACGCCGGGACGTCCCGCATGGGTGATGAGGTCGCCTTGACTGATGTTCATGAGCTGTTGGTGTAACGCGTCGCCGTCGTCGGATGGCGCCGCTTCGGCCGATGATGACTTTGGTCCGGAGTCGGTGGATGGTGCGGACGGCGGCTGGCGGGTGAGCCAGAGCCCTGCGGTGATGACGTGTTGGCACAGGACGGGGCTGGGGCAGTCGCAGGTGGCGCCGGCCGGTCCGGTGCGGGTGAAGCGGATGTGGTGGTCGGCGACGGTGATGTTGACGGCGTCGTCGCTTTCCGCCTCTATGGCGATGGGGACGGTGTCGAGGTCTTTGGTGGCGCGGCGGAGGAGTCCGCGGTTAGCCAAGGCGGTCCAGGTCGCGTCGTCGTAGCGGGCGAGTAGTTCGACGAGCTGGCCGCGGATGGTCATCGAGCCGTCACTTCAGCGAGCCACTCGGCGAGGCGGGCGGGGGTGAGGGCGGCGATGTGCATGCCTTCGTCGGCGAGTCGTTCGGCCATGGCACGGTCGTAGGCGGGATGGGCGTCGCCGTCCAGGGAGGCAAGGCCGATCATCCGAACGCGGGCTTCGGCCAGTGTGCGCACTGCTGCGATGAGCGCGGACGGGGGGCCGCCTTCGGCGAAGTCGGTGATGAGGACGACGACGGCACGGTGGGGGTTATCGATGATCTGGCCGGCGTATTGAACAGCTTGAGCGATGTCGGTGCCGCCGCCGAGCTGGACAGACATGAGTACTTCGACGGGGTCGTCGGCCCGGTCGGACAGGTCGACGATGCTGGTGTCGAACAAGACCAGTTTGAGTTGGTAGGCGGGCAGGCCGGCAAGGATGCCGGCCATCACCGCGCTGTGGATGACCGAGCCGACCATGCTGCCGCTCTGGTCGACGACGAGCACCACTTCCCAGGGCAGCCGCCGGGTGTTGCGTTCGAAGAAGCGCAGTTCCTGCAGGATGAGCTGCCGCCGGTCTTTGTCCCAGTTTTTGAGGTTGGCTCTGATGGTGCCGCGTGGGTCGAAGTTCGCGGCGACGGGCAGCGGCGAGTGCCGGTGCTGGCTGAGCCGGCCGGAGAGGGATTGGCGGATTTCGGACTCGAGCCGCCGGCGGAGCTCCTCGACGACGACTCGGATGATGCGTCGTAGCTCGCCGAGGACGGCGGTGTTGAGCTGGCGGCGCAGGCCGAGCAGGAGCTTCAGCAGCGTTTCGTTGGGTTCGAGTCGGGCGAGTACCTGCGGGTCGTTGACCAGTCCCGTTAGTTCGTAGCGTTCAAGCGCGTGCCGTTCGATGACCTCGACGGCGTCGTTGGGGAACAGGTCACGGACTTCGGTGAGCCAGTCGACCAGCATTGGGCTCGACGGGTCAAGGGACCCGGGTGACTTGTCGGTGTCGTCGCCCGCGGGACGCTGTCCGCGGCCTTCGTATTCGCGGCCGTAGAGAAAGTCGAGCGCGGCGTCGAGGCGGGCGGCGTCGCCGTCCAGTGGCGGGAGCTTCTTGGCGGCGTAGCTGCCGAGGAGCAGCCGCCAGCGTTCCCCAGAGCTCACGGCGTCGCCAGCCAGTCACCGAGGCCGTCGCCGCGCAGCAGCTGCGCGGCCTCTTCGGACAGCTGCAGATTGCGTTGCATGTCGTCTTCGGTGACGTCGCGGGTCATCAAAGGACCGAGGCCGGTGCCGCTGAGGCCGAGGTGACCGGCGACTAGCGCGGCAACCCGGTCGGTTTCGCGCGGGTTGAGAGATGCGAACGCCAGCCGCAGCTCGGGTAGGTGCTGCAGGAACATGGCCTGGTCCCAGCCTGACAGCTGGGCGTCCAGGGCGGGGACCAGGCCGACGTCCTGCCAGAGCGCTTCGCGGGCGACGGACAGCAGGCCGCGTAGGAAGCCGACTGCCTCAGCGGGAGGGATGGTGCCGGACAGGTGACCGGCGACGTCACGGGCCAAGTCGGGGCCTGGCAGCCGGCCGGCGGCGAAGGCGAGTCCGGCGGCGGCGCCGCGGACGTGAGCCACGTCGTGCTCGACGCGCAGCTTGTGAAGCATGGCCCAGTACGGGTCGGGGTCGAGGTCGTGCGCACCGCCGGCGAGAAGCTCACGCAGTTGAGCGAGCGCGGTGACGATGTCGGCCGGCGGCGCTTCCTGTCCGCGAAGGCCGCTGCCGAGATACAGGGCCCGTGCATATCCGGCCTGCACGAGGGCCGGTAGGTCGGTGAGTTGGCTGGCCTCAAGCGGTTCGCGCCCTTCGGACAGCAATGCCAACCGGCTGGTCGCGGTGACCACAGCCGGGAAGGCAGCTTCGGCGGCCAGGGCCGACTGCACAAGGCGGACGACGTCATGGGCCTGGCTGTGCAGGCCGAGTACGGCCGCTCGGGCGAGCGCGGCGCTGGCTTCGTCGCTGCCGGGGATGCGTCCGTCTGCGGTCAGGAGGTTGAGCATCTCGGCGAAGCGGGCGGCGACGGCGTCGGGAAGGGTGGGGCCGAGCTGGGATAGCTCGACCAGGGCACCGACGGACGCTGGCGTCCATTCATAGCTCCATCGTTCCTGCAGCCTGCTCAGGCCGAGGCCGTTGATGAAGTCGGGTCCGGCTTGCCAGGAGGCGAATGGCACCATCAGCAGCTGCAGGCCGTGCAACAGGCGTGAGGCGCGCCGGTGGGCGGGGTTGCGGTAGAGGTCGAGCGCGGCGGTGTACGCGCCGATGTCGTCCACTTTGAGACGCTGTGCGCGTAGCCGTTGCAGGGTGTCGGCGACCAGAGGAGGGGTGCCGGCGCCGGGTGGGACGGTTCCGACTCGCACGCCGGTCAATACGGCGCGGGTGACGGATTGGACGAGGGCTCCGTCGGTGTCGGCGTCGCCTTGCACCAGGCAACTGACCACCGCGTCGAGTACGTCTGAGCGCAGCGGCGCAGCCCGTCCGCGTAGATCGGCGAGCAGGGTGGCCTGTTGGTAGGCGGCGGCAAGGGTTGGTGTCGCGACGGGTGTGTTGTGCTTGTCGCGCATGACGCCGGCAATGTCCAGCAGCGTAGTGAGTGCGACGCTGCCGCGCGCCGCTGCCGGCGATGTGCCGTTTTGGCGGGCGTCCCAGATCCGCTGATGCCATTCGGGGGCGGTCATACCGGAGGCGTAGCCGTTGAGCCGGTCAAGCCGGTCGAACCCGTACCTGATGAGCGCATGACCGGATTCGATGTGGTCGGTGTGGGTGGCCGGACGGTCCGGCGGCGCGGCGATCAGGTCAGGCATTACGACAGCGTGGAAGCCGCCGACGACCAGCAGTACCGGCCCGTCGCCGTCATCGCGTTTGAGGACGGCTTGCCGGACGTGCCAGGCCATTTCGGCCTCGCGGGCCAGTGTGGTGTCGGCGGCCAGTTCGGCCGGGGTGCGGTCGCGGCGGGCGAGCAGGCAGTAGGCGGTCGTTCGGGCTAGCTGTTCGGTCAGGTCGGGCGGCCGGGCGTCGGACTCGAACAGCAGCTCCCACAGGTCCTCGTGGTCGCGGCAGCCCAGCTGGGCGGCGAGCCGGTCCAGGGAGGCGCTGTGGCTGTAAGCTTTTTCGTCGAGCAGCGATCGTGGGGTGTCGGGGTCAGGGTGGCTGAGTTCCAGCAGCCACTGTTCGGCCAGGTCGAGGTCGCAGAATTCGACCGGTATTTCGGCCGCGACGCCGCGGCGAAGCGCAACGAGTTCCGGCGAATAGTCGCAGAACGGGTAGTAGCCGGATGTGCCCGGCTGCGGCGGCTCGCCCTTTTTGGCCGGCCTGCGGGCATAGGCATACACCGCCAGCGGGAAGACAGCTTCGGGATGGGCAAGCAGCTTTACCAGGGGGTTGAAGCTGTGTGGCCCTTCGATGAGCACCCGCGACGGCGCGTACTCGTCAAACGCACGGCCGACGGTGTCGGCGCAGGCCGGGCTGTGATGACGGACCGGAATAATGACGAGCTCGTCGCTGATCAGAGCGCCGGCTAGCCGCCGGACGTCGGTTGTTGTGGGCAGCGCCTGTCCGGTCTGCATGCCGAGGGTCACCGGACCGGTCCGTGGATCAACGGTCGAGCTCGGCGCGGGCAGCGAGCGCGCCTTTCCAGCGTTTGTCCCGCTTGGCGCGTGCCTTGACGACGACGTCGAAGTAGTGCCGCAGTTTGGTGCCGTCGTCGGGGTTGTCCTTGAGCACCGTTCCGATCAGCTGCCGGGCGATGTGTGCACCGTCGACGTCGCCGTTGCCGAAGTAGTGCGCGTCCAGCGCGGCCGCGTACCCGACGGCCACCGCTTCGGCGGAGCTCATCACCGCGGTCGGCTTTTCGACGGACACTCCGTCTGCGGTGACGCCGTCACGCAGGTCATGAAATGCGGTGACGAGCAGGTCGACGACGTCGTGTTCGAGGCGGGTGTCGACCTCGGCTCGTTGCAGCAGGGCTGTCGTCTGCTCCTGGATCAGACGGCTTTCAAGGTTGCGGTCTCGGATCGGGCGGACCGTTTCGAAGTTGAACCGGCGTTTCAGAGCGCTGGACATCTCGTGCACTCCGCGGTCGCGCAGGTTCGCGGTCGCCAGGACGTTGAAGCCGGAGGCGGCGAAGACGACCGCGTCGTCGCCGGACAGCTCCGGGACGTGCAGCAGCTTGTCCGACATAAGACCGATCAGGACGTCCTGGATCTCGGGTTGGACTCGGGTGACCTCTTCGAAACGGCAGATGCGGCCGGTGACCATCGCGGTGTACATCGGCCCGGCGACCAGCGCCCTTCGCGACGGGCCTTCCGCGAGCAGCAAGGCGTAGTTCCACGAGTAGGTGATTTGGTCGCCGGTTGTGCCGGACGTGCCCTGCACCGTGCAGGTCGACTCCCCGCAGGCGGCTGCGGCCAACAGCTCGGAGAGCATCGATTTGGCCGTGCCCGGTTCTCCCACCAGCAGCAGGCCACGGTTGCTCATCAGCGTCACTACGCATCGATCGATCAGCGCGTCGTCGCCGAAGAATTTCTGGGTGACGCCCAGCCTCGCGTCTCCGAGGACGAAGGCCCGCACCGCTCGTGGAGTGAGCCGCCAGCCCGGCGGACGGGGCCCGCGGTCAGCCGCCGCCAACGCCGACAGCTCGGCGGCATAGACATCCTCCGCCGGCGCGCGCAACACCCGCGCGGGGTCGGTGTCGGTTTCGCTCACAGCACTCCCCTGTCGTGGCTGCACAACCGGCCGCCGTTCGGTCCGCGGACTTGCTCAGTAGTTCGTCTTGCTTTCCCAGTCCGGGTCGAAACCGGCACCTAGGGCGGCCAGCTCACGCACCTCGTGCCACGTCTCCGACAACAGCACGACCGGTACCTCCCCTAACGGCAGTGCCCGCCGGTGACCTTCCCGGATTTCCTGCTCGAACCTCAGGCCCAGCAGTGCGACGTCCCGGTCCTCCTCCGGCAACCCGTTGCCGGAGAACTCCAGTGAAGCGGTGACCGCCGACGAGGCGAATGTCTTGGTGTAGGAGTAGAACCACCCGCCGTCTTGCGTGGGGCCGCGGTTCCAGCCGAGCTTGACGGCCCGGCCGCGCAGCGCGAACGCTGACAGCATGTGACCTTTGATGTCGCTCACTTCGTGCTCGCTGCGCTGCGACTCGGCAACAGTCAAAAGGTCCCGTCCCAGTTGGCGGAACAGTGGGGTCACCTCATAGTCGCTGAGGTGCCCGAGCCACCGGCGGGCGATGTCAGCGGGCAGGTTGCTGTCGTGTGCAAGCCGGATCCGCCAGGCCGGTTTGGCCGTGACCGGCTCGTCATCGACGTCGGTGAGGGTGCCGTCGTCCAACAGCCGGAACGACGCGACCACCGTGGCGTACTCGCCTGGACCTTCGTAGGCAACCCAGATGAGCCTGGCCACCAGCAGACGCACAATTGGGTGACCGGCCAGATAGGTCATCCAGTCTTCAGCGCTCCACTGCCGACCGACCGCGAGCGCTTCGTGCAGCCGTTCGGTCTGCATGGCCACGACAGCTTTCAGTTCCTTCTTGGCGGCGGTGAAGGCCTTGCGCTGTGCCGCAGCCACCTCGGCGTCATTGGACTTGCGGGGGGCGGGCAGCGTCTTCAAGATGCTGCCGCTGTCGTCACGCAACTCAACGGTGGCGTCGGGCAGCAGTCGCGCGGTGAAGGTGCGTCCGGTGCCGTAGTCGAACGACCGGCAGCCGGTGTCGTCGAAACCGACCGTGGGAACGGTCCGGTCGGCCAACTCGTCCAACGTCCAGCCGCGCCGCTCGGCAAGTTCGGACACGAGCCGATTCGCCTCATCCTGGATGCCGCGGGTGCGAAACCGGCCGCCGACCGACAACAGCAACTGTGTCGCCGCCTTGTCGTCCACCCAGGCCAGCATGCCCAGCAGCGCCTTGCACTGCGCTGAGCGCATGCCGTACCAGTCACGCAAATACCGCTCCACCGGCGCCACTAGCTGCGGGCCGCCCAACGCGGCGACGACCGCCAGGACTCCCTTGCTGCCCGTCGCCGACCCAGCCGGCTGCCGCATCAACTCTGGCAGACTGTGGGCGGCCAGCTGCTCGACGGTCATCCCGAAGGTCGGGCTGCCCGGGACGCCGGTCGCCCACTGATGCCAGCTCTGCGCGTTGGTCAGCGCCGCGCGCTCCGCCTCGTGGCGAGGCATGGGCCGCACGTCCTCGGCCACCCACAGCTCCAGGACGGCGTGGGCCAGCTCGTGCCGCTCGCCTTCCACCATCAGGCTCGCGTACCGGCGCAGGATGGCGTTCGGCTCGGCGGTCTTTGCTCGCACCGCCTGAGCGATCAGGTACTGAACGACGACGCCTGTGACCGGTTCACCCGAGCTCCAATGCACCGCCGGCAGCGCATTCCACGCCATCCAGGCCAGCTCCCGAGGCCAGCCCTTAGCCGCGGCCTTCTCTGCCTCCGACTGCAAGCCGGCAGCTTCGAGATACTTCTCGACCGGTTCCCCTAGGGCTTCCAGCGCGTCGAGCATCGCCGCCTTGGCCAGGTCCTGCTTCTCCTTGGCAAACGCTTTCTGCAGCCCCTGCAAAGTGGCGGGTTCCGGCCGGCGGGCCAGCCACTGTGCGGCGACCGTCCGGACTTCGGCCTTGCCGTCGGCCAGCGCGACCAGCAGACGTGCGCCGCGCCGCAGATCGTCGTCCAGCGCGTCCTGCGCCGGGCGGCGTTCGGTCTTACGCACACCTAGGGCACGCTCGTACAACAATGCTTCCACGCGCTGGGGCGGCCGCGGGAACGTGCCTAGCGCGGCGATGAAAGCGGTCTCGTCGAAGTTGTAGTCGCCGTCACGGGCCCGGCCACGTTCGATGATCAGGTCCAGGTTGCGCGCTACGAACGGCCACACCTGCTCGGCGGGCCAGTGCCGCATGCCGGCCCGGTCACCGTGACTGAAGTGGTGCCAGACGAACTCTGCACCCGGAAGCCCGCAGTCGTCAGCAATCACCTGCAAGGTCAGCAGGTCAGGACCGCCGGACGCCTCATGCACAGCCTCCAGGACCGGGGCCACCAGCGCGGAGCCGCGGGCCACCTCCGACGTGGGGAAGAATCCGGAAACCCCCATCGCGATGAAACAGGCCGGTGGGCCGGCGTGGCCCGCGCGGGCGGCAGCCGACAAAGCTTCTACGAGCACGAAGCTGATGTTGGGTACCCCGTCCAGCCCCCTGTGCAGCTCCGATTCCACGACGGGCGGCTCACCCGCGGACAGCGCCGCTCGGAGCCGGGACGTGAGTCGAGTGACCGCGTCCGGCCGAGGTGGCGTGACCCGCCCGGCGTAGCGCGGCGGAGACGCCACCGCCTTGGCGATGGCGGTCTCGACCGTCGCCACGATCGCCTCGACAGCATCGGCCGTCACCGTCCAGTCGACCTCAGGAAGGGTGCTGTCGGCGGACGGATCGTCGGCGGCCGGTGCGCCGCTCAAGCGCCAGCTGTCCAACAACGTACGAACGCCGGCGGCCCGGTCGGCAGCGGCTCGCTCTTCAGCGAACTCCCGATCATCAAGACGGTTCCACAGCAGGTCCAACGCCCGGGCCCGTGCAGCTGGGTCGGCCGTGGTCGCCACCCTGCGCAAAGCCGGCACCGCCGCAGGGCCTAGCCGCTCACGCAAACCGTTCGCCGCCTCCCGCAGCCTGGCATTGGCGGAACAGGCCGCGGCGGCGACAGAATCGGCGAAGGTCGCGAGCTCCACCTGCGGCACCGCCGACAGCAGATCAAGCAGGACAGCCTTTTGATGCGCCGTCCCATCGTCGAGCGTCTGTCTGACGAATTCCGCTTGCTCGCCGAGCGCGTCGGCGAAACCTGGCAGCCAGGACAGCAGCCGCTGGGTCCCTTGTCGGCCTGCGTGATTCAAAGGCTGCGGCGGGCAGACCGCCCGCAGCACATCCTGAACACTCGCGCCCTCACACGCCACCGCGTCGGTGAACTGACCGAAAGTCAACGGCAACGGCCCGCTGGCCCGCACCTGACGCATGTCCCGCAACAGCATCTCCGGCCAGCGCCGGCCGGCTACCGGCGCCCAGCCGAGTGACCACGCCCCGTAATAGGAGTTCGCATCCTCTACCAGCCGACCGAACCGGCACACGACAGCCGCCTCGCAACCGGGCAGCCCAGCATGAACGTCAGCCACCTCCCCGTCGAGGCGCAGCATCTGGTTATAGCTGCCCGGCAACGGGCCCGGATCGGCGCCGGTCAAGACATAGTCGACCGCGCGTTCAGGTGCAGGCAACGGTTGAAAGTAGCGCAACAACAGGCGCTTCCACGCGTCGTCTGCATCCCGCGACCGGAACCACCTCAAAGCCACCCTCCAACCGTAGCCCGCACATCCGACAACTTCGCTAAGCAGACGTAAGACCAAGCTGAAGGGAGCAGTCCGCCGGGCTAACAGCATTGCTGCCTGCGCGATCACCGACGTAGTCCGGCCTCGGCCCGACGATCCTCATCAACGCCCGCAGTCCGTCCAAGGACCACGCCGGCGAGCTTGTGCGTGAGCACCCCGCGACCGCAATCCCACCTCCGTGGCTTCGCGGGCTGCCGCAACGGGCGACAGCCACATCACGAGATCGAGTCGCCGCGGGGGTGCCCCGCTCATCCAGAGCTCCCCGAACCGTACGACGAAGGCCTGGCCCGCCCGGTCATCCGTCGGCACGCTCGAAACCGCCGTCACCGGACATAGCCGACGAGTCTCGCCGACAGATGCCGGAAGGAAGAGGACAACCTCCGTTCACCCGACGGCGTCGGTGCGGAAAAGAAATCCCAGGGTTGTCAACGTCCGGAGCCACTCAGCCCGTTAAGAAGTCGGAAGGGTGGCGGCGGGCTCCGTGCCCGGTTACCGAAGCGCAGGCCGCGGCTGGTCGGTATCGCGACTTCGCAGTGGCACTCGACGCTTCCGACCCTGACGGTTGCCCTCGTAACGATTGGCTGGAGTAGATATGTGGAAGTGGGTGCTGGGAGCCGGTCTGGCGGCGGCCGGGATCGTCACTGCCTTGGGTGCTTGTGAGGTCTCTCAGATCAGCTGGTCGAATCACGCTTACGTCGTGAGTGCTGCTTGCGCTTCGGCTCCCACGATGACGCCGGGAGCGGTCACGCTGCACAACGGATCAGGGACGATCGGGGTCGCCAAGACGGTGGGAGGCACCAGCGTCACGCTCGAAGGCGTTCACGCCGGCGACATCACCGGCGACGGCGTCCAGGACGCGGTCGTACTGCTCAACTGCCATGACACGATCGGCGGCAACCACAACGGCTCCGAGCTCCAAGTGTTCACGCGTAACGCCAAGCCGATCCAGCGATTGGTGCCACCGCACAAATACTCGGGTGGCGCTTTCGCCCCGTATTTCGTCTACAACCAGATCCGGATTGTAAACGGCACGCTCTACACCGAGGTCGACAGCTACCTACCGGGTGATGCACATGCGTCTCCGTCCGCCCACGACACCTACCGCTGGGACTGGAACGGGTACGGCTTCACGCCGGTCGATGTCACTTCTACCGTGACGTTGGGCGACGCGACAGTGACCTTGCCCGCCGGCTGGGTCGCCGAGGCGGCGGTGCCCGCGAATCCGCATTCGCGCCTCAGCGCGCCGACGTGGTGCCTCATGCCGCACAGCCGCCCCACACCGGCAAGCCCCGACGCCGCGGGCTGCACAATCGCCTTCAAGGCCATCCCAACGTCGGCGACGCTGTCGCCTGCGACCCCCGGCGGCCTCGTCGGCAATCCCGTGTACTGCGACCCCCGGCAGCCACAGACAGTAAGCCTGCTCGCGAGCACCAACACGAGCCTCGGTAACCGTCCCGCCGTACACCGCCTATGGCTCTACTCGTGCCTGAACGGAACGCGCTGGCCGGTCGAGCAGTACGTCACACCATCCGCGCCCGGCTACGTCCTCTACTCCTCACAGGCGAACAACCCCCTTCATGCGGCGATCACCCAGATCGCTCGGACCATGCAACTTCCTCGGGCGGCAAGGTGAAGGCGGCATAAGACATCCGACGGCAAGAGAGAGGATGCGGGCATGGCCACCGGGGCCGATGACGGATTCCGAGAGTTCGTCCTCAGCGAATCCGCCGGCCTGCTGCGGACCGGATGGATGCTCACCGGCAATCAGACGTCGGCCGAGGACCTGCTTCAGACGGCCCTCGCCCGGACCTGGCCGCACTGGAACCGGATCCGCGAACAGGGCACGCCGGCGGCGTACGTGCGCACGGTCATGGTGCGCACGTACGCGTCGTGGGCCGGCCGTCGCTGGAGCGGAGAGACACCCTCGGAGACGGTGCCCGAGCACGCCAAGGACGACTACGGCTTCGCCGCACTTGAGGAACGCGACCAGCTGACCCGCGCCCTTGCCCAGCTCCCCCGTCGCCAGCGAGCCGTCGTCGTCCTGCGCTACTACCTCGACTTCTCCGAGCAGCAGACCGCCCAGACGCTCAACTGCTCGGTCGGAACCGTAAAGACCCAGGCGGCACGTGGCCTCGCCCGGCTCCGCACAACATCCACCGACCCGGCAGTAAAGGAGCGTGAACGTCAATGAGTTCAGAACTACGACGTGACCTTCAACAGCTGCCGCCGCACATGGACATCACCACCGACTTCTACGACCGGGTAATGATCAAAGCGCGGCGACGTCAATACGCCAAACGAGTCGGCTCCACCGGAATCGCCGCCGCAGTCGTCGGCATCGTTATCGCCATCACAGTGAACGTGACCGGCACAGCGTCCACAGCACAGATCATCCCCGTCGCCCCGCCCGCCACCTCCAGTTCGCCATCACCATCGCCTGGACCGTTCCCGATCTTGTAGACACCCGGTTGTAGTCTGCCGCTGACATCAGCGGAGGGATCGCATGGCGACACGTCGTCATTTCACCCAGGAGTACAAGGACCAAGCCGTTAGCCCGGAGATTTCACGGGTTTTCAGCCTGACCGGGTGTTGATCAACAGAAAGGTGCCCCTGACCAGCGAGGATTCGACTTGTCTAAGGTCCGAATCGCGTTGATGCAGGAGCACCCTTCTGGTGAGCGATCGTAGCGGGTTCTATCCGTCTGTCCGGGTCGACGCGGCGGGCCGTCAGCTGGTGTCGCACGCCGGTGGGGTGCTGCTGGCCGAGACCATCCGGGCAGTCGGCCTGGACCGGGAACTGTCGGCCGCGCTCAGTCGGTGGCGGCGGCCGCAGGCCCGCCACGACCCGGCCAAGGTGCTGTGCGATCTGGCGGTGACGCTCGCGCTCGGCGGTGACTGCCTGGCCGACATCGCGACGGTCCGGGCCTCGCCGCAGGTGTTCGGCCCGGTGGCCTCGGATGCCACGGTGTCGCGCACCATCACCGGCCTTGCCGCCGACTGCGACCGGGTGCTGGCCGCGATCGGCAAGGCCCGTGCCGAGGTCCGGCGCCGGGTGTGGCAAACCGCCGGTAGCCATGCGCCGAACGCGGGCGGCACCGTCATCGTCGACTTGGACGCCACGCTGGTGACCGCGCATTCGGACAAGGAAGGCGCGACCCCGACGTTCAAGATGGGCTTCGGTCACCACCCGCTGCTTGGTTTCGTCGATCACGGCGCCGACGGCACCGGCGAGATGGTCGCCGGACTGCTGCGCGAAGGGCGGGCCGGGTCGAACACCGCCGCCGACCACATCAGCGTGGTGCGTCAGGCGCTGGCCCAGTTGCCGGGGATCAGCCGCGGCCGGCCCGGCCGCAAAGTCCTGATCCGAGCGGACGGCGGCGGCGGCGCGCATGCCTTCCTGGGCTGGCTGTCAGCCCGTGGCCTGGCCTTTTCCGTCGGCTGGACCCTGGCCGCTGGTGCGGAGCGGCTCATCCGCCGCCTGCCGGCGGCGGCGTGGACACCGGCCTATGACTCGGCGGGTGGGGTGCGGGACGGGGCGTTCGTCGCCGAACTGACCGGCCTGCTCAACCTGACGGGCTGGCCCAAAGGGCTGCGGGTCATCGTCCGTTCCGAACGGCCCCACCCCGGAGCGCAACTGCGCATAACGGACGTGGACGGCAACCGCATCACCGCTTTCGCGACGAACAGCAACACCGGGCAGCTCGCCGACCTCGAACTCCGCCACCGCCGCCGGGCCCGATGCGAAGACCGGATCCGACAGGCCAAAGACTGCGGGCTGCGCAACCTGCCGCTCCAAGGCATGAACCAGAACCGCATCTGGCTCGCCATCATCGCCCTGGCCGCCGACCTCATGGCCTGGACCCAAATGCTCGGCTTCGCCGGGCATGAAGCCCGCCGCTGGGAACACAAGCGGCTGCGTCACCGGTTGTTCTCGGCCGCCGGACGCGTCTCCCGGCATGCCCGCCGCACCGTGCTACATCTACCGGCGGGCCACCGGTGGAGCCCCCTAATCCGGACCGGACTCACCCGCATCGCCGCCGCCGCACCCGGCTAACCAGCGGCCCAAGCCGGAGATCCGACGACCGAAAGAACACCGCAGGAACGGCGCCACCCGGACGCTCCGGGCAACCGCCGCGCCCACAATTGAAAAGTCAGCGCCGAACCACGCGGCCTTACCAACCAAGATCACTCAGCCGACGCGTGCAACATCCGGGCTAGTCAGGCGGACCGCACGCATTGTTTGCAGACATTTACGCATTCGTCAAACGGCAAGCCAGAAATCTGTGGCCTCGTCCGGCGGCGACGAGGGCATCCGCCTGTGAGCTGCGCGTGCGGGTACGCGCAAAGCCCCAGCAATCACTCTGAGATAGTCCAGAAAAGTTACAGCTCCCGTTCAGAAATGTTCTTCTCGCGCCTCATTGACTCCGGGACATGCAACTTTCTTGGGGACTAGCCGTCCACAAGTCGCAATGAAGCCACTGCGTTTGGTTGTGTTTACGAAGTGCGAGGCGGCTCGGCTTGGGAGCTCACTGCGAAGCCGCGTAAGAGGCCGCCGAGCGGCGCGGAGTGGACCATCAGGTGGCGTCAGAACGGGGGGCGCCAGCGGCCAGCTCGTCGGCATAGAGCTGCGCAAGCGAACCGGGGTACTGATGTGGGACACCCACGGACGCTGTCGTCAAGGCGGCATCCTGCCTGTCGAGCTCTCGCTGTCTCGACACCTTGGGATGGGATGCGGCCCTCGTCGTAGCCGCGATTGGGACGTTCGGGGACTCAATGTCAACGGTCGTCCAGCCGAGGTGATCCGTATGGTCCTGTTCAGTCACGGCAGCCCGCTGCGCCGGGCGGGTCAGCGCATGGAGGACAGCGCCGTGCTGCGCCTGCTGAACAGTGTTCATCACGCACCGAAGCGGATGGGACAGCTCCTCATGCTATCGGTCGGTACCGTCGTCTGCTGCACGGCCCCCTTTGTCGCCAGCGGCTTTCATGCGCATCTGACGCTGCTGCTGGTGTCACTTGCAATGCTGCTGGTGCTGGCTGCGACTGTGTGGTTGCCGTCGTCTCCGCGGCGGGCGAGTGCCTTCCTAGTTTTTCCCTGCACCGTGATGACTGCACTGGGCATGCTTGGTTTGACCGGCGGGGGTCTCGGCAGCCCCTACGGCGGCGTGATGGTGCTGTGCTTTGCTTACACCGGCTTGACCCAGTCCCCCCGTACGAACGTGCTGCTGCTGCCTTACGGCGCCGCAAGCTACGTCGGCGCGATGGGCAGCTGGGATACCGCCCTTGGCATCCGGCTGTTCGTCGTCACCTGCGTCTGGTTCCTGCTGTCACAACTGCTCTGCGGCCTAACTGCCCGCAACGCAAGCCTGACAGCGGCATTGCGCTCGGCCGCGCACACTGACGCCTTGACCGGTCTGGCCAACCGCCGCGACCTTGACATCCGACTACTCACGCTTGCCGTCCACGACACCGTCGTGATCTGCGACCTCGACCGCTTCAAGCAATTCAACGACGCCCACGGCCACCTGGCCGGCGATCGGCTCCTCCGCGACTTTGGCGAACTACTACGGACGCAGCTGCGGACAGACGACTACGCCGCCCGGTACGGCGGCGAGGAGTTTGCGCTTGTCCTACCAAATACCTCACCGTCGGACGCTGGAGCTGTGCTACGCCGGCTGCACACGCAGTGGGCAATCCTGCGTCCTGGCTGCACATTCTCATCGGGTATCGCTGGACACGGCACAGAGCACGATGCCAGCGGCACTATGGCCAACGCCGATGCCGCCCTCTTTGAGGCCAAGCGGAACGGCAGAGACCGCGACCAGGTGGCGCGAACCACTGTGACTGCGAGGGTCTGCTAGGTATACGGGGTTTGCTAAGTAACCAAGCGAGTGCCGGACCTGTGGTTACTACCAAAGGTGGCCGCCCCGGAAGCTGTCGATCTGGCCGAGCGGGCCCCCGCCGGTTCGGGGGGAGCCGGCGGGGGCAGTCCAAGACGCTGACTGGGCAACGAACGACGAGGCTACTCCCGGCCACGGATATCGCCCGGCATCGCCTGGCTGCTCGTTTATGCATCGCTGATTGCCAGGCGGAGTCCGTCGCGGGTGTCCCAGCGTTGCCGGTTCCGAACCGGGCGACAGCGACCACGTCACGACAAAACTCAGGGGAAACGCCTTCGGCATGCTGCTGGCCCTTCCAACGAGGAACAATCCCCACGGGCAAGAAGTCAACCGAACCGGGGGCAGGCCCACCAGTCTCAGAACCCGGGGCAGTCCCTTACTCGTCCGCGGACCTTCGGCGACCGAGGCCACCGCCGGGCCTTCGGCGACCGCGTGCGGGCGCTACGCGTCGAGCGTGGATGGACACAGGAGCGGATGGCCGAAGAGGCGGGTCTCGACCGCAGCTACGTCGCGGGCGTTGAGACCGGGCAGCGCAACACCAGCATCGACGCGATCATCGACTTAGCGCATGGGCTGCAAGTGCTGCCCGCCGTCCTTTTCGAATGGCTCAGCTAAGTTGACGCGGTAGCAAGGGCGCTGACCCACCCAAGTACCAGCGACGGCGAATGGTCGCTACGGCAGAGACTGAGCGGCACTCACTTCTCAGAGTGGCGATGCATTCTGAGTTGTTCGGCCATCTCGGCACAGTCGGGGCACCTGGCGATGTGATGCGGTACCCCGGCCGCACGCTGTCGGCGTGAGTCGGACGCGGACACGGCCAACAGGACGCGGCGACACTCCTCGCTCGACAGGGTCCGCTGTTCCACTGCAAGCAGGTAGTCCAGGCGCAGCCGCGCTCGAGTTCGGTACATGCGGGCGGCAAGCGCGGGTGCAGTCGTGCCGGAAGCTCTGGCCAGGTCAATCACGGATGCACCGTCCGCATGGTCGAGGAACTGGCCGCGGTCTTGGGCGTTCAGACTTGCGATCACCCTATGCACGGCCTCCGCAGCCTGCCGCGCCTCGTACACATCCTCCGGTTGTGGCGGCGGCGACGCGGCCCCTGCGAACTGGTAGCGGTGCAGCAGCCTCCGCGCCGATCGTCGGTAGAGATCAGTCAGGAGGTTCTGGGCCGTCACGATTGACCAGGGCAGCCGGGCGTCTGCGTCCAGCGCCCGACCGGAGGTCAGGAGACGAGTGATCGCCTCTTGGCTGACGTCGTCGGCCGTTGCGGCATCCGCACCCCTTCGTCTTAACGCCCGCCTAATGCTGCGGCCGAGGGCAGCAAGCTCTGCGTCTGACGGCACGGAGGTAGGTACTCCTGCTGCCGGGGGCTGTGCTGGCTCCGACTGCAGGTCATCCATCTGGGTGTCACTCTCGGCGCCTGCCGGACGGCGCAGCTGCGAGCGTGACCAACCGACGATGTCCGGTCAGTGGCGATCCGTTTGAGGCTCCGGCGGTTTGGCCCTCGCTCGGATCACAACCACAGAAGCAGATGTCAGTAGTCACCGCAAGGTACGGACGTCGGCGGAGTTAGCGAACCGCGCCCGCGCGACCAGCCGTCCGACCACGGGCCGAGCCCTGCCCGTCTAGTAATTCCACGTCGCGAACGCCTCATTGCTGGGCTTATACAAAATCTTGCCATGGGCCGCGCTGGCCGGGGCATCGAAGACGATGTTGCCAGTGACTTGCTGCCCTTCGGACAGGTTGCCCGACTCAAGCTCCGGGTCGGCGTTGGCGTCGTAAGAGTTGCCGCTGTTTGCCTGGTATACGCTGCCGTCGGGTGCCTGCAGCTGGAAGTTGTACGGGTTGTAGTCGATGCTTCCCGACGTCACCTTGTAGTTGATCGGAACAATCACAAAGAGGCCGTTTTCCGGGCCCTGATAGTCGCCGCTAGTGGCAGTGTTGACGTTGTTCATAGTGATCGTCACCGACACGTCAGTCTCGGAACCATCGAGCCTGTTCGTGGTGACCAGTGACAGGTCGGCCCCCTGACCGGGGGAAAGATTCGTTGGGTCTGCCATCGTTGGGTCTGCCGCCGTTGGGGCCTCCGTCGTCGGGGTCTCGGTCGGCGCGTCTGATGTCGGCGCTGCGGACGATGGGATACGAGCTCCATCAGCAGCGCAACCCACCGTCGCCAGCTTGGAGGTCGTAGCGTTGTCGGACGATGCTGCGGCCTGCACGCCGGGTGCAGACGCGACGATGAAGCTGAGCGAGGGGTTCTTGTAGGTCACGAAATATAGGCCACTGGCTTCCTGAATGGCGCCGCTCTTGGCGTCGAGGCCGAGGTCGGTCAGGCATTTCGCGTACCGGACACGGACGGCCCCCACGGGATCAGCGCCAGGCTTTGCGCTGGCAGACGGTGCAGCGGACGGAGATGTGGTCGGGGGAGCAGGCAACGTTGTCGGCAAATTCCCGCCCGAACCACCGCACGCCGTTAGGCTCATGCATCCTGCTACTGCTATTGCCGCGAGTCCCCCGATACGCCTCATAGCGCATATGTTTGCACAGACTAAGCGGACGCTGTAAGCAGTCGATGGATGCGGACGTGGCACGGATTGCCGATGGGCCTTAGGCGGCACCTCACGACAAGTCCCCCCCGGCGGAGGAGCTCGAGGAGCGCGTTAACCCAGCCACGATCTTGCTCGTTGGTCTTCCCGCTTGGGGCCTCAGGTCCCGAGAGGGAGAGTCCTGCCTAAACACACGACCGCGACGCGACGGCTCTACTTCGCCGTGTGGCTCTGGCGCCGGAGCTTCGGGCGCATTGGGGCTCCCTCCTTCAGCATTCCGTCCGGTCGCAGGCTGCGCCTGCTCAGCAGTCGCCTCTCGTGGCGAAGCTCGTCGAGCTCTTTGCAAGCGGCGCCCTCACTCAGGAGGAGTTCGTTGCAGCCAAGACCGCCGTCATCGGACGCCAGTAGCGAGTCCTGCAGCCGCAGGCACTTAGCGCGCAGCTCAAAGTCCCGGGGCTCAACGCAGATGCCTAGAAGGTCTGCCCCCTGCAGGTTCGTACCCGAACGACTTGCGCGAATGCGCCCTGTGCGCGGCCATCAATTGTCCAAAACGGTTGGGTCTGCCCAGACCTTCGTTGACTCTTCCGGGTAGGTGGTTCAGGCCGCGTGAGCGGTCTGGTGCAGTGTCTCGAATTCGATGGGTGTGAGTCTGCCAAGGGCGTCTTGCCGTCGCCGGCGGTGGTAGCTCTTTTGGATCCAGACGACGATCGCGAGGCGCAGCTCCTCGCGGGTCTGCCAGCGGCGCCGGTTCAATACGCTTTTCTGCAGCAGGCTAAAAAAGGACCTCCATGGCCGCGTTGTCGGCGCACGCCCCGACGCGGCCCATCGACCCGGACAATCCGGCGGTGCGCAGCGCCTGGACGTAGACGTGGCTTCGCAATTGGCTATCTCTGTCGGGATGAAGGACCGTGGCGGCGGCGCCTCGCAGGGTCACGGCGTTGCGCAGCGCGTTGACGGCCAGGTCAGCGGTCATGCGACTTGCGATCGAGCAGCCGACGATGCGCTTGGAGCACGCGTTCTTGACGGCGCAGAGGTAGAGCTTGCCCTCGGAGGCTTGGATCCCAGCCGTCGTCGCAACACCGGGTGGAGGTGTTGGTCATGGCGGGTCCGAGGTACTCGAAGGCGCAGAAGGAGCTGTTCTTCCGGCTGATCGATCGTGGCGGCACGGTGCGGGCCGCAGCAGCAGCTGCCGGTGTTCAAGAAGACGCGGCTTACCGATGGCTGCGCCAGGCCGGTCTGTCGATGCAACGGGCGACGCCGCGCAGATACTCCGAGCAGGACAAGGCGGAATTTTTCCGCCGGTTGGCGCTGAACCCGAACGTGTCCGCGGTCGCGCGAGAACTCGGCTTCACCCGTGTCACCTGCTATGCGTGGGCATACAAGGCGGGCATTCGCACGAGTGAGGCCCGTAGGACGAACCCACGCCGTGAAGAGTTCCTGCGGCTGCGTGCTTCCGGGTTGACCCGCGCGCAAGCTCGTGAGCGGGTCGGTGCGGACAAACGGTCCGCGACGGACTGGGACAAGGGCATCATGATCATCAACCGCGGCCGGGTCTATCCCGACGGTCGTGTCGTGCGCTATCCGTCGCTGTCGGGCTCGACACTGGCCGGCGTGACGCCACCGCGCACCGCCCGAGCGATCGGCGGAAAAGTCGATCTCGACCGGGTTGAGAAGGTCATCGACCCTCGCTATCTCAGCCTGCTCGAGCGTGAGCGGCTGCAGGATCTGCACCAGACCGGCCTGTCAATCCGCAAGGTCGCGGACGCGATGGGCCGATCGCCGTCGACGATCAGCCGTGAGCTGCGACGCAACACCGTGTCCGCCCGCGGGTATCTCCCACACACGGCCCATCGGCTTTCGGTCACCCGACGAGCGCGACCACGACAGCCAAAGCTGCTGGCCAACCCCGAGCTGCAGGAGTTCGTGCAGAACAAGCTGGCCAAGAAGTGGTCGCCTCAGCAGATCAGCAACCGGCTCGTGAAGGACTTTCCCGATGCGCCGGACATGCGTGTGAGCACCGAGACGATCTACCAGGCGATTTACGTCCATGCCCGCGGCGAACTCAAACGCGAGCTCGGCAGGCACCTGCGCCGCGGCCGAGTCACCCGCAAGCCACACAGGCAGCCCGACGCCCGCCGGCCCAGGTTCATCGACGCAATGACACCAATCACCGACCGACCGGTCGAGATCGAGACCCGGCAAATCCCCGGGCACTGGGAAGGCGACCTCATCATCGGCGCCGCCACCGGCTCCGCGATCGCCACCCTGGTGGAACGCACCAGCCGCTACGTCATGCTCGCCCACCTCGGCCGCGAGCGCGGAGCAGAAACGGTCCGTGACAGCCTGATCGCTACCGTTCGGGGCTTGCCCGAAGTGCTGCGCGGAACGCTGACGTGGGACCAAGGCGCTGAAATGTCCGAGCATCGCGCTTTCACCGTCGCCACCGACATGCAGGTCTTCTTCTGCGAGCCCGGCGCTCCATGGCGACGCGGCAGCAGCGAAAACACTGTGAGTGTCTGAGACGGCCCGGTTGGGCTGGTTGAGCCAGGCTGGTGCCGGCAACTCGAGGTGGCTCTCGAGAATACTGACCGCCGTTGGCGTGTCTTTCGTTTGACCTGCCCCGAAGGTTGCCGGCACCGACCTGGCCCACTTGTCCTGGCTTGATTAGGAGCTTGTCCGCCTTTGCCGGCGTGACCCCTCACAGTGCTGCCGCGACCAGTGACCTTCACCCAGGCCGATGCCGTCCTCGATCACCCTGGATGAAAGGGCAACCGCAATGGTCATGCTCGCAGAGCAGTACGACTTCGTCATCGGAGGCGACCCAGATCGCGACACCATCGACCTGGCCGTGGTTGACACCGGCGGCGGTCGGGTCCACGCGCACGTCGCTGACACCGCTGACGGCGCTGGCTATCGGCGGATGCTCGCCTGGACCGGTGAGCAAGCTCCCGGTCGTCGGATCTGGGCGTTGGAAGGCACCGGTAGCTTCGCCGCCGGACTCGTCGTCGCCCTGACGGAAGCCGGTGAAAAGGTCGTTGAGGTCGGAGCGCTCAAACGGGCCCGTGGGGCGAAAAGCGATCGGATCGACGCGATTCGGGCTGCGCGTGAAGCGCTGTCTCGCGATGAGCAGGGCGCTCCACGCGCCGGTGGCCTGCGCGAGGCGCTGCGCATGGTCTTCGCTTGTCGGGAAGGCGTGCTGGTCAGCCGAACTAAAGCCGTCAACGAGCTCAAAAGCCTCGTCGTTGTGGCGCCCGAACAGTTACGAGCTCAGCTGCGCGGTGGATCGCTGGCCGTTCAGCTGACGCCGATCGAGCAGCTGCAGTCCGAGCCAACGGCACCGGTCGAGCATCGCCTGTCGGTGTTCAGCTTGCAGTCGATAGCGGCACGGGTGCGTTTCCTGTCGGCGCAGCTGGCTGAGCTCGATCCGCAGCTGCTCCAGCTGATCAAACAGCACCCGGCGGGGCCGGCTCTGCTTGCCGAACCCGGCGTCGGGCCAGTCGTGGCAGCACAGTTACTGATCAGCTGGTCCCATCACGGACGAGTACGCAGCGAAGCTGCGTTCGCTTCCCTGGCGGGCGTCGCTCCGCTTGAGACCAGCAGTGGACAACGCTCCCGCCACCGGCTCAACCGCGGCGGTGACCGGGCGCTCAACCGAGCCCTGCACACGGTCGCCATCACCCGAATGCGGTGTCACCCCGAGACCCGCGCCTACGAGCTACGACGCAGCGCCGAAGGCAAGACACCCCGCGACATTCGCCGGTCAGTCAAGCGCGCACTCGCTCGCCGTCTCTACCGACGAATCCAGGCGGCAGCGCAGCTCGACCCCGTTGTTCCGCCCGCTTGACAAACATAGGAGCGTCCAACGGGCTGCTGCGCCAGTACTTCCCCAAAGGCACCGACCTGTCCCGCTGGACCGTCCGTGACATCGAAGCCGTCGCCGCCACCCTCAACGGCCGACCCCGAAAGACGCTCGACTGGGACACCCCACCGAACGGATCGCTGCTTTACTCAACGCGTCATAGCGCGACCGTTGCGATGACTGCTGGGATCCAAGCACCGCTCCCGACAACCGATGCTGCACATATTCGCGCAGACGCGCATTCATGGCCAGCTTCGTCGGCTTGGGTCTGCGGGCAGCGCGTTCGGCCTTCCATTGCGCGGTCGTGGCCGATACGTCAGCTGGCCGCCGCGCGTTCCCGCGTTGCGACGCAGTTCACGATAGACCGTCGATGGAGCTCGCCCCAACCGTCGGGCAATATCTTGCACTCCATGACCGGTTGCTTTCAACAACGCAATGTCGTCGCGTTCAGGAAATGACAGATATCGACCTGACGGTTCGGTGAGGCTGATCGGCGGCATGCCGCCACCCTCACGGAACCAGCGTGTTCCGACCGCCGTTGACACACCGCAAGCGACAGCCGCTGCCTCGCTCTCTAGCCCCTCGGCAATCCGACGCCGAAACTCCCGCTGCACGCGTCGCTCATTGGTCCCCGGCCGACCAGGCGACCGCATGATCGGCCGTCCCGTCTGCGCCGCACCCCAACCTCTTGACCGTCCCACCGCTCACCCCATCCGTCAGGGTGTTGCGACGACCGGTTGAGTTCGCCCAATATTTGGCCATCCGCTATACCGAGCGGCTCGCCGAACAAGGCGCAGTCACCTCCGTCGGGTCACGCGGCGACTCCTGCGACAACGCGCTCGCCGAGACCGTCAACGGCCTCTACAAGGCTGAGCTGATCTCCCGGCAAGGCCCCTGGAAGACCGTTGAACACGTCGAACTTGCCACCGCCCGCTGGGTCTACTGGTGGAACCAGCGGCGACTGCATACCGCCTGCGGCAACCTGCCACCCGCCGAGTTCGAAGCCGCCCACTACCGTCACGAGCACGAGGCCAATCCGGCTGCGTAGCACCTAATAGAAATGTCTCCAGCAGACCCAGTCCGGTTCACTCCGCCGCCTCTACCGAAGCAAAACGTCGAACAGGTCAAGCGCGCGACCGCCAGCTGGGTCGACTGTTGGAATCAGCGACGACTGCACAGCGCGTGCGGCAACCTGCCACCAGCCGAGTTCTAAGCCGCGTAATACCGTCAGAAGCACGAGGCTAATCCGGCCGCGTAGCACCCACAGAAATGTTTCAGCAGACCCAATCCGGTTCAGGGTTTGCACAATCGTGCATCTAGCGCCAGTCCTGCCCCAGGCGTTGAGGCCGCTTCGGACTATCCAACCAACGCTCCGCTTGCGTGCCGCGGCTACTTACTGGCATCTCACTCGTACGACTCGGCTATGACCGCGGCTCGCCGCCTTGCCCAAGATTGGTCGGCTGGGGTTGTTCTACTTCATCTAGGCCACTGATCCTGGCGACTAAGCACCCAAAGTGCGTGCCGAGCAACACGAGGGGAACGATCCACCACGCGAAAGCTGGCAATCCCGGGCCGGGCCACCCCCATGAGGCGAAGTAGCCACGCACATGTGCGGTTAAGACTGCCAGTTGCGTAAGGAGACCGGCTGCCAGCATCCATCGGCCGTGCCAGGCTGGCGCCCGGTAGACGGCGCATGAATAGGCACGCCGACGGACCCTGTACGCGTCAACAGTCCAAGACAGGCCAAGTCCGAGAGACGCCGCGGTAAGGATCGCCAACGCTGCACCCTTTAACGCTTGCTCGGCCGCAGCCTGACGGAGGCCGTCGTAAAGCGTCAGAGCCCAGATGCTGTCCACGGCAGCCAGCGTTAGTCCGCTTAGCATTATTGCAAGCAGACTGCCCCTCAGGGCCTCCCGGACTTGGCTGGCTGGCGGTTCGTATAGAGCTGTCACAGCCCCGACCCAGCATCTGTGACAAACACAGACTGAGGCTATCTTGCGGAAGGGCAAGCTGGTGAGACTCGCACCGGACTCAGACGATTGACCTTCGAATAGCATCGCCACTCGACGAGGACCCGTGTGGGGCGCCGCACTCACTCGAGCATCGCTTCGCCCATCGAAGGATTCATCGTTGGCCGCTGCTGTGCCTTGGATGTTCGACACCTGTTCGCGTCGTGGCTTCGCCGCCGCCCCGGATCGCCGCAGCGGCAGCTGTTGCCGGGCGCAGCGGCGAACTGGCCGGGGCGACCTCCAGACCCGGCCGCAGCAGATGAACCCGGATAAGCCCCTGCTGTATGGCTAACCGCGTCGGTCAGCGTCATCCGCTGGCGAGTCGCAGCTGTCGACTGAGGGAGTCGTCGAGCCACCGTCTCGCGGTGTGGCTCGACTGCTGGCGAGTTAGCATCGGCCGAGGCTGCTCGGCGGTGTTGCTGTGGACGAGTACTGGCTGGCTAGGGCGCGGCCGGTGTTGGCCTTCCGGAGACGCTGAAGGCCCACCGACGGTTGTCCTCCTTGTAACCCGACCAGCCTGGGTTACTGAAGGATACCGAGCTGACGTGGCCGCTGTGCGCGCTTACGGCGTAATAAACCACGGCCTTCTCCGAGCTGACCGGACCGGGTTCAAGAGCAAGCACGTAGTTGCCAGGCGGAAGCTGAATGGACATCGCCGCTTTTACCCACCCGGCAGCCTTACGGGCCTTCACCTGCACACTAAGGCCGGCCTTAAGCAGTACGGCAGGCCTGCCGCGGCCATCGGTGCTATAAATGAGTGGCCAAAAAGACTGGTCGCCTTGACCGCCGGCAGCGTAGAAGCTGAAAGACGTGACGGTGATGCTTCGGTCAAGATGATACGTACTACCCACCCGTGTATCTGGAATAAGCGTAGCCGAGGCACCTAAGGCCGAGGCGGGTGAGCCAAAGGTGACCTGCCCCGCCGGCTGTGGGGCTTTGGGGATAGGGACACAGGCTGCGGCACCGACGGTGACTGAGGTCACTGCAAGGACCCCGACGGCTAAGCGCCTGGACCGACTTGCCCGGAGCGAAGCCGTGAGGGTTCTTCTACGACAACGCAACATCAGATTTCTCCTACCGGGTATCGCCGCCGTGTCGAGGAGGATGGCGGCCCTCCGCGATTGCGACCGTTTGAGTGTCTCTTAGAGATTCGGCGCTCTCGACCGTTCTGTGAGCGCTCAGTTGAATGCGTCCGAAGGCTTGCCTGGTGGCACACCGAACCGCTGCTGTCGCTGGAACGCCCCGCGTAGGGCCACCTGCACAGGTGTAGCCAGGGACGACGGCCAGTCTCCGCTTGAAGGAGGACGGCCCACCCGCAGTGTCCGCGACGCCACAGGCGCCGCTAGATTCCTCCCGGTGGCGAGGGGGAACGTCGGTGTTGGTGGCTGGCCTCGCCTTTGATGTGAGTTGAGCGTCGTGAGTACGGTTACGCTGCTGGCAGCCGCGTCTGCTAGCAGCCCTTGGATGACGTGACGGAACCCGCCGGACAGCTTGACAGTTGCTCGCCAAGCCGGGTGGCGCGATTGACCACTCGATCTAAGCCAGCCTTCGCGGCGCCGCGAATGTTGTAGTCCGGAGCCCGCCGTCCTCATCGATCTCGCGCATAGGTTCGAGGCATGCGCGTTGACGTCGTAGTCGCACCTGTTCGCGCCCACCGTGACGCCGGTCGTTGCCGTGGCTAGTCACGGGTGGATACCGATCTCTTCACGAGACATGACGGCCCATGCTGAACCGAATGACGATGATGCCGCCGTGCTCGCAACGGGCACGAACAGCCATCGGGACGGCAGTACCCCCCTAACATCCTCTCGTCGCGCCGACCGGGGCTACCGGCGGCTGCTGACAGCAGCGATAACGGGTGTGGCCATCCTCGGCGCCATGGCCGTGCAGCTGACACGTAGCAGCCGCGTGCCGGTGTACGACTCCTTCTGGGCTGAGGATGGCCGTTTTCTCTACGGCGAAGCTAAGACCCGCCCGCTGTCAGACACGATCTTTGAGGACTTGGGGAGCTACCTCCAAGTCGTGCCGCGTTTAGTCGCTCGCCTGGTAGCGGCCTTCCCAACCGCAGATGCGGCGCTTGTCAACGCTGCGATCGTCTCGCTGATCTGCGCTCTCCTCGCGGTCTTCGTTTACCGGACCACCGAAGCCGTGTTGCCGTATCGCTGGCAGCGGTTCATGGTCGCAGCCTTGATCGTCGCGCACCCTGCGGCTGCCTTTGAGGTCAACGCTGCAAATAACAACATCCACTGGTTTTTCATGATGGCGGCATTTTGGGCGTGCTGGTCGCAGGCCACGTCCAAGTCCCGGATCGGTTTGAATGTCGTCGTCATGCTGCTCGCTGGACTGAGCGACCCGTTGACGGGGCTCCTCCTGCCGCTTGTGGGCTGGAGAGCCTGGCGCGGCAGCCGGTCAGCTCGGTGGAGCACCGCGGGACTGGTCACCGCGCTTGCTATGCAGTACTTCCTGGTCTTGGCGTCCAGTACGCCACGTCACTACCGGAGCTCAGACCTAGGTTCTCTTCCCGGTGTGTACGGACTGCGTGTCGCCGGCAGCTTCCTATTTGGTGACCAAGGTCTTCGCTCCCTGTGGCCGACGCACGGCTCCGGCTGGTGGTTGCCGACCCTTAGCCTGGTTCTAGTCGGGCTCGGTTTCGGTCTGGCCGTCTCCTTCGCCCGGCGGCATGATCGTCGGCTGCTCGTCGGCCTGATCGGGTATTCAATGCTGTTTCTCGCCGCACCACTCATTACGCGCGGGGGTGCGAGTGGTTACCTGCGGCATCCCCTGTCGCTCAACGGGTCCCGGTACACCGTCGTCTCGCTCTATCTGCTGTATGGCGCACTGGTGGTGGCGGTTGGGCTGCCGTGGCCTGTGCCTCAGTTGCTGCGGGGCAGGCTGCTGCCCGGGCTCGCCGGCGCCCTGTTGTTGGTCCAATTGGTGACGAACTACGCGTCACTCGGACCTCGAACGTCAGGCATAAGCTGGCGAGAAGAGGTGTCCATCGCTAAGGCTGGGTGCGCAGCTGGACTAACCGGGCCGTTGCCGGGTCAACTGCGGGGAGTCGGACGTCCGCGCATAACAAATAGCGTCGTCCAGTTGCCGGTGTCGCCGTTTAGTAGCAGCTATTTTTGGGCTGTTCGACTGCACTGTGACCAGTTGAACTGAGCACGTTAGTCGCGCCCGCGGACTAGTGCAGGTATACGCCGAGCGCGAAGGCGGCGACCCAGACGATACCGGCAGCAAGCAAGGACCGATCCCCAAGGACAGCGTCTTCCGGGGCGCCTCCGTGACCGCGCTCCAGTAACAGCTGATACCGGAGAAGCCCAAAGGCGATCGGAATGATCGAGATCTTCGACCAGACGTTGTCATGCAAGCCCGGGCCCTCGAAGGCCCACAAGCAATAAGCAACCAACGTGACCACCGCACTGAGATCGCGAACTTGACGCAGGAACGACGGCGGGTATTCCTGGTGGATACGCCGGTGGGTGGCGGCCTCAAGGCCAAACTCAGTGGCCTCAGCGGTGCGTTTGCCGGCCACCATGTACAGCGAGCCGAACGATGCGACAATCAGAAACCACTGCGAAGCCGCCACGCCAGTAGCAGCGGCGCCGGCAACCGGCCGCAGCAGGAAACCAGCGGCTACCAACATCATCTCGATGATGGGCACGTGCTTGAGCCACGTGCTGTACGTGAACGTCAGTGCGACGTATGCCGCCAGGACTGCCGACAGCTGCCAGCGCGTAACCAGGCCCCCCGCAGCGATACTGCCGATGACGAGGCCCACGCCTAGCACCCGAGCCAGCCGGACTGAGACGAGACCGGCGGCGATTGGCCGGTTCCGCTTTTTCGGGTGTCGCCGGTCGGCTTCAACATCAGCCGCATCATTGATCAGGTAACCGCCGGAAGCGCACAGGCTGAAGGTGAGCACAGCGATCAGCGTGTGCCACAGAACGGTCGTATGCGTTAAAGAGCCGGCGGCGGCCGGTGCCGCGGGCACCAGCACACTCTTGACCCACTGCTTCGGACGAAGCGCTCGGACGACCGCGGCGACTGATGTGCGGCGGCCAGGCCTGATCGGTGCAGAAGAACTAACGACGGCAACCTCAGGGGCTGGGGCGCGGGTGCGTGGCTCGGTCCTGGCCGCTCCGGCTGGCATCGGACGGTCCCTCGCTCGTACAACACTCGTGTCAGTGTTTGCATCACCCACACTCTGCTCCGCGCGTCGCCCGATCGTCTGCTCAGGTTTCATCAATCTCGCCTATTTGTCTAGCTGGCGTCGCCGTCTCCAGTTCGTTCGGTGGCTCAGCCAAGTTGTCATGTGCGTCCGTCCGTAGGCGAGCAGGAGGCGCCGTGTTCACTGGTTCGACAGCTTTGTCCCCCGCGACTGTTTCGCCGGCGGCCGCAGGCTCAGAGTAGTAAGCGACCGCTTCGGTTAGGTCGGCGTCGCCTGCCTGCAGTCCAAAACGAACACAGCTGTAGAGCGCGGCGATGGTGGCGATTACGAGGAGGCCCATCCCCGCCCAGAGCACGCCAACGGGCCATGTCGACCATGCCGAGAAGGCGCTCCACGCTTGCCGAAGCGTTCCCTTGGCAGGCCGCCACCAGTGGTCGATGGACAGATGCGCCGCTTCGATCTGCATGCCGATGGCCCCGATTAGCAACGCAAGGGGGGTCCACCGCGCGATCCGCTTCGGTAGCGCTCCGCAGCCAGCCCCCATCAGAACGGCGATACCGGTGAAGCCGATGAAGAGGTAGCGGCCTGACAGCCCGCGTAGGTAGTGGGTGGTCAGGTAGTAGTGACCGGTGGTTACGACGAGCACGAAGTACGTCATGACGGTTGGCCACAGCATCAGCGCAAGCGCGAGACGGCGCCCCGATAACCGAACGAGCGCCCACAAGCCCAAACCACCGACCACCAATGTCGCCCCGACGACCAGGCGCCACGGCAAGTTCACTTCGAACCAGCCCATCGAGCCCCACCATCGCAGCAGCATGGCCTGCGTGGAGTAGCGCGTGAACAGGACGTCGTTGTCGCCGAGGAAGCGCCCCGGTGGGAAGTTCGGCACGGAGGGTTGCGCAGAGCCGTAGCGGACCTCGTTGATCAGGTACCACCAGCATCCCAGCGCCACTCCAAGACCCGCTGCTAGCGCGACCAATGAGGCCGTACGGCGATCGGGACGCCAGGTGGGCTTTCGACTGCACGGGTGCAGAGCGCCAGAAGCTCCGCCCTCTATGCGTCGATCCTTTCTTAGCTTGCGTTGCTCGGTGACCCAGGGGATGGCGTACGCGACGACGACCAGCGGTACGAGTACGAGACCGAACATTTTCGCCCAGAGAGAGGCAGCTAGCCAGAGGCCAGTCCAGATGGCAGTTCCTCGGGACCGATCACCGGTAGCCGCACAGGCGCAGCCGAGGAGGACGGCTGCGCCAGTCAGCGTGATGAGGTTGTCGTTGTTGACAGTTGCGCCGATGTGGGTGAACTCGGGAACCCCGAGCGGCAAGACCGACGCCGCGATGCCGGCCAGACGATTTCTAGTTATTCGGTAGGTAGTTGCCCAGGCGAGGAGGGGTGTCCAGACGACGAGCAGCGCAGACAGCAGGCGCATCACAGAGACGGCGATGTCCCACCGCCAGCCCGCGGCTCCACCGGCCCGCAGAATCAGCGCCTCGTACCAGTAGTAGCCGGGGGGGTGCTGCGTCATTTGCTGCACGCTGCGACCGGAGGTGCCGGGAAGCGCTCGAAGATCTTGCCACGGCGGCCGGTCGTGCCGCCCGACGGCCAGCTGGGCCGGGATAGGTCCGTAATTTATCCCTAAGCGATTCGCCGGCCTGCCGAACGGGGACGCAGCAATCGCCCCGATACCTTCGTCCGTCACTCGCGATGTGACGGCAGAGGGCCAGCCGCGCCCTTCCTCAAGGCGCATGACCGCGTCGGCATGGTTGGGCTCATCCGGAGCGTGATACAGGGGCGTTAAGACCGACCACGCTGCCAGGATGAGTCCCAATAGCGCCGTCAAGATCCATACCGCTCTGGGTGCGCGCCGAACGAGGCGTATAGGACCTGGGTTGTCCATGAGGTGCAGCTGTGAAGCTGACAACGACCTGCCTCCGCGTCTGCTCAGCGCACCGCCGCGTCGTGACCGTCGCACGCCTGTTGAACGTCTCCTTGACCCTAAGCGGCGGTCGGGCGGTAGCTGTAGTCAGCGACGCGTGTCTGCAACGCAATGCAGCTGGCATGGCAGCACCAAGCAAGGCGTTGCCCGGTCCTACGAGGTTGCGTCTCATGTGTTCGATCCCGCTGACTCGGGCCGCCAGACACCCGCGAGGTCGAAGGAAAGTGCTTCTCGTCTTCGGACGGCGGCGCTAACCCGCTTGTTCCAGTGGGCCGGTGATCTTGGTGATGCGACACGGGCTGTAGATGCGCCAGAGTGCCTGTCCTGCTTGGGATCTTGGACTTGCTGAAGGTCCCAAGTCACCAAGCGGGAGAGGCACTTCGCAGATGCACCGTAACGCGTCACATCCCAAGACCGTGGTCTCCGGCGCGAGGCGCTGGCCGCGGCCTAGCGACGTGGCGTCCGGCTCGGGGCGCCTCGGCTGGCGTCGCCTGCTGTCGTGCGGCGCATAGTCGTGGCGCGGGAGGCCGGCCAGAGCTACAGCACTATCGCCCGCTCGCTCACGGCCGACGGCGTGCTGTCGCCTGGGGGTCGGCCTGTGTGGCAGGACAGCTCCGTCCGCCGCATCTACAACGCCTCACGAGAGCTGGTGGCCTCATGACCCTTCCCGACATCCTTGAGCCCGGTCTACGAGTTGTGTTCTGCGGCACCGCCGTGGCCACTGCCTCGGCCTTGCGCGGCCACTACTACGCCGGCCCCGCGAACGAGTTCTGGCAGCTACTGCACCTGGCGGGCTTCACCGACCGGCAGCTCGACCCGGCCGACGACCACACGCTGCCGTCGCACGGGCTCGGCCTGACCGACCTGAACAAGACGACCGCACAAAGCCACGACCGGGGCCTGGTGTATGACGTGCCGGGCTTCGAGGCTCGCATCGCAGCCGTCCGCCCCGATTGGGTGGCACTGCACGGCAAGGAAGCCGCCAAGGCGCTCGGCCACGGTCGGGTGCGGCTCGGTACCCAGGACTGGCTAGTCGCGGAGCGCCCCGTATTCGTCCTGCCGAGCGCCAGCGGAGCCAACCGGCGCGCGGACTACGACGGTCGCCCCGACCGCCTTTCCTGGTGGCGTGAGCTCGCTGAGCTCGTGGCCTGATGCCACGCGCACGAGTGATCGACCTACGAGACAAGGTCAAGCGCGGTCAGCCATGGCAAGTCCGCTGGGACGAGCGCCGCGCCGACGGCACCCGCGCCTTCCATAAGCAGAGGTTTCCGACCAAGGTCGCCGCGACTGCCTTCGTGGATGACTTGAACGCCAAGTTGTCGCGTGATCATACGCCGGGACCGCTGCACGAACTCGTGACAGTTGGTTAGGCCGCCAGTTTGGCGGTCTGGCTCACGATGAGTTCGTACTCGATAGGGGTCAAGCGGCCAAGGGCAGCCTGTCTACGCCGGCGGTGGTAGGTGCGTTCGATCCAGGTGACGATGGCGATGCGGAGCTGCTGGCGACTGTCCCAGCTCTGCTTGTTCAGGACGTTCTTCTGCAGCAGCGCAAAGAACGACTCCATGGCGGCGTTGTCGCCTGCGGAGCCGACTTGGCCCATCGAGCCGCGCATGCGGTGACGGCCAAGGGCCTGCTGCAGCTTTCTTGATCGAAACTGCGAGCCGCGGTCGGTGTGAAGAACGCAGCCGGTCACGATCTGGCCGGCGGCGGCCCGGCGGGCCACCGCACTGTCGAGGGCGGTGACGGCGATCTGTGAGGTCATCCGGTCGCTGATGGAGTAGCCGACGATCCGCCGCGACCAGACGTCCTTGATGGCGCAGAGATACAGCTTTCCTTCCCGAGTCCCGTGTTCTGTCAGGTCCGACAGCCAGATCCGGTTCGGCCCGGCGGCGGTGAACTCGCGACGCACCAGGTCCTCGTGGGCCGGCGTCCCAGCCCGGGCCTTGGCATACGGCTTCTTCTTCCCGAAGCGGCTCCACCAGCCGTTATCGGTGCAGATCCGCCATGCGGTCCGTTCAGCCATCGGCTGTCCGGCATCGCGGGCTTCATCGAGCAGGAACCGGTAGCCAAACTCCGGATCGTCGCGGTGGGCATCGAAGATCGCGTTGGCACGGTGCGCCTGGACCCATTCTGCGTCGGTGACCGGCCGGGCGAGCCAGGCGTAGTAGTGCTGGCGGTGGAGCTTGAGGACCCGGCACGCCACCGCCACCGGCACCCGGATGCGGGCACCGGCGGCGGCGAGCTCTATCACGAGCGGGTAGAGCCTTTTCCCGGCAACTGCGCCTGCGACAGATACGCCGCTGCGCGGCGCAGCACCTCGTTCTCCTGCTCCAATAGCCGGTTACGCCGCTTTAGCTCACGCAGCTCGGCGAGCTGATCGGTCGTGGCCCCGGGCTTGACGCCATCCTCGACGTCAGCGGCCCGCATCCACTTCGACAACGTCATCGGATGCACCCCGAAATCGGCGGCGATCCGCTCGAGCGTCACACCTGGACCGCGATCACGGGCGACCCGGACCACGTCCTCGCGGAACTCCTTCGGGAACGGTCTCGGCACAGCAACATCCTCTCAGCCCGGCCATTGGCCAAGCGATCTCAGATGTCACAGATCCGTGCAGCAGTCCCTGGTGACGATGAGGCTGGCTCGTTCGTAGCGGGAGGAGACGAGCTGGAAGAATAGGTTCGCCGCTTCCGGTTCGAAGGGGATGTAACCCACCTCGTCGACCACGAGCAGCGGGTAGCGGCCCAGGCGGGTCAACTCCTCTTGCAGGCGTCCGGTCTGGTGGGCGGCGGCGAGCCGGTCGACCCACTGGCTGGCGGTGGCGAACAGCACCCGATGGCCGGCCTGACAGGCCCGGATCGCCAGCCCGGTGGCCAGATGGGTTTTGCCGGTGCCGAGTGGGCCGAGGAACACGACGTTGTCTTTGGCGGTGATGAAGTCCAGCGTGCCGAGGTGGGCGACGAGTTCGCGTTTCAGGCCGCGGGCGTGGTCGAAGTCGAACTCCTCCAGGCTCTTGCGGGCCGGGAGTCGGGCCGCTCGGATGCGGCCCTCGCCGCCGTGACTGTCGCGGGCCGCGACCTCGCGAGCCAGGCAGGCGACCAGGAACTCCTCATGCGTCCAGCTCTCGGCCCGTGCCCTCTCACCGAGACGTTCGACCGCATCACGCAGCCTCGGCGCCTTCAGTGCCCGGGTCAGGAAGGCGAGCTCGGCGGCGGTGTCACGGGCCGGGGTTTTGGCCGGCGCCATCACGCCACCGTCCCGTGCGGCTCGCCCGTGCGGTCGATGCCGAAGGCGGCGTCGTAGTCGCCCAGGCGGCGAACCTCGACCTGCAGCTGCTCGGACGCGGCCGGGCGGACCAGCCCCAGGTGTTCGCGGCGCAAAGCCTTGGCAGCCGTCTCATGCTCGGGCAGCGTCAGGCTCTGATGCCGGGCCCACACCCGCTGATGATCGGCGACCAGACGGCCGTCGCAGAACGCCCGAACCCGTTCGGTGTCGGCCTGCACGTCGATCCGCCGGCCGATCACCGACGGATGCACCGAATAGTCGTTGCCGTCCAGACGAACGTAGAAGTCGCGTGCCAGCCGGCCCGACCAGCGCCATCCCGTCACCGGAGCGACCGGCGGCAACGCGAGCATCGCCGCCGTGTCCGCGCCGATCCGGTCAGTCGGGGCGCAGCCCAACGCCCGACGCCGCCGCCGGTTCGTCACATCCAGCCAGTCCTGCAACTGGCCGTTGAAATCATCCGGGCCGGTGAAACTACGACCCGGCAGGAACGAACGCTCCAGATAGTCATGCGCCCGTTCGATGATCCCCTTCGCCTCCGGGTCGCGGGGACGAAGCACCAGCACCTTCGCACCCAGCGTGCCGCGAAACTCATGACACTGGACGGTCAGCTGGTTACGGCCACCGGCATACTTGCCGACCGCGCCTTCCCCGTCCCAGACCAGCGTGCGTGGCACCGCCGAGAGCCGACACAGATGCTGCCACCAGCCTCCATACAGATCCTCGGCGGTCCGGGACGGGAGCAGCCGGGCAAAACAGCATCCGTGAATACGCCGCCACCATCGTCAGCACCGGCAGCGCCTTGGCGGTGCGGACCTGCCCGAACCCGACCGGCAGCGTGATGTCGGGAACCAGAAGTCGTTCTGCGCGACATCACCAGCGACATAGGCGGTCCGCGAGGCCGGGTCCGGCGGCAAATACACCGGCCGCAGCTCCCGCACCCGACCGGTCAGCACCGTCATCCCCCTCATCCAGCCGATCCGCTCGGCGATCACCGTCGCCGACATCGTCGGCACGGCCTGCAACAACTGACGGATCCGCGGCTCGAACTCATCCACCGCCGACCCCGCCCCGGCCCGCTCATAGCTCGGCGGCACGTCCGCGGCGAGCTTGGCCTTCACCGTGTTCTTCGAGATCCCCAACAGCCGGGCGATCTCCTTAATCGCCATCCCCTCGGCGAAGTGCAGCCGGCGGATCTCAGCCCAGTCCTCCACGTTCAACATCCCCTTCTCCTCTGGCTCGACGAGCCGCCAGAGTCAGCCGAGGGGGTCAGTTTTCATGCGACGCCACGGGGTCAGTTTTCACGCGTCGCCGACAAGGGTGTTGCGCGCCAAGGGGCTTGCCCCGCCCACCATCAAGCACGCCTTCACGCCGCTTAAGCGTGTGCTGCGCCGCGCGGTGCAGGACGAGATCTTGGTGTCGAACCCAGCAGACGGCGTCGCGTTGCCCACCGATCGGTCTACTGGCCGCGCGAAGCCGCAACCCACCTTCCTCACGGAGCAACAGGTGGAGCGCCTGGCCGGCGTGCTGGACATGACCGAGCCGATGTACGGGCTGCTGGAGCGGTTCCTCGCGTACACCGGCCTCAGGGCTGGCGATGTAGCCGGCCTCGGCGTGGCAGACATCAAGCTAGGCCGTATCCAGGTTCACCGCACCCGCGCCAAGGTGCGAGGCGGATGGGCTGTCAGCACGCCCAAGACCGCGCGCTCTGAGCGTCACGTGCCGCTGCCGGGCTGGTTGCGGGATGACCTGGCAATGTACCTCGCCTCGACGCACCCCCGGGGTAGCGATCCCGCCGCGCCATTGTGGCCCGGTCAACATCGCTACCCCGAGCAGTTGGGCGGGCACTTCCTTAACTGGTCCGAGCCGTGGGAACGCGGCGTCTTTTACAAAGTCATCTGGCCCGAGGCGTTGCGCCAGGCAAGCTGCCGGCGGCCGTCCGACTGCACGACCTGCGCCACACCTACGCTTCGATCTGCGCCTCACGCGGCATCCCGGCTCACCGCATCAACCAATACATGGGTCACGCCAACGTTCAGATGACGCTGTCGATCTACACGCATCTTTTTGCGGCCGACGAGAGCGCCGACATGGATCTGCTTGAGCGGTCGCCGACCCAGCTTCGAAGCCGTAACTCGGACGCAAGGGGCTGAAGTCGCTTAGCTTGGCGGTCGTACTCCCGAGACGACGCCGCGAGGAAAAGGTTGATGAGCGAAACGCAGTTCCCGATGCCGCGTCGTTAGCCGGCGCTTCCGAAGACAGGGAGCCGGCGTTCCGTCGGGACGGGTTCGTTTGCCCTCACTGCCATCTGTTCGCGCATCAGGTCTGGGGCGAGGCCAGAGTGGCGTTCCCACTTTCCGGCGGCTACGAACCAACTGACTTCTGGGTCAGCCGGTGCATGGCCTGCCTCTCAGCAGCGATGTGGCGTGGATCTGACAGCACGATGGTGTTTCCACGCGCCCGGTCAGGGCCGCTGCCGCACCCCGACATGCCTACCGAGGTGCGCGGGTTGTACGACGAAGCACGCGAGGTGTCCACCGTTTGGGATTGCCTAGCTAGCCCGGATCTTGCGCCCGTCAGCTGAGTGATTTTGCTGGCGGCTGTCGGGTGGCCATGCGTCGGCGATTCCGATCGTGGACGTGGCGGCTTCCCGGAACGTCCGGGCGGCGCCGTTCCTGCGGTGGTCTCTCGAGTCGTCGGCCAAGTGCGGTGCCCGGGGTCAGCCGGGCGCGGCAGCGGCGATCCGGGTCAGCCCGGTCTGGATGAGCCGGCTCCAGCGGTGTCCGGCGGCCAGGTGCAGCACGGTGGCGCGGGCGTGCCGGGCGATGCGACCAGCGGCGGACAGCAGCCGGTGCCGTAGTCGCTTGTGCTCCCAAAGACGCGCCTCATGGCCGGCGAAGGCGAGCATCTGGGTCCAGGCGATCAGGTCGCCGGCGAGGGCCACGATGGCGAGCCAGATCCGGTTCTGGTCCATGCCTTGCAGCGGCAGGTTTCTCAGGCCGCAGTCTTTGGCTTGACGGATCCGGTCTTCGCAGCGGGCTCGGCGCCGGTGGCGTAGTTCAAGGTTGGCAAGCTGTCCCGATGCGGTGTTGGTCGCGAAGGCGGTGATGCGGTTGCCGTCGATGTCGGTGATCCGCAGCTGCGCACCGGGGTGTGGTCGTTCGGAACGGACGATGACTCGCATCCCTTTGGGCCAGCGGGTCAGGTCGAGAAGGCCGGTCAGTTCGGCGACGAACGCCCCGTCCCGCACCCCACCGGCCGAGTCGTAGGCCGGTGTCCACGCCGCCGCCGGGAGCCGGCGGATGAGCTGCTCATCGTCGGCGGCGAGCGTCCAACCCACCGAGAAGCCCAGGCCACGAGCCGACAGCCAGTCCAGGAACCCATGGGTGGCGCCGGCGCCGTCGGTCCGGATGAGGACTTTGCGGCCGGGCCGTCCGCGGCTGATGCCGGGCAGCTGAGCCAAGGCCTGTCTGACGACGGTGATGTGGTCGGCGGCGGTGTTCGACCCGGCGCGTCCCTGGCGCAGCAGGCCGGCGACCATTTCGCCGGTGCCGTGCTCGCCGTGATCTGCGAACGCCAGCAGCGGGTGGTGACCGAAGCCCATCTTGAACGTCGGCGTCGCGCCTTCCTTGTCCGAATGCGCCGTCACCAGCGTGGCGTCCAGATCGACCGTGATCGTGCCGCCGGCGTTCGGCGCATGCGATCCGGCGGCTTGCCAGACCCGGCCACAGGCAGCGGCCCGGGCCTTAGCGATTGCGGCCAGCACCCGGTCGCAGTCGCGGGCGAGCACGCCCACCGCGCGAGAGACCGTGGCATCCGAGGCGACCGGTCCGAACACTTCTGGTGCTGCCCGCACCGTCACGATGTCGGCCAGGCAGTCACCGCCCAAAGCGAGCGTCACCGCCAGATCCACGATCACTTTGGCCGGATCATGCCGGGCCTGCGGCCGGCGCCAGCGGCCCAGCGAGGCGGACAACTCCCGGTCCAGCCCGGTCGCACGGACCGCCTCGACCAGCAGCACCCCGCCGGCATGCGACACCAGCCTCCGGCCCGCCGCGTCGACCCGAACAGACGGATAGAACCCGCTACGATCGCTCACCAGAAAGGTGCTCCTGAATCACGGTGGAAACGTCCCTCAGCAAGACGCATCCTCCCAGGTCAGGGGCACCTTTCTGTTGATCAACACCCAGTCAGGCCATTAACCCGTGAAATCTCCGGGCTAGCGGTCCTGGCACCCGGCAACTCGGCTCAACGTCGCAAGTTGTAGTCGTCCGGCTGGGAGGGTGCTGCTGGCTCGCGGTTCTCCCTCTTGGCCTTGATGCCGAGCAGCTCATTTCTCCTGCGATAGGTACAAAGCTGAAAGCTCATGCCGACCTTCCTTGACAAGACCTTGGGGTGAACTCAGCACACTCGCGCGTGTGCTGCATCCGCGCGATAGAGCGAAGCGACGGCATGCAGCTGGGGTTTGCCAAGTTCTTGGGCCGTCTCCTCCGCAAAATGCGCGCGCTCAAACAGCAGCGGCACTAACGCGTCGAGAAGATCACGGGGTTGTGCCTCGGTGCCGTACACGCGGAGGAGGCGGGTGAGGCGATTCTGTCGCTCGTCGGCATCATAAGGATCACCCCAGTCGGCGGTCGTTATCGGAACGAAGCGGTAGGCGAGGTAGGCGAGGTCGCGTAGCCGAGGGCCTGGTGCGGCTCGGTCCCAGTCGAACGCCCCCACGACTTCGTCGCCGTCGAATACAAGGTTGTACGGCGCGAAGTCGTTGTGGCAGATGACCTCTCCGGGGTAGCGCGTGGCTGTGCGCCAAGGACCCGGCAGGGCGTGGCCCACCGTGGCGTCGTGTACCTGTCGGAGCAGGGCGACAGCGGAGGTCAACGCCCTATCGGTCCAGACCCCCGCGGGCAGCGGATAGCTCGGTACTGCGCCGTGCATCAAAGTAAGAATCTCGCGACCGTCTGATTCAAATCCGAGCGGCTGCGGTACTCCACGCACACCGGCGGTGTTGAGACGGTTCAGAAGGCGATGCACGGCGGGTGTCCACTCGCCGGACTCGCGAATCACCGTGTCTCCTACGCGCCAGACCGGCCCCATATTGCCGCCGAACAGTTGCTCCGGCTCGTTCGGCATGGCGGGACTGTATCGACGCGCGAGCACCTACTGCTCGGTTCCTGGCTCATCGGTTGACCGATACACGATCCGCCGCACGATCATCGGCCTTCCGGCCGGGCGTGGTTGCCGACCTTCGCCCAAGAGCTCGCAGCTGCTCGGCGGAGTGTCGTGAGACTCGGCTCGTCAGGTCTCGATGCCCGCATGCGCTGCGTCGGGCTGTCGTACGGCGCGCTGGTCGGTCACTGATCAGAACGTCGAGAAGTCGCCCAAGGGAACGAGGCACGTGGCGTCGCCGTGAGGTCCGGGCTCTGCGTCACGGGGCCGTAGGTCGTATGTCACGTCTGATTCCGTCCCATTAGCGTATCGAACCGTTCCATCCGCCGAGGTTACGTTGAGCGTCTCCTTGGTGAACGCCGCGTGCAGCCAAAACGAAGTGATCGCCTTCCCGGCCTGCTTGGCCCCGGCGAGCCGCTGGCGGTACAACTCCTCGTCGGCGAGATTGGGATTCGAACACAGCAAGGCGTACGCGGAGGCATAATCGCCCCGCATCGCAGCGTGCAGGTAAGTCTTCGCCGAGCGCACCGCGTGAGGGTCGTTGCCCCAGCCGCTTAGTCCCTTGACCGCCAGAACCGTGCCCGCTACAGCTCCTGCGGCCGCTCCTGTGCCTCCGAGCGCGAGAACGACGATCGCGACCAGCCGCTTGCTCTTTCCAGCCGTCACCGCATCGGATTCGAGTCGGCTTAGGTGGTTCTTCGAACTTGAGGGGGAAGCGGGACACGATCTTCGTGCTGTGAGCTGAGGGCTCGCGGTCCCTTGACACTGGCTGTGTCTGAAGCAGCTGGTGAAAGGAACCGCGAGCGTGGAAAACGGTACGACGATTCTGTTCGGCCTGCGCGGAGTAGCTGTTGACCGGGTTGAACACGACGATGACGGCGTCCGCGTCGTGCATGTGGTGACCACCGATCCGGACGCGGCGGCCTGCCCGGCATGTGGGACGTTCTCGACGGTGCTGCGCCAGCGGCGCACGACCCGGCCGAAGGACCTGCCGTATGGCGAGGCGCCGCTTGCGGTGCGCTGGCATAAGCGGCAGTACCGGTGTGTGCAGCCTTGGTGTCCGCTTAAGGCGTTTACCGAACAGATCGATGAGCTACCGGCTGGAGCTCGCCTCACCGGCCGGTGCCGGCGCGCTGCCGGTGCGGCGATCGGGTCCGGCCAGTCGGTGTTGGCGGTGACGGCCAAGTTGCCGATGAGTTGGCCGATCGCTCATGCCGCGTTCGTCGCTCATGCCGATGAGCTGCTTACCGAACCGGATGCGCCGCGGGTGCTGGGAATTGATGAGACCCGGGGGGGACGGCCCCGCTGGACTCGATCGCCGTCAGGCGGATGGGTGCGGCTGCAGATGTTCGAGACCAACTTTGTGGACCTGTCTGGCACGGGTGGGCTGCTTGGTCAGTCGGCAGGACGTAGCTCGGCCGCCGTCACCGACTGGCTCGATGCCCGCGGCGATGTCTGGAAGGCTCAGGTGCAGATCGTGGCGATCGACCCGTGCGCTGCCTACCGCCGCGCTGTTGAGCAGACCTTGCCGCAAGCCCGCATCGTCGCCGACCACTTTCATTTGGTGCGCCTGGGCAACGAGATGGTCACTGACGTGCGGCAGCGGGCGACCCGGGAGCAGCTCGGGCGTCGCGGCCGCAAATCGGACCCGGCGTGGGTCAATCCGCGGCTGCTGCTGCGGGCCGGGAACCGGCTGTCGACCCGAGGGCTGCAACGGCTGGAAGGGGCCTTCGCCGCCGGCGATCCGACGCAGGAGATCGCCGCCGCCTGGGCCGTGAAGGAACGGCTGCGCATGCTGCTCGCGGCCCGCGACCGGCACACCATCGCCGACCGTCTGCACCGCTTCCACGAAGTTGTGCTCGTCGCCGACCTACCCGAAGCGAGCAGGCTCGCGCAGACCGTCGACGACTGGTGGCCTGAGATCCTCGGCTTCCTGGAGACTCGCGTGACCAACGCCGGCACCGAAGGTGTCAACCGGCTGATCAAAGACGCTGCCAGAGTCGCGTTCGGCTTTTGGAACCTGCAGAACCAACGCCGCCGAGTACGGTTTCACTGCACCCGGCAATCACGCCGGACAACCAGTGCCGAGGGCCCAAATCCCCCTCAACTTTGAAGAGCCGCTTAGGTGCGCCGATTCGGTGCGCGGCACGCGCCAGAGCGTTCCCTTCATGTACCAAGTGTGCCGTCACCTGGCCCCGCTGACCGTTCTGCGCGAGCGAAACCGTTCAAAAGGATGAGGTCGAAACGGCAGGCGTCCACTCGATGGATTCGCCACCTCTTGAATGTTTAGCGGACGGCGGGTGTTGCGGCAGCCGGTCTACCCGAGTCGGAGGACCATAAGTACCGGTGCACGCTCGCTCGGCTCACTCCGAGCGTCTTGCCGATGGCGGTCACGTTGTGCTTGCCCGAGTCATACATGTCCGAGCAACAGCCAGCTTTTGGTCGGTCAACACACGCGGTCGCCCGCCACTCCGCCCACGAGCACGAGCGGCGGCGAGTCCCGCGCGGGTGCGGTCCCGGATCAGGTCGCGCTCAAACTCGGCAAGGGCTCCGAAAATGTGGAAGATCCACTTCCCGCCAGGTGTGCTCGTGTCACTCTGCTCGGTCAACGAGCGGAACGCAACCCCGCGCTCGGCGAGCTCGTTCACCGTGTCGATGAGGTGTCGCAGCCGACGCCCAAGTCGATCGAGCCGCCATGCAACCAGGGTGTCGCCGGGACGCAGTTGATCGAACCGAACGGACGTGCACACGGAGCAGGCAGGCTGTCGCATGCGTAATGCTCCCGACTGTTCACCGACCTCACATAAAGCCCGCAACCGAGACGTGCAAGAGTGCTCTTTGGGGCTTGGGTTACTCAGACGCCCGGCGCGCATAGGTCCGCATTCAGGCTGCAACAATGTTTGAGGTGGCGAGCGGATTAGATGATCCACGAAGCGCGAGGCCAGGCTGACAGCCCCCAATGAGGGGCCACGGGGATTGCCTGGAGTCCTATGAATATCGACGCCGCGCAGACCGTCGCGAGCCCGAGTACTGCGGCCTTACCAGCGCTGAGGCTGTTATGTGTCTTCGAAACAACGGCAACATCGCCACCCGGCCTCGTCGAGGCGGCCAAATAAGAGATGAGCGACCAACTGGCGAGGGCCCACCATCGCCGGTAGTCCACTCCAATGATGGTCAGGGCTGCGGCGCAACAAGTTAGGTAGGCCCCCAGGCGATGAACCGCAGAAGGCGACACGCCGTCGACCGTCCGCGCGAGCACGCGATAAAGGACATAGAACAACGACACACAAAGCGTCAGGCTCGCCAGAACGTTCAAAGCGGGGTAGAAGTTAATGACATGCACTTCGGTATCGAAATCGAAGCGGAGAGTCTGAACGGCATTGTGATAGGGCGCAAGATCGACCCTTAGTCCTCCCGCAACCGCCCGATCTAGAGCCGATTTGACGGTGTCCGCGGATGGTCGAACTAAAGTGCTTGCCAGGAAGACAACTGCCGCGGGCGTCAGTGCCACAGCAAGGTCCTTGGGTCGGCCCTTAAACCAGGCAACTGCCGGAGGTATTAAGAACAGCAGCAAAAATTCTTCGCTTGCTGTCGCTACGGCAAGCACGACACCCCCGAGCCAAATGGCCAGCCACCGGTGTCGGTCGATCGCAGGCTTTCCAAACACGAAGAACGTTGCGCACAGGACACCGACAGCGTCGTAGCGTCCCAGATCGTGTGTTATGGCAGTCAACATCAGGGGAGAAGACATCACGGCCAACATCACCATGCGTCGATACCAACTGTCAGCTATCAGAAAGCAGGCTCTTACGACCATGGCAGCAAGCCCGCACGCCGCCAGCAAGGATAGCAATAACCCAGTGGCTTGGACGAATCGGTGACTTGGCGTGCCACCCGCGAGGATGCTGAGGATCTCGCCGGGTAAGGCTCGGCGAACGAAGCCGTGCTCATAGCCCAGCCAGTACTGAGAGGCCGTGTAAGCATCAACGGAGTACGCAGTCCCACTCAGTTGACGGTAGAGATTGACAATGACCGTCCACGAGAATAATAGCCAGACCGCCTTTTCGAGCGCTGCGAAGATACGCCGCGTCGTCATGGGTTTGTAACTCCGTGGCGGAGTCTGCAGATGACTTCACTCGACGCGCTAGCAGCGACCACCCGCGACAGATGAACTAGTCCTGGGCCAATCAAGAAGTCATGCCAATCTACTTTGCAGGTCATCAACGAGATGCGGCGATTCGAGCAACAGCCTAACCTGAAGCTAGCTAGTCGACCCTCCTGGGCAATTGAAGTCTCGGCCTGATGGGCATTCGAAGTGCAAGTTGATAGTGAGGTGCAAGCCGAACCACGTCAGTAGGCGCGACTGTGGCCGCCGGAGAGCAGACGCGCTCGAAGCCGCAGGTTCTCGAACCAGTCGCTGCGCGAGCGCGTAGTCCTCGGGCCAGCCGGTGTCGGCGAGCAAGCGGGCCGCGCTTGCCACCCTTCCTCCGGCAGATCCTGCGCGCCAGCCTGAGTCAGGGCCGTACCGCGGCTGAGGCCTGTTTTTTAGCTGTTCGAAGGCATGCTGACTCATCGCATCGCCATGCGCGAAAGGGTCAATTGAAGGCACGATCCCCCGCCTTGTGCATGACCAGTCGGGCGGCCTGCGACATCAGCTCGCTGCGAGACTCGACGCGTGCCGTATTCAACAGCCGCGTTTCATCAACACCAGATGGCCGTGCTGACGGGCAGTGAGAAACGAGAACTCGCTGTCGCGACTCCGTTCGCTCCGCGATGGAAGCTGAAGCTACGTCCCGATGGTGCGGAGCCGATGCCGCCCGGTTCTGAGCAGCCTATTGGCCGCTTATGGTGTCGTAGTCCTTAGCGTGCTACTAGCGGTGGCTACCTGCCGACCGGGCCGAAGCCGGTCACCGGTCGGATGGCCTGGAGACTCATAGCAATCCCCTTCGCCGACGCTTTGCGAGGGCGGCGTCAGTGGCGCCGGGCCGAGATCTTGAGGTGGACGGACTTCGTTCCGATGCCGAGCACGGTGTACGAGAGGCTTCCTTCCGGGTCGGTGAGCGTGTTGAGCTGGTGCGGCAGCTCGGAGCTAAGCACCTTGTCCTGCCGCGCCGAGGCGACGTACACCTTCTGACCCGCGTTCACCAACATCAGACAGTTGTAGGGGTTGTGCCCCAGGTGGTCGTCGAATTGCACACAGTCCAGGTGGAAGCTGGTTCCGGGTACGACGGTGCCCGTTTTGCTAGTCGCCAGCAGCCCGTCGAGAATCAGAGTCTGCTCGATCCGGCCGTCCGCAGACCGGACCTGGCTGGTGATACTCGGCGTGCTGTACCAGTCGCGGTTAGCGGTTATTCGGTCGCCGCACGCCGCCAGGGCACTACCCGCGACAATGGCCAGCGCGGCAGCGGACATCTTCGTGCGAGCAGCAACCTTCGTCTTTGTGCTTTTACCGACGGGCCATACATCACTTGACAGTTCACTCGCGAATGGGTTACGCATGACGGTCCTCACTTCGTAGACATGGCGGGAGTCCCGCCAGGGTTCAATTGTTTTCGACGGGTGCAATGATGGTTTGTCTATCGGGGGAAAAGCACAGCGGTGCGGCGTTGGTTGCGAGCTGCGAGCCGACGGGGCAGGTGTAGCCGGTGCGGGGTAGATAGACAGCCGGCACACAGTGCAGCACCGGGATGGTGCCGAACGTGCCTGCCTCGGTGTAGCCGTCTTGGCATCCCACAGCTGGCAAAGTCTTGAGGGATACCGACGGTAAATCGGCGGTGGGGTCAGGGGCGACGAGCATGGCCGGATTGGCTTTCGACACGCATAACAGCGGGCCGTTTGTTGAGATGGTCCCACTAGGGCAGCTCCCAGCGTCCGTGGGCACGTAGCCGTCGGGGACGCACAGCGCGGATGCGTAGCCCGGGTTCCCCTGTTCGCTGTATCCGGCGGGGCATGTGGCGGGGTACGGCAGGTCGGCGTACACGAGAGCCGGATACGAGAAGGTCGTTGCCGGCGTCGTTGCCGGCGTCGTTGCCGGCGTCGTTGCCGGCGTCGTGGTCGGACTCGTGCTCGACGGCGCGACCTTGCTTGTCGCGACACCAGCCGGGGCAGTCGTCACCGGCGGCTCGACGACGGTCGAATGCGGAAGGCTGGGCGCCGTGGTCGGTGATTCGACGCTGTTCGGCGTGGTCGGTGATACGACGCTGGGCGGCGTGGTCGGTGATGAGGAGTGCGTGGTGGACGGCGTCGGCGTTGGGCTTGGCAGAGCGATGCTGGTCACCGGGTCCGGGCCGACGGGGATGATCTGTGCCGTCGTCGAGCCGCCTGTTGCGTTGATGACGACGGCCGCCGCCAGAGCTATTACGGTCGCCGCAATGCCCGTGGTACCGACCCGGATGGTGCGCCGACGCCGTAGGGCGCGGTGCATGAGTCGGTCGTAGAAGTCGGGCGACACGTCCATCGGCGGGGGCAGCTGGTGGAGGTCACGTCGCAGGTCATCGGTCATCGACTGTCACGCTCCTTCGCTGTTGGGCTGGTGGTGGTGGTGCGGAGCCGGGCCAGGCCACGGGAAGCCTGTGTCTTTACGGTGCCGACAGAGCATTTGAGTGCCTCTGCCGTTTGCTGCTCGGAGTAGTCGAGGTAGTAGCGCAGGATGACGACGGCCCGCTGTCGGCGTGGAAGCTGAGCTAACGCTCGGGCCAGGTAGTCACGTTCGTCGAGGGCAGTGATGGCCCAATCGTCGGCGGAGTGCTCTGGCAGAACTGCCGACGGCGTTTCTCCAGCCCAGCGCCGCCCGGCCCACGATGCGTACGTGCGAACCATCACCGTGCGTATGTAGGCGACGGGTGTGCCGTCCTGTGAGACCCGCTGCCAATGCGGCCAAGTCTTGACGAGCGCGGTCTGGAGCAGGTCTTCGGCCAACGCCCGATCCCCCGTGAGCATCCATCCGGTGCGCAGTAGACCAGCGGACTCCCTCAGCACGAGGTCACGGAATCCGTCATCGGCTGCTGCGGCCAACATCCGCCTCCCTCCACTGTCTGTGCACTCGGACCGCATCACCGATCGCTTCCGCAACTGCGTAGCAACGTCGCCGATGCGCTTCCACTCTCAATAACCAGCTGGACAGTCGCGAAGGTTGACAGTCGACCCAAAATTTCCGGCGCCGGCACCCGAGTGAGCCAGTACTGAGCCAGCGAGAAGGATCCCCGTCGGCAGCCGGTAGCTGTGAACCGCCGTACCGCCCCTGGCTTGGCCCCCGCTGGATGGACCGGGTTGAGTGAAATCTGCGGCCCCACGTCGTGGGTAAGAAAACTCGGCAGAGCTATGGCCTACACGCAAGACGCACACGCCCGAGCAGGTCGTAGGCAAGCTGGCGCAGGCCGATCGGCTGCGTGGCGAAGGCAAGGACATCGCGGACGTCTGCCGCGAACTGCAGGTGTCCGAGCAGACCTATCACCGGTGGCGTAACCAGTTTGGCGGCCCCAAGGCCGACCACGCCAAACATCTAGAAGATCTGGGTGGCGAAGAATCGACGCTCAAGCGGCTGACCGCCGATGCGGAGCTGGAGAAGGCCGCATTGACGATCGCCCGGGGAGACCTTCTGAATCCCGGACACGCGCAAGGGCGGCTATTCGATCAAGTAGCACCTAGCGCGAGGCGGGAGGGTTCCACGCGCTCAGGCAAAGGCCCGGTCGAAGACTGGCTTGACCATCACGGCGTCGAGTGGGAGTACAACCCCGACATCGCGTTAGACACCGTCGACATCGAGAAGTCGCTGCAGAACCAGGCTCGCGTCTACACTAAACTCGATCTAGACCGAGTGGCCACGTACGCCGAAGCACTCAGCCGTGGTGACAACTTCCCCGCTGTAGTGCTGCGCAAGGCAACAGGCTCCGTTGCGTTGGGCGATGGCGAAGCCGAGAGACTGGTCCAGTGCACACTCCCGGCTCGTCGGCGTTCGCTGGATTTCGGTTCCCGCGTGAGGTGATCGCGGTGGCGGTGCGCTGGTATCTGCGCTAAGGGCTGTCCTACCGCGACGTTGAGGAGCTGCTCGCCGAACGCGGCATCCGCGTCGACCACGTCACCGTCTACCGGTGGGTGCAGCACTTCACCGCCGAGTTCATCGAAGCCGCACGCCCGTGCCGGCGGCTGCCCGGTGACCGCTGGTTCGTGGACGAGACCTACGTCAAGGTCGCCGGCCGCTGGACCTACCTGTACCGGGCGATCGACCAGCACGGCCAGGTCATCGACGTCATGCTCTCTGCCCGGCGTGATCTGGCCGCAGCCAGGCGGTTCTTCGCTCGAGCACTGGCGGTCGGGGTCCGGCCGACCGAGGTGACGACCGACCGGGTGCCCGCCTATTCGCGGGTCCTCGGCGAACAACTGCCGGCGGCGCTGCACGTCGTCGAGCGGTACGCAAATAACCCGGTCGAAGCCGATCACAGTCGGTTGAAAGCGCGATTGCGCCCTATGCGCGGACTGCAGCGATTGCGATCGGCGCAGACGGTGTCGGTCGGTCACGCGTTCGTGCCTAATGTGCGCCGCGGCCACTACGAGATCGCCACCGACGCACCCACTCACGCCCGCGTCCGCGTGGCCTTTCAACACCTCGCGGCCGTAGTCTGACAGCCAGCCCGCATCGCTCCGGCACGTCCACGATCGGCTAACGCAACGGAGCCGGTCGAAGGCGTGCAGTCAGTCGCGTGCCCGGCGACGGTCGCGGTTGTATTCGCCGACCGTCCAACCCACCCCAGAGATGAGCGGCAGCGTGACGATTAGCGTCCATTGCCAGTAGCTCTTGGCTGCGGCTACGACGATGAGCGACAGCGCAAGGGTGACGGTGACAAGCACTCCCTGCTGCCAGCGTGGTGCGACTTCGATGCGGCGGCGCAGCCGCCTGAAGGTGGTCACCGGCCGACCCTGCCGTACGGACGCTGTTGCCTTGCTCGCCAGAAGCGAACGAGCCGGTCGGTGAGCAGGTCCAGCATTGCGACGTTGAGCGCTAGGGCGCCCCAGTGCATCCATGAGGGCGACGTATCGGACCGGACGAGGAACCAGATGCCGTTCGCCAGGAAGAGCGCGAAGAGGGCTGCGGTGCCAACGAGGGGCAGGCCCTGCTCGAGTGGGCGCCGCAGCGGGTTCACGTCGTCAGTATCACCGTGATGGCCTCTACCTGTTCGGGGAGGCAGTCTCGTCGTCGATGCGCGACTCGCCGGGCAACCGCGCCAAGCGGCTCACTGCTTGACGACGACGAGTTCTTCGCAGCCACCGAGCGCGCGCTTGAAGAAGGCTGGGTTCGAGAGATTGCCCGGAACGTGCGTCGCCTGGTCCAGACCGACCCGCAGTTCATCGTCGGTAAGCGGTACGCCGAGATCCTGGGTCAGGCGCTCGGTAATGCCCGTGGCACCCACCTGCGAAAAGCGCTCAAACAGCTGCACAGTGAAGGTCTGCTCAGTTCGACCTACCACTCATCTGGTCTTCGGAGCCTGAGCGCGCTATTGAGGCACCGGCAGCTCATCCCAGGTGCGGCCGTCAAGCAGACGGCCACCAGACTTGGGGGGCGCGCCGCCCCACTGCTTGAAGAAGAACGTGGTACCCGCAGCCTTGCATCCGCGCTGCAGATCGCCGACCCACGACTTGTCAATCAGCCGATGGCCCTGACCGCTCTCGCCGCCCGCGATTAGCCAGTCGATCTCTGCCAGGTCGAGCGCGATGGGCCCTAGCAGTGGCTCTGCGCTGATGAATCGGACAGCCGCCGGCACCCTCGCCAACGTCTCCGCCCGCCACGCGGACTCCTGGCCTTCCACGGTCACGCCCATCCAAATGTTCGTGGGCCACTCAAGTGATCCGGCCATCCTGGCTGCTCGAAGCGGACGCTTCGTCAAGATCTGATACGTATGGCGGGGGGTAGCAGCCTTGACCCCGAACACGTCGCGGATGAACTGGTCGGGCACCTTGGCGTGAAGGAGGTCGCTCATACTGTTGACGAAGACGGTGCGAGGCTTACGCCAGGTGAGCGGTAGCCGCAAGACGTCTGGGTGGGTGCTGACCTCGAACCCTGGACCCGACGTCTTGAGTCGCCGTCGCGCTGGTATTTAGGATTGCCCATCACCTTCAAGCGTCTTGCCAACGTTAAGGCGTAGGTGATCACAGCCCGCCGAGATTCGGTCGCACCCCGTGGTGGGATTCCAGGTGGCTTCTGTCCACGCGATCGCGCTTTTTGCGGCCACGGTCACAGTCTGATAGGCAGTTGTGGCTGACGCCGGAGTGGTTCGCAACACGCGTCTCGCAATACGGGCGCCGCGGAGGCTACCTCGATAGGGCGAGGACGCGTAACGCGAGCGATATGCCGCTGGCAACCCCACCCGCCTCCGCCCGCTGCTTCGTGTCGAGAGCGGCGTTGGCCGCCCGCTCCATCTCGAGCTCCAGCATGGCGCGGAGCCTGCCTTACCACCGCGCGTCGTTCGACCTGATCGCGCTCGATAGTGCGGTCGACGCAGACCCAGGCCCCTCCCGCCCGAGTGTCTTCGACCATCGCGGCCCGTCCGACTCGACCGCCGCAGCGGCACGGCGCAGCACCCGGTGACGCCTGCTGCCTGCGTAGACGGCACCTGTTGGTTCTAAGCGACACGCTGCGTCACGTCGGCCACGTGTCTTTTAATCCGTGGGTTTGGTCTTCGATCCCCGGCGGCCCTCAGCATAGGTTAGCGGCATGATCGAAGACCGGTGCCTATTAGGCAAGATCTTTAGTCCATCATTCGTTCGTTAGGCACGAGAATCGCCGGACGGCACCGTCCAGTGCTTCAAGGGAGCGGCCCCGCAGTCTTGAGAACTAGCGCGGTTCGACGGCGTTGAAGCTCCGGGGACGCGCTTACCAAGTGCGATGAGCGTCAGATGGCGTGTACACGAGCTGGTCCGAGACCGCCCTAACGCGGGCGTTAGTGATTCGCCAGCGGCAACCCTCAGGACGTTGCGGCGCAGACAGGCCCCCTCCGCCCCGTTCAAAGCCGGGTGCTGTCTGCCGCTTCACGGCGCGCCCTGCCGCAACGGAGCGGCTGAAGAACTTTCCGACCCTGGAGCGAGATCCTGACCCTATTTCGCGGCCCGAGAGTGGGTTCTCCAGTCTCGCTCCAGTTCGGAGCCAAGACCGCCCGCACGACGAAGGCCGCCGAGCGCATTCCTGCAGCTCAGCGGCCTACTATCGGGGTGGAGCTGAGGGGACTCGAACCCCTGACCCCCACACTGCCAGTGTGGTGCGCTACCAGCTGCGCCACAGCCCCTGATCGTTGTTCACCATACCTACTGCGCCGCCAACGTGCCGCCGCCAGCAGGAGCCGAGAGCATCCTCACCGCAATTGGTGGCGCCGGACCGGGCCGGACCTACCGGACGGGCCGGACCTACGGGACGGGCGGGACGCCGAGGTCGACGGTGACGGCGTGCGCCACCAGTCGCCAGCCGAAGCGGCCTTTGTCCAGCCGTGACCACCCGGTGTTGGGCATGCCGCCGAGCACGTGGCGGCAGCCGAACGGCAGGCCGACCATCTGGTCGATCAGCGACCGGGCGGTGCCGCCGTGCGTGACGGCGACGACGAGCTCGGAGTCCGGCCCGTCGAGAAACGGCTCCACGGCCTCGTACGCCCGCTCCCCCACCTCGGCGTAGGTCTCGCCTCCGCCGCGGCGCAGCGCTTCGTCGCCGTCGTGCCAGGCGGCGTACTCGTCGGGGAACGTCGACTTGACCTCATCGAGCGTGAGGCCCGACCAGCCGCCGAGGTCGATCTCGCGAAGGCGTTCGTCGCGCTGCACGGTCACGTCAGCCACGGCTCCGATCGCGGCAGCGGTGTCGTACGCGCGCATGGAGTCGGATGACAGCAGGATGACGGGTCGCATGGCTGCGATGACGGGAGCGACCCGGGCGACCTGACCCAGGCCGACCTCGTCGAGCGGGATGTCGGCCTGGCCCTGGAAGCGGCCGGCGGCGTTGTGACCGGTACGTGCGTGGCGCAGCAGGAGGAGCTGCCGGCTCACTCCCCGGCCGACCCGGATGCCGCAGCCGACCCCGCCAGGGCGGAATCGACGAACGGGATCTCGGGGCAGTCCTTCCACAGCCGCTCGAGGGTGTAGTACTCGCGCTCCTCGGCATGCTGCACGTGCACGACGATGTCGCCGAAGTCGAGCAGCACCCACCGGGCCTCGCGCTCGCCCTCACGCCGGGCAGGCTTCACGCCGGCCTCACGCATCTTGAACTCGACCTCGTCGACGATCGACTTGACCTGGCGCTCGGTGGGCGCACTGGCGACCACGAAGGCGTCGGTGAGCGCCAGCCGGTCGGACACGTCGAGGACCGTGACGGCGGTGGCGAGCTTGTCGGCCGCGGCCTGCGCCGCGACGAGGGCGAGGTCTATGGCGATCGGGGTAGCGGGCACGGGCGACTCCATCAGAAATTGCTGCACAGTCGGAGAAGAGAAGGGTGGGCCGGACAGCTCACCTGTCTTTCAACCCTGCAGCCAGGGTGGCACATTCCGCGCCGATGTGTCAGTCCGGCGTCCGGTAGAGCCTCCGCTTGTCGACATAACGGACCACGGAGTCCGGCACGAGGTACCAGATCGGCGCTTCACGCTCCACTCGCGCGCGGCAGTCCGAGGACGAGATGGTGAGCGCCGGGATCTCCAGCAGGCTCACGCGGCCGTGCGGGAAGCGGTCGTCCAGCTCGAGGTCGTAGCCGGGCCGGGTGACGCCGACGAAATGCGCCAGGGAGAAGAGCTCCTGCACCGACTGCCAGTCGAAGATCTGGGCGAGCGCATCGGCACCGGTGATGAAGAAGAGTTCCGCGCTCGGCCGGGCTGCGGCGAGGTCGCGCAACGTGTCGATCGTGTACGTCAGGCCGGCCCGGTCGATGTCGATGCGGCTCACCGAGAACATCGGGTTCGTCGCGGTCGCCAGCACCGTCATCAGGTAGCGGTCCTCGGCGGCCGTCACCTCGCGTGACGTCTTCTGCCACGGCTGACCGGTCGGCACGAAGATGACCTCGGTCAGGTCGTAGAGGTGCGCCACCTCGCTGGCGGCGACGAGGTGGCCGATGTGGATCGGGTCGAACGTGCCGCCCATGATCCCGATGCGTTCACCCACCGGCGAGCTGCTCCTTGGCTCGGAGGGACGACCGTCAGGTGGGCAGCAGCCGCTGCACGAATTCGGCCAGCTGCTCGACGTTGCGGCACTCGACCATCTCGTCGAAGAGCGGCTCGTAGCTCTTGGTCGCCGAGTCGCCGGAGCCCCAGTAGCTGCGCGGCTCCGGGTTCAGCCAGTACGCGTGGCGGGCTTCCTTGACGATGCTGCGCACGGTGGCCGAGGCGGTCGCCCGGTGGTTGTTGCGCGCGTCACCGAGTACCAGCAGCGAGGTCTTCGGGGTGATCGCGTCGGGGTAACGCTCCGCGAACACCTCGAAAGCGTGGCCGTAGTCGCTGTGCCCGTCGAACCAGACCAGGTCGGCGTTCTGCGCGATCCGCGCCATCGCGTCACCGATGTCGACCTGGGTGAGGTACTCGGTGACCTCGTCGCAGGTGTCGATGAACGCGAAGCAGCGCACCTTGGAGAACTGCTCGCGCAGTGCGTGCGTCAGCATCAGCGTGAAGTGGGCGAACGAGCTCACCGAGCCGGACACGTCGCAGAAGACGACGAGCTCCGGCTTGTGCGGCTTGTGCGGCCGGTGCTTGGTCTCGATCGGCACGCCGCCGGTGGCGAGCGACGCCCGCACCGTACGGCGGAAGTCGAGCTTGCCGTTGCGCCCGAGCCGGCGCTTCGCGGTCAGCCGGGTCGCAAGCCGGCGGGCCAGCGGCTGCACCTGGCGGCGCAGGTCGATGAGGTCCGACCGTGACGCACGCAGGAAGTCGACCTGCTCGGTCAGCGGCTTGACGGCGCTCTTCTGGACCTGCTCGACGCCCTTGGTCTCGGCGAGCCGGCGGCGCACCTCGCTCTCCACCGCCTGCTCGAACGCCTTCATGCGCTCGGCGATGGTCTGGCGGGCGACCTTCTCGGCCATCCCGCCGCGCTCCTGGTCGCCCAGCATCGCGTTGAGCAGGGCGGCGATCAGCGTCTCCGGCGACAGCCCACGCATCACCCGGTAGCTGAAGTACGACTGCCGACCGGCCGGCGAGTCGGTGCGCCCGAGCGAGCTGACCGCCTCGCGGGCGAAGCGCCGGATCGCGTCCTCGTCGCCGTCGAGCAGGAGCTCGCGCAGGTCGTCCCGCATCGACTTGATGAGGTCGCCGTAATCCATCTCCGGCTCGTCACCCGGCTCGCCGCCGCCGGCACCGCCCGCGCCCATGTCGGGCTGCTTGGTCGGGTCGCCGATGACCGGCGGGAACCACAGGTCGAACAGTGTGTCGAACGTGGTGCGGTGCTGCGACCGCTTGCAGCAGGTGGCCGCGAAGGCCGCCCGCAGGTGCTCGCGCTCGATCAGCTCGATCTTGCCGAAGGCGCGGGCGGCGTCGACCGTCTCAGCGGTGCTGACCGGGATCCCCGCGTCACGCAGGGCTGCGGTGAACCCGACGGCGCGATCGAGCAGGCTCATGACAACTTCAGCTGCTGCGTAGCGCGAGCCTGGTCGCTGACGTGCTTGAGCACGACACCTAGGGTGCCCTTGACGGCCGCCTCGTCGAGCGTGTTCAGCCCCAGCGCGAGGAGCGTGTGGCCCCAGTCGATGGTCTCGGCGACCGACGGCGCCTTCTTCAGCTCCATCGCCCGCAGTGCCCGCACGGTACGGACCAGCTGGTCGGCGAGCTCCTCGGGCAGCTCCGGCACCCGGGCGAGCACGATCGCGCGCTCACGAGCGGCATCCGGGTAGTCCAGGTAGAGGTAGAGGCAACGCCGCTTGAGCGCTTCGGACAGCTCGCGGGTGGCGTTGGAGGTCAGCACCGTGAACGGCCGGCGGGTGGCGCTGACCGTGCCGAGCTCGGGAATCGTCACCTGGTAGTCGCTCAGCACCTCGAGCAGCAGGCCCTCGACCTCGACGTCGGCCTTGTCGGTCTCGTCGATCAGCAGGACGGTCTGCTCGGTGCGGCGGATGGCCTGCAACAGCGGACGCGGGAGCAGGAACTCCTCGCTGAAGATGTCGTCGTGGGTGTCAGCCCAGTCCGAGTCGCCGCCCGACGCCTGGATGCGCAGCAGCTGCTTCTTGTAGTTCCACTCGTACAGCGCGCGCGCCTCGTCGAGGCCCTCGTAGCACTGCAACCGGATGAGGTCGGCCGAGGTCGCAGCGGCGACAGCCTTCGCCAGCTCCGTCTTGCCCGTACCGGCAGGACCCTCGACCAGCAGCGGCTTGCCCAGCCGGTCGGCCAGGAAGACGGTGGTCGCGATCTCGTCGTCAGCGAGGTAGCCCACAGCGGCGAGGCGGTCGCGTACGTCTGCGACGTCGCCGAACACGGGGAATTGCTGCACGGGCTTCACTCCGAAATGGCACGGGACGCTGCCGGGATGGTGCGTGAGAGAACCGCATTCTTCCACGGAACTGCTAGTCCAGCAGGTTGTACCCCGGCACGGTCAAGAAATCGGCCAGCGGGACGCCGAGTGCGACGTCCGTGAACAGCACCTTCGCCTCGTCGAGCCGGGGCAGCCCGCCCGCCTCGGCGAGCGCGGCGGCCTGCTCGTCGATCAGCTGCTGCACCCGCTCGGCCGAGAAGACCCCGGCCTGCACGTACTGCCACACCTGACTACGGGCGATCTCCGCGGTGGCCGCGTCCTCCATGAGGTTGGAGATGGCAACGGCGCCGCGGCCCTCCAGCCAGGCCGCGATGTAGTGCAGGCCGACCCGGATGTCGTCGGCGAGCCCGGCCTCGGTCTGCTCCCCCGGGGTCTGCCCGATGGCGGTGAGCTCCGCTGCAGTGACGGCGATCGGCTCGAGCGGCTTGTCGAGCTGGTTCGGGGCGTCGCCGAGCACCCCATCGAAGACCTCGGTGCAAACCGGCACCAGATCCGGGTGGGCCACCCAGCTGCCGTCGAACCCGTCGCCGACCTCGCGCACCTTGTCGGCCTTCACCTTGCCGAGCGCGGCGGCGTTGACCTCGGCGTCACGGCGGCTGGGGATGAAGGCGGCCATCCCGCCGATCGCGTACGCACCCCGCCGGTGGCAGGTGTCGACCAGCAGCTGCGTGTAGGCGCGCATGAACGGCGCCGTCATCGTCACGGCGCTCCGGTCGGGCAGCAGCATCGCCTCAGGCGTGGCGCGGAACGTCTTGATCGCGCTGAAGATGTAATCCCAGCGGCCGGCGTTGAGCCCGCTCGCGTACGGACCCAGCGCGTGCAGCGTCTCCTCCATCTGGAACGCCATCGGCAGCGTCTCGACCAGCACGGTGGCGCGGACGCTCCCTTCCGGCAGCTGCAGCCAGCGCTCGGCGAAGTGGAAGACGTCGGCCCAGAGCGCCGCCTCCGCCGCGGCCTGCAGCTTGGGCAGGTAGAAGTACGGCCCGCTCCCCCGCTCGAGCAGCTCCTTGGCGTTGCGCAGCAGATAGAGCCCGGCGTCGAACAGCGACCCCGACATCGGCTCGCCGTCGACCAGCACGTGCTTCTCCGGCAGGTGCCACCCACGGGCCCGCACCACCAGCGTCGCCAGGCTGTCGTTCAGCGCGTACGTCTTCGCCTCGGTCGCGAAAGTCAGCGTGCGGCGGATGGCGGCGGACAGGTTCACCTGCCCCTGCAGCAGGTTGCCCCACGTCGGTGAGGTGGCGTCCTCGAAGTCGGCCATGAAAACGCGGGCGCCGGAGTTGAGCGCGTTGATCAGCATGCGGGCGTCGGTCGGTCCGGTGATCTCGCAGCGCCGGTCGGTCAGGTCAGCCGGCGCCGGGCGTACGCGCCAGCCGGGGTCGCTGCGGACGGCTGCGGTCGCCGGGTCGAAGTCCAATGTCGCGCCCGCGTCGAGCGCGGCCTGCCGCTCGACCCGGGCCGCGAGAAGACCACGTCGTCGACCGTCGAACTCCACGTGCAGCGAAGCCAGGAAGGCGAGCGCCTCCTGGGTGAGCACCTCGGCGGCTAGCGCGTCGGTCTCGGGGCTGCTGACGTTGTCGAGGCTGGCGGTGTGGAGGTCGGCCATGGCTGCGAGTCTGCCCAGCCCGCGTAACAGCGATGTGACACGGCGCCCGCGACAACCGAAAGGGTGTGAGCGCGGGGCCGGGGACCTTGTCGGCGACCACAACCGATGGCATGTACGCGAACGCCGAGATGATGCGATCGGTTGTCGACGAGAAAAGACACTTCGGCCCGCCGACGACAACCCATCGGTTGTTCTCCCCGAGGAACGGCTACTCCCGGATGTGACCGTCTCCGGTGACGATCCACTTGGTCGAGGTCAGCTCGGGCAGCCCCATGGGCCCGCGGGCGTGCAGCTTCTGGGTCGAGATGCCGATCTCGGCACCCATCCCGAGCTCCTCGCCGTCGGTGAAGCGGGTCGACGCGTTGACCATCACGGCGGCGCTGTCGCAGCCGGCGACGAAGCGGCGCGACGCCGCGAGCGACCGCGTGATGATGGCCTCGGTGTGACCGCTGCTCCAGGTACGGATGTGCTCCAGGGCCTCATCGAGCGAATCGACGATGCGTACGGCGATGTCGAGCGACAGGTACTCGTCGGCCCAGTCCGCGTCGTCCGCGGGCACGACGGCGGTGTCGTACGCCTGTACCGCGGGGTCACCGTGCACCGTCACCTGCTCGGCGCGCAGGGCCGGCAGCGCGAGCGCCATGAAGTCGCCGGCCACCGCGCGGTGCACCAGCAGCGTCTCAGCCGAGTTGCAGACGCTGGGCCGGGAGACCTTGGCGTTCAGCGCGATGCGCAGCGCCATCTGGAGGTCGGCGTCCTCGTCGACGTAGATGTGGCAATTGCCGACGCCCGTCTCGATCACCGGCACGGTCGACTCCTCGACGACCGTGCGGATGAGGCCGGCGCCGCCACGCGGGATGACGACGTCGATGAGGCCGCGCAGTGTCAGCAGCTCCGAGACGGACGAGCGGTCGGTGCCCGGCACCAGGTTGACCACGTCGGCGGGCAGGCCGACGGTCTGCACGGCGGTGCGCAGCACCTCGATCAGGGCCGTGTTGCTCGCGTACGCCGAGCCGCTGCCGCGCAGCAGCGCGACGTTTCCGCTCTTCAGGCACAGCCCGGCGGCATCGACGGTGACGTTGGGCCGGGCCTCGTACACGATCCCGACGACGCCGAGCGGCACCCGCAGCTGGCGCACCTCGAGCCCGTTGGGCAGGTTGCTGCCCCGGACGACCTCGCCGACCGGGTCGGGCAGCTGGGCGACCTGACGCAGGCCGCCCGCCATCGCCCGGATCCGCGCGTCGGTGAGGGTCAACCGGTCGAGCATGTACGGCGACGTGCCCGCCCCCGCCGCGGCGGTGACGTCGGAGGCGTTCGCCGCGATCAGCTCCGGGATCGCCGCTTCCAGCGCGTCGGCCATGGCGTGCAGCGCGGCGTCCTTCGTCGCGCGCGAAGCGGCGGCGAGGGCGACGGTGGCCGCCTTGGCGCGCACGGCGACCTCGCGTACCGACGGCTGCGGCCCCGCCGGCTGGGCGCGCAGCTCAGAGGCGTAGGGACGGGTGTCGCCGGAGACCACGGACATGCGTCGAGGGTACGGCGCAGGCGCGCACGGCACCCGCGGGTTTCGCTAGCGGCGGCGCGAGGCGGCGAGCAGCACCAGGTCGTCGCGGTGCACGACCTCCCGGGTGCGCCCGGGGCCGAGGTCGAGGGTCGAGCGCCCCAGCATCTCCGGCAGCTCACCGGCGTCGTACGCGACGAGCCCGCGTCCGATCGCCCGCCCGTCGGGCCCGGTCAGCTCGACCGGGTCGCCCGCGTCGAACTCGCCGTCGACGCCCGTGATGCCGGCCGCCAGCAGCGAGCTGCCCCGCTCGACCAGCGCGCGTACGGCGCCGGCGTCGAGGTGCAGCCGCCCGTTCGGCACCGACGCGTGAGCGAGCCAGCGCAGCCGCGACGACAGGCGGCGCCCTGATGGCAGGAAGAGGGTGCCGCAGTCGTCTCCGGCGAGCAGCGCCGGCAGGTCGGACGCGGCACCGATCAGCGCGGCACAGCCCTCGGACGCGGCGAGCAGGGCGGCGTCGACCTTCGTCTGCATCCCCCCGGTGCCGACGGCCGCCGCCCCGATGCCGCGGAAGGACGCCTCGCCGAGGTCGTCCGGTCCGGAGACCTCGTGCAGCCGCTCGGCGGTGGGATCGGTGCGGGGGTTACGCGGATAGACGCCGTCGACGTCGGTGAGCAGGATCATCAGGTCGGCGGTGACCAGGTGGGCCACCAGAGCCGCGAGCCGGTCGTTGCCGCTGAACCGGATCTCCTCGGTGGCCACGGTGTCGTTCTCGTTCAGCACCGGGACGACGCCGAGCTCGAGCAGCTTCAGCAGCGTGCGGCGCGCGTTGCGGTAGTGCGCGCGGCGGATGACGTCTTCGCTGGTCAGCAACACCTGACCGACCGCGCGGGAGTAGCGGGCGAAGCTGGCCGCGTAGCGCTCGGCGAGCAGCAGCTGACCCACGCTCGCGCAGGCCTGCAGCGTGGCGAGGTCGCGCGGGCGGCGCGGCAGCCCGAGCGGAGCGATGCCTGCGGAGATCGCGCCGCTGGAGATCAGCACGATCTCGTGATCGCCGGAGTCGAGGGTCGCGACGACCGCATCGACCAGCGCGTCGACGCGGGCGGCGTCGAGCCCGCCGGAGGTGGTCGTCAGGGACGACGACCCGATCTTGACGACGATCCGCCGGGCCTGGGTGACGAGCGATCGGCTCACGAACGGTCGACTTCCGGGACGCCGAGCTCGGCGTCACCGGCTTCGATCTCCTCGAAAGGCGTGTGGCGGACGATGTACTCGGCGTGCCGCTGGTCGCGGCTCTTGCGCGGCGAGCCGGCGACGCGGTTGTCGGTGCCGCGGGGGCCGGCGGTGGAGTCGGTGATCGTCGGCTCCCAGTCGAAGGTGACCTCACCGATCGTCACCTCGGCACCGCGGCGCGCGCCCAGCTCGGCGAGCGCACCCTCGACACCGAGCTTCGCGAGCCGGTCGCCGAGGAAGCCGATCGCCTCTTCGTTGTTGAAGTCGGTCTGGCGTACCCAGCGCAGCGGCTTGGTGCCGGTGATCTCATACGCCTGCTCCCCCACCTCGCGCACCTTGTAGTCGCCGCCGGCGACCGGCACAGGACGCAGCACGATGCGGGTGGGCTCGACATCGGCGTGCTCGGCGCGGTGCTCGGCGACCAGCTGTGACAGCCGCAGTGTGAGCGGGCGCAGCCCCTCGTGGGTGGCCGCGCTCAGCGCGAAGACCTCGAGGCCACGCGCCTCGAGCTCGGAGCGCACCAGCTCGGCCAGATCACGGGCGTCGGGCACGTCGATCTTGGTCAGGGCGACCACCCGCGGTCGGCCGGTCAGGCCACCGCCGCCGTACGCGTCGAGCTCGGTCTCGATCATGTCGAGGTCGGAGATCGGGTCGCGGCCAGGGTCGAGGGTGGCGCAGTCGAGGACGTGCACCAGCACGCTGGAGCGCTCGACATGGCGCAGGAATTCGAGGCCGAGCCCACGACCCTCGCTGGCGCCGGGGATGAGGCCCGGGACATCGGCGACGGTGTACGGCTGGTCACCCGCCTGCACCACGCCGAGGTTGGGCACCAGCGTGGTGAACGGGTAATCGGCGATCTTGGGCCGGGCCGCGGAGATGGCCGCGATCAGCGACGACTTGCCTGCACTCGGGAAGCCGACGAGGGCGACGTCAGCGACGCTCTTGAGCTCGAGGACGACGTCCTTGACCTCACCGGGCTCGCCGAGCAGGGCGAAGCCGGGAGCCCGCCGCTTGGGCGAGGCGAGCGAGGCGTTGCCCAGCCCGCCTGCACCGCCGGCGGCGAGGACGTGACGCGTACCGATGCCGACGAGGTCGGCGACCTGCTCACCGGATTCGGCGTCGACGACCACCGTGCCGTTGGGCACCGCGAGCACCAGGTCATGCCCCTCGGCACCGGACCGGTGACTGCCCTGCCCGGCCTTGCCGGACGTGGCCTTCTGGTGCGGATGGAAGTGGAAGTCCAGCAGCGTGGCGACCTGGTCGTCTACGACGAGGACGACGTCACCGCCACGACCGCCATTGCCCCCGTCCGGACCCCCGAGCGGCTTGAACTTCTCGCGGTGCACACTGGCGCAGCCGTTTCCCCCATTGCCTGCAGCAGCGTGGAGGACGACCCGGTCGACAAAGTTCGGCATTTCAGAAGATCCGTAAGGTGACGCGCCGACCCGTCACAGCAGGCCGGCGAAGCGGCCTGAGTGGAAGGTCAGGCGCTGACCGGGACGGCCGGCTGGGGCCGCTCGGCGAGGACGTTGACGACGCGGCGCCGACGCTTGGTCCCGAACTGCACGTAACCGGCGGACAGGGCGAACAGGGTGTCGTCCTTGCCGCGGCCGACGGACTCGCCCGGGTGGAAGTGCGTGCCACGCTGGCGGACGATGATCTCGCCGGCGTTGACGAGCTGGCCGCCGAAACGCTTCACACCGAGGTACTGAGCGTTCGAGTCGCGACCGTTACGTGAAGAACTGGCGCCCTTTTTGTGTGCCATTGCCGGTCAGCCCTTTCCGTTGCCGTCGTTGATGCCGGTGACGCGCAGGCGGGTGTACTTCTGACGGTGCCCCTTGCGCGTGTGCTGCCCGGTCTTGTTCTTGAAGTGGTGGATCCGGATCTTCGGGCCCTTTTCGAGCCCGACGATCTCGGCCGTCACCGATACGCCGGCGAGAGCCTGGACGTCGGTGGTGACGGTGCTGCCATCGACCAGAAGGAGGGCCGGCAGCGTGATCTCTTCACCGGTACCACCGTTGAGGAGCTCGACGTTCAGCTCATCCCCGACGGAGACCTTGTGCTGCTTACCTCCGGTGCGCACGACCGCGTACACCGTTCACCTACCTCAAGAATCACTGCGTGGAACTACTGACGGAAAGACTGTGCTGAAGCGTGCTGGTGGCGCCGGGTGCGTAACTCTCAAGGCACCCCGGGGCGCGACGTCCCATCGTATCGGACGCCGGCCGCGGCGAGCGGGCTAGTCGCTGAGCGCCTCGACGGGCTGGCCCTCGACACTCTCGGGAGCGTCCTGCGGGTCCGGCACCGGCGAATCGTCGACGGCGTGCTCGACCGGATCGGTGACCGGGAGATCGACCGGCGTCGAACCGCTGACGACCTCCTCGACCGGGGCGTCGACAGGCTCGGGAGCCGGGTCGGCGTGCTGGCCGTTCGTGGGTGCCTCGACCGCGGCCTCCACAGCCGGGGCCTCGACCGCAGCTTCCACCTCGACCGCGGCCTCGACCGCGGCCTCGACCGTGGCTTCCGCCTCGGCCTCGGACTCGTCGGCCGGATCCTCAGCCGCTGCGTCCAGCTCCGACTGCTCACGCGCGGCAGGCGGACGGGGCATGGGCTTCGGCTTGATCTTCGGACCACCCGGGCCCGGCAGCTCGATGGTGTGGCCACGGCCGCCACAGGTCGGGCACGGCTCGGAGTACGCCTCCAGCAGGCCCTGGCCGACCCGCTTGCGGGTCATCTGCACGAGACCGAGGCTGGTGACCTCGGCGACCTGGTGCTTCGTCCGGTCACGGCCGAGGCACTCGGTCAGCCGGCGGAGCACGAGCTCGCGGTTGCTCTCGAGCACCATGTCGATGAAGTCGACGACGACGATGCCACCCACGTCGCGCAGGCGCAGCTGGCGGACGAGCTCCTCGGCGGCCTCGAGGTTGTTCTTGGTGACGGTCTCCTCGAGGTTGCCGCCCTTGCCGGTGAAGCGGCCGGTGTTGACGTCGACGACCGTCATGGCCTCGGTGCGGTCGAAGACCAGCGACCCGCCGGACGGCAGGTAGACCTTGCGGTCGAGGGCCTTGAGCAGCTGCTCGTCGATGCGGTGCTCGGCGAACGCGTCACCGGAGACGTCGCGACGCAGCCGGGGAAGGAGATCGGGCGCGACGCCGGAGACGTAGCTCTCGATCATCTCCCACTCGGAGTCGCCCTGGACGATGAGCTCGTGGAAGTCCTCGTTGAAGATGTCGCGGATGACCCGGATGACCAGATCGGGCTCGGCGTAGAGCAGGCCGGGAGGTGACACCTTCGACGACTTCTTCTGGATGTCGGCCCACTGGGCAGCGAGCCGCGCGATGTCGCGCTGCAGCTCGTCCTCGCTGGCGCCCTCGGCGGCGGTGCGCACGATGACGCCGGCGTCCTCGGGCGTGACCTTCTTGAGGATGCTGCGCAACCGGCTGCGCTCGCTGTCGGGCAGCTTGCGGCTGATGCCGGCGCTGCCGCCCTCGGGGACGTAGACCATGTAGCGGCCGGGCAGGCTGATCTGGCTGGTGAGCCGGGCGCCCTTGTGGCCGATCGGGTCCTTCGTGACCTGGACGAGCACGGCCTGGCCGGGCTTCAGCACCTGCTCGATCTTGCGGGGCTTGCCCTCGAGGCCGCTGGCGTCGTAGTTGACCTCGCCGGCGTAAAGCACGCCGTTGCGGCCCTTGCCGATGTCGACGAACGCCGCCTCCATGCTCGGCAGCACGTTCTGCACGCGGCCCACGTAGACGTTGCCTGCGTAGGAGCTGGAGCTGGCGCGGGTGACGTAGTGCTCGACCAGCACGTTGTCCTCGAGCACGGCGATCTGGGTGCGCTCGCCGGCGTTACGGACGACCATCACCCGGTTGACCGACTCGCGGCGCGCCAGGAACTCGGCCTCGGTGACCACCGGCACGCGGCGGCGGCTGGTGTCGCGGCTCTCGCGGCGACGCTGGCGCTTGGCCTCCAGGCGGGTGGAGCCGGCGACGCCACGGATCTCGTCGTCGCTGGACAGCGCCGGGCTCTTGTCGCCCTTGTCGCGGTCACCCTTGTCACGCGAGCTGCGCGGCTCGGGCGTGCTGTCGTCGTCGTCGCCGCCCTTGCGGGGGCGGCGCTGGCGGGTACGGCGGCGGCGGGACGAGCTGGACGCGTCACCGTCGCCCTCTGCGGCTTCCGCCTCGGGCGTCTCGGCCTCTGCGGGCTCCTCGGCCTCGGCGACGGCGTCGTCCGCTGCGGGCTCGCCCTCGGCGGTCTCGGCGTCGTCGCCGCCTTCGTCATCGCGTACGCGGCCGCGTCCACGCCGGCCGCGGCGACGCCTGCGGCGGGGGGCGTCGTCGTCGTCGGCCTCGGCGCCGTCGGTGGGCTCGGTGGTGTCGAGCTCGTCGGTCTCGACCGGCTCGGGGTCGGTCAGGTCGTCGGCCGCGAGGGGCTCCGGCTCGTCGTCGGCCTCGTCGTGCAGGTCGGCGGCGGGTCGGACGCCACGCGCCGGGGCCACGACGACGGGGTCGGGGGCCTGGAAGGTGAGTGCGGGAGCGGCACGGCGCCGGGCGCGGCGCACGGGCTTGACGGGCTCGCTCTCCACGGGCTCGGCCGCCGGCGGCTCGAGCACCTGTGCGGGCTCGAGCTCGGACTGGGCCTCGATGACGGGCGTGTCGTCGGCGGGCTCCGGCTCGGGAGCTGCTTCGGCCACTGCCGGGGAGTCGGCGACGATCTCCGGCTCGGGGGCGGCGGGCGCCTCCGGACCGGGCACGACCTCGGCGACGAGCTCCTCGATCGGCTCGGGTGCGTCAGCCGCGGGCTCGGGTGCTTCGGCCACGACCGGCGGGGTCTGCACCGGCGGCGCCACGACGGGCGCTCCCGAGGGCCGGCTGGCGGCCCGGCGGCGGCGACGCGGAGGCGGCGCAGCTGCTTCGGGTGTGGTCGGACGGATGTCAGGTGTCTCTTCGGACAAGTTCTAAGCCTTTCGGCCCCCGGGCGCGTAGGTCTCGCGTCCGCGCAGGGATCCGCTATTGGTGCCGACGGGTCTCGTCAGCGCTCGTGCGACGCCACCTGAGAACTTCAGATCGCAGACTGCGCGAGAGCTCTGTCCGCAGCAAGTGGATCAACAAGCGACCCATCTTCCGACAGTCTTCCCTGCTCCAACCTCGTCACCAGTGACGAAAGCGGTGCGGGCAAACCGGCCACAGAACTCAAGGCAGCCACAACGTCATCGGGCCGTACGACGGGCGTCGTCTGCCGTACAACCACTTCCACTATCGCACAGACCGGCCTCCGCTCCAGTGACGACACCGCTACGGAGCCGGACTGAGGGTCGGGTGCCGGGCTGTCGGCGGCGCTTTCGGAGGAACGAACGATCGCGCTGGTGAGAGGCGCCCTGACGTCGATCGTGCGCTTGCCGTCCTTGGTCACCCGCTCCTGCAGGGCCTCGGAGACGGCGAACAGCCCGTCCACCGCGGTCTGCGTCTCCGCTGCGGACACCCCGAAGATCTCGAGCTTCCAGATGCACGCATCGATGCGGTCGGCGAGCTTGCCGGTGCCCGGCTGTGCCGTCACGCCTTCGAGGACGTCGATGCCGGGAGCGAGCGCGGCATCGATCGACGCCGCGACCTCCGCGGGATCGCGCAGCTCCCAGAGGCCGAGCTCGACGTATTCGGCCTCGCTCGCCGCCCCGGTCGGGGCCGCCCCCGCCCACGAGATCCGGGGGTGGGCCGTGAAGCCCGAGGAGTACGCCATCGGCACCCCCGCCCGCCGGATGGCCCGCTCGAAGGCGCGCGCCACGTCACGGTGGGAGGTGAAGCGCAGCCGGCCGCGCTTGGCGTAGCGCAGCCGGATGCGCTGGACGATCTCGGTCTGGCGGCCGGTCAGGTCGGGCTGGCGCTTGGCGGTCTGCCCCGGGGAGACGGGCACCGTCAGACCGGGTTGAGCGGCAGGAGCGAGCGACCGGTGGGGCCGATCTCGATCGACGTGCCCATGGTCGGGCAGACGCCGCAGTCGAAGCAGGGTGCCCAGCGGCAGTCGTCGATCTCGCGCTCGTCGAGCGCCTCCTGCCAGTCCGACCAGAGCCATTCCTCGTCGAGGCCGGAGTCGAGGTGGTCCCACGGCAGCACCTCGTTACGGGTGCGCTCCCGGACGGTGTACCAGTCGACGTCGATGCCGACCGCGGCCGCGCTGTCGCGCCACTGCTGGTAGTCGAAGTACTCGCTCCAGCCGTCGAACCGCCCTCCGCGGCGCACGACCTCGGCGATCACCGCGGACACCCGCCGGTCACCGCGCGAGAGCAGGCCCTCGATGATCCCAGGCTTGCCGTCGTGGTAGCGGAAGCCAATGGCCTTGTCGCGGCCGATCGCGTTGCGCAGCATGGCGAGGCGGCGGTCGGTCTCCTCAGCGGACAGCTGCGACGCCCACTGGAACGGGGTGTGCGGCTTCGGGACGAACCCGCCGATCGACACCGTGCACCGGATGTCGCGCCGGCCGGTGGTCTCGCGCCCGGCCCGGATGACGTTCTTCGCCAGCTTGGCGATCTGGAGCACGTCCTCGTCGGTCTCGGTGGGCAGACCGCACATGAAGTAGAGCTTCACCTGCGACCAGCCGGCCGCGTACGCGGTCGTGACGGTGCGGATGAGGTCTTCCTCGGTGACCGTCTTGTTGATCACCTTGCGCAGCCGCTCGGAGCCGCCCTCGGGCGCGAAGGTCAGGCCGGAGCGCCGGCCGCCGCGGGCGAACTCCTCCGCCAGCGTGATGTTGAAGGCGTCGACCCGGGTGGAGGGCAGCGACAGCGAGGTCTGGGTGCCCTCGTAACGGTCGGCGAGCTGCTTGGCCAGCTCCCCGATCTCGGTGTGGTCGGCCGAGCTCAGGCTGAGCAGCCCGACCTCCTCGTAACCGGTGGCGGCCAGCCCCTTCGCGACCATCTGGCCGATGCCCTCGATGCTGCGCTCGCGTACCGGACGGGTGATCATCCCCGCCTGGCAGAAGCGGCAGCCGCGGGTGCAGCCGCGGAAGATCTCGACACTCATCCGCTCGTGGACGCTCTCGGCGAGCGGCACCAGCGGCTGCTTCGGGTACGGCCACGCGTCGAGGTTGGTGACGGTGTACTTCGACGGACGCTTCGGCACCCCGTCGCGGGTGACGGCGATCCGGGCGATGCGCCCGTCGGCCGCGTAGTCGACGTCGTAGAAGCGCGGCACGTAGGCGATCTGCCGGCGCGCCAGCTCGAAGAGCGTCTGCTCGCGCGACCAGCCCTCGGCCTTGGCGATCCGCAGCAGCGCCGTGATCGCGAGCACCGCCTCCTCACCGTCACCGAGCACGACCGCGTCGAGGAAGTCGGCGATCGGCTCCGGGTTGAACGCGGCGTGACCACCGGCGATGACCAGCGGGTGGCTCTCGTCGCGGTCGCGGGACTGCAGCGGGATCTTGGCGAGCTCGAGCGCGACCAGGAAGTTAGTGTAGCCGAGCTCGGTCGAGAAGCTCATGCCGAGCACGTCGAACGCGCCGACCGGGCGGTGCGACTCGAGCGTGAACTGGTCGATGTCGTGCTCGCGCATCAGCGCCTCGAGATCCGGCCAGACGCTGTACGTGCGCTCGGCCAGGACGTCGGGCTGCTCATTGAGCACCTCGTACAGGATCATGACGCCCTGGTTGGGCAGGCCGACCTCGTACGCGTCGGGGTACATGAGCGCCCAGCGCACGGTTGCGCTCTCCCAGTCCTTGAGCTGGGCGTTGAGCTCACCGCCGACGTACTGCACCGGCTTGCGCACTCGGGGCAGCAGGGGCTCCAGGCGGGGCCACAGCGAGGGCACGGATCCGGGGGCGAACATGCCTCTTACGGTATGGGTGCGGGTCAAATCCCGACAGATCGCACGGTCACGGCCTGCAAATGGCTCCGGCTTCGTCGGCCGGCTTCGGGGTCAGGCCGAGCTTCCACGACAGCCAGGGCAGCGAGTCCTGGAAGGCCTGCCCCCAGAACGAGAAGTTGTGGCCGCCCCCGTCGATCTCCTTCGAGCAGGTGGCCACACCGGCCTGGATGGCCAGCGGGACGAGGATGCGCTGGGAGCGCAGCGGCAGGTCGTCCGCCGTCCCCACCTCGAACCAGCCGGCGGTCTTCGGGAAACGCCGGTTGTCCAGCAGCCAGATCGGGTTGTGCTGGTCGTAGGCCTCGTCGTCGCCGTTGAAGAGCACCTGGGTGGTCTCGCGGGGCTGGATGGTGAAGCCGACGGTCGGGCCGGTCAGGCCGGAGTAGTCGGCGAACGCGGCGAACAGGTCGGGGTGGCGCAGGGTGAGCATGGTGGCGCACATGCCGCCCTCCGACAGGCCCGCGATCGCCATGGTCGGCCGGCCGCCCTTCGGCTGCGGCAGCGCGCCGAAGGTCTTGCGCATGAAGCGCGGGACGTCGACGGTCACGTACGTCTCCGCGTTGCCCCGGCTGCTGTCGACGCACTCAGTGTCGTTGTCGACCGTGCCGTTCTGGTCGGGCATGACGATCAGCGGCGCGACCCCGCCGTGGGCGTCGGCGAACTCGCGGGCGGTCTCGTCGGCGAACGAGGCCCGGGTCCAGTCCTGCGGCGCCCCGGGCGTGCCGGCGAGCAGGATGATCAGCGGCAGCCGGGCGTTCTTGTCCGCGACCCACTTCGGCGGCACCCACACCTGGGCGGTACGCGCCGAGAAGCCCGACTTGGTGCCGGGGATCCGGATCTCGATGGTGAAGCCCGAGGTGGGGATGGCGCCGCCGTTCTCGCGCGCCGCCCGGTCACGGATGGCGTTGAGCTCCTGGATGCTGACCTCGTCCTCGGCGTTGACGCCGAACAGCGAGCCGACGGTCGGGTAGTACTGGTAGTGCTGGTTGATCAGGTTCATGGCCATGAGCGCGGTCAGCACCACCGAGAGCAGGCCGACGAGGCGCCGCCAGTTGCCGACCCGTATCCACGCGATCGCCGTGACCACGAGGGCGAGCACCACGAGGCCCACCCAGAGGTAGTACGAGTTCGGGAACTGGTACGGCACCAGCGCGAGCCCGTCCACCAGGATCGCGATGATCCCGACGAGGGCGCCGGTGATCGGCACCCCGTACATGAGCTGGCGCGTGAGGACCGAGCGCTTCCACGACAGCGCGAGCAGCAGCGAGCCGACGCCCAGGACGACCAGGACGACGGGGAACGCGCCTTTGATGAGGGAAAGGCGCTCGATCACGAGATCTTCAGTAGCACGGAGCGATCATCACGCGGCTCGAATCCCCGAATCCGGCCGGTCGGCCTCGTCGCCCGACACCCCGCCGACGGAGTGCGGGACGAACAGCCCGCCGATACCCGGCAGCGACAGGAAGCCCTCGGCGCCGGCGTACAGGAGGCCCACCCGCGGCAGGTCGAACGGCTCCTCGAAGACCAGCATCCGCGACAGCCAGACCGGCGAGAACTTCTCGTTGAAGTCGTGCAGCGACTTGATCTGGAAGAACGGGTTGAGCACGTCGATGACCTTCTTGGCCATCTTCTGGCCGACCGTGTAGTCGACGCCCTCCTCGTACAACTTGCCCCACATCGCGAAGTTCATCGACAGCCGGCCGATGCCCTCGGCGCCGAGCGCGAGCGCGGTCTCGGAGATGAGGTACTCGGTCATGCCGTTCGGTGCCGTCGGCCGGTGGCGCATCAGGTCCAGCGTGTAGCCGAAGTCGTCGCCGTACGCGGGCACGATGCGCAGGAAGCCGCCGGGGCGCCCGTCCTCGTCGAGCGCGACGCAGAGCAGGAACTCCGGGTTCTTGCCGCCGCCCTCGATGTCCTGGCTGAGCGACATGGTGAAGCCGCGCTCTGGGGCCTTGCCGCGCCACTCCTCGCTGATCGCGTTCAGCTGCCGGACCAGGGCCTCCGGCGCGTGCGACTCGCGCACGACCTGGAAGCGGTAGCTGCGTCCCACCCGGCGTACGGCTGCCCGCACGCTCTTCATCTCCGGGCCGTCGAGGGTGAAGTCGCGGCAGGAGACGATCGCCTCGTCGCCGAGGTAGAAGCCGCGCAGGCCGCGGGCCGCGTAGCGGGGCAGCTCGTCGGTGCGGGCGGCCAGGAAGGCGACCCGCCAGGAGTTCGTGGCGCAGAGGTCGAGGAACTCGTCGAGGCAATGGTCGATCGACTGCGGCGCCCCGATCGGGTCACCCGACACCAGCGCGTAGCCGCCGAGGTAGGTGTAGGCGACGAACGCCTCGCCGTCGGAGCTGAAGAAGAAGCTCTTGTCGTCGCGCAGCGCGAAGAACGCGAGCGTGTCGGAGCCGTACGCGCGGACCAGCGCGTTGGCCCGGTCCCAGTCCGACACGGTGTGCGGCGCCGAGTGGCGCAGCGGGCGGAAGAGCAGCACCGCAAGGCCCAGCACGCCGATGATGCCGAGCGCCAGCATCGTGCCCGGGAAGTAGTCGGAGAAGAAGCGGCGGTTGTACTCGTACGGGCCGTGCACCCCGATCAGCTGCTTGCCGATCGTCTCCATGCCGCGCCAGAAGGTCAGCGGGGCGTCCAGGCGCTTGCGCTCGATGATCAGGCTGACCCAGCCGGTGGCGAGCACAGCGACCACGTAGAGCGGAACCAGCCGGATGAGCCGCAGCACCGACGGCGGATCGGAGCGGCCCTTGAACAGGCCGCGGTTGGTGAACAGCAGCGTCGCCATCATCGCCGAGTACGCGATCGCGATCGGATGCGGACCCTGCAGCGCGTTGCTGAGGATGCCGAGGACGAACAGCACGATGCCGACCTGGAACGCGCGCAGCTTGCCGCGTCCGAGGTTGCGGGCGATGACCAGCATGGCGAAGCCGACGATGACCGTGACGACGCTGCTCGTGGCGCGGAACCAGGTGGGCGCGATGTCGCCGTACTCGCCGAACTTGGAGTGCACGATCGGGATCCGCGACAGCAGCATGAAGACGCCGCCGATGGCCGCGAGGATGCCGATGTTGCGCAGCGTCTTGCGCTCCTTGCGGCGCTGCTCGTAGAACGGGACCGCCGTTGTGGGCGCCGGCGGAACGGCGACCGCGACCGGGGCGGCGGCTGCCGGCAGGGCGACGACGGTGCCGTTGGTGGACGCCGTCGCAGCGGGGACGGCCGCGGGGGCGCCGGAGCGCTGCGGCGGCGGGCCGAGCCGGCCGAGCCCGCCCTCTCCCCCGCCCTTGGGCACCACGGGGCCGGTGCCGGGCTCCGGGCGCATGGTCGGGAAGAGGATGACCTCACGGATGTTGTCGGCGCCGGACAGCAGCATGACCAGCCGGTCGATGCCGACGCCGAGGCCGCCGGTGCACGGCAGGCCGTACTCGAGCGCGCGCACGTAGTCGTAGTCGATGTCGCCGGCCTCGGGGTCACCGGCCGCCTTGGCCCGTGCCTCCATCTCGAAGGCGGCGAGCTGCTGCTTGGCGTCGTTCTGCTCGCTGTAGGCGTTGCACAGCTCGAAGCCGGCCACCATCAGCTCGAAGCGCTCGACGTAACCCGGCTTGGACCGGTGCACGCGGGCGAGCGGCGAGACCTCCTCCGGGTAGTCGGTGACGAAGATCGGCTCGACGACGTCGTGCTGGATGCGGTCGTCGATCACCGCCTTCATGCACTTGCCGGAGCCCCAGCCGTCCTCCCACTCGACCCCGAGACCGTCGAGGATCTTGCGGGCGTCCTCGACCGGCATGGTGGCCTCGAGCCGTACGCCGAGGCGCTGCTCGATGAGGTCGGCGACGCTGATCCGCGGCCACGGCGGTGACAGGTCGACATCGCGGCCGCCCACCTTCACCACGTACCCGCCGCCAAGAGCATCGCCGATCGCGGCGACGACCATGCCCTCGACCAGGTCCATCATGTCGCCGTAGTCGCCGAAGGCCTGGTACGCCTCCAGCATCGTGAATTCCGGGTTGTGCCGGACGTCGATGCCTTCATTACGAAACACGCGGCTGAGCTCGAAGACGCGCTCCATGCCGCCGACCACGAGCCGCTTGAGGTGCAGCTCGAGGGCGATTCGCAGGTACATGTCGATGTCGAGCGCGTTGTGGTGGGTGATGAACGGCCGGGCCGTGGCGCCGCCCTGGATGCTCTGCAGGATCGGCCCCTCCACCTCCCAGAAGCCGTGCTCGTCGAGGTGGCGGCGGATCGCGTGGATGGCGCGACGGCGGATCTCGAAGATCTGCCGGGTGCGGTCGTTGACCATGAGGTCGAGGTAGCGCTGCCGGTAGCGCACCTCGACGTCGGTGAGGCCCTTGTCCTTGTCGGGCAGCGGGCGCAGCGCCTTGCCGAGGAAGGAGAAGTCGGCGACGGCGATCGACAGCTCGCCCTTGTCGGTGCGCATGACGGTGCCGTGCACGCCGACCCAGTCGCCGCGGTCGGAGCCGAGGAAGTCGCGGTAGCGCTCCTCCCCCAGCACGCCGGCGTCGACGTACAGCTGGATGGTGCCGGTGCGGTCGCGCAGCACCCCGAAGCTGAGGCGCCCGTGCTTGCGCAGCAGCATGAGCCGGCCGGCGACCCGGACCTCGTTCGTCGTGGTGCCGACCGGAATCTGCGCGTACGTCTTCGTCAGATCAGCCGCGCTGTGATCAACCGGGTAGCGATACTCGAGCGGATGTGAGGACGCCTGGATCCGGTCCAGCTTCTCGCGGCGCCGTTCCAGCGTCGTTTCGCGCTTCGATGTCACAAGTTGGGCTGCGGTGTGCGCGGACTCGACGGGCGTCGCGGCGCCCGGTCCCTCGGAGTCCGTCATGTCATCCCGCCACTGCACTCCACAACCACTCGCACTGCCGAAGGACCTCCTGTGCCCGTAATGCCGACCCGTCCGGAGGTCCGGTCTCCCGACCGGACCCACCGGGGTGGGGCCATCGCGTCAGTCGCGATCATTGCCGTTGCTCTTGCTGTCGTCCTGGTATTGACGATCGTGACCGCCGGTCGCGCGCGAGATGACTTCGACACGGCGACGACGGGGCAACTTGTGACGGCGTTGCGGGCGAACGACCTGACCGTGTGCGGCACGCAGCGCACGACCGGCAACCACTCGACCGAGGCGGTCACCACCGACGTGCTCACGCTGGCGCAGGGCGGTGACTGCGGCGACGGCATCGAGCTGCAGGCCGACGCGTACCCGACGGCCGACCAGCGTGACGCGGCGGCGCGGTACGCGGAGGGGGTCGACCGCGGCCGCACGGCCGGCACGGTCTGGACCTGGCACCAGTACACGCTCTACCTGCAGGGCGACGAGGCGAGCGGCCCGACCGGCCTGCGTGACCGGATCGTCGACGCGCTGGACGCGGCGGGCGCCCGATGAGCCGGGCGAAGGGGCGCCGCTCGCGCAGTTCGTCCGTGAAGCTGGGCGTCGGCGGGCTCGCCATGATCAACGTCGCGGCGATCGTCAGCATCCGCAACCTGCCGCAGATGGCCGAGTACGGCTGGGCGATGCTCGCGCTCTTCGCGCTGTCCGCCGTCGTCTTCCTGATCCCGATCGCCATGGTGGCGGCCGAGCTCGGCACCAGCTGGCCACGCGACGGCGGCGTCTTCGCCTGGGTGAAGCAGGCCTTGGGCTCGCGTACCGGCTTCCTCGCCGTGTGGTGCGACTACTCCGAGAACTTCGCCTGGTTCCCCACCGTGCTGTCGTTCATGGCAGCCTCGCTCGCGTACGCGATCAACCCCGACCTGGCGAACAACAAGTACTACCTGGTCGGCGTCATGCTGGCCTTCTTCTGGCTGACCACGGCGATCAACCTGCGCGGGGTGCGGGCGTCGGCGCTGCTCGGCTCGGTCGGCACCATCGCCGGCTCGATCATCCCCGGCATCCTGGTGGTCGGCTTCGGCATCGCCTACCTGGTGCGCGGCGACAAGTCGCAGATCCCGTTCAGCGCCCACGCGCTGGTGCCCGACCTGCAGCTGTCGAACCTGGCCTTCCTCGCCGGGATTATCTTGCTCTTCGCCGGCATGGAGATGGCCGGCTTCCACGCCCGCGACACCCGCGACCCCGGCCGTGACGTGCCCCGGGCCATCGCGCTGGCCGTCGTGATCATCCTGGTCTTCTCGGTGCTCGGCTCGCTCTTCCTCGCGATCGTGCTGCCGCAGAAGGAGCTCAGCCTGGTCAGCGGCACCATGCAGCTCTTCCAGAGCGTGCTCGACACGTTCGGCGTCGGCTGGCTGCTCGCCCCGCTCGCGGTGATCGTGACCCTCGGCGGCATCGCCCACCTCTCGCCGTGGATCCTCGGGCCCGCAAAGGGCATGGCCGAGGTCGCCCGGCAGGGGCAGGCCCCGGCGCTGCTCGGCCGGGAGAACGCCGCCGGCGTGCCGGTCGCCTCGCTGGTGATCCAGGGCATCGGCGGGTCGGTCTTCGCGCTGCTCTTCCTGCTGGTGCCGAGCGTGTCGACCTCGTACTGGATGCTCTCGGCCGTCACCGCGCAGATCATCGTGATCCTGTACGGGCTGATGTTCGCCGCCGTCATCCGGCTGCGCTACACCCAGCCCGACACGCACCGGCCGTACCGGATCCCCGGCGGCATCGTGGGCGTCTGGCTCGTCGGCGGGGTCGGGCTGGCCGGCTGCATCGCCGCCTTCTTGCTCGGCTTCATCCCGCCGAGCCAGCTGAAGACCGGCAACCCGGTGACCTACGTGGCGCTGCTGGCCCTGGCGACGCTGGTGCTCGCGTCGCCGCCGTTCGTGATGGCCGGGCTCGCCCGGTGGAAGCGGCCGCGTACCCCGTCCGCCGCCGTCACGACCGCGGCGCCGGACCCGGCCTGAGCCCGCACCGGCGCGCCTTGACCAAAAGGTCTAGTGGGGACGTTGCCGCTTCTGCGGGGAGCGCAGGCGCACGTTCTGCACCAGGCCGATGGCCACCAGGTTGGCGAGCATCGCGGAGCCGCCGTAGGAGATGAACGGCAGCGGCAGCCCCGTGATCGGCATGATCCCGAGCGTCATGCCGATGTTGATGACGCTCTGGAACGTGAACCAGACGACCACGCCGACGCAGACCAGCGTGCCGAAGCGGTCGTTGGCGTGCTGGGCGATCGACATGGTGCGCCACAGCACGAGACCGATCAGCAGCACGATCACCGCGCAGCCGAGGAAGCCGAGCTCCTCGCCGGCGACGGTGAAGACGAAGTCGGTCTTCTGCTCGGGGACGAACTGGCCCTGCGTCTGCGACCCGGCGAACAGGCCGCGTCCGAACCACTGGCCGTGCGCGTTCGCGATCAGCGCCTGCTGCACGTTGTAGCCGATGCCGGCCGACTGCACCTTGCTGTGCTGGAGGAACTCGGTGAGCCGGGCCTCCTGGTAGGGCTTCAGCAGGTGGAACTTGAGGATCGCCGCGCCGAAGGCGACCCCGCACCCGACCAGCAGGGAGACCCAGCGCGCCGGCGCCCCGGAGACGGCGAGCACGCCCACCACCATGACGATGAGCACCATCGTGGTGCCGAAGTCGGGCTGCAGCATGACCAGCGCGAGCGGGATCGCGGCCAGGCCGAGCGCGTACGCCATCTGCCGCAGCCCGGGGGTCGCCCCGGGGCCGATCGCCCCCTTGTCGCGCTGCTGGCCGAGGATGAGCGCGAGGCCGGCGACCAGCGCGAGCTTGGCGAACTCCGACGGCTGCAGTTGGAAACCCGCGGGCAGCACGATCCAGGAGCGGGCGCCGTTGATGGTGCTGCCGACCGCGAGCACGCCGAGCAGCCCGAGCAGCGACGCGATGTAGACCACCGGCGTGTACGCCCGCACGGAGCGGAAGTCGCAGCCGGCCACGACGACCGCCACGATGCTGCCGACGCCGACGGTGAGCAGATGCTTCTTCAGGTACGCGTACGGGTCGAGGTGGTGGTCGAGCTGGAACTGCCGGGTGGCCGACGCGATGAGCAGCGAGCCGATGACGCACAGGGCGAGCACCGCCCCCGCGAGCACCCAGTCGACCCGCCGCCACGAGCGCTCCCGGCGCTCGCGGGCCTTGGACGTGGCGGCGCCGCGGCCGGCGAGCGGCTCCAGCCGCACCGGGCCCCGATGGTCACGGGCGGGCTGCCGCGGGCGCGGCGGGCGGGTGACGGGAGGCAGCAGGCTGGTCACGGTGCTCCGGTGGCTGGGGTGCCGGTGCCGGCCGAGCTGACCTTGGGCACGGTCGTCGGCGGGGTGGGCAGGAGCGCGGGGCGCCCGACGCCGTAGAGGCCCTCGTAGATGGTGCGGGCGACGGGCGCGGCGAACAGGCCGCCCTGACCGGTGTCGGGCAGCGAGATCACCACGACGTAGCGGTCGCTGAACGACGCGAACCACGACGTGTCGTCATGCCCGTCGACCTCGGCGGTGCCGGTCTTGCCGGCGATCGGGATCGTGTCGAGCGGGAAGCCGTTGAACGCCCCGGCGGCGGTGCCGCGGCGGGTCACGTCGAGCAGGCCGCTGCGGATGTAGGCCAGCGTGTCGGCCGAGACCGGCAGGTGGCTCGCGACCGACGGCGCGATCGGCTTGACGGTGCCGTCCTGCGCGACGAGGGCCTTGGCGACCCGGGGATGGAAGACGGTGCCGCCGTTGGCCACCGCCGCGTACGCGGTCGCCATCTGCAGCGGGCTCACCGACAGGTAGGCGCCCTGCCCGATGCCGAACATGATCGCCGCGCCGCCGTTGTAGAGGTTGCCGTCGACGCAAGCCTCCTTCGCGTACTGCTGGAGCAGTGCCGCGTGCTGCGGGTTCGGGTCCTCCGGGTAGCCGGTCGCGGCCCGCTTGCAGTACGTCGCCTTCATCTGCTCGTACTGCTTGGCCAGCGACGCGCGGTTGGTCACCCAGCCGCTGCTCTCGGCCGGCAGGTCGACCCCGGTCGTGCGGCCGAAGCCGTACGCCTTGGCCATGTTGGTGAAGTACTCCTTCGGCGCCGCGTACGGGCCGGAGCCGTTGCGCAGGCCGCCGTCGGCGAGCCAGTCGTTGTACGCGAACGTGTCGAAGATCGTGTCGCACGACATAACCAGCGCCTCGTGCAGGTTGATGACGCCGCCGGCCTCGCCCTCGAAGTTGTGGAAGATCGCGTTGCCGATCTGGATGGCCGACGGGCACGAGTACGAGCCGTTGATGTCGACCCCCGACGCCACCGCCGCCGACAGCGAGATCGGCTTGAAGGTGGAGCCCGGTGACAGGGTGCCCTGGAAGGCGCGCGAGATGAGCGGGTTGCCGGCGTCGGCGCTGTTCAGCCGGTCGTAGTCGGCCTGGCTGATGCCGCCGGTGAAGACGGACGGGTCGTACGTGGGCAGCGATGCCATGGCGACGACCTGACCGGTGTGCCAGTCCATGACGACCCCGCTGGCGGTGGTCACCGCCTTGCCCTTCGCCCGCGCGGAGGTCATGGCCCCTGCGAGCGACTGCTCGAGCAGGGTCTGCACGCCGGAGTCGATGCTCAGCACGACGTTGTCGCCGGCCGTGGCGGGCGTCGCGGAGATGACGCCGGAGACGTTGCCGAAGCGGTCGACCGCGAGCTTCTTCACGCCGCTGGTGCCGCGCAGCGCGGTGTCGTAGCTGGCCTCGACCCCCGCCTGGCCGACGACGTCGGTGGGCAGGTAACCGGCCGCCTTGTCGGCGAGCTGGGTCTGGCTGACCGGGCCGGTGTAGCCGATCTCGTGGGCGGCGAAGGTGCCGAGCGGGTAGCGGCGGACGGCCTGGGTGTCGGCCGAGACGCCGGGGAAGCGCTCCGGATGCTCGATGATCGACAGCGCCAGCTGCGGCGCGACGTTCGTCAGCACCGGGATCGGCTGGTACGGCGAGCCGTTCCAGCACGGCTGGCCGACCGTCGCGGTGCAGAGCCGGACCTTGTCGGCGAGCTCGGTGTACGACCGCTTGAGCGCGGCGGCGAGCCTGACCATCACCGCCTTGCCGCCGTCGGACTGGCGGGCCAGCACGCTGCGGTCGACGGTGACCACCAGCGAGGTCTCGTTGACGGCGATCGGCACGCCCTTGTCGTCGACGATGATCCCGCGCGGGGCGGGACTGACGACGGTGCGCTCGCGGTTGTCGGCGGCCGCCACCTGGTACTGGTCGTGGTCGACGATCTGCAGCGAGAAGAGCCGGATGAGCAGCACGGCGAGTGCCGCGAAGACGACGGCCCGCAGCACGTTGATCCGCAGCCGCGGGTGCGAGCGCACCGCGCCGACCCGGCTCACCCGGTCACCCGCCGGCGCGCACGGGATCGCACCCGGCTCCTCAACGTGAGCAGCCGTGGCAGCAGCGGGTGCAGGACGAGACCGAAGAGCAATCCGTAGACGGCCCCGGCGGCGCAGCGCGAGGCCAGCAGCGAGCCCGCAGCGCGGGTGTCGCTGACGAGGACGCCGGTCAGTGCGAACAGGAGCGGCACCACGGCGCAGCCGAGCGCGATGAGGGGCAGCGCGTAGCGCAGCCGGCGGCTCCGGACCGCGGGCACCAGCCCGGCGAGGTAGCCGACGACGCAGAGCACGGCGGCGAGCCGGCCGAGGCTGTGGTCGGACAGCGCGTCGGCGAGCAGGCCCGAGCCGAAGCCGGCGAGGCAGCCCGCGGCGGGGCCGAACGACAGGCCCAGCGTCACCACCATGACCGTGACGAGATCGGCGGGGCCGGCCGGCAGCAGCGGCAGGGCCGTGCGCTGCACGACGACGGCGAGCATGAGCAGCACCGCGACGGCGATGGCGCCGACGAGCCGCAGCGGCGGCTGCTCGGGCTCGCTGCCGCCGGTGGGCGAGCCGAGCGTGAGGCGCGGCGCGGCCGGTTCGGAGGGGGCGGGCCGGGCGGCACGCCGCGTGCCCGGGGCGAGCAGGGTCACGGCTTGCCCACGACGACCCCGACCAGGTCGAGGGTGCCGAAACGGGCGTACGGACGCACGGTCACCTGCTGCGTCAGGCCGCCGGCGCCTTCGGCGGTGCCGAGGTCGCCCGAGCTGGTGGTGACCCCGACGGGCACGCCACCCGCGTAGTCGGCGCTGCCGTACGTGACGACCTTCTGCCCCGGCTTCACCGCGAGCGACGGGTCGTACAGGGTGAACGAGAGCCGGCCGGTCGAGCCGGTGCCGCTGATGGTGCCGAGCGCGTTCGAGCCCTGCAGCCGCGCGCCGATCACCGTGCGCGGGTCGTCGGCGAGCCGCACGGTGGCGACCGACGCGCTCACCCGGGTCAGCACGCCGACCAGGCCGTCGGTGTCGAGCACGAGCTGGCCGACCTTGAGGCCGTCGTCGCTGCCGGCGCCGATGTCGACGGTGCGCTCGGTGCCGGTGGTGTCACCGGTCGCGATCACCCGGGCCGGCTTCAATTGGTACGCGCCCGCCGGGGCGACCAGCCCGAGCGCGGCCAGCTTGCGGGCCTGCTGCTCGACCTCCGCTCGGCTCGCGAGCTGCCGCTTGAGCGCAGCGTTCTCGGTGGCGAGCGTGTCGGTGCGCGCGTCCTGCTTGTCGGAGTCGCCGAGGGAGTCGACCGCGTCACGCACCGGGCGCACGGCCGTGGCGACCCCGCGCTCCACCGGGCCGAAGACGCTGTCGGCTACCCGGCGTACGCCGCCGGTGTTCTTGCCCGCCGTGACGTCGATCGCGATCAGCGCGAGGGCGATGACGAGCAACCCGGCAAGCAGCAGACGCGCGCTGCGGCCGTCACGACCCATGGTTTGCCAGCTCCATCGCGTGCCCCGCCGGGCGACCGGGGCGGGTCGGCATCAGCGCGGCTCCGGGTTGAGCACCTGCTGCAGGCTGTCGAACTCCTCGATGCACCGGCCGGAGCCGAGCGCGACCGAGCTCAGCGGGTTGTCGGCGATCGACACGGCGACACCGGTCTCGGCGCGCAGCAGGTCGTCGAGGCCGCGCAGCAGCGCTCCCCCGCCGGTGAGCACGATCCCGCGGTCCATCACATCGGCGGCGAGGTCGGGCGGGCAGCGGTCGAGCGTCGCCTTGACGGCGTCGATGATCGCGGTGAGCGGCTCCTGCATCGCCTCGCGGATCTCGGCCGCCTCGATGACGATCGAGCGCGGCAGGCCGGAGACGAGGTCACGTCCGCGCAGCTCCGCGGCCGGCTCCTTCGCCTGCGGGAACGCCGACCCGACGGTCATCTTGATCTCTTCGGCGGTGCGCTCGCCGAGCGCCAGCGAGTGCTCTTTCTTGACGTACGTGATGATCGCCTGGTCGAGCTCGTCACCCGCCGTACGCACCGACTGGCCCGACACGATGCCGCCGAGGGAGATGACGGCCACCTCGGTGGTGCCACCGCCGACGTCGACGATCATGTTGCCGGTCGGCTCGTGCACCGGCAGGCCTGCGCCGAGGGCGGCGGCCATCGGCTCTTCGATGATGTAGACGCGGCGGGCACCGGCCGCGTACGCGGTGTCCTTGACGGCACGCCGCTCGACGGCGGTGATGCCGGACGGCACGCAGACGACGATCCGCGGCTGCGCCCACCGCCGGCGCCGGTGCACCTGCTGGATGAAGTAGCGCAGCATGCGCTCGGTGGTGTCGAAGTCGGCGATCACGCCGTCCTTGAGCGGCCGCACCGCGGCGATGTTGCTCGGGGTGCGGCCGATCATCCGCTTGGCATTGGCGCCCACGGCGACGATGCCCTGCGTGGTGACGTTGATCGCGACGACGCTCGGCTCGTTGAGCACGATGCCTCGGCCGCGGACGTAGACCAGGGTGTTGGCGGTGCCGAGGTCCACCGCCATGTCGCGGCCGATCAATGAAAAAGCGTGCGCCATCGAGGCCCTTCCGGGAGCGGATGACGGCAGGCTAAATCGACAGCGGAGGGTGACCGTGGCGACGCGCCACGCGGTTTACGCGATATTCGGGAAGAAGATGCCGACCTCACGCACGCCGGACTCGGGCGAGTCCGAGCCGTGCACCAGGTTCTCGCCGATCTCGAGGGCGAAGTCGCCGCGGATGGTGCCCGGGAGCGACTTGACCGGGTCGGTCGCGCCGATCAGGGCGCGGCAGGCCTCGACGGCACGCGGGCCCTCGATGACCATGGCGACCAGCGGGCCACCGGTGATGAACTCGACCAGCTCGCCGAAGAACGGGCGCTCGCTGTGCTCGGCGTAGTGCTGCTCGGCGACGGAGCGCTCCAGCGTGCGCAGCTCCAGGGCGACGAGGGTGAGGCCCTTGCGCTCGATGCGCGACACGACCTCTCCCACCAGCCCCCGACGTACGCCATCGGGCTTGACCAGGATCAGGGTGCGCTCGGCGGTCACGCCAGAGCTCCTCTCGTTCGTGTGGGTGGTGCGACGTCGGTAGCGAGGCTACCGGTCAGGCCCTGCGCCTCAGCAGGCGGCGTGCCTCACCGACGGTGACGAGCGAGCCGGTGATGATCACCCCGCTGCCGCCGACCGGGCCCTCCTCCTCGGCGGTGCGTACGGCCGCGTCGATGGCGTCGTCGAGCCGGGGCTCGACCTCCACCCGGTGGCTGCCGAAGATGTCGACCGCCTCGGCGGCGAGGTCGTCGACGGGCATGGCCCGGGGTGACGCGCTCTGCGTGACGACGATCGACGTGAGGACGGGTTCGAGTGCGCTGAGCACGGCCTCGACGTCCTTGTCGCCGAGGATGCCGATCACGCCGACGAGCCGGTCGAACGCGAACGCCTCCTCGAGCGCCGTCGCCAGGGCCTTGGCGCCGGCGGCGTTGTGCGCGCCGTCGAGCATGATCGTCGGCGAGCTGCGGATGGTCTCCATGCGGCCCGGCGACTCGGCCACGGCGAAGCCGGCCCGCACGGTGTCGAGGTCCAGCGGGTTGTCCTCGCCGGCGCCGAGGAACGCCTCGACGGCGGTGAGTGCGCACGCGGCGTTGTGGGCCTGGTGGGCGCCGTGCAGCGGCAGGAAGATGTCGTCGTAGTCGCCGCCGAGCCCGCGCAGCGTCAACACCTGGCCGCCGAGCGCCACGGCCCGGCCGACCACGCCGAACTCGAGCCCCTCGCGGGCGATCGTCGTCCCGAGCTCCCCCGCCTTGCGCAACAGCACCGTCGCGGCCTCGGGCGGCTGGCTCGCGAAGACGGCGACCGCGTCGGCCCGCAGGATGCCGGACTTCTCCCCCGCCACCTCGGCCACGGTGCTGCCGAGCTCCGGATGGTCGAGTGAGATCGGCAGGATGACCTGCACGGCGCTCTCGACGACGTTGGTGGCGTCCCAGGTGCCGCCCATGCCGACCTCGATGATGCCAATGTCGATCGGTGCGTCCGCGAAGGCCGCGAACGCCATCGCGGTCATCAGCTCGAAGTACGTGACCTGCTGCTCCGACTGCGCGTCGACCATCTCCACGTACGGGATGACGTCGTCGTATGCCTTGACCAGCGCCTCGGCGGAGATCGGTAACCCGTCGATGCTGATCCGCTCGGTCACCGACTCCAGGTGCGGCGACGTGTAGCGCCCGGTGCGCAGCCCGAAGGCGTGCAGCAGGGTGTCGATCATCCGAGCGGTCGACGTCTTGCCGTTCGTGCCCGTCAGGTGGATCGTCGGGTACGCCAGCTGCGGCTGCCCGAGCAGGTCGACCAACGTGCGCATGCGCTCGAGGTCGGGCACCATCCGGTTCGGGAAGCGGCCGGCGAGGGCCTTCTCGACCCGGGCGAGCGCTTCGCGGACGTCGTCACCGGCCGCGTCCGTCCGGCTAGCCAAGACGACGCTGCCGATCGAGGATGCGCTCGCGCTCGGCCGCGGCGTCGGTGTTGCGCTGCCGGATCTCGGCGACCACCTCGTCCGGCGCCTTCGCGAGGAAGCCGGCGTTGCCGAGCTTGGCGGAGGTCTGCTTGATCTCCTTGTCCACCGCGAGCAGCTGCTTGGCCAGGCGGCTGAGCTCGGCCTGCACGTCGATGGAGCCGAGCAGGTCCAGCGCGACCGACGTGCTGCCGGACTGCAACACCTCCCAGCCCTCGGGGGCGCTGTCGGACGCCTCGGTGGGCAGCGTGAGGTCGGCGAGGGCGGCCAGCTGGCCGGCCCACGCACCCGCGAAATCGCCGTCCTTGAGGATGACGGCCGGCACCTTGCGCTTGGACGGGATGCCTTGCTGGGTACGGAAGCGCCGCAGCTCGGCCACCAGCTCCTGCAGCCGGCCCATCTCGGCCACGGCACCCGCGTCGGCCATGCCGCCGCCGGTCGGCCACGCGGCCAGCGCCAACGTCTCGAGCTCGTCGGTGTGGCCGTTCAACGCGCGCCACAGCTCGTCGGTGACGAACGGGATCACCGGGTGCAGCAGGCGGAGCACCACGTCGAGGCAGCGTCCGAGCACCGCCCGGGTGCGTACGGCGGCGTCACCCTCGGTACGCAGCGGCACCTTGGCGAGCTCCACGTACCAGTCGAAGAGCTCATCCCAGGCGAAGTGGAAGAGCGCGTCGCACGCCTTGCCGAACTCGAAGTCGGCGTAGAAGCCCTCGACCGCGTCCGTGACCTCGCCCAGGCGGGTGAGGATCCACCGGTCGGCGGCCGAGCACGTCGACTCCTCCAGCGGCAGCGTCGGGTCGGCGCCGTTCATGAGCGCGAAGCGGGTCGCGTTCCACAGCTTGTTGACGAAGTTGCGGCTGCCCTGCACCCACTCCTCGGCGAGCGGCACGTCGCCGCCGGGGTTGGCCGCGCGGGCGAGCGTCCAGCGCAGCGCATCGGTGCCGTACGCGTCGATCAGCTGCAGCGGGTCGATGCCGTTGCCGGCCGACTTGCTCATCTTGCGGCCGCGGCCGTCGCGCACCAGCCCGTGCACGGCCACCTGCCGGAACGGCACCTCGGGCGCGATGAACGTGCAGAACATCATCATCCGGGCGACCCAGAAGAAGATGATGTCGTAGCCCGTGATGAGCACGGACGTCGGATAGAAGCGCTCGAAGTCGGGCGTGCGGTCGGGCCAGCCCAGCGTCGACGCGGGCCACAGCGCCGAGCTGAACCAGGTGTCGAGGACGTCCTCGTCCTGCACCCAGCCCTCACCCGGCGGCTCCTCGTCGGGGCCGGGCACGACCGTCTGCCCGTCGGGGCCGTACCAGACCGGGATGCGGTGGCCCCACCAGAGCTGGCGGCTCACGCACCAGTCGTGCATGTTGTCGACCCAGGAGAAGTAGCGCGCGGCCATCTCCGGCGGCACGAACGCGGTCTCCCCGTCGCGCACGGCATCGCCGGCGCGCTTGGCCAGCGGGGCGACGCGGACGAACCACTGCAGCGACAGCCGCGGCTCCACCACCGTGCCGCAGCGCGAGCAGTGCCCGACCGCGTGCACGTACGGGCGCTTCTCGGCGACGATCAGGCCCTCGGCGCGCAGCGCCTCCACGATGGCCGGCCGGGCCTCGAAGCGGTCGAGCCCCTGGAACGGGCCGGGCGTCGTGATCACGCCGAGCTCGTCCAGCACCGTGATCGACGGCAGGTCGTGGCGCTGGCCGATCTCGAAGTCGTTGGGGTCGTGCGCCGGCGTCACCTTCACCGCGCCGGTGCCGAACGCCGGGTCGACGTGCTCGTCGCCGACCACCGGGATGCTGCGGTCGGTCAGCGGCAGCGGCACCAGGGTGCCGATCAGGTGCTTGTAGCGCTCGTCGTCGGGGTGCACGGCCACCGCGGTGTCGCCGAGCATCGTCTCGGCGCGGGTGGTCGCCACCTGCAGCGGGCCGTACTGGATGGTGACCAGCTCGCCGTCGATGTCGCGGTGATCCACCTCGATGTCGGACAGGGCGGTGCGGTCACGCGGACACCAGTTGATGATCCGGTTGGCGCGGTAGATGAGGTCCTGGTCGAAGAGCTGCTTGAAGACGGTGCGCACCGCCCGCGAGAGGCCCTCGTCCATCGTGAAGCGCTCGCGGCTCCAGTCGACCCCGTCGCCGATCCGGCGCATCTGCCCGAGGATCTGGCCGCCGTACTCGGCCTTCCACGACCACACCCGCTCGACGAACGCCTCACGCCCGAGGTCGTGCCGGCTGATGCCTTCCTTGGCCAGCTGGCGCTCCACCGCGTTCTGCGTCGCGATGCCGGCGTGGTCCATGCCGGGCAGCCAGAGCACGTCGTAGCCCTGCATGCGCTTGCGCCGGGTGAGCGCGTCCATGAGCACGTGCTCGAACGCGTGGCCGACGTGCAGCGAACCCGTGACGTTAGGCGGCGGGATGACCAGCGCGAACGGCTCGGCGTCCTTGCGGTCGGGGCGGCCTGCGGTGAACGCGTCGGCGTCGAGCCAGCGCTGGTAGCCGGGCGCCTCCACGACGGTCGGGTCGTACTGCGGTGGCAGTTCGATCACCGGGCGTCCAGGCGTTTCAGGCATGGGGCGAGTCTATGGATCAGGGCGCGCCCGCCGGCCGCTCGTCCGCCTGCGGCACAACCGATCGGATGTCGGCGGCGGGTCAGGGTTCCTGTTCTCGTCCACAACCGATCGGATGTGAGGTCCGCACATCTGCATTCGATCGCTTGTGTCCCCGAACACGAACCCCAGGACCCGGCGCACATCCCATCGGTTGTGTCAGCGGGGCGCCAGCTCGCGCAGCAGGCGGGGCGCGTCCTGTGACGACGCCATCAACGCCATGACCGGGACCGTCACCCCGCCGTCGACGTAGCGCTGCAGGTGCTCGCGGCACTGCTCGGGCGACCCGTGCACGATCAGCGCGTCCACCAGCTCGTCCGGGATGGCCTCGAGCGCGCCCTTGCGGTCGCCGGCCTGCCACTTCTCGAGCACGGGCGCGATCATGTCGCCGCGGCCGAGCCACTGGTGGAAGGCGGTGTAGACGGGCACGGTCAGGTACGGCGCCATGGCACGGCGGCCGATCGCGCGGGCGGTGTCGGCGTCCTCGATCGGCAGCACGAAGATCCGCGCGACGACCTCCCGCTCGGCCCCGCCGGCACCCGCGGCCACCTCGCTGACGACGGTGGGCACGTCGTCGGCGGACAGCCAGTTGAGGATGACGCCGTCGCTCTCCCGGCCGGCCAGCCGCAGCATGCCGGGTCGCAACGCCGCCACCATGATCTTGGGCGGAATGGCGGGCAGCCGGCCGAGCTTGAGGCCCTGCACCTCGAAGGTCTCGTACTTCTCGGTGACTTTCTCCCCGCTCAGCGCCGCCTTCAGGAAGCGGACGGTGTCGCGTACGCGCTGATACGGCTGCTCGAAGGGGATGCCGTTCCAGCGTTCGACGATGACGTTGCTGCTGCTGCCGAGCCCGAGCGAGAACCGGCCGGGGGCGGCATCGGCGACGGCGGCCACGGTCTGGGCGAGCAGCGCCGGGCCACGCAGATACGCGGGCACGATCGCCGTCCCCAGCTGCAGCTCGGGCGCCCACACCGAGGCGAGCACCAGCGGGGTGAACGCGTCGGCGCCACCCGCCTCGCTCGACCAGGCGTCGGTGTAGCCGAGGTCGACGAGCTCGCGGAAGAGGTCGGCCTGCTCGGCGAGCGGGATCCCCTCGAACGGGACGGTCATTCCCCAGCGCGCGGCAGCCACCGGGTCAGTCTGGCAGGGTGCGCGAGCCGGGTTCCGACCGGCGGTTCAGCTGCCGGTGGCTCGTGCCGATTGCAGGAGAAGGACCCGCCACCTTCTCGCGCGCACAGGAGTCTTTGTGGAGCAGCGCCATCCCGCACCCGGAGCCCATCTGGCTCAGGCGTCACGCACCGTGCTGCCCGGCGAACCGTTCGACCCGCCGGAGGCCTCTGCGGTGCCGGGTCCGCGTACGCAGCCGGACGCTCCCGAGTACGGCTACGAGCCGCAGACGTATCCCGGTGCCGCACCGCACCCGCAGTTCGAGGCACCGGCCGGCGAGATCCCGGTGGCCTTCCTGGCGCCGCCCGTGCAGCCCCAGTACGAGCAGCCCCAGTACGAGCAGCCGCAGTACGAGCAGCCGCAGTACGAACAACCCCAACACCAGCAGCCCCAGTACGAGCAGCCCCAGTACGGCCAGCCGTACGCGCAGCCGCAGTTCGAGGCGCCCCAGCCCCAGCAGCAGTACGCGGCGCCCCAGTACGGCCAGCCGTACGAGCCGCCGCAGTTCGGCCAGCCGCAGCAGGCCGCCCCGATGAACCCCGTGCCGATGACCAAGACCGCGCCGGTGGCCGACTTCCCGCCGCCGGCGTCGTTCGAGACGCCCGTCGCGTTCCAGCCGACGCACCCGCCGCACCCGGGCACGTACGCCCCGGTCGAGCCGATCGAGGCGATGCTGCCGCCGGCGACGTATCCCGCTCCGGCCGCCTACCCCGCACCTGAGCCCCAGCAGCCGCCCCAGCCGCCGCCGGCCCTGCAGGCGTACGCCGTGCCGACGTTCGCCCCCGCCGAGCCTGCACCGATGCCCGGCGGCTACGAGCCCCCCGCGCCCACCACCTTCACCCCGCTGCCCACGTACGGGGTGCAGCTCGACCCGGGCTTCGACTCGCCGCAGCACTTCGCCGCGCCGGCACCCGCCTTTCCGGAGGCACCGGCGCACGTCGGCCCGGCCGGAGACATGTCCGCGCCCGCGTTTCCCCCGCCGTTCCCTCCGCCGGCGCCCGGCTTCGACCCGGAGCCCGTCCACCCGCTGACCCCGCTCAGCGCCGACGACGGCAACGACGGCGAAGGACCCGCCGCGGACGGCAAGCGCCGGGCCAAGCGCGGCCCCGACCGCAAGCTCCTCGCGCTGCTGGCACTCGTCGTCGTCGCCGGTGGCGGCTACTTCGGCTACACCCAGCTGAACAAGAGCTCCGACAGCACCGACACCCCGACCTCGGTGCCGACGGCGGCTGCTCCGTCGGTCCGGCCGACGCAGGCTCCGGCGAGCGCCGGCGGCACCGGTACGGCCGCCACCGGCCAGTACGGCTTCCCGAAGCAGCTGTCCGGCTACACCCAGCAGACCAGCGCGGCCGCCACCCGGCAGGCGCAGCAGCTCAAGGCCTTCGCCGCGCAGCAGCTGCCCGCGATCGGGAAGACGGCGCAGGTCTCGGTCTACGCGAGCGGGACGCCGGGCGTCGTCGCCACCACCTACCGGCCGGCCGCCGCCAACCTGGCGTCCGCGTACTCGACGCTGCTGGCGAACGTGCGCAAGCCGGCTGCCGGCAACCGGGTCGGTGCCTTCACGGCCGTCGCACCCGGCGCGGCCGGTGGGTCGATGACCTGCGGCGGCCAGAGCGGCGCCTCGCCGATCGCGTACTGCGTCTTCCGGGGCACGTCGGCGGTGGGCATGGTCTACATGACCGGCACGCCGAAGCCGGCCATGGTGGAGATCATCACCCGTGAGATGCGGGCGTACGCCGAGCACTGATCGTCACCTAACGTTCGAGGGGTGACCTCACCCGTCGTGCGCACCGTCCCCGTCGACCTCGACGGGCGCTGGGCGATCGTCGACAAGATCCACGGTGGCTACCTGCTGGCCGAGATCGTGCGGGCGGCGATCGGTGACGACGCCGCGCATCCGGATCCGCTCGGGGTCAGTGCGCACTTCGCGTCGGCGCCGGATCCCGGGCCGGCGACGGTCACGGTCGAGCCGCTGCGCACCGGGCGCACCGTCGGCGTCTCCCGCGCCCGGCTGACCCAGGGCGACAAGCTGCGGGTCGAGGTGCTCATCACCGCGGGCACACTGCCGACCGCCGAGCCGGTGTTCGTCGCGCCGTCGGCCGCACCGCCGACGCTGGCGCCGGTCGCCGACTGCCCGCGCTCCGACGCCGAGATCGGCCCCAACGCGCGCCTCGGCCACCTCGACTTCCTCGACCTGCGGCTCGACCCGGCCACCACGCGGTGGATGCACGGCGAGCCCGCCGGTCAGGCGGTGGTGCGCGGGTGGATCCGCCGCGCCGACGAGGGCGAGCTGGACCCGTACTGGCTGCTCATCGCCGGTGACGCGCCACCGCCGGTCACGGTCGACCTCGGACTCAAGGGCTGGGTGCCGACCATCACGCTCGACGCGCACATCCGCTCCCGGCCGCAGCCGGGCTGGCTGATGATCGAGCAAAGCGCCCAGCTCGTCGCCGGTGGCTGGATCGACGAGACGTGCACCCTGTGGGACGAGACAGGCCGCCTCACCGCGTCCGTACGCCAGCTCGCCGCCTACCGCGGCTGAGCCTCAAGCGGCGAGCGTCAGGCGGACTTCTCGCGGCGCTCGCGCTTGGGAGCCTCGCGGGGGACGATCGTCGGGTTGACGTGCTCGAGCACCGTCTCGCGGGTGACGACGACCTTGGCGACGTCCTTGCGGCTCGGGATGTCGTACATCACCGAGAGCAGGACCTCTTCCATGATCGCGCGCAGGCCACGGGCGCCGGTGCCGCGCAGGATTGCCTGCTCGGCGATGGCCTCGAGGGCGTCGTCGGAGAAGTCGAGGTCGACGCCGTCGAGGTCGAACAGGCGGCGGTACTGGCGTACCAGCGCGTTCTTCGGCTCGGTCAGGATCTGGATGAGCGCCTCACGGTCGAGGCTCTCGACGCTGGTGATGACGGGCAGCCGGCCGATGAACTCCGGGATCATGCCAAACTTCAGCAGGTCCTCGGGCATCACGTCGCCGAAGACGTCGTTGCGGTCGGTGTCGTACTTGCTGGCGAGCACCGCGCGGAAGCCGAGCGCCTTCTTGCCGATGCGCCCCTCGATCACCTTGTCGAGGCCGGCGAACGCGCCACCGCAGATGAACAGCACGTTGGTGGTGTCGATCTGGATGAACTCCTGGTGGGGGTGCTTGCGCCCGCCCTGCGGCGGCACGCTGGCCGTCGTCCCTTCCAGGATCTTCAGCAGCGCCTGCTGAACACCTTCGCCGGAGACGTCGCGGGTGATCGACGGGTTCTCCGACTTGCGGGCGATCTTGTCGACCTCGTCGATGTAGATGATCCCGGTCTCGGCCTTCTTGACGTCGTAGTCAGCGGCCTGGATCAGCTTGAGCAGGATGTTCTCGACGTCCTCGCCGACGTAGCCCGCCTCGGTGAGCGCGGTGGCGTCGGCGATGGCGAACGGTACGTTGAGCATGCGGGCGAGGGTCTGCGCGAGCAGCGTCTTGCCGCAGCCGGTGGGGCCGAGCAGCAAGATGTTGCTCTTGGCGAGCTCGACCTCACTCTTGCCGTCGGCGGTGCCGGCCTGGACGCGCTTGTAGTGGTTGTAGACCGCGACCGACAGCGTCTTCTTGGCGGTCTCCTGGCCCACGACGTACGAGTCGAGGAACTCGTAGATCTCCTTGGGCTTGGGCAGGTCGTCCCACTTGAGCTCCGAGGACTCCGATAGCTCTTCCTCGATGATCTCGTTGCAGAGCTCGATGCACTCGTCGCAGATGTAGACGCCGGGCCCGGCGATGAGCTTCTTGACCTGCTTCTGCGACTTGCCGCAGAACGAGCATTTCAGCAGGTCTCCACCGTCACCGATGCGGGCCACCGGCCACTCCCCTGCTGTCGGCGGGCCACGTCGCGCGGCCCAGCTGCTCGGTCAGATCAACAGCCCCGGGAACGGCGGCTGAGACGTGCAGTGCTTGCCTGTCATGCATCACGCTGTACTGGGTGTGCGGGTCCGGCTTGGCACGGGACGCTACTCTCAGCATCGCCCCGTGCAAGCCGGAACGCGAGCTCAACCCGCCGCGCGGAGGGTGGACGTCTTACGCGACTTGATGACCTCGTCGATGAGGCCGTACTCGACGGCCTCGGCGGCGGTCAGGATCTTGTCGCGGTTGATGTCCTTGCGGACCTGCTCCTCGGTGCGGCCGGTGTGGTCGGCCAGCATCCGCTCGAGCAGGGCCCGCATGCGCATGATCTCGTTGGCCTGGATCTCGATGTCCGAGGACTGGCCCTCGCCCGAGCCCGACGGCTGGTGGATCAGGATGCGCGCGTTAGGCACGGCGAAGCGCTTGCCCTTGGTGCCGGCGCCGAGCAGAACGGCTGCGGCGCTGGCCGCCTGGCCGAGGCAGACCGTCGACACGTCGGGACGGATGAACTGCATCGTGTCGTAGATCGCCGTCAGCGAGGTGAACGAGCCACCCGGCGAGTTGATGTAGATGTTGATGTCGCGGTCGGGGTCCTCGGACTCGAGGAAGAGCAGCTGCGCCATCACGTCGTTAGCCGAGACGTCGTCGATCTGGACGCCGAGGAAGACGATGCGCTCCTTGAGCAGCTTCGAGTACGGGTCCATGCCGTACTCGCCGCGGCTGGTGCGCTCGATGATGTTGGGCAGGACGTAGCGGTTGTACTGCTCCATGTAGGCATCTGCCTGGGTCATCGGCTCAGTCATGGTGTTTCTCCCTCTCAACTGACCGGGCCGACGCTGGGCACCTGCGTGGCGCGCGCGACGACCTTGTCGATGAAGCCGTACTCAGCTGCCTCTTCCGCGGTGAACCAGCGGTCGCGGTCGGAATCCTCTTCGATGCGCTCGACCGTCTGGCCGGTGTGGAACGCGATGCGGTCCTGCAGCACCCGGCGGGTGTGGATCATCTGCTCGGCCTGGATGGCGATGTCGGCTGCCGTACCGCCGATGCCGCCGGACGGCTGGTGCATCATGATCCGCGCGTGCGGGGTGGCGTAACGCTTGCCCTTGGCGCCGGCGCAGAGCAGGAACTGCCCCATGCTGGCCGCCAGGCCGATCGCGACCGTCGACACGTCGTTGGGGATGAACTCCATCGTGTCGTAGATGGCCATGCCGGCCGTCACCGAGCCGCCGGGCGAGTTGATGTACAGCGAGATGTCACGCGTGTCGTCCTCGGCCGCGAGCAGCAGCAGCTGGGCACAGATCGCATTCGCAATGGTGTCCTCGACGACGCTGCCGAGGAAGATGATCCGCTCGCGCAGCAGCCGGTCGTAGACCCGGTCGTCGAGCGTCGGAGAGCCGGGGCCCGGGCCACGCATCTGCAGCGTGGGTAGCACCAGATCGCTCATGTCGCCGCTCCTTCGAGATTCGCTGAGGCCGCGCCCCTGCTTCCGGGGTGGCCTTTTCGCAGCTCCTGCCAGTGACCCTAACCAGGAGGTCGGCGCCTGGGCGGCTTGCGTTGAGCGGTTTCGCCCTAGGCGTGAACGAGCTGCGCCCAGGGCGAAACCGCACGGCCGGTCAGCCGGCCGCGCCTACTCCTTGCTGTCGCCCGCCTCGGTCGCGGACTGCTCGGGGGCCTCGTCGTCGTCCTCGTCGAGGTCGTCGACGTCGTCGTCGTCCAGCTCGTCGTTCTCGGCCGAGAGGTCGGCCTCGAGGATCTCCGGACCGTCCTCGTCGTCCTCGTCGAGCAGCGACAGGTCGACCTCGTTGCCCGACTCGTCGACGATCTTCGCCGACTCCATCAGCCCGGCGAGAGCCTTGCCGCGGCGCACCTCGGCGAAGAGCATGCCGATGTTGCCGCCCTGCATGATCTGGTTGGCGAAGTCCTGCGGCGGCATGCCGGACTGCTGCGCGCGGCGGATGAGGTGGTCGGTCAGCTCTTCCTGCTCGACGCCCAGCTCGTCCTTCTCGGCCAGGGCGTCGAGCACCAGCTGCGACTTGACGGCCTTCTCGGACGCCTCGCGGGTCTCGGCGGTGAACTCCTCGTCGGTCTTCTCGATGGTCTCGAGGTAGGTCGCGCGGGTCATGCCGTAGCGCTCGAGCTCGTGGCCGAGGTTGTGCTCACGGCCCTCGACCTCGGCCTTGACGGCCGACTCCGGGAGCGGCACGTCGACCAGGTCGAGCAGCTTGTCGAGCAGCCGGTCACGGGCCTGCGCACCCTGCTCGTAGCGGCGCATCTTCTCGAGCTTGTCGGTGAGGTCGGCCTTGAGCTCGTCCAGCGAGTCGAACTCGCTCGCCGTGGTGGCGAACTCGTCGTCGAGCTCCGGAAGCACCTTCTCCTTGACGCCGACGATGGTCACGGTGACATCGGCCGTCTTGTCGGCGAAGTCGCCCTGCTTGAGCTCGGTCTGGAAGGTGGGCTCGTCGCCCTCCTTGGCGCCGCGCACGGCCTCGTCGAGGCCGGGGATGAGGTTGTCGCTGCCGACCTCGTAGGTCATGCCCTTGGACTCCGAGCCCGGCACGAGCTCGCCCTCGACCTTGGCGACCAGGTCGATCGTCAGGTAATCGCCGTCGGCGACCTCACGCTCGACCGGCTCCAGCGAGGCGAAGCGGTCACGCAGGCTCTGCAGCTGCTCGTCGACGTCGTCCTCGCTCACCGCGACGTCGTCGACCGTGACCTCGAGGCCGTCGAGCTCAGGCAGCTCGATCTCCGGGCGCACGTCGACCTCGGCGGAGAAGACGAGCGGCTCGCCGTCGTTGAACTCCTTGACGTCGACGTCCTCGGGTGACGACACCGGGGAGATGGACTCCTGCTCGAGCGCCAGACCGTAGAAGCGGTCGAGCGCGCCCGGCAGTGCCTCGTTGAGCACCGTGCCGCGGCCGACCCGCTGGTCGATGACGCGCGGCGGCACCCGGCCCGGACGGAAACCCGGCACCCGGATCTGGCTGCCAACCCGCTTGTACGCCGACGCGAGGTCCTCGGACAGCTCCTCGAAAGGAACCTCCACGGTGACCTTGATGCGGGTGGGGCTCAGGGCTTCCTTGGTGGCCTTCACAGCGGTGCAGCTCCATGCTTCAAAAGGGAACGGGGACCAGGCAGTCGGGGCGGGGAGATTCGAACTCCCGATCTCCTGCTCCCAAAGCAGGCGCGCTAGCCACTACGCTACGCCCCGCGGCAGAGCCGCTGGCTGACCGATCCTATGGGGTCGGCCGAGGCAGCGGGCGGCCGCCTGGCACTTTGCCGGCGCCGTCCTTCATGGGCTACGCACAGCAACGCCACAGATCGCCGCCAGTCTGCGTCCCGACACTCAGACCCATGTGGGAGACGCTCGACCGGCCCCGCGAGCAGGTCGTCCCCGCTCGCCGCCCAGCTGCTGCGCCGTCATCGGCCCCGGTACGGGCGCGGCCCGACGTCGTGCTCGGCGCCATCGCCGTCGGCGCGGTCGTCGCCGTCCTGCTGTGGTGGCTGAACACCCCGTCGATCCACGGCTTCGGCGACTGGCTCACCAACGCCGGCCGCATCACCGGGCTGCTGGCCGGCTACAGCATGGTCGTGCTGCTCGCGCTGATGGCGCGGGTGCCGGCACTCGAACGCGGCCTCGGCAGCGACCGGCTCGCCCGCTGGCACTCCAAGGGCGGCCGCTACACCGTCAGCCTCGTGGTGGCGCACGGCCTGCTCATCCTCTGGGGCTACGCGATCACCGCGCACACCAACGTGGTGCACGAGGGCTGGACCCTGCTGCGCAGCTACCCCGACGTGCTGATGGCGACCGTCGCCGGCCTGCTGCTCGTCGGCGTGGGCATCAGCTCGGCCCGCGCGGCCCGGCGCCGGATGCGCTACGAGACCTGGTACTACCTGCACTTCTACACCTACCTCGCGGTCGCGCTGGCGTTCAGCCACCAGTTCGCGGACGGCGCCGAATTCATGGACAACCGGCCCGCGCGTATCTACTGGGCGGCGCTCTACATCGGGGTCGCACTGCTGCTCGTCTGGTACCGGATCCTGCGCCCGCTCGACGCCGCCCGGCGCCACCGCCTGCAGGTCGCGAGCGTCGTCCGCGAGTCCCCCGACACCGTCTCCGTACTCATCGCCGGACAGCGGCTCGACGAGCTGCGCGCCGACCCGGGCCAGTTCTTCCGGGTCCGCTTCCTCACCAAGCAGCTGTGGTGGGCGTCGAACCCGTACTCGCTGTCGGCGCCGGTCAGCAGCAACCTCATGCGCGTCACGATCAAGGACCTCGGCGACGCGAGCAGCCTCAGCGCCCAGCTGACACCTGGCACGCGGGTCTTCGCCGAGGGTCCGTACGGCGCCTTCACCGCCCACCGCCGCAAGCGGCAGCGCGTCGTACTCATCGCGGCCGGCGTCGGCATCACCCCGCTCCGCGCGCTCTTCGAAACGCTGCCGATCGCCGCGCACGGCGACCTCACGCTCGTCTACCGGGTCAGCCGCTCCGAGCACGTGCTCTTCCGCTCCGAGCTCGAGCAGATCGCCCGGGAACGCGGGGCGGTGCTGCACCTGGTGGTCGGCACCCGGCAGCAGCTCGGCGGCGATCCGCTGTCCGCGGAGTCGCTCGCTCGGCTGCCGCACATCCGCGAGGCCGACGTCTATCTCTGCGGCCCCGAAGCGATGCGCGCCGACGTGTCACGGGCGCTCGCGTCGATCGGCGTCCCGCGGCGGCACGTCCATTCCGAGTCCTACGCCTTCTAGCCCGCGCCTTCCGAAGAGAGCTGAGTAATCGTGCGTCGCGTCGTCTTTGCCGCCATGGCCACCGTGGTCGGGCTGGTCCTGCTGCTCACCTTCAAGACCCAGTCCGCGACCGCGCCCGCCCAGGCGTCGGGGGTCACCGGCTCGACCAGCTCGGGCACGAGCTCGGCCACGGGCGCCGGCAGCTCCGGGTCCGGATCGGACAGCGACACGAGCTCCGGTACCAGCTCCAGCACCACGTCGGGTACCAAGACCGTGACCGGCACCGCCGCCGACACCCGGTACGGGCCCGTGCAGGTGCAGATCACCGTGGTCAACGGCAAGATCACCGCCGCGCAGGCCATCGATTACCCGCAAAACGACCCACGCGACCAGCAGATCAACTCCTACGCCGTGCCGGAGCTCAACTCCGAGGCGGTCAGCGCGGGCAGCGCCTCGATCGACACGGTCTCGGGCGCGACGTACACCAGCGACGGCTACAAGCAGTCGCTGCAAAGCGCGCTGGACCAGCTGTGAGTGCCGCGCTCGCGCCGAGGACCGTGCACGTCGAACACTGCATGGGCACCGTCTTCTCCCTCGACATCCGCGACGAGGGGAATTGGGACGCCGCCATCGCCGACGTCGTCCGCTGGCTGCATCACGTCGACGCCGTGTTCAGCACCTACCGGCCCGACAGCGAGATCAGCCGCCTCGATCGCGGCGAGCTCACGGACCCCTCCCCGCTCGTACGCGAGGTGCTCGACGCCTGCGCCGAGCTGACCCGGGTGTCCGACGGCAGCTTCTCCGCGCGACCGTCCGGCCGGCTCGACCCGTCCGGCTACGTGAAGGGCTGGGCGATCCAGCGCGCGAGCGGGCTGCTGCGCGCGGCGGGGTCGGAGAACCACACGGTCAACGGCGGCGGCGACGTGCAGGCCACCGGTAGCCGCTCCCCCGGCGAGCCGTGGCGGGTCGGCGTCACGCACCCGCTGCGGCCCGGGATGCTCGCCGCGGTCGTCCGAACGCGAGGGGGCGCGGTCGCCACCTCCGGCACCGCCGAACGCGGCGCGCACATCGTCGACCCGCACACCGGCGCTGCGGTGACCGAGCTGGCGTCGGTCACGGTCGTCGGTCCGGAGCTGCGTCTCGCCGATGCGTACGCGACCGCTGCCTTCGCAATGGGCGGCGAGTGCCGCTCGTGGCTGACCGCGCTGCCTGACTACGAGGCGCTCGTCGTGACCGCGCGCGGGACGCTCTGGCGTACGCCCGGCTTCGCCGCCTGGACCGCGTAGCCCCGAATCCTCGTCGGCTACTCCATTCGGAGTAGTCCCGTTACTCCGAATGACCCACACCGAGTGTTCCATCGCGGGCACTTTCGAACGCATTCCCGCTAATCACGTACGGCTAAACGATTTCGCCATCATTATCGAATGAGCAGGTCATCCCGGCGCACGACGCCGCTGACCGTGAGCCGGCCCGTCGGGTCGGTGCACTTGCCTGGCGAATTCGGGAGACCTCGTGAAAAAGATCGTCTTTGTTGTGGGCATCGGCGTGCTGGCGGTTGCGGGATGCAGCTCAGGCGCCAATACGGCCACTCCTGCCGCGGCCGTCGCGACCGCTACTCCGACGCCGGCAAGCACCAGCGCTGCCCCGGCGCCGAAGCCGAAGGCCACCACGCCCGCTCCGGCCAAGACCGTCTACGTCACGCCCGCGCCGGAGAAGACGGTGTACGTCGTGCCGGCGCCGGCGCCTGCCCCCGCAACCACGGTCTACGTGGCGCCGCCGCCGCAACCTGGCACAGACTCCTGCGGATACGTCGTGCAGTGCGGCGTTGGCACCAACAGCTACCCGATCAATTCGAACGGCGCGATCATCAACGTCCGCAGCGGCCCGTCGACGTACTCGGCGATCATCGGCACGGTCAGTCAGAACCAATACGTGCACCTCACCTGCACCACGTATGGCGACGCCGTGTCCGGGCCCTTCGGCACCACGTCCCTGTGGGACCACATCGACTCGCCGTTCTACGGCTACGTCTCCGACCAGTGGGTGAACACCAGCACCGGCGCTCCGGTGGTCGGCAGCTGCTGAGCGCTGGCGATCACCCAGACTGAGTACTCAGGATTACCCTGCACTTCGGCGATGAGAATTCCGGTATGCGGCGGAGCAGGTCATGTCGAAGCTGTTCGGGGCAGTGATCAAGAGCAGCGGCCAGGTCGCGTTCTCGCTGCAGCCCCCGATGACTTCGCAGGAGGCGCGCTGTCGAGCCTTGCTGGCCGTCCACCGGCAGTACTTCTGTCAGCAGTCCGTTTGTCCGCTCGACTGGCGCGGGCGGCCGAACTCCAAGCAACCCTTCCTCCCGGGCACCCGCTTCCGTGACAAGGCGGGGCGTGCCATCAAGTCGGCCGCCGTGAACTACGTCGAGAACGCCTGACGCCTCACACGACGTGGAACTCCACCCGGTAGACCAGCGTCTCATCGCCTATGGGCCCCGCGTGCGCGGCCCGCTCCCGCACGGCTTCGCGGGAGGTCTCGCCGGACCTCACGAGGTCGTCCGCGCTGACCGCCGAGAAAGGCAGCAGCTCGACCGTGTCGACCTCGATCACGCATCCGTGGCTCTGGTAGCGGCCGCCGGCCTTCACCTTGGGCCTGCTCCAGAGCCGGATTGACACGGTGATCTCACCGGCGGCCACCCGCTGCCGCAGCTCCGGGCTGAACATCACCGGCACAGGCTAGCCAGCGGCGTCTGCCGGCATTCCGACCCGTAACGGGAGCCACCCATAATTGGCTCATGTCGGAGCCCACTGTCGTCTCCCACCAGGAATTCGTGGTCGCCCTCGATTACGGCCAGTTCTCCTTGGAGACTCGCGCAACCGACCCGGACCTGATGATCGACCTGCTCGACAAAGCTCTGGCCGGGGCCGGGATCGCTCAGCACGATGGCCTGGTCATCGTATTGTCGCCGCACCAGAACAACTTCGAAATGGCCCTGACCCTCGAGGTGTGGGACGCCCCGGCCCCGGGCGATCTGGCCGAATGGGAAGAGGCCTTCGACGTGCATCTGGACGTCAGCGCGGAAGGCATCTACTTCGAGTCGCCGACGCTCGAAGGAACACAGTTGCCGGTCCCAGCGGGCAGCTACCACGCAGTGATCACTGGCCGCGGTTTCGTCGGGTTCGGCTGGCCAGGGTCCACGACGCCGGGCGATGTGTGGCGCATCCGGCTGTGGCCGAGTGACGGCCCGGCCACGCCCGCCCGCTTGCGCGCGTACGCCGCGCCGGAGCGGCGGCATCCAACGCCGACCTTCGCTGAGGCCGGGATTGCCGCCGTACGCCGGCTGAACCGCTCACTCGACGACACGGCCAACCTGTCCGGGAGCAGGTCGACGGTTGTGGTCGAGCGCCGCATGCCCGGCACCCCGCGCAAGCTCTTCACGTACTTCGCGAATCCCAGCGGTTGGCTCACCCAGATGGGCCAGGCCGGCGACGAGGAGTTCACCATCGGCGCCGCCAACTTCGATCTGCCCGCGTGGCTGGAGCCGGCCCAGAGCGCGCCCGACCTGAGGGAGGACGCCGAAAGCCCCTTCAGCGACGCGAACCACATCGTGCCGAGGAACGGATTCATCGCCTGCCGACGACTGGACGCCCGGCCGCCCCGCCATGTGCTCCTGAGCTGGACCTGGATCCGCCGCCGGATCGAGCCGAATAACGAGATCCTGGTCCCGCCGGATCCGCAGATGACCTTGGAAGTGAATCTCGATGCCGCCCCGAACGACGACGCCACCAAGACCAGCATCGTCCGCCTGACTCACGCCCACGTACCCGCGGAGTGGGCGACGGATCTGGCCGACTACTGGGCCTGGGCGCTCGAACGCGCTGACTACGACTTCGATCTCTCCGGCGCCCGGGCCGCCGGTTACGACCGGTGAGCGCGGTGTCGTCGTCCGATCACCCGGACGGCGCCACGCGTCGCCGGTTGAGCTGCTGCAGCGCGGTCAACGTCAGCAGGGCCGCCACGACGATGCAGGCCAGATTAATCCCGAGCTGAGCCGTCGCGCCGAGGGCGTCTCGGCCGCGACCTGTCACTGACGCCGCAGCGATTCCCGCAGCAGCAGGGACGGTGGTCACGCTGATGAATACACCGACCAACGCGGTGGATTTGGCTGAGCTCAACGACAAGGTGCCGGCGACGCCCGCCAGCAGCGCGACGATCACGCTGAACTCGTCGGGGTGCGACACGAACGATGTCAACGGCTCGTGCCCATCGAGATAGGCCTGCGGGACCCGGCCCGCGGCGTGCAGGATGGCCACGCCCGCCGCCGTCACGGCGATGCCGAGGAGAAAGCCGACCATCAGCGCCCGCGCTGACAGCCACGCCCGGCGCCGGTTGCGGCGTTTCAAGGCGACGGCGAGCCCGGCCAGCGGCCCGAACTCCGGGCCGAGCACCATCGCACCCACGATGAGGATCGGGCTGTCGGTGAGCAGCCCGGCTCCGGCGATCAAGACGGCAATGGTCAGGAACGCCAGGTAGGTCCACGACTGGCTGCTCTCCTCACCGGTTGCGGACTCCAGTTGCTCCCAGATCAGCGCGTCATCCTCGAGCTGCGGTGACGCCAGCAGCGCCGCGTCGATCGACCGCCCGACGGCGACGTCCAGCTCGGTCAGGACAACCGATCCGTGCTCGGGCACGCCCACTCGATGCAGCTCGGCGAGTACGTCGCTGGCGGCCTCCCGGGCGACGTCGGCGCTGACGAGGTCGGCCGGTGGGTCGACGACGGCACCGTCCATGCGGCAGACGTTCGTCGTGCCGGAGTGGCGGCGAAGAACGTTCACCACTTCCGGAGTCAGCGACGCCGGGCAGACAATGCGGGCTTGCAGCACGTACAGACTGTGACCTAACGGGCCGTCCCCCATGCGCAGCCGCGCGTGTCAGCTCGCTGCGCCGCCTCGGAGACTCGATGGCCGAGTGATACTTCCCGAGAGCGTCAGGACGGACCGGCCGAACTAAGTAGGAGCGCATGGCCACCGCAGTTGACCCCGATTTCGACGGCGAACTCCGACAGGCCGCTGTCGAATGGCTCAAGGTCCGCACCAATGATGGCGCCGAATTCATGATGACCTCGGAGATCCAAGAGTTCACCTTCCGCGGTGAGAGCTTCCGGTTGATGGACGCCCAACGCGGCATTCGTAAGCCGGCTCAATTGTCGGCCGCGCTCTCGATTCGGACGGTCTACACCCCAGAGCAACGGGACAGGCCTTACGAGGACCAGGTCGGCCCCGATGGGCTGTTGCGCTACAAGTGGCGCGGCAACGTCGCTGATCACCCCGAGAATCGGGCGCTCCGGGCAGCTGCCATCGGCAAGCTGCCGCTCATCTGGTTCTACGGCGTCGGCACCGCCGTCTATCAGCCCATCGCCCCCGTCTGGGTGGTCTGGGTGGAGAAGGAACAGCAGCAGTTCGTCATCGATCTCAACATCACGAACGAGTGGATCGAGCAAGGCAGCGTTGTCGAACAACAGCTTCGTCGATACATTATCCGCGAGACGCGCCAGCGCCTGCACCAACCAGTGTTTCGGTCAACGGTCATGGGCGCTTATAAGGTCCGCTGTGCCGTATGCGCCCTCGGTCATGCGCAACTGCTGGACGCGGCGCACATCGTCCCCGACAGAGAAGAGCAGGGAATCGCGTCCGTACGCAACGAACTCGCTCTCTGCAAGATTCACCACGCGGCCTATGACAGCCGGATCCTCAGAATCCGCCCAGACCTCGTCGTAGAGATTCGAGAGGATCTGCTGGAAGAGATCGACGGGCCAATGCTTCGACACGGGCTGCAGGGACGTCACAACCAACCGCTGATGGCGCTCCCCACGGCCCGGGTGGAGCGGCCGGCACGAGACCTTCTCGAGATCAGTTACGAGGGTTTCCGGCAGGCGACGCAGCCGTAGCCGGACCGCGGAGGCAGGGCCGCATCTCAGCCAAGGTCCGGCAACTCCTGAGCGGCACCAAGCATCGCCCGGAACGGATCACCCAGATCTCGCAGCCGCTTCACCACGTTCCCCATCCGGAACCCGTCCGGCCTCAGCTTCGGATCGTCCAGCTCGTCCCACGTAATCGGCATCGACACCGGCGCACCCGGCGCCGGCCGGCAGCTGTAGGGAGCGACGAGCGTGCGGTTGATCGCGTTCTGCGTGTAGTCCAGCCGCGCCAGCCCACTGCGGTCAGACTTGCCCCACGCCCAGCTGACCAGCTCGGGCACGACCGCGCCGACGGACTCGGACAGCGTCTTCACCCAGTTGCGGGTTTCGGTGAAGCTGGGGCCGGGCGTGATCGGGATCCAGATCTGGACGCCGCGCTTGCCCGTCACCTTCGGGAAGGCACGCACGTGCAGATGCTCCAGCGCGGTGCGGTGCAGGCGGGCGAGCGTGAGCACCTCGTCCCAGGTCGTCTTCTCCCCCGGGTCGATGTCGATGAGGGCGTACGTCGGCTTGTTGGGCGCACTGGTCAGCGATGTCCACGGGTGCCACTCGAGGGCACCGAAGTTCGCCGCCCAGATGAGTGCCGCCGGCTCGTCGACGACCAGATACGTCTGTGAGTCGTCGTCCTTGGCATCCGGGTTCTTCCAGCGCGGCAGCCACTCCGGTGCGTGGGTGGGCAGCTCCTTGTGCCAGAAGCCTTCGGTGCCGACGCCACCCGGATAGCGGTGCAGGTTGAGCGCACGGCCCGCGAGGTACGGCGTGAGCACCGGCGCGATCTGCGCGGCGTAGCGCAGGAAGTCGCGCTTGGTGATCGGCTTGCCGCGCAGCCCCGGGAAGAGCTCCTTGTCGAGGTTGGTGACGCGCAGGCCTCGGTCGAAGATGTGCCAGGTGCCGGCGCCCTTCATCCCGTTCAGCTCAGTGATTGCCTCCCGGCTCGCCTCCGGGATGTAGTTCTTCAGGGCGACCGATGCCTCGTCGGCCGGCAGGTCCGAATGCCACAGCCGCTCCGGGTCGGCCTGCACTTGGTCATTCGTCCGGCCGCTCAGCACCGACTCCGGATGCTCCTCGGGATTCCACCCGGGCACGGCCGCCTCGTCGTGCTTGTGCAGCAGCAGCCAGTCCTCTTTGCCATTGGCACCCGTACGTGTGCGCACCAGTACGAAGACGCCCGCCAGCTTCTGTCCGTGCATGTCGATGTGGATCTCGCCGTCGGCAATGGAGCGGGCGGCGTCTCGCTTGTCTTTCGCCAAATACTCGTAGGTGCCGGTGTCCCAGACGATGACGTCACCGCCGCCGTACTCACCCCGCGGGATCACGCCCTCGAAGCCGATGTATTCGATCGGGTGGTCCTCGACGTGGAACGCGCCGCGGCGCACGTCGGGGTCGAGCGTCGGGCCCTTCGGCACCGCCCAGCTGACCAGCACCCCGTCGACCTCGAGCCGGAAGTCGTAGTGCAGCCGGGTGGCGCGGTGACGCTGGACCACGAAGCGCATTGCGCCGGCATCGGTCGGAGCGCCGCCGGCGGGCTCGGGCGTCTTCGCGAAGTCGCGCTTCTCGTTGTAGCGCGACAGTTTCTTCTCGGGTGTACGCGCCCGGCCAGCCACCTCACCGAGTTACCCGCGAGCGACCGGTTGCACGCCGCCGCGTCTCAGCTGGCCGCGCCCAGCGGGTCGAGCTGAGCGGCCGTCGCCTCGTCGTGGTCCGTCGAACGTGACAGCTTTTCCCAGCGCTCGTCCTCGGCGAGCTGGCGACGGGCGTCGGCGGTCGCGTACGTGAAGGCGTCGGACCCGAGCAGCAGCCGGGTCGGCGGCTCGTCCATGGCCGCCACCTGCAGCACGACGTCGGCCACCCTGGCCGGGTCGCCGGCGCCCAGGGCCTCCTGGTTGTGCATCCCGGCCACCGCCCCGACGGTCGGCAGGTACGGCGCGCTGATCGGCGGGATGGTCATGGACGAACCGGCCCAGTCGGTGCGCATGCCGCCCGGCTCGAGCACGGTGATGTGGATGCCGAGCTGAGCAACCTCCGCGGCCAGCACCAGCGAGAAGCCGCCGACCGCCCACTTCGCCGCCTGATACGCCGACAGTCCCGGCGTCGCCAACCGCCCGCCCACGGACGACACCTGGATGATGTGCCCGCTCCCCTGCGCCCGCAGCACGGGCAGCGCCGCCTTGGTGACGGTCACGACGCCGAACAGGTTGGTGTCGATCTGGCGGCGGAAGGCGTCGAGCGTGACGTCCTCCACGGCGGCGATGTCGGCGTACCCGGCGTTGTTGACCACAACGTCGAGGCGCCCGAACGCGTCCACCGCCAGCTGCACGGCACGCTCGGCCGCCTCCGGGTCGGTGACGTCGAGCGTGGCCGTGCGCACCGCATCGCCGTAGCGCTCGGGGAAGTCCGCCAGGTCACTGGTGCGGCGGGCGGTCGCAACCACCCGGTGGCCGGCGACCAGAGCAGCTTCGACGACGGCCCGGCCGAGCCCGCGGGAGCTGCCGGTGACGAGAAAGACCTGAGACATGGGACGACCTCTCGATCGACTAACTGACTGGTTAGCTAGCAAATGCCAAGAGGCCCACGTTGTCAACTGGATGGTTAGTTGAGCTAGCCTGGAGCACATGCCAGGAGACGCGGACGCGACCCGCAGGCGGCTGCTTGACGCCGCCCGGGCGGAGTTCGCCGCGTACGGGATCGCCGGGGCGCGTGTCGACCGGATCGCGGACGCCGCCCGGGCGAACAAGGCGCAGATCTACCACTACTTCGGGAGCAAGGACGAGCTGTTCAACGCCGTCTTCCAGGAGATCGTCGAGCGCACTCTGAGCGCGACCCCGATCGACACCGATAATCTCGCGGAGTACGCCGGCCAGCTCTTCGACGGCTACGAGAAAGCGCCCGATATCCAGCGCATCGCCACCTGGCACCGGTTGGAGCGCGCCCACAACGAAGCGCCCGTCGACCTGGTCCTGAGCAGCATGCGCGACAAGGTGGGCGCCGTTGCCGCCGCCCAGAAGGCGGGCACCATCTCGTCGGCCTTCGCCGCGGCAGACCTGCTCGCCCTGGTGCTGAACATTTCGGGTCTCTGGTCGTCGGTGCAGCCGGAATTCAGCCCCTTGATCGCCAAGCATTCCCGTAAGCGCCGACGTCAGGTGGTCGTCGACGCCGTGAATGCCCTGCTGCGCGACTGAAGCCACGTTCGGGCGATTCAGGGCTGCCCCCCGATCGGCCGACACCTCCCAAGACACCCGGAGGTGACATGCGTCTGCGTCGGCCGCGCCGAGAGGCACCGCGCCAATCGAGCCGTCCGAATGCGCCCGGAATGTCCGGGTTCGGACGCCGCCGGTGGTCGCCGCGCATCGCCCTGCTGCTGACCCTGGTCGTCCTCATCCCGATCATCAGCCTGGCGGTCGGCACCGGCTTCTCCGCCGTCTCGAGCTGGGACATCCGGCAGGCATCCGTCGAAGCCCGCACGAGTGTCGACGCGCCCAGCTCCCTGATGGCGGCTCGCGCTCTCATGATCGACGAGGCGATTCCGACGGTGGCGCTGGCAGACGCCGCACGCCGAGGAGCAAGTGCGGACACGGTCGGCAAGCTGACCGGTGTCGATTTCGCCGGCCGATTGACGACGGCCCAGCAACGTGTTGACGCCGCCGCAGTCCTGCGGGCGTATCCGAAGCTGGCGGCCGACATGGCTGAGCTACAAAAGCGCCGGACGTCGTTCATTTCCGGCCGGGTCACTTCCCAGCAGGTGATCCTCTTCTACAGTGCGATCGCCAGTGACATCGACGCGCTCTGGACGAGCCAGCTCGAGCAGATGCGCCGCGACGTCACCGGCTCCGATTACGGGTCCAGCACGCTGATCGCCCGCATCAACGTGCTGCCGACCGCTTACGCCCTGCTGGTGACCGCCACCGGCCGGGCGGTCGCCGTGAATGCCGGCATGCAGACGACCGTCGCCGGAGCTGACGTCAGGCGCCTGATCGCCGCGGACGGCGCCTACCGGGCGTATCAGAAGGTGCTCGTCGGACACCTCGGGCCGGAGGCGACCGCGGCGTGGGCTGCCCTGACGACCGACTCCAACGTGATGGCCTTCGAGAAGGTGGTCAGCCAGACGATCGACAGCATGGCTGTCGGCGCGAAGTCCCCGCTGGCCGGTGACTATCAGCACCAGGCCCGGATTTTTGTCATCGGCGCGGCTTCGCTTGCCCGGCTCCAGGCCGTCGCGACAGCAGCCGCGGCTGACGTACGAGCACTGGCGAGCCGACAAGAAGCCACCGCGACGCGCAGCTTCCAGGTGTCCGTCGTGTTCTTCAGCGTCAGCCTGCTGCTCGCCGCGATCGCGCTGCTGATCCTCATCCGCTTCGTCGTCCGCCCGCTGCACCGCCTCTCCCGCGCCGCCCGGCGCCTCGCCGGCGGCGACTTCTCCGTGCCGGCCGTGCCGCCGACCGGCCCCCGCGAGGTGGCCCAGACGATCGTCGCCGTCGACGAGCTGGCTGCCGCCCTCGCCGCCGTCGAGAAATTCACCGTGACCCTCGCCGAAGATCCGACCGCCGCCTCGCTCGACACTCCCCTGCCCGGACGTACCGGCGTCGCCCTGCAGACCACGCTCGATCGGCTGCTCGAGTCGGTACGCGACGCCGAGCGCCAGCGCGTCGAACTGCGCAAGGTCGCCATGCACGACCAGCTCACCGGCCTGCTCAACCGCCGCGCCGCCCTTGAGGCCGTCCAACGCGAGCTCGATCGCTCCCAGCGCGACGCCATCCCGGTCATGGCCCTCTTCGTGGACCTCGACGGGCTCAAGACGATCAACGACACGTACGGGCATCAGGCCGGCGACGAGGCCATCCGCCTCACCGCCGAGGCGCTGCAGACCTCGGCCCGCAAGCTCGACGTGATCGCCCGGCTCGGCGGCGACGAGTTCCTCGTCGCGGGCCGGTGCATCGGCACCCGTGACGACCTGCAGGTGCTCGCCGAACGCATCCACACCGCCGTCGGCCAGCAGACGTTGACCGTCGACGGGCAGACCGTGTCGCTGCGCTGCTGCATCGGGGTGGCCTTGTCATCCCCCGGCGACGACGTCGAGACGCTGATCCACGAAGCCGACCGTGCGTTGTACGCGGCCAAGCGGCACGGCCGTAACCGCGTCTCGTGGGAGAGCGCGATCCCGGCCCAGCGGGGCACAACCCATTCGGTCGACGCCGGCTGATCAGAACTGCCGGCGCCGCGATTGCCACCCTTGGTGACCTGAAGCGTCAGATGATCGCTTGCCCCGCAGCTGGAACACTGATCCTGTGTCGGCCGAGGAGATCGCCCTGCGTACGGATCGCGCCCGCGGCCTCATGCTCGGCCTACTGCTCGCCGACTGCGTCGACCAATGGGATCAGCCGGGTCCGCTGACCGGTACCTGCCTGAGCCAACTCGCCTGCTTCACGCTTGAAGGCGGTATCCGGGCCCACGAGCGCGCGATCCACAAGGGCATCTGCCACGTGCCGAGCGTCATCTGGCACGCATGGTGCCGGTGGGCGGACATCCAGGGCCTCGGGCCGCAGTTTGCCGCTTACTGGGGCGGACAGAGCGGCTGGCTGCATCAGGTACGGCCGCTGGCTGACCGGAGGGGTTCGGCGCCGACGACGGTGAACGCCCTGCTGGCATCACCCCGGGCGCCGGAGACTCCCGCGACCAATTCCAGCGCCGGGCATCACGCGTTGACGCGGGTGCTACCGCTCGCGATCCTGGCGCCGGAGCTGCGCCGAGCGTCAGAGACCGCCTACGACCTGGCGCAGTACACGCACGGCCATCCAGGCGCCTGGTCAGCGGCAGCTGATGGCGTACGCATCGCGGCGGCTGCGCTGTCGGGATCGTCCGAGGTGGTCGACGAGGGCATCGCCGCCCCGCCGGGCACGGCGGCTCATGCGCTGTACTTTGGCGCACGTTCGGCCGCCGGCGCTGGTGACTTCGCTGCCGCTGTCCGTGCGGCGCGTGCGTCCGGGGAGGGTCCCGCGCTCGTGGCGGGCGCCTTATACGGGGCCCTACACGGTACGGCCGCGCTGCGTGAGAGCCCGCTGCGCCGTCACGACCTCACCTGGGTCGCAGACCAGCTCGCCCGCGACGCCATCCACGATCTGACCCAGCTGCCCGCCGGCACCGAGTACGAGCCCGCATCCGACCCGACCTGGTGGGCGCGCTACCCGGGCGGTTAACCGCTCGGCTGCAGGCGCCTGGTCGGGTACCGTCGAAGTGCAGTTCGCGGGTGTAGCTCAATGGCAGAGCCCCAGCCTTCCAAGCTGGCCATGCCGGTTCGATCCCGGTCACCCGCTCCGAAGTAGGTGCGCAGGTCAATGGCCTGTTTTCCACTGACACATTCCGGTCAGGCGCCGGTTGCCGTGCCCTGTTCGTGCCCGCGCTACTGGGCACGTCTGGGCACGACCGGTTCGTTCGCCGCAAGCACATGTCCCCCAAGGCGCTGACCTGCGCGGTTATCCACGTGGCGGCCGGTCTCGGCTGCAACATGACCAGCTTTCCGGGCAAGAGTCGTGCCCGTTCGTGCCCACACGTACCCGAACGGGCCTACCCGGCGAGGCTGTTGAGGAGCAGGGACGGTGAGCCGGCTGGAATTCGGACGCATTCGGCAACTTCCATCCGGGACCTACCAGGCCCAATACGCGCTGCCGGACGGCAGCGAGCGCACCGGACCGCGCACGTTCGACAGCTACGACGAAGCGCGCCGCTTTCTGGAGGCGGTCGCCGCCGAAATGAAGAGAGGCGAATGGGTCGACCCCCGCCTCGCTGCCATTCCCTTCGGGGAGTACGCCCGCGGCTGGCTGACGCAACGGACCGACCCGCTGTCGCCCCGGACGGAGGAGCTGTACCGGCAGCAGCTGCGCAGCCACATCCTGCCGACGTGGGAGGCGACGCCGCTGTCCGCTATCAGCCCGCAAGGCATCCGCGCCTGGTACGCGGAACATGTCGAATCCGGCCGCAGCCGCGGCGTCGCCGCCAAGAGCTACCGGCTGATCCGCGCCATCCTCGACACCGCCGTCGAAGACGAACGCATCCGCCGCAACCCCTGCCGCCTCCGCAACGCCGGCGTGGAGCGCTGGGACGAGCGCATCCCGCCCACACTGGATGAGCTCGCTCTGCTGCTGGACGCGACGCCGCCGCGCTACCGGCTCCTGATCGAGTTGGCCGCGTGGGTCCGGTTTGCGCTGGGGTGAACTCATCGTGCTGACGCGCACGGATCTCGATGTGCTGCGTGGAACCGTGACGGTCGACAAGGCACTCATCGAGACCGAGAACGGGATCCAGCTCGGGCCGCCGAAGACTGCCGCAGGGCGGCGCGTCGTGGCGCTACCGCCTCACCTGCTTCCAGCCATCCGTCGGCACCTGGCCACCTATGTCGACTCTGGTGCGCAGGCAAAGATCTTCACCGGGCCGAAGGGAGCCCATCTGCGTCGGCGGAGCTTCGCGCCGATCTGGCGTCGCATACGCACGGAAGCCGGCCTGCCGAGCGTGCACATCCACGACCTCAGACACCTCGCCGCCACATTGGCTGCCACGACCGGGGCGACGACGAAAGAGCTGATGGCGCGCATGGGTCAATCGAGCCCGCGGGCGGCGATGATCTATCAGCACGCCACCCGCAGCCGTGACATCACCATCGCCAACGCCCTTTCCGAGTAGGCCGAGGCGCACGCCGCTAACCAGCCTCAGGCCGGCCGCGTTCTTGCCTTGCCCGGCCGCGGCCAGTAATTCCCCGCCGGCCCCAAGTGGCCATCTGCCGCCCCCATCGTTTACCCCATCGCCAGACCCATCGTTACGGGCGGCAGAGCGGCCGGCAGCTGCCCGACGTTGGCGGACCGCGCGTCCCTGCAGCTAGAACCGCTGACACCTGGCCGACTGGCTACCCCGACAACAGTGGCTCAGAAAGGTTGCTATGCCGCGTGCGGCCGAAGTAGGTCTCCAGCGCTACACCACGTGGAGGCAGCTCGACCCCGTCCTCCTCAAGGCAGCTGAGATCCTGACCGAACGGGATCGACGCCTCATCGCCGCTCTGCACATGCACCGGGTGTTGACCACGGAACACATCACGCAGATGTTCTTCGGCAGCACCATCACCGCCCAGCACCGGCTATTGCGACTCGAGCAGCACGGCTTACTCACCCGGTTCCGACCCTGGCGCCCACGTGACACCGCACCGTCGCACTGGAGCGTCGACATCCCGGGCCTAGTAATTTACGAGGCCGACCGGCCGCCTGAGCCGCGTCGTGGTGAGGAGGATCCGGACGCTCTACTCCGCCGCGTGCGGCGTCGACGTCAGTCGCTCGACCTGTTGGCCCACAGCAGCCACCTGACGCACCGCATTGAAACGACGAGCTTCTTCACGCGCCTCATCTGGGACGCCCGGACCCATGACGACGGACGCACTCTCAGCGCGTGGTGGAACGAACGCCGGCTCGCGCGAGAGTTGGACTTCCGGTCGATCCACGGCGTCCGGCCGGACGGATACGGCGCCTGGCATCAAGACGGCCGAACGGTCGAGTTCTTCTTGGAACACGACCGTGGCACCGAACCACTGTCACGGCTCGAAGACAAAATGGCCGCCTACCCTGCGGTACTCGACTGGCTAGGGCGTCCCGCGGCCGTCTTGCTGACACTCCATGGCCGGCGACGGTTTGCAAACGTCGTGGCTCGAGTCCTGCCAATCGGCGCTGAGCTTGGGCTCACGGTGGCGGCGGCCATCTGGGGCGGCAGGACACCAAGCCAGCTGGTCTGGCACCTTGCGGACCGGACTAACCACTGCTCGCTGCGCGATTTCGGTGAGTTGTGAATCATGTCAGTTGAACGTCGTCCGTCCGATGCATGGGAAACCCGTCCACTTTGCAGATGAGCGAGCGTTGGAGGCCTGGCGGCGCGCTGGCTGCGGGGCTCAGACGTGGACGGTGCGGCGACGCGCCCGGGTGCAGGCCACGTAAAGACACCGTGACGGCTCGTCGTCGGGATCGAGACCTGCGGCGAGCAGGCCTGTTTCCTCGGCGCTGAGGACGACTCCGACGCGGTGCCACTCCATGCCCTTGGCCTGGTGCACCGTCAGTCCGGGAATCAGCTGCACGTCCTGCACGAGCCGAGCACGAAGAAGCATGGCTCGCCTGACGTGGTCGGCGGCGACGTTTGGGAATGACACGTTGCTGACCGTGGACACCAGAGCAATGAGGTCCTGAAGGACGCGTTTCGTCTCGGGCCTTGTTGCTGCGTCGGCCAGCCGTCTGAGCAGCTGACCGAGGCCCCCTTGGATAGCGGCTACGTCTTCGTGAGAAACGCGAAGCGTCCTGCAGGCTTCCTCCAGAAACGCGGCGCGCAGCTGGAAGCTGTCACGGACGAGACGGTCGAGCAGCAGGGTGCTGGCCGCCTCGAGCGGTGTCGAGGGCGTCGACTTCAGCGCGAGCGGAAGGACGCTGTCGCCTACGTCCCACAGGCCCGGGTCGCCCTCCCGGCTTTGTGCCCATCGACGGCACAGGACGACATCGACGTCTGCGGCGGCCCCGGCTGGCAGCACAACAGGACGCTGTTCCCGCAGCGCGAGACCGAGCTCCTCTTGCTCGAGCGTGTCCCAGCGGAACGACTTCGACAGGGGCAGTGTCACGAAGCTGTGCGCCGCGATGAGGTCCGGTACCTTGTCCGGCGTCGCGCCGCGCCAGCTGTACAAGGCCTGCCAGCGGTCGCCGATGACCGTCACGGATGCTCCCGACTCGCAGATCAGACCGACGACGGCGAGGTCGAGTTGGTTGGCGTCGAAGACCTCGTCAACGATCAGAGCGCGGATTCTCGAGTGCAGCCGGGCGCGAAGCACGTCGCGGGCGTGAGAGCTTTTCAGAGCCCCTTCGAGGACCCGGCGGATGTCGTCGTGCGTGCAGACACCCTCGGCGAGCCGCCGGTTGAGGGCGTACCAGTCGGGCAGCGATGCCCCATCGACGATGGTCTCGACAGGGGCGACAACCACGAGACCCCCGGCGTCGAGGACGGCACCCCATTGGCGATACCCCCAGCTGTGGGGAACCTCGCCCTTCCACGTGTTCCGCACCTGCAGCCGTGTGTGACCACCCGGCCAGTGGATCAGTCCGGCGGTCAGGAGGTCCGTGATCAGGTCGAACATCACGGTGTCGAGGGTGCTAATCCGGTGCGGCCACGAAACGGCCGCCGCCCCCCAGGTGCGCCGCACGCGCTGGCGAAGCTCACGTGTGGCCGCATAGGTGAAGCTGACAGCCAGGACGGCCCGCGGGTCCTTCCGGACCTCGGCGCCGAACCTGAGCGCGGCGTAGCGGTGTGACGCGACCGTCGTCTTGCCTGACCCCGGCGACGACTCGAGGAACAATGCTTGCTCGCCGCTCGCGGCGGCCATGACCTGCTCGATTGTCAGCCCTGCGAGACCAGGCTCATGGGCCATCTGACTCACGCCCGCCCGTCACGTTCAGACCGGTCCGGGCTCTGCCGGCCCGCCGGGCTCGTGTGGCGCGGCGGGCAGCGCCGTCGGCAGCTCGATGACGGGGCCCGGCCTGGTCGTCCCGCTCGTGCTCGCCGGTCCGGTCTCAACCTCAGTCGTGTCGGCACCTACCGCATCAAGCCCGCCGTAGAGGAACTCGAACGCCTCCTGCAGGTGCGTGGGCACGACGACCGGCGTACCGGTGAGGCGGGCGGTCAGAAGTTGCTCTCCAAGAGCTAGTGCGAACTCCCCTTTCCGCGACGACAGCGGCCCAGCCGCCGATGCGGGACGGTCCCCTTTGGCCTTGCGCGCCGAGGCGAACAACGTCGTGACGCTCGCGACGGTCAACGGTTCGGGCGGCTCCTCACCGAGGGCGAGAATCGCGGCCCGGATGTATGTCTCGTTGCCGGCCAGGACGGCCGGTTCCAGGGTCGGGTGGCTGTGGACCTGCTTGACGATCGCATCGTCGTGATCGTCGAGGTAGGTCGAGGGCGTTGGCGCCACGTCTAATGGTTTGTCGCTGTCGGACAGAATGACGAGCCTGTCAACGAGCTCATGGTCTCGGGTCGCGAGCAGGCGGACGGGCCAGGGGCCGACTCGTGTGCCCATCGGCACGATCGTCAGCGCGTCGACGAACGCCTCCCGGTCCTGATCAGCTCCGGCCCAGGCGTAGCCGAACTCGCGCACGACGACGGCCTCTGTGACGCCCTCGACGAGCATCAGCCGGTCTGAGAACAGGGCCGCGGATCGGGTCGCGTCCAGGTGCAGCCGCGCCTTGCGCAGGACATCGTCGCGGTCCTTGAGAGGAAGAGTCGCCACAGCGCGGCTGACCCGGGTGCCGTCGACGCGGCGGCGGACGACGACGAGCTCATCGGGATGCGCTGAGGTCATGACGGCTGGGGAGTGGCTCGAAAGGATGACCTGCAGCTCGGGACGGAGGAGGACGGTCCGGCGCAGGTGCCGCACGAGGCTGTGCTGCAGCTGGGGATGCAGGTGCGCCTCGGGCTCCTCGATGACGACGACGGCGTGGAAGGGGCCATCCGGGAAGAAGGACTCTTCTGCGGCGTCGGCCTCACGGGCGGCCCGCTCGAGCGTCTCCCGGGCGGCATCCTCGTCGGTGCCGGTGGCGGTCTGCGGTTCCACGCCAGGGACGACGCTGGCGATCTCGACGGTCTCGGGCTGGTCGGGGCTGGTGTCCGCGTCGCCGGCCTGATCGTCTTCCCGATCGTCTGATCCGGCGGCGGCTTCCGGGATCGCGGCGAGGATGACCGCGATATGAAGCAAGTTGACGTACCCGAGGCCAGTGACCTCGAGAGGCTGCGCATGCTCCCGGCCCTCGAGAACGGCAAGCATCAGCTGAAGAACCCGGGCAAGGTAGGCGTCGTCGACGCGCTGACCCCGCACGTACGGCCACTGCCTGGACACACCAGCGGTGAGGCTCGCCAGATGAGCGGCGATTCGTACCTCGACAGCCTCGATGAGCGGCTCCTCCTTCGTGAGCGCATCGAGAAGCCGATCAGCCCGGACACGGAGTCGAGTTAGATCGCGCGTACCTGCCAGAGCGTCCTGCTGGGCGCGGAGCAGCTCGACGAGGATGCGGGCCTCCCGGCGGGCGAGCTCGTCGACGGGGTTGCGCATCGCCGGCAGGTAGAAGACACGAAGCTGCTCAGTCACCCTCTGTGGCGTGGAGTACTCGGTCCTGACGCTGCCAAGGCTGCGGCTCAGCGTCGTCTCCCATCGGGCGACCTCCGCACCAGGGTTGAGCCAGCTTTCCTGACGGGCCTGACGACCGAGCGCGCTCTCATGGACGTCTTCGGCTTCGAGGTGGTACGTAAGCCGGATACTGCGATCCGTGCCGCCGAGGTTCGCGGCGCTCGGCGGCGGCAGATTCGGGAACCGCTGCCGGTAGCGGTGGGCGAGGTAGATCGCCTCGCTGATTGTCGTCTTGCCTGAGCTGTTCGGGCCAACGAGCACGCTGAAGCGTCCGGGGAGGGCGACGTCGACGGGGCCGTCGCTGCTGGCGCGGAAGCCGGCGACCTCGATCCTGCTCAGGCGCATCCGTGGGCCATTTCGTCGATGGGCTAGACGGGCGTAACTGATGGCGGTCCGACACGCAGGTGCGGATGCGACTTCAGTTCCATGCACTGTACCGACGTTGTGGCTATCGTATCGGCATGCAGCTGGACTGGGGCCTGAGTGAGTTCGAAGACGCAGCCGAGCCGGTTGAACTCCTCAGGTCGGTATGGAACGTCGCCGGTGAGACCCGCAGACGAAACGCCGACAGGTTCGAAAGCAAGCTCGGCGACGACGCGATGGCGTGCGGCTTTACGACGTTCCGCAACGTGGCCAACCTGCTCGACGCAGCGTTCGAAGGGGTCGAGGGCGTCACGGTCGCCCGGCCTAACCACAGCTTCGAGATCCGGGTCGGCGAGTGGGTCATCGGCGTCTACGGCCTGGCGAGCTGCGACCCAAACGCGATCCGGTGGAACGGGAGCCTACGGAAGCTCGAGCTGGCCGAGTCGAACAGTGCCGTAGCCGGCGAGTGGCAATCCCAGCCGTCGCTTGACGAGGCGATGGCCGAGGCAGGGTTCGACGACGAGGAGAACGCCCTCAAGCCGCGGCACGTCGTGATCGTCCACTGGGCCGACGCTGCGGGTCGGAACCCCCGCATGTGGTTCGGATTCCCCAGAGACAACACGCGCGGCGGCAACGCGTGGCTCGAGCTGCGCGAGTACCGGGCCGTCATTCAGGGCGCAGGCCAACAGGGTGTGCCGGAGAAACCGCCTGCGTCGCCGACCTTCCGAGACGGGAAGCCCGCCTCCTACGAGATCAAGATGCGTCCCTTGGACGAGCCCGGCTCGGTGCGGGGCAGCGCGTCCGGGTCAGCGCCGGGCGCATGACGGGGCCGGGTGACCGGCCGACACTTCTGCGGAGCGTCGAAGGAGGACGCGACGCTGACGGTGTCACCCCCGCGTCGCGACTGGAGTCGGTCCGGCTCACGTTCTCCCCGGAGCGGCTCCGGCTCGCACGGCTAATGGCCAGGAAGCGCAAGAACGAAATCGCCACCGCCGTCGGAGTGACACCGACGGCCGTGGGCCAGTGGGAGTCCGGCGCGACGAGCCCGTCAGCCGAGACCCTGTTCAAGCTCAGCCTTGCGCTGGAGGTCCCGGTCGAGTTCTTCGCCCGGCACCGCCGGCAGGCGGTGCACGACCCGGCCGCGGCGCACTTCCGGAGCCTGCGCGCGACGACGCAGGCCGAACGGGACCAAGCGCTCGCCTTCGGGGAGCTCGTCTGGGCCGTCGCAGAGGGCGTCAGTCGCTGGGTCGAACTGCCCACGCTCAACCTGCCCGACATCGCCGTCGCCGCCGACGCCGGCGACGCCGAGGTCGAGCAGGCTGCAGCCGCGGCACGAGCGGCGCTGGGTCTTGGCGACGGTCCCATTGGGCACGTCGTCCGGCTCGTCGAGAGCCGCGGTGTCGTCACTGCCGTCGCCAGCATGAGGCTCGCGAACCGAGTCGACGCGTTCAGCCACTGGTACTCAAGCAGACCACTGATGGTGCTGTCTCCGACAAAGGCCGACGCGGCCCGGTCCCGGTTCGACGCCGCGCACGAGCTCGGCCACCTCGTGATGCATCAGGACCGCGAGCCCGGTAGTCGCATCGTGGAACGCCAGGCGCACTTGTTCGCGTCGTGCTTGCTCGCCCCACCCGAGCAGCTGGTTGAGCTGCTCCCCAGACGAGCCGATTGGAGCGTGCTCGCTGAGCTGAAGCTCCGGTACGGCGTCAGTCTCAAGAGCCTCGCCTACACCGCCGGCCGCCTAGGCGTCTGGGGCGAGAGCACGATGCGCACCGCGATGGTCCACTACAACCGGAACGGCTGGAACTCTGGCGAACCGGCATCGCTCGGCGCTGCGGAACGCCCCAGCATGCTCGGCCGCTCCGCAGCCCTGCTCGAACAGCACGGCGTCACGACCGACGACATCGCATCAGAAGCCGGGCTCCCCGTCGAGATCATCGCGGAGGTCCTCGCCTGCGCGAGTGAGAACCGGCGGCTGCGCCTGTCGTAGGACAGAGATGCACCGGCCGACCAGTCGAGTGCGTCCCCGGTTCGCGACCCGCGACCCGCGACCCGCGACCCGCGACCCGCGACCCGCGACCCGCGACCCGCGACCCGCGACCCGCGACCAATCGTCTCGCCTTCGCGAAGCCTCGGGGAGGTCACGACCTGCCGTCCCCGTACGTCCGCATCCGATACCGCCCGTTCGGCAATGATCGGTAGGGCAATGTGCGCTGCTGTGCCTCCGTAGCCGTTGAGTCCTACGGCTACCGTGCTGCGCACGTCAGTAGACAGGGGAACGACGTCATGGACCTGGTGGAACTCGGCGCGGTGCTCGGCGACTTCTTCGAAGGCGGCGACGGCCCCTCCCACGATCAGCTCGACCAGGCCATTGCCCGTGCTGGGTTGGCTGGAGGTGATCCCGCGCCCGGCGGACGCACCGGGCAGGGCACGCCATTCGGGAAGACGAAACGCATTCGTCAAGTCCTCGTGCACGCCACCGATCACGACCCGGCTGCCGGGCTGAGGCTGGCGCAGCAGGTCGTCTCGCTACTGCGCGCGGATGGCGCATTTAGTCCTGCCCTCGACAGCTACGCGGGCCATCAGAAAATCGGCCGGCTCGCTGACGCCTTCGCGTTGATCGGCTTCACGTTGGACCCGAACGGTGCCCTCCGCCCGACTGTGATCGACAACTTGGCGGGCACCGAGCTGACTGAGGCGCTGCAAAGCTACGTCAACCGGATCAACCTGAATCCGGATGATGCGCCGCTTCAAATCGGGAGCGGTAAGGAACTCGATCAAGCCGCAGCCCGGCACGTGCTAAAGGAGCAGACCGGTAGCTACCCCGTCGGCGGGAACGCGGGTAGCTTTCCTGTCACGTTGGCCGGAGCGTTCACGGCGGTCGGTTTTGCGGTGGCGCCTCAGACACAGCTCAACAGCGACCCGCATCGGCAGGTTCAGCAGTGCCTGTTCCTACTGGGCGTTGCGGTCAATCGTCTTCGCAACCAAGCCGGCAGCGGCCATGGACGGCCGAGCCAGCCCGGCAGGGTCTTACAGCCGTCCGAAGCCCGGCTTGTCGCGCGCGCGACGGCTCTCATCGCTGGTGCACTGCTCGACGAGCTGTAGCCGACGTCGATCGAGGCCGCTCGCGTGGGGAGCCACCGACCGCACTGGACGCAACTGCACGGGCCGCGGTTACCAACATCCGCTCATGCCGCGACGAGGGTATTGGCGTCACACGTCCTGCGGCTGATGCAGGCTGAGGAAGAACGCAGGGGTGAAGAGTGGCTGGTGCGCGGCACGTAGATACCGACGTCGAAGTCTCGCACGCCAGACGGTCGGCGGTCACGCACTCGGCTGACCGCCGCCCGTTCCTCCTCGAACCCGAATACTTTGCCCTCGTTGCTCGCTCGGCCTGGCTCAGGGTGGTCGAGGCCACCGGAGTTCAGCCTCGACCACATCGGTAGGAAACACAGCCGCGGCGTACGCGTTAATGGCCGCGACGGCAAGGTGGTACTGGTCCCCCACCGCCGGCGGTCAGCCGCGCCGTCGACCGCGCCGCCGACCGCGCCGCCGGCGACAGCGCAATCGGTCCGCTGCTTATGAGACGGCGGGGTCGACATCGGAGGACCGTCAGGGATCGCCGCCGGCCGCCGACGGGGGCGACGCGCTCGGCGACTTCACCACGCCACCGCGCAGCGTGGCCACCAGCAGGAGCAACCGGTCCAGCACCTGCATCGCGGCGGTGCGCCGAACATCGCCCAAGAAGATCGAAGTCAGCGCCACCAGCACGAAGGCGACGACCACGGCGCCCACTGCGACGCCCAGCCCAGTCACGCCCAGCGCGGTGACGTTGCCCGCGTTCTTGATCCAGTCCTGCATTTCGCGCTCCCTCACCCCGGCCCCGGTGAGGCCGCCTACACCAAGCTTGAGCCTTGGTCGGGGTATCAGTAGTACGGTTCTCTTGCGGGCAAACCTGTCCGCCTCGCTGCGGGATCTACGGAGATCAACAGGGCTAAGGACAGGAATAGAGGCTCAGTCGCAAGTGCAGGAGAAGGCGGCCCGCCGGCCAAGGATGACCGACGATGAGGCTCGATGGTCGCGCGTCGAGCGCTTGCGCGGGCTCCAGTCGCTCGGGCTGCATACGAAGGTCACTGACGCGCTTCAGGCCGAGTGGCAGGGCGCCCGGCAGCCCAAGAGGATCCGGATCCGGCGCGGGTATGCCAGGCGCCAGGAGCCGCTCGAGGGGCCCTACTCTGACCGGAAGTTGCCGCCGCGCGACCTGCGACCGCCTGCGACCCGGTTGCTCTCGGCCAACGGATCGGCGCTTGAGATGCACCTCACCTGCCTCTTCGTCGCCCAAGCTACGACGGCACCGGGGAAGGCGCCGGGCAGGACGCGGCTGGTACTGCCGCGCAGTTCCGACAACTCCGGCCTGACCCCTTGGGCCGACCTCGTCGCCGCGCCGGCGACGCTGAGGAAGACCACGGGCCGCCTCACCTGGGTAACGGTGGAGGACAACCGTGTGCGGCAGCTCGCGGGCACCCTTGGTCGGCTGGCCTCCGGGGAAGTGGGGCTGCTCGACTTCCCGCGCGCCACCGAAGTGAAGGGCCGGTTTGAGCACTTCCGCATGCTCGACGAGACGGGCAGGCTGGACCGCGCCAGCAAGGTCGCGTACGTCGTCCCGACAGTGGGCGAGGACCTGTTCGCGCTGCCCGTCGAGTTCTTCACGCGCGGCTGGCACATCGCCCTCAGCGACTCCGAAATCGCCATGCTGCTGGCGCTGAGTGCTTGCCGTTGTGAAATTACGCCCTGGCCGAGCGACGGGGTGGTGGCCATCGACGGCGCCAGCCGCATACGGCGGTACGGCCTGTCGCCCGATGCCTATGCGACCCACAAACTGCTCGAGAAGTTCGGTGTGCTGGAGGTCCTCCCAGCGGAGGGCCGGCGGGAGGATGGCACGTTCGACAAGTTCGGAGCCGGCAACGAGCCGATCCCACACCGGTTGCGGGTGATCGAGGACGGCTTTAAGAAGGAGGCGGTCTCCACCGTGATGGCAACTCTGAAAGGGCTGGGCGTCCGGAAGCCGGACACGGCGTAGGAAGCCGGCCGATCCGCCTTTCGTCACGGCCGGCCGCTGATGGCCCGTAGAACCAACACCGCACGGCTAAGCAGTAACGCCGGATCTCGTTCGTCGACGGCGATGCCGGCCGACGCCTGTAACGCGCGCTACACGGCAATGGCTTACATCCACCTGCCGCGATCAGCGCTGCTGCCCAAGGGTCGACCCAACTGATGCGCGCAATAGCGGCACTTAAGTGGCGCTTCGTAGGCCCGCACAGTTCTCGGATGCCAGGCTGTGATTCAGAATTTTGCAGGGGTGCAGCAGGGTCGGCACTTCGCCCTATCGATTAGCCGGCTTCGGTGCGGCCCGCCACTCGTCTACCTAAAGATCAGTGACCGAGCCCTGATCTCCCTCGCGGAGCCCCCCTCGTCCGGCGGTCCCGGAGGGCCCAATCGCCGGCGTTCAAGCAGATCAACCCGGCTGGCCATCATGCCGCCATCGTGCCAACCTGAACTAGCCAAATACGTCGTGACCTGGGCAGAACCCGCCTTCCAAGCTGGCCATGCCGGTTCGGTCCCGGTCACCCGCTCCAACAAAGCGGCTGCGCGCGCCCCCAGTGCCGAATGGGTCAACAGAGCCGGATGCCGGCTAGGCGAAACGGCCGATATTCGCGCGCGGCGATCGCCCCGTAGGGCCGCTTCTGCCCGGAGGACTCAACTCAGGCTGCTGGACGTCCGACACCGTTGACACCGTCAGCGCGAGCGGCAGAGACATTCGTTTCGGTAACTGAGGTAACATATGACCCCGTCCCCAGCGCCGTTACCCGCGCCACCCTCGGCGGCCTCGATCTGGCACAACGTGATGCAAGCCGTCGCTCAAGCGTGGACGGCGCACCCCGCCCTCATATCGGCGTTCCTCGCGCTAATTGCCTTTTCGTCTTTCACAAGGCTTCGCGTCGCCTGGTGGCGGCGCATCGACCGCGACCCGATCCGCAGCTTCAAGAGATCCGACAAGGCGGTCATCCTGCGTAGGGCCGGTGGGCGCTGTGAGCACCACGCGTTCCTCTTCGGACGCTGCCGCAGGACGGGGTCGCTCGAGGCCGATCACATTCACCCCTGGAGCCGCGGCGGACGAACCATCTTGACCAACGGCCAAGCGCCATGCCGCGGCCACAACAAGGCCAAGCACGCGCGCATCCCCTGGAAGTGGGAGATTAGGCGGCTCGAGCGCCGCCGAGAGCGCTACATTCCGTCCGGGATGAGCCCAATGGTGCATCGCCTATCGCCGTTGAGTCCGGCGCCACGAGCGCAACGGGCCGGTCACCGCGAGCGGGCCATTGCCGGCCAGCGCTCGCCGCGATGAGTCAACGACACTCCGCCGCAGCCCGTGCAAAGCTTGCTCTGTGATTGTCGTAGTGACCGGAGCAAATGGTCTGGTTGGGTCCCGTCTCTGTAGCGCGCTGGCCGAGCGTGGCGCCGACGTCAGGGCGGTCGTACGCCGGCCGGGTGCGGCCCCGGTCGTCACAGGCGTCGAGGAACACGTCGGCGACTTCACCGACGCGGACTTCGCTGCCACGGTGCTCGTCGGTGCTGACGCAGCGGTCACCACAGTCCACCCGATGGGCAGCGACGAAGAGACGCAGCGCCGCATCGGCGTCGAGGGCACGACGACCTTTGCCCACGCCGCCGCCCAGGCGGGGGTTCAGCGCTTCGTTCACGTGTCTACCGCCGCCGTCTACGACCGGTCGCCCCACGTCGGAGACGTCGACGAGACCTCTGCGCTGGTCGGAGAGGACGCCGGCCCCTACTCCGTCACCAAACGCGACGCCGACCTCGCCATCGGGACCATCGACGGGCTGACCCGCGTGCTGCTGCGGCCCCCAGCCATCCTCGGCGCCGGTGAGAGCTCGGTCTGGAATACGCTTCGGCCCGCGGAGATGCGCGACAAGCCCGACGCTCGGCATGCCGTCCCGCAGCAGACGTTCGCCTGGGTGCACGTTGACGACCTGGTCGCCTTCGCCGCCGACGTCGCGACCGGTCGCATTGCCACCTCGACCGACCCTGCGACCGGACCGGTCGCAGGTGGGTGCACGCCGGCGAACGTCGCCGCCGGCCCAGCCACCGTCCGCGAGTACTACGAGACCGTCACCCGCGCGGTCGGCGGCACGCCGATCTGGGACGAGGCCGAAGCGTGGACCGGCCAGCTGCTCGCTGATCGCGCTCACGGCTAGGGTTGGGCACCTGCTGTCGATCTCACCGCGGCGCTAGAGGAACTTGCCAACGGCCTCCGCTGACGTCGCGGTGCGGAATGCCCGCGTGGTTCGGCGGGGTTCGGCAGCTACGTGACAAATGCACAGACCGGCCCGCGAGTCGGCGTCGTCTTCCCGCAGACCGAGCTCAGCCGCGACACCGGGGCCCTGCGAACCTGGGTGCAGGAGGTCGAGCGGCTCGGCTACCGGCACGTGCTCGCGTACGACCACGTGGTCGGTGCCGACCCAGAGGCACACGCACCGTGGACGGGTCCGTACGACATCGATACGACGTTCCGCGAGCCGTTCGTCTTCTTCGGCTACCTGGCCGCGCTCAGCCAGCTCGAGCTGGTCACCGGCATCATCATTCTTCCGCAGCGCCAGACCGCGCTCGTCGCCAAGCAGGCCGCCGAGGTCGACCTGCTGACCGACGGACGCTTCCGGCTCGGCGTCGGCATCGGGTGGAACCGCGTCGAGTACGACAGCCTCGGCAAGGACTTCACCAACCGCGGCCGGCGCAGCGAAGAGCAGATCGCGCTGCTCCGCGAGCTGTGGACCAAGCGCCGCGTCGACTTCGACGGCGAGTACGAGCGCGTCGAGGCGGCCGGCCTCAGTCCGCTCCCCCGCCAGCAGCCCATCCCGCTCTGGTTCGGCGGGCAGTCACCCAAGGCGTACGAACGCATCGGCCGGCTTGCCGACGGTTGGTTCCCTCAGGTGCCGATCGGCCCCGAGCTGTCAGACGCGCTGCGCATCATCGAGACCGCAGCCCGGAAGGCCGGACGCACCACTCCCCTCCCCATGGAGAGCCGCGTCAGCTTCAAGGGTGATCCGGACGCGGTCGCCAAGTCCGTCGCCGACTGGGCCGACGCCGGCGCCACGCACGTGTCGATCAACACCATGGGCGCTGGCCTCGCGACCGTCGACGACCACCTCGCCGCGCTCGGACGCGTCGCCGAGTCACTCGGTCGCTGACGACTGCCCCTGACGACCGGCTGAGCAGGCGTGGACGGGTCTCTCAGCTGGGGCCCGTGGCGGACGGAGCCTGCAGCAAGGCGACTGACAGGTAGCTCGCCGCCCAACTCTTCCAGCGACTGTCCGGATGCGGCTTCCGCATCGCGCTCCCATGCGGCGAGTGCCGTGATGACGAAACGGGCCATCAGCGAGACTCTCCGAGCGCCCTCGCCCGGCCCCAGGTGCGCGAGCCGGGTGACGATGTCCTCGAAGAGGCCGGTGAGCACGGTGACATCCCGCGGGTCGGGTGCCTGGTCGACGACCGGGAGGTCACGCCGCGCGAAGACGTTCGACGGCACACCGGCGAGCCAGTGCTCGTTGAACCGGGCCCAGTAGCTGGGTGACTGGCGGCCCAGCTCCGCGACGATCGGCTCGATGTAGAGCGCGATGAGGCTCGGGAGCTCGAGTGGGCCGTCCGCTCGCATTGCCTCGAGGCGCGCCTGTCGGTCGGCGTTGATCGGGCGGGCGTGGCGTGCCCAGATGGCGTCGACCAGGCCGTCCCTCGAGCCGAAGTGGTATCCGATCGCGGAGTTGTTGCGCTGCCCGGCAGCCCTGACCACCTCGGAGGCAGTGGGTCCGTGCAGGCCTCGCATTGCGATGAGCTTCTCGGCCGCATCGAGCAAGGCCTCTTTCGCTGCCATTGACCGATCAGTGGCGGGCATGTATTAAGAACTTCGTCTTAATTCGATGACGAGTGGGAGACGAGCAATGCGCGTCAGTCGGCGATCGAGCACAGTCCGCATGCTAGGAGCCGCAAGCGGCGTCGCCGTGCTGGTGGCGGCCGCCGGGGTGCACGATTCCGGGCGCGGGGACTCCTCCCCCACCGAAGGCCTTGGCCGCCGGCCAGCTGCTGACCTCGCGACCTGCGACGAGCAGCGCCGTGCTGCCCAGCGCTGCCCGCACCGACCTCGTCACGTACGTGTCGCGCGACGCGAACGGCAAGCCGATCGTGGTGTCGGGCACGGTCTCCGTCCCCAGGACACCGGCGCCACCCGGGGGCTACCCGGTCATCAGCTGGGCGCACGGCACCAGCGGCTACGCCGACACGTGCGCCCCGTCCGAGGACACCCCCGACGGTCCGGACCATGACTACTTCGCCGTCATCGACCCGACGCTTGACTCCTGGGTCGCCCGCGGCTTCGCCGTCGTGCAGACCGACTACGAGGGCCTCGGCACCCCCGGCGGCCACCCGTACATCAACGGCGTCAGCGAGGCCAACACGGTCACCGACATCGTCCGCGCCGGGCGCAGCCTCGACCGCCGGATCGGCAAGACCTGGATCGTGATGGGACACAGCCAGGGCGGACAGGCCGCCCTGTTCACCGCCACCCGAGCCAAGACCTACGCCCCGGAGCTGCAGCTCAAGGCGGCTGTGCCGATCGCCCCGGGCGGCACGGGTCTCGCCCAGACCGTCCCGTACATCCAGTCCAACCAGCCCGGAGCGGCCGCGGCGGAAGCGTTCCTGCCGCTCATCCTGCTCGGCGCCCAAGCCGCCGATCCCGCCATCCAACCCGAGCAACTGCTCAGCGACTCCGCGCTCCCAGCCCTCACGGCGGCCCGTACGGGGTGCCTGGCGCAGATCCGGGCCGTTCCCCCGGTCGACCCCGCCGCGTACTTCCGCGCCGGAGCTGACTTCAGCCGGCTCAGCAGCTACCTGCAGCAGCAGGACCCCTCGGTGACGGACCCCCAGGTGCCGACGCTCATCGCCCAGGGGACGGCAGACGTGCTGGTGAGCAAGCCGGGGACCGACGCCCTCGTCAAGACGCTGTGCGGCAAGGGCGTCGCCGTCCAGTACCGGGTCTACCCCGGACAGGATCACCGCGGCACCGTCGCCGCCTCACTGGCCGACACCCAACGCTTCGTGCAGACGGTCCTCACCGGACGCACGCCCGTCAGCACCTGCTGAGCGACGCGGGCCTCGTACTGCGCATCGCGCTCGCAGGTCGAGTCCGAGGTCTGGGCGGAGGGCTCACCAGGGCAGCACTCCCGCCTCGTCCTGGAGGGTGCCGGTCGGGCCGGTCGCGTCGAGAGTCGCCAGCCGGACCACGACGCGGGCGCTCTCCTCGACCGGCCGCCCGATGTTGAACGGTGCGGTCATGTCGGTGGCGGTTGCGCCCGGCTCCACGGCGTTGAACGTGATGCCCGGGTGCAGCTTGGCGTACTGGACGGTGAGCATCGTGGCCGCGGCCTTCGACGCCGCGTAGAGCGCGAGCGGGAAGCCGTACTCGGGGCGCTCGGGATTGGTCACGGCCCAGAACGAGCCCATGCTGCTCGAGACGGTCAGGACGTTCGCGTGCGCCGACTTGCGCAGCAGCGGGAGTGCCGCCTCGGTGACGCGCACGATGCCGACCGCGTTCGTATCGAAAGAGTGCTGCGCCGCGGCTGCGTCGAGCTTGGTGTCCATGACGCCGGCGTTGTGCACCAGGACATCGAGTACGCCCTCGGCCGCGTCGATGGTCGCCAGGGCGTTGGTCACAGACGCGTCGTCGGTGACGTCGAGCTGGACGAAGTGCGCCCCGAGCTCGGCCGCGGCCTTCGCGCCGCGCTCGGCGTCGCGGGCGCCGACGTAGACCGTGTGCCCCAGCGCCAGCAGCTGCTTGGCGGTCTCGTATCCGATGCCCTTGTTGGCGCCGGTGATCAACGTGATTGTCATGATGTCCACGCTAGGAACGAGACGGCGGATCACCCAGAGCCCTCTTCAGCCTGGGGTGTGGCAGGACCCTCTCTGACTCGTGGGCAGAGACTTACGCTCGTCACGTGGATGAGTCGACCAATGCCCTCGGAGCCTTTCTGCGGGCCCGGCGCGAGCTGGTGACCCCCGAGCAGGCGGGCATCCAGGGCGTCGGGGTACGCCGGGTGCCGGGCCTGCGGCGGGAGGAAGTCGCGATGCTCGCGGGCATCAGCGCCGACTACTACCTGCGGCTCGAACGCGGCCGCGACCGGCATCCCTCGGTGCAGGTGCTCGAGTCGATCGCCCGGGTGCTGCAACTCGACGACGAGCACGTCAGCCATCTGCTGTCGCTGGTCGCCGAGCTCCCCCGCCGGCGCAAACGCCGACCACGCAAGCAGGCGCCGCCGTCGGGTGCGCTGAAGCTGATGCACTCGATGCCGTACCCCGCGTTCATCGAGGACCGCTACTTCGACATCCTGGCCGCGAACCCGATGGCCACGGCGTTGTCACCGACCCTCAACGTCGGCGGCAATCAAATGCGGGAGCTCTTCCTCGACCCGGCCGAGCAGGCGTTGCACCCGGAATGGGAGAACGTCACCGAGTGCTTCGTCGCCAACCTGCGGCAGGCGGTCGGCACCGACCTGGACGATCCCCGCTTCATCGAGCTCACCGGTGAGTTGGCGCTGGCCAGCCCGCGCTTCCGGCAGCTGTGGGCACGGTACGAGGTACGCGGGCAGAGCGGGACGCCGCTGCTGATCAACCACCCGCAGGTCGGCGAGATGATCCTCAACCGCGAACGGCTGGCGATCAGTGGCGCGCAGGACCTGAACCTGGTCGTCTTCCATCCCGACGCCGGCACCAGTCATGCGGAGAAGCTGGGCCTGCTCGCCTCCGCGGCGCTCCCCACCTCGCCGCCGTTGACCGGCGTGGTCAGCGGGGCGAGCGGCGCGGAGCGGGGCGGGCCGGCTGCTGGACCCGGGTGTCAGCTCCCGGCGTGACGGCAGCCCGTTCGTAGTCGTTGACGACGTCGAGTACGCCCTCGGCCTCCCACAACCGATTGCGCTCGCCGCCGGCGGCTTGCACCAGGACACCCGCGTCGACCAACTGCCGGACCGCTGCCTGCGCCGCCGGCGCGCTGACGGCGACGAGGCGGGCGACGTCCTGTGCGCTCAGCACCGGCCGCGAGGCGAGCAGGGGCAGTAACCGATCAGCGGCACTTCCCCGGCGCGGCCGTACCCGCTCCCTCCAGCCGGTCTCGAGTGCGGTCAGCCGCTCGCTCAGTCGCGTTGTGTCCGTCGCCGCTCGGCGGGCAGCGACGGTGAAGATCTCGATCCAGCGCGTGATCCCCTCCTGCGCCTGCGGGCTTCCGGGAGGCCCGTCGTAGCGGTAGGCGGTCAAGCCCCGGATGTACCGGTCGGCTTCAGCCGCCAGCGCAAGGCTGATGGGCGGCACGTAGTGCCGGCACAGCTTCCGGCGGACGAGGATGACATGGATGAGCGCCCGCCCCACCCGGCCGTTGCCGTCGGCGAAGGGATGGATCGTCTCGAACGCCGCGTGCACCAGCGCGGCCTGCACGAGCGGGCTCGTCCGGTCGTCGTTGAGGAAGCCGCAGAGATCCTTGAGCAACGGGACGACCCGATCAGGCGGCGGCGGCACGAAGGCGGCAGCGCATGGGTTGAACGCATTGCCGCCGATCCAGTTCTGGGTGCGGCGGATGCGTCCTGCAATGTCCTGGTGCGGCGATGCCTCGAAGAGGTCGGCATGGATGGCAAGCAGGTCTTCGACGCCGATCACGGGCACCGCGGCGACGCGGTCGACCGCGGTCAGCAGCGCCCTGACGTTTCCGAGCACCTCGTCAGCGGTCGGATCGATGTCGGCGACACCGGCTGCCACCCTCGCCTCGTGGCGTGCCAGCCTCCGACCCGTGACGACGAGCCCCTCGATCCGCGACGACGCCACGGCCTCGGCCCGCAACAGAAATCGCGCAAGCGACTCGAGCGTGGTGGGCTCCGGCTGCGGCAGCCCACTCGGACGATCAGCCAGGGCAAGAGCCCGCTCTGCCTCGCTGATATCGGCAGCGACCTCGACCGGAAGCTCGAGCGTGAGGTCCTGCAGACGGTCCGGCACATATGCCTCGTACGCGCACGGCCGGCGCTCTCGCCGGGGGCCGAACTCGTCGCCGGTTGGACGCCACAGCCCTGCTAAACGTTCCGCCATCGGCCCACCTAAGGAAAGGTTAGGTACACAACCTTAACCAAGCGCGCCGCGAAGGCAAGTATCAGACGCAGCACACCCAGTCACAGACGGCCAACGCGAGGTCGGTCGCGACGCTGGTGCCCCGGACGCGGGGATCGACCCACATCGAGACCAGATGCCGGTCGTCCGGCCACTCATCGTCGGGATGCCGGCCGCGATGCCGACAGGCTCCGGTCCGTCCCATGCCAGGAACACCCGAGCGGTTTGCGTCCACTTGCGCCAACGTGCTTCGTCAAAGACCGCTTCACGCTCGTACGTGGAGAAGAACGCGTCAGGGGTGTCCTGCAGCGCCGTGAGCCGTATCTGCGCCACGGCCGCCCAGTCCGCGGGGGCGGCAACGCGTATGTCGGTCACCGGTCGAGTGTCCACCGACCGTCGGCTCACAAGCCTCCCGCGGCGATGTCGGCTGCGCCACGGATCACGCGCGGGACCCGCACCCGTCGCGGCGGACGTTGACCCGTTGCCAGCATGCGGGCGGCCTTCTCCGCTCGTCCCCGTCGCCACTGGGCGAAGGCGCGCGCATCGATGTAGTTCCAGCACATCCGGCGGTCGTATCCGTGCAAGGCCGACCACGCGGCGAAGGCGCGTTCGCGCCCCGGGTCATCGAGTACGCGCAGGACGGCGTCCCTCAGCTCCGGCGGCATGTCGGCGCCACGGTCGGCGGCCGCAGGGTTCATCGCGGAGGTCACCGAGTCGACGTACCCGACGACCGTGCGTGCGACGCACATTCACGACGTTCCCCGAAGGGGCTGACCGGTCGGCAGCCGCTGGTGACGCGCCGCTAACGTCGCTTCATGGCGCCGATCTGCATGTTGAACGCCCTGTGGTTCAAGCCCGACGGCGGCGTCGAGCGCTATCGCGAATACGGCGCGGCCGTGCAACCGCTGCTCGAATCCGTCGGAGCGGAGCTGCTCTTTCCGTTCATGCCCGTGAGCCGGTCGTTGGAAGGTGGCTTCGATCCGGATCTCGTCGGCTTCGTGCGCTACCCGTCACGCGAGGCCTTCGAGGGCATGATTTCCAGCGCCGAGTACAGGAAGGTCGAGCACCTGCGGCTCGAAGCGATCGACAAGGCGGTACTGACGCGCTGCACGATCGACCCTGCCGACGCAGCGTCCTTGCGGGAGCTCGCCGACGGCGTCGTGGTCTTCAACGCCCTGTGGTTCGGACCCGGCGGAGCAGCCACCTACGACAGCTACCTGCAGCAGGCGTCGCCGCTGATCGACGCGATCGGCGGGAAGCTGCTGACCCCCCGCATGGTCCCGCAGACGTCGCTCGGTGACGTCTTCGACCCCTCGCTGATCGTGCTCGGCTATTACCCCTCTGAAGCCGCACTGGGAGAGCTGCTCAACCACCCCGACTATGCGGCCGCGTCCGAGACACGGAGCCGGGCATTGTCGCGTTCGGCGACCACCCTGCTGCACGCCGGACGCCGTCCGCTCTGACGCGCTTCGCCGGCAGGTCCGGATCAGGTCGCGAGCGCGGCGTGCCTCAAGGTGCGGTGGGCGAGGCTTGCAGCAACGCGAGCGACAGGCTGCGCAGCTCGACGCTCAGCTCCCCGAGTGATTGACCCGGCCCAGTTTCGGCGTCCCGCTCCCAGGCGGCGAGAGCCGTGATCACGAAGCGCGCCATCAGGGAGACCCGGCGGCTCGCCTCGTCGGGCTCCAGGTGCGTGAGCCGGCCGGCGATGCGCTCGAAGATGTCGGCGAGCGCGGTGACGTCCCGGGGGTCGGGTTCGTGTTCGACGACCGGACGATTCTGGCGGGCGAAGACGTTCGACGGCACGCCGGCGAGCCACTGCTCGTTGAAGCGCGCCCAGTAGCTCGGTGAGTGGCGGCCGATCTCGGTGACGATCGGCTCGACATAGATCGCGACGAGGCTCCGCAGGTCGACCGCCCCTTCGGCGCGGAGCGCGAGCAGTCGGGCCTGCCGGTCGGCATTGATGGGCTGGGCGTGGCGTGCCCAGACTGCGTCGACCAGGCTGTCCCACGATCCGAAGTGGTAGCCGATCGCCGAGTTGTTGCGCTGGCCGGCGGCCCTGACCACCTCGGATGCGGTGGGTCCGTGCAGACCGCGGGTGGCGATCAGCTCCTCGGCCGCGGTCAAAAGCGCCGCCTTTGCCGTTGACCGCTCGGGTGCGGACATGTATTAAGAACCTCGTCTTATTTGGTAGTCCACGACTGGGAGTCGATCCATGCGCGTCAGCCGGCGATCACGTACCCCTCGCATGCTAGGAGCAGCGGGCGCCGTCGCCGTGCTGCTGACATCCGCCGCGTGCACGGCTCCCGGCGGCGCCGTCCCGCCACGCAAGGCCCTGCCCGCCGGTCAGCTGCTGACCGCTCGGCCGGCGACGGGCAGTGCGGTCCTGCCGAGCGCCGCACGCACCGATCTGGTCACCTACATGTCACGGGACGCGAACGGCCGGCCGATCGTGGTCTCCGGGACGGTCGCGGTCCCGAGGACGCCGGCCCCGCCCGGCGGCTACCCGGTGATCAGCTGGGCGCACGGCACCAGCGGCTACGCCGACACCTGCGCCCCGTCCGAAGACACCCCCGACGGCCCCGACCATGACTACTTCGCCGTCATCAACCCGACGCTCGACGTTTGGGTCGCCCGCGGCTTCGCCGTCGTGCAGACCGACTACGAGGGGCTCGGGACTCCGGGTGGCCATCCGTACATCAACGGGATCAGTGAGGCCAACACCGTCACCGACATCGTCCGGGCCGGGCGCAGCCTCAACTCCCGGATCAGCAAGACCTGGATCGTGATGGGCCACAGCCAGGGCGGACAGGCGGCGCTGTTCACCGCGACCCGGGCCAAGGCGTACGCGCCGGAGCTGCGGCTGCGGGCCGCGGTGCCGATCGCGCCCGGCGGTACGGGTCTCGCGCAGACCGTGCCCTACATCCAGTCCAACCAGCCCGGCGCCGCGGCAGCCGAGGCGTTCCTGCCGCTCATCCTGCTCGGCGCACAGGCCGCCGATCCCGCCATCGAGCCGGAGGCACTGCTCAGTGACGCCGCGCTCCCGGCGCTGACGGCGGCCCGCACCGGATGCCTCGCCCAGATCCGGGCCGTGCCGCCGGTCGACCCGGCCGCGTATTTCCGGGCCGGTGCCGACTTCGGGCCACTGACCAGCTACCTGAAGAGCCAGGACCCCTCCGTGACCAACCCGCAGGTCCCGACCCTCATCGCCCAGGGCACGGCCGACCTGCTGGTGAGCAAGCCCGGCACTGACGCACTCGTGAAGACGCTGTGCAGCAAGGGTGCCTCGATCCAGTACAAGGTCTACGCCGGACAAGACCACCGCGGCACCGTCGCCGCCTCGCTCCCCGACACCGAGAGCTTCGTCAAGACGGTCCTCGCCGAACGCACCCCGGCATCCAGCTGCCCGGAGATTCAGTCATGACCACTCGTGAAGCGCACTCGAAGACCGACCCCTTCGCCCCCGCCCGGCTCGGGAAGCTGGAGCTGCCCAACCGATTCATCAAGGCCGCCACCTACGAGGGGATGTCGAAGGACAACCTGGTCACCGACCGGCTCGTCGACTTCCACCGCGCCTTTGCCGCCGGAGGCGTCGGCCTGACCACGCTCGCCTTTCTCGCCGTCTCCCGCGACGGCCGCAGCGCCCCCGGTGAGATCATCGTTCGCCCGGAGGCACTGACCGGGCTGACCGAGCTCGCCGACGCCGTACACGCCGAAGGGGCGCTCGTCTCGGCGCAGCTCGGCCATGCCGGCCCGGTCGCCGCCGGCACCGGCCACACCGGCCTCGCCCCGTCCAAGGTCTTCAGCCCGCTGGCCATGCGCTTCACCCGGGCCGTCACCGACGATGACATCGAACGCATCACCGGCGACTTCGTGAGCGCCGCCCGCATCGTGCGCGACGCCGGCTTCGACGCCATCGAGCTGCACCTCGGGCACAACTACCTGCTGAGTGCCTTCCTCAGCCCGGCCCTCAACCATCGCACCGACCGGTGGGGCGGCAGCGTCGCCAACCGTACGGAATTCCCGCTCAAGGTCGTCCGCGCCGTCCGCGACGCCATCGGCCCCGACATGGCCCTGCTGGCCAAGCTGAACATGATCGACGGCATCCCGGGGGGCATCTGGCTCGACGAGAGCCTGGAGGCGGCCCAGCTGCTCGAGTCCGACGGCAACCTCGACGCGCTGCAGCTCACCGGAGGCAGCTCCTTCAAGAACCCGATGTACCTGTTCCGCGGCGACGCTCCCATCGCCGAGATGGCCAAGGCCTTCCCACCGCCGTTGCGCACCGGCTTCAAGCTGGTGGGCAAGCGCTTCCTGCCCGAGTATCCGTTCGAGGAGGCGTACTTCCTGCAGGCTGCGCGTCAGTTCCGGGAGGCGCTCGACATGCCCCTCGTCCTGCTCGGCGGGATCAACCGGTTGAGCACGGTGCGGCAGGGACTCGACGACGGATTCGACTTCTTCTCCATGGGTCGCGCGCTGCTGCGCGAGCCCGACCTGCTCCGCCGCTGGCAGCAGGGTGAAGACCGGGAATCGCTGTGCGTGCACTGCAACAAGTGCATGGCGAGCATCTACCGCGGCACCCACTGCGTGCTCGTCCCCGCCGATGAGCGGCCAGGACACGCACCTCAAGGGGCGTCGAGCGCTTCGTCCTCGTCATAGTTGGCGGTGACGGCGATGATCTCGGTCGCCGGCACGTAGTCCGGGTCGAGGCGCACCAGATCCCACGAGTTGATCCAGGCCCGTACGTATTGCCGCATCCGGGTGGCGCCGAGCCGCTCGAGGCCCGGGACGTCCGGCGGCGACCAGTCGTAGGCCAGGCCGTGCAGTCGCTTCAGCACCGCATATGCACGGTCGAGCTCGGCGGCATCCGGCGGGGCCAGCATGAGCATGTCGCGCTCGATGTGTGCGATGCCCTTCTCCGCCAGATGGGCGATCTCCGCCCACTCCGGCGTCTGCTTCTCGCGCAGCTTCGCCGGGATCTTGGTCCGGTCGTCCTTGCCCTTGAGTACGGCCGCTTCGAAGTCGTCGGTCATGGCCAGCACCGCAGCCAGCGGTGCGGACGGACCTGCCGGATCGCCGCTGATCCAGCGGGCCAGCTCGGCGTACGAGCGGCCACGCTGCAGCGTGGAGTAGCGCCCGATCAGCTCGACCTCGTCGAACAGGATCGCCCAGCCTTCGAAGCCCGCCGCCCGCAGCAGCCGGGGCAGGAAACGCAGGCGCTGCCGGGCGAGCTCACGTACCGAAACGGTGCCGAAGTCGTAGACCCCGGCCGCGCCCACCGACTTCAGCGCCCGCTTCAGCTCGGGCATCCGTAGTGCGTCACCGGACCAGAAGCGCAGGATCGTCTCGACGGTGTCCTCGCTGTCGGGCACCTCACCGCCGCGCATCCGCTCGTACAGGTGCAGCGTGGCGGCGAAACGGCCGTCCACCGCAGCGTTCGCAGAATTCAGCCACCGCCAGAGTTCGACGTAGCGCTGACTGTCCGGGTCGAGTGCCGTCACCGCGTCGGCGAGCGCGCCGCTGACGCGATGCGGGCCGATGAGGTTCGCCACCGCCGAGCGCAGCACCTTCGCCGGGTCGTGCAGCGGCGTCTCCTTGCTGATGACGACGGTGCTGACAGCGAACCCGCGGTCGAGGCCGACCCGCGCCAGATGCGTCAGCTGATGGCTCTTGCCGGCCCCGAAGCCCGCGCCGAGCAGCAGACCACCGAAGCTGCCCTCGGCCGCGCCGTCGAGGATGGCGGTGAACCTGTCTTCGGCGTCGGACTGGGACGTGCCCAGCGCCGCGACCGCGTCCCAACTCGGCACCCCGGACCGCAGCGCCTCGACCGCACGCCGGCGGGCAACTTCTTCGGGTGTCATGTGACCGCCTCCAGCCGGACGTCGATGCGTACGAGTGCGGCGAAGGGGTTGGGCCGACGCCGGTCACGGACCTCGTCGGCCACGCGCAGCTGCAGCGCCGTGTACGACGGCAGCCCGCGAGCCTCGTCGGTCACCAGCTCGGGCGGGACGACCGCCAGCACCAGCACCCCGCGCAGCTCGTCGGTGGCATCGATGAGCTGGCGCAGGATCTCGAACGCGTCGAGGACAGCAGCCTTGGAGTAATAGAGGCCCTCCCGCTCCGCGAGCGGCGGCCGCCGGCTCTGGGCGAGCCGGCCGTAGTCGACACTGAGCACCAAACCCGAGTGACCGGAAGCGAGCAGCAGGTTCGCCAAGGACAGCAGCAGCGGACGGGCATTGTCACGACCGATCCGGCTCGTGATCAGCGCGGGGCGCAACGCCGCTGCCGGCACCTTGTCGCCGCGCAACCACCCCAGGACGGCGTCACGCTCGGCGCGATCGACGTCGCTGCTCCCGAGCTGCGCCTGCGCCAACCGGAAGACCGCCCGGCCGAGCTCGCGCACCACGCTCGGGTTACGCAGCAGGCGGTCCTCGAGGGCGCGCCGCACGCTGCGGTACAGCTCACGGGCATCCATGTCGTGGCAGCGGGCGACCTCGGCGACGGTCAGCCCGTCGTCGGCCGGCATCCCCGTCGCGTCGTAGGCCGCCCGGACGACGGAGGCGGCAAGCGCCGTCCAGTCGATCGCGCGGGCCACGGCGAAGAACAGCTGCTCGACGTGATCGACCCGCAGGTCCTGGGACTCGACGTCGACGTACAGGCAGCCCGCCGTGTCGGATGCCGCAGCCATGGCCCGGCGCAACCGCGCGGCCGTCTCCGGACTCCCGGCGACCGCCATCTTGACGGCTGCGCCGCCGGCCGGCAGGTATCGGGCCAGGTACTGCTCGGCGAGAAACGCCGAATACTCGGGCACGCTCAGACTGCCGCCGCCGAGCACCACCAAGGACTCCCCCACGCCTGCAACCGTAGTCACCACCCGCTACACCCGTCCGGTGAACGAAATCCCCCAGTAGCGCTGCTGCTGCCCGCTCTTGGCGACGGTGGTGAGCACCCCCGCGCCACGGGTTCCGCTGCTGGCGTGCCACCGGAGTGTGCGGCCGGCCTTCGTCGAGGCGACCCCGCTCTGGTCGAGCAGGTACAGGTCGCGGGCGAATTCCGGACGGGTGTACTCACGGGCCTGGGCCGGCAGCAGGGTGAGCACGCCCCAGATGGCATCGAGACGCAGGACGGGGTCGGCCTTCTCCTCGCTCTGGGCGAGCAGCTCGTAGCCGCCTGCGAGGCTCTCCAGAAAAGCTTCGGCCTTGAACTTCGGAGGGCGGCTCTGCGCCGCCGCCAGCTGCGTCACGAGCACCGAGGGGCGCAGTCGCTTCTCCCGGCGACGGTCGATCTCGACGGCGGAGTCGGCGGGAAGCACCCGGATCAACGACGGGTAGCACAGCAGCCGGTCGTCCTCCGCAAACATCGCGACCCCACGCTCGGCGGCCTCGGCCAAGACCTCCCTGCCGTAGTCACCGGAGGCGAGATAGTCGACGTCGTCCAGCTGGTATGAGTCTCTGGCCTCGCGAGCAGCACTGACGAGCGCCTCACCGGCCGCAATCGTGGCGTCGAGCGCTCGGCGGAGCTCGCGTACCGATCCGGTCGCTGCGCTGGTGCTCGCGCGCTTCAGCTCGCGGTTCACGGCGGCCGAGGCCCGCAGCGCTCCCCCGACCCGCTCAGCTGTCTCGGACAACGCGGCCTCGAGCCCGTCCTGCTGCACCCTCGTCTCCTCTCTTCACGCCCGACTGTCAACGCTCCAACCTAGCCGCGGTCGCTGAGGAGCCGCGGGTAAGCCGGAGCCCACGATCACGGCTGGCCGGTTCATTGCGCGACGCCGTGTCATCCACGACCTCGACAGTCCGATGCGTAATTTCCCCACATGAGCAGCGCCGAGAGAACGCCTCGCTCGACGACTCCCCGGCTGCTCCGGTCCGCCGACCATGCGGCGACGCTGCTCTTCGCCGTGGAGGGTGCGGCGGCCGCAGGGAACGCCGATCAGGACCTGTTCGGGGTGCTCGTCATCGCCTTCGTGACGGCGATCGGCGGTGGCTTGGTCCGCGACCTCATCCTCGGTGAGCACCCGCCCGCAGCCTTCGCATCACCCGTTTATCTGGCGCTGGCCGGCGCCGGAAGCATCACGGTCGTCACCGTCTACGGCGCGGGCGGGTCGCTGCCGTCCGCGGTGATCGACGTGGCTGACGCTGCCGGCCTTGCCCTGTTCTGCGTCACCGGGTCGGCGAAGGCGCTGAACTACCGCTTGAACGGTCCGGCGGCGATCGCATTGGGCGTCCTGACGGGCTGCGGCGGCGGCGCCATCCGTGACGTGCTGCTGAACCAGGTCCCCGTCGTCCTGCACGCCCACGTCTATGCCGTCGCCGCGATGGTCGGCGCCGCGGTGGTCGTCCTGCTGCCGCGGCTGGGGGGCTCTCGGCAGCTGGCGATGGCCGCCGGATTCGTCGGCTGCCTGGTGATTCGCCTGCTGGCCATCAGTCTGGACTGGAATCTGCCGCACATCCGCTCGTGATTTCACGGCCGCCGTAGCGCTCGACCCGGCGGTTCGAGCGGCTCCGTGCGCGCCGTTTGTGCCTGTCGCGATCGGCCGGTCAGCTGCAAACGCCGGTCTCGAGCACGACGAGTAGTTCCAACCCGTGCGGCGGTCGTACCCACGCACGTCCGCCCACCCGAGCAGTGGGCGATCGCCGCTCGGCTATCCGAGGGGTGCGCAGAGCCGCTCGACGAGGGTCTGCCAGCTGTTCTCGAGTGAGCCGACGCGCCGGGCGGTGGGCGGCGGCGGGTTGTAGGACGCCAGCAGCAGCGGGCCGTCGAGAGCCAAAGTCAGCTGGACGGCAAGGTTGTCGATGTCGGCGATGCCGAGGTCCGCCTGAGCGAGCAGCAGGCGGATGTGGGTCTGGGTGAATTCGATGCCCGAGGCCGGGATCGGGTTGCCCGGCTCCAGCGTGCCACGCATGAGCTCGCGGTGGTTCATCAGAAACGTGCTGCGCGCTCGTCCGTACGCGATCAGCCTCTGCACAGGGTCCGCACCCGGTCCGAGGGGCGGCTCACCCTGCATGACGTCGGTCTGGAAGGCGATCTCGTCGGCTTCGAGCAGCGCGCGGAAGATGCCGGCCCGCGTACCAAAGGCGCGGAAAACCGTTCCCTTGCCGAGCCCGGCGCGCTCCGCGAGGCCGTCCATCGTGATCCCGGCCGTGCCTCGCTCGGTGAGCACCTCACGCGCGACGGCGAGCAGGTGCTCTCGGTTGCGTACCGCGTCAGCGCGCTTGGGGCGCGGGCTGCCGATCGGCACGACGGGGAGGGTCACCGCCTGAAATTACGACGCACTGCTCCAGGCCGTCCGGAATGCAAGCGGGGAGTCCCCCGTTTGCGTCGGTATCAACAAACCGGCTCGAGGAGACAGCGCATGAGCACCATCAGCATCATCGGCACCGGCGGCCTGGCCACCGCGCTCGGCAGCCGCGCCGCCCAGGCGGGTCACACCGTCGAGGTCATCAGCCGCGATCCCGCCAAGGCGCGGGCGCTGGCCGATCAGCTCGGATCCGGAGCCACCACCGCGACGTACGGCGCCGCTCCGGCGGGCGACGTCGTCGTCCTCGCCGTCCCGTATGCCAGTGCGACAGCCGTCCTGAACGATTACGCGGACGCGCTCGCCGGCAAAGTGCTCGTCGACGTGACCAACCCGATCGCGTCCGACGTGTCAGGCGTGGTCACTCCCGAAAGCAGCTCCGCCGCGCAGGAGATCGCCAAGGCCGCCCCCGCCGGCGCGCACGTCGTGAAGGCGTTCAACACGGTCTTCGGCCACGTGCTGGCTCGGGGTGGACGCCTCGACGTCTTCGTCGCCGCCGACGACGCAGACGCCAAGGCGCAGGTGTCGACGTTCGTCGAGAGTCTCGGCCTGCGTCCGCTCGACGTGGGCGGGCTGCAGATGGCCCACCCGATGGAGGCGCTGGGCCTGCTGCTGATCAACCTCGCCAACAACGGCGCCGGCACGTTCGACCTCGCCCTAAACGTCCAAATCGGTTAATTGCGCTCCGATGTCAAGAAGATGGTTCCCGAACGGCGCCCGTAGGTCTACTGTGACGCGTGTCACAGCGACCGGGCGAAAGTCCTGGTCAGACCCCTAAGACCAGGAGACGCAATGGCGCGTGCCGTAGTCCCGCCGTCCCGAAGCCGCGGAAGTCAACAGTTCGGAAAGCTGGCGACCCCGCTCGCGCTCGGTGCTGCCGCCGCTCTCGTGCTGTCCGCCTGCGGGCGCTCGGGCGGTGGCGATCCCCCGGCCTCCCAGGCACCGCCCAGCGCGAACGGCGGCGGATCGATCAGCGCCTCCCCCAGCTCGAGCGGCGCCGGCGACTTCGGCACGCTGAAGGGGATCTGCGGCCCGGGCACGCCGAAGGGCGGCACCGGGCGCGGGCTCACCAGCAGCACGATCACCATCGGCACCATGGGTGACCCGGGTGCTGCGGCTGCTCCGGGCCTCGAGCAGGAGTTCTTCGACATGGCCGACGGCTTCAGCAAATGGTGCAACGCCGCCGGCGGCATCAACGGCCGCAAGATCGTCGTCAACAAGCACGACGCCAAGCTCTTCAACGTCGGCCAGCAGATGGTCCAGGCCTGCCAGAAGGACTTCATGCTCGTCGGCGGCGGCAACGCCTTCGACAGCGCCGGCGTGAAGATCCGCGAGGCCTGCAAGCTCGGCTCTATCCCCGCGTACGCGGTCTCGCCCGAGAACGTGGTGTCGAAGTTCCAGGTGCAGTCGGCTCCGGTGCCGCCGAACTACTACAACAACGGCGTCGCCCGCCTGCTCGCCGAGGCGTTCCCGGACACGAAAGCCAAGGGCGTCGGCGTCGCCGGCAGCAACCTCGCGTCGCTGATCCCGACCGGCAAGAAGATCGAGGAAACCCTCAAGGCGTACGGCCTGAAGGTGCCCGTCTACCAGGCACAGCCCCCGCTGGTGACCAACTACCGGCCGTACATGGAGGAGATGAAGGGCGCCGGCGTCAACGGCATGCAGGTCGTGACCGGTCAGGACCTGAACCCGATCGTGCAGGCCGAGAAGAACATCGGCTGGACCCCGGACTGGCAGCTCTTCAGCATCCAGTTCTACGGTCCGCAGGCCGAGCAGGCGGCGAAGGCCCTCGGCAACTTCCCGGCGACGTACGTGCAGTTCAACGCGCTGCCGTTCGACCTCAAGGACAAGTACCCGGTGCTCCAGACGACCGAGGACATCGTCAAGGAGGGCGTCAGCAATCCGAAGCTCACCGGCTTCACGCTCTCGTCGATCAACGCCTGGCTGCTGTGGGCCCAGTCCGCCAAGGCCTGCGGTGACGACCTGACCATGGAGTGCGTGCTGCAGAAGGCGCAGGACCACACCGACTGGGACGCCGGAGGCCTCTACCCGAAGCTGAACCTCAAGACCCAGACGGCAACCTCGTGCATCATCGCCGTCAAGCTCGATAACACCGGCTTCAAGTACGACGAGAAGGTCACCAACCCCACCTCGGGTGACGGCGCCTTCAACTGCGACCCGGCGAACCTCAAGAAGGTGCAGACGTACGTCTCCGGCGTCACCGGCACCTGACCGTCCGGTCCTCTTACGCGTGAGCCCCGTTGATCCTGCTGGCCGGATCAACGGGGCTCACCGCCGTCCTGCTGACACATGCGAGGCCGGGTGTACGGTCCTCGCGCCGCCGGACATTTCAGCCCGGTGACGGGCCGTCCCCGGCGGCCAGAGCCTTTATGCGAGGTCGATCATGGGTCGCTACTGCGTCATTTCCGCCGACTGCCATGCAGGCGCCGACCTGCGCGATTACCGGCCTTATCTGGAATCGCGCCATCTCGACGCCTTCGACCGGTGGGCCGACGCGTACGTCAATCCGTTCGGCGATCTGCTGCATGAGGATGCCGTCCGCAATTGGGACGACGACGTCCGCAACACCGAACTCGAGGCGGACGGCATCGCCGGGGAGGTCATCTTCCCGAATACGGTCCCGCCGTTCTTCGCGAGCGGCGGCCTGATCAGCGGGGTGCCGTCGGCGCAGGACTACGAGCTGCGCCTGGCGGGCCTGCGTGCCCACAACCGCTGGCTCGCCGACTTCTGCGCGCGCCACCCCGGCCGGCGCGCGGGCATCGGCCAGATGCTGTTGAACGACGTCGACGACGCCGTGCAGGACGTGCACTGGATCGCCGACAACGGCCTGACCGGCGGCGTGCTGCTGTCGGCCGTGCCGCCGGGCTCGGCGATCGACCCGCTGCAGTCACCGGCGTACGACCCGATCTGGCGCGCCTGCGAGGAGCGCGGCGTCATCCTCAACCTGCACGGCGGTGGAGGCGGCCCCGACCACGGCGCGTACCCCGGATCGTTGTCGATCTTCGTGCTCGAGGCGTCGTTCTACGCCCACCGCCCGCTGTGGGCGCTGATCATGTCCGGTGCGTTCGACCGCTTCCCGGGGTTGCGGCTCGTCTTCTCCGAGGCCGGCTCGGCATGGGTGCCGGGCACGCTGTCGGCGATGGACGACATCCAGGCCAAGCAGGAGAAGGGCAACATCGGCGTGATGCCGATCCTGCAGCCCATGCGGCTGCAGCGCCGCCCGAGCGAGTACTGGGCGACCAACTGCTGGCTCGGCGCGAGCTTCATGAGCCGGGCGGACGCGCTGGAGCGCGACGGCATCGGCGTCGACCGCATCATGTGGGGCAGCGACTACCCGCACGACGAGGGCACCTTCCCGTACACCCGCGAGGCGCTCGCCCACACGTTCGCCGGCATCGACCGGGCCGAGGTCGCGGCGATGGTCGGGGGCACCGCCGCGCAGGTGTACGGCTTCGACCTCGACGCGCTGCAGGTGGTCACCGACCGCATCGGCCCCGACGCCGACGCGGTGCACGCCGGCCTCGACCAGATCCCCGACTCGACCAGCATGGCCTTCGAGGAGCGGCGGCTCATGGTCGGCTGACGGCTTCCGGTCACTGAGGGAAGGGAGCATGACGGGCATGTCCGTCATCCATGTACCGGCCGGTGACGGCGACCCGGAGCTCGTTCGGAGCCCGAGCGGCGTCGTCCTTCCCGCCGGCATCGACGCCTTCCACCGCCGGCTGCACCAGGTCGCGCCCGCCGGCCTGATCGGGCAGACCGGTCAGACGTCCGGCATGACCCGGCTGGAGGCGATCAGCGGCAAGACGGTCGGTGCCCGCAGCCTGTGGATGGGACAGACGCACGTCGCCGCGTCGACGGTGTCGGCCAACCATCACCACGGGGCGTCCGAGACGGCGATCTACGTCGTCAGCGGCAATCCGGCGTTCGTCTTCCTCGACGTCGACGGTGCGGAGCCGGTCGAGACACGCATCGAGACCGCGCCCGGTGACTACGTCTTCGTCCCGCCGTGGGTGCCGCACCGGGAGGAGAACCCCGACCCGCAGACCGAAGCCGTCGTCGTGATCGCCCGCACCACCCAGGAGGCGATCGTCGTCAACCTCGCCGGCCTCGACTGGGCGGAGGTCCGCCTCGACATCGGCGACGTAACGCAACCGTGACATCCGGATGGAATCTTGATGCCATCAAGATTCCGCCCGCGGCGGTAGCCGTCCGGTTGAGGAGAAGCTCATGGATCGTCGCTCATTCCTGCGCCTCAGTACAGGGGCAGCCGGACTCGCCGTCGCGAGTCCGCTGCTGGCCGCCTGCGGAGGCAGCAGCTCGTCCAAGACCAGTTCGTCGGGCACCGAGCTCGCGCAGCTCACGTACCAGCTGAGCTGGATCAAGAACTTCCAGTTCGCCGGCGAGTACATCGCCGACAGCAAGGGCTACTACAAGGCCAACGGCCTGCAGGTCAACCTGCTGTCCGGCGGCCCCAACGTCGGCGTCGACGCCATCGTGCAGGCCGGCAAGGCGCTGGTCGGGCAGAGCTCGCCCGACTTCACCGCCAACGCCCTCGCCCGCGGTGCACAGATCAAGATCATCGGCGCGAACTACCAGAAGAGCCCCTTCTGCATCATGTCGCTGGGCAAGAAGCCGATCAACGAGCCGGCAGACCTCATCGGCAAGAAGATCGGCATCCAGTCGACGAACGAGGTGGCCTGGGGCGCGTTCCTCAAGCTGGCCGGCATCGACCCGTCCAAGCTCACCAAGGTGCCCGTGCAGTTCGACGTCGCGCCGCTGGCGTCGGGTCAGGTCGACGGCTTCTGGGGCTACTCCAACGACGACGTCATCCACCTGCAGGAAAAAGACGTCGACGTGAAGGCGATGCTCCTCGCGGATCACGGCTACAAGCTGCCCACGGCAACGTACTCGGTGCGGGCCGACAGCCTGACCGACAAGGCCAAGCGGGCGCAGATCGTGTCGTTCCTCAAGGCCGACATCAAGGGCTGGCAGGACGCGGTGGCCGACCCGGCGCTCGGCGCAAAACTGACCGTCGACACGTACGGCAAGGGCCAGGACCTCGACCTGGAGACGCAGCGGCTGTCGGCCGCGGCCACCAACCAGCTGATGGTCACCGCCGACACCAAGGCGCACGGCCTGATGTGGATGACCCCGGAGCTGACGGACGCGGCCGTCGCCACGCTCGCGGCCGGTGGCATCAAGGCCGACAAAAGCATGTTCACCAACGAGATCCTGGAAGAGGTCTACCAGGGCGGCACCATGGTGGCGTGAACGGTGAACCAGCCGCCGGCGCCGCGGACCCGGCCGATCTCGGGGAGCAACTCGGCAGGGCCATCCGGAGCCGCCGCCGGGCCAAGGGCCTCACCCTCGTGCAGCTGGCCGAGCTCTGCGGGCTGTCCAACCCGTTCCTCAGCCAGCTCGAACGCGGCCTGGCCCGGCCCAGCATGGAATCGCTGCACCGGATCGCCCGGGCGCTCGGCACCACGACCCCGGGCCTGCTCGCCGGCGCACCGGCCGACGACGGCTCGGACGGGGTGCTGCTCACCCGTAACGGCGAGGCCGGGGCCATCTCGCACGACCTCGGCTGGACCCGACCCCTCGTCGCCGGCAGCCGGGCCATGTACCCGGTCGAATTCATGGTCACGTCGCACCTGTTCGAGAGCTACTTCCAGCACGAGGCCGCCGAGTTCATCTACCTGCTCTCCGGCGAGCTGGAGGTCGACATCGGCGGCACCGACCGTCATGACCTCACCCCGGGTGACCTGCTCTATTTCCCCGGCGGCGTCCTGCACCGCTGGCGCGCACCCGAGGGCGGACATGCCCATGCCCTCGTGGTGCAGGCCGGCGGCGACCCGCACAGCTGAGCGCCGCCCCGCGGCATTCGAGAAGGAACCGAACCCCACGTGAAGATCACCAGCGTCACCCCGCTCCCCCTCGCGTACGAGGCGGCACTGCGGCCCATGACCTTCTTCGTCGTCCGCGTCGAGACCGACGAGGGACTCGTCGGCTACGGCGAGAGCTGCGACTGCTTCGGCATCTCCTACCCCGGCGTGCTCGCCGCGGTGGTCACCGAGGCATTCACGCCGCATCTGGTCGGCAGGACGCTGGACTCCGTCGAGCTGGTGCTCGACGACCTGCGCCAGGCGACCCGTCGCGAGCTCGGCGAGCAGTGGGCCAGCGCCCAGGCACGCAGCGCCGTCGAGATGGCGCTGTGGGACCTCGTCGGTCAGCAGGCCGGCCGCTCGGTGAGCTCGCTCTTCGGCCGGGTACGCGACCGCATCCCCGTGTACGCGGGGAGCAGCCCGTTCCTCGACGACCATCCGGTCGACTACCACCTGGAGCGCCTCGCTCCCCTGCTCGAGCGCGGCGTGCGTTCGGTCAAGATGCGCATCGGCCCGAACGTGCGACAGGCGATCGGCACGCTCGGAGAGCTGAAGGACCGGCTGCCCGGCTGCGAGCTGATGGTCGACGCGAGCGAGTGGCTCGACATGCCGAGCTCGCTCTGGGCGGCCGATGCCCTCGCCGACCTCGGCGTCGCGTGGCTCGAGGAGCCGTTCCTGCAGAAGCGTCACGGCACCATTGCGCGGCTGAGCGCAAAGTCTCGCGTCCCGATCGCGTACGGCGAGCACCTCTACAGCTTCGAGGACGGCCTCGACGTGCTCACCGGCGGCGAGGTCGACGTCATCCAGCCCGACCCCTGCATCTGCGGCTTCACCGACTCCTACCGGCTGGCCAAGGTCGCCGCGCATTACGGCGCCCGGGTCGCCCTGCACTACCACGCCGGCCCGATCGGCATGGCCGCCTGCCTGCAGCTGGCCGGATCCGCCCGCAGCGCCGACATCTTCGAGTTCCCGTTCCACCTGCTGCCGGTGCTGGCCGGACTGTCCGGCGACTACTCGGGCGAGCTCGACCTGATCGTCGACGGGCAGATCGCGATCCCCGACCGGCCCGGGCTCGGGGTCAGCGTCAACGAGTCGGCGCTTCGCGAGCATGCGTACGCCCGTGGCTGAGCGGGTCCTGGTCACCGGCGTACGCGGGAAGGTCGGCTCCGCCGCTGCGGCAGCTCTTCAGGCGCGGGGCCACACCGTCGTCGGCACCGACCTCGGCCGGCCGCTGCACGAGAGCCGTGAGCCCGGCGAGATCGCGTACGTGCAGAGCGACCTCACCCAGCCCGGCGACGCGTACGCACTCATCACCGGCTTCGATGCCGTGGTGCACGCGGCGGCGATCCCGGAGCCGACGCAGAACCTGCCGCACGCCGTCTTCGCGAACAACCTGCTGAGCACGTTCATCGTGATCGAGGCGTGCATCCGCAGCGGCGTGAGCCGGCTGATCCATGTCTCGAGCGACAGCGTGCCCGGCTTCACCTGGTCACCGGAGCTGCGCAAGCCGCCGTACTGCCCGATCGACGAGGACGCGCCGACCCTCCCGCTCGACCCGTACGCCCAGGCCAAATACTTCGGCGAGCAGCTGTGCGACGCCGCGGTCGTGCGATCGGACCTCCGCGCTGTCTCGATCCGCGCGGCGTGGGTGGCGTGGGCGGGCAACTACGAGCGCAACCTCGGCCCGTTCGTCCGCGATCCGTCGATCCCGAGCGTGGTGTTCTGGTCGTACGTGGATCTCGACGACCTCGCCGAGCTCATCGTGCTGACGGTCGAGAGCGACTCGGCCGGTCACCAGACGGTGCTGGCCGCGCAGCCGGACAACATCGGCGGGCGTGATCTGGCCGCCGCCGTGCGGGCGCGCTACCCGGACGTCGAGCTGCGTGAGCTGGATCGACCGGACGCGAGCGGCTACTCCATCGCTCGCGCCCGGGCCCTCTTCGGCTGGGACCCGCAGCGCACCTGGCGCGACCACCTTGACGAGTCGGGCCGCCGCCGCACAGCCTGAACTCTCTACAGGCCGCGCTTGTCCTCGACGAGACCCAGCCGCACCTGGGTCGAGTCGATGGCGATGCGGTCGCTGATGAACGCGTGCTGGGTGCCGGTGTAGATGTCGCGGAAGGCGCGCTCGAGGCGCGACCCCTCGCGGATCGCCGCGGTGCCGGCCGTGAGGTGCGCCCACTCGCAGATCGTGCGGGAGGCGTCGGTGGCGTAGACCGCGGACATGCGCATGGCCGCGCGCTGCTTCGGGGTGAGCGGGTCGCCGGCGGCCACCGTCGCCTCGCCGCTCTCGTACGCGTCGAGCACGAGCAGGTGGGCGGCGTTCCACATCGCGTCGTGGTGGCCGAAGCCGCGCTGGAACGCGGGACGGTTGATCAGCGCCGACTCGTCACCCATGCGTACGCGGGAGCGGCCGAGCTCCTCGAGGTCGTCGAGCATGCCGCGGGAGACGCCGAGCGCCCAGCCCGCGTGACCGGCGCCGGTGATGGCCATGAGGCCCATGTGGCAGGCGGGGCTGCTGCCGCGCAGCGGCTCGCGGCTGAAGAGCGGGAACTGGCGCGACTCCGGGACGAAGACGCCCTGCACGTTGTAATCGAAGGAGCCGGTGCCCTTGAGTCCCTGGACGTGCCAGCCGTCGGTGAAGGTGATCTCCTCGCGCGGGATGATCGCCGCACGGATGTCGGGCAGGCCGGGCTCGAGCCACTGGATCTCGTCGTTCACCATCGGGATGAAACCGGCGGCGACGTACTCGGAGTGGCCGGTGCCGGAGCCGAAGTTCCACGCACCCGTGACGCGGTAGCCGCCGGCCTCCGCCTTGCCCATGCCGTTGGGGGCGAACTGGCCGCCCATCGTCACCTGGCGTCCGGAGCCGAAGACCTCGGCGAATCCCTCGTCGGGCAGGTAGACCGCGGCAGCCGCGGACGACGGCAGGTTGGCGATGCCGATCCAGCCGAACGAGCCGTCCTGGGTCGCCATCTCGATCCAGGTCTCGATCATGTCACGGAAGGACGGCTCGAGACCGCCGGCCAGCACCGGGTTCATCGCGGTCATGAGGCCGCTCGACCACAGCTCCTGCACGACCGCCGGCGACATGGTGCGCAGCTGCTCGCAGTTCAGCGCCTCGGCCTCGACGAGCTCACGCATCCCCTTGGCGATCTCGAGCGTCGGGAGCCCGCTGGTCGTCTGCGGACGGTCGATGGTCGCGGTCATGGAGTGCCTTCCGGTCGGACGTCGGCATAGCGGCGACCGGTGTGGTGTGCGGCCGCAAGGCCTGCCATGCTGCCACCCCCCTCGTACGCAGCGCGAACCACCCGCCTCACGCATTCCTCATTCGGAGGAATTGACGTGCGGAATGGCAGGGGACGTTCGCCGGACTCGGCGCCGCGGGCAACACGATGGACGTCAAGCTGCTCGCGTCGACCGGGCAACCCGTCACGACGACCCTGCGCCTCACGCTGCGCCCCTGACCTCAGAAGCCCTGGAAGTCCGCGCGTCGCTTGGCCGCCCCCGCGGCGAAGCCCTCGTAGAGGTCCTCGGAGACGAAGGCGAGCGAGCTCGCCATCGCCTCGTAGCGACCGGCGTCCTCGAAGCCCTGGCGGGCGAACTGGTTGACCGTGCGCTTGATGGTCTGCACCGCGATCGGCGCGTTCGCCGCGAGCTCGTCCGCGAGCGACCGCGTGGCAGCCAGCAGCTCGGCAGCGGGCACGACCTGCTGGACGAGGCCGTACCGCAGCGCGTCGTCCGCCCCGAAGCGGCGCCCCGTCATGGCGAGCAGCTTGGCCGTGCCGGCGCCGCATTCGGCCGCGATACGCAGGTCTGCTCCCCCGACCACGCCGACCCCGATGGTCGCCTGCGGCAGCGCGAAGATCGCATCGTCGGCCGCGATGCGGATGTCGCCCAGCATGGCCAGCTCGACACCGGCGCCGAGGCAGTAGCCCTGCACGGCGACGAGCAGCGGCTGCGGCAGCTGCTCGAGCACCGCCCACCGCTCGAAGCAGTAGCGCGCCCGCTCGTACGAGTTGCGCACGATCTCCGCGGGCGAGCGTCCGGAATGGCGGTCCTTCACGCCGTGAGTCTTGGGTGTCAGGTCCTCGCCGGCGCAGAACGCCCGGCCCTCACCGCGCAGGATGACCACGCGGATCGAGGTGTCGAAGCGCAGCTCGTCGGCCAACGCGCACAGCTCGTTGGTCGGCCCCCACGCCCACGCGTTCAGCTTCTCCGGCCGGTCGAGGATCAGCTCGGCGACGTATCCGTTGCGCTCGAGCCGTACGAACGGCTTGCCCGTCTCGTTGGTCTCCGCGCGCGGATCGATGTTCGCGTAATTCGGGTCGCTGGCCATGCGTCCGGACCCTACGGCCGGGTCCCGCGGTCACCCGGACCGGGCTGCGCAGGCGGCAGAATTGTCGTACCTCGGTCCTATTGTTCTGGCGAGGGGGAAACCACACATGGCTCGATCAGGATTACTCGGCAAACGCTTCGACGAGGCGATCGTTTACGCACTCGACGCGCATGACCGTCAGCTGCGCAAGGGCACGCGGGTTCCGTACGTGGCGCACCTTATGGGTGTCGCGTCGGTCGTGCTCGAGGAGGGCGGCAGCGAGGACGAGGCGATCGCCGCTCTGCTGCACGACGTCGTCGAGGACCAGGGCGGCGCGGCCCGCGAGGCAGACGTACGCAGCCGCTTCGGTGACCGGGTCGCCGACGTCGTCCGGGAGTGCTCGGCGGAGGACAAGACCGACGATCCCGGCTGGCGCATCCGCAAGGAGCGCTACATCGCCGGCGTCGCGACCTGTTCCGGGTCCGCCCTGCTGATCAGCGTGGCCGACAAGCTGTACAACGCCCGGGCCATCCTCAGCGACTATCTCGCCATCGGCCCGCGCGTGTGGGATCGGTTCGGTGCGGACGTGCCCAAGGACGAGTCGGTGCTCTGGTACTACGGGTCGCTGGTCGAGGCCTACCGGTCGCGCCCGGATGCGCCGGTCCGGCTCGTCGCCGAGCTCGCCCGCACGGTGGGGCAGCTGCAGCGGGCGTCGTTCCGCCCGTCGTGCCCGGCCTGCGGGGCCGGCGACGTAGCGGCGATCGCGTACGGCCTGCCGTCGCCGGAGTTCATGGCGGAGGCCGGCGAAGACATCGATTTCGGCGGTTGCGTGATCACCGGCGACGATCCCAGCCATCGTTGCCGGCGCTGCGGCCATGCCTGGGCCATGCCCGACGGACCGGAGGACGACGTCTTCTGACAGCTACCGCCGCAAGCAGGCGCACCGAATTGATGTGGCGACCGTGTCCGCCGGCACCTCGCAGTCATGTGCCCGCATTGAGCTTTCCATGGCCATTCACCCGAACGGCGTAATCGCGCCGCGCAATGACGGCATTGAAGAGATTCTTGCGCGTCGATTGACGCGCATGGTGAACGGAAATCGTCGGCTTTTCGGGAGCGCGCTGTGTTGAGGTTCGTCGGAGCAGCGGTGGCTGTCGTGCTGGCCTCGGGAGGCGTGGCCGCCTGCGCGGCGCCCGCCACACCGGCCGCCTCCTGCTACGGGCACAAGGCGACGATCGTCGTCGGGACCCACAGCCCAAGGGTCGTCGCGGGCACGAGCGGTGCTGACGTGATCGCCGTGACCGGTGGGCTGCATCAGGTCATCGGTGGCGGCGGCAACGACATCATGTGCGCCGATGCGCTCGGCTCGACATTGCTCGGCGGCGACGGCAACGACATCCTCGTCGGCGGGCCCGGCGCCGATCGACTCGCCGGCGGCAACGGGAACGACACGCTCCTGGGCGGCGGGTCGGCGGACACGCTCATCGGAGGGAACGGCACCGACACCGTCTCGTACGCCGACCACGCCGTGCCGGTCACGGCGAGCATCGACGGACGCAGCGACAGCGGGGCCGCGTCCGAGCACGACCTCATCGACATGTCGGTCGAGAACCTCGTCGGCGGACCGAACAACGACATCCTCACCGGTGACGCGGCCCGCAACGTCCTCGTCGGCGGCGCGGGCAACGATCGGCTGATCGCCGCGGCGGGAAATGACGTGCTCGAGGGCCAGGGCGGCGACGACACCCTCAAGGGTCAGAGCGGTAACGACACCCTCGACGGCGGCAGCGGCGTCAACGGCTGCGACCTCGACCCCGCCGACGGCAGCACACGCGACTGCGTCTTCGACATGACTCCACCGCGTCTGACCGGCTTCCAGGTGTTGACGCCCCAGATCGACATCACCGCCGGTCAGACCGAGCTCACCCTCCAGGCCGAGGCCACCGACGACGTCAGTGGCATCAGCGAAGTCACCGTGCAGTTCTGCGACGCCCAGGGCCGTTGGGACCCGATCCCGGCGTATGACCTGCTGCTCACGTCCGGCACGGCGACGAACGGCGTCTACACGAGGACCATGAACCTGTCGCCGTTCACGACCGGCGGCGCGTACACGGTGTGCATGGTCCATCTGCTCGACAAGGCCACCAACAGGGGCGACTTCGCCTCGCACGGCCAGGCGAACGGAGCCCCGTTCCCGGCCGGCACATTCGGGTTCACCGTCGTCAACAACCAGAGTGATCACACCGCGCCGGTCGTGAGCGACATCGTCAGCACGCCCTCCGTGGACGTCAGCACAGCAGCGGCGACCGTCACCACCGAGTTCACGATCGACGAGCAGGGCAGTGGGGTCGAGCTGAGTCTCGTCGACGCCTACGAGGACTCCCGGGCGACGGCCGTGGACGGCCAACGGCAGGAAGCCGTCCGCGAGCTCGTCACACCATCGCCCACGGGCGCGCCCGGGAGCGGGCGCTATCGGGCGGTCGTCGAGATCCCGCAGGGCTCAGCCGCCGGCAGCTGGCACGTGTCGATCTTCGCGCGTGACCAGCTCCAGAACGCCGGCTCCGTCAGCACGCCGCTCACCGTCATCGACCGCAATCCGGTCACGACGGCGCCTCGGGTCGTCTCCGCGGTGCGTACGCACGGAGCCACGAGTCATACCCAGACGTTCACGCTGCACGTGACGTCTGCGCAGGTCGACGTCACCACCATCGACATGCACGCCCTTGGCCCGAACAACCAGTGGTCGAACGCGACGTTCGCGCTGACCGGCGGCACCGTCCGTGACGGCATCTGGACCGCCACGATTCAGCTTCCCGACACCGCTGCCGCCGGCACCTGGACCGTGGGGGACATCGCCCTGCGCGACACCTTCGGGCGCTACATCGCGTTGAACACCCCCGCGATCACCGGGGGCGACTGGACGGTCGGTTGACGGCAGGCGCGTCCGCTCCTTTCACAGCACGCTCATAGCACCGGCCCAGCATGGGATCTGCGGGGTCGGACAGGCTGAACCCATGGCCGCCACACTCGCGCAGCTGATCGCCGACCGAGCCGGGCGGGCGCCGCACGAGCCGTACCTGCTGGACGCGCAGGGCTCGACGACGGTGACCCGGGGCCGGCTCCGCGACGCGGCGGCGGCATGGGCGGCGCGGCTGGCCGACTGCCCGGCGGGCACCGTGTGCCTGCTGTCCGGCGAGGCGGTGCCGACCGCGGTCGCCTTCCTCGGCGCCCTCGCCGCCGGGCGTGACGTCGCCCCGCTGGACGGTCAGGCGCCGGCCGGCCCCACCGCCGAGATGCTCGAACGGATCCGACCGGCGGTGGTCGTCACCCCACGCGAGCTGGACGCGGCCGCCTTCGTCCAGTTGCCGCTCGACCTGCCCGACCGCCCCGCCTCCAGCCCTACTGGCGCCGGACCGGGCAGCCTGCTGCTCTTCAGCTCCGGCAGCACCGGGCCCCGCAAGCCGGTCCGGCTGGCCGAGAGCGCCTTGCTGGCCGCGGCGGGCAACGTCGCCGCCGCCCATCAGCTCACCGCAGCCGACCGTGGCCTGTGCCCGCTCCCGCTGCACCATGTCAACGCCGAGGTGGTGGGCCTGCTGGCGAGCCTGGTGAGCGGCGGCAGCCTCGTGCTGCCGGAGAAGTTCTCCCGCCGCGACTTCTGGCGCTGCGCCCGCGACAACGAGGTCACCTGGCTCAACCTGGTGCCCGCGGTCATCGCCATCCTCAGCCAGGCCCCGATCCCGCGGATCGACCGGATCCGCTTCGCCCGGTCGGCATCGGCGCCCCTGCCCGCCGCGGTGCTGGAGCGCTTCGAGGAAGCGGCCAGCCTGCCGGTCATCGAGACGTACGGCATGACCGAGGCCGCCAGTCAGATCACCGCGAACCCGCTGCACGGCGCCAAGCGCGGCTCGGTCGGCAAGCCGGTCGGTCTCGAGCTCGAGGTGCGCGACGTCACCGGCTCCCCCAGCGCCACCGGTCAGCCGGGTCATGTCCACATCCGCGGCGCGCAGGTGATCGCCGCCTACGCCGACGGCTCCGGCGGGCACAACTTCGATGCCGGCGGCTGGCTCGACACCGGCGACGTCGGCTACCTGGACGCGGACGGCTTCCTCTTCCTGGTCGGGCGCGCGACGGACGTGATCAACAACGCCGGCGAGAAGGTCTTCCCGCGCGAGGTCGAGGAGACGCTCTGGACGGTGCCCGGGGTCGCCGAGGTGGCGGTCATCGGACGGCCGGACCGCGTACGCACGGCCGTGCCGGTCGCGTACGTCACGAGGACCGACGAGGCGACCGACGACCTCGTCGAACGACTCCTGGACGTGTGCCGGCAGGCGCTCCCCCGCCCGGCCCGGCCGGTCGAGATTCGCGTGATCGACCGGATGCCGTTGAACGCGACCGGCAAGGTCTCGCGACCGGCGCTACGCGAGCTCGATGCCGAACTCAGGCACGGCTCGTGGCAGCCAGCTGCATGACCAGGCCGGAGGCCGAGAAACCGACCAGCTCACGGCTCGGACCCGCATGGGCCGCGGAGGCCACGGGCCAGGCGTGCCGGCCGCCGGGCACCGTCACGACCGTGACCGAGGCACCGGACCGCTTGCCGCGATAGGTGGCGACGGACAGCGGTCCCGTCGCCTGACGGCCACCAGCCCGGCTCTGCCACGTGGGGTGCGCCGGGTCGCCGTTGACCCGGACGAAGGCCGCCGCCGTCTGCGCGGCACTCTGCAGACCGGGCAGCAGCCGGCTGCGGAACGGACGGCCGTCCAGCGGCTGCACCGGATCCTGCGTCCCCTGCACGAGCCAGAGGTTGACCGGTCCCGCCGGCCGGGCTGCCACGGGGCCGGCCAGCAGCCGACCGGACACCGCCACGACTCCGGCGAAGATCTGCGGGTGGCGTGCCGCCATGACCAAGGACATCTCGGCGCCGTTGGAGAAGCCGGTGAGTACGACCCGGTGCGGATCAACCACCCCGCGACGGGCCAATTGACCGATCAGGGCAAGGATGAACTGTTGGTCGGCCGGGCCGTGCGGGCCGAGGCGTCCGTCGTTCCAGGCCGGGCCCAGGCTGTCCGGCGTCACCAAGACGACGTGGCGCTCGGTCGCCTCGGTCAGCAGCCCGGTCTGCAGTGCCATCCAGCGCGCGGTGCCGTGCAGGCCGTGCAACGCGATCACGAGCGGCGCCCGGCGTGGGGTGCCGGACGGGACGGCCAGCAGGTAGGTCCGCCGTACGGCATCGACCGTGACGCTCTGCCGGACCAGCGTCGTCACCGGTGTGCTCGACGAGACGGCTGCCGCGCCACTCGTGGCCGGACCGGCCAATGCGGCGAACAGCACCACCACCGCCATTACGGGGGAGAACCGGGCCAACAGCCGGCGCCACGCCGGACGCGCTGCGCTCACAGCTCCCCCGCCCCACGGGAAGGACGGGTGCAAGTCAGCTCCGGGGCGATGCCGCCTTCGTCCACCACGCCGGTCGCTGCCATTCTCGTCCGCAGAGCGGCAGGCTGAGGGGTGTTCGGCGAATCACCGCCACGAAGATCGCCGAACCCGCCGCCGTCAGCACCACGGCGACGAGCGCGCGCACACCGATCGGCGAGGTCGGCATCCACTCGTTCAGCCGCGGCACCAGCCAGCCCAGGATCGCCGGATGCACGAGATAGATCCCGAATGACGCCGCTGACCCGAAGGTCACGAGCTTCGCCAAGGGCCGGCGCGGCCGCCGCGCCCAGGCCGTCGCCAGCAGATACACGGCGACGATGACCGCCACGAAGTTCGGGATCAGCCACGGCTGGAAGACGTCGGCTGCGGTCGCCGGCAGCGTGCCGTGCGAGGTCACCCAGGCGAACCACACCTGCGTCGCGGCCAGCACCGCCACCACTGCGGCGGTCAGCGAGCGCCAGCGCCGCACGATGAACTGCTCGATCTCCACCCGGTGTACGGCTGCGACCGCACCCAGCAGCACCCAGAACTGGTAGGTGATCACGATGACGTACGCGTGTGATCGGTAGCCGCCGACGAAGCCCTGCCCCGGGCCGTGCAGCACCACCCAGTCGATCCCGACCTGCAGCGCGGCACTGACTGTCAGCAGCAGCCCGTGATGACCACGGCACCGGCGTATCCACCGGAGAAGCATCGGCGTCAGAAGGTAAACCTGCAGTGAGACCAGCAGGAAATACAGATGATATTCACCGTCGCCGCGGATGACGTGGCCGAGCATGGCGGAGGTGCCCGCGGCCACGCCGAGACCGGCGGCGAGGATGCCGGGCAGCGTGTAGGCCGCCGTCCACACCAGATAGGGCACCCCGACCAGCGTGAACCGCTTACGCAGGAACGGGCGCACCCGCGGTGACCGGTCGTAATAGGTGGTGAACAGGACGAAGCCGGTCAGGGCGAAGAACGCCTCGCGTGTGTAGTGCAGGACGGCCAGGACAGCGTTGCCGCCGACGTCGTCCGCAGCGGCGAAGGCGCCGAGCGAGTGCACGCCGATGACCGCGAGGAACGTGATGAGCCGGACGAGATCGACCTGGTGGACGTGCTGGCGCGGCTTGCCTGCGGGGGCGGGCGCGGGCGGAATCGCGGACGCCGGCTCAGATGCGGGACGGACGAGGACGGCGGGCTCGTCGACGGAGGCGCTGAGTGTCACGGCGTCGGGACCGGCAGCAGCTCCGTCGGCAGGCGGAAGACGGACGCGTTGGGGACGCGCAGCTGCGGCGCACCGGAGCCGTGCGACGCCAGACGCTGCGCCGCCCGCAGCACCCCGCCGTGCGCCACGACGATCAGGCACTCGCCGTCGGCGACGTCCCTGAGGTGCTCGTGCAGCGCGTCGACGACCCGCCGGGTCATCTGCTCGACGTTTTCGCCGCTGGGCGCGAACCCGTCCGGGTCGGTCCAGACCGCGTCGGCGCGGGCTCCGACCAGCGTGTCCTCCCACCGGTCGCTGCGCAGCCGGCCGGTGAGCTGTCCGTAGTCGAGCTCCCGGAAGCGGTCGTCGACGCTGACCTCGCCGCCGAGCCGAGCGCTGAGCACACGCGCCGTCTCGACCGCGCGGAGCAGGTCGCTGAAGACGATGCGGACGCGCGAGCCGGCGAGCTCACGCTCGAGCTCCTCGGCGAGCCGGCCCGCCTGCCGCCACCCGGCCGGGGTGAGCCCGGGTGCGTCCGGCGCCTGTCCCTGGACGCGGCCGACTGCGTTCCAGCCGCTCTCACCGTGGCGTACGAGATGAATCATGATCAGTACTGCATCCGCGGATCAACGTAGGTCTTGAATTCGAGCACGTTGTTGCTCGGGTCGGCCAGGCACAGGGTGCGGTGCTCCTCGGCCGTGCCCTCGAAGCGTAGGGCCGGGCCGGCGATCACGCGCAGCTTGCGCAGCTCGACGAGCCGCACGAGCCGGTCGAAGTCCGGCGCCTCGGCGAACGTCACCCCGAAGTGGCGCGGGTAGATGACCGGCTCCTCAGGGGTCTGCTCGGACAGGTGACACACGACCTGGTCACCGAAGAAGTCCAGCGTGATGCGGTCGGCATACCGGCGGGCGAGCTTGGCGCCGAGGCCGAAGACGTAGAAGTCGAGGGCCTCGTCCAGGTCGGCCACCGGGATCGCGAGGTGGAAGGAGTCCTTCGTGCTGCGCACGGTCAGGCCGCTGACTCGGCGGAGTCGACGGCGTTGGTGCGGTCGGGACCGGGCAGCCGGTGCACGTTGGCGGCGGGTCCGTGCGGGTGCAGGGTCAGCAGGGTGTCCGAGCGCAGCCCGAGCCGGAGCGTCTCGACGCCGACCACATCGGTGTGGGCGACGTTGCCGAGGTTGACGGCCGGCCCGACCTCCGCGATGAGCTCGCACTGGAGGGCCTTGGTGGGCGCTTCGAAGAGCAGCGCCTTCGGGTCGACCCGGCTGAGCAGCGCGTCGAGCACGTCGCGCCGCAGGGTGCCGTCGTCGCGGGCGATGCCGCACCGGCCGCTCTCACGGGTCTCGAGGGTGACGAGCGCGGCGCCGGCCGACATGTCGAGCGTGACGGCGTCGACCCAGTCCTGCGCGGTCAGCGACTCACTGCGCGCCTGGTCCTTGAACCCGACCTCGGCGATGACCTGGTGCCGGGCGGCCAGCTTGAAGACGTAGTCGGCCTTCTCGTCGTGGCTGAGCGGGATCGTGCCGTTGGAGACCTCGAGATGGGTCACGCCGACGTCCTGGGCGAGCTGCAGGTACTCCTCGACCTGACCGGTCCAGACGGCGTGCTCGAAGAGCGTGCCGCCGAAGTAGCAGCCGATGCCCGCGGCTCGACAACGCGCCGCCTTGGTCTCGATGTCACGCGTGACCAGCGCGGTGCCCCAGCCGAACTTCACCAGGTCGATCAGCTGACCGTGGCTGTCGATCAGATCGTCGAACGCCACCAGCGGCATCCCCGAGTCGATGATCATCGTGAGTCCGTGCGCAGCCCCTGGCACGCCCGTCCGGTAGTTCCCTGTCACCGCGGCCTCCTCATGTCGTCTTGCTGTGCACCTTTGACGCGCCAGCTGGCCGCGAGCCATGCCTCGCCTGTGAAGAGCCCGATAGATGTGTGACGGGCCGATGTCAGCTGATCGACGTGCGTGACAGGCGCGTCTTGCCTGGTGACGTCGTCGTGCCCCGCGTCCCCGACATGGAACGCGGCAGGCCCCCTCCAGCTACTTGACGATCTCCCCCGCGTTGATCAGCAGCGTCTGACCGGTGATGCCCGCCGAGCGAGGGGAGGCGAAGAAGACCAGCGACTCGGCCACCTCACCGTCCGTCGCCATGCGGCGCAGCGGCATGTGCGCCGTCATCTTCTCGAGCTGTGCCTCGGGCGTGATGCCCGCGCCCGACGCCAGCATCTGCACGTAGCCCTCGACCGGCGGGCCCCACATCCAGCCGGGAGCGATCTCGTTGACCCGCACCCCGAGCGGGCCGATCTCGTGCGCGAGGTGCCGCATCGCGCCGGTGAGCGCCATCTTCGACGACGCGTACGCCATCTGCTGCACGTCGGCCGGCGGGTGGTGCTGCGTCTGCGACGACACGATGACCACCGAGCCGCCGGTCGCCTGCAGCGCGGGCAGGGCGCACCGGGTCAGGGTGAGCGTGCCGAAGAGGTTGACGTCGAACATCGACTTCCAGTCGGCGAAGTCGGCGTCCGCGGCGGCGAGGCCACCGAAGAGCGAGTCGAACGCGGCGACGTGGATGAGCCCGTCGATCTGACCGAAGCGCTCGAGGGCCAGGTCGACCAGCGCCTGGCAGTCGGCGGCCTTCGTCACGTCGGTACGTACGTACGCCGCCTGGCCACCAGCTGCCGTCACCTCGTCCGCGACCGCGGCCAGCACCGATTCGGTACGCGCGCCGAGCACGACGTTGCCGCCCTCGCGCGCGGCGATGAGCGCCGTCTCCCGGCCAAGTCCTTCGCCGACCCCCGAGATGACAACCGTCTTGCCTGGCAGATCAGACATCACGCCTCCGTGTACCGGTGCTCGAACCGTCCCGGCCGACGTGCCGGGTCACCGACCCTGCCATGCCGGAAGCGCGGTGACCCGCCGGGGTCAGCGCCCGCGTCGCCACCACTTCTTCGGCTCCGGCTCCGGCTGCGGGTCGGCGGCCGGCGGATCGGCATCCAGTGACCCGATCGGCTCCTGCGGGCGGACGAGGGTCTCGTTGTCGCGGTCGTAGAGCAGCAGCCCGTGCTCCAGGCACAGGTCGTGCATGAGGACGCCCATCTCCGGCGCCATGGACCATCGGATGTTGAAGGCGCAACCCCGGCCGCCCATGACCGGCTGGGTCAACGGCCAGCTCGACCACGGCGACTCCTCGAAGGCCTCGTCGGTGTCACCGGGGAACTGCGCCTCGAGGGTGCGGACGAAGGCGGCGAGCTTCGGGGTCAGCGGGACGTCATCCGTCTCGTCCGGATCCCACTGCGCGAGCACCTCGGCGGTGGTCGTCACGTCGAGATCGAGCACGAACAGGTCGAGCGACATCTGGCCAGTAGACCACCCGGGCTTTCCGTCAGGGTCGAATGCGCAGCACGGCGATCCGGTCGTCGGCGGCGAACTCGAAATGGAAGTTGAGCACCACGGGACTGCCGGCGAAGTCACCGGAGATCTGTACCGCCGCATCAGTGACGTCGCCATTCGTGGTCACATGCTGGAGCTCGTACGCGACCGCCGGCACCTCGGTGCGCCAGGCGCGGATCTCGGAGATGCCGTGCCGCTCGGTGCCCTCGTCCTCGACCACCGCGTCAGGCGTGAACTGTGCGAAGTAGGCCTCGGTGTCGGACCGGGCGGCGAACTCGAAATATTTCATGGGGTTTCACTTTCTCAGCGGGTGGGGCTGGAGCGTGGGTGTGAGCGGGCCACGACGCGGACGTCGGCACCTGCTTCCCGCAGCCGCTCCGCGATCGCGGCACCGGCTCCCTTCGTCCCGCCGGTCACCAGCGCCGTACGTCCGTTCAACTGCTCCGAGATGGCCATGTGGGCCACCGTGGGCGTTCCCGCTGCGGGAAGGTCAAGCGCATGGACCTTCCCCCAGGGGGAGGCTGCACGATGAATGCGTGCTGACGATCGGTGACTTCGCGCGGGTCACCCGCCTGACCCGCAAGACGCTGCGCCGCTACCACGAGGCCGGGCTGCTCGTGCCCGACCGGATCGACCCGGCGACGGGCTACCGCTACTACTCGACGGAGCAGATCCCGACCGCGCAGGTGGTCAGGCACTTCCGCGAGCTCGACATGCCCGTGGCGGAGATCCGCTCGCTGCTGCTCGCCCCGGTCGAGGACCGCGCCGAGCTCATCGCCGGTCACCTCGCACGGTTGCAGGACCAGCTGACCCAGACGCAGTCGGCCGTCGTCGCCCTGCAGCGGCTGCTCAGCCCGACTCCCCGGCACTCGAGGTCTCGCTGCGGGCGATCCCGGCTCGAACGGTGGCGGCCATCAGCGCGGTGGTGGATTCGACCGAGGTGCTGACCTGGTACGCCGGTGCCATGGCCGAGCTCGAGGCGCTGCGCCTGACCGAGGACGACGCCCCCGGCGGCATCTACGACAACGAGCTCTTCACCGACGAGCGGGGCCGGGCCGTCGTCTTCCTCGCGGTCGCCGAGGTGCCGCGTACCGGACGGGTCGCGCCGTTCGACATCCCTGCCGCGGAGCTGGCGATCGCCGTCCACCGCGGGTCGCATGCCGACATCGACGTCACGTACGGCGCCCTGGGTGCGTGGGTGGCCGACCAGCAGCTCGCGGTGTCCGGCCCCGTCCACGAGACCTACCGGGTGGGACCGCGCGACACCGGCGAGGAGTCGGCGTGGCGGACCGAGATCGGGTGGCCGGTCTTCCGGACGACCGCCCCGACGGGTGAGGATCTGGCGGGTTAGCCGCGCCAGGGGGTGAGCATCGACGTCATCGCGTCGGTGAGCGCCGACTGCAGCAGCGGCCCGTTGGTGACCCGGCGGACCCCAAGCCGGGCGAAGCGCTCCAGCGAGTGCTTGACCGGGTGCGCGGTGCTGTTCACCGGCGCGTCCACGGTGGCGACGACGGCCGTGAGCAGCTCGTCGTTGTCCTGAATCTTGACCGGGTAGACGCTGTCGGCACCTGCCGCGACCAGCGCCTGCATGCGCGCGATGGCCTCGTCCGCGACGGCGGCCGCGTCGTCAGCGTGCAGGAAGAGGTCCGTACGGCCGTTGATCCACACCGGCACCCCGACCGCGTCGGCGGCGGACCGGAGCCCGGAGACGTAGGCGGCGTGCTCCTCGGTGGTGCGGACGCGGCCGCCGTCGGAGTGCACGGTGTCCTCGATGTTGAGCCCCACGCCGCCCGCCTCGAGCAGGCCGGCGACGAGGTCGGCCGGGCTCTGCGCGTAGCCGGCCTCGAGGTCGAGCGACACGGGCACGTCCACCGCCGCGATGATCCGCCGGGCGGCATCGACGACCTCGTCGAAGCTCTGTCCTTCGTGGTCCTCGGCACCGCGGGAGTCGGCCAGCGGGTGGCTGCCGATCGTCAGCGCCGTGAAACCGGCCGCCACGGCGGTACGCGCCGACCAGGCGTCCCAGACGGTCGGGAGCACCAGCGGGCGGCCCTCGGCGTGCAACCGGCCCAGCTCCTGTGCCCGTGCCACCAGCGTGTTCGTGTCCAGCGCCATGCGTTCCCCCTGCTGTCGTGACGTCCCGACGGGAGCCATGCCCCGCCACGTACGCACTCAGACCCGTTCGCCGGACCGCGGCGTCCGGCCGTCACCCGTTCCGGTGATGCACGTCCCCCGGACCGCCGTCGATGCAACGTCGACACCTGAACGGGAGGACATGCATGCGTGGACGGTGGGTCCTGGCCGCCGCAGGCGCGCTCGCGATCGTCCTGTTCGCCGTCGACGTGCAGCGGGAGTGGGGCGGCCGCTACGCCACCGATCTGGTCGACGACCTCGGCGAGCTGCTCGCCGCCGGTGTCGCCACGGGCTTCGCGCTCAGGCGCGCGGTGGTCTCCCGGCACCGGCTTCGGCTGTCGTGGGCGTTGATCGGCGCCGGGACCGGCTGCTGGGCCGCCGGTCAGGCCGTCTGGTCGTACTACGAGCTCGTCGGGCACGACGGAGTGCCGTTCCCGTCCGTCGCCGACGTGGGCTTCCTCGCCCTGCCGGTGGTTGCACTCACCGGTCTGCTCGTCAGGCCGGCTGCCGGGCTGGACGGTCGCGGCCGGCTGCGCATGCTGCTCGACGGCGTCCTGGTCGCTGCGTCGCTGTTCATCATCACGTGGGTCACGGCGTTCGGCCACGTTCTTTCGGCCGGGGCGGACTCGTCGTTTGCCCTCACGGTCGCGCTCGCGTATCCGATCGGCGACCTTCTTCTGCTCACCGTCACGCTGGTGGTGGTCACCCACACGGCGCAGGCCGAACGGCTCGGGCTCGGCCTGCTGGCCTGCGGCTTCGGGCTGCTATCGGTCGCCGACAGCGGCTTCGCCTACCTCACCGCCTCCGGCAGCTTCGGCAACGGCAACTGGATCGATGCCGGCTGGGTCGCCGGCTTCGTCCTCGTCGCGGTGGCCGCCGCGCGCGACGGGGGCAGCGGACAGGACGGGCCGGCGCGACTCACGTCGGTGGCCAACACCCAGCTGCTGCTGCCGTACGTGCCGGGAGTGCTCGGCCTCGCCATCACCGTCTACCAGGTGCGCGGCGACCACCGCGACGACGTCTCGCTGATCGCCGCCGCCCTCATCATGTTCGCGTTGATGGCGCGCCAACTGCTCGTGCTGCGCGACAACCGGGAGCTCGCCGCCTCCGCGACCCGGCAGGCGTTCCACGACGGGCTCACCGGCCTCGCGAATCGCTCCCTCTTCACCGACCGGCTCGGGCACGCGCTCGAGCTGCACCGGCGCGACCTGCGCGCGGTGTCCGTGCTCTTCCTGGACCTGGACGACTTCAAGCTGGTCAACGACAGCCTCGGGCACGCCAGCGGCGACGAGCTGCTGATCCGGGTCGCCGATCGCCTGCGCGGTGCACTGCGCCCGGGCGACACCCTGGCCCGGCTCGGCGGCGACGAGTTCGCGGTGCTCATCGAGGACGGCGGCGAGCCCGCCGCGCTGGCCGCCCGGCTGCGCGAGGTGCTGCAGGAGCCGGTGACGCTCAGCGGACACGACACGCTGGTGCACGCGAGCATCGGCATCGCGACCGTGGAGCCGACCGACGCGACGCCGACCAGCGGCCAGCTGATGGCGAACGCGGACGTCGCGATGTACCACGCGAAGCGGACCGGAAAGAACGACATCGCCCTGCACCGGGCCGGCATGGACCTCGACCGCTACCGCGACTTCGAGCTCGGTGCGGCACTGGCCACCGCGATCCACGACGGCAGCCTCGGCATCGCGTACCAGCCGGTCGTCTCGCTGGGCTCCGGCGAGGTGGAAGGCTACGAAGCGCTGGCCCGCTGGACGTACGACGGTGCCGTGATCGCGCCCGTCACCTTCATCGCGCTGGCGGAGCGGCAGGGACTCATGTCGGAGCTCACCGACCTGATGCTCGAACGCGCCTGCGCCCAGCTGACGGCTTGGTCGCAGACATCGCCCGGGTTGACGATGGCCGTCAACGTGCCGACCCCGCTGCTGCGCGACCGGGGCTTCCCGGTGCGGGTCGAACGACTGCTGGCGCGCCACGGCCTCGGCCCCGGACGCCTCGTCCTGGAGATCACCGAATCGAGCCTGGTCGAGAACAGCGCGGAGACCACGGCCGTGTGCCGCCGCCTCAGTGCCGCCGGTGCGCTGCTCGCCCTCGACGACTTCGGCACCGGCTACTCCTCCCTCGCCCATCTGCAGACCATCCCGCTCGGCACGCTGAAGATCGACCGGATGTTCGTGGACGCCGTCGACACCGAACCGGCGGCGCGGCAGCTGCTATCGGCCATCGTCGACCTCGCGCACACACTCGACCTCCGCGTCATCGCCGAGGGCGTCGAGCGCCCGGAGCAGCTGCTGCGGCTGCGCGCACTCGGCTGCGAATCGGCGCAGGGCTTCTGGTTCGCCCGACCGCAACCGGCCGAGCAGATCGAGGCGGGAAGACTGCAGTCGACGCGCCTTGCGAGCAACCGGGCATCGAACCAGCCGAGCTGACCATGGGCCGCCGGCAGCTCGGGCGGCATGAACGAAACGCCTTCGCAGGACACTCATCGTTTTCCGGCGGGTACGCATGGGCAGCACGTCAGCGTGCAACTTGGAATGATCGGGCTCGGCCGCATGGGTGCCAACATCGTGCGACGCCTCATGAACGACGGACACGAGTGCGTCGTGTACGACGTCAGCAGCGAATCCGTCGATGGGCTCGCCGAAGAAGGAGCCACGGGCACAAACACGCTCGAGGACTTCGTCTCCAAGCTGGACAAGCCCCGGGTTGCCTGGGTCATGATCCCGGCCGGCATCACCGGCCAGACCGTCGACAAGCTCGCCGAGCTGCTCGACGAGGGCGACATCATCATCGACGGCGGAAACTCCAACTACCGCGATGACGTCCGCCGGGCCGCCAAGCTGCGCGAGCAGAACATCCACTACGTGGACATCGGCACCAGCGGTGGCGTCTTCGGCCTCGAGCGGGGTTACTGCCTGATGGTCGGCGGAGACACGTCGGCCTTCAACACGATCGAGCCGCTGCTGAAGACCATCGCCCCCGGTCCCGGCGAGCTGGATCGCACCCCGGGACGCACCGGCGACCTCGCTCCGGAGGAGCAGGGCTATCTGCACTGTGGCCCGTCGGGCGCCGGCCACTTCGTGAAGATGGTGCACAACGGCATCGAGTACGGGATCATGGCCGCGTTCGCCGAGGGGCTGAACATCCTCGATCACGCCGATGTCGGCACCCGCGAGACCGAGCACTCGGCCGAGGTCGCGCCGCTCGAGGACCCGGGGTTCTACCAGTTCGACGTGCCGGTTCCGCAGGTGGCGGAGCTCTGGCGGCGCGGATCGGTGATCTCGTCCTGGCTGCTGGACCTGACCGCGGCCGCGCTGCAATCCAACCCGGACCTCGACAACCTTGCCGGCCGGGTCTCGGACTCGGGTGAGGGCCGCTGGACTGTCAAGGCGGCCGTGGACGTCGGCGTACCCGCGCCCGTGTTGTCGGCGGCCCTCTTCGAGCGGTTCGCCTCCCGCGGCGAGGACCTTTTCGCGAACAAGCTGCTCTCGGCCATGCGCCAGCAGTTCGGTGGTCACCAGGAGCTGCCCACCGGCGACTCACTCGAGGCCGGTTCGTCCAAAGCGGATCAAGGGTGAGCCAGCTGATCGGTCCGTGACCGCCTTCACCGTCCACGAGCGGATCGACTGCCCTGCCATCCCGGCTCACGTCCGTGGAACGACGGGGATGGCCGCGTGACCACGACCAAATCATGGAAAAGGCGCTGGGCCACTCTCGTCGAGACCATGGCCACGCAGCTCTGGCCGCTGCCGGTTGCGGGCATCGTTGTCGCCATCGTCTTCGGCGTCGGCCTGACCCGGCTCGACGCCAGGATCGACGACCACCTTCCCTCCGCTCTGACGGACTACCTGTTCAGCGGCGGAGCTGACGCTGCGCGCTCGGTCCTCGGCGCCATCGCCTCGTCACTCATCACCGTCACGTCCCTGACCTTCTCGCTCACCGTGGTCACCCTGCAGCTGGCCAGCAGCCAGTTCTCACCGCGTCTGCTGCGCACCTTCACCCGCGACCGCTTCGTGCATGTCACGCTCGGGATCTTCCTGGCCACCTTCGTCTACACGTTGACGGTGATGCGCACCGTGCGGTCCGAAGGCGACGGCCGCACGGTCTTCGTCCCGCAGATCTCCGTCACGGTGGCGTACGTGCTCACCTTGGCAAGCGCCATCTCCCTGGTGCTCTTCCTCGCCCATCTGGCCCGCCAGATCCGCGTGGAGACGATGCTGCGCACCGTCCACACCGAGGCCGAAGCAACCGCGGGCATCATGCTCGTGGAGCGGAAAGGCTCCGCGGAGGCTCCTTCGATCCCGGAGCCGCCGGCCACCGCATGGTTGGTCATGGCCACGTCGTCCGGCTTCCTGACCGCGGTGGAGGAAGGTCAGCTGCTCCGGGCGGCCATCGACGCTGACGCCGTCCTGCAGATCGACACGATGCCGGGAAACCTGCTCATCGCCGACACCCCCCTCGCCTTCGTCTGGTCCCGCAGTGGCCACCTGCTGGGTGAGGATCAGTTCAGCGCGGTCAGCGACTGCGTCCACGAGTCGGTCCACGTCGGATTCGAACGCACGTCGGCGCAGGACATCGGCTTCGCCCTGCGTCAGCTCACCGATGTGGCCAACAAGGCGCTGTCCCCGGGCATCAACGACCCCACAACGGCGGTGCATGCGCTCGGCCACAGCGGCGCCCTGCTCTGCGGGCTCACCGGCTACCGGCTGGGACCCCACATGATGACGGACGACGACGGAGTCGTCCGCGTCATTCTCCGCCGACCCGACCTCGCGGAGTTGCTCGAGCTGACCATCGGTCAGCCGCGCCGCTATGGCGCTGCCGACCCCAACGTCGTCACGGCTCTCTTCGAGCTGCTCCGGTCCCTCGCCTGGCGGGTCTCACTGCCGGCGCACCATGACGCGGTTGAGGTGCAGCTACGTCGCCTGCAGGCCACCGCCGGCCAGCAGGACTTCGACGCGGAGGAGCGGCACCGCCTGGAGGTGCTGGGCACCGAGGTGCGTGCCGCGCTTCGCCACAGCTGGCCGCCGGCGACGGCGACCGCATGAGAGGAACAGAACCCATGCCGAAATCCCGACGTCAACGGTGATCACTGAAGCAAGCGGCCCCGTCAAGATCTTCGGAGTGACGCTCGTCGGGCTCAGCAGCTCGACCGGCGTGAAGCTGCTCTTCACCATCGGTCTCGTCGTGATCGTGCTCGGCCTGCGGTTCCTGGTGCTGATGCTTCTGCGCCGGGTGCTCGGCGGCGAGGTCGCCGACCCGCGGCGCTTCTGGACACGGCAGGGTCTGCAGGTACTGACCGCGGTGCTGCTCATCCTCGGCATCGTGTCGATCTGGGTGACCCCGGGCACCAACATCACCACCGCGATCGGGTTGATCAGCGCCGGCCTCGCCTTTGCGCTGCAGCAGGTGATCACCGCCCTGGCCGCGTACTTCGTCATCCTGCGCGGAGACACCTTCACGGTCGGCGACCGGATCACCCTCGGGGGGGTACGCGGCGACGTGGTCCGGCTCGGGTTCCTCAAGACCACGATCATGGAGATGGGCCAGCCGCCGTCGGTGTCCAGCACCGACCCCGCCGTGTGGGTGAATTCCCGCCAGTACACCGGCCGGCTCGTGACCGTGACGAACGGCGTCATCTTCACCGACCCGGTGTACAACTACACCCGGCAATTCCCGTACCTCTGGGAAGAGATCGTGCTGCCGATCTCGTACGACGCCGACCGGCAGCGGGCCGAAAGCATCCTGCTCGACGCCGCCCGGGCCCATGCGGTCGTGGACGACTCAGAGGCCGAGCAAGCCCTGGCAGAGATGCGACTGCGTTACGCCCTGGCCGACGCCTCGCTCGACCCCAGCGTCTATTGGCGAATCACCGACAACTGGCTGGAGCTCTCCTTGCGGTTCCTGGTCCCGCATCGGGGTGTGCGCGAGATCAAGGACCGCATCAGCCGTGACGTCCTCGCCGGGCTGGATGACGCCGGCATCGGCATCGCCTCGGCCACGTACGACATCGTCGGCCTGCCCGAGCTTCGCCTGACCGGACCCGTGGCCTGAGATCGCCCCTACGGGAGCGCCGCGCCGGACCCGATCGGCGGCCATGGAGTCGTCGGTGCACAAGAAGGAAAGTTGCGACATGTCTGATCAGTCACTGGTGGCCGGGGTGGACGTCGGAGGCACCAACATCGAGGTCGGTCTCGTGAGGCCCGATCACGAGGTGGTCTCCCGAGCGAAGGCGCCGACCCCCACCGGTGGTCCGGACGAGGTCGTGGCGACCATCGCCGATCTGCTCTCATCGCTGGACGACGAGCCGATCGCCGTCGGCGTCGGCATCCCGGGAGTCGTCCATCAGGGGGAGGTGCTGACCGTCCCCAACCTCGGTGGCTGGCACGACCGGATCGACCTGCGCAAGGACCTTCGAACCCGACTGGGTCTGCCGGTTGCGCTCGGCAACGATGCCAACGTCGGACTGCTCGGGGAATGGGTGGCCGGAGCCGCCGCGGGCAAGCGCAACGTGCTCGGGATCTGGATGGGCACCGGCATCGGTGGTGGCCTCATCCTCGACGGCCGCCCTTTCACGGGAGCCCGCGGCGCGGCCGGCGAAATCGGTCACGTCTCGATCCGACCCGGTGGCGCGCTGTGCAGTTGCGGGCGGCGCGGCTGCGTCGAGGCGTACGCGGGCCGGCGGATGATGACCGGCGCCGTGCAGGCCATGGTGGATGCCGGTCGGCACACCTCACTGCACGAGATCCGCGACGACGAGGGCAAGTCGACGTTCACGTCCAAGGTGTGGGCCCGGGCTTTGGACGAAGGCGACGAGCTCACCGTCGAGCTCTTCGACCTGGCCGTCGAATCCGTCGGGATCGCGGTCGGCTCGGCCGTGAACCTGCTCGACCTCGACACGGTCGTCATCGGCGGCGGACTCGCCGAAAAGCTCGGACAGTCCCTCGCCGATCGCATCGCCAGAGCTGCCGAGCCATGGATGCTCAACCCGGATCCCGACCTGACCTTCCTGGTGTCGGAGCTCGGTGACGATGCCGGGGTGGTCGGGGCAGCGGCGTTGGCCCGTGCCGAGATCATCTCGGGCTGATCCACGCGCGCCGACCGGTCAACGGGTAAACGTCAACCGGTACACAAGGTGGACGACGATCGCACGGAGGACGCACTGCCTACCCCCTTGACTGTCGACTGGCTTGGTCATGCCACTTGCCGGCTCGAGATCGACGGCAGGGTCATTCTGACCGACCCGGTACTCGGCCGGTGGATCGGCCCGTTGCGCCGCACCGGTGACCTCCCTCCCCCGACCTCGTACGCGGGCGTCGACCTCGTCCTCATCTCCCACCCGCATCACGACCATCTCGACCTGCCGTCCTTACGGCAGCTGCAGACCTCGGCGGAGGTGGTCACCGCACCGGGCACGGGCACGCTGCTGCGCGCCGCCGGGCTCAGCAATGTGACGGAGCTGCCGGTCGGGGAAACCGCGTCGTTCGGACCAGTCACGGTCACCGCCTTCTCCGCCGTCCACCCGGGCGAACGCTGGCGGTCCGACCTCCTCGGCACCGCCGTCGGCTATCTCGTCCAGGGCACCCGGTCGGTGTACTTCGCGGGTGACACCGGCCTGTTCGACGCGATGGCAGACCTGCGCGGCGAGGTCGATCTCGCCCTGCTGCCCATCGGCGGCTGGGGCGTGACGCTCGGTCCTGAGCACATGGATTCCGGCGAAGCTGCCGCGGCCTGCGCACTCATCGCCCCGCGGTTCACGATGCCCATCCATTACGGCACCTTCGCCGTACCCGGCACCCGCAGCCTGCTGAAGCCGCTGTGGCACCGGCAGCGTCCGGACCGGTTCGCCGCTGCCGTGGCCGCGCGGTCGCCGGCGACCGGGGCACTCGTCCCGCTGCCGGGGACGCCGGTGAGCGTGCCGTGAGCGGCGTCTTCCTGGCGGTCGTCGCGCTGCGACTGCTGATCCCGCTGAGCATCCCGCGCTACCCGCTGCCCGGCATCCTGGCCGCGCTGGTGATCGACGCCGCCGACCAGACCATCTTCCAGACCTTCGGGGGCCTGCCCGACAACTACCAGGACTACGACAAGGCCCTGGACATCTACTACCTCGTCGTCGCGTACGCCTCGACGATGCGCAACTGGACCGACCCGGTCGCGTTCCAGATCGGCCGCTTCCTCTGGTACTACCGGCTGATCGGCGTGGTCGCCTTCGAGTTCACCGGCGCCGGTGCGCTGCTGCTGATCTTCCCGAACACGTTCGAGTACTTCTTCATCGCGTACGAGGCAATCCGGCTGCGCTGGGACCCGACACGGCTGTCGAAACGCTCCCTCGTGCTGCTGGCCGCCGGCATCTGGATCTTCGTGAAGCTGCCGCAGGAGTGGTGGATCCACGTCGCCGACCTCGACGTCACCGACTGGGCCGGCGAGTACCCGTACGCGGCGCTCGCCGCAGCCGGCCTGCTGCTGCTGCTGGTCCTCGCCGCCACGCTGAGCCTGCGCTGGCTGCCCGACCCGGACTGGACGCTCAGCTGGCGCGTCGATGCCCGGCTGGCCGCCTCCGACACCGCCTGGCCGCGGCCAGCCGAATTCCGCCGGCTGCCGTTCTGGTCGAGCGTCTTCGAGAAGATCGTGCTCACCGGCCTGATCTCGGTGATCTTCGGGCACGTGCTGCACGTCGTCGCGACCAACACCCAGATCGTCGTCGGCGTGATCGTCTTCGTCGTGGTGAACGCGACCGTGAGCCATGTGCTGGCTCAGCGCGGGGCGCGCTGGCGCACGACGCTCAGCCAATTCGTGGTGATGGCGGCAATCAACTCCGGCACCGTGCTGGCCTTCTCGCTGCTGCGCGGGCGGCTGCGCGCCGACGCCAAGCCGATCAACGTGCTCTTCTTCGTGCTGCTGATCAGCCTGATCATCACCTTGTACGACCGCTACCGCACCATGCGGCAGCGCCACCTGCAGCGCCGCGTCGGCGACCCCGCACCGCCCGTCGTGCAACCTGCGCTGCCGGTGTCGTGACGCCCGTCGTCGACGGGCTCAGCAGCGCGCAGGTGCAGGAACGGGTCGCGACCGGCCGGACGAACGCCGTCGAGACAGCCACCACCCGCCGGCCCGTGCAGATCCTTCGGGCCAACGTGCTCACCCCGTTCAACGGCCTGCTGGTGAGCCTGCTGGTCGTCATCCTCATCACGGGTGAGTGGCAGAACGGTCTTTTCGGCTTCGTGATCCTGGCCAACAGCGCCATCGGCGTCATCCAGGAGGTGCGGGCCAAACGGATCCTGGACCGGCTCGCGGTGCTGAACGCGCCGAACGCCCGCGCCGTTCGCGACGGGGTCGCAGCCGACATCGACGCGGCGGACATCGTGATCGACGACCTGCTCGAGCTGCGGACGGGCGACCAGATCCCGGTCGACGGCGTCGTCCTCGCATCTGCGGGCCTCGAGGTGGACGAGTCGCTGCTGACCGGCGAGTCCGACCCGATCGCGAAGCGGGTGTCCGACGACGTGCGGTCGGCGTCGATCGTGGTGGCCGGCTCCGGACGCTTCCAGGCGACAGCGGTCGGCGCGGACGCGTATGCGGTGAAGCTCGGGGCGCAGGCCCGCACCTTCACCCTCGTGCAGTCCGAGCTGGTGCACGCCACCAACCAGCTGCTGCGCTGGATCTCGCTGATGATGCTGGTGGTCGGCCCGCTGCTGTTGTGGAGCCAGTTCCGCAGCGCCGACAACCCGCGGTGGCAGGACGCCGTGACCGGCACCGTCGCCGCCCTCGTCGGCATGGTGCCCGAGGGCCTCGTGCTGCTGACCAGCATCGCGTTCTTCATCGCGGCACTCTCACTCGCCCGACGCCAGACGCTGGTGCAGGAGCTCGCAGCCGTCGAGGTGCTGGCCCGCGTCGACGTCGTCTGCCTGGACAAGACCGGGACGCTGACCCACGGCGACATCGAGTTCGACAGGCTGATCCTGCTGCCGGAGGCGGGCGCGGCCGCGGTTGGTCAGGCGCTGGCCCTGAGTGCGGGAGCCGAGCAGGTGAACGCCACGACGGCCGCGCTCGCGCCGCACTTCGCCGGCGACTGGCAGCGCACCGGCGAGATCGCCTTCTCCTCCGCCCGCAAGTGGTCAGCGGTGGCCGCGGCCGGGAGCGGCGTCTGGGTCATCGGGGCTCCGGAGGTGCTGCTGCCGGACGCCGGCGAGGTGCGCCGGCAGGCCGATGCGATCGCCACGCTCGGCAGCCGGGTGCTGCTGCTCGCCCGGGCCGATGGTGACCTGGCCGATCAGGACCTGCACGACCCGGTGCTCCCGGCCGGGCTGCACCCGCAGGCACTGGTCGTGCTGGCCGAGCGCATCCGGGAGGACGCCGCGGAGACGCTGCGCTACTTCGTCGAGCAGGGCGTCGCGCTGAAGGTCATCTCCGGCGACAACCCGCGTACGGTCGGCGCCATCGCCGCGGCCGTCGGCGTGCCCGGCGCGACCGGCCCCGCTGATGCGCGGGACGCCCGAAGCCTGCCGGCCTGCACGAGCGCCGACGACCCCGGGGACGCGGCCGCGATGCGTACGGCACTCGCCGGGCACAGCGCCTTCGGCCGGGTCACCCCGCACCAGAAGCGGGCGCTGGTTCGCGCCCTGCAGGCCGAGGGGCACGTGGTGGCGATGACCGGCGACGGCGTCAACGACGCCCTCGCCCTCAAGGAGGCCGACATCGGCATCGCGATGGGCACCGGATCACCGGCGGCCCGCGGTGTCGCGCAGCTCGTCCTGCTCGACGGCCGCTTCTCCCACCTGCCGGACGTCGTCGCCGAGGGCCGCCGCGTCATCGCGAACATCGAACGCGCAGCGAGCCTGTTCCTCGTCAAGAACGTCTACTCGCTGGTGCTGGCACTGATCGTCGTGGTGACGGCGGCGGCGTATCCGCTCGCCCCGATCCAGCTCAGTCTCATCTCCAACATCACGATCGGCATCCCCGCCTTCTTCCTGGCGCTCGGGCCCAACCGGCGCCGCTACGTGCCGGGCTTCCTGGTGCGGGTGCTGCGCTTCTCGATCCCGGTCGGCGTGGTGATCGGCGCGTCGGCGTTCACCGGCTACTCGGTGTTCCGCGCGCTGGACCCGGCAGCCGGCGTCACCGGCGGGCGCACTGTCGCGACGCTCGCCGTCCTGATCTGCTCGCTCTGGACCCTGCTGACCGTCGCGCGTCCGCTGGCCGGGTGGAAGCTCGCGCTCGTCGCGATCATGGCGGCGGTGGTGACCGGCATCGTGCTGATCCCCCCGCTTGCGACCGGCATCTACCTGCTGCACCCGACCCCGACGCGGGTGCTGGCCGCCCTGGTCACGGGCGTCGCCGGTGCCACGCTCGTCGAGCTCACCCGCCGCTGGGTCGCCCGGGGCTCTCGGCAGCCCGGATGAGGCAGAAGTCGTTCCCGTCCGGGTCCGTCAGGGCAACCCCACCGAAAGGGTCGCCACCGTCCGCAGGCCGCGCACCCAGCGCCGTCAGCCGGGTGATCTCGGCATCCACCGGCTCCCCGTCCGGCACCGCCAGCAGGAAGCGCAGCCGGCTCCTTCCGAGCTTCGGCGGGACCGGCGGGCCTCCCCACGTCAGCTTCGGACCGCCGTGCGGCGAGCGGATCGCCGTCTCCTGATCCTGGTCCCACACCAGCGGCCACCCCAGCGCCTGACTCCAGAAGTAGCCGACCTGCCGAGACCCGTCACAGGCCACGGCGCCGAGGAAGCCGCAGTCCGCCAGGAACGCGTTACCGGCTCCGATCACGCAGAACTCGTTGCCCTCCGGATCGGCGAGCACGACGTGCTCCTCCTCCGGGCGCTGACCGATGTCGATGTGGCGGGCGCCGAGGTCGAGGGCGCGGGTGACGGTCTCCTGCTGGGTGGCGGCCGTGGCACTCGTCAGGTCGAGATGCGCCTGGTTCTTCGTCGTCTTCGGCTGAGGTGCCGCGACGAAGACGAGCCGGAAGCCGGTCTCGTCATCCGCGTGCAGCGCGGCGTCGGCGATCGGGTCGTCGTCCGGGTGCCAGTCGAGGAGCCCGGCCCAGAAAAGCGCGAGACCGGCGGGATCCTCGGCGTCGAGGCACAGCGCATCCAGTCGGCTCGTCACGGCCGAGCGGTCAGCGCGCGAGCGGGCTGTAGAAGACGAGGCCGTTGCCCTTGTGGTCATAGACCACGGCCCGGCGCTCGTGGGCGTCGTCGTACGGGCCGCGCACGATGGCGCCGCCGTTCTCCTCGACCGCCTTGGCCGCCGCGTCGACGTCGGCGGTCTTGACCCCGACGACGACCTGACCGGGAATCGGGTGGTCGACCGACGTCGCCAAGGCGAGCGTGATCGACCCGCCGTCGAGCGCCGCGTAGTGCGCACCGTCGCGGAACTTCAGCGTCATGCCGAGGGTCTCGGTGTAGAAGCGGATCGACTCGTCGAGGTCGTCGGTGGACAGCACGACCATGCGTACGTCGTGATCGCTCATCAGCAGCTCCCTGGGTCGGGCCGAGCGTGCCGGCGCCGGAATGGGAGGAGCGTAGACCCGGACTGACGTGCGCTACGAGAAGTCGGACAGGGCCCAGGGCAGCGCCTGCGCGAGGGCGGCGGTCCACACCCGGTAGGTGTGTCCGCCGGGCCGCACGTGCATCGAGACGTCGATGCCGCGCTCCCGCAGTCCGGGGGCGAGCTCGCTCATCTCACGCTTGACGGTGCCGTCCTCGGATCCGCTGTCGAGCCAGATCCGGGTACGCGGCGAGCGCGGCAGGTCGGCGGCGTACTCAGCCGGGCTGTTGCTGCGGACCAGGGCGGCCGACTCGGGGGTGTTCGCGCCGAAGAGCTTATAGGCGCCGCCCTCGTACGTGGGCTTGGTGAAGCCGGACAGGTCGACGACCGTGGCGACCGTGTCACGGTGGCGCAGGCCGAGGTTGAGCGCGCAGTAGCCGCCGGCGGACATCCCGGCGAAGACCCGCTTGTCGCGCAGCGGAAGGCTCCGGTAGGTGCGGTCGACCGTCGGGATGACCTGCTCGAACACGTGCGACTCGATCTTCTGCCGGACCCCGTCGACGCACTCGGAGTCATCGGTCCACGAGCGGCTCAGCTGGGCGGCGACCAGGATGGCCGGGTGCCCGTCACGGGCGAGCTTCAGGCCGATCGTGTCGGCCCGGCCGGCGTGGAACCAGTCGGCGGGCCGCCCGGGCGAGCCGTGCAGCAGGTAGACCACGGGGAAGCGCGTGGTGGGCTCGCGGAAGTACTGCGGCGGCAGGTAGACGACCATGTGCGTACGACCGAGCTTGTTGGCCGGGTCGGCCGACAGTCCATCGCGTACGACCGCGCCGCGGACCTCGGCGTTGCGCTCCTGCTCCGGCGAGAGGTGACCCAGGCGATCCGCGGCGATCCACTGTTGATCGCCGGTGAGCACGTCCGCCACGTCACTGACCATCGGCAGGTACGCGTAATGCGCGTTGACGAAGTCGGCGGCCGTCAGAGTGCCGAGGACCAGCACGAGCACGCCGCCGACTCCGACGCGCAGCGGCCAGCGCTTACGCCGGCGGATGACCGCACGAAGGGTCAGCGCTAACGCCACCGCGGTCAAAAGGCAGAGGATCGTCAGCGCCTCCGGCGAGATGACGTCGAGCTGCGCGATGAACTGGAGCACGGGTCCTTCAGGTGAGCGGTGGACGGGCGACCCCTATTTTGTCGGGCGATCATGGCGCCTGCTTGAGAGGTGTCGGCTTGTGCGTCAGCCCTCAGGGCCCACCGGTCACATTTGCGCGGTTACGTCCGTCAGCAGTTGAGGAAGTCCCGGACCGGAAGGATTGCGCCATGCGAACCATGACCTGCCGACAGTTGGGTGGCCCCTGCGAGGTGCCGCTCCGTGCCGACACCGCCGACGAGGTCATCAAGCTGCAGGACGCGCACCTGCGCGAGATGGTCGAAGCTGGAGACACCTCCCATCAGGAGGCGCTGGCCGCGATGAAGGGCCGGTGGAAGCACCCGGTCAAGGGAATGGGCTGGTACCGCAAAGTGAAGGCCGATTTCGCTGCGCTGCCCGACGAGTGAGCGGGCCGCGGCAATCGCCGACCGGGCGTCGCAGGCCGCCGGGTGCGGCAGCGGGCTAGGCCTGCAGCTTCGCCGGGGCGCCGGCGACGAGCACCCGGTCGCGGCCGGCCGCCTTGGCGGCGAGCAGCGCCTGGTCGGCGAGGGCCACGACCTGGTCGAACGTGTCGGCGCTGTGGGACGGGGCGACCCCGAAGCTGACGGTGAACGGCGACACCTGGCCGGCGATGAGGGCCAGCGCGAGGCGCTCGCGGATGCGTTCCACGACGGCCTTGGCGGACTCGACATCGGTCTGCGGGAAGACGATGAGGAACTCCTCGCCGCCGTAGCGGGCGGTGACGTCGTCCGGACGTACCGACTCGCGCAGTACCCGGGCGAACAGGCGAAGTGCCTGGTCGCCGGCCTGATGGCCGTAGGTGTCGTTGACGATCTTGAATTTGTCCAGGTCGCCGTACGCCACCGCGTACTCGCCGCCGCCGGCGGTGAGCTCACGTACCGCGTTCTGCAGGCTGCGCCTGTTCAGCAGCCCGGTCAGCGGATCGCTGCGGGCCTGCGTCTCGGACTTCTCGAACGCGCGGAGCATGGCGATCCGGTCGGCGGCCCGGCGGGACGTCAGCTCGAGGTAGCGCACCTGCTTGTCGCTCGGCAGGACGCCGTCCGGGCCGGTGGCATGGGTGACGCCCACCGTGTTGCCGGTGATGCTGATCGGCACGCACGCCGCCGAGCAGGCCCCCTTCGGGCGGTCCTGCAGATACGGGCAGGCGTTGAGTGCCGTGCTGCTCGGGAAGACCATCGTGTGGCCGCGGGTGGTGGCCGGGCAGTCGGCGGGTGAGGGAACCCCGCAGCCCGACCAGCTCGCCGGGTCCTCAGCCGTGTTGAGCGCCTCGTGCAGGTGTGCGCGGCTCGAGTCGGCGACGAGGAGCTGCACGTTGTTCTTCGGCACCGCGGTCTGCAACCCCCGGCGGACGACGGTGTACACGTCGAGCTCGGTGGCGGCCATCTCGAGCGCTTCCTGCAGGTCGTTGCTGAAGGTCTGGCGCTCGGCAAGGACGCGGTCGCGACGCTCGCGGCGGTGGGCGCGCTGGCCGAGCCAGAGCGCCGCGGCCAGCAAGACCAGCGCGGTCAGCGCCGTGACGCCCCACATGACACCGTGGGCGATCCCGACCGCGCTGATGCCCGTGCGGTGGTGGCCGTCGCGGACGCTCTGCAGCTCGTTACGGGCAGCAGCTGTCGTGTCCCACATGCGGGTGAACTGGGTGCGCTCGGCCGTGACGAACTTCGTCGCCTGCGCCAGCGGCAGGCCGGCGGCCAGCGGCGCCAGCCCGGAGTAGGCGGCCGTGAAGTTTGTGCTCGCCGCGGCGAGCGTGCGCGCGGTCCCCGGGTGCCCGCTCGTGGTCAGGGCGGTGACGACGGCCCGCGACTGAGTGTCGACGGTCTGCCCCAGCTGGGCCGCCTTGGCCAGATCCAGCGACAGGGCGGCCGCCGTGCGGGGTGCGCTCAGGCTCGGCTCGAGCAGGACCTGGAAGTCGGCCAGCGCGGTGCGCAACTGCGCCACCTGCTGCAGCGCATTGTCCTGCCGGTCCGCCGCGCGCAGGGCGTTGTCCGCCCGGTCCAGTGGGACGAAGACGGCCGTCGCGGCGGCAGCGGTCGCCAGCAGCGCCGCCAGGCCGCACAGCCAGATGCGTCTGCGCCGGCTCAAGGGGCCGTGCACGGAACGAGTGGATTCGTGTCGGCTCACCGCGCCTCGGCTCCCAACAGGTGACACGGACATGCATCGCCGGCCGCAGTGACCCACCGCGGCCGACGCTGACCGGTGACGCGCCCGGCGTGCTTCTCAGCCGGGTCCGCCGGCCACCTATCGTCCGCGCCGCCGACGGCGTGAGTGGCCCGCCGACGTCGGATAACCCGGTGACGCGGCCGTGATCAGGAGGACGATGGACGGGTGGCAACAGCGATGATCCGGTCGCTGTCCGCCACGGCGTTCCTCGAATGGCTCGGCGCGAGCGTCATGCTCCCGCTGCTCCCCGTTTACCTCAAGGACCGGGGCGCCTCGACGACCACCGTCGGGCTCGTCATCGCTGCGTTCTTCGCCGCCGGCGTCCTGCTGCAGTATCCGGCGGGGCGTCTGGCCGACCGCATCGGACGCCGGCCGGTGCTGCTGGCCGGGCTCATCTGCTTCTCGCTCGCGAGCCTCGGGCTGGCGCTGCCGCTCAGCCCGGAGCTCTACCTGGTGCTGCGCTTCGTGCAGGGAGCGGGCACGGGCGCGACCACCGTGGCGACCCTCGCGATGATCGGCGACGCCGTGCCACTCACGCAGCGCGGGCGGGGCTTCGGCTCCATCTACGCCAGTCAGCTGGCGGGCACGGCGGTCGGGCCGCTGGTCGGCAGCGCCGTCGGCGCCTGGTCGCTGTCCGCCGTCTTCGCCGTCGGCGGGGTCGTGTCGCTGGCCGCCTGCCTGCCGCTCGCCTTCGGTGCCCTGCGCCACGTCCCCGGCCCCGACCGCACGGGCGGGCCAGGCGAGACCCCGGCGGCCGGCACCGGACCGGCTCCGTCGACCGTCCGGCGCGTGCTCCTCGGCGCGCTCGTCGCCGCCGCCGCCTTCGGCCTGACCGTCGGCGTGTACGAGACCTGCTGGACGCTGCTGCTGGAGCACAACGGCGCCTCGAACTGGCAGGTCGGACTGTCGTGGACGCTCTTCGCGCTGCCGTTCATCGTCATGTCGCGGCCCGGCGGCTGGCTGGCCGATCACCTGGATCGGCGCCGCCTCGCGTTCCTGGCGGGCGTCGTCTCTCTCGCCTGCTGCGCGAGCTACCCGTTCGTGCCGAACCTGCCGCTGCTCATGGCCCTCGCAGCCGTCGAGGCGGTGGCCATCGCCGTCGCCATCCCGGCCGTCCAGTCGCTGCTCACCCAGTCCGCGCCGGCGGAGCGGCTCGGCCGGGTGCAGGGCCTTTTCGCCACCGTCGAGACGGCGATGGTCGCGCTCGCAGCCGGGGTCAGCGGCTCGCTCTTCGCCGCCGCCGTCTGGGCGCCGTTCGTGATCTTCGCGGCAGCCGGTGCCGCCCTCGTCCTGACCCTGCCCGTCATCTGGGCCCCGGTCGCCGGGCGGCTACCGGCCTCTGTGCAGGAGGTGGCCGTTCAGCTGCCCGGCAGCGTTGCGATGTCGATGACGAACCGGTAGCGGACGTCGCTTCGCATGACGCGCTCGTAGGCGTCGTTCACGTCGTCGGCAGCGATCGTCTCGATGTCGGCGGCCAGGCCGTGCTCGGCGCAGAAGTCGAGCATCTCCTGCGTCTCGCGGATCCCGCCGATCATCGAGCCGGCCAGGCTGCGCCGCGCTGCGGCCAGCGTGAACGCCGTGTACGAGTCGGGGTCGGACGGCAGGCCGACGTTGACCAGCGCACCGTCGAGGCGCAGCAGCTCCAGGAAGGCGTCGATGTCGAGGTTGGCCGACACGGTGTTGATGATGAGGTCGAAGTAGTTGTCGAGCGTCTTGAAGGTCTGCTCGTCACTCGTCGCGTAGTAATGGTCGGCGCCCATGCGTACGCCGTCGGCCTGCTTGTCCAGCGTCTGGCTGAGCACGGTGACCTCGGCGCCCATGGCGTGGGCAAGCTTGACGCCCATGTGGCCGAGCCCGCCCATGCCGAGGATCGCGACGCGCTTGCCCGGCCCGGCACCCCAGTGCCGGAGCGGCGAGTACAGCGTGATGCCCGCGCAGAGCAGGGGCGCGGCGGCGTCGAGCCCGATGCCGTCCGGGATGCGCAGCACGTAGTTCTCGTCGACTACGATCGCCGTGCTGTAGCCGCCGAAGGTCTCCGACCCGTCGTAGTCGTGACCGTTGTACGTGTCGACCATGCCTTTGCGGCAGTACTGCTCCTCACCGGCCCGGCAGTTCTCACACTCGCGGCACGAGTTGACGATGCAGCCGACGCCGACCCGGTCGCCGACGGCGAAGCGGGTCACGTCCGTCCCGACGGCCGACACCGTCCCGGCGATCTCGTGACCGGGGACCATCGGGAAGCTGCCCGGCGCCCACTCGTCACGGACCTGGTGGATGTCGGAGTGGCAGATGCCGGCGTACGCGATGTCGATGACGACGTCGGCAGGGCCGGGCTCGCGCCGTTCGATGCTCGTGCGCGCCAGGGGCGCCCCGGCCGCCGGTGCGGCGAGAGCAGGAACGGAGGTGGGCATGACGGATCTCCAAGCGACGCGGTGACGGGAGGGACGGCGAGCGCCGCACGTGCTCAGCTTGCCGACGGCCGCCGAGCCCGTCAAAGCGTGTTGCGAGCACGAGACGCTGCGAAAACCGCCTGGTTACGCAGGTAAGGAATGTGGGTCGGCCCGGGCGAGTCGTGGGCCCGGGGCCGACCCGGCTCTAGCGTCCAAGCGTCGGCATCCCGGTCGTCCCCGGCTTCGAAGGCACCCCATGACTGCACCCGTCGAATACGTCGACCCGCTGCTGCGCCGCCGCGCGGTCGACGCGGCCCAGGGCCTGGCCTCCTTCGACGTGCTGCTGACCGGCGGCACGGTCGTCGACGTCGCCACCGGCAAGCTGCGTCCGGCCGACGTCGGGCTGGTCGGGCCGCTGATCGCGAGCGTGCACCCCACCGGCAGCCGTACCGACGCCGAAATGACGATGGACTGCACAGGCCGTTTCCTCGCTCCCGGGCTCATCGACATGCACGTGCACGTCGAGAGCGCGATGCTCACGCCGGCCGCCTACGCGGAAGCGGTCTGCCCGCGGGGCACGACAACGATCTTCACGGACCCGCACGAGCTGGCGAACGTCGGTGGCGTGGCAGCGGTCCGCTGGTTCATCGACGCGAGCCGAGGGCTGCCGGTGCGCTTCCTGGTGCAGGCCCCCTCCTGCGTCCCGCCGCTGCCCGGTCTGGAGCTCTCCGGCGCCGACCTGCACGGCCCGGACATCGCCGAGATGCTGAGCTGGCCCGAGGTGACCGGTCTCGCCGAGGTCATGGACATGTTCGGGGTGCTGCAGGGCGACACGCGGATGTCGGACATCGTCGACGCCGGGCTGGCCAGCGGGAAGATCGTCTGCGGGCACGCGGCCGGCCTGTCGGGACCGGCACTGCAGGCCTACCTCGCCTCGGGCATCTCCAGCGACCACGAGATCTTCTCGCCGGCCGAGGTGCTGCAGAAGATCGAGGCGGGCATCACCGTCGAGCTGCGCGGCATGCTCGAGGACGCCCTCCCCGTCCTGGTGGCCGACCTCGCCGAGCTGCCCGAGCTGCCGATCAACCTGGTCGCCGCGACCGACGACCTCTTCGCCGCGACCCTGCTGGAGCAGGGCGGCATCGACCATCTCGTACGCCGGCTCATCGCCGCCGGGCTGCCGCCGGTGCGCGCCATCCGTATCGCCACACTTCATGCGGCCTACCGGCTGGGACGCAGTGACCTCGGCTGCGTCGCGGCCGGCCGGCGGGCCGACCTGATGGTGCTCGACGACCTCGAGACGCTGGCGGTCGGCGAGGTGTTCAGCGACGGGCTGCACGTGGCCGGCGCCGGCCGGATGCTCGCGCCGGTCGTCGCTCCCGTGACCTCGCCGCCGCTCGGCACCGTGCACGTGCCGGAGCTGACGACGGGCGACTTCGTGCTCCGCGTCGACGCCCCGGACGGGGTCGTCCGGCTGCGGGTGCTCGACTTCCCGGTGATGAGCCGGTGGGCCGAGGCCGATGTCACCGTCACGGCGGGCGTCGGCGAGCTGCCCCCCGACCACCTGCTGCAGGTCGTCATCCATCGCCACGGCCGGCTCGAGCACCGCCCGACCTCGGCGCTGCTCTCGGGTTGGGGCAGCTGGACCGGGGCCATCGCGACGACCCTGTCGCACGACACCCACAACCTCGTCGCCTTCGGTCGCGACAGCGCCGACATGCTGCTCGCGGCGCAGACCGTCGTGGCGACCGGCGGGGGGATCGCGGTCGTGCGGGACGGTGCAGTGATCGCGTCACTCGCGCTCCCGATCGCCGGCATCCTGTCCGACCTGCCCGCAGCAGAGGTGGCCCGGCTGCAGCGCGAGGTCGAGGACGCCGCGCTCGAGGTCGGCGTACCGATCGCCCCACTCGCCCAGCAACCGCTCTTCCACGTCCTGGCCGCCACGCTCCCGTGCCTGCCGGGGCCGCACCTCACCGATCTCGGCGTCGTGGACGGCGACACCGGGAAGATCGTGCCGACCCTGCTCGTCGGTGTCTGACCGCATGATCCCCGTCGTCGACATCACAGACGCGGTCGCCGGCCGACGCCTTCCGGAGATCGCCGCCGAGCTCGGTGAGGCCTGCCGCGGCATCGGCTTCGTCCTGATCAAAGGCCACGGCATCGACCCGGCGCTCTTCCACGCCGTGTACGACGCCGCCGAGCAGCTGTGGGCGTACAGCGACGACAAGCTCCGCGCGTGGAGGAGCCCGACCGGTCATCCGTTCCGCGGCGTGGACTTCGGCAGCGACGGTGAGCGCATCTGGCAGCGGCTGCAGAACTGCCGCATCGACACCCCGGAGCAGGCCCGCGCGCTCGGTTACGAGGAGCGGTGGCTCGACTTCTTCGGCGGCAACGTGCATCCGGACCTGCCGGGGCTACGGGAGACGTGCGAGCGCTGCTTCGACGCGGGACGCCGGCTCGGCGCGCTGCTCATGAGCCTGTTCGCTCTCGAGCTCGGGCTGGGCGCCGGGGGCCTCGCGTCGTTCTTCACTCGCAACGTCTCCTACTTCGCCGTCCAGGACTACCCGGCTCGCAGCCGCCCGGCGCCCGACGTCTTCCGCATCCCCGAGCACAGCGACTCCGGTGCGCTCACGATGCTGCATCAACGCGGTGAGTACGCCGCCTTGCGGGTCCGGGCCGCCGGGCAGCTCATCGAGGTGCCCGTCATCGACGACGCGATCCTGGTCAACACGGGTGACCTGATGGCGCGCTGGACCAACGACGTCTGGCCGGCGACCGGGCACGGGGTCGTCGACGGTCCGGTGGGCCTCGCCCGGGCGTCGATCGCCATGCACTACCTGCCCAACGCCGACGCGACGATCAGCCCGCTGCCGACCGTCGCGGAGCGCAGCGGGGCCGCGTACGAACCAGTCACGATGTTCGACTGGGACCGGCGCTACTTCGAGAAGACGTCACCGGTGCTGTCGCTCGCCGCCGAGCGGTAGCGCGACAGGACGTCGGCCACGCCGGACCCTCCCTCCACAAATCCAGGTGACACGATGCGGGTCACCACTGGGAGGGGTCCACGGATGAGTTCAGAAGGCGGCGGCAAGGCGATCATCGCCGCTCTGGTCGCGAACCTCGGCATCGCGGTGACGAAGTTCGCGGCATTCCTGATCACGAGCTCGTCGTCCATGCTGGCCGAGTCGATCCACTCCCTGGCCGACACCGGCAACCAAGGTCTGCTGCTGCTCGGCCGTAAGGGCGCCAGGAAGGCGGCGGACGAGGAGCACCCGTTCGGCTACGGCCGGGTGCGCTACGTCTACGCCTTCCTCGTCGCGGTCGTGCTCTTCACGGTCGGTGGCCTGTTCGCCATCTACGAGGGCTACGAGAAGATCCGCCATCCCCACGATCTCGATACGCCCGCGGTCGCGATCGGCGTCCTGCTGGTGGCGATCGTGCTGGAGTCGTTCTCCCTGCGTACGGCGGTGAAGGAGACCCGGCACATCAAGCCGGCCGACGAGTCGTTCCCGAGCTTCATCAAGCGCAGCCGGATGCCGGAGCTGCCGGTCGTGCTCCTCGAGGACCTCGCTGCCCTCGTCGGCCTTGTGTTCGCCCTGCTCGGCGTCACCCTCGCCCTGGTGCTGGACGAGCCGCGCTTCGACGGCATCGGCACGCTGCTGATCGGCATCCTGCTCGTGGTCGTCGCCGTCATCCTCGGCGTGCAGATGAAGGGGATGCTGATCGGCGAGGCCGCGCTTCCGGAGCAGGTGCAGGCCATCCGCGCCGCCCTGACCGGCGCGGACGGCATCACGCGGGTGATCCACCTGCGCACCCTGCATCTCGGGCCGGAAGAGGTCATGGTCGCCGCCAAGATCGAGACGGACCACAAGGCCGACCTGCCGAGGATCGCGCGCATCATCGACGGCGCGGAGGCGGACATCCGCGCCGCCGTCCCGACTGCGACGACGATCTTTCTCGAGCCCGATCTTGCTCGGAGCAGCGAGCCGGTGGCCCGCCCCTGACGTGGGCGGCGCGCTCAGCCGGCCGGCGCCGTCAGCTCGACGTTGATGTCGTCGGGGTCCTGGAAGGACAGGATGCTGATGCCGGCGTCGGGCAGGTCGATGATCTCGCCACGCGTGATCCCGGCGCTGTCCAGGGACGATGCCGCGCTCTCCAGGTCGTTGCGTGACGCGACCGCGAAGCTGACGTGGTCGAGGCCCGTACGGTCCGGGTCGAAGCCGGTGCTGCCCACGGGGCGCAGACCGAAGAGCGTCCCCTGCGGGGTCTGGTAGACCGTGCCGCCGAAGAACTTCTCCGCCGACTCCCGGACGCCGGGCTCGTCGACCGACCCCGAGGCGTCCACCGCGGTCGGCCAACCGAAGACCTGGTCGTAGAACGCCTTGGACCGACGGATGTCGGTCACGGTGAGTCGGACGTGCGCAAAACCGGAACTGTCGACGAGAGCCATGGGGTCCTCCTACCCACGACGGAGCCCGTCAGGCCGGGGCCGACGTTTCCGGCGCCGCCGAAACGTGCAGATCATGATCGTGACGAGGACAGCAGAGGCATCCCGATGAGCGTCAACCTCGCAAACCTGCGACGAGTGGCGCTGGCGTCCGCGGCCATCACCACGGCGCTGCAATCGGTCACGGCCGTGGCCGCGATCCGCAAGACGCGGCGCGATTACGTCGACAGCGTCTGGGGTCCGGGCCTCGGCGCCATCGCGCTGGCCTCCGCAGCGCTCGGCAGCGGCGACCCGCGCCGCCGGTGGGCGCTCGCCGCCGTGACCACCGGCTGGGCGACGCGGCTCGCGACGCTGATGTCCAAGCGCGTGGCCGGCCGCGACACCGAGGACCCGCGCTACACCGAGTTCCTCGGCGAGGACCCGTCGACGCTCGACGTCATCACCAAGGTCTTCGTCACCCAGGGCCTGGCACAGCTGATCGTCTCCGCACCGATCCAGCTCGCGGCCGCCAGCTCGCTCCCCCGATCAGCCCGCCGTCACCTGCTGCCGCTCGGCGTCGCCGTGATGGTCACCGGGGCGGTCATCGAGGCTCTCGCCGACCGGCAGAAGTCGGCCTTCCAGGAGCGCAGCCGCGAGGAGCGCCCGCCGGTGCTCGACACCGGCCTGTGGGGATGGTCGCGGCACCCGAATTACTTCGGCGACTCCCTCGTCTGGGACGGGGCCTGGCTCGCGGCCGCCGCCTCGGCCCCCGGCGGGTGGACGCTGCCGGCCCCGATCGCGATGAGCTACTTCCTCATCGTCGCGACCGGCGCCCGCCGCACCGAGCGGATCATGCAGAACCGGCCGTCCTACAGCGACTACAAGCAGCGCGTCGCGTTCTTCTTCCCACGTCCGCCGAAGCACGCCTGACGGTCAGTCCTTCCTGATCGGCCGCACGCGGATCGGTCCGCGGGCCGTGTCCAGGTCGACGACCTCGCCGCCCTGGGTGATCTCCGCTCCACCGGCGTCGACGAGTCGCCGGGCAGCCTCCCGCGCCGGACCCATCAGCCGGCGCCAGTCGTCGGGTGAGACGGCCCGCGCGGCATCCGACGGGCAGACCGTGCCGCCGGTACGCACCCGGCTGAGCTTGTCGCACAAGGCCGCCTCGACGGCGCGATCGTCGCTGCTGAGCTCGCCCACTACGGCAACGTGGGCGGCAGCTGGGTGACGTAGTGCCGCGGCTCCGTCGCAGAAGCGCCGTGCCCGCCCGCGTACGCGACGCCGTAGTGCGCGAAGAGCGACGCCTCGTCGGCCGCGGTCAGCTCCGCTCCCGGGTCGTGGTGAGGAGCGCCGTGGATGCGGTCGCGGTCGTAGGGCACCAGCAGGTGACCCTTCGCGTCGAGACTCGCCCCCGCGAGCGGTACGTACGTGACGCGCAGGCCGAGGAGGCCGGTGGCGACGAGCACCAGCACCGCCTCGTCGGTGTCCTTGTCGAAGAGCACCGACTCGACGTTGCCGGCCTTGTGCCCGTCGGAGGCGATGACGTCGTGGCCCGGCAGGTGGGCGGCATCGGCGAGAGTCATCCGATCATCATCCCCTGCTTGCCTGCACCGACCGGTCAGCGGTGGGTCGTGGCGAGCTTGGCCCCGAGCCCGAGGTAGCTGAACGAGAACACGCGCTGGATGCGCCGGACCACTCGCGGACGTGAGATGACGTGATCGCGTACGGCGCTGGCGAACAACCCGTAACCGGCGAAGACGACCAACGTCATGACCATGAAGACGCCGCCGAGCATCAGCATGTGACCCACGGCGCCGCGCCCGTTCGGGTCGACGAACTGCGGCAGGAACGCGAAGAAGAACAGCGTCAGCTTGGGGTTCAGCAGGTTGGCGAGCACCGCGTTGACGATGGTGCGCCAGGCCGGAGCCGGGGCCGAACCGGACACCGCGAGCACTCCGGTGTCGCGCCAGGTCGACCAGGCCATGTAGACCAGGTACAGCGCGCCGACGATCTTGAGGACGTCGAACGCGACCCCGCTGGCGTGCAGCAGCGCTGCCGCCCCGGTGATCGCGGCGGCGAGGTGCGGGACGACGCCGAGCGTGCAGCCGAAGGCTGTGATCAGCGACAGCCGGCGTCCGCCGCGCAGCCCGGCGGCGATGGTGAGGATCGCGCCGGTGCCGGGCGTGATGCAGATGACCAGCGAGGTCACGAGGAAGGCGATGCTCACCCCGCGAGTGTGCCCCGCGCGGGTGGCTGCGGCGGGTGTCGGGGTTCACCGCTGCCCCGCGCCGGGGAGAACCGGTCGGGTGACGACCGTGCGCCCGGCCACCGCCGCAGACGCGTCCGCCTGCGCCGACATCTACGCCCCGTACGTACGCGACTCCGTCATCACCTTCGAGCTCGATCCGCCCGATGCCGACGAGATGGGCCGCCGTATCGCCGCCTCCTTCGCCTGGCTGGTCGCCGAGGACGCCGGTGAGGTGCTCGGTTACGCGTACGCGGGCCCGTACATGGATCGTCCGGCCTACCGCTGGGCGGCATCGGTCAGCGTCTACCTGGAAGCAGGCAGCCGCGGGCGGGGCATCGGCACCCTGCTGTACCGGGAGCTCTTCGGGCAGCTCGCCGCGCGCGGCTTCCGCACCCTCCTGGCCGGCGTCACGCTGCCCAACCCGGCCAGCGTGGCGCTGCACGAATCGTTCGGCTTCGAGCAGGTCGGGATCTGGCGGCGGATCGGATACAAGCAGGACGCCTGGCACGACGTCTGGTGGGCGCAGACATTCGTGGGTGACGGCGCCGACCCGCCTGCGGAGCCTGTGTGTTGACCCGGAAGTCACGGGTACGGCCGACCCGACGAGGCCGGCGCCGACCGCGCGGGCCCGGGATGACAGGAGATGCCATGGCAAGCGGAGTAGCCACCGTCTGGGTGCCGGTCAAGGACATGAGCCGCGCCGTCGACTTCTACCGCGACGTACTGCAGCTGGACGTGAAGTCGACCGGCGCCGACTGGTCGGAGATCGACGCCGGCGGGCTGATGATCGGGCTGAACGCCCGCGAGGAGACCGACTCGGGCGACCACGCCGGCGGGGCCGTCATCACGTTCCAGCCCGACGGGTCGATCGACGACGAGGTCGGCCGCCTGCAGCAGGCCGGCGTCGAATTCACCGGTGGCATCAGTGACCACGAGTGGGGACGCATCGCGCCGTTCCGCGACTCCGAGGGCAACGACCTGCAGTTCTACGCACCGCCGAAGTAACACCGCCGCAGTAACGCCTTTGCCGGTTCGTCGACGCGCCGAGGTTGGGTATGCAGACCTTTCTCCCGTATCCCGACTTCGCCGCGTCGGCGGCCGTGCTGGACGACAAGCGCCTGGGCAAGCAGCGGGTCGAGACGTACCAGATCCTGCGGGCGCTGGTATTCCCGGCGTACGCCTGGAAGCAGCACCCAGCGGTACGCATGTGGCGGGGCTTCGTCCCGGCCCTGGTGACGTACGGCCTGGCCTGCTGCCACGCCTGGGCCGAGCGCGGCTTCGCCGACCGGGTGCGCGAGTCGATGCTTCAGTTCACGGCGGGCCGCGCGCTCACCGAGGCCGAGTTGACGGCGGCCGGGCAGCTGCCGCCCTGGTACGGCGTCGCCGCGTTGCACGAGAGCCACCAGAGCGCGCTCGTCCGCAAGGAGCCCGACCACTACCGGCCGTACTTCCCGGACGTGCCGGACGACCTGCCGTACCTGTGGCCGTCGGACGCCTTCCCGCGCTGGCCCCTTCGCCGCTCCGGGCAGGGCCCGGTCGATCCGGAGACCGCGCTTCGCGCCTGCGGGTTCGACGCGCCCCGTGCGGGTCAGCTCGAGGTGGCCGAGGCGGTGTCGGACGGGCACGACGTGCTGGTCTGCATGCCGGCCGGGTGGGGTGCGACGTCGGCCGGGCTCGCCGCCGCCATGACGCGGCCGGCACCGACGCTGTGGATCACGCCGCATGCGGGACCCGCCGCCGAGCCGCCGGTCGAGCGGCCCGCGTCACGCGTACGCGCATCGGCGCCGGCTGACGAGAAGGACCCTCCGGCACCACCGGCGCTGACCGCGCGGCCGCCCGGCCCGGAGGACGTCCTCGCGATGACACAAGAGGCCGGGGCGGTACCCGAGCACTTGTTCCACCGGCCCGATCGGGTGACCGACCCCGCCTTTGTCGCCCACCTCGTGCAGACCGGCGTCGGCCTGGTGGTCATCGACTCGGCTGACCACCTGTCGGCCGAGCAGCGGCGTGATGTCGTCGCCCTGCGCGCGCAGCTCCCCCCGACTCCCCTGGTGCTGCTGAGCCATCCGGCCGGCCCGCAGCACAGAGAGGCTTTGCTCGCGGAGCTGCAGGCGAGCGCGGCGACCCTCGTCGGAGGCGGGATCGATCCGGGTGTGGAGCTCACGGCGCAGGTCGTGACGAGCGAGACCGCCCGCCGCGACGCCTTGGCGGCCGAGATCCGCCGGCGCCCGAAGCGAGTGCTGGTCGTGACAGGTGCCGACAGCCCGGCGGCCGGTCTGGTCACGGGCCTGCGCCGGCGAGGCGTCACCACCGTCACCGCCCTCACGGAACAACGGCAGCGCGACCGCGACCGGGCACTCGCCGCGTGGCGGGCCGGCCGCGTACGCGCGCTCGTCGTCGACCGTCCCGAGGAGCTCGAGCTCGGCCGACAACCCGCTGCTTTGCTGGTGCACGCCGGGCCGCCACCCGGGTTGGCCGCGCTGCGCGACGACCTGCGCCACCTGCCGGCCGGGCGTGTAGCCGTCGCCCTGCTGTTGGCGACCGACGCCGAGCACCGCGCCCTGCTGCTGGCCGACGACGACGGCACGACGCAGGAGCGCGGACGTGCGGCACTGGGCCGTTATCTCAGCGCCGGCCCGGACGAGCGGCGCTGCGTCTTCCTCGACGCGTGGGGAAGTCCATGCACCCCTTCACACACGGCACCGGGTACGCCGGTGGCCGAGTCAGGCGCGTAGCGAGGTCAGGGCGCCGCCCGTCATGATCGATATCTCGGGATGCACCGGGATTTCCGCCGTGTCCGACGGCCGGTGCCGAAGGCGTTCGTCGTCGAAGAGCACGGCCAGGGCACCGAAATAGGCGGCGATGGAGTCTTCGTGACGGCCTTGGGCCGCCATTTCTTCCCCGAGTCGGCGCAGACGGTCGGCGATGCGGTCAGGTGCATTGTCTGTCATGCGAGCTGGCTCTCTGCAGCAGCTGAGCGGCCGTTGTTGGACCGCGGTCGCTCCGCGTGTCCCCCACCGCTCGGAGCCGACTTGAAGAAGTTATACCGGTCGTTCGACAAGGCGAGGAGGTGCATCTGCACTAGATGCGGGGACCGGCAGGACGTGCAGGCCCTAGATGTTGATCAACGACAGGGCACTATTCGGTGCCCACGCTCGCCTCGCGCTCACGCGCGGCGTCGTCGACACGCTCCTTCTCGGCGTCGTCCAGCTTGCTGGTGTCGCGGAGCTCGACGAACGGCTCGACCCGGTCGGACATGCCCGCCTCGACCAGTCGCTGCCGCTGCAGCTCGGCGTCGAACTCGATGCCGAGCAGGATCGCGATGTTGGAGATCCACAGCCAGACCAGGAAGACGATGATGCCGGCGAGCGAGCCGTAGGTCTTGTTGTAGGAGCCGGAGAACGAGACGTAGACGGCGAACAGGCCGGAAGCAGCCAGCCAGATCAGCACGGCCAGACCGCCGCCCGGGGTGATCCACCGGAAGCCGGGCTGCTTGACGTTGGGGCAGGCCCAGTAGAGCAGCGTGAACATCAGGCTGACGATCACGACGAGCACCGGCCACTTCGCGATGTTCCACGCCAGCACCAGCCCGTCCCCGACCCCGAGCAGCCGTCCCACCTGCTCGGCCACCGATCCGGTGACCACGACGATGAGCAGCGACGCGACGAGCATGACGACCAGTGCGATGGTGACGGCGACGCGCACGGGCGCCGTCCGCCAGATCGGCCGGCCCTCGTCGATGCCGTACACCGCATTGCTCGCGCGCATGAAGGCTCCGACGTAACCGGACGCCGACCACAGCGCGACCAGGATGCCGATGATCGCGCCCACCGTGGCGGCGCCCGACCGGCCCTGCACCTGCTGAAGGACCGTGCGCAGGAAGTCGGTCACGCCGCCCGGGGCGACGCTGTCCACGTTGTTCAGCAGTGACTGGATGTCCGAGCGGCCGAGCAGGCCCAGGACCGAGATCAGGACCAGCAGACCGGGGAAGATCGCCAGCACCCCGAAGTACGTCAGCGCCGCCGCCCGGTCGGTGACGTCGTCGTGCTTGAACTGCTGCAGCGCACGCTTCAGGACGGCCACCCACCCCTTCTTCGGGATGTCGGTGGGCGACGCCGAGGGGGCGGCGTTATCCGTGCTCGCAGTCATGGTGGCTCCTGGAGGGCGAGCTGGTGCTCGCCCCGGGGTCGGCGGACGTCTCGCACCGGACCGACCTCCGGCATCACGTCCGCGACGCCGGGCAGCAGGCCGCCGGTCGCTCTTCCGTCTGCCCCGATCCGCGCCTTCGATTCCGGTGATCGGCGCAATTCGTGCGCCGCGGGCCGACTCGCGTCCGGTTTGTGCTCGACGCCGCCGGGAATCCGCCCCTCAGGTCGGAGGGCAGAGGCTGAGACGAAGCCTCGCCCCGGCGCCCAGAGACGGTGCGCCCCGCGGGGCCAACCTGCTACGCATGTTGGAGCGGACCAGCGCCAACCCGATGCTGCTGTCCGAATACGAGCGGCTCGCCGGCGAAGCCATGACGGCGTCCACACAGTGGTCGGCCACGTCACCGCGTCGTAACAGACCCTCGTTACGCTCGGCCTGTCCGATCAACCCCATGGTCAGGGCCCAGCCCACGATCACGGCCATGCCCGGCGCGGACGGTGACTGCACCCGACGCCGAAGGGCCACGCCATGGTTGATCAGCCGACCGTTCCCGTCATCGACCTGACCACCGCATCGGGCGAAGACCTCGTCGCCGGGTTGCAGTCGACGTCATGCGTCCTGCTCACCGGCCTCGGCGACATCCCCCGGCTGGCCGAAGCCGTCATCGCGACCTCGGACGACTTCTTCCGCAGGCCGGTTGACGAGAAAGAGCTCGTGCAGTGGGACGGCACCGGCCAGTGGTCCGGATGGCAGCCGGTGTACGCCGCAGGCGACCAGGCCCGTGCGCTCGAACGTTTCGAGATTGCACTGCCGAACCCCGCGACGTTCGACGACCGGGACGACTGGGCCGCCTCCTTCGGCGGCTGGCCCGCCGAGCCCGCCGCGATGCCCGCGACCTGGGCTACCTACTACGCCGCACTCTGGGCGCTCAGCGAGCGCATCGTCGTCATGATGGCCGACGCCCTCGACCTGCCCCGCGCAGACCTTCCGGCATGGACCGCCCAGCAGCACTCGAACCTCTGCGCCAACCACTACATCACCCAGGACACCCCGCCGCCGTCGGGTCAGATGCGCCAGACGCCGCACACCGACATCGGCGGCCTCACCCTGCTCTGGACCGACGGCCGGCCCGGCCTTGAAGCGCAGATCGGGCCGGACGGCTCCTGGTTGCCGCTCATCGTGCCGCCGGACACCCTGCTCCTGCAGGCCGGTGACCTCCTCCACCGGTGGTCGCGCCGTACCATCCCGGCGAACAACCACCGCGTCGTCAACCCGCCCCGCGGCGAGGGCATCACGCAGACCGACCGCTACTCGCTGGTCTACTTCCACCATCCCGATCTGGACTCGTGGATCCCCGCGGCGGAGGACGGCGCACCCGCGTCGAACGCCCGCGAGCACGTCATGTCACGCCAGTCGGCGGCGTACGCGCTCACCTGATCCCGGTGGACCGTCAGCGGTAGGTCAGGCCGCGGCTCAGCTCGTCGGTGAGCAGCGTGACCAGCGCCTCGAGCTGGACGTCGACGGACGAGCCGGCGTCCTCGTCGGACCCGTCCAGCGCCCGCGCGGCCAGGCCGGCCTTGCTGTCGATGAGCTCGGCGATGCGGGCGTCGATGGTCTGCGCCGCGAGGATCCGCCAGGCCGTGACCGGCTGGTCCTGGCCGATGCGGTGCACCCGGTCGATGGCCTGCGTCTGCTCCGCTGCGGTCCACGACAGCTCGGCGAGCACGACGTTCGACGCGACCTGCAGGTTGAGACCGACACCGGCTGCGGTCAGCGAGCACACCGCAACAGCCACGTCGGGGTCGTTGACGAAGGCGTCGATGTTGGCCTGCCGCACCTTGCCGGTCTGATCGCCACGGATCGACCGGTAGCCGATCCCCCGCTTCGCGAAGGTCTGCTCCGCCGCGTCCATCACGTCGATGTGTTTGGCGAAGAAGACGACCTTGCCGACGTTGTGCGACAGCTGCGCCGCGTAGTCGGCGGCGAGCACGGCCTTCGCCTGCCCGATGCGCCGCATGAGGCTGAAGACGTTGCCCTCGCTGTCGGCTTCCTTGGCGTCGCGCCGCTCCCAGGTCGCGACCTGGCGTACGAGGGCGGAGTCGATGCCCTCGACGGTCGTGCCGGAATCGCGGGCCGCGAGCGCGCTCTCGTAGCGCCGGACCAGCCGGCGGGCCAGGGCCCGCTCGGCCTCGCGGATCGAATTGCCGAGGCTGCCCTCGAGCTCGACCGGCATGTCGGCGATCCGCCGGGCCGGGATGTCCGCGGCGACGTCGATCTTGCGGCGCCGCACAATCCCCATGTCGATGACCGTGCGCCGGGCCGCCGGGTAGAAGTCGTAGTCGGCCGGGGTCAGGCCGATCTCCTCCAGCTCCCCCATGAGCTCCGGCTTCGGCTCGTTCTCACCGATCCAGCCGAGGAACTGCCAGATGGGAAGGAAGTCCTCGATGTCGTTGATCAGCGGGGTGCCGGTCAGCGCCATCAGCAGCGGGCGTACGGACCGGGCCTGGATGCGCTCGGAGAGCTCCAGCACGTTCTGCGAACGCTGCGACGACTTGTTCTTGATGAAGTGCGCCTCGTCGACGACCATGCCGCGGAAGCCGTGGACGCCGAGCCAGCCGACGTGGCGGTCGAGGATCTCGTAGTTGACGACGACGATGTCGCTGAACGCGTCAACGGACTCGCCGTCACTGTGCACCACCGTCACCGGGCGGTTCGGGGTCCACAGGCCGGCCTCGCGTACCCAGCTCGTCTTGACGACGTTGGGCACCACGGCGAGCAGCGGAAACGCGTTGGCCGCCTCGGCGGCCAGCAGCGCCTGCGCCGTCTTGCCGAGCCCCGGCTCGTCGGCGAGCAGGAAGGAGCGGTGACCCTCGGCGGCCGCTTCGATCAGCTGCGCCTGGTGGGGCATCAGGCCGGGCCCGGCGAAGCCCTTGAAGGTCGGCGCCTCCGGCAGGTCCATGCACGACGGGGCACCGTCCGACGCCGTCTCGAACGCACGCAGCAGGGGGCCGAGCAGCTCCCAGCTGGCCAACCGGCGCGCCTTGGGACGCGGGGGCGGCGGCTGGGAGAAGTCGGGCGCGAGGAACGGGTTGGCCAGCTGCCGGGAGATGACCGACTGCGGGACGACGCGACGCTCCGCGCGGGCCGTCGCGGCGACCGACTCGGCGACGACGGCACGCTCGGGTGCGGCCAAGCCGGTGGCGCGGCGCAGCTCGACCAGGGCCGGCGAGTTCTCGTCGGGAGGGGTGGCGCCCTCTGCCAGCAGCTCCAGCAGCGTGCCGTTGCGCGCAGCGGTGCGGGCGAGGACGGTCGCAACGGCGTTGACCGGCTTGAGCTGGGCATTGCGCCGGGTGTCGCTCAAGTCGTCGGCGTTGATCCGGTCACGCAGCTCGCGTACGAGCAAGGCGACGGACTGGAACATCTCCCGCGTCGAGGCGGTGATCCGCCCCGTCGCGACGGCCTGATCGACCGCGCGGGCGGCCTTCTCCAGGACGGCGGCGGGGCCGTCCGGCTGCCGGGGACGGCGGGACCGCGCACCGCGGGAACCGCCGGTCTCGCTGCCCGAGCTTCCGCCCGAACCGCGTCGTGCTCGTGTCGGCACGCACCACTCCTCGCCCGTCGACCGCCGCTTATGAGAGCAGAGGTGCTTCCCCGAAGCCTCGGCGGCCGCTGTTCGCCTGCCGTGCCTTCTTCGTCCATGCCGACCAGTCGCCCGTCGCAGCGACCACTGCCAGTGCGAGGCACTGACGGATCGCGCTGAGCCCGGACTCGAAGCCGGTGCCGCCCCGGTGGTGTCCAGCCACCACCCTGCAAGACGTCTCTCGACATCATCCCAGGGCTCCCATGTTAGCGCCGTTACCGCCCGGGGCCGTGCAAGCGGTCAGCTGACACCCGCAGCGAGCAGTGCCGCCTGGTAGCCGTCCTGCTGACCGGCACGGGTGGGGTGGAACGAGCTCGAGTCGATGATGCTCTTGCGGGCCGTGATGTCGGCGTTGCCGCTGACCGGGGCGATCCACGACTCGGACTGATCACAGAGCCGGTGCCCGTCGAAGTACGGCGACACGTCGACGAACGTCGCGGGCACTCCCTTCGCGGCGGCCGAGGTCACCGCATCCTTCAGCACGCCGTTCAGCTGCACCGCCGTCCGATTCAGCCACGCGGCATCCGCGACCGAGACCGACACGCGGATCCGTACGTCGCCGAAGAGCGGCACATGCACGACGTCGACGTCACCCACGTGGCAGGACTTGGTCAGCAACCCGAACAGCACCGGATAGCCGGCGAGGTAGATCTTCGCCTGCGGGGCCTGCTGGTGGATCCGGGTCAGCACCTCCGCGATCGGCACGATCGGCGTACCGGCTGGCGTCTGCAGCGTCGTCTTGCCGGCCAGCGCACGCAGCCGGTCGGCCACGTCCTGGGTCAGCTTCTCGTCGTCGGCGCAGCCGTCGAACGAGCCGAAGACCCGGGGGTAGACCGCGATCGGCCCGGTCTTGCCGCTCACGCAGCTGGCCAGCACGCTGGCGAAGCCCGCGTCGTTGCCGCCGACGGTCAGCGTCACGATCCTCGTGTGCGGCGGGACGGTGCTGATCTGCGCCGGCTCCACCGTCTTCGTGTCCGGGTCGACGAAATTCTCGTGATTGGGGCTGACGAGGTCTGCCGTGACGGCGCCGGCGCACGCGACGAACGTCAGCACGCCGAGGCCCCTGGCCCGGTCGAGCAGCGGCCCGTACGCGTCTGGTGAACGGTGGCAGCGGTCAGCCGCCACATCGCTCGAGGGCGTGTAGTCGCCGGTGCCTTCACCCGATGCGTACGAGTCGCCGAGCACGCTGTAGCCGCTCGGCGGGACGGTCGTCGTGGGGCGGGGCTGGTCCGGCTCGATGGGTGAGCTGCTGCAGGCGACCACCGTCGCGGCCAGGACCAGGCCGGCGACGACTCCGGCGGTGCTGCGGCGATGTGATGTCCTGCGCCGGGACGTCGTACGTCCCGCCAGCCGTTCCGCCACGTATCCGTCCCTGCCCCTGCCGCTTGGCCGGCAGGACTCCAGGGTAGGTGGCGCGGGCTACCGCGGCACGGCCTGCTTGAACGCCTCCATGTCGGCGTCGGTGATGCTCTCGACGATGTTGTAGCGCTGGATCCGCCAGCCCCGTTCGGTCCTGACGTGGTCGGCCTCCACGACGCCGTTCGACAGCATCGCCATGGTGTGGGTGTCGAACGCCTGCAGATGGGCGTTGGAGCGGGCCCGCGCGCCGTCGACCTCGATGACGTGCGTGGAGACGAAGTGCCGGCAGGTGCCTTCGCTCATCGCCGCCTCACCGCCCATGATCTGCAGGAACCAGTCGACGATCGCCTGCCGGCCCTTGACGGTGTCCTCGGTGCTGCCGCCGGTCGGCGAGGTCTGCACGACCTCCCACAACGCGTCGTCGGCCAGGATCTCCTGGTCGAGCACGTCCCACCAGGAGTTGTCGATCGCCTGGTAGTACTTCGCGAGCAGCGAGGAGATGTGCGCGTGAGCGAGCGCCTCCTGCGCGACGTCGTCGGACATGCGGCCGCCTTTCATGGGTGGATGGCGTACGGGGTTCAGGCGGGACGGGTCTCCTGCAGGCACACCGTGGTGCCGCAGATCTCCTCGAGGACGGCCTGGCGCAGCCGGTAGCTCTGCCGATCGGCCGGCCAGTGCATGCGGGCCGCTAGCGTGTCGGGCTCGATGACGTCGGAGATGACGACCTTGGCGCCACTTGCCGTCGCCCGTTCCACGGCGCTGTCGAGGTCGTCCACCTCGTACACGGTCGAGAAGACGCCCTCCCCCTTGGTCTCGAGGAACGCCTCGAGCGCGGCGGTGAACGGCCCGACCTCGCCGGACGGCGCGATGATCTCGACGCCCGCGTCCCACGACATCAGCAGGTGCAGCCCCAGCTCGGTGATGTGCGTCGAGACGAGCGGGACGTCGAGCACGGAGCTCCAGTACTCCTCGAGCTTCGGCAGGCTCTCCCGGCGTACGCACCACACGACGTGGTGCACACGAGCGTGACCGGTCACTGGCGCCTCATCTCGATCGCACGATGGCGGGAGGCTAGCCCTGGTGCGTCAGCGGGATCCGCAGGGGTCAGTTGCCGACCAGCACGCTCGCGTAATCGGCGGCCCGCAGCTGCAGGGACGACGTCCGCTCCACGGCACCCTCGACGGCGAACCCGCCGTCCTGCCCGGCCACGGTGTACGTCGCCGTCCACACCGCCGTGACCGAGACCTGATACGCGTCCTTCGCCTCGGTGTAGGTGTGTGTCAGGTAGCCGTCGATGTCCGGATCGCTCGGGTCGAAGGGCCGGCCCGGCGACGCGGTACGCAGCGCGCTCCCGTCACCGAAGTCCCACTCCCAGCTGACCGTGGCGTCGAGCACGACCCGCGGGAACGGCGCCACCTCGACGACCCAACGCGTCTGCGCCGGCTCATCTGCGGAGACGATCTCCGGCAGGTTCACGACCGCGTTGTCCGCCGGCGCCACCTTCAGCCCGGGGGTCGGCAGCGGGAGCCGCTGGAAATACTGATTCATGTACGCGGCCAGCTGCGCCGGGTCGTATCCCAGCGTCTGGTCCGGGGTCAGGCAGACGATGTCCGTCCCGATCTCCCAGGCCTGGGTCCCGACCGGACGCGAAGCCACGAAGTAGTAGTCGCCACCGCGGCCGGTACAGGCGGCGTCCGCCTGGGCGAAACCGGGCAGCGCGCAGGTGGCCGAACAAGCGGGGCGGTAGTCGTACTCGACGAGGGAGGCGACTCCGGTGGCGGGCGGCGCATAGCCGCCCCCCGAAGCGGGTCGAGCACCGTTGCTTGCGGAGCCCCCGCGGGCAATGAAGCCCGAATCATCGGGTCGGACGGCAACTCCGCTCCCGCCGCAGTACCCATCACACCGAGCCGGCTGGGCCGCCGCACGCTGAGGGCGGTAAAGGCTGCCCGCCGCAACGAAAGCCATGATCATTACTGCTGCGAGTAGTCGCCTCATGACGTTTGCTTGAGGCGTAGGGCACTTAGTTTCCAATGGGACGAGTCTCGTTTTAGCTCGAGGATGAAGTACCCAGACTCGCTCAGCGTTTTAGGTTCTTTCCCGTCCGCGTAAGCCGTTGTGTACTCGACGGCCACATAGGCTTTCGCGGCTGTTGGCGCCTGCCAATCGAAGAGCCACTTGGTGAATGTGTGAGTGACTCGGTCAACAACACGTCCAGAATTTGCTCGATTGGCAGCGTCCTGCTCGAGGCGGACGCAGCTGCATGTTGACTCTCTGAGGGGCTCGATCCTTGCGAGATCTCCCGTTGTCCGAATTCGGTCGCGTTCAGCGAAGTACGTCCTGACGAAGTCGTACGCGCCCTGCTCCGTCGCAGGTGAGAGGAACGGGGTTGTAGACGGCCTCGGCGTCAGCGTTGCTCGAGGCGTGAGGGTCGGCGCACTCGTGACCGTCGTCGGCGGCGCAACAGTGCGGGCAGGCGCCGGCGTCGGCAACGGCACCGCAGACGAGGGCGGAGGCGCCGACTCGGCGCCTTCCGAGCCGCAGCCTGCGACGACAGCGGCGCACGCGAGCGCCGCGACCGAACATCGTCTCCACATGACTAGCGACCGTAACGCGATATCAGTCGAGCAGCGGCTTTTCCACAGACATCAGAAAAGGTCCAGTATTCATCCAGCCGACATTCAGCTATTGGTCAGCGAAAGTCGGCGGTTCTCGCAACGAGGCGTCAACCGTCCGGGCGCCTCGGCGCTGACTCCGGTCAGGCACAATCCGGTGCAGGCGCGGCACCGGCTCTGCGGCGGACGGAAGGGACGGCGGATGCTTCCGGACGACGGGTTGTCTCCTGTGACTTCTGTTCGTAGCCGCGTCCGGCGTATCGGGTGGACCGGCACCTTGGCGACAGCGTGTCTGGCGGCCGGTTGCTCAACCGCCGCGAGCCACGGGAGCCAAGCGGCTGCGCGACCAAAAGTCATCGCACCCGCGGTCCTGCCGGACGTGGAGCGCGTGCCCGCTCCGGAGCTGCGCGGCACCCTGATCTCCGGGCAAGGCGTCGATCCCGCAGCGGTGCGCGGGCGGATCACGGTGGTGACGGTCTGCACGTCACCGGTGTCGGCGTGCGCCGACCAGTTGACGCTCATCGCCCAGCTGCCGTCGGAGCCGGGCGGTTACGGCCGCACCGCCGCGGGTCCGGACATGACGCCGATCGGTCTCGTGCCGATCGCGTCCGCGCAGGCGATCCGGACGTCGGCGCGCGACCAGGCGAGCTTCCCGCAGACCCTCGGTTATGCCGCCGGCAGCCTGTCCTCGGTGTGGAAGGTCGGGTCGGGCAAGGTGACCACCCTCGTCGTGGACACGCAAGGCCGCATCGCCGCCCGGTTCGCGGACGGCGTATCGCGCACCGATCTGCTCGACGCGATCGCGCGCATCAGCGCCGGCCCATCCGGTCAGACCGATCCGAATCCGGTGAGCCGTGCCGCCACGATCACCTGTGACGGGACCGCGCTGCACCCGTCCGACGTCTCCGCTCCCGGGACGGCGGAAAAAGGCGACTCGGAAGCGTCCGTGCTGCTCAGGCGTTACCTTGCCGGGGCGCTTCCCGAGGGCGCCGGCGGTCCGGTGCCCGCCGACGGCTGGTTGCAGGTCGCCGACAAGAAGGACCGGTTGGTGTTCGCGCACCGCACCGGGAGCCTCGGGGTCGACACGCTGCTCGTCCTCGACGTGCAGGACGGCCGGATCACGAAGACCCGCGTGACCACCTGCAGCACCGTGCTGTCCGCCGACGGCACACCGTCCGAGCCGGTCACCGACGCCACGGTCAGCGGAGCGACGGTCGTCCTGCGCTGGATGAACGAGCGGTGCGACGGCCGGACCGCGCTCGGCGACCGCGTACGCCGCATCGAGGTGCAGGAAACGGCGACGTCCGTCCACCTGATGCTGGTGACCGAGCAGAACCCCGCCGGCCGGCCGGCTGCGTCTCTGCCCGGTTATTACTGCGTCAGCGACGGCACCACCGAGTCACGATCGACCGTGCGACTCGACGCACTGCTCGGGGACCGGACTCTCTACGACGACTCGTCGCTCGCCCCGATCCCCGTCACCATCCAGCGTTAGACCTGGCCGAAGCCGTACAGCCGCTCGGCGTTGCCGTGCAGGATGCGGGCCTTGTCCTCCGCCGAGACGCCCATCATCGACGCCTGGATGGTGCGCCAGGAGTACGGGTAATCGGCGCTGATGTGCGGGTAGTCGCTCGACCAGAGGATGCGGCGGGTGTCCATGAACTGGCGGCTGCGGATGCCGACCGTGTCGGTGATGTAGGTGAAGTGGAAGTGGTCGTCGATGTACTCGCTCGGCAGCCGCTTCAGACCGAAACCACTCACCGGGTTGAGCCGCTGGTAGTTGTTGTCGATCTGCTCTTTGACGTAAGGAACCCAGCCGAAGTCGGTCTCCGCGAAGACGACCTGCAGCTGCGGGAAGCGGTCGAAGACGCCCGAGAAGATCATCTCGATCATGCGGTTGGGGGCGTCGAAGAAGCGTCCGTAACCGGGCAGCTTGGCGCGGTGCGCAGCCGGCATCGACTGCGTCAGCGAGACGTGGATGCCGAGCGGCACACCGCGTTCGGCGAGCGCCGCCCACACCGGGTCGTCGTCGTCACTGATGGCGAGCGTGCCGTTCGGGTAGCACCCCATGATCACACCGCGCATGCCCGGGCGGTCGAGCACACGGTCGATCTCCGCGACGACCGCCTCGGCGCCGCCCCGGTTCGGCAGGATCGCGAGGCCACCGAAGCGCTCCGGTGAGTCCTGGACGTATTCCGACAGCCAGTCGTTGTACGCCCGGATCATCGTGAGGTGGTAGTCCTCGTCGCGGTTGGCGATGATCGCATTCGACAGGCGCGGCGTCGGATACAGCACCTCCGCGTCGACCCCGTCACGGTCCATCTCGACGAGGCGCGCCTTCGGGTCCCAGCCGCCGCGGCGCATGTCCTCGAAGCGCATCCAGCCCTGCATCTCCTCGGGCGCGAGGCCGGCGCACGCGTTCATGCCGAAGTTGATCGGCTCCTTGACGCCCTCGATCACCCAGGCGTCGCCCTCGTCGAAGCTCTCCATGCGCGGCGCGCGATCGCGCATGGCTGCCGGCACCCGGTTGGTCCACAGGTCGCCGGGCTCGTTCACGTGGCTGTCGCCGGAGATGAGCGAGTACGTCATCGGTTGCATGGGGGGCTCCTGTCGACACGGACGTTTCCTGTTAATCATTAATAGGAAAGCCACGCGATGTCCAGACCCTAGGGTGCCTCTTGTGGCGACGCAGCCGGCGGGCGGGGCAGTTCTGCACCTGCTGTGCGACCTTCCGCCGGAGCTCGACCGGATCATCACGCCCTGGTGGGACCGGCACCTGAGGGAGTTGCTGACGCTTCCCGGCTTCCTCTCCGCGCGCCGCGCACTGCGCATCGGCACCGAGCCCGACGGACGCATCCTCGCCGTCTACCGCCTGACCGATGCTGCCGACGCCGACCAGCCGCGTCCCGATTCCTTCGCCCAGCTGCCGCCTGAGCTGGACGGGCAGGTCGTCTTCCGCCGGCGCGTCCTGCACCGGGTCGGCGACGCGCCTGCCGACGAGCCGGTCGGGCGGGCGGTGCTGCAGCTGTTGCGCCGACCACCGCACCGGGTGTCACTGCTGCAGACCGCCGACCGCGTACGCGCGTGGCCCGGTGTGGTCGCCGTCTCCGCCTGGAGCAACGGCGCGGCCGACGACTTCCACCGCCGCAGCGACGTCGTCCAGCTCGGCGACTGCGACCTGCTCCTCGCCGAGCTCGACACGGACCCGTCCGGCCTCGTGACGCGAGCGGGCGCGGAGCTGACGAGCTGGTCGGCGGCCGCGTACGAGCAGACCTTCCCGGACTCGGGGACCGTGCTCCTGCCGCAGTGACCCGACCTGCCGGCCAGGCAGCCGTCCGGGTGACCGACGCGCGCCGAACGGGGTACCGGCGCATGCAGGTCTCACTTCTCGAGCTCGGCGCACCGATCGTTGATTCAAGATCGGTGCCGCTCGGCCAGCAAGTCGGGGGGTCACTTCGTCGCACGTGACAGGAAGAGATGCCATGCCACGAACCCCGGCTGTCCTGGCCGCCGCCGGCAGCGCCGCCCTGGCGGTGAGTCTGCTCGTCGGTTGTGCCCAACCGAATGCCTTCGCCAATTGCGCGGCGATGCACGTCAAGTACCCGCACGGCGTCGGCCGGGTGGGCGCCGTAGACCACGTGTCGTCCGGCAAGCCGGTCACGACCTTCCTGCGCAACCCCACGATCTACAACGCGAACCTCGCCCGCGACGCCGACCACGACGGGATCGCCTGCGAAGCCCACTGACCCAGCCGCCGGCTTCCGGGCGCAGCACCACAAGGGCGGCGACCGGAAGCCGGGAGGCGGATCAGCGGAAGTAGTGCCCGGCCTCGAGGTCCTCGAGCAGAGTCGGCCCGGTCGGGGTCCATCCGAGCAGCTTCTGCGTCAGGTCGCTCGAGGCGAGCAGGTCGGTCGCGAGCAGGTGGCCGATGAAGCCGAACTGCTCCGGCGCCTGCTCCGGGCTGATCGACTCGACCGGCAGGTCAAGCTGCTTGCCGATGCCGGCGGCGACATCACCCATCCGTACGCCCTGCTCGGCTGCGCCGTGCAGCACGCTCCCGGCGGGCGCCTTCTCCAGCGCCAGGACGAACAGGTCCGCCGCGTCGTCGCGGTGCACGGCGGGCCAGTGATTCGAGCCGTCGCCGACGTACGCGGCGATGCCCCGCTCACGGGTGACACCGATGATCGCCGGGATGAAGCCGTGGTCACCGGCGCCGTGCACGGTCGGCGCGAGCCGCACGCTCGACGACCGCACTCCCCGGTCAGCCAGCGCCAGCAGCGCCGTCTCGGTGTCGGCCCGGGCCCGCAGCGGGTGATCGGCGGGCACGGTGTCGAGCTCCGTGACGAGCACCCCGGACGGGAATCCGGCCAGACCGGAGGCGATCACCAGGGGACGGTCGCTGCCGGCGAAGACGTCGCCGAAGGTGCTGATGGCGGTGCGGTCGGACGCAGCAGCCTGCTCGTAACCGCCCTGCAGGGCGAGGTCGTGGCGATAGCCCAGGTGGAGCACCCCGTCGGACGCCTCGGCACCCGAGCGCAGCGCCCCGAGGTCGTCGAGGTCTCCGCGCTGGACGCGCACCCCCGCCGCCTCGAGCGCTGCCGCCGATTCGTCACTGCGGGCCAGCCCGATGACCTCGTGGCCGGCAGCCTGCAACCGCGGCACCACACCCACGCCGATCCATCCCGATGCTCCTGTCACGAATACGCGCATGGTCGTGTTCCCCTCATGTCAGTCACTGTCATGGAGGACGCTACACCCCGATGACAGCGACTGTCGTCACTACAGTGGTGGCATGGGTCGTTGGGAGCCGGATGCGCGTGGGCGGTTGAGGCTCGCCGCGTACGAGCTCTACGAGGAGCGCGGCTACGAGGCGACGACCGTGGCCGAGATCGCGAGCCGAGCCGGTCTCACCGAGCGCACCTTCTTCCGGCACTTCGCCGACAAGCGGGAGGTGCTCTTCGACGGCTCGGACGACCTGCTCGCGACGTTCGTCGGAACGATCCGGGCTGCGGACCCGGGCGTTGGCCCCTTCGATGCCGTGGTCGCATCGCTCGGCGCATCCGCCGCCTTCTTCGACGGCCGCCATCTGCACTCGGTGCGCCGGCAGCGCCTCATCTCCTCGCACGCCGAGCTGCAGGAGCGCGAGCTCATCAAGATGGCGCGACTGGCAGAGGCCATGGCCGCGGCGCTGCGGGAGCGCGGCGTCGCCGAGTCGGTGGCCGGTCTGACGGCGGAGGCGGGCATCGTCGTCTTCAAGGTGACCTTCGCCCGCTGGGTGGACGAGTCCAACGAGCGTCCCTTCGCCGAGCTCATCCGCGATTCGCTGGACGAGCTGCGCACCATCGCGACGGCCGGTCAGTCCGCAGCGCTATCGTGACGCTCGTTCCATAACACCCTTCGTCGATGGCCCCGGTGCGCCGACAAGCACCGTCCCCATGACAGAGCACGGAGTTCATCCCGGGCGGTGACCCGGACGCGAGTGCGGTCACCCCGCACCCCGGCACAGCGCGATTACGGCACGTCCTGCCGCAACCACCTCGTCGCCGCCGCCCTCTGGCCGCTGCACGACATCAACCTCGGCACCCTGCTGCGTACGTGCGACGCGGTCGACGCCTGCCTCGCCGTGCCCCGGCTGCCCTGGGTGCCGCAGGCCCTGGCCCGCGGCAACACGCTGCGCCGCCAACCCTGCGTGCACTGGGTCGCCGAGTCACCGCAGATGTGGCTGGCCGAGCAGCACACGCCCCTGACGCGGCTGGTCGGGGCGGAGCTGACCGCCGCATCCGTCCCTCTGGCGGAGCTCCCGCCGGCGCAGGGTCGGACGCTGCTGGTGCTGGGGCACGAGCAGACCGGCATCCCGCCGGACGCCCTCGACCTGATCGACGTGACCGTCGGGATACCGATGCTCGGCGTCGGTGACAGCCTCAACGTGGCGGTCGCCGGCTCGCTGCTGCTCTACCGGCTCGCCGGACTGGCGTGAGCAGCCGGTCAGGTGGTGAGGGACAGCGAGCCGAGCAGCGCCAGCGCCTGCTCCGACGGCGACCCCGGCTCGGCGTGGTGGACGGCGAGGATCTGCCCGTCCGAGTCACCGATGCCCAGCTTCTCGCGGCGCAGCTCCAACGGGCCGACCTGGGGATGCAGCATGCGTACGGGTGCTCCCGCGAGCGGCTTGACGTCGTGCCGTGCCCACAGCCGGCGGAAGTCCTCGCTGGCCAGCGACAGCTCGCCGACGAGTCGGGCGATCCGCGGATCGTCCACGTCGGTGCCGATGGACGTGCGGAACGACGCGACCATGCCGCCGATCGCCTGCTCCCAGTCCGGGTAGAGATCACGCTCGTCGGGATCGAGGAACAGCGAACGCAGCCGGTTGTGGCCCGGCGCCATGCGCGGCGAGAGTGCCGTGGCGAGCCGGTTGGCGGCCAGCACGTCGAAGGAGCGGCTCTCCACGAAGGCCGGCAGCCCGACCACGTCCAGCAGCTGACGGATGCCGACCGGGACCACCTCACGTCGCGGCCGCCGGCGGGCCTGCGTACGCGTGGACGTCAGCCCGAGCAGGTACTGCGTCGCCTCTGCGTCCAGCCCGAGCACGCGCGCCAGCGCCTCGAGCACCTGCCCCGACGGGTTGCGGTCACGGCCCTGCTCGAGCCGCAGGTAGTAGTCGGCGCTGATGCCGGCGAGGGTCGCCACCTCCTCGCGCCGCAGCCCCGGGGTGCGGCGGACGCCGGTCACGCGGATGCCGGCGGACGCCGGGTCGATGAGCGCCCGGCGCGCGCGCAGGTACTCCCCCAGCGCATTCGGGCCGCTCATGACGTCACTGTAGAAGCGACCGGGCGGCCGATCCTGGTCCTGTCACCCCCAGGATTAGCAGGGTTCTCGCTCCCGGATGCCGCCGGGTGGACCGTGGAGCCTGCCCGTGGCGAACGCCCCGGGCGGAAGGAAGCCATGACAGCACTGAACCTCCCGGGCGGCAGCTACCGGATGGGCGAGCTCGACGTCCCCCGCGTCGGCTACGGGGCGATGCAGCTGGCCGGGCCGGGCGTGTTCGGTCCGCCGGCCGACCGTGACGGGGCCATCGCCGTGTTGCGCGCCGCCGTCGAGCTCGGCATCCGCCACATCGACACCGCCGACTTCTACGGCCCGCACGTCACCAACGAGCTGATCCGTGAGGCACTGTCGCCGTACCCGGACGACCTGGTCATCGTCACCAAGGTCGGCGCCGTACGCGATGAGCAGGGCGGCTGGGTGCATGCCCGCTCCCCCCGCGAGCTGCAGCAGCAGGTGCACGACAACCTGCAGCGGCTCGGGGTCGACCGGCTCGACGTCGTCAACCTGCGGGTCGGCGGCGACGACGACCAGCACTCGGCCGTACCCGGGCCCATCGGCGACAAGGTCGCGGCGCTCGCCGAGCTCCAGCAGCAGGGCCTGATCCGCCATGTCGGGCTGAGCACCGTCGATGCCGACCAGCTGGCCGAGGCGCAGGCCATCACGCCCGTCGTGTGCGTGCAGAACTTCTACAACATCGCCCGCCGCGAGGACGACGCCCTCCTCCGGCTCACCGCCGAGCAGGGCATCGCCTACGTGCCGTACTTCCCGCTCGGCGGCTTCACGCCGTTGCAGTCCGGCGAGCTGGACGCCGTCGCCACCCGGCTCGGCGCCACCTCGATGGGCGTCGCCCTCGCCTGGCTGCTGCAACGCTCGCCCAACATGCTGCTCATCCCGGGCACGTCATCGTTGACTCACCTGCGCGAAAACGTGGCGGGCGCCGGGCTGGTGCTGCCGGAGGAGGTCGTCACAGAACTCGACGCGATCGGCGCCTGAGCCCGAGTCCGGTCAGAGGAAGTCGGCGGCAAGGGCGGGCGGCGCCTGCGCGAGCCAGGCCTCCTTGACCAGAGCCTCGACGAAGTCGTCCGGAACGCGGTCGAGCTCGACCAGCACCGCGGCGAGCCGGTCGAAGTGCGGGATGGTGAAGACACCGGGGTGGTCGCCGGCGAGCAGCGCCTCCTTGTCGTGCAGGTCGGCGACGCATACCGCGAGGATCTCGCCTGCCGGCACCCGCTCGTCGCCGTACCGCTTGAGGTCCGCCTTGCTGAACGGCCGGTCCCACGCGAACGCCTTCTTCCGCACGAACCAGGTGCGGGCGCCCCAGCGCGCGCCCTCGGTGACCTCGGGCAGCGTGAGCGCCAGCTCGGCCACCTTCTCCATGGTCACAGTCACGGCGTCAGCCGACCGAGGAGATGAAGACACCGCGAGCGGACGCGGTGACGACGCCGTCGACCTCGATCTCACCGGTCGCGAAGAGCTTGCGACCGTCCTGGTGGGTGCGCCGGGCTCGTACGAGGACGGGCACGCCGTACGGGGTCGGCGCCGCGTACGTCAACTCGAGTGCGACCGTCATCCCGCCGTTGCCCATGGCGGCGTTGGCGAAGCTGATGACGTGGTCGAGCAGCAGGGCGATCGGACCGTCATCCGCCATGCCGGATGCGGCGTCGTCGGCGGCATGCAAACCGGTGAACGACGTGCGATACACCGACTCGCCGGTCACCGGATCCGGCACGGGCAGAAAGGACTCGGCGCCGTCCGGGTGCAGCCACCGCCCGCGGAAGGCGTGCGGGTTGGCCCGGCCGGTCGCGGCCTGGGTGAGGTGCTCGAACAGCTCGTGGCCGTGGCTGACGAACCACGCCGCTGCGGGCCTTTCACGACTACGCAGCCTCGCGGTCAGCGTCCGTACCTCATCAGCGACGCGCGCCCGCTCCGCAGCATCGACGTCGGTGACGACGGTGGTCTCGGCCAGCTCGCGTACGGCATCGGTCAGCGCGTAGACCGCTGGTGGCACCGTGTCGACGTGGTCGAGCCGGCCGAAGAGCGGGTGCACGTGCTCGCCGGTGGGCAGGGCGTCGCTGCTCACCGTGCGTGCTCCTGATGCATGACCCCGTTGTATCCGACGGCGGACCGGCGGTCGCACGTGCCTAGACTCCGGCACGTGTCGCCGCCGCGTTCGACAGGACGCCGGCGGCCGGTCGGCGTCGACGGCGAGGTCGAAGCCCTCATCGGGGCCTGGGAGAGCGAACGCCCTGATGTGCCGATGGCGAGCCTGCGCGTCTCACTGCCGCTGCGCAGGGTGCTGCAGCATGCGGAGCTGCGCCGCAGCCGCATCCTCGCCGAGCACGGGGTCACGGCCACCGCGCTCGACCTGCTGGTCGCGCTGCGCCGCTCGGGCAAGCCGTACATGAGCACGCCGTCGGAGCTCGCCCGCCTGCTCGTGCTCTCCTCGGGCGGGGTCTCCCAGCGGCTGGAGCGGCTCGAACGCGACGGGCTGGTGGAGCGGCAGGTGAGCCCGGACGACCGGCGGGTGGTGCACGTACACCTGACCGAGACCGGCCTCGCGACGCTCGACCGGCTCATCGAGGACTACATGTCGCACGAGGACCAGATGCTCGGCGGGCTCACTTCGCGTGAGCTCACCCAGCTCAGCCGCCTGCTCACCAAGCTCGACGCGTCGATCGCCGCGAGCGACTGACCGGTCAGTTGTCGGAAGCAATGCTCGCGACCAGCAGCTCGACGCGCTGCCGGGCATGGCCGGGACGCAGCCTCTGGTTACGCGCCAGGGTGGTCAGCCCGTGCAACGTCGACCACAGCACCTCGGTCAGCGTGTCGACGTCGCGGCCCCCGGCGATGGGCTCGACCGCCGCCCGCAGCGCGGAGAAGGCCGATTGCAGGGGTGCGGCGCTGGTCTCGTCCGCGAACCGGAGGCGCGTGGGCCGGCTGAACATGGCGTCGTACAGGGTCGGATTCCGCGTCGCCCACCGCATGTAGGCGCGGGCAGCCGAGGCGACGGTTTCTGCCGGTCCGGCGCGACGGACCTTGGTGAGGGCCTGGGCGAGCTCGGCGAAACCTTCCAGGGCAACGGCTTCGACGATCTCGTCCATCGACGCGAAAGACTTGTAGATCACCGGCTGGCTGTACTGAATCTCCGCGGAGAGCCGGCGGGTGGTCACGGCATCCCAGCCTTCGCGCTCGGCCAGGCCGCGAGCGGCCGCGGCTATGAAACGCCGACGGTCCTCCCGATCGGGCACGCGACGATCACCGGTGGCCACAGCTCACGTTAGCGCCGCTCGCGTCCGACCGGCGGTGTTGCGGCCTGCCCGGGGTGCGGTTAGCGTTGCTAGTAGCTAGCAGCGCTAACCCTCATCCCCTCGGAGGACCGACACATGACCGCAGACGGACGGCAGCTCGTCGACGTGTACGTCGAGATGCTCAACACCCGCAACCCGGACCTGGTGGACGACTTCGTCGCCGTGGAATACGTCAACCACAACGCCTTCGTCGCTGACGGACGTGAAGGCAACCGCGCGTTCTGGGCGGCGTTCTTCGCCGCGCTGCCCGACCTGACGGCCACGCTCGAGGACGTCGTCATCTCCGGCGACCGTGCGGTGGGCCGTTTCGTCTACCGCGGCACACAGACCGGCGTCCTGTTGGGCATACCCGCCAGCGGCAATGCGGTGGAGATGCGGTCCATCGACATCTGGCGGGTTCAGGATGGGTTCTTCGTCGAGCACTGGGACGAGCTCAATCTGCTGGAGGTGTTCCAGCAGGTCGGGGCCATACCGGCACTCGGCGGCCCCGCGAACACCGACGCGTGACATCAGAAGGGCGGACCGCGACACGAGCATGGCTTACCTCGCGCAACCGGAACAACAGCAGCAGCTGGAATGGCTGCGCGGCAGCACCCTGGCCATCCTGCTCGACAGCGCGGCCACCAACGGGCAGCTGATGGTCGGACGCTTCGATGTGAGCGAGGGCGAAGCGCCGCCGTATCACCTGCACACCAACGAGGACGAGATCTTCCTGCTGATCAAGGGCACCGCGCTGGTGTGGTCCGGCAAGGAGGAGACCGAGCTGGCCGAGGGCGGCATCGTCTTCCTGCCCAAGAACATCCCGCACGCCTACCGCATCACGTCGAAGAAGGCCGACCTCCTCGTCATTAACACGCCTGCCGGCATCGAGGAGATGTTCCGCGAGGGCGGCCGCGACATGTCGACGCCGCGGCCGCCGGGCTTCGACGGCGTGCTGCCCGACCCGACCCTGGCGGCCAAGTACGGCAACGTCGTCCTCGGACCGCCCCGCTAAAAGGCCTCCGGATCTGCGGCGATCGCCGCAGGCACCGGGTGGCGGAACAGCTCCGCCGCGTTCTGCCAGGTGAAGAGCCGGGCCTCGTCCGCCGGGAAGCCGCCGATCTGGGCGTCCAGCACCTGCTGGGTGCGCGGCCAACTGGAATCCAGGTGCGGGTAGTCGGCCTCCATCATGATCTTGTCGATCCCGATCCGGTGCCGCAGCTGGAAGACCGACGGGTCGTCGAGCGCGCAGTGCCAGAAGTTGCGCTGGAAGACCTCGGACGGGGTCAGCTCCTGACCGTGCCAGGTGCCGTAGATGTCCTGGTAGTTGAGCACGTGGTCGAGCCGGTCCATGAGACCCGGCACCCAGCCGATCCCGCCCTCCGACATCGTGATCTTGATGTCGGGATAGCGCACCGGGATCATCGAGTACAGCCAGTCGACCGCCGAGAACATGGCGAAGGCGAACGCCAGCACGCCGATCGCGTCGGCAGGAGCGTCGGACGAGGTCGACGGCAGGCTGGACGACGAGCCGATGTGCAGGCAGATGACGGTGCCCGTCTCGGCGCAGGCCTGCATCATCGGGTCCCAGTAGCCGGTGTGCAGCGACGCGAGCCCGAGCTTCTCCGGCGCCTCCGGGAAGGTGATGGCCTTGAAGCCGCGCTCGGCGTTGCGCCGGATCTCCTCGGCACCGATCTCCGGGTCGAGCAGGTACGGCACCTGGCAAGGGATGATGCGGTCGGGGTACGCATCCGCCCACGCCTCCTTGTGCCAGTCGTTGTTCGCGCGGATCAGCGCCAAGGCGAGCTGAGGGTCCTCGGTCTCGCGCTGCAGCCGCTGCCCCGCGAAGCCGAGCAGCGCCGACGGGAAGTTGACCGACGCGTAGACGCCGTCGATGTCCATGTCGCGGATCCGGGCGTCGATGTCCCAGGCCCCGCGGCGCATCTCGTCGAAGCGGGTCGGCTCGAAGCTCGCCTCCATCACCGGACGCCCGACGACGGCGTTGAACCCGATGTTGGGATAGCGCTTGCCCTCGAACTCCCAGTGCTGGCGGCCGTCCGCCTCCTCGACGACCCGCGGCGCCCGGTCCTGCAGGGCGCGTGGCAGCCGGCCCTCGAAGATGTCGGGCGGCTCGACGATGTGGTCGTCGACGGAGATGAACGTGTACTTGCGCGGCTGGCGGTCGGGCTCGGGCAGGAAGGTCACCGAGCCTGACGCGCGGCCACCGACGGTGAACCCGCTGTCCGTGAGGTCGTCCGGGCTGATGCTCATGACTCAGTCCCCGCGATCACGTGACCGGCGAGCGCCCCGCCGTCGACGACGTACTCGGCGCCCGTGCAGAACGAGCTCTCGTCCGATGCCAGGAAGATCATCATGGCGGCGATCTCCTCCGGCCGCCCGATGCGCGGCACCGGCTGGTCGGCGAAGTACGCGTCCTTGTCGACGTGCTCGAACTCGGGCGAGGAGACCATCGCCGTGTCGATCGTGCCGGGGCACACCGCGTTGACCCGGATGCCGTCGTGACCCAGCTCGAGCGCCGCCGTACGGGTCATGCCGCGGACGGCGAACTTGCTGGCGCCGTACGCGGTGGTGCCGGCCAGCCCGATGAAGCCGTTGATCGACGACGTGTTGATGATGCTGCCGCCGCCGGCCGCGCGCAGCGCCGGAACGGCGGCCCGCATCCCGAAGTAGCAGCCGAACTGGTTGACCTCGATGACGGCGCGGTAGTCGTCGGTCGGCTGGCTGTCGAGCGGGCCGAGGCGCATGATTCCGGCGTTGTTGACCAGCACGTTGAGCGACCCGAAGGTGTCGACGGCAGCCTGCACGGCGCCCGCCCAGTCGCTCTCGCTGGTCACGTCGAGGTGCACGAAGACGGCGGAGTCGCCGAGCTCCTTGGCGAGCACCTGCCCCTCGTCGTCGAGCACGTCACCGAGCACGACCTTGGCGCCCTCGGCGACGAACGCCCGGGCCTCGGCTGCGCCCTGACCCCGCGCCGCTCCCGAGATAAGGGCGATCTTCCCGATCAGCCGGTCGGTCATGACTTCTCCACCAGGTCGAGTCCGATGCCCGGGCCCTTGCCGACCTGGACGAAGCCGCCGTCGCGGACCTCGGGCTTGCCGAAGTAGCCGTCCCACAGCGGGGCCAGCTCGCACCAGGTGCCGGCGCGTGACGCCGCCAGTACCTGCACGGAGACGTGCGGGTAGCAGTGGGTCACGAGCTCGACCCGGTAGGCCTCGCACATCGCTGCCGCGGCGAGGAAGTCGGTGATGCCGCCGATGCGCTCGAGGTCCAGGACGATGTACTTGGTCTGCCCCTGGTCGAGCAGCTGACGGAGCTGGTCGAGGCCGTAGATGTGCTCGCCGGTGCCCATCGGCATGGGCGCCTCGGCACCGAAGCGCTGCAGGCCCTCCCAGTCCTCGTACTCGACCGGGTCCTCGAACCAGGTGACGTCGAGGCCGTCCATCGCCTTGGCGAGCTTGAGCGCGGTACGCCAGTCGTACGCCTGCGCCGCGTCGACGATCAGTGCTGCGCCGGGCGCGATCGCGCTGCGCACCGCAGCGACCCGCTCGCGCTCGAAACCGACGTCGGTGCTGCCGAGAAACATCTTCACGTGAGGGGTGTTGAACTCGGCCGTCACCTCGGGCGCGACGCGCGCGCACTCCTCGGGAGGCAGCCCCGACCAGAGCCCGGCGACCGTGAAGCCGGGCTGCTCGGTGCGCTCGGAGCCGACGAGGCCCGGCAGGTTGGTGCCGCGCATCCGGCACAGCAGGTCCCATGCGGCCATGTCGAGCGCGGAGGTCGCCAGCCGGACGAGCCCGCGTACGCCGAGGAAGTTCGCCTTCGCGGTCAGCAGCTTGGTGCGGACGGCGCGCATCTGCTCGGCCTCCGTACCGATGTAGGCGTCGGCGAAGAGCGTGATCAGCTCCTGGATGGCGTTGGAGGAGTGCGGGTCGAAGACGTAGGCGTAGCTGAAGCCCTCGACCCCGGACTCGTCGATCAGGTGGACGCCGACGTTGTGCACGCTGCTGATCGAGAAGCGCGGCGACGTGATGGCGGTGGCCAGGGGGTCGAGCAGACCTACTCGGAACGACGTGATCGCCACGAAGGCTCCCTTCTCGGGGCCCCGACGAGGCGCGGGGGCCGCATTGCCTTAGGTGCTGAATATCTTCGATCGAAGGTATTGGTCAAGCCCGACGATCCGAAGATCAGCAGGTCATGGGGCGGCCGGCAGTCACTTGACGCACCGCCGGATTCCTCTAACCTGGGCGGACATCGCACGGCCTTGAGACGCGTGTCACGTTACCGTGGCTCACGACTGCCGTCTGCTCGCACCGAGCAAGCACTCCCCGCCCGAAAGGTCATTCATGAGCAGAGCGCTCCTGCGCCGCCATTCCCGCCTCACGACAGCAGCGTCCTTGGCGACAGCTGCAGTCTTGTTGGCTTCCACCGCCAGCGCATGCGGTCGCTCGTCCAGCGATTCGCCGAACACCCCGACGAATCCGTCGAGCAACGGCACCAGCGCCTCCAGCTCGGCTGCCGCGGGCAAGGGCGACTTCGGTGACCTGAAGGCCATCTGCGGCCCCGGCACCGCCACCGGCGGTACCGGCCGCGGCATCAGCAAGACCGCCATCAAGGTCGGAACCATGGCCGACCCGGGCGCCACCGTCGCACCCGGCCTCGGCGCCGAGTTCTTCGAGGTGGCCGATTCCTTCGTGAAGTGGTGCAACGCCGCCGGCGGCATCAACGGCCGCAAGATCGAGCTGACCAAGTACGACGCCAAGTACTTCAACGTCGCCCAGCAGATGATCTCCGCCTGCCAGAGCGAGTTCATGCTCGTCGGCAACGGCAACCCGGGTGACGCACCCGGCGTGAAGCCGCGTCTGGACTGCAAGCTCGGCGAGGTCTCGGCGTACTCGGTCTCCCCGCAGGCCGTCGCCTCGGGCCTGCAGGTGCAGCCCACGCCCAACCCGGCCAACCAGTTCCAGATCGGCCCCTGGCGCCTGCTGCAGCTGAAGTACCCCGACGTCAAGAAGCTGTCGATCGGCGGCAGCAACATCGCCTCCCTGAAGGCGCAGGGTCTGCGCACCCGGGATGCCGTCCAGAAGATCGGCTTCGAGGTCTCGGACTACTCCGAGCGGCCGCCGTCGGTGGCCAACTACCGGCCGTACTTCGAGGCGACCAAGCAGTCCGGCGCGAAGGGATACGACGACACCACCGCCAGTGACATCACGCCCGAGCTCACCGCGGCCAAGAACGTCGGCGCCGGCCTGACCTGGTGGCTGCTGGGCAACCAGCTCTACAACGCCAACACGATCGAGGCCGTCAAGAGCCAGGGCCTGCCGGACCAGACGAAGCTCTACCAGTACTTCAGCCACCTGCCGTTCGAGATGAACGACGACCCGCTGATCAAGGAAATCAAGCAGATCATGAGTGACGGGACGTCGAACCCGAAGTACACCGACTTCACCGCACTCGGCCTCAACGCCTGGACGCTGTGGGCGAAGTCCGCCACCGCGTGCGGCGACAACCTGACCCAGGACTGCGTGTTGCAGAAGGCCGGTAGCGAGAAGGCGTGGACCGCGGGTGGCCTGTTCCCGGCGCGTGACACCGACCCGAAGAACCCGCTGCAGCCGACCTGCTACGTGATGATGGACGTCACGGCTGACGGCTTCGTCTACGACGAGGACGTCACGCAGCCCAACCAGGGCATCTACAACTGCGACCCGAAGAACGTCGTGGACCTGGAGAAGACCTACCAGTAGGCGACCAGCCAGAACCCCGGACGGGCCGGTGCTGCGGGAATCCGCGGCGCCGGCCCGTTCCGCGTCATCGGGCAGTTCGTGAGACCACCATGTCGCCGTGTTGGTGGATGACGTCGGCCAGGCCGTCGCCCAGTGCCAGAAGCAGCGGAGCGAAGGCGGCACGGGCGGACAGCACCCGAGCCTCGACGTGTTCGGCACCGCGTCCCGCGGCGCGCAAAAGCTGCAGCAGCCCCGGGTCGGAGACCGCCACCTGGTCGTTCCCGGTGTCGATCTCGCCGGAGTCGCGCATCACCCGCCACCCGCGCACCGGGGTCCGGTGCGCCCTGGCAACCTTGGAGGCCAGCGTCAGATCGCCGCCCGAAACCTGCAGCTCTCCCCACGGCGACGCAAGAAGAACGGACGGTTCGAAGGCGACCAGCGTGCGTACGCGGGCTCCCGCGTGCTCGGGCACGACGAGCGCGATCGCACCCTCGGCCGGGTCATCCGGCAGGCTCTTGAGCCGCCCGACGGTGTGCGCCATACGCACGGCCAGTCCGTCGGCGAGGCGCTCGTCGGGCTCGAGCAGGTGATCCAGGACGTCGAAGGTCTGGTGACGCGCGGCCCACCGCACGAACGAACGGACCAGGACGAGCTCACCGAGGAAATGGCCCTCACCCCCGCCGACCGATCGGATCCACACGTGCTGGGTGCCCGAGCCGCCGAGCATCCCCTCCATGTCCGTGGCATTCGGCATGTGTACGTAGGCCATCGTCCCTCACCCCTCGCTGTCGTCTCCCGACGAAGGTTCCCGGGGCAGATGTGACCGGCATTCATGACCGGGATGACCCACAGCACACTCGGCACTCGGTCAAGCATTTGGACTGGTCGGCTCAGGCCACGGCCGGGGTACGGGTGTCGCGCCCGGAGCGCAGCAGGGTGCCGGAGCGCTCGGCGGTCAGCTGCCCGCTCCGGACGATCGCCCGCCCGTTCACCAGCACGTGCTCGATGCCGTCCGCTTCGGCGTACAGCCGGCCCGCCCCGCCGGGCAGGTCGAACTGCATCGTCACCTCGTGCGAGGCGACCGTCGCGGGGTCGAGCACCACGATGTCCGCCCAGGCACCCTCCTGCAGCCGGCCGCGGTCGACCAGGCCGTACAGGTCGGCCGGCGCCGCCGTGATGAGGTGGATGGCCTCCTCCAGGCTCAGCAGCGAGCGCCGGCGCACGGCCTGATCGAGCAGGATCGTCGCGTAGTTGAACGACGCCAGCAGATCCAGGTGAGCCCCCGCGTCGGAGGCGCCGATCAGCGCCCGCGAGTCACGCCACAGCGCCACCCGCTGCTGCCAGTCCTCATCGCTCTCGGGAGCAGCCGGCGAGCCGAAGCTGGTCAGCAGCTCGTCGGCGAGGGCGATCTCGCAGAGCATCTCCCACGGGTCCTTGGACTGCTCGGCCGCGATCTCGCCGATGCTGCGCCCGACGTACTGCTTGTTCTCGTCCGCCAGGACGTCGAAGACGATCTTGTTGGACCAGGTGGCGAGACCCCGGAGCGGGTTGTTGTCGGCCTGCGCGAGCTCGTCGAGCCGCCGGCGGTTCGCCGGGTCACGGAAGTACAGGAGCTTGTCGGCCCGCGGCATCAGCATCGGCTGCTCCCAGCCCGGCATCGCGTCGAGGATGAAGCCCGAGGCGAGCGAGAGCCGCAGCCCGAAGTTCATCGGCACGGTGAGTGCGACGACCTTGCCGCCGCGGGCGCGGGCCACGTCGCCGGCCTCGAGCTTCGCCCAGCTCTGCCCGGCGGTGGCCGCCGACATGGTCAGCACGTTCCAGTTCAGCGGACGCCCGGCGGCGACCGACATGTCGGCCATCAGCGCGGTGGCCCACGGCTCGAACGGCCCGACCTGCGGGATGAACTCGAGCGATGTGCCCTCGTGCTGACCGGCGACCCCGCAGAGCGCGAGCAGCTCGTCGCGGCTCGCGTAGCGCGACGGCACCATCTGACCGTCGGCGTCGTTGTGCGTACGCGCCCAGGAGGAGGAGAAGCCGATGCCGCCGGCGTCGAGCCCCTCGTGCAGCAGGCGCTCCATGGCAGCGAGCTCGTCGGCTGTCGATTCGCGGCCCACCGCCTCGCCGCCCATCACCGTGCGGCGGATCGCCGAGTGGCCGACCATGAAGCCGGCGTTGATGCCGAGCGTGCCGTCGATCGTGTCGAGGTACTCGGCGGTGCTGCGCCAGGACCACGGGACGCCTTCGCGCAGCGACTCGAGCGGCATGCCCTCCACCCGGGCCAGCATCCGCATCAGGTAATCGCCGTCAGCCGGGTCGCCCGACAGCGGCGCGATGGTGAAGCCGCAGTTGCCGGCCAGGGCCGTCGTCACCCCGTGCAACGGCGAGGGGGTGAGCGCGGACTCCCAGAAGACCTGCGCGTCGTAGTGCGTGTGGACGTCGATGAAGCCCGGGGCGACGACCCTGCCGGACGCGTCGATGACCTCCGCGGCCTCCGCACCGGACAGGTCACCGATCGCGACGACGCGGCCGTCCTGCACGCCGACATCGGCACGTCGGCGCGGCGCCCCCGACCCGTCGACGACGTCGCCGCCCCTGATCACCAGGTCGAACATGCTGCAGCACCCCTTCCAGGCCCCTCGTGCCGATCAGGATGCACGGCGGCCCGGCAGCAGCAGCGGCTGGGTGCCGCTCAGCCGCTGCCGGTGGCGGCGTCGATGATCGCCGCGATGCGGTCGGGGTGGGTGGTCATGATGGTGTGACCGGCCTCTGCCACCACCTCGACCTGCACTTCCGGGCCCAGGTTCGCGATCATCTGCCTCGCCAGCTGCGGCGGCACCGGGGCGTCGAGCGTCATCGACACGTACGTGATGGGCAGGCCGGTCGGGTAGCTGCTCAGCCGGGCGTTCATCAGGCCCGGCGCGTCGGGCACCAGCCCGGCGTAGTGCTCCGACCAGGTGGCGTCGTCCATCCCGGTGCCGAACAGGCCCCGCGCCAACTCCTCGCCCAGCACCGGCATCTGCTCCGAGCGTGCCCCGGTCATGAGCTCGGCGGCCGACTGTGCCGGCCCCGGCACGAGCGCACCGACGTAGACCAGCGCGGCCACCCGCTCGGGGTGGCGCACCGCCGTCTCGGTGATGGTGACGCCGCCCAGCGAGTGGCCGACCAGGACGAAGCGGTCGAAGCCGGCCGCATCGGCGTCGTCGATCACCGCCTGCACCGCGTCGTCGAGGCTCACGGTCGCGAGATCGGCCGGGCGGCGACCGCGACCCGGCAGGTCGACCGCGACGTGTGGCGCCGCGAGCAGCGGCAGCACCGGGTCCCAGCACCAGGATCCGTGCATTCCTCCGTGGCCAGGACTACCGGTGTCACAGCTACCCCATTCCGCCGCTACGCGCCTGCCGGCGCGACCGGGCGATAGTTGCAGATCAGCACGCCGGTGCTCGCAGTGACCACCTTGACCAGCTCCAGCGGGCGGGCCTCGCCGTCGGTCGGGAACAGGCCCTTGCCGCCTCCGAGGATGATCGGCTCGATCATGAGCCAGTACTCGTCGACCAGGCCGGCCGAGACCAGCTGCTTGGCCAGACCCGGGCAGCCGATGACCTGCAGGATCCCGTCGCCCGACGCCTTGAGCGTCCGGATCGCCCCGAGCGCGTCGGCCGGATCCAGCAGGGTCGAGTTGGTCCAGTGCAGGTCGTCCTGGCCGAGGGTGCGGGAGGCGACGTACTTGGGGATCGCGTTGAAGCGGTCGGCGAAGGGATCGCCGGCCCGCCCGGGCCACGCGGCGGCCATGGTCTCCCAGGTCCGGCGACCGAAGAGCAGCGCCTCGGTCTGCTCCATCACCTCGTTCAGCACGGGCCCCATGGCCGCCGGGTCGAAGAACGGCATCGACCAGCCGCCGTGGGCGAAGCCGCCGTCGGTGTCCTCCTCGGGTCCGCCGGGGGCCTGGACGACGCCGTCGAGGCTGATGAAGTCGCTGAGCACGATGCGCATGGGGAGCTCCCGTTCGAGGTGTGTCTTCGCTGTTGCCCGTTACGACGCCGCTCCGGGAGCCGACTCATCGGCGGCAGCGGCCCGACATATGGTCGGGCCGCTGCCGGCCACGGAGGACGAGGCATGAGCGATCCCCTGAACCCGCCGATCGACGCGCTGATCGGTGCCCTGCCCGACGGTGCGGTGCTGACCGACCGCGACACCATGTCGCCCTACCGGCAGGACTGGGCTGCCGCCACGGAGGCCGGCTGGCCGATCGCGGTCGTACGTGCCCGCAGCACCGAGGACGTCCAGGCGACCGTGCGCTGGGCCGCGGCACACCGGGTGCCGGTGGTGCCCCGCGGCGCCGGCTCGGGGCTGTCGGGCGGCTCGGCCGCCGTCGACGGCGGCATCGTGCTGTGCACCGAGCGCATGCGCGACATCGTGGTCGACCCGGTGGCCCGGGTCGCCATCACCCAGCCCGGCCTGCTCAACGTGGAGGTCAAACGCGCCGCGGCCGAGCACGGGCTCTGGTATCCCCCCGACCCGTCCTCGTTCGAGATGTGCAGCATCGGCGGAAACGCCGCCACGAACGCCGGCGGGCTCTGCTGCGTCAAGTACGGGGTCACCACCGACTACGTGCTCGGCATGCAGGTCGTGCTCGCCGACGGGACGGCGGTGCGGCTCGGCGGCCCGCGCCTCAAGGACGTCGCCGGCCTGTCGCTGACCAAGCTCTTCGTCGGCTCCGAGGGCACGCTCGGGATCATCACCGAGCTCACGCTGCGGCTCATCCCGGCCCCGCCGCCCGCGTCGACGATGGTCGCCGTCTTCGCCTCGATCGAGGACGCGGCCAACGCGGTGCTCGCGATCACCGCCTCGCTGCGTCCGTCGATGGCCGAGCTGATGGACCGCACGTCGATCAACGCGGTCGAGGACTACACCTCCATGGGGCTCGACCGCACGGCGGAGGCTCTGCTGATCTGCCGGTCGGATGCCCCGGGCGAATCGGCCGGAGGCGAGATCGCCGTCATGGAGGTGGCGGCGGCCGCGAACGGCGCGACCGAGATCTTCAGCACCGACGACCCGGCGGAGGGCGAGGCGTTCGCCGCCGCCCGCCGCGCCGCCTTCCCGGCCCTCGAGCGGCTCGGCAGCCTGCTGCTGGAGGACGTCGGCGTCGCGCTGCCGGTGCTGCCCGCACTGGTGCGCGGCATCGAGCGGATCGCGGCCGACGCGCAGACGACGATCGCCGTCGTCGCCCATGCCGGCGACGGCAACACCCACCCGCTGATCGTCTACGACGCCGCCGACCCCATCGCCACCGAGCGCGCCGTCCGCGCGTTCGGCCAGGTCATGGACCTCGCGCTGGCCCTCGGCGGGACGATCACGGGTGAGCACGGGGTCGGCCGCTCCAAGAAGCCGTGGCTGCCCGAATACCTCGGCCCCGACGTCATGGCACTGAGCCGGCGCATCAAGAACGCGCTGGACCCGGACGGGATCCTGAACCCGGGCGCCGTCTTCTAGGAGCGACCGCACAGCCAGGTCTAACCCAAGGTTTCCGCGGGCGAAACTCAAGCGCAATCGTTTGGATCCAAGTTTGGATGCAAGCGGTCCTTCACCGGACCGACCTGCTCCCAACGGCCTTGCGAGGTGCTGTGCTCACCGTCTTCCGGTTGCCCGATCTGATCGGCGCCGCGCGTACCGGCGACCGCGAGGTGCTCGACGCCTTCGACGCCGTCTGCGCCGAGGCGGGCGGCTTCGCGGTGACGGACGTGCCGCTCGAGCCCGGCCTGCTGGAGCGCGTCCACGCCGACACCCTCGAGATGTTCCGGCTGCCCAACACCGTCAAGTCCGCCCTCAAGTCACGCGACGGCGACCAGTTCGTGGGCTGGAAGGGACAGGACGACAACCGAAACGAGTACGGCTTCCCGGACCACAAGGAGATGTTCCACATCGGGCCGCGGGTCGACCCGACGCTGCGCGGCCCCGACCGCACCGGCGTCCTGCCTGCCCCGGCGCCGGCCGCCCAGGAGCGCACGTGTGAGCTGTGGCCGGCCGAGCTGCCGCACTTCGCCGCGAGCTGGCACGCGTACTACCGCGGGATGCAGGACCTCGCGAGCGCGCTCGGCGAGGTGATGGCGGCGACGCTGCGCATCCCGCTGCAGGACTGGCGCGACCTCATCGCCGACAACTGGTCCGATCTCGCTGCGAACTTCTACCCGCCGCCCGGCACGGGGACGGCGGCCCAGCCGGGCGCGGGCGTACGCAACGCCGTGCACTCCGACCTCACGCTGTTCACCGTCCTGTTCCAGGACGCCGGCGGCGGCGGCGGGCTGCACATGCAGGCCCGGGGCGGCGCCTGGCTGGACGTGCCACCGACCCCCGGTCAGTTCCTCGTCAACATCGGCGACCTGCTCACCTACCTGACGGCCGGGCGCTGGTGGGCCGTACCCCATGAGGTCAAGCCGGCCGACCTCTCGGCTGTCGGCGCGGACACCGTCCGGATCTCGATCCCGTTCTTCCACCGGCCCCACGACGGGCAGCAGATCACCCCCTTCGCCGGCTACGGCACCGAGGCGGACTCGCCGCTGCTCGTGGGCGAGTGGGTGCGTCACCGCAAGCTCCAGGCCGCCGGCGCCTGATCAACCCGCTTGACCAATCCGCTTGACCAGGTCGCCCGACCGGCCTGACCCCCGCTACGGCGATCACCCCCGCACCCATCCCTTGGAAAGAGGCTCGATGCCCGCCCACCCCTCCTCCCCGTTCGGCCACCCGCTCGGTCGCCGGACCCTGCTCAAGGGCCTGCTCGGCGTCGGTGCGGCCGCCGCGGCCGCCCCGATCCTCACCGCGTGCGGCTCGTCGAGCTCCAGCTCGAGCGCCGCAGCGGCGACCGGCAGCGCCGGTGCCAAGCTCGACAAGGTGACCTTCCAGCTCGGCTGGAAGAAGCTCACCCAGTTCGGCGGCCACTTCGCCGCCATCCAGCAGGGCTACTTCGCCGCGAACGGGATCGAGCCGAACTTCCTGTCCGGCGGCCCCAACATCGATCCCTTCAGCGTCGTCTCCGGCGGCCAGGCCATGCTCGGTGACGGCAACGGATCCGACGTCCTGCTCGCCAACAGCAAGGGCATCCCGCTGACGGCGATCGCGACCATCTACCAGCAGACCCCCAACGCGCTGATGTCGTTGAAGTCCAATCCCGTCACCACGCTCAAGGAGATGGAGGGCAAGAAGGTCGGCCTGCCGACGGGCACCCAGCCGCTGCTCAAGGCGATGCTGACCAAGGCCGGGGTCGACCCGAAGACCGTGACGATGGTGCCGGTCGGCACCGACCCGAGCATCCTCACCTCGAAGCAGGTGGACGGCTACATCGGCTACGGCACCCAGCAGGGCCTGTCGCTGCAGCAGAGCGGCGCCGATGTCAACATCATCTACTTCACCGATCTGGGCAACCCGGACTACGGCAACGCCATCTTCGCCACGGCCGACGACGTGGCCGGCAAGAAGGACGTGCTGACCCGCTTCCTCAAGGCCGACATCGCCGGCTGGAAATACTTCACGGAGCACCCCGAGGAAGTCGCCCAGTACACGTGGGACCAGTACCACAAGGAGACCGGTGCGGTGCTCGCCGACGAGAAGGTCTCCGGCAAGGCGGCGGTGCCGCTCATCACCGCCGGTGACGCCAAGGAGCACGGGCTGATGTGGATCGAGGAGGCCAAGTTCCAGACCGTGTACGACCTCTACAAGCTCTCCGGCACCATCACCAAGCCGGTCGACATCTCCAAGATCATGACGCAGGACATCCTCATCGCCGCCGGGGACAAGGCGTAGCCGTGACGGCGGACGTGATGACCGAGCCTTCGGCCGTGGGCGGCGTGGCCGCGCCCCCCGGGGTCGACGTGCGGTCGGTGAGCTTCGCGTACGGCACCGGCTCCAAGCGCACCCCGGCGATCGACGACCTCTCGCTCTTCCTCCCGGCGGGGAAGATCGGCGTCCTGGTCGGGCCCTCCGGCTGCGGCAAGTCGACGCTGCTGCGGCTCGTCGCCGGGCTCGCCGAGCCCACCGCGGGCGAGATCACGTTCGCCGGCACGGCACCGGCCCGGCTGCGGGCCGATCACCGCATCGGCTTCGCGTTCCAGGACTCGGGCCTGCTCAGCTGGCGCAGCGTGCGGCGCAACATCGAGCTGCCGTACGACCTCACCGGCCGCAAGAAGGACCCGGAGTGGGTCGACCACCTGCTGCAGATCACCTCGCTGACCGACTGGGCCGACGCCCGGCCGCGCCAGCTCTCCGGTGGCATGCGCCAGCGGGTGGCGCTCGCCCGGGCCCTCGTCACCAAGCCCGACGTGCTCCTGCTCGACGAGCCGTTCGGTGCGCTGGACGAGATCACGCGGGGGCAGCTCAACGTCGAGCTGCTCTCGATTGTCTCGGACACGCAGACGACGTGCCTGCTCGTCACCCACTCCGTGGACGAGGCGGTGCTGCTCGGCGACACCGTCATCGTCCTCGGCAAGCGGCCCTGCGCGAAGCGCAGCGAGCACGTCATCGACATCCCCCGCGAGGAGCGCCGCGCGGCCCGCGACACCCCCGTCTTCAGCGGCTACTGCCGGGCCATCCGCACCAGCCTGGAGGCCGGATGACCGTCGACGTCACCACCCCCGCAGGCAGGGCGCTGGCCGGTGAGACCACCGGTGCGGCGGGCCGCATCCTCGACCTGCTGCGCACCACCGTCGACACCGACGAGACGCGCGCCCAGCGCAGCCGGCGTCTGCTGCGCCGCACCGGCTTCTGGCTGGTCGGCATCGCGATCGTGCCCGCGGTCTGGGCCCTGCTGGCAACCAGCGGGGCATTCGGCCCGGGCTTCATCGGCCCGGTCGAGACGGTCCAGACGCTGTACCGGCAGTGGGACATCATCTGGTACAACGCCAGCCCCACCATCGGGGCCGCGGTCTACGGCGCGCTCATCCTGCTCGCCGTCACGGTGGTCGGCACCCTGATCGTCGCCGTCACCCCGGGGCTCACCGCCTGGCTCGTCGCGCTCAGCGTCGTCGTCGGCAGTCTGCCGCTCGTCACCATCACGCCGGCGCTGTCGCTGTTCGTCAACCGGGGCGGCGAGCTCGTCACCACCGTGACGATCCTGTCCGGGCTCGTCCCCGTCGCCGCCACGCTCGCCGTCGTCTCCCGCACGGCACAGGCCGGACGGCGCGAGCTCGGGGCGGTGTACTCCACGAGCCGGCTGCGCTGGTTCGCCCGCGTCGGCTTCTGGCGCTCCATCCCCGTCATCGACATCGGGCTGCGGACGATGCTGCCGGCCTGCTTCGTCGGCGCCATCGTCGCGGAATGGTCCGGCGCGTCCGGTGACCGCGGGCTCGGCGGCCTCATGGCCAACGCCTTGTTCAGCTACCAGGTCGGACTGCTCTGGGCGACCCTGCTGCTCGCCGCGGTCGTGTCCATCGCGCTCATGGCGGCCGTCGGGCTGGCCATGGAGCCACTGCGCCGGAGGGTCCGATGAGAAGCCTGCGTACGGAGCGGCCGGGGCTGGTCACGCTCGGCAGCTCGATCGTCGTCCTGCTGCTGCTGGTGCTCGGATGGCAGCTCACCGTCTCGCTCGGCAGCATCCCGGCCTACAACCTGCCCTCGCCGCAGGTGGCCTTCTCGAGCCTGTTCCACAACCTCGGGATGATCGCCGGCCGCTGCGGCTCGACCCTGCTGGCCGCCCTCGCCGGCCTCGCCGTCTCCCTGGTCGTGGCCCTGCTGCTCGGCCTCGTCGTGGTGCAGTGGCCGGCACTCACCCGGGCGGTGACCACGTATGCCCTGCTCATCCGCACCCTGCCGATCGTCGGGGTGGCCCCGCTGGTCACCCTGATCGCCGGCCGTGGGATCGCGACGTCGATCCTGTGCATCGCCATCGTCACGGTGTTCACGCTGTACGTGTCGGCGGTCGAGGGGCTGCAGAGCGTGCCGCACCCGGTGCTCGACCTGACCCAGCTCTACCGCACGTCGTTCTGGCGGCGGCTGCGCCACACGCTGCTGCCGTCGGCCCTCGGCGGCCTGCTCATGGGCCTGCGCATCGCCGGTCCGCTGGCCGTGCTCGCCGCGATCCTCGCCGAGTGGCTGTCCGGCCGCGCGGGGGTCGGCAGCCTGATGACCGAGGCGCAGTCCAACCGCGACGTCCCGCTGCTGTGGGCGACGACCATCTCCGCCGCCTTCCTCGGGCTCGTCTCCTTCGCCCTGCCGGGGCTCGTCAGCGGCTTCGCCGACCGGCGCGGCCTCAGCGTCGACCCCGAGCTCACCTGACCCACCCGCCGGCTCGGGTGCACCCCATCCGTCTGCTCAGTTGTTGGAGAACCGCATGATCGAGACCGGCCATTACGTCGACGGCCGCCTGCTGACCGGCACGGCCGCCGGCCCGGCTCTGCACCCGGTGCACGACCCCTCGACGGGCGAGCAGATCGGCGTCGTCCGCGAGGCGTCACCCGAGCTCGTCGACGCGGCCGTCGCCGCGGCCGTCCGGGCGTCCGAGGACTGGAGCCGCACCACCGTCGAGGAGCGCGAGAGCTACCTGGAGGCGTGGCGCGAGAAGCTCGTCGCCGAAGCCGACGCGCTGCTCGAGATCACCATCGACGAGCTCGGCCTGATCCCGGCATTCGCCCGCATGATCCACATCGGCCGTTCGAGCAACTGCCTCATCGGCCTCGGTGACATGGCCCGTGCCGTGCTCGAGCCGCGCCGCATCACCGAGTCCCCGGCCGGCATGCCCCCGGTCAACTCGCTCGTGGTGCGCGAGCCCGCCGGCGTCCTCGCCGCGATCACCGCCTGGAACGTGCCGTTGCACCAGCTCATCTCCAAGATCGCCGATGGTCTGATCATGGGCAACACCGTGGTGGCCAAGCCGTCCGAGCTCAAGCCGCTCGGCTCCTGGCGTGCGGTGGAGCTGCTCGCCGAGCTCGGGCTCCCCGCCGGCGTCGTCAACGTCGTCGGAGGCGGCGGCCCCACCGTCGGGCAGCGGCTGGTCAGCGCCCGCGACGTCGACGTCATCAGCTTCACCGGCAGCCGCGAGGTGGGGACGGCGATCCTGCAGGCGTCGGCGCCGACCATCACCCGCAGCGTGCTGGAGCTCGGCGGCAAGAGCCCGGCCGTCCTGCTGCCGGACGCCGACCTCGACGCGGCACTGGCCGCCGTCCTCGGCAGCTGCTTCTTCAACAACGGTCAGGTTTGCGGCGCCCAGAGCCGGCTCATCGTGCCGCGCAGCCGGCTCGCCGAGATCGAGGAGAAAGTCACGGCGATCGTCGACGCCACCGTCACCGGCCCGGCCCGCGCGCCCGGCACCACCCTCGGCCCGCTGGTGAGCGCCGCCCAGCAGGCCCGCGTCAGCGGCTACATCAGCCAGGGCATCCGCAGCGGGCTGCGCCTGCTCACCGGCGGCGAGGGCCTGCCCGACGGTGCGCCGGAAGGGGGCTACTACGTACGGCCGACCGTCTTCAGCGACGTCCCGCCGGACTCCCCGCTGGCCCAGGAGGAGATCTTCGGGCCGGTGCTCGTCATCTGCCCGTGCGACGACGAGGCCGAGATGATCCGGGTCGCCAACAACACCCGCTACGGGCTCTCCGGCTCGGTGTGGGGCGCCGACCTCGACGCCGCGATCGCGGTGGCGCGGCAGATCAAGTCGGGTCAGATCGTCGTGAACGGCGGCATGTTCAACCTGCACGCCCCGTACGGCGGCTTCAAGGAATCCGGCAACGGCCGCGAGCACGGCCTCGAGGGCATGGCCGAGTTCACCGAGGTCAAGTCCATGCAGCTGCCCGCGTGATGGCTGCACACGTCCAGTCGGACACCGCACCCGAGACCAGCATCCGGGGAGGCACCCTGGTGACGCCCGACGGCCGCGTACGCGCCGACATCGGGATCACCGGCGGACGCATCGTGGCCGTCGCCGAGTCGGTACGCGCCGCCGACGAGGTCGACGCCCGCGGGCTGCTCGTGCTGCCCGGGCTCATCGACGCCCACGTGCACCTGCGCGACCCCGGCATGACGTACAAGGAGGACTTCGGCACGGGTACGCGCTCCGCCGCGGTCGGCGGGGTCACTACCGTCTTCGACATGCCGAACACGCTGCCGCCGGTGGCCACGGCGGACGGCTTCGCCGACAAGCTCGCCACCGTCACGCCGAAGGCGCACGTCGACTTCGGGCTCTACGGGATGCTCGGCCAGAGCAACCAGGACGAGATCGAGAAGATGGGCGCACTTGGCGCGGTCGGGCTCAAACTCTTCATGGGTCAGACCACGGGCGACAACCCGTGCCCGGACGACGGGGCCATCTACGCCGGTCTGCGCGAAGCCCGGCGCGCCGGCCTCGTCGTCGGGGTGCACGCCGAGAACAACCCGCTGCTGCAGCAGCTCGGCCGCGAGCTGCGGGCGCTCGGCCGCACCGACCCGCGCGCCCACCTGGAGAGCCGTCCCGCGTTGGTCGAGGTCGAGGCCGTCACCCGCATCGTCACGCTCGCCGACGCCGCCGGCGCCCAGCTGCACATCCATCACCTGTCGACCGGCGCGGGGCTGAACCGCGTACGCGTGCTCCGCTCCCTCGGCCACCGCCTGACGATCGAGGCCCTGGTCGGCCACCTGCTCCTCGACGACAGCGCGTACGACATCCACGGCAACCTGGTGAAGCTCAATCCCCCGGTACGCCCGCGCACCGACGTCGACGCGCTCTGGGCCGGCGTCGGCCGCGGCGACTTCGAGATCATCGCGACCGACCATGCCCCGCACAGTGCCGACGAGCAGCACGACTGCGACGTGTGGCGCGCTCCCGGAGGCTGGATCGGCGTGGAGACGATGCTCCCATTGCTGCTCACCCAGGCGGCGGCGGGGCGGCTCACGCTCAGCGACATCGTGCGGCTCTGCGCCGCGAACCCGGCGCGGATCTGGCGGATCGCCGACCGCAAGGGATCGCTGCAGGTCGGCCGCGACGCCGACCTGCTGCTCGTCGACGAGCACGCCCCGGGCCGGATCGACGGCAGCCGGCTGCACTCCAAGCACCCGATCACGCCCTTCGACGGGGAGGCCACGGTCGGCCGGGTCGTCTCGACCTACCTGCGCGGCCGGCTGGTCGCCGCCGACGGTGAGCCGGTGGGCGACCCGACGGGGTCACAGGTCACGCCGGCACCGCTGGAGGTGGCGGCATGACCGCCGTCGCGGCACCGAGTCGCTCGGCGGTCGAGCGCACGGTGCAGGAGTTCCTCGACGTCGAGGCGGCGGCCGTACTCCCGGGGTCCGCGTCGGCCGACTCACCCGGCGCCGTACGCGTCGCCGGCATCGGGACGACAGCGCCCCGTGCGCTGGGCTCGGCGATGCTCGCCGACGCGCTGGCCGCCCGCGGTGTCACCGTCAGCGCCAGCACCGCGCACGCCGGACCGGAGGCGCTCGTCGCCGCTTCCGGCGACTGGGATCTCGGCGTCGTGCTCAGCCCGTACAAGCGGGACGTGCTGCCCTTCCTGACCGCGACGTCCCCGACGACGGCCCTCGCCGGGGTCGCCGACACGCTGCTCAGCGTGCCCGGCGGCCTGATCGGGCTGAACACGAACAGCTGGGCGGTGGTGGCGGCGCTGCGCACGCTGGTGCCCTCCGGCGGGCCGGACACGGTGCTGCTGCTCGGCGCCGGGGCGTCCGCCCGCTCGACCGTGCTCGGCATCCGGCGCACCTGGCCCGAGACGCAGCTGCTGGTCAGTGCGCGGAGCGATGCTGCCGCCGAGGAGCTGGCGGGCCTGGCCGGCTGCCGGGCCGTCGCCGCCGCGGACGTCGCGGACACCGGCGCCGACGTCGTCGTCAACGCCACGACCTGGGGTGAGACGGCGGAATCGGAGCAGCAGCCGTACAGCTTCCCGTTCGCCGACCTGCTGCGCCCGGGGCTCGCGTTCTTCGACCTGAACAACCGGCGGTCGGCACTCGCGGAGCAGGCGCTGGACAAGGCGTGCGTCGTGCTCTCCGGCACGCTGATGCAGGTGGTCACGCACGGCTGCCGGGCCGCACTGGCCTCCCGTGTCGCCGCGGCGCCGGCGGGGGACGATGCTGAGTCGGACGTACAAGCAAGCGACCGGGGAAGGGGCGGGGCGTGACGGAGCAGACGCCGACGGGCGACGTGCTTGCCGGGGTCGGCGAGGAATCGCTGTCGGCCCGCGAGCGCGCCTATCGCTACCTGCGGCAGGCCATCGTCTCCGGCGACGTCCCGGCCGGCACCCGCATCGTCGAGGAGCGGATCGCCGAGGACCTCAAGGTCAGCCGCACCCCCGTACGCGAGGCGCTGCAGCGTCTGGGCAGCGAGGGCATGCTCATCCGGGTGCGGCGCGGTCAGCTCGAGGTGGCCCGGATCGGCGAGGAGTCACGCGAGGAGCTGCACCTGCTGCGGGTCGCGATCGACGAGGTCGTGGCGCGGCTGCTGTCGCGCAAGGCGCAGCGCATCGACTGGTCGGACCTGTACGCCCGGCTCGACGGGCTGAGCGTCGCGCTCGACGCCCACGGCCCGCAGTCGCCGGCGTACGCCGCCGTCCACATCGATCTGCACATGGCGATCAACCTCGCCGCCTTCTCGGCGCAGGCCGGCCAGCTGCTCGGCGGCCGCGCCGGCCTCTACCCGACGGACGACTACGTGCAGCAGCCCGGCTACCACCCGGTCTCCCAGCACCGGGCCCTGCTCGACGACCTGTCGAGCGGCGACGAGGGGCGCGCCGTGACGGCGGCGCTGGCGCACGCGATGCGTGGCCGGGCCGAGCCCGCGAGCAGCGGCGGCCTGACCCGGGCGGGCGGATGAGCGCCGGCCCCGACGCGTTGCTGACCAGGATGTTCGTCAACGGGCAGGCCATGTCCGGCGGCTCGCTGAACGGCCCGCTCGCGGGCGCCGGGCAGCTGCTGGGGGCGGTGCGTACGGCCGGCTCGTACCGGTTCTGGTCGTGGCGCGACGAGTACCCGGCGCTGCAGCCGGTGACGCACGGCGGCTGGAACGTGCCGGGTGAGCTCTACGCCGTGCCCTTCGAGGTGCTGCGCGCGGAGCTGCTGCCCCGCGAGCCACCCGAGCTGGAGCTCGGCGTCATCCAGCTCGAGGACGGCAGCGGCGCGCTCAGCATGCGGTTGCGCGACGGGATCCGCCCGGAGCGTCCGGACTGGTCACCGATCCCGTACGGACTCGGCTGGCGCGCCTACCTCGGCGAGCGCCTCGCCGACAGTCCCGCCCTGTGATCGCCGACGCGGCGCTGACGGGACACGGCTTCGGGAGCGACAACCAGTCCGGTGCGCACCCGCGCGTCGTAAAGGCGATCGCCGACGCCAACGCCGGACACGTGCGCGGCTACGGCGCCGACCCGTACACCGAGGCGCTCACGGCCGAGGTCGGGCCGCTCTTCGGGCCGCGCGCACGGATCTACCCCGCCTTCGGCGGCACCGGCGCGAACATCACGGCGCTGGCGGCGATGTGCGACCGGTGGCAGGCGGTGCTGTGCCCGACGAGCGCCCACCTCACGCTGGACGAGGCCGGCGCCATCGAGAGCGTCACCGGGATCAAGCCGGTCGGCGTACCGGCGGTGGCCGGGAAGGTGACGCCCGACGCGGTCGACGCGGTGCTCGCCGGCTTCGCTTCGGTGCACCAGGTCGAGCCGGCCGTCCTCACCGTCACGCAGTCGACCGAGTTCGGCACCACGTACACGCCCGCCGAGCTCGGCGCCCTGTGCGAGCACGCCCACCGCCGCGGCCTGCTCGTGCACCTCGACGGGGCGCGGCTGTCGAACGCGGCCGCCTACCTGGGCTGCTCGCTCGCCGCGATCACCGGCGACGCGGGCGTCGACGTCGTCACGCTCGGCGGGGCCAAGAACGGGATGCTCTTCGGCGAGGCGATCGTCGTCCTCGATCCGGCGACGGCACCGAAGCTGCTGCGGGCGCAGAAGGCGCTCGGCCAGCTCCTGTCCAAACAGCGCTACGTCTCCGCGCAGCTGCTCGAGCTGTTCGGCACCTCCCTGTGGCGCGAGCTCGCCGAGCAGGCCAACCGGTGCGCCCGGCTCCTCGACGACGGCTTGCGACCGCTGCCGGGCGTACACGTGCGCTATCCCGTGCAGGCCAATGTCGCCTTCGTCGAGGCGACGCCCAAGATCGCTGCCATGCTCGGCGACCGCTTCCGCTGCCAGACCAGTCGCGAGCCGAAGCCGTCGGTACGCGTCATGGCGAGCTGGGACACCGAGCCGGCCGACGTCGACGAGCTCGTCGGCGCCGTGAGCGCGCTGACCGTCAACCCACCTGACTAGTTGTAGAGCCCGGGGACGTTGGTCAAGCGGGTGATCGGTGGGACCTTCCCGATCGCGGTGTGCAGCCTGTGGTGGTTGTACTCGTGTAGCCAGCCTGGCAACGCGTTTCGACGCGCGTTTTCGCTGCGGTAGAGGCGGCGGAATGCCCAGCCGTCGGCGAGGGTGCGGTGGAAGCGTTCGATCTTGCCGTTGGTCTGCGGCCGGTAGGGCCGGGTTCGTTTCGGGGTGATGCCGAGCTCGGCGCAGGTGTCGCGCCAGAGGTGACTGCGGTAGGCGCTGCCGTTGTCGGACAGCACCCGCTGGGTCGTGACGCCGCGGGCGGCGTACCAGGCGACGGCCCGGCGCAGCACGCCGGTGGCGGTAGCGGCGGTTTCATCGTCATGGACCTCGGCGTAGGCAACGCGACTGTGGTCATCGATGACGGTGTGCACGAAAGCAGTGCCCAGCACTGGTTCGTGGTTCTTGGTGCGCGGTCTGCCGGGGGTTGCGGCCCGGTTGCGGTTGCCCTGCTGGCGACCGACATAGCGCCAGCCGCCGCCGTCGGGAATGTTGCCGAGCTTTTTGACATCGACATGCAGCAGGTCACCGGGCTGGGGATGTTCGTAGCGGCGGACCGGTTCGCCGGTGGCCCGGTCGACATGGGCCAGCCGGTTGATACGGCACCGCACCAGCACCGCGTGCACGGTCGAGGCGGGCAGGCCGAGCTCACCGGCGATGGCGACCGGGCCCAGGCGCCGCTTCCACCGCACGTGCACGATCTTGCGGACGGTCGGCTGCGGCGTCCGGCGGGGACTGTGATGCGGCCGTGACGAGCGGTCCGCCATGCCGGCCACGCCGAACTGACGGTAGCGGCCGGCCCACCGGCTGGCGGTCGGCCACGACACCTGGAACCGTTCAGCGGCCCGGGCGACGGGCCAGCCGTCCTCGACTATCAACCGGGCCAGCTTCAACCGGGCTTTTGGCGTCAGCGCAGCGTTAGCGTGGGACATGAAGACCTCCTGGTGGCGGAGCGGTTCCTAGACAGCTCCACTCCACGCCGGGAGGTCTTCGCCTTTCAAGATCCGTCAGATCGTGTCGTCACACGCCCTCAACCAACGTCTCTGGTCAGTACAACTAGTCAGGCCGCGCCACCTCAGACGGGGACGGTCCGTCCGGCCAGCGTCGAGGCCGCGCGTGACGCCTTGCCGGTACGCGGCCCGGTGAGCTTGGCCAGCAGGTGCTCGCCGGCGGTGACGGGCGCGTAGCGGGGCGGGTTGCTCGCCGACGAACACGCGGGCAGGCAGGCGACCACGGTGTCGGGGTGCACCTCCTGGAAGAACGGCACCGACTGCCGGATGGGCGGTGCGCCGGGTCCGATCGGCACGACGCGGTGCAGCGAGGACACCCAGCGGTCGTTCGTCCACTGGGCGAGCAGGTCACCGATGTTGACCACGAAGCACTCGGGATCGGGGACGACGTCGACCCAGCCGTCGTCGACCAGGACCTGCAACCCGGGCACCGGGTCGGCGAGCAGGACGGTGATGGCCCCGAAGTCGCTGTGCGCGCCGAGCTCGAGCGAGTCCGGCGCCTGCCCGGGCGCGGGCCTGACGTAGCGCAGCAGCCGCAGGGTGTCGGGCGAGGAGCGGGTGGGCGTCTCGAAGAAGCTTTCCGCCATGCCGAGCTGTCCGGCCAGCAGCGCCAGCAGGCGCCGGGTGAGGCCGGAGACGGCATCGAAGTAGGCGTGCAGCGCGTCCTGGAACGGAGTGAGCTGCTCCGGCGGGAGCGCCGGCCACAGGTTCGCGGCGAACAGTCCGGCGTAGCGGGCGGCGACGGGATCCGCCGGCGCCTGCCAGTTGCCGACGTTGAACGCCTCGAACCGGTCGGGGCGCGCGCCGGCGACGTCGAGGCTGTGCTCGACGCTCTCGTCGCCGGGGCCGAAGTAGCCCCGGTTGTAGTCCGGCCGTGGCGAGCGGGTGCCCTGCTTCAGCTCGGACGAGAGGTCGAAGAACGTCGTCGTCGCCCGGCGGACGCCGGCGATGACGTCGGCCGGGATGCCGGTGCCGCGCAGCTGGAAGAAGCCGATCGAGGCGGCTGCCGCCTCCAGCCGACGGCCGGCACCCGGCTCCGAGAGATCGACGGTGGACAGCTCGAACGCCATGCCTCGACGGTAGGCAACGCAGCCGCGCACCGTCGTTTCGTTCCGGTTAAAAAAGGGTCCCGACCAGCGGAAAGGACCGCTTCGCTTCCTACGCTCGGCGAATGGATGCTGCCGACGCCGCCCGACCCGAGCGAGGCCGCTGGCGGCTGGCCGGCAGCACCGTTCCCGGCCTCGCCGCAGGACCGCTCGAGCTTCGGGTGGACGACGGTCGCATCACCGCACTGGCGGCGCTGGACGGGCCGGCACCGGACGGCGCGCTGACCCTGCTGCCGCTGCTGTCCAACAGCCACGACCACGGCCGCGGCTGCGGCACCGTACTGACGGGACACCTCGACGAACCGCTCGAGCGGTGGCTCGCCGGACTCACCCCGAGCGGCGACCCCGACGCCCAGTACGCCTGGGTGACGGCAGCGAGCCGCCGGATGCTGGCGAGCGGGGTCGGCGCCGCGGTCTGCTGCATCAACCTGCACACCACCGACGTCGACCGGGAGATGGCCGAGGCCTGCCGGGCGGTCCGCGACGTCGGCATCCGCTCCGCGGTCGTCTACCCGATCACCGACGAGACGGGGCCCGACGTCTTCGACCGGGTCGAGGCCCTCGCCGCGGCGTACGCGGGCCCGCTGCTCGACCTCCAGCTCGGGCCGGTGAACCCGCAGTGGGTGCCGGAGGCGATGCTCGCGGCCACGGCGGCGCACGCCGCGCGCACGGGCCGTGGGATCCACATGCACCTGCTCGAGACGCCGGGTCAGCGGGTCTGGGCCGACACCGAGCATCCCGAGGGGATCGTCCCATGGCTCGACGGGCTCGGCCTGCTCGGGCCCGGCACGACGCTCGCCCACGGCACCCAGCTGCGCCCCGACGAGCTCGACCTGCTCGCCGGGCGCGGCTGCTGCCTCGCCCTCAACGCGGCCAGCAACCTGCGCCTGGCCAGCGGGATCCCTCCGGTCGACGACGCGCTCCGCCGGGTCGGCCGGTCGGCGATGGGCCTCGACGGGCTGACCCTCGGCGACGACGCCGACGGCTGGACGGAGCTGCGGCTGCTGCGCGGCCTCGCGCAGGCCCAGCGCGGCGAGAAGGTGCCCGCCGAGGAGGTCCTGGCACTCGCCGCCGATCCGGCTCGCAGCGGCCTCGGATCCGCCGCCGCCGAGCCCGTACGCGAGGGTGCGGTCGCCGACTTCGTCCTCGCCGACCTGCAGCCCTGGGCCCACCTGCACGGACGTCCCGGCTGGACCGCCGCCGAGATCGCGGTCTGCGCGATGTCGGCGGCGCAGGTCCGGGAGGTGTGGGTCGGGGGACGTCAGGTGGTGAGCTGAGGACGTGGTGAGCTGAGGGACTCAGTACGCGAGTGCGACCGACTCGCGGCGCCAGTCGGCCGCGCCGTAGCGGGCGCCCGACGGCGGGTCGATCCCGACCAGCTGGCCGGAGGCGAAGAGCTCGTCGACGACGCGCACCGTGTGGCCGCGGCCCTCCAGCGCCGCGCGGAGCCCGGGGTCGACGTCGGCGCCGTAGCGCCGCTCGAAGATGACCTCGCTGCCGTCGGGTGAGCGCAGGAAGCGGGGGGCGTCGACCGCCTGCTGCGGCGACAGCGCATGGTCAAGCAGGTTGACCAGCATTTGGCGCACGGTCTCCACCCGCGCCTTGCCGCCGGGGCTGCCGACCACGTGCCGCAGCTCGCCGGACGGTGCGAACACCATGGCGAGGCACGGGTTCTGCTCGACCTTCTGCCCGGGGACGAGGCGGTTGCGTCCCTGCGAGCGCGGATAGCAGAAGCTCGCACTGTTGTTGGCGAACATCCCGGTGCCGGCGATGACGGCACCCGCACCGAACTGCACACCCACGGTCTGCATGAGGTTGACAGCCATGCCGCCCGCGTCGACGACGGCGAGGGTGATGGTGTGGCCATCGGCGTTGTCGACGACGGAGGCCCGGGCCCGCGGGCCGATCGCCGCGGCGAGCTCGGCGGTGTGCGCCGCGCTCAGCAGCCGGTCGACCGTCTCGGGTGAAGTGTCGTAGCCGAGGTGCATCGCGCGGTCGTGGCCGACCAGCTTGGCCGACTCGATGCTCACGTGGACGTACTCGGGGTCCAGCGGATCAGGGAAGGCCGGGAAGCGGTCGAGCACCTGCAGCCCCGAGACGAAGGCGACGTCGCCGAGGGGGGCGGCGGCCGCGTACACGCTGTGCCCGCGGAAGGTCGTCGACAGCGCTGGCAGCCAGCTCGCCTCTATGGCCGCGAGATCAGCCGCTGCGAGGGCCCCGCCGTGGTCGGCGAAGAAGCCGGCGATCGCCCGGGCGGTCTCCCCCGCACGCAACTCGTCGGCGCCGCCTTCCCCCACGCGCTGAAGGGTGCGGGCGAGGTCGGCCTGCACGAGCCGGGCGCCGGCCTCGAGCGGACGCCCGCCGGGGATGAACGCACCGGTGGTGGGCCAGGCAAGCAGGCGCGGCGCGTTGCGCACGAGGGTCTGCGCCAGCAGCTCGGAGACCGGGAAGCCGTCGGCCGCGTAGGCGATCGCCGGCTCGAGGGCCTGGCCGAGCGTCAGGGTGCCGTGCCGGGCGAGCAGCTCCTGCCAGCCGGTGACCAGGCTCGGGGCCAGTGTGGCCAGCAGGCCCTTGCCGGCGGCCTCCAGCCGGTCGCGGTCGACGAGGCCGGCCGCATCGGCATGCAGCTCGTGCACCGGGAGACCGGCGGGCGCGGCTCCGGTGAATTCGAGCACCTCGGGCGGGCCGCCGGGGGCATGGACCATCGCCCAGCCGACCCCGGCGAGGCTGCTCGTGAACGGCTGCACGACCGTGCACACCGCGGCGGCGGCGACGGCGGCGTCGGCCGCGGTGCCGCCCCGCGCCAGCACCTCGAGCGCCGCGCTGGTGGCCAGCTGGTGCGGGGTGGAGGCGGCCGCCTGCAGACCCAGGGCGGTGGGCCGGGACTGGAAGGCCCCGGTCGCGCTGAACACCCCTGCGACTGTAGGGCCGGCAGGAAACCGGCAGGTAAACGCGGACCGGCGCCGACAGCGGTGACGCGAAGGTCACCGCCGGCCGGCGCCGGGTGCAGCGGTTCAGCTGGTCAGGACGTGGTGACCTTGGTGAGCGAGGCGATGAAGTCGTCGAGGCCCCAGGTCAGGGACAGCGCCGTCGGGGGCGAGACCGAGGACACCAGCGCCTCGCCGACGATGTTGGCGACGCGACCTTCCTTCACCTGCGCCATGGTGCTGATGCCCTGCTGCTTCAGCGCATCGGCGGAGGCCTTCTCGTCCTCCGAGTACAGGAGCAGGACGTCGGACGTCAGCCCGTCGACCTTCTCGAGGCTCAGCGTGTAGAAGAACGTGTCGGCCTTGCCGTCGGAGAGCGTGTCGACGCTCGGGGCGACCGTGAAGCCGAGGTCCTCGAGGTACTCGACCCGCGGGTCGGACTTCTTGTAGACGTAGAAGGTCGATCCGTCGACGGCCACGGCGGCGATCGTCTTGCCCTTGAACTCGGGGTGGGCGTCGGCGGCCTTCTTGACCTCCGCGTCGATGTCGGTCAGCAGGGTCTTGGCCTGATCGGACTTGCCCAGCGCCTGGCCCACTGTCGTGACGACGTCACGCCACGGGGTCGACCACGGCTGGTCGGGGTACGCGACCGTCGGGGCGATCTTCTTGAGGGTGTCGTACTGGGCCTGGGTGATGCCCGAGTAGTTCGCGAGGATCAGGTCGGGCTTCGCCTTGATGATCTCCTCGTACGGCGGGTCGTCGGCCGACGTCAGCAGGACGGGCAGCGTGCCGCCGATCTTCTCGATGCCTTCCTTGGTCCACGCGTTGTAGCCGTCGGGCTCGGCGCCGTAGGACTGCTTCGGGATGGCGACCGGGACGACGCCGAGCGCGATGGCCGCGTCGGTGCTGCCCCAGCCCCAGGTGGCCACGCGGGTCGGCGCCTTGTCGATCACCGTCTCGCCGAAGGCGTGCTTGATCGTGACGGGGTAGCTGCCGGTGGCGCCGCTCGAGGTGGAGCTCGGCGCGCCGCTGGCGGGAGCGTCGGCGCTGCTGCTGCTACTGCCGCAGGCGACGAGCGCCGCTGTGAGCGCGACGGGCACGAGCAGCGCTGACCTGCGACGCCGCACCGCCCTCATGGGGGTACCCGTTCGTGCACGAGCACCGGACAACAAGCCGCGTAGCAAGAGCTTCTCCCGTCGTAAGGCTGGTTAGGTTTGGCTAACCTAATACACCCGATCGGGTTACGCGGCCCCTCGGGGCGACCATCGGTGATCCCGTGACGGGATCCGGAAAGATCACGGCCTCCAGACCGAACGCATCCTGCACAGTCTCGGGCGTGAGCACCTCCACGGGCGTGCCCTGCTGGCGGATCCGGCCCTCCCCCATCACGACGAGCCGGTGCGCGTAACGCGCCGCCAGGTGCAGGTCGTGGAGCACCATCACGATGGTCGCCCCGCGCTGCTCGTTCAGCTCGGCCAGCAGATCGAGGATCTCGACCTGGTGGGCGATGTCGAGATACGTGGTCGGCTCGTCCAGCAGCATGATCGCGGGGTCCTGCGCCAGCATCATGGCGATCCAGACCCGCTGCCGCTGCCCGCCGGAGAGCTCGTCCACCCGCCGCGATGCCAGATCGGCGACCCCGGTGGACGTCAACGCCTGGGCGACCGCCGCGTCGTCGGCCTCCCCCCACCGGCTGATCATGCTGTGGTGCGGGTGACGGCCCCGGCCGATGAGGTCGCTGACCGTGATGCCCTCCGGCGCGACGGGCTGCTGCGGCAGCACTCCCACCTGCCGGGCGAAGCTCCGGCCACCGAGCGAGCGGATGTCCTTGCCGTCGAGCGTGACGCCCCCGCTCTGCGGCTTGAGCAGCCGGCTCAGGCCGCGCAGCAGCGTCGACTTGCCGCACCCGTTCGCGCCGACGATGACCGTGATCTGGCTCTGCGGGATCTCCAGCGTCAGGTCGTGGACGATCACCCGCCGGTCGTACGCGAGCGTCAGGTCGTGCGCCGCGAGCAGCGGCGGCCGGCCCACGACGGAGACGTTCTCGATCGTCTCGGACTGCATGACCATCGCTCAGGCCACCTTCCTGCCACGTCGTGACGTGGCGAGCAACCAGATGAGGTACGGACCACCGATGACACCGGTGACGACGCCGGCCGGCGCCTCGAAGTCACCGGGCGCGATGTGCTGGGCCGCGAAGTCGGCGAGCGTGACGACCAGTGCCCCGGTCAAGGCGGACGGCAGCAGGCCGAGCGAGCCGTCGGCGAGCAGCCGGCGGGCGATGGACGGGGAGATGAGCGCGATGAACGCGATGGGCCCGGCCGCGGCCGTCGCCGCGGCGGCGAGGCAGATGCCGAGGGCGATGACGGCGAGCCGTACCCGCTCGGGACGCACGCCGAGGCTGGAGGCACTCTCGTCGCCGAGCAGCAGGAGGCTGAGCGACGGGCCGATCAGGACGACCAGAGGCACCAGGACGGCCAGCGCGAGCGCCAGCAGACGCACCGTGTTCCACTGCGCGCTGCCCACGCTGCCGGAGATCCACGTGAGCGCGGTCTGGGCCTGCTGCACCTCGGCCCGGCTCAGCAGGTAACCCGTGACGCTGGTGGCGAGGTAGGAGATGCCGACGCCGCTGAGGACGAAGCGGAAGCCGGTCAGCCCCCCGCGGTAGGAGACGACGTAGAGCACGACCCCGACCGTGAGCGCGCCGAACAGGGCGAAGAGCGCGACCCACGCCTCGGACAGGTGCAGAACCAGCAGCGCCATCACCGCGCCGGCACTCGCGCCCTGCGAGACGCCGATGATGTCGGGGCTGGCGAGCGGGTTGCGCAGCACCGACTGGAACAGCCCCCCGGCCAGCGCGAGGCCGACCCCGACCAACAGGGCAAGCGTCAGACGGGGCAGGCGGATGTCGACGACGACCAGCTTCGTGAGCGTGTCTCCGTTGCCGATCACGGCCTGGAAGACGTCGAGCGGCGCAATCGCGACGTCACCGACGCCGAGCGACACGACGACGACGGCGAGCAGGACGACGAGGAGAGCGGCGGTGACGGCGGCGTAGCGCCGGCGGCGGCGGGTGTACGTGGCACGGACCTCCGCGCGCACCCCGGCGATCACCGGATCGACCGGGACCCGGCCGGCGCCCCGCTTGCCCAGCACGGTCAGGCCGCTCACACCGACACCGCCTTCGCGCGGCGGATCAGCCAGATCATGACGGGCGCGCCGATGACCGCGACGACGATGCCGGCCTCCACCTCGGTCGGGCGGGCGATGAGCCGGCCGACGATGTCGGCGAGCACCAGCAGGATGGCTCCGAGCAGCGCGGCGTACGGCAGGATCCAGCGGTAGTCCGGCCCGACGATGGCGCGGGCGATGTGCGGCACGACCAGCCCGACGAAGGCGATCGGGCCCGCGAAGGCCGTCGCACACCCGGCCAGCAGGATGATCGCCGTGATCGAGGTCAGCCGGCCGACCACCAGGCCCTGCCCGAGGCCGCGGGCCAGGTCGTCGCCCAGCGCGAGGACGTTGAGCGTGCGACCCGACGCCAGCGCCAGCACCACCCCGGCGATGAGGAAGGGCAGCAGCACGGTCAGCGTGTGCAGCGGCCGCGCCACCAGCGAGCCGACCTGCCAGTAGCGGAAGTCCTGCAGGGTGCGGCGGTCGGACAGCAGCACCAGCGTCACGAGCGAGACGGCGATCGCGGCGAAGGCGGCGCCGACCAGGGCGAGCTTGACCGGCGTGACGCCCTCCCAGCCGAGCGAGGCCCCGCCGTAGACGACCAGCGCCGCGAACGCCGCTCCGAGGAAGGCGAACCAGACGAAGCCGCCGGGCGTCGTGATGTCGAAGACGTTGATCGCGAGGATCACGGCCAGCGACGCCCCGCCGTTGATGCCGAGCAGGCCCGGGTCGGCGATGGGATTACGGGTCAGCCCCTGCATGTGCACGCCGACGAGGCCGAGCGCCGCGCCCGCGACGAGGCCGAGGACGGTGCGCGGCACCCGCTGGTCGACGACGACGGAATGGTCGTTGTTGCCGGGCTGCCGATGCGTGAGTGCGTCGACGACCGTGCCGAACGGGATGCTGCGCACGCCCCACAGCAGGCTGGCGGCGCTGACCAGCAGCAGCAGGACGGCGATCACCACCAGGCCGAGCCAGCGCCGCCGCCGCTGCCGGGCGGGTGACACCAGGTGGGGCATGCCGTCGGCGGATGCCGCTCCCGCGGCATCGACCACGGAGCTCGCCTCCGGGTCCAGAACCGCGGTGCGGTCACTCGGTCTGCTCTCGGGCACGGCTCGATCCTGACATCGGGTACGACCTGACGGGTTAAGTTAACTTAACTTTCCACGAGATCGGAGGCCGTATGCCCACGGAAGCGCCGCAGTACCGCGCCTACTTCGCCACCGTGGTGCGTTCCGCGCGCATCAGCCCGTCGTTCGTGCGGATCACCTTCACCGGGCCGGACCTCGCCGGCTTCGGCTTCGCCGGTCACGACCAGCGGCTCAAGCTGCTCATCCCGCAGCCCGGCCGCACGCTGTCCGACCTGCCGTCCGGGCCGGACTGGTACGTCAGGTGGCGGGCACTGGACGAGCGGGTCCGCCCGATCATGCGGACGTACACGGTGCGCCGCTTCCGGCCGGACGCGGCCGAGCCCGAGCTCGACATCGACTTCGTGCTGCACGGCACCGACGGCTCGCACGCGGGTGACGCCGGCCCGATGTCGACGTGGGCGGCGGGCGCCGTCCCCGGTGACCAGGTCGCCGTCATGGGCCCCGACCGGCCCGGCCGCGGCCGCATGTGGGGCGCCGAGTGGGCGCTGCCCGCCGGCGCCCGCCACGTGCTGCTCGCCGGCGACGAGACGGCGCTGCCGGCCATGGCCGCGATCCTGGAGACGCTGCCGCCCGGCGTCGACGCGACGGTCTGCGCCGAGCTCCCCGACCGGTCCGACATCCCGGCCTGGGACGTGACACCGGCCGCGACGATCACCTGGCTCGTGCGTGGGGACGGCAAGGAGCGGGGCGCGGCGCTCCGCGAGGCGGTGCGCGCGGCACTCGAGCAGCTGTGCACGTCTGCGGCCCACCGGAGCGAGGAGAGCTTCGACAAGCCGGAGGACGAGGCCCTGCTCTGGGACATCCCGGAGGCCGAAGCCGGCGAGCCCACCCCGACCGCGTACGTCTGGATGGCGGGTGAGGCGGGCGTGATGCGCGAGCTCCGGCGACTGGCCCGAGGGCAGTTCGCCCTGCCGCGCACGGCGGTCGCGTGCATGGGTTACTGGCGGCAGGGGCAGTCCGAGGCGGCCTGAGCCGGCGCTCGACGCGAGGCGGGCATTTGTGATCTGCGGCGGCGGGATCAACCCCAACGGGTGGCGCGGGTCAAGCCATGCCGGGAGGAGGCCGACGCTTCCAAGGTGACAGGACACGGCCGGATGCGGGCCCGCGTGGTCCGACCGGCCGGTGCCGCCGTCGTGGTGGCGGCACTGACGGCGGTGCTCGCGACCGGGTCTCTCGGTCCGACCGGCACCCGCTGGCTGGACGACCTCGGCGTGCTCGTCGCGGTCACGCTGGCCGCAGGGGCCTGCGTCCTGCGCACCCGTCGCAGCGGCGGCGGCGCGCGGCGCTCCTGGCTCGCCATGTCGGCGGCGCTGCTGGCCGCCCTCGGCGGCGAGGCGCTCTGGGCCTTCATCGAGCTGGTGCAGGACCGCGAGGTCGCATCGCCGGGCCTCACCGACCTGTTCTACCTGCTCTTCTACCCTCTTGCCCTGCTGGCGCTGCTGCTGCGGCCCGGCCGGGTGACCGCGGGTGACGGCCTGCGCTCGGTGCTCGAGAGCGCCATGATCGCGGCCTCGTGCCTGGCGATCAGCGCCGTCACAGTGCTCGGCCCGAGCATCCGGCTGGCCGAGCCCGGCCCGGCGGCACTGGCGGTGACGCTCGCGTACCCCGTCGGCGACGTCCTGCTCGTCACCGTCCTCATCATCGTCATGCTGCGGCAGCCGCTGCGGACCGCCTCGGTGCTGCTCGCGACCGGGCTGTTCGTCATGGGCGTCGCCGACACGGCGTTCGCCGCCATGTCGCTGCACGACGTGTCGATCTTCTCCTCCGCGACGGACGTCGCCTACATCGTCGGCTACCTGCTGATCGGCGAGGCCGCGCTCCGCGACACCTCTCGCACCAGCCCGGTGGCGACCTCCGACGCCCCGACGCTCGACCCGCGCCTCGCCTCCAACGCGCCGCTCGTCCCCGCTGTCTGCGCGCTCGCCGTCGGGGTGTGGCTCATGGTGACCGACAACGGCGACGCGATCGCGGCGGTCGCCGTCTCGGTGGTGATGGCGCTGCTCGTGGCGCGCCAGCTGGTGGTGCAGCGCCAGAACAAGCGCCTGCTCTCGGAGGTGCTGCGCCAGCAGCGCGAGCTCGTCCAGCACGCCTACCACGACCAGCTCACCGGGCTGCCGAACCGCCGGCTCTTCATGGACCGGCTCACGCACGCCGTCTACCTGCACGGACGCAACCTCGTACCGCTGACCGTCCTGCTCATCGACGTCGACGACTTCAAGCGGGTCAACGACACCTACGGTCACGCGGCGGGCGACGAGATGCTGCAGGCCGTCGCGGACCGGCTGGTGTCGACGACCCGGCGGGCCGACACCGTCGCGCGGCTGGGCGGCGACGAGTTCGCCGTCCTGATGGAGGGCGACACGAGCGACGGCGACACCGACCCTTGCGGGTGGGCCGACTGGTTCCTCGGTCTGCTCGACGAGAAGCTGCCGTGTCAGGGCGCCGAGATCGCCCTCTCGGCGAGCGTCGGGATCGTCACCCTGAGCCCGGACGAGGCGACGGTCAGCAGCGACGAGCTGCTGCAGCGCGCGGACACCGCCATGTACCGGGCCAAGCAGGCCGGCAAGGGCCGCGCCGTCACGTACGACCCCGCTGCGACGTTCGATGCCGAGTCCGGCGCCCATCCCGGCCGGCGCCCGAGAGCGCTGCCCGCCCGGACCGGCGGCGGCCGCTGACGGTCAGCCGGCCGCGGCGGCGAGCCGGTCCGCGTCGGCCAGCGCCGCCTCGGCCAGCCTCTGTACGCCCGGCACCAGGTCCGGATCGGCGCAGAAGCCGAGGCTGAAGGCATCGCCCAGCGAGACGGCGGCCACCCGTAACCCATGACGCCGGCCGATCTCGGCGAGCCCGATCAGGCCGGTCACCTCCGCGCCGCACACCGCGACGGGATGCCGTGGGCCGGGCACGTTCGAGACGCTGACCGCGAACGACCGCGGGTTGTCGTTCGCCCGCGAGAGCATGCGCGCCAGTGCGGCCGAGCCGGAAGCGGCGTGCAGCACCGCATCCTCGACCTCGGCGTCGCGGCCCCGCTTGCGGACGGCGGTGGCCCGCTTGATCACGTGCAGTCGTTCGACCGGATCGGCGACGTGCAGCGGCAGGGCGAGCGTGAACCAGGCGTCGCGGTTGGCCACGTCGTCGCCGTCGTGGTGCAGGCTGACCGGGATCCGCACACGCACGTCGGCGACCCGCCCGACGTGCGTCTCGAGGTAGTCGCGCAGGGCGCCGGTCAGCACGGTCAGCAGGGCGTCGTTCACGGTCGCGCCGGCGAGCGTGCGGGCCGCCGTCCGCAGCGAGGCCAGGGAGAGCACGGCCGTGCCCACCTCGCGGCGGGTGCCGATCACCCCGTCGAACGGCGAGCGGTGGGCGGAGACGGCGTGCTCACGTCCGAGGAAGCCGGCGAGCGCCCGCCGCCGCCGGCGCTCCTCGGCCGCCCCCGACGCCGACGCCGGAGCCGGCGGCGCGGGCGGCGGGACGGCACCGACGTCCCACAGCAGCGACTCGGCCCACCGCACCAGCGTGGTGCCGTCGGCGAGGGCGTGGTGCACGCGCCACACGAGGGCGGTGCCGCCGTCGGCCAGCGGCGCGACGTCGATACGCCACAGCGGGCGGTCACGGTCGAGGTGCCCGGCGAAGGCGGCGGCGAGCACGCTCCGCAGCCCGTCGTCGTCGAGCGGCTCCTCCACCGGCGCCGGCTGCACGTGGTAGCCCAGGTCGAACGCCGGGTCCGGGACCCACTCGGGCGCGTCGGGGTCGCCGCCGAGCCGCCGGGTGAGCACCGGCACCGCGGTCAGCCGCTCGGCGAGGCGGGCGCGTATCCGATCGGCATCGACGCCGGCCGCAAGGCGCGCGACCTTGCACGTGTGGCCGACGACCGTCGGGCACTCGAGGGCCAGGATCGCCCGGTCCTCGGGTTGCAGGAACATGCGCTCGGTCGCCACGTGACCATCATCGGGCCCAAGGCGAGCGCCGGGAGCCGGGGTGCCAACGCAGGTGCCATCCGGATCTGACAGGCTGACGACGCGTCAGATGCGCACCCGCGTCACCGCGGGCGGCGTACCTGTCACCCGATCCGCCGATGACGAACACCGCACAGCAGCGCTCAGCCGAGCGTCGATGGAGGAAGCAATGGCGTACAACCCTCTCGAGGTCGCCGGGCCCGAGGACTACCCGGTCAAGGTCGGCAGCATGCTGCTCACCCTGGTCGATCCGCACAAGGGCTTCGAGCAGGCCTACAACCGGTGGTACGAGCGCGACCACTTCTACGGCGGCTGCATGGAAGCCCGCTACCAGATCGCCGGCAGCCGCTGGGTCGCCACCCGTGAGCTGAAGGACCTGCGCTGGCCGGCCGGCAGCACCGCGGTGGCCAACCCGCTCGACGCGGGCTCGTTCGTCGCCATCTACTGGGTGCTCGCCGACCACCACGACGACTGGGACAAGTGGTCGACCGACCAGGTCGCCGACCTGTACGCGGCCGGCCGCGGCTTCCCGGAGCGCTCGCACGTGCACACGGCGACCTTCGAGTACATCGGCGTCGACTACCGCGACCCCGACGGTGTACCGCTGACCCTGGCGCTGGACCACAAGTACAGCGGGATCTTCCTGGTCTTCATCGACGGCAAGGACGGCCGCGACGCCGCCGCGACGCATGCCGACCTGTCCAAGGAGGTCCTGCCGAAGGCGCTCGAGGGCTCGAAGCTCGACATCGCCTCCTCGTGGCTGCCGACCGAGGCCTTCCGCGGCAGCGGCCGCAGCGGCCAGCCGATGGCGCTCGGCTCGCCGGGTGGCGACACCAACCGGCTGTGCCAGATCTTCTTCACCGACGGCGACGTGCGCGAGCAGGTCGACGCCGTCCGTGCGTACACCGACGCGGTCGACGCCTCGGGCATCGGCGAGGTGCTCCTGGCCGCGCCGTTCATCCGTACGGTCGTCGGCACCGACACCTACGTCGACCAGATCTGGTAGTTCGACCCGCACGGAAAACGGCCCCGACCTCGATGAGGTCGGGGCCGTTTAATCGAACCGGCGACTACCAGCCGAGAAATTCGGCGACTACCAGCCCGACGGCTTGCCCGGGATGTACAGCCAGACGTCGAAGAAGTGCTTCAGGTCGACGCCGGAGACCCGGCTGGCGAACTGGGTGAACTCGACGGCCGTGGCGTTCTTGCCGTTGCGGGCCTGGAACCACCCGCGCATGACCGCGAAGAATTTCGCGTCGCCGAGCTTCACCCGCAGCGCCTGCAGGGTCATCGCGCCCCGGTCGTACACCGAGGTGGAGAAGATGTCGCCGCCGCTGCCCGGGTTGCCGGACGGCGGGTTCCAGTACGCGGTGTCGCTCGCAGGCGTGGCGTACAGCTCCTTGAAGAACGCGGCGGTCGACGGCCCGCCGGTGTGCTCCGACCACAACCAGGAGCTGAACTCCGCAAAGCCCTCGGCGACCCAGATGTCCTTCCAGCGCTTCACCGTCACGCCGTCGCCGTACCACTGGTGGGCCAGCTCGTGGGCGAGGGTGAGCTCGTCGGGCGCCTCGCTGAAGACCGGCCGGCTCTGCACCTCGAGCGCGTAGCCGAGGCTCGGCAGGTCTGCCACGATCGCCCCCGACGAGCTGTACGGGTAGCTGCCGTACACCCCGGAGAAGTAGTCGACCATCGCGGGCAGCTCGGCCAGCACCGGGCCGCTCTTCGCCTTCAGCTGCGGCGCCACGGCGGTGATGTACGGAACGCCCTTGGCCGTGCTGCCGGTCGCGAGGTCGTACCGGCCGTTGGTCGCCGTCACCAGGTAGGTCGACATCGGCTGCGCCATCCGCCACGCCCACCGGGTCGTCGGGCCCGTCGTGCGGTAGCTGATCAGGTCACCGTTGGAGATGCCGACGCTGCCGTTGGGCACGGTGATGGCGATGTCGTACGTCGCCTTGTCGGCCGGGGTGTCGTTGCACGGGAACCAGGTCGGCGCGCCCTGCGGCTCGTTGACCACGACGGCACCGTCAGGCGTCGGCACCCAGCCGTCCGTCGACCCGTCGGGATCGATGACAGGCTTGGGGATGCCGGCGTAGGTGACGACGACCCGGAAGCGCTGACCCTTGCCGAGCACGTACTTCGGCGTGATGACGAGCTCGGTCGGCTGCGTGACCGGCTGGGCGAAGGTCGACTTCCGGCCGTCGACCGTCACCGAGCTGACCTTGAGGTTGCGGCGCAGGTCGAGGTTGAAGCGCGACAGCGCCTGCGTCGTCGTGGCGCTGATCGTCGCCGTGCCGGCCAGCCGCTTGGTCGCCGCGGAGTAGCCCAGCTCGAGGCCGTAGTGCGCGACGTCGTAGCCGCCGTTGCCCTGGGTCGGGAAGTACGGGTCACCGGCGCTCGCGGCACCCGGGGAAGCGACCGCCCCGGCGGCCGGGGCCGTACCGGTGAAGGCCGGCGTGACCAGGAGCGCCGTGCAGACGGCGATGGACAGAACACCCGTACGCGCAGCGCGCATGCAGGGCCTCCTCGGATGGAGCGACAGGCTGGGACCGGGCAACAGGGTCCGGCGCAACCTACGTCCCCGAGTTTTCGTAGGTGTTGCACAGATTGCGCTCATCCTCCTCCGACGAACGGCCGGCGTCGAGGGCCGTGCGATCGGGGGGATCCGGTCAAGATGGACCGGTGACCCACCGCGTCTCCGACTCCTTCCGCTCGGCCGTCGACGCGCTCACCGTCGAGGAGCTGCGCGCCCGCGGCAGCTACAAGTGGACCGCGCCCGGCCCGGGCGGCTTCGGTGCCGCCGTCGCGGAGCTGGACCTCGGCGCCGCCCCGCCGGTCCTCGACGCTCTCGCCGAGCTGTCCGGCAGGGCCGCGTTCGGCTACCTGTCCGATCCCCTGGCGCAGGCGCTGGCGGAGTCGACCGCCCGCTTCGAGCAGCGCCGCTACGGCTGGTCGGTCGACCCCGGCCAGGTGCGCAACGTCCCCGACGTGCTCAAGGGCCTCGAGATCGCGATCACGCGCTACTCGCGGCCCGGCTCGCCCGTCATCCTGCCGACCCCCGCGTACATGCCATTCCTGGTGCTCCCGGGCTTCCTCGGCCGCGAGATCATCCAGGTGCGGATGCTCGACGACGGGGCCGGCCTCTTCCGGCTGGACCTCGACGGCCTCGACGCCGCCTTCCGTGCCGGCGGTCACCTGCTGATCCTGTGCAACCCGTACAACCCGCTCGGCCGGGTCTTCACGGCGGCGGAGCTGGCCGGCGTCACGGAGGTCGTCGACCGGCACGGCGGGCTGGTCTTCGCGGACGAGATCCACGCACCGCTGGTGTACGCCCCGGCCCGCCACATCCCGTACGCCTCGACGTCCGACACCGCGGCCGGCCACACGATCACGGCCACGTCGGCGTCCAAGGCGTGGAACCTCGCCGGCCTCAAGTGCGCCGAGGTGATCCTCACCCGCCCGACGGACGCGGCCACGTGGGACGCCCTCGACGTCTTCGCCTGGCACGGGGCCTCCAACGCCGGGGTCGTGGCCACCATCGCCGCGTTCGACGACGGCGGCCCGTGGCTCGACGACGCGACCGCCTACCTCGACGAGAACCGCCGGTTGCTCGCCGAGCTGCTGGCGACCCACCTGCCGGCGGTGCGCTACCGGCCGCCCGACGGCACCTACCTCGCGTGGCTCGACTGCACGGCGCTGGACCTGCCCGCCTCGCCGGGCGCGCTGGTGCTCGAGCGTGCCCGGATGACCGTGGTCGACGGCCCGAGCTTCGGGCTCGGCGGAGCCGGCGCGCTGCGGTTCAACTTCGGTACGCCGCAGCCGGTGCTCCGCGAGCTGGTCGAGCGGCTGGCGGCGGCGCTCAACGCAGGCTGAGCAGCCACCGTACGAGCAGGTCGTTCACCTGCTCCGGCGCCTCCTGCTGCACCCAGTGCCCGACGCCCGCGAGCAGGTGCGAGCCGGACAGGCCGGGCAGGGTGTCGGGAAACGCGGTGATCGCGTCGGCCAGCCAGACCGTCGACGCGTCGCGCTCCCCGGCGATGAAGATGCTCGGCTGGCGCAGCGGCCGGCCCTCCCAGGCCGCGAGGTCCTCCCAGTCGCGGTCGACGTTGCGGTAGCGGTTCAGGCCGCCGCTGAAGCCGGTGCGCGCGAAGTCGGCGGCCGCCGCGTCGAGGTCCGCCTCGTCCAGCCAGGACGGGAGCGGCCCGTCCGGGAAGCGGTCACGCATCCGGGCGCCGGTCGGCACCGTGAAGACCCCGCTCGCGTACGCGGGCGGCTCGGTCGGCCCGTCGAGCGCGGTGGCGAAGCCGGCCAGCCAGCCGCGCGGGTCGGCGTCCAGCTCGGCCTCGGCGCGGCCGGGCTCCTGGAAGTAGGAGACGTAGTACTCCTCGTCACCGCCGATCATCCCGAAGATGTCGGTCGGCCGCGGCCCGCCGGGCGGGGTGAACGGCACGCTCAGCATCCCGACCGCGGTGAAGAGGTCGGGCCGCAGCAGCCCGCAGGCGGCGGCGATCGACGCTCCCCAGTCGTGGCCGATCACGGTCGCCGTCTCCGCGCCGAGCGCCTGCACCACGGCCACCGCATCGGCCACCAGCGCGGTCATGCGATACGCGTCGGCCTCGGCCGGCCGCAGCGACCCGCCGTAGCCGCGGACGTCGACGGCCACGGCCCGGAAGCCCGCGGCGGCGAGCGCCGAGAGCTGGTGGCGCCAGGATCGGCTCGTCTCCGGGAAGCCGTGCACGAGCAGGACGAGCGGGCCGGTGCCCTCCTCGATCAGCTGCACCTCACCGCCGCGGACGGGCACCTTCTTCGTCGTCATGGACCGAGCGTTCGATGCGGGCACCCCCTTGACAAGATTGCTTGCCGAAACGGCAAATCGAGCCATGGACTCCCCCGCCCCGGACGCGACCGGCGGACTCGACGAGGTGCTCGCCGCTGTCGGCCCCCGGCTGCGCGAGCTGCGCCGGTCCCGCTCCTGGACGCTCGTCCAGCTGTCGGAGGCGACCGGGATCTCGGTCAGCACCCTGTCGCGCCTGGAGTCCGGGCAGCGGCGTCCGACGCTCGAGCTGCTGCTGCCGCTCGCCGCGGCACACCAGGTGGCGCTCGACGAGCTGGTCGGGGCCCCGCAGACGGGCGATCCCCGTATCCACGCGAAGGCCGAGACGATGGGCGGCATCACCATGCTGCCGCTGTCACGGCGGCCGGGCGGCGTCCGGGCGTACAAGCAGATCTTCCCGCCGCACTGGCCGGGCGGTGATCCGCAGCAGCAATCGCACGAGGGCTTCGAGTGGCTGTACGTCCTTTCCGGCCGGCTGCGCCTGCTGCTCGGCGACGCCGATCTGGTGCTGCTGCCGGGGGAGGCCGCCGAGTTCGACACCCGCGTGCCGCATTGGACCGGCAACCCGTCGGGACGGCCGACCGAGGTGCTGGCGCTCTTCGGCCCCCAGGGCGAGCGGATGCACGTGCGGGCGCGTCCCAAGCAGACCTGACCGGCCCGCAAGGGCTCAGGCGTGCAGCAGCGCCTCGTCGGGGAGGCTCGCGCGCGGACGGGGCACGAAGCGCGGGACGTGGCGCTGGTACGTCGCGTAATCCGGGTAGCGCTGCGCGGAGATCCACTCGCTCATGCGCGAGCTGCCCTGGAAGAGCGCCAGCAGCAGCACCGCGCCGACGACCGTCCAGCCGACCTCGTGCGTCGCCGTCACCGCGAACAGGAAGAAGACGACCCAGATCGACTGCTCGGCCAGGTAGTTGGGGTGGCGGCTGTGCGACCAGATCCCGTCGTGGATGAAGCCGGCGGCGAAGCGGCCGGTGAGCGGCTCCCCGTCGGCCCGGCGGCGCTTCTTCTCGTTCTGGAAGCGCCACATCGTCTGGTCGGCGTACGTCTCCAGCGCGACGAGGCCGAGCAGCGCGACCGCGAGCAGCACGTCGAGCGGGCCGATCCCGTAGCCGGCACCGCGGGCCTCGATGATCGGCAGCGTGATCAGCAGCAGCAGGACGTTCTGGTAGAAGCAGATAAAGAGCAGGTTGAACGCCGCCCAGCCGCCGCGCGTGCGCAGCACGGGCCACTGGCGCAGGTGGTCCCAGCGGTAGTCCTCGTGGCCGGACCAGAAGCGCCACGTGTAGCCGCCGAGCCGGGAGAAGTTGTACGTCAGCCGCGCGCCCCACACCGTGGCGAGCACCGACATGAGCACCATGCGGGCGTCGAAGCCGCTGCGGGCGGTGGCGATCCAGCAGTAGACCGGCGGGACGATGCTCCACAGCTTGTCGACCTGGCTGACGTTGCCGGTGACCTGGCCGACGACGAACGTGGCGACCACGACCCCCGCCATCACCCAGATGTTGATCCAGATCAGCGACCACTGCGCGGACGTCATGCCCATCTCCCGTCAGCTACGGACAACCGGCCGGCACCGGTGCCCGCGACATCAACAGCGCGCGGGCGGCGACCATTCCGCGGCCGCCGCACGTCCAGCCGGCGCACAGCTGCGGCCTAGGTTCGCAGCCCGCTCCCAGCTCACGCAAAGCCTGCGCCTCGCTTCGCGGCCTTCCATGGTTACAGGCCGGTCGATGGACTCGACCGACGAACGCCGCAGACGCACGAGATGAGGTCGCCCGAGATGTCCGACGCACCGCAGGGTTGGAACTGGAACGAGCCCGCCGCGGAGCCGGGCCGGCCCGACGAGGCCACCGGCCGGCCGGTCGACGGGCAGGCGCCCGACACCGGGCAGTTCGTGCCGCCGCCGTACGCGACCGCCCCGTACGGCCAGCAGTACCCCGAGCAGCAGTACCCCCAGCAGCAGTACGGCCAGCCCCAGTACGGCGCCCCGCAGTACGGGCCGCAGGACACCCCGCTGGCCTGGCACGCCGTGACTCCCCCGGCCGGTGTGTCAGGTCAGCCCGGCTCGGGCTGGGTGCCCCCGCAGCCGCCGCGCCCCCGGCGTTCGCGCCGGTCGGTGATCGCGATCGCGGCGGCCGCGCTCATCGCCACCACGGCGCTCGGCTCCACCACCTACGCCATCGGGGCGTCGCAGTCCGCGGCCAACCAGCCCGCGGCATCGTCCTTCCGCTTCGACCTGCCGAACTCGGGCAGCTCCAGCTCGGGCAGCACCAGCTCGGGTGGCACCAGCTCGGGTGGCACCACCGACCAGCTGCCGAGCTCCGGCTCCGGCTCGTCGGACAGCGGCTCCAGCGGCTCCAGCGGCTCGGCCGGCTCCAGCACCGACTCGACCACCGGCACCGACGAGGCCACCGCAGCGCAGTCCGTCGGCGTCGTCGACATCAACACCACGCTCGACTTCGGCTCCGGCGCGGCCGCCGGCACCGGCATCGTCCTCACCGCGAACGGCACGATCCTCACCAACAACCACGTCGTCGAGGGCTCGACCAGCATCAAGGTGACGGTCGTCAGCACCGGCAAGACGTACACGGCGAAGGTCGTCGGCACCTCACCGACGCAGGACATCGCCGTGATCCAGCTCGACGACGCGTCGGGCCTGCAGACCGCCGCCCTCGGCGACTCGTCGGGGGTGAAGGTCGGCGACGCCATCACCGGCGTCGGCAACGCCGGCGGCGACGGCGGGACGCCGAGTGCCGCAGCCGGCACGGTCACCGCACTCGACCAGAGCATCACCGCGACCGACGAGAGCGGCAGCAACGCCGAGAACCTGACCGGGCTCATCGAGGTGAACGCCGACATCCAGTCCGGCGACTCCGGCGGCCCGCTCTACGACGCCGGCACCAAGGTGGTCGGCATCGACACCGCCGCCTCCAGCAGCCGGTCGGTGACCACGACCGGTTACGCGATCCCGATCAACAAGGCGCTCGACGTCGCCCACCAGATCCTCGCCGGCACCGACAACGAGACGATCCACCAGGGCTACCCGGCCTTCCTCGGTGTCTCGCTGGGCAGCGCCGGCACGGGCGGCTTCGGCGGCAGCCTCGGGACCGGCTCCACGGGCTCGACCGCCGGCGCCACGATCTCCGGCGTGGTCGACGGGTCGGCGGCGGACGAGGCCGGCCTGGCCGACGGCGACACGATCACCGGCTTGAACGGCACGGCCGTGACCAGCGCCGACAGCCTGTCGACCGCGATCGCGGCGTTCAACCCGGGCGACAAGGTCTCGGTGACCTACACCGGCACCGACGGCCAGTCCCAGACCGTCACGGTCACGCTGGGCACCGGCCCGGCCGACTGACATCGGCCCCGCTGCAACGGTCTTCCCCGCGAGCCCGGCCACCCCTTCCCGGGGTGGCCGGGCTTTCGCGTGGCCACAGCGAGTGATTGACCCCAGTCGGACAAAGACAATCCCGAAAGAACACCGGAATCGAATAGGTGTCATTCGCGGCAATGAGCACATAGCGCCGACATGGGTCCGATTCCTTGTTAACCTGCAGTTCAGACGTAACTCGTGGGGGATGAATGAAGCGACTGCTCGCCGTCCTGGTGGCCGCCGCTACCGGTTTGATCTTCTTGTCGTCCCCTGCGGGCGCGGTCACGCTCAGCACTCCGGCGACGTGGGGCACCGACACCGGTGACAGCACGTACGTCTACTCGGTGGCCCGTGCCGGCAATCTGATGATCATCGGTGGCAACTTCACGACGGTGACCAGCCCGGACGGCAAGACGAGCAAGGCGGCGGGCGGCCTGGCCGCGCTCAACGCGAGCACCGGCGCATGGGTGTGGAGCGCGAGCCCCGGCGGCACCGTCTACAAAGTGGCGTCGGACGGGACGTCCGTGTGGGTCGGCGGCAGCTTCGGCCTGAAGAAGTACAGCCTCGCCGGCGTCAAGTCGTCCTTCACCCAGCCGTCGACGGTGGGCACGGTCCGCGCGATCGCGCTCGCCCCCGGCCGCGTCTACTTCGGGGGCGGGTCAGGCGTCGCCGCCTCCACGACCGCCGGCGTCAAGATCTGGAAGACCGTGGTCACCGGCGGCACCGTGCGCACCCTGGCGACGGCCAACGGCGGCGCCAACGTCCTGGTCGGCGGGTTCTTCTGCACCATCGGTGGGGTGAGCCGGCCGAGCCTCGCGTCCCTGACCAGCTCAGGCGCCGTGGTGAGCGCCTTCACCTCGAGTTCGTTCGCCTGCGGCGGCCAGGACACGTCACGGCCCGCGCTCGACATGGTCGTCTCCGGCAACCGGGCCTACGTCGCCGGCGGCGGCACCATGAACCGGCTGCTGGCCGTCAGCACCGCCAACGGCGGGCTCGCCTGGCAGACCCCGCGGGGCAACGGCGACGTGCAGGCCGTGACCATCCAGAACGGGCAGCTCTACATCGGCGGCCACTTCGACTGCGTCAACGGCGTCGACGGCCAGCCCTGCCTGGCCAACCGCTACAAGATCGCGCGCTACAGCATGACGGGCACGCTCGACGGCTCGTGGGCACCGCACTTGCGCGGCGGATTCCTCGGCGTCTGGTCGCTCGCCGGAGACAGCTCCGGGCTGTACGTCGGTGGCGCCTTCACCACCGTCGACAACAAGCCGCGCCACAAGGTCGCCATCTTCCGCTAGCCGTTCCGGTCCCCCCTTTTCCTCATGACTCTGCGTAATTGTTTGTGTCGTTTCGGTAATACTCAGAGGTGCCGCCGCGCCGAGGCCGAAAACAACGGCAGATAAATGGCTCACCGACCCGTTAGCGCATGCGGTGGCGCCACTTACGCTTTGACCTGACGAGGCGCCGGGCTCCCCGGTGCTGCCACCGTCCTGCATGGGGGAAGATCATTGTCACGGGCGCTCGGTAGTCGATACATGCTCGAGGACCGGCTCGGCTCGGGCGGGATGGGCACGGTCTACCGCGCCGTCCGTCACGACGGCGGCCCCGACCGCGCGATCAAGGTCCTGCGGGCGGATCTGGCCGAGGACCCCGTCGTTCTCACCCGCTTCGTCCAGGAGCGGAACCTCATGCTGGCCATGGCGAGCCCCCATCTGGTGCGCGTCGAGGACCTCGTCGTCGACGGCGACACGGTGGCGATCGTCATGGAGCTCATCGGCGGCGGCAGCCTGCGCGACCACCTCGCCGGCAACGGCCCGTTGTCGGTCACCGCCGCCCTGGACCTGGTCGGCCAGATCCTGCAGGGCCTCGGCGTCGTCCACGGTCACGGGGTCGTGCACCGCGACGTGAAGCCGAGCAACGTCCTGCTCGAGGGGTCCGGCGACGGTGCCGTCACGGCCAAGATCACGGACTTCGGCATCGCCCGCCTGGTCGACGGCCCCAGGCTGACGCAGGCCCAGGATTACGTCGGCACCACGCACTACTCGCCGCCCGAGCTCGCCGCCGGTGCGGTGCCCACCCCGTCGGTCGACGTGTACGCGTGCGGCGTCGTGCTGTACGAGCTCATCAGCGGCCGCACCCCGTACGCCGGCGACGCCCCGTACGTCGTCATGCGCAAGCAGAACGACGAGCTGCCGGCGCGGACCGCCGACATGCCCGACGCGGTGTGGCGGCTGCTGCTGCGCTGGCTGTCCCCCGACCCGGCCGCCCGGCCGCGCGATGCATGGGGCGCCCTCGCCGAGCTCGAGGGAGCCCAGGTGCTCCTGGGTGCCGAGGCGTCGCCGCGCCTGCGCGAGCCCTCGGCAAAGGCGTCCGCCGCCCCGACCCGTTCGGTGCCCTCGCCCACCGCCTTCTCGCCGCTGAGTGCGGCGATGGACGCCCCGGCCGACCCGCACGGCCCGTCCGACGACTACCTCGAGGTGGTCCGGCACGAGCCGGCATACGCACCCACCAGCTGGGACGCCGGTTATCTGCCGCCCGACGACGGCTCCACCGACGCGGTCGCCGACCTCGGCGAGTTCGTCGCGGCCGACCAGCTCGAGCCACGCAGCCGTGACCGGCGGCTGTGGTCGCGTTCCAAGCCGCTCGTCGCCGGCGTGGCGGTGCTGCTCATCGCCGGCGCGGCCACCGGCATCGGTGTCGCCATGAGCGGCAGCAGCGACGTGGCGCATTTCAGCCTGACCTTCGCCCCGGAGACCTACCCCGCCTCCGGCGTCACGGTGACGCGCGCCTGGTCCCTGACCGGCGGCGACAAGCCCACCCTGCACGGCGAGCTGACCTTCCAGACCTCGCAGGCGCTCGCCACCACGATCGAGGAGGTCATCCCGAAGTCGATCGTCGACGACGCCGGCAAGATCTCGTTCGACCCGCAGCCCCGGATCGTCGAGCGTGACCCGGTCGTCGCGTACGAGCTGCCGGCCCGCTCCGGAGCCACGATCATCAGCACGTACGACATCCCGGTGCAGTCCGACCAGGTGTCCATGACGACCCTGCAGGGCTGGGCGCAGGAGCAGCGCACCCAGACTGGCGCCCGCTACCGCCAGGACCATCAGCTGTCGGCGATGAGCTTCTCCCCCGCCAGCCTGACGGTCGGCGTCGCCCAGACGGCCCGGCTGCGGCTCACCGGCGTGCTCAACGACGGCTCGGCCGCCCCGACCATCGCCCTGTGGGGCGCGACCTATCGCATCGGCGACAGCTCGGTCGCCGCCGTGGCCGACGACGGGACCGTCCGCGGCCTGGCGAAGGGCCGCACGTCGGTGCGGGCCGAGCTCGGCAGCCTGTCCGCGACGGGCGCGATCACCGTCGTCCCGGCCGCCACCACCGCTCCGGCTGCCGGCACTTCCAAGAGCCCGGCCAGCACGGGACCCAGCTCGGCCGCCGTGAATCCGAACGACGAGACCGCGACGGACAACGACCGGGCCACCACCGCCCCGAGCCGGCGCAGCCAGCCGGGGAGCCGGACCGACCCGTCGAGCGGCAGCACGTCGAAGCCGGGCACGTCCGCCCCGGGCACCACGGCCCCCGGCACCGTGAGGCCGTCCACCTCCGCACCCACGACGTCCACGCCGGGGACCTCGGCACCGGGCACCACGACCCCCGCGTCGCCGCCGTCGTCGCCTCCGTCATCCGAGCCGGTCACCGACCCGCCGGTCGTCGATCCCCCGGTCGTGGACCCGCCCGTCGTCGACCCGCCCGTCGTCGACCCGCCCGTCGTTGACCCCCCCGTGGTCGATCCCCCCGTGGTGGACCCGCCCGTGGTCGACCCACCCGTGGTCGACCCGCCCGTCGTCGATCCCCCGGTGGTCGATCCCCCGGTGGTCGACCCGCCCGTCGTCGACCCGCCGGCCACGGATCCCGGTACGGATCCCACCGCGACCGATCCCGGCACCACGACGCCGTAGCGGCACCCTTCACCCCGCAGCACGAGAAATGGCTGCCGACCTCCACGGTCGGCGGCCTTTCTCGTTCGTACGCACCCGGTGCGGTCAGACGGTGAAGCCCCGCTGGCGCCGGATGAGCTTGCGGCACATGAAGAGCGTCTGGACGACGGTGACCAGGTAGAGGATCGGCCAGCCGATCGACAGGATGGTCGACTGCACCTGCACCGACTGGTGCGACCAGGTCACGATCAGCACGATGAAGACCGCGGCGGCGACGATGGCCGGGAAGACGTAGGCGGAGCCGCGGCCCTTCTCGGCGTTGGCCTGGGCGGCCCAGTTGTCCTTCTCGAAGCGGGCGAAGAACTGCGTCCACGCCGTCACGAAGTGGCCCATGCGTACCAACATGTACGCCTCAGCCGGGACAAACGTCGCCGCGTAGAGCAGGTCCGACGCACTGCGGTCGTGCATGGCCAGGGCGAGGCGCAGGTTCAGCCCGATGGCGATCGCCGGCGGGATGAGCCAGATCGGGTTGAAGACGAATGCGTTGATGGAGAGCGCCGCCGCGAGCAACAGCAGGAACGCCATGCGCGTGGTGATGTTGAAGAGCATCGACATGTTCTCGAACCAGCGCAGCCGCAGGTTGGGGTGCAGCGGCTGACCCTTGGAGTCTCCGCGCTGGCCGGGCCAGAAGAGGTCGATGGCGCCGAAGTTCCACTTCACCTGCTGGCCGTGCAGCGCCCGCAGGTTGGTCATCGGGCCGACGAAGGCCCGTGACCGTGAGCTGATCTTGGTGCTGTAGCCGGCGTCCTTGATCTGGAGCGACAGCTTGGAGTCCTCGACCTCCGAATCACGGACCCACGGCGAACGCTGGTGGTGCAGCTCCATGACGGCCTTGAGCGCGGTCACGGAGAACAGGCTGCACTGCCCGCCCAGCACGGCCATGTTGCGGCCGCGGAGCAGGTTGTCCATGTTGAACGCCGCGAACTGCGCGCGTTGGCCGGCGACCAGGAAGCGCGCCATGCCGCCGGAGAACTTCGCCTTGTCGATCGTGTAGATCGCCGACAGCCCACCGATGCGCGGGTCGTCGCACATCTCCAGCTCGAGGTACTCGACGCACTTGCGGTCGAGCGTGGTGTCGCCGTCGACGCCGAGGATGTAGTCGTAGTGCCGGGTGAGCCGGAAGCCGTAGTTGAGCGCGCCGACCTTCTTGTCGGGGTTCGCGCCCATGTCGTGCACGTGGACCTCGGTGTCGAACCGCTCGCCCTTGACCATCCGGGTGTGCGGGCCGAGGAAGGGCTCCACCCGCTCCAGCGTCTCGTCGTCGGTGTTGTTGACGATGACGTGGATGACGTCCGGGAGCCGGGTCTGCGCGAGCAGCGAGGTGAGGACGTCGGCGATCGTGTCCTGCTCGTTGTAGGCCGGGATGATGCAGGCGATGGTCGCGTGCCGGACCGTCTCGGCCTCCGGCGCACGGCTGGCCGGCAGGTTGAGCCGCGGTGACGACGCCGGCGTGAGCTCCGAGGGCCCACCGAGGAAGGCGTTGCGGGCGCCGACGAACCGGGCGCGCAGGGGAGGCCGCTGGTCGGCCGGGACGCCCTGCGGCGGCACGACGGGCTGCCCCGGCGCCGGTGCGATCGTCGGCAGGTTGGTGATGGTGTGGACGTCACCAGCGGTGCGGGCGAGCAGCATGTCGCTCATCGGGCAGGGCCTTCCGGGGCAGTGATGGTCAGGGTGGTGTCGGGGCCGGTCAGGGCGGAGTGGAGCAGGGGCGCCGGGCTCATCGGGCGAACTCGAGATGCACGGTGTCGAGCACCGTCTGGCGGAAGAACTGGCCCGAGCCGGGAGCGGTCTCGACCAGGAGGTCGAATTCGATCGACAGGTCGGCACTGGTGGCCGCGGTGTCGGCCGGGTGCACGGTCAGCGCGCCGCTGTACGAGTACGGCGGGGTGATGACGAAGCTGCCCTTGTCCTCGGACACCTGCTTGACGGTCGTGCCGTCGTCGAGGGTCGCGACGAAGCGGGACACGTACACCGTCTGGGTAGCCCCGGCGTTCTCGAGGTGGGCGGAGAACTGGACCGGCACCGAGTCGGCGGCCGTCCAGGTGCCCGGGTTCTGCTTCGTCCAGTAGGAGACGACGAGCTTGCTCGAGCCGGCGTCCAGGACGCGGGTGAGCGACCCGGCCTTCAGGTCACCGCGCGGGGCGGCGGACGGCTTGGCGCTCGGGCCGGCCGACGGGTTTGCACTCGGTGTGGACCCGGAGTCCGCGGTGTCCTTGCCGGTGGTCGTCGCCGCTGACGACGGCTGCGCTGCAGGCTTGGCCGAAGAGGTGGCCGCCGAGCTGGTCGCGGCGGGCTTGGGCTTGGACGACATGTCCGCCCAGTCCGGCAGCGAGCAGCCCGCGGTGAGGGTGACTGCCGCCAGCCCCCCGATCAGGGCGGTCCGGCGTGCCCAGGGCAGGCGTGCCTTCCCGGTGGTCTTCGTCATCGCGTCGATCCCGTCCGACTCTCCGGCCGCACCGTGCGGTCTCGGGGTTGGGCGGGTCCGGTCTCGCCACTCGCTCCCCGAGCCGCCTAGGCGACCGTGTCTCTCCGTGTGCGGCGCCGATTCCTGCTGTTGCAGAGATCAGTCGCCATTGCACCGGTGGGGACGGCTCGGATCATCACTTACCCATAAAGCTTGCAGAGGCTGCGCCCCCGCAGATTGACCGGTGACTGCAGCGGCACCAGGACACGCTCAACGATAGAGACGGCGCCATTTCCCGCATATCCACTGAGAGGCGCAATTACGGAATGCGCCGGCCGTCGGAGCGGTGCTGGGCCGGTCGGGTGAATGACGGGTCTGCCGGAACCGCTTGAGCTGCATCAATGGTGCTGACACGATGCTGCGAGTCGCCCCTGCCGACGCCGTCCCCCGGGTCCGTCTTCGGTCCGGGCCCGTCGGTGCCGATAGGGGCATGGGTCGGTGCGTCTGTCTGGTGCGCCGCGTCCGCATCGGGGGGTACGGATGTCCGCTGGCCGCTGGTCGCACCTGCGTCGGGGCGCGCTGCCGAGGAGTGCGCGCGGGCCGGGAAGCCTGCTCGCCGGCTTCGCCGCGGCCGTCGTGGTCACCGGATGCGTCGCTCCGCTCGCCGTCGCCCCCGTCGGTGGCGGCACCGCCACCGCCGCGCGGGTGCAGCCCCGGGCCGCAGCGGCCGACGCCCCCGTCTCGGGATGGCTGCACACCAGCGGTTCGACGATCCTCAACGCGTCCAACCAGGTCGTGACGCTCAAGGCGGCCAACTGGTTCGGCCTGGAGACGTCCAATTGCGCGCCGCACGGGCTCTGGACGATCAACCTCCGGGCTGCCCTGACCCAGATCCGCTCCTTCGGCTTCAACACCATCCGGCTGCCGTTCGCCAACCAGTGCCTCGACGCCGGCGCCACCAGCTCGGGCATCGACTACGGCCAGAACCCGGAGCTCGCCGGCAAGACGCCGCTGCAGGTCATGGACGCCGTGGTCAGCACCGCCGGCCAGCTCGGGCTCAAGGTCATCCTCGACCGGCACCGGCCCGACACCGGCTCGCAGTCCGCGCTCTGGTACACCGCGCAATACTCCGAGACCCGCTGGATCAACGACTGGAAGATGCTGGCCACGCGTTACGCGAGCACCAGCACCGTCATCGGGGCCGACCTGCACAACGAGCCGCACAGCAACGCCTGCTGGGGCTGCGGTGACAGCACCCGCGACTGGGCCGCCGCGGCCACCCGGGCCGGCAACGCCGTGCTGTCCGTCAACTCCAAGCTGCTGATCATCGTCGAAGGCGTCGAGCAGCAGGGTGACGGCACGACCACCTGGTGGGGCGGCGGCCTGTCCGACGCGCGTACGCACCCGATCAAGCTGAGCAGCGCTGGCCACCTCGTGTACTCGGCGCACGACTACCCCGCGAGCGTCTACGCACAGACATGGTTCGGTGCCGCGAATTACCCGGCCAATCTGTCGGCGGTCTGGGACAAGAACTGGGGTTATCTCGCGACCGGCGGCACCGCCCCCGTATTGCTCGGCGAATTCGGCACCAAATACGAAACAAATTCCGACAAGCAGTGGCTGTCGACCCTCGTCGGCTACCTGCAACGCACCGGCATCAGCTTCGCCTACTGGTCCTACAACCCCAACAGCGGTGACACCGGCGGCCTGGTCCAGGACGACTGGCGTACGCCGCAGACGGCCAAGCTGAACGCTCTCAAGCCGATCCTCACCGCCAACGCGACACCGGCACCGACCCCCACGCCGACCCCGACCCCGACCCCGAAGCCGACACCGACGCCCAGCCGGACCCCGACGCCCAAGCCGACTCCGACCACCACCACCCCGACCGGGTCGACCGGCGGCGGGGTGACGGCCGGCTACCAGCTGCAGTCGACCTGGCAGAGCGGGCCGGGCGCGTACGGCTACGTCGCCCAGCTGACGATCAGCGCCCCGGCCGCGCGCAACTCCTGGACCGTGTCGTGGCCGGACCCGGCCGCGCGCAGCGTCACCAACGCCTGGGGCATGTCGTGCCGGGTCGGCTCCGGACGCGTGACGTGCACCGGCGCGGACTACGCACGCACCGTGCCGGCGGGCGCGACGCTGAACGTCGGCCTGCAGGTCGCCTCGACGGCCAACGGCCCGGCACGTCCCGCGCTGACCGTCACCGGGAGCTGACGGCCGGAGGTCGCAACCCGGGCGGGGCGTCACCCGGACGCCTGCAGGTGTCGCCCGCTCGGCCGTACATACCGGGCGGGGCAAGCCCGGTTCGCCTGGGGTGAGCCGTTTCAGCACCCTCCGCCCGCGCACGAGCCGGCTGCCGCACGCCGCGCTGCTCGCCGCAGCCGGGGTACTGGCCGCCGGTGTCGCCGGGTGCGGCCCGACGGGCCCCGTGACCAAGGCTGCGGTGCTCCCGGCCGAGAAGATGTCGCTGGCCGCGAACGCCGGCCTCGTCCAGCCCGACACCGCTGCGTCCGACGGCAAGGCGCTGAAGATGTGGGCGAACGGCACCGCGACCGGACGCATCACCACGCCGGCCACGGTCCGCATCGACGTGTCCGCCCGCGGCGAGGTGTGCCAGGGGCCGCCCGTCCTGCAGCTGCGGGTCGACGGCCGCACCGTCGGCTCCGCGAGCGTCACGGCCGGTGCCTACCGGACGTACTCGTTCTCCTACCTGCTCGCCGCTGGTACGCACACGGTGCAGGTCGCGCTGGTCAACGACCACGCCATGGGCTACTGCGACCGCAACATCTGGCTCGACCAGGTGCAGTTCGACCGGCTCGGCACTGCCACACCCGCGAAGCCGGCCCCGACCCCTGCCAAGACGCCGACCCCCAAGCCCACGAGCCCGAAGCCCGCGACCCCGAAGCCCACGGCGACGCCGAGCCCGGTCCGGACGCCCACGCCCACACCCACGCCCACCCCGACCCCCACCCCCACCCAGCCGGCGTCCGCGTCCAACCCGTTCAGCGGCGCGGCGCTCTACGTCGACCCCGACTCGACCGCCGCCACCGCCGCGACCCAGCTGGCCCCCACGGACCCGCAGGGCGCCGCACTGCTGCGCAAGATCGCCTCCCGCTCGCAGGCCGACTGGTACGGCGACTGGAACGCGACCCCGTGGGTGGCCTCGGAGGTCAAGGCCCGGGTCAGCCAGGTCTCCGACGCCGGTGACCTGCCGGTGTTTGTCACGTACGCCATCCCGGTACGCGACTGCAACGGCTGGTCGGCGGGCGGCGTCTCCGGCGCGGCCGCGTACCACGACTGGATCACGCAGTTCGCCGCCGGCCTGGCCGGACGCTCGGCCGTCGTCATCCTGGAGCCGGACGCCCTGGCCCAGCTCGACTGCCTGCCCGCGGCCGCACAGACCGCCCGGCTCGCCGAGCTGCGTGACGCCGTCGACGTCCTGACCGCGAACCCGAGGACGGCGGTCTACCTCGACGCCGGGCACAGCGGCTGGCAGAGCGTCAGCACGATGGCGGAACGGCTGCGCAGCATCGGCATCGCCAAGGCACGCGGCTTCAGCCTCAACGTCAGCGGCTTCGGCGCCACGTCCGCCGAGCTCGCGTACGGCGAGCAGCTGGCGACCGCGACCGGCAAGAACTACCTCGTCGACACCAGCCGCAACGGCCTCGGTCCGGCGGGCAACGGCGAGACCTGCAACCCGGCCGGTCGTGCCCTCGGCACCCCCCCGACCGCGTTGACGGCAGCCGCCCACGCCGACGCCTACCTCTGGGTGAAGCACCCCGGTGAGTCCGACGGGGAGTGCGGGCGCGGCGACCCGGTCGCCGGCAGCTGGTCCAACGCCTTGGCCCTCGACCTGGCGGACCGCGCGGCCTCCTGACCGCTGCCGACAGCTGTCCGGGACAGGCCGGACAACGACACGCCGACCGCCCGCGTCAGGGATGTGGTCTGCGTCACTCTTCCGGCCTGGACTGGCCGCGTCTCACGTCCTTGCATGAGGCTTGGCGACATCCCGCCGGTCGACGGCGGGCCGTCGCGGCCTGCACGCCGAGTCCCGCCCCGGGTTCGCGACTTCCACGTACCGACGTGGGCGGGAGCGGGGGACCCAATTCCCGGGCGAAGCCGCACCGCATCAGGTGCACGCCGAGTCCTTGGGGTGAAGCCGGGTCGCCCACCAGACGTGTGGCGACCGGCCGGGCAGCCCAGCCCGAACCCGACAGCTCACCTCGTAGGCGCGAGAGAGGGCTCGTTCCGTGTCGTTCGCTCGCCTGTTCCGTTCGCGTGCCCGAAAAGCCGCGCTCATCCCCGCCGTCGCCGCTGTTGCGGTCGCCGGCACCCTGTCGGCCTGCAGCCCGGTCAGCACGCCGCAGACCATCGCCAAGAACGTGATGTACACCTACGGCTGGGGCGACGCCCAGCAGTTCTCCTGCCTCGACAGCCTCTGGACGCGCGAGAGCAACTGGAACCCGTACGCGGCCAACCCGTCGAGCGGTGCGTACGGCATTCCGCAGTCGCTGCCCGGCGACAAGATGGCCTCGGCCGGCGCCGACTGGGCGACCAACCCCGAGACCCAGATCCGCTGGGGTCTGACCTACATCCAGGGTCGTTACGGCACCCCGTGCGGCGCCTGGAGCCACTCGATGTCGTACGGCTGGTACTAGAACGCGCCTCTGACTCCTGAGGCTGCCCGGGTGGAGCGCGACGTCACGTCGTGCCCACCCGGGCCGTCCTCAGAGGACCGGAAACGCCTTCTTGGTGCTGCCGCCGTTCTTCTCCCTGTCCTTGGAGTCCTTGTCCATGACGGAGACGGGTCCGACGACGAGCGGGTCGGGCTCGCCCACGATCGCCGCATCCTTGTCGGTGTAGTCGAGCCCCGTCAGCAGATGGCGCAGCGTCTCGATACGCGCCCGCTTCTTGTCGTTGCTCTTCACGACCGTCCACGGAGCGTCCGCCGTGTCGGTGTAGAAGAACATGGCTTCCTTGGCCTCGGTGTAGTCGTCCCACTTGTCGAGTGAGGCGAGGTCCATCGGGCTGAGCTTCCACTGACGTACCGGATCGGTCTCCCGGGCGGCGAACCGGGTGCGCTGCTCCGACTGCGACACCGAGAACCAGAACTTGATCAGGTGGGTGCCGCTGCGCACCAGCATCCGCTCGAATTCGGGTGCCTCGCGCATGAACTCGAGGTACTCCCCGGCGGTGCAGAAGCCCATCACCCGTTCGACGCCGGCCCGGTTGTACCAGGACCGGTCGAACATGACGATCTCGCCGGCCGCCGGCAGGTGCGAGACGTAGCGCTGCAGATACCACTGCGAGCGCTCGATGTCCGTCGGCTTCTCCAGAGCGACGACCCGCGCCCCACGGGGATTGAGATGCTCGGTGAGGCGCTTGATGGTGCCGCCCTTGCCGGCCGCGTCGCGCCCCTCGAAGAGGATGACGACCTTCTGGCCGGTCTCCTTGACCCATTTCTGCAGCTTCAGCAGCTCGATCTGAAGATCCAGCTTGAGATCCTCGTACTCGGACCGGCGCATCTTCTTGTCGTACGGGTAGTCCTCGCGCCAGGTCTCAGCATCTTTGCTCACCTCACGCATGGTGACAGGTCAACAGCCGCCCGCCCATCGAAGGCACACGTACGGCGAACTGATCAGGCCGGCCGGACCCGTCCGGCGTCGACGGCGAAGCGGCGGTTGACCGACACCGCTTCCAGCATCCGGCGGTCGTGGGTCACCAGCAGCAGCGTGCCGGCGTAGTTGTCGAGGGCCGACTCGAGCTGCTCGATCGCCGGCAGGTCGAGGTGGTTGGTGGGCTCGTCGAGCACCAGCAGGTTCACGCCGCGGGCCTGGAGCAGGGCGAGTGCGGCACGGGTGCGCTCCCCCGGTGACAGCGACTCCGTCGGCCGGTCGACGTGCGCGGCCTTCAGGCCGAACTTCGCGAGCAGCGTACGGATGTCGGCAGGTGACAGATCGGGCATCTCGCGGCGGAACGCGTCGAGGAAGGCGCCGTCACGGGAGAACGCTCCGCGCGCCTGCTCGACCTCGCCGACGACGACCCCCGGGCCGAGCGTCGCCGTGCCGGAGTCCAGGGCCAGCCGGCCGAGCATGGCCGCCAGCAGCGTCGACTTGCCGCTCCCGTTGGGGCCGGTGATCGCGATCCGGTCGGCCCAGTCGACCTGCAGGCTCACCGGGCCGAAGGTGAAGCTGCCGCGCTGCACGACCGCCTCGCGCAGCGTGGCGACCACCGCGCCCGCGCGCGGCGCCTCCGCGATGCTCATCCGCAGCTGCCACTCCTTGCGCGGCTCGTCCACGACGTCGAGGCGCTCGATCATCCGCTCGGTCTGGCGCGCCTTGGCCGCCTGCTTCTCGCTGGTCTCACCGCGGAAGTGCGCCACGTTCTTGTCGTTGTCGGTCGCCTTGCGCCGGGCGTTGCGGACGCCCTTCTCCATCCACGCCCGCTGGGTGCGCCCGCGCTCCTGAAGGTGGGAGCGGGTGTCGGAGTACTCCTCGTAGTCCTCGCGGGCATGCCGGCGGGCCACCTCGCGCTCGTTCAGATAGCTCTCGTAGTCGCCGTTGAAGACGTTCACCGCGTGCTGCGGGGCGTCGATCTCGACGATGCGGTTGACGGTGCGGGCGAGGAACTCGCGGTCGTGGCTGACCAGCATCACCGGCGATCCGCGCCGGGCCAGCTCGCCGACGAAGCGCTCGAGCCGGTCGAGGCCGCGCAGATCGAGATCGTTGGTCGGCTCGTCGAGCAGGAAGACGTCGTAGCGCGACAGCAGCAGCGCCGCCAGGCCGGCGCGGGCCGCCTGCCCACCCGAGAGCGCGGTCATCGCCGTGCCGGGCGGGACGTCGAGGCCGACGTCGGCGAGCACCTCGGCCAGCCGCTCCTCGAGATCGGCGCCGCCGAGGGCCAGCCACTGCTCGAGCGCGACCGAGTACGCCTCACCCGCCGTGTCGTCCGTCGCGGTGGCCAACTGCTCGGCGGCCTCGTCCATCCGGAGCTGGGCCTCGGCGACCCCGGTGCGCCGGGCGAGGAACTGCGCGACGGTCTCCCCGGGCCGCCGCTGCGGCTCTTGCGGCAGGTGCCCGACCGTCGCCGTGGTGGGACTGCGCTGCACGACGCCGCCCTCGGGCTCCTGCTCCCCGGCCAGGATGCGGAGCAGGGTCGACTTGCCGGCGCCGTTGGGTCCGACGAGGCCCGTGACGTCGCCGGCGGCCAGCACCAGGTCGAGCCCGGCGAACAGCGACCGCTCCCCGTGACCCGCCGCCAGCCCCTTGGTGACCAGCGTGGCGCTCATACGTTGGACGGTAAGCCACCGCCGGACCCGCACGACAGCAGATTTACGGCGGTGAGCGAGCCGGCCCGGGGGCCGGCGACCTGTGCGCATCCACGGGATCCGGCGGCAGAATGGGCAGCGATGAAACTTTCCAAGCGCTGGTGCTGGCTGCTCGCGGCGTTCGGCGTGTGGTCGTGGGTGATCTGGCCCACCTTCATCCGCAACATCGCGAAGGACGACCGGTCGTTCGACAACGGCACACCGCAGGCCTTCTTCGTCGTCCACCTGGTCCTGACCGTCGTCTCGCTGGCAGCGGGTACGGCCATCGGGGTCCTCGGCGTGAAGGGCCTGCTCCACGCGCGTCGCACCGGGAAGGAGGCGCTGGATGAGCGCGAGCCGCGTACGTCGCCCGACCGTGATCGGGCCGGCGTCAGCTGACCCCGGACGTCCGCTGCTCGAGCCGGAGCCGGACGGGATCGCCCCCCACGCAGTGCCCTGGCAGGACGTCTCCGTCCTGCCGGACGACCTGACGCTGGAGATCACGGCGGTGTACGGCGCCGGCGAGCAGCTGCACTCCGCCCGGGTGGACGAGAGCGACCCGCACCTCGTGGCGGTGACGCTCGAGCTGGCCTGGATCGAGCCTCCTGACGGCCGCCCGCGGATCGCCGTCGCGTACCCGTTCCGCACCCGGGTCGCGTTGGGCCGGCCGCTCGCCGGCCGGATGGCCGTCGACGGTGCGCTCACCTCCGACGACGACCTCCGCGAGGAAGAGCTCGCGCGGGTCATCCGCTGGCGTGCGGAGCTCGGCCTGCCGATCGAACGCGACCTGGTCCAGCGCCTCGTCGACGACGAGCGCATGCCCGACGGCCGGCTGCACGGCCGCGAGGTGCTGAGCGACGACGAGAAGCTCTGGTGGCGCCAGGCGCTGCAGGACAAGGAGGCTGCGGCCGACTTCGCCAAGGGCTGGCTGGCGGTGCAGGACGCGGACCTCGACGGTCACGGCGAGGTCACCTGGTTCGACGGCGGCCACTACGTGCAGTACCTCGCCACGGGTGAGGCGGGCGCCGACGAGATGCGGGCCGCCGCCGAAGCGGCCGGCATCGTCCGGCTGAAGGTCGTCACGGTGCGCTATCCCTACCGCGAGCTCGACGCCCTGCACACCGCGGTGCGCAAACGGCTCGCCGCGGGTGGCGTCGACGTGCGCCGCAGCGGGCCCGAGGTCAGCAGCAACACGGTGCGCGTCATGGTCGGCGGCGGCTTGCGCGAGGTCGAGCAGGCTCGCACCCTGGCCGCCGAGGTGGCGCCCCCCGAAGCCGTCTCGATCGTGCCGTTCGACTGAGCAGGCTGCCGCACCCGGCCTGACGAGCGGGGTGCCGGCGGGCTATCGCGTCCAGGCGGCCGTGAGGTCGTCACCGGATTCCGGGACGCCGAGGAAGAACCCCTGCAGCAATTGCACGCCGGCCGCCTGCAGATGCATGCTCTGTTGCTCGTTCTCCACGCCCTCGGCGACGACCTCGATACCGAGGTTCGCCGCGATCGCCAGGATGCCCTCGATCATCCGATTCCTCCGGACGTCCTCGGGGATGCCTGCGACGAAAGTCTTGTCGATCTTCACAAGATTGATGGGCAGGTCGATCAGCCGGGAGAGCGATGAGTAGCCGGTACCGAAGTCGTCGACCGACAGCGCGTGCCCGGCCTCACGGAAGAGGCGTAGCTGGTGGGCCAACGCGGGGTCGGCGAGGTCCTCCTCGACGATCTCCAGACCCAGCTGCTGTGGGTGCAGGCCGTTGGCTGACACCGCCTCGGCAATGGTCTTCGCGAGGCGGGGGTCCACCAGTTCGCGGGAGCTCAGGTTGACGTACGCAGTCGTGGGCCCCGCCTCGCCCAGGGCGTCCTGCCACACCCTCATCTGGGCGCAGGTCTCCCGCACGACCCACTGTCCGATCTTGACGATGAGCCCACTGCGCTCCGCCACGTCGATGAACGTCGCGGCCGGCAGCACGGCTTTGCCCGGTTGGGCCCACCGCAGCAGCGCTTCGACGGCGACGACCCGCAGGTCGCCGGCGTGGAAGATCGGCTGGTAGTGGACCTGGAGTTCGTCACGCTCCAACGCATGGAAGAGACTGCGCTCGATCGTCTTCGCGTAACCGATCCCGCTGGACGCCGTGTGGTCGCGCACGACCGCGCGGCCCCGGCCGGCGGCCTTCGCCGCATACATCGCCGTGTCCGCGTCGGCCAGGAGCTCGTGCGCCGTCATCGAGTCCGTCGTGATGGCGACCCCGATGCTCATCGACACGGCGATCTCGGTGCCCCCGGCCAGCATCGGTGCCCGCATCGACTCCTGGAGCCGCGCCGTCAGGATGTTCACCCGGTCGACGAGTGTGGTGACCGGTGACTGCGGGAGGCCTTCGAGGATGACGACGAACTCGTCACCCGCGAAGCGGGCCACGGTGTCGCCCGCCCGCAGCTGCACGGTGAGTCGGTGTGCCACCTGCAAAAGGACCCCGTCGGCCACCGTGTGCCCGAACGTGTCGTTGATGACCTTGAAATGGTCGAGATCGAGGAAGAGCACGGCGATCCCGGCCTGACAGCGGTGCACGCCGGCCAGCGCGTGGTCGAGACGGTCGAAGAGCAGGGCGCGATTGGGCAGCTGCGTGAGCGGATCGTGCATGGCCTGGTGCGCGAGGGCGGTCTGTGCCGCGCGGGCCAGGTCGCGGTCGTGCGCCATCACGATGTACGACACCGCGATGTCGGCCAAGGTCTCGGCCGCCTGCAGCTCCTGGCTCGTCCAGTCACCGGACCGGCGCCGGTAGAGGTCGAGGATCCCCCAGGTCACGCCCCGGCTCAGCAGCGGGGTGGCCAGCACCGAGCGCAGCTGCAGCCGGGCCGACAGGTCGCTGAAGTCCTGCCATCTCGGGCCCGCCGCCTGCAGGTCCGTCACGACGACGGGCGCCTGGCGGGCCAGGCTGTCGGCGCAGGGACCGCACTGCAGGAGCTCTTGCAGCAGCTCGAGCGGCTCGACATCCGCGGACGTCGCATGGACGAAACGGTTGCGTCCGAACTCGGTGATCATGACGCCGGCGCCGTCTACCGCGAGCGCCTCGGCCGCGGCGTCACAGAGACTGCGCAGCATCTCCTCGACGGCGAAGTCGTCGGTCGCGGCACGCGAGAGCTGAGCCATCGCTGCCACCAAGGCGTCAGAATCCACGGTGGTCCACGGCGCCAATCCACTGGATGCGCCGTCAACGGAATCGCTCTCCTGCGATTCTCGGGAATTCACAACGTGGGCGGGAATTACCCCCCGACCGCGAACCCAATCGCCCGCTCCGGCGGCGAGGACCGGACGTGCACGCCTCGGCGTCTCACCGGGTGACGAGGGCCTCGATCCGCTCCAGCGTCGACGTCATCGCCTGCCGGGTACGCCCGCGGATCGGCCGCACCATCGCCTTCACGACCTCCTGCGAGATGTCCCACGTCTCGCGGACGAGCGTGCCGCCCTCGACCGGCTCGAGCTCGTAGCGCCAGATCCGGCCGCCGCCGAACTTCGCCGGGATGCGCCCCGGCGGGCGGGTCTGCCAGGCGATGCGCCGACCGTCCTCGTACTCGATGACGGTGCTCTCCATCGAGTACGGGATCCCGGCCTTCATCGCCATGCCGAACTTCGACCCGAGCTCCAGCTTGTCCGGCATCTTCTTGGGCTGGCGCACCGTGCCCGAGCCGTCGATCTCGCTGTGCCGCCGGGGGTCGGCGATGATCGCGAAGATCGCCTCCGCCGGCGCGGGGATGAACCGCTCGACACTCTCGACGTCGGTCGGCTTGGGCAGCGGGTCCGTCATGGCGGCAACGTATCGGACAGTGCGCCGGCGACGCTGCTCAGACCACCTGACCGGAGCCGCCGTCCGTGGTGACGACGGGCAATCCGGCACTCGCCCACGACGCCATGCCGCCGGCCACGTTGAACGCCGCGACGTCCGCCTTGACCAAGGCCTCCGTCACCGCGGCCGAGCGACCACCGACGTGGCAGACCACGAGCAGGGGACGCCCGGCCGGCAGGTTGTCCAGCGTGATCTCGCCCATCGGCAGGTGCACGGCCTGCGGCGCGTGGCCGGCCTCCCACTCGTACGGCTCGCGGATGTCGAGCAGCACCGCGCCGTCACCCAGCAGGGCGTCGACCTCGGTCGCGCTCACCTCGGGCAAGGGTTCCCGACGTCCGAACATGTGCGCTCCAGTCTTGTCGACGTGCGAAGAGGTCAGGACGCGAGCCGCAGCGCGGCGCCCTGCCACCACTTCAGCAGGCTCGCATACGAGTTGTCGGTCTGCGCGCGTACGTAGATCAGCTGCTTGTCGTAGGACCAGAGCAGCGTGGACGTACCGCCGACGGTCCAGCAGATGATCTTGCCGTTCAGCACGGACGGGGTCTCGGTGAAGTTCCAGGTGCCCTGCTGCGGCACGGCCGAGCAGCTGCCCGACTTCGCGCCGTGACTGCTGATCTCGTTGTCCAGCGCGGCCTTCTGGTCGACGGCGCTCGCCGTGCTGAAGACCTGCAGCGCCTGGGGCACCTGGCCGGGCGGGCTGGGCGACTGCCCCGGTCCGGGATCGCAGGTGACGGCGAGCTGGGCCTTGGCGTCGACGCCGGCGGTCAGCGGCTCGCAGGACGGCGTGTAGACGAGCGTGCCCGGGAGCCTCGCGACCAGCGCCTTCTCCGCGTCGTCGAGCTCACGGATCTGCGCGGCGACCGTCTGCGGCGGGGTCTCGGGCGAGGTGCGGCTCTGCCGGTTGACCGCCTGCACGGCGTAGCGGTGGGTCGCCGTGTCGGTGGGGCGGTCGACGTACGTCGCGGCGATCACGGACGGCGCGACGGGCACACCATCGCGCAGGACGACGTAGTGGTCGGTCTTGCCGCTGCCGGGCTGCCAGGTCAGCGTCACCGTGCCCCGGCCGGCGCTCGCCGTGAGGGCGACGGGTACGCCGGGGGTCGGCTTGCCGCCGCCGAGCAGCAGCAGCGGCAGCGCGACGGCGAGAGCCACGATCACCAGCGCGACGGCGCCGACCACGAGCAGCCGGGTGCGGCGCCGGCCGGAGCGATGGCCCCCGGCCTGCGGGGCGGCCGCGGGTGGGGCGACAGCATGCGCGTGAGCGGTGGGCGCCGCATCCGACGCCCCGAGCCGCTCGACCTCGGCGGCGAGCTCCGCCAGCACCGGCGGCGCCTGCCCCGTCCAGGCCACGGTGTGGAAGCGGCCGGGCGCCTCGACGGTCATGGCGGTGCTCGGTCCCCATTCACCACCGAGCGAGCTGGGCAGCGTGAGCACGTTGGAGGTGGCGATCAACCAGCTGATCCGCGTCGCGTCGGCCTCGCCGAGGCGCTCGGAGTACAGCGGGCCGAACTGGCGGGCGCCGGCCGGCTCGTCGCGGCGCATCCCGATCCGGAACGGCCGGTTGGGGTCGGTCCGTACGGAGCCCTCCGCCACCGTCGGCGGCTGGCCCGCAGCCACGGGTGCAGCGGTGACGGCGGCACGCGCTGCCCGGGCGAGCTCGCCCGCCGAGGCGTAACGGTCGTCGCGGCGCTTGCTCAGCGCCTTGGCGAGGACGGCGTCGAGCTGCGGCGGGACCCCGGGCGCCAGGTGGCTCGCCGGCGCCGGCGTCTCGGTCTGGATGACGTGCCAGAACGCGGCCACCGACGTGCCCTGCAGCGGCACCCGGCCGGTCAGCAGCTCGTACAGCACGCAGCCGAGCGAGTAGACGTCGACGCGGTGGTCGAGCTCGGCGGAGCGCAGCTCGAGCTGCTCGGGCGCGGCGTAGCGCAGCGTGGCGACGACGTCGTCGACCCCGGTGAGGCCGAGCGAGTCGGCTGCCGAACGCGCGATGCCGAAGTCGGTGAGCAGGGCGCGTTCGGTGCCCTGCACGTCACGGGTGACGAGGATGTTGGCCGGTTTGACGTCGCGGTGCAGCAGGCCCTTGGCGTGGATCGCGTCGAGGCCGGCGGCGACGCGCTCGATCAGCCCGACCGCCCGCTCGACCGGCAGCCGGGTCTCCCCCGCCAGGACCTGGGCCAGGTCCTGACCGTCGATGTACTCCATCGTGAGCCACAGCCGGCCGCTCTCGTCACCCTCGGCGTCCTCGCCGCCGTCCTGGACACCGCGGTCGTAGACGCGGACCACCGACTCGTGCTGGATCTGGCTGGCCAGGTCGGCCTCGGCGTTGAAGCGCTGCCGGTAGACCTCGTTGCGCGAGAGCTCCTCGGACATCAGCTTGAGCGCGTCAGCGCGAGGCAGCCGGGGATGACGGGCGAGGTAGACGTCGCCCATCCCGCCGCGGCCCAGCACCCGTTCGATGGTGTAGCCCGCGAACACCGCCCCCGCAGTCAGCACCAGCCGATTATGTACGGATAGCCATCGTCGACCCTGCTCCCGCGCCTGCCGCCGACACCCCCGCTGCTCGCGGCGGGGTGCTCGTCGGCATCGATCTGGCGTGGGGGCACCGCTCCCCGACCGGGGTTGCCGTGGCGCGCCTCGACCCGGCGGGCGGCGCCCGGGTGCACACGTTGACCGCGGTGCGGTCCGACGCCGAGCTCGACGCGGTGCTGGCCGAAGCACTGGCCGGGTCGTGTGTGGTCGGCATCGACGCGCCGCTCAAAGTGGAGAACCCGACCGGCCGGCGACCTTGCGAGGCGGCCGTCTCACGGGCGTTCGGCCCGGAGCACGCGGGCGCCTACCCGTCCAACACCGGTCTGCCGCATTTCGCGGACGGTGGCCGGGCTGCCGCCTTCGTACGCCGGCACGTCCTTGCCGTCGACGCCACCGTCGCCTCGACGCCGGGTGACCGGCGGGCGCTCGAGGTCTTCCCGCACAGCGTCGCGGTCGCCGTCTTCGACCTGGCGCGGGTGCTGCCGTACAAGGCGCGTACCGGCCGCACCCTCGAGAGCCGCCGGGCGGCGCTGAGCACGCTGCTGGACCTCATCGCGTCGCTGGGCAGCGGAGGCTCGGACACCGGCCTGCCCGTCCTCCAGTTGCCGTCCGCGATGCTCGCCGACCTGCGCGCCGGCATCGCCACGGCCCCCACCGCGGCCGCCCTGCGCCGGCTCGAGGATCCGGTCGACGCGTTGCTCTGCGTTTACGCCGCGTTGCTCTTCGTGGAGGAGCGCACGGTCGTGCTGGGCGATCCCGAGACGGGCACTCTCGTGACTCCGGTACGCGCCCGCCACCTGCAGAGACTCGGCACCACAGCGCCGGTGAGCAAGATCCTTCCGGTGGACAGGTTGATTACGCCAAGCAGTGGGCACGGCTCGATCAGTCCACTTTTCACTTCACGAAAGGACGCCATGTCTCTCACCGACGAAGACATTGTCACCACGCGCACCGGTGGCTCGACCATGCAGGCCGGCGGCGACGCCGACCAGTCCGACAGCGACAGCACGCAGGTCGACCCCGCCGGCGTCGACCCGGCCGGTGCCGACCAGGCCGGCGGCGACGCCGACCAGTCCGACAGCGACAGCACGCAGGTCGACCCCGCGGGCGTAGACCCGGCCGGTGTCGACCAGACCGGTGGCGGCGACGCCGACCAGTCCGACAGCGACAGCACCCAGGTCGACCCCGCCGGCGTCGACCCGGCCGGTTCAGACCCGGCCAGTTGATCGACTCTCCGGCCGGTGCAGCGCTTCGGCGCTGCACCGGCCTGAGCCTCGACGAGTTCGAGGCCGCGCACTGGTCGAAGGCCCCGTTGCTGACCCACGTGGCGGAAGGCTTCACCGACCTGCTCGACGCGGCCGGCGTCGACGAGATGGTGGCCGAGCGCGGCCTGCGCAGTCCTTTCTTCCGGATGGTGCGCTCCGGTCAGGCGCTGTCCGGCACCACGCGTACCGCGACCGCCGGCAACCAGCGCATCTCCGATCTGGTCAACGCCGACGCCGTGCGCGAGGCCTTTGCCGACGGCGCCACGCTCGTCCTGCAGTCGCTGCACCGCATCCACCCGGCGCTGGTGCGCTTCTGCCGCGAGCTCGCCACCGAGCTGGGGCACCCGACGCAGTGCAACGCCTACGTCACTCCGCCCGGCTCGCAGGGCTTTGCGCCGCATCACGACACCCACGACGTCTTCGTGCTGCAGGTCGACGGGCACAAGCTCTGGCACGTGTACGAGCCCCGGCTCGAGCTGCCGCTGAACACCCAGCCGTCCCAGGACCTGCTCAAGGACGGGCCGCTGGTGCCCGAGGACGAGCCGCCGCTGCTGTCAGTGGTGCTCGGCCCGGGTGACGTGCTCTACCTGCCACGCGGTTACATCCACGCCGCCGAGACCAACGACGACCGTTCGATCCACCTCACCATCGGCGTGCTCGCCGCCACCCGCCACGACGTCCTGCGTGACGTGCTCGCACTGGCCGCCGCCGAGCCCGGCTTCCGGCAGGCACTCCCGCTCGGTGGGCCCGACGCCCAGCTGGCCGCCGTCGAGGACGTGCTCCGGGCAGCAGCGGCCTGGTTCGGCGCGTTGCCCGCGGAGGAGGCCGTCGGCGCCGTTCGCAAGCGGGTGACGGCCGTCGCCGGTCCCGAACCCATCGGCCTGCTCGCCGCCGACACCGCCGTCCGCACCCTGGACAAGGACCGTTTCGTACGGCCGCGGGCAGGCGTCACCGCCGAGCTGACGACGCCGTCCGAGGATTCGGTACGCCTGCAGCTGCGCGATCGCGAGCTCACCCTTCCCGCATACACCCGCCCCGCCCTGGCGGCGCTGCTCGCCGGGCGCCAGCGTGTCGGCGACCTCGACCTGCCGGTCGACGACGCCGTGGTGCTCGTCCGCCGGCTGCTACGCGAAGGGGTGCTGCTGCCGGCCGAGCCGCAGTGACGCCGCGGCGACTAGCATTGCGGGCAGCATGACCGAATTCCGCTGCTCCGAGGCCTCGATCGCCCGTGACGAGTCCATGTTCGCCACGGCCACCCACGTCGGGCGCTGGCTGCTCGTCGAGCAGACCGGTCCATTCTCCGGCGAGTCGGTTCCCGCCGGCCGCATCGGACGCGACGCGCTGCTGCACCTGTCGCGCCTCGCCGCGTCGGTGAACGCCCGGCTCGTCCTGGTCCGGCGCCCCCCGGGGCAGCCCGCCGAGGACGGCCTGCGGGTCTTCCAGGCGGATGTGCGCGCCGGATCCGAGCAGTTGCTCACCCAGCTCGTCGCCGACGAAGCCGGACTGGCACAGCTCACGCTGGACGGACCGGCGTGGTCACCGCTCGCCACCGGCATCCCGTCCGAGGGCATCTATCTCGTCTGCACCCACGGCAAGCACGACCCGTGCTGCGCCGTGTACGGCCGCCCGGTGGTCGCCGCCCTCAGCGCCGCCCTGGCCGCAGGCCGGGTCTGGGAGACCAGCCACGTCGGCGGCGACCGGTTCGCCCCCAACGTGGTGGCCCTGCCGTCCGGCGTCTACCTCGGCCGGGTCGAGCCGGAGGAGGCCGAGGGCGTCGCCGCCATCGTCGACTCGGGCCGCGTGCCGGTGCACTACCTGCGCGGCCGCAGCTGCGTGTCCAACCCGGGCCAGGCCGCGCAGCACTTCGCCCGCACGGTCGGCGGCTATGGCGCGTACGACGGCATCGGCGATCTGCTGCCGACCCATCTCGCCGCCTCCCCCGACGACGGCCGCGACGCCTGGACGGTGCAGCTGGCCTGCCCGACCGGCGAGATCGCCGTCACCGTCCGGCGCACGGTGTCGGACGAGGCCGTGCCGCTCACCTGTCACGTCCAGGAGCCGAAGCGGCATCCCGCGTTCGAGCTGATCCGGATCGGCGTCGTCAGCCCGATCTGAGGCCGGTCACGGCCTGCGCTTCACCGACCGGGTTCGACCGTGACCTCGACCCCGTCGCCCCAGAACGACGCCAGACCCGCGATCGCTGCGACGGACGGATCCGGCTGCTCGTACACGAAGACGGCGTCCTCGCGACCGGCGACCGAGTGGTAGGTGGCCGTGCCCTTGTACGCGCAGACCGTGGTGGTGGCACTGGGCTCGAGCGGCACGAGCACGTCGTCCATGGGCAGATACCAGCGCGGCGCCAGGCTGGTCTCGAAGACCTTGATCGTCCGCTCGCTGCGGGCGACGACGGTGCCGTCGACCGTCACCGTGACCCGGTCGGACGACCGCAGCGCATCGACCCGGTGGTAGGGGTCGCGGGCGTGCCCGAAGACCTGCTCGTCCTCCTCGAACCAGGCGTCCATCCGGTCGAAGTAGAACGCCTGCATCCCCTGCACGGCCGCGACCCCGGGGATCGGGTCGGCGTAGCCCCAGGCGACGTCGGGCAGGCTCTCGCCGTCGACGGTCAGCGTCCAGTACGAGGCGTCACCCTTGAACGGGCAGTGCGTGCTGGTCTGCGTCGGCGTGAGCAGATCGGCACGGACGTCCTCGGCCGGGACGTACCACTGGCCGAAGATGTTGCTCTCGTACAGGACCTTCGCCCGCCGGGTGTCGAGCACCGTCTCTCCGCGCCAGACCGCACGGATGCGCTGCGGCACGTCCTCGATGTAGATGGTGTGCGGCGGCGACGCGGCGGCGATGTCGAAGTTGAAGGTGCCGCGTCGGCGGGCGGCGAGCGGGCCGGTGCCCAGCGTCAGACTCATGTCGGGGGCAAGACCGACGGGCCGGTGGCTATTCCGCCGGTCCTGGTCGTCAGCACGTCTAGTGCGCCTGGCAGACCGGGCACCAGAAGAGGTTGCGCCCGACCATCACCTCGGTACGGATCGCCGTTCCGCAGCGTCGGCACGCCATCCCGGTGCGCCGGTAGACGTAGTGCGCGCTGTCCCGGTTGACCCGCCGACTGCCGGCGGGACGGTCGGCCGGATCGGTCGTGACGATCCGCCCGGTCTTCACCCCGGCCCGCATCAGCACCGCGAGGTCCTTCCACAGCGCCGAGAACTCCGCCTCGGTCACCTCCTTGCCGGGACGGTGCGGCGCGATCCCCGCCCGGAAGAGCACTTCGGCGCGGTAGACGTTGCCGACCCCGGCCAGCACCCGCTGGTCCATGAGCAGCGCGCCGACCGTCACCCGGCTCGCCGACAGCCGCTTGTACGCGATGCCGGGGTCGGCCCGTAGCCGCAGCGGGTCGGGCCCGAGCCGCGCGAGCAGCTCCTTGATCTCGGCCGGGAGCATCAGCTCGCACGCCGTGGGGCCGCGCAGGTCGCTGTAGGTGCCGTTGCCGCACAGCCGTAGGCGGAGCGCCCCCCGCGGCTCGGGCGCCGGCAGATCGCCGGCGGCGAACTTGCCGTACAGCCCCAGATGGATGTGCAGGCGCTCGGTGATCCCTTCGAAGCGGTAGAGCAGGTGCTTGCCGTAGGGCTCGACCTTGCGGAGCACATGCCCCGACAGCAGGGCCGCGCCGGCCTCGAACCGGCCCTGCGGACTGCTGGCGAATATCTCGTGGCCGCCGAAAGCGAGGGTGTGTGCCCTGGCCTGGCGATGGATGGTGTGGCCCTCGGGCATGATGGCCAGCGTGCCGAACCGCGACCCGCTGGGCAACTTGGTGGGCGGCGGGGCATCCCGGCTCGGGGTCAGCGGAGCCATGCGCGCCCGTGACGTCGCCCGGCCGAGCGAGGACGATCTGGCCGAAGCGGCGGCGAACCTCGTCATCCGGCACGCGGCCCCCCGCGTCGACACCAAGCCGCTGCCGCAAGGCATCGCGCCGGCCGAGCTGCCCGACGCGCGGCTCCAGGAGCACGCGACCCAGCCCAATCGGGGACGCAAGCGGGGCGGCCCCCGGCCGGCCCCGCCGCATCACGGCTGAGCCGACCTATGTATTCGGCAGGCCAGGCCTTCGGCAGGCTAGCTCGTCGGCAAGACGTGGTCCGTCTCGTACTGGGTGAGCATCCCGATCCGGCGCTTGTGCCGCTCCTCGCCGGTGAACGACGTGGACAGGAAGATCTCGGCGAAGCGCAGCGCATCCTCGATCGGGTACTGGCGGGCGCCCAGGCTGACGACGTTGGCGTCGTTGTGCAGTCGGCCGAGCTCGGCCGTGGCGTCGCTCCACACCAGGGCGCACCGCACGCCCGGCACCTTGTTGGCCGCGATGGCCTCGCCGTTGCCGGAGCCGCCGATGACGATCCCGAACGACGCGGGGTCGGCAGCTGCAGCGGCAGCGGCCGCCATGACGAACGGCGGGTAGTCGTCCTCGGCGTCGTACGCCGCGGGCCCGTGGTCGGTCACCTCGTGCCCGAGCTCACCGAGACGCTGCCGCAGCGCGGCCTTCAGCTCGAAGCCGGCATGGTCGGACCCGATGTGCACCTGCATGCCCGCGAGTCTGCCGTACTCGTGCGGCAGCCGCGGGCAGGCGGGAGCGTCGGGGCGCTCAGTCGAAGATCGGCCCCTGCTTGCGGGTGCGCTTGAGCTCGTAGAAGCCCGGGGTCTCGGCGACGGCCAGCACGCCGTCCCACAGCTTGCCGGCCGCGTCACCCTTCGGCGACGGCGTGATGACCGGACCGAAGAACGCGACCCCGGCCACCTCGATCACCGGGGTGCCGACCTCTTCGCCGACCTTGTCGATGCCGACCTGGTGGCTCGCGCGCACCTCGTCGTCATAGCCCTTGTCGTCCAGGGCGGACAGCAGCGACGTGGGGAGCCCGGCCTCGGTGAGCGCCTCCTCGTAGGTGGCCCGCTCCTTCGGCATCTCCTTGTTGTGGAAACGGGTGCCGAGCGCCGTGTACAGCGCGCCGAGCACCTCACTCTCGGTGCGCGAGTCGACGTCGGGGCCGCCCTCACGCTGACGCCGGGCGGCGGCGATGCAGAGCCGCACCGGGCCCCAGGCCTGCTCCATCAGCGCGTTGTACTTCTCGCCGAGGTCGCGGCCCGAGTTCAGTACCGCGAGGCTCATGACGTGCCACTCGGTCTTCACCGGCCGGACCTTCTCGACCTCGTGCATCCACCGTGAGGTGAGCCACGCCCACGGGCACAGCGGGTCGAACCAGAAGTTGGCGGTCTGGGTCTCGCTCATGTCCCCACCTTAGGCCTGCGGGCGGCCGCTAGTTGAGGGCTCAACCGCTTTCTCCTTCGGCTGAACTGGCACACCCGGGCGGCGGCGGAAGGTGTCGCGGCCGTCCACAGGGTGAGGATGAACAAGACGATTCCTGTGCCGAGGTGGAAGGATCACGAGCACCATGGCTGACAACCTCACCCGAGACGAGGCCAGGGAGCGATCCGCCCTGGTTGACGTCGCTTCCTATGACGTCTCGCTCGACCTCACCGGTCCGAGCGACACCACCTTCGGCGCGGTCACGACGGTCACGTTCACGTGCCGCACGCCCGGCGCCTCGACCTTCATCGAGTTCGCCTCGCCGAGCCTGCGGTCCGCCGTCCTCAACGGGCGCCCGCTCGATGTGTCCGGTTTCGACGGCAGCCGCCTCGCGCTGCCCGACCTGGCCGAGTCCAACGTGCTGGTCGTCGACGGCGACGGCGCGTACTCGCGCACCGGCGAGGGGCTGCACCGCTTCGTCGACCCTGTGGACGGCGAGGTCTACCTGTACAGCCAGTTCGAGACGTACGACGCCCACCGGATGTACGCCTGCTTCGACCAGCCCGACCTGAAGGCGGTCTTCCGCCTGAAGATCACGGCCCCGGAGCACTGGACGTGCATCTCCAACGGGGTGGCGACGAAGGCCGGCGACGGCTCCGGGCAGGTCAGCTTCGCCGAGACGCCGGTGATGTCGACGTACATCACCGCGCTGATCGCCGGGCCGTACCACTCGGTCTACGACACGCACGACGGCATCGACCTCGGCCTGTTCTGCCGGGCGTCACTGGCGGAGTTCCTCGACCCGGAGGAGCTCTTCACCGTCGCCAAGCAGGGCTTCGACTTCTACCACCAGGTCTTCGACTACCGGTACCCGTTCGGCAAGTACGACCAGCTCTTCGTCCCGGAGTTCAACGCCGGCGCCATGGAAAACGCGGGGGCCGTCACCTTCCTGGAGGACTACGTCTTCCGGTCGAAGGTGACCGACGCCCGTCGCGAGCGGCGCGCCGAGACGATCCTGCACGAGATGGCGCACATGTGGTTCGGCGACCTCGTGACGATGCGCTGGTGGGACGACCTGTGGCTCAACGAGTCGTTCGCCACCTACGCCTCGGTGCTGGCCCAGGTGTCGGCCACCCGGTGGAAGAGCGCCTGGACCACCTTCGCCACCACCGAGAAGGCGTGGGCGGCGCGGCAGGACCAGCTGCCCTCGACGCACCCGATCGCGGCGGACGCGTACGACATGGAGGCCGTCAAGACCAACTTCGACGGCATCACCTACGCCAAGGGCGCCAGCGTCCTGAAGCAGCTGGTGGCCTGGGTCGGTCAGCACGAGTTCCTCGCCGGGCTGCGCAGCTACTTCCGTGCCTACGAGTACTCCAACACCTCGCTGCGTGACCTGCTCGACGAGCTCGAGGTCGCCAGCGGCCGCCGGCTCGGCGGGTGGGCGAAGGAGTGGCTGGAGACGACGGGCGTCAACACGTTGCGTCCGCGGTTCGAGACCGACTCCTCCGGCCTGTACACCGCCTTCGACGTGGTGCAGGAGGCCGTGGCCGAGCACCCGACGCTGCGCTCCCACCGGGTCGCGATCGGCCTGTACGACCGCACCCCCCAGGGCCTGCAGCGTCGTGAGCGGGTCGAGCTCGACATCTCCGGCGCGCTCACCGAGGTGCCCAAGCTGCTCGGCGCCAAGCAGCCCGACCTGCTGCTGCTGAACGACGACGACCTCACCTACGCCAAGATCCGGCTGGACGAGCGGTCGCTCGCCACCACGGTCGAGTCGATCGGCGAGGTCCGCGAGTCGCTGCCCCGAGCACTGCTCTGGTCGGCGGCCTGGGACATGACCCGCGACGCCGAGATGGCCGCACGTGACCACCTGCGCCTGGTGCTCAACGGGCTCGCCGCCGAGGACGACATCTCGATGGTGCAGACCCTGCTGGCCCGGGCGGCGCTGGCCGTCGACGCGTACGGCGACCCGGCCAACCGGGTCGCCGGCCGCCGGCAGCTCACCGACGGCGCCGCGGCGTTGCTCGACGCGGCCGCTCCGGCCAGCGACCAGCAGCTAGCCCTGCTGTACACCGTCGCCACGGCGGAGGACCCGGCGGGCGTCGAGCGGGTACGGGCCATCTTCGACGGCACCGAGCAGCTGCCCGGCCTGGTGCTGGACACGGAGCTGCGTTGGCACCTGCTCATCGAGCTGGCCGCCCACGGCGCGGTCGGCGAGGACGAGATCGCCGCCGAGCTGCGGCGTGACCAGACGGCCAGCGGGGAGAAGCGGGCGGCCTCGGCACGCTCCGCGATCCCCACGGCCGAGGCCAAGGCAGCTGCGTGGGCGGCGGTCGTCGAGCGTGACGACCTGTCCAACCACATGCAGGTCGCGACGATGCGCACGTTCTGGCGCTCGGAGCCCGAGCAGCTCGCGGTCACCGCGCCGTACGTGTCGCGGTTCTTCGACGTGGTGGGCGACATCTGGCGTACGCGCTCGATGGACTCGGCGCAGACCTTCTCCGAGCTGCTCTACCCGTCGGCCGCGATCTCGGAGGAGACGCTCGCGCTCACCGACGCCTACCTGGCCGACCGGGCGCCCCAGCCGGCGCTGCGCCGCATGCTGGTCGAGGCGCGCGACACCATGGCCCGCGCCTTGCGGGCCCGGGCCTGCGACGCCGCTGCCGGATAGTCACCGCACGAAAAACGGCCGCCCGCTGCAGATGCATCGGGCGGCCGTTTTTGCGTTGCCGGGAAGTGAGGCGATCCGGGTCAGTGCCCGGGGGTGCGGCCCGACTGGATGGCGAGGGTGCTCTCGGCCTCGAGGATGTCGCTCGAGGAGCCCTTGAGCGCCCGGTTGGGGACCGGGTGCAGGCCACCGAGCAGGCTCGGCGGAGCGGTGAGCAGCTCAGGCGGCGGCGGACCGGCGGCGTCAGTGAGCTGGCGGAAGCCGTTCACCAGGCCACCGACCAGGTCGCCGACCGAGAAGGACGACGTCATGCCGAGCACGACGAGGCCGCAGGCCTGATCGGTGAGGCGCCGCTTGCCGGAGGCGGTGGTCAGGATCTCCACCCGCCGGGCACCCGGCGCCACCACGACGAGCGCGGCGGCGTCACGCGGGTTGGCGATCAGGTTGGCCAGCAGACGCTCGGCCTCGAGCTTGAGGTCGCCGTCGTACTCACCGACCCGCAGCCAGAAACGCATGCCCGTGCCGGACTCGGCAGCGCGACGGGCGCGCTCGATCCGCTCGGACTGCTCGCGGGTGAATGCTTCACCAGCGGCCACTGGCACCTCCGGCTCCGGGGAGCGCGGCCCGCTGGGGCTCGTGCTCCAAGGCTGACTCGTCGCCGAACCACACCGGCTCGGCGGTCCATGCGCGACCAGGACGATAGCGGCGGACGGCACCACGCTGCGGCCGGAACGCCATGAGCCCGCCGATGACGAAGCCCACCAGCGGGATGCCGACGAAGATCAGCAGCTTGAGAGGCAGGTTGAGACCCTGCGGGCTGTAGACGTCGCCGATCTGCCCGAGGCCCGGCCCGGTGCCGTTCGGCAACGCGGCTGCCGGCAGCGCGGGCAGCAGCACCAGGGCCATGACCAGGCCGGCGGCGGCACCACGCAGGCCCGAACGCAACGGGGAACGCCCCTCGGACCGGCTCGTCTCCGCGGGACTCCCGCTCACGGTTGCACGCACCCCCTGAGACTAAGGCACGGGTCAGGACTGCGGCGCCACCCACAACGAAGAGCAGGCGGTGCGCCGACCCCCGGGCGGTACACCACCTGCTCTGAAAGGTCTTCGCAGCCACGCGCGGGGCGGTTCACCGGTGTCGAAGGATTTCTCAGATTTTTTCGGTGCCGCGCAGGACGGCGGCGATCCGGGCGGTGCCGGGGTCGGCGCAGACCTGCGGCCGGGTGAGCGCCCGGCCGTCGGCGTCGGCGACCGGCAGCCGCCAGTTGGGGTACTGGTCGACCGTCCCCGGCATGTTGGGCTGCCGCAGGTCGCCGACCGCGTCCGGCAGCCAGGCGAGCACAACCCGCGACGGGCTGCGGACGAGCAGCTCGTGCAGCGCGAGGATCTCCGGCTCGAGCGGGCGCAGCGGGGCGGCATCCGCTCCGTCCAGACCGGCGGCGGCCAGCCGGTCGCGTACGGCGGCGTCCGCGCCCTCGGCGGCGACGAGCTCGCTCATCTCGGCGCGTTCGGCGGCCGCCCCCCGCTCCTCGGCCTCGGCGTCGTCGAGCAGCCCCAACCCGGCGCGTACGCGCACGTGCTCGCCGGTGAGGAAGCCGGCCGCGGTCGGCAGGTCGTGGGTGGTCACCGACGCGACGGCGGCCTCCCGCCACGCCGCGGGCGGCACCAGCGCCCCGTCGTCGTCGCGCTCGAACCAGAGCACCGTCGAGCCGAGCACCGCGTTGCGGCCCAGCACCTCGTGCACCGCCTTCGGCACGGTGCCGAGGTCCTCGCCGACGACGAGGCCGCCGGCCCGCTCCGCCTCCAGCGCGATGACGCCGAGCATCGCGTCGGCGTCGTAGGAGACGTAGGTGCCGTGCGCGGCCGACTTGCCCTGCGGCACCCACCAGAGCCGGAAGAGGCCGAGGATGTGGTCGATACGCAGGCCGCCGCCGATGCGCAGGACGGCGCGCACCATCTCGCGGACGGGCGCGTAACCGGTGGCAGCGAGCCGGTCGGGCCGCCATGGCGGCAGACCCCAGTCCTGGCCCTGCTGGTTGAAGCTGTCGGGTGGCGCGCCGACGCTGAACCCCGTCGCGAGCTCGGCCTGCAGCGCCCAGGCGTCCGCCCCGCCCGGGTCGACCCCGACGGCGAGGTCGTGCACGATCCCGACCGGCATGCCCGCGTCGACGGCGGCCTGCTGGGCCGCTGCCAGCTGCTCGGCGCAGAGCTGCTGCAGCCAGCTGTGGAAGGCGACGCGGTCGGCGAGCCCCTCGGCGGTCTGCCGGGCCGCCGCCCCCTGCGGGTCACGCAGCGTCTCGGGCCACGTACGCCAGTCGGCGCCGTGCAGCTCGGTGATGGCGCTCCAGGTGGCGTACGCGGTGAGACCCTCGCTCACCTCGCCGCCCGGGCGCTCGACCCGGTAGCGGAAGAGCTCCTCCAGCGCGGCCGACTTGGCCGCCCAGACGGCGTCACGGTCGATCTGCTCGGCGAGCGGCACGGAGGCGGCCAGCGCGTCGATCTGGGCCCGTACATCGGCGGGAGCGGCCGCGTACTCGGGCGTGATCTCGGGCCGCAGGTAGAGCGGGGAGCTGAAGCGGCGGGAGGCCGGGAAGTACGGCGAGTTCTGCATCGGCGCCGCCAGCGCCGTGGCGTGCAGCGGGTTGACCAGCAGCAAGCCGGCGCCCTGATCCGCCGCCCAGGTGCCGAGCTCGGCGAGGTCGGCGTAGTCACCCATCCCCCAGGTGGTGCGCATCGCGTACAGCTGCGCCATCCAGCCCCAGAGCCGCTGGTCGGGCAGCGGCAGCTGGTCCGGCGCCACGATCAGCGGCACGTCGGCGGCCTGCTCACCGTCCACGTAGGCGGTGAGGCGGTGGTCGCCGAGCGGCAGCCCGGTCGGCAGGTCGACCTCGCGGACGACGCGGACCAGCTGCGGGTCGTGCCCGAGCACGGCCCCCGGCACCAACGCCTGCGCCGTCCCGTCGGCGAGCCGGAGCTCGACGCGGACGTCGGCGTCGGTGTCGCTGCGGACGGACACCGGCCTGGGCGCCGACTGCCGCACCACGACCGCGGGCGGCAGCACCTGCTCCCAGAGCGCGGCCACGGAGGCGGCGAGCGCGGCCTCCGGGTCGGAGGTGTCGATCCCGAGCCCGGCCAGTACGGCCTGCACCGTCTCCTCGGACACGTCGACGGGCCGGCGGGCCCAGTCCTCGTACGACGTGGCCACCCCGTGGGCATGGGCGAGCTGCGCGAGAGCGGGATTCATGGCGGCGACGTACCCGGGCGGCGCGGCCGCTACCGCATGGGTCGGCCGAAGATCGCCGGCGGTCAGGCGCTGGCCGGGAGCCCGCCGTCGAGGTAGGCCGACCAGCGCGGATCCGGCCGCCGGGCGCCCAGCACCCGCCAGGCCGCGCCGCTCGGTGCGCGGGGTTGCCGCGGCAGCCGCCAGCCGAGGTCGGCGACGCTGCGATCGGCCTTGGCGTGATTGCACCGGCCGCAGGCGGCGACCACGTTCTCCCAGACGTGCGGGCCCCCGCGGCTGCGCGGGATGACGTGGTCGAGCGAGGTGGCGGCCGCGCCGCAGTAGACGCAGCGGTGGCCGTCGCGGGCGAGCACCCCCTTGCGGGTGAGCGGCACGTCGGGGCGGTACGGCACCTTCACGAAGCGGGCGAGCCGCACCACGGCGGGGATCGGCACGACCAGCGGCGGACCCTTCAGGTCGGGACCCCGCAGGACCCCGTCACCCGGCTCGAGCATGCTCGCCTTGCCGGCCAGGACGAGGACCACAGCGCGCCTCACCGGCACGACGCAGAGCGGCTCGTACGTCGCGTTGAGAACCAGGGCCTGGGCCACAGGCTGCCTCCCGGGATGTCCCGACAGGCCGAATGTCTCATATCCACGGCGGTTTCAGCACGCGACAAATGACAAGCTCACCTCATGGCCTATCCCGCCGCTGAAAGACTCCCGGTCGTCGAGACGCTGGGCGGGCCGCCGCCCGCCGCGTCGTACACGGTCGCGGACCCCTACCGGTGGCTGGAGGACCCGGCCGATACGCGGACCGTGAGCTGGTCGCGGGAGCAGGACGCGCTGGCCCGCACCCACCTCGACGCCTTCGGCGGCCGCGACGCCTTCGCGACCCGGCTGCGGGGGCTGCTCGCCGCCGGCCACGAGAACCCGCCGGCGCTCCGCGGCGAGCTGGGCTTCCGCACCCGGCGCCAGCCCGGGCAGCAGCACGCGGTCGTCGTCGTGAGCCCCCTGGACGATCCCGCCGCCTTCCGGGTGCTCGTGGACCCGCACGAGCTGGACCCGACCGGCGCGACCACGCTCGACTCGTGGTCGCCGTCCCCCGACGGGCGGCTGCTCGCGTACCAGCTCTCCAGCGGCGGGACCGAGGAGTCGGCGATCACGGTGCTCGACGTGGCGAGCGGGGCCGTCGTCGACGGGCCGATCGACCGCACGCGCTACAGCGCGATCGCCTGGCTGCCCGACGGGTCGGGCTTCTACTACGTCCGCCAGCGCGAGGCGGGGGTGCCGTTCGACCGCCGGGTGCACCGGCACGTGCTCGGCACCGATGCCGCGGCCGACCCGGAGATCTTCGGCGCCGGCCACGACCGGCGCACCTACTTCGGCGTCACGCTCTCGCTCGACGGGCGCTGGCTGGTGGTGAGCGCGGCCATCGGCACCGCCCCGCGCGACGACGTCTGGATCGCCGACCTCGGCGGGTCCGGCGAGTTCGTCCCCGTGCAGGTCGGCGTGGACGCGCGCTGCCAGGCGTCGGTCGGCTTCGACGGCCGGCTGTACGTCTTCACCGACCGTGACGCCCCGCGCGGCCGGCTGTGCGTCGCCGATCCGCTCGCGCCGGCCGACTGGACCACCCTCGTCGCCGAGGACCCCGAGGCAGTGCTCGGCGACGTGGCCGTGCTGCGCGACGAGCTCGTCGTGGCCCGTACCCGGCACGCGCTCAGCGAGGTGGAGGTGCTGCGGCGCCAGGACGCCGCTTTCATCCGTACGGTGCCGCTGCCCGGGATCGGCACGGTGCGGGCCGTGACGGCCGCCCGCGACGGCGGGACGCGCGCATTCCTGTCCTACACCGACGCCGTCACGCCGCCGGGCGTGCTCGACCTCGACGGCCGGGTCTGGGCCGCCGCCCCGGGCGAGGTCGCGATCACCGGCGTACGCGCCTCGATCGAGGTGGCCAGCAGCGCCGACGGCACTCCCGTACGGCTGCAGGTGCTGGCCCCGGAAGGCGCCACGGGCCCGCTGCCGACCGTGCTCTACGGCTACGGCGGCTTCGGCATCAGCATGGAGCCGGGCTACTCGGCCACCGAGCTCGCCTGGGTGCAGGCCGGCGGGGTGTGGGTGGTGGCGCAGCTGCGCGGCGGCGGCGAGGAGGGCGAGACCTGGCACCGCGACGGGATGCGTGAGCACAAGCAGCACGTCTTCGAGGACTTCGAAGCCGCCGCCCGCCACCTGCGCGACACCGGAACGGCGTCGCGGCTCGGCATCTCCGGCGGGTCCAACGGCGGGCTGCTGGTCGGCGCGGCGATGACCCGCGAGCCGGCGCTCTACGACGCGGTGGTGTGCAGCGCTCCGCTGCTCGACATGGTGCGCTACGAGCTCTTCGGCCTCGGCTCCACCTGGAACGACGAGTACGGCACCGCCGCCGACCCGGTCGAGCTCGGCTGGCTGCTCGGCTACTCCCCGGTGCACGCCGTCCGCGAGGGCACCGACTACCCGGCCCTGCTGATGGAGGTCTTCGACGGCGACACCCGGGTCGACCCGCTGCACGGACGCAAGTTCGTCGCTGCGGTGCAGTGGGCGACGGCGCGAACCATCGACGAGCGGCCCGTCCTGCTGCGCCGCGAGGCCGACGTCGGGCACGGCGCCCGCTCGATCGACCGGACGGTCGGGGTGACCGTCGACTCGCTCAGCTTCCTCGCCGCCCAGCTCGGCCTCGTACCGGCAGCCGGCGGACAAATGCCAGGCACAGTGGACGGGTGAGCACCCCCGAGCCGGCGCACGCCACTGACTCGTTCTTCGCCGCGGTCGGCGGCGAGCCCACGTTCCGCCGCCTGGTCGCCCACTTCTACGCCGGGGTGCGCGAAGACGCGATCCTGCGCCCGCTGTACCCGGAGGAGGACCTGCTCCCCGCCCAGGAGCGGCTGACCCTGTTCCTCATCCAGTACTGGGGCGGGCCGAACACCTACCAGGAGACCCGCGGCCACCCCCGGCTGCGGATGCGGCACGCCCCGTTCGTCGTCGGCCCGGCCGAGCGTGACGCGTGGCTGCGGCACATGCGCAACGCGGTGGACAGCCTGGAGCTGCCGGCGGAGCTGCACGACCCGCTGTGGCAGTACCTGCGGCAGGCCGCGTACGCGCTGCAGAACGCGGAGTGACGCGAGGCCGATCGGGTGGCGCCGACGCCTGACGGCAGATTCACCCGTCTGCCACGTGCCGTCTCGTTCACGCCGGTCAGCAGGGGGCCGAAGGGTGCGCGTGGAGGAACTGGCCCACCTGCTCGGACGTGAACAGGTTCAGCTCGAGTTCTTCCTGTTCAAGGTCCTGCAGCTGCAGCATTTGCTGCGCTCCGGTGACCCGCGCTTCCTGCGCTGGTCGGCCGAGGAGATCCGGCGGGCGAGCCAGCGGGTGCACGACATCGAGGTGACCCGCGACCGGCAGGTGCTCGTCCTGTGCCGGGAGGCCGGCGTCCCCGCCGACGACGTCTGCCTGGCGTCGCTCGCGGACCACTCACCGGAGCCGTGGCGCACCATCTACTCCGACCACAGCCTCGGTTTCTCGCGGCTCGAGCGTGAAGTCGACGCCGCTGTCTTCGAGGCCCAGCGGCTGGCGGAGGCGAGCGGCCACGCCGTCGCCGACGTGCTGCACCAGATCCGGACCCCGGCCCAGGTGGGCCTGGTGCCGCGCCAGATCCGGCTGGACAACCCGATGGTGCTGCCCTGACCGGTCCGTCCCTCGCCAGGCACCCCGGCCGGACTCACGGCCCGGGCACCGCGCACGAGGCGGCCGCGGTCGGCGCCAGGCAGTACGGGCACTGCAGCCACGTCGGGTCGATCTCGCGGGTGCAGTTGCGGCAGCGGTGCGCGCCGAGCTCGGTGCCGCACCACGGGCAGGCCGCCATGTCGGCGGACACCTCGCGGTGGCAGCCGGTGCAGCGCTCCCCCACCTGGTAGTTGCCTTCGCTGGTGACGCGGAGCACCTCCTCGAGGGTGGTGTCACCGCGCAGGGCGGCGGCGATGCCCGAGTCGCGCATGCTGATCGCGTTGGCCTTGCTGGCCGCCACCGCAAGCGCGCGTTCGCCCGCCCCGGTCGTCATCGCCGTACGCATGCCGTCGGTGATGGGCAGCACCTCGAAGATGCCGGTACGGCCGCGGAAGCCGACCTCGCGGCAGGCGTTGCAGCCGCGCCCGCCCATGAGCTGGCCGCCCGCGAGCTCCGCCGGATGCAGGTTCAGCGCCTCCAGCACCTGCGGCGACGGCTCGATCGGCACCCGGCACTGCTGGCACGGCCGCCGGACCAGCCGCTGCGCGACCACCAGGCTCAGCGCCGACGACACCAGGTACGGCTCGGCGCCCATGTCGATGAGGCGCGCGACGGCGCCGACGGCGTCGTTGGTGTGCAGGGTCGAGAGCACGAGGTGACCCGTCAGCGACGCCTGCAGCGCGAGCCGGGCGGTCTCGCTGTCACGGACCTCACCGACCAGGATGACGTCGGGGTCCTGCCGCAGCACCGACCGCAGACCGGCGGCGAACGTCAGGCCCGCCTTGTCGGCGACCTGCACCTGCGTCAGGCCCTGCAGCGCGATCTCGACCGGGTCCTCGAGCGTGATGACGTGCTTCTCCCGGCCGCGGACGGTGAGCAGCGTGCTGTAGAGCGTGCTGGTCTTGCCCGACCCGGTCGGCCCGGTGATGAGGACGAGTCCCTGCGGCTGGCGTACGGCGCCGAGCAGCGCCTCCAGCTGCGGCTCGAGCAGCCCGATGCGCGCGAGCGGCGGCAGGTCGCTGGCCCGCGGCAGGATCCGCATGACGATGCTCTCGCCGTGCAGCGCCGGCAGGGTGCTCATCCGGATGTCGATCGATCCGCCGGCGGCGTTGATCCGCGCCCGGCCGTCCTGCGGGCGGCGGCGCTCCGAGATGTCCAGCCCGGCCATGATCTTCAGGCGGCTGCTGAGCGCGGGCCCGGCACTGCGCGGCACTGTCATCACGTCACGCAGCTGGCCGTCGACGCGGAACCGGACGACGACCTCGTCGGCCTGCGGCTCGACGTGCACGTCGCTGGTGCCCTGACCCACGGCCTCGCGCATGATCATGTCGACCAGCTTGACCACCGGCGCGTCGTCGACGTCGTTGACGCCGGCGGCGATCTCGGCCCGGACGCTCTGCACGTTGTCGTCGACGAGGTCGTGCAGCACGGCTGCCGCGGCACCGTCGTCGGCGAGGCTCCACACCCGGGTGAGCGCCGAGCGCAGGTCGGCCTCGGTCGTCACGGCGATCTCGAGCTCGGAGGACTTGAGGTGCACGCGCACGTCGTCGAGCGCGAAGACGTTGGTCGGATCGGTGACGGCCACGAGGATCCGACCGTTGGCCGGGTTACGTCCGAGCACCAGGACGCCGTTGCGCTCGGCCACCGAGCGCGGCAGCTGGCGGGCGATCTTGGTGTCGACGCGCTCGCGCATCGGGTCGATGACCGGCAGCTCGAGCGCCGCGGCCAGGGCGCCGGCGAGCTGGCGCTCGGTCGCGTAGCCGGTCTCCACCGCCAGGCGGCCGAGCCGCTTGCGCTGGAAGCCGCCCTGCGACTGCAGCTCGAGCAGGTGGGCGAGCTGGGCGTCGGTGAGGACGCCCTGCTCGACGAGGACCTCACCGAGCCGGCGACGCCCCGGACGCTTCGCCTGGGCCGGGATGCTGTCGGGCGACGGGCCGGTCGGCACGACGTAGGGGGAGGTCACACCTCGTTCATCGGCACGCCGCCCGTCCGGCAAAAGGGCTGCGGGCGGGTGTGTCGGAGCTAGCGTTCGCCCGGGAAGGTGACCTGCTGGTCCAGGTCGACGACGCGGGGCGCCAGGTCGACCGCGTCGTCCGTCCCGCCGCCGGCGACCGGCAGGCCGCTGAGCACCATGACGGGGCCGACGCCCGAGCGGGAGCGCTTCGCCTCGTACATCGAGCGGTCGGCCGCCCCGATGAGCGCGGCGGCCGGTGTATCGGGGTGGGTGGTGACGGCGATGCCGATGCTGGAGCCGACGTTCAGCTCGATCGGGGTGGGGCCGGTGTGCCCGCCCGGCACCAGGGCGGGATCGAGCGCGACCGGGCCGGCGAGCACCGACCGCACGCGGGCGGCCACCCGGACGGCGTCGCCGGGAGAGTCCAGCTCGGCGCACAGCACGACGAACTCGTCGCCGCCCCAACGGCACAGCGTGTCCTGCGGGCGCAGCACCCGGCCGATGCGCGCGGAGACGGCGGACAGCACCCGGTCACCGGCGGGATGGCCGTAGTTGTCGTTGACGGCCTTGAACTCGTTGAGGTCGACGAAGAGCAGACCCACCGGCGTGACGCTGCGCCGCAGCAGCGCGAGGCTGCGCCGGAGACGATCGCCGAGCAGCGCCCGGTTGGCCAGCCCGGTAAGCGGGTCGGTGAGCGACGTCGCCCGCAGCGCGTCCAGGTGCTCGGTGATGTCCCAGCCCTCGAGCAGCAGCCCGCCGACCCGGTCGTCCCCCGTCAAGTCGTGCGCGACGACGGCGATGGTGCGCCACGAACCGTTCGTGTGCCGCAGGCGTACCTGCAGCTGCCGGCTGCGCCCACCCGGGGGCAGGTCACGGATGACACCGGCGAGCAGCGGACGGTCGGCCGGGTGCAGCAGCGACGTCACCACCGTCTCGGCCGGCTCGGTCGCGGACTGCCAGCCGAGGGCACGGGCGGTGCCGGGATTGGCGTAACGGAGCGAGAGGCCGTCGGCGACCACGTACAGGGTGCTCCCGCGTTCCACCAGCACGCGCGGATCAGCCGCAAGCGTCGGATCCATCACTCAGTCCCCCGGTCAGCAGAGCGTCGCAAGCTCAGTATCCGGGGCTCTGCCCGCCGCTGACAGCGCCGATCGGCCCCCGAGATGCTTCACCCGAACGGCGCAACCGGTGCCTGCGTCCGCCCTCCGGGCACTCACGCTGCGTATCGTAATTGCGGCCGCACCTATTTGCGAGGCAATGCCGAAAAGACCGGAAATCTGCCTTGACGTGCGCTAACGCGGTTTCGATTCCGCGAAAGCCGTATCCGTCAGCTGTGACAGCTGGTGACGATCAAGAAGCGTTCGCCAGCTGGGAGGCCTTGACGACCATGCCGGGCTTCGCCCGTGCGGTCAGCCGGGCGGCGTAGCTGGAGTGACCGGACAGGGCCGCCGAGTACGCGGCGCGGCGGGTGGCCGCACGACCGGTCTCCGGGTCGTCGGCGACGGGGGCGTCCGTGTACTGCGCCGAGATGCCGGCACGCATGAGCGCGAGGCCCTCCGAGCGCATCTGCGAGACCCGCGACTCGGTGACGCCGAGCTCCTCGGCGAGCTCCGCCGACGAACGGCCGTGCAGGAAGTATCCGGTGACGACGACGTGGAGCCGCTCGGGCAGCAGGGCGAGCGCGTCGCGCAGGTATGCCGCACGCTCACGCTCCTCGAGCTGCGCCGACGGGTCGACGTGCACGGTCTCGACCAGACCGTCGGAGAGGGTCAGCGGGTCGCCGTCCTCCTCGCCGCAGGGGGCGTCGAGCGACAGCACCAGAGCGCGGTGCACGCGGCCCTGCAGCTCGAAGAGCTCCCGGACGGGCATGCGCATCTCCGCCGCGACCTCGTCGGTGGTCGGGGTACGGCCGAGCCGGCTCAGCAGCGTCGACTGGGCCTCCTCGACGTTGCGGGCGGCGGCGCGAAGGGAGCGGGGGGCGAAGTCGAGTGCACGGGCGGCGTCGACGATCGCGCCGCGGACCCGCATGGAGACCCAGCGCTCGAAGGGGACGCCGCGGCTCGGATCGAAGCGGTGCGCGGCCTCGACCAGGCCGAGGGTCGCCGCCTGGGCGAGCTCCTCGCGGTCGGCGTGACGCGGGTAATGGGCGGCGACCTGGAACAGGACGTGCTGGACCAGCGGCAGGTTGCGCTCGATCAGCTCACTGACCTCGGCCCGGGTGAGCGGCGCGGCGACGGGCGCGGGCGCCGTGTCGGCCTCCTGCTCGCGGACGGAGACGGTCTCGGGCATATCGACGGCAAAACGCGTGGCGGTCATGGCGGGCTCCTGTGACGGGGAAGTCGAGCTGGTGGCGGAACAGCGGACGATCACGAAGCCCGCGACGGCCGGAGCCGGCGGGACGCGGCGCAGCGCGAGACGAACCAGGACGTCGATGGCAACCGATCACCTGTGAGCAGCAGCACGATGCGCCTCCCTCAAGTCGCCGGTTGCTCCGACCGCACCTGCATCGGCGGGTGGGCCCCAACTACTTGATGGTTCATTTGCACTATCTTTCGGCGACGATTCGCCGCCAATGTCCGGGTTCGGCACCCGCCATCCGGCGCATCATCCGTCCGCCTGGCCACATCGGACTAGCCCGTCTGCCGAGCGCGCCCCTCACCCGCCTGCCGGCGGGCACTACGACGAACGGCACAGCGGATGCTGCGCCGTTCGTGTGAACCCGTCGATCCGGAGCCGCTAGTCGCGGGTCAGCTTCCGGTAGGTGACCCGGTGCGGGCGGGCGGCCTCGAGGCCGAGCCGCGACACCTTGTTGGCCTCGTAGTCGGCGAAGTTGCCCTCGAACCAGAACCACTTGGCCGGGTCGTCGTCGTCGCCCTCCCACGCGAGGATGTGCGTGGCGACGCGGTCGAGGAACCAGCGATCGTGGCTGATGACCACCGCGCAGCCCGGGAAGTCGAGCAGCGCGTCCTCCAACGACCGGAGCGTCTCGACGTCGAGGTCGTTGGTCGGCTCGTCCAGCAGCAGCAGGTTGCCACCCTTCTTCAGGGTGAGCGCGAGGTTCAACCGGTTGCGCTCCCCACCGGAGAGCACCCCCACCGGCTTCTGCTGGTCGGGACCCTTGAAGCCGAACGACGACACGTAAGCCCGGCTCGGCAGCTCCTGCTTGCCGACGACGATGTAGTTCAGCCCGTCGGAGACGATCTCCCAGACGTTCTTCGACCCGTCGAGGTTGGCCCGGTTCTGGTCGACGTACGCGATGTCGACCGTAGGACCCACGGTGAGCGTGCCGGCGTCGGGCTGCTCCTGATCGACCAGCATCTTGAACAGCGTGGTCTTGCCGACGCCGTTGGGGCCGATCACGCCGACGATGCCACCGCGCGGCAGGTTGAAGGACAGGTCCTCGATGAGCTGCCGCTCGCCGAAGCTCTTGGCCAGCTTGGTGCCCTCGATGACCTGGCTGCCGAGCCGCGAGCCCACCGGGATGTTGATCTCCTCCCAGTCCATCGGCCGGTTACGGTCGGCCTCGGCTGCGAGCTCCTCGTACCGCGCGATACGCGACTTGCTCTTGGACTGGCGGGCCTTCGGGCTCGAGCGCACCCATTCGAGCTCCTGGGCCAGCGCCTTCTGCCGCTTGAGGTCCTTGTTGCCCTCGACCTTGAGCCGCGTCTGCTTGGTCTCGAGGTAGGTCGAGTAGTTGCCCTCGTACGGGTAGGCCCGCCCGCGGTCGAGCTCGAGGATCCACTCCGCCACGTTGTCGAGGAAGTAGCGATCATGGGTGACGGCGAGGACGGCGCCCGGGTACTTCGCCAGGTGCTGCTCGAGCCACGCCACCGACTCGGCATCGAGGTGGTTGGTGGGCTCGTCGAGCAGCAGGAGGTCGGGCTGCTCCAGCAGGAGCTTGCAGAGCGCCACCCGGCGACGCTCTCCACCGGAGAGCAGGGTGACGTCGGCGTCGCCCGGAGGCAGCCGCAGCGCATCCATCGCCTGGTCGAGCTTGGAGTCGAGCTCCCAGGCGTCCTGCGCCTCGATGACGTCGATCAACTCCGCCTGCCGCTCCAGCAGGGTGTCGAAGTCGGCGTCGGGCGCCGCCATCTTCTCGTTGATCTCCTCGTACTCGGCAAGCACCCGCCGGGTCTCGGCGACGGCGTCCTCGACGTTGCCGCGGACGTCCTTCGTCTCGTCCAGCGGGGGCTCCTGGAGCAGGATGCCGGTGGAGAAGCCGGGGCTGAGCAACGCATCGCCGTTGGACGGATGCTCGAGGCCCGCCATCATCTTCAGCACGGTCGACTTGCCGGCCCCGTTGGGGCCGACGACACCGATCTTGGCGCCCGGCAGGAATGCCAACGTGACGTCGTCGAGGATGACCTTGTCGCCGAGTGCTTTACGCACCTTGCGCATCTGGAAGATGTACTGCGCCATGCTCCCCAGCCTATGGGCGCCGCCCGCGCGCCCGGCTACGCGACCGCCGCTTCCGCGTTCCGGTCGGTCGCCGCGCTGTCCTCCGGCTCCGGAGCGGCCTCGTCACCGCCGACCTCGGTGGGGTTGTCGGCTGCCGGCGGGCGTACCAGCTGGGCCGGGTGGCGGCCGAGATCCGGCCCGATCGCGTCGGCCTCGATCTCCGTCACGCTGCGCCGCACCCCCTGCTCGTCGGTGTAGCTGCGCTGGCGCACCCGACCCGAGACGAGCACGCGGTCACCGCGCTGCAGGGTCGCCACCACGTTGTCGGCGAGCCGGCGGTAGGACATGACGTCGAGGAAGACGGTGTCGCCGTCACGCCAGGCGGCCTCCTCGCGGTCGAAGCGGCGCGGGGTGCTGGCGACGCGCACCCGCGCCCACGAAGCCCCGTTGCTGCCGACCCCCGACTTGGGGCTTGCGGTCAGATTCCCCGCGATCGTCATATACGTGTCCTGCGCCATGACCGGCTCCCGTTCGTGTGCCCTGCGGTGCGGAACCGTTCCGCACCTGGGCACCGTGCCCCGCGAGGCGCCCGCCGGGTGGCCCGGAAGCGGCAGCTGTGGACGGAGCCGCTCCGTCCACAGGCGGGCCGTCCGCCGGGGTCAGCCGTGGGTCGAGATGCCACCGTCGACGGGGATGACCGCACCGGTCAGGTACGCGCCGGCCCGGCTGGCGAGGAAGACCGCGATGCCGGCCATGTCTGCCGGCTCACCCGCGCGACGCAGCGGGATGAGGTCGGTGAGCTCGTCGGTCGCCGTCCGGTCGTCGAAGACGAAGGCGGTCATCTTGCTCTCGAAGAAGCCGGGGGCGATGGCGTTCACCGTCACGGTCGGCGCCAGCTTGGACGACAGGTCGCGGGTCAGCATGTGCACGGCGGCCTTGGACGCCGGGTAGGCGTAGTTCTCCCAGTGCGGCACCCGGATGCCCTCGATCGAGCCGATCATGATCACCCGGGCCGGGTCGCCGGGTCGCGACGCAGCTTGCAGCTGCGGCAGCAGGGCTCGGGTGAGATGGAACGGACCCTTGACGTTGGTCGCGAAGACCTTGTCGAAGGCGGCGTCCGGGTAGTCGGCCAGCGCGGCCCCCCACGTGGCGCCCGCATTGTTCACCAGCACGTGCAGCTCCGGTGAGCGCTCGGCCACGGCGGCCGCCAGCGCGCGGTTGCCCGCCTCCGTCGCGAGGTCGGCGGCGATCGGGATGGCACCGATCTCGTCGGCGGCCTGCTCGAGGTCGGCCTGCTTACGACTGCTGATGTACACGGTCGCGCCCCGCTCGGCGAAGCCCGTCGCGATCATGCGGCCGATGCCCCGCGACCCGCCGGTCACCAGCACGGTCTTGCCGGAGACGTCGAAGAGCGGGTCGGGCCTCGCGCCCACGGTGTCCACGGTGTCCACGCCAGCACGGTAACGGACCGTTCCGGGCGGCAGCTGTCAGTGGATGACAGTCTTCAGCACGATGACCAGCACACCGAAGCCGGCGCAGACGATCGTCTCGGCGAGCAGCTCGAAACGCTTGGCTCCTCCGCGCACCGCCGCGACGAACCCCCAGCAGCCGAGCAGCAGGACGGTGGTCCAGAGCGCAATGAGTGCTGCTGTATCGACGGACGCGAACAGCAGCCGCATCACCCCGAAGACGGCGAGGGGCAGCAGTGCCCCACGCAGCAGGGCCCAGTCGTACAGCGCGGTGCGGATGATCGAACGCCAGCCGGGCCGCTCCCGGGTGGCGAGCCGCTGACCGAGCACGTCGGCGTACACGTGGGCGAGCCAGTACAGCGTGAGCACGGCCAGACCGGTGACGAAGATCTTGCCGCCCGATTCGCCCTCCGCCGCGTTGGTGGCGATGACGGCCGAGGCGATGAGGGTGCCGTAGATCGCCTCGGCGGGGTGCTCGGTGGGTTCGACGGCGTGGGCGGCATGCAGGATGCCGCGCTGCCAGCGCGGCAGCTCGTCGAGAGGCTCGTGCGCCGCCGGCAGCTGACCGGTCGTCACAGTTGCTCGCCGGCGACCGGGCCGTGCGCTGCCCGCAGTGCGAGCTGCAAGGCGATCCGGCACTCGGGGTCGTCGAGGTCGTCACCGAACAGGCCCCGCAGCTGACCCATGCGATACCGCACGGTCTGCGGGTGCACCTGGAGGGAGCGCGCGACGGCGTTGCGGGAGCCGGCGTGGGCCAGCCAAGCGAGCAAGGTGACCTCCAGACGTTCGCGGGAGACGGCGCTCAGCGCGTCCAAGGGCGCGAGCAGCCGGCGCGACAGCCGCTGCAGCAGGCCCATATCGGCACGCAGCACGAGGTCGACAAGGTGGTCGTCGACCAGCAGCGGGCCGCTGGTGCCGCGCGCCGCGACATCGGACTGCTCCAGGGCCGAGGCGGCGTCGAGCGACTGCCGCAGGTCGAGCGGCGCGACGACGTGGCCGAGCACGGCCGAGGTGCCTTTGAGCCGCTGGGCCAGCATCCGGTCGCCACCGTCGCCGGCGACCGGTACGAGCGCGACCAGGTCGTCGCTGCGCGGCCAAAGCAGCGCGGTGCGCGGCAGTGTCGCCGGCACGTCGCCGGCCGGCAGCAGCACGGCGACCATCGCCTCCGGCACCGTCCAGCGCGCCAGGACGGCCAGCTCGTGCAACGCCTCCGGGTCCATGCCGGCCACCAGCAGCCGGGCGAGCTCGGTACGGCGGCGGTCACGCTCCCCCGCCTGCGCGGCCTGCTCCTCCGCGTAGCCGCGGACACTGAGCGACGACAGCCCGTCGATGTAGGTGAAGAGCATCTCGGCCAGCCGCACGAGCACGGGCGGGGCGGCTCCGGCGGCGACGGCGTGCTCCCCGACCGCCCGCCAGGTGACCCGGGCGCCGACCCGGTACGCCGACAGCAGCGCGTCGAGGTCACGACCCTCACGCAGCTCCCCGCGTCCGAGCTCCAGATACATCGCGCGCGGCAGCGACGGCTCCGCCGGATTGCCCAGCAGGTCGATGAAGGCGCCCAGCGCACGGTGTACACCGACGGTGAGGTTGCGCCCGAAGAGGCCCTCGATCGGCCGTGCGTACTCGCCGACCTCCTCGCCGACCGCGGTGATCACCTGCGCGGCGAGATCGGGCAGCGCGATCCGCAGCCGGTCCGCGATGGCGGCGTACACGGCACGTTCCTCGGCAGTGCGCTCGGTCGCGGCGACGACCATGGGACCCCCATTGGTACCGTGACCTGGTCGATTCGGCCGGAGCCTACCGCTCTGACCTGCACATCCCCCTGTAGCTCAGCGGATAGAGCATCTGCCTTCTAATCAGACGGTCGCAGGTTCGAGTCCTGCCAGGGGGACTACCAAAGCCGCAGCTCACGGCGCTGCCAGCACGCGCTGCCGCGGGGGCGGCAGGCCAAAGTACTGCCTCGATACTGCCAAGCGCGCGAACAAGACCGTTTTCACGGCGACTCAGCGGTGTGGATGACACGGCCAAGTAGTTGTCCGGCGGCCCGCAGCTTGCATAAATATGTGTCGGCTGCCGCTTGGGCAGCCAGCTAGCTGCGGAGGTCGAAGCCATTGCGTTCGCCTCGCTCCGAGCCGCTGACGCCGCCCGGGTTGGGGGTTCGAGTCCCGCTGGGTGGTCTCAAGAGGAACAAGTTCGGACGATCTTCAACAGATCATCGAGCTGGCGGCGGCGCTTGATCCAGACCGTGTTCGCCCAGCTCAGCAAGCCACCGGCAAGTCCGTAATGATCAACCGCCGGGTAGGTGACTACGAAACAGTTACCATCGCCGCGGAGTACAAACCAGGTGCAGGTGTCGTCGAACTCGCCAAGCTGCATTAGCTAAATCGCGAGACGGTGGCAGTGGTGTTCAAGCGAGCTGGGGCCGCCAAGCGACCGAGGAAGATCTTTACCACAGACCACACACAACAGGCAGTTCGGCTGTAAGCCGGTGGGTGGTTACTGATGCGGATCGGCAGCCGGCTGGGCTTCAATGACAAGGACGTTTGGCGCGCTTTGAAGGCAGCCGGCGTCAGGCTGCGGAGTCCAAACGATCGGACTGGTACTTGACGGTTCGAGCGATGAGCGCGCTGATAATGACTGGTAGTCACGCTTTGAACGTGCTGGCTGTCAAGCGTTGATCCTACCGTAGGGCACCTGAGTATATTTAGGACCCCTGCCACAGTCCAGAAATTAGAACACGTGTTCAGAATATGATCGTCGGCCCGCAGCTCGGCCTGACCAGCCCGGCATGACGGTGGTCTTAAGAGGAGCAAGCTGGGACGATCTTCATCAGATCAATGATCTGGCGGATGACGCCTGATCAAGTGGCAGGCAGACTGCCAATCCGTGAACGGAGCGCCGCGGCAATGTCCATATTGTCGCGGAGTACACTGCGCACGGCTTTTTCATAGTCTTGAAAGTTCTTGAACCGAAGAACGTCTGCGACTCTACTACGGGCGCTACTGTCCCGTATTGGAAACTCTTGCACGATGGAGTCCCAGTCCGCCGCTTCAATTAAGCCGTGTAAGTGCGTCAACGTTGCCTGAAACTCTGACGGTATAACAACACTAACACTTGCACCCTGAGCAGATATGGCGTCGCGGTCGGGTAACGCGGCCAAAGCAACCCGACGCATCATCTTTTGTGCAACGGATGCAGCCAGTCGCTCGGGGGTGCCGGTGGTCCGCAATGCCGCTAACGCACACTGCAGAGCGTCGGCGAAAAGCGCGTCTCTATCGAGATCGAGTGTTTTCGATTGAAGCGCCGCTATCTCTTTAAGTAGGCCGGTCGAATAGTAGATGCTTTCAACTTCGCTGACAGGGAGAACCAAAATGCCTTTACTCTTCAAATCAGCCACTTCCTGCGGAAGCCGTGCGTCATTATCCACAATGCCAAAGGCCTCAAGCCAGTGATGCTGCTCGCTCGACGTGATGCCGGCGACAGCACGTCGTACTTCTTCACTACCGCCAGCGGGCGACAGCGTGGCCTCCGGGTACAGAATTCGGTATAGAGCCAAGTCAAGGCTCTGCGATTTGCCTTCGATGAATAGCAATTGCGTGCGCCCGCCCAGTACGGCGCGACGCGCCTCCTCGGGGACCGCTGCCTCAGGTAGTACCTCGTGAAGATCCCAGCCAACTGCTGACGAGCCGCTCCACTGGCAATCGGTCAGCACGTATTTGCGCGTCGTAGCGTCAGAGAGTGCCGCTGCAAGATCAAGGTCATGCGTTAGAACAACGAAGTGACAATCTGACCGTTCCGCAATTATTGCTTCAATCAGGCCTGGTGATATTGATCTGTGAAGATGCCGTTCCGGTTCGTCGATAATAAAGGTCGTCGATGCCGGGCCAGTAAGAATCTCCGCCGCGAGCAGTAGCGCGCTCTTCTCGCCGTCCGACATTTCGGTGATCGGATAGCTGGCCCGCCGCAGTAAATGCCGTGCTTCGAACGTTGACTCCGCTGTAATATCGACTTCAATGCTCAGGCCGGACCTTCGAAGAAGGCTATTAAGCCGCTTAAGCATGGGTTGACCCAATGCCTTGTCTATGTCACCGCGCTCGACTTTTGCGTAGTACATCTTGGCCAGTTCGGCATTCTCTGCGCTTACTCTGGCGAACAAATCAAACAAGACTAGATTGGTTCTGCTTGCACTGCCCTGATCGAGGTAACGCGACTGAGCGCTGGAGCCATATGTACGAAGGCTTTGAATGACGTTAGGACGGTCCGAGGCTGTCATAGCTGGACCAGGCGAGTCAAACCACAGTTTGCGGTGGCCAAGAAGCCGGTGTACCTGGCCACGTCCCTCACGCTCCAGGCGCCAGCCCAAGGCCGACTTGCCTGAACCGTTGGCACCGACAATTACCGTTGCTTCGCCTGCGCGGGCGACGATCTCTAGTGTTGCGCCCGCCTGCAGGTCGGGAACTGACCAAGTTTCAAGAATGGTTGGTGACTCTTCAGGCATACTTGCAGCATACAACGATGACCGTTTATCCACTAGTGAAGTCTGCTGCGTCTATCAATCACTTGAATTGTAAGCGCCCACGACTTCATGTGGCAGCCGGCCTCGCTCGTTGACTGGCAGTCCCTGCGCTTTGGCCCAAGACCGGATGGCGGCCTGCAGGTCTTGGCTGAGACCGTGGGCGCTGCGACCGGCCAGCGACCGTGACTAGTTAACTAGCCTGGCAGCCGCAATGTTTGGCGCCACCGCCTTCCCTAGCTTGGCTTTGTTCTTGTTGCTAGAGTCAATTTTGTTATTTTTGCCTTCGCAGGAAAAAGCGACCATCTAAGCATCAATCGATCCATCGATGTCGTCGGTGATCTCAACGATCCTTTTGCGGGCCATGGTGATCAGTCGTGCACGAGCTTCGAGCTGTGCCTTAACGCGACACGCGTAGACAGGCGCACCTCTTGTCGCGACTGCTCGGGGTCAAGTGCTCTCGACGGCCTCGTCATCCTCATCCGGCAGTCCTCCGGCCGGCGCTCCTTACCGGCGCAGGCGTACCTCTCGGTGCTCACGGATGGGCGTGCGGTCCATGACCGCGTTGATCATGTCCGTAAAGAAGCGGCTGGCGCTGAGATCAATGTCCGGCTGGTCCATCGTCCCGATGACTGGCTGGGCCGCGGTGTCATGCCAATCCGCGATGAGCAGCAGCGTCGCGTCGAAGGCCTCGCCGGGGCGACGCAGTCGGGTCAAGATGTCGATCAAAATCGCGTAGGCACCCTCCTCGCGGAAGATACTGTGACGCACCAGGTAGACGTAACCCATCGCGGCCATCGGGTGTCGGCGCCGGAGGCTGGTCGCTTTGCCAACAGCTTCCTCGTGCCGGTTCTTGAGGTTCTTGCGTAGGCCGAAAACATCGTTTTTGTGCTGATCAAGATGTCCGGACCACGCCGCGACGAGGAGCCACCGACGTCGATCTGGTCGGCGTAATAGTCGCCGAGGACGTACGCGTCAGCCGAACCGGGCAGCCCCTCGGTAGCCTCACAATGGCTCGCCGCAGCGCTGGAGGTCGCAGCCTGCCCTGTGCTTCCTCGTGCGCCCGCAGCTGCGCCCTGAGTTCTTCGAGCTTGGCCATTGGCGCTAAGTCTTCAACGAGGACGCGGGGCCGACGCTGACGGGGCCAAACGGCGTCGACCGGAAAACCTGCCCGTTGGAGCTCATGCGCCACCCAGGCGTCGAGCGCCTTGGCCGGTCCGCCCGACTCTTGTTTCTGTCCTTTGCCAATCGGCACGCTGAGCAGCCGGCGATACAGACGAGGTCGGGCACGTAGCTCCGCGCTCCAGGGTGAGCTCGCGAGGTCGGCTTTGGTAAGGACGGCGTCGAAATCCGCGAAAGCGTCTTCGCTTCCTTTACTCGCCACTCGCATTCCTGCGCTGGCACCGGTTGCGAAGTCGAAGTAGTGCACCCCACAGCAAGGCCAGCTCCGGGCGGCTCAGGCCGGCAGCACCCAGTAGGAGCTGGTCATCCACTAGGGCGGTTGCCTGCTGCCACTGGCCAGCTACGACCAACTCGTCGATCTGGAAGCGCGACGATTCGAGCAACGGCCACGCAGTGTCGAACAGCTGCTCGCGCGGCAACGGCAGCTGCCCCGCCGGCTCAGTCAGCTCATAGTCGAGGCTCCGCCATCGCATGCGCCGCGGCGTGCAGAGTGCACCGTGGTCACCGCGTCGATTCTCGACGGCCATAACGTCGATGCGCTCATTTATTGTTATTGTTGGATCCGTGCGCAATCACCAATGGCCGCCGAAAGGCGAGCCGTTACAACAGATTTGTAGCAGGAGCTGGCCGGTAGGCGCTTGGCAGCCGTTTCTGCTGCGACGGTGTATGGCAAGCTTAGTGGTGAAAGCGCACAGGGACCGGAGAGTGTGTTGCTTGAGTTGAGAGCAAATCGGGGTGAAAAACCAGGGGCAGTCCTCGACAGCTACCACCTATTATACGAGCCCCCGTCAAGGCCAATCAATGCGACTGTAGCGGAAAGCCGCCGTCAACGGCGGTGCTCGCACGGGTTTGTAATGTAGAACTGTCGTCTTGGATGTCGTCTTGGAAGGCCTATGGGGACCTTCGCTCGTCGGCCAGCCGTGTTGCGCGGGTAGCGCGGCGGCGGGCCCGCTATAGTCCAACGACGCTTCGGCGGGGGCAACGGGCGCCGACATTAGCTGCGGCAGCACGACGAATCGGATAGTTGAGGTCGGTATGCCGCGGGACTACACGGTGGGCTTTTTTGACGACGCCTCGACCACCGAGGCAATCGATGCCCTCACCAACTCGACGGAGCCACTGACGATCTTCGCCGGGGCTGGGGTTCCGGCGGACCAAAGCCTGCCGGCGTGGGGTGACCTTGTCCGCGAGCTGCTAATTGATGGGCTGGCAGCAGCAGGTCCAACGCGCCTGGCCAGCGCTGCGATGGCCGACCGGTTGCGCGACGCTTTTCAAAACTTGCCAAGTGTGTCCATTGTCGACGAGCTCCTCAAGGACAAGCAGCCGCCGGGACTCAGCGACGCCCGGTATCAGACGCGTCGCAATCAGCGACTGCGCCGCATGCTGTACCGCAGTCATGCTGCCGTGGTGCGCCCCAGTCTGGCGGAGTACATCCTGCGGGTCGCCATCGCCGCCTTCGCCGCTGGCCGAGACGTAGCCATTCTGACGACCAACTACGACGATGTACTTGAGCTGGTCGCCGAAGAGCCAGACATCCAACGCTTGGCAGCGTCGGCGGGGGTCACGGGCTTTCCGTCTTTCGGCTATGTCGAACCGGATCCCGTTGACAGGTCGACCATCCCAATCGTTCACCTGCATGGCCTCCTCCCGCGCCCGAAGTCGCCGCTGCGGGCCAGTCAGCTGGTCTTTTCGGAGCGCGACTACCACCGCTGGGATCAATCGCCACTCAAGATCTACTGGCACAACCGGGTGTCAGTGGGACAGTTGCGCTTCTTCGGCACCTCACTTCGGGACATCAACATCACGGCAACGCTCGAGCAGGGTCAGACGGGAAGACAACGTTTTGCCCTAATGCCGATCATGGGCGATCCGCTCGCCGAGTCGTTGTCGCACACCAATGAGGCACACAACTACTTGGCGCTGCGTGGAAGACATCTGCGCGTCGACATACTTCGTCCAAATCTGTACTCGCAGGTACATCAGTTCTGCCATGAGCTAACGCTCAGACTGCTGCGCACTACTCAGCTCGATGCCTACTCCATACGCCTAAGCAGTTGGTGGCAAGACTGGAGCCAGAGCGGAGCGCTCGAGACTGATCAGCGCTTGACCGCCGGAGCCACACTTAGCGGTATCCGGGACTTGCTTATGCCTCTGGTTCCTGGTGCTAGCTACGGCAAGGTAGAGGTCTGGGCGCGCTGCAATCCGGACAGCCGGATGCTTGAGCGGTGGGCATCGTCGCAGGCGGCGTTGTTGTCGGGGCCGAATGCGAGACCGCATCGAGGCGCCATTGTCGAACCGGGTCACTACGCGGCTGTCGACGCCTTCGCCAGTCGCCGACCTCCTGTCGGGGCGTGGCTACCCGAACAACCGAGCCGCTGGACGGACTACATCGCGGTGCCCGTGGTGCTCGCCGATAGGCCCCATCTTGGGTTGCCCGTTGGCGTCGCCGTCGCCGTCTTCGACGTGCGAGCCTCAGGCGTTAAACGGACACCCAGAGGTCAGTTGCAAGCGCTCGTTACGCAGCTAGACCAAATTGCGGAGGTGCTTCACACCGTCGGCGAGGATTTGCTGGGTGCTTAGTCGCCGTCAACAGTTGGAGCCGGATGAATCACCGCTCCCGGTAACCGACCACTCTCGAGGCCCTCGCGCATGATGTCGATCAGCGGGTCGTGCTCGGGAGGATCAACATGGAAGTACCACGCCTTCCAGGGACCTGGGCCAGGGGGCGCCGGAATGATGCGAGGGGCCGGCCGGTCGACCGTCTTGCGACGCACTTTCCCTGATTGACCGCGTTTTGTCGGGACCGGCACAGCTCTTTCGTCCCCTCGATCGTCAACCACAATCCGTCCAACTGCCCGGGCGGTCGCCTCGAGCGTCGCGTCGGCTGCGCGTTCATCTGCTGCTGGTACTGGGCACTCGTCCAACGACGGTGTGTCGGCAAACGATCCTTTGACCCTAGCGGTTAGGCCAGCCGTCTGTCCGGCTGACCCCTCACGTGCTGGTTCGGCTCTCCTCTCCACGTCGGCAACTTCTTGATCACTATTTCATGATCGCATATCGGAGGGAAATGATCAATGCGCAGCCTGAGCGTCGGAGCGGACAGCGATGACCCCGTCACCGGCAGCCCGAACGGTGGCCTCAACGGCGTCGGAGCGCACGCGCTCATGGGCCCAGTGACCCGGTTTTCGCTCGGTGGTCGGGCCCGGCGAATCGCCATGGCATCGTCTTACACCTGTGTAGTTCCGTCCGGCGGACGCCGCGCCCATACGTCATCTCTTGCTGGTCCAGCTCACTTAACTGGCGCCAGGCTCAGACCGAGAGGGCTCGTTGAAGAGATTGGCCAGCGCCGGAAGGTCGGTGCCTCGCGCGGTGCGGACATCCTCCAGCTCAGCGAGATCCAGCCGACGCTCCCCCGACTCGTACTTGCTGACGAAGGACTGCGGTACGGCGAGTGCCTCAGCGACATTGGCTTGCCGTAGCCCGCGCTGCTCACGCAGCTGGCGCAACAACGCCGACAGACGGCGACGCTCAGCAGCCAGCTTCCGACGCCCGACAAGACGCAAAACGACCCCCGTCACAGAGGTAGGACCCCGTACCTGCCGCAACCAACTCCGACCCCCCGGTACAAGCAGTTGAGGATCGATTACGTAGCGTTGTCAAACAATATCTCAGGATTACACATATGTTGATCACAGCCGCAGCACAGCTCCGGCCCATCGGGCGCGACGGCGGGGCAGTCAGCGACGCGTCTCCGCTCAGTACCGAGCCCGGTTCTCAACGCCCCGGCCCAGTTGCTATTTGTCTCCCCCGGGCGGCGTGTGCCCGGTTAGCTAGTGTGCGCAAGAGACATAGCGCCCTCGAGACCGAGCGACGCAGCCCGGCGGGAGAGGCCGACCCTCAGACGCTTGGTACGGGGGTCAAAGCCTGAGGCGGAAAATGTGCAGTTCAGACGGCATCTAGGTGATCTTTGACCACCACCCTGCCAGTTTGGTTCATCCCACGTATCAGCCGGTGCCTAGCGCGGCTTCGAGGCGGTCACCTGCGTCGCGCTGCATCTCCGGGTGCACATGTAGATACAGGTCGGCGGTGGTGGAGAAGCGGGCGTGGCGGAGCATGGTCTGCACGGTCTCGGGGTCGACGCCTTGCAGCAGGAGCAGGCTGGCGGCGCTGTGGCGCAGGTCGTGCAGCCGGAGTTGGCGGATGCCGGCGTGGTGGCAGAGCTGTTGAAAGCGGCGGGTGACGTTGCGTGGTTCGAGCCAGTTGCCGCCGGTGGTGGTGAAGACGAGTTCGGGATGCGGCCAGTGGTCGGCGGCGAGACGTTCGCGCAGCTGAGCCTGACGGTGGTCACGTAGCGCCGATGTCAAACCGGCGGGTAGCGGGAGGTCGGCGCTGCTGGCAGTGGTCTTGGGTGCGGTCTCTACGAGGCCGGTCGTCTTGTGGCCGTGCTCGTCGTAGTGGGCCAGGCGCTGCAGAGTGCGGCGGATGGTGACGGTTCGATTGTCGAGGTCGATGTCGTCCCAGTGCAGCGCGAGGGTTTCGCCGCGGCGCAGGCCAAGGGTGAGCAGCGTCAGCCAGAGGGCGGCAAGCCGATCATGCTGCGTGGTGTCTAACAGTTGGCGGGCCTCAGCGACGGTGAGTGGGCTGATCGCCGGTGGCCGGTTCGTGGGCGGCTTGACGAGGATGGCCGGATTGCGTGGGAGGAGTTCGTCGCGGACGGCTTGTCCGAGGGCGTTTCGCAGGATGGCGTGCAGGTAGGCGACGCTGCGTGCCGACAACGGCCGGCCGCGGGCACTGGTCTCACCCAGCTTCGCGGTGAGCCAGCTGCGAATGTGCCGCGGTGACAAGTCGGTCAGCGGGATCCGGCCAAGGGTCGGAGTGATGTGTCGGCGGGTCTGGTCGGTGTAGCTGGCAAGGGTGCTGGTCTTCAGCCGGCCGGTGGCGACCTCGGCAGGCAAAGTGTCAGTCAGCCATTGCTGCAGGTAGTCGCCAGTGGTGAGAGGGCGGCCGGCCGGGATCGGGATGCCGAGGTCCTGCTGACGTCGGATGTCGTTGAGCTTGGTCATCACTTCGGCTTGGGTGGTGCCGTAGACGGTCTTGCGGCGCCGGGGCTCGTTCCAGGCCTGCACGTCGATCTGTCCGCCCCAACCGTTGCGGTAGCGGAACACAGAGCCCTCTCCATCCGAACGTCTCCTGGCCATGCCTCTCCCCTGCTCAATTGCTCGTGTTGGTGTGCATGGACGCTCGACGTCGACGGAAAAGCAAGCCGGCGGTGCGCGTACGGACGGCGCGGGACGCGAGCTGCCCGCTAGGTGCCGGGTGTGACGACAAGGCCGGCGTCGCAGCACAGTTGGGAGACGTAGGCGTCGAGTGCGGCGCGGGGGATGCGGCGGCTGCCGCCGATGCGGACGCTGCCGAGTCGCCGGGAGTGGATGAGCTCATAGACGGCGGTCCGGCCAAGCGACAAAGCGCTCGCGGCCTGTTCGACGGTGAGCAGTAGGCGCGGCACTTCCGAGAGACCCGGCGCGTTCTGCCGGTCGCCGGTCGCAGTCTCCCGGACATCGCCCGTTGCGTCCGGCGGTGCGTTGCGTGAGGCGGCGGCTGGGCAGTCCGGTCGGCTGCAGGCCGAGTCAGTCATGTCTTGTCTCCTGGCTTGGGCTGTTCGGTGTGGGGGCGGTCGACGCGGGCTGGCGGAAGATGAGGAGGTCTTCGTGGGCGATGACGGCGAGGGGGTGGCCGGCCTGGCGGGCTTGGCGGACGGTGTGGATCTGGAAGAACGAGGCCCGTGGGATGAGCCGGCCGTCATGGACGCTGGCGAGCAGGCACACGAGCCGTTCGTTTAGAACGAGGCCGGCCTGTTCGGCGGCGCGGATGACTTCGCCGGGAATGTCGACAAGCAACCCGCCGCGGCGGTAGGGCCGGGCGGTGACCGCAACGACTCCGTCCGGGGCCAGTAGCCGTCGGCTACCGGCGAGGATGTCGGTGAAGCCGTCGATCAGCGCCACGTGTGACTGGTGGGCGAGGTTGGCCCGGTCGGTGGAGTACCGGTCGTGGGTCTTGAGCACCGGATGGTCGCGTCCGGCGGCGACCTGCCCGTGCACGGACGGCCCATACGGCGGGCTGGTCAAGACCAGTTTGGCCTGCCGGCGCTGGGATGCGAGCTGGTTGGCGAGTACCGGTAGAAGGTGCCGTGCGTCGCCGGCGCTGACGGTGGCGTGTCCGGTGGCGCCGTGCCGTTCGGCGTAGGTGAGGTTGGCGCGGGCGAGCCGGGCCCAGCAAGGCTCGTATTCGATGCCGATCGCGTGGCGGCCAGCGTGGGCGGCTTCGACCAGGGTGGTGCCGCTGCCGCACATTGGGTCGACGACCAGGTCGCCCGGATCGGTGTAGGTGGCGATGGCTTGGGCGGCGATAGCGGGGAGCATCTTGGCCGGATGGGCCCGGCTGTCCGGCAAGTAGCGTCCGGCGCGCTGGGACCGGGCGGTGAGCTGCCCGGTCCACCAGACACTCCCGCCAGCGAGGCGCATTGTCGGCCGGCTCATCGGCCCGCCTTCCCCGGCCCGGAGGGCAGGACGGCTGTTGGTGACATCCGGCGGAACAGGGTGATGTCGAGGTGGCGGACGGGATGTCCTCGCGGCTGCCGATGGTTGCCGGTGGGCGGGGCCGGCGGCCCGTCGGGTGGATCGACGCCGAGGTCGGCGACGACGATGTGCTGCAGGTAGCCGAACCCGGCTGCCGCAGCGGTCTGTACGGTGGCGCTGACCGGATCGGTCCCCTGGCTGCCGGGGGCGGCTGCCGGGTGGGTGACGACGGCGAGCCGACCGCCGGGGTGGAGCAGCGATCTCGCCTGGGCGAGCAGGCGCGTCGATAAGGCGGCGGAGTAGTGCTGCTTCTCCATCCGGAGGACGAGCAGGCCGAGGAGGCGGCCATCAGCGAGACCACTGTTGACGTGCGCGTCGCCGCCCGAGGTTGCAAGGTCCGGGTCGGCGGTGGGGTCGTCGCAGGTATGCACGTGGGCGGCGGACCCGTCGGGCGTGCATTCGTCAAGCAGCCGCAGCAGCCAGCCGACGGTGTCCGGCTGAGGATGTTCCTGGTGTGCGACTGCTCCCTCGTGGGTGCCGTCCGGATGTGCCGGCCATACAGCGAGCGGTACGCCGGCCGTTGCGCGCCGCCGCTCGTTCGGGGTCGCGTGTGCGTGCTGCAGATGGGTGTGGTGGGGATGCGGCATGGGTGATGCCCGCGGTGGTGCGCCGACCGAGTAACCGGCTTCCGGCTGTCCGCAACGGACAAAGCCGAACGGTCAGACCCGCTAGAAGCCGCTTGCTAATTGCTGACAGTTGCCTGACGCCGCGATTAGCCCGCTTGTTGCAGTAGGCCGGTGATCTTGGTGGTGCAACACGGGGTGTAGATGCGCGAAAGTGCCTGTCCTGCTTGGGATCTTGGACTTGCTGAAGGTCCCAAGTCACCAAGCGGGAGAGGCACTCCGCAGATGCACCGTAACGCGTCACGTCCCAAGATCGTGATCTCCGGCGGCGGGTCGGGGGTGGTGTCGCACGCCGGCTCCCGGCTGCTGGCCGAACTCGCCGATCGGGCCGGTGTGACCGCCGGTTTCGGCGACGTGCTGGCCGGGCTGCGCGAACGCAGGTCCGCTCATGACCCGGGTCGGGTGCTGGTCGATCTGGCGGTGATGCTCGCCGACGGTGGCACGACGATCTCCGACCTTGCCGTGCTGCGAAACCAGCCGGAGCTGTTCGGCCCGGTCGCCTCGACCGCCACCGCATGGCGGGTCCTGGACCGGGTCGACGACGCGCTGCTTGCCCGGCTGCGCTGCGCCCGGGCCGCAGCCCGGGAACGCATCTGGCTGCAGGCCGCTGACACCGATCGGCTACCGCTGTCCACGACGGCCGGCGGCCGCCTCTGGCCGGGGATCCGAGTCCAGCTCGACGCCACCCTCGTCACCGCACACAGCGACAAGGAGTCGGCGGCGGCGACGTTCAAAGGCGGTTATGGCTTCCACCCGTTGACGGCGTGGTGCGACAACACCGGTGAAGCGTTGGCGGCCATGCTCCGGCCGGGTAACGCCGGGTCCAACACCGCCGCCGACCACATCACCGTCACCGACCTGGCACTCGCGCAGATCCCCGACGCCCACCGTCACGACACCCCGATCCTGGTCTGCGCCGACGGTGCCGGCGCCACCAAGCCCTGGCTGGCTCATCTGCGCCGGATCCGCGACGAACAACACCTGGACCTGCGGTTCTCGGTCGGGTTCACCATGACCGCCACCGTCCAGCAGGCGATCCTCGCGTTGCCGAAGCAGGCGTGGACAGCGGCAATCGAAGCCGGCGGCGAATTTCGCGAAGGCGCCGACGTCGCCGAACTGACCGGCGCTCTCGGCGACCTGACCGCCGCCGGCTGGCCGACAGGGATGCGGGTGCTGGTCCGCCGGGAACGACCCCATCCCGGCGCGCAGCTCACCTTCTCCGACGCCGACGGCTGGCGATTCCAAACCTTCGCCACCGACACCCAAGTCGGCCAGCTCGCCCAGCTCGAAGCCCGGCACCGGGCCCACGCCCGCGTCGAGGACCGGATCCGCTGCGCCAAGAACACCGGCCTTAACCACCTGCCGTCCCGGCAGCGCAACGTCAACACCGTCTGGGTTGAGCTCGTCGGCCTCGCCTGCGACCTACTCGCCTGGACCCGCATGCTGCTCCTCGACGGCGCGCTGGCCGTCGCCGAACCGAAACCGCTGCGCTACCGGCTGCTGCACGTCGCCGCCCGACTGATCCGCAGCGGACGACGCCTTCACGTCCGGATCGACCGCAACTGGCCCTGGAAAGACGCACTCGTCAACGCCTACACCCGCCTGAGCGCGCTGCCACAACCCGGCCGCTGACCCGGCGCCCCTCACCCCTACGCACCACTCGGAGACACCGGCCACCGCGCCGGCCGAGCCGCCCTGCCCACACTCCGAAGCATCCGCCTCAACCCCTCAGAGAAGCCGATGATCTTCGACTCAACGGCCTGCTGAAAGACGGGGGTTAGCGGGCTCCCCTGAAGTGGCGACAGAACCTATCCCTCGTTGAAGCGTGACGACCGGCCCAGCCCGCTCGCTTGGCCACGCTTCTGCGCTGACCTTCCGGCGTGGCTCGGGCGGGCCTGTCAGGCGGGCGTCGGGTGCGGGGCGACGACGTCGGCGGGTATCCGCTCCCGCACGTGGGAAAGGCCGCCGCCGATCTGTGGGTGACGGCGTAGCTGACGAGCCCGTGCCAGCGGCCGTCCGATTGCTGCCGCACGAGCAGTAGGCCGGGGTGGCGGTGACCGGCGGCGGCGCGGACCCCGCAGTGTCCGGGGACCGCGCTGCGGCGGCGGCGGCGTTCCATGGCGGCGGCCCGGTCGGCCATCGTCGGCGGCCGCTCCCTGCCGTCCCATGCCGCCAGCCACTCGGGGCTCAACCGTTCGAGCATGTTCGGACAGACGGTCGCCTGGTCAGGACGGTCGCAGTCGCGCGCTGCTACCTCAACGTTGACAACCAACCCCTAACGCTGTCACCGGCCTGTCACCGGCCGGGTGACAGGTCACTGTCGGAGTTCTGTCCGAGCCGCTGGGGTGGCGTCGCGGTCGTCAGGTTGCTGCGACCGAAAAGGACCGCCGATGGCCGTCATAAAGAACGTCAGCCCGCAAGGGTCAGAGCTCGTCGCCGACGCTGCTTCCCGCTGCCGGCCGCTGGGAGGTGGCGGCACCGGCTCCGTGCTGCCGGACATAGAGCAGAGGCTCGCACTGCTGGACGCCGATCCGGCGTACCGGATCGACGCCCGCCTCCTCGGCCAACCAGGCCGGAAGGTCACGCCGTCGCAGCTGCGTCGTTGGCTGCTTGACCGGTCGACGTCCTTCGCGGCGCGGGACGCAGTCTTGGGCTGGCTGGTCGAGCAGGCCCGCACTGCCGGCGGGGACTGGCCGGTTGTGCTGCTCGCCGTGCTGTCCCCCGGCATCCGGCGGCTGCTATCAGGTCCGTGCCGGCGACTGCCGTCCGGCGCCGCTGACCTAGCCGCGGAGGCGGTCGCCGGGCTGCTGGCCACCGTCGAGATCACCGACCCGGCCCGTGGCCGCCTGGCGGCGTCACTGACCTGGTCGGCGCGCCGTGCAGCGGACCGGCTCTTGGCCGCCGAGCTACGCGAGCCAGCGGCCGGATGGGACGAACCAGTCGACTTCCCTGCTGCGGCCGGTCTTGTAGGCCTCGGCGGTTCCGGCCAGCCGCAGCACGTGGATCTGCTGCTAGCCGAAGCGGTCACAGCCGGGGTGCTGTCGGTGGGCGACGCCGATCTGATCGTGACGACCCGGCTGGACGGTGAGCGGCTCGAAGCGGTGGCCGAGACGGTCGGGTTGTCGTATGCGGCGGCCTGTAAGCGGCGGCAGCGTGCTGAGGCGCAGCTGCGGTGCTGGCTGCTTGAGCGGCTCCTCGACGCCGACCCCGCGCTGCCCGCCGTCACCGTCCGCCGGCCGGCTGCTGACGGGTTTGTCCGGGTGGATGGGGTGCGGCCGGGTTCATGTGGCGGGGGTCGGCCTCGGCAGGGCCGGCGTCCCGACCACCCGGTCGGGGGTGCGCCAACCGACCGCACCTACAAGGAGGTGAGCTGATGCCCATCCCGGTCACGCCGGACCCCGCCCGCCGGCCCCCAACCCCGTCCGCCGCCAGCCGATCAACCCAGGAATGGCGGCGGCGCCACGAGCGCCGCCGCCGCACCCTGCGGCTGATCGCCCTGCTGCTGCTGGTGCTGCTCGTGCTCGGCGGCATGCCCGCCCTGGCCGCAACCGGCCCCTCCGCAGCGCCGGCCGCGCCCACACTGGACTCGGTCATCGACGGACTACGGCTCTGGCTCGTCGGGCTTCTTGCCGCCGTCGCCACCCTGTTCCTCACCATCGGCGGCATCCGGTACATCACCGCCGGCGGTGACCCGATGCAGGTCGAACGCGCCAAAACCGCGCTGAAATCCGCGGCAATCGGCTACGCCCTCGCCGCGCTTGCCCCGCTGCTCGTCGCCGTCCTGCGGTCCATCGTCGGATGAGCACCCTCCCCCACCGACCCGGCACCATCCACCGCAATGCAAGGTCCCCGCGGCGACAGGCCTTCGGCGACCGGCCGACCCGCACCCGGCGTAGGGCGATCACAGTCGTCGCCGTGCTGGTGTCGCTGCTGGCTGGGCTGGTCATCGCGGCCGCCCGCCCGGCGGACGCGGCGCCTTCCCCGAGTCCGACACCGACTTCCGCTGTCGCCACGGGGCCGGCGCCGGTGACGGTTCCGGCGAGCCCACCCGGCGTCGGGCTGGGGTCGGGTGCGCCGACGGTCCCGGCCCCGTCGGTGGCTCCCGGCACCGGATCGATTGACGGCGGCGGCACCTACAATCCGGGCCTGTTCGACATCACCGGCCACATCCGCAAGGCGATCAACGACTGGTTCGCCGGCCTCGCCAAAGCCGCCTTCACCCCCATCCTGGATCTGCTGGCACGCAGCCTGCTGACCACCCCGCAGCTCACAGGCGAACCGGCGCTGCACCGGCTGTGGCTGATCAACCTCGGCATCGCCGACAGCCTGCTCGTGCTGCTGATCCTGGCCGGCGGCGCCGCCGTCATGGGCTATGAGACGTTGCAGACCCGCCTAGCCGCCAAACAACTCGCCCCACGCGTCGTCGTCGCCGCGATCACCGCCAACGTCAGCCTGCCCCTCATCGGCCAAGCCATCAGCCTGGCGGACGCGCTCGCCCGCACCGTCCTGGACGGCGCTTCCTCGGCGGATGCGGTCGGCGCGATGAGCAAACTCATCCTCGGCTCGATCGCCGGCAACATTTTTCTCACCCTGCTCGCCATCGTCGTCGCCGTACTCGCGGCGATGCTGCTCGCCAGCTGGCTACTACGGCTCGTGCTCGTCGTGCTGCTCGTCGTCGCCGCCCCGCTGGCATTGGTCTGCCATGCGCTGCCGGTCACCGAAGGCCTCGCGAAACTGTGGTGGCGCGCGATCGCCGGAACCTTGACCGTCCAGGTCGCCCAATCCCTCGTGCTCGTCACCGCCCTACGGGTATTCCTGCCCGGCGGCAGCCTGGCGCAGCTCGGCCTCGGCGCCGGCGGCGGGCTGGTCAACCTACTCGTCGCCGGCTGCCTGCTGTGGGTGATGGTCCGCATCCCCACCTGGACCAGCCGAATGGTCTTCACCTCCCGCAGCAGCAGCGGCAGCGTGTCTCGTACGGCGAAACAGGTGCTGGTGCACCGGGCTATGCGCACCCTCGCCGGAGCCGCGGTATGACCCGCCACACCACCGCCGACGACGGGCGGACCGAACGGGTACGGATCCCCGCCGACGTGGACCGCGACGACCAGCTGCTCGCCGGGCTCACCGCCAGACAATTGGCCATCCTCGCCGTCGCCGGGCTGCTGCTCTACGCCGTCTGGGCCGCCACCCGCCACGTGATTCCGTTGCCGGTCTTTTCCGCGCTGGCATGCCCGGCAGCCGGGGCAGCCGTCGTCCTGGCCGTCGGCCGTTGGCACGGACTGCCCGCCGACAAACTCGCCCGTACTGTCTTCACCTTCCACCGCTCCCCACGCCGGCTCATCCCCGCCCCTGCCGGCGTGGGCGTTCAGAACGCGACCGCGGCCGGCGATGACCAGATCTTGGGTCTGCCGGCAGGCGTCGGGGCGCTCGACCTGCCGGTACGCGGGATCAGCGTGGACGGGACGCTTGACCTTGGCCCGGAAGGCTCGGCGGTGTTGTGTACGGCAACCGCCGTGTCCTTTGCGCTGCGCAGCCCGGCCGAGCGGCATGCGCTCGTCGCCGCCTACGGCCGCTACCTGAACAGCCTGTCCATCCCCATACAGGTGCTGATCGCCGCGGAACCGATCGACCTGCAACCCGCCATCCGCAACCTGCAGCAGGCCGCTTCCCGGCTGCCGCATCCCGGCCTGCAGGCGGCATGCCGTGACCACGCCGGCTGGCTCACCGAGTTCGCCGCCGGCCGGCCGCTACTGCACCGCGACGTCCTCCTCGTTCTGCGCAACGCGACGCCGGCCGCACCGACAACCCGGCAAGCCTCGCCAACGAGCAGCACGCCCAATGACCCACGCCCGTCCGGCACATCGGCGGCCCCGGCGCTACGGCGAGCGGCTGCCGACGCCGCTGCCGCCCTGACCCAAGCGGGCGTGACGCTGACCCTGCTCGACGGCCGCGCCGCCGCCGACCGCATCGCCCGCTTCACCGACCCGGCCCGCCCCGTGCTGCCCGGCCGGGCCCTGCCGAACGAGACGATCACCGGACCGTCAGGAGCCTCCTTATGACCCGGCTCGCCCTTCGCGCACATGTGCGCAAAGCCACAGTTCGTCCGTCGTCGTCTGGTGAGGCGGCGTTGCTCGGGCCGCACCGCCTCGAGGTGCTGTCGCATCGGATGCAGGTTGCTGACGGCTGGTGTGCGTCCCTTGCCGTGGTGGGCTATCCGCGGGAGGTTGGGTACGGCTGGCTTGAACCGCTTACCGCGACGAACACCCGGGTCGACATCGCGCTGCATGTGCAGCCGACACCGGTGGCCGCTGCTGCGGACCGGCTCCGCCGCCAGCTCGCGCGGTTGGAGTCGACGCGCCGCACCGACGCCGCCTCCGGCCGGCTCGCCAATCCCGATATTGAGGTCGCTGCCGGCGACGCCCGCGACCTGGCCGACCAGCTCGCCCGCGGCGACAGCCGCCTGTTCCGCGTCGGCCTCACCATCACCGTCCATGCCGACAGCCCCGACCAGCTCGACGTCGAACTTGCCCGGATCCGGGCGGTCTGCGCCGGCATGCTGCTGGACGCTGCCCCCGCCAGTTGGCGCCAACTTCAGGCGTGGATTTCGACCCGGCCGTTCGGCGTCGACCGGCTCCGGCTGTCGCGGACGTTTGACACTGCGGCGCTCGCGGCCGCCTACCCGTTCGCGAACGCCGACCCCGCCCTCACCACCGGCTCGACAGCCGGAGGCGGTTCGGATGTCCTGGGCGACGGGGTGCTGTACGGGACGACGAATGCCGGCTCCGGGCTGCTGGTCTGGGACCGGTTTGCCCAGGACAACCACAACACGGTCATCCTCGCCCGTTCCGGCTCAGGCAAGTCCTACCTCGCCAAGCTCGACGTGCTGCGCAGCCTCTACCGCGGCGTCGACGTCCTCATCGTCGACCCCGAAGACGAATACGGCCGGCTCGCCGCCGCCGCCGGCGGCACCCACCTACGCCTCGGCACCCCCGACGGGCGGCTCAACCCCTTCGACCTACACCCCCAACCCGCCGACACAGACGCCGGCAACGACAGCGCGCGGCGGCTGGATGCGTTGACCCGGCGGGCGCTGTTCCTGCACAGCCTGATCGCCGTCCTGCTCGGCCGGCCCTTAGAGCCTGCGACCGCGGCCGCGTTGGACCGCGCCCTTATCGCCGCCTACGCAGCCGCCGGCATCACTAGCGACCCGGCCACCCATTCCCGGCCGGCGCCGCAGCTCGCCGACCTTGTCCAGGCGCTGAAAGCCGATGCCGCCCGCACTGAAACTCCGGCCGGAGGTGAGCTCGCCGGCCACCTCACACCATATGTGACCGGCAGCTACCGGCACCTTTTCGACGGCCCCACCGGCACCCGCGCCGACCGGCGTGGTGGTCATTTGGTTGTCTATTCGCTTGCCGGCCTCGCCGACGAGCTTAAACCGGCGGCCACGATGCTGGTGCTGGACGACATCTGGCAGACCATCACCGCCCCCGGCCGGCGGCGCCGGCGGATGGTCGTGGTCGACGAGGCGTGGCTGCTCATGGCCGACCCTCGCGGCGCCAAGTTCCTGTTCCAGATGGCCAAAGCCGCCCGCAAGCACTGGGCCGGCCTGACCGTCATCACCCAAGACGCCGCTGACCTGCTCGGCACCCCACTCGGACAAGCCGTGGTCGCGAACGCCGCCACCCAGATCCTGCTGCGCCAAGCCCCCCAAAGCATCGACGCGGTCGGTGACGCCTTTGCGTTGTCCGCCGGCGAACGGGCCTACCTGCTGTCGGCGGGGCAAGGTGCTGGGCTGCTCGCCGCCGGCATCACCCGCATCGCGTTCCAAGCCCACGCCAGCCCCGCCGAACACCAGCTCATCACCACCAACCCCGCCGACCTCACCGGCGACGCCCCGCCCGTCCAACCGCATGCGTCGACCTCTGGCTCGGCCGGCGACCCGGCAGACGCTGCCGCTCCGGTCGCCGGCTACGCATTCGGCGCAGCAGCAGCAGACGGCGACTACTTCACCTGACCCGCCAGCCAGCCCGCCGCTGCTGCTGCTGCCCTACCGCCCGGAGGTTCCGTCGCCCTACTCGACGCCCACGTTCAGCCTGCTACAACTGCCGTCCGTGCCGCCTCGACCGGCGCCGCCGGCGTTGCCGCACGGGCCGCTCGCCCGGCTGCTGCAAGACCCCAGCCGCGGGCTACACCATCTTGCCAACGCACTGCTCGATGCCATCGCCACGCCATCACTGTGGTTCACGGTCGCGGGCGCCGGCGTGATAATGGCGGCGATGTGGCTGGTGCGCCGGCGGGCCCAGACGGCGGCGCTCGGCCCGGGACGGTCGGTGCTGGTGCTGCTGCCGCCAACGGTCGAGCCGGCCGGCGCCGTCCAGCTATGGGGCACGCTGATTGCTTTGCTGCGTCCGCCGGTTAAACGGCTGACGGTCGGCCAGCCGCACATCGGCTTTGAGATCGTCGCCCGACGCGGTGCGCTGACGTTCCAGTTGTGGGTGCCGGACTCTGTTCCGCCCGGCTACGTCGAACGCGCCGTCGAAGCAGCCTGGCCCGGCGCCCGCACCAGCACCGAACCGGCGCAGCCGCCGCTGCCCGTCCGCCCGAGCTCAAACCGGAGCAGGCGCCGGCTGTCGCCCAACGGGGCGTCTGACGGGCGGGTGCAGACGGGTGGACGGCTGCGGCTCGCCCGCCCGGCTGGCTATCCGCTGGCGACCGAGCATCCGGTCGATCCGCTGCGGCCGCTGCTCGGTGCGCTGTCCGGGCTGGCTGTCGATCAGGCGGCGTGCGTGCAGCTGCTGGCCCGGCCGGTGACCGGCCGGCGCCCCGCTCGGCTGCGGATCGCCGCAACCCGACGCAGCTCCCCCACCACGCCCGGCGACGGCAAACGGCGGCTCCCGCCGGCCAATGATCCGTTCCGCAGCCGTGAGGTCGCCGCCCTCGTCGCGAAAGCTGCCAGCCCGAGCTTCGCGGTCGAACTGCGCTACGCGGTCGCCACCCTCCCGGAGGCGGTCCCCGACGCTGTCACCGCCGACCAGTCCGCAGGCGAGACGCCAGGCGTCCAGTACGCCGCCGAGCCGGATCGGCAGGAGGTCCGGCGGCGGGCGGCGGCGTTGCGCGGGCAGGCGCATGCCATCGCGTCCGCCTTTGCCGTGTTCGAGGGGCTGAACGGGCTGCGGCGCAGCCACCTGCGCCGGCCGGCTGATGTTCTGGCGTCGCGGCGCTTGGCCCGGGGGCAGCTGTGGTCGGTCGCGGAGGTCGCCGCCGTCGCCCACCTCCCGCTCGACCTGGCTGTGCCGGGAGTGGCACGCGCCGGCGCCCGTACTGTCATCGCCCCTCCCACCGTCCCCACCAGCCTGCCGCCGCAAGGCCGCCTCGACCGGGCCGCCGGCAGCCCCACCCAGCGCCTGCCGGGGCTGCGGTCCGGCACGCATGCACTGTCCGGGCGCTACCGAATTCCTGACAGCTCACCGGGTGGAAACCCTGACAGTGCAGCTCAGAGCACTTCCAGCCTGCTGCCAAGGGTTCTGGCGACTGCTGGCCGGGCCAAGGTGCTGGGACTGGACGCGGCGGGACGGCGGGTGCTGCTGCCGGCGGTGGATGCGCGGCAGCATCTGCATGTCCTGGGCGCGACCGGCTCCGGTAAGTCGACGCTGCTGACCAACCTGATCCTCGATGATGTTGCTGCCGGCCGCGGTGTCGCCGTCGTCGACCCCAAGGGCGACCTCATCACCGACCTGCTCGACCGGCTGCCCGCCACGGCTGCCGGCCGGCTGGCGCTGCTCGACCCGACCGGCGACTTCGTCGCCGACCTCAACCCACTGACCGGCGCCGACCCGCAGCTCGCCGTCGACCACCTCGTCGGCATTTTCCGCCGGATCTACGCCGGCTTCTGGGGACCCCGCACCGACGACGTGCTGCGCTCGGCCTGCCTGACTCTGATGTCCTTCGCCGCCAACTCCCGGCAGCCGGCCAGCCTGCTCGAGGTCCCGCGGCTACTGACCAACGCCGACTTCCGTCGCCGCATCACCGACCATCTCGACCCCGCCGGCGGCCTGTCAGGCTTTTGGCAGGGCTACGCAACCCAAAGCGACGCCGCCCAAGCACAGATCGTCGGGCCGCTGCTGAACAAGCTGCGCGCGTTCCTGCTCCGCGACTTCGTCCGCCGCACCCTCACCGCCCACCAGCCCACCATTGCCCCCATGGATGCTGCCGCCTCAGCCGGCGGGCCGGAGGTGGCCGGGCTGGCTGGTTCGGCGGCCGCGGCGCACGTCCTGTCCGGCGGCGTCCTGCTCGCCCGGCTCCCCAAAGGACTCATCGGGGATGACACCAGCCGGCTACTCGGCTCGTTCCTGCTGGCGCAGATCTGGCAGGCCGCCACCTACGGCGCCCGGCTCGGCCAGGACGATCGGCCGGACGCCGCGCTGTACATCGACGAATGCCACAACTTCCTCACCCTCCCCCAAGCCTTCGACGACGTCCTCGCCGAAGCCCGCGGCTACCGGCTCTCCCTCGTGCTCGCCCACCAACACCTCGGCCAGCTCCCCACCGACCTACGCGCAGCCATCTCCGCCAACGCCCGCAACAAGATCTACTTCACGGTCAGCCCCGAAGACGCCGCCACCCTCGAACGGCACACCACCCCCGAACTCGCCGCCCACGACCTCGCCCACCTCGCCGGCTACACCGCCGCCGCCCGGCTCGTCATCGGCGCCGCCAACACCCCCGCCTTCACCCTGCACAGCCAGCCCGCACCCCCACCCATCCCGCATCGCGCCAGCCAGCTACGCGCTGCCGTCGCAGCCCGCCAACCCGACGGGCCGTCAACCCGGGAGCTCGTCACCGGCCGGCTGCCCGACCGCGACGGCCTCAGCACCGAACCAACCGCCCGGCAATCGGGTTACCGGACGGCACTCGGCGACGCCGCCCGCTCTAACGGCAGCGGGTCGCCGGCAACCATCCATCTGCGCGCGTCCGATAGGTCATCGGATACGGCATCGAACACGGGATCCAATACGGGATCCGCTCAGCATTCGATCCCCCATGACGGTCCCGAAGCCCAGCATGATGGCGCTGACGACCCATCCGATGAGCACCCCGACTGGTGGGGTCAGCAGTGAACTCATCCTCCAAGTCCGTCGAAAACGCTGCCGCTCGGGCCCTGGGACGCATCACCGCCCGGGACCGCAACCTGCTGCAACTCCTGCTCGAACACGACGTCTTCACCACCAGCCAGGTCAGTCAGCTTGCCTTCACCGGACAACGCCGCACCAACCAGCGATTAGCTCAGCTCGCCGACCTACGCGTCCTGGACCGGGTCCGTCCCTACAGCACCATCGGAAGCAACCCCTACCACTGGCTCCTTGGCACCGTCGGTGCCTACATCGCCGCCGCCGACGCAGGCGTCGACCCTGCCGTCTCAGCCCGCCGCCGTCAGGCCGCCCACGACCTGGTCCGGGGTATGCGCCGCATTCACCACGTTGGCTGCAACAACATCTTCACCGACCTGATCGGCGCCTCCCGCAAACCTCAATCGGCCGGCCAGTTGGACGTCTGGTGGTCAGCGCGCCGGTGCGCCCGCGAATGGGACGCCATCGTCCGCCCGGACGGCTACGGCATCTGGACCGTGGCCTCCACGGGCCGCCGGCTGCCGTTCCTAGTCGAATACGACACCGGCACCGAAAGCCTGGACCGCCTCGCTGCCAAACTGTCCGGCTACGCCCGGCTCACCGCCGCCGCCGGCCATCCCACCTGGCTGCTGTTCGCCTTCACCAGCATCCGCCGGGAAAACCACGCCCGTACCGCCCTGCAACTCCCCGCCGCCCAGCTGCGCCTGCCCATCGCCACCGCCGCCCTAACACCCCCCGGAACCGCACACGGGCTACCAGACATAAGCCGCCCGGCGGGATGGGCCACCCCCCCCACATCAGGCGAAGGCTCCGCAGCGCAGCAGCCGGCGACCGATGCCGCAGGTTCGGTATGGCGGCCGTTGCTCGAGCTCGAGGGCCGCGCACTCGGCGAGCTGCCAGACCCCGACCGCATGACCCGCGGCGCCGAACCGGCCGTCCCCACGCCACAGCACCATGCCCCCCGGTGGGATGACCGCTGACCGAACGAAGTCCGCTCACCACGCTGCTCGCCGCTGTGCTCGGCAGCCTGCTGCTGATGGTGGTGCTGGTCGCCGGTGCTGCCACCGGCGTCATCACCACCGTCCTCGGCAGCAGCAGCGACACATCGCCCGGAACGTCGGTAGCTCCGGCCGGGCAGGCAGCAGGCCAGCAGGCTTTGCGCACCGATCGGGTACCGGCCGCCCTCGCCCCGCTTTTCGTGCAGGCCGCCGAAGAGTCGGGCTGCGGGCTGCCGCCGGCGCTGCTGGCCGCCCAAGCACAGGTCGAATCCGGCTACCGACAAGACGCGGTCAGCACAGCCGGCGCCGTCGGCATCATGCAGTTCCTGCCCTCCACATGGACACGCTCCGGCGTCGATGGCAACGGCGACGGCGTCGCGTCCATCACCGACCCGGCCGACGCCATCCCCAGCGCCGCCCGCCTCAACTGCACCCACCTCGCACAGATCCGGGCCGCCGGCATCAGCGGTGACCTCACCGGCCTCATGCTCGCCGCCTACAACGCCGGACCCGGCACCGTCCTGTCCTGCCGCTGCATCCCCGCCAACGGCGAAACCCCCGCCTACGTCGCCGCCATCGAACGCCTCGCCCCGACCCTCGCCGCGGCAACAACCCCGGAACCGAACGGCGCCAACGCCCCCGGCGATGGCGTCCAATTACCGCCTGGGGCAATGACTGCGGCCGGCTGCGGCTACCCGCTCGCGGTCCGAGCCCCCGTCACGCAGACCTTCGGCGCGCACGCAGACGGCACCTACCACCCGGGCATGGATCTCGCCGCCCCCTACGGGACACCTGTCCTTGCCTCCACCGCCGGGACCGTGGTCACCGTCCAAACACCCGATCAGAGCGGCGGGTACGGCAACTACGTCTGCATCCAAGTCACCGTCCAGCTTTCCAGCTGTTACGCCCACCTCGCCGTCATTACCGTCACCGCAGGCCAGCCAGTGAGCCGAGGCACCCAGATCGGGCTCGAAGGATCGACCGGCAACTCCACCGGACCCCACCTGCACTACGAAATCCGCATAAACGGACAAGTCACCGACCCAGCGCCCTACGTCCCCGCACCGTGAAAGCCCGAGCACGCTCTGAGAGTCGCAGCCGTCGGCTCTGTTGCGTTGGACGATTGTCCGGTCCGCAGACTGGTCCGATACCTCTCGCCACTCATCCACGTTCGCCCGGTTTTGGTTTCCGCGTGAGGTGATTGCGGTGGCGGTGCGCTGGTACCTGCGCTACGGACTTTCCTACCGCGAGGTCGAAGAGCTGCTCGCCGGACGCGGCATCCGGGTTGATCACGTGACGGTTCACCGGTGGGTCCAGCGCTTCACGTCCGAGTTCATCGAGGCCGCCCGGCCTTGCCTGTGGTCGCCGGCACGGCCGCTGGTTCGTCGACGAGACAGATGTCTGGGTCGCCGGCCGGTGGACCTACTTGGTACCGGGCGATCGACCAGCACGGTCAGGTCGTCGACGTCATGCAGTCCGTCCGTCGGGACTTGGCGGCTGCCAGGCGGTTCTTCGCTCGGGCACTCGCGGTTGGCGTGCGGCCAATTGAGGTGACCACGGATCGGGCGGCCGTCTACCCACGGGTGCTCGACGAGCAGCTCCCAGCGGCAATACACGTCGTCGAGCGACATGCGAACAACCCACCGGAGCCGAGCACAGCGTCAGCATCACCTGCTGCAGGTCCCCGACTGGGTGCAGTGGGCAACCGGCTGTTCGGCCCGTGCCCAGTGCCAGGCGGCGGCACGGCGTGCGGCGTGCGGCGTGCCGAGGCCAAGGTGTGACCCATTACCAGGCCTAGCCTCCGTCCCGGATCTGGCTATGCCGTAACTTCAGTGCTACGTTTTCTATCCCACGACACACTCCACGACCAAGAAGTGATCCAGTGACGACTGCCACCAGCATCTTCTGGGATGACCTCAACGAAGACCTAAAAGATCCGGAGTTCCGCGCCCGCTTCGACCAGGAGTCGGCTCGAATCGCTGCCGTCGACTACGTGATCAACCTGCTCGATGAGCAGCGAGTTGCCCAGGGAATGTCCAAGGCTGAGCTGGCCCGGGCCATCAGTCGCAGGCCCGAGGTCGTGCGGCGGCTGTTCACTGCGCGCACGCAAAACCCGCAACTGGCGCTTGTCGCCGAGGTGGCCGGCGCACTCGGTTGCCGAGTCACGCTCGAGCGAGACCCCGCGGTGACGCACCAGCGACGCGCCTGCCGCAAGGTGACTGCTTAACCGACGCTGCGCGGATTGCGAGCGCGGTACTCGTTGCGCAGTTCTCCAAGCGCCTCATAGACGCCCTCGGCCAGCTTTGTCCTGAACGGCTTAACTGCGCCGTCGAGAACCACCAAGAGCGGCCCGCATGGGCTGCCGTTTTCGTGGACGGCGTCTCTGTCGAGCAAGCAGAACAGCCGGTAGTGGTGGCGGTTCGGGCCGTCCACACGAATCTCGTGGCAGCCCTTAGCGCTCCCGCTCATGGCCTCCCACCGGCCCCCGCCAGCGAATTTGTGCGGGGGCGCCGAGGCCACCTGTGTCAGGGTCGCGCCGATGTCGGCTCGGACACCGGTGGGGCAGGAGCTCAGCCATTCGCGTCCGGGCATGGTCTCGACGGGGTCGTCGGCCGGGTGACGCCGAAAGAACACAATGTCCCAGCCGTCGTCGGGCGACGGCTTTGTTTTCGTCGGCGTTGGACGCTTGCTGCGACTGCGCGGCAGCGGCTTCTTGTCCGGACTCATGCCGCACCCCCTCTCCTGCTGTCCAGCGTATGGAGGGGGTGACATTAGATGCGCCGCTCATCAAACCACGGGCCCGCCGAGCTTGCAGTGTGCGTCCCGCTGCGTCGGGGACGGCCGGACGCGCTCGATCGCGGGCGGCTCGTCATCCGCGTCGACCAGGTCGATCTCGAGGTCGAGGATAATCGCGCCGACGACAGGCTGCATGCCGTCTCGGCCAGCACCTGTGTTGACCTTGACCCAGACGGGGAGGGCTGGGTCGACGAGCTCTTCGCGGCGACTGGCGCCGTAAATTTGGACTCTGAACCACCCACGTGGACTCCGCCGGAGTCTGACGTGAGTGATAACCGGGCAGCCGTCGAAGAAGGCAGAACGATGCTGTCCAGCAGCTGTTCGACACGCGTCTTTGGCGCGGTGCGCACGATCTCCTGCCTGGCAGGTGGGCCCCCGTTCCGGCTCCATCGGCAACCTGTCCTCCATTGGCGCCCGGCGCTCGCCGGAGGGCTCGGGCTACGACGCCGCAGCCAAAGCCGCCGTCGAAGCGTTGACCCTGAGCTCCGCCGGAAGGTCGGCCCGCTCGGCATCCGGCCCATGGTCGTCAACCCCGCGCCTTCCGCACTGACTTCTCGGGGCGGTCGCTGATGCAGGCGGCCACCCCGCTCGCCGATTGCACCGACACCTTTGGCAAGCCTCGCAAGGAGAACGACACATCGCATGGCAATCAGTCGGGCGATCCGGCGAAGGCGGCAGCCGCAATCATCGAAGTTGTCGAGTCGAACGACCCGCCGTACATGTTGGTTCTGGGTAGCGACGCTGCGGACACTTTCCGCAGCGCACTCGATGCGCTCCGCGCCGACCTCGAATGCTTGGGACGCGGTTAGCCGTGGAACGGATTCCGCTGCCTGAGTTCGACCAGGTGCTAGGCGCAGTTGCCTCGGGGGTCAGGCGTGACGCCAGTTCAGGCGGTGGACGATGCAGAATTAGACAACATCTGAGCGCGTAGCGCGGCATTGACGGCCTCGTGGTACACGAGCTCAGCCCAAAAGACCCTTTGGCGGACAATGGCGTGGCCGTCAGACAGATCAATGATGTCGCTCGACAATCTCATCTGCCTCCAATGTCGTTGTGCGTCCACCATCTCGCTGTAGGCGGAGCGGACCGCAGCGCTGGTGTGCCACGCCTTGAACACTGGGTCGTTCTCCCAGGGATCTCCGCCAGCTGCCACACGGGCAGACTGGACCGATCCGAAGGCCCTTGCATCACTCGAACGAGTGAAAGGCCGGACGCGCAGGGCCGACCATGCACGAGACCCACCCTCCATCCACCTGGGTTGCAGGCCGGGCGCCAACGTCAATCAGCTCTGGATCCAAGCTGTGTTCGGTCGCCAGCGGGCGGCCATCCCCCACGGCTCAGGCAGACATCTCTGAAATCCCCCGGTGAGTCTGGAGGCTCCAGTCCTCGAGGAGGGAGTTGTGAGACGGGCCCGTCAGTACCCGCCGAAGTGCGCGAGCGTGCGGTACGGATGGTCGCTGAGGTGACGCCGTCTCAGCAGGCGTCGATCGCGCTGTGGCGGGCAGCGCGCCACAGCCACACTCCATCTTGACGGGCCATCGGGCCTACCCGCGGACTCTGCCTTGGCTCAGGAGGCGTTGCGCCACTGGTTCACGACGTCGGCGGAGACCCGGCCGCGGTCGTTGACGGGGATGCCGCGTTCTTTTGCCCATGCGCGTACGGCGGCGGGATCGTAATCGTCGCGTGATCCCCCGCCGCTCATGACCGCATGCCGTTTGGCCTGGGCTCCATCTTTTCGCGCGGCGGCAACGTAGGTAGCGATGACCTTGTCGAGCTTGCCGGCGTTCTTGTCGTTTAGATCGATGCTGTAAGCGGTGCCACTATAACCGAAGCGGATTGTTCGAGTTGCGTCGCTGCCATCGAGGTCGTCGATCAACTCAACGATCTGCTTACGAGCCATAAATATTCATCCTCAAGACGCCGGGTGCTAAACCACGTTTCAACCTACGGTCAGCCTACCCGCGGACTTGGCAACTGCCGGGCTGTCCACAGCGCATTCTTCGGCTCGGCATGACGCGTCACGCTTGTGGCCTCACCGTCCGTTCGCGACGGCCGATGCATGGTCGGCTTGGGCCGTTGCCGTCGACTGGGTGAGCTGCCGGTACGTACGACGGGTCGAACTGGCAGGTTCTTCGCGGAGCTGGTCAAGCCGGCTCGTCAGTTGCCGGTACAGCCGGTGTACGGCGTCGATGCGACCGGCTTGTCCGTGCAGCTGCATGAGCCGGCGGTAGCCGGGTTCGCCATGTGGGTCGAGGGTGAGGAGCCGCTCGAGGGTGTTGGCGGCCCGGTCGCTCTCGCCGGCTTGGCTTAGTGAATCCGCAAGAATGATATAAGCGTCGACGCCGCGGCGGTGGAGTTCTTCGCGGTAGGGGTCGACCCAGAGGTAGTCGCCTTCTTGGGCGAGGTCTCCGGTGTAGGCGTTCACGGCTTGCTGTAGGGCGGCGATGCGGTCCGTAGCGCTGCTGGCAGCAGCGGCTTGGAGGGCGTTCTGGAAGGTCCAGAGGTCAACGTTGAGTTCTTCGGCGACCGGCCGGTAGATGCCGCCGGTCTTTGCCAGCAGGATGGGTTTGTCGCTGCGGTCTGGTTGGAGCCGTTGCCGCAGGCTGCTGAGGGCGGACCAGAAGCGCTGCTGTCCTTGTTTGGGTGCGCTGTCGGGCCAGAGGGCGGTGATGGCGGTGTCCGCGCTGCGGCCGGACGGGTGCAGCAGGTACCAGGCGAGCAGTTCGCGGCCGGCTTCGCGTAGTCCGCGGGTGATCTCCGTGCCATCAACCCAGATGCGGACCGGGCCGAACAGCTGTACCCGGATGCGGGCCAGCGGCCGGGCCTTGGTCGGCGCGTCGCCGTTTGCAGGCCCAGCCAGCACAGGTGAGCCGGTTGCCACGGTTCCTGCCTGCAGTCCAGGGGCTGTCCATGCGTCCCCGGCATCGTCGGCTGTGCCGCTGGCGTCGGCTCCCGTGTCGTCTTCAGCGTAAAGGGCGGTGAGCAGGATCTGGGCGTCGGTGGCGGTCAGCCGGTACAGCTGCGCACCGTCGAGCTGTTGTGCAAGGTCCTGCGGCTGTGCGTGCTCGATGGCACCGCCGGGGCCTGTTTGCAGCAGGGCACCACCGTCGGCGCTGTGTGCCTGGCCAACGAGCAGAACGCCGACGTCCAGTCCAGCCAGATTCGCCGGCTCCAGACCGCGAGGCAGCGCGTCGGTGAGGACGAGCAACGCCGGGAGCGGGTCTTCGGGATGCTCCTGGCGGTAGTCAGCGGCGGTGGGTAGATCGGCGTCGGCGAGGCGACGTCGGCGGCCCAGCAGCTCGGCGTCGAGCGCCCGCGACAAGGTTGTGGTGTTCGGCAGTTGCCGCAGTTGAAGCCCGGCTGGGTTGTCTGGCAGTAGCCGGCTGGTGAGGTCGGCGGCGACGAGAATGTCGACGGTGCCCTCATGTGCGGTGAGGGCGGCGAGCAGCTGTACGCGGGCGATGTAGCCGGCGGCAGGGCCGCTGATGTGCAGGACCGGATAGTCCGTCCAGGCGGGGCTGATGGGCGTCTGGCCGCGGACGGCGAGATCCCAATAACCCAGTCGCCCGGTTGGGGGCGGTGTCCAGTGCGGCTGGCTGTCGAGCGCCGGCTGATTGCTTGGGGGGCGGGCGGCTGGCTGCGGGCGGGTGTTGGCGGCGAGCAGTTGGCGGATTGGTGGTGGTGTTGCGGGATGTCCGGACAGGCGTGCCGGTCGGGGATGACCCGGGCGGTGGCGGTGGCGGCGGCGTAGCCGGGTCAGCGTGAGTGCCGCGACGATGGCAGCGGCGAGTGCCGTGGAGATCTCGCTACCTAAGCCGAAGCGCACGCTGGCTGTTGGCTGTGCCGGCTGCTGCAGCTGCCGGACGGCCGGGGTGGACGGGCCTATTGGCGGCAGGTACGGACTGCTTTCTGCTCGTGCAGGCGGCGGCGCTGTCGGAAAGCCGGTGGGCAACATGGGTGTGGTCGGAGATGAGGGTCTGGTCGGTATTGCGGTCGGGGGCGTGGGGATCGCCGGCGGCGTTGGGCTGCCTTGGACGGGAGGCGGGCTTGGCATGCTGGTGGGTGCGGCGGTTGGCGGTGCGGGTGGTGCCACGGTCGGCGGCGGCACGGAGGCGAGCGGCGGCAGGGCGACCGGGGTCCGGGTTGGTGCTTTGCTGGTCGGCGCGGTGGGGGCGGGCCGTGCGGCCGGATTGGGTGTGGCCGGGGTCGGTGCGGTCGGCAGCTTCGTTGTCGCGGGTTTCGATGTGGGTGGTTTGGTTGGCTGTCTAACCCGGGAGCGCGCTGTATCTGACGGCGCGGTGGTGGGCAGGCCGGTGGCGTCTGCGGGCAGGCGTAGCTGCCAGCCGTTGCGGATGAGTCCTGGGTCGGTGAGCTTGTCGCCGTCTGGTTGGGGCTGTCCGTAGTTGAGGTTGGCGATGTCTTTCCAGCGCAGCGGATCACCGAGGTGGCGTTCGGCGATGGACCAGAGGGTGTCACGCTGCCCGGTGGCGTCTGTCCCGACGATGTAGACCGGCAGCCGGGTCGCGACAAGGGTGGCCGTCGTAGCGGCGGCGGCAGCCGGCAGCCGTTGGGATGCCTCCGCAGCGGTGGGGTGGGCCGGCTGCTGGTCGATGGTGGTGTCGGCCGCCGCAACGACCGTGGGGATAGCCGTGGCGAGAAGGGCGGCGGCGGGAAGCGGCGGCAGGTGGCTACTGGTCATCGCCGGTAGCAGCAGGCTGGCGGTGGCTACCAGCCGGCTGGCGGTCACTTGCAAGCCGGCGAGGCCGGGCAGGATGGGGGCGAGCCGGCCCCGACCCATCGAGATGAGCTCGAGGGCGGTGGCGGCCGTGAAAAGTAGCCATCCGGTCCAGGTCAGCACGGTGAGGGTGTCGAGCAGCAGCGACCCGTCGTCGGGTGCTGTAATCCGGGTGGCCAGCCGATGCCAGTCCGGGAACCCGCCGGCGAACGGCATGCCGGTCAGCGTGAGCAGCAGTGCCGGCACACCGATGACAGTGACCGCGAGAAGAAGCAAGGCGGCCAGGCCCCGTAGTAGGTCAGCCCGGCGTCGGTGGACGGGGATGGCCAAGGTGTGGCGGCCGGCTGTCGGTTGCGTGGCGGTGCTGGTCGGGGTGCTCATGGGCGGTTCATGTCGTTGTCGGCGCGGCTGGTCGCAGCGGGGTTGGTGACGCTTTCGGGTGGGGTGAGTAGTTGGGCGTGGCCGGTGCCGGTCACGGTGAGCGTGCCGATGCCGGCAACGGACAGCACCTGCGGCTGCACGACGGTGGTCACGGTGACGGTGACGCCTGTTTGGTCGATGACCAGACCGGTGAGCGTCATGCCAGGTGCGGTGGTGAGGTAGGTCGCGGCGGCGCGGCGGGCGGCTGCGGGATCTAGGCGCAGGCCAGTACCGGTACGCAAGGCCGTTGGGTCGACGGCCTGGGCAGCGGCGCGGGCGGCTTGTTCGGCAGTGTCGGTGACACGGCGTTGGCCATCGAGGCGGCGCCCGCCGTCAACAACCAAGCCGAAGACGGCGAACAGCGCCAGCACGGCGACGACGAGGAAAAGACTGACCGACCCAGCTTCGTCCGCGGCTGCCCTGCATGCCGACGAGTTGCGGGTTGACGAATCGCAGGACACGGCCGCTGAGGTGGGTCCGCCGGCTACGGCGCGCGAAGCAGCCGTCGGGGTGGTGGTCATTGTTGGCTGCGGTAGGTGTCGAGGACGCTGGTGGCGTCGGATGTGACGGTGGTGCTGCCGGGCAGCGGGACCGGGGACAGGTCGGCGAGCGCGACTTGGCAGGAGACGGTGACGTGCACCGATCCGCCGGAGCCGGCGCCGTCGAAGGTCGCTTGGGTGCTGGTGCCGGTGGTTTGGCAGTGCAGTCCGGCGTCGGCGAGCGCGGTTTGGGCGGTCATGCGGGCGGCGGTGTCGGCGTCGGCTGGGGTGCGTTGCAGGCTGGCGGCGCGGGCGGCGTCGCGGGCAGCCTCTCGGACTTGTGCTCGGGCGGTCGAGACTCGTCCGCCGGCGATGACGAGGAGCAGCACCAGCAGCAGCACGGGTGCCAGCACGGCGAGTTCAACGGCGGCCGACCCCTGTTCACCGGCGGGCCGCGGCCTGAAGGCTGTGGACATCGGTGCTGCAGACATCGGTGCAGCGGACATGGGTGCTGCGGACATGGGTGTTGCAGAGGTGGTGCGCCGGCTGCGTCGACCATGAATGGCGTGTGGTCGGGTGGTCATGGTTGCGGGTTGGTGAGTCGTTCGACGGGGCCGGCGGCGTCTGCTGACACCTGCAGGTGCACACCTGGTAGCAGCGACGGGACGCTGCCGGTGACATGAACGGCTGCCGTGGTGACAGTGCGGTTGACGGTGACGGTGCGGGTGGTGAGCAGGCCGCCGGCGGTGCGGTCGAGGAGGCCGGTGGCGGCCTGGTAGCCGGCTGCGGGGCCGGCGTTGTACTGCCGGGCGGCGCGTTGGCCTTCTTGGGCGGCGGCCTGTGCAAGGTGGCGGGCGTGGATGAACAGGCCGGCCTGCACCACGACGACGATCAGGAGCAGTACTGCCGGGAAGACGACGACCGTTTCCAGCGACGCTGACCCGTCGTCTGTCCGCCGTCGCCCGCGGGATGTCCGGTGCCGGCCAATTCGGCGGCGGTTGTCACTGTTCAGCGATGCCATTGGGTAGCTCTGCTAGCCGATTTTGCCGGCGTATTTGTCGACGGCGGCGACGATGACGGCGATGAGGCCGATGGCGGCGGCGAGCAGTCCGGCGGCGATGATGACTTGCTCGAGCGTGACTGAACCGTCCTCACCGCGGGCCGAGTTTCGGGTTGGGGTGTCGCGTAGGGCGGTCAGGTTGGCCGTCAGCACGGTGAACCAGTAGCGGATCACAATCGGGACCTTTCTGTAAGCGGCGGACGGCAAGACGGGGGCGGAAGACCGGGCACACCGGGACCTGGCTGGGGGAAAGCGGCGTCTGCCCGGTCGGGGTGGCGGGTTAGGGGCCGAGGACGCGGGTGAGGGCGGGATAGCAGACGAGTAGCAGGAAGCCGAAGCAGAGCAGGACGGCGGGCAGGGTGAGCTTTTCGGAGGCGGTGTTGGCGGCGGCTTTGGCGGCGGCGAGGTGGCGGGTGCGCAGGCTGGCGGCTTTGGCGGTCAGGGCGGTGTCGATGGCGGCGCCGTCGTCGCCGGCGGCGGTGAGGATGTCGGCGAGATCCCGCAGGTCATCGACGCCGAGCCGGTCGGCGAGGTCGGCAAGGGCTTGCCACGGCGGCATACCGGACAGCCGGGCACCGTCCAGGCTTTGCCGGATCCGGGCGAAGGGCCAGCTGTCAGCGACCTGCGCGGCGCGGTGCAGCGCCTGCGCGGGGGCTCCGTCGGCGGTGCGTTCCAAAGCGACCAGGTCCAGGTAGCTACCGACCGCTGTCGAAAAGTCGCGGCGGGCGTCGCGTGCCTGGCCGCGGACGATGAGATCCGGCGCCAGGTAGAAGGCGGCGGCAAGCAGCAGCCCGAGCACGGCGGGGACGCTGTATGGGAGGTGGAGGCCGGCGGCGGTGACGGCGGCTGCGATAAGCGGCGGCAGCACCAGCCCGAAGCAGGCCATGCCGGCTTTGCGTAGTGCCAAGGCGGCTGGGTCCAGGTGCAGGATTTCGAGGTCCGCCGGCGGCGGTGTCGGGCCGATGGGGTGGGCGGCCAGCCACTGCCCGATCCGGCCGGCCGGCCCCGCTGCTGGCACGTTCGTGGCGAGATGTGGGCGGCGAAGTTCGGGGCGGTGTGGGGCGAGCAGCTGAGGCAGCGGGACGGGACGGTGGCGTGCGGTGTGCAGCAGTAGGAGTAGGCCGCAGCCTGCTGCGGCGCCGCCGGCTGCGGCGACGGTGACGGGTGTCATCGCAGCGGCTCCACCCGATGTGGCGCTGCGGGTTGCAGCCGCGTCTTGGCTGGGGTGCCGGCGGGGTCATTGGACGGCAGGAGGCGGTTGCCGGGGCGGTCGGTGGTGAGGGTGGCTATCCAGTAGAAGGCGGCGGTGAACAGCAGTCCGATGAGTGGAGTGTTACCGCTTTTGTAGACAGTGGTTTAGGCTGCCAGTTCGGTTAGTTTTCTGAATCCTAGTTCGTATTCTTCGGGTGTCAAGTAGTTGAGTGTGGAGTGCCGGCGTCGGCGGTTGTAGCTGCCTTCGATCCAGAGGAATGTTTGTTGCCGGACGTCCGTTACGTTGTTCCAGGGCCGGGTGTGGATGAGTTCTTTCTTGTAGGTGGCGAAGAACGATTCTGCGACTGCGTTGTCGTAGCAGGTGGCTCGTCTGCCCATGGATCGGGTGACGCCATTTTCGGTGCAGAAGTCGGCGAATTGGCGGCTGGTGTATTGGCAGCCGCGGTCTGAGTGGAATATGACTCCGGCTGGTGGTCGGCGGGTCGCGAGGGCAGCGGTGAGGGCGTCGATGATGAGGCTGGTGCGCATGTGGTTGTCGACGGCGTAGCCGACGACCTTGCGTGAGTGCAGGTCGATGACGGTGGCGGTGTAGACCCAGCCGCAGACCGTGCGGATGTAGGTGATGTCGCCGACCCAGCGCCGGTTCATTGCCGGTGCGGTGAAGTCCTGGCCGATCAGGTCCGGTGCCGATACTGGGGCCTGACCTGCGATCGTGGTCCGTCGCCATGGCTTGGGGTGCCGGCCTTGCAGGCCGGCGACTTTCATTAGCCGCCACACCCGCTTGGGTGAGGTGCGGATGCTGCGGGCTGCCAGTTCGGCCCAGACCCGGCGCACGCCGGGCTGACCGTCGAGGTCGGTGTGGATCTGGCGGATCAGCCGGGTCAGTTCGGCGTCGCCGCGTGCGCGCAGGCTCGGGCCGGCCGCGAGCCACCGGTAGTAGCCCTGGCGGGCCACGCCGAGCTGGGCACACATGAAAGCCACCGGATATTGTTTCTCTACCGCCCAGTCCGCGATCGCCGCATATTTTACGGCTGTTCCTTCGCGAACCAGGTCGCAACTTTTTTTGCGAAGTCGCGTTCCATCCGCAGGACCGCGTTCTCTTTCCGGAGCCGTTCGAGCTCGACTCGCTCGTTCACGGAGAGGTCCGCATCTTCGACATGTCCCGCTTCACGTGCTTTCTTCACCCATTTGCCTAAAGTCATCTCATGGATGCCGATACTTTTCGCGACGTCCGCGATCGACCGGCCTGAATCGGTGACGAGGCTAACGGCTTGGTCCTTGTACTCCTGGGTGAAATGACGACGTGTCGCCATGCGATCCCCTCCGCTGATGTCAGCGGCAGACTACAACCGGGTGTCTACAAGATCGGGAACGGTCCAGAGCAGCAGGACGAGTTGGCCGGTGGTGGTGGAGAAGGGGGCGACGTAGCTGCGGCGTAGGCCGATGAGTAGCCCGGCGGTTATGAGGGTGATGGCGGTGACGTAGCGGGCGGTGGTGCGTGGGGTGGCCCGGTCGGCGTCGATCTGACGGCGCATGTCGACTTCGGTTTCGATGGTGTCGGCGAGGCGTTCCAGGATCCGGGCGAGGCCCCGGCCGCGGCGGTCGGCCGCCAGCAGCAGCGCGGCGACGAGTAGGTCGGCGGTGTGGTCGGCGAGTTCGTCGGCGAAGGCGTGCAGCGCGTCGCGGGTGGGATGTCTGCCGGATAGCCGTCCGGTGAGCCGGGACACCGGGCCGGCGATGGAAGCCGGGGCGGTGGGGGTGGTGGCGGCGATGGCGTGTTCCAGGCCGGCGCCTGCGATGAGGACGCCGGACAGGCGGCGTGACCAGTCCGCCAATGCGGCGAGCCGTTCGAGCCGGTGGCGGGCGGTGCGGCGGCCGGCCAGCAGCCGCGGCAGGGCAAGGACGGCGAGCGCCGCGAAGCCGGCAAGGACGGGCCAGCCGGTGACGGCCAGCGTCAGCACCGGGGCGGCGATTAAGCCGGCGAGGCGGCGCGGCGTCAGGCCGGCAAGATGGTGCTGCCGGCGGCTGGCCGGCTTGCTGCCGGCGTCGACGCGGTTGGCGGTGATGCCGTAGCCGACGAGCAGCACCCCGAGCGCGCAGACGCTGCCCCCGGCGGCGGCGACCGGAACCGAGAGTGCGGTCATTGCAGCCGCCTGCGTGGTTGCCCGGCTGACGGACCTGCGCCAGCTGAGGCTGGCGGTGTCAGCAGGTCGGGGTCGAAGCCGGCGGCGATGAGGTCGGGTAGGCATTGCGGTGCGACTGCTGGACGGGCGCGGCCGCCGGTGTCGGGGGTGAAGATTTCGTTGCTGGTGATGCGGCCGTTTTCGCCGAGGCCGCAGATTTCTCGGATGGAGGACACGACGCGGCGTCCGGCGGCGACGGCCGGGTCGACGAGGGTGAGGTGAACGACGAAGTCGACGGCGTCGGCGATCAGCGCATGGGTGGCGTCGGCGGGCAGCCGGTGGGTGCTGGTGAGGCCGATGGCGACCATGCGGCTGGCGGCCGCGGCGGAGGAGTTGGCGTGCAGTGTGCAGAGCGAGCCGGGGTTTCCCGAGCCCATCGCGGTCAGCATCGGGATGAGTTCGTCGCCGCGGACCTCGCCGACGATGATGCGGGATGCGTTCATCCGTAAGGCGTGTGTCATGAGCGTGCTGAGGTTGACTTCGCCGGAGCCTTCGGCGTTGGCTTCGCGGGCCTCCAGCGCGACGACCCGCCGGCGGGGGCCGCCGAGGCGGTCCAGGCGGTCCAGGCCCAGTTCGGCTTCTTTTTCCAGGACGACGACCTTTTCCAGCGGGTCAAAGGCGGCGGCGAGCGCCCGCAGCAGGGTGGTCTTACCGGCGTTCAGCCCGCCGGTAATGACAATGTTTTTGCGGGCCCGCACAGCAGCCTGCAAAAAGGCGGCAACAGCCTGGTCGAGTGCGCCGAGTGTTTGCAGGTCATCGAGGCTGATGGTGGTGAGCCGGTGCCGGCGGATGGTGAGTCCGGGGCGGGTGGACAGGCTTTGCCAGGCGGTGAGCCGGCTGCCGTCGGGTAGCCGCAGGTTCAGCAGCGGCCGGGCGGTGGAGAACTCCCGTCCGCTGCCGCTGGTGTCGCGGGCTGTGTGGGCGGCGAAGGACTGCAGCATGTCGACGAGCTCGGCGTCGGAGCCGGCGGCCGGCGGGCCGGCTTCGATCCGGCCGTCGGCGTAGGAGACCCATACCGTGTCGCAGCCGTCGACATCGATGTTTTCCACGGTCGGGTCCTCCACGAGTGGCTGCAGCCTGCCCAACCCGAAAATGGCAGCGAACACTGCTTCGGCGAGCGTGTCTTCGGCGGTAACGGTCGGTACCGGGTCGCCGGCGCGGAGTAGGCCACTGACGTAGTCGGCAAGTTGGTCGGCGATCAGACTGCGGCCCAGCATCCGTACGTCTACACCGGTCAGCGGCGGCTGCCCGGAACGGCTGCGCGCGGCGAGCTGTTCGGTGAGCTGCTCGGCCACCAGCCGCCGCAGCCGACTCACCACCGCCCAATCCGGCACGTCCGGTCCCCCGGTGGACGCCCCGCCGACCGGCGGATAGGCGACGGCACGGTTCGTGGTAGCGGTCATGCCGCTCCCACCGTTCGGCGATCACGGCTGGAACGGGTGGCCTGGCTTTCCTCGGTGGCGTCCGCTGCCGACTGGTGCAGCGAGTCGACCGCTTGAATGTCCGGGTCCGCCGCCGTGTCCGCCTCCGCGACATCGTGAGCGGCAGCGGCAGCTTGAGGCGCCGTGGCACTGAGCTGCCGGGCGGTTGTAGCAAGCTGTCGCCACAGCCGTGTCCGGCTGACGCGCCGCGGGGACCCGGCCGCCAACCGCCCGACGCCGGCCGCATCGTCCGGCAGCTCCGCCAGCAGCGGAACGTCCAAGGCGTCCGCAATGTCCTGCGCGGCATAGGGGCCGGCCTGGCGAACCAGCAGCTGAAGCTGCGCCGCCGAGCGTTCACTGATCAACCGGTCGGTGAGCATTCGAAGCCCGTGCGCCGCCCGGCGCACCCCCGCTGCCGTGGACAGCACAACCGGTACGACAATGTCGGCAGCGCACAGCACCGGCCATGCCGGGCTGTCCGCGGACAACCGGCCGCAGTCGGCTAGCACATCTGCAGGCTCGTCCCGCGTGGAAAACGCGGCGAGGGCGCCGGCAAGAGCCTGCCAGCCATCCCGCAACGCCGTCGTCTGGCCAGGGTCGTCCAGTCCGGGGAGCAGGCGCAGCTCCTGTCCGGCGGTCAGCGGTGAGGCGTTATGCCAGACGTCCGCCGCGGCACGTTCAGCGTCGTTGACGCGGCGGAGCGCTAACAGGCTGTCCTGCAGGCCGGCCGCTTGCGGCTTGGACGCCGTCAGGGTGTCGGTGAGGTCGCCGCCGGCAGGGTCGAGGTCGGCCAGCAGTACCGGCCGGGGCCAGCATCGTGACAGCCCAAGCGCGGTTGTGCTGACGCCCGGCGCCTGTTTGAACGAACAAAAGGCAATCAGCATCACGAGCCGTCCCGAGGCAGCAACACCAGCACGAGCCGACCGTCTGCGGCGCTTTGCGCGGCAGCCGCCGCAGCGGCGGGCGGCACGACGAGGTCGACGACGACACTGCCGTCAGCGGCGGGCGGCAGCTGCGCGTCGACCGTCACCACAACCGGCCCAGATGCCGCACGGCTGGCCGTCCCACCGCGGCCAGGGTCCGTGGTCGTGACAGCCGGCTGGGTGGTGACGAGCTCGGCGCGGTCCCCCCGAGACAGCGGACGGCCGGGAAGCTGCCCCGGCTTCAACGACACCCCCAACAGCACCTGCCCTGCCGCCGGTACGTCCGCGCCACCCAGCGAGCCGCGAGTAAGCAGCGAACCGGGCAGCAGGTCCACGCGAGTCCGCTGCCCAACAACCGATTCCAGGGCGTCGGCCGGCACCGTGTCGACGCCGGGGTCGGCGGCGATCCGTTCGCTCCGGACGTCGTCGGCGGTGAGGTTTCGTCCGGCGCTGACCGGCCGGGTCAGCAGCAGCACGGCGTGCTTCTGTCCGGCGGACAGGGCAGCTGACGCGGCTACCGCTCCCCCACCGGCGATCAGGATCAGACCCGCTGCCCACACCAGCGGACGCCCCCGCCGCGCGCCGTTGGTAAGCCGTGCTGGCCGCCGCGCATCGGCGGCAGTGCGTCGCGCGGGATTCAGCTTTGCGGACGGCGCCGATCCGTTGACAGCAGATGCCTGTCCTGCGTCGAAGGCAGCAGCTGCCTGGCGGCTAGTCATTGACGGCCTGCAGCTCGACGACGCGGATCAGCGTCTGTGCTGCCACGGTCAGTGGCGGCAGGGTGCCGCCCGTTCCGCCGGTGCCGGTCCACGAGGCCGACCACACCACCCTGGCCGTCAGCACAAAGGCCCCGCCGGCCGCGGCCACGGATGGGTGCATGTACCGGTGGATGCAGTCGGAGACGGCATTCGGCCGCGCCGGGTCATACGGCCTGCCGCCGCCGGCGCAGGTCAGCTGCGGAGACCCGTCTCCCGGGTCGAAGGACACCGACGCCACCCGGGCCGTCACGGTCGCCGCATTGGTCCCGGCCGACGCGGACGCCGACCGGTCAGCCAGCCCAGCACCGCCAAGCCACAGCCAGGTGTCAAAGCCCACCACCGTCCCGCCACCGGCACCGTCGCGCCGGTGCGGGTTGTACTGCGGTGTACCGACCTGCGGCGCGAGCCGTGCCCACGCCTGCCGCGCGAGCTGCGCCGGGGACGGCAGCACCGGCGCACCTGCGCCGGCGGTAACCCACGTCCAGCCACCGGCCTGCCCCGAATCGCCGCAATACACGAACACCCATCGGCCGCCGCCCTCACGCGGTGCAGGCGCCGCGGACCCCTCCAACGTGTCCGTCGACGAGTAAGTACAAAACTGCGGCCCCGTAGCCGCCGCGAACGTCGCCGTCGGGCTCCCGCCTGTCACGGGTGCTGGCCCCGATGAGTTCTGTGCGTTAGGGAGCGCGGCGTCTATGGAACTGGAACTGGCGCAGGCAAGCCACGAGGTGCCTACCACTACAGCGCTGCGTGCACCGCAAGACGGCAAGGCGTCGGCCGCGGCGGCTGGCCGCATCAGCAGGACGGCTCCGGCTGCGATTGCGGTAGCCAGGGCGGCCGTCTTCAGCATGCGGCTGCCTTGACCGTGATGCGCTGGACTCGCCACTGTCCGCCGGTTGCCGCGACATCGGCATAGACAAGTTGCGACCACTGCGGAAACTGCTGGTAGGTCGCACCGGTCGTCTTGTTGATCACCGGCCAGGTCGACCAGTCCATGCATTGGCCCACCCAAACCGACCGAGATGTCACGTCTACCGCCCCGACGTTCCGCGCGGCCGCGAATCCGCGGTGAGCGACGCCCAGCTTGACGTGGTCACCGATCTGCTTTCGAGCCCATGCCAGTGCCGGGCCAGACGAGTAGCGGTTGAGGTCGGGCGAACCCGGGTCGCCCGCTTCGTCGGCGCGGCTATAGGCGGCGAGGAAATCCTCAAGCGCGTTGACGTAGGGCTGCGCGAACCGACTCGGGACCGGTGCCGAGGGTGAAGGAGATGGGGACACCGTGGGCTGTGTCGGCCGGGGGGTTGGCTGTGCGGCTGTCGGCTGCGCCGAGGTCGAGAAGGTCGCCGGAGGTGAGTCCGCTTGCGACGCACTTGTCGCCGAACAGCCAACTGCTGCCATCAGGGTGGTGGTGCAGACCAAGCTCAGCCTGCCGATGTCGACGCGCAAAGGTCCTCCCAGAGCGAGATAGTCAGGCGGACCGCAAGCATTGTTTGCAGACATTTACGCATTCGTCAAACGACCAGTCGAAATCCGTGACTGGTTCGGCGGGGGCAAGAGCATCCGGCCTGTGAGCTGCGTGCGCAGGAGCGCGGAAAGCCACAGTAAACCCTTTCCAAAGGTGCAGAAACCGTCCAGCTCCCGTTCAGAAATGCCCATTTGCACGCCTTGTTGAGTCTGGGTCATGCAGCTTTCCTGGAGACGAGCTAGCCAGAAGACGCATGCGAGCCGCTGCGTGCGGCTGGAAATGCTTGCAACAGCGCGAGTGCCAAGTTGCGCAGCTCGACGCTGAGCTCCGCGAGCGACTGGCCGGATGCCGTCTTGACATCGCGCTCCCACGCGGCGAGCGCCGTGATGACAGACCGCGCCATCAGCGACACCCGGCGCATTCCCTCCTCGGGCTCGAGGTGCGTGAGCCGTGCGACGATCTCCTTGAAGATGTTTGTGAGCGCGGTGACGGTCTGTGGGTCGGTTCGTGCTCGACGGCTGTGCTGGGCGAGCGCTCGAAGACGTTCGACGGCACGGCGGCGAGCCACTGCTCGTTGAACCGCGCCCAGTAGCTGGGCGAGTTACGGTGCCCGGCAAACCCGGCCGTCACGTGTCTCGGCTTCACCGCATCAAAGCGCTTTGGCGTCCCGGTGACCTTGAGTTGTACACCCGTCAACGAATGCCGCCGGCGCCCGCAGGCCTCGCGCCGAGCCCCCGTCTGATGGACACGCTGGGTAGGCCGCCCAAGGCGGGACCCCACGGCTAAGACAGCGATGCCGTTCAGATGGTGCGATGCCGCTGTTCGCGTGCCTCGACCCTTGCCTGTTGGTAAGCCACTTCGGCGGTGCGGATGCGCTGCAGCGCTGTAACGTCCGCGACGGTCAGCGGCCGAGCCACCCGGGTGCCGGCAGGCGGAGCCAGGGCCTGCCATGCCGCGATCGCCTGAAGCAGGGCTACCCGGGCTGCCTTCACCGCAGCGTCGTCGGTCCAGTCGCCTGTCATCGCACGTCCGCCCGGCTATGTCAGGGACGGTCTCGTCAGCGGTCCCCGACGGCTGCCCCTGCGCAGCCCACGCCTACCGTCATGATGCAGCGTGCGATCGGTCCCGTACAACAATCTACGAGACCCTCGAGTCGAGGCCCGCGAACAGGTCGGCGTTGCTGGTCACGATAGGCGTAAGGATCGGCAGGGTTACAACGCTAACGCAGAGTGTCTTGAGGCCTGTTACGCGCGCGCTTCAGCCTCCCGGTTCTGGCGCCGATGGCAGGTTATGGATGGTGGTGAGTCGCGGCGCTCGTTGATGCCCGCATCCCTCACAGCGGGCCCGGTCATGGACGGCGGGATGTCACCGCGCTGGCAGGCGGTTGAGGACCTGACGTCCGTCGGGACATGGATGGTGGACTTGAGGTCTGGGGAGCGTACCTGGTCACCGACGATGCGGCGCCTTTTGGGTGTCACTGAAAACTCACCGGCGCCGGACCTCGCCGGCTACTGCGCGCTTGTTGTTGAGGCCAGTCGCGACAACGTGACATCTGACTTCACTAAGCTGTTCGCTGAAGGAAAGCCGTTCGAGTCCGAACATCATGTGTGCATCAACGGCCAGCTACGCGTCGTGCGCGCCTGGGGATCGTTGCAGCGCGATGACCGCGGACAGCCGCGATTTGCCTGGGGTGCGACTCAAGATATTACGGGTCTTCGAGCCGCCGAGACTGACTTGGCCGCCGAGCGTGACTTAAGTAGGGCCTTGTTGGCTGCGCTGTCCGACGGATACGCATACTCAGTGGACGGCCAGATCCGCGATGTGAACGATGCCTTGTGTGAGCTGACGGGCTATACCCGAACGGAGCTCATCGGTGCGCGCCGACCGTTCCCATTCTGGCCAGCGGAAAGCATCCAGGCAGTGTCCGTGGGCAGCAAGCACGATGCCCTTGCTCGCGGTGAAGATGTCATCATCGAGCTTTGTCATCGAAGCGGACAACGCTTCGCGGCGTCATTGACCGTGCGACCGGTGCATATGGCCGACGAGACGCACAGACGCGATCAAGCACCCGTGATTGGCTTCGTCACTGTCATGCGGGACGTGACCGAGGCACGCGCACGCGCTCTCCGACTCGATGAGATGCAGCAGTTGCTCAGCGAAGCTCAGACACAGGCCCGACTTGGCAGTTGGTCCTACAACCTTGATACAGATCACTTGGTCGTCACCTCACAATTGGTGGACATGTGTGGGCTACCAATCGACCAGCCGGTCACCGCTGACGGCCTGCGCGCGGTCATCCATCCTGATGACCATCCCGCCTGGGACTCCCTGCCCCATGCCGCGCTCACCGCCGACGAAGGGGTGCGTTTAGCTCACCGGATCGTCCGTCCCGACGGCGAGATCCGACACTTCGTCACCACCGCCCGCATCGAACGCGATGCCACTCGACAGCCAGCACGGCTTCGCGGCAGCGCTCAAGACGTCACAGAGCAGATGCAGCGCGAGCAAGCCCTAGCCGCCTCCGAAGAACGCTTTCGCACCACCATGACGAACAGTCCCATCGGGCTGGCGCTGGTAGGCCTTGACGGCAAGTGGATCCAGGTCAATGAAGCGCTCGCAAAGATTGTCGGCTACACCGTCCATGAGTTGCTCGAACGCACGTCTCGGAACATTACTCATCCTGACGACCTGCACGCTGACAATGAACTTGTCGCTGAACTACTCGCCGGCAAGCGCGAGAGCTACCAATGTGATGTGCGATACCGCCATTCGGCGGGACACGATGTTTGGGTCAGTCTGCATGCCGCGCTCGTCCGAGCACTGGATGGGCGGCCGCTTCACTTCATCTCACAGATAGTCGATGTCTCCGAGCGCCACGCGCAAGCGGAGGCATTGAACCGCGCCGCCGTCACGGATCCGCTCACCGCCTTACCCAACCGACGGAGTTGGCAGCAGGCACTCGACACCGCCCTCAGCAATGAACATAACCGACAGGCAGCCGTCGCAATCCTGGACATGGATTATTTCAAACAGTACAACGACCGGCACGGTCACCCGGCCGGTGATCGGCTACTCATCGACGCGGCCGCACGATGGCAGCAGGCGCTTCGCCAGCACTGTCCGGGATCCCTCATTGCCAGACTGGGCGGGGAAGAGTTCGGCGTGTTGATGCCCGCCGAGAATATCGACAACGCACGCAGATGTATCGGCCAGCTACTGGGCCAGATACCCAGCAATCAGACGGCAAGCGCAGGCATCACCACCATCCAGCATGGAGACGACTCCACGACAGTGATGAACCGCGCCGATGCAGCGCTGTATGCAGCCAAGCACCGGGGACGCAACCGCATTGAAGTACTCCTGCCGGGCTGACGTCTTCGCTCACACGGTCGAATTTGAGATGTCTCGCCGTAACCGGCCTTCGGTCAGCCATGCGACCTTGAGACTTCCTGGGGTCCGATCGCAGAAAGCGGCGCTCGCTGCGACTGGTGCCCTGTGCCCGTGGCCTGCCGGCTACTGGCGGGTTGTCGCGGGCTGCCATTGGGCCAGGACAACGGAGGCGTCGTCGGACAGGACGCCGTCGTGGTGGTCCAGGACAGCGTGGATCAGGCGCCGGACGGTCTCGGGAGCCGACTGCCGGCAATGGTCGTGTCGACCGACAAAAAGTGGTTGTTGGCGTCGGGACGAACGGGCACGTCGTGAAGCCGTTGGAGCCACCAGTAGACGCGGGGACACGTCGACGCTGAGGCTGAATTCGGCAATCATGTTCTCGACGCCGCGCTCGGGACTGCTGCACGAGGCTGTGACAATTGGTTGAACCGCTACTTCGGCGGTCTAGTTGACGATGAGTTCGTATTCGATCGGGTTGAACGACCGAGAGCATCCTGCCGTCGCCGGCGGTGAGCGATGCGTTCGATCCAGGTGACTGCGGCGATGCGGAGCTGATCGCGGTTGTTTCAGCTCTGCCTATCGAGGACGCCCTTCTGGACGAGGGCGAAAAAGCTCTGCATGGCGGCGTTGCCGCCGTCGGAGCCGACTTGACCCATCGATCCGCGCATGCGGTGGCGGCCGACGCCTGCTGGACATCCGCGGCACGCAACCGCCTCGACGATGTCATCGGTCGGCGGCGATCCGCTCGGCCGTCACGCCCGGACCGCGGTCACGGACGACTCACACAACGTCCTCGCGGAACTTCTTCGGGAACGGTCTCGGCACAGCAACATCCTCTCAGCCCGGCCATCCGGCCAAGCGATCTCTGAGTCACGGATCCGTGCAGCAGATCTTTGTGCACAACACGGCGCACCGCGAGGGACAACACGAGACGCGATGCTTGACCTGCTCAACCGGCTAGACCATTACCTGAACTATCAGCGAGACCGATTCGGCCGACCCGCTGACTGACGTCCGCTGCCTGACTTTCACGCACAATCGTCCGCATGCAGATACTGGTGGACGTCGACGATTACTCGACCTGGCCGGTCGCAATTCGCGACCTCATCGCTGAGCTCGACGCGCTGACCGACACCGAGCATTACGCGTCGGACCTCCGCCCGTCGCCGGACGCCGATCGACGTTTCGTCAGCGCCCTCGCCGGCGGCACGCTACTGGTGCGGCACTGCACCCGGCTCCTACCTCACGAGCGTCAAGCCATGCGCCGTACCGGGTTGCGCAACGCGTCACCGGAGGCCCTGCTCGACCGCCTCGTGGCAGCGCGCGAACACGGCTACCTGTCCGGGGTGGATCTGCAAGCACTCGTCGCAGACGTCACCGATGACCGCTCCTGGCGTCACCGCAACGGTCAAGTTTGCGTCATTTTGGGCCGCGCCGCGTTCGCTCGCTCAGCGAGTGTTCAACCATTACTGAGCAACTGGGGCGGCGAGGCCTTCTACCGCCTACACCGGTTGGCGCTGGACTACGTGACCACAGCAAGCACGCCGGCGACGGTGTGCATCGCTCTTGACGTGACTGCTCAGGGCGCGCACCTGTTCTCGCCGGGTGTAGCGAAGGTATTTTTGGGGGTCCTCCGCGGTTCGGCCGACGCCGCCGCCGATGTGTTCTACCGCGCTGACGTCCCTCGAACAGCAATATTGACGATCGCGATGCCTGGCGATGCTGAGTTCGACCGCCTAACTTCGGTGCCCTGAAAGAATGCGGCAGCACTTGCAGCAGTACGCGCTGTGCACCCGACGCTCAGCGCCGCCATTGGCCGCTGTTAACCCCGCGCTTCCGGCGTGCGGCGCCTTCCCCGAACTTTGTCGGCTTGGCCATCACGGTTGGCGCCGGCCCTCATGGGTGGTTACCGACCTGGTCACCTACGCCGACGCCGGGCATGGCCCGCACCACAGACGCCGCGATAAACGACTTTAGCTCGGGCGCGGTAGTCGCTTTAGCTTCGTCCTTTCAGTGTCGACCGCTTGCAGCAGCAACGCCACACAACCCGGCGGTCCGCCGATTCCCACAGCAGTCCTTAGGGCCCATCGACCGGGGACGATTTTACATTGGCTGCTACAGTCCTGATGCGCCGATACTGACCGCGAGCCCAGCGCCTGTCCTGGTAGGCACGGTCGAGGCGTGGCACTCGACGTCCTGGGGTACGTCACCATCCTGCGCCGACAGCCGTGCCCTTCCCACCGCCGACCGCAAGTTAGTTGTTTTTCTAGGCTTCTCACCGTGGCTTAGTATTCGATTACATGCGGGTTGCCGTCGGCGGCCAAGACGGCGTTGATTAGCTCATTCTATCGTCTGATGCAAATCATTACTCGCCGCCTTTTCTAACTATTGCGGCCCTGTCACGGGAAATGACCGCCAGGCGGTCGACATCGCCGCCAGGACCTGCCCCGAGGTGCTGTCGAGAAATTCACGACGGTTACATTTGATCTGTTGCGCTCCGAGACACGTATCGGCTCAGAAGGCAGCACAGCCTGTCCTTAATGTATGAGCGCGCTTTGTGGGAGCTGCCACCGAGGCACCGAATGCTCTACTTTGGCGCCGCGGCCGGTCGTCGTGCTGCCGGGGGTGGACTTCAACCGCGGTGCTCAGGTTCGGTGCGTGGACGTGGCCGGACGATCCCATTTAGGCGTTGCGCGAGCAGGCCGGCTTGGGTGCGGTTCTGGCACTCCAGTTTGTCGAGGATGCGCGACACGTGACCTTTGATGGTGGTTTCGGTGAGTTGAAGTGACCTGCCGATGTCTGCGTTCGAGTCGCCTGTCGACAGGAGGCTGAGGACCTGGCGCTCGCGTGCGGTGAGCCGAGCGAACAGCGCGCGCGAGCGTGCCGCCGAATCGTCGTCGGTTTGGGCGGCGAAGAGGCTCTCGGCGGCGCCCGGCGACAAGACAACCTGGCCCTGGGCGGCCACGCGGACCAGGTTCGACAGGTCGCCGGGGGCAGTCGATTTGACGAGGAATCCGTCTGCGCCGGCTTGCATCGCCCGTCGCACCATCGCGTCGCCATCGAACGTGGTCAGGGCGACTACCCGTACCGCCAGACCGAGCTGCCGGATGCGTTTGATGGCCATGAGACCGTCCACGACAGGCATCCGCAGGTCCATCAGGATCACATCGGGCTGTAAGCGCACAGCCGCGTCGACCGCTGCGGCGCCGTCGGACTCGGCGGCGACGACGGTGATGTCATCGGCGTGCTCGAGGATGGAACGCAGGTAGCGGCAGACCAACTCTTCGTCGTCGACCAACAGGACGCGGATCATCGCGCCCCGGGTCCCGGAACGTCCGTGGGAAGCCAGGCCTTCACCAGGTAGCCGTGGTCGTCGGTGGGGCCATGCTCAAGGTCGCCGCCCAGCAGGCTCAGCCGCTCGTGCAGACCTGCGAGCCCACTTCCGCGTCCGGTGCTGCGCAGCGGATGCTCGCCTCGGACGCCTGCGGTGCTGCGGATCTGCACGTGTACGCGACCGTCGGCGACGGAGGTGACGCCTCGAACCACCGAACCCGGTGCGTGTTTGACGGCATTCGCCATTGCTTCAGTGAGCACGCGGTAAACGGCGCGCTGCACAGTGCCCCCGAGATCGGCCGCTGCGTCGTGGCGGTCAAGCTCCACGTCGACCCCGACTTGGCGCCATTGCTCGACGAGCGTGTCAAAGGCCGCGAGGCATTCAGCTTCGAGGTCGCCGGGCCGCGAGTCAGCGCCCGCCGGAGTCGTCATGTCGTTGACCTGGGGGTCCGCCTCTTCGTCGACCGGGGTCCTGGTGCCGAACGTGGAGAAGACGGCGTTGAGCTCGGTGAGGGCGTCAACCCCGTTCTGCCGCAGCTGCTCGGCCTGACGGCGCAGCTCGTCGTCGGTCGCGGCCATTTCGAGGGCCCCGGCCTGCAGTACCAGAAGGCTCAGCCGATGCGTGATCACGTCGTGCATCTGCCGGCCCAGCCGGTCACGTTCGCGGGCCACGGCCCGGTCGGCGAGCAGATGCCGCTCCCGCTCGACGCGGCGTGCGCGGTCGACGAGCGCGTCGACGAGCCGGCGACGTGTGGCGACGTAGCAGCCCAACGCGGTGGCCAGTGCGAGTGCAAGCGGGGCAGAGTAAGGGTCGTCCAAGGTCCAGATGAGCCCGCCGACGCAGTAGGTGCCGAAGAGCAGCGCGACTACCGTCGATGTTCCGGCCCGTCTTTGGCCGTGCACGGCCGCTGAGTAGACGGCGACCACTGTCGACTGAACCGGGGTAAGTACGTTGAGCGCTGCGGTCAGCGCCCCAACGCGGAAAGCAGACCGTCTCCGCCGCAGCAGGGCCGCCGCGCCGAGTATTTGCGCCGCCACATAGCACCACAGCGGAGCGTGAATGAGGTGCGGCGGCGAGACGGAACGTTGTTCGCGCCAGACGCCGAACGCGCCGATGCCGACGGCCAGTAGAAGGTCCAACACTGCTGCCGAGCGCGGGTCGAGACGGCGCCGGTCCACTTGTCGAACGTAGTCGAGGGCTGCGGGGGCCGGCCGGCCCCTCCTTTCGTCGCTACACCACCGCCTAAAGGCGCTGGTGGACCTGCCTGCACTCCGGTTGTTTAGTCGGCGTGACGAACTTCCCCCCACACGCCGGCGCTCTCCTACCGCAAGCGTCGTCCCTCGGCGCCGGCGGCACCGCGCTGCTGTCAGTCGCAGCAGTGATCGGCATAGCGCTTATCGCCTTCTGCGTCGCCGCGCTCGTGTCCATCTCGCGGGCACCCGGGCTCAGCTCGAACGCGCGCCTCGGCTGGCTCGCAGCAGTTGTCGTGTTCCAGTTCTTCGGCCCCATCGCCTGGTTCGGCTTCGGCCGCAAAGAGGGGCTTCGATGAAGAAAGCCCCGCGCAACGCGCTGGTCGGAGCCCTCATCGGGTGCGTCGCCCTGGCGGCGTGCTCCAACTCCACGGACCACGCCCCGGCCGCCGGTGCAAGCGGCTCGCACGCCGGTCAGGCCGGAGCACAGCCGAGCGGCAGCCGGTCCGACATGGCCCTGACCCTCGCCGCACCCACCGGACCACACCCGACGGGCACCACACTCATCCACCTCATCCAGCCGCATACCGACCCGCTGAACCCCAAATCCGGCCGCCGGCAGCTGATGGTGCAGCTTTGGTATCCGACCGCACCAGGCGCCAGGCAACCCGTCGCGCCGTACGCGCCGGCCGGTGAAGTGGCGGCACTGCAGAAGTTCTACCCGGTACCCGCGGGCGCCTTCAACGTCTCGACCCACAGCCGTGCCGATGCCCCCGTCGCCGCCGGCCAACACAAAGTGATCTTCTTCTACCCCGGGCTCGTCGGAGCGCGCACCGACTCCACCGCTGTAGCCGAACAACTCGCCAGCCTCGGCTATGTCGTCGTCGCGTCGGCGAGCACCGGTGAGTCGTCCGGAGTCACCTTCCCGGACGGCAAGACGGTCGGTCTCAGCGACCAGGCCTTCGCCAAAGTCGGTGCCGACCCCTTCAGCAAGACCGGCATTGCCACGCTCGAACGCCTGCTGGCGGTACGGGTCAACGACGTCCGTTACATCGCCGATCAACTCGCCGCCGTGAACGCCGGGAGAAACCCGGACGCTGACCGCAAACCGCTGCCGGCTGGCCTTCCTAACTCACTTGTCCTGCGCGGGATGGGCATGTACGGCCACTCCTTCGGCGGCGGCACCGCAGCAGCCGTCGTCGCGACCGATCCCCGGTTCGCCGCAGGCATCGACCTCGATGGCTTCGTCATCGGCCCGGTTGGACGGACCGGTACCGACAAGCCGTTCATGATGGTCGGCGTCGACAACCACGACGCTGCATTCGATCCCACGTGGGGCACCTTCATCCCAAAGCTGACCGGATGGCACCGCTGGTTCGCCGTAAAGAACGCCGGCCACTACCGCTTCATCGACGTTGGCGGCAGCGTCACCAAATGGGGACTGGCGCAGCAAATCAAGCCGACGGACCCCGCCACCTGGTCACAGGTCTTCGGCGACATCGACGACGCGCAGAGCCAAGAAATAGTCCGAGCGCTGGTCTCCGGCTTCTTCCAAAAGCATCTCCACGGCATCGCAGCTCCGGGACTTGATACCCCAACCATAATCTCCACGCTGATCATCAACCGAACCGGCCAGACCACCTGATTCCAGAAAGTCAGCAGCGCCGTACGATCGCAGATGACTGCAGCGGAGACTCGTCGCACGTTTGCCTCAACCCCAAGCCGGTCTCGCCGCTCAACGGGGCTGTTCGAACTGCGGCAACGCGGGCGGCCAATGAGACCACCTCGACGGTTCGACCACCGCAAGCTCTTCCGGGTCGGCGGCCGCCACAACCACGTCACCGCCGTTTCCGGCACGATATGTTCCCGGGATTTGTCATCATCTAGCCGTCCGACCGGGACATGGAGTTGTCAAAGCAAACCGTGACAGGCCTCGAATCTGACCCTGCTTCAAGACGGTGCCGTGCGTGTGGTCACCGGCAACGGGGCTTGGTTCAGTCGCCTCTAATAGGCAGCGTCTTCGCGGAATCGGGTCTCCGCCGACCTTGCTGGCAGGCTCCGTTGCGTTGGCGGATCGGCGACGTAGTGGCCCGTCCGGTGGGCGCCTTCAGATGGCTTGGACCAACTCGGCGAAGGCGACCCGGAGACGATCGGCAGGCGGTTGATCGACAGCAATCTCGTAGTGGCCGCGGCGCACGTTCTGCAACGAACGCGTGCCCGGCCGTCACTGTCTGCGCGTAGCTAAGCCGTTGCAGTCCGCGCATAGGTCTGAGTCGGGCTTTGAGCCGGCTGTGGTCAGCCTCGATCGGGTTGTTCGCGTACCGCTGACGACGTGCGGCGCTGCTGGCAGCTGCTCGTCCATCACCCGGGGATAGGCGGCCGCCCGGTCAGTCGTCACCTCGACCGGCCGGACCCCGACGGCCAGCGCCCGCGTAAAAGAAGGTCCTGGCCGCGGCCAGGTCGGCTGCGTGCGGGTCGAGCACGTAAACGGTCACCGGCTAATGGTCCAGACACCGTGGTCCAACGCAATGGAGTCTCTGGCCTGCCACTGGGCGGCGTCCGATGAGCTCGCCCCCGTGAAGCCGTCTGAGGTTTCGTGCCGGCCTGAGACCAATTGGGGCCCGGATGAACATCTAACTCGGCTGCGGGTGAAGCGTCCGCCTCGGACGGTTGGCTGTCAGGGCCGCCTAAACACCAGCCCGTCCGTGAGCATAGGATGTGAAGACATTTGCGCGGCGCCTGAGGGCTGGCTCTGACCCTCAGGCGCCTAGGCAACAAGCATCCGACTCGCGCCGGGCTTAGTCTTAGGCACGGGTGCACACTTTTTGACCCCAACGCCGCGAGCAGCTCTACCACGGCGGGACAAGCCTGAAACGAGCATGTGCGGCGGCAGCAGACTGCCTCTGCGCCGCTGACAAGATCCATAAAGCTGCCTGAGCGCAGAGCAGCCCCTGCAGCCAGGTTGGCTGCAGGGGCTGACGAATCCGATCTGTCAGTCCTTGAACGCGTCCTTGACCTTCTCGCCGGCGTCCTTCAGATTGCCCTTAGTCTGGTCGGCCCTGCCCTCGGCCTCCATGGACTGGTCGTCTGTGGCCTGACCGACCTTCTCCTTGCCGGCGCCCATGGTCTTTTCGACGGCGTTCTTGGCTTTGTCGATTGCGCTCATGCTTCGCTCCTTCGCGGGGGTGGCCCGGCGTGCGCCGTGTCGGCTGGGGTCTGCCCACCGGGGGACCGCGGCAAGCCGATGCGATCGGAGTTTACCTGACGGGCGACGGCGAGGTCCGACACAGTGGGCGGTCGCCGTCAGCAAGCGGCTGAGCTTCGAACAATGAGCCGGCGCGCCAAGTCTGCGCACAGGGAGCACCGATCCAGATGGTCATCGGCGCCCAGGGCCTTCTGTTTGCGGCGATCGGCGGCGGAAAAGGCGAGCAGCACCCGTCGACACAGGGGGTCTGTCAGCGTGACCTGGTCGATGGCTAACAGATAATCCAGCCGCATGCGGGCCCGCGTCCGATACATACGCGCCGACAGCGCTTGAGGCGTTGTACTGACCGATTCCGCTAAATCAGTGACTGAGACGCCGTCAGCGTGAGATAGGAAGTACGAGCGGTCAATTTGGTCCAGGTTGTCGATGACGCGACGGACCGCATCTGTGACCTGACGCATCTGGAAGACTTGATGTGGCTGTGCCGGCTGCAGATTCAATTCGATTAGCTCAGACCGGTTACGACGGGCCGTGGATGCTCTCCGGTGCTGGTCCGTGAAAAGATTGTTGGCTGTCACGAGCAGCCAGGGCAACCGAGCGTCGGCACCAAGACGGCCTAGGATTGGCAGCAACCTGGCGAAGGACTCTTGGGTTATGTCTTCGACGGTGTGCTGGTCGGCCCCACGTGCTGAAAGCGCACGCCCGATGCTGCGGCTGAAGGCGGCGTAATCCGCTGGGGACGGCGGCGAGGCCTTAGCCTCGGTCTTGCGCGTGGATCGGGGGACGTCGGTCTCCGGTGGGTCTTGCACCGGTCTTCGCTTTCTGTCGTCCGCCGGCGACGCTGGCATGGCACCTAACCCGCTGCGGGGCTGGACGCGGACTGGCAGATCCGGTCGAGGCTCCGGCTGTTTGGCCCTCGAACGGCGAACGTGTGCCAGCAAAGCAGACCCGGACGAAGGAGGGCAAGTCGCCAACGTGGCCGACACCCGCCGCACACCCCTTCATCACAGCTGCCGTCGTCACCCCGTCCGCCACGGGCGGGTCACCTCGATCTTGTTGAGCTGGATCTGGAGGCTGTCCGTCTGTGCTCCCACTTGTCCGCAACTTCAGCGGCAAGGTGACCCGGCAGCGCTGAATCCTTGCTTGCCCTGGAATTTGACCAAGCCGACCGCAGCCTTGCGCTCATCGCAGCCTGCTCACGAGCGGAGCGATGTCGACGGTCGGTGCAGCCGCCGTCGTCATCGTCCTCGAGGTGACTGCGGACGTTAGTGAGGGCTCCGCTGCGGTGACTGATCCACGACGCAGCGGGCCTGTCGAACCGCTCGTCAGACCGCCGATGCTGGCTCCTCGATGGCGGCGCGGAGCCGGTCGTGACGCGCGTGGCCGGCGGTGATCTTGCTGGCTGCGCTGTAGGTTTTGCACGAACGCATGGTCTTCACTGTGGTGGGTGCAGACCGCAGTCGTTGTAAGCCGGGCATCGGCCGCAGCCGTGGAAGCAGCCGACTGTGGTCAGCTTCAACCGGTTTGTTCGCGTACCGCTCGCCGTCGTGCAGCGCCGCCGGCAGCTGCTCGTCGACACCCTGCGGGGAGGCCGCCGCCCGCTCAGTCGTCCCTCGACCGGCCGAACCCCGGCTGAGAGCGCGCGGCCAGGAGATCCCTGGCCGCAGCTAAGTCCAGACGGAGGGAAGTACGACATCGATGACCGGGCCATACTGGTCAACTGCCCGGTCCAGTGACGTTCTACAGGTCACGCAGTCTGCCCGTGTGTTGCCGGCCAGTCAGTTCTGGCAACGGAGCACTCAACCCCATGTACAGGTTCGCGGCGATTCGTGTCGGCAACATCGAGAAACTATGTGAGCATACCTGAGTGGCAGAACGGTGCGCCGTCTTCGAGTGCTCGGCTCCCGCCTACTCACTAATCGACGTGCATTCACAAGGTCGTCGCGTCGACGCCCCCGGCAGTCGGCTGCGCTCCCAGCCGGTCTGTGTTCGCCACAAGCATCTCGTCGTGTGGTGGAACGCGTTGTCCGACCGTGAGAAGGCAGCGTTCGGCGCGGGTGACTACACCGACATCGACGTTGACAACCTTCGGTCGGCGCTCGGCCAAGAACCCTTCGCGGTCCACAAGCTTTCGAACGGAACCACCCGCAGGGTTCCGGACTCACCCGACCTCGACGGGTTCCAACGGTGGCTTACGGCCAGTCAGCCGTGATGAGCGAGACGGCCAGTCGAAGGCCAGCGGTTCTGATGCCAAGCGGTGCACTGCGCCGCAGCCACCCAGTGTGGCCGCAAGACCGCCCGCTGGTCGTTCAGATTTACCGCCCGCACACGTGTTGAGCAATGCCGAGGAACGCTGACCCCTGCCGAGACTCGCGTCCGTGGCCAGCGCCCGTCTCCCTTATCGCGCACACGCTTGAAGACAAAGAGTGGCTTGGACAAACATGGGCCGGGTGGCCGCCAGATGGTGCGAGGCCGAGCCAGGAATCAGCACAGGAGTTGTGCGCGAAGCGCCGCGTTGACGGCCGCAGCGTAAACGAGTTCGGCCCACACGGTTCTTTGGCAGGCCGCTTGCTGATCATCTGTCAAGGAAGCGCAGCCGGACGCTGGTCGCATCTGCTGCCAAAGGCGGTGCGCCGCGAACAACTCGTCGCGCGCACGTTGCACTGCATAGGTGTTGTGCCAGGACTGCGACCCCAGGACGATGACGACGCAGTCGGCCGAAGCTTGGCTAGTTGTACTGACCAGAGACGTTGGTTGAGGGCGTGTGACGACACGATCTGACGGATCTTGAAAGGCGAAGACCTCCCGGCGTGGAGTGGAGCTGTCTAGGAACCGCTCCGCCACCAGGAGGTCTTCATGTCCCACGCTAACGCTGCGCTGACGCCAAAAGCCCGGTTGAAGCTGGCCCGGTTGATAGTCGAGGACGGCTGGCCCGTCGCCCGGGCCGCTGAACGGTTCCAGGTGTCGTGGCCGACCGCCAGCCGGTGGGCCGGCCGCTACCGTCAGTTCGGCGTGGCCGGCATGGCGGACCGCTCGTCACGGCCGCATCACAGTCCCCGCCGGACGCCGCAGCCGACCGTCCGCAAGATCGTGCACGTGCGGTGGAAGCGGCGCCTGGGCCCGGTCGCCATCGCCGGTGAGCTCGGCCTGCCCGCCTCGACCGTGCACGCGGTGCTGGTGCGGTGCCGTATCAACCGGCTGGCCCATGTCGACCGGGCCACCGGCGAACCGGTCCGCCGCTACGAACATCCCCAGCCCGGTGACCTGCTGCATGTCGATGTCAAAAAGCTCGGCAACATTCCCGACGGCGGCGGCTGGCGCTATGTCGGTCGCCAGCAGGGCAACCGCAACCGGGCCGCAACCCCCGGCAGACCGCGCACCAAGAACCACGAACCAGTGCTGGGCACTGCTTTCGTGCACACCGTCATCGATGACCACAGTCGCGTTGCCTACGCCGAGGTCCATGACGATGAAACCGCCGCTACCGCCACCGGCGTGCTGCGCCGGGCCGTCGCCTGGTACGCCGCCCGCGGCGTCACGACCCAGCGGGTGCTGTCCGACAACGGCAGCGCCTACCGCAGTCACCTCTGGCGCGACACCTGCGCCGAGCTCGGCATCACCCCGAAACGAACCCGGCCCTACCGGCCGCAGACCAACGGCAAGATCGAACGCTTCCACCGCACCCTCGCCGACGGCTGGGCATTCCGCCGCCTCTACCGCAGCGAAAACGCGCGTCGAAACGCGTTGCCAGGCTGGCTACACGAGTACAACCACCACAGGCTGCACACCGCGATCGGGAAGGTCCCACCGATCACCCGCTTGACCAACGTCCCCGGGCTCTACAGCTAGTTGACACCCTGCTCAGCCTGATCCGTCGACTGCCCACCCGCATCACTCGGACAGGTGAAGGACAGCAGCCAGAGATCTGGCCATCAGCCGGCCTCAACGCGCCACCGGAGAATCGCCGACTACATCTCGTGAGGTCATGCTGACCGGGGTCGCACCCCACCACAGGGGTCATCGCCGGCCTGCGTCCACGCGGACCGTTCACGGCCCCGCGACAAGATCCATCTGTGTGGCTTCGCTTCGGCGTCGGACGTCGAGGACGGATGACCCTGACACGCCCAGTGAATGGCCCACCTGTCGACGACGCTCGAATCTGGGGCCGTTGCGACGTTCGAAAATGAGGCCACCGGTTGCCGGGTTCAGTCTGCCGGGTCTTGGGTCCGGATGCTTGGGAGGCTGTCGATGCCACGGCCGCGGAGCCGGTAGCTGGCGCCTTTGAGCGTGAGGACGTCGGCGTGGTGAGCGATCCGGTCGATCATCGCCGCCGCGACGACTTGGTCGCCAAAGACGGTGGCCCAGCCGGAGAACGGCAGGTTGCTCGTCAGCACGAGCGAGGCGTGTTGGTAGCGGGATGAGACGAGCTGGAAGAACAGGTTCGCGGCGTCCTGCTCGAACGGCAGGTAGCCGACCTCATCAACGACGATCAGGCTGTAACGGCGCAGCTTGGCCAGTTCCTGCGGCAGCCGTCCGCTGCGGTGCGCGTCGGTCAAGCGGGTGACCCATTCGGTGGCGGTCGCGAACAGCACGCGGTGGCCGTTGCGGGCTGCGGCGACGCCGAGTGCTGTCGCCAAGTGGGTCTTTCCGGTGCCGGGCGGGCCGAGCACCACGATGTTGCGGGCCTCGGTCAGGAACGAAGTCGAGGCCAAAGCGGTGATGTCGTTGCGGATCGCGGATTGGGCGTCGAAGTCGAAGTCCTCGAGCGTCTTGGTCGCTGGGAAGCCGGCGGCGCGGATGCGTAGCTGCGTGCCGGAGGCGTTGCGGGCTGACACCTCGCGTTCCAGGACGGCGGCCAGATAGTCCTCGTGGGTCCATCCGGAGTCGCGGGCCTGAGCGGCGAGGCGCTGCGCCGCTTCGATGATCCGCGGCGCCTTCAACGCGGCAGACAGGTAGGCAATCTGCTTGATCGAGTCCGGTGTCGTCTTGGCGGGCATCAGGCGACCTGCCCGTCGGCGAGCAGGCCGAACGCCCGGTCGTAGTCGGCGAGGTCGCGATGCAGGTCGTTGGCGGCCGGAGCCGCGGTGGCGGTGCGGAACTGGCCGCGCAGGACGGCGGCGGCTTCGACATGCTTCGGGTCGGTCACGGTCAGGCCGCGGGCCCACCGCCGGGCATGGTCGGCGACCAGCCGACCGTCCAATCGGACCGTGACACGGTCCAGGTCAGCAGCGGGGTCGACCATTCTTCCGATCGCCGCCGGGTCGACCGAATAGTCGTTTGCGGCGACGCGGATGTAGTAGTCGCGGCCGAGCCGGATCCGGTGCTGCCAGCCGAGCTCGGGTGCGATCGGCGGCAGCGGCAGCATCCGGGCCCGGTCGGCGTCGATGAGCTCGACCGGCCGGGCCTTGATGGTCCGCACGATCCGCTGGTTCGCCAGCTGCAGCCAGTCGCCGAACTGGACGTTGAAGTCCGCCGGCGAGGTGAAGCTGCGGCCCGGCATGAACGAGGTCTCGAAGTAGCCGTTGCGGCGTTCGACGATGCCCTTGGACTGCGGGTCATACGGCCGCAGCTGCACGATCCTGGTCGCGACCGTGCCGACGAATGCCGGGACACCTGCCGCCAGCCGGTTGCCGCGTCCGATGCCGGCCTCGTTGTCCCAGATCAGACGGCGCGGGACACGGCCGAGCTGCTGCAGCAACTTCCATGAGCCGAGCAGCAGATCCTCGGTCCGCCGGGTCGGCAGCATCCGGCCCACCATGAACGTTGAGTGCGCTGCGACCATCACCAGCATTGGCAGCAGCGCGGTCGAGCCGTCCTCCAGCGCGATCCGCCTCGGTGGGAACCACAAGTCGCACTGCGCTGCGTCACCCGCCTCCCAGACCAGACGATCAGCCGGGTCCGGACGGCGATGCTCCGGCCGCAGCCGCCGCACGTTGTCGCGGAACCAGGTGATCGACCCGGTCCAGCCGACCCGTTCGGCGATGACCGTCGCCGGCATTTCCGGATGCTCTGCCAGCAACAGGCGCACCCGGCCCTCGAACGGGCTGAACGCCGTCGGCGCGGGTTTGCGTTCGTTCTTCGGCGGCCGGTCCGACGCCACCGCCCGATCCACCGTTGCCCGGCCCACACCCAGCTGCCGGGCCACCTGCCGCCGCGGCACACCGTCCGCCACCAGCCGCCGGATCAACGCCCAGTCCTCCACCGAGATCACCCACCCAATCTGTTGGGGTGGCCTCGTTTTCGACCGTCGCTAAGGCCTCGTGTTCAAGCGTCGTCGACACCCACCGACAGCTGTCCGGTTTCCAGGTCTCAAGGCGGCCGTCGGATGGCGCGGCCCCTGCAGACATGCATCTTCCGTGTTGTGATGCGTTGGGCGACAGTTCGACGCAGCCTTGCCGATAATCGGAAAGTGTCACCCGAGGCGGTTAGTACCGCGTGGTCTGAGACCCCGAGTGACTCACTACTGCGTGCAGCTCTGGACGCCTCCGTCTACGAAATCGCCTACGGTTGCGATGGCAGCACCAAGACCTACCAGCATTTTCCGTCAGTAGGATAACTAACATGACTGCGAATAAGGACGGTTACTTGCCACCGGGTTTGCTCGTTGTCTACCTCTGACGAGGAGCTGTGTGGTTGGCTGTTGTCCGCACTTACGACCGACGTGACTCGAAGCTATCGTTGATGTACACCGTGCCGGCAGACTGCGGACTGGGCAGCATCAAGGTCGAGCACTCGGCGACCGCTATCACCATTACGGTTACTGCAGGCAGATCCTTCCTCGGGCACGGACATCTGCTGACCAATCACTCGGGCCTGGTCGACGTGGCGCTTGGCTTACCGCTTGGCGACCCGCAGCACCTTGGGTCGGCCCCAAAAGACAGCCGGGTTTAACAGTGGCTCGTTCCTCGGCGGGTGTCACCTGATTGCCAATGAGTTCAATAGGTGATGAGTATCTCGCGCCAAGATGAAGTTCGGACTGGATGTCCGAGTGTCGCAGCGAGGGCGCAGATCAAAAGGCGTGTTCGCGTTTGCGCGTTGGGAATCTCGCAGACGCCATCTTGCGGCACGTAGACGTACATGGTAGATCCGCGGCTTGCGGCGATTGGCGAGATTCACCGACCCGCCGGCGGGCGACGAGTCCTCGATCTGGGGCAACCCACCAGCCGAAATAAACTCGACAACTCGGACGAGCCCGTCCCAGCCAGGTCAGGATGAGGTGTTGTCAGACGGTGGTGATGGCCTCGTGGTCCGGGGCAATTGCGACTGCCCGGTTCTTGCCGGCCGCCTTCGCGGCGTACAGCGCCTTGTCGGCCGCGGCTAGGACCGTTGACGCCTTGGCAGCACTGCCGTCCGGATGGTGACTGGCCACTCCGACGGAGATGGTCAGCTGCCTGTCAGGCGCCTGCCTCAGCGTCACGGCGCGGATGCTGGTCACCATCTGCTCGGCGACGGTCATGGCGCCGACCGCGTCGACGTCGGGCAGCACGGCGGCGAATTCCTCGCCGCCGAAGCGGGCGAGTAGGTCACCCTCGCGTCGGACGGATGTCGTCAGAGTGCGAGCAACGCTGCAGAGCGCATCGTCTCCGACGAGATGGCCGTAGTGGTCGTTGAACACCTTGAAGTTGTCCACGTCGACGACCAGGACCGAGACGGGTTGCAGGGCCCGTGTGCAACGCCGCCACTCGCTGCGGAGGGCTTGGTCGAATGCCCTGCGGTTCGGAATGCCGGTGAGGGGGTCCGCCATCACCATGCGCAGCATCTGTTCTTCCATCGCCTTCTCGGTGGTGATGTCGAGGATGAGTCCTACGGCTCGGCGTGGACGGTTTCAATGGTCTCGTTCGGTGACCCTGCCCCGTGGGGACAGGTGACGCGTCTCCATCTCCGAACCGACGCGCAAGCTAACCTCGGTGACACCACCGGTGCGAAGGCTGTCAATTGCTCGAACCAGTGCCAGCTCGTCGTTAGCGCGGACGGTTGCGGCCAGCTGCGTGATAGTGGCGGGGATCTGCGCCTCCGTTGTATTGAGTATGCGGGCGGCCTGTGGCTCCCAGGTCAGCGCCTGGCCCGCGAAGTCCAGCTCCCGCATGGCGGCGAGCGATTGACCCAGGGCGAGGTCCAATTGGGTGCGCAGGCTGGTTCGTTCATCGAGCAGGCGGTGGAATTCGGTGATGTCTCGGCCAGAGGCCCACCATAGGTCCGTGCCGTCGACCGGGCGGGCAACCCATTGCAGGTGGACCAGGTGCCCGTCGCGTTGTAGGAAACGGCTTTCGAATAGCACTTCTGTTGCGCCTTTGTCCAGGGCTGCTAGCCCGGTGACGATGCCGCGGACGTCGTCGGGATGTACGAGCTCGAGGAGGGATCGGCTGTTCGCTTCAGCGAGCGACAGGCCGAGCAGACGCGCGAACGCTTCGTTGACTTTGCGCAGGTGGCCGTCTCGACCTGCGACGGAGAACAGTTCAATCTCGGTGCCGGCCGTCGCTTCGTGTCCTGGTCGGTTTGGGTAGATGTCGTCGGCCTGCATCAGTGGACACGGTTTTGGGCGTAGAGCTTGAGCAGCGTCTGCGCGACACCAGCGTTCGTTACAAGGTCGGGATTGATGAGGGGGTACTGAGTTGCTGGGGTGAAGCCGGGCAGCTCGTAGGCCATGTCGTCCTCGTCGACGTGCTCGAAGCCCATCGACCAGTCCGGAAACAGCGGACTGGAGACCTCGGCGTCGAGCAGCAGTCGCAGGCTCGTGTGTCTGCTGTCGGACGCGATCCTGGCGTAGGTGATGTCGAGAGCTTCGGGAGTGCCCTCTAGCATTTGAAGGAAGCTCTGACCGCAATACAGCAGCATGCCGGTCAAGCCCAAACCGGAATTCAGACGACGGGCGCCGTTCAGCAAGTCTACCAGTTCATCGGGACTAAAGTCGTGTGTCGCCTGACTGCAGTAAATGATTCTTTCATGCTCTCTCCAACATCAGGTCGGGCCGCGTCCAGCAACTGGCCATACTGGTTCTATCGGCTTCGCGATGCGTCAGCTGAACCCCACACGCTGCGAAGCACCGCCGGCCAACTGCCGTCACCTCCGTCGCCTAGCCCGGATGTTGCACGCGTCGGCTGAGTGATCCAGATCGGCGTTCACCACGTCGTGTAGCGCCAGGCGGCGCAGCCCCGCCGCAGCCGGCATGAGCTGCGACCGTCCATTGTCGGGGTCACCAGGCCGCCGGCTACGCGCAACGGCCGCCGGCTTCGTGAACTTAAGCCTGGTGTCAGTAGCGAATGGTCAGCCGATCGGGGCACAACACTCAGCGTTTACTGAACCCGGCCGCCGCGTGCTCTCAAGCGCGAGCCCCTGACCTGGCGTGGGCAATGACTATAGCGATAGCAAGCATGAACGCAGCTCAGGGATCCGGCTTGTCCGTATCCGTTCACGCGCATGATCGGGAGATTCTTCGGCAGCGCGATGGACAGCCAGGCCACTTCGCAGCGGCGACCGCACCTTGAAGCGTGAAGTATCCCCTGTCGCCCTGCTTGTAGGCACAGCAGCTGGTCGTACGCCTGGACGACGCGGTGCAGCCGCTCATATGTAAGCGCCGCTGACGCGGCCGCCGCCGCCGTGTCGCCACCGCGTCGCCACCGCGTCGGCGCACCTGGTGCGCCCGCTCCCAAGCTCATCGACTTATTCCAGCATCGCCGCCTCCGCTCAGCCTCTAAGTTCCACAGCTCATTCTCGCGGCCCGGCTCGCTGCTGACCGGGCCGCAGACCCAGGTCGCGCTGACCGCGAAGCCGACGCACCCAGACAGGGGAGCAATTGTCAATACCTGTGGAATGAAGATCGTTTAGGCGGCTTCGGCGGGGGCTGGTTCGGCCGCTGTGGCGGCTGATGCCGGGTCGTTGTCTTCGGGTCGTTCGACGAGCTTGCCGGCTTTGAAGACGGCGCCGGCGCGGACGAGGGCGACGAGGTGGGGTGCGTTGACGGCACGCCAGCGGGCTTGGGCGGCTTCGATGAGCTTGAACGCCATCGCCAGCCCAGCTGCCTTACTACCGGGTCCGCGGGTGACCTTGGTGCGGTGCCGGACGGTCGCGAATGTCGACTCGATCGGGTTGGAGGTGCGCAGGTGGATCCAGTGTTCGGCGGGATAGTCGTAGAACGCGAGCAGCTCACCGAGGTCGTCGGTGAGCTTGCCGGCGGCTTTTGGCCACTTCGTGGCGTAGGCATCGGCGAACGCCTTCGCGGCTCGGCGGGCGTGCTCAGCGTCTTCGGCCTGCCATATCTCAGCCATGGCTTTCTTCGCTCCGGGGTGGGCTGACTTCGGCAACGCGGACAGCACGTTGGCGATCTTGTGGAACCAGCAGCGCTGCTCCCGCGTGGCTGGGAACACCTCACGCAGCGCCGTCCAGAAACCGAGCGCCCCGTCACCGACGGCGAGCACCGGAGCGGACATGCCGCGGCGGGCGCAGTCACGCAGCAGGTCAGCCCACGACCCGGCGGATTCGCGGTAGCCGTCGGTCAGGGCGATTAGTTCCTTACGACCGTCGGCCCGGACGCCGATCAGCACCAGCAGGCACAGCCGTTCGTCGGCCAGGCGGATGTTGACGTGGATGCCGTCAGCCCACAGGTAGACGTAGTCGACGCCGGAAAGGTCCCGGGCGGCGAACGCCCGCTGCTCGCCCTGCCACGTTTCGGTCAGCCGGGTGATGACCGGTGCGGACAGGCCGTGCGAGGAGCCGAGGAACTGCCCGAGCGCCGGACCGAAATCGCTGGTAGACAGTCCGTGCAGGTAGAGCAGCGGCAGCACCTCGGTGACCTGCGGCGTCTTACGCGCCCAAGGCGGCAGGATCGCCGAGCTGAACCGCTGCCGTTCGCCGGTGTCCGGGTCGACGCGGCGGTCGTTCACCCGAGGTGCGGTCACCTCCAGAGCACCCGCCGCGGTCAGCACCGTCCGCGGCTGCGCGGTGCCGTTACGGACCACCAGCCGCCGGCCCGTCTCATCGACCTGGTCGGCGAACTGGTCGATGTAGGCGTCGACCTCCGCCTGCAACGCCGTCACCAGCATCCGGCGGGCGCCCTCACGCACGATCTCATCGATCAACGACCCGCCGGCAACACCGGCGGCTTCCTCGGACAGACCATCGGGGACTACGGTGAGCACGGGTCGTACCCTTCCGACCGGCGTTGCCGCGCCGATCTTGCTTAAGACAGCGGAAAGATCACCGGGAGGGTACGGCCCCACCCAGCCGGCCCACCTCACCGGCGGGCCCATCCACAGGTCTCAAGCATTGCTCCCCCGCCATTCAGTATGTTGCTGCGTGCTAGACAGGCGAACGTAGGCCCGGCCCGCCGGATACTGCCTCGTTCCGCGCCATCGGGACGATAGGCCGATGGCCAGTGGAGGATTGAAGCTCCTCAGCCTCTTGTATGCGCACCCGGGCACGTCGTGCGACACCCGGCCGCTCCCGAACGCCTCATACCCGCAGACGGCGCCGATGTCGCCGCGACGGGACTGCTTCGAGATGCGCAACTAGCGTTTCCGGCGCTGAGGACGAGCGCGGCGGGCACGTCGCAGGCTCTCGTGCACCCATGCCATACCGGCAAGGTATGCGCCGCCAGCGGCAATGAAGGTGAGCACCACATCGACGCTGAGCCGGCCCTGCCGCTCGCAATACACGTCGCTCAGGTTGAGCAGCAAGGCGTACTCGTCAAGTATGAGTGCTAAAGCGGCTCTACGCGGCTAAGCGTGGTAGCCGTCCTCTGATTCGTGCTGTAGGGGCAGTGTTCCATTCGACTCCGCAGTTCAGCAGCAGCCGTAGTCGGTAGTTGTCGAAGTTGCGGAATCCATGCCCGGACCGCTTGATCTTCTTGATCAGCAGATTCACCGCCTCGGTCGGTCCGTTCGACGCTCCGTCAGTGTCGAAGTGGGCCAGCAACTCCTCCCGCCAGGAATCGACGGTGCGGGCGAGGCGGTGCAGCTCGGGCACGTCGGTGTCGGCGCAGAACGTCAGCCAGCGATGCAACCGTTCGGCGGCGTGACGACGGTCGGCCGAGCGGCGCAGCAGCTGCCGTAGGTCCTGGGCAGCGATCCAGGTTTTGCCGACTGCTGACTGCGGTCACCGGCGCTAAGGCCGGCGAGCAGCCGGTCCCAAGCATGGGACGACAGATGGTCCGCGCGGCAGCGCAGCAGCCGGCGGATGCCATAGAGCGGCTCACCGCGGCGGCCGCGATGACCCAGGCTGTCTTGTTGGACACGGGTGCGTACGTCGTCGACGGCGGCGAAGCCGAGCCGGACCAGGTGAAAAGCGTCGAGGACCCGGGTCGCCGAAGGCAAGCTGGCACGCAGGGCGGTGCCGTAGCCGCGGTAGGGGTCGAGCACCGCCACGCCAAACCCGTCCCGGAAAGGTTGCGTCTGCTGGCTGATCCAGCAGCTCAGAGCCTTGGCCGACCGGCCGGGGACGACATCAAGCAGCCGGGCCCGTCTGCCGGTCAGGTCGACGATGCCGGTGGCGAACGTCGTTGACCGGCGAGCGTTCGCGGCCTGGAACGCGGTCTCATCGACGCCGATCGTCTGCACGCCCTGCATACGTTCGGGGTCGTCGACAAGGGGTGTGCCGTACTCGCGGACCGCGGCCATCACCGCCTGCCAGCCCACCCCGAGGTCGGCGGCGACCTGCGCCACTGTGTGCCCCTGCCGGCCAACCCGCTCCCAGGCATGACGGCGGGCCCTTTCGGTCAGTACCGCCCGCGGCCGGACCTGCTCACACCGCTCCGACCACGTCGAGACGACGCAGCCCGGCTCGACGCACCGCCAGACCCGCTTGCGCCACACCAGCACCACCGGCCGGCCGCCGGCGGGCAGGTCACGCACCCGCACCAGCCGGCGGTCCTGCAGCCGAGCAAGCCGGCCGCAGCCGGTGCGGCCCACCTCGCCGACCTCAGTTTCGACGGTCTGCTGAAGCTCGCCGTCGACGTGCGAAACGTCGAGCAGGACAAAGCCCGGCAACCCCACATGGCAGTCGCCGCACTACTCTGAACAGGCACCTGGGGCCTCCATGATCCGTGTGTTAGACACCACGAATCGTGAGGCCCCAGCCCTCGTTTCAGGCCCAGGCGCTCATCCACGTCGAGCAGCAGTTACCACGCTTGATCACGAAGAGCCACTTAACCTGTGAAGCCTCTGGGCAGTACCGTCCGCTGAGCGCGGTGGCGCCCACCCGTCGATTTGCTGCGCGGGGCCGGACGTGTGCTTGTGACATCGTTTGGGGGCGACGTGCGGTGCGCGATGATCAGGCTTGTCACCTCCGGCGGACTGCGGTGTCAGGCACGGATTGCGGATGTCGCGACGCGCGGCCCTCTAGCTAGTCCGCGGTGACCGACCGCAGCTCCGGCCGCACATCGTGGCCAAGTATCGCTCGGGGGTGATGAGCCAGTCGCGGTTGTCGGAACCACTGTTGCCGTCGCCGAGTTCGGCGGCGTTCGGTCACCGGTGAGGTCGATGCGCACCGACGATCTCGCTGGTGCGCTCCTCACGGAGAGCTCGAAGGTGGACCGACGCCCAGGTGCGGTACGGGCGCCAGCGCTCTGCGACCTCGGCCAGGGTCGCGCCGTCCCCATACTTCTCGGCGACCTCCTGCTTCAGACGTCGCTCCGCTTGCGGAACGACGTCCGGGGCGTTCGCGCCGCGGACGACGACCAACTCGGCCGCGAACGGCCCCAGGCCCTTCACCTGCTGCACTTGGCGAAGGGCCTCCTGTGGAGGGAGAGCCCGCAGCGCAGTCCCATCCAGCACGCCGTCTAGCGCGGCCTCAGCGACGGCCCGCAGGTACTCGGGCTTGCGGCCCGGCAGGTCCAAATCGGCGCCGTAAAGAGTGGTCGGCGCCGGGAAGGCCCCGTCCTCACCCAGGTCGGCAACCAGCCGCTCGCGCAGCTTCCCGGCCTGCACGATGCGGATGCGCTGCGACAACACCGACCACACGGCGGCCTCGTACGGGGAGTAAAAGCCGCACGGTCGCAGGCCGGGCAGCCGCTGCTGCGCATCGCGGACGACCGCGTCGCGTTCGCCGACCGCCGGCCAACTGCGGCCGTCTACATCGATCGCTAGGAAACGCGCGACCTGCTCCGCGGCGGCGTCCAAGTCCCCCTTCCCGCGGACGGTCAGCCGAGCGTCGGCGCCGTCCTGCTGGACGTCAACCTCAACGCGGGACCAGTCCCGATCGACTCGGAAGGCGGCGTGCAGCAGGTCGTCGCCCTGCCCACGCAGGGCATTCGGGGAAAAACCCTCCCAGAACCGCTTACTGGTGGCGAGAGACCACGGCCCCCGCACGTGCACGATAGTGCGGTGCGCGCGCACCGGGTGGCTATGACGCATAATTGTGGACGGTGACGGCGTACCCGTCGGTGTCCGCCTGAGAGTCTTGCGAGTCGAACATCTCGTCTGCCGGCTCAGCCACGATCGTCACGCCCGCTGCTGCAAACGTCGTGCAGGGCCTGGGCCTCATCCGCATGTATGCCCAAGGCCCCGCCTGCGCCGGTTCCGGGCAATGTCCTGCGATCCGCAGGCCAGGGCCTGGTTGGCGCAGCGCGAACGCGGTCAAACACACACGGCGCTCGGCGGCCCAGCCGGTGGCGCGAAGTCTGAGGGGCGTTTCGCATAACGTCGCCGCCGCGGTTTCGCGTACTTGCACGGCGGCGAAGCTGGGTCCGCTCACCACTGCCACGACTTCCTCCTGGGTCCGGTCACCCGGTCCGGGTTGATCCTTGTTGAGCCTAGGCTAGGGGTCAAAATCCTGTGACGGTAGGCGACGGACGAGCCTCGGCGGATCGACTCGACTGGTCGGTCGCCTACCTGCGGAACTGGCGGGGGCCGCCTTGCCCGCCGCCATGGACGCGGAGCTGCGCCCGCTGAGGCTTTGCTAAGGCAGTATTTTGCCTCGCGCTGCTCGGGCCGCGCCCCCGTCTCTCGGCCGCGGAGCTCACCCGCCGGGCGTTCGTGACCCAGCAGTCGATGCATGGCGTGCTGCTCGGCCTGCAGTCGCGCGGCCTGCTGCAGCGCGCCGCAGGGTCCAATTCTGTCGACGCAGCTCACGCCGGAGGGAGAGGGATGCTGTCCGTGGGTCGCGGAGGTCGAGCGGCACATGGTCGGCGGGTCGATCGACGTGGAGCTCCGCCGCTTGCACGAAGAATGGGCCCGCTGCGCCTGCCACCTAACGGCCCGTTGACCCACGTCCTCGCCTCTGGGAGGGAAGCGCCGTCGAGTACGAGCGAAGAAGTCGCGGCGCGGACCCTGTCTCGGGTCAGGAGGCGAAGCGGGCGCGGTGGCGGCCTACAAAGTCCTCAAAGCTGACTGGCGAGCGGCCAAGGAGCATGCCCGCATGGGCGGTCAGGTCGTTGGCGCCGTCTCGGCCGTTGCGGACCACGTCGGCGAACTGTTGCGCCACACCGTTCGCGGTGAAGGCGTCGACGCCGGACAGTCGCAGCAGGATGCGGTAGACAGGCGACGGCAGGTCGACCGCCCGCACAGAGTGCCCAAGCACATTCGCGAGAGTGGCGGCGAGGTCCCGGTAGGGCAGCAGCTCCGGTCCAGTCAGCACGTACTCGCGGTTGTCGTGTCCCTTGTTCACCAGCACTTTCGCGGCGACCGCGGCGATGTCCGCGGCGTCGATCCAGCCCACCGGCGAGATGCCAGCAGCGTGCGGCAGGAACCCCCGCTTGATCGCCGGCGCCGAGTCGAGAATGTTCTGCATAAATGCGACCGGCTTAGGGATCGTCCAATGCAGCGCTGACACGCGCAGCAGCGCGTCCGTGCGAGCAGGGGCCGCCGCCCAGGGCACCTTCGACACCGGGTTCGCGTCGCCGGTGGACAGATGCACGACACGGTCAATCCCCGTCAACTGTGCGGCACGTACAGCGTTCCGGCCGTACTCGGCCTGCGCCGAACCGGCGGGGGTGAGGATGCACAGCGTGCGGACGCCGCCCATCGCCGCCTCAAGGGACGCCCGGTCGGCAAAATTCCCGACCACCGCGTCAATCCCGCGCGCCCGGAACGCGGTCACCTGCTGCGGCCGCCGGGCCAGCGCCCGCACCGGCTCACCCGCCTCGTGAAGCAGCGTCACCACCTGCCCGCCGATGCCACCGGTCGCGCCGGTCACGAGAATGCCGCCGTCCGCCACTGCGCCGCCCTTCGCCGCCTTCTCACCTGCTATTACTCGGACAGTACGGTCTGCGTCTAGGTGTCCCGGCCGGACAGGTTGTTGACTGGCGGTGTTAGGCGGCGAGTCGGCTGATGGGTGGTCGGCCTGCGAGCGCGGTGTGTCCGAGGCGAGTGTTGTAGCGGTCGGGACTGCCCCCAGTTCGGTTGACTCCTTGCCTGTGAGGATCGCTCCTCGCTGGAAGGATCAGCAGCATGCCGAAGGCCTTTCCACCTGAGTTCCGTCGTGACGTCGTCGCGGTCGCCCGCAAGGGCGAGGCGCCGATCAGCCAGATCGCGAAGGACTTTGGCATCTCCGAGTCGTGCCTGCACCGCTGGCTGGGCCTGGCCGACATCGAAGACGGGGTCCGCCCCGGTGCGACCACCTCAGAATCCGCCGAGCTGCGTGAGGCCAAAAAGCGGGTCCGACTGCTCGAGCAGGAGGTAGAGATCCTGCGCCGGGCGGCGGCCTACTTCGCCAAGGACATCTCCCCAAAATGACGTACCCGCTGGTCCTTGAATTGGCCGCTGACGGCATTGCCGTCACGCTGACCTGCCGGGTGCTCGGATTCTCCACCCAAGGCTTCTACCGGTGGAAAATGTCGCCGGTCACCGACCGGGACTGGTCGGATGCGCATCTGATCAACGCTGCGCTCGACATCCACGCCGACGCACCCGAGTTCGGCTACCGCCTCGTCGCCGACGAACTGCCCGACCACGGCATCACCGCCGGCGAGAACAGGGTGCAGCGGCTGTGCTCAGCCCAACGCATCTGGTCACTGCACTCTAAGAAACGCGGCCTGAACCGCAGGTCAGGACCGCCGGTGCACGACGACCTGCTCGCCACCACCGGCGGCGGACGGGAGTTCACCGCCGACGCCCCGAACGTCAAATGGCTGACCGACATCACCGAACACCGCACCGCTTGGATCCCAGCAGTCGTCGCAACACCGGGTGGAGGTGTTGGTCATGGCGGGTCCGAGGTACTCGAAGGCGCAGAAGGAGCTGTTCTTCCGGCTGATCGATCGCGGCGGGACCGTGCGGGCGGCGACAGCAGCTGCCGGTGTTCACGAAGACGCGGCTTACCGATGGCTGCGCCAGGCCGGTCTGTCGATGCAACGGGCGACGCCGCGCAGGTACTCCGAGCAGGACAAGGCGGAATTCTTCCGCCGGTTGGCGCTGACCCCCAACGTGTCCGCGGTCGCGCGAGAACTCGGCTTCACCCGTGTCGCCTGCTATGCGTGGGCCTACAAGGCGGGCATTCGCACGAGTGAGGCCCGTAGGACGAACCCACGCCGTGAGGAGTTCCTGCGGCTGCGCGCTTCCGGGTTGACCCGCGCTCAAGCTCGTGAGCGGGTCGGTGCGGACAAACGGTCCGCGACGGACTGGGACAAGGGCATCACGATCATCAACCGCGGCCGGGTCTATCCCGACGGTCGTGTCGTGCGCTACCCGTCGCTGTCGGGCTCGACACTGGCCGGCGTGACGCCACCGCGCACCGCCCGAGCAATTGGCGGAAGAGTCGATCTGGACCGGGTTGAGAAGGTCATCGACCCTCGCTATCTCAGCCTGCTCGAGCGTGAGCGGCTGCAAGATCTGCACCAGACAGGCCTGTCAATCCGCAAAGTCGCGGACGCGATGGGCCGCTCGCCATCAACGATCAGCCGTGAGCTTCGACGCAACACCGTGTCCACCCGCGGGTATCTCCCACACACGGCCCATCGGCTTTCGGTCACCCGACGAGCGCGACCACGACAGCCAAAGCTGCTGGCCAACCCCGAGCTGCAGGAGTTCGTGCAGAACAAGCTGGCCAAGAAGTGGTCGCCTCAGCAGATCAGCAACCGGCTCGTGAAGGACTTTCCCGATGCACCCGACATGCGTGTGAGCACCGAGACGATCTACCAGGCGATTTACGTCCATGCCCGCGGCGAACTCAAACGCGAGCTCGGCAGGCACCTGCGCCGCGGCCGAGTCACCCGCAAGCCACACAGGCAGCCCGACGCCCGCCGGCCCAGGTTCATCGACGCAATGACACCAATCACCGACCGACCGGTCGAGATCGAGACCCGGCAAATCCCCGGGCACTGGGAAGGCGACCTCATCATCGGCGCCGCCACCGGCTCCGCGATCGCCACCCTGGTCGAACGCACCAGCCGCTACGTCATGCTCGCCCACCTCGGCCGCGAGCGCGGAGCAGAAACGGTCCGCGACAGCCTGATCGCTACCGTTCGGGGCTTGCCCGAAGTGCTGCGCGGAACGCTGACCTGGGACCAAGGCGCTGAAATGTCCGAGCATCGCGCTTTCACCGTCGCCACCGACATGCAGGTCTTCTTCTGCGAGCCCGGCGCTCCATGGCAACGCGGCAGCAACGAAAACACTGTGAGTGTCTGAGACGGCTCGGTTGGGCTGGTTGAGCCAGGCTGGTGCCGGCAACTCGAGGTGGCTCTCGAGAATACTGACCGCCGTTGGCGTGTCTTTCGTTTGACCTGCCCTGAGGGTTGCCGGCACCGACCTGGCCCACTTGTCCTGGCTTGATTAGGAGCTTGTCCGCCGCCTGCGGCGTGACCCCTCACAGTGCTGCCGCGACCAGTGACCTTCACCCAGGCCGGTGCCGTCCTCGATCACCCTGGATGAAAGGGCAACCGCAGTGGTCATGCTCGCAGAGCAGTACGACTTCGTCATCGGAGGCGACCCCGATCGCGACACGATCGACCTGGCCGTGGTTGATACGGGCGGCGGCCGGGTCCACGCGCACGTCGCTGAAACCGCTGATGGCGCTGGCTATCGGCGGATGCTCGCCTGGGCGGGTGAGCATGCTCCCGGTCGTCGGATCTGGGCGCTGGAAGGCACCGGCAGCTTCGCCGCTGGACTCGTCGTCGCCCTGACGCGAAGCCGGTGAAACGGTCGTTGAGGTCGGAGCGCTCAAGCGGGCCCGCGGCGCGAAAAGCGATCGGATCGACGCGATCCGGGCTGCGCGTGAAGCGCTCTCTCGCGATGAGCAGGGCGCCCCGCGCGCCGGCGGCCTGCGCCAGGCTCTGCGCATGGTCTTCGCCTGCCGAGAAGGCGTGCTGGTCAGCCGCACCAAAGCCGTCAACGAGCTCAAAAGCCTCGTCGTGGTCGCGCCCGAGCGGTTGCGGGCCCAGCTGCACGGTCGGTCGCTGGCCGTTCAGCTGACGCGGATCGAACAGCTGCAGACGGAGTCGGCGGCACCGGTCGAGCATCGTCTGTCGGTGTTCACCGGCAGTCGCTGGCGGCACGGATGCGTTTCCTGTCGGCGCAACTGGCTGAGCTCGATCCGCAGCTGCTCCAGCTGATCAGGCAGCACCCGGCGGGGCCCGTACTGCTTGCCGAACCCGGCGTCGGGCCAGTCGTGGCAGCACAGCTGCTGATCAGCTGGTCTCACCAAGGACGAGTACGCAGCGAAGCGGCGTTCGCATCCTTGGCGGGCGTCGCTCCGCTTGAGACCAGCAGTGGACAACGCTCCCGCCACCGGCTCAACCGCGGCGGTGACCGGGCGCTCACCCGAGCCCTGCACACGGTCGCCATCACCCGAATGCGGTGTCACCCCGAGACCCGCGCCTACGAGCTACGCCGCAGCGCCGAAGGCAAGACACACCGCGACATTCGCCGGTCAGTCAAGCGCGCACCCGCTCGACGTCTCTACCGACGAATCCAGGCGGCAGCGCAGCTCGACACCGTCGCAGCAGCCGCTTGACAAACATAGGAGCGTCCAATGGGCTGTTACGCCAGTACTTCCCTCGCGGGACCGACCTGGCGCAACACACGCCCGAGCAGTTGCAGGCCGTCGCCAACGAACTCAACGGCCGACCCCGAAAGACGCTCGACTGGGACACCCCCACCGAACGGATCGCTGCTTTACTCAACGCGTCATAGCGCGACCGTTGCGACGACTGCTGGGATCCAAGCGGTGGGGTGTTCGGTCACGTCGGTGCACCACAGCCGATCCGGCCCGTCAGCAGCAACTTACGTTTCACCAGGTCGTCATGGACTGCGGCCGCCGGCCTGCTCCGCCGGGACTTGCGCGTCGCGCAGATGCCTTGGCGGGCGACGACCCGCAGCAGCCCGGCTGACTTCTTACGGTTGATCGCAAGGCCCAGTCCCATGGTCAGCTCGGCGTGCACCCGGGGCGCACCATAGGTCCCCTGGGAGGCGACGTGGATGTCGAAGGCCAGGTTCGCCAGATAGGCGTAGTCGAGGTCGGACTCCGTGGGTTCGGCTGCACGCTGCTGCCAGGCGTAGTAGCTCGAGCGGGGCACTCCCAGCAGCCGGCAGCAGACGGTAACGTCGAACCCGTCAACCGCTAGTTCGGCAGCCAGCGGGCAGCTCAATCTTTTGGAAACATATTCTCTCTGGCGAAATAGGCACTCGGACGTTTGAGGGTCTCGACCTCTATCCGCGCGACCCGCAGCTCCCGGCGCAGCCGCACCAGCTCTTCGCGCTCAGCACCCGTGAGCCCTTCCTTGCGGCCGGTATCGACGTCGTCAAGCGACATCCACCGCCGCAGGCACGATTCGCTGATCCCGAGCTCCGACGCGATCTGCGCGACCGGCTTGTCTTTCTGGCGGGCCAACTCCACGGCACGACGCCGGAACTCCGGCGGACGGGCAGCAGGCATGACGACCCCCTCTCCAAGACGATCATCGCCTCAGAACAGGTGTCCAACTAGCCCCGAGATTTCACGGGTTATCCGGCTGACCGGGTGTTGATCAACAGAAAGGTGCCCCTGACCAGCGAGGATTCGACTTGTCTAAGGTCCGAATCGCGTTGATGCAGGAGCACCCTTCTGGTGATGGATCGTAGCGGGTTCTATCCGGCTGTCCGGGTCGACGCGGCGGGCCGTCAGCTGGTGTCGCACGCCGGTGGGGTGCTGCTCGTCGAGACCATCCGGGCGGCCGGGTTGGACCGGGAGCTGTCGGCCGCGCTTGCACGGTGGCGACGGCCGCAAGCCCGGCATGATCCGGCGAAGGTGCTGATAGATCTGTCGGTGACGCTGGCGCTGGGCGGTGACTGCCTGGCTGACATTGCGACGGTGCGGGCGGCGCCGGATGCGTTCGGCCGGGTCGCCTCCGATGCCACGGTGTCACGCACGATCGCCTTGTTGGCCGGCGATGCCGACCGGGTGCTGGCGGCGATCGGCACGGCGCGGGCGACGGTCCGGCGCCGGGTGTGGAAAGCCGCCGGCCGGCATGCGCCGAACGCTGCCGGGACGGTAACGGTCGATCTGGACGCCACGTTGGTGACCGCGCATTCGGACAAGGAAGGCGCGACGCCGACGTTCAAGATGGGCTTTGGCCACCATCCGCTGCTGGGCTTTGTTGACCACGGCCCGGACGGCACCGGTGAGATGGTCGCCGGCCGGCTGCGCGAGGGGCGGGCCGGGTCGAACACCGCCGCCGACCACGTTGCTGTGGTCCGCGAGGCGCTGGCCCAGACCCCCGGGATCAGCCGGCGCCGGCCCGGCCGCAAAGTCCTGATCCGCGCGGACGGCGCCGGCGGCACCCATGCTTTCCTGGACTGGCTATCGGCCCGTGGCCTCGGGTTTTCTGTCGGGTGGACGCTGGCCGGCGGTGACGAGCAGCTCATCCGAAATCTTCCGGCAGCGGCGTGGACGCCGGCCTACGACTCACAAGGCGGTCTGCGGGACGGGGCGTTCGTCGCCGAACTCACCGGCCTGCTCGACCTGACCCGGTGGCCGAAAGGCATGCGGGTCATCGTTCGTTCCGAACGGCCTCACCCAGGTGCCCAGCTACGCATCACCGACATCGACGGCAACCGCATCACCGCCTTCGCGACCAACACCAAGACAGGGCAACTCGCCGACCTCGAGCTGCGGCACCGGCGCCGGGCCCGCTGCGAAGACCGGATCCGTCAGGCCAAGGACTGCGGCCTGCGCAACCTGCCGCTGCAAGGCATGAACCAGAACCGGATCTGGCTCGCCATCGTCGGCCTTGCCGTCGACCTCATCGCCTGGACCCAAATGCTCGCCTTCACCGGCCATGAGGCCCGCCGCTGGGAACACAAACGGATCCGTCACCGGCTGTTCACGGCCGCCGGACGCATCACCCGCCACGCCCGCCGAACCGTCCTGCACCTACCCGCAGGACATCGCTGGAGCCCGCTGATCCAGAACGGGCTCACCCACATCGCCGCCGCCCCCGGCTGACCGGCGACGTGCAGCCCGCCCAACGACCCGAAAGACCACCGCAGGAACGGCGCCACCCGGACGCTCCGGGAAAACCGTCATGTCCGGAATCGGAATAACGGCGCCGAACCATACGACACCCGCCAACAAGATCACTCAGCAGAAGCGTGCAACATCCGGGCTAGAGGGGGAAAGCTCCCACCTGCCCGTGAGGCGGGTCGGGCTCGAACCGACGACCTACGGATTATGAGTCCGCTGCTCTGACCAACTGAGCTACCGCCTCTGAAACGTTGTAAACGCTACCCCGTCCCAGCTCAGACCATGCCGGCCGGAGGGTCTGACCCGCCCCGGCGTTTTCGGAGGCTTCGTTTGGTGTCAGCTGGCCTCGGCGAGGCCGGCTCGGTAGCGGTAGTGCAGTTGTTCGACGGCGACCGGGGTGAGGTCGTCAATGGAGCGGTGGGTGCGGTCGGTGTTGAATCATTCAACCCAATCCAGGATGGCGGGCTCGAGGTGGTCTCGGTCGCGCCAGGGGCCGTGCGGGTGGAACAGTTCGGATTTGAACAAGCCAATTTGTGATTCGGCGAGGGCGTTGTCGTAGGCGTCACCAACCGAACCGACGGATGGGTCGATTCCCGCTTCGACGAGCCGGTCGGCGAACGCAATCGAAGTATATTGCTTAGGTTCAACCCGTCGTAGCAACACCGGCCCGTCGCACCGACTCTAGATGAGCGGTGAAGGCCTCGGCCGGCGTACGCCACTCGAGCGTCTTGCGCGGTCGGGCATTGAGAGTGGCGGCGACGGCGTCGAGGTTCCGGACTGTCCAACGGGCCAGGTCGGTCCCCTTCGGGAAATACTGCCGCAGCAACACATTGGTGTTTTCATTCGTTGCTCTTTGCCATGGCGAATGCGGGTCGGCGAAATAGACGGCTATGCCGCTATCGATCGTGAGTTGGACGTGCTGTGCCATCTCTGCACCTTGGTCCCATGTCAGCGACCGGCGCAGCAGTTCGGGCAGTGTGCCAAGTTGGGCGACGATTGCCTGTCGGACCGCCTCGGCGCCATGGCCGGCGAGCGGCGGCTCGTTCTTCTCTGGTGGGGTCAGGCCGAAGCCGTCCATCCGCGGTAGGTGCAACAGCATGGTGAACGGGTGCTGCGTTCCACCAAGGTGCCGATCGCGCGGACTTGTCGAGCCCGATGATCAGATCGCCTTCCCAATGGCCGGGTACTGCCCGGTCGTCGGCTTCGGCTGGTCGCTGGCTGATCAACACTTCCGGGGTGACGAAGCGTCTGCCGCGCCCGAGGCCGCGCGCGGCAGGGACACGTAACGCACGGCCGGTGCGCAGGCAGGCGGTCAGCTCACGCTTAAGCGCACCCCGGCCTTGGACGTAGAGCGCCTGATAGATCGCCTCGTGAGAGGGCGTGTCAGATCTTTTGTGTAAGTGCGTGACCTTGACCCTGAACCGCAAGGGCGGTTCGGAGAGGACACGCGATGACGGAGACTTCGACGGTGGGACGTCGGAAGCGCGGCGAGGGCGGGCGTTCGCCTGACTTGCAGCTGGCCGATGAGCTGGTGGAAAAGGCCAGGGCCGACGGCGTTGAGCTGCTCGGCGAGGGCGGGTTGCTGGCGCAGATGACGAAAGCCGTGCTCGAGCGTGGGCTGGGCCGAGGAGCTGACTGACCATCTGGGTTATGAGCCGTATGACCCGGCCGGTCACGGGTCGGGCAACAGCCGCAACGGCACCAGCCCGAAACGGGTGTTGACCGAGGGCGGCGCCATCGACCTGGACGTCCCGCGGGACCGGTCCGGCACGTTCGACCCGCAGCTGGTCCGCAAGGGCCAACGGCGTCTGGACGGCATCGACAAGATCGTGATCGGGCTCTATGCCCGGGGCCTGACCGTCCGCGACATCCGCGACCACCTGGCCGAGATCTACGACGTCACCGTCTCCCCGGACCTGATTTCCAAGATCACCGACTCGGTGCTCGAGGAGGTCAAGGAGTGGCAGTCCAGGGCCCTGGAACCGGTCTATCCGGTGGTGTTCCTGGACGCGATCGTCTGCAAGGTCCGCGACAACGGCATGGTCGTGAACAAAGCCGCTCATTTGGGCCGTCGGGGTCGACGTCGACGGCAAGAAGGAAGTCCTCGGGATCTGGGTCGAGACGACCGAGGGCGCCAAATTCTGGCTGCGGGTGATGAACGAGCTCAAGGCCCGCGGCGTCGGCGACGTGCTCATCGTCGTCTGCGACGGACTGAAGGGCCTGCCCGCCGCGGTCGAGGCGGTCTGGCCGAGGGCGACCGTGCAGACCTGCATCGTGCATCTGACCCGGGCCAGCCTGCGGTGGGTGAACTACAAGGACCGCAAACGAGTCACCGCACAACTGCGGATGATCTACAAGGCGCCGACCGGGCAGGCGGCCCGCGAAGCTTTGGACGCCTGGTGCGACTCCGACGTCGGACGTGAATACCCGGCGATCCGCCGGCAGTTGGAAGCCGCCTGGGAGCAGGTCATCCCGTTCTTCGCGTTCCCGCCCGAGGTCCGGCGGATCATCTACACGACGAAATGATCGAGAGCATCAACTATTGGCTCCGCAAGATCAGCAAGACCCGCGGTCACTTCCCGACCGATGACGCACTGATCAAGCTGCTCTACCTCGGCTGCCGCGACCTTGACGTCACCCGCACCAAGATGACCGCCGGCCGCGGCACCGGCATCGCCGCCTGGCACACCGCCCTCAACCAGTTCGACCTCATGTTCCCCGGTCGCATTCACCTGACCTGACAACCCTGACACCATGACAACCGGTCACGCACTTACACAGACACGCTGACAGGCCCTCGTGAGAGACCCGCATGGTGTCATCATCTGGGAAGTGAGCAATTGTCAATACCTGTGGAATGAAGATCGTTTAGGCGGCTTCGGCGGGGGCTGGTTCGGCCGCTGTGGCGGCTGATGCCGGGTCGTTGTCTTCGGGTCGTTCGACGAGCTTGCCGGCTTTGAAGACGGCGCCGGCGCGGACGAGGGCGACGAGGTGGGGTGCGTTGACGGCACGCCAGCGGGCTTGGGCGGCTTCGATGAGCTTGAACGCCATCGCCAGCCCAGCTGCCTTACTACCGGGTCCGCGGGTGACCTTGGTGCGGTGCCGGACGGTCGCGAATGTCGACTCGATCGGGTTGGAGGTGCGCAGGTGGATCCAGTGTTCGGCGGGATAGTCGTAGAACGCGAGCAGCTCACCGAGGTCGTCGGTGAGCTTGCCGGCGGCTTTTGGCCACTTCGTGGCGTAGGCATCGGCGAACGCCTTCGCGGCTCGGCGGGCGTGCTCAGCGTCTTCGGCCTGCCATATCTCAGCCATGGCTTTCTTCGCTCCGGGGTGGGCTGACTTCGGCAACGCGGATAGCACGTTGGCGATCTTGTGGAACCAGCAGCGCTGCTCCCGCGTGGCTGGGAACACCTCACGCAGCGCCGTCCAGAAACCGAGCGCCCCGTCACCGACGGCGAGCACCGGAGCGGACATGCCGCGGCGGGCGCAGTCACGCAGCAGGTCAGCCCACGACCCGGCGGATTCGCGGTAGCCGTCGGTCAGGGCGATTAGTTCCTTACGACCGTCGGCCCGGACGCCGATCAGCACCAGCAGGCACAGCCGTTCGTCGGCCAGGCGGATGTTGACGTGGATGCCGTCAGCCCACAGGTAGACGTAGTCGACGCCGGAAAGGTCCCGGGCGGCGAACGCCCGCTGCTCGCCCTGCCACGTTTCGGTCAGCCGGGTGATGACCGGTGCGGACAGGCCGTGCGAGGAGCCGAGGAACTGCCCGAGCGCCGGACCGAAATCGCTGGTAGACAGTCCGTGCAGGTAGAGCAGCGGCAGCACCTCGGTGACCTGCGGCGTCTTACGCGCCCAAGGCGGCAGGATCGCCGAGCTGAACCGCTGCCGTTCGCCGGTGTCCGGGTCGACGCGGCGGTCGTTCACCCGAGGTGCGGTCACCTCCAGAGCACCCGCCGCGGTCAGCACCGTCCGCGGCTGCGCGGTGCCGTTACGGACCACCAGCCGCCGGCCCGTCTCATCGACCTGGTCGGCGAACTGGTCGATGTAGGCGTCGACCTCCGCCTGCAACGCCGTCACCAGCATCCGGCGGGCGCCCTCACGCACGATCTCATCGATCAACGACCCGCCGGCAACACCGGCGGCTTCCTCGGACAGACCATCGGGGACTACGGTGAGCACGGGTCGTACCCTTCCGACCGGCGTTGCCGCGCCGATCTTGCTTAAGACAGCGGAAAGATCACCGGGAGGGTACGGCCCCACCCAGCCGGCCCACCTCACCGGCGGGCCCATCCACAGGTCTCAAGCATTGCTCTGGGAAGTCGACAGGCAGCCGTCGGCTGATCTGCTCCGGACTCCAGGCGGTGCCCCACCGCCGGTCCTGACGCCTTCCGTGTCGCCGGCCGATCCACGGCACGTTCGGCCCCGGAATCGGCCGGCCGTCGGGATCGGTCACTGCTCCCGACAAACGATGCTGCACATATTCGCGCAGCCGCGCATTCATGGCCAAGCAGGTGGCGCACGAATTGCCAACGACGCACGCCACGGCAATCGCCGTCGAGACCGTCTACCAGGCCCTTTACAGCCCAGCATGTCCGGTCGGGCGGCACGCTGGTGCGGTCCTACGTTCTAGGCGCCCTCACCGCCGGCCAAGACGCCGTGGCGATCAGCGCCGGCCGCGGTTCCTGGTGCCGATCACACCCATCAGTCAGCGTCCCGCGCACGTGATCGACAGGCTCGAGCCCGGCCACTGGGAGGGTGACTGCATCGTCGGGTCCTACAACCGGTCCGCGATCGCCACCCTCGTCGAACGCACCACTAGGTACACCATCTTGCTGCACCTCGACGGTGACTCACGCGCGGCCGCCGTACGCGACCAGCTGATCGCCACCTTCAACACGCTGCCACCGGCGCTACGGCGCTCGCTCACCTGGGACCAGGGCGGCGAGATGAGCCACCATCACACGGTTGCCACATCGGTCGGCACGCCGGTTTTCTTCTGCGACCCCGGACGGCCATCGCAGCGGCCGAGCAACGAGAACATGAACGGGCTGCTGCGCGACTACTTCCCGAAGGGCACAGACTTACGGGCTCACAGCGCCGGCGACCTGTTGCGCGTGGGCGATGAACTGAACCGCCGGCCCCGCAAAACCCTCGGCTGGCAGACCCCACACGACCTGTTCGCTAGCTTTCAAGAACTGGCTGTGTAGCGACGACTCCTGGAACCCGCCCTCGTCAAAAGTCCCCACCCGATCGGCGGTGTCAGCGCAATCCGGTGGTAGCCCGGCGGAGCTGATCGGCGCGGGCGCCGTGGTCTCGGAGGCGGTAGGAGTCGCCGTCGAGGGCAAGGACGACCGAGCCGTACAACATCCGGTCGAGCATGGCGGCAGCGACGAGGATGTCGCCCCAGCCGGCGACGCTACGGTTGGTGGTCAAGACGATTGACGTCCTGAGGTAGCGCTGGTTGACGACCTGGAACGGGGCTGAGGCGGCTTCGGCGGATAGTGGCAGGTAGCCCAGCTTATCGATGACGAGCAGGGTGTGTACGGCGTAGAAGCGCATGGTGGTGGCCCGCCGGCCTTCGACGGCGGCGCGGTGCCAGCGGCATGATCTAACGCTAGGCCTCGAACATCGGGTCAGCGTGAGCGAGTGCTCATCCCACCGGCGGCTCGGACACCACCGTCGCAGACGACTGCGGTGCAGACCCATTAGCGTGGGACACGAAGACCTCCCGGCTGGTGGCGGAGCGGTTCCTAGACAGCTCCACTCCACGCCGGGAGGTCTTCGCCTTACAAGATCAGTAAGTTAGTGTCATCACACGTCCTCAACCAACGTCTCAGGTCAGTACAACTAGCTAGCTAAGACTGCCCCGGAGGCGGCGCGATTTGACCCAGACGGCGACGCCGACAGCGACGATGAGCGCACCGCCGTAGAACAGCTGCTGCACGAACGAGGGAGCACCCAACAACTGCAGCCCGTTGATTCCGGTGACCAAAAAGTAAACGGCGGTCAAGGTTCCGAAAGCATTGAACCGACCAGGGGTGATGGTAGTGGCGCCAAGGAAGGCCGCAGCGTATGCCGGGAGCAATAGCTCTGTGCCTCCAGTGGGCGACGCCGATCCGCTGGTGCCGGCATACAGCACGCCGGCGACACCGGCCAATGTCGAACAGATGATGAGGCTGCCCAGGCGGACCCGCGTGACATTAATGCCACTCAGTCGGGCAACCTCGCGGGCCTGACCGACCATTAACATCCGCCGACCGATCGGCGTGTAGCGCAACACGTAAAACGCAACTAATACGAGGGCAAGCCCGTAGAAGAACTCAGGTGAAACGCCGAGCACGTCCGCTCCCACAACGTACTCGGTCAGCGTGGTCGACAAGCCGGTGATGGTTTGCGTGTCACTAATCCACGCGACGACGCCCGTAACCAGGCTGCCAGTTCCGAGAGTGATAATTAGCAGGTCCAGGTTGAGGACCGTCGAAAGAAGCCCATTCAGCGCTCCGACCAAGGCCGACGCCGCCACTGCGATCACAACGGCCAAGAGCGCGTTCATGTGCAGGTTGACGTTGAGCAGACAGACGAGCATGGCTGCGAGGCCAACGACGGCGCCCACAGAAATGTCGAGGTCGCCGACGATCAGCGGCGCCATGACCGCGACGGCGACGACGACGAGCACGGCCTGCGAAGAGAGCGTGGACGAGATGTTGGCACTGCTGAGGAATGTCGACGGCCGCAAGGCACCGAAGAGCACGATGATTGCTATCCACGTCAGCGGAAGGACGTACGGTTCAAGGTCGAAGCGTAATCGTCGCCGTTCGAGCTCCTGCTTCTCGTCCCGAGCGTCGGCGTCATGGGCAGCAGTGGCTACCTTTGCTTCAACGGTTTTCATGCCGCACTCCTTGAGGCCGTGGTTATTGCGGCGAGCGTCTCGGCCGATATCCGTTCCTTGGTGATGTCGGAGCCTTCTAGAATCCGGGTCAGTCGCCCGCTCCCGAACACCGCGATCCGTGTAGCGAGCGCTGTAAGTTCCTCGTGATCGGTCGTCGCACACAGTACCGTCGTGCCTTGCCTGGCGATTTCATGAATGAACGACCAGATCGCCGCACGAGCGCCGACATCGACGCCCTGGGTCAGCTCGTGGAGCAGGATTACACGGGGACGCCGTGTAAGCCACTTAGCGACTACGACTCGCTGCTGATTCCCGCCCGACAATTGCTCGGCGGGCAGCCGCGGGTTCGCAGGGCGGATCCCGAAATCTGCGATCGTCCGGTCGCTCGCACGCAGAAGTGCGCGTCCTCGAAGGACGCCCCCTCGGAAGTACCGACCAAGTTCGCCGATCGTTAGGTTCTCCTCGATCGTCAAGCTGCCGGCGATCCCGTGCTGTGCCCGGTCACCAGGAATAAGCCCGATCCCGAACTTCATCGCATCGACGGGCGTCAGTCGCTCGATCGCTCGCGAGCCTCCGTCGATCTCGAGGCGGCCGCGCGCCCCTGGCAGGCACCCGAACAGTGCATAAAGAACGTCCTCGTATCCCGACCCGACCAGACCAGTTACGCCAAGGATCTCCCCCGCCCGCAGATCCAGATTGACCTCGCGCAGCGTGTGTGTGACCAGGCCAACGATGCGGACACGGACCTGCGCGCCGCCGGCCGTGCCTGACGAGGCGTGAGACGAAGCTGCCTCAACTATTTCCTGCGATGTGGGCGCAAGGTCGGGGACTCCGGCGGTTCTCGCCGTGTCACCAGCTATCTGACCGATTAACTCGGCCTCGGTGGTCTCGCTGATGGCCGCTTGGAATGACGTGCGGCCGTCACGCAGCACGGTGACCCGGTCGGCATGCTCCAAAATTTCAGTCATGCGATGGCTGACTAGAATAACGCTGTCACCATCGAGAACGAGACGGCGCAGCAATGTGAACAGCTCCCCGACTTCCTTTCTCGGCAGGAAGACCGTCGGTTCGTCAAGAACCAGGAGTCGCTGTCTCGCTTGCTCCGATTCTGCGCCGGGGCGCCGGGCTGCGGCCCGGATGATCGCGACCATGCCGCGTTCAGTCGGACTGAGCTCGCTGACTCGCGCTCGCGTCCTTATCCGTAGGTCATAACTTGCTAGCAGCTTGTCGGCCTCTGCATGCAGTCGGCTCCAGTAGATCGGTCGTACCCGGCCGACGGTGAAGCGGTCCAGCATAAGGTTCTCCCCCACCGTCAACGTCGGTATCAATCCGAGGTTTTGGTGAACGAAGCGCAGACCTAGTCGGCGTGATGTCGCCGGGCTGAGTGGCAGGTCCGGCCGCCCGTCGAAAACCTCGACGGCGCCCGAGTCTGGCTCAATAACTCCTGCAAGGATCTTGATAAGGGTGCTCTTGCCCGACCCGTTGTGTCCGAGTAGACCGTGGATCTCACCGACTTGGACTTCCAAGTTCGCATGCGCCAAGGCGAGCGTCGACCCGTACCGCTTCGAAACGCGGCGAGCGTTCAATGCGAGACACCCGGATCCCGCACCAGGAACCGCCGGGCCAGCTATGACAGCCCCCAAATTTTGCGGAACCCCGACACATAGGCATCACCAAAGCCCCCCGTAAACGTTGATCCCGCCTCGGCGATGTTGGAGCCGTCGAAAACACGGATCGGCGTGACTTCCGAAACCGGAGGCATCCCGGCCAGCAGCCGAAATGCCTGGTCCATATTTGCGTAAGCGATCCACTCGGCGGACTCGGCGACATCCATCTTGACCGGACTAGAGGCCGTTGCCACGTCCTTCAACGCAAACGCTGAGCCATTGTAGCTCATTATCTTAATTTGGCCTGCGCGCTTTGCCGTCTGGGCGGACGCGAGGCTACCAGGAATCAGGACGTCGAACAGCGGATTCATATAACTGGTCTTTGAATTTTGAGCGAGTGCTGTCGACACCTCACCGATCGGACTGCCGCCGACTTTCGTGGGGTCTTGTGTCACCACCTTTACCTTGCATTTGGGGCAGTTGTCCGCGTAGGCCTTCTTTTCGGCGGCGACCATAGTTGGGACCGCGAGAAACCCATTAACCCCGACGATCAAGACGTCGGCGGTCCCCTTCGAATCTACGATAGTCCAATCGGCCATAGCCTTTGCAGCAGCGGTGAGCGGAGACTTTACGATCGCCGTGACACCGCCTGCGCAACCGTCACAGGCGGGCGGATCCGGCATCGACACGTCATAGAAGTGAGTAACCTCGACCGGGATGCCAGCCGCCTTGGCTGCCGCGAGCTGAGGTTGCAGCAGCCGCGGGTCGGGAGCGCCATCCAAGATAATCAAGTCAACCTTCTGTCCGATAGCAGTCTGCATCCCCTTCACCCAGTCGGAGACGGTGCCCTGGTTCGAATAGACGGTGAACTCTATGCCGGTGTCCTTCGCGATCTGCTGCTCGGCCTTCTCGATTTCCTGCATAAATGGTGCCGCACTGAGCACCGGGATAGCGAAGATTCGCTTTCCTCTTAGCTTTGCTACGTCGACCGCAGGTCCTGGCGGAGTGAACGCCGGGACCAGGCGGGCTTTGTCAAGACTCGCAGTTGCTGCCGCCACTCCGGCGTCGCCGGTGGCCGTATTCGAGCCGCCGCCAGTAGGCGTGGTCTGCGGGGCGCCGCTCTTGGAAGACGAACTGCAGCTGCTCAAGGCGAGCAGTCCAACCGTCCCGAGAACGGCCATTGTACGAGCACGACCTGACGCCACAGCGCTCCTAAGCTTGTTTATTCCAGATGTGTGAACAATAACTGTTGCGAAAACGTAGTTGGGCGCGACTTCGGTGTCAAGCCTTCGGCTGACCACCGACACCGCCGGTCGAGTCAGCGTATGTAAGAGCGGTGGGCAGCTTGGGCGCTACGGGTCGGCGGTGCCAGCACCGGCTGGGGATTGCGTCGTAGGCGCGTGCACCGTTGTCTGACGCTGCTGACGGACTTGGCTGGCGGTGCTGAGGTAGGCCGACGCGGGAGTGTGCAGCCCGATGCCGCTGTGCCGATGCTCGTGGTTTACTAGGCGAAGAACGATCCGGAGAGTGCGCGTGCGCCAGCCAGACTGCCGAAGCGGCCCCAAAGGCGGGGCGATACTTCAAGTTCCCCGACTGGGCCTTGCTGAACGGGTTGTCGTTCGATACGTGCGGCCTGGCTTGGTCTGATCAGCCGCAGCAGCCGGTGCGCTGAACCGGACTGGGTCTTCTGAAGACACTTGTATTAGGTGCTACGCGGCCGGATTAGCCTCGTGCTCGTGACGAACCGGCCGGTGGCAGGATGTCGCAGGCGGTGTGCAAGCGCCGCTGGTTTCACCCCTCGGCGAGCCGCTCGGTATAGCGGATGGCCAAATATTGGGTGAATGCAACTGGTCGTTGCAACACCCTGACGGATGGGGGTGAACTGTGGGACGGTCAAGAGGTTTGGGTGCGGGACAGACAGGGCGGCCGGTCATGCGGTCGCCTGGTCGGCCGGTAATCAGTGAGCGACGAGCGCAGCGCGAGTTCTGGCGGCGGATCGCCGAGGGGCTAGCCCGGATGTTGCACGCGTCAGCTGAGTGATCTTGGTTGGTGGAGTGTGGCGTGGTTCAGCGTTGACATTCCGATTGCGGACATGGCGGTTTGCCCGGAGCGTCCGGTGGCGCCGTTCCTGCGGTGGTCCTTCGGGTCGTCGGACTTCTGGGCCGGGTGGCGTGTTAACCGGGTGCGGCGGCGGCGATGCGGGTCAGCCCGGTCTGGATCAGCCGGCTCCAGCGATGACCGGCGGGTAGGTGCAGGACGGTGCGGCGGGCGTGCCGTGAGATTCGTCCGGCGGCCGAGAACAGCCGGTGGCGCAGGCGTTTGTGCTCCCACCGGCGGGCCTGGTGTCCGGCGAAGGCGAGCAGCTGAGTCCAGGCGATGAGGTCGACGGCCAGTGCGACGATGGCAAGACAGATCCGGTTCTGGTCCATGCCCAGCAACGGCAGATTGCGAAGCCCGCAGTCCTTGCCTGTCGGATCCGGTCTTCGCAGCGGGCCCGGCGCCGGTGCCGCAACTCCAGGTCGGCAAGCTGCCCGGTGTTGGTGTTGGTCGCAAAGGCGGTGACCCGGTTGCTGTCCACGTCCGTGATCCGCAGCTGCGCACCAGGATGCGGCCGTTCGGAACGCACGATGACCCGCATCTCTTTCGGCCAGCCCGAAAGGTTGAGCAGGCCGGTGAGTTCGGCGACGAACGCCCCGTCCCGCAGGCCACCGGCTGAGTCGTAGGCCGGTGTCCACGCTGCTGCTGGCAGCCGGCGGATGAGCTGCTCAGCGTCGCCGGTCAGCGTCCCGCCGACGGAAAAGGCCAGGCCACGGGCCGAAAGCCAGCCCAGGAAGGCATGCGTGCCGCCGCCGCCGTCCGCCCTGATCAGGACTTTGCGGCCGGGCCGGCCCCGGCTGACGCCCGGAATCTGCGCCAATGCTTGGCGCTTCACAGCAATGTGGTCGGCGGCGGTGTTGGACCCGGCGCGCCCCTGGCGCAGCAGACCGGCGACCATCTCACCGGTGCCGTCGGCGCCGTGATCGACGAAACCGAGCAGCGCATGGTGACCGAAGCCCATCTTGAACGTCGGCGTCGCGCCTTCCTTGTCCGAATGCGCCGTCACCAACGTGGCGTCCAAATCGACCGTCACCGTGCCGGCGGCGTTCGGCGCATCCGTGCCGGCGGCCTTCCAGACCCGGCCCCGGACCGCAGCCCGCGCCCTGTCAATCGCCGCCAGCACCCGGTCGCCGTTGGCAGCCAACGCCGTCATGGTGCGAGACACCGTCGCATCCGAGGCGACCGGGCCGAACGCTTGCGGTGCGGCCCGCACCGTCGCGACGTCAGCCAGGCAGTCGCCGCCGAGCGCGAGCGTCACCGCCAGATCGCACAACACCTTGGCGGGCTCATGCCGGGCGTGCGGCCGGCGCCAACAACCGAGTGCGGTGGACAGCTCACGGTCCAGACCGGCCGCGCGGACCGTTTCGACCAGCAGTACCACGCCGGCGTGCGACACCAGCTGACGGCCGGCCGCGTCGACCCGGACAGGCGGATAGAACCCGCTACTATTACTCACCAGAAAGGTGCTCCTGCATCACGATGGAAACGTCCCTTAGCAAGACGCATCCTCCCTGCTCAGGGGCACTTTTCGATTGACCAGCACCCCGTCAGGCTGCTAACCCGTGAAATCTCCGGGCTAGAGAGCGAGGCGGCGGCCGTCGCTTGCGGTGTGTCAACGCCGGTCGGAACGCACTGGTTTCGTGAGGGTGGGGTATGCCGCCGATCAGCCTCACCGAACCGTCGGGTCGATATCTGTCATTCCCCGAACGTGACGAAATCGCATTGTTGAGAGCGACTGGTCATGGAGTGCGAGACATTGCGGCTCTTCGCAGCTGAGGGTGTAGTCGCTGGCGCGTCGTTGCGGGCCGCAGGGTCGAGGTCCCCGAAGGCTTGAGGTTCCTACGCCGTCAAGCTCGGAGACCTCGACATGCTCGACGCTACGTTTTCGCGTCCCGACCTGGACGCGTTCTGCCGGCTGGACACGCTCGGCCTGACAGTCGTCGGGCAGCAGCTCGACGGCCAGCGGGGGGTGCTCGCGTGCCGGGTGGCCCGGCCGGACGACCGTGAGGCGCCGGACACCTGGTGCCGGTCGTGCGGATGCGCGGGCCGGCCGCGGGACACGGTGACCCGCCGGCTGGCGCACGTGCCTTTCGGCTGGCGGCCAACGGTGCTGCTGGTCCGGCTGCGCCGCTACGTCTGCACCGGCTGCGGCCGGGTCTGGCGCCAGGACCTGGACCGGGCGGCGCCGGCACGCAGCAAGTTGTCGCGAGACGCAGTGCTGTGGGCGCTTAAAAGCCTGGTGATCGACCGGTTGTCGGTCGCCCGGATCGCCGCCGCACTCGCAGTCTCCTGGCACACCGTCAACGACGCGGTCCTTTCTGCGGGCCGACAGTTGCTCATCGCCGACCCGAACCGGCTCGACGGCGTGCAGGTCATCGGCGTCGACGAACACTGCTGGCGGCACCCGCGAGGCACGCAGGCCCGGAACGTCGAACGGTTCGTCACCGTCGTCATCGACTTAACACCGGTGCGCGACGGCACCGGCCCGGCGCGGCTGCTGGACCTAGTCGCCGGACGCAGCAAGGCGGTGTTCCGGGGTTGGCTCGACGCGCAGACCGAGGCGTTTCGCGCCGGCCTGCAGGTCGTGGCGATGGACGGCTTCACCGGCTTCAAGACCGCCACCAGCGAAGCGCTGCCAGACGCCGTGGCCGTAATGGATCCCTTCCACGTCGTCGCCCTCGCCGGCGACGCTCTGGAACGCTGCCGGCAGCGGATCCAGCAACAGACCCTCGGTCACCGCGGCCGTGCCGGCGACCCGCTCTACGGCATCCGCCGCCAGCTACGCACCGGTGCCGACCTGCTCGCCCCGCAGCAGCTGGACCGCCTCGACGCCGTCCTCGGCGTCGAGCAGCACCTGCCGGTCGCGCTGACCTGGAGCACCTACCAGCGGATCATCGCCGCCTACCGCCAACCCGACCGCAGCAAGGGCAGAAAGGCGTTGGCCGCGCTCGTCCACAGCTTGCGCCGCGGCGTCCCCGCCGGGCTGCCCGAACTGAAGACGCTCGGCCGGACCCTCAACCGGCGAGCCGCCAACGTCCTGGCCTACTTCGAGCGGCCCGGCACCAGCAACGGACCGACCGAGGCCATCAACGGCCGGCTCGAACACTTACGCGGCACCGCCCTCGGCTTCCGCAACCTCACCCACTACATGACCCGGGCGTTACTCGACTGCGGCGGCTTCAGACCCGCCCTACACCGTCTTCTGCGATGAGCCGCTTAAGCGTGAGCTGACCGCCTGCCTGCGCACCGGCCGTGCGTTACGTGTCCCTGCCGCGCGCGGCCTCGGGCGCGGCAGACGCTTCGTCACCCCGGAAGTGTTGATCAGCCAGCGACCAGCCGAAGCCGACGACCGGGCAGTACCCGGCCATTGGGAAGGCGATCTGATCATCGGGCTCGACAAGTCCGCGCGATCGGCACCTTGGTGGAACGCAGCACCCGTTCACCATGCTGTTGCACCTACCGCGGATGGACGGCTTCGGCCTGACCCCACCAGAGAAGAACGAGCCGCCGCTCGCCGGCCATGGCGCCGAGGCGGTCCGACAGGCAATCGTCGCCCAACTTGGCACACTGCCCGAACTGCTGCGCCGGTCGCTGACATGGGACCAAGGTGCAGAGATGGCACAGCACGTCCAACTCACGATCGATAGCGGCATAGCCGTCTATTTCGCCGACCCGCATTCGCCATGGCAAAGAGCAACGAATGAAAACACCAATGTGTTGCTGCGGCAGTATTTCCCGAAGGGGACCGACCTGGCCCGTTGGACAGTCCGGAACCTCGACGCCGTCGCCGCCACTCTCAATGCCCGACCGCGCAAGACGCTCGAGTGGCGTACGCCGGCCGAAGCCTTCACCGCTCATCTAGAGTCGGTGCGACGGGCCGGTGTTGCTACGACGGGTTGAACCTAAGCAATCCACCTCAATCGCCTACACCGAAAACCTCGCCGCCGCCGGCGTCGAACCGTCCGTCGGAGCCGTCGGAGACGCGTTGGACAACGCCCTCGCCGAGTCCGTCATCGGACTGTTCAAGACCGAACTGATCCGCCGCCGCGGCCCGTGGCGCACCGTCGAACACGTCGAAGCCGCCACCCTGGACTGGGTCGACTGGTTCAACCACCACCGGCTGCTGCAGACCAACGGCGACCTGCCACCAGTCGAGCTCGAGCAGGCTTACTACCGTCAACAAACCGACCTTCCCGAGGCCGGATAGTCAACCAATCGAGTCTCCGGACATGCCGGGGGGATTCAAGCCGCACCGGACTGCAGATACCGGTCGGCCCAGCGCTTGGCGGTGGGCCAGGACACCTGGAACCGTTCAGCCGCCCGAGCACTCGAATAGCCGTCATCGATGACCAACCGGGCCAGGCGAAGTCTGCCCTTCGGGATGAGTGCGGCGTTAGTGTGGGACATGAAGACCTCCTCGTCGTGAAGTGCTTGCCTTCAGCAGCTCCACCTCACGACGGGAGGTCTTCGCCTCACGAGATCACTCAGGTCGTGTCGTCACACGCCCTCAAGCAACGTCTCTGGTCAGTACAGATAGCTAGGACGGTATCACCGTATTCCGTGGGTCGACAGGCGCGGATCAAGGTGCGACTGACGGCTTGCTTCCGACTTACATCGGAGCCTGTCCCCGTGGCTGCCGCGAAGAGTAGACCCAGTTGATTCCTCGCCGCCGTGGGTTGCCGTGGCAGGCGCAGCGTCCTCCTCAGGCGAGCCGGCGAGTGCGCCCCTCCGAAAGCCGGTGAAGAGGCGCATGGACCGCAACGCTGAAGTGCGCGCTGCCGCTAGTGACGGTGAAGGCCTACAGCCGGACGTGGTGGAAAAGGGCGATGTCGGCTACCGTTCCCCTATGGACATGTTCGAGAGTCTTGATGCCAGCCCAAATCTGATCGCGGCCCGAGTGGCTCGTTACCGAGATCTCAACCCGTTGCCGATCCGCGTAGAGTGTCGGCAGAACGCGCTTGATATCGTGTACGCTCGCAAGCTGCTGCCGGTGATCGGGCTCGAGTCTGGCGCGACGGCCGTTTCGGCTGGCGCGCCGATCGATGGTGCGGCCGGCATTACGGTCACGCTGGCTGTTTGTCCTCCAGGCCAAGGTCCGGAGCTGCATGCACATAAAGCGACCTTTGAAACATTCACCGTCTTGCAAGGCACCTTCGAATTTCGCTACGGAGATCACGGCCAGCACGGGGTGACGCTGGATAGGTTCGACACGGTGTCGATGCCGCCCCGCGTCCATCGCAGCTTTCGCAACATCAGCGATGAGGAGGGCATTGTGCAGGTGATTATCTCCGGTGGCACTCACGACTCATCGGACATCTTAATGAACGCCCAGACAACGCGTCACCTAAAGGAAGCATCGCCCGAACTTCTGGCTTTGATGTCGAGCGCTGGCATCACATTTGCAGACGAGTGACCACAGCTTTGTGAGGCCGGCCCCCCCGACCAGCACTTGTCGAGGCTGCTCCAGATGCGTAGTTAAGGACGGCAGTGGTTGCGTGCGCGCAAATTCCTACGTGAACGCGAAAGGATATCGCCCACCGGCATCTTCTTGCGACGGGTGTAGGAACCCAGCGATCACAGCAATACGTGCGGCCTGATTCGGACGAACCGCGCTTAAAGTTGCCCTTAGTGTCCCCAATACCGTTCGGTTAAGGTCACATTGGTGGAGTCTCAATTATGCCGTGTGCTGGATGGAAAAAGCCCGGCAACCGGGCGTCGGTTGTCTACCTAACTCGGTGAGGGTGCTCGCGCCGCGGACTGATCAATGAGGTGATCTCGCAGGCCGGCCGGACCGAATGGCCTTATTGGTCGTTGCTGGCGCGGGTGATGGCGTGCTTCTCGATTGGGATGGCGCTGCATTTAGAGGGGTCGTATGAGGACGTCCTCACGCAGTTGGCCGACGGGTTGTGATGAGCGTCGGGGTGGACCGAGAGTACCGCCTGCCGAGTAAGGCCGCGATCTTGTGCCCGCGCCCGGCTCGGTGTCGAGCCGTCACAAGCCCTGTACGAGCGGTGGCACGCCCGATTGGCGGCGAGCTGACGCTTTGGGGTGGCTGGCTAGACGCCGCCTGGTCGCGATCTACGGAATGTGTCTCGATGTCGCCGACACCCCCGCCAACCGCCAGCATTTTGGGCATTTTAGGTCGACGGAAGCGCAGAGGCAGCGTTCTCCCTCAGGCGCGCGTCGTGTTCCCTCAGGCGCGGATCGTCGCGTTGGCCGGCTGCGGGACGCCCGCGGGTCGTCGCGGTGGTGCCAGCTCGTCTGTGTGAGTGCGTCGCTCGATGAGGAAGCGGTGGCTTCCGGGAAAGGTGGCTCTTGTGACGATAGGGGACGCGAAGATGGGGACGTGGCGGGCCGTCGGGCGCGTCGGCGTCGACGTAGAGTGCGGCGTTGATCAGGTTCACATCCGACCTGTCCCGGTCGGTGACCGGCGAGTTTCTCCACCTGTAGAAGCCTTGGGTGAAGACCCCGAGCACCCGGCAGATCAGCGTGACAGCGATGCCGTCAGCGGCCGATTCAGGGACCGGCGGGTATGTCTATGAGTGTCGGGACTGGCATCCCGGGTGGGTGCTGCCAAGGTCGGTGCGAGCGAGCGTAAAGTGGCTGCGAGCATATCTGGCCGCCGTTCGGGCGTGCCCAAAAATGACGTGTCCTTCGCCTCATCGGCAGCGACCCGAGCATCGAGTGGCTTGATTAGCTCGGCCGCGAGAGCGCGCCTCATCACAGATTTGCCCTATCGGTGCTGCACCCGGGTCGAATCAGCATCCGACTAGGGAGCAATGCATGGAAAGCACCGCCGAGGTCGGCGCCGTCATCGGCATTGACACCCACCGAGACACCCACACCGCAGCCCTGACCGACGCAGTCGGCTGGCAGCTCGCGACCTGGTCGTCGCGCCGACGCTGAGGGCTACCAACAGCTGCTGCGATGGGCCGCCGAGCAGGCGCCTGGACCGCGGGTGCTGTGGGCCGTCGAAGGGACCCGCAGTCACGCCGCGGGCCTCACCCGAGTGCTGCACCAGGCGGGCGCCGAAATCGTCGAGGTCGACCGGCCGACCCGCAGCGCCCGACGCAACGGCAAGAGCGACCCGATCGACGCGCGGCTTGCATCACGGTCAGCGTTAGCGAACGACATTCGGCGTCAGCCACGCGCCGACGGAGCCCGTGAAGCGGCACAACTGTTGCTAGTGCTCCGCGTGTAAAGTTGTTTGACGGTTGGATAGTCGCAAGAATGGGCTATGTCGTACCATCCTGCTGCCGCATTGCCTCTGCTGGCTGGCGACCGCAAGAAGCTGGAACGGATGGTGCGTTCCCCGTCCTCGGCGGCGGGGTTTGCGCAGCGGGCACGGATCGTGCTGCTGGCCGCGGACGGTATGTCGAGCACCGAGATCGGGCGACTGGTCGGTGCCTGCCGGCCAACGGTGATCGGTTGGCGTGACCGGTATGCCGAACGCGGTCTGGCCGGCCTACATGACCTTCCCCGGGCCGGCCGTCCGCGATCGATCGACCATGCGGCGATCGTGACCGCAACGCGCACGCCGCCGCCGGCCAAGCTCGGGATCAGCCACTGGTCGACGCGCCTGCTGGCCCGCCAGCTCGGTATGGAGTGTTACCGGTTTTGTAGACAGTGGTTTAGGGGCTCATCCGGATTGACGGTGTAGTCGGGGTCTGAAGCCGCCGGCCTCGAGGAGACATCGGGCGATGTAGTTGGTCAGGTTCCGAAAGCCGAGCGCGGAGCCGCGGAGGTGTTCGAGCCGGCCGTTGATCGCTTCGGTCGGGCCGTTGGAGGTGCCGGGCTTGTCGAAGTAGGCGAGCACGTCTGCGGCCCGGCGTTTCAGGGTCCGCCCGAGCGTGATCACCTCAGTCAGCACGTCAGGCACCGCCGTGCTGATCGCATCGATGGTCTTCGCCAGGTCGCCTCCGGCGGTCCGGCGGTCGGTGTTGCGGTAGGCCGCGACGATGCGCTGGTAGATACCCCAGGTCGCCTCGACCTCGACGTGCGCGTCGGCGGCGAACACGGCGTCGAGCCGCCTGCGTTGCCGGTCGGTGAGCAGGTCGGCACCGGTGCGCAGGACGCGGCGGATGCCGTAGAGCGGGTCGCCGGTGCGGCCACGATGTCCACGGGTCTGCTGCTGGACACGTTGCCGGCAGCGGTCGAGCGCGTCACCGGCGAGTGCGACGACATGGAAGGGGTCCATCACCGCGGTGGCGTCGGGCAGCTGCTCGACGGCAGCGGTCTTGAAGCCGGTAAACCCATCCATCGCGACGACCTCGATCCCGTCGCGGAAGGAGGCCGGCTGCGCCGCCAGCCATGTCCCGAACGCCTGTTTCGAGCGGCCTTCGACCATGTCGAGGAGCCGCGCCGGGCCGGTCCCCGCCCGGACCGCGGTCAGGTCGATAATGACGGTGACGTACTTGTCGCCTTTGCGGCTGTGCCGCCACGCGTGCTCGTCGACGCCGATCACCGCCACCCCGTCGAACCGGGACGGATCGGCGATCAGCATCCGTCGCCCTTCGGCCAGGACTGCGTCGTTGGCGGTGTTCCACGACACCCCGAGTGCTTCGGCGACCCGGGCGACGGTCAGGTGCCGGCACACAATCGCGGTCAACGCCCAGCGCAGTGCGCCGCGCGACAGCCGGCCTCTGGGCTCAGCCGCGAGGGAAGTCTCCTGTCGCCAGACGTGGGCGCAGTCGGCGCACCGGTAGCGACGCACCGACACATGCAGCCGGGTAGGCCGCCAGCCGAACGGCTCGTGCGCAAGCTCGCGGATCACCCGGTCCCGCACCACACCCTCGCCGCCGCACCGGCGGCACCACCGGGCGTCATCGTCGCGGTCCAGGACCCGGCACGCGAGCACCGCACGGTCGAGCTCGACTCGTTGGCCAGTGACTTGTAGGCCGAGTTCACTCAATCGGCAGAACGTGGTCAGGTCAAGGCAAGCGAAGGTAGCGTCCGGCAACGAGCAATGCTTGAGACCTGTGGATGGGCCCGCCGGTGAGGGGTGGGGCCGTACCCTCCCGGTGATCTTTCCGCTGTCTTAAGCAAGATCGGCGCGGCAACGCCGGTCGGAAGGGTACGACCCGTGCTCACCGTAGTCCCCGATGGTCTGTCCGAGGAAGCCGCCGGTGTTGCCGGCGGGTCGTTGATCGATGAGATCGTGCGTGAGGGCGCCCGCCGGATGCTGGTGACGGCGTTGCAGGCGGAGGTCGACGCCTACATCGACCAGTTCGCCGACCAGGTCGATGAGACGGGCCGGCGGCTGGTGGTCCGTAACGGCACCGCGCAGCCGCGGACGGTGCTGACCGCGGCGGGTGCTCTGGAGGTGACCGCACCTCGGGTGAACGACCGCCGCGTCGACCCGGACACCGGCGAACGGCAGCGGTTCAGCTCGGCGATCCTGCCGCCTTGGGCGCGTAAGACGCCGCAGGTCACCGAGGTGCTGCCGCTGCTCTACCTGCACGGACTGTCTACCAGCGATTTCGGTCCGGCGCTCGGGCAGTTCCTCGGCTCCTCGCACGGCCTGTCCGCACCGGTCATCACCCGGCTGACCGAAACGTGGCAGGGCGAGCAGCGGGCGTTCGCCGCCCGGGACCTTTCCGGCGTCGACTACGTCTACCTGTGGGCTGACGGCATCCACGTCAACATCCGCCTGGCCGACGAACGGCTGTGCCTGCTGGTGCTGATCGGCGTCCGGGCCGACGGTCGTAAGGAACTAATCGCCCTGACCGACGGCTACCGCGAATCCGCCGGGTCGTGGGCTGACCTGCTGCGTGACTGCGCCCGCCGCGGCATGTCCGCTCCGGTGCTCGCCGTCGGTGACGGGGCGCTCGGTTTCTGGACGGCGCTGCGTGAGGTGTTCCCAGCCACGCGGGAGCAGCGCTGCTGGTTCCACAAGATCGCCAACGTGCTATCCGCGTTGCCGAAGTCAGCCCACCCCGGAGCGAAGAAAGCCATGGCTGAGATATGGCAGGCCGAAGACGCTGAGCACGCCCGCCGAGCCGCGAAGGCGTTCGCCGATGCCTACGCCACGAAGTGGCCAAAAGCCGCCGGCAAGCTCACCGACGACCTCGGTGAGCTGCTCGCGTTCTACGACTATCCCGCCGAACACTGGATCCACCTGCGCACCTCCAACCCGATCGAGTCGACATTCGCGACCGTCCGGCACCGCACCAAGGTCACCCGCGGACCCGGTAGTAAGGCAGCTGGGCTGGCGATGGCGTTCAAGCTCATCGAAGCCGCCCAAGCCCGCTGGCGTGCCGTCAACGCACCCCACCTCGTCGCCCTCGTCCGCGCCGGCGCCGTCTTCAAAGCCGGCAAGCTCGTCGAACGACCCGAAGACAACGACCCGGCATCAGCCGCCACAGCGGCCGAACCAGCCCCCGCCGAAGCCGCCTAAACGATCTTCATTCCACAGGTATTGACAATTGCTCTCCGGCAACGTCGAGGTCCTTCAGATCGGCAGCGTGAGAACTACCGATCCTCGAAGGACCTCGACCCCAACCGGGCACCGACATGCCCACTGCTACACCCTCAACTGCGAAGAGCCGGGTTAGGTCGTGGACGTGCCCATGCGTGCACGGCTCCTTGAGGACCCGTTGAGGCCGAGTGCCGCGGTGGGCAACTGCGGCCGCCGACGACGCGCTCACTAACGATGTGCGGGCGTCCAGCAGCACCGTTGCACGCTCAGCTGCACTGACATGGCCTGATGCCGCTTATTTTTTTCGTTTAGCGAAAGCCAATTAGCTGGCATCGCTTGTGACTTGCCCGATTAGGCCAGGGACAACTTTCCCAAGCTCATTGGGCGAGAGGATCTCGCCGCTGTCAAAGCTTGGCCCGTACGCCCAGCCTTGGGCCAGGGACACTTTGGGGCCGGCAATGCCAAATACCCTGCCGGTGACGCCAGACGACTGGTCGCTGCCAAGCCACACGACCAGCGGCGAAACGGAGTCAGGCCCAAGGACGTGCCTCTGCTCCTGGGTCAGCCCCTCCGTAATCTCGAGATCGTCGGTCATGCGAGTAAGCGCCGTAGGAGCGATCGCGTTGACAGTCACGCCATAGCGCCCCAACTCCTGCGAGGTGATCACTGTAAATGCGGCGACGCCAGCCTTGGCGGCGCCGTAGTTAGCCTGGCCGATGTTGCCGAAGATGCCCGACGGAGACGTCGTGTTTATGATTCGCGCGTCGACCAGGTCGCCCGCCTTCGACTTCTCCCGCCAGTACTCAGCGGCGAAGTGCGACGGCGCAAAAGTGCCCTTGAGATGCACTTTGATAACCGCGTCCCACTCGGCCTCGGTCATGTTCACCACCATCCGGTCGCGTAGGATCCCGGCGTTATTGACGAGTACATCGACGGTGCCGAAGACGTCGATGGCGAGCTGGATCAGGCTCTTCGCGCCATCCCAGGTGGAGATGTCTTCGGTGTGCGCAACCGCCTTGCCGCCGAACTGGTTGATCTCGTCGACGACCTGCTCGGCGGGTCCGGCCGAGGTGCCGCTACCGTCACGGGCACCACCGATATCGTTGACGACGACCTTGGCGCCCTCCTGGGCAAATAGCAGCGCGTGCGATCGGCCGATGCCACCACCGGCTCCCGTCACCACGACAACGCGGCCATCACATAATGCCATCACATCATTCTCCTCACGATTTGGCGTAGGCAACCCCAACCCCCCGGCAATCTAGCTAGCTTGCCGCGGTGTCGGCGTGGTCCGACGCAGTGTTTGGCACCAACTAGGCTTACGACACTCAGTTTGCCGTGACGGCGGGGCCTCCGAGCCGCAGACGCACCCGATCCGTCCGCGGAAAGCCCTAAGGCGTCCTCGGCTGGCGAACCTCGTGGCCCTGTCAGCGATACGCCATCGCATCTGCGTCGGGACACAAGACGTGTTTCTCGTATCGTGCGCAGCAAATGAGGATAGCTGCGAGACACACTCTACCGCGCCAGTTGACGGCGTGCGTGTTGTAGGGGGTCGTGGAGATCGCTCGCCCGTCCTTAGCGCGGGCAGGCTCATTCGACTACGTTGCGGCGGCGATAGTGGTCGGCGGCGAAGTCGACGGGTCGGCCGCCTTTGGAGCCGCGGCGGCGGTCGTTGATCTGGGCTGACGGTTCAGAGATCATGGCAGTATTGCAGCGGCCGAGTAGGTGTTGGCGGTGGGCTCGGCCGGAGTGGCAGTATCGCCGAGTAGTGCGTACGGCGGGTGCGGGGACAACCCGGTTCTTGCCGTGAGACGGACAGGCTGGCCATCAGCGGCCCAAGCATCGAAAGTCGTTCGTATGTCCAGCGCAGGTCAAGACGCCAGCGGCCGACCCTGCCCGTCGAACAGAGTCTGAATTTCACGGATAGGCCAGTGCGGGCCTGGCCGATGCCGTGAGCTGCAGGTTCCAGACCTGCATCAGGCCGGTTCGCGCATTCGATCGTGCCCCCGGGGGAGCGCTGAGCCGCCTGATCCATACGGGTGGCGTCGAGGCGGGCTGCGGTCGCGCAGCGCCGGTGCACGCGCGATCGTGGAGCCCACCGACACGTTCCGGTCCCGAGTGCCCCCGCAGCGTCGGCGTCGCCTGCAATTGGGTCAGGATCGCATCAAACGTGCCGTTGGGACTGCCCCCAGTTCGGTTGACTCCTTGCCTGTGAGGATCGCTCCTCGCTGGAAGGATCAGCAGCATGCCGAAGGCCTTTCCACCTGAGTTCCGTCGTGACGTCGTCGCGGTCGCCCGCAAGGGCGAGGCGCCGATCAGCCAGATCGCGAAGGACTTTGGCATCTCCGAGTCGTGCCTGCACCGCTGGCTGGGCCTGGCCGACATCGAAGACGGGGTCCGCCCCGGTGCGACCACCTCAGAATCCGCCGAGCTGCGTGAGGCCAAAAAGCGGGTCCGGCTGCTCGAGCAGGAGGTAGAGATCCTGCGCCGGGCGGCGGCCTACTTCGCCAAGGACATCTCCCCAAAATGACGCTCCTATGGTCTGTCAAGCGGCGATCGGGACGGCTGCGGGATGTTCGAGGAGACGCCATATGCGTCGGGCCAGGTAGCGCTTGAGGCATCGCCGCGCCTCTCGCGGGGTCTTGCCTTCGGCGATGCGGCGAGTGACGTAGGCGCGGCTGGCCGGGTCAGTCGACAGCCGCGTCGGGATGACGTGGTGCAGCGCTCGGTTGAGGTGCCGGTCACCGCCGCGGTTGAGTCGGTGCCGGGTTCGTTGTCCGCTGCTGGCCTCCAGCGGGCTGACGCCAGCGAGCGCAGCGAACGCGGCTTCTGATCGGATCCGGCCGGGGTGTGACCAGCTGACCCAGAGCTGCGCTGCGGTGATGGCACCGATGCCCGGTTCGGCGAGCAGTTGTCCGACGTGCTCGGCGGTGAGGCGCTGCAGGTCGGCCTCGATCGTGTTGGCGTCGATGGTGAGCGCTTTGGCCCGGCGGGCGAGCCGGCGAAGGGACTGGATGCGGACGCGGGTGTCCAGGTCGTCATTCGAGCGCTGACGCAGGCTGTGGCAGGCGGCGAGTAGGCCGGCGATGGAGCGGCTGCGCAGCCGTGCGCGCAGTGGATCAGCCGCTGTGAGCACCAGGTCGCGCATTTGGTTGATGACTGCCGCGCGGTGGCGCACCAGCCGGTCACGTTCGACCAGCAGAAGTCGTGCCGCTTCGCGGGCTCCGTCCGCGCGTGGCTGACGCCGGATGTCGTTCGTCAGCGCCGACCGTGCTGCCAGCAGCGCGTCGATCGGGTCGCTCTTGCCGTTGCGTCGGGCGCGGCGGGTCGGCCGGTCGACCTCGTCGATGTCGGCGCCCGCCTGGTGCAGCACCCGGGTGAGGCCGGCGCCATGACTGCGGGTCCCCTCAACCGCCCACAACACCCGCGGTCCAGGCGCCTGCTGTGCGGCCCATCGGAGCAGCTGTTGGTAGCCCTCGGCGTCGGCTGCGACGACCAGGGTCGCGAGCTGCCGGCCGACTGCGTCGGTCAGTGCGGCGGTGTGAGTGTCTCGGGTGGGTGTCAATGCCGATGACGGCGTCGACCTCGGCGGTGCATTCCATGCAGTGCTCCCTCGTCGAGACGCTGAATCGACCCGGGTGCAGCACCGATAGGGCAAATCTGTAATGAGGCACGCTGTCGCGGCCAAGCTCCTAATCAAGCCACTCGATGCTCGGGTCGGTGCCGGCGAGGCGAAGGACACGTCATTTTCAAGGCACGCCTGACGACGGCCAGATATACCCGGAGCCACTTCACGCTCGCCGTCACCGACCCTGGCAGCACCCACCCGGGATGCCAGTCCCGACACTCACAGACGTACCCGCTGGTCCTTGAATTGGCCGCTGACGGCATTGCCGTCACGCTGATCTGCCGGGTGCTCGGATTCTCCACCCAAGGCTTCTACCGGTGGAAAATGTCGCCGGTCACCGACCGGGACTGGTCGGATGCGCATCTGATCAACGCTGCGCTCGACATCCACGCCGACGCACCCGAGTTCGGCTACCGCCTCGTCGCCGACGAACTGCCCGACCACGGCATCACCGCCGGCGAGAACAGGGTGCAGCGGCTGTGCTCAGCCCAACGCATCTGGTCACTGCACTCTAAGAAACGCGGCCTGAACCGCAGGGCAGGACCGCCGGTGCACGACGACCTGCTCGCCACCACCGGCGGCGGACGGGAGTTCACCGCCGACGCCCCGAACGTCAAATGGCTGACCGACATCACCGAACACCGCACCGCCGAGGGCCGGCTGTACCTGTGCGCAATCAAAGACTGCCATTCGGGGCGAATCGTCGGCTACTCCATCGACTCGCGCATGAAAGCAAGCCTTGCCGTCTCGGCGCTCCGTAACGCCATCGGCCTGCGTTCACCGGCCTCCACAATTGTCCATTCCGACCGAGGGTCACAATTTCGCTCCCGGTCCTATGTTCGGACCCTTGCCAACAACGGGCTTGTCGGGTCCATGGGCCGCGTCGGCGCGTGCGGCGACAACGCCGCCATGGAATCCTTCTTCGCACTGCTGCAAAAGAATGTCCTGAACCGGCAGCGGTGGGACACCCGGGAGGAACTTCGCCTGGCGATCATTACCTGGATTGAGAAGACCTACCACCGCCGACGCCGCCAGCGACGCCTCGGCCGCCTCACCCCAATGGAGTTCGAACTCCTCCACGATCAGCTCGCAACCGAGGCCTGATCACCACACCGTCAGAGTCAACTGAACCCGGGGCAAACCCGTCCTTGGCAAATCGGTCATTGCGCTTCACCGGCTCTTCGCGTTGGAGCGTGGTAACTGCTGCTCGATATGGATGAGCACCTGGGCCTGAGGTGAGGCCTGGGGCCTCAGGATTCTTGGCTCTTCACGAATAAGGGTGTAGCCGGGGTCTGAAGCCGCCGGTCTCGAGCAGGCTTCTGGCGATGTAGTGGGTGGTGTTGCGGAAGCCGAGGGCACTGCCGCGTAGGTGTTCCAGTCGCCCGTTGATGGCTTCGGTCGGACGTTGCTGGTGCCGGGGCTGTCGAAGTAGGCCAGGACGTCGGCGGCTCTGCGTTTGAGGGTCCGTCCGAGGGTGGTGATCTCGATGAGCTGGGCGGGGAAGCTGTGGCTGACGGAGTCGATGAGTTTCAGCATGAGCTCGCGGCCTTTGGCGGCTCATCGCAGACGACGGTGTAGGGCGGGTCTGAAGCCGCCGCAGTCGAGTAACGCCCGGGTCATGTAGTGGGTGAGGTTGCGGAAGCCGAGGGCGGTGCCGCGTAAGTGTTCGAGCCGGCCGTTGATGGCCTCGGTCGGTCCGTTGCTGGTGCCGGGCCGCTCGAAGTAGGCCAGGACGTTGGCGGCTCGCCGGTTGAGGGTCCGGCCGAGCGTCTTCAGTTCGGGCAGCCCGGCGGGGACGCCGCGGCGCAAGCTGTGGACGAGCGCGGCCAACGCCTTTCTGCCCTTGCTGCGGTCGGGTTGGCGGTAGGCGGCGATGATCCGCTGGTAGGTGCTCCAGGTCAGCGCGACCGGCAGGTGCTGCTCGACGCCGAGGACGGCGTCGAGGCGGTCCAGCTGCTGCGGGGCGAGCAGGTCGGCACCGGTGCGTAGCTGGCGGCGGATGCCGTAGAGCGGGTCGCCGGCACGGCCGCGGTGACCGAGGGTCTGTTGCTGGATCCGCTGCCGGCAGCGTTCCAGAGCGTCGCCGGCGAGGGCGACGACGTGGAAGGGATCCATTACGGCCACGGCGTCTGGCAGCGCTTCGCTGGTGGCGGTCTTGAAGCCGGTGAAGCCGTCCATCGCCACGACCTGCAGGCCGGCGCGAAACGCCTCGGTCTGCGCGTCGAGCCAACCCCGGAACACCGCCTTGCTGCGTCCGGCGACTAGGTCCAGCAGCCGCGCCGGGCCGGTGCCGTCGCGCACCGGTGTTAAGTCGATGACGACGGTGACGAACCGTTCGACGTTCCGGGCCTGCGTGCCTCGCGGGTGCCGCCAGCAGTGTTCGTCGACGCCGATGACCTGCACGCCGTCGAGCCGGTTCGGGTCGGCGATGAGCAACTGTCGGCCCGCAGAAAGGACCGCGTCGTTGACGGTGTGCCAGGAGACTGCGAGTGCGGCGGCGATCCGGGCGACCGACAACCGGTCGATCACCAGGCTTTTAAGCGCCCACAGCACTGCGTCTCGCGACAACTTGCTGCGTGCCGGCGCCGCCCGGTCCAGGTCCTGGCGCCAGACCCGGCCGCAGCCGGTGCAGACGTAGCGGCGCAGCCGGACCAGCAGCACCGTTGGCCGCCAGCCGAAAGGCACGTGCGCCAGCCGGCGGGTCACCGTGTCCCGCGGCCGGCCCGCGCATCCGCACGACCGGCACCAGGTGTCCGGCGCCTCACGGTCGTCCGGCCGGGCCACCCGGCACGCGAGCACCCCCCGCTGGCCGTCGAGCTGCTGCCCGACGACTGTCAGGCCGAGCGTGTCCAGCCGGCAGAACGCGTCCAGGTCGGGACGCGAAAACGTAGCGTCGAGCATGTCGAGGTCTCCGAGCTTGACGGCGTAGGAACCTCAAGCCTTCGGGGACCTCGACCCTGCGGCCCGCAACGACGCGCCAGCGACTACACCCTCAGCTGCGAAGAGCCCCTTAGGCCTTGTCGGGTTCGCGGTAGGCGCTGATCATCCGCTGGTAGATCCCCAGGTCGCTTCGACCTCGATGTGGACGTCGCCGATGAACAGCGCGACGAGGCGGCTTCTTTGTTTGCCGGTGAGCAGACCCTCGCCGGTGCAGGGTCCGCCGCGCGCGGTAGAGCGGATCATCGGCGCGGCCACGGTGGCCATGCAGGCGCTGCTGGACCCGGCGCCGACACTGGTCCAGGGCGTCCCCGGCGAGGCCGACCACATGGAAGGGGTCCATCACCGCGACCGCTTCAGGTAGCTCCTCGCTGTGGCGGTCTTAAATCCGGTGAATCCGTCCATCGTCACGACTTCCACGGCGTCGCGCTAGGCCCCCGGGGCGGTCGGCGAGCCAAGCCTTGAACGCTTGCTTGGATCGGCCTTCGACCATGTCCAGCAGCCGAGAGGGGCCGGTGCCCTCACGGAACGGGGTGAAGTCGATGATGACGGTGACGTACTTGTTGCCCTTGCGGGTGTGGCGCCAGGCGTGCTCATCGACATCGATTACCTTGACACCGTCGAAGCGGGCCGGGTCGCTGATCAGCACCCGGCGTCCTTCGTCGAGGACGGCAATGTTGGCGGTGTTCCACGACGCCCCAAGCGCTTCGGCGACCCGGGCGACGGTCAGATGTTAGCACACGATCGCTGTCAGCGCCGCGCGACAGCCGGCCTTTCGACTCGGCCGCGAAGGAGGTCCCCTGCCGCCAGACGTGGGCGCAGTCGGCGCCCCGGTAGCGACGCACCGTCACGTGCAGCCGGGTAGGCCGCCAGCCGAACGGCTCGTGCGCCAGCTCACGGATCACACAATCACGCACCACGCCCTCGCCGTCGCCGTCGCACCGGCGGCACCACCGGGCGTCCTCGTCCAGCTCCAGGACCCGGCACACGAGCACCGCACGGTCGAGCTCGACTCGTTGGCCAGTGACTTGTAGGCCGAGTTCACTCAATCGGCAGAACGTGGTCAGGTCAAGGCAAGCGAAGGTAGCGTCCGGCAACGTCGAGGTCCTTCAGATCGGCAGCGTGAGAACTACCGATCCTCGAAGGACCTCGACCCCACCCGGCCAACGACATGCCAACCACTACACCCTCAACTGCGAAGAGCCGGATTCGTGGTGTGTGGACACGGATTCGGGAGGCCTCAGGTGCCTGTTCAGAGTGGTGCTGCGACAACGATGTTGGGACTGCCGGGCTTCGTCTTGCTCGGCGTTTCGGACGTCGGCGGTGAGTCGAGCAGACCGTCGAGACGACCGCCGATGTGGTGGGTTGCACCGGCTGCGGCACCGTCGCCCGGCTGCATGACCGCAGGTTGGTGCGGGTGCGGGATCTGCCGGCCGGCGGCCGTCCGGTGGTGCTGGTCTGGCGCAAGCGCGTCTGGCGCTGCACTGAGGCGGCTTGCCCGGTCTCGACGTGGTCTGAGCAGTGCGAGCAGATCCGGCCGCGGGCGGTGCTGACCGAACGCGCTCGCCGTCAGGCCTGCCATCGCGTCGGTCGCCAAGGGCACACCGTCGCGCACGTCGCCGACGACCTCGGCGTCGGCTGGTCAACGGTGATGGCCGCGGTCCGCGAGTACGGCCAGCCGTTAGTCGACGACCCAACGCGGCTGCAGAACGTGGCAGCGATCGGTGTGGACGAGACTGCGTTTCAGGCCTCGAACGCCCGCCGGTCGACGACCTTCGCGACCGGCATCGTGGACCTGACCGGTCAGCGAGCCCGGCTGCTGGATGTCGTGCCGGGACGCTCCGCAACCGCGCTGAGCTGCTGGATCACTGCCCAGACGGCCGACTTTCGGGACGGAATCGGTGTCGCCGTGCTCGACCCCTACCGGGGTTACGCCCGAGCGCTCACCCTCGGGTTGCCGGCCGCGGTGCGGGTGCTGGACGCGTTCCATCTCGTCCGGCTCGGCTACGCCGCAGTCGACGACGTCCGCCGCCGTGTCCAGCAAGAAGCCTTCGGTCATCGGGGCCGTCGTGGTGAGCCGCTCTATGGCATCCGCCGACTGCTGCGCCGCCGCGCTGACCACCTGTCGTTCCATGCCTGGGACCGGCTGCTTGCCGGCCTTGGCGCCGGAGACCGCACCGAGCAAGTCGGCAAAGCCTGGATCGCCGCCCAGGACCTACGGCTAGTGCTGCACGGCTCGGCCGACCGTCGTCACGCCGCCAGCCGGCTGCATCGCTGGCTCACCTTCTGCGCCGATACAGGCGTGCCCGAGCTGCACCGCTTGGCGCGCACCGTCGATGCCTGGCGGGAGGAGCTGCTCACCTACTTCGACACCGACGGCGCGTCCAACGGCCCGACCAAAGCAGTCAACCTGCCTGTCAAGAAGCTCAAGCGATCGAGGCACGGGTTCCGCAACGTCGACAACGACCGGCTCCGGCTACTGCTCAACTGCGGAGTCGAATGGAACACTGCCCCCACGGCACGAATCCAAAGACGGCTACCACGCTCAGCCGCGTAGAGCCGCAATTATCGAGTTGAGGCGCGCCCGACGGCCATCAAACAGGGATATTCCGAGCAGGTGAGGACATAGCTGTGTCAGCCGTCATGAGTAAGGGGCGCGTAGAGGCCTTCAGCGATGGGGTGCTTGCAATTGCCATCACATTGCTGGTGCTGGACTTACGCGTCGAGACGGGCGGCGATCTGGCTCACCAGCTCGGCCAACGTTGGCCCAGCTTTGCGGCCTTCGCCGTCACATTCTTTGTTATTGGCGTTATCTGGGTCAATCACCACGCCGTCTTCGGTTTAATAAAAGACATCGATCGGGTATTGCTGTTCGAGAATTTGCTTCTATTGATGTTTGTAACGACGCTGCCCTTCACGACATCAACACTCGCCGCATACATCCGCGCCGGCGGTGCGGACGCGCGCTGGGCCGTCGGTCTCTACGGCATCTCAACGATTGGCACCGGGCTAAGCTTCATCCTGATGCTGCACCGCATGGTGAACCACCATTTGCTGAACGAACCAATGTCCGACGCGTTAGGTCGACAGACTGTCCGCCGTCTCGCGATCGGCAACATCAGCTACCCGATCGCTACGTCGCTCGGACTGGCTTGGCCCCCATTGATGCTGGTCGCGGTCGCTGGCATCACACTGTTTTACGCCATCGACCAGATTCAAGTGACACCACGTTCAGCTGATCCGACCAAGAACGAGTGAGAACAAGCAGCTCGTCACATCGGGCAAGCTGCGAGCAGGTGACCACACGTGCAACTGCGCAAGGTTCTTCGAAACCGTCACCGAGCGGCACGGCCAACGGAGAACCCTGCGCGTTGCGAGTGGGCAGGGAAGCACCAGGAGGCCATGCCGGTGACCGGGTCGTAGACATCCGTGTCGCCCAGGGCGCCAGGAGTCCTGTCCGAAATGGCGCAGGGCCCAATTTATCGCCGGGGCACACGCGGCGATGCACGACCGGACGTTGGTGAGCAGCCGGGTCCGAGGCGCCGACGACGACTGAACGTGGGTCGTTGCCCGTCAGCGTGCCCGGCCCTCCGTCAGCCGCTGCCGGCTGCAGCCTCGCCGGTCACGTGAACGCCTAGAGCGAAGTCCGCGACTTGCTCGTCGGTCCATCGGAGCGCACCAGGGACTTGGACGACAACAGTGCGTCCGGTGGCTGCATCGTCGTAGAACAGCGTCCTGGTCCCTGAGGAGTTCGCGTTGGTCAGCAGGCCGTTGGTCGCGCCGACCTTTACTGCAACGCCGTCGATCGGTCTGGTCGCACCTTTTGACAACAAAGTCACCGCCAATTTGCCGTCGAACAGAAACGCCTCACTTTCGCCCGGCAGGCGGTCCACCTGCGGATCGATCTGACGTCCCCGCGGTGTGAGGGTGAGAACATACGCGTCCGTCGTCTGCAACACCCAGCCGTCCGGCACCCGATCGATAAAGAATCCTTTGGGCTGAGTCCCCGTATAGGCGACGAGCCGAATCGCTGGCGCGACCGAGACAGATGGGCTCGCAGCGGCTCCTGCGACTGCAGAGCTGTCTGGCACCTGAAGCGTCACGGCGGCCGTGCCGGCAGCGGCGATCACCGCCAGGCCGAAAGCCGAAATGCCTCGGCGGCTACGGCGGCTGCGGCGGCTGGCAAGTGCGCGGCGGCCCCGCTCTACATCACCGCGGACGGTCTGGTCCGTCGGTACGCCGTTGTCGACCAGATGCTCGGCGGCGTCGGACAGAACAGTGTGAACGTTCATGCTGCGCTCCAGGGGACCTGCTGCACGGGTGCAGCGGGGTTGGTGGGTGGGCAATCGAGAGTGACTGTGTCGTTTTGGTACGAGACCCCGTCGAGCTCGACGCCCAGAGCGTCCCGCAGGTGCTGCAGGCCGCGGGCGGTCTGACTCTTAACATTGCCTTTCGAGCAGTTCAATGCGTCGGCGGTCTGGTCCACCGTCATATCGTGCAGGTATCGAAGTACGACGGCGGCCCGCATGCGCGGCGGCATGGCCATGAGCGCCGGCCACAGCTCGTCGAGCGGTCCTGCTGAAGTGTCCTGCCCTGCGCTCGGCGCAAAGGTTTCCGGAGGCTCGGCCCAAGACTGCTCCCGACGTCGCCATGGGCGCCGGGCCTCGTCTATCAGGACGTTGACGAGAACCCGCCGGGCGTACGCGGACCTGTTCTTCGCCACGCGCACGCGTGGCCAGGCCAGGTAGAGCCGGGTCAACGTCTGCTGAACAAGGTCTTCTGCTTGGTGCCGGTCACCGGCGGCCAACAGCGTCGCCGTCCGCAACAGATCTGTCCGACGGAGCACGACGAAGTCATGAAACTCGCTGTCCCGAGTTGCCGCACTCAAGAGTGTGTCTCTGTCTTCACCTTAGTAAGACGGGCTGGCCCTGCCCGACGGTTGCACGGTCCTAAGACGGTTCCGAGAGTAATGACCCGCCGGGCGGCCGAGTCTGCACACAGACCCGGAGCTAACCGACTGCCGGCCATGGGCGTCTGCGGGCCACCGTGCAACCTCCCGGACGGTCTGGCCCGTCTAAAAGGCGCACCAGATAGGTGCTTTCCTTCCCGAGGAGAACGACCATGACGCTCAACCCTGCTTCACCCGGGAACTTTAGCCCGGCGACTCCTTCCGGACGGCGCGGTAGTCGTGCCGTCGCGACGCTAACCGCCAGCCTGGTGGCCGGAGGTCTCGCGCTGGTAGGAGCGAACGCCTCGGCTGCCTCGACAACCCCGTCGAACGTCCACACCCCCGTCGCAACCGAGCACGGACCCAGTAGCGCCGAGCCTAAGTGGCATCCGGGAGCCCCTTACGCTGGCAGCGAGATCGCCGACGCGGAGACCCTGTCCGCCGTCCCGGCCGCTCCGGCGGAGGCACCGCCCACCGCCATCCGCCGTGCCGCTGCAACCGAGCAGGCCTCCGATAGCGCCGAGCCCAAGTGGCACCCCGGAGCCCCTGACGCCGGCAGCGAAATTGCCGACGCCAAGACCCTGGCCACCGTCCCGGCCCTCCCGGCCCAGGCACCGCCCGCCGTTTCGTGACCCGGGCGTCCCTAGCCTGCTCGGATGTTCGTCGGCTAACTTAGCGAACCTCGACCAATGCAGCAGACGCCGCTGGAACGCATGCCGACCGGCCAAGCCGTCGACGTGTGATACGAGCAAGCTGCCGCCTTTCAGCCTCGCCGTGGGTTCCGCTTTGGCTGAGATTTACAAAGCGGAATCCACGCAGGCGCAGGTCAGGGCGACTCAAACAGTGCGTGCACTTGTTGACAATTGTGAGCGCCGCCTGCGTCCTCGCGAAGTCCTATTGAGCGCGAATCGGACTCGACGTTTTGGAAGCTGACGAGACGTGTGACCTGAAGCACCCAGCATCAGTCAGAGCCAAAGCGCTGCTGCCACGGGCCTGCACCCCTGATTTCAACGCGACCAGTACGGCCCTTCGCGACGCGACAGCACCCTCCGTTCGACCGGCCGTGGGCTTCGCATCTAGCCCAGAGATTTCACGGGTTAGCGGCCTGACTGGGTGTTGATCAATCGAAAAGTGCCCCTGACCAGGGAGGATTTGACTTGCTGAGGGTCATTTCCGCCGGGATACAGGAGCACCTTTCTGGTGAGCGATCGTAGCGGGTTCTATCCGCATGTCCGGGTCGACGCGGCGGGCCGGCAGTTGGTGTCGCATGCCGGTGGGGTGCTGCTCGTCGAGACCATCCGGGCGGCCGGGTTGGACCGGGAGCTGTCGGCCGCGCTTGCACGGTGGCGACGGCCGCAAGCCCGGCATGATCCGGCGAAGGTGCTGATAGATCTGTCGGTGACGCTGGCGCTGGGCGGTGACTGCCTGGCTGACATTGCGACGGTGCGGGCGGCGCCGGATGCGTTCGGCCGGGTCGCCTCCGATGCCACGGTGTCACGCACGATCGCCTTGTTGGCCGGCGATGCCGACCGGGTGCTGGCGGCGATCGGCACGGCGCGGGCGACGGTCCGGCGCCGGGTGTGGAAAGCCGCCGGCCGGCATGCGCCGAACGCTGCCGGGACGGTAACGGTCGATCTGGACGCCACGTTGGTGACCGCGCATTCGGACAAGGAAGGCGCGACGCCGACGTTCAAGATGGGCTTTGGCCACCATCCGCTGCTGGGCTTTGTTGACCACGGCCCGGACGGCACCGGTGAGATGGTCGCCGGCCGGCTGCGCGAGGGGCGGGCCGGGTCGAACACCGCCGCCGACCACGTTGCTGTGGTCCGCGAGGCGCTGGCCCAGACCCCCGGGATCAGCCGGCGCCGGCCCGGCCGCAAAGTCCTGATCCGCGCGGACGGCGCCGGCGGCACCCATGCTTTCCTGGACTGGCTATCGGCCCGTGGCCTCGGGTTTTCTGTCGGGTGGACGCTGGCCGGCGGTGACGAGCAGCTCATCCGAAATCTTCCGGCAGCGGCGTGGACGCCGGCCTACGACTCACAAGGCGGTCTGCGGGACGGGGCGTTCGTCGCCGAACTCACCGGCCTGCTCGACCTGACCCGGTGGCCGAAAGGCATGCGGGTCATCGTTCGTTCCGAACGGCCTCACCCAGGTGCCCAGCTACGCATCACCGACATCGACGGCAACCGCATCACCGCCTTCGCGACCAACACCAAGACAGGGCAACTCGCCGACCTCGAGCTGCGGCACCGGCGCCGGGCCCGCTGCGAAGACCGGATCCGTCAGGCCAAGGACTGCGGCCTGCGCAACCTGCCGCTGCAAGGCATGAACCAGAACCGGATCTGGCTCGCCATCGTCGGCCTTGCCGTCGACCTCATCGCCTGGACCCAAATGCTCGCCTTCACCGGCCATGAGGCCCGCCGCTGGGAACACAAACGGCTGCGGCACCGGCTGTTCTCGGCCGCCGGACGCATCTCACGCCACGCCCGCCGAACGATGCTGCACCTACCCGCAGGGCACCGCTGGAGCCGACTGATCCAGAACGGACTCACCCGCATCGCCGCCGCCGCACCCGGCTAACCAGCGGCCCAAGCCGGAGATCCGACGACCGAAAGAACACCGCAGGAACGGCGCCACCCGGACGCTCCGGGCAACCGCCGCGCCCACAATTGGAAAGTCAGCGCCGAACCACGCGGCCTTACCAACCAAGATACTCAGCCGACGCGTGCAACATCCGGGCTAGCCAGGACATCGCCTGTACCTCACGAGTAACAGACGGGCGGCCGGGGCAAGTCCAAGCAAGGCATCCGTCACCCCGGTCTCGCGGCCGAAATGGCGGACGGAGCCACAACCGTGAAAGGCAATGTGATCGAACTTGCCCATTGCCGCGGAGGGCGATTTTCACCGAGTGTCTCACTCCAGGCGGACGCACGAGCGGTCGCGAGAAGTTGCGGAAGCACCGCCACGCCGAGCTGAAGGGCCTGTGCCACACCAAGCCGCGGTCGAGACCGTGATCTAGTTGTACTGACCAGAGACGTTGGTTGAGGGCGTGTGACGACACGATCTGACGGATCTTGAAAGGCGAAGACCTCCCGGCGTGGAGTGGAGCTGTCTAAGGAACCGCTCCGCCACCAGGAGGTCTTCATGTCCCACGCTAACGCTGCGCTGACGCCAAAAGCCCGGTTGAAGCTGGCCCGGTTGATAGTCGAGGACGGCTGGCCCGTCGCCCGGGCCGCTGAACGGTTCCAGGTGTCGTGGCCGACCGCCAGCCGGTGGGCCGGCCGCTACCGTCAGTTCGGCGTGGCCGGCATGGCGGACCGCTCGTCACGGCCGCATCACAGTCCCCGCCGGACGCCGCAGCCGACCGTCCGCAAGATCGTGCACGTGCGGTGGAAGCGGCGCCTGGGCCCGGTCGCCATCGCCGGTGAGCTCGGCCTGCCCGCCTCGACCGTGCACGCGGTGCTGGTGCGGTGCCGTATCAACCGGCTGGCCCATGTCGACCGGGCCACCGGCGAACCGGTCCGCCGCTACGAACATCCCCAGCCCGGTGACCTGCTGCATGTCGATGTCAAAAAGCTCGGCAACATTCCCGACGGTGGCGGCTGGCGCTATGTCGGTCGCCAGCAGGGCAACCGCAACCGGGCCGCAACCCCCGGCAGACCGCGCACCAAGAACCACGAACCAGTGCTGGGCACTGCTTTCGTGCACACCGTCATCGATGACCACAGTCGCGTTGCCTACGCCGAGGTCCATGACGATGAAACCGCCGCTACCGCCACCGGCGTGCTGCGCCGGGCCGTCGCCTGGTACGCCGCCCGCGGCGTCACGACCCAGCGGGTGCTGTCCGACAACGGCAGCGCCTACCGCAGTCACCTCTGGCGCGACACCTGCGCCGAGCTCGGCATCACCCCGAAACGAACCCGGCCCTACCGGCCGCAGACCAACGGCAAGATCGAACGCTTCCACCGCACCCTCGCCGACGGCTGGGCATTCCGCCGCCTCTACCGCAGCGAAAACGCGCGTCGAAACGCCCTGCCAGGCTGGCTACACGAGTACAACCACCACAGGCTGCACACCGCAATCGGGAAGGTCCCACCGATCACCCGCTTGACCAACGTCCCCGGGCTCTACATCTAGTCGGCTGTAAGGGGCGCGGTCGTGACCGCGATCAGTGAAGCTTGTTCGCTACTGGCAGGTCTTGAGGCAGCCATGACCGTGCCAGCAGCCGTGCTGGCACAGCGTCGGTGCGCCGACGCGCCTGATCCTTGCTCGGTTGACACATGCATAGACTCCGCTGAGCAATCGCCCCACAGGTAGCTCCGCGGGCAACGCGCGCGCTGCATGACCTCGGCCGCCGGCTCATTCGCTAGTGGCCTGGCCGGTGCTCAGCACTCGGGCAAGCCGAACCGGCACGGTAAGTGACACAAGGTCAGACGACACTTTCAATCGACCCGGGAGGTTGGCTTGACCGAGTATCTGACCGTTGACGGCGGCGTTCTTGCCTACGAGGTGGCTGGCGCGGCTGGGAAGCTAGTCGTGCTCGCGCATGGAATCGGCGACAGCCGCAGGGCCTACCGCTTCATGACGCCGACCCTGGTTGAGGCCGGGTACCGGGTCGCCGCCGTAGACCTGCGCGGCTGCGGCGAGTCCAGTGCCGAATGGAACGGCTACTCGCGCACTGATATCGCCGGCGACCTGATCGCCCTGCTGAACCATCTCGGGAGCCCGGCCGTGCTGATCGGGCACTCGATCGCGGGTGGCGCCGCCACCATCGTCGCCGCACGGGAGCCTTCGTTGGTCACGGCCGCCATCGAGCTGGCGCCGTTCACCCGCAAGCAGCAGACCGGCCTATCAGACCTGCGCGTCGCCCCGTTCAGGCGCGGCGCGCTGCGTCTGCTTCGGGCCGGCTTCCTGGGCAGCGTCCCGGCATGGCTCAACTACCTGGACGGCGCCTACCCAGGACTTAAGCCCGCCGACTGGGACGCCCGCCGGGCCGAGATCGACGCCATGCTCCGCGAGCCCGGCCGGATGAAAGCCCTGCAAAAGATGGTCCAGGCATCCCCGGCCGACGCCGGCGACCAGCTGGGCAACGTCCGGTGTCCCGTCCTTGTCCTCGAGGGAACACTGGACCCGGATTGGGTATCCCCGCAGGCTGAGGGCGAGGCGATCGTGGCGTCGCTCCCGCCCACTCTGGGGCATCTGAAGATGATTGAAAACGCCGGACACTATCCGCACGTTCAATTCCCCATGCAGACAGTCACCGCAATCCTGTCATTTCTTACCTCCGACCTGAACTAAACCGGAGATCTCACGAATCTAAGTGCTGTCCCGGGTGTTGATCACACGCGGGGTGCCCTGAGCAGAAGGGATGCGATTGTCTAGGGTCAGGTCCGTACCTAGCAGGAGCACCTTTCTGGCGAATGGATCGTAACGGCTTTTATCCGCCTGTCCGGGTCGACGCGGCATGTCGTCAGCCGGTGTCCACTATCGGGGCAAGGTCGGTTTGGACCGTGAGCTGTCGGCGGCGTTGACATGGTGACGGCGGCCGCTGGCCCGGCACGATCAAACAAGGTGGTCATCTAGCGGCGACGCTCGCATTGGGTGGTGATTGCCTGGCGGACATTCTTACGGTGCGGGCCGCACCGGATGTGTTCGGCCGGGTGGCTTGAAGTCCGACGGCTTCTCGACCCATCGCCGGCCTTGCCGCCGACCCGACCAGTTGCACGCTGTCAGCGGCAGGGCCCGTGCCGAGTCGAAAGCCGGGTCCGGAAGGCCGCCGGGCCGCACGCGCAGAACGCCGGCGGCGCGGTGACGGTTGATCTGGATGCCACGGGTGACCGCCCAATCGGGTAAGGAGGGTGCGACTACGACCTTCAGAATGTGGTTCTTCGAACTTGAGGGGGAAGCGGGACACGATGTTCGTGTTGTGAGCTGAGGGCTCGCGGTCCCTTGACACTGGCTGTGTTTGAAGCAGCTGGTGAAAGGAACCGCGAGCGTGGAAAACGGTACGACGATTTTGTTCGGCCTGCCCGGAGTAGCTGTTGACCGGGTCGAACACGACGATGACGGCGTCCGCGTCGTGCATGTGGTGACCACCGATCCGGACGCGTCGGCCTGCCCGGCATGTGGGATGTTCTCGACTGTGCTGCGCCAGCGGCGCACGACCCGGCCGAAGGACCTGCCGTATGGCGAGGCGCCGCTTGCGGTGCGCTGGCATAAGCGGCAGTACCGGTGTGTGCAGCCTTGGTGTCCGCGTAAGGCGTTCACCGAACAGATCGATGAGCTACCGGCCGGAACTCGCCTCACCGGCCGGTGCCGGCGCGCTGCCGGTGCGGCGATCGGGTCCGGCCAGTCGGTGTCGGCGGTGACGGCCAAGTTGCCGATGAGTTGGCCGATCGCTCACGCCGCGTTCGTCGCTCATGCCGATGAGCTGCTTACCGAACCGGATGCGCCGCGGGTGCTGGGAATTGATGAGACCCGGCGGGGACGGCCCCGCTGGACTCGATCGCCGTCAGGCGGATGGGTGCGGCTGCAGATGTTCGAGACCCAACTTTGTGGACCTGTCCGGCACGGGTGGGCTGCTTGGTCAGTCGGCAGGACGTAGCTCGGCCGCCGTCACCGACTGGCTCGATGCCCGCGGCGATGTCTGGAAGGCTCAGGTGCAGATCGTGGCGATCGACCCGTGCGCTGCCTACCGCCGCGCTGTTGAGCAGACCTTGCCGCAAGCCCGCATCGTCGCCGACCACTTTCATTTGGTGCGCCTGGGAAACGAGATGGTCACTGACGTGCGGCAGCGGGCGACCCGGGAGCAGCTCGGGCGTCGCGGCCGCAAATCGGACCCGGCCTGGGTCAATCGGCGGCTGCTGCTGCGGGCCGGGAACCGGCTGTCGACCCGAGGGCTGCAACGGCTGGAAGGGGCCTTCGCCGCCGGCGATCCGACGCAGGAGATCGCCGCCGCCTGGGCCGTGAAAGAACGGCTGCGCATGCTGCTCGCGGCCCGCGACCGGCACACCATCGCCGACCGTCTGCACCGCTTCCACGAAGTTGTGCTCGTCGCCGACCTACCCGAAGCGAGCAGGCTCGCGCAGACCGTCGACGACTGGTGGCCTGAGATCCTCGGCTTCCTGGAGACTCGCGTGACCAACGCCGGCACCGAAGGTGTCAACCGGCTGATCAAAGACGCCGCCAGAGTCGCGTTCGGCTTTAAGAACCTGCAGAACCAACGCCGCCGAGTACGGTTTCACTGCACCCGGCAATCACGCCGGACAACCAGTGCCGAGGGCCCAAATCCCCCTCAACTTTGAAGAGCCACTAACGGCTGGCCGTACTCGCGGACCGCGGCCATCACCGTTGACCAGCCGACGCCGAGGTCGTCGGCGACCTGCGCGACGGTGTGCCCTTGGCGACCGACGCGATGGCAGGCCTGACGGCGAGCGCGTTCGGTCAGCACCGCCCGCGGCCGGATCTGCTCGCACTGCTCAGACCACGTCGAGACCGGGCAAGCCGCCTCAGTGCAGCGCCAGACGCGAATGCGCCAGACCAGCACCACCGGACGGCCGCCGGCCGGCAGATCCCGCACCCGCACCAACCTGCGGTCATGCAGCCGGGCGACGGTGCCGCAGCCGGTGCAACCCACCACATCGGCGGTCGTCTCGACGGTCTGCTCGACTCACCGCCGACGTCCGAAACGCCGAGCAAGACGAAGCCCGGCAGTCCCAACATCGTTGTCGCAGCACCACTCTGAACAGGCACCTGAGGCCTCCCGAATCCGTGTCCACACACCACGAATCATGAGGCCCCAGGCCTCATCTCAGGCCCAGGCGCTCATCCATGTCGAGCAGCAGTTACCACGCTCCATCGCGAGGAGCCATCAAACCCGGCCGATGCCGTCCACGTAACCCTGGATGGAAAGGCGACCGCAGTGGTCATGCTCGCAGAACAGTACGACTTCGTCATAGGAGGCGACCCAGATCGCGACACGATCGACCTGGCCGTGGTTGAAACGGGCGGTGGTCGGGTCCACGCGCATGTCGCCGACAAACTGCCGGCGCTCGGCTATCGGCGGATGCTCGCCTGGGCGGGTGAGCATGCCCCCTTCGCCGAATCTGGGCACTAGAAGGCAGCGGCAGCTTCGCCGCCTGACTCGTCGTCGTCCTGACAGAAGCCGGTGAAAGGGTCGTTGAGGTCGGAGCGCTCAGCGGGCCCGTGGCGCTGACGGCGCTCAGGTGAAGTTCCCCAGTTCTGCTCACTCGAATTCCCACCCGTACGGCTTCACCGAGACAGGTGGGGCTCCTTTCGAGGCTGGCGGTCTCTGACCACAGCCAACTCGAGGCTGGCGGTCTCTGACCACAGCCAACTCGAAGGGGCCTTGCCTTCCATGCTCGCACGGGAGGAAGCGATTCCTACCCGCCTGCATGACCATCAAGCCCGCTCCGAACAGCTCCGCAAAGCCGCCACCGGACTACTCTGACAACGCCACCAGGCGGGGACTTCGATCCGGCGCTCGCCGCCGACCTGGGGGTCGGGTGCGGCGCCGGCGGCGGCGATGACGCGTCCTGCGTAGCCGCCTGCGGCCATCCAAGATGGTCCGCAGGCCAGCGACATCGTCTTAGGCGACGTAGCCGGAGTCGGTGAACGCCCACGGGCCCTAAGGGCCATGCTGATCGGCTATCCACTGAGCACTGACGCCAGCTTAGGCCATCTTGCGACTCCTGGCGCTATAGCACTTTCGATCAAACAGGATAGATGCCGTTGCGCACGAACGGCGCATTGTCGCCACCGCGGCCCTTGCCGCATGTGAGGTCGGCGTCACAAAGATCGCGCTAAGCGGCGCCTGTGCATACAGCTGGGCGTCTGCATCTTGCAGGCGACCGTGTACTAGCAGCCATTTTGAATCCCCCCGGTGAGTCCGGAGGCTCCAGTCCTTGAGGAGGATGGAGCTGTGGGACGAGCCAGTCAGTACCCGCCGGAATTGCGGGAGCGTGCGGTGCGGATGGTCGCTGAGGTGACGCCGGATTACCCGTCGCAGTGAGCGGCGATCACTGCGGTGGCGCAGAAGCTCGGGATCGGAACCGCGGAAACGCTGCGCAAGTGGGTGCGCCGCACCGAGGTCGACGACGGCCGCCGGCCGGGGTTAACGGGCGAGGAGCCTGCCGAGATCAAGCGGCTCAAGCGTGAGGTCGCCGAGCTGCGCCGAGCGAATGAGATCTTGAAGGCGGCTTCAGTTTTCTTCGCGGCCAAACTTGTCAACAGCGGCTGAAAATTGACCCTTTGGCTGCGGTTGAAAACTGACCCCCTGATGGTTGTGATCTTGTGTTGCGGTCAGCGGGCGAGTGCCAGCTGGGCGGTGTGTTGATGTGCATTGTCGGTTCCGGTGGCGAGCTGTTGGGCGGCCCGGGCCGCCGCTCGTAGCGCGGCTCGTGCCGCGGTGACGTGTTCGCCGGGTGTGCTGTCGTCGGCGGTCAGCCGGCCGTGGGTGTGCAGACAGTCGATCCAGCGGACGAGCTGGGTGAGTAGCTGCGGCAGGCAGTCCGCGGCTCGGGTGAGTTCGGCGAGCAGCCGGGCGAGGTCGGCGGGGTCGGCGACGGTGTCGGGCTGGCAGGTGTGGCGGGCGAGTGCCTCGAGGTGGTCGGCGACCTGCCCGGCCGTGTGCAGCGGGATGTTCATTGGTCACCTGCCGCAGCGGTGGGGACACGGCCGAGGTCGCGGCCTTTGAGCCGGTAGCTGTCGCCTTTGAGGGCGATCACTTCAGCGTGGTGCACGAGCCGGTCGATCATGGCGCCGGCGACGACGTCGTCACCGAATACTTCACCCCACCGGCCGAAGGTCTTGTTGCTGGTGACGATGAGGCTGGCTCGTTCGTAGCGGGAGGAGACGAGCTGGAAGAATAGGTTCGCCGCTTCCGGTTCGAAGGGGATGTAACCCACCTCGTCGACCACGAGCAGCGGGTAGCGGCCCAGGCGGATCAACTCCTCTTGCAGACGTCCGGTCTGGTGGGCGGCGGCGAGCCGGTCGACCCACTGGCTGGCGGTGGCGAACAGCACCCGATGCCCGGCCTGACAGGCCCGGATCGCCAGCCCGGTGGCCAGATGGGTTTTGCCGGTGCCGAGTGGGCCGAGGAACACGACGTTGTCTTTGGCGGTGATGAAGTCCAGCGTGCCGAGGTGGGCGACGAGTTCGCGTTTCAGGCCGCGGGCGTGGTCGAAGTCGAACTCCTCCAGGCTCTTGCGGGCCGGGAGTCGGGCCGCTCGGATGCGGCCCTCGCCGCCGTGACTGTCGCGGGCCGCGACCTCGCGAGCCAGGCAGGCGACCAGGAACTCCTCATGCGTCCAGCTCTCGGCCCGTGCCCTCTCACCGAGACGTTCGACCGCATCACGCAGCCTCGGCGCCTTCAGTGCCCGGGTCAGGAAGGCGAGCTCGGCGGCGGTGTCACGGGCCGGGGTTTTGGCCGGCGCCATCACGCCACCGTCCCGTGCGGCTCGCCCGTGCGGTCGATGCCGAAGGCGGCGTCGTAGTCGCCCAGGCGGCGAACCTCGACCTGCAGCTGCTCGGACGCGGCCGGGCGGACCAGCCCCAGGTGTTCGCGGCGCAAAGCCTTGGCAGCCGTCTCATGCTCGGGCAGCGTCAGGCTCTGATGCCGGGCCCACACCCGCTGATGATCGGCGACCAGACGGCCGTCGCAGAACGCCCGAACCCGTTCGGTGTCGGCCTGCACGTCGATCCGCCGGCCGATCACCTGCGGATGCACCGAATAGTCGTTGCCGTCCAGACGAACGTAGAAGTCGCGTGCCAGCCGGCCCGACCAGCGCCATCCCGTCACTGGAGCGACCGGCGGCAACGCGAGCATCGCCGCCGTGTCCGCGCCGATCCGGTCAGTCGGGGCGCAGCCCAACGCCCGACGCCGCCGCCGGTTCGTCAGATCCAGCCAGTCCTGCAACTGGCCGTTGAAGTCATCCGGGCTGGTGAAGCTGCGGCCCGGCAGGAACGAACGCTCCAGATAGTCGTGCGCCCGTTCGATGATTCCTTTTGCTTCCGGGTCGCGGGGACGAAGCACCAGCACCTTCGCACCCAGCGTGCCGCGAAACTCATGACACTGGACGGTCAGCTGGTTACGGCCGCCGGCGTACTTGCCGACCGCGCCTTCCCCGTCCCAGACCAGCGTGCGTGGCACCGCCCCGAGCCGGGACAGGTGCTGCCACCAGCCTGCATACAGATCCTCGGCGGTCCGGGACGGGAGCAGCCGGGCGAACAGCATCCGCGAATACGCCGCCACCATCGTCAGCACCGGCAGCGCCTTGGCGGTGCGGACCTGCCCGAACCCGACCGGCACCGTGATGTCGGGAAACCAGAAGTCGTTCTGCGCGACATCACCAGCGACATAGGCGGTCCGCGAGGCCGGGTCCGGCGGCAAATACGCCGGCCGCAGCTCCCGCACCCGACCGGTCAGCACCGTCATCCCCCTCATCCAGCCGATCCGCTCGGCGATCACCGTCGCCGGCATCGTCGGCACGGCCTGCAACAACTGACGGATCCGCGGCTCGAACTCATCCACCGCCGACCCCGCCCCGGCCCGCTCATAGCTCGGCGGCACGTCCGCGGCGGGCTTGGCCTTCACCGTGTTCTTCGAGATCCCCAACAGCCGGGCGATCTCCTTGATCGCCATCCCCTCGGCGAAGTGCAGCCGGCGGATCTCAGCCCAGTCCTCCACGTTCAACATCCCCTTCTCCTCTGGCTCGACGAGCCGCCAGAGTCAGCCGAGGGGGTCAGTTTTCATGCGACGCCACGGGGTCAGTTTTCACGCGTCGCCGACAGAACTCGACCGGCCACACCTGCGCTCGTGAGGTTCATCGCCGAGCACGCTGACCGCACACGGAACACGCTGGTTTCGTGAGGGTGGCGGCATGCCGCCGATCAGCCTCACCGAACCGTCGGGTCGATATCTGTCATCTCCTGAACGCGACGAAATAGCGTTGTTGAAAGCAACCGGTCATGGAGTGCGAGACATTGCCCGGCGGTTGGGGCGAGCTCCATCGACGGTCTCTCGTGAACTGCGTCGCAACGCGGGCACGCGCGGCGGCCAGCTGACGTATCGGGCCACGACCGCTCAATGGAAGGCCGAACGAGCTGCCGGCAGACCCAAGCCGGCGAAGTTGGCCATGAATGCGCGGCTGCGCGAATATGTGCAGCATCGTTTGTCGGGAGCAGTGACCGATCCCGACGGCCGGCCGATTCCGGGGCCGAACGTGCCGTGGATCGGCCGGCGACACGGAAGGCGTCAGGACCGGCGGTGGGGCACCGCCTGGAGTCCGGAGCAGATCAGCCGACGGCTGCCTGTCGACTTCCCAGATGATGACACCATGCGGGTCTCTCACGAGGCGATCTATCAGGCGCTCTACGTCCAAGGCCGGGGTGCGCTTAAGCGTGAGCTGACCGCCTGCCTGCGCACCGGCCGTGCGTTACGTGTCCCTGCCGCGCGCGGCTGTCGACGACGCTCGAATCTGGGGCCGTTGCGACGTTCGAAAATGAGGCCACCGGTTGCCGGGTTCAGTCTGCCGGGTCTTGGGTCCGGATGCTTGGGAGGCTGTCGATGCCACGGCCGCGGAGCCGGTAGCTGGCGCCTTTGAGCGTGAGGACGTCGGCGTGGTGAGCGATCCGGTCGATCATCGCCACCGCGACGACTTGGTCGCCAAAGACGGTGGCCCAGCCGGAGAACGGCAGGTTGCTCGTCAGCACGAGCGAGGCGTGTTGGTAGCGGGATGAGACGAGCTGGAAGAACAGGTTCGCGGCGTCCTGCTCGAACGGCAGGTAGCCGACCTCATCAACGACGATCAGGCTGTAACGGCGCAGCTTGGCCAGTTCCTGCGGCAGCCGTCCGCTGCGGTGCGCGTCGGTCAAGCGGGTGACCCATTCGGTGGCGGTCGCGAACAGCACGCGGTGGCCGTTGCGGGCTGCGGCGACGCCGAGTGCTGTCGCCAAGTGGGTCTTTCCGGTGCCGGGCGGGCCGAGCACCACGATGTTGCGGGCCTCGGTCAGGAACGAAGTCGAGGCCAAAGCGGTGATGTCGTTGCGGATCGCGGATTGGGCGTCGAAGTCGAAGTCCTCGAGCGTCTTGGTCGCTGGGAAGCCGGCGGCGCGGATGCGTAGCTGCGTGCCGGAGGCGTTGCGGGCTGACACCTCGCGTTCCAGGACGGCGGCCAGATAGTCCTCGTGGGTCCATCCGGAGTCGCGGGCCTGAGCGGCGAGGCGCTGCGCCGCTTCGATGATCCGCGGCGCCTTCAACGCGGCAGACAGGTAGGCAATCTGCTTGATCGAGTCCGGTGTCGTCTTGGCGGGCATCAGGCGACCTGCCCGTCGGCGAGCAGGCCGAACGCCCGGTCGTAGTCGGCGAGGTCGCGATGCAGGTCGTTGGCGGCCGGAGCCGCGGTGGCGGTGCGGAACTGGCCGCGCAGGACGGCGGCGGCTTCGACATGCTTCGGGTCGGTCACGGTCAGGCCGCGGGCCCACCGCCGGGCATGGTCGGCGACCAGCCGACCGTCCAATCGGACCGTGACACGGTCCAGGTCAGCAGCGGGGTCGACCATTCTTCCGATCGCCGCCGGGTCGACCGAATAGTCGTTTGCGGCGACGCGGATGTAGTAGTCGCGGCCGAGCCGGATCCGGTGCTGCCAGCCGAGCTCGGGTGCGATCGGCGGCAGCGGCAGCATCCGGGCCCGGTCGGCGTCGATGAGCTCGACCGGCCGGGCCTTGATGGTCCGCACGATCCGCTGGTTCGCCAGCTGCAGCCAGTCGCCGAACTGGACGTTGAAGTCCGCCGGCGAGGTGAAGCTGCGGCCCGGCATGAACGAGGTCTCGAAGTAGCCGTTGCGGCGTTCGACGATGCCCTTGGACTGCGGGTCATACGGCCGCAGCTGCACGATCCTGGTCGCGACCGTGCCGACGAATGCCGGGACACCTGCCGCCAGCCGGTTGCCGCGTCCGATGCCGGCCTCGTTGTCCCAGATCAGACGGCGCGGGACACGGCCGAGCTGCTGCAGCAACTTCCATGAGCCGAGCAGCAGATCCTCGGTCCGCCGGGTCGGCAGCATCCGGCCCACCATGAACGTTGAGTGCGCTGCGACCATCACCAGCATTGGCAGCAGCGCGGTCGAGCCGTCCTCCAGCGCGATCCGCCTCGGTGGGAACCACAAGTCGCACTGCGCTGCGTCACCCGCCTCCCAGACCAGACGATCAGCCGGGTCCGGACGGCGATGCTCCGGCCGCAGCCGCCGCACGTTGTCGCGGAACCAGGTGATCGACCCGGTCCAGCCGACCCGTTCGGCGATGACCGTCGCCGGCATTTCCGGATGCTCTGCCAGCAACAGGCGCACCCGGCCCTCGAACGGGCTGAACGCCGTCGGCGCGGGTTTGCGTTCGTTCTTCGGCGGCCGGTCCGACGCCACCGCCCGATCCACCGTTGCCCGGCCCACACCCAGCTGCCGGGCCACCTGCCGCCGCGGCACACCGTCCGCCACCAGCCGCCGGATCAACGCCCAGTCCTCCACCGAGATCACCCACCCAATCTGTTGGGGTGGCCTCGTTTTCGACCGTCGCTAAGGCCTCGTTTTCAAGCGTCGTCGACACGCGGCCTCGGGCGCGGCAGACGCTTCGTCACCCCGGAAGTGTTGATCAGCCAGCGACCAGCCGAAGCCGACGACCGGGCAGTACCCGGCCATTGGGAAGGCGATCTGATCATCGGGCTCGACAAGTCCGCGCGATCGGCACCTTGGTGGAACGCAGCACCCGTTCACCATGCTGTTGCACCTACCGCGGATGGACGGCTTCGGCCTGACCCCACCAGAGAAGAACGAGCCGCCGCTCGCCGGCCATGGCGCCGAGGCGGTCCGACAGGCAATCGTCGCCCAACTTGGCACACTGCCCGAACTGCTGCGCCGGTCGCTGACATGGGACCAAGGTGCAGAGATGGCACAGCACGTCCAACTCACGATCGATAGCGGCATAGCCGTCTATTTCGCCGACCCGCATTCGCCATGGCAAAGAGCAACGAATGAAAACACCAATGTGTTGCTGCGGCAGTATTTCCCGAAGGGGACCGACCTGGCCCGTTGGACAGTCCGGAACCTCGACGCCGTCGCCGCCACTCTCAATGCCCGACCGCGCAAGACGCTCGAGTGGCGTACGCCGGCCGAAGCCTTCACCGCTCATCTAGAGTCGGTGCGACGGGCCGGTGTTGCTACGACGGGTTGAACCTAAGCAATCCACCTCAATCGCCTACACCGAAAACCTCGCCGCCGCCGGCGTCGAACCGTCCGTCGGAGCCGTCGGAGACGCGTTGGACAACGCCCTCGCCGAGTCCGTCATCGGACTGTTCAAGACCGAACTGATCCGCCGCCGCGGCCCGTGGCGCACCGTCGAACACGTCGAAGCCGCCACCCTGGACTGGGTCGACTGGTTCAACCACCACCGGCTGCTGCAGACCAACGGCGACCTGCCACCAGTCGAGCTCGAGCAGGCTTACTACCGTCAACAAACCGACCTTCCCGAGGCCGGATAGTCAACCAATCGAGTCTCCGGACATGCCGGGGGGATTCATTTCGCCTTCAACTCTGTTAAGAGGGGAAAGTGTCGTGTGGTCAGTCCGGTAAAGTTTGAGGCGACTTCGTCGCCCGGCAGTCGCCGCTCGCTAGCGAACTCATTCGCTTGCTGCTCAGGATTTGCATTGGGCAGGGAGCGCATCACATGTGACCGAGCTCGTGTGCGAGCGAGAAGCGCGGCCTGTCGGTTGAAAGACCCGTGTTGACAACGACGACGGGCATGCCGCCGAAAGGCTAGGTGCTAAACGCGTCCTGACCCGCCGTCTCGACCGACCGAGACAATGGCGACGACTCCAAACCGGTCTGCCAAAGCCATGAGGTTCGGTATTGGCACCGACGCCACGCGCCACTCGGCTCGAGCCAGCTGAGCGATCGTAGAAGGCAAACCCAACTCATCAATGTCCATCCGCCGCATCGCGACCGGCGGCTGTGTAAGCCCACAAAGAGGCCGTTGCACGTGAGTCGGGTGAGATGGCCGATGGCCTCGACCTATGTCGACCCACGTCGTAGTGGTCGTCCCCGTCCAAAGCTGCGCGGTCGATCATCGCGCCGTCTCACAACGTACGGAGCCGCGTGCCAGCGCCGAGATTCGCTACGACACAACCCCGCTACCCCCGACTGCGCCGCGCCGTCGACACTCACGCCGCGACCATAACGCCAAATGCACCCGTCCTGACCGGCCGCACGTCAACGGCAACATCGAACGCGTGGACGTCGGCGGCAAGGTGACGCGGCCTGGTTACCTCAGCGCAGATACCGACCGTAGGCCAGGCTCGTGATGAAGGACGGCAGGCGTTGGCCGAGCGCTGATTCCTCTATCAGCCGCCTGATGACCTCCAGACGGTCGGCGTTTGCGCCGCTGTTCGCCAACTCGGCGAGCTCATCTGCGACCAGGTCACACACCAGCTCAGCGGTGACCAGGCGACCGTCGATGAGTGAAACGCCGTGTTGTATCCACTGCCATAGTTGGCTGCGGGAAATTTCGACGGTGGCCGCGTCTTCCATTAGCCCGTTCAAGGCGACGGCGCCCGTGCCGGCCAGCCAGGCGTCCAGGTAACCGACAATGACCGCGACGTTCGCTCGGACGCCCTCCGCGGTCACGGCACCGGGGGTTGCAGAAACGTCGAGCAGGTTGGCGGCAGTGACGCGAACGTCGGGACGGAGCCGCTCGAGCTGGTTGGGGCGCTCGCCGAGGACGGCATCATACTCGGCCTGGCAGACCGGCACCAGCCCTGGATGGGCGACCCACGAGCCATCGTAGCCGTCGTGCGCCTCTCGGCGCTTGTCCTGCGCGACTCGGGCGAAGGTGGAGTCGTTGGCGACGGGGTCGGCGCTCGGGATGAGTGCCGCCATGCCGCCGATTGCGTGGGCGCCCCGTTTGTGGCATGTCGCCACAAGCAACTCGGTGTATGCCCGCATGAACGGCGCTGTCATCGTGACCGAAGCCCGGTCGGGCAGCACGAACTCTGGCCGGTCACCGAGGTTCTTGATGACGCTGAAGATGTAGTCCCAGCGGCCTGCGTTGAGCCCGGAGGAGTGGTCGCGCAGCTCGTACAGGATCTCATCCATCTCGAATGCCGCGGTGATCGTCTCTATGAGCACCGTGGCGCGGATGGTGCCGTGTGGGATGCCGAGGTGGTTCTGGGCGAAACGGAAGACGTCGTTCCACAGCCGTGCCTCGAGATGGCTCTCTAGCTTCGGCAGGTAAAAGTATGGCCCGGCGCCGCGTTCGATCAGCGCCTTGGCGTTGTGGAAGAAGAACAGGCCAAAGTCGACCAGCGACGCGGAGACGCTGGCGCCGTCGAGGCGCAGGTGCTTCTCAGTGAGGTGCCACCCACGCGGACGGACGACTAGGGTGGCTAGTTCCTCGCCGAGCGCGTACGCCTTGCCGGCCGGGCTGGTGAAGGCGAGGGTGTCGGCGATCGCTTCCTTCAGCACCAGCTGGCCCTCGACGACGTTCGCCCACGTCGGCGACGTGGCGTCCTCGAGATCAGCCATCCACACCTTCGCACCCGAGTTAAGCGCGTTGATCGCCATCTTAGGGTCGGGCGGGCCAGTGATCTCCACCCGCCGATCGACCAGGCCAGGTGCTGGCGGGGCCACCCGCCAATCGGGATCGGCGCGCACCGGCGCCGTCTCGGAACGAAAGCCCGGCAACTGACCGGTGCGGCGCCGGCGGTGACGCTCGCAGAGGAGCTCCGCCCGCCGGGTTTCGAAGGTGCGGCACAGCGCGCGGACGAACTCGAGCGCCGGAGCGGTAAGGATCTCCGCATAGCGGGGACCCTCCTCGCCCAGGACGTCGAGATGCCATCGCGCCGACGGCGCAAGCTTCGGCGGCATCAGAACTGCGCCTCCTCTGTGGAGCCGGCCAGCGCGGTGGTCGCCGACTGCGAATTTACGGTCGTACTGACGGCGTCGAAGTAGCCGGTGCCGACCTCGCGTTGGTGGCGTGTGGCGGTGTAGCCCCGTGACTCGGCGGCGAACTCGCGTTCCTGCAGCTCGACGTACGCGGTCATGCCCGACTCGGAGTAGCCGTGCGCCAGTTCGAACATCGAGTAGTTGAGGGCGTGGAAGCCGGCCAGGGTGATGAACTGGAACTTGTAACCCATGTGCCCCAGCTCGCGCTGAAACTTGGCGATCGTCGCGTCGTCGAGGTGCTTGCGCCAGTTGAACGATGGCGAGCAGTTGTACGCCAGCAGCTGGTCGGGGTGCTCCTTTCTCACGGCCTCGGCGAACTGGCGCGCGACCTCGAGGTCCGGCTCGGACGTCTCCATCCAGAGCAGGTCGGCGTACTCGGCGAAGGCGATGCCCCGCCGAATGCATGGCTCGATGCCGCCGCGCACCTGGTAGAAGCCTTCGCTGGTGCGGTCGCCCGTGAGGTATTCGCAGTCGCGCTCGTCGACGTCGCTGGTGAGCAGAGTTGCGGCCTGCGCGTCGGTGCGGGCAATGACGACCGACGGCACCCCGGCGACGTCAGCGGCGAGGCGGGCGGCGTTGAGCGTGCGCTCGTGCTGCTTGGTCGGGATGAGCACCTTGCCGCCGAGGTGGCCGCACTTCTTCTCCGAGGCGAGCTGGTCCTCCCAGTGCACGCCCGCGGCACCGGCGACGATCATCGCTGTCATCAGCTCATAAGCGTTCAGCGGGCCACCAAAGCCGGCCTCCGCGTCAGCCACGATCGGCGCGAACCAGTCACGGCTGGGCGTGCCTTCGGCGACCTCGATCTGGTCGGCGCGGGCTAGCGCGTTGTTGATCCGGCGCACGACCGCAGGCACCGAGTTGGCGGGGTAAAGGCTCTGGTCGGGGTAGGTCTGGCCGGAGAGGTTGGCGTCCGCCGCGACCTGCCAGCCGGACAGGTAGATGGCCCGTAGACCGGCGCGCACTTGCTGCACGGCCTGGTTGCCGGTGAGCGCGCCCAGTGCGGCGATGTAGTCGTCCCCGACGTTGACGAGCTCCCACAGCTTGCGGGCGCCGCGGTCGGCGAGGGTGTGTTGCTCTTGAACGCTTCCGCGCAGCCGGACGACGTCGGCGCCTGAGTAGTCGCGCCGGACACCCGCCCAGCGCGGGTCGGTCGCCCAGGCAGCCTCAAGCTCCTGAGCGGTCGCAGAGGTGGTGACCGGCTGGTAGGTCATGAAATCTCCCGTTGTTTCACTCCTGCACCGTTGCAAGAGGGCTACGGACGAGGCTCCCCTACAAATGCGCGGACGTCGACCGACGCAACTTGCCAATATCCGACAATGAACGAGCGGCCAATTGCGAAACTTGTTAATCGACATAACAATTAGCCGGAAACGGCTCACTCGGCCACGGGGTAAGGGCAGAAGGTGCTGCGCGACTCGTCGATCGCGAGCGGCAGGCCGATCGGCGGAGCGGCGCGCTGGGGGCAGCTCGCGCGCGGGCACGTGCGACAGCCGGGGCCTATCGGGGTCGCAGCTCTAAGGTCGTCGAGCGAGACGCCGCGCGAATAGACGAGGCGTGACGCGTGCCGGATCTCGCAGCCGAGGCCGACGGCGAGCTTCTACTCAGGTGCAGCTCAGTGGGTCCAGGGTTTCTGAGCTGCACAACGCACCGGCGTCGTCCGTCCTGGCAGAGTGAGGGTCCATCGCGACAGAAAGGGGTGGAAGCTTTCCCCCCTCTAGCTAGTTGGACACCTGTTCTGAGGCGATGATCGTCTTGGAGAGGGGGTCGTCATGCCTGCTGCCCGTCCGCCGGAGTTCCGGCGTCGTGCCGTGGAGTTGGCCCGCCAGAAAGACAAGCCGGTCGCGCAGATCGCGTCGGAGCTCGGGATCAGCGAATCGTGCCTGCGGCGGTGGATGTCGCTTGACGACGTCGATACCGGCCGCAAGGAAGGGCTCACGGGTGCTGAGCGCGAAGAGCTGGTGCGGCTGCGCCGGGAGCTGCGGGTCGCGCGGATAGAGGTCGAGACCCTCAAACGTCCGAGTGCCTATTTCGCCAGAGAGAATATGTTTCCAAAAGATTGAGCTGCCCGCTGGCTGCCGAACTAGCGGTTGACGGGTTCGACGTTACCGTCTGCTGCCGGCTGCTGGGAGTGCCCCGCTCGAGCTACTACGCCTGGCAGCAGCGTGCAGCCGAACCCACGGAGTCCGACCTCGACTACGCCTATCTGGCGAACCTGGCCTTCGACATCCACGTCGCCTCCCAGGGGACCTATGGTGCGCCCCGGGTGCACGCCGAGCTGACCATGGGACTGGGCCTTGCGATCAACCGTAAGAAGTCAGCCGGGCTGCTGCGGGTCGTCGCCCGCCAAGGCATCTGCGCGACGCGCAAGTCCCGGCGGAGCAGGCCGGCGGCCGCAGTCCATGACGACCTGGTGAAACGTAAGTTGCTGCTGACGGGCCGGATCGGCTGTGGTGCACCGACGTGACCGAACACCCCACCGCTTGGATCCCAGCAGTCGTCGCAACGGTCGCGCTATGACGCGTTGAGTAAAGCAGCGATCCGTTCGGTGGGGGTGTCCCAGTCGAGCGTCTTTCGGGGTCGGCCGTTGAGTTCGTTGGCGACGGCCTGCAACTGCTCGGGCGTGTGTTGCGCCAGGTCGGTCCCGCGAGGGAAGTACTGGCGCAGCAGCCCATTGGTGTTTTCGTTGCTGCCGCGTTGCCATGGAGCGCCGGGCTCGCAGAAGAAGACCTGCATGTCGGTGGCGACGGTGAAGGAGCGATGCTCGGACATTTCAGCGCCTTGGTGCCAGGTCAGCGTTCCGCGCAGCACTTCGGGCAAGCCCCGAACGGTAGCGATCAGGCTGTCGCGGACCGTTTCTGCTCCGCGCTCGCGGCCGAGGTGGGCGAGCATGACGTAGCGGCTGGTGCGTTCGACCAGGGTGGCGATCGCGGAGCCGGTGGCGGCGCCGATGATGAGGTCGCCTTCCCAGTGCCCGGGGATTTGCCGGGTCTCGATCTCGACCGGTCGGTCGGTGATTGGTGTCATTGCGTCGATGAACCTGGGCCGGCGGGCGTCGGGCTGCCTGTGTGGCTTGCGGGTGACTCGGCCGCGGCGCAGGTGCCTGCCGAGCTCGCGTTTGAGTTCGCCGCGGGCATGGACGTAAATCGCCTGGTAGATCGTCTCGGTGCTCACACGCATGTCGGGTGCATCGGGAAAGTCCTTCACGAGCCGGTTGCTGATCTGCTGAGGCGACCACTTCTTGGCCAGCTTGTTCTGCACGAACTCCTGCAGCTCGGGGTTGGCCAGCAGCTTTGGCTGTCGTGGTCGCGCTCGTCGGGTGACCGAAAGCCGATGGGCCGTGTGTAGGAGATACCCGCGGGTGGACACGGTGTTGCGTCGAAGCTCACGGCTGATCGTTGATGGCGAGCGGCCCATCGCGTCCGCGACTTTGCGGATTGACAGGCCTGTCTGGTGCAGATCTTGCAGCCGCTCACGCTCGAGCAGGCTGAGATAGCGAGGGTCGATGACCTTCTCAACCCGGTCCAGATCGACTCTTCCGCCAATTGCTCGGGCGGTGCGCGGTGGCGTCACGCCGGCCAGTGTCGAGCCCGACAGCGACGGGTAGCGCACGACACGACCGTCGGGATAGACCCGGCCGCGGTTGATGATCGTGATGCCCTTGTCCCAGTCCGTCGCGGACCGTTTGTCCGCACCGACCCGCTCACGAGCTTGAGCGCGGGTCAACCCGGAAGCGCGCAGCCGCAGGAACTCCTCACGGCGTGGGTTCGTCCTACGGGCCTCACTCGTGCGAATGCCCGCCTTGTAGGCCCACGCATAGCAGGCGACACGGGTGAAGCCGAGTTCTCGCGCGACCGCGGACACGTTGGGGGTCAGCGCCAACCGGCGGAAGAATTCCGCCTTGTCCTGCTCGGAGTACCTGCGCGGCGTCGCCCGTTGCATCGACAGACCGGCCTGGCGCAGCCATCGGTAAGCCGCGTCTTCGTGAACACCGGCAGCTGCTGTCGCCGCCCGCACGGTCCCGCCGCGATCGATCAGCCGGAAGAACAGCTCCTTCTGCGCCTTCGAGTACCTCGGACCCGCCATGACCAACACCTCCACCCGGTGTTGCGACGACTGCTGGGATCCAAGCCGCCGAGGGCAAGGTCTACTGCTGCGCGGTGCTCGACGTGTGGTCCCGGATGATCGTCGGCTGGTCCATCGCCGATCACATTCGCTCCGAGCTTGTCGTCGACGCGCTGGAGGTGGCCCGCTGGAACCACCGACCCGGCCGCGGCACCACCATCTGTCACAGCGACCGCGGATCGGTCTGCACGAGCTGGATCTTCGGGCATCGGCTGCGGGAAGCCGGCCTGCTCGACAGCATTGGGCCGGGTCACCAGCTCCGTCGACAACACTATGATCGAAAGCTTCTGGTCCAGCATGCAACGCGAACTTCTCGACCGCCAAGCTTGGCCCACAAGAGCCGACCTCGGCAGCGCAAATCTTTCAACGGATCGAGGGCTTCTACAACCCTGTCCGGCGCCATTCCGGCATCGGGTACAACAGCCCAGCTACCTTTGAAGCGCTCCACCGCGACGCTCAACGAGCGGCGTAACCACCCACCCACCGTGTCTAGCCGGAGGGGGGAAGCTCCTTGGGCGTTTGCGGTGGCCCGGGAGGGTCGGTCGAAAGCGCACATGTTTGCTGGGGTGACCCGCCCCGGCATGTCTGGAGGCTTCGTTTGGTGTCAGCTGGCCTCGGCGAGGCCGGCCCGGTAGCGGTGGTGCAGTTGCTCGACGGCGACGGGTGTGAAGTCGTCGATGGAGCCGTGGCTTCGTTCGGTGTTGAACCATTCAACCCAGTCCAGGACCGCGACCTCAAGGTGGTCCCGGTCGCGCCACGGGCCGTGCCGGTGAAACAGTTCGGCTTTGAACAAGCCGATCTGTGACTCGGCGAGTGAATTGTCGTAGGCATCGCCCACGGAACCGACGGATGGGTCAATACCGGCGTCAACCAGCCGGTCGGTGAACGCTATGGACGTATATTGGGCGAACTCAACCGGTCGTCGCAACACCCTGACGGATGGGGTGAGCGGTGGGACGGTCAAAAGGTTGGGGTGCGGCGCAGACGGGACGGCCGATCATGCGGTCGCCTGGTCGGCCGGGGACCAATGAGCGACGCGTGCAGCGGGAGTTTTGGCGTCGGATTGCCGAGGGGCTAGAGAGCGAGGCAGCGGCTGTCGCTTGCGGTGTGTCAACGCCGGTCGGAACACGCTGGTTTCGTGAGGGTGTCGGCATGCCGCCGATCAGCCTCACCGAACCGTCGGGTCGATATCTGTCATCTCCTGAACGCGACGAAATAGCGTTGTTGAAAGCAACCGGTCATGGAGTGCGAGACATTGCCCGGCGGTTGGGGCGAGCTCCATCGACGGTCTCTCGTGAACTGCGTCGCAACGCGGGCACGCGCGGCGGCCAGCTGACGTATCGGGCCACGACCGCTCAATGGAAGGCCGAACGAGCTGCCGGCAGACCCAAGCCGGCGAAGTTGGCCATGAATGCGCGGCTGCGCGAATATGTGCAGCATCGTTTGTCGGGAGCAGTGACCGATCCCGACGGCCGGCCGATTCCGGGGCCGAACGTGCCGTGGATCGGCCGGCGACACGGAAGGCGTCAGGACCGGCGGTGGGGCACCGCCTGGAGTCCGGAGCAGATCAGCCGACGGCTGCCTGTCGACTTCCCAGATGATGACACCATGCGGGTCTCTCACGAGGCGATCTATCAGGCGCTCTACGTCCAAGGCCGGGGTGCGCTTAAGCGTGAGCTGACCGCCTGCCTGCGCACCGGCCGTGCGTTACGTGTCCCTGCCGCGCGCGGCCTCGGGCGCGGCAGACGCTTCGTCACCCCGGAAGTGTTGATCAGCCAGCGACCAGCCGAAGCCGACGACCGGGCAGTACCCGGCCATTGGGAAGGCGATCTGATCATCGGGCTCGACAAGTCCGCGCGATCGGCACCTTGGTGGAACGCAGCACCCGTTCACCATGCTGTTGCACCTACCGCGGATGGACGGCTTCGGCCTGACCCCACCAGAGAAGAACGAGCCGCCGCTCGCCGGCCATGGCGCCGAGGCGGTCCGACAGGCAATCGTCGCCCAACTTGGCACACTGCCCGAACTGCTGCGCCGGTCGCTGACATGGGACCAAGGTGCAGAGATGGCACAGCACGTCCAACTCACGATCGATAGCGGCATAGCCGTCTATTTCGCCGACCCGCATTCGCCATGGCAAAGAGCAACGAATGAAAACACCAATGTGTTGCTGCGGCAGTATTTCCCGAAGGGGACCGACCTGGCCCGTTGGACAGTCCGGAACCTCGACGCCGTCGCCGCCACTCTCAATGCCCGACCGCGCAAGACGCTCGAGTGGCGTACGCCGGCCGAAGCCTTCACCGCTCATCTAGAGTCGGTGCGACGGGCCGGTGTTGCTACGACGGGTTGAACCTAACCCAGAGATTTCACGGGTTAGCGGCCTGACTGGGTGTTGATCAATCGAAAAGTGCCCCTGACCAGGGAGGATTTGACTTGCTGAGGGTCATTTCCGCCGGGATACAGGAGCACCTTTCTGGTGAGCGATCGTAGCGGGTTCTATCCGCATGTCCGGGTCGACGCGGCGGGCCGGCAGTTGGTGTCGCATGCCGGTGGGGTGCTGCTCGTCGAGACCATCCGGGCGGCCGGGTTGGACCGGGAGCTGTCGGCCGCGCTTGCACGGTGGCGACGGCCGCAAGCCCGGCATGATCCGGCGAAGGTGCTGATAGATCTGTCGGTGACGCTGGCGCTGGGCGGTGACTGCCTGGCTGACATTGCGACGGTGCGGGCGGCGCCGGATGCGTTCGGCCGGGTCGCCTCCGATGCCACGGTGTCACGCACGATCGCCTTGTTGGCCGGCGATGCCGACCGGGTGCTGGCGGCGATCGGCACGGCGCGGGCGACGGTCCGGCGCCGGGTGTGGAAAGCCGCCGGCCGGCATGCGCCGAACGCTGCCGGGACGGTAACGGTCGATCTGGACGCCACGTTGGTGACCGCGCATTCGGACAAGGAAGGCGCGACGCCGACGTTCAAGATGGGCTTTGGCCACCATCCGCTGCTGGGCTTTGTTGACCACGGCCCGGACGGCACCGGTGAGATGGTCGCCGGCCGGCTGCGCGAGGGGCGGGCCGGGTCGAACACCGCCGCCGACCACGTTGCTGTGGTCCGCGAGGCGCTGGCCCAGACCCCCGGGATCAGCCGGCGCCGGCCCGGCCGCAAAGTCCTGATCCGCGCGGACGGCGCCGGCGGCACCCATGCTTTCCTGGACTGGCTATCGGCCCGTGGCCTCGGGTTTTCTGTCGGGTGGACGCTGGCCGGCGGTGACGAGCAGCTCATCCGAAATCTTCCGGCAGCGGCGTGGACGCCGGCCTACGACTCACAAGGCGGTCTGCGGGACGGGGCGTTCGTCGCCGAACTCACCGGCCTGCTCGACCTGACCCGGTGGCCGAAAGGCATGCGGGTCATCGTTCGTTCCGAACGGCCTCACCCAGGTGCCCAGCTACGCATCACCGACATCGACGGCAACCGCATCACCGCCTTCGCGACCAACACCAAGACAGGGCAACTCGCCGACCTCGAGCTGCGGCACCGGCGCCGGGCCCGCTGCGAAGACCGGATCCGTCAGGCCAAGGACTGCGGCCTGCGCAACCTGCCGCTGCAAGGCATGAACCAGAACCGGATCTGGCTCGCCATCGTCGGCCTTGCCGTCGACCTCATCGCCTGGACCCAAATGCTCGCCTTCGCCGGGCACGAGGCCCGCCGCTGGGAACACAAACGGCTGCGGCACCGGCTGTTCTCGGCCGCCGGACGCATCTCACGCCACGCCCGCCGAACGATGCTGCACCTACCCGCAGGGCACCGCTGGAGCCGACTGATCCAGATCGGACTCACCCGCATCGCCGCCGCCGCACCCGGCTAACCAGCGGCCCAAGCCGGAGATCCGACGACCGAAAGAACACCGCAGGAACGGCGCCACCCGGACGCTCCGGGCAACCGCCGCGCCCACAATTGGAAAGTCAGCGCCGAACCACGCGGCCTTACCAACCAAGATACTCAGCCGACGCGTGCAACATCCGGGCTAAGTTGACTTTCGGCATCATTGTGGTGGACGAGTCCCTTCAGGTTGTCGGCGCCTTCTTGCTTGCGGGTCCAGATGGCCTGTTCGAGACAATCGAGGACCAGCGGGGTCGTCATCGATGTAGCGGCCCGCCAGCCAAGAATGCGACGGGAGAACACATCGAACACGAATGCGACATAGACCATTCCGGTCCAGGTCGGGCAATACGTGTGAGGTCGGGCCGCAGCGCGGTGCCGGTCTTTCGACTGGTCCGTTTCTGCGGCCCGCCTCCCGAACCGGACGTGCCCGTTCCCGAGCATCCGGCTCTCCACGTGGTCATGCCGCTGTTGTGGCTGGGCTCGACGGCTCTTCAAAGTTGAGGGGGATTTGGGCCCTCGGCACTGGTTGTCCGGCGTGATTGCCGGGTGCAGTTAAACCGTACTCGGCGGCGTTGGTTCTGCAGGTTCTTAAAGCCGAACGCGACTCTGGCGGCGTCTTTGATCAGCCGGTTGACACCTTCGGTGCCGGCGTTGGTCACGCGAGTCTCCAGGAAGCCGAGGATCTCAGGCTGTTGACCGTCGCTCTGGCTGAGGATGACGGTGTCGCTGGTCGTGACGATGTGGTGCGGGCATGAAGGAGCCCCGCCGGCTGGGCCGGCGGGGCTTTGTGTTCATGGTGTCGTCGTGATGTTCGGCTTGTCGCTTTCCTATTCGGAGGTGACTTCGGTGACGGCGGCTCGGGCGGCGGATTCGTCGACGATGGCTTTGCTGGGGGCGTAGGCGGCGACGAGGGCTTGGACGGCGAGGTTGTTCACGGCGCGGGGCAGGCCGCGGGAGATCTGGTGGATCAGGGCGGTGGCGTCGTCGCTGAACAGCGTGTCGGACCGGCCGGCGAGCTTGAGGTGATGGGCGATGTAGCCGGCGGTCTCGGTGCCGGTCATGCCGTGCATCGCATACCGCAGCGTGATGCGTTGGTCGAGTGCGGCGAAGGTGCCGAGCTTGATCCGCCGGCGCAGGGTGGGCTGGCCGACGAGCAGGCACCCGAACGGGCTGTGGCTGTCCATTTCACTGTTGGTCAACAGCCGGAGCTCTTCGAGTTGGTCGGCGCCGAGCAGGTGCGCCTCGTCCAGGACGATGATGGCGGTGCGGCCACGTTCGTGTTCCTCGGCGGCGAGCAGGTCCATGGTCTGCGGGATGAGCGCCGCTTTGTGAAAGCGGGGCATGCCGCCGAGGGCGGTGACGATCCCGCCGTAGAGACCACGGCCGCCGACGGCCGGGTTGCCCAGGTAGATGATCGTGTGCCGCGACGGGTCCAGCGCCGCTAGCGCGGCACGGACGGCGACGGTCTTGCCTGCGCCGACTTCGCCGGTGACGACACCGAGGCCGCGTTCGGAGATGCACCATCCGATCCGGGCGACGGCTTCGGCGTGCGCGCCGTGGCGGTGCAGCATCTGGGGTGCGAGCTGCCGGCCGAACGGGGTGGTCGTGAATCCGTAATGCGACTTCAGTTTCTCGATCACGCCGGCACCTCATTCTTGGCGGAGTTGTGGTCGCTGCCGCCGTCGGTGCTGTCGGGGATCTGCGGCTGCCCGGCAAGCTGCTGGTTGTCGGGTAGTTGGGAGTAGCGGACCCGTTCGGCGAGTTCGGCGGTGTGCTGGGTTTCGACGAGGCGCAGGTAGTCGATGCCGGTCGCCGCCGGCGGCGGTGGGGTGGTGTCGTCGGGTCGGGCTTTGTGGTGCACGTGCCGGTCGATGCGGTGCGGCACCGCGGCGCCCATCGGACGGCCGTGCCAGCGGACGGCGATGCTCGTGAGGTCGAACGGGTCGAAGACCAGCTCAACCTTCCGGCCGACCAGGGCAGCGTCGACCTCGTACTGATTGCCGTGCAGGCCGACGGTGGCGGTCTTGGTGACGGTGCGCCATTCCGACCACAGGAACGCCTCCCGCAGCTGGGCGGGTGTCGGCGACGCCGGCGGGTTCGCTGCGGACCAACGTTCGTGCGGACTCTGCCCGGTTTCGGAGTGCTCGCGGCGGTGATAGACGGTTTCGACCCACGCGGTGAACAGGGTGTTCAACTCGACCATGTCGGACAGTTCGCGGCCGGTGCCGATCTCGACGAGGAACTGGTCACGGACGGTGCGAAAGAACCGTTCGATCTTGCCGCGGCCGGCGGGCTGCCCTGGCCGGGAGTGGGTCAGCCGGATCCCCAGGCTGGCGCAGGCCCGCAGCAGCTGCCGGTCGACGAATGCTGACCCGTTGTCGACATAGATGCTGGCGGGGACGCCGCGGGCGGCGAGCCCCGTGCGCAGCGCGGCTTCCAGCCGCACGGTGTCTTCCCGGCGGGCCCACCGGTAGCCGGTCAGCATCCGGCTGTGATCGTCGATGAAGGCGAACAGGATCGCTTTGCGGCCGGCGACGGTCGGGCCGTGCAACGCATCGCCGGTCCACCGCACGTTTGGTGAGTCGGCCTCGAACCGGCCGAACACTGTCGGTGGCCGGCCGCCGGGCCGGGTGTTCAGCTCAAGCCGTTCGAAGTGGCGTTGCAGCGTCCGGGCCCCTGGCGACCAGCCCGAAGACGCCCGCAGAATTGCCGTGATCTGGGCTGCGGTCCGCTCCGGCACTTCCTTCTTCAGCGCGACGGCTAGCTCCAGCAGCTCGGCCGGGGTCCGCGGCAGAACCCGCCGCGGCTCGGGCACGAGGGCATCGAACCCGCCACGGCGCCAATCGCGGATCCACCGGTCGATCGTGGGCCTCGAGATCCGCACCGGCCGGCCGAACGGACCGTCATGGTCGGCGTCGGCCAGTGCCCGCACCAGCCGGCCGCGTTGCTTCGTCGACAGTTTCGGGTCAGCAGCCTGGCGGATCAGCGCATACCGAAACAGGCCGACCGCACGGGCCCGTTCGGCCCGCACCCGTTCTTCCTCATGCGCCGATGCCATCAACCTTCTCCTTCGCAGTCGGACATGCACACGTCTTTCCAGGCTCGCCGCAAAGCCGACACCGCCGGAAGGGTCAGCTCGTGTTGATCGACCCCGCTGGCAGGGTCGGGGCGAGGAGCCGGCCGCTGGTGACCGCCGCGGCGAGCTGCCACGGCGACACCGCGCCCACCACCCCAAACCGGCGGCGGGCCGCCGCCGCGCACGCCCCGACTGCCTCCACCGCGTCGGCGAACGCCGACCGGTGGGCCGGCAGCGGCCCGGACAGCGGATCCAGCGTCACCAGCAGCGCGGTGAACAGCGAACGGACCGTTTCGGCGTTGCGGCCGAACGCCCGCAGCCAGCCCCGCACCGTCGAGGCAGGCCGGCCCAGCCGCGCCGCGATCGGCCGATGCCCAGTCCCGGCGGCCTTGGCCGCAAGGGCCGCGCCGATCACCTCGACGCCATCCGCCCGGCGCAGCAGGCACGACACTGCCACCAGCACATGAGTTACCAGGCAGGCGCCGCAGCGGGCGCGGCGCGGCCGCGACCGGCCCACCCCACGAACCGTGCGTTCACGCGCATGCCCCCACGGCACAAGCCCACCGCCGCACGGGCACGCCAGCTCACCGGCCCGCAGCCGGCGATCGACCTCGAGCACATCCGTACCTACGATGACCACGGGTGCCTCCATGCACCAAGGAACGGCCCTCCCTTCCGGCCACGGAATTGGGGAGGGCCGTTGCGCTTTCTCCGACGTGATCAGCCTGTCGTCGCACACCACGAAGGGGCCACCCGAAGGCAGCCCCTGTGATCATCATCGCGGTCGCTGTGACTACCCGCCCCGCAGGTCGTCACCCAGCTCGTCGTCCAACACAGGCCACCAGTCGTCGACGGTCTGCGCGAGCCTGCTCGCTTCGGGTAGGTCGGCGACGAGCACAACTTCGTGGAAGCGGTGCAGACGGTCGGCGATGGTGTGCCGGTCGCGGGCCGCGAGCAGCATGCGCAGCCGTTCTTTCACGGCCCAGGCGGCGGCGATCTCCTGCGTCGGATCGCCGGCGGCGAAGGCCCCTTCCAGCCGTTGCAGCCCTCGGGTCGACAGCCGGTTCCCGGCCCGCAGCAGCAGCCGCCGATTGACCCAGGCCGGGTCCGATTTGCGGCCGCGACGCCCGAGCTGCTCCCGGGTCGCCCGCTGCCGCACGTCAGTGACCATCTCGTTTCCCAGGCGCACCAAATGAAAGTGGTCGGCGACGATGCGGGCTTGCGGCAAGGTCTGCTCAACAGCGCGGCGGTAGGCAGCGCACGGGTCGATCGCCACGATCTGCACCTGAGCCTTCCAGACATCGCCGCGGGCATCGAGCCAGTCGGTGACGGCGGCCGAGCTACGTCCTGCCGACTGACCAAGCAGCCCACCCGTGCCGGACAGGTCCACAAAGTTGGGTCTCGAACATCTGCAGCCGCACCCATCCGCCTGACGGCGATCGAGTCCAGCGGGGCCGTCCCCGCCGGGTCTCATCAATTCCCAGCACCCGCGGCGCATCCGGTTCGGTAAGCAGCTCATCGGCATGAGCGACGAACGCGGCGTGAGCGATCGGCCAACTCATCGGCAACTTGGCCGTCACCGCCGACACCGACTGGCCGGACCCGATCGCCGCACCGGCAGCGCGCCGGCACCGGCCGGTGAGGCGAGTTCCGGCCGGTAGCTCATCGATCTGTTCGGTGAACGCCTTAAGCGGACACCAAGGCTGCACACACCGGTACTGCCGCTTATGCCAGCGCACCGCAAGCGGCGCCTCGCCATACGGCAGGTCCTTCGGCCGGGTCGTGCGCCGCTGGCGCAGCACCGTCGAGAACGTCCCACATGCCGGGCAGGCCGCCGCGTCCGGATCGGTGGTCACCACATGCACGACGCGGACGCCGTCATCGTCGTGTTCGACCCGGTCAACAGCTACTCCGGGCAGGCCGAACAGAATCGTCGTACCGTTTTCCACGCTCGCGGTTCCTTTCACCAGCTGCTTCAAACACAGCCAGTGTCAAGGGACCGCGAGCCCTCAGCTCACAACACGAACATCGTGTCCCGCTTCCCCCTCAAGTTCGAAGAACCCCGTTAGTCGACGACCCAACGCGGCTGCCGAACGTGGCAGCGATCGGTGTGGACGAGACTGCGTTTCAGGCCTCGAACGCCCGCCGGTCGACGACCTTCGCGACCGGCATCGTGGACCTGACCGGTCAGCGAGCCCGGCTGCTGGATGTCGTGCCGGGACGCTCCGCAACCGCGCTGAGCTGCTGGATCACTGCCCAGACGGCCGACTTTCGGGACGGAATCGGTGTCGCCGTGCTCGACCCCTACCGGGGTTACGCCCGAGCGCTCACCCTCGGGTTGCCGGCCGCGGTGCGGGTGCTGGACGCGTTCCATCTCGTCCGGCTCGGCTACGCCGCAGTCGACGACGTCCGCCGCCGTGTCCAGCAAGAAGCCTTCGGTCATCGGGGCCGTCGTGGTGAGCCGCTCTATGGCATCCGCCGACTGCTGCGCCGCCGCGCTGACCACCTGTCGTTCCATGCCTGGGACCGGCTGCTTGCCGGCCTTGGCGCCGGAGACCGCACCGAGCAAGTCGGCAAAGCCTGGATCGCCGCCCAGGACCTACGGCTAGTGCTGCACGGCTCGGCCGACCGTCGTCACGCCGCCAGCCGGCTGCATCGCTGGCTCACCTTCTGCGCCGATACAGGCGTGCCCGAGCTGCACCGCTTGGCGCGCACCGTCGATGCCTGGCGGGAGGAGCTGCTCACCTACTTCGACACCGACGGCGCGTCCAACGGCCCGACCAAAGCAGTCAACCTGCCTGTCAAGAAGCTCAAGCGATCGAGGCACGGGTTCCGCAACGTCGACAACGACCGGCTCCGGCTACTGCTCAACTGCGGAGTCGAATGGAACACTGCCCCCACGGCACGAATCCAAAGACGGCTACCACGCTCAGCCGCGTAGAGCCCTCAATCCACCCGATGACTCGAAGGAATCACCTTAGTAGCGGCGCCACTCGGACGCTTTGTGTACCGCCACGTGCATAACCCAATTGTCGGCACACGCAATTCCGCTACCCAAGGACGCGGCCGGCATGTGAAATTGGGCTACCAGCTGCCGGTAGCTCCATCGGAAGCTGAGGGCTTTCCGTCGCTACAACGGTGACGATCGGTGGCCTTTCAGTATCCGTCTAATTGTTTTATTCCCACAAGAATCCCTTGTTTGTAACGTTCTTGCTTGATCACCCGGGCGATACCTTCCGGCAGGTCACACATGGGACCACCACCTCAACTTCTCACGAGAACCGGGACGACCTCATCGTCCAGGCGAAGATCTTGTCCGTCATCACAGTCCTTTGCGGTAAGCGGTGTCGTGACCGCTTGCACTACCTACGAGGACTACTCCTCTGGCCGACTTGGGGGCGGCTCGGCAACGACTGCAGTGGCGCGCTCCGGGCAGCTTCGGATTGCTAAGCGTGCACGGTCCATATGTTCTTCCGGGACAACGCCGTCAACCGCCGTTGCGTTGCCGTAGTCATCATCGTTGAAGAGCATCGGTGCGACGACATAGCAGCGGCCGTGTCCCTGGCACCGTTCAGGATCGACAACGATCCTCATCCAATCACCACCGGGATACTGCGAGGGCCACGCACTTGTCCGCCGGCCCAGGTCAGGGCTGGGGAGGAGGCGAGGTGAAACTCCGGAATAACTTTCAGCCACTCCTCGACAGCGACACGCATCTCCATACGAGCAAGGTTTGAGCCAGCGCAGCGATGGATGCCGAGACCGAAAGCGATATGACGATTCTGCAGCCGGTCGATTATGACCTTGTCCGCGTCGGGGAACTCATCCGGATCGCGGTTGGCCGCGGGGAAGTTCAACAGGACGCGGTCCCCAGCCTTTATTGGGCAGCCGCCAACTTCGGTGTCCTCGTTGACAATGCGAGCCATAGTCACCGGCGAGTAGGCCCTCAGCAGCTCCTCGATCGCAGTCGGTATCAGCTCGGGCTCACGGACCAATCGTTTAGTGTCGTTCGGGGTTGTGGCGAGGTGTAACAGAGAAGCGCCGATAGCACTCCACGTTGTATCCATACCTGCGGTCAAAACGAGTACGGCGGCACCGAGCACGTACTCATCGCCGAGTCGATGTCCGTCAACATCCGTGTGTGTAAGGACGCTGATCATGTCGTCGCCCGGGGCGGACCTCCGCAACGCTATCTGCTCCTTGAGGTACCCGGCGAATCCATTCATGCCCCGGGCCCTGCGCTCGGGGTCAGTCCCGAATTCAAGTGCGTCGCGTACCCACTCGCTGAAGGTGCCGGACATGTCGGGTGAGACACCCAAAATCTTGCCGACTACGCGCACCGGGATCTGTTGTGCGTACTCGGTGGCCGCATCGCCCGTCCCGCGTTCCGCAACGACCCGCGCGAGCCGGGCGCACAGCTCGCGGGTGAAAACCTCGTAGGTTGCGACCCTCGCACGCGAGAACCACGGCAACAATAACCGGCGCAACCACGTGTGTTCGGGCGGGTCGGAGGTGATGGACGACACGCCAAAGTCGGACGTGGACCCCGCCTCAAAGACAAGTGGATCCCGCGAGCTGAACTGCTCGACGTCGTACGCAATCGCAGCGACATCGGAGTAGCGGGTGGGCATCCACGAACCTCCATAACGGTTGGAGTGCGCGACAGGACAGGTCGCCCGCAACTCGTCCCAGACAGGAGCTGGGTCCCGGACGTACAAAGGGTCAAAGAGGTCGTAGTCGGTGGCCCAGCTTGACGCGATCATGCTGCGACGGTAAGCAAACAGCGATTCGTTCGCAAGCCCTGCGCGCTGGGCCAGACGAACTCCGCACATGTTCCGCAGTCGACAGCTCAGAGGAAATCACATGCGTACGCGGGCCGCGTTACTCGAAACCATCCCCGGCAGGTACGAGGTCCGCGATGTTGAGCTAGGCGAGCCGCGGGCGCACGAAGTTTTGGTCCGGTACGTGGCGAGCGGGATCTGCCACAGCGACGTCCATTTTCTGGTCGGCGATCAAGTAGGCGTGACCCCGATGTGCGGCGGCCATGAGGGTGCCGGAGTTGTCGAATCGGTCGGACCTGGTGTCGTCGACCTGGTGCCCGGTGACCACGTAGTGACCTCTTTTATTCCGAGCTGCGAGCGCTGCCGTTACTGCGCGGCGGGCCGGGCGAACCTATGCCAACTGGGCGCCAAGCTTCAGCTCGGTCCGCAGCTTGACGGGACCTACCGCATGCACGCGGATGGCCGTCCGATCAGCCAGTTTATGCTGATTTCGACCTTCGCGCCATGGAGCGTGGTGCCCGAGGCTTCACTCGTCCGTGTGCCGTTCGACGTGCCGCTGGAGACGGTTTGCTTGCTCGGCTGCGGGGTCGGCACCGGTTTGGGCTCAGCGATCAACGCGGCCGGTGTGCGTCCGGGCGACATCGTGATCGTGGCTGGGGTTGGCGGGGTTGGGATCAATGCGGTGCAGGGAGCGTCCATTGCGGGCGCGGCCGTCATCGTGGCGGTCGACCCGAAGGCGTTCAAGGCGACATGGCCCTTCAGTTGGGCGCGACGCACGCCTTCACCGACATTGCTGAGGCGACCCACTTCGTCCGCTCGGTGACCGACGGCCAGGGCGCCGACGCTGCGATATGTAGTATGACCGTCCCAACTGGTGACGACGTCGCGGCGGCGTTCGAGGCGATCTCCAAAGGCGGCACCGTTGTCGTCACCGGAATGGCCAGTCACCGAACGCCGCCAGGTATCCCGGTCAGTCTGCTGATGCTCGCCGGCTTTGAGAAGCGCATCCAGGGAAATTTGTTCGGCATGTGCAGCCCGCACACCGACATCCTGCGGAAGGTCGAATTGTACCGAGCCGGTCGTTTGAAGCTCGACGAACTGGTCACCCGCCGCTACCAACTCTCGGAGATCAACGACGCGGTGGACGACCTGCTTGACGGGCGTAACATCCGTGGTGTGATCATCCACGAGCACTCGCTACCTCGACCTGAACAAGCAGCTAGTGGTGTTGCGCGTTTATGCTGGTCGGCCGTGAGAGGAGAGCCTCGAACCCTTGAGCTAAAAAGATAAAGGGCTAAAGGCCGTCTAATATTCTACCCCGTAGGCGATCAGCCGTCGTGTAGTAGGCGGTGCTCTCGGCCGAGCTGGCGAGGGCTGGCGCGCTGCTGAATGATTGGGGGTTTTGACGCCGTTCGTGCTGTCTTTCGATCCGATGATTGGCCTGCCGTCGACGCCGCGATCTGAAAACAGTAGGCCGGCTGTGCTCTGGAGAAGACGACCACGTTCGGTTGTTTCAGTGTGGCTGCTCGCCGTGTTTGATGCTAGGCAGGGTGGCGGCGTCACCCGCGCGGTCGCGGTTGGCGAACGCGGCTCGAAGCCGGGCCGCCGAGTCCACGTGAGCCGGGTTGGTCATGGTCACCGCGGACGCCCAGCAATGAGCATGGGATACCAGGGGGCGGCCCTCGCCGGTGACCGTCACCTGCTGCAGGTCGGCGACAACGTCGACCATCCGTCCGATCACGACCGGGTCGACCGAGTAGTCGTTGCCGGCGATCCGGACAAACGCAGGCGCGGCCCAGCCGGATTCGGACCCGATGTCCGACCGGCGAGGGCAACGGCGGAAACGTCAGCATCGCCGCCCGGTCTTCGTCGTCGAGCTCGGCCGGGCTGGCCCGTGGCGGTCCCGGCCGTTGAACGAGGTCTACCCGATCGTCTACATCGACGCGATCCGGGTGCGGGCCGGGACGGCGCCGCCGTGCGAATCAAAGCCTGCACCTGGCCGTCGGCGTCGACTCGAGGGCCGCAAGCGGGTGCTGGGCACGTGGTTCGAGCAGACTTAAGGCGCCCGCGTCTGGTTGTCGGTGCTGACCGGGCTGCGCAACTGTGGCGTGCGGGACGTGCTGATCGTTTGTTGCGACGGGCTGACCGGGCTGTGCCGGACGTCGTCGGTCAGATCTGGCCGCAGGCGATGGTGCAGGAAGTGCGTGGTGCACCTGATCCGCAACTCGAATGCATGTACGCATCGTGGAAGGACCGCAAGGCCATCGCCGGCCTGCTGCGGCCGATTTGCACGGCGGCCATCGTGCAGGCCGCCGAACAGGCGCTGGATGCTTTCGCCGACTCCGACTCCGACGCCGAACGACGATGCGCGGCCGTCGTGGACGTCTGGCGTGGAACAAGTTGGCGCCGTTCCTGGACCTCGCCCCCGAGATCCGCGAGGTCGTCGACACGACAAACACGATCGAGAGCATCAACTACCAGCTGCGCAAGGTGTCTAAGACGCGGCCAGTCTCGAACGACGAAGCCGTCTTCAAGATCCGCTACCTGGCTGTCTGCGACATCGAGACCCGCGATACCAGCCGTGGCGGCGATGCCCGCAAGAAAAAGCATCCTGGCCCGCGGCTCCGGCACGCACGGCTGAACAGCAGCCCTCAACCAGCTCGAAACATGTTCCCCGGCAAGCTTACCAACCAGCTCGAAACTGGCTCATCCGGATTGACGGTGTAGTCGGGGTCTGAAGCCGCCGGCCTCGAGGAGACATCGGGCGATGTAGTTGGTCAGGTTCCGAAAGCCGAGCGCGGAGCCGCGGAGGTGTTCGAGCCGGCCGTTGATCGCTTCGGTCGGGCCGTTGGAGGTGCCGGGCTTGTCGAAGTAGGCGAGCACGTCTGCGGCCCGGCGTTTCAGGGTCCGCCCGAGCGTGATCACCTCAGTCAGCACGTCAGGCACCGCCGTGCTGATCGCATCGATGGTCTTCGCCAGGTCGCCTCCGGCGGTCCGGCGGTCGGTGTTGCGGTAGGCCGCGACGATGCGCTGGTAGATACCCCAGGTCGCCTCGACCTCGACGTGCGCGTCGGCGGCGAACACGGCGTCGAGCCGCCTGCGTTGCCGGTCGGTGAGCAGGTCGGCACCGGTGCGCAGGACGCGGCGGATGCCGTAGAGCGGGTCGCCGGTGCGGCCACGATGTCCACGGGTCTGCTGCTGGACACGTTGCCGGCAGCGGTCGAGCGCGTCACCGGCGAGTGCGACGACATGGAAGGGGTCCATCACCGCGGTGGCGTCGGGCAGCTGCTCGACGGCAGCGGTCTTGAAGCCGGTAAACCCATCCATCGCGACGACCTCGATCCCGTCGCGGAAGGAGGCCGGCTGCGCCGCCAGCCATGTCCCGAACGCCTGTTTCGAGCGGCCTTCGACCATGTCGAGGAGCCGCGCCGGGCCGGTCCCCGCCCGGACCGCGGTCAGGTCGATAATGACGGTGACGTACTTGTCGCCTTTGCGGCTGTGCCGCCACGCGTGCTCGTCGACGCCGATCACCGCCACCCCGTCGAACCGGGACGGATCGGCGATCAGCATCCGTCGCCCTTCGGTCAGGACTGCGTCGTTGGCGGTGTTCCACGACACCCCGAGTGCTTCGGCGACCCGGGCGACGGTCAGGTGCCGGCACACAATCGCGGTCAACGCCCAGCGCAGTGCGCCGCGCGACAGCCGGCCTCTGGGCTCAGCCGCGAGGGAAGTCTCCTGTCGCCAGACGTGGGCGCAGTCGGCGCCCCGGTAGCGACGCACCGTCACGTGCAGCCGGGTAGGCCGCCAGCCGAACGGCTCGTGCGCAAGCTCGCGGATCACCCGGTCCCGCACCACACCCTCGCCGCCGCACCGGCGGCACCACCGGGCGTCATCGTCGCGGTCCAGGACCCGGCACGCGAGCACCGCACGGTCGAGCTCGACTCGTTGGCCAGTGACTTGTAGGCCGAGTTCACTCAATCGGCAGAACGTGGTCAGGTCAAGGCAAGCGAAGGTAGCGTCCGGCAACGTCGAGGTCCTTCAGATCGGCAGCGTGAGAACTACCGATCCTCGAAGGACCTCGACCCCAACCGGGCACCGACATGCCCACTGCTACACCCTGCGAAGAGCCCGTAAACGCATGTTGGTCTTGCCCCGATAACGCGGGACCGAGCATTGGTTGACCGCGTAGACCTCACTTGCCCGATGCCCGCCTCCAGCGCCATCCGCTCCGAACCCGTCGCAACCCCATGCGCGAATGGCGACCCAGCGTCCGCCAAATCAACGCCCCAGCGAACAGGTGCGCACTCGACCGACCCTTCCGGGTCACCGCGAACGCCCAACACAGCACGCTACGGTGATCGCCCGTAACGAAAGCGCAAGCAAGCAAACCGGTAGCCGTCTCCCGGTCACCCCGCCACATCCCCGGCCGCCTCTGTTAACCAACGCAAACGGAGCCCACCTCGTTGATCTTTGAGCTGTCGACCACAGCATGGGCTTGAAAGGAAGACGGCGGGTATGCCCTTGGCTTCACGTTCAACGGAGGTGGACTGATGGCCGGCGGTGACACGCGGCACCGGATGGTGGTGGTCATGGCTGACCTCTTGCAGCGGCAAGGCCTTGGCTCAACCTCATTCAGCGACGTGTTAGCTGGTAGCGGCGCTGCTCGGGGTGCGATCTACCACCACTTCCCGGGCGGCAAGGCCGAGCTAGTCGGCGAGGCAGTCGCTTGGACAGGCGAGCGCATTGGTCGCAGTTTCGCGCAGCTCGAGACGACCGACCCGGCGGCTGTCATGACGCAAGTCCTAGAGCTGTTTCGACCCGTTATGGTCCGGGCCGCCGATGGAGCGGGTTGTGCCGTGGCCGCCGTCGTCATGGAGGCCGGCCAGCGCGACCCCGACCTGACCGCGGCAGCCGGTGTCGCCTTCGCGTCATGGCGCGGCGTCCTTGCGGAGCGACTTATCGCCTCGGGTGCGTCGGTCGATGCGGCACAATCCGCCGCAGCACTTCTAATCACCGTCCTTGAAGGGGCGCAAGTGACTTGCCGAGCGGCCGGCTCGGTGACGCCCTTCGACGAGGCGGTAGGCAGCCTCGCTCCAGTACTAGCCCGAGTGGTGCGCGCTCCGACTGAACGAGCCTAGGGTACGTCGAGGTACTACCCGACGAGACCGACGACGCCTGCACCGCCACCTGCACCGTGCCACGGCCTCGTTCCGCAGCCACCAAGTCAGATGCGCCGCGTTCTGACCGACAACGCCACAGCCTGCCGTCAGAGCCGGTACATGGGCGGGCGGCTCCGCCCTGCAGATCAAGCAGGGTTTTGTTAGCCTGGCCGGCCCCAGAGTAACGGCAAAGCCGAACGTCCTACCCGCACCCGGCAATCGGAACGGGCGTACTCCAAAGTAGACCTGCAGCGCGACCGGACCGCGCTCGCCCCTGGGTCGCCCACTATAGCGCTGAACGAGCCAATCCTCAGTCGGTGGCCGCCCTTCGATCAGCCACCTCGCCGCGTGAACAACGCGCGGTCAGAACATCTCGATCACCCACCGCTTGCCCGCCGGGACTTATCCATAAGCATCGGAAGGCGGCGGACGCAACGCGCCGCGGGCGAGACCCGAACGAGCACGCCGCCCTATCGGCTTCGATGACTGGCTCGAGAACGATGTTCACCGCCGCTCCCTACGATCAGGGCGCGCACCGTTCCGTCACATCACACCATGTGGACAGCTGTCGACACTGGGCTTCGACAGCCCCGTTTCCTGACCGAGCAGGCGGTTCGCTACCGGGCGCCGGCAGCGTCACCTGAACCGGACCCGAACAGTCAAACGACGACGGCCCGTTCATATGACGACCCGCGTCTCTAGAGGTCACGTCTTCGTCCCCATGGGTGCGCGAGTACCCCAGCTGCATCGATTGCAACGCCTGACGATCTGGTGTAGGACGTACGTACTAGCTGCAGAGCGACTGTCAGCGTAGGCGACTGAAGGAGACCCGCGAGAGTGACTGCTACATCTGTGTTCGAGTTCCGTTTTCCGGCGAACGCAGCCGACGAAGGAGGGACGTTGACCCGCGATGTTGGACACGACATGACCTTGACGGAGGGGTACATCAGCCATGAGGTCATCACGGACGGTCAGGATGCCGGGCATATCTTTGTCATCACCCGGTGGCACGAGCAGCAGGAAGGCAACGCCGTCCTGTCGGCTTACATAAACAACCCAAAGATTGAGCGCGCTGGCGAACTTGCTGGGGCGGCACCGACGGGCTTCCTCGGCCGCTCCGACGACTGAGCACGAGACCCCCACCTCGTGCTGAGGCATCAACAGCCGTGCGACGAGGGCAATTGTTGCTGCCGAACCGGCTTTTTTTGGCAATTTGACTAGAATGGAGGCGGCCGGCATGCCTTCTCGACATGCGCAAGGTACTGGGCGACCAGACGCCAAGATGGCGCGCGGCGACTTTGCGACTCAACCCGGACATCATGGAACGGGCGTGAAAGCCCGTCGGCGAGCCAAGGCGCAGGCCAACAGTAAGCGTCGTCAGCGGGACTCGAAATCGAGCGAGACTTAGAAAGACGGAAGGTTCGTTGACCTGCCGGCCTGGTGCAAATAGTCCGCGCCCGACCGACATCGCGAACTGACCTCTCGCCGCCAGACCAGTTCGGTGAAAAGCTCCGCAGGGCTGCGCCGGTTAAGTTCGCGGGCAAGCTATGCCGTGTGAGCATTGCTTGCCCACAGGACGGCCGCTTCGTCGGTCTTCATCTGCCGGGACAACTAAAAAGGGCTCACCAAGAATGCTGATACCTTGGCGTGCATCCGGCTTGCGCGTTCGTCAACGGTTCAGCGAATTTCCACTCCTTTGCGGCCAGTGGCCCGTCACGTCCACGAACGTCTAAACAGTGCGCTTGCAGTCCGACATCATACATACATCACGGGTGCTGCGGCAAAGAATCCTCCACATCGATGACGGAATCTCAGTCGACCGCCCGTTGACGAAATGTCCGCCTGTACTCGTTTTAATGCGGCATAGCCGGAAGACCCACCCGGGCCGAGGGTGGCGTGCCGTCGATGTCGACTTTTGGCTTCAGTATCGCAAGCCGCTAATCGTCATGCCATCGAATAGGCGCCGTGGCGCTCTCCGGGGTGGCATCTCTACTCAACGACGAACGTCGCTTCCCCTCAGCAAGCAACGGTTCAGTGACCCCCGGATGCGGTCTCCGGATCGCGGTTGCCGAGCCTTCGGTGCTAAGCCGTGACGGCAACCGATGCGGTCGCGACCTGTCTTCTCGCTTCCTGGTCGACGACGATGCGCGATAAAGGCGGTGAGCACTTGCGTTTTGCAAGCCTTCTAGCTGCAATCTCGCTTCTTCAACCGTCGACATCCCAGGACACGCGACGGAGGACAACTTTCGTTACGCGAAATCTTTAAGCGGCGAACAAAAGTGCGTGACGTCGCCGGCATCGGCTCAGTGTATTCTCGCCACCGGCTGACGTGCGTCAAGAGGGGTACGCACCCGAGTCCAAACACTTCGCCTGTTGACTGAGCGGCCAGCCGTTGCCCGCCGATGAACCGGACATCCGCCTAGCCTGCCGCCTGAATGCGATCTTCGGGATGTTCAGTAAGCATCCATGGGACGGCAATTATGGCTCTTCGCGATGGAGCGTGGTAATTGCTGCTCGACATGGATGAGCGCCTGGGCCTGAGATGAGGCCTGGGGCCTCAGGATTCGTGGTGTGTGGACACGGATTCGGGAGGCCTCAGGTGCCTGTTCAGAGTGGTGCTGCGACAACGATGTTGGGACTGCCGGGCTTCGTCTTGCTCGGCGTTTCGGACGTCGGCGGTGAGTCGAGCAGACCGTCGAGACGACCGCCGATGTGGTGGGTTGCACCGGCTGCGGCACCGTCGCCCGGCTGCATGACCGCAGGTTGGTGCGGGTGCGGGATCTGCCGGCCGGCGGCCGTCCGGTGGTGCTGGTCTGGCGCAAGCGCGTCTGGCGCTGCACTGAGGCGGCTTGCCCGGTCTCGACGTGGTCTGAGCAGTGCGAGCAGATCCGGCCGCGGGCGGTGCTGACCGAACGCGCTCGCCGTCAGGCCTGCCATCGCGTCGGTCGCCAAGGGCACACCGTCGCGCACGTCGCCGACGACCTCGGCGTCGGCTGGTCAACGGTGATGGCCGCGGTCCGCGAGTACGGCCAGCCGTTAGTCGACGACCCAACGCGGCTGCAGAACGTGGCAGCGATCGGTGTGGACGAGACTGCGTTTCAGGCCTCGAACGCCCGCCGGTCGACGACCTTCGCGACCGGCATCGTGGACCTGACCGGTCAGCGAGCCCGGCTGCTGGATGTCGTGCCGGGACGCTCCGCAACCGCGCTGAGCTGCTGGATCACTGCCCAGACGGCCGACTTTCGGGACGGAATCGGTGTCGCCGTGCTCGACCCCTACCGGGGTTACGCCCGAGCGCTCACCCTCGGGTTGCCGGCCGCGGTGCGGGTGCTGGACGCGTTCCATCTCGTCCGGCTCGGCTACGCCGCAGTCGACGACGTCCGCCGCCGTGTCCAGCAAGAAGCCTTCGGTCATCGGGGCCGTCGTGGTGAGCCGCTCTATGGCATCCGCCGACTGCTGCGCCGCCGCGCTGACCACCTGTCGTTCCATGCCTGGGACCGGCTGCTTGCCGGCCTTGGCGCCGGAGACCGCACCGAGCAAGTCGGCAAAGCCTGGATCGCCGCCCAGGACCTACGGCTAGTGCTGCACGGCTCGGCCGACCGTCGTCACGCCGCCAGCCGGCTGCATCGCTGGCTCACCTTCTGCGCCGATACAGGCGTGCCCGAGCTGCACCGCTTGGCGCGCACCGTCGATGCCTGGCGGGAGGAGCTGCTCACCTACTTCGACACCGACGGCGCGTCCAACGGCCCGACCAAAGCAGTCAACCTGCCTGTCAAGAAGCTCAAGCGATCGAGGCACGGGTTCCGCAACGTCGACAACGACCGGCTCCGGCTACTGCTCAACTGCGGAGTCGAATGGAACACTGCCCCCACGGCACGAATCCAAAGACGGCTACCACGCTCAGCCGCGTAGAAATACTTTGCACCGTCTGCCACGGCACGGACTGGCCCGAAGACTTTGCGGACCTGAGCGCTGGGCGGTGCTGATCAGATGGAAGGTGCCCCTGAGCACGGAGGGTGCAACTTGTCTGGGGTCATGTCCGTACCTGAGCAGCACCCTTCAGGTGTGAGTCGTAGCGGCTTCTATCCGTCTGTCCGGGTCGACGCGGCGGGTCGGCAGCTGGTGTTGCAGAGGCCCGTGCGACGGCCAGCGGCCGACAACCCGAAAGACCACCGAAAGAACGGCGCCACCGGACGAGCCCGGCGAACTGCAGCAACAGAACCAAATCCCGACACGAAGTCGCTCCGCGCACGCCGGCCTGGACCACTTAGCCGACACGTGCAACAAATCGGCATGTTGTGCACCGCGATCCGAACGCCCCCGCCGATCGCGCCTAGCTAACGTTCCTGCGCAGTACAGCTAGACCCGGAACACCGGCCCTGCATGAGCGAGTGCTCGTCCCACCGGCGGCTCCGACACGTCCGTCGCAAACGACTCCGGTGCAGACCCACAACGTGGGAATTGGGAACCCCTGCTGGCGGATCGCTGTCTCAGGTGACGAGCGACAAATGGCCATTTACCACTCCTCCGAGTCCCAGAAGAGGAGACTACCGAAGGCGCTCACGCTTAAGAACAATTCCAGCGGCTTCACGATCCCAGGTATTTGACGTCACCCCTTTAGAGCGCAGCTCTGCTTTTTGGACACGCATTGTGGCCGCCGTGATGGGAAGCTCATCACATACCTCTATGTAACGAGGGACCATGAAATGCGGCAAGCGTTCGACCAAATAGCGAGTCAACTGTTCGGGATCAATCCTAACGGAAGGTGAACACTCCACTAAAACCATCACTTCTTCCTCGCCGCGAGGATCCGGCACGCCGAACGCTGCTGCTCGTTGAACCCCAGGGTACGAGACAACTTCAGTTTCCACCTCCGCCGAAGAAATATTCTCTCCTCGACGGCGAATCATGTCCTTTTTCCGATCAACGAAGTAGTACCTTCCGTCGGCGTCCCGACGAAACGCATCACCAGTGTGCATCCAGCCATTGCGCCACAGGTTTGCCGTCGCTTCCGGCATACCCTTATAGCCACTGCTTAGAGACCACGGACGATCCGCGCGCACAACTAGCTCCCCTACCTCCCCGTCGCACAACTCTTGATCGAACGCGTCGACAATACGAGCTTCGTATCCAGGCCGCAACCAACCACACGTCGTGTAGTCATCTTCGCCAATCGCGCCCGTTGTTAGGGGTAAGCCGACCTCGCTCGAACCATAGGCACTCACAGGCAGCAGCCCGAATCGCCGCTCAAACTCTTTGTTTTCTGGAATATTTGGTGATAGCGCCACCGTTCGAACGGCGTGGTTTCGGTCGTCAGCGCTCACAGGCTGCTCTAGGAGAACTGCAGCCATCGATGCCACTAGAATTACTTTAGTCACGCCGTAGTTGCGGACCTCTGACCAGTAGCTGCTGGCAGTGAACCCGTGGGCGACCACCACGGACCCCCCACACCGCACCGTTTTACTCAGGAAGGTGGGGAACGGGATGTGAAAAACGGGCAGACAGAGGTACAACCGATCGTCTGGACCCATGTCCTTGTATGGACCCCCGTCTGTGAACTCCTCACAATAGATGTAGCTTTGCAGTACACCCTTGGACGCTCCGGTGGTCCCTGACGTGAAAATCAGACTCATTGGGTCCGATGGGTGTCGAGGGCGCTCTAAGACCGGCCGATCTGGAGCGCCACGAAGCTCGTCGGCCGCGACGTTGATGCCGTTGACCGACCTCGCCCTATCGCGGTCTCCACTCATTGCGACGATAGCCTTGAGATCTGGCAGATCTAGGCCGTCAAGCCGCTCCAGGAGATCTTGATGCCCGACCAAGAGCTTTGATCGGGTTATATTCACCACGTGCTCAAGTAGCCGGCCACGGTAAGAAAGGTTCAGGGGGGCAAAGACGGCTCCTACAGCGAGGATTCCAAAGAAGAGCCTCACGGCGTCTTTTCCACCCGGTAACCAAACCGAGACAAAATCACCCTCTACCACGCCATGCTCGCGTAACGCGTTGGCGGTTTTCCAAGCCTCCTCCGCAGTCCTTGCATATGACCATTCTTCGCCATCGGCAAACACGACGAAAGTTCGGTCGGGGTCTTGACGCGCTCGACGATCCAGCGCTTCGACTGGCAACGCCTTGGCTAGGTCGTTAAACATGTGTCCCCTATCATCACTATATCTATGACGGCCACTCCAATGCCGCACCAGAATGACGAACAACGCGTAACAGTGATTGCCTCGCCGTTGACGGATTACTCGTTAGAAGCCTGAAACGCGGTAAGTCGCTCGCATGTTAACGCGACTTAAGTCGTTACCGACCTTGCGCGGGGCGATCAACCATTGTTTCAATGCTCCGTAGAATGCCCAATTTCCCCTGCGCACGTAGCCAATTTGCCCTGCGCACGTAGTAGGGCGTTGAGGTCCATGACGTAGCGGTAGCGAGTCCCGACTACCGCCGCCGTGATCTCAGTTCCGGAAGCCCGGATCAACGCGATCAAGTCGGCGAATCAGCGCATTCCAGTTCAACTGGTAGGCATCGTTGAAAGTCGCGCTTGACTGCCCTTGTACCAATTGCGATAGGGTACTTGACTGTTCAATTAGCGAACCACGAAGCCCGCCGGCCGCAACCTGAACTTCGCATGCACGCTGAAGATAATAGGCTCGCGTGAATGCCTGTGCCATCGTTTCCCCAACTGTCAACGATCCATGATTACGTAGGAGCATTGCCGCCGAATCGCCAAGGTCGGCCGCAAGTCTAGCGCGCTCATCGTCGTTGATGACGAGGCCCTCCCAATCGTGGTACGCAACCGGATCAATTGCCATAGAATATGGAGATAGGTTGCGCAAACCGGGCGCTGAGGCTCCAACCGCCATGCCCGCGATGGTATGCAAATGAACGACCGCATGAGCATTTTGTCTGTTCATATGGATCGCTGAGTGAACCATGAATCCAGCCACATTCACACGACCGCCCTCACGCGAATGGCCGGTTTCATCAAGTACCTGCAGCGAGGAGGCAGTGACCTCGTCAAAATAGAGCCCGAAGGGATTGATTAGAAAATGAGACCCACTGCCGGGCAAACGTGCAGTGACGTGCGTTGAGATTTGGTCGTCCCATCCGTATAGCGCGATCAGTCGGCACGCGGCGGCCACCTCAATCCGTAGTGCCCATTCCTGGGCCTCAACTGACTGGGCGTTGTCCTTCATCTGCTCGAGATCCACAATACAAGCACCCTTCCTTGAGTGTCTTAAAGACTATTAGCGCGGCCGTTCCTCGCTTTTGGATGACCGATAAGCCATAGGTCGTGTCCGAATTGCCGTCCCCTACTAACGATACTTAGCGAATACTCCGTTCTTCATCACCATCACTATTCGACTTCCGTGCTCATCGAACACCGAGAGGTCCGTGAGCGGGTTACCATCTACAATAATTAGATCGGCTAAGAAGCCGGGCGCAACCTGTCCAAGCTGCCCGTCCTCACCGATAATTTCGGCGTTGACACTGGTCGCCGACCGTAAGATGTCGACCGGCCGCATGACCTCATTGCGAATTTTGAATTCAATACATTGATGTCGATCGAGGCTGCCGATTAGATCTGTGCCAAAGCCGATCCGCAGATTTGCATTGACCATGACCTCAAGGCTCTCCAAAGCGCTCGGCTCAATGGTGCGAAGTTTGGCAAGCGACGTCTCTGGGTATCCGCTTTCGCGACCGAATTCCGTCAGAGCTCGCACAATTGCCAGGGTGGGAACGACCGCCGTGTCACGCTCAAAGGCAAGCTTGGCAGTCTGGTCACTCATCAAAAGGCCGTGCTCAATGCAGTGCACGCCCAGTTCAATGACACGCCGGATTGCGTCGTCCGGGATAACATGCGCCGTGACGTAACTGCCTTGACGCTCAACCTCTTCGACCGCTGCGCGAACCTCGTCGGGTGAGAACTGACTATTGCGAAGGCCTCCGCCCGGCGATGCGACGCCTCCGGAAGCGCAGATCTTAATGAAACTGGCACCGAGCCGCAACTCGTCGCGGACGGCTCTGCGAACCTCATCAGGGCCGTCCACTACACGGCTGATATGGCCAGAGTGCCCGACTCCGCAGCCACAGGTTTCAGCCTCCCACGGTCGTCGAAAGTCGCCGTGCCCTCCCGTCTGGCTAAGCGCCTTTCCACAAAAGAAGAGACGAGGACCGTTGATGAGCCCGCGGTTGAGCGCCAGCTGCAGCCCGAAATCTGCGCCACCCGCATCGCGAAGGGACGTGAAACCACGTCGTAACGACTCCTCAAGCATCCGTCTCGCATCATGCGCGACTAGAGTTATTGGATGACGTTCGTTGGCTGACAAGTCTGCTGCATAGGCATAAACATGAACATGAGCGTCGATAAGTCCCGGCATAAGCACCCGTCCGGCGAGGTCAATCTTGGTTGCGCTTGAACTCGTGAGACCGGGACCGACCTCAGCAACGCGGTTGCCGCGCACAAGGACATCGACCTCGTGCAGGCCATCGGTAACTCCGTCGAAGACCAGGCCGTTGCGGAACAGCAATATATTTTCTGACGAAGTCGCGTTATCTGCTCTTGACGTCTTGCTCGTTTCAGGTGCTGTCCCTGTTTCAGGTGCCGTCATTATTGAACCGATCTGCTTCCTCCAGGATGTCAAAGTGGCGATCCCAAAGGGTCAGACGCTCGGCGAAGCGCCAACCATCGGACGTCCGAGTAAGCTTGTCGACATACCGGCCCGTCAAAGCGAAGTGGTTAACCGTCTTTTCCTTATTCCGAAGGAAAATGATGAAAGTGCAGACCTGTCGCGCCGTATCGCCGTCAACCTCAATGAGCGGATCCGTCGTCGTATGAACGACGCGCGAATCGGCCCGTCGACACTGCGCTATGTGCTCCTCACGCCCACGCTGCTGACCATTGCTCGACGGTCCCGCGCCGAACTCAGGTGTATGTCCCCCGTCGACGGTGTACGTATTGGCATATGCTTCGGCGTCACCGTCATCAAATGTGTGATTATAGCGGGCTGTCAGCTCGCGGATCTCGCTCTTGTCGAGTAACTCTTGAAGCCTGGTGCTTAGACTGGGATTTGCGCTCGGGTCCATGTTCCTTTTCCTATGTGGCTGAGACGTTCCGGGTGGCGTTACTATCGGTTGACGCCGGGCATCGCGCTAAGATGGGCTGTCTTCATCGATCTCGAAGTTAGCGTCACGCGCCTTCTGGACTGTGCGAAATCCGCTAATCCGAGCTTGGTCTCGAAACGCGATGCTTTCCGGAGAGAGGTGAGCGAGGGCATCGTGGACTCCTGCCATTGACTGCAGTACTCCCCGCCCCATAAGCTCTATTGCAAGGTTCACCATGCGCTTGTTATGGGCAAGCAGATCTTTGCCGATGTTCGTCATCCGGAGGGCCAAGCGAAGGACGACATCGTCAAGGTCTGCAGCTGGCACCGACTGGAGTGCGAGGCCCAATTCAGCCGCCTGTGCACCGGAGATGACGTCGCCAGTTAGCAGCAGGCGTTTCGCCCATTGCGGCCCCACCAGGTAGGTCCACATATGGGTTGGTGGACTTCCCTGGGAGCGCACCGGCGGAAAGCCCAATTTTGCGTCATTTGCAACGACAATCATGTCGCAGTTGAGTGCCAAATCGGTGCCACCCGCGACACAGTAACCATGGACCTGCGCAACTACTGGTACACGACAGTGCCAAATACGATCCCAACCCGCACTAATCTCGTGAATATTAGCAACGTCTTCGGCTGGGGTTCCGAGATCGAGGTTGGGATTGTACACCCCGACATCGTTGCCGGAGCAGAATGACCTGCCAGCGCCCCTGATAATAATGGCTCGGACGTTGGCGTCGCGCTCCGCCCTGTCTACCTCTCGCAGCACCGCTGCGCGGAGTTCACCTGAAAGTGCGTTGAGTTTATTCGGTCTGTTGAGCGTTAGGCGAGTAACCGCGCCGATTCTTTCACTTAAAAGGATCTCTTCGGCTTCGTTAGGTTGTTCTGCACTTGCCGGTATTCCGAGGCCACTCTTTTTACTTTTTGTGACCATTGCGATACTTCGACCGCCTTGTATTTGTCGGTGGCGACGGACTCACGTGAGTCACGTCTTAGCGATTACGATGCAGAACGAGTTATATCAGGCTGAATGGCCGCACGCAAGACCGAAGATGAGCCCGCACTGCACGCTTGGTAGGGCGGCGCACTGTAGGCGAGGCTCTGGCCTCGACTTGCTCGTGCTTCCTCTTCAATGGGGCGCAGCGGCACATGCATGATGGCGCCAGAGTTCTCCGGCTGGACGAGTTTCAGCCTGTCAGGCCGCTCCGGCAGGCGAGACCGCCCAGGTCGTGAAACCTGTCGAACCGTCGGAGGGTTACCTGGCTCTTCCGATTTGAGGGCGTAGTGCCGAGCGGCTGCGTTGCTCGCTGTCTGGGGTCGAGGCGTACTGAGCCCGGCGGTGCGGTGTTGACGTGCCGGGTCGCCGAGCTCAAGTTCGACGGGCACCGGGCCGCACGCCTGCTGGGCAAGGGTCGAAGGCCGATCCAAGGCCGCGTTCAAGACCCGGCCCGGCGCACCGGCCCAAGGCCTGGCACGACGCCGTGCAGGTCGTGGCGATGGACGGCTTCACCGGGTGCAAGGCCGCCGCCGTCAAACAGCTACCCGACGTGACCGCGGTGATGGATCCCTTCCACGTCGTCGCGCTCGGATTCTTAAAGGCCCTCGACTCCCATGTCCCTCGACGAGCCTTCCACCCCACACCCCCCCTCTGTGAAGAGCCCCTTTAATTGCAGCTCAAGTGAATACGCTCAGCATTTTGGTGCTCTAGTCAAGCCCTGAAGAGCCTCGAATACCAAGCCATAATTTGGCCTTTCCAGTATCTCAAGAAGCGCGCCTGCCGTTCTGTGAACGATTTAGTGCGTCGGCGCTGGTGGTGTCATGTTGTGGGGCTTCAGCTGCTGCGCAATGCCATTACGTTCCTTGTATACCGAGATTGATTAATCGCGAGGCGTAAGGAACCGAGCCCGGCCCGTGGTTGCAACTCGTTTAGACTCAAGTGCCCTTTGATTGTTCACTGCCCTGACCCAAGAATGACAACGGCGGGAGTATTGCTGACTAGCCTTTTGAACAGTTGCCGCCTTCGCCAAACTGTTAGCCTGGATCCGTCACCTAAAGCTGAGGAAATTACGATGACATCACAAGAATGAACACGTGCGCAGTCCGTAAGCGCCTGCACCGGGCTACCCCCGGAGTTGATGAAGATGGGACGAAACCCCCGCGCCCGCACGGCCGAGTTAAACGAGAATTGCGCCGTAGCTGCTGCCTCCCGTCGCAGACTTTCTGCGACGGGAAAAGCCTCATGAACAGCGTCCGCGCATGACAGGATGGGTGACGACCGATGACAGAAGAGCCCAAAGATGACTGCCGGTCTATCTGCGCTTTGACGCCGTCGGGCGATTGGCGCCGCGCGCTGAACCACTTGATCAACTTGAGAGGGGTTTTCCAGGTAGCACAAGATCGGCCTTGGCCCACCCCGGTTTGGCGATTGGCCGACAGCCGAGACGGCGACCGAGCCTTCGCGGGAGTCCACCGCCGTTTTGGCTGGACGCCAAACCTTGCCCGTGACCCATAGGCCGACTCGAGCGCGCAAATGATTCGCCATGTCTTCCCCAGATTTGATTCTATGGCAGGTTTCGGCGTGCCCAACTAAGTAGCAAACAGCAGTGTAGTTTCTGGCGGCGTGTGACACAAAGGGAGCGTTTGGCCAGGCGACGGGACCCTCGCGGTGCGGGCCGCGCGCCGCCCCCCATGTTGGTGACGACTGGGCTGGCTGACTAGGGAATGGAAACGGGCCCGTCGTTCCGGCTTTGGATTTTTCGGCCGCAGCCGTCGGTGTGATGTCGCCTCGGCCGCACAACCAGTGTTGCGGCACCTGAAACCTTCCCAGTCGTCGACCGCCAAAGCCACCAGCCGCTCAGCTAGCCCGGAGATTTCATGGGTTAGCGTCTTGACGGGGTGTTGACCAGCAGAAACGTGTCCCTGACCAGGGAGGATGCGTCTTGCTAGGGACGTTTCCACCGTGATGCAAGAGCACCTTTCTGGTGAGTCAGCGTAGCGGGTTCTATCCGCGCCTGTCCGAGTCGAACGGGGCGGGCCGGCAGCTGGGGTCACATGCCGGCGGGGTGCTGCTGGCCGAGACCATCAGGGCAGCCGGCCTGGATCGGGCACTGTTGTCCGCCATGGGGCGTTGGCGCCGGACGCAGGCCCGTCATGACCCGGCCAACCTCCTGTGGGATCTGGCGGTGACGCTCGCGCTGGGTGGTGACTGCCTTGCCGACATTGCTACGGTGCGGGCAGCACCGGCCGTGGTCGGCCCGGTCGCGTCGGATGCGACGGTGTCCCGCACCATCACCGGCCTGGCCGTCGATGCTGACCGGGTGCTGGCGGCGATCGCCAAGGCCCGGGCGACGGTCCGGACCCGGGTTTGGAAAGCCGCCGGCCGGTATGCGCCGAACGCCGGCGGCACGGTCACTGTCGACCTGGATGCCACCCTGGTGACCGCACATTTAGATAAGGAAGGTGCCACTGCGACGTTCAAGATGGGCTTCCGGTCACCATCCGCTGTTCGGCTTCGTCGACCACGGCGACGGCGGCACCGGTGAGATGGGCGCCGGCCTGCTGCGCGAGGGGCGGGCCGGGTCGAACACCGCCGCCGACCACATCACGGTCGTGCGTCAGTCGCTGGCGCAGCTGCCCGGGATCAGCCGGAGCCGGCCGGGCCGCAAAGTCCTCGTCCGGACCGACGGCGCCGGCGGCACCCACGCCTTCCTGCACTGGCTATCGGCCCGTGGCCTGGGCTTCACCGTTGGGTGGACGCTCGCCGCCGGCGACGAGCAGCTCATCCGCCGGCTGCCGGCGGCAGCCTGGACCCCGGCCTACGACTCGGCCGGCGGTCTGCGGGACGGGGCGCACGTCGCCGAACTCACCGGCCTTCAACCTTTCGCGGTGACCGAAGGGCATGCGGATCATCATCCGCTCGGAGCGGCCTCACCCGATGCCCAGCTACGGATCACCGACATCGACGGCAACCGCATCACCGCCTTCGCGACCAACACCGCAACCGGGCAGCTCGCCGACCTCGAACTCCGACACCGTCGCCGAGCCCGCTGCGAAGACCGCATCCGACAGGCAAAGGACTGCGGCCCGACCAACCTTCCGCTCCAAGGCATGAACCAAAACCGGATCTAGCTCGCCGTCGCTGGTCTCGCCGTCGACCTCATCGCCTGGACCCAAATGCTGGCCTTCACCGAACACCAGGCCCGCCGCTGAGAACACTGTGAGTGTCTGAGACGGCTCGGTTGGGCGGGTTGAGCCAGGCTGGTGCCGGCAACTCGAGGTGGCTCTCGAGAATACTGACCGCCGTTGGCGTGTCTTTCGTTTGACCTGCCCTGAGGGTTGCCGGCACCGACCTGGCCCACTTGTCCTGGCTTGATTAGGAGCTTGTCCGCCGCCTGCGGCGTGACCCCTCACAGTGCTGCCGCGACCAGTGACCTTCACCCAGGCCGGTGCCGTCCTCGATCACCCTGGATGAAAGGGCAACCGCAGTGGTCATGCTCGCAGAGCAGTACGACTTCGTCATCGGAGGCGACCCCGATCGCGACACGATCGACCTGGCCGTGGTTGATACGGGCGGCGGTCGGGTCCACGCGCACGTCGCTGAAACCGCTGATGGCGCTGGCTATCGGCGGATGCTCGCCTGGGCGGGTGAGCATGCTCCCGGTCGTCGGATCTGGGCGCTGGAAGGCACCGGCAGCTTCGCCGCTGGACTCGTCGTCGCCCTGACGCGAAGCCGGTGAAACGGTCGTTGAGGTCGGAGCGCTCAAGCGGGCCCGCGGCGCGAAAAGCGATCGGATCGACGCGATCCGGGCTGCGCGTGAAGCGCTCTCTCGCGATGAGCAGGGCGCCCCGCGCGCCGGCGGCCTGCGCCAGGCTCTGCGCATGGTCTTCGCCTGCCGAGAAGGCGTGCTGGTCAGCCGCACCAAAGCCGTCAACGAGCTCAAAAGCCTCGTCGTGGTCGCGCCCGAGCGGTTGCGGGCCCAGCTGCACGGTCGGTCGCTGGCCGTTCAGCTGACGCGGATCGAACAGCTGCAGACGGAGTCGGCGGCACCGGTCGAGCATCGTCTGTCGGTGTTCACCGGCAGTCGCTGGCGGCACGGATGCGTTTCCTGTCGGCGCAACTGGAGTGTTACCGCTTTTGTAGACAGTGGTTTAGGCTGCCAGTTCGGTTAGTTTTCTGAATCCTAGTTCGTATTCTTCGGGTGTCAAGTAGTTGAGTGTGGAGTGCCGGCGTCGGCGGTTGTAGCTGCCTTCGATCCAGAGGAATGTTTGTTGCCGGACGTCCGTTACGTTGTTCCAGGGCCGGGTGTGGATGAGTTCTTTCTTGTAGGTGGCGAAGAACGATTCTGCGACTGCGTTGTCGTAGCAGGTGGCTCGTCTGCCCATGGATCGGGTGACGCCATTTTCGGTGCAGAAGTCGGCGAATTGGCGGCTGGTGTATTGGCAGCCGCGGTCTGAGTGGAATATGACTCCGGCTGGTGGTCGGCGGGTCGCGAGGGCAGCGGTGAGGGCGTCGATGATGAGGCTGGTGCGCATGTGGTTGTCGACGGCGTAGCCGACGACCTTGCGTGAGTGCAGGTCGATGACGGTGGCGGTGTAGACCCAGCCGCAGACCGTGCGGATGTAGGTGATGTCGCCGACCCAGCGCCGGTTCATTGCCGGTGCGGTGAAGTCCTGGCCGATCAGGTCCGGTGCCGATACTGGGGCCTGACCTGCGATCGTGGTCCGTCGCCATGGCTTGGGGTGCCGGCCTTGCAGGCCGGCGACTTTCATTAGCCGCCACACCCGCTTGGGTGAGGTGCGGATGCTGCGGGCTGCCAGTTCGGCCCAGACCCGACGCACGCCGGGCTGAGCGTCGAGGTCGGTGTGGATCTGGCGGATCAGCCGGGTCAGTTCGGCGTCGCCGCGTGCGCGCAGGCTCGGGCCGGCCGCGAGCCACCGGTAGTAGCCCTGGCGGGCCACGCCGAGCTGGGCACACATGAAAGCCACCGGATACTGTTTTTCTGCCGCCCAGTCCGCGATCGCCGCATATTTTACGGCTGTTCCTTCGCGAACCAGGTCGCAACTTTTTTTGCGAAGTCGCGTTCCATCCGCAGGACCGCGTTCTCTTTCCGGAGCCGTTCGAGCTCGGCTCGCTCGTTCACGGAGAGGTCCGCATCTGTGACATGTCCCGCTTCACGTGCTTTCTTCACCCATTTGCCTAAGGTCATCTCGTGGATGCCGATGCTTTTCGCGACGTCGGCGATCGACCGGCCTGAATCGGTGACGAGGCTAACGGCTTGGTCCTTGTATTCCTGGGTGAAATGACGACGTGTCGCCATGCGATCCCTCCGCTGATGTCAGCGGCAGACTACAACCGGGTGTCTACAAGATCGGGAACGGTCCAAACTGGCTGAGCTCGATCCGCAGCTGCTCCAGCTGATCAGGCAGCACCCGGCGGGGCCCGTACTGCTTGCCGAACCCGGCGTCGGGCCAGTCGTGGCAGCACAGCTGCTGATCAGCTGGTCTCACCAAGGACGAGTACGCAGCGAAGCGGCGTTCGCATCCTTGGCGGGCGTCGCTCCGCTTGAGACCAGCAGTGGACAACGCTCCCGCCACCGGCTCAACCGCGGCGGTGACCGGGCGCTCACCCGAGCCCTGCACACGGTCGCCATCACCCGAATGCGGTGTCACCCCGAGACCCGCGCCCACGTGCTACGCCGCAGCGCCGAAGGCAAGACACACCGCGACATTCGCCGGTCAGTCAAGCGCGCACCCGCTCGACGTCTCTACCGACGAATCCAGGCGGCAGCGCAGCTCGACACCGTCTGAGTCGCCCCGGGATTCGTGGAGGCTGGGTTCTCCCGGCTCGGTGCCGTGAGGTGATCGTTAGGACCTGGAGCAGTTCGTCAACGGCCAGGGGCTCGTCGCGGTTGGTGCATAGGCCGCCGATGCCGATGCGGATGCACGGTCGGGCGCAGTCGTCGCACCATTGCTGGGCGAGGTAGGCTGGTGAGCAATTGTCAATACCTGTGGAATGAAGATCGTTTAGGCGGCTTCGGCGGGGGCTGGTTCGGCCGCTGTGGCGGCTGATGCCGGGTCGTTGTCTTCGGGTCGTTCGACGAGCTTGCCGGCTTTGAAGACGGCGCCGGCGCGGACGAGGGCGACGAGGTGGGGTGCGTTGACGGCACGCCAGCGGGCTTGGGCGGCTTCGATGAGCTTGAACGCCATCGCCAGCCCAGCTGCCTTACTACCGGGTCCGCGGGTGACCTTGGTGCGGTGCCGGACGGTCGCGAATGTCGACTCGATCGGGTTGGAGGTGCGCAGGTGGATCCAGTGTTCGGCGGGATAGTCGTAGAACGCGAGCAGCTCACCGAGGTCGTCGGTGAGCTTGCCGGCGGCTTTTGGCCACTTCGTGGCGTAGGCATCGGCGAACGCCTTCGCGGCTCGGCGGGCGTGCTCAGCGTCTTCGGCCTGCCATATCTCAGCCATGGCTTTCTTCGCTCCGGGGTGGGCTGACTTCGGCAACGCGGATAGCACGTTGGCGATCTTGTGGAACCAGCAGCGCTGCTCCCGCGTGGCTGGGAACACCTCACGCAGCGCCGTCCAGAAACCGAGCGCCCCGTCACCGACGGCGAGCACCGGAGCGGACATGCCGCGGCGGGCGCAGTCACGCAGCAGGTCAGCCCACGACCCGGCGGATTCGCGGTAGCCGTCGGTCAGGGCGATTAGTTCCTTACGACCGTCGGCCCGGACGCCGATCAGCACCAGCAGGCACAGCCGTTCGTCGGCCAGGCGGATGTTGACGTGGATGCCGTCAGCCCACAGGTAGACGTAGTCGACGCCGGAAAGGTCCCGGGCGGCGAACGCCCGCTGCTCGCCCTGCCACGTTTCGGTCAGCCGGGTGATGACCGGTGCGGACAGGCCGTGCGAGGAGCCGAGGAACTGCCCGAGCGCCGGACCGAAATCGCTGGTAGACAGTCCGTGCAGGTAGAGCAGCGGCAGCACCTCGGTGACCTGCGGCGTCTTACGCGCCCAAGGCGGCAGGATCGCCGAGCTGAACCGCTGCCGTTCGCCGGTGTCCGGGTCGACGCGGCGGTCGTTCACCCGAGGTGCGGTCACCTCCAGAGCACCCGCCGCGGTCAGCACCGTCCGCGGCTGCGCGGTGCCGTTACGGACCACCAGCCGCCGGCCCGTCTCATCGACCTGGTCGGCGAACTGGTCGATGTAGGCGTCGACCTCCGCCTGCAACGCCGTCACCAGCATCCGGCGGGCGCCCTCACGCACGATCTCATCGATCAACGACCCGCCGGCAACACCGGCGGCTTCCTCGGACAGACCATCGGGGACTACGGTGAGCACGGGTCGTACCCTTCCGACCGGCGTTGCCGCGCCGATCTTGCTTAAGACAGCGGAAAGATCACCGGGAGGGTACGGCCCCACCCAGCCGGCCCACCACACCGGCGGGCCCATCCACAGGTCTCAAGCATTGCTCGCGCTGGTCGCATTCGGTGCATGCGTAGACGGTGTGCTGCTTACGGCCGCGGCTGGCCGGCAGTGGTCTGCGGCTGGCGGCCTCGAGTGCGCCGGTGATGGTGCGAGCCCGCCACGCGGCTTGCCGGCAGGCTGGCGAGCAGTACCGCTGCCGGCGCACCGGCCGGAATGGCCGGCTGCAGACCGGGCAGGTCGATGTCGTCTCGATGTCGTTACGCGGCGAGGTCATGCTCGCACCGACGTTTCCGCGGCAGCGTGGTAGGCGGCTTCGTACTCGACGGGCGGAACATGGGCCAGGCTGCCGTGCAGCCGGTCGTGGTTGAACCAGTGCACCCAGGACAAGGTGGCCAGCTCGAGGTCGTCGACGCCGCGAAACGGCCCGTCGTGACGGACGCATTCGAGCTTGTAGAAGCCGATCACGCTTTCGGCCTGGGCGTTGTCGTAGCTGTCTGCGACGCTGCCGATCGAGGGCAGCGCCCCGACGTCCGCGAGCCGGTCGTGGTAACGGATAGCCGTGTACTGCTTAGGTTCAACCCGTCGTAGCAACACCGGCCCGTCGCACCGACTCTAGATGAGCGGTGAAGGCCTCGGCCGGCGTACGCCACTCGAGCGTCTTGCGCGGTCGGGCATTGAGAGTGGCGGCGACGGCGTCGAGGTTCCGGACTGTCCAACGGGCCAGGTCGGTCCCCTTCGGGAAATACTGCCGCAGCAACACATTGGTGTTTTCATTCGTTGCTCTTTGCCATGGCGAATGCGGGTCGGCGAAATAGACGGCTATGCCGCTATCGATCGTGAGTTGGACGTGCTGTGCCATCTCTGCACCTTGGTCCCATGTCAGCGACCGGCGCAGCAGTTCGGGCAGTGTGCCAAGTTGGGCGACGATTGCCTGTCGGACCGCCTCGGCGCCATGGCCGGCGAGCGGCGGCTCGTTCTTCTCTGGTGGGGTCAGGCCGAAGCCGTCCATCCGCGGTAGGTGCAACAGCATGGTGAACGGGTGCTGCGTTCCACCAAGGTGCCGATCGCGCGGACTTGTCGAGCCCGATGATCAGATCGCCTTCCCAATGGCCGGGTACTGCCCGGTCGTCGGCTTCGGCTGGTCGCTGGCTGATCAACACTTCCGGGGTGACGAAGCGTTTGCCGCGCCCGAGGCCGCGCGCGGCAGGGACACGTAACGCACGGCCGGTGCGCAGGCAGGCGGTCAGCTCACGCTTAAGCGGCGCTTCGCAGTTGAGGGTGTAGCAGTGGGCATGTCGGTGCCCGGTTGGGGTCGAGGTCCTTCGAGGATCGGTAGTTCTCACGCTGCCGATCTGAAGGACCTCGACGTTGCCGGACGCTACCTTCGCTTGCCTTGACCTGACCACGTTCTGCCGATTGAGTGAACTCGGCCTACAAGTCACTGGCCAACGAGTCGAGCTCGACCGTGCGGTGCTCGCGTGCCGGGTCCTGGACCGCGACGATGACGCCCGGTGGTGCCGCCGGTGCGGCGGCGAGGGTGTGGTGCGGGACCGGGTGATCCGCGAGCTTGCGCACGAGCCGTTCGGCTGGCGGCCTACCCGGCTGCATGTGTCGGTGCGTCGCTACCGGTGCGCCGACTGCGCCCACGTCTGGCGACAGGAGACTTCCCTCGCGGCTGAGCCCAGAGGCCGGCTGTCGCGCGGCGCACTGCGCTGGGCGTTGACCGCGATTGTGTGCCGGCACCTGACCGTCGCCCGGGTCGCCGAAGCACTCGGGGTGTCGTGGAACACCGCCAACGACGCAGTCCTGGCCGAAGGGCGACGGATGCTGATCGCCGATCCGTCCCGGTTCGACGGGGTGGCGGTGATCGGCGTCGACGAGCACGCGTGGCGGCACAGCCGCAAAGGCGACAAGTACGTCACCGTCATTATCGACCTGACCGCGGTCCGGGCGGGGACCGGCCCGGCGCGGCTCCTCGACATGGTCGAAGGCCGCTCGAAACAGGCGTTCGGGACATGGCTGGCGGCGCAGCCGGCCTCCTTCCGCGACGGGATCGAGGTCGTCGCGATGGATGGGTTTACCGGCTTCAAGACCGCTGCCGTCGAGCAGCTGCCCGACGCCACCGCGGTGATGGACCCCTTCCATGTCGTCGCACTCGCCGGTGACGCGCTCGACCGCTGCCGGCAACGTGTCCAGCAGCAGACCCGTGGACATCGTGGCCGCACCGGCGACCCGCTCTACGGCATCCGCCGCGTCCTGCGCACCGGTGCCGACCTGCTCACCGACCGGCAACGCAGGCGGCTCGACGCCGTGTTCGCCGCCGACGCGCACGTCGAGGTCGAGGCGACCTGGGGTATCTACCAGCGCATCGTCGCGGCCTACCGCAACACCGACCGCCGGACCGCCGGAGGCGACCTGGCGAAGACCATCGATGCGATCAGCACGGCGGTGCCTGACGTGCTGACTGAGGTGATCACGCTCGGGCGGACCCTGAAACGCCGGGCCGCAGACGTGCTCGCCTACTTCGACAAGCCCGGCACCTCCAACGGCCCGACCGAAGCGATCAACGGCCGGCTCGAACACCTCCGCGGCTCCGCGCTCGGCTTTCGGAACCTGACCAACTACATCGCCCGATGTCTCCTCGAGGCCGGCGGCTTCAGACCCCGACTACACCGTCAATCCGGATGAGCCACGAAACCAGCGTGTCCCGACCGGCGTTGACACACCGCAAGCGACAGCCGCTGCCTCGCTCTCCAGCCCCTCGGCAATCCGACGCCAAAACTCCCGCTGCACGCGTCGCTCATTGGTCCCCGGCCGACCAGGCGACCGCATGATCGGCCGTCCCGTCTGCGCCGCACCCCAACCTCTTGACCGTCCCACGTCTCGCCCCATCCGTCGGGCTGTTGCGACGACCGGTTGAGTTCGCCCTGCGACCCGGCATCGGAGTGATGAATCAGCCCGTCGAGTCGCCCGTCGACGGTGTCACCAGCACGTTCACGAATCCACAGCGCCATCTCCAGCGCGTCCAGCGGAAGGTCGGTACGCATGTGTGCAGCAGTGCGCCAGCCGACGATCCGCCGCGAGTAGGCGTCCTGCACGAACGAGGTGAACGCCATCCCGGACCAGGTCGGCACATAGGTGAAATCGACTAGCCACAACGCGTTCGGCCGCCTCGCGCTGAAGTCACGCTCGACCAGATCCGCCGGCCGATTCGCGGCCGGATCGCGGCGCGTCGTGGTCGGCGGACGGCACCAGGTCGCACCGGACAGCCCGTCGGCACGCATCAGCCGTTCCACCTGGCACCGTGGCACCGGTCCGAGCGCGGCGACCAACTCGACACCTTCAGCGGCTTGCCGGCGCAGTGCCGCCCACACCTTGCGCGCGCCGTAGAGGCCACGGCCCACCTTGCGGTCGGCGTGGATGCGCCGGATCTGGATCAGCACCGCCGCGTCCTGCACCGCCCGCGCGGACGGCGGCCGGGAGACGGCCGCGTAATAGGTGCTCGGAGCGATCTTGATGCCGTGCTCGCTAAGCACGGTGCAGATCGGCTCGACTCCGAACCGCAGCCCGTCGCTGCTGCGACGGTCGACATGGGCGGCGATGAACTGGACTACCACGGCAGTCGCGGGTCGAGCTCCCGCGCGAAAAATTAGCTGGCCGCCAGCAGGATCTCGTTGGCCCGCTTGAGCTCTTTGACCTCTCGTTCGAGGTCGTTGATTCGCTTGCCGTCACCCGTCGTTGCCCCCGGCAGCTGGCCTGCGTCGATCGCGGCCTGCTTGCACCACCCGCGCAACGTGTCCGGCGTCACCCCGACCCGCGGGCCGATCCGCAGCACGGCCTGGTTCAACGACAGGTCCGGATCCTCTGTCCGGGCCTCCGTCACGAGCCGCTGCGCCCGTTCACGCAACTCGCTCGGGTACTTCCTCGGTGCTGGCATGACTCCACCCTTCCGCGGGTTCAGAGCCTCCATCAATCCCGGGGCGACTCAGTCGCAGCAACCGCATGACAAAACATGGGAGCGTCCAACGCCTGCGTCACCGGCTCTTCTCGACCGCCGGCCGCATCACCCGCCACGCCCGCCGGACCATCCTGCACCTACCCGCCGGGTCATCGCCGGAGCCCCCTGATCCAGACCGGAATCACCCGGCATCGCCGCCGCCGCACCCGGCTGACCAGCCGGCCAGCGCAGCCTTTCGACCCGAAAGACCACCGCAGGAACGGCGCCACCCGGACGCTCCGGGCACATCGTCACGCCCGGCTTCGGGATTCACATCGGACCAACCGAAGCCCGGCCCAACCAGACTCATTCAGTCGACGCGTGCAACATCCGGGCTAACAGCAGCTCATTCCGCCGGGCGCGGGCCGATGCCGGCCGTGCCCGAAATGATAATAGGTGGATGGGGTGATCTGCACACCATGCTCCGACAGGACCCGACAGATCGGCTCGACCTCGAAACGGGATTTGACGGTGTCGATAAATCGACTACCACGGCAGTCGCGGGTCGGCAAAACTAGGCCTGAGGCTCGGTACCGATCGAATTGACCGGCCCGTTTCCTCAGGCCGCTTCCCAAACCCGGCGTGCACCTTTCAATGCACCGGGCTCTCCAGAAGCCCCGTTCGTGACTGGCGATGTTCTGATCCGGTAGTCGGCCAGAGAGTCGGAGTGAGTTCGCCGCGGTATCGATAGCGTATTGTGCCTATTTCTCCGGGTTGATCAGTTCCATGTGTTCTCCGGATGGCCACCAACCGCCATGGCAGTACTGGCGGCGCAGGTGCTTCCAGATGGGCCGGCGGTGTTTGCGTCGTAGCCAGCGCCAGACCGTTGTCCACGTGTAGTGGCCCAGGTAGGCGAAGCTTGCCAACGATGCGCCGGGCCGGAAGTAAGCGCACCAGCCTGTGATCGCCGGGTTGAACCTGCGTAACACAGGTCATCCAGCGGCTGATGCACCCCGACCTGTCGGCAGACGTCTTGATCTTTGCCGTCACCGACCGCAGAGCTTTCTTGGCCGGACGAGCATAGACGTAATGCCGGCTGGTGCCTTGTTTGCGGTGACGCTGGATGCGCCAGCCAAGAAAGTCCAGCCCCTCGTCAATGTGGGTGATCAGGGTCTCGTCCGGCGACAGGCGCAGACCCATCGTGGACAGCACCCCGGCGATCTGCTCACGCAGGGCTTCGGCGTCGTCGCGGGTGCCGTGAATGGGCAGGCACAAGTCGTCTGCATACCGGACCAGCCGGTAGTTCGGCAGCCACGATCCACCCGTAGTTGCGTGGCTTCGTGGTCAGATACACCACTTCGGCGACCGCGTCCTGGGCACGGCGTCCGGGACGAAACCCATACGAACATGGGTGGATATCCGCCTCGAAGATTGGCTCCAACACCCGTTTCAGCGACGCTTGCACCAACCCCCGGTCGGTGATCGTCGCGATCCCCAGCCGGCGCAGCTTGCCGCCCGCCTTGGGGATCGTGCTTCCCCGCACCGGAAGCGGCCGGAAGCTACGGTCCTTCAACGAGGTCCGCAACCCGCCGACGAAATCGGCGACTCCGATCCGCGACACGATGGGCGCCGCGGTCGCGCCGTCCACCCCGGCGGTTCTCGCGCCCCAATTGCCCCGCACCCGATGCCAGCCCACCAGCAGGAACGCTGGATCGGTGACGAGATTGAACAGGTCGTCGAACCTGCGATCAGAATTGTCGCGTGCCCAACGGTGCAGCTTGGTCTGAATACCCAGTACTCGCTGCTCGGCGTGCGTCAACGCCTCACCCGACTCATCGATGTTCACCAACGAACTCCCGGCCTTCCAGTATCCGCACTGCCGACTCGCTGGCCCCCTTCGCCCTGCGTCCGGCCCTCCCGGACTCTCAAGTCGGGTCGTCACGCCCGCGACTACTACGAGGCCTCCGCCTCGCCCTGCACCCATCAGCTGAAACGAGCCTGCCCCCGTCTCGCCCCGGCTGGACGAGCACCGGATGCGGATGCAGCACGGTTCCCACGTTCACCAACTGATCGATCAGCCAGCGAGGTGCCCAGCTCTACTCCGGCAGCATCGTCAGGGCTACGCCGCAGACCTTCACCGTGACCTCCCCAACGTCGGAACTAAACGGCTTCGACGTTGACCACCAGACCGCCGTCACCATCGACGACGACTGTGTGGTCACGCGCTGCGCACCGGCCCATATCCGCCAGATCGAACCGGCTTCGCTGATACGAAGCGTCAACACTGGATCACTCGCGTTGCACCTCCTGGTCTTGCCGCACGGACCTCCACCGTCTGGCAGGGCCAGCGCATTCCGCGTTCGTCAGGGCCGCTTGCCACCCTCACCGGCGTTCCCGGCTCGAGCTGCCCCCAGGCTTCATCGAGCCGCTGCGACGACCCGACAGGAACGGTCTCTGACCTTCCCTCGATCAACTCGGCACCTCGTGGCGCACAGCTCCCGGCCCAAAGACAACCGCCGCCGACTTCAAAATCTCATTCGCCCGGCGCAGTTCCCGGTTCTCCTTCTCCAGCGCCTTTATTCGAACCCGTTCTACGCTGCTCAGGCCGTCCGGCGGCCCGAGTCGATCTGCGCCTGACGCACCCAAATGCGCAGCGACTGATCGCCGATCCCGACCCGGCTGATGACGCCAGCCTTGCCACCCGACTCGGTGATCGTCTGCTCCACCAGGCGGACCGCCCGCTCCTTCAGCTCGGGTGGATATCACTTCGGGTATGAGTGCTTCGACCCCCGCGATGACTTCATGACCCTAGCCTTGGGCTTAAAGCCTCGAGGAAGATCAGTCCGGTTCAGACAACCCAATCTCGAGCAGCACGCGCCAAAGTGGATCAGCAAGTTACCTCTTCCGCTCGGGACTGATGACCTTCGATATGCCAAATTTCAAGCAGAACGGACGCCTCGGCGCATCCAAACCTGGCCGTGTCGAACCACCAACATCAGGTCGCTAGTACAACGACCGGGCTAGCATGCTGGCCATGGACTTTGCCTTTAGCTACGAGCAAGAAGAACTGCGTCGTACCGTCCGCGGTTTCCTCGCCGACAAGTCGCCGGAGACCGAGGTCCGCCGGCTCATGGAGACCACCGAGGGCTACGACCCGAACCTCTGGCAGCAGATGGGAGAGCAGCTCGGCTTGCAGGGCCTGGCGATCCCTGAAGAGTACGACGGGGCGGGCTTCACGTTCCTCGAGGTGGGCGTGGTACTAGAGGAGATGGGGCGGGCGCTGCTTTGCGCGCCTTACTTCGCCACGGCCGTCCTCGCAGCGAATGCGCTGCTGCTTTCCGACGACGACGCGGCCAAGCAGAAGTATCTGCCGCGCCTGGCCAGCGGTGAGAGCATCGGCGCGCTGGCGTTAACCGAGGACGCCGGCCGGTGGGACGAGCCCGGCGTGAGACTGCCGGCGACTCAGAGCCATGACGGGTGGACACTCACCGGCACGAAGATGTTCGTACTCGATGGCCACACCGCCGACGTGATCCTCGTCGCCGCGCGCACCAGCGGCGGCGTCAGCCTTTTTGTCGTTGAGGGTAACTCCAGCGGCCTGACGCGTGCGCCGCTCGCGACACTGGACCAGACGCGTAAGCAGGCTCGCCTGACTTTCGAGAACACCCCAGCCCGGCTCATCGGGCCCGAGGGCGTCGCCTGGCCGGTGCTCAGCCAGGTGCTTCAACTCGCGTCAGTGGGCCTAGCTGCGGAGCAGGTCGGCGGCGCGGCGCGGGTGCTGGAGATGTCAGTCGAGTATGCGAAGGTACGCGTCCAGTTCGGCCGCACCATTGGGTCGTTCCAGGCGATCAAGCACAAGGCCGCTGACATGCTGGTCGAACTAGAGTCGGCCAGGTCAGCCGCATACTACGGCCTATGGGCAGCTTCGCAGCTGAACGACAAGCTGGCGCCTGTGGCGAGCCTCGCGAAGGCATACTGCTCCGACGCCTACGTTCACTGTGCTGCCGAGAACATCCAGATCCACGGTGGCATCGGCTTCACCTGGGAGCACCCCGCCCACCTGTACTTCAAGCGGGCCATCAGCTCACAGCAGTTCTTCGGCGACCCGACCTACCACCGAGAGTTACTGGCGCAGCAAATCGGAGCTTGAGCTCATTACTGGGCACCACACCGGGTCTCGACCCCGGGGGTGGGCAGCCGTGGCCGTCACGCGGTCTCGACGGTCCCGTCGCGCTGAACAACTGGCCCGTTGGGTTCGGTGCTCTGATCGCGCGAAACCCGACGGGAGCGGCCCCCTTGCTTCGCCATCGCCTCACCGACCGAACATTGAGTGTCGTCAGTCGACGCGTCCTTCCCTCGGCTCGCACGACGAGCACCTAACTTGTAGCGAAGGCCCCGCTGGCTGACGAATGATCGCGCGATAACGAGTCGGTGTTGAGATCACCAGTTGAAGCCGGTCGATTCCGCTCCTCTGTCAAGGGCTGCGACCTACGCGCCGCCGGGCTGTCCGTGTCGATGGGCGGGCAGGGTTGAGCTTGCGCGAAACACTGCCTTAGAGTCCTTCGGCAGCCTGCTACCAAGGACGTCATCAACCGCCGCCGGTGGCAGACCCTCGAGGAACGGTGCCTCACGATCGTTGCCTGGGATCGAAGAGACCTACCACCGCTGACGCCGCCATGACGTCCTGGGCGGACTCACACCCATCGAGCTTGAAGCGCTTCACCAGACCGCTTACGGGGCCTGGAACCCCTATCCAGATGAGTCAACGAGGTTCTACGCGGCTGAGTGTGGTAGCCGTCTTTGGATTCGTGCCGTGGGGGCAGTGTTCCATTCGACTCCGCAGTTGAGCAGTAGCCGGAGCCGGTCGTTGTCGACGTTGCGGAACCCGTGCCTCGATCGCTTGAGCTTCTTGACAGGCAGGTTGACTGCTTTGGTCGGGCCGTTGGACGCGCCGTCGGTGTCGAAGTAGGTGAGCAGCTCCTCCCGCCAGGCATCGACGGTGCGCGCCAAGCGGTGCAGCTCGGGCACGCCTGTATCGGCGCAGAAGGTGAGCCAGCGATGCAGCCGGCTGGCGGCGTGACGACGGTCGGCCGAGCCGTGCAGCACTAGCCGTAGGTCCTGGGCGGCGATCCAGGCTTTGCCGACTTGCTCGGTGCGGTCTCCGGCGCCAAGGCCGGCAAGCAGCCGGTCCCAGGCATGGAACGACAGGTGGTCAGCGCGGCGGCGCAGCAGTCGGCGGATGCCATAGAGCGGCTCACCACGACGGCCCCGATGACCGAAGGCTTCTTGCTGGACACGGCGGCGGACGTCGTCGACTGCGGCGTAGCCGAGCCGGACGAGATGGAACGCGTCCAGCACCCGCACCGCGGCCGGCAACCCGAGGGTGAGCGCTCGGGCGTAACCCCGGTAGGGGTCGAGCACGGCGACACCGATTCCGTCCCGAAAGTCGGCCGTCTGGGCAGTGATCCAGCAGCTCAGCGCGGTTGCGGAGCGTCCCGGCACGACATCCAGCAGCCGGGCTCGCTGACCGGTCAGGTCCACGATGCCGGTCGCGAAGGTCGTCGACCGGCGGGTGGCCTGTCAGTCTGATTTGGCCCCACCGTGACGGTCTGATTTGGCTCCATGTCCGACACGCCGGGGGGTGTTGTGACGGTCTGATCTGGCCCCACCCCAGAAGGCTCGCCGTGTTGCTGGCGGCGTTCGGGATGGGGCAGAGAGTGGCGAGGTCGAGGGTGGAGTTGTTTGAGGCGATACGTCGCGATGACCGGGTGGAGCAGTTGTCGGTCCGGGCGTTGTCGGACAAGTACGGGGTGCATCGGCGGACGGTTCGGCAGGCGCTTTTAAATGCGGTGCCGCCGGAGCGGAAGACGCCGGTGCGGGCGGCTCCGAAGCTGGATCCGGCGAAGGTTCTGATCGACGCGATGCTGACTGAGGATCTGACCGCGCCGCGCAAGCAGCGTCACACCGCCCGCCGGATCTTGGCGCGGCTCGTGGATGAGCATCAGCTGACCGATCTGACCTATTCGGCGGTGCGGGACTACGTCGCGAAACGCCGGCCGCAGATCTGGGCGGCGGCCGGCAAGGGGCCGGAGGACGCGTTCGTCCCGCAGACCCATGAGCCGGGCGCCGAGGGCGAGGTCGACTTCGCGGATCTGTGGATCGACCTGGCGGGGGTCGGCACCAAGGTTTTCTTGTTCACCATGCGGCTGTCGTTCTCCGGCAAGGCTGTCCATCGGGCCTACGCAACCCAAGGGCAGGAGGCGTTCCTGGAAGGCCACCAGGCTGCTTTCGAGGTGTTCGGCGGGACGCCGATGTTCCACATCCGTTACGACAACCTCATAGCTGCGGTGTCGCGGGTGCTGTTCGGCCGCAACCGCACCGAGTCGGGGCGTTGGGTGGCGTTTCGTTCCCATCATGGCTTCGAGGCGTTTTACTGCCATCCCGGTGTCGAGGGGGCGCATGAGAAGGGCGGCGTGGAGGGTGAGGGCGGCCGGTTCCGGCGCAACCACCTGGTCCCGGTCCCCAAAGTCGACACGCTGGCCGAGCTCGACAGTCTGTTGGCCGGCTACGACCTTGCTGACGACGCCCGTCGGATCGGCAACCGCACCAGCGTCGGGCAGCACTTCGCGTTCGAAGCCGGCCTGCTGCGGCCGTTGCCGGCCGAGGCGTTTGAGACGGGGCTGGCGGTCAGTCCGCGGGTCGATCGGTACTCGCGGGTTTGTGTCCGGCAATGCCACTACTCGGTTCCGGCCCGCCTGATCGGCCATCAGATCCGCGGGGTGCTGCGGGCCTCGGAGCTGCTGCTGTTCGAAGGTCGCAGGCAGTCGCGATCCATGCACGGGCGACGGTGCGGGGCAGCGAAACGCCGCTCCTGGATCATTACCTGGAGGTGCTGGTCCGTAAGCCCGGCGCGCTGGGGCGTGTCAGATCTTTTGTGTAAGTGCGTGACCTTGACCCTGAACCGCAAGGGCGGTTCGGAGAGGACACGCGATGACGGAGACTTCGACGGTGGGACGTCGGAAGCGCGGCGAGGGCGGGCGTTCGCCTGACTTGCAGCTGGCCGATGAGCTGGTGGAAAAGGCCAGGGCCGACGGCGTTGAGCTGCTCGGCGAGGGCGGGTTGCTGGCGCAGATGACGAAAGCCGTGCTCGAGCGTGGGCTGGGCCGAGGAGCTGACTGACCATCTGGGTTATGAGCCGTATGACCCGGCCGGTCACGGGTCGGGCAACAGCCGCAACGGCACCAGCCCGAAACGGGTGTTGACCGAGGGCGGCGCCATCGACCTGGACGTCCCGCGGGACCGGTCCGGCACGTTCGACCCGCAGCTGGTCCGCAAGGGCCAACGGCGTCTGGACGGCATCGACAAGATCGTGATCGGGCTCTATGCCCGGGGCCTGACCGTCCGCGACATCCGCGACCACCTGGCCGAGATCTACGACGTCACCGTCTCCCCGGACCTGATTTCCAAGATCACCGACTCGGTGCTCGAGGAGGTCAAGGAGTGGCAGTCCAGGGCCCTGGAACCGGTCTATCCGGTGGTGTTCCTGGACGCGATCGTCTGCAAGGTCCGCGACAACGGCATGGTCGTGAACAAAGCCGCTCATTTGGGCCGTCGGGGTCGACGTCGACGGCAAGAAGGAAGTCCTCGGGATCTGGGTCGAGACGACCGAGGGCGCCAAATTCTGGCTGCGGGTGATGAACGAGCTCAAGGCCCGCGGCGTCGGCGACGTGCTCATCGTCGTCTGCGACGGACTGAAGGGCCTGCCCGCCGCGGTCGAGGCGGTCTGGCCGAGGGCGACCGTGCAGACCTGCATCGTGCATCTGACCCGGGCCAGCCTGCGGTGGGTGAACTACAAGGACCGCAAACGAGTCACCGCACAACTGCGGATGATCTACAAGGCGCCGACCGGGCAGGCGGCCCGCGAAGCTTTGGACGCCTGGTGCGACTCCGACGTCGGACGTGAATACCCGGCGATCCGCCGGCAGTTGGAAGCCGCCTGGGAGCAGGTCATCCCGTTCTTCGCGTTCCCGCCCGAGGTCCGGCGGATCATCTACACGACGAAATGATCGAGAGCATCAACTATTGGCTCCGCAAGATCAGCAAGACCCGCGGTCACTTCCCGACCGATGACGCACTGATCAAGCTGCTCTACCTCGGCTGCCGCGACCTTGACGTCACCCGCACCAAGATGACCGCCGGCCGCGGCACCGGCATCGCCGCCTGGCACACCGCCCTCAACCAGTTCGACCTCATGTTCCCCGGTCGCATTCACCTGACCTGACAACCCTGACACCATGACAACCGGTCACGCACTTACACAGACACGCTGACAGGCCCGCGCGCTGCGCGGCGCGACCGCGCTGGTCCTGGCCCGGGCCGCCGGGACGTTCACCATCGCACATGAGGCGTTTTGGGCCATAGCCCGTTGGCCTTTGCGGACCAGCTGCGGGTCGAACGTGCCGGACCGGTCCCGCGGGACGTCTAGGTCGATGGCGCGCCGCCCTCGGTCAGCACCTCACGAGCATCGCCGTTTGCTGGCACCGCCGTCCGATGGGCGCCGCGGTGTCGAACCGCAACGACTGGCACGTCCATCAGATAGCCCGACCCGACGACACCACCCCACCGCCGGCGGCGGCGACCGACATCGACTACCTGCGCCAGGTAGAAACCCAACATACCGCCGAACTCGCCGAACGAGTCCGCTATCCCAACTCCCCGACGGCCAGAAACTTCCCCGGCAGCCGCAGATCCCCCGACAGCACGGACGGCGGCAGCGACCACAACTCCATCGACAAAGAGGTGTGATCGAGAAGCTGAAGTGGTTCTTCGAACTTGAGGGGGAAGCGGGACACGATGTTCGTGTTGTGAGCTGAGGGCTCGCGGTCCCTTGACACTGGCTGTGTTTGAAGCAGCTGGTGAAAGGAACCGCGAGCGTGGAAAACGGTACGACGATTTTGTTCGGCCTGCCCGGAGTAGCTGTTGACCGGGTCGAACACGACGATGACGGCGTCCGCGTCGTGCATGTGGTGACCACCGATCCGGACGCGTCGGCCTGCCCGGCATGTGGGATGTTCTCGACTGTGCTGCGCCAGCGGCGCACGACCCGGCCGAAGGACCTGCCGTATGGCGAGGCGCCGCTTGCGGTGCGCTGGCATAAGCGGCAGTACCGGTGTGTGCAGCCTTGGTGTCCGCGTAAGGCGTTCACCGAACAGATCGATGAGCTACCGGCCGGAACTCGCCTCACCGGCCGGTGCCGGCGCGCTGCCGGTGCGGCGATCGGGTCCGGCCAGTCGGTGTCGGCGGTGACGGCCAAGTTGCCGATGAGTTGGCCGATCGCTCACGCCGCGTTCGTCGCTCATGCCGATGAGCTGCTTACCGAACCGGATGCGCCGCGGGTGCTGGGAATTGATGAGACCCGGCGGGGACGGCCCCGCTGGACTCGATCGCCGTCAGGCGGATGGATACGGCTGCAGATGTTCGAGACCCAACTTTGTGGACCTGTCCGGCACGGGTGGGCTGCTTGGTCAGTCGGCAGGACGTAGCTCGGCCGCCGTCACCGACTGGCTCGATGCCCGCGGCGATGTCTGGAAGGCTCAGGTGCAGATCGTGGCGATCGACCCGTGCGCTGCCTACCGCCGCGCTGTTGAGCAGACCTTGCCGCAAGCCCGCATCGTCGCCGACCACTTTCATTTGGTGCGCCTGGGAAACGAGATGGTCACTGACGTGCGGCAGCGGGCGACCCGGGAGCAGCTCGGGCGTCGCGGCCGCAAATCGGACCCGGCCTGGGTCAATCGGCGGCTGCTGCTGCGGGCCGGGAACCGGCTGTCGACCCGAGGGCTGCAACGGCTGGAAGGGGCCTTCGCCGCCGGCGATCCGACGCAGGAGATCGCCGCCGCGTGGGCCGTGAAGGAACGGCTGCGCATGCTGCTCGCGGCCCGCGACCGGCACACCATCGCCGACCGTCTGCACCGCTTCCACGAAGTTGTGCTCGTCGCCGACCTACCCGAAGCGAGCAGGCTCGCGCAGACCGTCGACGACTGGTGGCCTGAGATCCTCGGCTTCCTGGAGACTCGCGTGACCAACGCCGGCACCGAAGGTGTCAACCGGCTGATCAAAGACGCCGCCAGAGTCGCGTTCGGCTTTAGGAACCTGCAGAACCAACGCCGCCGAGTACGGTTTCACTGCACCCGGCAATCACGCCGGACAACCAGTGTCGAGGGCCCAAATCCCCCTCAACTTTGAAGAGCCGCTGAAGTCGCATTATGGGTTCAGCACGACCCGTTCGGTCGGTCGCCGGCGCCGAAGATGCTGCACCGCCACGGCGCGCACGCCGAAGCCGTCACCCGCATCGGCTGGTGCATCACCGAACGCGGCCTCGGTGTCGTCTCCAGCGAAGTCGGCGCCGGCGAGACCGTCGCCGTCCGTACCGCGCTCGCGGCGCTGGAGCCGTCGCGGCACACGATCATCTACCTGGGTAATCCGGGTGTCGGCGGCCGTGGCCTCGGGATCGTCACCGCCTTCGGCGGCACGCCCCGCTTCCACAAAGCGGCGCTCATCCCGCAGACCATGGACCTACTCGCCGCCGAGGAACACGAACGTGGCCGCACCGCCATCGTCGTCCTGGACGAGGCGCACCTGCTCGGCGCCGACCGACTCACAGAGCTCCGGTCGGCCAGACTCGGTCACTGCGCCTCACGCGAAGACGCCGCCCCCGGCGACGCACACCGACCCATATGACAATCGAATTGCCTCCGAAAGCGCGCCTATCACCCGGCTCGCTCAATAATCGCTCGAGCTTGCCGGATGACCGGCTCATCGACCATTACGCCGTCCAACAGGAAAACGCCGACGCCTTCCTCCGAAGCCTTGAGTACGCGGATTGCCCAAGCTAGCTCAATCGCTGTGGGCACGAACGCCTTTTTAATGACCGGTACCTGACTAGGATGGATGCAAGCTTTCGCCGCGAATCCAACACTCACAGCGTCAGCAGCCTCACCAGCGAGCCCGTCCATGTCGCTAATCGCGAGATATACAGAGTCGACAGCCGTCTTACCGGCTGATCCCGCCGCAAGTAGCACTGCTGACCGAGCGTGACGGGCCACATCTCGATATTGACCGTCATGAAAGCGGCTCGCTCGGCCGCCGAGGCTCGCGACAAGGTCCTCGGCTCCCCACATCACTGCTACGACGTTGCTCGAGCCGGCGATGCTCGGCGCATTGAGAACACCTTTTGGCGTTTCGCATAGGGCGACCACGTTGTACTGGGTCAGTTGGGAGAGCTGCTCGGGTGACTCCGTTTTGGCAAGCATCACTTGCCGATAGTCCGTCTGTCTCAGGGCGATTAGATCTCTGCGGTGGTCGGGGGTACCGTAGGGATTAATGCGCACAACCGTCCGGGTCGGGTCAAGCTTCGTCTGGCGAAGCGCGTCGCGAGCCGCCGGGCGATTCGCTGCGGCAACACCGTCCTCCAAATCCAAGATGACTACATCCGCTGCGCCGGCCGCCTTTTCAAACCGCGAAGGCCGGTCGGCTGGGCAAAAAAGCCAGGCGACGGCCGAACTCACGACGCCGCCCCATTTAACTCGGGCGATCGACGCATCATGACTTGACGGACGGCAAAGGCGACGATTATCCCGTCCTGATTCCGGGCTGTGTGTTCAAGTGTGGCGATGCCCGTTGCCGGCCGGGAGGCTGACACCCGCTTATTGAGGACTACGGTCTCGCCGTAGACTGTGTCTCCATGGAATAGTGGACTAGGGAACCGGACATCACTGAAACCGAGGTTGGCGACGATCGTCCCTCGGGTTAGATGACTGACCGACATTCCCACCAATGTGGCTAGCGTGAACATGCTATTGACCAATGGTTTAGCGAACGGCTCTTGGCTCGTCGCGTAAGCAAAGTCAACGTGCAGGGCCTGTGGATTCATGGACAGCGTTGAGAAGAGGATATTGTCATACTCGGTCATCGTCCGACCGGGCTGGTGCACGTACACGACGCCGAGCTTGAGCTCGTCTAGCCAACGGCCACGTTGTTCATCGCGAGGCCAACCTTGTCTGTTCGCAAGGGACGCCATCATAGCCGCCTCCTCGTTGCTGTTCCGTTTCGACGCACCGCCGCCAATCTCGTCTCTCGCCACACCTCGTAATCGGAAACGCGTGATGGTCCGGTGGCGACTTTCGTCAGGAGAACCGCGACCAGCGCCGCCAACTCTACATCGGTCGGACCGCCAAAAACGCGGAACTCCCTGATCGCGTGAGTCATCCGGGCGGCACCCCATGGCGCTTTTCAATAGTTGCGCGTGGTTTCCCGACCAACGAATTGAAACGCCGAACCAGCTCGACACGCAATCCCTCCGGGGCTATGACTCCGTCGAGAACGAGGTCGGAGGCGAGGCGCAGTAGGTCGACATCCCTTTCAAAGTCGACGCGCTTTGCGTTGATAAATTCTGCTCTTTCCTCTAGGTCGGCGATCGCCTCGATGCGGTTGGCATAGACGGCGTTCACCGCCGCCTGAGGTCCCATGACGGCAATTCGACCCGTGGGCAGCGCGAGGCAGGCGTCCGGCATGAATCCGGGGCCAGCCATGGCATATAGGCCGGCACCGTAGGCCTTGCGGACGACGACGCTTATCTGTGGGACATTCGCTTCTGACACTGCCGTGATCATTCTCGCGCCATGCCGAATGATGCCTTGCCGCTCTACCTGACTCCCGATCATGAACCCGGGCACGTCGGCGAGGTAAAGCAGCGGTACATTGAACGCGTCGCAAAGCCAAATGAAGTGCGCCGCCTTATCAGCCGAGTCGCCGAAGAGAGCGCCGCCGCGCACAACCGAGTTATTCGCCACTACGCCGATCGGTCGGCCGTCAAGGCGTCCCATACCGACGATGAGCTCACTGGCGAAGAGTGGCTTGATCTCGTAGAAAGAATCGACGTCGACGAGGCAGTCGACAACGGTGTGCATGTCGAAGGGAACGGCCTCATCGGCTGGGACGGTGTGCACGGTCAATGCGGCGACCGGCGGCTCCGAAAACGCGTCAGGCGGTTGCTCCCGCCAGCACGAAGGTAGATAGGAGAAGAAAAGTTTAGCCTGCTCAATAGCGTCTTCATCGTCGACAGCAAGATTGTCGCCGCAACCGCTGACGGTCGCGTGCATGCGTGCGCCACCCATCTCCTCCAAGCTGACGCTTTCGCCGACCACCATTTCGGCCATGCGCGGCGACCCAAGATACATCGACGCGTTACCCTCAACCATGATTACAATGTCGCAGAAGGCCGGGATGTAGGCGCCCCCCGCAGCGGATGGGCCAAACAAGCAGCAGATTTGCGGCACCTTGCCGGACAGGGATACCTGATTGTGAAAGATCCTTCCGGCGCCCCGGCGTCCGGGAAATAGTGCTACTTGGTCCGTGATACGAGCGCCGGCTGAATCAATCAGCCAAAAGACGGGCAGCTCTTCGACTAGCGCTCTTTCAGTCACTCGGATGATCTTCTCAACGGTGAGGGCTCCCCACGAGCCGGCTTTGACTGTGGAGTCGTTCGCTACCACGAGCACTGGCCGGCCATCTATCAGGCCCTGCCCTGTTATAACGCCATCGGCAGGCAGCCTGTCAGCCAGAGTATTCGCAAGTTGTCCGTCCTCGACAAAGCTGTCTGGATCAAGAAGCAGGTCAAGACGGTCTCGTACGTACAGCTTGTTTTGCTCAGAAAGCTTGTCGGCGGCCGCGCGCGTCGGCGTTAGCGTCGCATCCCGGGCGACCCGTATGTCGGAATTCATGCTATTTGCCTCATGAGACGCTAAGCCCCAATCCCCGGGCGATGAGGATTCGCTGAACCTCAGAGGTTCCTTCGCCAATCTCAAGAATCTTGGCATCCCGGTAAAAGCGGGCAACCGGAAACTCCTCCATAAATCCGTTGCCCCCGAACACCTGCGTCGCGATCCTTGTTGCAACCACCGCCGCCTCCGTCGAGTAGAGCTTTGCGATGGCCGCAGCACGCTTAACTTCGGCTCGCGCCCCCCCGGCATCCTTAAGAGCTGCCGCCTTGTATGTAAGCAGGCGTGCCGCTTCGACCGAGACAGCAAGGTCGCTAATTTGAAAGGCCACCCCTTGGCGCGAACCGATAGAAGCACCGAAACTCAACCGTTGCTTGGCGTACTGTACTGAATGCTCGAGACAGGCCTGGGCGAGTCCGACGGCGAGCGCAGAAATGGCAATGCGTCCATCGTCGAGACTCGATAGGAACTGCTTATACCCGCGCCCTCGCTCGCCTAGCAGGTTCGCTTCCGGAACCCGGCATTCGGCGAACGTCAACCCGTGCGTATCAGAGCTATGCCAGCCAAGCTTTTCGTAGGACGGTTGCACTATGAATCCAGGCGTATCGGTTGGAACAATGATTGCCGAGATCTCATCAGGACCGCTACGCGCGGTGACCGTCACGACCGACGTTATTTTCGTTCCTGAATTGGTGATGAATGCTTTTGAACCGTTGATGACCCACTGTCCGCCCAAGAGCTCCGCCTTGGTGCGGGTGGCGGCGGCGTCCGAACCTGCGTCCGGCTCAGTCAAACCAAAGCCAGCTAACGCGCGCCCCGCCACCAGGTCCGGCAGCCACCGCCGTTTCTGGTCCTCACTACCAAACGTCAGAATGGGATTAATGCCGAGGCCTACTGCGGCCTCAAGAGTTATGCCGACCGATTGGTCAATTCGGCCCAGCTCCTCGATGGCCACGCACAGAGTCGTGAGGTCGGCACCGCTGCCACCATACTCTTCGGGCGCGAGCAAGCCAAATAGACCTAACTCCCCCATCTTTGCCACGACTTCCGTAGGGAAGTATCGCGCTCGGTCCCAGTCGGCGACGTAGGGCGCGACTTCTGTCTCGGCAAAGTCACGCACGACCCGCCGGAACTCCTCATGTTCAGCTGATAGTTCGAACAGCATGCGCGCCCCTAGGCGTTGACGTTGACGTTGACGTTGACGCAAAGGTAGGCGCACGATGCTGTCATGGCAAGGGTGGATGATGGGCAGGAGACCAAGGAGTGGATGGTCAGGCAGCTGGCCAACGAGCTGGGCGTGACGACTCGAACGCTTCGATTCTATGAGTCGGAAGGCCTCGTGTCTCCAGTACGGCGGGGTAGTACCCGCATCTACTCGGTTCAGGACCGGGCGCGACTCCGACTTGCGCTTCGTGGGCGACGCTTCGGCATGAGTGTCGCTGAGTGTCGTGAGTTGATCGACCTGTATGACGGCGCAGAGACGTCTGAGCGAGCGCAGCTAAAGATCGTCCTCGATCGGCTGCAAGATGTGCGGAAAAACCTACTTGAGCGTCGTTCCGAGATTGACCGCACATTGGACGAGGCCCAAGCCGTTTCCCGGCTGTGCCGCGGACGTCTGAATGTACTTGGCCGGGAGGTTGGCGACACGGCCGATCGGTAGTTGTGACGAGCGTGCGTTTGGTCAGGACGGCCAGGTCGTCCCGCAAGGGTGACGGAGCGCCGATCGTGATCCCGAACAGGGTGTTAAACGCCTGCGGGTGGGACTTGACGGCGCTGGCGCGAGTCACTCGCAGGGTGCGGATGACTTCGACCAGCCCTGACTTCGCCTTCGGCGTTGCGGTGGCGGTCGAGCTCAGCACCGAGCGGGCGATCTGTTCGGCGTCGAGCTGGTCTGACTTGCCGTCCATGCGCCGGGCTGCCCGGTCCGGCCGGTTGACGTCGACGGCCTGCATGCCGACGCCGGTGAGGAAGCGGGTGAGGGTGGCTCCGAAGGAGCCGGTGCTTTCGACGCCGATCTTCTGGATGGAACCGTGACTGTGCATCCAGTCGAGCAGCGACCGATAGCCGGCATCGTCTGCAGGGAACTGCCGATGGCCGAGCAGCCGTCCGTTCGTGTCGATCGCCGATGCGTAGTGGGTGTGCTTGTGGGTGTCGACGCCGCCGATGACGCGCGCCGCAATGGTTGTCATGCTTGAGACCGCTCCTCCGTTTGGCTGGCTCTGACGGGGTGGAGCGAGCCGGCCGGGCGGAGCGACAGGTCTGTGACGGGGCTTCTAGCCAAGCTCCTATCAGGTCAGATCCATCTGGCCGGCGCACCGCGACGCAGCACCGGACACGGTCGACAAATCGAACGAAGGACACCTTGGTCATACGGTCACCGCCGATGCCCTAATCGCCGAGCTCGACCGGCTCGCCCGAACGCGCGGCTATCCGGCTGTGCTGCGCTGCGACAAGGGCCCCGAACTGGCCTGCGCGGCAATGGCCGACTGGGCCGGCGAACGGGTCGCCCTGTCCTTCATCCCACCCGGTGAGCCGTGGCGCAACGGCTACGTCGAGTCCTTCAACACCCGAGTTCGAGACGAATGCCTGAACATCAACATGTTTTGATCGCTGACCCAGGCCCGAGTCGTCATTGCCGACAAGAGGGAGAACTACAACCACCGCCGGCGGCACAGTTCACTCGGCTATCAGTCGCCAGCGGTCTATGCTGCCCTTTGCAGCCGCCGATGAACAACTTCCACTCGGCCGGGACCATTTCTCGGGGTCCCGCCACGCCGTCAACGACCGGGTCCGCGACGCTCTGCACCTGCAGGCCTTCGCTCGCCTTGACCGTCTCGCCCGGCGCACGCGCCTACTACGACACCCGTCGAGCCGCCGGCGCCAGCCATAACCAAGCGCTACGCGCATTGTCCAATCGGCTCGTCGGCGTCCTGCATGGCTGTCTGCGACACGACGCCCGATACGACGAAGCCACCGCATGGGCAGCACACCAGACACAGCAAGATCAACCCGCGGCCGCCTGACCCTTACGGCCGTGGGACGCCTAACGCCCGGCTGTCGGACTGCGATCCGCTCATCGGCCAGGTGGTCCAGGCCAGCCGCAGCACCGCCAAGCGGTGCGAACGTTCCGGCGCTGCTGAACGGGTACATGTCGACATGAAGAAGATCGGCCGGATCCCGGACGGCGGCGGCTGGTAAGCCCACGGCCGCGGAACAAGGCCAGCCGCCCGGCGCGGGCTCGGCTTCGACTACGTGCACTCCGCGGTCGATGACTACTCCCGGGCCGCGTATTCGGAGATCCTGCCTGACGAGACCGGCGCCAGCTGCGCCGGCTTCCTGCCGCGCGCCGCCGCCCACTTCGCCCGCCATGACGTGCGCATCAGCGAAGTGATCACCGACAACCACCTCACTACAAACGCTCAGCGGCGTTCGCCGAGGCAGTCGGCCGGCTCGGCGCCAAGCACCGGTACACAAAGCGCACTGCCCTTGGCAGAACGGCAAGATCTGTGAAGATCGCGGATGGTGCAGCACCGGCCGGTCTGACCCCGGCCAAGTTGCGGCTCTGCTTGTTGTCGATTATGCGATGGCGGCTTGTGGCTGGGCTACCTCCTCTGGCCGTGTCGGCAGGGCGGTCGGGGTCGCGAAGAGTGCGGCCATGCTCGGGTGGGGGAAAATGCCGACCACGTCGGTGCGCCCTTGATCTCTTTGTTCAGCCGTTCCAGCGGGTTGGTCGACCAGACCTTCTTCCAATGCGCCTCGGGGAAGTCGGCGAACGCGGTGATGTCAGCTTTGGCGTCGAGCAGCAGTCCGGCGACGGCCGGGAACTTGGGATCGAGCAGCCGGGCGCCCTCGTCGACCTGGCTGCGCACGAGTGCACCGGTGGGCTGGGCGAAGATCGTCCGGACGGCGGCGGCGATCATCTCAGAGTCACCTCTACGTACCTTGACCAGCACAATTGCGCAGGAAATGCACCCGGCGGCGGCGCCAGGCGACACCCTGCAGTACGGTCGCGATGGCGGCGACCAGACCGCGATGCGCGTCGGAAATGACCAGCTGCACCCCGCAAAGGCCCCGGTCGCGCAGGCTACGCAGGAATGGTCCAGAACGCCTCGGTCTCACTGTCACCGACGGCGTGAACGAGCACCTCCCGGCGGCCATCAGCAGTGACGCCGGTGGCGACAACGACCGCCTGGGAGACAACCCGTCCGCCGGTGCGGACCTTGCAATAGGTGGCGTCAACGAACAAGTAGGGATAGCCAGTCTCGTCCAACGGCCGGTTGGCGAACGCACCGACCTCCTCATCGAGCTGGCCGCAGATCCTGCTGACTTCGCTTTTCGATACTCCGGACAGGCCGCCCATGGCGGTGACGAGGTCGTCGACCTTGCGGGTGGAGACGCCATGCACGTAGGCCTCGCAGATCACCGCATGCAGGGCTCGGTCGATGCGGCGCCGCGGCTCGAGCAGGCTCGGGAAGAAGCTGCCGGTCCGGGTCTTCGGGATCGCCACATTGATGTCGCCGGCGGTAGTCGTCACGGTCTTGGGCCGGCTGCCGTTGCGCTGCGTCGTTCGGGCAGGCGTGCGTTCGTGCCGGCCGGCGCCAATCACCACCGTTGCCTCGGCCTCAATCAGCGCCTGCAAACCGGACGCCAGGATCCGGCGCATCACCGACACCTCGTCGGCCGTGTTGAGTTCCGCCAGCAGGTCGAGCAAGGCAGACTGGTCATGGGTCATCGCGGTAGTCCTCTTCTGTGAGCGCTTTGGTCGGTTCTCACAGAACCTTCCGCGGTGACCTCTCACCGTCCCGGAACGACACGCCCCGGCCCGGCTCACGGCCCGCCTACCTCCACCACCAGGGGGACTCACCCGGGGTTGGCCGCCGAGGGCGGAGTGGCCTCGCCGATTGTTGTAGTGATCGACCCAGGAGTCGAGTGATGCGACTCGGTCGGCGTTGCTCGTCCAGGGTTTGGCGTAGGCCCACTCGGTGAGCAGGGTGCGGTTGAGCCGCTCGGCTTTGCCGTTGGTCCAGGGCCAGCCGGGTCGTATGAAACGGCGGCGTAGTTGCAGGGTGGCGCAGACCGCGCTCCACTGCGTGCCGCGGCGATAGACGAGGGCGTTGTCGGTGAGGATCCGGCGGACGGTGACGCCACGGCGGCGAAACCAACCGGCCGCGTTGTGCAGGAACTCGGCGCTCGTCGCGTCCTTCTCGTCGGTGTGGACTTCGATGTAGGCGAGCCGGGTCCGGTCATCGACCGCGACGCGCAGGTAGTCATAGCCGAGCGGGATCCGCTTGTGCCGGTGCGCGGCGGTCGCGTCTCGGCCCAGCAGCCGCCAGCCGCCCCCGTCGGGAATCCGGCCAAGTTTCTTCACGTCGACATGCAGCAGGTCACCCGGGTACGGATGCTCGTAACGCACGTTGCTGTGTCGGCGGCGGACCGCCGGCCCCGTGATCGGATCGACCGCCGCCAGCGCCGGCATCTGATGGCGCCGTAGAACCCGGCCGACCGTGCCTGCCACCAGGCCCAGCTCGGCGGCGATCCAGACCGGGCCCCGGTGACTGCTACGCCGCAACGCGACCACCCGAGCCTCCACGTGAGAACGAAGCCGGCGCGGTTGACGGTGCGGTCGGCTGCTGCGATCAGCCAGTCCCGCCGGGCCCCCCTCACGGAAACGGCGCAGCCACTTGTGGACCGTCGCCCGGCTGATTCCTAGCTGTTCCGCGACATGCGCCGGCGGCCATCCCGCCGCGACACGCTCCACGATCAGCCGACGCTGCATACCTGTTCGTGCGGGCCATACCGCGCGACACGAGAACCTCCGGTGTCGGATGGATGCTTCAGACACACCCACTCCGCCCGGAGGCCCTCCCAACATCAACCCGCCACGCCGCCCGTCAACAACGTCACGGGTCACGACAACTAGTCGTTTGCGCCTGCGGCGTTGCGGGACCCGTAGTCCTTCCTCAGGCCAGAGGCGTTGGATCTTCTTTGTGGTTGACGGTCCAGCCTTCACCGCGGGCGTCCCAGTAGGCGTTGCGGAACCGCCGCCGCGGATGCGTCTTGGCCCAGGCCCGCAGCCAGCTGTGTAGCGCGGCATCGGGTCGGACGGTGTCGTCGCCGCTGGTGGGCGGCGCTGCGTTGAGCGTGGCTGCGTTGAGCGGGGCTGCCCGGTGGCGCGGCAGGCGAACCGTTCACTCACACCCGTCGTGCGGACCAGGTGAGCGACGGCCGCCCGGCGGCGTTCCGGGCCTAGAAGTTTCCCCGGGCGATCTCCTTTAACGCGGCCTTCTCCAGCTCTGCATCGGCGAGTAGCCGCTTGAACGTGGAGTTCTCGCATTCCAGATCTTTCAGCCGTTTGGCATCGTCGCCTTTCAGGCTGCCGAACTGGTTACGCCACCGGTGATAGGTCTGCTCCGACACCTGCAGCTCGCGGCAGACATCTGCGATGTTCTTTGCCCTCGCCGAGCAGCCTGTCGGCCTTTGCCAGCTTGCGGACGACTTGCTCCGGCGAATGCCGTTTCCTCGTTGTCATGATCTTGCGAAGCCTTCCCGCCCAACACGTAGGCCGCAAGACTCTCACTCAACCCGGACCAGCCAGACGGGGTCAGGCCAGGCGTACCGAGCACGCACGATGCGGCGGGTGCCGCAGGCTCGGGTGATGGGCGAGGTGCCGGCGTAGTTCTTGCGTGCTTTGGCGGAGGCGTAGCGGTTGGGGTCATCTTTCGAACTCGGCAAGCACCCGGGCGCCGAGGACGGTGCCAAGCCCGGGCTGGGACAGCACGACCTCAGCGGCCGGGTGCCGGCCAAAAGCCTTGCCCAGGCCACCTTCGAGCTTGGTGATCTGCGCGACGGTGGCAGCGAGCAGGTTCACGTAGGCCCGGACCGTAGCGCCGAACGCCTCGGCGACCAGCGGCGGCTGTTCAAGCTGAGGGCTGCGCAAAGCAGTCTGGATCTGCTCGGCGCGGGTCTCGACGTTGCGTTGCCGGCCACCGCGGCGAAGAACTACCGCGATCTTCGCCCGGGTCAGCCCTCGGCCGCGTTCCGGCGTAGATGCGAGCGGGAGAACAGTCAGTGCGTCACGACCGGCCACTCGTCGAACGCCTCGAGCGCGGCGGGGTGGAACTCGCGCAAAGTCGACCGCAGCGTGTTGGCCGTCCGTCCGCGCATCCAGTACAGGTTCTGGTGGCTGCGCGCCAGTACCTTGACTGCCTCGGCGAGCTGGCTGTCTCCGGCGATCGGCCGGTGCTGTTCTCGGTCGGTGCGTACCAGGTCGGCCAGCACCTTTGCGTCTGCCGGGTCGCTCTTGGCGCCCGAGCTGCTGTGCCGGTCCCGGTACCGCGAAACCGGCTCTTCGCAGTTGAGGGTGTAGTGGTTGGCATGTCGGGCGACTGGAACAGCTACGCGGCAGTGCCCTCGGCTTCCGCAACATCACCAACTACATCGCCAGAAGCCTGCTCGAGACCGGCGGCTTCAGACCCCGACTACACCCTTATTCGCGAAGAGCCGCGAAACCGGGGTAGGGGTTGATCGCAACCACCTGGTAGCCGGCGGCGAGCAGCGCCGCCACCCACGGTCCTCGGTCGGTCTCGATCCCGACCACGACCTGGTCCGACTCGTCGTCCAGGCCGGCGACACGACCAATCAACTCGTTCAGCACACCGACGCCGGCCACGCCTTCCGGCAGCCGCCGGCGGATGAGTCGCCGCCCGGTGTCGTCCTGGATCTCGATGTCAGGATGGGCCTCCGCCCAGTCATCACCGACGAACAGCATCTACGGGCCGCGCCCCTTTCCTTGGCCGAATCCGATCTAAGCCGCGGGAAGGGCCGCGTCGTGCTACTGGATCAGTGCTCGACCAAGCCCGAAGGCCGGCGGCCCGTCATCCCACCAGTCGTCCTGCCCTGCCCGGCAGCCGGTGGGCGGCACGATCTAACGCTAGGCCTCGAACATCGGGTCAGCGTAAGCGAGTACTCGTCCCACCAGCGGCTCGGACACCACCGTCGCAGACGACTGCGGTGCAGACCCATGAGCGTCGGACACGAAGACCTCCTGGGATATGGGGCTGGATGCTTCGCAACACCCACTCCGCCTTGGAGGCCCTAACCCGATCAACTCACCACGCCGCGACTGTCAACAACGTCCGTGGTCAGAACAGCTAGGAGCCTGCTAAAGAAGGCGGGTTCTTGCGGGGGATGGTGCCGAGGAGGGGGCTCGAGGCTGTCGTTCGGAGGTCACAGCCCTTGCGGAGTGATCAGAGCTCGCCCTCCTCGGTGGCTCTGAGGCTCGTTGGCGGCTGGGTCGTGGTCAAAAACGTGTTCGGGGGGGCACTCGGCTGGCTCATGCGATGACCCAGGAGCCGTCGGCGCGGTTCAGACCGAGCGCGAGTAGCCGTCGCAGGTTGAGGGCGGCGGTGCTGTGGTGGAGCCAGGCGTTGTTCTTCACCGTGCCGCGGTAGCGGAGTCGCCGGTTGCCCCGGGTGAGCCAGGCGATGCTGCGTTCCACCATGGGCCGGTGTTGCCGGTAGTCGGCGAGCACCGCGGGGTCAGCGAAGCGGGTTCGGTGGGCTCGTTGCAACGCGTCGTGCTGATGCAGCACCACGACCCGACCGGCGATCTCATCGACCGTGAAGTCGGCGGTGGTGAAGCCACCGGGGATCGGGTGCCGCAACGGCCAGGGCTTGATTGTGGATAGGTGTCCGCTGTCGCGGAGTTCGGCGAGCATGGTACCGGTGCCATCGGCGGAGTCGCCGAGCACCTCCACCGGCGCTTCCTCGGTCGCCAGCAGCTCGATGCCGACCGCCGCGTCGCCGGAGCCCTCACCGCTGGCCTTGCTCAGCCGGCAGTCGGTGACCAGCCCGGTGTCTGGCTCGATAGCGAGGTCGTGCATCGCGCGCGGAACGGGCAGCCGTCGCAGCTGCGGCCGAACTTCGCCGACCGCATCACCGGGGTGAACGTGACGGTCTGTCCAGCGGGACAGGTGATGGTCCGGGTTCACCAACGCGGCGTGGGCGGCCTCGTCGTCCCAGGCGATGGTTGGCTTGCCGGGATCGTCGTAGTCGTGCGCCGAGCACTCCTCGGCGATCACCCCGGCGGCGTCGGGGACGTCGCGGCGGACCCGGCGGATCGCCGCGATCAGCTGCGTCACCGTGTCCTGGGTCGCGACCGCGTCGTCGAGCACGGTGGAGTCCAACGCCCGCCGGGTCTTGCCGGCCAGCACCCCGGTCTCGGCGACGACCTGCCGGACCACCTCGAAGATGCGGTTCGGCTTCTCCGATGCGGCCAGCCGGCGTCGCCAGTAGGTCAGCGTCGTGGCATGGAACGACGCCGCCTCCACCGCCAGCCCGGCCGCGGCCTTCCACCGCAGATCAAACGTCACCGCCTCCGCCGCCTCACGATCGGAGAGGCCGTGCAGAGACTGGAGCACAATCACCGTCGCGAACACGTCCGCCGGCACCGACGGCCTGCCCCGGCCGGAGCGGAAGAGATCGGCGAACAACACGTCCGGAAACAGCTCACGGCGATGCGCTGCCAAGAACGCGAACACGCTCCCCGACGGCAGCAGATGCCCCGCCCAAGCCTCCACATCACCGAGCTGACGCTGATCCTCCGATCGACCCTGCACCGGGACATCGTCCCGCCATTAGCGTCACACCCGGTGAAGCGACACCTGCATTGTTCAGCAGACTCCTAGCCGAAGCGACAGCGCAGACTCGCCGCAGGCCTGCCCGAGCTGGTTAGCTGTAAGCGATGGTTTGATCGGTCTGTCGATCAATTGGCATCAGCAGCCGTGAGGACTGACAACGATCTTTTGAGCCTTGCGGTGCAAGCCTACAGTGCAAGACCGTGGTAGTTGAGGGGTGTAACCGATGCCGAGAACCACAGTGGTCGAGCCGGCGACTGGCGAGATCTCGACATAGATTCGGGCTGCGTCCGATCGTTGTCAATGACAGTCTTACAAAGGTCCCAACAGCGGTGATCCTGACATCCACGAAAGTTGCAGACCGGTTGGGCGCCTTACCGCTTACCGCGGGCCTTACGGCCGCGTTTTTGATCAATCAGCACCTGACGCGACTCTCAGCCACCTATGCTAAGAGATGACATCCGGTAACCGCTTGCAGGCTGGCAAAGTCTTCACCGGGCGCCTGTCGGACCACGCGCAATCCGATTGGGGTGACGTCAATGACTGCTCGGTCCGTGATTATCCGGTTCACCACGCCAACCCCGGTCAATGGGAGTGTGCATTCTTCCACGAGCTTCGGCTCGCCGTTCTTGTCCAGGTGATCCATCAGGACGACTACTCGTCGGGTGCCAGCAACGAGATCCATGGCTCCCCCCATGCCTTTAATGACGCTGCCAGGCACCGCCCAGTTCGCTAGGTCGCCGGAGGCCGAGACCTGAAGCGCGCCTAGGATTGCCAGGTCGACATGGCCGCCTCGCACCATCGCAAAGGACTCGGCTGAGTCGAAATAGCTCGCGCCAGGCAAAGCCGTAACCGTTTGTTTGCCGGCGTTAATTAGGTCGGCATCTTCATCGCCTTCCAAAGGGAAAGGACCCATACCCAGTAATCCATTTTCGCTATGCAATGTCACACTTTTGCTCGGCGGTATGTGGTTTGCAACTAGAGTTGGGATTCCGATGCCTAGGTTAACGAAGTCGCCATCTTGCAGCTCAAGCGCCGCGACGGCCGCCATCTTGTCTCGACTCCAGCTCAATTCAGTACCCCCGACCTAGGGCGCACCGTCCGCTGTTCGATGTATTTTGTCGTTTGCGAAACCTCCAAAAGCCGATCTACGTAAATTCCTGGCGTTACGATACGGTCCGGGTTCAAGGGTTTAACTTGAAGCTGTTCAACTTCGGCAACGGTGACGCGCCCCGCGGTGGCCACGACGGGATTGAAGTTGCGGGCGGTATACCTATACGTCAGATTGCCGTAAACGTCGCCCGCGTGAGCTCTTACGAGAGCGAGATCGGCCACAATTGCCCGTTCTAGAATATAGGATTCGCCGTAAAAATCGGCGGTTTGCTTTCCGGCGGCGACCACCGTTCCGACTCCGGTCCGCGTGTAGAACGCAGGGATGCCGGCGCCGCCGGCCCGGAGCCTTTCAACAAGAGTGCCTTGCGGACAAAATTCCACTTCCAGTTCGCCCGCCAAGTACAGCGCCGCGAAGAGCTTATTCTCCCCCACATAGGACGCAACGACTCTACGAACCTGGCCAGCCTCTAACAGCAAGCCTAAGGCTTTACCGTCGACGCCCATATTGTTCGAGACAATCTCAAGGTTTCGCACCCTCGAGCTCCGAACTGCAGCAATCAAGTCAGTCGGGACCCCGCACAGGCCGAACCCACCGACGGCGATCGTCATACCGTCAACTAAGAGTCCGTCGAGTGCTTCCTGGGCGCCGGTTGCTCGTCTTGTCATGGCCGACCTCCGTCCTTGGGTGCTGAGTCATCGCCGCTTGGAGCGAATCGCCCGACGTCAGCTGAGGCCAGCGGTTGACCGTTCACCGAACGCAGACGCTTCCATGTGACCACCTGGTGGGCGTATGATCGTACTGTGTCAGGAGATTCCATCGGGTCGCCCGCTATGTCAGTTGTCGGCAAGGCGGGGTCAGTGCTTCGTGCCGTTAGTTCGGCGAATCCCCAGGGTCTGTCCACAGCCGCCATCGTCCGAGCAACCGGTTTGACGCGAGCGACGACCCATCGACTGCTGGTCGCGCTGACGGACGAGGGACTCGTCGACCGAGATCAAGCGACGGGTCGTTGGCATCTCGGTCCAGAGCTTTTCCTCATGGGGACCGCCGCCGCGGGTCGTTACGACATAGCAGGAATCGCTCAAGATCTTTTGGTGGACCTGGCTGAACGGACCGAGGAGAGTGCCTACCTATCTGCCGCTCGGGGCCTTGAGACGGTCTGTCTGCTTGAGGTTGAAGGAAGTTTTCCGCTGCGTTCGCACGTGCTCCACGAGGGCATCCGGTTCCCGCTTGGTGTCGCCTCGGCTGGCCTAGCCATCCTTGCGCATCTCCCGGAGGCTGCCGCCGATGCTTATATCGCCAGCAGCGCGCTGACCCATCACTGGGGGCGAACGCATTCACGGCGCGCACTGCACCAACGCGTCAGCGCGACGCGCGTCACGGGCTATGCCGTTAACCCGGGACTTGTCGTGGAAGGCAGTTGGGGTATCGGTGCCGCCGTATTCGATTACAACTGCCGACCTCGTTGGGCGTTGAGCCTTACTGGGGTCGAATCGCGCTTCGATGCCCGACGGACTGCGCGCCTAGGACGGCTGCTGTTGCAGAGTGCACATCTACTCACGCAACGGATGCAACAGAGTGGGCGGCCCTAGCCCGGATGTTGCACGCGTCGACTGAATGAGTCTGGTTGGGCCGGGCTTCGGTTGGTCCGATGTAAATCCCGAAGCCGGGCGTGACGATATGCCCGGAGCGTCCGGGTGGCGCCGTTCCTGCGGTGGTCTTCCGGGTCGTCGGTCAGCTGGGTTGCTGCTGCTCAGCCGGGTGCGGCGGCGGCGATGCGGGCCAGCCCGGTTTGGATCAGCGGGCTCCAGCGATGTCCTGCGGGTAGGTGCAGGACGGTTCGGCGGGCGTGGCGGGAGATGCGGCCGGCGGCCGAGAACAGCCGGTGACGCAGCCGCTTGTGTTCCCAGCTGCGGGCCTCATGGCCGGCGAAGGCGAGCAGCTGGGTCCAGGCGATGAGGTCGACGGCCAGGCCGACGATGGCGAGCCAGACCCGGTTCTGGTTCATGCCTTGCAGCGGCAGGTTGCGAAGGCCGCCATCTTTGGCCTGGCGGATCCGGTCTTCGCAGCGGGCCCGGCGGCGGTGGCGTAGTTCGAGGTCGGCGAGCTGCCCGGTGGCGGTGTTGGTCGCGAAGGCGGTGATGCGGTTGCCGTCGATGTCGGTGATCCGTAGCTGGGCGCCGGGATGCGGCCGTTCGGAACGCACGATGACCCGCATGCCTTTCGGCCAACGGGCCAGGTCGAGCAGGCCGGTGAGTTCGGCGACGAACGCCCCGTCCCGCAGCCCACCAGCCGAGTCATAAGCCGGGGTCCATGCTGCTGCGGGCAGCCGGCGGATGAGCTGCTCAGCGCCGGCGGCAAGCGTCCACCCGACGGAAAAGGCCAGGCCACGGGCCGATAGCCAGTCCAGGAAGCCATGCGTGCCGCCCCCGCCGTCCGCTCGGATCAAAACTTTGCGGCCCGGCCGGCCGCGGCTGACGCCCGGCAACTGGGCCAAAGCCTGACGCACCACGCTGATGTGGTCGGCGGCGGTGTTCGACCCGGCCCGCCCCTCCCGCAGCAGGCCGGCGACCATCTCACCGGTGCCGTCCGCGCCGTGGTCGACGAAGCCCAGCAGCGGATGATGACCGAAGCCCATCTTGAACGTCGCCGTGGCGCCTTCCTTGTCCGAATGCGCCGTCACCAGCGTGGCGTCCAGATCGACAGTGACCGTGCCGCCGGCGTTCGGCGCATACCGGCCGGCGGCCTTCCAGACCCGGCTCCGGACCGCTGCCCGGGCCTTGGCGATCGCGGCCAGCACCCGGTCGCAGTCGGCGGCCAACATCGCAATGGTGCGTGACACCGTCGCATCCGAGGCGACCGGGCCGAACACATCCGGTGCGGCCCGCACCGTCGCCATGTCGGCCAGGCAGTCCCCGCCGAGGGCGAGCGTGACCGCCAGATCAAGCACGACCTTGGCTGGATCGTGCCGGGCCTGCGGCCGGCGCCAACCCCAGTGCCGCCGACAGCTCACGGTCCAACCCGGCCGCTCGGACCGTTTCGACCAGCAGTACCCCACCGGCGTGCGACACCAGCTGCCGGCCCGCCGCGTCGACCCGGACACGCGGATAGAACCCGCTACGATCCATCACCAGAAAGGTGCTCCTGCTCAGGTACGGACATGACCCTAGACAAGTCACATCCTCCCTGCTCAGGGGCACCTTTCATTTGATCAACACCCAGTCACGCGAATACCCCGTGAAATCTCCGGGCTAGTGTCGCGTGAGCGAGGCTCTTTAACCGGATCGGCAGTGGTCGAGTAGTTGGTCGGCGATCATGGTCCAGACGAAGGGCTAGCGGCGGTCGTTCAAGCCGTCGATGAAGTTGCCGATTGCGGTGATGAGGCCTTTGCCCGATGTGAACGTGCCGCTGGGGCTGGTTTGGCGGGTGATGATCCCGACCATGTTCAGCCAGCTGCCGGAGGTCGGCGTGAAGTGCAGTTCGATCGGCGGGCTGCGCTCGAGCCAGGCCCGCTTCACTGAGTGCTTGAGGGTGGCATCGTTTGTCGTAGACGACGTGCAACGGCACCCGCGGGTAAGCCTTGGCAACCTGCTTGAGGAACGCCTGGATCTCCTGGTACGGTGCCGCGGGTGGCAGATGTCGACGACCTTACCGGTCGCCACCTCGAGGCGGCGAACAGTGTGGTTGGTGCGTGCCGGACGTAGTCGAAGGTCTGCTTCTCGGCTATCCCGGGCCTCGAGCGGGAGGATCGGCGCGGTCCGATCCAGCGCCTGGACCTGACTCTTGTCGTCGATGCAGACTATAACTGCGTATTTGGGCCGGTTGAGGTACAGGCCGACGATGTCACGGGCCCTCGCTTCCAGCTGCGGGTCGGTGGAGAACCTGAACGTCTCGACCCGCTAGGGGCTGCAGGCCGTACTCACGCCATACCTGAGCGTGCAGTGGCCGTTCAGTTGACGCGGGATCGAGCAGCTGCAGTCCGAGCCAACGGTTCCGGTCGAGCATCGTCTGAATCCCCCCGGCATGTCCAGAGGCTCGATTGGTTGACTATCTGGCCTCGGGAAGGTCGGTTTGTTGACGGTAGTGGGCTTGCTCGAGCTCGACTGGTGGCAGGTCGCCGTTGGTCTGCAGCAGCCGGTGGTGGTTGAACCAGTCGACCCAGTCCAGGGTGGCGGCTTCGACGTGTTCGACCGTGCGCCACGGGCCGCGGCGGCGGATCAGTTCGGTCTTGAACAGTCCGATGACGGACTCGGCGAGGGCGTTGTCCAACGCGTCTCCGACGGCTCCGACGGACGGGTCGCCGCCGGCGGCGGCGAGGTTTTCGGTGTAGGCGATTGAGGTGTATTGCGACCCGTTGTCGTGGTGCGCGATGAGCCCGGCCAGGTCGCTGACGCCGTCGCGGCGGCGGGTCCAGATCGCGTGTTCGACGGCGTCGAGGACCAGGTCGGTGCGCATTGAGGTGGAGGCTCGCCAGCCCAGGATGCGGCGGGCGTAGGCGTCGATCACGAAGGCGACGTAGACCATGCCCGACCACGTGCTGACATAGGTGTAGTCGGCGACCCAGAGCCGGTTCGGTGCCGCCGGCCGGAACCGGCGCTGCACCAGATCAGCCGGCCGAGGTGCCCGCGGATCCGCTTTCGTCGTCGGCACGCGTTTGCCGCGCCGGGCTCCTTGAAGCTGCAGGTCAGCCATCAGCCGTTCGACGGTGCAGCGTGCGACCGGAACCCCTTCCCGGTTCAGCGCGAGCCAGATCTTGCGCGGCCCGTAGACGCCGTAGTTCGCCTCGTGCACCCGGCGGATATGCACCGCCAAGTCAGCGTCGCGCAGCTCGCGTCGGGACGGCCGGCGCGCGACCGTCTCGTAGTACGTCGATGGGGCAATCTTGGCGCCGTGCTCGCTCAGCACGGTGCAGATCGACTCGACTCCCCAGCGCAGGCCGCCGTCGGTGCGGTCAGCGTGCTCGGCGATGAACCTCACGAGCGCAGGTGTGGCCGGTCGAGTTAGGCCGCGAAGAAAACTGAAGCCGCCTTCAAGATCTCATTCGCTCGGCGCAGCTCGGCGACCTCACGCTTGAGCCGCTTGATCTCGGCATGCTCCTCGCTCGTTAACCCCGGCCGGCGGCCGTCGTCGACCTCGGTGCGGCGCACCCACTTGCGCAGCGTTTCCGCGGTTCCGATCCCGAGCTTCTGCGCCACCGCAGTGATCGCCGCCCACTGCGACGGGTAATCCGGCGTCACCTCAGCGACCATCCGCACCGCACGCTCCCGCAATTCCGGCGGGTACTGACTGGCTCGTCCCACAGCTCCATCCTCCTCAAGGACTGGAGCCTCCGGACTCACCGGGGGGATTCAGTCTGTCGGTGTTCACCGGCAGTCGCTGGCGGCACGGATGCGTTTCCTGTCGGCGCCGCTGGCTGAGCTCGATCCGCAGCTGCTCCAGCTGATCAGGCAGCACCTGGCGGGGCCGGCGCTGCTTGCTGAACCCGGCGTCGGGCCAGTCGTGGCAGCACAGCTGCTGATCAGCTGGTCTCACCAAGGACGAGTACGCAGCGAAGCGGCGTTCGCTTCCCTTGCGGGCGTCGCTCCGCTTGAGACCAGCAGTGGACAACGCTCCCGCCACCGGCTCAACCGCGGCGGTGACCGGGCGCTCACCCGAGCCCTGCACACGGTCGCCATCACCCGAATGCGGTGGCACCCCGAGACCCGCGCCCACGAGCAACGGCGCAGCGCCGAAGGCAAGCCACACCCCGACATTCGCCGGTCAATCAAGCGCGCACCCGCTCGCCGTCTCTACCCGACGAATCCAGGCGGCAGCGCAGCTCGACACCGTCGCAGCAACCGCATGACAAAACATTAGGATCGTCCAACGGGCTGCTGCGCCAGTACTTTCCCAAAGGCACCCACCTGTACGTCCGCGACGAACAAGAACTCATCGCGGTCGGTGATGCGCTCAACGCACGGCCCCGCAAGACCCTGCACTGGCGCACCCCCGCTTAAGCCATGAACATGCTACCGTCCGTCAGAACAAACACCGGTGTTGCGTCGACCCCTTGAATCCACCGCTGGCGCGGATCACCTGGCCGGAGAGTGGATCGCAGTTCGACAGCCGGGGCACCTGATTCGGCGCAGGATTCAGGTCACGGTCTGGGCCCCCACCCCGGTCTCGGCGGCGACCCCACGCCGGACCCCGCGGACTGCGTCGTAGCCGCGATGACCGGTCGTGCAACGCCGCCTAACCAGCCTCGTCGAACCGGCGGACCCAGCGGTGAGCGCATTGACGTGAGACGCCGAGCTCCTTGGCGACATGGGACACCGGACGCCCGTCGAACCGGACCCGGCGCATCAGCAACGTTCGCCCATGAACCGTCTGCCGGGCATTAGCCTGAGCCAAGAGGACCTCCTGTGTGTCAAGACCAGACACCTCCACCGCGCCAGGAGGTCCTTCCCTGTTCAACTATCGAACCGCCATGACATCAACGTCCTGGCCGATTACATCCGGCCCTTTAGGTGTGGCGCGTGCAGTGCTCAGTACGACGGCGGCTCGGACACCCAAGGCCTTGCATCCAGCCACATCGAAGATGCAGCGCGCGGTGCCGTCCTGACTGGGCCCCTTTGAGGGCTCTTCAAAGTTGAGGGGGATTTGGGCCCTCGACACTGGTTGTCCGGCGTGATTGCCGGGTGCAGTGAAACCGTACTCGGCGGCGTTGGTTCTGCAGGTTCCTAAAGCCGAACGCGACTCTGGCGGCGTCTTTGATCAGCCGGTTGACACCTTCGGTGCCGGCGTTGGTCACGCGAGTCTCCAGGAAGCCGAGGATCTCAGGCCACCAGTCGTCGACGGTCTGCGCGAGCCTGCTCGCTTCGGGTAGGTCGGCGACGAGCACAACTTCGTGGAAGCGGTGCAGACGGTCGGCGATGGTGTGCCGGTCGCGGGCCGCGAGCAGCATGCGCAGCCGTTCCTTCACGGCCCAGGCGGCGGCGATCTCCTGCGTCGGATCGCCGGCGGCGAAGGCCCCTTCCAGCCGTTGCAGCCCTCGGGTCGACAGCCGGTTCCCGGCCCGCAGCAGCAGCCGCCGATTGACCCAGGCCGGGTCCGATTTGCGGCCGCGACGCCCGAGCTGCTCCCGGGTCGCCCGCTGCCGCACGTCAGTGACCATCTCGTTGCCCAGGCGCACCAAATGAAAGTGGTCGGCGACGATGCGGGCTTGCGGCAAGGTCTGCTCAACAGCGCGGCGGTAGGCAGCGCACGGGTCGATCGCCACGATCTGCACCTGAGCCTTCCAGACATCGCCGCGGGCATCGAGCCAGTCGGTGACGGCGGCCGAGCTACGTCCTGCCGACTGACCAAGCAGCCCACCCGTGCCAGACAGGTCCACAAAGTTGGTCTCGAACATCTGCAGCCGTATCCATCCGCCTGACGGCGATCGAGTCCAGCGGGGCCGTCCCCGCCGGGTCTCATCAATTCCCAGCACCCGCGGCGCATCCGGTTCGGTAAGCAGCTCATCGGCATGAGCGACGAACGCGGCGTGAGCGATCGGCCAACTCATCGGCAACTTGGCCGTCACCGCCAACACCGACTGGCCGGACCCGATCGCCGCACCGGCAGCGCGCCGGCACCGGCCGGTGAGGCGAGCTCCGGCCGGTAGCTCATCGATCTGTTCGGTAAACGCCTTAAGCGGACACCAAGGCTGCACACACCGGTACTGCCGCTTATGCCAGCGCACCGCAAGCGGCGCCTCGCCATACGGCAGGTCCTTCGGCCGGGTCGTGCGCCGCTGGCGCAGCACCGTCGAGAACATCCCACATGCCGGGCAGGCCGCCGCGTCCGGATCGGTGGTCACCACATGCACGACGCGGACGCCGTCATCGTCGTGTTCAACCCGGTCAACAGCTACTCCGGGCAGGCCGAACAAAATCGTCGTACCGTTTTCCACGCTCGCGGTTCCTTTCACCAGCTGCTTCAAACACAGCCAGTGTCAAGGGACCGCGAGCCCTCAGCTCACAGCACGAACATCGTGTCCCGCTTCCCCCTCAAGTTCGAAGAACCCCTTTGAGGTGGTCCACCGGTTGTGGGGGTCCGATGCCCGATGATGGGCGTGGAGGACTCGACGATCATGAGTGGACAGCGCCGGCGGCATACGCCGGACCAGATCATCCGCAAGCTGCGGGAAGGTGAGCGGCTTCTCGGTGAGGGCCGTGAGCTGGTCGAGGTGTGTAAGTACCTGGAGATCAGCGACCAGACCTGGCATCGCTGGCGGGCGCAATACGGCGGGCTGAAATCCGACGATGCGAAACGGTTGAAAGACCTCGAGCGGGAGAATGCCCGGCTGAAGAAGATGGTTGCCGAGCAGGCTCTGGATATTGACATGCTCAAGGAGTTGAACCGGGGAAATTGGTGACCCCGGGCCGTCGCCGCCGCGCCGTGGTGGTGCTGCAGGAACGGTTCGGGGTGTCACAGCGCCGCGCTTGCCGGGTGGTTGGTCAGCACCGCTCGACGCAGCGGTTGGCCCCGGTGCCGGCCGGCGACGTCGAGCAGGCGGTGCGGGCCCGGCTGCGTCAGATCGCAGTTGATCATCCCCGGTGGGGGTGGCGCAAGGCGTACTGGCTGCTGCGCAGCGAGGGGCTGATCGTGAACCACAAGCGGATCCGCTGCTCCTGAGCCGGTGAGGGCCTCAGACGCCCCGCTCGGACCCGTAAGCGGCAGCGGCTCGGGCCGCAGCGCACCGACCGGCTCACCGCCACCAAGCCGGATGAGCTGTGGGCGATGGACTTTCAGGTCGACGTCACCGCCGACGGCCGGCAGGTCCGGTTCTGCAACGTCATCGACGAGTTCACCCGCGAAGCGCTCGCCACCCGCGGCGCAAGGTCGTTGACCTCCGACGCCACCATCACCCTGCTCGACGAGATCGTAACGACGACAGGTCGCCGGCCGGCGAACCTAAGAATGGATAACGGCCCCGAGTTCACCGCGGCGGCGATGCGGGATTGGTGCCGATTCTCGGCCGTTGAAACGGCATTCATCGAACCGGTAGCGCCATGGCAGAACGGGTACTGCGAATTTTTCAACGGCCGGTTCCGGGACGAGCTGCTGACCTGCGAGCAGTTCCACACCTTGCTCGAGGCACAGGTCTTGGCCGAGGACTGGCGCATCGAGTACAACACGATAAGACCCCACGGAAGCCTCGGCGGGCTTACCCCCACCGCGTACTACCAGCAATGGATCAATTAACCAGCACCCTCACAGCTGGTGGACCACTGATCGGGGCCCAGTCAGTCCCGTTAGGCGGCAATGACCGGACCCGGCGCACCACGGTTCGTGGCCATCCGATGTTGCGCGACGTCACACTATCCGCTGGCGAGTGCGAACCTGCAATGGCCCCGCTCCACCAGCAGGTCACCGTCCTGACGCACGGCTTGGAAGCGCGCGGAGTCGCCGTCAACCCAGATCTGTATTGCTAGCTCGTCGCCTGGCAGTACCGGCTTCGAGAAACGGGCCTCCATCGAAATGAATTGAGCCGGATCTGACAGGCAGAGAGTGTGCAGTAGCGCCCGGCCAATGAACCCGTATGTACAAAGGCCGTGAAGTATCGGACTATCAAACCCAGCCGCGGCAGCGAAGAGCGGATCGGAATGTAACGGGTTGCGGTCGCCCGACAGTCGGTATAAGAGCGCCTGATCACGACGGGTTCTATAGGTAACCTCATGATCCGCGGGACGGTCCGGCGCGGTGCTGGCAACAATAGACGGGCCTCGGTCGCCACCCCAACCGCCTTCGCCGCGCACAAAGGACGACGCGGTCGTGGTGAACATCGGCTCGCCTGTCTCAGCGTCCACGGCCTCGCTGGCGGTGGCGATAACTCCGCCTGAGCCCTTGTCATAAATGCCCGTAATCGTCTGGGTCACTCGGACCCTGCCCTCGACCGGTACCGGACGGTGCAAGTACAGGCCCTGCTCGCCGTGCACCAACTTCGTCATGTCAAAGGAGCCGGCCCTGTTCATAACGCTCGGTCCTGATGCACCGACTATCACCGCAAACGTTGGCAGCGCCTGGTGAACAATACCGTACGAATTCTCAGTGGTGAAGGCCAGTTCCCTGTTCACCGCGTCGAGCTGACCCGCGCCGACACCCAGGGCATAGAGCAGACAGTCTTTCGAGGTCCACGAACGCTCGACTGGCTCACCGGTGACGCCGACCGCATCCGGGCTCAGTGGCATCGCTCGATCTCCAGCCGAGTCGAGGAGAGTGCAACTCTTTTCACTTCCTCCGCAGTATCGGTCGGGGGTCCCAGCGTAGTGATCAAGAGTGCGTCCATAGGCCCAGATTAGCGGCTCGTCGTACTTAGGGTGACCGGGGTCGACGCCCCGGGCCACGAGCGGGGGGCTGTAGTGCAGATGATGCTTGAGCACGAGGCCATAGCGTTTGGGACGAAGCGACCGGACGCCAGGCATGGACGATGCAGGCCGCCCCGTTCGACCCCGCGGTCACCCACGTCGGTGACCGAGCTTTGCGGTGGACCGCCGCCTCAGGCTGAGCCAGCCCGACCGCACGTACCGCCTCAATCCGATGACTGGCGCCAGCCTGTGGTCGTAGGACAGCACCATCACCCATATGCGGTGAACGAGCTCTCCGGCCGGGTGCTGGCCTTTGACCTGTCCGCGCGTCTCATCGCGTTGGATGGGTCGACCGGACAGTCGCGATGATAGGTACAAGCGCCACGCGAGAACGTAGATGCGCCGCCGGTCGTGGTGGCTGACAGGTTCGTGGAAGCCGAGAGAAGTAATGGCCGCGGCCAGCCGCAGCTCGCCGCACGCTCACCCGATACCGGCGCTGTGCTCTGGGGCATCCGTCGTCGCGGCAGATCTACGGGTCCCAGCCGCTACTGGCGGTCGGATCGCTCATTTCCGCGCAAAGCTTGGGCGGCGGCGGCTCCTATGGCAGTTCCTCTGCGTTGACGGCGTACCGCAGCGACACCGGTCGCGCCATCTGGTCAGCCCCCGTCGATCGGACGCCCAGGCCGTACCGCTGTCGACAGCGCGACTCTGTTCATCAGCTTTCCGACCCGCAGCACGCCTGCGTCACCTTAAGCAACGGGCCGATCGCGACGGCCTGTGCTTGGCTGGCTCGCCGTATGGGTAGTCGCGCGCCGCGGCGGATGAGTCGACGGTGCGGTACTCGGCGACGAGTTCAATTTGTCCCTCGATGGCGTCGGTGAGCTCGTCAAGGTCCTTGGCGGGTATCCAATATCCGATGACGTCTTGTCCGCTGACTTGGCAAGTCCGAAAGCGAGCGAGGAAGCTGTCGCGCGCTTGGAAGCGCGTGACGTAGCTAACGCCGCTGGACGGCACGTCCCATTCCTGGGCGGTCTTGATCGCGTACACACGTTCGAGACTGGTTAGAAGATCGGCTGTTCGAGCAACCGGGGTGGCCAGCGCCGCAGCCGGACTGCTCAACGAGCGCGAGTCCCTCAAGCCGGTTCCAATACGTTGGCCGATCGACGGCGTGACGGAGCCATGCGGGCTGGCCGTCAGACCTGACTCGTGCCACTTTTGGCCGGCCGCGGCGGTCGCAGGGTTCTGAGCTGCTGTTTTAGGGTCGCTGGTATCCGGTTGGGGTGACTAATCGGGCTTGTAGCCTGCCTCGATGGCCTCGTTCATCCGCAAGGTGCCGACCGCCTCGGGTGCGCGAGCGGTGCAAATCGTGCACAAGAGAGGCCGTCAGGTGGTTGGGATCGAGCACATCGGGTCCGCGCATGACGAGGCGCAGCTTGCGGTGCTGATGGAAGTTGCCCGTCAGCAGCTGCATGCCGGGCAGGAGGTCCTCGACTTCGGTGTGGCCGTCACCGTCCGGTCCTCGCCTTCGGCCGGGGAACCGGCGGCGGTGACGGGACCGCGGGTGACTGGGGTGCGCAGCCAGCTCCTGTGGGATGTGCTGGACGCGGCGTATGTGCGGCTCGGGTTCGCCGCGGTGGCAGATGAGACGTTCAAGATGCTGGTGCTTGCCCGGATCGTCGAGCCCACCTCCAAGGCGGACTCGCTGCGGGTTCTGGGTGATCTTGGCGTGCCGGCACCGTCACTGCGGACAGTGTTTCGGGCGCTGGCCCGATGCGTGCAACGCGACTATCGCGGCATGCTGGCGACGGCGTGCACGGCGCATTCGACCCGGACCCGGCCAGCAGCAGCGTCGATGGTGCTGTATGACGTCACGACATTGTGGTTCGAGACCGAGGTCGAGGACAAGCTGCGCAAGGTCGGGATGAGTAAGGAACGCCGGGTCGACCCGCAGATCCAGGTCGGGCTGCTAGCCCGGAGATTTCACGGGGTATTCGCGTGACTGGGTGTTGATCAAATGAAAGGTGCCCCTGAGCAGGGAGGATGTGACTTGTCTAGGGTCATGTCCGTACCTGAGCAGGAGCACCTTTCTGGTGATGGATCGTAGCGGGTTCTATCCGCGTGTCCGGGTCGACGCGGCGGGCCGGCAGCTGGTGTCGCACGCCGGTGGGGTACTGCTGGTCGAAACGGTCCGAGCGGCCGGGTTGGACCGTGAGCTGTCGGCGGCACTGGGTTGTTGGCGCCGGCCGCAGGCCCGGCACGATCCAGCCAAGGTCGTGCTTGATCTGGCGGTCACGCTCGCCCTCGGCGGGGACTGCCTGGCCGACATGGCGACGGTGCGGGCCGCACCGGAGGTGTTCGGCCCGGTCGCCTCGGATGCGACGGTGTCACGCACCATTGCGATGTTGGCCGCCGACTGCGACCGGGTGCTGGCCGCGATCGCCAAGGCCCGGGCAGCGGTCCGGAGCCGGGTCTGGAAGGCCGCCGGCCGGTATGCGCCGAACGCCGGCGGCACGGTCACTGTCGATCTGGACGCCACGCTGGTGACGGCGCATTCGGACAAGGAAGGCGCCACGGCGACGTTCAAGATGGGCTTCGGTCATCATCCGCTGCTGGGCTTCGTCGACCACGGCGCGGACGGCACCGGTGAGATGGTCGCCGGCCTGCTGCGGGAGGGGCGGGCCGGGTCGAACACCGCCGCCGACCACATCAGCGTGGTGCGTCAGGCGTTGGCCCAGTTGCCGGGATCAGCCGGAGCCGGCCGGGCCGCAAAGTTTTGATCCGAGCGGACGGCGGGGGCGGCACGCATGGCTTCCTGGACTGGCTATCGGCCCGTGGCCTGGCCTTTTCCGTCGGGTGGACGCTTGCCGCCGGCGCTGAGCAGCTCATCCGCCGGCTGCCCGCAGCAGCATGGACCCCGGCTTATGACTCGGCTGGTGGGCTGCGGGACGGGGCGTTCGTCGCCGAACTCACCGGCCTGCTCGACCTGGCCCGTTGGCCGAAAGGCATGCGGGTCATCGTGCGTTCCGAACGGCCGCATCCCGGCGCCCAGCTACGGATCACCGACATCGACGGCAACCGCATCACCGCCTTCGCGACCAACACCGCCACCGGGCAGCTCGCCGACCTCGAACTACGCCACCGCCGGCGGGCCCGCTGCGAAGACCGGATCCGACAGGCCAAAGATGGCGGCCTGCGCAACCTGCCGCTGCAAAGCATGAACCAGAACCGGATCTGGCTCGCCATCGTCGGCCTGGCCGTCGACCTCATCGCCTGGACCCAGCTGCTCGCCTTCGCCGGCCATGAGGCCCGCAGCTGGGAACACAAGCGGCTGCGTCACCGGCTGTTCTCGGCCGCCGGCCGCATCTCCCGCCACGCCCGCCGAACCGTCCTGCACCTACCCGCAGGACATCGCTGGAGCCCGCTGATCCAGACCGGGCTGACCCGCATCGCCGCCGCCCCCGGCTGACCCCGGCGACATCCAACCCGCCCAACGACCCGAAAGACCACCGCAGGAACGGCGAACCCGGACGCACCGGGCACACCGTCATGCCCGTCAAACAAATTCAGCGGCGACCCCACCAAGCACCGCCCAACCAGATCACACAGCCGACGCGTGCAAGATCCGGCTAGCCTGAACAGGCACCTCGTTTTAGGCCCAGGCGCTCATCCATGTCGAGCAGCAGTTACCACGTTTGATCACGAATCGCCGCATAACCGCATGACTGCTGTCCAGTTTCGCCCCCCACATGCGAGATGCGATGAGTTGCAAACAATTGGTGCAGTTCTCATATCTTTGTCGCAGTTCGTCGGTGAAGTGTAAATAGGAGATGTTGCACTGCAACCATATCTTCATTGGTGTCCAAGGCACAGGCGTCCAGGCGGTGCGCCGCCGAAGTTGAGTCGTCAATCTGACCACAACCGGCAATGTTCGCTGCCAACAGTTCACAAGTATCAGCGAGTGCAGCAGCAGCGGTCGGATCAGTCGGCGGCGTTGGCGAGCCGCACCCATCGATTCCGCCGCCAGCCGCTAGGCATAATGAGCCCCAGACGCTGATTGGAAAGCCGTCAAACGGCTGGGAGCGATTACCCCAGACATACAAACGCAACAGCATGGTTGCCGCTGTCGTAGCAATTGCGCTTGGCTCTAGAACTGGTCGGTTGCCTGTTAATGACTCGTACACCATACATTCGACCTCGAGTGTGTTCGCCGCGTGGATACGCCCACCATCCTGAGCCGTCATTTACAGACCAGGCCATTGACGTAACAACTTACGATCCTTGCCGGCAACCGATGCGAACCGTCGCGAAAAATCTGCTGCGTCGCCGCTCGCACTGTTGGATCGCGGGGCTTCGGCTGCTGCGAGTCGGAAGGTAGCTGATGGCTGCCGACAGCCGGAACTCGCTGCACAATCAGGCAGAACGTTATGGCGCAAACCTTAGGCACCTTCTTGCCAGTCATTTCACCCGACTCCCATCCCGTTCTCAGTGAAGGCGCGCCTGCCCTCCTGACCTTCTGGGTAGGTGAACCGATCGACCTAAGGCTGGCTCAGGGCCGCTAAGGCATCCCTTACGTTCGTCGCGCTGACGACGTCGGTAAGCTATTCCCTCCAACCAAGAGCCTCGGGTGTTCCCCGCATTAGTGTGAGAGCCAGCGCTTCGGTCACCTTATCCAATCTCTCCTCGGTCGTAACACAGTCAACTAGGCCAATCCCTTACTCTCGTTGCTCCGACTACCCTCGCCGTTTGACAGCAACAGCCCGTGGGATGTCTACAAAAAAGTATTGAAGGTGGCCGAGCTATCCGTTTAGCAGAGCAACCAGATTCGCGTTGAGCGGGTAACCCAGCTCCTCCCGGCGCTGGCGGTAGGCCTTAACACTCCGAAGCTTAACCTCCTCATATCCGCGAACAAGCTCCGCGGTAGACGCCACGGTGGCCGCCTGCTTAACGCCGATGTTTGGGAGGTCGGCCACCAACCTGTCAGCAAGTGCTAGATAGTCGATCACCAGCTCGCGTTCCACTCGACGGACGGAGGTATGGCCGAACGGGTCGAACGGTGTTCCACGCAGTACACGCCCGCGAGCCAACCCGCGCATCACTGGCTGCCACGCCGGCCCGAGGCTGATCTTGCGACCCACTCCCGCTGCCCGAAGAACTGGAGGATGCAGGTTGTAAGAGGTGCGGACAGCTCCGGGTACCTGCTCCGCGATGGCCTGTTCGTTACCACGGTCGGTCAGCAATCTGGCCACCTCGTACTCATCTTTGTAGGCCATGAACCGGTGCAGCCCTCGCGCGACTGCCGCGCTGAAATCCTGGACGTCGTCGATTCGGCATTCGGCGGCACAGGCCGCTTCCACCACCCGGAGGTATCGTCGAGCCGCCGCAGCATTCGAATGAGCATTCACCTCAGCGGCCCGGATACCGGCGAGCCGACGCGTTTCCCCAACGAGCGGCGAGCCGGAAAGCAGATGCTCGCGTAAGTGCAGCACTTCTGCGGATGACCCGCCAAGGGCCTGGTGTGAGGTCGCGTGCGCGAATACCTCAGGCTGGGAGACCGCGACACACCCCCACCGGAAAGCCTTGATGTTCGCTGCGACTGCAACTCCGTTGACGGCGATCGCGCCTTCGATCGCCTCAGCAGTCAGTGGCAACGCGCCAGCCTGATAAGCGGCGCCGACCAGCAGAAAATTGGCCACCTCGGTGCCACCGAAGAGGGTCTGCGCTACCGAAAGTGCGTCCATCGCAATCACACGCTCGGCAGCACCGGAAACGGCGGCAAGCAAAGCGGGCTCATCCGGATAGGCGACGGCCGGATCAAAGACCATGGCCCCGGTGGGGGTACGACCGGTCGAAGCCAAGACCACCGTGCGGGCGGGATCGCTGTGAGCCAGGCTGCCCGGGTCGCTGCCCACCATGAGATCGAACGCCAGGAAGCAATCCGCGGCCCGGTCACCGAGTCGGTTCGCGGGTTCGCCCGCCCCACGTGAAAGGCGCAGATGTGAGGTGACCGGACCGGCCTTTTGGGAAAGCCCCGTCTGGTCCAAGCCCGCCACCGTCAAGCCCTGCTGCATGGCTGCCGTCGCGAGCACCTGGTTGACTGTGACGATTCCAGTACCGCCGATGCCAGCTAGGAAGAGATCGAAGGTATCGTGGATGGCCGGAAGCTGTGGACGCGGAGCGACGGGCGGTTCGGCAATCTCACGGCGAGGCGGCTTGACCTTAGGATCTATTTCAACCGTCACAAATGATGGGCAGTCTCCAGCAAGGCAGCTGAAGTCGACGTTGCACGACGACTGGTCGATCAACGTCTTGCGTCCGAATTCGGTCTCATTTGGCTGGACTGACAGGCAGTTACTCTTGACGCCGCAATCGCCGCATCCCTCGCACACTGCCTCATTGATGACGACGCGTTTCGTGACCGCCGGCAAAGCTCCGCGCTTCCGCAGCCTTCGGGCCTCGGCCGCGCACTGCTGGTCGTAGATAATCACCGTAACACCCGGCGTCTCTCGCAGGGCCAACTGAGCCTCTTCCATGCGATCCCGGTGCCAAACATCCACGCCTCGCGCAAAGGCCGCCCGCCGCCCGTAGCGTGATGGGTCATCCGCGCAGACGATGACCCGGCGCACTCCTTCGGACGCAAGCTTGCGAGTCAATGTCGGCACATCCAGAGCACCAACGGCGTCCTGGGCGCCAGTCATGGCGACGGCTGAGTTGTAGAGGATTTTGTAGGTGATGTTGACCCCGGCGGAGATGCAGGCTTGGAGTGCAAGCTGCCCGGAGTGGAAGTAGGTCCCGTCGCCGACGTTCTGGAAAATGTGGTTAACGTCTGTGAAAGGCGCCTGACCAATCCACTGCGCGCCCTCGCCGCCCATCTGCGTCAGGCTAGTGACTTGAGACTCCTCGCGCGGCGCGATGGTGACCATGGTGTGGCAACCAATGCCGCCGGCAGCCAACGATTCGCCGGGAACGACGGTGGAACGGTTGTGCGGGCAGCCGCTGCAGAAGTACGGAATTCGGCTGACCGGGCTGATGGAGAGCAGTGGTCGCGGAGCCGGCTCGGGGGTCGCCAGCTTGACCCGGTCCTTTAGCACTCGGCGCAGCGGCTGCAAGAGGCGGTCAGCGGTCAGGGCTCCGTCAGCCGGGATAAGCAGATTCCCGTCGCTGTCGCGCTTGCCCAGCACTCGTGGGGCGGCTGCACTGGCGTAGAGCAGATCGCGCACCTGCGCCTCGACGAAGGACACCTTGTCCTCGACGATCAAAATCTCGTCCAACCCCGCCGCGAACGAGGTCGTCGTCGCTCGGCTGAGCGGGTACGGCATGCCGATGCGCAGCAATCGAATGCCGACGCGAGCCAAAGCGTCGTCGTCCAATCCAAGGTCACGCAGCGCTTGGCGCGTCAGGTCAAATGCCGTCCCTGGGGCGGCGATGCCCAGCCGGGCATGCGGCGAATCAACTTCGACCGCGTCCAATGCGTTGGCATCTCCAAAGGCTTCGACCATCGCCCAACGCGGGCCGACGAGATCCGCCTCCGCAAGTAAGCTGTGACTCGGAATTTTGAGTGTTCGCTGCTCATACATCCAGGGCCGCTCCTTCCAGGTGATCGTCGGGCGCACGATCTCCAAGTCGGAGAAGTCACGTTCGACCGACCACAAGCCGTCAGCGACGTCGGACACAATCTTTATAGCTACCCAGCATCCGGATAAGCGCGACAGCTCGGTGCCGTACAGGCCAAAGGCAATCAGTTCCTCGCTGGTGCGCGGGAAGAGCACTGGGAATCCTAATGAGGCCAACATGCGCTCAGAGGCGCAGGGCACGGTTGAAGATTTGGCCCCCGGATCATCAGCAACGAGCACCAGCACTCCACCCCGGGGATCGGCGCCGTACAGATTCCCGTGGCGCAGCGCATCACTCGCACGGTCAGCGCCCGGCCCCTTGCCGTACCAGACCCCAACCACACCGTCATGGGTTCTGACTTCCCTCGGCAGCGGAGTCTGGCTGCCCCAGACGGCCGTGGCCGCGAGCTCTTCGTTCATTCCAGGTATGAGCCGGACGTCGTGTTCACGGGCAAGCCCCGGCACTGCGGCTATCGTCTTATCCAAGCTGGCGAGGGGACTACCGGGATACCCGGATACGAGGCTCGCGGTCCGCAGGCCATTGCGCTGGTCGCGCGTCTGCTGCTCAACGAGCAGCCGTGGGATGGCCTGAACGCCGGTGAGAATACTGGGCTGCCCACCTGCTTGGAATCGATCGCCCAACTGGTAGGTCCTCAGTGATTCCGGTGCGGACTCGTGCTCAACAGTAACCGACATCGCTGTTCCTCCAGGGTGGCCGCATCTGGGCTTCATCGTGCGTTCAGTTGCCGCAGCTTGCAACCTCTGACGATTCAGGTAAGCGATGTGCGCAGTTGAGTAGGCATCGTTTCGGCAGACTGTTCGCTATGCCAAGCATCGACCGACTTGACGCGGAACTCATCGCAGTGCTCTCAGAGGATCCCCGCCCGAGCTTCGCCGACGTTGCCGAGCGGCTCGGCGTTTCACGCAACACCATCCACGCCCGCGTCGGACGGCTCACGTCCGAGCGGATCATGGACGGATTCAGCGCTCAGGTGCGACTCTCCGAAGTCGGCGCACCGGTAGAGGCATTCGTCGATGTCGAGCTCGCCCAGGGAACCTTGCAGGCGGTGATCAAGAGCCTGACTGCCATGGCGAACGTACTCGAGGTCCACGCCACTACCGGACGTGCCGACCTCATGGTGCGGGTGGCAACGCCCACACACGCGGCCCTACAACGGTTGCTGCAGGACATGTACGGCATCTCCGGGGTCAACCGGACGACGACGCACATCATTCTCTCCACCCCCGTGACCTACCGGGTTACTCCCCTCCTCTTCCTGCTGACCGATGCAGCCGGCCGCGGACGTGCGGGACGATAAGCCGACGAGCCCCCTAACCCAGGCGCCCAGTGGACGCAGCCATGGCAGACGGCGGGTCTCGCGGAAAGGCTGGGGGCGAGAGAGCGCGGAATCGCTAATGCGACAAGCCCGGCCAGCATTTTCTCCATCGCCATCCGGCCCAGCAGCTCCGTCGAACTGAACAGGTCGTACGACGGCACCGGCAGCCCACCGGAACGATCCGCCGCCCGCGCCCGCGGCCGGTCGACCGGCACCGCCGTCCGCCGAGCGTCACCGACCCCGCCCCGCGGCCAAGGCGCACCGCAGCCCGCTGCCCGTCGACATTGCCTTTCCATTCACCTGCCCGGCCAGCTCCTCGAGCGCCACCGTCACCTCGGTCGGCACCGACACCGTCCTGCCGGCAGTCTCCACCGGAGCGTTGTTCTGACAGTTCTTTCCCAGGGCGGTCCCCTCGCCTAGCCCGGATGTTGCACGCGTCGGCTGAGTGATCCAGATTGGCAGGCGCTGGGCGTCTTCGGGGCGTCATTTGGTTCTGGACGCGGGTGTTCGCCCGGTGCGTCCGGGTGGCGCCGTTCCTGCGGTGGTGTTTCGAGTCGTCGGGCTTTCTGGGCGGAGGGCTGCTCAGCCGGGGTGGGCGGCAATGCGGGTGAGCCCGGTTTGGATGAGTCGGCTCCAGCGGTGGCCGGCGGGTAGGTGCAGGACGGTGCGGCGGGCGTGCCGGGTGATGCGTCCGGCGGCGGAGAAGAGCCGGTGACGTAGCCGTTTGTGTTCCCAGCGGCGGGCTTCATGGCCGGCGAAGGCGAGCACTTGGGTCCAGGCGATGAGGTCGACGGCCAGGGCGACGATGGCGAGCCAGATCCGGTTCTGGTTCATGCTTTGCAGCGGCAGGTTGCGCAGGCCGCAGTCCTTGGCCTGTCGGATCCGGTCTTCGCAGCGGGCCCGCCGGCGGTGCCGCAGCTCCAGTTCGGGAAGCTGCCCGGACGCGGTGTTGGTCGCGAAGGCGGTGATGCGGTTGCCGTCCACGTCCGTGATCCGTAGCTGGGCACCCGGGTGGGGCCGTTCGGAACAAACGATGATCCGCATGCCTTTCGGCCACTTTGAAAGGTCGCGCAGGCCGGTGAGTTCGGCGACGAACGCCCCGTCCCGCACCCCACCAGCTGAGTCGTAGGCGGGTGTCCACGCTGCTGCCGGCAGCCGGCGGATGAGCTGCTCAGCCTCGCCGGTCAGGGTCCAGCTGACGGAAAACGCCAGGCCACGGGCCGATAGCCAATCCAGGAAGGCATGCGTGCCGCCGGCACCGTCGGCACGGATCAGGACTTTGCGGCCCGGCCGGCCGCGGCTGATCCCCGGAATCTGCGTCAGCGCCTGGCGCACCACAGCGATGTGGTCGGCCGCGGTGTTCGACCCGGCCCGCCCCTCACGCAGCTGCGCGGCGACCATCTGTTGGACGACGAGCTGGGTGACGACCTGCGGGGCGGGTAGCGACACGGACCGCGATGATGATCACAGGGGCTGCCTTCGGGTGGCCCCTTCGTGGTGTGCGACGACAGGCTGATCACGTCGGAGAAAGCGCAACGGCCCTCCCCAATTCCGTGGCCGGAAGGGAGGGCCGTTCCTTGGTGCATGGAGGCACCCGTGGTCATCGTAGGTACGGATGTGCTCGAGGTCGATCGCCGGCTGCGGGCCGGTGAGCTGGCGTGCCCGTGCGGCGGTGGGCTTGTGCCGTGGGGGCATGCGCGTGAACGCACGGTTCGTGGGGTGGGCCGGTCGCGGCCGCGCCGCGCCCGCTGCGGCGCCTGCCTGGTAACTCATGTGCTGGTGGCAGTGTCGTGCCTGCTGCGCCGGGCGGATGGCGTCGAGGTGATCGGCGCGGCCCTTGCGGCCAAGGCCGCCGGGACTGGGCATCGGCCGATCGCGGCGCGGCTGGGCCGGCCTGCCTCGACGGTGCGGGGCTGGCTGCGGGCGTTCGGCCGCAACGCCGAAACGGTCCGTTCGCTGTTCACCGCGCTGCTGGTGACGCTGGATCCGCTGTCCGGGCCGCTGCCGGCCCACCGGTCGGCGTTCGCCGACGCGGTGGAGGCAGTCGGGGCGTGCGCGGCGGCGGCCCGCCGCCGGTTTGGGGTGGTGGGCGCGGTGTCGCCGTGGCAGCTCGCCGCGGCGGTCACCAGCGGCCGGCTCCTCGCCCCGACCCTGCCAGCGGGGTCGATCAACACGAGCTGACCCTTCCGGCGGCGTCGGCTGATCGGCGAGCCTCGCGACTCGTATGCATTTGCGACCGCGAAGGAGAAGGTTGATGGCATCGGCGCATGAGGAAGAACGGGTGCGGGCCGAACGGGCCCGTGCGGTCGGCCTGTTTCGGTATGCGCTGATCCGCCAGGCTGCTGACCCGAAACTGTCGACGAAGCAACGCGGCCGGCTGGTGCGGGCACTGGCCGACGCCGACCATGACGGTCCGTTCGGCCGGCCGGTGCGGATCTCGAGGCCCACGATCGACCGGTGGATCCGCGATTGGCGCCGTGGCGGGTTCGATGCCCTCGTGCCCGAGCCGCGGCGGGTTCTGCCGCGGACCCCGGCCGAGCTGCTGGAGCTAGCTGTTCTGACCGGACACGTTGTTCACGCGGCGAGGCGGCTGATTGGAGTCCGGTCGGCGAGTGAGGTGTGGGCTCGTTCAGTGTTGTAGTGGGCGACCCAGGGAGCAAGCGCCGCCGTTCGGTCGGTGTTGCAGGTCCAGGCTTTGGAGTAGGCCCATTCGGTTTGCAGAGTGCGGTTCAGACGCTCGGCTTTGCCGTTTGTCCAGGGCCGGCCGGGCTGGATGAAGCGACGCCTGATTTGCAGGGCGGAGCAGACCACCGCCCAAGCGTTGCTGCGCCGGTAGGCCAGCGCGTTGTCAGTAAGCACCCGCCGCACGGTGACACCCAGACTGCGGAACCAGCCAGCGGCGCGGTGCAGGAAAGCAGCGCAGCTGTCGCCGGTCTCGTCCGGCAGGATCTCGACGTAGGCCAGGCGGCTGTGGTCGTCGACGGCGACGTGGACGTAGTCCCAGCCTCGGCCGGAGCTGACGTGCCGCTGGGTGTCTTGGCCGTGGATTCGCCAGCCGCCGCCGTCCGGGATGCGGCCAAGTTTCTTCACGTCGACATGCAGCAGGTCACCAGGCCGGCGGTGCTCGTAACGAACATTGCTGCGCCGGGCCGAGGCGCGGATCAATTCGCCGGTGATGCGATCCAGGTCGGCCAGCTGCGGCAGGCCCTCGCGGCGGATCACCGCACCGACGGTGCTGGCGGTCAAACCCAACGAGGCCGCGACCCGGACTGGCCCGGCGTGCAGCGTCAGCCGGGTCGCCACGATCCGGGTGACCGTGTCCGGTGCTGTCGCCCGCGGCATCGAGTGCGGACGTGACGACCTGTCTGGCAGGCCGGCCGGCCCGTCTGCGGCATAGCGGCGGACCCACTTGTAGACGGTCTGGCGGCTGACACCGAGCTGCTTGGCGACCTCACCTGGCTTATGACCGGAAAGGACCCGCCGTACCAGCAGCAGTCGGCCATGGACAGTCAGACGGGCATTAGCGTGACCCACGAGGGCCTCCTGGGATTTGGGGCTGGATGCTTCGCAACACCCACTCCGCCCCGGAGGCCCTCCCTCGATCAACTCACCACGCCGCGACTGTCAACAACGTCTCGGCCGAGTACAGCTAGCCGTCGCGCTGAAGAAGGAAGTGCCGGAGCGGACCGCAGCCCAGATCACGGCGATTCTGCGGGCGTCTTCGGGCTGGTCGCCAGGGGCCCGGACGCTGCAACGCCACTTCGAGCGGCTTGAGCTGAACACCCGGCCCGGTGGCCGGCCACCGGCAGTGTTCGGCCGGTTCGAGGCCGACTCACCAAACGTGCGGTGGACCGGCGATGCGTTGCACGGCCCGACCGTCGCCGGCCGCAAAGCGATCCTGTTCGCCTTCATCGACGATCACAGCCGGATGCTGACCGGCTATCGGTGGGCCCGCCGGGAAGACACCGTGCGGCTGGAAGCCGCGCTGCGCACGGGGCTCGCCGCCCGCGGCGTCCCCGCCAGCATCTATGTCGACAACGGGTCAGCATTCGTCGACCGGCAGCTGCTGCGGGCCTGCGCCAGCCTGGGGATCCGGCTGACCCACTCCCGGCCAGGGCAGCCCGCCGGCCGCGGCAAAATCGAACGGTTCTTTCGCACCGTCCGTGACCAGTTCCTCGTCGAGATCGGCACCGGCCGCGAACTGTCCGACATGGTCGAGTTGAACACCCTGTTCACCGCGTGGGTCGAAACCGTCTATCACCGCCGCGAGCACTCCGAAACCGGGCAGAGTCCGCACGAACGTTGGTCCGCAGCGAACCCGCCGGCGTCGCCGACACCCGCCCAGCTGCGGGAGGCGTTCCTGTGGTCGGAATGGCGCACCGTCACCAAGACCGCCACCGTTGGCCTGCACGGCAATCAGTACGAGGTCGACGCTGCCCTGGTCGGCCGGAAGGTTGAGCTGGTCTTCGACCCGTTCGACCTCACGAGCATCGCCGTCCGCTGGCACGGCCGTCCGATGGGCGCCGCGGTGCCGCACCGCATCGACCGGCACGTGCACCACAAAGCCCGACCCGACGACACCACCCCACCGCCGCCGGCGGCGACCGGCATCGACTACCTGCGCCTCGTCGAAACCCAGCACACCGCCGAACTCGCCGAACGGGTCCGCTACTCCCAACTACCCGACAACCAGCAGCTTGCCGGGCAGCCGCAGATCCCCGACAGCACCGACGGCGGCAGCGACCACAACTCCGCCAAGAATGAGGTGCCGGCGTGATCGAGAAACTGAAGTCGCATTACGGATTCACGACCACCCCGTTCGGCCGGCAGCTCGCACCCCAGATGCTGCACCGCCACGGCGCGCACGCCGAAGCCGTCGCCCGGATCGGATGGTGCATCTCCGAACGCGGCCTCGGTGTCGTCACCGGCGAAGTCGGCGCAGGCAAGACCGTCGCCGTCCGTGCCGCGCTAGCGGCGCTGGACCCGTCGCGGCACACGATCATCTACCTGGGCAACCCGGCCGTCGGCGGCCGTGGTCTCTACGGCGGGATCGTCACCGCCCTCGGCGGCATGCCCCGCTTTCACAAAGCGGCGCTCATCCCGCAGACCATGGACCTGCTCGCCGCCGAGGAACACGAACGTGGCCGCACCGCCATCATCGTCCTGGACGAGGCGCACCTGCTCGGCGCCGACCAACTCGAAGAGCTCCGGCTGTTGACCAACAGTGAAATGGACAGCCACAGCCCGTTCGGGTGCCTGCTCGTCGGCCAGCCCACCCTGCGCCGGCGGATCAAGCTCGGCACCTTCGCCGCACTCGACCAACGCATCACGCTGCGGTATGCGATGCACGGCATGACCGGCACCGAGACCGCCGGCTACATCGCCCATCACCTCAAGCTCGCCGGCCGGTCCGACACGCTGTTCAGCGACGACGCCACCGCCCTGATCCACCAGATCTCCCGCGGCCTGCCCCGCGCCGTGAACAACCTCGCCGTCCAAGCCCTCGTCGCCGCCTACGCCCCCAGCAAAGCCATCGTCGACGAATCCGCCGCCCGAGCCGCCGTCACCGAAGTCACCTCCGAATAGGAAAGCGACAAGCCGAACATCACGACGACACCATGAACACCAAGCCCCGCCGGCCCAGCCGGCGGGGCTCCTTCATGCCCGCACCACATCGTCACGACCAGCGACACCGTCATCCTCAGCCAGAGCGACGGTCAACACCATCTCACCGGTGCCATCCGCGCCGTGGTCGACAAAGCCCAGCAGCGGATGGTGACCGAAGCCCATCTTGAACGTCGGCGTCGCACCTTTTTTATCCGAATGCGCCGTCACCAGGGTGGCATCCAGGTCGACAGTGACGGTTCCGGCGGCGTTCGGCGCGTGCGATCCGGCGCGCTTCCCAGACTCGGCTCCGGACCGCGGCGCGGGCCTTGCCGATCGCGGCCAGCACCCGGTCGCCGTCGGCGGCCAGGCCGGTGATGGTGCGGGAAACCGTCGCATCCGAGGCCACCGGGCCGAACACGGCCGGTGCTGCTCGGACCGTGGCGATGTCGGCAAGGCAGTCGCCGCCGAGGGCGAGCATGATCGCCAGATCGAGCAGGACCTTGCCCGGGTCATGGCGGGCCTGCGGGCGCCGCCACCGTGACAGAGCCGCCGACAACTGCCGGTCCAGACCGGCTGCCCGCACGGTCTCAGCAAGCAGCACACCACCGGCATGCGATACCAGCTGCCGACCCGCCGCGTCGACACGGACAGCCGGGTAGAACCCGCTACGATCGATCACCATAAAGGTGCTGCTGTGCCACGGTGGAAACGTCCCTCAGCAAGACGCATCCTCCCTGGTCAGGAGCCCTTCTCATTGATCAACAGCGGCTCACGCCGATAACCCGTGAACTCTCCGGGCTAGTGGCGTTCTTGGTCGGACACCCGAGGCCTACCGCAAGGAAGGTCTTAGGCGGGGGACCGCCACCTCAACTTCCACGCGAAGCAGAATACCCTCGGCGTGCGCTGAGCGACTTCGGGTCGGGATTTGGTTCTGTAGCTACAATTCGCCGGGGTACGTCCGGTGGCGCCGTTTCTGCGGTGGTCTTTTGGGTTGTCGGGCGGGCTGCGGTCGACGGTCAGCCGCGTGCAGTGGCGGCGATGCGGGTGAGCCCGGTCTGGATGAGTCGGCTCCAGTGTTGCCCAACGGGTAAGCGCTGGACGGTGCCGCGGGCGCAGTAGACAGTTCACCCATCGACGATCTTGTTGAAGTGCGCGCAACGCGGGCCACTGAGCCAACATTTCGTCCGTTCGAAGCGCACCCGCTGCCGCAGACGTAGTGTCAAAACCGATGCCCGGATGCGTCAAGATCTTGCCGAGCCAGTGACTTAGCGATGAACTCGAATCAAATCCGCAGTTACCTGCCCAAACCGGCCTAGAACAATTAGTCATATGGACGCAACCCGTGTCGAGGCCACTGGACAAATCTTGGAGGCCGTGATCGGATCAAAGATTTGGTGTAAATCTAGAACAGGCAAATCGGCCAGAATCGCGACGAAATGAATGAATCTCGAATCCGGTCAGCTGTTTCGTAGGAGCTCGTTGAAAGGGGTCGTGCTGGCAGGACCGGGCTCCTTCGCGAGACCGAGCACTCGCTCACCAATGATGTTACGCTGGATTTCATCGGTGCCACCGTAGATCGCGGGTCCCGGCGAAAATAACGTCATTTCCTGAATCTCTCCCGCGCTAGCAGTGCCTGCACCCACGACGGTCCCCTGCATGCCGAGGATCCGGTTACCAAGTTCGCGGGCAAGGCGCACAGTCTGGGAGTTGCGGAGCTTGGCAACGTTGCCCTCACCGCCGGTCGCCGCAGAACCCGTATTCGCCCGACCAGTGTGCCACGCGGTGATCTCGACCAGACTATGAAGACGCGCAAGATCCTGCCGAACGGTCGCGTCGGCGAGTCTCCCCGCGTCACTCGCCAACCTGATCAACTGCTGGACCCGCTCACGTCCGACGCCGGCCCCCGCAAATTCCGCCTCACCGCGGGTGAAGCGTCCGGCCGGCTGACTGAGGTGTCCAGCAAGCGATCCAGGAATAGCGGCGCTCGAGTCCGAGGCTGTCGACGCAATGCTTTGCCGCTCCACCGATAACGTAGTGTTCGCGACCGCCCACCCACCGTTCACATCGCCGACGACGTGATCGTGCGGCACTCGCGCGTCCGTGAGAAAGACCTCATTGAAACCCGCCCGCCCGGTCATTTCGCGCAGCGGGCGGACCTCGACGCCCCCCTGCCGCATCGGGAGCGCGAAGAAGGTGATGCCCTGGTGCTTTGGAAGCGTGGCATCCGAACGCGCTATCAAGATTCCGTAGTCGGCCCATTGCCCCAACGTGGTCCACACCTTCTGCCCGTTAATGACCCATTCGTCGCCGTCGCGCTCCGCTCTTGTCTGCAGTCCAGCGAGATCAGAGCCGGCGCCCGGTTCTGAGAACAGCTGGCACCATGAATGACGGCCCTCGAGCACAGCCGGTACCAAACGCTCGATGAGCTCAGTTGAGCCGTGCGCAAGGAGCGTCGGCGCCGTGAGCGAAACGCCGATACCAGTCGGCGGCCCGAGAGCACCAGCACGACCGAGCGCTGTCGCATGCCCGGCGGCTCGCCGCCGATCCCAACCGCGACCCCAAGGCTCCGGCAGGATCGGGTTCGTAAGGCGCGCCTGCGCGAGCGTCCACCACCACTCGGCGACGGTCATCTCCGGATCCCAATGTAAGCGAATCCACTCGTCGTCATCGTCGGTCTGTACGTTCGTCATCAGTTTCCCCCATCCTGTTGTTTTTGTCCTTAGGATACCACAAACGGGTGTCCGGAGACCAAGCGTGGGGAGTTCACCTGACGAGTTCACGCTTGGCGAAGAAGCCACGGCAGGTCCACGCGGTGGACGCAACGTCGATAGGATCGTGCAATCTAGCCGCCCGGTTCGCATAATCGCGGGTTTTAGCGGCCTGGCGTTACTCGAACCGCGATTTCTTGACGGTCCCGCTGAGTGCAACCCCCCGAGCCTGGAGCCTTGTCGGAAGACTGGCGCAGCAGCCCGTTGGACGATCCTATGTTTTGTCATGCGGTTGCTGCGACGGTGTCGAGCTGCGCTGCCGCCTGGATTCGTCGGGTAGAGACGGCGAGCGGGTGCGCGCTTGATTGACCGGCGAATGTCGGGGTGTGGCTTGCCTTCGGCGCTGCGCCGTTGCTCGTGGGCGCGGGTCTCGGGGTGACACCGCATTCGGGTGATGGCGACCGTGTGCAGGGCTCGGGTGAGCGCCCGGTCACCGCCGCGGTTGAGCCGGTGGCGGGAGCGTTGTCCACTGCTGGTCTCAAGCGGAGCGACGCCCGCAAGGGAAGCGAACGCCGCTTCGCTGCGTACTCGTCCTTGGTGAGACCAGCTGATCAGCCAGCTGTGCTGCCACGACTGGCCCGACGCCGGGTTCAGCAAGCAGCGCCGGCCCCGCCAGGTGCTGCCTGATCAGCTGGAGCAGCTGCGGATCGAGCTCAGCCAGCGGCGCCGACAGGAAACGCATCCGTGCCGCCAGCGACTGCCGGTGAACACCGACAGACGATGCTCGACCGGTACCGTCGGCTCGGACTGCAGCTACTCGATCGGGTCAGCTGAACAGCCAGCGATCGGCCGCGCAGCTGAGCTCGCAACCGCTCGGGTGCGACCACAACGAGACTGTAAGCTCGTCGACGGCTTCGGTGCGGCTGACCAGCACACTTCCCCGGCAGGCGAAGACCATGCGCAGAACCTCGCGCAGGCCACCGGCGCGGGAAGCACCCTGCTGTTCGCGGGAAAGCGCTTCCCGCGCAGCCCGAATCGCGTCAATCCGATCGCTCCTAGCCCCACGAGCCCGCTCCAGCGCCCCGACCTCAACGACCCTTTTCACCGGCTTCCGTCAGGACGACGACGAGTCCAGCGGCGAAGCTGCCGGTGCCTTCCAGCGCCCAGATTCGGCGACCGGGAGCATGCTCACCCGCCCAGGCGAGCATCCGCCGATAGCCAGCGCCGTCAGCTGTGTCAGCGACGTGCGCGTGGACCCGACCACCGCCCGTATCAACCACGGCCAGGTCGATCGTGTCGCTACCCGCCCCGCAGGTCGTCACCCAGCTCGTCGTCCAACAAGGGGTCACGCTGGCGACGGCGGACAAGCTCCCAATACAAGTGCCGCAACCTCCGCCACGAAACAGACCAACCGCCTTTTTCTAGGCGGTACTCGCCGCGGTGGCGAAGCCGGTGTGGCGGCCGCTGCCACGGTGTTAGAGCCGGTGTGGTAGGTGTTTTGACCGTCGCTCTGGACTGCCATGTCCCAGTCGGGCGGCACTCCACTCGGTGCGGTGTGCGCACGTCGGCAAGATTGCCGATGTTCGGGTGTCGGAGACCTCGGTCGCGATCCGCGTCGACCGGACGCTGGTCAAGACATGGCCGAAAGCGTCACCGGGGTCGGTGCACCCACTCCAGCGACTATCCGCAGCAGAAACGCGCGCTCTTCCTGAAATTCAGGCTGGTGCCGCCGCCGGGCCGGCGAGCTAGGCCCAGCGGTCGCCGGGGCTAATCGAGACGCTGCGGAACGCCATGCGCTGCAGTACCTAGCTGTTCTGACCGGACACGTTGTTCACGCGGCGAGGCGGCTGATTGGGGGATCAAGCGCAGCGGTCCGGTCAGCGTTGGCAGGTCCATGCGCGGGAGTAGGCCCACTCCGATTGCAGGGTGCGGTTGAGACGCTCGGCTTTGCCGTTCGTCCACGGCCGGCCAGGCTGAATAAAACGACGCTTGATCTGCAGTGCGGAGCAGACCGCCGCCCAGGTTCTGCTGCGCCGGTAGGCCATCGCATTGTCCGTCAGCAACCCGCCGGACGGTGACGCATGGGTCACCCACTACAACACTGAGCGCCTAGGCTGCGGAACCAGCCGGCGGCGCGGTGCAGGAAGACGGCGCAGGTGTCGCCGGTCTCGTCCGGCAGGATCTCGACGTAGGCCAGGCGGCTGTGGTCGTCGACGGCGACGTGGACGTAGTCCCAGCCTCGGCCGGAGCTGACGTGCCGCTGGGTGTCTTGGCCGTGGATTCGCCAGCCGCCGCCGTCCGGGATGCGGCCGAGTTTCTTCACGTCGACATGCAGCAGGTCACCAGGCCGGCGGTGCTCGTAACGAACATTGCTGCGCCGGGCCGAGGCGCGGATCAATTCGCCGGTGATGCGATCCAGGTCGGCCAGCTGCGGCAGGCCCTCGCGGCGGATCACCGCACCGACGGTGCTGGCGGTCAAACCCAACGAGGCCGCGACCCGGACTGGCCCGGCGTGCAGCGTCAGCCGGGTCGCCACGATCCGGGTGACCGTGTCCGGTGCTGTCGCCCGCGGCATCGAGTGCGGACGTGACGACCTGTCTGGCAGGCCGGCCGGCCCGTCTGCGGCATAGCGGCGGACCCACTTGTAGACGGTCTGGCGGCTGACACCGAGCTGCTTGGCGACCTCACCTGGCTTATGACCGGAAAGGACCCGCCGTACCAGCAGCAGTCGGCCATGGACAGTCAGACGGGCATTAGCGTGACCCACGAGGGCCTCCTGGGATTTGGGGCTGGATGCTTCGCAACACCCACTCCGCCCCGGAGGCCCTCCCTCGATCAACTCACCACGCCGCGACTGTCAACAACGTCCGTGGTCAGAACACCTAGCGCCACGCAGGAGGTGCTCGGCCGCGGCACAGGCATCGCATCCTGGCACCCCGCCCTCAACCAGGCGACCTCATGTCTCTCGGCCGAGTTCACCTGACCAGACAACGCTGACACCATGACAACCGGTCACTCACTTAGACGGACACGCTGGTAGGCCCGGAAGGTGCGACGCCGACGTTCAAGAACCCTCGACCACCATCCGCAGCTAGATGTTATCGACCGCCGCCGACCACATCGGGGCGTTCGTCGCCGAACTCACCGGCCTTTCGACCTATCTGAATGGCCAAAGGGATCCGGGGCCTTGTGCGTTCCACATGGCCCCACCCCGGTGCGCAGCTACGGATCACGGACGTAGACGGCAACAGGATCACCGCCTTTGCGACCAACACCGCGTCCGAGCGGCTCGCCGAACTTGTGCTTGCGGCACCGGCCGCGGGCCCGCTGCGCAGACCGGATCCGTCAGGCCAAAGGCAGCGGCCCGCATAACCTACCATTGCAGAGCGTATGAGTTGGGAACCCAACCCCATCTTGAGACGACTCTTGCCATGAATGTAATAAAGTCCTAAGTATGATTAAACTGCCCTAACGCCAAGCCGCAACAACGAATGACCGCGCCGTTAATAGTGCATTCCCCGGTCACCGCCAGCGAAACAGCGACGGTTTGTCATACGGCTTATTCACATCGTTATTTCAGATTTTCCGCTCGCTCGCCTCCCAGTAAGCGTCCCGCAAAAGGCGCTTAGCAAGTTTTCCGGTCGAGGACCGAGGCAACTCCTCGCGGAAGTCGATCGAGCGAGGGCACTTATATCGAGCAAGGCGTTCAGTACAGAAATGGATCAATTCGGCCTCTAACTTAGGTGTTGCAAGGACGCCCCCCGCCAGCTGCACCACAGCCTTAACCGCCTCGCCCATGTCCTCGTCAGGGACACCGATTACAGCAGTATCAGCCACGCTGCCATGCTGCAAGAGCACGGCTTCAATCTCTGCTGGGTAGATGTTGGCTCCCCCAGCGATAATCATATCCGACTTCCGATCACACAGAAACAACCAGCCATCCTCGTCGAGATACCCAATGTCGCCGACGGTGAAAAGATCACCCTTACGGGCATCCTCAGTCTTTTTGTGGTCATTAAAATATTCGAACGCGGTGACGCCTCCGAAGTAAACGCCTCCAGGCTGCCCCGCGTCGCACCGCCGGCCCTTATCATCAAGGATGACGATACTCGCGCCCGGGGGTGACTTACCGACGGTACCAGGACGCTTGAGCCAGTCCTCCGCGCGAACATATGTGCCGCCGCCCTCTGTAGCTCCGTAGTACTCGCTGATGATGGGACCCCACCACTCGATCATTTTGCGCTTAGTCTCCACAGGGCATGGCGCTGCCCCGTGGATAACGCACCGCAGCGACGAGAGATCGTACTTGGCCCGGTCGACCTCCGAAAGCTGCAATAATCGATGAAACATAGTCGGCACCATATGGCTCTCGGTCACCCGATATCGGTCAATCAATTGGAGCATTCGTTCTGGAGTCCATCTGCTCATCAGCACGACGGCCTTACCCAACTGAAGGGCGCCAGTGCCGTAACTGAGCGGCGCAGCATGATACAGCGGCCCGGCAACAATGTGTGCTCCGGGGCTCAGTGGGATTCCGAGCAGCGAGGCGCGCATCTGCTCAGAAATTGCTAAATCATCAGGACCGATGTCGATTAGTGGCCTTCGGACGCCCTTGGGCTGGCCCGTTGTGCCTGACGTGTAAAGCATTACTTGACCAGCACGCCGTTCATCCGGCGGGGCGTCATCTTGTGCACCAACGAGTTCCACCAGATCGCCGAACCCGTCGACGTCCCCGACGGCCCACCGGGCGCTTGGAGGTAACGCTAGTTCAGCAGCCGCAGCAATTGCGACTTCCGAAAATCGCTCATGCACGATGAGAAGCTTAGCTTGGCTGTCCCCAACAATATATGCTACTTCAGAAGCAGTGAGATGGTAGTTGATGCACACTAGGTAAACACCCAGCTGCTGGGCTCCAAAAAAAATTTCCAGGAATGCGCGTTCATTGGGCATTAACATTGCAACGACGTCGCCCACCTGAAGACCCTGCGAGCGCATCGCCCGGCTCACTCTATTCGCAGCGGCCGCCATCTCACCGAATGTTGAAATGTGCTCGTTAGCGTCGACAATGGCTAGTCGGTCAGGGTCCGAGGCCGCGACGTTCCAGAAGCCAATGTCAGTCATTAAAACCGTCGAACAAGGTTGGGAATCCAGTCATTGCTGAGCATGGCGCGCCTTCGAACACTGATGCGCGATACTGAACTGACCGTCGCTCCTGCAACTTATCCGGCCAATCATAGCTACCCAACCGAACTGCAGTCGGTGAAACAGAAAGGCATATACCCATCGATTCACAATGGTCGAAGCCAGCCATCAGACGGTACGTCATTAGTATCCCCTTGCCTGCGTGCGCGTTTTGTATGGTGGCCCCGCGTGTCGCATGGTCTCTAGTCGGCCCGTCGCATCGAGTCGCTAACCCGTAACGCATTCACGAGGTTTACCTCCGCTTTGCGGTTACCAAGCCCTCTTTTAACTTACCCCAGAGGGGTAAAACTGGCTCGGAGATGTTTAATCCCGTGCACGAAGCTCGAGTGAAGCAACTCCGGCTCCGCCGAGGCACGGATGTCGGGGATGCGACGGAAAAGCTCTCGAAACATTACAGTGATTTCACGTCGCGCTAGATGTGCCCCCAAACAAAAGTGGGGACCCGGCCCACCGTACCCAAGATGACGATTAGGCGAACGGAGGATGTCGAACGCATGCGGATTATCAAAAACTTTTTCGTCTCGGTTGGCCGCAAGGTACATCATGCAGACTTTTTCGCCTGCGCGCACCAGCGTGTTACTGACGGTTGTATCGCACGTTGCAGTACGACGCATGTATATAATTGGCGAAGCGACTCGCACAATTTCCTCTACCGCTAAGGGCGCAATCCCCTCAAAGTCCGCTTGCCAGATCGCAAGTTGGTCTGGGTTCTCTGTAAGGAGCTTGAGACCCCAGGCGATTGCGTTGCGTGTCGTCTCGTTACCAGCGACAACGAGGAGTAGGAAGAATCCTGCCAGCTCGTCGCTAGAAAACTCGTCGCTGGCCTCTATCAGAATACTAGTGAGATCTGTTCCGCCCTCCCCCCTCTTGGCGTCAGCGACTTCAGTCATCACCTGAACGAGCTGTCCAGCCGCCGCGATCGTCGCCGAGTAAATGTCTTCGTTTTCAGCCCTATACTCCGGATCGCTCCCACCGAGAATAACGTTCGTACATTGAAAGACTAGATCGTGCTGACTTTCCGGAATGCCCATAAGGTCACACACAATCCTTAGTGGTAGCCGGGCGGCCACGTCGACGACGAAGTCGACCTCGCCCCGGTCGATGATGTCATCAACGATGGACGTGGCGATTAGCTGTATCGAGTCATTTAGCCGCGCAAGCATGCGTGGGGTGAAACCCCTTGACACGAGGCGGCGCTGCCGAACGTGGCGCGGATCGTCCAAAGTTATTATATTGCCAAATAGCACTTCGCCGTTAGCGTCCTTGAAAACGCCGCCTAAATCAATGCCCTGTGCCGATGAGAACAGTTCTGGGGCACGAGAGATCGACATGATGTCCTCGTGACTCGTAAACAACCAGGCACCCGGGCCAGGCGGCGTCTGAGAGTCTGCGGGAGCAGGTTCCGGAAGAAATACAGGACCGTGAGCTCTAATCCCGGACAGATCGCTCTCGATCTCATGCATTGGCCGAACCCAGAACGCTCCGTCAAATGGGTTCAGCATGTCGAAACTGGCTACCCGCGGTTGCTTAACCTTAGTCACCGCGGTAGGGTAGCTGGCCGCCTATGGACTTGTCAAACAGGTGCCTGCTGGCCGATCTGGCGCGGTGTGCACACGGGTGTCGACGCCCGAGTCGACGCAAGTCAAGGCTGCTTCGGCCGCGTTAGCCCGGATCTTGCACGCGTCGGCTGTGTGATCTGGTTGGGCGGTGCTTGGTGGGGTCGCCGCTGAATTTGTTTGACGGGCATGACGGTGTGCCCGGTGCGTCCGGGTTCGCCGTTCCTGCGGTGGTCTTTCGGGTCGTTGGGCGGGTTGGATGTCGCCGGGGTCAGCCGGGGGCGGCGGCGATGCGGGTCAGCCCGGTCTGGATCAGCCGGCTCCACCGGTGGCCCGCCGGTAGATGTAGCACGGTGCGGCGGGCGTGGCGGGAGACGCGTCCGGCGGCTGAGAACAGCCGGTGACGTAGCCGTTTGTGTTCCCAGCGGCGGGCTTCATGGCCGGCGAAGGCGAGCACTTGGGTCCAGGCGATGAGGTCGGCGGCCAGGGCGATGATGGCGAGCCAGATCCGGTTCTGCGCCATGCCCTGCAAAGGCAGGTTGCGAAGCCCGCAGTCCTTGGCCTGTCGGATCCGGTCTTCGCATCGGGCCCGCCGCCGGTGCCGCAGCTCCAGTTCGGGAAGCTGCCCGGATGCGGTGTTGGTCGCGAAGGCGGTGATGCGGTTGCCGTCCACATCAGTGATCCGCAGCTGCGCACCAGGATGCGGCCGTTCGGAACGGACGATGACCCGCAGCCCTTTCGGCCACCGGGTGAGGTTGAGCAGGCCGGTCAGTACGGCGACGAACGCCCCGTCCCGCACCCCACCAGCTGAGTCGTAGGCCCGTGTCCACGCCGCCGCCGGCAGGCGGCGGATGAGCTGCTCAGCGTCGCCGGTCAGCGTCCCGCCGACAGAAAAGGCCAGTCCACGGGCCGAAAGCCAGCCCAGGAAGGCATGCGTGCCACCGCCGCCGTCCGCCCTGATCAGGACTTTGCGGCCGGGCCGGCCCCGGCTGACGCCCGGAATCTGCGCCAATGCTTGGCGCTTCACAGCAATGTGGTCGGCGGCGGTGTTGGACCCGGCGCGCCCCTGGCGCAGCAGACCGGCGACCATCTCACCGGTGCCGTCCGCGCCGTGATCGACGAAACAAAGCAGCGCATGGTGACCGAAGCCCATCTTGAACGTCGCCGTGGCGCCTTCCTTGTCCGAATGCGCCGTCACCAACGTGGCGTCCAAATCGACCGTCACCGTGCCGGCGGCGTTCGGCGCATCCGTGCCGGCGGCCTTCCAGACCCGGCCCCGGACCGCAGCCCGCGCCCTGTCAATCGCCGCCAGCACCCGGTCGCCGTTGGCAGCCAACGCCGTCATGGTGCGAGACACCGTCGCATCCGAGGCGACCGGGCCGAACGCTTGCGGTGCGGCCCGCACCGTCGCGACGTCAGCCAGGCAGTCGCCGCCGAGCGCGAGCGTCACCGCCAGATCGCACAACACCTTGGCGGGCTCATGCCGGGCGTGCGGCCGGCGCCAACAACCCAGTGCCGCCGACAGCTCACGGTCCAACCCGGCCGCTCGGACCGTTTCGACCAGCAGTACCCCACCGGCGTGCGACACCAGCTGCCGGCCCGCCGCGTCGACCCGGACAGACGGATAGAACCCGCTACGATCGCTCACCAGAAGGGTGCTCCTGCATCAACGCGATTCGGACCTTAGACAAGTCGAATCCTCGCTGGTCAGGGGCACCTTTCTGTTGATCAACACCCGGTCAGGCTGATAACCCGTGAAATCTCCGGGTTAGCCCGGATGTTGCACGCGTCGGCTGAGTATCTTGGTTGGTAAGGCCGCGTGGTTCGGCGCTGACTTTCCAATTGTGGGCGCGGCGGTTGCCCGGAGCGTCCGGGTGGCGCCGTTCCTGCGGTGTTCTTTCGGTCGTCGGATCTCCGGCTTGGGCCGCTGGTTAGCCGGGTGCGGCGGCGGCGATGCGGGTGAGTCCGATCTGGATCAGTCGGCTCCAGCGGTGCCCTGCGGGTAGGTGCAGCATCGTTCGGCGGGCGTGGCGTGAGATGCGTCCGGCGGCCGAGAACAGCCGGTGCCGCAGCCGTTTGTGTTCCCAGCGGCGGGCCTCGTGCCCGGCGAAGGCGAGCATTTGGGTCCAAGCGATCAGGTCGACGGCAAGGCCGACGATGGCAAGCCAGATCCGGTTCTGGTTCATGCCTTGCAGCGGCAGGTTGCGCAGGCCGCAGTCCTTGGCCTGACGGATCCGGTCTTCGCAGCGGGCCCGGCGCCGGTGCCGCAGCTCGAGGTCGGCGAGTTGCCCTGTCTTGGTGTTGGTCGCGAAGGCGGTGATGCGGTTGCCGTCGATGTCGGTGATGCGTAGCTGGGCACCTGGGTGAGGCCGTTCGGAACGAACGATGACCCGCATGCCTTTCGGCCACCGGGTCAGGTCGAGCAGGCCGGTGAGTTCGGCGACGAACGCCCCGTCCCGCAGACCGCCTTGTGAGTCGTAGGCCGGCGTCCACGCCGCTGCCGGAAGATTTCGGATGAGCTGCTCGTCACCGCCGGCCAGCGTCCACCCGACAGAAAACCCGAGGCCACGGGCCGATAGCCAGTCCAGGAAAGCATGGGTGCCGCCGGCGCCGTCCGCGCGGATCAGGACTTTGCGGCCGGGCCGGCGCCGGCTGATCCCGGGGGTCTGGGCCAGCGCCTCGCGGACCACAGCAACGTGGTCGGCGGCGGTGTTCGACCCGGCCCGCCCCTCGCGCAGCCGGCCGGCGACCATCTCACCGGTGCCGTCCGGGCCGTGGTCAACAAAGCCCAGCAGCGGATGGTGGCCAAAGCCCATCTTGAACGTCGGCGTCGCGCCTTCCTTGTCCGAATGCGCGGTCACCAACGTGGCGTCCAGATCGACCGTTACCGTCCCGGCAGCGTTCGGCGCATGCCGGCCGGCGGCTTTCCACACCCGGCGCCGGACCGTCGCCCGCGCCGTGCCGATCGCCGCCAGCACCCGGTCGGCATCGCCGGCCAACAAGGCGATCGTGCGTGACACCGTGGCATCGGAGGCGACCCGGCCGAACGCATCCGGCGCCGCCCGCACCGTCGCAATGTCAGCCAGGCAGTCACCGCCCAGCGCCAGCGTCACCGACAGATCTATCAGCACCTTCGCCGGATCATGCCGGGCTTGCGGCCGTCGCCACCGTGCAAGCGCGGCCGACAGCTCCCGGTCCAACCCGGCCGCCCGGATGGTCTCGACGAGCAGCACCCCACCGGCATGCGACACCAACTGCCGGCCCGCCGCGTCGACCCGGACATGCGGATAGAACCCGCTACGATCGCTCACCAGAAAGGTGCTCCTGTATCCCGGCGGAAATGACCCTCAGCAAGTCAAATCCTCCCTGGTCAGGGGCACTTTTCGATTGATCAACACCCAGTCAGGCCGCTAACCCGTGAAATCTCTGGGTTAGGCTGGGTCAAGAATCACGCTGGGATTCCAGCCATCGTCGCGGCATGAGCTGCCGACTGGACGGTAGCAGCGATCAGCGGATGAGTGTCGCCGCCGTGTCGCTGACCGGTGTATGGCTTGTCCAGGGGACTGCTGCGATGGCGGCGACGAGGGCGAGCGGAGCCGCCCAGGACTTGCGGGCCGCCTTGTCGGATCAGCAGTTTGTCGAGTTACCGAAAGGCTTCGTCCTTGCGTGCCAGGGCGAGGATGTCCGTTGCGGTGCGTTCGCCGTTCCAGTGACCTGGGGGTAGTGCGCTGTCGGCGGTGAATGTGTCGTCGAGTAGGCCGACTACGATGCTGATGCAGCTGTAAACGGTAGCGACGCTGTTGTCTGCCGACGCGGGCTGCACCCGCTCGAGCAGGCTGCCAGCGGTGGCGCTGTCGCCGGCCAAGACAGCGGCGACGACTCGTTGGAGGTGTCGACCGCGATCTGCCGGGTCACGTCGACCGGGCTGAACAGTTCAAAGTTGCGTCGTTCGACGGCCCGGTTCAACGCGGCCTGAAGCGTCTGCATGTCGGGAAGGTCGTCGCCGGATAAATCGACGCCGTCTTCGGCAAGCAGCAGCGCCAACTCGGGCATCATCTCGTCGGCCATGCCGGGCTTGTGCTCGACGTGGGCAGTCCCGCGGCTGGTTCCGGGCCGCATAGCCGCATGCCTGCCATGCCCTCCTTCATCGCCAACCCGGTATGTCAGTTGATTCTTGCTCCTGCACCGACGCAGAACCGCTGAACGAGAAGGCTGCTCAATGACGGGGCGCTCGTCGACGCCCTCAATGTGCCAATTTCTGACAATGAAGGTGCGGCAAGACATTAAGCCCGCAAAATGACGCTCAACAAGACGGTCATTCGGCCACCGGGTAGGGGGCGAACGTGCTGCGTGACTCGTCGATAGCCAGCGGCAGCCCGATCGGCGGGGCGGCGCGCTGCGGGCAGCTGGCTCGAGGACATGTCCGGCAGCCCGGGCCGATCGCGGTGGCCGCCTTCGGGTCGTCGAGGGTCACGCCGCGCGAGTAGACCAGCCGTGACGCGTGACGGATCTCGCAGCCGAGGCCGATCGCGAAAGTTTTCGCCGGAGCGTCGAAACCGCCGCGGTTGTACGTCACGGTGCGGGCCACCCACAGATAGCGCTGCCCATCGGGCATGGATGCCACCTGGACGATCATCTTGCCGGGCGAGATGAAGGCCTCGTACACGTTCCAGAGCGGGCAGGTGCCGCCGGTCCGGGAGAAGTGGAAGCCGGTCGCCGACTGGCGCTTGGAGATGTTGCCGGCCCGGTCGACCCGCACGAAGATGAACGGCACTCCGCGGGCGTTGGCCCGCTGCAGCGTGCTCAGCCGGTGCACGATCATCTCGTAGCCTACCTGGAATTGCTCGGCCAGCAATTCGATGTCATAACGCGTCGATTCGGCCGCTTCGAAGAATGCGGGGTACGGCAGGAGAAGGGCACCAGCGTAATGGTTCGCCAATCCGATGCGCGCAAGGGTGCGCGCGTCCGAGGAATCGAAATGCTCCTCCGCCAGGATGTCCTCGATGAGGTGATTTTGTTCGAGGAAGGCGAGCTGGCCCGCCATCCGGAACGCCTGCTGCCCGGGCTTAAGGTGCGGCGAGACGTGCAGCGTCCGGTCGTCGGCGTCGAAGGCGTGCATCTCGGAGTCGGGCGCGAACTCCTTGGCGGTTCGGCTGATGCTCGTGGTGCGTATCCGGTGCGCCTTCTTCAGGTGCCGGCGCAGCGCCCGCAGGGCACCATCGGCGTGCACGCCGACCTGCTCGGCCGTCACCTCCGCGGCCCGGTCGAGGCTCTCGAAGTAATTGCGATTGCGGTAAAAGAAGTCCAGCACCTGCTGCTGCGGATCTGCCTCGAAGGCGGGAGTGCGGCTGTCCGCGAGGTGCCCGGCCTGATCCAGCAGATGGCCGTAACGGCGGTGGAGTCCGAGGACCGCTTCGGCGAGCTCGGGCATCGTTGTCGCGAGCGTGTGCAGATCGAACGGCGACGCCTTTAGTCTGTCGTCGGAATGTGCGATCAACGCCTCGGTCAATTCGGCCAGGGTGCGTCCAGTGTTCTGCGGCGCGAAAAAGGCCGCGTCGACGCCGAAGACCTCGCTGATCCGCACCAGAATTGGCACAGTCAGTACGCGCTTGTCATGCTCAATCTGGTTAAGATAGCTCGGGGAAATGGCGAGAATCCGCGCCAGGTCGACCTGACTCATCCCGCGATCGCCGCGCAACCGCCGCAACCGGCCACCAGCGAATGCCCTGTCCACCGAGTCCTCCTAACGGACGTGTTGACCGGACTTGTGGTCGCCGCGGCGCTGAACCTGAAGTAGGCCGCCGGGCGCGGCTTCACGCGCGTAAGGCACCAGCACAGACGATCGGGCAGGCAGCGCCTTGCTGGCGCTCTTCTCAAGTGCGAATTCTGCACCCACGCTCGGTGTAGATGCTCGACCCACATCGATCAACATACTGGCTGCTGGGCCGGTACGGGGGGGAGCTCGAGGGTGACGAACGCACGCGTCGCCCAACCTGTATCTGGCTGTATCTGGGCGGCTTGCCTCAACGGTGTCGGTGGCACGTACCCGTCCCGGTCGCGGCGTCTCCGATCGGTGCGGGTCCATTGTGGGTGTGCTGGCTTTCTTCAAGCCGCATCGGTGATCGCGTGGCGGTGTAGTCGTTTTCGGCTTGTGTTGGTGTGCGGTAGCCGAGGCTGGAGTTGATCCGTTGCCAGTTGTCGACGGTGTGCCCTTGGCGGCCGACCCGCCAGCAGGCATAGCCGCGGGCACGTTCGGTGAGCACCGCCCGCGGCCAGATCTGCTCGCACTGCCCAGATCTGCTCGCACTGCTCTGACCACGTCGAGCTCGCATGCGCCGACTCGACGCAGCGCCACACCCGTTTGCGCCACACCAGCGCCACCGGCCGGCCGCGGCAGATCACGCACCCGCACCGCCCGCCGGTCATGCAACATCGCGGCGGTGCCGCAGCCGGTGTAGCCCACCACGCTCGCCATCGTCTCGACCGTCTGCTCCAGCTCGCCGTCGACGTGCGAAGCGTCGAGCAGAACGAAGCCGGGCAGACCCAGTTTGAGCGTCGTGGCATTACTGTAAACAGGCACCTGGGGCCTCCATGATCCGTGTCTTAGACATCACGAATCGTGAGGCCCTAAGGCCTCGTTTCAGGCCCAGGTGCTTATCCACGCCAAGCGGCAATTACCACGCTTGATCACGAAGAGCCGACAAAGGGCTGCCGAGTCATTATCGCCGCGTTGAAGAACGAACTCGTCTACCGTACGGCATTCCCCAACGCCCGGAAGGCGTGCGCTGCAATATCCGAATGCATTGGAACTTTCACAACTGTTCGCGGGAAAGCGCTTCCCGCGCAGCCCGAATCGCGTCAATCCGATCGCTCTTAGCCCCACGAGCCCGCTCCAGCGCCCCGACCTCAACGACCCTTTTCACCGGCTTCCGTCAGGACGACGACGAGTCCAGCGGCGAAGCTGCCGGTGCCTTCCAGCGCCCAGATTCGGCGACCGGGAGCATGCTCACCCGCCCAGGCGAGCATCCGCCGATAGCCAGCGCCGTCAGCTGTGTCAGCAAGATGGGCGCGGACCCAACCTGGGCAGGGTGCTCCACGCGCCGGTGGCCTGCGCCAGGCTCTGCGCATGGTCTTCGCCTGCCGGGAAGGCGTGCTGGTCAGCTGGAGTTGCCCCGATCCGGCGGACACCGACACTTGGCTATGGCCAAGCGAAAGGTGCCGCCCCATGGGGAAGGTGTTCTCGCAGGAGTTCAAGGACCAGATCGTCGAGTTGCATCGACGTGGCCGGTCGTTCTCGGACCTAGGGGCTGAGTTCGGGCTGTCCCCGACGTCGGTTGCAAACTGGGTGCGCGCCGCTGATCGGAAGGGAAACTGGACGGCAGCCGCTGCCTCCGCTGGGGCCGATGACAAGGCCCGCATCGCGCAGTTGGAGCGGGAGCTGGCCCGCAAGGAAGAAGAGCTGCAGATCCTGGGAAAAGCGCTGGCCTTCTTCGCGCGTCGGGCGGAGCAGTAGCGGTCTATTGCTACATCCAGGCGGAGAAGGCTGCCGACCCTGAACTGAAGATCAGCACCATCTGCCGGGTGCTGGGTGTCTCGACCTCCGGCTACTACGGCTGGCTGAAGCGCTGCTCGGACCCGCCGGCTGGTCGAGCTGCCCACAACGACGCGTTGCTGGCGCAGATCCGCCAGATCCACGCCGAGTTCGCGTACTACGGATCGCCACGCGTGCACCGCGAGCTGCGCAGCAGGGACATGTCGGCTGGTCGGCACACAGTCGCACGGTTGATGCGCCGCCACGGCATCGCTGCGCACCGCGGCAAACCCAAGTCGCGGCCGCGTGCGGCGCCACCTGCCCGCCGCCCTGAGATCGTCGACCTGGTCAAACGGAAGTTTCGAGCTAACGCCCCGAACCGGATCTGGTTCACCGACATCACGATGATCCGCACCGGCGAGGGATGGCTCTATGCGGCCGTCATCCTCGATGCGTTCAACCGCGAAATCGTCAGCTGGGCCGTGGAGACCTACGACTCCCCGGGGACCGCCCTGCGGGCGCTGCGCGAGGCCATCGCAAGCCGTCACCCCCAGCCCGGCTGCATCGTCCACTCCGACCGCGGATACCAGGGCGGACTCAACTGGTGGTCGCAACACCTCGATTTGAGGGTGGCGTCGTGCCGTACGGACCGAAGCAGAAGCAAGCCCGTTTGTATCGAGGTCGGATCCCGTCTCCGGGGCGCCCGACGGTCGCTTGGCGTGAGGATCGCGTCCAGTTCTGGCGGCGATCGCGCTTGGTGTAAAGACCGAAGACGCATGCGTCGAGGCGCGCGTGTCGGCGCCGGGCGGCTTTCGCTGGTTTCGTCACGCTGGCGGCGTGGATCCGTGTCTTCCGCCGGCGGTGTCGGGTCGCTTCTTGTCTTTCGCGGAACGTGAAGAGATCGCGCTGTTGCGCGCGAAGGGCGGTGGCGTCCGGGAGATCGCCCGGCAGCTCAAGAGGAGTCCGTCGACGATCTCGAGGGAGCTGCGCCGCAATGCCTCGACCCGGACCTATCGGCTGGAGTATCGGGCGACGCTGGCGCAGTCGCATGCCGAGCGTCGTGCGCGACGGCCAAAGCCTGCCAAGCTCGTGGGGAACGAGCGGCAGCGTGACTACGTGCAGGCACGCCTCTCGGGTGATGTCCGGGCGCCTGATGGGCGAGTCGTCGGACCACAGGCGACGGCGTGAAAAGCTGCGGGAAACCACATCGCGGCGATCGTCGTTGGGTGACGGGCTGGAGCCCGCAGCAGATCGCCAGCCGGCTGCCGCTCGATTTCCCTGATGATGAGTCCATGCGGATCAGCCACGAGGCGATCTACCAGGCGCTTTATATCGAAAGTCGTGGTGCGCTCAAACGGGAGCTGGTCGCGTGCCTGCGCACCGGCCGTGCACTGCGTGTCCCTCGGGCCCGTTCGAAGAACAAGGCGTGGGCGCACGTCACCCCAGATGTGGTGATCAGTGAGCGGCCGGCCGAAGTCGAAGACCGTGCAGTCCCCGGGCATTGGGAGGGCGATCTGCTGATCGGGCTTGAACGGTCCGCGATCGGCACCCTGGTTGAGCGGACGACCCGGTTCACGATGTTGGTGCACCTGCGCCGCGAGGCTGGTTACCGGCACAAGCAGACCGTCAAGAACGGGCCGGCGCTCGCCGGCTATGGGGCCATCAGGATGAAGGACGCCCTCGCCGCGACGATCAGCACGCTGCCAGAGCAGTTGTGCTGTTCGGTGACGTGGGATCGCGGCAAGGAAATGTCTGCCCACGCTCAATTCAAGATTGAGACGGGAGTTCCAGTGTTCTTTGCCGACCCGCAGAGTCCTTGGCAGCGCGGCACCAACGAGAACACCAACGGGCTGCTGCGTCAGTACTTCTTGAAGGGCACAGACCTCGCTCGTTGGAGCGCTGAGGAGATCGAAGTCGTCGCCGCAGCCCTGAATAGCCGGCCACGAAAGATCCTTGGCTGGAAGACACCAGCCGAAGGCCTCAACGAGCAGTTACTGTCCCTACAACAAGCCGGTGTTGCGACGATCGGTTGAGACCGGTCAATTCACTGCTCACGACTGGATCGGCCTCGCACAGGCACACCGACTCAAAGTTTCGATCGGTGTGGAGAAAAGCCCACTCGACAACGCCGTCATGGAATCCTGGTTCGCCTCCCTGAAGAAGGAGGAGATCTATCCCAACGGCGTCCCAGCCACCCGCAATGACGCCCGGGCCAGGCTGTTCGCCTATATCTGGGCCTACAACAACCGCCGGCTGCACTCCACCCTCGGCTACCAGACCCCGACCGGCTACACGACCATCAACCAGTAACAGTCCGCCGAACCGGGGCAACTCCAAGCCGCACCAAAGCCGTCAACGAACTCAAAAGCCTCGTCGTGGTCGCACCCGAGCGGTTGCGAGCTCAGCTGCGCGGCCGATCGCTGGCTGTTCAGCTGACCCGATCGAGTAGCTGCAGTCCGAGCCGACGGTACCGGTCGAGCATCGTCTGTCGGTGTTCACCGGCAGTCGCTGGCGGCACGGATGCGTTTCCTGTCGGCGCCGCTGGCTGAGCTCGATCCGCAGCTGCTCCAGCTGATCAGGCAGCACCTGGCGGGGCCGGCGCTGCTTGCTGAACCCGGCGTCGGGCCAGTCGTGGCAGCACAGCTGGCTGATCAGCTGGTCTCACCAAGGACGAGTACGCAGCGAAGCGGCGTTCGCTTCCCTTGCGGGCGTCGCTCCGCTTGAGACCAGCAGTGGACAACGCTCCCGCCACCGGCTCAACCACGGCGGTGACCGGGCGCTCACCCGAGCCCTGCACACGGTCGCCATCACCCGAATGCGGTGTCACCCCGAGACCCGCGCCCACGAGCAACGGCGCAGCGCTCGCTGCCAACCTGGGGTGAGGCACCCGCTTCCTGACATTACTGACCCCTGGGGGCGGGGATGGAGAGTCCCCGGAGATGACGAGCATTGTGACGACGTTGGCCCCTGCGGTCGGGATCGCCGATCCTGGTCGGGTGCCTGATGCCCGAAGTGATCGGCCTGACCCGCAGGTGCCGGAGCGGTCTGGCGTCGCCGGTTCACCGCGAAGTACAAGCTGGAGATGGTCGCCGCCTACGACGCCGCGCCGGACGGGCATAAGGGCGCCCTGTTGCGCCGGGAAGGGTTGTATTCCAGTCACATCGTCGAGTGGCGTAAAGCCCGTGATGCCGGCGGGCTGCAGGCACTTGGCGTGCCGCGCGGCCGCAAGCCCCGTGACGGGCATGCGGATCGGATCGCCGAGCTGGAGCGGACAAGGCGCGGCTGGAGCAGGAGCTGGCCAAGGCCCGCTTCGTGGTGGATGTGCAGGCAAAACTGCACGAGCTCTTGGAGACACTCTCCGAGAGCACCGGCACCGACCCGAGGTCGACGCCGTGACCGACGCTGCTGTTGCCGAGCTCGCCCCCGTGGTTGTTTCCAGGTTCCTGAACCCGAATGCGATCCGTGCCGTGTCTTTGATCAGCCGGTTCGTGCCTTCGGTCCCGGCGTTGCCGATCCGCGTTTGGAGCTGCGCGAGGATTTGCGGCCACCAGGCGTCGACGGTCTCGGCGAGCCGGGTCGCCTCGGTTAGGTCGGCCGCGAGGACGGTTTCGTGGAAGCGGTGCAGCCGGTCGGCGATGGTGTGCCGGTCGCCGGCGGCGAGCAGCATCCGTAGCCGTTCCTTGACCGCCCAGGCGGCGGCGATCTCTTTGGTCGGGTCACTGTCGGACGCGAAGGTGCGCTCGAGCCGGGCCAGTGCCTGCGGTGAGAGCCGGTTCCCGGCACGCAGCAGCAGCCGGCGGCTGGCCCAGGCCGGATCGTTCTTGCGGCCCCGGCGGCCGAGCTGCTCACGGGCGACCCGCTGACGGGTGTCGGTGACCATGTCGTTGGCCAGCCTGACGATATGAAACGGGTCAGCCACCACAGTGGCGTGCGGCAGCGCCTGCTGCACTGCACGGCGGTAGGCGGCGCACGGATCGATCGCCACCACCTGCACCTGGGCCTTCCAGTCGTCGCCGCGTTCGTTCAGCCAGGTCATCACTGCCGTCGAGGTGCGGCCCGCGGCCTGCCCGAGCAGCCCGCCGCTGCCGAACAGGTCGACAAAGTTGGTCTCGAACCGTTCCAGCCGCTGCCAGCGGCCGTCCTCGCCGCGGACCCAGCGCGGCCGGCCACGGCGGGTCTCATCGATGCCCAGCACCCGCGGCGGCGCCGGTTCAACCAGCAGCTGGTCGGCATGGGCGACGAACGCGGCATGGACGATCGGCCAGCTCAAAGACAGCTCGGTGCATACCGCCGACACCGACCGTCCCGACCCGACCGCCGCGCCGGCGGCGCGCCGGCACCGGCCGGTGACCGAGCGCCGGCCGGCAATTCATCGATCTGTTCGGTGAACGCCTTACGCGGACATCACGCCTGCAAACACCGGTATTGCCGCTTATGTCAGCGCACCGCGAGCGGCGCCTCACCATAAGGATGGTCTTTCGGCCGGGTCGTGCGCCGCTGGCGCACGACCGTCGAGAACGTCCCACATGCCGGACAAGCCGCGGCATCCGGATCGACCGTGCGCACGTGCACCGTGCGAGCGCCGTCGGCCGCCTGCTCCACCTCATCGACAGCGACTCCAGGCCGGCCAAAAAGAATCGTCGTACCGTCCCTCAAGGCTCGCGGTCCTTTCACTTGTTGCGTCAGACACAGCCAGTGTCAAGGGGCCGCGAGCCGTTCAGCTCACAGCACGAAGATCGTGTCCCGCTTCCCCCTCAAGTTCGAAGAACCTATTTACTGAGTGTCCTCCTCGGTGTCTTCGGGCTTGTTGATCCAGACCTGGCCGGGCAGGGCTGGGGGTTGGGGCGGTTTGCGGACGAACCGTTCGGGGTGAGCTGTGTAGGCGGCGGTGAGTACGCCGGCGCGTTTGTCGCGGATCGTAAACCAGCGCCTCCGAGTACGGTTTCACTGCACCCGGCGATCACGCCGGAACGCCAGCGCCGAGGGCTGGATTACCCCTCAACTTTTGAAGAGCCAGTAAGTATCGCCCCACGGTGCCTCATGCAGGTTGACAGCTTCCGCCGCGCCAAAGACAAACGCACCGCAACATTGGCCGGTCAGTCAAGCGCGTACTCGCTCGCCGTCTCTACCGACGAATCCAGGCGGCAGCGCAGCTCGACGCCGTCGCAGCAACCGCTTGACAAACAATAGGAGCGTCCAAAGGGCTGCTTCGCCAGTACTTCCCCAAAGCACCGACCTCGCTCGCTGGAGCGCCGAAGAGATCGAAGCCGTCGCCGCAGCCCTGAACAGTCGGCCACGAAAGGTCCTCGGCTGCAAGACGCCGGCCGAAGCGCTCAACGCGCAGTTACTGTCCTTACAACAGGCCAGTGTTGCGACGATCGGTTGAGACCCGTTAATACCGTTCCGCGCAATTGGCCGACCACAACATGCTCGGCGCCATGGGCCGCACCGGAGTCTGCTAGGACCAAGGGGCCGCCGAGTTATTCTTCGCCGCGTTGAAGAACAAACTCGTCGTACCGTACGCATTCCCCACACCCGGGAAGGCGCGCTACCATATTCGAGTACGTTGACATCATCTATGACCGGCAACGGATCCACTCCAGCCTCGGCTGCCGCACACCAACACAAGCCGAAAACGACTACCCCGCCACACAAACAACCCGACGCGGCTTGAAGAAAGCCAGCGTACCCACTACTTTTTAGAAACAGCAGGCTGTCCGAAAAAGCGTGGGCACTCCCTCCTTACGCCTGTCCCTCCACGCTTGCGGGCACATGACCGTCTGATGGTTCCGGCACGTCCCAACGTTGGAGACCGGACTGAGCTACCTGGCGTCCGCACTGTCGATCTAGCGAGAGAACGGGCTTTGACCCTAGGGCGGCTTACTCGTAGGCTCAACCAAGCAGTCGCTTGGTCTTGTGGAAGTCGTCATCGAGGAGCTCAAGATGCCTGAAGCCGTCATCGTCGCCGCCGCCCGCAGCCCGATCGGCCGTGCGGCCAAGGGCAGCCTGGTCGACCTCCGTCCCGACGACATGGCCGCCACCATCGTCGAGGCCGCCCTCCGGCAGGTCCCCGAGCTCGACGGCAACACCGTCGACGACCTGATCCTCGGCACGGCGCAGCCGGCCGGCGAGCAGGGCTACAACATCGCGCGCGTGGTGGGCCTGCTGGCGAACCTGCCGCAGGTGCCCGGTCTGACCATCAACCGCTACTGCTCCTCCTCGCTCGCCTCGATCCGCATCGCCGCCCACGCCATCAAGGCCGGCGAGGGTGACGCGTTCATCGCCGGTGGTGTCGAGGCCGTCAGCCGCTTCGGCGTCGGCCGCGCCGACGGTGCGCCGGGCTCGCACAACCCGCGCTTCGCCGACTCCGAGCAGCGCTCGAAGGACCGTGAGCTCGGTGGGGTCGACGTCTGGAGCCCGACCAACGGCCTTCCTGACAACTACATCGCCATGGGCCAGACCGCGGAGAACGTCGCCCAGCTGGAGAACGTCTCGCGCGAGGACCAGGACTACTGGGCCGCCCTGTCGCAGCAGCGCGCCGAGGCCGCTCAGGCCAGCGGCTTCTTCAAGCGGGAGATCACCCCGCTGACGCTGCCCGACGGTCGCATCATCGACACCGACGACTGCCCGCGCGCCGGCACCACCGCCGAGAAGCTCGCCGGCCTCAAGCCGGTCTTCCGTCCCGACGGCACCGTCACCGCCGGCAACGCCTGCCCGCTGAACGACGGCGCCGCCGCGGTCGTCGTCATGAGCGACACCCGTGCCCGTGAACTCGGCATCACCCCGCTCGCCCGCATCATCTCCTCGGGCGTCACCGCGCTCGACCCGGAGATCATGGGCCTCGGCCCGGTCGAGGCGTGCCGCCAGGCGCTCAAGCGGGCCGGCATGAGCATCAACGACGTCGACCTCGTCGAGATCAACGAGGCCTTCGCCGCCCAGGTCGTCCCGTCGATGCGCCACCTCGAGATCCCCGAGGACAAGCTCAACGTCCACGGTGGCGCGATCGCCCTGGGTCACCCGTTCGGCATGACCGGCGCCCGCATCATGACCACGCTGCTCAACGGTCTGCGCTCGACCGGCGGCACCATCGGGCTCGAGAGCATGTGCGTCGGTGGCGGCCAGGGCATGGCCATGGTCATCGAGCGCCTCAAGTAGGTGCAACTCTTATGTGGTGCATAGCCAGATGAGGATGGCTGCGAGGTACGGCTCCGCGGCGCCAGTCGACGGCGTGATGCCGTAGCGGCAGCGATCGTGCGCCGGCCCTTGAACCCGTTGAAAGCCCATTCGACACGTTGCCTTCCGGTGATGGGCGGCGTCAAATTGAAAAGCCGTCCGCCTCTGGATGTACGGCACCGCCGGTTGTCGATCTGATTTGGGGGTTGGGGGATTACCGCGGTACTCTTCAGGCGCAAGTGCCGTTGCTGGCTTGCGGGATCGGCGGCATTTTGCTGCTGGTCATGTGAGACTGTTCCTCCCGGCTGCGGCGGCGGTATAGCGGAACAGGTCGATGATGACAGCGGAGCCGGTGGTCTCGGCGGGTGGAGTGGTGAGGGCGGTCGCGCAGCTTGGGGTCCGGGTGGGATGCGTTGTTTGCGGCGGTGCGGAAATGCCGGGGTCGAGGCGGCCATCGCGGCGGCGTTCAGGGCGGTGACATGGCTGCCGGTGCGGATCAGTGCACCGGCACCGGCCGGGGTGAGGGTGGCGGGCGAGCACCACCTTGTTGCCGGTCGGGCCGCCGGCGACGATGTCGATGTCGCGGCGCCGAGCCGACGGGCGAGGGTGACCGCGGTGCGGGCCAGCTCCGATGGCACGGAGTAAAAGTTGCCGTCGTAGGCGACCAACGCTCGGGCCGACACCATGCGCTGCACGACTAATCCGGCTGTGTAGGTCCGTCCGGTTGGGCGCAGCGGCTCGGCGGCAGCGAGGGTGGCCACGGTGAACTTGCCGCTCGCGCCGTCAGCCCGCGTCCGCAGGTCACCGCGGCGCTGGCACCAGACATCGAGCGCGGTGTGGGTCTGCTCGACGGTCACGTCGTCGGACAAGGTCCGCCAGAAGCGTTGGGCGGCGACATGGTTGGCTTTCTCGTCGACGCCTTTGCGGTTACGGCACCGGGGTGGGCAGAGCGCGACCTGCACCCGTAATGTCTGGCGACACCGGCGAACGACGCGATGATCCGGCCGGTGTTCGGTGCTACCACGGTCGCCATCCGGTCGAACCGCCAGATCAGGGTCAGCCCGCCGAGCTGGCGGGTCACCGCGTCGAGAGCGGCGACCAGCTGGGCGAGGTCGGTGCCTTCACACAGCTGGCCGCGCCACCGACCGGAATGCGACAGTGCATCGACCAGCAGGAACGCTTTCTTGCCGCTCCATCCCCAGCCGACGGGTGGGTCGGGCAGCTCGAGCCAGTCCAACTGGGTTTTCTCACCCGGCGGGTGCTCGATCACCGCCACGGGCCGCTGCCTGGCGGGGTGGCAGGGTTCGCAGTGCGGCCGCAGCCGGCGGGTGCGGATCTGGCGGGTCAGCGTGGCATACGACCGGTCGGACCCCAACGGCTGCAGCTCATCGAGCAGGGTGACGGCCCATAGGTGCGGGTTTTGGGTCAGCCGGGCTCGGACATAGTCGACGAACGGGGCGAACGCGTCCCCGTCCTCCGGTGCCTTGCGGCCCCGGCGGTGCGGTCGCCGGACAGATACGTCTGGATGGTCTTTCTCGGTCACGACCCAGGTGCCGGGCGATCGCGGAGGATCGTCCAGCCCTGGCGGGACAGCCGCATGCGCGTTCACGTCTTCCTTCCGTGTGAGCATGGAAGCAAGGCCCCTTCGAGTTGGCGTGTGGTCAGAGACCGTCAGCCTTGAAGGGCCCCACCCGTCTCGGTGGAGCCACACGGGTGGGAATTCCAGTGAGGGCGGGTTCCACTGTCCGTCGCTACATTTGAGGTAACAGGTGGGCATGCGATCTGGATCAAGCGGCCGTCCGGGGCGGCCGGCGATGGTGGACAAGCAGCGGAGCTTCGGCCGGCTGCTCGAGCAGGGCTTGTCGATCTCGGAGGCGTGTCGCCGTCTTGGGATCGACCGCAAGACCGGGCACTGGTGGAAGAACGGCGGCCGGATCGTGCGAGCTACCGGCGTCCGCGTGATCGAGCCCGTCATCGGCCGCTATAGCCGGTCGTCGAGTCCGGCCAACATCTGAGCGAGGCAGAGCGGATGCAGATCGTTGATGGCGTGCGGTCCGGCAAGTCGGCCTGCACGATCGTCGGCGAGCTTGCCCGGGCGGTATCGACGGTGGCGCGGGAGCTTGCCCGCAACCGCGGCGACGACGGCAGCTACGAGCCGTTCGCGGCGCACGCGAAGATGCGGGCACGACGGCCCCGGCCGAAGATGCGGCGTATGGAGGCTGATGCCGGGCCGGGGCGGTACGCCGGTGCCGTGCTCCGTACCGGACGCCCTTACCGCCGGCCGCGGCGCCGTGGTGGTCAGCGCCGGCCGTCGATCACGCCCACCAGTCAGCGTCCCGCGCACGTGCTCGAGCGAGTCGAGCCCGGGCATTGGGAGGGTGACTGCATCATCGGGTCCTACGACGGGTCCGCGATCGCCACGCTCGTCGGACGCACCACCAGGTACACGATTTTGCTGCACCTGGATGGCGACTCACGCGCGGGCGCCGTACGCGACCAGCTGATCGCCACCATCGACGCGCTGCCGCCCGTCGCTGCGGCGTTCGCTCACCTGGGACCAGGGAAGCGAGATATGCCACCATCACGCAGTTGCGAGGTCCGTCGGCATGCCGGTCTTCTTCTGCGACCCCGGACGGCCATGGGAGCGGCCGAGCAACGAGAACATGAACGGGCTGCTGCGTGACTACTCCCCGAAAGGCTCAGACCTACGGGTTCACGACGCCGTCGACCTGCTGCGCATGGGCGACAAACTGAACCGCCGGTTCCACAAGACCCTCGGCTGGCAGACCCCTCACGACTTGTTCGCTAGCCTTCCGGGAGTGGCTGTGTAGCGACGACTGCTGGACCCGCCGAGCAACCCTGAGGACTTTCAGAGAGCGCCATCAACGCGCTTTCTCGCGATGAGCAGGGGTGCTTCCCGCGCCGGTGGCCTGCGCGAGGTTCTGCGCATGGTCTTCGCCTGCCGGGGAAGTGTGCTGGTCAGCCGCACCGAAGCCGTCGACGAGCTTACAGTCTCGTTGTGGTCGCACCCGAGCGGTTGCGAGCTCAGCTGCGCGGCCGATCGCTGGCTGTTCAGCTGACCCGATCGAGTAGCTGCAGTCCGAGCCGACGGTACCGGTTGAGCATCGTCTGTCGGTGTTCACCGGCAGTCGCTGGCGGCACGGATGCGTTTCCTGTCGGCGCCGCTGGCTGAGCTCGATCCGCAGCTGCTCCAGCTGATCAGGCAGCACCTGGCGGGGCCGGCGCTGCTTGCTGAACCCGGCGTCGGGCCAGTCGTGGCAGCACAGCTGGCTGATCAGCTGGTCTCACCAAGGACGAGTACGCAGCGAAGCGGCGTTCGCTTCCCTTGCGGGCGTCGCTCCGCGCGACCCTTGACTGGGCAACGCCTGCCACGCTGTTCGGTCAATTCGCTCGGAGCCGATCAACTGACATACCGGGTTGGCGATGAAGGAGGGCATGGCAGGCATGCGGCTATGCGGCCCGGAACCAGCCGCGGGACTGCCCACGTCGAGCACAAGCCCGGCATGGCCGACGAGATGATGCCCGAGTTGGCGCTGCTGCTTGCCGAAGACGGCGTCGATTTATCCGGCGACGACCTTCCCGACATGCAGACGCTTCAGGCCGCGTTGAACCGGGCCGTCGAACGACGCAACTTTGAACTGTTCAGCCCGGTCGGCGTGACCCGGCAGATCGCGGTCGACACCTCCAACGAGTCGTCGCCGCTGTCTTGGCCGGCGACAGCGCCGCCGCTGGCAGCCTGCTTGAGCGGGTGCAGCCCGCGTCGGCAGACAACAGCGTCGCTACCGTTTACAGCTGCATCAGCATCGTAGTCGGCCTACTCGACGACACATTCACCGCCGACAGCGCACTACCCCCAGGTCACTGGAACGGCGAACGCACCGCAACGGACATCCTCGCCCTGGCACGCAAGGACGAAGCCTTTCGGTAACTCGACAAACTGCTGATCCGACAAGGCGGCCCGCAAGTCCTGGGCGGCTCCGCTCGCCCTCGTCGCCGCCATCGCAGCAGTCCCCTGGACAAGCCATACACCGGTCAGCGACACGGCGGCGACACTCATCCGCTGATCGCTGCTACCGTCCAGCCGGCAGCTCATGCCGCGACGATGGCTGGAATCCGCGCCCCCAATCCAGATGAACCGACAATGCTCCACCCAGCAGATCAAGCAGCGCCCCATTCAGCCTGGTTGGCTGTGGACGGGCGGCCAGAGTCGGGCGTCTCAACCGCAGCCTGCGAAACGAGTGCGCGTAGTCCAGGTTGTGGACGTGCAACGTCGACCGGACCGTCTCAAGTCTGTATGAGCTGAGAGGTTAAGGCCGTACCACAGACCCCCTGCCGGTCATGAAGTGCGGCCACTGACGTGGCGATTCCGGCGCTCATCGCAACTTGTGTATCGCCCACGAGAGCTACCAATTCCCCGACGGGCGGTCGGACAACCTGCACCGTGATGTCAGCGTTGATGGCTGCAATCTCCATTTCGTCGACGGGAATACCAATGCAGTTAGTCAAGTCAGCGGCCAGGCACAGTCGGGACAGAGGTGTTGTCGTCTCGCCCGCGACTAGGGGAACTGTGAGATTGGTCCAGTAACCTAGTCTAGCTTTATCGGAGTCTCGAATCTGAAAGCGTATGATGTCGACGGCGCGCAGAAATGGTGCATCAGAGAAATCGCGATTCACTGGCTCAAACGACCCGACCGCGGGGATTCGCGCGTCAACCGCATCCGATTGCGGCACCTGGTGCGTCGACCTGAGGTCCTCGACGCGCAGTCGCAGGGCGGTACATCGAACATAGTCAAGATCGCCAACTCGCAGATTGGCCTCGATCAACTGAACTTTCTTGCCCTGCCTCAACACGCGCGTGTCAATGTCTAGCCGCTGCATAACTGGGACCGGACGAATTAGATCAAAGGTAAATCGTTTTATCTCCATGTCGGCCAGAGTGGGCACCGCCTGCACGCACCGAGCGATCAGGGCAGCAACTGGCCCACCGTGCTGGTGTTCTACATGCCAAGGACCCTGCGTCAAGATCGTTCCAACGAAACCATCCCCATCGGGAAGGTAGAGCGCGTTTAAGACATCATGCATAGCTTGCTACTCGCCTCGAGGACTGGTCATCGTTCTTAACACGCTCATTCCGCCGTTCGTGGGTTGCGCTTCTGCGAGGGGCGGAATCGACAACAAGTTTTCCGCCGCCCTTCTGTTCATTCACGAGCTGCCAGACCGCTGGTCCGTACCGCGATCATCGACGAGGAATCCAGCGAGCACCCGCGTATCAGCCGAAGCTTGTTGCGCTGGCGCACGAACGAGTTTGGGGAGTAGCTCGCTGCTGGCCTATGGTCAGCGCCAGCGCCTAGTCATTGATATGAGCGCCGCGCGAGGACCAATGGCAAGATCGCATCGATGATGCACCGCGCGTCAAGCGGCCCCACACGAGCACGACCGGCGCAGGATATTAACTATTTCATAGTCCGCAGCATGATGAGACGGCTAAAAATCACCGGATCGATAGAGGAACCAAAACGAACATAGCCGTTTTCTCGAGTTTAACGGGGAACACCAGCTGCGTGACGCAAGCATCCCCATCTGCCTACAGCGGCATAGCCGCAACGGTGACCGAGCCGTCAACAGCGCCCACTGCATCGGTGCTAGCGTCTGGAATTCGTCACCATCCAGCCACGCACGCCTACTGGAACGGCGCACCGCCGAAGGCCTCATTTGACGGGAATCATCCGCTAACCTAGGGGCTGCATCACCTGCTAAGTATTCCGCTGCGCTGTCCCGACCCAAGCTCCAGTCGACCAAGACACTGCTGCTTACAAATGAAGGAACAACAAGCTATTCCTTCGAACGCTCGCCGACGGATGGCACTATGCCGCCGCCACAACAGCGAAACCGCACAGCGAGCCGCCTCGCCAAGCCACACGTGAATCATCACCATGGACCTCATACCGCGATAGCGAAGGTGCGGCACATCACCACCGTTGGATAACACGATCAATCAGCTCAAATGATCACACGGTGGACATCAGACCGTACCGCTCCTACGCGTTAGATCGATGGATCAAGGAGGTGGTCCACTGAGTGACGGTAAAGCGCTGACGCGTTACGGAAAGTCATACGCTCGGCATCTTCCGGTGAGTAATCGCGTAAGTGAATCTCCATCACCTCATGTGTGTCAGGCCACGTCGAATCGCTATGCGGATAATCCATCTCGAACATGACCCGGTCAGTCGGCAACGTGTCGAGTTTGAAAGCGCTCGGATCCCAAAAGCAACTAAACCAGAAAGATTGGTGCAAAGCCTCAAGGGCCGTCAACCCGTCTTTTTCCTGCCATACAGACCCCATTGAGCCAAAGTTGTCTTTGTGGAACTTGCTTCCCACGTATGAAAGTCGATCGAGCAGCATCGACAACCATCCAACACCACTTTCCGTCATTGCAATCTTCAACCCCGGAAAGCGCACCGGAATTTTAGCGTATAGCCAGTCGACGGTGGCCATCAGCGAATTCAGCGGAAATAGGGTAACCAATGCCTCTAGGGGTGACTCGGTCGACGGCACCAATGTCTGGGAGGACGATCCAACGTGCAGGTTAAGCACCGTTCCGGTGTCTTCACACGCGTGAAAGAAGGGATCCCACTCAGCGCTGTAGATGGACGGCAACCCAAGCTTCTCCGGATTCTCCGTGAAGCTCACGGATTTAAACCCGAATTCGGCGTTCTTACGCACCTCACTGGCCGCGATATTCGGATCCAGGAGCCAAGTTACCTGATTGGGAATTAGGCGGTCCGGATATGAGCCTGACCATTCCTCGATCATCCAACGATTGTACGCTCGCATTACCTCTAAGCCAGCGTCCAGGTCACGAAACTTGCCAAATCGTTGTCCAGCAAAACCCCATACTCCGGATGGGAAGCATAGGGACGCAAGCACACCAGCGATGTCCATGTCGCGCACGCGTGCGTGAACGTCGAAAGTGCCTGGGCGAATTTGGTCAAATCTCACTGGGCTGTTCGTGCGATGTTCCGGCGCCCAACTTATGTGGGCGTTACCACCCAAATTATCGATGCGCTGCCCATCCACCAACCAATGTTCCATACCGAGATCGTCCTCGACGATTTTTGGGGCTGCGTGGATATACTTGCGGGAGACACGGCCCTCAAATGTATTGCGCGGCTCGACTAAGTGATCATCCGCCGAAATAAAGTTGTACTTGCGATCCCGGGCGGCCGGGTCAGGGATGAGCGGGCCACCTGGCCCTTCGTCCACCCGGTCAGTCATGCTGCCAGAATCCCTAAGCGTGTTTGCCATTGGACATCCCTAAATAGGTCGAGTTGATGGGCAACCTACCCTCGGCGCCGACAGTTCGCAAGTGCTGCAGCGGCCTTGACAAGGTGCCCGAGGGTATCGTATCCGTGCGGCGGACCGTATAGCGTCGGTTGTTGGACTTCGTTGGGCCTTGCGGCTTCTACGCGGCTAGCCCGGATGTGTACGCGTCGGCTGGGTGGTCCAGATTGGCGTGCGGTGAGCGTCTTCGGGGCGTCATTTGGTTCTGGACGTAGGCGTTCGCCCGGTGCGTCCGGATGGCGCCGTTCCTGCGGTGGTCTTTTGGGTCGAAGGGCGGCGCTGGCCGGCTGGTCAGCCGGTTGCGGCAGCGATGCCGGGTGAATCCGGTCTGGATAAGTCGGCTCCGGCGATGACCCTGCGGGTAGGTGCAGGATGGTGCGGCGGGCGTGCCGGGTGATGCGTCCGGCGGCCGTGAACAGCCGGTGCCGCAGGCATTTGTGTTCCCAGCGGCGGGCCTGGTGTTCGGTGAAGGCCAGCATTTGGGTCCAGGCGATGAGGTCGACGGCGAGACCAACGACGGCGAGCCAGATCCGGTTTTGGTTCATGCCTTGGAGCGGAAGGTTGGTCGGGCCGCAGTCCTTTGCCTGTCGGATGCGGTCTTCGCAGCGGGCTCGGCGACGGTGTCGGAGTTCGAGGTCGGCGAGCTGCCCGGTTGCGGTGTTGGTCGCGAAGGCGGTGATGCGGTTGCCGTCGATGTCGGTGATCCGTAGCTGGGCATCGGGTGAGGCCGCTCCGAGCGGATGATGATCCGCATGCCCTTCGGTCACCGCGAAAGGTTGAAGGCCGGTGAGTTCGGCGACGTGCGCCCCGTCCCGCAGACCGCCGGCCGAGTCGTAGGCCGGGGTCCAGGCTGCCGCCGGCAGCCGGCGGATGAGCTGCTCGTCGCCGGCGGCGAGCGTCCACCCAACGGTGAAGCCCAGGCCACGGGCCGATAGCCAGTGCAGGAAGGCGTGGGTGCCGCCGGCGCCGTCGGTCCGGACGAGGACTTTGCGGCCCGGCCGGCTCCGGCTGATCCCGGGCAGCTGCGCCAGCGCCTGACGCACGACCGTGATGTGGTCGGCGGCGGTGTTCGACCCGGCCCGCCCCTCGCGCAGCAGGCCGGCGCCCATCTCACCGGTGCCGCCGTCGCCGTGGTCGACGAAGCCGAACAGCGGATGGTGACCGGAAGCCCATCTTGAACGTCGCAGTGGCACCTTCCTTATCTAAATGTGCGGTCACCAGGGTGGCATCCAGATCGACAGTGACCGTGCCGCCGACGTTCGGCGCATACCGGCCGGCGGCTTTCCAAACCCGGGTCCGGACCGTCGCCCGGGCCTTGGCGATCGCCGCCAGCACCCGGTCAGCATCGACGGCCAGGCCGGTGATGGTGCGGGACACCGTCGCATCCGACGCGACCGGGCCGACCACGGCCGGTGCTGCCCCGTTCTTGCCTCGAGCGACGGCACCGTCACCAGCGTCCAGACACCCGACCAGAGCGGCAACTACGTCTGCCTCCAAGTCACCGTCCAGCTCTCCAGCTGCTACGCCCACCTTGCCGTCGTCAGTGTCACCGCCGGCCAACCCATCAGCCGTGGAACGCAAATCGGACTCGAAGGGTCGACCGGCGACTCGACCGGGCCCCACCTGCACTACGAGATCCGAGTCAACGGACAGGTCACCGACCCGGCGCCACACCTGCCACCGTGAGGCGGAGGCCATTCGGTGCTTGCGCGCAACCGATCGAGCCAGCTCGACATCGCAGGCCAACCAGGCTATCGACCGGCCTTCCGCGGGCGGGACGGGGTTACAGATGCAGGTGCAACCAGTCGATCCCCGTGACCAACGCTGGGGAGATCCTGCTCCGGCATACCGGGTCCGGTTCTGGGCCGAAGGGCCAGTGGCGAGCCGGTCGAGCACGGTTGTCGGATCGCGCCGGACCTCCTCGTTGCGGACCACGAGGAACGGCAGCTGGACGCGGGTAATGGTGCGTAGGCCATCGACGTAGATGTCGCGCCACTCCCGTAGCCCGATGTAAAACGGCTGCCCGGTGGCCCCCATGACCGACATCGCATACGACAGCAGTGACCGGGCGGTGATGACTATCGCCATCCGGGCGTCGGACCCGTCGCGACCCATGAGTGACCGCTGTATCCACGCCCGGCAGCTTGGAGCCCTCGACGATGAGGCCGGCGCCCGTGGCCTCCCGCAACTGGCGCATCGCGTGGGACGGCGCCACCTGCTCGACGGCTCTCGATCTCCCCTCATGCCCGGGACCCGTGGTCGTAGCGTCGTTCAAACCGCTGCGCGGGTGAGTTTGCTGCCGCTTCCCGCAGGCGGTTCTTTGGGGACCTTTATCGGACAATGTGCCCTCGTCATCAACATCCCGGTGCAGTCATTGGCCTCGCATCCCGGCTCTTGGATTGGCACCGGCGCGCAGCGCATCCACGTACACATCACCGACCCCGCCAATGTCCGCCTACCCGTACGCGTCGGCGACCACGTCAGCTTCCAGGCAACGGTGCAATCCAACCCGCCCGGCTTTGCCGCCACAGACGGAGTCGACCCTCGAGAAGGAGCCCAGGCCTTATGGCAGCCCGGTGCCCATATCGTTGGCCGTGTCAACCTGAGTTGGCCCCGGGATGACGATCTGATTTGGCCCCACTTGCTGCTCAGGTGGGGTTGAGTTGTCGTCTTCGTCCGCCTTGTTGCTGGGCGGGGGTGTTCTCCGGGACTTGGGCTTGGCGGCGGCGGTAGGCCGCTTGGCGGCAGGCCGGGTCGCAGAAGCGTCGAGTGCTGCCTCGGGCGGGGACGTTGAACACGCCTTCGACGCTGAGGACGATTTCCCGGCCGCAATGTTGGCATTTCAGTCCGGTGCGGTTGAGTCCGTCACCGTTGGAGGGTAGCGGTAAAGCGTCACGCATTCGGGTCCCGTTGCCTGCGGGCGTGAGCGAGGCGGTAGCTGCTGGTCCCGGTCTCGATGATGTTCCCGCCGAAGGTGAGGCGGTCGACGATGGCGGCGCAGAGCCGGGGGTCGGTGAAGGTTTTCGTCCAGCCGGAGAAGCTGTCGTTGCCGGCGATCGCGACGGCGGTCTTTTCTTCGCGTTCGGTCAGGACCTGGAACAGCAGCTCGGCGCCGCGCCGGTCAAGTTCCATGTAGCCGAGCTCATCGAGGCAGAGCAGCTCAACCCGGCCGTAGCGGGCGATGGTCCGTGACAGCTGACGGTCGTCGGCGGCTTCGACGAGTTCGTTGACGAGCTTGGCGGCCAGCACGTAACGCACCTTGTGGCCGGCGCGGGCGGCGGCGGTCCCGAGCCCGATGAGCAGGTGGCTTTTGCCGGTGCCGCTGTCACCGATCAAGCACAGCGACTGGCCTGTGGTGACCCAGCCGCAGCCGGCCAGGGTGCTGATGGTCGCCGGGTTGATCGCGGTGTTCGCGGAGAAGTCGAACTCCGCCAGTGTTTTGGGCCTGGGGAAGCCGGCTTCGTGGACGCGGCGGGCCGCGCGGCGTTGCTCGCGGTCGTCGCATTCGGCGAGCAGCAGCTCGGCCAGGAACGCCCGGTAGGACAGCTGCTCACGACCGGCGGCGTCGGCGATCTCGGCGTAGCGGTCCCGGATGGTCGGCAGCCGCAGCAGCCGCGTCGCGCTGTCGATCGCCGCGTCGATCGCCTGCTCGCTGGGCTGACGGCCGGTGCTCTTCGGTCGTCCGGCCGTCGTGGTGCTGGTGGTCATGCGTGCCTCGTTCCGGTGAGCAGGCTGTCGTAGCCGTCGACCGACGGCAGCGGCCGCCGGTCGGTCGGCAGCTGGCCGGTGACCTCAGCCAGGCGCCGCTGGTGCAGGTCGACCACGACCGGATCGACCGGCGCCGGATTGGTCTTTTGCTGGGCGTGCTTGCGGGTCTCCAGGGCCACCACGTCGGGGCTGACCGCCCCGACCAGCAGGGCGGCGGTGATGCCGGCGACGACATCGCCGTGGGTGTGGTGGCGGTGCAGCAACAGCACCTCCACCAGGGCGCGGGTGCCGGCACCTTCACCGTGGGCTTTGCGGGCCGCGGCCCAAAACGCCTCATGTGCCGTGGTGAACGTCCCGGCGGCCCGGGCCTGGACCAGCGCGGTCGCGCCGCGCAGCGCGCCGGGCTTACGGACCAGCACCTCCAGGTAATGATCCAGAAGCAGCGTTTCGCTGCCCCGCACCGTTGCCCGTTCATGGATCGCGACCTGCCTGCGACCATCGAACAGCAGCAGCTCCGAGGCCCGCAGCACCCCGCGGATCTGATGGCCGATCAGGCGGGCCGGAACCGAGTAGTGGCATTGCCGGACACAGACCCGCGAGTACCGATCGACCCGCGGACTTACCGCCAGCCCCGTCTCAAACGCCTCGGCCGGCAACGGCCGCAGCAGGCCGGCTTCGAACGTGAAGTGCTGCCCGACGTTGCTGGTGCGGTTGCCGATCCGGCGGGCGTCGTCAGCAAGGTCGTAGCCGGCCAGCAGGCTGTTGAGCTCGGCCAGCGTGTCGACTTTGGGGACCGGGACCAGGTGGTTGCGCCGGAACCGGCCGCCCTCGCCCTCCACGCCGCCCTTCTCATGCGCGCCTTCGACACCGGGATGGCAGTAGAACGCCTCGAAGCCATGATGGGAACGAAACGCCACCCAACGCCCCGACTCGGTGCGGTTGCGGCCGAACAGCACCCGCGACACCGCAGCCGTCAAATTGTCGTGACGGATGTGGAACATCGGCGTCCCGCCGAACACCTCGAAAGCAGCCTGGTGGCCTTCCAGGAACGCCTCCTGCCCCTGGGTGGCATAAGCCCGATGGACAGCCTTGCCGGAGAACGACAGCCTCATGGTGAACAAGAAAACCTTGGTGCCGACCCCCGCCAGGTCGATCCACAGATCCGCGAAGTCGACCTCGCCCTCGGCGCCCGGCTCATGGGTCTGCGGGACGAACGCGTCCTCCGGCCCCTTGCCGGCCGCCGCCCAGATCTGCGGCCGGCGTTTCGCGACGTAGTCCCGCACCGCCGAATAGGTCAGATCGGTCAGCTGATGCTCATCCACGAGCCGCGCCAAGATCCGGCGGGCGGTGTGACGCTGCTTGCGCGGCGCGGTCAGATCCTCAGTCAGCATCGCGTCGATCAGAACCTTCGCCGGATCCAGCTTCGGAGCCGCCCGCACCGGCGTCTTCCGCTCCGGCGGCACCGCATTTAAAAGCGCCTGCCGAACCGTCCGCCGATGCACCCCGTACTTGTCCGACAACGCCCGGACCGACAACTGCTCCACCCGGTCATCGCGACGTATCGCCTCAAACAACTCCACCCTCGACCTCGCCACTCTCTGCCCCATCCCGAACGCCGCCAGCAACACGGCGAGCCTTCTGGGGTGGGGCCAGATCAGACCGTCACAACACCCCCCGGCGTGTCGGACATGGAGCCAAATCAGACCGTCACGGTGGGGCCAAATCAGACTGACAGGGCCATATCGACGTCCAAGCAGCTCAACTGCAGCTCCTGAACGCCGGCCAGGCCCGACCCGCTGGCTAGAGTCAGATGGTTGCGCGGCAACGCCGCCACTGGAGTCGCTGGGTACATACGGCCTCACCACCCCCTGGCCAAGAGGCCATCACGAGCGCGATTGACAAAGCCAAGAACGCTGCCAGATACGAAGAGGGCGCCGTCAAGAAACCTCGACCAGGCAACGGGATAAGTCTCCGCTCTGAACGCGCCAGTTTCGGACGGCCTGCTCTGGCCGAAGCCGCCACCGCGTAGCCGCGATCTCGTAAAACCCTCCTGCCGACAAGGTTCGCTGCATGACTCCTACACCAGCTGGCTGGGTCACCGGGGTCAGGCCACCCTGGCGGATGCAGGTCCTGGCCCGTGTCCGATTGAGCCCAGCGTCAATTTCAACGTTGGACTAGCCCGGAGATTTCACGGGGTATTCGCGTGACTGGGTGTTGATCAAATGAAAGGTGCCCCTGAGCAGGGAGGATGTGACTTGTCTAGGGTCATGTCCGTACCTGAGCAGGAGCACCTTTCTGGTGATGGATCGTAGCGGGTTCTATCCGCGTGTCCGGGTCGACGCGGCGGGCCGGCAGCTGGTGTCGCACGCCGGTGGGGTACTGCTGGTCGAAACGGTCCGAGCGGCCGGGTTGGACCGTGAGCTGTCGGCGGCACTGGGGTTGGCGCCGGCCGCAGGCCCGGCACGATCCAGCCAAGGTCGTGCTTGATCTGGCGGTCACGCTCGCCCTCGGCGGGGACTGCCTGGCCGACATGGCGACGGTGCGGGCCGCACCGGATGTGTTCGGCCCGGTCGCCTCGGATGCGACGGTGTCACGCACCATTGCGATGTTGGCCGCCGACTGCGACCGGGTGCTGGCCGCGATCGCCAAGGCCCGGGCAGCGGTCCGGAGCCGGGTCTGGAAGGCCGCCGGCCGGTATGCGCCGAACGCCGGCGGCACGGTCACTGTCGATCTGGACGCCACGCTGGTGACGGCGCATTCGGACAAGGAAGGCGCCACGGCGACGTTCAAGATGGGCTTCGGTCATCATCCGCTGCTGGGCTTCGTCGACCACGGCGCGGACGGCACCGGTGAGATGGTCGCCGGCCTGCTGCGGGAGGGGCGGGCCGGGTCGAACACCGCCGCCGACCACATCAGCGTGGTGCGTCAGGCGTTGGCCCAGTTGCCGGGATCAGCCGGAGCCGGCCGGGCCGCAAAGTTTTGATCCGAGCGGACGGCGGGGGCGGCACGCATGGCTTCCTGGACTGGCTATCGGCCCGTGGCCTGGCCTTTTCCGTCGGGTGGACGCTTGCCGCCGGCGCTGAGCAGCTCATCCGCCGGCTGCCCGCAGCAGCATGGACCCCGGCTTATGACTCGGCTGGTGGGCTGCGGGACGGGGCGTTCGTCGCCGAACTCACCGGCCTGCTCGACCTGGCCCGTTGGCCGAAAGGCATGCGGGTCATCGTGCGTTCCGAACGGCCGCATCCCGGCGCCCAGCTACGGATCACCGACATCGACGGCAACCGCATCACCGCCTTCGCGACCAACACCGCCACCGGGCAGCTCGCCGACCTCGAACTACGCCACCGCCGCCGGGCCCGCTGCGAAGACCGGATCCGCCAGGCCAAAGATGGCGGCCTTCGCAACCTGCCGCTGCAAGGCATGAACCAGAACCGGGTCTGGCTCGCCATCGTCGGCCTGGCCGTCGACCTCATCGCCTGGACCCAGCTGCTCGCCTTCGCCGGCCATGAGGCCCGCAGCTGGGAACACAAGCGGCTGCGTCACCGGCTGTTCTCGGCCGCCGGCCGCATCTCCCGCCACGCCCGCCGAACCGTCCTGCACCTACCCGCAGGACATCGCTGGAGCCCGCTGATCCAAACCGGGCTCGCCCGCATCGCCGCCGCCGCACCCGGCTGAGCAGCAGCAACCCAGCTGACCGACGACCCGGAAGACCACCGCAGGAACGGCGCCACCCGGACGCTCCGGGCATATCGTCACGCCCGGCTTCGGGATTTACATCGGACCAACCGAAGCCCGGCCCAACCAGACTCATTCAGTCGACGCGTGCAACATCCGGGCTAGTACAACGTGCCCATGCTCATCGGACTCGTTCTGTTCTTGATCATCGCTGTCGTCGCCTGGGTGGTCATCAGTTTCATCGCACACCTCGTCCTCGGGAATCTGCTACTGATCGTCGTCTTGGTCGCGGCCTATCTGCTGTACAAGCACACCCGGTTGACAACCACCACCTGACGACGCACAGGACGCCCCTGTCTTGAGGTTTGCACCTCCGGCTCGAACTGATCGATCTTCATCAGTATCTCGCCCGGGGGTGTAGACCTGCAGTTCGCCTCGCTCTTGGTGCGACGTGCTGCGGCCCGCCTGTGGTCGTGGCCATGCCGGCAAACCCGCTGCAACGACGCATGGCATACGGCAACGACGCGTAGACCCCAAACCTCGCGAGCCAAACTCGACCCACCGGTCTTCGCTACGTGTGACGATCTGCCAGCGATGACAACGGATAGCTATTCATCGCCACATGCAGCTGCCGGCCGACAAAGGGAAACCCTGCAGACATTGAAACGTACTGCCTACGTACTGCCAAGCGCTCGAACGGCAACGAGCCCGCACGAGCAGCCGTGAACGCACCCATTGAAAAGCCGTAGCTCAGCAAACCGACGCGAACAGCCCCGGCCGGATACATGCGTGCCGGATGCATCTTCTAATCAGACGGTCGCAGGTTCGAGTCCTGCCAGGGGGACCACCAAAGTCGCAGCTCACGGCGCTCACCAGCACACGCCGCTACAGAGCGACAGGCAAGATTACTGACACGGTACTGCCAACCGCACGACCAAGATCGTTGAACAGCGCTAGGTGTAGAGCCCGGGGACGTTGGTCAAGCGGGTGATCGGTGGGACCTTCCCGATTGCGGTGTGCAGCCTGTGGTGGTTGTACTCGTGTAGCCAGCCTGGCAGGGCGTTTCGACGCGCGTTTTCGCTGCGGTAGAGGCGGCGGAATGCCCAGCCGTCGGCGAGGGTGCGGTGGAAGCGTTCGATCTTGCCGTTGGTCTGCGGCCGGTAGGGCCGGGTTCGTTTCGGGGTGATGCCGAGCTCGGCGCAGGTGTCGCGCCAGAGGTGACTGCGGTAGGCGCTGCCGTTGTCGGACAGCACCCGCTGGGTCGTGACGCCGCGGGCGGCGTACCAGGCGACGGCCCGGCGCAGCACGCCGGTGGCGGTAGCGGCGGTTTCATCGTCATGGACCTCGGCGTAGGCAACGCGACTGTGGTCATCGATGACGGTGTGCACGAAAGCAGTGCCCAGCACTGGTTCGTGGTTCTTGGTGCGCGGTCTGCCGGGGGTTGCGGCCCGGTTGCGGTTGCCCTGCTGGCGACCGACATAGCGCCAGCCGCCGCCGTCGGGAATGTTGCCGAGCTTTTTGACATCGACATGCAGCAGGTCACCGGGCTGGGGATGTTCGTAGCGGCGGACCGGTTCGCCGGTGGCCCGGTCGACATGGGCCAGCCGGTTGATACGGCACCGCACCAGCACCGCGTGCACGGTCGAGGCGGGCAGGCCGAGCTCACCGGCGATGGCGACCGGGCCCAGGCGCCGCTTCCACCGCACGTGCACGATCTTGCGGACGGTCGGCTGCGGCGTCCGGCGGGGACTGTGATGCGGCCGTGACGAGCGGTCCGCCATGCCGGCCACGCCGAACTGACGGTAGCGGCCGGCCCACCGGCTGGCGGTCGGCCACGACACCTGGAACCGTTCAGCGGCCCGGGCGACGGGCCAGCCGTCCTCGACTATCAACCGGGCCAGCTTCAACCGGGCTTTTGGCGTCAGCGCAGCATTAGCGTGGGACACGAAGACCTCCTGGTGGCGGAGCGGTTCCTAGACAGCTCCACTCCACGCCGGGAGGTCTTCGCCTTTCAAGATCCGTCAGATCGTGTCGTCACACGCCCTCAACCAACGTCTCTGGTCAGTACAGCTAGGGCGGCATGGAGGACACGGGCGAGTCGGCGTCCGGCGATCCGCAGCTGGCATAACTATGCAACGCCTGCCGCTCGGGCGGCCGCCTAGCTGCGAAGCCAACGCCATCGATGCACGCCCCACTCTGAGCTGCTGCCGCCCAGAGTGGGGGTTTGAGTCCCGCTGGGTGGTCCTGCCGAGATGGTTGTCGAACCCGTCCCCCGCCCTGAACCGGGCACTCCGGGCCTACCGGAAGCTCGATCTTTCGCAGGTCAAGGCGCCTGTGAGACGTCCGGTCGTGAAGCGGGCCAAGACCCTGAACGAGGCCCAAGTGGCGCAGTTGGTGGCCCGGTACCGGGTTGGACAGACGACGTACGAGCTCGCCGACCAGTTCGGCGTGTGGCGCGGGACGGTGGCTCGGCATTTGAAAGCTGCCGGCGTCACCCTGAACGCACCGGCCATGACAGAGCGGGAGATCGCTCGAGCGGTCGAGCTGTACGCCACCGGGATGTCCACCGCCAAGATCGGGGAACAGCTCGGACGGAAGCCGGCCACGGTGTGGTCGGCGCTCAAGCGAGTTGGGGTGCAGATGCGGGACGCGCATGGGAGGCATCACAGATCTTGAACGGCTATCCGTAGGAGCCGCCAGGCAGAAAAGAGTGCTTCCGGTTGATTCTGTCTGGTCAAGGATAGAAGTGCGGAGCATAATAAGTAGCATGTCCGCCGACGAAACCGTCTTGCCAACAAGTACGCAGTTGCGCGTCTTTATATCCTATTCTTCGGAACCGCAGATGAACGAGTGGGTGCGCCGGCTAGGCGAAAGACTGATGTCGAACGGTATCGAGGTCGTTCTTGATCAATGGAACACTGCACTGGGCGACGACCTGGCACACTTCATGGAAACTGGACTGACGGGAGCCGAGCGCGTGATTGCCGTCTGCTCGGATTCTTATGTAAGCAAGGCCAACGCGGGTGTGCGAGGCGTTGGGTACGAAAAAAAGATCATGACAGCCCCATTGCTACAAAACGCGACGAGCAATCATGTAGTGCCCGTGCTCCGCGGCGTAACCGTAGACCCACCGGTCCCGACGTTTCTTGTCGGGACCAAATACGTCAATTTTAGCGACGACAGTGCTTGGGACGAGAAGTACCGCGAGTTAGTCTTTGATCTATATGGCGAGCAACTGTACCCGGTTCCACCACTCGGACCGAACCCCTTTGCTGCGTCGAGTCAAACCGCCACCATGCAGCAGATCAACTTTGATCCGACTCGCTTCCAATCAGCCGCTCTTGAAGGAACCGTTACCTGGCCATACGAGGATAACAACGGTCGATTCGTAATAGGCTCCGGCAGTGATGCGTTTACAATAATGATCACAGAATCAGGGTACGGATCAGTTCACGTCTACAACGACCCGCCCGACATCGCAACTATTGCAGTCGCGAGCAATACGGCACTGGAAGATGTCCGTGCGCCTGAGACTTACGACAGTTCATCTCGAGCTCGAACGGCACGTGTCGGCGACTCAGTGATAATGGTGAGTACCCAAGGCCGAGTAGCCGCCTTCGAGGTTCAGACAGCAACAACGCGTGACACCAGCAGCGATGGCCAACCGAGCGTCACTATTAAGTACTCCATCCTTCCGCGAGTGTGAATCACTGTGGCGTCGCACGCTTGCATCGTCGCCGCGAAACGGGCCGGGATGCAGATGCGTGACACACACGGACGCTGACGTCAGGCGGCGTCCTGCTCGTCGCTCCCCTGTTGCTGCTGCTTGCGCAGCTTGTCCTGAGCAAGCCAGATGTACGCCCGGGCCAGCTTCTTGACGTCGATCTCCGGCTTGACGAGTGGCTTTACCGTGATGCACCGCTGAGACTGCGACACCCGCTTCGCTGGACCGGCCGGCGTCTTAGCTCGAGCAACTCGCTTCATGGCGAACTGGGTGGTCGCGTCCCAGAACCGGCTCAATGCTCGACCGGCTTGGTGCGGCAGGCTTGGTCGTTCCTTGGTGACCGTTTCGCGGTGCTGCAGGAGCTCAAGATCAGGCTGTCCGGCCCCCCGTTTTTCGGTCCAGTTCGTGTGAGAGTGCCGCGAGTGTTGTGACCGTTCGTGGGGGTGGTTGTGCCTGGTAAGAGGTACTCGACGGAGCAGATCGTGGCGAAGCTGCGGGAGGCGGAGAAGCTGCAGGGGCAGGGGCAGAGCATCCCGATGGTCTGCAAGAAGCTCGGCGTCTCGGAGCAGACGTTTTACCGCTGGCGTTTGAAGTTCGGTGCGTTGAAAGAGGACGAGGCGCATCGACTGAAGGCGTTGGAGGCGGAGAACAGCCGGCTGAAACGCATTGTCGCGGAGCAGGCGCTGGACATTTCGATGCTGAAGGACCTGCAACGGGGAAACTACTGAGCCCGGTTCGGCGCCGGGCGGCAGTGACTTACTTGGAGCGCCGGTTCAAGGTGTCGCAGCGGCGGGCGTGCCGGGTCGTCGGGCAGGGCCGGTCGACGCAGCGCTACGCGATCGTGCCGTCGGACTTTGAGGCGCGGCTGGTGAAAGAGCTGCACGTGCAGGCCCAGCAGCACCCCCGTTGGGGCTATCGGAAGATCCACCGGCTGCTGGTGGACGACGGCTGGCCGGTCAACGTGAAGCGAATCGAACGGCTCTGGCGGGCGGAGGGCCTGAGAGTGCCACCACGTCGAGTTAACCGCCCCGCCGGCAAGGGCCCAGGTCAGGACAGTAACTCTGCCTGGTCACGGCCGGCGTTGCGGCCGGGTCACACCTGGTCGTATGACTTCGTGTCACTGCGCACCGTCGACGGGCGGCCGTTACGGCTGCTGAACGTCGTCGACGAATACACCCGCGTCGCCGTCGGCTTCCATGTCGGACGGTCTATCGGCGCCCGCGCAGTGCTGGCGACGCTGGAGCGGCTGTTCGACGAGCATTCGGCGCCGGTGCTGATCCGCAGCGACAACGGCAAGGAGTTCGTCGCGGCGACCGTCGTGAGCTGGCTAAACGACCGGGGCGTCACCGCCGTGCCGGTCGCTAAAGGCAGCCCCCAGCAGAACTGCTACGTCGAACGATTCAACGGAACGATGCGCGATGAACTCCTCGACGGCGAACTTTTCCATTCCGTCGCCGAGGCCCGTTTCGTCATCAGCCGATATCTCGATGAATACAACCGGCACCGGCCGCACCGTGGCCTTGCGATGGCGACCCCGGTAGCGTTCGACCGAGCCGAACGAGCCCGACTGGCAACCGTGAAAGGTGGGGGCATATGAGAGCCACCCCCGCCATGCGCCGTGGACCAGTCGACCGAGCTAGGCGGCGGCCATCCGGCCGGCTCAGCTCACACCCGAACTGGACCGACCGCAGGGGGCTGGTCACCAACTTGAGAGTGCCGACATCTCTTCTCAGAGATGGAGAGCGTCCTTAAGCAGTTCTCGCTCTACGTCGAGAACGGCGAGCTGGACCCCGAGCTCTTAGCCATGACTTACGAGCAGCTCTCATACGCAGACACCCCTAGTCTCATCGAAGGAAAATACGTTTACGTAGCGAACAACGCCGAGATTCAGCATCTTCTCTTCTCGGACCAATCGGGTATTTGCTGGATCAGCGACCAGCTAAGCGGACACATTTTTGCCCAGCTCATCGCCAAACATACAGTAGCGCTCAGTGATTTACGCGAACAGCATCAACCGATCCTCCAACGCCTCGCAACATACAGGATCGTCACTAATTCAGGGGATCGGGTCATGTTCAGCAGTGTTGCGCAGGCGAACAGCGGTGAATCGAGAGAAATGCGGATGCGGATAGGTTGCTGAATGGCCGGGGCCACGACGCATCAAGCGTGCTAGCTAGATTTGCTATGAACCTTCTCTGTACGGCCGCCGAAACGATCTCAGCCAGTCGTTGACCGTCATTGGTGCGTCAACAGTCACGCTCTTGTTCGGGAATATGGCCCTGACACTGGACGCATGGCCAGCGAACTCACACGCCCAGATGTTGGACAGATGCAATGGCTGCTTCATGACCTTGCGAAGACCGCTCGCCGCGATAAATTCTAATGCAGGTATCTCTTCATACAGGATGCGTCCGTAACAGAGCGTCCATAGGCGTTCAGTCTCCCGTGCAATTCCAAACCTTTTGCGCATGACACCTCGGTAACCGCGACACCCGTGAATGGCAGCGACTAATGGACGGTCCGGGAAATAGAGTGACTCCGACTTCTCACTCTCTTCGAGGTGCATCGTCAACGTTTCGCCCGTTCCGATCTCAATAACGGTGCCCGACAATGGCAAATAGATGCGCCCCGTGTCTTGGCTCAAAACCAGTCCGAAATGCCTTGGACCCACCCAGCAACAGCAGCGGCCGCACTAGCCGTGCCCCCGACTATAAGGATGCCTCCGCAGATGGGCGAACCGATGCCCAACGTCACCGCCTCGCAGGTTCCAGCGGCCGCACCCGTAATAGCAAAGCCCGCCGTGGACACAACCTGCCCGGTGACAATTGCTTTGACGCCGTCCCAGAAACCCGCGCCGCTAGGATCCGCGTTGCCGATCGGGTCATCACCGAAGGCCGCGTACTGGTTGGCATTGTTGGGAGCCCCTAAAGTCTCTAGAAGGTCCTGTTGTGTCCAGCGAGCCTGCGCCGGGTCGTAGTAGCGGAGACCGCTCTTGTATAAGCCTGACGCGTCGAGGTACTGGCCCTTATAGGCGTAGCTGTTGGCTGGCGGAGTGCTGAGGCCGCGACCGGTCAACGCTGTGCCCCACGGGTCATAGCGATACTGGGCGTCGACCGTCCCGCTCGGGCTTACAATTGCGACCACCGAGGCCTTACCATCGAACGCGAAATAGTCAATTGTTGTTGCGGCCGTCCCATTGTCTGCGTAGGTCCCGATGAGCGCCCCGGTGGGGTCGAGAACATATCCGGGTGAGCTGGTCGACGTTGAGCTCGCGGTCGATTGGACGCCTTCGACGCCGTTCCGGTACATGGTGGTCGTACCCACGGTGTCAGGATACGTCCTGACGTTGGTGCTGTCACGGTTGACCTGATTGGCCCCCGCGTAAGCGTAAGCGTAATTGACTCCGGCGCTGCTGCCGCTGCTGATTAGCATGTCGGCGCCGTTATAGCCAAGACTTGTCGCCGTCGCGCTGAGGGTTTGGTTTCCGGAGCCATCGTAGCCATAGACACCGCCGTAGTTGCGGCTGGTGCTGCCGCTGTCGCTGTCGGTTGGGCAGGTCGGCCCAGAGGTCGTCTGCAGCTTGCAGAGGCCGTAACCGGCGTCGAAGGCGGCGTAGCTGGCGGTGCCGCTAAGCGGGATGGCGCTGGTGCGGTTGCCGTCAGCGTCGTAGGTGTAGGTGTAGTCGATTCCGGCGGCGGCTGGGTTGTCCGCGGTGAGCAACCGGCCGGCGTGGCTGTAGGTGTAATTGGTAACGCGGCCCGTGACTTTGTCCTTCTCCCACATGATCTTGCCTCTGTCGGAGGAGTCCGATGCAGTTGGGCAAGTCGTCAAGCTGCTGTGGCAATAAGCGAAGTCCGTGACGACGGTGCTGTCGGAGCTGGACCGGGTAGTTTTTATCTCCGTCAGTCGACCGGCCTTGTCTAGCTGGTTGTTGATGTGCAGCGCCCAGACGGTCGGGATGGTGGTCAGGACGTTGGTACTGGGACTGAAGTTCGACGAGGTGACCGTGGCCTTGTCCCAAGTGTCAACGCGCTTGTTGTTGCTGTCGTAGCGGAAGACGTCGACGTTGCCGCCGGGCTCGATTAGACTCGCCAGATTGTTGACGGCGTCGTAGGTGTAATTGGTGGTGCGAATCTGGGTGCCGACGGTCTGCTTCAGCTGTATGAGGTTGCCAAGGGCGTCGTAGCTGACGTTCATTACGGTGCCGTCAGGATTGGTTTGTTGGGTCAGACGGTTCATCCAGTCGTAGGCGTAACTGGTGATCTTGCCCCCGAACAGGCCGCTGACGCGGCTGGTGAGGTTGCCGTTGTTGTCGTAGGTGTTGGTGATGTCGGTGCCGGCGGTGCCGGAGTAATCCTGGGTGAGCACGCGGTCGTCACCGTCGTAGGCGTTGGTCGTAGTGGTGGTACCGCCGGTCGTGTAGGTCTTCAGCCGATCGAGGCTGTCGAACGTCAGTGTCCGGGTCCCGAGTTGGCTGCCGGACGGCGGTGTGATGGAACTAAGGACGTAGCTGCTGCCGGATCCGACCCCGGAATCCGGGTTGTAGTTGTAGTTGGTGACCAGCCCCCTGCGGTCGGTCCAGTTCGGGTGTGAGCTGAGCCGGCCGGATGGCCGCCGCCTAGCTCGGTCGACTGGTCCACGGCGCATGGCGGGGGTGGCTCTCATATGCCCCCACCTTTCACGGTTGCCAGTCGGGCTCGTTCGGCTCGGTCGAACGCTACCGGGGTCGCCATCGCAAGGCCACGGTGCGGCCGGTGCCGGTTGTATTCATCGAGATATCGGCTGATGACGAAACGGGCCTCGGCGGCGGAATGGAAAAGTTCGCCGTCGAGGAGTTCATCGCGCATCGTTCCGTTGAATCGTTCGACGTAGCAGTTCTGCTGGGGGCTGCCTTTAGCGACCGGCACGGCGGTGACGCCCCGGTCGTTTAGCCAGCTCACGACGGTCGCCGCGACGAACTCCTTGCCGTTGTCGCTGCGGATCAGCACCGGCGCCGAATGCTCGTCGAACAGCCGCTCCAGCGTCGCCAGCACTGCGCGGGCGCCGATAGACCGTCCGACATGGAAGCCGACGGCGACGCGGGTGTATTCGTCGACGACGTTCAGCAGCCGTAACGGCCGCCCGTCGACGGTGCGCAGTGACACGAAGTCATACGACCAGGTGTGACCCGGCCGCAACGCCGGCCGTGACCAGGCAGAGTTACTGTCCTGACCTGGGCCCTTGCCGGCGGGGCGGTTAACTCGACGTGGTGGCACTCTCAGGCCCTCCGCCCGCCAGAGCCGTTCGATTCGCTTCACGTTGACCGGCCAGCCGTCGTCCACCAGCAGCCGGTGGATCTTCCGATAGCCCCAACGGGGGTGCTGCTGGGCCTGCACGTGCAGCTCTTTCACCAGCCGCGCCTCAAAGTCCGACGGCACGATCGCGTAGCGCTGCGTCGACCGGCCCTGCCCGACGACCCGGCACGCCCGCCGCTGCGACACCTTGAACCGGCGCTCCAAGTAAGTCACTGCCGCCCGGCGCCGAACCGGGCTCAGTAGTTTCCCCGTTGCAGGTCCTTCAGCATCGAAATGTCCAGCGCCTGCTCCGCGACAATGCGTTTCAGCCGGCTGTTCTCCGCCTCCAACGCCTTCAGTCGATGCGCCTCGTCCTCTTTCAACGCACCGAACTTCAAACGCCAGCGGTAAAACGTCTGCTCCGAGACGCCGAGCTTCTTGCAGACCATCGGGATGCTCTGCCCCTGCCCCTGCAGCTTCTCCGCCTCCCGCAGCTTCGCCACGATCTGCTCCGTCGAGTACCTCTTACCAGGCACAACCACCCCCACGAACGGTCACAACACTCGCGGCACTCTCACACGAACTGGACCGAAAAACGGGGGGCCGGACAGCCCCTTGTGGGCCGGGTCACACACTGCTAGCATGATCGATGCATTGATACAGGCATCTTCCTCGCCGGTGTCATGCCCCTGGCCCATCGTCACCGGGGCGCCGCTGCTCCGACCCGACCACTCACCCGAGGGAAGCTCTTGACCGACAATCCGCACGACTTCGACGGCAAGGTCGTCATCGTCACCGGCGGCAGCCAGGGGGTGGGCCTCGGCATCGCCCGGGCCTTCCTCGACGCCGGCGCCTCCGTCGTGACGTGCGCCCGGTCGCACTTCGACGCGCCCCCGGCCGCCCGCAACGACGCCGAGCTGGCCCGCTGCCGGCACGTCTCGGCCGACGTCCGCGACGACGCGCAGATCGAGGCCGTCGTCCAGACCGCCGTCACCGAATTCGGACGGCTGGACGTCCTCGTCAACAACGCCGGCGGTCAGCCACCGGCCGACACGGCGACCGTCTCGCCGCGGTTCATCAAGTCGATCATCGAGATCAACCTGACCGGGCCCATGATCTTCGCGCAGAAGGCGTACCAGGCGATCGAGAAGACGGCCGGCAGCGGTTCGATCATCAACATCTCGAGCCAGGCGTCCCTGCCGAACGGGTCGGGCGGGTCACTGGCCCCGTACGGCGCCGCCAAGGCCGGGCTGAACCACATGACCCGTTCCCTGGCCGGGGCCTGGGGCCGCACGGTACGGGTCAACTGCGTGTCGCTCGGCTGGGTCGAGACCGAGGCGATGGCGTCACTGCTGCTCGCCGACCCGGGCCAGCGCGACAAGTACGCCGACGCCATCCCGGTCGGTCGGATGGGCACGCCCGACGAGATCGGCGGCATCTGCGTCTTCCTCGCGTCCCCAGCCGCGGCCTACATCAACGGCACCACGATCTGGGCCGACGGCGGTGGCGGCTTCTGACTCACCCGAGGCCTGTCCGCCTGGATTCCATGTATGGATGCATCTAGTGTGGCTGGGGTGACCGCCGAGCACCAGGTAGAGGGCCTGCTGTCGCGCATGGCCGACATGCGCAACAGCCCCCGCTACCTGTCCCGGCTGCTGACGCTGGCCGGATCGCCGGTGCAACCCTCGGGATGGGCCATCCTCACCGCGCTGCACCGTCGCGGTGAGCTGCGCGTCTCCGAGCTCGCCGAGCAGCTCGGACTCGACCAGTCGACGGTCAGCCGTCAGCTCAAGCCGCTCGACGCCGCCGGACTCATCCGCCGCCAGACGCACGACGGCGACCGGCGCGTCGCGATCGTGTCGTTGTCCGAGCAGGGTGACACCGCGTACTCCGCCGTGCGGCAGCGCTGGCTGGACGACCTCACCTGGTTCATGCGCAACTGGACCGACACCGACCGCGCCCACTTCGGTGAGCTGGCGGAGCGCTTCTCCGACGAGGTCGACTCCGGCCGCGCCGGCCTGCGCAAGCACGACGAGACGCGCGATGGCGCCGCCTGATCAACTCAGCACCCGAGGAGCACCGATCGTGAACGACACGGACCAGGCAGTCGCGGACGACCTGCAGGCGCGGATCAGCCAGCTCGGCGCCGGCCTCGATTCCGGAGCCGACGAACGGACCTGGCTGGGCGCCCGGTACGACGCCGGTCTCGCCTGGGTGCACTTCCCGGCCGGGATGGGCGGCAGCGCGCTGTCGCGCCAGTGGCAGCCGTTCGTCGAAGCGGAGTTCGTCCGCGTCGCGCCGCTGGCCGCATCCGGCTACGGCGCCCGCAATCCCATCGGCCTCGGCATGGGCGCCCCGACCATCGCCGCGCACGGCACCCCGGAGCAGCAGGCCCGGCTGCTGCGTCCGCTCTGGACCGGCGAGGAGGTCTGGTGTCAGCTCTTCAGCGAGCCGGGAGCAGGCTCCGACCTCGCCGGGCTCGCCACCCGCGCCGTACGCGAGGGTGACGGCTGGCGGCTCAACGGCCAGAAGGTCTGGACCAGCTACGCCCACAAGGCGCGCTGGGCGATGCTGCTCGCCCGTACCGACCCCGACGTGCCGAAGCACGCCGGCCTCACGTACTTCTTCCTCGACATGCACGCACCCGGGTTCGAGGTACGCCCGCTGCGCCAGCTGACCGGTCAGGCGGAGTTCAACGAGGTGTTCCTGACCGACGTCCTCGTCCCCGACGACCTGCGCGTCGGCGCGGTGGGCGAGGGTTGGAAGATCGCCAACACCACGCTGATGAACGAGCGCGTCGCGGTGGGCTCAGGTGCGCCGCAGCGCGAGAGCGAGCCGGTCGCGTCGCTGCTGGCCAGCTGGCGTGACAATCCGGAGGCGCGTACGCCGGAGCTGCACGGGCGGCTGCTGCAGGTCTGGGTCGCGGCCGAGACCGCGCGGCTGGCGAACGCCCGCATCCGCCAGCAGATGCTCGCCGGACGCCCCGGCCCCGAGGGGTCCGCCGCAAAGCTCACCTTCGCCGCCAACAACCAGGCGGCGACCCGGCTACGGCTCGAGCTCGCCGGTGACGCCGACCAGGACTACGACGACTGGACCCTGCACGACGTCGAGCAGGGCAGATCCAGCCACCGCCCCGCCGCCTACCACTACCTGCGGGCCCGCGCGAACTCCATCGAGGGTGGCAGCACCGAGATCCTGCGCGGCGTCATCGCCGACCGCATCCTCGAGCTGCCGCGTGAGCCGCGCGCCGACTCCGGCCGTCCCTGGAAGGACATCCCCCGATGACGACCGAGACCCCCGACCGGCCGATCCCGTCCCTGCTCTACTCCGACGACCAGGAGGCCTTACGGGCCGTCGTCCGCGACATCCTGGCCGACCTCAGCCCCTGGGACGTCGTGGTCGGGCAGCTCGACAGGGTACGGCCGTACGACGACCGGCTCTGGAAGCAGCTCGCCGCGGCGGGCATCGCCGGCCTCCTGGTGCCCGAGGAGTTCGGCGGGTCCGGGGCCGGAGCCGCGGACATGGCCGTCGCCCTCGAGGAGCTCGGCCGAGCGGTCGCGCCGGTCCCCGCCCTGAGCAGCGCCGTCGCCGCCACGGTGACGCTGACCGGCTTGGCGACCGGTGCGGCCGCCGACGTCGTCGGGCCGCTGCTGGAGGCGATGGCGTCCGGTGACGTGGTCGTGGCGCCGCTGGTGAGGTCGAGCCGGTCCTTCGATGCCGGCGGCGATCCCGGGTGCCGCCTCGCCCCCGACGGCCGGGTGAGCGGACAGGTCGAGGCGGTGATCGGCGTCCTGGGCTGTCAGCGCCTGCTCGTCCCGGCGTCGGCCGAGGACGACCCGGTCCTGCTGCTCGTCGACACCGGCGCCGCGGGGGTACGGGTCATCACCCGCCCGGCGCTGGACATGACGCGGCCGGTCAGCACCGTCGCCCTCGACAACGTCGAGGCGCACGTGCTCGCCCGGGGCCCAGCCGCGACGGACGCGCTGCGGTCCGGCCTGCTCGCCGCCACCGCGTTGCTCGCCAGTGAGCAGCTCGGCACAGCCGAGCAGTCCCTCGACGTGACGTGCGAGCACCTGCGCACCCGCTTCCAGTTCGGCCGGGCGCTCGGCACCTACCAGGCGCTGCGCCACAGCGCCGCGGAGCTCTGGACCGAGCAGACCGGTGCCCGTGCGGTCGCCCGCTACGCCGCCGCCGGCCTGGACCGTGGCGACAGCGCGGCCGATGACGAGTCCGCGCTCGCCGCGCACCTCGCGGCGGCGGTCTGCGCCGACGTGGCGATCACGACCACCGAGCGCTGCCTGCAGATGATGGGCGGCATCGGCTTCACCTGGGAGCACCCGACCCACCTGCTGCTCAAGCGCGCCGCGGCGGGGCTGCGCCTGCTCGGGACGCCGGAAGCGCATCGGCTGGCCATCGGCCGGCTGCGGGGCATCGCCACCCCGTGACCGGCGGCAAGCCGGATGGGTGTGCACCTAGGTCCCTCGACCGGCCGCGGGCGGGCTGTGACGCTTGCCTTGCCCGTGCCTGAGCTTCCCGGAGGTCTTTCATGTCCCGCACCACGCGACCCGCCGGCAGCCGTCCGTCGCGGCTGCGCCCGTCGTCCCGGATCGGCGTTCTTGTCGTCCTGATCGTCACCGCCCTCGGCTTCGGTGCAGTTGCAGCCGGCCCGGCTTCTGCCCTCGGCTACTCGATCAGCTACTCGATCCACAACCAGACGAATGAGACGCTCTACTTCGAGTCCGCGCACAACAACGGCGGCGAGAAGTGTGTCTCCAACCGGGGCGTGGTCGCGTGTGCGAACAGCCGTAAGGACTTCAGCTCGCAGGTCTCGCCCACGGTCGTGACGCCCGGCAACAACATCGGCCTGTACTCCGAGCTGAACATCTCCACGTTCCGCCAGGAGGACACCATCGTCGTCACGTACCGCCTCGGCACCTCGGGCAACGACAAGGTCGTCCTGCACACCGACCCGTACGGCGTCACCTGCACCGTCCACGGCACGCAGGCCTACACGTGCGAGGTCCGGGCAGAAGGGGTCGGCCGCGACTTCATCCTGTACCCCGTCGGCGGTACGTCGGGGCACAACCCCCACGGCCTTGGCGCGCCGTGCTTCCTGTCGAAGAAGTACTGCAGCTGACCTCGCCGGGTCAGGCGTTCGGCTGCAGGACCTCGTAGTAGATGTCGGTCAGCTGACGCGCGATGCTGTCGGCCCGGTAGCGCCGGCTCTCGGCCTGCGCCGCCGCTCCCAGTCGGGCGGCGAACGCCGGGTCGGCGGCCAGCGAGCCCAGCGCGGCAGCCAGGGCGCCGACGTCTCCCATCGGCGTCAGCAGGCCGGTCGTCCCGTCCGCGATGATCTCGGCCGGGCCGCCGGCGCGGGCGGCGATGACCGGTAGGCCCGCCGCCATGCCCTCCACCACCACCTGACCGAACGGCTCGGGGGTCGTCGAGCAGTGCACGAGGGCGTCGAGCTGGGCCAGCCTTGCGGGCACGTCGTCGACGAAGCCGAGGAAGTCCACCCGGTCGGCCACGCCGAGCTCGGCCGCGAGCTTCGGCAAGGAGGCGGCGTACTCGTCCTCACCGAAGAGGGCGGCGCCGATGACGACTGCGCGCTCGGGCCCGGAGGGGAACGCCTGCGCGAAGGCGCGCAGGAAGACGTCCTGACCCTTCCAGGGGGCCAGCCGGCCGACGAGGCCGACGGTGAAGGCGCCGCGGGTACGGCGCTCGTGCGGCAGTGCCCGGTCGTCCGTGACGACCGGGTTGGCCAGCACGCGCCGCAGGCCCCTCCGCAGCTTCAGCGTCTCGAGCGTCGCATCGGAGTTGGCCAGCACCGCGGCCGGCAGGTGGCGTACCGCGGATCGAACCAGGCGTACGGCGGGCATCGGCAGGTAGTCGGGCGCGACGCGGTCACGGGTGTGCCACACCTGCGGCACCCCGGCGAGGCGCGCGGCCAGCCCGCCGTAGAGGTGCGCCTTCAGCGAGTTGGTGTGGACGATGTCGGCCTCGAGCTCGGTGATGCGCCTGGCGAGCCGGCGGGCGTACGCGAGCGTGTCGCCCAGCGACCGCAGCGGGAGGCCGAGCCGGACGCTCTCCTTGCGCAGCTGCGCGGTGCGCGGGGCGATCGGCATGACCTCGGCGGCGATGCCCTCCTGCTCGAAGCGGCCGACCAGCGGGCCGTCCTCGGCGAGGATCACGTGCCGGTCGACCCCGTCGACGGCGGGCAGCAGGCGCAGCAGCGCCAGCTCCGCTCCCGACAGCTGGGCCACGTGGCCGAGGTAGACGACGCGCGGCCGGCGTCCGCCGTGCAGGCGCTGCCATTCGGTGCTCCGCTCGTACGCCGCCTGCTCCTGCGCCCTACGCGACACGGTGATCGACGGGTCGGACGAGGTCAGGGTCACGTCTTCCTCTCGGTTCTGCGGGTCCGATGCGAATGGAGCCGACTGTCGTCCCTCGGGAGGCAATCCGTCTGCAGAATTCGTTTGTTTCCGGCGACGCGATACCTACCGCGGCGCAAGTTTCGGCAGGATGAGACCGGCACGACGACCGTATCGCCCGCGGCCGACCGCCTTTCTGAACCGGCCGTGAACGTTGGGCGTCCGGTCGTGGGCCACGGGGCCCCCGGAAACATTCAGACAGGGAGGTCCGATGCAGGTGAGCCGGGTCGTCAAGGACGCCATGGCCCGACTGATCTACCGGCTGCCGCTGCGCCTGCGCCGCCACGTCATGTACCTGGGATTCACGCGGCGGCTCGGGCACTTCCGCCGGCCCCGCACCTTCAACGAGAAAGTGAATTGGCGAATCCTGCACGACCGCCGTCCTCTTCTCGTCTGGACGTGCGACAAATTGAGAATGAAGGCGGAAGCCGAGAAACTCGGCATTCCGGTGGCGAGGACATTGTGGTCGGGCACCGACCTGGCGGAACTCGACGCACTCGATCTGCCCGACGCCTGGGTGCTCAAGCCCAACCACCGCAGCCGGAAGGTCCATTTCGGCTCCGGGCGCCCTTCGGACATCACCGCGTTGAAGGCGAAGACCCGCGACTGGCTGGAGGACGAGCAGGGTGCCGGACGGGGTGAGTGGGCCTACCGCTCGGCGCAGCACGTCTTCCTCGTCGAGGAGCGCCTCGGCGACGGCAGGCCCCTGGTCGACTACAAGTTCTTCACCTATGCCGGCCAGGTGCATTACGTGCTGGTCGCGCACGACACCAATCGGCTGAGGTCGTCCGACGCCAGTCGCCGCTACTACACGGGCGACTGGACGCCGCTGGACATCCGCCAGCGGGTCGAGCTCGGGCCGGCATTGCCCCGACCGGAGCGCTACGACGAGATGCTGGACATCGCGCGGCGGATGGGTGGGCCGTTCGACTTCATCCGCGTCGACCTCTACGACGTGGATGGCGTCGTCCTGCTCGGCGAGGTGACCCCGTATCCCGCGGGCGGCCTCTCCCCGTTCGACCCACGCGAATTCGACCGGCAGCTCGGGGAGCCCTGGGCCCTGCCCCACCTGGACCGATCCGGTCGATAGTCCTCGGCCGCGACGTCAGCGCCAGTCAGCGTAGACGTCTGCGGGATTCGCCCAGGCGTGCAGGCCGCGGGCGATCCAGACGGCGGCGCCCAGCGCCATCGCCCCGCCGGCGACGAGCCGAGCCCGCAGGAAGCTGCTCACGGTTCGCTCACCACGAGCCCACGGTGCCCGCCGGCCGCCCTGCCGGGGGTGACCGTAGCCGCAACGTCGGGTGAACAGCCGCGCCAGGACCGCCGTCAGTCGTCGACGCGGGCGGCGGCGATCGCCGCGTGGTGCTGGACCACCTCGGCGACGATGAAGTTGAGGAACTTCTCGGCGAACTCCGGGTCGAGCTTGGACTCGACGGCCAGCGAGCGCAGCCGGTGCGCCTGCTCCACCTCGCGGGCGGGATCCGCGGGCGGCAGCCCGTGGCGGGCCTTCAGGATTCCGACCTTCTGCGTGATCTTGAAGCGCTCCGCGAGGAGGTGGACGAGGGCGGAGTCCATGTTGTCGATGCTCTGACGCAGCTCCTGCAACTCCGCGAGAGCGGGGTCCCCGGCCTCTGCGCCGTCGATCGAAGTCATGGCACGAGCCTAGAGTGCCCGGGTCGCCGATCGAGCACCGCAGCAGTCACCCGCGGTCAGCCGATGCGCAGCGCCGTCCGCGGCGCTGGCGCACCCTCGACGGGGACGGCCGCCGCACCGGGACGGAACGCCTCGCACGAGCACAGCGCGCAGTCGTCGCCGCGGCGGTAGTGGCTGTGCGCCTCGGCGGTGTGGCCGCAGGTGCACGACGAGGTGGACGAGCCCGAACGGTCTTTGCGGAGCCGGGAAGCGATCGTCATGGACGCCAAAGCGGCCTTGCCCACCCGGCGTGACGCAGCGGAGCCGAAGTTGCGCCGGTCGGACGCGTCCGCCTGGGCCGTTCGGCGCCGTGTACGGGCCGCGCGGCTGCGTGATGCCCGCAGAAGTGGCGCGCGGGAGCGCACACGCTCCATACACTCGACGAGATGACATCTCGGCTGCGGGCCTCCGGCTGATGTCCGTCGTCCTGCTCGCGATCAGCGTGGTGCTCGTCCTGGCCTGCGGTGCTTTCGTCGCCGCCGAGTTCTCCTTCATCACCGTCGACCGGCTGGCAGTCGAGCGGGAGGCGCAGGCGGGCGACCGGTCGGCGCGCCGGCTGCTCGGAGCGCTGCACACGCTGTCGACCCAGCTGTCCGGCGCCCAGCTCGGCATCACCGTCACCAATCTCGGCATCGGCTTCCTCGCCGAGCCCGCCATCGCCGACCTGCTCGAATCGCCGTTGCGTGGCCTCGGCGTCGGGGCCGGTGCCGTCACGGCGATCGCGGTCGTGATCGCCCTCGTCATCGCCACGGCCGCCACAATGATCTTCGGTGAGCTCGTGCCGAAGAATCTCGCCATCGCCCGTACGGCGGCCACCGCCCATCGGGTGGCCGGCTTCCAGCGCGGCTTCACCCGGGTCATGGCTCTGCCGATCAAGCTGCTGAACACGACGGCGAACCGGCTGCTGCGCGCCGTCGGGGTCGAGCCGCAGGAGGAGCTCGCGTCGGCGCGCTCGCCCGAGGAGCTGTCGTCGCTGCTCGCCCGCTCCGCCGAGCTCGGCACCCTGCCCGACTCGACCGCCACGCTGCTGCAGCAGTCGCTCGTCTTCGGCGACAAGGTCGCGGACGACATCATGACCCCGCGCTCGCTCATCACCAGCGTCCGTGAGGACGACTCCCTCGCCACCGTCATCGCCGCGTCCAAGCGCACCGGCCACTCCCGCTTCCCCGTCGTCGCCGCCGACGGCCCGGTGCAGGAGGACGGCCGCCAGACAGGGGCCGACTCCGTCCTCGGCGTCATCCACATCCGGCACGCGGTGTCGGTCCGCGAGGAGCTGCGCCTCACCGAGCGGGTGAGCGCCCACCTCGTCACCGTGCCGTTCGTGCCGTCCACCCTGCATCTGGACCCGTTGCTCGACACCCTGCGTACGACCTCGCTGCAGATGGCGATCGTCGTCGACGAGTTCGGCGGCACCGCCGGGCTCGTCACGCTGGAGGATCTCGTCGAGGAGCTCGTCGGCGAGGTGTCGGACGAGCACGACCGCTACGGCCCGCCCGTGCAGCGCCGGCGCGACGGCAGCTGGTCGCTGTCGGGCCTGCTGCGTCCCGACGAGGTGGCCGCCCGGATCGGCGTCGACATCCCGGAGCACCGGGCCTACGACACCCTCGGCGGGCTGCTCGCGCACCGGCTCGGCCGGCTCCCGCAGGTCGGTGATGCGGTGCAGCTCGATCAGGCCCGCCTCACCGTCACGCACCTCGCCGGACGCCGGGTCGATCGCGTACGTCTGATGCCGCTGGAGCCCGCCGACGAGCCGGCCGGGACGAAGCCGGCCACGGCGGGCCGCTCGTGAGCCCGGCGCTCGGCATCCTCGTCGCCCTCGTCCTGTTGGCGGTCAACGCGTTCTTCGTCGGCGCCGAGTTCGCCCTGATCTCCTCGCGGCGCAGCAGCATCGAGCCGTTGGCGCAGGCCGGGTCACGCCGGGCGCGCACCACGCTCGTCGCGATGGAGCAGGTCTCGCTGATGCTGGCCGGCGCGCAGCTCGGCATCACGCTGGCCTCGCTCGGGCTGGGCGCGGTGGCCGAGCCCGCCGTCGCCGGTCTGCTCGAGGACGTGGTGCACGCCCTCGGTGCGCCCGAGGCGGTCGTGCACCCGATCGCCTTCGTCATCGCACTGCTCATCGTCGTCTTCCTGCACGTCGTGCTCGGCGAGACGGTGCCGAAGAACCTGGCGATCGCCGGACCCGAGCGCGCCGCCCTGGTGCTGGTGCCGATGCTCATGGGCCTGGTGCGGGTGCTGCGCCCGTTCATCTCCGGCCTGAACCACATCGCCAACTTCGTGCTGCGCCTGCTGCGCATCCAGCCCAAGGACGAGGTCGACAGCGCCTTCACCCGTGACGAGGTGGCCGGCCTCATCGCCGAGTCGCACCGGGAGGGGCTGCTCGACGCCTCCGAGCTGGGCCTGCTCGCCGGTGCACTGCACTTCGAGACGCGCACCGCCCGTGACGTGCTCATCCCGAGCAGCGCGCTGGTGTCGGTGCCGACCAATGTGACCCCGGCCGAGGTCGAGCAGCTCTCGGTGCGTACGGGCTACTCCCGCTTCCCGATCGCCGACGACGCCGGTGACCTCATCGGCTACCTGCACCTCAAGGACGTGCTGGAGACCGATCCGGTGCTGCGGCACTCGCCGGTCCGGCAGAAGTGGGTACGCCCGCTGCCGCACGTCAACGCGACGGAGACGCTCGGCGGCGTGCTCGCCGACATGCGCCGGCAGGGCACCCACCTGGCCCGCGCGACGGAGTCCGACGGCACGCTCGTCGGCGTGATCGGGCTCGGTGACGTGCTCGCCGAGCTGGTGCGCGAGGCCGGCGACGCCCGTCAGCCCGGCTCGGCCACGACGGGTGCGTCCAGGTCGGCATAGGTCTCCTGGTCGGCACGGGTTTCCTGGTCGGCATAGACGTCGAGGTCGGTGGCCTTGGCGCTCAGCCACACCGGGGCCCCGGCCGACAGGTCGAGCTCGGCGACGGCGTCGGGCGTCACGTCGACGAGGGCGGGCGGATCCCCCTCGACCTGGATGCGCACCCGGTCGACCAGCAGCTCCAGCCCGGTGATGCGGCCGGGCCACACGTTGCGTGGGCTCGAGTCCTCCGGACGCCGGCGGTGCACCGCGATGGCGGCCGGCCGGAGCGCGACCAGCACCCGCCCGGCCGCCGCGTCGCGCGGGACGAAGAGCTCGCCGCCGGCCTCGAGGCGCACGACGCCGGGCGACGTCAGCCGGCCCGCGTACAGGTTGAGCCCCACGAGCCGGGCGACGTACTGGGTGGCGGGCCGACGGGCGACCTCGGCGGGTGACCCGACCTGCACGATGCGGCCGCCCTCGATGACCAGCAGCCGGTCGGTGAGCACCATGGCTTCCAGCGGATCGTGCGTGACGAGCAGGGTGGGCCCGGCGAAGGTCGTCAGGTGGCGGCGCAGCGAGCCGCGCAGCTCGAGCCGGGTACGGGCGTCGAGTGCGGCGAGCGGCTCGTCGAGCAGCAGCAGCTCCGGCTCGGAGGCGAGGGCCCGGGCGATCGCCACCCGCTGCGCCTGGCCGCCCGACAGCTGCGCCGGCTTGCGGGCGGCGTAGTCGGTCAGGTCGAGCCGGGTCAGCCACGCGTCGGCCCGCTCGAGCGCCGTCCTGCGGCCGAGCCGTTCCGCCCGGGCGGCGAAGGCGACGTTGTCGCGTACCGACAGGTGCGGGAAGAGCCGGTAGTTCTGGAAGACGACGCCGACCGCCCGCCGCTCCGCCGGCACGAAGACGGCCGCGGCCGCGTCGTCCCAGACCAGCTCTCCCAGGGTGACCCGGCCGGCGTCGATCGCCTGCAGCCCGGCGAGGGCCCGCAGCAGCGTGGTCTTGCCGGCCCCGTTCGGCCCGAGCACCCCGAGCACCTCGCCCGGGCGCGCGGTGAACTCCACGTCGAGCGTGAAGGTGCCGCGGCGCACCGTCGCCCGCACTACCAGCTCGCTCACAGCACCCCACCGCGCAGGCGCTCCCGCAGCGCGACCATGATCGCGACGGCCACGAGGAGCAGGACGAGGCTGAGCGCGATCGCCGCCTCCGGGTCGGTCTGCAGGGCGAGGAAGATCTTGGACGGCATCGTCTGGGTGGTGCCGGGGAGGTTGCCGGCGAAGGTGATCGTCGCGCCGAACTCCCCGAGCGCGCGCGCCCAGCACAGGGCCGTACCCGCCAGCAGGCTCGGCCCGATCAGCGGCAGCGTGACCCGGCGAAAGATGGTCAGCCGCGACGCGCGCAGCGTGGCGGCGGCCTCCTCGAGGTCACGGTCGAACGACCGGAAGGCGCCGTCGACCGTGATGACGAGGAACGGCAGCGCCACGAAGGTCTCGGCGACGACCACCCCGGCGGTCGTGAACGGCAGCGTGATGCCGAACCAGGAGTCCAGGTACTGCCCGATCACGCCCTTGCGACCGAGGGCGAGCAGCAGGGCCAGACCGCCGACCACCGGTGGCAGGACGAGCGGCAGGGTGACGAGGGCGCGCAGCAGGCCGCGGCCGGGGAAGGGCACCCGGGCCAGCACCCAGGCCAGCGGGACCCCGACCACCAGCGAGATCGCCGTCGCGATGCTCGCGCACTCCAGCGACAGCCGCAGCGCCGTGAAGACCCCGGGGTCGGACAGCAACCGTCCGAGGCCTCGCCACGGCGCCCGGATGAGCAGCGCGATCAACGGGACGAGCAGGAACGCCGCGCCGACCAGGGCCGGCGCGGCGATCAGGACCGGCGCGCCACGCGGCCCCGCGCGCCGGCCGCGCCGCTCCCGCCGCCCGCTCAGGGCTTCGCGAACCCGTCGTCGGCGAGCACCTTCTGGCCCGCGTCGGACAGGACGTAAGCCTGGAAGGCCTGCGCGGCCGTCGCGTTGGGGGCGTCGTCGAGCACGGTGATCGGGTACTTGGTCGAGGCGTTCACGTCGGCAGGGATCTCGATGCCCTTCACCTTGCTGCCGGCGGAGCGCACGTCGGTGACGTAGACGACGCCCGCGTCGACCTCGCCGGTGGTCACCTTGGTGAGCGTCGACTTGACGTCGGCCTCCAGGGTGACGGGCTTGACGGTGATCTTGGCGTTGGCGAAGACCGTGGCAGCCACCGAGCCGCACGGCACCTGCGGTTGGCAGAGCGCCACCTTGAGGCCGCTCCTGGCCAGGTCGTCGAGCTTCGTCACGTTACCGGGGTTGCTCGGCGGGACGGCGATCTCCATCACGTTGCTGACGAAGTCGGTGGAGGCCTTTGCGTCACCTGCGGTGATCACCTGCTGCATGTTCTTCGGGGAGGCGGAGGCGAAGACGTCGACCTTCGCACCCGACGTGATCTGCTGCGCGAGGTCGCTGCTGGCACCGAACGACAGCCGGACGGTGGTGCCCGGATGTGCCTTCTCGAACTCCTGGCCCAGGGTGGTGAACGCCTCGGTCAATGACGCTGCGGCCAGCACCGTCACGGTGCCGGTGACGGCAGTGGCCTGGGACGCGCTCGCCGATGCCGTCGGCGCAGCGCTCGACGCCGCCGACGTGGGCGTGGGATTCGTGCCGCTGCCCCCGGTGGAGGAGGAGCCACAGGCGGTGAGGGCAGCAGCGGCGGCGAGTGCCACCACGGCGAGACGGAGGGCGCGGGACATCGTCACTTGCTTTCGGTTGATCGGGGACGGCGGGGATGCAGGACGCAGCAGTCGATGCGGTCGAGATGCGTCAGTCGAAGCGGGCCGGGCGCTGCGGCACCTCGACCACGACGTTGGTGGCCTTGACCGCGGCGACGGCGAGCACACCCGGCTCGAGGCCCAGCTCGTCGGCGGCCTCGCGGCTCATGAGCGAGACCATCCGGAACGGCCCGGCCTGGATCTCGACCTGCGCCATCACGGTGTCGCGGACGACCCGGGTGACCAGCCCGCGCATCCGGTTGCGCGCCGACTCGCCGGCGATGAGCTCGGTGCCCTCGCTGCCGGTCGGTGACGCGGCGGCCTGCTCCCGGGCGAACCGGGCGAGGACCGCACCGTCGATCACCCGCCGGCCGGCCTGCGTCGTCGTCTCGATGCGGCCGCTGTCGGCCCAGCGCCGCACCGTGTCGTCGCTGACGCCGAGCAGCGCGGCGGCCTCGCGGATCGGGAAGTGCGGCACCCGGCCACATTAACCGCATCTGCGGTCAGCCGTGCCGTTGATGTCCGAATCTGCGCCGAGGCGGCGGAGTCCTTGGGCGAACCGGCGTCAGTCGCCGGCCGCGATCTCCTCGATCTCGAGGTAGTTGATGCGGAAGCCGTTGCCCTCGGGGTCGAGCAGCGTCGACTGCCGGGCGCCGTAATACGTCTCGCCGGGCCCCCACCGCCGCGTCGCGCCGGCGGCCACGGCCGCCTCGGTCAGCGCATCGACCTCGTCGGGGGTCGCCACGTCGAAGGTGACGAAGCTCGTGACGCCGTACGCGCCCTCGTCCGGCTTCGGCAGGTTCAGCAGCTCGTACGCGCTGGGCCCGCTGAAGCCGATGACCACACCCTCGCTGCGCAACCCGCGGAAGTGCGGCGAGTCCAGCGACGGCACCGTTGCGAGGCCGAAGAGCTGCCGGTAGAACTCCGACAGCCCGACGACGTCAGGGGTCAGGATGCTCGTGAAGGACAGGCGGGTGCCCGCCACCGCTAGACCCCCGCCCCGAAGGTGCTCTGCTTGACGAACTTGCTGTACAGGTGGTCGCCCGAGGTGACCGGCTCGTACTTCGGCGGGTGCTGCGGGTCGCGGCAGCTGTCGAGGCACTCGACCAGCGCGTCGTAATTGGGCTGGTGGAAGAAGACGAGCGAGATGCGCCGGCTGCCGCTGGCGCGGTCACGCGGCGGGTTGACCACGCGGTGCATCGTCGAGGTCCATCTGTCGTTCGTCCACTGCATCATCAGGTCGCCGATGTTCACGACGAGGGCGCCCTCGGTGGCCGGGATGTCGCGCCACTGCCCCGTGAGGTCGCGGACCTGCAGGCCTCCGGGCGCGCTGTCCTGGCGCAGGATCGTCAGGCTGCCGTAGTCGGAGTGCGCGCCGGCCCGCAGCTGTCCCTCGGCCGGCTCGTCGGCCTGGTCGGGGTAGTTCAGCGTGCGGAACATGCTGATGTGCCGGTCGAGCAGCGGCGTGAAGAACTCCTCGTCCAGCTCGAGCGCCACCGCGAAGATGCGCATCAGGTCCTCGCTGAGCGTCGCCATGACGGCGAAGTACTCCTCGTACGCCTGACGGAACTCGTCCATCCCCTCCGGCCAGAGGTTCGGCGCGAAGTGCGGACCGGCCTCGGGGGCGGTGAAGTACGCGTCGTCGCCCACGGCCTGCGGGCCGATGCTGAACGACTCCTTGAGGTCTCCGGGGGCGACCTCGTCGAGGCTGTAGGACAGGCCCTCGGCACCGACCGCCGAGTAGCCGCGCACCTGGTCCGGTGACGGCGCGGTGACCGTGACCTTCTCCTTCAGCGGGCGGTCGAAGAAGGCCTGGCTGAGCTCGTACACGCGGTCGATCAGCTTCGGGTCGACCCCGTGGCCGACGATCTGCAGGAAGCCGATGTTCTCGCAGGCGTCCTTCATCGCGGCCGCGACATCGGCCTTGCCCTGCGGGTCACCGGCGAGGAACGGGGCGATGTCGATGATCGGCACGTAGTGGCCGCTGCGGACCTCGGCCACCGCCTCGGCGTGACCGTCCTTCGGGCTCTCGACGTTGCTCATGAATGTCTCCTGAGATCGGTGGCGAGTGGGGCGCCGCGGCCTGCACGGCCACGGCGCCCGACGGCTCAGAGGTCCCGGTTCTAGAGGTCCTTGACCTGGTCCTTGTACTGCGGGTAGTCGTACGGGTTCTTCTGGAGCTCGGCCTTGTAGGTGTCGGCCGTGATGATCATCTGGTCGATGTCGGTGGCGAAGGGGAACTCCTTGCCCTCGAGCTTCGCGCGCACGGCCTGGGTGGCGATGACTCCGGTCTGGGCCGCCGAGTAGTAGCGGTCGGCCGTCAGGTACGGGGTGCCGAAGTAGGTGAACATCTCGTCGTCACCGTCACTGGAGATGTGGGTGATGTTCGTGAGGTTCTTCTGCTTCAGGAACGAGGCGATGCCGTCGCTCATCGACGCCGCGTGGCTGACGATCGCCGTGACGTCGGGGTTGGCGGCGATGCCGGCCTGGACGATGTCGATCGCCTTCTGGCGGTCGTACATGCCCTGCTGCCGGACGACGACCTCGAAGCCGCTGCCCTTGATCTTGGAGTCGAAGCCCTGGTCGATGCGCTCGGAGAAGCCCTGGCCGACGATGCCCTGGACGACGATGACCTTGCCCTTCTTGCCGTTCTTGATCAGGTAGTCACCGATGAGCTCACCGCCCTTCACCGAGTCGAGCGACGCGACGCCGGTGAAGTACTTGTCCGCGTCGCTCTTGCCCGGGTAGAGCGCGTTGCCGAACGGCACGCTCTTGGCCGACGCGAGCTGCGCCGCCTTGGCGATCGTGTCGGCGTTGACGGGCAGCACGACGATGCCGGCGACGCCCTGGTTCAGCAGCGACTGGATGTTGCTGAGCTCCTTGGAGGAGTCGAAGTCGTTCTGCACACCCTTGAAGGTGTAGCCGGTGCCCTCGAGGGCGTGGAGCACGCCGGCCGCCAGGTAGGTGGTGTACGCGTTGTTGCCGTTGAGGACGACGGCGATGGTCTTGCCCTTGCCGATGTCGCTGCCCGAGGCGGCCGAGGTCGACGCCGAGGCGCCACCGGTCGGGCTCGCGTTCGAGCCGCTGCTCGAGGAGCCGCAGGCCGCGAGGAAGCTGCCGAAGGCGGCGGCGCCACCGATCGCCCCGAGGCCGCGCAGGAACTGCCGGCGCTGCAGCGGGGTCGACAACGTGGTGAAGACGCTCGAGTCGTCCGAGAACGGTCCGGCCGGTCGGCTTGAAGCCATGGGGAGGAGCTCCTTACAGATGCGAGGCCGCGGGTGCGGCTCGAAGGTGCCCGGGTGATCCGGAAGGGACCACCGGGGCGGCGGGGTCACTGCTGGTGGGGCGGGGCGGGCATCTGCAGCGCTGGAGAGCCTGGGCCGAACGGTGAGAGGTGGGCAGTTACGGATTCAAGCGGATGTGCGGGGTCCGGTCACGCGGAACCGGCGTTCTTGGGGATACGCGGTGGACGGCTGACCATCTTCTGCCACATGGCGCCGGTACGTCCGCCGCTCTGACCCCCGGTTCTGCGGGCCGAGTACATGTCGGCCGCGGCCGTCAGCGTCACCGCCGCGACGAGGATGCCGCCGGAGACGAGCTGCTGCCAGGCGCCGGCGATGTCCAGGAAGGTCAGCGACACGGTCACGACGCCGAAGACGAGCACGCCGAGGGTGCTGCCGATGATGCTGCCGCGGCCACCCGCAAGGGCGGCACCGCCGAGCACGATCGCGGCGATGGCCTGCAGCTCCAGTCCGGCGCCACCGCGGGGGTCACCTGCGGCCAGCCGCGACATCAGCACGATGCCGGCCAGCGCCGCGAGGCTGCTGTTCAGGACGAAGAGGCTGACGGTCAGCCGCTTGGTCGGGACACCCGCGAGGAAGGCCGCCTGCGGGGAGGAGCCGAGTGCGTACGTGCTGCGTCCGAAGCGGGTGAAGTGCAGCAGGACGATGGCGAGCAGGACGGCGATCAGCCAGACCACTGTGGCGGTCCGCAGGCCCCAGGTGTTGCCGAACCCCAGCGTGTTGAGGTGGTCGAGCTGCGGGATCGGGCGGTTGTTTGCGATCACGAGGGCGAGCGAGGAGAAGATCCCGAGGCCACCGAGCGTGAGGATGAACGGCGGCACCCGCAGGGCGACGACGATCACGCCCCAGACCAGGCCGATCAGCGCACCCAGCGCGATGCAGGAGGCGATCACCGCCCACGCGTTCCAGCCGCTGGCGAACTCCTTCGCCGCCAGCACCCCGATGAAGGACGCCACGCTGCCGACGGAGAGGTCGAGCTGTCCTCCGACCAGCAGGAACGTCTGGCCGATGGCCAGCAGGCCGAGTACGGCGCTGGCACCGATGAGGTCCTGAATGTTGCCGGAGGTGAGGAACGTCGACTTCTGGCTGTTGGTGTACCAGGACAGCCCGACGATGATCACGACGAGCGGCAGGGCCGTCCGTATGAACGTGCCGAGGTGCAGGCTCGCCACCCACGAGGCGCGCGGGGTAGCGGGCTTGCCCGGGTCCGGCCGGCCTGCCGGTGCGGCGCCCGCAGCGTCAGGGCTCGGTGCCGGGTCGGCCTTCGTGAAGTCCAGGTTGGAACTCATGCCGCACCCGCCATTTCTCGCTGGTAGAGCTCCTCGGCGGTGGACTCGGCCCCGTCGAGCTCGGCCGTGATGGCCCCGTCACGCATGAGCAGCACCCGGTCGGCCAGGCACGCGATCTCCTCGTAGTCGCTCGACACGATCACGACGGCGAAGCCCTCCGCCGCCAGGTCGAGCAGCCGGCGGTAGATCTCGAACTTGGACGCCACGTCGATGCCGGCGGTGGGCTCGTCGAGCACCAGGATGCGGCTGCCCGCCAGCATCCAGCGCGCCAGGATGACCTTCTGCTGGTTGCCACCGGAGAGCGTCATCACGCGGTTGCTGACGTCACCCGCCTTGACGTTGCCGTCGGCGACAGCGCGGCTGCTCAACCGGCGCCCGGTGGGCGGCCAGTAGAACAGGTCGCCCAGCCCGTGCTGCGGGACCATCAGCAGGTTCTCCGAGATCGACCGCTCGAGCAGCAGGCCGTCGCGCTTGCGGTTGGCCGGCAGGTAGGCGATGCCCGCCTCGACCGCACGGTCGCGGCCCTTCACCTTGACGTCGCGGGTGCCGGACACCAGGCGGATCTCGCCGCTGCTCGGGCTGGCCACGCCGGCGAGCAGCGATGCCAGCTCCGAGGAGCCGGCCCCGCTGGCCCCGGAGAGCGCCAGGACCTCGCCGTAGTTCACGGTGACGTCGACCGGCTTCAACGCGCGGCCGAGGCTGACGCCGGTGGCGACCAGCGCCGGAGTGGGCTTCGTGACCTCGCGCGCCAATCGGGTGCGACTGACGTCACGGCCGAAGATCAGCGACACCAGTTCCTCGCGGGTGGTGAGCGGAGCGGCGTCCGGCGTCGCCTGCGCCTGCGGCCCGCGCGCCCGGATGCCGACGTCCGCGACGTGGGCGCCGTTGCGCAGCACCGTCGCACTGTCGGCGATCTCGAAGACCTCGTCGAGGTGGTGGGACACGTAGAGCACCGCGACGCCGTCGGACTCGAGCCGGCGCACGGCGCGGAAGAGCGTGACCACCTCGTCAGGGTGCAGCGAGGCCGTCGGCTCGTCCATGATGACGAGCTTTGCGCGCGCCGAGACGGCCCGGGCCAGCTCGATGAGCTGCTGCTCGGCCGCGGTGAGGGCGCCGGCGTTCGCCGCCGGGTCCAGGTCGATGCCGAGGTCGGCCAGCAGCTTGCCGGCCCGCACGATCGCGGCGCGGCGGGTCGCGAAGCCGGCGGCGTTACGCGGGGCGGCCTCGAGGTAGACGTTCTCGGCGACGGTGAGGTCGCCGGCGATCTGCCGCTCCTGGTGGATGGCGCGGACCCCGAGCGCCTGCGCCGCCCGCGGGGTGGCGCGCTTGAGCACCTCGCCGCCGATCCGCACCACGCCGGTGTCGGACGCGATCGCCCCGGTGACGATCTTGATGAGCGTGGACTTGCCGGCTCCGTTCTCCCCGAGCAGCGCGCGGATCTCCCCGGCTTCGACCGACAGCGAGACGCCGGTCAGCGCCTTCGAGCCGGGGAACGAGCGGCTGACGTCCTCGAGCTCCAGGACCGGACGGCCGAGTGAGACGGCGGGCGACGTCGGTGTCACGGCATCTTCCGTCATCGCGCCTCGAGCGGTACGTGCTTGTCCGCCAGCTCGAGCACCTCGTCGATGATCGCGAGGCCGGTGCGCAGGTCGTCCTCGGAGGTGTTGCACGGCGGGACGACGTGCATCCGGTTGAAGTGCGTGAACGGGAACATGCCCTTGGCCTTGGCGGCAGCGACGAGCTCGGCCATCGGAGCAGCATCCGCCCCGGCAGCGTTGTAGGGCACCAGCGGCTCGCGGGTCTGCGGGTTCTTCACGAGCTCGATCGCCCAGAACATGCCGAGCCCGCGGATCTCGCCGACGGACGGGTGCGCGGCCGCGATCTTCTCCAGGCCCGGGCGGACGAGCTCCTCCCCCACCCGGCGCACGTACGGCAGCAGCTGCTCGTCGTTGCCGAAGGTCGGCGTCTCGAACGCCTCCATGCTGCCGACCGCCGAGGCGCAGGCCAGCACGTGGGCGGAGTACGTCATGCCGCCCGGGTAGGCGAGGTTGTCGAAGTGCTCGGCGATGGCGTCGTTGAGCACGACCCCGCCGACCGGGATGTAGCCCGAGTTGAGGCCCTTGGCGAAGGTGATGAGGTCGGGCGTGATGCCCCAGTGGTCGACGGCGAACCACTCGCCGCAGCGGCCGAACCCGGCCATGACCTCGTCGGCGATGTAGACGATGCCGTACTTGTCGCAGAGCGCACGCACGCCGGCGAGGTAGCCGTCCGGCGGCACCAGGATGCCGTTGGTGCCGACCACCGTCTCCAGGATGATCGCCGCGATGGTCTGCGACCCCTCGAGGGTGATGACCGCCTCGAGGTGCGCGAGCGCCCGCTCGCACTCCTGCTCGGGGGTCTCGGCGTAGAACGGGCTGCGATACAGGTACGGCCCGAAGAAGTGCGCGACGCCGGCGTTGCCGGTGTCGTTCGCCCAGCGCCGCGGGTCACCGGTCAGGTGCATCGCCGTCGACGTCGCACCGTGGTAGCTGCGGTAGGCCGACAGCACCTTCGGGCGCTTGGTGAACTGGCGCGCCATGCGTACGGCGTGCTCGGTGGCCTCCGCGCCGCCCGTGGTGAGGAAGACCTTGTTCATGCCCTCGGGGGCGTGGCTCGCGATGAGCTCGGCCGCCCGGCTGCGGCTCGGCTCGGCGAAGACCGGCGAGAGGGTGCAGAGCTGCTGCGCCTTGTCGACGATGGACTTCACCAGCGCCGGGTGCTGGTGGCCGAGGTTCAGGTTGACCAGCTGGCTGGAGAAGTCCAGGTAGCGGGTGCCCTGCTCGTCCCAGAACCAGCTGCCGCTGCCGCCCGCGACCACGATCGGGTCGAGCGTGGCCTGCGCCGACCAGGAGTGGAAGACGTGCTCGTGATCGGTGATCCAGGCCTCGCTGCGACCGGGAAAGCGCGGGTTGAGAGTGGTCTGCTCGCTGTCGAGCGACGTGGGCTCGGTGGTCGTCATGAGAGTCGGGCGTCCTTTCGGGGCTGCATCCCGGGGATGACGGTCTCGCCGTAGGCCTCGAGTGTCTCGGCTTTGCCGTCGTGCTGAAGGTAGATGGCGAACTGGTCGACCCCGAGGTCACGCAACTCACGCAGGCGGGCGAGGTGCTCGGCCGGGGAGCCGAGGATGCAGAAGCGGTCGACGATCTCGTCCGGCACGAAGTCGGCGTGCGTGTTGCCCGCCCGGCCGTGCTCGTTGTAGTCGTAGCCCTTGCGCCCGGCGATGTAGTCGGTGAGGGCGGCGGGCACATCGCCGGCGCTGCCGTACCGCTCGACGATGTCGGCCACGTGGTTGCCGACCATCCCGCCGAACCAGCGGCACTGGTCGCGCATGTGCGCCAGGTCGTCGCCGACGTACGCGGGTGCTGCCACGCAGATCGTGATCGAGTCGGGGTCGCGACCGGCCTGCTCGGCGGCCTCACGCACGGTCTTGATGGTCCAGGCGGTGATGTCGGGGTCGGCGAGCTGCAGGATGAAGCCGTCGCCGATCTCGCCGGTCAGGGCCAGTGCCTTCGGCCCGTACGCGGCCACCCACACCTCGAGCTCGCTCTTGCTCGCCCAGGGCAGGCGTACGCGGCCGCCGTTGTAATCGGCCTCGCGACCGTTGGCCAGCTCGCGGACCGTCGTGACGCACTCGCGCAAGGTGGCGAGCGTCGTCGGCTTGCCGTTGGTGGCGCGGACGGCCGAGTCGCCGCGTCCGATGCCGCAGACCGTGCGGTTGCCGAACATGTCGTTCAGCGTGGCGAACAGCGAGGCCGTGACCGTCCAGTCGCGGGTGGCCGGGTTGGTGACCATCGGGCCGACTGTGATCTTGCGGGTGGCCGCGAGGATCTGGCTGTAGATGACGAACGGCTCCTGCCACAGCAGGTGCGAGTCGAAGGTCCAGGCGTGGCTGAAGCCGTGCATCTCGGCCTGGCGGGCCAGCTCGACGACGCGGGAGGCCGGCGGGTTGGTCTGCAGGACCACGCCGAAGTCCATCGGCTGGTCCTCGAAGGTGGAGTCACGGGGGTCCGTCACTCCCGTCAGCCGTTCGTCTGCGGGAAGCCGAGGTTCACCGACGAGGTGGAGGCGTCGGGCCAGCGGGTGGTCACGACCTTGGCTCGGGTGTAGAACTGCATGCCCTCGGGCCCGTACATGTGCAGGTCGCCGAACAGGGAGCCCTTCCAGCCGCCGAAGCTGTGCTGCGCGACGGGCACCGGGATCGGCACGTTGACGCCGACCATGCCGGCCTGCACCTCGTTGGTGAAGCGCCGGGCGACGCCGCCGTCGCGGGTGAAGATCGCCGCGCCGTTGCCGTACTGAGTGGAGTGCACGACCTCCATGGCCTGCTCGTACGTGTCGACCCGCACCACCGACAGCACCGGGCCGAAGATCTCGTCGACGTGCGCCTTGCTGCCCGGCTGCACGTGGTCCAGCAGCGACGCGCCCAGGAAGAAGCCGTCCCGCTCGGCCGCCGGCGACTCACGGCCGTCGACGACCACGGTCGCGCCCTCCTCGGGAGCTCCGGCGACGTAGCCGGCGACCTTGTCCTTGTGCTGGGCGGTGATCAGCGGACCCATCTCGTTGGCGCCGCCCGTGCCGGTGCCCACCTGGATGTTCGGCAGCCGCTCGGCGATGGCCGCGACCAGCGGGTCGGCGATGTCACCGACCGCGACGACGACGGAGACCGCCATGCAGCGTTCGCCGGACGAGCCGTACCCCGCCGAGACCGCGGAGTCGGCCGCGAGGCGCAGGTCGGCGTCGGGCAGCACGACCATGTGGTTCTTCGCCCCGCCGAGCGCCTGCACGCGCTTGCCGTGAGCCGTGCCGGTCGTGTAGATGTGCCGCGCGATGTCGGTGGAGCCGACGAAGCTGACCGCCTGCACGTCGGGGTGCTCGAGCAGGCGCTCGACGGCCTCCCGGTCGCCCTGCACGACGTTGACCACGCCCGCCGGGAGCCCGGCTTGGCGCAGCAGGTCGGCGATGAACAGCGACGCCGACGGGTCACGCTCGGACGGCTTGAGCACGAACGTGTTGCCGCACGCGATCGCCGTCGGGATCATCCAGAGCGGCACCATGGCCGGGAAGTTGAACGGCGTGATGCCGGCGACGACCCCCAGCGGCTGGCGTATCGAATGCACGTCGATGCCGGTGGAGACGCTGTCCGAGAAGGTGCCCTTGAGCAGCTCGGACAGGCCGCAGGCGAAGTCGACGTTGTCGAGCGCCCGGGCGAGCTCGCCCTCGGCGTCGCCCGCGGTCTTGCCGTGCTCGCGCGAGACCACCTCGGCCAGCGCCTTGCGGTTGCCGTCGAGCAGCTCCCGGAAGCGGAACATCACCTGGGTACGGGCCGCCAGCGACTTGCCGGACCAGCCGGGGAACGCCGCGAGCGCGTCGGCGACAGCGGCGTCGACCTCGGAGACGCTGGCCAGGTCGACCTCGGCCTGGGCCTGCCCGGTCGCCGGGTTCCAGACGGACTGGGTGCGGCCGGACGTACCGGGCCGGTGCTGGCCGGAGATCCAGTGGCCGATGCGATCCATGTGTTGCTACGTCCTTCGGTTCGAAAACTCAGATGAGGTACTGTGAGAGGCCGCGGGGCAGGTAATTGCCGTGCCCGAGGCGGCCGGAGAACGTGTTCTGGTCGACGACGACCGAGCCGCGCGACAGGACGGTGTCGACGTGGCCGTCGATCACGTATCCCTCGTAGGCCGAGTAGTCCATGCTCATGTGGTGGCTCGCGACGCCGATCTCGGTGCGGCCGTTGGGGTCGTAGATGACGACGTCCGCGTCCGAGCCGGGCGCGATGACGCCCTTGCGCGGGTAGAGCCCGAACATCCGGGCCGGCGTGGTCGCGCAGGTCTCGACCCAGCGCGCCAGTGACAGGTTGCCGCTGACGACACCCTGGTACGTCAGGTCCATGCGGTGCTCGACGCCGCCGATCCCGTTGGGGATCTTGGAGAAGTCGCCGCGTCCCAGCTCCTTCTGGTCCTTGAAGCAGAAGGGGCAGTGGTCGGTCGAGACGATCGCGAGGTCGTTACGCCGCAGGCCGGACCACAGGTCGCGCGAGTGGTGCTCGTGCTTGCTGCGCAGCGGGGTCGAGCAGACGTACTTGGCGCCCTCGAAGCCGGGGGCGCCGAGCTGGTCCTCCAGCGTCAGGTAGAGGTACTGCGGGCAGGTCTCGGCGAAGACGTTGCGGCCGGTGCTGCGCGCGGCGGCGACCGCGTCGAGGGCCCGGCTCGCCGACAGATGCACGATGTAGAGCGGGACGTCGTTCGCCACCTCGGCCAGGAAGATCGCCCGCGTGGTGGCCTCGGCCTCGAGCGCCTCCGGGCGGGTGAGCCCGTGGAAGATCGGGTCGGTGTCGCCGCGGGCGACGGACTGCTCGATGAGCACGTCGATGGCGATGCCGTTCTCGGCGTGCATCATGATCGTCGCGCCGTTGGCCCGCGCCGTCTGCATCGCCCGCAGGATCTGCCCGTCGTCGCTGTAGAAGACGCCCGGGTAGCCCATGAAGAGCTTGAAGCTGGTCACGCCCTCGTCACGGACGAGGGAGTCCATGGCCTTCAGCGCGTCGGGGGTGACGTCGCCGAGGATCATGTGGAAGCCGTAGTCGATAGCGCAGTTGCCGGCCGCCTTCTCGTGCCACGAGGCCAGGCCGTCCTGCACGACCTCACCGTGACGCTGCAGGGCGAAGTCGATGATCGTCGTCGTGCCGCCCCACGCCGCCGCGGTGGTGCCGGTGGCGAAGGTGTCGCTCGCCTCGGTGCCACCGAAGGGCATCTGCATGTGGGTGTGCACGTCGATCCCGCCCGGCACGACGTACTTGCCCGTGGCGTCGATCGTGCGGTCCGCGGTGACGCCCGTGGCCGTGCCGGGCGCGTACAGGGCGGCGATCGTCTCCCCGTCGATCAGCACGTCGGCCGGATACGGGCCGGTCGCGCTGACGACGGTGCCGCCGGAGATGAGGGTGGTTGCCATCCCGAGACCCGTCAGGCCTTCGTCAGGTCGCCGTACATGTCCGGGCGACGGTCGCGGTAGAAGGCCCAGCGGTCGCGCACCGTCTTGATCAGGTCCATGTCGAGGTCACGGATGACCAGCTCGGGCGAGCCGTCACTGGCGACGTCGCCGACCATCTTCCCCTCGGGGTCGACGAAGTACGACGTGCCGTAGAAGTCGTCGTCGCCGAGCTCCTCGATGCCGACCCGGTTGATCGCGCCCACGTAGTACTGGTTGGCGACGGCAGCGGCGGGCTGCTCGACGCGCCAGATGTAGTTCGACAGGCCGCGGCTGGTGGCCGACGGGTTGAAGACGATCTGCGCACCGTTGAGGCCGAGCGCGCGCCAGCCCTCGGGGAAGTGGCGGTCGTAGCAGATGTAGACGCCGACCTTGCCCACGGCGGTGTCGAATACGGGGTAGCCGAGGTTGCCCGGACGGAAGTAGAACTTCTCCCAGAAGCCGGCGACCTGCGGGATCATCGTCTTGCGGTACTTGCCGAGGTAGCTGCCGTCGGCGTCCACCACCGCCGCGGTGTTGTAGAGGACGCCCTCCTGCTCGCGCTCGTACATCGGCAGCACCATCACCATGCCGAGCTCCTTGGCGAGAGCCTGGAAACGCTCGGTCGTGGGGCCGGGAATCGACTCCGCGTAGTCGAAATAGGCCGAGTCCTGCACCTGGCAGAAATAGGGGCCGTAGAAGAGCTCCTGGAAGCAGATCACCTTGACGCCGGCAGCGGCGGCTTCCCGCGCGTACTCCTCGTGCGCCTTGATCATCGTCTCCTTGTCGCCGGTCCAGGTGGTCTGGACCAGGGCGGCGCGGATGGTGTTCGCAACCAAAGCGATCTCCTCGTGGCGGTGCCGGTGACAGGCTCAGACGTTATGTGCTAGTACAAAGCGTGTCTAGGGTTGAATTGTTACGTCGTGTTACGCGTCCGGGCGTGCCACCTGCGTCATCGAGGCGGTGACTGTCACGGTGACCCGCGTGCTCGAAGTCATCGTTCCCGCCGTTGAGGAGCGCAGCCCCGGCGGGGTCGCCGGCGCGGTCGGCCGCCTCATCCGCGGCGGTGAGCTGACGCCGGGCACGCGCCTGCCCACCGTCCGCGAGCTGGCCGCCGCGCTCGGCACCAGCCCGACGACGGTCAGCCAGGCCTGGGCGATGCTCACCCGCGCCGGGCTCATCAATCCGCAGGGCCGGCGCGGCACCTTCGTCAACGACGAGCAGTCGCCCCGTTCGGTCTGGCGCGTGCGGCGCACCATGGGCTCCCCCGGCCGGCCCGCGCTGGACCTGTCCACCGGCACTCCGGACCTCGCGCTGTTGCCCGACATGGCCACCGCCATCAGCCGCGTGACGCTCGCCGACCACACCCGCGACTACTACGACGACCCCGTCATCCCCGAGCTCGAGGACACGCTGCGGGAGCGCTGGCCGTACGAGCCCGACCAGCTGACCGTCGTCGACGGCGCGATGGATGCCCTCGACCGCATCGTCCGCGAGCAGGTGCACCTCGGCAGCCACGTGCTGATCGAGAACCCCGCCTATCCCCCGCTGCTCGACCTGCTCGAGCTGGTCGGCGCCGTGCTCATCACCCTCGACCTCGACGAGGACGGGGTGACGCCGGAGTCACTCGCCGCCGGCCTGCGCTCCGAACCGGTCGCCGTCTTCCTCCAGCCGCGGGCGCACAACCCGACCGGCGCCGGCCTGACGCGCGAGCGGGCCGCGGAGCTCGCCGACCTGCTGCGCCCCACCGACACGCTCGTCGTCGAGGACGACCACTCCGGCGACATCGCCCAGAGCGCCCCGGTCAGCCTCGGGCAGTGGCTCCCCGACGCCACCGTGCTCATCCGCAGCTTCTCCAAGTGCTACGGCCCGGACCTGCGGCTGGCGGCGATGGCCGGGCCGGAGCGGGTCATCGGTCCGCTGGTCGACCGCCGGCTGCTCGGGCCGGGGTGGTCCAGCCGCATGCTCCAGCACGTCCTGCTCGAGCTGCTGCGCGACCCGACGACGCAGGCCTCCGTCGCCCGGGCCCGCGACATCTACACCGGGCGCCGCGAGACGCTGCTGACGGCGCTGGCGTCTCGGGGGCTGTCGGCCCCGCGCGGCGACGGCATCAACACCTGGGTCGCCGTGCACGACGAGCAGTCCGTCCTGCTGGCCATGGCGGCCAACGGCATCGGGGTGGCGGCGGGCTCGCCGTTCACAGTGCGGCCCCTCGCCGGCGATCACGTACGCGTCACGAGCGGGCTGCTGCGGCACGACGCGGACCGGGTGGCGGAGCTGCTGGCGGCGGCCGACGCCGACGAGGGCGTACGACGCAGACGCTGAGCTTCCTGCCTGATCGGGGCACCCGACGGCGTGACCCACGCATCAGATCAACGCGATGACACCCACATGCGCATCTGGTTGAGTGCTTGCTGGCAGGCACACCGTGCCCGCCGTCACCCGCGCAGCGGCACGCCGAATCCCGCCCACGCCGCGCGGGTCCCTACGTACACCGGGCGGGAGCGGGGGACCCAACCGCCGCGTCGATGCCTTCCGGCAGCGTCGTGGCACGGGGTGAAGTCGGAGCGATCCGGCCGGGCTATCCCAGTCCGAACCCGTCAGCTGACCTCGCAGGCGACTGGGAGGAAAACGCATGCCCGCTTTCGGATTGTCGAAGGTGCAGACGCGCTTCAAACGGCCGTCCACCACTGCAAAGAGCCCCACCCGGCACGGCGTCAAGATCGGGATGCTGGCCGCCGGTGGCGCCGCCACCGCCCTCACGCTGAGCGCCTGCTCACCGGCCCAGCTCATCTGGAACCCGCTGGCCGGCAAGGGCACCCTCTCGCAGGGGTTCTCCGGCAGCCATCCCGGGATCGACCTGTACGCACCGATCGGCACGCCGATCAAGGCGGCCACCAACGGGGTCGTCAGCCAGGCCGGCTGGTACTACGGCTACGGCAACTACACCTGCATCGTGCGCGACTCGAACTTCAAGAGCTGCTACGGCCACCAGTCGTACATCTTCGTGCACCCCGGCACCAAGGTGAAGGCCGGCCAGACCATCGGGCTCGTCGGCTCCACCGGCAACTCGACCGGGCCGCACCTGCACTTCGAGATCTACAAGTACGGCCACGCGGTCGACCCGCTGCCGCTGATCCCCCCGCGCTGACCGCGCGAACACCGGGTGCTTGTCTGTCCCGGTGACCGACGCGACGAAGGACGAGCTCCGCTGGGCCGACGCCACGGCCCAGGCGGAGCTCGTCCGTACCGGGCAGATCAGTGCGGCGGAGCTCGTCGACGCCGCCATCGAACGGCTGCAGACGCTCGAGCCGCAGCTGCAGCTGCTGGTGTCGGAGAGTTTCGACCGGGCGCGTACGCAAGCCGCCGGCGAGCTGCCCGACGGGCCGTTCCGCGGGGTGCCGTTCCTGCTCAAGGACGCGGTCCAGCACTCCGAGGGTGACCCGTACTCCCACGGCCTGGCGTCGCTGAAGGGCAACGCCTGGCGCGCGCCGCACGACACCGAGCTGGCCCGTCGCTACCGGCAGGCCGGCTTCGTGCTGCTCGGCCGCACGAAGGTGCCCGAGCTGACGATGTCGTCCACCACCGAGCCGCTCGGCTGGGGGCCGGCGCACAACCCGTGGGCCCTCGACCGCTCCCCCGGCGGGTCCAGCGGCGGCTCGGCGGCGGCCGTCGCCGCCGGCATCGTCCCGGCCGCGCACGGCAACGACATGGGCGGCTCCATCCGCATCCCCGCCTCCTGCTGCGGGCTCGTCGGCCTCAAGCCGAGCCGCGACCGCAATTCGCTCGCGCCCGACCACGGCGAGTACTGGGGACCGCTGACGTACGAGCACGTGCTCACCCGCTCGGTACGCGACAGCGCCGCGGTGCTCGACTGGACAGCCGGGCCCGTACCCGGTGATCTGCACACAGCTCCCCCGCCGACCCGTCCGTGGGTGCAGGACGTCGCCGAGGATCCGCGCCGGCTGCGGATCGGGATGTTCCTCGACCTGCCGAGCGGGGGTCCCGTCGACGCCGAGTGCGTGACCGCGGCCCGCGGCGCGGCCGACCTGCTCACCTCGCTCGGGCACGAGGTCGTCGAGCTCTCCGGCTCCGCCCTGGCCAGCCCTCATGCCATGGCCACGACCATCGTCATCGGGGTCGGGCTCGCGTACGAGATCGCGCTGTGGGAGGAGCGGCTCGGCATCACGGTCACCGACCTCGAGCCGCTGCCGGCCGCGATGGTCGCCGCCGGCCGGGCCGCGTCGGCGATCGACCACGCCCGCGCCGTCGACCAGCTCGCCGAGTGGAGCCGGCAGATCGCCGGGATCAGCAGCGCGTATGACCTGCTGCTGTCCCCGACGATGGCGATCGTGCCGCCGGTGCTCGGCACGCTCTCCGGCGACAACCCGCTCGAGGACATCTATCCCGGGCTCGGGGCGATGTCGGGCTTCGCGATCCCGTTCGACGTGTCGGGTCAGCCGGCGATCTCGCTGCCGCTGCACTGGTCGCCGGACGGGCTGCCCGTCGGGGTGCAGCTGGTGGCCGCGTACGGGCGCGAGGACCTGCTCTTCCAGGTCTCCGGCCAGCTCGAGCGCGCCCGCCCGTGGGCGGACCGCCACCCGTCCCTCTGAGGTTGTGGCCGCTGAGGTTGTGGTCGTATAGCCCGGGGCGAAAACGACCTCAAGCTCAGGCGGAGCGGGCGGCCTCGCGGCACGCGTCGAGCCCGGCGAACGCCGGCTCCACCCCGGCCTGGTCGAACGCGAAGACGAGGGCGACGACCTGGTCGACCCCGGCCGCGGCGTACTGCTCGACCATCTCGGGCGTCAGCCCGTGCATGTACGGACACGCCGAGACGGTGATCTCGCTGCGGTCGCGGCCGTTCTCGGCGAGCAGCTCGTCGAGCCGGGCCAGCGGCTCCGCGAGCTCGCCCGGCGGCCGGTTGAAGGTGAACCACCCGTCGCCGTGCTTGGCCACCCGGCGCAGGGCCGCGTCCGACTCGCCACCGATGTGGATGGGCGGCGGCTGCTGGGTCGGCTTCGGGTGCATCCGGCACTCGGCGAGGGAGTAGAACTCGCCGTCGAACGCCGACGGGTCCTCCGTCCACAGCGTGCGGAGCAGACGCATGTACTCGTCGGTGCGCCGGCCGCGGTGCTCCCACGGCACGCCCGCGGCCTCGAACTCCTCACGCAGCCAGCCGACGCCGATGCCGAGATCGAGCCGGCCGCCGGACAGGAAGTCGAGCGACGCGGTGGTCTTCGCCGTGTACACCGGGTTGCGCTGCGGCAGCAGCATCACGGCGGTGCCGAGGCGCACCCGCGTGGTGCGGGCGGCGAGGTAGGTGAGCACGGTGAACGGCTCGAGCAGACCGGCGTCGCCGCCGGTAGGGAGCCGGCCGTCCGCCGCGTACGGGTAGGACGACGCGTAGTCGTCGAAGAGCACCAGGTGCTCACCCACCCACACGGAGTCGATGTCCCGCTCCTCGAGCTGGGTCGCGACCGCGTCGAGCACGCCCGCATCGGTGAGCCCGCTCATCGCGGGAAGCCATACGCCGAAGTTCACGGCGTGATCGTATTGGTCACGGGTGCCGGCGTCGGCTCTAGCGGCGTTTGCCGCCCTTCGACCGCGGACGAGCGCCGCCCGACTTCGGGTCGGAGCTCTGCGGCTTGGCCAGCGGATGCCGGGCCGGCGCCGGAGCGGGCTGCGGCTTGGCCAACGGCTGGCCCAGCAGGACCGACATCCCGCGGGTCGGGCGCCCGAGGGCCGCGACGGCGGTGAAGGCGAGCGCACCGATCAGCAGGAAGGCGAAGCTCCGGGCGCCGCTCGGCAGCACCACCGAGCCGGTCGCGCGGCTGGTCGCGAGCGGCAGCACCACCAGCAGCCAGCCGGCGAGCGGCAGGAAGCCGGCGAGCCGGGTGCCCGCCATCCGCATGCCTGCCCAGCTCAGCAGCGGGTTGGCGATCAGCGTGAAGAGCAGGCCGACCGAGAGCACCTGTCCCGCACCACCGCCGTGGGCCGCGACCAGCTGGGCTGCGGCCTGCGCCCCGGTGCTGCCGCCGGTCGGGACGGTGGTGGTGATGGTCGAGTCGGCCGAGTACGGCAGGAGCAGGGCCCCGAAGAGTCCGAGGACGGCGCCGCCGAGGAAGAGCACCACGTAAGCGGTGATCAGGAACGCACGACCCGGCTCGTCGTCGGGGAGCTCCTGCGGCACCCTGCGAGCCTACGGCGGCACCCGCACGAGGCGGGCGCCACCGGAGGGACTACTCGGCCGGGGCGCGCTCCGCCGGCACCGCCGTCACGCCAGGGCTCTCGCGCAGGTCCACGACCGGGCCGGCGGCCGCGGAGGCCTCCTCGAGCACGGCGGTGATCTCCGACCCGACGAGCTCCTCGCGGGCGAGCAGCGCGTTGCGCAGGGCGATGACGAGATGCCGGTTGCTGGCGAGCAGTCCGCGCGCCACCGCCTTGGCCTCGTCCAGCAGCTGCTCCACCCGCTCGCGGGAAGGTCCGTCGCCGAGCACCTTGCCGACCAGGTCGGTGCTCATGAAGCCGCCGTCCTGCACGGCGGCGAAGGAGACCAGCGAGCCCGACATGCCGGCGGCTCCGACCATCTGCGACGCCACCTGGGTGGCGTACGCCAGGTCGCCGGCCGGCCCGGTGGAGACGTCGCCGAAGAACAGCTCCTCGGCGACCTGACCGCCGAACGCGATCTGCATGTGGCCGCGCAGCTCGGCCCGGCTGCGGGTGAAGACGTCCTCGCGGTCGCCGTGGGCGAGCATGCCGAGCGCGCCGCCGCGCTTGATGATCGTCAGCACCTCGAGCCGGCGCTCGGGGGCCACCAGCCAGGCGACGGTCGCATGACCGGCCTCGTGGGTGGCGATGAGCCGGCGCTCGTGGTCGGTGTACTCGACGGGGGCGCCGAGGCCGACCTCGGACGTGAGCCGGGCCGACTCGACGTCCTTCCAGTTCATCTCATCCGCTCCGCGGCGCACCGCATTGACCAGGGCCTCGTCCATCAGGTGCTCGAGCTTCGCCGGCGACCAGCCGGAGGTGACGGCGGCGAGCACGTCGCGGTGCTCAGGGTCAGCGAGCTCGGGGCCGTGCGAGCGCCGGATGAGGAAGTGGTCGATCAGCTGGCGACGGGCTGCCTTCGCGGGCAGGTCGAAGGTGAGCCGGCGGTCGAAGCGGCCGGGACGCAGCAGCGCCGGGTCCAGCGAATCCGCGCGGTTGGTGGCCGCCACGATCAGCACGTTCGGCTTCGGGGGCTTCGGCTTGCGGATCTGGCGCTGCGCGGGCAGCAGCCGGTTGACCCCGTCGATGACCTTGCCGGCGATCTTCTGGCCACCGGTCGGGTCCTCGAACGACTGCATCTGCACGAGCAGCTCGTTCACGATGCCCTCGGTGCCGCTGACCATCGACGCGTTGCGCGCCAGGCCGCCGCGTCCCCAGGCGGACGCCGGATTCAGCCGGCCGGTCATGCCGCTCACGCCCGAGCGGGCTCCGGCGATCGCGTCGATCTCCTCGATGAAGCCGATCGCGCCGCCCTCACGCAGCGCCGTCTTGCGCAGCGCCTTGAAGTAGCTGCGGATCTTGCGGGCCGTCGAGCCGTACATCATCGACTGGTACGCCGTCGCCGACACGAACAGGAACGGCACCTGGGCCTCGGCGGCCATCGCGCGGGCGAGGTGGGTCTTGCCGGTGCCGGGGGGACCCTCGAAGAGCAGTCCGCGGCGGGGCCGGCCACCCATCGCGTCGGTGTACTCGCGGTGGGAGAGGAACAGGTTCAGCGAGCGGACGACCTCCTCGCGGATCGCGTCGATCCCGACGACGTCGCTCAGCCGGACGTCGATCTGGTCGGGCTGATAGGTCGTGTGCGGCGACCGTCCGCTGAGGATCGGCGGCATCACGACGGCGCCGATGATGGCGACCGGGATGAGGATCGGGAAGAGCGTCAGCATGTCGACGTGCGGCAGCGCCAGCACGTTGAACGGGTCGCCCGTCAGGTAGCGGTACCAGAGGAACGCGACCGGGACGGCCAGCACGAGGCCGATCTTGAGCAGCAGGCGCCGGCGGCGGCGTTCGCGATAGGCGCCGACGTCGGAGGCGCGGGCGGCCAGCACCGACGACCCGCCACCGAAGCTGCGAATACGCGGGTCGGCGGCGTAGCCGACGGTGTCGACCGCGCCCTCCTGCCGCAGCTGTCCCTGCGTCTGTGCCTGTGCCGCGCGCGAACCGTTCTCCACCGGACCTCCTCGGACCCTGCGGCGCGAACGTCCGCACCGGTAACCCAGAGTGACCAGGCTAGCCGCCAGGGTCGCTCAGGCCGAGGTATCTCACCCGGATGGCAGAGCAGGTTCGCCCTTACGGGACTCAAGGCGCGGTTCGGGCTGCCGACTGCAGCAACCGGCGGGACCGATCGGCCCAATCGCCGACCTACTCGTGCACACCCGAGAAGACATCGTCCTCACGCCCATCAGCGGCGGGGGTCCCGAGCTCGCCCCGGGCCAGCCGGAAGGTCTCGTACGCGAACATCGCGCGCGGCCCCCCGTCGGCCATGGCGTAGAAGACGTCGTTGACCGCGATCTGCGAGCGGTGCGCCCGGAGCGCGGCGACCTTCGCCGGCACCTGCTCGACGGTGTCGATCGCGGTGGTGACGGCATCGTCGTCGACGATAAAGGACGGCTCGTCCATCTCCTCGAAGCCGGTCTCGACGCCCTTCTCCTTGAGCGCAGCGATGCCCTCGTAGAACTGCGAGCGCGGCACCGCGTGGTAGTACAGCTTCGCCGGCTGCCACGGCTCGCCCAGCTCAGGCGCGAAGCCGGGCTCGCCGGCGAGGTCGAACGCCATGACGGCGACGCGATGGGCCTGGATGTGGTCGGGGTGGCCGTAGCCGCCGTTCTCGTCGTACGTGATGACGACCTGCGGCCGCGTCTCACGCATGATCTTCACCAGGTCGAGCGAGGCCTCGTGCAGGTCGGCCTTCCAGAAGCAGTTGGGCCGGTCGTTCGTCGGCTCGCCCATCATCCCGCTGTCACGCCAGCGACCGGGGCCACCGAGGAAGCGGTGGTCCTTGACGCCGAGCGCCTCGCAGGCCGCGGCCAGCTCGCCGATCCGGTGGGGGCCGAGCTGGTCGTCCCGGCCCGCGGCGAGGTGCTTGAGGTCGTCGACGACGACCTCGCCCTCCTCACCCAGCGTGCAGGTGACGAGGGTGACGAGGGCGTTGGCGGCGGCGTACTTGGCCATCGTGCCGCCGGTGCCGATCACCTCGTCGTCGGGGTGGGCGTGCACCAGCAGCATGCGGTGGGGGTGGTCGAGCGGGGTCCAGTCGACGGTGTCGCCCAGCGGGTCGACCGCCTCCTCGACCTCGGCGACGAGGTCGTCGAACGCGTCGCCTTCGGTGGGCGCGGCCACTCCGGACGGCTCGGACTCCGGGGTCAGCGTCATGCCCTCAGCCTAGGGGGCGCCGGATCAACCGCGGTGCCGCGAGCGGGAGCGGGTCTTCTCGCGGTCCTGCATCGCGAGCTGCACCTTGCGGATGCGGACGAAGCCGGGGGTCACCTCGACGCACTCGTCCTCGCGGCAGAACTCCAGCGCCTGCTCCAGCGAGAGCACGCGGTGCGGGATGAGCCGCTCGAGCTCGTCGCTGGTGGACGAGCGCATGTTGCTGAGCTTCTTCTCCTTGGTCGGGTTGACGTCCATGTCGTCCGACCGGGAGTTCTCACCGACGATCATGCCCTCGTAGACCTCGGTGCCGGGGCCGACGAACATGGTGCCGCGCTCCTGCAGCGAGGTGAGCGCGAAGCTGGTGACGGGACCCTTGCGGTCGGCCACCAAGGAGCCGGTCGGGCGCAGGCGCACCTCGCCCGCCCACGGCTCGTAGCGCTCGAAGACGTGGTGCAGCAGGCCGGTGCCGCGGGTCTCGGTGAGGAACTCGGTACGGAAGCCGATCAGCGCGCGGGCCGGCACCAGGAACTCCAGGCGTACCCAGCCGGTGCCGTGGTTGATCATCTGCTCCATGCGGCCCTTGCGCATGCCGAGGAGCTGGGTGACGACACCGAGGTAGTCCTCCGGCACGTCGACGGTCAGCCGCTCGACGGGCTCGTGCAGCTTGCCGTCGATGTCGCGGGTGACGACCTGCGGCTTGCCGACGGTGAGCTCGAAGCCCTCGCGGCGCATCATCTCGACGAGGATCGCGAGCTGCAGCTCGCCGCGGCCCTGCACCTCCCAGGTGTCGGGACGCTCGGTGGGGTCGACGCGGAGCGAGACGTTGCCGACCAGCTCCTGCTCGAGCCGGTTCTTCACGAGCCGGGCGGTGAGCTTCTTGCCGGACTGGCCGGCGAGCGGCGAGGTGTTGATGCCGACGGTCATCGAGATCGACGGGTCGTCGACGTGGATGACCGGCAGCGCGACCGGGTCGACGAGGTCGGCCAGCGTCTCGCCGATGGTGATCTCGGCGATGCCGGCGATGGCCGCGATGTCTCCCGCGCGCACCACGTCGGTGGGCTCACGGGTCAGCGACTTGGCGATGAGCAGCTCGGAGATCTTGGCGCGCTCGATCGTGCCGTCCACCCGGCACCAGGACACCGACTGGCCGCGGCGCAGCTCGCCGCCGACCATCCGGACCAGCGCGAGCCGGCCGAGGTACGGCGAGGCGTCGAGGTTGGTGACGAGCGCCTGCAGCGGTGCGTCCTCCACGTACGAGGGCGGCGGGATGGTCTCGAGCAGCACCTTGAAGAGCGGCTCGAGGTCTTCCGAGTCGGGCATGCCGCCGTCCTCGGGACGGTTCGTGGACGCGCGCCCGGCCCGGGCACTCGCGTAGACGATCGGGAAGTCGATCTGCTTCTCGTCGGCGTCGAGGTCGAGGAAGAGCTCGTACGTCTCGTCGACGACCTCGGCGATGCGGGCGTCGGGGCGGTCGACCTTGTTGATGACGAGGACGACCGGCATCTTGGCCTCGAGTGCCTTGCGCAGCACGAAGCGGGTCTGCGGGAGCGGGCCTTCACTGGCGTCGACCAGCAGGAGCACACCGTCGACCATGGACAGGCCGCGCTCGACCTCACCACCGAAGTCGGCGTGACCGGGGGTGTCGACGACGTTCAGCGTAACGGCGTCGTCACCGGCCCCGTACTGGATCGCCATGTTCTTGGCGAGGATGGTGATGCCCTTTTCGCGCTCCAGGTCCATGGAGTCCATGACGCGCTCATTGACGTCCTGGCCCTCCCGGAAGGCACCGGACTGCCACAGCATGGCGTCAACCAGCGTGGTCTTCCCGTGGTCGACGTGGGCGATGATGGCGAGGTTACGGAGGTCAGAACGCACAGGCACGTAGGTCAAGGGTAGTGGATGCGCCGACGGGCTGATTTCAGCCCGCGTCGATCACCGGTACGACGTCCGCGCCGAGCCTTCCCAGCAGCCGGTGCACGGGCCGGCGCAGCAGTGCGGTCGGGCGGTCGCGGTCCTCGCGCTGCCACTCGCGGACGTCCGCCACGACGGCCGCGAGCTGGTCAGCGGGGTCCGGCTCGGAGCCCTCCGGCGGACGCACCCGGCTGCGTACGGTGCCGACCGTCCCGAGCAGGATCGCCGGCAGCGGCCTGGCCATCGCGGGCCAGCCGGGGCGCAGGTCCGGACGGGTGGCGAGGTCCAGGGTCTCGTCGACCAGCACGGCGAGCACGCGACCGACGTCGGCGCCGAGCTCGGCCCGGGGGCGCAGGGCCGCGAGCGGCTCCCGGTCACGCCGGCGCAGGGGGTTGCGGGTCACCGCCGTCACCGCACTGTCGAGCGTGGTGGGCAGGGCCCGCGTACGCACCTCGAGCTCGTGGGCCGCATCGAGCAGGGCGGCGACCGCCTCCGGCTCCGGCAGCCCGGTACGCGAGGCGGTGACCAGCTCGGCGAGGCGACGCAGCAGGTCGGCGAGGTCGTCGGCGGCGTGGGTGAGCTCGGCCTCGAAGGTGCGGCGGGCGTTCGCCGGGAAGAGCACGGCCGACAGCACCACGGTCACCCCGGCGCCGAGGCCCGTCTCCCACAGCCGCGACACCCCGTAGAACTCGGGATCGGGGTTGGTGAAGACCAGCAGGCCGGACAGCGCACCCTGCACGTTGAGCGCCGGCCCCAGCCGCAGCACGGCGCCGAAGAGCAGGCCGATCCCGATCACCAGCCCCACGGCGGGCAGGGTGACGCCGAGCAGGTGCACGACCGCGAGCCCGACGCAGACCCCGGCGACGACGCCCAGCAGGCGGTCGATCGACACGTTGAGCGCCGAGTACGGCTCGTCGCGCATGGCGACCAGCGGGACGATGGCCGCGTACAGCGGCGGGTGGGCGCCACCGTCGTCGAGGATCCAGAGGGCGAGCTGCCAGCCGACCAGGGCCGCGATCACGATCCGGACGATCTGCGGGAGCTCGGCCGGCAGCCGGGAGAGGGTCGGACGGGCGGGCATACGAGCATGATGACCGCACCGGACGCGGGGTCCGCTCGAAGATCATCGAAGGGACGCGGGATGTCGGGGCGACGGCGGTGACGGACCGGTACGAGCGCAGGCGTGAGCTCCCGGCCGACGTCGAGCCGGCCCTGGAGCCGGAGCAGCCCGCCGGTGCCCCGGCCGACGCGGGTGACGACCCGGTACGCGAGCAGGTCGCGCAGGCCCTGGAGTCCAACGTCCTGCTCCAGTACGGCTTCTCCAAGGCCACCCGGCTCTCGCGGGCCGGTCAGCTGCAGGACGCCGCGCAGGAGTACGGCAAGCTCGCGGTCGCCACGGCGGCCAAGCCCGCGCTGCAGGGGCTCGCCCTCGTGCTCCGCGCGGAGATGCTCCTGCGGGACCCGCCGACGGTGCTCGACATCCCGGCCGCCCGCGCGGCGATGGAGCAGGCGCAGAGCCTCGGGGCGCCCGTACGCGAGTGGACCTTCACGCTCGGCCTGCTCGCCCTGCGCGAGGACCGGCTGGACGACGCCCGCGAGCTGCTGATGTCGAGCTTCGGCGCCGCGCACCAGCCGCAGGAAGCGGCCGCGTACCTGGCGGCGGTCGAGGCGCGGCGGGGCGACGTCGACGCCGGCCGCGAGTGGTTGGCCCTGGCGCGCGAGAACGGGCCGGCCTGGCGCTCCCCCGAGGCCGAGATCGCCCTTCGGGACCCGGACGATCCGGTGGCGGCGCTACGGGCGGCGGCCGCCGAGCATCCCGAGGAGTACTGGTTACGCCTCGCGCTGGCCCGCGAGCTCACCAGCGCCGGGCGGCACGACGAGCTGACCGAGCTCACCAGCGCGATGGCGGTCGACACCACAATCCCCGAGCGCTTCCGGGCCGTCGCCGCTCTCGGGGCGGCCCGCACCCTGCTGCTGCATGCGGACGACGACCGGGTGTCGGAGGCGATGTCCCTCGCGGGCCAGGCGCGGACCCTGGCGCCCAAGGCGTTGGCGGTGTGGGAGGTGCTGGCGCTGGGCTTCTGCCGGCAGGGTCGCTACCGGCGGGCGGCAGCTGCGGCGCGCCGCGTCGGTCGGGCGGATGCCGACTCGGCCACGTCGGCGTACGTCCGCGCGTGGGCCCTGGGTGCCCGTCACACGGGCGGCCGCAAGCGCGAGCAGGCCGTCGCGCTGCTCGCCGACGCGGTGGCGAAGGATCCCGGCTGGCCGCTGCGCGACCGTGTCGAGGCGACGCTCACCTCCTGAGCAGGAACCTCGGATCCTCCGACTGACAGCCGGACCGCATCACTCGCCGTCGGCGGCGCTGCGGGCGCGCTCCTCCATCACCTTCTGCGGCACACGGATGAGCCGCAGGAAGGTCACCAGACCCACGCCGCCGATGATGTTGCCGAGCACCGACCAGCCCAGCGCGCCGGCCCAGTCGGCGTAGCCGAACGGCGCCCCGGAGATCAGCGCGGCGAACATGAAGAGCGAGTCCAGGATCGAGTGGAAGAGCTGCCCCGCGGCCAGCAGGCTGCCGAAGAGCAGTGCGGGCACCAGCTGCACGCCGAGGCTGTCGGTGCCGTGCTGCATACGGGTCATCAACGTGATCACCAGGCCGGCGAGCACGGCCAGCACCAGCGAGCGCAGGTTGATCCCGAGCTCCGCGTAATGGGTGCCGGTCTCGAGAGCGGTGCTCTTCAGATCGGGGCGCGCGGTGATGATCAGCCAGGCCATGACCCAGGCGCCGACGAGGTTCATCACCAGGGTGACGCCCCAGAGGCGCAGCAGCCCGCCCACCGACGACCGGCCGGCGACGACGGCCGTGACGGGCACCAGGAAGTTCTCGGTGAAGAGCTCGCTGCGCGCCAGCAGCAGGGCGACGAAGCCGATCGAGAACGCGAGGCCGGCCAGCAGCGTCGAGTGGGTCTGGTTCTCCACGACGAGGTACGCCAGCACCCCCGTACCGACGTCGATGCCTCCGACCAGGCCGGTCGTCGCCAGCAGCAGCCACGGGCGCGTGAGCCGGGTCCGGCCCTCGCTGACCAGACGGTCGAAGGCGTCGTCCATCTCCTGCTCGGACTCGATGTCCGGTTCGTCGTCCTTGCGGTCGACAGGGTCAGGGTCGTCGGCGCTGGCGCGCTGGGCGGACGCGGGGCTCATGCGGCTCCCGTGCCCACGCCGAGGTGGCGCAAGCGGCTCAGCTCAGCCGCACGCCATCAGCAGCTCGACCAGCGGCAGATCGACGTCGATCCAGTCGACGGTCAACCACTGCCCCGGCTCGAGCCAGCGCACCGCCGAGTGCACCCGCGTGGCCGGCACACCGTCGACGATCCGGGCACGGAACACCTGCAGCCGCCCGATGGGGATGGCCACCTCGCCGAGCAGCTCCCCGACGGCAAGGGTGACGCCGAGCTCCTCGCGGCACTCGCGTACGAGCGCGTCCTCGGGCGTCTCCCCGGGCTCGACCTTCCCGCCCGGGAACTCCCACTTGCCGGCGAGCTCCGGCGGAGCGGTTCGCTGCGCCGACAGCAATCGGCCGGCGGCGTCGACCACGGCGGCGCCGACCACGAGCCGGGCCGCGGAACCCGGCAGTGTCATGCTCCGAAGCATGCCCAACCCGCCGGTTCTCTCCCCCGCTCAGGTGACGGACGCTCTCGGACGGCTGCCCGGCTGGAGCGGCGACACCGAGGAGCTGCACCGCACGGTCGAGTGCTCGACCTTCCCGGCGGCCATCGCGGTGGTCGACGCGGTCGCGGTCGCGGCCGAGGCGGCCGACCACCATCCCGACATCGACATCCGCTGGCGCACGCTGCACTTCACGCTCGCGACCCACGTCTCGGGCGGGGTGACCGAACGCGACATCGCCCTGGCGGCCGAGATCGACGCGGCGGCCGCGAAGCACGGCTGAGCCGGCCTCACGGGGCGGCTGCCGGAGCAACACGGCGGCGCAGTAGCGTCAGGCGCCATGAGCGAAGCGGCAGTGCAGCGGCTGGGCAGGTCAGGGCTCGCGGTCTCGCGGGTCGGCATCGGATGCAACAACTTCGGCATGCGCATCGACCTCGAGGCCAGCCGCCCGGTGGTCGCCGCTGCCCTCGACGCCGGCATCACCTTGTTCGACACGTCCGACAGCTACGGCGCGTCGGAGGAGATCCTCGGCGAGCTGCTGGCCGGCAAGCGCGACGACGTCATCCTGGCCACCAAGTTCGGCTCCAGCCTGCGCGGCGCCAACGGTGAGGACTGGGGCGCCCGCGGCGGCCGCCGCTACATCCGCAAGGCGGTCGAGCGCTCGCTGCGCCGGCTCCGCACCGACTGGATCGACCTCTACCAGCTGCACTTCCCCGACCTCGCGACCCCCATCGACGAGACCCTCGCCGCGCTGACCGAGCTGGTCCACGAGGGCAAGGTCCGCTACATCGGCTGCTCGAACTTCACCGGCTTCATGCTCGCCCACGCCGCCTGGACCGCCCGCACCTCGGGTTACGAACACTTCATCTCCGTGCAGAACGAGTACAGCCTGCTCGACCGCACCGTCGAGGCCGACGTGGTGCCGGCGGCCCTGGAGTACGGGGTCGGCCTGCTGCCGTACTTCCCGCTGGCCAGCGGCGTGCTCACCGGCAAGTACAAGCGCGGCGCCGAGGTGCCCAAGGAGAGCCGGCTCGCGGCCTGGGGCATGACCGGCTCGCTCACCGACGACAAGTTCGACGTCGTCGAGGCACTGCAGTCGTACGCGTCCGAGCGCAGCGTCTCGCTGGTCGACGTCGCGATCGGCGCCCTCGCGGCGCAGCCGGCCGTCGGCTCCGTGATCGCCGGTGCCACGTCGGCCGAGCAGGTCAAGGCCAACGTCGCCGCCGGTGAGTGGCGTCCGACCGCCGACGACCTCGCCGCACTCGACAAGATCGTGCCGAACAAGCGTCCCTCGGCGCGCTAGGCGGGAGGCTCCGGGCGCCTGCGGCGGAGGGGCCGCCACCTGTCGGGCAGCTCCTGCACGAGCGCGATCAGGGCGGCGGCCGCCGAGGCGAGCGCGACTCCGGACAGGAACGAGTCGCGGTTGGCGCGGTTCGTCGCCTCGCGGGAGATGACGGTGAGCTCCGGCGACACCCCGAACTCACCGCGCCACACGAACGCGTCCGCCTCCAGCGTGCCGTTCGACGGGTAGTTCAGCTGCACGTCGCCGTGGGCGACGACGTCACGGGCCTTCAGCAGGATCTCCGAGGTACTGAGCGTCCCCGGGACGTAGAAGGACGTGCGTACCGGCGCCGACGGGTCCGCCTCCGCGGCCTCGAGGTCGGCTTCCGTCGCGACGGCCGGCCCGAGGTAGAGCGACGTGGCCTCGACCCGGTCGGCTCGCGCGGTCGACCGGTACGCGACACCCGAGATCGCCTCCGACTCGCCTTGGCCGACGGCGAGCAGCCGGGCCGCGTACGTGCCGCGCTGGTGTGTGATGGCGCCCGGCGGCAGCCGGAAGGACGCGAACAGCACGCCCGCCCGGTTGAGCTCACGCAGCTCGTCGGGTGCGGAGACGACCGCGACGTACTTGCGCCCGGCCGCGGCATCCGTCCGGCTCCGTGGCAGCTCGGTGAAGCGGCGACCCGACGCGGTGTCGTCCGGCAGGGAGGCGGTGATCAGCAGGTCCTTGGTCGTCGACGCGGCGAGGTAGAGGTCCGCCTCGCTTCCGGACCCGTTGTCCGGCGAGACCGTCAGCGTCAGGTCGACCGACGCCTCCTGATCTTCGCTGTAGACCTTCAGGCTGAGCGGCACCGGACGTGACGCCAGCTCCGCGTCCGGGGCCTGGGCGCTGAAGTGCCAGTACAGACCGACCGCGGTGGCCGCCGCGAGCACGACGAGCAGCACCGCCGCACGCCAGCGACTTCTCACCTTGCTCTGTCGGCTGCGCGTCAGGCCTCGTGACCCGGCCGGGTGGGTAGGGGGAGAGCATGCATCCACGATCCCCGGTCGCTATCGCCTCTGTCACCCTCACCCTCGCCCTGCTCGCCGGCTGCGGAAGCTCAGGTGGCCCGGCGACGATCGATGGCACCGACAACGGCGAGGCCGGAAAAACGGGGGCTCAGGTGGCAAAGGACGCAACCGAGGCTCTGGTCGGAGCGGGCGCCGTACACATCGAGGGCACGTTCGAGACCCAGGACCCGGACTCAAAGCCGCTCGCTGCCAGCCTCGTCATGCAGTCGCAGGCCGACGGCGGCACGCTGAGCGCCAAGGCCGGCACCTACACGACCGAGGCCGTATCGGTGGGCGGGAAGTCGTACGTCAAGCTCGATGCCTCGACGAGTCGCGTGTTCGGTGGAGCGGGCAACAAATACGTCGGCTCCTGGCTTGCCACCAACGACGATGACGACAAGGACACCACCGACCTGACGTTGGCCTCGGTCGCGAGCCAGCTGACCGGCGTAAAGGACTTCGGCACCATCGACCCGACGGTCAGCACCACCTCGCTCGACGGGGAGCGGGCGGTGCTGGTCACGAGTGACCGGGGATCCAAGCTCTGGGTGTCCGCCACGGGCAAGCCCTATCCGCTCCGGATCGACCTGCGGCCCAAGCCGGGTCCATCCGCCGTACCCGGCTCAGACACAACCGCCACCAGCGCCACCGACGGACCGGGCACGCTGACGTTCTCGCGGTTCGGCGATCGGGTTCCGCTCGCTACCCCGTCACCCATCGTCGATAGCTCGACCCTGCTGCCGTCCGTGCCGTCGGCCCCCTCCGCGTCCGTGGCGACGCCGTTCCCGATCCCGAGCTGATCGGTACCGCTCAGTCGGAGGCGCCGAGTGAGTGCCAATAGTCGTTCAGCTGGCCCTGCACCTTCACGAACCACACAATCGAGCCCACGATGGGGAGCAGGATCCACAGGCCGGTGAGAGCCGTAACCCGGCTCTGCCGGCCGCTGCGAGCGAGCATGCCGGCCACCTCGTACGGCAGCAGGAAGAACGTCACCGGCGCGACGATGAAGTAGATGACGAAGCCGAGCGGACCGCCGACCCCGCCGCCGGAGTGGTTCTGGATCTCGCTCTGCGTCTTCCACACCCAGACGTAGGTGTAGATGCCGAGCGTCACGATGGCCAACAGGATGGAGATGCCGATGCCCCGCGGGCGACCGAGCGGGCCGTTCGGTGCGCCGCCGTACGCCGACGGCGGGTAGGAGGGCGCCTGCGAATAGGCGCCGACACCCTGGGGCGGCTGGTACTGGTCGGTCACGACGGGCTCCGCTCGCTCGGCAAGATCAACACGAGCACCGTAGCCCGCCTTCGGGGGGCGTCAAGTGTCGGACGCCCCCCGTGGGCACGCGACCCGGTGAGGAGTCGCGGGCGCGATCAGTCCTGCGGCGGCTCGCCGGCCGTGAAGCCCTCGATCTTGGAGGTCACGCCGTCGGCTGCCTCCCACTCCTGGGCAGCGGCCTCGGCCGCGGCCTGCTGCTCGGCGCTGCCGGAGGCGGACGCGTGCAGCTGAGCTGCCTTGGCGTCGAGCTCCTTGGCCTCGTGGACGAGCTCGCCGGGGCTGGGATCGTTGCTGGCCATGTGGAACCTCATCTGAATGCGTCGGAAGGGCAGCCCGTGAAGGCCGCCCGCTACGCACTTGGTGATATCCCGCGCGCACCCGCTCCGAACCCTCGCGGCCCGGTCAGTCCGATCGGGGACCCGATCCGCGTCAGTGCTGAGGCTGCGGGCGACGCCGCGCCAGCAGCATCAGGGCACCGGCGACGGCGAAGGCCCCCAGCGACGGGAGGTCGGCGTCGGTCAGGCCGTGCGTCGGGGTGAAGGTGATGTAGACGGTCGTCTCGTAGGGCTTGTTGACCCGCGTCCAGGCCAGTCCGCCGACGACCAGCGTCCAGGCCGAAGCCAGATAGATCCACCGCCGCATCGATCAACTGTGCGTGTCCTACCTGGGAGAACGCTCCACGCAGGACGACGGTGCCTAGGCTCAACCCGCGTGAACCACCAAACCCTGCTCATCGTGGGCGCAGCTCTCGCGATCATGATCACGGCGTCGGTGTTCTCGCGGCGCACGGGGGTCGCGACGCCGCTGCTGCTGGTCGTGCTGGGCATCGGGGCGAGCTACCTGCCGAGCACCCCGGTCATCACGTTCCACCCCGAGCTGGTGCTCGCCGGGGTCCTGCCGCCGCTGCTGTACTCCTCCGCGGTGCAGCTGCCCGTGCTCGACGTGCGCCGCAACTTCGCACTGATCAGCTGGCTGTCCGTGGTGATGGTGATCGTCACGGCGCTCACCGTGGGCGCCGTCGTGCACGCCCTCTTCCCGAGCATCCCGTTCGCCCTCGCGACCGCCCTGGGTGCCGTCGTCAGCCCGACCGACGCCGTGGCCGCTACGGCCATCGGTCACCGGGTCGGCCTGCCACCGCGGCTCATGTCGGTGCTGGAGGGCGAGAGCCTGGTGAACGACGCATCGGCCCTCGTGCTGCTGCGTACGGCGGTGGCCGGCCTCGCCGCCACGACGTTCAGCTTCGGCCACGTCCTGCTGGACTTCGTGTGGGCGGTGGCGGGCGGCCTGGGCATCGGCTTTCTCACCGGCCTGCTGACCGTGCTGCTGCGCAAGCGCCTCGACGACCCGGTGCTGAACACGACGATCTCGTTCGCGGTGCCGTTCCTCGCCTACTTCCCCGCCGAGGAGACCAACGCGTCGGGCGTGCTGGCGGTCGTCGTCGCCGGCCTCACCACCGGCACGCTCGGCAGCAAGCGCTTCAGCGCCGGTGACCGCCACACCCAGGCGACCACGTGGACGACCATCAGCTTCATCCTGGAGAGCGCCGTCTTCCTCGCGATGGGCTACCAGCTCCCGGAGCTGATCGACGCGGCCCGCGCGCAGACGACGCTCGGCCAGATCACCGGGATCACGGCGGTCGTGCTCGGCCTGCTCGTCGTCCTGCGCTTCGCCGGCCTGGCGTGGCCGGCGCTGACCGGGTTCGGCCCGGACCGCCGCAGCGTCTCCGTCCGCGCTCGGCTCGACCAGTTCGAGGAACGCCTCGAATCCTTCACCGCTGACGGTGAACGCGAGGCGCGCCGCCTGGTCTGGGCCCAGCATCGGCTCGCCCGGGGCCGCGCCGACGTCGACTTCGAGCAGCGCGAGCCCATCACGGGTCGCGGCTTCGCCGTCCTCGGGTGGGCAGGCATGCGCGGCGTCGTCACCGTCGCGGCGGCCCAGACCATCCCGTCCGGTACGCCGCACCGCGACACCGTCGTACTGGCGGCGTTCCTCGTCGCCCTCACCACCCTCGTCGGCTTCGGCCTGACGCTGCCCGCGGTGATCACGCGCTTCGACTTCGAGGCCGTTAGCGAGGACGACCGACGCGATGCCGTCTCGGCCCTGCTGCGCCACGTCGGCGAGGCCGCCATCGATGCCGTCGGTCCGCTCGAGGAACAGAAGATCGACGGCGAGCCGGTCGACGCGGACGTGGTCGCGGACATGAAGGACCGCATCGTGCCCCGCCTGGTCTCCGGCGTGCGTGCGCTCGCCGAGCCGAGACCCGACCGGCGCGACCAGATGGAGATCCTGCAGCGCCGCTACCTGCGCGCCATGCGCGACGCCCTGGTCACCGAGCGCACCATCGGCGTCTACAGCTCGGACACCTATCGCCAGGTCGAGAGCCTCATCGACGGCGTGGAGCAGCGCCTGCAGCTCAGTTAGTTCTGTGACTGCCGGCGCACCGGACGTGCGCGTCGGCGAGGACGGAGCTAGATCAACAGGAGCTCGGCCCTACGGTGGCGGCTGTGGTGCATACCGACGAGAGTTAGAGCGACTCGGGTGAACGGATCAGTAGTGCCACACTGCACTGACCGGAGGGGAGGGAAGTCATGACGGCAACCGCAGCAACGGATCGATTCCTGACGCCTCTATACAGCCTGGGCGAGGCGGCCGCCTACCTAGGCGTTCCGGAGTCGACCTTTGGGACCTGGGCGAAAGGCTATGTCCGCCATTTCGACGGGCGACCCGACGTCAAAGGCAAGCCCGTTGTCACCCTTCTGCCGAGTCCAGTCCGAGGCGCAGCAACCGTGCCCTTCATTGGCCTTGCCGAGGGATTGGTCTTAGCGGCGATTCGAAGGACCGGGGTCCCTCTGCAGCGCATCCGCCCAGCCCTCGATCAGCTACAGCGGTCGCTCGGCATCGACCACGCGTTGGCGTCGTCCGCTCTGTACAGCGACGGGGCCGAGGTTCTCTACGATTTCGCCAGTGGCCGCGACACCCCGGACGCGCGTAGCGCGCGACAGCTCGTGGTCGTCCGCAACGGGCAGCTCGTGTTCAACAAGATCGTCGAGAATTACCTTCACCGCATTGAGTTCGCGCCTGACGGCTACGCACAAGTGATCAGACTTCCGCGCTACGACGGAGCTCACGTAGTTGTAGATCCCCGTCGAGGATTTGGACAACCGACGTTCCAGAGGGGCGGCGCTCGGGTCGAGGACGCGATGAGCCTTTTTCGCGCCGGCGAGTCGCTATCGACGGTTGCAGCCGAGTTCGGCGTGCCGGAAGGCGAACTGGAAGCGGCCATTCGCGTCGCCACTCTGCGTCCCGCCGCCTGAAGGTGGCGGACGGCGGCCCGTTCGTCTTCGTTGACCGGAGTCTGGGTCGTGTGCAGGTACCAGCCTTGCTGCGAGCAGGCGGCATCGAGTTGGTGACTCTGGCCGAGCACTACGGTGTGCCGGCCGACGAGCGCGTTGAGGACACAACGTGGATCACCGATGCCGCCTCGGCAGGTTGGATCATGTTTATGAAAGATGAGCGGATCCGTCGTAGGCCGGCGGAACGTCAGGTACTAGAGCGCTCACGCGCCCGATGCTTTTGCCTGGCGAACGGCAGCCTGTCGTCGGCGGAGATGGCCACCCGCTATCTCGACAACTGGCCTCGCATCAAGAAGATCGCTAACCAACCGGGGCCATACCTGTACGCGGTTCACCGTGACCGCATCCATCGTTTGGCCATGTCCTAATGCCAACAGGGTTGAGCCCAAGGCAACGGTGAGGCCTACACGTTGAAGCGGAACTCCACCACGTCGCCGTCCTGCATGACGTAGTCCTTGCCCTCGATACGCGCCTTGCCGACCGACCTGGCCGCCACGATAGACCCGGCTTCGACGAGCTCGTCGAAGCTGACGATCTCCGCCTTGATGAAGCCGCGCTGGAAGTCGGTGTGGATCACGCCGGCGGCCTCGGGCGCGGTCGATCCCTTGCGGATCGTCCAGGCCCGGGTCTCCTTCGGGCCGGCGGTGAGGTAGGTCTGCAGGCCGAGCGTCTCGAAGCCGACGCGGGCAAGCTTGTCCAGGCCCGGCTCGGACTGGCCGAGCTCGCCGAGCAGCTCGCGGGCGTCGGCGTCGTCCAGCTCCGCGAGATCTGACTCGATCTTGGCGCACAGCACGATGGCCGGGGCCGGCGCGACGGAGTCGATCAGCTGCTTGTGCTTGGCCTCGTCGGCGAGCTCGCTCTCGTCGACGTTGAAGACATAGATGAACGGCTTGCTGGTCATCAGGTGCAGGTCACCGAACGACGCGGGGTCAAGCTTGGGGTCGGAGCTGACCGGACGGCCGGCATCGAGCACCTCGCGGGCCGCCTGCAGCGCCGTCAGCGAGGCGCGCAGCTCCGGTTTCATCCGGGCCTCGCGCTCGAGCTTCGGCAGCCGGTTGTCGACCGTCTGCAGGTCCGCGAGGATCAGCTCGGTGTTGATCGTCGCGATGTCGTCGGTCGGGTCGACCCGGCCGTCGACGTGCGTGACGTCGGGGTCGTCGAAGGCGCGGACCACCTGGCAGATCGCGTCGGCCTCGCGGATGTGGGCGAGGAACTTGTTGCCGAGGCCCTGCCCCTCGCTCGCGCCGCGCACGATGCCGGCGATGTCAACGAAGCTCACCGTCGCCGGCACGATCTTGACGCTGTCGAAGATCCGGGCGAGGACCGCGAGCCGGGCGTCGGGTACGGCGACCACACCGACATTCGGCTCGATGGTCGCGAACGGGTAGTTCGCCGCCAGGACGTCGTTCTTGGTCAGAGCGTTGAAGAGCGTGGACTTGCCCACGTTAGGTAATCCGACGATGCCGATCGAGAGCGCCACGTGTCCGAAGTCTACGGACGCCGCTCGCGCCGGCTCAGCTCGTGGTCGCTTCCTCGAGCACCTCGGACGCGGCCGCCGCCACGATGCTCGCGAGCGAGGCCCCGGCGACGGGCTCGGCCGCGAGCAGCCGGCGGGCGAGCTCGGGAGCGTCGGTGGGGTCGACGCCCGCCCCGACCTCGTCGAGCACCTTGCCGGCGAGCAGGCGGGCCACCTCTTCGTCGAGGCTGGCGTCGCGTGACATGGCACGCAGCACGATCTTTTCCGCGACTTCCTCAGGACCGCTCAGCTGCGCCACAGGGCAAGGCTAGCGGCCCGTGCCTCCCAGGATTCGGCGACTCACCCAGGTACCGTTCCCCCGTGGCCCAGCAGCCGGAATCCTCACGAGACGTGGACGACAGCCCGCACTCGGCCGACCGCGGTGCGAGGTCGGAGACGGTCGCCCGGCCGGCCAAGCCCGGCTCGCGTATCGACGACCGGACGGCCCTCACCAACGTCACCCGGCGTCAGGCCGGCGGACCGCTCGGTGACCGGCGTGGCCTCACCGCCGCCGGGTGCGCGGTGCTCCTGCTCGTCGCCGGCTTCGTGGGCGCGCTGATCGACCTGACCTTCGGCAAGGACCTCTGGGTCTTCTTCGGCATCCTGTTCATCGGGTCCGCGGCACTCGCCGCCGGGCGCTGTCACGCCGAGGACCTGGCCGCGACGATCGTCATGCCGCCGCTCGTGTACGCGGTGCTGGCGTTCCTTTTCACGGTCATCAGCCCCCGGTCGGGCACCCACGAGGGCGGCATCCGCCAGTTCGCCATCGACTACGGCGGCGAGGTCGTCTTCAGCGCTCCGCTGCTGCTCGGGGCCACGCTGGCGGCGCTGTTCATCGCCACCACGCGGGGTCGCGCCAATGCGGCCAAGCGCCGCAAGCGGCAGCAGGCTCGAGCGGCGTGACACCTGACCGGGCTGCGACTACCGCCCGGTCCGGCTACTTCGTGGCGTTGACCTCGGCGCGCGTCTTGGCACGGGTGTCCATGCCGCGCGCCTTCATGTCGCGCCGCAGCTCCGGCGGGAGGGCGAAGAGCAGCTTCTCCTCTGTCTCGACGTACTCCTCGACGTCGGCGAACCCGCGCGCCGCGAGGTAGGCCAGCACACCGCGTACGAGCTCCTCCGGTGCCGAAGCCCCTGAGGTGACCCCGACGGTCGACGCGCCGGCGAGCCAGCTCTCGTCGATGTCGGAGGCGTCGTCGACGAGGTAGGACGCGCCGGCGCCGGACTCCCGGGCGACCTCGGTGAGACGCACGCTGTTGGAGGAGTTGCGCGAGCCGACGACCAGCACCAGCTCGCACTCGCCCGCGATCGCCTTGACGGCCGACTGGCGGTTGGAGGTGGCGTAGCAGATGTCGGCGCTCGGCGGCCCGGCGAGCGCGGGGAAGCGCTCACGCAGCGCCTCGACGGTGGCGACCGTCTCGTCGACCGACAGCGTGGTCTGCGACAGGTACGCGACCCGCTCCGGATCACGGACCTGCACCTCGGCCGCCTCTTCGGCGTTGTCGACGAGGTGGATGCGGTCGGGCGCCTGACCGGTGGTGCCGACGACCTCTTCGTGGCCCTCGTGGCCGATCAGCAGGATGTCGTAGTCGGCAGCAGCGAAGCGGCGTGCCTCGAGGTGCACCTTGGTGACCAGCGGGCAGGTCGCGTCGATCGTGTGGAGACGGCGGCTCGACGCCTGCTCGTGGACGATCGGAGCGACGCCGTGCGCCGAGAAGACGACGATGGCGCCCTCGGGGACCTCGTCGTTCTCCTCCACGAAGACGGCACCCAGCTCCTCGAGCCGGGTGACGACATGGCGGTTGTGGACGATCTGCCGCCGGACGTAGACCGGGGCGCCGTAGGTCTCCAGCGCCTTCTCGACCGTCAGGACGGCACGATCGACCCCGGCACAATAGCCGCGGGGGCTGGCGAGCAGGACACGTCCCATAGGCATAAGGGTACGGTCCGCGCCTCCGTCAGCGCTGATAACAGTGCCGGTCGCCACGGATTGCTCCCTGGTGTTGACGGGCACCGGCAATACCAGGACGGTCAAGTCACCGTTTACGCACGTCCGCCCCGCCGCTGCACCCCGACCCACCTGCTCGACCGATATTGGGAGACCCTCGTCATGTCCGAAAACGCTGTGCCCAAGCCCCTGTCGGCGTATGTCGGTCTGGTCCTCGCCTCCATCGAGGACGCGCGCGGCGCCGGCGGATCCCCGATCGCCCAGGTGGTTCGCCTGCCGCTGGCGACCGCCGGTCAGCTGATCACCGCCCGCGCCCGCTACGACGAGCTCGCCGAGCAGGGTGACGTCGTCCTCGACGTGGTCGTCGGCGGGGTCAAGGGCATGCTGCGCAGCCGCTTCGGGTCCGCTGCCGACAATGCCTCGGAGCAGGCGTCCAACGCCTTCGACGACGTCTCCGAGGCGGCCGACAGCGCGGGCGAGTGGCTGATGGACACCGCCGACACCGCAGTCGACACCGTGCGCTCGGCGGCCGAGTCCGCGGCTGCTGCCGCGTCCGACATCAGCAGCCGCGCGGCCGCGTCGCTCAACGGCTCGTCCGACGAGAGCGACGACGTCACCTCGTTCCTCGAGGCCGTCGAGGACGACGACGCGTCCGACAGCAGCTACGACACCAGCACCTACGACACCGACACCACCGACGAGACCGAGGCGCTCACGGATGAGGCCGAGGTGCTCACCGACGCAGACGTCGAGGCGGCGGTCGAGGCGGCGACCGAGCCCGACATCGAGACCCCGCTGCAGCGCCTGGAGAACTTCACGGTGCCGGAGGAGTTCAGCCAGCCGGCGGCCGCGACAGGCCTGCTGAGCGCCGCCGAGCTGCCGATCGAGGACTTCGACCACATGTCGCTTCCCCAGCTGCGCGGCCGTCTGCGCCGCCTCGACGGGGTCCAGCTCGTCCAGCTGCTGAACTACGAGCGCGCCCACGCCGGCCGCGTCGGCATCCTCACGATGCTGGAGAACCGGATCAGCAAGCTCGAGACGGAAGCGCCCACCGACGTCCCGCTGATCTGACGTCACCGACAATGGCCGCATGATCACGGCCGACAGCCACGACCTCATCCGCGTCCACGGGGCCCGGGAGAACAACCTCAAGGACGTCAGCGTCGAGCTGCCCAAGCGGCGGCTGACGGTCTTCACCGGTGTCTCCGGGTCGGGCAAGAGCTCGCTGGTCTTCTCCACGATCGCTGCGGAGTCGCAGCGGATGATCAACGAGACGTACAGCACGTTCGTGCAGGGCTTCCTGCCGACGCTCGCCCGGCCCGACGTGGATCTGCTGGACGGCCTGACCACGGCGATCATCGTCGACCAGGAGCGGATGGGCGCCGACCCCCGTTCCACGGTCGGCACCGCCACCGACGCCAACGCGATGCTGCGGATCCTGTTCAGCCGGCTCGGGCAGCCGTACATCGGCTCACCGCAGGCGTTCTCCTTCAACGTCGCGTCGATGAGCGGCGCCGGCGCCGTCACGACCGAGAAGGCCGGACGCACGACGAAGGAGCGGCGCAGCTTCAGCGTCATCGGCGGCATGTGCTCGCGCTGCGAGGGCCGCGGCGCCGTCAACGACATCGACCTCACCCAGCTCTACGACGACAGCAAGTCGCTCAACGAGGGCGCGCTGACGATCCCCGGCTACACGATGGACGGCTGGTACGGCCGCATCTTCCGCGGCTGCGGCTACTTCGACCCCGACAAGCCGATCCGCGACTACACCAAGCGCCAGCTCGACGACCTGCTCTACCGCGAGCCGACCAAGCTCAAGATCGACGGCATCAACCTCACGTACGCCGGGCTCATCCCGTCGATCCAGAAGTCCTACCTGTCCAAGGACGTGGACGCGATGCAGCCGCACGTGCGGGCCTTCGTCGAACGGGCGGTCACCTTCACGACGTGCCCCGAGTGCGGCGGCAGCCGGCTCAGCGAGCTGGCACGATCGTCCCGGATCAAGGGCGTCAACATCGCCGACGCCTGCGCGCTGCAGATCAGCGACCTCGCCGACTGGATACGCGGCCTCGACGAGCCGTCCGTGGCCCCGCTGCTGCTGTCGCTGCGCCGGACGCTGGACTCCTTCGTCGGCATCGGCCTCGGCTACCTGTCCCTGGACCGACCGTCCGGCACGCTCTCGGGCGGCGAGGCGCAGCGCACCAAGATGATCCGCCACCTCGGGTCGTCCCTGACCGACGTCACCTACGTCTTCGACGAGCCGACCGTCGGGCTGCACCCGCACGACATCCAGCGGATGAACGAGCTGCTGCTCCAGCTGCGCGACAAGGGCAACACCGTGCTGGTGGTCGAGCACAAGCCGGAGGCGATCGCCATCGCCGACCACGTAGTGGACCTCGGCCCGGGGGCGGGCGCCGCCGGCGGCCAGGTGATGTACGAGGGCACCGTCGAGGGCCTGCGCGCGAGCGGGACGCTCACCGGGCGCCACCTCGACGACCGGGCCACGCTCAAGCCGTCGGTACGCACCCGCACCGGCACGCTCGAGGTGCGCGGCGCCTCGGCCCACAACCTCAAGGACGTCGACGTCGACATCCCGCTCGGCGTGCTGGTGGTCGTCACCGGCGTGGCCGGCTCGGGCAAGAGCTCGCTCATCCACGGCTCGGTGTCACGCCGCGACGACGTCGTCGCGGTCGACCAGACCCCGATCCGCGGCTCGCGGCGGAGCAACCCCGCGACGTACACCGGCCTGCTCGAGCCGATCCGCAAGGCGTTCGCCAAGGCCAACGGCGTCAAGCCGGCGCTCTTCAGCGCCAACTCCGAGGGCGCGTGCCCCAACTGCAACGGCGCCGGCGTCATCTACAGCGACCTCGCGATCATGGCGGGGGTCGCGACCACGTGCGAGGTGTGCGAGGGCAAGCGTTTCGACGCATCCGTACTCGAGTACACCCTCGCCGGGCGCGACATCAGCCAGGTGCTCGCGATGCCGGTGGCCGAGGCCGCCGAGTTCTTCGGCGCGGGCGACGGGCGGGTGCCGGCCGCGCACACGATCCTCACCCGGCTCGCCGACGTGGGCCTCGGCTACCTGACCCTCGGCCAACCGCTGACGACGCTGTCCGGCGGCGAACGCCAGCGCCTCAAGCTCGCCACCCGGATGTCGGACAAGGGAGCCGTCTACGTCCTGGACGAGCCGACCAGCGGCCTGCACCTGGCGGACGTCGAGCAACTGCTCGGGCTGCTCGACCGGCTCGTCGACTCGGGACGCTCGGTGATCGTCATCGAGCACCACCAGGCCGTCATGGCCCACGCCGACTGGATCATCGACCTCGGGCCCGGGGCCGGGCACGACGGCGGCCGCCTCGTCTTCGAAGGGACCCCGTCCGAGCTGGTCGCCGACCGGACGACGCTGACCGGGCAGCATCTCGCCGCGTACGTCGGCGCGTGACCGCCCGGCTCAGCGGGCAGCGAGCCGGTCGGCGGAGCGGGTCGGCGCCGCACCCTCGGCCGTACGGCGTGAGAAGCGGCTGAGCAGGTAGCGGGCGGCGAGCCCGGCCTTCAGCACCGCGCGTACCGGCGCCCACGGCATGCCCCGGTAGCGGTCGGCCAGGTACTGGTAGGCACTCGCGTGGTGAGCGCGCTGCATGGCCACGGGCGAGCGCTTGGTCGCGTGCCCGCCGGTGTGCTCGACGACGGCGGACGGCACGTACACCGACGGCCAGCCGGCGCGGCCGAGCCGGTCGCAGAGGTCGACGTCCTCGAAGTACATGAAGTAGCGCGGGTCGAAGCCGCCGACCGCGGCGAAGGCCTCGCGGCGCACGAGCAGCGCCGAGCCCGACAGCCAGCCGACCGTGCCCTCGACCGGGTCGCCGGTCTCCTTGCGGTACGCCGCCGTCCAGGGGTTCGACGGCCACCACCAGCCGGCGAGCGCGTGACCGATCCCGCGGCCGAGCGACGGCAGCGCACGGGCACTCGGGTAGAGCTGCCCGTCAGGCGTGACGATCGCCGGCCCGAAGGCGCCCGCCTGCGGCCAGCGCTCGGCCGCCGCGACGAGCTCGTCCAGCGCACCCGGGTCGCAGAAGCGCACATCAGGGTTGATGATCAGCAGCCAGGGAGCGGCGGCGTGCTCGGCACCGGCGTTCGCCGCGCGGCCGTAGCCCAGGTTGCCGCCGGTGTGCAGCAGCTGCACCCCGAACTCCTCGGCCGCCCGCTCGGGCATCCCGTCGGTCGAGCCGTTGTCGGCCAGCACCACCTCGTACGGCGCCAGCGTGGCCTTGCCGAGCGAGCTGAGCAGCACGCCCAGCGAGTCGCCTGGCGAGTACGTGACCGCGACGACGCGGATCAGCGGCGCAGTCACTCCCCGAGGGCGCGCGCGTAACTCGCGAGGTGCGCCTCGGCGCTGGCGGCCCAGGTGAACTCGTGGGCGCGCGACAGCCCACGAGCAGCCAGATCGGCCCGCCGCGGAGCGTCGGACAGCAGGTCCGCGAGGTTCAGCGCGATGGCCGACGCCTCCGGCTCGGTGTAGGCGACGGCGTCACCGCCGACCTCCGGCAGCGACAGCCGCGGGGTGGTCAGCACCGGCACGCCGCAGGCCATGGCCTCGAGCACCGGCAGGCCGAAGCCCTCGCCGTGGCTGGGGTAGGCCACGAGCTCGGCACCGCCGAGATAGCCGGGCAGGTCCTGGAAGCGCAGGTAACCGGGGCGCAGCACCCGCAGATTTGCCGGCACCTCGGCGATCGCGGCGTCGACCTCCTGGTCCCACCCGGAGCCGCCGGCCAGCACGAGCGCCGGCGGGTCGTCGCGCCAGTGCACCGCCTCGCTCCAGCCGCGGATGAGGGCCGGCACGTTCTTGCGCGGCTCGAGGGCACCGAGGAAAGCGATGTACTGCTGGCGCCCGAGACCGAGCCGCAGGCGTACGCGCTCCTTCTCGACCTCTGTCGGCGGGTGGAACACGTCCTGGTCGACCCCGTGGTAGGCCACGTCGAGCTTGGTCGGGTCGGCGTCGAGCACCCGGATGACCTCGTCGCGGGTGGCCTTGCTGGGCACGATGCAGCGAGCGGCCCGGCGCAGCGCGGTGCGCGTGGCCGAGCGGAAGAAGGTGCCCTTGACCGCGGTGTGCATCTCGGGCTCAGTGAAGAACGTCGCGTCGTGGATGGTGACGACGACCGGCCGGCCCACGCGCAGCGGCATCGTGTAGTGCGGCGAGTGCACGACCTCGGCCTTGACCTGCTGGGCGACCAGGGCGAGCCCGGTCTGCTCCCACGCCAGGCGGGCGGGGCGGTGCGAGATGGCCGGCGGCCCGGGGACGACCTCGGCCTCCGGCGCCAGCCGGGAGTAGCGCTCGGCGTCGGAGCGCTGGCACACGACGGCGAGGTTGGCGTCAACCTGGCCCAACGCGGCGATGAGACCGTCCACGTAACGGCCGACGCCGCCGCGGTCGGCGGGCACCGCGGTGGCGTCCACGAGCACCCGGGGGCCCACGGCTCTCCTCACGGTCGGTCTGCTCTGCGGAAGCACTGTTGTAGCAACAGAGCGGTCGCGCGTCTGTTTTGCGCTACCGCCCTTCACAGTAGCCCCGCTCGCGGAGGGCGCGCGCATCAACGCGGGGTTGTATGGGGTGACGTTTCGAGCAGGTCACGGCAGATTTCGGCCAGTTTTCGTGCAGCTGATCCCCAGGTGAAGGCCCCGCTTCGGTGCTGACCCAGAGTCCTGAGCTGCTCACTTTCCGCTACAGCACGTGCGGTGCCCGCGGCGAGACCCGCCGCGTCACCGCGTCGGGTGACGACCGCGGCACCACCCGCCACCTCGACCAACGCGGGCGCGTCGCTGATGACCACCGGCGTGCCGCACGCCATGGCCTCCACCACCGGCAGCCCGAAGCCCTCGTCGCGACTCGGCATCAGCAGGACGGACGCGCGTGCGTATGCGGTCGCGAGATCGGGATCGGACAACCGACCGAGCAGTCGTACGCCGGGCGCCTCCGGCACGGTTCCCCACCCCCGCGGTCCCACCACGAGCAGCGGCAGCCCCGGCCACGCCGGGTCGGCTAGCGCGCGGGCTGCGACGTCGAGGCCCTTGCGCGGCTCGAGCGTGCCGACCATCAGCGCGTACGCGGGCGGCAGGTCCAACCGCCCGGCCCTGGCCGCAGCGTCGGCCGGCACCTGGGTGACGGCCGCGCTCACGCCCTCCCCGACCACCTCGACGCGGCGCAGCGGCAGGTGCCGGCGGAGCTCGTCGGCAACGGCCTGCGTCGGGGTGACGACCACGTCGGCGGACAGCGCGATCCGCCGGCCGATGTCGCGATGCCAGTGCGCGCCGTGCGCGGTGAGCGTCTCGGGGGCCGACCACGGCACGGCGTCGTGCAGCGTGACGACGAGCGGACGGCCACGCCGGGGCGGCGCCAGCGGGGTCGGGGCGAAGACGACGTCGGCCTGCCGCGGCGCCGGGCCGAGCCCCCGCCGCCACAGCTCGGCGAGCAGCGGCCGGCGCAGGCGCTCGAGCTGCGCCGGGCCCCGGGTGGGCGGCGCGTACCAGGGCTGGATCTCGTCGGCCGGGTCGACCCGCGCGAGCGCCTCGAGCAGCTCGCGGGTGTAGCGGCCGGTGCCGCCGGGCACGGCAGCGCGCAGCTGTTCAGCAACGACGGCCAGGCGCACGCCGTCATTCTCCCTGCCGCACCCCGCTCGGCCGGCCGCGGATCGCTAGTGCCGCGTGATCGTCAGCGTGACGCGGCCGCCGAACCAGGCGGTGAGGTAGCGGAACGGCTGGAACGACTCGTACGTGGTGCCGGCCGGCCGGTTGTTGCCCCAGATGATGGTGCCGATCGTCGCGGTCTGCCCCGGAGCGACCGAGGTGGCGCCGGCGAGGTCGGGGACGAGCGGCCCGACCCGTGAGGCGGCGGGCCAGCCGTAGCCGGCGGACGGGGAGTCGCGGAATCCGGGCAGGTCGGTGCCGAGCTGGGTGGCGCCGTCGAGCGGCCAGGCCCTCGTGCCGTCGTTGCGCCAACGCAGCCGGACGAAGGCGTAGCCGGCACGCGGCAGGTCCACGGTGCCCGGGCTGCTGACGAGGGTGGCGGCGTACGCAGGCTTGGGTGCGGTCGGCTGGGGTGCGCTCGGCGTCGGGGCGCCGCCGTTGGTGATGGTCCACCATGTGCTGCGCAGGCCGTCCGCGTACGAGCCGAAGGGCCGGGCGAGGTAGAGGCTGTCGCCGGTCGTGGTGATCGACGTGGCGCGGCCGAGACCGTCGACGCCTTCCAACACGACCGTGCGGATCCGCCCGCCCCAGTCGCCGTTGCCGTCGCGAGCCGTGACCTTGAGACGCAGCAGGCGACCGACCGCCGGGTAGCGCGCCTCGAGCGTGCTGACCGGCAGGGTGGCCGACCAGGTGTGCATCGGGTTGGCCACCGCCCCGTCCCACGGATCGGCCTTGGCCACCAGGTACGGCAGCCCGCCCGCGACCGACCAGCCGCCGTTCGACGAGCTGAACATCGTGCGGGCAGGGGCGCCGCCGTACGTACGGATCTGGCCCGCGGTGGCGGCGACGGCCGCGTCGGTGGTTGCGTACTCGACCGCGGTGACGGCGCCGCCCGCCGAGCGCCGGGAGCTGCCGCCGAAGACCTGGCACGAGGTGGTGTCGCAGATGTCGTAGAGGCTCCAGGCGCCCGCGGTCGCCCGCTTGTACGCGGCGAAGCTGCGCGCGGCGATGGCCTGCGCCTGCAAGGCCGCCGGATACCAGGAGGGCGACGCCTCGAGCGGCACAACGCCGCGCAGGTAGTCCTCCATGGGCAGGCTGACCACGTTGGTGACGGCGCCGCCGCCGAGCGCGTAGCTCGCCACGCTCCCCCGGTACGCCCGCGAGCTCAGGCCCGGGTAGACGACCGAGACGGCCTGGCCCGCCGAGGAGAAGCCCACCGGGCTGGTCAGCGCGTACGCGCCCGCCACCGGCACGGCGGACCAGGCGTTGCCGACGTAGCGCTGCAGGTGCTGGCCGGTGCCGTCGGCGGCGACCCGCCACAGCGACGCGGGTGCGGTGAGCCCGAGCCGGCGGCCGGCGCCGTCGGTGACGGTGAGCCCTGCGGCGGGCAGCACCGCGAGGTCGTAGCTGTTGGTGCCGGACAGCTTCACCCGGATCGTGGTGTTCGGGACCGTCGTGGCCTGGGTGCCCGGGTAGTACGTGCTGACGATCGTCGAGGCCGGCACCCCGCGGGCGGCCGCGCCCTGGGCGCCCCACTGCGACATGCCGATCGCGTGACCCCAGGCACGGCCCACCACGGTGAAGACGCCGCTCGCCGGCCGGGCGTAGGTCTGCACGCCGCCGGGCGGCACCGGATCGCAGGCCACCAGCGTGAGCGGCACGGTGAGGGCGGCGGCGGCCACCGCGCCGACAACACGGATGCGCATGCCGGGCCTATCGGGCGTGAAGTGCGGCGTGCGAGGGCCCGCGGATGGAAGGATCGGCGGATGCGCATCCTCGTCGTCACCAGCACCTTTCCGCGCTGGCGTGGCGACGACACGACGAGCTTCATCGCCTCGTTCGCGCAGGAGCTGATCCGGTCGGGCAACGAGGTCACCGTGCTCGCCCCCCACGCTCCCGGCGCCGAGCTCAGCGAGGTGCTGGACGGCGTGCCGGTCGAGCGCTTCCGCTACGTGCTGCCGGAGTCGGCGCAGGACGTCTGCTACTCCGGCGGTGCGCTCTTCAACCTCAAGGGCTCGCCGCTGACCGTCGCCAAGCTGCCGGCGCTGATCGCGGCGCAGACGGCCGCCATCCGCACGCGCATCTCCGGCGGTCGCGGCAAGCGGCCGGGCTACGACGTCGTCTCCGCGCACTGGCTCGTGCCGCAGGGGTGGACGGCAGTGCAGGCCGCCCGCGGCACCGGCGTGCCCGTCGTGTCGACCGTGCACGGCAGCGACGTCTTCGGGCTGAACCATCCGGTGCTGCAGCGCTTCAAGCGGGCTGCGGTCGCACGGTCGGCCGCCGTGACGGTCAACTCGACGGCGACGCGCCAGGCGCTGATGGAGGTCGGCGGCGCCCCGAAGCGGCTGCGGCTGATCCCGATGGGGGCCGACGTCGACATCGAGGCCGACCCGGTACGTGTCGCGCGCTGGCGTGAGCGGCGGCGCGGCGACGGGCCGCTGATCGCGTTCGTCGGCCGGCTGATCGACTGGAAGGGCGTGGACGACCTGCTCACCGCCGTCGCCCTGGTCGCGCAGACGCTGCCGGGCGCCACGCTGGTGGTCGCCGGCTCCGGGCCGCTGCGCGAGCACCTCGAGACGCGCGCGGCCGAGACCGGCATCGCCGACCGGGTGCACTTCGCCGGCTGGCTCGACCGGGCGGAGGTCACCGCCCTGCAGGCCGCGGCCGACGTCGTCTCCGTGCCCTCGCGTACGGCGGCGGACGGGTCACGCGAGGCGCAGGGCCTCTCGGTGGTGGAGGCGATGGCGCTCGGCCGGCCGGTCGTGGCCTCCGACGTCGGCGGCATCCCCGACGCGATCACCGACGAGCACGACGGCCTGCTGGTGCCTGAGCGCAACCCCCCGGCCATCGCCCGGGCGATCCTGCGGCTGCACGCCGATCCGGACTTCGCGGCGGCGCTCGGTGCAGCCGCCCAGGAGACGGCGCGAGCCCGCTACTCGTGGCGGGCCTGCATCGCCCAGTTCGACGACGTCTTCGCCGAGGTCACCCGCGACAAGCGGTGACGCGCGTCAGGCGTCAGGCGGGGGCTTCTCGCCGACCTTCACCTGGCGCCAGTAGATCAGGCCCGCCAGCACCAGCACCGCGAGGCCGACGACCAGGCCGAACCCGGGGTGGCCGATCGTCCCGAATCCCTTGACCGCCGCGACCAGGACGAGGGCGACGAAGAGGCCGCCGAGCATGACGGCCAGGATCTTGCCGGTGTACGACGGCTTCTGCGGCAGGGGCCGGCGCAGCACCGGATCGCGCGGCGGCATGGGCGCTGACGCGCGGACCGTACGCACCGGTCGACCACTGCGTTGCGCCACGGATCGAGCCTACGCGGGCGCATATGGTGTCGCCTTGTGACCGTCGACGACGCCCGGGTCCGCCACCGACAGGGCGCGGCGCTCATCGTCGACGGCGTCCCGTACGCCGATCCCGCGTCCACGCTCTCGCTGCTCCCCGGCGCCGCCGTCGGCCAGTGGCTCGCCGCTCAGGCCGGGCTGCTGCACGGGCGCCTGCTCGACAACGGGTGCGGCAACCAGCCGTACCGGCAGTGGTACGAGCCCTTCGTGGACGAGGTCGTCACCCTCGACGCCACCACCGGCGACGGTGTGGCCGTGCTTGGCTTCGCCGACCAGCTGCCGTTCGCCGACCGGAGCTTCGACTCGGTGCTGGCCACCGAGGTCTTCGAGCACGTGCAGAACGTGGAGCGGGCGGCCGCCGAGATGTACCGCGTGCTGCGCCCAGGCGGCGTCGCGCTGGTGACCGTGCCCTACCTGTACCCGACCCACGAGGCGCCGTACGACTTCCGCCGCTTCACCCACTTCGGACTGGCCGACCTCGTGCGCCGGCACGGCTTCGAGCTGCTGTCGCTGCAGGCCAAGGGCGGCCCGGGCGTGATGTTCGCGCACTACGGGGTGCTTGCCGTCACCCAGGCGCTCGGCGCACGGGTGCAGCGTCCGGGGCTGCGCCGGGTGCTCGCCGCCCCGCAGCAGGCCTTCGCCCACCGCCGGCAGGTCCGGCGCGAGCCCACCGGGCGCAGCGCCGTCATCAGCCTCGGCTACATGGCTGCGGTGCGCCGCCCGCTCTAGCTGCGGTCGGCCACCGGATCGGGCTCCGGCTCCGGGACGGGCAGATGCTGCTTGGCCGACCGGGCCGCCAGCGCCCCCACCCCGGCGCCGACCGCGTCGGCGAGGGTCAACGCGAGCCGGCCGATGAGCGCGAGGGTGAGCGCCCGGGCGCTGCCGATCTCCGACGCGAGCAGGAACGTGAGCACGCCTTCGCGGACGCCCGCGCCGGCCGGCACCACGACGACCACGAGCCCCGCGGCCCAGGACAAGGCGACGGCGGCGATGCACCGCGTGAGCGACACCGGCGTACCCAGGCCGCCGGCCAGCAGCGCGGTGCCGATCCCGAGGCACACCCACTGCATCAGCAGCCAGCCGACCGCCTGCGACATGCCGCGCAGGGTCGGCACCTGGGTGAGCGCGAAGCGGCGCAGCACCTTGGCCAGCTGGCGGGTCACCGGCACGAGGACGACCGGGTGCAGCACGATGACGACGAGCGGCAGGAAGGCCGTCAGTCGACCCCAGCCGGGGCTCGAGAAGGCGAGCAGACCCCCGATGGCCGTGGCGCTGACGACGCTGCCGAGCAGCGTGAGCAGGAAGGCCGTCGCGGAGCGCAGGCGCGGGACGGCGTACGCCTTGCCGAGCTGCATCTGGGCCAGCACCGGCCAGATGCTGCCGGGCACGTACTTGCCGAGCGCGCTGAGGCCGTAGATCTGCAGCGCCGGCGACCACGGCAGCTTGGAGCCGAGGTCGGCGAGCAGCGTGCGCCAGGCCAGCAGCGACGCCGCGTTGGCCGCGAGAGCCAGCACCAGCATGATCACCACGTCGCGGATCGGGAGCCGCGCGAGGTCGGAGCGCACCGAGCCCCACTGCGAGCGCACCGAGTACGCCAGCGCGAAGAGCAGGCCGAGCACCAGGACGATCTTCGCGATGCGGATCAGCGTCGAACGGGTGGAGCGGGTCCTGGCCGCCGGCGGAATGCCGCCTGCGGCCGGGTCAGCTGCCACGGGAGCGGACGACAAGATCTCCGATCAGAGCGAGGACCGCGATCTGGAAGCCGACCACGACCAGCAGCAGGCTCGAGGTCGTGACGTGCCAGTCGTACCGGGCGACGTCGACGATGATCTTGACGACGCCGATGGCCATGATCCAGAGCGCGAACGGCATCAGGACCTTGAGCGGGTTGAAGTACATGACCATCCGCAGCACCTGGAGGATGTAGCGGTAGGCGTCGCGGAACGGGTGGAACTTGCTGACGCCGGAGCGCTTCGCGTAGTCGATCGGCAGGTACTCGACAGCGTGCTGGTTGGACAGGAACGCCATCGTGATGGTGGTGACGCAGCTGAAGCCGGGGGGCAGCAGCCGCAGGTACGGCAGCGACACGTCACGGCGGAAGGCGCGCAGGCCGGAGTTGAGGTCCGGGATCTTCACCGATGCGAGCGAGCTGGCCACCTTGCGGATGACCCACTTCGCCGGCACCCGGGCCCACTTGTGGGTGCCCTCCTCGGTGAGCCGCGCGCCGACGACCTGGTCGACGTCCGGGTTGTCGTCGAGGAAGCGGACGAACTCCGGGATGCGCTCGTTGGGATACGTCATGTCGGCGTCGGTCCAGACGACGATCCGGCCGTACGCCTCCGTCGTGCCGATGCGCCGGGCGGTGCCGGACCCGCCGTTGCGGCGGAACGGCATGAGCCGCATGGCCGGGTACTTGGGGGCCGCCTCGCGCAGGATCTCCAGCGTCGAGTCGGTGGACTTGTCGTCGATGACGAGCAGCTCGTAGGTGTAGCCGCTGGCCTGCATGGCGGCGTCGATGCGCTCGAGCTCGGTCAGGACGTGGTCCTGCTCGTTGTAGCAGGGCAGCACGACGGTGACGTAGGGAGCGTCAGGCACGACCGGCTGCGGCGCATCCCCGGGATGCGGCGACTCCTCGTGGATCGACACGACACTCGCGCTCATGCGTTGCATGGTTTCACGCGCCGAGGCGGGCTCAGGGGTGGCGCGCTGAGGTGAGGCGGGGTCCACGACGAGCCGGGCGTCGACCGCGAGGCCCTGGTTCTTGATCGGACGCTCCGAGTTGATCGTCATGCGCGCCGGCGGCAGACCATGAGCTCGGTGCTGGGACTCTCCTGGCGGGTGCCGGTCAGCTTGATCTCCAACGGGTAGAGCCGCTTGCCGGCGAAGGCGCCGACGCGGTCGGACGTGCTGATCAGGGCGGCGGCCGCGTACCAGAGCCCCTTGTAGAGCACGTTGCGGGTGTCGAGCGGGTCGTTGAGCAGGACGAACAGGGGCGTGCGCTCGACGACGTCGAAGCCGCAGCGCTCCATCGCCCGCTCGATGTCGACCAGCGGACGGGCGACGCGGTGCTGCACCCGCCGGGTCGCGCCGTGCACGAAGAGGTCGGAGTAGAGGAAGTAACCGCCGGGCTTGAGGATGTCGCGGATGTTCGTGAGCGCCTGGTCGAAGGCCGCGTCGTCGACGATGTGGAAGAGCACGTCCATCGCCGACACCGCATCGGCCGAGGCCGCGCCGACCTGCTCCACGATCGCCGGGTCACTGATGTCGCCGCGGACGAAGCGGCCGTCCGGGTAAGCCTTCGCCAGCTCACCGACGGCCGTCTCGGTGAGGTCCATCCCCGTCACCTGCGCGCCGAGCTCCTGCCAGGCCGAGACGTAGAAGCCCGTGCCGCTGCCGACGTCGACGATCTGCGCGCCGGCCGGGTCGAGGTCGAGCCGCCCGACGGCGCCGATGAAGCGCTCGCGCCGCACCCGGTAGGCCCAGCTGTTGAAGCTCGGGCCGAGTCGGCGGAAGCCCACGCCGGTCAGCGAGTAGTCGGCGGCGAGCCGCTGCTCCCAGTAGCTGCGGGCATCGAAATCGGCGGTGCTCGTCTCCGAAGGCGCAGTCGAGGGCATTCGGGAACCATGCCATGCCCGCGGGGTGCGTGATAGGAGCGACACATGCCCTCGTCGTCCCGAGTCCACGCCATGCGCGCCGTACGCAGCCAGATCAGCGAGTACGGCCGGGCCGTACGTGAGCTTCGTCCCGCCCGGGAGACCTCTGCTCTCGCGTTCGCCGGCGGGCTGCGCTACCCGCTGCGCCACCGGCAACCGATCTGGATTGGCAGCCGCACGGTGATCGACGGCCGGGAACGCATCACGTTCGGTGACGGCGGCGCGCTGCGTGTGGGGCTCGGGCCGTTCGGGCTGACCAGCGCCGACGACACTTCCGTGATCCGGGTAAGGCCGGGCGCCGAGCTGCACTGCGCGGGCGTGGTCTCGCTGCAGCGCGGGGTGCGGGTGGTCGTCGACGGCGGGCGGCTGTCGATCGGTCACGCCACCAACGTCAACGGGCTCACCAAGATCCTGTGCGCGTCGGGCGTGACGATCGGCGCCGACTGCACGCTGTCGTGGGACGTGCAGATCCTCGACAACGACTTCCACAGCCTGACCGTGGGCGGCGTCGAGCGGCCGATGACCGCCCCGGTCGTCATCGGCGACCGGGTCTGGATCGGCACCGGCGCGATCGTGCTCAAGGGCGTGACCATCGGCGACGGGGCGGTGGTCGCGGCGGGTGCGGTCGTGTCGAGCGACGTCGCGCCCGGGGCGATCGTCGGCGGGATCCCGGCGAAGCAGATCGGCACCGCTGACGCCTGGCACTAGCGCCCTGGGTCAGCCCGCCGAGATCACCCGGTAGATCGCGAAGTCGACCGGCAGCTCGACCGCGTGGTCGGGGCGGCTCACGTTGCTCTCCTCCCAGTACGGCAGCGTCGTCGTGATGCGGTCGACGGGCTCCAGCTTCACGCCCGGGATGGCGGGGTCGGCCTGCGTGTGCCAGACGACGAAGACGGGCTGGCCGGGGAACGCCTTCTCGAAGTCGCGGATGTAGCCGGCCTTGTAGCCCGGCTGCATCGGCAGCAGCGCGGAGATCTGCCCCCGCTCCAGCCATGTCGCGGACCCGAAGAGCTGCTCGGCGTACAGGCAGCAGGCGGGCGGGAACTGCCACAGGAAGACGCCCTGCTTGCCGTCCGCGGCCTTGGCGATGCGGGCGCTGATCGCGAACGACCCACCGAACTCCGAGTGCGAGCGCAGCGGCGCCGACTGGCCGAGGAACCACACGGCGAGCGCGGCGGTGCAGCCGAGGGCCACCGCCCGCGTACCCCAGACCAGGGCGGGCCGGCGGCGCAGCGCGGCCAGGCCGAGCGTGAGGCCGACCCCCAGCGCGAGGGCGATCAGCACCAGGACCAGCGGCAGCACGTTGGGCAGGTAGCGCCGGCTCCACCACATGAGGCGGGTCGAGTTCTGCGCCTTGTACGCGTACACCGGGAAGAAGAGCAGGAGCGGCACCGTCAGCACCCAGAGCGCGGCGCCCCAGCGGCGCAGGGCGACGATCGCGACGCCGACCAGCATGAGCAGGAAGCCGGGCATGCTGACGAACCACGACAGCCGGGCGAGGATCTGCTCGTCGTACGTGCGCTGCACCCGCCCGCTGATGAGCGCGGTGCTCTCGCCGAACAGCCGCGGCCGCAGGTAGCCCAGGGCGAGCAGCAGGGCGGCGCCGGCCGTCACGACGGCGCCGATGCGCGGCTGGTTGCGCGGTCGGGTCACGAACCCGGCGACCCGCGGGCCGGCCGGGCGCAGCGCGACGCCGAGCACCAGCACGACGACGACCGCGACCGCGAAGACGGGCAGCGACGGCACCCGGTTGTCGGCGGTGTAGCGGCCCGCCGCGTCGTACGAGTACGCCTGCCACAGCGCATGCGGCATGACGACGGCCAGGCCGGCGGCGAACCAGGTGGCCCGCGCGTCCCAGCGCCGGATCGCGATGAGCAGCGCAAGAGCGGTGACGGCGAGGCCGACCAGCAGGATCCCGTCGCCGCGGTCGAGGAAGCCGATGCCGGTCAGAAGCCCGGCGGCAGCGGCGGCGGGCCGCCATCGCGTGGTGACGGCGAGCACGACCGCGAGCAGCGAGCCGAGGAAGAGCATCTGCGCCGAGATCTCGGAGCTCGGGTACTTCGCCTGCCAGACCTCGAGCATGTTCGTGGCGAGCAGCAGCCCCGCGATGCCTCCGCACGCGAGGCCCGCCGCGGGGGTGCCCCAGGGGGCGGCGACGACGGCCCGGCGCAGCGCGAGGGCCGCGGCGAGCAGCGCCAGGACGCCGAGGATCGGCGCCGTGTCGCCGAGCCCGGCTTCCCCCGCCGCACTGTCTCCGACCGCCAGAAGTGCAGGCCAGAGGTGATAGAACTGCGGGATCACGACGTCGGACGTGGTGTCCCGCAGCCACACCCCGGCGAAGCGGGCGCCCGGCGAGTAGAGCACCGGGCCGTGCGGCAGCCGCCCGTCCAGGGTCGGGTCGATCAGCTCGTAGTTGCCCGTCCGCGAGATGGCCATGGCGTGCGCGACGTAGCCGCCCGGGTCCTTGTCGGTGACCCCGTAGCGGAAGCCCGGGAAGAACATCACACCCGCGATCAGGGCGAGCACGACGACCCCGGCCGAGGCCGAGCGGTCGACGCGGATGCGGGCCGGGGCATAACGCACGACGCCGAAGCCAAGGCCGAGAACGACCACCGCCCACACCCCGAGCGCCGCACCCAGCGAGAACCAGCCGAGGTGGGCCAAAGCGAGCGCGACCCAGGCCAGCAGGCCGACGGCGACGACCAGGCCGCCGACCACGATCTCGCTGAGGAACAGCGTCGGTCGCTCACCCGGGACGGCAGGCGCGTCCGGCAGGGCAGCTGCCGCCGGCTCCTCCTCGGGCGCCGTCACCGGCGCGGAGGCCGGCGGTCGGGCCGAGAGCGTCACGCCGCGAGGGTAGTGAGTGCCGCCGCGCTTGGTGGCGGCGACGGGCCGCAGAGGCGGCGCGGGCCGGAGCGTCCTTCGCCGTCCGCGGCGGACCCCGGCCTACGATCAGCGCTGCACGTCCGCTCCGGCCCCGCTGGCGCAACCGCCCACCGGCCGGGCCGAGACCCCGACAGGAGCCAGAAGATCGACGCGACCGACGGGCTCAAGCCGTGGCAGCTCATCCGGCGCGCCCCGGCCCCGGTCTGGCTGATCGTGGCCCTGTTCGCCGTGATCATGGCCGGTTGGTCGGTTGTGGCGCCGCTGTACCACGCGGCGGACGAGCCGAACCACGCCGACGCCGTGATGCGCCTGGAGGAGGGCCGGGGCTGGACCTCGGCGCGTACGGCCGTCGTCCAGCCCGAGGGCATCGGGGCGATCGCCGCGTCACCGTACGGACGCCCGCTCCGCCCGCTGGCGCTGCAGCAGGGGCCGGTCCCGCAGAACATCGCCGTGCCCCGGCACGACCGCCCGACCTGGGCGGACCTCAAGGCCCTGCCGGGCACCGAGGGCAAGCTGTCGCAGCAGATCCCGCAGCATCCGCCCGGCTACTACTGGTACGAGGCCGCCATCCTGCGCGTCGGCGGCGCCGCCGACTGGCGCTGGGACATCGTCGTGTCGACGATGCGGCTGCTGTCGGTCCTGCTGGTGATGTGGATCCCGCTGCTGACCTGGGCCACGGCCTGGCGGATGACCGGCAGCCGTAACGCCGGACTGTGCGCGGCGGTGTTCCCCCTGGCCGTGCCGGAGCTGACCCATGTCGGCTCCACCGTCAACAACGACACGTTGCTGGCGCTCGCCGCCGGCGCGGTCGTCCTCGGTCTCGCCTGTGCGCTGCGCGGGGACCGGTCGAAGGGCACCGCCGTCTGGACCGGCGTGTGGTTGACGGTCGCGCTGTGGAGCAAGGCGTTCGCCCTGTTCCTGCTGCCGATGGTCTTCCTGGTGTACGTCGTCCCGTGGGCGCGTGACCGGTGGGCCGGGCGACAGGGACGGCGGCTGGAGTGGCGTCCGACGCGCGGCGAGTTCCTGCTGTTCGCGCTCGCGCTCGGCATCCCGCTCGCGCTCGGCCTGTGGTTCTACCTGTTCAACTACGCCCAGTACGGCGCGATCGCCCCCGGCCCGCCCGACTTCCCGCCGGGTCGCTTCCTCGGTGACCGCCCGGCGCTGTTCTCGCGTTACCCGACCGAGCTGATGATCCAACGGTGGTGGACCGACCTCGGATGGTTCGAGGTGCGGATCCCCTGGCGGACGGTGCTGGCCTCGACCATCGTGTCGGGCCTGCTGGCCATCTACGGCGTCGTCCGACGGCGTGGACGTCGGATCGCGCTCACCATGCTCATGTGGCCGACCGCGTTGAGCTACGTGGTCGTCGTGGCCGGCGTGACCAGCTACTACCTGTCGACGCACCACATCCGCGGCATCTCGGGCCGCTACCTGTACGTCGGGTTCGTCGGCGCGGCCGCCCTGGTGGGCATCGGAGCGGCGAGCCTGCCGCGGATCATCGCCCGGTGGATGCCGCTGCTCATGTTCCTCGCCGCGCTCGCCATGCAGATCGAGACCCTCCACCAGGCGGTCAACACCTGGTGGCGCCCGGCCGGCGGCACCCTGCGGCAGGCCTGGAGTGCCCTGTCGGCGTGGTCGACCTGGCCGGTCGGCGTGCTCTACACCGGGATCGGGCTGCTCGTCGTCCTCATCGTGGCGGTGGCGGCCCTGCTCCTGCGGGCGGGGATCGTCAGCAGCTACGCGGACGCCGAAGACGTCGCAGCGACCCCCGTACGAGGCGCCGCAGCAGCTGACCCGCCGTCGGTCGCGTCCGAGCCTGCGTCGCCTCCTGACGGGCCGCGTCACGCTCGAGACGTGCTTCCGTCAGAGCAGCCGCCAGCCGACTCGTCTCCGCCAGCTGCGCACTGAGCTCCTCGCGCACCGCGAACTCGTGCCGGGCCGCTGACGCCAGCTCCAGCTCATGCACCACCTGGTCGCCGCGCCGGGCCCGCACCCCGGCGATCTGCGTGACCTCCGCCGCAGCGCGTTGCTCCACCAGGAGCTCCTGCTGCGTCGCCAGGGCGTCCTGCAGCTCGATCAGCTTGACGAACAGGTCGGTGCGGTTGCGCTCCAGCCGGGCAAGGAAGGCCGATCCCGCGTACGGGGCGAGAGCGGCCCGCGCCGCGTCGGCCCACGGCGCCGCCCGGTCGATCACGACGCCGAGGCCGAAGACCGGCGCGACGAGATGCAGCTCCAGGTCGGGCCGGCCGGCGAGGAAGTCCTCGAGGGCGGTGAGCACCCCGTTGGCGGGCCCGCCTTCCTCGAGCGCGTACGCGAAGCTGCCCTCCCCGCGGAAGCCGGAGGCCGCGAGGTGCGCTTCGCCGGGTACGGCGCCGAGCTCGAAGGAATGCGGGTGCACCACGTCTGCGGGCAGCCGGTCGGGCGCGTAGTACTGGTCGCGGCGGGCGGCGGGCCAGCTCACGTCGTTGAGCAGCAGCAGCGGGAAGACCTCGCGTCCTTGCGCCGCGGCGGCGATGGTCTCCAGCTCGCGGCTGACCGTCCAGTGGTTGTGGTCGCCGTCGATCAGGTAGAGGTCGGTCGGCTCGAGGCCGTCGAGCGCGGCGGGGCTGTAGCCACGCACCACGGTGCGCTGCACGTCGTCGGGGGCCGGCACCTCGAGCGCGTCGGGGTCGACGATGACGAGCCGGCCGCCGCCGGCCTCGTGCATCCGGGCGATGAGCAGCTCGGAGGTCACGCCGCTCTCGCTGCCGATCTCCGTCGCGCTGCGGACCCCGGCGATCTCGAGCAGCGGCAGCCAGACCTCGCGCAGCTCCGACAGCGAATGCAGCAGCAGCGGCCGGAGGGTGTGTTCCGGGAGTTCCTCGGTCTCGTCCGTCACGTCAGACCCGCCCGCCGCCGAGCTCGCGTACGGCCCGCCGCACCACCCGGCGCGACAGCGAGACGGGCGGCGGCGCGGCGTGCTCGACGCGCAGCGGCTCGGCCCGCAGCGCGAGGAAGGCGAACGCGATCTCGACGTCCACCGCGTATCCCCCGGCGGTGAGGCCGCCCTGGGTCGCCGGGTCGAGCACGTAGATGATCTGCGGGTCGTCGCTGACGATCTCGATCAGGTTGGCCTGCACGAGCTGGGCACCCAGCACGTGGATCTGCGGGTGGGCCTGCAGGTCGCGCACCTCGACGATCACCGGGTCGACGGTGCTGGCCAGGTGGAAGGTGAAGCGCAGCCAGTCGACGCGGAGCAGCCCGCGCCGGCCGTCCGGGTCGACCCGGATCCGGCGGACGCCCTCGCCCGCGACGCGCTGGCGCACCAGCGAGAGCCCGTCGCCGGCGGCGCGCGGCACGGCCGTCTCCTTGGGCCCGGCGACGAAGTCGGAGCCGGTGTCGAGGTAGACCTCGAGCGGGCCGGCGGCGGCCGGCGGCGAGAGCAGCTCCAGGTCCGCACCCGTCTCCTGGCCGAGCGCCGACACCCGGGCGAGCGTCGGGTTGACGACCGTGGCGACCCCGGCCGGCCAGTACAGCTCCTGCATCGAGAGCTTGTCGAGGTCGACGGCGGACAGGTAGGGCAGGCAGCGCAGCATCTCGTCGCTGACCAGGCCCTCGACGGTGTCGGAGCCGAAGTTGTCGTCGTGCGACCAGGCGCTGAAGGCGAGCGCCTCCTCGGTGGTCGGCCGGGTGACGAAGCGGCTGAGCATCCGCAGCAGCTGCGCGCGGGCCGCCGGCGAGCCGAGCGACGGGATCGGGCTCTCCCCGCGGCGGTAGCGCAGCCACTCGGCGCAGAAGACCTTGACGCCGGCCTGGGCCGCCGCCTTCTGCGCCTCCTGCGTACGCGACATCCGGGTCTGCGACTGGATCGGCTCCAGGTGCTCGTCGAAGCCGATCAGCGACCCGTAGTCGGGCATGCAGAGCTGCTCGAGCATCTCGGGGCTGCGCATGACCGGGGCGAAGGGCTTCGCCGGCTCGCCGTAGCTCGCCAGGTAGCCCTCCATCTCGACCCCGTCGAGCCGGCGCTCGAGGCCGGTCTCGTTGGTAGCGAGGTAGAGGCCGACCAGGTGCACCGGACGACCGGCCGAGTGCAGGATGCGCGCGAGCAGGGTCTGGATGGTGCCGCCCCAGCCGAGGTCGACCACCAGGGCGAGCCCGGACGCGGGCAGCTGACCGTCGAGGTAGCGCAGCAGCCGCTCGCGGGCGCGGGCCGCGCGGACGACGATCGTGCCGCGCACCTGCGGCTCCGACGTGATGGCCTCGAGCGCGGTCTCCGCGACACCGGGCACGTCGAGCCGGAGGTCCACCATGTCGGCGAGCGCGGGCACGTCGTGGATCGGCACGCCGAGCTGCTCGGCGAGCTGGCCGACGGTGGGCGCCCGGCGCCGGCTCATGAAGGCCTCGAGCTCACGCGGGGTGCCCTCGTACACGGCGGACAGCGCACAGACCTGGCGGGACACCCACAGCGTCGACACGGTGATGCCGACCTCGGCCGCCTGCTGGCGGATCAGCTGGGACAGGAAGTCGCCCTCGCGGAGCAGGCAGGAGATGTGCGTGACCCCGAAGGCCTGCGCCCGGGCGACCACCCATTCGGCGAACCCGGCGAGCGCCGGCCCGAAGACGGTGGCGCCGGCCTCCCAGTAGCGCTGCAGCCCCGGCGGGACGGCCTCGAGCTCGACGCGGGACAGGGTGCGGGCGCGTACCGCGGTCAGCCCGAAGTCACCGTCGACGAGGTCGACGTCATCGTCCTCGGTGAGGTGGACGGGCGCGGTGCCCTCGCGCTCGAGCACCTGCTTGAGCTGCGGCGTGAGCTTGGAGTAGAGCACCGCCTGCAGCCCGGCCGAGCGGGCCCCGCGCAGGTCGGCCTCGGGGTGGTCGCCGAGGTGCACGAGGCGCGAGGCGGGCGTGCGGATGTCGCCGAGCAGCACGTCGAACAGGCTCTTGCGCGTGCCGCCCCGACCGTCGTCGGCGCCACCCATGTACAGGGCGTTGCCCTTGTTCACCGCCGCATCGGACGAGGTGTAGACGCCGGCGATCACCCGGCCCTGCAGCTCTGGACGCTCCAGCAGGCGGCGCAGCTGCAACGCCGAGAAGTAGGTGTCGGAGATGAGGTAGACCGGCTTGCCGAGCTCGTTGACCGCGCCGATGAGGTCGGCGACGCCGAGATCGGCCCGGCACACGTCGCGCTCCAGCTCGACCTCGAGGTCGACGAGCTCCTGCGGGTCACCGGCGTGCGGCAGCGCCGTGGCGAGGTGCGCGTACACCTCGGACAGGCGGCACTCGACGGTGTTGCGGGTGCGGCTCGACGTCTCGCGGGCCCGCACCTCGGCCGCGGCGCGCAGCTGGGCGAAGACCTCCGGCGTGAGTCCCTCCGGCAGGCGCCCCTGCCGGCGCCAACGCTCGCCGAGCAGGGTGAATGCGGCCGCCGGCTCCGGCACCGTGCGCACCAGAAGTGTGTCGAAGACGTCGAGGCAGAGCCCGTCGACGGAGTCGGACGAGATCATCGACCACACCTGGCTGAGCCGAGTGTCGGTAAACAGCGGACACACCTCCACGGGCAAGACTGCGATCAGCGGGAGCCGACCGTGCGACTAGTATCGCGAGCGGCCGGTGCATAAGTGGGAAGGCACACGTGGCGTTAGCTCCAACGGCTCCAACCGGTCAGCGACCTGGTGGCGAGCCGTCCGATTCCTCCGCCCCCGTTCTCCCGGTGATGCGAAGCAGCCGGGACGACGAGGCGCTGCAGAGGCGTACCCGCGCGCAGACCCGGGTGCGGTACGAGCTGCTGCGCAACCTGGTCCGCAAGGACCTCAAGGTCAAGTACAAGGGCTCGACGCTCGGCTTCGCGTGGTCGCTGGCAAACCCGCTGCTGCTGCTCGCCGTCTACTACGTCGTCTTCCAGGTCATCCTGCCGGGCCGCATCCCCGCCTTCGCGATCTACCTCATGTCGGGGCTGCTGGTCTGGAACGCGTTCTCCTCCGCGGTCACCGGCGCCGCCACCAGCGTGGTCGGCAACGCCAACCTGGTGAAGAAGGTGCGCTTCCCGCTGCCGGTGCTGCCGCTGTCGGCGGTCGGCTTCGCCGCGGTGCACTTCGTGCTGCAGATGCTCGTGCTGGTCGTGGTGGTGCTCGCGCTCGGCCACCCGTTCTGGGGGCTGCAGCTGCTGCTCGTCTTCCCGGCGCTCGCCGTCGCGCTCGTCGTGACGATCGGCCTGAGCATGCTGGTGGCGGCGTGGAACGTGCGCTTCCGCGACACCCAGCACCTGCTCGAGGTCACGCTGCTGGCCGGCTTCTGGCTCAACCCGATCGTGTACGACGTCGGCCTGGTCCGCGACAAGCTGCACGACTGGTCCGCCGTGTACTGGCTGAACCCGATGAGCAACGTCATCGCCACCATGCAGCGCGCCATCTACAAGGAGCCGTACGCCACCGTCGACGGCAAGAAGCAGCTGATCCTCGCCGACCCCGGCTACCTCTGGTACATCGAGCACCTCGGCATCTCGCTGGCCATCGGCATCGTGCTGGTGCTGATCGGCCGGCGCGTCTTCCGGCTCCGCTCCGCCGACTTCGCCGAGGAGCTGTGAGCGCCGCGGTGACCGACCTGCCCGCGTCGCCGGCGCAGGTCGCGTCCGATCCCGGGGTGCCGGTCATCACCGCGTCCGGCGTCAGCAAGCGTTTCCGCTCGCACTCCGAGCGCGCCACCTCCCTGAAGGAGCGGATGGTGCGCCGCCGGGAGGGTCCGAGCGAGGAGTTCTGGGCCCTGCGCGATGTCGACCTGTCCATCACGGCCGGGCAGACGGTCGGACTCATCGGCGCCAACGGCTCGGGCAAGTCGACCCTGCTCAAGGTGCTGGCCGGCATCCTGCAGCCGACGAACGGCGAGCGGCAGGTGACCGGGCGCATCGCCTCCCTGCTCGAGCTCGGCGCGGGCTTCAACGGCGAGCTCTCCGGCCGCGACAACGTCTTCCTCAACGCCTCGCTGCTCGGCCTGTCGCGGCGCGAGACGAAGGAGCTGTTCGACTCCGTCGTCGAGTTCGCGGAGCTCGCCCACAAGATCGACGACCCGGTCAAGCACTACTCCTCCGGGCAGTACATCCGGCTCGGCTTCGCCATCGCGGTGCACGTCGACCCCGACATCCTGCTGGTCGACGAGGTGCTCGCAGTCGGCGACGAGAACTTCCAGGAGAAATGCCTGGCCAAGATCGACCAGTTCCGCAACGAGGGCCGCACGATCCTTTTCGTCAGCCACTCCCTCGACCTGGTCGAGCGGTTGTGCGACCGGGTCGTCGTCCTCGAGTCGGGCCGCAAGGTGTTCGACGGCGACTCGCGCAACGGCACCCTCGTGCTCCGCAACCGGATGAACGGCGGCAAGGCGACCGGTGACGCCGACGACCCGGTGCAGCTCACGGAGGTGCGCTTCTCGACCGAGCCCGACGGCCCCGCCAAGAGTCAGTTCGACCCCGGTGACCCGCTGACCATCTCGCTCGACATCGAGCTGTCCGATGCCGCCGGCCCCATCCCCGAGAAGATCTACGTGCACGCCTCGGTGCTAGGCCCGAAGGACGTGCCGGTCTGGAACATGGAGACCACCGGCGGCGTCTGGACCCACGCCCGCGAGCAGGCGGCCCCCGACGAGGAGGGCAACGTCGGCGACTCCTCCGTGTGCCGGGTGACGGTCGACTTCGTCGTACCGGCGGTGCCCGCGCTGCTCGGCGGCTTCGCCTTCCGCGCGCAGGTGTCCGACGCGTGGACCGGCACCCCGCTCAACACCCGGCGCTTCCCCGACCTGTTCGGCATCGCCGGACCGCAGTCCGGGGGGCTGCTACCGGTCGACTACGCCGTGCGGCCACGTGGCTGACCCTTCGGGTGGGCCGCTGGCCACGATCGTGATCGTGAACTGGAACGGTGCCCACCTGCTGCCCGCCTGCCTCGACGGGGTGGCCGGGTTGCGCACGACGCACGCGTACGAGACGTGGGTCGTCGACAACGTCAGCAGCGACGGCTCCCGCGAGCTGCTGCGCACGGCCTATCCCGGCGTACGCGTGCTGGAGTCGCCGGCCAACCTCGGCTTCGCCGGCGGCAACAACCTGGCGCTGCGCGAGGTGACCACCCCCTACGCGGTGCTGCTCAACAACGACGCGGTGCCCGAGCCCGACTGGCTGGACGAGCTGCTCGCCCCCTTCCTGGACGGCACCCCGGCCGCGCAGCACCTCGGGGCGGTGACCGGCAAGGTGCTCTTCCTGCCGTCATTCGTCCGGGTGCGCCTGGCCACCGAGGGCTTCGTGCCCGGCCCACACGACACGCGCGAGCTGGGCCTACGCGTGAGCGACGTGCGGGTCGACGGTGCATCCGTGACGGGGTCGGTGCTGTGGGAGCGGCTGACGTACGGCGCCGAGGGCCCGCCCGACGATCGCTTCTTCTGGACCCGCCCGGAGGGTGAGCTGCTGCTGCCGGTCCCCCGTACCGGCGGCTGCGTGCTCGAGATCGACTGGACGGCCGAGCGCACCAAGCCGGCCACACTGACGTGGGCCGGAGGCAGCGCCGGGTCGACCGCGGACGAGGGCCGCTCCACCGTCACCGTGCAGCTGCCCGCCGACGTGCCTCGCATCGATGTGATCAACAACGCCGGCGGGGTCGTGCTGACCGAGGGCTACGGCGCCGACCGGGCCTACCAGCGGGTCGACGACGGCAGCTGGGACGAGCCGGTCGAGGTCTTCACCGCCTGCGGCAACGGCATGGCCATGCGCAGCGCGCTCGGCCACGAGCTGGGCTGGTTCGACGACGACTTCTTCCTCTACTACGAGGACACCGACCTGTCCTGGCGCGTCCGCGAGCGCGGCTACGCCATCCGTTACGTGCCGACCGCCGTGTTGCGCCACGTGCATGCGGCGAGCAGCGGCGAGTGGTCGCCGCTCTTCGTCTTCCACACCGATCGCAACCGGCTGCTCATGCTGACCAAGGACGCCTCCGCGCGCCTCGCGCTGCGCTCGGTGCTGCGCTACCCGCTGACCACCGCGTCGATGGCCCGCCGCGCCGTGCGTCAGGGCTGGAGCGACCGGCGCCGCCCCGCCGTACGGCCCACGCTGCTCCGGCTGCGCGTGATCGGCTCCTACATGCGCCTGCTGCCCCGCATGCTCCAGCACCGCCGTGCCGTCGGCCGCACGTCGACGATCGGGCGCCGCACGCTGGAGCAGCGCTGGCTGATCCCCCACGAGCAGCACGCCGCCGTCGAGTCCCCGCCGGCCTGAACCGGCAACGGGACACCGGCGGATAGGTTGATCCGATGCGGTCCGCTGTGTACAACCGCTTCTGGCACAGCCAGGGCGGCGGCGAGCGGCACGCCGGCATGGTGGCCGAGGTCCTCTCCGGAATGCCGGAGGCCGGCGAGGTCGAGCTCATCGGCCACACCCCCGTCGACCTCGCCGAGCTGGGTACCCATCTCGGCCTCGACCTCTCGCGCTGCACGTACCGGCAGGTGCCCGACCGCGGCGAGGAGGCCATGGCCGCGTTCAGCGCCGACTACGACTTCTGGCTGACCGCCTCCTACATGAGCCGGCTCGCCCCGCGGGCACGGCGGTCGGCGTACCTGTGCTGGTTTCCCACGCCGTTCGACCACGACCTCGCGCCGTGGCGCAAGCAGGTCGCGGGAGCCGTCGGGCCGTATCTGCGAGGCCCGGCGCAGCTGACGTTCGGCGGCGGCTGGTATCCGCCGGAGGGCGGACGGCGGCGCAAGTGGGTCTGGTCGTCCGGCGATGCCGTGCTGAGCGTCCCGCCGGGCCGCCGGCGCCGGCTGCGGATGGCGGTCGGCCGGCCCGGGGCCCCCAGCCCGGCGCTGCTCTCGGTGCGTGACAGCGACGACCGGGAGGTCGCGTCGATCCGGGCCGACCCCGCGTTCCGCCGGGTGAGCATCGCGCTGCCGCCGTCCGAGCGCGGCGACGAGCTGCGCTTCGTCAGCGAGGCCTTCGCTCCCGGCGGCGACGACGTGCGCCAGCTCGGTGTCGCGATCAGCCGCGCGTGGATGCAGGCCGACGGTCCGGGCCTGCGTGCCTACGCGAGCGCCCGGCTGCCCTGGATCGCCCGCGACCCCAACGACCTGGAGTTCCTCGAGGCGTACGACGCCGTGCTGGCCAACTCCGCGTACACGCGCGAGTGGATCCGGACGCTGTGGAAGCGCAACGCGGCCGTGTTGCACCCGCCGATCGAGGTCGAACGCTTCGTGCCGGCGCCCGACCGCGCGCCGCTCGTCGTCACGGTGGGGCGCTTCTTCTCCCCCGGGCTCGGCCACGCGAAGCGGCAGCTGGAGATGGTGCAGTGGTTCGGCGAGATGCACCGGGCGGGGCGGCTGCCCGGGTGGCGGCTCGCCGTGGTCGGCGGCTGCGAGGACAGCCAGCTGCCGTACCTGGCGCAGGTGCGGGCGGCCGGTGAGGGACTGCCCGTCGACATCCATCCCAACGCACCGCGTCCGCTCGTCGAGCAGCTGCTGTCGACCGCGTCGGTCTTCTGGTCGGCCACGGGCTTCGGCGAGCGCGACGACCAGCCGTGGGCGGCCGAGCACTTCGGCATGACGACCGTCGAGGCGATGGCGGGCGGCTGCGTGCCCGTGGTGATCGACAAGGCGGGGCAGCGCGAGATCATCAGCCCGGGCGTCGACGGGCTGCGGTGGGGCACGCCCGAGGAGCTCATGCGGCAGACCGAGCTGGTCGCCGGTGACGCCGAGCTGCGCTCCCGGATGGCGGCGTCCGCCATCGCGCGGTCCGCCACGTACTCCGACGCGGCGTTCGCCGACCGGTGGCGCACCCTGGTCGCCGAAGCCGGGCTGCTCAGCTGAGCCGGCGCTCGCAGGCGGCAGAGGGGGCCGGGCCGTCGGTCGTGCTCGATGCGACCCCGCTGCTCGGCCAGGCGACCGGGATCGGCCGCTACACCGGCGAGCTGCTCTCCGCCCTGGCCCGGCTGCCGGATGAGGACCGGCCGCGTCAGCTCTCGGCGATGGCCTTCACCTGGCGCGGGCACGACGCGCTGCGACCGCTGCTCCCGGCCCACGTGCGGTCGGTCGGGTGGCGCGTCCCCGCCCGCCTGCTGCAGAAGACCTGGACGGGCTCGAACCTGCCCACGCTGCCGATGCTGCAGATCCGGGCCGACGTCGCGCACGGCACCAACTTCGTACTGCCGCCGCTCGGCCACGGCCGCAGCGGCGTCGTCACCATCCACGACCTCGCCTACCTGCGCTTCCGCGACACCGTGTCCGAGGCGTCGGCGCGCTACCGGGAGCTGGTGCCACGCGGGCTGCGCCGGGCCGGGATGGTCATCACCCCGACCGAGGCGGTGGCCGAGGAGGTCCGCGCGGAGTACGGGCTGCCCGCCGATCGCGTACGCGGGATCCCGCACGGGGTCGACCCGTCCTGGTTCCTCGCCTCGGCGGGCGGCGACCCGCGCCGCCGGCATCCGCAGCTGCCGGAGCGCTACCTGGTCTTCGTCGGCGCGCTGGAGCCGCGCAAGGACATCGCGACCCTGCTCGCGGCCGTCGCGGCGCTGCGCCGGGAGCGGCCGTCCACCCCGCCGTTGGTCCTGGTCGGCCCGGAGGGCTGGGGCCCGGCGCTCGACAAGGCCCGGCTGACCCGCGCCGACGTCCGCATGCTCGGTTACCTCGACGCCGCCGACCTGCAGCCCGTCCTCGCCGGCGCCGACGCGCTCTGCTACCCCACCCGGTACGAGGGCTTCGGCCTGCCCCCGCTCGAGGCGCTCGCCGCCGGGATCCCGGTCGTGGCGTCCGACGTCCCGGCCGTACGCGAGGTCGTGGGTGCCCTGACCGTGCCGCCGGCGCAGGGCGGCCCTCCGGTACGCCTGGTGCCGGTCGGTGACGTCGACGCCTTCGCCGCCGCACTCGGCGCCACGCTGGACGACGTCGAGGCGGGGCGACTGGACCCCGAGGCCGGACGCCGCCACGCCCGCGGCTTCACGTGGGCGCACACGGCACGGGCGACCGCCGCGGCATACCGCGAAGCGCTGAGTTAACGACCGCGTTACGGTTGCGTCGCGTAATACAGGAAGAGTTCAGGTGACTCCGGGCTGATCCCCAGCCGGCGTTCCCTTCCCGTTCACGTCCGCCGCTCTCCTCGTCCGCTGCTCCGCTTGTCCGCCCCGACGAACCCCGCCGGTCTCCCTGGAGAGCATCCCGATGCGATCGATCCCGCGACCCCTCTTCCGTTCTGTGATCGGCCGATCCGTGATCGGAGCGCTCGCCGCCGTCACCCTCACCGGCCTGCTCGGCGCCGGCTGCTCGGCTCCGAGCAGCACCAAGCTCGTCACGGGCACCATCCGCGGCGCCGACGGCAAGCTGGTCGACGCGATGATCGGCTTCGAGGTACGCGACGCGGCCGGCCGCCGGCTCGACCTCGGTGGCGGCACCGGCTACAGCGCCATCGTGCGGGTCAACCACTGCGTCAAGGCGTCGGGGGCCACCAGGTCACAGACCTGCAGCACCGGCAAGGTCACCGGCTACTCGTGGGCGCTGCGGGTGCCCGCGTCGGCGGCGTCCGTCTTCCTCGAGGCGTATCCGAAGTCGCCGACCTCGACCGACTACCTGGTCAACTTCCGCGGCTACACGGGCGTCGCCGCCGGCAGCACCAACACCGACACGTACGGCACGGCCTACCGCCGCAGTCTCGCGGTCGGTCCGTCGGGGCTGGGCGGCGTCGCGATCGTGCTTCCGAAGAAGTGCGCGGCCGGCGGCAACACCGGGGCGCTGGTCGGGCGGATCAGCGGCTGGCCGATCGGCACCGCGGGCCGCGTCAACGCCTGGTCGCTCGCCGGGCACCAGCCGATGATGGGCTTCGCCACCGGCACGGTGCACCGCGACGGCACGTACGAGATCCGCGGCCTCGCGCCCAACCAGCGCTACGGCCTGATCGCCGGCGGCGGCTCGTTCTCGCGCAACGTCGTCGACTACCGTCGCGCCACCAGCAACGACACGCTGGTACGTACCTGCGCGACCACCCACTTCAACTTCTGACCGGCGCGCGGCCGACGGTTCAGCTGCTGAGCGACGGGCCGTCCAGGGCGTAGGCGGCGGACAGCGCCTCACGCCAGCCGGGCAGCGGGGTGAGGCCGGCGGCGGCCCACTCCAGGCTGGACAGCACGGACCACGCCGGGCGTGGGGCCGGGCGTACGAAGGCGGCGCTGGTGGTCGGCCGTACGCGCTCCGGGTCCAGGCCGAGCTCGGTGAAGACGGCCTGCGCGAGGCCGTGCCAGCTGGTCGTGCCGCCACCGGCCGCGTGGTAGATCCCCGCCGGCGGCGCCACGGCGATCAGCTCGAGCAGCCCGGCGGCGAGGTCAGCGGCCCACGTCGGGCAGCCGATCTGGTCGTCGACGACGTCGAGCGTCTCGCGTTCGCCGGCGAGCCGGGCCATGGTGCGCACGAAATTGCCACCGCCCGCGCCGTAGACCCATGCGGTGCGCACCACGTACGACGCCTCCGGCAGCAGCTCGCGGACGGCCAGCTCGCCGGCGAGCTTCGTGCGCCCGTACGCCGACCGCGGCCCGGTCGGATCGTTCGGTGCGTAACCCTCGCCGTCGGTGCGGTCGCCGGCGAAGACGTAGTCGGTCGACAGGTGCACGAGCTGGGCGCCGACCTCGCTACAGGCCAGCGCCAGGTGAGCCGGGGCAGAAGCATTCGCGGCGAAGGCGGCCGCCTCGTCGGCCTCGGCGCCGTCCACGTTCGTGTACGCGGCCGCATTGATCACGGTCAGGCCGGACGCGCCCGAGGAGATCGCGGCGAGCGCCTGATCGGCGACGACGGCGCGTACGCGATGCAGGTCGGTGAGGTCGCACTCGGCCCGGGTGAGGGGCTGCCAGCCGAACGGCGGCGGGTCCTCGAACATCCGGCGGCCCAGCTCGAAGCCGAGCTGACCGGCTGCGCCGGTGAAGACGATGCGGCGCTGCTTCCAGCCGTCGGCCGCCACCGGGGTGCCTGAGGACGTGTCGCTCACCCCTGTAGGCAATCAAAACCCGTCGCCGATCGCCCGGCGCGAGGCGCATTGTGCCGGGCGACCCGGTTCAAACCCACATCTTTTCCCCAGCGCGTTGACCCCGGGGAGAGCATGCCCCTCGCGATAGCGTCTGCCCGGTGGTCGACCTGCAGCCACGGCCCCGCCAGGCCCTGCCCCCCGAGCTCGACCCCCGAGGTGTGCGACGAGTTCCGCGCCGGCGGCCCGGTCGACGACTGATCAACCTGATCGCGCTGACCCTGTCGCTCACGATCCTCGTGATCAGCTTCGGCGGCTACGTCGTCGTCAAGTGGTTCGACGGGTCGATCGCCCGGGTGCACCTGAACCTCGGGCAGGACCGTCCCAAGGCCGCCGGCAAGGGCTCGGAGAACTGGCTGCTGGTCGGCACCGACAACAGCGCCACCGCCGATTACGGCGACCGCGCCGGCATCCGTAGCGATACGACGATCCTCGCCCACCTGGACGCCGACGGCACGACGACCAACATCTCGTTCCCGCGCGACACCCTGGTGGCGATCCCGAGCTACACCAAGGCCGACGGCACGGTCGTGCCCGAGCGCATGGACAAGTTCAATTCCGCGATCTCCGACGGTGGCCCGTCGCTGCTGGTGCAGACCGTCGAGAAGCTCACCGGCGTCCGCGTCGACCACTACGTGGCGGTCGACCTCGACGGCTTCGCGGCGATCAGCAAGGCGCTCAACGGCGTCAAGGTCTGCATCCTCCCGTCGACGTATCACGACCCGGGCGACCCGGCGATCACGAACATCAACGACGGGTACAGCGGGTTCCACGGCCAGGTCGGCGAGCAGACGGTCGCCGGCGAGTCGGCGCTCGCCTTCGTCCGCCAACGCCACGGTCTGCCCCGCGGCGACCTCGACCGGATCGCCCGCCAGCAGCAGTTCCTCGGCTCGGTCTTTCGGACGGCAACGCAGACCAAGGTGCTCTTCAACCCGTTGGCCATCACCCGGCTGCTCGGCGCGATCAAGGATTCGCTGACGCTGGACGAGAAGACGTCGCTGACCGACCTCGAGAAGCTCGCGTTCCGGCTCAAGGGCGTCGACCCCACCAAGGTCACGTTCGAGACCGTGCCGCAGCGGCAGCTGCAGTCCACCGACGACGACCTCGGAGACGTCTTCGTCGACGCCCAGGGCGCGCTCGAGATCATCCCGAAGGGGCAGACCGCCAGCGTCGGCAACGTGCAGGTCCTCGACCGCGACGCCTTCGCCACGCTGATCGCCAAGATCAAGGACGAGCCGGCCCCGACGGCGAGCAAGAGCGCGCCGGCGGCCGCACCGTCCGCCGCTGCGAAGCCGCTCACCGTCGCACCCGACCAGGTGCTGGTCACGGTGGAGAACGGCACCGCCCGTTCGGGCCTCGCCGGCACCGTCTCGAGGGCCTTGACCCAGGGTGGCTTCCAGACCGGACCCGCCGGCAACGCCGACAACCGGGCCTACAGCCAGTCGGTCGTCCGCTACAGCGCCGCGGACCTGGAGAAGGCCCGCACCGTGCAGGCGGCGATCCCCGGCGCCATGCTCAAGGAGGACGCCAGCGTCGCCGGTGGCATCGTCCTGGTGCTCGGTACGAATTACAGCTTCGTGCAGCCGGTGAGCGTGGGCAGCACCGGCTCAGCTGCCTCGGCCGCACCGGTCGCGCCGGCTCCCGCGCCGGTTTCCACCGCCCCGGCGGTCACCGCCGCCAGCAACACCTGCACCAACTGACGCCCGTGGACGCCTACGCACTGCTGCAGACCGCCCTGTCCTCCGACCCGGGCCGTCCGCTGCTCACCATGTACGACGACCATCCCGCCCCGGGCAGCGAACGGGTGGAGATCTCGGTCGCCACCTTCGCCAACTGGGTCGCGAAGACGGCGAACTACCTGCTCGACGAGCTGATGCTCGAGCCGGGCGAGCCGGTCGGCGTGCTGCTGCCCGCGCATTGGCAGACGGCGGTCGTACAGGTCGCCGTGCTCGCGGCCGGCGGCCATGTGACCGCCGCCCCGGCACGGATCACCTGCTGGGCCGACGGCACCTCGATGCCGGACGACCCGGTCATCGAGGAGCTCGTCGGCTTCGCGCTGCGCCCGATGGGACTCGGCTTCGTGACCGCCCCGGCGGGCGTGCTGGACTACTCGGTCGACGTCCGCGGCCACGGCGACCGCTTCACCCCGCGGTATCCGCAGGCCGACCTCGACCTCGTGCCCGTCACCGCGCGCGTCCTCACCGACCGGCTCGATCCGCTGCTGGAGGCGCTCGCCGGGGGTGGCTCGCTGGTGTTGTGCCGCCGGCCCGACGCCGCCGCGCTGGCGCACCGCGCCGAGGTGGAACGGGCGACGGCCACCCTGGGGCTCGACGTCGCCGGCCTGCCGCGGCTCGACACCTGATCGGTCAGCGCAGGCGTACGAAGGCTTCCAGCGCGGCGGGGTTGGCCACTGCGGACGCGGCCACCGCATCGTCCAGCGGCGTGCCTTCGAGCACGCGCTTGACCGGCACCTCGAGCTTCTTGCCGTTCAGCGTGCGCGGAAGATCGACGACGGCCGTGACGTGGTCGGGGACGTGGCGCGGCGACAGCTGCGTACGCAAGGCGACCGCGATGCGGCTGCGCAGCCCGTCGTCGAGCACCGCTCCGGGCGCGAGGACGACGAAGAGCAGCAACGCGTCGTGCACGTCGACGACCAGCGCGTCGGCCACCTCGGGCAGCGCCTCGACCACCCGGTAGAACTCGGCGGTGCCGAGCCGCACGCCGCCGCGGTTGAGCGTCGCGTCGGAGCGCCCGGTGATCACGACGGAGCCGCGCTCGCCGACGATGCGGCACCAGTCGCCGTGCCGCCACACGCCGGGATACGTCGCGAAGTACGCCGCCGCGTACGCGCTGCCGTCGGCATCGTTCCAGAAGCCGACCGGCATGCTCGGCATCGGCCGGGTGACCACCAGTTCGCCGACCTCGTCGATGACCTCGCGCCCGCCGGCGTCGTACGCAGCCATCGCGCAGCCGAACGACCGTGCGGCGATCTCCCCGGCGTACACCGGCTGAAGCGGGCTGCCGACGGCGAAGGCCGTGCACACGTCGGTGCCGCCGGAGAGCGAGGCCACCAGCACGTCGGGGCTGACGTCGTCGTACACCCAGGCGAAGCCCTCCGGCGAGAGCGGGGCGCCCGTCGAGCCGACGGTTCGCACCGTTGCCAGGTCGGCCAGCTCCCGCGGCCGCACCCCGGCGGTCATGCACGCGCCGATGAACGGGGCGCTGGTGCCGAACACCGTGACCCCGCATTCGGCGGCCAGCCGCCAGACGGCCCCGAGGTCGGGGTGGGCGGGGCTGCCGTCATACGCCACGATCGCGGCGCCGGCGAGCAGGCCGCCGAGCAGCAGGTTCCACATCATCCAGCCGGTGGTGGAGAACCAGAAGAACGTGTCGTCGGGGCCGATGTCGGTGTGCAGCACCAGCTGCTTGAGGTGCTCGAGGACGATGCCGCCGTGGCCGTGCACGATCGGCTTCGGCTTGCCGGTGGTGCCCGAGGAGTAGAGCACCCAGAGCGGGGCGTCGAACGGCACCCGCTCGTACGCCAGCGGCTCACTCTCCGCGGTGAGCTCGTCCCACGTCAGGGCCCCGGGAAGCAACGCCAGGTCAGGAACGTCCTCCAGGTAAGGCACGACGACGGTCGCGCGCAGGCTCGGCAGCTCCTCGCGCAGCCGGACGAGCGTCGCGCGGATGTCGAAGCGGCGACCGCCGTAGAGGTAGCCGTCGACACCGAGCAGCACGGTCGGCTCGATCTGCTGAAAGCGGTCGAGGATGCCGACCGGGCCGAAGTCCGGCGAGCAGGACGACCAGATCGCGCCGAGGCTGGCCGTCGCGAGCAGGGCGATCGCGGCGTGCTCCGCGTTGGGCAGTACAGCTGCGACCCGATCACCAGGGCCGACACCCAGCCGGCGCAGCCCGGCAGTCGTACGGGCGACCGCGTCGCGCAGCTGCGGCATGCTCAGCCGTACGCGCCGGCCGTCCTCCCGCGCCGCGATGAACGCCGCCCGATGCCGTGGCCACGGACGCTCGAGCGCGTTCTCGGCGTAGTTGAGCCGGGCGTCGGGATACCACCGCGCGCCGGGCATCGCGTCCTCGGCGAGGGCCGGCCCGTCGCCGCGCTCGCCGATCACCCCGCCGAACGTCCAGACCGCGTCCCAGAAGTCGCCCAGGTGATCCACCGACCAGCGCCAGGCCGCCTGCTCGTCGGCGGGGTCCAGCCCCTGCTCACGCAGGAAGGCCGCAAGCCGTGACTCGGCCACCCGCTCCGGCGAGGGCGACCACAGCAGGTCGCCCTCGCGTACGCCGGCCAATCAGCGCTCGAGCACGAAGACCGGGATGACCCGGTCGGTCTTGGCCTGGTAGTCGTCGTAGTCGGGCCAGACGGCCGTCGCGTAGCCCCACCACTCGGCGCGCTCGTCGCCGGTGACCTCACGGGCGGTCATGTCGACCGGCTCCGGACCGTCCTGCAGCTCGACATGGGGGTCGGCGGCGATGTTGTGGTACCAGACGGGATGCGTCGGTGCGCCGCCCATGGAGGCGACGGCTGCGTACTTGCCGTCGTGCTCGACCCGCATCAGCGGCGACTTGCGGATCTTGCCGCTCTTCGCGCCCTTGGTGGTCAGGATGATCACCGGCACGTCGCGCAGTGTGTTGCCCGAGGCGCCGCCGGTGCGCTCGTACTCGGCGACCTGGTTGCGGACCCACTCGGCGGGGCTGGGCTCGTACTCACCGGAAAGAGGCATGCGACCAGTCAACCGCAGTCGCCGGCGCAGGGTGGCCCTCAGCGACGAACGCCAGCTCGCGTCAGCCGGTGGCGCCGCCTAGGGTGTCGTCCTGCTGGCGCAACGGGAGGACCAGCTCGGCCAGCCAGCTCAGCACGGCGATGATCAGCCCGGCGCCGACCGCCGTGCCGAAGCTATCGATGTCCAGCCGGCTCGACAGCCACGCGACGATGCCCAGCGTCGCCGCGTTGATGACCAGCAGGAAGAGGCCGAGCGTCAGCACGATCAGCGGCAGCGCGAGCAGCCGCAAGATCGGGCCGACGACGGCGTTGACCAGGGAGATCAGGAAGCCGACCCAGACGAACGTGCCGAACCCGCCGTAGACGTGAAAGCCCGGGACGAGCTTGGTCGTTATCCCCACGACCAGCGCCATCACGACGAGGCGCAGCAGGAACCTGAAGATCACCCAGCCAGTGAACCATCCTTGGCGGGCGCCGTCAGTAGCCGATTGCGGTGAAGCTGCTGCAGAACTCGAGGCAGTGGCCCCTGATCTGGCGTCGCACGGGCCACTTGCTCGCGTTTCAGTGCCCGAGCCGTGATGCCCCGACCGCGAGCGCGTCTCGAAGCAGCCCGAGCACGAGATCGGGGGCGTCCCGGAGATCGGCCCACGTGAAGCGCAGGACGATCCACCCGTCGGTACCGGCACGGTTCTGCTTGGCCCGGTCGCGGTACGCGGCCGGCAGCAGGTCGTGCACCTCACGACCGTCGACCTCGACGCCGACGCGGCAGCTCGGCCAGGCGAAGTCGAGTCGGGCGTAGCACACCCCGGCCGGCGAGTAGAGCCGGTACTGCAGGCACTCCGGCGGCAGCCCCGAGCGCCAGAGGAACAAGCGATACCGACTCTCCAGGGCCGATTCGCTCAACGCGTCCGCCAGCTGCAGCGCCCGCTTCAACCGGGACCGTGGGCCGACTCCCGAGGGCACCCAGCCTTGGCGCAACGCACTGTCGACAAGGCAGACAAGGTCATCCGGCGACAGGATCGACGCGAGGTCACGCACCGTCCGGTCGAGACTCGTCACCCGAAGCCGCTGGACGTGGACGGTGTCCACAGGGCCCAATCCGGCGTAGGTACGCATCCCCGTGCGTTGAGCCCGTCGCGTGCCCCGGGGCAGCGCGAGCTCGGGCCGCTCCTCGACGATCCAGCGCGCAGGCAGCCAGAGGTCGTGCAGCCGAGCCGCCGTCATGCGCCCGGCCGCAGCGTCCGGAACGGCCAGCAGGGCAGCCGAGACCGACGCCCGGAACGGATCCCGCGGCTGAGGCTCGACGTAGACGCCGTGCACCGTGCTGCTCCATCCGTGCGCGAGCATCGTGCGCCGGGTCTTGCGGCTGATCCCGAGCGTTGCGAGCTGAGGGACGGTCACCGCACCGTACTGACGCCAGAGCAGCGGTCGCAGGGAAGCCTCGGGCAGCAGTCTCACCCGCTCAGCCTGACGCGATCGGCGGCGGCCTCCGTCAGTTGTCCACAGGCAGCGGACGCCTGCGCGCGGGCGCGAGCTTATGGCCCCCGACACCCGCAAAACGGGGCCATTCGCTCGCGTGATCACCCGCCGGGCGGGCTATCGCACCCCGACCGGCCCATTCAGCCGTCACTCCCCGGCGGCGATGTCATTCCGGTATTCGCGCCACTGGCGGTCCGGACCTCGGGTGCCGCCTTCCCAGCCCAGCACCCGTGAGGCACCCATGACGACGACCGCTCCCCCCGTCACCGAGCAAGCCCCCGCCGCCGGTTACGCCCCGTCCGGCGAGAGCCCGCTGAAGCAGCGCGATCCGTGGGGCGTCTGGTTCCTCAGCTTCCTGCCGTTCTACTACCTGGTCTGGTACGTCAAGATCAACCAGGAGATGGCCTCGCTCACCGGCGAGAAGCTGGGCAGCGCGGGCCTGTTCTTCGGTCAGTGCGTTCCGCTCGTGCACTGGATCGGCCTCAGCCGTACCTCCGCGCGGGTGAACAACATCCGGGCCATGCACGGCCTCGCCCCGCTGACCACCGGCGGCATGACGATCCTGTCCAGCTTCTGGTTCGCTTCGCAGACCCGCTACCTGCAGCGCCGGATCAACACGACGCGCGACGAAATCGCCGCTCGCTGAGCACCTGCACACCGGACCCGGCGGTCGCTCCTCGAGCGGCCGCCGGTTTTCTTTGTCCGGATGACTTCGGAGATTGGCAGACCCCCATCCTGAACGGGCTCGGTCGTCGCTTGTCCGGGCCGAATGTCAAGACGCGAAAAAGTCTACTAATCACGGCCGCCGGCGACTTCATCCGGTTATGGGACGCGCGATAAGCATGTGACCCGAAACTGGTGATAATGATGAAGCGATTTGCTCCCGTCCCGCTCCTGCTGCTGGGGCTCGCCGCATGCGGGTCCTCCTCCGGCAGCTCAACCGCGGCGACCTCGACAACTCCACAGCCGAGCGTCGTGGTCACGGCCGAAGCGCCGACCTACTCCCCACCCGCCACGGTGGCTCCGACGCCGGCGGAAACCTCGGCAGCGCCCACGAGCGAGGCCCCGCCTGCTGCTCCGACCGTAGCCCCAAGCGCGGCCGCGGTCAGCGACACGTTTCCCATGCCGAACGAGGTCGGCCAAGTCCTGCAAGTAGCTCAGGACGACCTTCAGCGCGTGTCCCGAAACCCACTGTATTTCTCCACGTCGTCGGACGCCACCGGCGCTGACCGGAACCAGATCCTGGACAGCAATTGGAAGGTGTGCAGTCAGGACATCCCCGTAGGCACCATGGTGACCTCGAGCCAGACGCCCGATTTCTCCGTCGTCAAACTGGACGAGACATGCCCCTAAGCCGCGATTAGTCGACGACGGAAGGGCGCACGGTCTGTTCAATAACCGTGGCTACTACCCGGACGAACGGTTTCGTCTGTCCGGGCCTACTTGAGCACCTGGCGCGCCATCACCATGCGCTGAATCTGGTTGGTGCCCTCGTAAATCTGCGTGATCTTCGCGTCGCGCATCATCCGCTCGACCGGGAAGTCACTGACGTACCCGTAGCCGCCGAGCAGCTGCACCGCGTCGGTGGTCACCGCCATAGCCGTGTCCGAGGCGAAGCACTTGGCCGCGCTCGAGGTGAAGGTCAGGTTCGGGCCTTCGACCTCGGCCAGCGCCGCTGCCCGGTAGACCAGGTGGCGCGCCGCCTCGATCTTCATCGCCATGTCGGCGACCATGAACTGCACGCCCTGGAAGTCGCTGACCGGCTGGCCGAATTGCCGGCGCTCCTTGACGTACGCCACCGCGACATCGAGCGCCCCCTGCGCGATGCCGACCGCCTGCGAGCCGATGCCGAGCCGGGTGTGGTCGAGCGTGCGCAGCGCCGTCTTGAAGCCGGTGCCCGGCGCGCCGATCATGCGGTCGGCGGGGATGCGGCAGTCGTCGAAGAAGATCTCGCGGGTCGGTGAGCCGTGGATGCCCATCTTGCGTTCCTTCTCCCCCACCGAGAAGCCGGGGTCGTCGGCGTGCACGACGAAAGCGCTGATCCCGCGGGCGCCCGCACCGGGCTCGGTCACCGCCATCACCGTGTAGTGCGTGCTCACGCCCGCGTTGGTGATCCACATCTTGCTGCCGTTGAGCACGTACGCGTCGCCGTCGGCCACCGCGCGGGTCTTCATCGCCGCCGCGTCGCTGCCGGCCTCGCGCTCGGAGAGGGCGTACGAGAAGGTTGCCTCGCCGCGGGCGACGACCGGCAGGTAGCGCTGCTTGAGCTCGTCCGAGCCGGACAGGATCAGGCCGGTCGTGCCGAGCTTGTTGCCCATCGGGATCAGCGAGCACGACGCGTCGATGCGGGCGATCTCCTCGACGACGATGCAATGCGCGATCTTGTCGGCGCCGGCGCCGCCGTACTCCTCGGGCACGTGCAGCGCCAGCAGGTCGGCCGCCTTCATCGCCTCGTGGACGTCCCAGGGGTACTCGCCGGTCGCGTCGATCTCGGCCGCGCGGGGGGCGATCTTGTCCGCGGCCAGCTGGCGCACGGTCTGGCGGAGCAGGTCGTGCTCCTCGGAAAGCAGATAGGTGCCGACTGGCGCGTCCATCCGACCACTGTAGGTAGCAGCGCCCGATACCGTTCCCACATGAGCGCCCTCCGGGTCACCGTCCTCGGCACCGGTTATCTCGGTGCGACGCACGCCGCCTGCATGGCCGAGCTCGGATTCGAGGTGCTCGGCCTCGACGTCGACAAGGCCAAGGTCGATCTGCTCTCCGAGGGCAAGATCCCCTTCTACGAGCCCGGCCTCGACGAGCTGCTGGCCAAGCACGTCGCGTCGGGCCGGCTGCGCTTCACCACCTCGTACGAGGAGGCCGGCGCCTTCGGTGACGTGCACTTCCTGTGCGTCGGCACCCCGCAGAAGAAGGGCGAGTTCGCCGCCGACATGACCTATGTCGACGCCGCTACCCGCAGCCTCATCCCGTACCTGCGACCGGGGGCGGTCTTCGTCGGCAAGTCCACCGTGCCCGCCGGTACGGCCCGCCGGCTCGAGGCGTGGATCCTCGAGGAAGGCCCCGAGGGCGTCGAGGTGGCCTGGAACCCGGAGTTCCTGCGTGAGGGCTGGGCCGTGCAGGACACGCTCACGCCCGACCGGCTCGTCGTGGGCGTCAACCCCGGCGGCCGCGGCGAGGCCGTGCTGCGCGAGGTCTACGGCCCGCTGCTCGCGGCCGACATCCCGATGGTCGTCACCGACTTCGCCACCGCCGAGCTGGTCAAGGTCGCCGCCAACGCGTTCCTCGCCACCAAGATCTCGTTCATCAACGCGATGGCCGAGGTGTGTGAGGCGACCGGCGCCGACGTCAAGCAGTTGTCGCAGGCGCTCTCGTACGACACCCGCATCGGCGGCCGCTTCCTGCATGCTGGCCTCGGCTTCGGCGGTGGCTGCCTGCCCAAGGACATCCGCGCGTTCATGGCCCGCGCCGGCGAGCTCGGCGTCGATCAGGCGTTGTCCTTCCTGCGCGAGGTCGACGCGATCAACATGCGCCGCCGAACCCGCATGGTCGACCTGGCCCGCGAGCTGACCGGCGGTTCGTTCAGCGGCGGGGTCAAGGTCGGTGTGCTGGGCGCCGCCTTCAAGCCCAACTCCGACGACGTACGCGACTCACCCGCCCTCGACGTCTCCAAGGCCATCCACCTGCAGGGTGCCGAGGTGCGCGTGTACGACCCGCAGGCCAATGCGAACGCGGCGCGCATCCATCCCGAGCTGACCTACTGCGACTCGGCCCTCGAAGCAGCGAGCGGCGCCCACGTGGTGCTGCACCTGACCGAGTGGAAGGAGTTCCGCACCATGGACCCGGCGGCACTCTCCGAGGTCGTCGCGCTCAAGCGCATCGTCGACGGCCGCAACGCTCTCGACGCCGAAGCCTGGCGCGGCGCTGGATGGGTCTACCGGGCGCTGGGCAGGCCGTAAGCATGACCTCGCCGACCGCTGCTCCGGTCAACGACCCCGACGCCATCCGCACCATGCTCGACCTGCCGGTCTGGGCGGTGATCGGGTTGTCCGACAACCCGTCCCGCCCCGCGTACGAGGTCGCGCACTGGCTGCAGGCGAAGGGCCGGCGCATCGCGCCGATCAACCCGGGTGCCGTCGCCGTGCATGGCGAGCCGGGTTACGCGTCGCTGGCCGACGTGCCGTTCCCGATCGACGTGGTCGACATCTTCCGGCGAAGCGACCAGGCCGGCGAGCACGTCGACGAGGCGATCGCCGCGGGCGCGAAGGCCGTGTGGCTGCAGCTCGGGGTCGTCGACGACGCGGCCGCCGAGCGGGCTCACGACGCCGGCCTGCTGGTGGCGATGGACACCTGCCCCAAGATCGAGGCCCCCCGGCTGGGCTGGTCGCCGAGCACCTGATCGCGCTGGTCAAAGAGGACTAAGAGCCGCGAAACCGGCGGTCGTCCTATCGGCTGCCAGACAACTCGAATACGGACTTCGCCGCCAGGTGCGGCAGCAGCGCCGTCGACCTGGGCGACCCCGAGCTGCTCGTCCAGGCGGCCGGCAATGCCGAAGACGTCCTCGCCTGACGTCACTGCACCTCGCGCAGCTCCCCCGTCTCCACGTGGTAGACGAAGCCGCGCACATCGCCCCGGTACGGCACGAACGGTGACTGGCGGATCCGGCGCATCGACTCGCGTACGGACTCGACCGGGTCGCGGAAGGCGCCCGGCACCCAATTGGGGCGGGTGCCGGTGTCGGCCTCGAGCTCGGCACCGAAGCTCTCGTCGGTGATCTTCATAAGGCCGCAGTCGGTGTGGTGGATCAGGACCACCTCGCGAGTGCCGAGCTTGCGCTGGCTGATGGTCAGCGACCGGAGCATGTCGTCGGTGAGGATGCCGCCGGCGTTACGGATGACGTGCGCGTCACCGATCGCGAGCCCCAGCAGGCCGAAGATGTCGAGCCGGGAGTCCATGCACGCGATGACCGTCATCCGCTTGCCGGGCGCGACCGGCAGGCTGCCGTCACCCGGGAAGTGCTCGACCCTCCATCGCCGGGCAGCGAGCAGCGCGTCGTCGGTCGCGGTCATCGGAGTCTCCGTTCGGAACAGGGCATGCACTCATCTTGGCCGACACCCGGCTTCGCTGAGAAAATGCCCAGAAGCGTGGCGTGCTGGGCCCTGGGACAGGGCGTTAGGTACCGTCCTACCTGTTCCGGGCACTAGGTTTCTCTGTCGTCGATCCCGGCACACAGCCCCGTTCCCCCGAAACCAGCAGGACGTTCTGTGACCTTCGTTCGACAGTTTTACGTGCGCTGGCAGGTGCTGGTGCATGAGGTCGCGAAGTTCGGTGTGGTCGGGGCGGTCTGCTACGGCATCGACTTCGGCACGTTCAACCTGTTCCATTTCGGGTGGGGCTGGGGCCCGATCACGTCGAAGACCCTGTCGACGGTCATCGCGGCCACGATCAACTACTTCGCCAATCGGCACTGGTCGTTCGCCCACCGGGCCCGCAGCGGCGTGCGGCGCGAGTACTCGCTGTTCATCGTGCTGAACTTCATCGGCCTGGCCATCGCGCTGGGCTTCCTCGGCTTCGGCCATTACGTCCTGCACCAGGACAGCCCGCTCGCGACGAACATCTGGGGCAACGTCATCGGCACCGGCATGGCGACGTTCTTCCGCTTCTGGGCCTACAAGAAGTTCGTGTTCCTGCACCACGAGCACCCCAAGGCGATCCCGGGCTCCGGCAAGCCGCAGCCCGAGCACCTCGTCGTCGTCGAGCGGCTCCCCGAGCCTGTCGACGTCCCCAAGAACGTCGCCTGACCCGCAGCTCGCGGCGATCTGCCGGCTAGTTGACCGGTGACACCCCGTAGAGGTCGCTGAGCCGGGCGTCCGCGGTCGCGACCCCGCCGGTCAGCGTCGTCTCCGCCTCGGTGAGGATCGGCAGCGACCCTTCCTTCAGGTTGAACTGCAGGTACCAGAGCTTCGGATCCGTGGCGCTCACGCTGCAGAAGATCCGGCCGTCGACGGTGTCGTGTTTGACGTCCTGCGCGAAACCGACCGCGCTGGGCTGCTCACCGGGGTCCAGGGTCAGCGTCGCGCAATTGCCGCCGTGGTGGTTCTTGCCGCCGAGGCCGAGGACCGACTGCCGGAAGTTCGTGACCTGATCACTGGTGCCGAGCAGGGTGCGGTAGGTGACGGTGAGCGTCGCGTCGGTGAACCCGACGGTGCACTTCGCGAGCGTCTGTACGCGCCCCTTCTCGTTCGCCGGCAGCTGGCCGGTGATGTTCTGGCAGGCACCGCTCTGCGACACCGTGGGTGGCAGCCGCGCAAGCAACGCGTCGTACTGCTGGGCGCTCGCGGCCGGCGTCGTCGTCGCGGGCTTGTCGCCGTCACCGCCGCTCACGGCGACGGCGATCCCCGTGCCCGCGCCGGCCACGACGAGGACGCCGACCACCGCGAGCACCACCCCCCGGCGGCTCTTGCGCTGGGGCGGCGGGGCCCCGAAGCCGTAGCCGTCACCGAAGGGCTGCGGGAGCTGCGGGGTCGGCGCATTCGGCGGAGGGCTGTTCTGAGGCGGGTGGCTGCTGGGAGGCTGCGACCGCGGCGGCGCCACCGGGGGTGGTGAGCTCGGCGGCGGCGAGACCGGGACGGCTGCGTGCACCGTGGCATCGGCCGCCGGCATGACGGGCTTGGCTGTTTCGCCGGTGACCCGCACCCCACCGGGATCAAGGACGGCAGCGGCGGCGTTGGCGAAGTCGCGGCAGTTCGCGTAGCGGTTCTCCGGCTGCTTCGACAGCGCCCGCGACAGCACGTCGTCGAGCTCCGCGGAGAGCCCGATCCGGGCGGCGACCTTCGGCACGGGGTCCTGCAGGTGGGCCATGAGCAGCGCCACGGGCGTCGCGTTCTCGTACGGGGGCCGGCCGGTCAGCAGCTCGACGAGGATGCAGGCCAGCGCGTACTGGTCGGCCCTTGCATCGACGACGTGGCCCAGTGCCTGCTCGGGCGCCGCGTAGGCGGGGGTCAGGAGCAGCTCGCCGGTGGCGGTGAGCGTGGTGGCCGACAGCTCCTCGCGACTGATGCCGAAGTCGGTGAGCAGGGCGTGGTCGTTGTCGTCCGGCTCGACCGAGGCGAGCAGCACGTTCTCCGGCTTCACGTCGCGGTGGACGACCCCGATGCGGTGGGCCGCGTCCAGGGCAGCGCCGACCTGCGCGACGAGCCGGGCGGCGCGCCGCGGCTCGAGCGGCCCGGTCTCCCGGATCAGCTTGCGCAGGTCACCGCCCGCGATGAACGGCATGACCAGGTAGAGCGTGCCGTCGTCGGCCTGGCCGGAGTCGTGGATCGGCATGACGTGCGGGTGCGACAGCGACGACATCCGGGTCGCCTCGGCGAGGAAGCGGTCACGGAAGCGCTGGCTCGAGCTGAGGTACGGCGAGAGCACCTTGATGACGTCGGTACGCGGGAGCCGCGGGTGGCGGGCGAGGTACAGCACGCCCATCCCGCCGCGGGCCAGCTCCCGCTCGACCTTCCAGCCGGCGTAGACCTCACCGCTCGCGAGCTCGGATGACCTGGCGTCGATCGGCTCGTCCACGGGGGCAGTGTCCCCCACACCACGCGCCAGGTGATCACATGTCGTCAAAAGGACGCCCGCCGATGCGTACGGACCCGCGCCGACGGTCCATCCCGCACGCGGGCGACCTCCCGGCTCGCACTACCGTGAAGCCATGCCTCGTCTCGAAGCCGGAGAACCCGCCCCCGCCTTCACGCTCGCCGACGCCGACGGGAAGCCCGTCTCGCTCGCCGACTTCGCCGGCAAGCGCGTGATCGTCTACTTCTACCCGGCGGCCTCGACCCCGGGCTGCACCACCCAGGCCTGCGACTTCCGCGACGAGCTCGCCGCGCTGCAGGCCGCCGGTTACGCCGTCGTCGGCGTCAGCCCCGACGCACCCGCGAAGCTCGCGAAGTTCCGCGACAACCAGTCGCTCACCTTCCCGCTGCTCTCGGACCCGGAGCACGCCACGCTCGAGGCGTACGGGGCCTGGGGCGAGAAGACGATGTACGGCAAGAAGCGCGTGGGCGTCATCCGCTCGACGGTCGTCGTCGGCACCGACGGCGCGGTCGAGGTGGCGCAGTACAACGTCAAGGCCACCGGGCACGTCGCCAAGCTGTTGCGCGACCTGAAGATCGGCGCGTAGCCGGCCGCGACGGCTGTGACCTTTGCAGACCCTTGCGGCAGACTGGTCAGCCGAGCGGGAGTGGCGAAATGGCAGACGCGTCGGATTTAGGTTCCGGTGCCCTAGGGCGTGCGGGTTCGAATCCCGCCTTCCGCACGAGCACAAATCCGGGCGGCGTGTTGAAGTAGCGCCTGGGACTGTTGGCGCAGCCCCAGGCGCCTGGGACGGACGTGTTCGTCGCGACGTGCCCGTTCGTCCCAGCGCCGCCACTGGCTGTTCAATCTCGACGCAGTGAGAAGCCTGGCCTGTGTCGCCGTTCACAAACCGGCGGTCGGGGTCAGTCGGGCAGGGCGCCCGTCTCGACGATGTCGATCGCGACCGCGTGCAGCTTGCGGTGCGTGCGCTGGCTGGCCACACGCATGAGGTCGAACGCCTCGTCCCGGGTCACCTTGTAGAGGGCCATGAGGATGCCGATCGCGACCCCGATGTCACGGTTGGAGTCGAGGGCGCGCTGCAGGTTCGCCGCCCGGGTCGCGCTGCCGGCGGCGGCGATGGCGACCGCGGCGTGGGCGGCCAGCAGGTGACCGACCTCGACGTCGGCGTCGGAGAAGGCGTGCGGACGCGTCGCATACACGTTCAGTCCGCTGATCACTTCTGTCTGGTCGTCGATCTGCAGGCGGTGCGACAGCATGCTCCCCACCCCGAATTCGGCGGCGGCCCGCTGGTTGAACTCGGGCCACCGGTTGTCGGTCCGCATGTCGTCGACGAGGAAGACCCGGTCATCGACGACCGCCTCGACGCAGGGGCCGGAGCGCAACTCGTACTGCACGTTGTCCGCGGCGCGCGCCCGGTTGTCCGTCGCCGCGACGGTCCGGAACCGTTCGCCCTGCAGAGTCGTGACACTCGCCCAGGCGGCATGCGGCAGGACGTCGACGGTCACCTCGGCGACCGCCGCGGTCACGTCGGCCAGGCCCTGCCCGGCGATCTGCCGACCGATCTTCTGGAAGGACTGGGCCACGGCGCGCAGTCGGGCACCGTCGTACGTACGGACAGGATCCGGCTCGGCCATGGGACGTCGCCAATCGCGTTCGGTCGAAACAGCCGGCGCAAGCGGGGCGTCCAGGACGCGAAGACAACAGCGCAAGTCGGGCAGAGCCCTGGCCGTTGTTCGGCTAACGACAATCTAGCCGCACCGGTCGGGCGTGAAACGGTGGGAGTCGGGAAATCTGCGCTCGTGACCGACCAGACGGAACGGGCCGCCCTGGGGCAGGCCTTGACGACGCTTGCCTCCACCCCTGACGACGCCTCCGCCGTGGGCGACTGCTTCGAGCGCATCGTCCGGCTGGTCGCGGCGCAGGTGCCGGCAGTGGACTACGCCTCGGTGACCCCGAAGCGGGACCAGGCGTCGACCACCGTCGCCATGAGCAACGCCCTGGCGCTCGCGGTCGACGAGGCGCAGTACGCCGAGGACCTGGGGCCCTGTCTGCAAGCGATGTACACGGGTCGTCCCGTGGCCGCCGACGACATCGTCATGACCGTGAGCTGGCCGCAGTTCCGCCAGGAGGCCGTACGACTCGGCCTGCGGTCATCACTGTCCATCCCGCTGTGGGCGGCTCGAGGCCGCCCGATCGCGGCACTCAACCTGTACGCGCGGCAGCCCGATGCCCTCAAGTCTCTGGCCGGCGCCATCGACGTCGCGTTCGACAACGTGCCCGGCACTCCGGCGATGGTGGGTCTGGACGACGGCAACGCCCGGCTCGTCGACGGCTTCCGCGACGCCATGGCCGTCCAACGAAACATCCACGTCGGGATCGGCATCCTCATGGCCCGGCACGGGACGAATGCCGACGACGCCTACCTGCTGCTGCGCGCGCGGGCCGCCGACGCCGGGCTTTCCGTCCCCGAGGCCGTCAAAGCGCTGCAGGACGTGCCCGCCTAGACCCCGCTTCGGGCCCGCTCCGGTAGGACTGAGCCATGACGCCCGCGGACCTGACCGACTTCTTCCTCGGCAGCGCCGGGGTGGCCGGCGCGTTGATCGGGCTGCTCTTCGTCGCGATCTCGATCTCCACGGAGCGGCTGAGCCAGTCGGGCGCTGCTGCCACCCATCGCGTACGCGCCACGGCCGCGCTGACCGCCTTCACCAACGTGTTGGCGATCTCGCTCTTCGCGTTGATCCCCGGGCACAAGCTCGGTCCTTCGGCGTTGAGCGTCGGGGCAGCCGGGCTGGCCTTCGTCCTGGCGAGTCTGATCTCGCTGCTCCGGCAGTCGAGGCGGACGTGGGGCCTCGCCCGTGACGCGCTCTTCCTCCTGGGACTGACGATCGCCTTTGCACTGCAGGTCGTGGAGGGAGCCAGACTGATCGCCCACGGCACGGACGAGGACGCGGCGAGCAACCTGGCGATCCTGGTCGTCGTCATCGCCCTGCTCGGCATCGCGCGGGCGTGGGAGCTCATCGGCGGCCCGACGTACGGGCTCCGCCGAGAGGTGACCGAGCTCCTGCGGCACTCGGACAAGAGAGGCGGCCCGTGAGGACCGCCTCCCTTGTGCCTACCGACTGTCAGTGCTTCTCCACCGTCAGGCGGCGACGTCCTGGCTGGTCGGGAAGCGCTCCCAGGCGCGGTGCTTGCCGAGGAGCTCGAGCAGCCCGGCACCCACGTCCTTCGCCGTGCCGACGACGACACCGGCGTGCTCGGCGGTGATCCCGGCGTCGGCGAGGGCCGGCGAGTCGCCGACCGCGGCCAGCGCCTTCGAGTGACGCCAGGCCTCCTCGATCAGCTTGGCGACCCGGGGGTCGACCGCTGATCCGGGAGCCCGGACGCCGGCCTTGGCGTCGCCGCTGACCATCGCGTCCGGTGCCGGCGGCAGGTCGCCGACCAGCACGAGTGCGTCGAACTCGATCGACGCCGCGTTGGCGTACGTGCGGTGGACGGTGAGCCCGCCGATCTTGCCGCCGTGGGGTCCGACGACGAGTGCCACGACGTCAGCGGCCTGCGCCGCCGTCTGGACGGCGGTGACGGCCGACTCGTCGACCCCGTCGCCCACGATGATCCCGATCTGGCGACCCGCGACCGGCCACGACTCCCCGATCTGGGTGAGTGCCAGGCTCGGGGTGACCTCGGCGATGTCGACGGTCGGCTTCGGCGGGGTGAGGCCGAGGCCGTCGGCGACCTTCTGGCAGAGGTCGGCGTCGATGTTGGCGAGCGCCTGCAGCTGCCGCTCGCGAATCGTCTCGTCGTAGATCTTGGACAGCTCGAACGTGTACGACGACGTGACGTGGTCCTGCTCGACCGGCGAGAGCGACCGGAAGAACATCGTGACCTGGCTGAAGTGGTCGTCGAACGACGCCGGGTGCCGGCGCTCCTTCAGCCCGGCCGCGACCGGCACAGGCATGTCAATGAACGGGTGGTCGGTGTCGCCGGCGATGAACGGGCACCCGCCGTCGAGGCTGTTCGGCCGGTAGGCCGCCACTCCTCCGTGCACGGCGTCCTGGTGGAAGCCGTCTCGCAGGTTGTCGTTGATCGGCGCGTGTGCCCGGTTGATCGGCAGCTGGTTCCAGTTCGGGCCACCGAGACGCGTGATCTGGGTGTCGAGGTAGGAGAACAGCCGAGCGTGCAGCAGCGGATCATTGGTGACGTCGATGCCGCCGACGAGGTTCGACGGGTTGAAGGCGACCTGCTCGGTCTCGGCGAAGTAGTTCGTCGGGTTGCCGTTCAAGGTCATCGTGCCGATGAGCTGCACGGGTGCGAGCTCCTCCGGGACGAACTTGGTGGGGTCGAGCAGATCGATCCCCTCGAAGGTCTCGTCCTCGGTGTCCGGCATGACCTGCACGCCGAGGTCCCACACCGGGAAGGCCCCCGACTCGATCGCGTCGGCGAGGTCACGGCGGTGGAAGTCGGGGTCGTAGCCGTTGCTGAGCTGCGCCTCTTCCCAGGTGACCGAGTGCACGCCCTGCCGCGGCTTCCAATGGAACTTCACCAGGACGGTTTCACCCGCGTCGTTACCGAGACGCCAGGTGTGGACGCCGAAGCCCTCCATGGTCCGCAACGACCGCGGGATCCCGCGGTCGGACATGTTCCACATTGTGTGTGCCTGCGCCTCGGTGTGCAGCGAGACGAAGTCCCAGAACGTGTCGTGGGCGCTCTGCGCCTGCGGGATCTCGCGGTCGGGGTGCGGCTTGCCGGCATGGATGATGTCCGGAAACTTGATGCCGTCCTGGATGAAGAAGACGGGGATGTTATTGCCGACCAGGTCGTAATTGCCCTCATCGGTGTAGAAGCGCGTCGCAAATCCGCGGGTGTCACGGGCGAGGTCGGCCGAGCCGCGGGATCCGAGGACGGTCGAGAACCGCACGAAGACGGGCGTCTCGGTGCCGGCCTTCAGGAAGCCGGCCTTGCAGATGCCCTCAGCGGCGCCATTCGCCTCGAAGACGCCATGGGCGCCGGCTCCCCGGGCGTGGACGGCCCGCTCCGGGATGCGCTCGTGATCGAAGTGGCTGATCTTCTCGCGCAGGTGATGGTCCTGCAGCAAAGTCGGGCCGCGGGTGCCCACACGCAGTGAGTGATCGGTGTCGCGCAGGCGCGCACCGTGGGCGGTCGTCAAGAACTCGCCCTGCTGCGCAACGGCCTCGGCAGGCGCTCCGGTGGCGGCACCGGTGGGGGTCCGGGTGTCCGGTCCCGCCTGGTCCGGCTTCGGCGGGAGGGGCCCCGTCGGCTGGGTCGGCTCGTCGTACGACGGCGGCTGGCTGGAAGGAACGCCGGGGATCGTCAGCTTGGGGTCTTTGCTCGCTGCCACGTGATCTCAATTCTTGCGTGTCTTGCGGAACGTTCGAGCCTGCTCTCTCAAGCCCTTGCTTCACCTGCCCACACACGCCCGGTCCAAGCCTCCCCGCCTGCAGCGATGCCGGCCCCGTCCCAGGTCCGGGGGCCGCTCAGCCGGACGGGGTGATGAGCTCGCCCGTCTCCGCCAACTCCTGCGCGACCTCGCGCAGCTTGCGGTGCGATCGCTGCGAGACGTCGACCAGCCGGTCGAACGCCTGCCCGGCGCTGATCTTGTGCCGCTCCATCAGGATGCCCTTCGCCTGCCCGATGACGTCCCGGCTGTCGGCCGCGATACGCAGGTTGTTGATCTTGCGGGAGCCGGCCAGAGCGATGGCTGCGTGGGAGGCGAGCAGCAGTCCGGTGTTCTCGGCCTCCCGGTCGAAGGCGTGCGGCCGGTCGCCGTAGACGTCGAGCGCCCCCATGGTGTCGCCCTCGACGAAGAGCTGGAACGACAGCACCGACAGGACCCCGTTCTCGACCGCGACGGCCGCCCACCGCGGCCAGCGGGCGTCGTCACGCAGGTCGTCGGATCGCAGCGTCACCTCCTGACGCGACGTGTCGACGCACGGCCCTTCGCCGGTGTGCTGCTGTGCGAGATCGACCCGACCGGCGATCTCGTCACTGTGTGCCGGGGACGACACCACGCCGCGCTGCAGGAGCGTGATGGCCGACCCCACGCAGCCGTGCACCTCGTCCACGGCGGCCCGCACGATGCGCCGCATCACGGCGGCGGTGTCGGGCTCCGCCTCCAGGTCGCGCGCCATCTCGCTGAGGTCACGGGCGACCCCGGCATCGATGGAGCCGTCCCTGCTGTCACGGGCCTGTCTGGTGTCCGGATCGACTCCGGTCATGGCGTCCCTCCGCTGGCTGCGCGGTCAAGGTACAGGCGGTTGATGGCTGGGCCACGAAGCCAGGCCCGGGGTGGACATGGGAGGCCCACCGGTCTCGACGACCTCGAGAGCGACGGAATGCAGCTTGCGGTGCTCGCGCTGGCTGAATACCCGTAGGAGGTCGAACGCCTGGTCCCGGGTGACCTTGTAGCTCGCCATGAGGATGCCGATGGCGACCCCGATGTCGCGGTTCGTGTCGAGCGCACGCTCCAGGTGCGCGGCTCGCCGCCGGCTGCCGACGGCGGCGATCGCGACGCCGGCGTGCGTGGCCAGGAGGTGGCCGAGTTCGACGTCGGCCTCCGGGAAGCCGTGGGCCTGGGTCGAATAGACGTTCAGTCCGCAGCTCGACCTGGCCCGATCGTCGAGCTGCAGCCGGTGCGACAGCATGCTCCGCACCCCGAAGTCGGCGGCGACCCGACGGAGAGACTCCGGCCACCGGGCGTCGACGGTGGTGTCGTCGACCACGAAGACGGTGTGGTTGACGACGGCGTCGACGCACGGGCCGCTGTTCAACGCGTACTGCAGGTTGTCGGCCGCGCGCGCCCGCTCGTCGGTGGCTGACGAGGTACTGAACCGTTCGCCTTCGAATACGGTGATGCTGGCCCAGTCCGCATGGGTCAGCAGCTCGACGGTCACCTCTGTCACCGCAGCGGTGACACCGGCAGCGCTGTGCCCCGCGATCTGCCGGCCGATCGTGTGGAACGACCGGGCGAGGGCACGCAGCCGCTCCGCGGGGACCGAGTCGCGCACCGGCGGATCAGCCATGGGGCTCACCCGTTCACGTTGGTCAATCTGCTGGCGCGAGCAGAGCGTGCCGGACGCGAAGGCAACAAGCGCAAGTTGGGCGAAGCCCTAGCCGTTTGTTCGACTGCCGTCAACGTAGCCCACCACGGGCGGCCTGGATACCGATGGGCGTCAGCGCAGGATCTCGACGAGCAGCACCCAGGCATTGACGACCCCTCCGACGAAAGCGCCGAGGACGCCGGCCAGCACCCACACCAGGCCCCCGCCCCCGTGCGTCAGCAGGCTGACGCCGGCCACGTCGTACGAGACGCTGCCCGGGATCACCACCAGCAGGCGTGACGCGCCCCAGCCCGCTCGCCCCTGCGTGCCGGCCAGCAACGCCTTGCTCGTGAACGCGAACCACGCGACCAGCGTGGCGCCCACGACGATGAGCTCGATCCCGAGCGCGTCCGTGCCCTGCGGCACGAGGACGAAGATGCTCGCGACGAGCCCGCCGACCAGCAGCAGCACCGTGTGCAGGCCGCGCTCCGGCACCCCCTTCAGCGCCAGGATCGCCTCGATGTTGATGGAGACGGCGACGAAGACGAGGCCGGCTAACGCGGCAGCCGCTCCGGCCGATGCGACGAAGAGGTCGTGCCAGGCGGTCGCGTCGTACGCCGTCACCTTGTCAGCATGACAGCCGATCGCACCGCTGCCATGCGTCGTCCGCCTCGATCGGGGAACTAGACTGAGTCAATTGACAAAGGCTAGGGAGATCCCCGTGGCTTTGCCTGACTTATTGCTCGTCGGTGCGCCCAAGGCCGGTACGACCGCCCTGCACGTAGCGCTCGCGCAGCATCCGCAGCTGTGCATGTCGACCCCCAAGGAGCCGAAGTTCTTCCTGGCCGACGGGCCGCCACCGACCGTAGGCGGGCCCGGTGACGCCAAGACGTACTCCGAGTACGTCTGGCGGCGTCCGGACTACGAGCGGCTGCGGCAGCACGCCGCCCCCGGCCAGCTCAAGGGCGAGTCGACGACCCTCTACCTGCAGGATGCGGCAGCGCACCGCCGCATCCGCGAGACGGTGCCCGACGCCAAGCTCGTCGCGGTGCTGCGTGACCCGGTGGACCGCGCGCACTCGAACTGGTCGCATCTGCGCTCGGCCGGCCTCGAGCCCGTCGGCGACTTCGCGCACGCGTGCTCCACGGCCTGCGCTACCTCTCGCTGCTGGCCCTGCCCGACTCCGGGCTCTACCGGCTGTATTACGAGGGCACCCGCGCTGACGGGTCGCACGAGCTGCGCACCCAGCTGACGGTCGCGGTGCGCTAACCCCGCGTCGAGAGCTCCGTCGCACTGCCGTCGGGAGCGGCGACCGGGTCCGGCTCCGGCGACACGGCGAGCCGGAAGACGACGGCGGCGCCGAGGGCGGTGGAAGCGGCCTCCTCCGGTGCGCTCCGCACGTAGCGCTCCGGGCCGCGTCCGGGCGCGCCGGTGAAGTCCACGGTCGGTGCCTCGGCGTCGACGTAATAGATGCGCCCGTCGCGGTCTCCCCCGGCCAGCACGGCCAGCATCTGCGTCACGTGCCGCTTGTGCCCTAATCCCACGTGTGTGACTCGGCCGCGAATGCGAAAAGCGTGACGCCTGGAGTCGGCTATTCAGCTGACGCTTGTTTGTGCGAAGGCGGCCTCGTCTCAGGCCTTGCCGAGCCGGTAAAGCATCCAAATCGGGTGCGACACACCGTGGTAGACAAGTCCTTCGTGCCGCCTTCCGGTCCGCCTTTCGACGGATCATGCCGAATTTGTGCTGGGCAATTCACCCGATCGGGTTAGTAGTCGCGGGCCTCGTGAGTGGGAAGGAAGCGGCGCATGGGGGCTCAGAACGAATATCCGTCTCGTTGGCGCGCCGGCTGGGTGCAACCCACCTGGTTCCGGGACAAGCACGTCGCCGTCTGCCGCGACGAGGCCCTCATCGCGCACCGGGACTTCCTGGACCTCGTCCCGTCGGGGCAGCTCTCGCGCCATCCCACCGAGGATCAGCTCGTCGCCCGCTACCTCGTCATCGACGCCGACGCCGCTTACGAGGTGGCCAAGGCGGAGGCGCTGCGTACGTCCGACTGCTGAGCCGTGACTTGATCACTCTTTAGGAGCAGGGGCCTTTTCTTCAGTACGGGTGTGGCGGCCGCCGATTCTTGTGGGGTGGATCTGACCTCGCGATGGACATCGACACCCGACGTGGTTTCCGCGCGCAACCGCATGATGCAGGCGTCCAAGGCCTGGCAGTCGGTGGCGCCGCAGGACAACGACGCCAACAACCCCCTGGACGACGCCCAGCTGCAAATGCTGGTCGAGGCGCTGGCCGCACAGCGCACCTATCTGGACGCGAAGGCTGCCGCCCAGGAGGCACTGGTCATCCGGCTGCCGTGAGCCGCTGACGACCCGTCCCACCGAGACCGACCTCGGATCGACCGCCGCTCCTGGCACCGATCCGGGGTCGGTCTCGTGCGTTCGGCGATGTGCACCGCGCCACACCCCTTGACACAGGCGTATCTCGATATATCGTTACCGCTATCAGATACGTCTTAGGAGGACGCACATGCACCCGCACACCGAACGCGGAACCCATCCGCACCACCCCCAGCGCGGCGAGACCCGCCGTCACCACCGCATGGACCCGGCCGGCCGCACCGGCGGTCCGCACCGCCGCGGAGGCGGCCGAGGTCGCGCATCACGCGGCGATGTCCGTACGGCCGCCCTGCTGCTGCTCGCCGAGGAGCCGATGCACGGCTACCAGCTGATGCAGACCATCGCCCATCGCTCCGGCGGGCGTTGGACACCCAGCCCCGGCGCGATCTACCCCACGCTCAACCAGCTCGAGGACGAGGGCCTGGTGACCGTCACGGCCGATGCCGGACGCAAGCTCGCCACGCTCACCGAGACCGGCCGGGCCCACGTCGAGGCGCAGCGCGCCGGCTGGGTGGACCCGTTCGCGGGCGCCGGAGCCGACACGGCCGGCGGAAACCTGCGCGGCCTGCTCGAGGAGCTGCACATGGCCGCCCGGCTCGTCGGGCGCACAGGCACCGATGCCCAGCGTGCGGCAGCGGCGGAGATCCTGGGCTCGGCCCGGCGATCGCTCTACATGCTGCTTGCCGACGGCCCGGGTCAGCCGGCTGCCGACGCCGACACGGCAGAGGCGGAGGACAGCGATGTCTGAGTCCGCCGGCACCACCGAGGTGGGCCGGCACGGCGCGGTGGCGGAGGTCGCCACCGCGTCGCCGGACCGCTACGCCAAGCAGCTCGCCGCCCATCTCGGGCGGCGCAGCGAGATCCGCAAGGAGGCGTCCGGCACCCGGATCGTGCTCGCGGGCGGCAGCTGCCTGCTCGAGTCACTGGACGGCATCCTCCGGATGACCGCCACCGCATCGACACCCGACGCCCTCGAGCAGGTCCAGCAGGTCGTCGGCTCGCACCTCGTGCGCTTCGGGCAGCGCAACGAGCTCGAGGTCAGCTGGCAGCCGGCGACCTGACGATGCCGAGCGCCTCGTCCACGGCCTGCGCCCCGTGTATCCGCCGGGCCAGGTCGGACAGGTCGGCCATCGGCTGCACCGTCATGCCGCCGTCGATCGCGATGACCTGGCCGGTGGTCCACGCGCCGGCCGGCGACGCCAGATGCACCACCATTGCGCCGATGTCGGCCGGGGTGCCGCTGCGGCGCAGCGCCGTCCGCTCGAGCAGCTGGTCGGCGAGGCCCGGTGGGAACGAGTCCTCCGTCGAGCCGGTCGGCACGTAGCCGGGCTGCAGCGAGTTGACCCGGATGCCGAAGGCGCCGAGCTCCCAGGCCGCGGCCCGCACCATCATGTCGACCCCGGCCTTGGTCGAGGTGTACGTCGCCATGCCGACCTCAGGCGCCGCCGACGCGGCCGTCGAGATGGCGATGAGCAGGCCGCCGCGCTCACGCATCCGCAGCGCCGCGTAGCGGAAGGTGGACGCCGTCCCGATGATGTTGAGCTCGCAGCAGTAGCGCCAGGCGGCGTCGTCGGCGAGCAGGAAGGGCGCGGGCACCCCGGTGCCGGCGTTCGCCACCGCGACGTCGAGCTGCCCGTCCGGTCCGGCGGCCGTCGCCGCAGCCGCCTCGACCTGCTCCGCGACCGTCACGTCGCACACCGCGGTGCGTACCTGCGCCCCGGTGAATTGCTCGGTGAGCTCGGCCGCGGCGGCTTCCAGCACCTCGCCCCGGCGCCCGGCTAGGGTCACCGTTGCGCCGGCGGTCAGCAAGGAGCCGGCAATCCCGCGTCCGATGCCGGTGCCGCCGCCGGTGACCAGCGCGTACGCGCCGTCGAGCAGCTTCGGGAGCTCGGTCGGGCTCATCGCGTCAGCTCCTGGTGGGCGCGGCGGATCGGCTGGGGCACGATAGCGCTCGGGTGCGCAAGCCGCTCGTCACCCGGGGTATCGGTGGGAAGCTGGCGCGGTGACCCCGGCGAGCGAGCCCACCTCGCCCTCGCCGCTCACCCGGCTCCTCGACAGCCCGCTGCTCGGCTTCCTGCCGTGGATCGCGATGTCGCAGCTCATCGGCGACGGCCGGTTCGTGCTGGCCTGTGTCGTGGCGCTGTCGCTGTCGGTGCTTTTCGTCCTCACCGATCTGGTACGCGGCCGCAGCCTGAAGCTGCTCGGCGCCCTCGACGTCGGCTTCTTCGCCGCGTTCCTCGTTATCGGCCTGTGCGTGTCGACCGGCACGCTGCACTGGCTGGAGCGCTGGTTCAACGAGCTGTCGAACATCGTCCTGGTGGTCGTGGTGGTCGCCTCGCTGGTGTGCCGCGCGCCGTTCACCCTCCCCTATGCCCGGGAGGAGGTACCGCGCGAGCGGTGGGACGACCCACTCTTCCTGCGCGTCAACTACATCGTCACCGGCGCCTGGGCGGTCGCCTTCGTCGTCGCCGCAGCCGCGGGGCTGTACGGCGACGCGGTGCTGCGCAACGACAACAACCTCTGGACGGCCTGGCTGATCCAGGCCCTGGCCCAGGTGGCGGCTGCCGAGTTCACGCACTGGTATCCGCGTTACGCCCGGATCCGGCAGTTGCACGAGCTCGGCGACCACAGCCAGCCGTGGGTGCCGGTGAGCGCCGTGTTGGCGTCCGTCGCCGGCTACCTGCTGCTCGCCGGCGCGCTCGCCATGGCGCTCACCGCCGACCCGCCCGCGGTCGACGTCGCCGTCATCGCGGTGGGTGCCATCGCCTCATTCGCGTTCCGCGTGCGGGCCACCCGCACCCCTCACTGTCGTGCGGCGTCAGGCCGGTAGCGAGGCGAAGAACTCCCGGACATCCGCGACGAATTCGTCCGGCGCCTCCATGGCCGCGAAATGGCCCCCGCGCGCCGGCTCCGACCAGCGCACGACGTGGTAGGCCGCCTCGATCCACGGCTTCGGCGGGTAGTACATCTCGCCCGGAAACATGGCGATGGCGGTCGGCACCTCGATGCGGGCGTGCGGCAACGCGTCTGCGCCGGCCTGCCGCATCTCCCAGTAGATACGCAGCGACGACGTGGCCGTACCGGTGACCCAGTACGCGGTGACGTTGTCCAGCAGCCGGTCGAAGGTGAAGGCGTCACGGATGTCGGCGTCGCTCCACTCGCGGAACTTCTCGAGGATCCAGCCGGCGAGCCCGGCCGGCGAGTCCTGCAGCCCGTAGCCGAGCGACTGCGGCTTGGTGCCCTGGATCTCCTGGTAGCCGGCGCCGGTCTCACGCCACAGCTTGGTCTTCTCCAGCGCCGCTACGTCGTCGGATGACAGCGGGTGATCACCGGCCGGCGGGCGGGCCACGACGAAGTTGAGGTGCAGTCCGGTGATGCGCTCGGAGTGCAGGTCGGCCAGGTTGGAGGAGACGATGGCGCCCCAGTCGCCGCCCTGCAGTCCGTAGCGCGCGTAGCCGAGCGCCTCCATGACCTCCGCCCAGGCGCCGGCGATGCGGCGCGGGTTCCAGCCGCGCTGCGCGGTGGGCCCGGAGAGGGTGAACCCCGGCAGCGACGGCGCCACCACGTGGAAGTCCGCCCGGAGCGGTTCGAGCACGTCGAGGAACTCCGTCACCGATCCCGGCCAGCCGTGCGTGAGCAGCAGCGGCATCGCGTCGGGCCGGTCGCTGCGGGCGTGGATGACGTGGATGGGCTGTCCGTCGATGGTGGCGACGGCCTGCTCGTAGCGGTTGAGCCGGGCTTCCGCCTGCCGCCAGTCGTAGGACGCGCGCCAGTACGCGAGCACGTCGGTGAGGAACGCCAGCTCGGTGCCCTGCTCCCAGCCGACGCCGTCGACCGCGTTGGGCAGGCGCACCCGGGCAAGCCGTTCACGCAGGTCCACCAGCACCGACTCGGGTACCGCGAGGGAGGACGGCTCGAGCGTCAGCGCCATGCCGGCACGCTATGACGGACCGTCCGACGGCGGTCAGGCGGGTGAGCCGATCAGGCGGAGGGGGCGAGCACCCCCTTCTCGGTCATCGTGGCGCCGAGCTCACGCTCGATCTCCTCCAGGCTGCGGCCCTTCGTCTCCGGGATCCGCTTGTAGAAGTAGATGAGCGCCAGCACGGTGAGGAAGGCGAAGAGGAAGAAGACGCCCTTGGCCGAGATGGCGTCGAGCAGTGTCAAAAACGAGATGGTCACGACGAAGTTCGCGCCCCAGTTCGCCATGGTCGCGACGCTCATCGCCTGACCGCGGATACGCAGCGGGTAGATCTCGGCGATCACCAGCCAGAACACCGGCCCGAGGCCGATGGCGAACGACCCGGTGTAGATCAGCAGGCCGGCGATGCCGACGTACGCGGTGGCCCCGTGCAGCTCGTCGCCGCTCAGGAAGGCGCAGGCCGTGACGACCAGACCGATCGCCATGCCCCCGGTGCCGAACAGCAGCAGCGGGCGACGTCCCGTGCGGTCCAGCAGCCGGATGGCCACGATGGTGAGCAGCACGTTGACCGCGCCGTTCACGACGTTGGCGAGCAGGGCGGCGTTGTCACCCAGCCCGGCTCCCTGCAGCAGCGAGGGGGCGTAGTAGATGACGGTGTTGATGCCGGTGACCTGCTGGAAGACGGCCAGCAGCACGCCGACCCACAGCGCCGGCCGCACGCCCTTGGCGAGCAGCTCCTTGGCGTTGCCCTTGGCCTCGACCCGGGCGACCTTCTTGACCTCCTCGACCTCGGGCTCGATCTCCTCGGGCGCACGCAGCTGCCGCAGCACGATCCGCGCCTCGTCCTCACGACCGACCCGGATCAGCCAGTGCGGGCTCTCCCTCTGCGTGAGGATGCCGACGGCCAGCAGCACGGCCGGGACCGCCGCGAGGCCGAACATCAGCCGCCAGTTCTTGGTGTCGGCGAGCCCGTAGTCGATGAGGTAGGAGCCGAGGATGCCGCTGGTGATCGCGAGCTGGTTGAGGCTGACCAGCGCCCCGCGGATCTTGGGCGGGGCGAGCTCACCGATGTAGAGCGGCACGGTCATCGACGCCGAGCCGACCGCGAGCCCGATGACGAAGCGGGCCACGATCAGCACCCAGTACGCGGGCGCGAAGGCCGCGAGCAGTACGCCCACGATGAAGATGAGTGCCGTCACGAAGATGGTCTTGCGGCGACCGACCGCATCCGCCACCCGCCCGGCGGTCAGCGCCCCGACCATCGCGCCGACCAGCAGCAGGCTGGTGACCAGCTCCTGCCGGAATGAGGAGAGGCCGCCGAAGTCGGTCTTGAGGAAGAGCAGCGCCCCGGAGACGACGCCGGTGTCGTAGCCGAAGAGCAGGCCTCCCAGCGCAGTGACGGCCGCGGCGGCCACGACGTGGCGCTGGACCTTCTTCGCGTCCGGACCGGATGGTCCACCGGCGGTCGTTGCTTTCGACCTCGACGCGGGCGGTGACCCGTCGCCCTCGGATGCTCCCGTGGCCGGGTCGAGCAAGGTCATCCCGCACTCCTTGTTTGCCGAGTTCCGCCCGATCGGACGCCTGCCCTCGTGGCCAGAACTGTCGGCAGATACCCCGTCGCCGTGAGAAGGACACCCGTGCGCCGCCGGGCGGGCGGCGGCGTACACGGCAGGCTCTCAGCCGATCTCCACCGAAGATGCACGCCGACACAACTATCCTTGGCAGTCAGACGCTGCTCCCGCGCCGGCGGGGAGCGCCGCCGAAGGGGGCCGAGCCGTTACCGGACGAGCAGGCAGATCAGTGCTGGCGCGCGGGGCGAAGGTCCTCGTCGCGCTGCTGTCGGTGGCCGTCCTGATCCTCAGCGTCGGCGGCTACGCGGTCGTGACCTGGTTCAACGGGTCGATCAACCGGGTCACCATCAAGTTCGCGGAGGACCGCCCCGCCGCCGCCCCCGCCGGCAGTCAGAACTGGCTGCTGGTCGGCACCGACAGCCGCGCGGGCACCTCCGGCGAGTACGGCACCGGCGTCGAGGGCCAGCGCAGCGACACCACGATCCTCGCCCACCTCGATGCCAACGGCACCACGACGATGGTCTCCTTCCCCCGCGACACGCTGGTCGAGATCCCCGCCTACCTCGACGAGAAGACGCAGAAGACCGTTCCGGCACACATGGACAAATTCAACTCGGCCATCGAGGACGGCGGGGCGTCGCTGCTCGTCCAGACGGTCGAGAACATGACCAACATCAAGATCGACCATTACGTGTCGGTGGACCTCGAGGGCTTCTCCGACATCAGCAAGGCGCTGAACGGCGTCGAGGTGTGCATCCTGCCGTCCACCGTGACCGAGACCGGCCCCGACGGCGGCACGATCACGAACATCAGCGACGGGTACAGCGGCTTCCACGGGGTGTACGGGCCGCAGAAGGTGGCCGGGCAGTCCGCCGTCGCCTTCGTCCGCCAACGCCACGGCCTGCCCGACGGCGACATCGACCGCATCAAGCGCCAGCAGCAGTTCCTCGGCTCCGTCTTCCGGGCCGCGAGTCAGACCGGTGTGCTGTTCAATCCGATCGCCATCACCCACCTGCTCACCGCGCTGAACCACGCCCTTACCCTCGACCAGGACACCTCGCTCACCGACCTGGAGAAGCTGGCCGTGCGCCTGCGCGGGGTCGGCACCAACCAGCTGTTCTTCGAGACCGTCCCGCAGCGCTCGCTGAGCTTCGACGACAGCGACCTCGGCCGCGTCTTCGCCGACGACGCCAACGTCCTGGAGATCATCCCCAAGGGTGAGACCGAGAGCGTCGGCAGCGTGCAGGTCCTCGAGCAGACCGCGTTCGAGGCCATGATGGCCAAGCTGCGCAACGAGACCGTGTCCACCGCCACAGCACCCCGGGCCACCCCGTCGGTGACCCCGTCGCGCGAGCCGGTCGACGTCAACGTGCCGCCCGCGCAGATCCTGGTCACCGTGGAGGACGGCGTCGGCCGCGTCGGCCTTGCCCAGGGCGTCACCACCTCCCTCGCCAAGGAGGGCTTCCGCACCGGCGTGGCCGGGCCGGCCGCGAAGACCGGTTACGCCACCTCCGTCGTGCGCTACGCGACCGGCGAGCAGGACGTCGCGCAGACGGTCGCCTCGGCCGTGCCGGGCTCCAAGCTCCTGCGTGACGACACGGTGACGAACGGGGTCGTCCTGGTGGTGGGTGCCAACTACACCGAGGTGCGCGAGGTGGCCGTCACCGACGTGCCGATCCAGCCGACCGAGACCCCGTCGGTGGAGCCGAGCGCGACGCCGACGCCGGCCGCCACCACCCCGGTGAGCGCCAACGACGCCGGCAACCGCTGCACCTTCTAGGAGCGGCTGCCCCGCCTGCGGGTCAGTCGACGAGCAGCAGGGCGGGCAGGTCGGCGGCGAGGGTGCGGAACGCGCGGCCGCGGTGGCTGATCGCGTCCTTCTCCTCGGCCTCGAGCTCGGCGGTCGTGCGGTCGCCGCCCTCGGGCAGGAAGATCGGGTCGTAGCCGAAGCCGTTCGTACCGCGGGGCGCGGTCAGGACGGTGCCCCGCATCTCCCCACGTACGACATGGGCCCGGCCGCCGGGAATCGCGACAGCGGCCGCGCAGACGAAGCTGCCGCCGCGGCGCTCCCCCGGGGTGTCCTCGAGCTGGGCGAGCACGAGGCGCAGGTTGGCGTCGTCGCGGGTCGGGTCGCCCTGCGGCAGCCCCGACCAGCGCGCCGAGAGCACGCCCGGCATCCCGTTGAGGGCGTCGACGGTCAGTCCGCTGTCGTCGGCGACCGCCGGCAAGCCGGTGACCGCCACGGCCGCGTGCGCCTTGAGCAGTGCGTTCTCCTCGAAGGTGGCGCCGGTCTCCGCCACGTCGGGCGCGTCGTCCGGCAGCCCGACGAGGTCGTACGCCGGGCCGAGGATGCGGCGCAGCTCGACGAGCTTGCCCTCGTTGCGGCTGGCGAGCACGAGTGTGGGCACGTCAGCCCGCGAGCGCGGCCTGCTGCAGCGACGCCAGGGTGGCGCAGCCGCCGACGGCCAGGTCGAGCAGCGCGTCGAGCTCGCTGCGGTCGAAGGGCACCCCTTCGGCGGTGCCCTGCACCTCGACGAAGCGGCCGTCACCGGTGACGACGACGTTCATGTCGGTGCCGGCGCGCACGTCCTCCTCGTACGGCAGGTCCAGACGCGGGATGCCGTCGATGACGCCGACGCTCACCGCGGACACCGAACCGACCAGCGCCGCCTCCTTGCCGAGCGAGCGGAGCGCGTCGGCGAGGGCGACGTAGGCGCCGGTGACGGCCGCGGTGCGGGTGCCGCCGTCGGCGACGAGCACGTCGCAGTCGATGGCGATGGTGTTCTCGCCGAGCTTGGCGAGGTCGACGCAGGGGCGCAGCGCCCGGCCGATCAGCCGGCTGATCTCGTGCGTACGCCCGCCGACCCTGCCCTTGACCGACTCGCGGTCGCTACGGGTGTTGGTCGCGCTCGGCAGCATCGCGTACTCCGCGGTGACCCAGCCGAGGCCACTGCCCCGGCGCCAGCGCGGCACCTCACGCGAGACGCTCGCCGCGCACAGCACGCGCGTCGCGCCGAACGAGATCAGCACGGATCCCGCCGGATGCGGCTGCCAGCCACGCTCGATGGTGATCGGGCGCAGCTCGTCGCTGGCCCGCCCGTCTGCGCGGGGGGTTTCGGTCACGTCAGTTCCTCAGATCTCGTACGAGCTTCCGGACGCGGCGATCTCGATCGTGCCGTCGAACTGGGTGCGCGCCTCGTCCGCCAGAGCCTGCTTGTCTGCCCACGGCACCATGTGCGTGAGCACCAGCCGGTGGGCGCCCGCGTTGGCGGCGGCCTCGCCGGCGTCGCGCCCGCTCATGTGGATGCCGGGCGGGTTGTCGGGCGAGTGCGGCCAGCTGGCCTCGCAGAGGAAGAGGTCGCTCTCGCGGGCGAGCACCTCGACCTGCTTGCAGCTGCTGGTGTCACCGGAGTAGGTGAACGAGCGCCCGCCGGCCGTGAGGCGCACCCCGTACGCCTCGATGGGATGGCGTACGCGGTCGAGCTCGACCTCGAACGGGCCGATCTCGCGGGTGCCGGCCCGGATGCCGCGGAAGTCGAAGACGTCGGAGAGCCCGTCGGACGGCCAGTCGTCGAACGCGCCGCAGAGCCGGTGCCGGGTCGCGACCGGGCCGTAGACCGGCATGCGCGGCAGCGGGCCCTCGGGGTGGTAGCGCAGCGCGTACGAGTAGGCGACCAGGTCCAGGCAGTGGTCACCGTGCAGGTGCGAGACCAGCACCGCGTCGATGCCGAGCAGGCCGATGTGCTCCTGCAACGGCCCGAGCGCGCCGTTGCCGACGTCGATGAGCAGTCGGTAGCCCTCGTGCTCGACGACGTAGGACGAGCAGGGGGTGCGGGGGCCGGGGAAGGTGCCGGCGCAGCCGAGGACGGTGAGCTTCACGCGTCGACCCCGTGCAGGTCGCCGATCTCCGGCCCGAGGAAGCGCCGGCCCAGGCGGCGGAAGATCTCGGGGTCGCCCGTCGACTCGAACGAGTGCACCGGCGGGCCCAGGTGATCGGGGCGGAAGAGGTCGTGGAACGCGAGCTTCTTGAAGACGTCGCGGGCCGTCTCCTCGGCGCTGCTGACCAGGACGACGTCGTCGCCCATCACGTACGAGATCACGCCCGCCAGCAACGGGTAGTGCGTGCAGCCGAGCACCACGGTGTCGACCCCTGCCTTCAGACACGGCTCGAGGTAGACCTCGGCCAGCCGGATGAGCTCGGACGAGTTCGTCTCTCCCCGTTCCACGAACTCGACGAACTTCGGGCAGGCCGACGTGGTGAGGCGCACCTGATTGGCGGCGGCGAAGGCGTCGTCGTACGCGCCGCTGCTGACCGTCACCTTGGTGGCGATGACGCCCACCCGGCCGTTGCGCGTCGCCCGCACCGCGGCCCGCACGGCCGGCAGCACCACCTCGACGACCGGCACCGGGTAGCGCTCCCGGGCGTCGCGCAGGCAGGCCGCGCTGGCCGCGTTGCACGCGATGACCAGCATCTTCACGCCGCGTTCGACCAGGTCGTCCATGACGTCGAGCGCCAGCCTGCGCACGTCGGCGATCGGGCGGGGTCCATACGGGCTGTGCGCGGTGTCGCCGACGTAGAGCAGCGGCTCGTTGGGCAGCTGGTCGAGGATCGCCCGGGCGACCGTCAGGCCGCCGACCCCGGAGTCGAAGACGCCGATCGGCGCCTCACTCACGCGGTCACGCCCAAAGCTGGCCCTCGAGCGCCGCCTCGGCCTCCTCGAGGGTGCCGGCGTACGCCCCGGTCGACAGGTACTTCCACCCGCCGTCGCAGACGATGAAGGCGATGTCGGCGCGCTCCCCGGCGGCCACGGCCTTGTCGGCCTGGCCCAGGGCGGCGTGCAGGATCGCGCCGGTGGAGATGCCGGCGAAGATGCCCTCCTGCTGCACCAGCTCGCGCGTGCGTCGCAGGGCCGCCGTGTGGTCGACCGAGTAGCGCGTGGTGAGCACGTTGCTGTCGTACAGCTCGGGGATGAAGCCCTCGTCGATGTTGCGCAGGCCGTAGACCAGGTCGCCGTACTGGGGCTCGGCCGCGACGATCTTGATGTCGGGCACCTGCTCGCGCAGGTAGCGACCGGCGCCCATGAGCGTGCCCGTGGTGCCGAGCCCGGCGACGAAGTGCGTGATGGTCGGCAGGTCGGCCAGCAGCTCGGGCCCGGTGGACTCGTAGTGCGCCAGCGCGTTCGCCGGGTTGCCGTACTGGTAGAGCATCACCCAGTCGGGGTGCTCGGACGCCATGCGCTTGGCGACGGCGACCGCCTCGTTGCTGCCGCCGGCGGCCGGCGAGGACACGATCTCCGCGCCCCACATCCGCAGCAGCGTGCGGCGCTCCTCCGAGGTGTTCTCCGGCATGACGCACACCAGCTTGTAGCCGCGCTGGGCACACACCATCGCCAGCGAGATGCCGGTGTTGCCCGAGGTCGGCTCCAGCACCGTCGAGCCGGGATGCAGCAGGCCCTGCTTCTCGGCCTCCGCGACCATCCACAGCGCCGGGCGGTCCTTGACGGAGCCGGTGGGATTGTCCTGCTCGAGCTTGGCCCAGAGCCGGACATCGGTGGACGGGGACAGGCGGGGCAGCCCGACCAGGGGCGTGTGCCCCACCGAGTCGATCAGGCTGTCGAAGCGCACGGGACCAGTGTGCCGTTCTGAACCGGGATCAGCTTCCGCCGGCGACAGCCGGGAGGATTGTCACGGTGTCACCGTCCTTGACGGGCGCCTCGAGCGAGCCGAGGAAGCGCACGTCCTCGTTGTTGACGTAGATGTTCACGAAGCGGTGCAGCGACCCGTCGTCGGCGATGAGCCGGCCGCGCAGACCCGAGTGGTTCGCGTCGAGATCGGCCAGCAGCGCGTCCAACGTGTCACCGGAGGCCTCGACGAGCTTGGCCCCTCCCGTGTACGTACGAAGGATCGTCGGCACCTTTACCTGAACAGCCATGACGCCATCCTGCAACATGAGGGCCTCCGGCGGGATCTCCGGCGGCGATGATCTGGAGCTGGTCGGGCGGACGCCCGTGTGCGACAAGCGCTGCGCACCGGCGGGCATTCCGCGTCCGGCGCGATCTCACACCCGCAGCGGGGACGTCACCCGATGGTGATCGGCTCCTCCTCGACCGTGCCGTCGACGATCCGGTACGACCGGACCTCGGCCACCTCGGGGTCACGGGTGGAGACGAGTACGTAGTGGGCGCCCGGCTCGTTGGCGTACGTGATGTCGGTGCGCGAGGGGTAGGCCTCGGTGGCCGTGTGCGAGTGGTAGATGACCACCGGCTCCTCGTCGCGCTCGTCCATGTCCTGGTAGAGCGCGAGCAGCTCCTGCGAGTCGAACTCGTAGAACGTCGGCGAGCGCGCCGCATTGACCATCGGCAGGTAGCGCTCGGGACGGCCGTCGCGCCCGGCGATCAGGCCGCAGGCCTCGTCGGGATGGTCGCGCCGGGCATGCGCCACCATCGCGTCGTACTGGTCCTGGGAGAGCTGGAGCACGCCGGCGAGGTTAGTCGAGCAGGACCGGGCTAATCGAGCAGGACGTCGAGCAGCGCGCTCTGGATGCGCCCGAGCCAGTCGTAGATGATCAGCCGCTGCCCGTCGACGGAGTCCACGTCGATGTCGGAGTAGTCGGTGTCGGCCTCGACACCGAGGGCGGTGCCGAGCGCGAGCCGGCCGTCGTTGATCCCGGCGAGCCAGGCCTGGGTGGTGCGCTCGTCGAGCACCACGTCACCCGGGTCGTCCGGGAGCGAGAGCAGCAGCAGCGTCGCGTTCTCCAGCTTTGCCGACCGGAGCTCGCCCTCGGTGTAGCGGCGGAAGTCGCCCGCCGCCTCCGGGTCGTCGCGGTAGCCGTCCGGGAACAGGCGCGCCAGCACCGGGTGGCGCGGCGTGTGCGGGGTCTCGCCGTCGGCGCCGGTCAGGTCACCGAGCCCGAGCTCGGCGGCCCACGCCTGGTCGGCGCTCGCCGGCGGCGTCTCCTCGGGCTGCACGATCTCCACGACCTCGGTCATGACGAGCTGGAGCATGACCAGCGCGTCGTCGTCGAGCGTCGCGCGGATGCCGCCCGGCACGCGCCGGAAGCGCGTCATGAGTCGTGGGTGAGCGTGGCCCACAGGCCGGCGGCGTGCAGCCGGGCGACGTCACGCTCCATCTCCTCGCGGGTGCCGGAAGAGACGACGGCCTTGCCCTCCTGGTGCACGTCGAGCATCAGCTTCTCCGCGTGGGGACGCGGGTAGCCGAAGAGCTCCTGGAAGACGTAGGTCACGTAGCTCATCAGGTTGATCGGGTCGTCCCAGACGAGCGTGACCCAGGGCCGGTCGGGCGCGACGCTGGTCTGCTCGTCGAGGTGCTCGACGGTGTCAGGCGTGGCGGTCGTCACCGCTCGATTGTGCACCCGGCTAGCATCGACAGGATGCCGAGTACGGCTCTGCTGACGGACCATTACGAGCTCACCATGCTCGAGGCGGCGATCCGCTCCGGCGCCGCCGACCAGCCCGCGGTCTTCGAGGTCTTCGCCCGCCGGCTGCCCGCGGGCCGCCGCTTCGGCGTCTTCGCCGGCACCGGCCGGCTGGTCGACGCGTTCGCCGACTTCCGCTTCGGGCCGGACGAGCTCGACCTGCTGCGCGACACCCACGTGGTGGGCGCCGAGACGGCCGAGTGGCTGCGCACCCGGGTGTCCGGGCCGCCGCGGGTGAACGTGACGGCGCTCGCGGAGGGTGAGGCGTACGGCCCGGAGACGCCGGTCCTGCTGGTCGACGGCAGCTTCGGCGAGGCCGTCCTGCTCGAGACGCTGGTGCTCTCGGTGCTCAACCACGACAGCGCGATCGCCGCGGCCGGGGCGCGCATGACCATGGCGGCGGGTGACCGGCCGTGCCTGGAGATGGGCTCGCGGCGCACCCACGAGCAGGCGGCGGTGGCGGCAGCCCGGGCGGCGTACATCGCCGGCTTCTCCGGCACCTCCAACCTGGAGGCGGCCCGGCGCTACGGGATCCCGACCAGCGGCACGAGCGCGCACGCCTTCACGCTGGCCCACGCCACCGAGCGGGAGGCGTTCGCCGCCCAGGTGGCGGCGCTCGGCCCGGGCACCACGCTGCTCGTCGACACCTACGACGTGATGGACGGCGTCCGCACCGCGGTGGAGGTGGCCGGGCCGGAGCTCGGGGCGGTGCGCCTCGACAGCGGCGATCTGGGGTCGCTCGCCGAGCGCGTACGCGAGCTGCTGGACGGCCTCGGCGCCACCGGCACCCGCATCGTCGTGACCAGCGACCTCGACGAGTACGCGATCGCCGCGCTGCGGGCGGCACCGGTCGACAGCTACGGGGTCGGCACCTCGCTGGTCACCGGGTCGGGCGCACCGACGGCGGGCTTCGTCTACAAGATGACGGAGCGCGCCGGCCGCCCCGTGCACAAGGCGTCGGTGGGCAAGGCGACGCGCGGCGGGCGCAAGAGCGTCTCGCGCCGCATCGACGGCGCCGGCCAGGTGGTCGAGGACCTCGTCGTCCCCGGGCCCGAGCCGCGGATCGGAGCCGGCCTGCGGCCGCTGCACGAGCCGCTGGTGCGGGCCGGCGAGCCGGTCGGCGAGCTGTCCGTCGCCGAGGGCCGGCAGCGGTGGGAGCAGTCGCGGGCGGAGCTGCCCGAGGCCGCCTGGCGGCTGTCCGCCGGCGACCCGGCGATCTCCACCGTCTTCGAAGGGTTCTGACGATCGCGGGCACCCGGCTCGGCGACATCGGCGTCAGCGTCGACGTGGTGCTGCTGACCTTGCGTGCCGGGCGGCTGGCTGTCCTGCTCGTCGCGGGCCGCAACCCCCGGGATCCGGTCGCGTGGGCGCTGCCGGGCAGCCGCATCGCCGTCACCGAGAGCCTCGACGCGGCGGCCCGCCGGGCGCTGGACGACACCGCCGGCGTCACCCAGCTGTCGGGCCACCTGGAGCAGCTGCGGACCTACGGCGACCCCGGCCGCGACTCCCGGGGCCGGGTGATCAGCGTCGGCTACCTGGCGCTGCTGCCCGACCTGCCGCGACCGGCCGGCACCCGCGCCGAGCGTGTGCGCTGGTGGCCCGTGGAGGACCTGCTGCTGTCGGCCGACGTGACCGGGCCGGCCGGTGCCACCGGCGACGAGGCTCCGCGGCTGACGTTCGACCACGCCGGGATCGTCGCCGACGGCATCGAGCGGGCCCGCGCGAAGCTCGAGTACACGTCGCTCGCCACCGCATTCGTCGACGAGCCGTTCACCTTGGCCGAGCTGCGCCGGGTGTACGAGGCGGCCTGGGGCGTGCCGCTCGACGCCCCGAACTTCCGCCGCAAGGTGCTGAGCGCCCCCGGCTTCGTCCGCCCCGTCGGTGAGCGATCGGTGCCCGCGGGCGGCGGGCGGCCGGCCGAGCTCTACCGCCGGGGCACCGCCACCATGCTGTCGCCGCCGCTGCTGCGCCCGGGCGGCAGCCCTCAGGAGGGCTCGCGGTAGTTACGTGTCGCGGTAGTTACGGGTTGCGGTAGTTGCGGGTCGCCGAGGCCTGCGCTGCCGGAGTGAGCCGGATGTAGCCGAGGCTGACGTGCGCCGGCCGGCTGATCACGTACGCGATCACGTCGGCCACGTCGTCGGCGGTCAGCGGCTTGAGGCCCGCGTAAACCTTGTCCGCCGCCTCCTGGGAGCCGAGCCGGACCACCGAGAACTCGGTCTCGACCATCCCGGGGGCGATCTCGGCGACCCGCACCCCGGTGCCGAGCAGCTCGAGCCGCAGCGTCTCGGCGAGGGCGTGCTCACCGTGCTTGGCGGCGACGTAGCCACCGCCGTTGTCGTACACCTCCGTGCCGGCGACCGAGCCCATGACGACGATCTGCCCGACGGTGGCCTTGACCGCGGGCAGCAGGGCCCGCGTCATGCGCAGCGTGCCGAGCACGTTGGCGTCGTACATCCAGCGCCACTGCTCGAGGTCGGCGTCGGCGATCGGGGTCATGCCGAGCGCGCCGCCCGCGTTGTTGATCAGCACGTCGACCCGGTCGAGGCCGGCGCAGAAGGTGTCGACGGAGTCCTGGTCGGTGACGTCGAGGACGTGGGCGACGGCCCCGCCCCCGCACTCGGCGGCGAGCTCCTCCAGCCGTTCGACGCGGCGGGCGCCGAGCACCACCCGGTAGCCGTCGGCCGCGAGCCGCCGGGCCGTCGCGGCACCGATGCCGCTGCTCGCCCCGGTGATGACGGCGACCGGTGGGGTGGCGGACGCGGGGTGCTCGCTCATGCCCTCATCAAACCGAAAACGCGGGGCCGATAACGGCAGGCCGGTTGTCCGGTGTCGGAAGGACTGCTTTATTGAGATCACCCTGAACGAGCGGTGGTCGACCGACCTTCTGCCACAGTTGACCGGCTGCTGCGGGAAGCTACGCAGCGTCGCCCCGAACGAGGAGCCTGACGTGGCGAGCTCGACCATCCTCAAGGATTTCCGCAACTTCATCATGCGCGGAAACGTGCTCGACCTGGCCGTCGCCGTGATCATCGGCGCGGCGTTCAACGCCGTCGTACAGTCGCTGGTCAACGACATCCTGCTGCAGCTGATCGGCGCCCTCACCGGCAAGCCGAGCTTCGACAAACTGAACTTCGCGATCAACAACAGCCTCATCCGGTACGGCCACTTCATCACCGTGCTGGTGAACTTCCTCATCGTCGCCGCCGCGATCTTCGTCATCGTGCGGGTCTTCGACAACCTGCAGGCCCGCCGCCGCAGCGGAGCGGTCCAGCCCGAGGACGGCCCGGCCCCCACCGACGAGGCCCTGCTGCTCACCGAGATCCGCGACCTGCTGGCGGCCCAGTCCGGCCGCAGCACCCCGCCGACCGCCGGCTGACCCCCACTTCCCTGACCGTCCCGCCCGGGCAGCGTGGCAGGCTGGAGCGCGTGGCCACGCTGACGCTGTCCGGATCCCCGCTGCCGGTGATCGGCCAGGCCCGGATGTACGTCTGCGGCATCACCCCGTACGACGTCACCCACCTCGGCCACGCCGCCACCTTCGTGTGGTCCGACCTGGCGGCGCGGGTGCTGTCCGGGCTCTGCGGCGTCGGTGTCGAGGTGACGCGCAACGTCACCGACGTGGACGACGACATGCTGGCCGCCGCCCGCCGGGCCGACGTGCACTACGACCGGCTGGCGGCTGTGCAGCAGTTCGCGTTCGAGCAGGACATGGCTGCGCTCGGCGTCCGCGCCCCCACGTACGCACCGCGGGTGCACCAGCACGTCGACGGCGTCATCGCCCTGGCCGCGAGCCTGCTCGAGTCCGACGACGCGTATCTGGCCGAGGGCACGGTGTGGTTCCGCGGCGCCGACACCCCGGCCACCGCCGGCGTCTCCCGCGAGGAGGCCACCGTGCTGGCCCAGCAGGGCGGGCACCCGGTCGATCCGGCCGGGCGCCGCGACTTCTTCGACGTGCCGGTGTGGCAGCGTTCCGACCCGTCCGTGGAGCCCGCGTGGCCGAGCCCGTGGGGGCCGGGGCGGCCCGGGTGGCACGCCGGCTGCACCGTGATGGCGCTGACCACCCTCGGCAACGGGCTCGACCTGCACGCCGGAGGCGCCGACCTGCGCTTCCCGCACCATGCGTACGAGAGCGCGCTGGCCGAGGCGGCCACCGACGTCGAGCCGTTCGCCCGCGCGTGGCTGCACGTCGGCACGGTGCGTACAGGCGGCGCCAAGATGGCGAAGTCGACCGGCAACCTGGTGCTGGTCCGCGACGTCCTGACCAAGGCCCGCCCTGCGGCGCTGCGCCTCGCGCTGCTCGACCGGCCGTGGGCCGAGGCGTGGGACTACGACGCCGAGGTGCTGGCCGCCGCCGAGCAGCGCCTCGACACCCTGTACGCGGCTGCCGGGCGCCCCGGTGAGGGCAGCCCCGCGGCGGCCGACGAGGTGCGCGCCGCCCTGCTCGCCGATCTCGACGTCCCCCGCGCGCTCGACGCGGCCACCGAGGCCGGCGGCGGCGACGCGGCGCGCCAGCTCGTGCGCCTGCTCGGCCTGCCCGACTAGCCGAACGTGACAGGCGCCCCGTCGTCGATGACCCGGAAGTCCGTGCCCTGCTCCTCGGCGTAGCGGCGGTAGAGGTTGTAGTACGGGTCCTTGATCGACAGCATCACGTCGTGCACCGGCACGGTGGCCTGCGGCTTCATCCGCTGCAGGTAGCCGACGGCGTCGGCGGCGAGCAGCCAGGGCGCGGCCGTCGGCATGGCGAGCACCTGCACCGGCTCGGGCGGGCTCGCGTACGCGTCCCCCGAGTAGGCGAAGCGGCCGTCGACCGCGTAGCCGACGTTGGGCGGCACCGGGAAGCCAGGGGCGATCTGGGCGTGCTCGCCGCCGTAGACGGCGATCGGCATCCCGGCGGCCTCGACCGCGTCACCCGGACGCACCGTCCGTGCGGTGACGCCGGCCTCCGCGAGCTGCCCGGTGCTGGCCTCGTCCGCAAAGACGGTGGCCTGCGGGTTGGCACGTACGAGGGCGGCGATGCGGGCCACGTCGAGATGGTCGGGGTGCTGGTGGGTGACGAGGACGGCGGTGAGGTCGGTCAGCTCCTCGAAGCCGGTCGAGAACACGCCCGGGTCGAGCAGGAGCCGCGCACCCCCGGTCTCGATCAGCAGGCACGAGTGGGCGTACTTGGTCAGGGTCAGTTGGGTGAGGGTGAGCGCACCGGTCATGGAGTGGGGTCTACCCCGTCCTCCGGGTCCGGCTTCTCCGGCGGGCGCGGGCCCACGGCCGAGGACAGCAGCCCGAGGTTCGGCAGCTGCACCGGCCCCTCGTCGGTCTCGAGCGTCGTGTAGATCAGGCTGAGCGAGATCACGCGGCCGTCGATCGGCCCGCCGAGCGCTCCCGACCGCACCCTGATGTCGTCGCCGATGGCGAACGGCCGGGCCAGGATGATCAGCAGCCCGGCGAAGATGTTGCCCAGCGACTGCTGCGCCGCGATACCCACGACGACGCCGGTGATGGCACCGCCGACCAGCAGCTTGCCCAGCGGCACGGCCAGCATCGCGAGGGCGATGAGCAGCACGAGGCCGTAGCCGACCAGCGTGATCAGCAGCCGTACGGTGCCGCCGGCGGCGGGCGCCCCCCGGGCGCCGATCACGCGGGCCACCTGGCTGGCCGTGCTGCGGATCGCGAGCACCGCCAGGAAGAGGAAGCCGACCGTGAGCCCGGCGATGATCAGCTTGCGGCTGAGCCGGTCGTCGTACAGCCCGTCACCCAGGCTGAGCCCGGCCACGAGGCACGCGATCGCGCCGAGGCCGGCGGCGATGGCCCGCCGGAAGTCGGGGTGCACCACGGCCTCGAGCTGGCGCGCCCGCTCGATGGCCTGCTCGGGGTCGACCGGCAGGACGTTGAGCAGCTGCCGACCGGCGCGCCGCGTCAGCCGGCGGTGGGGTGGCCGGGGTTGCCGCTCCCGCGGCGGCCCGGCACTGCCCTGCTGATCGCTCACTACCGCCCTCCCTCCGTATCTGCTGCTGTTTTTGGTTCGGGAAGCCGCACCTGCTGCCCGGGTCCGATGGTCGCCGCGCGCTAGCCCTCGCCGGGCACGATGCGGCAGGCGCCGCCACACGCGCGTGAGGCAGGATCAGATCCGAGCATCCGCAAGGAGGACCGCTTGAGCATTCTCGGCACGCGTGTCATGCGCACGGAAGACCCGCTCTTCCTCACCGCCGGAGCGACGTACACAGAGGATCTTGTCGACGACCGGCTGACCGGCGCGCTGCACGCTACCTTCGTGCGCTCCCCGATCGCCGCCGCGACGATCGCCTCGATCGACGTCTCGGCCGCCCTCGAGGCACCTGGCGTCGTCGCGGTGATCACCGCGGACGACATGGACCTCGCCACCCCGCCACCCGGCATGCCGATGTACCCGCCGACCATGGGCCAGCCGCTGCTGGCCAAGGGGGTCGTGCGCTACGTGGGCGAGCCGGTCGCGGTCGTGCTGACCGAGGAGATCTACCAGGGCGAGGACGCCGCCGAGCTCGTGGAGGTCGACTACGACCCGCTCGACGTGGTCGTCGACCCGCGGGTGGCGCGTACCGACGAGACGCTCGTCAACCCGGCCGCCAGCACCAACACCGCGTGGGCGATGGGCCTCGACGGCCCGGCGTTCACCCCCGAGGGCGAGGCCGAGTTCTTCTCCGGCTGCGACGTCGTGCTGACGCAGGAGATCCTCAACCAGCGCGTGGCAGCTGCCCCGCTGGAGTCGCGGTCGGCCGCGGCCATCTGGTCCGTCGACGACGAGCACCCCGGGGGCCGCCTGGTGGCCTGGTTCGGCAACCAGGGTGCGCAGGGCGCCAAGAAGGCGATCGCCGGCATGCTCGGGCTCAGCGAGGACGAGGTCCGGGTCATCACGCCCGACGTCGGCGGCGCCTTCGGGGCCAAGTTCGGCTGCGACCCGGAGCACGCGGTCGTCGGCTGGGCGGCCCGCAGCCTCGGCAGGCCCGTGCGCTGGAGCGAGTCGCGCTCGGAGAACATGGTCGCGATGACCCACGGCCGGGCCCAGGTCCAGACCGTGACCCTCGGCGGCACCCGCGAGGGCAAGGTGCTCGCCTACCGCATCGCCGTGCTGCAGGACTCCGGCGCCTACCCGCGGATGGGTGCGCTGCTCCCGATGCTCACCGGCATGATGGCCCCGGGCTGCTACGACATCCCCAAGGTCGCCTCCGGCTTCCAGAGCGTCGTCACCAACACCACACCGATCGGTGCCTACCGCGGCGCCGGCCGCCCCGAGGCGACCGCCGCCATCGAGCGGATGATCGACCTGTACGCCGCCGAGATCGGCATGGACCCGGCAGAGGTGCGCCGGATCAACGTGCTGCCGGCGTTCTCCGAGCCGCACACCACCCCGTCGGGCGCCACGTACGACAACGGCGCGTACGGCGAGGCCCTGGAGAAGGTGCTCGAGGCCGCCGACTACGCCGGTCTGCGCGCCGAGCAGGCCCGCCGCCGCGAGGCCGGCGATCCGGTGCAGCTCGGGATCGGCCTGACCGTGTACGTCGAGATCACCGGGCAGGGCGCCGAGGCCGGTGGCCCCAACGAGAACGCCGAGATCGAGATCCACCCCGACGGCACGGCCACGATCCTCACCGGCACCTCGCCGCACGGCCAGGGTCACGCGACGTCGTGGGCGATGCTCGCCAGTGCCGAGACCGGCATCCCGGTGGAGAAGATCACCGTGAAGCACGGCGACACCGACCTCGTCCCGGTCGGCGGCGGCACCGGCGGCTCGCGCAGCCTGCAGCTCGGCGGCGCAGCCGTCCAGGCGGCGGCCCAGGAGCTCGTCGAGCTGGCCAAGGCGCGGGCTGCAGACGCCCTCGAGGCGAACCCGGACGACCTGGTGGTCGACCTCAGCCGGGCCGGCTTCGTGGTCAAGGGCTCGCCGGAGGCGGAGATCAGCTTCGCCGAGCTGGCGGCACGCGAGCCGCTGCTGGTGAAGACGATGTTCACCTCCCCCGGCCCGACCTTCCCCTTCGGTGCGCACGTCGCCGTGGTCGAGGTCGACGTCGAGACCGGCAAGACGGTGCTGAAGCGGCTCATCGCCGTCGACGACGCGGGCACGATCCTCAACCCGCTCATCGCCGAGGGACAGCGTCACGGCGGCCTCTCGCAGGGCGCCGGTCAGGCGCTCGTCGAGGAGATCGTCTACGACGCCGAGGGCAGCCCGCTGACCTCGACGCTGGCGGACTACCCGTTCATGACGATCACCGAGGTGCCGAGCTTCGAGCTGGTGCCCATGGAGACCCCGACGCCGTACAACCCGCTCGGTGCCAAGGGCATCGGCGAGGCGGGCACCATCGGGGCCACCCCGGCGGTGCAGAACGCAGTGGTCGACGCCGTGGCCCACCTCGGTGTGCGCCACATCGACATGCCCACCACGCCGCAGCGGGTGTGGGACGCAATTCAGAAGGCGAGCGCGTGATGCAGGTCGAGATCACCGTCAACGGTGAGCAGGGCACCGACGACGTCGAGGGCCGGCTGCTGCTGGTCCACTACCTGCGCGAGGTACGCGGCCTGAAGGCCACCAACATCGGGTGCGACACCACCTCCTGCGGCGCCTGCACGGTGCTGCTCGACGGCGAGGCGGTCAAGTCGTGCACCGTGCTCGCCGCCCAGGCCGACGGCCGCGAGGTCACCACCCTCGAGGGCCTGTCGTCCGGCGACGAGCTCCACCCGGTGGCCGCGGCCTTCCGCTCCGAGCACGGCCTGCAGTGCGGTTTCTGCACCCCGGGCATGGTCATGGCGGCGGTCAGCCTGCTGGACGACAACCCGAACCCGACCGAGGAGCAGGTGCGCGACGGGCTGGAAGGCAACTTCTGCCGCTGCACCGGCTACCACAACATCGTCCGCGCCGTGCTCGCAGCCGCTCCGGGCGGTGCCGCATGATCCCGGTCGACTTCGAGTACGTCCGGCCCTCAACGGTCGACGACGCGCTGGCCGCCCTGGCCGAGCATGGCGACGACGCGAAGCTGCTCGCCGGTGGCCACTCGCTGCTGCCGATGATGAAGCTGCGGCTGGCCACGCCCGCGGTGCTCATCGACATCGCCCGCATCCCGGAGCTGGCGTACATCCGCGAGGACGGCCACGTCATCGCGGTCGGCGCCGCCACCCGGCATGCCGAGCTGGTCTCCTCCGAGCTGCTCACCGCCAAGGCGCCGCTGCTCGGGCACGTCGCGGCGCACGTCGGTGACCGGCAGATCCGTCACCGCGGCACGCTCGGCGGCTCCCTGGTGCACGCCGACCCGGCCGCCGACCTGCCCACCGGCGTACTCGCCCTCGGCGTCACGCTGGTGATCGCCGGACCGGGCGGACGCCGCGAGGTCCACGTCGACGACTTCTTCCTCGGCTTCTTCGAGTCCGCGGTCGGGCCCGACGAGATCCTCGTCGAGATCCGGATCCCGGCCTCGATCGGGGCGTCACCGTGGGCGTACGAGAAGTTCGTCCGCCGGGCCAACGACTGGGCCATCGTCGCCGTTGCGGCGACGCGTGACCCCGCCGGCGCCCGGGTGGCACTCGCCAACATGGGGGCCACACCCAAGCGTGCCTCGGCCACCGAGGCGGCCCTCGCGGACGGCAAGAGCGTGGCCGACGCCGCGGCCCTCGCCGACCAGGACACCGAGCCGACCGAGGACATGCACGCGACCCGCGACTACCGCCGTCACCTCGCCCGGGTGCTCACGCGCCGGGCACTGGAGCACGCCACGGCCTGACCGCCCGGGGGCGCCTGCGCTCAGACGAGCGCGGGCTCCCCGGCGGCCAGCGGCGCCATCCCGGTCACCTGCGACACCAGGTCGAAGGAGTGCCAGCGGTCGGCGCTGTCGTACGTCATCGTCGTGATCATGAGCTCGTTCACCTGGGTGGTGGCGAGCAGCTCGTCGATCTGCTGCCGCACCGACTCGGGCCCGCCGATGATCTGCTCGCTCATCCGGTTGTCGACGAACGCGCGCTCCTGCGCCGAGTACGGGTAGCTCGCCGCCTCCTCGTTCGTCGGGAACGGGCCGGGCCGGCCGCTGCGCAGCCGCAGGAACGACAGGCCGCCCGGGCCGGCGAGGTAGCGGGCGTGCTCGTCGGTGTCGGCGGCGAGGATGTTGGCGGCGATCATCGAGTACGGCTCCGCCAGCTCCGCGCTCGGGCGGAAGACGTCGCGGTAGAGCTTGAGCGCCGGCAGCGTGTTCTGCGAGCTGAAGTGGTGGGCGAAGGCGAACGGCATGCCGAGCAGCCCCGCCACCTGCGCGCTGTAGCCGCTCGAGCCGAGCAGCCAGACCGGCGGGCGGTAGCCCTCACCGGGCACGGCGGTGATGGCGTCGTACGGGTGGCCCTCCGGCCAGTTGCCGTCGAAGAAGGCGAGCAGCTCACCGAGCTGCTGCGGGAAGTCGTCGTCCGAAAGTGCCTTGGCCGAGCGGCGCAGCGCCGAGGCGGTGACCTGGTCGGTGCCGGGTGCGCGGCCGAGCCCGAGGTCGATGCGGCCGGGGTGCAGCGCCTCGAGCATGCCGAACTGCTCCGCGACCACGAGCGGCGGATGGTTCGGCAGCATGACGCCGCCCGAGCCGACGCGCATGGTGCTGGTGGCGGCGGCGACGTGGCCGATGAGGACGGCGGGCGCCGAGCTCGCGATGCCCGGCATGTTGTGGTGCTCGGCCAGCCAGAAGCGGTTGTAGCCGAGCGCCTCGACGTGTTTCGCCAGCTCGATGGTCCCCATCAGCGCGTCACGCGGGGTGCCGCCCCGGGCGACCGGCGAGAGCTCGAGCACGGACAGCGGCACGTTCAGCGGGTCACTCACAGGAGGTGTAACGGCGCCGGCGGCACGGCTCATCCCGCGTGCGCCCGATTCGACCGATGAAGTCCGTTTCATTCCGTGATCCGGGCGGCAGGTACCGGACTTCAGCGCTTCAGGACGGCGCTCCGTCGTCCGATGGCTTCACTGCCGCTCGGTGTGCCTGTCGGCCAACCAACCGGCAGACTGTCAGGGTCCTGACAGCGCGGGTACAGACACCGGCCGACGATCAGCGCAGGACGCAGCACCCCCAGCCGCACCCGGGAGACAGCATGAACCAGTTCGAGAGCCGTGACAGTGCCGCCGCCGCCGCTGACGCCGCCATCGAGAAGGTGCTGCGCGGGACCGCCTGGGCCGGCCTTGACGACACCTTCGACGCGCTGACCGCCCACGTCTTCGAGAGCGACTTCTGCACCGCCGCCGCCGAGCTGCTCGCCGCGAACAGCCCCGAGCAGGAGCAGCAGGCTCTGCAGGCCGCCCGTCGCCGCCACCCGAGCGGCCGTCGCCGGGCCTGAGCCGTCAGGCGGGCCCGATCAGCTCCGCCAACCGCTCGATGAACGACCGCTGCGAGACGAAGAGCTTCGCCGCAGCCTCGCCGATCGGATACCAGGCCGCCCGGTCGACCTCCGGGTACTGACCGATCTTCCCGCTGCGCGGGGGCCACTCCAGGTCGAACAGGTTGCTGGTCACCTCGAACGGTCCCGGGTCGCCCTCGAGTGCCCAGATGACGTTCACCTTGCCGCTGCTCTGCCGGACCTCGCCGAGCAGCACGGGCTCCCCCGCGGGTACGGGGATGCCGAGCTCCTCGCCGAACTCGCGCCGCGCGGCGGCCAGCTCGTCCTCGCCCGGATCCAGCTCGCCCTTGGGGATCGTCCAGTTGCCGTCGTCCTTGCGGGCGAAGAGCGGACCTCCGGGGTGGGCGAGCAGCACCTCGACGCCCGACTCGCCGCGGCGCCACAGGAGCAGGCCGGCGCTGCGCTTCACCGGGCGGCCAACGTGACGGTCGTGCCGGTCTGCGTGGAGGTGCGGGCGGCGTCGAGCACCTCGAGGGTGCGTACGGCGCTCACCGGATCCACCGGCACCGGACGCCCCAGCCGCAGCGCATCGCGTACTCCGGCGTAGAAGAGCGGGTACGCCCCCGGCCCGCGGGTGACCGGCTTCGAGGTGTCGCCTACGTGGAGGCGCCCCCAGCGGCTCGGCGACTCCGCACCCCAGCCGGGTGCGGCCGGGTCGCGTCCGGCGCGCAACGCGTCCTCCTGCCCGTCGAGCCCGTCGACCACGTACGCCCCACGCGAGCCGAGCACCCGCAGCCGCGGCCCCTGCTGGGCGGCGACCGCGCTCACCCACAGCGAGCTGCGCACCCCGGAGGCGTGGGTGAGGTCGAGGAAGGCGTCGTCCTCCACCGCGACACCGGGGCGGCGCCGGTCGAGCGTGGCGTACACCCGCGTGACCGGGCCGAAGAGCGTGAGGGCCTGGTCGACGAGGTGGCTGCCGAGGTCGAGCAGCAGACCGCCACCGCTCGCCGGGTCACCCGACTCGCGCCAGCCGGGCTTGGGCGCCGGGCGCCACCGCTCGAAGCGGGACTCGAAGCGCCAGACGTCGCCCAGCGCGCCCGTGGCGATCAGCTTACGGAGGGCGAGGAAGTCGCTGTCCCAGCGCCGGTTCTGGAAGACGGTCAGCGGTCGCCCGGCCGCTGCTGCCGCCGCGATGAGGCGGGCGGCGTCGGCGGCGGTGGTGGCGAGCGGCTTGTCGACGACCACGGCGAGGCCGGCCTCGAGCGCTGCCTCCGCGAAGGTGGTGTGGGTGTCGTTCGGGGTGGCGACGACGACGAGGTCGACGTCGTCGGCCGCGCGCCAGACCGCGGTCGGGCTCGCCAGCACCGAGACGCCGGGATACCGCTGCCGGGCTCGGGCGCCGCGCTCGGGATCGCGGGTCACGACGACGGCCAGCTGCAGGCCGGGGGTGGCCGCGATCAACGGCGCGTGGAAGTGCTCGCCGGCGACGCCGTAGCCCAGCAACGCCACCCGCACCGCACCCATGCGGGCCAGCCTAGGGTCCGCCCACCCCATCCGAGCGCCCTACCCCGACGCGCGGAGCCGGGTTCAGCCCGGACTCAGGAAGCGGGGCTTACCGTCCACTGATCATCAGGGCGGAATCGGGCGGACGGGGAGGGCGACGCGATGAGCGAGAACGACGCTCCGACCAACCCCGTCGCGAAGCCGGTCGGCCCGCCTCCTGGCTACCGCGCCCCTCCGGACTTCCAGCCGTTCCCGATCGGGGCGCCGGCGGGTCCACCCCCCGGCTACCAGCAGCCCCTGCCCGCGGAGCTGTCGCCGCGCGGCAGGCCCCCGCGGCAGAAGAAGCGGCGCCGCTTCGGGTGGGGCAAGAGGATCCTGCTGCTCGTCCTGATCCTGCTGCTCGCCGCCGTCGGCATCGGCTGGTCGATGGACGCCAGCCTGCACCGCACCGACGCGCTGAAGAGCTACGCCGGCCGGCCCGGTGACACCAAGGGCACCAACTGGCTGGTCGTCGGTTCCGATAGCCGCGAGGACCTCACCCCCGCCGAGCGGGAGAAGCTCGCCACCGGTTACGCGGCCGGCGGCCGCACCGACACGATCATGCTGGTGCACACCGGGGGCGGGAAGACGTCGCTGATCTCGCTGCCGCGCGACTCGTACGTGCCGATCGACGGCCACGGCCGCAACAAGCTGAACGCCGCCTTCGCGTTCGGCGGGCCGGCGCTGCTCGTACGCACGGTCGAGCAGGTCACCGGGGTGCACGTCGACCATTACGCGGAGATCGGGTTCGCCGGTTTCGCGACGATGGTCGACGCGGTCGGCGGCGTCCGGATCTGCGTCGCCCAGGCGATCGACGACGGCAACGCCGGGCTGAACATCCCCGCCGGCTGCCAGACGCTGAACGGCGAGCAGGCGTTGGGCTACGTCCGCACCCGCAAGTTCGCGACCGGCGACCTGGAGCGGGTGCAGCACCAGCGGCAGTTCCTCGCGGCACTGCTGAGCAAGGCGGCCTCGACGGGCACGCTGATCAACCCGTTCCGGTCCATCCCGCTCGGCTACGACGCCGCCGACGCACTGACGGTCGACCGCGGCACCCACGTCTGGGACGTCCTGCGGCTGGGGTTGGCGCTGCGTGACGCCGGTGGCGGCAAGGGCAACACCCTGACGGTGCCGATCGCGGGCTTCGCGACCGAGCCGGGCGCCGGCAGCGTAGTGCTCTGGGACGAGACGAAGGCGGCCGCGCTGTGGCAGGCGGTGCGCAACGACACGGCGCTGCCGGGCACCTCCTAGCCCACCGGACCTGCGGTTTCGCCGGACGCGGCCGTAGCCGCGCCGCTACGGTGATCATTCGATCCCGGTGCGGCGCAGCGCGCGGCCTGTCGACGATGGAGTGCCGCGATGACGACGCTGAATCCGCCGCAGGACCTGCTGGTCGACGACTTCACGTACGAGCCGCTCGACCGGATCTGGCGCGACGTGGTGCGCTGGCAGCCCGACGCGGTGGCCGCCTGCGCCAGTGCCGGCGACGGCTGGTCCTTGACGTACGCGGAGCTCGATCGGCTCTCCGACGTGGTCGCGGACCGGGTGGTCTCGGTCCTGCAGGAGCGGCGGATCACCCGGGAGTCGCCGGTCGCCGCCCTCGTCGGCCACGACCCGAGCGCGGCGGTGACCGCGATCGCGCTCTACAAGGTGGTGTGGCCGGAGGTCACGCTCGACCCCGAGGTGCCGGCCGACCGGTTGCAGGGCATCGTCGACGCCGCCGGCATCGCGCTGGTGGTCACCACACCCGCGTACGAGGCGCTGGCCCGCCGCCTCGGCGTCGCGGTGATCGTCATCCCGCCGGCGCCCGCCGAGCCGCCCGTGGCCCGCGATTGGCCGACCATCGAGGCCGACGCGATCAGCGGCATCGTCTACACCTCCGGCTCGACCGGCGCCCCCAAGGGGGTCGCCGGCACCTACCGGACCATCGGCCACCACCTGCACCACCGCTCCGACGCCGACTGGATCCGCCCGGACGATCGCTACGGCCTGGTCATGCCGCTGTCGTTCGGCGCCGCCCGCGGCGACCTGTCGGCCGCGCTGCTCAGCGGCGCGAGCGTGCACTTCTTCGATCCCCGGGCCCGCGGGGCCGGGCCGATGCCCGGCTGGCTCGCCGACAACGGCATCACGCTGCTGTCCGCGCCGCCGTCGCTGCTCACCGCCGTCGTCCGCACCCTGCCGGAGGGCGCGCAGCTCTCCCCCACGCTGCGCATGGTGCGCAGCGCGGGCGAGAAGGTGCTCTGCTCGGAGGCGCTCACGATCCGCCGGGCGCTACCGGCGTCGTGCCGGCTGCTCAACGCGTTCGGCTCGTCCGAGGCGACCGTGGTGTCGTCGTACGAGATCACCGACGAGACGCCCGACCTGCCGCGCCCCGTGCCGGCCGGCTGGCCGATCCCCGGCTTCGCGGTGTCGTTCGAGCGTGAGGACGGCACCGCCCCCGAGCCGGGTGAGGTCGCCGAGCTCGTCGTCACCTCGCGCTACATGCCGGTCGGTTACTGGCGCGACCCGGAGCGCACCCGGCTCAAGTACACCGACCTGCCGGACGGCCGGCGCTCCGTCGCGACCGGCGACCTCGCCGTCGCGCTGCCAGGCGGCGCCTTCCGGCTGGCCGGCCGCAAGGACCTCGGCGTCAAGATCCGGGGCAACCTCGTCGAGCCGGCCGAGGTCGAGGCCGCCCTGCTGCACTGCGCCTACGTGCAGGAGGCTGTCGTGGTCGGGCGGTCGACGCCGTCCGGGCGGAAGCGGCTCATCGCCTACCTGGTGCTCGAGCGCGGCGCCGAGGTCGTGCACACCGCGGAGCTGCGGCGCGAGCTCCGGCAGACGCTGCCCAGCTACATGATCCCCGAGGCGGTCGTCTTCCTCGACGCGCTGCCGCGCAACGAGCGGCACAAGCTCGACCGGGCGGCCCTGCCCGACCCGCCGGCCCGCGTGGCCGCCGACCTCGTCGCCCCGCGCACCCCGTGGGAGCAGCGGATCGCGGAGCTCTGGGCCACCGTGCTCGGACTCGACGAGGTCGGGGCCCAGGACGACTTCTTCGACCTCGGCGGCGACAGCCTGTCCGCCGAGGAGATGGTGGCCCGGCTCGGCGAGCAGCACGACCGGCAGGTGAGCAGCCGGCTGCTGCTGGACGCCTCGAGCGTCGCGGAGTTCGCGGCTGCCGTCGAGGCGGCCGGCCCAGACGCGGCCGACGAGCGCGCCGACCGGCTGGTGCCGATCCGGCGTACGGGATCGCGGCCGCCGCTGTTCTGCGTCACCGGTGCCGGGCGACTCGGGATGACCTTCCTGCCGCTGGCCCGCCGGCTGAGCGACGAGCAGCCGGTCTGGGCGCTGCAGGAGGCCGGTCGCGAGCAGGCCCGCTTCCAGGACTGGTCGGTACGCCGCATGGCCCGCCGCCACGTCGCCGCGCTGCGTACGGTCGCGCCCGCGGGGCCGTACCTGCTCGCCGGCTACTCCTTCGGCGGCGGGGTCGCGTTCGAGATGGCGCACCAGCTGCGCGCCGCCGGTGACGAGGTCGCCCTCCTGATCACGCTGGACAGCTTCGCGCCGCATCCGTCGGCGCTGCCGCCGATCCGCGGACGGTCGGCCGCGCAGTGGATGACCACCGCCGGCCGCTACGCCGGGGTGCTCTCCGGCCGGGCACTGAGGATGGGGCCGGTCGCCGCCGCGGACGGTGGTGGCTTCCGCAAGCCGGAGGAGGGGGCGTACACGCGCCAGACCCACCTGGTCAGCTTCTTCTACCGGGGGCGGCCGTATCCGGGGCGCACGCTGGTCGTCACCGCGCAGGACGAGCCGAGCCCCGATCACCGCAAGAGGCGCAGCACGATGTGGGCGCGCTTCCTCACCGGCCGCTGGGAGCTGAAGCCCGCGCCGGGCATCCACCGCGCGATGCTGAACGAGCCGCACGTCGCCGGGCTCGCCGCGCTGATCGAGCAGGAGATCACCGCAGCGCTGGGCTGACGACGAACGACCGGCTGCGGGCCGCGCGCACCGCGGACGGCAGCGTCATGCACAGCCCCACCGTGACCGCCGACGCGATCACCGGGCCGGCGACCCCCACTGCTGCGGCGAGCCACCACGACAGCGCCAGGTTGCTGACCATCATCGTCAGCACCCCGGCGGCCTGCACCCACATCTCCTCCGGCCGGTTCAGCACCATGCCGGAGACCAGGCCCGAGGTCTGCACCAGCAGCAGGCAGGCGAAGGCGGTCCGCAGGTCCAGTCCGATCGGCACCGCGCCACCCGCGATCAGGTGGCCGACGTACGGGGCGAGCAGCACGTAGCCGAGGCCGATCGCCGCGCTCAGAGCGCCGAACGCCAGCGTCAGCCGGAGCCACAGCTGCCGGTGCGGGATCCCTTTCGCGCGCCGCCGCGCGAAGACCGGCAGCAGCGCGAACGCGGACGTGCTCAGGACGAGCCAGCCCGGCAGGTAGAGCTGGGACGCGAGGGCGTACTCCGAGAGCGCCTCGGGGGCCAGGCGATGGCTGATCACGATCTTGTCGCTCTGCAGGCCGAGCGGCAGGCCGACCGAGAGCAGGAACATCGGCAGCGCGACGTTCAGCACCCGTACGGGCTGCGCCGGGTCCACCGGCTCGAAGGCGACGAACGGCGAGACCCGCAGGCCGGTGACCCGGCGGGCCAGCAGGCTGGTCACGACCGAGCCGGCGACGAGACCCAGCGGGAAGACGAGCACGTACGCGGCCGGCGGCCCACCGGCCGCCCACAGCAGGACGGTGAGCACGAACGCCACGGCCGGCTGCGCGGCACCGGCGGCGACCCCGAGGTGGTTCTTGTGCGCGCCGAGCAGCACCCGCTGGCCGAGCGCGAGCGGCAGGCCCAACGCGAAGATCACGATCGTGAGGGTCGCGGTGAGCTCCGGGTGCTCGACCTGACCGGACAGGCCGAGCACCGTTCCCCAGACGCCGGCGAGCCCGACGCCGATCGCCACCAGCGCGAGCACCCCGCCGGACACCAGCAGGATCCGCACGCTGCGCCGCAGCACCGCGTGCACGTACGGGTCGCAGCGCGGGTCGTCCGAAGCCGCGACCGCCCGGGTGACCGCTGCGCCCACGCCGAGGTCGGCGAACGGCAGCAGCTGGAAGAGCGTGCCGACGAAGATGACGGCGCCGTACGCGGTGGCCCCGACGGCGTCGACCAGCAGCTTGCTGGTGCCGAGCGTGAGGACCGCGGACAGCGGCAGCAGCAGTGCGCGTACGGCGCCGCTGGCCACCACCGGCCGCAGGTCGCTCAACTGATTACTGATTCACTGAAGTCACGAGCCGAGCAGCTCCGCCGACCGGCCCTCGTACGACGACAGCTCCTGCACCGGCTGGAACGTGCTCTTGGCGCTGTCCCACGTCTGCAGCCGGAAGCTCTCGATCGGGAAGGCGTCGGTCAGCCCGGAGGTCTTCCACTGCACGCCGGGCTGCAGCAGCCCGACGTCGGTGAGGGTGAGGTTGCGTGCCGTGTTCATGACGGCGACCCGATCGAGCTCCGGTGACTTCTTGAGGATCTCGACCAGGATCGCAGCCTCGGTGTAGCCGTAGGAGACCGAGCTCAGGGTGGCGTCGTCCTTCGGCGCGTACTTGGCCATGACGTCGCGGTAGGTCTTCATCCGGGGGTTCGACGCGGTGTCGGGGTTGCTCGGGTCGAGCAGGGCACTCTCGCTGATGACGCCGTTCGCGAACTCCGGCTTGGCCAGGCCGACGATCGACTTCGAGGTGCAGTTGCCCGACAGGTAGACGTACTTGTACTGACCGGCGGCGGCGTCGATCGACTGCGGGCACTTGAGTGCCGCGGCACCGATGAAGATGGCGGTGGCGCCCTTGGCCCGGATCGCGGTGAACTGCGCGGTCACGTTGGGGTCGCTCGGCTCGTACGTCTCCTGGTCGACGAGCGTGACCTTCTTGCCCTTGACCGCGGCCTCCATCGGTGTCCGGTAGGACTTGCCGAAGTCGCTGTTCTCGCTGATCGTGGCGATCTTCGCGTCCGGGGCGTTCTTGTCGAGGTAGTCGACGAAGGCGTTCACCTCGGCGGCGTACGTGGCGTTGGCGATGAGCGTGAAGGGGTGCTTCTCCGGCGACACCAGGGCCGGGGAGCCGGTGGCGAGCAGCAGGTTCGGCACGCATTGGGCGTCGAGCCGGTCACGGATGGCGAGGTTGTTGGGCGTGCCCTGGTTCTGCAGGAAGCCGAAGACCTTGTCCTGCGCCAGCATCTCGTTGACGACCTGGACGGTCTTGGCCGGCTGCGCCGCGTCGTCCTTCATGACGAGCTTGAGCTCGTGACCCTTGACCCCGCCCTCGGTGTCGTTGACGTAGTCGAAGTAGGCCTTCATGCCGATCGCCGACTTGGACGTCACCGCCGACGGACCCGACTCCGGGTGCGCGAGGCCGAACGTGATGCTGTCGCCGGTCACGCCCTGGGTCGTGTTGGTGCAGGCCTTGGCGTTGATCATGCCGGTGGTCGGGTCGACCTTGGCATTGCTGGTGCCGCCCGAGCTGCTGGTGCTGCCGCCGGCGCTCGGTGAGCCGGAGGACCCGGCGGAGCCGCCGGAGCTGCCGCAGGCGGCGACGGCGACGGCGACGAGGGTGCCCGCCGTCACGACGACGGCGCACAGTCGGCGGGCTGAGGAACGGACGATCATGGGATCCTCTCGGGGTCGTGCACGGGGGTGCACATCGGGACGATCAGGACCTCGGCCTGATGATCATGGCGGAAGTCGCGGACGGCCGGGTCGGCTTTGTCGGCAACCCGACGGCGCCGGGTGGTTTTCTTCCGGAGGGCGGCTGCGAGGCCGACGATCCCGCCCGGCATGACGAACATGAGCAGGATCAGCAGGCCGCCGTAGAAGACGTTGGTGGCGGCGCCGTCGAGGTGCGCGACGTCGGTGACGAAGCCGGGGGCCCGGTCCAGGAAGAGTGCGGCCAGCACGGCGCCGACCACGCTGGTGGACCCGCCGACCACGAGTCCGGTGACCAGCGCGATGGACAGGGCGATGGCGTACGTACGCGGGTCGACGTACGGGTACGGCTGGACCAGCACCGACAGCGAGCCGCCGACCGCGGCGAGCGACCCGGCCAGCGCGTAGCCACCGACCTTGTAGTGCGCGGTCGGCACGCCCATCGCCTTGGCGGCCGGCTCGCTGTCGCGCATGGCCCGCATCCCGCGCCCGACCCGGCTGCGGCCGAGGTCCCACACCAGCAGGAAGAGCGGGACGGCGACCGCGAGTGCGACGTAATAGCCCCAGCTTCTCCTGCGAGAGGCCGAAGGAGGGCGTAAACGCGGGCACCGCCATCCCCTGCGTGCCGCCGGTGAAGGACTCGAAGTGCACGACGAGCGACGGGAAGACCGTGGCGAGCGCGAGGCTGACCAACGCGAGGTAGATGCCCGCGACCCGTAGCGCAGGCAGGCCGGCGAGCGCGCCGCAGACCAGGCCGATGACGGCGGCGAGCGCGAGCGTCGCGAGATGCGGCCAGCCGTGCTGGGCCACCAGGATCGCGGTCGTGTACGCGCCGATGCCGAAGAAGGCGCCGTTGCCGAGCGTGATCTGCCCCGACCATCCAGTGAGCACGACCAGCCCGAGCACGGCGATCGCGATGGCGATGCTGCCGGCGAAGCGCTCCACCTGGTACGGCGCAACCAGGCTCGGCAGGAGGATCAGCAGGGCCACGACGGCGACGGCCACCAGCCCCCGGCCCAGGGTGCGGGCGGTCATACCCGGGCCACCCGGGCGGTGCCGAACAGACCGTTGGGCCGGATCAACAGGAAGCCGACGATGACGACGAAGGCGAGCGGCAGCTTGAGGTCCGCCGCGAGGTACGCGCCCGCCAGGCTCTCGAGCACCCCGACGACGAGCCCGCCGACCACGGCGCCCGGCAGGCTGTCGAAGCCGCCGAAGGTCGCCGCGGCGAACGCCAGCACCAGGACGCCCTGCATCAGCGAGTAGTCGAAGGCCGTGACGGTCGGCGCGACGAGGGCGCCGGCGAGCGCACCCAGGGCCGCCGCCAGCCCCCACCCGGCCATGAGCACCCGGCCGACGCGGATGCCGACGAGCCGGCTGGACTGCTGCCCGGCCGCGACGGCCCGCAGCGCGAGACCCATGCGGGTGCGGTTCAGCAGCAGCCGCAGGGCGAGTGCCACGGTGATCAGGACACCGAGTGCGCCCGCCGTCGCGGTGGTGAAGCTCAGCGACCCGGTCCGCACGGTGTCCGAGCCGAACATGCTGGGCAGCACCCGCCCGTCCGTCCCGAAGATCCACTGGGCGGCGCTGTTCAGCGCCAGCAGCAGCCCGATGGTGGCCACGACGACCGGCAGGTGACCGGTCGCCCGCGCCGCGATCGGGCGCAGGACGGTGCGCTCGATGAGGGCACCGACGCAGAACGCGACCGCCATCGACACCGCGATCGCCGCCGGCACGGGGAGGCCGAGCCGTAGAGCTCCCAGGTGACGTACGTCGAGACCATGGCCATCTCGCCCTGCGCGAAGTTCAGGGCGCCGGTGCCGCGGAAGACGAGAACGATCGCGAGCGCGAGCGCCGCGTAGATGCAGCCGTACTGCACACCGTCGAGGACGTGCTGCAGGAAGAGCACGTCAGTACCCCAGGTAGGCGCGGCGCAGCGACTCGTCGGCCTGCAGCGCATCGGCCGGGCCCGTCAGCGCGATCGCCCCCGCCTCCAGCACATAGGCCCGGCCGGCCAGCTCGAGCGCAGGCACCGCGTTCTGCTCGACCAGCAGCAGCGCGGTGCCGGTCTCCTCGATCAGCGCGGCGAGCCGGCCCATGAGGTCACGGACCACGATCGGCGCCAGCCCGAGCGACGGCTCGTCGAGCAGCAGCACCTGCGGTCGTGACAGCAGCGCGCGGCCGATGGCGAGCATCTGCTGCTCCCCGCCCGACAGGGTGCCCGCGGAGCGGCGGCGCAACTTGGCCAGCTGCGGGAAGTGGGCGTACGTCCGTTCGATGTCACCGGCGACGTCGCGGTCGCGCCGGGTGATGGCACCGGCCCGCAGGTTGTCGTCGACGCTGAGCGACCCGAAGGTGCCGCGCCCCTGCGGCACGTGCGCCAGCCCGCGGCGGACCAGCTGCTCCGGCCGCAGCCCCCGGATCGGGCGGCCGGCGAGCGTGATCTCGCCGGCCGTGACGTCGCGGGCCGGGAGCAGCCCGCTGACGGCGCGCAGGGTCGTCGTCTTGCCCGCCCCGTTGGCGCCCAGCAGCACCACCGCCTCGCCGTGGTGCACCGCGAGATCGATCCCGTGCAGCACCCGCAGCTGGCCGTAGCCGGCGTGCAGGCCCGTCACCTCGAGCAGCGGGGTGCTCCCGGAGGCGCTCATCGGCCCGCCGCGACCGGCACGCCGAGGTAGGCCTCGATCACCGCCGGGTCCGCCTGCACCTCGGCGGGCGTGCCCTGGGCGATGACCCGGCCGCCGTCGAGCACGACCACCCGGTCCGACAGCCGCATGACCATCGCCATGTGGTGCTCGATCAGCAGGACGGTCAGCCCCAGCTCGGCGCGTACGCGCTGCAGCAGGTCGGCGAAGGTGTTCACCTCACCACCGGTCAACCCACTGGCCGGCTCGTCGAGCAGCAGCAGCCGCGGGCGTGAGGCGAGCGCCCGGGCGAGCTCCACCCGCTTCTGCAGCCCGTACGCGAGACCGGTGGCCGGCCGGTCGGCGAGCGCTCCGAGATCGAGCAGGCTCAGCAGGTCGCGGCAGTGCGCCCGGGCCTTCGCCTCGAGCCGTCGCGCGGCGGGCGTGCGCAGCGCCCCGCGCAGGACGCCGGACGCCGTGGTCACGTGCGCGCCCAGGGCCACGTTGTCGAGCACGCTCATGCTCGGGAAGAGCGCGAGCTCCTGGAAGGTACGGGCGACCCCGAGGCCGGCCAGCCGGTGCGCCGGGACCTCGAGCAGATCCACCGGGGTCGGTTTCGGGAAATCCCGGAGCAGGATGCGTCCGAATTCCGGGTCGTAGAAGCGGCTGGCGCAATTGAAGAGCGACGTCTTGCCTGCGCCATTCGGTCCGATCAGCGAGGTGATCGTCTGATCACGGACGGTGAAGGAGACGCCGTCGAGCACGGCGACCCCGCCGAAATGCAACCGCAGCTCACGCACGTCGAGCAGGGGTTCTGCGGTCGTGACGTCGTCTCCGGGCGCCATGCGAGAACCGTAACGACCAGTGATCGTCCGCGCGGCCCATTCCCGCCAAGAGATACCCGATCGGAGGGTTGCGACCGCCGCGCGGCATGACGACGACAAAAGGGATGAACATGCCCATGGACCAGATGACGCACGGCGGATCCGAGCACCTCTCGCTCGCGACGAGCCTGCTGCTCTTCCTGAGCATCGTCGTGCTCGCGATCGCCGGCCTCGCCGCCTTCAACGCCCGTCGCGGTGTGCCGCGCCACGGCGGCCGCGGCACCCCGGTGCGCAGGACGGGCTTCGCCGGACTGGCCCGGCACCGGCCGTCCGCCTGGTGGGCCCGGCTACGCGGCGCGCTGCCCGAGGGCCGGCTCCTGCCGGAGGCGGTCTGGACGCGCCGGCACCGCATCATCGTCGAGCTCGCGTTCGTCCAGGCGTTCGCGCTCGGTGCGTACGCGCTCTTGCGCGGTGACACCGTGCTCAAGGCCGTGGTCGTGGTCGCCATCGTGGCCGTGCCGGCGATCCCCGCCCTGCTGCCGCAGCTGTCCCGCAACTGGCGGGCGGTGAGCGCCACCACCAGTCTCATGGCGGCGTCGGCCACGCTCGTCGAGCTGTCCGACGGCATCACCGAGGCGCACTTCAGCTTCTTCGTGATGGTCGGCGTGGTCTCGCTCTACCAGGCGTGGGCGCCGTTCGGCAGCGCCCTCGTCATCGTCGTGCTGCACCACGGGATCATGGGCACGCTCGCGCCGCACCAGGTCTTCAGCGAAAGCTCCGCGATGAACGACCCGTGGATCTGGGCCGCGGTGCACGGCGGCTTCGTCCTCGCCTGCAGCCTCGCGCTGGTCGCCTCGTGGCGCATGTCGGAGCAGCAGGGGCTGCACGACCCGCTCACCGGCCTCGCCAACCGCGTCATGCTGCTGGAGACGGCCAACCGCGCCCTGCGCGACCCCGACGCACCGGTCAGCCTCCTGTTCGTCGACCTCGACGACTTCAAGGGCGTGAACGACTCGTTCGGCCACGCCGGCGGCGATGCGCTGCTGCGTACCGTCGCCCACCGGCTGCGTGAGGGACTCACCGAGCGCGACCTGGCGGCCCGCTTCGGCGGCGACGAGTTCGCGGTGCTGCTCTACGGCGGACCGACGACCGCGCAGGCCGCCGCCGACCGGCTGCTGGCCTCGCTCGCCGCCCCGGCCGAGCTGGGTGACGCGCAGGTCTCGATCCGGGTCAGCATCGGCGTCGCCGACAGCAGCACGCTCGAGTCGCGCGACGCCCGCAGCGCCGACGCCCTGGTCCGCAACGCCGACCTCGCCATGTACCTCGCGAAGGCCTGCGGCAAGGACCGCGTCGCGGTCTTCACCCCGGGCATGCACGACGAGGCGCGGGAGCGCGCCCTGCTGGTGCAGGACCTCACCGGTGCCGTCGAGCGCGGCGAGCTGGAGGTCTACTACCAGCCGACCGTGCAGCTCGACGACGGCAGCCCGTACGGGGTCGAGGCCCTGGTCCGCTGGCACCACCCCGAGTACGGCATGGTCGCGCCGGCCCGCTTCATCCCGCTTGCCGAGAGCACCGGGCTGATCGGCCCGATCGGCAACTGGGTGCTGACCACCGCCGTCCACGCCATGGCGGCGATGCAGTGCGACGACGGCAGCCCGGTCGCCCTCGCGGTGAACATCTCGCCGCGTCAGCTCGTCGACGACAACCTGCTCGGGCTCGTCACCGGCGCCCTCGAGCACAGCGGGATGGCACCGCAGCTGCTCACCCTGGAGATCACCGAGGGCGTCCTCGTGCACGACTTCGACGTCGTCGCCGAGCGGCTCGCCCGGCTGCGCGCGCTCGGCGTCCGGATCGCGGTCGACGACTTCGGCACCGGTTACGCGGGGCTGTCGTTCCTGCGCCAGCTGCCGGTCGACATCGTGAAGATCGACCGTTCCTTCGTCGACGAGATGACCACCGACCCGCACGCCCTCACGCTGGTGCAGTCGATCGTCGACCTCGCGCACAGCCTCGGGGTCGGCATCGTCGCGGAGGGCATCGAGAACGAGGCCCAGGCCACCCTGCTGCGCGACATGCGCTGCGGCCGGGCGCAGGGCTTCCTCTACTCGCGGCCGAAGCCGCAGGCCGAACTCACCGAGTTCCACCAGCAGCCGTCCGAGCTGCCGGCCGCGCCGCCGACCCCGCGCACCCCGGCCGACGACACCATCAGCGCGCAGCTGCCTGCTTGAGGACGGCCCGGGCGATGACCAGCTGCTGGATCTGGCTCGTGCCCTCGTAGATACGGAAGAGCCGCACGTCGCGGTAGAACCGCTCGACGGCGACCCCGTGCATGTAACCGGCGCCGCCGTGCACCTGCACCGCCCGGTCGGCCACCCGGCCCACGGCCTCGCTGGCGAAGTACTTCGCGCACGCCGGCCCGAGCTTGGTGTCCTCGCCGCTGTCGTACGCCCGCGCCGCCTCCAGCACCAGCGACCGCCCGGCCATCAGATCGGTCTGGCTGTCGGCGATGAGCGCCTGGATGAGCTGGTGCTCCGCGATCGGCTTGCCGCCCTGCACCCGCTCGGTGGCGAACCCGACCATCTCGTCCACCAGCCGCTGCGTCGTCCCCATGCACAGCGCGGCGATGTGCAGCCGGCCGTGGGCGAGGCAGGCCATCGCCGTCGCGTAGCCGAGCCCCTCGCCGCCGATCAGGGCGTTCGCCGGCACGCGTACGTCGTCGAGGTAGACGTCGGAGGTCCAGGCCCCCGCCTGGCCCATCTTCCGGTCCTTGGCGCCTGTGCTCACCCCGGGAGTGCCGGACGGGACGAGGAAGCAGGAGATGCCCTTGGACGGCGGCGCGGCCGGATCCGTACGCGCGAACACCATGAAGACATCCGCCGCCGGAGCGTTCGTGATCCAGCGCTTCGACCCGTTGATGATCCAGTCGTCGCCGTCGCGCACCGCGGCAGTGGTGAGGCCGGCCGGGTCGGACCCGGCGCCGGTCTCGGTGAGCGCGAACGAGGCCGTCCACTCCCCCGAGGCGACCTTCGGCAGGAAGTCCGCCTTCTGCTCCTCGCTCGCCGCCAGCATCAGCACGTGCCCGGCGATGCCGTTGTTGGTACCGAACAGCGAGCGGAACGCGGGCGTCGTGTAACCGAGCTCGAAGACCAGCTTCGCCTCCTGCTCCATCGTCAGCCCGAGCCCGCCGTACTCCTCCGGCAGCGCGAAACCGAACAGCCCCATGTCGGCCGCGGCCTTGCGGATGCGCTCCGGGATCTCGTCCTGCTCCTCGATCTCCGGCTCGAGCGGCACGACCTCGTTGCGCACGAAGCGGCGCACGGCCAGCCGGATCACGTCGAAGTCGTCGGCATCCATGCCGGTCAGCGTACGAGCGGGGCCTCGGCACCGCGAGCCCACAAGCGATGTGATGTCACCAAGGATTCGGTGTTCCTTTTCGGGACAACAAGCGATCGGATGTAGGGCCTTACATCCGATCGCTTGTTGTCTCGAAAACCATCATTGGTCCCCTGGCAACATCCGATCGCTTGTTAGGGCGCCGGGTCGAGCGTCGCTGCGACGACCGAGCTCATGGCCAGGTCGATCAACTGGCCGGATCCGGTACGGGCCCGGGCCGCCAGCGCCCGCAGCACGGCGACGGCCCCGGTGAGGCCCGTGAGGGGGTCGGCGATGGCGTCGCCGACGAACGCCGGCGGGTCGCCGTCCTCGATCAAGCCGGCGCCGGCCGCGACGTCGTCGCCGAACCCGATCCGGTCACCGGCCGTGCGTCCGTACGCGGTGATGCTCAGCCAGACGGTGCCGTGCGCAGCGGACGCGTCGGCGGACAGTCCCCATCCCGCCAGCGCACGCGGCCGCGACGCCTCGATGACGACGTCGGCCCTGTCGACGAGGTCTTCGAGCGTCCGGCGTCCGGCCGGATCGGCGGGGTCGACGACGAGCGACTCGTGCCCGGCGTGCAGCAGGTCGTAGAACGCCGGGTTGCCGAGCCGGGCACCGTCGGGGCGGCCCGGCGTCTCCACCTTGACGACCCGGCCTCCGGCCAGCCCGAGCAGGCGGGCGCAGAGCGGGCCGGCCCACAGGGCGCTGAAGTCGACGACGAGGGGCCGGCCGACGTCGGCGGCGGGCCCGTCGGGCGGCAGCACCAGGGGGGGCGGACGCTCCCCGGCCACGACGCTCACCGCCAGGCCCAGGAGACGGGCCCGATCACGGAGGTCCGCTGCGCGGTGCGGGCGCAGGTCAGCCGGCAGCCCGGTGACGTCGCGCTCCAACCAGGCCGGCAGCAACTCGACGTCGCTGTCGCGCGGCAGGGAAACGGCGAGCCAGCCGTCCGCGCAGGCGACCATCCGGCACGCGCCGCCGGCCGAGACGGTGCCGTGCGGCTGGTCACCGGTCAGGGCGGCCCGCTCGCCCAGCAGCTGCGCGCTGTCGACCCGTCTCCCGGTGCGGCGCTCGAGCTCGGCCGAGAGCCGGCGGGCGTACGCGTCGGCCCGGGCGTCGCTCATCGATCAGCTGCTCAGTGCGTCGACGAGCCCCCAGGCCAGCGCCTGCTCCGGGCCGATCACGTCGCCGGTCAGGCCGAGGTAGGCCATGCGCCAGCGTCCGATGCGGTGGGTGATGCTGACGGTGCCGCCGGCCCCGAGCACGAGGCCCATCGAGACCTCGGGAAGCGCGATACGGGTGTTCGGCGCCGCGACGACGTGGCCGGCGAAGGCGGGCAGCTCGATGCCCGCGCCGATGCAGGCGCCGTGCACGTGGACGCTCACGCGGTCACGCATCCCGTAGATCACGTTGCCCGCGCTGTGCCGCAGCCGGATGAGGTGGGCGCGGGCGGGGTCCGGCGCAGTGCCGAACTCGGCGAGGTCACCGCCACTGCAGAACGCCGCGCCGCGGCCGCGGATCTCCACGGTCAGGTCCGGGTCGGCGGCCGCGATGGCGAGACCGGACAGCAGCGCGTCGCGTACCGCGTGCCCGTACGCATTGCGCCGTTGCGGTCGGTTGAGTTCGAGCAGCAGCCGGTCGCCCGCGCGGGAGACCAGCACCGGCTCGTCGTCGTCCGGCGCGAGCGGCTTGCGCGGCGTGCTCTCCCGCCAGGTCGCGAACTCCGGCCCGGCCAGCAGCATCGAATACGTGGCCGACTCGGCGACGAGCCCCTCCCACAGCGGCAGCAGCCCCACCTGCTGCGCCAGCACGACCAGCGCAGAGGTGGCGAGCGGATGCCCCCCGACAATCTCGGCGACCCGGGCCGCTGCGGCGACCGGGTCGGACACCGCGACCAGAGCCGGTGACGCCACGTCGAAGCCGGGCGGCACCAGACTGAACGTCAGCGCGTCGGCCAGCCGCCGGTTGACCGGAACGGGCCGCCCCGACGCGACGCCGACGACGACGCGCGCGCTGCACCGGACCGCGGCCAGCGTCGCACTCGTTCGCTCGGGCGACAGTCGTCGATCGAGGTCGACGACCAGGGCCACCGGGTCGTCCGGGTCGGTGTCCGCCGCCGCGACGGCCTCGGCGAGGTCGTCCGGATCGAGGAGCGGCACGAGACCCGGCTGCAGCGTCAGTCGCTGGAGGGCAGCTGCTTGGCTTCCTTGAGCACGAGGGCCTCACTGCCGTCGGCGAGGGTGCCCTCGCCGCCCTTCGTCACCAGCACCTCGAGCGACGCGTCGTCGGCGAGCGTGAAGCGCTTGCCGACGGGGGCACCGCCGGACAGGGCCGGGTCGAGCGTGAGGCCGGCCTCGGGTTCGGCCTTGACGTCGATCATCGGGGCGCCGCCGCAGGTCAGGTCGACCTCGCGGGAGGGGGCGCGGACCACGATGATCTCGGTGGCGTCCACCTGGCTACGCAGCCGGGCGCCAGTACGCAGCTGGACGGGTGTCGACATGGGAAAAGCCTCCGGGCTGAAGAGATGCGGAACGACAGGAGAAGCGTACGAACGGGGAGCTCAGGAGCTGGTGAGGCTGCCGACGATCGTGCGGCGCAGGAGCTTGCCGGTCGGGGTGTAGGGCAGCTCCGACCAGATGAGCACGGTGCTCGGCGCGCGGCTGGAGCGCAGCTTGCTCGCCGCGTAGCTGCGCACGTCCTCGCAGAGCGCGACAGCGTCCACCGAGTCGCCGTCGGCCACGACGATGACCGCGCAGATCTGCTGGCCCCACTCCTCGTCGGGGATGCCGACGACGGCCGCGTCACGCACCGACGGGTGGGTGAGCAGTACGTCCTCGACCTCGGCGGGGGCGATGTTCTCGCCGCCGCGGATGATCGTGTCGTCGTCGCGGCCCTCGATGAACAGGTAGCCGTCGGAGTCGATGTGCGCGCGGTCGCGGGTCGGGAACCAGCCACCGGCGTCGAGACCGGTGCCCGTGCCCACGTACTCACCGGCGACCTGGGCGCCGCGGACGAAGAGCTCGCCCGTCTCGCCCGGGCCGAGGATGGAGCCGTCGGGCCCGCGCACCTCGAACTCGATGCCGGGCACCGCTCGGCCGGCGGACGACAGCCGCGCACGCCAGACCGGGTCCTCGGTGTTCATGGCGTTGCGGTGGTCGTCGGGGCCGAGCACCGCGATGGTCGAGCTGGTCTCGGTGAGGCCGTACGCGTTGACGAAGCCGGTCTCCGGGAACGCGAGGAGCGCCTTCTCCAGCACGGTCGGGGCGATGCGGGCGCCGCCGTACGCGATGCTGCGCAGCGTCGGCACCTGCCCCGCGAGCCCGCCGGACTCCTCGAGGTGCTCGACCACGCGGGCGAGCATCGTCGGCACGACCATGGCATTGGTGACGCCCTCGTCGCCGGCGATCTGCAGCCACTCCTTCGCGGTGAAGGCGGGCAGGTGCACCATGCGGCGGCCGGCGTAGGTGTTGGTCAGGACCGTGGCCACACCGGCGATGTGGTACGGCGGCACGGCGACCAGCGCGCAGTCGTCCTCGTCGGCGCCGAGCAGGTCGACGGTCTGCAGCACGTACGAGGTCAGGTTGCCGTGCCGCAGCACGACGCCCTTGGGCTCCGACGTGGTGCCGCTGGTGAACAGGATCGAGGCGATGGCGTCGTCGGCCAGCTCCTCGGCCTGGATGGGCTCGGCGGTAGCGGTGTCGGCGAGCCAGCCGGTGCTCGACAGCACCCGCTGCCGGTCACCGATGCGGCCGCGCATGTCGTCGTCCACGAGGATGACGGGCTCGTCGAGCCGGTCGATCAGCGCGTTGAGGTCGGCATCGGGGAGCCGGTAGTTCAGCGGCGTGATCGGCAGCCCTGCGAGCGCCGAGGCGAACACCGCGACGTTGAACTGGGGGCCGTTGACCCCCACGAAGGCGACCGAGCGGCCCCCCTGCGCCTGCAGCAGGCCTGCACCTCCCGCGGCCCGCGCGGCGAGCTGCTCGAAGGTGATGCCGTCGGCGCGGGAGCCGAGTGCCACGCGGTCGCCCACCATCGACGCCGCCAAGTCCAGCAGCACTTCCACGCCCACCCTGAAGGTCCCTTCGGTGACAACGGTGTCCGACCGCGCGCGTACGCGCGCATTGAAGAGGGTGCCAGAAACTAAGCGGCGACCTTGCGGAACGCGGAGACCAGACCCGAGAGCACCTCGGTGGCCTCGTCCTTGCCGGTGGGCAGGCCGACGACGGCGGTGGAGAAGTCGGTGATGCCGAGCTCGACCTGCTGCGGCACGCCGGCCACGGCCTTGGCGAAGTCGTACTTGCCGGACTCGTCGGGACGCACCATGAGGCTGCCCTGCACGCGGAAGCCCTCGGCCGAGCGGCCGGCCTCCTCGAGCACCTGCTTGATCTGCGTCAGGCCGGCGGCCGGGTTGGCGATGTCGTCGCCCCACGGGATCCAGCCGCTGCCGAAGCGGGCGATGCGCCGCAGGCTGCGCTTGTTGATCGTGCCGCTCACCCAGATCGGCACCCCGCCCGGCTGCAACGGCTGCGGCGAGACGTAGATGCGCTCGAACTTCACGAACTCCGAGTCGTGCGCGGTCGGCATCTGGGTCCACGCGTTCTGCAGGATCTCCAGAGTGTCGTCGAGCAGCGGGCCGCGGCCGTCGTACGAGAGCCCGCAGGCGTCGTACTCCTCCTTCTGCCAGCCGACGCCGATGCCGAGGTCGACGCGGCCGCCCGACAGCACGTCGAGGGTGGCGAGCGTCTTCGCGAGCACGATCGGGCGGCGCAGCGCGGCGACCAGGATCCCGGTGCCCAACCGCACGTTCTTGGTCATGCCGGCGATCATCGACAGCACGGTCAGCGGCTCGAGCCACTGACCTTCGGCGGTGGTCGGCTGGACCGACCCCTTCATCCCGCCGCGCTCCGGCTTGCCGTACTCCTCGAGGTTCTCGCCCATGACCACGTGGTCGGAGACCATCAGGCGGTCGATGCCGGCGGCCTCGGCGGCGAGCGCCTTGTCGAACATCGCGTCCCACGGACCGGGGTCCTGGCGGAAGTTGCCGGCGTGCAGGGACAGGGCGGGAATCGGAGCGCTCACCGTTAGTTCCTACCAGCCGGGTGTCCGGCCAGTTCAGGCGGTATGCAGAATCGGCGGACATGACCGGTCAGACCCCCGCCCGTGTCCCTGCGATCCCCGACTACAGCCGCTTGCTGGACGGCAAGGTCGCCCTCGTGACCGGCGGTGGTGACGGCATCGGCGGCGCCGTCTCATGGTTGTTCGCCCAGCACGGCGCCCTCGTCGAGATCGCCGAGATCGACCCCGAGCGGGCGGAGCGCGCGAAGGCCGACATCGAGGCGGCGGGCGGGCGCGTACGCACGCACGTCGTCGACGTGACCGACCCGACCGTGGCGAAGCCGCTGGTGGACGACGTGGTGGCCACGCACGGCCGCATCGACGTGCTGGTCAACAACGTGGGCGACTACCGCCCGCTGGTGCGCTTCGCGACGTCGTCGCCGGAGTCCTGGGACGCGATGTACCGGGTCAACCTGCTGCACCTGTTCTCGATGTGCCAGGCCGTGATCGAGCCGATGACCGCGCAGAAGTCGGGCTCGATCGTCAACTTCCACTCCGTCGAGGGCATGCGCGGCTACCCCGGCGAGCCGGTGTACGGCGCGTTCAAGACCGCGGCCAACGGCTTCACGACCGACCTCGGCGTGCAGCTCGGCCGCTACGGCATCCGCGTCAACGGCATCGGCCCCGACCTCACCCAGACCCCGCAGGTCGACTACCTCACCGGCTTCGAGGACTCCGAGCACCTGTGGGAGGCGTGGGCCCCGGCCGGGCGGCTCGGCTGGCCCGAGGACCAGGCGCGCGTGGCGCTGTTCCTGGCCTCGGACATGTCGTCCTTCGTGACCGGCCACAACGTGCCGGTCGACGGCGGCACCCGGGCGGGCGGCGGCTGGTTCTGGTCGCCCACCGAGCGCCGTTACGTCAACCGGCCGAAGAACCTCTGAACGTCGCCCCTTCAGGAGCTAGCGGCGCTTCGCCAGATCGGCGAGGTAGCGGTTGTAGGTGGCGAGCTCGTCCTGCTCATCGCCCGACGCCTCCGCGCGGTCGGCCTTGCGGTCGAAGGCCGCCGCCCGGCGGGCGTCGGCGCGTGACCACTGCATGAGGATCACGCCCGCGACCAGGAACGCGACCGGCTCGGTCAGCGCCATGGCGATACCACCACCCGTGTGCTGGTCGGACAGCAGGGACGCGCCCCACGGGCGCTGCAGCCGGTCGTACCAGCCGGAGGCCAGCACATTCGTCTCCGTGAGGATCGCGAGGCCGAAGAACGCGTGGAACGGCACCAGGATGACCAGCAGCATCATCCGCGCTGCATGGCCAGGACGGTGCGGCAGCGGATCGGGCGACACCAGCGGCCAGAAGACGAGACAGCCGGTCAGCAGGAAGTGCACCGACATCGCCAGGTGACCGGCGTGGCTGGACATGAGGATCGTGAAGAGGCTGGAGAAGTAGAGCCCGAAGGTGCTGGCGACGAACAGGCCCAGGCCGACGAGCGGATTGGAGAGCACCCGCATGATCGGGCTCCGCAGGCCGGCGAGCAGCCAGGCGCGCGCCCCCCGGGCCCCCGGCGTCGATGCCGTCGGCAGATAGCGCAGCGCCAGGGTGATCGGCGCGCCCAGCGCGAGCAACGGCGGCGCCACCATCGACAGCACCATGTGCTGCGCCATGTGGACGCTGAACAGGATCTCCCCGTAGCGGTTCACACCGGTCTGGGTGACGATGCCGACCACCACCAGGCCCGCGTACCAGCTGACCGTGTAGAGCCGCGGCCAGGCGTCGCCGCGTTTGTGCAGCAGGTGGACGGCGCGGGCGTACCAGACCGCCGCGACCACGATGAAGACCGCGAATAGCAGTTGCGGTGCCCAGTCGAAGGCGAGCCGGCTGACGGAGATCGGGCCCGGCAGGTCGTAGCCGAGGACGGCCTTCGCGGGGCTGACGTCGGGCTCGGTGCGCGCGACCGGGGTCGGGCTGCGCGAGAGGGCGACCGCGAGACCGACGGCGATGGCCATGACGGCGAGCTCGGCGGCGGCCAGGCGGAAGAACGCGCGGCGATCACCGGCCGCGGCGAGCGGCACCGTACGGGCGCGGTGGCGATAGCCGAACCAGCCGAGCACCAGCAGCGCTGCCGTCTTGAACAGCACGAGCCCGCCGTAGCGCGTGGTGAACAGGTCGCCGAGCGTCCCGATGCGGATGTACGCGTTCAGCACGCCCGACGCGGCCACCGCGACGAAGCAGACCAGCGCCAGGCGTGAGAAGCGGGGCAGGGCGACCGCGTACGCGCGGCCCGAGTTGGCCTTGTTACGGCACGCCAGCCAGGCCACGCCGGCGAGGCCGCCGATCCACAGGCTGGCGAAGAGCACGTGCAGCGTGAGGCTGCTCATCGCGGCGTCGTGGTCGCCGGCGCTGGCCGAGTGGCCGGTCAGCAGGGGCGGCAGGATGAGCCCGAAGGCAGCGATGCCGAGCAGCACGGCGGCGCCGTTGACCCGCGTCACGATCGGCGTCAGCAGGATCGCGAGCGCGGCGATCGCGACGGCGAGGCTGGTCTTCCCCTCCGTGACCTCGGTCGCGTAGAACTTGATGTTGTTCCAGTGCAGGACGTCGCCCAGGGGGGCGCCCGCCTCCTGGGACAGCGAGAGCATCGCCTCGACGACGACAGCGACGAACCACGCGCCGGCAGCCGCGCGGGCCACCTTGAGCGCGGCCCGGGCGGCAGGACCGACGGTGCCCTTGCGGTCGGGCAGCAGGCCGACGGCGAGCAGCAGGAAGCCGATGGTGACGACCGCCGCCGCGTCGTGGAAGAACCGCGCGATCGGCAGCGCCCAGGCGGTGCCCGACCCGGCCCACGGCAGGCCGCCCGTGGGCTTGCTCTCGATGCCGTGGCCGAAGGTGGCGGCGGCGACCAACGTGAGGACGCCGACGACGAGGGTCGCGACGAGCAGACGGCCCGGAGCCCCGATGCGCGCCGGCTCCAGCGGGGCCGGCAGATCGGTCTGCGGCGCCGCGCTCACGTCGGTGGGAGCTTGCGTCACCGGCCCATGGTCTCTCGCCGCGGGCGTTCGTGCCCGGTCGAGCGCCTCCGGCGCAGGGTGACACCCACGACACCGCCGATGACGACGATCACCGCCACGACGATCCCGATGACCACATCGGTGTGCCCGCCGGTGTCGCGGACCTCGTCATCGGCCACCGTGACCAGCGCCGGTGAGCCGGCCGCCGCGGGTGCGGGCGCGGTCGTCGGTGGGGGTGTCGATGCCGTCGGGGTCGCCGCGGGTGTCGGGGTGGCGGTGGCACTGCCCTGCGTCGTGAGGAAGCCGAACTGTCCCGAGATGGCGTGGCCGTCGCCGGAGACGACCCGCCAGTCCACCGTGTACGCGCCCGCCGGACCGCCGGTCGCCAACGGCTGGACCAGGGTCACCTCGTCGACGGTCGGGGCCCCGGCGTCGTAGCGCCGGCCGTCCGGGCCGGTCACCTGCACGGCCGCGAACTGCGCCCTCGGCTCCGCGCCGAACGTCAGGCGGACCTCAGCCGGCAGCGTCGTGAGTCCCTCCCCCGCGGTCGGGGTGCTGGCCAGCAGGGAGTCGTGGGCCTGGGCAGCGGGCGCTGCGACCAGGACGACAGCCGCCGCAGCCGCCGTCACGACGACCAGGCGGCGCATCACCGACCGCAGGAGCAGAGCCATGTCTTCACAGTGCTCGGGAGGGGGCGAAAAGTTCCCGACCGGACGGAGCAAAGTTGTCCACAGGTGGCTTTTGGGCCTGGTCAGGCCCGGTTTCCGGGATTAGAGTCGAACGCATGTTCGACTTACTTTCCCCCTCCGGGGTGGTCGCGGCGGCGTTGATCGCGCCGCCGGGTCCGGAGGCGATCACGGCCCTGGACCAAGTCCGTATCGATCAACTGAAACCGTCGGGCGTAGCCGATCTGTTGGTGGCGTGGGAGCGCCAAGCCGCCTATATCGCCTCGTGCAGTTGCGCGGCTGTGGCGGCAACCGCGAGGGCGGTGCGGTCCGTCGAGAATCACCGCACCGCTGATGAGCGGGACCTAGCGGAACGGGCGGTGCGGTGTGAGGTCGCGGCAGCGGTCCGGCTGTCGGACTCGGCTACAGAGAACCGGATCATGGTCGCCGAGGCGCTGTCCGGCCGGCTGTCCATGATCGCCGAGGCGTTGCGGTCGGGCGACATCAACTACTGGCAGGCGCTCGCCATCTGTGACGTCACCTCCGGTCTGACCGACGAGCAGGCGGTGTGGGTCGCCCGGCGGGTGCTGCCCCGGGCGCACAAACAGTCGATGACCCAGCTCCGCGCCTCACTACGCAGAGCGCTGGCGTTGATCACGCCCGACCGCACCCGTAAGAACGCGGGGACCGCCCGGACCCAGCACGACGTGGACTACTTCCGCCGCGACGACGGCCAAGCCGAGCTGCGGGTGGTCGGTGACGCCGCGGACGTGCTGGCGATCTACGCCACCATTCAGGACGCCGCACGCAAGCTCGGCGCCATCGAGAAGGGGTCTGAAACTCCACGGTCGGCGGGCCAGCTCCGCGTGGCTGCGCTGCTGGGCCTGGTCACGACCGGCACCCTGTCGGACCTGGATGACCGGCCGTACAAGGTGACCGTCAACGTCACCATGGATCTGCCGACCCTGCTGGGGCTGCAGGACCGCCCCGCTGAGCTGGCCGGTCATGGCCCGCTCCCCGCGTCCGTGGCAAGAGATCTCGCGATGGACGGTGCCTGGCGGCGACTGCTGCACGACCCTCTGACGGGTGGTCTGCTCGACCTCGGCCGGCGCACCTACCGGCCCTCAGCGGCACTCGCCCGCTATGTGCGGGCCCGTGACCGGACCTGCATCTTCCCGTTCTGCAACCGCCGCGCCGAGACCTGCGACCTCGACCACGCCGTCCCGCACCGGCCCGACGGAGGCGGCGGCGGGACGAGCCGGCACAACCTGCATCCGCTGTGTCCCAAGCACCACCGGATCAAGCACGAGACCGGTTGGACACTGCAGACGAGCGATACGGAACCACCCGTCTGGATCAGCCCATTAGGACGGCAGTATCCCGTCGCCCAGTACGACTACCGGCCACCGGACGACTCGGACTTCGACATTCCACGTGAGCCCGCGCCACCTGACCCCGAGCCGCACGAACCCCGACCGCACGAACCCGCGCCGTTCGAGCGCTGGACGACGAACATCCCTCCCTGGGAAACGCCCAGCAATACGCCGAACACTGATGACTGCCCGTTCTGACGACCGCAGGCATGGGAGGTGTCCCGGACATGTGCACGATCCGCAAGCGGGGGGTCGCGAGCGCCGCCGCGCTCACGATCATCGGGCTGAGCCTGTCCGGTTGCTCAAGCTCTTCCGGCCCGTCGGACCCACCACGGCCACGCAAGTCGACAGCCGCACCAGCTCCCCCGCCTCAGCCCGACGAGGCCGGCAACGTGACGGTGCGCAACGCCGAGGAGCTGCAGGCTGCGCTGGACGTCGCGACGCCGGGCCAGACCATCACCCTGGCGGCGGGTGCGTACACGGGCACCTCGCGGGCCGTCGGCTCGTACACCGGCACCATCGTGGCCACGCGTTCCGGCACTGCGGCCAGGCCGATCACCGTGCGCGGTCCGGCGGATGCCGTCATCTCGGGGAAGTCCACCGGCGGGCGGTACGGCCTCTACGTCTCCAAGGCCAGCCACGTGGTCTTCCGCGGCTTCACGGTCACGACCGCGTCCAAGGGCATCGTCTCGATGGCAGCAGCCACAACCGCTACGAGCAGCTCACCGTCACGAACGTCGGCGCCGAGGGCCTGCATCTGCGGGGGGGCTCGTCCGACAACGTCGTCACGGGCGGCAGGATCTCCGACACCGGGCTACGGCAGGCGCAGTACGGCGAGGGCGTCTACGTCGGCTCGGCGAACTCCAACTGGGACACCTACTCCGGCGGCGAGCCCGACGCGTCGAACGGCAACCAGATCGTCGGCAACACGTTCACGCACATCGCCGCCGAGGGCGCCGACCTCAAGGAGGGCACGAGCTCGGGGGTGCTGGCCGGCAACGTCTTCGACGACACCGGCTACTCGGGCGAGAACCCCGCCGACAGCGCCATCGACGCCAAGGGCAACGGCTGGACGATCCGGGACAACACCATCCGCAATCCGCGGGGAGCCGCCATGGATGCCATCCAGACGCACACCGTCCATCCGGGTTGGGGCACCGACAACGTCATCAGCGGTAACCGCTCCGGGGTCGTGGCCCGGGTTCGGCGTCGGCCTCTTTCCGACGGCCGGCAACGTCGTGACGTGTGACAACACCGCACCCGACGCGGCGCGCGGGTTGGTCGGCGCCGACTCGAAAGCCGTCGCCTGCTCGTCGTGACCCGGCGAGATTACAGGGCGGTATCGGAGGTCCTTGGCACGTGATGCGCGACACCAGGCAAAATGACCGCTAGAGCGACCGCGCTCGACAGGCCAGGAGGATGTGTGACCAGCGACGCCCCCGCACCGCCCACCGAGTCGGTCGACCTCAAAGGTCCGCCGCCGACTCCGGAGGAGCTGACGCTGGCGTCCGCTTTCCCGCCGGCCACCCGTGAGCAATGGGCGACCCTCGTCGCCGGCGTGCTGGACAAGTCCGGCAGCAAGGGCCTCACGGCAGCCGACGCCGAGGCGCGCCTGCAGGTCACCGTCGGCGGCCTGACCATCGACGGCATCTACGGCCGTGACCGGTTCGACGTGCCCGACGCGGGCCTGCCCGGTTCGGCGCCCTTCGTACGCGGCCGCCTCCCCCAGGGCACTCTCGGTGGCTGGGATGTGCGCTCCTTCTTCAACGACCCGCGCCCGGCCGCGACGCGGGAGCAGGCGCTCGTCGACCTGGAGAACGGCGTCTCCTCGCTGTGGCTGGCCGTCGGCGCCTCCGGCGTCCCGGTCGCCGCGCTCGGCGAGGCGCTCACCGACGTGCTGCTCGACCTGGCGCCCGTCGTGCTCGATGCCAACGAGGAGGGCATCGCCGCCGCTGATGCGCTGCTCGCGATCGCCGCAGAGCGGGGCGTCGAGGTCGGCGCGCTGTCCGGCAACCTCGGCCTCGACCCGGTCGGCCTCGCGGTGCGCACCGGGCATCCCGTCGAGCTGACGCCCACCACCGGTTACGTGAAGCAGTTCGTCGAGGCCAACGGCTCCGGCCTCGCGCTGCGCACGATCGTCGTCGACGCGACCAGCGTCCACGACGGTGGTGCCTCCGAGGCGCAGGAGCTCGGCTACTCGATCGCCGCCGGCGTCGCCTACCTGCGGGCTCTCGCCGAGGTGGGCCTGTCGGCATCCGCGGCGGCCGGCCAGCTCGAGTTCCGCTACGCGGCCACCGACGACCAGTTCCTGACCATCGCGAAGCTGCGGGCCGCCCGCAAGCTCTGGGCCCGCATCGCCGCCGCCTGCGGGGTGCCGGCCGCCGAGCAGGGGCAGCTGCAGCACGCGGTCACCAGCCGGCCGATGATGACGCGGCTCGACCCGTACGTGAACATGCTGCGCACGACGGTGGCGTCCTTCGCCGCCGGGGTGGGCGGGGCCGACGCGGTCACCGTGCTGTCGTTCGATTCCGCGCTCGGCGTGCCCGAGGCGCTGGGCCGCCGGGCCGCGCGCAACACCCAGGCGCTGCTGCTGGAGGAGTCGCACGTCGCCGCGGTCATCGACCCGGCGGGCGGCTCCTGGTATGTGGAGTCGCTGACCGACGAGCTGGCCCGCGCCGGGTGGGCGGAGTTCCAGGCCATCGAGGAGGCCGGCGGGGTCGCCCACGCGCTGGCCGACGGGTCGATCGAGGCGCGGATCCACGACAACCGCGCCGGCCGGGCCCGCAAGCTGGCCTACCGCGAGGACGCGATCACCGGCGTCAGCGAGTTCCCGCAGCTCGACGAGCAGGTGCTGGCACGGCAGGAGACGCCGCCGCAGCCGTCGGGTGGCCTGACTCCCGTCCGCTGGTCCGAGCGGCACGAGGCGATGCGCGAGCGGGTGGAGCACTTCCGCCACGTCAACCGGCGTTCGCCCACGGTGCTGCTGGTGCCGCTGGAGTCACCACGGGCCGCCTCGGCGCGGGCGGGTTTCGCCGCTGACCTGTTGCGTCCGGCCGGCATCGCCGACGTCGAGCTCCCGGAGGCCGCCGAGACGGCGTCCGAGGCCACTCTGAAGGCGGCCCTCGAGAAGGCCGGCACGACCGTGGCCTGTCTGTGCGGCACCGACACCGCTTACGCCGCTTCCGCCGCCCTCGTGGCCGACGCGCTCCGCACGGCCGGGGCCACCCACGTCATGCTCGCCGGGCAGGCCAAGGCCGCACCCGAGGCAACGATCGACACCTTCCTGCACCGGGGCTGCGATGCCGTCGCCGTGCAGGAGCAGACGCTCGACAAGCTGGGAGTAGCGCAGTGAGCACTGACTGGGTCCCCGATTTCCGCGGTGCCGCACTCGACGCCGACACCACGCCCGCTGCCGATCCCACCGCTTGGGCTGCGGCCGTAGAGCAGGCGGTGGGCAAGGCCCCCGACGAGCTGGCCTGGCAGACCCCGGAAGACATCGAGGTCGCGCCGCTCTACACCGGCGCCGACGTCGACGACGTCGACTTTCTGGACACCTGGCCGGGGCTCCCGCCGTTCCTGCGCGGGCCGTACCCGACCATGTACACCACGCAACCATGGACGATCCGCCAGTACGCGGGCTTCTCCACCGCCGAGGAGTCCAACGCCTTCTACCGGCGCAACCTGGCCGCCGGGCAGAAGGGTCTGTCGGTCGCGTTCGACCTCGCCACCCACCGCGGTTACGACAGCGACCACGTGCGGGTGAGCGGCGACGTCGGCATGGCCGGCGTCGCGATCGACTCCATCTACGACATGCGCCAGCTCTTCGACGGCATCCCGCTCGACCGGATGAGCGTCTCGATGACCATGAACGGCGCGGTGCTGCCGATCCTGGCGCTGTACGTCGTCGCGGCCGAGGAGCAGGGGGTGGCGCCGGAGCAGCTGGCCGGCACCATCCAGAACGACATCCTCAAAGAGTTCATGGTCCGCAACACGTACATCTACCCGCCGACCCCGTCGATGCGGATCATCAGCGACATCTTCGGCTACACGTCGACCCGGATGCCGAGGTTCAACTCCATCTCGATCTCCGGCTACCACATCCAGGAGGCCGGGGCGACGGCCGACCTGGAGCTCGCGTACACGCTGGCCGACGGCGTCGAATACCTGCGCGCCGGGCTCGACTCGGGCCTCGACGTCGACAAGTTCGCGCCGCGGCTGAGCTTCTTCTGGGCGATCGGCATGAACGTCTTCATGGAGATCGCGAAGATGCGCGCGGCCCGGCTGCTGTGGGCCAAGCTCACCGACGGCTTCGGCGCGAAGAACCCGAAGTCGCTGTCGCTGCGTACGCACTCGCAGACCTCCGGCTGGTCGCTGACCGCGCAGGACGTCTACAACAACGTGGTCCGCACCTGCCTGGAGGCGATGGCCTCGACCCAGGGCCACACCCAGTCGCTGCACACCAACGCGCTGGACGAGGCGCTCGCGCTGCCCACCGACTTCTCGGCGCGGATCGCCCGCAACACCCAGCTGCTCCTGCAGCAGGAGTCGGGCACCACCCGCACGGTCGACCCGTGGGGCGGCAGCGCCTACGTCGAGAAGCTCACGTACGAGCTCGCCAAGAAGGCCTGGGCGCACATCCAGGAGGTCGAGGCCGCCGGCGGCATGACCAAGGCGATCGAGGCGGGCATCCCCAAGCTGCGCATCGAGGAGGCGGCGGCCCGCACCCAGGCGCGTATCGACTCCGGGCGCCAGCCGGTCATCGGCGTCAACAAGTACCAGCCCACCGACCCCGACGACATCGACGTGCTCAAGGTCGACAACGCCGCGGTGATGAAGAGCCAGCTCGACAAGCTGGCCAAGCTCCGCGAGGAGCGTGACGGGGCCGCGACCCAGCACGCGCTCGACGAGCTCACCCGGGCGGCGGCCGTGGAGCGTCCCGGACCGGACGACAACCTGCTGGCCCTCGCGATCAACGCGGCGCGCGCCAAGGCCACGGTCGGCGAGATCTCGCTGGCACTGGAGAAGGTGTACGGCCGCTACACCGGCCAGATCCGTACGATCAGCGGCATCTACCGGGCAGAGGCGGGCGAGTCGGAAGCCATCGCCACCATGCGCAAGGCGGCCGCCGACTTCGAGGCCGCCGAGGGTCGCCGGCCCCGCATCCTGGTCGCGAAGATGGGCCAGGACGGGCACGACCGCGGCCAGAAGGTGATCGCCTCGGCGTTCGCCGACCTCGGCTTCGACGTCGACGTGGGCCCGCTCTTCCAGACCCCGGGCGAGGTCGCCCGTCAGGCCGTCGAGGCCGACGTGCACATCATCGGCGTCAACTCGCTGGCCGCCGGTCACCTCTCGCTGGTGCCGGCGCTCAAGGCGGAGCTGGCCGAGGCCGGCCGTCCCGACATCATGATCGTCGTCGGTGGCGTCATCCCGCCGGGTGACTTCCAGGCCCTCCGTGACGCGGGTGCGGCAGCGATCTTCCCGCCCGGCACGAAGATCCCGGAGGCGGCGGTCGAGCTCCTGCACGAGCTGTCCGCCCAGCGGGGTCATCCGTTGCCCGACACCGCCTGAGCGCCATGGCGAGTTCGGCCGGTACGGCAGCGGTGCGTCCTGCGGTGGACGTCGACGCCCTCGCGGCCGAGGTGGTCGACGGGCGCCGCAGTGCCATCGCCCGCGCGATCACGCTGGTGGAGTCCACCCGTGCCGATCATCGCGAGCGGGCGCAGGAGCTGCTGACCATGCTGCTCCCGCGCACGGGCACGGCGTCACGGGTGGGGATCAGCGGCGTGCCCGGTGCGGGCAAGTCGACGATCATCAACGCGCTGGGCAAGCGTTTGACGACGGCGGGCCACAAGGTGGCGGTGCTCGCCGTCGACCCGTCGAGCTCGCGTACGGGCGGCAGCATCCTCGGCGACAAGACCCGGATGCCCGACCTCGCCGTCGACGACAACGCGTTCATCCGGCCCTCCCCCACGTCGGGGCAGCTCGGCGGGGTCGCGCGGGCCACCCGGGAGTCGATCCTGATCATGGAGGCGGCCGGCTACGACGTGGTGATCGTCGAGACGGTCGGCGTCGGCCAGTCCGAGACGCTCGTCGCCGAGATGACCGACACGTTCCTGCTGCTGGCGCTGGCGCGTACCGGCGATCAGCTGCAGGGCATCAAGAAGGGCGTCCTCGAGCTCGCCGACATCGTCGCCGTCAACAAGGCCGACGGTCCGCACGAGCTGGAGTGCAAGCGGGCCGCGCGGGAGCTCTCCAGTGCGCTGCACCTGATCGGCCAGCCCGAGGGCAGCTGGCGGGTGCCTGTGCTGACCTGCTCCGCCGAGACCGGCGCCGGGCTCGAGGAGCTGTGGAAGACGGTCGACCGCCATCAAGAGGCGTTGCGCGAGAGCGGTGAGCTGGCCCGGCGCCGCGGCGAGCAGCAGGTGGTCTGGACGTGGGACACCGTGCGTGACCGGTTGCTCGACCGGATGCACGGCGACCCCGCCGTACGCGCCCTCATCCCGGCGACGGAGCGGGCAGTACGCGAGGGTTCGCTGCCGCCGTCGCTCGCGGCCGACCGGATCCTCGAGGCGTTCCTCCGGGCGGCCGGACCCGGGCCGTCATGATCTGTGCCATTAGGGTCGTACTCGCAGCACGTGCGCCCACGCAGCTCCGCCCGGAGCGGAAGGGACGAAAATGTCCGAGCTCGACCTGAGCAAGCCGCTGGCCCCGCCGACCGTCACCGCGACGCCCACCGCGTCGGCCGGCACCGACCTGGTGCTCGCCCCACCTGCCGCCGTACCGGTGATCACCGACGACCAGGTCGACAGCATGGTCCCGCTCGACGAGACGACCCGCACCGAGCTGCGCGCCAAGGCGGTCGCCTTCGCCGAGGAGCTCGCCGCGCAGGACCCGCACAGCCCCGCCTTCCAGGACAAGATCACCGACATCACCCGCATGGGTGAGCGGGAGATCGTCGCCAGTGCCCGGGTGTCGAACCGGATGCTCGAGCGGCCGGCGCAGGCGCTGTCCAGCTCCAAGGGTGGCAAGGGCGGCGACGCGCAGACCCGGGTGGCCGGCACGCTCACCGAGCTGCGGCGCACCGTGACCGAGCTCGACCCGGCCAAGGCCGACCTCAAGGGCGCCCGCAAGATCCTCGGGATGATCCCGTTCGGCAACAAGCTGGCGGCGTACTTCGAGCGCTACCAGTCGGCGCAGAAGCAGCTCGACGCGATCATCAAGGCCCTCGACTCCGGTCAGGACGAGCTGCGCAAGGACAACGCGGCCATCGAGCAGGAGAAGGCCAACCTGTGGGCGGCCATGGGCAAGCTCACCGAGTACGCGACGCTGGCCAAGGCGCTCGACGGCGCGGTCAGCCAGAAGATCGACCAGATCCGGCCGGGCAACCCGCAGTCCGCCGATGCACTGGTGTCCGACGCGCTCTTCCCCATCCGGCAGCGCCAGCAGGACCTGATGACCCAGCTCGCCGTCAGCGTCCAGGGCTACCTCGCCCTCGACCTGGTCCGCAAGAACAACGTGGAGCTGATCAAGGGCGTCGACCGGGCGCAGACCACGACGGTGGCGGCGCTGCGTACGGCGGTCATCGTCGCGCAGGCCCTGGCCAACCAGAAGCTGGTGCTCGACCAGATCAACGCGCTGAACACGACGACCAACAACATGATCCTGTCGACCAGCGAGATGCTGCGCCAGCAGTCCGGCCAGATCCAGGAGCAGGCCGCGTCCAGCACGGTCAGCGTCGAGACGCTGCAGAAGGCGTTCGACAACGTCTTCGCGACGATGGACGCGATCGACACCTACAAGGCGAAGGCGGTCGACAGCATGGCGACCACCGTCACCGCGCTGGAGCAGCAGGTCGCCCGCTCGAAGACCTACCTGGAGCGCGCTCACACCGAGAGTCAGTAGCTTGGCGGGCGCAGGCGACATCGCATGAAGGGGTGGTCGTGTTCTTCCGACGGCGCAACGCCGCGGCCCCCGACGCGCCTGACACCGGCGAGCAGCAGACGCTCTCGCCGGCCGAGCGGGAGCAGCAGCAGGACGCCGCCGCCCAGCTGGTCGCGGTGCGTGACCTGCAGGAGCGGCTCGCCGGCATCGTGCTCCAGGCAAACGCCGACGGGGCGAAGCTGCCGGTCGGCGCAGTACCGACGCTGCGGGAGATCGACGACGTGCTGCGTCCGCTGCTCGGCTACATCGAGCGGCAGGGCGCCAGCGCCGAGGAGATGCGCCACCTGACCGCGATCATCACCGAGTACCTGCCGACCGCCTTCGGCGACTTCATGGCCCTCCCGCCGGCGTACGCCGAGCGGCCCGGGGTCACCGGCACCAGCCCGGCCGACGACCTGGTACGCCAGCTGCTGCTGCTCGACGAGGGCGCGAACGACCTGCAGGACCTCGTCTACACCGGCGACGCCGCACAGCTCGCCATCCAGGCCCGCTTCCTCGACGCCAAGTTCCGCCGCTCGGACCTCGACACATGACGGCCGTCGCGTGACCGTCACCCTGCCCAAGGGCGGCAACATGCTGCTCACCGACGAGGCGCCGGGCATCGCCTGCGTACGCGTAGGGCTGGGCTGGTCCGTCAAGCCCGGCTCCGGGGGGCTGGAGATCGACGGGCTCATCGGCGTGGGCGGCCCGGCCGACGTCCCCGGACACACGGACGTTTCCGGTGCGACGCCCGCCCGCTTCGTACTGACCCATCAGGTGCCCAACCCGGACGAGTCACTCGGGGCGGCGCCCGGGCCCAGCGCCGTCGTCGGCGACGTGGAGAAGGCGGTGGTCACGCTGGCCGCCGTCCCGGGCGACATCCAGCGGCTGCTCTTCGGCGCGGCGATCTACGACGCGGCCGGCCGGCGGCAGAGCTTCCGGTCGGTCACCGCGGCGTACATCCGGCTGGTGAACGACGACAACGGCGTCGAGATCGCCCGCTTCACCCTGGATGCGGCCGAGGGACGTGAGACGGCCATGATCTTCGGTGAGCTCTACCGCCATCCGCGGGGGTGGAAGTTCCGGGCGGTCGGCCAGGGTTACGAGCGCGGTCTGCGCGGGGTCGCCGAGGGGACGGCCGGGCGGGCCGGCGCCACCGAGCTGCTCTCCGCGCCGCCTACCCAGCTCTCCGGCTACCTGCGCCGCTCGTCCCCGGCGCGCAGCCGGCGCAACCTCGCCGAGCACCTCGACCCGCCGCGCCCGGCCGCCGCGCCCCCCAAGCCGGCGCCGGCGCCGGCGCCCAAGCCCGCGCACCCCGCCCGGCCGGGCCTGCGCGCCCCGAGCCGGCCGACCCCGCCCGCGGCACCGCCACCCCCGCCGAAGCCCGCACCCGCACCCGCCGCGCGGTCCTCGCTGCTGGACCTGAGCTCCCCGGCCGAGCCGCCGTCCACGCAACCCGCCCGACCGGCCCGGCTGACGCACCCCGGCCGGCCGGCGCCTCAACCCACCCCGGCACCCGCGGCCCCGGTGACGTACTCCGAGCACTCCTCGCGCCACCGCCAGCAGCAAGAGTCGGTGTCGGTGCTGGACGCGGACCACCCGGCGACGACGTGGACGGAGTCCGACCGCGGATCCGGGCGGCTCGTGATCACGTTGCGCTGGGAGCCGCTCAAGACCGCCCGCGGCCTCCCCCGCCCGAGCGACGTCTACGTCGGCGCGCTCTGGGAGGCCGGCGACCTGCCCGGCAACGCACACCGGGGCGACCGGCCTGCTGCAGACGGTCGGCGGTGCCTCACGCGCGCCCGGCACCGCAGGGCCCCGGCAGGTGCTGGCGCTCAACCGGCGTGACGAGGTCGAGGGCCATGCGATCTTCGCCGACCTGGCCGCGCTGCCGACCTTCCGCCGGTTCTTCGTCTACGTGTACGGCCAGCACGGTGCGCCGGAGTGGGGCCTGCTGCGCCCGTCACTCACCGTGCAGGCGCCGTCGGGTCAAACGCTCGCCATCCGGCCGGGCGACGTGCCCTCGGGGGCCCGCCTGGATGTGCTGGCGTCGTTCCACGTCGTCGCCGGTGACCTGATCATCCGGCGGGAGGACGCGTACACGGAGGCGACGCTGTCCGACGCGGCCGCCCGCTTCGGCTGGGAGCTCGACTGGGCACCCGACGGGATGGGATTGCGCACGTCGGAGCGCTGATCGGTTGTTGGGCGGCACCGGACGGGGTAGAGCCCGGCCGTGGACATCACCGACATGATCCTCGAGGATCACCACCGTCAACGTCAGGCCTTCGCCCGCCTGGACAACGTCGACCCCTCCGACCTCATCGCCCTGCGCCTGCTCTGGGGCGAGCTCGCCCACTTCCTCGAGTCCCATGCCGCGGCCGAGGAGGCCGTCTTCTACCCCGAGCTCCTGCGCCGGGCCGACGAGGACGGTGAGGAGACCAAGGACGCGATCGGTGACCACAACGACATCCGTGACGCCGTCGCCGACTCGGCGAAGCACGAGGTCGGCACCGAGGAGTGGTGGGAGGCCGTCGGCCGCGCCCGCTCGGCGAACACCGAGCACATGGGTGAGGAGGAGGACGAGGGGCTCGCCGACTTCCGCAAGCACGCGCCGCTCGAGCAGCGTCATTCGCTCGGGATCCTCTTCGAGGTCGCCAAGACCCGGCCGATCGAGGCCGAGTTGGACAAGAGCGACAAGGACCCAGAGCAATACATCGAGGAGAACCGTTAAGAGGGAGTGACGATCCGGGAGAGCCTGCGACGTCGCCGATCGCTCGGCCCGATCGGCGTCGTCTTCGCCGTCGCCGCGCTGCTGGCGGTCACGGTCGTCGCGGGTTGCACGCACGCCATCCCGGTGAACGGCGTACGCACCACCGGCCCGCTCTTCTTCGCCGGGTCGGACTACCACTCGTGCACGGCGAGCGTCGTGAACAGCCCGAAGGGTGACCTGCTGGTGACCGCCGCGCACTGCGTCGTCGGCACCGGCGCCGGGATGACCTTCGTCCCCGGCTCGGTCGACGGCAGCACCCCGTACGGCACCTGGACCGTCACCGCCGCCTTCGCCGACCCGGCCTGGATCCGCGGCCAGAGCCCGCAGCGCGACGTCGCCTTCCTGCGGGTCGCGCCGCGCACGACCGGCGGCACCTCACACACCGTCCAACAGGTCACGGGCGGCAACCACCTGGCGGTGACCCCCCGGCCGCTCGGCACGGTCGTGGTGCCGGCGTACGTCGCCGGTGTCGGCGGGCGGCCGATCAGCTGCGTGACCGGCGCGTACTGGAGCTACGGCTATCCGACCTTCGACTGCAAGGGCTACGCCGCCGGCGTCAGCGGCGCCCCCTGGCTCGTCGGCGCGAACGTCATCGGCGTGATCGGCGGCCCCCACCAGGGCGGTTGCCTGCCGGACACCTCGTACTCGTCAGCCTTCGACGCCACCACCATCACCCTGTACGACCGGGCGGTGCGCTCGGCGGCCGGCGACACGCTGCCGGCCGCCGGCTCGGACGGCTGCTGACCTACAGGCCCAGCGGCTCCATGATCCCGGTACGCATGCCGGCCGTGAAGCCGCCGTCGACCACCAGGGAGTGGCCGGTGACGAACGACGAGTCGTCGGAGGCGAGGAAGTACGCCGCGCCCGCGATCTCCTCGGCCCGGCCGAAGCGGCCGAGCTTGTGTTCGTCGCGGTAGCGGTCGCGTACCGAGGCGAGGCCCGGGTTCTCGAAGGTCGCCTTCATCAGCGGGGTCTCGATGAAGCCGGGACAGATGACGTTGACCCGTACGCCGCGGCGGCCGTAGTCGATCGCCATGTTCTTGGTCAGGATGACGACGGCGCCCTTGGACGCGCTGTAGCAGCTGCCGCCCTCGGTGCCCTCGATCCCCTCGATGCTGGCGACGTTGATGATGCTGCCGCCGTTGGGCTGGTTCATCATCGTGCCGGCCGCGTGCTTGCCGACCAGGAACGTGCCGGTGGCGTTGACGTCCATGACCCGGTTCCACGCCTCGAGCGTCAGCAGGTGTACCGGGCCGCCGCCGGTGATCCCCGCCGCGTTGACGACGACGTCGACCGACCCGTGATCACGCACGGTCGTCTCGACCGCGGACCGGACGGCGTCCTCGTCCGTGACGTCGCCCTGCAGATACGTCGTGGCCGGCGCCGCGGCGTCGACCGCGTCCCACTCGGCGCAGGCGTCACGGTCGAAGCCGACGACCGCCGCCCCCTCCTGGGCGTAGCGCAGCGCACACGCGTAACCGATGCCGGACGCGGCCCCGGTGACCAGCGCCACCCGTCCTTCGAGTCGACCCATGGTGCAAGCTCCTAACCGAGCCGCAGGACGGCGTCGTCGAAATCGGGGTACGTCGTCAGCCGGTAGTACTCGTGGGTCTCCCAGGGTGCGCTGACCTGCATGCGGCCGCGGGCGTTGACGTAGTAGTTGCGCTTGGCCGACGCCTCTTCCGTCACCACGATGAGGTTCTGCGACTTCTCGACGAGCCGGTCGTTGTAGTCGGTGAACGCCTCGTGGGTGACCTCGACGGTGCGCTTGCCCTGCTCGGCCATCCCGATGAGGCAACGGGCGACGAAGCCGGCCCACATCTGGTACCACGCGGGGAGCGCGACGCCGCCGGAGACCGGCTGCGAGTTGGGCCCGTAGAGGATGAAGAGGTTCGGGAAGTCGGGGACGAGCATCCCGACGTAGGCCATGGGCGTCTCGGCGTCCCAGCGCTCGTGCAGGTTCGCACCCCCGCGGCCGTAGTACTCAGCCGGCCAGAGGTACTTGACGATGTCGAAGCCCGTCGCGGAGACGACCACGTCGAGATCGTGGTGCACCCCGTCGGCGGTCTCGATGCCGTTCTCCGTGAAACGGACGATCTCCTCGGTGACCAGGTCGACGTTGTCGCGGGTCAGCGCCCGGTACCAGCCGTTGTCGACGATCGGGCGGCGCACCATCGGCGCGTAGTCCGGGATCAGCTTGTCGATCAGGTCCTGACGCCCGCCGGTCTCGGTGCGGATGTAGTCGAGCAGCATCGTGCGCACCCGGTCGCTGGTCTGCGAGATCTTGCCGCCCTGCGCCTCGTAGTCGGCGTCGCGGATCAGGTAGTCCTTGTCGAAGTTGAACAGGTGCATGATCGACGTGATCCGGCACCAGTTCCAGTAGCCCGGCATGGCCTTGATCAGCCACTGCATCTCCGGCTCCATCGGGTCGCCGTACTTCGCGCGAGGGCTGATCCACTGCGGGGTGCGCTGGAAGACGTCGAGGTGGCCGGACATCTCCGCGATCCGGCCGACCATCTGGACGCCGGTGGAGCCGTTGCCGATCACCGCGACCCGCTTACCGGTCAGGTCGAGGTCCTCCGGCCACTGGGTCGGATGGATGATCCGGCCACGGAACTGCTCGACGCCCGGGAAGTCCGGCAGGTTCGGGTTCGCGAACAGACCTGCGGCGCTGATCACGACGTTGGCGTCGGCGTGCACCTGCGAGCCGTCCGGGGTCTCGAACGTGAGGTGCCAGAGTGCCGCGTCCTCGTCGAACCGGGCCTCCCGCAGGAAGTGGTCGGTACGCACGTGGGGCCGGACCCCGAAGCTGTCGGCGATGTGGTTCAGGTAGCCGCGCACCTCCGGGCCGCGCGCGAAGTATTCCGTCCACTCGTAGCTCTTCTCGAAACTGAACTCGTACGAGGAGCTCAGCGTGTCGACCCGGATGTCCGGATAGCGGTTGATGCTCCACGTGCCGCCGAGCTCGTGGCGCTTCTCGTACACGGTGTACGGGATGCCGAGCTGCTCCATCTGCACCGCCGTCGCCACGCCGTTGAAGCCGCCGCCGATGATGGCGACCGAGAAGCCCTCGGGCAGCTGCGCACCGCCGTCGCGCCACTGGGCGTAGAACGGGTATTCGTCGAACGAGAGCACGCCTTTGCGCAGCTCGAAGTCGCCGTCGCTGGTCGGCACGCCCAGCGTCATGTCCAGCATCTCGCGGATCTCGTCGTCGCTGGGCGTGCGCAGCGACCAGGACGCGAGATCGCGGTCGATCAGCTCCACGCAGCGGTCGACGAGCCGCGCCCGGTCCCCGGCGTCAAGCTTCGCCACCGGTCCGAGCTTCGCGACCTCGGCGTCGCCGCAGGCCTGGTAGATCGCGATGCGGAGCGCCGCAAGATCCGAGTACTCGACTGCTCGACGCACAAAGGCACGATCCACGTCCGGCACTGATGCTCCCTGCAGCTCGATGGGGTTCGATGCAAGGATCGCACTCGCGCGCACGGGAAGGACCACCGGATGGCATGGATCAAGCGCGGGCTGATGGCCGGCGCCGCAGGCACGGCGACGTTGAACGCGGTCACCTATCTCGACATGCTGGTGCGTGGTCGGGCCGAGAGCGACGCGCCGGGCCAGGTGGTCGACGCCGCCCTGGCCGCGTTGGACCGCGAGCTCCCCGGTGACGCCGGCGAGCGTGACCACCGCCGCACCGCCCTCGGAGCACTGTCGGGCATCGCCTCCGGGCTCGGCATCGGTGTGGTCGCGAGCGGGCTGCGCGCCGCCGGGCTGCACCTCGCCGGCGGGCTCGGCCCGGTCGTCACCGGCGCCGCCGCCATGGCCGCGACGAACGGCCCGATGGCTGCCGCCGGTCTCACCGACCCGCGCACCTGGACCCGCGCCGACTGGGTCGCCGATGCCGTGCCGCACCTCGCGTACGGGGTCGCCGCTCATGCCGTCATCCGCGCGCAGGACCCACCGCCCGGCAGCCCCGACGCACCGGTACGCGCGGGCTTCGGTCTCACGGCGCGTTCCTTCGCCCTCGGTACGGCCGCCGGCATGCGCGCCAGCCTCGGCCTCGCCGCCCCGGGCCTCATCGGACGCCCGTCCGGCAGCATCGGCACGCTCGGCGGGCTGACCCGCGTCGCCGGGGTCGCCGGTGAACTGGTGGGCGACAAGCTCCCGAGCACCCCGAGCCGGCTCGAGCCGCCGGGGCTCTACGTGCGGTTCGTCTCCGGGGCCGGCGGCGCGCTGGCGCTGGCCCGCCGCGACCACGCCGCTCCCGCCTGGCCGGTCATCGCCGGGGTCGCCGGCGCAGCGGTCGGTGCGTACGGGGGCGCAGCCTGGCGGCGTACGTCTGCCGCGAGCCGCGCCGACTGGCACGGCGCCGTCGCCGAGGACGCGGTCGCCCTGCTGCTGGCGGTCGTCGCCTGCAAGGGCTCCTGAGTGGCGCGCTCGCTCAAGGGCCGGCGCGTGGTCGTCGTCGGGGCGTCCGCGGGCATCGGCCGCGAGTTCGCCAAGCTGGCGATCGCCGACGGCGCCCACGTCATCGTCGCCGCCCGCCGTACGGATGCCCTCGACAGCCTCGCTCAGGAGGCGGGCGGCGGCGTACCGGTGCCCGTCGACATCCGGAGCGCGCAGTCTTGCGCGGAGCTCGCCGAGCGCGTACGCACCGAGTGGGGCGCCGCGGACCTGGTGCTGTGCAGCGCCGGCTACTCCCCGCTGCGCTACATGCACCAGACGACGGCCGAGGACTGGCGGGAGGTGCTCGAGGTCAACGTCATCGGCATCCACCAGCTGGTGCAGGCGATGACGCCCGTGTGCGCCCCCGGCGCGCTGATCGGCGTGATGTCGTCGGAGTCGACCCTGCAGCCGCGGCACGCGCTCGGGATGTACACGTCGAGCAAAGCGGCGCTGGAGATGGCCCTGCGGCTCTGGCGGCTGGAGCAGACTCACGTGCGGCTCACCACGCTCGTCATCGGCGGCACCTTCCCGACCGAGTTCGGGGCGAACTTCGACGGCGAGGTGCTGGGCCCTGCGCTCGACGCCTGGGCGGTGCACGGGCTGCTGCAGGAGAAGCTGATGACCCCGGAGGACGTGGCGTCCGCGCTCATCGGCACGCTGGCCTCGATCGTCGACCTGCCGGACGTCAGCATCGACACGCTGGTGCTGCGCTCCCCCACCGCGGTCGTCGGCTCGGCAGCCGACCTGCACCCCTCCGACTGAGCGGGCGGCCGCCTCCATGTCGGTCGCCGGGGTGCTCGACCGGTTCCAGCAGCGCCATCGCGTCGCGGGCTTCCCGCTCGCGGTGATCTACAAGTTCGTGGATGACCAGGGCAGCTACCTCGCCGCGCTGGTCACCTACTACGCGTTCGTCTCGCTCTTCCCGCTGCTGCTCCTGCTGACGACCATCCTCGGCTTCGTCCTGCAGAACAATCCGGACCTGCAGCACCGCATCCTCGACTCGGCGCTCAGCCAGTTCCCGGTCATCGGCGACCAGCTCGCCACCACCAAGGGGCTGACCGGAAACGGGATCGGCATCCTCGTCGGCGTGCTCGGCAGCCTCTACGGCGGGCTCGGGGTGGCGCAGGCGGCGCAGAACGCGATGAACGTCGCCTGGTCGGTGCCGCGCAACAAGCGCCCCAACCCGATCAAGTCGCGCCTGCGGAGCCTGCTGCTGCTCGGCACCGTCGGGCTGGGCATCCTCGGCACCACCGTCGGATCAGCCCTCACCGCGAGCGCGAACGAGTACGGGGCCCAGATCGGCACGGGCCTGCGCGTGCTCATCACCGTCGGCAGCGTCGCCCTCAACGCGGCGATCTTCCTGCTCGCGTTCAAGGTGGCGACGGCGCGCGACGTGAGCACCCGGCAGATCGCGCTGGGCGCGGTCCTCGCCGCCGTCTACTGGCAGGCGCTGCAGGTGCTCGGTACCGCCTACGTCGGGCACGTGGTGAAGAACGCCTCCGTCACCAACGGCGTCTTCGCCCTGGTGCTCGGCCTGATCGCGTGGATCTACCTGGCCGCGGTCGGAGTCATGTTCTGCGTCGAGGTCAACGTCGTCCGCACGCTGCGGCTGTACCCGCGTGCGCTGCTCACCCCGTTCACCGACAACGTGCAGCTCACCGCGGCGGACGAGAGCGCGTACACGTCGCAGGCGAAGGCGCAGCGCGCGAAGGGCTTCGAGCAGGTCGACGTGACCTTCCGTCCGAACCCGCCCGCGCAGACGACAGAAGAAGACCCGGGCACCTGATCGGTGCCCGGGTCGCCTGTCTTTGCGATACGGGTCAGCTACGGCTGGCCTGCACGGCGTCCTTGGCGTCGGTGGCCTGGCTCTTGACGTCCTGCGCCGAGGAGGCGCCTTCGTCCTTGACCGTGGCCGCCGCGTCGGTGGCGGTCGACTTGACCGACTCCAGAGCCTCCTGGGCGGGGGCCTTGAGCTCAGCGGCCGCGTCCTTTGCGGCTGCCGTGATCGGCTGCGCGAGGGTGGAGGCGTTGTCCTTGACCGCAGCTGCCGCCTGCTGCTCCTTCGAGCTGGCCGGCAGGATCGAGCCGAGCAGCCATCCGGCGCCGAGGGCGATGAGCCCGGCGGCCAGCGGGTTGCCACGAGCGCGGCTGGTGGCCGCCTGCGGCGCACCGGAGACGGACGAGGCCGACCCGGACACCGTTGAGCCGGCACCCGATGCTTTGTCGCCTACGGCGGACGTGGCGTCGTGGGCGGCGCCCATCACCTTGTCCTTGAGACCCACTGCCGCTCCCTTGGCCTTGTCCACCTGACGATGAGCGACGTTGCCGGGCTTGACGTGCTCGCCCAGCGCGTTGACATCGGTGCTCAGATTTTCCCGGGTGCGCTCGATCTCGGCGCGAATCTCGTCTGGCGTGGTCATGATCAGGCGTCTCCCTTGAGGGCCGGCGGAATTTTCTTCACGGAGTCCGCCGTACGCGGCAATCCCTTGATGGTCTTCAGTTCCTTGCGGCCGACGAGCGCCAGCACCGCGGCGATGACCGCCCAGACGAGGGCGACGATCAGCGCGCCCTTGGCGTAGCCGGTGTGGTTGCCGAGGCCCCACCAGAGCGCGATCGACAGGAAGAGCAGGACGAAGTGCGCCCCGATCCCGGCCCCGGCGAACATGCCGGCACCCTTGCCGGCCTTCGCGCCGGTGTCCTTGAGCTCGGCCTTGGCGAGCTCGACCTCCTGGCGCATCAGGGTCGAGATGTCGCGGCTGACATTGGCCATCAGCTCACCGACGGACGCACCGTCCGTCATGCCGGTGGGCGTGCTCATCAGCGGTTCTCGCCCAGGTAACCGGCCTCGGGGGAGGCCTGCGGGCTGAGCGGGACGTCGATGGTCGCGTCACCGAAGCCGGCGACCGGCGGCAGGGCGACCGGCGGCACGTCCGCGTACGGGGAAACAGGCTGTGAGTCGGTCGAGTACCCGGTCGAGTAGGTCGCCGTCGAGGATCCGGTGCCGGCGGTGGAGCTGCTGCTCGAGGAGTCCGACGCATTGGCCTGCAGGCCACGGGTGAGACGACCCGCGAGGAAGCCGACCCCGCCGGCGATGGCCAGGAAGGCCCCCGGACGACGACGCGCGAAGCTGCTGATCTCGGACAGGACATCGGAGGGCTCGCGGCCCTCCAGCCAACCGGCGACGGAGTGCGTGCGCTCGGCGGCCTGGCGGGCGAGGTCGCTGACCACGCCGGGCTGGTCGGTCTTGCCGTCGACGAGGTTCGTCAGCTCGGTGCTCACCGAGCGGAGACCGCCGACGAGCCGCTGCTGCTGGGCGCCGGCCTGCTCCTTGAGCTGGCCGTGGGCCTGCACGGCCAGGTCCTTGGCCTGCTGACCGGCCTCGCGGGCGACCTGAGCGGTCTGCTCCTTCGCGACCCCGGCGACGTGCTGGCCAGCCTCCGCGGCACCCTGACCGACCTGAGCCGCCTGGCCTTTGGCGACGTCCTTGGTGTCGGAACCGGTGTCGGTGTCAGGAGTGGCTCCGGAGCTGTAGGGCGACACGGGGACTGCTCCGGCAGTCGAGTCGAAACGCGCATCATCGGGGACGGACGGCGTGAGCGGTGGTGCGGGGTATTCGGTCATGACAGTCCTTCGGGCAGCGGACGACAACGCCGGAAATGGCGCGAAGAAACGGATGGCTCGGCTGTGAGCACAACGGCGAGAACGGGTCGTGTTTGCGCCGACGTCGGTGCGTAGCGACGCCTTCTTGCGCCGCTGGGAGACCACTTGCCCCCGGACACGAAAGCAAAACAGGCAGTAATCCGGCAGCGGGCGCAGAATGCGCGCCGGGTGGGGCCGACGTGGTCGGCGGGCGAGCTGTCAAGATGCGGTCAGTCGACGGCAAGAGGAGTGGTCAGGTGCTGACGGAAGTGGAAGGACGCGTCGCGGTCATCACCGGTGCGGCCAGCGGCATCGGCCGGGCACTCGCGCAGCGGTGCGCCGAGCGCGGCATGCGGGTGGTCGCGTCCGACGTCGAGCGGGAGGTGCTCGACGAGACGGTGGCACTGGTCGAGAAGAACGGCGGCCAGGCGATCGGGGTGCTCACCGACATCCGAAGCGGAGAGGCGGTCGAGGCGCTCGCGGCGGCCGCGTACGAGGCGTACGGCGCCGTGCACCTGCTCTGCAACAACGCCGGGGTCTTCCAGGCCGGCGTGCTCTGGGAGCGCACCGAGGCCGACTGGGAGTGGGTGCTCGGCGTCAACGTCTGGGGCATCATCCACGGCATCCGCGCCTTCGTGCCGCGCATGCTCGCGGGCGGCGAGCCCGGCCACATCGTGAACACGTCGTCGCTGGCCGGGATCGTCAGCAACGGCTACAGCGGCCCGTACAACACCAGCAAGTTCGCTGCGCTCGGCATCAGCGAGTGCCTGGCCCACGACCTGCGTACCAGCGGCGCCCGGATCGGCGCGTCGGTGCTGGTGCCCGGCTCGGTCAACACGCGTATCGCCGACTCGACGCGCAACCGGCCCGCCGCCCTGGCCGACGGGCTCGGGGCCGCCGACGCCACCTTCGTGGAGCAGGCGCTGGACAGCATGGTCTCGACCGGTGTCCACCCGCTGTCGGTCGCCGACCTGGTGCTGGATGCGGTACGCACCGGCCAGTTCGTCATCCCGACGAGCGCCGGATACGACGACCAGATCCGGCACCGGGCCGAAGCCATGCTCGCCCGCGAGGTGCCGCAGGGCCTGCCGTTCGACTGATCAGCTCCGGTGGCGCCGGGAGCGGTTGCGCAGGCGTAGGGGCGCCACCAGCCAGAGCAGCAGCAGCCCGACGAAGGTGACACTGCCGACGATGTAGCCGGCGACCGGTCCGGCCGTGACGTCGAAGATCAGCAGCGCCACCCCGGTGATGGCGAGGGCGAGCGTCAGGAGGCCGGCCTGGGCGAGCCGGCCGGCCACCGACACCAGCTCCCGACGCTCGTGCCGGCCGAAGACGATGCGGTGGATGCTGACCGGCGCCAGCAGCAGCCCGGTGGACAGCAGCGACAGCGAGACGACCGCCAGGTAGATCCCGACCTGCGTGTCATTGAGCGTCGTGAAGCGCTGCTGGAACGGCAGGCTGAGCAGGAATCCGGTCAACAGCTGCACGCCCGTCTGCGTGACCCGGAGCTCCTGCAGCAGCTCGGCCCAGTGCCGGTCCAGCTGCTCGGTGGGCGTCTCGTTGCGCAGCCGCGAGGTGTCGGCCGCCTCCTGCCCTGCCATGGGGGTCCCTCCTCCCTGCCGCTGCGGGTCCGTCGCTTCCGCGGTCGCTGCCTGGGTACAGCCAAGCTCATGCCGTCCTTGCCTTGGGTCAATCCGCTGACGGGCGCCGAACGCGTCGCGGGCGTGGTCAGCGGTGCCGTCCGCATGTCGGAGCGGGTGGTCAGCGAGGCGCCGGCACTGATCGCCGAGGCCGGACGCCTGCTCGCGGACGCCGGGCGGCTGCTGCCGGAGGCCGTCCGGCTCGTCGCGCGGGTCGACCGGGTGCTCACGCAGATCGAGCACTCGGTGCAGACGGCGGACGCCGTCATCGCCCGCTGCGACGAGGCCCGGCAGGCGGCCGACCGGGTCATCGCCGCCGTCGGCGGGGTGACGGCCCGCGCGACCGGGCTGCTGGACGACGTCGAGCCGCCGATCAACGGGCTGCTTCCGCTGCTGCACGAGGCGGCCCGGATCGACCCGTCGGTGGTGCCCCGTCTGGTCCGGCTGACCGAGCTCTCCGACCTGGTCGAGCCGTTGCTGCAATTCCGTCCTTTGCTCGACGCGGCGTCCGAGATGGACCCGCGGCTCGTACGCGCCCTCGACAAGGCCACCCCGCTGCTCGCGTCCATCGAGTCGCTGGCGGAGGAAGCTTCCGAGCGCTTCGCCGGTGCCCTGTCGGACACGCTGGAGCAGACCCCCAAGCTGATGGCGCAGGTCTCGAACGAGGTGGTCCCGGCGTTGCAGTCGATGGTGGTCGCCATCCCGGACGTGCAGGAGCTGCGTCAGGTGGTCGACCGGCTCGAGCCGATGATGGTCGAGGTCGGGCAGGTGCTCGCCGGCCTGCCGGGCGCGGGACGGATGCGCCGCCGCGGCGAGCGGGAGCTCGACGACATCGAGACCGACTGAGCCGTGACCGCATGGCGGGTGGGCACCTCGGGCTGGCAGTACCGCGACTGGCGGGGCGCGTTCTACCCGGAGAAGCTCCGCTCTGGGCCACCACCGACTGGGGCTACCTGCGGCTGCACCACGGCTCCCCGGACTGGGCGTACAGCGACGACGCGCTCCAGCGGTGGGCCACCGAGCTGCGCGCCGCCTTCGCGGAGGGCTACGCGTACGCGAACAACGACCCGGGGGCTGCGGCGCCGCGTGACGCCCTCCGCCTGCGCGAGCTCTTGAACCGGTGACAGGCTGAGCCGCGTGTCCGACGCCGCGATGCCGCCCTTCGCCGACTTTCAGAACGAGATCTACCTGAACGGCCTGTTCGGTCGGCGCCCGCCGCTGCCGCTCGACTGGCGCGCGACCCGCGACGCGGCGCTGACGGCGATGAGCGAGGTCGCTGTCGGCTACGTCGAGGGCGGGTCGGGCATCGAGTCGACCCATGCGGCCAACCGGGCGGCTTTCGACTCCTGGAAGATCGTGCCGCGGATGCTCCGCGGGGTGCCGGCCGCCCGCAGCCACGCGACGACCGTGCTCGGCACCGCGATGCCGGCGCCCGTCCTGCTCGCGCCGATCGGGGTGCTGTCGATCGTGCACGCCGAGGCGGAACGCGCGGTGGCCCGCGCGGCGGCCCGGCTCGGGCTCACCTTCGTCGTGTCGACCGCCGCCTCGACGGCGCTCGAGGACGTGGCCGCGGCGGCCGAGGGGCCGCGCTGGTTCCAGCTCTACTGGCCCGCCGACCGTGAGCTCGCCGCCTCCTTCGTGCGCCGGGCGGAGGCCGCCGGCTACACCGCGCTCGTCCTGACCCTCGACACCTGGCAGCTGGGCTGGCGGCCCCGCGACCTGAAGACCGGCTACCTGCCCTTCCTGCACTCGGTCGGCATCGCCAATTACCTGGCGGATCCCGTCTTCACCGCCGACCTCGACCCGACCGACCCCAACGCGGCCGTGCTCAAGTTCGTCCGGGTCTTCGGCAACCCGATGCTCAACTGGGACGACCTCGCCTGGCTGCGCTCCGTCACCGACCTGCCCATCGTGCTCAAGGGCATCCAGCACCCCGACGACGCCCGCCGCGCGGTCGACAGCGGCGTGCAGGGGATCATCTGCAGCAATCACGGCGGCCGACAGGTCGACGGCGCCCTCGGTGCGCTCGACGCCCTGCCCGGTGTGCTCGCGGCCGCCGGCGAGCTCCCCGTGCTGTTCGACAGCGGGGTGCGTACCGGCGCCGACATCGTGAAGGCCCTCGCCATCGGGGCCGCTGCGGTCCTGGTCGGCCGGCCGTACGTGCACGGTCTGGCGCTCGGCGGCGAGGACGGGGTGCACCACGTGCTGCGCGGGCTGCTCGCCGACTTCGACCTGCAGGTCGGCCTCTCGGGACACGCGTCGGCCGCCGAGCTCGGCCCCGGATCGGTCATTCGTCACGCTTCGTGTTGAGTGCTGGGTGTGCCGAAGCCGCTCCGCCCGACGTCCGCACGCCGGCGAACGCTCGCCGCCCTGACCGTCTGTGCCGCCCTGCTGGCGCTGGTCGCCTCCTGCGTGCCGGTGCCGAGCGGTGGCGCGAGGGGGGTCTTCGCCCGGATGACGCTCGAGCAGCGCATCGGCCAGCTCTTCATGGTCGGCACCCCTGCCACCTACGCCGATCCGGTGGTCGCGGGGCAGATCGCGACCCGTCACATCGGCAACGTCGTGCTCACCGGCCGCACCTACGCCGGGATCGGGCCGACGGCGGCCGTCACCAACCGCCTGCAGCTCGCCACCACGAATGCCGCCACCGCCGGGGTGCCGCTATTCGTCGCTACCGACCAGGAGGGCGGCTACGTACAGGTGCTGAACGGGCCGGGGGTCTCCGCGATCCCCACCGCGCTCGCGCAGGGCAGCCTCGGCACCGGCCTGCTGGGTGCGTACGCGGGCGCCTGGGGCCGGCAGCTGCGGGCCGCCGGCATCAACGTCGACCTCGGACCCGTCCTCGACACGGTGCCGTCACCGAGTACGTACAACCCGCCCATCGGGGCGTATCAGCGTGAATTCGGCTTCACGCCGCAGACCGTCGCCGCTCACGGGTCGGCGGTGGTCCGCGGGCTGCAGGGCGCCGACGTCGTCGCGACGATCAAGCACTTCCCCGGGCTCGGCCGGGTCGACGCGAACACCGACACCAGCGCAGGCGTGACCGACTACGTCACCGGCCGCCGCGACCCGTACCTCGCCCCGTTCGCGGCGGGCATAGCGAGCGGCGCGCAGTTCGTGATGATGTCGACGGCGTACTACCGGCAGCTCGACCCGGCCAACCCGGCGGCCTTCTCCCCCACGATCATCACCCGCCTGCTCCGCGGCGACCTCGCTTTCCGCGGCGTCGTGATCAGCGACGACCTCGGCGGCGCCGCCCAGGTAAGGCAGTGGACGCCGGCCAGCCGCGCCCTGCAGTTCTTCGCCTCGGGCGGCGACATCCTGCTCACCGTCGACCCGTCGGTCGTGCCGAGCATGTACGACACCGTCCTCGCGTACGCCCGGGCCAACCCCGAGTTCCGCGCGATCCTCGACCGCGCCGCGCTCCGAGTCCTTGTGGCCAAGCAGGCCCGCGGCCTCATCCGGGCCTGAGCCGTGGTCTCCGTACTGCTGATCTGCGGCAGCGTCCGCCAGGGCTCGTCCAACGCGGCGGCGCTTGCTACGGCGGCCGCGGTGGCGCCCGCCGGCATCACGACCTCACGCTTTGCCGGGCTGCACGGGCTGCCGTACTTCGACCCGGATCGCGACACCAACGACAGCGACCGTGACCCGCTCCCCGAGCCGGTGGTTGCCTTGCGTGCCGCCGTCGCAGCGGCCGACGCCCTGCTGTTCAGCACGCCCGAGTACGCCGGCGCGCTGCCCGGAGCGCTGAAGAATCTGCTGGAGTGGACGGTCGGCGGCATCGAGACGACCGACAAGCCGTGCGGCTGGCTCAACATCTCGACCGCCCCGGCCGGCGCCGCCGGGGCCCACGCCGAGCTGCGGACCGTGCTCACGTACACCGGCGCCTGGGTGGTCGACGCGGCCTGCGTACGCCTTCCGGTGGGCCGGAATGCGATCGAGAACGGCCTGGTCACGGGTGCCGACACGCGCGCCGCGATCGCCGACGCGCTCACCACCCTGGCCGAAGCGGCCTCCCACGGGGTTCAATCGACCTCGTGACAGCCCCCACGCTCACCGACGCGAGCCCGGTCACCGGCTTCTCGCACATGCAGCTGCTGGTCGACGACCTCTCGGCCAGCGAGCGCTGGTACGCGACCACGCTCGGCCTGCGTCCGTTCGCCGGCTCCGCCGAGTCCGGCTACATCGCGATGGGCGGCGCAGGCGGACGGTTCGCCATCGTGCTGTCGCCGCGCGTGGCCGACGCCCCCGCCGGCTCGCCGGTCGACCACCTCGCCTTCTCGGTGCGGTCGGTCGACGAGCTCAGCACCTGGGCCGACACCCTCACCGCCGCCGGCATCGCGCACGGCGGGCTGGTCGAGTCGGGCGAGGGCACGTCGGTGCACGTCACCGACCCCAACGGCATCAACGTCGAGCTGATCGTCTCCCGCCGCAGCTAGCCGTTCAGACGGTGGGCGGTGGGTTCCGCAGCAGCGAGGCCACCGCTCCCACCACCGTCACGGCGGCGAGCAGCAGCAGCGCGCGGTGGTAACCGTCGGTGAAGGTCGGCAGCGTCTCGGCCGACAGCTCCGACAGCCTGCCCGCGTACGCGGCCGCCTTGTCCTTCGGCAGCAGCGGGGCCGTCACGATGGCCAGGCAGATCGCCGTGCCGGCAACGGTGCCGGTGTTGGCCAGCATGGCGCGCATCGCATTGGCGATGCCGCGCCGGTCGGGGGCGACACTCGCCATGATCGAGCTGGTGTTGGGCGTCATGCAGGCGCCGGAGCCGATGCCGATCACGGCCAGCGCGACCACGATCTCGGTGGTGCCCATCTGCGGGTCGAGCTCGAAGCCGAGGTAGGCGAGCCCTGCGGCTGTCACGGCGAGCCCGAAGGTGGAGAGCACCCGCGCCGAGTAGTGCCGGGCCATCCGCGCGGCGATCGGAGCGGCGGCCATCATGCCGAGCGCCGCCGGCATGATCACGAGCCCGGTACGCGCCGCCGTCCACCCGTGGGCGGCCTGCAGGTAGAGCGCCATGAGCAGCACGATGCCGAAGCGGGCCATCGCCATGGAGAACGTGACCGCGTACGCGATCGCCCGCTCCCGGTCGCGGAACAGGCCGAGGTCGATGAGCGGGTGTGTGCGCCGCACCTGCGTGACGATGAGCGCGGGCAGGCCGAGCACGAAGAGGATGACCAGCCCGAGCACCGACGGGGTCATCCAGCCCTGGGTGCCGCCGAGCGCGATGACGGCGGTGACCGACCCGACCACCACGGTCGCCAGCACGGCCCCGAGCACGTCGAAGGACTCGCGCACTTTCGCGCGTGGCAGCTCACGGAGCGTCTTGGCGCCCCAGACCAGGCCGATCACACCGAACGGCACGTTGAACCAGAAGACCCACCGCCAGCTCAGCGCGTCGACGAGGACGCCGCCGAGCGCGGGGCCGGCCACCAGCCCGACGCCCGCGATGGTGACGTTCAGGCCGAGCGCGAGGCTGAGCTTGGAGACGGGGAACGCGTCGGTGAGGATGGCCGTCACGTTGACCTGCAGCAGCGCGGCCGCGATCGCCTGCAGCACCCGGGCGAGGATGAGGATGCCGACGTTGGGCGCCGCGCCCGCCAGCAGGCTCGCCCCGGTGAGCAGCGCGATACCGGCGAGGAACAGCCTCCGCCGGCCCACGATGTCGGCAAGGCGGCCGAAGGGCAGGATCAGCACCGTGCTGATCACCAGGTAGGACAGCAGGATCCAGGTCGCGGCCGTGGCCCCGGCGTCGAAGTGCCGCACCACCGAGGGCAGGGCGACGTCGAGCGTGCTGGCGTTCAGCCCGCTCAGCAGCACCCCGATCGCGGTGACCGAGAAGACGGTCCAGCTGTGCCGTGCCGTCTGCGGCGGGGCGGCGAGGGAGGCCGGGGTGTCGACGGTGACGGTCACTCCGGCTGCGCCTGCCGGGTCAGGAGCTGCGCCTCCCAGGCCTTCATGGCGTGCAGCGGACGATGGGCCAGCGCGCCGCCGTCGGCCACCAGCGTCTGCCCGGTGATCGACGCCGCGTCGTCCGAGGCGAGGAAGGCGACGACGGCCGCGATGTCCTCGGGCTTGGTAGCGGCCGGCAGTACCCGCTCGGCCGCGAGCCGGGCCATGGCCTGCTCCGTCATCTGCCGGTAGGCGATGTCGGTGAGGATCAGCGCGGGGGCGACGGCGTTGCACCGGATGCCGTCGGCGCCGTACATGGTGGCGACATAGCGGGTGAGCGACTGCACCGCACCCTTGGAGCTGCCGTACGCGGCGCGGTTGGCATCGCCGACCAGGCCTGACAGCGACGACGTGTTGACGATCGCCCCGCCGCCGGCCGCCCGCATCGCCGGCACCGCGAGCTTGCAGCCGAGCATGACGCCGCGCGCGTTGACCGCCATCGTGCGGTCCCACACCTCGACGTCGAGCTCCAGCAGGTCGACGTCGCGCCCGAAGACGTCGGGGCCCAGCGCAGCTGCATTGTTGTGCAGCACGTCGAGGCGCCCGAAGTGCGAGACCGCCGCGTCGAAGGCCGCCCGCAGCGACGCCTCGTCCGAGACGTCGGCCACCACCGCCAGCGCGTCGACCCCCGTCTGCCGGACCAGCTCGGCCGTCTCGTGGGCCGCGTCGGCGCGGATGTCGAGCACCGCGACCCGGGCGCCTTCGGCGGCGAGCCGCTGGGCGACCGCCCTGCCGACCCCGGCGCCGGCGCCGGTGACCAGTGCGACGCGGTCGGTGAACCGGGCAGCAGGCATGTCCGTCATCTAACTACGTGCGCGATACAACTATCCCCCGGCTCGGTCAGGCGGCGGTCACGCGGCGGTCACGCGATGGCCTTCGCGACGAGGTCGGCGATGACCGCGTAGCCGTCGGCGCGCGGGTGGATGTTCTCGAACTGGCAGAACCAGGTGAGCTGGCAGACCTTCGCCACGGCGACCGGAACCGTGCCGTACGGCGCCTGGGTCGTGGTCTGCGTGAACGGTGTGTACGCCCCCGTCGCGGCCGTGACGTCGACGAACGTGGCGTTCACCGTCGCGTACTCGGCCTTGAGCGCCGGGTTGATCAGGCTGCGGAAGGCCGTCACCGACAGCGCGGCGAGCGACTTGTCCGCCGCCTCGCCCGAGACGTACTTGCCGAGCACGACGTCGGGGTAGGTCAGCCCGACGATCTTCGTGGACGGCCCGGCCGCCTGCCGCAGCTGGGTGAGCATCGGGCCGATGTTGGTCTTGACCTTGACCAGCGCGGTGCTGATGCACGACGCGACTTCGGACGGGGCCGCGTCGGCGCAGGACGTGACGTCGTTGCCGCTGATCGAGATGGTGACGAGGCCGACCTGCGCGGCGTGCTGCTTCACGAAGGCGATCGCGGCGGCGGCCTGCGTCTGGTCGGGATAGTTGACCGCGCCGGGGCCGAGCCGACCGGGGCCGCAGCCCTTCTCCGTCACCAGCGACGTGGTGGTCGCGCCGGAGCAGGCGAAGTTGACCAGGGTCAGCCCCTTGCCGCCGAGCTTCGCCTTGTCGGCCAGCTGGTACGCGAACCCGGCCGTCGAGGTCGTGCCCTCTTTACCGGTGGCCGTCGGCTGGTAACCGGCCGCGTACGAGTCGCCGATCGAGACGTAGAAGACCTTGCCGTCACCGGGGGTCGCGGGCAGCGTCGCCGCCGGGGTGGACGGGGTCGCCGCACCGGAGTCGGAGCTACTCGAGCCGCAGGCCGCGAGCAGGGCCGTGGCCGCCAGCAGCACCGACGGCAGGGCGATCCGGGGACGGGCACCGATCCACATGAACGCCAGGCTAACGGCCCAGCGTGTGGGCCCGCAGACGTCAGCGGACGCGTATGCGGACATCCTCGGACGCACCACCGCGAAGCGTGTAAAGGAACTGCTCGAGCTCGGCCGGCTCGGCGACGTCGCCGTCCAGGTCCGCCGCCGCATCCCAGAACTGCTGGTAGGTGGGCCAGAACTCGTCCCAGCCGCCGGCGTACGACTCACGGCCCGGCCAGCGCATCTTCCGGTCGCCGATCGGCGGCTTGTTCAGGTCGGTGGCATACCAGTACAGCGGCAGCCGGCGGCGGAAGAGCCACGCGCCGTCGACGCGCTCGTAGTGGTCCCAATACATCATCGTCATGATCACCCACTCGGGGCCGGTCTCGTGCTCGTTGCGGGAATAGACGATGCCGTGCGCGTGCTCGGGGTCGTCGAACTCGATGATGTGGTTGCCGGTGACGTGCGCGGTGCCGGTGAACTGCACGCGCAGCGTCTCGTCGAACCAGCGGCGCAGCGCCAACCGGCCGGACTGATCGCGGCTGACGCGTACATCGGCCGGGAAGAGGTTGACGAGCGCGTCGAGGGCCCGCATGTCGAGGGCCAGGCAGTAGCGCGCCGCCAGCTGACGGATCGCGTCGAGCGACTCCAGGCGGTCGAGGCGGGCGGCGAGATCCGGCGGCTGCGTCACGCTGCTCACCGTAGAGAAGGGGTCGAAGTCGGCTGCACCTCGGGTTAAGTTGAACACTCAATCAATTGACGCCACGGGAGACTTCATGATCGGAACGACGGCAGCACGCCTCACCATCGGTGCGCTCTTCGCCGGCCACGGCGCCCAGAAGCTGCTCGGCTGGTTCGAGGGGCCGGGCATGGAGGGCACCAAGCAGATGACCGCGTCGCTCGATCTGGCTCCCGTGACGCCCAACGCGTACGCGGTCGCGCTCTCCGAGGGCCTCGGCGGGGCGCTCTTCGCTGCCGGCCTCGCGACCCCGCTGGCCGGTTCCGCCCTGATCGGCACCATGATCACCGCCGTACGCAAGGTGCACCTGCCGAACGGCCCGTGGGTCACCAAGGGCGGCTACGAGTACAACCTCGTGCTGATCGCGGCCATCACGGCGCTGACCGAGGTCGGCCCGGGCAAGGCGTCGCTGGACCACCTCTTCGGCACCGAGAAGTCGGGCTGGAAGTGGGCGCTGGGCTCGCTGGCGCTGGGTGCCGCCGCCTCCACCGCCGTCATCGAGGTGGGCCGTCGCAATGCCGCCGCGAACCCCGCCCCCGCTTCGGACCCGGCCGCGGAAGCCACCAACTGACCCCTGATACGCCGAAAGGGCCGGCCCCCGTACGGGGACCGGCCCTTCCTGTTGTGCTGGTTCGGGCAGCCGTGCAGGTCAGGCAGCCAGGGTTGCCAGCTGCGACGGCTCGAGCGCCAGCGCGAGCACCTCACGCACGTCGGCCACCGGGTGGACGGTCAGCTCCGCGAGCACGGAGGCCGGCACGTCGTCCAGGTCGGGCTCGTTGCGCTTGGGGATCAGCACCGTCGTGATGCCGGCCCGGTGGGCGGCGAGCAGCTTCTGCTTCACACCACCGATCGGGAGCACCCGGCCGGTCAGCGACACCTCACCGGTCATCGCCACGTCGGCCCGCACCGGGCGGCCGGACAGCAGCGACGCCAGCGCGGTCGTCATGGTGACGCCGGCCGAGGGACCGTCCTTCGGCACCGCACCCGCCGGCACGTGGATGTGCACACCACGCTCCTTGAGGTCACCGACGGGCAGCTCCAGCTCGGCGCCGTGCGAGCGCAGGAAGGACAGCGCGATGTGCACCGACTCCTTCATGACCTCGCCCAGCTGACCGGTGACGGTGACGCCCGTGTCGCCGGTCTCCGCGTCGGCCAGTGACGCCTCGACGAACAGGACGTCACCGCCGGCCCCGGTCACCGCGAGCCCCGTCGCCACGCCCGGCAGCGCCGTGCGCTCGGCGGACTCCGGCGTGTAGTGCGGCCGGCCCACGTAGTCGCGCAGCGTGCTCTCGTCGACCGTCTGCACGCCCTGCGCCGAGTCGATCTTCACGGAGTCATCGCTTCGCCCTAGCTGACGCACCGTCACCTTGCGCAGGATGCGCGCCAGGTGCCGCTCGAGCTCCCGCACGCCCGCCTCGCGGGTGTACGTCGCCGCCAGCTCCCGCAGCGCACCGTCGGCCACGACCACGTCGTCGGCGGTGAGCCCCGCCCGCTCCAGCTGACGCGGGAGCAGGTGGTCACGGGCGATCTCGACCTTCTCGTCCTCGGTGTAGCCGTCGAGCCGGACCAGCTCCATGCGGTCCAGCAGCGGGCCGGGGATCGAGTCGAGCACGTTGGCCGTCGCCAGGAAGACGACGTCGGACAGGTCGAGCTCCACCTCGAGGTAGTGGTCGCGGAACGTGTGGTTCTGCGCCGGGTCGAGCACCTCGAGCAGGGCGGCGGTCGGGTCACCGCGGTAGTCGGCGCCGACCTTGTCGATCTCGTCGAGCAGGATCACCGGGTTCATCGAGCCGGCCTCCTTCAGCGCCCGCACGATGCGACCGGGCAGGGCACCGACGTAAGTACGCCGGTGGCCGCGGATCTCGGCCTCGTCACGGACACCGCCGAGCGCCACCCGGACGAACTTGCGGCCCATGGCGCGGGCCACCGACTCGCCGAGCGAGGTCTTGCCGACCCCGGGAGGGCCGACGAGGGCCAGCACGGCACCGCTGCGGCGACCGCCGACGACCCCGAGCCCGCGCTCCTCACGGCGCTTGCGCACGGCGAGGTACTCGGTGATGCGCTCCTTCACGTCGTCGAGGCCCGCGTGGTCGGCGTCCAGCACCGCACGCGCGCCGGGAACGTCGTAGCTGTCCTGCGTACGCACCGCCCACGGGATCTCGAGGACGGTCTCCAGCCAGGTGCGGATCCACCCGACCTCGGGCGACTGCTCGGAGGTGCGCTCTAGCTTCTCGAGCTCCTTGAGGGCAGCCTTGTGGACGGCCTCCGGCAGCTCGGCGGACTCGACCCGCTGACGCAGGTCCTCCTCCTCGCTCTCGGCGCTGCCGCCCTTGAGGTCGCGCAGCTCCTTCTGGACCGCCTGCAACTGCTGGCGGAGCAGGAATTCGCGCTGCTGCTTGTCCATGCCCTCCTGGACGTCCTTGCGGATCGTCTCGGCGACATCGAGCTCGGCCAGGTGCTCGCGGGCCAGCTTGACCACGAGGGTCAGCCGCTCGCGCACGTCCACGGCCTGCAGCAGCTCGAGCTTCTGCTCGTTCGACAGGTACGGCGCGTAGCCGGCGGTGTCGGCGAGCAGCGACGGGTCGGTGATGCGGGCGATGCCGTCGACCAGCTGCGAGGCCCCGCGCTGGTGCAGGATCGAGGAGACCAGCGCCTTGTAGTCACGCGACAGGTTCTGGATCTCCTCGGCGTACGCGTCGTCGAACGTCTCGGGCTCGGCGAGCTCGGTCGCCTCGACCCAGAGGGCGGCCCCCGGGCCGGTGGTGCCGGTGCCGATGCTGGCGCGGGCGGTGGCGCGCAGCACGGCGGCGGGCTGGCCGCCCGGCAGGCGGCCCATCTGCTCGATGGTGGCGAGCGTGCCGATCGCGGCGTAGCGCCCGTCGGGACGCGGCACGAGCAGCACCTGGGTCTCGCCGACCTGGGCGGCGTCGACGGCGGCGCGCACCTCGGCGGAGTCGAGCTCGATGGGAACGACCATGCCCGGCAGCACGACCGCGTCATCCAGCGGCAGAACAGGATACGAGCGGAGTTCAGTCATTTCAGTCCTCACTGTGCGCCAAGGAAAGCTGCGCTTGCCCCACTCAAGGCTTGGGGCGGCGCGGACATTCCCCGTTCCGGACGGTTCCTCCGGATCGGGTGCAACGCCGCCGCAGCGCTATCCGGACCCGCTTTCGCGCCTGGAGGAACGGCCCCCTGCCGACCTGCTTCGCGGCTAGGCTTTCGACTTCGACGAAGGAGCGGCCGCTGTGACAAACCCTGCCCCGACCGCCACCCGTCGGCGCCCGATCCTGCTGAGCGTCGACGACGACCCCCAGGTGCTCCGCGCCGTGGCCCGCGACCTGCGCACCCGCTTCGGATCGCAGTACCGCATCCTGTCGGCCGGCAGCGGCCAGGACGCCCTGGAGATCCTCGACGGGCTGCAGCAGCGTGGTGAGGAGCCCGCCCTCCTGCTGGCCGATCAGCGGATGCCGGGGATGACCGGCGTCGAGTTCCTGCGCAAGGCGCGGGCCATGTTCCCCGGCGCCCGGCGGGTGCTGCTCACCGCTTACGCCGACACCCAGGCGGCGATCTCGGCGATCAACGAGGCCCGGCTCGACCACTACCTGCTCAAGCCGTGGGACCCGCCCGAGGAGCGGCTCTACCCGACGATCAGTGACCTGCTGTCGGACTGGGAGAGCCAGCGCCGGCCGGAGTTCGAGGGCGTACGCCTGGTCGGGGCGCGCTTCGCCCGCAGCTCCCACGTGCTGCGCGAGTTCCTCACCCGTCAGCAGGTGCCGTTCCTGTTCCTCGACGCCGGTGACCCGGAGGGCCAGAAGGCGCTGGAGCTCGCCGGCACCCAGACCACCCCCGTCATCCTGCTGCCCGGCCAGGAGCCGTTGGTCGATCCGACCCTCGCCGAGTTCGCGACGGCGATCGGCCTGCCCACCACCGCGACCGGTGAGCACTACGACCTGATCGTCGTCGGCGCCGGTCCGGCCGGCCTCGCCGCAGCCGTGTACGGCGGCTCCGAGGGCCTGTCGACGCTGCTGATCGAGCGCGACGCCCTCGGCGGCCAGGCCGGCACGAGCAGCCTGATCGAGAACTACCTCGGCTTCCCGTCCGGCATCACCGGCGCCGAGCTCGCCCGCCGCGCCCGCGATCAGGTCATCAAGTTCGGCGTGGAGGTGCTCAGCCCCCAGGAGGTCATCGGCCTGGAGGTGTGCGGCCCCGCCCGCGTCCTCAAGCTGTCGGACGACCGGACCGTCAGCTGCTCGGTGCTGCTGCTGGCCACCGGCGTCTCGTACAACAAGCTGCACACCGACGGTGCTGCGGAGCTCGAGGGGCAGGGCCTTTACTACGGGGCCGCCATGACGGAGGCCGACTCGTGCGCCGGCACCGACGTCTTCATCGTCGGCGGCGCCAACTCGGCCGGCCAGGCCGCGATGTACTTCTCGCAGAAGGCCGCCTCCGTCACCCTCGTCGTACGCGCCGACTCGCTGGAGAAGGCGATGTCGACGTACCTCATCGACGAGATCCACCGGGTGCCCAACATCCACGTCCGCACCTGCACCCAGATCAGCCGCTTCCACGGTGACGACCGCATCGAGGCGATCACCCTCGTCGACGCCAAGGGCGTCGAGGAAACGGTTTCGGCCGGCGCGGTGTTCACCTTCATCGGAGCCAAGCCGCAGACCGATTGGTTGGACGGCACGATCGCGCGCGACGAGGACGGATTCATCCTCGCCGGGCCGGACCTGCCGCGCGACACCGAGAGCGGCCGCCCGCACGGCTGGGAGCTGGAGCGCGACCCCAACCTGCTCGAGACCTCGGTGCCCGGGGTGTTCGTGGCGGGCGACGCGCGCTACCGCTCGGTCAAGCGGGTGACCACCGGTGTCGGCGACGGCGCCATGGCGGTGCAGTTCATGCACCGCTACCTGGGAACCCTCTAGCTCCGCACCACCAACCCCGAGGAGCACGGCATGACGGAGACCATCGCGGGTCCGGTGGAGCTGGCCAAGGGCGACACCGGGATGACCATCGACGAGGTCATCGCCGTGCTGCACCAGATGGACGTGCTGTCGGACTACTCGCCCGAGCAGTACCGCTGGATGGCCGACCACGGCGAGGTCATCGACGTGCCGGCCGGCCAGATCGCCGTGCTGGCGGGAGATGCCGCGGCCGGCTTCTGGATGCTCATGGGCGGCCGGGTCAGCGTGCTCAACGCCGACAACAAAGGCCGCAACGTCGTCACCGCCACCACCGAGACCGTGGGCAACTGGGGCGGCCGCATCCCGCTGACCGGCGAGCCGTCACCCATCACGCTGCGCGCCGAGACGCCGGCCCGCTTCCTGCGACTGTCCGACGCGGACGCCGACGCCATGCTCGCGAGCGGCATGCCGATCGCGAAGCACCTCATCCAAGGCATCCAGATGGGCAGCCGCCGCTTCGAGGCCCGGCTGCGCGAGCGCGAGCGGCTCGCCTCGCTCGGCCGCTTCTCCGCCGGCCTCTCCCACGAGCTGAACAACCCGGCGGCCGCCATCGCCCGGGCCGCCGCGCAGCTGCGGGCCGCGCTGGTCAACCAGCAGAAGCTCGCGCTGTGCCTGCGCGCCACCGACGACATGGCCGATCAGCTCGTCGCCGCCAGCAGCGAGCTGGCGAGCCTGGCCGAGCACGCCCCCGCGCTCTCCGGCCTGGCCCGGGCCGACGCCGAGGAGGCGATCGCCGTCTGGCTCGAGGACCGCGGGGTCGTCGACACGGCGTGGGACGTCGCGCCCGTGCTCGTCGAGTCCGGGGTCGACACCGAGTGGCTGGCCAGCCGCCTGGAGGGCATCGACGAGGCCAAGCTCGAGGCGGTGGTCGGCGTGATGTCGGCGGCAGCGACCACCCACCAGCTGACGGTCGAGATCGAGCAGGCCAGCGCGCGCATCAGCACCCTGGTCAAGTCGGTGAAGGCGTACACCAACATGGACGGCGCCGACCGCCAGGACGTCGACGTCCGGCTCGGCCTGAAGTCGACCAAGACCATGCTCTGGCACAAGCTGAAGCACCTGAAGATCACCCACGAGTGGCCGGACGAGATCCCGACCGTGCCGGCCAACCCGGGTGAGCTGAACCAGGTCTGGACCAACCTGCTCGACAACGCCTCCGACGCCCTCGAGGGTCAGGACGACGGGGCTCTCGACATCCGGGCCACGTACAACGACGACTACGTGTGCGTCACGATCAGCGACAACGGCCCCGGCATGCCCCCCGAGGTGGCCGACAAGATCTTCGACCCGTTCTTCACCACCAAGGCCGTTGGGTCGGGCACCGGGATGGGTCTGGACTTCGTCTGGAAGATCATCAACAACTCCCACCACGGACGCGTCACGGTCGACACGGTCGAGGGTCGCGGCACCTCGTTCATCGTCGAGCTGCCGCGCTTCCCGAAGCAGGACGGCGCCGGCGAGAAGTAGCGGTCCGGTCAGCCGGCCGGGCTCAGTCGTCCAGCAGGGCGTGCAGCTTCAGCGTCGTCTGCCAGCTCCGGATGGTCATCGACTTGTAGGCGGGCGTGCCGACGATCTGCCCGAGCCGGCTCTTCGTCCGCTGGGCGCTGAGCCGCCGCGAGTAGATCACCCCGGTGCCGGGCCAGACCCGGTCGACCCCGTCCCGCGGCTTGAAGACCGACAGGGCCTCCCCCGCGTCGATGCCGATGAGGAAGATCGCGTCGCAGTGGTAGGTGTCCGGCTGCTCGCCGAAGCCCTCCGGACGGTCGGCGACGACCGCCCGGAGCTGCTCCGGCGACAGCGCGAGCACCTTGATGAGGTCGTCATCCAGGTCGAACGCCTCGACCAGCGCCTGCTCGACGGTCGCCTGTACGCGGGCCGCGGTCAGCTCCGAGCGCACCAGGACGTTGCCGCTGGCGATGTAGGTCGACACGTCGGTGAAGCCGCGCGCGGTCAGCACCTCGCGCAGTGCCCCCATGGGCACCTTGTTCTTGCCGCCGACGTTGACCCCGCGCAGCAGCACGACGTGACGGTTCAGCCCTGCCATCTCAGCGGCGCACCCACCCGGACGGCCGCAGCAGCGGCAGGTCGAGGTAGGTGACGATGCCCGACCGCGCCGCGACCGTCTCGGCGACGGCGTTGAGCGCGGGCAGTGACGTCATCACCATGCCGAGCACCATGTAGTCCTGGAAGGAGTGGGCGACGAAGTCCTTCGGCGGCCGGATCTCGAGCTTGGTGTGCACCGACGGCAGGCCCTCGATGTCGATGACGTAGCCGTGCTCGATCTTCCAGTCCGGCTCGAGCGTCTTGCCCTTGCGCCAGCGGGTCTTCAACTCGATGACCGGCTTGCCGTCGACCAGGCCCTGCCAGGTGGCGGCGACCCCGGCCACGTGACCGGCCGGGATGGACCAGGAGCCGAGGTCGAGGTCCTCGGTGGTCTGCGCGAATTCGGCGACGCAGCGCACGTCGTCCAGCTCGAGACCGAGCGCGTCGGCGGTGAGCCACACCGCGTCGCCGAAGACGGCCGTGCCCTTCTCCACCAGCGTGGGCAGCTCGGGGTCGTCGATTCGCCGGGCGTAGCCGACGGACAGCTCGGTGTCGGCGGAGTCGTACCCGGTGGAGTCGACCGACTCGAGCACCGAGATGGAGTCGATCCGGTCGCAGAGCTGCGCCGAGACGATGCCCAGCAGGTTGGCGAGGCCCGGGTTCATCCCCGAGCCGAAGATCGACGAGCCGCCGCGCTCGGCGGCCTCCTGGATCCGGCGGCGCCCGTCACCGAGCGAGTGGCCGGTGATGAAGCCGGCGGTGGCCACCACGTTGATACCGGCCTCGAGGATCGCGACGAGGTCGTCGATGTCGGGCCACTTCGGATTGTAGACCACGCAGTCCGGCTGCAGCGCGATGAGCGCCGCCTTGTCGTCGGTGGCGAGCACGCCGATCGGGTCGGTGCCCGAGAGCACGCCGACGTCGACGCCCACCTTCTCCGGGCCCCACGCGTAGCACCCGACGATCTCGAGCTCGGGGTTCGCGATCGCGGCGACCACCGAGCGGCGCCCGACGTTGCCGGTGGTCCACTGCACGATGCGATACGTGCGCGGCTTGTCGGGAGTGGCTGACATGGGCGACAGCATGCCGAAGTGAACCGGGCGGCAGCCGACCGGGTGGCTGAGATAGAACAGGTTCTGGTTTTGGTCACCCGCCTGAGGACTCGTCGGATACGGTCCTTGCGAAATCTTGGTATCTGGAGGGTTCATGGAGTTCGGCATCTTTCTCAACGGCTACATGCCTGGGCCGTTGGCTCACGACACGGAGTCTGAGCACACCCGACTGATGCGCGAGGCGGAGTACGCGATCTTCGCCGACAAGCACAACTGGAAGTACGCCTGGTTCGGCGAGCACCACGGTCTCGTCGAGTACAGCCACCTGTCGGCGCCCGAGGTCCTCATGGGCTACGTGGCCGCCCAGACCGACTACATCCACCTCTCCACGGGCATCAACAGCCTGTCCCCGCGCAAGGAGCACCCGGTCCGCTACGCGGAGCGCGCGGCGATGTTGGACCACGTCACCAACAACCGCTTCGAGTGGGGCACCGGCCGCGGCGCCGGCAGCCACGAGATGGCGACGTTCAACATCATGGACAAGAACTCGACCAAGCCCGAGTGGGAAGAGGTCGTCAAGGAGATCCCGCGGATGTGGGAGCAGGTGGACTACTCCTACGACGGCGAGTACTTCACCGTGCCCACCCCGCACAACATCCTTCCCAAGCCGTACGGCAAGGGTCACCCGCCGATCTGGGTCGCCTGCGGCAACCCGCCGACCTTCGCCCGCGCGGGTGAGCTCGGCATCGGCGCCATCGCGTTCAACTTCGAGCCGATCTTCAACCTCAAGGGCCGTATCGACGCCTACAAGGAAGCGGTCGCCAACTGCACCGAGCCGCTCGGTCAGTTCAAGAACGACAACGTGATGATGACCAACGCCGTCATCTGCTTCGAGGACCGCGAGAAGGCCCGCAAGATCGCGCTCGACCGGGTCAGCGGCTACCTGGTGACGATGGTGAACCTCTACCACGACACCATGCCGAAGTCGCAGGACGCCATCACCTGGCCGGGCTCGCCGCTCGTGCTGCGTGACATCGCCGGCAACGACCCCGACGCGTTCCTCGACAGCCTCATCGCGGGCGGTTACATGCTGGTCGGCAACCCCGAAGAGGTCTCCGAGCAGCTGACGGCCTACAGCTCGGTCGGCTGCGACCAGTTGGTCTTCGGCATGCCGCAGGATCTGCACCGCGACGAGATCCTCGAGCTGCTCGAGACCTTCGGCGACCAGGTCATCCGCCAGCACGACCCCGACCCGGTGCACTCCACCGACAAGTACCGGGCGACCGCGAAGCCCAAGTACGACATGTTCTCCAAGCCGCTGCCGGACATCGAGTGGCCGACCGTGCTGCCGGTCACCGCCGCCATCGGCGCTGCCTGACCATCCCGCGCAAGCAAGCAGGCGGGTCCCCCTCACGGGGGGCCCGCCTTTTGCTTGCCCCTACTTGCGGACGCGCTTTGAGTAGTTGGCCATGTGCTCGCGTACCTCCGGCGAGTGCATGGCGAGCGACTGGTTGCGGTTCTCCATGGCGATGGCCGCGGGCAGCGACGAGGCGTCGACGTTGTGCCACAGCACCTCCTTGGTCAGCGTGAGGCCGGTGTGGCTGTGGGCCGCCACCATTTCCGCGTACGCGAGCGCCGCCTCCTGCAGGCCGTCGTCCGGCACCACCTGGGACACCAGCCCCATGCGCTCGGCCGTCGCCGCGTCGATCTCGCGGCCGGAGTAGATCAGGTCGGCCGCTCGCGAGACGCCGATGAGCTGCGGCAACAGGTAGCTGATCCCGATGTCGGTGCCGGTGAGCCCGGTGCGGATGAACGCCGAGCAGAAGCGCGCCGACTCGCCGGCGATGCGGACGTCGCAGGCGCTGGCGATGGCGAGCCCGCCGCCGAAGGCCACGCCGTTCACGGCGGCCACCACCACCTGCGGGGTCTGGCGCAGATGCACGGTCAGGTTCGACATGAACGCCTGGCCGTCGATCGCCTTGTTGATCCGCGGGTGCTCGCCGGGCGCCGGCACCGCGCCGTGCTCGCGCAGGTCGAGCCCGGCGCAGAAGCCGCGGCCGGCCCCGGTGAGCACGACGACCTTGCAGTCGGTGTCGGCGGCGACCGTGTCGAGCGCGGTGTGCAGCTCGGCGACCAGCTCGAACGACATCGCGTTGAGCCGCTCCGGACGGTTCAGCGTGATGGTGCTGATCGCCGGGGTGGTCCTGGTGATTTCTACGACGGGCATGACAGGCACTTCAGCACACCGCCGGGCCGGTCCGGCTCAGACGTCCTGCCACTGCTCGCCGTCGAGGGCCCGGGCGACCGGCCCCTTTGCCGGGTGGCCGGTCAGCACCGCCGCGGTGAAGGCGGCCGCGTAGCCGTCGAACTGCGCATGGTGGCGCAGCATCGCGTGGGTGCCGCCCTCCACGCTGATGTAGGCGGCGTGCGGGGCGAGCCCCTGCGCGACGGCGGCTGATCGCTTCGGGCTCGCGATCCGGTCGCGGGTGCCGTGCACGAAGAGGAAGCGCCGGCCCTCCGTACGCGTCGGGCGGTCGTTCGGATAGACCCACGGCGCCAGCGCGACGACACTGCGGACCCCCGGCTCGCCGGCGGCGAGCAGCGCAGCGCGTCCGCCCAGCGAGTGACCCACGAGGCCGAAGTCGGTCTCGTCACCGAGCTCGCGGCGCACCTCGGCCATCGCCCAGCGGGCGTCGTCGACCGGCGTGCTGGCCTGGTTCCACCCGCGCACCGAGTTGAGCACGCGGTAGACCGCGAGTTGCCCCCGGCCGGCGCGCGCGACGCGGTCGGCGACCGGGATCATGCGCAGCACCGACAGCTGGGTGGGGCGCACCAGGACGCCCTCGGCACTCTGCGTACGGTCCGCCCCGCCGTGCAGCACGAGCACGGCCGCTGAGGCGCCCTTCGGCACCTTGACCGGGATCAGGCGGGAGCGGACGTCGGTCATCACCCGATAGTGCCGAAGACGGCCGGTGGCCCGCCGCCCCGTGCGGCGAGCGTCACCTCAGCCGTCAGCCGGTGTGCGCCTCCACCGGGATGCGCCGCCGCGTCACCGATCTCGCTCGCGCGAGCGGTGGCGCCGGTGTCGGCTCGTACGCACCCTCGAGCAGCGCGGGGGTGCCGGAGCCCGGACACTCGTCCGAGACCTGGTCATGTGCTGCATGGCCGGTCAGGATCAACACGTCGCCCACCCAGCGACCTCTCCACTGGTGACGGCAGACGTGGCAGGTTCCTCGTGGTCGCCTAGTCACCCTGTTGAGCATTGCGACCGCGGGTGAACTCCGTGTGACCACCACCGCAAATGCAGGTTTCATTTCCTCCGCTCAGGCGGCGGCCTCGTCCACCTCGAAGACGCCGAACGTATTGCGCTCCGGGTCCTGGAAGTAGCCCTGCCAGCAGCGCCCGGGGATGGCGAACTTCTCCATCGCCACGATCCCGCCCGCCGACAGCACGGTTGCCGCTGTGGCATCGAAGTCGTCGACGAGCATCGAGCACGTGTACGCGTTCGTCCCGGCCGGGCCTTCCGGGACCGGCACCGGCCGACCGAGCAGGCCGCCCGGCGTCCCCGCGTCGTCGATCTCCCAGTAGTCGATCGGCGTGGTCATCGTCTGCCGGAACGTCCAGCCGAAGACCTGGCCGTAGAAAGCCATCGCACGGGCGGGATCGTCGACCTGGATCTCGAAGTAGCCAAGGGAAGCCATGCGGCACGATAGCCGTCATAGGATTCGGGCCAAATGTCAGTCAACGAATCCTGGAGCATCGCCGAATCGATGGCGGCCCTGGCGCGCACGCTGAGCACCGTCGATGGTCTCGATCCTCTGCTGCAGACCGTCGTGCAGACGGCTGTGGAGAGCGTGCCCGGCGCCGATTACGCCGGGATCTCCCAGGCCCGCGGCCGCAAGATCATGGAACCGCACATCTCCACCGACGACATCGTCGACCGCATCAACCTGGCGCAGACCCAGGCCGGCCACGGACCGTGCCTGGAGGCGATCTTCAACACCGAGGCCGGCGTCGTGCGCATGGACGACGTGGCCGACGAGACCCGCTGGCCGGCCTTCGCCAAGCTGGCGGCCGAGCTCGGGATCGCGAGCGGCCTGTCCTTCCGCCTGTACGCCGGCAGCCACGTGACGGGCTCGCTCAGCCTATGGAGCCGGCAGCCCTGCGCGTTCGACACCGAGTCCGAGGTCATGGGCGAGCTCTTCGCCACTCATGCCGGTATCGCCCTGCGCAACGCCGCGAACGACTACGACTTCGGCGAGGCGCTGCGCAATCGTGACGTCATCGGTCAGGCCAAGGGTCTGCTGGTCGAGCGGTTCAAGATCACCGAGCAGCAGGCGTTCAAGATGCTGGTCGACTTCTCCCAGCGTGAGCACGTGAAGCTGCGCGAGGTGGCGGTGCGGCTCATGCAGGATGCGCAGGGCCGGCCGCAGGCGGCCATCGACGGGTGACGAACTCCGTCAGCGCACGGTTCGTCTGCGCGGGGTGGGTCTCCATGAAGGTGTGCCAGGCCCCGGCGATCACCTCGAAGCTCGCGTCCGGTAGCTGAGCGGCGGTCGCGGCGGCCTCGGCCGCGGGGATCCACGGGTCGTGCTCCGCCACCACCACCAGGCACGGCACGGTGATCCGGCCCAGCTCCGGACGCAGGTCGGGACGTGTCACCAGCGCCTCGTAGCCGGCCACGTAGCGCGCCGGGTCCTCCTCCGCCCAGCGGGCGACCCAGCGGGCAGCCGCTCCTTCGCTCCCGCCGAAGTTGTTCAGCGCCTGCGAATGCGCGTAGCCCGGCAGCGGGGTCCCCACGACCCAGGCGGCCACGGCCTCCCGCAGCGGCGCCACCGCCTCGGGTGGGTACGCATCGGCAGAGGCGGCAAGCAGGACGAGGCCGCGTACGCGGGCGGGGTGGCGCAGGGCCAGGTGCAGCCCGACCCAGCCGCCCTGGCTGTGCCCGACGATCACGGCCGGATCGACCTGGCGAGCCGTCAGCAGCGCCGCCAGGTCGTCGGCGAAAGCGGCGTGGGTCCAGTGCTCGGGCGCGGGCGCCGAGCCGCCGTGACCGGGGGCGTCCACCGTGAGCACCCGGCAGCCGAGGGCCAGCAGCACCGCGACCTGCTCGCCGAAGACGCTGCTGTCGAAGCCGACGCCGTGGGTGAGCAGAACGGGCAGCCCGGCGCCGGCGTCCGTGTACGCGAGGCCGCGGAACGAGCCCGTCACAGGGCGGCGAAGTTGGCGGCGACCCGCTGCTTGAGGTAGTCCTCGGCGGTGATGGGTGGGTAGCGATGCTGCGGCCCCTCGATCAGCACGTCACGGTTGGCCTGGGCGAAGAACGCGATGCTGTAGCGGTCACCGACCCGCTCGCCCAGCGGGGCCTTCACCCGGTGGAAGTTCGACGGCAGCAGGTCGTCGCTCCACCGCATCAGCATGTCGCCGATGTTGCAGGTGATCGCGTCGGCCGTCGCCGGCACCGGGGTCCACGACTCCGAATCGGCCTCGCTGCCGGGCAGCACCTGCAGGCCGCCCTGACCGGGCTGCTGGAACAGCAGCGTGAGGCAGTCGAAGTCGGTATGCGCACCGGCCCGCCACTGGTGCTCGGCGCCGGCATCGGTCAGGTCGACCGGGAAGTAGTGCAGCAGCCGGAGCGTCGACTGGTAGCTCGGGGCACCCGGGTCGTGCGCCATCGTGAAGAAGTCGAGCGGGAAGCCGAGCTTGTCGGCGAAGCACGACAGCACCCGCATCGCCACCTGCCAGCAGGTGGCCTCCAGCGCGAGCAGCCGCTCCCGGAAGCCCGGCAGTGCGCTCTCGTCCGGCCAGAGCGCGGACATGTGCGGGCGGGTGATCTGGTAGGACTCCTTGGCATCGGCGCTGCGGGTGGACGGCCGCACCTGGCTGCGCGTCTCCCAGCCGGCGTTGATCGTCCGGTCGAACGGCAGCTGCGCCTTCGCCTCGTCGGGGAGCGCGAAGAACCCGGCCGCCAGCTCGAACGCCTCCGCGACCACGTCCGGATCGATGCCGGTGTTGACCAGCTGGAAGAAGCCGGTGTCGCGGGCGGCGTCCCAGACCTCGTCGCAGATCTGCACCCGGCGGCGGGTCCAGTCGGTCATGTCGATCTGGCGCAGCATGCGCTGCGACGTCTCGCTCCCGAGGCCGCCCATCCGGCTCTCCCGGCCGAGCTCGTGGAGGTCATAGGGCTCGCCAGCGGTGCTCTCGGACGCCATACCCTCCGAGCCTGCCCGCCGCCTGCTGCGCTGCGTTCTCGCGCAGGTTAGCGGCACGTTTCGGCCCTGACCTCGCCGTCATACGGCCGGAACGCGACCGAGGCATCCTCGGGACGTGACGACTGCACAACCGCCGGCCCTGACGCTGCTCCGGGGAGCCCGGCTGGCCGACGGACGCACGGTCGACGTCCACCTCGACGGCGCCACCGTCGCAGCGGTCACGGACAGCGCGCTCACCCCGCCGCCCTCGGACTCCGAGCTGGACCTGGCGGGCTACCTGCTGCTGCCGGCGCCGGCCGAGCCGCACGCCCACCTGGACAAGGTCTACACCTGGGCACGGCTCGGGGTGGGGTACGGCGACCTGCCGTCCGCCGTACGCGCGTGGTCGGTCTACAGCGCCGACATCGACCCCGCCGACCTGCGGCAACGCGCGCTGCGCGCGGTACGCCTGCTGACCGGGCACGGGGTCACGGCCATCCGTACCCACGCCAATATCTGCAGCGGGGCCGATCCGCTGCGCTCCACCCGGGTACTGGTGGCCCTGCGCGACGAGCTCGCCGACGTGCTCGACATCGAGGTCGTGCTGCTCACCAAGGGCGACACCGCCGACGACGTCATCGCGGCCGGCATCGCCGCCGGGGTCGACCGGCTCGGCGGCGCCCCGCACAGCGCGCCCGACCCGGCGGCGGCGACGCTACGGATGCTCCGGCTCGCCGCAGACGCGGGGTTGCCCGTCGATCTGCACGTCGACGAGGACCTGGACCCGGCCGCCGCGACGCTCGGCCTGATCGGACGCGAGACGCTGCGGCTCGGCATGAGCGGCCTGGTGACGGCGAGCCACTGCGTCAGCCTCGGCATGCAGGAGGCGGCCGTCCGCGACGACGCCGTCGAGGCGCTGCGCGCGGCGGACGTCGGCGTCGTGACGCTCCCGCTCACCAACCTCTACCTGCAGGCCCGCGAGCACGAGATCGCACCGCCACGCGGGCTGACCGCCGTACGGGCGCTGCTGCGCGGCGGGGTGCCGCTCGCGGCCGGCACCGACAACATCCGCGACCCGTTCAACGCCATGGGCCGGGGTGACCCGCTCGAGGTGGCATCGCTGCTGGTCGCGGCCGGGCATCTGACGGCGGAGGAGGCGTACGCGGCGGTGAGCGCCGGCGCCCGGCACGTGATGCGGCTGCCACCGGCCGGTCCGGAGCCGGGCCTCGCCGCCGACCTGCTTGCGGTGCGGGCGGGCAGCCTGGTCGACGCCGTCGCGGAGGCGCCGGAGGACCGCATCGTCATCCGCCGCGGCCGGGTGATCGCCCGCACGACGGTCACCCGCACCAGCGGGCTGGACGCGGTCGCGTAACTGCCGTCAGCCGATGGTCGGGTCGATGACGACCTTGGTCTGCCCCTCGGGGTGGGCGCGCAGATCGGCGACCGCACTGGCGATGTCGGCGAGCCCGGCCCGGCGGGTCAGCAGCAGACGCGGGTCGATGGCTCCCTGGGCCAGCCGGCGCACGGTGTGGGCCCACTCGCTGCGCCGGTAGTAGACGGCGAAGCGCAGCGACAGCTCCTTCATCAGCGCCAGCGCCGGGATGAACGTGTCCGGAGCGGACGCGCCACCGGCGACCACCACCCGCCCGCCGACGCCGGCTGCGTCGATGCAGGTCGCGAGCACGCCGGGACGTCCGACGCACTCGAAGACGACGTGGGCCGGGCGGCCGAGCGCGTCCGTCGCACCTTCGGCGAGGGACACCTGGCTGGGATCGATGACGGCGGTGGCGCCGAGCTGCAGCGCCAGCTGCCGGCGGGAGGCCACCGGGTCGCTGACCACGATCTCGGCGACCCCGCGGTCGCGCAGCCAGAGCAGGACGGCGAGGCCGACCGGGCCGGCGCCGGCGATGGCCACCCGGTCGCCGGGCTGCACGTCGCCCGCCACCACCGAGTGCAACCCGACCGACAGCGGCTCGACCAGCGGGGCGATCTCAGCGTCCACCTGGCTGGGGAGGGCGAACGCCTCGGCGGCGGACACGCGTACGAGCTCGGCGAAGGCGCCGGCGCCGCCGGTGACGCCCAGCAGGTCGGGCCCGCCGGAGCAGTGCGCGGGAGCCCCGTCCAGGCAGGCGAGGCAGACACCGCAGCCGATGATCGGCAGCGCGGCCACCAGCGTGCCGTCCGACCAGCCCGCGTCCACCCCGGCACCGCGGGCGACGACCTCGCCGGCGAACTCGTGGCCCATGATCGCGCCGACCCGCGGGTGCTCCAGCAGCTTCAGGTCGCTCCCGCAGACCCCGCAGCCGGCCACCCGCAGGAGCAGCTCACCCGGGCCGGGGACGGGGTCGGGCATCGTCTCGATGTCGAAGGAGCCCTGCTCGTTGACCACCGCGCCGCGCATGGGCGCCATTGTTGACGGGCCGGTGCCCGCCGCGGTGAGGTGGGTGGCGTGACGAGCCCGCCGGTCGACGTGAAGCTGCTCTTCGCCCAGCTGGCAGAAGGCTTCGCCGGCCGCGATCGTGTCACCCTGCCTGCCGACGGGCCGCAGCGCGGCTTCGGCGCCGGGGCTCTGCGCGTCGACGGCACGATCTTCGCGATGCTGTCGCGGGGCCTGCTCACCGTGAAGCTGCCGCCGCCTCGCGTACGCGAGCTCGTCGCCGACGACACCGGTGTGCCCTTTCGCAAGACCGAGGCCCACACTCCTTGGCGGGAGTGGGTCGCTGTCCGCGAGGCCGACCCCGAGCTGTGGGAAGCGCTCGCCGAGGAAGCACTCGCGTACGTGCGCGGTTGACCTGGAAGCTGAGCGCGGATCCTAGAGGGTCCGCGCATCCATCTGCGCCGGTTGCGGCCGATAACCGAAGGACATGAGCGGTATGGCCTCCGTCGCCGGTGCAGCGACCGGCGTAGTGGACGCGCCGGCTGCCGAGCGCAACCTGACGCTGGGCTGGTTCGTCCGGCAGGAATTGCGCCGCGTCTTCCGCCTGCCGTTCGACGAGCTGGCGACCTGCCTGCTCAACCTGGTGCTGGTCTGCGTCGGCTGGTACGTCCTGCCGCAGGGGCTCAAGGACTGGCTCTTCTCGCTGCGCGCGCCGCAGGCGTTCCCCATCGTGTTGTGCTTCTGGATGCTCGCGGACACCCCGGCGACGAACGTCTTCGGCTGCGACTCGACCCTCGCGCTGCGCGTGCTCGACAGCCGCCGGCTGCTGCGACGATTCCTCTGGGCCAAGCACCTCGTGCTCGGAGCGATCGTCGGGGTGATCTGCTCGATCTTCGCCGTCTCGCTCGGCGTCGACCGCAGCCACTACGGCCTGGTGATCTTCATTTGCCTGCTCGTCTTCGTGGCGCCGCTCGGCACACTCGCGGTCGCGTCCTGGCAGGGGCTGCTGCTGCCGTACCACCAGCTGCCAGTGCGCTGGCGGTGGGACAACCGGCACCTCGTCGTGCGCCAGGCACGGTGGCTGACGCTGATCCTGCTGCCGTACGTGTCGGTGCCGTTCATCGCCAGTGCGGTGATCTATCCGGCGCTCGGCGTGCTGCGGCTCACCAGCGGGCCGCACCAGGGGCTCAGCCATCCCAGCGCCACCGGCCTGGTGCTCGCCTCCGTGGTGGCGATCATCATGTCGACGCTGATGGTGCACCTCGGACACGCCGTGGCCTGGCGCCTCGCGCGTTGGCGGCGGCACTCACTGGCCGCGTTCCTGCGCAACAGCCAGCGGGGCTGAGGACCGTCAGCTGCTGACGGTTACCACGTACTTGCCGACCACCGAGCCCGACGCGACGGCCTCGACCGCCTGCGGGAGGTCCTCGAACGGGGCGGTCTGCGCGAAGCCCTCGAGCTTGCCGTCCGCCGCGAGCGCCAGCATCGCCTCGTGGTCGGCATCGCCCTCCTCGCGGGAGACGCCGCCAGCGATGACGCCGAGCATCGACTGGTTACGCCAGACGAAGTCGTGCACGTCGAATACGGGCCAACGTCCGCTGGCGAAACCGATGGCCAGGAACCGCCCGAACGACGCGAGCGCCTTCAGCGACTGCTCCCCCAGCTCCCCGCCGACCGGGTCGTAGATGACGTCGACGCCCTTGCCGTCGGTCGCGGCGAGCACGGCCTCGACGACCTGCTCACGGCTGCGGTCGATGCCCACCTCGGCGCCGAGCCGGCGGCAGAAGTCGAGCTTCTCCTGACCTGACGCGACCGCGATCACCCGGGCACTGAGCGCGCGTCCGAGCTGCACCGCCGTCGCACCCGAGCCGCCGGCCGCGCCCAGGACGAGCAGCGTCTCCCCGGCCTTCAGCTGCCCGCGACGCACGAGCCCCATCCAAGCGGTGGAGAAGCCGATACGGAACGACGCGGCGTCCACGTCGCTCATCCCCTCCGGCACGCGGTAGGCCGACTCGGCCCGCCCGATGGTCTGCTCGGCGAACCCGCCGCGGCCGTCGTAGAAGTTCGTGACCGCCATCAGGCGCGTTCCGATCGGGATGTCGACGCCCTCGCCGACCGCCTCGACGGTGCCGCAGACCTCCTGCCCCGGCACGAACGGGATCGGCGGCTTGAAGGCGTACTCGTCGCGGCACATGAAGACGTCGGGCATGCCGATCGCCGCCGCCCGCACCCGCAGGCGCACCTCACCCGCCGCCGGGACCGGCTCGTCGATGTCCACGAGTCGAAGGACAGACGCGGGACTTCCATGCTCATGTACCTGCCAGGCGCGCACGGCGGGGACGTTACATCACACCGTTATCACGGTCCTGGGGAATCTCGCCATCCCCTCGCGATCAAGATCCCGGGTCGGCTGTCGACACCTTCAGGGTGACGGTGAACGACATGCTCGTGGGCCCCGACGTCGCGACGGCCGTGCTCGGCGGCATCCGCGCGGTGGTCGCCGAGCCCACACGTGATGACTCGCTTGGCGGTCGGTTCCTCGCCGCTGCGGCTGAGCTCGTCTACGGCTGTCCGGCGGCCTCCGCGTCGCCCGACCTGGCGCCGGAGTCGCTCGCCGCCTGCCTGCCCGATCCGGCGGATGCCCGTCGCGCGGCCGAGCTCATCGCGGTTGCCGCGCTGGTCGACGGGGCGCTCGATCCGGTACGCCTTCGCCTCGCCCTCGAGTACGCCGCCGCTCTTTGCGTCGACGACCCGTGGACCACCGAGCTCGAACTCATCGCCGCCGGCCGGATGGACGAGGCGATGCAGCTGATGGTGGTCATCAACGCGGCGACCTTCCCCGGCCTCGCGGCGCCGGGTGAAGCGCCCGACCTGCTGCCCTACACCGGCCGGACCGACGCCGACAAGAAGCTGCACGCGCGCTACGAAGCACTCGAAGGCTTCCCGGAGGAAAGCTTCGGCCGGGCGCTCTGGGCCCACTTCCGGCGGCACGGATTCCGCCTGCCGGGCGTCGAGGGCGCGTTCGCCGAGTCGTTCTCCATCCGGCACGACTCGATCCACGTGCTGTCGGAGTACGACACCTCGATCCAAGGCGAGATCCTCGTCAGCACCTTCACCGGCCGCATGCACCGCACCCATGCGCTCGGCGCCCACCTGCTGCCCGTGATCGTGCAATGGCACGTCGGCCAGGAGGTCAACGGGATCGGCGCCCAGCACGGCGCGCTCGACCCGTGGAAGTTCCTGTACGCCGAACGCCGCGGCGCGCTGACCAGCACCGACGTCCTCGGCCCGGCCTGGGACTTCTTCATCGAAGCCGAGCGCCCGCTGGCCGAACTGCGCACCGCGTACGGCATCCCCGAGCTGCCCGCCCGGTTCCGCGCGACCGGCCCGGAGGTCAACGTGACAGCGGAGGCCGATCCCACCGCAAGCTGAGCTTGAGCGGTCGGACAACCATTCGCCCCCTCCACCGCGTCTATAGATGGACGCCAGGAGGATCGACGTGGGTGAGCCGGACGGGTTCCGCGAGTTCGTGCAGGCGCGGTCCGCCGCGTTGCTGCAGAGCGCGTGGCTGCTGACCGGTGACCGGGCGACCGCGCAGGACCTGCTGCAGACCGCCCTGGCCAAGACCTATCCGCGCTGGTCGGGGCTGGAGCACCGGCAGGCGGCCGAGGCGTACGTCCGCCGGGCCTTGGTCTCGACCTTCGTCTCCTGGCGACGCCGCCGCTGGACGGGTGAGTTCCCCACCGGGGAGCTGCCGGACCGGGCCGACATCCACGACGCGTATGCGTCCGCCGAGCTACGCGCCGATGTTGGCCGTGCTCTGGCTTCGCTCCCCCGGCGGCAACGCGCCGTGATCGTGCTGCGCTTCTTCGACGACCTCACCGAAGCCCAGGTCGCCGCGGCGATGAGCTGCTCGATCGGCACCGTCAAGAGCCAGACCGCGAAGGCGCTGGCCAAGCTGCGCACGTCGGAGCTCATCCAGACCGGGGCCGCACTGCACGACGAGGAGGTGGCCCCATGAGCCGGGTCGAGGAACGCTTGTCGGAGCTGCTGCACGGAGCCGTCCCGCCGGCCGAGCCATTGACGTACGAGCCGGTCGTGCGACTGGCCCGACGCCGGCGGATGCGTACGCGCGTGGCGGCCGCCGGCGCCGCCGTGCTCGTGGCCACCGGTGCGGGACTCGCGGTCGGCCTGACGGGCAGCTCGCCGGATGCGGGGCCGGATGTGATCACGACCGAGCCGACTCCCGCACCGATACCGACACTGGCCCGGAACGAAATCCGCCAGGGTGGCCTTACGTACGCCATGCCGGCCGGTTGGAGGCACAGCACCGGCGTCTACTGCGGGGACCCACCCGACCGCACGGTCGTCGGTGGAGGCGGCGCGGACGAATACCTGGGTCCGATCGGTTGCCCCATGATTCCGGCGTCGGTGTCACCACGAAGCTTCGTGACCCTGTCGAGCATCTGGAACCGGCAGTACGTGACCGGCTGGTCGGGCAAGCCGGTCACCTGGCACGGCGAGCCGGCCTTCCTCGACACGATCGCCTCCCGCGGTGCAGCCAAGCTAAGGCTGACATTCCCGCGGCTGAACGCTGCGGTCACCTCCGCGGCACCGGACGAGGCGACGGCCCGCGAGCTACTCGAGCGGATCAAGGTTCCGGCGGAAGATCGACTTGCCGTACCGGGGTCGGCGACGACCGTCCGCATCCAGCGTCCGGGCATGGACACCGCAGGCAGCATCCTGCGCACCGTCGTCAGCGAGCGCGCAGCGACCGCACGGCTGCTCGACGACCTCCGCTCACTGTCGCCGGCCGACACCTCGCTCCCCGGCTGTGACCAGGGTTTCGGCGTCTCGGCCGTCCTCATGACCGTCACCGGCGACGACGGCGCCCTCACCTCGTACGTCATCGCCGGGAAATGTGGACTCGTCACGGCTGGTGGCGGTGCGTCGAGCGTCCCGACCGAGGCGCTTCGGCAGGACATCGAACGGTTGGCCCCGCTCGATCCCGACCACTACCTCGGCGCGACACCGGCCTGCACGGACGATCAACTGGCGGTCGCGTACGCAGGATCCTTGGCGCGGGTGCCCAACGAGGCATCCGCCGTCGTGAACGTCCGCAACACCGGCGCCGCGCCATGTGTAGTCATCGGGTATCCCGAGGTCACGTTCAGCGACGGGCGGGACGTACGGGGAATCGTCCAGAACGGGGGCCCGTCGATCACCGACACGGCCGGCGTCGTCAGCATCGCTCCCGGATCGTCAGCTCACTTCGTCGTCGTCAAGAGCGCCTGCGGCGGGGACGGCACGTCCATCACCCGGATGGAGATGCGATTCCGCGCCACGAGCACGACCGCGACCGTCGCCCTCCCCGCGCTGGGCCAGTCGGGACTGCAGGACTGCGGCGGCCTCTCCTACACCTTCGGGGTGGAGCAACCGGGTCATCTGTTCCGGATCGGGCCCTTCGTTCCCGGCGAATACAAGAGCCGGTGACGAGCCGGCGGTACTGCTGGGGTAGGCAGGTGCCCACCGCCCGTCGCTGCAAGGAGTCGCCATGCCCGACACTGCCAAGCCTTTGAGCGGCACCTCAGCGCTGGTCACCGGCGGCGGTGGTGGCATCGGTGGCGGGTCGGCCAAGTGGCTGGCGCGCGACGGGGCGTCGGTGGTAATCATGGGCCGGACCGAGGAGACTCTGGCGGCCAAGCGCGACGCCATCTTGGCCGAGATCGGCTCAGACGCCGTCGTCGAGACGTACGCCGGCGATGCAATGAACCCGCAGGACCTCGACGCCGCGATGGCGTACGCGGAGTCGCTGACCGGCAAGCTCGGCATCGCGGTGTCGGTCGTCGGCGGCGGCAACATGAAGCCGCTGCTGATGTTCGAGCCCGACGAGGTGACGGCCGATCTGGCCAAGAACATCACGTCGGCTTTCCTCGTGATCAAGCACGCGACGCCGTTCATGTCGAAGGCCGGCGGCGGCTCGATCGTCTGCATCTCCTCCGACGCCGCCAAGATCCCCTGGCCGTTCCTGGCGCTTTACAACACGTCCAAGGCGGGCGTCGAGGGACTGGTCCGCGGCGCGGCGGTCGAACTCGCGCCGCTGAAGATCCGGATCAATGCCGTGCGTCCCGGCCTGGTGAAGACCCATCCCGAGCAGCAGGGCCTCTTCGCCAGCCCGCGGGCCATGGAGGCGTTCCTCGCCGAGAAGCCGCTCGGGCGGACCGGCGTGCCCGACGACATCGGCGCCGCCGTGCGCTACCTCAGCGGGCCGGAGGCCTCGTGGGTGACCGGGCAGAGCCTCGGCGTCGAGGGCGGCGCCGAGCTGATGAAGGCGCCCTATCTGGACTTCCTCGTACGCGCCCGCTTCGGTGACGAGGCCATCGACACGGCGCTGTCGGGACAGATCCCCGAGCTGTAGCCCACGCCCGGCCCAGGACGCCATTTGGTGGCAGGGTGGGCGCCGTGAACGGCGAGCTCGCGCAGATCGTCCAGGTGGCGACGCGCAGCACGCTCGCATTGAGCGGAGGTGGCGCGGAGCCGCTCGGTTCGACGTTTCAGTTCGTGGCAGACGTGCAGTTCGCGGGCACCGACGGGCGCGTTCACCAGGACGTCGACCAGTGGCTGCGCCACCTGCAGGAGACCGGCGCCCGCCGGGTGTGGATGGCGCTCGGACCGCCCCGGTCACCGGCCGGGCAGGCGGAGGCGCAGACGGCCGGGTTCGTCAACAGCGGCCGCTGGGCCCTGCTGGTGACGGGCGCCGGTGCGAGCTCTGTGTGGGCCGGCCACTGGACGGTCGGTGACCGCAACGCACCGGACCGGCGGATCTGGCTGGTGCGCTACACGCAGCTCGCCGTATCGGGTCTGGAGCCGTCGATCCCGCCGGTCGATCAGGCCGCCGCCCACCTGGACCAGTCGCTCGTCGCGGTGGCCCGATTCGCCGCCACCAGCGGGCTGTCCGGGTGGGCCGACCACTTCCAGGCGGCACGCCGCGGCAGCCTGAACAGCGGGTCCTATCCCGATCTGCTTCCCCCGACCTGGCCGGAGCCGGCCCAGCGGCTGCTGGCGACGGCGCAGGCCGCGTGGGTCTTCGGCGGCATGGGCTCCTGGAACGACGACCCCGCCGGAGCCGGCGACCCGGCTGTGTACCGAAGCGTCACCGACCGGCTGTACACGTCGGCGCTCATCGCGACCATGGCGACGGTCAACGCCCCGCTCGTCTGAGCGGTCGACACCATGAGCTGAGAGCGCACATGAAGAAGCCCTCCGACCCGGCTGGGTCGGAGGGCTTTCTCGGTGGAGGTGGCGGGAATCGAACCCGCGTCCTTCGGTACCGAAACAGGGCTTCTCCGGGCGCATCCTGACTTACGACCTCGGTCCCACCGATCACTCAGGCCAGTCGGTGGTCGACCCAGTCACTGTTTGTTTTTTCGAATCACCCCGTGACCGGGCGAGACGATGATCCTCCTAGCGACGCCAGACTCTGAGCCGGAGGAACTCTCAGGCTGACGGCTTAACTACTCGCCTCAGGCGGCGAGAGCGTAAGCGGACTGCTGCTTGTTGGCAGTTATTCTTTTGAACAGATCGTTAACGAGATAACTGTTCATCCTCGGCCCGCTTCCCCTGCCACGACATCCGAAGTCGAAGCCAGTCACCCCCTGGTAGATGGAACATGCAACACACCAAGCCAACGGCCGGTGCGTCCGTCATGTTCCCAGACGCTGCCCGCTGCGTCCAGCGCGTGAGCCCTGGTGAGCGGCCGGGGGCGGGACGATACGGTCCTGACCCATGGTCGCCAGCCCTGAGCCGTTCACCGTCGCCGTCGACGACGCCACCCTCGACGACCTGAAGCGTCGCCTCGACATGGTGCGGCTGCCCGATCAGGCGCCGGGTGAGCCGTGGACCTTCGGCATCCCGGTCGACGTCGTACGCGACGTGCTCGACCACTGGCGCAACCGCTACGACTGGCGTGAGCGCGAGGCCCGTATCAACGCCTGGCCGAACTTCGTGACGGAGGCGGCCGGCGAGCGGGTGCATTTCCTGCACGTGCGCTCCCCCGAGCCCGACGCGACGCCCATCGTGCTGACCCACGGCTGGCCGGGGTCCTTCGTCGAGTTCCTCGACGTCATCGGCCCGCTTTCCGATCCGGCCGCGTACGGCGGCGACCCGGCCGACGCGTTTCACGTCGTGGTGCCGTCGATGCCCGGCTACGGCTTCTCCGGCCCCACCGTCACGCCCGACTTCGACGTGTGGCGGGTCGCCGACGCCGTCGCCGAGCTCATGCAGCAGCTCGGCTACGACCGCTACATCGCCCAGGGCGGCGACTGGGGCGCCGTCGTCACCCGGCGGATGGGTGAGGCGTACGCCGACCGCCTGCTCGGCGTGCACTTCAACATGCTCTTCGCCTTCCCGCCGCCGGACGACCCGGACCCGATGGGCGGCGTCACCGAGGCCGAGCTCGCCCGCTTCGGCGTCGCCGCCGAACGCATCGCCAACGGCACCGGATACATGGCCATCCAGAGCACCAAGCCGCAGACGCTGTCGTACGGGCTGTCGGACTCCCCCATCGGGATCGCCGCCTGGATCCTCGAGAAGTTCCAGGTCTGGAGCGACCTCGACGAGGGCGGGCTCGACGCCACCTTCGGCTGGGACCGCCTGCTCGACAACGTCATGGCGTACTGGCTCACCAACACCGCCGGCTCCGCCGCCCGCCTGTACGCCGAATCCACCCGCCAGGGCCACGCCGCCGACCAGCCGTGGACCGGCCGCGTCGACGTGCCGACCGGATACGCGAACCACCCGTACGAGCTCATGCAGACGCCGCGCGCCTGGGGCGAGAAGCGCTACGACATCGTGCACTGGGTGGAGCAGGAGCGTGGTGGGCACTTCGCGGCGTTCGAGCGGCCGGAGCAGTTCGTGCAGGACCTGCGGGTGTTCCGCCGCGCTCTGACGGACCGGGCCTGACCTCAGCCCACCGAGAGGTCGTCGAACGTCAGCAGGCAACCGGGGTCGCCGGCGTCGACCCTGCGCAGCTCGTATTGCACGGGCTCGCGGGTGCCGTCGGCGAACGTCGCCGAGCCGGCAGCGGTGGTGAGGTCGAAGGTCTCCTTCGTGACGGTCACGTGCAGGTCGTAGCCGGTCAAGCCGTGGCCCGCCGCCCGGTCACGTTGCAGTCGCTCCGCGAAAGCCTGCGCGGTGCCGACGTTTCCGTCGGAGCAGAGCCGGGCGTACGCCTGTGCGTAGCGGCCGGCACGAACATCGCGCAGGTAGGCGCTGGCCGACCCGTGCACGGCGGCTCCCTCACCGAGGGCGCTGTGCCGAATGAGGAGGAACAGCCCCAGGCACGCGCCGATGCCGACGAGGCTGAGCACCGACAGGCAGAACACGAGGCGGACCACTCGGCCCAGGAAGACCTTCACGTCGCCAGGTAGGCCCGGATCGGCGTGAGCCGTAACGCCTGGCGTACGGGTGCCGCCGCCGCGGCGAGCGTCAGCAGCCCGACCGCGGCCGCCCCGCGATCCCGAGCGCCATCAGCAGCCGCGATGACGAGCCGGTCAGGCCGTGCGGAGCCAACGTCAGCAGCAGCACCAGCGCGACACCGACATCGGTGGCCAGCCGCAGCCCGAGGTGCAGGCGGTCCAGCGTCATGGCCAGCGCCAGCGCCACCGACCATGGCCCGGACGCTAGCCACTCAAAGGGTCCGCCCGCCTCATCCTCAGGTACCGCTCAGCAAAACCGACTGTCCAGCTGCCCGGGCAGGGGCCTACGGTCGGCCGATGAGCGACCCGGCCAGCCGCGCGATGCTGCTTGATGCCTTGGACGTCGTCGGCGCCTTCGTGGACGCCGCCATCGACCCCGGCCGGGTGGTGGCGGCCGATGCTGCGGTGGCCCGGCACGTGAGCGCGTACCCCGCGGAGACCGCGGTGGCCAGCCTGGCGGCGTTGTCGGCACTCGTTCTGCGCGTCGGCCGTGACCACAGCCGGCTGTACGTCGATGAGCTCCTCGTGGCCGTGCGGGTCCGGCTGGAGACCTGACCCCTCAGACCAGCCCGGCGACGCTTGCCGCGACCAAACCGCCGAGCTCCCAGCAGTCCTCCCGCGCCTGCCGGCCGACCGGTCCGACGACCGCGAGCGACGGCCGTACAGCTGACCAGCGCAGGCCGGTCGTGATGCGTTCGATGCCGCGCACGGCACCCTCGACCTCGTTGCCGCCGTGCACGTAGACGCCGTACGGCCGGCCCACCGTCGCGTCGAGGCAGGGGTAGTAGACCTGGTCGAAGAAGTGCTTGAGAGCGCCGCTCATGTAGCCGATGTTGGCCGGCGTGCCCAGCACGTAGCCGTCGGCCGCGAGCACGTCGGCCGCCCCGCAGGTGAGCGCCGGTCGCACCACGAGCTCGACGCCCTCCACCTCGCCGACGCCCCGCTTCACCTCCTCCAGCAGCTCCTGCATGCCGGGCGACGGGGTGTGATGGACGAGGAGGACGCGCACCTGCACCGTCTACCCGCTGCGCCGTTCCGTCAGGCGTCGACCGCGTCGGGCGCCGGTGCAGCCGCGTTCGTGGTCCGCTCCGGCTCGGCCGGGCCGCCGAAGCGGGATCGGATCCAGCGCAGCAGCACCGGCGCGATCGCGAGGGCCGCGGCGTCGAAGAAGCAGTAGCCCCCCGCGGCGCCCGACGGTGGGTTGCCGATGGGGATCCAGTGCAGCACCGGGTCGGTGGTCTGCCAGGTCCAGGTGCCGAGACTTGTCCCGAGGATCTCCAGGTACGTGACCACCAGGAACGCGGCCGCGTAGACCTTCTTGTCCCGCCCGCGGGCGAGCCACCAGAGCAGGCAGCCGGCCCACAGCGCGCCGAGCACGTCGAGCTGTGGCGAGAAGGCCAGGCCCCAGATCGCGTACGCGCTCACCCCGACCGCGGCCGCCGGCACCGACCAGCGGGGTAATCGCCGTCCCAGCACCACGGCGGCGAGATAGACCATGCCGTGACCCGGCGGGACGAAGCTCGGCACCTTGTCGAAGAACGCGAGCGACGTGCCGTGCAGGCGATACACGTACGTCTCCAGGAACGCGGAGAACGTGTACTCGATGAGCGAGGCGTAGACCACGACGACGCCGACCTGCAGCCGGGTGAGCGCGTCCTCCCGCCACAGCAGCAGCGCGAGGATCACCCAGGACGCGAGGCCGAGCAGCCGCTGCTGATCGAGGGTGGCATTGCGGTCCAGCAGCAGCACCGCCGGGATCCAGAGCAGGACTGCGAGCGCCGGCACGGCAGGTCAGTCCTTCACAGCAGGGTCAGGCCATCACAGCAGGATCAGCCCATGCCCTTACGGCGCCGACCCAGCTCGCGCTCCACCTCACGGGTGGCGTCACGCGTGGCCATGTCCTGGCGCCGGTCGTACGCCTTCTTGCCCTTGGCGAGGGCGATCTCGACCTTGGCCTTGCCGTCCTTGAAGTACAGCGACAGCGGGATAATGGTGAGGCCGCTTTCGCGCGTCTTGCCGATCAGCCGCTCGATCTCGTCGCGGTGCAGCAGCAGCTTGCGCTTGCGCCGCGGGGCGTGGTTGGTCCACGACGCCGACAGCCACTCCGGGATGTGCAGGCCGAGCAGCCACGCCTCGCCGTTCTCGATCTGCGCGTACGCGTCGGTGATCGAGGCGCGCCCCTCGCGTAGCGACTTGACCTCGGTGCCGGTGAGCACCAGGCCCGCCTCGTAGGTGTCGAGGATGGCGTAGTCGTGGCGCGCCCGACGGTTTTGCGCGACCATCTTCTGGCCGCTCTCCTTGGGCACCCACCAAGTCTACGAGCGGTGTCGAGCGCCACCCGTGATCACGCGTTCGCGCACGTCGACAGTGCGCGGCGACTCGGACGCGGGGGCGGAACGCGGCGGTGGCACCGCACGGCGCTGCGCTCGACTCGGCGGCTTCGGCTCGGCGGCGCGCACGTGACGGCGCAGTGCGAGGAACGCCATCAGCGCCGCCGCGAGGACCCCAGCGATGACCACGTAAGCGATGACCTGCCAGACGTCGCCGGCGGTGAGCACGGGCGTGAACTGTTGTCGACTGAAGCGGTGGTCGATCAGGACGACACGCAACGCGTACAGCGTGCCGCCGGCGATGAGGCCACCGGCGAGGCCCGCGATCGCGCTCTCCAGCACGAACGGCAGCTGGATGTGCAGCCGGGTCGCCCCGATGAGCCGCATGCTCGACGTCTCGCGCCGCCGGGCGTGGGCCGACATCCGGATGGTGTTGTAGAGCAGCACGAGCGTGGCGAGGCCCTGCACCGCGGCGAGCACGTAGGCCCCGAGCTGGAAGCCGTGCAGGAAACGGAAGAAGCCCTTCAAGCGGCCGCGCCAGTCCTGCACGGTGTCGACCCCGGGCTGGCCACGGTACTCGGACGCCGCCTGGTCGTACTTCTGCGGGTCGACCAACTTGACGTGGTAGCTCGCGGGCAGCAGGTCGGGCGTGACCCCGGCGGTCAGCTGCGGCGAGTCCTTGTAGAGCCGCTGGAATTCGGCGTACGCCTGGTCCTTGCTCTCGTACGTCGACCGGCTCACCAGCGGGTCGTGCGCCAACTTGTCGGCCAGCCCGTTCTGCTCGTCGACGCTGATGCCGTCGTCGAGGTAGACGGTGAGCTCGACACGGCCGAACAGGTGCGAGCTGGTGATATCGACCTGGCGGTTGAGCAGCAGGCCGGCACCGAAGAGGGCCAGCGACACGGCGCTGCACAGCACGACAGCGATGGACATGGCGAGGTTGCGGCGCAGGCCGGTGACGGCGTCGCGCACGATCGGCTTCACGGGGGTCATGCCGGGAGCCCGACCGTCATCGGGGTGGCGCTCGAGGAGCCGGAGCCGACCGCGGCGCCGCTGCCGTACACACCGCGCTGCTGGTCACGCACCAGCTGGCCCGCGTCGAGCTCGATCACCCGGCGCCGCATCGCGTCGACGACCTCGGCGTTGTGCGTGGCCATAACGACGGTGGTGCCCGCCCGGTTGATCCGGTCCAGCAGCCGCATGATGCCGACCGCCGTACCCGGGTCGAGGTTTCCCGTCGGCTCGTCGCAGAGCAGCATAGACGGACGGTTGATGAAGGCGCGGGCGATCGCCACCCGCTGCTGCTCGCCGCCGGACAGCTCGCTCGGCATGCGATCGGCCTTGCCGGTGAGACCGACGAGCTCGAGCACCTCGGGCACCAGCTTGCGGATCTGCGACGACGGCCGGCCGATGGACTCGGGGGCGAAGGCGATATTGGCGAAGACGGTGCGGTCGGGCAGCAGCCGGAAGTCCTGGAAGACGCAGCCGATCTGCCGGCGCAGCTGCGGCACCTTCCACGTCGACAACCGCGTGAGGTCACGTCCGGCGACGCTGACGGTGCCGTACGTCGGCAGCTCCTCGCGCAGCAGCAGGCGCAGGAAGGTCGACTTGCCGGAGCCCGACGTGCCCACGAGGAACGCGAACTCACCGCGGCTGATCGACACGCTGACGTCCGAAAGCGCAGGGTGCGGATTCGCGGGATAGATCTTGGTGACGGATTTGAGCTGGATCACTGGTGGCCTCGAAAGTTCACGGTGGTGCTGGCGGGATGCAACTCAACGTGGGCCCGGGGAAGCTGAGCGTAGGTGAGCCATGCCGCCTATCGGCGACAACCCGCCGACGCACAGCACCCCCGGTGCAGCTCTCGACCAGGTCGGCCACGTGATCTTCACCCGGAAGTTCCATGGCGCTTCCCAGCTGGGCGGGCTTACTGTGGATAACGAACGATCGACACGTGTGCTGAGGGGGATCTGCGTTGCGCGGAGACGACCTCGCCTGTGCCAATTGCGGCGGCATCGTCGCCGACGGCGGTTGCTCGGTCTGCCGGGTGACCCGTCGGCACCTGTCGCAGGAGCCGCGCTTCACCGTGTCGCTGCCGATGCTGGCGTTTGTGCTGGTGCTGCTCGCGCTCGCGCTGGTCTACGTCGCCCACCAGGCGGGCTGACGGTCTAGAGCTCGCCGGCCCGCCGCCAGCGGATCTCCGCGTCGAGGAAGCCGTCGATGTCACCGTCGAGCACCGCGCCGGTGTTACCGGTCTCCTCCTCGGTGCGCAGGTCCTTCACCATCTGGTACGGGTGCAGCACGTAGCTGCGGATCTGCGAGCCGAAGCCGGCGACCTGCGGGCCGCCGGTCAGCCGGTGCCGCTCCTCGGCCTCGTCCTCACGCTGGCGCTCGAGCAACTTGCCCGCGAGCACCTGCATCGCCGCCGCCTTGTTCTGCAGCTGCGAGCGCTCGTTCTGACAGGTGACGACGATGTTGGTCGGCAGATGGGTGATGCGGACGGCGGAGTCGGTGGTGTTGACGCCCTGACCACCGGGGCCGGAGCTGCGGAAGATGTCGATCCGCAGGTCCTTCTCGTCGATGTCGACCTCGTCGTTGGTCTCGACGATCGGGGTGACCTCGACGCCGGTGAACGACGTCTGACGTCGCGACTGGTTGTCGAACGGGCTGATCCGCACAAGCCGATGCACGCCGTGCTCGCTGCGCAGCGTGCCGTAGGCGAACGGCGCCGTCACCTTGAAGGTGGCGCTCTTCAGGCCCGCCTCTTCGGCGTAGGAGGTGTCGAGCACCTCCGTCGGCCAGCCGCGGCGCTCCGCCCAGCGCAGATACATCCGCATCATCATCTCGGTCCAGTCGGCGGCGTCGACCCCGCCGGCACCGGCCGAGAGCTGCACGATCGCGCCGCGGGAGTCGTACTCACCGGACAGCAGGGTGCGCACCTCGAGCGACTGCACTTCCTTCTGCAGCGTCGGCAGCGAGGCGACGGCCTCCGTGATCAGGTCGGGGTCGTCCAGCTCGACAGCGGCCACCGCGTCGTCGATCCGGGCGCGCAGGCCCTCGACCCGGTTGATGTCGGCGCGGATGCGCGAGAGGTCGCTCGTGATCTTCTGCGCTCGGCCCTGGTCGCTCCACAGCTCCGGGTCGGCCGCCGTCTCCTCGAGCTTGGCGAGCTGCTCGTGTAGGCCGGGCAGATCGAGTACCTGCTCGACTCCGTTGAGCATGCCGTCCAACTGCTTCAGCTCGTCGGCCAGCTCAGCAACCACAGGATTTCCCAACCACGTCCCCGAGGGTATCGCCCGGGCTGTCGCCCCTCAGCTCTTGATGTCTTTGGTCATGAAGACCGCCCAGGCTGCGCCGAGCAGCACGGCGACGTAGCCCAGCTGCAGGAGCACCCCGCGTTCGATGTCGCGCCAGAGCACCGGATTGCGGAACAGGTCGATGAACTTGAGCCAGTAGTGGGTCGGCAGGTACGGCTGCACCACGCCTGCGGCGTCCAGGGCGTCGAGCGTCGTCGACGCGATGAGGATGGCGAAGCCGCCCAGCGCTGCGCCGAGCGAGTTGTCGAACAGCGTCGACAGGAAGAGGGCGAACGCCGCGACCCCGAGCATCGAGACCCCGACGTACAGGACGGTGAGCAGGATCCGGGTGGCGGTCTGGCCGGGCGTGAGCGGCTCCCCGCCGGAGACCGTCGTGATCGATCCGGAGCTGCCGAACAGGATGACGCCGGCCAGGTAGCCCGACAGCGCCACCGAGATGACCGCGACCAGCACGTACGTGATGATCGAGACCAGCTTCGCCACCAGCAGCTTGCTGCGCCCCACCGGGCGGGTCAGCAGGTAGCGCAGCGTGCCGGTGCTCGCCTCCCCCGCGATGGCGTCACCGGCGACGACCAGCACCGACAGCGGCAGCAGCGGCACGAGGTCGACCGCCAGCGCGGCGGCGGCGAAGAGCGTGCCGTTGCTCAGCACCTGCGAGAGCAGCGCCGGACCCGTCCCCGGCGCCGGGGCCAGCTTAGTCGCGGCGAGGAAGATCGCGACGGTCACCGGAAGGGCGATGAGGATCAGCAGCGAGATCCACGTACGCGGCTTGCGGGCGAGCAGCCGCAGCTCGACGGCGATCACGAGAACACGCTCGAGCGCGTACTGGCGAGGAAGACGTCCTCGAGGGAGCGGCGGCGTACCTGCAGCTCGCTGATGCGGACGCCGCGGCCGACGAGGATCGCGTTCAGCGCGGCCGGGTCGTCGCTGCGGACGTACAGGCCGTCCTCCCCGTCGCGGCGCAGCACGGACTGCCCGAGCAGCCCGGTCGCCTGCGCCATGTCGGCGGTGCGGATGAAGACCTCCCCGGTCGGCGTACGCAGCGTGTCCAGGTCGTCCTGCACGACGAGCTTGCCGCCGCTGATCACCCCGACCCGGGTGCAGAGCGCCTCGATCTCGGTCAGCAGGTGACTGGACATGAAGACCGTCGTGCCCTGGGCGTTGAGCTCGTGCAGGAGCGTCCGGATCTCGAGGATCCCCTGCGGGTCGAGGCCATTCGTGGGCTCGTCGAGGATCAGCAGGTCGGGCTTGCGCAGCAGCGCCGCGGCGAGGCCGAGCCGCTGCTTCATACCGAGCGAGTACGCCTTCACCGGCCGGTCGTCGACGCCGGTCATCCCGACCCGCTCGAGGGCTTCGCCGACCCGCGCCTCCCGGGTACGGCGGCCGCCCCCGGGGCCGGCCGCGTCACGCAGGCGCAGGTTGCGCCGTCCCGACAGGTTCGGCCAGAACGCCGGCGCCTCGATGATCGCGCCCACCTGCGTGAGCGCCTTGCGCACGTGCTTGGGCACCGGCTGCCCGAGCATCTCGATCCGGCCGCTGGACGGGAAGACCAGCCCGAGCAGCATGCGTACGGTCGTCGACTTGCCCGAGCCGTTGGGCCCGAGGAAGCCGTAGCGGTCACCCTCGCGGACGTCGAGCGAGAGGTTGTCGACGATCGTGAGCTTGCCGTAGCGCTTCGTCAGGTTCTCGGTGGTGATCATGATCGTCTCCGGGCCTGCACCAGGTCGAGGGCGATGGCCTCCAGCTCGGCCCGGGTGACGGTGCCGAGCAGCACGTAGCCGGAGCCCCTGTTGGAGAAGATCAGTCCGGTCAGCAGTGAGGTCGAAATGAGCGAACCTTCCCCGAATTGTCCGGTGATGGGCGGCCGAGCGGCCGTGTCGAGGTTGCTGCGCAGGGAATCGGTCGCGGACGAGGGGACCCTTCCCACGGCGACGACCGAGGCCCCGGTGCCGTAGGTGGCGTAGAAGGACGTCTGCGGGCTGCGCTGCGGGAGGCCGCCGAGGGTGGCCGGCAACCGCTCGCCCAGTCCGTTGCCCCGGGGCCGCCCGTCGCCGTCGTCCTGCACCACGGCGGTCGGGTCCTTCGTCGGATCGAACGCGAGCCGGTCCGGCGCCGGCGGATCCAGCGAGACGTCCAGGAACGACGAGCTGTACGCCCGGGCCTCACCGCCCACCGCCCTGATCTCGACCCCGTACGGGAAGCCGGTCTCCGGGTCCACCCACACCTTGACCTGGGCGATCAGGGAGCGGGGATCGTCCGGGCGCCAGATCAGCACACGGGTGTCGTGGCGGGCGATCCGCGCGGCGCCGCCCACGGTCACCTGGGCGGGATCGGCCTGGGACAGCAGGCGCCGGGCCAGCGTGCCCGGCAGCACGTCGTCGGCCGCCGGCAGCGCGTACTGCGGCGGGCCGGTGGAGCGCAGCGCCAGCCGGGTGGAGGAGTCCCAGTTCCAGGTGGTGGCGCCGTTGCGGTAGATGTCGACCTCGCCGTCCACCGACTGCTGGTCGACCCGGTAGCGCGTCGACCCCGCCCACCACACCCGTACCCGGGTGGTGCTGGTCAGCAGGTTGGTGACCTCGCGCCCGACGATCCCGAGGTCCGGCACCGCCAGCTGACCGGAAACCGACGCCAGGCCGGTGTACGGGATCGACCCGGACGCCTTCACCCGCGCGAGCAGGGTGGCGGACGACGCCGTACCGACGGAGACGGGCAACGCGGCGATGACCGCCGGCGCCGCGGCGAGCACGACGAGGACCAGCAGCATCGTGCCGTAGCGGCGGCGGGCGCCGGGCCGGTGCAACGGCCCGTCTCCCCACCAGCGGCTGAATGCGGACGACAGCCCGCCCCTTACGGGCGCGCGCTTCACCCCGTGCCGCCCCGTCATCAGGTCAGGCTAAGTGGACGAAGCTGCATTTCGCCTGACCGCGCGCCATGTCGGCGGTCGACCGGCACTCCGGGCGCCGGTCAGAACTCGACGTCCTCGTCGAGCAGACGGGAGGCGAGGGCGGCGACCGGCGAGCGTTCGGCCCGGCTGAGCGTGACGTGGCCGAAGAGCGGGTGACCACGCAGGCCGTCCACCACCGACGCGATGCCGTCATGCCGCCCGACGTGCAGGTTGTCACGCTGAGCGATGTCCCAGCAGCACACCGCACGACTGTCGGCGGCGAGCCGCGAGAGCGCGGCGAGCAGCACCGTGCGCTCGATGTTCTGGACCTCGTCGATGATCACCCAGGATCCGGAGAGGGTGCGTCCGCGGATGTGCGTGAGCGGCGCGATCTCGATGAGCCCGCGGGCCTTGATCTCGGCGATGACCTCGGGATGCGCGAACGATTCCAGCGCGTCCATGACCGCGAGCGCCCAGGGCTCCATCTTCTCGTCCTGGCTGCCGGGCAGGTAGCCGAGGTCCTGACCGCCGACCGCGTACAACGGCCGGAAGACGATGATCTTGCGGTGGGTACGGCGCTCGAGCACCGCCTCGAGACCTGCGGCGAGGGCCAGCACTGTCTTGCCGGTGCCGGCCGGGCCGCCGAGGCTGACCACGCCGACCTCCGGGTCGGCGAGCAGGTCGAGCGCGATCCGCTGCTCCGCGCTACGTCCGTACACCCCGAACAGGGACCGGTCGGGCTGCACCAGGTGCACCCGCTTGTCGGCGGTGAGCCGGCCGAGCGCGCTCTGGCTGCCACCGGCCGACAGCACCAGCCCGGTGTTGACCGGCAGCTCGGCCGCGCCCTCGACGTCGGACGCGTCGACGTAGCGCTCGTCGAAGAGCTGGTCGACGATCCCGCTGGCCACGTCGAGCTCGACGAGGCCGGTCCACCCGGTGTCGGAGGCCTGGCGGCGGCGGTAGTCGTCCGCGGTGATGCCGGCGACCGAGGCGTTCAGCCGCAGCGGCAGGTCCTTGCTGACCAGGATGATGCGCTGACCCTCGGCCGCGAGGTTGGCGGCGACGGCGAGGATCCGGGCGTCGCTGGTGTCACGGCGCAGGCCGGCCGGCAGCGCCTCCAGATCGCGGTGGTTCATCTCGACGCGCAGCGTGCCGCCGGCCTCGGTGACGGGCACCGGCTCGGTGAGGTTGCCGTGCTCGACGCGCAAGGCCTCGAGCCGGTGCAGCACCCGCCGGGCCGCCCAGCCGAGCTCCGGGTGATTGCGTTTGCCCTCCAGCTCGCTGATCACCGGGAGCGGGAGCACGATGTCGTGCTCCTCGAAGGCGTGCAGCGCTGCCGGGTCGGAGAGCAGGACGCTGGTGTCGAGCACGTACGTGATGCAGTCGGTGCGGGGAGCTTGTGCAGCGGTCACGGGTTCGCCTTCGATCAGCCGGTGGGGACAGGGACGCGTCTCGAGCCACCGCCCGCCGGCGGCGGCCGCGCCGGAACGCCGCAGCCGAGACGACTTCGGCCGTGACAGGGCCGAAGTTGTCGAGGACGATCTCCCGGTGTGCCCACCGCCTGCGACGGTAAGGCGACGCGTGTTCCGGTCACGGGAGGCGCGCGTGAACATCGCGTGACGGCCGCGTGACGCTGTGCCCTGAGGCCCTACAACGCTTGGGCGAGGGCGGCATAGAGGTCCTCGGGGCGGCCGGCGAGGCCGGCCTTGATCTGCGTGCTCCACGCGTCGACGAGCACCTCCCAGTCGCCCCGCTCGACGCCGTCCAGCGCCGTGGCGGCGACGACGGAGGGCGGCAGCTTGTCGCCCGGGATGCCGGCGGCCATGTCGGTGTCCGCGAGGCCCAGGTATACGCCGGTGACCAGCGTCTTCTGATCGGCGAGCTCCAGGCGTGCGCCGTTGGTGGCCGCCCACTGCGCCGCCTTCGCGACGTGGTAGCCGTTGCCGCCGGGCACGCCGAACCACGACATGGCGGACAGCACGTTCACGACCGCTCCCCCGCCGCCGGCGGCGAGGATCGGAGCGAAGGCCCGGATCATCGCGAGCGTGCCGTACAGGTTGACGTCCAGGTCAGCGCGCATGGCGGCGAGATCGCCCGTCATCAGTGGGCCGAGGGTGCTGGTGCCGGCGTTGTTGATCAGCAGCGTGACGTCGGGTGCGGCCTGGGCGGCGGCCGCGACCTGCTCCGGGTCGGTGACGTCGAGGCGGATCGGCCGCAGGCGCTCGCCTCCGGTGACGGTCAGGTCGATGGTGCGCGGGTCGCGGGCGGCGGCGTAGACCGTGCGTGCGCCGCGGTCGAGCAGCTCCTGCGTGAAGGCGCAGCCGAGTCCGCGGTTGGCGCCGGTGACGAGTGCGACAGAGTTTTCGATGTCCATACGCGGACGGTAAAAGCTGACGCTAACGTGAGGGGCAAGTGACTGTGACTTGGAGGTGGTCCGGATGCGGATCGGAGAGCTCGCCGCGCGGTCCGGCGTCAGCGTGCGGGCGCTGCGCTACTACGAGGAGCAGGGCCTGCTGACCTCGACGCGCAGCGCGTCCGGGCAGCGGCACTACCCCGACGCGGCCGTCGACAAGGTGCTGTTCTTCCAGGACATGTACGCCGCCGGCCTCAACAGCAAGACGATCGGACGCCTGCTGCCCTGCATGGAGACCGGCCTCACCGACGCCGAGCAGCGCACGATGCTGCACGGGGAGCGGGAGCGCATCAGCGAGCAGATCAGCCGGCTGGTCACGGCGCGCGAGCGGCTCAGCGAGGTCATCAGCATCTCCGAGCAGCGCGCGGCGGCTGCGGTCTAGGGTCCCTGCCATGGCGATCGGCATCACCGACGAGCACCGGCAGCTCACCGAGGTCGTCGCCGACCTCATGGAGCGCGCCGGCGGGCGGCAGTCGGCACGGACGGCACTCGAGACCGACGGCGACGAGCTGCCGGGCTTCTGGAAGGACCTGCGCGAGGTCGGCTGGCTCGGGCTGCACCTGCCCGAGGAGTACGGCGGGTCCGGTTACGGCCTCGCCGAGCTCGTCGTGGTCGTCGAGGAGCTCGCCCGGTCGGTCGCGGCCGGCCCCTTCCTGCCCACCGTGCTCGGCGGCGCCCTGCTCGCCGAGGCGGGTGACACCGACCTGTGCCGGCGCTGGCTCCCCGGTCTGGCCGACGGGTCCGCGCTCGCCGGGGTCGCGTTCGACGCCTCGCTGGAGCTGCGGGACGGCGCCCTTCACGGCGTGGCCGAGGTCGTGCTCGGCGGAGGTCACGCGTCCGCCGTCCTGCTTCCCGTCGGTACGGATGTCGCCGTCGTCGAGGTGGCCGGCGACGTCCAGGTGACGCCGGTGGCGAACCTCGACCCCTCCCGCCGGGCCGCCCGGATCGTGCTCGACGGGGCGCCGGCTGTCGTCCTCGGCGGCGCGCGTACCCGGCTCGACGACCTCGCGAAGCTGCTGCTGTCGGCCGACTCGGTCGGCATCTCCCGCGGCGCCTTGGAGATGGCGGGTGCGTACGCGCAGACCCGCGTCCAGTTCGGCCGCGTGATCGGCACCTTCCAGGCGGTCAAGCACCACTGCGCCAACATGGCCGTCGCCGCCGAGCTGGCCACCGCTGCGGTGTGGGACGCGGCGCGTACGTACGACGCCTCCGGGCCGGGCGACGCCTTCGCCTACGGAGCCGCGCTCGCCGCGACGCTGGCCCTGCCGGCCGCCGACCTGAATGCGCAGCTCAACACGCAGGTGCTCGGCGGAATCGGCATGACCTGGGAGCACGACGCGCACCTCTTCCTGCGCCGGGCGACCGTGAACGAGCAGCTCGTCGACCCCGAGGCCGCCGCCGAACGCGCCGTCGAGCTCTACCGGGCCGGCGCGCGCCTCACCCGCGCGGTCGCGCTGCCGCCGGAGGCCGAGCAGCTGCGCACCGAGGTGCGCGCCTTCGCCGAGCGCATCTCGCCGCTGGATGAGGACGCCCGCCGCTCGGCGATGGTCGACGAGGGCTACGCCACGCCGTCCTGGCCGAAGCCGTGGGGTCGCGAGGCCGGCGCGGTCGAGCAGCTCGTCATCGAGGAGGAGTTCGGCACGGCCGGGCTGGCACGGCCGAACTACAACATCACCGGCTGGGTCATCCTCACGCTCATCCAGCACGCGACCCCGGAGCAGGTGAAGCGCTGGGTACGGCCGGCGCTGGACCGCGAGATCATCTGGTGCCAGCTCTTCAGCGAGCCCGACGCCGGGTCCGACGCCGCCGGCATCCGCACCAAGGGCACCAAGGTCGAGGGCGGCTGGCTGCTCAACGGTCAGAAGGTCTGGACCAGCGGCGCGCACGTGGCGGGCTTCGGTTTCGCGACCGTACGCACCGATCCTGATGCCCCCAAGCACCGCGGCATCACCACGATGGTCATCGACATGCACGCAGAGGGCGTCACCGTGCGACCGCTGAAGATGACGTCGGGCCGGTCGGAGTTCAACGAGGTGTTCTTCGACGACGTCTTCATCCCCGACGCCGACGTGGTCGGCCCGATCAACGGCGGGTGGACGGTCGCGCGGGCGACGCTCGGCAACGAGAGCGTGAGCATCGGCAGCGGCCAGGGTACGGCGTCGATCCCGCTGCCGCTGATCGTCGAGGCGTACGCCGCGCAGCCGTCGAAGCTGACGCGTACGGCGGCCCGGATCGGGCGGCACATCGCCCGCACCGAGGCCGCGGACGCGCTCAACCTGCGCTCGGTGCACCGCGCCGTCGCCGGTGACGGTCCGGGCCCGGAGGGCGCGATCGCCAAGCTGCTGCAGACGGAGAACCTCAGCGAGGCCTCGGCGCTGCTCGTCGCGATCGCCGGGCCGGCGGGCGCCTACCTGGACGGGCCGGCCGCGCTGGTCGGCGGGCTCGCCATCAGCCACCGCGGCATGGCGATCGCCGGCGGCACGTCGGAGATCAAGCGCAACCAGATCGGCGAGCGGATGGTCGGCCTGCCGCGGGATCCGTTGATCAAGTAGCGCGGCTGATCAGCAGCTCGGCGAGGCCGGACGGGTCGGTGAGGAACACCGAGTGCCCGCCCGGGACGACCACGGGCGGCTCGCCGGTGAGCCGTTCGGCCGCTTCTGTCGCCGGCTGCAGGCTGGTGACGTGGTCGTCCGCGGCCAGCACGACGGTGCGCGGCACGTTCGGCCACGCCTGGAGCGGCCAGGTCTCGACCAGCGGTTACGAACCCTGCGGCCGGAGCCGGCGCAGCCCGTTCAGTGCGTCGGCCGGCGGGACATCTTCGTAGAACAGGTGGAAAAAGGACTCCGGCGACTGCATGGTGCGGCCGTCCGCGTCGGCGAAGTACTGCACCGCCATCAGGTCGGCGGTCAGGATCGGCGTGCTCTCGGCCGCGATCGGCTGGTCGAGCCCGGCCGGCACGGCGCAGAGGAAGACCTGGTGATGCGTCGGCAGCCGGTCCGTGACCAGAGCCGCCACGTACGCGCCGAGCGAGTGGCCGACGACGACGAGCGGGTCGTCAGCCGCCGCCGGTTCGTCGCGGTGGAAGTCGTCCACCGCCTGCAGCACCGCCTCGGTGTACGCGTCGAAGCCGGCGGCCGGATCGTCGATCGGCAGGTCGGGCGCGACGGAGCGGTGGCCGCGTGCGGTCAGCTCACGCTGCAGGTGCGACCAGCACCATCCGCCGTGATAGCCGCCGTGGATCAGGATGAACGTCGCCATGCCTCACCTCTCCCGCCGCGCGCCCGACTGTCCTATCAGCGGGCGCGCGGAGCGGGATCAGCGGGAGGTGCGGTGCAGTGGCGGGCGGTTGCCCTCGGAGGTGGTGAGGAACGACCCGCCGTCCGGGGCGAAGCCGATGGCCTCTCCCTGGATGTCGGCGGGCGACGGCGTCGAGCACGAGGCGTTGGCGAACGCGGTCCACACCGGCTTGGCCGGATCGCGCTGGTACAGGTTGACGGCACCGTACGAACGGACCGCGATGACGCGGCCGTCGCGGGTGATGTCGGCGCCGGTGACGAGGCTGCCCGGGCGCAGCACCACGGTGGCGACGCGCTGCAGGGTGACCGTGGAATTGGCGGCGCGCCTGGCAATGTCGGTGGTGCGGTAGACACCCGACCGCCCGCTGCCGCTCCAGTCCTTCGTGATGATCACGAGGTCGCCGGTGACCGGGTCGACGAACGTGGCCTCGGCGTCGTGCGCCCCGTCCGGGTAGCGCAGGTTGATCGCCACCGCCGGGATGTGCTGCGTGCCCGGGGTGCCGACCGAGGTCGAACGCACCGCCGGCTCCGTCAGACGCCAGATCCGCGCCGTCGTACGGCTGTGGGCCGGGTCTTTGATCGCCTGGTTGTTGCCGGTGTCGCTGATGTAGAGCAGCGGCGCGCCCCCGGCCGTGACGGCCGGGCCTTCGGCGATGTCCTCCCAGTCGCGGTTGACGGCGCCGTCGACGATGATCCGCGCCCGTAGGCCGCCCGCTGCGTCGATCGCGTACAGCCGGTTGGGGTTGCCGGCGTCGTTGTGGGTCCACCACACACCCGCCGTCCGGCGGCTGGCCACGATTCCGGAGGCTTCCGGGATGTCCGTCGCCTGGATCCGCCCGGTGGTGGTCACCTTCGTGGTGCCGGAGCACGCGGAGAAGAAGAGGCCGGTCGACGCCCGCAGCTGACTGCTGCTCACGGTGCACCCGCTCGCGATGAGCGCCACGACGGGAGCTGCTGCGGCCAGCCGCACGCCCCGTCGACGACGGCGCGACGCGTTCAGCTGCATGTCCCGGTGGTCAAGCTCATGCGAGCCGACCCTACCGGGAAGAATCGGTCGAATCGGCGGCCTCGGGTGAGGTGCCAGTCACGCCGCTGCCGGTGCCGTTCGCCCCGTCGAGCCGGACGCTCGACGCCCGCGACGTGGCGGTCACCGTCACCGGGCCGATGCCCAGCACGCTCGCGAACGGCAGCCGGACCGGTCTTCGGCCGGTGACCACGACGACGTCACCGTCGGCGCCGCGCTCGACGGAGCCGACGAGACCGCCGCCGCCGGAGTACCGGGCGACGACCGACTGCACCGCATCGAGCGGCAGGCTGCTGCCGGCACCGGTCGCGTACACGGTCTGCCGGCTCACCGTCTGGGCAGCAGCGATCGAGGCCCCGTCGGCGTCGGACGCCAGGCTGCGGCGGGCGAGGAACACCGCCGAGGCATCCACCACGACGACGACCAGGAGCAGCGCGATCGTCACGCAGCCGAGGATGAGCAGCATGATGCTGCCCTCCTCGGAGTCTCCCGCGATACGAGGCCGGGTCATTGCCGCTGGGTCCGGAAGGTGTCGACCGAGACCGCATACCGGCCGCTGACCGTGATGCTTCCGCCGAGCGGCAGCTCCGCCTGTGTGCGGACGCAGACCACGAATTGCGCTCCGGCGCGCAAACTGGCGGCGCCGTCACCCGCGCCGGTGCAGCCTGCGCCCGCGGCGGCATAGCGCACCGAGTACGGGCTCCGGACGCCTTGGCTGTCGAGGGCCAGCCGGGTCGCGTACGCGGCCCGCCGTCCGGCGGACGACTCCGACGGGGCCGTGGCGTACGCCCGGCCGGCCTCCCGCGCAGCCTGCGTGACGGCAAAGGCGGCCCGCTGCACGGCGAAGACCGACAGCAGCAGATACAGCAACGGCAGCAACAGGACCAGGCCGAGGCCGATGAACTCGATGAGCGCGCTGCCGGCCTCACCGGAGCGCTGTGCAGGCTCGGCTTCAGCGGTCGTCACGCGAGCTCCTTGAGCGACCGGCCGGTGACGGAGACGTGCACCGAGCCGGCATGGAAGACACCCAATTGCAGGTCGGCCGAGCAGGTGACCTCGGCCAGTGGGAGCCCGTCGTCGCCGGCGACCTGCCGCGAGGTGCAGCGCAGACTGTTGCCGAGGCCGGGTACGCCCTCCCGGGCCAGCCGCTCCGCGACAAGGCCGCCGCTGGCCGGGTCGACGCCCAGGCTGGCCGCGTGCCGGGCACCTTCCGCGGCGTCCGCAGCGAGGACGTTGCGAGCGTGCAGCAGGAGGGCGACCTGGACGACGCCGAGCGTGACGAACAGCAACAGGGCGCCGACCAGGACGAACTCGACGACCGCCGCCCCGTCCTCGCGGCCGGCAGCCTCGGGAGGCCACGCGGGTGGCCGGTGGCTCACCCGGCGATCCGGCTGATCGCCGAGGTGAAGGCCGAGGTCAGCTGCGGGGCGGCGATGGCCAGCAGGGCCGCGACGAGGGCGGCAGTCATGACGGTCACCATGACCCAGCCGGGAACGTCACCGCGGTCGGACGGCTGCTCCTTACGCAGGGCGTCGAAGCGGGCGTGGAGCACGTGGAGCAGGGCGATGAGGGGCATGGGCAGTCCTTCGAGGCGGGTGGATCGGCCGTCGGCGGACGGGAGTTCAGGGAGCCGGCGCGGCGGGCCGCCGCGGCGGCGTCAGTGCGACACGAAGCTCAGCGCTCGATAGGCCGGGAACGCGGCGAAGAGCACGACGGTCGGAAGCGTCAGGAAGACGACCGGCACCATCATCGCGATCTCCTTCCGGCCACCCGCCTCGATGAGCTCGCGCTTGGCCGTCTCACGGACGTCGGAAGCCTGGGACCGGAGGAGGTCGGCGAGCGGGGTGCCGCGTTCGGTCGCCACCACCAACGCATCGAGGAAACGGGCCAGCGGAGCCACCGACGTACGCGCAGCAAACAGGTCAAGCGCCTGGACCAACGGGATCCCGGACCGGACGTCGTCCAACACCCGGCGCAGCTCGTGGTGCAGCGGAGAATCAGCGGCTCGGCTCACTCGCTGCAACGCGCCGAGCGGCCCCTCACCGGCGGAGACGGCCAGCGACATGAGGTCCGCGGCGGCGGGCAGCTCGGAAAGGATGAGCGCGTCGCGTTCGGCGATCTCGTGGCTGAGCGCGGAGTCGCGGGCGACCACCCCGCCGGCCAGGCCGGCGATGACCAGAGCGGCGCCCGCCAGCGACAACGTGGGCCGGGCGAGCAGCGCACCGGCGGCCAGCAGGACGGCTCCGGGCAGGGCACCGCCGGCGGCCCACAACACCTGGGAGACGCGGTACTGCTCCACCGTCATCCGGTCGCCGGCCGAGCTCAGGCGGCGCTGCAAGGCCGTGCGGCCGCCGACGATCCGGTCCAGCCGTGCTGCGGCGGTGGCGACGAGGCTCTGCCCGCTCGCGCGTGGCTGTGGTGCGGTCTGCGGTACGTACGGAGCGATCCGCTCGGCGAAGCTCGGCCGGCGGGCCAGCGCGAGCCGGGTCAGCAGCAGCCAGACACCCGCGCCACCGACCAGCCCGACCAACGCCCCTGCGGCCCGCCCGGTCATGCCCGCCCCTGCGTCACGGGCTGCGGCGCCGTTCGCCGCGGCGACTGACCCGGAAGCCGTCCGATGCGCCGCATGAGGGCGTACGAGATGACCGACAGCACCGCTCCGACAGCCAGGACGATCAGCCCGGACGGCTCGTCGTACACCCGCGCGCTGCTCGATCGACTGGCGAGCAGCAGGAGCACCACCCACGGTGCGGCCAGCGCGAGGCGGGCGCCGTTGACGGTCCAGCTCTGCCGGGCCTCGATCTCGCCGCGTGCGCGCAGGTCCTCGCGAAGTGCCTGGGCGAGCGTGCGCAGGATGCGGCCGACGTCGGTGCCACCCACGTCGCGTGCCAGGCGCAGCGCCTGCACCACCCGGTCGGCGAACGGGTCGCCGGCATCGGCGGCGAGCCGGTCGAGGCTGTCGGAGAACGACCCGGTCGCCCGGTAGCTCACCGCGAAGCGGGCGAACGGTGGCCTCAGCGGCTCCGGTCCGCGTTCGGCGACGCCGGCGACCGCTTCGGGCAGCGAGAGCCCCGCCCGGATGCTGCTGGCCAGGTCGTCGACGACGTACGGCCACAGCTCGCGCTCCTCGCGGCGCCGCTTGCTCGCCCGCTGCTGCAGGTAGAGCCATGGAGCGAGACCGCCGAAGACCCCGAACGCGATCGACACCGACCACGCGGCCGAGACCGTCACCACAGCAGCCACCGAAACGGCGGCAAGACCAGCGCTGGCCAGCACCACCTGCCGCGCGCGTACGCCCGACAGCCCCGCATCGCGGACGGTCGCCTCGACGGCCGACCACCACCGCGAGGGTCGCCCGCGGCCCACGGTGCTCCCCCGCGTGACGCAGAGGAAGGCACCGAGTCCGAACAGGAGCCCGACCAGGATGCCCATCAGGCCGCCCAGCGCGGCGCGTCGAGCAGCGCCGTGAGGTCGAAGCCGGATTGGGCAAAGCGCTCGGGGTGCGGCGGGTACCCGTCGGCGCGGACAAGGCGGCCCGCTGTGTCGGTGGCGAACAGCTGCGCAACCTCGATGACCCCACCGTTGGCGCTCTCCTCGACGCGGCCCGACAGCGCCACGATCTCGCGCACCCGGCGTACGCCGTGCCGGTCCTTGCTCAGCTGGACGACGAGGTCGACCGCGCTCGCGACCGTGGGTTGCACGAACGCGTGCGAGATATTCGCGCCGGCGAGCAAAGGCAGCGTGCACAGCTTCGCGATGGCGTCGCGGGCCGAGTTGGCGTGCAGGGTGGCGAGCCCGGGGATGCCGGAGTTGAGCGCGATCAGCAGGTCGAGCGCTTCTGCCTGCCGGACCTCGCCGACGATGAGCCGGTCAGGACGCATCCGCAGCGCTTCCTTGACGAGCCGGCGCAGCGGGATCTCGCCGGCGCCTTCGAGGTTAGGCTGGCGGGTCTGCAGCGCGACCCAGTCCGGCGCACTCAGGCGGAGCTCGAAGACCTCCTCGCAGCTGATGACCCGCTCCCGACCCGGGATCGCCGCTGCCAGACAATTCAGCATCGTGGTCTTGCCGGCCTGGGTGCCGCCGGAGACGACGACGTTGAGGCCGGACGAGACGGCAGCCTCCAGGAAGGCGGCCGCCGGACCCGGCAGGCTGCCGGCGGCGACCAGCTCGTCGAGACGCCCGGCGCGGACGACGAACTTCCGGATATTCACAGCCCAATGGCGCCGGGTGATATCCGGAATGGCCACGTGCAGCCGGGATCCGTCGGGAAGCGCCGCGTCGACAAAAGGCTGACTGAGGTCCAGACGCCGGCCGCTCGACATCAGCATGCGTTCCACGAGATCGCGTACCTGCTCGTCACCCAGAATGGTCGTCGTCAGCTCGCTGATGCCACCGCGTGCCACGAATACCCGGCCCGGCTCGTTGATCCACAGCTCCTCGATCGTCGGATCGTCGAGGTAGGCCTGCAGCGGACCGAAGCCCGCGACCGACTCCAGCAGCCGGCGCGTGATCGCACCGCGCACCCCGTCCGAACCCGACTCGCCGGACAGCACCGGATCGTCGAGCACCAGGTCGGAGATGAGTTCCAGGACGGCGCCGCGATCAGCGCCCGGGTCCAAACGCCGCTCCGTGAGCACCGTCCGCAGCTGGCCCTCGAGCCGGGCAGCCGCCAACGCCACCGGACCGCTCAGCTGAACCGAGCCGGATCCGGGCAGCATCGAGCCAGCCACGGCCGTCGCCATGAAACCCCCGCAAAATAGGTGCGTGAAACCCGGCCGGGGCGGTCGTATCGCCATCCCCGCCGGTGCGTGAGCAGCACGTTAGGGGACGATGTGAGGAACGTTCAAGCGAACCGAGAAGCCTGGGGATAACCCGAACGCCAGCCGCATTCCGGCTGGAGCAAACCCGAGAGAAAGCCGGGTTACGGGGCTCCGGCGATCCGCAGGAACGTCTGCCGCTCGACCTCGGACTGCGACAGCACGGACGGGGCCGGCGCCTCCGCCTGCTCGGCGACCTGATCGTCGACGGCGACGTGCACCGATGCCTCGAGGTCGGCGAGGCTCGTCGTGTACTTGCCGGCGGGGCGCTCGGTCGTACGCCGTGGGGCTCGACTCATGACCGTCTCCCAACGCTGGTGGGCGTACTCGGGCGTCTTCCGTTCAACGCGCACGCGACCCGGGGCGTTCCGTGATCCCGGCCGTCGCCCGGTCCTCGCGAGCGCCCCCCACCGGGATCGTGGCGCCGGCGCTGCGGCACGATCCGCTCGAGGCGGACGGCGCCACATCCGGGAGGCAGCACATGACGACGACCTATGCCCGCGAGACCCTGCCGGTGCTGCACCTCGGCCGTACCGACGTCTGGCAGGACATCCACGCCCCGCTGCGGGAGGCCCGGGAGCAGGCGCCGTTCGCTGTCTCGGCCGAGGGCGCCCTGCACGTGCTGCGCGACGCCGAGGTGGAAGCCGTTTTGCGTGACCCGCGCTTCCTCGCCGCCGACCTCATGGCGCTGAACGGCCTCACGTCGGGACCACTCTGGGAGTGGTGGAACTCGGTGATGTTCAGCAAGAACCCGCCGGAGCACACCCGGCTGCGCACGCTGGTCAGCCGCGCCTTCACCCCGCGATCCGTCGAACGGCTCCGCCCGCAGATCGCCGCCCACGCCCGCGCGATCCTGGCGCCGGCGCTCGAGGAAGGGCGCTTCGACGCCCAGGGCGATCTCGGCCACCGGCTCCCACTCGCGGTCATCTCCGACCTGCTGGCGATACCGGAAGCCGACCGCGCGACTTTCGGGCAGTGGACAAAGCTGCTGGGCCTTGCGTTCAGCGCCATCCGCGACCCGCAGATCCACCACCGGATCGAGGACGCGCTCGCCCAGCTCGACGCGTACGTGCGCACGCTCATCGCCGAACGGCGCCGCGCCCCCGGCGACGACCTGCTCTCGGCGCTGATCCAGGTCGAGGAGGCGGGCGACCGGCTCACGACCGACGAGATGGTCGCGCTGACCGAGAACCTCATGTTCGCCGGGCACGACACCACCCGCGGCGCGCTCGCGGCCATGTCGGTGCTGCTCGCCCGGCACCCCGAGCAGCTGTACGCCGTCGCCGCCGACCCCTCGCTGCTGCCGCGGGCCGCCGAGGAGGTGCTGCGCTACGAGGCGATCACCTTCGGAACGGCGCGGCTCGCGAGCGAGGCCGTCGAGGTGGCCGGAGTGTCGATCGGAGCCGGTGAGCCGGTGGTGCTGTGCCTGGCGTCAGCGTGCCGCGACCCGCGCCGCTACACCGACCCGGACCGCTTCGACGTGCACCGCGACGACGTCAAGTCGACCACGTTCGGCGCCGGCATCCACTTCTGCCTCGGCGCCACGCTGGCCCGAGTGGAGCTCGAGGAGGCCATGCGGGTCCTCGCCGCGCCAAGCATCACGCTCGGCCTCCAGGACGAGCCGCACTGGGTGCCGCTCGCGCAGATCCGCTGCTACGAGCCGCCCGTGTGGGTGCACCTGCAGCGCACCTGACCAGCGCCCTCTGATGCAGAGGCTCAGACGCCGACCCGCGCATGGCCGAAGAACGACCGCCGGATGATGAGCTCGGCCACCGCCGGCGGCACCATCTCCTGCCAGGCGTCGTCACCGTCCTTGATGCGGCGCAACACGTCGCGGCTGAGGATCGGCAGGTAGTCGGCGCAGTGGTTGTCCAGGTTGACGAAGCTGCCGCGGCCGGCCAGGTAGTCGAACAGCGGCTGCAGCACCGGATCGACCCGCATGTCCTCGACGCTCATCAGCTGCCCGTCCCGCAGCATCGGGTAGACGAAGAGCTTCAGGTCGTTCTTGAACAGCCGCCCGAAGCTCTCGAGGATCCCGCCGGGCAGCTGCGTGTGGTTCCGCTCGTCGAACAGGTCGTACAGGCTCGGGACGCCCATCACGATCCCGATGCGCTCCGACGTACGGGCCTGCAGGAACGTGGCCAGCCGGTTGTACTCGAAGTAGTCCGAGATGAGCACCGTCGAGCCGCACGCAGCCAGCAGGTCGGCCCGGGCGAGGAAGTCGCGCCGGTCGACGTCGGAGCCGCCGGCCAGCAGGTTGCGCATGGTGAGCTCGGTCAACGACAGCACCGGCTTGCCGGCGACGGCCGGATCCTGCTCGAACTTCGCCAGCGCGCACTCGAGCATGTTCATGTTGACGACGGTCGGCGGCCGGAAGCTGCCGCGCTCGACCAGGATCGCGTGCTTGCGCAGCGCCTCGCTGGGCTGCAGCACCGTGCCGTCCGGGCCGAACATCGCCACGCCGGAGAGGCCGAGCTGCACCAGCTTCAGCGCCATCAGCCGGTTGTCGACCCGGCGGAACTCGATGCCACGGAATTCGATCATGTCGATCTCGATGCGGCCGGTGGACAGCCGGTCGAGCAGGCTGCTGACGATCTGATCAGGCTCGTGGTGCTCGAAGAAAGCGGCGTGCATCAGGTTGACACCGACGATGCCGAGCGCCTCCTGCTGCAGCTTCGCGTCGTCGTCGAGCATCCGTACGTGCAGCACGACCTGGCTCGCCTCGTCGCCGGGACGGGCCTGGAAGCGCACCCCCATCCAGCCGTGGCACTCGTTGCCGCCGCGGTAGCTGCGCGCCACCACGGTGTCGGCGAAGGCGAAGAACGACGTCGTGTCGCCCCGCGAGTCCGACAGCCGGTCGACGTTGAGGTCCAGCTCGTGCTCGAGCATCGCCTGCAGCCGACCCTTGGAGACGTAGCGGTCGGACTTGCCGTAGACGGCGTCGCTGACCTCCATGTCGTACGCGGAGATGGTCTTGGCGATCGTGCCGGCGGCTCCCCCGGCGCGGAAGAACCAGCGCGCGACCTCCTGCCCGGCGCCGATTTCCGCGACCGTGCCGTAATAGCGCGGGTCGAGGTTGATCCGTAACGCCTTCTGCAGGGTGTCTTCCGCGATCTCCACCCCGCATTGTCGGCACCTTGCCGAGTCCGATCGGTTACGGCGCGGCAGCCACCGGGTTACGCCGCGGTCAAACCGTGGCTGCCGCCCGCGGGTCAGGCGTCGGGCAGCAGGTCCGGCAGCCCGTGCGGGATCAGCGTCGCTGAGGCCCCACCGTCGACGGTCAGGATCTTGCCGGTCACGAACGACGCCGCCGGACTGCACAAGTACAACGCCGCGTGCGCGATGTCCTCGGGCTGCCCGTTGCGCCGCATCGCCGTGCCCGCGACCATCTGCTCGCGGACGTCGTCGCCGAACTGGTCGAGCCAGTTGCGCAGCGCATCGGTCTCGATCGCCCCCGGCTGGACGGCGTTGACCCGGATCCGCGGCGCGAGCTCGGCCGCCATGAGCCGGGTGAGCTGGGCCTCCGTCGCCTTGGTGAGGCTGTGCACGAACTGGCCGCGCGCTGCATGCTCGGCGACAACCGATCCGATGTTGAGGATGGCTGCACCGTCGCTGCGCAGCAGGTACGGCGTCGCCAGCCGACTGAGCTCGAACGGCGCGTAGACGTTGAACCGCATCGAGCGCTCGAGCTGGTGCACCCGGGTGTCGAGGAACGGCTTGGAGGCCGAGCCGCCGGCGTTGTTGACGACCACGTCGATCTGACCGAACTCCTCCACCGTCCGATTGACCAACGCCGCCAGGAAGTCCGCGTCGTTGACGTCACCGGGCATCGCAAATGCGCGGCGTCCGGCCTGGCGTACCTGGTCGGCGACGGACTCGAGGTCGGACTCGGTACGGGCGGTGAGCACGATGTCGGCGCCCGCCCCGGCGAAGGAGGTGGCGATCGCCGCGCCGATGCCCTTCCCCGCACCGGTGACGATCGCGATGCGCCCGTCGAGACGGAAGGACGCGAAGGGATCGCTCATGCGGACCGCCGGCGGCGCAGCTTGGGGTTGGTGAGCGCGGGCGGGTCCCAGCCGGCGTCTGCCGACGACAGGGTGGTGCCCGGCGGCACGATCTTGTCGATCTCGTCGAGGACGTCGGTCGGCAGCGCGAGCTCCGCAGCGCCGATCTGCGACTCGAGCTGCTCCATCGTGCGCGGGCCGATGATGGGCGCGGTGACCGCCGGATGCGCCAGGACGAAGCCCAGCGCCATGTCGATCATGGTCATGCCCGCGTCGTCGGCGAGCTGGACCAGCTTCTCGACGGCATCGAGCTTGGCCGCATTGCCCGGCTTGCTGAGGTCGTAGCGGGCGGGGGCGCGCTTGGAGCGGTTGGAGTCCGGCAGGTCCTGACCCTTGCGGTAGCGCCCGGTCAGCCACCCACCGGCCAGCGGGCTCCACGGGATGACGCCCATGTCGTACTGGGAGCAGATCGGCAGCACCTCGGCCTCGATGCCGCGCACCAGGATCGAGTACGGCGGCTGCTCGCACACGAAGCGCTCACGCTGCCGCTTCTCGGCGACCCACTGCGCCTCGACGATGGCCGACGCCGGATACGTCGAGCTGCCCAGGTAACGGATCTTGCCGGCCCGGACGAGGTCGGTGAGGGCACCGAGGGTCTCGTCGAGATCGGTCGAGGGGTCGAACCGGTGGATTTGGTACAGGTCGATCCAGTCGGTGCCGAGCCGGCGCAGGCTGTTCTCCACCTCCATGGTGATCCAGCGGCGCGAGCTGCCCATGAAGTTCGGGTCGTCACCCATCGGCGCGTACGCCTTCGTGGCCAGCACGACCGAGTCACGCCGGCCCTTCAGCGCCTTGCCGACGATCTCCTCGGACTCGCCGGCGGAGTAGACGTCGGCGGTGTCGATGAAGTTGATGCCCGAGTCCAACGCCCGGTGGATGATGCGCACCGACTCGTCGTGATCCGGATTGCCCCAGGCGCCGAACATCATGGCTCCGAGGCACAACGGGCTGACTTTGACGCCGGTACGCCCGAGCGTGCGCATCTTCATGGCGAACCCCTTCTCACGCGGTGCCGCCGGCACCTGCCGGGGACGCGGACCACCCTCTCACCGGTGGCCCGGCTGTGCGCGGACGGGGAGGCGAACTGTGGATCGCGCGACGCGATCCACAGCCGGCAGGGGGGTGTGCCTCGCTCGGGTGCCGTGCGGAGATACTTGGCGGCGAACCCGCTCGTCACCGAAGGGAGTACGCCCTGTGTCCGCTGACGCCGTGAGAAGTGCGGCGTCCGTGAGTCCCAGCATTGCCGTCGCCGAAGCAGCGGCCGAAGCCGAAGCGGCGGCGTCCACCGGCTCCCATGGCGACCTCGGCCCACCGTCGTCGTCGATGTGGGCCCTTTTGCGCAACGTCGAATTCCGAATACTGACGCTGACGCAGTTCTTGTCCATTGCCGGCGATCAACTCGCCCGTGTCGCGCTCACCGTCCTGGTCTTCGACCGGACGAACTCCGCATTCCAGGCAGCCATCGCGTACGCGCTGACTTTCGTCCCCGCGGCGATCGGCGGCCCCCTGCTCTCCGGCCTCGCCGACCGCAGGCCACGGCGGTCGGTGATGGTCACCTGCGACCTCATACGTGCCCCGCTCATCGGCCTGATCGCCATCCCGGACATCCCGTTGCCGCTCGCCATGGCCCTGCTCGCTGCGGCGGGTCTGTTCGAGGCGCCCTTCGACGCCGCGCGCGGGGCCCTGCTCCCCGACGTCCTGCACGGCGATCGCTACACCGCCGGCTATGCCATGGGTCAGATCGTCATTCAATCCGCACAGGTCGGCGGATATGCGATTGCCGGCGTTCTGCTCATTGCTTTGTCGCCCCCTGTCCTGCTCATTGCCGACGCGGTGACATTCTTTTTATCGGCCCTTCTGCTCCTGCGCACCGTGAAATGGAGACCCCCCGCTGCCGGAGGCGGCGAAACGACGCACCGCAACGATTGGTGGCGGCACGCGACCGTGGACCTACGAACGTCCGTACAGGTCGTCCTCGGCGCGCGCAACGTGCGCCCGCTGGCCCTGCTCGCGTGGGCGGCGTGCACGTTCTCCATCAGCTTCGAGGCGCTCGGCGCCCCGCTTGCCCGCTCGACCGCTTCGTCGAGCTGGGCGGTGGGGGTCCTCCTTGCGGCGCAGCCCGCCGGCACCGTCGTCGGCGCGGTCTGCGCAGCGCGGCTCCCCACGGCCCGGCGCGCGACGGCGATGCCCCTGCTCGCCGTCCTGGCCCTGCTGCCACTGGTCGCCGGGCTGCTACAGCCGCCCCTGGTCGTCCTGATCCTGCTCGGCCTGACGTCCGGCGTGGGCATGTCGTTCAACGTGCTCGCCAGTACAGCCTTCGTCGCGCGCATCCCCGCACACGTGCGCGGGCGCGCGCTCGGGCTCGTCGGCACCGGCCTGCTCGTGGGTCAGGGCGCGGGGGTGTTGGCCGCCGGTTGGCTCGGGGCCGCGATCGACCCGCGCAGCGCTGTGGGCTGGCTCGGGCTAGCCGGCACCGTCGCGGTGCTGCTGGTGCTCCTGGACAGCCGGAGATCACGGCAGGCCGCGGCGCGGCAGGCCACGTCACGCCAGGCCGAAGCGCCGGCCGACGTCTGAGCCGGTCGGGCGCTCGGATGTCGGCCGTCCGGGTGGCCGGCGGCGCCCGTACGAGTGAGGGCAGCCGGACTTGTTCACCCGATCAGGTGAATTCGTCCCACGCCATCAACAACGCACGGGAAATGTCATGGGCGGCGACGGCCGCGTACGGCAAAGTTCCCCTTGCGGAAGCCATTTCGCAAGAAGCTCGAAAGGCACTCGGTGCAACGAGTGCTCAGATGCCGGGAGGTGTCACAATGCGCGTTGTCAAGTGGTGAATTCTTTCCTCCTCAGCTGAGGCCGGGCGTGCGGTGCTGTAACACCGCGGGTCCGGCCTCAGTCGTCTGTGTGGTGCTGTCGACAGGGCTGACTTCGTCGGCGCGGCACCCCGGCTGAAGCCCCGGGCCCGGAGTTCACACGGGCGGCTCAGCTGCGTTCGTCCAATCAGCCGATCGGGCTGCGAACATCCGGTTCCGAAGATCAATTCGTGACCACAGACGTGACAGGTGCGGTGCCCTCGGTGAGGCGCCCCCGGCGTCTGCCGTGGGAGCCCATCACCCGTCTGATCGCCGTCTCGGGCGTTCTCGGGGTACTGGCCATCGCCGGCGCATTGGTGCAGTGGTCCTGGCTCGGTTGGCACCTGCCGGTCCTCGCCAGCCTGTGCATCTTCGCCCTTGCGGTCGTCGGCGAGGTCGCGGAGATGCCGGTGGCGCTCGGCGCCCGCCGGCTGCAGTTCGCGTGGGGAGAGATCAGCCTGCTGGTCGGGCTGGCGTTCCTGCCGTTCCCCGAGCTGGTCGTCATCCGTACGCTCGCCGTGCTGATCGAGCAGCTCGTGCACCGCCGTGACGCCCGGCGCACCATCTTCAACACGCTCACGACGCCGCTCGCCGTCTATCCCGCGGTGCTGGCGTGCGACGCGATCGCGTCCGCGCTGGACATCCACCCCGGCACGGTCGGCAGCTGGCCGCTGCTCGTCGCCGCCGGCTTCATCTCCGCGGCGCTCAACTGCTGCTGGGTCGCCGGGGCGATCAGCACGACCAGCGGCTGCGGCTACCTCACGGCCGTCCGGTCGACCATGGCGTCGGCCCTGTTCGTCACCTGCACGGGCACGGTGACGATCAGCCTGCTGATGCTCGTGGGCTGGGAGTACAACCCGACCATCCTGTGGGTGCTGCCCGGCTTCCTGTTGATGCTGTGGCAGTCCAATCGCCGCCGGCTGCACAAGAAGACCGAACGGGACGCACTCGGCCGGCTCGCCGCCGCCAGCGCCGCCATGCCGGCGCTGTCACTGGAGGAGATGACCGACGAGGTGCGGCGCCGCGCCGCGGACCTGTTCGCCACGAGCGACGTGCACCTGCTGCTGCTGAACACCCCCACCTACGGCAGCTTCCGCGACCGGCGCGCCGATCCGGCCGGGTACGGCGGCATCGAGGTCGAGCTGATGGGCCACGAGGGACCGCTCGGAACCCTCGTACTGGACGTCGACCAGTCGGGTGGGCTGAACAAGCAGGAGCAGGACGTCCTCACGACGTTCGCCAACACCACTGCCGCCGCACTGGAGACGGTGCTCGCCCATGCCGCGCAGCTGCACGCCGCCCAGCACGACACCCTGACCGGGCTGCCCAACCGGGCGCTGCTGGCCACGGAGGCCGACCGCATCTTCGCCGCGGCCCGCGAGACCGGCCGGCGCTGCGCGGTGATCATGATCGACCTGGACGGGTTCAAGAACGTCAACGACACCCTGGGGCACGCCGCCGGCGACCGGCTGCTCGTCGAGATCGGTGGCCGGCTCGGCAACTCGGTGCGCCCTGCCGACTGCGTGGCCCGGCTCGGCGGTGACGAGTTCGTCGTCCTACTCGACGGGCTGGAGACGCAGGTCGACGCCGGCCGGCTCGCGGCGACGCTCATCGAACGCGTCAGCGTGCCCGTCACGCTGGACGGGCTGCGCATCGCCGTCGAGGCGAGCGCCGGCGTCGCCCTGTATCCCGAGCACGGCGACGGCATCGAGACGCTCCTGCGCTGCGCCGACGTCGCCATGTACGACGCCAAACGACGCGGCGACGGCGTCCTGCACTACGACTCGACGCAGGACCTGGCGAGCCCGGAGCGGCTCAGCCTGCTCGCCGACCTGCAGGCCGCCCTGGACGCCGACGACCAGCTGACGCTGCACTTCCAGCCGCAGCTCGACCTGCGTACCGGGCTGACGGGCAACGTCGAGGCGCTGGTGCGGTGGACGCACCCGACCCGCGGCCCGCTGTCCCCCGCCGACTTCGTCCCGGTCATCGAGCACAGCGCCCTGATCAGCCCGTTCACGAAGAAGGTGCTCGACACCGCCGTACGGTCGTGCGTCGGCTGGCAGTCCGACGCGTCGCTGCACGGGGTCGGCGTGGCCGTGAACCTGTCGGCGCGCAATCTGATGCACCGCGACCTGCCGGACGACGTCGCCCGCATCCTCGCCCGGCACGGGCTGCCGGCCCGCAAGCTGGTCCTCGAGATCACCGAGACCGCGGCGATGAACGACACCGAGGTGTGCGAGTCGGTCCTCGCCCGGCTCCGTGACCTCGGCGTGCGGCTGTCGGTGGACGACTTCGGGACGGGATACGCCAGCCTGACCTTCCTGCGGCGGATCGACGTGGCCGAGGTCAAGCTGGACCGTGCCTTCGTGGCCGACATGCTCGAGGACGAGGCGGCCGCCACGATCGTCGGTGCCACCGTCGCGCTGGCCCACGGCCTGGGGCTCACCGTGGTCGCCGAAGGCGTGGAGACGCCCGAGCAGCTGGCGGCGCTGAGCCTCGCCGGCTGCGACCTCGCGCAGGGCTATCTGCTGTCGCGGCCGGTGCCGAGCGAGCTGCTGGCCGAGCGGGCCGACGCGGCCGTCGCGAAGGCCACCGAGGTCGGGGTCATCGGGCACCTGCCGCAGGTGCACCCGCCGCGCCAGCCGACCGCGCACGATGCGGCGCTGCTGCGCACCACGCCGGAACGCAGCCGCACGACCTGAGCAAATCAGGTTTACGAACACCCGTTCGAGGAACACCGGCTCCATGGCACAGGGATCCGCAGAGAAAGACCCATCCGACTGGGTCACCGGCGACGAGCCGATGACCGGTGCGCAGGCCTCGTACCTGCACACGCTCGCGCAGGAGGCGCACGAGGAGGTCGACGAGGACATGACCAAGGCGGCGGCGTCCGAGAAGATCGATGAGCTGCAGGAAGAGACCGGTCGCGGCAAGACATGAGACCGGCTCCGTCGCCGGCTGATACCACTTCAGCCGGCGGCGGTTAGATTGCTAGCAGCACCGTGACCAGTTGGTCGCGGAGGGACGAAGGAGTGCAGGTGGCCCGGGCAGCATTTGCGTCAGTGATGGGCGGGTTGGCGATCGCATTCTTCGTGATCGGGCAGGCGACCCAGAACGGCGGCCGCCTGATCCTGTCGCAGAGCTTCTACCTGCTGGCCTGCGTCTTCGGCACCTGTTTCGTCGTCACGATCCTGCCCGGCCGCAGCACCCCGCCGCAGAAGTAGCGACCGCGCTCGAGAGCGTTCATCAGCCGCCGAGCTCGGTGAGCAGCGCGTCGATCTCCTGGGTCGCGTACCAAAGCAGCTCGTGATCGGCGGCGCCGCCGGCGGCGAAGTCGTCGGTCGGATCCGCGGCTGCAGCAGCGACGTCGGGCTCCGCCCGGACGTCGTCGACGTGCACGGCGGCGATCATGTCGAAGGTGACCGGACGGCGTACGTCGAGGCGCCCCCGTGAGTCGCGGCTGGGATCGGGCGACATGCTGACGTCGGCCTCCGCCACGTCGGCGGCCACGACCACCCGCCGGCGGACGACGGTCGGGTCCGTAGCGAGCAGGGCCACGCTGGCCTCGGCGGCGAGCGTCATGGCCGCGTACTCCATCTCCTCGACGTCACCGTCGGCGTACCACTCGACCAGGGCGGGGGTCACGGCATAGGCGGCTCCGGCGGGCAGGACCCGGTCGGTGCCGGACGCCAGGTGCGCGGCCACGGTCGCCACGGTCGCCGGCAGATAGACCCTCATGCGGCAGCTCGGTCGATCGTCACGGACACAGCCTCGCATCGCTCAGCCGTACGGCCCGGCACGCCGCGCACCGGCGGGAGCACTCAGCCGACAGCGGGCAGTCCGGCGGGCTTCGGGCTGCGGGGACGGCGGGCGAAGTCGGCCTCGAGCCGGATGCGGCTCGTGCGCTCGGCGGTCTCGAACACCGCCGTGCGGCGGCGCGCATCCATCATGTTGGCGCCGATCACGGCGAGGTCGTCCGGCCCGGGGGCGAGCATCGTGACCGTCGTGCCGGCCGCTTCGAGCTTCGCGGCCTCGCGCTCGAGGCGCTTGGTGGTGGCCTTACGCAGCTGCCGCTCGATCCGCGCCAGCGGCGACGACGGGTAGTCGTACTCGAAGGAGGCCATCGGCGCGAGGATGAAGACCTCGTCGAGCTCGAGCTTGGCGAGCACGTCGGCGGAAGTGGCGGAGCAGGCGCCGCCGTCGACGTAACGCCGCCCGTCGATCTCCATGGGGCGATACCAGGCCGGGATCGCACAGGACGCCATCACGGCCTGCGACAGGCCGGCGGCCGGACCGGACGGGGCGCCGAAGACGGTCCGCCGACCGGTCTCGAAGTCGGTCGCGACGACCCACAGCTGGGGCGCGGTGGGCCAGGACGGCTCGGTGTCACGCGGCCCGCGGACCAGTCGGCCGATGGGCTCGAGGTCTCCTCGGCCGATCGGCAGCAGGGCCGACAGGGCCACCCCCGGGGTGACGGATCCGGGGTGGCGAGCGGCCGCGGCCAGGACCTTCGTCGAGCCGACGGTGCCCCAGCGCGGCAGCGGCGGGACGCCCGCGCGCTCGCTGTACGCGTAGTCGACCTCGTCTACCTCGGTGCCGGCCGTGCGCTGATGCTGAACGAGCTTCGAGATGCTCGCTCCGCGCGCGATGAAGCTGCCGAGCACGGCGCCGGCACTGGTGCCGAGGACCACCTCACTCGTGTTGCCCTCGAAGCCGGTCAGCTGCGCGATCGCGCTGAGCGCCCCGGTGGTCCAGGCGGCGCCCAGCACTCCCCCGGCGCCGAGCACGAGACCGCGCCGCGGATCACCCATGCCGGGCCTCAGGCACGCGACACGGAAAACGCAGACCCGACCGGCGAACAACCGGTGACGGCTATGTGAACAACTCGCACCACTCGATGGTCACACACGACACCCGCCCCTGCATGCATGACGAGAATCACTCCGCTCACCCCTGGTCAACGGCGCAATCATGCCCGCGTGCCCTGTGGGCGCCGGATGCGGGTGCGCCGACGTCGCCGTCCCACCGGTGTCGCGGTCAGCCGGTCGGGTGCGAACCATCCGACGAGCTGTCGGGCGAGGTCGCCGAGGGCCGTCGCCAACGGCGAATCGGGTGCCGCTTCCGACAGCAGCCGTCCCTGGCCAAACGAGCGGTCGACCGCGTCCTGGTCCAGCGGAAGGGTGGCGCCGACCGCGATTCCGGCGTGGCGGTCGAGCGCCTCGCCCACCCCCCGGGTGGGATCCCCCGAGGCGAGACCCGGCCGGAGCCTGTTCACGACGACGACCAGCCGTTCGCTGCCGACGAGCTCCCCCGGCGCGACGCCGAGCACGTCCGCCAGCTGCGCCACCGCCCGCACGGCGCGGGCCAGGCCGACCGGGTCGGCGCTCACCACCATGACGATCCGGTCAGCAGCGCGTAGCGCCGTCAGGGTCGCGGCATTGCGCCGTACTGGCAGCGTCTCGGCGAAGGGGTCGGCGTCGTCCAGACCGAAGCCGCAGTCGACGACCGTCACGGCAGCCGTGCGGCGGGCGAGGCGCAGGACGAGCTCGAGGGCGGCCGGCCGCAGCTCCGGCCAGCGCGCGGCATCATCCAGACCGGTGAGCACCCGCAGGCCCGGCAGCAGCTCACGGCAGCACCCGGCGAGCCGGGCGACGTCCAGCGTGCCGGCGTTGCCCGCGCGGCACGCGGCCGCAAGGCCCGGAGCCTCGTCGAGCATCCCGGCGAGCTGGGCGACGGCGCCGCCGTACGGGTCGGCGTCGACGAGCAGGACGCCCGGGGCTCCGCTCGCGAGACCGGTCAGCGTCCGGGTGGCGAGCACGTCGGCGAGTCCCAGCGCCGTCGTACTGCGTCCTGGTGCCCCGGTCGGTCCCCAGACCGCGACGACGACGCCGCTGCTCGGCGCGTCGGCGCCCTCGACCGGCTCCGATGGCGTTACGGGCGGTGACGTGCCGGTGACCCGGTCGAGTGCTGCCGCCCGCAGAGCGCCGGCCACCTGCGCCGCTGAAGCGTCGGCAGGGACGACGGCCGCCACGCCGAGCTGGTGGAGCAGCCGCTCACCGGCCTCGTCGGCAGCGATGCCGACGGTGACCACACCGAACGCCGCCAGCTGGCTGACGGCCGCCCTGTCCAGGCCGCGCAGGTCACCGCTGACCAGGGCAGCCCGCGCGCTCCGTACGCTCGCGGCCGACAGCAGCTCCACGAGATCCACGCACCGCCGCAGGACGCTGACGCCCAGCTGCCCCGAGCCGAAGGCGCCCACGAGCTCCGCCTCGAGCGCCGGGTCGGTCACCGCGGTGTAGACGGGCAACGGCCCGGTAGGCGAGCTCACCGGCCGCCGCCGTACGCCGGAGCGGTGCTCGGCCCGGCCTCCCCGAGCGAGCCGGTGCCGTCACGCTCGATGCGGACGACGTCGACGCGCTCGGACTGGCTGGCCGCGACGGCCGTGACGACATCGGCCGGACTCACCCGCAGCTCGACCGACGTGTCACCCGAGCCGAGCACGTCGGCGCCGACGAACTCGACGTCGTGCAGCACCCGGATCTCGCTGCCGGTACCGACGCGATCGGTGGCTGTCGCCATCACGTACACGTCGACCCGATCGCCCGGCTGCAGCCGCGGGAGCCGGCCCGCCTTGACCACCAGCGGCAGGACGCGGCTGGCTTCCGGCGCCGTGGCCGCGACAGCCGCGGACGGGAGCAGCTCGCCGGAGGCGAGGGCCCGGGTGACCGTACGGCCGATGAGCTCGGCCGGCTCGGCGGTGAAGTACTGCCCGCCCGCTCCCGACGGCAGATGCGCCCCGACGGACCTCAGGTCCTCGGCCGCGAGCAGATGGCCGGCCGGCACGGAACGCGTGACCGCCAGCCACTGCTGCGACTCGGTCGCGCCGCCGATGACGCGGGCCCCGATGACGACGGAGACGAGCATGAGCAGTACGCCGACGGCGAGCCGGCCGTCCCGCCACCGGGAACGCCGCCACCGCCTGGCCTTCGGCGACGCCGTCACCACGGGCGGCTCAGTCACCGACCGGGTCAGCAGATCGGTCATGTCGCTTCCCGCGCGCGCCTGTTCACGTATCCCCCGAGTGCGACCGAGGCCGCCCACGCGAGCTTCCGGCTCGGGACGCGGGCGGCGATTTTTCGCACTGTAAGCAGCGGTCAGCGCCCGGCGGGCGGGTTTTAAACAGCCTGGAAGCAACCTGAATCCCAGCAGGGCACACTGTCCGCGGAAGGTGTACGGATGCGCCTGCCGGCACGGCGGGCGGTCGGGTGCGCCGGCGTCAGGAGGAGGATCGGTGGCCGAGCCGAGGTTTCTGCTTCTCAGCGATGTCGCGGAGATTCTCAACATCTCGGCCAGCCAGGCGTATGCGCTGGTCCGCCATTCCGAGCTGCCCGCGATCAAGATCGGCGGCCGCGGGCAGTGGCGCGTCGAGCGCAGTCAGCTCGAGGCGTACATCGAGCGGGCGTACGACGAGACGCGCAACTTCATCCGGGACAACCCGCTCGGACGCACCGAAGAGCTGCCGGCCGACTGAGCTCAGCGCCGGCTGACGTACGCAAGCGCGGCGAGCGTCAGGATGACCGGCTCGCTTTCAGGCAGCCGGAGCTCGAGGTGATCGCCGGCCACCGTCGTGATGACGCCGGTCATCATGTCGCCCTCGGTCGTCGCCGCCGTCACGGGGTCGCCCTCGCGCAGCAGCCGGCGCAGCGCGAGGCGCAGCGTCTGGCGCGCGCCGACGAGACCCTCCCAACCGGGCTCGGCCGACTCCGGGCCAAGGCCGCGTAACCAGCTCACCTGACCCAGCGGCACCAGCCACTCCTCGGAGCGTGCGCCGGTGAGGACCACCCAGTCGGCTCCGAGTGCGGTGACCCGACCGCGCAACGGCTGGTGACCGCGGGCTCGCAGTACGACGTCCGGTCCGGCCTGGTGCAGCGCCGGCCGCAGCCGGTCGATCATCCGCAGCCGCCCCCGCTCGGCGACGACCCGGTCGGCCACCTCGTCGTCGCGGTCAGCCGCGTCCTCCGCCGTCAGCGCCGCGTCGAGGTCACCGAAGAGCGCAGCCCAGCGTGCTTCGTCCTGCTCGGCGATGACGCCCCCCTCCGACTTGTCCACAACCTAACGCCGCCCACTGGTTCGCGTTGCCGATTGCAGCTATACATCCCTCAACGCAAGCAAACGCAAGCAAATGGAGGGTTTATGCGGCAGCGACTGTCCTCGGCTGCGTCACTCGCGGCAGCGGTGACCTTCCTCGTCCTGCTCGATCCGCTCCGCGGGTTGCCGCCCGGCGACCTCACCGGCTGGGTGACGGCGGCGCCCGAGCAGGCCCTCGGCGTCCTCGCCGCGTGTGCCGCCTGGGCGTTCGCACTGTGGCTGGCAGTGGTCCTCGGCCTCGCCGTGATGGTGCAGACGCTTGCCCCGACCTCCCGCTGCGCACACGGCGCCGCACGCGTCGTGGCCTCGCTGGTGCCGCGAGCAATGCGCCCGCTGCTCCGGCCCGTCCTGGGCGTCGCGCTCGGGGGCGCGATCGTCCTCGGACCGGCAGGGGCTGCACTCGCTGCCGGTGCGGCGCCGTCCCCGGCCGCCGCCGTCTCGGTCGCGCCGACGGTCACCCCGCCCGGTCCGGTTCCCGGCATCACCTTCGTGCCGTCGGCCGTGCCCCCACCGATCGTCGCCCCGCCGGCGCCACCGTTGCCCCTGCTCGACTGGGTGACGCCACCGACGGCCCCTCCAACCCCGGCCCCCTCGGCTTCGCCACCACCACCATCGGCGGCACCCGACTCGGCACCCCCGACCGCTCCCGCGACGCGGCGGCACACGGTGGTCAGCGGCGACACACTGTGGGGCGTCGCGACCGGGCAACTCCCTGCCGATGCGTCGGCAGCCGCCATCACCGCGGCCTGGCAGGAGATCTACGCGGCCAACCGCGGCGTGGTCGGCCCCGACCCGTCCTTCCTGCTGCCCGGCGAGGTCCTCGTCGTGGGCGATCCGTCATGACCGTGGAGGCCCGTCCGGCCGAGCGGCCGACCGCCCGTGCCGTCCCCCGTGGCCCGGCTCCGCTCGTACGGCCGTACCCCGGTGCCGTGCCTCGCCGGACGGGGGATGCGGCTCCCCCGAGCCGGCTGGCCCGCGACGAGCCGTGCGTGGAACGGGTCTCGGCCGTCGTCGCCCGCGCCGTCGTCGAGGTCCTCCGCGGCTGGCGCCCGCCGGCTCAGCTCGCGCTGTGGACCTCCCCGCTCCTGCAGCACGACCTCGAGCGCCGGGCGCCGCGCCGGCCCTCGGGCCCGCGTCTGCAGGTCACCCGGATACGCGTCGACCAGCCGGCGCCGGACGTGGCCGAGGTGTGCGCTCTCGCGTACGACCCGGGATGCCGGCGGCTGCGCGTCTTCGCGCTACGACTGGAGCAGCGAGCCGGATCCGGGTGGACCATGACCCGGCTCCAGGCCGGATGAGCAGCAGCCGGAGGTCAGACCACCGGACGGTTCGACGGGTCGCCGTGGCAGCGCTTGTACTTACGGCCCGAGCCGCACGGGCACGGGTCGTTACGGCCGGGCTTGCCACCCGTCGCATCCACGAGACCGTCACCGAGGTCGGTGCCGTGCCCCGACGTGACGACCGGACCGCCCTCGCCGTCGACGCTCGGCGCCGTGTAGGTGAGGCCCTGCGGACGCGATCCCTCGTCGAGTCCCTTGCCGAGCGACGGCCGCGCGGCCCTGGCCGGCGCCTCCTCCTCCGCGGCCGCCGGCAGCTGCGCCACCGGCCCCGCGAAGACCGCGGCCACCTCGGGCTCCACGTCGACCTCGCCCGACGGCTCCTCGTTGACCTGCACCTCGACGTTGAACAGGAAGCCGACCGACTCCTCCTTGATGGCATCCATCATGGCGCCGAACATGTCGAAGCCCTCGCGCTGGTATTCCACGAGCGGGTCGCGCTGGCCCATGGCCCGAAGGCCGATGCCTTCCTGCAGGTAGTCCATCTCGTACAGGTGCTCGCGCCACTTGCGGTCGAGCACCGACAGGACGACGCGACGCTCGATCTCGCGCAGGATCGGTGTGCCGTCGGGTGCCGTACCGAGGCTCGCCTCGCGGCGGTCGTACGCCTCGGCCGCGTCCTCGAGCAGGTCCTCGAGCAGCCCTTCGGCCGTGAGCCCCTCGCGGGTGCCCGCGGCCGGGGCGTCGACGCCGACCGGGTACAGCGTTCCGAGCGCCGTCCACAGCTGGTCGAGGTCCCAGTCCTCCGGGTAGCCCTCGGCGGTAGCGGCGTTGACGTAACCGGTGACGGTGTCGGCCAGAAAGTGGCGGGCCTGCTCGTGCAGGTCCTCGCCCTCGAGCACCCGCCGCCGCTCCGCGTAGATGACCTGGCGCTGCTTGTTGAGCACCTCGTCGTACTTCAGGACGTTCTTGCGGATCTCGAAGTTCTGCTGCTCGACCTGGGTCTGGGCCGACCGGATCGCCCGCGTGACGAGCTTGGACTCGATGGGCACGTCGTCCGGGATGTTGAGCCGGTTCATGATCGACTCGACGGCGGCGGCGTTGAACAGGCGCATCAGGTCGTCGCCGAGCGAGAGGTAGAAGCGCGACTCGCCCGGGTCACCCTGACGGCCGGAGCGGCCGCGCAGCTGGTTGTCGATGCGGCGGGACTCGTGACGCTCGGTGCCGAGAACGTACAGCCCGCCGAGCTCGACGACCTCCTCGTGCTCGGCCTCGACCGCCTGGCGCATCCGCTCGAGCTGCTCGGTCCACGCCGACTCGTAGTCCTCCGGCGTGTCGAGCGGCGACAGACCCTTCTGACGCAGGTCGTGGTCGGCCAGGAACTCCGGGTTGCCGCCGAGCATGATGTCGGTGCCGCGGCCCGCCATATTGGTGGCCACCGTGACGGCCTTGAGCCGGCCGGCCTGCGCGATGATCAGCGCCTCGCGGTCGTGCTGCTTGGCGTTCAGCACCTCGTGCGTGACGCCGCGCTTCTCGAGCAGCTGCGAGAGGTACTCGCTCTTCTGCACGGAAGTCGTACCGACGAGCACCGGCTGACCGGAGTCGAAGCGCTCGGCAATGTCCTCGACGACGGCGTCGAACTTGGCGACCTCGGTCTTGTAGACGACGTCGGCCTTGTCCTCGCGGACCATCTCGCGGTTGGTCGGGATCTGCACCACGCCGAGCTTGTAGATCTGGCTGAACTCGGAGGCCTCGGTCATGGCCGTACCGGTCATGCCGGAGAGCTTGTCGTAGAGCCGGAAGTAGTTCTGCAGCGTGATCGTGGCAAGAGTCTGGTTCTCCTGCTTGATCTCGACCTTCTCCTTGGCCTCGATCGCCTGGTGCAGGCCCTCGCTGTAGCGCCGGCCCTGCAGGACCCGGCCGGTGAACTCGTCGACGATGAGCACCTCGCCGCCCGAGACGATGTAGTCCTTGTCGAGCAGGTAGAGCTCTTTGACCTTCAGCGAGTTGTTGAGGTAGCCGACGAGCGGGGTGTTGATCGACTCGTACAGGTTGTCGATGCCGAGCTGGTCCTCGACCTTCTCGACACCCGCCTCGGTGATGGCGACGGTGCGCTTGGTCTCGTCGACCTCGTAGTCCTCGTCCCGCTTCAGCAGCGGCGCGATGCGGGCGAACTCCAGATACCAGCGGGTCGGGTGGTCGGCGGGTCCGCTGATGATGAGCGGCGTACGCGCCTCGTCGATGAGGATCGAGTCGACCTCGTCGACCACCGCGAAGAAGTGGCCGCGCTGGACCGTCTCCTCCAGCGACCAGGACATGTTGTCGCGCAGGTAGTCGAAGCCGAGCTCGTTGTTGGTGCCGTAGGTGATGTCGCAGTCGTACGCGGGCTTGCGCTGGTCGGGAGACATCTGCGGGTGGATCACGCCGACGGTGAGCCCGAGGAAGCGGTGGACGCGGCCCATGGTCTCGGCGTCGCGCTGGGCGAGGTAGTCGTTGACCGTGACCACGTGGACGCCCTTGCCGGCGAGCGCGTTGAGGTAGGCGGGCAGCGTGCTGACCAGCGTCTTGCCCTCACCGGTCTTCATCTCGGCGATGTTGCCGAGGTGCAGCGCGGCACCACCCATGAGCTGCACGCCGAAGTGCCGCTGACCGAGCGTGCGGCGCGCGGCCTCGCGCACCGTGGCGAAGGCCTCGGGCAGCAGGTCGTCGAGCGACTCGCCGTCCGCGTAGCGCTGCTTGAACTCGTCGGTCATGGCGCGGAGCTCGGCGTCGGACAGCGCCTCGAAGTCCGGCTCGATCTCGTCGATCGTGTCGGCGAGATGCTTCAGCTTGCGCAGGATGCGACCCTCACCTGCGCGGAGCATCTTCTGCAGAACCACGTGGACTCGCTTCCGGGTGTGACGTCGATGCGGGAGTACCGAGCTGCGGGCGTACCGAGCAACGACCGTGCAACGAACAAGGCGGACGATCTGCTTCGAACGATGGTAGGCGCGTCGGCGGGGCCACTCACCGCGGCACGGCGGGCGGATGATCGGCTGGGGAGACTATCGGCGTGCAGCCCTTCACTCTCAGCGCCGGAAGTCTGCGACTTCGACCGGTCGACGCGGCAGACGTCGAGGCGGTGCTGCGGGCCTGTCAGGACCCGGAAGTACTGCGCTGGACGGTGGCGCTGCCCGACCCGTACACCCGTGTCGACGCCGAGACCTTCGTGCGCGTCATCGCCCCGGGCGGCTGGGAGCAGGACCGCGAGTACACCTGGGCGATCACCGAGCCGGCGAGCGCGTCCGGCGACGAACTGCTCGGCGTGATCGGACTCGTGGATCCAACCGGCGGCCGACCCGAGGTGGGGTACTGGCTTGCCCCGCAGGCACGGGGGCGTGGCCTCATGTCGGGCGCGGTGCAGGCGGCGTGCCGGTACGCCTTCGACCAACTGGCCGCCGTGGCGGTGTCGTGGAAGGCGCTCGTCGGCAACGAGGCGTCACGCCGGGTGGCCGAGCGGGCCGGGTTCCGCATCGGCGAACCGGTACGGCGGCAGGCGCTGCAACGGGGTGTGTGGCGGGACGTGTGGATCGCCACTCTGCTGCCGGACGACCCGCCCGTGCCCGAGCAGGCGACGCTGACCGACGGCGTGATCACGCTGCGCCGGTGGCGGCCCGCGGACCTGCCGACGCTCCCGGCCCTGGTGGACGACGCCGTCCTCGAGTGGACGACCCTGCCCGGACGCGACCCCGAACAGCTGCGCCGGTGGGTCGAGCTCAACCGGCGCGTACGGCCGGCGCCGGAGGCACGGTTCGCCATCGCCGACAGCTCCGACTCCGCGGTCGGCAGCCTGCGGGTCAGCTTCAACGCCGTCACCGCCGCTGCCGACTTCGGGTGGTGGCTCGGACCCGCGGCCCGCGGACGGGGCTACGCGCGGCGCGCACTGGAGCTGGCCATGCCGGCGGCCGCGGCGCAGGGCGCGACCCGCTTCCTCGCCGAGATCTACGTCGGCAACGCGGCCTCGGTCGTCCTCGCGGAACGCCTCGGGATGCAGCTGGAGGGACGGCGGCGGGGCCACTGGCCGGGCCGAACGCCCGGAGCCCCGCGGCGTGACACCTGGATGTACGGCCTGGTGCCGTCGGATCCCGGCTGGCCGGCCGCGTCAGGCCTCTGAGCGGCCGCGCGGGTCCGTTGCGGCCTTGCGGGTGCGGCCGGCCAACTGCGCCGCGACCAGGTCGACGGCTCGCTTGGTCGCCTCGGCGTAGCGCGGGCCGTCGACGAGCGTGACGTCGTGGTCGCCGTCGATCTCCACGACGACCGCGGCGAGGGCCTCGGCGAGCGCCCGCTGCTTGTGCGGGGGCACCAGCCGGTCGTTCAGGGTGACGCAGACGACGGCGGGCAGCCCGAGCCCACGCACCCACGGCCGTCCGTCGAACAGCGCAAGCGCCCGGCCGGCGTCGATCAGCGCCCGGCCGAGGCCGCGCTGGATCTCGGCCTCGAGCCACGGGCGGATCGGCCGGAGCTCCGGCGACACCTGCACCGCCTGCTCGATGACGCGCTCCACGACACCTTCACCGCTGCTGATGCGCAGCCCGACCTCGGCGATGCTCAGCAGCCGCCACCGGCTGCGATCGGCCAACGAGGCCCGCCACTCCAGCGCCGTGGCCTGCATGACGAGCCCTCCGACGGCGCCCGGGTGGCGCTGGGCGACGAACTGGGCGATCGGCCCGCCCATCGAGTAGCCGAGGGCGATGGTGCGGCTGCCGTCGAGGCCGAGCGTGCCCAGCAGGGCGGCCGCGTCGTCGGCGCAGTCCTCGAGCGAGAATGGTTCGCTCGTCCGCATGCCGCGGCCGTGTCCGCGATGGTCGAGGGCCACCACGCGGTAGTCGGCGGCGAGCGCCGCGTACGCGGCGAAGAAGTTGAGATCGGCGCTGACGGTCCAGCCGTGCAGCAGGAGCACGACGGGCGCATCCGGCTCACCGGCGACGGGTCCGGAGTCGCGGACGAAGACCTCGCCGCGCTCCGGCAGCAGCACCATGCGGCCGGGCGGCAGCGGCGGAGGGACCGGCGCAGCGGGCGAGGGATGTGCCGGCGTGATGAAACCGAGCGCCATGTTGGCCTGCCGGCGCAGGAAGGGCGAGCGCGACACCGCCACCCCGGCTGCTCCAGCGGCGACGGCGGCCAGCGCGCCACCCGCGGTCACGGCGGAGCGCGCGTTCAGTGCCGGACGGGACGGCAGCACCCGGCCGAGACCGACTGCCGCACTGCCCACGGCTGCACCGCCGACCGCTGCGCCCCCGACGGCCGCGCTGCCGGTCGCGGCACGGCGCACGGCGAGCGTCCGCAACGCCGCGCTGCCGGAGGCCGCGGGTCGGCGGCCGGCGCCGGGCATGTCAGGTGATCTCGAGCAGCTTCTCCCGGACCGCGTACACGACGGCCTCCATCCGGGAATGCAGCTGGAGCTTCTCGAGGATGTTGCGGATGTGGTTCTTCACCGTGTTCTCGCTGATGAAGAGCTGCTTGGCGATGTCGCGGTTGTTGAGTCCCTTCGCGACGAGCTTCAGCACCTCCATCTCACGATCGGTGAGGCGGGGGGTCGGTACCTGCTGCTGTCGCTCGTCGTCCTTGCGGACCATGGTCGCGAACTCGTTGAGCAGCTTGGACGCCATCGACGGGCTGATCAGGCTCTGGCCGCCGTAGACCGCGCGCACCGCCGTGGCGACCTCTTCGATCGAGATCTCCTTGAGCAGGTAACCCATCGCCCCGGCCTTGATCGCGTCGTAGAGGTCGCCCTCCTCGTCGCTGATCGTCAGCATGATGATCTTCGCGCTCGGAACGGCGTCCTTGATGGCGGTCGTCGCGTCGATGCCGCCGCGGCGGGGCATGCGTACGTCCATGAGCACGATGTCGGGCAGCGTCTCGGATGCGACCTTCAGGGCCTCGGCACCGTCGCTCGCCTCGCCGACGACCTCGATGTCGGACTCGGAGCCCAGCACCATCTGCAGCCCGCGGCGGAACAGGGCGTGATCGTCGACGACCAGCACCCGGATCGGATCCACGGAGGAGCCCATCTCCGCTTCCCCCACGCTGACCTCCCGAGCTCTGCGACGCGACATGCCCGGACCGGCCATGGAGGGCGTCAGACGACGGCCGCCGGTTCTTAGCACGACTCAAGCGGTATCGGCGGCAGCAATCCCGTCAAAAGCGATCATGTCACACGGTTCTGCAACGAAGCTGGCAGTCCCGCCCCGCGCAGACGTCACTTCCGGACCCGCATGCAGCGGCGCGGGTCCGGAGGTGACGGCCGGGGCGTGGCCGGTCAGCCCTCCGCGGGCCGCAGGCGCATGACGCCGTACGTGTAGCCCCGCCGGCGGTAGACGACGCTCGGCAGGCCCGTCTCGGAGCAGCAGAACAGGTAGAAGTCGTGACCGACGAGCTCCATGCGGTGCAGCGCGTCGTCGAGACTCATCGGTGTCGCGTCGTGCGCCTTCTCCCGCACGACGAGCGGGCCGGCCTCCAGCAGCACCCGCTCGGTCGAGTCCCCGTCGGGGGACGGCGTCGGCGTCGGGACAGCGGCGGTCGCCGGCGAGTCGGTCGGCATCTCCGGCGTGGCCACGGCGTGCAGCCCGTCCGGCGACGGCGCGGCGGCGTCCGAGCCCTCCGGGGCCCCGGTGCGGGGGCGCGGGGTGTGGCCGTGGCCGTGCGCGTGCTGCCGGCCGTGGCGCCGGTCGGCCGCGCGGCGCATGCGCTCCTCGAGCTTGGCGGTGGCGAGGTCGAGCGCGCTGTACGTGTCCTGTGCCGCGGCTTCGGCACGGATGACGGGGCCGCGCGAGCGCAAGGTCAGCTCGACGCGGTCGCACATGCCGGCGAGTCGCGGATTGGCCTCGTGGCAGATCTCGACATCGAGCCGGTACGCCTTCGCGTCCAGCCGCTCGACCTTGCCGAGTTTCTCCTTGGCATGTGTCCGGAAGCGCTCGGTCACCTCGGCGTGACGGCCCTTCACCACGATCTCCAGCTGCGATTCCACTACAGCAACGCGCTCGTTACGTTCCACACGTCCTCCTCTCGCCGCCCCGGTGGCCCGGTGACGGTCCAGTCGGCGGCCCGTCGTCCCGGGCCGGTGGCATCCGGCCCGTCCGCCGGTGACGCTCTGGAGGACAGCTGCCGGATCCGGTCACGATGGACGGACCATGTGCCCCTGTTGCCCCGTCGGAGGTCGGAAAATGCGTGCGCGACCCGACACGCCGCCGGCCCGGCTGGAATCAGACGGTTCGTCACCTGCCACGGTCCGCCATCCCGGAAGCCGGGCCTTGCCGACGGACCCCCGCCACGACGGCACAGCCGGCCGGTCGCAACCCGGCCGCTCGTAGTGCCCGGGCCGCTTCCGCGAGCGTTGCCCCGGTCGTCATGACGTCGTCGACGAGCACCACCGTCGGTCGCAAGGACGCCACCCGACGTGCGGGACCCGCCCGGGCCCGGAGGGAGTACGCCCGATTGCTGCGTCGCCCGCGAGCGGTCAGTCCCGCCTGGTCGCCGACCTTGCGCACGTGCTCGAGCAGCGGCGCCCACCCCAAGCGGGCCGCGTGGGGCGCACCGCCGACGACGTGACGGGTGAGCAGCGCGACGTGGTCGAAGCCCCGGTCCCGCCAGGCCACCGCGGTGAGCGGGACGGGTACCAGGACGATCCGACCGCGTCGGGTCCGCAGGCTCTCCCGTACGGCGGCCAGCGACAGCACGGCCCGGGCCAGCGACGGTGCCAGCAGGGCGGCGAGCTCGCGACGGCCGCGCTCCTTGTAGCCGATGACCGCCCGGCGGCGCGGCCCCTCGTACCAGCCGCCGGCGGCGCATTCCGGGAGCCCGGGCGGAGCCGGATGCGGACGCAGCAGCTCGGCCGGGCCGGTGAAGGCCGGGCGGCAGTCGGAGCAGAGCGGGATCCCCGCCGGAGCAACCGGAGCAGCCGGGGCGCCGCACACGCAGGACCGCGGCAGCACCAGCTCGTGCAAAGCACTCATGGGCGGAGCGTGGTCGCCGCCGGGGTGCCTTGCGGGTCCGGCGGAGTGATCTGTGGACGGAGCGCCTCCGTCCACAGATCAGCCGTACGTCGTGTCGGCGGCCGGGGGCAGTGCCGACCATGAGCCGGTGTCCAACACCCATCGGCGCAAGCCCGACGAGACGACGACAGGATGACCGGGCGCGACCGCGATCGCGAGCGCCGCGGGGGCGGCTCGCCGGAGCTCGGCCGGCAGGGCGGCGAGCACGGTCGGGGCCGTGACCTGCTCCAGCGAGAGCACCACGGCACGCACGGCTGCCGAAGAATCGGCGGGACGTCCGAGCAGCGCGACGGAGAGGTCGTCCGGCCAGCCGGCGGACGCGACGTCCGCGAGGTCGGTGGGCAGCGGCGTCCAGTCACCGAGCTCCGGCAGCGCGGTCTCCCCGGGCCGGTCCCCCGCGTTCGTGACAGGGTCCGCGCCCGTGCCCGGGCTCAGCGCCCGGCCGAGGTAGGCCTGGCGCCGTCCCTCGGGGCCGATCGTGGCGATGGCGCGGGTGCCGTCCCGGCTGACCACGAGTCCGGCCAGCGGTCCCGCGGGAAGCGTCGACGCGCTCAGCGGGCGTACCTCGCCGGTGTCCGTCTCCACCACGCGCAGCACGGGTGCATCGCCCGCGCCGGCGACGAGCAGCCGTCGGCGGTCCAGCCACTGGGGACGCAGGTAATCGGCGGGCGGAAGTGTCACGCGACGCCGCTCGGTCACCCTGATCGGCTGCGCTCCGGACGCGCTCGAGGCGGCGGCCTCGACGACCCGCCCGAGCAGCAGGCCGGGTCGGGTCCCCGGCTGCAGCACGGCGAAGTCCGTGCCGTTCGGAGCGACGGCCGGCAGACGCAGCCCGCGAGGCGGGGCAGTCGATGGGCCGTCGTCATCGACCGGCTGGGTCCAGAGCGCCACCGCCGTGCCGGCGGGGGTGGAGGTGACCAGCTCACCGGCGGAGGAGATGGCGAGGGTCGGCCCCCGGGAAGCGGCCGCGTACGCGGCGGGCACCTCGGCGGGCACCGGGTCACCGACGTACGGCCGCTCCTCGACGAGCACCCGCACCGTGAAGACGCCGGGCACGGTGCCGAGCGTCGCGGCGATCTGGGCGACGACCAGCGGACGCAGCGATTGCGGCACGTTGAACGCCTCGCGCCCGAGGTCGACGGTGGCCTCACCGTCCCGCACCACCACACTGCCGAGCGCCGTCAACCCGTCGGTCAGGTCGACCTGGGCCGACCCGTCGACCGGCGCGAGCGTGCCCGACCAGTCCGAGAGCAGTGCGTGCAGCGCCGCGCCGGCGAGACCGGCCCGGTCCGAGACGATGTAGCCGGGCTGCGCGACCAGCGCGGAGCGGTCGGCGTTGAACGCATATGTCCGGATCAGGCGGTAGGTCCGGGAGAGGTCACGCGGGGCGAGCAGGATGCCCGGCGGCGCCTCGAAGATCCGCCACTGCCCGGCGACCCGGACCAGCCGGTACGCGACGTCGATGGTGCGGTCGGTCGGCGTGAAGGCCCCGCCCGTGGTCAGCGTGCCGACGACGCGGGCCGTGACCCGGACGACCGCGGCATCGGCGGACGCCCCGTCGCTCGTGGTGATGCGCAGCGTGTCCGGGCGGTAGACCTGCGCCGACGAGCGCTCCACCCAGACGGCGCCGGACGCGAGGAACGCCTGCGCATACGTGTCGTCGGGGTCGGCGCCGGACGCCTCGAGAAACGCTTGTACGACGGCGCCCGGGCCGGCACCGGGCACCGGGCCGGGCGGCAGCTTCCGGATGTCGGGGTCGTCGGCCGCCGTGTCGATGGAGCGCTGGTCGACCCGCACGCCGGAGGGCGTGTGCAGGCCGCACCCGGTCAGGACGGTCACCACCGCCAGCAGGCAGACGAGCGCCGCCCGGGCGGGCGCCGGACGTGGACCGCGTCCACGCACGCCACTCACCGCGACCGGGCCAACGTCGCGGCGCTGGTCAGGGTGAGCGGCGGCCGGCCAAGCGGATCGCCGCCCCGGCGTGGGAGCAGCAGCCGGAAGGTCGCGCCCTCGCCCTCGCGTCCCCAGGCGACCAGCTCGCCGCCGTGCAGCCGGGCGTCCTCCCGGGCGATCGACAGCCCGAGGCCGGTGCCGCCGGTGGCGCGCGACCGGCTGGGATCGGCCCGCCAGAAGCGGTCGAAGACGCGTTCGGCGTCATGGGGGCGCAGCCCGACGCCGTGGTCACGCACCCGGATGGCGATCGTGTCCGGTGAGGCCGCCAGCGCGACGTCGACGGGCCGGCCCTCGGCGTGGTCGACGGCGTTCGCGAGCAGGTTGCGCAGGATGCGGTGCACCCGCCGGGCGTCGACCTCGGCCATCACCGGACCGGTCGCGGACGACTGCCCCTCGGCCGCGGCGTCCGAGCCCGGCGCCGGCTCAGGCACCTGCGTGACCGTCACCCGGATGTCGGTGCCCGCGCGGGCGGCCGTCGGCTCGAAGTCCTCGACCTCCCGGCGGACCAGCGCGGCGACGTCGACCGTGTCCAGCTCGAGCTCCACGGCGCCCGCGTCATGACGACTGATCTCCAGCAGGTCGGCGAGCAGCCGCTCGAAGCGCTCGAGCTGACCGGCGAGCAGCTCGGCGGACCGCGCGGTCGCCGGCGGGAAGTCGGCGCGCGACTCGTAGAGCACGTCGCCGGCCATGCGGATGGTCGCGAGCGGGGTCCGGAGCTCGTGCGACACATCGGCGGTGAAGCGGCGCTGGACGCGCGACAGCTCCTCGAGCTTGGCGATCTGGTGCTGCAGCGCACCGGCCATGTCGTTGAAGGAGGCGGCCAGTCGGGCGATCTCGTCGTCGCCGCGGACCCGCATGCGCTCCTCGAGATGCCCGGCGGCGAACCGTTCGGCGATCCGCGCCGCCATGCGTACGGGCGTCACCACCTGGCGGCTGACCAGCCAGGCGACGGCCGCGAGCAGGACGACCAGCCCGGCGCCGCCGAGCAGGAGCACCCGCTCGACGAGTGCGAGCGTCTGCTCCTCCGTGCGGAGCGGGAAGACGTAATAGACCTCGTATCCGCCGACGTCGGCCGACAGCGGTGCCCCCACGACCAGCGCGCGCTCCGACCGGCCCCGGAGCCGCACGTGGCTGTAGACCTCCGCCTCCGCGCCGCCGCGCACCTCACGGCGCAAGCTCTCCGGGATGTCGGCGGTGGTCAGCGGCTCGGTGGTGTACGCGTCGCGGCTGCCACTGGTCGACAGCACCGCGACGTCGAACAGGCCGCTCGGGCTGCCCCGACGGCCCAGCTCGGTGGTGATCGTCTCGACGAGGGCGTCGACGGCTCGGGCGTTGCTGCTGGCCGAGGAGTCCAGCTGGTCACGCGCGTAGGCGAGGCCCGAGGAGACGTCGGCCAGTGCGGCACGCCGCTTGTCGGCCAGCAGCCCGGCGCCGATGCGGTCGACGAGGACAACGCCGAGCACGACGACCACGGCGGACGACAGCAGCAGCGTCAGCGCGACGACCCGCAGCCGGAGCGACCGGCGCCATGACCGGGACACCGCACGCAGCCAGCCGGCGGGGCTCCGATGAGGGGTCATTGCGCGCCGGCGAGGGGTCATTGCGCGCCGGCGCGATACCCGACGCCGCGGACCGTCACCACCACCCGCGGATGCTCGGGATCGCGCTCGACCTTCGCGCGCAGGCGCTGGACGTGGACGTTCACGAGCCGGGTGTCGGTGGCGTGCCGGTAGCCCCACACCTGGGAGAGCAGAGCCTCGCGAGTGAACACCTGGCGCGGCGAACGGGCCAGCGTCACCAGCAGGTCGAACTCGAGCGGCGTCAGCGCGAGCGGGCTCCCGTCGCGGCTGACCTCGTGGCTCGCCACGTCAATGTCCACGTCGTCGATGCGCAGCCGCTCGTCGGTGCCTGCCCCGGGCTGGCGCAGCCGCGCCCGGATGCGGGCCACGAGCTCGGCCGGCTTGAAGGGCTTGACCACGTAGTCGTCGGCGCCGGCCTCGAGCCCGCGCACCACGTCGGCGGTGTCGGCCCGCGCGGTCAGCATGACGATCGGCACGCCGCTCTCGGCCCGGATGTCGCGGCACACGTCGAGCCCGCTGCGGCCGGGCAGCATGATGTCGAGCAGGACCACGTCGGGACGTGTGGCGTGCAGGGCGTCGACCGCCCGGTCACCGCTCGCGACGAAGCTGGGCTCGAAGCCTTCGCGGCGCAGCACGATCCCGAGCATCTCGGCGAGAGCCGCGTCGTCGTCGACGACGAGCACCCGGGCTGCGGCACCAGAGCTGCCGGCGGCAGGAGCCATGACGCCGAGCACCCTCCTTGACGCGGAGTCGGGATCCGGGTCGGGCCGCGCTCGACAGGGCGTCGACCCGGCGCAACACGACCATGGTGCACCCTGCCCGGCAGATCGCGCGTCTACCTTGGGTGGCCAGACAGTCACTGCTCGCCTGAGCAGCGAGCCTTCGCCTCCGGCACCCGCCCGGACGGACGCGCCAACGGTGAGGGGAAAACGTGGACGAGGAGCCCGGTCGTGGCTGGACGTCACCGTCGGGCGACGAGCCCCCGCCGTCCCAGGGCGCCGACCTGACCAAGGCGCCGCGCCCCGACAGCGGGCAGACCTTCCCGGAGTACGCCCCACCACCGGGAGCGGCACCTGGCGGCCCCCCGCAGTACGGCGCCCCCCAATACGGCGCCCCCCAGTACGGCCCGCCGCAGTACGGGCAGCCGCAGTACGGGCAGCCCCAGGCACCGCAGCAGGGCTACGGACCACCCCCGGGTGCGTACGGACCCACGTATCCCCAGCCGGCCCACCAGTGGGGCCCGGCGTTCGCCGACAAGCCCGGCGTCATCCCGCTGCGCCCGCTCGCCGTGGGCGAGATCCTCGACGGCACTTTCGCGACGATCCGGGCCAACGTCGGAGCCACGCTCGGTCTCACCTTCCTGGTCGTGCTGGTCGGCCAGCTGATCGTGCTCGGCGTCTCGCTTGCGGTGCACAACTCCGACGTCGGCACCCAGATCACGGGCATCGCCGCCGTCACGGTGGTCACGCAGCTCATCTCGGTCATCGCCACCGGCGCGATGATCATCGTGGTCGGCGAGGCCGTGCTCGGCACGAAGATCTCCCCCGGCGAAGCCCTCGAACGGATCCGCGGGCGGATCTGGCGCCTGTTCGGCCTCGGCCTGCTGGTGGCGCTGCTGAGCCTGCTCGGCCTCGTCCTGCTGCTGGTCGGCTACCTCTGGGTGGCGGTGCTGCTCTCGCTCGCGGCTCCCGTCTTCGTGCTGGAGAAGACCACGGTCGGCGAGGCACTGCGCCGTTCGAACGAGCTGGTCAAGGGCGACTGGTGGCGCACCCTCGGCATCGGCTTCCTCGGCTACCTGGTGGGCGGGATCATCGGCGGCCTACTGCAGCTGCCGTTCACGATCGCGGCCGGGTCGTCGGCCAACGGGTTCCTCAGCAGCACCACCGACGACTCGAGCATCAGCACCAGCAGCGAGATCCTGCTGGCCATCGGCCGGATCGTGGGCGGCACGATCTCGACCCCGGTGATCGCCGGCACCATCGCGCTGATCTACGTCGACCGGCGGATCCGCCGCGAGGGTCTCGACCTCTCGCTCGCGCAGGCCGCCCGCGAGCGTCAGGGCCGGTCCTGACCGAGCCGCTGACCCGCGAGGGGGCGGCGCGGGCTGCGCACGAGGAGCTGGACCAGCGCATCTACCAGCAGGCCAAGCCGGGCGTGCTCGAACGGGCGTGGAACGCGGTCTTCGACTGGCTCGGTGACGCGTGGGACCGGATCACCCGGGCCGCTCCCGGCGGCGCCCTCGGCGTGGTGCTCTTCATCGTCGTGCTCGCCGCGTTGGGCGTGCTGCTGGTCCGCTATCGCGGCGCGTCGCACCGCACGCGCCGCGGCGACGACACCGGGCTCGAGCTGTCTGCCGACCTGACGGCCGCCGAGCTGCGCCGGCAGGCCGACGCCTTCGCCGCCAAGGGTGACTGGGCCGAGGCGGTACGCGCCCGGCTGCGCGCCGTCGTGCGGGTGCTGGAGGACCGGGGCGTGCTCGATCCGCGCCCCGGGCGTACGGCGGCGGAGGTGGCGGCGGAAGCCGGCGCACAGCGCCCCGAGCTGCGCGATCAGCTCTGGGCGGGCGCGCTGACGTTCGGTGAGATCTGGTACGGCCGGCGCCCGGCGACCCGCGCCGACCACGACGTGCTGCTGGAGCTGGACCGTGCGGTCGGCCGGCGCGCGCCCGCAACGACACCCCCGCCACCGGACGGCCCCGAGTCGTACACGGCCGTGCCCCGATGACGGCACCCGCCTTCCCCGAGCTCGACCGCGAGGCGCCCGGGTTGGTCGCCGCACCGGACGAGCCCCGCCGGCGCCGGCGCAGCCGTCGCACCCTCGTCGCCGCCGGCCTCGCCCTGCTCGTCGGCTTCCTCGTCCTGGTGGGGCTCGCGTCGGGCGGCGGCTCGAGCGGCGGCAGCCTGGATCCGCGCTCAGCCAAGCCAAGCGGCACCCGTGCCCTCGCCGAGCTGCTGCGCGGCCGCGACGTCACCGTCGAGCGCGGAACAGCGTCGGGGCCCGGCCGTACGGTCGTCGTGCCTTTCGTCTCCGCGCTCAGCCGCGAGCAGCTGGACGCGCTGCTGGGCTCCGGCTCCGACGTGGTGCTCGTCGACCCGGGCCCGGTCACGACGGCGCAGCTGGCCACCGACGGCGGCCTGCGGGTGCAGGACCGTGAGCCCGCCTGCAGCTACCCGGCTGCCACCGTCGCGGGCGCCGTCCGGCTCGGCGGCACCGCGTACACCAGCACGGCAACGGTCGACGTCGCCTCCTGCTACGGCGGCAGCCTGCTGACGCTGCCGGCCGGAGCGCTCTCACCGGGCAGCGGCCGGCTGACCGTGCTCGGCGACGCCGGCTTCCTCACCAACGCCCGCCTCGACGAATCGGGCAACGCGGCGCTCGCGCTCGGGCTGCTGGACGACCAGCCCCGGCTGACCTGGTACTCCGGGCGCCGCGAGACGGGCGGGGCCACCATCACCGACCTGCTGCCCGCCGCCGTCGGCTGGGGCGTGCTGCAGCTCGGCTTCGCGGTGCTGCTGGTGGCGCTCTGGCGTGGCCGCCGGCTCGGCCCGGTCGTCACCGAGCCGCTGCCGGTCGTGGTCCGCGCCGGCGAAACCGTCATGGGACGCGCCCGGCTGTACGCCGCCGCCCGGGCCCGCGGCTCCGCGGCCGAGGCCTTGCGCACCGGCAGCCGTATGCGGCTCGCCCAGCTGCTGCACCTCGACGCGTCCACCCCGGCGCAGGCGTTGATCACGGCCGTCGCCGAGCGCGCCCGGCCCGACGCCCCGACCGTCGCGGGCATCCTGTACGGCACGCCTCCCGGCGCCGCCCCCCGCACCGATGCGGAGCTCGTCCGGCTCGCCGCAGACCTCGACTCCCTGGAAAGAGAGGTGGCCTCGTGACGACCGGCCCCGACTTCGGCAAGCCCACGGCGCCCCCCGGCGCAGCAGGATCCGCGGACGGCGCGCGCGCCGCGCTGCTCGCCCTGCGCAGCGAGATCGGCAAGGTCGTGGTCGGGCAGGACGCCGCCGTCTCCGGTCTCGTGGTCGCCCTGCTCTGCTCCGGCCACGCGCTGCTCGAAGGGGTGCCCGGGGTCGCGAAGACCCTGCTGGTGCGGGCCCTGTCGCGCACGCTGCAGCTGGAGTCCAAGCGGGTGCAGTTCACCCCCGACCTCATGCCGAGCGACATCACCGGCTCGCTGGTCTTCGACGCCCGCAACTCCGACTTCACGTTCCGCGAGGGCCCGGTGTTCACCAACATCCTGCTCGCCGACGAGATCAACCGGACCCCGCCGAAGACCCAGGCCGCGCTGCTCGAGGCCATGGAGGAGCGCCAGGTGACGGTCGAGGGCGACGCCCGGCCGCTGCCCGCGCCGTTCCTGGTCGTCGCCACGCAGAACCCGGTCGAGTACGAGGGCACCTACCCGCTGCCCGAGGCGCAGCTCGACCGCTTCCTGCTCAAGCTCACGCTGCCGTTGCCACCCCGCGAGGACGAGGTCCGGATCCTCGGCCTGCACGACTCCGGCTTCGACCCACGCGACCTCGCGGCGGCAGGCGTACGCCCGGTCGCCGGCCCGCACGACCTCGCCGTCGCCCGCACCGCCGTGCAGGGCATCCGGGTGCAGCCGGAGCTGCTCGCGTACATCGTCGACATCGCCCGGGCCACCCGGGTGGCTCCGGCGCTGTCGCTCGGCGTCTCCCCACGCGGCGCCACCGCCCTGCTCGCGACGGCGAAGGCGTGGGCGTGGCTCGCCAACCGCACGTACTGCACGCCCGACGACGTCAAGGCGCTGGCCCGGCCCGCGCTGCGGCACCGCATCGCGCTGCGTCCCGAGGCCGAGCTCGAGGGCGTCACGCCCGACTCGGTGCTCGACTCGGTCCTCGCCACCGTGCCCGTCCCCCGCTGAACCGGGCCGCGAGCGCCGTACGCATGTCCCCCACCTGATGAGCCTCACCGGACGCGCCGGGCTGATCGCCCTGCTGCTCACGGTCGCCGTGCTGGCCGCCCCGGCGCCGGGGCCGACGCTGCTCGTCGTCGACGGTGCGCTGCTCCTGCTCATCGTGATCGACCTGGTGCTGGCGGCGAGCCCCCGCCGGCTCGTGCTGCGTCGTGAGCTGCCCGCCGGCGGCCGGCTCGGCGAACCGCTCGAGGGCGTGCTCGTCGTCGACAACGCCGGTCCCCGCACCCTGCGGGCCCGCGTCCGCGACGCCTGGCCGCCGTCCGCGGGACTCGCGCGGCCGAGCACGCGGATCACCGTCCCGGCCGGGGAGCGCCGCCGCCTCGGCCAGGTCTTCGTGCCCTCCCGGCGCGGCGACCGCACCCCGGTCACCGTCACGGTGCGGGCGTACGGACCCCTCGGCCTCGCCGCCCGCCAGCGCAATCTGCCGGCCCCCGGCCGCTTCCGGGTGCAGCCGGCCTTCCCGTCGCGGCGGCTGCTGCCCGAGAAGCTCGCCCGGCTGCAGGTCATCGAGGGTCTGGTTGCCGTCCGCGGACCCGGTCGCGGCACGGAATTCGAGAGCCTGCGCGACTACGTCCGTGGTGACGACATCCGGGCCATCGACTGGCGCGCCTCCGCCCGCCGCAGCAGCCGGGCCGGTGGGCTGCAGGTACGTCAATACCGCCCCGAGCGCGACCGCCGGCTGATCCTCGTGCTCGACACCGGGCGTACCAGCGCCGCCCGGGTCGGCGACGCGCCGCGGCTCGACGCCGTGCTCGACGCGGCCCTGCTGCTGGCCGCCGTAGCCCTGCGGGCAGGTGACCGGGTCGACCTCATCGCCGCCGACGCCCTGCCCCGGGCTCTCGTCGAACGCGGAACCCTGGCCGGCCTGTCGGACGTGATGGCCGACCTCGCGCCGGCCCTGCTCGAGGCCGACGGGCCGGGCACCGTCGGGCAGGTCATGCGCCTCGCCCGGCGCCGCGCACTCGTGGTGCTCTTCACCGACCTGACCGCGGCGGCCGTCGAGGAGGGCCTGCTGCCGGTGCTCGCGCCGATCCTGCGCCGCCACGAGCTGGTGGTCGCCGCCGTCGCCGACCCGGTGGTCGCCCAGCTCGCGGCCGGGCGCTCCAGCGCGGCGGAGGTCTACGCCGCGGCCGCCGCCGAGCGCACCGAGGTCGAGCGGCGCCGCCTCGCCGGGCTGCTGCGCCGCCGGGGCGCCGAGGTGATCGACGCCGGACCGGAGCACTTCGCGTCGACGGTCACCGACCGCTACCTGGCGCTCAAGGCGGCCGGGCGGCTCTGAGGTCAGGTCGAAACAGGCTCAGGTCGACACGGGCTCAGGTCTAAACAGCCACCGGCGCCACATCGACGGCGTCCAGGCCGGCGAGGTCACCGGTCGCCCCGAGGTCACGGCCGCGGCGGCCGAGCCGCACGATGACGTACAGCAGCGCGAGCTCGGCGAGGGCCCCGATGGCCAGGCGCGCCCACGGCGGCAGCCCGGACGGGGTCACGAACGCCTCGATGAGCCCGCTGACCGCCAGCACCGGCACCAGGCCGATGGCGATCGCGACGGCCGACCGGCCCTCCTGCGCGATGGCCTCGGAACGCCGCCGCGGGCCCGGGTCGATCAGACGCCAACCGAGCCGCAGGCCGGTGGCGCCGGCGATGAAGACGGCGGTGAGCTCGAGCATCCCGTGCGGCAGGATCAGCGTCCAGAACTGGTCGCTCTTGCCGCACGTCGCGAGATACCCGCCGGAGACTCCGACGTTCACCGCGTTGCTGATCATCAGGTAGATCGTCGGGATGCCGAGCAGGATGCCGAGCGCCACGGCACCGGCGGCGATGAGGGCGTTGTTCGTCCACACCTGCGCCGCGAACGACGAGGCGGGATTGCTGCGGTAGTAGTCGGCGAACTCGCTGTCGCACAGGGTGCGTACGCGGGAGGCGGGCACCAGCGCGTTGGCGACGCTCGGGTCGTTGGCGATCCACGCCCCGATCGCGAAGGCGATGACGAGGAAGCCGGCGGTCATCCCGGCGATCCACCAGCGGCGTTCGTAAAGGGCGGCGGCGAAGTCGACCGTCAGGAAGCGCCGCGCCCCGGCGAGGCTCATCCGGCTGCCGCCCGTCGCGGCGGCCCGGGCGCGGGTGATCAGCGCCGAGAGCTGGTCGATCAGCTGCGGGTCGGGCGTCCGCGTACGGACGACGGACAGGTGGGTGGCCGCGCGTTGGTACAGGTCGATCAGCTCGTCGATCTCCCCCGGCGCCATGCGGCCGGGGCGCTCCGCGGCGCGGACGAGCACCTCGAGCCGCTGCCACTCCGGGCGGTGCAGGGAGACGTAGACGTCGAGGTCCACGCGCCGCCCCCGTCCCCACCCGAGCGGCTCGATGGAGCCGGAGTCCGTCGCGCTGTGTGCTCGTGCGCGTAACGGGTGATGCTAGAGGGGTGAACAGCCTCCGGCGGATCAGACGGGCGGCGCGGTGAGCATCTACAGCGCTCCCGGGTCGCGGCCGCTGACCGGGGCGTACTCACCGTTGGTCGGTGGCGAGGCGGTCGCGGTCGATCTGCGCGTCGCCCGGATCGGCAGCCGGGCCGTCGCGGCCATCATCGACTTCACGATCCAGCTGATCGCCCTCGCGTTCCTCAACGGCGTCGTGCTGGCGATCGGTCTCGACGTCGCCGCCCAGCGGGCGGTCGCCATCCTCATCCTCGTGCTCGTCCTGATCGGCTACCCGGTCGGGATGGAGGCCGCGTGGGGCGGCCGTACGCTCGGCAAGGCGGCGATGGGCCTGCGGGCCGCGCGCGACGACGGCGGCCCGCTGCGTTTCCGGCACGCCTTGATGCGTGGGCTCATCGGCCTGTTCGTGGAGAAGCCCGGCATCACGCTCGGCCTCGGCGCGATCGTCTCGTCGCTGTTCTCCACCCGCGGCAAGCGACTCGGCGACCTCGCGGCCGGCACGGTCGTGCTGCAGGTGCGCCTGCCGACCACCGGTGCGTACGTACCGCCCATGCCTCCGCCGCTGGCCGGCTGGGCGCAGGCCCTCGATCTCAGCCGCCTCCCGGACGGTCTGGCGCTGCAGGGCCGGCAGTTCCTCGCCCGCGCGCCGCAGCTGACGGACGAGGCACGCGAGCGGCTCGGCGCCTCGCTCGTGGCCGCCGTCATGGGCGTCGTCGGCCCGCCGCCCCCGCCCGGCACCCCGGGCTGGGCGTACCTGTCGGCGGTGCTCGCCGAACGCCGCCGCCGCGAGGAGCAGCGCGCCTTCCCGCTGCAGCCCGCGTATGCGCCCGGGCCCCCGTACGCACCTCAGCCGCCGTTCACACCCCAGCCGGCTCCGCTCGCCGCCGCCCCGCCCCCCACCGCTCCTGCCGCCGACGGCGGTTTCGTCCTCCCCGGCTGAGCGGCGGATGCCGTACGGGATCGACCTCACCGAGCTCGGCGACCGCGACCGCTGGACCTGCTGGGTGTGCGGCGGCGAGGTCGACCCGCTGGCCGTACCCGGCTCCCCCCACGCGGCGAGCGTCGATCACGTCGTCCCCCGGTCCCGCGGAGGCACGAACGACCCGGCGAACCTGCGCCTCGCGCACCGGCGGTGCAACGGTCAGCGCGGCTCGGCCGTACCCGAGCTGCAGTGGCCGGAGCGCTTCTCCGTCTTCGAGCCGGCACCGCTCTGGACGGCCGCGCTCCGGGCACAGCGCCGCCCCGGCGACTGGGAGACCGTGGGCGTTGTCGCTGCAGACGACGTCATCGACGTCACCGAGTGGCTCGAGGAGGCCCTCACCAGCATCTTCCCGGTGACCTGGGAGGTGTGGGGCCGTCCGCTGACGGACGGCGAGCACCCGCTGGCGAGCCTGTCCTTCCGGGTGTCACCGGAGGACGCGCCCGCCCGCCACCGCGGCAGTCCGCGGCGGCGGCGACGAGCCCGCTAACTCGCGATGCGGGCCTTGAGGTCCTGGATCGCCGCGATCGGGGTGGGGTCGATGCCCTGCCCGAGCGCGGTGTAGACGGAGGCGTAGTCGATCAGGCCGACGAGTGAGGCCAGCCGCTCGAGCCGGGTCGAGCCCTGCGCCGCGAGGGTCGTGACCGGCACGCCGCGGGACTCGGCGATCTCGGTGGAGACGTCGGCCCGCCGGGTGACCTGCGGGTGCTCCTCGACCGGGTCGCGCAGCAGCACCAGCCGCAGCTTGCCCGTGACGTCGTCGGGGTCGGCGAAGATGTCGGCCGTGCCGCGCTCGCCGTACGGCCCGTCGAAGGCGACGACCTGGTTGTGGTTGGCCTCCGGCAGGGCTGCGGAGATGGCCGGCAGCTTGGCGTTCTCGTTCCACTGGCAGGCGAAGCGCAGCGCGGCGACGGCGGCGATGGGCGACGCGCCCCAGACCATCGGCAGCGCGTCGGCGAGGACCAGCGCCAGCTCCTTGCCCGGGTTGACGAACGAGTCGCTTGCCGGACGGCACGCCGCGGCCAGCTCGTCGAGCCGGACGGCAGCTGCCTCGAACGCCAGCTCGGACCCGTCGGTCAGCCCGAATCGGGCGGCCGCCATCACGAGCGGCACCGACAGCGCCCACGCCATGGCCCGCGGCAGACGCCCGGCGGCGCGAACCGGGACGAACGGGGCCCGGCCCTGCTCGGCGATGAAGGACAGCGGGGAGTCCACCGCGCCGACACCGAGCAGCCGGCTGCCACGGCGCTGCGCCTCGGAGAAGCAGGTCAGCGTCTCCTCGGTGCCTCCGGAGCACGAGACGCCGCAGACCAGGTCGTTGGCGCCGACCCAGCCGGGCAGCGAGTAGCCCTTGACGACCGTGATCGGCACCGGCGACTCGACGCCGCACACCGCGCTGAGGATGTCGCCGGCGATGCCGCTGCCGCCCATGCCGAGCACGACGACCGACCGCGGACGGCCGTCCTCCACCAGGCGCTCGAGACCGGCCTCGGCGGCGAGGGCAGCAGCCTCACGGATCTGCGCACCGGAGGTCGCGACGGCCCGGAGCATCTCGCCCGGGTCACCCGCCTCCAGCCGCTCGGCGGAATCGAGAACCGTCTCGTCCAGCGCCACGCTAGGCGCCGGCGGCCGGCGCGGAGCCGGCGGGCTTCTCGGCCTCGTCGATCAGCATGACGGGGATGTCGTCACGCACCGGGTAGCGGTAGCCGCAGCTCGTGCAGGTCAGACGCTCGGCGGCGTCGTCCACCGCAAGCTCGCCGTGGCAGTTGGGGCAGGCCAGGATCGCCAGCAGAGCAGGGTCGAGATTCACTTGCCGCCGCCGTTCTTGTCACCGTGGATGATCGCCAGGACATCGTCGCGCACCGCCGCCATGGCGGCGTCGTCCTTGGCCTCGACGTTGAGCCGCAGCAGCGGCTCGGTGTTCGACGGCCGGACGTTGAACCAGGCCCCGTCGCTGAGCTGCACGGTCAGACCATCGAGATGATCGACCGTCACGCCCTTGCGCGACGCGTAGGCCGCTTCGATGGCTGCCGCGGCCCCGGCCTGGTCGTCGACCTCGGAGTTGATCTCGCCGCTGGCCGCGTAGAGCGAGTATTCGCTGAGCAGGCCCGACAGCGGCCCGTCCTGACCGCCGAGGGCGGCCAGCACGTGCAGCGCCGCGAGCATGCCGGAGTCGGCACGCCAGAAGTCACGGAAGTAGAAGTGGCCGGAGTGCTCGCCACCGAAGATCGCTCCGGTGCGCGCCATCTCGCCCTTGATGAAGGAGTGCCCCACCCGGGTGCGCACCGCGACACCGCCGTGCTGACCGACGATCTCGGGCACCGCGTGCGACGTGATCAGGTTGTGGATGATCGTCGAGCCGGGCTCGCGGGCGAGCTCGCGCACCGCGATCAGCGCCGTGAGCACGCTCGGCGAGACGATCTCGCCGCGCTCGTCGACCACGAAGCAGCGGTCGGCGTCACCGTCGAAGGCGAGCCCGATGTCGGCACCGACCTCGCGCACCTTGGCCTGCAGGTCGCGCAGGTTCTCCGGGTCGATCGGGTTGGCCTCGTGATTGGGGAAGCTGCCGTCCAGCTCGAAGAACAGCTCCGTGACGTCGAGCGGCAGCGGGGCGAAGACGGTCGGCACGGTGTGGCCGCCCATCCCGTTGCCGGCGTCGACGACAACCTTGAGCGGCCGGATGCCCTGCAGGCCCGGTACGAGCCCGCGGACGTAATCGGCGTACTCGCTGAGCACGTCGCGCTGGCTGACGCTGCCCTGCGGCCCGTCGTACTCCGGCACCCCGTCCTCGATCATGGTGCGGATCTCGCGCAGCCCGCTCTCCTGCCCGACGGGGGCGGCGCCGGCGCGGCACAGCTTGATGCCGTTGTACTTGGCCGGGTTGTGCGAGGCGGTGAACATCGCGCCGGGCATGTCGAACTTGCCGGCCGCGAAGTACAGCATGTCGGTGGACGCGAGCCCGGCCTCGATCACGTCGGCGCCCTGGGCCGTGGCGCCAGCGGCGAAGGCGGCGGACAGCGGGCCCGAGGACTCGCGCATGTCGTGGGCCGTCACGATGGTCGTGGCGCCGGTCAGCCGGACGAAGGCGCCGCCGACCGCGCGGGCCAGATCCTCGTCGACGTCATCAGGGACGACCCCGCGGATGTCGTACGCCTTGATGATTTTCGAGAGGTCACGCACAGGCCGACCCTATCTGTGAGCCGTTCCGTCGTGAGACACCCAGCCGGGTGGAGATCAGCGCTTGCGGCTGCGATCCAGCACACCGGTCAGGGCCAGGTCGCCCTGCTGGCCGGTCCACACCTTGAACTCGCAGTCGTGGCAGGACGTGAAGTCGACGGGGGTGCCGTCGGTGAGCGTCATGGAGATCCGGGTGATCCGGCTGCTGCCACAGTTGGAGCAGGTGACCCCGAGCAGGTGCGCCGGATCCGGTCGCATGCCGACGGCGGTGCTCGGGTTGGGCATGTCCACAGGACGACGCACGGGCATGGAGTCGTTCCTCTCGCTCGGACCGCCGGTGCACGGAGCTCACCGACGCGATGCGCGCCTATCGGCGCTGCCCGGGACACCACGAACGCCCAAATGGGTGACGCTGAGCAACGAGAGTTGCGTCCGCTATCGACGCAGAGTTACACCGACGTAAGTAGGCCGGCTCAGCGGTCGGGGAGCACTCGAAGATGACTCCGGCTGCGGACGCCGGCCGGGGCCGGGGCGGCGACGGGGGCCGGCCGGGCGGCCTCGCGGACGGCGTCGGCGAGGGCCTCGAGATCGTCATGTGTGGGCACCCGCGGCTGCGGCTCGCCCTCGACCCGCACCACCGCCCAGCCGCGCGGCACGGTCAGGCGATCGGCATGCGCTTCGCACAGGTCGTACGAGTGCGGTTCCACGAACGGTGACAGCGGACCGAGCACCGCCGTCGAGTCGACATAGGCGTACGTCAGGGTGGCGACCGCGCGGGCGCCGCAGGCCGTACGCGAGCAGAGCCGGGGCATCACCACTGAACGTTAGCCCCGCATCCGGCTGCTACGGGTCAGGTCAGGCGCCCGTCCGGGCGTGTCGTTTCCACTGCGGACGGGCTGCAGCCGACCGGTCGCACCGCGTGTCCGTGCCGCCGTGTCGGACCGCCGGTCAGGCACTCGCGCGGCGCCCGCGCCGTACTCTGCTGGCGTGGTCAGCCCGCCCGATCCCTCCGACGCGACCGCGAGCCCGACGCCGCCTCCCGCTGCGTCCGGCCCGAGCGGATCCGGCAGTTCGTCACCCGGTCGACCCCCGGGCCGCCCGTCCGTGCGGGTCAGGCGCGTGCGGCGGCTCCGCGACCGGCGGGGGCGCGGCCTGCGCGGCCGGCTCGCCCCGCCGGAGGTGCCGATCAGCCGTACGCGCGCCGACCAGTTCGACGACGTCGTCCGTGAGGCGGTGGCGCACCTGGACCACCGGTGGTCGGCCGAGCTCGCCGAGGTGGAGTTCGTCGTCGACGAGGTGCCGCCCGTGGAGCCCGCGGACGAGGAGGGCTACGACGCCGAGACCATCACGCTGGAGCCGGCGATCGCCGAGGTGCGGCTGTCCAAGCTGCTGCCGGCGAGCGGCTCCGGTCGCCACACCCGGCCGCCGCAGATCGTGCTCTACCGGCGCCCGCTCGAGCTGCGTGCGCTCGATCCGGACGACCTGGCGGAGCTGGTGCTCGACGTGCTGATCCACGAGGTCGCCGACCTGCTGGGCGTGGGCCCCGAGGTCATCGACCCGGAAGGTCACGGGGAGTACGAGGACTGAGCTGATGCAGGCCGGGGGCCCTGCACCAGCCCGAGGTCAGCCTTTGATCGCAGACCCGCGCCTCACTCGCTACGCTCGCTCGGTCGCGATCTGCTCAGCTGGCCCGACGGCGCAGCTTGCGGCGCTCACGCTCCGACAGACCGCCCCAGATACCGAAGCGCTCGTCATTGGCCAACGCGTACTCGAGGCACTCGACCTTCACCTCGCACTCCGCGCACACCTTCTTGGCGTCGCGGGTGCTTCCACCCTTCTCCGGGAAGAAGGCTTCGGGATCGGTCTGGGAGCACAGCGCCTTGGCCTGCCACTCCAGTACTTCTTCATCCAGCTCGAGCAGGAAAGTTTCCGGCTCAGTTTCGACGTTCATGGACTCCTCCGAGACTCCTTGGCGGGCAACCCGTGACGGGCGGGGTGCGAGTGGAAGGTGTCCATACCGGAACCCAGACTCGCCGGTTAGCGCATCCGGACCCCCGGTAGGGGGAATGACACGCTTGAAATTACATCGGCTGGACGAGCGTACGTCAACCGTTTCGGCGAAAAGTGTTCAACCAATTACGGTGCGCGATATCGCCAGCGTGACGGGGATGTTTCGGTCACGCTGAGCCAGCGATCTTCAGGCGACGCTCGGCCTCACGAGTGGCATCGGAAGGACCGTCGCCGCCGTCTCCGGAGCCCCGGTGCGCATCTCGGCCGTCGCCCGGCGGCCGAGCTCGACCCGCTCGGGGTCGACCTCGCCGTACGTGGTGGTGCGCTGGCGCATCGGCCGGCCGACGCCGGCGGCGATCTCCTCGAGCTCGCCGACGGACTTGAGCGAGCCGTGCTCGGAGCCCGCCATCCGGCTGATGGTCTCCTCCATGAGCGTGCCACCGAGGTCGTCGGCGCCGCCCTGGAGCATCAGGCGGGTGCCGTCGACGCCGAGCTTCACCCACGACGTCTGGATGTGGTCGATGGCGCCGGCCAGCAGGATCCGGGCCATCGCGTGCACCGCGCGGTTCTCGGTCATCGTCGGGCCCGGACGGGCGACACCGGCGAGGTACAGCGGTGCGCTCTGGTGCACGAACGGCAGCGGGACGAACTCGGTGAAGCCACCGGTCTCGTCCTGGATCCGGCGCAGCACCCGGAGGTGACCGAGCCAGTGGGCCGGGGTGTCGACGTGGCCGTACATCATCGTGGAGCTGGTGCGCAGGCCCAGCTGATGGGCCGTGGTGACGACCTCGATCCAGGTGGCGGCCGGGAGCTTGCCCTTGGTGAGCACCCAGCGCACGTCGTCGTCGAGGATCTCGGCGGCGGTGCCGGGCAGCGTGTCGAGCCCGGCCTCCTTCGCCGCGGTGAGCCACTCCCGGATCGACATGCCCGCCCGGGTGGCGCCGTTCAGCACCTCCATCGGGCTGAAGGCGTGCACGTGCATCTCCGGCACCCGGCGCTTCACCTCGGCCGCCAGGTCGAAGTAGGCGGTGCCGGGCAGGTCGGGGTGGATGCCGCCCTGCATGCAGACCTCGGTGGCGCCCACGGCCCACGCAGCCTCGGCACGGGTGCCGACCTCGTCGAGCGAGAGGCTGTACGCGTCGGCGTCGGTACGCCGCTGGGCGAACGCGCAGAAGCGGCAGCCGGTGTAACAGACGTTGGTGAAGTTGATGTTGCGGTTGACGACGTAGTGCACGACGTCGCCGACCCGCTCCTGACGTACGGCATCGGCCAGGGCTGCCAGGGCGTCGATCTCGGCGCCCGGCTCGGGGTCGAACAGCACCAGCGCCTGGGCGTCGCTCATGGCCGGACCCTGGGCCTCAGCTGCACGCAGCGCGGCGGCGTACTCGGGACGCATCCGCTCGCGCAGCGGCGCGACCGGCGCGGCACTCCCCCGCGTACGCGCCTCGTCCGACACGACGAGCGAGCCCCAATCGCCGTACGCGACGTCGAAGTCGCTCCGGGTCTCGGTCAGCCGGCCCTCGGTGTCGATGGCGGTGTCGAGGTCGGTACGGCCGACGTTGGCCAGGCCACCGTCCGGCTCCTGCCAGACCAGGCCGACCGGGATCGCGTCCTCACGGGCCAGGCCGGTGGCCGGGTCGACGAGCGCCGCCACGTGGGCCTTGAGCCGCGGGTCGAGCCACGGCTCCGCCAGGTACGGCGGGTGGGCGGTGAGCCGCTCGCGCAGCACGAAGCCGGCCTCGGCGCACCACTCGGCCAGCGCGTCGAGCTGTGGCCAGGGGCGCTCGGGGTTCACGTGGTCGGGGGTCAGCGGGCTGATCCCGCCGAGGTCGTCGACGCCGGCGGCGAGCAGGCGGCGTACGTCGTCGGGCTCGACCAGGTTGGGCGGCGACTGCACCCGCGCGGTGGGCCCGAGCACGAGCCGGGTGACCGCGATGGCGGCGAGCAGGGCCTCGGCGTCGAGGTCGTCGGCGGAGCGCATCGCGGTGTCGGGCTTGGCCAGGAAGCCCTGGACCAGCACCTCCTGGATGTGCCGGTACTGCCGCGACAGCCGGCGCAGGGCGAAGATCGCGTCGACCCGGTCCTGCAGGGTCTCGCCGATGCCGACCAGGATCCCGGTGGTGAACGGGACGTTGCACCGGCCGGCGTCCTCGATCACGCGCAGCCGGACGTCGGGGTCCTTGTCGGGGCTGCCGAAGTGGGCGCCGCCCGGCTGCTCGAAGAGCTCGCGCGAGGTGGTCTCGAGCATCATCCCCATCGACGGGGCGACGGGCTTGAGGCGCTGGAAGTCCTCCCAGCTCATGACGCCCGGGTTGAGGTGCGGCAGCAGGCCGGTCTCCTCGAGCACCCGAATCGCCATCGCCCGCACGTAACCGAGGGTGGAGTCGTAGCCGTGCGCGTCGAGCCACTCCTGCGCGGCGTCCCACCGGTCCTCGGGATTGTCACCGAGGGTGAAAAGCGCTTCCTTGCAGCCGAGGGCCGCGCCGGCCCGCGCGATCGCGACGACCTCGTCGGGCGAGAGGTACGGCGCCGGCAGCCGGCCGGGCGTGGTGGCGAAGGTGCAGTAGTGGCACCGGTCGCGGCACAGCCGGGTCAGCGGGATGAAGACCTTCTTGCTGTACGTGACGACCCCGGGGCGGCCGGCGGCGGCGAGCCCGGCGTCGCGTACGCGGGCGGCGCTCTGCATGAGATCGGTGAGCGACTCCCCCCGCGCCTGCAGGAGGACAAGCGCTTCAGCAGGGTCGACCGCGACCCCGTCACGGGCTCGGCGCAGGGCACGGCGCATCGCGGACTCGCTGGGCGGCGCAGCACCGGCTACGGGAGAAGACCCCATTCGGTCACCGTATGCCGCGCCGGGTTGACGAGGGATGGGGATGGTCAGCTCCGCTGAGGGCGGAACGGCGACAGGGGGCTGACCTGCGTTCCGCAACCTTGACCGGCTGGCCTTGGTTGACTGAGCCGCGTGACATCAGCTTCCCCGCCGCAGCGCATCGTGGTCCTGGCCGGCGGCTACGGCGGCGCCCGCTTCCTGCGCGGGCTGCAGCGGGCCGCGCCCGACGCGGCCATCACGGCGATCGTCAACACCGGCGACGACGTGACGCTGCACGGGCTGCGCATCTGCCCCGACCTCGACACGATCATGTACACGCTGGGCGGCGGCCTCGACGAGGAGCGCGGCTGGGGTCGGGTCGGCGAGACGTTCGCGGTCCGCGACGAGCTCAGCGCGTACGGGGTCGGCCCGGCCTGGTTCGGCCTCGGCGACCGTGACCTCGCCACCCACCTGGTCCGCACGCAGATGCTCGACGCCGGCTACCCGCTGTCGGCGGTGACGGCGGCGCTCTGCGACCGGTGGAAGCCGGGCGTACGCCTGCTGCCGATGACCGACGACCGGGTCGAGACCCACGTGACCGTCTCCGTGCCCGATTCGGCGGAGGGAGCCGGCGACGGCGGCCGGCGGGCCATCCACTTCCAGGAGTGGTGGGTGCGCTACGGCGCCTCACTGCCCGCCGAGGCGATCATCCCGGTCGGTGCCGCCGAGTCCAAGCCCGGCCCGGGCGTGCTCGAGGCGATCGCCGAGGCCGACGTCGTGCTCCTGCCGCCGTCGAACCCGGTGGTCTCGGTGGGCGTCGTGCTCGCCGTGCCCGGCATCCGCTCGGCCCTGCGTGCAGCGAAGGCGCCGCTGGTCGGCGTCTCCCCCATCATCGGCGGCGCGCCCGTGCGCGGCATGGCCGATGCGTGTCTCAAGGCCATCGACGTGCCCGTCACGGCCGAGGGCGTCGGACGGCTCTACGGTGCCCGCTCCGACGACGCGGCCGGCCTCGACGGCGCCGGCGGCCTGCTGGACGCCTGGCTCGTCGCCACCGAGGACGTCGCCACGAGCGTGCCCGGCGTCCGCGTCGTGGCGCTCCCCCTGATGATGCCCAACCCGGCGGAGGCGGCGGAGCTCGCCGCCGGCGCCCTGGAGGTCGCTCGTGCTGTCGGTTGAGCCGGTCACCGGACTCCCCGAGGTGGCGGACGGCGACGACCTCGCCGCGCTGATCGCCGCCGCGGCTCCCACGCTGCGCGACGGTGACGTCGTCGTCGTCACCTCGAAGATCGTCAGCAAGGCGGAGGGACGCCTCATCCCCGCCGGCAGCGACCGCGAGGCCACCCGGCTCGCCGCCGTCGACAGCGAGATGGTGCGCGTCGTGGCCGCGCGGGGGCGTACCCGGATCGTCGAGACCCGCTCCGGCCTGGTGATGGCGAACGCCGGGGTCGACACCTCCAACATCGGCAAGGACACCATCGCCCTGCTGCCGGTCGACTCCGACGACTCCGCGCGCCGGATCCGCGCCGGGCTGCGCGACCGGCTCGGCGTCGACGTCGCGGTGCTGGTCACCGACACCTTCGGCCGGCCGTGGCGGCAGGGGCTCACCGATGTCGCGATCGGCGTGGCCGGCATGGCCGCACTGCGCTCGCACATCGGTGACGTCGACGACTACGGCAACGAGCTCGGCATGACCGAGGTCGCCGAGGCCGACGAGCTCGCGTCGGCGGCCGAGCTGGTGGCCGGCAAGCTCTCCGGCGTGCCCGTCGCCGTCGTCCGCGGTTACCTGCCGGTGCCCGACGACGGCAAGGGCGCGGCCGCGCTGGTCCGGGCCGCGGGTGACGACCTCTTCCGGGTCGGCGCCAACGAGGCGTACGAGTCCGGCCGCCAGGACGCGGTGGGCCTGCGTCGTACCGTGCGCGACTTCCGCCCGGACCCCGTGGACGACGCCCTGCGGGCAGCCGTGCAGGCGGCCGTCACCGACGCCGCCACGGCACCCGCCCCGCACCACACGCAGCCCTGGCGCTTCGTCGTCGTGGAGCAGCGCCGCGAGGCGTTCCTGCAGGCGATGCGTGAGGCGTGGGAGGCGGACCTGCGCGCCGACGGGTTCGACGACGGGGCGATCGAGCGCCGGCTGCGCCGCGGCGACGTGCTGCACCGGGCCCCGTACCTGGTCGTGCCGTGCGTGGTCGGCGACGGCGCCCACGCCTACCCGGACGAGCGCCGGCGCGCGGCCGAGGAGCGCATGTTCCTGGTCAGCGGCGGCGCGGCGGTGCAGAACCTCATGGTCTCGCTTGCCGCCCGCGGGCTCGGGTCCTGCTGGGTGTCGTCCGCGCTCTTCTGCCCCGACACCGTGCGCGAGGTGCTCGACCTGCCCGCCGACTGGGCACCGCTCGGCACCATCGGGATCGGCTACCCGGCGAGCGACCCCGCGCCCCGCCCGGCCCGCATCCCGGACCTCGTCGTCCGGCGCTAGATGTCCGCGTACGACCGCGGGCTGAGCTTCGGCCCGAAGGCGGGAGGCCGCGGAGAGCCCACCTCGATCAGCCGGGTGACGCGGTAGCGGTGCCCGCGGAACGGCTCGAGCAGCTCGGCCATGCGGGCGTCGTCCACCCGGTGGCCGGTGAGCGTGTAGCCCACGTGGTGGCTGAGGTGGTAGTCGCCGAACGAGACCGCGTCGGGGTCACCGTGGGCGCGCTGCGCGATCTCCGCGGCGGTCCACAGCCCGATGCCGGGCACCGCACGCAGGGCGGTCTCGACGGCGAGCCCGGTGCCGAGCGCGAGCGTGCGCTCCAGCGCCGACGCCACCTGGGCGGCCGCCAGCACCGTCCGTGAGCGCTTGCCGTCGACGCCGGCGCGGTGCCAGTCCCAGGACGGGATGCGCAGCCACGTCTTCGGCGGCGGGCAGACCCGCAGGTGGGCGGGGCCCGGGCCGGGCGCCACCTCGCCGTACGCGCCGACCAGCCAGCGCCAGGAGCTACGTGCCTCCTTGCCGGTCACCTTCTGCTCCAGCACCGCCGGCACCAGCGCCTCGAAGACCCGCCCGGTACGGCAGACGCGAAGGCCCGGGTTGGCGTGCGCCAGCGCCCGGATGACGGGATGGTCGTCGGAAGCGAATCCGGTCGGGTCGTCGTCGGCGCCGAGCAGGCCGGGCACGGTCGCGAGCAGCGCGTCGGCGGCCGGGCCCCAGGTCTCGCAGCGCAGCGTGCCGGGTTCGGCACCCGTGGCGATGAGCAGGGTGGCGGCGCCCTCGGGCATCCGGGCGGTCAGCCAGAGGCCGCGCTCGTCGGTCGCATACGTCGGATCGAGCCGCCCGCGGCGCAGCGGCGAGAGCGTGCGCCGGGTGTGGAGTCGGTACGCGGGCGCGTACTCCAGGACCGGCACCCGTCCAGTGTCACCCACGAACGGCCGTGATGCAGGGCTGCCGGGATTGCGTGCCGTCAGCCGTTAGCCTGCGCTGCATGGGGGTCAAGCGCGACCGGGATGAGCGCAAGCAGCGTGCCGCCGCGCAGCGCGAGGCGCAGCGCCAGCGCGACCGCCGGCAGCGCCGGATCGTCTTCGGGGTCTCGGTGCCCATCGCGGCGCTGATCATCGCGGCCGTGCCGGTGACCAACTGGTACAACGCCCACCAGCGCGGCATCCAGCACTCCGTCGGCTACGTGCGGGCGGCGAGCAAGACGGCGAAGGCGGCCGGCTGCACCGGGGTGCGCAACGACCGTCAGATGGAGACGAAGCTGGTCGACCCGGGTGCGACGGTCGACTACGCCGCCCTCACCGCCGCCGCGGAGCAGGCGGTGCCGCCCACCAGCGGGCCGCGCGAGGTCAACCCGCTGCCCGCCACGCCGGCCTTCTTCGCGGTCAAGGACGCGCCCGCCCCCGAGCGCGTGGTCGGCAACCTCAACCACGGCTTCGTCGTCGTCTGGTACGACAGCACGCTGCCCGCCGCGCAGGTGACGCTGCTGCAGACGGCCGCCACCGCCAACGGGCGCACCCTCGTCGTCCCATGGACCCGTAGCGCGCTCCCCGACGGCAAGCACGTCGTGCTGACCGCCTGGGACCGCACGCAGCGCTGCACCGAGGTCTCCCCGCAGGCGATCGCCGAGTTCGCGGCCGCGTACCGCGACGACACGACCGGCAAGGGCTGGGCCTCGCCGTCCGCCCCGACCCCGAGCGGCAGCGCCGGCACCGCGCCCACCCCGAGCGCGTCCGCGACGCCGGGCACCTCGGCGACCCCGGTCCCGAGCACGACCGCAGCTCCGTCGGTGACACCGTCCGCCGCTCCGGAGCCGAGCGCCACCGCCATCCCGACCACGACGTACGCGCCGAACCCGAACCCCACCGCGAGCGGATCGCCCATCACCGTCTCGCCGGTGCGCTGACGTCCGTGGACGCCCGCACGAAGATCATCTGTACGCTCGGCCCCGCCGTCAGCAGCCCGGACGAGGTGGCCGCCCTCGTCGCGGCCGGCATGGACGTCGCCCGGCTCAACTTCTCGCACGGCACGCACGCCGACCACGCGCTGGCCGGCGAGCGCGTACGGGCAGCGGCCGATGCCGCCGGGCGTCCGGTCGGCCTGCTCGCCGACCTGCAGGGCCCGAAGATCCGGCTCGGCACGTTCGCCGGCGGAGCGGTGACGTGGCTCGCCGGCGACGTCGTCGTGATCACCGTCGAGCCGGTCGTCGGCACGGCCGCGCGCGTGTCGACCACCTACGCGAGCCTTGCCGACGACGTGCTGCCCGGTGCCCGCCTGCTCGTCGACGACGGCAACCTCGCGCTCGACGTCATCCGGGTGGAGGGGCCCGACGTCGTGTGCCGCGTGGTCGAGGGCGGCGTGGTCAGCGACCACAAGGGCATCTCGCTGCCCGGCGTCGACCTCAGCACGTCCGCGTTCACGGCCAAGGACGACGCCGACCTGCGCTTCGCGCTCTCACTCGGGGTCGAGCTGGTGGCGCTGTCCTTCGTCCGCCGGCCCGAGGACGCGGCCCCGGTGCGTCAGGTGCTGCGCGAGGAGGGCGCCGAGGGCGTACGGGTCATCGCCAAGATCGAGAAGCCCGAGGCGGTGGCGCAGCTCGAGGAGATCGTCGAGGCCTTCGACGGCATCATGATCGCCCGGGGTGACCTCGGCGTGGAGATGCCGCTCGAGGACCTGCCGCTGGTGCAGAAGCGGGCGATCGCGCTGGCCCGGCTGCACGCGAAGCCGGCCATCGTGGCGACGCAGATGCTGCAGTCGATGGTGCTGCAGTCCCGGCCCACCCGCGCGGAGGTGTCGGACGTGGCCAACGCCGTCTTCGACGGCACCGACGCCGTCATGCTCTCCGGCGAGACGAGCGTCGGCGCCCACCCGATCGCCGCGGTCGCGACCATGGCCCGGATCGCCCGCGCCGCCGAGGCCGGGGCGATCGTCCGCACCCCGGAGCTCGCTGACGCGACGGCCACCCGCAGCGCCGCCCTGGCCGGCGCAGCGGTGGACGTGGCGGCGGCGGTGGGTGCCCGGGTGCTCGTGGCCTTCACCGAGTCGGGTGGCAGCGCGCGACTGCTGGCCCGCCACCGTCCGCCGGTCGAGATCCTCGCCTTCACCACCCAGCCGCTCGTACGCCGGCAGCTGGCCCTGTCGTGGGGCGTGGAGACGTTCGTGATGCCGACCGTGAGCAACACCGACGAGATGGTGCGTCAGGTGGACACCGAGCTGCAGCGGCTGGGCCGGGCCGTACCCGGTGACCTCGTGGTGTTCGTCGCCGGCATGCGGCCCCGCACCGTCGGCGGCACCGACCTGCTGCACGTGCACCGCATCGGCGAACCGCTCGCCTGAGTGGTCAGCTGCTGGTGGCGTCCGAGCTGAAGCGCACGGCCCGGTCGGCGAGGGTCACGTCGGGGAAGACGCGGACGCCCGCGAGCAGCTCGTTGCCCTCGCCGAGGGTCGCCCCGTCGCCGATCACGGCCGAGTCGATGACGCAGCCGGCGCCGATCCGCGCACCGCGGCCGATGACGCTGCCGCGCACGACGGCGCCGCCGGCGATCACCGCCCCGTCGAAGACGACGCTGCCGGACACCACCGCTCCGGCGCCGACGATCCCGTCGCGGCCGATGGTCGTCCCGGCATCGACCACGGCGTCGGGTGCGACGCGCGCCCCGTCGAGGAGCAGGCGGGGACCGGGCTCGCCGGGCAGCGCGGAGGACTCCACGCGCCCGAGCACGAGGTCGCACGAGCCCTGCACGAAGGCGGCGGGCGTACCGAGGTCGAGCCAGTAGCTGGAATCGACATGGCCGACGACCAGGGCGCCGGCGGCGAGCAGACCCGGGAAGGTCTCGCGCTCGACCGAGACGACGCGCCCGGCCGGGATCGCGTCGATCACACGGCGGCGGAAGACGTAGCAGCCGGCGTTGATCCGGTTGGTCGGCGGATCGGGCGTCTTCTCCAGGAAGGCGGTCACGCGGCCGGTGTCGTCGGTGGGCACGACGCCGAAGGCCCGCGGGTCGTCGACCTCCACGAGGTGCAGGGTGACCTCGGCTGCGGCGCTGGTGTGCCGCTCGATCAGGGCGGTGAGGTCGACGCCGGAGAGCACGTCGCCGTTGAAGATCAGGACGGGGTCCTCCGGGCCGCCGCGCAGCCGGTCGGCGACGTTACGGATGCCGCCGCCGGTGCCGAGCGGCACGGTCTCGGTGACGTACTCGAGGTCCAGGCCGAAGGCGGAGCCGTCGCCGAAGTACTCCTCGAAGACCTCCGCCCGGTAGGACGTGGCGAGCACGACGTGGTCGACGCCCGCGTCACGCGCCCGGGCCAGCTGGTGTGCGGTAAACGGCACCCCGGCGGCAGGCAGCATCGGCTTCGGGGCCGAGATCGTCAACGGGCGCAGTCGGGTGCCCTGTCCCCCGACCAGCAGTACGGCGTCCACGCTCCGACCCTCTCAGACCCTCCCCCTGGTCACGTGCACATTCGACGCGGCGAACCCGGATGGCCCATTACGCTTCGGCACAACGAGGTGACGGAGAGGGCGTGGGCGAGGCGTGGGTGCTGCGGATTCGAGTCCGGAGTCGCCGCTGCCCGTGCGTACCGTCGCCCGCCTCATCTCGCAGTGGGTCGCCCGGCTCGGCCGGGTGTGGGTCGAGGGGCAGATCACCGAGGTCTCGCGGCGCAGCGGGATGCGCACCGCCTTCCTCACCCTGCGCGACCCGGTGGCCGACGTGAGCCTGCGGGTGGCGGCCGGGCCGGCGCTGGTCGAGGGCCTCCGCGAGGGAGCCCGCGTCGTGCTCTGGGGTCAGCCCGAGATGCACCTGACGCGCGGGTCGCTGCAGCTGGTCGCCCACGACATCCGCCCGGTCGGGGCCGGTGAGCTGCTCGCCCGGATCGAACGGCTGAAGGGCGTACTGGCCGCCGAAGGCCTGTTCGACGTCCAGCGCAAGCGCGCCCTGCCGTTCCTGCCGCGCACGGTCGGTCTCATCACCGGCCGCGGGAGCGCCGCCGAGCGCGACGTCGTGGAGAACGCCCGGCGCCGCTGGCCGGCGGTGCGGGTGGCGCTGCGCGAGGTCGCCGTCCAGGGTCCGCTCGCGGTGGGCGAGGTGATGGAGGCGCTGCGCGTCCTCGACCGCGATCCCCACGTCGACGTGATCGTCATCGCCCGCGGCGGCGGCTCGCTGGAGGACCTGCTGCCGTTCTCCGACGAGGCCCTGTGCCGCGCCGTCTCCGCCTGCTTCACGCCGGTGGTCAGCGCGATCGGCCACGAGCAGGACACCCCGCTGCTCGACCTGGTCGCCGACCTGCGTGCCTCCACCCCCACCGATGCGGCCAAGTGCGTCGTCCCCGACGTCGTCGAGCAATCCGCCGGCGTGCTCGCCCTGCGCCGGCGGGCCCACCGCGCGCTCGCCGGTCGCCTTGCGGCCGAGCAGTCCCGGATCGACGCCCTGCGTACCCGGCCGGTGCTCCGCGACCCGGGCAGCGGGCTCGACCGGCGCGCCTCCGAGGTCGAGGCGAGCGTCGCCCGCGGTCGCCGCGCGATGGGCGGCCTGCTCGAGCGCGAGCGCCATCACCTCACCGGTCAGCTCGCCCGCGTACGCGCGCTGTCACCGCTCGCCACCCTCGAGCGCGGATACGCCGTCGTGCAGCGCGCCGACGGAGCCGTGCTGCGGGCCGCCGGCGATGCCGCACCCGGCGACACGCTGGCCGTACGCCTCGCCGAAGGCCGCCTCGATGTGACGGTGAAGGCATGACGACCCCCGAGCCGGCCATGACACCCGAGCCCGCTCAGACGTACGAGCAGGCCCGGGCGGAGCTCGAGGACGTCGTGCACAAGCTCGAGGCGGGTGGCGTCCCGCTCGAGGAGTCGCTGGCGCTCTGGGAACGCGGTGAGGAGCTCGCCCGGCGCTGCCAGGAGTGGCTCGACGGGGCCCGGCACCGGCTCGACGCCGTACGCGAGCAGGCACCCGACCCCGCCGTCGACTGAATCCGCCGGCGACTAGTTGGAGGCGGGGGCCACCAGCTGCAGGTTGCGGGCGAGGGCGGCCATCTCGGCGAGCGATGCCCCGTTGGCCTTGCCGCCGTCACTGATGGTGATCACCGCGCCGTCGGTCAGCTTCTTCAGCAGGGCGACATGGCTGCCGTCGCGCAGCACCGTGAAGCCGGCGGGGAGCGCGACCCCGCCGGTGTCGGTGGACACCTTGGTCGGGTCGGCGTTCGCGGCCTCGTAGAAGGCGACGTCGGGCGCCGCCGATTCGTCGAGCTGGGCGAACCGGTCGGAGTCGAACACGAAGCCGAGGTGCAGCGCGTCGGGAGACGAGCCGATGCGCGCGTAGTTCGACTGCCATCCGGCCGGCAGCGGCTGCGGCGCGTACACCGGCAGCCGGCCGTCGGTCGCGACCGCCCGGGCGGCGGGCAGGTAATCGACCGGGCGCACCTTCTCGTGCTGCGATCTCGGCAGCAGGATGAAGAAGGCGCCGACCGCGAGCCCGACGACGATCAGCGAGAGCAGCATGTCGCGCACGGTCGACGGCCGCTTCGGGCGCGGCTTGCGGCCGACCGGCTTGCCGAGCGTCGGTGCTGACATGACCTCAAGCTTGCCTGCTCGCGCGCGTTTGTGTTCCCCGGTGACTCAGTACGTCAGCGCGTGCCGTCCCGCCAGGCGTCCAGTGAGATCTTCGGCAGCGGGATGATCTCGCCGACGGTGCCCCAGTCGTCGCCGTCGAGCCTCGACATGGGGTCCAACCGGCGCACGTCGACGGTGCCGCCGGTGAGCGGGTCGTCGGGCGCGACCGACCGGGAGAGGGCCAGCCGGACGACCTCACCAAAGACGACGGTGCTCTCGCCGAACGAGTGCTCCCCCGCGAACCGGCACTCGACGGCGACGGGCGAGTCGCGTACACGGGGCGGCCCCACCACCGCGCTCGGCTCCCGGGCGATGGCGACCGCGTCGAACTCGCTCTCCCCGGCCGGGAAGGGCGTGGCCGAGCGGTTGACAAGCTCGCGCAGCTCCCGGGTGGCCGACGCGATGACGAACTCGCCGGTCTCGCGGACGTTGCGCAGCGAGTCCTTCTCCCCGACGGAGGTGAACTGCAGGATCGGCGGGTCGACGGAGGCCACGGTGAAGAACGAGTGCGGCGCGAGGTTGTCGACCCCGGCCCGCGAACGCGTGCTGACCCAGGCGATCGGGCGGGGCACCACGACCGAGTTCAACAGCGGGTAGAAGTCCAGGCCGGGGGTCTGCGGGTCGATCTCCCAGCGCTCGCTCATTCTCCGAGTGTGGCTGACGCGCGGACACCCCGCCTTCGCCCGGTTGTCACACGCTCCCCATACGATCCGCCTCGTGACCGTTGACGACTCCCTTCCGCCCGGCCCGCTGTCCGTCCAGGGCCAGGCGCCCGACCGCAACCTCGCGCTCGAGCTCGTGCGCGTCACCGAGGCGGCGGCGCTGGCCGCCGCCCGCTGGGTCGGCCGCGGCGACAAGAACGGCGCCGACGGGGCAGCGGTCGACGCGATGCGACGGCTTGTCGGCTCGGTGTCCATGAAGGGCGTCGTCGTCATCGGCGAGGGCGAGAAGGACGAAGCCCCGATGCTCTTCAACGGCGAGGAGGTCGGCGACGGCAACGGGCCGGAGTGCGACGTCGCCGTCGACCCGGTCGACGGCACCACCCTCACCGCCAAGGGCATGAGCAATGCCGTCGCGGTCATGGCGGTCAGCGAGCGCGGCACGATGTACGACGCGAGCGCCTGCTTCTACATGGAGAAGCTGGTCACCGGCCCGGAAGCGGCGTCGGCCGTCGACATCACCGCGCCGATCTCGGCCAACATCGAGGCGGTCGCGAAGGCGAAGGGCATCGCGATCCGCGACGTCACCGTGGCGATCCTCGAGCGTCCCCGCCACGACGACATCGTCCGGCAGATCCGCGAGTCCGGCGCCCGGGTGCGGCTCATGTCCGACGGTGACGTGGCCGGCGCGGTCATGGCCGCGAGCGCGGGCACCGGCGTCGACCTGCTGCTCGGCATCGGCGGCACCCCGGAGGGCATCATCGCCGCCTGCGCCGTCACCTGTCTCGGCGGCGTGATCCAGGGCAAGCTCTGGCCGCAGGACGACGCGGAGCGCCGCAAGGTGCTCGACGCGGGCCACGACCTCGACCGGATCCTGTTCACCCAGGACCTGGTGGCGAGCGACAACGTCTTCTTCGTCGCCACCGGCGTCACCGACGGCGACCTGGTCGACGGGGTGCGCTACCGGCCGGGCGGCGCCACCACGGATTCCCTGGTCATGCGCTCCAAGAGCGGCACGATCCGGCGGGTGCAGAGCCAGCACCAGCTGACCAAGCTGCAGGCGTACTCGACCGTCCCCTTCTAGCCCGCGGCAGGGTCGGTAGCCTGCGTTTTGTGACCACCGAGCAATTCCGAACCGAACATGACTCGATGGGCGACGTGCTCGTCCCCGTCGCCGCCAAGTGGCGGGCGCAGACCCAGCGTGCGGTCGAGAACTTCCCCGTCAGCGGCCTCACCGTCGAGCCCGCCCTCCTGCACGCGCTGACCGCCATCAAGCGGTCGGCGGCGAAGGTGAACGCGTCGCTCGGCGTCGTCCCACAGGACGTCGCCGACGCGATCATCTCCGCGGCGAGCGAGGTGGCGCAGGGTGAATGGGACGCCGAATTCCCGATCGACGTCTTCCAGACCGGGTCGGGCACCTCGACCAACATGAACACCAACGAGGTGCTGGCGACCCTCGCCACCGAGCGCCTCGGCAGCCCGGTGCACCCCAACGACCACGTCAACGCGTCGCAGTCGTCGAACGACACGTTCCCGTCGAGCATCCACGTCGCAGCCGCCCAGCTCATCACCGCCGAGCTGCTCCCGGCGATCGACCACCTCTCCGCCTCCCTCGGGCGCAAGGCCGGCGAGTTCGCCGACGTCGTCAAGAGCGGCCGCACCCACCTCATGGACGCCACCCCGGTCACCCTCGGCCAGGAGTTCGGCGGTTACGCGGCAGCTGTCTCCTACGGTCGCGAGCGGCTCGAGGCGGTGCTCGGCCGGGTGAGCGAGCTGCCCCTCGGCGGCACCGCCGTCGGCACCGGCATCAACACCCCGCCAGGCTTCTCCCAGGCCGTCATCAAGCAGCTCTCGGAGGACCTCGGCCTCACGTTCACCGAGGCGCGCGACCACTTCGAGGCGCAGGCCTCTCGTGACGCACTCGTCGAGTGCTCTGGCATGCTGCGCACGTACGCGATCAGCCTGTACAAGATCGCGAACGACCTGCGCTGGGCGTCCTCCGGCCCGCGGGCCGGTCTCGCCGAGATCCACCTGCCCGACCTGCAGCCCGGCTCGTCGATCATGCCCGGCAAGGTCAACCCGGTCATCCCCGAGGCGGTCTGCCAGGTCGTTGCCCAGGTGGTCGGCAACGACGGGGCTGTGGCCTTCGGCGGCTCGGCGGGCAACTTCGAGCTCAACGTCATGCTGCCGGTCATCGGGCGCAACCTGCTCGAGTCGATCCGGATCCTCGCCAACATCAGCCGGCTGCTCGCCGACCGCTGCGTCGACGGCATCACCGCCGACCGCGAGCGGTGCCGCCGTTACGCCGAGTCGTCGGCGTCGATCGTCACCCCGCTGAACAAGTACATCGGCTACGAGGAGGCGGCCAAGGTCGCCAAGCAGTCCCTCGCCGAGGAGAAGACGATCCGCGAGGTCATCATCGAGCGCGGCCACATCGAGAAGGGCACGCTCACCGAGGCCCAGCTCGACGAGGCGCTCGACCTGCTGGCCATGACCCGGCCCGCCACCGCCTAGGAACACCGCCTAGGACCACCCACCCAGACCTTTGGTCAAGGCGCGCCGGTGGGCGTGACCACTTCCGCAGGTAGCGGTTGTGGCTGCGTTCACCGGCGCGCCTTGACCTTTGGTCGCTGACGGGGTCAGGTGTCGCAACGGGGTCAGGTCAGGTGCCGTAGCGGCGCCCGCGCAGCCCGTACGCCCGCAGGCCGCGCAGGAAGTCGGTGCGCCGGAAGTCCGGCCAGTACGCCTCGCAGAAGTAGAACTCGCTGTGGGCGCTCTGCCAGAGCAGGAAGCCGGACAGGCGCTGCTCGCCGCTGGTGCGGATGACGAGGTCGGGGTCGGGCTGACCCTTGGTGTAGAGGTGCTCGGCGATGTGGTCGGCGTCGAGGACGGCCGCCACCTCCCCCAGCGTCAGGCCCGCCGCCTCGTTCTCCTGCAGCAGGCTGCGCACCGCGTCGGCGATCTCGCGGCGCCCGCCGTAGCCGACCGCGACGTTGACGTGCAGCCCGGCCTTGTCGGCGGTGGCCGCCGCGCCCTCCTTGAGCACCCGCGCGGTCGAGGCGGGGAGCAGGTCGAGCGCTCCGACGGGGTTGACACGCCAGGGCTGCTGCGGGGCGGCGAGGTCGGTGACGACGTCCTCGATGACCTGGAGCAGCGGGGTCAGCTCCTCTTCGGGCCGGTCGAGGTTGTCGGTCGACAGCAGCCACAGCGTGACCACCTCGACCCCTGCCGTGGCGCACCACTGCAGGAATTCCTCGATCTTGTCGGCGCCGCGGCGATGCCCGGTGGTGACGGTCGTCGCGCCACGCTCACGGGCCCAGCGCCGGTTGCCGTCGAGGATGATGCCGACGTGGCGTGGCACGGGCAGCCCGCGCAGCTGCTGGGTGAGCCGACGCTCGTACGCACGGTAGATCGGTCCGCCCACGGCGGCCTTCACCGGCAGCCCGAGCTTCTGCACCACGGGGGTGGTCCCGTTCGCCGACTCCCCGAGCCGACTCCGCAGCCTCACAAGCGAGCAGCTTACGACCCGGACTCCGGCGAACCAGCCGAAAGGACCCGGAAACGACTCGTGGCGCCTGTCGGAGGTCCGACAGGCGCCACGAGCGACGACGAGCGCGGCTAGTCGGCGAGCCGCTTCTGCAGCGCGTAAAGCTGAGTCCACAGCTCCTTGGGCAGGTGGTCGCCGAACTTCTCGTAGTGCGGGCCGATGAGGCCGGCCTCCTCGCGCCAGACCTCGGTGTCGACCGTGAGCAGCAAGTTCATCTGCTCGTCGGTGACGGACAGCCCGCTGATGTCGAGCGCGCCCTCGGCGGGCAGCCGGCCGATCGGCGTCTCACGCGCCTCGGCGTCGCCCTCGAGGCGACCGACGATCCAGGCGAGCACCCGGCTGTTGTCACCGAAGCCCGGCCAGACGAACTTGCCGTTGGCGTCCTTGCGGAACCAGTTGACGAAGAAGATCTTCGGCAGCTTGGCCGCGTCGGTCTTCGTGCCCATCTTGAGCCAGTGGGCGAAGTAGTCACCCATGTTGTAGCCGCAGAACGGCAGCATCGCGAACGGGTCGCGACGGATCTCGCCGATCTTGTTCTCGGCGGCGGCGGTGCCCTCACTGGCGACGTTGGACGCGAGGAAGACGCCGTGCTCCCAGTCGAACGACTCGGTGACGAGCGGCACCGCGCTGGCGCGGCGGCCGCCGAAGAGGATCGCGGAGATCGGGACGCCGGTCGGGCTGTCCCACTCCCCGGCCATGGTCGGGCACTGCGCCGCGGGGGCGGTGAAGCGGGCGTTGGGGTGCGCAGCCGGCTCGGTCGACTCCGGGGTCCAGTCGCGACCCTTCCAGTCGATGAGGTGCGCCGGCGGCTCGTCGGTGAGGCCCTCCCACCACACGTCGCCGTCGTCGGTCAGCGCCACGTTGGTGAAGACCGAGTTCGCGTACAGGGTGTCGATGGCGTTCTTGTTGGTGGTGAGGCCGGTGCCGGGGGCGACGCCGAAGAAGCCGGCCTCCGGGTTGATGGCGTAGAGCCGGCCGTCCTCGCCGAACTGCATCCAGCAGATGTCGTCACCGACGGTCTCGGCCTTCCAGCCCGGCAGGGTCGGCTGCAGCATCGCGAGGTTGGTCTTGCCGCAGGCGCTCGGGAACGCCGCGGCGATGTAGTGCGCCTTCCCCGCGGGCGAGGTGAGCTTGAGGATCAGCATGTGCTCGGCGAGCCAGCCCTCGTCGCGCGCCATGATGCTGGCGATGCGCAGCGCGTAGCACTTCTTGCCGAGCAGGGCGTTGCCGCCGTAGCCCGAGCCGTAGGACCAGATCTCGCGCGACTCCGGGAAGTGGACGATGTACTTGGTCTCGTTGCACGGCCACGGCACGTCGGCCTCGCCCTCGGCGAGCGGCGCACCGAGCGAGTGCACGGCCGGGACGAAGAAGCCGTCGTCACCGAGCTGCTCGAGCGCGGCCTTGCCCATGCGGGTCATGACCTTCATCGACAGGGCGACGTAGGCGGAGTCGGTGATCTCGACGCCCAGCGCGCTGATCGGCGAGCCCAGCGGCCCCATGCAGAACGGGACGACATACATGGTGCGGCCACGCATCGAACCCTCGAAGAGCGGCATGATCGTCGCGCGCATCTCGGCGGGCTCGATCCAGTTGTTGGTCGGACCCGCGTCTTCCTGGTTCTCGGGACAGATGTACGTACGGCTCTCCACGCGGGCGACGTCACGCGGGTCGGAGGCGGCGTAGTAGGAGTTGGGGCGCTTCGCCGGGTTCAGCGGACGCAGCGTGCCCTTCTCGACCAGCTCGTCGGCCAGGCGCTGCCACTCCTCGTCGGACCCGTCGCACCAGTACACCCGGTCGGGCTGCGTGAGCTCGGCGATCTCCGATACCCAGGCCAGCAGCCGGCTGTGATTGGTCGGGGCGGAATCCAGGCCCGGAATGCTGGCGGTGATCGACACGAGGGGCATCTCCTTATCAACAATCACCCGAGGGCCTCGTGGCGCTCAGGGAATCCGAGAAGAATAACGCGGCCCGCTGTGCAGCGGCGCCGATTGCGACCTCGATGTGATGGAGTCGCGATCGGCGCCGCCGGCCGGTCTTACCCGTACTGACCAGTAGCTTTAGAGCTTCGGGCCCTCGGCGCGTACGCGCTCCACCGCCGTCATCGCGTCACGCAACTGGCCCAGCCAGTCATCAGCGTGTTCACCCACCAGGCGTACGCACCAGGCGAGTGCGTCACTGCGGCTCCGGGCCACCCCGGCGTCGACGAGCGTGTCGAGGACCGAGCGCTCCGGCTGACGCAGCCGGGTCATGACCGGCACCGACATCGTGGTGAACAGCTCCGTCGTCCCTCCGGCGGTCGCTCCCCACGCCACCTTGCGGCCGTAGCGGTGCTCGGCCTCGCGGGCGATCCGCACGCGCTCCTCGCGGGTCTCCTCACGGAAGCGGCTGATCCGGCCGGCCTCTGCCGCCGCCGTGGCGGCCGGGCGGTCGGACTCCTCGGTGCCCTCGGGCACCTCGGGCGCGGCGAGCGGACCGACGATGAGGATCTCGTCGCGGTCGACGGTGACCTGCGGCGCTCCGGTGAGCCAGCCGTCGGGCAGCCGGCCGGTCAGCCAGCCGCTGACGTCCGCCGCACTGACCGACTCGGGGCCGGACCCGTTCCAGAAGTCGCCGCCCGGTCCCCCGGGGCCACGACGCCCGCGCGGTCCCCCGGGGCCTCCGCGACGCTGACGTGACTCGTCGCGCCCGGCCTCGGCGTCGAAGCCCGGACCGAAGCCGCGGCGGCTGCCGTGCCCGCCGTGGCCGCGATGCCCGGGGTGACCCGGCCCGCCGCTGGTGAAGCCGAAGCCGGTGTTGCGGCCGACCTCGTCGAGGACGGCGCGCAGGCTGTCCTGCAAGTTCTCGTTCAGTCCCATGAGGGACCCCCTCTCGCGGTATGCGTTGATTACACACTTACACACGCACACTTGCAAGCACGAGTCAGCCCACAACGACGCCGAGCCGCTCCGCCACCTCGTCCGGCCCGGTCAGCGGACGCTCGCAGGCGAAGTGGTGGCAGATGTAGACGGCCGGCTCGGGACGGCCCTCCGTCAGCGGACCAGCGGTGACCACCACCGCGCCCGGCGAGGTCGTCAGCCGCGCGAGCCGCTCCAGGCCCGGTGAGCCCACCACCGCGATCTCCCGGGGCCCCGCGACCATGGCCTCCGCCACTGCCGCGGCCTCCCCGGCGAAGCGCGGGTACTTCTCGACCAGCGGCACCAGCGTCGCCACGGCGGCGTCGGCGACCTCCCGGTACGTCCGCTCGCCGGTGAGCGCGGCGTAGGTGACCAGCGCGGACGCCAACGAGGCGGCGCCCGACGGGGTCGCGTTGTCCGTCGGGTCCTGCGGCCGGCGCAGCAGCGGCACACCGTCGGAGGTGGCCCCCGCGTCGTAGAAGCCGCCGCTGGACCCGTCGGCGAAGCCGGCGACGGCCGCGTCCAGCAGCCCCTTCGCCGCCCCCAGCCAGCTCGGGTCGCCGGTGACCTGGTGCACGGCGAGCCACCCGTCGGCCACCGCGCCGTAGTCCTCGAGCACTCCCTCGGCCGGCCCCACGACCCCGTCGCGGCTCACCCGGCGCAGCCGCACGTCCGTCCCGGCGCCGACGAGATGCAGCTCGCGCAGCAGGGTGGCCGCGCGTACGGCTGCCTTCACCCACTCCGGCTCCTGCAGCACCGCCCCGGCCTCGACCAGCGCCCGGATCAGCCACCCGTTCCACGAGGCCACGACCTTGTCGTCACGCCCGGGCTGCGGACGGTCGGCGCGGGCCTCGAGCAGCGCGGTGCGTACGCGATCCCACCGGCCCGGGTCGTCGGGATCCTCCGGCAGCTGCAGCGTGGACGACCCGTGCTCGAAGGTGCCCGCGTCGCTCACCAGGCACAGGCCGGCGGCCCAGGCGCCGTCCTCGGGGCCTAGCACGTCGACGAGCTGCTGCGGGGTCCACGCGTAGGTGAGCCCCTCCACGCCGTCCGCGTCCGCGTCGAGCGAGCTGGCGAACCCGCCCTCGGCCGTAAGCAGGTCACGGAGCAGGAAGGTGACGGTCTCGCGCACCACCCGCTCCGCGAGCTCGGAGCCGGTCGCCTTCCACCAGTGCAGATACGCCCGGAGCAGCAGCGCGTTGTCGTACAACATCTTCTCGAAGTGCGGCACCACCCACGCCGCGTCGACGCTGTAGCGGGCGAAGCCGCCGCCGAGCTGGTCGTACATGCCGCCGCGGGCCATCGCCTCACAGGTGCGGGACACCAGGTACATCGCCCGCTCGTCCCCCGACCGCGCGTGCGCCCGGAGCAGGAATTCGAGCAACATCGACGGCGGGAACTTCGGCGCCCGCCCGAAGCCGGCGAAGCGGTCGTCGAACTCGGCGGCCAGCGTGTCGACCGCCCCGTCCAGCAGCGCGGGGTCCGGGGCGGCGCCCACCTGCAGCGGCCCGCCGACCGACTCGCGGATCTGCCGCGCGATGTCGGCACCCTGCTCCAGCGCGCCGTCACGGTTCGTCCGCCACACCTCGGCCGCGTTGAGCAGCAGCTGCTGGAACTGCTCGCGGGGGAAGTACGTGCCGCAGAAGAGCGGCTCCGCGGTGGGCGTCAGCAGGCAGGTCATCGGCCAGCCGCCCTGACCGCCGTTGAACGCCTGCGTCGCCTCCATGTACACGGCGTCGACGTCGGGCCGCTCCTCGCGGTCGACCTTGACGTTGACGAAGCCGGCGTTCATCAGCTCGGCCGTCTCCGGGTCCTCGAACGACTCGTGCGCCATCACGTGACACCAATGACAGGCCGCGTAGCCGACGGACAGCAGCACCGGCACGTCACGCTCGCGCGCGGCGGCAAAGGCCTCGGGGCCCCACTCGTACCAGTCGACCGGGTTGTCGGCGTGCTGCTGCAGATACGGGCTCTGCGACTGCGCGAGGCGGTTGCTCATCCTCTGAGACTGCCCGCTCGCGCGCCCCGGCACCGAAAGCCGGTTGGGTGATGCCGGGTCAGGGGCGACACTGGATCCCATGGCCGACGACATCCCGATCCGCCACGGGCTGTCGATCGACCCCGACGACGCCGAGTGGCGCTTCTCGCGTGCCGGCGGGCCCGGGGGTCAGGGCGTCAACACGACCGACAGCCGGGTGCAGCTCTCGTACGACCTCGGCCGGCTCCCCGAGCCTTTCCGTACGCGGGCGCGGCAGCGGCTCGCCGACCGGATCGTCGACGACGCGATCACCGTCGTGGCGTCGGAGCGGCGCAGCCAGTTCCAGAACCGGGCGGCCGCCCTCGAGCGGCTCGTCGAGCTGTTGCGTACGGCGACCGGACCCCCGCCGACCCCGCGTCGGGCGACGCGGCCCTCACGCGGATCGGTGGAGCGGCGGCTGACCGACAAGCGTCAGCGATCGCAGGTCAAGCGCCTGCGTCGCCCCGACGCTTCGGGCGACTAGTCGCCGGATCCGCTTTCACCACGGTGCCGACGTAGACGCCGTCCTCGTTGCCGGCCGGGTGCCGGGCGGCCTCGTTCTTCGCGACACCTTCCTCGAAGGTGCCGTTCTGCACGTTGCGCCGAAGCGTCTTGAAGCTGCGCCGCATCGCGATCGTCAGCAGGACCACGACGACGACCAGGCCGACGAGGGCGATGAAGCCGCCGCTGCCGGGGCCGACGTTCTCGGACGCGGCGTATGCGGCGGCGGACACGGACGAGGTCACGGAACGAACGTTACGCCGCTGACCGCGGGCAACGCACGGTCCGTGACCGAGCCGACTGGGCTGTCAGCCCAAAGGTCGAACGGATCAGAGGTCGAACTCGGACGGCGCCAGGCCGACCGCGTGGCAGGCGTCGCGCACGGCCTTCTTCTCGTCGTCGTCGAAGGTGCCGTCGGCGCCGCCGATGATGATGCCGATCTGGATGACCGCGCGGGCCTCGGCCGGCTTCTTCTTGACCTTGCCGATGTCCTGGATGACGGACACCTTGCCGAAGTCGAAGTCGGCGGTGAGCTTGTCGCAGTAGCCGTTGAAGATCTGCTGGAGCTGGTCGGCCGGGAAGTTCTGCAGCACCTCGTTGGTGCCGATCAGGCCGGCGACCTTGCGCCGCTCCTCGGCGTCGACGCTGCCGTCGGCGGCGGCGATGAGGGCACACATCGCCATGGACGCGTCACGGAAGCTGCCGGACTTGAGGTCGTTCTTCTTCGCCACCAGGCCTGACTGCATCGACGACGCCTGCTGACGGAGCTGGTTCCAGAGAGCCACGGGGATCCTCCTGTGCTTGCGGTCGTACCGACCGTCATAGCGAATTGATCTTCCGGAAATCGATCACAGCCTAGCCGCGCCGGTGGACGCGGAACCGTCCACCGGGCGCCATGCCGTCGTCGGTTAAACGACACCCGCGAACAGATCGTTCTCCGGAAAGGGCCCGACTTCCACCAGGGAGCTGACCAGCTGGTAGTCCTCGGTGGGCCACACCTCGCGCTGCAGGTCCATCGGCACCTGGAACCAGCGGCCGGTCGGGTCGACCTGCGTCGCATGGGCCATCAGTGCCCTGTCGCGCACCTCGAACCAGTCGCCGCACGGCACCCGGGTGGTCACCCGGCCCTGATCGAGCGGGCGGTCCTCCCACTGCTTGAGCCAGTCCCCGTACGGCGATTCCAGCCCGCGGGCGAGCAGGGCCTCGTGCACGGCGATCAGGCGCTCCTTGTGGAAGCCGATGACGTAGTAGACCTTCACGACCTGCCAGGGCGGGCCGGCGTCCGGGAAGCGCTCGGGATCGGCGGCCGCCTCGATCGCGGCCATGCTCACCTTGTGCGTCTGGATGTGGTCGGGATGCGGGTAGCCGCCGTTCTCGTCGTACGTGACGACGACCTGCGGCCGCTGCTCGCGAATCATCCGCACCAGCGGCTCGGCGGCCACCTCGACCGGCGTGAGGGCGAAGCACCCCTCCGGCAGCGGCGGCAGCGGGTCGCCCTCGGGCAGGCCGGAGTCGGGGAAGCCGAGCCACTCCTGGCGGACCCCGAGGATCTCGCGGGCGCGCTCCATCTCCCCGCGCCGCACCTCGGTCAGGTTGGCCCAGACCTCGGGCCGGTCCATCGCCGGGTTCAGCACGGAGCCGGCCTCACCGCCCGTACAAGTGACGACGAGGACGTCGGCGCCCTCGGAGATGTAGCGCGCCATGGTCGCCGCGCCCTTGCTCGACTCGTCGTCGGGATGGGCGTGGACGCACATGAGCCTGCGGGACGCAGCCGATTCCATGCTTCGATTGTGCCGAGCCGTAGCCGCGTTATGCGTGTGCGGTGGCCGACGGCCGGAAATCGAAAGTGCCGGACCTGCTACGCGAGTAAGATCTCCTGCTCAAGATGTGACCAATGGCGCGGAATCCGATTCCGGGCCGGTTCGACATGATCCCACTGCAAGACGAAGTGCCACGGGCCGGGGCCTCACAGCACCCGGCCGCGCTTCGCCTCGCCCCCACCCAGCTCGATGAGGAGCGGCCATGACGACCGACCAGGTGTGGCTGACACAAGAGGCCTTCGACAAGCTGCAGGCCGAGTACGACCAGCTCTCCGGTCCAGGACGTGCCGAGGTCACCTCCCGCATCGAGGCCGCCCGCGAGGAGGGAGACCTGAAGGAGAACGGCGGCTACCACGCGGCCAAGGAGGAGCAGGGCAAGATGGAGGCCCGCATCCGCCAGCTCGAGCAGCTGCTGCGTAACGCGTCCGTCGGCGGCCCGCCGCCGAGCGGGGGCAAGGCCGGCCCGGGCATGGTCGTCGAGGTCCGCTTCCCCGGCGACAAGCAGACGACGAAGTTCGTCCTCGGCTCCCGCGAGGACCACTCCACCTCGGTCGAGGTGTACTCGCCGAAGTCACCGCTCGGTCAGGCCGTCACGGGCCTCGACGCGGGCGACACCGCCACCTACACCCTGCCGAACGGCAAGGAGTCCAAGGTGGAGATCATCTCGGTGGAGCCGTACAAGGAGTAGCCGCGAGGTGCGTGGTCAATCGGCCGACCAGTAGCGGTCGCCGCCGAGCACCAGCGCCGCGGCACCGACGAGGCCGGCGTCCTGCCCGAGACCGGCGGGCAGGACGGGCACGTCACGGGTGAAGCCGAGCTGGGCGTGAGCTGCGTACTCGCGCAGCAGGGGCTCGAAGAGCAGGGGCCCGGCCGCGGACATGCCCCCTCCGATGACGACGACGTCGAGCTCGAGCAGCGCCACGGCACCGGCCACCACACGCCCGACGGCGGAGCCCGCCCGGTCGAAGGCGGCCAGGGCCACCGGGTCACCGGAGCGGGCGAGGTCGGCGAGCTCGCGCCCGTCCTTCGCCGGGCAGCCGCGCTCCGCCGCCCAGGCGACGACGGCAGGGCCCCGCGCGACCGCCTCGAGGCAGCCGCGGGCCCCGCAGCCGCACACGGGTCCGCCGGGCTCGGCGATGACGTGGCCGATGTGACCGGCGTTGCCGGTGTGCCCGTCGCGCAGCCGGCCGTCCAGCACCAGCCCGCCGCCGACGCCGGTGCTCACCACCATGCCGAGCACGTCGGACCGGCCGGCTGCGGCGCCGCACCAGCTCTCGCCGACCGCCACGCAGATGGCGTCGTTGTGCAGCCGCACCACCATCCCGGGCAGCCGCCGGCGGACGTGCTCCCGCAGCGGGAACCCGGGGCGCCAGAGCGGGATGTTGAGCGGCTGGACGACGCCGTCGGGCCAGCTCATCGGCCCGCCGCAGCCGATGCCGACGCCGGCGAGCTCGGGGTTCGCACCGTCCAGCACGGTGTCGATCAATTCGTCGAGCGCGGCCGTCGGGTCAGGCGCGGTCGCCACCTGGGTACGCCCGCGCACCGTCCCGTCGGCGTCGACGAGCGCGGCGGCCATCTTGGTGCCGCCGATGTCGATGGCGAGGACCGGTGGTTCGCTCACGCGAAGGCCAGCACGGAAGCCGTGAAGCCGTGCAGCCAGGTGCGACCACCGACCGGGCCGATCTCACCGCCCGCGAAGAGCCCGGCGACGGCTGCCCCGCCGAGGCACTGCTCGGTCAGCTGGACGTCGGCATCGGCACGGCCGAACATCGCCGGACCCCGACCGTTGCAGGAGATGAGCAGGGCGCCGGCGGCCGGACCGGCGGCGAGCAGGTGGTGGCGCAGGTCGAAGCGGGCGGCCGCGGCGTCACGGAGCTGGAAGCGGACGGTGCGCCCGACCTCGACGACGTCGCCCACCGCGACGCCGCCCTGCGCCTCGTCGACACCCACCACAGTCCGGATGAGGAAGTCCCCGACCTCGCGGTCGTCGGCGTACTCGTTCATCGCGATGCCGAGCTGGGGCCCGCTGCCGAACCGGACCCGCTCGTCCTCGTCGAGCTCGGCGAGGACGTCGCGCAGCCGCTGGAAGGCGGGCACCCCGGCGAGCTCCAGCAGCATGTTGCCGTCGGCGCGGGTGACGACCATCTCCGGCCCGACCGGACGACACCCCTGGCTCACGGCGACGCGGGCGAAGGCGGGGGCGTCGGCCTCCGCGCCGGGAGCGCGGCCGAGGACGAGGCCGACGGCTCCCCGATCGACGCAGCGCTCGTCGAGGTAGAGCCGGGTCGAGCCGGCACCCGCCGGACCGCCGGCCAGGCCGCCGACGAGGTCCACCCCGGGCAGTGCTTGCGCCGATCGCTCGACGAAGGAGACGACCGGGAAGCTGTACGGGTCGGCGAAGAGCAGGGCCACGGACTCGGAGTCGCGGCACTCGGGCAGGCCGACGACGGCGAGCCCCTCACCGGTGCGGATGACCTCGAGGTGGAAGACGCGGACCGACACATCGGGCAGCACCGCCGCCCACACGCTCACCCCGGCCTCGCCGAGGACGGCCTCACCGGCGCCGCAGACGCCGGCAGCCGTGCAGCCGATGACGTGAAGCGCCCCGGAGAGCTCCTGCACCAGCGGGCCGATCCGGTCGAGCTCGTCCAACGCGTCGAGGCTGCCGTCGTCGCCGGCGCTCACGAAGACGGCCACGAGGTCGGGCGGAGACGTGAGGCCGTCGACGGCGGCGGCGGTGGCGATACGGGCAGCTGCCTGCAGTGCGGTGACGGGTCCGTCACCGAGGTCGAACGCGCCCACCGAGGCGGCGGCCGGATCGCCGGGGCGCCCGACACAGGCGCTGAAGCCGGATCCGAAGCGGCGCATGCCGGCCGGGGTGGACGGGCCGGCGGAACGCGGCGGGTGGGGTGTCGTCACCTGGCCTCCTCACCGGCTGTCTCGTCGTCCCCGGCGAGCCTAGCCGCCGGGGATGGGAGGGGGCGGTGCGTGCAAAAGCCCCCGTTCCCCGATCACCGGCCGCCCGAACTCTTTCTCGCTGTCTGCGAACGCCCAGCATTCCGAGCCGATTCAGGGGGTGCCTTGGCGAACTGTGCGGCGTAGCGTCGAAAACGTGACTTCTGCAGCTACCGCGGCAAGCACCGCTCCTCTTCCCACGACCCGCGGCGCCCTGCGGGCCGACGGTCACCAGCAGCGCTCGGTCAAGGCCGAGCTGCGCGACAACCTGCTCGATCGCCTTCGCACGGGCGAGGAGCGCTTCCCCGGCATCGTCGGCTTCGACGAGACGGTGCTCCCCCAGATCGAGCGCGCCGTCCTCGCGGGCCACGACGTGGTCCTGCTCGGCGAGCGTGGCCAGGGCAAGACCCGGCTCATCCGCACCCTCGTCGGGCTGCTGGACGAGTGGACCCCGGTCGTCGCCGGATGCGAGATCAACGACCATCCGTACGCGCCCGTGTGCGGTCGCTGCCTCGAGCTCGAGGCCCAGCTCGGCGACGAGCTGCCGGTCAGCTGGAAGCACCGCAGCGAGCGCTACGGCGAGAAGCTCGCCACCCCCGACACCAGCGTCGGCGACCTGATCGGCGACATCGACCCGATCAAGGTGGCGGAGGGACGCACCCTCGGCGACCCGCAGACCATCCACTACGGGCTGGTGCCGAGGACCAACCGCGGCATCTTCAGCATCAACGAGCTGCCCGACCTCGCCGAGCGAATCCAGGTCGCGATGCTCAACGTGCTCGAGGAGCGCGACATCCAGGTGCGCGGCTACGCGCTGCGGCTGCCGCTCGACCTGATGCTGGTCGCGAGCGCCAACCCCGAGGACTACACCAACCGCGGGCGGATCATCACCCCGCTGAAGGACCGGTTCGGCGCCGAGGTGCGTACGCACTACCCGCTGCGGCTCGACGACGAGCTCACGCTCATGCGGCAGGAGGCGCTCCTGCAGTGGGACGGCGACTTCGGCAAGCCGGAGATCCCGGACTACCTGATCGAGGTGGTCGCCCGCTTCACCCGCGCCGTCCGTGAAGCGCCGCAGGTCGACAGCCGCTCCGGCGTCTCGGCCCGACTCGCCATCGCCGCCCTCGAGACGGTCGCCGCCGGTGCGGTGCGCCGCGCGGCCGTGACGGGCGAGCTGCCGGCCGTGGCCCGAGTCGTCGACCTCGCGGCCGTCGTCCCCGCCGTGCGCGGCAAGGTCGAGTTCGACGCTCTCGAGGAGGGCCGTGAGGACGAGGTGCTCGCCCACCTGCTCAAGCGGGCGACCGCCGACACGTTCCGGGCGCGCCTGTCCGGCCTGGACCTCTCCGGCCTGCAGGAGCGGGTCGAGGCGTCCGGCCCGGTCGAGACCGGTGAGCTCATCCCCGGCTCCGTGCTGCTGGCCTCGCTCGGCACGATCCCCGGCCTCGCGGCCCTGCTCTCACGGCTCGACGGCGAGGGTGCGGAGTCGCCCGGCCGGGCGGCGAGCGCGGTCGAGTTCGCCATGGAGGGCCTGCATCTGCACCGCCGGCTGGCGAAGGAAGAGCTTCCGGGGCGGACGGTGTACGGATGAGTAGCAGCGGCGCGTACACCTACGGGCCGTGGGACGGGGGGCCGGACCCGCTGGCCGCCCCGTTCGACGCGGCGTCGGCGCTGGACGAGATGGGCGAGTCCGTTCTCGACGGGTCCACCCCGCGCGAGGCGCTCGAGGCACTCATGCGGCGGGGCACGCAGGGCCGGCGGGGCCTCGACGACCTGCGCCGCATGATCGAGAAGCGCCGGCGCGAGGCCCGCGAGCGCGGCCGGCTCGACGGCACGCTGGAGCAGGTGCGCGAGCTGCTCGACAAGGCGAAGGAGCAGGAGCGCACCGCCCTGTTCCCGGACCCCTCCGACGACGCGCGGCTCCGCGAGACCGAGCTCGACACCCTGCCCGACGACCCGGCCCGGGCCGTACGCGCGCTGAACGACTACGACTGGCGCTCGGACGAGGCCCGCGAGACCTTCGAGCAGATCAAGGACCTGCTGCAGCGCGAGGTCCTGGACAGCCAGTTCAAGGGCATGAAGAACGCGCTGGAGAATGCCTCCCCCGAGGACATGCAGCAGGTCAAGGACATGCTGGCCGACCTGAACTCGATGCTCGAGGCGGATGCCCGGGGCGAGGACACCGACCAGATGTTCTCGGACTTCATGGACAAGCACGGCGAGTTCTTCCCGGAGAACCCGCAGAACCTCGAGGAGCTCACCGACTCGCTGGCCCGGCGGGCCGCGGCCGCGCAGAAGTTGATGCGCAGCCTCTCGCCGGAGCAGCGCCAGGAGCTGTCGGACCTCATGTCGACCGCGATGGAGGACCTCGGCCTGCAGGCCGAGATGTCGCGGCTGCAGTCGGCGCTGCAAAGCGCGCGTCCCGACCTCGACTGGGGTCAGGGCCGGCGATCGCGCGGTGAGCGCATGTCGGGCGATCAGCCGCTCGGCCTCGGTGAGGCCACCGACGCGCTCGAGGAGCTGGCCGAGCTCGACGAGCTGGCGTCCGCACTGCGCCAGGACTATCCCGGTGCCTCGCTGGACGACATCGACCCCGAGCAGGTGGCGGCGGCGCTCGGCCGGCAGGCGGTCGACGACCTGCGGGCCCTGCAGCAGCTCGAACGCGAGCTGGAGCGCCAGGGCTACGTGCAGCGCAAGTCCGGCAAGCTCGAGCTCACCCCCAAGGCGGTACGCCGGCTCGGCGCGTCCGCGCTCAACCGGGTCTTCCGGCAGCTGGACGCCCGTGGTCGCGGTGATCACGACGTGCACGATGCGGGCGCCGCAGGCGAGCTGACCGGTGCGAGCCGGGAGTGGCAGTTCGGCGACGAGCAGCCGCTCGACGTGGTGCGCACGGTGCGTAACGCGTTGATCCGGCGGGCCGGTGACGCCCGTGAGCTGCGTACCGACCGGGTGACGCTGGCCGCGCAGGACTTCGAGGTGATGGAGACCGAGCGGCGCTCGTCCGCGGCGGTGTGCCTGCTCGTCGACCTGTCGTACTCGATGGCGCTACGCGGCACCTGGGGCATCGCGAAGTCGACCGCGCTGGCGCTGTCCAGCCTGATCGCGACGAAGTTCCCGCAGGACGCGCTGCACGTGATCGGCTTCTCCGACTACGCCCGGCAGCTGCAGCCGCACGAGCTGGCGGGCCTCGACAGCGAGATGGTGCAGGGCACGAACCTGCAGCATGCGCTGCACCTGGCCAACCGGCAGCTGTCGCGCTACCCAGACGCCGAGCCGGTGGTCCTGGTGGTGACCGACGGCGAGCCGACCGCGCACCTGCTGCGCGACGGCACCCCGTGGTTCCACTGGCCCGCGCTGCCGGAGACCCTCGAGCTGACCCTGGCCGAGGTCGACAAGCTCACCAAGCGTGGGGCGACGATCAACGTCTTCATGCTCGACGACGAGCCGCGCCTGGTCGAGTTCGTCCAGGAGATCGCCCGCCGCAACGGTGGACGGGTCTTCTCCCCGGACGCGGCCAACCTGGGCTCGTACGTGGTCAAGGACTACCTCACCGCGCGGTCGGGACGCGGCAGGCACTAGCCGCCTGGTCGATGACGTGGTGGGACCGCCGTGCTCAGGCTGCCCGGCGGCCCGCCTCGCCGCGCATGACGACGTCGTCGAGCCGGTCGGCCAGGCGCGGCCACACCTCGGCGGGCAGGTCGTGACCCATGCCCTCGATCTCCAGGTAGTCGGCGCCGGGGATGGCCGCCGCCGTCGCCCGTCCGCCGCTCACACCGACCAGCGGGTCCGCGTCGCCATGCACGACGAGCGCGGGCACCCGGAGCGCGCGCAGGGCGTCGGTGCGGTCGCCGCCGGCGATGATGCCGGCCACCTGCCGCACGGTGCCCGCCGGGTCGAAGGCGCGGTCGTACGCGAGGCCGGAGCGGCGGCGTACGTACTCGAGGTCGTGCGGGAAACCGGTCGAGGCGATCACCTGGTAATCCGCGACGGAGCGGTCGATGGCCTCCTCGCGCGTGACGGCAGGCCCGGCCAGCATGGTTGCGAGCGCGGCGTCGGTCTGCTCGCCGACGTCACGGGCGCCGGTCGTGCCCATGATCGAGGTGAGGCTGCGGACCCGCGCCGGGTGGCGGATGGCCAGCTCCTGGGCCACCATCGCCCCCATGCTCACGCCGAGCACGTGGGCGGTGTCCCAGCCGGCCAGCTCGAGCACCCCGGCGGTGTCGTCGGCCAGGTCGGCCAGCGTGTACGCGGCCGCCGTGACGTCGCGCTCGAGCAGGCGGGCGATGTCGGGCTCGCCGAAGTCGTGCCGGTGGGTGGACAGGCCCGCGTCACGGTTGTCGAGGACGAGCAGCCGGTAGCCGCGGCGCTGGAGCAGCTGCAGCAGATCGGGGTGCCAGCTCACCAGCTGCATCCCGAGCCCGTGCACGAGCAGCAGCGGGGTGCCGTCCGGCTCGCCGAGGACCTCGTACTCGATCGTCATTCCGGTGCTGTTCACCGTCCCAGAGGGCATCTGCCGAACCTATGGGATGCGCGTGTGACCGCCGACCCGAGCCCCAGGAGGATGGGTCCGTGACGTCTGCAGCCGCTCCCCCGCCGGTCTCGGCCGAGCAGGTACGCCCGGAGATCGTCTGGCCGTTGCGCGCCGAGGTGCTCCGTCCGGGTCGCGCACCACGGGAGGCCACCTTCGACGGCGACTTCGACGCCGCGGCCGGCCATTTCGCCGCGTTCGCCGACAACCGGGTGGTCGGGGTGGCGTCGGTGCTGCGGGAGGCGGAGCCCGACGGGCCGGACCGGACGGGGGTCTGGCGGCTGCGCGGCATGGCCGTGGCGTCCGGGCAGCGCGGCCGCGGGACCGGCGCGCTGCTGCTCGCCCGCGTACGCGATCACGTCGCCCGCAGCGGCGCGGAGCTGCTCTGGTGCAACGCCCGGGTCAGCGCCGAGAGCTTCTACGTGGGCGCCGGCTGGGTGCCGCTCGGCGAGCCCTGGGAGGAGCCGGGGATCGGGCCGCACATCCGGATGCACGACGGCACGGGCGCGTAGCCCGGCAGGTCAGGCGCTCAGCGCCTCCTCCAGGTCGGCGAGCAGGTCGGAGGCGTCCTCGATGCCGACCGACAGCCGGACGAGATCGGCGGGCACCTCCAGGGCGCTGCCGGCGACGCTGGCGTGGGTCATCCGCCCGGGGTGCTCGATCAGCGACTCGACGCCGCCGAGCGACTCGGCGAGCGTGAACAGGCGGGTGCGCCGGCACACCTCGAGCGCGGCCGCCTCGCCCCCGGCGAGCTGGAACGAGACCATGCCGCCGAAGTCGCGCATCTGGCGGGCCGCCACCTCGTGGCCGGGGTGGTCGGGCAGGCCGGGATAGCGCACGGCGGAGACGGCGGGATGGCCGACCAGGAAGTCGGCGACCGCCCGGGCGTTGGCGCAGTGCCGGTCCATCCGAACGGCCAGCGTCTTGATGCCGCGCAGCGTCAGCCACGAGTCGAAGGGCCCGGCGACACCGCCGACCGCGTTCTGCAGGAAGCGCAGCCGCTCGCCGAGCACCGGATCATCGGTGACGAGACCGCCGCCGACGACGTCGCTGTGCCCGCCCAGGTACTTGGTCGTGGAGTGCACCACGACGGTGGCGCCGAGCAGCAGCGGCTGCTGCAAGTACGGGGAGGCGAAGGTGTTGTCGACCACCAGCGCGGCGCCCGCGTCGGCGGCGATCTGGGCCAGCCCGGCGATGTCGGCGATGCCGAGCAGCGGGTTGGTCGGCGTCTCGCACCAGATCACCCCGGTCTGCCCGGGGCGGACGGCGGCGCGTACGGCGTCGAGGTCGTGCATGGGCACCGGCGTGATCTCGACACCCCACTCGCCGAAGACGCGGGCGAACAGGCGGTACGTGCCGCCGTACGCGTCGTCGGGGATGACCACGTGGCTCCCGGCGCCCTTGGGCGTGCAGAGCGCACGCAGCACGCAGTCCTCGGCGGCGAGGCCCGACGCGAAGGCCAGACCGGTGACGCCCGCCTCCAGGCTGGCGAGGCACTCCTCGAGGGCGCTGCGCGTGGGGTTCGCGGAGCGGCTGTACTCGTAGCCGGCCCGCAGCCCCCCGACCCCGTCCTGCGCGTACGTGCTCGTCGCGTAGATCGGCACCACGACGGAGCCGGTGGTCGGATCCGGCTCCTGGCCGGCGTGGATGGCCCGGGTCGAGAAGCCGTCTCCCGCCCCGGTCGGGTCACCGGACGGGGGCACCGCTTCCAAGTTCGCCATGACCGGCGACACTAATGGCGGCGCTTCGGCTGAGAAATGTCCCTGCCGACCGCTAGCCTCACGACGTGGTTTTCCCCACGATCGAGTTCGCCGCGTTCTTCGTGGTCGTCCTCACCGCGTCGTGGCTGCTGATGCCACACCCCAAGCTGTGGAAGCCGTTCATCATCGCGGCTTCCTACTTCTTCTACGGCTACGCCGACATCAAGTTCACGCTGCTGCTGGCGTCGGTCACGATCGTCAACCAGGCGGCGGCCATGGCGATCGACCGCTGGCACGACAAGCGGATCCTGATCGCCGCCATCGCCGCCGACCTCGGCCTGCTCGGCTGGTTCAAGTACTACGGCTTCTTCTCGCTCGCCGTCGACGACGCCCTGAAGGACGTCGGCTTCGGGATGCCGTTGCCGCTCCTGCAGGTGGCGTTGCCGGTGGGCATCAGCTTCTACACGTTCCAGGCGATCTCGTACGTCGCCGACGTGTGGCGCGGCACGATCAAGCCGGTCAAGCCCATCGACTTCGCGGTCTACCAGTCCTTCTTCCCGCACCTGGTCGCCGGGCCGATCGTGCGGGCGTCGGAATTCGTCCCGCAGCTGGCCACCCCGCGCGACCCGCGCAAGGTGCAGGCCACCCGGGCGTTCTTCCTCATCGGCGGCGGCCTGATCAAGAAGGTCGTCATCGCCGACGTGCTCGCCACCAAGCTGGTGGATCCCGTCTTCTCGACCCCCGGCCAGCATTCGGCCTGGGAGACGCTGGTCGCGATCTACGGCTACTCGGTGCAGATCTACTGCGACTTCTCCGCCTACACGGAGATGGCGATCGGGCTCGCGCTGCTGATGGGCTTCACGTTCCCCGACAACTTCAACCGGCCGTACACCGCGCTCAGCCTGCAGGACTTCTGGCGCCGCTGGCACATGACCCTGTCGCGATGGCTGCGCGACTACCTCTACATCGGCCTCGGCGGCAACCGCAAGGGCGTCCGCAAGACCTACCGCAACCTGTTCCTCACCATGCTGCTCGGCGGCCTGTGGCACGGCGCCGCCTGGACCTTCGTGGTCTGGGGAGCGATCCACGGCACGGGCCTCGCCGTCGAGCGCTGGTGGGGCGATCGGCGCAAGGCGCAGGAGCTCGAGCGCGGGCCCGGCGGGCAGCCGGTCGGCGGACCGAGCGGCGGCGGGGGCACGGCCGTGCTCACCAAGCCGGGTGCGGCGGCGCCGGCGGTGTCACCCAGGATGCCGGCCCTCGTACGCGGGCTGATCACCTTCCACATCGTCACCCTCGCGTGGGTCTTCTTCCGGGCCCCCGACTTCGGTACGGCGATGGACGTCTTCGGCCGGCTCTTCAGCGGCGGCGGACCGTCGCCGCTGGTCACCGGCGGGGTGCTGCTGGCGATCTTCGCCGGCCTCGCCGTGCAGTTCGTCCCGCAGGGCTTCTGGCCGGCGGTCCAGCTGCGCTTCGCGACCCTCGGCCTCGGCTGGCAGGCCGTGCTGCTCGGCACGCTCGCGATCGTGTGCGGCGCCATCGTGGGCCAGCAGGGCGTGGCCCCCTTCATCTACTTCAGGTTCTAGGCGGCTTCCGTGACCGACCTGCGTCCCGACGCCCATCGCGTACGCGATACTGGCGCGAGCATGACGTCACCGCGCACCCGTCCTCGTCCGGCGGGACCGGAGGCGCCGCGGCCGGCACCGCCGAGCGGCCAGCCCGCACCCGATGCGTCCGGCTCGCCGCCTCCGGGCGACAAGCCCCCGGCCAAGCTCCCGCGGCCGATCCCGGCCGGACACGCGATCCTCATCGTGATGGGCGCGCTGCTCTTCATGGTGGTCTTCAACAGCAAGGCGATGGTGCACGCCGGCGAGGGCATGACGGCCGGCACCACCCGCGACCTGGTGCTCGGCGTCGCCAAGCCGGTCAACACGGCAGCGCACACGCTCTACCTGGACCGTCCCCGGCAGTGGCTCGACAAGCTCTTCGGTCACGACTCCGCCCCCACCGGGCCGTCGCAGCTGTCGCAGCTGCCGCCGTCGGCCGCCGACGACCGGCCGCTCGGCAGCGGCAAGCCCACCGCCGGCCCCAGCGCCGTGCCGAGCGCCGGCCCGTCCGCCGCGCCGAAGCCGTCCGCCCCCGTCGTCGCGCCGCTGCGCACGCCGACGGCGGCCAGCCCGCTGAAGCTGCTGGTCGCGGGTGACTCGATGACCGAGTTCATGGGTCCGTCCCTCTACCGCGCCGGCGGCGCCAAGGTCACCGGGGCGACCGAGACCAAGTACGGCACCGGCCTCGTGCGGCCCGACTTCTTCGACTGGTGGATCTACGCGCAGCAGCTGGTCAAGCAGCAGAACCCCGAAGCGGTCGTCGTCATGATGGGCGGCAACGACGGGCAGGGCATCACGCTGGCCAACGGTCAGGTGCTGCGCGACGGCACCGAGGAGTGGGCGAAGGAGTACCGCCGCCGCATCGAGGTCGTCATGCGGATCTTCAGCAACGGCGGCAAGACCCGCGTCTACTGGGTGTCGATGCCGGTGCCCCGCAGCCAGCAGCTGGCGGTCGACTACAAGCTGATCGACACCGGCATCCGTGACGCGGCCGCCGCGGTGCCCGGCACCACGTACATCGACATCGCCGGCCCGCTGTCGAACAACGGGCAGTACTCGGACTACATCCAGGTCGACGGCAGGACGATCCTGGCGCGCACCCGCGACGGCATCCACATGAGCCAGGACGGGGCCAATTACGCGGCGTCGCTCATCCTGCAGACGCTGAACAAGGACTGGAAGCTCACGTCGTAGCCGGCCTCACGCAGACGCGGCGGGCGAGGCGAGGAAGCCGAGCACGTCGGAGCGCGTGACGATGCCGAGCGGGCGGCCCCCGTCGTGCACGAGCACGGCTGCGGCGCCTTCCAGCACCGGCATGACCGCCGAGACGGGCTCGCCCACCCCGGCCGTCGGCAGCGGGGGCGACAGGTGCGCCGACAGCGGCTCGTCCAGCGCGGCGCGGTCGCGGAACACGGCGTCGAGCAGCTCGCGCTCGGCGACCGAGCCGACCACCTCCGCCGCCATGACCGGCGGCTCCGCCTTGACCACCGGCAGCTGCGAGACGCCGTACTCCCGCAGCACCGCGATGGCGGCCCCGACCGTCTCGTCGGGGTGCACGTGCACGAGGTCGGGCAGCTCCCCGCCCTTGCGGCCGAGCACGTCGCCGAGCGTCGGCTCGCCCTCGCCGCCGCGCAGGAAGCCGTACCGGCTCATCCAGTCGTCGTTGAAGATCTTGGACAGGTAGCCGCGGCCCGAGTCGGGCAGCAGGACGACGACCATCCCGTCGGCGGGCGAGCGCGCCGCGACCCGCAGCGCCGCCACCGTGGCGAGCCCGCACGAGCCGCCGACGAGCAGGGCCTCCTCGCGCGCCAGCCGGCGGGTCATCAGGAACGACTCACGGTCGCTGACGGCCTCCACCGCATCGGGCACCGAGGAGTCGTACGCGGCCGGCCAGATGTCCTCGCCGACCCCTTCCACCAGGTACGGCCGCCCGTCGCCGCCCGAGTAGACCGAGCCGACCGGGTCGGCGCCCACCACCGTGACCCGGCCGCCGCTGACCTCCTTGAGGTAGCGCCCGGTGCCGCTGATGGTGCCGCCGGTGCCGACGCCGGCGACGAAGGCGGTGATCCGGCCCTCGGTCTGCTCCCAGAGCTCGGGGCCGGTGCCGAGGTAGTGCGCCAGCGGGTTGTTCGGGTTGGAGTACTGGTCGGGGCTCCAGGCGCCGGCCGTCGAAGCCACCCGCTGGCGCGCCACGGAGTAGTACGAGCGCGGGTCCTCGGGGTCGACGGCGGTCGGGCAGACGACGACCTCGGCGCCGTACGCCTTGAGCACGTTGACCTTCTCGACGCTGATCTTGTCCGGCATCGTGAAGACGCACCGGTAGCCGCGCTGGGCGGCGATGATCGCGAGGCCGACGCCGGTGTTTCCGCTGGTGGGCTCGACGATCGTGCCGCCGGGCCGCAGGAGCCCCTCGCGCTCGGCGGCGTCGATCATGCCCTGCGCGATGCGGTCCTTCACCGAGCCGCCCGGGTTGAGGTACTCGAGCTTGGCGTAGACCGGGCACGCGATGCCCGCCGTCACCGAGCGCAGCCGCACCAGCGGCGTCCCGCCCACCAGCTCCGCCAGCGTCTCGGCAACCCGGCCCGGCCGGCCGCTCCCCTGCACCGTCATCGGGTACCGCCTTCCGCCGCTGGTTAGGCGAAGGGTACGAGCCCCCGCCGCGCGCCGTCACGCCGGGCGCGCCCACGCGAATCCCATCCGCGTCATTCGCGGCGGATCACGAGCCGACTCGGGCTTTGCAGCCCCCGCACCGCGCCGATGGAACGTCGATGAGCGCATTGGACCTGCGGCTGCTGGGCCGCCTCGGAGGAGCCGGCCTGTTGGTCGGCGCCATTGCGCTGCTCGTACTCAGTGCCATCCCGCACTGGGAGACCTCGGCCGCGGGCGTCTCGTTCGCCATCTGCGTGACCACCGCCGCCGGCGGGGTTGCCGCGCTGCGGGCCCGGTGGAACGACGACTCGACCCGGGCCGCCGTCGCGCTGACCGCGGGGGCCTACCTGGCACTCGGCGCCGCCGGCCTCACGGGCGGTACGCAGGCCGCGTACGGGCCGCTCTTCGTCGTCGTCGCCGCCTGGTGCGGCCTGGCCCTCGGCCCCGGGCACGCGCTGCGGCTCGCCCCGCTCGCCCTGCTCTGCGCCACCGTCCCCGCCCTCACCGGGCAACCCGGATCCGCGCTGGCCGGCGCAGGAGCCGTCGCCGTCGCCACCGTGACCGGTGAGATCTTCGCGCGGCTCGCGGATCGCGTACGCCGTGATGCCCGCCGCGACGCGCACCGCACGGGGGCGCTGGAGTCGCTGACCGCCGGGCAGCTCGAGCTGGCCCGGGCGACCGACGCGTCCAGCGTCGGGGCCATCGCCGCGCTCGTGGCGCACGACATCCTGGGCGCCACCCAGACCGCCGTCCTGCTCGAGCGTGACGGCCGGCGGCTCGCGGTCGGCAGCTTCCCGCTGCTGCCGCGTGACCGCCACCCCGACGACGCCCGGCGGACGACCGCCCCGGTCACCTCCTTCCGCGGCACCCACGAGGTGCCGCTGAGCGGCCGCGGCGGCACCGGCGTCCGCGGCGTGCTTGCCGCGGAACTGCCGGCCGGGCAGGGCCTCGACCCCTTCGACAAGGCCCTCGTCGAGAGCCTGGCCGCCGCCACTTGTGCCGCGCTGGAGAGCATCGCCCTGAACGGGCGGCTGCGCACGCGCGCCGAGGTCGACCCGCTGACCGGGCTCGGCAACCGGCGCCGGCTCGAGGCGGCGATGGAGCGGCTGCAGCCCGGTGACCTCGTCATCGTGCTCGACCTCGACCACTTCAAGAAGGTGAACGACACCCTCGGCCACGACGTCGGCGACGAGGTGCTCCGGGCCTTCGGTGAGCACCTGGCCGCCTCGACCCGGGCCGGTGAGCTGGCCATCCGCACCGGCGGCGAGGAATTCGTGCTGCTGGCGCAGGGCGGGACCGATCCGCGGGTCGGTGCGGCCCTGCTGGGCCGGCTCGCCGCGAACTGGTGGAGCTGCTCGCCGCTCACGACCTTCAGCGCGGGAGCGGCCGTACACGCCGGTGGAGCGCCGGAGGCGACGATGAAGCGCGCCGACGAGGCCCTGTACGAGGCCAAGCGACGGGGTCGCGCCGCGGGATGGCTGCTGTCGGCGGATCCGATCGCGACGGACGGTCAGCGTCAGCTGTCGCTCGATCCGCAGCTCAGCGGCCGGCTGATCCCGTTCCCCGGCAGCCCGTTCGGCTCCGACGATCCGACCGTCGACGTGTCCATCGAGCTGCCCGACAGCGGAGCCGTCACCGGCGTTCCGGCCGCCCGATCCCGCTGAGGATCCGCCGCGTAGCCTGATCGCCCGTACCTACTGGCCGGTAGGTCTCGACCGAGGAGCGCACATGCCCGAGGCAGTCATCGTCGCCACCGCCCGCTCGCCGATCGGCCGCGCGTTCAAGGGGTCGCTGAAGGACCTGCGTCCCGACGACCTCACCGCGACGATCGTGCGCGCCGCCCTCGACAAGGTGCCGCAGCTCGACCCGGCCGACATCGACGACCTCATCCTCGGCTGCGGCCTGCCGGGCGGCGAGCAGGGCTTCAACATGGCGCGCGTCGTCGCCGTCCAGCTGGGCTACGACACGCTGCCGGGCACCACGGTCACCCGCTACTGCTCGTCGTCGCTGCAGACCACGCGCATGGCGATGCACGCGATCCGCGCCGGCGAGGGTGACGTCTTCATCTCCGCCGGGGTCGAGATGGTGAGCCGCTACGCCAAGGGCAGCAGCGACTCGCTGCCCGACACGATGAACCCGCTCTTCGAGCCGGCCGCCGAGGTCAGCGCCCGCTTCGCCGAGGGCGGCCGCACGTGGGTCGACCCCCGCCAGTCGGGCGAGCTGCCCGACGTCTACATCGCGATGGGTCAGACCGCGGAAAACGTCGCGCAGCTCAAGGGCGTCACCCGGCAGGAGCAGGACGAGTTCGGCGCCCGCTCGCAGAACCTGGCCGAGAAGGCCATCGCCTCCGGCTTCTTCTACCGCGAGATCACCCCGGTGACGCTGCCGGACGGCACGGTCGTGAGCAAGGACGACGGCCCCCGCGCCGGCGTCACCGCCGAGGGCATGGCCGCGCTCAAGCCGGTCTTCCGGCCGGACGGCACCGTCACCGCCGGCAACGCGTGCCCGCTCAACGACGGCGCGGCAGCCGTGATCATCATGAGCGACACCCGGGCGCACGAGCTCGGCATCACCCCGCTGGCCCGCGTGGTCAGCACGGGCGTCAGCGGGATCTCGCCGGAGATCATGGGTCTCGGCCCGATCGAGGCCTCACGGCGTGCGCTTCAGCTCGCCGGCCTGGGCATCGGCGACATCGACCTCGTCGAGATCAACGAGGCCTTCGCCGCCCAGGTCATCCCGTCCTACCGCGAGCTCGGCATCGACCTCGACCGGCTCAACGTGCACGGCGGCGCCATCGCCGTCGGCCACCCGTTCGGCATGACCGGGGCGCGCATCACCGGCACGCTGCTCAACGGCCTCACCACGCTCGACAAGACCTTCGGCCTCGAGACCATGTGCGTCGGCGGGGGCCAGGGCATGGCGATGGTGCTCGAGCGGCTGTCCTGACCCGGCTCAGCTGAGCGCTTCGTACACCTGCTCGACGGCTGCCCGCGCGCGATCCTGCACGCGGGCGGCCTCCGGCGCATCCAGCACCTCCCGGCCGAGTACGGTGAGCTGGTCGGCGAGCGCGTACGCGGGCAGCTGCGGCGGCGGCCGGTCGGGCGCGCCGTTGCCTGCCTCGCGGGCGAGCTCGGCGAGGGTGGCGGCCAGCTCGTACGCCAGCTGGGCCCGCAGCACGAGCTCCTCCTGCCCGGGGCGCGACCGGACCGGGGCCTGCCAGCGCGCGGGGCTCCACCGGCGTATCCGGTCATCGAGCCGCTGCAGCGCCCGGGCGAGCGGGTCGACGGGCGGCAGCGGGGCCATCCCCGCAGGCTAGAGGCGTTCGCGACACGACGCCCCGGACGGAGGCTTGTGCCAGGACGTGGTGTGGGTCACGCTGTCGACACCCGCGATCGTCGCCCCAGGAGGTGTGCGTTGCCCGCTCAGCACTCGGCGCAGACCCATCAGACCCTGATCGAACGGATGCCCGAGGTGACCGGCCAGGCCATCACCCACTGGCTCGCGTGTCTCGACAGCGGTCCCGGACTCCTGCGCTTCGAGGAGCGGGTGACCTGGCTGCGCGACGAGCACAGCATCCCGCACGGGTACGCCAGTGCCGTCGTCCACGAGTCGGACCTGCGCCGCGGGGCGTTGCGCACGCTCTAGCCGCGTGGGCCACCATGGGCGAATGGACGTCGACGACGCACGCCGCTTCATCCGCGAACACCACCAGGCGGTCCTCAGCACGCTGCGCCGCGACGGCAGCCCGCAGCTGACGCCGGTCAGCGTGGGCGTCGACGGCTACCTCGTGATCAGCACCCGCGAGACGGCGTTCAAGACCCAGCACGTCCGTCGCGAGGGCAAGGCCTGGCTGTGCGTGCTGCCCGACGGGTTCTACGGCGACTGGATCCAGGTCGAGGGCCCGGCCACGGTGGTGTCGCTGCCCGAGGCGATGGACGGGCTCGTCGCGTACTACCGCGACGTCGCCGGCGAGCATCCCGACTGGGACGACTACCGCGCCGCGATGGTGCGCGAGCAGCGCTGCCTCATCCGTATCGAGCCGACCCGCGCCGGGCCGAACCGTAGCGGCTGAAGCAGGCCAGGGGGTGCGGATCCGGGAGCAGGTACGGCCGACGTCCGTCACGATGGCCGCCGTCCTCGGTGCCTTCGCCGGTGCCGCTGCCTTGCAAGCCGTCGCTCACCTGCAGGTCGGCGTCGTCGTGCTGGCGGTGACCCTGGCCGTCACCCTCAGCCGCTCGCGCCGTCCGGCGGGCCCGCGACAGCGCCTGGTCCGCCTCGTCACCCTGCCGGTGATCGCCGTCGTAGCCGGCGGCGTCGCCCAGCTGCTGGCTCACCACCCCGATGTCGGTGACCCACTCTTCGTCCTCGCCGTCTCGGGAGCCATCTGGCTCCGCCGGTACGGCGAGCTCGGCCGGACCGTCGGCTCGCTGATCACGCTGCCGTTCATCGCCATCCTGATCACCCCGCTGCCGCAGCTGGGGGCGGCCGGGCACGACGACCATCCGTCGCAGCTCTGGGCGGCCGTCGTCGCCCTGCTCGCCGCGGTGTGCGTGGAGGTCGCGCGGAGCGTCGACCAGAAGCTGACCGGTGGCCCTGCGCCCGAGCCGGCCGTCGCGGCGCCGGTCGTGCGCGCTTCGCGCGGCCTGCCGGCCAGCACCCGGATGGCGGCCCAGATGGCCGTGGCGCTGGCGCTCGCCTTCCTCGTCGGACGTGAGCTCTTCCCCGGTCACTGGTCGTGGATGGTGATCACGGCCTACATCGTCAACAGCGGCAACCGGGGACGCGGCGACGTCGCGTACAAGAGCGTGCTCCGGCTGGCCGGAGCTGCAGGCGGCACGGTCGTGGCGACTCTGCTCGCCGGCGCCTTGCCGGTCGGTGACCGGACGTCGATCGTGCTCGTCTTCGCGGTGCTCGCGATCGCGACGCTCCTCCGCCCGCTGAGCTACGCCTTCTGGGCCGCCGGGATCACCGCGATCCTGTCGCTGCTGAACGGCTACTACGGACGGTCCGGCACGGACGTGCTGCTCGAACGCCTGGGTGCGGTCGCCCTCGGCGCTGTCGTCGGACTCGCTGCGGCCTGGTTCATCCTGCCGGTACGCACCACCGGTGTCGTGCGCCGCCGGGTCGCCGACGTGCTTGCCGTCCTCGGCGACTACCTCGCGGCCGCACGGACGGATCCGGCGACGCTTCCCGCGCAGCAGCGCCGGGTCGACGCCGCGCTGGACCAGCTCGCCCTGGTCGCCGCGCCGATCCGCGCCCATCGGCAGCTGCCCCGGGCGATCAGGGACCATTCAGGCACGGACCGCCCGCACCTCGACGACGCCGTGACCCCGCTGCTCGCCTGCCGGGGTTCGACGCGGGCGCTGACGGCCGCGTTGACCGCGGACCCGCCCGAGCGCATCGACCCCAGAGCCCTCGGACAGCTGCAGCGGCGCATCGGGATGACGCGCCGGGCGATGGCCGGCCGGGAGGTCGACGAGCTTGCCGCGGGACCGCAGGTCCCTCTGCTCGAGCCGGTCGACCGGGCGGTCCGTGCCGTCGCCCGGGTGCTCGCCCCTGGCCTGCGCAGCTCGTGAACCCGGGCGGTCCGGTCACGCTGCCAGACTGACCCGGTGATCACGCGCGGGGTGGGCGCCGGTTGGCTTGCCGCCGCGCGGGTGGCCCTCACCCCGGCTCCGGCGCCGTGGGCGCGCGGTGGTGCCCTCGTGGCGTTCGTGGCTGCTGCCGGTGTCGCCGCGGGCGGCGATGCCCTCGGCGAGCTCACCGTCGTCGGGGTCGCGTTCTTCGGCGCCGCCTGCGCCGCCGTCTTCGTCAGCCGCGGGCCGTACCGCCAGCGGGCGGCGCTGCTCGCCGGCCAGGCGTCGGGCGCGTGTCTGGGCATCGGCATCGGTACGGCGTGCACCTCCGGCCTGTCGCGGCTGGTCGCCGCGATCGCCGTGGCCGCCGTGGCGGGTCTGATCGGGACGGCCGGAGGCGCCGCGACGGCCGGCAGCCTCATGGCCGTCATCGGTGTCGGCTTCGGTGAGTTCGGCCGGGTCGACCTGAGCGGCCTCGGGCAGGTTGGGGCCTACCTGTCGGGGACGGCCGCGGTGGCCCTCGCCATCGCCGGAGCCGTCGCGGCAGCCCCGAAGCTCTACGCGTTTGCCGTCGTGGGCGTGACCTGCGGCGCCCTGCTCAGCGCCAGCATCCCGGCAGCGGACCGGGCCGGCCCGCTGCTACGGGTCGCCGACACCGCACTCGGCGCGGCGATCGCCATCGTGTTCGGCTACCTGCTCTGGCCCGGCCGTGGGCTCCCCGAGCCGGAGCTGGGCGTAGCCCGCGCGGTCGCCGCGGCACGGGCCTACCTGAGCGCCGTCGAGAACGGTGATCCCGATCTCCGGGTCGTCCGCGACCGTGCCTACGCCACCGCTCACCGAGCACGCGCCACCGCACAGTCGGCGCTTGCCGATCCGCCGCCCGTCGCCGCGCTCGCCGCACGGCAGCTGCCCCGTGCCATGGAGCTCGAGCGTCTGGTGGACGCCGTAACGGCCTACGACCGCGGAGACATCCGGTCGACCGAGCACGTGGCGGAGCTGCGTCAGCGGCTCGCCGACGCCGGGCAGCTCAGTGCGCGACCGAAGCGGTAGAGGACCGGCCGGACGGGCAGCGGCGTAGTCCGGACGGGGGCGGGCAGGCAAACCGGAGCAGACCGCACGACGCACTCCGGAGGATCCCGTGAAGATCGGCTACACGATGATGTGCGAGCAGCGAGGCCCGAAGGACCTGGTCGAGGACATCGTCCTCGCCGAGCAGGCCGGCTTCGACTTCTCGGTCATCAGCGACCACTACTCGCCCTGGCTCACCGAGCAGGGCCACGCCCCCAACGCGTGGGCGGTGCTCGGCGCAGCGGCGGCGCGTACCGAGCGCATCGGTCTGATGACGTACGTGACCTGCCCGACGTTCCGCTACCACCCGGCGATCGTCGCGCAGCAGGCGGCGACCGTGGCCCTGCTGTCGGACGGACGCTTCCGGCTCGGGCTCGGCGCCGGCGAGCGCCTCAACGAGCAGGTGGTCGGGGCACCGTGGCCCGCGGTCGACATCCGGCACGAGATGCTCCGCGAGGCCGTCGACATCATCCGCGAGCTGTGGGGCGGCGGCTTCGTCAATTACCGCGGCGAGCACTTCGACGTCGAGTCGGCGAAGCTGTACGACCTGCCGGACAGCCCCATCCCGCTCGGGCTCGCGGTGTCGGGCAAGCAGTCCTGCGCCCTGGCCGGCTCCATGGCCGACATCGGCATCGCCGTCGAGCCGGAGGCGGGCATCGTGCAGCAGTTCGCCGAGTACGGCGGCGCGGGCAAGCCGATGGTCGGTCAGCAGCCCGTCTGCTACGGCACCGACCCGGCCGCCGCGCTGACGCTGGCCCACGAGCAGTTCCGCTGGTTCGGCGGCGGGTGGAAGGTCAACGCGGAGCTCCCCGGCCCGTCCGCCTTCGACGCGGCGTCACAGTTCGTCCGCGAGGAGGACATGACCGAGCAGGTGCCGCACGGCCCGGATGCGGGGGCGTACGTCGACGGCCTCCAGCAGTGGGCCGACGCCGGGTTCACCGAAGTGGCATTTGTGCAGATCGGGCCGGACCAGGCGGCGTTCTGCGAATGGTTCGCCACCGAGCTGCGTCCGGAGCTCGCGAAGGCCGGGCTGACGGATTAGTCCGGAACGGCGAGAGGGCCGCCGGCGAGAACGTGCTCGCCGACGGCCCTCTCGTACGTTCGCAGATCAGTTGCGGAGCTTGCCCAGCAGGCGGAGCAGCTCCAGGTAGACCCAGACGAAGCCGACCAGCAGGCCGTACGACGCTCGCCACGCCTCGCTACGCGGAGCGCCTGAGTTGATCGCCCGCTCGATGAAGTCGAAGTCGAGGATGAACTGCAGGCTCGCGACGACCAGCACGGCGACGCTGAACAGGATGCCGATCGGGCTGGACGAGTTGATGATCGGCAGGTGGCTGCCTGTGGTCACGCGCAGCACCAGGTCGATGAGACCCATCGCGACCACGGCCATCAGTACCCCGCCGACGACGCGGGCCATCCGAGGGGTCGCCCGGAGCCGGCGGCTGCGGTAGAGGCCCAGCATGATCACGAAGATCAGGCCAGTGCCGAGCAACGCCTGGAGCACGATGCCGTTGTAGGCCGACTCGTAGAAGCGGCTGATGACACCGATCGCGAGCCCCTCGAGGAGGGCGAACGCGACCACCAGCGGCGGGTTGAGGATCCGGCGGAAGGCGATGACGAACGACAGCGCCACCGCGGCGATGCCGGCGGCGAAGCCGACACCCGGGCTGCTGGGGGCGATGGCCCATCCGATTCCACCGGTGATCGCCACCAGGACGAAGAGCCCCAGCGTGTGCATGATGACGTCGTCGAGGGTGAGCCGCGGCTGGGCCGGCGGCGCGGCGTAAGCCTGCTGCAGCTGCTCGGGCGTGGGGGTGACGCCCGGGGTCAGGCCCTGGAAGCCGTTGCGGAAGGCAGGGTTCGAGGTCCTTTGCTGAGGCACGGACCCTCTCTTTCTCGGGTGACGAGCGGACACGGGCGCAGCAGGAGCTGGTGCCCTGCCTGAGGAACGCTTCGGCGGCGACGCGCGTTCCTGCAGCTTCTCACGCCCCCCAGGTTGTTGAGTGGTCAACTATCGTCCTCGTACACTCGCCTCATGGCCGACGACCGCACCCGCTGGCTGGATGCCGACGAGCAGCGGACCTGGCGGCTCTTCCTGTCGGCCGTGCAGCTGCTCGACACCGAGCTCGACAGCCAGCTGCAGCGCGACAGCGGCCTGTCGCACGCCGACTACGAGATCCTGGTCCGGCTCTCCGAGTCGCCCGACCGGCGGCTGCGGATGAGTGACCTCGCGAGCCGCACCCTGTTCTCCCGCAGCCGGCTGTCGCACGCCGTCGGCCGGCTGGAGAAGGAGGGGTGGGTCGTGCGGCGGCCCTGCCCCGACGACCGGCGCGGCCTGCTCGCCGTGCTCACCGATGCGGGCCTGGCGAAGCTCGCCTCGGCCGCACCCGGTCATGTCGAGATGGTGCGTACGGCGCTGCTCGACCCGCTGTCGTCCGAGCAGGTCTGCCAGCTCGGCGGGATCGCGCAGGCCGTGATGCAGGCGGCGGAGCGGCGTACCGGTGCCGGCGCGGCCCGCACCCCGAGCGCATGACCGCCACCTCATGACAGCGCTGCCGGAGGTCACGGCCCTGCGCTACGTGACCCCGCTGCGGGAGGGCGGCTCGCTGCCCGGCGTCATGGAGGCCGACGACGAGGGCACCTACGTCGTGAAGTTCACCGGCGCCGGGCAGGGGCCGCGCACGCTCGTGGCCGAGGTGATCTGCGCCCATCTGCTGCGCGTGCTCGAGCTTCCCGTGCCCGACCTCGTCGTGGTCGACATCGACCCGGCCATGGCGATCGGCGAGCCGGACGAGGAGGTGCAGGACCTGCTCAAGGCGAGCCCCGGCCGCAACCTCGGCATGGACTTCCTGCCCGGCGCGCTCGACCTCGACGTACGCGCCTTCCCGATCGAGCCGGGGCTCGCCGGACGGATCCTCTGGTTCGACGCGTTGGTCGGCAACGTCGACCGCACCTGGCGTAACCCCAACATGCTGAGCTGGCACCGCCGGCCGTATCTGATCGACCACGGCGCGACCCTCACCTTCGCCCACAGCTGGGCCGGGGCCGAGGCGTGGATCCGCCGGCCGTACAACGCCCGTGAGCACGCGGTCCTCGGCTGCACGCCGGACCTCGCCGCCGCCGACACCGCGCTCGCCGGCCTGCTCGACGACGCCGCCGTCTCCGCCGCGGTGGCCCAGGTGCCGGACGAGTGGCTGGTCGACGCCGACGAGCTCGGCGGTCTCGACGGGGCGCGCGACGCGTACGCCCGCCAGATCCTCGACCGGCTCGCCGCGCGCGACGCGTGGCTGCCTCCGCTGATCGCGGGCCTGTCCTGATGCGGCGCAACGTCTTCGAGTACGCGGTGCTGCAGGTCATGCCCCGGGTCGAACGCGGCGAGCTGCTCAACGCCGGCGTCGTCCTGTACTGCCGCCAGCTCGACTACCTCGCCGTCCTCGTCGACCTCGACCACCGCCGGCTCGCCGCCCTCGACGCCGCGACGGACCCCGAGCCGATCACCCGGGCGCTGCAGGCCACCACCGATGCGTGCGCCACCGCCGCGGGCGCCGGCCGCGACGCGCGCGGCCAGTTCTTCCGCTGGCTGACCGCGCCGCGCAGCACCGTCGTCCGGTCCGGTCCGGTGCACACCGGCATGACCGGTGATCCCGCCGCCGAGCACCAGCGGCTGCTCGCCAAGCTCGTCCGCCCGCTCACCGCCGAAGGAGTCCCCGTGACGGAGGAGCTCACCCCCCTCGAGCCCGTCGACGAGTCGTGGTCGACCGGGCTCGCCATCGTCGCCCACCCCGACGACCTCGAGTACGGCACCGCCGCCGCCGTCGCCCGCTGGACCGCCCAGGGGAAGCGGATCGTCTACTGCCTCGCGACCAGCGGCGAGGCGGGCATCGACGGGATGTCCCCGGAGCAGGCCGGTCCGCTGCGCGAGCAGGAGGAGCGCGCCGGCGCCGCCGAGGTCGGGGTCACGGAGGTCGAGTTCCTCGGCCATCCCGACGGGGTCCTCGAATACGGCCTGCCCCTGCGCCGCGACATCGCGCGGTCCGTACGCCGCCACCGCCCCGACGTGATCATCACCAACAACTACGCCGAGCGCTGGGGCTCCGGCGGGCTCAACCAGGCCGATCACATCGCGCTCGGCCGGGCCGTCATCGACGGCGTCCGCGACGCCGGCAACCGGTGGGTCTTCCGCGAGCTGATCGACGAGGGCTTCGAGCCGTGGAAGACCGGCACCGTCCTCGTCGGCGCGAGCGAGCAGGCGGCACACGGCGTCGACGTCACCGATTCCTTCGCCCGCGGGGTGGCCTCTCTGGAGGCGCATGCCGCATACCTGGCGGGCCTCGGCGAGCACGCGATGGCCGACCCCGAGGAGTTCCTCGAAGCCGGAGCCCGCCAGGTCGGCACCCGGATGGGCGTGACCTTCGCCGTGGCATTCGAGGTGCTGGAGATCTAGAGATCGTGGTGCCCGCTGTGGTTGGTGCCCCCGGTGGGACTCGGACCCACACTGAAGCGGGTTTAAGCCGCCTCCCTCTGCCGATTGGGGTACGGGGGCCCTGTCAGCAACGCGCTCGGTCCAGCATCACAGATAGCTCTTGCGCGGGTGCACCGCCTGCGCGCCGGCGACGCGGTCGAGGAAGAGCAGACCGTCGAGGTGGTCGAGCTCGTGGCCGAAGGCGCGCGCCTCGAAGGCGTCCGCCTCGATGACGAGCTCGCGAGGCTCCAGCCCGGGAACGAAGCCACGCACCGTCAGGGTGCGGGGGCGTCCGACGTCGCCGGTGAAGTCCGGCACCGACATGCACCCCTCGCGGCCCTTCTTCGGCGCGCCCGCCTCCAGCACGACCGGGTTGCACATGACGACGAGCCCGGCGCAGCTGCGCGCCTTGGGGTGGCCGGTCACGTCGAGCACGAAGATGCGCATCGGCTCGCCGATCTGCGGGGCGGCGAGGCCGACGCAACCGGGCGAGACGCGCATGGTGTCGACCAGGTCCTCTGCGACGGCGATGACCTCGGCGTCGGTCGGGTCGACGGCGCCCGACGGCTGCGACAGGACGGGATGCGGGGCACGCAGCACCGCGCGGATCACGGCTGATCCCCCTACAGCAGGTCGGCGTCGGCCGGGCGCACCCGGGCATCGACGCCCAGCTCGGCGCCGAGCGCGGTGAGGTCGGACGCCAACCTCTGCGGGCCATCGGGCAGGTCGACCTCCGCGACCAGGACGTACAGGCCCGCGGCAAGCCGGGTCGACAGGTCGGTGATGTTGCCGCCGGCGTCTGCGATCGCGGCGGCGACCCGGTGGGCGATGCCCGGCCGGTCGGCGCCGTGCACGCTCACCACGTACGGCTCACCCGGCGCGCCCGCGTCCTGTGCGGAGACCTCACGAACCGAGATGAGCAGCTCCAGCCGCTCCCCGATCGGCGCCAGCTCGGCACTGACCTGCTCGGCCGACTGTGGGACGTCGACGACGAGCGTCATGGCGAACTGGCCGCTCAGCTGGTGCATCGACGCGTCCTCGAGGTTGCCGGAGCCGGCGAGCAGGACCTCGGTCAGGGCGGCGACGACGCCGGGACGGTCAGGGCCCAGGGCAGCGACGGCAAGCAGCGGCACGCAGCGATCTTGCCAGATCCCAGTGCCGGTCGAAGCAGCAATCCTTCTGGCCTGGGGCACCGCGACACGCCGACTCCGAAGGAACCCGGGCGCACTTCGATTGCTGGTTCGACGGGCTCAGCCCGCGCGGGCTGCTGCTGCGGCGCGACCCACGACGTCGTCGGTCATCGGGACGGTGAGCTTGCCGGTGAACGTGTTCTGCTGGCTCGGGTGGTAGCAGCCGAAGATCGTCAAGCCGTCGAGGTGCACCTCCACGCCGTGGCCGAAGACCGGCCGCCGGGCGGGCACCGGGTAGCCCGCGGCGGCGAGCGCCGGCCAGAGCGCGGTCCAGCCGAAGCCGCCCAGCACGAGCACGGCCTGCAGCGTCGGGCGCAGCAGCTCGAGGTCGCGGACCAGCCACGCGCGGCAGGTGTCGCGCTCGGCCGGGGTGGGCTTGTTGTCCGGCGGCGCGCAGTGCACGGCGGCGAGGATGCGGGTGTCGATCAGCCGTTGGTCGTCGTCCGCCGACACCGAGGTGGGGATGGCCGCGAGGCCCGCTCGGTGGAGGGCGGCGAAGAGCCAGTCGCCGCTGCGGTCACCCGTGAAGATGCGGCCCGTCCGGTTGCCCCCGTGCGCGGCCGGCGCCAGCCCGACGATCGCGAGCCGGGCGTCGGCGCGCCCCCATGACGGCACCGGCCGTCCCCAGTAGGTCTGGTCGGCGAACGCGGCCCGCCGCACGGCCGCCACCTCTTCACGCCAGGCGACGAGCCGCGGGCAGGCCCGGCAGCCGGCGACGGCGTCGTCGAGCTCGTCGGTCGTGGCGACGGCAGCAGCGAGCCTTCGGACCTGCGCCGCCGACGTGGCGACGGGCTGCACTCAGCTGATGGTGGTCGACAGGCTGATGTTGGCTGACAAGAAGTCGACCAGGCGCGACCACAGCAGGTCGGCGTCGGCCTTGTCGTACGTGCCCATCAGGTTCTCGTCGTTCATGAAGGCGTGACCTCGGCCGGTGTACCAGAACGTGTGCACCTCGACGCCGGCCTGCTCCTGCAGCCGCTCGACGATGCCGTTGACCAGCGTCTCGTCGACCATCTGGTCCTGGTCGCCGACGTGGACGGCGACCGTGGCCTTGACGTTGGACAGCTGCTGCAGGTCGCCGAAGTTCACCGGGTACGCGGCCGCTGCCGCCGAGACGCGCGCGCCCTCGTGCTCGGCGAGCATGAGGACGAACGCGCCGCCCATGCAGAAGCCGACGGTGCCCACGGTCTCGCTGGTGACCTCGGGCCGGGCGAGCAGGTAGTCGACGGCGCCGGCCAGGTCCTTCACGGCTCCGGCGACGGGCAGCTCGCTCAGGTACTTGCCGGCCGTGTCGGCGTCATGGGTCGTCTTGCCGCCGTACAGGTCGGGCGCCAGCGCGACGAAGCCGGCCGCCGCGAAGCGGTCGGTGACGTCGACGATGTGGTCGACGAGGCCCCACCACTCCTGGATCACGATCAGGCCCGGGCCGGTGCCCGACGGCGGCAGGGCCACGTAGCCGTGCGCCGTGGAGCCGTTGCTCGCGAACGTGACCTTCTCGCCCATGTGACCGTCTTTCGTTCTTGCCGCTCGCGCGGCGGTTGAGCCCTGATTACCCCTGGGCTCCGACGCTACCGACGCGCGAGATCCAGTGCGATCCCGTCCAGGATGTCGTGCTCGCCGGCGATCATGCTGCCGGTGCCGACCGCGTTCACGACCTCGCGCAGGATGGTCGCCCCCGACACGATGACGTCGACCCGGCCGGGGTGCATCGGCCCGAGCGCGGCCCGCTCGTCGTGGGTCATGGCGGCGAGCTCGGCGGTCACACGCTCCACGTCGGCCAGCGTGGTCGTGCTCAGGTGGATGCGCGCGGGGTCGTACTCGGGCAGGCCCATGGCGAGCGCGGCCACGGTTGTCGCCGTCCCGGCGACGGCGACCAGGGTGCGGGCGGCCGACAGCTCGACGTCGGCGGCCGCCTCGGCGATCCCGGCGAGCGCGTCGCGCCGCACCGCCTCGAGCTGCTCCGGCGTCGGGGGGTCGGCGGCAAGGTGACGCTCGGCCAGGCGTACGCAGCCCATGTTCACCGAGCGGCTCGCGACGATGCCGTCCGCGTCGCCGAGGATGAACTCGGTCGAGCCGCCGCCGATGTCGACGACCAGGTACGGCGGCGCCAGGTCGGGCCGGGCCTGCAGCTCGCCGGTGGCGCCGAGGAAGCTGAGCGCCGCCTCCTCGGTGCCGGGGATGATCTCGGGCTCCTCGCCGAGCAGCGCGCGGACGCCGGTGACGAAATCGTCCCGGTTCGACGCGTCACGGCTGGCGCTGGTGGCGACCATGCGTACGCGGGCGGCGTCCTCGACCCGCAGCTGCACGACGTAGTCGGCGAGGGCGTCGAACGTGCGCTGCAGGGCGGCCTCGGACAGCCGCCCGGTGCGATCGACCCCTTCGCCGAGCCGCACCACCCGCATCTCGCGGGCGACGTCGGTGAGCGTGCCGGCGTCCGGATCGACGTCGGCGATGAGCAGGCGTATCGAGTTGGTGCCGCAGTCGATCGCGGCGACCCGGGTCGTGCGCTCCTGCCGGTGCTTCATGCCGGGTCCGTACCCGCCTCGTCGACCTCCGGAGCCACGCACGGGCCGTGGGCTCCCCAGTCCGGCATGAGCGCGAGCGCCTCGTCGCCGAACGGCTGGATGCCCGGCCCGACCGCGAGGCTGTGACCGACCAGCACGTGCAGGCATTTCACCCGGCCGGGCATGCCGCCGGCGGTCGGGTTGCCGGGTAGCTCCCCCATGGCATCGCGCCGGGCGAGGTAGTCGTCGGCGGCGCGCTGGTACGCGGCCGCGAGCTCCGGATCGGTCGACAGCCGCTCCGTCATCTCGCGCATCAGCCCGGAGGCCTCGAGCCGGCCGATCTCCTTCGACGCCCGCGGGCAGGTCAGGTAGAAGAGCGTCGGGAACGGGGTGCCGTCGGCGAGGCGCGGCGAGGTCTTGACGACGTCGACCAGGCCGCAGGTGCAGCGGTGGGCGACCTCGCGGATGGCCCGCGGCGGACGGCCGAGCTGCGCGGCGACGACCGCCACGTCGTACGGGTCGAGCTGGGGCCTGTCAGAGTCGTCAGGGTCGACCGGTGGGTGCTCGGCGCTCACTTGCCGGACTCGACGACGCTGCGGTACAGCTGCGCGAACCACGGCTGCGCGTTGCGTCCGAGCAGCTCAGGGGTGCTGACGGCGCCGGCCTGCTGCTTGCCCGCCACCGGCACCGGCGCCGGCGTCAACTGGTAGACCACGTCGCCCGGCATCACCATGCCGAGCCGGATGCGGGCCTGGTCCTCGATGTACTTCGGGTCGCGCTCGAGCTTGCCGGCCAGCTGCGCCTCGGTGATGCTCTTGCGGTCGGCCGCGACCTGCGAGGCGAGCTCGTTGATCTGCTTGCGCTGGGCGAGGTACTCACGGGCCGGGTAGACGAGCGTCAGCACCACCGCGCAGATCGCGAGGCCGAGCAGCGCCGTGCGGGTGGTGAGGGTCAGGCCGGTGGTGTGCGCGCGGGCATAGCCGCGCAGGGTGCGTGCGGGTGCCGGACGCGCCGGGCGCCGGACCCTGCCGCCGTGAGCCGCCCGCTTGGCCGCCGACGTGGGACGCGGACGCCCCCGCCCCGGGGTGCCGGCCGCAGGCGTGGCCGACCGCCGGGTGGGGCCGCCGGAGCGGCCGGACGGCGGCGAGGTCACGCGCCCGCCGGCCCTGCGGCCCGGGGAAACGCCCCGTGCCCGGCGTAGCGGGCGGCGTCACCGAGCTGCTCCTCGATCCGCAGCAGCTGGTTGTACTTCGCCACCCGTTCGCTGCGGCTCGGGGCGCCGGTCTTGATCTGCCCGCAGTCGAGCGCGACGGCGAGGTCGGCGATCGTGGTGTCCTCGGTCTCGCCGGAGCGGTGGCTCATCATCGTGCGGTAGCCGGAGCGGTGGGCGAGCGAGACGGCGTCGAGCGTCTCGGTGAGCGTGCCGATCTGGTTGACCTTGACCAGCAGGGCGTTGGCGCAGCGCTCACGGACGCCGCGGGCGAGCCGCTCGGGGTTGGTGACGAACAGGTCGTCGCCGACCAGCTGCACCTTGTCACCGAGCTCGGCGGTCAGGGTCTGCCAGCCGCTCCAGTCGTTCTCGTCCAGCGGGTCCTCGATCGACACCAGCGGGTAGTCGGCGACGAGCTCCGCGTAGTACGCCTGCATCTGCGCGGCACTGCGGCTCTGCCCCTCGAATGCGTACGCGCCGTCGGCAGCATTTGCTCCGCTACCGCGACCGCTGAAGAACTCGGTGGCCGCGACGTCGAGCGCGAGCGCGACGTCGCTGCCCGGCGTGAGGCCGACGGCGGTGATGGCCTCGAGGATCAGGTCGAGCGCCTCACGGTTGTGCGGCAGGTCGGGGGCGAAGCCGCCCTCGTCGCCCACGGACGTCGCGAGGCCGCGGCCCTTGAGCACCTTCTTGAGGGCCTGGTAGACCTCGGCGCCCCAGCGCAGCGCCTCGCGGAACGTCGGCGCGCCGACCGGAGCGATCATGAACTCCTGGATGTCGACGCTGGTGTCGGCGTGGGCGCCGCCGTTCAGGATGTTCAGCATCGGCACCGGGAGCACGTGGGCGGTCGGGCCGCCGACGTAACGGAAGAGGGCGAGCCCGGAGCTCTCGGCCGCGGCGCGGGCGGTGGCGAGCGAGACGCCGAGGATCGCGTTGGCACCGAGCTTGGACTTGTCCGGGGTGCCGTCGAGCTCGATGAGCTTCTGGTCGAGCAGCCGCTGCTCGCTGGCCTCGAACCCGACGATCTCATCGGCGATGACGTCCTCGATCGCGGCGACGGCCTTGCGGACGCCCTTGCCGCCGTAGCGCTCGTCGCCGTCGCGCAGCTCGACGGCCTCGAAGGCGCCGGTGCTGGCCCCGCTCGGGACGGCCGCGCGGCCGACCGTGCCGTCATCGAGGGCGAGCTCGACCTCCACCGTCGGGTTACCGCGGGAATCCAGGATCTCCCGGGCGGTGACGATTTCGATGAAGGGCATCGAGCAGGCTCCTCGAGGCGATCGGATCAGTGATCACGGTCAGTGGTGGGGCCGTTTCAGCAGGGCGGGGCACTCCTGAACGGCATGTTCGCGCGACTGTAACGCGACCGCCGCGCCGGTCCGTGCTGCCTGGCCGGGATGTGACGAGCCGGACCCGCCGCTACTGCGCCTCGAGCTCGTCGCGCAGCGCGATCGCCTGGCGGCGCAGGGCGGCCTCGGGGTCGATGCCGTGCGCACGGGCATACGTGACGGCCGCCAGCAGCAGCTCCCCCACATGAGCCTCGTCCGGCGACTGCACGGCCCCGGACGTCGCGGCGGTGAGCTCGGCCGCCGGATCATCGGGGGCGGACCACACCCCGGCTTTGCGGCCGCGCGACTGCAGCTTCGCGGCCAGGCTCAGCGCCGGCAGTGCCAGGGGTACGCCGCCGGTGACGGTGCGCTCCGGCTGCTCGGTCTTCTTGATCTCGTCCCAGTTGGCCTCGACGTCGGCGCTGCCGGAGACCTCCGTGTCGGCGAAGACGTGCGGGTGCCGCCGGACGAGCTTGGCGACCAGACCGCGGGCGACGTCGTCGATGTCCCAGCCGCCGGCCTCCTCGGCCGCCACCCGGGCGTGGAACAGCACCTGCAGCAGCACGTCACCGAGCTCGTCGCAGAGCGCGGCCGAGTCGCCGTCCTCGATCGTCTGGTAGGCCTCGTACGCCTCCTCGAGCAGGTACGGCGCGAGGCTGCGGTGGGTCTGCTCGGCGTCCCAGGGACAGCCCCCGGGTGAGCGCAGGCGGTCCATCACCGCGACCGCCTCGAGCAGGGCGGCACCGACCGTCTCGGGCGTCGGCGCGCTCACCGCTTGGTGACGGTGGAGGCCAGGTCGGGGGTCGTCCCGTTGATCGACAGCGACTTGGCGTCCCAGCTGCCGAAGCGCGGGTTGATCCGCACGCCGATCTTCTGTGCCGACGCGGTCAGGGCGTTGGAGAAGGCCGTCGTGTCGGTGGTGCCGGTCTTCGCCTGCAGCTTGCTCACCAGCAGTTGCTGGCGGATGACGATGTCGATGTCGGTGGCCGAGACGCCGCCCTGCTCGGACTGCTGCACGAGCGCCGCGTCACCGCCGGCCGTCTGGGCCTCGGTGGCCCGCTCACGGTTGACCTCGTCCTGGGTGACCGTGACGCCCTGCGTCTGGCCGACCTTGGTCAGGAGCGCGTCGCGCACCAGCAGGTTGAGCACCGCGCGCTGCAGCGTCTGCTTCTGGTCGGCGGCCACGGCCTGACCGGTCTTGGCGAGGACCGCCTCGGAGCGGCCGGTGACGGCCGTGAGCTGCGAGGTCTCGATCTGCTGACCGCCGACGGACGCCGCCTCGCCGATCCGCGTCTGGCACGCAGTGGTGAGCGGGAGGACGGCGACGGCCGCGGCGGCCAGGCTGAGCCGGGTGGCAGTGCGCATCTTCACGGACGAGAGCCTACGGTCATCTCCTGCATGTCATCGCCGGTTGGCGGAGGCGCTTGCCGCCGCACCCGCCGCGATGTCGTCGCCCAGGATGGCGTCGAGCAGCTGGGTGGCCCAGTCGAGCAGCGCCCGGTCGCGCAGCGGCGGCGCCCCCATGCGCCCGGTCGTGCTGGGGGTCGGCACGTGGATCTGCCGGATCCCCGCCTTGACCAGCGCACCCTTGTACAGCCGCTTGAGCCGCAGCTCCTGGGAGTCGCGCAGCTCTACGGGGCCGAAGCGGATGTTGCGGCCGATGACCGCCACCTCGCCGACGCCGTACCTGCGGGCGTGCACGCGGAAGGCGGCGACGGCCATCAGGTTCTCCACCGGCTCCGGCAGCGGGCCGTAGCGGTCGACCAGCTCGGCGCGCACCTCGTCCAGCTGCTCGGCCGTCGACACCTCGGCGACCCGCCGGTACGCCTCGAGCCGCAGCCGCTCGCCGGTGATGTAGTCGCGCGGCAGGTTGGCGTTGATGGGCAGCTCGACCTTGATCTCGGTCTGCTCCTCCGGCGCCTCGCCGCGGAAGTCCGCGACCGCCTCGCCGACGAGCCGGATGTACAAGTCGAAGCCGACCGCCGCGATGTGACCGCTCTGCTCACCGCCGAGCAGGTTGCCGGCGCCGCGGATCTCGAGGTCCTTCATGGCGACCGCCATGCCGGCCCCGAGGTCGGTGTTGGCGGCGATCGTGGCGAGCCGGTCGTACGCCGTCTCCGTCAGCGGGCGCTGCGCGTCGTGCAGGAAGTAGGCGTACGCCCGCTCCCGGCCACGGCCGACCCGGCCGCGCAGCTGATGCAGCTGGGAGAGGCCGAAGTTGTCGGCGCGCTCGACGATCAGGGTGTTCGCGTTGGCGATGTCGAGGCCGCTCTCGACGATCGTGGTGCACACGAGGACGTCGTACTCGCGCTCCCAGAACGCCAGCATCTGCTTCTCGAGCGTGTCCTCGTGCATCTGGCCGTGCGCGGTGGCGACGCGTGCCTCCGGCACCAGGTCGCGCAGCCGGGCGGCGGCCTTGTCGATCGACTCGACCTTGTTGTGGATGTAGAAGACCTGGCCGTCGCGCAGGAGCTCGCGCCGGATCGCGGCCGCGACCTGCTTGTCCTCGTACACGCCGACGAAGGTCAGCACCGGGTGGCGCTCCTCCGGCGGGGTGTCGATCGTCGACAGCTCGCGGATGCCGGTGATCGCCATCTCGAGCGTGCGCGGGATCGGGGTGGCGCTCATGGTGAGCACGTCCACCGCCGTACGCATCTGCTTGAGCTGCTCCTTGTGCTCGACGCCGAAGCGCTGCTCCTCGTCGACGATGACGAGTCCGAGGTCCTTGAACTTGATACTGGGCGAGAGCAGCCGGTGGGTGCCGATGACGACGTCGACCTCACCCTTGGCCAGCCCGTCCAGCACCTCCTTCTGCTCCTTGGCGGTGTTGAACCGGGACATCGAGCTGACCTTGACCGGGAAGGCCGCGTACCGCTCGGAGAAGGTGGTGAAGTGCTGCTGCACCAGCAGCGTGGTGGGCACGAGGACGGCCACCTGCTTGCCGTCGGCGGCGGCCTTGAAGGCGGCGCGCACGGCGATCTCGGTCTTGCCGTAGCCGACGTCGCCGCAGACCAGCCGGTCCATCGGCACGACCGACTCCATGTCGGTCTTGACCTCTTCGACCACGCGGAGCTGGTCGGGGGTCTCCCGGTACGGGAACGCGTCCTCGAGCTCGCGCTGCCACGGGCTGTCCGGGCCGAACGCGTGACCCGGTGAGGCCATGCGGGCGCTGTACAACCGGATCAGCTCGGCGGCGATCTCCTTGACCGCCTTGCGGGCCCGGCCCTTGCGCTTGGCCCAGTCGGCGCCGCCGATGCGGTCGAGGGCGAGGCCCTCGCCGCCGACGTAGCGGGTGACCTGCTCGAGCTGATCGGTGGGGACGAAGAGCTTGTCGCCACGGGCGTACTCGAGCACCAGGTAGTCGCGGGTGGCGCCGGCGACGGTGCGGGCGACCATCTCGACGTAGCGGCCGACGCCGTGCTGCTCGTGCACGACGAGGTCGCCCGGCTTGAGCTGCATCGGGTCGAGACCCTTGCCGCGCCGGGTCGGCATCTTGCCGCGCATGTCCTTGGTGCTGACGCCGCGGGTGCCGGCCAGGTCGGTCTCGGTGATGACGGCGAGCTTGAGCAGCTCGGAGGTCCAGCCGGCGGTGAGGCAGCCGGTGGTCACCGTGGCGACCTGCGGGTCGAGGGTCAGCTGCGGCCGCGGCTCCCCCGGCTCGGAGGCGGTCAGCCGGGCACCGAGGTCGGCGTCGCCGAGCAGCTCGGCGAGTCGCTTGGCGGGCCCGTAGCCCTGCGTGACGAGCAGGACGCGCCAGCCGGAGGCGAGCCAGCGCCGCACGTCGGCGAGGGCGGCTGCGGTGTCACCGCGGTAGGCCGTCGGGGCCTTGGCCGCGGCGAGCAGGCTGTTGTCGTCGAGCCCGGCGGCCTCCGCGAGGTGGGCCGCGTCGGGGTCGCTCTCGAGCCCGGCGTCGAGCGCTGCGGCGAACGGGGTGACGCTCCACCACGGGATGCCGATCTCGGCGGCGTGGGCACGCACGTCGCCGTACGGCCGGTAGGCAGCGGCACCGAGATCGATCGGGGCGACCCCGCCCACCGATGCGGCGGACCAGGCGGCGTCGAGGAACTCGGCCGACGTCCGGGTCAGGTCGTGGGCACGGATACGGACGCGCTCGGGGTCGGCGACGACGACGTGCGCCCCCGGCGGCAGCTCGTCGACCAACAGCACCATCGAGTCGACGAGCACGGGCGCGAACGCCTCCATGCCCTCCACCGGACGCCCGTCGGCGAGCGAGTCGAGCAGCTCGGCCAGCTCCGGGTGCTCGACGGCGAGCGAAGCGGCCTTGGCGCGCACCTCGTCGGTGAGCAGCAGCTCGCGGCACGGCGGGGCGTGCAGCCCCTGCGGCGCGACGGCGAGCGAGCGCTGGTCGGCCACGGCGAACGAGCGCACCTCGTCCACCTCGTCGCCGAAGAACTCGACGCGGAGCGGGTGCTCCTCGGTGGGTGGGAAGACGTCGAGGATGCCGCCGCGCACCGCGAACTCGCCGCGTCGCTCGACCATCTCGACCCGGGCGTACGCCAGCGCGGACAGCGCGCGCACCACCGTCTCGAGGTCGGCGTCGTCCCCGGCCTTCAGCTCGACCGGGATGAGGTCTCCGAGCCCGGCGGCCTGGGGCTGCAGGACCGAGCGCACGGGTGCCACGACGACCCGCAGCGGGCCGGCGGGGTGGTCACCGGGATGGGTGAGCCGGCGCAGCACGTCGAGCCGGCGGCCCACGGTGTCGGCCCGGGGCGAGAGCCGCTCGTGCGGCAGGGTCTCCCACGACGGGTAGATCGCGACGGCGTTCGGCCCGAGCAGGCTGGCCAGCGACTCGACGAGGTCCTCGCCGTCACGGCTGCTAGCCGTGACCGCCAGCACGAATCGCTCACGGGCGAGCGCGGCGATCGCGGGCGCGCGCAAACCGGCCGGTGCGGTCAGGTCGAGGGAGGGCTCACCGGCGGAGGCGACCCAGCGGGAGATGGCCGGATCCTGCGCGGCCGCATCGATCAGCAGCGCGAGATCGGCAGGCGAAGAAGCAAGGACCGAGGGATCAGCGTAAGTAGACATGGCGCTCGGACAAGCCTACGGCGGTGCAGCGGTCTGCGCCGGAACGATCAGGCCAAACTGCGCGGCCGATCGCTGTCGAGCAGGCCGTTCAGGTAGGAGCCGTAGCCGCTGGCGGCGAGGGGGGCGGCGAGGTCGGCGAGTTGGGCGTCGTCGATGTAGCCCTCGCGCCAGGCGACCTCCTCCAGGCAGCCGACCTTGAGGCCCTGCCGCGACTCGATGACCTGCACGAACTGGGCGGCGTCCATGAACGAGTCGAACGTGCCGGTGTCGAGCCAGGCGGTGCCCCGGTCCAGGGTGTGGACGTTGAGCCGGCCGGCGGCGAGGTAGTGCTTGTTGACGTCGGTGATCTCGAGCTCACCACGGGGTGAGGGTGCGAGGTTGGCGGCGATGTCGACGACCTGGTTGTCGTAGAGGTAGAGGCCGGTGACCGCGTAGGGGCTGGTCGGCTTCTCCGGCTTCTCCTCGATCGCGACGGCCGTGCCGGTGGAGTCGAACGTGACGACGCCGTACCGCTCGGGGTCGGCGACGTGGTAGGCGAAGACGACGCCGCCGTCGGGGGTGGTCCAGCGTTTGAGCTGGTCACCGAGGCCGGCGCCGTAGAAGACGTTGTCACCGAGGACGAGCGCGACGGGGTCGGGGCCGATGAAGTCAGCGCCGAGGGTGAACGCCTGCGCCAGGCCGCCGGGGTAGGGCTGGGCGGTGTAGCTGAAGCTGCAGCCGTACTGGGTGCCGTCGCCGAGCAGCCGGGTGAACGCCTCCTGGTCACCCGGGGTGGTGATGATCAGGATCTCGCGGATGCCGGCCATCAGCAGCGTCGACAGCGGGTAGTAGATCATCGGCTTGTCGTAGAGCGGCAGCAGCTGCTTGCACACCGCGCGGGTGACCGGGAACAGCCGGCTGCCGGTCCCTCCCGCGAGCACGATGCCTTTCACAGCGACCCGCCCTTCACGGCGCTCCCGAAGTCGGCGCCGAGCGGCGGGAAGGCGGCGAGCAGCGGAGCCTTCAGGTCCTTGTCCGACAAGGTGGCCTCCTCGGCCGGGATCGGCCAGTCGATGCCGAGCGCCGGGTCCAGCGGGGAGATGCCCGGGTAGACCAGACCCGCCTGCCACAGGCCGGTGGTCAGGTAGATGTAGGCCGTCGCCGGCTCGAGCACCTGATACGAATTGCCGCACCCGGGCGGAATGAGCAGCGCCCGCTCCGGGGTGATCTCATGACACGACACCGTGCCGAATCCCGGCCCCGCCCGCAGATCGACAATGGCAGCGAATACCCGCCCGCACGCCACCGAAATGTATTTGTGCCACGGTTCCGCATGAATGCCACGCGTCACACCGGCCGAGGCATTGAACGCCACATTCTGCTGAACGAAAGCCAGCTCCGGAAGCCCGGCGGCGCGCATCTTCTCGACCTGCCAGTTCTCCTTGAACCAGCCGCGCTCGTCGCCGTGCACCGGAATGCCGATGACGAACAGCCCGTCGATCGGCGTCTGCTCGACCGTCACCCCACCTGCACCGGCGCTCATCGGCCCAGCACCGCGTACTTCGCCTCCGCCGCCGCCTTGTGCTTGCGCCACCACGCCTCGTGCTCGGTGTACCAGGCGACCGTGTCCGCCAGGCCCTTGCCGAAGTCGGTGAACCGCGGCTCCCAGCCCAGCTCACGGCGCAGCTTGGACGAGTCGATCGCATACCGCCGGTCGTGCCCCGGCCGGTCGGACACCAGGTCGTACGCATCCGCCGGCTGCCCCATCGCGACCAGCAGCGCCTCCACGACCTGCCGGTTCGAAGCCTCACCGTCGGCCCCGATCAGATACGTGTCGCCGATCCGCCCCGCCTCGAGCACCCGCAGCACCGCCGAGCAATGGTCGTCGACGTGCAGCCAGTCGCGCACGTTCAGCCCGTCGCCGTAAAGCTTCGGCCGCACCCCGTCCAGCACGTTCGTGATCTGACGCGGGATGAACTTCTCCACGTGCTGCCACGGCCCGTAATTGTTCGAGCAGTTCGACAGGGTCGCCTGCACCCCGAACGAGCGCACCCACGCCGTCACCAGCAGGTCAGAACCCGCCTTCGTCGCCGAGTACGGGCTCGACGGCCGGTACGGGGTGTCCTCGTGGAACCGGCCCGGGTCATCCAGCGCCAGATCCCCGAACACCTCGTCCGTGGAGATGTGGTGATACCGCTTGCCGTGCCGCCGGACCGCCTCCAGCAACGTGTACGTCCCGACCAGATTCGTCGTCACGAACGGCGACGGGTCATCCAGCGAATTGTCGTTGTGCGACTCCGCGGCGAAATGCACCACCGCATCGCACCCGCTGACGAGGTCGTCGACCAGCACCGCATCACTGACGTCGCCCTCGACGAATGCGACCCGCCCGTCCAGCCCGGAAAGCGTGTCGCGGTCACCCGCATACGTGAGCGCGTCCAACACCGTCACGTCCCATTCCGGACGCTCGACCGTCAGAAAACGCACGAAATTGGCGCCGATGAAACCGGCACCGCCCGTGACCAGCACTCGCATACCGCAAGCCTAGCGTCCGGGGTGTCCCACCGGCGGGCATCGGTCACAAGCAATCCGATGTCACCACAGCCGGAATGTTTGTCCGGACGACGACAAGCAATCCGGTGTTCAGTCTGGACACCGGATTGCTTGTCGTCGTCCGCAAGGACATCAGTCGCTTACCGACACCGGATTGCTTGTGGCCAGCTCAGGCCGCGAGCCGCTCCAGCACCAGCTTCGCGACGTGCTCACCGATCGGCTGCGACGCCGTCGCCGCGGGTGACGGCGCGTTCAGCACGTGCACCGCCCGCCGCCCGCCGGTGATGAGGAAGTCGTCGAGCAGGGTGCCGTCGGGGGCGACGGCCTGGGCGCGTACGCCCGCGGGCGCCGGCACCAGGTCACCGTGCTGCAGGTCGGGTACCAGCCGCTGCAGGGCACTCACCATCGCGCGCTGGGAGAACGAGCGGGTGTACTCCTCCAGGCCGGTGCGCCAGTAGCGGCGGGCCAGGTGCCGCGTGCCGGGGAAGCGGAGCAGCTCGCCGAGCTCGGAGCGCGAAGTGGCCCACCGGGTGTAGCCCTCGCGGCGCAGGGCGAGCACGGCGTTGGGTCCGGCGTGGACGCCGCCGTCGACCCCGCGGGTGAAGTGGACGCCGAGGAACGGGAAGCGCGGGTCGGGCACCGGGTAGACGAGGCTCTTCACCAGGTGGCGGCGGTGCGGCGCGAGCTCGGCGTACTCACCGCGGAAGGGCACGATCTGCGCGGGCGGCCGGTCTCCCGCGAGGCGGGCGATGACGTCGCTGTAGAGGCCGGCGCAGTTGACCAGCACGCGCGCCCGGTGCTCGCCGCCCGAAGCCGTCCGGACGACCACCTGGTCGTCGAGCACCTGCACGGCGGTGACGCTCGCCGACAGCACCAGCTCCCCGCCGGCGCGTTCGACGTCGTCGCGGTAGGCCGCAGCCACCGCCGGGTAGTCGGTGACGGCGGTCGACGTGACCAGCAGGGCCGCCACGGCCCGCACGGCCGGCTCGCGCTCGGCGAGCTCGCCGGGCGTCAGCTCCCGCACGTCGAGGCCGTGCTCGCGTCCACGGACGGCGAGGCCCGCCAGACGCTCGCGCTCGGTGTCGTCGCTCGCCACGATGATCTTGCCGGTCTGCTCGTACGCGATGCCGCGCTCGGCGCAGTAGCGGGCGAGGAACTCCCCGCCGGCAATCGCGTACCGAGCCTTGAGGCTGCCCGGCTTGTAGTAGATGCCGCTGTGCACGACGTTGCTGTTGCGCCCCGTCTGGTGGGCCGCGATGCCGGGCTCCTTGTCCAGCACCGTGACCCGCAGGTGCGGGGCGGCGAGGCCGAGCGCCCGGGCGGTCGCGAGTCCGACGATGCCGGCCCCGACGACCAGCACGTCGGCCACAGATCCCGACGACGTCCGGTCGCTCATCGGTCGCTGCTGTGGAACAGGTTCTGCGCTGCCTCCAGGCCGCGCTCGAGCACCGTGATCACGGCGTCGGCGGCCCGCTCGACGAGCAGCGGCACCTCTTTGCGCTCGGCGGGCGAGAAGTCGCGCAACACGTAGTCGGCGGCCTCCATCCGGCCCGGCGGGCGTCCGATGCCGGCCCGCACCCGCGCGTACTCCTTGGTGGCGAGCGCCGAGTCGATGGAGCGCAGGCCGTTGTGGCCGCCCGCGCCGCCGCCGACCTTGAGCTTGATCGCCCCGAACGGGATGTCGAGCTCGTCGTGCACGACGATCAGCGCCGACGGCGGAGCCTTGTAGAACGCGAGCACGGCCTTCACCGGGCCGCCCGAGTCGTTCATGTACGAGCGCGGCTTGGCCAGCACGAGCCGCCGGCCCGCGATCCGGGTCTCGGCCACGTCGGCGAGCTTGCGCGCACCCGCCTTGAACGACTCGCGCTGCTGCGCGGCGAGCAGGTCGAGCACCTGGAAGCCGAGGTTGTGCCGGTTACCCGCGTAGGTGGTGCCGGGATTGCCCAACCCCACGACGATGGCCGGGCCGCTCGGATCCCCGGAGGGACCTCGAGCAGACCCGGCCTCGTCCTGAGCTGAGGTGCTCACGCCTCCGAGGACGTCGCCTCGTCGGAGGCCTCGGCGTCTGCGGCCGGCTCGCCGGCGTCGGCATCCATCGCGGCACCGGCAGCCCCGGCGCCTGCCTCGGCCTCGGCCTCGCTGAGCTCGGCGTCGAGCTGGGCGGCGGTCGGCGCGGCCAGGCCACTGACGACCAGCGCCGAGGCGTCGGTGATCAGGGTGGTGCCCTCGGGGAGCTCGATGTCGCCGGCGGTGATGGAGCTGCCGACGGTGAAGCCCTCGACCGAGATCTCGATCCCGCCCGGCAGCGCCGTGGCGTCGGCCTCGACCGACAGGCTGGTGAGGTCGTGGTTGAGCAGCACGTCGCTCGACGCGGGGTCACCGACGAGCGTCAGCGGCACCTCGACGGTGATCTTCTCGCCACGACGCACGACGATGAGGTCGATGTGGTCGATGGTCGACTTCAGCGGGTCACGCTGGACGTCCTTGGCGAGCGCGAGCTCACTGCCGTCCTCGAGGTCGAGGCGGAGCAGGACGTTGGCGTCACCGCGCAGCGCCAGACCGATCTCACGGGCGGGAAGGGACACGTGGCGCGGGGGCTGGCCGTGGCCGTACAGGACGGCGGGGACCAATCCCGCACGACGCGTACGACGGGCTCCACCCTTGCCGAATTCAGTGCGCTTGTCTGCGCGGATACGTACCTCGGCCACGGCGGCGAAACTCCTCGTACATCAGCGGGCTTGAACGGCGATGGGGCGCCCGACCTCGATGAGGCGGACCAGCGGGCGAGTTTACGCGACCCCGCCGCTGCTGCAGCTGAGCGACTCCTCCGCTGTCACATCTATGCGACTCCGCCACTGTCACATCTATGCGACTCCGCCACTGTCGCAGCTATGCGACTCCGCCGAAGAGGTCCGTGACCGACCCGTCCGAGAAGACCGCCCGGATCGCGCGGGCGAAGAGCGGCGCGATGTTCAGCACGGTGAGCTTGTCGAACTGGGTCTCGGGCGCGATCGGCAGGGTGTTGGTGACGACGACCTCGCTGATCGCCGAGTTCTTCAGCCGGTCGACGGCCGGGCCGCTGAGCACCGCGTGGGTGGCGGCCGCGACGACGCCGGCGGCACCCTGCTCGAGCAACGCCTCCGCGGCCTTGGTGATCGTCCCGGCGGTGTCGATCATGTCGTCGACGATGATGCAGGTGCGTCCGCGCACCTCACCGACGACATCGGCCACCCGCACCTGGTTGGGCACGCTCGGGTCACGGCGCTTGTGGATGATCGCCAGCGGGCAGCTGAGCCGGTCGGTCCAGCGTTCGGCCACGCGTACCCGGCCCGCGTCGGGCGCGACGACCGTCACGTCACCGGTCAGCCGGCTCTCCAGGTAGTCCGCCAGCAGCGGCAGCGCGAAGAGGTGGTCGACCGGCCCGTCGAAGAAGCCCTGGATCTGCGCGGTGTGCAGGTCGACGGTCATCAGCCGGTCGGCGCCGGCGGTCTTGAAGAGGTCGGCGATGAGGCGGGCGCTGATCGGCTCACGGCCGCGGTGCTTCTTGTCCTGCCGCGCGTACGGGTAGAACGGCGCGACCACGGTGATCCGCTTGGCAGACGCCCGCTTCAGCGCGTCGACCATGAGCAGCTGCTCCATGAGCCAGGTGTTGATCGGCGCCGCGTGGCTCTGCACCACGAAGGCGTCGCAGCCGCGTACCGACTCCTCGAAGCGCACGAAGATCTCACCGTTGGCGAAGTCGTAGGCCTCGGTGGGCACCGGCGCGACCCCGAGCCCGGCGCCGATCTCCGCGGCCAGCTCGGGATGGGCCCGGCCGGAGAAGAGCATGAGGTTGCGCTTGCTCTTGGCCTTGATCGTCTTGCCCATGGGATCGCTCACTCCGGTACCTCATCGTTGTTGTCCTGGTCCGCACGAGCCGCTGCCCTGGCCGACTTGGTACCAGCGCGTCGCCTGCCGGTCCAGCCGGGCTTGTTGACCTGACGCGCCCGACCGATGCCGAGCGCTCCCGCCGGCACGTCGTCGGTGATCACACTGCCCGCCGAGGTGAAGGCCCCGGCGCCGACGGTGACCGGCGCCACGAGCATGGAGCCCGACCCGACGAACGCCGCCTCCCCCACCACCGTGCGTGACTTCACCACACCGTCGTAGTTGACGAAGACGGTGCCGCACCCGATGTTGCTGTCCGGGCCGACCTCGGCATCGCCGACGTACGTGAGGTGCGGGACCTTGGCGCCGTTGCCGATGTCCGCGTTCTTCATCTCCACGTACGCGCCCGCCTTGGCACCGGTGCCGAGCCGGGTACCGGGACGCAGATAGGTGTACGGGCCGACGTCGCACCGCGGGCCGATCACGGCGGAGTCGGCGGTCGTGTTGCGGACGACGGCATCGGCGCCGACCTCGGTGTCGGTGAGCGTGCAGTCCGGCCCGATCGTCGCGCCGGTCGCGATCCGGGTCTCGCCGGCCAGGCGCACCCCGGGCAGCAGCGTGACGTCGGGCTCCAGGCGGACGTCGGCGTCGATCCAGGTGGTCGCCGGGTCGACGACGGTGACGCCGCCGCGCATGGCGAGCTCCAGCAGCCGCCGGTTGAGCACCTGACCGGCGGCCGCCAGCTGCACGCGGTCGTTCACCCCGGCCATCTCCGACGCGTCGTCCGCGCACAGCGCCTGCACCCCCGCGATGCCCGCACCGGGCCCGTCGCCGCTCGCCACCAGGGCGGCCACGACGTCGGGGAGGTACTGCTCGCCCTGCGCGTTGTCGGTCGTCAGCGTCGCCAGGGCTTCGGCCAGCGGGCCCGCGGCGAACGCGTACACACCGGTGGCGACCTCGTCGATCTGGCGGGTGACGGCGTCGGCGTCGCGCTCCTCGACGACCGCCCGCACGGCGCCCGAGCCGGCGGACCCGGGCTCGCGGACGACGCGGCCGTAGCCGAAGGGGTTCGCGAGCACGGCGGTGAGCAGGGTCGCGGCCGCATGCCGGGTGGTGTGCAGGTCGAGCAGCGCCTCCAGGGTCTCGGCGCGCAGCAGCGGGGTGTCGCCCGGCAGGACGAGCACCGCGTCGTCGGCGGAGAAGGCGCCCTCGGCGTGCAGCGCCTCCAGCGCGACGCGCACGGCGTGACCGGTGCCGAGCTGCTGCTCCTGGACGACGGACGACAGTCCGGCGAGCCCGCTGTCCGGCAGGCTCGCCGCGACCAGCTCCCGACCGGCCCCGACCACCACCGCCGTACGCGCGGCACCCAGCGGGGCCGTCGCGGCCAGCACGTGGCCGAGCATCGAGCGGCCGGCCAGCTCGTGGAGCACCTTGGGGCGGCGCGACCTCATCCTGGTGCCCTCGCCCGCGGCGAGCACGATCACGGCGGCGAGCCGGGGGGAGGTCGTAGCAGGTGAGGTCGGAGCAGATGCGGCTTCGGACACGGGTGGCGGCTCCTGTCACTGCGGCGGCTCGAGCTCCGGCGGGCCACTCGAGCTCCTGCGCCAGGATTCGAACCTGGTCCAGATGAGTCAAAGTCATCGGTGCTGCCGTTACACCACGCAGGATCGGGCGATACCAACTGCAGGATCCGCACGCTAACCCCGCGCGCGCACGATCCTCGCTCGCATCGCCCTGTCGTCGAGAGTGCCATGCCCGCTACCGTTGGAGGGGCGGCGCACGTCCGCTCCTTCCCGCGCCGCACGCGAGCGCCTCACGACGGGTGGTACACCGACCTTGACCGTTTCGGAGATCCCCGTACGACGGGCGGCTGCGCTGCCGGTGACGGCGCCTTTGCACGGCCGTTTCAAGGCACGCGCCGAGCAGGTGCTGCTCGGGGCGCTCATCCTGATCCCGTTCGCGGCGCTGGTCGCGGCGGTGCCGGTCGCCTGGGGACGCTGGATCCACTGGCGCGACGTGGTCATCGCCGTCGTGCTCTACGCGATCAGCGGTCACGGCATCACGGTCGGCTTCCACCGCTACTTCACGCACGGGGCGTTCAAGGCCAGGAAGGCCCTGCGCATCGGTCTCGCCGTCGCCGGCAGCCTCGCCGTCGAGGGTCCGGTCATCCGCTGGGTGGCCGACCACCGGCGCCACCACGCGTTCTCGGACAAGGAGGGTGACCCGCACTCGCCGTGGCGCTACGGCCACAGCTCGCGGGCGCTGCTCAAGGGCGTCTTCCACGCCCACGTCGGCTGGCTGTTCGACACCGAGCAGACGGATCAGAAGCGCTTCGCGCCCGACCTGCTGCGCGACCGCTCCATCGTCATCGTGTCGAAGCTGTTCGCCGTCTTCACGCTCACCAGCCTGCTGCTGCCGGCGCTGATCGGCGGGCTGTGGGGCGGGTCGTTCGAAGCCGCGCTCGAGGCCTTCTTCTGGGCCGGGCTGGTGCGCATCTCGCTGCTGCACCACACCACGTGGTCGATCAACAGCATCTGCCACACCTTCGGCTCGCGACCCTTCAAGACCCGTGACCGCTCGACCAACGTCTGGCCGCTGGCGATCCTGTCGATGGGCGAGAGCTGGCACAACCTGCACCACGCCGAGCCCACCTGCGCCCGCCACGGCGTGCAGCGCGGGCAGATCGACACCAGCGCGGCACTGATCAAGGGCTTCGAGAAGCTGGGATGGGCCACCGACGTGCGCTGGCCGGATCCGGCCCGCCTCGCCAAGCTCGCGGTGTCCCCGACCGGCTAGCGGGTCAGTGCGCGTCGACCACCCGGGCGCCCATCACCGGCCCGGTGGCGACGCGCGCCGCACGGCACACGCCGGTGGCCTCGAGCCCGCGGGCCACCCGTTCGGCGTCCTGCGGGTCGGCACAGAGAAACGCGCACGTCGGGCCGGAGCCGCTCACGATCGAGCCCACGACCCCGAGGCCCTCGCCGGCGGCGATCACGTCGCGTAACGACGGCCGTAGCCGATACGCCGGCGCCTGCAGGTCGTTGGCGAGGGCGCGTCCGACGGCGCGGGCGTCGCCGTGGCTCAACGCGGCGGCGAGCCCCTCTGTCGACGCCAGCGCCGGGCGTGGCATCTCCTCGCGGTAGCGGTCCAGCTCGGCGTACACCGCCGGCGTAGACAGGCCTCCGTCGGCCAGCGCGAAGACCCAGTCGTACGAGCCACGCGACAGCACCGGCGAGAGCTGCTCCCCGCGGCCGATGCCGAGCCCGGTGCCGCCCATGACCGCGAACGGCACGTCGCTGCCGAGCTCGGCCGCGAGCTCCTCCAGCTCCGCGCGGGTGAGCCCGGTGCCCCAGTACGCGTCGCAGGCCACCAGCGCGCCCGCGCCGTCGGCGCTGCCGCCCGCCATGCCCGCCTCGACCGGGATGTCCTTCGCGATCTGCAGGTGCACCCCGTCGGTGATCCCGGCGCGGTCGGCGAGCAGGTGGGCGGCCCGCACGGCCAGGTTTCCGCGGCCGGTCGGGAGATGGGCCGCGCCCTCCCCGCTCAGCGCCAGGCTGATCGTGCCGCGGGTGGCCGGAGCGGAGGCCACGAGCTCGTCGTAGATCGACACCGCCTGCAGGACGGTGCGCACCTCGTGGTAGCCGGTGTCGTCGAGGGCGCCGACGGCGAGATGGAGGTTCACCTTGCCCGGTGCCCGCACCGTGACTGTCGCCGGACGCATACCGAAAACCTAGTCGTGCACGTCGTTACTCTGGTGCAGGTGGCGGACAGCGCGGACTCGCGAACGGCGTTCCGTCGTTGGGCGCGCGCGAACCATCCCGACGTCGGCGGCGACCCCGAGGTCTTCGCCGCCGGGCTGCGGGCGAGCCGCGAGGGACGCTGGGAGCAGTTCGTCGCCGCGCCGGCGTTGGAGTCCCTCCCCGGCGCCCGCACCGGACGCGAGCCGATCGTCCCGGAGAACCGGGTCGAGGTCTACGTCCAGCGCTCGAGCCGCGGCGTGGTCAAGCTGTACACCGCTGCCCGGCGCTGGAACGACAAGCGCAAGCTGCCCCCGCGCGTACGCTGACTCCGCTACCGGGTCAGGACGTACGTGCCCGGCGCGTCGGCCAGCACCGGGTGCGCCGGGGTGCCCAACGCCGGCGGGCTGATCCGGGCGCCGGCCCGCGGCTCGATCCACTCCGCCCAGTCCTGCCACCAGCTGCGCTCGGACTTCTCGGCGCCGGCGAGCCAGGCGTCGGGGTCGCTTCCGACCTCGTCGTTGGTCCAGAGCCGCGCCTTGGGCGACGGCGGGTTGATGATCCCCGCGATGTGACCGGACGAGCTCAGCACAAACCGTGACGGCGACTTCATGAGACCGGCGGTCTTGTACGACGAGCGCCACGGCACGATGTGGTCGTCCACCGCAGCCACGATGTACGTGTCGGTGCGGATGTCGGAGACCTTCACCTTCCTGCCGCGCAGCTCCATCTCGTCGTGGGCCAGCGCATTCTCCAGCCAGCACTTGCGCAGGTAGTCGCTGAGCATCGTGGCCGGCATACGGGTGGCGTCGCCGTTCCAGGCGAGCATGTCGAACGCGGGTGGCTGCTTGCCGTTCAGCCAGTTCGCCCGGACGTAGCGGAAGACGAGGTCGTTGGGGCGCAGCAGGTCGAACGTGTGCGCCATGTCGCCGGCCTCGAGGTAGCCGGTGGCGGCCGTCTTACGCTCGATGCCGGCGATGGTCTCCTCGTCGGCGTAGACGGAGCTGAGCGTGCCGGCGTCCTCGTGGTCGATGAGGCAGTTGAGCAGCGTCGAGGAGTTCACCGCCTCCGACTCACCGGCCGCCTCCAGCTGGGCGAGCATCGCGGTGGTCAGGGTGCCGCCGATGCAGGCCGAGAGCAGGTTGACCGACGGGGCGCCGGTGATGGTGCGCACCGCGTCGACGGCCGCGCGCGGGCCGAGGTCCAGGTAGTCGGCGAAGGACAGGTCGCGCTGCGCCCCGTCCGGGTTGCGGTAGCTGATGACGAAGGTGGTCATGCCGTGGCTGACCGCCCACTCCACCAGGCTCTTACCGGGCGCGAGGTCGAAGATGTAGTACTTGTTGATCCACGGCGGGCACAGCAGCAGCGGGATCTCGTGCACCGTCTCCGTCGTCGGCGCGTACTGGATGAGCTCGATCAGCTCGTTGCGGAAGATCACCTTGCCGGAGGTGCAGGCAATGTTCTCCCCGACCGCGAAGGGCTTCACGTCGACCTGGCTCGGCCAGCCGTCGTTGTAGATGACGTCGTGCGCGAGGTTGCGCAGGCCACCGGCCAGGCTGCCGCCGCGGGTGTGCAGCGCGGTGCGCAACGCCTCAGGGTTGCTCAGCAGGAAGTTCGTCGGCGCGAGCGCGTCGCCGAGCAGCCCGGCGGCCATCCGCGCCCGGGCCTGCTTCTTGCTCGGAAGATCGGCGGCGGCGACGACCTCCTCGAGCAGGTCACGGTTGAGCAGGTACATCTCCATGACCAGGTGGTGCAGCGCGCTGCTGCGCCACAGGCCGTCGTCGAAGCGGGTGTCACGCGCGTCCGGCAACCGGGGGCCGTCGGGACGCCGGCCGATCAGCCGCGCGGCACTGGTCGCGACGGCCGAGCCCACGCCCCGCACGTGCTTCTTGACCGGGCCGCTGTAGGTCGACGGCTGCACCAGCGCGCGGCCGAGCGCCTCGCCCAGCGCCTGCGCGAGCCGGGCCGGGTCGACGGCGCCGAGCTGCGGCATGTGGCCGATACGGGCCGGGCGCCCGGCGAGGTCGGGCGGCAGCAGCACCTCGAGGGTGTCGCGGGCCGCCTGGTCGGCGGGCATGGCCGACTTGAGCGCCGAGGTGCCGGAGGACGCCAGGTCGGTCAGGGCCTGCGCGGCCGGGCCGACGACGGAGGCCGACGCGGCCGACGCCGCTGCCCGCGCGGCGCTCGCCGAGCCCATCACGCGGCGGGCGGCGGACGTCCCCCGCCGGGGCCGCCGGGGCCGGGGCTCCTGGGTCTCACGGACCTCCAGGGTCTCGCGGACCGTCACTCCTGCGTCAGGCACACCCTGCCGCCCCGTACGGGCCCCACCCCGCTCCACGGACTCGGGGGCGGGAGTGACGGGGGTGGGTGTTGCCATGCGGGTCAGTCTCAAGGAAAACGATTACGCCCGATAGCCGAATCCCGTGTAACCCTGACCACAGCGACGACGTGAATGTATTTCTGGTCACGCAAGTGATTACGCAGAGTTTACATTTCTGCGAACTTCATGATCCGTTCCGGTCGCCTCCGGCTCCTCCGCCAGGAAGCTGCGGTAGACCCCCAGCAGCGCCTGCTTCTGCTCCGCCGAGAGCCGCGGGTCGGCCCGGATCGCCACCTCGGTGGACGGCGTAGCCGTGGACGACGCTGCGTCGTCAGGCGATCCACCGGCGACCGGGTCGCCGTCCTTGCGGTCACGGATGTCGCGCATCAGGCCGGCCTGGTCGAGCAGCACCTCGGCCGAGAGGTCCAGCGCCTTCGCGAGCGAGTTGAGCACGCGTACGGACGGCTCGCTCAGACCCCGTTCGAGCTGGCTGAGGTACGGGTTCGAGATCTGCGCGAGCTCCGCCAGCCGGCGCACCGAGAGGTTGGCCCGGCGGCGCTGGTCACGGATGAACGCCCCGACCCCGGGGCCCTTCGGACTCGGGTCCGAGGGGCCGGGGGGCGGGGTGCGTCCGGCGCTCAGCGGGTGCGGGCGGGAACGAAGCGCTCGACCATCTCGGTGGTGAGGCCGCGCTGCAGCGACAGCAGGTTCTCCGTGCTGTCGAACCCGACGCTGACCAGCTGCGCGACGCCGGCCTTGGTGGGCATGAACGGCACGCCGGGCAGGGTCGGGAGCACCGAGGTGAGCTTGCCGAGCCCCTTCGCCACGGACGAGGCGGCGTCCATCGTCATGGTGGTGGTCTGCTTCACGACGGTGAGCACCTGGGTGTTCGTGGACTTGAGGGTGTCGGCGACGAAGGTGGTGGCCGAGTCGACCTTGGCCTTGCCGGCGGCGGTGGGGTCGCTGATGGTCTCGTTGGCGGTGCTGGTCTTGGCGGTGGTCATCGGGCTGCCTTTCACGGGACGTCTGGAGCGGCCGCGCAAGTGGCGACAGCGTGCATAGGATATCTAGCACTTGCCGCAATGTGTATCAAGCGCCCGTTCAGCGGGCCCGAGCCAGGTGGTGGCGCCCGTGACGGAGCAGCAGCTGTGATGGATGAACAGCTGGGCACCTGGCTGCTCTTCGACCAGATCGCCCATCACGCGCGGGCGACCGAGGTCGTGACGCACGAGGTCTCCACCGGCCGCACCCACCGCGCCACCTACGGCGAGGTCGCCGCGCGGGCGCAGCAGCTGATGCACGCGCTCGACGCGCTCGGGGTGCCGGAAGGGCAGCCCGTCGCCACGCTGGCGTGGAACAGCCAATGGCACCTGGAATGCTATTTCGGAATTCCTTGCGCCGGGCGCGTCATCCACACCGTGAATGTGCGGCTGTCACCGGAGGAAATCGCTTTCATCCTGGCCGACGCGGGCGATCGCGTCGTATTCGCGGATGTCGACCTGCTTCCCACTCTGAGTGCGGCCACGGCACAATTCACGACGCTCGACACGGTCGTCGTCTTCGGCGAGGTGCCGGCCGGCAGCCCGGCCAATGTGCTGTCCTACGACGCGCTGCTGGCAGAGCAGCCGACGACGTATCCGTGGCGCCGGATCGACGAGTACACCACCCTCGGGCTCTGCTACACCTCGGGCACCACCGGCTCCCCGAAGGGCGTGGCGTACACCCACCGCTCGACCTTCCTGCACGCGCTCGCGGCGACCTCGGCGACGGCCTGCCGGGTCGGGCCCGGAGACACCGTGCTGGCGATGGTGCCGATGTTCCACGCCAGCGCCTGGGGGCTGCCCTACGCCTCCGCGGGGGCCGGCGCCAAGCAGGTCTTCCTCGCCGGGGCCGCCGAGCCCGGGGCGATCGTCGACCTGTTGCTGCAGGAGAAGGTGACGGTCGCCGCCGGGGTGCCGACCATCTGGCTGTCGGTCGAGGAGGAGCTCGACGCCCGCGGCGCCCGGCTGCCGGACCTGCGCCACATCGTCGTCGGCGGAAGCCAGCCGCCCCGCACGCTCATGCAGCGCTACCTGGACAAATACGACGTACCGATCCTCCAGGCCTGGGGCATGACCGAGACCTCGCCGCTCGCCAGCGTGGCGTGGCCGGCCGGATACATGGCTGACTGGACCTCCGAGCAGATCATGGACACGGCCCGCTCGCAGGCCGGCCGTCCGCTGCCCGGGGTGCGGATCAGCATCCGCGACGACGCCGGCGTCGAGGTCCCCCGCGACGGCACCACCGTCGGCACCCTGCTCGTCCGCGGGCCCTGGGTCGCCGACCGCTACACCCGTGACGTCGACGGCGCGCGCTGGACCGACGACGGGTGGTTCGACACCGGCGACATGGCCGCGTGGAACGCCGACGGCTACTTCGTGATCGCCGACCGCGCCAAGGATCTGATCAAGTCCGGCGGCGAGTGGATCTCCTCGCTCGACATGGAGAATGCCATCGCCACGATCGCCTCGGTGCGCGAGGTGGCCGTGATCGCGGTGCCGCACGAGAAGTGGTTGGAACGACCGCTGGCATGCATCGTGCCGGAGGGGGAAGAAAGTATCGGTCTGGAGCAGATCCGCGAGAGTCTCGCCGGAGCGGGCTTCGCCAAATGGCAGATGCCCGACCGGATCGAGATCCTCGACTCCATCCCGCGGACCAGCGTCGGAAAGTACGACAAAAAGGTCCTCCGTGCCCGTTTCGGTACGACGGTCTAACGGCGTCGACGGTCAAGAAAGGCACGAGCGATGCTCTATCTCGCGTACGAGGCGCAGCGCAGCGCTCTGCTCCCGGCCCGGCTCGCAGCCGGCATGACCCGGGCGGCTCTGGAGACCCTTCCGCCCCGCACCGCCGAGCGGCGTCCGGTGAAGACGCTGTCCGCGGCCTGCCTGATGCTCGAGCGCGCCCAGCTCACGCATGAGCGCCCCGCCTTCTGGATCGACAGCGTCCGCGTCGGCCCGAAGGCGTACGACGTGGTCGAGGAGGAGGTGCACCGCACCCCGTTCGGCGCCCTCCTGCACTTCCGCAAGGTCGGCGCCCCTGCCGGGCCCCGGGTGCTGCTCGTGTCGGCGCTGGCCGGCCACTTCTCCACGCTGCTGCGTGACACCGTCGTGACCCTGCTGCCCGACCACGACGTGTACGTCACCGACTGGTTCAACGCCCGCGACGTACCGCTCGAGGCCGGGGCGTTCACCCTCGACGACTACATCGGCCATGTCGTCGACGACCTCGAGCGGCTCGGCCCCGGCACCCACCTGCTCGGCGTGTGTCAGCCGTGTCCGGCGGCCCTCGCGGCGACGGCGATCCTCGCGGCCCGCGGCAGCGACTGCACGCCGCGCAGCCTGACCCTCATGGCGGGCCCGGTCGATGCCCGCGCCAATCCCACCGCGGTCAACGAGCTCGCCACGTCGACCCCGCTGCGGTGGTTCGAGGACAACGTCATCGCCACGGTGCCGCTCGGCCACGCCGGTGCGGGCCGCAAGGTCTACCCCGGCTTCCTGCAGGTGTCCGCGTTCGCCTCGATGAACCTGCCCCGCCACATCAGCCAGCACGTGCGGCTGTTCCGCGACCTCGCCGCCGGCCGCGACGCCGAGGCCGAGGTCATCTCCTCGTTCTACGACGAGTACTTCGCCGTCCTCGACCTGCACGCCGACTACTACCTGCAGACGGTCGACGAGGTCTTCATGCGGCATCTGCTGGCGAAGGGCGAGTTCACCTGGCGGGGTGAGCCGGTGGATCCGTCCGCGATCACCCGTACCGGGCTGATGACCGTCGAGGGCGAGCGCGACGACATCTGCGGGCTCGGGCAGACCATGGCCGCGCACGACCTGACCCCCAACATCCCGGCCCGCCGCAAGCGTCACCACCTGCAGCTCGGGGTCGGGCACTACGGGGTCTTCAGCGGCTCCCGCTGGCGCGAGCAGACCTATCCGAAGGTGCGCAACTTCATCCTCGCGAACGACTGAGGACCGACCGCCCCTAGAACTCCATCTCGAGCTCGTTGAAGAGCTCGGGCTCGGCCTCGGCGGCCGCGATCCACTCTTGCATCAGCTCGCTGTCAAGCACCCGGTTCACGTACGCGCCGCACGCAGGATCGAGCACAACGCCGTACGTGCAGAACCGTGAGCACACCGGCGCGAACATCGCGTCCGCCATGGTCAGCTGGTCGCCGAAGAGCCACGGGCCGCCGTACCGGGCGAAGCACTCGCGCCAGATGGTCAGCACGCGCTCGATGTCGCCCCAGGCGCCCGAGTAGACCTTGAACTCGTCGTGGCGCGCGCGGATGTTCATCGGCAGCGCCGTGGCGAGGTTGTGGAAGCCCGAATGCATCTCGCCGCAGATCGAGCGGCAGTGTGCCCGGGCCGCGGTGTCCGCCGGCAGCAGCGCGCTGGCCGGCAGGGCCTCCTGCAGGTGCTCGGCGATGGCCATCGTGTCCCAGACCCTTACCCCGTCGTGATCGAGGCGGGGCACGAGGAACGACGGGGACAGCAGCAGCAGCTCCGCCCGGGTCGCCGGATCGTCGTCGCCGGCGACCACGACCTCGAAGTCGAGTCCGGCCATCCTGCACAGCAGCCAGCTGCGCAGTGACCAGGCTCCGTAGTTACGGCTGTTGATCGTCAAGGTGGCCGTCATTCGGCGCCCCTCTCGGGCCGGGAGCCCTCAGTGTGAGGGGCACCCGTTGCCGGGGCATGACGCGGGGGTGTCCCGCGGGTAACCGGCGGGCGTCAGTCGGTACGTACGCGGGCGGCTGCGACCCGGGCGAAGTCGCCGACGTCGAGCTGCTCACCGCGTAGACCCGGGTCGACCCCCGCCGCGCGCAGCGCCTGCTCGGCCGCCGCAGCCGATCCCGCCCAGCGGGCCAGCGCGGCCCGCAGCGTCTTGCGGCGCTGGGCGAACGCCGCGTCGATCACCGCGAACGTCTGCCGCCGGTCGCCCTCGGGGGGCTGACGACGCTCCCAGGTGAGCAGCGAGCTGTCCACGCGCGGCTGTGGCCAGAACACCGTCGGGGGCACCGGCGCCGCAACCCGGGAGCTCGCGTACCAGGCGAGCTTCGCGCTCGGCACGCCGTAGACCCGGCTGCCGGGAGGCGCGGCGAGCCGCGCGGCGACCTCGGCCTGCACCATCACGACGCCGTGGGTCAACGACGGCACCGTCGACAGCAGGTGCAGCAGGATCGGGACGGCCACGTTGTAGGGGAGGTTGGCGGCAAGCACCTCGGGCTCACCGGGTACGGCGGTGATGAGCGCGTCGCCCTGGACCACCGTCAGCTGGTCGCTCGCCGCCGGGATGCGCTCGGCGACCGTGCGGGGCAGCGCCGCCGCCAGCGCAGGGTCCACCTCGACGGCCGTGACCCGGGCGCCGGCCTCGAGCAGGCCGAGCGTGAGCGAGCCGAGTCCGGGGCCGATCTCGAGCACGTGCTCGCCGAAGCCGGCCGCGAGGTCGGGGCCGGGCACCGTGCTGAGCTTCGCGAGCCGCACGATCCGGTGCACGGTGTTGGGGTCGACGAGGAAGTTCTGCCCGCGTGACTTGACCGGCGCGACGCCCAGCCGGTTCGCGAGCGCCCGGGTGTCCGCCGGCGACAGGAGGATCACGTCACCAGTCGCCGAACACCCGCACCGCGTTGGCCGTGACGGCGGCCGACAGCTCGTCGACGGTCACCGCTTTGACGTCGGCCATCAGCCGCAGCGTGAACGGGATCTGGTTCGGAGCGTTGTGCCGCCCGCGGTGCGGCACCGGCGTGAGGAACGGCGCGTCCGTCTCGACCAGCACCTGCTCGAGCGGGGTCACGGCGAGCGCGTCACGCAGGTGCTGCGCGCTCTTGAAGGTCACATTGCCGGCGTACGACAGCACGAAGCCGCGCTCGACGCATTCGCGGGCGAAGTCGGCGTCGCCGGAGAAGCAGTGCATGAGCACCGTGTCCGGGGCGCCCTCGTCGTCGAGCACGCGGAGCACGTCGGCGTGGGCGTCGCGGTCGTGGATCACCAGCGCCTTGCCGACCGACTTGGCCAGCCGGATGTGCGCCCGGAACGACGCCTCCTGCTGCGGCCGGCCGTCCTCGCCGGTGCGGTAGTGGTCGAGCCCGCTCTCCCCGACCGCCCGCACCTGGGGCAGCGCCGCCAGCTCGGCGATCGCGGCGAGGTCGGCCTCGAGGTCGCCCGCCTCGGCCGACTCATTCGGGTGCACGGCCACAGCCGCGATCACCTCGGGATGCGCGGCGGCGGTCTGCGCCGACCAGCGCGACGATGCGACGTCGACCCCGACGGTCACGAGACGGGTGACGCCGGCCGCGCGTGCGGCTGCCAGCGCGACCTCCACCGGCTGGGCCAGCAGGTCGAGGTGGCAGTGGCTGTCGACCGCCGGCACCGCCAGCGGCTCGGGCGCCGGGGCAAGCTCCGGTTCGCCGTCCCGGCCGCGCGACCGGCTCATGAGTCGAGACGAGGAAACAGAATGGGCCCCTTGCGGATCGGGGTGCCGGCGGGCAGGTGGTCGGTCGCGGCGTCGGCGATGCGCGCCTCGGGCAGCGGCTTGTACGCGCCGAGGCTCTCCCACAGCAGGTGGCAGGCCTTCGGCATGAACGACACCATCAGCACCGCGACGGCCCGCAGCGCGTCGGCGGTCGAGTACAGCACCTCGTCGAGCGTCGCGTCGTTCGCCGGGTCCTTCGCCAGCTTCCACGGCTCGCGCTCGGTCACGTAACCGTTGACGGTGCGCACGAAGCCCATGATCGAGACCAGCGCCGCCTGGAAGTCGAGCCGCTCCACCGCGGCGTCCGCCTCCGCCACCGTCGTGGTGAGCCCCTGCTGCAGGCGGGCGTCGAGCGTGGCGTCCGGCAGCAGGCCGTCGCGGTAGCGCTCGACCATGCTCGTCAGCCGGCTGGCCAGATTGCCCAGCTGGTCGGCGAGCTCGCTCTGGTAGCGCGCGCCCATCGACTCCCAGCTGAAGCTGCCGTCCGTACCGAAGGCGAGCTCGCGCAGGAAGTAGTAGCGGTAGGCATCGCTGCCGAAGTGGTCGGTGATCTGCTGCGGCGGGATGCCGGTCAGCTTGGTCTTGCTCATCTTCTCGCCGCCGACCAGCAGCCAGCCGTTCGCGAAGACCTTCTTCGGCAACGGCAGGCCCGACGCCATGAGCATCGCGGGCCAGATGACGGCGTGGAACCGCAGGATGTCCTTGCCCACCAGGTGGATGTCGGCGGGCCAGAACTCCGCGCTGCCCTCGACGGCCGTCCAGTAGTTGAGCAGCGCGTCGATCCACACGTAGATGACGTGGCTGGAGTCCCACGGCACCGTGATGCCCCAGTCGAACGTCGAGCGGCTCATCGAGATGTCGGACAGGCCGCTCTCCACGAAGCGCAGCACCTCGTTGCGGGCGCTCTCGGGCTCGACCACGAGGCTGCCGTCGGCGTATGCGGCGAGCAGCCGGTCCTGGTAGTCCGAGAGCCGGAAGAAGTAGTTGTCCTCGGACAGCATCTCGACCGGCCGGGTGTGGATCGGGCACAGGTTGCCGGGCTGGATCAGCTCCCCCGGCACCTTGAACTCCTCGCACGCCACGCAGTACGGACCCGTGTAGCTGCCCTTGTAGATCTGCTCGTTGTCGTACAGCCGCTGGACGAACTCCTGCACCCGCTCGGTGTGGCGCGGCTGCGTGGTGCGGATGAAGTCGTCGTTGGCCGCGTCGATCGACGACAGCATCGGCAGCCACGCGGTCTCGACCATGTGGTCGCACCACTGCTGCGGGGTCATGTCGTGCTCGGCCGCTGCCCGCAGGATCTTCTCGCCGTGCTCGTCGGTGCCGGTCAGGAAGTGCACGCGCTCGCCGCGCTGCCGGTGCCAGCGGGTGAGCACGTCGCCGGCCACCGTCGTGTACGCGTGCCCGATGTGCGGCGCGTCGTTCACGTAGTAGATCGGCGTCGACACGTAGAACGCCTTCTCGGCCGTCGTACTCATGAGGTCCAGCGTAGTGAGCCCGGCAAATGGCTTGGCCCTCGAATGCCCGCCGCGCGCTCAGAACCAGCCGGGGAACCAGATCCGTTCGCTCCAGCTCGCGTACGGGATCCGGGCGTTGGTCCAGATCGGGTAGAAGTAGCCGAAGGCGACCAGCACGAGCATCGCATACGCACCTACCGCCACCGCGCCGACCCAGCGCCGGGTGTCCGCCGCCCGTCTGCTGCCGAGGATGATCCCGGCCATCGCGCAGATGCCGATGATCAGGAACGGCAGCATCGGGAGCGCGTAGAAGTTGAACTTCGTGCGCTCCGGATACGGCAGCCACGGCACGATGTCGGCCCCGACGCCGACCAGCACCAGCGCAGCCCGCCAGTCGCGCCGGCCCGCCCAGAGCCAGATGCAGCCGAGCAGCGCCAGGATCCCGATCCACCAGATGGCCGGGTTGCCGAGGTCCAGCACCGCACTGGAGCAGCCGTTGGACGCCGAGCACAGCGGCCCCTTCGGCGTCGTCGTGTACGCGAAGAGCGTCGGCCGGCCCTGGACCAGCCACTGGAACGGGCTGTTCGACTGGTACGGATGGCGGGTGTCGAGGTTGGCGGCGAAGTCGTACGCCCACTGATGCCAGTGCCACCACGCGCGCCAGGTGTTGAAAGCACCCTTGCCGTAGTCGTTGCGCATGTAGCCCTCGTGCGTGGCGAACCAGCCGGTGAACGACGCCGTGTAGACGACGACCGGGACGACCACGAACGTCGCCAGCCAGCCGGCCCCGTCTCGGCGCAGCATGCGCCGGAACGGCCGGGGTGCCCCCACGCTGCGCCGCGCGCCGACGTCCCAGGCGAGCGCCAGCGCCGACAGCGCGACGATCACGTACAGGCCGGTCCACTTGGTGGCCAGCGCGCACCCGAGGCTGAAGCCGGCCAGCAGGCGCCACGGCCGCCAGAAGCCGAGCGCGCGGCCGTCGGCCAGCCGTTCACGTCCCCAGTCGCGGTCGCGCACCACCGCGCCGAGCCCGGCCACGACCCAGAACATGACGAAGATGTCGAGCAGGCCGGTGCGCGAGTGCACCAGCTCCATGCCGTCGAGTGCGAGCAGCAGCCCGCCGAGGCAGCCGATGACCGTGCTGCGGAACATCCGGCGCACCGTGCGGGCGAAGATCAGGACGGCGAGCGTGCCGACGACGGCGGCCGAGAAGCGCCAGCCGAGCGCCGGGTCACCGTGCGGCTTGCCCGCGCAGTCGATGTAGCCGAAGAGCCACTCACCGACGGCCATCATCCATTTGCCGAGCGGCGGGTGGACGGCGAGACCCGGCCCGACGCACTTCGCGCCGCGCTCCACCCCGAACTGCAGGAGCGAGTGCGCGTCGGTCGTGTAGTAGACCTCGTCGAACGTGAAGTTGGCCTTGCCGTTGACGACGGCCGGCGGCGACGTGATCCGGTAGAAGCGCAGGACCCCGGCGAGCACGGTGATCACGAGCGGGCCGAGCCAGCCGAAGAGGCGGTCCGGCAACGGCGGTGGACGCAGCGCCTCGTTGCTGCGCGTCGAGGGTGCGGCCGCGGACGGCGGGGCAAGCGTCGCGGTCATCAGGCGACAGCCTAAGACTGCGATAAGACTGCATCCCGTGAACCCGGCTGTGCCTGTTCCCGTGTCCGACCCGGAGTCGGGCACGCTGACCGTCTGCGGAGCCCCGATCGGCAACGTCGGTGACGCCTCGCCGCGCCTGTCCGCGGCCCTGGAATCAGCCGACCTGATCGCCGCCGAGGACACCCGCCGGCTACGTCGGCTGGCCTCCGACCTGGGCATCGAGCTGCGCGCGGAGATCATCTCCTACTTCGACGGCAACGAACGAGCCCGGGCGCCCCAGCTCGTCGAGCGGCTGCTGGGCGGGGCCTCCATCGCGCTCATCACCGATGCCGGCATGCCCGCCGTCTCCGATCCGGGATTCCGGCTCGTACGCGCCGCCGCCGACGCCGGCGTCCCGATCCGGGTGGTGCCCGGACCGTCGTCGGTCACCACCGCCCTCGCGGTATCGGGGCTGCCGTCCGACCGGTTCGCCTTCGAGGGCTTCCCCCCGCGCGGCTCGGGCGAGCGCGCCACCCGGCTGGCCGAGCTGGCCCGCGAACCCCGCACGCTGATCTTCCTCGAATCCCCGCGGCGCGTCGCCCGCACCCTGGAGGAGCTGGCGGCCGCGTTCGGCCCCGACCGCCCGGCAGTGCTCTGCCGCGAGCTCACCAAGACGTACGAGGAAGTGCTCCGGCTCCCGCTCGGCGCGCTGGCCGCCTGGGCCGCGGAGCGCGACGTCCGCGGCGAGGTGACGCTCGTCGTCGGCGGCGCAACCGGGCCCAGCATCTCCTCGGCCCCGGCCGATCTCGCCGCCGCCGTCGCCGCCGAGGAGGCCGCTGGCGCCGACCGCAAGACCGCGATGGCGGCCGTCGCGAAGGATGCGGGGGTCCCCCGCCGCACGGTTTACGACGCGGTGCTGGCTGCCCGGGCTGTGGACAACTCCGGCTGAGGCCGATCGCCGCCGCACACTCGAGTGATGCCGCGCACCGCAGCCGAGATCCTGCACGACGCCCGGTGGATGGCCGGGCTGACCCAGGCCGAGGTCGCCCAGCGGGCCGGCGTCTCGCAGCAGATGATCGCCCTGTACGAGCGCGGCAAGAAACAGCCCAGCTTCGCCACCCTCGCGGCGCTCGTCGCCGGCTGCGGAGTCGAGCTGACGACTCATCTCTTGCCGCGTCCGGGTCTCGAGGACCAACCCACTCTCGAGCTCCTCGGCCGCCCGGTCCACGACCGTGTGCCGGAGCCGTACGGGGCAGCTCTGTCGCGCGTGGCCGACTCCGCGAACGGCCTACCCCTCATCATCGGCGGCAAGGCGGCAGCGCGGCTGCACGGCGCCGTCGTGCAGCTTCCGGAGCTCGAGCTGTGGCTGCCGGACGACATCGATCTGGGTGGCGTGACGGCCTTCCTGGGCCGTCTGGACGCGGCAGAGGTCGGCCTCTACAGCGGCGCCTCGACACCGGTCGCCGAACCCCAGTCCCTGGCCGAGGGCTGGGGCCTCGCGGGCCCGGGCGTCGACCTGCAGCTACGGACGGTGCCGGATTTCGCACAGCTGCGGCGGCGTGCCCGGCGGCTCACTCTGACGACCGGCCACGCGTTGTCCTACGCGGACCCCTACGACGCCACAGCGTGGTGGCATCCACGCGACCTCTCGCATCTGGCCCTGCAACGTGCGCTCCGTCTGGCAGAAGACAACCGATCGGATGTCAGCGGGCGGCCCTAGTTCCTTTTGCCGGACACAACCGATCGGATGTACGCCTACGTCGAACCCATGCGATCGGTTGTGGCCGTGAAAAGGAACCCTGGTCCCCTGGCCACACCCAATAGGTTGTAAGCCGCCGGCGTCAGTTGACCTGGCGGTCGGCCTGCCCCCAGTACGTCGCCCGCAGCGCCTTCTTGTCGGGCTTGCCGAGCGGCGAGACCGGGATCGAGTCGGCGAAGTCGATCGACTTGGGCGTGTGGTGGGCACCCTTGCGGTCCTTGACCGTGGCCATCAGCTCGGCGGCGAGCGCCTCGTCGCTGATGTCGGAGCCGGGGCGCCGGACGACAACGGCCTTGACGGCCTCGCCCCACTTCTCGTCCGGTACGCCGATGACGGCGGCCGCACCGACGGCGGGATGCGAGGAGAGCACGTCCTCGACCTCACGCGGGAAGATGTTGAACCCGCCCGAGATGATCATGTCCTTCTTGCGGTCGACGATGTACAGGAAGCCCTCGTCGTCCTTGCGGGCAACGTCGCCGGTGTGCAGCCAGCCGTACTTGAAGAGGTCTGCGGTCTGCTCGGGCTTTTTCCAGTAACCGGCCGACGCCAGCGTGCCCCGGACGCAGATCTCGCCCGGCTCGCCGTCCGGCACCTCGTTGCCGTCGTCGTCGAGCAGCGCGACGTGCACCCACGGGACGGGCCGGCCGCAGGAGGCGAGCCGCTCCGGGTGGTCCAGGTCGTGCTCTTCCTTGCGGAGGACGGTGATGGTCATGGGGCACTCGGCCTGGCCGTAGAACTGGAAAAAGACCGGGCCGAGCTTCCGGATGCCTTCGGCGAGACGGGTCGGCGACATCGCCGCGGCGCCGTAGAACACCGTCTGCAGGCTGGACAGGTCGGTCTTGTCGAAGTCCGGGTGGTCCAGGAGCACGTACAGCATCGTCGGCACGAGCATGATCGACGTGATCTTGTACTTCTCGATGGCGGCGAGCACCTTGCCTGGCTCGAAGCCCGGCAGGACCACCATCGACCCGCCGTTCAGCAGCGCGGGCACGAAGAAGGCGGCGCCGGCGTGCGAGAGCGGCGTGCAGATCAGGTGCCGCACCTCGGTGGGCCACTGCCACTCGGCCATCTGGATCTGCGTCATGGCGAGCCCCGCGCGGGCCGTACCCATGACGCCCTTCGGCTTGCCGGTGGTGCCGCCGGTGTACGACAGCCCCGTCACGGCGTTGGGGTCGATCGGCGGCACGACGAGCTTGATCGGGTCGAAGCCCGTCGCGAGCTCGGTCAGGTCGGTGCTGCCCTCCATGGGCCCGAACGACAGCACCTGCTTCAGCGTGGGTACGCGTTCCATCAGGTCGGCGGCCCGCTGAGCGAAGCTGGGGTCGACCAGCAGGGTCTCGATCTCGGCGTCCTCGATCACGTAGGCGTGGTCTTCGAGCGAGCCCAGCGGGTGCAGGGCGAGCGTGAACGTGCCGCTCACCATGTTGGAGCCGGACGCGAAGAGGACCTCCGGCCGGTTCGGGGACAGCATGGCGAGCCGGCTGCCCTGGGTGAGCCCCACCTTGGCGTAGGCCTGGGCGTAGCGGCTGATCTCCGCATAGACCTCACGTCCGGTCAGCACCCGCTCACCGAGGTAGACGCAGGGCCGGTCGGCGCTGCGCTCCAACCCGGCGAGGAGCAGGTGCGGGACGTACGTCGCGTCGTACAGGTGCGACAGGTCGACGGTCGCTGCAGGAGCCTCGGACGCCTCGGTGGCGCTCACCATCAGGTCGCCCGGCTCAGTCGCGCGCGTACAGGGCGCGCTTGGGGCACCCGTTGACGGCGCGCCTGACGCGCTCCTCATCGGCGGCGGGGATCTCGCCCTCGTTCAGGATGGACAACATGTCGTTGTCATCCAGCTGAAAGACGTCGGGAGCGATCCCGACGCAGACCGCGTTGGCCTCGCACTCGTCCCAGTCGGCCTCGACTCGCATGGGAACTGTCCTCTCGGTGGGTGCCGTCACAGCACATCTTCGGAACTTCGCAGGTTGTAGCACTTCATAGTGACCGGTCACCGGCCACGCCGGTCAAGCCCGTCAGTCGTCGGCCAGCAGACCGGCCATCCGTTCGGTGGTCGCGATCCACTCCTCGACGATGTCGGCGACGACCTCGCGGGCCGGTCGCACCCGGTTCATCCGGCCGACGATCTGCCCGGCCGGCGAGCCCATGAAGTCGCGGGAGTGCGCCCGGGTGAAGCGGCGCGCGCCTTCGGCGTAGAGCAGGCCCTGCAGCGGCATCGGCAGCGGGTCGGGTGTGTCGGCGCGCTCCCAGGCGTCGACCCACGCGGTACGGATCTGCCGGGCGGGCTTGCCGGTCATCGCACGCGAACGGATGGCGTCGCGCGGGCCTGCCGCCAGCAGGTTCTCCACGGCCTCGGGGCTGGTGTCGGCCTCGGCGACCGTCAGCCAGATCGACCCGGTCCACGCGCCCTGGGCTCCGAGCGCGAGCGCGGCGGCCATCTGCCGGCCGGTGCCGATCCCGCCCGCGGCGAGCACGGGCACGTCGGGGCCAACCGCGTCGACGATGTCGGGCACGAGCACCATGGTCGAGATCTCGCCGCAGTGCCCGCCCGCCTCGGTGCCCTGCGCGACGATCACGTCGACGCCGAGCTCACGCTGCTTGATGGCGTGGCGCGGGCTGCCGGCGAGGCCACCGACCAGCACACCCTTGGCGTGCGCCTGCTCGATGACGTACGCGGGCGGCGGACCGAGCGCGTTCACGATCATCTTCGTCGGGTGGCGCAGCGTGACCTCGACCTGGCCCGGGCCCTCGGCGTCGACGTTGAGGCCCGCGGCCTTGACCACGCTCGGCGCCGCACCTTCGGCCAGTGCGGGCACGCCGGCGTCGTCGAGCAGCTTGTGCACGAACGCGCGGTGACCCTCCGGGACCATGCCCTGCAGGGTCTCGAGGCTCGCCGCCTCGCCGCCGCCCTGGCCGACGTACTTGGCGGGCATCGCGAAGTCGACGCCGTACGGCTTGCCGCCGATGTGCTCGTCGATCCAGGAGAGCTCGATCTCGAGCTGCTCGGCGTCGAACGCGAGGGCTCCGAGCACCCCGAACCCACCGGCCTTGCTCACCTCGACCACCACGTCACGGCAGTGCGAGAAGGCGAAGAGCGGGAACTCGATACCGAGCACGTCACAGATGGGGGTGCGCACGCAGAACTGTCTACAACCACGCTCCGACACCGGCCACAGTGGGTCGGGCCCGTCCGCCGATAGATTCCGGCGCGTGAGTGAGTTGCCGCCGAGCATCGGCGCCCTGGTCATCGACAGCGCCGAGCGCTTCGCCGACATCGAGGCCCTGGTTGACACGGGCAGGGTCGACGGTGACGTCCGGCTGACCTTCGCGGAGCTGGGCGCCCGCGTACGCGAGGCGACCGCTGCCGCCATCGCCTCCGGGATCGAGCCGGGCGACCGGGCGGCGATCTGGGCGCAGAACTCCGCGGAATGGGTCATCGCCGCGCTCGGCCTGGTGTCGGCGGGCGCGGCCCTGGTGCCGCTCAACACCCGCTACAAGGGCGAGGAGGCCGCGTTCATCCTGGCCCGCAGCTCGGCCAAGCTGCTCGTCGCCTCCGACGGCTTCCTCGGCGCCGACTACACCGGGATGCTCGCCGAGTCCGGCACCACGCTGCCGGCGCTGACGACCACCGTATCGCTGGCGGCCGACCCGAAGCCGGGCACCGTCGGGTTCGCCGACTGGATCGCCTCGGGCCGGGCCGTCACCGACGACGCCGTCACCGCCCGCATCGCGTCGATCGCCGCGGACGACGTGTCCGACGTCTTCTTCACGTCCGGCACCACCGGGCGCCCCAAGGGCGTCGTGGTGTCGCAGTACCAGACCATGCGCGTCTTCGAGACCTGGGCCGACGTGGTCGGGGTGACCGCCGGCGACCGCTACCTGGTGGTCAACCCGTTCTTCCACACCTTCGGCTACAAGGCCGGGATCGTCGCCTGCCTGCTCAAGGGCGCGACGATCATCCCGGTGCCGGTGTTCGACGTCCCCGAGGTGCTGAAGAAGATCGCCGCCGAGCGCGTCACCGTGCTCCCCGGCCCGCCGACCCTGTACGCGTCCATCCTCGACGGTCCCGACCGCAGCGCGCTCGACCTCACCTCGCTGCGGCTCGCGGTCACCGGCGCGGCGAGCGTGCCCGTCCGGCTGGTCGAGCGGATGCGCGAGGAGCTCACGTTCAAGGCGGTGCTGACCGCGTACGGGCTCACCGAGGCCACCGGCACCGTCAGCATCTGCGGCCACGACGACGACGCGGTCACGGTGGCCACCACCTGCGGACGCGCGATCCCCGACACCGAGGTGGTCATCCAGCGGGCCGACGGCTCGTTCGCGGATCCGGACGAGCCCGGCGAGGTGCTGGTGCGCGGCTACAACGTCATGCGCGAGTACTTCGACGACCCGGCCGCCACCGCCGAGACCATCGACGCCGACGGCTGGCTGCACACCGGCGACATCGGCATCCTCGACGCCCGGGGCTACCTGAAGATCACCGACCGGCTCAAGGACATGTACGTGACCGGCGGCTTCAACGCGTATCCCGCGGAGATCGAGTCGACGCTCAGCCACCACGACGCCATCAGCGAGGTGGCCGTGATCGGCGTGCCGGACGAGCGGATGGGCGAGGTCGGCAAGGCCTACGTCGTGCTGCGCCCCGGTGCGACCCTGGACCAGGCGGAGCTGGTCGGCTGGGCCCGCGAGCGGCTCGCGAACTTCAAGGTGCCGCGCTCGGTGCAGGTCGTGCCGGAGCTGCCGCGCAACGCCTCCGGCAAGGTCCGCAAGGGCGAGCTGCGGGCGCTGGACACCGTCTGACGGCGCCTCAGGCCGGTCTGACGACGTATCAGGTCGGGCGTTAAGCTCCGCCCATGCTGGACTACCTGATCCGCGGTGGCACGATCGTCGACGGCACCGGCGCTCCGAGCGTCAAGGGTGACGTCGGGGTCCGTGACGGGCGCATCGTGGCCGTCGGCGGCGCGATCGACGAGGACGCCACGCAGGTGCTGGAGGCCGACGGGCTCGTCATCAGCCCCGGTTTCGTCGACGTGCACACGCACTACGACGCCCAGCTCTTCTGGGACCCGTACGCGACCCCGTCCAACGTGCACGGCGTGACCACGGTGCTCGGCGGCAATTGCGGCTTCACGCTCGCGCCGCTGCACGCGAAGGACGCCGACTACCTGCGCCGGATGATGGCCAAGGTGGAGGGCATGCCGCTCGCCGCCCTCGAGAACGGCGTGAGCTGGGACTGGGAGACGTTCGGCGACTACCTCGCGCGGCTCGACGGCAAGATCGGGCTCAACGCCGCGTTCCTCGTCGGTCACTGCGCGCTGCGCCTGTACGTGATGGGCGACGACGCCATCGGCAAGGAGGCCACGCCCGAGCAGATCGCCGAGATGGTGCGGGTGCTGCACGAGTCGATCGAGGCCGGCGCCATCGGCTTCTCGACCACGCTGTCGGCCACCCACTCCGACGGTGACGGCAATCCCGTCGCGTCGCGGTGGGCGAGCAAGGAGGAGCTGATCGCGCTGTGCACGGCGACCGGCGAGCACGAGGGCACGCTGCTCGAGGGCATCGTCGCGGGTTGCCTCGACCAGTTCAGCGACGACGAGATCGACCTGCTGGCGGAGATGTCGGCGGCGGCCGGACGCCCGCTGAACTGGAACGTGCTGACCATCGACGGCTCCGTCCCGCAGAAGGTGCCGCGCCAGCTGAAGGCCTCCACCCGCGCCCGTGAGCTCGGCGGCCGGGTGGTCGCCCTGACCATGCCGACGCTGGTGCCGATGAACATGAGCCTGCGCACGTTCTGCGCGCTCAACCTGATCCCGGGATGGGCCGACACGCTCGGGCTGCCGGTCCCGGAGCGGATCGCCGCGTTGCAGACCCCGGCGGTACGCGCCGACCTGCTGGCGAAGGCGACCAGCCCGGAGGCCGGCGTCTTCCGCCGGCTCTCGGACTTCGGCCGCTACGTCATCGGCGACACCTTCTCCCCGGAGAACGAGGGACTCAAGGGACGCAAGGTGTCCGACATCGCCGCCGAGCGCGGCGAGGAGCCGTTCGAGGCGCTGATCAACATCGCCGTCAACGACGAGCTGCGCACCGTGCTCTGGCCGATGCCGACCGACAACGACCCGGCCTCCTGGGAGCTGCGCGCAGAGACCTGGGAGCAGCCCGACGTGGTGCTCGGCGGCTCCGACGCCGGCGCCCACCTCGACCGGATGGCGGGCGCCAACTACCCGACCCGCTTCATCGGTGACTGCCTGCGCGGCCGCAAGCTGGTCACCCTCGAGCGCGCGGTGCAGATGCTGACCGGCGAGCCGGCCAAGCTCTTCGGCCTGCGCCAGCGCGGCACCCTCACCGAGGGCAACTGGGCCGACATCACGGTCTTCGACCCGGAGACCATCACGTCCGACGACGTCACGCTGGTCAGCGACCTGCCCGGTGGCACGCCGCGCCTCACCGGCGGCTCGCAGGGCGTGGTGCGGGTGCTGGTCAACGGGGTCGAGATCGTGCGTGACGGTGCCGCCTCGGGCGCGCTTCCCGGCACACTGCTGCGCGCGGGCAAGGACACCGTCTCCGTCAACACCCGCTGAGCGTGACGGGCCGCCGCAGCGCGCGGTAGCTCGCCACGGCGATCAGCGCGGTGAGCACCGGCACCAGGGCGAGCGCCTCCGGCAGCGAGGTGAGGCTGGCGAGGCCGCCGATCGCGGGCGGCCCGCAGACGAAGCCGGCCCACCCGAAGGCGGTGACGGTCGCGATGGCGGTGCTCGGGGGCAGCCCGCGTACCCGCCCGGCGGCGCTGAACATGGCCGGCACCACCGACGCGAGCCCGATGCCGAGGCAGATGAGCCCGATCAGCACGACGGCGGTCTGCTCGACCAGCAGCCCGGCGGCGAAGCCGACGGCGCCGAGCGTGGCCAGGGCGGCGATGACCCGGGCCTGGTCGTAGCGGGCGAAGACGCGGTCCGCCGTCAGCCGCGCGACCACCATGGCCAGCGAGTACGCCCCGTATCCCAGACTGGCGATCACGGCGGGCGCCCCCACCGTGTCCTTGAGGTAGACCGCTGACCAGTCGGCCGCCGCGCCCTCGCACAGGAAGGACGCCATCGCCACCGCGCCGAGCAGGGCGACGGTGAGCACCGTCGGCCGCGTCCAGCCTCGGGACGCCGGCACCCGCGGCGAAGCCGCGGCGGGCTCCTCGTGCTCGTCGGTCGGCGCCAAGGCCCGCATGAGGGGCACCGCGGCCACCACCAGCACCCCGAGGATCGTCAGCTGCCAGGCCAGCGACAATCCGAGCCACACGCTGAGCGCCCCGATGCCGGCTCCGGTCAGGGCGCCGAGGCTCCACCGCCCGTGCAGGCCCGACATCAGGGTGCGCCCCAGGTGGCGCTCCTGCGTCGTGCCCTGGGTGTTCATGGCGACGTCGAGGGTGCCCTGGAACGCACCCCAGAACAGGAGCGCGAGGAACAGCGTCGTCGGCGAATCAGCCAGGCCCACGAAGGGGCCGGAGACCGCGTATCCGATCAGGCAGATGGCCGACAGCAGCCGGCTGCCGAGGCGCGGCAGCAGCCAGGCGCCGACGGCCATGGCCGCCACCGACCCGACGGGTGTCGCCAGCAGGATGGAGCCGAGCCGGCCGTCGGACAGCCCGAGGTGGCTCTTGATCTGCGGTATGTGCGCGGTCCACGACGCGAAGAGCATGCCGTGCACGAAGAAGACCCCGCCGAGCACCCGGCGGGCGTCCGAACGGGACCGGAGCGCAAGTGCGGTCGGCATACCCGCGACGCTACGAAAGTTCGCCATTGGTATGACGACGTCTGCAGCACTCGACGACCGCGTGACCGCCTTCCTGCTCGGTGGCACCCGCACCGGCAAGATCGGCTACACCGCCTCGGACGGCCGACCGCTCATCACGCCGATCTGGTTCACCGTCGAGGACGGCGCGCTGCTGTTCTGCACCGGCGCCGACACCCCCAAGGCGAAAGCCATCCGGCGCGACCCGCGGGTCGTGCTGTGCGTCGACCTCGAGGAGCCGCCGTACGCGTTCGTGCAGGTGCAGGGCACGGCCGAGCTCATCGACGACGTCGCCGAGGCCCGCCGGGTGTCGACGATCGTGGGCGGTCGCTACATGGGAGCCGAGCGCGCGGAGGAGTTCGGCGCCCGCAACGGCGTCCCGGGTGAGCTGACCGTGAAGATCACGCCCACCCGGGTGATCGCCGAGCTGGATATGACTGCCTGAGTGGTGTTCTCGGGATGTCTCAGAAGGTCAGGACCCCGCGGGCGAGCTTGCCGTGGTGCATGTCGTCGACGACGTCGAAGAACTTCTCCATCGGGTAGGTCTGCGAGACCATCGAGTCGAGGTCGAGCAGGCCCTTCTTGTACATCTCGGCGATCATCGGGATGTCCTTCTGGGCGCGGACGCCACCGGCGCGACTGCCGATGATCCCGCGGTCGACCTGGGTCAGGTGGGTGATCGGCACCGCGTAGGTGACGCCGGGTGCCGGCACACCGACCTGGACGCAGATGCCGCCCCAGTCGAGCGCGCGGACGGCCGAGTCGGTGACCGCCGGGTGTCCGACGCACTCGAACGACCAGTTGACGCCGCCGCCGCCGAACGGACCCTCGTTGACGGTCTCCGACCAGGGCAGGAGCTCGCGGATCTTCTCGACCGCGTCGGCCTTGGACGCGTCGATGAAGTGCGTGGCGCCGAGCTTGAGCGCCAGCTCGCCCTTGGACGCCAGGGTGTCGACGGCGATGATCGTGCCGGCCGCCTTGATCCGCAGCGCCTGGATGACCGAGAGGCCGACGCCGCCGGCGCCGAAGACGGCGGTGTGGTCGCCGGGCATCACGTTGGCCCGGTTGAACACCGAACCCATGCCGGTGACGACGCCGCAGGCGATCAGGCAGGCGGAGGTCAGGGGGATCTCCTTGTCGATCGGGACCGCCTGCACCTCCTTGATGATCGTCAGCTCGGCGAAGGACGACGTGGCGGCGAAGTTGCCACCGGGGACGCCGCCGACCGTGAAGGGCTCGGTGCGGTTGCCGATGGACTGCTTGCACCAGGTCGGGTGGCCGGCGTTGCAGCGGTCGCAGATGCCGCAGTTGGCGACCGTGCCGATGACGATGTGATCGCCCGGCTTGGTACGCGTGACCTGGCTGCCGACCTTCTCGACGATGCCGGCGCCCTCGTGGCCCATCACCGACGGCGCGGGCCACGGGATGGTGCCGTTGACGACGCTCACGTCGCTGTGGCAGACGCCGGCCGCGACGACGCGGACCAGCACCTCGTTCGGTCCGGGGTCGCGGACCTCGACGTCGCTGCGGATCTCCGCCGTCGTCCCGTTGAACACGATCGCGCGCATGATCTTCACCTCTCCCTGTCTGGGTGTCCGGTCAGTGCTGAATCGGTCAACGCTGGATCCGGTGAGTGCTGGATTGGCTGGATGGCCTGGCTCAGCTGGGCCAGACGATGCTCTGGAACTCGCTGTAGGCGTGCAGGCCGAACACGCCTCCGTCACGGCCGACGCCGCTCATCTTGAACCCGCCGAACGGCACCTCGTGATTGCGCTGGGCGGTGTTGACGCCGACCATGCCGGTGCGCAGCTGGTTGGCCACGCGGTAGCCGCGCGCCGTGTCGCCGCTGTAGACGTAGTCGTAGAGCCCGTACGGGGTGTCGTTGGCGATGGCCACCGCCTCGTCCTCGTCGTCGAAGGTCAGCACGACGACGACGGGGCCGAAGAACTCCTCCTGCGCAGCCGGGTTGTCCGACGTGACGCCGGCGAGCAGCGTGGGTGCGACGTAGAAGCCGGTCGGCAGGTCCGGACGGCTCCCGCCGGCCACCAGCTCACCGCCCGCGTCGACGCCCTGCTGCACGAGCCCCTCGACCCGGTCGCGCTGGGCCGCGGAGATCAGCGGACCCACCACCGTGTCGGGGGCGAGCGGGTCACCGACCGTCAGGGCGCCGGCGGCCCCGGTGAGCTTGGCGACCACCTCGTCGACCCGGCTGCGGTGCACCAGGACGCGGGTGGGTGCGGTGCAGATCTGCCCGGAGTGGAAGGCCCACGTGCTGGCCACCCCGCCGACGGCGGCGTCGATCGCGGCATCCTCGAAGAGGATCGCGACGCCCTTGCCGCCGAGCTCGAGCAGCTGACGCTTCATCCCGTCGCCGCACGCCCGGGCAATGATCCGGCCCACCGGGGTGCTGCCGGTGAAGCTGACCATGTCGACGTCGGGCGACGACGTGAGCGCCGCGCCGGCTGCCGGGCCGGTGCCGCCGACGATGTTGACGACCCCGTCCGGCACCCCGGCCTCCTGCAGCAGCTCGGCGAACCGGAGCACGTGCAGCGGGTCCTGAGGCGCGGGCTTGACGACGACCGTGTTGCCCATCGCTAGGGCCGGCGCGATCTTGCCGGCCATGTTGACCAGCGGAAAGTTGTACGGCGTGATGCAGGCGACGACCCCGACCGGCTGGCGTATCGCCACGCCGCCGATGAGGCCGCCGGGCGCGAGCGGGGTCTCCGGCATGACCTGCGGCGGCATCGGGACGGTGGTCGGCGACAGCGCCTCACGGGCGTAGCGACGGAAGCGGTCGACGGCCACCGGGATCTGCATCTGCGAGGCGACGCGCATCGTGGCGCCGGTCTCGGCCTGCAGGAGCGGGATGATCTCGTCGCCGCGCTTGATCAACAGGTCGGCGACCCGCTCCAGGACGAGCGAGCGCTCCTCCTGCGAGGTCCGTGACCAGCGCGTGAACGCGGCTTTCGCCGCAGCCGCGGCATCGTTCGCCTGCTGCACGCTCGCCTCGGGCGCCTGCCCGACGACCTGCTCGCTCGCCGGGTTGATGACGTCGTAGTAGCCACCCGCGGGCTCGACCGACTCGCCGTTGATGAACAGCCGGCCGGGCTCCGCCGCAAGCGTCATGCCACTCCTCGAGGATCCGCGCCGACCTGACGCTTCGTCAGGTTAGCGCGGCCGGATTCGCCTTCGGTGTGCGGGCGTTACGCCCTCGACGATCAGGCCGGAGCCGCCTTGCGCAGCAGGAACGTCATGATCTGCGTGACGACCGTCTTGCCGTCCTCGTCGGCGAGGTCGGTGCGCACCTTGACCGCGGTCATGGTCGAGCCGCCCTTGCCCTCCTTCACCGACACGTTCTCCACGACGCCGGTGGAGCGCAGCCGCATGCCGACGAGCACGGGCGCCAGGTAGCGGAACTCCTGCTCGCCGTGCAGCAGCATCCCGCCGTCGCGGCGCAGCTCGGCGAGCAGCTGGCCGAGGTCGGCGGCCTCGGGGTCGCGCGCCGGCTGGTCCTCGGCGAGCGAGCCCCAGTAGCCGGCGACGAAGGTGAAGGTCGGCGGGACGGGCACGGCCGGGTAGCCGGCCGACGTGGCCGCCTCGGCGGAGGAGTAGATCGGGCTCGTCGCGTGGACGGCCTCGGCGAAGCGGGCGACGGGGCCGCGCTCGATGACGATGGTGGCCTCGGGGAGCTTGCGCCCGATGAGGTCGGTGGCGGTGGACGTGGGGGTGCTCATGTCAGCGTCCTTCCTCGGCGGCCTGGCGGCTCGGGACCTCGGCGGTGGCCTCACCGCTGATGATCGTGACGCCCTCGGCGGTGACCAGGTCGCACGAGAGGTCGACCTCGGAGTAGCCGTCACGCGGGCGTACGTCGGTCACCGTGATCTTCGTGTTGAGCACGTTGCCGGGGAAGGACTGCTTGGTGAAGCGGACGGCGTAACGGGTGAGCGCGCCCTCGCCGACGTAGTCGGTCAGGGCGGAGGCCAGCAGGCCCGCGGAGAACATGCCGTGACCGAAGACGCTCGGCATCCCGGCCGCCTGCGCCTTGACCTCGTCGTGGTGCATCGGGTTGTAGTCACCCGACGCTCCGGCATAGCGCACCAGGTCGGTACGCGTCAGCTCGTGCGACCGGCTCGGCGCCTCTCCGCCGACGGCGGCATCCTCGGCGAACAGCAACGTCTTCCTCCTGTTGTCGATCGGGCGGCTACGGGTCGGGCAGCCACGGGTCGGCAGCGCAGTAGCTCGCCAGCACCGTATCCGCCGCGTTCGCGCCACAGGCCCTCGGCTATCGTCACGCCACTCGCGCGGAGCACGTGTTCGAAGGTCGCGAGCTGCCCATAGCCCAGCTGCCGAAGGAGCCAGCTCGTCATGGAATTCGGGATCTTCAACTCGCTCTACCTGCACCACAGCGCCGTCGAGGCCGACCCCGTCGGCGCCGAGCACAAGCGCCTGTGGGACGAGGTCAACTGGACCAAGGCCGCCGACAAGGCCGGGTTCAAGTACACGTGGGCCACCGAGCACCACTTCCTCGAGGAGTACTCGCACCTGTCGGCCAACGAGTCGTTCCTCGGCTTCGTCGCCGGCCAGACCGAGCGCATCCACATCGGCACCGGGATCAAGAACATCACCCCGCCGGTCAACCACCCGGCGCGCGTCGCCGAGCAGGCCGCGATGCTCGACCACCTCTCGCTCGGCCGCTTCGAGCTCGGCATGGGCCGCGGCTCGTCCAGCACCGAGCAGTCCGGCTTCGGCATCAAAGACCCCGAGCTCACCAAGGTGATGTTCGACGAGGTCGTCCGCCAGCTGCCGCGGATGTGGGAGCCGGGCACTTACGCGTACGAGGGCGAGTACTTCCGGATGCCCGAGCGCAACGTGCTGCCGAAGCCGTACACGCTCCCCCACCCGCCGCTGTGGGTGGCCGCGGGCAACCCGTCGACCTTCGAGAAGGCCGCCCGCATGGGCCTCGGGGTGCTCTGCTTCGCCACGACGAGCCGCGAGGACCTCTGCCGCTACATCGAGATCTACAAGAACGCGATCGGCGACGCCGAGCCGGTCGGCGGTTATGTGAACGACAACGTGATGGTCACCAGCCAGATGCTCTGCCTCGACGACGGTGACCGCGCGCGGCGCATCGCGGCCGACATGACCAGCGGCTACCAGAACAGCCTGGTGTTCAAGTACCTCGACACCTTCCCCAAGCCGCCGTACGTGCCGGACTGGCCGGCCACCCTCCCGGAGCCGACGGTCGAGCAGCTCAAGGACGCCGTCGAGAGCGGTGACGTGCTGATCGGCAGCCCCGAGGAATGTGAGAAGGCCTGCAGGACCTGGGAAGGAACGGGCGCAGACCAGCTCACCTTCGGCATGCTGTCCACGACGATGCCCGTCGAGATCGCCATCGAGGCGGTCGAGATCTTCGGCTCGACGATCATCCCGGCGTTCGACAAGGACCCGGTGCACAGCACGACCCGGCAGCGTGAGGCGCAGCTCGGGCTCCCGCCCAGCGCCTGACGGCCCAGCCCCCTCGGAGACGTATTCATGGATCTGCGCTACAGCCCCGCCGAGCTCGAGTTCCAGGCGGAGCTGCGTGACTGGCTCGCCGGCGTGCTGCCCTCACTCGGGCCGAAGCCGCACACCGACGACTGGCCCGGGCGGCGTGCGTACGACACGGCGTGGCAGCGGATGCTCTTCGACGCGGGCTATGCCGGCATCAACTGGCCGAAGGCGTACGGCGGCCGCGGCGCGACCCCGACCGAGCACCTCATCTTCCTGGAGGAGTCCGAGCGGGCGAAGGCGCCCTACGTCGGCGTGAACTTCGTCGGCCTGCTGCACGCGGGCCCCACGCTGATCGCCGAGGCGAGCTCAGAGGTGCAGGAGGCCCACCTGGCCAACATCCTCAAGGGCGACGAGATCTGGTGCCAGGGCTTCTCCGAGCCCGGCGCCGGCTCCGACCTCGCCTCGCTGCGCTGCAAGGCGGTGCGCGACGGCGACGACTACGTGGTGACCGGGCAGAAGATCTGGACCTCGCACGGTGAGGTCGCGGACTACTGCGAGATGCTCGTACGCACCGACCCCGACGCCCCGAAGCACAAGGGCATCACCTGGCTCGCGATGGACATGCAGTCGCCCGGCATCACCATCCGCCCGCTGCGCACCATCGTCGGGTCGACCGAGTTCGCCGAGATGTTCCTCGACGAGGTACGCATCCCGGTGAGCAACCGGGTCGGCGCCGAGAACGACGGGTGGCGGGTCACGAACGTCACCCTCTCGTTCGAGCGCGGCACCGCCTTCGTCGCGGACAACATCAACGCCCTCGAGGTGGTCGCCGAGCTGTCGGAGCTCGCCAAGAAGGTCACCCGCCACGGCGCCACCGCCTGGGAGGACCGGGCGCTGCGCCGGGAGCTGGCGCAGGTCGCGGCCGAGCTCGAGGGGCTGTGGGCGCTCACGAAGCGCAACATCTCCGAGGCCCAGCGCACGGGCCGCGTCGGCTTCGGCGGCTCGATCTTCAAGCTGCGCTACTCCGAGGTCCGCCAGCACCTGGCCGACATCGGCGCCCGGCTCATGGCCCGCGCGTCGCTGTCCATGGAGGACCTCGACGGCCTGCCCAGCGGACGCCTCGTGGAGGACCGGCTCACCTGGCTGAACCTCTCGATCGCGGCCGGCACGTCGCAGATCCAGCGCAACATCATCAGCGAGCGGGTCCTCGGACTCCCGCGCGAACGCCAGTAAGGGCTCTCACCGATGGACTTCCTGCCCACCGACGACCAGCAGGCCTTGCGCGAAGGCGTACGCGAGGTCTGCGCCGACGCCTTTCCCCGGGAGCGCCTCGGCGAGCTCGCCGCATCCGGAGCCGGCTTCGACGCGGCGCTCTGGTCGACCCTGACCGACCTCGGCGTGTTCGGCCTCCGACTTCCGGAGGACCAGGGCGGCCTCGGGCTCGGCCTCGCCGACGCAGCGCTCGTCTTCCAGGAGCTCGGCCGGGCGCTCGTGCCCGGCCCGCTCGTCGGCACCTTCCTCGCGGCCGGCATCGACGGCGTGCTCGCCGGTGCGCCGGTCAGCGTGCTCGACCTGTCCGCGGAGGAGCCCGGGCGCACCCCGCTCGTCGAGCACCCGTCGGCCATCACCGCCCTGGTCGTGCTCGACGGCGACGAGGCGCGGCTGATCCCGGCCACGGAGCTCTCGCTCGAGCCGGTCGCCATCCCGGTCGACCCGCTGACCCCGCTGGGCAAGGCGCGGTCGCTGCCCACCGGCACGGTCATCCCGGGCGGCGCCACGCGCTGGCGGGTCGAGGGAGCCGTGCTCACCGCGGCTCTCGAGGCCGGCCTCGCCGCCGCCTGCGTCGACATCTCGACCCAGTACGCCAAGGAGCGCGAGCAGTTCGGCCGGCCGATCGGCTCGTTCCAGGCCGTGAAGCACATCCTCGCCGACATGCACGTACGCGCCGTGCTCGCCTCGGTGGCGGTTGACTCAGCGGCCGTGCTGCTCGATCAGCCGGAGGTCGGCGACCCGGCCCGCGCGGTGGCGTCGGCCAAGCTGCTCGCCGACGAGGCGGCCGGGCTGAACGCCAAGTGGGGCGTGCAGGTGCACGGCGGCATGGGCTTCACGTGGGAGGTCGTCATGCACTACTACCTCAAGCGCGCGTGGGTGCACCAGACCCAGTTCGGCGACGTGGAGACCCACGCCGACGCGCTCGCCCTGCTGCTCTAGCCGGCGCCGGCAACCGACGGCGCCACCGAATCCGGCGGTCGGAACGACCGGACTCGATGGTGCCGAGGTGTGCTAGCTGTTGCCGAGCGCACCCTTCTCGCGCAGCTCGGCGATCTTCGCCTCGTCGTAGCCGAGCCGGCTCGCCAGGATCTCGTCGGTGTGCTGACCGAGCTCCGGAGCCCGCGACGGCCACGCGAGCTGCTCCTCGCCGACGTTCAGCACCGGGAACGGCAGCATGTCGGCCCCGAGCTGCTCCTTCGGGATCCACGGCAGCCGCGCCAGGAACTGCGGGTCGTCGGCCAGCGTTTGCGGGGTGTTGACCGGCGCGATCGGGGTGTTGAACTCGCCGCCGAAGTCCAGCCACTCCTGCGACGTCTTCGTCTTGAAGATCGCCTTGAGCTCGTGGCGCAGCGGGATGTTGCCGGCGGCGTGGTCGGCGTACTTGGACCCCGGGTTCTGCTCGAAGAGCTCCGGCCGCCCGACGCCCTCGCAGAAGTTCTTCCAGAACGCCTGCTCCGATGCCATGAACAGGACGTGGCCGTCGGAGGACTCGTAGATCTGGTAGCGCACGCCCTCCTTCATCCCGGCGGTGCCCGGGGCGCGGCGGCGGTAGTCGTCGGCCTTGTTGCCGGTGACCTCGGACTGCGGGCGCTTGTACGCCTGGTAGGACTCCGACCGGAACCAGTCGATCGAGGCGGCGGCGTCGGACTGGGCGACCTCCATGCGGCAGCCGCGTCCGGTGGCGCGCGCCTGCGTGATGCCGGCCAGGATGCCGAACGCCCCGTACAGCGGCCCGGCGTTGATGCCGACCGACACGTGCTCGGGGATGAACGTGAACCCGTCCTCGTCGACCTCGGGCTTCACGACGCCGGCCCAGGTGTCGTACGCGATGCCGTGGCTCGGGTAGTTCTTGAACGGCCCGGTCATGCCGTAGCCCGAGATGGTCAGGAAGACGATCTTGGGGTTGACCTCGAGGCACTTCTCGAAGCCGACACCGCGCTTCTCCAGGCCGCCCGGGCGCATGGCCTCGACCACGGCGTCGGCGCCGCGCACGAGGTCGAGGAAGACCTCGACGCCCTCGGGCGTGCGCAGGTCGATCACCACGCTGCTCTTGCCCCGGTTGGAGTGCAGGAACAGCAGCGAGGTGCCCTCGACGATCGGCCAGGTCATCTCGCGGGCGTAGTCACCCTGCGGCGGCTCGATCTTGATCACGTCGGCGCCCATGTCGGCGAACGGGCCGGTCACGCCGGCCGGGCCGAGCATCGAGCACTCGATGATCCGCACCCCCGCCAGCGGGCGGGTGGGGTCGAAGGTCGTGCTCCGGTCGTTCCCGGGGTCGGTCATGGTGCTCCAATCTGACGGCTCGTCAGGAGGCAACCTAACCCGGCGGCGCGGGGCGTGCCGACGCGGGTCGCTACGATCCTGCGGTGACAGTCGCACCGGCGAGCGACGGGCGCATCCCGGGGCCGCGAGGGCTCGCCACCCGGCGGCGGCTGATCGAATGCACCGCCGCCCTGGTCGCCGACACCCCCTACTCCGACCTGCGGGTGACCGACGTCGCCCGGGCCGCCGGCACCTCGCCCGCGACGTTCTACCAGTACTTCGTCGACCTCGACGCGGCGCTGCTGGTGCTCGCCGACCGCACGGCCGAGATCGGGTCGGCGCTGGCGGCGGAGATCGCGGCGCTGCGCTGGTCCGGTGACGCGGCGTACGCCAGCTCCCGCCATGTCGTCGCGCACTTCCTCGACTTCTGGCAGGAGCACCAGCCCGTGCTGCGGGTGGTCGACCTGCTCACCGAGGAGGGCGACGTGCGCTTCCGCCGGGCCCGCGTGCACATGCTGAACGGCATCACCAACGCCCTGGCCGACGCGATCGCCACCAGCAATCCGGACGCCCCCGCGCCGATGGCGACCTCGAGCGCGCTGGTGTCGATGCTCGCCCACGTCGCCGCCCACCGCGAGGGCATGGAGCACTGGCGCATCGAGGTGCCGGAGCTGCAGGAGGCGATGGCCCGGCTCATCTACTGGGGCGTGATCAGCCCCGAGGTGCCCGCGGCCCTGACCTGAAGGCCCGCAGGCTCAGGCGGTCGGGGTCAGGACGCTCGTGGCGGGCAGGGCCGGCTGACCGGCGAGCGACACGGCGACCATGTCCGACAGCGAGGCCTTGACCTCCTCCATCGTCATCCGGTCGCACAGCCAGCTGATCAGGTCGGTCATCAGCACCTTGCCGATGAGCAGCGACAGCCGGTAGTCGGGTCCGCACACCTCGGCCACGCTGCAGCCGTGGATCGCGGTCGCGATGATGGCCGCGTTGACCTCGTTGATCTGCTCGATCTCGGCCTGGGCCGCCACGATCATGGCGCGTACGAGGGCGTCGGTGACGAGGCGGTCGCGCTCGAGGGCACCCACCAGCCGATGCACGACGGCGACGACGCGCTCGCAGGCGTCGGCACCCTCCGGCTCCTCGCGGAGCAGCTGGTCACGCAGCGTCTCGAGCTGGCGGACCATGGCCGCCGACAGCAGGTGCACCTTCGACGGGAAGTAGCGGTAGAGCGTGCCGAGCGCGACGCCGGCGACCTCGGCCACCTCGCGCATCTGCACCGCGTCGTAGCCACCCTGCCGGGCGAGGACGACCGCCGCGTTGAGGATCGCCCGCCGGCGCGCCTGCTGCGATGCCGTCGTGGCCCGGGCCGGCAGCGCGACGGTCGGAGCGGCGCACACCGTCGGCAACGTGGGGTCGGCCGAGACCGTCATCCGCCGAACCCCCCGTCATGCCGTCCCATTGGCGCCCGTCCCACGGGCACGCGGGGCAGGTGGAACGGGTTGCAGTCTAGGCGAGGTCGGGTCTCCGGCAGCCGTGTTTTCGTTTCTTAACGCAGGTAACGACTCAGCGACTCGATGACGCAGGCCGGCTTCGCGCCGCCCTCGGTCTCGATCGTCTGCCGGACCTTGACCTGGAAGCCGCCCTCGATCGGCGTCACCTCGATGATCTCGGCGCGGGCGCGCACCTTGCTGCCGACCGGCACCGGCGACGGGAACCGCACCTTGTCGACCCCGTAGTTGATGCCCATCGAGATGCCCTCGACGTTGATCAGCTGGAACATGAAGTAGCTCGACAGCGACAGCGTCAGGTAGCCGTGCGCGATGGTGGCGCCGAACGGCCCGCTCTTGGCGGCTTCGGGATCGACGTGGATCCACTGGTGGTCACCGGTCGCCTCGGCGAACTGGTCGATACGCGCCTGGTCGATGGTCAGCCAGTCGGTGGGGCCGAACTGCCGGCCGATCGAGGTGGGCAGGTCGTCGATGGTGAGGGACTCCAGCGTCGTCATGCCCAGACGGTAGCCACCGCCCGATTCGGGGACGACCGCGCCCCGGATGGATGTCCGATGCAGCAGGTCACATTCCGATACAAGATCGCGTGAGAGCCCGGATGCGCAAGCTACCGGCGGGTTAGAGTTGGCCGATTACGGCACCCGCCGTTCCCGCTGCACTGGCGCAGCTCGGCACCCGGTGTACGTGTTCGACCGCGTGGATCCCGCGCGACGCATGCGGTCGTCACCGGACGGCCCGGGCGAAAGCCGACTGCACTAGTGAAGGAGCTGCCGGGTGGGCGAGCCCCGTGACGAGTCCCGTGAGCCGGAGTCGCTGCGTGTGGCGCTGCTGACCTATCGCGGCACCCCGACGTGCGGCGGCCAGGGGGTGTACGTCCGCCACCTGTCCCGGGAGCTGACCGCCCTCGGCCATGCCGTCGAGGTCTTCAGCGGCCCGCCGTATCCCGTCCTCGACGAGGGCGTCGGCCTGACCAAGGTGCCGAGCCTCGACCTCTACGCGGAGCCCAACCCGTTCCGGGTGCCGCTGCCCTGGGAGTTCAAGAGCCGCATCGACGTCCGCGAGTTCGCGTTGATGTGCACCGGCGCCTTCCCGGAGCCGCTCACCACCAGCCTGCGCACGTACGAGGCGCTCAAGCCATCGACCTGGACCCCGGGCCGGCGCTGGGACATCGTGCACGACAACCAGGGCCTCGGCACCGGGCTCGCGAAGCTGCGCGACGCGCTGCTCCCCCTGGGGGTGCCGGTCGTCGCCACGATTCATCACCCGATCACGGTCGACCGTCGCCACGACCTCGCCGCAGCGCGTAACGCGTGGCAGCGGTTCACCAAGAAGCGCTGGTACTCCTTCCTGCCGATGCAGCAGAAGGTGGCCCGCACGCTCGACGGCATCCTGACGGTCTCCGACCTGTCGCTGGTCGACATCCCGCGGGAGATGGGGATCGCGTCGGAGCGGGTGCACATGGTGCCGCTCGGCGTCGACCCCGACACGTTCTCCCCCGATCCGGCGGCCGCCGTGCCCGGCCGGATCCTGGTCGTGACCAGCGCCGACGTGCCCATGAAGGGCCTGATGGTGCTGCTCGACGCACTCGCCAAGCTGCGGGTCGAGCGTCCCGACGCCCACCTGGTGTGCATCGGCAAGGCGCGCGCCGGAGGGCTCGCCGACCGGCGGCTCGACGAGCTCAACCTGCGCGATGCCGTGACCTTCCGGTCGGGCCTCTCGCAGGACGAGATGGTCGCGCTGATGCGCTCGGCCGAGGTGGCCGCCGTGCCCAGCTTCTACGAGGGCTTCTGCCTGCCCGCCGTCGAGGAGATGGCGTGCGGCCTGCCGCTCGTCGCCACCCGCGTCGGCGCACTGCCGGAGATCGTCGGCTCCGACGACACCGCCGGTCTGCTCGTGCCGCCGGGTGACGCCGGCGCCCTGGCCACGGCCCTCGGGCGGCTGCTGGACGATCCCGAGCTGCGGGCGCGGCTCGGTGCGGCCGGACGCAAGCGCGTCGAGGAGCGCTTCACCTGGCGGGCGGCCGCGGCCGGCACCGCTGAGTGGTACCGCGAGCGGATCGCCGCGCTGCGCGGCGGTGGCACCCCTCCCGCCTCCACGGTGCTCCAGTCGACCGTGCCCCAGTCGAACGTCCCCGAGGCACCCGCCGCATGCTGACCGTCGACTTCGACCGCTTCCCGGTCGGGCCCGGTGACGTGCTGCTCGACCTGGGTGCCGGCGCCGGGCGCCACGCTGCCGAAGCCTGCCGACGCGGCGCCACGGTGGTCGCGCTCGACATGTCGGCGCCCGACCTCAAGGAGGCCCACGACCGCATCGGTGAGGTGGACCCCGAGCACACCCGCGGCATCGCCGTGCAGGGTGACGCGCTGCGGCTCCCGTTCGCCGACGGCACGTTCGACCGCATCATCGCCGCCGAGGTCATGGAGCACATCCCCGACGACGCCGGGGCCATGGACGAGCTCGCCCGCGTGCTCAAGCCGGGAGGCCTTGCCGCCGTCACGGTGCCGCGCTGGGGTCCGGAGCAGGTCTGCTGGGCGCTGTCCGACGCCTACCACGAGGTCGAGGGCGGCCACGTCCGCATCTACCGCAAGACGCAGCTGCGCGAGCGGCTCGAGTCCACCGGCCTGGTCTTCGTCGCGAGGCACTACGCCCACGCGCTGCACGCGCCGTACTGGTGGCTGCGCTGCCTGGTCGGCGTGCACGACGACGACCACCGCGCCACGAAGCTGTACCACCGGCTGCTGGTGTGGGACATGATGGCGGCGCCTGCCCTCACCCGAAAGACCGAGCGGCTGCTCAACCCGGTCCTCGGCAAGAGCATGGTCACCTACCTGCGCAAGCCGCCGGCCGACCAGCCGTCGCGCACGGCCGCGACCGAGGAGCCGGCCCGTGCCGACGCCTGAGCCGCGCCTTCCCGAGCTGCCCGGCATCATCACCCGCGAGCAGGTGCGCGCCACCGGCGTCTCGCTCGTCGCGGCGCAGGAGCCGAGTGGCGCCATGCCGTGGCCGGACGGGCACACCGACGCCTGGAACCACGTCGAGGCGGCCATGGGCCTGCTCGTCACCGGCGAGCGCGAGGCGGCGGAGCGGGCGTACGCGTGGCTGCGTCGCCACCAGCGTCCCGAGGGCGCGTGGGCGATGAGTTACGTCGACGAGGAGGTCGTCAACCCCGACCGGGAGAGCAACCAGGCGGCGTACATCGCCACCGGCGTCTGGCACCACTGGCTGACCGTCGGCGACCGCGGCTTCGTCGAGGTGATGTGGCCGCACGTGGTGCGCGCGCTCGACTACGTCGTCGGCATGCAGTCGCCCGGCGGGGAGATCCCGTGGGCCCGCCGCCCCGACGACTCGCTCTATCCCGACGTCCTGATCACCGGCACCAGCAGCACGCTGCACAGCCTGCGGTGCGGGCTCGCGCTCGCCGACCTGGTCGGTCAGCAGCAGCCCGACTGGGAGCTCGCCGTCGGCGCGCTGCACCACGCGCTGGTCGCGCATCCGGAGGCGTTCACCCCCAAGGACCGCTGGTCCATGGACTGGTACTATCCCGTGCTCGGCGGGGCGCTGCGCGATGAGGCCGGCTTCCGGCGTATCGAATCGCAGTGGGAGACCTTCGTCGTGGCCGGCCTCGGCGCCCGCTGCGTCAGCGACCAGCCGTGGGTGACCGGCGCCGAGACGTGTGAGCTCGCCATCGCCATGCACACGCTCGGCGACGACGAGACCGCCCGCCGGCTCGTGTCCGACATGCAGCACACCCGGCACGACAACGGCGGCTACTGGACCGGATGGCAGTTCGCCAACCAGGTGATGTGGCCGGCCGAGGTCTCGTCCTGGACCTCGGCAGCCGTCATGCTCGCCGTCGACGCGCTGGCCGGCGGTCCGACCAGCGACCTGTTCCGCGCCACCGACCTCCCGGTCGGGCTCGAGGCGCGTTGTGAGTGTGAAGCCGGCTCGGGCGAGTCCCTGCAGTCCGTCCGCTGACGATCTTTCGCCGCACGCGCGGCCCTGCCTGGCAGCCCGTCGGGAGATCCGGTTAGTCTGCGCCCCTAGGCTCGCCCCCGCTCACAGCTGCCTCGCAGCTACCCCCGAAGGAGTCCGGCGTGGACCACACGATGGCCGAGTCGCTTAAGCGGCTACCGATCTTCTCGGCCTGCTCCATCCGTGACCTCGAAGAGGTCGCCCGACTGTCCACCACGCTCGACATCCCCAAGGGCCGCGTCCTCGCCACCGAGGGCACGCCCGGGCACGAGTTCGTCGTCATCCGCGCCGGCACCGTCGACGTCACCCGCGAGGGCAAGAGCCTCGCCAAGCTCGGCCCCGGCGACTACTTCGGCGAGATCTCGCTCATCGACGGCGGCCCGCGTACGGCGACGGTCACGGCCGACACCCCCGTCACCATCGAGGTCGTCGAGCGCCGCGACTTCGACTCGCTGCTCGAGCGGGTGCCCGGCCTGCCGCACCGCATCATGGTCGGTCTCGCCCGCCGGCTGCGGGAGAAGACCGACCGCTTCTGACCGTTGTCAGCCGGTGTTGCGCAACCCGGCCGCGATCCCGTTGATCGTGAGCAGGAGCGCCCGCTGCAGCTGCTCGTCGGGCTCCGCGACGGCCCGGCGGCGCTGCAGCAGCGCGATCTGCAGCTGGTGCAGCGGCTCCAGATACCGGTCGCGCACCGCAAGGGTGCGCTGCAGCAGCGGATAGTTCGACAGCAGGCCGGAGCCGGCTGTGAGCCGCCTGACCTGGGCGAGGGTGCGGGCGTGCTCCTCGCGGATCAGCTCGAAGACCTCGCGCTGGCCCGGCTCGGTCAGCACGTCGACGTAGCGGCTCGCGATGCGCAGGTCGGTCTTGGCGAGTGTCATCTCGACGTTGCCGAGGAAGGTCGTGAAGAACGGCCAGTCGAGCATCTCGGTGAGTGCGTCGTCGAGGCCCGCCTCGCGAGCGGCGGCGAGGCCGCTGCCGACCCCGTACCAGCCGGGCACGATGATGCGGGTCTGGGTCCAGCCGAAGACCCACGGGATCGCGCGCAGGCTCTCCAGCGTCGCGGGTCCCGAGCCCTTGCCGGCCCGGCGGGCCGGACGTGACCCGATGTTGAGTCCGGCCAGCTCCTCGACCGGGGTGGCGTTGGTGTAGAAGCCGGCGAGCCCCGGGTGCTCGACCAGCCCGCGGTACGCCTGCTGCGCCGCCTGCGAGACCAGGTCCATCGCGTCGTCGAAGCGGGCGATCCGCTCCTCCTCGATGCGGGAGGTGCGGTGCAGCACGCTGGCGTCGATCACGGCCGCGAGCAGCACCTCGAGGTTGTCGCGGGCGAGGCTCGCCAGCGCGTACTTGTCCGAGACCACCTCGCCCTGCTCGGTCAGCTTCATCTCGCCGTCGAGCACGCCGTAGGGCGACGCCTGCACGGCCTCCCCCGCCGGCCCGCCGCCGCGTCCCACCGAGCCGCCGCGGCCGTGGAACAGGCGCAGCCGCACGCCGTGGGCCGCCGCGACGTCACGCAGCCGGCGCTGGGCGCGGTGGATCTCCCACTGCGAGGTGGTGACGCCGGCGTCCTTGTTGGAGTCGGAGTAGCCGAGCATCACCTCTTGGACGTTGCCCCGGGCTGCAACGATGCGCCGGTACGACGGGTCGCTCAGCATGCCGTCCAGCAGCTCACCCGCCCGCTGCAGCTCGGCGACGGTCTCGAAGAGCGGCACCAGGTCCAGGTCGGCGGAGTCGGGGGCGGCGCCGGGCTCCTGCGGGTGCAGCGCGATGAGGCCGCTCTCCCGGGCGAGCACGGCGACGGCGAGCAGGTCGTCGACGCCCTGGGTCATCGAGACGATGTACGTCTGCACCGCTTCCGGTCCGAAGGTCTCCGCCGCGAGCCGGGCCGTCTCGAAGACCGCCATCACCTCGCCCGCCGGAGCCGGCAGCGGCGAGCGCCAGGCCGCCAGCGGGCGGTGACCGGCCAGCTCCTCGGACAGCAGCTGCGTGCGGGCGGCCCGGTCGAGGTCCTCGTACGGCGTCTCGAGCTCACCGAGCCGGCGGTAGAGCGCACCGAGGGCCGCGTGGTGCCGGCCGGCGTGCTCCCGCAGGTCGAGCGTGGCCAGGTGCAGCCCGATCGTGTGGGCGGCGCGCATCGCCCGGGCGACGGGACCGGCTGCGGTGAGCTCACCCCGGTTGGCCCGCAAGGAGGCCGCCATCAGCTCGAGCTCGGCCAGGTAGCCGTCCGTACCCAGGTAGTCGACGCCGGGCTGATGCGGTCGGCCGGCGGCGATCCGGTCGCGCGTGTTCTCCAGGCGCCGGCGGATGTACGACAGCTTCAGCCGGTACGGCTCGTCCGCGTTCAACCGGATGAACCGCTCGTGGACCTCCGGCAGCAGCTCGCGATCCGCCGCCAGGCCGTCCGCGAGTTCCGCCGAGACCCCGCTGACCCGGGTCGACACCGAGAGCTCGTCTATCAGGTCGTCGACCACGGCGGTCTGGTAGCGGATGCCGCGGTCGGCGTAGAGCCGAAGCGCGTCCATGGTCACGGCGCCGGACACGTTGGGGTTGCCGTCCCGGTCGCCGCCCACCCAGGTGCCGAGCCGGATCGGCCGGGCGTCGTCGGGCAGCTCGATGCCGATGCGGGCGAGCTGGGCGCGCAGGTCGTCGATCAGGTCGGGCAGCACCGCCCGCGCGAGTTGGTCGAGGTAGTACGCGACCGCCCGGGCCTCGTCGACCGGCGTCGGCTTGCCGGTGCGCAGCTCGTCGGTCAGCCAGAGCAGCTCGACCAGCTCGGCTAGCCGCTGGGTCACCTGCCCCTCGTCCAGCTCACCCACGGCGGCGCCGCCGGGCAGCAGGTCGGCGATCCGGCGCAGGATCGACAGCACGCTCTGGCGCGACGCCTCGGTCGGGTGGGCGGTGAACACCGGCCGCAGCTCGGTGTGCGTGAGCAGCTCGGCCAGCCGGTCGCCGTCGGCCGGGTTGTCCTGCACCCGGTCGACGAGCCGGCGCAGCGGTCCGCCGTCACTGCGGCGCTGGGCGGTCAGCTCGTGCGCCCGGTGCAGCTGCTCGGCGACGTTGGCCAGCTGGAAGAACGTGGAGAACGAGCGGGCCAGCAGCATCGCCGTGGGCACGTCGACGGTGCCGAGCAGCCGTTCGAGCTCCTCCGGTCGCCCGTCGACCGCCTGCGCCGAGAGCCGGCGCACCTGCTCGACCAGCTCCAGCAGCGGGGCGCCTTCCTGACGTACGAGCGTGTCACCCAGCATGTCGCCGAGGCGGCGGATGTCGGCCCGCAGCGCACTGTGCCCGGCCTCCGACACCACTCCGGCATGGGTCTCGAGCGGATCACGTGCAGGCATGCGGCCAGTCTGCCCGGACGGGGTTACGCCGACGCAAACCGCCCTGGACTAGCCGACGTGCAGGGTGCGGTCCGGGTTCTGCACGAGCCGGGTGATCTGCAGCCGCCGCGGGTGGTAACCGGCGCGGTTCTCGCCCAGCCAGTACGTCGCGTACGCGAGGCGCAGCTGCCCCGACGCGTCGATCACCGGTGACGCGCCGCCGGGCCCCTGCTGCACGCCGTTGCTGGCGAGCAGCGGACGCGGGCCGCCCTGCGGACGGCCGCAGGGACCGGCGGGCCCGCTGCAGACCGCGTAACCGGTCGCGTAGTTGCTGTGGCCCTCGGCGTCGTTCCAGATCGAGTCGTTGGCCGAGTAGAAGAGGTAATAGGTGCCGCGGTAATTGATCATGGAGGGGTTCTCGATCGTGCCGCCCTCCCAGCCCGAGGCCCGGTTCGTGACCAGCAGCAGGTTGGTGCGCGCGCCGGGCAGCGGCTTGCCGTCGTTGCCGAGCTGCACCGAGAGCAGGGCCGACTCGCGCACCCCGACCTTGCCCGCCGACTTCCAGAGCAGGTAGTTCTTGCCGGTGGCCGGGTCGCGGTAGGGATACGGGTCGATGGATCCGGCCGGGTCGTGCTCGTAGGTCTGGCACTGGATCGGACGTCCGCCGCTGATGTCACGGAACGGGCCGAGCGGGCTCGGCGCGCTCGCGACCGTGAGGCAGAACCGGCCGTAGCCGTGCGGGTCGTCGCTGACGGTGCCGACCTTGACCGCGGAGTACGCGTACCAGGTGGAGCCGATGTTGAAGACCGACGACGCCCAGTACGTCTTCGACAGCCACGGGTTGACCGGGGTGGTGAGGCCCCACGACGCGGGTCGTACGAGCGCGTCGTTGTTGTCGAACTGACCCCAGGCGGTGTCGCGCGACGCCAGGATCTCCGCGGGTACGCCGGCCTTCCAGTTCGCGGCGAGCGGCGACGACGCCTTGCTCCAGTTCGGGTGAATGGTCCAGGTGCGCAGGTCGGTGCTGGTGACGACGGACAGGTAGCGACCACCGGCCGACGAGCTGTAGGCGTAGTAGGTGTTGCCCACCCGGAGGATGTGCGGGTCGCCGAAGTCGCCGCGCCAGGTCTTGCCGGCCTGGAACCAGCCGTGGTCGTTCGCCGCGCCGTTGTCGGCGTCCTTGAACGGAGCCGGCGGCGTGCCCGCCGGCACGCAGGCAGCACCGAGCCCGACCAGGCTCACCGCGGCGAGCAGCACCAGCCATCGCCGCCGCCAGGTCGACCGGCGCGACCGCTTGCCCCCGCTACGTGTCACCGCCTCAGTCTCGGCGCCGGGGCAGCGGGGGTTGAGCGTTCAGCGCGCGTAGAACTCCACCACGAGCTGCTCCTCGCAGATCACCGGGACCTCGCTGCGGACCGGTGTGCGGAGCACGACCGCCTGCAGGTCGGCCAGATCGACCGACAGATACGCCGGCGGCAGCTGCGGATGCCCACCCGCGGCGGCGATCTGGAACGGCACCATGTCCCTGCTGCGCGGCGCGATGCTCACGACGTCGCCGGCCTTGAGCAGGTAGCCCGGCCGGTCGACCCGACGCCCGTTGACGAGGATGTGGCGGTGCACGACAGCCTGCCGCGACTGGTAGATGGTGCGGGCGAAGCCGGCGCGCAGCACGGTGGCGTCGAGACGCGACTCGAGGGCGGCGACCAGCACCTCACCCGTACGCCCCGCCTTGCGGTTCGCGTCGTCGAAGGCCCGGCGCATCGACTTCTCGCTGATGTTGTACTGCGCCTTCAACCGCTGCTTCTCCAGCAGGCGCACCTTGTAGTCGCTCATGGTCTTGCGACCACGGCCGTGGTCACCCGGCGGGTACGGCCGGTTCTCCAGGTACTTCTGGCACTTGGGCGTGAGCGCGATGCCGAGGGCCCGGCTCCGCTTCGCCTTGGGTCGGGGTTGATTTGCCACTGTTGCCCTCTCGCGCTCCGGGTTCCCTAGGTTAGGTTCACCTAATCACGAGAGGTTGGGACATGTCACCTGCTGCTGCTGCCCGGTCGATTCTGCTGACCACGTCATGCGTTTTCCTCGAGCCCGAGACCGGGCCGGGGTGCGACGCGGAGTGTGCCGGGGTCGGTAATAATCTCGCCGACGAGGTCGGCAACCTGCTGCTCCCCGTGGCCGCCTCCGGGCCGCTGGCGCTCGAGGTCGGCCTGCGCGGTGAGATCCCGGCCATCGCCCTGGCCATCGACGTGCCGCGCTCGCCCGCGGCCCGGCGCCCGCTGCCTCGCCTGCAGCTCACGGGCTGGCTCGGCATCGCGGCGGGCGACGCCTGGCTGCGTGCCGGGGGCCGACTGCTGACCGCCGACGAGCGGGTGCTGCAGCTCGACCCGCAGATCGTCGTGCTCGTGACCGACCACGGGCCCGTCGAGGTCGACCTCGACGAGTACCAGGAGGTGCCCGAGCAGCTGCTCCGCACCCGTACGCGCCGGGCCGCCTGAGCCGTCCGGGGCCGCAACGACCACTGCCGGCATCTGCGGCGCAACGAGGCGCACGCCGATGCCGGCAGCTTGGGAACCGGTCGGGCTAGCGGATCTTGGGGACGATCCGCTTGCCGGAGGAGAAAGCCGCCTGGCCCTCGGCCAGCGACTTGTTGCTCGAGCCCATGGCGATGTACGAGTACGCCATCGCCAGCGACTGCGAGCGGCTGTGCTCGAGGCCGTTCCAGAGCGCCCGCAACGTCGCCTGCACGGCGAGCGCCGGTGCCGAGGCGATGGCCTCCGCCGCCCACTGTGCGGCCTCGCGCAGACCCTCGCCCGGGACGACCTCGCTGACCAGGCCGATCTGATGCGCCCGGCCGGACGACATGCGCTCGTGCGAGCCCATCAGCGTCAGCCGGACGATCTCCGGGAACGGCATCTTGTTCAGCATCTGGATCGGCTCGAACGCCGCCGCCATCCCGGCGGTGACGTGCGGGTCGAAGAACGTGGCGGACTCGGCGGCGATCAGGAAGTCGCACTCGCCGAGCATGTAGAACGCACCGCCGCAGGCCATGCCGTTGACCGCGCCGATGACCGGCTTCCACAGGTCGTTGGTCTTGGGACCGACGTCGCCGACCGGGTCGTCGAACATGAACGGGGTCGATCCGAAGCCCTGGAGCTGCTCCTCGCCGTCCTCGCCGACCGGCGGGCCACCCGCGATGAAGTCGCGGTCGATGCCGGTGCAGAACGCCTTGTCGCCGGCGGCCGAGAGCACGACGCAGCGCACCGCGTCACGCCGGCGCAGGGCCGCCCACACCTCTTTGAGCTCGGTGCGCATGGTCTGGCTGATCGCGTTGTACTTGGTGGGCCGGTTGAGCGTCACGTAGGCGACGCCGGCCTGCTCCTCGTACGAGATGTCCTCGAAGTCGGTACGCATGCCGCTCAGCGTCCCGCGTCCGCCGACACCGGTGCGCCCTGGGGTGCGGCCAGCCGCTCGAGCACTCCGGCGGCCTGCGTGATGATGCGGGTGATGAGCTCCTCGACCGAGGGAATGTCCTCGATCAGCCCGACGACCTGACCGGAGGTCATGAGACCGAGGTCGGGACGACCCTCCACCATCGACGCCTTGAGCAGCATCGGGGTGTTGGCGGCCATGACGACCTGGCTCCAGCCCATCTCGTGGCCGGACTTCATGGCCACGCCTTCCTTGAGCATGGCCGACCAGGGGGTGCCGCTCTCCTTCTGGAAGGCGAGGGCGTTACGCGCCGCCCGGGGCAGCCGCTGGATCGGGTTGGCCTTGACCAGCTTGTCGACCAGCTCGGTGCGCAGCACGCGGTGCGGCATGCCGTCGACGGCGGTGGTGACAATCGTGCCGTTGACGTCGGTCGACAGGTAGATCTCCTTCACCTTGTCGCCGACGTTGCTGTCACTGGTCAGCAGGAAGCGGGTGCCCATGGCCACGGCGCTGGCGCCGTACGCGAGGGCTGCGACCAGGCCGCGGCCGTCGAAGAAGCCACCGGCCGCCACCACCGGGATGTCGACGGCGTCGATGATCTGCGGCAGCAGCAGCGTGGTGGGCACGGAGCCGGTGTGGCCACCGCCCTCGCCGCCCTGCACGAGCACGGCGTCGGCACCCCAGGCCGCGACCTTCTCGGCGTGACGACGGGCGCCCACCGACGGCATGGTGACGAGGCCCGCGTCCTTGAGCTTCGCGACCAGGTCCTTCTTCGGCGCGAGCGCGAAGGAAGCGACCTTGACGCCCTCGCGGATCATCATGTCGACCCGGTCGGCGACGTCATGGCCGTCGGAGCGGATGTTGACGCCGAACGGCTTGTCGGTGCGCTCCTTGACCTGCCGGATCGCCTTCTCCAGCTCGTCCAGGCTCATCGTCGCCGAGGCGATGATGCCGAGGCCGCCGGCCTGCGCGGTCGCAGCGGTCAGCCGCGCCCCCGAGACCCAGCCCATGCCGGTCTGGACGATCGGGTACTTGACGCCGGTCAGCGCGGTGAAGCGCGTCTGCAGTGCCGCAGGGAGGGCTACGTCGCTCATGCGATCCATCCTGGTCGTCGTACGGTCACGCCGCCACCTCGCGGTAACGCAGGCCCTTCGGATCCAGCTGCTCGATGAGCCGCTGCTCCTCGGCGGTGGGAGTGCGCGTGGTGGGCACGTCGCCGTCGGCGCCGGCCAGCGGGAAGCCGGTGGCCTCCACGACCTCGGCGACGGTGACGCCCGGGTGCACCGAGACCAGGCGCAGGGTGGCGTCGGCTCCGGGCTGCGTGCCCCAGTCGAGCACGGCGAGGTCGGTGACGACCCGGCCCAGCCCGTGGAAGCGGGTGCCGGCCGGGCCGGCGGCTGCGGCGCGGGCGTAACCCACGCCCGAGGCCATGTCGACGGCGGGCACGAAGACGCGGGTGGAGTGCTTGGGCACCCAGTAGCTCGTGCGGTGGTTGATCGTGTTGCCGGGGGCGCCGCGGGCGCCGAGCAGCTGCGACTTCGGGTGCGCCTGCGGGCCGATGCAGGAGATGTTGGTGTCGCCCTCGGGCGACATCTGGCTCGCGCCCATCATCACGTGACGGCGGCCGGAGGCCACGACGTCGAAGACCTGGCGGTAAGGGATCCAGCCCTCGATCAGCGTCTTCGAGGCGGGCACCCCCAGCGCGGGGGTCTCGCCGAGCAGGAAGGCCTCGCCGTCCGACAGCAGCAGGTCGGGCTCGAACGTGAGCTTCGCCAGCCGGGCGCCGATGCTCGGCAGCGTGCCCATCGGGCTCGCCAGGATCTCGCCGTCGCCGCGGAAGGTCTCCGCGATGGCGATCGCGCAGACGTCGGCGCGCCGTACGGCAGTCTCGGTTGCGGTCTCGCTCATGCGGATGCCTCCTCGGCGAACGCGCGGACGGCGTCCTGGTAGGCGGCCTCGTCACCGTCGAGGAAGCGGGCCTTGAAGGTGGCCCACTGCTCCGGGTCGGTGGCGGCGGTGGCGTAGGCCTTCTGGAACTTCTCGTCGCGCTCGTAGTCCGGGGTGCAGGTGGTGAAGTGGGCGCCGTTCGGCGTCTCCGTCACCCCGTCCACCATGAGGCGGTTGATCTTCAGCGTGTGGAAGGTGCCCTCCTTGAGGAGGTCCTCCGTCGGCACGATCTTCTCGGCCGTCATGTACCGCTTCTTCGCAGCCAGGCAGTAGAGGTCGTCGAAGTACGGGTCGGGGCCGAGGAACTGGCCGTTGCCGCGGGCGTCCGCCCGGTTCATGTGGATCAGTGCCGCGTCGAGCGTGAGGGCCGGCATGGCGACCAGCTCCTCGCCGTCCTCGTACGGGGACGTCACGGTCTTGAGCTGCGGGTTGACCTTCATGACGTCGGAGCCGAGGCCGGCCCGGATCGGCAGGAAGGGCAGCCGCTGCGCAGCCGCGAGCAGGCCCCACTGCAGCATGCCCTCGTCGATCTCGAAGAACTCGAGCTCTCCCTTCTGGCGGGCCAGACGGAAGTGCGGCTCCAGCGCGATCGAGTCGAGCGAGACGAACCCACTGATCAGACGCTTGACCTTGCCGGCGGCGACGAGCAGGCCGACGTCGGGGCCGCCGTAGGTGACGAGCGTCAGGTCACGCAGGTCGCTGTTGGCGATCGCGCGGACGAGCGCCATCGGCTTGCGCCGCGAACCCCATCCGCCGATGCCGATGGTCATGCCGCTTTCGAGCTCGCCGACCATCTGCGCGATCGACATCTGCTTGTCAGCCACTACGCGCTCCCGTTGCTGTCGCCCGGCTTGGCATCCGTGGACGAGCTGGGCTTCGCCACGAAGGCGTCGCGGTGCTCGTCGGCCCGGCCGGAGAGGTTGATCTCGAAGGTGAAGCCCTGCTCGAAGCGGTAGCTGCGCTTCACGTCGATCGGGTCGATGCCGTTCACCGACTCCTTGGCGAGCCGGATGATGTACGGGTCCTTCGCCGCGATCTCGCCGGCGAGCGCAAGGGCCGCCTCGCGCAGCTTCTCCTTGGCGACGACCTCGAAGACCGAGCCGTGCGCGTACAGCTGCTGGGCCGTGGCGGTCTTCGACGTGTAGACCATCGCCCGCATCATGTGCGGCGGAACGAGCCGCGCCAGGTGCGTCGCCGCACCCAGGGCGCCGCGGTCGACCTCGGGAAGCCCGAAGGTCGCGTCCTCGGCCGCGATGATGACGTCGGCGTTACCGACGAGCCCGATGCCGCCGCCGAGGCAGAAGCCGTTGACGGCTGCGACCACCGGCACCGCGCACTCGTACACCGCGGCGAACGCGGCGTAGCACCCGCGGTTGGCGCCGATCAAGGCGTCGAACCCGGTGGTGCGCTGGATCTCCTTGATGTCGACCCCGGCGTTGAACCCGCGCCCCTCGGCGGCGAGCACCACGCAGTGGACGCTCTCGTCCTTGCCGGCGCTGATCAGCGCATCGGCCAGGTCGAACCATCCGGCCACCGGCAACGCATTCACCGGCGGATAGTTGACGACGATCTCGGCAATCGGCCCGTGCCGGTTGACCTCGATACCCACAGGCTGGACCGCCCTTCTCACCCAAGCGCTTGCTTGGTAACGTACCAGCCCGTGACAGGCCCGGTTCGTCTGGATTACACAGGTCGCACGGTGCTCGTCACCGGCGGGGTGCGCGGTATCGGTCGTGGGATCACGGAGGCCTTCCTGGCCGCCGGGGCCCAGGTGCTCACCTGCGCCCGGCACGAGCCCGACGACCTCCCCTCGGTCGACGGGAGCACGGCGCAGTTCGTCGCCGGTGACATCCGCGACCCCGAAGCGGCCGCTGCCGTGGTGCAGGCCGCGGTCGACCGGTTCGGCCGGCTCGACGTGGTGGTGAACAATGCCGGCGGCAGTCCGCTGGTCAACGCCGCGACGGCCTCGCCCCGCGTCTCCACCCGGATCATCGAGCTCAACCTGCTCGCCCCGCTGCACATCTCGCAGGCCGCCAACGCTGTCATGCAGCAGCAGGACGAGGGCGGCTCCATCATCATGATCAGCTCCGTGAGCGGCGCGCGGCCGAGCCCCGGCACCGCCGCCTACGGGGCCGCCAAGGCCGGGCTCAGCCACCTGGTCAGCAGCCTCGCCATCGAGTGGGGCCCCAAGGTGCGGCTCAACTCGCTGATCGTCGGGCTGATCGCCACCGAGAACGCGGAGAGCCATTACGGCGGGCCCGAGGGCGTCGCCGCCATCGCCCAGACCATCCCGGCGCACCGCATGGGCACCCCCGAAGACGTCGCGAACGCCTGCCTGATGCTCGGCAGCCCGCTGGCTGGTTTCATCAGCGGTGGCGCGATGGCCGTGCACGGCGGCGGCGAGTCACCGAGCTTCCTGGCCGTGGTCTCGCAGCTCAACGGCGGCGCCACCGACCCCATCACCGGTATCCCCACCAGTTAGTTAGGGAGCTTCATGGCCAGCGGCATCTGCGACGGACGCGTCGTCATCGTCACCGGAGCGGGCCGCGGTCTCGGCCGCGAGCACGCGCTCGAGTTCGCCCGTCAGGGCGCCAAGGTCGTCGTCAACGACTACGGCGTCGCGATCGACGGCGGCGGACGCTCCAGCGAGGTCGCCGAGTCCGTCGTCGCGGAGATCAAGGCGCTCGGCGGCGAGGCGGTCGCCAACGCCGACGACGTCGCCGACTGGGCCGGTGCCGAGAACCTGGTGAAGACCGCGCTGGACGCCTTCGGCCGGCTCGACACGTTGGTCAACAACGCCGGCTTCCTGCGCGACCGGATGCTCGCGAACATGTCCGAGGAGGAGTGGGACCTCGTCACCCGCGTCCACCTCAAGGGTCACTTCGCCCCGCTGCGCCACGCGGCCGCGTACTGGCGCGCGCAGTCGAAGGCCGGCACCCCGGTGGCCGCCCGCGTCATCAACACCAGCTCCGGAGCCGGCCTGCAGGGCAGCATCGGCCAGGGCAATTACGGCGCCGCCAAGGCCGGCATCGCGGCCATGACCATCCAGGCCGCCGCGGAGATGGGCCGCTTCGGGGTCATCGCAAACGCGATCGCCCCGTCCGCCCGCACCCGGATGACCGAGGGCGCCTTCGACACCATGGCGCCGGTCGAGTCCGGCTTCGACGCCATGGACCCGGCCAACGTCTCCCCGCTCGTGGTCTGGCTGGGCAGCGACCTCTGCGAGATCACCGGCCGCGTCTTCGAGGTCGAGGGCGGGCAGGTCGCGGTGGCCGACGGCTGGCACCACGGCACCCCGATCGACAAGGGCGCCCGGTGGGAGCCCGCCGAGCTGACCGAGGTGGTGCAAAGGCTTATCGCCGATGCGCCGGCTCCGGATCCCGTCTACGGTGCTTCCTGAGACGCTCGTCACCCTTGGCCCCTGCACCACTCACCTTCCGGGGCCGGACCGATCGTCGCTCCTTCTTCAGCTTCAGCGAAAGGCGTAAGCCGTGCTCTCGGTCATGCGGTTGAACTTCGTCACGCCCGGTCTCGACCCCAAACGGGTCTCCGGGCAGTACCAGGCCGGGATCGAGATGGCCAAGTACTGCGACGACAACGGGTTCTTCTCGATCAGCTTCGAGGAGCACCACGGTGCCGATGACGGCTGGAGCCCGACCCCGCTGCTCAACGCCGGCATGATCGGCGCCGTCACCAAGAACGTCCGGATCATCGTCCAGGCGCTGCTGGTGCCGCTGCACGACGCCGTGCGTCTCGCCGAGCAGATCGCCGTGCTCGACCTGGCGACCGGCGGGCGCGTCTCCTGCGTCGCCGGCCTCGGCTACCGGCCCGAGGAGTACGAGCAGGCCGGCAAGTCCTGGAAGGACCGGGGCAAGCTGCTCGACGAGTCGCTGACCGCGATGCTGGCCGCCTGGCGCGGCGAGGACGTCCACTACGAGGGCCACAGCGGCAAGGTCACGCCCCGGCCGATCTCCCCGGCCAACGCGCTGATCTTCGTCGGCGGCTCGGGCAAGCCCGGCGCCCGCCGCGCGGCCCGCTTCGACCTGCCGTTCCTGCCGGCGGCCAACCTGCCCGACCTCGCCGAGTTCTACAACGCCGAGTGCGCCGCGAAGGGCGTCTCGCCGTTCATCATGATGCCGCCGACCGATACGGCGATGATGTACGTCGCCGACGACCCCGACAAGGCGTGGGCCGAGTACGGCAAGTACTTCCTGCACGAGGCCACCACGTACGCGAGCTGGCAGACCCCCGACATCCACTCGGCCGTGCACTCGCACGCCAAGACGGTCGAGGACCTGCGCGCCGAGGGCATCTACCAGGTGAAGTCGCCTGAGCAGATCGTCGCTGCGGCGAAGGAGAAGGGCGACTTCGCCACCACGGTGCTGCACCCGCTCATCGGCGGCATGCCGCCGGAGGTCGGATGGGAGTCGCTCGAGCTCTACGTCAACCAGGTGCTGCCCGCCCTGGCGTAGTCAGGCCCCGAAACGACGTCCGTCCGAAACGACATCGGCGCCACCATCACGGGGGAGATCCCTCACCCGTGGTGGTGGCGCCGAGTCAGTTGGCGGCCTGGGTCAGCCGTTCATCTGCTTCATGATCGTGTCGAGGTCGAAGTAGTCGCGCCAGAGCACGATCTTGCCGTCGCGCAACTCGAAGACGCCGGCGACCGGCAGCTCCATGGTCTTCTCGCCTGCGAAGAAGCGGTCGGTGCGCTCGTTCATCACGAGGTCGCCGTCCGCCAGCTCGCGGTGCACGACCCACTCCGAGCCGGTGCCGGCCGCCAGCAGCATGTCGAGCGTGCCCCGGACAGCCTCCTTGCCGGTGACCGGCGGCAGCGGCATGTTCTGGTACTCGATGTCGTCGCTGAGGTAGCCCAGCGCGGTGTCGTAGTCACCGCTCGCCGCGGCCTTCATGAACGCGTTGACGGTGTCGAGCGCTGAGCTCATCCGGACTCCTACGGGTGTTGGCTGCTGACCGACACGATCTCGCCCGTCATGTACGACGAGTACTCGCTGGCCAGGAAGACGATGACGTTGGCAACCTCCCACACCTCGGCGGCGCGGCCGAAGGCCTCCTTGCTCGCGAGCTCGTCGAGGAAGTCCTGGTTGCTGACCTTCGCCAGGAAGGCGTGCATGGCAAGGCTCGGCGCGACGGCGTTGATGCGGATGCCGTGCTCGGCCGCCTCGAGTGCAGCGCACCGGGTCAGCGCCATGACGCCGGCCTTCGCGGCGGCGTAGTGCGCCTGGCCCTTCTGCGCCCGCCAGCCGACCACGGAGGCGTTGTTGACGATGACGCCGGAGCCGGCCGGGATCAGCCGCTTGAGCGCGGCACGAGTGGCCCGCATGGTGCCGTTGAGCGTGATGTCGAGGACGTTCGTCCACTGCTCGTCGGTCATGTCGACCAGCGGGACCTCGCCGCCGAGCCCGGCATTGTTGACCAGCACGTCGAGCCGGCCGTGCCGCTCGTAGACGGCGTCGAACATGGCCTGGACCTGCTCCTCGCTGCGCACGTCGCAGACGACGCTCAGCGGCCGCTCCCCCATGGCTTCGGTCAGGGAATCGGCGGCCTCGCCCAGCCGGCGCTCGTGGAAGTCGGAGACGACGACGGTGGCGCCCTCCTCGACGGCCCGCTTGGCGGTCGAGAAGCCAATGCCCGTACCGGCGGCGGCCGTGACGAGCACGATCTTGCCCTTCAGCAGCCCGTGCCCCTCCGGGTAGGCGGGGGGCTGGGGACGGGTAGCCGACTCAGGCACCTGCGGGCTCCTTGGGGAGGCCGAGCGAGCGCTCGGCGATGATGTTGCGCTGGATCTCGCTGGACCCGGCGTAAATGGTGTCGGACATGCTGAACAGGAAGAGCGACTGCTCGGGACGCAGCTCGTACGGCGGCTCCGCGACGATCGTGCCGGCGGTGCCGAGCACGTCCATCGCCAGGTCGCCGAGCTGCTGGTGCCAGGTGGACCAGTAGAGCTTGCCGATCGACGCCGTGCGCTCGAGGTCGTGACCGTTGCCGGACAGGATGCGCAGCGCGTTGAGCCGCATGATCTCGACGCCGATCCACGCGTTCGCCAGCCGCTCCCGGATCGTCGGGTCGTCGGCCGCGCCCGTCTCCTTGGCCAGGGCGATGATCCGCTCCAGCTCGCGGCGGAAGCCGACCTGCTGGCCGAGCGTCATCGTGCCGCGCTCGTAGCCCAGGGTGGCCATGCCGATCTTCCAGCCGTCGCCCTCGGAGCCGACCAGGTTGCTCGCCGGCGTACGCGCGCCGTCGAAGAAGACCTCGTTGAACTCGGAGGTGCCGGTGGCCTGGACGATCGGGCGCATCTCGATGCCGGGCACGCGCATGGGCACCAGCAGGTAGGACAGCCCGCGGTGGCGCTTGGACCCGGGCTCGGTACGGGCGATCGCGAAGCCCCAGTCCGACCAGTGCGCGAGCGAGGTCCAGACCTTCTGCCCGGTGAGCAGGTAGTCGTCGCCCTCACGGACGGCCTTGGTCTGCACGTTGGCGAGGTCGGAGCCGGCGCCGGGCTCGGAGTAGAGCTGGCACCACAGCTCGGTGCCGCGCTGGATCGGCGGCAGGAAGCGCGCCTTCTGCTCGTCGGTGCCGAACGCCAGCAGCGTGGGGCCGACCATGCCCTCGCCGATGAGGCCCACGCGGGCCGGGGCGTCGGAGCGGGCGTACTCCTCGTAGAAGATCACCTGCTGGCGCAGCGGCAGGTCACGCCCTCCGTACTCCTGCGGCCAGCCGATGCAGGTCCAGCCCGCGTCGGCGAGGTGACGCTCCCAGGCGACCCGCACGTCGAACGCCTCGTGCTCACGACCGGACCCGCCGAGACCCCGGGCGTTCGCGAAGTCGCCCGTGAGGTTGGACTCGAGCCAATCGCGGACCCCGGAGCGGAAGGCGCGGTCCTCAGCACTCTCGCGTAGCTCCATACCGGGACCGTACCGAAGCTGCCCCTTTGACTGCTCGCCAGTTCGCTCCTAAGCTCAACCAAGCAAACGCTTGGTTTGGTGCAAGTCGTCATCGAGGAGCTCAAGATGCCTGAAGCCGTCATCGTCGCCGCCGCCCGTACCCCGATCGGCCGTGCGGCCAAGGGCAGCCTGGTCGACCTCCGTCCCGACGACATGGCCGCCACCATCGTCGAGGCCGCCCTCCGGCAGGTCCCGGAGCTCGACGGCAACACCGTCGACGACCTGATCCTCGGCACGGCCCAGCCGGCCGGCGAGCAGGGCTACAACATCGCGCGCGTGGTGGGCCTGCTGGCCGGCCTGCCGCAGGTGCCCGGTCTGACCATCAACCGGTACTGCTCCTCCTCGCTCGCCTCGATCCGCATCGCTGCCCACGCCATCAAGGCCGGCGAGGGCGACGCCTTCATCGCCGGTGGTGTCGAGGCCGTCAGCCGCTTCGGCGTCGGCCGCGCCGACGGCGCGCCGGGCTCGCACAACCCGCGCTTCGGCGACTCCGAGCAGCGCTCGAAGGACCGCGAGCTGGGTGAGGTCAACGTCTGGAGCCCGACCAACGGCCTGCCCGACATCTACATCGCCATGGGCCAGACCGCGGAGAACGTCGCCCAGCTTGAGAACGTCTCGCGCGAGGACCAGGACTACTGGGCCGCCCTGTCGCAGCAGCGCGCCGAGGCCGCCCAGGCCAGCGGCTTCTTCAAGCGGGAGATCACCCCGCTGACCCTGCCGGACGGCCGGATCATCGACACCGACGACTGCCCGCGCGCCGGCACCACCGCCGAGAAGCTCGCCGGCCTCAAGCCGGTCTTCCGTCCCGACGGCACCGTCACCGCCGGCAACGCCTGCCCGCTGAACGACGGCGCCGCCGCGGTGATCGTCATGAGCGACACCCGCGCCCGCGAGCTCGGCATCACCCCGCTCGCCCGCATCATCTCATCGGGCGTCACCGCGCTCGACCCGGAGATCATGGGCCTCGGCCCGGTCGAGGCGTGCCGCCAGGCGCTCAAGCGGGCCGGCATGAGCATCAACGACGTCGACCTCGTCGAGATCAACGAGGCCTTCGCCGCCCAGGTCGTCCCGTCGATGCGCCACCTCGAGATCCCCGAGGACAAGCTCAACGTCCACGGTGGCGCGATCGCCCTGGGTCACCCGTTCGGCATGACCGGCGCCCGCATCATGACCACGCTGCTCAACGGTCTGCGCTCGACCGGCGGCACCATCGGGCTCGAGAGCATGTGCGTCGGCGGCGGCCAGGGCATGGCCATGGTCATCGAGCGGCTCAACTAGTTCGGCTCACGCAAGCGCGAGAAGGCCCCCGGCAGCCGCCGGGGGCCTTTTCGGTTGCCGCTGCGCGAGCCGGCACCCCTCCGTTTCCGCTCGTCCCCCAGGAGCCCCGACGTGTCAGTCGTCCTCGCGCATCCCGTCGACGTCCGCGCCGCGTTGCGTTCGCCGCGGCTGCTGCGTACCGAGGTGCTGGGCGGTCTCGTCGTGGCCCTGGCGCTCATCCCGGAAGCCATCTCGTTCTCGGTCATCGCTCATGTCGACCCCCGGGTGGGCCTGTTCGCCTCGGTGACGATGGCCCTCACGATCTCGATCGTGGGCGGCCGCCCGGCGATGATCTCCGCGGCCACCGGGGCGGTCGCGCTCGTCGTCGCGCCGCTGTCGCAGCAGTACGGCCTGGACTTCCTGGTCGCGACGGTGCTGCTCGCCGGCGTCATCCAGATCGTCCTGGGCCTCGCGCAGGTCGGACGGCTGATGCGCTTCGTGCCGCGCTCGGTGATGATCGGCTTCGTCAACGCGCTGGGCATCCTGCTCGCGCTCGCGCAGTGGGACAACCTGCACGACGTGCCCTGGCCGGTCTATCCACTCGCCGCCGCGACCATCGCCGTGATCGTGCTCCTGCCGCGGGTGACCACGGCCGTGCCGGCCCCGCTCGTCGCCATCCTGGTGCTCACCGCGATCACCTGGGCCGGCTCCGTCGACGTGCCGGCGGTACGCGACCAGGGCCGGCTGCCGACCAGCCTGCCGCCCTTCGGCCTGCCCGACGTGCCGTACACCTGGCACACCCTCAGCGTGATCGCCCCGTACGCACTCGGCATGGCCGCCGTCGGGCTCATGGAGTCGCTGATGACCGCGAAGTTCGTCGACGACATCACCGACACCCGCTCGGACAAGAACCGCGAGTCCTGGGGGCAGGGCGTCTCGAACGTCGTCACCGGGCTCTTCGGCGGCATGGGCGGCTGCGCCATGATCGGGCAGACGATGATCAACGTGCGGCAGTCCGGCGCACGTACCCGCATCTCCACCTTCCTCGCCGGCGGCTTCCTGCTCGTGCTGCTGCTCGCCCTCGGCGACGTGGTCGGGCGGATCCCGATGGCCGCGCTCGCCGGCGTCATGATCATGGTGGCGGTCGGCACCTTCGACTGGCACAGCGTGCGCACGCTGCGCCGGATGCCGAGGTCCGAGACCACGGTCATGGTAATCACGGTCGTCGTCGTGGTCGCCACCGGCAACCTGGCGATCGGCGTCCTCGTCGGTGTGATCGTCGCTGCCCTGCTCTTCGCCCGCCGGGTCGCGCACCTGGCCGAGGTCGAGCGCACGGTGGTCACGGGCGACGGAGAGCCGTACGCGCTCTACACGGTCAGCGGCGCGCTTTTCTTCGCCTCCAGCAACGACCTGTACTTCCGGTTCGACTACGCGAACGACCCGCCGCACGTCGTCATCGACCTGTCCGCGTCCCACATCTGGGACGCGTCCACGGTGGCTGCGCTGGACGCCGTCGTCACCAAGTACGACCGCCACGGCACGACAGTCGACGTACGCGGGCTGAACCCGGCGAGCGCCGCCATGTACGAGCGGCTCACCGGCCACCTCGCCGCGCACTGAACGGGTCGGTCACCCGGCGAACGGCGTCTCCTGGATCGGCGTGATCCCGGCGGCAGTGGCGAGCATGACGGTCCGGCCACCCTGCCATTCGCCGAGGTGCTGACGCAGCAGCGCGGCCCACGCCTTGTCCCGTGGGCCCGCCGCCGGCTCGCCGGGCCGCGTCAGGGCCAGCAGGACCCCGGCCGTGGTTCCGTCCTGCTGTATGAGCTGACCCACGAGGTAGGCGAGCCGCTCCGCCAGCTCCTCGTCCGGGTCGACCGGGAAGTCGTCGATCGGCATCGCCCTGCGCAACGGGCGTCCGCCGTCGTCGACGAAGTACATCCACAGCGACCAGCGCGAGTACGCCGATTCGTCGAGCACGGTCGACCACAGGGCGCGCAGCTCGCCGTCGTCCCCGATACCCGGCTCCCGCGGCTTCATCTCGGTCATGCCAGCCAGTCTTGCCGACGGACCGACGCCGGCTGACTCATCCACAAGCCGTTGTTATCCACGGGCCGTCCTGCAGCACGCAAGGATTGTCGGTGCCCCGTGATTGCGTGCGGACAGCGAATCGCCGCTGTGAAGGAGTTGCCGTGTCGTCCACATCCGCTGAGAAGCCCCCGCCCGCCCGCGACGACAAGCCGACGTTCATCAGGCGGCCGGCCACGGCAGACATCGCGATCTTCTGGCTCAAGGTGCAGTTGAAGGGCACGCGACCGGCGGTATGGCGACGCCTCAGCGTGCATGGGGACACCACGCTCGCCGAGTTGCACGAGGTGTTGCAGCTCGCGTTCGGCTGGGCGGATTCGCATCTGCACCGGTTCGAGATCACCGGCATCCAGTACGGGTTGCCCGACCCGGACGACGACGTCAACGTGCGCGACGAGCGCCGCTACGACCTGTTCGCACTGGTTGGGGAGGGGGCCACCTTCCGGTACGTCTACGACTTCGGTGACGACTGGGTGCATGCCATCAAGGTCGAGAAGGTGTTCGGCATCGACTCACCGCTGTTCGAGAACGCACCACCGTTCTGCCACGGCGGCCGCCGGGCCGGGCCTCCCGAGGACATCGGCGGGCCACGCGGCTTCGCCGACTTCCTCGCCGCACTCCCGGATCCGGATCGGGACGTCGACCCTGACAGCCGCCTGCTGGAGTTGCAGGTGGGACTCATCCACGACCCGGTGACCTTCGACCGGTGGGCGCTCAACCGGCGGCTGCGCGAGCTGTGGGCTCAGCGCGTCAGTTGATCGTCAGGGCGTGCGGAGAACCTCGCCGCGCGCGGCGGGCTCGGCGTCGATGACGGCAGCGGCGACGCGGGCGCGGTGGACGACCTCGCCGCCCCAGTTCGGCACCAGCCACCACACGCGCTTGAGCCAGTACTGCAGCTCCAGCTCGTCGGTGTAGCCGATCGCACCGTGCACCTGGATCGCCGTGCGGGCGGCCTGCTCGGCTGCTCGCGCGGCGTTGACCTTGGCGGCCGAGACATCGCGTGACGCCGTCAGGGTGCCGGTGGCCAGCGAGTACGCCGCGCGCTGCACGAGCGGGCGGGCGAAGTCGACGGCCAGCATTAGGTCGGCGAGCTGGTGCTTGAGCGACTGGAACGAGCCGATCTCGCGGCCGAACTGCTTGCGCGTCTTCGCGTACGCGACGCTCATCGAGAGCATCTCCGCCGAGGCCCCGACCAGCTGGGCAGCGGTCGCCAGCACGGCACGGTCACGCAGGGCCGCGACGGCGGCACCGGACACCGAAGGCGTGGTGCCGGTGGGTGCGGAGAACAGCGGGCGGCTCGGGTCGACGGTCACCTGCTTGGTGAGCCCGGCGTCGGCGGGCAGGACGGCCACGCCATCGCCGTCCACCAGGAGCAGAACGTCGGCGACGTCGGCGTCGGCGAGATAGCCGTCCGCGGCGTCACCGAGAGAAACAGCCACCGCGCCTTCGGCGAGCCCGTCGCGGTAGGCCTCGCCGGCAGCCTCGGAAGCCAGGAACGGCGCGGCGACGAACGCCGTCTCCGCGATCGGCCCGGGTACCGCGGCGCGGCCGAGCTCCTCCAGGACGAGGACGGCGTCGACCTCGCTCATGCCGAGGCCGTCGAACTCCTCGGGCACGAGCAGACCGAAGACGCCGGCCTCACCGAGCGACTTCCACACGCTGCCGCGGCGCCCCGACGACTCGGCGCCGGCCGCCCGCACGTCGGCGGACAGCTCGGCGGACAGGATGTCGCGTACCGCGCCGGCCAGCTCACGCTGGTCGTCGCTGAAGCCGAACCGCATCAGGCCCCCTTCGGCAGCCGTAGGACGCGTTCGGCGACCACGTTGCGCTGGATCTCGTTGGTACCGGCGTAAATCGGGCCGGCCAGGGCGAACAGGAAGTCGCCGAGCCAGGAGCCCTCTGCGTCGGGAGCGTCGGCACCGAGCACACCGCGCTGGCCGAGCAGCTTGAGCGCCGTCTCGGTGATCGACACGTCGAGCTCGGACCAGAACAGCTTGTTGAGGCTGGACTCGGCACCCAGCGCCTCGCCGGCCAGCATGCGGCCGACGGTGGCGAACGTGTAGAGCCGGTACGCGTCGCTGTCGATCCAGGCCTGCGCGACATCCGCGCGCAGCACCGGGTCGACGGCGTGGCCCTGCTTGCGCGCGAGGGCGGCGAGCCGGTCGGACGCGGCGTTGAAGCGGCCGGGGCTGCGCAGCGTGAGCCCACGCTCGGAGCCCGTGGTCGACATCGCGACCTTCCAGCCGGTGCCGGGCGTGCCCAGCACGTCCTGGTCGGGGACGAAGACGTCGTCGAGGAAGATCTCGGCGAAGCCCGGGTCACCGTCGAGCTGACGGATCGGACGCACGGTGACGCCCTTGCCGGTCAGCGGGAACAGGTAGTAGGTCAGCCCCTGGTGCTTCGGCGCCTCCGGGTCGGACCGGAACAGGCCGAACGCCCAGTCGGCAAAGACGGCGCGGGTGCTCCAGGTCTTCTGCCCGTTGAGCACGTAGCCGCCGTCGACCTTGGTGGCCGTGCTGCGGATTGCAGCGAGGTCGCTGCCCGCGCCCGGCTCGGACCAGGCCTGCGCCCAGATGTCGTCGCCGTGCGCCATCCGCGGCAGGATCCGGTCCTGCTGCTCGGGCGTACCGAACTCGAAGATGGTCGGGGCCAGGAGGAAGATGCCGTTCTGCCCGACCCGGCGCGGGGCGCCGACGCGGTAGTACTCCTCCTCGAAGATCAGCCACTCGACGAGGGTGGCCGACTTGCCGCCGAACCGCTCGGGCCAGGAGACGACGGCCCAACCGCCCTCGTGGAGCTTGTGCTCCCACTGGCGGTGGGCCTCGAAGCCGTCCTTGGTGTCGAGCGACGCGAGCGGCTTGTCGGGCACGTTGGCCTCGAGCCAGCTACGGGCGTCGGACCGGAAGGTGGTTTCCTCGGGCGAGAGCGAGAGATCCACGGGTCAGGACAGCCGCTCGATGATCGTGACGTTGGCGACGCCGCCGCCTTCGCACATCGTCTGCAGGCCGTAGCGGCCGCCGGTGCGCTCGAGCTCGTGCAGCATCGTCGTCATCAGGCGGACGCCGGTGGCACCCAGCGGGTGACCGAGGGCGATCGCGCCACCGTTGACGTTGACCTTGGACAGGTCGGCGCCGGTCTCCTTCTGCCAGGCGAGCACGACGCTGGCGAAGGCCTCGTTGATCTCGACCAGGTCGATCTCGTCGAGCTTCATGCCGGCCTTCTCGAGCGCGTACGCCGTGGCCGGGATGGGGGCGGTGAGCATGTAGACCGGGTCGTCGCCGCGCACCGACAGGTGGTGGATGCGGGCCCGCGGGGTCAGGCCGTGCTGCTTGACCGCGGCCTCGGACGCGATGAGCATGCCGGCGGCGGCGTCGGAGATCTGGCTGCTGACGGCGGCGGTGAGCCGGCCGCCCTCGACCAGCGTCTTCAGCGACGCCATCTTCTCGAGCGTGGTGCCGCGACGCGGACCCTGGTCGACGGAGATCACCTCGCCGGCCAGGTTGATGTAGGGCAGGATCTCGCGCTCGAAGTAGCCGGCGTCGATGGCGCGCAGCGCCCGCTCGTGGCTCTCGAGGGCGAAGACCTCCATGTCCTCGCGGCTGATCGCCCACTTCTCGGCGATGAGCTCGGCCGCGCGGAACTGGGAGATCTCCTGGTCGCCGTAGCGCGCCTTCCAGCCGACGGACCCGCTGAACGGGTCGTCGAAGCCGAGCGGCTGCGCGACGGTCATCGCGCTGGAGATCGGGATCATGCTCATGTTCTGCACGCCGGCCGCGATGATCAGGTCGGCCGTGCCCGACATGACCGCCTGGGCGGCGAAGTGCACCGACTGCTGCGACGAGCCGCACTGGCGGTCGATCGTCACGCCCGGCACCTCTTCGGGCAGGCCGGCGGCGAGCCAGGCGCTGCGGCCGATGTTTCCGGCCTGCGGGCCGATCGCATCGACACAACCCATGATCACGTCTTCGACGGCGCGCGGGTCGATGCCCGTGCGCTCCACCAGGCCCTTGAGCACGTGGGCCCCGAGGTCAGCCGGATGCGCGGTCGAAAGACCGCCTCCGCGCTTCCCGACGGCCGTACGGACCGCGTCGACGATGTAGGCCTCAGCCATGAGGGACCTCCCGGCGTCTGATGAAGAAGGTGGACGTTACCCGAGCACGTGCTTGGTTTTACGTCCGGGTCAACGAGTGCGCTCAAGCTCGCATTCCGTCGAGCATGAAGGTCAGGTACTGGTCGGCGAGCTGCGTCGAGGTCAGCCTGCCACCCGGCCGATACCAGCGCACGGAGACCCAGATCGCATCGCGGATGAAGCGGTGGGCGAGCTTCGGGTCGACGTCGCTGCGCAGCTCACCTGCCGCGACCCCCTCCCGGATCACCTTCATCCAGAGCCGGCTCACCGCCTGCTCGGACTTCGCGATGTAGCCGAAGCGCGCGTAGTTCAGCAGGTACTGCCGCTCGTTCTGGAAGACCGTGATCGCCGCCCGGTGCCGGTCGAACGATCCGAAGGCCGCGTGCACCAGGCGGCTCAGCACGACGACGCTGCTGCCGCCCTCGAGCACGATCGCGCGGTAGGTGCCGAGGAGCTCGTCGAGGTAGCTCGACAGCAGCTCGTCGATGATCGACTCCTTGGAGTCGAAGTGGTGGTAGAGGCTGCCGGACAGCACGCCCGCCGCCTCGGCGATCTCGCGCACCGTGGTGGAGCGGTAGCCCCGCTCGGCGAAGAGGTCGGCGGCGATGGCGATCAACGCGTCACGCCGGCCGGTCGAGGCGCGGGAGGGCGGCGAGGGCACGCGCGCGTCCTCGACCGGCTCCGAACTCACCCCCGGATTATGCGTCAGCCAAGCAAGCGCTTGGGGACGCGCGGCGGCCCGTAACGCAGCGCACCCCCTCCGGAGCGGCCGGAGGGGGTGCGCTGACAAGCTCGCGTACTAGCGGCTGACGATCACCGAGGACGCGTTGCCGAACAGGCCCTGGTTAGCGGTGATGCCGACCTTGGCACCCTCGACCTGACGGTCGCCCGCCTGGCCGCGCAGCTGCCACACCAGCTCGCACACCTGCTGGATGGCCTGGGCCGGGATGGCCTCGCCGAAGCAGGAGAGCCCGCCCGACGCGTTGACCGGCACCCTTCCGCCGAGCGTGGTGGCGCCGGAGCGCAGCAGCGCCTCGGCCTCGCCCGGCTTGCACAGGCCGATGTTCTCGTACCAGTCGAGCTCGAGCGCGCTGGACAGGTCGTACACCTCGGCGAGGTCGACGTCGCCGGGGGCGACACCGGCCTGCTCGTACGCCCGCAGCGCGATCGAGTCGCGGAAGCTCGGCCCGTTCGCCTCACCGGCATCGGTGGCGAAGTTCGGCATCTCGATGACCGGGTTGGGGAAGGTCGGCGTCACCGTGGAGACGGCGTCGATGCCGACCAGCGGGCGCTCGGACGTGCCGAGACCCTTGCGCTTGGCGTAGTCGACGCTGGTCAGGATCAGCGCGGCCGCACCGTCGGAGGTGGCGCAGATGTTGAGCAGGCGCAGCGGGTCGCTGACCATCGGCGACGCCAGCACCTCCTCGACGGTGGTCTCGGAGCGGTAGCGGGCGTAGGGGTTCTTCACGCCGTGCCGCGAGTTCTTCACCTTGACCTGGGCGAAGTCCTCCTCGGTGGCACCGAAGAGCTCCATGCGGCGCCGGGCGTAGAGCGCGAAGTACACCGGGTTCGACGCTCCGACGAGGCGGAAGCGCAGCCAGTCCGGGTCGTCCTTGCGGTCGCCGCCCACGGGGGCGAAGAAGCCCTTGGGGGTGGTGTCGGCGCCGACCACGAGGGCGACGTCGCAGAGGCCCGCCAGGATCTGGGCCCGGGCGCTGGCGATGGCGGCCGCACCCGAGGCACAGGCCGCGTACGAGCTGGAGACGGCCGCGCCGGTCCAGCCGAGCGCCTGGGCGAAGGTGGTGCCGGCGACGAAGCCCGGGTAGCCGTTACGGATGGTGTCGGCGCCCGCGACGAACTGGACGTCGGACCAGGCGATGCCGGCATCGTCCAGGGCTGCGCGGGCGGCGGTGACGCCGTACTCGATGAAGTTGCGGCCCCACTTGCCCCACGGGTGCATGCCGGCGCCGAGGACGGCGACGCGACGGTCGGCGTTGCTCATGCGGACCCCTCCGACTGCTCAGTGACCGGGCGCCACTTCCAGATGATCTCGTCGATCTGTTCGCCCTCGGCGTCGGGCGCCGTGAACAGGGTGTCGATCACGAGCTCGACCTCCATGCCGATGCGCAGGTCGTCGACGCTCACGCCCGGCACGACCTGGCCGAGCACGACGATCTTCTCCTTCTCCAGCGCGACCGCGGCGATCGCGAACGGCGTGAAGGGATCGCTGGTCGGCACGTACGGCGGCGGCGGCTTGTAGCGCGCATCGGTGTAGGACCAGATGGTGCCGCGGTTGGACAGCGGCACCTCCTCGAAGTCGCTGCCCGCGCACGCGGGGTTGGGGCAGAAGAGCGTGGCCTTGGGGAACGACAGCGTGCCGCAGGTGGTGCAGCGGCTGCCGAGCAGCGCGGGCGCACCCCCGGGGCCGTCACTGGTGAACCAGCCGGGAGCGGCGGGCACCTGGGTGTTTGGCATGGACGAACTGTAACGAGCTTCCGCCTGTGGAACGCTGGTCTCGTGGACGAGACGTTGCGCCGGGCCGCCGAGGCCGCCAAGGGCTTCATGCCGCCGGACGAGGGTGCAGGCCTGTACGACGCCGCCGTCGAGGCGCTCAAGCGCTTCCCGGGCGGGGTGCTCGGCGAGGTCGGCACTTACTGCGGCAAGTCGACGCTCTACCTCGCCGCCGCCGTGCGCGAGGTCGGATCGGGCACCGTGCTGACCGTCGACCACCACATCGGCTCGGAGGAGAACCAGCCGGGCTGGGAGTGGCACGACACCACGATGGTCGACCCGCACGCCAAGCGGCTGGACACGCTTCCGACGCTGCGCCGCACCCTGTACGACGCCGGCGTCGAGGACGTCGTCGTACCCGTGATCGGCAAGTCGCAGCAGGTCGGGAAGCTCTGGGGCGGCCCGCTCGCCTTCCTCTTCCTCGACGGCGGCCACACCGAGGTGCAGGCGCAGGCCGACTACGAGGCGTGGATCGGCCACCTCGCCCCCGGCGGCATCCTCGTCATCCACGACGTCTTTCCGAAGCCCGAGGACGGCGGGCAGGCGCCGTTCCACGTCTGGGAGCGTGCGCTGGCCGAGGGCTGCCGCGAGGTGGCGACGACCGGCTCGCTGCGCGTCGTCGAACGCCCCGCCGCCGACTGAGGGCCGCTGCTCAGAGGCCACGCCGGGTCGGCTATCGTCCGGCGCCATGGCTGGCACCGCGTACTCCGCATCGACCGCTCCCCTCGACGCGAAGGCGCTCGACCTCTCCGGCACTGTGGTGGTCGTCACCGGAGCCGCCCGCGGCATCGGGCGCACCATCGCGCTGGCTTTCGCGGCCTGCGGAGCGCAGCTCGCGATCTGTGACCGCATCGAGGACCTGCTCGCCCAGACGGCGAAGGAGGTGGCCGCGTACCCAGGTGGTGAGCCGCTGACCTCCGTCATCGACGTCCGCGACACCGCAGCGGTGAACGGCTTCGTCGACCAGGTGCGCGAGCGCTTCGGCCGGGTCGACACGCTGGTCAACAACGCCGGCGGCGGCTTCTACAAGGCCGTCATGGACATCTCGGCCGGCGGTCAGACGGCGCTGGTCAACGAGAACTTCACCAGCGTCACCAACTTCGTCCGCGCCTGCGTGCCGCTCATGACCAACGGCGGCTCGATCATCAACATCACGTCGGTCGAGGTCAGCCGCGCGGCGCCCGGGTTCGGCATCTACGCGGCCATGAAGGCCGCCGTCGAGCACCTGTCGAAGACCCTGGCGCTCGAGCTCGCCCCGAAGCGCATCCGGGTCAACACGATCGCCCCCGACGGCATCCCCACCCCCGGCGACGAGGGGCTCGGCGAGGAGGCCATGCAGGGCGGCCGCGAGAAGTACGCGCCCAAGCTCCCCCTCGGCTGGGGCAGCGAGGACGACTGCGCCGGCCCTACGCTCTTCCTGGCCAGCGAGCTGTCGCGCTACGTCACCGGCATCACGCTCTTCGTGGACGGCGGCAGCTCCGCCGCATCCGGTTGGATGCGGCGCCCCGACGGCACGTACGAAGCGTAGAAGGAGCCTCAGTCATGAGCGGCAACGTCAGCCTGGAGATCGACGGCAAGATCGCCACGATCACCAACTCGAACCCGGACAAGCACAACGCGTTCACCGACGAGATGGACCTCCAGCTCTTCGAGATCCTCGGCGAGCTCAAGCAGCGCCCCGAGATCCGCGCGGTGATCTGGCAGGGCGAGGGCAAGTCGTTCTCGTCCGGCCGTGACGTCGGCTCGATCGGCACCAACAAGAGCGAGTTCACGCATCACGAGCTGATGCGCCGCGGCCACCGCGGCATCCAGCAGCTCTGGGACATCGATGCGCCGTTCCTCGTCGCCTGCAAGGGCTGGGTGATGGGCGGATCGTTCCAGCGGGCGCTGCTGTGCGACGTCCGCGTGGCCGCCGAGGGCACCCGCTTCCGACTGCCGGAGCTCACCCACGGCGTCATCCCCGACACCGGCGGCATGGCCGTCCTGTACGAGATGTGCGGCCACGGCGTGGTCAGCGACATGGTGCTCACCGGCCGCGTCATGCAGGCCGACGAGGCGCTCGGCCACGGCATCGTCAGCCGGGTCGTCGCCCCGGAGGCGCTGGACGAGACCGTCCGCGAGATGGCCGAGTCGATCGCAAAGGCGCCGATGGTGACCGTCAAGCTGGCCCGCGAGGTCATCCGTCACCTGGCGCAGCCGCAGATCCGAACCTCGATGTACGACGAGCTGATCTACCAGACGTTCCTCAACAAGAGCGACGACTTCGCGGAGGCGCGCGCCGCCCGTACCGAGGGCCGCGAGCCCAAGTACACCGGCAGCTGACAGACGCCGAAAGGTGCAGCGCCGACGACCGGAATCAGTCGTCGGCGCTGCACCTCGGCGTCAGAAGCTCACCGGGAGGCGACTGGCAGCGGCTCCGACCCGATCGCCGCCGTCAGGCCGTCGATCGGATCGGGAAGCGCCTCGTAACCCGGGATGACGATGTCGTCGCCCGGGTTGTCCAAGGTCACCAGTACGTCGCCGAGCCGGGCCAGCGTGCGCGAGGCGCCGCCGACGTAGAGCTCGATCGATTTGCCCCACAGGAAGTAGCGGTGCACCGGATACGTGACGTCGGCGCCCATGCCCCCGTGCAGGTGCTGGGTGATGTGCACGGCGTGCTGGCCGGCCTCGGCGGCCCACCAGGCGGCGGTCAGGACGTACGTGCTCGCCTCGGCCGGGGTGGTGCCGAGGGCCTCGGCGGCGTCGAGCCGCCAGGCGGCCTGCAGCACGGCCACCCGGATGCCGGTCGCGTCGACGTACGCGTCGGCCGCCTTGAGGGCCACGCCCTGGAACGACGACAGCGGCTTCTCGAACTGCAGGCGCTCCGACGTGTACGCCGCGGTCTGCCGTAGCGCGGCGGCCGCGATACCGGCCGACGTGGCGGCCAGCGCGACCAGCAGCCGCGCCTCCCACCACTCGGCGGCGCGGGTGCCGACCCGCTGCACCGGCACCGCGTCGAGGGTGAGCAGGCCGTGCAGCTCGCCCGTGGTGGCCACCGACGGCTCGACGGTGGCCCCGCGCGCGGTCGGGTCGAGCAGGTAGAGCTCGCCCTCGACGGGCACCAGGACGGCCGCAGCCACGTGCGCGTACGGCACCCCGGGGACGACCCCGGTCAGGGTGCCGTCCACGACGTGCAGGCCGAGCGCCCCTACCGGGGGTACCGCCGCGAGCACGAGCTCGCCGGCGGCCACCGGGCCGACGTACGCCTCGCGCTGGGCGGCGTCGCCGTGCTCGGCGATGGCCATCGCGGCGGTCGTGGTCCACGCCAGCGGGATCGGCGCGACGACGCGGCCGTGCTCCTCGCAGACGAGAGCGAGCTCGGTCAGGCCGAGCCCGGCGCCGCCGGACTCCTCCGGCAGGGCGATGCCGAGCAGGCCCGCCTCGGCCAGAGCGGCCCACAGCGGCCGGTCGAAGCGCTCCTGCGACTCCTCGACCTCGAGGATGCGGTCGGCATTCACCTTGTCACCGAAGATGTCGGCGGCCAGCGCGCGCAGCGACTCCTGGTCCTCGTTCAGCGTGAAGTCCATGTCAGCGAGCCCTCCGCGCCATGCCGAGACCGGCGTAGGCGACGATCTCCCGCTGGATCTCGTTCACTCCCCCGCCGAACGTGTTGATCTGTGCAGCGCGCGACGCCCGCTCCACCTCGCCGGACAGCGCGGCTCCCGGCGATCCCGGCCGCAGCCATCCCGCGGATCCGAGCACACCGAGGAGCAGCCGGTAGACCTCGACGTGGGTCTCGGTGCCGTAGAACTTCACGGCGGACGAGTCGGCCGGGTTCAGGTTGTCGGCCTCGATGTCGGCCGTCATCCGCCAGTTCATGAGCTTCATGACGTCGAGCCGGGCATAAGCCCGGGCGAAGTCGGCGCGCACCCACGGCTGGTCGGCGACCCGCTGGGTGGGGTCCTCCGGCCACGGGGTGTCGAGCGCCCACTGCCGGACCTCGCCCCACAGCTGCCAGCAGCGACCGCCGAGGGCCGAGAGGCCCACGCGCTCGTGGTTCAGCTGCGTCGTGATCATCGACCAGCCGCCGCCACGCTCGCCGACGAGGTTGCTCTTCGGCACGCGGACGTCGGCGTAGTAGGTGGCCGTCGTGGTCACGTCACCGACGGTGCGCAGCGGGGTCCACCGGAAGCCGGGCGACGAGGTCGGCACCAGGATGATCGAGATGCCCTTGTGCTTTGGCAGGTCAGGGTCGGTACGGCAGGCGAGCCAGACGAAGTCGGCCTGGTTGGCGCCCGAGGTGTAGACCTTGCTGCCGTTGATGACCCACTCGTCGCCGTCGAGCACCGCGGAGGTGCGGAGCGAGGCGAGGTCGGTGCCGGAGCCGGGCTCGGTGTAACCGACGGCGAAGTTCAGCTCGCCGCTGAGCATCGCCGGCAGGTACTTGGCCTTCTGCTCGGGCGTGCCGAACCGCATGAGCGAGGGGCCCATGGTGGTCACGGTGACGAAGGGGAACGGCGCACCGGCCCGTTGCACCTCGTCGAACATGATGTATTGATCGACCGCGGTGCGGCCTTGGCCGCCGTACTCCTTCGGCCAGCTGAGGCCGAGCCAGCCGTCGTCGCCCATCTGGCGCACCAGGACGCGGAAGAGCTCGCTGCCCTCGCCGGCGGCGCCGAGCTTGTCTTTGACCTCGGGCGTCAGCATCTTCGCGAAATAAGCACGCAGCTCGGCGCGAAGCGCGCGCTGCTCGGGCGTGTAATCAAGGAGCACGCTATGGAAGCTAACCCAGCACGAGGGTCCAGCGCGACGCGCATCGAGGCGGCTTTTGTCCGGAGTGCCGCGCGAGCGGCACTCCGGACCGTTCAGCCCGGGTTGCGGCCGCCTCAGTCGCGGGGCAGCCCGAGCAGCCGCTCGGCGATCACGTTGCGCAGCACCTGGCTGCTGCCACCGGCGATGGTCAGGGCCCGGGTCGACAACGCGAAGGTGGCCGCCGCCTTGGACGCCGGGTCGCTGAGGTCGGCGCCGGCCGTACCGAGCGCCTGCACCGCGAGCTCCCGGGCGTCCTGGATCTGGTACATGCCGACCAGCTTGCGCACGCTGGAGGACGGCCCCGGGTCGAGCCCGCCCAGCTGGCGCAGGGTGATCTGCAGCCCGAGTGCCGCTGCCGACTGCAGGCCGCCGACCAGTGCGCCCATGTGGTCGTCGAGCACCGGATCCGGGGTGGAGGTGGCGAGCAGCTCGTCGAGGCCACCGCCGATGTCGTTGGTGGACGACATGGCGACGCGCTCGTTCGCCAGCGTGGTGCGCGCGAGGCGCCATCCGCCGTCGATCGGGCCGACGACACAGTCGTCCGGCACGAAGACGTCGTCCATGAAGACCTCGTTGAAGAGGGCCTCACCGGTGATCTCGCGCAGCGGGCGGATGTCGACGCCCTTGCTCTTCATGTCCATCAGGAAGTACGTGATGCCCTTGTGCTTCGGGGCGTCGGGGTTGGTGCGGGCGAGGCAGATGCCCCAGTCGGCCTGGCGGGCCAGCGAGGTCCACACCTTCTGCCCGGACAGCGACCAGCCGCCGTCGACCTTCGTCGCCTTGGTGCGCAGCGCCGCGAGGTCGGAGCCGGCACCGGGCTCGGAGAACAGCTGGCACCAGACGATCTCGCCGAGCAGCGACGGCGTCACGAAGCGCTCGATCTGCTCCTCGCTGCCGTGCTCAATGATCGTCGGGACGGCCCAGTTGCCGATCACCAGGTCGGCCGGGCGTACGCCGGCGGTCTCGAACTCCTGCTGGATGGCGATCTGCTCGACCGGGCTGGCGGCGAGACCGTACGGCTTCGGCCAGTGCGGCACCATCAGGCCGGCGTCGGCGAACATCGCCCGGCGCGCCTGGGGGTCGTCCGGCAGCTTGGCGATCACCTCGCGTACGCGCTCGCGCAGCGGGTTCACCTCCTCGCCGATGACGACCTTGCGGTGGCGGCGCAGCCCCTGCCGACCCAGGGCGGTGACGGCGGCGTTGAAGCGGCCGGTGCCGCCGAGGATGTTGCGCATGGCCAGCGCCCGGCGCAGCGCCAGGTGGGCGTCGTGCTCCCAGGTGAAGCCGATGCCGCCGTGCACCTGGATGTTGTCCTTGGCGTTGTCGACCGCGCCCTTGAGCGCGACCGCGCCGGCCGAGGCAGCAGCCACGGCGAACTGCTCGCGGGCGGTGTCCGGGTCCTCGCCGTCGAGGTAGGTGGACGCGGCCGAGGCGGCGTCCCAGGCCGCGGCGGCGGCCAGCTCGCTGCGGGCGAGCATGTCGGAGCACAGGTGCTTGATCGACTGGAACGCCCCGATCGGGCGGCCGAACTGCTCCCGCACCTTGGCGTACGCGGTCGCGGCCTCCTGCGCCCAGCGGGCGATGCCGGCGGCCTCGGCAGCGGCGACGGTGACGTACAGGTCGCGGACCAGGTCGGCGTCGATCCCGGTGAGGATCCGCTCGGCCGGCACCACGGCGTCGGTGAGGGTGACCCGGGCCAGCGGACGCGTGACGTCCAGCGAGTCGACCGGGTCGGCGTCGATGCCCGCGCCCAGATCGAGCACCGCCCAGAGCGGACCGTCGGGACCGGTGGCCGCCACGATCAGGCGGGTGGCACCCGGGAAGCCCAATGCCAGGCCCGCGTCACCGGAGATGCGGAGCTCGCCGGCCTTGTCCGTCGCGACCAGGCCTGCGGCGGAGGAGTCGAGGGCGATGGTGGCCGTCGACTCGCCCTCAGCGAGCGAGGTCAGGATCTCGTCGAGCTCCTTGGTCTCGGTGGTCCTGGCCCGCGCGGCCAGCAGCACCAGCCCGGCCGCTGCGGACGGGACGAACGGCCCGTGGGCGACGTGGCGGCCGAGCTCCTCGACGGCCACGGCGAGCTCCACGACGCTGGCCCCGGAGCCGCCGGTCTCCTCGGGCAGCGCGAGACCCTGCAGACCGATCTCCACGGCCTCCTGCCACCAGGCCGGACGCACCTCCGGACGCAGGGACGACGGGACGTCGACCTCCGCCCGCGCGGCGGCGCGCAACTGCGCCCGCTCTGCCCAACCCGCGACTGTTTCCGCGAGTGCTACCTGATCCTCGGTGACCGCCAATGCCATGGCGGCGACTCTAACGTCGGCCGCCGTACCCCCGCAGGGCAGGTTCGATCGGTGCAGAGAAGGCTCAGTCCAGGAAGGCCGGCGGGCGCTTCTCCTTGCGCGCGAGGATCGCCTCGTCGAAGTTCCTGGTCGTCATGCGCACGAAAAGCTGCGCGATGCCCTCGTACTCCATGTGACCGGACAGGCTCGACGCGTCGAGGCCGCTCCAGAGCGTGCGCTTGGTGAGCTCGACGCCGGGCCGGCTGAAGCCGATGATCCCGTCGGCCAGGTCGTAGCAGGCCTCGAGCAGCTCGGCGTCCGGCACGGTGCGCGACACCAGGCCGATGCGCTCGGCCTCGGCACTGTCGACGTCACGGCCGGTAAGCATGATCTCGAACGCCCGGCTCGAGCCGATCGCCCGCGGCAGCAGGTACGACAGTCCCAGCTCGCTGGCGCTCAGCCCGTTGTTGATGCCGGCCGCTCGGAAGTAGGCGCCGGCGCCCGCGTATCGGATGTCGGTGGCGAGCGACAGGCAGAAGCCGCCGCCGATGGCCGCGCCGTTGATGGCGCCGATGACCGGTTGGTGCATCGAGCGAAGCGCCGTGACGACGTCCTCCAGCACCTGCATCGCCCGCCGGGCGATGCTGACCGGCGTCAGGCCGTCGGTGTGCGGGGGTCGCCCGGAATTGGTCAGATCGGCGCCGGAGCAGAAGCCGTCACCGGCGCCGGTCAGCACCACCACACGGGTCTCGTTGTCGACGGCGATGTCACGCAGGACGTCGCGCAGCGGCACCATCACGTCGAACGCCATCGCGTTCATCCGCTCCGGGCGGTTCAGCGTCACCTGCGTGATGCCCGGCCGGGGCCGGTCGATCAGGACGAACTCGCGATCCTCAGCCATGCAGGGTCGACACCTACTTGGTGAGGGCGCCGAGGTCGACCGGCAGCGAGACGCCGGTGACGAAGCGCGACAGGTCGGACGCGAGCCACAGCACGGCCTCGGTGATGTCGTCCTTCTCCACCCATGGGTGCGGCATGATGTTCATCCCCTGGAAGCCGCCCCGGACGTCATCCGCGGTCGGCTCGTCGAGGTCGGGCCGGAAGAGCTTGCGGATCGCCTGATTGTTGATCATGTCGGTGTTGACGTTGCCCGGGTGGACCGAGTTGACCCGCACCCCGGCGTGCGCGAATTCCTGCGCACCCGTCCGCATCAGGCCGACCACACCGTGCTTGGCCGCCGTGTAACCCGGTACGCCGCCGAAGCTCTTCAGCCCCATGATCGAGCTGATCAGGATGATCGAGCCGCCCTTCTTGCGGGCCACCATGGCTCGCGCACCGGCCTGCATGGTGAGGAAGACGCCGGTGAGGTTGATGTCGACCGTCTCCCGGAAGACCTCCGGCTTCGTGTCGAGCAGCCCGCCCTGGCTGCGGCTGATGCCCGCGTTGCCCACGACGATGTCGCAGGCCCCGCCGTCGGCGTCCAGCGCCTTGGCGCCGTCGGCCACGGCCTTCTCGAGCCCGTCGGCGTCACGGACGTCGACGATGCGGGTGAACGCCTGCCCACCGGCCTTCTCGATCAGCTCGGCCGTCTCGTCGAGCATCTCCGGGCCCGGCAGCTCGTAGTCGGCGGCAGCGATGGGCCCGCAGAGGTCGACGGCGATGACCCGCGCGCCCTCCTGTGCGAAGCGCACCGCGTGGTTGCGCCCCATCCCCCGCGCAGCTCCGGTGACGAATGCGACCCGACCCTCGAGCAAGCCCACGGCAATCCTCTTTCCCAACCGCTGTACCTCTGCCAACCGAACGAACCTGGCCACAACCTAGCCCTGCGCCTGCGCGCCGCATCCGGCACCCGTGCGGGCGGAACGGTGACCGCTGTCGATACGGTCGGGCTTCGGCGGCGGCACGGCGGACGAGCCACAGGCGCACGTCGACTCGAGCGAAGGAGCCACCACCGGCCATGCAGATCTCTCTCGGCCTGCCCACCCACCGGGTCACGTCCGGCCCCGAGTTCAACAGCGGCGCCGCGATCGTCGAGCTGGCGAGCGCGGCCGAAGCCCAGGGCTTCGACGCCGTCTACGTCACCGAGCACCCGTTCCCCGAGGTGAACTGGCTGCGGCACGGGGGCCACCACGCCCTCGACCCGTTCGTCACGCTGTCGTTCGCGGCCGCCACCACGACCAGGCTGAAGCTGCAGACCAACCTGGTGGTGCTCGCCTACCGCAACCCGTTCCTCACCGCGAAGGCGATCGCCTCACTGGACGTGCTGTCGGGCGGTCGCACGATCATCGGTGTCGGTGCCGGCTACATGGAAGGCGAGTTCCGCGCGCTCGGGGTCGACCCGGCGCAGCGCAACGACCTGACCGACGAGGCGATCCGCGCCATGACGACCGCCTGGTCCGGCGAGGAGGTGACCTTCCAGGGCACCGGCTTCAACGCCGAGGGCAACGAGATGCTGCCGAAGCCCCTCCAGTCGCCCCGCCCTCCGCTCTGGATCGGCGGCAACAGTGCCCGGGCCATGCGCCGGGCGGTCGAGCTCGCCGACGGGTGGATCCCGATGCCCACCACCGGCATGTCCGAGAGCGCCGTGGCCAAGCGGCTGAAGACCGCGGCCATCGACAGCCCGGCGGCACTGGCCGAGCGCATCCTCAAGCTGCGGCAGATGTCGGCCGACGCCGGGCGCGAGACGCCGCCGACCGTGGCCTTCACGCCGCCGAGCGGCCTCATGAATCCGCTGGCCGGCCCGCCCCCCTCCGCGCAGGAGCTCGTCGACGAGGCGGGTCAGCTCGCCGAGGCCGGCGTCTCGCTGCTCACCATCAGCCTGCCGGGCAAGACCCGGGCCGACCTGCTGCGCGCGATGGAGCAGTACGCCGCCGACGTCCTGCCGGGCATGGCGGCCCTGCCGGCCTGACCGGCCCAGCCCACCGCACACGCGAAAGGCCGTCCGGAGGGGGATCCCTCCGGACGGCCTTCGTCGTTCACCGACGTGTCGCGGGCGACGTCAGTCGCGCTTGGACTGCTCGAAGATGACGCGGGCGAGCCAGAAGCGCAGGAAGTTCGAGAACGAGTAGCGCAGGAAGAGCGCTGCCCCGAACACCGTGAGCGCGATGCCGATCATGCCGATCGTCAGGGCGTCGTTCTGCGAGAGCGTGTTCGAGGTGCCGTGCGACATGAAGTAGCTGATGACCGTCACGACGACACCGGCGATCATGATGACCACCGACAGCTTCTGAAGAACCGGGTCCTTCGACGCGCCGGAGTCCTTGACCTTCAAGCCCTTGACTTCTTCCTTGAAGGCATCGGCGCGCGCATTCGCGGGCACCGCGGACGGGGCCTCGCCGCTCTTCTGCAGCTCGGTGTTCGTGGTCATGCAGTCACCTCTGGGGTCTCATCGGGGTTGACGACGTCGGCTAACGGATTTTCGTCGTGGGACAAGTGGTGCACTTCGCCGCCCAGGTAGATGGCAGCGAGATCCTTCTCGACCTCGAGCGGGGTGCCGGTCATGACCACCCGCCCGTTCACCATCACCGCGGCCCGGTCGGCCACGTCGAGCACGGCCGCCGCGAACTGCTCCACCACCAGGATGGTGACGCCGTCGGCGGCGATGGCGCGGACGGCCTCGTACAGCTGATCGACGATCAGCGGGGCGAGGCCCATCGAGAGCTCGTCCAGCAGGAGCACGCTCGGATCGCTGGCGATGGCCCGGGCGGTGGCCAGCATCTGCTGCTCACCGCCGGACATCGTGCCGGCCATCTGGGTGCGCCGCTCGGACAGCCGGGGGAAGTAGCTGAACGCCCGCTCCTCGACCTGCTTGCGGCTCATGCCCCGGTAGGTGACCATCTGCAGGTTCTCGCGGACGGTCAGGTTGGGGAAGACGCCGCGGCCCTCGGGAATGGTGCACAGGCCGGCTCGGGCGAGTGCGACCGGATCGGCGCCGTTGACGCGGCGGCCGGCCAGCATGTAGTCGCCCGAGGTCGGCTCGTGCATGCCCGCGACGATCCGCAGCATGGTCGACTTGCCGGCGCCGTTCGGACCGAGGACGGCGAGCACGCCACCCGTCGGCACCGACAGCGAGACACCGTGCAGCACCTCGATGGCGCCGTACGCGGCGCGGACATCGCGCAGCTCCAGCATCGGCACGCCGTCGTCCGCCGCACCCGGGGCCGGCAGCAGGGAGGTGCCGCCCTTGACCTTGCTCATGCGGCCACCTCCTTCGCGGTACCGAGATACGCAGCCTGCACCTTCGGGTCCTCGCGGACGACCGCGGGGTCGCCGGAGGCCATCAGCTGACCGAAGTCCAACACATACAGGTACGTGCAGACCTGCATGACGAGCTCCATGTCGTGCTCGACCAGCAGGATGGCCATCCCCTGGTCGGCCAGCGACTTCAGCAGGGCCGAGAAGACCTTGGTCTCCTCCTCGTCCTGACCGGAGGCCGGCTCGTCCAGCAGGAGCACCCGGGGGCGGATGGCCAGTGCGCGGGCCAGCTCGATGAGCCGGCCCGAGCCGGTCGGCAGGCTGTCGGCGCGCTGCTCGGCGACCGAGGTCAGACCCACCGTCTCGAGCAGCTCGTCGACCGTCGCTGCCTTGCCGCCCAGTTGCTGGTCCTTCTTGCCCCACTGCTTGCTGAGACCGCTCGCCAGCTGGATGTTCTCCCGCACCGTCAGCTGGCCGAAGAGCTCCAGCCGCTGGAAGGTGCGGGCCATCCCGAGCCGCGCCCGCTTGTAGGGGAGCTTGTTGCCGATGTCGTCGCCGTCGAGCACCACCTTCCCGCGGGTGGGGTTCTGCAGGCCGGTGATCACGTTGAACATCGTCGTCTTGCCGGCACCGTTGGGCCCGATGAGCCCGGTGATCGCGCCGGCGTCGACGTTCAGGCTGACGCCGGAGAGGGCGGTGTGGCCGCCGAAGCGGACGGTGACGTCTTGGACCTCAAGCAGGGACACGGTCGGAAACCTCCGGGAGAGCCAGCTTGCGGTCGAGGATGAGCACGTCGTCGCTGGAGATGGGCTTGTCGAGGCCGAGCCACTCGAGCGGCACCGAGGTGCCGTCGGGCGACGGGGCGTCGGCGCCGGCCAGGGCACGCGCCCGGCGCTTGTCCATGCTCTCGGCGATGGCGGGGAGGGCGAACAGGATGACCATCATCCCGATGACCAGTACCCATCCGTTGACGATGTTCTGCGTACGGAGCAGGTAGAGCACTCCGATCAGCAGCACGGCGCCGCCGATCAGCTTCGGGTACTTCGTCGTCTTGGCGAAGTCCGGCCGCAGCTGGGCTGCGATGAAGCCGTTCGGGTTGTCACCGAGGCCACTGGCACCGAAGCCGGTGAGGATCGGTGTGGCCTGGGTGAGCGTGCCGCTGAACAGGTTCGCCGACAGCGGGGTGCCGATGAAGATCCCGGAGAACAGCGCGCTGCCGATCGAGCTCACACCACCCAGGACGACGGTCAGCAGGATCGCGAGGCCGGTGAAGAACTGCAGGATGTCCGGCGTCGCCGTCTGGATGGCCGCGCCGTAGATGCCGCCGCCGAAGCCGGCCATACCGGCCGACAGCGTGAAGACCGCGAGGGTCGTCGTACGCGGGTTCATGCCCAGCGTCTCGCAGGCTGCCGGGCTCTCCTTCAGCGCGATCAGCCGCTGGCCGAACGAGCTGCGGCGCACCGCCACGACGATCAGCGCCATGAGGCTGAACATGATCGCGCCGAAGACGAAGTACGACTTCGACGAGGTCACGCCGACGCTGCCGATCGAGAAGCGTTCCAGGTTGAGCGACCCCGAGTTGAAGAGGTCGAACTTCTTCCCGAAGATCGTGAACGCGGGCAGCTGGAAGATCCAGCGGTCCAGGGTCACGGCGAAGGCCGCCGTGAGCAGGGCCAGGTAGATGCCCGACAGGCGCAGCGCAGGTAGTGAGATCAGAGCTCCCACGGCTGCTGAGATGACCGCTGCCAACAGCAACGACGCTGGGGCGCCGTTGGCCCCGGCGTGAGCCACGGTCACCACCCCGATACCGGCGAAGGACAGCTGGCACAGGGAGATCCGGCCGGCGTAGCCCACCAGCGGGATGAGCGACAGCGCGACGATCGCGATGCCCCACATCGCGTCGGCGGCGAACAGGTCGGCGCTGCTGATGATCGGTGTCGCCGCCAAGGCCGCGACACAGACGATGCCTATGAAGACGAAGCTGCCCCCCCAGGTCGGGGTCGGACTGATCTCACGCGTCCGCTGCTTCGTGCTGCCCCGGAGCTTGGTCTGCTTCAGGAGCAGCACGGCCAGGAACAGGATGGCGACCGGCGTGACGTCCCGCAGACCGCTCAGGTACTGCGAACCGGTCTTGATCTTGGGCAGGTAACCGACGACCAGGTCGTTGGCGAGACCGACGATCAATGCACCGACGAAGGTCATCGGCAGGCTGCGGAGACGGCCGATCATCGAGGCGGCGTACGCGTTGACGATCAGCAGGGTCAGCGGCAGCGCCGACAGGTTCAGCTTCGGGGCGACCAGGATGCCGGCCAGCGAGGCGAGCTGGGTACCGATGATCCAGGACGCCTGCGACGCGCGGTTGGGACGCGAGCCGTTGAGCACGGCGAGGGACCGGTCGTCCACCGACGCCCGCATCGCGACACCCAGCCGGGTGCGGTACAGCAGGATCCGCAGCCCGATGGCGACGAGCGCGGCCAGGACCAGCACCGTGACGTCGTTGTAGGGGATGTCGATGCCACCGATGCTGAACTTGTCGCCGAACAGCTCGTGCGTGGTGCGGAAGTCCTCCGGGTCCCAGATGGTCTGGATGACGCCCACCATGGCGACCAGCACGGCGACCGTCACGACGAGCTTGGTCGCGTCGGAGGTGCCCTCCAGCCTTCGCATGATGAAGCGTTCGAGGAACAGCGCCAGCAAGGGCGCGAAGACCCCGAGCGTCAGGACGATCGCCAACGGCGCGGGCAGACCCCAGTCGAACCGCAGCTGCCAGTAGACGAACGCCGCGAAAGCGCCGGTCGCACCGTGCGCGAAGTTGAAGACGCCGGTCGTGACGTAGGTGAGCGTCAGACCACTTGCCGTGATGGCGTAAATCCCAGCGGTCGTCAGACCGCTGATCGCATAAACGAGGAACTCATGCATCCGTGAGGGGCCTCTTTCGTGGGCCTGGGTGCTGGGCACGTGCTGGGGGAGGACCGGCTGTCGGGAGAGGGCCACCGCGTTTCCCCCGCACGCGGGCTCACGCGAGCCCGGCGCGTTACGCCGAGGGAAACAAGGTGGCGCAGATCACTACCGCCAACGTGGGTATGTAACCCGTTCCGGTACGCGCCTGCAACCGGATCGTCGACTTCCTCCCGAAGTCGTCCGGTCGAAGGCGCAGGTGGCAGGTCATGCCACCTGGCGCGGACCGACCTCTGCTGCCGCAACGACGTGTGCATGTCTCGGCAGTGATTGTGCGGAGCGTCACCTTCGGGAGGTGACCTTCAGGTATACAGCCAACGACAGGTCCGGACCGTCAGAAGGCAGCTACCGCATGAGCAACGCGACCACCGACGCGACCGCCGCCCCCGGGCAGACCGCGGCGGGCGAGGGTCCCGCGGCCATCGGGGCCATCGACGGCAGCGCTCCCCGGCCCCGGACGACGGTCCGCGACCCGCAGGAGGTGCACGCCGTCCTCACCCGCTGGCTGGCCGGGGTGCTGCCCCCGGGCGCTGACCCGGTGCTGGGCGACCTCAGCGTGCCCAGCGGCAGCGGCATGTCGAGCGAGACCCTGCTCTTCGAGGCCACGTGGACCGAGGGCGGCGAGACCGTCTCCGCCTCGCTCGTGGCCCGGGTCGCCCCGCCGGCCGCAGCGGCCCCCGTCTTCGAGCAGTACCACCTCGATCGCCAGTACCGGACCATCCAGCAGATCGGCGAGCTGACCACCGTCCCGGTCCCGCCGCTGCGGTGGCTGGAGACCGACACGTCCTTCCTCGGCGAGCAGTTCTTCGTCATGGACCGGGTCGACGGCATCGTCCCGACCGACATCCCGCCGTACGCCGTGGCGGGCTGGGTCGCCGAGGGCTCGGACGAGGACCGCCGGAAGCTGCAGGACACGTCGGTCGAGGTGCTCGCCAAACTTCATGCGATCCCGGACGCCGACGAGCGCTTCGCCTTCCTGCTTCCGGAGCGCTCGGAGGCGAGCGCCCTGCGCCAGCACGTGAAGGACACCCGCGCCTACTACGAGTGGGCGGCGTCCGACGGCACCCGCTCGCCGCTGATCGAGCGCACCTTCGAGTGGCTCGAGGCCCACTGGCCGCAGCGGGAGGGCCCCACCGTGCTGTCCTGGGGCGACTCCCGCATCGGCAACATGATGTACCGCGACTTCGAGCCCGTCGCCGTCCTGGACTGGGAGATGGCGTCGGTCGCCCCGCCGGAGGTCGACCTGGCCTGGATGGCGTGGATGCACTTCTTCTTCGAGAGCATGCTCGGCAAGCACGGCCTGGCCGGCCGGCCCGAGATGCTGCGCCCCGAGGACCTGGCCGCGACGTACGAGCGCCTGTCCGGCTACGCCCCGCGCGACCTGCGCTTCTACCTGGTCTACAACTGCCTGCGCTACGCGATCGTGGCGTTCCGCATCAGCCGCCGGATGCTGCAGTTCGGCGAGATGCAGATGCCGGCCGACCCCGACGACCTGACCAGCGTGCGGCTCGAGCTCGAGGCCCTGCTGGACGGCACCTCACCGCTGACAGCGCCGTTCTGACCTCGTTCTAGAGTGCCTTTCATGGATCAACAGGGCTTGCGCTCGCTCTTCGACCTCGGTGGGCGGGTGGCCATCGTGACGGGCGGCACCCGCGGCATCGGCCTCGCCGTCGCGGAGGGCTTCGTCAGCGCGGGCGCCAACGTGGTGGTGGCAAGCCGCAAGCCCGAGGCCTGCGCAGCGGCCGAGAAGCACCTCAACGAGCTCGGCAAGGAGAGCGGCGGCGCGGCCCTCGGGGTGCCCACCCACCTCGGCGAGCTGCCGGCCCTCGCTGCCCTCGTCGCGGCCACGGTCGAGCGCTTCGGCGGCGTCGACATCGTCGTCAACAACGCGGCCAACGCGCTGGCGCTCCCGGTCGGTGAGTTCACCGAGACGGCCTGGGCCAAGTCGTTCGACGTCAACCTGCGCGGCCCGATCTTCCTGATCCAGGAGGCGCTGCCCTATCTGAAGCAGAGCGACGCCGCCTCCGTCGTCAACGTCATCTCCGCCGGCGCCTTCCTGTTCTCCGGCGGCGTCGCCATGTACGCGGCCGCCAAAGCCGCGCTGATGTCCTTCACCCGCTCGTTCGCCGCCTCGCTCGCGCCGGACGGCATCCGCGTCAACGCGATCGCGCCCGGCGCGGTCAACACCGACATGACCCGTAACACGGGCGAGGCCGGCATGGCCGGGATGGAGAAGGCCAGCTTGCAGAAGCGCATCGCCGAGCCCGACGAGATGGTCGGCCCGGCGATCTTCCTGGCGTCCAAGGCGTCCAGCTTCGTCACCGGCCAGGTCGTCATCGCCGACGGTGGGCTGGTGTCCGGATGAGCGGGTCGCGACCGAGTGAGCGCAGCGAAGGAGGCGCGGGCCCGCGAACGGAGAAGCGGAGCGGCGACCTGAAGCTCGGGTTGACCCTCGGCTACTGGGGCGCCGGCAAGCCGGCGCACCACCTGGAGGCCGTGCAGGAGGCGGAGCGGCTCGGCTTCGACTCGATGTGGACGGCGGAGTCGTGGGGATCCGACGCCCTCACCCCGCTGGCCTGGCTGGGCGCCAACACGACGAAGCTGCGCCTCGGTACCGCCCTGATGCAGCTCTCCGGCCGGGCCCCGACGGCCGCCGCGATGGCGGCACTCACGATGGACCTGCTCTCCGACGGCCGCTTCGTCATGGGCCTCGGGGTCTCCGGTCCGCAGGTGGTCGAGGGCTGGTACGGCGAGCCCTTCCCGAAGCCGCTGGCCCGCACCCGTGAGTACGTGAAGATCATCCGTGACGTGCTCGCCCGCGAGGCGCCGGTCACCAACGACGGCCCGCACTACCCGCTGCCGTTCCCGGGCGGCACCGGCCTCGGCAAGCCGCTCAAGCCGATCACGCATCCGCTGCGCGCCGACCTGCCGATCATCCTCGGCGCGGAGGGTCCCAAGAACGTCGCCCTGGCCGCCGAGATCGCCGACGGCTGGTTGCCCATCTTCTACGCGCCCGCCCACGAGCAGATGTATCGCGAGTGGCTCGACGAGGGCTTCTCCCGCCCGGGCGCCCGGAGCTCCGCCGCCGACTTCGAGGTGCTCGCCAACACCACCGTGATCGTGACCGACTCGATGGCCGACGTGGAGGCCGCGGCCGATCAGGTGCGGCCCACGATCGCCCTGTACATCGGTGGCATGGGTGCCAAGTCGATGAACTTCCACGCCCAGGTCTACGAGCGCATGGGCTACGAGGCCGAGGTCGCCAAGATCCAGGAGCTCTTCCTCTCCGGCCACAAGGCGGAGGCGGTGGCTGCGGTGCCACTGCGGCTCATCGAGGAGACGACGCTCATCGGCCCCAAGGAGAAGCTCCGGGACGACCTGCAGCTGTGGCGCGACTCGTTCGTCACCAGCCTGCTGCTGCCGCCGGATCTCCGCACCATGCGCACCGTCAGCGAACTGCTCGGCTGACCGACCGCTCTCCCACCTTCCGCACTTCACAGCTCGTCTGCCGCTCGTCCCCTGGAGGAATCACATGGCATTCATCGACTACACCGGCAAGACCGCCGTGGTGACCGGAGGCGCATCGGGCGTCGGCGCCGCGCTGGTGCCGCTGCTCGCCGAGCTCGGCGCCACCGTCACCGTGGTCGACCGCAACGACCCGCCGGCCGACCTGCCGGGCATGTCCGGCTTCGTGAAGGGCGACCTCTCCAGCCAGGAGGGCGTCGACGGGATCATCGCCGCGCTGCCCGACCGCATCGACGTGCTCTTCAACAACGCCGGTGTCGCCGCCACGTTCCCCAACCGGGTTGTCATCGCGGTGAACTACCTGGCGCTGCGCCGGCTCTCCGAGCAGCTGCTCGACCGGATCCCGCAGGGCGGCTCGATCGTCAACACCGCCTCCATGGCCGGCCAGGGCTGGCCGCGGCGCCTCAACGAGATCAACGAGCTGATCGGCATCGGCGACTGGGACAAGACGCTCGAGTGGGTCGACTCCCACGAGGAGTTCATCGGCGACGTCTATCCCTTCAGCAAGGAGATCAACCAGGTCTGGACCGCTCGGTCGGCCCACGCCACGCTGGCCAAGGGCGTGCGCACCAACAGCGCGTGCCCCGGCATCATCGACACCCCGCTGCTGACCGACTTCCGCGCCACGATGGGCGAGGCCGTCATCGATTGGACCGTCGGCGAGTCCACCGGCAAGCTCTGCACGCCCAAGCAGGTCGCCGACGTGCTCACCTACCTCGGCAGCGACGCCGCGTCCCTGGTGAACGGCCACAACCTGTACTGCGACTACGGCTTCTCCTCGGCCATGGCCAACGGGCAGGTCGACTTCTCCAAGCTCGGCTGAGCAGCCCCCCGAAACGCCGGAAGCGGGCGTCATCCCTCTGGATGGCGCCCGCTTCTGCTGTGCAGGGCGATCAGGGCGCGAGGTCGGGCAGCTTCATGCTGAGGTTCGCCGACTCGAGGCCGCCGTCGACGTCGAGCACCTTGCCGGTGACGTAAGCGCCCGCGTCGGAGGCCAGGTAGAGCGCGGCCGTCGCGATGTCGAGCGGCACCCCGATCCGGCCGAGCGGGGTCTTCGACTCGAGCTCGGCCCGCAGCTCGTCGCTTCCGCTGACGATCTCCAACGCCGAGGTGGCGATCGAGCCGGGTGAGATGGCGTTGACCCGGATCAGCGGCGCCAGGTCGACGGCCAGCAGGTGCGTCATGTGGATCAGCGCGGCCTTGGCCGTGCCGTAGGCGACGAAGCCCCGTTCGCGGACGCGCCCCATGGTCGAGGTGATGTTGATGACCGAGGCACCCGGCGACTTCAGCAGCAGCGGGGTGGCCAGCTGCGTGAGGGAGAAGGCCGTCGTCACGTTGAACTGGAAGGCCTGGTTGAACGCCTTCGGTGTCGTGTCGAGGAACGCGCCGGGCAGGCTGCCGCCGACGTTGTTGACGACGATGTCGATGCGGCCGAACTCGCGCTCCGCCGCCTGCACGAGCTGCTCGGCAGATGTCGGGTCGGTGGCGTCCAGCGGCAGGGTGACGGCCCGGCGCCCCGTCTTGGCGACGGCCGCGGCGACCTCGTCGAGCTGCGCCTGCGTGCGCGCGCTGATCACGACGTCGGCCCCGGCTTCGGCGAAGCCGATGGCGATCGCGGCGCCGAGCCCGCGGCCGGCCCCCGTGACGATGGCGACCCGGTCGGTGAGCGAGAAGGCGTCGAGAATCATGGCCCCATCTTGTCGCGGGCCGACGCAACCTTCGTCACCGGGTACGCGTCTCACCGGCATGGGACGCACTCTTCTCGCCGGGGCCTGCCTCACGCTCGGGCTGCTCGCCGGCTGCGGGGCCTCGCGTGACGTGATCATCGACTACGCCCCGGCTCCGGCCGCGACCTGCTCACCCGTCGGCACGGTGGTGAACATCGACTACGCCACCTCCGAGGGCGGCGCGGCCACCCCGGTGCTCGCCGCCGAGCGCTTCGCCCGCCACGGCGGCGTGCAGGACCTCGTGCCGCCCGTGAACGGCTGGACCGTGCGCAGCAGCCAGGGGCGCCAGGCTGTCGTCGGCAACGGGAACTGGCAGCTGTCGGCTCAGCAGGGCTCGGACCGCGGCTGGCTGATCGACGAAGTGCGCTGCGTACGGCCCTAGCTGACGGGGCCGGCTCCCTGCGCCGGGTACGCGTCGAGCCCCTCCAGGTGGTGGCCCATCCGCTCGCGCTTGGTGCGCAGGTAACGCAGGTTTTCCGCGGTGACGGTCGGCGCGAGCGGCACCCGCTCGGTGATACGCAGGCCGTAGCCCTCGAGGCCGGTGTACTTCGCCGGGTTGTTCGTCATCAGCCGCATGGGGCTGACGCCGAGGTCGGCCAGGATCTGGGCGCCGATGCCGTACTCACGGGTGTCGACCGGCAGGCCGAGCGCGAGGTTGGCGTCGACCGTGTCGTGACCCTGGTCCTGCAGCCCGTAGGCGCGCAGCTTGTGGCCGATGCCGATCCCGCGTCCCTCGTGACCGCGCAGGTAGACGCAGACGCCGCGGCCGGCGCGGGCGATCGCGTCCATCGACTGGGCGAGCTGGGTGCCGCAATCGCAGCGCCGGGAGCCGAAGACGTCACCCGTCAGGCACTCGCTGTGCACGCGGACCAGCACCGGCTCCTCGCCGGTCGGGTCACCGGCGACGAAGGCGACGTGCTGCTCGCCGTCGAGGACCGACTCGTACGCGACCGCCTCGAACGCGCCCCACTCGGTGGGGATCGTCGCCGAGCCGACGCGCTTCACGAGGCGCTCGGTGCGGTGGCGGTAGCGGACGATGTCGTCGATCGAGATCAGCAGCAGACCGTGCTCGTGGCAGAACTCGATGAGGTCGGGGACGCGGGCCATGGTGCCGTCGGGCTTCACGACCTCGCAGAGCACACCGGCCGGACGCAGGCCGGCCAGGCGGGCCAGGTCGACGGCGGCCTCGGTGTGACCGGAGCGCTTGAGCACACCACCGCGACGGGCGCGCAGCGGGAAGACGTGGCCGGGTCGCCGCAGGTCGCTGGGCACCGTGGCCGGGTCGATCAGCGTCTGGACGGTGAGCGCGCGGTCGGCGGCCGAGATGCCGGTGCTGGTGCCGTGCCGGGCGTCGACCGACACCGTGAACGACGTGCCCTGGGCGTCGGAGTTGTCGTCCGGCGGCACCATCAGCGGAAGCGACAGGTCGTCGAGGCGGTCGCCCTCGAGGGCGACGCAGACCAGGCCGCCGCACCGCACGATGAACGCCATCTGCTCGGCCGTGACGAGCTCGGCCGCCATGATGACGTCGCCCTCGTTCTCCCGGTCGGCATCGTCGACGACGACGACGAGCTCACCGCGCGCGATGGCGGCCAGCGCGTCCTCGATCTTCGCGAAGGGCGACTCGGCGAGGCCGACGTGCCCTCCGGTGGACCACCCGGGACTCGGGTCCGCGGCGTCCGTCGTCACGGTGTCAGGGCTGCCGCCCGGCTGCACGTCGCTCACCGAAGGTCGCCCCCGTCCGGGAAAACTAGAACACGTTCCACATCGGGAGGGTAACCCCGCGAGATGCCATGGGGCCAACCGGCCCCGAGACCGCCACTTCCTTGACGTTCACGATACGGCGCGCTCCGACGGGGACCGGACGGCGGCCGGACGCCCGGCCCGCTCGGCCAGGGCCAGCAGGTCGAGCAGCGTCGTGCTGCGGGGGCCGGCGGCGATGAGCCCCTCGGCCTCGAGCTGGCGGCCGGCCCGGTTGACCGTCTCGCGCCGGGCACCGATGAGGTCGGCGAGATCGGTCTGCGACAGGCCGTGCGCCACCAGCACCGTGCCCCCGGGCGTCCACGACGCACCGTTCAGCTCCAGCAGCAATGCGGCGAGCCGGCCGGGCACGTCCAGGTCGGTCCACCGCTCGCACCGGCGCTCCAGCTCCCGGGTGTCGCGGGCCAGCTCGCGGAGCACGATCATGGTGACCTCGGGGTGGGAGCACCAGTCGCGCAGCAGGTCACCGTCGATGACCGCGACCAGGCCACTGGTGAGTGCCACGACAGAGGTGTCGGGAGCTTCGGCGCTGTCGCTGAGCAGCTCCCACTCGCGCGCCCGCTGACCGGGCACCAGCACCTCGCGCAGTCGCTGCCGGATGCGGGTGGCGGAGCGGGGCACCAGGTCGTACACGCCGACCTTGCCGGACAGCACCGCGTACACGGCCCGGACGGGCTCGCCCGCGGCGGCGAGCACGTCACCGGGGCGCACCAGCCGGGTGCGTACCGGAGCCAGGGCCTCCCCGCCGAGCAGCATCGCGACGGCGGCGAGCAACGGGTCGCGCGGCAGCCCCCGCCGCCGGTCGGGCGGCACCGGACCGGCCGGGGACGATCCCGGCCGCGACGACGTGAATGCCGGCGTTGCGGTGAATGCCGCGCCAGAAGTAGGCACCATGGAACCCCCCGAGTCGGTGCATGACCCTCTTCCCCCTATCGGTCCCGGTGTCCGACTCGAAAGAAACCTGGACGAGGCTGTGACATAGCTGCACGTCCGTGCGTCCGAAACGTCGGGAGGATCCACCGCATGACCGCCGAATCCAGCCACATCGTGATCGTCGGTGGAGGGCTGGCCGGCTGGAAATCGGCGGAGGAGCTGCGCCGGGCCGGGTTCGAGGGCCGGCTCACCATGCTCTCCGAGGAGACCCACCGCCCGTACGACCGTCCCCCGCTCTCCAAGCGGATGCTCAAGGTCGACGTCGACCCGAAGCCCTTCCCGCTCTGGCACGAGGAGAGCAACGAGGAGTCGCTCCGGCTCGAGCTGCGCTCCGGCGTGCGGGCCGTGGGGCTGGAGCCGGGCGCGGTGCGGATCGCGACCGGCGGCCCGGACGGCGACGTCGAGGCCGGCACGGTCGCCTACGACGCGCTGGTGATCGCGACCGGCGTACGCGCCCGCGAGCTCCCGGCCCTGGCCGGTCACCCGCGGGTGCACCTGCTGCGCACCTTCGACGACGTGCTCCGGTTACGGGCCGCCCTCGAGACCTCGTCGTCGCTGCTGGTCGTCGGCGCCGGCTTCATCGGCGCCGAGGTGGCGACGGCCGCACGCGACCGCGGCCTCGCCGTCACCGTGATCGAGGCGCTGCCGGTGCCCTACTCGCGCAACCTGGGTGAGCTGATGGGCGGCATCTCGGGCCGGCTCGCCGCCCGGTACGGCGTCACCCTGCTCACCGGCACCGGCGTCGAGGCGGTGCTCGACTCGCAGGAGTCGGTACACGTGCAGCTCGCCGACGGCAGCACGCTGGAGGCCGACATCGCGGTGGTCGGGATCGGCACCGTCGTCAACGCCGAGTGGCTCGCGTCGCTCGGCGACTGGTCACGCGGGGTGCCGTGCGACGAGCACGGCCGGGTGCTCGGGGCGCCCGACGGCTACGGCGCGCTCTACGCGCTCGGTGACGTCGCCGCCTGGCACGACGACGCCCACGGTGACCACACCCGCTTCGAGCACTGGACCACCGCCGTCGAGCAGGCCCCGATCCTCGCCGCGGCGCTGCTGGGTGACCTCGGCGGTACGCAGTCGGCGCAGCCGGAGCCGATGGTTCCGTACTTCTGGTCCGACCAGTACGGCCGCAAGATCCAGCTGATGGGCCGCCCCGGCCTCGCCGACTCGGTGGAGATCCTGCACGGCGAGGAGCCGGCCGACCTCTCGGCGCCGGGCCCGCGCAAGCTGGTGGCCGGCTACTTCGCCGGCGACGAGCTGGTGGCGGTCGCGACGATCAGCGCCCCGGTGCTGCTCGGCAAGTACCGGCCGCTGCTGGTGGAGCGGGCGACGCGCGAGCAGGTGCTCGCCCACGCCGCGACCCTCTAGCGCGACGGGGTCGGACCGGCCTGGGTGCCGTACACGTAGCCCAGGAAGCGCTCGACGGCCTGTGCTGTGGCGACCGCCCGTACCGAGCCGAGCACGTCGAACGCGTGTTGCGCCAACGGCAGCTCGGCGTACGCGACGGACGACTGCGAGGTCGACAGCAGGCGCGACACGAAGGCGCGCGCCTGCTCGACGGGCACGAGCGAGTCGTTGGTGCCGTGCAGCACGAACATCGGTGGCGCATCCGGCCCCACCTGCGCGATCGGCGAGGCCGCCCGGTAGGCGGCGCTGATCTTCTCGTCGTCCGCCGAATAGCGGCTCTTCACCACCAGCCACTGCAGCAGCCGCGGGAGGTTCGCGTGACCGAGGTGCTCGTCGTCGACCCAGTCGTAGACGCCGTAGAGCGGCACGGCCGCCCGCACCGACGTGTCCACGTCCTCGAAGCCGGGCTGGTACGCGGGGTCGTTGGGGGTGAGCGCCGCGAGCGAGGCGAGGTGACCGCCGGCCGACCCGCCGGTGATGGCCACGAAGTCGGGGTCGCCGCCGTGATCGGCGATGTTGGCCCGGATCCAGGCGATCGCCTGCTTGACGTCGATGAGGAAGTCCGGCCAGGTCGCCCGCGGCGAGAGCCGGTAGCTCATCGAGACGCAGACCCACCCGCGCGCGGCGAGATGGCTCATCAGCGGATACGCCTGGTTCTGCTTGTGACCGGTCACCCACGCCCCGCCGGGCACCTGCAGCAGCACCGGCGCCTTGGCGTCCTTCGGCAGGTCCTCCGAGCGCCACACGTCGAGCAGGTTGCGCTTGCCGTGCGGGCCGTAGGACAGGTCACGCCCGTGGGCGAAGCGGCGGCGGACGAGCAGCGAGCGGGCGGCGCTCGGACGCTTGCGGGCGGCCGGCTCGTCGAGCGGCCAGGCCGGCCGGCGGATCTTCGTGCGGTAGTCGGCGCCGAGCCCGTCGACGAGCGCCTGCTCGAGCAGCCCCGCGACCTCGGACGCCTTGCGGTGGACGCCGTAGAGGCCGGCCACGCTGGCGGCCGTGAGCGCGAGCCCCGCCTTGCCCCGCGGGGTGCGCAGGTCGGCCCGGTGCGAGAGGCCGACCGCGAGCGCGAGCTGGCTGACCGCCGTCTGCAGCGGCAGCTCCGACACCGGCCAGCTGCTGAAGAAGACGAACGGGGAGAGCGGGCCGCGTCGCGAGAGCGGGCGGTAGACGTCGTACGTGGTCAGCGCTTCGAGCAGGCCGGCCGTCAGCAGGTGGCCGCCGGGACGAGACATGCGTCAACCCTAGGTCAGCATCGCGCCCGGGCCACCGGTACGACGCAGGCGCCGGTGTGACCAACCACCTCGGGCCGGGCTGGGGGCCGCGTTAGAGTTCCCACGACCGTGGCCACGCCACGGCTCACAGACCTGTCATCACATGGCCGCATCACGACGGTCGAACGACGACCGAACGCCCGCCAGGAAGAGGCTTCATGCTCACGGAGAACAGCTACAACATCGGGATGCTGATCATCCGGCTGGTGGTGGGGCTGACATTGGTCGCGCACGGCTGGAACCACCTCTTCGGAGGCGGCCGGATCGCCGGAGCTGCCCGCTGGTACGGCTCGATGGGCCTGAAGCCCCCGATCGTCCAGGCCTGGATGTCGGTCATCTTCGAGTTCGCCGCCGGCTTCGGTCTCGCCCTCGGCTTCCTGACGCCGCTCGCCGCGGCCGCCACGGTCGGCCTGATGGCCGTCGCCGGCATCGTCGCCCACCGGACCAACGGCTTCTTCGTCTTCAAGGAGGGCTACGAGTACGTGCTGATGATCGGCGTCATCGGTGTGGCCGTCGCCATCCTCGGCCCCGGCAAGTGGTCGCTGGACCACGCCTTCGGCTTCACCGACCACGAGCCGTGGCACGGCATCTGGGGCTTCCTGATCGCGGTCGTGCTGGGACTCGGTGGCGCCATCGCCATGCTGGTCACCAGCTGGACCCCGCCCAAGAAGGCTGAATCCAGCAGCTGAGCAGCGCATCGAGGAAGGGCCCCGGGATCGACGATCCCGGGGCCCTTCCTCGTGGTGGCGGTCAGGCCGCGAAGCGCGACCGCAGCTCGTGCTTGAGGATCTTCATCGTGGCGTTGCGCGGCATCTCGTCGACGAACTCCAGCTGCTCGGGCACCTTCTGCAGCATCAGCCCGGCGCCCTTGAGGTAGGACGTCATCTCCTCGAAGGTGATCGGCTCCTGGCCGGGAGCCGTCTCGATGACGGCGCACACCCGCTCGCCGCGATCCTTGTCGGGCAGTCCGATCGCGGCGGCGTTGGCCACCTGCGGGTGCTGGTAGAGCAGGTCCTCGATCTCCTTGGCCGAGATGTTCTCGCCCTTGCGGATGATCACGTCCTTGAGCCGTCCCGTGATCGTGACGTGGCCGTCCTCGCGCATGATGCCGAGGTCGCCGGTGCGGAAGAAACCCTGCTCGTCGAAGGCGTCCGCGGCGAGCGACGGGTCGGTGTAGCCCTTGCACACCATGGGGCCGCCCATCCGCAGCTCGCCCTCGGTGCCGCGCGGCGCGTCGCTGCCGTCGGGGGCGACGACCCGGATCGTGCAGTCGCGGACGGGCCCGCCCTCCGTGTACGCGAGCTGGTCGTCGGTGTCGTCCGGCGAGCCCTGGCACATCATCGGCACCTCGGTCATGCCGTAGCCGTGGGCGACCGGGATGCCCATGTCGCGCTTGACCTCGAAGTAGACCTCGGGCGGCTTGGGTGCCCCGCCGCCGGAGAGCAGCCGCAGCGACGGCATCAGCTTGCCCTCACCGCCGCCGGCCGTGTACTCGCGCTGCAGGCCGAGCAGCGTCGTGTAGAACGCCGTGCTGCCGCCCGCCATCGTGATGCCGAAGCGGTTGACGGTCTCGGCGATCGCCTTGGCGTTGAACGCCTCGATCAGTACGACCGGGAAGGCGTACGCGAGCACCGTGACCAGGTAGTCGGGGCCGCCGATGTGCGCGAACGGGAACGCGATCGACCCCACGTCGTCGGGCGACATCTCCAGCGCGACGGCCATGCCGACACCGCCGGCGAGCAGGGTGCCGTCGGTGTGCTTGACGCCCTTGGGGTCGCTGGTCGTGCCCGAGGTGTAGTAGATCCAGCGCACCTCGTCGGTCGAGGTCGGCGCGGGCGGCAGATCGGCCGGGTCGCCGTCCGGCAGCGCGTCGTACGCCTCGAGGACGGTCGGCGCCTCAGGCAGGTCGGCGGCGAGCCGCTCGGCCATCGTCGCGTAGTCGAAGCCGCGCCAGACGCCCGGGATGATGAACAGCTTCGCGCCGGTCTGGCGCAGGGCGAAGCCGACCTCGCGCTCGCGGTAGATGTGGATGATCGGGTTCTGCACCGCACCCAGCCGGGCGAGCGCCATGGAGATGATCACGGTCTCGATGCGCGTCGGCAGCTGCCAGCTCACCGGGGTGCCGGGACCGACGCCGAGCTTGTGCAGCCCCGCCGCCACGCGCTCGGCACGGTCGGCGAACTCACCGAAGGTGACGCTGCGCCCGGCCTCGTCGTAGAGCATCGGCGCGTCGGGCGTGGCGTCTGCGCGCCGGCGTACCAGCTCCCAGAAGGTGGCGACGTCGAACAGGGGTGAGGACGCAGACAAGACGGTCTCCAGCGGGATCGGGTCGGACAGCTGTGAAATCTAGCGGTGCACTGAGTTGATCAGGTCGACGGCGACGGCGCTTGCGCGGACGCACGCGCCAGGAGCTCAGCCACCGCGCTGACGAACCCGTCGGCGATCTGCTCGACGTCGCGTACCGACTCACGGTCACCGATGACGCCGATGTCGACGCTGCCCTGATAGCTCATCACCGTGATGTTGAGGCCGGTGCCTTCGAAGATCGGGCCGTGCGGGTAGAACGCCAGCAGCCGCGCCCCCTGCATGTAGAGCGGCATCGGCGGGCCCGGCACGTTCGAGATGATCACGTTGTAGACCGGGCGGTGGTGGTTCGCCAGGTTCCACCCCGTGTACAGCTGGGTGGCCAGGTTGGTCAGGATCCGCGGCGCCAGCTCCGCGAGCTCCATGATGGTCTCGGCGCCGAGCGCCCGGTGCAGGTTCTTCGCCCGCAGCGAGTCGCCGCGCACCGACTCGAGCGCCGCCACCGGGTCGTCCGCGGTGGTCGGCAGCTTGACGAACATCGTCGACACCTTGTTGCCGGTGATCCGACGGGTGTCGCTGACCGCGACGGGCAGGGTGGCGACCAGCGGCCGCTTGGGCACGCCGCCGTGGTCGTGCAGCCAGCGTCCGAGCGACAGCCCGCAGGCGGTGATGACGACGTCGTTGACCGTGCAGCCGTACGCATAATTGATCGTCTTGAGGTCGGCGAGCTCGGCCCGGGCGTACGCGATCGTGCGCCGGCTGGAAATCGACCCGTTGAACGGGGTCATCGGCGCCGTGAACGGCAGCGTGGGTGCCGGAACACCGTCCGGCCGCAGCACTGCCTCGCGCAGGAAGGACACGACCCCCTTCGCCGCCCCGACGCCGCTGCGGGCGAAGCCGACCGGCTCGGTGACCGCGTGCGGCACCGCCTCGGCCAGCAGCCGGAGGGGTGACGGAAGCCGCGGCGGCGCCCACAGGCTCGGGGTCAGCGGCGCGACGGCCACGTCGTCGGGTGTCTCCCCGGCCGGCACCGGGGTCAGGTCGAACAGCCGCGAGATGAAGCCGGCGCCGGTGACCCCGTCCATCAGCGAGTGGTGGGTCTTGGCGACGAGCGCGATGTTGCCCTCGTCCAGCCCCTCGACGACCCAGGCCTCCCACAGCGGACGCGCGCGATCGAGCGGGCGGCCGGCTACATCGGCGACGAACTCGGCCAGCTCGCGCCGGCTCCCGGGCGCGGGCAGGCCGGCCCGGTGGATGTGGTTGTCGACGTCGAAGTCGGGGTCGTCGACCAAGATCGAACGGCCGAGCCGCAGCGGCACGTGCAGCAGGCGCCGCCGGAAGGACGGGATCTCGTCCAGCCGCGAGGCGAAGTGATCGCGGATGACCTCGTACGTGCAGCCACCCGGGATGCCGGACGGGTCGAGGACGAGCACCGCGACCACCGCCTGCGGCATCCGCTTGGTCTCCATCTCGACGAAGAGACCATCGACGCCGCTCAGCCGCTGCACGCTGTCGCCCCCTCCGGCACCTGGGTGCTGGTCATCCGGTGCTATTGAACCCGGTCAGCGGTAGAGACCTGCATCGCCCGCCGCACCGTCCTCCGTCAGGAGGCCGAGCTTCCGGGCCACGTCGGTCGCGTGGATGGTCTTGCCGTTGCGGATCTCGCCCGGCGGCGCCTGAAGCATCCACAGCAGCACTTGCCCGATCAGCTCCGGCTTGTTGCCCTGATCCTTGATCCACGAGAGCTGCGGCTGCAGCTGCACCCGCTCGGTGGCCACGAACCCGGGCTGCAGGTTGTAGACCCGGATGCCCTGGTCGCCGAGCTCGGCGGCGATGACGCCGGCGGCGCGGTGGAAGCCGCCCTTGGAGACGGCGTAGCTCAGCGCCCAGCCGCCCTTGCCGATCGGCCCGGGCGGCGCGGTCATGCCCGCGCCCGAGGTGATGTTCACCACCGTGCCGCCGCCGCGCCCGACCATGGCCTTGAGCGCCCGCTGAGTGACGACCAGCTGCGCCGTGAGGTTGCCGGTGATGCGCCGCTCGACGTCGGCCATGTCGACGTCGAGGAAGAGCGAATCGTTGCCGGCGCCCACCGAGATGGCATTGTTGACCAGCACGTCGAGGTAGCCGAAGCCATCGAGAACGGTCTCGACGGCCGGCACCAGCGCGTCCCGGTCGAGCAGGTCCATCGGCACCGGCAGCGCCCGCGCACCGAGCGCCTCGATCTCCTTGGCGGTGGACGTGAGGCTGCCCGGCAGCCCCTCGTCCGACGTGCCCTCGGTGACCGTGCGACCGGTGATCGCGACGTCGTAGCCGGCGCCGGCCAGGGAGAGCGCGATGGCGCGCCCGATCCCCCGGCTGGCCCCGGTCACCATCGCGGTCGGTCGACCCGCGGGTGAGCTCATTCCGGCAGGTCCGGCGCCCACGCGCTGCCGTTGATGTGCGAGCCGCCGTCGACGAAGAGCGTGTTGCCGGTCAGGTAGCTCGCGCCCTGGCTGGCGAGGAACACCGCCACCGGGCCGATGTCGCTCTCCGGGTCGCCCATGCGGCCCATCGGGTTGGCGGCCTCGGCCGAGATGAGCAGCTCGGGGTTCATCGCGAACACCCGCTCGGACGCCGCGCTCTTGGCACCCGGGCAGATGATGTTAGCCGTGATGCCGTATCCGGCCCACTCGCGGGCGGCGGTACGGGTGAGCGCACGCAGCGCCTCCTTGGCCGAGTTGTACTCGGTGCTGCCCATGTGGGCGTTGACGCCGTTGAGCGAGCAGAGGCTGATGATGCGGCCGTACTCGTTGGCTCTCATGGTCGGGTAGGCGGCCTGCATCGCCCAGAACGGGCCGTAGTAGCCGACCGCGAACGCCTTCGCGAGGGTCTCGTCGGCCTTGCGCTCGACGCGCGAGATCTCGCCGCCGCTCCAGGCGTTGTTGACGAGGATGTCGATGGTGCCGAACCGGTTGACCGTCTCGGCGACGGCGCCCTGGATCTCGTCCTTCTTCGTGACATCGGTGCGGATGTGCACGGCCTCGCCGCCGGTCTCGTTCGCCAGCGCCTTCGCGGTCTCCTGGCCGAGCGCGTCGTTGTACTCCGCGATGACGACCTTCGCGCCCTGCTTGAGGTACGCCGCCGCGAGCCCGCGGCCGATGCCTTCACCGCCGCCGGTGATGAGCGCCACGCGCCCGTCCAACTGACCCATGTCTAGCCTTCCTGTCCGAGAAGCAGGGCACTGGTGGGTACGCCTGTACCCCCGGTGACCAGCACGTTGTGTACGTCGGGCACCTGGTTGACCGAGGTGCCGCGGATCTGGCGCACGCCTTCGGCGATGCCGTTCATGCCGTGCAGGTAGGCCTCGCCCAGCTGGCCGCCGTGCGTGTTGATGGGCAGCCGTCCGCCGAGCTCGATCGCGCCGTTCGCGATGAAGTCCTTCGCCTCGCCCCGCTTGCAGAAGCCGAACTCCTCGAGCTGCGGCAGGACGAACGGGGTGAAGTGGTCGTAGATGACCGCGGTCTGGATGTCGTCCGGGCCGAGGCCCGAGCTCTCCCAGATCTGCCGGGCGCAGGTGCCCATCTCGGGCAGCCCGACCAGGCTCTCGCGGGCGTACGAGCGCATCATCTGCTGCTCGTCGGCCATTCCCTGAGCTGCGGCGTTGATGACGGCCGTCTGGCCCTTGAGGTCACGCGCCCGCTCGAGGGTGGTGACCAGCAGCGCCTGACCGCCGTCGGTCTCCTGGCAGCAGTCGAGCAGGTGCAGGGGCTCGACGATCCAGCGGCTCTTCTGGTGGTCCTCGAGCGTGATCGGCTTGTTGTAGAAGAACGCTGCCGGGTTGGTGGCGGCGTGCTTGCGGTCCGCGACCGCGACCCGGCCGAAGTCCTCGCTGGTCACGCCGTACTCGTGCATGATCCGGGTCGCGAACATGGCGACCCAGCTGGCCGGGGTCAGCAGCCCGTACGGCGAGGTCCAGGCGAACTGCGCCTCCTCGGCCGTGGCACCCGGGGTGCGGTCGTGCACGCCGGCCCCGAAGCGCCGGCCCGAGCGCTCGTTGAACGCGCGGTAGCAGAGCACGTAGTCGGCGACGCCCTCGTTGACCGCCATGGCGGCCAGCTCGACGGTGCCGCACGGCGCCCCGCCACCGAAGTGGACCCGGCTGAAGTGCTTGAGCTCCTTGATGCCGAGCCCGCGCATGATCTCGTTCTCGGGGTTGGTCTCCATCGTGTACGTGACGAGACCGTCGACCTTGCTCGAGTCGAGCCCGGCGTCGGCGCAGGCCGCCTTGCACGCCTCGAGGGCGAGCTGCAGCTCGCTGCGGCCGGAGGCCTTGGAGAACTCCGTCGCACCGATCCCGACGATCGCGGTGTTGCCCGCGTATGCGTGCCGTGCCATCAGACGCTGCCCTTCGCTGACATTTGAGCGGGGTAGTCGGATCCACCGGGGAGCAGGAGCTCGACGGTGCCGCTGACGTGGTCGCCAAGGCTGTTGCGGGCGCGGACGCGCACCACCACGCGGCCGGTCGCCGCGTCGGCCTCGGTCACCTCGCCGGTGAAGGTGAGGGCGTCGTACGGGTACGCCGGTGCGCCGAGCCGCACCCGGGTGGCGGTGACGACGGCCTCCGGCCCGGCCCAGTCGCCGACGTACCGCGACATCAGGCCGACCGAGGTGTTGATGTTGAGGAAGATGTCCTTCGAGCCGCGCTGGTGGGCCAGATCGCGGTCGTGGTGCACGTCCTGGAAGTCGCGGGTGGCGAGCGCCCCGCTGACGATCTGGGTCGGGGTGATGTCCTTGACCCAGGTCGCGAGCTTCTCACCGACGCTGACGCTGTCGGCCGTGCGCGTCTGCTCGCGCCGCTGCGGTGCGGCCGGGCGGAACTGCGGGATCGTGATCGGCCCGCGGGAGTCGTCCGCCCCCTCGACCAGTGCGGGATGCGAGTCCAGCCAGGTGACCTCGAGCGGCATGCCGATCTCGAGCGCCTCGCGGTCGACACCGACGATGTTGCTGACGATGCGGGGACCCTCCTCGAGCTCGACCAGCCCGACGATCACGGGGTACTCGAAGCCGGGCACCTGCGGGTAGTGCGGCACCGCGAAGGAGTACAGCCGGCCGCGGCCGGAGCACACCTCGTACTGCAGCTCCCAGGAGCCGGTCGCCGGGTCCTGCCGAGGGCCGGGCGGGTGGAAGAGCTCGCCGGTCGCGGGATCGCGCTGCATGCGCAGCTCGCGCTGCCGGCAGCCGTCCCAGAAGAAGAGATTGTCGCCGTTGATGCCCGGCCGCGGCCGCGCGCTCGGGCTGGTGTCGAGGCCGGGACCGCCGGCCGGCGCCGGGGCCACCCGGCCGGTTCCGGGACGGAACTTGAGGATGCGGAAGAGCAGGTCACCGACGTGCTCGCCCTCCGCCGTCGTGTAGCGGTGGCGGGTGGTGACGAAGTGACCGACGCCGAGGCCGGTCACCTTCTCGTCGGAGACCGACTCGAGGATCTGCACGTTCTGCAGCACGTCACCGGGCTTCAAGTAGCGCTTCAGCTCCAGCTCGGAGTTGACCGCCACCACCGAGGTGAAGCCGGCCGCGTCGAGCGCCGAGAGCGCCTTGCCGCGCGGGTCGGTCGTGGACCGCTCCTGCTTCAGGCCGCCACGGTCCCAGATGTCGAGCGTGACCGGTGACGCGACGATGCCGCCGAAGACCGAGCCGGCCGCGTACGCGGGGTCGGTGAAGACCGGGTTGTCGTCGCCCATCGCGTCGGCCCAGTCGGCGATGGCGGCGGTGTTGACCGCATGCCGGGCGACCTGCGGGTCGCCGCTCTCACCGAGCCGGGCGCGTACGTCGTTCAGCCACTGCGGGGTCGTGACCGCATCGGGTGCCGTCGTCAAGGGATCTCCTCATCGTCGAGGTCGGGGTGTGAAGGGTTCGGGATGTCGGGGTGGGTGCTCAGCTGCGGGTCTGCGTCACGGACAGCCGGGCGACCAGGTCGGTGAGCACGTCTGCCGTCTGTCTACGCCCGTCGGGCTCGAGCTCGCGCAGCGCGTCCGCCAACTGCTGGGTCATGAACGTCTGCATCCGGGCGCGTGCCTCCAGCCCCGCGGGCGTCGCCGTGTAGTGCGCGACCCGGCCGTCGGACGGATCGCCGGTACGCAGGACGAACCCGTCCGCCTCGAGCTGCTGGAGGGCCCGGCTCGCCGTGGGCTGAGACAGGTCCATGCGAGCCGCGAGCTTGGACACCGAGGCCGGGCCGAGCTCGTCGAGCTGCGTCAGGAAGCGCATCGAGGTACGGCTGAGCTCGACCCCGTTGCCGCGTACGCGGGTGGCGTGCAGCCGGGGCGACGAGGTGAGCCGGACCAGGTCGGCCAGCGCGCGCTCGATGCGCTCGAGGTCCGACGTCGGCGCGCTCGACAGCCGGCCGGTCGGGGCGGTGGACGGAGGCATCACCGTCAACCTAGAGGTAGTTCCATACGGTAAGCAAGGAGTTGGCACCGCCGCGGTGCTCACCGCGGGCGTCATCGAGCCCGGCGGATCTCGATCCATTGCTCGTCGACGATCACCGGCTCATGGCGAGCCCGGCAGCACGGGAACGAACCAGTCGAGCCCCGTGTAGCGCGCAAAGCCCCGATCGGCGGTCGCCAGCCGGCTGCCATGCGACAACGCCAGCGCCGCCAACCAGGCGTCGGGTACGAGCGGACCCCGGATCTGCGGGTCTTGCGCGATGAGCGTGCGCAACTTGTCCCACGTCGCCGGTGTCGGAGACAGGGGTCGGGCCTTGGGTGCGGCTTTCAGAGCCTCGACGAAGCTGAGCGCCAGAGCCGTCGGCGCCGGGTCGGACATGATCCGCGGGCTGGTCACAACCCGCAGAAAGCCGGTCAACACCGTGTCGACCAGCGCGATTTCAGCCTGCGCGACAGCCTCTGAAAGCCAGTCTGCATAGCGGTCATGGTCCTCGGCTTCCCGGCGGAAGGCGTACACGAGGACGTTGACGTCCGGAAGGATCACGCGCGCTCCTCGTCGAGCGCCTCCCACAAGGCGGGGCCGTCTGCGATGTCGACGCGAAAACGGCCTTGCGGGTCTCCGTACTCGGGTAGGCGCCGCGCTTCACCGGACCGCGCCTGCGCGGCCAGGACAGCGCGAAGGCCCTCCTCGACGAGACTCGTGAACGTGCGCCCTTCTTTCGCGGCGCGCTGCTTGGCCGCCTCACCGAGACCGTCAGGCAGATTGATGGTCGTTCGCATGCATACGAGCATACAGCCGGGGTCGGCGCCGGCGACAGTGCATCCGTTAGCGTCCCACCCGTGCGCCTCTCGATGACTCTCCCCACGATGCTGCCGCAGGGCCGCTCCGAGCTGCTGGCCTGGTGCCGCGCGGTCGACGAGGGGCCGTGGGAGAGCCTCGCGGTGCCCGAGCGGGTGACGTATACGAGCCACGCGCTGGTGCCGCAGCTCGCCGCGGCGGCCGCGCTGACCGAGCGCGTCCGGCTCTGGACGACCATCGTCATCCTCCCTGCGCACCCCGCAGTGCAGGTCGCGAAGGACATGGCGAGCGTCGACCAGATCGCCACCGGCCGGCTCACCGTCGGGGTCGGCGTCGGCGGGCGCGAGCACGACTACCAGGCGATCGACGCGCCGTACACCCGCCGCTGGCAGCGCATGGACGACGCGGTGCACACGATGCAGCGCATCTGGGCGGGCGAGCCGCCGTTCGAGGGCGCCGACCCGGTCGGGCCGCCCCCGGTACAGGCGGGCGGTCCCCCGCTCGTCGCCGGCGTCATGGGCCCGAAGGCGCTGGCCCGGGCGGCGCAGTGGGCGATGGGCATCGACTCGGGCGCGACCGTCGCCAATGTCGATCCGGCGGCTTTCGGCGGCGAGGTCGAGCGCATCCGGCAGGCCTGGAAGGACGCCGGCCGCACCGACACCCCGCACATCTCCGCCAGCCTCTGGTACGCGCTCGGCGACGGCGCGCAGGAGCGGCTGCACACGTACGCGCACAACTACATGAAGATCTTCGGGCCCGACATGGCCGGCTTCATGGCCGACCTCTGCACCGCGTCCTCGGACGACGCCCTGCGCCGCAACATGGAGGCCGCCGAGGCCGCCGGCTGCGACGAGATGTTCCTGGTGCCGACCACCACCGACGTCACCGAGCTCGACCGCACCCGCGAAGCCCTGGGCATCTGATGACGGACTCGCCCGGTTCCCCGACTTCGGCGGTCACCATCGAGCGCGACGAGACCCACCCGGCGGTCGCCGTCGTCTACCTCGACCGGCCCGACGTGCTCAACGTCTTCTCCGGCGGCATGGGCACCCAGCTGTCGGCGGCCTTCCGCGAGCTCGAGGCCGACGACTCGGTACGCGTGATCGTCCTGACCGGACGCGGGCGCGCCTTCTGCGCCGGCGCCGACATGAACCCGGAGGCCGCGTCGTTCGGGGCGCCGTCCAAGGAGTTCTCGGCGCAGCCGCTGGACACCCCGCCGTACACGCTGTCCAAGCCCGTCATCGCCGCCATCCAGGGCCACGCCATCGGTATCGGCTTCACCATCACCCTGCAGTGCGACCTGAGAATCGTCGCCGAGGACGCCAAGCTGGCGATCCCGCAGGCCCGCCGCGGGGTACTCGGTGACGCCGGCTCGCACTGGACCCTGCGCCGCATCACGTCGCAGGCCGTGGCCGCCGACATCCTGCTGACCGGCCGGACGTTCCGCGGCACCGAAGCAGCACAGCTCGGTATCGCGAACCGGGCGCTCCCGGCCGACGAGGTCCTGCCCGCCGCACTGGAGATCGCCCGTGACATGGCCACTGCCGGCGCACCCGCGTCTATGGCGCTGTCCAAGCGGCTCATCTGGTCCGACGTCGGCCTCGACGAGACCATCCGGCGCGAGACCGAGTACCACCGCGTGGTCATGGGCACCCCCGACGCCTCCGAGGGACCCCGCGCCTGGATGGAGCGTCGCGACCCGCAGTGGACGCTGAAAGCCGGCGACGTCACCGAGGTGGCCGAGCGCATCGACGGTGGAGGACAGGCCTAGCCGTTACGGCCGGGCCGCATTCTGAGCTGGACGAGCCGGTCAGCCCTTCAGCTTGCGGTGGTCCCAGGAGACGGTCTTCTCGACGTGCAGCTTCACGACCACGCGCTTGCGAAGCATGATCTCCACGAACGGCTTCATCTCTTCGGTGTACGGCGCGTTGTAGCGCTCGAAGACGCTGACGCCGAGCTCCCAGATGCGGTCGGGATCCTCGACGATCTCGCCGGTGCCGGCCAGCTCGACGCCGCGCAGCTCGTCGTACACGTCACCGGCCTCGACCATCACGGTCAGGCGCGGGTCGCGGCGCAGGTTGGCGACCTTCTGCGACTTGGCCTTCGTCTCGAACGCGACAGCGCCTTCGAGGAAGCCGTACCACATGGCCACCAGGTGGATGCGGTTGTCCTTGTCGACGGTCGCCATGGACATCGCCTGGCGCTCTCCGAGGAAGGCGTCGATCTCCTCCTGCGACATCTTGATCCTGTCGCGCTGGTTGACCCCGCCGCCCATTGCAGGACTCGTCACTGCTGACCCACCTCTTGCTCACGCTCGGCTGAAGATGCCCCGCGGAACGGGCGCAGCAGGACAGTACCGGGCTGCGTGATCCGCCTGCGTGAGAGGGTTCGGGCATGGCGATCAGCGCGAAGACCTCGCACATCGGGCTCTGTGTACGCGAGCTGGAGGCAGCCCGGCGCTTCTATGTCGACGGCATCGGCTTCGAAGACTTCGCGCAGTTCGAGATCGACCGTCCGCTCGCCGAGATGGACACCGACTGCGACCTGACGTCGTGCTTCGTGCAGAAGGACGGCCTGCGCCTGGAGCTGCTGCACTTCCGTCGACCGACGCCGACCGGCACCCCGTCCAGCCGGCGTACGCAGCTCGGGCTGACCCACCTGTCGTTCGTTGTCCACGACGTCGATGCCGCCGCCCAGCAGCTCACTGAGCACGGCGGCACGATCCTCGAGGGCACTCGCTCGGGCAACGACGACCCCGACATCGTGCAGATCGTCTTCCTGGCCGACCCGGACGGCAACCGCATCGAGCTCATGCGCCTGGCCGCCGGACAGCCTTGGTAGCGCCAGCGGCGGACCGCGTACGGCACACTCACCACGTGCTGCGCGCCGTGCTCTTCGACTTCGGAGGGGTCTTCACCCCCTCGCCCTTCACCACCATCACCGATGCCGCTCCCGAGCTGGGTCTCACTCCCGAGGCCGCGCTCGAGCTCTGCTTCGGCAACTACGAGGTCGACGGCGACCATCCGTGGCACCGCCTGGAGCGGGGCGAGATCACGCTGGCCGACGCCCGCGAGCAGCTGGCGGCGCTCGCCCGCGAGCAGGAGATCGAAATCGACGTGCTCGCGCTCTTCGGCCGGATGGGCTCGGTCGACAACGACCGTCAGAAGATGGTCGACGGCACCCGGGCCATCCGGGAGCGCGGTCTGCGTACGGCGTTGGTGACCAACAACGTCAAGGAGTTCGGCGAAGGCTGGCGCAAGATGGTGCCGGTCGACGAGCTCTTCGAGTTCGTCATCGACTCCTCCCACGTCGGCGTACGCAAGCCCGACCCGCGGATCTTCCAGCTCGCGCTCGACCGGATGGGTGTGCCGGCCGCAGAGTCGGTCTTCGTCGACGATCACCCCGGCAACATCGCGGCGGCCGAGAAGCTCGGCATGCAGACGGTGCTCGTCGGCCCGGACCGCCCGCTGGCATTGATCGAGCTCGACAGGCTCCTCGCCGCCTGACAGCACTCCGCACATGCGTACGGCCCCGGCGGGATCCGCCGGGGCCGTACGTGTGGAACGGGGTGATCAGTCCTCGGGGAGGCTGAGCATCCGGATCGCGTTTCCGCGGACGATCTTGTAGACCGTCTCCTGGTCGAGGCCCTCGAACATCTCCTCGGCCACCTTCTTGGTGTGCGGCCAGGTCGAGTCGGTGTGCGGGTAGTCGGTCTCGAAGGTGACGTTGTCGACGCCGATCTCGTCGAGCGACTTCAGGCCGTGCTTGTCACGGAAGAAGCAGCCGTAGACCGAACGCTTGAAGTACGTCGACGGCGGCTCGACGATGTTCTTCACGCCGGCCCAGGCGCGGTGCTCGAGCCACACGTCGTCTGCGCGCTCCAGGGCGTAAGGGATCCAGCCGATCTGGCCCTCGGAGTACGCGATCTTCAGGTCCGGGAACTGCACGAGCTTGCCCGAGAAGAGCCAGTCGGCCAGCGACGCCATCGCGTTGTTGAACGACAGGGTCGCCGCCACCGCGATGGGGGCGTCGCCCGAGGTCGCCGGCATCTTCGACGACGAGCCGATGTGCATGCACACCGTCGTCGTCGTCTCCTCGCAGGCCTGGAACAGCGGGTCCCACGAGCCGGAGTGGATGCTCGGGAGCCCGAGGTGCGGCGGGATCTCCGAGAAGCACACCGCGTGACAGCCGCGGGCGGCGTTACGGCGGACCTCTTCAGCGGCCAGCTCGGCGTCCCACAGCGGGATGATGATCAGCGGGATGAGGGCGCCGTTCGAGTCGCCGCACCACTCCTCGACCATCCAGTCGTTGTAGGCCTTGATGCAGGCCAGGCCCAGGTCGCGGTCCTTGGCCTCGGTGAAGGTCTGGCCGCAGAAGCGCGGGAAGGACGGGAACGACAGCGACGCCGAGACGTGGTTCATCTCGTTGTCGGCGATGCGCGCCTTCGGGTCGTAGCAACCCGGCCGCATCTCGTCGTACGTGATCGGCGACATCGTCATGTCTTCACGGTCGAAGCCGACCGCCGCGACGTGGCGCTTGTTGATGTAGACGAGGTCCTCGTAGACCCAGCAGTCGGCCTTGGGCCCGTCCTCGTCGAAGGTCTGACGGTAGGTGCCACCGCCGATGTGCTCCATCACGCCGATGCCTCGGCGCTCGGACTTCGGACCACGGTCCTTGTACTTCGCCGGCAGCCACGTCTCCCACAGGTGGGGCGGCTCGACCACGTGGTCGTCGACACTGATGATCTTCGGGAGCTCACCGAACGAGTGGTTGCTCTCGCCGGTGACCTCATCGCTCTGGAGCGTCATGTCCTGAGCCTCCCCAATTTGTGGTGGTGCTAGCCGTCACTAGCGGGAATCGCCGAATCTGACGACCCGTCAGATTCCGAGTCTGAGGGTAAAGCAGGTCGATGTCCACTCCCGGCTCACCCCGGCCCGCCAGCGTCACACCGCGCCCCAGCTAGGGTCCGCGTCATGGCCGCACAGATGACCGCGTACCGACTGCTCGACTGGCAGCAGCCGCCTCAGCTGGTGACCGTCGACATTCCGCGTCCCGGTCCCGGCCAGGTCCTGCTCCGTGTCGCCGGCAACGGGTTGTGCCACTCCGACATCGGCATGGGCCTCATGCCGAAGGAGATCGGCGAGGCGGTCGGCTGGGCGATGCCCTTCACGCTCGGCCACGAGATCGCCGGATACATCGAGGAAGCCGGCGAGGGGGCGGTCGACACCTACGGCAAGCCCGTGGTCGTCGGCTCCGCCGCTGCGCTCGTCTCGCCCAGCTCCTGCGGCGTCTGCCGGTTCTGCCGGCGCGGCCTCGACAGCGCCTGCCCCAACGGTCTGGCCGGTCGTGGGTACGGCCGTGACGGCGGTCTCGCGCAGTACGTGGTCGCCGACGCCGCGCGCGCCGTGCTGCCGCTGACCAACGTCGACCCGCTCGCGGCAGCCCCGCTCACCGACGCGGGGGCCACCAGCTACCACGCGGTCAAGCGCGCGCTGCACCTGCTCGAGCCCGGTTCGACCGCCGTCGTCCTCGGTGCGGGCGGGCTGGGGTCGTTCGCCGTGCAGTTCGTCAAGGCGCTCTCGCCGGCCCGGGTGGTCGCGGTCGACCAGCACCAGTCGCGACTCGATTACGCCCGTGAGCTGGGCGCCGACGAGACGCTCAGCGGCGTCGACAGGTCAACCGTCGGTTCACTGCGAGAGATCACCGGGGGCGACGGCGCGGAGGTCGTGCTCGACTTCGTCGGCATCGACGAGACCATCGCCGCCGGGCTCGCCTCCACCCGGTCCGGTGGCGCGTACGGGCTGGTCGGGGCCGCGGGCGGCACCTTCAAGGGTGCCTGGATGAGCGGACTGCCGAAAGACGCGCAGGTCTTCACGTTCCAGGGCTCGTGCATCTCCGACCAGCAGGCCGTGATGGCCCTCGCCGACTCCGGGCTCATCCGCAGCGACTACGACGTCTTCCCGCTGGAGAAGGTCGCGGAGGCGTACGAGGCGCTGGACAGCGGTCAGCTGCGCGGCCGCGCGGTCGTCACGCCGGCCTGAAGTCTTTCCAGGTCTCCCACGCGAACGGGAGCGTGCCGGTGCCCGTGTCGTGCGCCGGCCAGTCGGCGGGCGGCAGGTGGTTGGGCCGCTGGTCGTGCTCGGCGCCGTAGAAGAGCTGGTGGTCGCGCGTGACGAAGAGCCACTCGTCACCGCGCTTGGCGTAGCGGTCGAAGTAGCAGATGGCCTGCCGCATCCAGCGGTCGCCCTCGCGGATCTGGGCGACGGTGTAGACGGTGCCGCGCGCCTTGTCCGGTCGCTCGCCGTCCAGCTCGACCACGTGGGTGCCGGGCTGCAGCACGCTGATCGACAGCCGGGTCAGCGCGTCCCCGAAGTACGCCTCCTGCAGCGCCTCCCTCCCGGTGAGACCGCCACCCACGCGTACGTCGTCGACGTACAGCCGGGCCAGCTCGGCGCCGTCCTGGCGCTGCATCGCCGCCGCGTACCGCACCGCCAGCTGCCGGATCTGCGCCGCAGCGTCCAGCCGCTCGAGACGCTCCTCCACCGACGTCATGGGTCCGGAGCTCACGCGGGCCGGCCGAGGACGTCGCTCGCGTACGCGAGCTGGTGGTCGCGCTCGGCGAGGTACCAGCGCCCGTCGCGGCGCACGAACCGGTCGCGGTAGACGACGCCGGCCACGATCCACTGCTCGCCGACCTCCGCCTCGGCCCGGCAGGTCGTGACCCCGGAGGCCGCGTCGGCGCCCTCGAAGGTGAGCACCGGCTCCGCCGCGAGATGGAACGTGCGACCCGGCTGGACCTGCTCGCGCAGCGCCGCCATCGACGCGTCGCGGGTCTCCGGGTCGAAGACGGCGGCGAGCGCGTCGAAGTCGCGGGCGTCGTAGGCGCGGGCGTAGCCGAAGACCAGGTTGCGGATCTGCTCGGCGGCCTCGAGCTCGGCCAACCGCTGCTCGGGTGTGGACATGCCCCTCTGCCTACCGCACGGGCCGACCTGTTGAATCACCGCTGCCGCAGTACCGCTAAGTTCACCGCATGGCAGCTGAGCTCTCCGACTACTCCGTCCTCGTCACCGGCGGCGGCACCGGCATCGGCCGGGCCTGCGCCCAGCGTCTCGTCAAGGACGGGGCCCACGTCACGATCTGCGGGCGTACCGAGTCCAGCCTGAGCGACGCGGTGAAGCGGATCGAGGAGGCCACGGCGGGCTCCGACGGCAGCATCCGGTTCATCACCGCCGACATCACCGAGGAGGAGTCGGTCGCGCAGGCGATCGCCTTCGCCGCGCAGCGCACCGGCGGCCTCACCGGCGTCGTCGCCAACGCGGGCGGCGGCGGCGGCATGGGCCCGACCGCCAAGGCGGACACCGCGGAGTTCATCCGCGTCCTGCACCTCAACGCACTGGGCACGTTCCTCACCCTCAAGCACTCCCTGCCGAAGCTCGTCGACTCGGGCAAGGGCTCCTTCGTCGGGATGTCCTCGATCGCCGGCCGGCTCACCCACCCCTACTTCGGCGCGTACGGCCCGGGCAAGGCCGCCATCGAGCAGCTCGTGCGCGTGGCCGCCGACGAGTACGGGTCGAAGAACGTGCGCGTCAACGCGATCCGCCCGGGCTTCATCGCCACGGAGATCATGGAGAACATCCCGCGCGACTCGAGCGTGTACGAGAGCTACACGGTCAACACGCCGCTGCCGCGCCTGGGCGAGCCCGAGGACATCGCCAACCTGGCCCGCTTCCTGATCGGGCCGGAGTCGACCTGGATGACCGGCCAGGTGATCGACGTCGACGGTGGTCACAGCCTGCGCCGCGGCCCGAACTTCGGCCCGTTCGTCGGCGAGGAATAAGCACCGGCACAAATCGGACGCTGCCGGAAGCCGCTGCAAGCGGGCGGCTTTCGGCGGAGGGGTGGCACGCGTCACCAGGACATGTCACAGTCTGCCAAGAACCGCCCGACGCCGGGCGGCCTTGGAGGGACCTCAATGCACGACATGATTGTCCGCGGCGGAAAGCTCGTGAACGGCACCGGAGCCGAGCCGCGCACCGCCGACGTGGCGGTCGATGACGGCGTCATCACCGAGGTCGGCAACCTGAGCGGCGCGTCCGCGCGTCGCACGGTCGATGCCGACGGCCTCGTGGTCACGCCCGGCTTCGTCGACATCCACACGCATTACGACGGTCAGGTCAGCTGGGACGACCTCGTCACGCCGACGTCCTGGCACGGGGTCACCACCGCCGTCATGGGCAATTGCGGCGTGGGGTTCGCCCCCGTCCGTCCCGGCAGCGAGGACTGGCTGATCCAGCTGATGGAGGGCGTCGAGGACATCCCCGGCGCCGCCTTGAGCGAGGGCATCACCTGGGGCTGGGAGACCTTCCCCGAGTACCTCGACATGATCGGCGCGCGTTCGTACTCGATCGACATCGGCACCCAGGTGCCGCACGGCGCCGTGCGTGGCTACGTGATGGGTGACCGCGGGGCCCGCAACGAGCCCGCCACCCCCGAGGACATCGCCGCCATGGCCGAGGTCGTCCGGGCCGGCATCAAGGCCGGCGCGCTGGGCTTCTCCACCTCGCGTACGACCGTGCACACCGCCGTCGACGGTCAGCCCGTGCCCGGCACCTTCGCCGCCGAGGACGAGCTCTTCGGCATCGGCCGGGTGCTCGGCGAGCTCGGCACCGGCATCATCGAGCTCGCCCCCGCGGGGATCATGGGCGAGGACCTGCTCGCGCCCGCCAGCGAGGTCGCCTGGATGCGCAAGCTGTCCGCCGAGACCGGCCGTCCGATCAGCTTCGGGCTGTCGCAGCACAACCTGGCGCCCGAGGCCTGGCGCGAGACACTCCGACTGGTCGACGAGGCCAACGCCACGGGCTCCGACCTGCGTCCCCAGGTCAGCGGGCGTCCGCTGAACCTGCTGATCGGGTGGCAGACGCTGCACCCGTTCAACACGCGACCGACCTACCTGAAGATCGCCGACCTGCCGCTCGACGCCCGCGTGGTGGAGTTGCGCAAGCCGGAGGTCCGCGACGCGATCCTGTCGGAGCCCTCGGAGGACACCGCGGCGCAGAAGTTCATCGGCACCAGCCTCGACCGCATCTTCCCGATGGGTGAGCCGCCGAATTACGAGCCCGACGCCAGCGAGAGCGTGCAGGCCATCGCCGCCCGGATGAACCGTCCGGACGAGGAGGTCCTCTACGACCTCATGATGGCGCACGACGGCCGTGAGCTGCTCATGTTCGCCCTGCTCGGCTTCTCCTACGGCAATCTCGACGCCGTCCGCGAGATGCTCGTGCACCCGGCCACCGCACTCGGCCTGTCCGACGGCGGCGCCCACGTCGGCGCGGTGTGCGACGCCAGCATGCCGACCTTCATGCTCACCCACTGGGCCCGCGACCGGAAGTACGACCGGTTGCCGCTCGAGCTCGTCGTCCGCAAGACCACGCTGGACACGGCGCGGCTGTACGGCCTCGGTGACCGCGGCGTCGTCAAGCCCGGCTTCAAGGCCGACCTCAACGTGCTCGACTTCGACGCGCTGGCGCTGCAGCTGCCCCGGGTCGCGTACGACCTGCCCGGCGGCGCCCGGCGGCTCGTACAGTCGGCCACGGGCTACGTCGCCACGATCGTGAGCGGCGAGGTCACGCTCACGGCGGGTGAGGACACCGGCGCCCGCCCCGGCCGGCTGGTGCGAGGTTCACGATGACGACATTCGCCGACGACAGCGCTGTCACGGCGGGCAACCCCACGCGTAAGCGGGACGACGACGCGATCGGCACTCCCCCGGAGAGCCCGACGCTGGTGCCCGCCAAGCGCTACTACGACCCGGCATTCGCGGCGCTCGAGATCCAGAAGATGTGGCCGAAGGTCTGGCAGGTCGCCTGCACCGTCGACCACGTCGCCGAGCCGGGCGACTACTTCGAGTACCGCTGCGGGCCGTACTCGGTGCTGATCGTGCGCGGCGACGACGGGGTGCTGCGGGCGTTCCAGAACGCCTGCCGGCACCGCGGCAACGCGCTCGCCACCGGTGCGGGCGCCGGCCTCACCGAGCTCAAGTGCAGCTATCACGGCTGGACCTGGGACCTCGCCGGGATGCTGAAGCGCGTCCCGGCGCGCAAGGGCTTCGGCTCGCTGCACCTGTCGGACTACCCGCTCTTCCCGGCGAAGGTCGACAGCTGGGAGCGGATGGTCTTCGTCAACCTCGACGTCGATGCGATGCCGCTCGTCGAGTACCTCGAAGCAGTGCCCGAAGACATCGCCTGGGCCGACCTCGGCGACTTCCGCTGCAACGCGACGGTGACGATCGAGATCGACGCCAACTGGAAGACGATCGCCGACGGCTTCAGCGAGACCTACCACATCCAGACGCTGCATCCCGAGCTGCTGCGCTGCGTGGACGACATCCACGCGCCGCAGCAGATCTGGGGCCACGCCGGCAAGTCCGACCAGCCGTACGGCGTCCAGAGCCCCCGCTTCAACGGCTCGCTCAGCGACGAGGAGGTGTGGGACGCGTACGTCTACACCCAGGGCATGCTCATGGGCGCACCGGACGGCACCCCGTTCCCGGCCGACGAGCGGCAGCCCGGCCAGACCGTGCAGGACCTCATCGCCGACCGCACCCGGGCTCACGCCGCCGAGCGCGGCGTCGACCTCGGCTGGGCCGACACCGACCAGATCACCCGGCTGCACCAGTACAACGTCTTCCCCAACGTGACGTTCCTGGCCAACGCCGACCACCTGACCGCAATGTGCGCCCGGCCGGGCGCGGATCCGGACAAGGGCGAGCTGATCATGTTCTCCATGGCCCGCGTCGCTCCCGGGTCACCGCGTACCAAGCCGGTCGACGTACGCATGCGTGCCGACGACGCCCACCCCGGCGTCGTGATCGGGCAGGATGTGGTGGTGCTGCCGCAGCTGCAGCGCGGTCTGCACCAGCCCGGCTTCACGCACCTCACGCTGTCGAACGAGGAGCGCCGCCTGATCAACACGCACCGCAACCTCGAGCGCTACCTCGACCTGCCCGAGTCCGAGCGCATGACCGGTGGGAAGACTCCCGCGTAACCGGCCGGACCCCTGAACGTGCTTACCGGCGCGTCCTGACCATTGGGTCGGGGCGCGCCGGTGGGCGTTACGCGGTGCGTCAGCTGCGCGCGGTGATCTTCACGGGCATCGACTTGATGCCGTTGATGAAGTTCGACCGCAGCCGGCTGATCGGGCCGGTCAGCTCGATGGTGTCGACCTTGCGGGCCAGCGTCTCGAGCATGAGCTCCAACTCGAGCTTGGCGAGGTGACGGCCGAGGCAGAAGTGCGGGCCACCGCCGCCGAAGCCGATGTGCGGGTTCGGGTCGCGGCCGACGTCGAACGTGTTCGGGCTCTCGAAGACCGACTCGTCGCGGTTGGCCGAGGTGTAGTACATGATCACCTTGTCGCCGGCCTTGAGCTGCACGCCGGACAGCTCGGTGTCCTGCATGACCGTGCGGCGGAAGTCCATGACCGGGCTGACCCAGCGCACGATCTCGTCGGCCGCCGTGCTCTTCATGCCGGCTGGGTCGGCCTTGAGCCGCTCCCACTGCTCCGGGTTCTCCATGAACGCCTCGATGCCGCCCGAGATGGCGTTACGGGTCGTCTCGTTGCCGGCCACCATCAGCAGCACGAAGAACAGGTCGAACTCGAACTCGTCGAGGACGTTGCCGTTCTCGTCGGGGCTGATCAGCTTCGTGATGATGTCGTCGGCGGGGCACTGGCGCTTCGCGGCCGCCAGGTCGTTGGCGAACGCGTAGACCTCCATCGCGGCCGCCTCGCTCTCCTCCGGCGTGGTGGAGCCTTCGTCGGAGATCATCCGGTTGGACCACTCGAAGAGCTTGTGCCGGTCCTCGAACGGGACACCGATCATCTCGGCGATGACGACCAGCGGCAGCTCGGCGGCCACCATCGTGACGAAGTCGCCCTCACCCGTGGCGACCGCCTTGTCGACGATCTCGTCGCAGACCTTCTCGATCCGCTCCTCGAGCTTGCCGATGGTGCGCGGGGTGAACCCCCGGTTGACCAGGCTCCGCTGCCGCGTGTGCGTCGGCGGATCCATGTTCAACATCATCATCCGCTGGGCGGCCTTCTGCTCCTCGGGCATCTCGAAGATCAGACAGGTCTCCGCGTTGGAGGAGAAGATCTCCGGGTTACGGGAGATCGTGACGACGTCCTCGTAGCGCGTCACCGCCCAGAAGCCCTCGGCCTTCTCGGGGTCGAGGTGGTGGTACACGGGGGCTTCGGCGCGCAGCGTCGTGAAACGGTCGTGCGGGACGCCCTGCACGAACAGTTCCGAGCTGTAGATGTCGATCTCGAGTGCCGTCACGCGGCACCTCCCTCAGCAGTAGTCCAGTCACATATGCAGTCGGCAGGAGTCGCGTGCAGTCAACGCCCGACAGCCCAGGAACCCGGCCCGGCCCGGGGCGGGGCGTCAGCTCATGAACTCCCCGGCGTTCACCATGATCGTCTGACCGGTGACGCCCTTGGCCCGCGGGCTGACGAAGAAGCCGATGACCTCGGCCACGTCGTCGTCGCTGGCGAAGAAGTCCAGGGCGAGGTTGGAGGTCAGCGACGAGATGACCTCGTCGCGGGAGGTGCCCTGCTGCTCGGCCGTGTAGTTCACGAAGCCTTCGACCGGCGGGCCCCACATCCAGCCCGGCGCCACCGTGTTGATGCGCACGCCGGCGCGGCCGACGTCCATCGCCAGGTGGCGGCTGGCCCCGAGCAGTGCGCCCTTGCTGGCGGCGTACGCGATCTGCAGCGCCTCCGGCGGCGGCTTGAACATGGTCTGCGAGCCGACCATCACGACGGCGCCGCGGCTGGCCTTGAGGTGCGGCATCGCGGTGCGGGTGAGGCCGAGCGTCGCGTACAGGTTGGTCTCGATCGCCGCCCGGAAGTCGGAGTCGGGGGTGGCCTCGAGCCCGCCGAACGACGCCTCGAACGCGGCGTTGTTGACCAGGCCGTCGAGCTGGCCGAAGTTGTCGATCGCGGTCTGCACCAAGGCCTCGCGGTCCTCGGCGACACCGATGTCGGTGCGCTTGGCGACGACCTTGCCGCCGATCTTCTCGACGTCGGCCGCGACGGAGGCGAGCTTGTCCTCGCTGCGGGCGGCGATCACCAGGTTGCCGCCTTCACGGGCGATCACCAGCGCCGTCTCCCGGCCGAGGCCGGGGCCCACACCGGAAACAATGACGGTCTTGCCCTCGAACATGCCACTCATTGGGCTGCCCTTTCGCGGTTGGCTGAGTTGTTTTCCCGATGAAATTGCCGGATCGCCGGGTGGGACCAGTTGTCGTGGTCCTCGCCCCAGGCGGTGGTGCCGTTGAACGTCCACTCGAACAGGCAGTTCATCGTGTACATGTTCGGGTTGATGAAGAAGGACAGCCCGTTGTGGCCGATCCCGACCGCCTCGAGCTTGCGGCCCTTCTCGTCCTCACCGGTGATGCGCACCCGGATCGGGAAGCCGTCGGCGTTGCGCTCCTCGACGACCCGCTCCCCGCTGGTCAGCTTCGCCCATTCACCGTTCTGGATCAGGTAGCCGTGGATGTTCTTCATCCCCTCGCCCCAGTCCATGGTGATGGTGTGGAACGCGGTCTGCTCGGACGCGGTCGCGTAGCTGTAGCCGCCGTGCGGCACCACGCCGCCGGTGAGCCCGGGGCCGTGCTGCGTGCGCGGCCCCCATGACCGGTCACGGAAGCCGAACGAGTCGACCTTCATCTTGTCGCCGCGGATGACGATCTCGCCCGTGTAGCGACCGGGCTGGTCGAGGTGGCTCTGGCCCAGGTAGTGCGGCGGCTGCACCGCGGTGAACGTCAGCTCGACGTGGATCTCGTCGCCGCCGTCCGCGTCGTGATAGCTGACCTCGTACTGCTCCTGCGGCTTGACGCACTTGTAGTGGATGCCGTTGCCGATCGTGATGTCCGACAGCGGCTGCTGCGGGATCGGCAGGTGCCAGAAGTTCTTCGAGTAGACGCAGTTGTCCATCCGGTTGCCCGACGGGTCCCAGAAGTACGCGCCCGCCGCCATCGTGTTCAGGTTGGCCCGGAAGAACGGGTAGAGCTGCCCGGAGAGCTTGCGCTCGGGCACGGTGAAGGTGAACCAGCACGTCTCCGACCAGTCGGTCGTGTCGCTGGTCGGGTAGTGGAACTCGTCGTCCGGGTGCATGCCCTCGCGCGGGGGCGCCAGCCGGGCCGGGATCGAGTCGGTGGAGCTGCCCGGGGGCGGGGTGGTGTCTGCCATGGGGTCCGCGTTCCGCCTATCGCAGCTGGTCGGTGTAGGTGTTGGTGCCGACGATGGTCGGCTGGAACGGCGCGACGAACTGGCAGGTGCCCACCCCGTCGGCCTTGGCCTGCTCGACGGCCTCGGCGAAGCCGCTCTCCCACGCGTCGCGGACGTCACCCTCGGTGAACCACAGCACCGTGACGCGGCGGCCGAGGCCCTCGACCTGCTTCACGTAGCTCATCCGGTCCTCGGGCAGCGGGATCGGGGTGAACAGGATGCCCATGATCGCGCCGGCGGCGAACGCCTTGGGTGCCCGCACCCGCTTGATGAAGTCGATGACGCCGTCGGTCGTGGCGCCCTCCTCGGCGTCGACGACCTCGACCACCAGGCCCCCGTGCGGGGTGTCGAAGGCGTGGATGTCGCGCGGGCCGGCCTGGTCGCGGTAGACGGCGGTGATGTGCTCCTGGAAGGCCGTGAAGACGTGGTCACGGTTCAGGTAGATCCGGCCGTCGGCGAGCAGCCGGTTGTTGATCCCGAGCGACCACCGCAGGTGCTCGGCGTAGCGGCCCTCGTTGATCCAGTAGATGGCGATGTACTTGCCGAGCTCGATCGGGTCGGCGACGCCCGAGCCGGTCCGCGGCTGCCGGAGCGCCTGCAGGTCGCTGGTGGCGACGTAGCGCCGGCCGGCGAACATCCACGGCATCGCCATGGCGCCCGCGTAGAAGTGGTCGTCCTCGTACCAGCGGTTGTAGGCGACCTCGTGGCCGACGTGCGGCTCGACCATCGTGATCAGCGCGGAGCCGATGCGGACGTCGTACGGCCCCACCGACGCGAGCTGGGTGTACGGGCTGACCACTGGGGCCACCTCGGGCTCGTTCTCGGGCACGCGGGCACTCCTCTGGCTTGCTGGTGACGGTCACCGGCAGCATCCCAGACGCCTCCGCCGTCGTTCCGGGGCCCCCCGCGCGCGTGGTAGAACGGCGGTCGAAGCACTGTGACACGCGGCACAGTGGCCTCCGTCGTCAGGAGATGCAATGACGCAGCCCCCGGTCGGTTCCCTGCTCGTGAAGGGCGGCACCGTCGTCGACGGCACCGGCGCCCCGGCACGCGCCGCTGACGTACGCATCCGCGACGGCCGCATCGTCGAGATCGGTGCGGATTTGCAGCCCGACGGCGAGCAGGTGCTCGACGCCTCCGGCGCGTACGTGACGCCCGGGCTCATCGAGTCGCACACGCACTTCGACGCCGCCGTCTGGTGGGACGCCGACTGCGACCCGATGCCCGCACACGGGTGCACGACCATCGTCATGTCCAACTGCGGGCTGGGCCTCGCCCCGCTCCGGCCGGCCGAGTCCAAGGACCTGGTCGACCTCTTCGCCTTCATCGAGGACATCCCGGCCGAGGCGTTCAACCTGGCCGTGCCGTGGAACTGGGACACCTGGCCGGAGTACTTCGGCGTCGCCAGCCGGCACGCCACCGCGGTCAACCAGGTCGGCTTCGTGCCGTACCAGATGATGCGGGTCTGGATCATGGGTCAGGACGCGTGGGAGCGCCCGGCCACCGCCGAGGAGCGCGACCGCCTCGCCGCCTGCCTCGACGAAGCCCTGACAGCCGGCGCCATCGGCCTGTCCACCTCCGAGATGGACACCGACAAGGCCAACCGGCTGGTGCCGAGCCGGCTCGCCGACGAGGCCGAGCTCTCCGCGCTGATTGCTGTGCTGGCCAAGCACGGGAAGCTCATGCAGTACGTGCCTCGCTTTCTGCAGGCCGAGTACTTCCTGGCCGACCTGGAGCGGATGTCGCGGCTGACCACCGCGGCCGGCGTACGGCTGCTGTTCGCCGGCTACGCGCTCGAGTCGGCGGGCGCCGCGACCCGGGCCCGGCTGGAGGAGTTCATCGCCGCCGAGACGGCGCGCGGCGGCAGCCTCTTCCCGAATTACAGCCCGCGCCCGAGCCACGTCAACATGCACTTCGAGCGCTCGATCATGTGGAGCGGCATCGCCAGCTGGCACGCGTACGCCAATGCCCCGCTGGAGGGCAAGCGCGCGATGCTCGTGGACCCGCAGTGGCGCGCCGCCGCGCGTGCCGAGTGGGACGCGTGCACGTACACGCTGGCGCCGGTGAAGATCCCGGACCGGATGCTGCTGATCGGCGGAGCGCACAGCGGTGAGTCGATGGCCGAGGCGATTGCCCGCACCGGCTCCCACCCGTCGGACATTCTGGCGGACTGGCTGGTGGAGACCGACCACGCGGGCAACATCCGTACCAAGGAGCGGCCGATGGACGACGAGGCCGCCGTCCGCCTGACCCGCGACCCGCGCGGCATCCCGGGCGCCAGCGACGCGGGTGCCCACGTGCAGATGTTCAGCGGCGCCGGCGACGGCACGTACTTCCTGAGCCACATGGTGCGCGACACGGGTCTGCTCAGCATCGAGGAGGCGGTGCACGCCGTCACGGGTCGTCTCGCCGACTTCTTCGGGGTGCCCTACCGGGGGGTGCTGCGCCCGGGTGCCATCGCCGACCTCATCGTCTTCGAGCTCGACCAGCTGTCGGCCGGCACCGAGGTGGCGCAGAACGACCTGCCGGGCGGGGCGTGGCGCTACAGCCGGAGCCCCGGCGGCTACCGCGCCACCGTCGTCGGCGGCACGCCCACCTGGCTCGACGGGCAGGCCACCGGCGAGCGCCCGGGAGCGATGCTCGCCGCTGCCCGGTAGACCTAGCGGTTCTGGTCGCTTACGCCGGCGCGCCCAGTGCTTTTGGTCGAGGCGCGCGGGCGGGGGTGACCACTTCCGCAGGCGTTTACAGGCCCGTGAAGTCCGGCTCGCGCTTCTCGGCGAAGGCGGTCATCGCCTCGATGTTGGCCGGGGCGCCGAGCAGCCGCTGGAAGGCGGCGTCCTCACGCTTGCGGGCCGCGTCGATCTCCGCCTTGATCGGCGCCAGCACGAGCGCCTTGCTCTCGATCAGCGACGTCACCGGCTTGCTCGCGAGGACCTGCGCGCGGCGCAGGGTCTCCTCCATCAGCTGCTCGTGCGGCACCACGGCGAAGGCGATGCCCAGGGCAACCGCTTCCTCGGCGGGGATCCATTCGGACGACAGCAGCGCCCAGGTCGCGTTCTGCCGCCCGATGAGCTGCGGCAGGAGCAGGCTGCTGCCCGCCTCCGGCGCGACGCCGAGCCGGGTGAACGGGAAGCGCAGGCGCGACCGGTCGGACATGAACGCGAGGTCGGCGAAGCCGAGGATCGTCGCGCCGATCCCGACGCCGAGCCCGTTGACGGCGCAGATGAACGGCTTGCGGAAGTCGGTGAGCTGCCGGATCAGGCCGGGGAAGCCGTGCTTGCCGGACTGGAAGCCGGCCGGGTTCGCCACCCGCGCGGCCATCTCCATGACGTCGGTGCCCGCGCAGAACGCGTCGCCGCTGCCCGTGAAGACGACCACGGCGACGCCGGGATCCTCGTCGGCTGCGATCAGCGCCTCGGTCGCGAGGTCGTAGTGCTCCTCGTCGAAGGCGTTACGGGCCTTCGGCCGGTCCAGCGTCAGTACGCGTACCCGACCGATGTCCTCTACGCCAATCACAGCTCGACCCCTTCGACGACACTCCAGCGCACCGGCTCGTCCGAGTCCTCAGCGGGCTCGTCGTGGCGGAGCACCCCGCGGGCGTGCAGGGCGTACAGGTGGGCGAGCGCCTCGCCGACGGCGGCGCGGCGCATGAAGCCGTCGATGCGGTCCCAGGAGCGCGACCAGGTCATCCGGGACGCGACCGCGTACGCGGTGTCGTCGCCGTCGCGGATCGAGCTGACGGCCTCCTCGAAGCGCTGGTGGTGATGCGCCTTGAGGGCGTCGACGCGACCCTGCAGCCCGACGAAGCGGTGCTCGTGGGCCGGCAGCACCAGGTCGACCTCTTCGCGGGCAACCTTGTCGAGCGAGTCGAGGAACTCGCCGAGCGGGTCGGGGCCGGACTGCGGGTGGTAGGAGATGTTGGGCGTGATGCGGGGCAGCACGTGGTCGCCCGACAGCATCAGCCGGTCGTCGGGCAGGTAGAAGCAGAGGTGACCCGGCGAGTGGCCCGGGGTGTGGATGGCCCGCAGGTTCCAGCCCGGCACGTCGGGCTTGTCGCCGTCCTCGAGCAACACGTCGGGGTACGTGGCCTGGACGAATTCGCGGACCGGCATGGACGCGGCGCCGAACAGCTCGATGTCCTGCTTGGACGCGCCGGCCCGGGTGAGCGAACGGCTCACCATCTTGAGCAGCTCGCCGGGCTCGATGTAGCGCGACTCGATGAGCGCCGCGTCGGCCGGGTGCAGCGACACCCAGGCATCGGACGCGTCACGGATGCGCCCGGCGAGCCCGTAGTGGTCGGGGTGGATGTGCGTGACCATGACGCCGCGGACGTCGGCCATGCCGAAGCCGGCCTCCTCGAGACCGGAGCTCAGGGCGTTGAACGCCTCGTCGGTGTTCCAGCCCGCATCGATCAGGTACGCGCCCTGCTCGGTGGCGAAGACGTACACCAGCACGTAGCGCAGCGAGTTCATCGGGATCGGTACCGGCACGACCCACAGGCCCGGCCGGATCTGCTCGACCGGGGGCAACGGCGCCAGAGCTTCGGTGGAGGCGCTCATCCGACCACGCCCTCGGACCGCAGGGCGGCGATCGCGTCGGCGTCCAACCCGAGCTCGGCACCCAGCAGGTCGTCGGTGTGCTCCCCCAGCCACGGCACCCGCGTCTCCGGACCCTCGGCGACGCCGGACAGCTTCACCGGGTTGCCGGGGATGAGCACCGGCTGCTCGACGCCGTCGGTGCGCGGCATCTCGACGAGCATGTGGCGGGCGGCGACGTGCTCGTCGTTCACCACTTCCTCGTCGATGTAGCAGGGGCCGGCGGCGATGCCGGCGCCGCCCATGGCGTCACAGGCCTCGATCTTGGTCTTGTCGCTCGCCCACAGCTCGACGGCCGGGCGGATGGTGTCGGCGAGCCGGTCGAGCCAGCCCTGCCGGGTCGCGAAGCGCGGGTCGTCCTTCCACTCGGGATGGCCGATGAGGTCGACGAACTTCGCGAACTGCGCCTCGCGGCCGACCTGGATGATGAACCAGCCGTCGGCGGCCCTGAAGCCGTCGTTGATCAGCTGCGCCGGGGTGCCGCTCTTGAGGCCCATCGACCAGAAGTTGGTCACCAGGTCGGTCATTGCGACGAGCACGTCGAGCATGGCGATGTCGATGTACTGGCCCTGGCCGTTGCGGTCACGCTGGCGCAGCGCCGCCTGCACTCCGATGACGGCGAAGAGGGCGGCGCCGATGTCGCCGAGGGCGCCGACGGGAGACACGACCGGCGGGTTGTCACCGCTGCGCTTGTACTCGTAGATGCCGCTCATCGCCTCGACGACCGGGGCGAAGGCCGGCCAGGTCGCGTACGGCGTGGGCACGGTGTTGCCGAAGCCGGAGACCGAGACGTAGATGGCCGCCGGGTGCACCGCTGCGATGTCGTCGTAGCCGAGCCCGAGCTTCTTCATCGAGCCGGCCTTGGAGTTCTCGGCGATGACGTCGAACTTCGGCGCCATGTCGAGCACCAGCTGCCGGCCCGTGGGGTTGCGCAGGTCGACGCTGATGGTGCGTTTGTTCAGGTTGTTGCGCAGGAAGGTCGCGCCGATGTTGCGGCCCTGCGGATCGGCCATGGCCGGCACCGAGCCCCGGCCGAGCTCACCGGTCAACGGCTCGATCTTGACGACGTCGGCGCCCAGGCGGGCGAGCAGCTGCGTGGCGTACGGCAGCGCCTGCATCTGCTCGAGCGCGAGCACCCGTATCCCGTCGAGCGGCTTGCCGCTGCCAGCTGCGGCCTCGTTGGCGATCTCTCCCAGCAACACGTGCCTCACCATAACGATCCGCCGTCCGGCGTACGCGGGCAGGCCGAACGAGGGGCAAGCCAGTGGTTTTCCACCATCCGGGCAAAAGCGCGCCTAGGATCTGTCCCGTGGACCGGGTCCTGTCAACCCCTCGCAGTAGTGACGTACGCGACCTAGCGCGCCGCGGCGCGTGCCTCGTACGTGCGGCGGAGGCCTTCCTTCCAGGACACCCGGCACGGGCCGGCGTAGGCGAGGCGGCGTGAGACGTCGGCGATCGAGCCGCGCAGTGTGCCCGGAGTCGATACGACCTCCAGCTGCGCCGGGCGACCGGACAGCTCGGCCAGGTAGGCGGTCCACTCTTGTACGGAAATCGCCTCGTCGCCCGCCCAGTTGACGATCGTGGCGCCCACGCGGGCCGCATCGAGCAGGCCTTCGGTCTGAGCGATGATGTCGTCCTCGTGGATGATGCTGTACGGGCACGGGTCCCACCGGGTGACCACCGGCTCACCGGCCAGCACCGCGTCGGCATGGTAGGCGGGCAGCCCGCCGTTGGGGCCGTACGAGGCGTTCATCCGGGCGATGATCACCGGCAGGTCGAAGAGCCGGGAGCAGGTACGCGCCACCGCCTCCTGCGCGATCTTCGACATCGAGTACGGCGGTGACATCGCCGAGTTGACGTCGCCGAGCGGGTCGGTCTCCTCGAAGACGTGCAGCGGGTCCTCGACCGGCTTGTAGACCGAGTGCGTCGACATGACGAGCGCGGCCTTCGCCGTCCGGCAGTGGGCGAGCAGCAGGCCGGTGGCCTCGGCGTTGTTGCGGATCGCCGCGTCGTAGTCGAGCCCCGGCGACTGGTCGGCCGCGAGGTGCAGCACGTACTCGAAGTCGGTGGGCAGCTCGTCGAGCTGTCCGGCGCCGAGGTCGCCGGTGACCGGGCGGACCCCGATCTCCTCGACCCGCTCCTTGCTGCCGGGCACGCTGAAGCGCGCGATGCCCCACACCTCGTTGTTCCTGGCCAGCTCGGCGGCCAGCGGGAACGCGATCTGACCGGCCGGACCGGTGATGAGGATCTTGGCTCCAGACAGCATGCGCGGAACCTACCGGGCGCTGGATCGCGCCCGGCCGACAGGCCCGCTCAGCGCAGCGGCAGGTGCGCTGCGGCCGTCGCCACGTGCAGGCCGAGGATCTCCGTCGCCTCGACGGCCTCACCCGAGATGTCCGAGCTGCCACTGCTGGTGGCGAGCAACAGACCCACCGTGCGACCCCGCGTACGCAGGGGGACGATCAGCATCGCCCGGGCCACGGCGTCCATGGACCGGCCGAGGAAGCTCGCGGCGAGGTCGCGCGGCCCGCCGCCGGTGTGGCAGGACGTGACCCCGTCGGCGAAGCCGAAAAGGCGCTGCACGGTGTCGGCGTCGAAGGCCCCGAACACGTCGGCCGCCTCCCCCGCGCTAGCCGCGAGAGCTGCTCCGGTGCCGGTGCCGTCGGTGCACCACCACAGCGCTGCGCTGGTGAGGCCGCTGACCGCGACGGCGCCCTGCACCGCGCGGGTGGTCAGCTCGGCGGCATCGGCAGCGTCCGCGATGGACAAGGCGACCCGGCCGAGCTCTCGCAGCGCCGACCGGCGGGTGCGCGACGGCTCCAGTGCCTGCAGGCGCTGCTCGAGCATCCGGGCCACCTCGCGGGTGGCGTCACGCTCGGCGGCGCTCAGCTGGCTGAACGACTCCACGTTGAGCACGCCGATCGGCGCGCCCCCGCAGTGCAGCGGGATGCACAGCTCCGATCGCACTCCGGGGATGGCGGGCCGGTAGAGCGGATCGGCGTCCACGTCGGGCACCCACAGCTCGGCGTCCTGGGCGAACGCACGCCCGGTGACCCCCACGCCGGGCGCCATCCCGTCGTGCACGATCCACTGCCCGCGTCGCGAGACGCAGCGCAGCGTCCCGGCGCGCTCGACGTAGACGCTCGGCATCAGCCGGTACTCCTCGTACAGCCACGTGGCCGCGAGCTCCGCCAGCGACGCCAGGTCGGGCGCACGCTCCAGGCGGCCGGCGAGCGGCAGCAGCGGACCCGCGTCGCCGCCCTGGGGCAGATACGTGCGTACGGGCTCCGGCCAGCCGGGGCCGGGGCGGGCGAGCAGGTAGCCCTGGACGAGGTCGACCCCGAGCTCGGAGAGGGCCTGCAGCTCAGCCGGCTCCTCGACCCCTTCGGCGATCGTCTGGGCACCGCAGGCCACCGCGAAGGCGACCAGGGCGGCGATCAGGGCCCGCCGGTCGCGGTCGGCGTGCAGGCCGCTGACCAGACCGCGGTCGATCTTGATGTACTGCGGCGACAGGCGCAGGACGTGCGCCATGTTGGCGTAGCCGGCGCCGACGTCGTCGACCGCGACGAGGCTCCCGTGGCTCGAGAGGGTGCGCAGCCGTTCGGTGAGGATGCCGTAGTCCGCGATCCTCTCGTGCTCGGTGACCTCGAAGACGTGCGGCGGGAAGCTCGGCAGCAGCTGGTCGAGCCGGGGATCGAGGAGCAGGCCGGCGCTCGCGTTGAGGAACAGCCGCGCCCCGTCCGGCGGGGCGCCGAGGGCGGCCGCCGCCTGCAGGCAGGCCAGCTCCGCGTCGATACGCAGGCCGGCCCGCTCGGCCCGCTCCAGCCACTCGTCCGGGCGCAGGTGCGCCAGGCTCCGCGACCGGGCGAGCACCTCGTAGCCGACAGCCCGCCCGTCGCCCAACCGGACTATCGGTTGCGTCACCGCCGTTATGTCACCGGGTTCGAGCAGTCGGCGGATGTCGCGGTCGGCGAACCGCTCCCGCCGCCGCGGCGCAGGAGGGCTGGCGACATCAGATATCAGAGCGCTCGAGGCAGCCTGCGACCCGTTTCGGACCCGGGGCAGGCGCCCCGTCGCCGAAGACGGATTGCTCACAGGGATGCTGTCGGCAGCGATGCGCGATCACTTCACTGTCCGCAGTCGATTTCCGCAATGAGGGGTAGACGAGTCTCATGACCGCTTCGCAGGACACCACCGGCCCGCACCGGGTCGTCATCCTCGGCGCCGGCTTCGGCGGCCTCTTCGCGGCCCGGGAGCTGGGCAAGGCCGCGGTGCACCTGACCGTGATCGACCGGACCAACCACCACCTCTTCCAGCCGCTGCTCTACCAGGTCGCGACCGGCATCCTGTCCGAGGGCGACATCGCGCCGCCGATCCGCGACGTGCTGCGCCGCCAGCGCAACACCGACGTCCGCATCGGCAACGTGACAAAGATCGACCTGGCCCGGCGCATCGTGTCCATGGAGACGTTGGGCCAGCCCGCGGAGGTGCCCTACGACTCGCTGATCGTCGCGCTGGGCGCCGGCTCGTCCTACTTCGGCCATCCGGAGTTCAGCCGGCACGCGCCCGGCATGAAGTCGATCGACGACGCCCTCGAGCTCCGGGGTCGCATCTTCGGCGCCTTCGAGATGGCCGAGCGCGAGACGGATCCGGTACGCCGGGCCGAGTGGATGACGTTCGTGGTCGTCGGCGGTGGCCCCACGGGCGTCGAGATGGCCGGTCAGATCGCGGAGCTGTCGCACCGTTCGCTGCACCGCAACTTCCGCAGCATCGACCCGCTGAGCGCCCGGGTGCTCCTGCTCGATGCCGGCAAGGGCCTGATCCCCGCGTTCGGTCCCAAGCTCTCCGGCAAGGCGCGGTCGCACCTCGAGGAGATGGGCGTCGAGATCCACCTCGAGACCTCCGTCACCGCCGTCGACGGCATGGGCGTCGACGCCACGGCGAAGGACGGCAGCCCGATGCGGATCGGCGCTCGCACCAAGGTCTGGGCCGCGGGCGTCTCCGCCTCTCCCATCGGGGCCGATCTCGCGGCGCAGAGCGGCGCCGAGGTCGACCGCGCCGGGCGGGTCCTGATCCAGCCCGACCTGACGCTGCCGGGGCATCCCGAGGTGTTCGTCATCGGTGACATGACCAGCCTGAAGAAGCTGCCCGGGGTCGCCGAGGTCGCCATGCAGGGCGGCAAGCACGCGGCGAAGACCATCGAGAAGCGGCTCGCCGCCCCGGCGGGCTCCGCAGCTGCCACGGCGTCGACACCGTTCCGCTACCACAACCTCGGCGACATGGCGACGGTCTCGCGCTTCCAGGCGGTCGCGAAGCTCGGCCCGATCCAGGTGGCCGGCTTCCTCGGCTGGCTGATGTGGCTGTTCGTCCACCTGGCGTTCCTCACCGGCTTCAAGAACCGGGTGGCCACCGTCTTCAACTGGTTCATCGCCTTCGTCGGCCACGGTCGTCCGCAGCGCACGATCACCGTGCAGCAGATCTTCGCCCGGCGCGCGATGGAGGAGCTGGAGGATCACAAGCGGGGCGGCCAGGCCAACCCGGACACGAGTGCAGTCGAGCAGTACGCGCAGGACGAGAACGCCGCCGAGGAGCGCGCGGAGCACGACCGCGAAGCCCGGAGCTGACCGGGCGGCGGCTACTGGATCGTGTAGCCGCCGTCGACGGCGAGCGCGTGGCCGAGGACGAACGACGACTCCTGCGAACACAGCCAGAGTGCCGCAGCGGCGATCTCCTCGGCCTCGGCGATGCGACCGATCGGATGGAGGTCGACGACCTGCTTCTCGAGCGTCGGGTCACCGGCCACCCATTCGTCGACCATGCGCGAGCGGGCGGTGCCCGGGCAGACCGCGTTGACCCGCACCCCGGTGGTGGCGAGCTCGAGTGCCGCGCTCCGGGTCAGGCCGATGACGCCGTGCTTGCTCGCCACGTAGTCCGCCATCCCCGGGAAGCCGATGAGGCCGGCACCGGACGAGGTGTTGACGATCGCCCCGCCCGGGCCCTGCGCCACGATGTGCGGGATCTCGTACTTCATGCACAGGAAGACACCGGTCAGCATGACGCCGATGCCCCGGTGCCAGACCTCCTCGGGCATGTCGGCGATCGAGGCGCCCGCCCCGACGATGCCCGCGTTGTTGTGGGCGTAGTCGAGCCGGCCGTAGCGGTCGATGGCGGTGGCGACCATCTCCTGCACCGACGCGGAGTCGGCGACGTCGGTAAGCGCGAAGCAGGCGACGCCACCGGCCTCCGTGATCAACCGGACGGTCTCCACACCGCCCTCGGCGTCGATGTCGGCGACGACGACGCTCGCGCCATCGCGGGCGAAGCCCATCGCGGAAGCCCGGCCGATACCGGAGGCGGCACCGGTGACCACGCTCACCTTGCCCTCGAAACGTCCGCTCGGCGGCATGGATCCTCCTGTGACCTGGTTAGCTGATTGTTGACAGTTCAACTAGTTACAGGAGTCCACCGTGTCGGCTGAACGCCCCCTGCTGCAGGTCATCATTGGTAGCACCCGCCCCGGACGCGTCGGCAAGCCGGTGGGCGACTGGATCGCTGCGGAGGCGCACGCGCACGGCGGCTTCGACGTCGAGGTGGTCGACCTCGCCGAGGTGAACCTGCCGATGTTCGACGAGCCGCACCACCCGCGCTTCGGCACGTACGAGCACCAGCACAGCAAGGACTGGTCGGCGACGATCGCCCGCGGCGACGCCTTCCTCATCGTGATGCCCGAGTACAACTACGGCTTCAACGCCGCCATCAAGAACGCGCTGGACTACCTGCACCGCGAGTGGCAGTACAAGCCGGTCGGGCTGGTCACGTACGGCGGGGTCGCCGCCGGCACCCGCGCCGCCCAGCTCCTCAAGCCGGTACTCGGGGCCCTCAAGCTGGTGCCGGTCACCGAGGCGGTCAACATCCCGTTCATCGCCAACCTGCTCGAGAACGGCGATTTCGTTCCCACCGAGCCGCTGATCGCCTCGGCGAAATTGATGCTGGACGAGATCGCGCGGCTCTCGCCGGTGCTGATGCCGCTGCGCCCCGCTGCCTGAGCGCCGAAAGCCGGGGTGTTTGCTCTGGTCGTCACGGCGGCTGCGAGGAGGCCCAGATGTCCGGAGCCGAGTACGTCCCGAGCGCAGAGGTGCAGGAGGTCCGCGCGGCGATCGACCATCCGGTCATCGACAGCGACGGCCACCTCATCGAGTACATCCCGCTCGTGCGCGACTTCATCGTCGAGGACGCCGGCGAGGACGTGGCGAAGGCGTTCGATCGCATCACCCGGTCGGCCGCGTACCGGTCGGCGGTGCCCGACCCGGTCAAGCGCCGTGAGCTCGGCATCCACTCCACCGCCGTCTGGGGCATCCCGACCGCCAACACCCTCGACCGGGCGACGGCCATGCTGCCCGACCTCATGTACCGGCGGCTCGACGAGTTCGGCGTCGACTTCGCCGTGCTCTACCCGACCTACGGCCTGACGGTGACCGCCCTCGGCAATCCCGAGCTGCGCTGTGCGCTCGCCCGGGCGCTGAACCGCTACTACGCCGAGACGTACGCGGGCTTCCGTGACCGGCTCGAGCCGGTCGCCGCCATCCCGATGTTCACCCCCGAGGAGGCGATCGCGGAGCTGGACCACGCGGTCGGCGAGCTCGGTCTCAAGACCGTCATGATGGGCGGCGCCATCCCCCGGCCGCTGGGTGAGGATCGGCCCGGCGGCGGCAGGTGGATCGACACCCTGGGCCACGACTCGCTGTACGACTACGACCCGGTGTGGCAGCGCTGCGTCGAGCTCGGCGTCGCCCCCACGTTCCACGCCGGCGGTCAGGGCTGGGGCAGCCGGATGTCGACGACCAACAACTCCTACAACCAGGTGGGCAACTTCGCCGCGGCCGACGAGGCCACCTGCCGCTCGCTGGTGTTCGGCGGCGTACCGATGCGCTTCCCGACGCTGCACTTCGCCTTCCAGGAGGGCGGGGTGGCCTGGGCGGCCGAGCTGCTCGGCGGCCTGCTCGGCCACTACGAGAAGCGCAATGCCGAGGCCATCCGGCACAACGACCCGGCACGGCTCGACCGCGCGCTGCTCGAGAGCCTCTTCCGTACCCACGCGACCGCAGCCGTCGGCGCGCGGATCGACCGGCTGGGCACCGGGCTCGCGATGCTGTCCGACCCCGACGAGCTGCCCGGCGACGTCGACCAGTTCGGCCAGTCGCTCATCACGTCACCCGACGACATCCTCGAGATGTTCACCGAGCGCTTCTTCTTCGGCTGCGAGGCCGACGACCCGATGAACGCGATGGCCTTCGCCTCACACCTCAACCCGGGCGGCGCCACGCTGCCGGCGGTCTTCGCCTCCGACATCGGCCACTGGGACGTGCGCGACATGACCGAGGTGCTCCCCGAGGCGTACGAGCTCGTCGAGCACGGGCAGTTCACCACCGAGCAGTTCCGGTCCTTTGTCTTCGACCACCCGGTACGGCTGTGGACGGCGATGAACCCGACGTTCTTCGCCGGCACGGTGCTGGAGTCCGCCGTGGACCGGCACCTCGTCCACTGATCGGCTGGTCCGAAGCGACCACCTGCAGGCAATCAATCTCATCCGGAAGTGCCAGGTCGGACGACCGCGCCTGGTGATCTCGGCAACGACACCTGTACTTGATCGGTTTCTGCCGATCGGATGATGTCCGCCGATCGGCTCGACGGACCCCCATCCGTTCGAGCAGGAGGCAGACATGAGCACAGTCCTGCTGCTCGAGGACAGCGCCGGCGACGCGAGCCTGATCCGGATGGCGCTCGACCGGAGCAATCCCGGACCCGCCGGATCCGCTCCCGGCCTGCGGGTGGTCTGGGTGACCACGCTCCAGGCGGCGATCAACCATCTCCTGCAGGAGCCGGCGGTGTGCATCCTCGCCGATCTGGGGCTGCCCGACGCCGACGGTCTCGCCGTCGTCGACGCGCTCCGCGAGGTGGCCGGCGCGAGCCCGATCGTCGTCCTCACCGGACGCTCCGACGACGCGCTGGCGCTGCAGGCGATCCGCCGCGGCGCCGACGACTACGTACTGAAGAACGACCTGCTCGCGGTCGACGAGTGGTCCTCCCACCAGCTGCGCCGCATCGTGATGCACGCGGTGGAGCGGGTCGATTCACGGCGCCGGGCGGAGCGGCTCGCGGCCCGTTCGCAGGCGGTCATGAACGCGCTCGGCAACGGGCTGCTCGTCCTCGATGCCGCCGGCCAGGTCACCGACACCAACCCGGCCGGCGAGGCGCTGCTGGCCGCGCTCGGCACGGCATCACGGGGTCCGGTGACGGCGGTCCTGCGCCGGCTGCACACCGACGGCGGCGACCTCACGGGCCGGCATGATCCCGTGGCCCGCGCAATGCTCACCGGCGCCCCCGTGAGCGTCGACTCGCTCCGGCTCGTCACCGCGGACGGCGCGGAGCGCCACATCGACCTGCAGGTCTATCCGATGCTCCCGCCCGGCGGAAGTGGGCCGGCGGACGTTCCGGCTCACGGCACCGAAGGGGCGGTCGTCGCCCTGCACGACGTCACGGCCCGGTACGCCGCCAAGCAGGAGGAGCGTTTCCGCGCGGCCCTGCTGGAGTCGATCGGGCAAGCCGTCGTCGTCACCGACGCCGCCCACCGCGTCGTGGTCTTCAACGGCGCCGCGGAGGCGCTTTACGGGTGGTCGGCCGACGACGTCATCGGACGTCCCGTCGGCGAGGTCATCCGGGTGCACGACGCGGCCGAGGCCGTGACCGAGCTGCTCGCCGCCCACGACGCGGGTGCGACGTGGACCGGCGACCTCGACCTGGTACGGCGGGACGGGAGCGTCTTCCCGGCCCTCGTCACCAGCACCCCGGTCTTCGACCGCAGCGGTCACCGCGTGGCCAACATCGGCGTCGCCGCCGACCTCACCCAGCGCCACCAGGCGTACGAGGCCTCACGCGCCCTGTCGGCGATCGTCACCTCGAGCGCCGACGCGATCTTCACGAAGCGGCTCGACGGCACGGTCCTGAGCTGGAACGCCGGGGCCGAACGGCTCTACGGCTACACGCCGGAGGAGATGATCGGGCGCAACGTGCGCCTGCTCAACCCCGATGCCGTACCGGAGATCGACGAGCTCACCGCGCGGGTGGCGCAGGGCGAGATCGTCGCCGGGCACGAGGTCACCCGCCGCCACCGCGACGGGTCCGAGGTGGCGGTGTCGATCACCATCTCGCCGATGGTCGACGAGCGCGGCCGGGTGGTGGCCGCGTCCGTGATCGCCCGTGACATCGCCGAGCGGCACCGGCTCGAGGAAGCCCTCCGGCAGCAGGCCATGTATGACGCGCTGACCGGGCTGCCCAACCGCACGTTGCTCGAGGACCGGCTGACCCAGCTGCTCGCGAGCTGCGAGCGGCAGCGCAAACCGGTGGCCGTCCTGTTCTGCGACCTCGACCACTTCAAGCAGGTCAACGACGCCAGCGGCCATCTGACCGGCGACAAGCTGCTCAAGGAGGCTGCGCGCCGGCTGGCGGCCGCGGTGCGCCCGGCCGACACGGTCGCCCGGCTCGGCGGCGACGAGTTCATCGTCGTCTGCCAGGCCGACGCCGACCAGGCCGAGCTCGTCGCCCGCCGGCTCCAGGAGGCGCTGCGCGAGCCGATCGTGCTCGACGGCCACCGCCATCACGTGACGGCGAGCATCGGCATCGCGGTCGCCCCTCCGCTCGAGGCCGACCCCGCGACCCTCATGAGCCAGGCCGACACGGCCATGTACGAGGTCAAGGCGGCGGGTCGGGCCGGCTTCCGGGTCTTCGACCCCGCGATGGCCTCGCACTCGAAGGAGCGCCTGCGGCTGTCGAACGAGCTGCGCGACGCGGTCGCCGCCCGTGCCCTCACCGTGCACTACCAGCCTCAATTCGACCTCGCGACGCAGCCGATCACCGGCTTCGAGGCGCTCGTCCGCTGGCGGCACGCGACCCGGGGCTGGATCGCCCCCGACCGCTTCCTGCCGCTGGCCGAGACCGGCGGCTTCGTCCACGAGCTGGACCAGCAGGTGCTGGAGCAGGCCTGTCAGGACATGGGCCGCCTGATGCGGACCGGGCTGCTGCTGCCGGGCAGCAGGATGGCCGTCAACTTCTCGGCCAAGACGGTGACCGACCCGGGCATGGTGGCCGGGGTGCTCGCCGCCGCCGGGCACGCCGGGCTCCCCCTCACCGCGGTCGAGATCGAGGTGACCGAGACGGGCCTGCTGGACGACCTGGAATCGGCCTGCGTCGGGCTCGGCCGGCTGCGGACGCTCGGGGTCGACGTGGCACTGGACGACTTCGGCACCGGCTACTCGTCCCTCACGTACGTGCGCCAGCTCCCGGTCGGCGCCCTGAAGATCGACCGCTCCTTCGTCGAGAACGTCGTCGACTCGGCCGACGACCGTGCCATCGCCGCCTCGATCGTCGCCCTGGGCCGGGCGCTCGACCTGCGCGTCGTCGCCGAGGGCATCGAGGACACCGACCAGCTCCGCCTGCTGCGGGAGCTCGGCTGCTCCGCCGCACAGGGCTACCTCTGGTCGCCCGCCGTGCCGTACGAGGCGCTGGCCGTGCTGCTGCGCCGGGCCGCCGACCCGATCATCGACCTGCCGCAGCAGGACGCCACCCCACCGTTGCCCGAGCTGAGAAGGACACGCGTATGACCGGCTCGTGCCTGCAGGAGCCCGACGCGCCCACCCGGCTCGCGCCGCTGCTGCTCTCCCACAGCGCGCTCGACGATGCCCCCCTCGGCAAGCTGATCACCGTCGACGACGAGATCGTCTGGACCAACGCGGCCATGGACGGCATCGCCGGCGTACGCCATGCCGAGCTGCCCGGGCGCCGGCTCGCCGACCACCTGCACCCGGCCGACCGCGATCAGGTGGAGGCCGACACCCGGGCCCTGGTAGCCGGGGAGAAGCCCGCCGGGCGCGAGGTGCGCTGGCACAACGTCGACGGCAGCGAGCGCTGGGTGACCGCATACGCGTCGCTCGCCCGGAGCGCGGACGGCATGCCGCTGCACCTCGACGGCAGCGCGCAGCCGTGCGTCATCCGGCAGCTGATCGACGTCACCGACCGCAAGCAGGCCGAGGCCGAGCTCACCCGGCTGCACGAGCTGCTCGAGGTCCGCAACCGTGAGCTGGAACGATCCAACGAAGAGCTCACCCAGTTCGCGTACGTGGCCTCGCACGACCTCTCCGAGCCGCTGCGGGTGATCGCGGGCCACGTCGAGCTGCTCGACCGGCGCTACGGCGACGCCCTGGACGACACCGCCCGCGAGTGGATCGGTTACGCGGTCGACGGGTGCACGCGCATGCGCAGCCTGATCGACGACCTGCTCGAGTACTCCCGCGCCGGGCGCGACCTGCGCCTCGAGGCCGTACCGCTCGGGAGCGTGGTGCAGGAGGCGCAGCGCCGACTCGCCACCGCCATCGCCGCCTCCGGAGCCACCATCGCGTACGCGGACCTGCCGACCGTCGCGGCCGACCGGGGGGCGCTGACCCAGGTCGTGGCCAACCTGCTGTCGAACGCCATCAAGTACGCCGGGCCGGGACGGGCCCCGCAGATCGAGCTCAGCGCGCAGCCCGCCGGCGACGGCTGGATCGTGCTGGTCCGCGACCACGGCGCGGGCATCCCCGTCCATCAGCGCGACCGCGTCTTCCGGATCTTCCAGCGGCTGCACGGCCGCGAGGTGCCGGGAACCGGGATCGGGCTCGCCATCTGCCGCAAGGTGATCGATCAGCTCGGCGGTGGGCTGCGGATCGTGGACACGGCCGGTGACGGCACGACATTCGAGTTGGCGCTGCCCGACGGTGCGATGCTCCCCGGATGACGTCCGCCAGCACCGTCTCACCCGAGCGACCGGTCCGCATCCTGCTCGTCGAGGACAGCCCGGGTGACGTGAACCTGACCCGCGAGGCGCTGCGCGGCGCCCGGGTGGCCAACGAGCTGTCGGTCGTGGTCGACGGCGAGGAGGCGCTCGACTACCTGCGGCGCACCGGCCCGTTCGCCGACGCACCCGGCGTCGACCTCGTGCTGCTGGACCTCAACCTGCCCAAGAAGGACGGTCGCGAGGTGCTGGCCGAGATCAAGGGCGATCCGGCGCTGAAGCGGATACCGGTCATCGTGCTCACCACCTCGGCGCGCGAGCAGGACGTGCTCGCCTCGTACGAGCTGCACGCCAACGCCTACGTGACGAAGCCGGTCGCCTTCGCCGAATTCATCAATGCGCTCACCCAGCTCGAGGGCTTCTGGCTGCAGGTCGTCCGGCTGCCCGACGGCGACTGACGCCCCCGTACGAGCGTTCAGCTGGGTCGCGCGCTCGCTGCGCGGAGGTTGCTGCGCAGGCAGGTGCCGGTGATGCTCGACGACTCGTCCGACGCCAGCCAGAGCACGATCTCCGCGACCTCGTCGGGCTCGGTCAGCCGCCGCAGGTCGAGCCCGGCCACCATGCTCTCCAGCATCCCGGCGGGCTGCTCGGCGAGCCAGGCGAGCATCGGCGCGGTCGCCGTCGGCCCGGGTGTCACGGAGTTGGCGCGCACCCCGTGCGGCCCGTACTCCATGGCCACCGTCTCCATCAGGTTGATGACCCCGGCCTTGGCGGCGCCGTAGCCACCGAGGCCGTGATGGCCGCCGATGCCGGCGCCCGACGACATGCTCACGATCGAGCCGCCACCGCCGCGCACCAGATGCGGCAGCACGGCGCGCGTCGCGTAGAAGACGCTGTCGAGCGTGAGGCGCTGCTGGTCGTGCCAGTCGGTGTCGGACAGCTCGCCGATCAGCCCGTTTCGCGAGACGCCGACGTTGTTGTAGAGCACGTCGATGCGGCCCCACTCGGCGGCGCAGCCGTCCACCCAGGCGTTGACGACCGCGGGGTCGGACGCGTCGCCGACCTCACCGTGCACGCGTACCCCGTCGGCCGCGAGCTCGGCGACGAGCCGGTCAAGCGCCGGGCTCACATCGTTGAGCCAGAGGTGGGCGCCCTCGCGGGCCATGCGCCGGGCGCAGGCGGCGCCGATCCCGTGCGCCGCACCCGAGACGAGCACGACCTTGCCGTCCAGCCGTCCGGTCGCCATGGCGGTCACCCTTGCACAGCCGGCTCGAGGACGGTCACGGGCAGCCGGCGTACGCCCTCGCGCAGGATGGCGGCGAGCTCCGCGTACTCGTCGGCGCGGGCTGCGGCCGCCCGGTGCACCAGCCCGACGGTGCGGCCGGGCGCCGGCGCGGCGAAGCGGGCGAGCGCGAGGCGCTCCCGCCGGGTCTCGACCGGGGCCGCCGTCGCCGGGAGCAGGGTGGCGCCGAGCCCACCCGCGACCAGCTGCGCCACGGTGGCCAGCGACATCGCCGGCGCCGAGGCGAGGGCCGACGGGTCGACCCCGGCCTCCCGACACACCTCGACGGTCTGGTCACGCAGACAGTGGCCCTCGGCGAGCAGCAGCAGGTCGAGCCGGCCGAGGATGGACCGGTCGAGGTCCTCGGCGCCCGCGAGCGGGTCATCCGGCGGCACCGCGAGCAGGAAGTCCTCGCTGTAGAGCGGCAGCTCGACCACGCCCGGCGCCCCAGACGGCAGCGCCAGCAGGGCCACGTCGAGCCGGCCGGCCGCCATCCGGGCGAGCAGCCGGTCGGTGAAGTCCTCGGTCACGACCGGCTCGAGGTCCGGCAGGCGGCGGCGCAGGGCGGCGAGGACGGACGGCAGCACGTACGGCGCGACCGTGGGGATGAGGCCGAGCCGCAGCGGGCCGCAGTGCCGGCGGCCCTGCCGTGAGGCGCTCACCGCGAGCTCGCCGAGCGACTCGAGGATCCGCCGGCCCTGCTCGGCGACCGACTCCCCCACCGGGGTGAGGGTGACGCCGCGCGACGTGCGTTCGAGCAGCTGGACCTTGAGCGTGGACTCCAGGCCGGCCACGGCGGCGGACACCGCGGGCTGGCTGATGTGCAGCTCGACGGCGGCGGCACCGAAGTGCAGATGGTCGGCGACGGCACAGAACGCGCGCAGCTGCGGGACGGTCGGCAGCTGGGACGGAGCCGCCCCGGCGGGAAGCAAAGCCATAAGGCGAGTGTATCGCTGTCATCCAAAGTTGGTCTTTGCCTTATGGGCAGAACTTAGGGAAGCTTTAGCTCGCAGCCCGAACCCGGACCGCCCCAGTTCCGCCAGGAGGAACCCTTGCTCACCATCGGAGACCGCTTCCCCGAGTACTCGCTGACCGCACTCAAGGCCGGCAACCTGCAAGAGATCGACGCGAGCGCGCCGGACGACTACTTCTCGACCGTCGACTCGGGCACCTACGCCGGCAAGTGGCGCGTCGTCTTCTTCTGGCCGAAGGACTTCACGTTCGTCTGCCCGACCGAGATCGCCGAGTTCGGCCGGCTGAACGAGGAGTTCGCCGACCGTGACGCCCAGGTGCTCGGTGTGAGCGTCGACAACGAGTTCGTGCACCACGCGTGGCGTCGCCAGCACGAGGACCTGCGCGACCTGCCGTTCCCGATGCTGTCGGACCTGAACCGGCGCCTCACCGCCGCCGTCGGCGTCCTCAACGCGGACGGCGTCGCCGACCGGGCGACCTTCCTGGTCGACCCCGACGGCATCATCCAGTTCGCGATGGTCACGGCGGGCTCCGTCGGCCGCAACGTCGCCGAGGTCCTGCGCGTCCTCGACGCGCTGCAGACCGACGAGCTGTGCCCGTGCAACTGGCGCAAGGGCGCCGAGACCATCAACGCCGGTGAGCTCCTCGGAGCGGCGTGATGTCCCTCGACTCCCTGAAGGGCCGGCTCCCGGCGTACGCCAAGGACCTGAAGCTCAACCTCGGCTCGGTCATCGGCCAGTCCACCCTGGAGGAGCAGCTGCTCTGGGGCACGGTGCTCGCCTCCGCGATCGCGTCGCGCAACCTCGATGTGCTCCGCGAGTTCGACGAGGACGCCCGTGACCACCTGTCGGCCGAGACCTACGAGGCGGCCCGCGCCGCCGCGGCGATCATGGCCATGAACAACGTCTACTACCGCTCCAAGCACCTGCTGCACGACGCAGGCGTGAGCGGCTACGACGACCTCCCGGCGAAGCTGCGGATGGCGGTCATCGGTACGTCCGGCGGGGTGGCCAAGGCCGACTTCGAGTTCTGGTGCTTCGCCGTCTCGGCGGTGAACGGCTGCGGTCAGTGCCTCGCCTCGCACGAGCACGTGCTGCGGGAGGCCGGCGTGGGCCGCGACCAGATCAACGACGCCCTGCGGATCGCCTCGGTGGTGCACGCCGTCGCCGTGACGCTCGAGAGCGAGAACGCGCTCGCGTCGGCCTGACGCGCTCGCCCGTTCCCGTCGGCCGCGCCGCTCATCCCGAGCGGCGCGGCCGTCGTCGCTGCCCGGCGACATTCACCCGTCGTTACGCCGCGTCACCGCTGACACGTCTGCGTGATCGAGGCATAGTCGTCCGAGTGCCTCTGACACACCGCCGGCGCCGGTTCGGCGTCGTCCTGCTCGTCGCCGGCCTGCTCCTCGGCTGCCTCAGCGCCTGCGAGACCAGCAAGGCTCCGGCGTACACCGGCGACTTCCCCGATCCCTCGGTCGTGGTCGCCGGCGGCGTCTACTACGCCTTCGCCACCGAGGCGGTCGGCGGCAACCCGCACATCCAGCGGCTGACCTCCACCGACTTGCGCGCCTGGCGGGCGCCGGCACAGCGCGACGCCCTCGCCGGGCTCCCGGCCTGGGCGGACGGCTACGGCATCTGGGCGCCGACGGTCGAGCTCGTCGGCGGCCGGTACGTCATGTACTACTCGGCGCACCAGACCGGCGGCCACGAATGCCTGTCCGTGGCGACGGCAGCCTCACCCGCCGATCAGTTCGTCGACCGGAGCACCCGGCCGTTCCTCTGCCTGCCGAACGGCGAGACGATCGACCCGTCGACCTTCACCGCGCCGGACGGACACCGCTGGCTGGTGTGGAAGGGACCGCTCGGCACCAAGGGCGTCGCGACGATCTTCACCCAGATGCTCAGCGCGGACGGCCTGGCGCTGGTCAAGAACACCCGCGGGGCGCTGATGCACGCCCAGCCGAAGGGCTGGACCAGGTACAACATCGAGGCCCCCAGCGTCTTCTGGTTCCAGGGCAGGTACTACCTCTTCTACAGCGGCGGCAACTACTGGACCGCGGGCTACTCGATCGGCTACGCGGTCTGCCGCACCGCGGTCGGCCCGTGCACCGACATGAGTGCGAAGAAGCCGTGGGTGGTCTCGCACGGCGAGGCCAAGGGGCCCGGCGGCGAGAGCTTCTTCATCGACCTCAACGGCCACATCCAGATGGCCCACCACGCCTGGGGCAAGCAGCAGGGCTACGCGACCGGCGGGCGGCGCAGCATGTGGATCGATCAGCTGGCCATCCTCAACGGCGTACCGACGCTGATCTGATTGCGCCGTTCGGCGCAAGCATCTGCTGCCCGGAGGCGTCCACACCCGATCGGGTGTCAGCCGCCGCCGCGTCCTCGCCGAGAAATCCTCCGTACGTCTGAACGGGACTTCGCGGAGGACTTCCTTGCACAAGCACATCCGGGCCGGCGCCGTCGCCGCGCTCAGCGCCGTCACGCTGGCAGGTGCCCTGACCGCCTGCGGATCGACGACCAGGACCGGGTCGGCCTCGCCGAGCACCCCGTCCGCCACCGGCAGCACCGCCGCCGAGGCGACCGATTCCCAGCGGTTGATCGGCAACGTAGGCACCGGCGCTGCCGCGAGCGCGAAGCAGACGCTCGCGATCTCCCTGGGCGACAGCTTCATCTCCGGCGAGGGCGCCTCGCTGATGGGCAACATGTACGCCACGTCGAAGTCGGCCGCCGCCGAGAGCGCGCCGAACTACAAGACGGGCCTGTACGGCGACATCTGGGGCAAGGGCACGACCGACCAGAGCTCCAGCGGCTGGTTCTGCCACCGCTCGTCGGTCGCCGAGATCCACTCCGCCCAGCTGCCGGGCATCGACAGATCCGCCGACCTGGCCTGCTCGGGCGCCACCACCGCCGACATCAAGACCACCGCCTTCCGTGGCCTGCCGCCTCAGCTGACGCAGCTGAAGGAGCTGGCGAAGAACCCTCAGTACGACATCAAGACGATCGTCCTGAGCATCGGCGGCAACGACCTCAAGTTCTCCGACGTCATCGGCCACTGCGTCCAGGTCCTGCAGCACAACCTGTGCGGCAGCGAGGGTGAGAACGGCACCTACTTCACTCCGGCGATCAAGCGCCAGGTCGCCAACAGCGTCATCTCCACGATCAACCAGATCAAGGACGCGATGACTGCGAACGGGTACGCCGCCGGCAGCTACTCGTTCATCCTGCAGGGCTACCCGTCGATCTTCGCGCCCTCCATCGACCGCCGCACGGTCAGCGACGACCGCTTCAGCGAGTGCCCCGGCACCCAGCTCAGCGACGAGACGGTCGACTGGGCCAGTGACTTCGTCACCCCGTTCATCGCCAGCATGCTGAAGACCGCGGCGACCAAGGCGGGCGTCTCGTTCCTCGACCTCAGCAACGCCTTCGCCGGTCACACCATGTGCGACGAGAACACCACCTACGTCACGACCGCGTCCGGCGCGAAGCCGGCCCCGGCCGAGAAGGCCGAGTGGGTCGCCGCACTCGACCCCTCGCCCACGTGGAAGGGCGCCCGCAAGAAGTTCGGCGCGAGCGACGACAGCCGCTTCAACGAGAGCTTCCACCCGAACTACTACGGCCAATTGGCGCTCGGCACGTGCCTGAACAAGATGGTCAGCTCCGGCGCCACGTCGGCCTCGTGCACCGGAAAGGCGAACGCCGGCCCGACAGCCCAGAAACTCACCGTCACCGGCTGACCGGGTGACGGGGGTTTTCACAATCGCACAAGCGGGCTACCGTCGGCGCACCATTTCCGATGGGAAGGCGGCAGCCATGCGGATTGCCGACGTGTTGAAGGTCAAGGGTGACGCGGTCACCACGGTCGATGCGGCGTGCCCGTCCGGCAGCTGCTCGAGCTGCTGGTCGATCAGGGCATCGGATCGGTCGTGGTCGTCTCGACGGAAGCCGGTTCGCCGACCGTGATCGGCCTGGTCACCGAGCGCGACGTCGTGCACCGGCTGCGCCACGGCGGCGGCATCCTCGACCAGCAGGTCGGCTCGATCATGAACGTGGTCCTGACCTGCACTCCCGAGGACACGGTCGACTCCGTGCTGCAGACGATGACCGACCGCCGCACCCGTCACCTGCCGGTCGTGGACGACGGCCGGCTCGTCGGGCTGGTCAGCATCGGCGACCTCGTGAAGAGCCGGATCGAGGACCTCTCCCACGAGCGCGACCAGATGTCGGCCTACATCAGCGGGTCCACGGGCTGACCGGCGGCCCCGCGCGCCCCGACCCGGGGGCCGCTGGCTAGGTTCGAGGCATGGGAGATACGCGCGTAGCAGTCGTGACGGGCGCGAGCCGGGGCATCGGCCGCGCGGGTGCGCTGGCGCTCGCCGAAGCCGGCTTCGACGTGGCGCTGAGCGCCCGCACCGTCCGTGAGGGCGAGGGCCGCCAGGAGCCCAACTCGGTACGCGAGACCAAGACGCTCACGCTGCCCGGCAGCCTCGAGACCACCGCCGCGGAGATCGAGGCGCTCGGGCAGCGGGCGCTCATCGTCCCGATGGACCTGCTCGACCGCGAGTCGGTCGTCGCGCTGCCGAAGCGGGTGCTGGAGGAGTGGGGCCGCATCGACGTGCTCTACAACAACGCGATCTACCGCGGGGTCGGCTCGCTGGACCGCGTCGAGGACCTGACGCCGGAGTCGATGGACGCGATGTTCACCGGCAATTACATCCACCAGGTACTGCTCATCCAGGGCGTGCTGCCCCACATGCGCGAGCGCGGCAGCGGCGTCATTGTCGACATGGTCTCGGGGTCGGCCCGTTACGACCCGCCCGGGCCTCCCGGCGAGGGCGGCTGGGGCATCCTCTACTCCTCGTCCAAGGCCGCCTTCGGGCGCGTGGCCGGCGGGATCAACGCCGAGCACCGCAGCGCCGGGATCACTGCGTTCAACGTCGACCCCGGCAACGTGATCACCGAGTCGCGGAAGGTCGCCAAGCCCGACGACGAGTACGAGGCCGAGTTCGGCAGCGTGCCGGCCGAGGCGACCGGCAAGGTCGTGGCCTGGCTCGCGTCGGATCCCGCCGCCCAGCGCTTCCTCGGCAAGTGGATCTTCGCGCCGAAGCTGTGCTCGGACCTCGGGCTGCTGCCCGGCTGGTCGCTGGCGTCGATGCCCACCCCGGCGGCCGGCGCCTCAGGCTGACCGGGCTCAGGCCGAAAGATCGTCGAGGAACGAGGCGAAGCCGCCGTCGGCCCGGGCGGCGCGGCGTGAGCTGGTGACGACCGCGAGGTCGGCGGCGCGACGCACCCGGTGGCCGGTGGCCTCGAGCAGTGCGACCAGTGCTGCGTCCTCCGACAGGCCGACGGCGGGCATGCCGCCGACCCGGCGGTAGCTGTCGACCCGCACGCCGAGGTTCGCCCCGTGCACGTGCGGATGGCAGTCGACCGGCTGGTAGGTCTCGGCCCAGGCGTCGCGTATGCGGGGGGCCGCCTCGCCCCACTCGTGCTCCCAGTCGGTGACGCCGACGGTGCCGGCGACGGCATCCCACCCGGCGTCGGCGTACGCGAGCATCCGCAGCAGCCATTCCTCGGGGACGGTGGAGTCGGCGTCGCTGGTGGCGAGCCAGCACCGGCGGTCCTCGAGGCTGGCGGGCCGGGCGGCGAGCAGGGCCTCGAAGCCGGCGCGACGCGCGGCCCCGACGTTGCGCGCGTCGATCTCCAGGGTGGGGGTGGCCGCCGACGCGGCCCGGCTGCCGTCGGTGCAGCCGTCGAGGACGACCAGCACGTCGACACGCAGGGAGCTGCGGCCGAGCAGGCGAGCCTGTGCAGCTGTCAGGGCGTGCAGGCACGAGGGCAGCCGCTCGGCCTCGTTGTGGGCGGGGATGACGATCCCGACCCACTGCATCGGGAGTCCGGCACTCACCCGAGCAGGCCTTCGGCAGCGGCGACCGACCGGGCCGCCGGTGGCTCCCGGGCGAAGACCTCGAGCAGGAAGTCCTCCTCCTCGTGGCGGATCGTCCGCGCGAGGCCCGCGGTGCGAGCGAGTGCGGCGTGCACCTCGTCGCCGCTCAACGGGTAGTCGGTGACGGGATGCCGCCAGTGCACCGCGACGAGCGTGCCGGCCGGCTGCAGCGACGCGACGGCGCGGGTGAGCAGCGTGTCGAGATCGGCGGCGCTGAAGTAGTAGCCGACCTCGGAGACGACGACCAGGTCGTACGAGTCCTGCGGCCAGGCATCCGGCAGCGTGCGCTGCTCGACGGTGACGTGCCGGTGCGCGGCGGTGCGCTCGCCGGCCTGACGCACCGCGTCGGGTGAGATGTCGACAGCGAGGAGCCGGTCGCAGCGCTCCGCCAGCAGGCCGGTGAGCTCGCCGATCGAGCAGCCGGCTTCGAAGCCGTTCGCGTACCGCTCCCGGGGCAGGGCGGCGGCGGTGAGGGCGTATTTGCGGCGTTCGTACCAGCGGGTGCGGAACGACCAGGGGTCGTCCGAGCCGGCGTACACCCGGTCGAAGTAGGCGGCGTCGAGGGTCACGGGGCGGCCGCCAGCAGCTCGCCGACCCGGGCGAGATCGCGTTCGGCGTGGCTCTGCCGGACGTAGAGGGCGAGGTCGGCGACCCGCCGGGCATGGCGGCGGTCGTGGCTCAGCGGGCTCGGCCCGAGCGCACGGCCGGTGCGCTCGACGGCCACCGTGGCCGCCTGCTCGGCCGCGGCGCGTACGCGCAGGGCCGCCCGCTCCCGCTCGGCCGGTGGGGCATCGGGCTGCCGGTCGATGGCCCGTGCCGTCTCGCCGAGCAGCGCGGCGCATCCCGTCAGCGCCACGTCAAGTGCGCCGAGGTGCGCGAGGACGAAAGGGTCGGGCTCTTCAGCGGCGGCGCGGTCGAGCACCTGCTGCGCGATCCCCCGCGCGCCTCCCCACCAGGCGGCCGCCACGCCGGCGCCGCCGTGCCAGAAGCCGGGCCGGCGGAGGTAGTCACCGGGGGCTCCGACCCGCTCGGCCGGAGCATTGTCGAAGGTGACGCCGTACGTCGCGGTGCCGGTCAGGGCCGTCGCCCTCCAGCTCTCGCGATCGACCACGACGGCATCCTGCAACGCGACGGCGAACAGCGCCCGCCCGTCGGCGCAGTCGGCCGTGACCAGGGCATGCGTGCATCCGATCGCGCCGGAGCACCACGGTTTGGCGCCCGACAGCCGCCAGCCGTCCCCGGCCGGCTCGGCTCGTACGGTGGCGGCGGGCCCCTCGGCGGCCCACACCGCCCAGCGCTGCCCCGGCTCCGGCTGCGGTCCGCCCAGCTCGGCGAGGATCGCCAGCGCATCGGCATGGGCCTCGAAGAGCCGGCCAAGCGTGACGTCGACGCCGGTCACCGCCGACACGGCGGCCCAGCGCTGCAGCGTGCGGCCGCTCCCCGGCAGCGGCAGGTCACGCGCCCGGTCGGCGATCAGGCGCAGCGCCTCAGCTGCCCCGTCCACAGTGTCCAGGCCGGCGCCACGCGCCTCGACGGAGTCGACGATCTCGGTGGCAGCAGCACGGGCGTGGCACTCCGCAGCGCTCACGTCCGCGTCGGGCGAGAGTGGGAGGGGCATGCGTGATCTCTACCGCGCCAGGAGCGCGCGTAACTCCCGACCGGCTACCGACCGGCGAGCACGTGCGTGCGCCCACCCGTCCCGCGTACGAGTCGTCCGGGCCGGGCACCGGTGTCCTGGTCGTTCTCCGCGACGGCGACGCCGGCGAGCAGCGTCATCACGTAGCCCTCGGCGCCCTGCACGACCCGGGAGGCGCCGGTCGGCAGGTCGTCGACCACCTGCGGCTGCAGCAGGCGCAGCCGGGTGCGGTCGAGCACGTTGAGGTCGGCGCGCAGGCCGGGCGCGATCACGCCGCGGTCGGAGAAGCCGTAGAGCGCCGCCGGGGCGCTGGTGATCTTCTGCACGGCGAGCTCGAGCGGCAGCTGCCCGCGGCTGCGGTCACGGGTCCAGTACGACATCAGCGACGTGTACACCGACGCGTCGCAGATCAGCGAGCAGTGCGCGCCGCCGTCGGCGAGACCCAGCATCATCTGCGGGTGGCTGAGCATCTCGACGATGTGATCGGCGTGGTGGTAGGAGTAGCCGCCGAGGGTGAAGAGGAAGAGGTTCTGTCCGTCGTCCTCCAGCAGCGCGTCGTAGAAGACGTCGTCGAAGGGGCGGCCTGCGGTGTCGGCACGGGCGCCGAGGCTGGCCGACGCCGGTGGCTCGTAGTCCGGCGGGTCCCCGAGCGGGAAGATCTTGTCGGGCATCTGCCGGACGAAGGCGCCCAGCCCGCCGGCCGTGGCCGCCTCGGCGAGGATGCGCGAGCGCCGGTCGGGCTCGGCCAGCGCCTCGGCCCGCTCGGCGAGCGGCAGGTGCGCGACGTCCTGGTAGCCGGCGGTCGGCTCGAAGGGATGCCGCGTACGCAGGCCGAGCAGCAGCCCGAGCGGACGCCCCGAGCACTGCGGCACCATGTGGGCGCCGGCGGCGTTGGCCGCATCGACCCAGCCCAGCACGTCGCGCCACTGGTCGGGTGAGACCGCGTTCTGGGTGACGGCGACGGTGGTCGGCAGGCCCGTCTCGATCGAGAGCCGGGAGAGCCAGTCGACGTCGCGCTGGTAGCCACCGGGCACGAGTCCCATGCCCTCGGCCGACACCACCTGGAAGACGCCCCCGCCGCCGCGGGCCATCGCGTGGCCGATGGCGAAGAGCTCGTCCTCGCCCGCGCCGGTGCCCGGCACCGGCCGGCCGTCGCGGGCGGTGTGCGAGGGCAGCCGGTTGGTGGAGAAGCCGACGGCGCCGGCGCGTACGGCTGCTTCCACGAGCTCGGCCATCTGCCGGATGTCGTCCGCGGTCGCCTTGTCGTCGTCGGCGCCCCGCGTGCCCATCACGTACGCCCGCAGCGCGCCGTGCGGGATCTGCGCGGCGACGTCGGCCGCGCGTGGCGTCACGGCGATCGCGTCCAGGTATTCGGGGAAGGACTCCCACGCCCAGTTGATGCCTTCGCTGAGCGCGCTGCCGGGGATGTCCTCGACGCCCTCCATCAGCTGGATCAGCCACTCGCGCTCGGCCGGGCGAACGGGGGCGAAGCCGACGCCGCAATTGCCCATGACGGCGGTGGTGACCCCGTGCGCGGTGGACGGGCGGAGCAGGTCGTCCCAGGTGGCCTGGCCGTCGTAGTGCGTGTGCGGGTCGACGAAGCCGGGGGTGACGACGAGGCCCTCGGCGTCGACCTCGCCGTGGCCGCGGCCGCTGACCGTGCCGACCTCGGCGATGCGGTCGCCGTCGATCGCGACGTCGGCGATGCGGGCGTCCGCCCCCGTGCCGTCGACCACCACGCCGCCGCGGATCACCAGATCATGCATGGGCTCACCCTCCGGGAGACCGCGGCGGAAGCCCGCTCGCAGTGGCAGGACCGTACAGCGTCAGTCGACGAGCACCGGACCGGGGATGTTGCCCTCCAGCAGCGCGGAGTAGCGGTTCTCGATCTGCGCCCGGTAGCTCGGCTGCGTGGCGATGAGGAAGCGCTGCTCGCGGATGCCGTCGAGCACGTGCGGGACGATCGCCTCCGGCGCCTGGCCCTTGCTGGTCATCGACGCGACTGCCGCTGCCGACGCCTGGCCGTCGCCGCTGGCGTCCACGTCGTAGTCCGCCGGCCTGACCCGCGCCGTGTCGGCGATGCCGGTGTCGAACGCGCTCGGGGTCAGCACCGAGACCCCGATCTTGGCGCCGACCACCTTGAGATCCAGGGCCAGGCACTCCGAGAGCGAGAAGGCGGCGCACTTGGAGGTGACGTACGGGCTGGAGCCCGCTCCGGCCACGAAGGCGGCGACGGACGCGGTGTTCACGATGTGGCCCTCGCGATCGCTCGCCAGCATGCGGGGCACGAAGCTGCGTACCGCATGCGTGATGGCGAAGACGTTGACGTCGAAGCTCCACCGGAAGTCCGCGGCCGAGCGCTCCCACATCAGGCCGCCCTGGAAGACGCCGGCGTTGTTGATCAGGACGTCGACCCGGCCGTGCTGCGCGAAGACGTCTGCGGCAAATCGCTCCACAGCGTCGGCGTCGGCCACGTCGAGCGCGTACGACGACGCCCCGCCGCCGATGCGCGCCGCGGTCGCCTCGGCAGCTGCTCCGACGATGTCCGCGGCCACCACCAGGGCGCCTTCCGCGGCGAAGCCGGCGGCCAGTGCTGCCCCGATGCCGCTGCCGGCGCCGGTGATGACGACCACCCGGTCGGTAAATCCGATCATGATTTCTCCGTCGCTCTGCCGTGAGGCCACCCGGCGAACGGACCGCCGCCGCCATGAGGCACCTTGTCACCATGAGTGAAGACCAGGGTCGGCACCCCGACGACGAGTTCCACACCCCGGACAGTGACGACCCGTACTGGACCGAGACCTGCTGGTTCACGTTCCACATCCCGGAGCGCAAGATCTCCGGCCAGCTGTATCCGTACTTCAGCGCCAACCAGGGCACCTGCGCCGCCGGCGCCTTCCTGTGGGACGAGCACGGCTCGCACCCCTACACGGCGCTGTACGCCAAGATGTTCTGGCACCTGCCGATGCCCAAGCAGCCGCTGAGCGACATCCAGGTGCCGAACGGCATCAGCTACAAGGTCCTCGAGCCGCAGAAGAAGTGGCAGGTCCACTTCGACGACCCGGACGGCGACGACCTCAAGGTCCGCCTGACCTTCACCGCGATCACCCCGCCGAACTACATGGCCGGCCGCCACATCGACCAGCCGGGTCACGTGCAGGGCACCATCACCCTGTACGGCGAGGAGATCCCGGTCGACTCGTACGGCTTCCGTGACCGCTCGTGGAGCGTGCGCAGCCAGTTCGGCGAGAGCTTCCGCCACATGGGCTACACCTACGGCGCGGCCGACGACTTCAACTGCTTCCACCTGATCGACCAGGACGAGAAGAGCTTCGTCACCGGTCACTTCATGCAGGACGGCAAGTGGGGCAAGCTCGTCGACGCGAAGCGCATCGTCCACGAGCGCAATCCGGAGAACGGCTTCCCGACCCGGCTCACCCTCGAGGGCACCGACGAGTTCGGTCGCGCGATGCACATCGAGGGCACCGCGGTGAACGGCTGCGCCGTCCAGCTGAACCCCAACCTGCTGTCCATCGACTGCCAGATGGACTACACCTTCGGCAACGGGCTGAAGGGCCACGGCGCCGACCACGACGACTGGAACGCCCACGTCGCCCGGCGCTACTTCCGCCAGTTCCTGGGCTACGACAAGCCGGTCGACGCCTAGCTTCGGCTGCATGACCGAACCCGATGACCGCGCCCCGGCCGCCCGCTCGGGCGGCTGGGTGCCGGTCGATCCCGCGCTGATCCGCGGGGCGCTCGAGCTCGAGGTGACCCCGGGCGGGCTGCTGCCGCATCGGCTGCCCGCCCGGGCCCGGAGCCTCGCCGACGGCCAGCTCGCCATGGTCGAGTCACAGACCGCGGGCGTACGCCTGTGCTTCACGACCACCAGCACGTCGATCGAGCTGTCGGTGCGGCCGACCAAGATCGGGTACGCCGGGCTCCCGCCCCGGCCGGACGGCCTTTACGACCTGGTCGTCGACGGCCGCCTGACCGCGCAGGCGATCGCCGACGGCGGCACCCGGCTGGTCATCGACCTGGCCACCGGCTCCGCCGACCTGCAGCCCGGCGAGCCAGTGGTGGTCGGCTTCGGTGGCCTGCCCGCCGGCGCCAAGGACGTCGTCCTCTGGCTGCCCTGGAACGAGACGACCGAGCTGCTCGGTCTGCGCACCGACGCGGCGGTGACACCGAGCGGCCACCGGGGCGCCCTGCAGTGGATGCACCACGGCAGCTCGATCAGCCACGGCTCCAACGCGGCGAGCCCGTCGACCACCTGGCCGGCCGTCGCGGCGCGGCAGGCCGGAATCGAGCTCGTCAACCTCGGCTTCGGCGGCAGCGCGCTGCTCGACCCGTTCGTCGCGCAGGTCATCCGCGATACGCCGGCCGACCTGATCAGCCTCAAGCTCGGCATCAACGTGGTGAATGCCGACGCCATGCGGCTGCGCGCCTTCGTGCCGGCCGTACACGGCTTCCTCGACGTGATCCGGCAGGGCCACCCGACGACCCCGCTGCTGGTCGTGTCACCGCTGCTGGCTCCGATCCACGAGACCAACCCCGGCCCGACGGCGCCCGACCTCAGCTCGATCGCCACGGGGCAGATGCGTTTCATGGCCACCCCGGGGGCGGCCGGGCCGGGCAAGCTGACCCTGCAGCTCATCCGTTCGGAGCTGGCGCGGATCGTGGAGCTGCGCCGCGCGCAGGATCCGCACCTGTACTACCTGGACGGGCGCGAGCTGTACGGCGACGCCGACAGCGCAGACCATCCCCTGCCCGATGCGCTGCACCCGGACGCGGCGACCCACCTGCTGATCGGGAAACGGTTCGCCCGGCTGGCCCCGAGCCCCTGGACCGCCGGGCGCTAGTCCTCGTCCTCGGTGGCGGCCCCGGGCAGCGGCTCGATCTCGGTGGACCGCAGCAGGCCTTCGACCCCGCGCTTGAACGTGAGCTGCGCTGTGCGCACGCTGTCCAGGTAGCCGGCGATCATGGCGCCGTCGCGGAGCATGACGAAGTGCCGTGCCGCGTTGCCCGGCAGCGTGTGCCCGATCCCGCGGAACGCCCGGCGGACGGCCTCGTAGTACCAGCGGCGGTGCTCGTCGACGGCCCGGCGCACCGGGCTCGCCGGGTCCTCGAACTCGGACGCCGCGTTGATGAAGGCGCAGCCCCGGAAGCCGGCCTGGCCGAGCTCGGCCGCCACCCCGGCGCCGAGCGCCCGTACCAGCGCCTCGCCCTGCAGCCGCTCGGCCAATGCGTCGACCTGGCCGGCGACGTATCCGTGGATGCGCTGCAGATAGGCGACGACGAGCGCTTCCTTTCCCGGGAAGTGCCGGTAGAAGGTCGCCAGCGTGACGTTGCTGCCCTTGACGATCCGGTCGACGCCGACCCCGTTGATGCCCTCGGCGTAGAAGAGCTCGGACGCGGTGGCCAGCAGCCGCTCCCGCGCCTCCGAGCGCTTCCCGCCCTGCGTGTCCGCTGCCACCGCCATACCGCTCACTCTAGTAGAGAGAACGCTCGCTCTTGACAGCGCTGGAGCGAGGCGCCTACGTTCGCGCAGTAGAGAGAACGCTCGCTCTCCCAAACCGACGACCGAAGGACAGGACCATGACTGCTGCACTCACCGAGGCCTCCCGCCCCACGGCGGACCCCGCATCCTGGGGCGCCCCGCGCCGGGTCGCCGTGGTCCGCGGGCTGCTCGCCCTCGTCTGGGCAGCCGCGCTGATCGCCCCGGTCGGCGACCGCGTACCCAGTACGTCTTCGGAGCTCCCGATCTTTGCGGCGCTGGTGCTGGCCACGTACCCGCTGATCGACGTCGTCGCTTCGGTCATCGCCGCGGTGCGCGGCCGCGGTACGGCCACCCGGCTGGCCTGGGTCGACGCCGGCATCGGCGCGCTCGCTGTCGCGGCAGTCGCCGCCACCGCCTTCGGCTCGGACGCCGGCGCCGTCCTGGTCGCCTTCGGAGCCTGGGCGGCTGTCTCGGGGGCCCTGCAGTTCGCCGTCGCCGTACGTGAGCGGCGGGCCCACCGTGGTCAACTGCTGATGCTGGTCAGTGGCGGCCTGTCGACGATCGCCGGCCTCAGCTTCGTCGCGTCGTCACGGATGGACGACGCCCGCCTGGCCACCCTCGGCGGCTACATGGCGCTCGGCGCCGCGCTTTTCCTGCTGTCGGCCTGGCGCGGACGCCCGGCGGCGCCGACGACCAGCTGAAACGAGCGGTTGTGTGGAGGTGAGGGGACTCGAACCCCTGGCCTCCTCCGTGCGAGGGAGGCGCTCTACCAGGCTGAGCTACACCCCCTGGAAGCCCGTTGAACGTACCACGCAGCAGGTCACCGATCGGGTGGCTACGGAGCGCGAGTGAGGCCTAGCTGGCCTTCACCACGGTGAGCTCCTCGGTGGGAGCGTGCTGGTCGTACAGGCTTCCCTGGTGACCCGCCTCGGCCGGGGCGACGCCGTACCGGGCGTCGTACTCGGCCTCGTCGTACTCGCTGCCGTCGTATTCGTCGTACTGCATCTGCTCGTACTGGACCTGCTCGTAGGTCGTCAGGTCGATCTTTTCCGACACGGAGGCCGGGGCGGTGTGCTCCTCGTGCGCGGTGCCGGGCTCGCTTTCCTGCACGCCGACGCTCCACCCGTCCAGCCCGCTTGCCCGGCCCGTGGAGGAGGCGGCGTCCCACGCCTGGCGGGCTGCCCGGGCCTTGCGCTCCCGCAGGGCGCGGGCCCGCTGCTCACGGGCGATGCCGCGCAGATGGCGGACGTAGAACACGAGCGCCAGGTCGCAGATGATGTTCACGACGATGGCGGCCCCGCCCAGCAGGACGGCGGCGGCGAGGGTAGCCACGACCAGGGCGGCCAGCATCAGCAGGCGACGGGCACGGCGGACGCGCAGCGGCGGGCGTACCCGGTCGGACCCTCCCGGCAGGCTGCCGCGCAGGCCCTTGAGCCCGCTGCTCACGCTGGTGACGGCCTCCGAGAGACGCTGCGACGCGGGAGCCGCAGCGACCCGCATCCGGCTCGTCGTGGCCAGCTGCTCGGTCTGCCCCTCGTGGCCCTGCAGCTCCTGGGCCGCGTACGCCTCGTGCGCCGGCGTCGTCAGGTCGTCGTCGTAGTCATGGTCGTAGTCAGGCGCGTTCTGCTCGTCCATCGTGTCCACCTCGGCGGGTTCGTCGGTACGCGAGCGGTCGCGGCGCAGACCGGACATCAACGACCACCGGCCACGCGCCTCGGCGTCGCCACTCATGGACTCGGGGTGCGGGGTCGCCATCGCTGCCCTGACCGCACCGGTGGATCCCCGGTGCCAATGCAGGTCGCCGCGACGGACCCACGTCGGTATGAGCACGAACACCCAGACAGCGACGATGCCGCACCAGATGACTGCGCTCATGGCCCCCTCCGGCGAGCTCAGATCGTGGAATACGACCGAACCTGGCGGAACGGTAAGCGATCAACGGACCGAAAGTTCGCACGTCACACGGCGTGTCATCTTTCGGGGCCGGGATGAACCTCGAGTGCAGGTTCAGGATTGCCGGCGGCGAGCCAGATGCCACCGTCGAACCATCCCTTCGGGGACGTCCTCGGCGGTCACGGCGTAGCCGATGTGGTCGCGGTACGCGCCGTCGATCGCGAGATACCGGCGGTGCAGACCCTCCTCGCGGAAGCCGAGCTTCTCCACCACGCGCTGGCTCGCCAGGTTCTCCGGGCGGATGTTGGCCTCGACACGGTGCAGCCGGGCCGGGCCGAAGCAGTGGTCGACGACGAGGGCGAGCGCCGTCGGCATCACGCCGCGTCCGGCGACGGCGCGGTCGACCCAGTAGCCCACGTATGCGCTGTTGAAGGCCCCGCGGACGACGTTGCCGACGGTCAGCTGGCCGACGAAGCGGTCCTCGTACGTGATGGCGAACGGCAGCGCACTGCCGTCGCGCGCCTGCTTCTTCAGACTGCGGAGCATGGCGGTGAAGACGCCGAGCGACTGCCGGTCACCCCAGCTGACCTGCGGATTCTCGTACCCGGGAGGCGTGGCCTCCCAGCGCACCAACCAGTCCTCGTTACGGGTGCGGACCTCCACCCACGCCGCGCCGTCGCGCAGGCGCAGCGGACGTACCCCGACCGGCCCGTCGCTCAGGTGGGCCGGCCAACCGAGAGCGCTCAGCCGTGGTCACCCCCGCCCCGCACCTGATCGACGGCGTGGCCGAGCACGGGAGCAAGCGCCGCGATCCCGTCGCGTACGCCGCCGGTGGAGCCGGGAAGGTTGACGACGATCGTGCGGGCGGCGACGCCGGCCACCCCGCGCGACAGGATCGAGGTGGGGACGCGCTCACGGTCGACCGAGCGCAACAGCTCCACCAGGCCGGGCGCCTCGCGGTCGATGACCCGTCGGGTGGCCTCGGGCGTCACGTCGCGGGGGGCGAAGCCGGTGCCCCCGGTGGTCACCACGAGATCGGCACCGGCCGTGACGGCGTCACGCAGCGCACCGGACACCGCGTCGAGCTCGTCCGGCACCACCACCACGTCGTCGACCGTGAAGCCGGCGCCGCGCAGCAGCTCGGCGAGCAGCGGGCCGGAGCGGTCCTCCCGCTCGCCGGCGGAGGAACGATCCGACACCGTGACGACCCGGGCGAGCGCGTCGGCCGGCAGTCCGGGGCTGGTCGCAGCGGTAGCAGCAGCCATGGCCGTGGCCGGCGCGGCTTGGTCGCGCGTCCAGTCGCCGGACTTGCCGCCGGTCTTGCTGAGCACCTTGACGTCGGTGAGCACCGCGGCCGGGTCGACCGCCTTGATCATGTCGTGCAACGTGAGTCCGGCGACGGCCACCGCGGTGAGCGCCTCCATCTCGACGCCGGTGCGGCCGGTGGTCTTCACCGACGCCCGGATCAGCACGGCGTCGTCGGCCACCTCGAGGTCGACCTCGACCCCCGAGACCGGCAGCGGATGGCATAGCGGCACCAGGTCGGGCGTGCGCTTCGCGCCGAGGATGCCGGCGACGCGAGCGACGGCCAGCGCGTCGCCCTTGGGCACGCCCTCGCCGCGCAGCAGCTGGATCACTCGTGGCGCGACCAGGAGCTTGCCGCCGGCGACCGCCACCCGCGTGGTGACGTCCTTGGCGCTCACATCGACCATCCGGGCGGCGCCGCGGTCGTCGACGTGCGTCAGCCGGTCTGGGTTCACGACTCGCGCCGTTCGAGCAGTAGTGCGAGCACCGGTGCGCCGGCCTCCAGCCGCGTCTGGTCCTCGGAGACGACGAGCAGTGCGTTGCAGGCGGCGAGGGCGGCCATCTGGTGCGAGCCCTGTCCCCCGGCGGAGCGGGCGACGACCCGGCCGTCCGGGGCGCGCTCGACGATGCCGCGCAGGAACGAGCGCCGTCCGGGCGGCGAGGTGACCGGCTCGGTCAGCTCGGCCGTGATCTGCGGCCGGAGCAGGCGGTCGGCGCCGAGCATGCGGCGCAGCGCCGGGCGCACGAAGACCTCGAACGACACCATGGCGCTCACCGGATTGCCCGGCAGCGTGATGATCGGGATCCGCTCGGCGCCGAGCGTGCCGAAGCCCTGCGGCATGCCGGGCTGCATGGCGACCTTCTCGAACGCGACGGTGCCGAGCCGCGAGAGCACTTCCTTCACCACGTCGTACGCGCCGACGCTCACCCCGCCCGTCGTGATCAGCAGGTCGGCGCGGATGAGGTGGTCCTCGAGCGTCTCGAGCAGCAGCTCGGGGTTGTCGGCCACGAGCCCCACCCGGTACGCGATCGCCCCCGCCTCACGGCAGGCCGCGGCAAGCATGTGGCTGTTGGAGTCGGCGATCTGCCCCGGGCCCATCGGCTCACCGACGTCGACGAGCTCGCTGCCGGTCGACACGATCACCACGCGCGGCCGCGGGCAGCACATCGCCGACGCCTGACCGGTCGCTGCGAGCAGCCCGATCTGGGCGGCGCCGAGGTAGGTGCCCGCGGGCAGCACGAGGGCTCCCGCCTGCAGGTCCTCACCGGCCCGACGGATGTGCATCGCCGGCCGGGGCGCCCGGCTGATGGTCACCGTGCGGGTGCCGCCGTCGGTCCATTCCAGCTGGACGACGGCGTCGGCTCCCGCCGGGATCGGCGCGCCGGTCATGATCCGCGCCGTCTTGCCGGCGGTGATCGTGAGGCCCTTGTCCGGGCCGGCCGCGATGTCACCGAGCACCGGCAGCGTCACCGGGGTCTGCTCACTCGCCCCGGCGACGTCGTCGTAGCGCACGGCGTAGCCGTCCATCGCCGAGTTGTCGAAGCCGGGCAGCGGCGCCGGGGCGAACACGTCCTCGGCCAGGGTGCAGCCGTGGGCATCGACCAGCGGCAGCGGCAGGGCCGGCAGGGGCCGCACCGCTCCCAATACGTCGGCGACGTGCTGGTCGACGGTCTTCACGCTGCCGGACCCGTCGCGCCACTGTCCGGGCCGCCGGCAGCGACGTACTCCTGCAGCCATGACCAGAGACCCGGCCCGATGTCGGGGCGCTCGCAGGCGAGGCGCACCACGGACTTCACGTAGTCGGCGCGGTCACCGGTGTCGTAGCGACGGCCGCTGAAGATCACGCCGTGCACCGGCTCGATGCCGGCGAGCGTCTTGATGGCGTCGGTCAGCTGGATCTCGCCACCGCGCCCGGGCGGCGTCTCGCGCAGCACCTGGAAGATCGTCGGCGACAGCAGGTAGCGCCCGATGACCGCGAGGTTGCTGGGCGCCTCCTCGAGCGGCGGCTTCTCCACCAGATCGCGGACGCGAACGAGGTCCCAGGGGCCGGTCTTCTCGGCCGGCTCGACGGTGGCGACGCCGTACAGCGACACCATCTCCTGCGGCACCTCCATGAGCGCGATGACGCTGCCGCCGTGCTTCTCCTGCTCGGCGATCATCTGCTCGAGGAGGTGGTCGCGCTCATCGACGACGTCGTCGCCCAGCATGACGACGAACGGCTGGTCACCGACGTGCTCGGCGGCCACGAGCACCGCGTGGCCGAGTCCGGCAGCCACGCCCTGGCGTACGAAATGCACCTTGGCGAGCTCGGTGGACGACCGCACCTTGGCCAGGCGCTCGGGGTCGCCCTTCTTCTCCAGCGCGGCCTCGACCTCGGGCGCCTGGTCGAAGTGGTCCTCGATCGCACTCTTGCCGCGCGCCGTGATGATCAGGACGTCGTGCAGCCCGGCCCGGGCCGCTTCCTCGACGATGTACTCGAGCGCCGGCTTGTCGACGACCGGCAGCAGCTCCTTCGGGATCGCCTTGGTGGCGGGCAGGAACCGCGTACCGAGACCGGCGGCGGGGATCACGGCCTTCTTGACGGGCATGTCGGCACACTATTGCCCGTGGGTGCTGCGGTGACTCATCCGGAGCCGGACGCGCCATCCGTCCGGGAGCAGAAGGCGGCACTGCGTCGACGGCTGCTGGCAGCGCGTACGGCCGGTGCCGCTGTCGAGCCCGCGGTCCTGCTGGCGCTGCCGGAGCTCGTCCGCGCGCGCGTGGTCGCCTCGTACACGCCGCTGCGGGGCGAACCCGACGTCCGGCCGGTGAACGCCGCGCTGCTCGCCCGGGGCGTGCGCGTCGTGCTGCCGGAGCTGCTCGCCGACCGCGACCTGCGTTTCGGTGACGCCGCCGGGTGGGTCGACGAGGGCGACGTCGACGCGATGCTGGTGCCGGCCGTGGCCGCCGACCTCGCAGGGCGCCGGCTCGGGCGCGGTGGCGGCTCGTACGACCGGGTGCTCCCCCGGATGACCGCCTTCACGGTGGCGCTGGTGCACGCCGACGAGCTGCTGCCCGAGATCCCTACCGAGCCGCACGACGTCCGGGTTCACGCGGTGCTGGCGGGATCGGCTCCCGTGCGCTGCCCGCCACCTCGCTGAGCGGCGGACGCCCGGGCGCGGGCAACCGGCTCGGCCCCTTCGGGCGCGGCAGCGCGCCGGCGACCATCCGATACGCGTCGGGCCGTCGCTCGTCGAGGTGGTGCAGCTGCGCGCGCACCCGGGCGATGTCGCCCTCGAGATCGATGTCGCAGGTCGCGAGGCCGGCCTTCGGCCCGGTGCGGGCGAGCTGCTGGCCGAACGGATCGACGACCTTCGCGTGACCGAGGAACTGCTGCTGCCCCACGGCGCCGGTCTGGTTGGCCGAGACGACGAACACCTGGTTCTCGGCGGCACGGGCCACGTCGTACAGGTCGAACAGCCGGGCCTGCCGGTCGGACGTGCGCTCGCTGACCCGCCGGAAGGTGCCCGCCGGCCACGCAGACAGGCAGGCGACGACGTGGGCCCCGTCGACGGCGAGGCTGCGTGCCGCCTCCGGGAAGGTCTTGTCGTAGTCGACCAGCATGCCGAGGCGCCCGACCGGGGTGTCGAAGGCGCCGAAGTCGTCACCGGCCGAGTACCAGAGCGACTCACCGGGCAGCTGGTGCACCTTGCGATGACGACCGAGCACCCCGTCGCCGTTCAGGCACACCGCCGTGTTGAACCGGCGCGAGCCGTCGCGCTCGGTGTAGCCGAGGCAGACCACCATGTCACCGGCCAGCGCGCGTACGGACTCGAAGACCGGCTCGGCCCCGGTGAACATCGGCGGCAGGTCGAGCGGGCCCGGCTCGTCGGGCTCGGCCAGGGCGCCGCCGAGGGTGGCGTGCGGCAGGACGAGCAGTGCCACCCCCGCGCGACGGGCGTGCCGGACGATCGCCTCGACCCGATGCAGGCAGGCATCGAGATCGCGCCCGAAATGAGCGGCGGCAGCGGCGACACGCACCTTCCGTAGTCAAGGAAGCCGCGGAGTCGCCCTGGTTCCGATCGGAACAAGGCCAGGTAAATAGTCGACCCTCGGCGAAACACGACGGCAACGACGGACCGGGATGAAAGCGGCTGCCCGCGCGGTTGAGCCGGTCGCTACACTTGGCAGTCACGAGCGCTGAGTGCTAACGCGCTCGGCCCCAAGCGGAGGACCACGTGCCGACCTATCAATACGTGTGCAACGACTGCGGCACCGACCTGGAGGCCGTCCAGTCGTTCAGCGACCCGTCGTTGACCGAGTGCCCGACCTGCGGCGGCAAGCTGCGCAAGAAGTTCGGCGCGGTCGGCGTCGTCTTCAAAGGATCGGGCTTCTACCGCACCGACAGCCGCTCCGACCGCAGCGGCGCCCCCGCGTCCGAGAGCTCCGGCTCCAGCGAGAAGTCGGCCGACAAGCCCGCCGAGAAGGCCCCGGCCAAGACCGAGAGCTCTTCGGGCTCGGGCAGTTCGTCGTCGAGCGGCTCGTCCGGCTCCGGTGACTCGTCGAGCTCGTCCAGCAGCTCGTCGAGCTCCGGTTCGTCGCCCAAGGCTCCGTCCGCCGCCTGACGGCGGGCCCGGCCGGGCCGTTGTCCACAGGGCGGTGAGCGCCGCGGACGCTGTTGGCTAGCGTCCGTGACGTGAGTACGGCCCGCCCCGAGGTCTTCAGAGCGTCCGGATTGCCCCGCCTGGGGTGGCAGCGGTCGTGGACCCCTGCGGCGCCCCGCCGCCGGCGGCTGCTCGCTGCGGCGCTGGCGGTGGTGGCGGGTCTCGTCCTGCTGTCCTCGGCCCGGCCGGGGGAGCGCCAGGAGGCATCGCCGCCGCCCGTCCTCGGTCCGGCGACCGACGAGGTGGCGGCACCGCTGCGCCTGGCGGATGCCGCCGTCGCCGCGCTGCTGCACCCGGGCGCGCGGATCGACGTGCTCGCCGTGGCGGAGTCGCCGACGGGCCCGGCCGACGCCACCGGGGCTCCCGCCTCGGTGGTGGCCACCGCCGTCCGGGTGCTCAGCGTGCCGGCGGCCGATCCCGGCGCGGGGGGCGGCTCCCTCGTGGTGCTGGCGGTCACGCCCGATCAGGCGCTGGCGCTCATCGGCGCCCAGGCATCCGGGCGGCTGGCGGTGACGCTGGTCGGGTGAATGTGCACCCGATCCCGAGCAAGCCGCAGTGGCAGCTCTAGCGCTCGCGGTGCTCGTGATGGGGCGGGCGATCGGCGTTCAGCCGCTCGAGATCACGGTCGTCGCCGTCACCGTCCGCGTCCCAGTCACGACCGCCCCAGCCCAGGTCACGCTCGTCCGAGCTGGCCGGTGACTCGGCCTCGTGCTCGGTGGATCGCTCGTCGCCGGCCATCCGTCCAGGGTCGCAGACGGCACCGGATCGGTCGACCGGGCAGTGCGAACCACTCAAACCTGCGACCAAGCGTGATCTGGCGCACTCCCATCTCCCTGACCGTCCATAGGCGCGTCTGCCAGACTCAGGCTGTCGCCGAACGCGCTGGTGCGTCGCAAGGGAGCCGTTTACATGTCCGACAGTTCGTCCGCAGACGTATCTGATTTCAAGCTCGAGCATGCGAGCGGCACGTTGACGCTGCCGGCCACGGCAGGCTCCGAGCCGCCGTCGGGCCTCGGCATCAGCAAGCTGCTGAGCGAGACCGGATACGTGACGCTCGACCCGGGCTTCACCAACACGGCGTCGTGCACATCCGCGATCACCTTCATCGACGGTGACGCAGGCATCCTGCGCTACCGCGGATACCCGATCGACGAGCTGGCCGAGAAGTCCAGCTTCGTGCAGGTGGCCTACCTGCTGATCTACGGCGAGCTGCCCACCGCCGACGAGGAAGCCGCCTTCCAGAGCCGCATCCGCGAGCACACGATGCTGCACGAGGACCTCAAGGGCTTCTTCGGCGGCTTCCCGCGTGACGCCCACCCGATGGCGGTGCTGTCCTCCGCGGTCAGCGCGCTGTCGACCTTCTACCAGGACAGCCTCGACCCGTTCGACAAGGAGCACGTCGAGATCTCGACCGTGCGCCTGCTGGCCAAGCTGCCCACCATTGCGGCCTACGCCTACAAGAAGTCGATCGGCCAGCCGTTCCTGTACCCGGACAACACCCTGGGGTACGCGGAGAACTTCCTGCGCATGACCTTCGGGGTCCCGGCGCAGGAGTACGAGGTCGACCCGGTCGCCGCCAAGGCCCTCGACATGCTCTTCGTGCTGCATGCCGACCACGAGCAGAATTGCTCGACCTCCACCGTGCGCATGGTCGGCTCGAGCCACGCCAACCTCTTCGCGTCGATCAGCGCCGGTGTCAACGCGCTGTGGGGGCCGCTGCACGGCGGCGCCAACCAGGCCGTGCTCGAGATGCTGGCGGAGATCGACGCCGGCGGCGGCGACGTCTCCGGTTTCGTCGAGCGGGTCAAGAAGCGTGAGCCCGGCGTGAAGCTCATGGGCTTCGGACACCGGGTCTACAAGAACTACGATCCGCGTGCGGCCATCGTGAAGAAGGCGACCGCCGATGTGCTCCAGGGCCTCGGCAAGCCCGACCCGCTGCTCGACATCGCGATGAAGCTCGAGGAGATCGCCCTCGCCGACGACTTCTTCATCGAGCGCAAGCTCTACCCCAACGTCGACTTCTACACCGGCGTGATCTACAAGGCGCTGGGCTTCCCGACCAAGATGTTCACGGTCCTTTTCGCCCTCGGCCGGCTCCCCGGCTGGATCGCCCAGTGGCGCGAGATGATCGAGGACCCGGCCACCAAGATCGGGCGCCCGCGCCAGGTCTACACCGGCCCGACCGAGCGGCACATCTCCTAGCTCGACAGCTTTCGCCGAAGGGCGCCGTCCGACTGCTCCTGCACAGGCGCGGTCCGGGCGGCGCCCTTCGTCCTGTCGGGGCGATCACAGTGCGCGCGGGCATCATGTCGCTCGTGCCGATCTCCCGCCGTTCCCTGCTGCGCGCCGGTCTGATCGTGCCGGCGGTGGCTGCCGCCGGTGCGTGCAGCAGCTCCGATCCGAAGCCGTCCCCGACGCCCACCCCCACCGGGTCGACGCCCCCGACGCCCACTCCGACGCCGACGGCAGCGGGTGCGCCCACGACCCTCGACTCCACCCTGCTGCGCGGCCCGGCCGGCTCCGGTGGCTTCGTCCAGCTCGTCGCCGGCCCCGGTGAGCCGCACGTCCTGCGTGCCGACCTCGGGATCGCCGCCAAGGCGGAACGCACCAGCACGCGTACGCCGCTGCTGGCGTTCTCGCACCTCACCGACATGCACGTGGTCGACGCCCAGTCACCGGCCCGCGTCGAGTTCCTCGACAGGATCGCCGACGGCGTCCCGGAGCGGGCGCTGCTGGACGCCGCCTACCGGCCGCAGGAATTCCTGTCGGCGCAGGTCGTGGAGACCATGGCCGCCACCGTGCGGGCCCTTGGCACAGGGCCGGTGAGCAAGCGCAAGGTCGCCTTCGCCATCAGCACCGGCGATGCCGTGGACAACTGCCAGGAGAACGAGCTCCGCTGGACGATCGATCTCCTCGACGGCGGCGCGAGCGTACGCGCGGACTCGGGTGATCTGTCGACGTGGGAAGGCGTCGCCGACAGCGACAGCCGCTACTACAACACCAACTACTGGCACCCCGAAGGGCCGCCCAGCGGCAAGCCGCGTGACCTCGCGATGACCCGCTTCGGCTTCCCGCAGGTGCCCGGCCTGCTCGACGCGGTACGCCGCCCCTTCACGGCAACCGGGCTCGGTCTGCCCTGGTACACCGCCTACGGCAACCACGACGGCCTGATCCAGGGCAATGCGCCGCTCGGGGGCGCGTTCTCGGCGATCAGCACCGGTGACACGAAGATCATCGGATTGCCGGCCGGTACGAGCCCGGCGGCCTTCGCCTCCGGCCTGCTCGCCGGGAAGCCGCTGCCCGAGGGACTCCCCTCGCGCCGCGTCACGGCCGACCCCAAGCGGCGCATCGTCTCCCGCAAGGAGGTCGTCGCGGCCCACTTCGAGACCACCGGCACGCCGAACGGGCACGGCTTCACCGCCGGCAACCGCAGTGACGGCACCGCGTACTACACGTTCGAGCCGACGGCCGAGATGCTCGGCATCGTGCTCGACACCGTCAACCCGGGTGGGCTGTCGAACGGCTCGATCGATCAGACCCAGCTGGCCTGGCTGAAGCAGCAGCTCGAGGCCTCCTCCGACAAGATCGTCGTGATCTTCAGCCACCACACCATCGCCACCATGGACAACCCCACCCTCGCGAAGGGTGAGGCGACCGCCCGGGTGCTCGGACCCGCCGTCCAGGCCCTGCTGCTGCAGTACCCGCAGGTGGTGCTCTGGGTGAACGGCCACACCCACCGCAACGCGGTCGTCGCCCACAAACGGCCGACCGGCACCGGCGGGTTCTTCGAGCTCAACACGGCCTCGCACATCGACTGGCCGCAGCAGAGCCGCCTCGTGGAGATCATGGACAACCACGACGGCACGCTCTCGGTCTTCGGCACGATCGTCGACTTCGCCGCCCCGGAGGCCGACGCCACGAAGCTGCAGACCCCGGCGCAGCTCGCCGCGTTCTCCCGGCTGCTGGCGGCCAACGACTGGCAGGAGCGCGGCGGCCACTCGGCGACGGTCGACGGGCGGCGCGGAAAGGTCGCCGACCGCAATGTCGAGCTGATCGTGCCGAACCCCCGGCAGGGAGACGCCGCGAGCGACCTCTGACGTATCCCCTCGTCACGAGAGCCATCCTCAGCAGGCCCAGGGCCCGTCTTCGCGATCTTCACACCGGGTGTTCAAGTGAGTACCCGATAGTGATCGTGTGCGTACGCCCTGGGGTGACCTGCCCGACTCACCGAGCCCGATCCCGATGGCCGAGCAGCACGCGTATCTGCAGGCGCGGGTGTCCCGGCGCACCCTGCTGAAAGGTGCAGCGCTGGTGTCGACCGGGCCAATGCTGCTGCGCTCCACTCGCGCAGATGCGGCCACCCCGCTCGGACCCCGCTGGCTGGGTTACGGCAACGACCCACGCACGAGCATGACGCTGTCGACGTCGATGCCCGGCTCGTTCCGCTCCGCGGTCGCCGAGTACGGCCCCGACTCGAGCTTCGGAGGCCGGGTCGATCTCGAGGCCGCCGGGGTCGCCGGCACGCCTACCCGTTACGCGGCGGCACGGATCACCGGTCTCACCCCGGGCACTACATACGCCTACCGGATGCGGGTCGACGGGCGGGCGAGCACGACCGGGTCGTTCACCACCGCGCCGGCCCAGGCCGGTCCTTTCACGTTCACCGCCTTCGGCGACGAGGGGGTCAGCCGAACGGCGAGCAGCATCGTCGAGCAGATCTCCCGGTTGCAGCCCGCGCTGCACCTGGTCGCCGGTGACCTCTGCTACGCCGATCGGGATGGCAGCGGGGCTGCGGACGACGCCTTCCGGATCGCCACCTGGGACACGTGGTTACGACTCATCGAGCCGGTTGCGGCCGCGGTGCCCTGGATGACCGCGGTCGGCAACCACGAAATGGAGCCGGGCTACGGCGCCCACGGATACGGCGGCTACCTGGCCCGCTTCGCGCTCCCCTCGACCGGCGCGTCGGGCTGCCCGGCCACCTATCACTTCCGCTACGGGTCGGTGGCCTTCGTCCAGGTCGACTCCAACGAGGTCTCCTGGGAGATCCCGCACAACCTCGACTACTCCGGCGGCGCTCAGACCACGTGGCTCGAGTCGGTGCTGGCCGGCTACCGCGCCGACCCGGGTGTCGACTTCATCGTCGTGACGATGCACCACTGCGCCTACTCGACGTCGCGGGCACACGGGTCGGAAGGAGGCGTACGCACGAAGTGGTCGCCTCTCTTCGACCGCTACGAGGTCGACCTGGTGATCTCCGGCCACAACCACCTGTACGAGCGCTCCCAGCCCATGCGCGCGGGCGCCCCGGTCGCGCAGGTCGCGAGCGGCGGCGAGGTGCAGTCCGTGAAGGGCACCACCTACCTCACCGTGGGCGGCGGCGGGGTCGGGCTCAACACGGAAGGCTTCTTCCGTGACCAGTACAAGATCTCGACCCCGGACACCGTGCGTACCGGCAGGAAGCAGGTCGACGCCGGTGACTTCAGCGCTGTCACGAGCTCGGGATACTGCTACCTCGTCGCTGCCGTGACGCCGGCTGCCGCCGGGGTCGGTGCGGCCGTGCGCCTCACGGTCTTCGACTCGGACGCCAAGCAGATCGACACCGTGACCCTCGCCCGCGCGGCGACGCCGGTCCGGTCATCGGCTGTGGCGAACACGGAGGCGGGCGGTGGGGACGACACCGGCCTGTACGTCGGGGTAGGCGCGGGGGCAGTGGCCCTCGCTGCAGCAGGAGGCGCGGGGTACGTCGCGATGCGGCGACGGGCCGAGCGCTGACCCAGGCGCCGTACACCGCAAGTCAGCGTACGATGACATCCGCTGATGTCATCGCTTGATGACTTACGGACGCACTGGCCTGGAGCCGCCGCATGACCGCGACCGCGGATGTCGCACCCCGACTGTCCTCCCGTACGCCGAGCGCCGCCGCGGGCGGCACGCAGCACCGCGGCCTGCCCGCCACGCTGGTCGCGGTCTGCCTCGTCGCCGCCGTGATGAGCAGCCTCGGCGCCCCGCTCATCCCGACCATCGCCGCGGCCAGCAACGTCTCGCTGAGCACGGGGGCGTGGCTGCTCACCGTCACCCTGCTGACCGGTGCGCTCTCCACGCCCGTGATGGGCCGGCTCGCCGACGGGCCGTACCAGCGCCGGGTCATCGTCATCGCCCTGGTGCCCACGCTGATCGGCTGCGTACTGGCCGCCACCACCAGCTCCTTTGTCCTGCTCATCGTGGCGCGCGCCCTGCAGGGCCTCGGGCTCGGCCTCATGCCGGTGACCATGGCCATCGCCCGACGCCAGCTGTCCGCCGCCAGTGCGGCGAGCACCATCGCCGTGCTGTCGGTCACGGCGGCCGTCGGGGTCGGCCTCGGCTACCCGATCACCGGTCTGCTCGCCGAGGCGTCGGACTACCACCTGGCCTTCTGGTTCGGCGCGTTCGTCGTCGCCCTCGCCTTGGTGCTGGTGTTCGCCGTCGTCCCGGCGCGATCGGTCGCGGCCACCCGGCCCTTCGACACCGTCGGCGCGGTGCTGCTGAGCGTCGCGGTGGCGTTGTTCATCCTCGCGCTCAGCGAGGGCGAGTCCTGGGGCTGGACGTCGGCGCCCGTCCTCGGCGGTCTGATCGGCTCGCTGGCCCTGCTCGCGCTCTGGGCGCGTTACGAGCTGCGCGCCCGCGACCCGCTCGTCGACCTGCGCCAGGCCCGTAACCGGCTGGTGCTCACCGCCGACATCTCCGGCCTGATCATGTCGCTGACCATGTACCTGTTCCTGCCGATCGTCGTCGAGTTCGTCCAGGTGCCGCGTGACCACGGGTTCGGCTTCGGCGCCTCGGTGGTCGTCGCCGGGTGCGTGCTCATCCCGCTGTCGGTCGGCACCTTCACGGCCAGCCGGATCGGCCCGCTCTACGAGCGCCGCTTCGGCCGGCGCACCATGATCCCGCTGGGTTCGACCCTCTTCGCGGTCTGCATGGCGCTCTTCGCTTTCGAGCACACCGCGCTGTGGGAGGCGTTCCTGGTGATGGGCATCGCCGGGATCGGCTGCGGCTTCACCTTCGCGGCCATGCCGGGCTTCATCATCTCGGCGGTCGACGCCAAGGACACCGGCAGCGCCATGGGCTTCTACCAGGTGCTGCGCAGCGTCGGCCTGACGATCGGCAGTGCCGTCAGCGGCGTGACGCTGGCCGCCTACACCCGCCCCGGCGGCGACTACCCCGACGTCGGCGGCTTCCGCGCCGCCCTGATCATGGGCGCGGTGCTGTGTGCCGGCGTCGCGATCATGAGTTACGTCCTTCCGGGCCGCGGCACCCCCGCCGCCGAGCACGGCGACGATCCGGTCGAGATGGTGGAGAACGCGGAGATCAGCGGCGCCGGCCTCCTGCTCACCGACGGCCCGGCGGCGTCGGCCCGGAGCTCGGCGTGACCGCACCCGCGCGTACGCAGCCGCGCCGCTCGCGCAACGCGGATGCCAGCCGGGAGGCGCTGCTCGCGTCCGGCCGCCGGCTGTTCAGCGAGCGCGGGTTCGACAACACCACCGTGCGCGACATCGGCGACGCAGCCGGCGTCGACCCGGCCCTGATCGCCCGCTACTTCGGCAGCAAGCTCAACCTGTACCTCGCCACCGTGACGGCCGAGGACGCCGAATCGGGCCGGCCCGACGACCTGAGTACACCGGCCGCGTACATCGACTGGCTGATGGGACGCGTCGACAGCCGGGGGCCCGGCCCCGTCCTGCAGGCCCTGGTGCGCTCCGACACCGCCCCGGAGATCCGCGAGGCCGCTCGCGACCACCTGACGCGCCGCCTGGTCGGGCCGCTCGCCCAGGTGCTGGCTTCCCGAGGGATCGACCAGCCCCGGCTGCACGCCGAGATCGTCGTCTCCGCCCTGATCGGGGTGCTGCTCGCGCGGGCCCTTGGCTCCTTCGACGAGCTCGCCGCCGTCGACCGCGCCGAGCTGGTCGATCTGCTCACCCGCATGATTCCCGAGCTGCGGTGACTGGCGGAGCGGCGGCTGCGGCCCTACGGTAACCGCATGTGCCGGAGCATCAAGACGCTGCGCCCGCCGTACGTGGAGGCGCCCACCGACGACGAGATGGCCGCGGCTGCGCTGCAGTACGTCCGCAAGATCAGCGGCATGCGCGCGCCGGCGAAGGCCAACGTCGAGGCCTTCGACCAGGCGGTTGCGGCGGTCACGGCCGCCACCCACGAGCTGCTGGCGACCCTGCAGATCCGTCCGCAGACCCGGCGCGAGCAGCCCACACCTGCTGCCTGAGCGCGGCGGCCGCACACCCCGCAGGGTGCACGACGCCACGTGCCCCCGGCAGGAATCGAACCTGCGGCCTTCCACTTAGGAGGCGGACGCTCTATCCGACTGAGCTACGAGGGCGTTCCACCAGGGTAGAGCAGAGGCGTCCGACAACCCTCGCACAACCGGCTTCCTCCGCGTCACCGATCACCGTCGCATGGCGTTACCCCCGTGTGGTGAGTCCCGGTGACTGGCGCCGACGTCGGCGCGTCGAGCGGTTGCTGCGCAAGATGGACCGGCTCGACACCCGCCCGGCCCGGACCCGGCGGCGGCAGGGCACAGCGGGGCGCAACCTGGTCAGCCTGGCCGCCTTCGCAGCGGCGGTCGTGGGAGTGGCGTACGTCCTCGGCTGGCTGCCGGGCCGTACCGCCGGGACGTCGACCGCGTCCGCAGCCGCCGGGCGCCTCCTGCCGCACCGGCAGACCGTCCGCGATCTGCTGTCACCCACACCCGGCCACGACGAGCGGGACGACCGGATGCTGCCGGCAGCGGTCGCGCCGGCGGGCGACGGCGGCTTCGCGTTCCTGTCCTCCTCCGAGGGCGCGCCGACGCGCTGGGATCCTTGCCGGCCCATCCACTACGTGATCCACGACAGCCCGGGCACGCCGGCCGGCGGCGACGAAGCGATCTTCGCCGCGGTGGCGGAGGCCTCGAAGGCGTCGGGCATCGCCTTCGTCTACGACGGCAAGACGGACGAGGCGGCGAACGAGGACCGGCTGCCCTTCCAGCTCCCCCGGTACGGCGACCGCTGGGCGCCGGTGCTCATCGCCTGGAGCGACTCCACGCAGCTGCCCGCTCTGGCCGGGACGGTCCTCGGCGTCAGTCAACCGCGCCCCTACCGGGCCGCAGCCGGCGACGACGCGGTCTACGTGAGCGGGACCATCGGCCTCGACACCCCGGACCTCACCTCGCTCGACCCGCAGGGGTCCCGGTTCACCGATCAGTCGGTCGTCGAGCACGAGCTCGGCCACCTGCTGGGCCTGGACCACGTGCAGGACCCGACGCAGCTGATGTATCCGACGTCCGAAGGGGTGCTCGCGTACCAGGCGGGCGACCGGCGCGGGCTGGCTGCCCTCGGCGCCGGCTCCTGCCACCCCGAGCTCTGATCTACCCCGAGGTGCTGATCAGCCGAGGTGCTGATCAGCCAAGGTCTTCGGCCATCGCGACGAGCTCCTTGCAGCGGGGGCAGACCGGGTAGCGGCTGGGGTCGCGTACCGGCTCGAACTCCCACCCGCAGAGCGCCTTGATCTTGCCGCCGTTGACGTTGGCCTTCATGATCTCCTCGCGCCGGGCGTAGTGCGAGAAGTCGTCGCCCTCGTCGGTGCTGCCGGTGCGCGTCTCCGGCAGGACGTCGGGGTCGAGCCGCGTAATAGACATGACATCGAGTGTAGGAGCCCGGATCGGGCGGCGACAGAGCACGGCGGACGGCGGCCGACGCTCACGGGCGTAGCCTCGGGGGGTGCGCCGCGCACTCGACGGACCGGCCGTCACACCCAGCCTGCGCGACACCCTCTTGCTCCGTGAGCGGGCCCTGCAGGCTACGACCGTCGGTGTCGTCATCAGTGATCTTCGGCTGCCGGACAATCCGGTCGTCTGGGTCAACGCCGCTTTCACGACGACGACCGGCTACACGGCCGAGCAGGCCATCGGGCGCAACTGTCGCTTCCTGCAGGGCCCCGAGACCGATCAGACCCAGGTGGACGTCATGCGGCGGGCGGTCCGCGAGCAGCGCGCCTCCATGGTCACGCTGCTCAACTACCGCGCCGACGGCACGACCTTCTGGAACTCGGTGTCGACCGCTCCGGTGTGCGACGTCGACGGCGACGTCATCGGCTTCATCGGCATCCAGGTCGACGTCACCGAGCAGGTGCAAGTCCAGCAGGAGCGTGAGGCGCGGCTCACCCGGGAGGCCGCGGCCGGGCCGCACAGCCCGGTGGTAGACGAGACGCTCGTCCTGCTGTCGCGGGTGAACGAGGCCCTCGACTCCGGCGACGTCAACGCCATGACGGCGGCCCTGGCCGCGCAGCTGGTCCCGGCCTTCGCCGACAACTGCGCCATCGACCTGCTGCCGCCGTCCGCCGCCGCCGGCGACATGTCGCAGCTGCAGCGCGTCGCGGTCGCCAGCACCCGGCTTCCCGACCCCGACGTCGGTGACCCCTCGCTGCTGGCGCGCGTGCTGCGTACCTCGCGGCCGGTCTCGGTGGTCGACCACTTCGACGGCGCCGGGCGCCACAGCAGCGCCGGCGACTCCGATGCGGAGGGGCTGCTCGTCGTCCCGTTGCGCGGCCGCGACCGCACCCTCGGTGCGCTCACCCTGGTCAGTGCGGTCCAGTCACGGCTCTACACCGAGGCCCACCTCGCGATCGCGCTCGACATCGGACGCCGGGCGGGTCTGGCGATCGAGAACGCGCAGCTGCTCGAGACGCAGCTGGAGACCGTCGAGGTGCTGCGGGGGACGTTGGTGCCGGCTCTGCCGACGATCGACGGTCTCGAGCTCGCCGCAGCGGTCGCGGACGACCGGGGCTGGTTCGAGGTCTGGCCCGACCGGGCCGGAGACGCCTGGATCGCCCTCGGCCCTCTCCCCCTGGACGGGAGCGACCGCTCGGCGACCACGGCCGAGCTTGCCGTGGCCTCACGTACCCAGCGCACCGTGCACGACCGGGTGGAGCACGGTGCCGACCCCGCGGTCGCGATCGAGGGGCTGACGGGCCTGTGGCTCGGACGGCTGTCCACCGACGGCACGCTCACCTACGCCGGCGGCGGCTGCGTCGAGGTGGAGCTGCACCGCCACGACGGCACGATGCAGACGCTGCCCGAGCACGGCGATCCGACCCCGTTGTGTACCGGCGACGCCCTCAAACTGTCGTCCCCGGGTGCCCGGCAGCCCGATGGATCGCGTGACGCCGACCCCACGGCGACGCTCATCGTCCGGCGTGCTGCACCGATGACTGTCTGAGAAGAGTCAAGAAAGACCCGTCCTACCTGTCGAATGACAAACATTCCGGCACCTGATTTCACGCGCCCGAAACATCCCGGACACGACGCCGGAACGCAATCTGCGGATCCTCGTCCGAGAACGCCGCGCGTCACCGTCGCCGCCGGCTCGTGTCCACGTACGCGGCGACTGGAGGAACCTTGCCGTTCGACTTCGAGAAAGCCCTGAACACGGGTGACACCGCTTGGGTGTTAGCAAGCGCCGCCCTGGTGCTGCTCATGACGCCCGGCCTCGCCTTCTTCTACGGCGGCATGGTCCGGGCAAAGAATGTGCTCGGCATGCTCATGCAGAACTTCGTCTGCATCGGCATCGTCAGCGTCCTGTGGGTGGCCTTCACCTACAGCATCGCCTTCGGCGACTCCAACAGCCTCATCGGCGGCTTCCACTTCGCCGGGCTGAATCACATGGGCGAGCAGGTGCCCGGCGGCATCGGGGCCACCATCCCGCCGCTGGCATTCGTCGCCTTCCAGCTGATGTTCGCGGTCATCACGCCCGCCCTCATCACCGGCGCAACCGCCGACCGCTGGAAGTTCGGCCCCTTCTGCCTGTTCGTGGCCCTGTGGGCGATCCTGGTGTACGCCCCGATCGCGCACTGGGTCTTCTCCCCGGCGGGCTGGTTGTTCCAGCGCGGCGCAGAGGACTTCGCCGGTGGAACGGTGGTCCACGCCAACGCCGGTATTGCGGCGATTGCCGTGGCGATCGTGCTGGGCAAGCGGCGCGGATGGCCTCGGGACAACATGCGGCCGCACAACGTGCCGTTCGTCCTGCTCGGCGCCGGTCTGCTGTGGTTCGGCTGGTTCGGCTTCAACGCCGGGTCGTCCCTGGGCGCCAACAACATCGCGGCGCTGGCCTTCGTCAACACCAACACCGCGACCGCCGCAGCTCTGCTCGGCTGGCTGATCGTGGAGAAGATCCGTGACGGTCACCCGACCACCCTGGGTGCCGCCTCGGGTGCTGTGGCCGGCCTGGTCGCCATCACCCCGGCGGCCGGCTTCGTCTCGCCGGTCGGCTCGATCATCCTCGGTGTCATCGCCGGCGCGCTGTGCTGCCTGTGCACCACGCTGAAGTTCAAGCTCGGCCTCGACGACTCGCTCGACGTCGGTGCCGTCCACCTCGTCGGTGGTGTGTTCGGCGCCCTGGTCATCGGCTTCCTCGGCTCGAGCCGGGCCAACCCGGCCGGCAAGGACGGCATCCTCTACGGTGGCGGCGCCAAGCTGCTGGCCACCCAGGCTGAGGCCGTCGGGGCAACAGTCGCGTACTCGTTCGTCGTGACGCTGATCCTCGCCTTCGTCATCAACGTCGTCTGGAAGATGAAGATGACGGACGACCAGCAGCTCGAGGGCATGGACACCGTCCTGCACAACGAGTCCGCGTACGAGTCGGGTGGCCTCATCGGCAGCGGCTCGCTCGCCGGCTCGGCCAGCACCATCAACATCCCCCGCTCGGAGGTGGACGCATGAGGCTTGTTACCGGGATCGTCAAGCCGTTCAAGCTCGACGACGTGAAGACGGCGCTGGAGAGCTTCGGCGTCGCCGGCATCACCGTCAGCGAGGTGCAGGGTTACGGCCGTCAGCGCGGCCACACCGAGACCTACCGCGGTGCGGAGTACCGGGTCGACTTCGTCCCGAAGATCCGCATCGAGGTGCTGGTCGACGACGAGGACGCGGACGACGTGGTCGAGGTGATCGTCAAGTCCGCCGCCACCGGCAAGATCGGTGACGGCAAGGTCTGGGTCACCCCGATCGAGGCCGTCGTGCGGGTCCGCACCGGTGAGCGCGGCCGCGACGCGCTGTAGCACCAGCTCGGAGTGCCGCCCGGGTCGGATCGTCGGATCCGGCCCGGGCGGCGCCCTTTTCGGCAACGGTCCCACCCCACGAACGGAGTACCTCGATCAAGCCTCGCCTTGACGAGCTGAAGGGCCGGACCGACCTCATCGGTCCGGCCCTTCGGCGTGAGTTGGTCACCACCGCGGACACCTGGCTGACCGAGCTCTTCGGCGACCCGGGCCCGGGGGTCGCGCTGCTGGCGGTCGGGGCGTACGGACGCCTCGAGCCGGCCTTCGGCTCCGACCTCGACCTCGTGCTGGTGCACGACGGCAGCCGGTCGGGCCAGGAGATCGCCGAGCTGGCCGACCGCATCTGGTATCCGGTCTGGGACAGCGGCATCCCGCTCGACCACAGCGTGCGCACCGTCCCCGAGGCACTGGCCGTCGCCGACGGCGACCTCAAGGCCGCCATGGGACTGCTCGACGCCCGCCGGGTCGTCGGTGACGGCGACCTCGCGGCCCGTCTGGTCTCCGACGTACGCGCCCGCTGGCGCGCCAAGGCCGGGTCACGCCTGCCCGAGCTCGCCGAGAGCGTCAACGAGCGGATGCGCACCTTCGGCGAGGTCGCCTTCCTGCTCGAGCCCGACCTCAAGGAGGCCCGCGGCGGGCTGCGTGACATCACCGCCGTCCGCGCGCTGGCGGCCGCCTGGGTCGCCGACCCACCCGATCTCGACACCGTCGCCGCCGCCGAGGTGCTGCTCGACGTCCGCGGCGAGCTGCACCGCCGTACCGGGCGCGACAAGCTCCTGCTGCAGGAGCAGCCCGGCGTCGCCGAGGCGCTCGGCCTCGCCGACGCCAACGAGCTGGGGCTGGCCGTCGCCGCCGCCGGGCGGAAGGTCGCGTACGCGTGGAATACCGCCTGGTACCGCGCCCAGCGGGCGATCAAGCCGGCGAAGCGCTGGGGCGGACGCAAGGTCGTGCGCCGCGGGCTGGACGAAGGGGTCGTCGAGCACGACGGCGAGGTCACACTGGCACTGGCGGCCAAGCCGGCCGAGGATCCCGGGCTGGTGCTGCGGGTGGCACGGGCCGCGGCCGTCGCCGAACTGCCGATCGCCCCGCACACGCTCGAGCGCCTGCGGGTCGAGAGCGCACCGATGCCCGTCCCGTGGCCGCCCGAGGCGCGGGAGGCCTTCGTCGGCATGCTGGCCGCCGGACGGCCCGCGGTCGGCGTCGTGGAGCAGCTCGACCACGCCGGCATCCTGACCACACTGCTGCCGGAGTGGGAGCACGTGCGCAGCCGGCCGCAGCGCAATCCGTACCATCGCTACACCGTCGACCGTCACCTGGTGGAGGCGGCGACCAATGCGGCCGCGCTCACCCGCAGCGTCTCCCGTCCTGACCTGCTGCTCGTCGGCACCCTGCTGCACGACATCGGCAAGGGCCTGCCGGGCGACCACAGCGTCGTCGGCGCCGGGATCGCGGCCCGCATCGCGGAGCGGATGGGCTTCGACGCCGCCGGCACCGCGGCGATCGTCACGATCGCCCGCCACCACCTGCTGCTGCCCGACACCGCCACCCGGCGTGACCTGGAGGATCCCGAGACGGCGCGCTTCGTCGCGTCCGTCGTCGACGACCCCGGGCAGATCGAGCTGCTCGCCGCCGTCGCGGAGGCCGACGGCCGCGCGACCGGGCCGACCGCGTGGTCGCCCTGGAAGGCGCAGCTGATCGCCGATCTCTCCCGGCGCACCAAGGCCGTCCTCGCCGGCGCCGCCGAAGCACACGCCACCCAGCCGCTCGCCCCGACCGAGCTGCAGCTGCAGCGGATCCGCCGCGACGACGGCCGCTTCGCGGTCACGCTCGAGCCCGACGACCATCACGGCGCCTGCCTCGTGGTCACCGGTCCCGACCAGGCCGGCCTGATGACGGCGGTCACGGGAGTCGTGGCACTGCACCGGCTCGACGTGCGCCGGGCGTCGGCCACCAGCGACTCGGGTCACGCGCTGATCGAGCTGAAGGTGCAGCCGCGGCACGGCGACGACCTGCCGTCGGCGAAGCGGCTAGGCGCCGACGTCGCGGCGGAGCTCGCCGGCAGCGGCCGTCCGGTCGCCGAGCGGCTGACCGAGCAGGAGAGCGCGTATCCGCGCCGCCGGTCGCCGCTGCCTCCCGCGCCGCCCGAGGTGCGTTTCGAGAACCGGTCGACGCACGCCACCGTCGTCGAGGTGCGTGCACCGGACGGGCCGGGAGTGCTGTACCGGATCCTGCGGGCGCTGCAGGGCACCGACGTCGACATCCGTACGGCGATCGTCTCGACCATCGGCGCCGACGTCGTCGACGCCTTCTACGTGCGTGGCCCGGACGGCGGTCCGGTCACCGGCCGTGACCTCGAGCGGCAGATCCGGCAGGCGGTGCTGGACGCGCTGGAGCCCCGGCCGATCGGCGCCGGAGCCGCCGGATGACGCGTACGGATGACACCTTTCCCGGCGGTCGGCAGGCGTCTCACGTGCGGTAAAGTCTTGACGGTTCGCTTGGAGGCTTCGCCTAGACTGGTCGATGGCGCCGCACTGCTAATGCGGTTGGGAGCTTCAACTCCCTCCCGGGTTCGAATCCCGGAGCCTCCGCTCACGATTCACCCGGATAGTTCGGTCACCGGCTGATCGGCACGTTCAGCCACGACGGGAAGCCCTTGAGGCTGACGTCCGCCGTCTTCGGCAGGCTCTTCGGCACGTCGAAGACGACGTAGAAGCTGCGCGTCGACTGCTCCTCGATGGAGCCCGAATCCGAGCACATGCAGGCGCCGCTGGCGTCCTCGGCCGGCCGCAGCAGCAGCCCGTCGAGGGTCAAGGTCGTGCCGGAGAGGTCGGAGTCGCCCAGACCGCGCCCGAGCGCGGTGCTGACGTACCAGGTCTTGTCCGACGAGAGATTCTTCAGGTCGACCTCGAGCCGGATGGTCTGCCCGCGTACGGTCAGCGACGTGATGGTCGCCTGAGCGGTGACGCCCGTGTCGACGACCTTCGTCTGCGGCGGCGGCAACGCAGCCGGGCCGTCGGAGGCGGAACCCCCTCGGACGCCGAGCACGGCTCCCGCGACGATGGAGGCGATGACGGCGATCGCCGCAACGATCCAGCCCCACCGCGGAAGCAGCGGCTCACGCGGCGCGTAGCCGGAGCTCGGGGGTCCGGCAGCAGGGAATCCGGGGGCGCGGGTGGTCAGCGTGTCCTCCCCGAGAGTGGCGGTGCGCGCGTGCAACGCGGCGGTCAGGCGGTCGGCGGTGCCACCGCTGCCACCGTACGGGTGGGGCGGCGGGCCGGGATGGCGTTCGGTGCTCACGTCGTCCTCATCGTGCGACAGCTCCGGCGAGACCGAGCCGCTTCTCGAGTGCAGCCAACCCACGGCTGCTGGTCGACTTGACCCCGCCGGCCGACAGGCCGGTCGCCCGTGCGATCTCCGCCTCGGAGAGCCCTGACCAGTAGCGCAGCACCAGCACCTCCCGCTGGCGCTCGCCGATGCCGGCCAGCGCCTGCAGCACCGCGCGGTGCTCGGCCCGCATCATCGCCAGCGACTCCGCCGACCGGGCGGGCGCCTCGTGGCGCGGCACGTATCCCCGTGCGGTGCGTCGGCGGCGCAGCACCGAGCGGCTGAGGTTCAGCACCGCCGAACGCAGGTAGTCGACGGCGGCGGCCTGATTGTGCAGCCGGTCGTAGCGCTGGTACAGCCCGAGGAACGCGTCCTGCACCACGTCCTGGGCCGTCGCCTCGTCGTCGACGAGCAGCAGCGCCAGCCGCGTCAGCCCGACGCGGTGAGCGCGGAACAGGTCGCTGACGGCCTGCTCCGCGCCGCGCACGGCCTGCGGGTCGGGCGGCAGGACCGGGTGAGTCGCGGTCACCCGGTCCCGCAGCCGCATCAACGTGCTCATGTCGTGAAAGCCACCGTCACCCTCCGGTTCAGCGCCCGGCCGGCCGGGTTGTCGGCCCCGTCGGGCTTGCTGTTGGCCGCGATCGGATCGGCCGCGCCGTGGCCGGCGACGGCGAACGTGAACCCGGGCCCGAGCACCCGGGCCAGCGCCGTACGGACGGCCGCAGCGCGCCGCGTCGACAGCCCCACGTTGTACGCCGCTTCTCCCACGGCATCGGTGTACCCGTCGATCCGGATGACCGTGCCCGTCGCGGCGCTCCGGCTGCGGATGAGCGCCGCCGTCTGGGCGAGGCGGTTGGTCGCGGCGGGGGTCAGCGCGTCCTGGTCGAAGGCGAACAGCACGTCGGAGGCCAGGGTGATGCGGGTCGTGTTGCCCCGCTGCTGGTCGTCCACGGAGCGGTCCAGCGTCTGCGTACGCCGGACGATGTCGAGCACGGGGGCGGTGACGTCGCCGACCGGGCCGGTGATCGTGCGCACTGCCGCCACCGTCCGCCCGGCGGCTGCGGCGGTGCCGGCCGGCACCAGGGCGACCCCGGTCAGGCCGAGCACGGCCACGGCGACGAACCGGGCCGCCACCCGGCGCTCAGCTGACCGGGACATCGGCGATCGTCCCCAGACCCGGGATGGCCACGTCGATGCTCCGGACGTCGTCCGGGGGCGCCGCGAAGGTCGCCGAGAGCGTGTACGACGAGCCGGGCTTGATCTGCACGCCGCTCGTGCTGCTGCAGACGCAGTCGTCGTCGCTGTCGTGCGCCGTGAGGTAGCGCTTGCCGTTCGCCGTGTCGACCAGCGTGATGCCGGACAGGTCGTAGGACGCCGCACCACCGCCGAGGTCGTTGTTGATCGAGTAGTACTCGGTGCCGAGGTACGTCTCGCGCAGCTGGAGCGTCGACAGGTCGCCGCTGCGGCGCAGGGAGAGCACCTCGACGCGTACGCGGTCGCCGTCGTACGCGGCGGTGCGGGTGGCGACCGCCTCGGTGACCTCCGGCGGGGCGGACGCCCGCACCGACGGGTCGGACGAGCTGGCCGCCTGCGTGGCGTCGACGGGGCGCTCGTTGCCCGGCAGGGCTCCGGAATCGCCGGAGCCGCTGCAGGCGCTGAGCCCGACGGCGGCCGCGACACCCAACGTGACGACGAGGGGCGTGCGTACCGACCGGCGGGTGAGTGGTGAGGTCATCTGACGCGTCCTTTCGGGAGGTGAGCGGTTGGCTCGTTCCCGGTGACGCTTCGGGTGCCGTCCGGTTGCGCCGGCTCCCGCGTGGGCCGTGTCGTGCGGACGACACCGCTGCGGGGGCTCGAACCGTCAGACGGCGCGGGCGATGACGTAGGACGCCACCCCGGCGATCAGACAGATGAGCAGGATGAGGGTCGTCGCGGCCAGCCGGGCCGGCCGCCGGTCGGGACCGGCCGTGTCCACGGACGTCTGCGGCACCGCTCCGCCGTAGGCGCCGTACGGCCCAGCGCGAGTGGCGTCGGGCTGCGCGCCGGCCGGCCCGGTGAAGGCGCCCAGGGCGATGGGGCGCGGATAGCTCATCGTCGCGCCGCGCCGGTTGGCGCCGTCGGCGAAGATGCTCAGCAGGCTGGCGGCATCGGGCCGCGCCGCCGGATCCTGCGCCATCGCCAGGTGCAGCACCGCCGCGAGCTGCGGGTCGACGTCGGACAGGTCCGCCCGCTCGTGGAGCAGCCGCATGAGGATGACCTCGGCCGACCCCTCGCCGAAGGGCGCCCGGCCGGTCACCGCGTACGCGACCGTGCCGGCCAGCGCGAAGACGTCGGCCGGGGGCCCCGCCTCGTCACCACGGACGTACTCGGGGGCCATGTAGCTCGGCGAGCCCACCAGCACCCCGGTGCGGGTGACGACCGTGCCGGCGGCCGCCCGGGCGATGCCGAAGTCGATCACCCGCGGGCCGTCCTCGGCGAGGATGACGTTGGCCGGCTTGAGGTCGCGGTGCACGACCCCGCTGCTGTGGATCGACGCCAGCGCCTCGGCGAGACCCGCGCCGAGCGCCCAGCTCTCCGCCGCCTGCAGCGGGCCGTGATCGTCCACCCGGGCCAGCAGCGACGGACCGGGCACGTAGACGGTCGCGAGCCAGGGAAGCTCGGCCTCGGTGTCGGCGTCGATGACCGGCGCCGTGTACGCACTGTGCACCCCCCGCGCGGCGGCGACCTCGCGGCGGAAACGGCTCCGGAAATCGGGGTCGCCGGCCAGGTCACCGCGGATCACCTTCACCGCGACCCGGCGGCCGCTCGGGCTCTGCGCCAGGTAGACGACACCCATCCCGCCGGCGCCGAGCCGTCCCGCGATGCGGTAGGCGCCGATCGTGGTCGGGTCGCCCGGCGTCAGTGGCTGCACCCGTCGACCGTAACGGGCTCGGCGCCCCGCGGCCGGTTCCTGCCGGGGTTGCGCCGTCACCGGGCTCATAGCAGCCGCACAGGTCTCCTTAAGCGCAGTCACCGGGCCCGACCCGAACGTATGAACGTGTTCATCGACAGGAGGCGGCCATGACGACCACCGCACCGCCCGTTCCCGTGACCTCGCCCGGCCGACCGGCCGAGCGCTCTCACGAGCAGCAGCCGGCCGCGGCCCGCCCGAGGCGCTGGAAGCGGGTGCTGACCGGCGGCGTCGACGACCCGCGCTGGGCTCGCCCGGCGCTGCTCGCCATGCTCGCCGCCACTGCGCTGCTCTACATCGTCAACCTCTCGGCGTCCGGCTACTCCAACGCCTTCTACTCGGCGGCCGTGCAGGCGGGCTCGACCAGCTGGAAGGCGTTCTTCTTCGGCTCGTTCGACGGCGGCAACGCCATCACCGTCGACAAGCCCCCGGCCGCACTGTGGGCTCAGGAGATCGCCGCGCGCCTGTTCGGCGGGGTCAACTCGTGGACCCTGCTGGTGCCCGAGGCGCTCATGGGCGTGGCCGCCGTGGCGCTGGTCTACGCGACCGTCAAGCGCCGCTTCAATCCGGCCGCCGGCCTGCTTGCCGGTGGCGTCCTGGCGCTCACCCCCGTCGCGACGCTGATGTTCCGCTTCAACAACCCCGACGCGCTCATGGTGCTGCTGCTGGTCGCGTCCGCGTACGCCATCACCCGCGCCCTGGAGGGTGCGAGCACCAAGTGGATGCTGGTCTGCGGTGCGCTGATCGGCTTCGCGTTCCTCGCCAAGATGCTGCAGGCCTTCCTGGTCGTCCCCGGCTTCGCCCTCGCCTACCTCGTCGTCGCCCCCACCACGCTGCGCCGGCGCATCGGCCAGGTGCTGCTCGGCGGCGTCGCCATGGTGGTCGCGGCCGGCTGGTGGGTCGCGATCGTCGAGCTCTGGCCCGCGAACGACCGGCCGTACATCGGCGGCTCGCAGAACAACTCCGTGCTCGACCTGATCTTCGGCTACAACGGCCTCGGCCGGATCAACGGCAACGAGACCGGCAGCGTCGGCGGCGGCGGTGCGGGCGGCACCGGCCAGTGGGGCATCACCGGCTGGACCCGCATGTTCAACGCCGAGGTCGGCGGCCAGGTCTCCTGGCTGATCCCGACGGCGCTCATCTTCCTCGCCGGGCTGCTGTGGCTGTCGCGCCGGGCACCGCGCACCGACGGGCGCCGCGGTCAGCTGCTGATCTGGGGCAGCTGGCTCGTCGTCACCGGCCTCACGTTCAGCTTCATGGCCGGCATCTTCCACCAGTACTACACGGTGGCCCTGGCGCCCGCGATCGCTGCGCTGGTCGGCATCGGCGGCGTCTCCCTGTGGCAGCACCGGCACCTCCTGACGGCCCGGCTCGTGCTCGCCGCCGGCATCGCGGCCGCGGCGATCTGGTCGTACGAGCTGCTGCACCGCACCGCCGACTGGAACTCCTGGCTGCGCTTCGTGGTGCTCTTCGGCGGCCTCGCCGCCGCCGGCTGGCTGGCGGTCATGCCCCGCATGTCGCGGCTGATCGCGGTCGTGGCCGCCACGGTGGCCATCACCATCGGCCTGGCCGGACCGGCCGCGTACTCACTGGCGACGGTGTCGACCGGCAAGAGCGGCTCCATCCCGACCGCCGGCCCGGCCGGCGCCAGCACGGGCGGCTTCGGCGGCGGTGGCGGCGGACGACGCGGCGGCTTCCAGCCGGGCGGCACGGGCACCGGCACCGGCACCGGCGGGGGCTTCGGCCCGGGTGGTGCGACGGGCGGCACCGCGCCGACCGGCGGCACGGCCCCGACCGGCGGGACCACCCGCGGCGGCGGTACGGGTGGCGGCATGGGCGGCCTGCTCAGCGCCTCCACCCCGTCGGCCGCGCTGCAGGCGCTGCTGCTCACGAATGCCGACAGCTACACGTGGGTCGCGGCGACGATCGGCTCGAACAACGCCGCCGGCATCCAGCTGGCGACCAACAAGCCGGTGATGTCGATCGGCGGCTTCAACGGCACCGACCCGAGCCCGACGCTCGCGCAGTTCCAGAAGCTGGTGTCCGCAGGAAAGATCCACTACTTCATCGCGTCCAGCGGCTTCGGCGGCGGCGGTGGCGGGGCGAACGGCACCGGCAGCTCGATCACGAGCTGGGTCGAGGCGAACTACAACACCAAGACCGTCGGCACCCAGACGGTGTACGACCTCACCTCGCCGAAGGGCTGACACCCGGTACCTACTGGAGTTGCTATCGCTCGGTGGTCACCGGCCACGACACGCCGTCATTACGGCCCTCCGCGAGCAACTCGATAGCTATTTCAGCAGCGGCGCAGGGTCCGGCCGAGCCACCGGCTCGGCCGGACCCTCGACCGACAGCCGCGGCAGGACGCGGTCGAGCCACTTCGGGATCCACCAGTTCGACTTGCCCAGCAGGTGCATCACGGCCGGCACGAGCACCGTGCGGACCAGCAGCGCGTCGATGAGGATCGCTGTCGCGAGCCCGATGCCGAACTCCTTGATCACCCGTTCGCCGCCGAAGACGAACGAGACGAAGACCAGCACCATGATGCTGGCGGCGGCGGTGATGACCTGCCCGGTCTCGGCCTGGCCGCGGGTCACGGCCTCGGAGTTGGCGGCGCGGTCGGAGCCCTTCCGGGGGTCGCGGTGCAGCCAGTCCTCGTGCATGCGGGAGACGAGGAAGACCTCGTAGTCCATCGAGAGGCCGAAGAGGATCGCGAACATCATGACCGGCAGGAAGGGCTCCACGGGGCCGGCCTTGCCGATGCCGACGACGGATCCCGCCCAGCCGTACTGGAAGACGGCCGTCACCACACCGAAGGCCGCGCCGGCGGCGAGCAGGTTCATCACCGACGCCACGAGCGGGATCACCAGGCTGCGGAAGGCGGTGGCGAGCAGCAGGAAGGCGAGGCCCACCACGACGGCGATGAAGATCGGCAGCTTGCCGGAGATGACGTCGGCGAAGTCGGCGTAGATCGGCGTGACGCCCCCGACGTAGACCGGCTGCGTGTAACCGGCTCCGGGGATGACGTGGTCGCGCAGGTCGTGCAGCAGCGTGGTGGTGGCCGCGTCCTGCGGGGCGGTCGTCGGATAGACCGTGATCACCGCAGCCTTGCCGGTGGGGGCGATCCGAGGTGCCTGCACCGACGCGACGCCCGGGGTCGCCCGGATCGCGCCGGCGAGCTTCTCCAGCGCGGGCAGATCCGCCTGTCCGGTGGTGGCGGCCGCGACGGTGAAGGGCCCGTTGAAGCCGGGTCCGAAGCCGGTGGCGAGCAGGTCGTAGGCCTGCCGGGTGGTGGTCGACTTCGCGTTGTTGCCCTGGTCCGACGTGCCGAGCCGCAGCGACAGGAACGGGATGGCCAGCACGACGAGGATCAGCACGGCGCCGATCGACAGCACCACGGGCCGCCGCTCGACGAGCTTGCCCCACGCCCACCAGCGCGGTGAGAGGTTCTCGCCGCCGACCGGGCCGTCGGCGGCCAGCGCCCGGCGCACCCGCTTGTTCAGCACCTTGTCGCCGAAGAAGCCGAGCAGGGCCGGGAGCAGCGTCACCGACGCTATGACGGTGAAGGCGACCACGATCGCGGCCGAGACGGCGAGGCCGTACAGGAACGAGACACCGACGGTGAACAGCCCGAGCAGGGCGATGATGACCGTCACCCCGGCGAAGATCACGGCGCGGCCCGAGGTGTTGACGGCCAGGGCGGTCGACGCCTCGACATTCATGCCGCGGCGCAGGTTCGTCCGGTGGCGGCTGACGATGAACAGCGCGTAGTCGACGCCCACGCCGAGGCCGATCAGGGTGGCCAGCGTGGGCCCGAAGACGGCGATGTCGAAGACGTGCGACATCAGCGCCACCACCGAGAGACCCGCGCCGATGCCGATCAGCGCGGTGATCAGCGGCAGCAGCATCGCGAGCAGTGAGCCGAAAGCCAGGAAGATCACCACGCCGGCGCCGACGATGCCGATGATCTCGGACAGGCCCTGCGGTCCGCGGCCACCCGCGTTCTGGATGGCCGGTCCACCCAGCTCCACCTGCAGATTCGGTGCCCGCGCCGCATCAGCCAGGGCGATGACGCGCTTGACCGCCGTGCTGGAGATGTTGGCCCCACGCCCGTCCCAGACCACCGAGGCGAACGCGATCCGGCCGTCCTTGGAGATCTGCCGGGCACCCACATCGGAGTACGGGCTCGTGACCGCCTTGACGCGCGCCGTCTCCCGCACCTGGGTCAGCATCGGTTCGATGCGGGCGCGTACGGACGCATCCGTCACGCTCCCGGTGTCCACCCGCCAGACGATCGTGTCGGCCTCGCCCGACGCCGCCGGGAACTCGGCGCTGAGCAGGTCGAGCGCCCGCGAGGAGTCGGTCGCCGGGAGGGTGAACTGGTTCGCGTACGACGACCCGACGCCCCGGCTGATGCCGAACAGGCCCAGGAAGACGACGATCCAGATCAGCAGCACCAGCCGCCGATGGCGATGACACCAGTGAGCCATGGCGGACATGGGGGCGAGGCTATCGACCGTTTCTGACGGAGCCGTGTCTCAGCTGTGCGACCCGGTCACACGTCGCGCCGCTTGAGCAGGAAGGCCGCGAAGGCGAGCAGCACCGCGGCGTACGCGGCCATCACTCCCACGCCTGCGCCCGGGCTCAGGGAATCACTGTCGGGACGCAGCTGGAAGAGCGACTGCCCGGCGTTCAGCGGCAGGTACGGACGGATGTCGTGGCTGAGGTCGCCGGGGAGCAACCCGAAGATGATCGGCAGCACGAAGATGAGGCCGAAGAGGGCGGCGATCGACCCGGCCGAGCTGCGGATGAGCGTGCCGAGCGCCAGCCCGATCAGCCCGATGAGCACCAGGTAGACCGGCGATCCGAACACGGCCCGGAGCACGCCCGGGTCCGAGAGCGAGACGTTGCGGTGCTTGCTGCTGAGCGCGGCCTGCCCGCCGAAGAAGGCGATGAAGGCGGCGACGGTCATCACGACGAAGGCCACGACGGCGTACACGACCGCCTTGGCCCACAGCACCGGGAGCCGCTTGGGTACGGCGGCGAACGTCGAACGACTGCTGCCGGTGGCGTACTCGCCCGAGATGATGAGGACGCCGAGGACGCCGATCGCGAGCTGGGCCAGGAAGGTCCCGCCCAGGCTGCTCAGCACGGGGTCGAAGTCGCGGTCGACCGTGCGCTGCGACGCCTGGCTGGCCGAGACGATGAGGCCCAGGCCGATCACGACGACGACGGCGGCCAGCAGGGTCCAGACCGTCGACCGCAGCGAACGGATCTTGATCCACTCGGACTTGAACACCCGGCCCATGGACAGCGGCTTGACCTCGAGCCGGGCCCGGGGCGGCTGGTAGGCGGGACCTGTCGCGGTGGTCATGCTGCACTCCCCTGCGCGTAGCCGGCTGCCGTCGGGGCGGGGCCGTACTCGACCGTGTCGCCCGTCAGCTCGATGAAGGCCTGCTCCAGTGACGCGGCGACCGGTGTGAGTTCGTGAAGGACGATCCCGTTCGCGGCCGCGGCCTCACCGATCTGCACGTTGCTGACGCCGGCGAAGTTGAGCACGTCGGGCTCGGGCGGCGCACCCGGCGGCTGGGCGACGGTGCCGCCCTGGCGCTCCAGGAGGTCGCGCAGCTGGGCGGCCATCGGGGTGCGTACGCGGACGACGTTGCTGGACGCCATGGCCGTGAAGTCGGCGACGGTCGTCTCGGCGATGAGGCGGCCCCGGCCGATGACGACGAGCCGCTCGGCGGTCAGCGCCATCTCGCTCATGAGGTGGGAGCTGACGAAGACGGTGCGTCCCTCGGACGCCAGGGTGCGCAGCAGGTTGCGCATCCACTGGATGCCGCCCGGGTCGAGGCCGTTGATCGGCTCGTCGAGGATGAGCGTCGCGGGGTCGGCGAGCAGCGCTCCCGCGAGGCCGAGGCGCTGCCCCATGCCGAGTGAGAACCCGCCGACGCGCTTGCCGGCCACCTCGGTGAGGCCGACCGTGGCGAGCACCTCGTCGACCCGGTGCCGGCCGAGCCCATGGGTGGCGGCGAGCGCCAGCAGGTGGTTACGGGCGCTGCGGCCGGCGTGGATGGACTTCGCCTCGAGCAGCGCGCCGACCTCATGCAGGGGCGCGCGGTGCTGGACGTACGGCTTGCCGTTGACGGTGACAGCGCCTTCGGTCGGGGTGTCCAGACCGATGATCATCCGCATGGTCGTCGACTTGCCGGCGCCGTTCGGCCCCAGGAAGCCGGTGACCGCCCCGGGAGTGACCGTGAAACTCAGATTGTTCACGGCCGTCTTGGACCCGTACCGCTTGACCAGGCCGCGCGCTTCGATCACGTGTCCTCCGTTGCCACCGTCGTCTGAGAGCCATCCGCCGGCAGCTCATCGACCACTTTCGGTGACAGCTGAGCTGATCATGTCGAAGACACGCGGGTCACATCCAGGCAACGCGTGATCATCCGGACGGGGCCAGTGGACGACGACATCGGTGAAGCCGAGTTCCGAGATACGGCCGGCGAAGTCCTCCCAACTCGCTTCGGACCCCGAGATCCAGCTCGCCTCGAGGGGGACGAGCGTCATGCGGCGCACGTCAGCCGGGTCGCGGCCGGCCTTCCGGCACGCGTCGTCGAGGCCCGCCAGCTGGGCGGCGACCGACTCGTACCACGCCGGTCCGGTCGCGTCACCGGCCGCGGCGGACGGTCCGTACGTCACCCAACAGCTCGCGTACCGGGCCGCCAGCCGGAAGCCACGCGGGCCCGTCGCCGCCACCGTGAACGGCACCCGCGGCTGCTGCACGCATCCCGGCAGGGTGCGGTAGTCCGGAGCCCGGTAGTGAATGCCCGCGTACGTGCCGCTCGGGTCCGTCAGCATGACGTCCAGGGCGGCGGTGAAGTCCTCGAAGCGGTCGGCCCGCTGGCGCGGGGTGAGTGGCTCGCCGCCGAGCGCCGTCATGTCGAAGCCCGGACCCCCGGCACCGATGCCGAGCTCGAACCGGCCACCGCTGATCTCGTCCAGGGTCATGACGTCCTTGGCGAGCAGCGCCGGGTGCCGGAAGTTCGGACTCGTGACGAGCGTGCCGAGGTGCACCGTCCGCGTACCGGCGGCGGCCGCGGCCAGCAGCGGCACCGCGCCGAGCCACGGGCCGTCGCGCAGCGAACGCCAGCTGAGGTGATCGTAGGTCCAGGCGGTGTGGAAGCCGCGCTCCTCGGCCTCGCGCCAACGCGGCAGTGCCTCCGACCAGGGCAGGTCGGGCAGGATCACGACTCCGGTACGCAACGTCACGGACGCCGACGGTAGCCGCCGGACGGATGACCGGTTTGTCTCTTGCCGCGCACGTAGGGGTGCGCGACCGTGGGCGGCACATCGCAGGAGGCAGCCATGGCACAGGTCGACGAGATCGCCGACGGCATCTATCGGATCTCCACGTTGGTGCCGGAGGCGGCGCCGGGCGGCTTCACCTTCAACCAGTTCCTGGTCGACGCGGACGAGCCGCTGCTCTTCCACTGCGGGATGCGGCAGCTCTTCCCCGCGGTCCGGGCGGCCATCGAGCAGGTCATGCCCGTCTCGAGACTCCGCTGGCTGTCCTTCGCCCACGTCGAGGCCGATGAATGCGGCGCCATGAACGACTTCCTGGCCGTGGCGCCGGAGGCCCAGGTCGTGCACGGCGTGATGGGCGTGCTGATCTCCGTCGCCGATCTCGCGGACCGGCCGCCGCAGGGCCTCGGCGACGGCGAGGTGCTCCCGCTCGGCTCGTATCGCGGCGACCCCCGCCGGATGCGTGGCATCCCCACCCCGCACGTGCCGCACAACTGGGAGTCGCACATCCTGTACGAGGAGGTCACGGGCACCCTCTTCTGCGGCGACGTGCTGTCCCAAGCCGGCGAATGCCCTGCCGTGACCGACGCCGACCTGCTGCCTGCCGCGATCCTGACGGAGGAGATCTTTCGATCGACCTCGCTGGGCCCCGCTGTTCCGGCCACGCTGCGCCGGCTTGCCGACCTGCAGCCGCGAACGCTGGCGATCATGCACGGAGCGTCCTTCAACGGCGACTGCCCCGCGCTGTTGCGGGCGGCGGCCGATGCGTACGAGGAGCGCTTCGGGTGTCTCGCCTCACCGGCGCCGGCCTGACGAACCGAGGCCACGTCCGGTATCGTCCTCAACCGGTACCGAAGGCTGCGGCCTAGGCGCTCGTAGCTCAACGGATAGAGCATCTGACTACGGATCAGAAGGTTGCAGGTTCGAGTCCTGCCGAGCGCACCAACACCACTGCAGGTCAGAAGCTGGTCAAGCAAGTGGCTTGAGATCAAACGATCTTTGTGTACTGCCAACGTACTGCCAAGCGATGTGCATGGTTGGGTCCGCCCGCATGCGGTGTGCATACTTATACGCTCTGAACCCCGGTGGCAGGGTGGTTTGGTGTGCGCCACGAGCGACTCCGGCTTACTCGCGAAGGCGGTGATGCTGGCCGGCGTTCACCATCTGCTGCGGGCTGCCGACAGGCTTCCGCAGTAGTCGGGGTGTGGCACGACCGTCACCCGAGGGAGGCAACGTTGCTCGAGCCGCTCAGTGCCTTGCGCTATCAGCGCCGCGTCTCTGACATCTTGGAGGCGGAGAGCCCGAAGGCATTTCGGGCGCTGACGGCAAATCGGGCTACAGATACCGACGTCCTTGAGCAGGCCCTTCTGCGTGCCACCTATCGCCTCGACGCCGACGCGCATCCCGGGGTGCACGCTGCAGCAGGTCAGGCAGCCACTGCACTGGGGATGCGCGTTCGTGTCGAGCTTTACGCCGACGCCGAAGGAAGCGGAACCAATGCTGAATTGATCTTTGTGCCGTCACGTGCGGTGGTGTTGTTCTCCGGGGAAATGTTGAACATTCTCAGCGACGACGAGCTTTGTGCGGTGATCGGTCACGAATTGGCGCACCACTTGCTGTGGACTGCAGACGGCGGCCGGTACCTGGCCACTTCCCGGTTGCTCGACGCGGCAGAGTCGGACGCTCGGACACCGTCGGCGTATCTGGAGACGGCGCGAAGGCTGCGCTTGGCGACAGAGCTCTTCGCCGACCGTGGCTCGCTGCGGGCCTGTGGACAACTTGCACCTGCCATCTCCAGTCTGGTCAAGGCGACGACCGGCCTTCGAACAGTTGATGCGACGTCCTACCTCAAGCAGGCCTCCGAGGTTGACCTCAGGAAGGCAAGTGAGGGGTCAACGCACCCCGAAACAGTCCTCCGCGCATGGGCGCTGCAGCGCTGGGTCGACGATCCGGACGCTGCTGATCAAGCGGTCGACATGGTGCTGGCTCCGCAGCTGGATTTGTCCACCGTCGACATCGTGGGGCAGGACGAGCTGGCGCAGGTCACCCGTGCGCTGGTCGGCGCGGTCCTCAGTACAGCGGGCTTGTGCGGGTCCGATGAGCTGGAACTCGCCGAGCACTACGGGGTCAGCGCGGCGTCAGCGCCGCTGAACGGCACAGCTTCGGCATTCGCGAAGGAGACCAAGCGCTACCTGGCCGCCGTACTGGTCGACTTCGCAACTGCAGACCCGGACTCGGGTGTGGAGACCCAGGCGCAGGTGCTGGCGCTCGCGCAGCACGTTGGGCTTGGGCCAGAAACCGAACGGATGCTCGGAGACGAACTCGGGCTGTCCGACCGTGCCCGCGCAGATCTGGACCGGCGGGTGAAGCAGCTGTCGGCAGCGCAGAAGCCACAGTCGACAGCTAGCGGAGCGGACGCCTGATGCGAGCGCTTGTCGCAAGAGCAGTCGAATTCGGTGGACTACCGGTCGATGACGTTCTCGCCCTAGTCCTGCCCCTGTTCGAGCAGGTGCGTCGAGCGCATGAGACCGGCAGCGTCGCGCCGTTGCGTGGGCTTGACGCATTGACGGTCACGGATAACGCAATCTCCTACGATCATGCGGCCACCGAGCTGCCCCGTCGCAACAAAGCCGCCCTTGCCGCCGCGACCACGCAGCATTCCACTGCCCTCCCCGTCCGGCGCGGCACCGACCGCGATCGTGAGCTCGGTGGCGACCTCGGTAGCGACTACGTCGAACGCAGCACGATCGACGTCACGCCCCGTGCGAACAGCTCTGCGCGCATCGTGGCGGGGTGGCAACGGTGGGAGCATCTCGTCGACACCCACGACGAGCTCACCGACATCGGCAGCCTTGGTGAGCTGCTTGCCGCCTTGGGCTGCGGGCTGGACCTTGCGTCTGAGGCAGACGCGGCGCGGCTGGCCCGTGACCAGCGCAACCTCTTCGCCATCGCCCCTGACCTGCACCCGGTGGTGGCGTCCGTCGCCACCTCGATGATCGCGCCGGACCGCGCCAAGCGCGCTCAAGACCTCGCCGGCATCATCGCGCGTCTGACCACCTACCGTGACCAGCCGGAAGACTTCGACCTCGAACGGGTGCTCGGCGCGGGCGCACCGCACCGTGACCGGCGCGAAGCCGTCCTCACCCACCTCCGTGACCGGCTTTTCGATCTGACGCGGCGCAACCCGTTGCTTCATTTTCGCGTCACCCAACGCACGCTCAATCTGACCCAGGCGTCGGTACCGCTCGTTCTGGACGCGCGCAGCATTCGCCCGGAGCAGCTGTTCACGTGGGGCGGCCGGGTATTCAACCGGCTCATTGCCGGAAAGACGGTCGAGGTCGGGTCCATCGTGCGTTGGGACGACGCTCCCTACGCCTCCGCATCACTCGATGCACTAATCTCGACCGCCCGCCGAGATCGCGCCGAATACGGGCAGGACCAGCTGCGACTAGTCGTCGCGTTCCTACGTTGGCGCAACGTAAAAGCCCAGCCTGACGTCACGATCCCGTCGCCACTCATACTGGCACCGGCCACCTTGACCAAGCAGCGCGGCGTGCGTGACTCCTACCGGATGCAGCTGGTCAGCACCGAGGCTGAGGTCAACCCGGTGCTGCGGCACGCGCTGCGTGACCTCTATGGATTCACTCTCCCGGAGACGATCGACCTCGCCGACGCGGGTGCCATCGAGGCCCTGCGCGCGTCCATCGAGACGCAGGCCGGCATCAGCCAGCCTGGCGTCACCGTCAGCACGGCCGACAAGCCCCGCATCGAGCTGATCCGCTCCCGAGCCCACACCGCATTGCGTTCCTACCGTCGCCGCCGTACGGGGACACATCCTTCCATCGGACGGCGCCAGTACGCCTACTCGTACACCAGGCCAGGCTGGTCACCGCTCGGTATACAGATCTTCCGCGACCGCGTGCAGCGGATGCCGCTGCCGATCGCGGTGGAACTGGGCGACGAGCCCACACCCCGGCAAGCGATAGCGCCCGACGGCATCGTCGAGCAGGAACTGTTCACGCTCAACGATGAGGGCGACACCAACCCGTACTCATGGGAGCTCGACCTCTGCGCAGTCACGTTGGCCAACTTCAACTACCGCACCCTCACTCTCGTACGTGACTACGACGCCCTGCTCGCCGAGCCGAAGCCCAACCCGGCCTTCGACGAACTTTTCTCTGCCGAGCCCCGCGACATCGCACGATCCGGCCCCGACATCCCGGTCGATGATCGCTACCTGGTCGTGCCAGCCGACGGGTCGCAGCTGACCGCTCTCTCCCAAGCCAGAGCCAGCGAGAACTTCGTCATTCAGGGGCCACCGGGAACCGGCAAGTCACAGACCATCACAAACTTGATCGCCGACTACCTGGCGCGCGGGAAACGAGTGCTGTTCATCTGCCAGAAGCGGGCGGCGCTCGACGTCGTTCACGCGCGCCTGCGATCCCAAGGTCTCGATGAGATCTGCACCCTCATCCACGACAGCCAGCAGGACAAGAAGGCGTTCATTCACGACCTGCGCGAAACCTACGAACGGTGGGTCGACGCGGCAGACGACCTTGACGGCCTCGAGCAAACCCGAGCTTCCCTGGTCGGTGACTTCGTCGCGGCACGCCGGGAGATCGAGGCCTACGAGACGGCGTTGGTAAGGCCAACGGACCAGGGGCGGTTGATCGACCACGTCGAGCGCCTCATCGAGCTGCGGGACGCGGCCTGGGGCGAAGCCCTCGACCCGGCGCAGCGCCATTTACTGCCTAGACCGGTCGACTGGCTGGCGGCACGTGGCCTGGTCGACCAATTGACCACCGGTCTCGATGGTCCCTTGGCAGCGTCTCCGCTGCGGGTGCTCGACCCGGTCGCACTGGACGGCGCACAGTTCGACGCTGCCATCGCCGAACGGTCAGGTGCCGCGGTCGGCGCGATTCGACGCGTCTGGGATCTGCTGCAGGCCGGCCCGGGCGTCGACGAGGTTTCCACCGGCACCGCCCACACAATCGTCCGGATGCAGGAACTGTTCGACCCGATCGCTCCAGAGCGGCGTGCGAGTCTGATGCAATCGCGCTCGTCTCTCTCTACTGAACTCACGGCAGCGGCAAAACAGCAGAAGACGCTCATCGACCGAGCGACCGATGCTGCGGCGTCAGCTGCGGGGTGGCACAGCCCGCTCGAACCCGCCGACGCCCGAGCGGCCGCCGAGGTCGCGCACCGCCGTGAGCGCTCCATGTTGCGCGGTTTCAGCGGCGAGTGGCGCCGTGTTCGCGACCTAGTGGCGGCCGGGTTCACCGCGACCGATCGCCAGATGACACCTTCGCCGTCCGAGGCGCTCGACCTTCTGGTCGCCAAGTATGACGCGGACGCCGCCGTCCGGGACTCGCAGGAGAAAGCAGCGGCATCATGGGGTCACCCGGATCTCGGAGCGTTAAAGGACACGCTCGGCGAGGTCCGTGGGCTTGACGGGCCGTCCGGCGCATGGCGAGACACGATGGTCGCTGACGACGCCTTCCTGGACGCGACGGCTGGGCTGCCAGACCTGCTTGACGCCGCCGTTCACGCTCTCGAAGGACTCGTCGTACGTGCCGACGGCCATCCGCTAACCGCGCTGGCCGGCTGCCTGGAGCTGTTGGCGACACGGGACGGCCAGAGCGCCGTCCGTGCCGCAGCCGGTCCGCTGCGCGAGCTCGCCGCATCTCCCGCAGGACGAGCAGTCCTGCCCGCTCTACGCGGCCTGCACGCGAGCCCCGACCAGCTCGAGTACGCCGTACTCGCCGCAACCTTCACCGCAGCACGCTCCAGCGCCCCTGACCTCGATCGTTTGGACGGTCCTCGTGTCGCGGACCTGGTCGAGCGGATGAGCGAGACCACAACGAAGCTCGAACGCGTCAACGCCCAGGTCATCAGCGCCCGGCTCCGCGCCCGCTTCCTCGCCTCCGTTGAGCACAGCCAGCGCAGCGTGTCCGGAATGTCCGGACCCGAGCGCGAACGCAAGAAGACCTGGAGCACCGGCCGGCGCGAATTAGAGCACGAATTCGGCAAAGTGCGTGCCTACAGATCTATACGGCAGCTTGCGTCTGGCAACCCGGGAGCGGTCGTCGCCGCGATGCGTCCCGTCTGGCTGATGTCGCCAGCGTCACTGTCCGACACGCTCCCGCTCGACGCCACCTTCGACGTGGTGATCTTCGACGAGGCAAGTCAGATCCCGGTCGAGGAAGCCGTGCCGGCCCTCCACCGTTCGGCCCAGGTCATCGTCGTCGGCGATCAAATGCAGCTCCCCCCGACGCAGTACTTCCAGACACGCAGAAGCGACGCAGACAACCCAACGGACGGCGACGAGGACCAGATCTCGACGGTCGGCGTCGTACTAGAGGCCGACAGCTTCCTTGCCGTCAGCGCGGCCCGGCTGCCATCGACCATGTTGCTCTGGCACTACCGCAGCCGCTATGAAGCGCTCATCCAATTCAGCAACGCCATGTTCTACGAGGGCCGGCTCGCCACCGTCCCCGACCGAAGCGTCGCTGCCGATACCGGTGCGCTAGTCGTTACGGGCAGCCAGGAGATCGACCGTGAACACGTGCGCGCAGTCGTCGACGGTGCACTCGCCCGCAGCATCAGCTTGATCACTGTTCAAGACGGCATCTACACCCAACGCACCAACCCGGCCGAGGCGGCCTGGATCGCAGAGCTCACCCGCGAGCTGCTGAGCCGCGACACCGGCCAGACGTTCGGCATCGTGGCGTTCTCTGAAGCACAGCAGGGCCAAATCGAACGAGCCCTAGAACGTCTGACCGCCGCAGACGAGGATTTCGCTGCCCGCTACGAAAGCGAGCTTGGCCGGGAGGACAACGGCCAGGGTGTTGGGTTGTTCGTGAAGAACCTCGAAAACGTTCAGGGTGATGAGCGTGACGTCATCATCATGAGCGTCTGCTACGGCCCGGCACCCGACGGTCGGATGCGCATGAACTTCGGGCCGATCAACAACGCAGGCGGCGAGAAGCGGCTCAACGTCATCTTCAGCCGCGCCAAGCGACACATGCTGCTGGTGTCGAGCATCGACGACACCGCGATCAGCAACACCTACAACGACGGCGCCAACACCCTCAAGCGGTTTCTGCGCTACGCCGCAGCCGTGTCTGCGGGGAATGGCCAGGCCGCCTCCATTGTGCTGGCAGGGCTGCGCGGTCAACGAAGCTCTGCGTCGGCGCTCGCGCCGGTTAGGCTCGCAGATCAACTCGCCGAGGCCCTCACGCATCGAGGCCTCGAAGTGGCGATCAACGTCGGCCAATCTGACTTCCGCTGCGACCTGGCTCTTCGGTCGTCTGGCGCGCCCGGTTACACCGACGCTGTCCTCATCGACTACGCGGCCCGCCTCGACCGAACACAACTCGACGAACGCCGTTTCACTCGGCCCAGCGCACTGACGACCGCTGGCTGGCGCGTCCACCACGTCCTCATGACCGAATGGCTTGACCGCCCCGACGACGTCATAGACCGATTGCTAGTAGCAGCCACTACGCGCTAGCCAACTGGACTGCTAGTTCGAGTTTGGCCATCAGCGAGGCCCAAGGCTCCCCTCTGCGAGGCTCTGAAGGCATCCCGACTCGATAGCTGCCTAGATCACGAACGCGCCACTCCGTCGTCCAATTCGGTAGATGATTGCCGTATGAGCACACCTGGGGTCTCAACCAGTGACGCCTCGCTGCGATTTCTTATTGATTCCAACTTCTACATCGCCCTTGAGCCTTACGCCGGCAACTTAGAGGCTGGTCAGAGGTCGGCCGCCAGCGTAGTCCGCCTAGCTGCGGAGCAAGGGCACACGCTCTTGGTGCATCCGGCGACGCGTGACGATCTGCTGCAGGCGACCGACCCAGGGCTCCGGCAGCAACGGTTGGCGGAGCTCGAGAAGTTCCCGCGTCTGGCCGAAGGCAGAATTCCCGCCGCACTGACTTCATTGTTGGGCGAACCCACCAGCGGAAGCAACGACCACCGGGACCTCCGACTGCTGGCCGCGCTTCATCAGAACGCTGCCACGTATCTGATCACCGATGACAAGAGGCTGCATCGGCGCGCCGGCCGGGCAGGTCTCGGCGAGCGAATCCTCGCGCTTGCCGATGCGTTAGTGATGCTTGAACAACTGACGCCAGCCACACCAACGCCGCCCCCGCGAGTTCAAATAATTGCCCCATACGCACTTGACGCGGACCAAGACATATTCGAGTCCCTGCGACGCGACTACGACGGGTTCGACGAATGGCTGAACACCAAGGTCAGGACCGACCACGAGAACCGAGACTGCTTTGTCATTGAAGAGAACGTTTCCTACGCCGCGTTGACCATCGTCAAACGACTGGAGTCCGACTGTTCCTACAGCCTTCCGCAGCCCGTGACAAAGATTGCCACGTTCAAGGTCAGCAATAGCTACGTGGGTAGCAAGTACGGAGAGCTGTTGTTGAAGAGCCTTTTCCACACGGCGAACCGTCGCGGCACCGCTAGCCTCTACGTAGAAGTTCTGCCCAAGCATGAGGGGCTCATAGAGCTTCTTGGGCGGTTCGGGTTCAAAGACGAGAGCCACCGAACGGGACGCGGCGAGCTTGTCCTTGTCAAACGACTAAAGCCCCCGCCGAACAGTGAGCCATTGCCAGCCCTCATGCACCACATCACCTACGGGCCTCCGGCCGTCAGTATCTCCGGAAGTGTTTTCATGGTGCCCATCTGGCCGCAATGGCACGATCAGTTGTTCCCCGATGCCCCGAGGGAAACCAGCCTGGGTGAGCAGCTCGAGCTCATGACGCCTGACCTTAGCACCCACCCCTGGGGAAATGCGTTGCGAAAAGCATACTTGTCGAATAGTCCTAGCAATCAGCTCGCTGCCGGCGACGTTTTACTCTTCTACCAATCAAGAGGCCCCGCCAACGTCTCAGCTGTAGGCGTCGTAGAAGCAACCCTACGCTCCGCCGATCCGATCGAGATCATGGCCTTCGTCGGCGGAAGAACCGTGTACACCCCAACCGAAATTGCCGACATGTGCTCGAGTGTCAGCGGCGTGCTCGCGATCCTCTTCCGCCAGGATCGGTTCGTGGAGCCAGCTTGGACGCTTGCAGAACTGCAAGCACACGACGTCGTAACCGGCTGGCCCCAGTCCGTCACGCGTGTCCGAGCGAAGGGGGCACAGTGGGTGCACGAACGCCTAGCCGGATAGCTCTCATGGCCATCCACCCGACTTTCGCGAACGCGATCCTCGATGGGCGCAAGCGGGTTGAATTCCGGAAGCGGGCGCTCGCACCGGATGTGTCCACCGTCGTCGTGTACGCCACCGCGCCCGTTAAGTACATCATCGGTGAGTTCGACCTCGACGGCACCGTCTCGAGCACGCCGGACGATGTATGGGCAGCCGTCGGAGACGCCGGCTGCATCGACCACGACTCCTACGCGGCCTACTACGCCGGGAGTCGCCTTGCGGTAGGCATCCTCATCTCAGCTGCGCGGCGATACGCGGTCCCGGTCGCCCTCGCGGATCTTGATCCTGAGCCGGCCGTTCCGCAGAGCTTCGCCTATCTTCCAGCTGCACAGTTGTTGCGCATCCAGCGGCGAGCCGGCGCCGGGCGACTGACCAAGGGACGGCAGGCTCCTGGCGCTGGCGCGGGGCTTCATTTGCCTCCTGGTGATCCCTCAGCAGAATTAGTGGAAGGCATCGCCGCACTGACCTGAGGCCAGCGTCGGAATGGGACGCAGGCCGCCTGCAGCCCGACTGGCTTCCTGCGACGTCTCCGCCACAAGCTCGAATTGCGTATCGGCGAAGGATGTCAATCATTAGGGACGTCAACCAAGTCTCGAGCTGGACAGGGTGCTCACCCGTCCGCGTGCCTGGGCCTGGCGAACTGCAAGACCCCGGGCTCTGGGTCAAAATCGCTGCAATCGCCGCCTCATAACCATCCGATGCCCTCGAACGCAAGATCCGTTCTGGTCCCGGCCAGGTCGCAAAGTTGGCCGAAGCGGCGGCTGATGTTGCGCGGCTCGAGTGGCGTACCAGCGGGAGTGGTGAAGACGAGGTCAGGCCGGGACCAGCTGGTCGCTTCAAGTCGCTCTTGCGCCTGCTGGTTGCGGTGGCGACGCAGCGCGGCGGCAAGCCGATCGGGGACCGCCAGGGTCGCTGACCCGCCCCGGCGTGGCTGGAGACTTCATTCGTTGGGAGGATGAAGCTCATGGGACGTCCGTCGTCGTACCCGAGGGAGCTGCGCGAGCGCGCGGTCCGGATGGTGCTGGAGACCAGAACTGAGCACGCGAACGAGTTCAGCGCGATCGTGTCGATCTCCCGCAAGCTGGGGATCGGTTCACCGGAAACGCTGCGGAAGTGGGTTCGCCGAGCCAAGATCGACGCCGGGCAACGACCGGGCGTCACCTCCGAGGAATCGGAGCAGATCAAAGCCCTGAAACGGGAGAACGCCGAGCTGCGTCGAGCGAACGAAATCCTCAAGTCGGCGTCGGCTTTTTTCGCGGCGGAGCTCGACCGCCCACACCGGTATTGATCGACTACATTAGCCGCCACCGCGAACTCTACGGGGTCGAGCCGATCTGCAAAGTTCTTTCCGAGCACGGCTGCCAGATCGCCCCGTCAACTTTCTACGACAACATTTCCCGGCAGCCGTCGAGGCGGGCGCAGCGAGATGAGCACATTCTCAAGCTCATCGAGAACGAACGAGCAGCCAGCCGGTTCGTCGCCGGCCTCGGGGCCCGCAGCATGTGGCTGCGGCTGCGCCGCCAGGGCCACAACGTCGCACGCTGCACCGTCGAGCGGCTCATGGCCGAGCACGGCCTGCGCGGGGTCGTCCGCAGCCGGCGGGCACCGCTCACCACCATCGCCGACCCGAAAGCCACTCGGCCGGCCGACCTCGTCGACCGCCACTTCGCGGCCTTCGCACCGAATCAGCTTTGGGTTGCCGATTTCACGTACTGCCCGACCTGGACCGGAATGGTCTACGTGGCATTCGTCTTCGACGTGTTCTCCCGCCGTATCCTCGGCTGGCGGGCCGCCACTTCCATGACTACACCGCTTGTGTTGGATTGTCTAGAGCAAGCCATTTGGACCCGCCAGAAAGAAGGTATCGGCAAACTCACCGGGCTCGTTCACCACAACGACGCCGGAAGTCAATATACTTCGATTGCGTTCACCGACCGGCTCGTCGAAGCAGGAATCGACCCATCCGTCGGTTCGGTGGGTGACGCCTACGACAACGCCCTCGCCGAATCACAAATCGGCTTGTTCAAATCCGAACTGTTCCACCAGCACGGCCCCTGGCGCGACCGAGACCACCTCGAGCCCGCCATCCTGGATTGGGTCGAATGGTTCAACACCGACCGCACCCACCGCTCCATCGACGACCTCACCCCGGTCGCCGTCGAACAACTGCACTACCGCTACCGAGCCGGCCTCGCCGAGGCCAGCTGACACCAAACGAAGCCTCCGGAAACGCCGGGGCGAGTCAAGGTGTCAGCGGCGTCGTGCAAGTTTCCGGCGATGTGGGGGGCCGCATGTAAGGACGGCCCCGCATACGGCCCCGAATCCGGCCCCCGAAACGGCCTCCGAACCACCGCATCCAAGCCGACAGACCGCAACGATCGGGCCAAGCGCGTACACCAGCCACTGACGGCAGACGCAACCGGCAAGCGTCAACGGCCCCGGTAGCCCGCCACAAGCAGGCTGAGTCGGTGACCCCGGTGCGTTTGAGCTGAGCAGAGCGAACGACCCACGACGGCGGCTCATCTCGCAGGTTTGAGGTGATGGTGCTCCGACCGCACACGACGAGCAACGGTCGACAGCATGACGATCGCCAGGGCGGGCACAGCGTCGCACTGAATGCGGCCCTTCTGGCCTGGCCACGCTGAACCCCAGGCACCGGCCAACCGCCACGAACGTTCGATCAAGTCAGACAGCCGACCACCAACCCCAACCACCAACAGTCGGGGTGTGCCGTGGATGGGGTGTCAGCGGCGGCGTCCTGCGGACCCGTCGCAGGCTGGGGGATCCGATGAAAGACGGATCCCGGGATGGACCCCGCATTGGATCCCTGATCGGATGCCCCCCTGTCAGCGTCCCTCACGGTCGTAACGGCCACACGCCCGGCCGTGTGCGCCACCGGTGGGCTTGGTCTACGTGGGGCGGCCCGTTCACAAGTCACTGCCCGGTGGGTGCGTTGTACGGGCTGGTATCTGCCGGCTGGTCGCGGTCGACCTGAACAACCTCCAGACGCCAGTCGGCCTGGCAAGCGTCGAGCGCCTCCTGAGACGCCCCGAAGTACGTCACGTATATCCGTCGATGTCCGTCGCGACGCACCAAGCCCGGTCCTCGGGCCACCAGATCGTCGGGGACTGAAACCAAGGCCCCGAAACGAATCGGGTCGCCCCGAAGAAGGGGCCGGTGAACAGCAAGTAGTTGCGCGCGTGCGCCTGCACTCGCGGAGGGTCGTCGTCCGGCATGGTCAGTTCCGGCCAGCCGTATCCCTCCCAGAGGGCGAACCAGCAGAAGTCCGCTCGGGTGGTGTGTCGGGCAAGTGTCAGTGCAAGCACAGCGGTTTCCGGTTCGTCCAGCGTCCCGCCCGACGGCGGAAAGTACGCCGGCGAAGGCGGATTGCCCCCATCACGCCAGATGTCCCAACCGACCAGGTCGTTGAACCGAACCTCCGGGCCGAACTCGATGCCACGCTGGCCTGCTATGTCACGCCACCGCTGCGGCACCGTTCGTTCGGCCTGGGCATGCCAGATGGGTGGCAGTACCCGCCCGTAGGCCTCGAAGCCGCCCGGCAGCAGCGCCCCGACGCTCTGGTCGCCGAACGGCTTCACCCCGTCCACAACCCAGTCGGCAGCACCGACATCAGACGTGGACTCGATCCCCTCGAAACGAGGCCAGGACGCCCTTCCGTCGTCTGCCATGTCGACCTCCCCGCCCGCTTCCAGTCTGGGCGGCAACGGTGCTACAGACGTCCGACTAAATCCATGCGATTCCCCGACACTGCTGCCACACCGCGCGCGGGTAAGCCCCACTGCCAGGTGGCGTGGGACGGGATCTCGCCCAGCCGGTGTTTAGCCGAGGCAGAATTCGTTGCCTTCGGGGTCGGCCAGCACGGTCCAGGCGACCTGACGCTGCACAATCGCGGCGCCTAGACCGACGAGACGATCGACTTCCTGATCGGGTGTCTTGGTGGCCAGGTCGATATGCATCCGCGACTTGGCCACCTTGGGCTCCGGCACCCGCCAGAAGATGAGGCGCCGCACGCCACGCGGATCTTGCGCCTTGAGTCGGACGACTTCCGGGCTGTCGTACTCGACGTCCAGGTCCAAGGCTGCCGCCCAGAACCGACCCAGCGACTGCGGATCCCGAGCGTCGAACGCCACATTCACAAGGAAGCTAGACACGCCAAGAACAGTAGGCGGAAGGCCTTGCCCTGTGGACGGAACGGGCTCAACGCAGCTTCAGCAAGCCGGCGCTTGTCGCGCGGAAGCCGCGGGCAGTTAGGCAGAATCCAAGGTCGGGCTTGGAGTCGACGTGAAGCCACTCGCACCCCGCCGCCGGGGTCACTGCCCTTGTGCAGCATGCTCAGCGGCAACCTCGACAAGCCGCGTCGCAACCGGCGCAGCCGACCACCCGCTGACGGTGCGTTCGTAGGGTTCGGAAACTCCTACGTGGTTATGGCCAGATGAGATGCCCCCTATCTCCTGGAAGTGCGACCGTCGCGCGTCATCGCCTGGGGTCTGTTGGACCAGCTGCGGACTGCCGCACCCCGTTGATGATCGTGCCAGGTGCGCCGCCACAGCCGGAAATGCCGGTACCGAGCGTACTCAATGAACGAAACGGGGGCTGCCTATCCGAACGTTCAGCCCGTCCTTCTGCGCCGGAGGCGGGGATTTGCCAGCGCGTCGGGCACGTAACCAACATCGGACTGGGCAATGTTGACGCCGGGCGGGACAATCTCATCGATTCGGTCGAGAATGTCATCCGTGAGAGTAACGTCGACAACTCCGAGCTGAGATTCCAGCTGCTCCATCGTGCGCGGACCAATAATTGGTGCGGTCACGGCGGGGTGCTGCATCACAAAGGCGATTGCCAGATGGATTAGGGTGAGGCCGGAATCCTCGGCGAGCACAGCCAGCTGTTCGGCGGCGTCCAACTTGGCCACATTATCAGGATTCTTCAGGTCGAACTGGCTGCTCAACAGCCTCGCGCGGTGGGTGTCCGGCAAATTCTGATCTTTGCGAAACCGGCCGGTCAGCCAGCCGCCGGCCAGCGGACTCCACGGAATGACTCCCATCCGATACTGCTCGGCGACCGGCAGCACGTCGGCTTCGATACCACGCGCGAGCAGCGAGTATGGCGGCTGCTCGGTGACGTACCGGCTGAGGGCACGACGCTGCGAGATCCATTGGCCCTCAACGATCCGGTGTGCCGGAAAGGTGGACGAGCCAAATGCGCGGATCTTGCCCTGTCGCTGCAGATCGGTCAGAGCGGCCAGCGTTTCGTCATCATCCGTCTCGACGTCCGGCCGGTGCACCTGATACAAATCAATCCAGTCGGTCTGCAACCGCTGAAGACTATCGTCGACTGCCTTCATGATCCAACGCCGGGAGTTTCCCCGCCAGTTGGGGTCCCCCTGCTGTCCCATGGGAACATCCATTGGTCCGTGAAATTTGGTGGCCAGAATGACGTTGTCGCGGCGGCCGCCGGCTAACGCCTTGCCCACGATGACTTCGGACTCACCGCGAGAGTAGACGTCGGCGGTGTCGATGAAGTTGATCCCCGAGTCAAGTGCCCGGTGAATGATCCCTATCGACGTGTCATGGTCAGGCTCTCCGAAAGCACCGAACATCATGGCCCCCAGACAGAGCGGGCTGACCTGCATGCCGGTGTGTCCGAGGGTGCGAGTCTCCATGCTGATGATCGTAGGTGCAGCCGGACCGCCATCGAACGGTGCCCTGTCAGACTTGCCGCGGAGCCCTCACCAACGCGGTGGGCTCCTCCTCTAGCCCCGTTGCGCTGCTGGTGCTGGCTGGTCACCCCGACGATGGATGAGTCGGCGGTTCGATCGTAGGACCTGGACCGACGCGACTGCTCTCTCGTAGTTGGACGAACGGCGGGTCACGAAGGCTGTCGTTCTCGCAGATTGTCGAGCGAATGCAGCACCTGGTGGGCTTTAGCCGGCGGATTTCATGCAATGGCGCTCCGATCGAACTGCTAGGTCGTTATCTGAAGTGCAGTCGAACATGGGCGACCTTCGTGGTGAGCGGCATTACCGTTGCCGCCAATCAGCTGCGGACGACGGACTCATCGGTATTCGCCTATTGAGTCCGCCTGCCGCCGCGATGAGTCGCCGGCCCTTGTCACCTGCAGTTGGCGGCAGCTAGGGGGCTCGGATGAGAGAGCGATGGGACTGGCAATGGGGCTTCTCGCGGCTTTCACAAGCCAGAAGGCGTCCGAGGCCGGTTGCCACGTTCGACGCCCCACCGCAGCCACCGTCCGATCTCGTACAGCTACTCAGGTGCCGGGGCTGGCGGGCCTGTGCGGCGCCCGTTCAGCGCACCTGGGCGTGCGCAGTCGCCGGCTCGCGCCCCGGCCATGCTGCGGCGCTCAGCTTCAAACCACCTGCAGGCTGCCTGATCCACGACGCGCACCGACAGCAGAGCCCCACCTCGGCGGCGTCCACCCTGTGAACTATGGCGGGGGCCGATAAACAACCCAAATTCCTGGCTAAATGTCTCAGACAGGCCTTGGCCAAGGACAGTCAGGTTACGTGGCGGGCGTGCCTTCGGGGCTAGCGGGCTGCGGAGCTGAGCGGGTGGATCGCCGGCGTTGCTGCGAGAGCATCCCCGGCGGACCCCAGACCCTTCTGACGTGCGGCGAAACCATGTGCTGATCAAGGTCATCTTGTGATCGCCACACTTCGACAGTTATAAAGACGTTCGCATCGGCCTCGGACTGGAACAGGTCGTAGCTAAGCAACCCAGCTCGGCGCGAGTGGGCTCGACGAGCGACACCAGAGCCTCCTGCAACCGCTCACGCTGGCCCTCTTTGGCGGTCAGAACCGCAACGACGTTCAGATCGGGCACGGCCACGGCCTCGCTGTCGACAGGTTGAGGCGAGAGTTACCTCCCCGAACCGCTCCGGCGCGAACTGGCGGGGGCCGGTAGTCCCGGCGTCGGCGCGGCCGCGGCGTAAGCGGCCGGCGGGCCGAGTATGCAGAACCTTGCGAGTAGCACCCCTCCCGAGCGGGACCGCCGCCAGCACGACGCCCCCGACACCCAGCAGGCCGACCCTGACGTCCACGCGTTTACGGTCGTCATTGGCCCCGTAGAACTTGGCGGGTCGATCAGGGGGTCGAGTTCGTCGACGACGAGGGCCAGGCCGAAGGAGACCCACGGAGCGGGTAGCCCGGGTGCCCGGGTGGAACAGGCGAGGGTATGTGGCGGGAACCGTACGGGCTGACGGCGGCCGTCGACGTGGTCGACGGCAAGCCCGTGCACTCGTACACGTCGGGACATCAGCGTGACCTGCCGGAGGTCATCCTCGTGCCCGGGCTCGGTGCCCCCGGCTACCTGGTGCCGTGGGCGCGCCGCACCGCGGAGTGGACCAAGGCGACGGTGCTGGACCTGCCGGGCTGGCGACGCGGGCGGACCCGCTCCTGCAGCCCGACCCTCGACCACATCGCCGAGACAATCACCGGTTGGCTGCAGACGACCGAACGCGCCTACGTGGTCCTGCTCGGTCACTCGACCGGGTCGCAGGCCGTGCTGCGGGCAGCCCTCGAAGCACCCGACCGGATGGCGGCGGTCGTACTGGCCGGGCCCACCTTCGACCCGGCAGCGCGACACTGGCCGACGTTGATCGCAAGGACAGTGCGCACCCTGCGGCACGAGACGCCGGCGTTGGTGCCAGCGGTCCTGTCGTCCTACCTGCGCTCCGGCGGCTTCGCGTTGCTGCACTTCGTCCACTCCGCCAAGCCCGACCGTCCCGAGGACGACATCGAATGCCTCCGCGTCCCGCGGCTGGTCGTCACCGGCGAGCACGACGGCTTCGCACCGCCGTCCTGGGCACGCACCCTCGCAGCCCACGCCGGCACCGCGCCGCTCGTGCTTCCCGGCGCTCACTGCTTCTGCTTCACACACGTCGACGCCGCGGATCGGGCGCTGAGGCACTTCCTCGTGGAGCTATCCCGCTGACCGACCAGAGCGGTCACGGTTGGCGCGTTCACCTGCCGGGCCTTCGGGCGCGCGCGTAATTATCCACCGGCGGCCACGGCGATTGGTCGCTTGAGTCGAGTTGAGCGCGAGCACGCCGAATCGGGGAGCCTGGTCGCCGAGCGCCGGCAGGCCGACTGGCGGGACCTGCGTCGCGAGAAGGTTCGTCGGTCGCGGCTGTCTTCGAAGCGGACGATCTCAGCGGCTACAGCGGCAAACCGCGGCTTCGTTATGAATTTCTCTCACAGAACATGCAGGCGAAGGAGATCGCTGTAGTCATCACCTGGTTGTGCCACCGATCATCGCTGGCTCACAGACCTCGAGCGGTACAGCGAGGTGTCTCGGAAAGCGCATGAGCGCCATCAAGTCCGGCCACGACAATAACGTGGACTCGGCCAAGGTCCGCGATCTGCCCTCATATACGCACTGCGCCGGTTCGTAACAGACGCTTCACGACACCGATCCGGCACCTCCCCGTTGGTCAGACGCGGCACGAAGCGGCTCCTGCGACAATGCCGTCGCAGAGACTGTCAACGACCTCTTCAAATCCGGGACAATCCACCGGCAGGGACCCTGGAAGACCGCGGACAGCAACGAACTCGCCTGCGGCACTCAAGTGGGTGAGTCAGGTCAGGCTTTCCCTTGTCGATGGCCGGTGGTGACCTCAGACCGTTGGTTTTCTTCATGGGCGCGCCGGCCGGGGCGACTGGCTGCCGCTGGTGGCCTCGCCACTGCGCTGGTCGCACTGCCGCTGGCTGCGTGTGGCTCGACCACTGCTCCTGGTCTCTCCAACGCCAAGCCGCAGCCGAATCATTCGCAGCCAGCGGTGCAGCCGTCCGGACGCCCGGTCGCCTCGTCTGGCTTCGATGTCAAACGCGACGGATTTGCCTTCGCCAACTACGGCAACAGCGCCAAGACCATCAACCTGACGGCCGGCTCCATGAAAGACGTGTTCGGGACCGACGTCTGCGCCCGGGTCGCCGCCGACGGCTGCACCCTGACCGCCCCGGCGGCCTTCTACATGTCCGTCCTGAACAACTCGATGGGCGATGGGCACTGCTTCGGTATGGCCACCTTCGCAGCGCTCGCCTACGACAACCTGCTGCGGACAACCCCCTTCGGGGCGGCCTCGACGTACGGACTCCAAGACAATGGTCAGGTCACATCCGAGATTGCCAAGCTCTTCATAACGCAGGGAACTCAACCCGAAAGGTCCACCACCCGCAGGCTGACTGTGGCAGCGGCGATCGACGCCCTCAAGCAGGGCTGGGCAACCCACCGGACGTACGTCTTGGGCATTGACGCTCCTGACGGCAGCGGCGGGCACGCCATCACGCCCGTTGGCCTCCGCGACCTTGGTGGCGGCAAGTTCGGCCTGGTGGTCTACGACAACAACTACCCCGGCCAGGAGCGCGAAATGACGCTCGACCCGGTCGCTGACACCTGGAGCTACACGTTGGCCTCCAAGCCCCTCATGGTGTGGACCGGCAATGCTCATAATCAGTTGGAGCTTTCGACGCCTGCCGCCGCACTTAAAGTTCAGCAGTGCCCTGTCTGCAAGACGAAAGACAACAAATCAATTTTTGTGCTCCTGAGCGCCCAATCGGTCGCCGCTGGAGGGCGCGTTTCCGTGACTGACACCCAAGGTCAGCCCATACCCGGCGTCAAGACCGAACCAATGGCCAGTGGCGACGCCCCCGACGCAATGCTCGTGGAGGTGCCGGCCAAGGCCGCCTTCCGCGTCACCGTCACCGGCGCGGACGTCCCCGCCGGCAAGACGGCCGCCGCCGATGTCAGCATCATCGGTGGCGGGTGGACCGACACAGTGAGCGCCGTTCAGCTCAGCCCCGGCGAGAGCGACTCCCTGACGATCAATCCGGGGACGGGCGCCTTCCTCTACGCGAGCAGCGACGCCGAGATCCCCACGCTCGGCAACACGATCGATGAGGGCAGCACGTCGTACGGCTTCACTTTCACCGGCGCCAGCCTCGACGCCGACGGCGGTACCTATTTGGTCTCGCCCGACGCGGTGGCGCACACCGAACGCATTACCGCCCTCGGCACCGGACCGAGCCGCATGCAATTCACCTTCACCCGCATCGACACCACGAAGACGCACACGTTCGCGACCAGCCAGCTGACCATCGACAGCGGTGAGGCACTGGTCGCCGCGTACGGCGCCTGGCGGGGCGAAGGACAGTCATTGAGCGTGGGCATAGGCGCCGCTGCCACCGCCTCGGTCACAAAGACGGTCACCCTCAAGGACGAATAGCCGGCCGCGGGGGCGGCAAGACTGGCCTCCGTGATCGACCGCGCCGGTCGATGGGCGTTTGCATGTGTGCAGATCGTCGTTCTCGAGGGGGCTGTCATCTCAGCAGGTCGTATCCTTAGCTTCACAGCCGTCGGGCTCGTCGCGGCCGTCATGGCAGTCGCGTCAGGTTGGTCGACGGCACAAGCCGCGCCAGCCCGGAGCAGTGCGGTGGCGTGCGCGGACATCGGCTTCGTCGGAGCCCGCGGCTCGGGTCAGGCACAGAACGACTCTGGCGGCTTCGGCGCCGAGATCTACGCTGCTTACCAGCAGGTACGCACCCGGACGCACTTCTCGGTGGCGGCGCTGCCCGTGGTGTACCCGGCCGACAGCGTCGACGACTTCCTGCCCACGCTCGCCGAGCTGCGCATGCTGACCAGCGGCAACCTGCACCAGGTGTTGCTCGCGGTGACCGACTACATCGACGGGGTGGAGAAATACTTCTCCTCCATCGCCCAGGGCGTGACGGCCACGAATGCGATCCTGCAGACCTACCGTCGGCAATGCCCGGACATGCGGTTCATCCTGGCCGGCTACTCGCAGGGCGCGATGGTCATGCACACCGAGATGCTGAACCTGGTGGCGGCTCGGGCGGACGGCACCATCTACACGATCCTGGCCGGCCTGCTGGTCGGCGACGGTGACCGGGTGCCCAACACCCGGGCCAACCTTGTCGGCACCGCTCCCGCGGGCGACGAAGGCGTCCGGCCTTACTTCGACCTGACCGACGCGGACGTGCCGTCCGTCTTCGCCCGGCGGACCTATGAGGTCTGCAACGCCGGCGACATCATCTGCGACACCCGGCTCGCGGAGGACATCGAAGCGGCGGACCAGACGGCGTTGCCCCCGCTCACGCTCTTCCTCGAGCTGTACGCGGCGGTGCTGGTGCACACCCAGAGCTACCTGACGAGCCCGGCCCTCCCGCAGGCGACCAACGCCATCGTCCGAGGGCTCATCAACACGCCGCTCAGCTGCCGGTCCGGCAGGCTCGCCCCGACCGGCTCACGGGCGAGCATCGCCAACGGCAGCGCCCGCGACACCGGCTGCACCACGGCCGCCGGCCTGGTACGGGCGGTCGACGATCGGGGTTCACCAGCCGCCGGGCGGTCGCTCAACCTGCGGGTGGGCGCCTTCTCATGCACGTCACCCCCGGCCCGCGCGCGCGGGGGATCGGTCCTCACCTCGGTGACGTGCCGCTCCGGACGCGCAGAGGTGCGCTTCGACTACGCCGTCTAGACCCCCGAGCATGCCGCTACTAGCTAGGTGCGCAGTACACCCCGTGTGATCTACGGCTCCACCCCTCCATGAACCATCGCTGCGTCGGCATCTCCAGATGGTGCTTCTTCCAAATGCCTCCGAACGGACTGGTGCGTCAGCGCAAGCCAGACCACGCCGTCAAATTACTGATTTGCAGATACGAAAGAGCGGTCTAGTCTGCACCGAGCACACGCGGCGGCTCCCAATACGTTTATCTAAGCCGCCGTGCATCCATGAAGTGGCGGTGTCATGTGAGAGCGTATTGGCGGCAGACCCAGCCGCTGCTGGCGGGGTTTCGGGTAATGACTCGGGTGCTCCCCCGTGTCGATCGCGTGCGAAGCCTCGCGATTCTCGTCGCGGCCACCTTGGTTGCTGTGGCACAGGTTGCGATCGGCGTCACGACGGGAGCCCTTATCGGCCGTGTGGTTACGACGCAAGCCGTGTCCGGATGGACCCTCGTCCTCGTTCTTCTGCTGCCGGCCGAGCTTCTGGTCCTGCAGGTCGGCCAGCTGGCAGGACTGTCGGTGGGCCAGACCTTGAAGCGCAAGGTCGACGCGGACCTGCGCGAACGGGTCCTGACCCTCTCGCTCACCCCGGTCGGGATCGCGCATCTCGAGGATCCGGAGTTTCAGAAGCTTTACGGGTCGGCACGCAACCTGTCGCCCTTCAGCTTCACGCCGGGCGATGCCGCCATGCAGCTGGCCGCAGGTCTGACCATCCGTCTGCAACCGATCGTCGCCGCTGCTGTGCTCGCCTGGTACGAGCCGTGGCTAGCCATCGGTTGTCTGCTGCTGTGGGCGCTTGCCCAACTGCTCTTCATCGTCGTCAACATTCGACTCGTCATGGGCGCCGCCGGGTCGATGAGCATGCCGGACCTGGTGTATCTGCGCGACCTGGTTCAGGAACCGGCGGCGGCGAAGGAGATGCGCGTCTTCGGGCTCGGCCACTTCTTCAGCGACCGATACCGGGAACGCACCCTCGAACGCATTGCACTTTCCCTAGAGCAGCGGCGCGGTCACACCCGCTCCTACCTGCGCGCCGGCTCAGTCCTCGGAGTTGGGCTTGCCGGCAGTTTCGCCTGGATCGGCCTGCAGCACACCGACGGCCGGCTGAGCACCGGCGCCGCGGCCATCTGCATCTTCTCGGTGCTCAACATCCTCTTCGTGCCTGCCCTGTTTCCCGACATCCCCGTCATGTTCGGTGTCTTCGCGGTCGACGCCGTCGAGCAGGCCGAAGGTGCGGCTCGATCCGACCTGCGGATCACCGGGCGCGCTCCCGCTCCGCCGATCGACCGGGGGATCAGCCTTCAGGGGGTGACCTTTACCTATCCCGGCGCTGCCCATCAGGTGTTGCGCTCGCTGGACCTTGACATCCCTGCCGGTCAGCGGCTCGCCATCGTCGGGCTCAACGGAGCCGGCAAAACCACCCTCGTCAAACTGCTGTGCCGGCTCTACGACCCGGACGCAGGAACCATCGAGATCGACGGCCGCGCACTCACGGATCTCGACCCGCACGCCTGGACCGCCCGGGTCGGCGTCCTCTTTCAGGACTTCATCCGCTTCCACCTGCCGGCCCAGGACAACGTCCGACTACGCGGCATAGCTGCTGAAACCGGCAGCCCCGACACACTCGACAGCTCAGCTCCTCCGACAGTCATAGCTGCAGCCGGCCGTGCCGGCGTCACCGACCTGATCAAGACCCTGCCGGACGGCTGGGAGACACCGCTGCACGCTTCAGCCCGAGGCGGCGTCGACCTGTCCGGCGGGCAATGGCAGCGGCTGGCGCTGGCCCGAGCACTGCACTCGGTGGAGAACGGGGCCGGGCTTCTGATCCTCGACGAACCGACCGCCAACCTCGACCCGCAGGCCGAGCTCAGCTTCTTCGACTCGGTCCTGCGCCAGAAGCTGGGGGGCGACCGGCCGGTGACGACCATCCTGATCTCACACCGCTTCGCCACCGTCCGGCATGCGGATCGCATCGTCGTCCTGCAGGACGGGCGCGTGACCGAGGACGGCACGCACGACGAGCTGATGCACGCCGCAGGCGCCTACCGGTCCCTCTTCGAGAGTCAGGCGCAGGCATTCGCGGAGGCCGGGACATGACCGAGCACGTCCGCCTTCCCTTAGGTCAGCGCGTACGGCCGCTTTGGGAGATCGTCCGCCTCTCCTACCGGCGTGATCCGTGGCGGACGTCGTTGGCGCTGGTCCCCGTATTCCCGCTCCTCGCCGGCACGATTGCGCTCAGTGGACGCGACATCCTTACGCTCACTGCGCATCAGGACTCCCGGGTGCTCGCACCCGCCCTCATCGGCGGGATCGCACTGGTCGCGGCGGCCGTCGTCGGCTACTGGCAGGCGGCGAACGGGCTACTTCGACTGCTGCAGGTCACGTCGTCCGAGCTCGACTTCGCCATCCTGGACCGGCTGTCGGACACCCGCACCATCGACGTGTACGACGACCCGGACTTCGTCGACCGCCTGGAGATGCTCCGGGTCGGGCGAAGCCCGCTCGCCAACAGCCTTGCCCTGCTCGGCGGACTGGTCGGCCTCCTACTCGGTACGGCCGTCACGGCCGGTCTGTTCGCCGCGGTCGACCCGTGGCTGGCCGTCCTGCCACTGCTCGCCGCACCCGTGATCATGGTGTACGCGCGTACCGAAGCCGTCTCGGGACGTGCCGAGGAACGGGTCGCCGAGAACCGGCGTGTGGCCCTGCACCTGTACGACGTGGGAACGGGGCCGGCCGAGGGAAAGGAGCTGCGCGCCCTCGGGCAAACCGGGGCACTGCTGGAGCGGCACACCGCCACCTGGGATGCCGTCAACAGCGAGCTGATCGCCGCCGACCACCACGCCCTCAAACTCCGCCTGCTCGCCTGGACCGGTTACTGCGCCGTCATCGCTGCGGTGCTCGGCGTCGTCCTCACCTCAACCAGCCGACCCATCTCGGGTCCCTCGCTCTTCCTTCTGACGATGGCGGCGACGCAGCTGACTGTGTTGGCCTCCAACGGAGCCGCCACCGTCGCCGGACTGCGCAACGCGCTGGATCTCGCCGGCCACTACGGGCAGGTCGTCGCCGCTTCCTCAACCGGCGAAACCGGGCAAACCACCGCCCCAGTGCCGGAAGCCCTCGCCACCGGCATCACCCTGGACACGGTCCGGCTGCGCTACCCAGGAGCGCACACCGACGCGCTCGGTCCCATCGACCTGCATCTGCCGGCTGGTTCGGTCACCGCCATCGTCGGTCCCAACGGCGCCGGCAAAACCACCCTCGTCAACCTGCTTCTGGGCCTGCGCAAACCCACCGGCGGAAGCATCTGGATCGACTCGCAGCCACTGGACGACGTCGACCTAGCAGAGTGGCAATCACGAACGTCAGTGGTCTGCCAGGACTTCACACGGTTCGAGCTGAGTGCACGGGAGTCGGTCACCGTGGGAGATCTGCAGCAGCTCGGTAATGAGGAAGCGGCCTGGCGCGCGCTAACTGCAGCCGAAGCTGAAGGACTCGTGGCGGGGCTGCCCAACGAACTCGATACGGTGCTCGGCCCCCGGTTCGGTGGACGCGACCTGTCCGGCGGCCAGTGGCAGCGCCTAGCGCTGGCCCGCGGGCTCATGCGCCCCACGCCACTGCTGCTGATACTCGACGAGCCGACCGTCTCCATCGACGCCGTCACCGAGCAGCGGCTGCTGGAACGTTGCGTCACGAACGCCCGGGCCCTCGCTCGTACCGCCGGCACCATCGTCGTCTTCGTGTCACACCGGTACGCCACAACCCGCCTTGCAGATCAAGTCCTCATGGTGGAGGACGGGCACATCAGCGAACGAGGCAGCCACTCGCAGCTGCTCGCTGCCGGGCAGGGCTACAGCGACATCTACCTGTCCCAAAAAGAGGCCTACCGACGCTGAGTCGCGCCGTAGCTCCTCAAGGCGGCGATTCTGCACACGCACCTCGGAACTGCTGGTGAAACGGACCGGCCGGTCACAGTGCGCTAGAACTCGGCCGAGGTCCGGTCTCGCTTCCCGCTCGAAGCTGCCACCACCCGAGTCGCCGTCGGACCGATCGCTTTCCTGGACGACGTGCGGGCAGCGGTCGTCTTCAAGTTCCTGACGCAAACCCAAATCGGCGGCGGCGCCCAGCTCGGCTACGCCGTACGCATCCACGGCCAATGGAAGGTGTCCCGCGACACCTACTGCCGCGTCCTGGGCTGGGCCGGGGTCCAATGCCCCCCGCCGCCTCCACCCGCTTGATCCCGCCCCGACAGCGCAGCTGGCAACGCTCCCCAAACGAACGACGCACACCTGCCGAATGGCTCCCTAAGACACCAGGCACTGCATAGCTATCCAAGCCGGACAGGCCCGACTCGTACTGCCTGCATACTGCCAACGGGGCGGACGGCATCAACTTGTGCCGAACGAGACCGTCTCCTGATGCGCAAGAATGCCCAGCTCAGCGGCTAAGTGCGGACCCACCCGAACTAGTTGCATTCACCATAAATGGATCTACGGATCAGAAGGTTGCAGGTTCGAGTCCTGCCGAGCGCACCACATGACTGCAGGTCGGTAGGGCAGACCTGCGCAGTGGGTTCCCTTACTGCGCGTCCGTACTGGTTTGGTACTGCCAAGGCATCTCGAGGCAGCGCCTTTCGAGCACCGACGCTCTTCCTGGTGCGCGTTGCGTGCGCCGACCTGCAGGACCGGCTCTGCTACGGCCGTCGCTTAGGGCGGCGGCTTCAGGGAGTTGAGCTGTCGAGGCGCGGCCTGCCTGCAGTCTGGGGCAGCGAACCGGCGCTCAACAGATGGACCGGCATCAGTTCTTGAGAGCCTCTACAACTTGCAATGCCGCCTGCGCAGCCGTGATGTGCGACGTGTCGATGACCTCCGCTGCACCGTGCAGCCAGGTGCGGGCAGCCTCGGCGTAGGCCTGCATGGACTTGAGGCGGAACCTGGAGGGGCCCAGAATGGCGTCGCCCATGATGCGCGTGCGGAGCGTGTCGTCATCGGCGTGGAGGACGAAGTGCCGCACCGGGATGGCGTGCTCTGCGAGGCCCAAGCTGATTTCGGTCCAGTACCGCTCGACCAAGACCGTCATCGGAATCACGAGCGAGCCGCCGGTGTATTCGAGGACGCGATAGGCGGTCTCCACGACTAGAGGTCGCCAAGGGGGCCAGTGCTGAAAGTTATCCGTATCGGGCAGACCCGGCTTGATGTCCATGAGCACCGCGCCGACCTTCTCGGCATCGAAAACCCGCGACCCGGGGATCAACTGCTGCACGAACGCGCTCGTAGTCGTCTTCCCGGCACCATGGGTGCCGTTGAGCCACACGATCACGGGGCTAGACGCTAGCGCCAGGTGGCCACGCCGTGCGACCGCCGCGGCATGAGTGCCGCGCACATGCGCGGCTCCTCACATGTTGGGGACACGACGTGGAGAACCGCCTGGCTGCGTTGCCGGATTGCGGTGTCCGAGAAGTGGCCGCCGGGAGACGGTCATCGAGCTCCCGCATGCGGTGTCAGGGACAGGTGACCCCTCCGTACCGGAGAAGGCCGCAGTACGTCTCTTGCGTGACGACCCAACGTCCTGCGACGAGCACGGCTTCTCCGGTGTGCATCCCGTACGGCGCCCCTCCGCTGTAGTGCGGGGTGAACTCGACCGTTGCTGAACGGGGACCGGTGAAGGTGACGACGCCCAGGGTCACGGTGATGGTGTTGCCGTTGTTCGGGAAGTTCTTCACCACGCGATCGACCGCGCCTCGCAGCTGCTCACCGTTCTGGACGAAGCCAAGCCCGTAGTAGCGGCTGGAGCCGGGCGGTTTGCCGAACGCGCCGCCGAATGCCGCCCGGATCTGCATCAAGGCTCCCGCTCTGTCGGCCGGAGGAGCATCACTCGCCCGTGACGTCGGCGCAGCAGACCCGACACCAGACGTGGCGACCGTCGCTGGTTTCTCCGTCGGCCTGGCCTGACTCGTCGGCGGGTGCTGCGTCGGTCCGTTCGTTGTCTGCAGCGAAGCTCCGCTCGAGGATCCCGACTGGCTGCATGCCGCTGACATCACCGCCGTCATTACCACGGCTATTGCGGGCAGTATCCGTACCCGTATCGGAATTCGCATCGCGTTCGCCCTTTGTGACACCGTTCGGAACCGAAGGTCCAGCGACATGGATTCAACCTGACGATGCCGGAACTCCGCTCAGGGATAGGCGGACTCCACGGCAGCGCGGCCGATGCATCCGCGGTGCCGTGGCCCTCGACAGCGCCGGCTCCGACCAGGTCTGCGTCCACCTGGTAATCGCCGTGATGTGCTGCCACTGCCGGGTCCGGCACCGACGGGATCCCGTCGGTCCAAGCTCACTGCCGTTGGGGGTCTCATGTTGGCCGGCACCGTCTACTTGTCGCTGGCAGAAGTGGCGCACCCGGACAAGCACCGTCCGTACAACGAATGGCACCAGCTGGACCACCGGCCGGAGAACCTCGCGCTCCCCGGTGTCGTGTTCGGAGATCGCTGGGTCCGCACGCCGGAGTGCGCTGACGCGAGCGTCGTCCGCGACGACCGGCTCGCCGGCGCCCAGTACCTGAACTCGTACTGGTTCCGCGAGCCGGCTGATCGGTCCTTCGCAGAGTGGCAGCAGCTCGCCCAGCGATCGTTCACCTGGGGTCGTCGCCCGGACACCGGCTTCGTGCAACGAGCGCTGATGGGGATCTTCACGACGGTGAAGGGTTACGTCGCTCCGCGCGTCCTCGTCTCCGCCGACGCGCTGCCGTTCCGGCCCGTACGCGGCGTCATCTTCTCGCTGCACCACATCGACGACCCGGCCTCGACCGATGCGCACGATTTCTACGCGTTCCAGGACCGGGTCGCCGTTCCGCGGATCGTGAGCCATCCCGGAGTCGCCGGCCTCTGGTCGTTCAGCAGCGTCAGTACGACGCTGGACCCCTCCTGGCAACCCCGGCAGGGCAGCCTGACCTTCGATCCCGGCGGTCAGGATGCCGGGCGCTATTTCGCCACGCTCGCTTTCCTCGACGGCGATCCGCTGGAGGTGGTGACCGACCTGCGCGCGTTCGACAGTTCGCGCGGCATCGGCTCGGTGACCGACGTGTACGAAAGCGCCCTGCTCCCCATCACCCCGTGGCAATGGGACTGGTTCGACCGGTAGCAGGGACGACGGTCGTGCGCCCTGCGGCGGACATGTCATCGCTGTGCCGCGGTTGATCAACCGCCGCGGCGGCCGATGCTTCCGATCGGGAGCCGGGCAGTCGGTGACCGGTACGAGCCGATGCTGAAGCGCTTTGCCGAGGGAGACCGCCGTGAACGTCCGGGACGGGTTCTACGACCTCCTTCGAGCCCATGGCATCACGACCATCTTCGGAAACCCCGGCTCAAACGAGCTCCCCCTGCTCCGGAGCTTCCCGTCCGACTTCCGCTACGTCCACGCACTGCAGGAAGGCGCCGCCATCGCCATGGCGGACGGTTATGCGCTCGCGACCGGCCGGCCGGCGCTGGTCAATCTGCACGCCGCAGCAGGCACCGGCAATGCGATGGGAAACCTGACCAACACGCAGGCCGGCCACGTCCCGGTCGTCGTCACGTCCGGCCAGCAGGCCCGGCGCTACGTGGCGCTCGACGCGATGCTGACGAACGTCGACGCTGCGACGCTCGTCCAGCCGTTGGTCAAATGGAGCCACGAGCCGCTGCGTCCGCAGGACGTCCCGCACGCCCTGTCGCGCGGCATCCTGCATGCGGCCGCCGCGCCGGCGGGCCCGGTCTACATTTCGTTGCCGCTCGACGACTGGGACCACGAGGCGAACACCACCGCGCTGGACCTGTTGAAGGGCCGTGCGGTGGAAGGCGACCCCGTACTCGGGGAGACGAGCCTCGACGTGATCCGCGCGCGGATCGCCACCGCACGCAATCCGCTGCTGATCGTCGGACCCGGGGTCGACACCGAGGCCGGCTGGGACGGAGGCCGCGGGCTCGCCGAACGCTTCGCGCTCCCCGTCCTGGTGGCGCCGAGCCCGTTCCGTTGTCCCTTCCCGACGCGGCATCCCAACTATCGGGGGATCCTGCCCTCGGACATCCCGTCGCTCGCCCGTCGGCTCGAGGGTCACGACCTCGTGGTGGCCTTCGGGGCGGCGATCTTCCGCTACCACGAGTTCGAGGAAGGCGACTACCTGCCGGCAGACGTCGACTTCTGGGCCGTGACGTCCGATCCCGACGAGGCCACACGCGCACCCTTCGGTCACGTCCTGGTCGGCGACCCATCGGACGCCCTGCGTCGCCTGGCCGACGCAGCCGGGTCCGCGAATACCGCCCCGCTCGAGCGTCTGACGCGCCCTGGATCAGGCGACGAGGCCGGTCCCGCGTTCAGCGCCGAGGCCATCGTCGACGCGCTCGACGCCGCCAAGGACGACAGCACCGTCATCGCGAACGAGTGGACCTCGATCGACACCACCTGGGACCGGTTCGACATCTCCCGGCCGGGCAGCCTGTTCTTCCCGGCCGCCGGCGGACTCGGCTGGGGCCTGCCGGCCGCCATCGGGCTCGCGCTCGGCGACCCCTCCCGACGCGTCCTCAGCCTGCTCGGTGACGGGGCCTTCCACTACACGGTGAGCGGACTGTGGACCGCTGCTCGCTACCGCATCCCTGTCGTGTTCGTCGTCGCCCGTAACGACGAGTACGCCGCGCTGAAGAAGTTCACGCGCGTGATGAATGACCCCGGCGCCCCGGCCCTCGACATTCCCGGCATCGACATCACCGGAATCGCCTCGGCGTACGGGATACCGGCCACGCGGGCCGACACGCTTGCCGACCTGACACATCAGGTGACCGAGGGACTGGCCGGCGACGGTCCGCGGTTGATCGAGGTCCAGCAGCAGCGTCTGTCCTAGTCGCGACCCAGGAGGTCCGTCCTCCCGGGAAACGCACAAGCGGGGGCGGGGCCGTGGCCCCACCCCCGCTGCTCAGTGCCGCCTCAGGAAGACGGCTCGTACGTCTTGTCGAGCTTGATCACGTTCGCCTCGTCGCAGTTGTAGATGTCCTTGTTGGGCTGCGTGACGTCCTTGTCGTAGACGAAGCCGTTCGGCGTGACGTCCATGATCACGAAGCAGCGGGTCTGCTGCGGGTTCTTCGGGTCGGTGTTACGCGCCGGGAACAGCCCACCCGCGGTCCACGCCGTCTCCTGACCCGCCTTCTCCAGGACGCAGTCCTGCGTGAGGTTGTCACCGCACGCCGTCGCCGACTTGGCCCACAGCGCCCAGGCGCTCATGCCGAGGGCCGTGAAGTCCGTGTAGGTGACGTCCGTGGCGCCTGCGGCCAGGATGCTCTTGATCTGCTTGATGATCGGGTAGTTGTCCATCTCGAACGGCAGGTGGCTGAAGTACTGGTAGATCTTCGGGTAGCCGCTCGCCGCCTTGACGGCGTCGATCGTCTGGGGCGTGTAGAACGCATTACCCAGCAGCCACCAGTTCAGCTGGAGCCCGGTGTCGCGGACGGCGCTGAGCTCGGGGGCCATCGTCGCGGCGTTGCTCGTGGAGTTCATGTAGCCGCCGGCTTTGGAGTTCTTGATCTCCTCCATGTACGGACGCCAGTTGGTCACGAGCGGCGGGCGCTCGCTGTAGTTGGCGACCTTGAAGCCACCCTTCTCCAGCGCGTCACGCGTACGCAGGCCCTGCGGGGTCAGCGAGGCGATGTTGCTGCTGCCGACCGCGACACCGGACGTCTTGGTGTCGGGGTACTTGAGGCCGAGCAGCCGGAACGGCCCGTACTGGAACTCGTTGGCGGGGTTCGGCGTCGGCTGAACCTGCAACGCGGCACCGACTGCGGACGGCGACACGACGTAACCGCTGATCTGACCCAGTTTGCACTTCAGCCGGGTCTGCACGCCCGGGGCGTCGAAGGCGTTGCCGTTGCCGACCAGCATGAAGACCTTCGAGCAAGCCGTGATCATCTGTTGGTTGACGTTGAACAGCTTGGCGTCGTACTTCGTCAGGACGATCTTGCGGCCGTTGATGCCGCCGGCGGCGTTGCACCACTTGCTGAAGGCGTCGGCGACCTGGAAGAACTCCTTGCCGAGGCCCGGTGCGGCGGCCGCTCCGGGGTCAGCCATGGTCCCGATCTGGATGTCGGTCTTGCTGATCCCGCGCCCGCTTCCGCCGGTGGCGGTGCCCGGCCCGCAGATGGCCTTGAGGTCGCCGAAGTCGCCGGCCGCAGATCCGCTGGACGGGGCAGCGCTACCCGAGCCGCCGGCCGGCGTCGTCGGGTTGCTGGACGTCGAACCCGAGCGCGAGCAGCCGGCGCCCAAGGCGGCGACAGTGCTCAGCGCTACAACCGCCGCCAGTGTCCGGGTGGCCCGGGGCGCGCGTCTGATCATTTGTTGGTCTCCATGTCTTCAACGCGGCATCCGGGCCGATCGGCCCAGACGCGTGTGACGCACGGCACAGTCTGCAGTGCCGGAAGGAGACGATGACAGCAAAGCCGGACAAACGTCGGGCAATACGCCACAACAGTTGAGCCACGGTGGCGAATTGTCCGCTTTGCCCCGATTGGCGGGCGGAACTGTCCATGTCGAACAGCGTCAACTGGCGACCTAGGTCCGTTCCCTCTCCGCACACCCGACCGAATGATGGCTGGGGTCGCGGCACCACCGCCGTGCTCAGGGCGAGAGGTCACGTCATGGCGCGCAAGCAGTCGGTGTCGTCCCGGAAGGCGTCGATCGCGCGGCGCACCGCGGCGCTGGGGTTCGCGGGCGTGGTCGCCGCCGCCTGGGCGTCGCCGGCCTCTGCAGCTCAGGCAGACCCGTTCGGAGCGAAGACGCAGCGGGCCGAAGCGGGACAGGCCGCGCGCTGCACGTTCGGCGAGGTGATCCTGAGTGCCGGACGGGTCACGAACGGGATCCCGGCGAACGGGCAGCTGCTTCCCGTCGGCCGGTACTCCGCGCTCTTCGCCCTGCTGGGCGACACCTACGGCGGGGACGGCCGGACGACTTTCGGGCTCCCCGATCTTGCGGATGCGGCGCCGAACGGCTTGACCTACTCCGTCTGCGCGGACGACGGATACTTCCCGACCCCGGTCGGCTCCACCCGGCCGCTGCGCAAGCTGTCGGTACGGGCCGCCCGGACGACCTTCGGGGTCCAGACCCAGCGCGCGGTCGCCGGCCGGGGCCGACCCTGCTACGCCGGGGAAGTCATCCTGAGCGCCGGAGACGTCGCCAACGGCATCCCCGCGGACGGCCGGCTGGTGCGGAAGACGTCCTCGAACGCCGAGCTCTTCGCCCAGCTCGGCACCCGCTTTGGCGGTAACGGCAGGACGAACTTCCGGCTCCCGGATCTTGCGGACGCGGCGCCCAGCGGGCTCACGTACTCCGTCTGCGCGGCCGGCGAGGCGCCGCTCCCGTCGCCCACCACGCCGATCAGCAAGGTCAAGCCCCTGCGGGACAAGGATCCGTCGCCGTTCGGCAGCGGCACCCAGACCGCCGTGGCGGGCGAGCCCCGCCCGAACGACGGCTGGACCATGGGCCAGGTGACCCTGACCGCCGGGCGGGTCGCCGGCGGTATCCCCGCCAACGGCCAGTCGCTCGCCGCCGAGCGGCACCCGGCGCTCGCCGCGCTCCTGCCGAGTGACTACCTGGTCGGTCGCGGTGACCGCTTCAGGCTCCCCGACCTGGATGACGCGGCGCCCGACGGGTTGACGTACGCGGTCATCGACGAGGGCTACTTCCCGGTCTGAGCGCGCGTCACCGCTCCTTGGTGAAGGCGAATCTCGGCATGACCTTCGTCCTCACCATGTACGAGATCTGACCCGTCGGCCATTGGGTGACATTTCGTCCGCCGGGCGACAGGAAGTAATTGTTGCAGTCGGCCAGAATAGCGGAGAAGACCGTGCCGTTCTGTCGGTCGAGCCAGCGTACGAAATTCTCCAGCGCCGCCGGTTTCGTGTCGACGCGGGTGACGCCCTTTCGGCGCATCTGCTTGGCGACGCGCACCACCAGCTCGGCCTGCCGCTCGTGCTGGGCGATGATCGAGCCTCCGCCATTCGTGTTGGGGCCGTACAGCATGAAGAAATTCGGGAAGCCGCTCATCGTGATGCCGAGGAGCGCCTTCGGCTCACCGGCCCAGGCCTCCCGCAACGGGATGCCGCCGACCCCGACGACGTCGAGGCTGGCCAGGTAGTCCGCCGCCCGGAAGCCCACGGCGAGCACCGCCACGTCCACCTCGCGCTCGACGCCGTCCACGTCGACGATGCCGCTCGGCGTGAAGCGGGCCACGGCCCGCGGGACCAGGTCGACATTGGGCAGGCTCAGCGCCGGGTAGTAGTTCGAGTCGCGAACGAGCCGCTTGCATCCGACCGGATGGTCGGGGGTGACCATGCGGCGCAGCTCCGGATCCTCGATCTGCGCGTGGATGTGGTTCAGGCACACCTGGGTGAGCTCCTGGTGCCGCCCGCTACCGACGGTGCGGTCACCCAGGGTCTGCACGTGGCGGACGAATCCGCGCCACCTGCTGACCTTGCGCCGGATCGGGTGCGCGTTCTGCTTGCGCTCGTCCGGCGTGTACTCCCGGTCCGGCTTCGGTGCGACCCATCCGGCCTCACGCTGGAAGACGTAGAGCTGCCCGACCCGCTGCGCCAGCTCGGGGACGACCTGGCAGGCGGAGCTTCCGGTGCCGACCACCGCGACGCGCTTGCCGTCGAGCGCGACGTCATGGCGCCAGCGGGCGGTGTGGAACATGCCGCCCTCGAACTCGTCCATCCCCGGCCAACGCGGCTCGTTCGGGACGCTGAGCAGCCCCACGCAGCTCACGAGCACCTCGAATTCGTGCTCCTGACCGCCCGCACGCACCGTGTAGAGGTGGCGATCCTCGTCCCAGACCGCTTCGTCCACGCGCGTCGAGAACTGGAAATGCGAACGGATCCCGAAATGGTCGATCGTGTCTTCGCAGTACTTCTGCAATTCGGGCTGCCGACCGTAAATGCGGGTCCAGTCGTACGGCTTGAACGAGTAGGAGTAGACCTCGGAGGGCACGTCGACCTGACACCCGGGATACGTGTTGTCGTACCAGGTGCCGCCCGGCCCGGCCGATTGTTCGAAGACCGTGTAATGCGTGAAGCCGGCCCGCTCGAGCTTGACGGCCATGGCGATGCCGCCGAGTCCCGCTCCGACGATGCCGACGCGTACCAATCGCTTCTGAGCAGGCACTTCGGCATCGTAGCTGCGGCTCCAAGGCCGACCGTCGGCGCTAGGACCAGACCCGGACGTAGTCGATCAGGTACTCGCCCGGCTGCGTGGCGACGTCCGGATTCGTCGCCCATCCGCCCGCGGAGAGGTCAAGCTTGACGTGCATCGGGCTGTCGAAGATGACGTCGCCGATGGGAGAGCCCTGGGGGTTGCGGTCACCGCGGCGCATGCTCGGCTGCGCCACGCCGTCGACGTACACCGTCAGACTGTCAGCGGTACGCAGCAGCCCGACGGTCATCCAGCGTGAGCCGTAGTCCTTCACGGCCTTGAGCCCGGAATCGAGCCGGGTGATGCTGCAGTGCCCGTCGGGGCAGTCGCCACCCCAATGCAGCGTGACGAACGGGATGCCGTCGGCGCTCCCGTTGTTGACGAACTCGAAGATGTCGACCTCTCCGGTCTTCGGCCAGCCGTCGGCACCCGTGCCGTTACCGAGCAGCCAGAAGGACGGCCACAGCCCCGCGCCGGTCGGCAGCTTCACGCGCGCCTCGATGTAGCCGTGGGTCATCGAGAACGTGCCGCGCGTGGACACCCCGCAGCTCAGGACCTTGTTCTTCGCCTTCGGATCCGCCGTGGCCATGAGCCGCAAGGCGCCGTCGGCGACCGTCACCTGCGGGCCCTGGGGCACGGGGCAGAAGGCGTCCGGGCCCTCCTCGAAGCCGGGCGGCTCCTGCTGCCACGGCTCGCCGACCCGCCAGATCTTGGTGTCGAGCGCGGTGCCGTCGAAGTCGGCGTTGAAGGCCTCCTTCCACTTGGCGCTGCTGACCGCCTGCGCCGCCGCGCCCGACGGCGAGCCGGTATCCGCGGGCGAGCTCTGGGTCGCGGTCGGACCGCCGGTCGGTCCCGCCGGGGCACCGCCGGAGCTGCCGCAGGCAGCCGCGCACGTCAGCCCGAGGAGGCCGGTCAGGATGACCGCGCCCACCCTGCGAGGAGTGCCCTTTTGCCCGAGCTTGCGGAGAACCACCCCTGAGGCGTCGTCTCGCCCGGGCGGTTTCTTGAGAGCCGTCCGGCCCAAGCTGGAACACATCAGGTCCGGAAGCGGCTGAGCCAAGTGCGTCGTCCGGCGCTGCTCGGCCGCGGAGAGAGGCTTGTCGTGTCACGTATTGCTGTCATCGGAGGCACCGGTTACGCCGGATCGGCGATCGCGGCGGAAGCGGCGCGCCGCGGCCATCACGTCACCGCGCTGAGTCGTTCACTGCCCGACACCGCTGTCCCGTCCGTCGAGTACGTCCAGGGTGACGCCACCGACGAGGCGACCCTGTCGTCGGTCATCGCCGGCGCAGACGTGGTCGTGGCGGCGCTCGCCCCGCGGGGTGACCTGACGCATTCCTTCCGCGACGCGAACCGGACGATCGCCCGGCTGGCTGATGCTGCCGGGGCCCGCCTCTTCGTGGTGGGCGGGTTCTCCTCGCTCCGTCCTGCTCCCGGGGCGGACCGGTTCGTCACCGACCTCAGCCAGGTGCCGGCCGAGCTGCAGCACGAGATCCGGTCCGGAGCCGCTTTGATCCTCGAGGACCTGCCGGCCGCGCCCTCGACACTCGACTGGGTCTTCGTCAGCCCACCCCTCAATTTCGGCGCACATGCCCCGAGCGAGCCGGTCGGCCGTTACCGGCTGGGTGACGACGTCGCCGTCCAGCCGGACGGTGGCGCCATCTCCGCCGGCGACTACGCCCTCGGCCTGGTCGACCTGATCGAGCAGGGCGAGCACTACCGGACGCAGGTCAACCTCGCGGTCTGAGGCGCTTTCGGGCTCCATTACGCTGCCGCCATGCCGGCCCTCAGCACCGTTCTCGTCGCCGACGACGACCGGGTGCGCACCATCCTCATGTACCGCCCGGAGCGCCTGAACGCCTTCGACGGCAGCCTCGTCGGCGACCTCACGCAGGCACTCGAGGCGGCGGCGGAGGACCCCGCGGTCTCCGTCGTCGTGCTGTCCGGCAGCGGCCGGGCGTTCAGCACCGGAGCCGATCTGACGGCCCTCGCGGAGCCGCGCCCGGCCCCGTCCGCTGAGGGTGGGGCCGGCTTCGACCGGCTGCTGGACACCCTCGCCGATTTCCCCAAGCCGCTGCTGATGGCGGTCAACGGCTACGCGGTCGGCTTCGGCCTCACCATGCTCGCATTCGCGGACGTCGTGCTGATGTCGAACGAGGCCCGGCTGCGCTGCCCGTTCACCGAGCTCGGCGCGCCCACGGAAGCCGGCTCGAGCTACCTGCTGCCGAAGCTGCTCGGACGCCAGAACGCCGCGTGGCTCCTGCTGTCGTCGGAGTGGCTGACGGCTGCTGACGCGCTGGCCATGGGCCTGGCATGGAAAGTGTGCGAGCCGGCCGCCCTGCTCGACGTCACGTATGACCACGCCCGCCGCCTCGCCGCCCGCCCGCGGGAGGCGCTGCGCCTGGTCAAGCAGTTGATGAACGCGCCCGACCGTGCCGAACTGGCAGCAGCCATCCGCCGGGAGGGCCAGGCGCTGACCGACTTCGTGGCGTCGTTCGGCGACCGAGGTGACGCGCACCCGAGCGCTTAGCTTCGCCCTCCATCCATCTGCTTGCGCGTATATACGTATAGGCATATGTTGCTCGGGTGCCCGCTGCTCTCGACGTCCTGGAAGTCATCGCCGAGCCGACCCGGCGGCGGATCCTCGACGCCGTCCGGGACAGCGAGTGCTCGGTGAACGACCTGGTCGCGCGGGTGGGCATGCACCAGCCGGGCGTCTCCCGGCACCTCAAGGTGCTGCGCGACGCCGGCCTGGTCGACGTGCGCCGCGATGCGCAGCGCCGGATGTACCGGCTCCGCCCGGAGCCGCTGATGGAGCTCGATGCCTGGCTGGAGCCCTACCGAGCCCACTGGGCCGGCCGACTCGATGCGCTCGAGCGGCACCTGAGGCGCACGTCTGCGCCGATCACCCCCACGCCGATCACCCCTGAGCAGAAAGACGGTTCATGACGCTTCCGCAATCCCCCAGCTACGACGGCACGATGGACCGCACCGCCGACGGCGGGGTCATCCGGTTCGAACGCCGGCTCCCCTACCCGGTCGCCGAGGTGTGGGACGCGATCACGAACCCCGCGCGGCTGGCGGAATGGTGGCTGCCGTTCGACGCCGACATCACGGTCGACCTGCGCGAGGGCGGCGAGCTCGTCATGGTCGCGACCGGTGACGAGCCGATGACGATCACGTGCACCTTCGTACGGGTCGACCCTCCCGTCCTGCTGGAACACACTCACGTCGATCCCGGCTCCCTGATGCGCTGGGAGCTCGAAGCGGTCGACACCGGATGCGTCCTGCGGCTCAGCCACTTCGTGGCCGACACCTCGGCGGCCATCGACAACGGCTACATCGTCGGTCTGTACGCCTCGCTCGCACGGCTCGAGCCCTGCCTGGCGGGTCGTCCCGTCGCCTGGGACTGGGACGGATTCGCCGTCGCCCAGGCGCACTACGCGTCGCTCGGCCTGGCCGGGGCCGTCTGATGGCCCCGATCGTGCGCGTGCAGAACTTCGGGGTGTCCCGCGACGGGTTCGGAGCCGGCGAGGGACAGAGCCTCGAGCGTCCGTTCGGCCACGCCAACCCGATGGAGCTCATGTCGTGGGCCGGGGCGACCGCGCACTGGCCCAACCGGACGGAGCCCGGCGGCACGTACGGACTGGACGACTACTGCACGCGCGACTTCGCCCGCAACATCGGCGCCGAGATCATGGGCCGCAACAAGTTCGGGCCGCAGCGCGGGCCGTGGGAGGACGAGGACTGGCAGGGCTGGTGGGGCGACGAACCGCCGTTTCACACACCCGTCTTCGTGCTCACGCACCACGTGCGGCCCAGCTTCACGCTGGGGGACACGACGTTCTACTTCGTCGACGCCTCACCGCAGGACGCCCTGGCATTGGCCTTCGACGCCGCCGGCGGCCAGGACGTCCGCATCGGCGGGGGCATCGCGACGGTGCGGGAGTTCCTCGCCGCCGATCTCATCGACACGATGCACGTCGCCGTCGCACCGCTCGAGCTCGGACGCGGCGAGCGGCTGTGGGAGACCCCGGACGAGCTGACCGACCGCTTCCATCTGGAGCAGATCCCGAGCCCGAGCGGGGTGGTCCACCACTTCTTCTGGCGGCGATGAAACGGCGCCGTCCCGGACGGAATTGCCCGGGACGGCGACATGATCAGTCGAAGATGATCAGACCGCGGATGTTGCGGCCGGCGTGCATGTCGTCGTAGCCCTGCTGCACCTCGTCGAGGGTGTAGCGACGGGTGACCATCTCGTCCAGCTGCAGCAGGCCGCGGCGGTAGAGGCTCAGCAGCTGCGGGACGGCGACCGCCGGTGCGTTGGCGCCGTACAGCGAGCCCCGGAGCTCCTTCTGCCAGATGGTCAGCTCGAAGAGCGACATGGTGACCGCGGTGTCGGCGATGGGCGAGATGGCGGTGACCACGCACTTGCCGCCCTTGCGGACGAGCGACATGAGCGGCGCGACCATGTCGCCGGTCGCGACGCCGACGGTGAGAATGGCGCTGTCGGCCATGACGCCGCGGGTGATCTCGTTGATCAGCGGCATCGCTTCCTGCATGGACGAAGCGGTGTGGGTGGCGCCGAAGACCTTGGCCTGGTCGAGCTTCCACGGCACCGGGTCCACCGCCACGATCTGCTCGGCGCCGGCCACGCGGGCGCCCTGGATCGCGGCTGCGCCGATACCGCCGACGCCGACGATCACCACCGTGTCACCGACCTGCACCTCGGCGGTGTTGACGGCGGATCCGAAGCCGGTGGTCACACCGCAGCCGATGAGGGCCGCGAGCTCCAGCGGCAGGTCGTCGTCGATCTTCACGACGGAGTGCTCGTTGACGACCGTGTACGGGCTGAAGGTGCCGAGACCCGTCATCCGGGTCAGGCCCTGGTCGCCGATGTGGGTGCGGTAGGTGCCGTCGAGCGGCAGCCCGCCCATGATGTGGGCGCCGAGGTCGCAGAGGTTCGCCTGCCCGCTCATGCAGAACCGGCAGTGCCCGCAGGACGGGATGAAGGCCAGCACGACGTGGTCACCGGGCTTGACCGAGGTCACCCCGGGGCCGACCTCCTCGACCACGCCGGCGCCCTCGTGGCCACCGACCAGCGGAAGCGCGCTCGGCATGTCGCCGGTCAGCACGTGGTCGTCGGAATGGCAGAGGCCTGAGGCGGCGAGCTTGACCAGGACCTCACCGGCGTGCGGGGAGTCGAGTTCGACGTCCTCGACCGACCATGGCTTGCCGATCTCTCGCGCAATTCCCGCTCGTGTCTTCACGCGCACTCCCTCGATGTTCAGCCGTTGCTGCCTATCAGAGTAGAGCGGGGCCCGGCACCGGCGTGCTCGGGGCAGCCGCGGTCGCGCAGCCGCCGAGGCCGGATGCCACCATGAGCGGCACCATAGGCCGGCGGACAGGGGAATCGTGAGCGACATCAGTGCCAACAAGCAGACCGTGAACGCGTTCTGGGAGGCTCTCGCCGCCCGCGATTGGGACGGCATGAAGGCGCTGCTCGCCGACGACGCGCACTACACCGACGTCGGCACGCCCGGCCCCGGAGGCACCGGCCCCGACGGTGTGGTCAACCGCGTCAAGATCGGCCTGGAGCCCCTCGAGGGCTACGAGCACCTGGACGGCAGCTCCATGATCGGCGAAGGCGACCTGATCATGACGGAGCACACCGAGCGGTGGCGCTTCCACACGGGCGAGGTCATCGACCACTCGTTCGTCTCGGTGACCCAGCTGCGCGACGGCAAGATCAGCCGCTGGCACGACTACTCGAACATCCCGAACATCACCGACAACGCCCCGAAGTGGTGGCTCGAGCACATCGTCAAGGCGTCGACGGCCGGCCAGGCCGGCTGAACGACCGCCCTAGGTGTAGAGCCCGGGGACGTTGGTCAAGCGGGTGATCGGTGGGACCTTCCCGATCGCGGTGTGCAGCCTGTGGTGGTTGTACTCGTGTAGCCAGCCTGGCAACGCGTTTCGACGCGCGTTTTCGCTGCGGTAGAGGCGGCGGAATGCCCAGCCGTCGGCGAGGGTGCGGTGGAAGCGTTCGATCTTGCCGTTGGTCTGCGGCCGGTAGGGCCGGGTGCGTTTCGGGGTGATGCCGAGCTCGGCGCAGGTGTCGCGCCAGAGGTGACTGCGGTAGGCGCTGCCGTTGTCGGACAGCACCCGCTGGGTCGTGACGCCGCGGGCGGCGTACCAGGCGACGGCCCGGCGCAGCACGCCGGTGGCGGTAGCAGCGGTTTCATCGTCATGGACCTCGGCGTAGGCAACGCGACTGTGGTCATCGATGACGGTGTGCACGAAAGCAGTGCCCAGCACTGGTTCGTGGTTCTTGGTGCGCGGTCTGCCGGGGGTTGCGGCCCGGTTGCGGTTGCCCTGCTGGCGACCGACATAGCGCCAGCCGCCGCCGTCGGGAATGTTGCCGAGCTTTTTGACATCGACATGCAGCAGGTCACCGGGCTGGGGATGTTCGTAGCGGCGGACCGGTTCGCCGGTGGCCCGGTCGACATGGGCCAGCCGGTTGATACGGCACCGCACCAGCACCGCGTGCACGGTCGAGGCGGGCAGGCCGAGCTCACCGGCGATGGCGACCGGACCCAGGCGCCGCTTCCACCGCACGTGCACGATCTTGCGGACGGTCGGCTGCGGCGTCCGGCGGGGACTGTGATGCGGCCGTGACGAGCGGTCCGCCATGCCGGCCACGCCGAACTGACGGTAGCGGCCGGCCCACCGGCTGGCGGTCGGCCACGACACCTGGAACCGTTCAGCGGCCCGGGCGACGGGCCAGCCGTCCTCGACTATCAACCGGGCCAGCTTCAACCGGGCTTTTGGCGTCAGCGCAGCGTTAGCGTGGGACATGAAGACCTCCTGGTGGCGGAGCGGTTCCTAGACAGCTCCACTCCACGCCGGGAGGTCTTCGCCTTTCAAGATCCGTCAGATCGTGTCGTCACACGCCCTCAACCAACGTCTCTGGTCAGTACACCTAGGCGGCGGCCACCGGACCGTCCCCGAGCACGGACACCCGGTGCATCAGCCGCCGCTCGGGGTGGTCGGCCAACGCGATGTGCATCGTGCAGCGGTTGTCCCAGAGCACAAAGTCGCCGTCCGACCACCGGTGCCGGTAGACGAACGCCTCCTGGGTCGCATGGGCGTGCAGCAGCCGCAGGACGGCGTCGCTCTCGTCCAGCGGGACCCCGTCGAGCCAGCGGGTGTAGGTCGGGTTGACGTAGAGCGAGCGGGCGCCGGTTTCGGGGTGCACGTGCACGACCGGATGCGTGGCCCGGCGGTCACCGGCGATCGCCTCGGCGACCTCCTGCGGTGTGGCGCGCCCGGCCCGCTGCTTCATTTCGGCGATACGGGCCAGCCCGTGCTCGGCCGTCATGCCCTGCAGGTAGCGCTTCATCGGCGCGGACAGCGCGTCGTACGCGGCGGTCATGCTGGCCCAGCAGGTGTCTCCGCCGACCGACGGCAGCATCCGGGCGTGCAGCAGGGTGCCCATCGGCGGCCGGGCGAGGAACGACTCGTCCGTGTGCCACATGCTCGACCGGGTGCCCGCCGCCGAGTCCAGCACGCTCACCCGCTCGGAGCCGGCGCCGAGGTTCGGGAAGAACGCGTGCACCTCCACCTCGCCGAACTGCTGCCCGAGGCGGACGTGCTGCTCGGGTGAGAGGTCGACCTCCCGGACGACCACCACCTGACGGTCCAGCAGCAGCTTGTGGACGTCGGCGCGGGTGCCGTCGTCCAACGGCCGCGAGAGGTCGAGGCCGAGCACTTCGGCGCCGAGCGCCGTCCCGAGCGGGCGTACTTCCATGACGGCTCCCTAGGACGACGTGTACGGCGCTGCGGCCGGCTTCCACTGGATCAGCTCGATGGGCAGGCCATTGAGGTCGGCCGCCATGAAGGCAAGCGAGTTGTCGAACTCGACGGGCGGACTCTGACACACGACCCCGGCCGCGGAGAGCCCCGCGTACGCGGCCGCGGCGTCACGCACCTCGAACGACACCAGGACGCTCAACGGCGCCAGGTCGCGCCAGCTGTGCTGGAAGAACTGCAGGACGGTGCCGGGGCCCACCAGCCCACGCAGCATCCGGCTGCGGGCACCGGCCACACCCGTCACCGCGTCGAAGTCCGGCCCGGCCAGGTCCTTGCGCATGATCGGCTGGTAACCGAAGTGCCCCGTCCACCAGGCCTCCGTCGCGTCCAGGTCGGCGACCTGGATGGACAGGTGCGAGGTGCGGGCGAGGCCCGCGTCCTGAAGCGTGTACGACATCAGTCGCCCTCCTCGGCGTCGTCGACCGGGCCCATCGTGACGCCGGGCGATCCCGAGCCCGACGCGGGGTCGGGGTAGCTGAGCGGGCAGCTCCCGCCCAACGCCTGCTGCGTTCGTCCGTCGAGCTCGGTCAGGAACGTGGCGTGAAAGCGGTTGATCATGTTGGCCATGCCGATCGTGAAGCAGATCTCGATGATCTGCTCGGCCGTGAAGTGCCCGGTCAGATCGCCGTACGTCCGGTCGTCGATCACGTCCATGCGGGTCGAGCGCTGGGCGTAGCGCACGATCGCGGCCTCGTCGGGTGCGTACGCGCCCGGGGGAAGCGGATCGTCACCGAGGTGGGCGAGCTTGTCCTCGGTCAGGCCGGCCGCTCGACCGAGCAGCACATGGGTCGGAATTCAATAGTGGCAATCGTTGACGAGTGATGCCGTCAGGTACGCCAACTCGCGCTGGGCCGGCGTCAGCGAGTTGTTGTAGTAGACGACGCTGCCGAACTGGGCCAGGGCCTGCAGGACGGCCGGATTGTTAGCGACGGCGCGGTAGACGTTCGGCTGGATGCTGCTGCCACCGACCGACGACAGCAACGCCTCGCGGGCCTGCGGGTCGCCATCGGGGTCGTCGGGGTCCACGAACGGCAGGCGTGGCATGGCGCGACCATAACGGTCGGTGTCACGAGACGCCGAAGATGTCCTTGATGACGTCGATGCCGAAGTAGAGGACGAAGACGGCGCTCACGGCCCACATCAACGGGTGGATGCGACGCGCCTTCCCGCTGACGACGTGCAGCAGGGTCGAGGCGATGAATCCGATGCCGATGCCATTGGTGATCGAATACGTGAAAGGCATCAGGACGATCGTTAGGAACGCCGGGATCGCACTGAGGAAGTCGGTCAGGTCGATGGTCCGGATCTGCCGCATCATCAGGACGCCGACGACGACGAGAGCCGGGCCGGCCGCTTCGGACGGAACGACCTCCACGAGCGGCGTGAAGGCGAGCGCGACCACGAAAAGCAGGCCGGTGACGACGCTGGCGAAGCCGGTGCGCGCACCGTCGGCGATGCCGGCCGACGACTCGACATAGGTGGTCGCCGACGAAGCCGACGCCGCACCTCCCGCTACGGCAGCCAACCCGTCCACGAAGAGCACCGGGCCGGTGTTGACCGGCAGGCCGCGCTCGTCGAGCAGCCCGGCCTCGGAGGAGAGCCCCACTGTCGTGCCCATGACGTCGAAGAAGTCGGCGAGCACGAGTGTGAAGACGAGCAGCAGCGCCGTGATGACCCCGGCCGTGCGGAACCCGCCGGCGATCGAGAAGTCCCCGACCAGGTGGAGGTCGGGACGGTCGACGACCTTGTTCGGCCACTTCGGGACGTTGAGTGCCCAGCCGGTCGGGTTGGGCTTGCCGTCGACGACGGAGGGACCCGGATCGGCAAGCGCATTGACGATCACCGCGACGATCGTTGTAAGCACGATGCCGATGAGCATGGCGCCCTTGACCCTGCGGGCGACGAGCGCTGCGATCACGGCCAGCCCGAACAGGAAGACGACCGTCGGCCAGCCCCGTAAGGTCCCGTCGCTGCCCAGCTGCACCGGGACCGTCGTCCCGGCCGCGTCGGGCACCCGGCGGACCAGTCCGCCGTCCACCAGGCCGATGAGCGCGATGAACATGCCGATTCCCACCGCGATGGCGGCCTTCAGCTCGGCGGGCACGGCCTTGAACACGGCCGTACGGAAGCCGGTGAGCACCAGGACCGTGATGATCAGGCCCTCGATGACGACGAGCCCCATGGTGTCGGGCCAGGACATCTGTGACGCGACGGACACCGCGACGAAGGCGTTGAGGCCCAGGCCGGTCGCGAGCCCGAACGGCATCCGGCCGATGACTCCCATGAGGATGGTCATGACCGCCGCCACCAGGCAGGTCACGCCCGCGACGGAGGTGAGGCCCAGCGTGTGGCCGTCCCGGTCCGGGGTGAGGCCGATGATCAGGGGGTTCAGCACGACGATGTACGCCATCGTGAAGAAGGTGGCGAGACCGCCGCGGGCCTCCCGTACGAACGTGGACCCGCGCTCCGTGACGGAGAAGTAGCGGTCGAGAGCTTCGACGACGGTCACGGTGCGATGTCCTTCCCTCGTGCGGACTTCACTCCCGTGCCACGGGTGGGCCGGTCGGCGACCGGCGTCAGGACGTGCTGGGCCCCAGGCGGACCGGCAGGTGTTTGACGCCGTTGATGGAGCCCGACTGCAGCCGCACGGCGGGCCCGGTGACCTCGAACCGGGGCGCCTGCTGCAGCAGCTGCTCGAGCATGAGCCTGATCTCGAGCCTGGCCAGACTCGCGCCCAGGCAGATGTGCGGCCCCCCGCCTCCAAAGGACAGGTGTGGGTTGGGCGCGCGGCCGACGTCGAACGCGTCCGGGTCGGCGAAGACCGTCTCGTCGCGGTTGCCGGACGTGAACCACAGCTGCAGCTTCTCGCCGGCACGAATGGTCTCGCCGTGCATCTGCACGTCGGCCGTCGCGGTGCGGCCGAACTGCATGAGCGCCGAGCTGTAGCGCAGGACCTCGTCGGTCGCGGTCGTCAGCAGCGAGGGGTCGGCGAGCAGGCGCCGGCGCTGATCGGGATGGTCGGTCAGAGCGATGACGGCGTGGGCCAGGGTGTTGCGGGTCGTCTCGTTGCCCCCGATGAACAGCAGGATGCAGAACAGGCCGAGCTCCAGCTCCGAGAGCCGTTCGCCGTCGATCTCGGCGCCGACGAGGCGCGACACCAGATCGTCGCCCGGGTGGCTGCGCCGCTCCCGGGCCAACTCACCGAAGTAGCCGAACGCCTGCGTCTGCGCCCAGGCGACGAGCTCAGGTGACGAGTTGAACTCCGGATCCTCCGACGCCACCATCTGCGTGCTCCAGCCCAGGACGAGGTCGTGATCCTCGGCCGGTATCCCGAGCAGGTCGCAGATGACCTCCAGCGGCAGCCGGGCGGCCACGTCGGCGACGAAGTCGCACTCCCCCCGCTCGAGGCCGCGGCGGACCAGCGCCTGCGCCCGCCGCCGGATCTCGGGCTCCATGGCCTCGACCGCACGCGGGGAGAAGCCCGACGACACCAGCTGCCGATACCGGGTGTGGCCGGGTGGGTCCATGTTGATCAGCACCAGCGTGGCCCGCTGCTCCGCGCTCAGGCCGAAGGCCCCCGAGGAGAAGGCCTGGGGGTTACGGCAGATGGACGCGATGTCGGCGTGACGTGTCACTCGCCAGGAGCGTTCGCCTCCCGGGCCGAGCACCGGCTGGAGCGGCTCGCGACGGCGCAGCCCCGCCAGGATCTCGTGCGGGACGCCGACCTGGAAGGTGTCGGGTGAATCGAGCTCGGATGCTCCGTCGGTCATCGGGCGGCCGCTCTTTTCCTGCTGTGACGTGGCGGGCCCGAACCCTACGGCGCGGGTCGACGCCGATCGCCGTCCGGTCCGGTGGGGTGAAGACCCTCAAGGAGTAGTCGCTGTCCGCCGAATGGCTCACGTCGGGTGTCACCGGTCAGCCGAACCGGACCGGCCTCTCCGGGGAGCAGTCCGTGCGTCTTACGCGAACGAAGATCGTCGTCATCGGCACGGCTACCGCGGTGGTCGCTGCGAGTGGGGTGGCCTTCGCGTTCTGGTCGACCACGGGCAGCGGCACGGGCTCGGCCGGCGTGGGCACCTCCACGGCAGTGACGGTCTCCCAGGACGGCACGCCCTCCGGGCTCGTCCCGGGAGGAGCGGCGCAGCCCATCGACTTCACCGTGACCAACTCGAGTGCGACCGCGCCGGTGCAGATCAAGACGGTCACCATCGGGTTCGGGTCCGGCTTCGCCGCGGGCTGCAGCGCTGCCGACTTCGTTCTGGTCCAGCCGAGCAAGCCGTCGACCGGCACCCCGCTGGCGATCGCGGCCGGCGCGTCGCTGTCCTTCACCTCGGCCGGCACCACCTCGGCGACGGCACCCACCGGAGCCAGCATCGCCATGGTCAACAGCGCGTCGAACCAGGACGGATGCAAGAACTCGAGCGTCCCGCTGACCTTCACCGTCAGCTGACCGACCCCGGCTGGAGGGGAGCCCAGGTCGGCCGATAGGCCGACGGCCGGGTCCGATCGGGATCCGGCGTCACCCGGAAGGTTCCTCGGTGCGCGTGCCGGCCACGCACGGCCACGAACGGTATAGCTGGTTCAACCGCGTGACCGTTCTGGCCTGGAGCGTCGTCCTGACCCTGCTGCTGTCCACCGCGACGGCATCGGCGTACTGGACCGCACCGGGCACGGGCATGGGTCAGGTCAAGGTCGCGACGCTCGGGGCCCCGACCGGTGTGACGGTGTCCAGCTTCGGCGCCGACGTCACCGTGCGGTGGTCGGCGGCCGCCCAGGCCTACGGGCCGGTCGACGGCTTCCTCGTCACCCGTTACGCCGGGGCCACTCCCTCCAACGCGTGCGGCACCGTCCCGGGCAGCGCGGGTACGTATCTGGCGGCGACGGCGACATCGTGTGTCGACTCCGGCGTCGCGGACGGCACCTACACGTACACGGTGACGGCCATCTACCTCAGCTGGACCGCCCGCAGCAGCCCGAGCAGCGCCGACTCCGTCAACGGCGACGAGACGAAGCCGTCGCAGGTCGTGTCGCTGGCCGCCGGCGCCACCAACGCGTACCTGTCGGGGACCACGCTCTACTACCGCCCGTCCCAGGCAGGAAGCTTCCAGATCGCCGATGCGGTGACCAGCAACGCCTCCGGCCCGGCCTCGGCGACCTTCCCCGCCGTCACCGCCGCCGGCTGGACCCATGCCGCACAGACCGTCAGCACAGGCTCAGGTGCCAGCCCGACGATCACCTACACCTCGGGCAGCTACAGCTGGACCGCGACACCGTCGACCCCGCTCTCCCAGACCGTCACCGGCCGCGACACCGCCGGCAACACCGTCGCGACCACCGTGGACTTCGCGACCGACGCCACGGGGCCCACCGGCGGCGTCCTGACCGTCAACGGGGCGGCGGCCACCTCCGCCGGCAGCACCAGCTACGCGAAGGCCGGCTTCTTCATCACCACCCGCACCGATTACGCGACCGACGTGGGCTCCGGTGTGGCCGGCAGCGTGCTGACGGTGGCTCAGGCATCCCTGGCCGGCAACGCCTGCGGCACGTACGGGACGCCGACGACGCTCACCGGCACGCCCACCCAGAGCGGCCTGACCACGGGCTGCTACCTCTACACGCTCACCGGCACCGACAACGTCGGCAACTCCAGCAGCGTCTCCACCACCGTCCGGTACGACACCGACGCACCCAGCCAGGTGGTCACGCTGAGCACGGCAGGCGGCGCCGCTCAGACGGGCACCGTCATCTACTTCCGCTACACCGTCGCCGGCTCGTTCACGCTCACCGACGCCGTCACCGACGCCACGACCAGCCCCGCCACCGCCGTCTTCCCGGTCATCAGCACGACCGGCTGGACCCACCCGGCCCAGACGGTCAGCACCGGCTGCGGTACGGCTCCGACGATCAGCTATCCGTCCGGTACGTACGCCTGGGCCGCCAACGCCAGCGCGCCCGCCACCCACACCGTCGTCGGCACCGACGTGGCCGGCAACCAGATCGGCACCGGACTCACCTTCACGCGCGACGCGACCGCCCCGATCAGCGGGAAGATCACGGTCAACGCCGTCAGCTCCAGCACCGCAGGCACCACCAGCTTCAACAAGACCGGCGCCTTTGCCATCAGCCTGCGCACCGACTACACCGACGCCACCGCGGGCATCGCCAGCAGCGTCCTGACCGTCGCCATGGCGCCGCTGACCGGCAACGTCTGCGGCACGTTCGGAGCCGCGAGCGTCGTCACCGGTACGACCGCCCAGGCCGGGCTCACCACCGGCTGCTACAAGTACGCACTGACCGGCACCGATCGCGTCGGCAACTCGGCAACCGTCTTGACCACCGTGAAGGTGGACACCGCAGCGCCGACCGGCGGCGCCGTCACCGTCAACGGCCTGGCCGCGTCCACCGTCGGCACGCTCGGCGGCCCGACGAACAGCGCCACGTTTCCGATCGACAGCCGGGTTGACTACGCCGACGCCGAGTCCGGTCTGAAGACGAGCGTCCTCACCCGGGCGGCTGCCGCCTACAGCGCCACCAACTGCGGCACCTTCGGCACCGCGACGACCCTGACCGGCACGCCTGCCCAGACCGCGCTCACGACGGCCTGCTACCGGTACACGCTCACCGGCACCGACAACTCCGGCAACACCGCGGCCGTGTTCACCACCGTGCGGTACGACGTCACCGCACCGGTGTCAGGCGCCCTAACCGTCAACGGTGTGGCCGCCAGTGCAGCCGGAAGCACCAGTACGGCGAATGCGGCTAGTTACACGATCGGCACGCGTACCGACTACACCGACAGCGCGTCCGGGATCGCCTCGAGCACGCTCACCCGTCAGTCGGCCGCCCTGACCGGGACGACCTGCGGCAGCTTCTCGTCACCCGTGACGCTCACGGGCAACCCGGCGCAGACCGGGCTCACCAGCGGCTGCTACCTGTACACGCTCACCGGGCTCGACAACGCCGGCAACACCTCGTCGATCTCGACGACCGTCCAGCTCGGCCCGTACGTCAGCAGCTTGTCGCTGCAGAACGGGACGGGGATCGCCGGCCGCATCGACCAGGGTGACCGCCTCGTGCTGACGTTCTCGGAGCAGATGGATCTCTCCAGCATCTGCTCGCTCTGGAGCGGCAACACCACCAACCAGAGCCTGAACGCCGACGGCGAGGTCACCGCGACGCTCAACAGCGGCGGATCCGGAAACGACAGCCTCAACGTCACCGTCAACGACTGCACGCTGAACCTCGGCACCTTCGCCCTCGGCTCGACCGGCTACACCACGGCCACCGTCACCTACGGCGGCACCGGCACCGCCAGGACGACCATCGATTACGCCGCCGCGACCAACACCCTCACCGTCGTCCTCGGGCAGGTCTCCGGCACCGGCCCGGCGACCGTCACGAGCAGCATCGTCACGTACGCAACCCCGACGGCCGTCCTCAACGTCAACCAGGCACCCGCCGGCGGCACGGCGACCACCGCCAACATCAAGCAGTTCTAGGGCACCATGGCTCAGGCCTGATGCGATTCCCAGCAGTCCGATGACAGTGAGGTCCTGCCATGACGTCGCCCCGACTGCGTACACCGGCGAGCGAGCTGCCGCCCGGGCTGGTCCGCACGGTGGGACAGGTGACGTCGCCGCTGTGGCTGCTGTCGCTGGTCGCGCCTGAAGTCGGCGCCGCTTTCGACGAGCTGGGCCTTGCCGCCGGCGAGCGCTACTTTCCGGCGCGCGCCGCTCCGCTCGGGACGGCGCCGCCGGAGCTCGTGATCTCCACGTTCTTCAACTTCAGTCCTGCGGCGGTCGAGCCCGTCATCCCGGCGGTCTGGGCGAAGACGACTCCGGAGGCGGTGTTGGCAGCGCAGCTGAAGGGCGTCGACGCGGCCCTGTCACGCGCCTTCGCGGAGACGGGACCCGCCGTCAGCGAGTTGGCCCAGCTGCTCGAGCGGGCGGCCGAGGCCGCGTACGGACGGCTGGAGGGACGACCGCTCTTCGCGGCGTACGCCGCACTGGACCGGCCCGACGAACCGCATTTACGGCTCTGGCACGCCCATTACCTGCTGCGCGAATTCCGTGGTGACGGGCACATCGCGGCGCTGGTCGCCGAGGGGCTGACCGGTCTCGAGGCCCTGATCCTGCACGTCGCCCGGGTCCCGATGGTCGGCCCCGTCTTCCGTTCCTCACGCGCCTGGACAGACGCGCAATGGGATGAGGTCGTCGAAGGTCTGACTGCCGACGGTTGGCTGGCAGCCGGGCCTGAGCTCGCATTCACGGAGCAGGGCCGTGCCCGGCGTGAAGCGATCGAGGAGCGCACCGACGAGCTGGCCGCGCCCGCCTGGGACGTCATCGGCGAGCAGGGGTGCCGGCGGGTCGTCGAGCTGATGGAGCCGGTGCAGGCGGCGCTCACCGCAGCGGGGCTGACCTTCAGCTTCGGCTGACGGGACTTCCCCGCCCGGGCTCATGGTCGGTGATCGGCGGCGCTTTCGTCGAGGTCCGACTGCAGGAGCTCGGCGATGGGTGTTTCAGCCGCGCATTCCCATTCTGGAGGAGGAATTGGTGAATGAAACAAGCCATCCGCCGGCTCGGCCGAAAGGCCGCCCTCGGCTTTCCAGAAGGTGTTGTACAGCGGTGCGACCATGACGCTCATCCCCCGATGCTTTGCGTCTTCGTCCTCGAATTCAGGGACCGTACCATCGCCTTTCAATCAGGACGTCAATTCGTCCTGCAACGCGTCGAGGGCACCGTGCAGCACCCGCCGCAGATACGGCGCCGGGTAGCGCTCGGGCCACAGCGTGCCGTGCAATGCCAGCCCGTCGACCAGCGGGTAGAGCCCGTCGACGGTCGCCTCGAGGTCGCGGCTCCGGTGCACGAGGCCGGCCCGATGCAGGTAGCCGACGGCGGCGGTGATGCCTTCGCGGCTGCGCGCCTCGGCCGACTGCCGGATCTCCCGTAGGACGGCGACCGTAGGCGGCCGGCCGAGAAATCCGAAATAGACGGCGAGTTCGTCGCTTCGGGTGTCGTCCAAGGGCAGCAGCGTCACCGCGGCCTCGCGACCAAACCCGCCCGGGGAACACCGGAGCAGGTGCGCAAGGAGTGGCGCGACTGGGGTCTGGCCGCCGCCGGTTACGCCGTTACGTCCGCGATCATCGGGGTGATGACCCTGCTCGTCGGGTCAGGCGTCGACGCGACGCCGCTGCTCGGTGTACTGCCCGGCCTGGGCATCGCCCTCGTGGTGTGGCTGGTGTGCTGGCCCGTCACCGAGAGCGTGCGAGCGGCTCAGCGCGCGTGAGCCCACGGCCACCGGCACCGGGACGTCCTCGATCCCGATCGGCTCACGGAGGTCCTTCGACCGGTAGCGGTCGACTCGGCAGCGCAGTGCCCGGACGGCATACATCGCGGTCTCCACGCACATGAGGCAAGCGTAACGCCGGCTCCTGGGTCCCCGCCGAGCATGCGCGGGGTGGGCACTCAGTCGTGCTGGTTGAAGAGCACGGCGATCGCGACCGTGAACCAGCCGGGGGCGCCGACCGCGAACACGAGGGTGACCCACCAACGCCAACCGCCCTCGTTGCGGGCCGTCAGGCGGTTCAGCCGACGGGCTCCCCGCACCATGACGACCGGCGCGACGACGACGAGGACGGCCGCCAACACGACTCTCCAGGCATTGGGTCGTTGCACGTATCCCGCGACCAGGGCGAAGACGTAGGCGAGGACCGCCACGATCGCTGCCGACAGCGTCCGCGTGGTGACGTCCCGCCAGAAGTCGGGATCGTTCATCCACTCGACGATGTGACTGGCGCGCTCACGCTCGGCCGGTGGCTCCTCGGGCACGACGGGACCTTACTCAGAGCATCGAAGCCATCATGATCCCGTCGGCAGCAGCGATCGCCCAGGCCAGTGAGCGCCAGCCGTGCGCCCACTGCAGCGCCCGCCACACGTCATGGTCGAAGCCCGGCGTCAGGCGCTGGTGCAGCGGAACCGCACGCAGGACCGTGAGCGCAACGGTCGCGGCGCCCGCGACCGCGGCGATCAGGATGAGGCCGAGCGGCACCGTCGACGGCCGCAGGATGATCAGCCCCGCCACGGCGAGCCCCTCCACCAGCCAGAGCGGGCCGACCGCCCACACCATGCGCCGTGAATGCGCGGCATGGATCCGCTGCCATCCGGCGGTGTCGGTGACCTGTCCGGCTTCGACGAAGCCCGGGTAGACGACGACGGCCACCGTCCAGGTCAGCCCGCACAACGCCAGCGTCGCGACGGCATGGGCGACGACCAGCACCTGAGCCACGTCCGCATCCTGCGCTCGGTGACCGGCTGATCGCCCGTCGCGCATGCCAGAGTCCGCTCATGAGCGGACGGCGTACGGCCCGGGCGGTGGCGGGCGGCGTCCTGTGGGCGACCTCGGCGCAGTTCTTCCTCGCGCAGGCAGTGGCCCAGCAGGCGTGGAAAGGGTCCGCGCCCTTCAGCCTGCGGTCGAGCTGGATCAGCGACCTGGGCGCCCTGACCTGCGGCAGCTACTCCGGCGGCGGTGGGATCCTCGTCTGCTCGCCGCGGCACGACCTGCTCAACGGCGGCCTGATCGTCCTCGGTGGGCAGGTGCTCGTGGGCGCGTACCTCCTGCGGCCGCAGCTGATCCGCTCCCGGTTGAGTACGGCAGCGTGCGGACTGTTGGTCTTGTCAGGCGCCGCTCTGCCCTTCGTCGGCGTCTTCCCGGAGGACACCGGTGCACCCTGGCACGCGATCGCCGCGTCCGTGCACTTCGCCTCGGCCGGACTCGGGATGGTTGCGGCCGGGCTCGTACTCAGGCGCGAACGACGCCCCGCTGCCGCCGGCGCAACGCTCCTGCTCGGCGCCGCATCACTGGTCGGCACCGCCTTCACGGCGGCCGGGCTCGGTCTCGGTGTGGGGCGCGGGGCGGTGGAGCGCCTCGCAGCATGGCCGTTCACGCTGTGGACGACCGCCGCCGGGGTTGCCGTCCTGGTCGGCTTGGGCCGCCGTCAGGGGCTTCAGGGAGTGCGGTAGCCGTCGCGGGTCAGCAGCCGTACCGGGTCGGCGCCGTCCCAGTTCTCGCATGTACGCGCAATCGTGGCCAGCTGCTCGAGGAACAGCGGCGACTGCTCGATCACCTCGACGTAGAAGCCGAAGTCCGCGACGGTGTCGAAGTACGCGACCCGCTGGTCGGGCGTCAGGATCTCGCAGACCAGCTCGTGCCCTAATGCGGCGTAGTGCGCCGACTGGCCGTCGTAATCGGCGGTGACGGTGGCGAGCTGGTGCATGAGGCTGCTGCCCGGAGCCTTCAGCTCGTTGTAGACGCTCGGACGGTCGTCGTTCTGCATGATCAGCTCGATCTGCACCGGACCGGCCTGAGCCACCGCGACCCGGATGTCGAGCTTGCTCGGCGCACCCCGGTAGGTGCAGTCGACCTCGGTGCGCCGCAGCACGTGGAACGGCCCGATGCCGAAGGTCTGCGCCCATTTCGCCGCGGCGGCGAGCAGGTCGTCGACGATGTAACCCACCTGGACGAAGCGGAAGTCACCCTCCGGCCACGGCTGTTGGTACAGCGGATGCGCCAGCGCGCTCGTCAGCTCGACGTCCGTCGTGAATTCGCTCATGCCGACTTCCCGTTCTCGCGACGTAACCGGATCAGCACTTCTTGCATCGCCGTGGCCACCAGGCGGCCCTGCGCATCATGCAGCGAGCCGCGCACCAGGCCGCGGTCGCCCGAGATCGCGACGGCTTCCTGGGTGTGCAGCACCCACTCGTCGAAGCGCACCGGCCGGTGGAACCACAGGGCGTGATCGAGGCTGGTCGACGTGAACGCCGCCGCCGGCAGACCCGACGGGTGGGCCCGGAAGGCCATGTCGAGCAGGAAGTAGTCGCTGGCGTACGTCAGCAGGGCGGTGTGCAGCAGCGGGTCGTCACCGACTGCTCGCGGCAGCCGCATCCAGTGCGAGCGCGTACCCCCGGTCGCCGGGCCGCCGAGGAAGCGCAGCGGCTCCCCGAGTCGCATCTCGACCGGCGGCGGCTGCTGCACCCACCCGGCTTCGGCGGTCGCCCGGATGTCGGGCGGGCTCTCGCGTACCCAGGTCTGGAGCAGTGGCATGTCGTCGGGCGGCGCCACGGCGGGCGGCGGGTCAGCCGACTGCGGCTCATCCGGGCCGGCGTGAAACGACGCGAGCAGGACCAGCAGGTCCCGACCGTCCTGCGTCACGCTCACCCGCCGCGAGGCCATGGACCGCCCGTCGCGTACGCGCTCCACCGCCAGCTCGAGCGGCACTCCCGGCAGGCCGCCCTCGACGAAGTACGCGTGCAGCGAGTGCGGCGGCTTGCCTTCCACGGTCGCCGCCGCGGCGACCAGCGCCTGAGCCATCAGCTGGCCACCGAAGAGCCGGCCGAAGCGGTCGGGTTCGACGGAGACGGCGAAGCGGTCCTCGCCGACCTGCCGGAGGACGAGCGCCTCGAGCAGTCCGTCCAGGGCCGTCAGCGCTGCCGCCCCGAGCACAGGGTCGCCGGCCAAAGTCATCAAGCGACCAGGCGGTCCGGGTAGAGGTCTTCGACCAGACGCCGGAAGCCGTCCCGCCAGCCGACCCGGCACGGCCCGGTGAGCGCGTTACGCCGGGTGACGTCACCGATGGAACCCCGCGACGCACCCGGGATGGGCTGCACCTCGACGTTCGTCGCGACGCCCATCAGCTCACCGAAGTACGCGGTCCACTCCTGGGCCGTGACCACCTCGTCACCGCACCAGTTGACGATCGTGGCGGGCGCCGTCGCAGCGTCGAGCAGGGCCTCGACCTGGTCGACGATGTCGTCCTCGTGGATGGGTGCGTACGGGAGCGGATCCCAGCGGGTGGTGACCGGCTGGCCGTCGGCCACCGCGTTCAGGTTCCACACCGGCAGGCCGCCGTGCTCGTCGTACGCCGCGCCCATGCGGGCGATGACGACCGGCAGGCCGAACGAGCGGGCGCAGTAACGCGCCACCGCCTCCCCCGCGATCTTCGTCACCGAGTACGGCAGCTGCGAGGTGAGCAGCTGGTCACCGAGCGGATCGTCCTCAGCGAAGGGGTGCCACGGGTCCTCGTGCGGCTTGTAGACGCTCAACGTGGACATCACGAGCGCCGCCTTCGCCTTGCGGCAGTGCTCGAGGACGAAGCCGGTGCCCTCGGCGTTGACCCGCATCGCCCGCTCGTAGTCGTCGGGGCTGAAGTCGGCGGCGATGTGCAGCAGATAGGTGAAGTCGGTCGGCAGGTCGCCGAAGTCGTTGCCCGACAGGTCGAGCGCGCGGGTCGTGATGCCGAGCGCCTCCACCTGCTCGCGCGCCGCCGGGTCGCTGAACCGGGCGATGCCCCACACCTCGTTGTCGGCCGCGAGGGAGCGCGCCAGGCCGGACGCGATCCGTCCGGCCGGTCCGGTGATCAGCACCTTCTCGCCACTCAGCATCCGGTCGGGCTCCTCACCTCTGGCGACGTTCTGTCAGCGACGTGCGATCGGCGCCGAGCATCCCACGGTGTGGATCAGCGGATGGTCGGAGGTGGCGGCAGCGGGGAAGGGACCTCGCGACGACGAGGGAGCGACATGGAATACACGCGGTTGGGATCCACCGGTCTGCAGGTCAGCCGGCTGTCACTGGGATGCATGAGCTTCGGCGACCGGAACGCCGGGCGCATGACGTGGATCCTCGGTGACGAGGAGGCCGCCCCGATCTTCCGGCAGGCGGTCGAGCTCGGCATCACCTTCTGGGACACCGCCAACATCTACGGCTACGGCACGTCGGAGGAAGTGGTCGGCCGCGCGATCACGAGCTACACCAGCCGCGAAGCCGTCGTGCTCGCGACCAAGCTCTTCCAGCGGATGTACGACGGACCCGGTGGCGGTGGCCTGTCCCGCCGCGCGGTCCTCGAGCAGATCGACGCGTCGCTCGTCCGGCTCGGCACCGACTACGTCGACCTGTTGCAGATCCACCGCTTCGACCCGGAGGTGCCGGTCGAGGAGACCATGGAGGCGCTGCACGACGTGGTGAAGGCCGGCAAGGTGCGCTACCTCGGCGCCTCGTCCATGTGGGCCTGGCAGTTCGCGAAGATGCAGGAGGCGGCGCGCGCCCACGGGTGGACCCCGTTCGTCTCGATGCAGGACCAGTACAACCTCGTCCAGCGCGAGGAGGAGCGCGAGATGTTCGGCCTGCTCGCCTCCGAGGGCGTGGGCAGCTTGCCGTGGAGCCCGCTCGCCGGCGGCCTGCTCGCCCGCCCGTGGGGCGAGAAGAGCACGACGCGTGGCTCCACCAACCCGGACAAGGACCAGTACGGACGCCCGCTCTACCTGGACTCCGACGAGGCCACCGTCGCCGCGGTGCAGCGCATCGCCGAGGAGCGCGGCGTCGCCATGGCCTCCGTCGCCATGGCCTGGGTGCTGCGCAACCCGGTGGTGGACGCCCCGATCATCGGAGCGACCAAGGACCACCATCTGCGTGACGCGGTCGCGGCGCTCGACATCGACCTCACGCCGGAGGAGGTCGAGGCCCTGGAGCAGAACTACACGCCGCGCGAGCCCACCTACTTCTGACGAATTGACGAACCCGTAACCGGCCCGACACCCGTTCACCCGAAGGTGCCACCTAATGTTGGTCTCGCCAACATTGTGGTCGGAGAGGGAGCAGCCTCGTCCGCCGTAGGAGGGGAGGCCGCATGCGCGTCGGAGTGTTCCTGTTCGGCTCCGTCGAGATGGGAGGCACGCTCGGGCGCTCCGGGCCGGTGCCGACCGAGCGGCGGTACGGCTCCGCCGCGATCATGACGGCCACCCGCCGGCTGCTGGACTGCGGCGTACTCGCCGACGAGCTCGGCTACGACGCCTTCTGGACCACCGAGCACCACTTCCAGCACGAGGGCTACGAGGTCGTCCCCAACGGCATCCTGCTCAGCGCGTTCCTGGCCGAGCGCACCGACCACATCCGGCTCGGCTCGATGTTCAACATCGTCGGCCAGTGGCATCCGCTGCGCCTCGCAGAGGATTTCGCGCTCCTGCACAATCTCTCGGGCGGCCGTGGGGTCCTCGGACTCGGCCGCGGCACGGTGCCGCGCGAGATGGAGCCGCTCTCCCACGGCCGCATCTCGGTCGGCAGCGCCGACAACCCGGATCAGGAAGCGGCCGACCTGCGCAACCGCGCCCTGACCGATGAGGCCATCGACCTGCTCCTGCTCGCGCTGGACGAGGAGACGTTCTCCTTCCAGGGTGACTACTTCGCCGCGCCCCCGGCCGGCATCGCCGACCGCGGGACGACCGTCGGCTCCCTGACGCTGGTTCCGCGACCCACGTATCCGTACGAGGTCTGGCAGGCGGTCACGAGCCCGGGCAGCGTGCGGGCCGTACCGGCGCGGGGTTTCGGCGGCGTCTTCTGGCTGCAGGGTGCCGCTCGCCTGCGCAGCAACCTCGCCGCGTTCGCCGACACGTATGCCGCGACCCACGGCCGCGAGCTCGCCCCGGGCGAGAAGCAGATGCTGGTGCTGAACACCCACATCGCCGACTCCCGGGCCGCGGCGATGCGCGAGGTGCGTGACGCGCACGACGAGTTCTGGAAGTTCCTCGGCCCGTACGGGTGGTCACGGGGCTACTGCCAACCGGATGGCTCCCCGTTCCCGGTTAACCACGTGCCGACCCTCGAGGAGTCGATGGAGCAGGGCACGTGGGTCGTCGGTACGTCGGAGCAGGTCGCCGACCGGATCAACGAGCTGACCGCCGCCACTCCCGTCGAGGAGCTGACGCTCTTCCCGACCTCCCCGGGCGTCTCGTACGACGTGACCGAGGAGCAGCTGCGCCGCTTCGCCGCCGAGGTGCGGCCGGCCCTCGCCGCGACGGCTGACGACGGCAACCCGGTGCGGCTGCCATGACCGGCGTGCAGGAAACGACGCGTACGGACGCGCAGGTGCCGTTGATCGACCTCAGCGCCTGGTACGGGAACGACGAGACCGCCAAGGCGGCGCTGATCGCGGAGGTGGACGCGGCCCTGCGCGACGTCGGCTTCCTGCTCGTCACCGGGCACCGGGTCGAGTCGGCCGGGCTCGACCGGCTGCGCGCAGCGGGCCTGCGCTTCTTCCACCTGCCGGCCGAGACCAAGGCGCGCTACGCGGGCGTCGTCGGCGGGCGCGGATGGGTCCCGCCCGGGCTGGAGTCGAATTCCGGCGCCTACGGGCTGCAGACCCCGCCCGACCTCAAGGAGGGCTACCGCTCGGGTCCGACCGGCGTCCCGGAAGCCGTACGGGGCACGGACGACGAGTCCTGGTATGCCCCGAACGTCTGGCCTGCCGAGGTGACCGACTTCGAGGCGGCGGCCGTCGACTTCGCCGCGCAGGCCAACGACCTGGCCGGCGTGCTGCTCACCCTCGGAGCCCGGGCGCTGGGTCTCGCGGACAACTTCTTCACCAGCCGCTGCGACGTCAACCCGTACACCGTGGCAATGGACTGGTACCCGTCGCTGAACAGCGTCGGGGCCGCACTCGAGGAGCAGTTCCGGGTCGGCCAGCACACCGACTTCGGCACCCTCACCGTCCTCGACCGGCAGGTCGGCTCGGGCGGGCTGCAGGTCCGTACGGCGACGGGCACCTGGGTCGATGCGCCGTATGTGCCGGGTGCCCTGACCATCAACACCGGTGACCTGCTCGCCCGGTGGAGCGGTGACCGCTGGCGCTCCACACCGCACCGGGTCCTGCCCCCGTCGCCGAACGACCCGGCCGAGGAGCTGCTGTCGCTGGTCTTCTTCCACGGGGCCAACCCGCGCGCGGTCATCGAGACGCTGGACAGCCCGCTCACCGGCCCGGTGCGCTACCCGCCGGTGCTCGGCGGGGACTTCCTGCACGAGCGGCTGGCCGCGGTGACGGTCCGGCAGTGACGGCGCTGCTCCTGTCCGGCGCGCTCCTGGCGGACGGGCGCCGCGTCGACGTCGAGCTCGACGACGGCGTCATCCGTACCGTCGGCCCCGCCTTTTCGCGCAACAACGATAACAGCGTCGATCTCCGGGACCACGTGCTGCTGCCGTCGTTCATCGAGCCACATGCCCACCTCGACAAGGCGTTGACGGTCGAGCGCGCCCCCACGCTGCCGAGCGGGCTGCACGACGCCATCACCGAGATGGACCGCCTCGCCGCCGGCTTCGACGTCGACGACATGGTCGACCGCAGTGACGCCGCTCTCCGCGAATACCTCGCGCACGGGGTGACGGCCGTCCGTACGCACGTGACGCTCGGCGGGACCTTCGGGCTGCGGGCGCTGCCGGCCATGTGCCAGGTACGCGAGCGCTGGGCCGGTCTCGTCGACGCCCAGCTGGTCGGCATGGCCGGTGCCCCGACGACCGAGACCGAGCTGCGGGCGGCGCTCGACGCCGGGGTCGACGTGCTCGGCGCCTACCCCCACGTGGAATCCGACCCGATCGCGGCCACGCGGCTGTGCCTGCGGGTTGCCGCCGAGGCGGGCGTACCGGTCGACCTGCACACCGACGAGAACCTCCACCCGGCAAGCCTGTCGCTCGCCCGGCTCGCCGAACTGGTCAGCGAGCTGGACCATCCGGTGCCCGTCACGGCCAGCCACTGCACGAGCCTCGGGATCCAGCCGCTGGACGTGCAGCGGTCGGTGGCGGACTCCCTGGCCGCCGCCGGGATACCGGTGGTCTGCTGCCCGCAGACGAACCTCTACATCCTCGCCCGCGACCAGCGCGTCGCCCCGGCGCGCGGGCTCACCGCCGTACGCACCCTCGTCGAGTCCGGTGCCGTGCTGGCGGCCGGCGGGGACAACCTGCGCGACGTCTTCCACCCCCTCGGCCGCGCCGACCCGCTGGAGGCTGCGACGCTGCTGGTCACCGCCGGCCACCTGGACCCGCAGGCCGCCCTCGCCGCCGTGACCCGCGGTGCACGTCGGGCGCTCGAGCTGCCCGAGGTGGAGGTCGCCGCCGGCTTCCCGGCCGACCTCGTGGCCGTACGCGGCACGAGTCTGCTCGACGCACTGGCCCGGTCGAGCGAGGACCGCATCGTCTGGCGTGCCGGCCGTGAGGTCGCCCGTACGCGCGTGAGCTCGACCCTCGTGGAACCGTGAGCGTCCGCCGTCGGACGCCCGTCTCAAGCCGGGTGGTTCACCTCGTGACTGCCCTCCTGCACGAAGAGTGCCGTCACGCGGGCCCGGCTCGTCGACCGCCAGCGATGCGGCAGTCCTCCGGGGTAGTACAGCGTGTCGCCCGGGCTGAGCTGGAAGCTCTCCCCCGGCACCTCGACCTCGATGCTCCCGGTGATCACGTAGATGAACTCGTCACCGTCGTGTGTGTAGAACTGGTCGAAGGTCTGCTCGGCACCCTCGAAGAGGATCGGGTAGATCTGCCGGGCACCGGTCACCAGCGAGCGGGCGGTGCCACCCGGGTTTGCCATCGGCGTGCCGGTGCCGGCCCGCACCAGCCCGACCTGACTCGGGTCCGCGTCGCCGACCCGGCCGGACATCAGCGCCGGCTGGGTGGTGCCGAGCGCGACGGCGATGCGGTGCAGGGACGCCATGCTGGGCCGCTGCAGGCCACGCTCGAGCTGGCTGAGGAACGAATGCGAGAGGTCGCACTTCGCGGCCAGCTCGACGAGCGTGAGACCACGCTGACGGCGCAGGGCGCGGATGGTGGTGCCGACCTCCGGGGCGTCGTCACGCACGCCTTGGGTGCCGCCGGCCACGTCGCGACTCTAGCCCGCGGCAGCCGCGCTCCCGGCCGCCGCGACGACGGTGATCTCGACCCGCCATTCGGGCCGGGCCAGGGCCGTCACCAGCAGCAGCGTGCTCGCGACCCGGTGCGGCAGGTAGCTGTCGCGGGCGGCCATCACTGCGGCGAGCTCGTCCGGACCGGTGCCGGCAACCGCGTACGTGGTGATGCTGACGACGTCTCCGGCGCCCATCCCGGCGTCGGAGAGGATGGCGTCGACATTGCGCCACACCGTCTCGGCCTGCTCGGCGACGCTGCCCGGCACCGTGCCGTCCGGACGGACCGGCACGACACCCGACGTGTAGAGCGTGCGGATGGCGTCGATCAGGACGGCGTGGGCGTAGTTGGCAGCCGGCGGGGCGATGCTCGCGGGGACGATCTCTCGGCGCATGGCTCAGCCTCCCAGAACGGCGACTTCCCCGAAACGAGCGAGGGCGTGACGTGAATTACCTGGCTGACCTGACCGGCCCCGCGACGGCCGCGCGCCTCACGGCGGAGTCGGTGATCGTGCTGCCTATCGGCTCCACCGAGCACCACGGCCCCCACCTGCCGCTGTCGACCGACCTCGTCATCGCGGAGGCGTACGCGACGGCTCTGGCGGAAGCCGCGTCCGAGGTCGATGCGTGGCTGCTGCCGTCGCTCGCGGTCACCAAGAGCGACGAGCACACCTGGGCACCCGGCACGTTGTCGCTGAGCGCCGACACCCTGCTCGCGGTGGTGCGCGAGATCGGACGCAGCCTGATGCTGCTGCCGGCCCGGCGGCTGGTCTTCGTCAACGGCCACGGCGGCAACTCGGCACTGCTGCAGGTCGCGCTTCGTGAGGTACGGCGGGAGACCGGCTTCGCGACGTTTCTCATACATCCGGCGGTGCCGGTCGACCAGGGGGGCCGCGCGAGCGATCCGGGTGAGCTCGGGCTCGGGATCCACGGCGGCCACGAGGAGACGTCGCTGATGCTCCACCTGCGGCCCGGTCTCGTGCACATGGACCTGGCCGAGCGGCAGGTGCCGGAGCAGCTCACGCACTTCCGGCAGGTCGGCTTCGGCAAGCCCGTCAGCTTCGGCTGGCTGAGCGGCGACTTCGGCACGGGCGGAGTGATCGGCGATCCGACGGGCGCGACAGCCGATGACGGGCGCCGGCGCTTCGAGGCGATGGTCGCCGCGGGCGCGGACGCCCTGCGCGAGATCAGCCGCTTCCCGGTGCCTCCCGCTGCCTGACTCCCGGTCCAGCAGTCCCCCGGCGCCTCGTCCTATCGGAGGACGAACAACCATCCAAAGGACGATGGCTGCCGGCAGGGCGTCCCGACCAGTGTGATTGCTGTGAGAACAGCACCCGTGTCGCCGCGTGCGGACGTCCCCCGAGACCTGTGCAGAAGGCCGTTGATGATGGGCTTGACGGCCGTTGCGCTCGCGGCAGCGGCGGCGTGTGCCACGTCGGACGGCTCGTCGGCCGGAGGGTTCGGGATCGCCGCTGTGCAGCAGTCGTCGACCGGCCTGAGTGCCGCTGACGGCTACATCGCCGAAGGCGGATCGGTGTCCCCGTTCGACGACTCGCTGCCGGCCATCACGCGCCTCGAACCCAGGCTCCGCAAGGCACTGCAGGCGGCAGCCCGCGACGCCGGACGGCAGGGGGTCGCTCTGCGCGTCAACAGCGGGTGGCGCGCCCGCCGGTATCAGCAGTACCTGCTGGACAAGGCGGTGCAGCAGTACGGCAGCGAGGGGACCGCCCGGCGGTTCGTCAACACGCCTGACAAGTCGACGCACGTCAGGGGCATGGCCGTCGACATCGGCCCCACCGACGCCGACAGCTGGCTCTCCCAGCACGGCATCGATTACGGGCTCTGCCAGACGTATGCCAACGAGCCGTGGCACTTCGAGCTCAGCGCGCAGCCCGGCACGCGATGCCCCGCGGCGTTGGCCGACGCGGCTGCGGGATAGGCCGCGCATCCTGAAGGGCCGCTGAAGGAAACCGCCGCTTCAGCTGCACTTCAGGCAACGCGCCAAGGCTGGGGATCGACCAAGCAGAACCTGTCGAAATCCGAGGAGAACCCATGGCCGACCACAGCGTCCGACCCCTTACCCAGCGGTCACGCCGGTCCAAGCGCGGACTCGTCACCCTGGCACTGGCCACTGCGGTGATCGGCGGCGGAGCCGGCACCGCGTACGCGGCGACGACCGCGCCGACGTCGGCAACCGGTCCGGCCGTCTCCGCGGCGAGCCCCGCAACCACGAGCCCGGCCGGGACGAGCGTTCCGGCCATGCCGGCCCCGCCCGCACCGCCCGCGGCCGGGCAGGCGCCGCCCGCCGTTCCGACCCCCCGCGACGCTTCCGCCCCCAAGCCGAAGCCGCACATCGACGGCACGGTGACCAGCGTCTCGGGTGACCGCATCACGGTCACCGACCCCGAGGGCTTCAGCCGGCAGATCGCCCTCAGCAGCACAACCGTCTACCGCACCGGACCCGCGGCGCCGGGCTCGACCAGCGGCTCGACCAGCAGCTCCGGGACGGCCGGCCGCAGCAGCATCACGGTCGGCACGTCCGTCCACGCCGAGGGCACGGTGGGCTCGGACAAGACGACGCTGGACGCCACGGTCGTCGAGCTGCGCACCGCCGCGGAGCCGGCTATGGCGCCGGCACCCGCCGCACCGCCGGCGACAGCCCGGCCCAGCTCGACACCGTCGCCGGTCAGTGGGTCCTGACGACGGGCGGTTCGGACGTCCGTACGCCGGCCCGTCCGATCCCGTCAGCCAGGTGCGGTCACTCCGCGAGTGGAAGCGGGACACCGACGAGCTGCCCGTGATCGACGAGCCGGTGTGGGAGGAGCCGGCCCCGCGACCGCGAGGCCGGCGCCTGCGCTGGGCGCTGCTGGCCGGCCTGCCGGTGGTGGCGTGTGCGGCGGCCGCGGCTGTCGTGCTGTCCGCCCAGGCCGGCACGGACCCGACAGGCGCCTCCACCCCGACCGGCGGCGGAGCAGCCGGCGCGACCGCGACACCGAGCCCCCCGGCATCCCCGACGGATACGACAGCCCCCGCGCAGGTCCCGGCCCCCGGCGGTCCGGGCGGCCCGGCGCCGGCCGGAGGTCCGGATCCGGCACGACCGGGGCCGGCCGACGGTGTCGGACCGGCCCCGGCAGGTCCGCGCTGACGGGCGAACCAGCGGGTACCCGCCACACTGGCTCCATGGGCGCCCGGATCATCGTCGTCGAGGACGAGGACGCGATCCTGGTGCCCCTGGCCGGAGCCCTGACCGCTGCCGGCTACCAGACGCTCGCCCTGCACGACGGCACCGCGTTCGAGGAGGAGCTCGACGCGTTCCGGCCCGACCTGGTGATCCTCGACCTCATGCTGCCGGTCCGCGACGGCATGTCCCTCGCCGCCGCCGTACGCGGCCGCAGCGACAGCGGGGTCCTCATCCTGACGGCGCGCGACACGGTGGCCGACCGGGTGCGCGGCCTGCAGGGCGGCGCCGACGACTACATGGTGAAGCCGTTCGCCACCGAGGAGCTGCTCGCGCGGGTGGCGGCGATCCTGCGGCGGCTGGGCCGGCTGCCGTCCCGCATCCAGGTGGGCGACCTGTTGCTGGACGAGGAGGCGGGGATGGTGTTGCAGGCCGGGCGGCCGGTGAGTCTGACCGCCACGGAGTTCAAGCTGCTCGCGTACCTGATCGTCCACCGTGGCCGGACGCTGTCCAAGACCCGGCTGCTCACCCAGGTCTGGGGATACGACGAGTACGACCCCAACCTCGTCGAGGTGCACATCAGCACCCTGCGCCGCAAGCTCGAACGCGACGGCCCCCGGCTGATCCACACGCTGCGCGGGCTCGGCTACGTGCTGCGGCCGTGAGCACCGGAGCCGTGCTCGCCCGTCCGCCCGCCCCGCGGCGTTGGTGGCGGGGCCCCTCCTCGCTACGGGCCCGGGTCACCGTCGTGGCCGTGTCGCTGCTCGCCGTCACCCTGGTACTGCTCTTCGTCTTCGTCGACCTGGCGCTCTCCGACCGACTCCATTCCGAGGCCCGCACCCGCCTGACCGACCGGGTCGCACTTGCCCAACAGCTCGACGGCACGCTGAGCGCCCAGCAGCTCGTCGACCGGCTGCGCGGCGACGGGGTCACGGCCCAGCTGTGCACCCGGGCAGGGACGTCGACCGGCCAGCCCGCCTGTGTCTTCGCCGAACCCGCCCCCAGCCCACCCGCGGCGCCCGCGCCGGCCGGCCCCGCGGGCGCCGGACCCGCCGCCAAGCCCGTCGCCCCGGTCGCCACCGTCCCGGTCCGGACCGCGGGCAGCGTCCTGTTCGCCACAGCCACGTTGAGCGGCGACCAGCTGCTGACCCTCTCCACCGACACGACGCAGATCAGCAGCGCGCTCTCCCGCCTGGTCCTGCTCGAGGTGATCGGAGGCCTGCTCGCGCTGGTCGTGGCGGCTCTGCTGCTCTCGCGTCTGGCCCGGGTGGCGCTGCGCCCGTTGGACGACATGACGGCCCTGGCCTCGGAGATCGCCCGGGGCGATCGGGGCCGGCGGCTGAACGTGCGCTCGCCGCGGTCGGAGCTCGGCCGTACGGGACTCGCCTTCGACGCGATGCTGGACGACCTCGAGCGCTCCGCCGCGTCGGCGGAGGCCGCCGAAGCCCGGCTGCGGGCCTTCCTCGCCGACGCCTCGCACGAGCTGCGCACCCCGCTCACCGGCCTGCAGCTCGGTGCCGAGAGCCTGCTGCGGGAGACGGCCGGCCCGGCCGAGCGCGAGCAGACCGCGCTCGTCATGGTCCGTGAGGCGCGCCGGGCCACACGTCTGGTCGAGGACCTGCTCGAGGTGGCCCGGGCCGGACCCGACGGCGCCGCGCAGATCGAGCTGCGACCGCAGCGGCTCGACCTCGGGGTGCTCGTCGAGGCCGAGGTGCAGCGCTCCCGGGTGTCGCGGCCGGACTGCAGCTTCCACTTCGCCGCAGCCTCGGTCGAGACGCAGGCCGACCCGGGGCGGGTCGCCCAGATCCTGGCCAATCTGCTGGACAACGCGGGCCGCGCGGCGGGCGCCGCCGGGACGGTTCGCGTCACGCTCGACAGGCGCGACGACCTCGCCGTCATCCGCGTCACGGACGACGGCCCGGGGATCGCCGCCTCCGATGCCGAGCGGATCTTCGACCGCTTCGTCCGGCTCGACTCGTCGCGCTCGCGCCACACCGGCGGCGCCGGCCTCGGCCTGCCCATCGCGCGTGGCCTGGCCCGGGCTCACGGCGGCGACCTGCGTTGCGTGCCAGCGGCCGTCGGACGCGGGGCCTGCTTCGAACTGACACTCCCGGTCCGGGCCTGAGCGGCAGGCGCTTCCGGCCGTGCGCTCGTAGGCTCGTGTCACGCGCTGACAGCTGGGCGGGCGCACAACGCCGACGTGGTGGACACTGAACGGCGGCGAGCGTCGACTGCGGTCCCGCGACCTACGACAAGACCCCGGGCTCCACCCGGGACGCGCGTGAGGAAGGAAGCAGAAGATGCCGGAGAAGGAGTCCTTGCACGTGGCTGCCGAGGGCACCGTGGGAGCTGCCGAGGTCCAGGAGGCCGAGGCCCGCTATCAGGCGGAAGCCGTGAAGCGGATGACGCACGGCGAGCGCAGCTATCGCTCCCTGCGTGACCTCGACGTCGACTTCGACGCCGATCCCTTCACCGAGCGCATCGTCCGCGATCCCCTCGTCGAGGAGACCGACGTCGTCGTCGTCGGCACCGGCTGGGCCGGGATGAGCACCGCCGCCTACCTGGCGAAGCAGGGCATCACGTCCTACCGCCTCATCGACAAGGCCGGCGACTTCGGCGGTACCTGGTACTGGAACCGCTACCCGGGCTGCATGTGCGACGTGGAGTCGTACACCTACCTCCCGCTGCTCGAGGACGTCGGCTACATGCCGAGCAAGAAGTACGCGCCGGCGCAGGAGATCTTCGAGTACGCGCAGAAGCTCGGCCGCCACTTCGACATGTATCCGCACGCGCTGTTCCACACCGAGGTGCTGGACATGCGCTGGATGGAGGACGAGAAGCGCTGGCTCGTCACCACCAGCCAGGCCGACCAGATCTCCGCCCGCTTCGTGGTCATCTGCGGCGGCGTGCTGCACAAGGCCAAGCTCCCGGGCATCCCCGGCATCGAGAACTTCCAGGGCAAGTCGTTCCACACCAGCCGCTGGGATTACGACTACACCGGTGGCAGCCCGAAGAACCCGACGATGGAGAACCTCGCCGACAAGGTCGTCGGCATCGTCGGCACCGGGGCGACCGCCGTGCAGGCCGTGCCGAAGCTCGCCGAGGCGGCCAAGCAGCTGTACGTCTTCCAGCGGACCCCGTCGTCGGTGAGCCCGCGCAACCAGCGCGACACCGATCCCGAGTGGTTCCGCGAGATGACCTCGAAGCCGGGCTGGCACGAGGAGCGCATGGCGAACTTCGTCGAGATCACGAACGGTCTCGAGGTGTCGGAGGACATGGTCCAGGACGGCTGGACCGAGATGTTCAAGGTCGACGTCAAGAAGGAGCCGGAGAACGAGCAGGAGGCAGCCGAGCTCAAGGCGCTCGACGTCCGCCTGATGGACGCCATCCGGCAGCGGATCCAGGACACCGTCAAGGACCCGGCCACCGCCGAGGCGCTCAAGCCCTGGTACGGCGTCAGCTGCAAGCGCCCGTGCTACCACGACGACTACCTGCCGGCCTTCAACCGCGACAACGTCGCCCTCGTCGACACCGACGGGCTGGGCGTCGAGCGGATCACCGAGCACGGCATCGTCGCAGCCGGCAAGGAGTACAAGCTCGACGCGATCGTGTACGCCACAGGCTTCGACTCCCCGGGCACCTTCTACACCCACCGGCTCGGCTTCGACCCGATCGGGACGAACGGCGTCTCGATGTCCGAGTCCTGGTCGCACGGCGCTTACACGCTGCACGGCATCTGGACGCACGGCTTCCCCAACCTGTGCATGAACAGCCACGTGCAGGGCGGCCAGCACATCAACATCGCGTACGCCGCGACGAAGAACGCCGAGCACACCGCCTGGGTGATCCGCAAGGCGCTCGACGAGGACATCACGATCGAGCCCGAGGTCGACGCCGAGGAGGAGTGGTTCCAGTTCTGCGCCTCCACGGTCGGCGCGTACGCCACCTACTTCGCGACGTGCACCCCGGGTTACCTCAACAACGAAGGCCAGATGCCGCACGAGCGTGACTCGCGGTCGGTCGTCTACATGCGCAGCGCCACCGAGCTGCGCGACCTCTTCAAGATGTGGCGCGAAGAGGGCGACATGCGCGGCCTGATCCGTACGCCGATCAACGCCTGACGGTGAGGTGAGGCGTCCGCCAGGACGTCACGAAGGCCCCCGGTGTCCGCGACACCGGGGGCCTTCGTCGTTCAGCCGCAGCGAACTCCTCAGCGTGCGGAGGTCGCGTACTCGCTCTCGGGCTTGATCTCCTCGTGGGCGACGTCCGGCGGCTCCACCGACAGGTGCGGGGTGAAGCGGTCGAGCCACTTCGGGAAGAACCAGTTCGCCTTGCCGAACAGGTGCATGAGCGCCGGGACCAGCATCGTCCGCAGCACGAAGGCATCCAGGAAGACGGCGGCGGCGAGGCCCGTACCGAAGATCTTGATCGTGCGGCCCGGGCTCACCAGGAAGCCGAGGAACACCGCGATCATGATCAGCGCGGCAGCCGTGATGATGCCGCCCGTCTCGCCCTGACCGACCGTGACGGCCCGCTCGTTGCTCTTGGTGCGCACCCACTCCTCGTGGATCCGGCTGACGAGGAAGACCTGGTAGTCCATCGACAGGCCGAAGAGGATGGCGAAGAGCATCACGGGTATCCAGGCGTCGAGCGGTGCCCCTGGACCGGCCTGCAGCGCATCGGAGCCCCAGCCCCAGCCGAAGATCGCCACGCACACGCCGAACGATCCGCCGGCGGCCAGCAGGTTCATGACGGCCGCGGTGGCCGGCACTACGAGACTGCGGAACGCGATCGCCAGCAGGATGAACGACAGCCCCACCACGACCGCGATGAACAGCGGCATCTTGCGGGTCAGCACCTTGGCGAAGTCGACGTTGATGGCCGTCTCGCCGTAGGTGTAGATGTGGTTGGCCGAGCCCTCGTACAGCGGGGGCAGGACGTCGGACCGCATGTCGCGGACCACCTGATACGTCTTCTCCGACTGCGGTGAGGTCGTCGTCTTGAAGGTGACGAAGGCGATGTCGGGCTTCAGGTTGACGACGCCGACGCTGCTCTGATCGACGCCCGGCACACCCTTGATCGCCGTCGACACCCGCTGCAGGTAGTCCTGCTGGGATGCGCCCGGACCGTTGACCACCGCTTCGAGCGTGGAGTTGTAGCCGACGCCGAAGTCGGAGCTGATCAGGTCGTAGCCGATGCGGGTGGTCGAGCCCTTCGGGTCGCTGCCCTGGTCACTCGCGCCGAGCTGCAGCGAGAAGAACGGCAGCGCCAGCACCACCATGATCACTCCGGCAAGCACGGCGACGATCACCTTGCGGCGGGCGACGAGGGCCGACCAGCGCGCCCAGCGGCCGACCGGCTGGTCAGACATGAACTGGCCCGCGCGTACGGCAGCGCGCTGCTTGCGGGGCAGCACCTTGAGGCCGAAGAGGCTGAGCAGTGCCGGGAGCAGGGTCAGCGAGGCCGCCATGGTGAAGCCGACCGCGAGTGCCGTCGCCACCGCCATGCCGTTGAAGAAGCTGACCCCGAGGGCGATCAGCCCGAGGATCGCGATGCAGACGGTCGTCCCGGCGAAGAGCACCGCACGACCCGACGTGTTGATCGCGTTGGCGATCGAGTCGTCGAGCGACATCCCGCGCCGCAGGTTGCGGCGATGTCGGGTCACGATGAACAACGCGTAGTCGACGCCGACACCGATCACCATCAGCTCGGCCAGGTACGGCGTGATGTTCGAGACATTGATCCCGTGGCTCAGGATGAAGATCACGCCGAGCCCGCTGACGAGCGCGACGACCGCGCAGGCCAGGGGCACCACCGTCGCGGCGACGGTGCGGAAGACGATCGCCAGGATGATGAGCGCGGCGAGGAAGCCGATGAAGACCGAGCTGCCGCCGCCGGAGCTCTGGTCGACGCCCTGGAACGCGTTACCGGTGAACTCGACCTGCAGCGAGTCGCTCCGCAGGTCCTTGAGCTTGTCGTAGACGCCCTTGAACGAGGCGGGCTCGAAGTGGTTGTCCTCCCACGTGACGTTGACCAGCGCCGTCGTGGCCCCGCGCGCCGTGTTCAGCAGCCCGGGGTTGCCGGCGGTCACCGCCGCGTCCTTGGAGCAGTCGATCGACTGCCACGGCGAGGAGATCAGGGCGACGTGGTTGCCGGAGGTGCAGAGGCCGACCAGCGCGGGCTGCAGCCCCGCCGGTGCCTGCGTGAACCTGCCGCTCTTGTCCTTGAGGACGACCGTGGCCGAGGCGCCGCTCTGGTTGGCCAGACCGGCGTCCTTGAGCAGCGTCGTGACCGTGGCGGTCTCGGTGTGGGGAAGGCTGAAGGTGTCCTTGTACGCCGATCCCCCGAGGATGCTCGCGATGCCCTGCGCCAGGACGACCACGAGGACCCAGGTGACGAGGACGAACCATCGCCGCCGGATCGCGAGTCGAGCCAGTCTTTCCAAGGTGATCTCCCGGGGCGGTCACGAACCAGACGGGTGGGCGAAATGATCAAAGCAAGACCTGGTGGCAGGACGCCAACCATTTCTCGCCCGCGCCGTTGTGGGATCTGTCCCACTGCGCGTACGACGTCCGGCCCGGCCGGAAGTCATCGGTCGCTCCGCCGTCGCCGGCACCGCCCCGGGGCACCCGTCCGTTCAGGGCCCCGGAGAGCTCCCCGTCAGTAGACCTTCTTGTAGTTCGCCGTCCGCGTCGTCGGGTCGATCGGGCCGACGATCGTGTGCGTAGCGGCGCCCTTGTCCGACCACGAGGTGAACGTGTACTTGTGGCCGGCGAGATAGACCGTCTTCGGCGCCGAGATGGTGCTCAGGTGACCCCGCACCATTGTCACCGTGTACGGAGCGGCTTTCGACACACCGTCGAGCGTCAACGGGATCTTCGCCGTCTGATTGGTCTTGAGCGTGACGGCGACCGTCTCCGGCTGGAATTTCGACGTCATGGCGAGGGTATTGCTGGTACCCGGCAACGTCACCGTCAATTCGATGGTCAGGTAATACGGATACGGATGATCCGGTGCGGTGAAGGCGCCCTTGCTCACGCCGTTGAGTGAGCCGCCGTCGTGCGCATGGCAGTTGGTCACCGTCTCGCAGTGGTGGATCGACAGGTGCCACGAGAAGTTCGATGCGGGAATCGGGCGGTTGGCGGCATCCACCGCCGTCGCGGAGAAGTTCAGCCGGTCGCCGACGCGGTACTTGGCACGCCGCAGGCCCGTGGGGCTGGTGACCGCGACGTTGAGGACGGTGACCTTCGCCGAGCCGGCGAGCACGGTCGCCGTCGCGGACGACGTGAGACCCAGCGGGTCGGTCACGGTCAGTGTCGGCGTGTACGTGCCCGCCTTCACGTAGACGTGGGTGCCCGAGACCGCCGTCGACGTGGTGCCGTCACCGAAGTTCCAGGCGAACTTCAGCGCGCCCTTCTCGGGGTCGGTCGAGCCGCTGCCGGTGAAGCTGACGGTGAGCGGGGCCTGGCCGCTGGCCGGCGTCACCTTGGCGACGGCCGTCGGCGGCGCGTTGCCGGGCGTGTAGCTCAGCTGGTGGATCGCCCCGCCGTCGAGCGCCACGTAGAAGAGGTCGTTGTCGTACGCCGCGGGCCCCTGGACGAGCTCGACCGGATCGGCGACGTGACCGAGGCTGATGATGTTCGCCGGATCGGGCGTGCCCGACGCGTCCGGCACCATCGCCCAGAGGCACTGCCGGGTGTGGTCGGTGAAGTACAGCGCCTTCCGGAACGGCGCCGGATAGCTGGTGCCCTCGTAGAAGGCCAGCCCGGTGATCGACGACCCACCCGTCGGGCAGCCGTCCGCCGTTGTCACGGTGCCGGCGTGGTCGTACGTGTAGAACGGCGCGACCGTCGAGCCGGGCGACTGGTACAGGTTCGTGCACTGGGTGAGGCCGACCGACTGGAAGCCCGTGTTGATGCCGGCACCCTCGTAGCAGGGCCAGCCGAAGTTCGTCGCGGCGGCGGTGGGATCGACGATGCGGTCGATCTCCTCCGAGCGGCCCTGGCCGACATCGCCGACCCAGATCTCGCGGGTGCCCGGCCGGGTGGTCATCCGGAAGGGGTTGCGGAAGCCGAACGCGCTGATCCGGGCCTTGTCGGGGTCGCTGCTGCCGGAGAACGGGTTGCCCGGGGCGGCCGCGCCGGTGGCCGGGTCGATGCGGATGACGCTGCCGTTGAGCACGGCCGGTCCGTTGGTACGCAGCGCCGACTGGGCCCGCAGGGAGCCACCCTCCGCCGCGGGAGGCGTGAGAGCTGTGCCGACGCCGCCCGGCGGGTCGCCGCAGACGTTTGCCGCGTTGCCCGGCTTGGCGGCGCCGAACTGCCCGTAGTCGACCGCGGTGAAGCTCGCACCCTCGCCTCCGCTTGCGTAGAGGTAGCCGTCGGGGCCGAACATGATCGTGCCGATGGAGTGGCTCGGGAACTGCTGGCACCAGCCGTCGAGCAGCGGCTCCACCTGCGTCGCGACCCCGTTCTCGATCGTGAGGCGGGCGAGTCGCCCGCTGACCATGCAGCCGTCGGTCGTCGGACCGGGCGGGCTGGGGCACGCGTCGTTCCAGGTCGGGGCCGTACCACCGAGCGGGGCGTCGCGGGCGTAGAGGACGTACAGGTGGTTGTCGGCCGGGTAGGTCGGCGCGACAGCGAGGCCGAGCAGGCCACGGTCCCAGTAGTCGTCGACCTCGGGCCCGAGATCGATGACGAGCTTCGGGCTGGGATCCGTGAAGGACGTGTAGGACCAGATCTTCCCGGACTTCTCGGTGATGAAGATCGTCCCGTCCGGGGCGAATTCGAGATTCGTCGGATGCTTCAAGCCGGAAAGGACGGCTTTGTCCGAGAAGCCCGGCACCGGCGCGGCTTCAGCCGGTTGCGCACCGCGTACGGCGCCGACGCTCAAAGCGCCGGCAATCATCACGAGCGCCAACACGCTGATTACAAAGCGTCGCGATAAGAATACTGACCGTTTCATGACGTTTCCCACCCCCGAGGCGACCGACGTTAAGGTCCGGGGCAGTTCACGTCCTGGAAATGTTGGGCAATTGTGCCTGCGCTGATATTCGCGGTTGTGGCCCCTCACAAGCGGGCCGAGGGGCCACAACTACGTCATCGGGCGTCCGATCAGCTGGCGTACTTGACCGATCCGGTCGGGCGCTCGGCGTCTGCCTGGCCCTCGTCGGTCGGCAGGCCGTCGGCCCGGTCGGTGGTGCGGTAGTCGCCGAACTTGCTGTCGCGACGGTCCAGCGCGCCGGTCAGGCCGTTGTCGCGGATGGACGCGACGAAGTTGGCCATCGACTGGGTGTGCGTGCCGAGGGCGCACAGCTCGGTGCCGGCGCGGATGCCGTCACGGATGCCCATGGCCTCCATCTGGCGGTGGATGGCCCGCTTGTTGAGCTGCAGGACGTCCAGCGGCAGCTGGCTGATCTGCTCGGCCACCTTGAGGACCTCGCCCTCGAGCTGCTCGAGCGGGAAGGAGGCGTTGGCCCAGCCGTAGCGGGTGGCCTCGATGCCGTTGACCGAGTTGCCGGTCATGAACATCTCCATGGCCTTGCGCATCCCCAGGAACCACGGGTGGAAGTGCATGTCCGGCACGCCGAAGCGCACGGCCGGGTAACCCATCTGGGCGTCGTCGGCCATGTAGACGAGGTCGCAACCGGTCGCGAGCTCGCTGCCGCCGGCCAGGCAGTAGCCGTGCACCTGGGCGATGACGGGCTTGGACATGTCCCAGATGCCCATCCAGGTGTCGGTGACGTGGCGCGGCCACTGGCCCTCACCCGGGGCGGTGTAGCTCGGGTACTCGAGGCCCTCGTTGCCGCCGCCGAGGTCGTAACCGGCCGAGAACGACGGCCCGGCACCGCGGACGATCATGACCTTGATGTCGTTGTCCATGTCGCCCTCCTGCAGGGCGTTGATGATCGCGCCGCGCAGGGGGTGGAACAGGGCGTTGCGCTTCTCCGGACGGTTCAGCGTGATGCGCCGGACGTGCGGGAGCGGGTTGTCGACCAGTACCAGTTCGTCAGCCATGGGCTTCTCCTGTTTCGTGATTTCGGACAGAGGTCAAGTCGCTCGGAAGCTATCGCGCGGCTTCCGGCGCGGGACACGGGCCCGTCGCCCGGCCCACGGCGAGGGTCGGTCAGGCCGGCCGGCGCCGGGTCAGCAGGACGAGCGTCACGACGGCGAGAGCGGCCACCAAAGCAGCCGTCACGACGCCGGTGCGCTGCAGGCCTGCCGAGCGCGCCGCGATCCCGACCACCACGACCGGCAGCGAGATGCCGACGTACAGGACGGCGAAGAAGGCGGACGTCACCTCGCCGCGCTGCTCGGCGGGGGCGTCGGCGCTGATCAGCATGAGCCCCGAGCGGAAGCTGAGCCCCTGCCCGAGCCCGGCGACCAGCGCGGCCAGGACGAGCAGCAGCACCGAGTGCTCCTCGAGCGCACCGGCGAGCAGCCCCATGCCGCCGACGATGAGCAGGCACCCGACCGGCATCGCCCGGTTGAGCCCGAGCCGCGGCACGGCCACCTGTCCCACGATCGACGCCAGGAAGGCGGCGAAGACGACGGACCCGATCACGCCGCGGTCGTGCTCGTTCATGAGCTCACCGAGCGCCGACGGGATGACGGAGCTGAAGAGGCCGAGGACGACGAAGCCCGCGAAGCCGATCAGCGCCGCGCGGACGAAGGTCGCCCGGGCCTGCTCCGGCACGCTCAGCCGGATGCGGCGGACCCGGAAGCCCCCGCTCGGCGTCACCGGCTCCGGCATGCGCAGCACCGCGTACGCGGCGGGCACGAGCAGGGCCAGGTCGACGATGAAGATGGTGCGCAGCGGCAGCCCGACGTGCTGCGAGACGAGGCCGGCGAGCAGCGGCCCGAGGCCGAGACCGCCCATGTTGACGACGGTGGCGATGAGGGTGGCCCGCGGGCGCCGCTCGGGCGGGGCGAGGTCCAGGAGCGTCGCCGTCGCGGTGCCGGTGAAGAGGCCGGCCGACAGCCCGGACACGACGCGCCCGATGAAGATCGGGACCAGCCCGCCCTGGCTGAGGAAGGCCACGGCGGACAGCGCCGACAGGGCGAGCCCGGCGAGCAGCACGGGACGGCGGCCGACCCGGTCCGACAGCTGCCCGAAGAAGAGGAGCGCGGTGAGCACGCCGACCGCGTACATGGCGTAGATGACCGTGACCATGAGGTCCGAGAAGCCGATCTCGGCCCGGTAGAGCGGGTAGAGCGGGGTGGGCAGCGTGGTGCCGAACATCGTGATGGTGAACGCGTACGCCACGCCGTAGAGGGCGAGCCCGGCCGGCCAGGATCGACGTGTCGGGGACTGCTGCGTTAAAGCCACCCGCTCAGACTGCCCGGATGCCGACGGGTATCGCCGACTGCAGCACCATGCCGGTGAGCGGATCGATGTCGTCGACGGCGCTGGTCAGGTCCGAGACGTTCGGTCCCGACCAGCCGTGCGGGATCGTGACCACCCCGTCGGGCACGGCCTCGTCGCCGCGCAGGGTGCCGCGGACGGTCCGGTCACCGGCGCGTACCTCGACCTCGGTGCCGTCGCCGCCGAGCTCGGCGGCCTGCGCGGGGCTCACGCTGATCGCCAGCTCGGCGAGGTTGCGCAGCTGGGAGTTCATCGTCCGCAGCTGGCGGTGCGCGATCAGCTGCAGCTGCGCCCCGGGCTGACCGGTCTCCTCGCGTACGGCCTGCGCAAGCTGCCCGACGAGCGGAGCCGGGGCGAGGCGGAACCGGCCCTCGGGAAGGATCCGCCGGATCCAGCCGAAGACGGCGCCGCTGGCGACGATCCCGCCCGGGGTGCCGAGGACGGTGTCGGCGCCGCCCCGGCTGCGCTCGGCGAGCGGACGCAGCAGCGACTCGTCGGTCGCCGTCGCAGCGGTCTGGCCGCGGCCGAGGACGTCGAGGCCGAGCCGCTCACCCAGCTCGGCGAACATGCGCCAGACCGGCCACCGCTCGGCGACCGGGGCCACCATGGCGGGCGTGAACTGGGTGGCGACGGCGAGCTGGTAGCTGTCGAGCAGCACGGGGAGGTCGGCACGCTCCAGCGCGTCGACCGCGGGCAGCAGGTGGGTGGCCAGCTCCGTGGTCTCGGTCGGCAGCACGTCGATCACCGCGAGCGTGTCGAGCGAGGCGAACGCCGCCCGGGTTCGCGCGGCGTCGGGAAAAGCGGTGGCCGGGTTGCCGCCGACGACGAACAGGGTGCGTACGTGCCCGGCTTCGATCTCGCTGATCAACGCGGCGCACGGCCACTCGTCGAAGCGGCGCGGCAGCTCCGGCCGGCTCGGCGGGCCGGCGCCCGGGGTGCCGTCGGACGTCGGCAGGTCACGGGTGTCGAGCTGCAGCAGGTATCCGGGGTTGAACCACATGCCGCCGGGCTCGTCGTAGGAGTCGGTGACCACGTGCAACGCCCACAGCAGCCACTCGGCGACGTTGGCCGTGCGGCTCATCGACACCCCGGTGCCGGTCAGCGCACTCACCCGCCCGTGCCGGCGGATCGCCGCGACGAGGTCGTCGAGCGCGGCGGCGGCGAGGCCCGTACCGGCGGTCGTCACCTCCGGCGTCAGCGGCAGCAGCGCGGTCCGCAACCCGTCGACGCCCTCGGCGCGGGTGCGTAACGCCGCATCGGCGGGCGTGCCCGGCTCGGGCAGCAGGGCGCGTACGAGATGGGCGAGGACCAGCCAGTCACTGCCCGGCCGGGGCGCGAGGTGGCGGTCGGCGACCCGGGCGGTCTCGGTGCGGCGGGGGTCGACGACCCAGAGCTCGCCGCCGCGCGCCCGGTGGCGACGGAACCGGCGGAGCGGCGACGGCATGGCGTTGGAGTGGCCGTGGGAGACGACCGGATTCGACCCGATCAACACCAGCAGGGTGGAGCGCTCGTCGTCCCAGATCGGGGTGAGGCCCGACCAGCCGCCGACGAGCTCGGCGACCAGCGGCTTCGACGGGGTGTCGATCGTGGTCGCGGTGTACTTCTGCGGCGAGCCGAGCACGCGCAGGAAGCGCTCCGCCGCCCGCCGGCCCGCGCTGTCGAACGCCGAGCCGCTGGCCAGGTACATGGCGACCCCGCCCGGACCCGCCTCGCGGGTGGTACGCCCGACCCGTTCGGCGAGGTCGTCCAGCAGCGTCTCCCACGCGACCGTGCGGCCCTCGAGCACCGGGACGTCGAGCCGCCGGGGGTCGTGGTGGAACTCCGGGAGCGCCCGGCCCTTGGGGCAGGTGTAGCCCTCCGACAGCGGGTGCTCGGCGTCGCCGCGTACGCGGATCACCTGCTCGCCCTCGAGCGTCACCACGATCCCGCACATGGCGTTGCAGATGCGGCAGAAGCTCTGGCGGTCCTCCCGCTGCACCGGCACGGGCACATTCTGCCCCCGGTCGAGTCAGGCTCCCGGGGCCGCTCTGCCGATCAGGCCGAGCAGGTCGCGCACCAGGCCGGTGGGCCGCCCGCCCCGCGGCCAGACGGCCCGTAGCTCACGGCCGAGATCGAGACCGGGGACGGCGATCTCGACGAGCCGGCCGGCCGCGATGTCGTCGCGGGCCGCCAGATCGCTGATGACAGCGGGAGCGGCCCCCGCTGCCGCCGCCCCGCGGACCGCGCTCGTCGTCGACAGCTCCAGCACCGGCGGGGCCGGCGACAGCTGGACGTCCTGTGTCGCGGAGCGCAGGGCCGCCTCGAAGGCGATCCGGGTGCCCGACGCCGGCTCACGGGCGACCAGCGGGGTGCGCGCGAGCTCGGCGACCCCGACGGGGCGCCGCCGGCGTACCCACGGGTGGTCGGGGGCCGCCACGACGACCAGCCGGTCGCGTCCGATGACCCGGGACGACAGCCGGGCAGGCGCCGTCGGACCCTCCGTGAAGCCGAGATCGGCCTCGCCCGCGAGGACCAGACGCGCCGCCTCCGCGCTGTTCACCCCGGCCAGGCTGATCTCGACATCGGGGTGCTCCGCGCGCCAGCGCGCCAACCAGACGGGCAGCAGGTACTCCGCGACCGTCAGGCTGGCCGCGAGCCGGAGCCGGGCGCGCGCGTCGGTGCGGAGCGCGGCGATCCCGGCGTCCAGGACCGTCGCCGCATGCACCACGGTCTGAGCCCACTCGGCCAGCAGGGCGCCGCGGGCGGTCAGCGCCGATCCCCTGGCCGTGCGCTCGACGACCGCGAAGCCGACGAGACGCTCGATGGTGCGGATGCGTGAGCTCACCGCCGGCTGCGACACCCCGTGCACGAGCGCCGCCGCCCCGAGGCTGCCCTCACGGGCGACCGTCAGCAGCAGCTCAAGGGCCGACAGCTCCGGCACACGCGGCGACAGCACATCGCGGACGCTACACATAAGGCTGCCTTATGAGCTCATCCGTATGACATGGCTACCGGCGCCCGCACCCCCGGACCAGGCTCGAGCTGCGGCCACCCGTGACCGCTGAGGAGGACACCATGAGCACGCAGCCCGCCGACCGGCTCCGCGCCGCGATCGCACCGAACCTCTTCGCCTCGGTGATGGGCACCGGCATCGTCGCCACCGCGGCCGCCGGCCTGCCCATCCACGTACCGGGACTGCGCGTGGCGGCGCGCGGCGTCTGGCTGCTGGCCGCCGTCCTGCTCGTGGTGACGGCGACCGCGACGGTACGGCAGTGGCGCCGTCACCCGGGCACGGCCCGCGCGTACGCGGACGACCCGGTGATGAGCCACTTCTACGGCGCGCCGTCCATGGCGCTGCTGACGGTGGGCGCCGGGGCCGTGCTGGTCGGGAAGGACCTGATCGGCCTGCGCGCGGCGGTGGACCTCGACTGGGTGCTGTGGACGCTCGGCACCGTCGCCGGGCTGGCGTGCAGCGTGGCGGTGCCGTACCTGATGTTCACCCGGCACCGCGTCGGCGCGGATGCGGCCTTCGGCGGATGGCTCATGCCGGTCGTTCCGCCGATGGTCTCCGCCGCCACCGGCGCCCTGTTGATCCCGCACGTCGCCGGCCGGCAGGCACAGCTGACCCTGCTCTTCGGCTGCTACGCCATGTTCGGCCTCTCGCTGCTGGCGAGCATCGTGACGATCACCCTTATCTGGGGGCGCCTGGCCCAGCACCAGGTGGGAGCGCCCGCGCTGGTGCCGACGCTGTGGATCGTCCTCGGCCCGCTCGGCCAGTCGATCACCGCCGCCGGTCTGCTGGGCAACGCCGCGCAGCACGTCCTGCCCGCTCCGTACGGCGCTGGTGCCGCAGCTTTTGCGCTGCTCTACGGCGTGCCGGTCCTCGGGTTCGCCACCCTCTGGCTGGCGTTGGCGATCGCGCTGACGGTGCGCCAGCTGCGGGACGGCCTCCCGTTCAGCCTGGCCTGGTGGTCGTTCACCTTCCCGGTCGGCACCTGCGTCACCGGGGTCAGCGGGCTCGCGGCACGTACGGGCGCCGACGTGTTCACGGTCCTCGCCGGCGCGCTCTTCGCCGGCCTGGTGGTCGCGTGGTCGACGGTCTTCGTCCGGACGCTGCGCCGCACCCTCGACGGCCGGCTTCTGCTCCCACCGGCGGCGGCTGACGGGCTGCGGCTGCCGGGGCGAGCAGACTGTGCACCGCCCGTGCCTGCAATCGCACCCTAGGAGCCGTGACCGAGGTGGAGCCGAGCAGCCGGCCGGTGACGCCGTCAGAACGCCTGCGGATCCCGCAGCCCGTGTTCAGGACCCGGCTGCCCTCGGGACGCGGCGCGATGGAGCAGCCGAACGCGACGGGTGACGGGGACGCCGCGCTGAGCCCGCGCTTCTGGCTGGCCGTCGCGATCACCGGGGTGGCGGCGGGACTGTTCGGCGACCTCATGATGTGGCTGCTCTTCAGCGTGCAGCACCTCGCCTTCGGCTACTCCGACGGCACCTTCAGCGAGGCGGTGTCCAGCGCCGACGGCGTACGGCGACTGCTGATGGTGACGGTCGGCGGCCTGATCGGCGGGGTGGCCTGGTATCTGCTGCGCCGGTCGACGCGCGGCGAGCCGTCCGAGATCGACGAGGCGGTGTGGAACGGCACGGGGGTGCTGTCACCCCGGCGCTGCCTCGGCACCTCCGTCATCTCCGAGGTCGTCATCGGGCTCGGCGCCTCGATCGGACGCGAGGCCGCGCCCAAGCTGCTCGGCGGCATGTCGGGCGGGATCGTCGCCGGCTGGACGCGCCTGCACCCGGCGCAGCGCCGGCTGCTCGTCGCCTGCGGCGCCGGGGCGGGGCTCGCCGCCGTCTACAACGTGCCGCTCGGCGGGGCCCTGTTCACCGCCGAGGTGCTGATCGGCCGGATCACGCTGCCGACGATCCTGCCGGCAGCGGCCTGCACCTGCATCGCCACCACGACGGCCTGGATCTACCTGCCGGTCGAGGCGACGTATCTGAACATCCCGGGCTACGCGGCGAGCCCGTCCCTCTTCGTGTGGGCGGTGCTGCTCGGGCCGGTCATCGGGCTGCTCGCGACCGGCTACATCCGCGGCATCGGCTGGCTGAGCCACCACCGGCTCGCCGGCTGGCGGTCGGTCGCCGCTCCGGTCGCCGCCTTCGCCGTACTCGGGCTGATCGGGCTCGCCTACCCGCAGCTGTTCGGCAACGGCAAGGGGATCGCCCGCACCGCCTTCGAGGGGCACGGCGGCCTGCTGCTGCTCTTCGTGCTCTTCGCGCTGAAGCCGCTCGTCACCGGCCTCGTTCTCGGCAGCGGCGCGTCCGGGGGCCTGTTCACCCCCGTGCTCGCCACCGGCGCCGCGCTCGGCGGATTCCTCGGTCTCGCGTGGTCGCACCTGTGGGGCGGCACCCCGGCGGGCGCGAACGCGATGGTCGCGGCGGCGGCGATGATCGGCGCCGCGATGCAGGCACCGCTGTCCGGGGTGGCGCTCGTCGTCGAGCTCACCCACAGCGGCTTCGCGATCATGGCGCCGATGATGGTCGCCACCGTCCTCGCGACCGCGACGAGCCGGTGGCTGGACGGCTACTCGATCTACTCGGCCCGGCTGCCGGCGACCGGCGGCGTCTCGTCACCGGGCGAGGGATGACATGGCGGGAGAAAACGGCCCGATGGCCGACGCACGCGGCGAGCTGCCGATCGATCCCGACGCACCGGCGACCGACCGGCGACACCTCCCCGGTGCCTCGGTGCTGCTCGTGGCCGCCGGCGGCTTCGCCGGCACGGTGGCGCGCTACGGGCTCGAGCTCGCCGCCCCCGCCCAAACCGCCGCCTGGCCGTGGGGCACGTTCGCCGCGAACCTCGCCGGCGCCTTCGTGCTCGGCGTCCTGCTCGAGACGCTGGCCCGATCGGGCCCCGATGTGGGCCGCCGGCGACAGGCCCGACTGCTCGGCGGCACCGGCTTCTGCGGCGGCCTCACGACGTACAGCACGTTCGCCGTCGAGGCCGATCTGCTGGTCCGCGCGGACCGCCCGGGGCTCGCGGTGGGCTACCTGCTCGTCACGCTGGCCGCCGGTTTGATCGCCACCGGGGCCGGCATCGTGGCGGGCACCGCCAGGCGGACCGGCGACAGGAAAGCGACGTGACGCTGCTCATCGGCCTGGCCGGCGGCCTCGGCGCTGCGGCACGCTTCCTGCTCGACGGGTGGATCCGGCGGCTGCGGCCCACGGACTTCCCGTGGGCGACGGTGCTCATCAACGTCAGCGGCTCGTTCGCCCTCGGCGTGCTCACCGGCCTCGTGCTGTACCGGGGCGGCTCCACGGACCTGCGGCTCATCGCCGGCACCGGCTTCTGCGGCGGCTACACGACCTTCGGCACGGCGAGCTTCGAGACGGTACGACTGGTCCAGCGCCAGGCGTACGGCCAGGCCCTTGCCAACGGCCTCGGCACGCTGCTGCTGGCCGTCGGCGCCGCGGCACTCGGGCTCCTGCTCACGCGCTAGCAGAATGGCGTCTGATCAACACCGATCGGAGGAGTCATGCTCGGGCTCGAGCTCGTGGTCCTGCTCGGCGTCTGCGTCTTCGGCAGTGGCCTGATCGGCCGGCGGTTCTCCGTCCCGGAGTCCGTGCTGCTCCTCGGCTGCGGGGCGCTGCTGTCGATCTGGGGTGACCTCGCGGCCGTCACGCTGCCGTCCGAGGTCGTGCTGCTGCTCTTCCTGCCCGCGCTGCTCTACTGGGAGTGCCTGACCACCTCGCTGCGCGAGATCAGGGCGAACTTCCGCGTCATCATGCTGACCAGCATCGGCCTGGTGATCGCGACGGCCGCCGCGGTCGCCGCCACCGCGCACGCGATGGGCATGGACTGGGGACCCGCCTGGACCCTCGGCGCCGTGGTGGCCCCGACGGACGCCACTGCCGTCTCCGCGCTGGCCCGCGGCATGCCCCGGCGCACCCTCACCACCCTGCGCGCGGAGAGCCTGATCAACGACGGCACCGCGCTCGTCATCTACGCGATCGCCGTCGGCGTCACCCGCGGCACCCAGCAGTCCGACCCCGGCACCATCCTCGGACGCTTCGGCCTCTCGTACGCGGTCGGCATCGTGGTGGGGCTCGTCGTCTCGCAGCTCGTGGTCTACGCGCGCCGAATGGCCGGGGAGCCGCTGCTGGAGAACACGGTGAGCGTGCTCACCCCGTTCGCCGCCTTCCTGCTCGCCGACCTGCTGCACGGCTCCGGGGTGCTGGCCGTCGTCGCCTGCGGCCTGCGGATGAGCCAGGTCGGGCCGCGCGGCGCGATCAGCGCCCGCACCCGGGTGCAGGCCAACGCCTTCTGGACGCTGTCCACCTACGTACTGAACGGGGCGCTCTTCGTCCTCGTCGGCCTGCAGTTCCGCACCGCCGTCAACGGCCTCGGCGCGACCTCGGTGGCGCACGCCGCCTACCTGGCGCTGGCCGCGATCGTGGTCGTCGTCGGCGCCCGGCTGGCCTGGCTCAACACGACCCCGTACATCATCCGGGCGCTCGACCGGCGGCCGCAGCAGCGCCTTCGCCGGGTGGGCTGGCGCGGCCGGCTGCCGATGGGCTGGTGCGGGCTGCGCGGCGCCGTCTCGCTCGCCGCTGCACTCGGCATCCCGGAGACGGTCAAGGACGGCTCCCCGTTCCCGGACCGCTCGCTCATCATCTTCGTCACGGCCGCGGTCATCGCGGTGACGATCGTCGTGCAGGGGCTGACGCTGCCCGCCGTGATCCGCTTCGCCCGGCTGCCACCCGACGAGGCCCTCGTCGAGGAGCGGCGGCTCGCGGAGGAGACCTCCATCGCGGCGGCCCAGTCCGACCTGGACCGGGTGGCCGCCGAGCTGGGCACGCCCGCCGAGTACGTCGAGCGCTACCGCTCGGAGCTCGAGGAGCGGGCGGCCCGGCTCCGCGACGGGGCGCCTCCGGTCGGGGACGACGGGCACGACCACAGCTACGAGGAGCTCCGGCTCGCGCTGCTCGGGCACAAGCGGGCCGCCGTCGTGCGGCTGCGCGACGAACGACGGATCGACGACACGGTGCTGCGCCAGCTGCAGGGCCGCTTCGACGCCGAGGAGATCCGGCTCCTGCGCGACGAGGAGGAGTGAACGAGACCGGCCCCGCTCCCGTCGCGGAAGGCGAGGGGAACGGGGCCGGTCGGTCGTACGGGTGGAGCTAGCCGACGGGGACGGCCGTGGCCCCGAGGCCCGACGTCTGCGCGTCGCCCTCGCTGCCCGATCCGCCCCGGGCCTGCCCGCGGATCAGCAGGAAGGTGAGGATGGCAGCGACCGCGAAGATGCCCACCCCGATCGCGAAGGTGGTCGTGAAGCCGTGCACCACCGCCGCCGGCGAATTGCCGCCGTGGCTGAGCGCGTAATTAGCGGTGGCGCTCGTCGCGATCGTGTTGAGGAACGCGACACCGAGTGACCCGCCCACCTGCTGCATGGTGTTGACCAGCGCGCTCGCCACACCGGCGTCGTGGTTGGGCACACCCAGCAGGGCGCTCGACGACAGCGGCACGAAGACGTGACCCATGCCGAGGCTGATCAGGATCTCGGCCGGCACCACGTGCAGGGCGTACGACGACTCCACCGGCAGCTGGGTCAGCCACAGCAGACCGAGCCCCGCCGAGACGAAGCCGGCGGTCGCGAGGATGCGCGGGCCGAAGATCGGCAACGTCCTCGAGGCGATCACCGACGAGATGATCACGCCGACCGGGAAGGGCAGGAACGCCACACCCGCACGCAGCGCCGAGTAGCCCAGCACCTGCTGGAAGTAGTACGTGAGGAACAGGAAGAAGGCGAACATCGCCATCGTCGCCAGGAAGAAGCCGATGTAGGAGCCGCCGCGGTTGCGGTCCCACACGACGCGCAGCGGCAGCATCGGGTTCTTCGCCCGCGACTCCCACCACACGAAGGCCACCAGCGCGAGCACCCCGGCGATGATCAGGATGAGGGTCAGCGGTGCCGTCCAGGAGTGCAGCGACGCCTCGGTGAAGCCGTACACCAGGACAGCGAGACCACCGGTGGCGAGGATGGCCCCCGGCACGTCGTAGGTGTGGTCACCCTCGGCCTTGCTCTCCTTGAGCAGCGGCAGCGACGCGATGGCGACGGCGGCCGCGATCGGCACGTTGACGAAAAGCGTCCACCGCCAGCTCAGGTACTCGGTGAGCAGACCGCCCGCGATGAGCCCGGCGGCGCCACCGGCACCGGAGATGGCCCCGTACACGGCGAACGCCTTGGCCCGCTCGCGCGGCTCGGTGAAGGTCGTGGTGATCAGGGACAGCACGGCCGGGGCCAGCAGCGCGGCGAACCCGCCCTGCACGGCACGTGCCCCGAAGAGCCAGCCGGCCGACTGGGCGAAGCCACCCAGCGCCGACGTCGCGGCGAAGCCGGCGAGGCCGATCAGGAAGACCTTCTTGCGGCCGATGAAGTCGGCGATCCGACCACCGAGCAGCAGGAAGCCGCCGAAGGTCAGCGTGTACGCGGTCAGCGCCCACTGCCGGGTGGCATCGCTGATGTGCAGTGCCTCCTGCGCCTGGGGGAGCGCGATGTTGACGATGGAGGCGTCGAGAATGATCATGAGCTGGGCCACGCCGATGACCGCGAGCGCCAACCAGCGGCGATCTCGTGGGGCACCGCCCGTGGTGTCGCCGCCCGAGGTGTTGCCACCCACGGCGGCAGTGGTGTCGGTTGCCACGGGATCTCTCCGTTCTGCGCGTCGGCACTGTGCCGCGCGGTTCGAGGCACTCAAAGCGTCTGGTCGCCCCACGCATTCCGACCTACAGTGGTCGAAGCGGAAGCTGCCTCCGGTAACATACTGGAGGCACCCTCCGCTTGCAACGCATTTGCGGTCGCAATCTCATCGAGGAGACACGCTGACGTGAACGGGGCCGTCGACGGTCGCCCGATGCGGGCTGACGCGCGCCGCAATCGGGAGCGGCTGATCGAGGTGGCCACCGAGGTCTTCACCCAGGAGGGTGCCAACGCCTCGCTGGAGGACATCGCACGTCAGACCGGGGTCGGCATCGGCACGCTCTACCGGCACTTTCCCAACCGCGAAGCGCTGATGGAAGTCATTTTCCGGCGCAACGTCGACCAGCTCACCGACGGCGCCGTGCAGCTGCTCGAGACCCTGCCGCCCGACGAGGCACTGTCCGAGTTCATGCAGCAGTTCGTCGCGTACGTGGCCAGCAAGAAGGGCCTCGCGGCGCATCTGAAGACGGTGCTGTCGGCCGACTCCGAGCTCTTCCAGTACACCCACGACCGGATGAACGCCGCCATCCGTGACCTCGTCGACGCGGCCGCGGCCTCGGGGCAGATCCGGGCGGATGTCGACGGGACCGACGTGCTGCGCGCGCTGAGCGGCGTCTGCCTCGCGAACGACGGCCCGGGCTGGCAGGAGCAGGCCAGCCGCATCTCGCGGCTGCTCATGGACGGCCTGCGCTACCAGCCGGCGGCCGACTGACGGGCATCCCGCTGCGAACGCTCTAGGTTCGTGGCGTGGCACCACGGCCGTCCGCGAGCGGCACCACCGGCGCCATGAGCATGCCGATCGTCGCCGGGCTGATCACGGGCGTCGTCGGCTTCGGCTCGTCGTTCGCCGTCGTGATCGCCGGCCTGCGCGCGGTCGGCGCTGATGCCGCGCAGACGTCGTCCGGTCTGCTCGTGCTGTGCCTGACGATGGGCGCCGGGTGTGTGGTCTTCGGTCTGGTCTACCGGCGTCCGGTCACGATGGCCTGGTCGACCCCGGGTGCGGCGCTGCTGGTGACCGCCGGCCGACCCGACGGCGGCTTCGCGGCGGCGATCGGCGCCTTCGTCCTCACCGGGATCCTGCTCGCCCTGACCGGGCTGGTGCCGCAGGTGGCCCGGGCGATCCGGCGCATCCCGGCCGAGGTGGCCAGCGCCATGCTGGCCGGGATCCTGCTCGAGCTCTGCCTGCAGCCGTTCCGCGACTTCGACGAGGCTCCGTGGGCCATCGGCTGCATGCTGCTCGCCTGGGCGGTCGCGCAGCGCTATGCCACGCGCTGGGCCGTCCCGTTGACGCTCGTCGTGGCGCTGGTGGCGGTGGCGGTCTCGGGCGCGTTCGGCCGGCTGCAGCTCGGCGACGGCGTCCTGCCGCGGCTCACCCTGACGACCCCGCACTGGACGCTCGCCGCGATCACGTCGATTGCGCTGCCGCTCTACGTGGTGACCATGACCAGCCAGAACATCCCGGGCGTCGCGGTGATGCGCAACCTCGGCTACGAGGTGCCGTGGCGGCCCGCGCTGCTGTACACCGGCGGCGCCACCGCGCTCGCGGCGAGCCTCGGCGGGCACGCCATCAACCTGTCCGCGATCGCCGCGACGCTCGCCGCCGGACCCGACGCCGGCCCCGACCGTAGCCGCCGCTGGGTGGCAGCCGTGACGGCCGGAGCGACGTACATCGCCTTCGGCTGCGCGTCGCCGCTGGTGGTCGCGGCAGCGAGCGCGGCACCGGCCGGGATCATCGCCGCCTTCGCGGGCATCGCCCTCTTCGCGCCGCTGGGCGGGGCGCTGATGCAGGCGCTCGGCCGGTCGTCGTCACCGCTGCCCGCGGTCGTCACGCTGTGCCTCGCGGCGTCGGGGGCGACCATCGGCGGGGTCGGCGCCGCCTTCTGGGCGCTGCTCGCCGGCTGCGTCGTGCATGTGCTCACCCGCCCTCGCGCCGCGACCTAGAGCAAGCCCTGGAGCACGCCTTTGCGGCGGGCGACGGCGACCGCCTCCGTACGGCTGACGGCCTCCAGCTTGGCCAGGATGTTCGACATGTGCACGCTGACCGTCTTGGCACTGATGAACAGCTGCTCGGCGATCTGCCGGTTGCTGCGGCCCTGGGCCACCAGCGTCAGCACCTCGTGCTCGCGGGCGGTGAGGTCGGCCGGCCCGGCCTCCGCTGCCGTGCCCGTCGGCCCGGAGCCACGCAGCTCGACGAGGAGCGGTCGGGCACCCAGCGCGCGCGCCACGGGCAGGGCCAGGGCGACCTCCTCCTCGGCGCGCTTGACCTGTCCTGCGGCACGCAGGGCCGACGCGAGCCGGGCCCGCGACCGGGCGGCCTCGAAGACGTGGCCGAAGCGGTCGAACGCCGCGACGGCCTCCGTCCAGGCCTCGACCTGCTCGTGCGGCGGGGCCGGCGTCCCGTCTCCCAGGGCGGTGAGGCGGCCGTGCTCGGCGCGTACGCGGGCGAGCCAGGCCTGGCTCTCCGGCCCCCGGCGTACGGCCCGGGCACCCACCGCCTCCGCCACCGTGCGCAGCTCGTCCCCCCGGTCGAGCAGGCCGCGCCGCTCCGCGGAGCCCGCGCGACGCGCTGCTGCCGCGAGCTGGCCGAGCATGAGGCCGCTGAGCCGCAGCCGCGCCTGGAAGATCGGGTTCTCCCACAGCCGGCTGACCAGCTCGACGACCTCGTCGTGCACCGCCACCGCCCGGGCGCAGTCGCCCGCGTGGCCGGCGAGGTCGATGGCCGCGCTGCCACAGGTCACCGCGATGAACCCGTCTCGCTCCCAGGCCGCCCGGAGCTCCGGCAGGCGCTCGAGCTCGGCGGCCTCGCCGCGGCCGGCCTCGACGCCGAGGGCGACCCCCCGCAGCGCCGACCACGCCAACGCGGGCGGCCCCTCCCGGCTGACGTCGGTCAGGTGCAGCGCCTCGTCCCAGTTGCCCCGGATGTAGCCGACGAGGGCCGCCATCAACCGCCCGTCGAGCCCGTACGGCGCCCACGGCCGTCTCATGTGACCGGCCCGCTCGGCGGCCTGCAGGAAGCACTGCTTGGCCTCCTCGAGGCGGCCGACCTCGTAGTAGAGGATGCCGAGCCCGTGGGCGCTGCGCAGCTCCGCCGCGATGTCGGCGCCCTCGCGGGCCTGGGCGAGGCTCGCCCGGAACGCCGCCTCGGCGGACAGTGCCTGCTCCGGCTGCAGGTCGGGCGTGAGCCGGCCCAGCGTCGTCGTCGCGTCGGACAGCACAGCCGGCAGCTGCAGCCGCTCCGCGAGCTCCGCGGCCTCGGTGGCCCAGCGCCAGGCGTCCTCCTCCCGACCGCGTACGCGATTGGCGCGGGCATGCGCCGCCAGCACCCGGGCCCGCAGCGGCGTCTCCGCCGGCGCGAGGAGCAAGGCCTCGGTGGTGAGGGCGAGCGCGTCGATGGGTGAGTCGTCGAGCATGGCGGTGTTGGCGACGGCCGTGAGGAGCGTGGCCCGGCGCTCGGGGTCGGTGTCGGCCGGCAGCTGCGCCAGCGTCTCCTCGAGCAGCCCGAGCGCGCGGTGCAGCTGACCGGCGGCGATCGCCGCCTCGTTGGCCCGCAGCGCCAGCTCGATGCCGTCCACCGCGGCCTGGCCGTCAGGCGACGGCGCCCCGGGCCGGGCCAGCAGCCCGAGCGCCATCTCGTAGTGCGTCAGGGCCTCCGCCGGGCCGCCGACGGTCATGGCCTCGTCGCCGGCCCGGATCGCTGCGCGCAGCGCCGTCGTCGCGTCGTTGGCGGCCAGCGCATGACGGGCCAGCTCGGCCGCGGTGCCGTCACCCGCGCCGGAGCCCAGGACGTCGGCGTACGCCTGGTGCCAGCGGGTGCGCTCGCCGGGCAGCAGGTCGTCGTACACCGCCTCTGCCAGCAGCGCGTGCCGGAAGGCGTAGCCCTCCGCGCGGGCGACGAGCAGGCTCCGGTCGATGGCCGTACGCAGCGCCCGGTCGAGGTCCAGCTCCAGCCCGCTGCGCTCGACGACGCGCTCGAGCAGCGTGTGGGTGACGCTGCGGCCGGCCACCGAGATGGCCCGCAGCGTCGTTCGGGAGTCGGCGTCGGCGGCGTCGAGGTGCACCAGCAGCAGGTCGGCGAGGTCGGCCGACAGCACGGGCTGGCCCCGGCGCGCGGCGACGACCAGCTCCTCGACGAAGAACGCGTTGCCCTCCGCGCGGCTGACGATGCTGCTCACGGCCGTCTCCGGCAGCCCGGCCGGCTGCAGCTCGTGCACCATCGCGCGCACCGCCTCCTCGCCCAGCGGCGCCAGCATCAGCCGCGTCACGCCGGGCAGGCGTGCCCACTCGGCGGCATCGGCGCGTAGCGGATGGCGCCGGTGCAGGTCGTCGGCGCGGTAGGAGACGACGACCGCAGCCGCTGCCGGGAGCCGGCGCGTGAAGATGAAGCGCAGCAGATCCCGGGTCGAGGGGTCGGCCCAGTGCACGTCCTCGACCACCAGCAGCACCGGCGCGCCGCGCGCGACCAGCTCGAGCGCACCCAGCACGGCCTCGAAGAGCTCCTCCCGCGAGTAGGCGCCCTGCCGGTCGCCGGAGTCGTCACCCGCGTCGCTGAGCACCCGCCGGCCGGGGAGCAGGCGGGCGAGCGCCGGCGCCTGTTGCAGGAGCGTGCCGCCGAGGACCGGGGCGTCGCGCATGATCGCGCCGAAGACCTCGGAGAACGGCACGTACGGCAGCGAGTCACCGGCGAAGTTCAGGCAGTGGCCGACGAGGACGTACCAGCCGCGGTCGCGCGCCATGGCGCCGAGCTCGGTGAGCAGCCGGGTCTTGCCGACCCCGGCATCGCCGCCGAGCAGCACGGCTCCCCCGGTGGCCGGACGATCAGTCGCCGCGCCCGTCAGCCCGACCAGGCGCATGAGCTCGCCGAGCTCCCCGGCACGTCCGACCAACGTGCTCGCCTGCGGCGACGGGTCACTGCTCACGCCCACCATCCTCATCGGTCCCTGCAAGCACTTTTCCGTCTGACGCGGTATCTGAGGGGCCTAGTCGCCGGCGGCGATAGGTGGGCCGGCCGGGGATAGGGATAGTTCCCGATGCCGGGCCCGTCCTCAGGCGCGCACGTTCGTCGACATGAACAGTGACGGCAGGCTCTATCCCGCAGCGCTCTACTCGGCGGTCACCGAGGCCGGCTACCGGCAGGAGCGCTTCACCGGCGAGGTGTTGCGCTCAGGCCGGCAGCACCGGGGGCATGACAACCAAGAGCGCCACCACCACCTGCTCGCCCGACTGCGGACCCATTTCACGGTGCACCCGGGCAGCTAGCGTTCGTCCACAGGCAGCTGTTTTCCCTGGTCGGGGCGGATATCGGCCGGTAGTATCGAACTTATGTTCCCATCGGATCTGCAACGGATGGCGGGTGAGGCGACCAGCCTCCTCGCCGCCATTGCTGCGGGTCTGAGCGAACGCGTCGGCGGCCAGCCCGCCGTCGAACTCCTGCAGGAACTGGCCGCCGCCGGACGGCAACTCGAGCTCGCCCAATGCCTGGCCGCCGAGCAGATCGACCGGTCCGGTGTCTGGCAGACCTCCGGCACCGGCGCCAGCTCGACCGTCGCGTTCTTGAAGCGCGAAACCGGCGAGACCGGCAGCTGGGTCAACCAACGCGTCCGCCTCGGCCGGTCACTGTAAGACTCGCTGCCCGTCACCCGCCAGGTGTGGGCCGACGGCCGCATAGGCATGGAAAAAGCTGCCGAGATCGCCAAAGGCGTCGAAGGCCTCAACGACGAAGCGACAGCCAAAGCCGAACGGATCCTCGCCGAAGACGCGCCCGCCCTCACCATCAGCGACCTACGCGGACTCATCGACTCGATCCGCACCCTCGTCGACCCCGAAGTCGCCGCCGAAAAGGACAAGGCCGACTTCGCCCGGCAAGGCTTCACCATGAGCCACACCACCGGCGGATACCGCGTCACCGGCTGGCTCAACACCGAAGCCGGCGCCATCGTCAACAGCGCCCTCGAACGCTTCCTCGGCCCACCCTCGGCTGCGGCCGGCGGCGAACCCACCCCATCACCCAAGCTGCGCCGAGCGCTCGCCCTCACCGAGCTCGCCCGTGAAGCTCTCGCCCACCAGCAATGCGAGTCGGCGGCCGCCGCGAAGCCGACAGTGATCGTCACGGTGCCGTTCGACGTCCTGAAGCATCAGCTCGGCATCGGTGACGTCGAAGGCGGCGGCACGATGCCCGCCGCCGCGATCCGCCGCCTCGCCTGCGACGCCGACATCCTGCCGATGACGCTGTCCGGCGACGGGCAGATCCTCGACGCCGGCCGATCGCGCCGCACCGTGTCCCATGCTCAACGAACCGCGCTGCACGTCCGCGACAGGCACTGTCGGTTCGACGGCTGCGAACGGCCTCCGGCCTGGTGCCACGGACATCACATCCGCGAATGGCTGAAGGACCACGGCCCGACCGACCTCGAGAATCTGATCCTGCTGTGCCACTACCACCATCACCTGGTCCACGAAGGCGGCTGGAGGGTCACCGGCACCGCTTCGCGGAACCTGACGTTCCATCCCCCAACGCGAGCCGGCCGGCACTTCCACCCGCCGACCAAACCCGTACGGCGAACGTGAGCGGCGCAGCTGCGGGCCCGATTTTGTCGGACCCCCCTGTCACGATCGCGAGCGTCGTCGCAGTGGATTGCTCAGCAGGAGGTCCCATGTTCGGTCCGGGAAAGCACAGTGAGCACGAGGCCATCCTCGGCTTCCTCGAGCAGAACCTCGACTCCATCCGCGCCTCGGCCTACGGCCTGACGGAGGAGCAGGCCCGGCTCACGCCCTGCCGCAGCATCCTGTCGGTGGGAGGGCTCGTGAAGCACACGGCCTGGGTGCTGACCCAGCGTCCGGTGCGCGGCACGGATGCCGAGCCCAAGATGGACGAGAGCGGGTTCGCGCAGTTCATGGGCAGCTTCGCGTTGACCGAGGACGAGTCGCTGGCCGATGCCCTCACGGCTTTCGACGCAGCCCGCGACGTCTACCTGGCAAACGTGCGGGCCGCCGATCCGGCCGCCGACATGATGAATCCGCCGGCTCCGTGGGACGGCGTCTACACCCCGACGCCGTCGGTCGAGCGGTTCGAGCTGATGCACCACATCGAGGAGTTCGCCCGTCATGCCGGGCACGCCGACATCGTCCGCGAGCAGATCGACGGCGCCGATGCGGCCTCGCTGCTGATGGCGGTCGAGGGCCGGGAGGGCAACGAGTTCGTCAAGCCGTGGAGCCCACCGAGCGCATGACCGGGAGGCTGCGGGCTCGTCGTAGTCAGCCGCGCGCGGCGCGGGCGATGCCGCGCAGGTGGCCGTGGAAGGCGGTCACCAGGTCGCCGAGGGCCTGCTTCGGCGGATCCCCGCTGAGCAACCGGCGCACCGCCGAGCCCACCCCGGGGATGTCACGCGTGCCGACGAGCAGCGAGTAGGCCACGTAGCGAGCTGCCCGCGAGCCCGGCAGGTACGTCAGGCAGAGGTAGGTCCGGTTACGCGCCCGGTTGAAGAGGGCGAGGCCTGTGGGAGACGACCGCTGGTCGCCGATGCGCTCGGCCTGGTTGTGGTCGACGAGGATCTGCGGGTCGTAGACGATGCGGTAGCCGGCATGCTTGATCGCCAGCGAGATGCTGGTCTCCTCGTGGTACTCGATGCCGTCGCCGCGCAGTACCGGGTCGGGACCCAGGCCAGGAAACCACTGGCGCCGGAAGCTCATGTTGGCGCCCTTGAGGAAGTCGACGTCACGGGCCGGGCCGCTGCCGACGTGGTGCAGGCCGATGTAGCGGCCGTAGCGGTTCACGACCCCGACGCTCGCGCCGACGCCGATGACCTTGCCGGTGTCGTACGGCAGCAGGTCACGGCCCCCGACGGCGCCGATGGTGGCGTCGCTCTCGTAGTGCCGCAGCGTGCGTTCGATCCAGTCGGGATGCGGGATGGCGTCGTCGTCGAGGTACATCAGGACGTCGCCGCTCGCCGCCGTGATGCCGGCGACCCGCGCCGCCGCGATGCCCGGCTTGTGGACGAGAACCTCGGTGACGCCGTCACGCTCCGCGATGACCTCGCGAGCCGGAAGATCATCGGGCCGGATGACGGCGAGCACCTGCTCCGGCGCGCGGGTCTGCGCCGCGATGCCGTCGAGCGCCTCCCGCAGCTGGTCGGCGCGGCGCCAGCTGGCGACCAGGACGCTGACCGTCTTCACCGCCGGGCTGTCGGAGCCGGGTGCCGAAAAGGACGGTGCTGCCCGACGACGTGACACGGTGCCTCATTTGCTCAGGGCGGATCGGCGCGGCGGAGATCGTCACGCTAAGCCCCGTCCCGCGAGGCGTCCTCGGAACGGTGTGAGTTCAGCCGGTCGGGTGATCGCTCGCATCGGACGGTGCAGCGTCCGACCAGGGATGGGTGCCCACATGCATGTGCTTCGCCAGGTCGTTGCGGTACTGCACCTTGATGTAGCGGTCGGTCCAGACCCAGTCGCCGTCGGCACGCCGCCACTCGTCGAGGTAGCGCCCGGCCACCAGCAGCGCGAACTCCGCGTCCGGCACCTGCTGGGCCACCGTGTAGCTGACGACCGACCGGGCCGTGCCGGCCGCAAGATCGACCGTGATCAGCGCGTTGGAGTAGATCTCCTTCGTCGCGCGTCCGCGGTCGGGGTAGGTCACGTTGGTGCGCCGGTACTGGCCGAGGATCTCCTCCCGGCCGCTGAAGACCTTCGCGCCGATGATGTCGGCGCCGAACGTCGCCTCGGCCAGCAGGTCGGCGACCGCCTCGAAGTTGCCGTCCTCGAGGTGGTAGCCCATCTCGTAGAGCTTGCGCTTGATGATCGACTCGGCGTCGAGCCGGGCGACGGTGTCCGTGGTCGGGTCGATCGTCATGCGCGCTCCTTCGGGGAACTACAGGTCGTCGACCGCGGCGAGCGCGCCGAGTGCCTGCTGGGTGGGGCTGGCGGGCGCTGTCAGGCCGCCCGGGAAGCCGAGCACCACGGCGGTCGTACGCACGTCTTCATGGCGCTGCCGCGAGGCCGGCGAGTCGTAGCCGAAGCGCCAGCGCTGCGCCGCCGCGGCGATCAGCGGCTTGTCGGGCCGCACCCCCGTGGCCGGGAAGATCCGGCAGTCGTACGTACGGCAGGCCCGCGGACGGTTGGCGTAGACCGCGCAGCCGGTCTCACCGAGTTGACTGCAGCGACCCGACGCGTCGTGCCGGATCGCGTACGCGCCGGGCTGGCCGGGCATCGGAGAGAGATCCGCGGCGGGAAGGTGGGCCAGCGCCTCGGCCTCGTCCGGCTCGACCGGGATGAGCTGGCCCGACGTGCAGCAGGCCACGCATTCACCGCAGGCGACGACGACCGCCTCGCCCGCGGAGCAGGCCGTCCGGAAGTCGTCGAGCCACTGGACGAACTCACCGGCCGGGCGCTCGGACACCGTCCTGCCCGCTCAGCCGTCGAAGCGCTTGAGCTCGGGGAAGTCGTCGAGCGTGTACGGGTTCGTCAGGCCGGAGACGAGGCCTTCCGGCGCCGCCTCGTCCAGGGCGTCGACGGTCCAACCGCCGGGGCGCTCCACCCGGGCTTCCGGTCTCGGCTCGGAGAGCAGCGAGATGCCGTCGCCGCCGACATGGAAGGTCCGGCCGTTGACGTTCGCGGCCGCATCCGTGCAGAGCCAGACGACGATCGGCGCGATCCGCGACGACGGGAAGACGGCGGGGTCGGCCTGCTGCGTGGTCGCGACGCCCGGCGTCGGACCCATGGTGAGCTGCATGACCTGCATCCACGGGCCGGTGTCCTTGGCGTACTCGGTGGTGGAGACACCGACGGCGATCGGGCGGATCGCGTTGCACCGCACGCCGAAGCGGCCGAGCTCCCGCGCGACCGTGCGCGTCAGACCGATGACGCCTTCCTTGGCGGTCGCGTACGCGATCATCGCCGGATGGCCGAAGCCTGATCCCGAGCTCGTGTTGACGATCGCGCCCGACCCGCGGCGGCTCATGATCGGCGCGACCGCGCGGATCATCGCGAAGTAGCCCTTGAGGTTGACGCCGATGGTGCGGTCCCACTGCGCCTCGGTGAAGGACCAGAGGTCGTTGGTCGCCCCGGCGGTGGCGTTGTTGATCAGGATGTCGACGGTGCCGAACTCGGCGACGGCCGCATCGACGATCTCCTGCGCCCCGTCCCAGGTGGCCGACGTGGTGTTGGCCACGGCGACGCCACCGGCTGCGCGGATCTCGTCGACCACGGCGGTGGCCGAGGCTCCGGAGCGCAGCCCGATGTCGTTCACGACGACCTTGGCGCCCTCGGCGGCGAACAGCAGCGCGTGCTCGCGTCCGATGCCGCCACCAGCGCCCGTGACGATGACGACCTTGCCGTCCAGATGTCCCACGGTGACGGCCGGGTCAGCGCGCGAGCGCGCCGTCGATGGCGGACAGCACCTCGGGCGCGTCAGGCGCGACGGCCGGTGCGAAGCGGGCCACCACGCCGCCCTTGCGGTCGATGAGGAACTTCTCGAAGTTCCACAGCACGTCGGGGTCGTCGCTCGTGGTCATGCCGTGGCCGCGCAGGCCTTCGCGCATCTCCGCCTTGCCGTCGGCGGTCGGGATCGCCGACGTGAGGGCGGCGTACAGCGGATGCTGCTGCTCCCCCACGACGCTCACCTTCGACATGACGGGAAAGGTGACCGCGTACTGCGTGTTGCAGAATTCGGCGATCTCACCGTCGGTGCCCGGCTCCTGGCCGGCGAAGTCATTGGCGGGGAAGCCGACGACCGTGAAGCCTTCCGACTTCTTCTCCTCGTACAGCTTCTGGAGGGCCTCGTACTGCGGGGTCAGCCCGCACTTCGACGCGACGTTCACGACGAGCACGACCTGGCCCTCGAAGTCGGCCAACGTCTCGCTGCTGCCGTCCATCCGCTGGAACGGGATCTGCTTCAGGTCACTCACGGGGGGCACGCTACGCCGCAGCCGACCCCCACCTGCACGGGGTCCGAGTTGCCCTAAGGGTCGGCCCCGTAAAGGGTTAGGGCTTCGGATTTCACCGAGTTCACCACCTGGGAGAGCAATGACTGAGAGCACCGACGCCGCCATGGGCTCACGCGACATCAAGTCGCACGAGACGACGAGCTTTGCCGACCTCGGCAAGGAGATGTGGGCCTACCTCACGGGTAAGGGCGCCGCCATCAACTACGAGTTCGTGAACATGACCGTCGAGGTGCCGCGCGAGACCGGCACCGAGGCTCCGCGCGCGACCTGGAAGCTCAACGGCACGCTGCGCATCACCACCGAAGAGAACGCCCGCACACCGCGATGACGTCGCCGACCACACCGTTGCACGTCACGGCTGACCTCCAGCTGACCGTCGATGGGGTGGTCGCGCGGATCGACGGCGACGGGTCTCGACTGACCGTCGCCGTCGACGACGCTGCTGCGTTCGCCGGGCGGCTGCGTGAGGTCGACCGCGCGCTGCCGGCCGGCCTCGGGGCCCGCCGCCGGGCGGTGACCCGCTCGCTCGACGCGATCGATGCCGCCGGCCTCACGGTGACACTGGTCGACGCCGGCGGCCCCCTGGTGACCCTGGGCGGCCCCGGCCGCTCGCGGATCTCCCAGCTCGTCGTCGCCAACCCGCACGTGCAGGTGGCCCGCCGCCGCGAGGCTGCGTCACTGCTGCTCGCGCTGCTCAAGCCGCGCCGGATCAGCGTGCAGTCGGTGCTGACCCGGCTGACGAACACGGTGCGGTCACGTCGATCCCGCTGAGCCCGAGTGCGGTGACGGCGAGGCCCGACGGGTCGGCGTGCCAGCGCCGCGCCCGGGCCACGGCCCGCTGGTCGTAGGCCGTCAGGTCCGGGGTGCGTACGAGCCCGTACCTTGCTGTGCCCTCGATCAGGTCGCTCATCCGGGCGAGCGCCGGTCCGGGCCGGCGGCCTGCCGCGGCCGTGACGACGACCCGCGCGCGGGCGGTGACGGCGGGCGGCACCGTCCCGGTGACCACGCGGCGATGGCCGACGGTGTCGGCCACCTCCTCGGCGCCAGGTCCGTGCAGCCAGATGCCGCAGTCACATCCGGAATCGAGGGCACTGCGGGCCGCGACCACGGCCACGGCGGGGTCGCCCACCTCGAGACGCACCACCACCATCGGGTACGGCGAGCATCGCTCATCGACCGCCGACGAACCGTCCGGGATCCAGTACGCGACCCGCCGGCTCTCCGCCTCCTTCGAGCGGTCGGCGACCCCGTCACGTTCGGCCCACTCCGGCCCGTCGTGCCAGGCGAGCGCTCGAGGCTCGTGGGCCAGCAGCCCGCCGGCCACGTAGGCCCGGTAGGCCAGCTCCCAGTCCTCGCCGCCGTAGCCGGTGAACTCGGCGCAGAAGCCGTCGAGCTCGCGGAACAGGTCGGCCGAGATCCCGAGCACCGCGCTGATGACGTACCGGTAAGACCGGGCGTCCACGTCGAGCAGGTGCCGCGACCAGGCATAGCCGTCGCGCAGCCAGGCGGGATCGGTCAGCCGCGGCGGCGGGGTCGCCGAGCCGGTGAGCCACGCCTGCAGGCGGTGCCCCGTCCATCCGGAGAGGTCGACGTGCTCGCGGCGACCCACGACCAGGGCGTCACCGGTGAGCGCGGGCAGGCGCACGAGCTCGCGTACGAAGTCAGGAGCCGGCACCGTGTCGCCGTCGAGGAAGACGAGCACGTCACCGTCGGCTCCGGCGGCGCCGAGGTTGCGCGCTGCCGCCGCGCGGAAGCCCTGGTCGGGCTGCCGGACCACCGTGACGTCGAGCGGACCGTCGGCGGGAACGACCGGCAGCCGGGCTGATCCGTCGTCGGCGACGATCACCTGCAGCCGGGTGAGCGGGTGGGTCTGGGCGGCGAGTCCGGTCAGCACCAGGTCGAGCTGCCGCTGCGCCTCGAAGTACGGGATCACGACGCTGACGGTGGGCGCGGTGGTGGGCCGCATGTCGTCCAGCAGGTCCCAGCGGTTGCCGGGGACCCGCACCCGCCCCGGGCCGATCCGGGGCGCGACGGGTGGGGCGCAGGCGGCGAAGTGCCGTCCGTACTCGTCGGCGACCTCGCAGGGCGACGGCCCGGCCTGCACGCCCGGGGGCAGCCAGGTGCCGGCGGGGTTCGCGCGCGCACGCGCTATCGCGGCGCCGAGCGCCTGCGGATCGTCGGGGTCGTACAGCGTGAGCGTGTCGGGCCGGGCCCGGGCCAGCTCGCAGGTGTACGGGCTGACCGGCACCAGCGGCCGGCGACCGTGCGCGAGCCAGGTCGCGATGGAGGCCGATGCCATGCAGTGCCGGTTGGGCGCGACCGGCACCGCGATGCCCGCGAGCCGGGCGGCGAGCTGGTCGTCGGGGACGAAGCCGGTGACGTCCCAGGACCGGCCGAGGTCACGGGCGAGGCCGGCGAGCTCGGCGGGCAGCTCGGCGTGCCGGTCGGCGGCGCGCCCGATGGCCACCAGGCCGACGCCTTCCGGCAGGGCGCGCAGGACGGCGTCGTAGCCGCGGTCGGGGTAGACGAAGCCGAGGACGCCGACGTCGGCACCGCTCCATCCCTCGGGGCGTCCTGCGGGCGCGCCGAGAGCAGCCGCCTCGCCGACCGGCAGCGGGATGACCCGCCGGGTACGGACGCCCTCGGTGAGAGCTCCCGGGCTGTCGAGGGCCTCGGCGTGCGCGAGCTCGGCCCAGCTGCTGACCACCACGCCCCTGGCGGCCGCGACCACCCGCCGGTAGACCGCGCGCCGGCGCACCTGGAGCGGGCTGCTGCCCTGCGGGACGTCGTGCAGCGTGACCGACAGGACCGCCCCGCAGGCCCGTACGGCCGCGGCCACCTCGTCGAAGGCCTCCGCGGGATCGCCGGGGCCGAAGAGCTGCTCGGTGAACGGCACGTGCACCACGTCGTAGCCGCCGGGCACATCGACGTCGGCGGCCCGCTCGTACGCCCGGATGTCGTGGCCGCAGCCGGTGGCGACGAGCTCGGCGTGACGGATGACGCCGTGCTCACGCGGGCCGATGACCAGGTGCAGGATCCGGGTCACGATCGGACCATCCGGCCGTGCAGGACCCGGTCGTAGACGCGCTGGTGCGCCTGGCGTACCTGCTCCCGTTCGGCCAGCCGGGCGGCCCGATCGGCCGGCTCCGGCGGCGGACGGCGCACGGCCGATGCGACGGCGGCCGCTAGCGACGGCTCGTCGAGACCGGAGTCCTCGTCGTTGCGGTAGCCGGCGACATCGGGCCACTGCCCGCCGGGCCCGCCGTACGCGCCGCACTCCGGTGCGACCACCCGGGTGCCCAGGTCGCGGCACAGCTCGAGGAGCCCGGAGTGGGTGCCGAACCGGTACGGCAGCACCAGTGCGTGCGCCCGGCCGACCAGCCGGTGCAGCTCGTCGTCGTCCAGCCGGTCGTGCAGCCACAGCTCGAACGGCGCCTCGGCCTGCGCCGCGAGCAGCTCGGCATGCGCGGGGCCGCCGGCGAGGTCGCGGTGCAGTCCGACCAGCAGCCGCCCTCCGGCCCGGCCCGCACCACGCGCTGCCGCGGCCGCAAGCCGGCCGGGCTCGCAGACGTTGCGCCGGACCGACTTGAGATGGAGCAGGACCAGCCCGGTCTCCGTGGCCGGAACGGTGCCGGGATCGATGTCGTGCTCGCCGCTCAGCGTGGGATGGGCGACGACCTCGGCCGCGACCCCGTACTCCGCCTCGAGCTGCCGGGCGGCGGCCGGGGTGAGGGTGAGGACGGCATCCGCCGCCGCGGTCAGCACGGCGAGGTGGGCCTCGTGCAGCCCCCGCGTCGCGTGGTGCGGGTTGCGCAGGTCGTGCACGGTCAGCACCAGCGGCAGCCCGTGGGAGCGGAGCGCGGCGAGCCAGGCCTGCAGCTCCGTCACGCTCAGGTGGTCGTAGCCGAAGTGCAGGTGCACCAGGTCGAGGTCGGGGGCGAGCCGGGCGAGCGTCTCCGGGCGCAGGAGCGGGTCGGGCTCCCAGCCCTGCTGGCGTCCGGCGTGCACGGCGACGGCGCCCGTGGGACGGACGGCGGTGACGTACGGATGCCGGGTCGGGCTCTCCGCCAGGCGCACCGACGGGCCCGCCTGCCATCCCCACGGCGCACGGCGGGCGAGGCCGAGCCGCTCGAAGTCGTCGAGCCAGCCCGCCATCGGCCACCAGCCCCAGCGCCGGGCGAAGACGGCGCCGTTGCGCAGGATGTCGTCGCGGTGCTCGACCGGTGGCCGGCTGACCGGATGGTGCTGGTGGTAGGCGTCGGCACCGGCGATCCAGGTGAGCGGGATGCGGCGCGCCTTGGCCTTCATGGCGAAGTCGGTGTCCTCGCCGCCGTAGCCGGCGTAATCGGTGCTGAAGCCGCCGATCCGCTGCCAGTCGGCGGCGCTCACGGCGAACGACAACGACCAAAAGAGCGCGTGCTCCCCGGGCAGGGTCTCGCCCGGGGCCGCCACCGGACGCGCGACGTGAGGTGCGTACGCGGCTGCGAGCCCGGCCGGCGTCCACCCGCCGTCCGGCGTCCGGGGCAGGTAGGTGACCGTGCCGGCGAGCAGTCCGGGGACGGACCGGGCCGCGGCCGCGTAACCGGTGACGAGCTCGGGGGCGGGGATGCAGTCGACGTCGAGCATGACGAGCAGCTTGGCACCGGCGTCGACGGCGGCCTGTGCACCCGCGTTACGGGCGGCGGCGAGCGCCAGCCGTCGGTCCGGCTGGGGCAGCGTCACCTCGAGCGTCGGCAGCTCCGGCAGCTCGGCCAGCACCGCCGCCACCCCCGGGTCGCCGAGAGAGACCACCACGTGCAGGTCGGGGACGACGGCACCGGCGAGCAGGCCGCGGCGCTGGGCCCGCAGGTGATCGTGGCGGCCGGCGACGACGGTGACGACGGCGGTGGAGACCTCAGACATGCAGACCCGCCAGCACCTCGGCGGCCCGGGCTGCGCCGGAGCCGGCGTTCCAGCTCGCCCAGCCCGCGCCGCCGCGCCCGATCGCGGCCTCCAGCAGCGGAGCCCAGTCAGGAGCGGCCGGCCAGCTCGATGCGGCGTGGACGATCCCGGCGGCGTGCAGGGCGCTCGCCGTCTCGTGCTGCTCGTCGAAGGGGCGCGGCTGCGGCAGCAGAACGGCTGCGCGCCGGGCCGCGGCGATCTCCGCTACCACGTTGAGGCCGGCATGGGCGACGACGACGTCCGCCGCCAGCAGGTCGGGCCACACCTGCGCCGTCCAGCTCGCGGGCCCCCCGGCCGCTGTCCAGCTCCACCCGGGGGTGGCCGCCTGCGCCGACGTGAGCTGCGCGTCGGACACCTCGCACCCGCCGCTGCCGAACAGGGCGAGCACCCGACGTCCGCCACCCGGCGCCGACACCGGCCGGCCGTCGAAGCGGCTGAGCGCCCCGACGTGGGTGACCTTCTGCGTCCACGGCTGCAGGTAGGCGGGGTCGTACACCTCGCGGGGCCAGGGCGCGAGGATCGCGCTCGCCAGCCGGTAGCCGAGCTGGTGCACGGGGTCGTCACGACGCCCGGGGGCCGCCATGACGACGACCGGTACGCCGAGCAGCCGGACGAAGGTCGCCACCTCGACCGACACGTCGATGACGACGAGGCGCGGGGCCGCGCGGGTGACCCAGTCGGCGATGCCCGCCATCCGCGCGCGGTGACCGGCGGAGTCCAGCGGCGCCCAGTGCAGCGCACCGCCGGCCGTCGCGTCACGGTCGCCGTCGGCGTCGTCGCGCGGCAGCTCGACCCAGTCGGCGAAGGGTGACGGCGGCGCCGGCGCAGCCAGCGAGCTGAGCACGACGACGTCCTCGCTCGAGGCAGCCGCGATGCACGCCGCCCGCGTCAGGTGACCCTGGCCCTGGTGGTGGACGTAGTAACCGATCATGACGGGCCGGCGACCGCCTCGAGGAAGAGCGACTCGTAGCGGTCGGCCATGACCTCCGCCGAGCAGAAGTCCTCGGCCCGCTTGCGGGCGGCCGCCCGGGGCAGCCGCTCGGCCTCGAGGAGGGCGACGGCGAGCGCCGACACGTCACCCGGGGCGACGAGGCGGGCACAGGAGTCGTCGACGATCTCGGGGATGCCGCCACGCGCGAAGGCGGCCACCGGCGTACCGGAGGCCAGCGCTTCCGCCACCACGAGCCCGAACGGCTCGTCCCAGCTCGGCGTCACCAGCACGCAGCTCGCCCGGCCGACGACCTTGCACAGCTCGTCGTGGGTGAGATGCCCGACGTAACGGATGTCGTCATCGAGCAGCGGGGCGAGCTCCGCCTCGAAGTAGCCGCGGTCGATGATCGGTCCGGCGATGTCGAGGCCGCGCCCGGCCAGCACAGCCGCGCGGGCGGCGAGGTGCGGCGACTTCTCGGGGACGATGCGACCGGTCCACACCGGCCGGCCACCGCCCGGGCCGAGCGGCCAGCGGGCGCAGTCGATGCCGTTGTGGATCACCGAGATCGGCCCGGTGGTCGGGCGCCACGCCTTCTCGGTGTGCCGGCTGACGGCGACGAAGCGGACGTGCGACCGGCCGATGATCTGGATCGCCGACTCGAGCCACGGGGTCGGCGGGGCGTGCAGCGTCGAGATCATCGGAATCGACAGCAGCCGCGACATCGCGATCGGCAGGTAGTGCAGCGAGTGGTTGTGGATCACGTCGAAGCTGCCCGCCGCCGACCCACCCCGCCCGAGGTCCATCATCAGCGCGAGGTAGGCGTGGTGCTCCTCCATGGACAGGCCGGAGTCGAAGGTGACGTCTTGCCTGGCCTGCGCCGACAGCTGCAGCCGCTTCATCGCGAAGGCCCTGGCGCCGAGCTCCACGTCCGACCCCTCGGCCGCGAACAGCGAGACAGAGTGGCCCCGGCTGCGCAGCAGCTTGGTCAGCGACCAGACGTGCGCCTCCAGCCCGCCCGCGAAGGGCTCCCGGATCGGGAAGCGACTCGACGCGATGAGGGCGATGCGGAGTTTCGGGGTGTCGGAGTCGGCAGGTGCTGCGTCAGAAGGTGAAAAGTCAGGCACGGAGCGCGACAAGCCACCCGGGCACGGCCGGATGCTGAATGGTCATGCGGTCAGTTCTCCTTCGACTCGGGTGACAGGGTCACCCGGTGCTCTTCTGACCGGCATGCGTGAACCGCCCCCGAGCCTCCCGCGCCGGGGCAGGCCCACGCAACCTCAACGGCGCCGGCGCGGCAGAGATCTCATTCCGGACGGCGGGTCCTGCCCCTTGCCGGAACCCGGCCGACCGCGCGGTCGTACGTTGAGTCTTCCGGCTGTTGCCCGAAGGACGCGGGCCCGAGCTTCGAACGGCATGAGCACCGAGCGACAGGAGTGCGCGTGAAAGCCCGCGTAAAAGCCCCAGTGCCGGCCCGGGCCCCGCGTCAGCGGCTGGACCCGGTCGTCCGCCGCATCGGCGCCGTCACCGTGCTCGGCTCGGTCATGTCCGTGCTGGACACGATGGTCGTCAACGTCGCGCTGGACTCGCTGTCGCGCGAGCTGCACACCGACATCGCCACGATCCAGTGGGTCGTCACGAGTTACCTGCTCGCGCTCGCCGCCACCGTCCCGGTCAGTGCGTGGGCGGCCCGGCGGATCGGGGTCAAGCGGCTCTACCTGCTGTCGCTGCTCGTCTTCACGATCGGGTCGGCCGCCTGCGGCCTGGCCTGGTCGGCGGGCTCGCTGATCGCGTTCCGCGTGCTCCAGGGCATCGGCGGCGGCCTGATCATGCCGGTCGGTCAGATGATCATCGTCCGGGCGGCGGGCAAGGAGAATCTCGGCCGCGTCATGGGCGTGCTGTCGACGCCGACGATCATCGCGCCGATCGTGGGGCCCACCATCGGCGGGCTGCTGCTGCAGGCCTTCGGCTGGCAGTGGATCTTCCTGATCAACATCCCGGTCGGCATCATCGCGCTCTACCTCGGCGTACGGATCCTGCCGGCCGACGAGCCGGAGGACGCGGGCCGGCTCGACGTCAGCGGCCTCTTCCTGGCCGGCATCGGCACGGTCTCCCTGATCTTCGGGCTCTCGGAGACGGCCGAGAAGGGCGGCGTCCTCGCCGTCCCCACCGGAGGGGCGATCCTGCTCGGCGTCGTGCTGCTGGGCATCTTCGTCCGGCACGCGCTGCGCTCGGCGGCGCCGCTGCTCAACCTGCATCTGTTCCGCAACAAGCTCTACACCGCCGTCACCATCACCTCGCTGCTCACGGCCGGGGCGATGTTCTCGGCGATGGTGACCACGCCGTTCTACTTCCAGATCGTGCGGGGAGAGGACGCCACCCACACCGCCCTGCTGGTGGCGCCCATCTCGATCGGCGTCGTGCTCGTGGTGAGCCGGGCCGGGCGGATCGCCGACCGGTTCGGCGGCGGCCGGATCGCCATCGCGGGGCTGCTGATCGGCGCGGCCAGCCTGATCCCGTTCACGACGTTCGACGAGCACACGTCGTACGTGCTGATCACCTTCGTCAACGTGATGCGCGGCGTCGGCTTCGGGGCCGTCGGCACGCCGCTGTTCGCCGTCGCCTTCCGCGCGCTCGGGGAGAGACACGTCCGGGACGGCAGCGCCCAGATCAACATCGTCCAGCGCGTCGGCGGCTCGCTCGGCACCGCGATCGCCACCGTGATCCTGCAGCGCTCGCTGACCGCTCACGCCCACAACCCGGTCGGTGCCGCCGCCGCGTTCCGGCACACCTTCTGGTGGCTCACGGCACTGTCGTTGATCGCGATCGTCCCGGCCACCTGGCTCTGGGCCACCGAGCGCCGGCAGAAGCCCGACGCGAAGGTCGCCGAGCCGCTCGACGGGCCGCCGCTCGACCGGTCCACGGCCGACGCGCTCGCCCTCGAGACCGCGGCGGAGACCGCCTGAGTCGTCCGACCTCCGCCGCGCCCGACACCCGACGGGTCCCCTCCGCACCGCCCGGTCTAGGTTTGCGGCGACCCGAGGGGAGACGGCATGGGTGTCAAGGTCTTCGAGTATCTGCGCCGCAAGGCCGGTACGAGCGCCGAGCAGTTCCACGACAGCTGGCGCGAGGTGCACGGTCCGCTGCTGGCCGATGACCCGGAGCTGCGCCGTCACGTGACGCGCTACGAGCTCAACCACCGGCTGCCGTCGGACGCCGACCGGGCGCGTACCGAGGACGAGGTCGCGGACGACGGCTGGGACGGCATCGCCGTGCTGTGGTTCGACTCGCTCGACGCGATGCGGGCGCTGGCCGCCGAGCCCGGGATGGCCCGGATCCGCGAGCGGTCGGGCGAGTTCCGTGACGACGAGCGGCTCATCGTCGTCACGGAGGACCCGACGGTCATCGTGGACGACCCGCGCCGCGAGCAGGCCGGCGCCAAGCTGATGTGCATCCTGCGGCGCAACTCCGCACTCGAGCTCGACGCGTTCCACAAGCATTGGACCGAGCACCACGGCGGCATGTTCCAGACCGTCCCCGAGCTGCGCGACCCGCTGTGGGGCTACGACCAGAACCACGGCCTGCGTGATCCCGAGGCGGCCTTCGACGGCCTCACCGAGCAGTGGTTCGAGTCGCTCGACTCGTTCGTCGATTCGCTCTCGGCCCCCGCGGTACGCGACCGCGTCAACCCCGACGTCGCCTACATGCTGGATCCCGCGAGCATCCACTTCGTCATGACCGGCCGGCCGACCGTCCTCGTCGGCTGAGCGCACCTGCCGGAGGTGACGCACCTGCCCCTCCCGCGCGACGATGGTGCGACGCAGGCGGTATCCCCACCGAAGGAGCGACGTGTCCGAGAGTGAAAACCCAGCGATTCCCGCGCCCGAGCCGAAGGGGCACCGGCCGCACACCAATCAGGACTGGTGGCCCGAGCAGCTCGACCTCTCGGTGCTCAACCAGCACGCCACCCGCTCGTCCCCGCTCGGGGCCGACTTCGACTACGCGGCCGCGGTCGCGGAGCTGGACGTCGACACCCTGAAGCGGGACGTCTTCGACGTGATGACCACGTCGAAGGACTGGTGGCCCGCCGACTACGGCCACTACGGTCCGCTCTTCATCCGGCTGTCGTGGCACGCGGCCGGCACTTACCGGATCGCCGACGGCCGAGGCGGCGGTGGCCAGGGGGCCCAGCGCTTCGCGCCGCTGAACAGTTGGCCGGACAACGCGAGCCTCGACAAGGCACGGCGCCTGCTGTGGCCGGTCAAGCAGAAGTACGGCAACAGCATCTCCTGGTCCGACCTGCTCGTCTTCGCCGGCAACTGCGCGATCGAGTCGATGGGCCTGCCCACCTTCGGCTTCGGCTTCGGCCGGCCCGACGTCTTCGAGCCCGACGAGGTCTTCTGGGGCCCGGAGGACACCTGGCTCGGCGACGAGCGCTACAGCTCTTCCGGTGAAGCAGGCGGCGACGACCGGCAGCTCTCCGGGCCGCTCGGCGCCGTCCAGATGGGGCTCATCTACGTGAACCCGGAGGGCCCGAACGGCAACCCGGACCCGATCGCGTCGGCACACGACATCCGCGAGACCTTCGGCCGGATGGCCATGAACGACGAGGAGACCGCCGCCCTGATCGTCGGGGGTCACACCTTCGGCAAGTGCCACGGCGCCGGCGATCCCACCCTGCTCGGGCCGGAGCCCGAGGGCTGCCCGGTGCACTCCATGGGCCTCGGCTGGTCGAACCCGCAAGGGACCGGCGTCGGACGTGACGCGATCACCAGCGGCCTCGAAGGCGCCTGGACCGAGAGCCCGACCCGCTGGGACAACAACTACCTCGAGAACCTCTACGGCTACGAGTGGCAGCTGACGACCAGCCCGGCCGGCGCGAAGCAGTGGATCCCCACCGATCCGGCGGCGGCCAGCCGGGTGCCCGATGCGCACGACGCGTCCACCCGGCACGCGCCGATCATGCTGACGTCCGACCTCGCGATGCGGGCCGACCCGATCTACGAGCGCATCACGCGGCGCTGGCTCGAGCAGCCGCAGGAGCTGGCCGACGCCTTCGCCAAGGCCTGGTACAAGCTGCTGCACCGCGACATGGGGCCGCTGTCGCGCTACCGCGGTCCGTGGATCGCCGAGCCGCAGATCTGGCAGGACCCCGTGCCGCCGGTGGAGGGCCCGCTGCTCTCGGACGCCGACGTCGCCGCGCTGAAGGCACAGCTGCTGGATTCCGGGCTGACCGTCGCCCAGCTGGTGCACGCGGCGTGGGCCTCGGCGTCGAGCTTCCGCTGCACCGACAAGCGCGGTGGGGCGAACGGCGCGCGCATCCGGCTGGCACCGCAGAAGGACTGGGAGGTCAACGAGCCGCAGGAGCTCGCCGGCACCTTGGCGACCCTGGACGACGTCCGGCAGCGCTTCAACGCCGGGTCGACCGCTCAGGCGTCCCTCGCCGACGTGATCGTGCTGGGCGGCTGCGCAGGCGTCGAGCAGGCGGCACGCACCGCCGGCCACGACATCACCGTCCCGTTCGCGCCCGGACGTACCGACGCGACGCAGGAGCAGACCGACACCCCGACCTTCGAGGTGCTCGAGCCGGGGGCCGACGGGTTCCGCAACTACCTGCGCGCCGGCGAGAAGCTCGCGCCCGAGACGCTGCTGCTGGACCGGGCCAACCTGCTCGGCCTGACGGCGGCGGAGATGACCGTCCTGATCGGCGGCCTGCGGGCGCTCGGTGCCAACCACGGTGGCTCGGCACTCGGGGTGTTCACCGACCGGCCGGGCTCGTTGACGAACGACTTCTTCGTCAACCTGCTCGACATGGACACGACGTGGAAGCCGTCGGAGCAGTCCGAGAACGTCTACGAGGGACGCTCGGCGTCGGGTGACACGAAGTGGACGGCGACCTCGGTCGATCTCGTCTTCGGCTCGCACTCGCAGCTGCGGGCGATCTCGGAGATCTACGCGAGCTCGGACTCCCCGGCCCGTTTCGTCCGCGACTTCGCAGCGGCCTGGGACAAGGTCATGACCCTCGACCGGTACGACCTGCACTGAGCAGGCGCTCGACCAGCAGCGACCCTCGGCCGACGACCTCGTGGCCGGGGGTCGCTGCTCGTCCGGCCGCCGTCAGACGTCCTCGGGGCACTGCGTGTAGGTCAGCCTGGTGGTGCGGACGACCTCGTGCTCGTCGTACGGGCGGTGGCAGGTGGGGCACAGCTGCGGGGGACGCGCGGTGGCCTTGACCGGGGCGTTCACGTCGCCGAGCTGGGCCGGGCCCACGAACGAGAAGAGGAGCCGCTCGAACCGGCCGCGTCGCCGTCCGCCTCCAGGCGCCTGAGCCATGGCAACCCCTCGCGATCACACCGATTCGTTAGTACGCAAATGGATGGTACCCAAACCAATGGTGCACCCGCTATCGTCGGCGCTGTGACGAGCACCCGCGAACCCGAAGCCGCAGCCGTCGGGGACGATCCCCTCGCGCTGCACCGCCAGGTCTGCTTCGCGCTGGCCGTCGCCTCGCGCTCGGTGATCGGCATCTACCGTCCGCTGCTCGAGCCGCTCCGGCTGACGCACCCACAGTACCTGGTCATGCTGGCGCTCTGGGAGCGCGCGCCACGCTCGGTCCGAGAGCTCGCGACCGTACTGCGGCTCGACCCGGCCACCCTCTCGCCGCTGCTGAAGCGGCTGGACGCGCTCGGTTACGTCACCCGGGAGCGCAGTGCCGCCGACGAGCGGCAGCTCGACGTCAAGCTCACCGCCGCCGGCCGGGCGCTGCGGGAGCAGGCGGAGGCCATCCCGTACGCCGTGATCGCCCGGCTGGGCATGCCGGTCGACGAGCTGCAGGCCGCGCACCGGATGCTGACCCGGCTCATCGCGGCGGTCGACGACCCCGCCGGACACCTCGAAGACCGCGAAACCCACGACCAGGGAGCTTCATGATCCGCAATGTCGTCGTCGGCCGGGTGCGCCCGGACGTCTCCGCCGCCACCATCGATACGGCGCTGGCGGCCATCAAGGCCCTCGACGTGGTGCGCGGCACCGACCTGCAGGCCGGTCGCGACCTCGGGATGCGCGAGGGCAACTGGTCGTTCGCGATCGTCGGTGACTTCGTCGACGAGGCCGCCTACCGCCGCTACGACGAGGACGCCGAGCACAACCGGGTGCGCCGGGAGCTGGTCGCCCCGATGTGCGAGGAGATCGTGCGCCTGCAGTTCACCGTCTGAGACCTCAGTCCTGAGACCTCAGTCCGAGGCCTCGCGCGGACCGGTGATCGTCAGCGCCGGTGGTGCGTCGGCCATCCGGCTCATGAGGCTGAGCGCGACCCGGGTGACCAGCTCGCGGTCGTGGGAGATGACGAACTCGAACCGCCGCGCCGCCTCGGGACCGGTGTCGCCGAGATCCCGGGCGACGAGGCAGGCGGCGAAGTGCGGCCCGAGCACGGCGATGTCCCACTCGCCGCGCACCGGGTCGTCCGGGCCGAGATGCGCCCCGCGCACCCCGGGCATCGGCCGCGCCGGCATGCCCTCGCCCAGGGCGCCGACGAAGCAGGCGACGCGCTGCAGGTCGTCGTAGCGGCGCCGGGTGTCGGCGGTGAAGTGCCGGTGGTGCTGGAAGGCGGACAGGCACACGGTGGTCTCACCGGACGCCGCGGCCTGGCGCTCGAGGTGCTTGCTGGTCTCGATGAGCAGGGACTTGACCGCGGCGCGCGGGCGGTGGCGCCGTGCCGCGATGTCGAACGGGCTCGACGTGGGGCCGGTCGACCCGGCGCCGGCCAGCGGCTCGGTCTGCGGGAGCGCGTGCCCCGGTGTGCGGGAGGCCTCCGGCAGCCGGAGTGCGCCGGGGCGGGCGAAGTACCAGCCCTGCCCGAGCGTCGCCCCGAACGCGCGGGCGGTCTGCAGGTGCTCCTCGGTCTCGATGCCCTCGGCCAGGACGTGGGCGCCGGTGCGTTCGGCTTCGGCGAGCACCGCGTTCATCACGGCGGCGATCCGCTCCGACGGCTGCTGCTGGACGAGCCGCAGGTCGAGCTTGATGACGTCGGGGCGCAGCAGCGTGAGCAGCGCCAGCGACGCCGGGTCGGCACCCACGTCGTCGAGCGCGAGTCCCCAGCCCGCCTCGCGGACCCGCCGCACCGTGTCGAGCAGCTCGGCCGGCCGCCGGGTGAGCTCGCGTTCGGTCAGCTCGAGCACGACGGGATGTGCCGCCCGCGGCAGGGTGAAGTCGGCGCTGTCGATCGACTCCGGCTCGCAGTTGACGAACAGCGTCCACGGCGCTCGCAGGCCCGCCGCCTCGGCCCCGCGGAAGGCCGCGGTGCGGCACGCGGCGTCGAGCGACCCCAGCCGACCCTGGATGCGGGCGGCCGCGAAGAGCTGGTCGGGCGCGGCGAACGACGTCCCGGCCGGGCCGCGCGCGAGAGCCTCGTAGCCGACGGTCAGGCCGGTGTCGAGCTCGACGATGGGCTGGTAGACGGAGGTGATGAGCCCCCCGTCGAGCACCTCGGACAGGGCAACGTCCACCGACGTCTCGAGCACGGATCGACCACCTCAGGCAAAGCGCAACGACGGGCACTCTGCTTGGCCCTGGGAAAACCATCGGTCGTCGCCTGCCGGACCTGAAGCAGCTCCGCTCGGCCGCAGCTGACCCTGCTGCGCTACGAGGCCGACTCGACGGGTTCGCCGTTCCGGACCGTGCGCAGGAAGTCGCGGATCTCGTCGGCGATGAGCGCCGGGCTCTCGAGCGGGCCGAAGTGGCCCAGGTGGTGGTGCACGCGCAGCCGGGCGTCGGGCAGCGCCTGCGCGAGCGGCGGCACGATCGCGGCGAGCGGCTCGGCCGGATCGCCCGAGACGCACAGCACCGGCAACGCGGCTGACAGCGTCGAGACGGCCATCGCCCCGCCCGCCTGAAAGGTCCGGGCCTCGCTCTCCGGACGGCACTTCAGGGCGACCGTGCCGTCCGGCTGCTCGGCGAAGCCGTGCTCGACGTAGGCGGCGAGCGAGCCGGCCTCGAGGGCGGCGAGCGGCCGCCGCGACGCGTACCGGAGCAGCGCTGCCGCCTTGGACGGGAACGACGCCTGCCGGCGCCGGGCGCCCTCGACCATGGGATTCGGCCGGGCCACCGGATTGTCGCCGGCCGAGCTGTCGGTGGTGCTGCCGCTGTCGGAGGTGTGCGAGGGCGTGAGCACCAGGGCCGGCTCGTACACGTACGCGGCGGAGAAGGTCCCGGGGTGGGCGGTGGCCGCCTGCAGGGCGACGGCCGCACCCATCGAGTGGCCGACCACCGCGGGCGGCTGCTGCGGGGAGATCGCCCGGGCCGCCGCCACCGCGTACTCGATCAGGTGGTGCCAGGCGTAGTCGTCGTCCGCCGGCGGGTCGGAATCACCGTGGCCGGCGAAGTCGATGGCCCACACGTGGTGGTCGGCGGCGAGCAGTGCGGCGAGGCGGGCGTATGCCATCCCGCAGAAGCCGGTCGCGTGGCAGATCAGCACGGCCGGGCCCTCGCCGCCGAGGTCGTGAACGGCGAAGCGAGGACCCCGGACGCTGGTCAGCAGCACGCCGACCACCTTAGGCGGCTACGGGATGCGGTAGCTGGTGGTGACCGCTGCCGCGCGGCCGCCGTAGGCGGGTGCCACGACCCGCACGGTCGCCCGGGCAGCGAGGCCGGCCCAGGTCACGCGACCGGTGGAGTTCGTCACCGCGATGCGCACGACCTGCCAGCTCTTGCCGGTCCAGCGCTGCAGCTGCACCGGCTGGCGGGCCGCCGGTGCGACGGTCACGGCGACGGTGGCCTTCGTGAGACGGACCGTGATCTTCGGCTGGACGGTGACCAGGGCCTGGGTGGTCGCCGATCCCCGGTAGGCGCCGGCGGCGGCGAAGGTGGCGCTGATCCGCCCGGTCTTCGTCATCGTGAAGCGCTTGGTGATCCAGCCGGAGGAGTCGGTGGTCGCCGCCTCGCAGTGGGCCGCCTGGTTGGGCAGGGCGAAGCACCACTGCACGCGCCGGCCGGCCACGACGGTCCCGTCGCTCGCCTTCCGGAGCTGGGCGCGGGCGGTGATGACCGTGCCGGACACCACGCTGGTGGTGAGACGCTGCAGGTCGAAGCGGGTCGTGGCGGGTGCCGCGGCCACCGGGGCGCAGCGGCTGACGGCACAGACGGCCTTCAGCGGGTCGACCAGTCCGGCGCCGGACGCGTCGTCCCGGCCGGTGGGTCCGAGATCGGTGGCCGTCGCGGTCAGGTCGGACACGACGTCGGTGGCCGACAGCGTCGGGTTGGCCGAGCGCACCAGGGCAGCGGTGGCGGCCGCGTACGGCGACGCCATCGACGTGCCGCTGTCGTAGCCGTAACCGTCCGGCAGGGTGGAGGCGATGCTCACGCCGGGTGCGGCGACCTGCACGTAGCTGCCCGTGTTGGAGAACGACGCCACCGCGTTCTTGGAGTCGGTGGCGGCGACGGCCAGGACGCCGGGGAGGGCCGCCGGGTACTCGGGCTGGTTGCCCGACTGCCGCTCGTTGCCGGCGGCGGCGACGACCACGACGTCCTTCGACTGCGCGTAGCTCACAGCCTGCGCCAGCACGGAGCTGTAGCCGGATCCGCCGAGCGAGAGGTTGATGACCGAGGCGTTGTGGTCGGTCGCGTAGATGATGCCCTTCGCGACGTTCGAGTCGCAGCCGCTGCCGTCGGCGTCGAGCACCCGCACCGGCAGGATCTTCACGCCGGGGGCGAGGCCGGCGATGCCCTCCATGTTGTTGGCCTTCGCCGCGACGATGCCGGCCACGTGGGTGCCGTGCCCGTTGCTGTCGGCGGTGCCGTTGCCGGAGCCGGTGACGAAGTCGGTGCCGCTCAGCAGCTGGCCGGCGAGGTCGGGCACCGCGGCGACGCCGGTGTCGACGACCGCCACCGTGACACCGGTGCCGGTGGTGCGCTGCCAGACCGTCTCGGCGCCCAGCGTGTCCAGGGCGTACTGCAGGCTGCGGTAGGTGTCGTTCGACGGCGTCACGGCGGAGGCCCACCGGCGGACGTCGACCGAGACCGCGAGCGTGCCGGGCGCCTCCTGCGCCGAGCGCACCGCCTGCTCGGCGTTGGTCTGCCCGACCGCCTGGATGACCGAGACCGTCGGCTTGCCGCCGACGTTGGCCACCCGCACGATGCTGACCCGCTGCGCGGTCCCGACCTGGCCGGTCACCTCGGCGGCGGCGGCCCACCGGCTGGGCGACGGCACCTGCCAGTCGCTGCCGACCTCAGTGGCCGCAGGGGCCGCAGCGGCCGGGGTGGTGATGGTGCCCGCCGTGACGGGGGTGGAAGCCATGGCGGCGGGAGCGGCGACGGCGCAGAGCGCGGTCACTCCGGCAGCGGCGACGGCAACGGAGGCGAGGCGGGCAGATCGTGGGAAGCGCACCCATTAAGCGTCGGTCTGAGACGCGACGTCGGGCAGCGGCCCCTCGGCGCAACTTTTCGAGGGACGGCACGCCCATACGGAGCAGAGCTGTGGCTGTCCTCACCTGCATCGGACGGTTCGACGTCTTGACTTGAATTTCTGCCGAAGAAAGTCCAAGAATTTCGTGGCGCCGGTCACGCAGCCTCCGGACCGGCCTGCAGCGTCAGCCGGAGTCGGCCGCCCGCTGCTCCTCGAGGGCCAGCAGATCGGCCCCGGCGGTGTCGTACCGGATGTTGTTGTCGAGCACCCGGGGGCCGGCCCAGCCCGGCAGCAGACCACGCTCGTGACAGAAGTACTGGGCCTCGAGATTGTGGCCGTTGTAGCGGTCGGCCTCGGGCTCGGTGCACAGCCAGCGCACCACCTTGCCCATGACCTCCATGGGGGCGCCCTCGTTGGTGATGCCGAACTTCGCCATGTCCTGCCCGATGCGCTCGGTGGCGATCAGGCCGGGCTGCACGTTGAAGCAGCGGATGCCCGAGCCGCCGAGCTCCACGGCGAGGAAGCCGGCCACCCGGTGGAAGGCGCCCTTCGAGGTGCCGTAGCCCATGCCCCAGCCGCCGGCGCCGGCCGGCTTGGTGGGATCGGCGTAGCCGGCGGCGGACGAGATGTCGATGATCGTCCCCTCGCCGCGGGCCACCATCCCCGGCAGCACGAGCTTGTCGATCATCAGCGGGGCGAAGAAGTTCGCCTCCATCTGCTTGCGCAGCAGCTCGATCGGGGTGTCGAGGAAGAGGTCCATGTGGCCCGGGCCGATGTAGCGCCCGTTGTGCACGACGACGTCGATACGGCCCCAGCGCTCGAGCACGGTCGCCACCGCGGCGCCGAGCGATGCCGGGTCGAGCAGGTCGGCCGCCACCGAGAGCGCCGTGCCGCCCGCCTGCTCGATGAGCTGCACCGTGCCGTCGAGGCTGCCCGGCAGCGGGGTGAGGTCGGTGCTCGCCAGCGTCGAGGAGTGGTCGCGCTGCTCGCCCTCGCGCACGGTGCGGGCGGTGATCGCGACCCGGAAGCCGGCCGAGGCGAGCTCCAGGGCGCAGGCCTTGCCGATGCCCCGGCTGGCCCCGGTGATGAAGACGACCTTCTGCCCGTCAGCCTCGGGCCCGGCGGGAGAGCTCATGCGCGTGCCCCGTCCGGCAGCGGGCCCTTGGTCCACTGCGGCACGGCCCGGCGGGAGGCGATGAGCCAGCCCTCCGGGGTGCGCCGGCACTCGTCGCGGTACTGCACGGCGACGACGAGGTCCTCGCGGCCGTTGCCGGCCTCCTCGATGTGGTAGCAGATGGCGTAGCTCCACAGGGTGGCCTCGTCGCCGCGGAGCTCCACGTACTGGTTGGTCATGTTGTGCTGGGTCGCGGAGTAGACGATCGCCCCGCCGTAGATCTTCGGCAGGTAGTCCGGCGCTGCCGCCGCGCCCTGCATCCCGGCCACCTGCGCGTCGGGCGCGAAGACGCTCATCACCAGGTCGAGGTCGCGGGTGTCGATGCCGAGCGCGTACACGCGGCACAGCTGCTGGATGGCGTAGATGTCCGACAGGTCGGCCGGGCTCGGCGGCGCGATCGGTCCGCGCCAACGCTGCCCGCTCTCGGCGTTCGTCATGCCCGGCACGCTCTCACGGCGCGCTCTCGCCTGCCGCGGCGGCTACCAGGTCTGCTCGCCGGCCCGCAGCAGGATCGTGTTGAGCGCGAGCCGCTTGCGCCGCGTCACGACGAAGCAGATGACGTCGGCGACGTCGTCCGGCTGCAGCAGCTCGACACCGCCGGGGCCGTGGGCGTGCCCGCCGATCAGCTCGGTGGCCACGGTGCCCGGCTCGACGAGGCTGACGCGTACCGACTCCGGCACCATCTCCTGGCGCAGGCTCTCGGTGAACGCGCTGACGCCGGCCTTGGTGAGGCTGTACATCGCCGTGCCGGGGCGCTGGGTGTGCGCCGAGGTCGAGCCGACGTTGACCACGTCGGCCAGGGCCCGCGGCGATGTCTTAGCCGCCGCGACTAGGTGGGACAGGGCGGCCTGCGTGACGTGCACCAGGCCCTCGACGTTGGTCGCCAGCATGCGCTGCCAGTCGTCGACGGGCGCCTCGGCGACGGGACCCATGGCGAGCGTGCCGGCGTTGTTGACGAGGATGTCGAGACGGCCACGCTCGGCGACCACCCGCTGCACCGCGCCTGCGGCCTGGTCGCGGTCGGTGATGTCGGCGGCCACCGCGTACGCCTCGCCGCCCTCGCGCTCGATGTCGGCCACGATCGCGTCGAGCCGGTCGGCGCGCCGGGCGACCAGGACGACGGCGGCCCCCAGCTGCGCGAGCCGCCGGGCGGTGGCCTCCCCGATCCCGCTGCTGGCCCCGGTCACCAGCGCGACCGCACCCGTCAACTGCTCCGCCATGGCGGCACCCTCCTTGTTCGTCCAGCTCCGCCGTCACGCTATGCGGTGCCGCTGCCGCGAGGTGTCGCAGGGCGGAAGGCGGTCACTGATCATCTAGCCTGCCGAGGTGACGTCCTCCCCCGGGAGCGAGCGGGACGCCGCCGGAGCCGGCGACATCGCTCGCCTGCTCCGCGAGACCCAGGAGCTCTCGGCGGCAGTGGCGGCATCTGCGCGCCGACTGGACGAGACGGCGACGACGCTCGACCGGGTGCTCGCCGAGCTCGCCGACTCCGAGGAGCCGGGCTGGCGGGTCGCCGGCTGGTACCTCAGCTGCATCGCCCTGATGGCCGTCGCGCTGCTCGCGATCCTCTACGGGGCGCAGGGCTTCGGCAGCCCCGCGCCCTCCGCGCCCGAGCCGAGCGCCGTCCAGCTCGCCGTCTCGGTGCCGGCCGGCACCCCGGTGATCGACCCGCTCGGCAAGACGGAGAAGTTCTACCTGGCCGCCGACTACGCGCAGGGCTCCGCCGCCGCCACCAGCTACACCCTGTGGTTCCCGAAGGAGGTGGCCGGCCGGCAGTTCGCGCTCCTGCTGCTCGGGGCTGCGACGATGACCGACGTCAAGGGCGCCGGCCTGACCGTGGCGACGACGAACCACGACTGCGTCCTCGACGACAGCTCGACACTGACCCCGCGCAGCGCCAAGCCGCAGCCCGAGCCCTGCCAGGCGGTGACCGGCACCGTGCCGACCGGGACAACCACGGTGCCGCCGCTCGACTGCAGCCTCGCGCTCGCCGACCGGTCGGCGTACATCCCGGTCCAGATCAAAGGGGATACCGCGCTGTCGAGCAAACCCGACTGGGCCCATCAGGTGACGCAGGTGCCGAGCCTGAGCGGCGACCGCTTCGGCGCGGTCACCCTGACCAGCTGGAACGGGCTGCCGCTCGAGAGCACCATGGCGACGGCAACCCAGTCGGCCTGCAAGCGCCTCGGCAAGCAAGACACCTGGGAGCTCGCGGCCGCCGTGCCGGAGCCGTCCGACATCACCAGCTACCAGCTCACCTGGGACCGCGAGCGGTCTGCAGCCGCGGACGTCGTCGTCACGCGCAACCGCGAGGCGCAGAGCTCGGCGAACATCTGGATCGGCGGGGCCGGCGCCGCCATCGCGCTCGGTGTGGGCTTCCTGCCGGTCGCCTACGAGTCCGGGCGGGAGTGGTTACGCGGCCGCCGCCGGCGCCGGGCGATCGCCGATGCCGAGCGGGCCGCGACGGTCTGAGCGGCTACCGCGACGGCCGGCGACCGAGGACGCTGCGCGCCCGCCCGGCCAGGAACCGCGGGGTCGACGCATGCAGCAGGCGCAGCGCGCGCACCCCGAGCCGGGCGCCGGGCCGGTCGACGTAACCGGTCACCTCGGCACTGGCCTGCGCATCCGGGTCGGGCGCCGTGTAGAAGTACGCCGCCACCGAGCGGCGTGACCGTCCGTCCGGGGCGTGCACGGCGTGCGGGTGACCGTGCACGTTGCGCGGGCCGACCTCCATCACGATCGTGCGCCCGAGCACCGGCAGCACCGTCGCGGCCAACGCGCGCGGCTTCCAGTGCCACAGCTCGAGCGCACCGCCGAAGTCGGCCAGCCAGCCCTCGTTCAGGTACGTGATGACGACGATCCGGTTGCGTTGCAGCGTCTTCGGCTGGTGCAGGAAGTCGACGTGCAGCTCGAAGCGGCCGCCGTCGGGCACCTCGTGCATGCCCGCGGACAGCAGCGAAGGATCGGGCAGCAGGTCGGCGATGCCGGTGAGTCGCGACAGGAAGCGGCGCATCGGTGCGCCGTGCAGACCCTCGAAGTAGTCGCGGGCCGCCGGCGGCAGGCTGACGTCGGCGACGGTGCCGTGCTTGCGCTGCAGCGGGTGGCTGGAGGTGCCCCACGCCTGCGCCGGCACATCGGGGAAGCTGTCGCGCACCGCGCGCAGCAGCTCCGGGTCGAAGAGCCCGTCGAGGACCAGATGCCGGTACGGGGACGCGGCGGCGTATTCGGCCGCGAGCCGGTCCGTCACCGCGACGCTCACTGCGTCGAGCGCGCTCCAGTCGCCGCCCCTGCCCAGGGTCGGCAGCGTCGTATCGGTCCTCGTGGCACCCTTCACGCAGTGATCGTCGGATCCGGCGCCGGGCGACTGAAGGCCCCGGACGGGTCCACCGGCTGAACAACGGCCGTACGTTGCGGCAAGGCCGGAAAAGCTGCTCCAGTGCGCGGGCTTTCCCGCCGACGATCCACTCATGACCATGGGCCTGCTCGCAGTACCGGGCGTACCCGACGCGTTCTCCATCGCGGCCGTCCGGCGCCGCCGGCTGCCGGCGCGGCAGTGGCTGGTCGCCGAGGCCATCCTCGTCGTGGTGGCACTCGCCGCCGCTGCCGCCACCGATCACGACTTCGCCGCGTCAGTCGGCGACGTCGCCCGCAGCGCCGCCGCCCGGCTCCGCGATGCGCCGTGGGAGCTGACCCCCGTACTGCTGGTCCTCGCCGGCCTGCACTACGCGGCCTCCGCCGTCGCCCTGCGCACCGCCGCCGGGCTGCCGCTGCCGCTCCGCCAGTCGTTCAAGGTGCAGCTCGCCGCGGCAGCGGCGAACCGCGTGACCCCGGCCGGCCTCGGGGCCGCCGCCGTCAACGCCCGCTACCTCATGCGCAACGACCGCGACAGCACTCAGGTGATCAGCGTCCTCAGCGCGCTGGGGTTGCTCGGCGCCGTGGCCGACGCCATCGTCTTCGCCCTGGTCATCGTGGTCGGCAGCTGGTTCGGCATGCACGGCGCGGCCCACGAGCTCGGCGCCCTGGCGCACAAGCTGACCGGCCCCGTGGCCGGAGCCTGGAACCTGCTGGGCTGGAGCGGCGTGCTCGCCACCGCCGTGGGTCTGCTGTCGATCGCGGCGGGCATCCTCACCTACCGCCGTCGCCGGCCGGGCGCCGACGACCCGGCTGCCACCGGCTTCGGCGCGGCCAAGGTCATCGCCTTCGTCCGCCGGCTGAGCCACGACCTGCGCGTGCAGTTCGCCGGCCTGCTGCGCGCCCCCGCCCGACTGGCCGTCCTGCTGTTCTGCTCGGCCGCCACCACGCTCACCCTGGCGGTCGGCTTCATGCTGACCGCCCAGTTCGCCTCGCACGGCACCACGATCGGCGCCGGTGGGCTCGTCGTCGCCTACATGCTGGGCGGCATGGCGGGCTCGGTCGCCCCCGGACCGGCCGGTGCCGGCGCCACGGAAGCAGCCCTGGCCGGCATCCTCATCTCCGGCGGCATGCCGGCGGCCGTGGCCATCAGCTCGGTCGTCTTCTACCGGCTCGTGACCTTCTGGGCTCCCCCGCTCGCCGGGGTGTGGGCGCTGCGCGGGTTACGCCGCGAAGCGGCCATCTGATCCGGCCATCTGACCCACGGCAACCGCAGGGTCGAAGCCGAGCGTGCGCAGCGCCTGCCGGTAGGCGACGCCAAGCGCGTCGAACGCGCGGTGCACCTCCTCCGTCGCGGCGAACACCCGTACCGGACGCTGCGACGCGACGACGGCCCGGTCCGGCGCCCAGATCAGGTCCTCCACACCCTGCAGCCCCGCCTCGTCGATCGACGGGCCCCACATCCCCGGGTCGAAGGCCGAGACCCAGAAGACCCGCATGGTGGTGGCGCTCACCGGCGAGCAGGCCGACCACATGACGGTCCGCGGCCCGTGCGCGTTGCCGAGATGGACGGTGAACGGCAGCTCGATGCGGTAGCGGAAGTCGATCCGGGTCGCGGGACGGCGGCCGTCGGGGCCGGGCGGGGCCACCGGGTTGACCCCGTCGTACGCGTACGCGGCCGCGACCCGCCAGCCGTCCCGCGTCACCGGGTACGGGTCGATCGCCGGGGCATCGGCGTTGCCGAACGTGTCGGTGTGCAGCACGGAGAAGTGCCCGACGTCGCAGAAGTTCTCGACCTGCCGGCAGGCCTGCCCGGCCCAGTCCATCGGCTCGCCGACGTAGGACACCCAGCCCTTGTGCTCGACCTCGGGCAGCTCCGGCCGGGCGCGTACCGGATCGGCGGCCAGGCAGACCCACACCAGGCCGGCCGCCTCCTCGACGAGCACCGGGGCGGCCCGGATCATTGCCGGGATCCGCTGGCCCGGCTGCTGCGGGATGTCGACGCACGCGCCCGCGGCGTCGAAGCCCCACTGGTGGTAGCGGCAGCGCAGCAGGTCGTCCGCGTCGACGAAGCCGTCGGAGAGCGGGACGCCGCGGTGCGGGCACCGGTCGAGTAACGCGACGACGCCGCCGCCGGCGGACCGCCGCAGCACCACCGGCTCGTCGAGCAGGGTCACCGCATACGGCGCGGGGCCGACATCGCTGCTGCGCGCCACGGGGTGCCAGAACGGCCGGGCCGCACCCAGGAAGGCGGCGTCGAGCTCGGCGTCGGTGGGCGTACTCACCCCAGGAGCGTGGCCGACCCGTCTTGCCGCCGGGTCACCGCGCCGTTGCGACCGTGTGACGCGTCAGCTGTCCTGCAGCGTCAGCCGACGGTCGATCGACCCGTTGGCGGTGGTGTCGAGCCCGACGGACAGGGACGACTTGTCGCCCTTCCACGCGCCGTACTCCGCCACCAGCGCCTCGCCGCTGTTGATCGCCAGCTTGCCGGTGGTGTACGTCTGCGTCGCGGTGCCGTCGATGCGCTGGAAGGCGAACTGCATGGTGCTCGGGCCGGTGCCGACGGAGGCGATGCGCTCGGTGTGCTTCGCCGGGTCGGCCGAGACCGCGTACGAGCCGCCGTCGCTGTCGATGGCCGCCCCCTTGAATACGAACGAATAGGACGTGTTGCCCTCGTCGATCGTGTTCTGCAGGACCGGCGTCTCTGCATCGGCGCTCGCGTACGAGAAGTCACCCGTCTTGGGGTCGACCGTGATCGAGTCGGTCTCTCCGCGGCTCATCTGCACCGCCGTCACCGAGTCCGACCAGCCGGCTCCGACGACGTTGACCTGCGCCGCCGCCGTCTCGCCGGCCTTGACCTCGGTGCCCGCGATGACCACCCTGAAGGGAGCGGACTTCGGCACCCGGAGCAGGACGTCGCCCTCTCCGTCGTCCGAGAGCCAGGGTGCCTCGGTGACGCCGGGAATAGGCTGGCCCTGCAGGTCGGTGACGGACAGCGAGATGCCGGCCTGCGCCGACTCGGGGTTCAGCACGACGTAGACGTACGGGCTGTCGTTGTCGCGGCAGAACGGGCACTCCTGCGTGCCGAGGCTGGCCGAGGTCGAGAACAGGGTCAGCTGGTTCTTCGCGTCGCCCGCGTACGGGACGACCGGCTGGCTGGGGTCGGTCGCCGTGTTGTAGGACCAGGTGTCGGCGGCCGGGTCGAGGGTGATGAGCCGCTCCTGGCCGGGAAAATTGTTGTCGTACACGACGAGCTCGATCTTGCCGGCGCCGAGATCACGGAAGGCGATCGGGGTCACGGCATGACCGCCCGATCCGTCCTTCGTCCGGATCGCGAGCAGCGGCAGCTTGTCCGACAGCCAGTCCGACCGGATGGCGCTGATCGCCTGCGTCACGGTCACGCTGCGCGCGCTGGTGGCCTCCGGCTCGGTCGCCTGGGTGACGAAGAGCCGGGCGATGAGCTCCTGGACCTTGCCCTCGTCCTTGAGCCCGTAGGTTGACGCGGCACCGTAGCTGTCGGGCTTGATGGCGCCGGTGAAGAGCAGGGCGGCCGCGGCGGCCATGCCGAAGCAGTGCCCGCCGTTCATCTGCGCGTTGTTGAGGGCGAGCCAGGCGGCCGCCGGGGCCGTCAGGGTGCAGCCGTCGGCGGCCACCCGCGCACACGTCTTATCGCCGAAGAGGGTCGTCATGGCGGCCGAGGTCAGGTTGACCGGCGCCTTCTCGTTGCCGTAGTTCTCGAAGGCGAAGCCGTCGCGCTTGACGACGAAGCCCGACGACATGGCCGTGGCCTTCGGCTTGGCGGTTGCCGTGGCGGACGCCGTGGGGGCCGGGGTCGCCCGCTTCGGGTCGTCGCCCGTGGTCGACGCGCCGCAGGCCGCGAGCGGGATGCCGATCAGGGCGACTGCCGCCAACGCCGTCAGGCGGCGTGACGTGGGGCGGAGACGGACTCGGTTCGACCTGTCGGCATGCACGCGCGTCCATCGGCCGAAGACGCGGGCGGCGGCTCACTCACCCGGGTGAAACCGGACGAATGAGCCGCCGTCGACGGTGCTGGTGGAGTGCGGTGCGGGTCGGGTCAGAAGTCGGCGAGTGCCTGGTTGAGCGTGGCGCTCGGGCGCATGGCCTGGTCGGCCTTCGCGTCGTCGACGAAGTAGTAGCCGCCGAGGTCGACCGGCGCGCCCTGTACCGCCGCGAGCTCGCCGACGATGGCCTCCTCCTGCTCGGCGAGCGTCTTGGCCAGCGGCGCGAAGAGCGCGGCGGCCTCGGCGTCGTCGGTCTGCTCGGCCAGGGCCTGCGCCCAGTACAGCGCGAGGTAGAAGTGGCTGCCCCGGTTGTCGAGCTCGCGTACCCGGCGCGACGGCGACTTGCCGAGCTCCAGGATCTGCCCGGTGGCGGAGTCGAGGGTGCGTCCGAGCAGGCCCGCCCGCGCGTTGCCGAACTTGTCGGCGAGGAACTCGAACGAGACGGCCAGCGCGAGGAACTCGCCGAGCGAGTCCCACCGCAGGTGGTCCTCCTTGACGAACTGCTGCACGTGCTTGGGCGCCGAACCGCCGGCACCCGTCTCGAACAGACCGCCGCCGGCCAGCAGCGGGACGATGGACAGCATCTTCGCCGAGGTGCCGAGCTCGAGGATCGGGAAGAGGTCGGTGAGGTAGTCGCGCAGCACGTTGCCGGTGACGGCGATGGTGTCCTCGCCGGCCTTGGCGCGGGCCAGCGTGAAGCGGGTGGCCTCCGCGACGGACAGGAACTCGAGCTGCAGCCCGGTGGTGTCGTACGACGGCAGCGCCGCGTGCACCTTCTTCAGCAGCTCGGCGTCGTGGCCGCGGGTCTCGTCGAGCCAGAAGACCGCCGGGGAGCCGGTGGCCCGGGCCCGCTCGACCGCGAGACGCACCCAGTCGCCGATGGCCTCGTCCTTGGTCTGGCACGCGCGCCAGATGTCACCGGTCTGCACCTCGTGCTCGAGCAGCGTCGCGCCGGAGCTGTCGACGACCCGCACCGAGCCGGGCGCCGGGATCTCGAAGGTCTTGTCGTGCGAGCCGTACTCCTCGGCCTTGAGCGCCATCAGCCCGACGTTGGGCGTGGTACCCATCGTGGCGGGGTCGAAGGCGCCGTTCTCGCGGCAGAAGTCGACCGTCTCGGCGTACAGCGGCGCGTACGAGCTGTCGGGGATGACGTAGAGCGTGTCCTGCTGGTCGCCCGCCGGGTTCCACATCTGGCCCGAGGTGCGGATGGCGGCCGGCATCGACGCGTCGATGATGATGTCGCTCGGCACGTGCAGGTTGGTGATGCCGCGGTCGGAGTCGACCATCGCGATGCTCGGGCCGCTCTCGTACGCGGCCGCGATAGCCGCGTCGATCGCCGCACGCTTGTCGGCGGGCAGCTTCTCGATCGCGCTGAGCACGGCGGCGAAGCCGTCGTTGGGGTTCGCGCCCACCGAGGCGAGGTCGTCGCCGTACGTCGTGAAGACGTCGGCGAAGAAGGTCTTCACCACGTGGCCGAACAGGATGGGGTCGGAGACCTTCATCATCGTGGCCTTGAGGTGCACGGAGAAGAGCACACCCGCGTCCTTGGCCGCCGCGATCTGCTCCTTGAGGAACGCGACCAGCGGCTCCTTGCTCATCACCGCGGCGTCGACGATCTCGCCCTGCTGGACCTTGAGCGACGGCTTGAGCACCGTGACGGTGCCGTCGGCGGCGACGTGCTCGATGCGCAGCACGTCGTCCTGGGCCAGCGTGACCGAGCGCTCGGAGTGCCGGAAGTCGCCGCCGGTCATGGTGACGACGCGCGACTTCGACTCCGGCGACCAGGCGCCCATCGAGTGCGGGTGCGACTTGGCGTAGTTCTTCACCGACAGCGGCGCGCGCCGGTCGGAGTTGCCCTCGCGGAGCACCGGGTTGACGGCGCTTCCCTTGACCGCGTCGTACGCGGTCTGCACGGCCTTGTCCTCGTCGGTGGCGGCCGTCTCCGGGTAGTCCGGGATGGCGTAGCCGGCCTGCTGCAGCTCCGTGATCGCGGCCTTGAGCTGCGGGATCGAGGCGCTGACGTTGGGCAGCTTGATGATGTTGGCCTCGGGCGTCTTCGCCAGCTCACCGAGCTCGGCGAGCGCGTCGGGCACCGCCTTGTCGCCCAGCAGGTCCGGGAACTGGGCGAGGATGCGACCGGCGAGGGAGATGTCGCGGGTCTCGACCGGCACCCCGGCCTTGCCGGCGAAGGCCTCCACGATCGGCAGGAGCGAACGGGTCGCGAGCGCCGGCGCTTCGTCGGTATAGGTGTAGATGATCTTCATGGGGCCTTCCCGGCTGCGGTGACGTCAAGAACCCGGCCGCTCGCGTACCTACGCGTGGCCGACCTACCAAAGAAGTTATCTGGCCTAACGGATTCGGGAGCCCCCCGGGCGGCGATGTGAGCAGCCGCCCGCGCGGCTCAGCCGGGATAGCCCTCGAACATGCGCGCGAAGGCGGCGGACGAGATCGCCGTGACGTCGCTGACCGGGCCGTTCATGATCTGGTCGGCATGCTCGGCCACCGAGTCGATCGTGATGTCACGGTCGACGAAGCCCTCGGTCGTGACCAGCTTGACCAGCCCGACGTGGCCGGCGCCGACCGTGAAGCACTCGCCGTTGGCCGGGCAGGTGTCGTGCCCGAGCCACGCGACCACCGGCGCAACCTTGCGCGGCGACAGCCACTCGCCGAGCGTCTCGCTCCACGGGTACGGCCCCATGCCGGTGCCGGGCCGGGTCTTGGCGTACGGGGTGATGACATTGGCCCGGATGCCCGCGTCGTCGCCCTCGGCCGCCATCGAACGGGTCAGGCCGATCACGCCCATCTTCACCGTGCCGTAGACGGCGCCGCCGGGAAGGCCCCAGGCGGAGCCGGACGAGACGTTGACGAAGCGGCCGCCACCCTGGGCGGCCATCGCACGCCAGGCGGGGCGGCTCACATTGAGGTGACCGCGCAGCTGGGTGTCGAGCAGGGTGTCGATGTGCGCCTCGGGGAAGTCGGCGAACGGGCCGAGGCGGACCTGACCGGCGTTGTTCACGACCACGTCGACCCGTCCCCAGGTGTCGAGCGCGGTCTGCACGATCGCCTCGCCGCCCTCGGGGGTGGCCACCGAGTCACGGTTGACCACCGCCTGCCCGCCGGCGGCCTCGATCTCCGCGACCACGTCGGCGCCCGGGTCACTCACGGGGGCGCCGACGACATCGTCGGTGTCACTGATGGCAACGCCGAGGTCGTTGACCACGACCTTCGCGCCGAGCGAGGCGAACAGAAGGGCGTACTCACGACCGAGGTTGCGTCCGGCACCCGTGACGATGACGACCTTGTCGTCGAAGCGCAGCATGGGTGGGACGGTAGCCGCCTCGCTCGGAGCCCCTACAGCCCGTTGGGACGGTTGACGAAGGTGCCGGCCTGCGGCGAGTAGTACCAGCCGCCGCCCGCCTTCGTGCCGCCGTCGACCGGGATGTTGTGGCCGGTGACGAAGGCCGCCATGTCGGACGCGAGGAAGAGCGCCACCCGGGCCTGGTCCTCGGGCCAGCCCATCCGGCCGACCGGGTCCCACGAGGGCCAAAGGTGCTCGAAGCCCTGCGACCGGGAGATGTAGTCGACCTGCGGGGTCTGCGTGAGGTCGGGGCCGATGCCGTTCACCCGGATGCCGTGGCGGCCCATGGTGACGGCGAGGCTCGTCGTGAAGTGGTCGGCGGCCGCCTTCATGGCTGCGTACACGGCGTCGTTCGGGAAGCCGCGCATGCCCTCGACGGAGTGGAAGTTGACGATCGCCCCGGACTGCTGCGCCATCATCGGCTCGATGGCCGCCCGCGTCATGGCGAAGATGTGCAGCACGTTGATCGCGTACTGGTGCTGCCACGACTCCGGGGTCGACTCGTGGAACGGCACGGCGGGCCGGTAGTCGCCCACGTTGTTGACCAGGATGTCGAGCCGGCCGTGGGTCTGCACGACGTCGGCCACCAGGGCGGGCGCCACCGCGGTGTCGGTGACGTCGACGACATGCGTACGGACCCGTCCTCCCGCCGCCTCGATGTCGGCGGCCACCCGCTCGGCCCGTCCGGCGTCGATCTCGGCGACCTCGACGAGCGCCCCCTGCTGGGCGAACAGCCGCGAGATGGCTCCGCCGATGCCGTCGCCGCCTCCGGTCACGATGGCCACCCGCCCCTCGAGCAGGCGGTTGAAGTCACGGATGGGCGGGACCGGCGGGTGCTCGTAGCTCATGGCCGCGATTGTCCCGCCCGATGCCGTCCCGCCCAATGCTCACGCAACTCCCCCCGCCCGGGTGCGCCGGTCGGCGACGATCCGTGCGGTGAGAAGAATGGCGGTCCGGCGCCGGCTGCTGCTGGTCGTCGTAGCGATGACGTGCTGGGCGGTGAGCAGCTGCGACGTGCCCAAGGCGCCTCGCGTCGTCGCCGCCACGGGTGACTCGATCGCCCTCGGCTACGACTCGTGCGGGGTGCTCAAGCACTGCCGGGCACTGTCGTACTCGACCGGAGCCGGCCCGGGAGTCGCCAGCCTCTACCGCCGCCTCGAGGCCGTCAGCCCGGGCCTGACCGGCCGCTTCAACTTCGCCGCGGTCGGCGCCCGCATGGACGGCCTCGACGCCCAGGTCGCCGAGGCGGCCCGGCAGCGCGCCGATGTCGTGACCGTGATGATGGGCGCCAACGACGCGTGCGCGGTCGACACGTCGACGATGACGCCGGTGGCCGACTTCCGTGCCTCGTTCCGCACGGCGCTGCACACGTACTTCAGCGCCCGCCGCTCCGGGTTGATGCTGGTCTCATCGGTGCCGAGCCTGTACCGGGTGTGGCAGCTCGGGCGTACGAACCCGACCGCCGTGTGGGTGTGGCAGGTGGCGCACGTGTGCCCCGCGATGCTGGACAACCCGACGTCGGACGCCCCCGACGACGTGCAGCGCCGGCACATCGTGCAGCGGCGGATCGACGCGTACAACCGGGTGCTGCGCAGCGAGTGCGCCACCTACTCCGGCTGCCGCTGGGATCTCGGCGCCGCGGCGCGCTACCCCGAGTCGGCCGACCAGCTGAGCCCGTACGACTACTTCCACCCGAGCCGCGTCGGCCAGCAGATGCTGGCCGACGTGACCTGGCAGCGTTACTTCGGCTGACCCGCCGGACGAACCGGTCAGGCGGACGGTGTGGCGTACCCGGTCGGGCCGTAACCCCCGCGACCGCCGGGGCCGCCGTGCCGACCCGCCGGGCCCTTGCCGTCCATCAGCGCGGTGATCGTCTTGCCGTCCGTCGACGTCGTGAAGCGCACCGTGTCACCGGCCTTGACGTCCGTCAGCTTGGCCGGACCGGCCTTGAAGTACTTCGTGGCGGCCGTGACGGCGTAGGTCTTGTCGGCCCCATTCACCGTGACGGTGATCGACGACGCCGTCACCGACTTCACGGTGCCGGTCGTGGCGTTGCGGAGCATCCCCCGCCCGCCGCCGGCCGGGCCCTTGCCGTCCTGCAGGAAGGTGATGGTCTTGCCGTCGGTCGAGGTCAGGAAGTGCACCGCGTCGCCGACCTTGACGTCGGACAGCTTCGCCGAGCCCGCCTTGAAGTACTTGGTCTGGGCGGTCACCGCGTAGGTCTTGTCGGCCCCGTTCACCGTGACGGTGATCGACGACGCCGTCACGGCCTTGACCGTGCCGGCCGTGGACTCGCGCAGCATCCCGCGGGGGCCGCCGCCCTTGCCCTCACCGACGAAGGTCAGGGTCTTGCCGTCCGCCGACGTCGCGAAGCGCACCGTGTCGCCGACCTTGATGTCGGACAGGGTGGCCGGACCGGCCCGGAAGTAACGGGTGTCCGCGTTGACGGCATAGGTCTTGTCGGCGCCGCTCACCGTGACGGTGATGGACGACGCGCCCACCGCCTTGACGGTGCCGGTCGTCAGCGCCTTGTGCTCACCGTGCGGCTTGCCGGCGCCGGCGGGCCCGTAGCCCCCGCCGTAGCCGGACGCGGCCGACTCGCTGGACGGGGTGGCGCTGGGGTTCGTGGCGGCACCGGCCGTCATCGTGCCCGCCACGACAGCTCCCGCGACGACCCCGGCCCCGAGGAGGCCGAGCTTGAGGGACATCGGCGTGCGGGACCGCCGTCCGGCCGGGGTCTCCGGTGCTGACGCCTTCGGTGACGATCCGGTCAGCCACTGGTCTTCCACAGCAAATCCCCTTCGTCGCGGACACCTCTGGAGTCCAACAGTGCACCGCCGGACTGCGAGGGGACTGTCCGCAAGCTATGACTTGCTGTGAAAGCGTTCCTCGTGCACGGCGTCGGCCAGCGGGCGGCGGCTGCGCCACCCGAGGCGTTCGAGGTCCGGCGTCTGCTCGAGGTGGGTCACCGGACCCACGCAGAGCCAGGCGACCGGCCGGATGCCGTCCGGGATGCCGAGCAGCTCGCCGAGGAAGGCCTCGTCGTAGAACGACACCCATCCCAGCCCGAGCCCCTCGGCGGTCGCGGCGAGCCACAGGTTCTGGATGGCGAGACAGGTCGAGTACAGGCCCGCGTCGGGGATCGAGTGCCGGCCGAGCACCTCGGGGCCGCCGCGCCCCGGGTCGTACGTGACCACGATGCCGAGGGTCGACCGTTCGATCCCTTCGACGCGGATCCCGCGGAACGTCTCCGCGCGCTCGCCGGTCAGGCGGGCGCCGAAGACGTCGCGCTGACCGGACACGTGCTCCCGGAAGCGGGCCCGGGTCGCCGCCGAACGCACCAGCACGAAGTCCCACGGCTGGGTCATCCCCACGCTCGGGGCAGCGTGGGCGGCCTCGAGCACGCGGAGCAGCACGTCGGGGTCGACCGGCGCACCGGTGAACTCCGAACGCACGTCTCGACGGCGGGCGATGACGTCGTACAGGCCGGCGGTCACATACGCATCCTGCCGCCGGCTCATGTCGATGGGCTGAAGCTCCCCAGCCGAACTCGTCAGCCGAAGCTCATCGCCGGGGCCCGGCACGCCGGCGACCACAGCCCGTCCCACGCCTCGGCGATCTCCCGCAACGGGTCTTCGATGACGCTGCACGGGGTGTCGAGGACGACCGTCCGCCGGGCGGTCGGCTCGTAGCGCGGCCAGGCACCCCCGGTCGGGGCGTCCAAGGCCCCGCCTGCGGCGAACTGCGCCCAGGCGTGCAGGTGGACGCGTGCCACCTCGTCGGCGTCCGGGCCCGCGGCGAGGAACTCGCGCCACCCGCCGGTGTCGAGCGTGCCGAAGCTGAACGGCAGGTCGATGGCGTGGAACGCACCGCGGTCCCACTGGCCGGCGACGGGCGGCCCGCTCCAGGAGAACTGCGCGACGTACGTCTCGCCGCCGTTCGCGGCGTGGCTGTCGGCGATCCGGCGCGCGGGGAGCCGCATGACACCGTCGGTCTGCACGGCCGCCCAGACGTCGGCGAGCCGTGACCGGTCACGTCCGCCGGAGTGCGCGGGCAGGTGGTCGCGGTAGAAGGCGATCAGCTGGTGGGTGCGATCGAGGCCGGGGTCGGCGCCGAGCCGGCCGGTCAGATACCGCCGCACCCAGCCGGCCACCACGTCGACCCCGCCGGCGTCGGCCGCCTCGTTCGGGTAGAGCCGCATCTCCTCCGCCGTCCAGCTCATCAGCAGCGGCACCCCGCTGACGGCACCGGACGCGAAGGCCGCCGTCGGGCTGACCGGCAGCAGGTCGCCGTCGACGAACGGGTGGAACGGCATCGACGACAGCAGCGGCAGCATCTCGAGCACGACCGCCTCCTGCGCCCCGACTATGGCCTCCGCGGGCAGGTCGCGCAGGACCTTCGCCTCCGGCCGGGTGAGGCCGAGCTGACGCAGCAGGCTGTCGGCGACCCGCTCCGCGTCGTCGGCGTAGAGCGTGTGGTCGATGCCCGGGCTCTGCAGGATGGCGCGGTCGGTGAGCCCGGCCGACGCCGGTGACGACAGCACGTGGGCGAGCGAGCCCGCTCCGGCCGACTCCCCGAAGACGGTGACGCGCGCCGGGTCACCCCCGAAGGCGGCGATGTTGCGGCGCACCCAGGCGAGCGCGGCCAGCTGGTCGCGCAGGCCGCAGTTGCTGTCCGCGACGTCGGCGCCGAACCAGGCGAAGCCGAAGGCGCCGAGCCGGTAGTTCACGCTCACCACCACGACGCCCTCGTCCGCGGCCAACGTGCTGCCGTCGTAGGTCGCGATGCTCGAGGCGCCGGTCAGGTACGCCCCGCCGGGCACCCAGACCAGCACCGGATACGGCCCCGCTCCCTCCGGCGCCCAGAGGTCGACGGTGAGGCAGTCCTCGGACACCGCGTCGACCCGGTTCGCCGGGATGACCCCGCTGAACGGACTGTTCGTCGACTGCATCGGACCCGGACCGAAGGCGGTCGCGTCGCGGACCCCCGCCCAGGCGGCGGCCGGTTTCGGCGCCCGGAAGCGCAGCTGGCCGACGGGAGCGGCCGCGTACGGGATCGCGTGCCATTCGGTGACCGGACGCCGGCTTCTGCCCGCCTCGCGGCGCAGCCCCGACAGACGTCCGGTCTCGATCTCGGTGAGCGGGTCCACGGGCAGGATCATCCTCATGACCGTGCCCCCGGCCGACCGCACCCCACCACCCGACCTCACCCCGGGTGCCGTGCCGCTGATCGACGACTGGGGCAGCCTGCTCGCCGGGCAGGTCGCGATCGTCACCGGCGGTGGCGCGGGGATCGGGGCGGCCGTGTGCCGGCTCTTCGCCCGGCACGGCGCGGCGGTCGAGATCGTCGACGTGGACGAAGCCGGCGGCGAGCGCACCCGGGCGGAGATCGAGGACGCCGGTGGCCGCGCCCACCTGTCCGTCGCCGACGTCACCGCGCCCGACACGGCGCCGGGCGTCGTCGCGGACGTCATGGCACGGCACGGGCGGCTGGACGTGCTGGTCAACAACGTCGGTGACTACCGCCCGCTGACCGGCTTCGAGGAATCGGACGCCGCGCACTGGTCGGCCATGTACCGGGTGAACGTCGAGCACCTCTTCGCGATGAGCCAGGCCGCCGTCGCCCCGATGAAGACGCAGGGATCCGGCTCGATCGTGAACGTGCACTCGGTGGAAGCCGTTCGCGCGTACCCGCGCGAACCCGTGTACGCGGCGATGAAGGCGGCCGCAGCGCACTTCACCACGAGCCTGGCGGTCACCGTCGGCCGCTACGGGATCCGGGTCAACGGCGTGGCTCCCGACCTCACCACCACCGATCAGGTCGACTTCACCGCTCCGGAGCACGCCGAGCTCTGGCCGGCCTGGGCACCGGTCGGCCGGCCCGGATGGCCGGAGGAGCAGGCCCGGGCGGTGCTCTTCCTCGCCTCACCGCTCGCGTCGTTCGTCACCGGGACCAACCTGCCGGTCGACGGCGGCACGCTCGCCCGCAACGGCTGGCTGTGGGCCCGGCCGGACGGCCGCTTCACCAACCGGCCGTCCGCGCTCTGAGCTCTACTCCGGCGGCGCGAGCCGCACGATCTGCCGGAAGCTCTGCGCCGTCGCGTCGAGCGCGGGAAGCCTCACGCCGAGCCGGTCGGCCAGTGCCCGCGCCTGCCGGATGTCCTTCTCGGCCATCGCGTCGACGTGCTCGAGCGACGCGCGGACGGCGGCGGGCTCGTCGGGCGCGATCGGGTCGGGCCCGCCGAGCTGGAACGGCGCGAACCCCTGCGCTGCGACCGCCGATTCGCTGAGCACGTGCTCGAGCAGCGCGAGGTCCACCCCGGCCCGCTTCGCCAGCGTCATCGCCTCGTGGACGGCGGCCATCATCACGTAGCCCGCCGCGTTGCGGGCGAGCTTGAGGCTCATCCCGGCGCCGAGCGGCCCGGCATGGACCACCTCGCGGCTGAACGTGTCGAGCACCGGGCGTACGCGATCGACCGCCTCGTCCGGGCCGCCGACCATCGTGATGAGCCGACCGGACTGCGCGCCCGGCTCGCCGCCGGTGACCCCGGCGTCGAGCACCACGACGCCCCGTTGCAGCGCTTCGGCGGCGACCGTCTCGATGGTGGCCAGCTCGGCGGTGGTGTGGATGCACACGACGCAGCCCTCAGGCGCCGTGGTCAGCGCGCCGGCCGGACCGGTCAGGACCTCGAGCAGCTGCGCGTCGTCCATCACCACGACCAGCACGACGTCGGCATCCTGCGCCGCCTCGGCCGGGGTGGCGGCGGCCCGGGCTCCGGCGGCGACCCGCGCGGCAGTGGCGGCGGGCAGCACGTCGACCACCCGCACCTCGTGGCCGGCGGCGATGACGTGGTCGGTCATCGGCCCGCCCATGCGGCCGAGCCCGATGGCCGCCACCCGCAGGCGCTCAGGCATCCGCCGCCTCCGCCCGCGCGATGGCCTGCTCGCTGATCCGGCGCAGGTCGCCGCTCGCGGGGTAGCCCACGTACGCCACCAGGAAGATGACCATCTCGCGCACCTGCTCGGCGGTGAACTCCCCGGTCCTCAGGCCCCGCTCGAACTGGATGGCGAGCACGTCGAAGCGGTGCTGCGCGGCCAGCACGCCCATGGCGAGCAGCCGGCGCATCGGGATCGTCAGTCCCGGCCGCGTCCACACCTCCGCGAAGAGCTGCTCGATCATGACGTCGAAGAAGGCGGACTCGCCCTTCGGCTGCGCCACCATCTCGTCGCCGTACACCTCGCGGTAGACGGCCATTCCCCGCGCGAAGCGGTCCTCCTGCTCGGGCATCCCGGCAGCCTAGGGCTGCACCGGCCCGTGACTCAGGACCAGGGGCCCGAGGTACGGAACGCGAACGGGCTCGCCCCGGCCGGCGCCGCGTCCAGCACACCCTCGATGGGGCCCGAGAGGTCTGCGTACGTCGGTGCGCCGATCTCGCCGGCCAACTGCGTCAGCCGGCCCAGGTCGAGCCCGTACACGTGCGCGGCCGTGCCGCCGACGATCGCGCGCACATCCGGCTCGGTGAAGCCGTGCAGGGCGAAACGCAGCGAGAGCGGGGTGAAAGCGGTGTCACCGGCCTGGAAGGTGCCCTCCATGTGCGGGTAGTCCGCACCCCACAGCAGCCGGTCGACGTAGCCGTGGTCGAGCGCGTCCTGGGCCTCGAGCCGCGACAGGAAGCTGGCGCCGATCCAGACGTTGGAGTGCAGGTACTCGCTCGGCCGCTTCGGCACCTGGCGGAGCAGCACCGGGTTGCCGGCGGTGTGCGCGGCGTGCACCGAGTCCAGCTCGTGGGCCGTCGTCGACCACCAGGTGCCGGGCTGCTCGGTCAGGACGAGCTTCAGCTCCGGGTGCCGCTCGAAGACCCCGGCGAAGATCAGCAGGTGGGCGGCGCGACGGCTGAACCACCCGCCGCTCTCGATCGACATCAGCGCGACGAGCTCTGCGCCGCGGAAGACATTGGGGTCGCCGGCACCGGAGTGGGTGGTCAGCGGCATCCCGAGCTCCTCGGCCAGCGCCCAGAACGGCTCCCACACCGGATCGTTGTAGGTGGTCACCCACGGGCGCGGCGCCGGGAAGTTGACCCCGCGCAGCCCGACCTCGTGGGCCCGGCGCAACTCGGTGACGGCCGCGTCGATGTCCCACATCGGCAGGTGCGCGAGGCCGACGTGCCGGTCGGGGTCGGTGGAGCAGAGCGCGCCGAGCCAGTCGTTGTAGATCCGGATGCCGGCCGCCGCGAGCTCCGGGTCGTCGGGCGCACCCAGCATCGACGTCTGCCACGGCACCGGCTGGTTGTTCTGACTGCCGTGGAAGATGACCTCGCTGACGATGCCCTCACGCTCGAGGTCGCGCCGCCGGGCGTCGGGGTCGTGGTGGCCCGCCACGTACTGGTTGCGCCACGGCGAGTTCGGGTCGAGATCGGCCGTCTCGTCACGCTCGACGTAGCGCCCCTTCGAGCGGTTGTCGTCGTTGACGTACGCGTCGAAGGCGCTCACCAGCTCGGGCGGGCAGAAGGCCCGCAGGTCCTCGACGAGCCGCGGGCCCACATGGCCATCGGCGGAAACGATCGGCAACGACTCGCTCATGGAGACCTCCTGGGACGACGTGCCGCAAACTCTAGCTACTCACTCAACAATCGCACCGGGCGAGGTCGCCCTGCGTGCGCGACAACCGATCGGATGTACCGGACGGACCGGGGGTTCCCTTGCGCGTGACAACCGATAGCGCGTAAGGCGACACCGCGGGCGTCCGATCGGTTGTCGTCGACGAAACCCACACCGACCCCCCGCCTACACCCGATCGTTTGTACGGCGCGTCTCTAGCCTGACCGCATGACGGTCCTGCGCTCGGCGCTGCTCTTCGTGGCGGCTGCGATCCTCGAGATCGGCGGCGCCTGGCTGATCTGGCAGGGCGTCCGCGACCACCGCGGCTGGATGTGGGCGGCCGGCGGGTCGCTGGCCCTGATGGCGTACGGGTTCGTGGCGGCCCTGCAGCCCGACGCGCAGTTCGGGCGGGTGCTGGCGGCGTACGGCGGCGTTTTCATCGCCGGCTCGCTCGCGTGGGCCGCCGTCGCCGACGGCTTCCGCCCGACCCGCACCGACCTGATCGGGGCGGCGATCGCGCTGGTCGGCGCCGGCGTGATCATCTGGGGTCCGCGCTCGAGCTGAGCGGCCAGGGTCAGATCAGCCAGGTCAGCGGCTGTACGAGAACGTCACGCGCTGTGTGCCGGCCGTGCACGTGTACTGGTAGGCCGGGTAGCCGCGGGTGTCGTACCTGCTGGTGCAGGTGAAGCCGCCGGACGCGAACGGCTTGCCCTGGTGGATCTGCAGCGCCTGCCTGCCGAGCGTCGTCGCGGTGGCGCAGTCGGTGCCGTACGCGGTCAGCTGGAAGATGCCGTTCTCGCTGTGGGGCAGCCCCGCGATGAGCGGGCAGCCCACCGGTGTCGCAGCGGCCGTCGCGGCCGGCCTCGTGGTCGGCGCCGGCCCGCCGCCGGCCCCCACGACCTGACTGGTCGAGGTGGCGCACGCCGAGAGTCCGGCTACCAGGGCAGCTGCGGCGAACGTCGATCGGGCGCGGCTCGGCATGCTGGCCTGTCCTTCGGGGTCGAGCACCGGTCGGCGGTGCGCTAGGCAAATGGTGTCCCGGCGCGCCGCCGGATCGCCCCGCGACACGGCAAATGTCTCGGAACCGACACATTCTCCGGAGCCGATCCGAGGCCCCCCTTCCTGTCGGCAAAAGCGACGCCGTCAGGAACGCGTCAGGAAGTCGTTGCGGCTTCGTGAGCGGGCGTGAGGGCGACGTCAGCACCGGTCCATCCGGCCGTTCGCGGGGATTGGCTGCCCGATGTGGAAGACGTCCTGTTCGTTCTGCTGACCATCGCGGTCTTCGCCGTGCTGGGTCTCATCGTTCGCGCGGTGGAGAAGCTGTGACCGCCGAGAACATCGTCGGGTTGGTGCTCGCCGCCGGACTCGTGGTCTACCTCGTCATCGCGCTGCTCTTCCCGGAGCGCTTCTGATGACGAGCACCACCGCCGGCGTGATCTTCTTCGTCACGCTGGCCCTCGCCCTCGCGGCGACCTACCGCCCGCTGGGCGACTACATGGCCCGGGTCTTCACCAGCGAGCAACACCTCGCCCCCGAGCGCGCGATCTACCGGATCGTGCGCGTCGACCCGGCGGCCGAGCAGACCTGGGGCGCGTACCTGCGCAGTGTCCTGGCCTTCTCCGTCGTCTCGGTGTTGTTCCTCTACGCGTTCCTGCGGCTGCAGCACAACGGGCTGTTCGGTCATCCGTATGCGGTGCCGCAGATGAAGTCGGACCAGGCGTTCAACACAGCCGCCAGCTTCGTGACCAATACGAATTGGCAGTCCTACTCGGGCGAGAGCGCGCTCGGGTACGCGGCGCAGGCCTTCGGCCTCACGGTGCAGAACTTCGTCTCGGCCGCGGTCGGCATCTCGGTGGCGATCGCGCTGCTGCGCGGCTTCACCCGCAGCCGCACCGACCGGCTGGGCAACTTCTGGGTCGACCTGACCCGCGCCACGATCCGCATCCTGCTGCCGATCGCGTTCGTCTTCGCCCTGGTCTTCCTGGGCGCCGGCGTCATCGAGAACTGGCACCACTACCGCTCGGTGACCGGCCTGTCCGGCACGAGCCAGACGCTCCCCGGCGGCCCGGTGGCCAGCCAGGAGGCGATCAAGGAGCTCGGCACCAACGGCGGTGGCTTCGCAGGCGCCAACTCCGCGCACCCGTTCGAGAACCCGACGGTGTGGACGAACTGGCTGCAGATCTACCTGATCCTCGCGATCGGGATCTCACTGCCGCGCACGTTCGGCAAGCTCGTCGGCGACACCCGGCAGGGCCTCGCGATCGTCGCCGTCATGATGATCATCTTCACGGCGAGCACGGCGCTGCTCCTCACCGCGCAGACCCTGCACCACGGCACGGTGCCCACCGCGGTGGGATCGGCCACCGAGGGCACCGAGGCCCGCTTCGGCGTCCCCGACTCCTCGATCTTCGGATCGGCGACGACGGCGACCTCCACCGGCGCGGTCGACAGCTTCCACGACTCGTACACCAGCCTCGGCGGCGGCGTGACGTTGCTGAACATGATGTACGGCGAAGTAGCGCCGGGCGGGACGGGCTCCGGCCTGTACGGGATGCTCGTGCTCGCCGTGCTGTCGGTGTTCCTCGCCGGCCTCATGGTCGGCCGCACGCCCGAGTACCTGGGCAAGAAGATTGCCGGTCGCGAGGTGAAGTTCGCGTCGCTCTACCTGCTGACGACCCCGACGCTGGTGCTGGTCGGCGCCGGGCTCGCGATGGCGCTGCCCGGTGAGCGGGCCGCGATGCTCAACTCCGGACCGCACGGCTTCAGCGAGGTGCTGTACGCCTTCACCTCGGCGGCCAACAACAACGGCTCCGCCTTCGCCGGCATCAGCGTCAACACGACCTGGTGGAACACCGCCCTCGGCGTCGTCATGCTGCTCGGCCGGCTGCTGCCGATCATCTTCGTGCTCGGCCTGGCCGGCTCGCTCGCCGCCCAACGGCCGGTGCCTGCATCGACCGGCACGCTGCCCACCCACAAGCCGCTCTTCATCGGCCTGCTCACCGGCGTGACGGTGATCGTCGTCGCGCTGACCTACTTCCCCGCCATGGCACTCGGACCGCTCGCGGAAGGCCTGCACTGATGTCCACCCCGCTGCTCGATCCCCGGCAGCTGCTCAAATCGCTGCCGGACGCCGTACGCAAGCTCGATCCGCGCACGCTCTACCGCAACCCGGTCATGTTCATCTGCGAGATCGGCTCGGTCTTCACCACCGTCCTCGCGATCCGCAACCCGACCACCTTCTCCGTGCTCATCGCCATCTGGCTCTGGCTCACTGTCGTCTTCGCGAACCTCGCGGAGGCGGTGGCCGAGGGCCGCGGCAAGGCGCAGGCCGACGCGCTGCGCAAGAGCAAGACCGACACCCTGGCCCGCCGGCTCTTCGGTTACGACGCCGAAACCAAGACCGCTGGCCGTGAGGAGTTGGTGGCGGCCCCCGAGCTCGCCCAGGGCGACATCGTGGTCTGCGAGGCCGGCGACATCATCCCCGGCGACGGCGACGTCATCGAGGGCGTCGCGTCCGTGGACGAGTCGGCCATCACCGGCGAGTCCGCGCCGGTGATCCGCGAGTCGGGCGGCGACCGGTCGAGTGTCACCGGCGGCACCAAGGTGCTCTCGGACCGGGTGGTCGTCCAGATCACCCAGAAGCCCGGGCAGAGCTTCATCGACCGCATGATCGCGCTGGTCGAGGGCGCCAGCCGGCAGAAGACGCCCAACGAGATCGCGCTGAACATCCTGCTGTCGACGCTGACCATCGTCTTCCTGCTGGCGGTGACGACGCTGCAGCCGATCGCGATCGTCTCCAAGGCGCAGCAGCCGGGCATCCCCGACACCTCCGCCCTCGGCGCCAACGGTGTGACCGGCATCGTGCTCATCTCGCTGCTGGTCTGTCTCATCCCGACGACCATCGGCGCGCTGCTCTCGGCGATCGGCATCGCCGGCATGGACCGGCTGGTGCAGCGCAACGTGCTCGCCATGTCGGGTCGCGCAGTCGAGGCGGCCGGTGACGTCGACACACTGCTGCTCGACAAGACCGGCACCATCACGCTGGGCAACCGGCAGGCGAGCGAGTTCGTCCCGGTCGGCGGTGAAGACGTCAAGACGCTTGCCGATGCCGCCGAGCTGTCGTCGCTGTCGGACGAGACGCCCGAGGGCCGCAGCATCGTGACGCTCGCCCAGCAGCTGTACGGCGTCCCCGAACGGCCCGGCGGCCGGCTGGAGCACGCCAGCTTCGTCCCGTTCAGCGCCTCCACCCGGATGAGCGGCGTCGACCTTTCTGCGAACGCCTCGCCGGGGAGGGCCATCCGCAAAGGTGCCGCCGGATCGGTGTTGGCGTGGGTCGGCGAAAACGGTGGGACGGTTCCGGCGGAGACGAACGACGTGGTCGACGGCATCGCGACGGTCGGCGGCACCCCGCTCGTCGTCGCGGAAGCGGGCTCGGGGAGTGCCCGCGTACTCGGGGTCATCCATCTCAAGGACGTGGTCAAGCCCGGCATGCGCGAGCGCTTCGACGAGCTGCGCGCCATGGGCATCCGCACCGTGATGATCACGGGCGACAACCCGCGTACGGCCCGCGCCATCGCCGAGGAGGCCGGCGTCGACGACTTCCTCGCCGAGGCCAAGCCCGAGGACAAGATGGCCCTGATCCGCAAGGAGCAGGAGGGCGGCAAGCTCGTCGCGATGACCGGCGACGGCACCAACGACGCCCCGGCCCTCGCGGTCGCCGACGTCGGGGTCGCGATGAACTCGGGCACGTCGGCCGCCAAGGAGGCCGGCAACATGGTCGACCTCGACAGCGATCCGACGAAGCTCATCGAGATCGTCGAGATCGGCAAGCAGCTGCTGATCACCCGCGGGTCGCTGACCACGTTCTCGATCGCGAACGACGTCGCCAAATACTTCGCGATCATCCCGGCCATGTTCGCCGGGGTGTACGGCGGGCTCGACCGGCTGAACATCATGCGGCTGCACTCGCCGCAGTCCGCGATCCTGTCGGCCGTCATCTTCAACGCGCTGATCATCATCGCGCTGATCCCGCTGGCGCTGCGCGGGGTGCGCTACACGCCGAGCAGCGCCGCCCAGATGCTGCGCCGCAACCTCGCCATCTACGGCGTCGGCGGCCTGATCGCCCCGTTCATCGGCATCAAGATCATCGACCTGATCGTCCAATTCGTCCCAGGGATCCGGTAGCCATGCGACGCCTCCTGTCCTCGCTGCGGCCGCACGCCGCCGCGTTACGCCTCCTCGTCGTCCTCACCCTCGTGCTCGGTGTCGGCTACACCTTCGCGGTGACGGCCGTGGCCCAGATCCCGGGCCTCAAGCACCGCGCCGACGGCTCATTGGTCAAGCAGGGTGACCAGGTGGTCGGGTCCACGCTGATCGGCCAGAGCTTCCTGGACAAGAACGGCAACCCGCTTGTCCAATACCTGCAGTCGCGTCCGTCGGCAGCCGGCGACGGGTACGACCCGACGGCGTCCGGCGCGTCGAACCTCGGCCCCGAGTCGATCGTCGACACGCTGCCGGACCCACTCGATCCGTCGGACACCGGCACGCAGTCGCTGCTGACCCAGGTGTGCAGCCGCAGCCTCGGCATCGGCAAGCTGGACGGCGTGGACGGCTCGCGTCCCTTCTGCACCCCGGACGGGGTCGGCGCCGTACTCGCGGTCTTCTACGCGGGGCCGGGCTACGCGGGCAAGGTCGTCCGCGCAGTCAGCCTCAACGAGGCGTGCCCGACCAAACCGTTCCTCACCTCGTACGAGGGCGTCACCGTGGAATGCGCGAAGTTCGGCGCGGACTACGCCAAGGGGAAGGTCGTGCCGATCCGCGGCGACGCCCCATCCCACCCGGCCGTGCCCGCCGACGCCGTCACCGCGTCGGGGTCCGGTCTCGACCCCGAGATCAGCCCCGCGTACGCCGACATCCAGGTCAACCGCGTCGCCAAGGCGCGTGGCGTGACCCCGGCTCAGGTGCAGGCCGTGATCGCCCGGTACGAGAAGGGCCGCGACCTCGGCTTCCTCGGTGAGCCGCGGGTCAACGTGCTGCAGGTCAACCTCGCTCTGGACCGCGCTTACCCTTACTCCGGCAGGTAGGGGGCACAGATGGCGCGCGGTCGGCTCCGGGTGTACCTCGGCGCGGCTCCCGGCGTGGGCAAGACGATGGCGATGCTGGACGAGGGGCACCGCCGCGCCGGGCGGGGCACCGACGTCGTCGTCGCGTACGCCGAGACCCACGGTCGGCCGCGTACGGCGGAGAAGCTGGCAGGCCTCGAGCTGGTCGCTCGACAGCACCTCAGCTACCGGGGCGCCGACTTCACCGAGCTCGACGTCGACGCCGTGCTCGCCCGTCGGCCGCAGGTCGCGCTGGTGGACGAGCTCGCGCACACCAACGTGCCGGGCTCACCGCGGGAGAAGCGCTGGCAGGACGTCGAGCTGCTGCTCGAGGCCGGCATCGACGTGATCAGCACCGTCAACATCCAGCACCTGGAGTCGGTCAACGACGTCGTCGAGGCCATCACCGGGGTGCCGCAGCGCGAGACGGTGCCGGACGCGGTCGTACGCGCCGCGGAGCAGGTCGAGCTCGTCGACATGACGCCCGAGGCGCTGCGCCGCCGGATGGCGCACGGCAACGTCTACGCGCCGGAGAAGATCGACGCCGCGCTCGCCAACTACTTCCGCGCCGGCAACCTCACCGCCCTGCGCGAGCTGGCGCTGCTCTGGCTGGCCGACGCCGTCGACGACGGCCTGCAGCGCTACCGCGAGGAACACGGCATCGACTCGCGGTGGGAGACGCGCGAGCGGGTCGTCGTCGCGCTCACCGGTGGGCCCGAGGGTGAGGCCCTGTTGCGCCGCGGGGCCCGCATCGCCGCGCGAGCCACCGGCGGCGAGATGCTCGCGGTGCACGTGGCCCGCAGCGACGGGCTCGGCGGCGGGAGCGTCGCCACGCTCGGCGCCCAGCGGCTGCTCACCGAGTCGCTGTCCGGCACGTTCCACTCGATCATCGGCGACGACGTCGCCCGGGCCCTGCTCGACTTCGCACGCGCCCACAACGCGACGCAGATCGTGCTCGGCGCGAGCCGCCGCACCCCGATTCGCGCGGCGCTCACCGGCGCCGGCGTGGGCGCCACCGTCACCCGGCTCTCCGGGCCGATCGACGTGCACATGGTCGGCCACGCATACGCGGGCAAGGGTCGCGTCTTGCCCAAGCTGGCGCGCGGGCTCACGCTGCGGCGTCAACTGATCGGCGCCGCCGTCGCGATCGTGCTGCTGCTGGCGATGACGCCGATCCTGGTGGCGTTACGCGGCGACACGACGCTCTCGACCGACACGCTCTTCTACCTGGTCGCGGTCGTCGTCGTGGCGCTGATCGGCGGCGTCTACCCGGCGCTCGGTACGGCGGTGGTGAGTGCCCTGCTGCTGAACTGGTACTTCACGCCGCCGCGGCACAGCTTCACCATCCACAGCTACAACGACGTGGCCGCGCTGATCGCGTACGTCGTCGTGGCCGGCCTGGTCAGCTCGGTGGTCGACCTGGCCGCGCGCCGTACCCGTGAGGCGGCCCGCTCCAGCGCCGAGTCCGAGACGCTCTTCACGCTGGCCGGGAGCCTGCTGCGCGGGGAGCAGGCACTGCCGGCGCTGCTGGAGCGGGTGCAGGAGACGTTCGGGATGAGCTCGGTCAGCCTGCTGCGCCGGGTGACCGATGCCCCGGCGAGCAGCGAGGGCCTGCGCGGCACCTGGACGTGCGTGGCGAGCGTCGGCCTCGAGCCCTGCCTGCGTCCGGACGAGGGCGACATCGAGGTGCCGGTCGACACCGACCTGTCGCTGGTCCTGCGCGGCCGTCCGCTTCCGGCCGAGGACCGGCGGGTGCTGGCCGCCTTCGCCGCCGAGGCCGTGGTCGCGTACCGGCAGCGCCAGCTCGCCGAGGCCGCTGCCGCCGCCATCCCCGCCCGGGAGGCCGACCGGATGCGCACCGCCCTGCTCAACGCGGTCAGCCACGACCTGCGCAGCCCGCTCGCCATCGCCAAGGCGACCGTGACCAGCCTGCGCTCCTCCGACGTCGACTGGTCAGCCGGCGATCGCGACCAGCTGCTGGCCAGTGCCGACGGCGCGCTCGACCGGCTGACCGAGCTGGTCACGAACCTGCTCGACCTCTCCCGCCTCGAAGCCGGCGTGCTGTCTGTCTTTCCCCGCCCGCTCGGGCTCGACGAGGTCGCCGAGCTCACCGTCAGCCACCTCGACGCGGCTCCGGGCGCCGTCGACATCGACATCCCCGCCGACCTGCCCGAGGCGTCCGCCGATCCCGGGCTGCTCGACCGCGTCATCGCCAACCTCGTCCAGAACGCGCTGCGCTACGCCCCCGCCGGTACGCCCGTGCGGCTCGCCGGGAGCGTGCACGGTGACGTCGTCGAGCTGCGCATCAGCGACCGCGGACCCGGCATCCCCGAGGCCGAGCGTGAGCGGGCGTTCGGCGCGTTCCAGCGCCAGGACGACCACTCCACCAGCGACACCCCCGGCGTCGGGCTGGGCCTCGCCATCGCCCGCGGCTTCACCGCGGCCATGGGCGGCCGGCTCACCATGGAGGACACCCCCGGCGGAGGCCTCACCCTGGTCGTCTCCCTGCCGGTCGCGAAGGAGTCGCAGTGAGCAGCCCCGTGCCGGCCGTACGCGTGCTCGTCGTCGAGGACGACCCGGAGCTGCGCCGCGCGCTGGCCCTCAACCTCACCGCCCGGGGTTACGACGTGGTCGCCGCCGCCGACGGCACCACCGCCCTCAACGAAGCCGCTGCCGCCGCACCGGATCTCGTGGTGCTCGACCTCGGTCTGCCGGACCTCGACGGGATGGACCTGATCCGCGCCTTCCGGACGTACTCGCGGGTGCCGATCGTCGTGCTGTCGGGGCGCACCGAGAGCGTCGACAAGGTCAGCGCGCTCGACGCCGGCGCCGACGACTACGTGACCAAGCCGTTCGACATCAACGAGCTGGTCGCCCGGCTGCGCGCCGCGACCCGCCGGGCCGTGCCGGACGAGCCGGGCGCGACCGTGCGGCTCGGGCCCAGCGTGATCAACCTGGTCGCCAAGACCGTCGAGCGCACCGGCCTGGACGGCACCGCGGAGAAGGTGACGCTCACCCCGACCGAGTGGCACCTGTTGGAGGTGCTGCTCACCCACCCCGGCCGGCTCATCAGCCAGAAGGCGCTGCTCGAGGAGCTCCGCGGCCAGCCGGATTACACGACGAGCAGCTATCTGCGGATGTACATGGCGCAGCTGCGCCGCAAGCTCGAGGCGGAGCCGGCCAAGCCGCGGCACCTGCTGACCGAGCCCGGAATGGGTTACCGGTACCAGCCCTGAGACCCCCGGGCTAGACCTTTTGGTCGAGGCGCGCCGGTGAAATCGACCGCAAGCTCTCATCACTCCGACTGTCCACAGGCAGATGTTTTCCCTGGTCACGACCCTGGACCGCCGATAGACTCGAACGCATGTTCCCATCGAATCTGCAGCGGATGGCGGGTGAGGCAACCCGCCTCCTCGCCGCTATCGCTGCGGGTCTTCAGGAGCGGGTCGGCGGCCAGGTTGCCCTCGAGGTGGTTCAGGAGCTGGCCGCCGGTGGCCGGCAGCTCGAGCTTGCGCAGTGCCTGAGCGCCGAGCAGGTCGACCGGTCCGGGATCTGGCAGGCCGCCGGTGGCGGTGGTGCGACGTCGACGGCTGCGTTCCTCCGCAACGAGACGGGTGAGACCGCCGGCTGGGCCAGCCGCCGGATCCGGCTCGGCCGGGTCCTGGAGGACTCGTTGCCCGAGACCCGCCGGGTCTGGGGTGAAGGTGCGATCGGGATGGACAAGGCGACGGTCATCGCCGCAGCCGTCGACGGTCTCGACGCCGACTCGACCGGCAAGGCCGAGGCGATCCTCGCCGAAGCCGCGCCCGTGGCGACCCGCAAAGACCTCATCACGATGGGCGACCGGATCCGGACGTTGACCGAGCCGGAGGATGCCGAGCAGAAGGCCCGGGCCGATTTCATCCGCCAGGGCGTGACGCTGTCCGAAACGCTTGGCGGCTGCCGGCTGTCGGGCTGGCTGAACACCGAAGCCGGCGCGATCGTCAAGAACGCCCTGGAGCAGTTCACCGCCAAACCTGCACCGGCCGCTGACGGTGAGCCGACGCCGTCACCGAAGCTGCGTAGGGCCCTGGGCCTCATCGAGATGGCGAAGCAAGCTCTGGGTCACCAGACCTGCGAACGCGACAACACGGCACGTCCGACGGTCATCGTCACGCTGCCGTTGGATGTGCTGAAGCATCAGCTCGGCGTCGGCGACATCGAAGGCGGCGACACCATGCCGGCCTCCGCCGTCCGCCGCCTCGCCTGCGACGCCGACATCATCCCCATGATCTTCGGCTCAGACGGAGCTGTGCTCGACGCCGGACGCTCCCGCCGCACCATCAGCCCCCACCAGCGGGCCGCACTCGCCGTCCGAGACAGGCACTGCGTCTTCCCTGGCTGCGATCGGCCGCCGTCCTGGTGCCAAGGCCACCACATCCGCGAATGGGTACGTGATCACGGCCCGACCGACCTCAAGAATCTGATCCTGTTGTGCCATCACCATCACCACCTGGTGCACGAAGGCGGCTGGACGATCACCGGCCAGGCCGGACCCACCCTGCGCTTCCAGCCACCGACCGTCACCCGACCGCAGACCAACCAGATCAGGCGAACGTGACCGGATCGGGTGGCTCTCCTTCTTCACCGGCTGTTGAGATAGGCCACGTGACCGCGCTCCTTGATGTCGCCACCGCATCCGTCGACGTGGGCGCGACCAGCTCCCGGTTGGCCAAGGCCGCGCGGATCGCCGAGGTGCTCAATGCCGCAGATCCGGCCGACGTACCGGTCGTCGTGTCATGGCTGGCCGGCGACCTTCCACAGCGCCAGATCGGCGTCGGATGGGCGAGCCTGCGTGAAGTTCCGCCCGCGGCCGCCGAACCTTCGCTCACGGTCGGCCACGTGCACGAGACGTTCGACGCGATCAAGGCGACCAGCGGCGCCGGGTCGGTCGCTCGCCGCGCCGGGTTGCTGGCCGGGATCTTTGAGGCGGCCACGGAGGTCGAGCAGACCTTCCTGCGCCGGTTGCTCGGCGGGGAGCTGCGGCAGGGCGCGCTGCTCGGGGTCATGAGCGATGCGATTGCGCGTACCACCGGTATCCCACTGGCGGAGGTGCGCCGGGCAGCCATGCTCCGCGGTGACCTGCCGGCCGTCGCCGCTGCCGCGCTAGAGGGTGGCGCCGACGCCCTCGCGGAGTTCCGGCTCGAGGTGATGCGCCCGGTCGGGCCGATGCTCGCGCAGACCGCCACGTCCGTCGCCGACGCGCTGGAGAAGCTGGACGGCGAAGCGGTGTTCGAGGCCAAGCTCGACGGTGCGCGCCTGCAGGTGCACAAGCGCGGATCCGAGGTGGCGCTCTTCACCCGCAGTCTGGATGACGTCACCGTCCGGCTGCCTGAGGTCGTCGACTTCGTACGCGCCCTGCCGGTCGACAGCCTCGTTGCCGATGGGGAGGCCCTCGCCTTGCGCGCCGACGGCCGGCCGCATCCGTTCCAGGTCTCCGCGTCGCGCTTCGGGTCGCGCACCCCCAGCGCCGAGCAGGTGCCGATGACCGCGTTCCTGTTCGACGTGTTGCACGTCGACGGCCGCGACCTGCTCGACGCACCCACGTCCGAGCGCCTGGCCGAGCTGGACCGCATCGTGCCCGCCGCCAACCGGGTGGACCGCCTGACCACCTCCGATGCCGAGGCCGCGGCCGACTTCCTGCAGCTCACGCTCGACGCGGGCCATGAGGGCGTCATCGCCAAGTCGCCGTCCGCGCCGTACGAGGCGGGGCGGCGCGGCGCCGGCTGGGTGAAGATCAAGCCCGTCCACACCCTCGACCTGGTCGTGCTCGCCGTCGAGTGGGGCTCAGGACGCCGCCGCGGCAAGCTGTCGAACATCCACCTCGGCGCGCGGGCGCAGGACGGCTCGTTCGTCATGCTCGGCAAGACGTTCAAGGGCATGACCGACGCGATGCTCGAGTGGCAGACCGAGCACTTCCTGCAGCTCGCCGATGGACCGACCGACGGCTACGTGGTCACGTTGCGCCCGGAGCAGGTGGTCGAAATCGGCTTCGACGGCCTGCAGCGCTCGACCCGGTATCCGGGCGGGATGGCTCTGCGTTTCGCGAGGGTACTGAACTACCGCGACGACAAGACGCCGGCCGAGGCCGACACCATCGAGAGGGTGCGTGCCTTCTACGAGCGCTGACCCCGGCGAGGCGCACCAGGCAGTGCCGCACGAAGGCGACCCGATGCGTGACAATCGCTTCGATGGCCGAGCTGATCATCGTCCGCAATCCGGACCCGGACTCAAGCCTCCCATTCCTCATGCGGCTCCCGCTCGGGGACGGGTTGGTCTTCCGGACGTCCGGCACGTGGCCGCGGGTGAAGGCACTCTTCTGCTATCAGGTGGATTCCGCCGAATGGCCATCGGATCCCGACGTGGTGGAGCGGATCGAGGTGCGTTCCTGCGCGCGCCGGGGAGCGTCCATCGATCTCGTCATCGACCGCTACCGCGAGAACCGTTCACAGATCGTCTTCACCAAGGCCCGCGGGCGCGACGTAATCTTCTGGCAGTCGCCCAAGACCCGCAAGCAGGCCAGGCCTGACGTACGCACCCCTACCGGGCGGGCGGCGGGCATCGGTGATCTGGCGATCATCGTCGACTCACGGGAGAGGTACGCGTACCGCTTCAGCGACCAGCAGGTGGTGCTGAGCAAACGCGCCCTTTCGGTGGGTGACTACGCCGTGGAGCACGCGGGGAGTGTCGTCGCCGCCGTCGAACGCAAGTCGATCGACGACCTCACCACGAGCCTCACGAACGGCAAGCTGCGTTTCGCGCTGACCGAATTGGCTACCCTGCCGCGAGCGGCGATCGTGGTTGAGCACCGCTACTCGGACGTCTTCAAGCTCAAGCACGTCCGCCCGTCCACCGTCGCCGACGGGCTCGCCGAGCTGCAGGTGCGCTGGCCGACCGTGCCCATCCACTTCTGCGAGACCCGGCAGCTCGCCGCGGAGTGGACCTACCGTTTCCTCGGCGCGGCGCTGGCCTGGGCGCGCACCGAGCACGACGCACGCGAGCGACTGACGGATCGCGTGGTGACCAAGCTTCCCGGGGGTCCGGAGGTGCCCGCTCCACCAACGGCCGAGCTGCGGGCCTGGGCCGTTGCCAACGGCCTCCCCGTCTCCGATCGGGGACGCCTGAAGCCCGAGGTCCTGGCCGCGTGGCGGGCCGCTCAGCTCTGACGGATGGTCTGGATCGGCAGGTGCTTCGTCATGGCGGAGCCGGCCGGGCCGAGCAGCATGTGGGCGCGCAGGTTGCGGCGGTGGAAGACGTACAGGAGCTGCTCGTCGTAGTCGGACGAGTCGGCGTGGGCGAGCACGAAGCGTTCGAGCTCGGCCTCCCCTTCCAGCCACGAGTCGGGCCGGTGACCGAGCAGCTGGTGCAGGTCGTCCAGGTCGGCGGCGTCGAACGCGTCACCCACCTCGTTCACCCGCGCGACGTGACGGGCGGCGCGGAAGAGGGTGCGTACCTGATAGCGGACAAACTCGTCATCGATCACCAGGTTGCGCAGGCCGTCGACCAGCTGGCCGAGCCCGGGAGTCGCGCGCGACCAACGGTCATCCGGCACGTCGACGGTCGGCAGCTCGACGTCGAGGATCTCGGCGAGGGCTTCCGTGGCGAAGAGGTTCGTCTCGTAGCACCACTGCATGTTGGTCATCAGGTCCGAGCCCGGCGGCGGCGTGCGCATGAGCTGGCCGAGTCCGAGCTGATTGGTCAGCGTGAAGACGAAGTGGTGGCGCTTGATCGCCTCGAGGTCGACCGGGGCTCCCGAGAGCTCCCCGTAGCGGGCGTAGAGCTCGTCGAAGTTGCCGTAACCGATGATCGTGTCGCGCATGCGCCAGGCGGCAAGGTCCATCATCGGGTCGCCGATGTGCCCGATCTCCACGTCGAGCATGGCGGTGATCCGGCCGTCCGCGTCATGCTGTCCAGCGGCCCAGTGGAATTGCCCGGAGTCCCAGACGATGGCCGACTCGCGGCCCTTCGAGTCCGGCGGGTTGCGCCGGATCCAGGCCAGGCAGAACTCCATCAGCGGATCCGGGTGCGATTTGGTCGCCCGGTAGACCCGCTCGTAGCGGCTGAGGCCGAACAGGCCGGAGTCGGCCGGCCGGGCGGCCCGCATCACCCCGGCCTCGACGAAGGGCGTGATGTCGAGCGCGTGCATCCGGGCGAGGATCTGGACGTAGTCGTCGACGGCGGACGCGCGCTCGGCGTCGGTGGCGCCGGTGAAATCGGGCGCCCGCCCACCCGGTCCATGACGTAGGCGGCCGGGTCGTCGATCCAGCCGTGCACCTGCGGGGTGGGGATGCCGAAGCCGTGCAGCTGCTCCTGCAGCACCATCTCATGCTGCAGCGGGAAGATCAGCGGCATGTCGGTGCGTTCGCCGCGCACCAGCAGCTCCAGCAGCTCGCCGTCGCGGCGGACGTCGACGAACCAGACCGGCCGCCAGCGCGGCTGCCGCTCGATCCGCTCGACCGTGCCGTCCAGCCGGTCCTCGACCCACGCCACGATCCGCTCCGTCGCCCCCTCGGAGGGAGGCGACGGGGTCGCGACCGGCTCCAGGGCGCCGAAGGGGTCTAGTGGCACTTGGAGACGATCTCCTCGGCGAAGGTCTCGATGGGACGCCGGTAGCGCTCGGCGTCCTGCTTGAGGCCGGCGTGCTGGCCGGTGCTGACGTCCTCCATGCCGGCCCACGGCATGGTCATGGTCGCGGTGATGCCGAGCTCGTGCTCGGCCCGCTGGTAGAGCTCGACGGTCGGCTTCTCGTACAGGCCGGCGACGATCTCGAAGGGGTCGTTCTCGCGGCCGTACTCCTTGAGGTAGCCCTTGAGCTTCCCGATGTGGTGGGCGGCCTCGTCCCAGGGGTAGGCGTTGCCGATCCAGCCGTCGCCGTAGCGGGCGGCGCGCTTCAGCGCCGCATTGGTGTGGCCACCGCAGATGATCGGCGGGGCGACCTCGGGGTGCGGCTCCATCATCAGCGGCGGGATGTCGTAGTACTCACCGTGGAATTCGACCCAGCCGCCCTTCCACAGCTCGCGCAGCGCCTGGATCATCTCCGACAGCCGGGGCCCGCGGTTCTCGTACGACTGCCCCATCAGCTCGAACTCCTCGCGCATCCACCCGGCACCGACGCCGAGGCCGACGCGGCCGCCGGACAGCACGCTGGCCGTCGCGACCTGCTTGGCCACCGCGAGGATCGGGCGCGCACCGGCGATGTAGACGCCGTTGCTGAAATGCAGGTTCTTGGTGACCGCCGACATCGCCCCGATGAGCACCCAGGTGTCGGGCCACGCCGTCTCCGCGTCCCAGATCGGGCGGCCGTCCGGGAACGGCGAGTACGGGTAGCGAGACTTCAGCTCTTTCGGGTACACGAGGTGGTCGGAGACCAGGGCTCCGTGGTAGCCCGCGTCGTCGAGCATCTTCGCGACCGGCGGCAGCTCGGGGGAGCTCATGAACGCGGTGCTGCACCAGAACTTCATCGCCCTTTTCTAGCCCCGTCCCGTCGGCAGGGCGCACCCGGCCCCGCGAAGCCCGGCCCGATCCGACGCCTCCAGAAGGGTGCGGCGGCGCCACGCCCAGGGGGCTTGAACAGCCGATGCACAGGGAAATTGCAGGCAGGCGGTCAGTCGAGTCAGCCCTGGAACGACCATGACTGTCGTTAGGGTGACGTCAGCTGACATCGTCGTTCGACCGAGGAAGTTGCCCTAGATGCCGGAGCCGGTCGGACGCGGCCAGCGTTACATCCCGGGCCTCGACGGCCTGCGCGCCATTGCCGTCGCCGCCGTCCTTGCGTACCACCTGGGAGCGGGCTGGGCGCCGGGAGGCGTGCTCGGTGTCGCGGTCTTCTTCACGCTGAGCGGCTATCTGATCACCGATCTGCTGCTGTCGGGCTTCGACACGTTCGGCTTCCTGCGGCTCAAGAAGTTCTGCATGGCCCGGGCCCGCCGGCTGCTGCCGCCGTTCCTGGTGATGCTGGTGGTGGTCGTCGCCTGGGTCACGATCTTCGACCCGGATCAGCTCTCCCACCTGCGGGGCATGGTCGTCGCCTCGGTGCTGTACGTCAGCAACTGGTACCTGATCAGCGAGCAGATGTCGTACTTCGCTCGCTTCGGACCGCCCAACCCGCTCGGCCACCTGTGGTCGCTCGCGGTGGAGGAGCAGTTCTACCTGGTCTGGCCGTTCATGGTGTTCATCGGGCTGAAGATCTTCCGTCCCCGGCGCAGCTTCTCGCTGCAGCGTGGCCGCCTCGCCCTGGTGACCCTCGGGCTCGCCGCCGTCTCCGCGATCGCCATGGCCGTCATGTACTCGCCTGGCATCGACACCACCCGCATCTACGAGGGCACCGACACCCGCGCCTTCGGCCTGCTCTTCGGTGCGGCGCTGGCGATGGTCTGGCCGAGCCGGCGCATCGGCCGCACGCTCGCCACCAAGGTCCCGGTGCGCCGCGGGCTCGACGTGCTGGGTGCCGTCGGCCTGCTCGTCATCGTCCTCATGATCTGGAAGACGAACGACTACGGGCCGTTCCTCTACCGCGGCGGGCTGGTGCTGCTGTCCGTCGCGACCGTCCTCGTCGTGGCCGCGATCGTGCATCCCGACAGCCGGCTCGGAAAGATCATCGGTTGCAGGCCGCTGCGGTGGATCGGCGTGCGCTCGTACGCCATCTACCTCTGGCACTTCCCGATCATCGTGCTGGGCGCAGCCCACCCGCAGGAAGCTCCGTCACTGCTCCGGGCGCTGATCATGACCGCGCTGACCGTCGCGCTGGCCGCCCTGTCGTGGACCTTCGTCGAGGACCCGATCCGCCGCGGCGCGCTCCGCCGCATGTGGGCCAACCTGCGCAGCGGCGCCTGGGTCTCCGGCATCTCCGGTACGCGTACGGCCGCCGGGCTCACCGCCCTGGCGCTGCTCGTGGTGGCCGGGATCGGTGTCTCCGGCAAGGTGCCGAGCGACTCGACGGCCACCGCGTCCACCGCCTCAGCCCCCCTGCCCAACCCCCAGCTGCCCGATCCCCCGCTGCCCGATCCCGGTCCGTCCAGCACCTCGCCGGCTTCGACGACGTCACCGTCCGCGAGCACCTCCCCGGGTCCGTCGCCGTCCAGCTCGCCCACGGCGTCGGCGAGCCCGTCGGTCGCACCGGTCGCCGCCCGCAGCTCGTGCAAGACGCTGGTCCACATCGGTGACAGCACCTCCGAGGGCCTGACCTCGTCGGCCTACCTGCCTGACGTGAGCCAGCAGAGCCCCGCGCAGTACGCCGCCGTCGGCGTCACCAACTCGCGGATGGAGATCTCCGGCGGACGCTCGATCCTGGAGACCGTCGGGCAGCAGCAGAATGCGTACAACCTGGCCAAGAGCATCATCGCCGGCGGCTACAAGGGCTGCTGGGTGCTCGCTCTCGGCACCAACGACACCGCGGACGTCGCGGTCGGTTCGGTGATGAACCAGGCCACACGGATCAAGAACATGATGGAGATCATCGGTGACCAGCCGGTGCTCTGGACCTCGGTGCGCTCGCTGCTGAGCTCGGGCCCGTACTCCGAGACGCAGATGCAGGTCTGGAACAACGAGCTCAAGGCGGCCTGCTCGAAGTACCCGTCGATGCGGGTCTACGACTGGGCCTCGGTCGTGCAGAACGCCTGGTTCGGCCAGGACTCGGTGCACTTCACGTCGTTCGGCTACGCGCAGCGGGCCCACGGCCTGGCGCAGGGGCTGGCCCACGCGTTTCCCGCGGACGGCAAGCCGAGCTCCAACTGCTTCGTAACCTGACCGACGTGGACGAACGCACCTACGCCGAATCGATCGAGATCGCCGCCGGCCCCGACGCCGTGTACGGCCTGGTCTCCGACGTCACCCGCATGGGTGGGTGGAGCCCGATCTGCAAGGCGTGCTGGTGGGCGGACGACGCGACGGGTCCGGCGGTGGGAGCCGTCTTCGTCGGGCACAACGAGACGCCCGAGCGCACCTGGGAGACCCGCTCCCGGGTGGTCGCGGCCGACCCGGGCCGGGAGTTCGCGTTCACGGTCGGCGACGGCTGGGTGCGCTGGGGCTACAGCATGGAGCCCGCCGGTGACCTGACCGGCGACGCGGCGCGTACCCGGCTGACCGAGTCCTGGCACTTCACCGCAGCGGGCATCGCCGGCTTCCACGAGCGCTACGGCGCCGACGCGGCTGCCCAGATCGAGAACCGCACGCAGGCCGCGCACACCGGGATCCCCGTGACGCTCGCGGCCATCAAGCGCACCGCCGAAGGCGGCTGACCTGTGCCTGCACCCGGACCGCTGGAAGAGCAGCCGGGTGCAGGCGCAGGGGTGTCAGCGGGCGAAGTTGCGGATGAAGTTGACGTTCGGCGTGCCGAGGCCCGTCACGTCGTCCCATCCCTTGGTCACCGTCAGGCTCGCGTCCTGGTCGAACGTGCGGATCGAGTACAGCAACCCGTCGGCGGCGTCGACGCCGTTGACGAAGTCGGGCCGTACGTTGCCGTCACCGGTGTGCACCGGCAGCACGTCGGTGAAGGACGTCGAGCGGGCCGCGCGGTAGAGCGCCGGGTTCAGGAAGCCCAGCCGGGCCCCCTTGCGCTCGAGGGCCAGCGCGACCATGCCCGCGGTCAGCGGGGAGGCCAGGCTGGTGCCGCCGATGCGGTACTCGCCGTACTGCACGCCGGTCGCGAACGTCTGGGTCTGCCCGACGAGCATCCCGGTGGTCGGGTCCGCGTTCGCCGCGATGTCCGGGACGGCGCGGCCCTGCAGCTGCGAGGTCACGACGCCCTTCTGGTAGGCCGGACGCTGGAAGAGGCTGCTGTAGCCGCCGCCCGCGCCGTACTGGTACGCCGCCGCGGTCCAGGTCTTCCCGTCGGCAGCCAGGCTCGCCTTGCGCGTGCCCCAGCCGGTCTGCCAGAGGATGGTGTTGTCCGGGCCGATCGCGGTGGCCGTGCCGCCCACGGCGGTGACCGCCGGGTCGGATGCGGGTGAGTCGGTCTGACGCAGACCGGTGGTGGCGACCTCGTCACCGCTGTCGCCGGAGCTGAAGAGCAGGGAGACGCCCTGCAGCCCGGCCTGCAGCGCCGACTGGTGGAAGGCCGCCGCGGAGCCGGTGCTGATGGCGTAGTCGGCCTCGCCGTAGGAGTTGCTGATCACCGAGACGGTGTTCTCGTCGAGCGCCCGGTTGAGGGTGTCGAGCAGGTCCTGGTCGTAGCAGCTCTTGGCGCCGTAGTAGCGCACCTTGGCCTTGGTGGCGATGGCGTGCACGGCCTCGACGTCGAGGGTCTGCTCGCCGTACCAGCCGCTGGCGTCGCATTCCTCGACGTGGGTGAACGTCGCGGGCACCGACTGGGTGAGCTGGGTGGCACCGAACGCCGGGTCGCCGTGCAGCGTGGCGTACTTGTTGGCGTCCTTGCGGATCGTGGGCGAGGCGTAGGCGTCGATGATGCCGACGCTGATGCCCTTGCCGGTGTACGGGGTCTTGGTGACGCCGTACGCCCCGCGCAGCTGCGCCGGCTGGTAGCCGCACACCGCGTAGTTGCGGTGCGCGCCCTGGTACTTGGGCAGTGCGGTCGTGAAGTCGGCCTGCTTGGTGGCGAGCAGCTGGCCGTAGTAGAGCGAGCACGGGCGGGCGTTGTTGAAGCCGGTCGGGGGCGGGGCGACGGCCTGAGCTCCGGCGGTGCGGGGCGCGAGGGTGTGGCGGAGGTTGTCGAGGCCGTCGACGCCGCTGACCAGCCCGGCCACCGAGACGGGCACGGACGCGTCGCCGGAGGGGCCCTTCACGGTCGCGCCCTGGTAGCGGTAGGTCTTGATCGAGACGCCGAACGCCCGTCGCGCGGCGGAGACGTCGCCGGAGGCGGTCAGGTAGCGCCCCGATCCGTCGACCCCGGTCACGCGGAAGCCGGTCGAGCTCAGCCAGCTGCGTACCGAGGCCAGCTGTGACGCGGACGGTGCGTAGCGGGCGCGGTACTGCGCCGACGTGAGGTAGCGGCCGTAGCTCGGGTTACCGGGGGTGCTCACCGCAGCGGCGGCCCGCTCCAGCGCCGGGAGCCCGGTCTTCGGTGCGAGGTAGACCCGGATGTTCACCGGTGACTTGGCGGCGACGGTGCCGGTGGCGCCGGTGTGGGTCCAGGCCGGCGCGCTGCCGCGCAGGGTGGCCCGGGCGGGCTGGGCCGCGCCCGCCGGCGCCGCGGAGACGAACGCGGCAGAGGTGACGACGGTGGCCGTCGCGGCGAGGACGGCGATGACGCCGGACCGGCGGGATCTGACGCGGCCGGGGAAGGTATTGCCGGAGGCACGTGCTGAACGCATCGTGCTCCTTTCTCGTCGGGCGGATCGCGCAGCAGATCTTGCTGTGCGCGAGCTGAGTGATGCGTGTTTATCCGCATTTGCCCGGATTGGGAAGTCGAGGAGCTCAGTCCGTACCTGATCACCGCAAGCAGATCGGCGCGCGGCGCGGCGTGGCACCCTGGTAAGGAGCTCACCGCAGTAGCAGGCCGAACATCCGCCGGACGCAGCATTGGCAAACCAAGGAGCCGACCGTGCCCCCACTCCGCTCACGTACGACGACCCACGGCCGCAACATGGCCGGAGCCCGGGCGCTGTGGCGGGCGACGGGCATGACCGACAGCGACTTCGGCAAGCCGATCGTCGCGATCGCCAACTCGTTCACCCAGTTCGTGCCGGGTCACGTGCACCTGCGCAACATGGGCAGCCTGGTGGCCGACGCGATCGCCGAGGCCGGTGGCGTCGGCCGCGAGTTCAACACCATCGCGGTCGACGACGGCATCGCCATGGGTCACGGCGGGATGCTCTACAGCCTGCCGAGCCGCGAGCTCATCGCCGACGCGGTCGAGTACATGGTCCAGGGCCATGCGGCCGACGCCCTGGTCTGCATCAGCAATTGCGACAAGATCACGCCCGGCATGCTGCTGGCCGCCATGCGCCTGAACATCCCCACCGTCTTCGTCAGCGGCGGCGCGATGGAGGCCGGCAAGGTCGTGGTCGAGGGTGACGTGGCCCGTACCGGGCTCGACCTCATCAGCGCGATGACGGCCTCGGCCGACGAGTCGGTGAGCGACGAGGAGCTCAGCTCCATCGAGCGCTCCGCCTGCCCGACCTGCGGCTCCTGCTCCGGCATGTTCACGGCCAACTCCATGAACTGCCTGACCGAGGTGCTCGGCCTCTCGCTGCCCGGCAACGGCTCGACGCTCGCCACCAGCTCCGTCCGGCGCGACCTCTTCGTGCGGGCCGGTGAGCTCATCGTCGACATCGCCAAGCGCTACTACGAGAAGGACGACGAGGGCGTCCTGCCGCGGGCCATCGCCTCGCGCGCCGCCTTCTCCAACGCCATGATCGTCGACATCGCCATGGGCGGGTCGACCAATACCGTGCTGCACCTGCTCGCCGCCGCCCGCGAGGCCGAGGTCGACTTCGACCTGCACGCCATCGACGAGCTGAGCCGCATCACGCCCAACGTCTGCAAGGTGGCGCCGAGCTCGGATTACCACATGGAGGACGTCCACCGCGCCGGTGGCATCCCCGCGATCATGGGCGAGCTGGACCGCGGCGGGCTGCTCGACCGCAGCGTGCACGCGGTGCACTCCGCGGGCCTCACCGACTGGCTCGACACCTGGGACATCCGCGGTGGCAAGGCCGCTCCGCAGGCCGTCAGCCTGTTCGCCGCCGCCCCCGGCGGGGTGCGCACCGTCGAGGCCTTCTCCTCCACGGCCGTCTGGTCGTCACCCGACATCGACGCCGAGAACGGTTGCATCCGCGACATCGCCCACGCCTACAGCCAGGACGGCGGGCTCGCCGTCCTGCACGGCAACCTCGCCTACGACGGCTGCGTGGTGAAGAGCGCCGGCATCGCCGAGGGTCAGCTGACCTTCCGCGGCCCGGCCGTCGTCTCCGAGAGCCAGGAGCAGGCCGTCGAGGCGATCCTCAAGGGCAACATCAAGGCCGGCGACGTGGTGGTCATCCGTTACGAGGGTCCCCGCGGCGGCCCCGGCATGCAGGAGATGCTCTACCCCACCAGCTTCCTGAAGGGCCGCGGGCTCGGCGCCAGCTGCGCCCTCATCACCGACGGGCGCTTCTCCGGTGGCACCAGCGGCCTGTCGATTGGCCACGTCTCCCCTGAGGCAGCCGCCGGCGGCGTCATCGGCCTGGTGCAGGACGGCGACATCATCGACATCGACGTGCCCAACCGCACGATCGAGCTGATGGTCGACGACGAGGAGCTGCACCGGCGGCGTACCGAGCAGGCCGCCATCGGCTGGAAGCCGAAGAACCGGGAGCGTCCGGTCTCGACCGCCCTGCGCGCGTACGCGCACTTCGCCCTGTCAGCTGACCAGGGCGCAGCGCGGCACGTCGACTAGGCAGCTGAGCTGATGACCCTCCCGGGCAGGGCGCCGGTGAGGGTGCCGCCGAGCTGCACCGGGACGCCCGAGACGATCGTCGCGCGGTAGCCGCCTTCGGGACGGCGCAGCCGGGCGCCGTTCTGCGGGAGGTCGTGCACGAACTCGTCCTGGTCGTAGTGCAGCTCGTCGAGGGCGAAGACCACCAGGTCGGCGACGTTGCCCTCGGCGATGGTGCCGCGGCCGGAGAAGCCGAAGACCTCCGACTGCCGACCGGTGAGCTCGTACACGGCCTCCTCGAGCGTGAAGTCACCGCGCTCGCGGACGTGGCGGGTGAGCACGAGGGTGGTGTCGCCGGAGGCGCACAGCATCTGGGCATGGGCGCCCGCGTCGGAGGAGCTGACCAGCACCGCTGGGTCCTTGAGCGTGCGGGCCACGCCGTCGATGTCGGCGTTCGAGACGCCGACCGCGACGAGCCCGGGCCGGCAGTCGTTGGCCAGCACGAAGTCGGCGAGCACGTCGGACGGATGGCCGCCCTTCTCCTCCACCAGGTCCGCGAGCGTACGGCCGAGCCAGCGCTCGTTCTCCGCGCCGACGACCTCGACCCAGCGCACCTTCTCGATCCCCCGATGCGGGAAGAGCGCCCGCTCGGTGGTGTCCCACTCCTCCCGGGCGGTGGTGCGCCACTCCGGGTCGCGCAGCAGCGCCGCCTTGTCCTCGCCGCGGGCCGCGATGACCTTGTGCCAGCCCTGGGGCATCGACATGAACATCATCGACGAGTCCCAGTTGAGCCGGAAGTCGACCGTGCGCGGCGAGAGCTGCGGGTAGAAGCCGATGCCGTCCTCCGCCAGCTTGTTGGCGAGGTCGATCCACCGCTGGGTACGCGAGGGGTCGGAGTCGGTGTGGGTGAAGCCGGTCCAGGTCACCGGGATCCCGCGGGCGCCGGCTCGTCGCGACAGGTCTTCCAGCAGCACCTCGGGCTTGTCGCCGAGCAGCCCCGGGACGATCTCGACGAGGCCGCGGCCGGCCCGGCCGATGACGTCGAACAGGGCGTCGAATTCGTCCATGTCGGCCCCGCGTGACGGCACCGGCCGGCCGGTGGAGTCGCTGTCCAGGAACGACGTGGACAGGCCCCAGGCGCCGTCGGTCATGGCCTTCTCGAACAGGACGACCATGGCGTCGCGCTCCGCGGGCGTCGCCGCCCGGGTCCACGCGTCGTCACCCATGACGGCGAGCCGCAGCGGGCTGTGCCCGACGAGCCCGGCGAGGTTGATGCCGGTGCCCTTGGCGTTGACGGTGTCGCGGTAGCCGTCGTAGTTGTCCCAGGTCCACGGCACCTCGTCGTCGAAGAGGTGGCGGGGCACGTCCTCGATGTAGGCGAAGAGGTCGGAGATGGTGCCGCGGGTATCGGCCGTCGCCGGGTAGAGCGACAGGCTGCAGTTGCCGACCAGCATCGTGGTCACGCCGTGCAGCGGGTCCGGGTCGAGGTAGGGGTCCCAGAAGACCGCCGGGTCGGTGTGCGCGTGGGTGTCGATGAAGCCGGGAGCCACGAAGGCGCGGGACGCGTCGATCACGGTCTCCCCGTCGGCGACGGCGAGATCGGGGCCGAGCTCGACGATCCTGCCGTCGTGCACCCGGACGTCGGCGCGGACGCGCGGCGCGCCCGTCCCGTCGACGACCTCGCCGCCTTTGATCAACAACGACTGCTGGCTCATGCGCCCACGGTCTCACGTCGGTACGGCACTAGACCGGGCGGTACCGGGTACACGGCCAAGCATGATGCGGCGCATCCTGCTGGCCCTGGACAGCACCGAGTCGGGTCAGCTCGCGATCGCGTACGCGGGCGCCCTCGCAGCCGACCGGCACGCCTCGGTGCACATCGTGCACGTCAACCGCTTCTCCGGCAGCGGGCAGAAGATGCTCGCCGACGCCGATGCGATCCGGCTCGTGAAGGCGGCCATCCACCGCCTCGGCGAGGCGGGGGTCGAGGTGTCCGGCAGCGTCACCTTCGCGACCGGGCGGCAGATCGCGGCCCGGATCGCCGACGCCGCCCAGCAGCAGGAGGCCGACGTCATCGTGACCGGCTCGCACCGCCGGCGCGGCCTCGCCCGGTGGCACTCCGGCGGGGTGCGTGAGCGCCTGACCAGCCTGACCTGGCTCCCGGTGCTGGTGGCCCCGGCGCCGCTCGGCCGCGAGATCGGCCGGGTCGCGCGCACCGAGATGAGCGAGCCGATCCCGTTCTGACGGGTCGTGAACGCGATCAGCCGGTGCCCCCGAAGGGAGCACCGGCTGTCGTACGTCCGGAGTGACCGGCCCGGAGACCTACTTGGGCTGGTCGGCGAAGCGCAGGTAGGGCTTCTTCTCCTCGACGTTCTCGAACTTGGCCTTCGCGTCCTCGGTGGACATGGTCGGCGCGACGATGACGCGGCCGCCGGGGACCCAGTCGACCGGGGTCGAGACCGGGTTGGCGTCGGTGACCTGCAGCGCGTCGATGACCCGCACGATCTCGTCGAAGTTGCGGCCGACCGACTTCGGGTAGGTCAGCGTCAGACGGATCTTGTTCTTCGGGTCGATGATGAAGACCGAACGCACCGTCGAGGTGTCGCCCTCGCCCGGGTGGATCATGTCGTACGCCTCGGAGACCTTGCGGTCGGGGTCGGCGATGATCGGGAAGTTGACGGCTACGCCACCGACCTCGGCGATGTCCGGCACCCAGCCGTTGTGGTCGGACAGCGGGTCGACCGAGACGGCGATCGCCTTGGTGTTGCGCTTGTCGAACGCGTCCTTCAGCGAGGCGGTGCGGCCGAGCTCAGTGGTGCACACCGGGGTGAAGTCCTTGGGGTGGCTGAAGAAGACCGCCCACTTGCCTTCCTTCCACTCATGGAAGTTGATGTTGCCCTCGGTGGTGTCGGCGTTGAAATCGGGGGCTTCGTCGCCCAACCGCAGTGCCATGCTCTCTCCTCGTGGTGATCTTCGGTACGGATGGTCGGCGCACGGAACGTCTGCCGCCGGCCGGCGGACTCCAAAGACGACAACGCTGGTGCTCGTGCAGTGTTCCAGCGTAAAGCAAAGCGAGACGATGGAGATTAGGATCCCCCAGCTGCGCTAGGCGCTGACGGCCGTGCCCAGGCTGAAGGCGCCGATGGCCTTGGGGCCCTTCTCGTAGAACTCGTCCAGCTCGATCTGCTCGAAGCCTGCTGCCTCGAGCATCCCGCGTACCGGGCGGGTGAGGTGGCAGCCACCGACCAGCCGCTTCTGCACGGGCTCGAGCCGGCGCTGCCAGCGCTGCACGCCGACGTCCGGCGCCAGCCCGTGCTCCACGAAGTGCAGCGTGCCACCGGGCTTGAGCACCCGGCGCACCTCGGCAAGTGCGCCGGCGACATCGGGGATGGTGCACATCGTCCAGGTCGAGAGCGCGGCGTCGAAGCGGTCTGCGTCGAACGGCAGCCGCTCGCCGTCGAGGGCGGAGCGTCGTATCGGGGTGGTCGCCGACCGGACCCGCTCGGCCGCGAGCTGCCAGCCCAGGTCGGACGGCTCGACGGCGTCCACGGAGGTCACGGCCGCCGGGTAGTGCGGCACGTTACGACCGGAGCCGAAGCCGATCTCGACCACCTCGCCCGCGAGGCCGGCGCACGCCCGCTGCCGCAGCGGCTCGACGGCCTTCATCCCCAGGCAGAAGTCGACCAGCCGGGGGACGACGCGATCTTCGTACACACCCATGGGCCGCAGTCTGAACCCTGTTGCCTCAGCCGAGTGAGCCGGCCGCCAGCCGGCCGCTGTCGAGCTGCCGCTTGGCTCGCGCGCTGAGCCAGTCACCGGCCAGGATCGGGGCGAACCGCGCCGGGTCGTGGGCCGTGACGCAGGTCGGGATCGGCTCGATCAGGGTCCCGAGATACGCGTCCACGAAGTACGCGACGCTGCGCCGGGTGACCGGGCCGGCCTGCACCGACGGCGGAGGCATCACCTGGTGCTGCGTCGAGGTCCAGCGGTCGTTGGTCCACATCGCGAGCAGGTCCCCGATGTTGGCGACCAGCTGACCGGACCCCGGGTTCACGTCCTTCCACTCCCCCGACTGATTGATCTGCAGGCCGGGCACGCCGTCCGTCCACAGCAGCGTGAGCACCCCGAAGTCGGTGTGGGCGCCACGTCGCATCTGCCCGGGCAACGGGTCGGCGGCGCCCGCCGGCCGCTGGTACAGGTTGGTGCGGGTCGAGATGACGGCATCCGCGAGGAGGGTGACCAGCCAGTCCTCACCCATGCCGAGTGCAAGCCCCATGGCCCCGAGGACGGCCCCGGCGACCCGACCCAGTTCACGCTCGTACGCCAGGTAGGCCTCGCGCCACCCTGGCACCGAGTCGGGCCAGATGTTGTCCGGGTACCAGGAGCGGTAACGGTCGAAGACCTGACCCTGGGCGTCGGAGCGGCTGAAGCTGACCGCCTCGAACAGGTCGGGCGGGGTGACGTTGTCCGGCCGGTACGCGGATGCCTCGTCGCCGAAGCCGGTGTAGCCGATGTTGTTGCCGTTCTCCACGACCGGCGGGGTGCAGGCCCGCTTCTGCTCGACCGGCAGCGCGAAGAAGGCGTCGCACCGCTCGACGAACGTCTTGATCACGGCGTCGGGGATGCCGTGACCCTCGAGCAGCAGGAAGCCGGTCTCGCGACAGGAGCGATCGATGGCATCGGCGATGGCGAGCCGGGCCTGCGAGTCGCCTGACCACCACCGGCCGATGTCGATCGGCGTCTCGGCGATCGAGCTGCTAGACACCCAGCGCCTCCACCGTGTGATACCCCAGTTCCTTCCGCGAGATGTGCTGGCCGGCGATCACCGGCGTGAAGCGGGACTCGCCCCACTCGGGTGAGGCCGGTTCCACGACGGCGTCCGGGTTGGGCTGCTGGAAGTAGGCGACCGAGTGCCGGCCCACGTCGGCGGCGGCACCGGTCGCGTTCACGACCCGGTGCGGGGTGGCCTTGAACTGTCCGTTCGTCCAGCGCTCGAGCATGTCGCCGATGTTGATGACCAGCGAGTCCGGGATGAACGGCACCTTCCACCACACGTCATCGGCGAAGACCTCGAGGCCTCCGGGCTCGGCCGGCCGGTACAGCAGGGTCAGCGCGCCGTGATCGGTGTGCGGGCGGTTGCGCAGCATCGGGCTGTCACTGAGCACCCCCGCCTGCGGCGGGTAGTGGTTCGAGGCCAGGTTGTTGAAGTGGTGGTCGAACTTGTCGGCGAACCAGTCCGGGGGAAGCCCGAGGCCGAGCGCCGCCAGCTCGAGCAACCGGTCGCCCAACGCGGTCATCTCGCGGTAGTAGCGCTCCCACGCCGGCCGCAGTGCCTCGGGATGCCGCGGCCAGAGGTTCGGCCAACGCCAGAGCCGGGCCTCCGGACTGCCCGGGGGGTAGTCGCCGAGCTCGTCGAGCCGGTTGATCAGCAGCGACTCCATGAGGTTCGGCGCACGGGCCGGTCCCGACACGTCGGGCACGGGCTCGTAGCCGCGGATGACCTCCGGGGCGGGGAAGGCGACCTCCATCTTCTCGGCCAGCGGAAGGTCGAAGAACTCCTTCGACGTCTCCGTCATGCCCGTGAAGACCTCGGTAGGGATCCCGTGGCCGGTGACGACCGCGAAGCCGGTGTGCCGGAAGGACGCGTCGAGCGCCGCGGCGACCGCGGCGACGTCCGCCTCGGCAGGGGTGTCGCGGAGCGCGGGACCGATGTCGATGACGGCGACGCGGGCGTCACCGGCGCTCGGCAACCCGTCCGTGGAGGTGTCGTGGAGGTACTCCGCGGCGGGGGTGGGAGCAGGCTGAGCAGACATGACGTCCCTCTCGGGTGGACGGATCGGGCAGCCCGGCCGACGGCCGGGCGCGACGTCGCTACTTGGCGATGCCGATCTTGCTGAAGTCGACCTCGAAGGCACCGATGTTGTGCGCCGCGGCGATCCCGGTGATCCACTTCTGGGCCAGGATCCAGTCGTTGTTGTTCGACAGGTGGTAGTAGCAGCCCGTCGCGCTGTACTGCTCTGCGGCGTCGACGTACGTGTCGGTGTCGCCCGTCGCGACCGCCTGGTCGAGCAGCTTGTTCACGTTCGGGTCCTGGCACTGCAGGAAGTCGATGCCGCCGGCGTTGTCCCAGAAGACGTGGCCCCACATGTACGGGTCGCCGCCGTCCGGCCCGTTGCTCGCGTCGATGAACGTGTCCGGACCCTTCGTCGGGTCCTCCGGCCAGGTGAACGCCTGGGCGGTGGTGTAGCCCTGGACCTTCGCCTGGACGCCGAGACCCTGCAGGGCGGCCGCGATGATGTTGGCCATCTTCTGACCGTTGGGTTGGTTGGTCTGGTAGCCCACCGTCATCGACTTCTCAGCAGCCGTCTTGACGTAGTTCTGCAGGACGGAGGGGTCGTACTTGATGTCCTGCTTGTCGGCGCCGCCGGGGATCATGCCGCGTGCGTAGACGGTCGTGGCCGGCGAGGCGAACTTGTCACCCAGCACCTGCGAGACCAGCTGCTTCTGGTTGATGGCCTGCATGTACGCGAGCCGGGCCTCCTTCGTCTTGAAGAAGGCCTTGTTCGGGTTGGTCGTGATCAACGCCGAGGCGAAGACCGGGAGGAAGTAGTTGGTCGCCTTGCCGTCGTAGCGCGGGATGCTGGACGCGGGCAGCGCGTTCACGATCAGGTCGACGTCGCCCTTGTCGAACGCGAGCTCGAGCGCCGACTCCTCGGTGTAGATCGGGAGCCGGATCTCCTTGAACGGCGACGTGCCTCCCCAGTACTTCGCGTACTGCGCGAGGTCGTACTCGCGGCCGACGTCGGCCTTCGTCAACGTGTAGGGCCCGGACCCCAGGTCATGCGCCTTGAGGTAGGTCTGCGCCTGATCGGTGCCCGCGTGCTCCTTGAGCCCGGTGGGCGACAGCATCTTGGGCCCGAACGGTGACGCCAGGTAGTTCAGGAAGGCGGCGTTGGGCGTGGTGAGCGTGACGACGGCGGTGTACTTGTCCGGCGTCGCGACGCTCTTCACCACGGCCGCCAGGTAGGACGGCCCTCCCTTGAGGTCGGCCTGCCGCTTGATCGACGGCCAGACCGCCGAGGAGTCGAAGGGCGTGCCGTCGTGGAACGTGACGTCCTTGCGGAGGTGGAACGTGTAGGTCTTCTTGTCCGGGCTGACCTCCCAGGAGGTCGCGAGCTTGGGGGCGATCTGGACCTGGTCGGTGTCGCTCTTGTAGTCGACCAGCCCGTCGTAGACGTTCTTCATGATGGCGATGCCGTTGCCCGCGTAGAAGATCGCCGGGTCCGGCGGCTGGCCGATGTCTCCGAGCAGGCCGGCCACCAGGACGCCGTCGGTCGGCGCCTTGTCCCCGGTGCTCCCACTGCCGCCGGCGCTCCCTCCTCCGCCGCTGCTGCTGCCGCAGGCGACGAGGCTCGCCACCAGGACGGCGGCCAGTCCGGTGGCGGCGGTCGACGTACGCCGGCTGTGCTTTGCGCTCACTTGGTGGTCTCCATCCGGGGGCGGGAAAGGGTCTGTACGACAGGAGCGAGGGGGCCGGACGTCACAGCGCGAGACGCGGATCGGCGAGGGTCTGCAGGACGTCGACGGCCGCGTTGACGACGATGTAGATGGCACCGAGCAGGAGGGTGACGCCGGCGATCGCCGGGAAGTCCGCGTTCGAGATCGCGTCGCCGAGGTAGGTGCCGATGCCGGGCCAGCTGAAGACCTTCTCGATGACGACGACGCCGGCGAACATCGAGCCGAGCTGCAGCCCGGACATGGAGAGCATGGGGCCGAGCGAGTTGCGCAGCACGTGGCGCAACAGCACGCCGAGCTCGCCGACGCCCTTGGACCTCGCGGTGCGGACGTGCTCGGCCTGCAGTGAGGTCTCGATGCTCGACCGCAGGATGCGGCCGATGGCGATCGCAGGAGCGATGGCGAGCGCGAGCGCCGGCAGCACCAGGTGCTGCAACCCGTCGCCGAACTGCCCGAGGTCACCGTGGATGAGGCTGTCGAGGAGGACGAAGCCGGTGGGGGACGAGCTCGTGGGGCCGCGGCCGGCCGCCGGGAGCCAGCCGAGCTCGGAGTAGAAGAGGATGATCCCGAGCAGTCCGAGCAGGAAGGACGGGGCCGACGCGCCCACGAGCAGGACCCCGCGCAGGCCCCCGCCGCCCGGCATCCGCAGGGCGCCGGAGAAGGCGAAGGCCGCCCCCATCAGGATCGCCAGCACGAAGGCCGCGAAGACCAGCTCGAGAGTGGCGGGGAAGAAGTCACCGATGTCGGTGGAGACGGGCCGCCGGGTGTGCAGCGCGATACCGAGGTCCCCTTGCGCCGCGTGACCGACGTAGGTGACGTACTGGTGGAACAGCGACGTGTCGAGCCCGAGACTGTGCCGGACGGTCGCGATCTGAGCGGCTGATGCCTTGGCCCCGAGGTAGGCGGCGGCCGGGTCGGCGTCGGACAGATGCTGCAGGGTGAACAGGACCAGCAGCAGGATCAGCAGCAGCAGTACCGCGACGCCGCTGCGGGTCACGGCGAAGCGCTTCACGACCGGCTCGCCAGGAGCCGGCGCAGCGCGTCCCCGCTCACGTTCGCGATCAGGGTGAGCAGCAGCACCGCGAGGCCCGGGATGATCGGCACCCACTTCTGCCCGAGGATCTGGTCGAGGGCGTTCGCGGTGTCGGCGCCGAGCTCGGGCGCCGGCTGCTGCTGGCCCAGGCCGATGAAGGACAGGCCCGCCAGCAGCAGGATCACGTTGCCGATGTCCAGGCTGGCGCTGACGATCGCGGTGGGGATCGCGCCGGGCAGCAGGTGCCGGACGATCAGCCGGAAACGACCGACGCCGGCCAGCCGGGCGGCCTCGATGTGGGGCCGGGCGGCGAGCGTGCGGATCTCGCCGCGGATGATGCGGGCGTAGAACGGCCACCAGACGATCGAGATCCCGATGAGGGTGTGCGTCAGGCTCGGGCCGATCGCCGACACGATCGCAATCGCGACCAGGGCGCCCGGCATGGCGAGGAACAGGTCGGTCGTGCGCATGAGGACGCTGTCGACCCAGCCGCCGAAAGCACCGGCGACGACGCCGATCGTGCCCCCGACCACCAGTCCCACGGCCACGACGACGAGGGCGGAGAACCAGCTCGCCCGGATGCCCAGCAGCACCCGGCTCAGCAGATCGCGCCCGATCGAGTCGGTGCCGAGCAGGTGGTGCGGCGACAGCGGCGGCAGGTCCAGGTCACCGATCGGCAGGATCGGGTCGTACGGCGCCAGCACCGGCGCGAGGATCGCCACGAGCGTCACCAGTGCGAGCAGTCCGACGAGGGCCATCTCCAGGCGGCGCACGCGGGTGCGCCGGAAGCGGCCGACGTCGATGCCGAACCGGGTGCGGTAGCCGAGAACGGCGCTCATGCGTACTCCACGGCGATGTCCACCGGACGGGCGACCGGCTCGATACGGGGCACCGCGGCGAGCAGCGCCCGGGTGCGCTCGTGCCGGGGATTGCCGAGCACGGCCTCGACCGGCCCGCTCTCGACCAGCAGGCCGTCGGCCATGACGGCGATCCGCTCGCCCATCAGCCGTGCCACGGCCAGGTCGTGCGTGACGAAGACGACGGCCATCCCGAACTGCTGCCGCAGCTCACGGATGAGGTTGAGCACGCTGGCCGACAGCGAGGCATCCAGGGCGCTGGTGGGTTCGTCGCACAGCAGGACCGTCGGCGGATCGATCACCGCGCGGGCGAGTCCGACCCGCTGCCGCTGTCCACCGGAGAGCTCGGACGGACGAGCGGCGAGGACGGCCTCCGGGAGGCCGATCACCTCGAGCGTCTCGCTCACCCGGGCATCCACCGCGCCGCGGGACAGCTTCAGCGGCCGCAACCGCTCGCGGAGCTGGCTTCCCACCGTCAGCCACGGCGTGAGTGACGAGCCGGCGTCCTGGAAGACCATCTGGGCCTTGCCCCGAAGGACGGCACTGCCGCCGGTGGGCGGCGTCAGCCCGGCCACGATGCGCAGCAGGGTCGACTTGCCCGAGCCGCTCTCGCCGACGATGGACAGCGCCTCACCCGCACAGACCTCCAGGTCGACCCCGCGCAGCGCCTGGACGACATGCTTGGGGCCGCGTCCGCTCTTGGTCTTGAAGTGGCATTCGAGCCCACGCAGCTCGATCACCGACTGGTCGGCCGGCAGGTCGGTCGGTGCGTGAAGGTCGGCAGCCGCCTGCGGATCGCCGCGCAGATGTGCCGCCGGGACGACGGTCTCGGCCACCTCGTGCACCTCGCGCCAGCAGGCCCGGGCGTGCGCCGTGCGGTACTCCTGCAGCGGGGGCTGCTCGGTGGCGCAACGGGCCACGGCCAGCGGACACCGGGTGTGGTACGCGCAGCCGTCCAGGCGCGCGGCGACGTCCAGGGTGTCGGACGGCAGTGTCTTCAGTGTCTGCGACCGCGGGGTGTCGAGCGCCAATCGCGAGCCCAGCAGCCCCGCCGTGTACGGATGCGACGGGTGGGCGAGGACGTCGCGCGTCGGGCCGATCTCGGCCACCCGACCTTGGTAGAGAACCGCGATCCGATCGGTCAGCTGGGCGGCGACGGCCAGATCGTGCGTGATGAAAAGGACGCTGCAGCCGAACTCGGTGCGCAGCTCGGCGAGCAACTGCAGCAGCTGGGCCTGCACGGTCACGTCGAGGGCGGTGGTGGGCTCGTCCGCGATGATCAGCGCGGGCCGGCCGGTGAGGGCGATCGCGGCCATCACCCGTTGGCGCAGACCACCCGAGAGTTCATGCGGGAACGCGCGAACTCTCCTGGCCGGTTCGGGAACCCCCACGGCGGCGAGCAGCTCGAGTGCCTCCGCACCGTCGTGCGAGATCTCGGTGATCTGACGCCCGACCCGCATCGTCGGGTTCAGCGACGTCATCGGGTCCTGGAAGATGACCCCGAGGCTCTCGCGGCGGACGAGCCGCAGCGCCTTCGTCCCGCCGCGGACCATGTCGGTGCCCGCCACCGTGACCGACCCGTGCACCTCGGGCCGCGAGCGCGGCGGCAGCAGGCCCATGAGGGTGAGCGCCAGGACGCTCTTGCCGGACCCGGACTCCCCGACCAGACCGACGATCTCGCCGGGCGCGATGTCGAGGTCGACCCCGCGCAGCACCTGCGAGGTCACCCCCTGACGGGTCAGGGACAGCGAGAGGCCGCGGATCGACGCGACCGGACCGGTCGCTGTCGCTAGCGCAAGCGGACGCTGGATCTGTTCAGCCATCGACGACTCCCGGGGGATGCGGCGGCGGGTGGACGGCGGTGAACGCGTCGTGGATGGCGGCCGGTTGCGTGAACCAGACGTCACCGCTCCGGGAGGCCAGGTGCTCCAGCGCGCGCGTCAGCTGCCGCAACCGGAAGGGAGCGCCGGAGATGAAGGAGTGGACGACGATGCTCATGACGAGCGGCTGCTCCTGCGACGCGAGCAGCAGCTCGTCGAACTCGTCGACGATCATGTCGGCGAAGTCGGACGCGCTGACCTGCCGGCCGATCACCGAGCTGCTGTCGTTCAGCTCGAGCGCGTACGGGATCGCCAGCAGGGGCCCGGCCTCGGACGTGAGCCACACCGGGCGGTCGTCCAGGCGCAGGTCCAGCAGGTAGCGGTAACCGCTCGCGGCCAGCAGGTCGATGGTGCGAGGGGTGTGCGTGAGCCACGGGCTGGACCAACCGCCCGGGCGCGCCCCTTCCTCCTTCTCGATCCGCTGGGCCACCGAGTCCAGGTAGTCGCGTTCCTCGGGGGCGTCCATCCCGCTGAGCGAGTCGGAGTTGGAGACGCCATGGGCGACGAACTCGGCCCCGCGCGCCCGGGCGGCGTCGGTGACCGCCGGGGCCACGTCGTAGATCATCGAGTTGAGCAGGACGGTCGGCGGGATGCCGGCGGAGCCGAGCCGGTCGAGCAGCCGGAAGACGCCGACCCGGTTGCCGTAGTCGCGCCACGCCTCGTTGACGAGGTCCGGCGCCGGCACGTCCGGGATCAGGTCCTCGGATTGTCCTTCTCCGCGCCGGTAGTCCTCCACCCCGATGGCGACGTACACGGCAAGGCCGCGGTCGCCGGGCCAGCGCCCGCCTCGAGCCGCGCCGGATGTGATGGCCTCGTACGCGTACCGCCGGCTCATCGGCTCCCCACCCATCGGGTCATGCCGACGTCGACGGCGGCGGCCTGCCGGACCATGCGCTGGTACGTCGGGAACAGGCGATCGGCTCCGGCCCGGGCGGCCAGTCGCTCGGGCCGGCGAGCGGCGTAGAGCCCCCGGGCCTCTGCCAGCAGCGCGGCGTCGTCGACACTCGTCACGACCCCGTGCTCGGCGACGACAGCGCCGTCGACCATCGTGAGGACGACGCTGCCGCCGTTCTCGCAGTAGACGAGCTGCCCTGCGACGTCGTTCAACGGGGTGAAGGCCGGCGCGTGCAGGTCGAGCAGCGCGAGGTCGGCCAGCATGCCGGGCGCGATGGCGCCCAGCTCGCCGGTGCGCAGCATGGCTGCCGTACCCCCCGACCAGAGCGCGTCCAGCACCTCGGCGGCCCGGGGCCAGGTGTCGCTGTCGAGCCCGCTCACGTTGTGGATCAGCCCGGCCGTCTTGACGACGCCCCACATGTCGCAGGCGTCGTTGCAGATCGCCTCGTCGACCCCGAGCGCCACCGGGATCCCGCGGTCACGCATGGCCCGGAAGGGCATCACGCCGCTGCCGAGCCGCAGGTTGCTGACCGGGTTGTGCACCACGACGGCCCCGGCGTCGGCGATCCGGTCGAGATCGTCGTCGTCGACCCACACCGCGTGGATGACGTTGGTGCGCTCGTTGAGCAGGCCGAGGTCGTCGGCGTAACGGACCAGGGAGAGTCCGCCGAAGCGCGGCTGCTCGATGCCGAGCACCCGCTGGGTGCGCGTCTCCAGGACGTGCGCGTACAGCGGCACGTGGTGACGGGCGCTGAGCGCATCCAGCGCCTCGAAGTAGTCGATGCTGACGCGCTGCGGGGCGGAGATCGACACGGCCGCGGTGATCCGGCCGGCGGCGGCGCCGTGCCAGGTGTCGAACAGGTAGCCGTAGAGCTCGAGCAGCTCGGCGGCCGATGTCGAGGCCGGCGCGAGGATCGCGGCCTGCTGGTCGGCAGGGGCGAGCTCGGCCAGGTACGGAAGCTTCTCGGCTTCCGCGAGCTCCGGCTGGTCGAGGGCGACGACCGCGCGGATGCCGCAGTCGGCGTACGCGGAGCAGACCGCGTCGATGATCTCCGGATCGGGCGAGGGCAGCAGGAACGCGTCGTCCTGCACGGTGGTCGTGCCCGAGCGCAGCATCTCGAGCGCCGCCAGCATCGTGCGCAGGTAGGCCTCGCGCGCAGTCGGCCGCGGGGAGCCGGCCGGCGTCTCGTACAGCATGAAGAGCTCGAGCGGCAGGCTCGGGAGGGCGCCCTTCAGATGGTTCGCCGGGGAGTGGAAGTGCGCGTTGATCAGGCCGGGGATCAGCAGGTGGTGTCCGGCACCCTCGACGACCCGCAGGTCGTCGCCGGCCTCGACGAGGCCCGGGCCGATGCGTGCGATGTACTGCCCCCGCACCAGCACGTCCGTCGGTCCGCTGACCCGGCCGGGCGCCGCGGCGTCGTAGACGAGGACGTCGCGGAAGAGGGTGCTGCTCACGGCGCCGCGTACGTGCTCGCGCGGGAGGTCGACAGACCCTGGGCCAGCAGGCCCTGCACCATGGTGACGGCCGCCGCGACCCCTTCCACGACCGGGATCTCCAGAGCCTTCGTCAGCGGCTCGACCAGGTCCGACAGCCCGGCGCACCCGAGTACGAGCGCCTCGGCCGCGTCCTCGGCAATCGCTTTGCGAGCCTCGGCGACGACAGCTTCGAGCAGGTGCAACGACCCGTCATGCACCTCCGCCACCGGCTCGTCGATCGCCCGCACCGTGCAGCGGTGGGCGAGCCCGGTCTCCCGAAGGACCCGGTGGGACTGCTCGCGGGTGCGTGGCGGCAGCGTGATGACCGTGAAGCGCGCCGCGATGGTGGCCGCCGTGAACAGCGCCGCCTCGGTCATGCCGACCACCGGCCCGCGCGCCGTCTCCTTGGCGACCGGGACGCCGGTGTCGCCGAAGCAGGCGATCACGTATCCGTCGACCGCATGACCGTCGATGCCGGCCTGCTCGGCCGCCTGCACCTGCTCGAGGACGGCAAGGGCGCCCCACACCTCGTCGGTAGCGCTCTCCACCGAGGCGACGCCGCGGGCAGCAGTCGAGCCGACCAGGCGGATGCCCGGACCGGTCGCACCACGCGCCCCCGCGACCACCAGGCGCGTCATCGACTCCATGGTGTTCGGATTGATGATCGCGATGGTGCGCGACGGGATGTCGTCGACGCGGGGTGACATGGAAAAACGGTATACAAGCGGCTGTTTCGCCTGGGCTACAGCAGGGCAACGATTCGAGGCACGCCGGCGCCGCCACTGGACGGCGAGGGCGTCTGAGCAGCTGCTTTCAGCGGGATCAAGCGCCTGACCAGCCGGAGCCAGGGCTCGGAGCAGGTATACCGTTTCGGTTCTGTTTCACGTGGAGCAAAAGGTAGTGATCGCTCAGTCCGTGTCGGTGATCCCGCGCTCCTCGACGAGCACCCGCATCGACTCGTTGCGGTCACCTTCGATGTGGGCGTAGGCGATGCTCTCGGCCACCCGCTCGTTGCCGGACTCGATCGCCTCGAGCAGCTCGTAGTGCCCCTCCCAGGCCACGACCGGGTTCAACTCGGAGGTCAGAAAGAACAGCCACATCATCCGGCCGGTGACCGAGCGCATCGCGGAGCGCAGGAAATCGTTGCCGGTCAGGTCCACGACCATCTCGTGGAAGCGGGTGCTGTCTGCGGCGATGCGATACGCGTCGAGCGTGGTGACGCTGCCCCGCGAGTGGTCCAGCACGGCGCGCAGCGGCTCCACGGAGGCGCCGCGGCCGACCTGACGGGCGGCGAAGCGGGCTGCCCCCACCTCCATGCACAACCGCAGGTCGAAGAGGTCGTGCGCAGCCCGGGTGGTCCACGTCGTGACGACCGCTCCCCGACGCGGCAGCGTGTGGACGAAGCCGTCGAAGGCCAGCAGGGGTACGGCCTCCCGCAGCGGCACCCTCGACACCTGCAGCTCCTCGGCCAGGGGTTGCTCCGCAAGCCTGCTGCCCTGCGGATAGCGACCCCGGATGATGCCCTCGCGGAGCTGGTCGTAGATCTGGCGCGACAGCGAGTCGGGCCGCTGTTTGACGTCAGGTGCCGTGTCGAGGCGCCCTGGCACCCGGCCTCCCCCGCGATCGGACTCGGTCGTCGGTGTGCGACCGACGACATCGTCCCATGCGGACGGTGGGCGGACCCGATCGCGGGCAGACCCACACCGTGAGAGCGACGAGCCGTGTGCTGACGGCCGCCGTCGTGGTCGCGCTGATAGGCGGTGCGGCGGGCTGCGGCGCGCCCGCCGGGGCCGGTGCGCGTCCGTACGCCCTCATCCCGGCCGCGCAGCGCGAGGACGCCATCACGTTCGTCGGCGTCAGCGGCCGCGGCGGGATCGCCACCACGACGCAGTGGCGGGGACGCGTACTGCTGCTCGGCTTCGACGTGCCGAACTCACCCGCCATGAAGCCGCAGCTCGCCCTGCTGCGCCGCACCTACACCGAGCTGCGCGGGAGCGGCGTGCGTTCACTGCAGGTGACGATCACCAGCAGCGAGCTGACCCCGATCCGCGTGGCCGTGCAGGGGCGGATCATCACGTACCCGACCCCGCCGGCGGGCGCGCTCGTACGCCAGACCCACCGGCTGGCCACCGCGGGACTCGCGATGACCCAGCTGCTGGACCGCCGGGGCCGAGTGGCCGCCCAGCTGATCGGGACCTCCGACGCCGAGCGACTCGAGCTGACCGTCAAGGAGCTGCTGGCCGAGAGCTCCTGACGGCTCCTCCTCAGTTAGAGGTGGCTGTCAGTGCAGGTGGCTGCGCCAGTCGGAGGGCACGGCGCCGGCCGGCCCGGGCACCGGCTGGTCGGCCGGGTGCGAATCCGGCGCCGCGAGCTTCGGGCCGTCGTAGAAGCCGTCGGTGGAGTAGCTCCAGAACCAGTCCTCACCCGGCTCGAAGCTCTGGATGAAGGCGTGGTCGCTGGTGCGGGCGTGGGCGGTCGCGTGCTGCGACGGCGAGGTGTCGCAGCAGCCGACGTGGCCGCAGGCGGCGCAGCGGCGCAGGTGCAGCCACCATCCGCCGGTCGCCAGGCACTCGACGCAGCCGGTGCCGCTCGGCGGGACGTCGACCTCGATACCGGGGATTGATTCGTCGCTCATCTGCCCATCCTGTCGCAGAAGCGCCCCGACGGGTCAGGCACCGGCGGGACTGCCGAAGCCGAACATCACCGAGGCCATCCGTGCCGGTCGGCCTCCCACCGGGGTCCAGCGGTGAGCCGTGCCGCGTTGCACGACGACGTCACCCGCCTCCAGCACGGTGGTGGTGGCCTCCGCGGCACCCGGCCCCGCGGGCAGCATCAGCTCGACCTGCCCCTCCATGATCACGTCGATGTCGATGGTCGCCGTGGTGTGCAGGCCGCCGACTCCCGCCGAGTGCTCGGCGCCGAACGACACCTGCCGGAAGGCGACGCCGCCGCCTGCGGGCTCCAGCGTCCACCCGACGTCGCCGCCCTGCTCGACGTGCGCGAGCGGGCCGCCGGTCTGCCAGAAGTCGTGCAGCGCGATTCCTTCGGGGCCGGGCACGTCCAGCAGCGCCGGCGGCGGGCCGATGGGCGCGACCCCCGACCGACCGTTGGGATACGTGGTGGTCACCAGCCGGCGCGGCCGTCCGCCGGTGTCCCAGCCGGCCCGCGCGGGTGGCAGGACGGACTTCGGCGACCGGTCGTGCGCCGCAGACTGCACTCGATCAAGAGCCTGGGGCGCCATCAGCACGGACAGGAACGTGCAGGGCTGCTGGCCCATGACGCGCCAGCGGTGCTGCGTGCCGCGCTGGATGACGGCGTCACCGGGGACGAGGGCGTACTCACCGTCGTCGAGGCCCAGGGTCAGCTCCCCCTCCAGGACGATCATGAGGTCGAGCGTCTCGGACCGGTGCCGGCCCGGCTGCCCGGCGTCCTCCCCGGCGACCCGCAGCCAGGTCTCGTCCACCGGGGTACCGGCCGGGAAGCCGGGGAAGCGGATCAGCCGGCAGGTCGACGCGCCCGCCTCGGGGAAGCGGCCGAGCAGCTCCGGCACCACGTCGGTGCCGTCGTCGGGCGAGGTCGGCGGCGCGGTGAACCACAGCAGCTCCGACAGCCCGTGCCCGGCCGCCGAGGTGACGGTGCGTGGCGGCACGCCGTCGGCGACGATCACCGGGCTGCCGTGCTCGTCGTGACCGGTGACCACGCGGCGGATCTGAAAATCGGGCTGGAAGATCATGCGCATTCCCCGATCGACGCCGGCAGCCGCCGCCTGGGCCGACGGCGTCTCGAACTTCCGGGGTGCGAACATAGCGACAGTTGGTCGTCGACCAGGGAGCAGGTCTGCAATGGCGCATGAACTCGTGATCCGCGGCGGCACCGTCGTCGACGGCACCGGTGCGACCCCGCGCGAGGCCGACGTGGCGGTCGACGGCGGTCGCATCACCGCGGTCGGGCAGGTCACCGAGCCCGGCGAGCGTGAGATCGACGCCCGCGGCCGCCTCGTCACCCCCGGCTGGGTCGACATCCACACGCACTACGACGGCCAGGTCACATGGGACCCGACGCTCTCGCCGTCCTGCTGGCACGGCGTCACCACCGTCGTCATGGGCAATTGCGGGGTCGGCTTCGCCCCCGTCGCGCCCGACCGTCACGAGTGGCTGGTCGCGCTGATGGAGGGCGTCGAGGACATCCCCGGCACCGCGCTGCACGAAGGCATCCAATGGGAGTGGGAGAGCATCCCGCAGTACCTGGACGCCATCGAGGGCCATTCGCTCGGCATGGACGTGGCGGCGCAGGTGCCGCACAGCGCTCTGCGCGGTTACGTGATGGGCGACCGCGGCGCCGACCACGCCGAGGTACCGACCCCTGACGAGATCCGCGCGATGGGCCGGCTCGCCCGGGAGGCCATCGCCGCAGGCGCGCTCGGCTTCACCACCTCGCGCACCATCAACCACAAGTCGGTCGACGGCCGGCACACCCCGAGCCTCACCGCGACGTACGCCGAGCTGGTCGGCATCGCCACCGAGATCGGCTACGGCGGTCGCGGCGTCATGCAGGCGGTGGCCGACTTCGTCGACGTCGACGCCGAGTTCGCCCTGCTGCTCGGCATGGTCAAGGCGAGCCACCGGCCGCTGTCGATCTCCACGCTGCAGAACGACGCCCGCCCCGACGGGTGGCGCCGGCTGCTCGAGCTGATCAGCAACGCGGTCGAGGAAGGTCATCCGGTACGCGCCCAGGTCGCGCCCCGGGCCGTGGGCGTCCTGATGGGCCTGCAGTCGACGACCAACCCGTTCGCGCGTACGGCCGCGTACCAGTCCATCGCCGCGCTCCCGCTGGCCGACAAGATCGCCCGCTGGCGCGACCCGGCCTTCCGGGCGACCGTGCTGGAGCAGGTGGCCAGCGGCGAGGGTGCGTTCGCGCTCGGCTTCGACCGGCTCTTCCAGCTCGGCAACCCGCCGAACTACGAGCCGGCGCCGGGCACGAGCGTCGCCGACCGGGCGGCACGCCAGGGTCGTACGGCGGCGGAGCTCGCGTACGAGCTGATGCTCGAGCGCGACGGCTCCGAGCTGCTCTACGTGCCGTTCCAGAACTTCATCGGGGGCAACCTCGACCTCGTACGCGAGATGCTCACCCACCCGTACACGGTGCCGGGGCTCGGTGACGCGGGTGCGCACTGCGGGCTGCTCTCGGACGGCAACTTCCCGACCTTCCTGCTCCAGCACTGGGGGCGCGACCGCGACCACGACCGGCTGCCGGTCGAATTCCTGGTCAAGCGGCAGACGAAGGACACGGCGGAGCTGGTGGGGCTGCGCGACCGTGGGGTACTGGCGCCCGGTTACAAGGCCGACCTCAACGTCATCAACTTCGACGCGCTACGCGTGGAGGCGCCGGAGCTGGTCTACGACCTCCCGGCCTCCGGCAAGCGGCTCATGCAGAAGGCCAGCGGCTACGACCACACGATCGTGAATGGCGTGGTCACGGTGTCGCACGGGGTGCACACCGGGGCACTGCCGGGTGCGCTCGTCCGTGGTGCCCAGCCGGCGCCGGAGCTCGCTCCGGCTGCGGCCCACTAGGCCGGGAGGCGCGATGCCGTACGTCGAGGTGCCGGGTGACGGGCCCGACGAGGTCTGGCACGAGGTGACCGGGTCGGGCGAGCCGGTCGTGCTGCTGCACGGCGCCTTCGCGGGCGCCTCGTCGTGGGGCGCCCAGACCCCGGCGCTCGTCGAGGCGGGCTACCAGGTCTTCGCGCCGGAGCGCCGCGGCCACGTGCACACGGCCGACGTGCCCGGGCCGATCACGTACTCCGACATGGCCGACGACACGATCGCCTACCTCGACGCGGTGGTCGGCCGGCGGGCGCACATCGTCGGCTGGAGCGACGGCGCCGTCGTCGGGGTGCTCGTGGCGCTGCGCCGGCCCGACCTGGTCGACCGGCTGGTGCTGATCGGGCAGTACTACAACTCGAGCGGCAAGATCGCCCACGGCCTGGTCGACGAGCTCCTCGATGCGGGCAGCGAGGCCATGACCTTCCTGCGCGCCGAGTACGACACCGCCTCCCCCGACGGACCGGCCCACTTCGCCGAGGTCTACGGCAAGCTGATGCGGATGATCGCGACCGAGCCGGAGCTCGACCTCGCGACCTTCGCCGAGGTGCAGGCCCCGACGCTGGTGCTGCAGGGTGACCAGGACGAGGTGACGGTCGTGCACAGCCTCGAGGTGGTCGCCGCGATCCCGGATGCGCGGCTCGCGGTGCTGCCCGGCAGTCACGCCGTGCCGATCGAGAGCGGCGCGACGATCAACCCACTGCTCATCCAGTGGCTGCGCGGCGGGCCGCCGGAGCCGTTCTTCTGAGCCACCCCAAGTAGACCTTTTGGTCGAGACTCGCCGGTGGAATCGACCGCAAGCTCAAGGGACCTCGTGCGTCCACAGGCAAACGCCGAAAAGCCCCGTCAGGCGGACGTGACCGGGTCCCCCAGCACCGTGACGACGAGCAGCTCGTACAGCCACTGCTCGTACTCCTCGTGCGAGAGGCTCTGCTCCTCGGTGGCCAGCCAGTAGAGCGCCGGGTCGATCAGCGCGGCGACGCGGTCCGCGACCTCGTCGACCGTCCGGTCAGGACGCAACAATCCCTGCTCGGCGAAATGCGTCGCCATCAAGCCCATGGCGCGACGGCGCTGCTCCCGACCCCTTCCGAGCTGGCCGGCGGCATCGGCGTTCACGGCCGCGGCGCTGCGCATCATGCGTTCGACCGGAGCCATCCGCTTGAGGATGTCGCTGGCCTGGCGGGCGTGGAAGCGGAGCTTGCGACGCGGATCCGGCTCTGCGTAGATGTCGGTGACGTCCTCGCGTTCCGCGATGGGACGCGGGTCGTCGTCTCCGGCGACGGTCTGATCGACCACCACCTTGAGCACGTTGCTCTTGCTGCCGAACTGGGCGTACACGGTCTGCACGCTGACGCCCGCCCGCCCGGCGATGGCCGCGAGGGTCGTGCCCGCGTACCCGTCGCCGACGAACAGGCCGCGGGCCGCGTCGACGATCGCATGCCGCGTCTGCCGAGCCGCCTTCTCGCGCCGGGAATTGTCGTAGCGCCGGGTATTGACGGGCTCGGACACATCGCTAGAGTACAGCTCTATCCGATAGAGCTCGACTCTACTGAAGGAGAGCCATGTACGCCTTCTGCACGGATCTGCCCGGCGTCACCGCCGCGGAAATCGCCAAGGTCGACGCCGAGCTGGGCCCCGACCTGCCCGACGGCCTCATCGGCCACGTGTCGGGTCCCTCCTCGAGCGGCTGGCGCATCGTCGACATCTGGGAGACCGAGGATCACAGCGTCCGGTTCAACGCCGAGCGGCTCGGCCCCGCGATGGGCCGCGCACTCGGTCCCAACCCGGCCGGGATGCCGCCGGAGACGCGCGCCGTCCACGGCGACCCGGAGCTCTCGCACCGGCCGTAAGCGCACTCCCAGGCACCGGCCGTACCGTCACCCTGTCGTTGCCGTTCCGCATCGGAGGCCGGTCTGCTCACGCTGGTGCTGCTCGGGCTGGTCGGCGGCCTGGTCACCGGCGTCTCGCCCTGCGTGCTGCCGGTGCTGCCTGCGGTCTTCCTGTCCGGCGGCATCGGGACCGACGACGGGGTGCACCGGGCACCCGCAGACGTGGACAGACCCGCACCGGCTGCAGCGACTGCACCCACGAGCCGGCGCCGCCCCTACCTGATCGTCGCCGGGCTCGCGCTCAGCTTTGCGATCTTCACGCTGCTGGGCACGCTCGTGCTCAAGGCGCTGCACATCCCCACCGGCGTGATCCGCTGGGCCGGCCTGTCGATCCTCGTGCTGCTCGGCATCGGCATGATCGTCCCGAGCGTCGAGGAGCTGCTGCAGCGCCCGTTCCGCCGCTTCGGGCAGCGGCAGGTGCGCGGTGACCGCGGAGGGTTCGTCCTGGGCCTCGCCCTCGGAGCGGTCTACGTGCCGTGCGCCGGCCCCGTACTGGCGGCCATCACCGTCGCGGGTGCCACCGGCCGGATCGGCTACCGCACCGTCGTGCTCACCCTCGCCTTCGCGGTGGGCACCGCCATACCGCTGCTCGCGTTCGCTCTCGCCGGGCGCGGCATCACCCAGCGGATCCGGACGTTCCGCACCCGGCAGCGCCGCGTCCGCACCACGGCCGGCGTCGTGCTGATCGCGCTGGCCGTCGCCTTGACGTTCAACCTCACCGACGTGCTCCAGCGCGCCGTGCCCGACTACACCAACGGCGTCAACACGGCCCTGCAGAAGGACAACGCCCTCCGCGCTGCGCTCGGCACCAAGCAGGACAGCACGCTGACCACCTGCGCCGACAAGTCCGCCTCGGGCCTGCAGAACTGCGGCGCGGCTCCCGAGATCACCGGCATCAGCTCGTGGGTGAACACCGCCGACGACAAGCCGGTCACCGCCGCGCAGCTCAAGGGCAAGGTCGTCCTGATCGACTTCTGGGCGTACTCCTGCATCAACTGCCAGCGGGCGATCCCCCACGTCGAGGCCTGGTACGAGCGCTACCGCAACCTCGGCCTCGTCGTGGTCGGCGTGCACACCCCGGAGTACGCGTTCGAGCACGACCGGGGCAACGTCATGGCCGGGGCGAAGCGTCTGAAGATCACGTATCCGGTGGCGCTCGACAACGACTACGCCACCTGGGACGCGTACTCCAACAGCTCCTGGCCGGCCGACTACCTGATCGACGCCACCGGCACGGTCCGCTTCGCGTCGGTGGGTGAGGGCGCGTACGCCGCGACGGAGAGCCACATCCGGCAGCTGATCCAGGCCGCCCGGCCCGGAGTCACGCTGCCGAAGGCCACCGACCTGCCGGACACCACCCCCACCGAGGCGCAGTCGGCGGAGACGTACCTCGGCTCGGACCGGGCCAACAGCTACGTCGGCGACACGGCAGCGGCCGGCACCTCAACACTGCGCTTCCCGGCGACCGTGCCGGCGGGCGGCTGGGCGCTGTCGGGCGGCTGGACCGTCGGCCCCGAGTACCTCACGGCCGGCGCCGACGCCAAGCTCCGGCTCAACTTCCTCGCCCGCGAGGTGTATCTCGACGTCGGCGGCACGGGGACGATCACGGCCACCGTCGACGGGCGTACGACCACGTATCGCGTATCGGGCGCACCGAACATCTACACGGTTGTCTCGGGGAGTACGTCCAAGCAGCGCATCCTCGACGTGACACTCTCGCCGGGGCTGAAGGCGTACTCGTTCACCTTCGGCTGACCGGGCCCTACGAGCGGGAGGAGCGACGATGGACGCGCCGCGCCGGCTCGACGAGCTGCACTGGGTCGACTTCCTCGAGTCGACCGACGGCGGCTTCACCATCGACGGCCGGTACGAGACGGTGCACCTCGACGGCGCCACGCTCGAAGGTCCCCTCACCGACCTCGACGCCCGCGGCGCCCGCTTCCTCGAGGCCGCGCTCGAGGGCGCCACGATCGAGGAGGGTTCGTTCCGCCAGGCCCAGTTCCGCGACAGCTGGATGCGCGGCATGCGGTGGCTCAGCACCGACCTCGCGGAGTCGACCTGGACCGACGTCGAGGTCAGCGACAGCGTCCTCGCCGGCACTCCCGCCTACGACGCGGCCTGGCGCCGGGTGCAGGTGCACGACAGCAAGCTCGACTCCGTCAACCTGCGCAGCGCCGTCCTGCGTGACGTCACGTTCTCGAACTGCCTGCTCGACCACGTCGACTTCTCCGGCGCCACTCTCGTGAACGTCCGCTTCCCCGGCTGCACCCTGGAGCGCGTCGCCTTCGGACGCGCCAAGCTGGCCAAGGTCGACTTCAGCGAGGCCAAGGCGCTGTCGCTGGAGGGTGGCTACGAGAGCCTGACCGGCGCCACCATCAGCCGGCCGCAGCTCTTCGACCTCGCTCCCGCCTTCGCGGCGCTGCTCGGGCTGACCGTCGTCGACTGACCCTCAAGCGGGTTGCGCGACGCCCGCCCGCTGCGACGCGACGAGGGCGGTGTCGGCTGTGGTGTCGTGGTCGGTGATCGGCATCTTCAACGCGGAGGCGAGCCGGGCCAGGGTGGCGTCGAGCATCATGAAGTCGCCGATCACGGCGTGGCCGTCGAAGCCCTCGAGGCTGCGGTCGACCGCGTCGAAGTAGGCCGACGACCGGGTGTACGGGGTCTGCCGCGCCGCCGCCGGGCCGATCGCGAGCCGCTGCCGGATCGCGTCCATGGAGCCGGTCAGCTCTCCGACGGCGCGGCCGAGCGGCTCCGCCGAGATGCCCTCGGCACGCCATGCTTCGACCCCGGACGCGAGGTTGCGGGCGTAATAGCGCGCCGCCGAGGCGACCGTCAGGATCCGGCCGAGCTGGGTGGAGTCCGCGCTCAGCAGGGCGGTCCGCAGCGGTCGGGCGGTCATCACCAGCGTGTGGAAGGCGGCGTCGAGCTGGCGGACGTCGCCCCGGAGCTGGTCGCGCTCGCTCTCGCTGGGCTGCGCGCCGGCGATGGCGTCGGCCGCCCTGCCCACCAGCGCCTGCAGTGCCTCGAAGTAGGTGAGCGCCGCGGCCTGCAGCACGCGCTGCGGGCGGAGCGGGAAGACCACGACGACGGCAACGATCACCGCCGCCGTACCGATCGCGGTCTCCAGCAGCCGCAGGGTCAGCAGGTGCCAGCTGAACTCGCCGAGCTGCTGGTAGAGCTGCGACATGGTCACCGTGATGCCGATGACCATGAACATGTAGTTGACGCGGATCAGGTAAATGCCGAGGAACAGCGACACCAGCACGACGCCGAAGACGACGACGAGGTTCTCCCCGGTGGCGTGCACCAGCAGGTCGCCGACGACGATGCCGATCGCGGTGCCGAGCGCGCGGAAGATCGCCTTCTGGATCTGCTCGCCGGCGTTCGTCGTCGCCATGAAGGCGAGGAAGACCGCGAGCAGCCCCCAGTAGAAGCGGCGGCCGTTGACGGCGTCACCGGCGGCGATGGCGATGACCGACGCGACGCCCACCTGCAACGACGCGCGCAGCTCGGGTGCCAGCACGACCCGCTCGATCCAGCTGCCCCGCCCCGGGGTGGTGGAGGCGCGCGAGCTGGCGGGCGCCGACCCGGGCAGGAAGCCGCCGGTCAGCGCGATGGCCGGCACGTAGTTGTCGTCGGCGGCGCTGGACTCGTGCGCCTCACCCAGCGCGAGCCAGTGCCGCATGGCGACGGTGACCGTACGCACCGATCCGGCGAGCCGGCGCAGCAGCACCAGGGTGGTCGGGTCGGGGTCGTCGGCGGCGTCGCCGAGGCGGGTCGCGCGCTCGGACGCCTGCGACCACTCGGAGTCGCGCAGCGCCTGCAGCATGCTGCGGACGTCGCTGCGGGTCTTCGGGGTGAGCGGTCGGCGGCTGAGCGCGTCGGAGAAGCGGGCGACGTTGGAGACGGCGAGCTCGAGGTCGTAGAGCCGGCCGTGCAGCAGGGTCGCGGCCGACGTCGACCCGGGCTGCGCGAGCTGGGCGTCGATCATCAGCGTCGCCTCGTTGACACGAACCTCCTGCCGGCGCAGCTGCTCGGCGAGGGCGGTGTGGTGCGGGGTGTCCAGCGTCGGATCGAAGAGCCGGTCGGCCAGCTCGACGAGGTGCTTGCCGCGCGCGGCCCAGGCCCGCTGCATGCGCACGAGGGTGCGGCCGTTGTGCGGGCGCACCAGGACGAAGCGCGCGACGAGGGCTGCCGCGACGCCGATGGCGAGCTCGGCCGCGACCCAGCCGATCATCCCGGCCGGGATCTGCGGATGGAGGAAGAAGCCCATGAAGCCGCCCTGGAAGATCACCAGGCCGGTGCCGACACCGCGCGGCCCGAAGCGGCGCAGCCACACCCCCACCATGATCGCGACGACCAGGAACGACAGCGACAGCAGCCGGTGCGAGCCGATCAGCAGCCCGATCGACATCGAGCCGAAGAGCGGCAGCGGGAGCAGCAAGGTGGTTTCGAGCTGCCCCCGCGGGGTCGGGTCGCTGACGGCGAAGCTCGAGATCATGGCGGCCAGCGCGCCGAGCAGCATGGCGACCACCCGCACCCCGTGGTGCTGGGCGTCGATGAGCGCGGCCTGCTGCGCGGTGATCGCGCCCGCCGGGGCGTGCACCTGCATCGCGCCGGTCGCCCGCACGAAGACGTACTCGAGCAGCAGGGCGAGCGCGATCCCGAGGACGGCCCGCAGGGCCACGCGCAACTGGATCTGACCGGGGTCGATTCCGACGAAGCGGTCCGCAGCGGCGCGCAGCCGTTCGCGCACCACCCGCGTCGCTGCCGAGCCCGGGCCCGGACCTGCCGCCACCACGCTCATCCTCCTCCGCTCCCGTGCAGCCTGGCGTCCCATCGGCCGCCCGGCGGACCGGGCGAGACCTACCCCGCAGGACGGATGCCGAGCGTCCCGACGAGCTCCACGAGCCGATCGACGACGTCCGGCGCCACCGGCAGCTGCGGGCGCCGGGGCACACCTCCCGGTAGGCCCCATCGACCCAACACCGCCTTGGTCGCCCGGATGCCCCCGGCGCCGTAGAAGGCGAGAGACAGCCGCACCAGGGTGCCGAAACGGCTGGTCAGCGCTGCGCCGTCGTGCGCCGCGTACGCGTCGACCAGCGAGCGGCACAGCTCGGGTGCGAGGTTGGCCTCGGAGCTGAGGTATCCCGTCGCGCCGAGCGACCAGGCCGCCAGGGCCTGCTGCGGACCGCCGACGTGCACCTCGACCCGGTCGCCGACCGCATCCACGACGCCGGCGAGGTAGCCGAGGTCCTGATGCGTGCAGTTGATGCCGACGACGTGCGGATACCGGTCGAGGAAGCCGACCAGCATGTCGATCGGCACCCGGTAGCCGACCGACTGGTGCGTCGAGATCACGCACGGCAGGTCGGTGCCGGACAGCACGTCGTCGAAGTAGCCCTGGATCTCCGCCGGGGTCGGGCGGTGGCCGTGGCCCTGGTCCAGCGAGTAGACCTGCGTGGCGTCGACGCCCGCCTCGGCGGCGATCCGTACGTACGCCAGTATCTCGGCCGCCGTCCGCGGCTCGCACCCCATGGCGCGCACCGGCACCCGGCCGCGCAGCTCCTCGACGCCGATCTCGAGCAGCCGGCGCGCCTCGGCGTCGGTGAGCACGTAGCCCTCACCGCTGCCGCCGCCGCCGAGGTAGACGCCGACCCCGGCGTCCGCCATGCGGCGCAGGTGCCGCCGGATGCCGTCCTCGTCGAAGGAGCCGTCCGGACCGAACGGCGTGATGCTGATGACGTACGTGCTCGGCTGCGAAGTGCCCGGCGTGCCCATGCCGTCAGATCCTGACGTCGCGCACCGTGTCCGCCGTGACCGGGGTGTCCAGCGAGAACGGGTAGGCGAGATCGTCGTGGCTGGTCAGGTGCTCGTGCGCGAGGCCCGCGGCGCCGTCGGCGTCACCGTCGTCGATGAGTCCGAGCAGCCGCTCGTGCTCGCCGAGGCTGGCCTGCCGGGCCTCCAGCGTCGTGCTGCGCACCGTCTTGCCCTGTATCCCGCCGGCCAGCTTGAGCACGTGGCCGGTCCAGAGCGACTCGAGCGACCCGACCACCAGGCTGAGCGTCGGGCTGCCGCAGCCGGCCACCATGATCTCGTGGAACTGCCGGGCCAGCGGAGCGTAGCGGTCGGCATCGTCGAGCGCCGCCTTGCTCTGCTCGACGTTGGCGCGCAGCAGCGGGACGACGGTCTCGCGCCGGCCGGCGAGCTCGGCGCAGGCGGCGGCGCAGGCGGGGTCGAGGCGCTGCAGCGTGGTCACGATGTCGCTGATCGGGGTCTGCTGGTGCTCGAGCACCAGGCCGAGCATGTACGCGACCTTGCTCGACTGCGGCGCGTGCACGACGGCCCCGCCGACGTTGCCCCGCTGCACGGTGACCAGGCCCTCGGTCTCCAGCACGCGCAGCGCCTCGCGGATCGACGGCGGGCTGACGCCGAACATCTCGATGAGGTCGTCCTGCTTGGGCAGGAAGTCTCCGTCGCCGTAGCGGCCCGACAGGATCCGGGTGCGCAGCTCGGCGGCGATCATCTCGGCGAGGCGCGGGCGGGGGAACTGCACATTGCGCGCGGCACCCACCGGCCAACTGTAAGCACGCCGATCACCGGTCGGCCGTGAGGATCATCCCCGAGCCGTCCATCAGCGCGCCCGACGTGACGATGCCGACCTCGTGCCGGGGCGCCTGCCGGACGCCCCCGCGGCCCTGGATCTGCAGCACCGCCTCGGCCAGCGTGTTCATGCCGTGCAGGTAGCCCTCGGCGAGCAGCCCGCCGTAGGTGTTGGTCGGCAGCCGGCCGTCCAGCCTGGTCTGCCCGGCCCGGACGAAGGCTCCCGACTCGCCGCGCCCGACCAGCCCGAGGCCCTCGAGGCCCATGAGCACGGTGCTGGTGAAGCAGTCGTAGATCTCGGCGAACTCCACGTCCCGGGGGCCGACCCCGGCTCGCGCGTACAGGCCGTCGGCCATCCAGCTCGTGTAGTTGCGGGTGTAGTCCCGCCAGGCCAGGTGATCGCCGATGTCGAGGCCGGACCGCGGACCCGCCTGGTAGCCGCCGGACGCGATGACGGCCGGCGGGTGGCGCAGGTCGCGGGCCGGCTCGAGCCCGGTGACGAGCACGGCGCAGGCCCCGTCCACCTCGATCGTGCAGTCCGGGCCGCGGAAGGGATCGACCACGTACGGCGCCTCGGCGTACTGCTCGTACGTGAGCGGCTTGCGGCGGAAGGCCCGCTCGTTGAGCACCGCGTACTCACGCTGCATGAGGGCGACGGCGGCCAGGTCGTCCGTCCCCTGACCGGTCTCGGCGAGGAAGCGCTGCGCCCACATCGCGACGTACATGAGGTAGGCGCCGTAACCGATCGGGTAGCGGTACTGCCCGCCGCCGCCGGCGAACTCCATGCCGCCCACCCGCGGGCCGGAGCGCCCCTTCATGGCCCGGTAGACGAGGACGGCCTCGGCCTGACCGGTGCTGACCGCCGCCGCAGCCTGCGCGACGAGGTGGCACGGCGCCTGGCCGCCGAGGTCGATGTCGAGCGCGAAGCGCAGCTGCGGCAGTCCGAGCACGGTGGCCACGGCCGTGGTCGGCACGCTGTCGTGGTTGACCGCGAAGCTGGCGATACCGTCGACGACCTTCGGGTCGAGCCCGGCATCGGCGATCGCGTTGCTGCAGGCCTCGCGGGCGAGCTCGAGGATCGAGGCCTCGGAGGTCGCGGTGAACGGGGTGTAGCCGACGCCGGCGACGGCGGCCCGGAACTGCGGCATCAGCTGTCCGTCCGGTCGTCAGCGGCACGGAAGACGAGCTCGGTCCGGTCGGCGTGGTCGACGAAGTCGGCGCTCACCCGGACGTCGACCGCTGCCTCGCCGGAGACGAGCCGGCCGAGCATCCGGCAGCCCTCGTCCAACTCGACGGTGGCGATCGTGACGGGCAGGTCGGCGACCTCGAACGGCGGGAGCGGCCGGTGCACGACGATCCACGAGTAGACGCGGCCGGCGCCGGACGCCTCGTACGCGCTCCACTCCGGTGAGCCGCACCGGGGGCACGCCGGCATACGCGGGAAGCGGACCTCGGCGCACGCGTCGCAGCGCTGCAGCTCGAGACGGTGCTCGCGGAGCCCCGCCCAGTACGGCGCGCTGTCCTCGTCGGGCACGGGTGGTGACGTGGGCAGCATGCTCACCTCCCGGTGAAGTTCGGGGAGCGCTTCTCGGCGAAGGCGGCAAGGCCCTCCGGCGCATCCTGCGAGTTCAGGCAGTAGGTGGCGTTCTTCGTCAGCTCGAGCGCGAGACCGCTGGGCACGCTCATCGACTGCTCCCAGATCGTCGTCATCACGGACTTCGCATTGGCGACGGCGAGCGGGCTCTTCACCGCGATCTGCCGCGCGAGGTCCAGGCCCTCGTCGTGCAGCCGGTCGTCGGCGACCACCCGGGCGACGAGGCCCCACTCGGCGGCTTCCTGCGCCGACAGGAACCGGCCGGTGAAGAGCAGCTCGGTCGCACGCTGCAGCCCGATCAGCCGGGGCAGCAGGGTGAGCACGCCGCCGCCACCCATCTGCCCGAAGTTGAGGTGGCCGTCGGCGATGCGGGCCGACTCGGCGGCGATCACCAGGTCGCAGCCGAGCAGAAGCTCCAGCCCGCCGGCGGCCGTCACCCCGTTGACCAGCGCGATCACCGGGATACGCAGGTGCCGCAGCCGGCCGAAGGCGTCGTGCAGGTCCTGGACGAACTGCGGGAAGCGCACCGGGTCACGCTGCAGGTCGACGTAGCTCTTGAGGTCGCCGCCCGCACTGAACGCCCGGCCGCGGCCGGTGACGAGCAGCACGCGTACGCGCTCGTCGGCCGCCGCCTGCGTCACCGCCGCGTCGAACTCCCGGATCAGCTCCCAGCTCATCGCGTTCAGCTCGGCAGGACGGTTGAGCGCGATCGTGGCCACCAACCCGGGGGCGTCCGGGATCGGACCGGTCTCGTACGTGACCAGCGGTTCGTTCATGTGGTCCGTCCCTCAGGCGCCGAGCCGGCGCAGGATCTCGTGCTTCTGCACCTTGCCCGATGCGGTGCGCGGGAGCTCGTCGAGGACCTCGAAGCGCTCGGGCAGCTTGTACGCGGCGAGCCCGGTCGCGCGCAGCCGGGCGACCGTCGTCTCCAGGTCCAGCGCGGCGCCTTCATGCAGGACGACGCAGGCGCAGCTGCGCTCGCCGAGCCGCTCGTCGGGTACCGGCACGACGGCGACCGCCCGCACCTCGGGGAAGCCGGCGATGAGGTCCTCGATCTCGCGTGGGGCGATGTTGACGCCGCCGCGGATAATGATCTCCTTCTTGCGGCCGACGATCGTGAGGTAGCCGTCGGCGTCGAGGCTCGCGAGGTCACCGGAGCGGACGAAGCCGTCGGGCAGGTACGTCGCCGCCGTGCGCTCGGGGTCGGCGAAGAAGCCGACGCTGGTGTTGGGCCCGCGCACGTGCAGCTCACCCGCGGCCGGCGGCGTGAGCACGGTGCCGGCCTCGTCGCGCACCTGGATCTCGTTGTGCGGCAGCGCGTAGCCGTCGGTCGTGCCGCGTTTGTCGGCCGGGGAGTCGGGCCGGTTCCAGCTCGCGCAGAGCACCTCGGTGGAGCCGTACAGGCGCAGCACCCGTATGCCCACGGCCTCGGCGCGCGCCACGAGCTCGGCCGGCACCGGGGCACCGCCGCAGCCGAAGTGGGTGAGGCTCGGCAGCCGGGTGCCCGCCCGCTCGCAGGCGCCGACGAGGTCGTCGAGGAAGGTGGTGGCCGCCAGCGTGTAGTGCGGCGCGTACGCGCTGACCAGCGTGATCGCGTCGGTGGCGTCCCAGCGGTCCTCCAGGACCAGCGGCGCGCCGTGGATCAGCGCGATGCGCAGGCCGTAGTTGAAGCCGGTCGAGTGACCGACCGGCGAGGGCATCCAGACCGGGGTGTCCGCGCCCAGGCCGAGGGCGGTGAAGAGGGAGCGGGCACCGAAGTTGGCCGTCTGCTCGGTATGCATGATCGCCTTGGGCGTGGCTTCGGTGCCCGACGTGAAGATCAGCTCGGAGACCTCAGCCGCCGTCGCTGCCGGCCGCAGGGCGCCCGGATCGGAACCCGCGCCATCGAGGTCACCGCCGGGCTCGACGACCAGGTGGTACGGCGCGTGCCCGGTGGCCGCGCTCACCTCGCCGACCAGCGCGCGGTGGTCGCAGCCACGGTAGACGTGCGGGGTGACGACGGCCGCCGGTCGCGCGGTGGTGAAGACGTGCGCGAGCTCGTGGCCGCGGTAGTTCGGCAGCAGCGGGTTGACCACGGCGCCGAGCGCGTTCACCCCTACGGCGACGACCACCGTCTCGTACCAGTTCGGCAGCTGCACCGAGACCACGTCGCCGGCCCCGACCTGCTGGTCCGCCAGCCGGGCCGCCAGCGCCGCCGCATCCGCCGCCAGTTGCGCGTACGTACGCGACCGCTCCCCGAGCGAGTCGACGACCGCGACCGCGTCACCGCGGGAGGCGGCGACCTCCGCGACGCGGCCGCTCAGCGTCTCGGGCGTCCACAGCCCCTCGGCCCGCAGCTGCGCGGCACGATCCGGCGGCGTCACCACATCCGTCAGACGCCGGCCCGTGCCCGACCCGAAGACCACGGGACGGACGCTAACCCGCGCTCAGATGGCGGCGGAAAGGGCCCCCGGACCGTCCACGAGCGCCTCGGTCAGCCGTTCCACGAAGCGGGCCCGCGACGTCGAGCCGACCCGCAGCCGCTGCTCGTGGTCGACCAGCTCGTCGGGCAGCTGGTCGCTCGCGTTAACCAGGTCCTCGGAGGTGAGCTCGGGATGGAACTGCAGCCCGTACGCCCGCTCGCCCCACCGGAAGGCCTGGTTGCGGCAGGCCGGGCTCTGCGCGAGCAGGACGGCGCCGTCCGGCAGGTCGAACGTGTCTCCGTGCCAGTGCACGACCGGCAGGGGGTCGCGCACCCCCTCGAACGCGGGGTCGGCCAGGCCCGCCTCGGTCAGCGTGACCTCGCCGAAGGCGATCTCCGGCCGCGCCATGACGTGGACCTCGGCCCCCAGCGCGGCGGCCAGCAGCTGCGCCCCCAGGCAGATGCCGAGCACCGGCATCCCCGAGCGGGCGGCGGTGGCCATGAGCTCGCGCTCGGCCATCAGGTTGGGGTGCTGCAGGTCGTCCAGCGCCCCCATCGTGCCGCCCATGACGAGCAGCCCGTCGATGGTGTCGAGCTCGGCCGGATTCGGGATCCGGTCACCGGCGTACGGGCGCACCTGGCGCAGCTGCACCCCGCGGCGGGCCAGCGCCCGGGCGAACAGGCCCGGCCCCTCGAACGGCTCGTGCTGCAGAAGGAGCCATTCCATGACCTGGATGTATCAGCTGGAAAGGGTGGAAAGGACGTGAAGGCCCGCGGGTGCGGGGTGCGTCACGTCAGAACGCCATGAAGCCGCCGCCGTCGACCATCAGCGTCTGCCCGGTCATGTAGCGCGACAGGTCACTGGCCAGGAAGACGGCGACCGGGCCGATGTCGGCCTCGGGCTCGCCGATGCGGCGCAGCGGGGTGCGCCCGATGAGCAGACCGTCGGTGAAGACGGGGCTGGTCTTGGACACGACCTCCATCGCCGGGGTCATCGCGACCGGGCCGATCGCGTTGACCCGGATGCCGAGCGGGCCCCATTCGCGGGCGAGGCTCTTGAGCATGCCGCGCTGGGCCGCCTTCACGAGTCCGTACGCCGGCAGGTAGGGGCTGCCCTCGACGCCGGCAGCCGACACCAGCATGATCAGCGTGCCCTGCCGGGCCTGGAGCTGGGGGAACGCGGCCTTCGCGCACAGGTACGACGCCCGCACGGCGGTCGACATCATGCCGTGCCAGGTCTCGTCCGGCACCTCGCGGATCTCGGTCGGCGGGCCGACCGGGGACAACGCGTTGTGGATCATGCTGTCCAGCGCGCCGAAGCGGTCGACGGTTGCGTCGACCGCGGCCTCCACGTCGGCTGCGTCGGCGACGTCGCAGCGCAGCGACAGGGCTGCGCCACCCCGCTCGATGATCTGGGCGGCGATGACGTCACCGGTCTCGGTGCGCCGCGCGGCGATCGTGACGTTGGCGCCGTGGGCGGCGCAGGCCAGCGCGATGCCGGCACCCACCCCACCACCGGCTCCGGTGACGAGGACAGTCTTCCCTTCGAGCAAGCCACTCATTGTTTCTTCGCTTCGCCCTAGCTGACGCACCCTTACAGCCCCATCCACATTCCGCCGTCGGCGACGACCGTCGCCGCTGTCACGAAGCCGGCACCGGGCTCACCGAGCAGCCGGACCAGCGGGGCGATGTCGTCCGCCCAGTCGCCGTAGCGACCGAAGGCCGGCTTCGACAGCGACAGCGAGGACGCCACCGTGTCGGCCGTCGCGGCCTCGACCCACAGGTGCAGGGCGGCCGCGACCACGTTCACGGTGACGTCCTGGGTGCCGAGCTGACGCCCGATGCCCTTCGCCAGCCCGCGTACGCCCTCGGCCACCGACGCCAGCATCGTGAAGCCCGCGGCTCCCGACATCCCGATGGTCGGGGTCAGGAAGACCAGCGACCCCTTCGACTCCACCAGCGGCGTCATCACCTGCCGGGCGGTCCACCACGCGGCTTCGAGGCCCGCCTCGGCGCCGCCGATCCAGCCGTCGAGGTCGAGGTCGTTGAAGTCGCCCCGGCGCAGCACCCCGTCGGGCAGCCAGGCGTGCACGACCTGGTCGAGGCCTCCCAGCTGCTCGATCGCTCCGGCGACGGCGGTGCGTACCGCCTGCTCGGAGTCGAAGCCGGAGTCGAGCAGGACGACGTCGGCGCCGGCCGCGGTCAGGGCCTCCGCGAGCGCGCGCGGACCCGGCTGCGAGCCGGTGACGAGGATGCGGGTCACGGAGATGGTTCTACAGGCCGCTCAGGAGGCCGGCTCCCCCGGGACGGTCACCAGCGTCGCGAACCCGGCGGTGAACGCCGCGACCTCGGTGGCCGGCTTCGCCGTCGACGTGCAGTCCGACGGGCCGAGCGCCGACTCACCGGCGCCCAGCTTCGGCTGCTCGGGCAGGGTCAGCTCACCGCGTACCGCCCCGGCCGTGCAGCTCGGCACGTTGAGCGACTGCACCCGCGCCGGCTTCGTCGTCGCGCCGGTCAGCGTGAGCCGCTCGGCCTGCAGCCACTTCACTGCGTAATCGGCGCCGCCGGTGAAGTTCATCGTCGTCGCGAAGCCGGCGCTGACGGCCAGCGACGGGATGCCCTGGCGAGCCGACGCGCGGGCGGCGCCGACGGTGCCGGACAGGTCGACCACCGGTCCGAGGTTCTGCCCCGCGTTGACCCCGGAGATGACGACGTCGGGCTTCAGGTTGAGCCGGTCGAGCGCGTAGTCGACGGAGTCGGCGGGCGTGCCGGGCACCGCAACGGCCGGGTAGCCGGACACCGTCGTGGTGTCGGTGCCGGCCGCGAGCGACTTGGTCGTCCTGCCGCCCACGCCGCTCTGGTTGGTCAGGGGCGCGACCACCTTCACCGTCACGCCGGGCACCTTGCGCAGCGCCTGCACCAGGGCATCGATGCCGGCCGCCTTGACGCCGTCGTCGTTGCTGACGAGCACCGTGATCGGGGCCGTCGCCGGATCCGTGGTCGCGGACGGGGCAGTGCTGACCGCCGGGGTGCTGACCGCCGGGGTGCTGGCCGCGGGCGTACTGCTCGCGGAGGTGCTGGTCACGGCCGCGGAGGGCGCCGCCCCGCTGCTGCTGCTCCCGCACGCCGCGAGGGCGCCTGCCATCGCGATTCCGGCCGCCGCGGCGACGCAAGCTCTACGCACGCGGCGGACAGTAACAACGGCCGGCGAACGGCTGGGGCACGGAGCCTCACGCGCCGGGGGCCAGCGCCTCAAGGACAGCCGTCGCCCGCGCGACGGACTCGGCGGCGTCGGCGTACGGGGAGCCGATCGAGTCGTCGAAGTTGAGGTCGACGAACACCTCGGTGACCCCCTGCGACTCGAGCAGGTCGAGGTCGTGCCGGATCTGCGCCGCCGAGCCGTGCAGCGGCGCGCGATCGGCCCCCTGCTCGGCGGTGAGCTGCACGAGCCCGCGCACCACCACCTCGATCGCCGCCGGGTCCTTGCCCGCCTCCGCGGCCCCGGCCCTGACCTGCTCGATCGAGTCACCGATCCGGGTGAGGTCCTCCCGGCTGCTGCTGATCCACCCGTCCGCGATGCGACCGGCCCGCTTGAGCGCGGCGGGCACCGAGCCACCCACGAGGATCGGCGGACGCGGCTGCTGCACCGGCCGGGGCAGCACCTCCGACTCGGGCACGCGGTAGAACTCGCCCTCGAAGGCGGGCGCACCGCCGAAGATGTCGTCCAGGCACCGGACGTACTCGGCGAGCCGGGCCGGCCGCCGCTCATCCGTCGTGCCGGAGGCGACGAACTCCTCGCCCTGCCAGCCCATGCCGAGTCCGAGCACCAGGCGGCCCGCGCTGAGCACGTCGATGGCAGCAGCCTGCTTCGCCAGCAGGATCGGGGAGCTGAACGGGAAGTTCACCACCGCCACCCCGAGCCGTACGCGCTCGGTGCAGGACGCCAGGAAGCCGAGGCTGACCAGCGGGTCGAGCACGCTGTGGTAGGTCTGCGACAGCGCCGTGTCCTTCGGAAAGAGCAGCCGCTGGAAGGTCCACAGCGACGCGTATCCGAGCTCCTCGGCCTGCTGCCCGATGGTGGTGAGGACGGCCGGGGTCGCCCACGAGCCGCTGGTCGGGGCCGCGAATCCGAGCTTCATGCCCGCAGTATCCCGCGAGGCACCGGGCGGGGGTTCCCCGTCCGGCGTCACTCCCCTAGCCTGCAGCAATGCGCGACTCGGTCACCGTCCACATGAACGCCCCTGCCGGCCTGATCTGGAATCTGGTCAGTGACGTCACCCGGATCGGTGAGTACAGCCCCGAGACCTTCGAGGGCGAGTGGCTGGACGGCGCCACGCGTGCCGAGGTAGGCGCCCGGTTCCGCGGCCACGTCAAGCGCAACGGACGCGGCCCCGTCTACTGGACCAACTGCAAGGTGACCGCGTCCGAGCCGGGCATGGTCTTCGAGTTCATGGTCGAGGGGCCGAAGGGCCGCGCGGTGAACACGTGGCGCTACGAGCTGCACGGCACCGGTCAGGGCACCGACGTCACCGAGTCGTTCGAGCTCTCCGACGCCCTCCCGTTCAAGATCTACTGGACGGTCATGGGGCGCTGGCGCGGCAAGACCAACCGGGCCGGTATGCAGACCACGCTCGAGCGCGTCAAGGTCGTCGCCGAGGCGGAGACCCAGCCCATCTAATCGTGCCGAGGCCGGCCGTGCCTACGTGGTCCGCCTCACAAACGGAAGCGTGATTCCGCTTCCGGGTTATGGTCGGCAGATGTCCGCTGTCGCCGCTGCCGAATCCGTGCACGCACCGAGACGCCATCACTCCGTCACATTCGCGGTGCTCGCCATCGGCGTCATGTCGTACGCGGTCATGCAGTCGCTGGTCACGCCTGTGCTGCCGACGCTGCAGAAGGATCTGCACACGTCGCAGAACACGGTGACGTGGGTGCTGACCGCCAACCTGCTGTCGGCATCGATCTTCACGCCCATCTTCGGGCGCATCGGCGACAAGGTCGGCAAGAAGAAGATGTTCGTCTGGGCGATGGTCGCGCTGACCGTGGGCTCGCTCGTCGGCGGCCTCGCCACCAACATCGGCGTCATGATCATCGCGCGGGTGATCCAGGGCATCGGCGGCGGCGTGCTGCCGCTGGCGTTCGGCATCATCCGCGACGAGCTGCCGCCGGAGAAGGTCCGCAGCGCCGTCGGCATGGTCGCCGCGCTCACCGCGGCCGGCGGTGGCCTCGGCATCGTGCTGGCCGGGCCGATCATCGACGCCTTCAACTACCACTACCTCTTCTGGATCCCGATGGTCGTCGTGGCGGCCGCCGCGGTGCTCGCGATCGTCGTCATCCCCGAGTCGCGGGAGAAGCTCGACGGTCCGATCAGCCTGCTCGGCGGCACCCTGCTCACTGGATGGCTGGTCGCCCTGCTCATCGCGGTCAGCCAGGGCTCGACCTGGGGCTGGACCAACGGCAAGACGCTGGGGCTGCTCGCCGTCGCCATCGTGATCGCCGGCTTCTGGTACGTCGCCGAGTCGCGCTCCAAGGCCCCGCTCATCGACATGCAGATGATGAAGCTGCCGGCCGTGTGGACCACGAACCTCGTGGCCTTCCTGTTCGGTGCCGGCATGTATGCGTCGTTCGCGTTCATCCCCGGCTTCGTCGAGACCCCGCGCGCCACGGCGGGCTACGGCTTCGATGCGAGCGTCACGCAGTCCGGCATCTTCCTGCTGCCGCTGACGGTCTTCATGTTCATCTTCGGCGCCCTGAGCGGCCGGCTCGCCGACCGCTTCGGCGCCAAGCAGGTGCTCCTCGTGGGAGCCGGGCTGAGCGCCGTCGGCTACGGGATGCTCGCCTTCGCCCACACCCAGCGCTGGGAGATCTACCTGGCGTCGGCAGTCATCGGCGTCGCTCTCGGCCTGGGCTTCTCGGCCATGTCGAGTCTCATCGTCATCGCCGTCCCATCGCACCAGACCGGCGTTGCCACCGGCATGAACGCCAACATCCGCACCATCGGCGGCTCGATCGGTGCCGCCGTGACGGCGACGATCGTGACCGCCGGGGTGTCGGCTTCGGCGCTGCCGCCGGAGTCCGGCTACCGCAACGGATACGCCGTCCTCGCCGCGATCGGGGTGCTCGCCGCCCTCGCGGTGCTCGTCATCCCGGTCAAGCGGCAGACGCACACCGACGTGGAGCAGCCGCATGCCGAGCTCGCCCTCGTCGGGGCGGGCACGCTCGCCGGAAGCGACCCGGAGTGAGCGGGACGCCGGCGCCTGTCGGAACCGTCGGAAGCATCGGCACGGCCAAGCCGCTGCGCCAGGACGCCGCACGCAACCGCCAGCTGCTCCTGGACGCCGCCCGGGCCGTCTTCGGCCACGACGGGCTCGAGTCCGGGGTGGAGACGGTGGCCAAGCTCGCCGGGGTCGGCACCGGCACGCTCTACCGGCACTTCCCGAGCAAGGACGACCTGATCCGGGCCCTCGTCGACGACCTGTCGGACGAGGTGGAGGCGACCGCCGACGCCGGGCTCGCGAAGCAGGACGGCACCGGGCTCTGGACCTTCCTGAACGCGGCGGGCGAGCTCCAGGCCCGTAACCAGGGGCTGCTGTGCCGGCTCTGGACCGGCGGCGCGCGCACCGAGCGGGTCGCGGCGATGCGGGCGAAGATCACGCTGCTGGTGGACGACGCGCACCGCCACGGCACCCTCCCCCGCACGATCGGGCAGCCCGACGTGCTGCTCGTCCTGCACGGGCTGCGCGGGGTCATCGAGCTGAACTACCAGGACCGGCCCGACGCCTGGGAGCGCTACCTCGAGCTGGCCACGGTGGCGCTCACCAGCGCCTGACCAGACGCCTGAGCCGGGGCTGTGATTCACGGCGCGCTCACATCCGGCCGTGTTGCGCTTGAGGCGTGTCGACCGACGTCCAGCTGCGCCCCCGCAGCGCTGTTGCGCCCGCCCCGCCGCCGCGTCGCTCACCGTTGCGCCGCTGGGCGCGCCGGATCGCGTACGCACTCCTCGCGCTGGCCATTCTGCTGACGACCGCCGGGGTCGTCGCCTGGAACGTCACGCCCGGCGTCGGCGACGCGCAGCGCCGGACGGCCGCGATCCTGCGCAGCCACGGGACGACCAGCGTCGGCCCGGTGCCGCCGGCGAAGGTGGCGCAGGCGCTCGTCGCCACCGAGGACACCCGCTTCTACTCCCACCCGGGGCTCGACGTCGTCGGCGTCGGACGGGGCCTCTGGAGCTGGGTCTCCACCGGCGAGATGCAGGGCGCCACCCTGCCCGCGCAGCTCGCGAAGCTCCTGTACGCCGGCGCCGACGGCGGGCTGCACAAGCAGCTCGAGTCCGGAGTGCTCGCGTTCAAGCTCGACGCCCGCTACTCCAAGAATCAGATCCTCTCGATGTACCTCGACGCCGCCTATTTCGGTCACGGTGCGTACGGGCTGGTCAGCGCGGCCGCGGTCTACTTCGGCGTCACCCCGTCCGCCCTCACGTGGGGGCAGGCGACGCTGCTCGCCGGCCTGGTCAACGCACCCAGCGCGTACGACCCCACCGCCCACTACGAGCTCGCCCGCTCCCGGCAGCAGCACGTCGTCGACCGGCTCGTCGCCACGGGTGTGCTGACCGAGGCGCAGGGGGCGGCGGTGTACGCGGAGGCGCTGCACCCGGTCGTGCCGTTCTCCGGCTGAGCAATTCCGAACGGCGGAAAAGGTTGCGCGGAACTTCTCGTCCTTTCGGATGATTGTGGCGCGCATCCGGTCGCCCTATGGTGCACAGCAAAGCCAAAGGAGCCGGTATGCGCAGGTCGTGGGGAATCGTTCCGGTGCTCGTCACCGCGACGGCATTGGTCGCCTGCGGCAGCTCGCACCCACCGGCCGAGGACTCGGTCCGCGCGGCGCCGACGCCGACCGTCTCCGTGCCCGCCGCCGTCTCCGTGCCCGCCGCCGGCCCCGCGTCCACGTCCGATGCCGACACCTACGTGCCGCAACCCGGCGGCGGCTACCTACCCCAGTTCTCTGGCCCGCTCACCTCGGTCGCCCACCGGTCCACCGCCCGGGATGCCGTCCAGCTGCGGCTGTTCACGGCCGTCCCGACCACCTCGCCCGGCTGCGATCCGTACACCAGCAGCTGCGTCCCGGCCTGGTGCGAGCCGACCGGCACGGCCGTCCTCGAGCTGTCCACCGAGGCCATCGCCGCCCGACAGGACGCAGCCCTCATCGGGGTGGCTCCCGGCAGTCACCTGTCGCTGCTGCAGAGCGCGCTCGAGGGTGTGAACGAGGCCGCCCCCGTGCAGGTGGCGATCGCCCGCACCGCCTCCGGCGTCGACCACGTCGTGCTGACCACGGCATCCGGCACCGACTCGATGCACCCGATCAACGGGCTGGTCGGCCTCGCCGTGCCCGGCAACGATCCGACCGGCACGCTCACCGCGTACGACGCCGCGGGTCGTGCGCTGGGCGAGCTCGCGGTGCCGGGGACGCCGACCGCGGCCTCGGCCGCGTGCGCCCAGCAGCCCATGAAGCTGCCGACGCCGGGTGTCCAACCCGCGGATCCGGCCGCGGCCGAGAAGCAGGTGCGCGCCGCCTTCACCACCGCGTTCACGCACCCCGAGCCGGGCGACGCCCCGTACGCCAGCCTCGCGGGCGTGCAGAACGGCGACAAGCTGCACGACGCGGTCGACCAGGTGGCCCGCAACTTCCCCCAGGCCTTCGAGACCATCACCGTCACCACCGGCGAGCTGGTCTTCACCAGCCCGACCACCGCGTACGTGCAATTCACGCCCCGTTATCAGCAGGGTGCGCCGTACGGCACGCAGAACGGGGGCGCCGTATTCGAGAACGGGAAATGGCTCGTATCGGAGAGCACGTACTGCGGATTGCTGCGATTCGGCGCAGCCACCTGCCCCTGATCGTTCACGAGGTGTCGGTGCTGTCGACTCTTGCGGGAAGCGCGGGAGCGCCGACATTCGTTACGTGAACGCCGTCCGCCCGCCCGTGACCCGATGACGCCCCGCTGCTACCCGCCCGACCCGGAATGGCCGACCGAGCGCCACGGAGAACAGCGGATCTTCGAGGCCCTGCGGCGGCAGCTCCCGGACGAGTGCGCCCTGTTCTCGAGCGTCGGGCTCACCGACGGCGGTCGGGAGAACGAGCTGGACATCCTGATCGCCTGGCCGGGCCATGGCCTTGCCGTGATCGAGGTGAAGGGCGGGCACGTCAGCTGCGAGCAGCGGCAGTGGTGGCAGGCGTCCGGCGGTGACAAGCGGAAGATCAAGAGCCCGGTCGTGCAGGCGCAGGACGGGCTGCATGCACTCGAGCGCTACCTGCGGCCGCGCTCGACGGTGCTGCCCGGGGTGCGGTCGGCGCACCTCGTCGCGTTCCCGTACACGACGGTGAAGGCCGATTGGTCGATCCCGGACTGCAGCCGCGCGATGGTGATCGACGAGAACGACGTCGACCGGATGGCCGGGAGCGTATGTCGGGCCATCGACGTCGACCGGCAGGGCAGGCCGCTGACGGACGCGGGATGCGAGCAGATCGAGACGCTGCTCGAAGGCTCGCTGCCGGGGCAGGCGAGTCTGCTGACGCAGGCGGAGGAGCACGAGGCGCGGGTCGACGCGATGACACGCGACCAGATGCGCACGCTCAACGTGCTGACCTACCAGCCGCGGATGCGCATCATCGGCGGCGCCGGGACGGGCAAGACCTGGCTGGCCGCCGAGCAGGCCTTCCGCCGGGCGAAGGCAGGCGACCGGGTCGCGCTGCTCTGCTACTCGCGGGGGCTCGCCCGCTTCCTGCAGCGGCTGTCGGAGGCGCGACCCAAGGCGGAGCGGCCGGCGTATGTGGGCCTGTTCCACGAGCTGCCGCTCGGCTGGGGTGCCGAGGAGGGCAACGACGACGACAGCGACTACTGGGAGCGGCGGCTGCCGCTGGCGCTCGGCGAGCTGGCGGCGGCGCGGCCGGATGCGGACAAGTTCGACTGCATCGTCGTCGACGAGGCGCAGGACTTCGGCGAGCTCTGGTGGCCGTCGCTGCTGCGCTGCCTGCGTGACCCCGCGGCCGGCCGGCTGTTCGTCTTCATGGACGAGGCGCAGCGCGTCTTCAACCGGCAGGGCGAGGTACCGATCGACCTGCCGCCGTTCGCCCTCGGTGAGAACGTGCGCAACACCAAGAACGTCGGCCAGACCTTCTCGAGCCTGTCCGGCGAGAAGATGCTCTTCCGCGGCGCCGCCGGACCGCCGGTGCACTTCGCCGCCTGCGCGACAGATGACGCGGTGTCCCTCGCCGACGACCAGGTCGAGCAGCTGCTGGACACCTACGACCCCGGTCAGATCGCCCTGCTGACGACCGGCCGCCGGCATCCGGAGCACCTCAACGAGGTCCAGCTCGGCGGGCACAAGCCGTACTGGGATGCGTTCTTCGACGGCGACGGCGTCTTCTACGGTCACGTGCTGGGTTTCAAGGGCCTGGAGCGAGCGGTCGTGGTGCTGGCCGTCAACGGCTTCCGCGACCGTGACCGGGCCAAGGAGCTGCTGTACGTCGGGCTGTCGCGGGCGCGTACCCAACTGGTGGTCTGCGGTGACCTCGAGCTGATCGCCGAGGTCGGGGGTGAAGGAGTACGCCAGCGATTGAGGAAGGCGCAGCAGACGGTCGCCGGACGCTAGTGTGACGGTTCGCACCGCAGCAGCCGGCCAAAGGAGCACGCGTGGCAGCAAGACGGGCAGCGCCGAACCCGTTCAGGAGCTTGCGGCCGGTCCGGATCCTGATCGCACTGCTGGTCGCCATGGGTCTCGTCGGCGCCTGCGGCTCGGGCGGCTCAGGTGGCGGGGCAACCGGCAGCATGAAGATCACGACGCTCACCATGGCGGACAAGGCCGGTTACACGCCGAAAGCGATCAACGGCGGCACCGACGACTACCACTGCACCCTGGTCGACCCGAAGGTCACCCAGAACTCGTTCATCGTCTCCAGCGAGTTCTTCCCCGGCACCGGGCACGCGGCGCACCAGGTGCACCACGCGATCCTCTTCCTGGTGCCGCCCGACCTGGTGCAGGCGGCTCGTACTGCGGACGACGGCGGCAAGGGGTGGACCTGCTTCGGCGAGCCACCCGTGCTCGGCGACGGCGGGCTCGATCAGTTCCTGAAGATGCCGTGGCTCAGCGCCTGGGCGCCCGGGCACGGCAAGGACGTGATGCCGGCGACCACCGGCACCCCGCTCCCCAAAGGCAGCCTGATCATCATGCAGGTCCACTACAACCTGCTGGCGGGCGACCTTCCGGTCGAACCGCGGGTGCAGCTCGACACCGTCCCGGCCTCCGCGAACCTGCGTCCCACGTCGATCCAGCCGTTGGTGTCCATCCCCAACGTCCCCTGTCCGGCCGGGGTCACCGGCCCGCTCTGCGATCGCACGGCTGCTCTCGCCGACCTGACCAAGCGGTTCGGCACGTACATGACCATCTTCAACGCGGCCGTCGAGAGCATCTGCGGCAACGATCCCGCGCACCCGCCACTCGGGGTGACGACGTCCTGCACCTGGAAGGTCGGAGAGGCCGGCTACGTCGTCAGGGCCGCTCCGCACATGCACCTGCTGGGCGCCGCACTGAAGATCACGCTGAATCCCGGTACCCCGCAGGCGAAGACCGTTCTGGACGTGCCCAATTACGACTTCGACTACCAGGCGGCCATCGACAACACGCCCTGGATCAAGGTCGCGGCCGGGGACAAGCTGCAGGTCAGCTGCACCTACAAGCCGGAGCTCGCCCAGCAGCTGCCGGAGCTGAAGCGGCTGCCTCCGCACTTCGTCACCTGGGGCGACGGCACGTCCGACGAGATGTGCCTCGGCATCGTGGTGGAGGTGCCGCTCGATCCGAACGCGAAGGTCGACTGGGCGCACCCCACCGGCGGGATCCACGTCGGACAGCTCTAGCCGCACCCGGTCGGGCTCACCGGCGGGCCCTCGTCGGGGTCAGTGGTGGAAGCCCTCCGGGCCGCCGGTGATGTCGACCGACACCTTCATCAGGGTGTCCACGGCACTGCGCAGGTCGTCGAGGAAGTCCTCGGCGAGGTCGCGGCTGAAGCCGTTGCGGCAGACCACACGCAGCACGGCGAGGTCGGTCCGGTCCTCCGGGAACGTGTACGCCGGCACCTGCCACCCCCGCTCGCGCATGGCCCGCGACAGCGTGAAGACGTCCCAGTGGCACAGCTCCGGGTTGGTGGTGAACGCGAAGACCGGCAGCTGGTCGCCGCGGGAGATGAGCCGGAACATGCCCATCTCCTCGATGCTGCGCGCCAGGTACATGGCGACGTCGCGGCAGGCCTGCTGCACCGCCCGGAAGCCGGCCCGGCCGAGCCGGAAGAACGTGTAGTACTGCGCGACGACCTCGGAGCCGGGTCGGGAGAAGTTCAGCGCGAAGATCGGCATGTTGCCGCCCAGGTAGTTGACGTCGAAGACGAGCTCGCGGGGCAGCGCCGCCTCGTCGCGCCAGAGCACCCAGCCGACCCCGGGGTAGACGAGGCCGTACTTGTGCCCGGAGGTGTTGATCGACGCGACCCGCGGGAGCCGGAAGTCCCACTCCAGGTCGGTGTCGAGGAACGGCGCGATCATCGCCCCGGACGCCCCGTCGACGTGCACCGGCACGTTGGGTCCGCCGGCGGCGGCGAGCTCGTCCAGCGCCCGGCAGATGTCGCTGACGGGCTCGTACGAGCCGTCGAAGGTCGAGCCGAGGATGGCCACCACGCCGATGGTGTCCTCGTCGACGCCCGCCGCAGCGGTGGCCGCGTCGAGGTGGAAGCGGTCGCCCTCCATGGGCACGATCCGCGGCTCCACCTCCCAGTAGCGGCAGAACTTCTCCCAGCACACCTGCACGTTGGCGCCCATGACGAGGTTCGGCTTGCGGCTGAGGTCGTCGCCGGTGACACCAAGGCGCGAAACGACGCCGACCCGCTTGCGCCACAGGTGCTTCAGCGCCATCCCGGCGAGCATGCAGGCCTCGCTGGAGCCGGTGGTGGAGCAGCCGGTTGCATGGTCAGGCGAGGGGGCGTGCCAGAGGTCGGCGAGGATCGCGACGCACCGCCGCTCGAGCTCCGCCGTCTTCGGGTACTCGTCCTTGTCGATCATGTTCTTGTCGACGCACTCGTCCATGAGCTGCCGGGCCTGCGGCTCCATCCACGTGGTGACGAAGGTGGCCAGGTTGAGCCGGGCGCTGCCGTCCAGCAGCAGCTCGTCGTGCACCAGCTGATACGCGACGTCGGCCGGCACCGGTCCGTCGGCCAGCCGGGCGCGCGGCGCCCTGACCTCGTCGCAGAACAGCGGGTTGGCCGTGCCCATGAACGGGTTGGCGTCGGACATCGGCGACTCGGCGGACGTGCCGCGGTGCAAGGGCATGCCCGCCTATCGGCGGCCCGCAGCCGGCGCGAGGGGCTGGGCGCCACCGCTCGCCAGCAGGTACTCGTCGGCGAGGTCGGGACGCGGCGTCCGCAGGAGGTCGACGACCGCGGCGCCGGCCAGGTCGGGTGTGAGCAGGGGGCCGAGATCGCGGACGAAGTCGGCTTCCGGGCGGCCTGCCCGGCGCGCGTAGGCGGCGATGCCGGCGCGGCCGATGGCCCCGTGTGGCGTCATGCCCGGCAGCAAAGTGACGACGGAGAGGTCGGCTCCGGCCTGCTCGAGCTCGGCGCGGGCGTACGTGGCGAGGAAACGCTGGGTGGCCTTCGCGCCGGCGTAGCCGCCGCTCGCCGGGGAGCCGTTCAGAGCGGCGCCGCTGGACACCACGACGATGCGGCTGCCCGGCGGAGGCGGCGTCCGGAGGACGGCGCGCAGCCACGCGAAGGTGAGCCGGACGTCGACCTCCCAGTTGACGGCGAACGATTCCCACGTCTGCTCGGCCAGGGTGCCCATGCCGGGAACGGCGCCGGCGACGAGGACCAGGGCGGCAGGCCGTTGCTCGGCGACGACCCGCATCGCGACGGACTCGTCCGTCGCGTCGGCCGTCAGGGTGGACAGCTGCGGTCGGCCGGCCGCGAGAGTCGTCAGGTCACCCGGGGTACGCGCGATCGCCAGCACGTCGAGGCCGGCGTCCGCCAGCGCACCTGCGATCCCGCGGCCGAGCCCTCGGCCCGCCCCGACCACGACCGCACCGCCGGGCCCGCCCGTGCGGGCACCTTCGTCGGATCCGTTCATCGCTTCCTCCTCGCTCGGGGGCAGGCCCTTCTCCGCCCGAAGAGGTGGACACCGCCGGTCACCCGATCCGGGCGGCGCGCCACCGACCAGTTCCGCCCTCGTCCGGTGTCAGCAGAAGAGGTAAGCCCCGCGTACGGAGGTGAGAACGGTGCTCGAACCCGCCGAGCTGCTCAGCCGGGCCCAGGACGGCGACCCTGGCGCCTTCGACCTGCTCGTCGCCCCGCACCGGGCCGAGCTGCAGGTGCACTGCTACCGCATGCTCGGATCGCTGCAGGATGCCGAGGACACCCTCCAGGAGACGCTGCTGGCCGCCTGGGTCGGGCTCGGCGGCTTCGAGGGCCGGTCGTCGGTACGCACCTGGCTGTACCGGATCGCGACCCACCGGTGCCTCAACGCCCTGCGCAGCTCGTCCCGGCGGCCCGTGCCGGCCGAGCCCCTGCCGGTGCAGACCCCGGCGCCGTCGAGTCTCGGCCAGGTCACGTGGTTGCAGCCTTGTCCCGACGTCCTGCTCGACGGGGTGCCCGATACGGCACCGGGGCCGGAGGCACGGTACGAGGCTCGTGAGGCGATCTCGTTGGCGTTCGTCACCGCGGTGCAGCTCCTGCCACCTGCGGGGCGGGCGGCCCTGCTCCTGCGCGACGTCCTCGGCTACCGCGCCCGTGAGACCGCGGAGCTGCTCGAGACGAGCGAGGACGCCGTGGCCAGCAGCCTGAAGCGGGCCCGGGCCGCGCTGCGTTCGGCCTCCGTCCCCTCCGCAGCCGACGGTCCGCCACCCGCGGGCGGCCCGGTCGAACGCGAGCTCCTCGACCGCTTCGTGACGCATTTCGTCGACCTGGACGTGGCGGCGTTGCTCGCGCTGATGACCGACGACGTCTGGCTGCGCATGCCGCCCCAGCCGCTGGAATACCGGGGACGGGCGGCCGTCGGCGCCTTCCTCGAGGCCATCGCCCCTGCCCATGCCGAGCTCGTGCGGATGGTCGCGGTCCGGGCCAACCGCCGTCCGGCCTGGGGTGGCTACTCCCGCGACCGGACCACCGGGTTGCTGCACCTGACCGGGCTCTTCGCCGTCGATCTGGCCGGCGACCGGATCAGCGAGCTCACCCGTTTCGAGACCGCCGTGGCCGGTCATCTCGGGCTGCCCCGCACTCTCGAGGGTTGAAGGCACGATCCCCCTGGGAAGTGGGTACGGCATGGCCGACGCCCTCGAGATCGACCACCTGACCAAGCGCTACGGCAAGACCGTCGCCCTCGCCGACATGACCTTCGGGCTCCGGAGCGGCGAGCTCTTCGGCTTCGTCGGGAGCAACGGCGCCGGCAAGACCACGACCATGCGCATCACCATGGGCGTGCTGTCGCCGGACGCGGGCGAGGTGCGATGGCAGGGCGAGGCGCTCACGCTGGAGCGCCGCCGCCGCGTCGGCTACATGCCGGAGGAGCGCGGCCTCTACCCGCGGATGCGGGTGGGCGAGCAGCTCGCGTATCTCGGCCGGCTGCGGGGCCTGTCCGCGCAGGCAGCGGCGAAGGCCTCCGACGTCTGGACCGAGCGGCTCGGGGTCGCGGCGCGGCGCGGCGACGAGGTGCAGAAGCTCAGCCTCGGCAACCAGCAGCGCGTGCAGCTGGCGGCGGCGCTGGTGCACGATCCGGAGCTGCTCGTGCTCGACGAGCCGTTCTCCGGACTCGACCCGGTCGCCGTCGACGTCATGAGCGAGGTGCTCCGCGAGCGGGCCGACGCCGGCGTCCCGGTGATCTTCTCGAGCCACCAGCTCGAGCTCGTCGAACGGCTCTGCGACCGGGTCGGCATCGTGCGCGGGGGACGGATGGTCGCCTCCGGCTCGGTGACCGAGCTGCGCAGCGGCAGCCCGGTCTCGCTCGTCGTCGACGCTCCCGGAGCGCAACCCGGCTGGGCCGACCGGCTGCCCGGCGTCAGCGTCCTCTCGCACGACGGCCCCAGGACCACGCTGCGGCTCGCCGCCGAGGCCGACGACCAGGCGATCCTGGCGGCGGCGCTCGCGACCGGTCCGGTGCACGAGTTCAGCCGCCAGCTGCCGTCGCTGGCGGAGCTCTTCCGGCACGTCGTCCGCGACGACGCCCAGCCCACCGCCACTACCGACGCCCCGGCCACCGCGAAGGATGCCGCATGAGCCGCGGGTCGAACACCCAGCAGGGCACGAGCTCGCTGCAGGCCGTCGGCCTCGTCGCCCGGCGTGAGATCACCACCCGGGTCCGCGGCAAGGCCTTCCTGATCAGCACGGTGGTCATGCTCGTCGGCATCCTGGCGACGATCCTCATCAGCAAGGCGGTGAACGGCAACGACGACGCCAAGAAGGTCGGCTTCGTCGGCTCGCAATCGACGCAGGCGAGCACCTTCACCGCCGTCGCCGACGCCATCGGTCAGAAGGTCACCACGCCGACGGTGCCCGACCGGGCGGCCGGTGAGCAGCTGCTGCGCGACGGCAAGCTCGACGCCCTGGTGGTCGGTACGACCGGCACCGGCAGCGTGCAGATCGAGGTCAAGAAGAAGCTCGACACGTCCTTGCGCAACGCCTTCACGGTGCTGACCCAGCGCACCGCCCTGAACGAGCAGCTGCGCGCCGCCGGCGCCGATCCGGCGGAGGTCAGCGCGGCTGTCGCCCGGGCGACCGTCGACGTCATGCCCCTGCAGGCCACCGACCCCGACGAGAGCCAGAAGCTCGCCATCGGCATCATCGCCGGCATCGCCGTCTACCTGGCACTGATCATCTACGGGCAGACCGTCGCGCAGGGGGTCGTCGAGGAGAAGACCAGCCGCATCGTCGAGCTGCTCCTGACGGCCATCCGGCCCTGGCAGCTGATGCTCGGCAAGGTGCTCGGCATCGGGGCGCTCGGCCTCGCGCAACTGGTGCTGGTGGGCGCGGTCGGGGTCGGGGCGGGGGTGGCGACGAACGTCCTCACCCTGCCCAGCTCCGTGACCGCCGGCGCGCTCGCCACCGTGCTGGTCTGGTTCCTGCTGGGCTACGTCACCTACGCGCTGCTCTTCGCCGCGCTCGGTGCGCTGGTGTCGCGCCAGGAGGACGTCGGCGGCGCCGTCGCCCCGCTGACGATGCTCATCGTCATCCCGTACGTCATCGGGATCTCGGTCGTGCCCGGCAACCCCGACAGCTCGCTCATCCGGGGGCTGTCGCTGATCCCGCTGCTGTCGCCGACGCTCATGCCGATGCGGCTGGCCGGCGGCATCCCGGCGTGGGAGATGGCCGTGTCGGTCGGGCTCTCGCTGCTGCTGATCGCCGCACTCGTCTGGCTCGCCGGTCGCATCTACGGCAACGCGGTGACCCGTACCGGCGCCCGTGTGAAGATCACCGACGCATTGCGGCCGCTGTGACCGGCTAGGCGCGCGTCTGCCGCTGCCAGCCCCGGCCGGGGTGCCAGGTCTCGATCACCAGGTGGTCGGCCGGATCCCCGACGTACGTCAGCACCACCTCCGTGATGTCGAACCGGAAGTGACCGGCCTCCTGCTCACCGTCCGCGGGTGGCGGGATCACGACGAGCGAGCCGGCGATCTTCGCATCACCGACCCACGTGGCGATCTCCGACTGCGGCGGCGGCTCGAGGGTGGGGCTGTGCAGCGCCACGCGCGGGTCGCGGCGCACGTCGGCGAGCTTGCGCGAGCCCGGCATCATGCCGAGGGTCAGCTCGCCACCGTCGAACGACGCCTCGGATCCGCTGATGCGAGGGGAGCCGGACGCCCGGAGCGTCGCGAGCGTCTTGTTCGTCCCCGCGTCGAAGATGCGCTGCACCCGCGCGGCGAAATCGGGAGCAGCCGACTCGATGTCTTTCCAACTGGCCATCGTGAACTTCTACGCCCGGCAACCGACATTTTCGAGAGCCGCCCTGCTCACTCGCTGCCCGCGTTGGCCATGATCGCGGCCAGCGGAGGCATGACCATGGCCACGGCGCTCATGGCCACGGCGGCCGTCGTGGAGAAGAACTGCACGATCGTCCACGCCACGATGATCAGCGTCAGGCACGGCACCATGACGAAGAAATACAGCCGGCGCCGCTGCCGGTCGCTCGGGGGCCGGCCGGGCACGTCAGCTCATTCGGAGCGCTCGAGCTGGAAGTACTCGGACTGCACCGTCGGGTCGGGCTCGAAGAAGGCGCGCACCGAGATCACCAGGCCCTCGGCGTCGACCTTCCACACCTCGAGGCTCTCGACGACGACCTCGCGGCCGTGCAGGTTGCCCTCGTTGCGCATGACGACAGCGGCCTCGTCGCCGCAGACCACGATGCGGTCGGGCACGAGGCGCCATTCGCGGCCGGGGGTCAGGGAGCGCTCCCACTCCTTGCGCACCGCGTCGGGGCCGTACTTGGGCGCACTGCCGACCGGGTCCTCGAAGACGACGTCGGCGGCGAAGATGGCCGACCAGGACTCCTGGTCACGGGCGTTCCAGAACTCGGAGTGCTTCTGGACGGCCGCACGGGCCGGCGCGGTCATGCCCTGCTCCGCGCGTCGGCGAGGGCGAGGCTGCCGAGCAGCAGCTCGACGGTCAGGTAGCCCCCGAAGGCGGCGTCGGTACGGGGCCGGTCCACCCGCAGCGAGGCCAGGCGGACGATGCCGGCACCCAGCCAGACGACCCCGATCGCCGTCGACGCCTCAGCGGAGCGGCGGGCGAGCGCCCACGCACCCAGGGCGGCGAAGGTGCCGCCCAGGCCGGCGCGCGCCTCGGCGCGGCCGCGCGCCGATGATGCCGGCAGCTCGAGCGCGTCGGTCACCGCGCCCGGCCACCCCACCCCGGCGACCCCGGAGGCGCACAGCGCCGCAGAACTGACCAAACCCAGAACCATGGCAGCAAGCTACGCCCCGGCCAAAAGTGGTGTAGGTCACGTTCGCCCGGGTAGGGGGGGTTTCGTTCATGACCACGGGCGAGGGGGACCGCTCATGTCCGAAGCAGATCCGCCTGACGCTCACGACTGTCTGCGACTCACCGAGACGTCATCCGCCACCTGCATCCTGATGACCGGGTGCCTGGGGCTGCATGCGGTCGACCAGCTCGACGGGGTGTTGCGCGGCTTGCCCGACGAGTCGTCCGCCCCGGTGCTGCTGCGTATCAGCTCGAACGAGGTGGAGTTCGGCGCCGGTGATGCGCTCGGCCAGCTGCTGATGCCGCGTAGCCGGCTGGGCTCCCGCCCGTTCGCCGTGTGGGCTGACGAGCCGCTCATCCGGCGCGCCATCCCACTTGCCCGGCTGCACGCCGAGCCGCCGACCCTCAGCCACAGCTGGGAGATCGAGGTGCCGATCCTCGGCTGACAGGGCGGCCGGCCCACCTGCGGGGCCTCCGTGCCGGAGCCCTCCGCGGTGATGATCAAATGGTCGTCACACCGCCGCCGGAGGACGCCATGACGACGCACCCCCTCACCCCGAGCCCGCTGCCGCATGCCGCCGACGTGCTCGTCGTCGGTGCCGGCCCGGTCGGACTGACCGCCGCCTACGAGCTGCGCCGGCGCGGGGTCGACGTGGTGGTGGTCGACCGGCTCACGGCCGCGGCGCCGTACGCGAAGGCCGTCGGCATCCAGCCGCGCACCGTGGAGCTGTGGGATCAGGCCGGCCTCGCCCGGCCCATGCTCGACGCCGCGACCACCATGCGCGGCCAGATCGCGTTCACGAACGGCGCGGAATCGGGCCGGTTGGAGCTGCACCTGCCGGAGGACGTCCCGTACCGCTTCACCTGCCTGCCGCAGTAGGAGACCGAACGGATCCTCGCCGAGGGGCTCACCCGCTACGGCACCGCCGTGCAGCGCGACGTCGACTTCGTCGGCTTCACCCAGGACGCCATCGGCGTGACGTCGAGCCTGCGTACCGCGGACGGCGACCACACGATCTCCACGCAGTACCTCGTCGGCTGCGACGGCGCGCACAGCCTGGTGCGCAAGGGGCTCGGCATCGACTTCGAGGGCGACGCCTTCCCCGAGGAGTACATGCTGGGCGATGTCGAGCTCGACTGGGACCTGCCTTCCGGCTACGCGATCCGCAGCATGCACCGGACCGGCGACGCGGTCGACGACCTGATGGTCTGCATCCCGCTGCCCGGCCACAAGCGCTACCGCGTCTCCTCGTTCGTCGACCCCGAGCTCACCTCCGCCCCGAGCGGTGACGCGGGTGACGGTGTCGCCCATGGGTTGCAATCAGGCCGGGCCCCGGAGCTGCGTCACCTGCAGTCCGTCCTCGACCGCCTGAGCCCGCAGCAGCCCACCCGCGTCTCCCACTTGCGCTGGTCGTCCGTCTTCCGCATCAGTCACCGCCTCGCCGGGCGCTACAGCTCCGGCCGCGCCTTCCTCGCCGGCGACGCTGCCCACATCCACCCCCCAACCGGCGCGCAGGGCATGAACACCGGCATCCAGGACGCGGTCAACCTGGCGTGGAAGCTGGCGCTGGCCGTCTCCGGCGAGGCGGCGGACGGGCTGCTCGAGAGCTACCACGCCGAGCGCCACCCGGTGGGCGAGGAGGTCGTCGGCCGCACCGTACGCAGCGCGGGCAGGCATCGGCGTCGACTCCCGTGACCTCGCCACGGTGATGCTCCGCGAGGCGCAGCTGCTCGTGGGCTACCCCGACAGCCCGCTCGTCGGCGAGACCGGCACCGGGCTCACCGGCGGTCCCGTCCCCGGTCAGCGCGCCGACGACGCGGGCTCGCTCACCCAGGCCGCCGTCGGCTACCCGGTCAGGCTGCACTCGCTGCTCCGACATCCCGGCCACACGCTGGTGCTCTGGGCACGTGGCGACGCGGCTCTCGCCCGCCAGGCCGACCTCGCCTCGGCGGTTGCGGCAGCGGTGCCGGCGGTGCGTTGCTACGTCGTCGTCGACTCCGCTGTCACGGCGGAGCCCTCCGGGTCGGTGCTGCAGGACGGGGCCGGCGCCTTCGCGCGGGCGTACGCGACCGCCGGGGTGGACGCGGCCGCGTACCTCATCCGGCCGGACGGCTACGTCGGCTACCGCACCGCCGACCCGACGACCGAACGAATCCTCGGCCAGCTCGGCCGCACCCTGCGGTTCTAGAGCCGGCGCATCATCCGCGTGTTGCCCAAGGTGTTGGGCTTGACCCGTTCGAGGTCGAGGAACTCGGCGACACCCTCGTCGTACGAGCGCAGCATCTCGGCGTACACGTCGGGCGAGACGCCCTTGTCCTCGCCGATCGGCTCGAAGCCCGCGCGGGCGAAGAAGTCGACGGCGAAGGTCAGGCAGAACAGGCGCTGCACCCCGATCTCGCGACCACGCCGGATGATCTCCTCGAGCAGCAGCTTGCCGACGCCCGTGCCCTGCACCGAGGGGTGGACGGCGACGGTGCGGACCTCGGCCAGGTCCTCCCACAGCACGTGCAGCGCGCCGCAGCCGACGACCTCACCGTCCGCGCTCTCCGCGACGACGAATTCCTGCACGTCCTCGAAGAGCGCGACCGTCGCCTTCGACAGCAGGATGCGGTCGTCGGAGTAGTAGTCGACGAAGCCGCGGATGGCCCAGACATCGGTGGTGCGCGCGGGGCGGATCCGCACCGGCGAGCTCACGGTAGCCATCCTGCCCTCTTGCCCCGGCTGCGGCCCGAGCCATCATGGGCGTCATGCGTATCGAGATCGTGGTTTTCGACGGCATGGACGAGCTCGACGCCGTGCTCCCGTTCGAGGTGCTCTCCAACGGGGCGATGACCGCCGCCGGCCGGGAGCGCGGCTGGGAGGTCGAGCTGGTCGGCGTCCGCGAGCCGGGGATCGTCGTCGGCGCCCACGGGATGCGGGTCGAGGTCACCGCGGCCCTCGGCCGGCCGGATGCCGTCGTCGTGCCCGGCGGCGGCTGGGGTGACCGCGCCCCGGTCGGTACGCACCAGCAGGCGGTCGACGGCTACCTGCCCGACCGGCTCCGCGAGCTCGCGCCGACCACGGCCTGGACGGCCTCGGTGTGCACCGGCACGATGCTGCTCGCGGCCGCGGGCCTCACCGACGGCCGCCCGGCGACCACCCACCACGCGGCGCTGGACGAGCTGCGCGACAGCGGCGCGGTGATCACCGACGCCCGGGTGGTCGACGACGGCGACCTGCTCACCTGCGGCGGCGTGACGTCCGGGATCGACCTGGCGATGTGGATCGTCGAGCGCGAGCTCGGGGCCGACGTCGCCGCGTCCGTCGCGCGAGTCATGGAGTACGAGCGGGGCCATTCCGTCTGGACCCGGCCGTCCTGACTTACCGGGGGCGGCGCTCCAGCCGGATGCACTCGGAGACGATGGTCACCTCGACGGGCTCGTCGGCCGGGAACCGCTCGTCCAGCTGGGCCGCGGCGCGGCCGAGGGCGTGCTCACGCGCGGCGGGCTCCAGGGCGATCACCGGGCTGTAGGTGGCGAGCGTCGCCACGATGTCGGCCTTGGCGACCCGCTGCGGATAGCTGAACGACGCGGACTCCGGCGCATCGAACTCCGCTCCCACCAGCACCGCCCGCTGGCGGTGCACCCGCTCGCGATCGCGCCCGCGTACACCGAGGGCCTCCCAGTCCGGCGCCGGGATGCGGCCGTCGTACTCCAGGCGCGTCCACAGCACGCCGAGCCGGCCGCCGTCGCGCAGCACCCGGGCGATCTCCGGACCCGCCGTCTCCGGGTCGAGCCAGTGCCAGGCGGAGGAGACGGTGACCAGGTCGGCGCTCGCGTCGGGCAGCGGCATCGAATCGCCGCGGCCGTCGACGATCTCGAGCTGCGGCGCGCGGGCGGTGAACATCTCCCGCATCCGCGCATCGGGCTCCACCGCGACGACCGGTACGCGCTCGGCGAGGGCCCGGGTGAACAGGCCGGTGCCGGCGGCGAGGTCCACCGCGGCCTCGCATCCGGCGGGGATCAGCCAGTCCAGGGCGGCGGGGGCGGGCGAGGGGCGGAGCCGGTCGTAGTCCTCGGCGACCTCGCCGAAAGAAAGGGCCCGGGGTTCTGGGGTGCTCACGTCGGTTGCGCTCACGTGGTCAGGATCGCACTGCCCGGATGTCGTCCGGATGTCGGCGTCAGTCCGGTGGGCCGTCCCCGTACGCGGTCACCGACAGGAAGCGGATCGGCAGCACGACGAGCTCGGCGGGGCCGTGCGGTCCCTCGCCGTCGAGCTGCAGCGCGTCACCGGGACGCATGACGTAGCGCGCCTCGCCGTGGCCGTAGACCATCTCGCCCTCGAGCATGTAGAGGAACTCGGTGCCGGCGTGCTGGAAGAGCGGGAAGACCTCGCTGCGCTCGGTGAGCGTGACCAGCACCGACTCCATGCGCTTGTGGGCGCCGCGCAACGAGCCGAGCAGGGCGTAGTGGTGGCCCACCCGGGTGCCGCGGCGCACGATCTCGGCGCCGTGCCCGGCGGAGGTGAAGACGGCCTCGCGGTCGTCGTCGAGGCCACGGAAGAGGGCGGTGACCGGCACCTGCAGGCCGGCGGCGAGCCGGCCGAGCGTGGTCAGGCTGCACGAGGTCTGGGCGTTCTCGATCTTCGACAGCATGGCCTTGGAGATGCCGACCCGCTCGGCCATGTCGGCGACCGACAGGCCGGCCGCCTGGCGCTGCTCGCGTACCCGCGCGGCGATCACCGTCTCCAGCACGCCCTCGGGCGGTTCGGTCACCGCATCTCGCCGGCACCCGCGTAGGGGTGCGCGCTGACCAGCATCCGTCCTTCCGCGAACCGCTCGAACGCGAAGTCCGACTCCGCCACCAGCGGATCCTGGCTCGCGCCGTGCATCACGAGGTCGGCCATCAGCTCCCCCACCGCCGGCGAGATCTTGAATCCGTGGCCGCTGAACCCGGCCGCGACGTACAAGCCTGCCACCGCCGTCGCCGACATGACCGGGTTGTAGTCCGGGGTGACGTCGTAGCAGCCCGCGTACGCACTCGCCAGGCGGGGATCGTCGAGCCCGGGGAAGCGGTGGTCGACCTTCGGCAACGCCTGCTCGAGGAAGTCCTCGGTGGCGCGGTTGGAGTAGCTGTCGACGTCGACCCACTCGGGGGCGGAGTGGTCGCTGTTGCCGATCAGCAGCTGACCCGAGCGCTCCGGCCTCACGTACTGCAGGGCGACGAGGTCGGAGAAGACCGGCAGATCGCGTACGGGGGTGGCGGGCCCGGTCTCGAGCAGCAGGATGGTCTCGCGCTGGGCGCGGATCGGCAGGTCGAGCCCGAGCGGTTGCAGCAGCGCCTGCGACCAGACGCCGGCTGCGACGACCACCGAGCCGGCGTCGACCCGGGTGCCGTCGGCGAGCTGCACGCCCGTGATCCGATCGCCGGCTGCGCACAGAGCCGTGACCTCGGCGCCCTGGCGGATCGTCGCGCCGCCCCGACGTGCCGCGGCGGCGAAGGCCATCGCCGTACGCGCGCCGTCGCCGTACCCGCTGCGCGGCTCGTACGCGAAGCCGGCCAGGTCGCTGACGTCGGCGTACGGCCAGAGCTCGAGGGCGTCGTCCGCCCCGATCAGCCGGACGTCTATGCCGAGCGACTGGTGCATCGCGATGTTGGCGGCCAGCGCGTCGACGTGGCCCGGGCCGACGCCGACCACGTAGCCGATCTGCTCGAAGCCGATGTCGGTGCCGAGCAGCTCCGGCGCCTGCTCGAAGAACTGCACGCCCTTCCACGCCATCGCCGCGAGCGACGGCACCCCGTAATGGCATCGGACGATGCCGCTGGACTTGCCGGTGCCGCCGGACGCGATGGTCGCGCGTTCGACGACCAGCACGTCGCGTACGCCGGCCCGGGTGAGCGCGTACGCGGTGGACATCCCCTCGACACCGCCGCCGATGATCACGACCTCCGCCGTTGGATGTGGGGCCGTGTCGATGCCGCTCATGCGCCCGGGATCCAGCTCGTGCCCGCCAGCGGCACGCGGGCCATCGCCGCCGCCTCGATGGTCAGCGCGACGAGGTCCTCCGGCTCCAGGTGGTGCACGTCGGACTTACCGCACGCCCGCGCCAACATGGTCGTCTCCATGGTGAGGGCGCGCAGGTAGTTGGCCACCCACTCGGCGCCGATCTGCGGGTCGAGCCGGGCGGCGAGCACGTCGTCCTGGGTGGTGATGCCGACCGGGCACCCGCCGGTGTGGCAGGCGGTGCAGGAGCCGGGCACCATCCCGAGCTTCGCGTAGTCCGGGCTTGCGACGTGCGGGGCGCCGTCACTGTCGGTCCAGGTGCTGTCGTTGCAGCCGAGCGCGATGAGCGCCCCGACGCCGATCGAGACGACGTCGGCGCCGAGCGCGAGGGCCTTGGCGACGTCGGCGCCGCTGCGGATACCCCCGGAGATGATCAGCTTGACGTCGTCGTGCACGCCGAGGTCGTCGAGCGCGTCCGCGGCCAGGCGTACGGCGGCGAGGGTCGGGATGCCGGTGTGCTCGATGAAGATGTCCTGCGTCGCGCCGGTGCCACCCTGCATGCCGTCGACCACCACCACGTCGGCGCCGGCGGCGACCGCGAGCCGCACGTCGTGGTCGGTGCGCGTCGCCCCGACCTTGACGTAGACGGGGATGCGCCAGTCGGTCGCTTCGCGCAGCTCCTCGATCTTGATGCGCAGGTCATCGGGGCCGGTCCAGTCCGGGTGGCGGCTGGCCGAGCGCTGGTCGATGCCTTCCGGCAGCGTGCGCATCGCGGCGACCCGGGTGCCGACCTTCTGCCCGAGCAGCATGCCGCCACCGCCGGGCTTCGCGCCCTGACCGAGCACGACCTCGACGGCATCGGCGGAACGCAATGCGTCGGGGTCGAAGCCGTAGCGCGACGGCAGGCACTGGTAGACCAGCGTCTTCGAGCTCATCCGCTCCTCGGAGGTCATGCCGCCGTCGCCGGTCGTGGTCGACGTGCCGACCTCGGACGCGGCCCGGCCGAGAGCCTCCTTCGCCTGCGCCGACAGCGAGCCGAACGACATGCCCGCGATCGTGATCGGGATGTCGAGCACGACGGGCTGCGACGCGTTCTTCGCCCCCAGCACCGTGCGGGTCTCGCACGTCTCGCGGTAGCCCTCGAGCGGGTAGCGCGAAGCGCTCGCCGACAGGAAGGACAGGTCGTCGAAGGTCGGCACCGGGCGGCGGGCGCCCCAGCCGCGGATCGCGTAGCGGCCCACCCGGGCCCGCTCGCGGATCTCGGCGATGACGGCCGGCGGGAAGGTGGCGCTGCTGCTCGAAGGGAGCGCGGTCATCAGTAGGCCCCTGCGTGGTGGGTGCTGAAATGGTAAAGCTGCTTGGCGGAGGCGACGCGGGTGACGTTCTCCGCGTCGATGTGGTCGAAGCCGGCCGCCGTGCAGATTTCGCGGATGCGCGCGATGTCGTCGGCGGTGAGGTCCTCGATACGCGCGTCGGTGCCGAGCTCGGTCACCTGACCGGCGACGTAGATGACCGCCTCGTACAGCGAGTCACCGAGCCCGGCGGACGCGTCGCCGCCGATGAGGATCGTGCCGGCCTGGGCGACGAAGCCGCAGTAGCGCCCGACGCTGCCGGCCACCGCGAGCGTGCCGCCCTTCAGCGAGATGCCTGCCCGCAGCGACGCGTCGCCGTGCACCGCGACGAGTCCGCCGTGGGCCGAGGCCGCAGCGCTCTGGCTCGCGTCGCCGTGGATGGTCACGGAGCCCGACATGAGGTTCTCGCCGGCGCCCCAGCCGACCGAGCCGCGCACCGTGATCGAGGCCGCCTTGCCGAGGCCTCCGACGTAGTAGCCGCTCGGGCCCTCGATCTCGACGTCGATGGGGGCGTCCAGGCCGACCGCGAGGTTGTGCTCGCCGCGCGCCGACAGGATGCGGGCGCAGGAGCCGGCCGGCAGCTTGCGCAACTCGCGGTTGACCTCACGCACGCTGGAGGCGGCGAGGTCGAACTCGAGCTGCGTATCCGTCACCGTGACCACAGGTAGATCTCCTCCGGAGCGGGCTCGAAGACCCGGGCGGAGCCGAAGTCGGGCAGCCCGAGCAGCGCCCGGTACTCCGACGCCATCGCGACCCAGCCGTCCGTCTCGGCGATGATCGCGGGCTTGCAGGCGATGGGGTCGCGGACGACCGCGAACGCGTCTGCGGTGGTCACGAGCAGCGTGTAGAAGCCGTCGAAGCGCTCGGTCAGGCGGCGCAGCGCCTTCTCCAGGTCGTCCCCGTCGGCGAGGTGGTGGGCGACGAACCGGGCCGCGACCTCGGAGTCGTTGTCGGTCTCGAAGGTGACGCCGTCGGCGAGCAGCTCCCGGCGGATCGTGGCGTGGTTGGAGAACGAGCCGTTGTGCACCAGGCAGAAGTCGCTGCCGGCAGTGAACGGATGCGAGTGCGCGACCGTCACCGCCGACTCGGTGGCCATCCGGGTGTGCGCGACGGCCTGCCAGCCGCTCGCGTTCGCCAGACCGGTGTCGAGGGCGAGCTGCGCCGTGCCACCGACGCCCTTGACGACCGTGAGCACGTCGCCGGGCCGCTCGATCTGCAGGTCGTCGCGGGTGATGGCCGGCTCGAAGCGGGGCTCGCCGTACAGCCCGTAGCCGGACGAGTCGGGACCGCGCTCGGCGACCTGGCAGAGCATGTCGGTGAGCAGGGCTCCGAGCTGCGGATAGAGCTGCGGATCACGCAGCAGCAGTCCGGCAATGCCGCACATGGGGGTCCTCTCGGTTCTGGTGCACGTACTAGAAAGCGGTGAGGTAGCGCTCGATCTCCCAGGCGGAGACGGCGGCGTGCCACTCCAGGAATTCCTCGCGCTTGGCGGTGGCGTAGTACGCGGCGACCCCCGGGCCGGCCGCGTCGAGGGCGCCGGTGACCACCGGATCCGCCGCGAGCGCGTCCATGGCGTGCAGCAGGGTCGGCGGCAGGGTGGCGGCGCCCTCGCGTGCTCCCGGATCGCCCGGGTCGAGTCCCCGCTCGAGCCCGTCGAGCCCGGCGGCGAGCACCGCCGCGATCGCGAGATACGGGTTCGCCGATCCGTCGCCGGAGCGCAGCTCCACCCGGTTGGCGTCGGGCACGCGGATGAGGTGGGTGCGGTCGTTGCCGCCGTACGTCGCCTGCCGGGGTGACCAGGTGGCGCCGGAGCGGGTGGTGCGGGCGCCGGTGCGCTTGTAGGAGTTGACCGTCGGGGCGAGCAGCGCGGTGAGCGCCGGGGCGTGCTCGAGCAGCCCGCCGACGAACTGCAGCGCGGTGGCCGACAGCCCGAAGTGGCCGGCCGCCCCGTCGCGGGCCGGGAAGCGCGGGCCGGTGTCGTCCCAGAGCGAGAGGTGCAGGTGCAGGCCGCTGCCGGTGCGCTCGCCGAACGGCTTCGGCATGAAGGTGGCGACCATGTCGCGCTGCTCGGCGAGCATCGACACCAGGTAGCGGCCGGAGATGACGCGGTCAGCGGTGGTCATGGCGTCGGCGTGCAGGAAGTTCTGCTCGAACTGGCCGTTCGCGTCCTCGTGGTCGTTGGCGTAGTTGCCCCAGCCGAGCGCGTTCATGGCGTCGGAGGCCGCGGCCAGGTGATCGAACATGCGGGTGACGCTGCGGGCGTCGTAACAAGGCTGGGCCGCGACGTCCGAGACGTCGGCCGGGCTGACCGAGCCGTCCGGGGCCCGGCGCACCAGGAAGTACTCGAGCTCGGCGCCGACCTTGAGCTGCAGCCCGGCGGCCGCGGCCCGCTGCAGCATCGCGGCGAGGATGACCCGCGGGGCGTACGGCCAGAGCTTGCCCTCGACGTGCAGATCGCAGTGCACGAGCGCCAGGCCCGGCTGAACGGACGGCACGGGAGCGAAGGAGGCCAGGTCGGGCAGCGCGATGAGGTCGGGGTCGGACGGCTGCTGGCCGAGCAGACCGGCCGCGTAGCCGGCGAAGCCGACACCCTCGTTCTGGAACTCGTCAGCCGCAGACGCCGGCACGAGCTTGGCGCACGGCTTGCCGGTGAGGTCGACGAACATCGCCAGGATGAAGCGCACGCCCGCCTCGGCAGCCAGCTCACGCAGGCTCGAGCTGCCGGACCGAGTGCCGGGCAGGACGACAGGCTGGGTCGGCGGACTCGACGTCCGCCCCGCCTGCCCGGTCATGTGTCCCTGTGCTCCGTCGTACGTCACCATGCTCGCCATCCGTCCACTGACAGTAGCCCGAAACTCATGTCAGTAGACAGCCCGGGAATCGCAGCCGGGTTCCGGCACCGTGTCGAACGCGTTACGGGGCAACGCGGGCGGTGCACAGCGGACCTGCAGCGACGGGCGGTGGCGCCGGGCGGCCGGGAGCACTACCGTGATGCAGGTCACGACCCTTGCTTGACCTGACCGCTGGAGCCGTATGGCTGGCGTCGGCCCGTATGCGCCGAGTCTCACCGCTCGGTCGGTGGCGGTCGCCCGCGAGTCGTTCCTGACGACCGGCCGGGTGCCGCGGGTCATCCGCCCCGAGGTCGCCCGGTCGTGGAAGCGCTCGGCTGCGCACGGGGTGGCGGACGGCGCGATGGCCCCGGTCGACCTCACCGACGACGCGCTCCGCTCGTACCGCGCCGCTCATCCGCTGGCGCTCGGGATGCCGGTCATCCGCCGCCTGTTGGTCGAGCACGCCCGCGGGGACGACCTGCTCGTCGCCGTCGGTGATGCGGCCGGCCGGCTGCTGTGGGTCGAGGGCCGGCCGCGGCTGCTCCGCCAGGCGGAGTCGATGCACTTCGTCGAGGGCGCCCGCTGGGACGAGGCGCACGCCGGCACCAACGCGCCCGGCGTCGCCCTCGCCACGCAGCAGGCGGTACGCATCGCGTCGTCCGAGCACTTCCAGTCGGCGGTGCAGCGGTGGAGCTGCTCGGCCGTGCCGGTGTACGGCCCGGGCGGGGAGCAGCTCGGTGTCATCGACGTCACCGGCGACGAGCGCGCCGCCCATCCGACGATGCTGGCCCTGGTACGCGCCACCGCCGCCGCCGTCGAGGCGGAGCTCCGGCTGCGCCTGCCCGCGCAGCTGCCGCTGCGTGTGATGGGCAGCGAGTTGGCGCTCGACGTCCTCGGGCGCGAGGAGGCCGCCTTCCGCCTGGACGGCCGGCCGATCGCGATCAGCCCCCGGCACGCGGAGCTGCTGCTGATCCTCGCGGCGAACCCGCAGGGCCTGTCCGCCGACGCACTCGGCTGCGAGCTGGACGAACGCCCCCTCGACCCGGTGACCATCCGTGCCGAGGTCTCCCGGCTGCGCCGCATCCTCGGGCCGCGGGCGGTCGACTCCAGGCCCTACCGCTTGATGCTTCCCCTCGACACCGACGCCCGGCGCGTACGCCGGCTGCTCGACCGAGGCGCCTACCGGGCCGCGCTGCAGAGCTATGCGGGGCCGGTGCTGCCGCGTTCCACGTCGCCGGCAGTCGTACGCCTGCGCGAGGAGTTGCACGCCGAGGTACGCGACGCGCTCCTGCGTCATCCCGACCCGACCCTGCTCGCCGCCTGGACGAACGGACCCCTCGGCCGCGACGACCTCGAGGCGTGGCACGTGCTCTCGGCGTGCCTGCCCGCCGGCTCCGGGCGAAGGCAACGAGCTCGGGTGCACGTGCGCCTGCTCGACGAGCAGCTCGGGTGAGCCCGGCAACCAGGCTCTGACAACGAGAGCTCTAACACCGGTGCGGTGGCCCCTGCGGCGGGTGGAACTGCAACTGTCCGTTGGGCTCACCGGTCCAGGTCCAGCCCCCCTCGTGCAGGAGGTGGTGATGATGGGTGCACACCAGGAACATCCGGTCGACGTCGGTGTCACCGTGATGGGCCTGCCACTCGTCGCCATGGTGGACGTGGCACCAGGCGACCTTGGCGTCGCAGCCGGTGAACCGGCAGCCCTTGTCACGGAAGGCGAGCGCGAGGCGCTGGGCAACCGTCGCGGTACGGACGCGCCGGCCCATCTTGAGGGGCGATCCGTCCCTGTCCAGCTTGAGCAGCGTGAGGTCGGCTTCGCAGGCCATCCGCTGCACGGCCCGGGCCGGGATCGGCTGCGCATCCTGCACCTCGGCCGTGCCGTAGCCGAATCGCAGGTCGTCGTGGGCCAACGTGACGACGATGGTGGGCCGGGCGACCGTGATCGCACCCGACTCCTCGCGCGACATGGCCTGGCGCGCCATCTCGATCAGCCCCTGCGCCCGTCGGGCAGCAGGTGACAGCACCGGCTCGGACGTCTCCTTGGCCAGGTCTGCGGGCGGCGGCTTCGAGGTGAAATGCTCCAACGCCCGCGCCAGGATTGCGCCGTTCTCCGGCGACAGCCAACCGGAAAGCCGATAGCCGTCCAGCGTGTCCGAAAGGGTGACCCTTTCGCGCAAGCGCTTCTGCAGGTCTTTGTCCGCCGCGGGCTCAGGTGCGGATTGCTGACGGACCGTCTCGGCGAGCACGCGCAATTTACTCAGCGTGACCAGCGGGGCGGTCTCTGCCAATACCTTGTCGATACCGGCGGTGAGTTCGTCGTCTAGATATTCGACTGCGCCGGCGATGACCCGGGCCTTGTCCATCCCGAGCGTGCCGAGATGCCACTGCTCCCGGGTGGCCGGCAACTCGTCGACCAACGCCCGACCCACGACAATCCGCTGGTTGACCCATGGTCCCGACTCGTCCAGCTCAGTCTTGAGGAACGACCTGGTCGAGCCTGCCCCGTCGCGGGACCAGATGCCCGAGCGGTCGACCCGCTCCGTGGTCAGACATTGCACCAGCTCGAGCTGACGGCTTGCCGCTGTCGCCTCCTGCAACATCTCCAGCGCTTCCGTACCGGACATCTCGGCGTTCACCGCAGCGGCGAGTTCGGCGGCGAGCCGGGTCAGCTCGCCTGCCTTCGCCAATACGGTGTCGAACATGCGTTCGAGTTTACCCCGGAAATGAGTCCTTACCGCTTGGCAATGTCCTCCTGTGGACAACGAGAATTGCGCCTGCGAGGCCATGGGGGAAGGCACAAGCAATGTGATGTACCGACCTACATCACATTGCTTGTCATCGCGAAAAGGACCCCCGAATCCCTCCCGACACCGGATCGCTTGTCAGGCCCGCTGACCTGCGATGCAACGGGTCTGCAACGGTCGCGCGCCTAGCGTCGACGGGAGCAGACAGATCGTCCCCAGCCTGCAAAGGAGCAGTCGTGCCCGTATTCGAACGTCCCGGTCAGCCCGGATCCCTCCTCACCTTTGCCAGCCGCTACGACAACCAGATCGGCGGCGAGTACGTGGCCCCCGTGAAGGGTCAGTACTTCCAGAACCCGTCGCCCGTCACCGGCGAGGTGTTCACCGAGATCGCCCGGTCGACCGCCGAGGACATCGAGCTCGCGCTGGACGCGGCCCACAAGGCGGCACCGGCCTGGGGCAAGACGAGCCCGGCCGAGCGCGCGGTGATCCTCAACAAGATCGCCGACATCATGGAGGAGAACCTCGAGCTGCTGGCCGTGGCCGAGACCTGGGACAACGGTAAGCCCGTCCGCGAGACGCTGGCCGCCGACCTCCCGCTGGCGATCGACCACTTCCGCTACTTCGCGGGCGCGGTGCGGGCGCAGGAGGGGTCACTGTCGGAGATCGACGAGGACACGATCGCGTACCACTTCCACGAGCCGCTCGGCGTCGTCGGCCAGATCATCCCGTGGAACTTCCCGCTGCTCATGGCGGTTTGGAAGATGGCTCCCGCGCTCGCCGCCGGCAACGCCATCGTGCTCAAGCCCGCCGAGCAGACCCCCGCATCGATCAACATCTGGTTCGACCTGGTCAAGCACCTGCTGCCGCCGGGCGTGCTGAACATCGTGCAGGGCTTCGGCGCGGAGGCGGGCAAGCCGCTCGCCAGCTCCAACCGCATCGCGAAGATCGCCTTCACCGGCGAGACGACGACCGGCCGGCTGATCATGCAGTACGCGAGCCAGAACCTCATCCCGGTCACTCTGGAGCTGGGCGGCAAGAGCCCGAACATCTTCTTCAAGGACGTCATGGACGCCAATGACGACTTCCAGGACAAGGCCCTCGAGGGCTTCACGATGTTCGCGCTCAACCAGGGCGAGGTCTGCACCTGCCCGAGCCGGGCGCTCGTCGACCGGTCGATCTACGACGACTTCCTCTCGGCCGCGACGATCCGTACGAAGGCCGTCAAGCAGGGCAACCCGCTCGACACCGAGACGATGGTCGGCGCGCAGGCCAGCAACGACCAGCTCGAGAAGATCCTGTCGTACTTCGACATCGGCAAGCAGGAAGGCGCCACGATCGTCACCGGCGGTGAGCGCGCCGACCTCGGTGGCGACCTGTCCGGCGGCTACTACGTGACGCCGACGATCTTCGCGGGCACCAACGACATGCGGATCTTCCAGGAGGAGATCTTCGGCCCGGTCGTGTCGGTGACGTCCTTCGACGGCTACGACGACGCCATCCGGCTCGCCAACGACACCCTGTACGGCCTCGGCGCCGGCGTCTGGAGCCGTAACGGCACCCAGGCGTACCGTGCCGGGCGCGACATCAAGGCCGGCCGCGTCTGGACGAACTGCTACCACCTCTACCCGGCGCACGCCGCGTTCGGTGGGTACAAGCAGTCCGGGATCGGCCGCGAGAACCACAAGATGATGCTCGACCACTACCAGCAGACCAAGAACCTGCTGGTGAGCTACTCCCCGAAGCCGATGGGCTTCTTCTAAGCCGGGGACGTAGTTCGGGTCATCGAGCTGGAGGAGGAGCAGTGGGTCGGAGCACGGAGTCGGCGTTGGCTGACGCAGTGGTCACGGCGGCCGCCGGCGAGCCCGCATTGAAGACCGACGAGTTCACCGGGGAGGTGGTCGCAGAATACGCCGGCGCCACCCCCGGCTCGCCGGTCGCGCGGGTCGCCGCGACGCCGGCCGCGGTCGACCTGCTCGCCATGCTGACCGACAAGCACGGCCCACTGCTCCTGCACCAGTCCGGCGGCTGTTGCGACGGGTCGGCACCGATGTGCTATCCGCGCAACGAGTTCCTGATCGGGGACCGGGACGTCTTCCTGGGCCTGATCGGCGATGCCCGCGCCACGGTGCCGGTCTACATCGGGGGCAACCAGTTCGAGTACTGGTCGCACACCCACCTGACCATCGACGTCGTCCCCGGACGCGGCGCGGGCTTCAGCGTGGAGGCGCCCGAGGGCTTCCGCTTCCTCACCCGCTCGCGGCTGTTCACCGACGACGAGACCGACCAGCTGGAAGCCGCGGGGCCCGCCCCCCGCGGCGAGTGGGTGGCCTAGCCGCGTGACGCGGCTCGCCATCCTGCTGCGCGGGGTCAACGTCGGCGGCAAGAACAAGCTGCCGATGGCCGACCTGAAGCGCCTCCTGGGCGACCTCGGATACACCGACGTGAAGACGCTGCTCAACAGCGGTAATGCCGTCGCGTCGACTTCCGAGAAGGCCGCCGACGTCGAGAAGAACGTCGCGGCCGCAATCAAGCGGGAGCTCGGGCTGAGCATCCAGGTCTTCGTGCGTACGCACGCGCAGCTGGCGGCGGCGGTCGCGGCCGATCCGCTGGCCGACGTCGTCACCGAGCCCAAGTACTACACGGTCTGGTTCCTCACCGAGACCCCGACACAGTCGACCCTCGGCGCCGTCGAGTCCGACCGTTACGCCCCCGATCAGTGGGTGCTCGCCGGCCGGGAGCTGTACGTCTGGTACGGCCACGGGCAGGCCCAGACGAAGATCCCCGGCACGTTCTTCGAGAAGCACCTGAAGGTCGGCGGCACCGCCCGCAACTGGAACACCGTGCAGAAACTGGTTGACCTAACGGAGGCGTAACACGGCGGTCGTACGGTCGGGCGGGTGATCGGTCTCCCCACCCAACTCGGCGCCGAGATCGGGGTGTTCGCCCCCGACCAGACCGGCGAGTTCGACGCCTTCTACCGCGAGTACGGCTTCGCCGCCGTGCGCGGGCTGCTCGACGACGCGACCGTCGACGCGATGATCGCCGAGGGCGAGGACGCCCAGGCCAAGGTCGTCGCCCAGGCGCTGCCCGCGAAGTTCGGGACCCCGCGCTTCCTGGAGCTCGGCCAGGAGTCGAAGGTCGAGACCTTCGCCAACTACGTCCAGTTCTTCACCGAGATCGCCCCCGTCACCCGCGAAGCCGTGCTGCACCCGGTGATCGTGGCGGCGATGCGCCGGCTGCTCGGCGAAGAGTGCTGGCTGCTCGAGCACCGCCGGTCGGGCGTCGTCTACCAGGACGCCCGGCCCGGTCGCGAGTCCGGCTACACCCGGATCGGGTGGCACAGCGACTGGCAGAGCGCGCCGAGCCAGCCGATCTGGCCGAGCACCGCCTTCACGGTGCACCTGGACGCCACCAGCCCGGCGAACGGCTTCCTGCGCGCGGTGCCGGGCAGCCACCGGTGGGCGACGCCGCCGCCATACGAGAACGTCAACGGCGCGGTCGTGCCCAAGGGTGCCGCGGAGTGGGGCGGCTACACCGCCGAGCCGCCGCCGTCCCCCATGCCGCTCGGGTTCGAGAAGGTGCCGGGCGAGATCGCCGTCTACCTCGAGCGCGGCGACGTGCTGCTCCACGACGCGTACCTCTGGCACTCCGCCGCCCGGGCCACCGAGGACGGGGCGCTGCGCCGGCACGTGCGCGGTGGGTGGTTCACCGGCAGCCCGCTCGGCGACGACGGCATCGAGGAGTTCGTGAAGAACGCCGCGCGCTAGCTGCCGGTCGTGAGCCGGCCGAGGTTGCCCAGCGTCTGGGTGTGCAGCTTGGCGACGCCCTTGGGCGCGAACGTCTTCTCGAAGAAGCCGCCGATGCCGCCCGCGCCCTGCCAGGTCGTCGTTATGGTGACGTCGGTACGCCCGGACCCCGGCGTGACGGTCCACACCGTCACCAGCGACGACGTCTCGTCCTGCTCGCGCAGGCCGGTGTCGGTCGCCACCTGGCGCATCACGTAGTCCCGCTGACGCCCACCGGCATGCAGCCGGTAGCTGACGACGTCGCCCGCGACGCTGACGTCGTGGTACGCCTCGGGCAACAGCTCGTGGCGCCGCGTCGTGTCGCGGATCAGCGCGAGCACCGTCTCCGCTGGCGCGTCGACGGACGTCTTCGCCTGTGCCTTCACCTCAGCCATGCGGCCACGCTACCCAGCGGTCCGCGCCCGCCCCGCAGCCTCGATCGCCAGCCCCGCTGTCAGGTCGAGCGTGCCGGCGGCGACGAATGCGGCCACCGCGATCGCGGTCCCGTCCGCGGCTCCGCTCAACCCCAGCCCGAGCGACGCGGCCGCGCCCGCCAGGATGACGCCACCGACCACCAGGAAGCCGCGCCAGAAGCGCCGGCCGAAGGCGAGGAAGTGGACGCCGACGACGGCAGCCACCCAGGCCGCCACGTAGCGGGCGTTGTCGGTGGCCCCGAGAGCCGCTCCGCCGGCCGCGATCGCCAGGAACTCGGCCGCCGTCACGACCCAGTAGCTCCGGGTGCCGACCATCGACGTTCCGGAGCCCGACGCCGCCCTGCGCAGGCCCATGATCGCGCGGGTGATCAGGACGGCACCGACGACGACCAGTGCCACCCGCACACCGTTGGCCGCGGAGGGATCGTCCACCGCGCCGGCACCCCAGAGGCCCCACCCGAGCCCGAAGCCGGCCATGACGAGGGCTCCGATCAACGCCCCGCGCGCATCGAAGCCGGGTGCGGTTACAGGTGCTCCTTCAGGAAGGCGAGCGCGTACGCGATCGCCTGGTCCAGCTGCTCCCCGCTGTAGGGCACGAAGTGGTGGCCGGGGATCTCCTGCAGCTGCTTCGGCTCGGACGCGATCGCGTACGTCTGCCGGGCGACGGGCGCGGGCGCGACCTCGTCCTCGCTCGCCACGATGACCAGCAGCGGCGTCGGCGCGAGGAACGGAGCGGCCACCGCGGGGTCGAAGGCGTGCGCGCCGCCGAGGCCCTTCAGCGTGAACGTGTTCTGCCAGGTGGGGTCGGCGACGGTGGAGAACCACTCGGTCGCCTCGGGCTGCGGCAGGAAGGCGGGCGCCTGCGGGTCACTGCCAATCGGGCGCATGACCTGCATGGGGCCGATCGGGGCGTCGGTGCTGTCGGCGGGGCCGGCGCCGGACTCGTCGTCGAGCGCCACCCGCATGGCCTCGAACGCGGCCGCCGGGTCGTCGTAGGTACGGCCGAGGCCGGCGAAGGGCGCGTTGGCGATGACCGCCTTGACCCGCGGGTCCACGGCGCCGACCACCATGACCTCGCCGCCGCTGAAGCTCGAGCCCCACAGCGCGATGCGGTCCGGGTCGATGCCGGGCTGCGCGGCGAGCCAGGTCAGGGCGTAACGGTAGTCGCGGGCCTGCGCCCACGGGTTGATCTCCTGGCGCGGCTCGCCCGCGCTGTCACCGAGGTTGCGGTGGTCGTAGAGCAGCACGGCGTAGCCGGCGGCGGCGAAGGCCTCGGCGAAGGCGGGCAGCCCCATGTGCCGGGTGGCTGAGAAGCCGTGCGCCATGATCACCGCAGGAGCAGGAGCGTCGCCATCCGGCCGGTACAGCCATCCGCGCAGCGTGACGCCCCCGGCACCCGGGAACTCGACATCGGTACGGGCGTCTGCACTCATGCCTGAAGAGCATGACGGACCCGGCGGGGCCGGTCGGCCGCGGGGTGGTTACGGTTCGCGCATGAGCGACGCCGACCCCACGAAAGCCCTGGTTCTCTCCCTGTGGAGGGCGCTGAGCGAGCGCGACTGGGACGCCATCCCGCCGTTGCTGTCGGACGACTGCATCTACTTCGACGTGCCGGTCGGGCCGGGCATGTCGGCCCGCGGCGGCCCCGACATCGTCAAGCGGCTGCAGATCGGGCTGCAGGCGCTGACCGCGTACGAGAACCACACCGGCGTGCTGGTCAGCGACGGCGAGAACGTCATCTACGAGCACTCGGAGACGTGGACCTTCGACTCCGGCGAGGTCGCCGTGCTGCCGTTCTGCACCGTGCACAAGGTGCGCGACGGCAAGATCACCGTCTGGAAGGACTACTGGGACTACCCGACGCTGCAGCGCCAGGCCCCGGCCGACTGGCTGGAGCGGATGGCGGGCGCCGACACGTCCTGGAGCTTCGACGCCACCGGGCTGGTCTGACCCGTCAGCGCAGCCGGTCCCACGCGGCGAGGGCTGCGCCGCGGGCGCCGGCCATGTCGAGGTCGGGCACCTCGGCGAAGCTCGCCGTGACCTGCTGCTCGGCGCGCAGGCCGGTGGCCTCGCGGATCCGGTCGACGAACCAGGTGCGCAGCTCAGGGGTGGTCTCGACCACCCCGCCACCGATGAAGTACGCGTCGGGATCGGTCACGTTGGAGACGATCCCGAACAGCCGCCCGATCGCCTGCGCCTGTTGGCCGAAGATCGCGCGGGCCATCGCATCGCCCTGCTCGGCGTAGCCGCGCACCAGCTTGGCGGCCTCAGGCAACGGCTTCAGCCCCAACTCGTGGCCGGGGTAGCGGGTCAGCCAGTACGGCAGCAGGTGGCGCCCGATCGCGGTCAGCGACGCGACGCTCTCGGCATCGCCCGGCTGCCCGCAGTTGCAGACCGGCACCGCCTGACCAGGCTCGAGCAGGCCCTCCAGCGGGATCGGGACGTGGCCGAGCTCGCCGGCCATCCCGGCCGCACCACCGATGACGGTGCCGTCCTGGATCAGGCCGCCGCCGAGCCCGGTGCCGACGATCGCCGACACCGACGCACGGCCCGAGGCTTCGGCGCCGAAGTGCACGTGGTGGGCGTACAGGGCGGCCGCGTTGCCGTCGTTGCTGTAGACCACCGGCAGGCCGAGCCGCTGCTCGAGCGCGGTACGGATGTCGAAGCCGCGCCACTCGGGCAGCGCGAAGTTGGTCGACCCCTTGGAGGAGATGACGCCGTCGGCGCTCGCCGGGCCCGGGGTGTCGAGGCCGACCCCGCGTACGCGAGCACGGCTGATCCCGGTGGCCGCGAGCACGTCGTCGAAGGCCGCGACCAGCGCCTCGATCGCCACGTGCGGACCCTCGAGCACCCGGCTCGGCAGCTCCCGGATCGTGGTGACGAGGAAGCGGCCGGAGGCGTCGAGCACCGTCGGCTTGTTGGCCGTGCCGCCATTGTCGAGACCCACGACTACGTCATTGTCGAGACCCACGACTACGTCATTGTCGAGTCCGACGACCACCTGATCCATGCGTCCAGCATGCCTCTCAGGAGTGGCGCCGACCCCAGGTGCTCGGACGCCGCAGCAGCAGGGTGGCCAGTGCGTATGTGCTCGCCCCGTCCGGCCACTGGGTCACGACCTTGCCGGAACGGGTCTGGAAGTAGTTGTCGGTCGCGGTGAAGGCGGTGCGCCCGATGAGCCACTGAACGCCGGCGTTGTACCAGCGGGTGATGTCGGGCCGCACCTCGATACTGGTGACCTGCCCTCGCCCGAGCCGCAGGATCTCGCTGGTCGCGTACGCGGCCTGGCGCTGCAGGTTCGAGACGATCAGTCCGCCATTGGTGTTGGGCCCGTACAGCATGAAGAAGTTGGGGAACCCGGGCACCGTCAGGCCGAGGAACGCGAACGGCTCGCCGGCCCACTCGTCCCGCAACTTCCGGCCGTCACGCCCCACCACGTCGACGCTGCACAGGTAATCGGTGGCGACGAAGCCGGTGGCCAGCACCAGGACGTCCACCTCGCGGGCCACGCCGGTCACGTCGACGACCTCGGTGGGCGTGCAGTGGCTGATCGCGTGCGGCACCAGCTCGACCGACGGGTGCAGCAGCGACGCGTAGTAGGCACTGCTGAGCAGCGACCGCTTGCCGCCGAACGGGTAGCGCGGGGTCACCGCCGCCTTGAGGTCGGGCCGGTCGGCGAACACCTCGTCCAGGTACGCCCGGGCCCGCGCCTCGGCCTTCCGATTGACCCGCGATCCCGGCCGGAAGAGCTGACCGCCGACCTCCTTGACGTCCTGCTTGCAGTACAGGTGCCAGCGCCGCGCCCGCCACACACCGGGGAGGCGGTACAGCGCCTGCTCACGGGGGCTGAAGTCGTGGTCGCCCTTGGGCAGCAGCCAGCCCGGCTGGCGCTGGAAGAGGTGGACGCGTCCGGCGTCGTCGGCGATGGCGGGGACGACCTGCGAGGCGCTGGATCCGGTGCCCATCACCGCCACCCGCTTGCCGCGCAGGTCGAGCCCGTCGTCCCAGCGGGCGGTGTGGGCGACGGCTCCGGTGAAGTCCGGCAGGCCCGGCAGCGCCGGGAGCTTGACCGCGTTGAACATCCCCACGGCGCAGATGACGGCGTCGAAGCGCTGCTCGACGGTGCCGTCCGGGGTCTCGACGACGAGCACCTGCTGCTGCGCGGCCTCGTCCCACGTCACCGAAGTGACGGCCGTCCCGAAGCGGAAATGCCGGCGCAGGCCGAACCGGTCGACGACGTACTCGAGGTACTCCTGCACCTCGGCCCCACGGCTGTGGGTGCGCTTCCAGCGGTACGGCGCGAAGCTGAAGCAGTACAGATGCGACTGCGCGTCGGTCTCCGCACCCGGGTAGTGGTTGTCCCACCAGGTGCCGCCGACCGTCGACGACCGCTCGAAGACGACGAACCGCTCGACCCCCGACAGCTTGAGCCGGGCCGCCGCCGCGATGCCTCCGAAGCCGCCGCCGATCACCGCGACGGACGGGCGGGCCGCCCGCCGGAGCCGATGCCGCAGCCGAGCCCGTCCGCTCACCCGACCATCCAGCCGCCGTCGACGACGAGGCACTGACCGGTGACGTAGCTGCTCAGCCCGCTGGCCAGGAAGACGTACGCGTCGGCGACCTCCCGCACGTCGCCCAGGCGGCCGAGCGGGATGCGCCGCTCGAAGGCGGCCCGCTCCTGCTCAGGGGTCTGTCCCGACCGCTCGCCGCGGGTGACGAACATGTCGGCCAGCATCTCGGTCTCGATCTGGCCGGGACAGACCGCGTTGACCCGGATGCCGGCGCCCGCGACGTCGGCGGCCATGCTCTCGGCGAGCCCGACCATGCCGAACTTGGAGGCCGCGTACGCGGCGTTGCCCGGTGCTCCGCGTACCCCCATCAGCGACGACGTGAAGATCACCGAGCCGGGCCGTCCGCTCGCGGCGAGCCGGCGGCCGAACTCGGTGGCGGTCGAGAACGCACCGCTCAGGTTGACCTCGGTGACCCGGCGGAATTCGGCGTCGGTCATCTCCAGCGCCGGCTTGATCACCAGGATCCCGGCGTTGGGCACGATGACGTCGCAGGTGCCGATCGCGGCCTCGACCGCGTCGGCGGCGGCGCGCACGCTGCCCGGGTCCGCCACGTCCATCGCCACGCCGAGCGCCGGCACCCCGTAGGTCCGGGTCAGAGCGGCAGCGACGTCAGCGGCTCCGGCGGCGTCGATGTCCGCAACCGCGACGGCAGCCCCCTCGGCGGCGAAGCGCTCGGCGATCGCCCGACCGATGCCGCGCGACCCTCCGGTGACGACCGCCCGACGCCCGCGGAGCAGGCCGTACGCCTCGTCGTTCAGTTCTGCCGTCATACGAGCTCCTTCCCTGCGCCGGGTCCGAGCACCGCGGCCGCGTTGGCCGGGTCGGTCACGCCCTCGGTGTTCACGAGGAGGACGTGGGCGTCGGGCCGGAGCCCGACCTCGGCTGCGGTGGCCGGGTGCGAGGCAGCGGCGAGCAGCCCGGCCAGCCCGGCCGCACCGGACTCCCCGGAGTCGATCCCCTCGGCCGCCAGCGCCCGCATCGCCTCGTACGCCCACTCGTCGTCGATCGCCGCGAAGACATCCGTGCCGGCGACGATCACCGGCCAGGCCAGCAGCGACGGCAGGCCGCAGTTCAGTCCGGCCATGGTGGAGGGGTGCGGTCCGGACACCTCGGTCACCCGCCCGGCGCGCGCCGACTCGAGCAGGCAGCGCGCCGCGATCGGCTCCACGACCACGGTGCGCACCGGGACCGCACGGGGCTCGCCGCGGTAGTGCCGGAGCGCCGCGGCAGCGAAGGCGCCGACGCCGGCCTGGACGGCGACGAGCGTCGGGGCCGGCAGCCCGGCGGCGGCCTGCGCGTCGTCGATCTCGTGGAAGAGGGTGGAGTACCCGTCGATCACGCTGCGCGGGACCCGCTCGTAGCCGGGCCACGACGTGTCGGAGATGACCAGCGTGCTGTCGTCGGCCAGCGCCGCCGACGCGGCCACGGCGTCGTCGTACGTGCCGTCGACGACCTCGACGCGGGCGCCCTCGGAGGCGATCGCGTCGATCCGGGCCTGCGCCGTGCCCGCGGGCACCAGGACGTGGGCTCCGATCCCGAGCAGGCCGGCCATGCGCGCGACGCCGCGGCCGTGGTTGCCGTCGGTGGCCGCGGCCAGCTTCCGGCCGGGCGGGCCGGACGCGAGCGACTCCCGCATCCGCGACAGTGCCGGCAGCTCGTCCGGGTCCTGGAGCCACTCGCGGGCCACGGCGGTGAGCACCGCCCACGACGCCCCCAGGATCTTGAAGGACGGCAGGCCCAGCCGGCTCGACTCGTCCTTCAGCTGGACGCTCGCGACGCCGAGCCGCTCGGCCAGCGCGGGCAGCGAGCGCAGCGGGGTGGGGGCGTAGCCGTCGAGAGCCTGGTGGGTGTGCAGCGGGGCGCGGCCGAGCGCGCCGAAGCCGGCGTCGGGCACGACGTCACTGCGGGCCGGGTTGGTCAGCAGCATCGGGGCGCTCATACGGCCGTGTACCCGCCGTCCACCACGAGGCTCTGGCCGGTCACGTACGCCGACTCGTCGGAGGCGAGGAACAGCATCATCCCGGTGATGTCCTCCGGCCGGGCCTGGCGGCGTAGCGGAATCCCGGCGACCAGCGCCTGCTCGGCGGCGCCTGGATCGGCCTGCGCGTCCCAGTAGGCGTCGTTGAACGGGGTGTCGACCCAGCCCGGGCAGACGGCGTTGACCGTCACCCCGTCCGGGCCGAGCTCGTCGGCCAATGATCGGACGAGGCCCAAAAGGCCGGCCTTGGTCGCGTGGTACGCGGGCATTTGCGCATGACCGCGCAAAGCTCCGGTGGACGAGGTGAGGACGGCCCGGCCGCGCCGGTCCACCCGCAGGAAGGGGGCCGCTGCCTGCACCATCAGGAACGGCGCACGCAGGTTGACCGCCGCGCTGCGGTCCCAGGCCTGGGCATCCCAGTCGGCGAGCGGGCGGGCTTCCAGGATGGCGGCGTTGTAGAAGACCGTGTCGAGGACGCCCTGGCCGAACTCCGCAGCGGCGGCCACGGCAGCGGCCGGCGCGTCGACGTCGGCGAAGTCGCAGACGAACGCCTCCGCGGGCCCGGGCAGGTCCTCGGCGACCAGCTCCTTCGCCGCGAGCTCGGCGCGGTCGGCGAGCAGGACCCGGTCACCCCGGCGGCGCAGCGCCCGGACGGTCGCCGCACCGATCCCGGTCGCCCCGCCGGCGACCAGCACCGTCCTCACGGGTGCTCGCTCTGCAGCCCGGCGGCGGCGATCGCCGTGCGGACGCAATGGGCATCCACGGTCGACGCCGCACCGCTCGCGCCCACGGCCCCGATCAGCGCACCGTCCGCGTACACGGGCAGGCCGCCTGCGAAGACGATCGCCCGTCCGCCGAGCGTCCCCGCGAGGCCCCAGTCCGAGCCGCCCGGCGTCGAGCTCTCCGCCCAGGCGCCGGTCGGGTGCCCGAAGGCGACCGCGGTGTACGCCTTGTCGTTGGCCAGGGAGAACGCCCCCAGCTGCGAGCCGTCCATGCGCGCAGCTGCCACCAGGTTGCCTCCGCGGTCGACGACGACGGCGGCCAGGCCGACCCCGGATGCGGCCGCCTCGGCGCGGACGCCGCCGAGCAGCCGCTCGGCCAGCTCGAGCGACATGTCGGGCGCGGCGGGCAGTGCGGAGGGTGTCGTTGCGGTCACCGGTCAGCTCCGTTCAGACGGCGGGAGCCGGCGGTCGGGGGTCCGCCGGCTCCTCTCCCTATGTTTTATAATTTCTCATGGCCCCTCCGCAAGCGTCCCTCCGCTCGGGGCCGCGCGGTGCCGTAGCGGCAGCGCACCCGCTGGCGGCAGACGCCGGCTGCGCGGTCCTCGCAGCCGGCGGTTCTGCGGTGGATGCCGCGATCGCCGCGCAGGCGATGATCTGCGTGGTGCTGCCCGACGCCGCAGGACTGGGCGGCGACCTGCTGGCGCTCGTCCGGCTGCCCGGCTCCGGGGTCACCGCCGTGAGCGGGACGGGCAGGAGCCCGGCGCGCTGGCAGCCGGAGCGCTGCACGACCGGTGGCACGTCCGTCACCGTGCCCGGTCTGGTCGCGGGCTGGGCCGGCGCGCACACGCGGTGGGGCCGGCTGCCGCTGGCGCAGGTGCTCGCTCCGGCGGTGACCGCCGCCCGCGAAGGCCTCGCCCTCGACCCCGGGCTGGCCACGGCCGTGTCCGAGCAGCGCGCGCGCCTCCGAACAGGCGGCGCGCAGGACTGGCCGCTGCTGCACCTGTCCGCAGGCGAGCGCTGGGTGCAGCCCGAGCTCGCCGACCTCCTCGAGGCCATCGGCGTACAGGGGCGGAGCGCGTTCTACTCCGGCCGGATCGCACAGGCCGTGTGCCGGGCTGTCGCGGCCGCGGGCGGCGCGCTGCACCCGCAGGACCTCGCGCGGCACCGGACCCTGATCGGCTCGGCGATCGACGTCCGCTGGGGCGACGACGTCGTGCACGTCCAGCCGCCGCCGAGCCAGGGCGTGCTGCTCGCGATGGCGCTGTCGTATCTGCAGCAGCAGGCGGACGTCCCGGACAGTCACCTGCTGGTGGAGCTGATCGCCGCCGTCTTCACCCACCGCGCGGAGAGCGGGGTCGGGGCGCGCCTGCTCACCACACCGCTGACCGTCGACCGGGAACGCGCCTCGCTGCGCGGCGGACCGCGGGGTTACCTGCACACCGCCGGTGTCGCGGTGGCTGACGCCGACGGGTGCGTCGTCTCGTCCCTGATCAGCGTCTTCGACAACTTCGGCTCCGGCGTCTTCGTGCCGGAGGGCGGCTTCGTCCTGAACAACCGCGCGGCCGGCTTCACCGACGGGCCCAACGCTCCCGCCGCCGGGCGCCGGCCCGTGCACACGCTCGCACCCGCCCTCCTCGAGCGCCCCGACGGATCGGCCCTCGCCCTCGCCACCCCCGGCGCGGACGGCCAGATCCAGACGTTGCTGCAGCTGCTCAGCGCGCTGCGCGCCGGCGTCCCGCTGACCGACGCCGTCACCGCCCCGCGCTGGCGCAGCGAGGACGGCCGCCTGCTCCTCGAGCCCGACCATCCCGACCGCAACGCCCTGGCGGGGGCGGGTCACCGGATCAGCACCGATCAGGCCGGCGCCGAGATCTTCGGCGCCGTCGTGGCCGCCGGGGCGCCGGCAGGAGTCATGACAGGGACAGCAGATCCCTTCGCGGTCGCGGACTGGCGACGCACCACCGCGGCGGCCGCCGCCTCACGACAGGAGACCGCATGACGACCTCGGAGCAAGTCGCAGGCAGGGAGCTGGCGCGGGTGCTCGCCGGCCTGCCGGAGCGGTGCGAAGTGGACCGGGAGTCGCTCGTCGCGCTGTGCGGGGCCCTCGTGGCCGCGCCGAGCGTGAACCCGCCGGGCGACACCCGTGCTGTGGCCGACGTGGTCGCGGCGGCGCTGGCCGAGCGCGGGCTCGACGCACGCCTCGAGTTCGCGGACCCGCACATGCCCTCGGTGCTCTCCTCGATCGACTCCGGACGCCCCGGCCCGCACCTGGTGCTCAACGTGCACATGGACACCATGCCGGCCGGCGATCCCGCCACCTGGACGGTGCCGATCCTCGAGCTGACCCGCCGCGACGGCCGGCTCTACGGGCTCGGCATGGGCAACATGAAGGGTGCCGTCGCCGCCATGATCAGCGCCTTCGCCCTGCTCGCGGAGGAGCGGGCGGTGTGGAGCGGCCGCGTGACGCTGGCCGCCGTGAGCGACGAGGTCGTCTTCGGCGACAACGGCGCGGCGTACCTGCTGCGCACCCACCCGGATCTGCTCGGCGACGGGCTGATCTGCGGGGAGGGACCGGGCTTCCGCCGGCTGGCCCTCGGTGAGAAGGGCGTGCTCTGGCTGCGCATCCGGGCCGAGGGAGCGGCCGGGCACAGCTCGTCGGTGCAGGCGGGCGCCTCGGCGTCGGCCCGGATCGCCGCCGCCGTCCTGGCGATCGACGCCTTGACCGGCGGCGTCGGCGCGCTGCCGGCCGACCTCGCCGGGCTCACCGCACCCCCTGGCGACCCCGGCCTGCGCCTGACCGCGAACGTCGGCACCGTCGCCGCCGGCACCTTCATCGGCCAGGTGGCCACCACCGCGACGGCCGAGGTCGACCTGCGCCTGCCGCCGGGCATCAGCGCCGACGCGGCGCAGCAGCTGGTGGAGCAGGCGGTGAGCGACATCCCGCAGGTGTCGGTCGAGCGGCTGCGGGGCTGGGACGCCAACTGGACCTCGCCGCAGAGCCCGCTGGCCCGGTGCTGGACCGCCTCGGCGCAGACCCTCACCGGCGAGGCGAGCGCGTACGCGATCCGGCTGCCCGCCAGTGACGCGAGCCGCTGGCGGACGGCGGGCGTACCGGCGCTGTGTTACGGCCCCCAGCCGACGTACTCGGCCGGCGTGGACGACTACGCCGAGGAGGACGAGGTGGTGCGGTGCGCGGCGCTCTACGCCGCGACGGCGCTGCGCTTCCTGCAGCCGGAGCCCGTCCTCGGCTGAACGGGACTGTCAGCTGAACAGCAGTGCGTGCACCGCTTCGCCGGTGGCGAGGATGTGCTCGCGGGTGACGTCGTCCGCCGCCTGCGCGTCGTGGGCACGCACGTGCTCGAGGACCTGCTCGTGCACCCGCATCCACTCGCTGCCCAGCTGGTGCGCCACGGTGGAGAAGTAGAAGCGGGCCCGCTTCTCGAGCGCCTCGGAGTTCGCCTCCAGCACGCTGTTGTGCGCAGCGGCGCGCAAGGCGTCCCGGAACCGGGCCGACGCGTCGAGCAGCTCGGTGTCGGCTCCGTGCCGTCGCGCCCGGCTGCTCGCCGCCACGGCCGCGTCGAGGGCGGCGAGGTCGTCGTCCGAACGCCGCTCGGCGGCGAGCCGCGCGACCAGGCCCTCGACGTGGCTGCGGAACTCGAAGAGCTCGCGGAGCTCGGTGTCGGTGCGCTCGCGGACGTGCACCCCGTGCCGCGGGGTGATGTCGACCCAGCCCGCCTCGTCCAGCGAGCGCAGCGCCTCGCGCACCGGGATCAGGCTCACCCCGTAGTGCACGGCGAGATCGTCGGCGCGCAGCCGCTCACCCGGCTCGAGCGAGCCGCTGATGATGGCTTCCTCGAGCTCGTCGAACAGCCGGTTCGGCAGGGTCGTGGCCGACGGCAGTGCCTTGAGCGACCCGGTGAGGTCTCTGCGCCCCGATGCCGCCCTGCGCGTCACCGCGTCTCCTCCGCTCCCGGTGCGCGGCCGGCCGGCCATTGCCCGGCGCGCGGGACAACCGTAACCGTCGTCAGGCCGGCTCGAAGACCTTCTCCGGCTCGACGATCCGGCCCGGCCCGGCTGCTCCGCCCGGCGACGCACCGCCCGGGCGCACCCGCGGCAGCAGCAGCGCCGGGATGACGCAGAGCGCCGAGAGCCCGACGGCCCACCAGAACGAGGTGCCGAACGCGTCCGCGATCGGAGCACGCGCCGCAGCCGGCAGGGTCGCCCCGCCGCCCAGCACGTCGCCGGCGCCGGCCCCACCGGAGCCGTGCAGGTTGGAGACGATCGAGCGCTGCAGGATGACGGCGAGCACCGCGGTGCCGAGCGAGCCGCCCACCTGACGCAGGATGTTGATCATCGTGGTGGCCTTGGGCACGTCGGACGGCTGCAGCGTCTGGTAGGCCGCGGTCATCGCCGGCATCATGCTCATCCCGAGGCCGAGCCCGCGGATGAAGAGCGCGAAGGCGAGCAGCAGGTAGGAGGTGTCGGCCGCGACCTGCGTGTAGACGATCGTGCCGAGGATGACGGTGATCACGCCGACCGGCACGATCTTGTACGCGCCCACCTTGTCGGTGATCCGCCCGGCCATCGGCATCGCGATCATGGCGCCGAGCCCCTGCGGGGCCATCAGCAGGCCGGCGTGCAGCGCGTCCTGGCCACGCACGATCTGGTAGTAGAGCGGCATCAGGAACATGGCGCCGAAGATGCTGGCGCCGAGCAGGAAGCCGACGATGCCGGCGATGCTGAACCCGCGGTTGCGGAACAGGCGCAGGTCGACGAGTGGCGCCCGCGAGCGCAGCGCGTGGGCGATGAAGAAGGCCAGCAGGACCACGCCGAGCACCAGGCCAATGATCACCCGCGACTCACCGAAGCCGCCGCTGCTGCCCGCCTCCGAGAGCCCGTAGACGATTCCGGCCAGGGCCGGCGAGAGCAGGACGAAGCCGGTCCAGTCCAGCTTGCCCGCGGTGCCCGTGGCGTCGTGCTTCAGGGTGCGGGCGGAGAACGCGAGGGCGATGAGGCCGATCGGGATGTTGACGTAGAAGATCCAGCGCCAGCTGAAGTTGTCGACGATGAGGCCGCCGATCGCGGGGCCGAGCACCGGGCCGAGCAGCATCGGGATGCCGACGACGCTCATCACGCGGCCCATCCGCTGCGGACCGGCCGCCCGGGCGAGGATCGTCTGGCCGATCGGCAGGATCATGCCGCCGCCGAGGCCCTGCAGCACCCGGAAGAAGATCAGGCTGCCGGCCGACCAGGCCAGGCCGCACAGCGCGGAACCGATGATGAAGAGCGTCAGCGAGATCAGGTACATCCGCTTGGCGCCGAAGCGCTCGATGGTCCAGCCGGTGAGCGGGATGACCAGGGCGAGCGCCAGCAGGTAGGCGGTGCTGACCCACTGGATGGTCGCGAGGTTCGTGTGGAACTCGCGACCCAGGGTGTCGATCGCGACGTTGACGATCGTCGTGTCGAAGACCGACATGATCGTGCCGAGGATGACCACGACGGCCAGAGCCTTCAGCTCGCGGTCCATGACCTGCTCGCGGGGCGCCTTGCCACTGCGTCCGCGCAGGGCGAAGCCGCGCGAAGGGGACGGACCGGTCACGGGCGGAACTCCTGACGGACGGACGAACTGGATCGGGACGTACGAACGCCGCCCCGACTTGCCGATGCCCAGCAGACAGCGTGGTGCGACGGATCCAGCATCCGGAGAAGCTTGAGCTTCGTCAAGGATTTACTTGAGTCAACTTCATAGTGTTGCTCGTGCCACAGTCGTCTACAGTCAAGCGATGACCGTGACGGCGGCTCCCGACCACACCACTGCTGCCGCGGCCAAGGATGACCCGGCCGGACAGATCACCGCCGACGGTCGACGCGCCTGGCGGGCGGTCATCGAGCTCAACCTGCACGGGGAGAACCACTCGAACTTCCCCCGCGCCTGCGCCGAGTACGACCTGCCGCCGTCGGCCGGCAAGGCCCTCTTCCTGCTGTCGGAGAGCCGGCCCACCGCGATGCGCGAGCTCGCCGCGGCCTTCGCCTGCGACGCCTCCTACATCACCGCCGTCGTCGACGCCCTCGAGCAGCGCGGCCTGGCCGTCCGCCGGCCACACCCGACCGACCGCCGGGTACGCACGGTCGTCCTGACCCCGGAGGGCGCGAGCTCGGCCGCGACGCTGATGGAGCGCATCGGCCAGCCCCCCGCTGCCGTCGCCGTCCTCACCGCCGAGGAGCAGCACCGGCTCGCCGAGCTGCTGGAGAAGGTCGCCGGCGCCGACACGCGGCTCCAGCAGCACCGCGCCGACGCCTGACCGAGGCTCAACCAGCCGCGCTGCAGCGCGGCGCCGTCAAGCGACGGCTCCCATGTGTCGATGATGTGCCCGGAACAGATCTTGAGCGCCGGGGTTGCATTCCCGGGGAGCCGTCAGGAGCGGCAACGGGCGGAGGTGGCATGCAGAAGCAATCGTCAGGGGTGCGCGCGCACGCGACGCTCGCCCTGGAGGACGGGCGCGCCTCGGAGCGCAACGTCGCCGCCGAGGTCCTGCTCGTCACCGCGGTCGGCTCCGCCGTCTACGGGTGGCAGCACAACCACCATCTCGGCCTCACGTTGGGGCTGCTCATCGCCGCCCGCGCCGTGTGGATCGGGCGCCCGCTCACCGTCGGCCGGCTCGCCGCGAGCGCATTGCTGCTCTTCGTGGCCTTCCTGGCCGCGTACAACGGGCACCAGACGCTGACCGCCGCGGCCGAGATCCTCGCCGGTGCGGTCGTCGGACTGCCCCGCCGTGCGGCGCCGCCCGGCAGCGAGGTCGAGCGCATCCGCGTGCAGAAGCTGGTCGACGACACCTCAGGCGACACGCTCGCGCCGTTCGCCCTGCGCACCGACAAGTCCTACGTCTTTTCCCCCGACCGCAAGGCGGCGATCGCGTACAAGGTGCGCTTCGGCACCGCCGTGGCCGCCGGCGACCCGGTGGGAGATCCGGCGTCGTACGAGACGGCGATCGACGCGTTCCTCGACGAGACCGAGCGCAACGGCTGGCGGGCGACCGTCGTCGGCGCCGGCGAGGAGATGACCGCGGCGTGGCGGCGGCGCGGCTACCGCGGGCTCTGCATCGGACGCGACGTCGTCCTCGACGTGGCGACCTTCTCGCTGTCCGGCCGGCACAACCGCAACGTGCGCCAGGCCGTCTCGCGTGCGACGAATGCCGGCGTGACCACGCGGATCGTCGCCGAGCGCGAGCTCGACCCGGTCACTCGCGCCGAGCTTGTCGAGGTCGCCCGCGGTGCACATAAGGGCGGCGGCACCGAGCGCGGCTTTTCCATGATCCTGGACCACCTGCTCGACGGCACCCACGCCAACACCATGATCGCGTACGCGCGCGACGCAGATGGCCGGCTCGTCGGCTTTCAGCGTTACGCGACCGCCGACCACGGCCGTGAGCTCTCGCTCGACGTGCCCTACCGGGTGCCGGACGCACCGAACGGCCTCGACGAGCGGCTCATCGCCGACGTCATGACGTGGGCCAAGGAGAACGGCGCCGCCCGCGTCTCACTCGCGTTCGCGGCGTTCCCGGAGCTGTTCGGCAACCCCGACCGCGGCCTCGGCGGCAAGCTCGCCTTCCGGGCGGTGCACGAGCTGGACCGGTGGATCCGGCTCGAGTCGCTCTACCGTTTCCTGCGCAAGTTCAACGCCTTCGGCAGCGGCCGCTACGTGATCCTGCGGCCGAGCCACGTGCTCTTCGTCCTGGTCTCGGCACTGACCCTGGAGTTCGCCACCTCCGGGACGGTCAGCGCGGCGACGGTCGTCCGCCCTGAGGCGGACGTCGCACCGCAACCGCGCTGACCGATCAGGAAATCGTCTAGCGGGCGCCGCGGACCAGGTGGCCCGGACGCTCGCCGGTGTCCTTGTCGTTGCGCCGGGTGACGACGCCGCTGACGATCGTGGCGACGTAACCGGTGGCGTCCTGCACCAGGCGACGGCCGCCCGCGGGCAGGTCGTACGCCATCCGCGGGGTGTGCAGGGTGAGGCCCTCGAAGTCGATCACGTTGACGTCGGCCTTCTTGCCCACCTCGAGCGTGCCGCGGTCGGTCAGCCCGAAGAGCTGTGCCGTGTCGGACGTCTGCTTCTTGACCAGGTACTCGAGCGGCAGGCCCTTGCCGCGGTAACGGTCGCGGGCCCAGTGCGTGAGCATGAAGGTCGGGATCGACGCGTCGCAGATCATGCCGCAGTGAGCGCCGCCGTCGGACAGCCCCGAGACGCCGGCGGGGTGCAGCAGCATCTCGCGGATGGCGTCGTGGTTGGCCTCGGCGTAGTTGAAGAACGGCAGCATGAGCATCTGCGTGGCCGGTCCGGCGCCGGAGGCCGGCTCGGCCATGAGGTCGTACATCGCCTCGAGCACCGGGACCCCACGGTCCTCCGCGATGGCGGAGACGGTGCGCTCACGGGTGGGCTCGTAGTCGGGCGGGTCGCCGATCGCGTAGATCCGGTCGGCCATGCCCTGGTACATGTTCTTGAGGCCGTCGAAGTGCTTGTTGGTGTCGACCGGCAGGTCGGTCTCGGCCAGGATGGCCGCCCGTACGGCCGGCTTGGCCAGCTCGAGCGCCCGCTCCTCCGGCGAGAGGTGGGCCAGCGCCCGGTAGCTCGGCCGGTGGGTGAAGGCGTGGTTGCCGGCGAACCCGGTGAGCATGCCGAACGGCCGCGCCGCGATCTGCGGGTAGAGCGGCGTGCCCTTCTCGAACGCGTCGGCCGAGAGCTCCATCAGCTCACGCCAGAGCTGCGGCGCCGAGTCGACCTGCAGCAGCGTGAACGACACCGGCATCCCGGTCTCGGCCGCCAGCCGCTCCATCCACTCGACCTCGCGCTTGGGGGCCACCAGGTCCTCGCCGCTCGCGCCGGCCGGGGCCAGCTCGAAGACGGAACGCCCGCCGCGGGCCATCGCCCGGCCGAGCCCGAAGAGCTCGTCCTCGGCCGCGAACGTGCCGGGCACCGGCTCGCCGTCCATCGCCGTGTGGCCGAGCGTGCGTGAGGTGGAGAAGCCGAGCGCGCCGGCCTCGATCGCCTCCTGCACGATCCCCGCCATCACGTCGATGTCCTCGGGGGTCGCCGGCTGGTTCTTCGCGCCGCGCTCGCCCATCGCATACGCCCGCACCGAGCCGTGGGCGATCTGGACGCCGTAGTCGATGGCCAGGTCACGCTTCTCGACGACGTCGAGGTATTCGGGGAAGGACTCCCAGCCCCAGGTCATGCCCTCGGTGAGCGCGGTGCCGGGGATGTCCTCGACGCCCTCCATCAGCTCGATGAGCCAGCCCTCGCTGCCCGGGCGTACCGGCGCGAAGCCCACGCCGCAGTTGCCCGAGACGATGGTGGTGACGCCGTGGGCCGACGACGGCTCGAGCACCGAGTCCCAGGTGACCTGACCGTCGTAGTGGGTGTGCACGTCGACGAAGCCGGGGGTGACGATGCGCCCGGTGGCGTCGATCGTCTCGCGGGCCTCGGTCTCGATGCCGGTGACGCCGCCCTCGGTCCGCTTGACCTCGACGATCACGCCGTCCTTGATGCCGATGTCGGCGCGATACGGCTCTGCGCCGGTGCCATCGACGACGAGTCCGCCGACGATCTTCGAGTCGAGCATGGGTTCTCCCAGGGGCAAAGGGCGACCGCAGCGGCCAACCATCAGGACTGTCCAAAGATCGTGACAGCGACTGTCACAATGTATTGGACCACGCTTGCGGGCCCTTGTAACCCTCAGGGGCCGGCCGTAGCGTCGTCACCAACAAAGCTGCACGTCAACGGCGCAGCGACGGACATCCCGGAAGAGGTTTCACAGCGCATGGTCAGTACGCGAGCAGCGGTGCTCTACGCCCCCGGGGAGCATTACAAGATCGAGACCGTCACGATGGACGACCCGAAGGCCGGCGAGGTCCTCGTCGAGATGAAGGCCTGCGGGCTCTGTCACTCCGACGAGCACGCCCGCACCGGCGACCTGCCGATGCCGCACTACCCGGTCATCTGCGGCCACGAGGGCGCGGGTGTCGTCGTCGAGATCGGCCCCGACGTCAAGAGCGTCGCCGTCGGTGACCATGTCGCGATGTCGTTCGTCCCGGCCTGCGGGCAGTGCACTCCGTGCCGCACCGGCAAGGGCTACCTCTGCGACGCCGGCGCCCGCCTGTTCGACGTCGGCATGATGACCGACGGCCGCATCGCCCACCACGTCGGCGACCTGGCCGTCACCCGCTACTCGCAGCTCGGCACGTTCTCCGAGATGCAGCTGCTGTCGGAGCTGTCCGTCGTCAAGGTCGACCCCGACATCCCGTTCCCGGCCGTCGCGCTCGTGTCGTGCGGCGTCGCCACCGGCTTCGGCTCGGCGGTCAACCGGGCCGACGTGCGCCCCGGCGACACCGTCGCCGTGCTCGGCATCGGCGGCATCGGCATCAACGCGGTGCAGGGCGCCCGCATCGCCGGTGCCCGCAAGATCATCGCGGTCGACCCGATCCCGTTCAAGCTGGAGCAGGCCAAGGCCTTCGGCGCGACCCACACCTTCGCCTCGCTCGACGAGGCCATCGCCGGTGTGGGCGAGCTGACCATGGGCCAGATGTGCGACTCGGTCATCTGCACCTACTCGGTCATGCGCAGCGACCTGCTCGAGCCGGCGCTGACGCTGACCTCCAAGGGCGGCAACTGCGTCATCACCTCGGTCGCCCCAATCGCTCAGGGCACGGTCGACCTCAACCTGTTCATGCTCGCGATGATGAACAAGCAGATCAGCGGCTCGATCTACGGCTCCGAGTCGCCCCGCACCGCCATCCCGAAGCTGCTGAACCTCTACCGCGACGGCATCCTCAAGCTCGACGAGCTGATCACGAAGACCTACACGCTCGACGAGGTCAACCAGGGTTACGCCGACCTCGAGGCCGGCACCATCCTGCGTGGGGCCCTCACCTTCTAGGTCCCCCTGCTCAGAAAGAGACCCCGATCGGCCTGGTGCCGGTCGGGGTCTCCTGCGTGCAGGCTCAGTCCCCGGTTTCTAATCTTCGGCGTACGCCTCGATCGGCGGGCAGGTGCACACCAGGTTGCGGTCGCCGTAGGCGTTGTCGATGCGCCCCACCGGCGGCCAGTACTTGTCGGTGCGGGCACCACCGGAGACGGCGTGACCCGGCCAGGCCGCCTGCGTACGCGTGTAGGCGCGGTCCCACACCTCCGCCGTGACCGTGCGGGCGTCGTGCGGGGCGCCGCGGAGCACGCTGTCGGCCGCGCTGACCTCGCCTGCCTCGACGGCGGCGATCTCCGCCCGGATGGCGAGCATCGCGTCGATGAAGCGGTCGAGCTCGGCCTTCGACTCGGACTCGGTCGGCTCCACCATCAGCGTGCCGGCGACCGGGAACGACATGGTCGGCGCGTGGAAGCCGTAGTCGATGAGCCGCTTGGCGACGTCCTCGACCGTGACGCCGCTGGACGCGGTGATGGGCCGCAGGTCGAGGATGCATTCGTGGGCCACCAGCCCGCCGGGGCCCGCGTAGAGCACCGGGAAGGCGTCGCGCAGCTTGGCGGCCACGTAGTTGGCGGCGAGCACGGCCGTGGCGGTCGCCGTACGCAGGCCGTCGGCGCCCATCATCCGCACGTAGGCCCACGAGATCGCCAGCACACCGGCGGAGCCCCAGGGAGCCGAGGCCACGGCACCGGGTGAGGTCTCAGGTCCGGCGCCCGCCACCACGGCGGACGACGGGAGGAACGGCGCGAGGTGTGCTTTGACACCGATCGGGCCGACGCCGGGGCCACCGCCGCCGTGCGGGATGCAGAACGTCTTGTGCAGGTTGAAGTGCGACACGTCGGCGCCGAGGTCACCCGGGCGGGCCACCCCGACGAGTGCGTTGAGGTTCGCCCCGTCGAGGTAGACCTGGCCGCCGGCGGCGTGCAGCAGGTCGCACACCTCGCGCACGGTCGGCTCGTACACCCCATGCGTGGACGGATACGTGATCATCAGGCCGGCGACGGCCTCGCCGTGCTTGGCCAGCACCGCCTTGAGGTCCTCGACGTCGATCGAGCCGTCGCCCGCGGTCTTCACGACGGCCACCTTGAGGCCGGCGAGGGTGGCGGAGGCGGCGTTGGTGCCGTGCGCGGAGGCCGGCACCAGGATGACGTTGCGCGAGTTGTCATGACGCGACTCGTGGAAGCGCCGGATGGCGAGCAGGCCGGCGAACTCGCCCTGGGCACCGGAGTTGGGCTGCACGCTGACCGCGTCGTAGCCGGAGAGCTCGGCCAGCCAGTGCTCGAGGTCGCCGATCAGCTCCCGGTAGCCCGCCGAGCGCTCGGCCGGCGCGAAGGGGTGGATGTCGGTGAACTCGCGCCAGGAGATCGCCTCCATCTCGGTGGCGGCGTTCAGCTTCATCGTGCAGGAGCCGAGCGGGATCATCGTGCGGTCGAGCGCCAGGTCGCGGTCCGACAGCCGCCGCAGGTAGCGCATCATCTCGGTCTCCGAGCGGTACGCGGAGAAGCGCTCGTGCTGCAGGTAGGGCGAGGTGCGCACCAGGTCGGCCGGAAGCAGCGGCTCGACCGGCTCCGACGCGGCGGCCACGTCACCGCCCAGCAGATCCAGCAGGTCGGTGACGACGTCGGGGCCGCACGTCTCGTCCAGCGTCACGCCGATCGTCGAAGCGTCGACGAGGCGCAGGTCGTAGCCGCGCTCGGCGGCGGCGGCGAGCACCGCGGCGGCCGGGCCATCGGTGGTGATGCGCAGGGTGTCGAAGGCGGTGTCGCCCTGCACCGTGTGGGCGCTGCCCGCGAGCCCGGCCGCGAGCCGGGCGGTGAGGTCCGCGATCGCGTACGCGATCTGCTTCAGCCCGTCGGCGCCGTGCCACTGCGTGTAGAACGCCGCCACCACCGCCGGGAGCACCTGCGCGGTGCAGATGTTGCTCGTCGCCTTCTCGCGGCGGATGTGCTGCTCACGGGTCTGCAAGGCGAGCCGCAGGGCGGGCTTGCCCGCGCTGTCGATGCTGGAGCCGACGAGGCGGCCCGGCAGCTGACGCTGGTGCTCCTCGCGCACGGCCATGTACGCGGCGTGGGGGCCGCCGAACCACAGCGGCAGGCCGAAGCGCTGCGTGGAGCCGACCGCGACGTCGGCGCCGAGCTCGCCGGGCGAGGTCAGCAGCGTGAGCGCGAGCGGGTCGGCGGCGACGACGACGAGGCCGCCGGCGGCGTGCACCCGCTCGGCGATCGGGGCGAGGTCCACGATGCGGCCGGAGCTGCCCGGGTACTGCGCGAGCACGCCGAAGACGTCGGCGAGGTCGAGGCCCGGGTCGGTCAGGTCGGCGACGACGGCCTTGACGCCCGCGGCCTCGGCCCGGGTGGTGACGACGTCGACGGTCTGGGGATGCGCGTCGACGTCGAGCAGGAAGGTGGACGCGGGACCGCGGACGACCCGGCGGGCGAAGGCCATCGCCTCGGCGGCGGCGGTGCCCTCGTCCAGCAGGCTCGCGTTCGCGACGTCGAGGCCGGTCAGGTCGCAGACCATGGTCTGGAAGGTGAGCAGCGCCTCGAGCCGGCCCTGGCTGATCTCCGGCTGGTACGGCGTGTACGCGGTGTACCAGGCCGGGTTCTCCAGCACGTTGCGGAGCAGCACGCTCGGCGTGATCGCGGGTGCGTAGCCGGTGCCGATCAGCGGGCGTACCAGCTGGTTGCGCCCGGCCAGCGCGCGCAGGGCGGCCAGGGTCTCGGTCTCGCTCGCCGGCAACGGCAGCTGCGGGACGTGGTCGCCGGCAATCCCGGCCGGCAGGGCCGCCGTCAGCAAAGCGTCGAGGTCGGTATGGCCGAGGGCGGCGAGGAGGGCGTCGGCGTCGGCACCGATCGGCCCGAGGTGACGGTCGGCGAACGGGCGGCCACTGGCGTGCCGGGTCATCGGGGAGCGCGGCATCTGAAGACTCCGAGGGGGATCGTGCGACGCAACGGGCGTCGAGCCGTCCCCCTCAGCGGCGCGCGTGACACGCGAGCAGAGGTGCTCCGGAGCGCCGCGGTCCTTCTGCCTGAGAGTTTCCGGGGAGGTTGCCCCTTCGGCGCCCCGCCCCTGCGCCGGCGACCAGCCCGGGCATGGCGGGATCTCTCCCGCAGCGTCCACTCCCGACCGTAGGCAGCGCCCGCTACGGGGTCAAGCCGGCACGCGCCGGGTCAGGCACGTCACGCCGGTCAGACCCGGCCCGCCAGCCGGATCCGGCTGATCACGAAGGTGCGGCGCTCCCCGCTGTCGTCGTCGAGCCCGATGGCGTGACCGCCGCTGACCAGCGTCGGGTAGATGGTGCGCTCGCTGATCCGACCCTCGGCGTTGACGTAGGAGATCCAGACGGCGCTCGAGTCCTCCGCGCCCTCCCGGAGCAGGCGCATGATCTCGCCGGGGGTCTCCACCAGCTGGCCCGGCTGCGGTCGGGTCTCGGCCCGGGCCCGACCCTGGCGCAGCGTCGCCATCCGGCGCAGCATCGACACGGTCTGCGCGAGGTGATTGGCCGGCAGGGTCGGTCCCGCGTTCCATCCCCCGGCCGGCCCACGTGCGGCTCCGACCGGCACCCGGTGACCGCGGCCCCCGAGCTCGATCGGCGCGTTGCGTGCCGTGCGATCGCCGGCGGGCGCGTAACCGGACGACCGCAGCACCGCCAGCACCTGCGCCGGCTCCAGCGGGCTGACGGCCACCGTCGGGGCGATGAGCTGCAGCGCTGCCGAGGCGGCCTGCCGGTTGGCCACCACCTCGGCGAGCAGGGCGGGATCGTCGGAGCGCAGGTAACTGCCCGCGTGACCGGCGCGCAGCCGGCCGTGGCGGCGTCCGATGTCGTCGATCAGGTAGGTGAGGCCCTGCGGGACGCCGCCGCGCGCGAGGCGCTCGACCAGCTGCCGCACCTCGAGGGCGGTGCGGCCGACGTCGAAGGCGCGTCGGATGCTCGACTCGGAGAAGCGGTAGACGGTGGCCGTGCCCGCCGATTCGATGTCGGCGATCATGGCCAGCTCGCGGGCCACCGGCGGCCGGAGCGGGCCGGGCGCCACCGCGGTCAGGTCGTTCTGGATCAGCACGTGCTCGATCGGCTCGGGCAGGGCCGGGGCGATGGCGTCGGCGACCTCGTGGCGCAGCTCGCGGGCCGCGGCCTCGTCACCGAGCCGGGCGGCGGTGGCGTGCTCGGAGAGGATCAGGACCCGACCGGCCGAGGTGAGCGCGCCCCTGCCGAGCACGCCGAGGAAGGCGGCCTCGGTCAGCGTCCAGTCGATGACCTGGTCGACGTAGGCGGCGCTCCGCGTCGGACTGCGCCACTTGAGCCACGGCGCCAGCGCGGCACGCTCGGCGGCGACGGCCGGGCCGGCGGCCGCCATGGCACCCAGCACGTCACGGCGCAGCTCGCTGCTGCCGGGCCGCACCAACTCGTACGTGAGCAGCGCGGCGCCCTTGGTGCCGGTGCCTGCGGTGACGGCGAGGCCCGGGAGCTGGTCCATGGCCGCCCAGCTGGTGGCCAGCAGCGCCCACCGCTCGGGCAGCGACTGGTCGAGCCACCGGTCGTAGAGCTCGGTGGGCACCATCTGCGGGTCGAGACCGGGGGTGCGCCCGGCGAGCTGGGCCGCTGCGACGAGCGTGATGAGCAGCGCCGCCGTCTCCGGGGTGATCCCGAGCGCCTTGGTCGCCCCACGGAGCTCCCGCACGGGCAGCCCGCCGGCCTTGGTGAGGGTCGGGGGCTCCGCGTCCCAGCGCTCGAGCAGCGCCTCGATCAGCCGCACTGCCTCGAGCGCCGACGACGCCCCGTCGCCGTCGCTGTCGGCCGGGTCGACCGCCTTGCCGGCCACCGGCGGCGGGACGGGCTGCAGCCGGCCGGCCGGATGGTCACCGCGCAGGGCGATGCCGACCTCGCGGGGCAGCTCCACCTCGTCGACGTCGAGCGCCACGAGCAACCCCTGCGCGACCAGCCGCTCGATCATCGTGTCGGCCTCGGCCAGCGGGACGAAGCGCACCTCGGCGTTGGTCTCGCCGACGGGCGGACCCGCGGCGAGCTTGTGCAGCAGCGCCTGCTCGACCTCCGGCAGCGTGTCGACCAGGGCCCGCACCACCTCGGGCCGCGCGAAGTGGGCGGCGATCGACGGGACGGGCGGACGCGCGTCGTCCAACCCGAGGTCGGCGGCGATCTGCGCACAGATGGGCTGCGGGACGCCGCGGAGCATGAACTCGATGGGCCGCCCCAGGCCGAGCGGGTAACCGCCCACCCCCGCCTTGACGCCGCTGACCGTGTGCAGCAGGCCGTCGCCGCCGCGCCACAGCAGCGCGAGGTCCTCGGCCGCCGCCACCGCCCGGTGCACGGCCTCGCGCGGTGCCGCCGTGAAGACCACCAGGTCGTCCTCGCTGAGCGACGCCACCACCAGCGCCTCGAGCACCTGCAGGACGAATTCGTCGACCGTCTCCGCCGCCCGATTGACGCTGTAGTGCGACGAGAGCCGGCTGGCCAGCACGTCGAAGTCGGACGGTGGGGGCACGGCCACATCCGGCCGGGCGCGGAGCAGCGCGGTGAGCTGCTCGTCACCGCGCAGCATGAGGGCGGCCGCGAGCGTGCTGGGCTCGCTGCCCTCGTCGTCCTCGCCGGCTCCGCTGGTCATCCGATCCAGGCTAGCGGCCGGACTCGTACGCTGGCCTCGTGAGCCTGGCTGCTGTGGACGACGCCGGCGCAGACACGGGTGCCGAGGCCGTCCTGCGCGAGCGCCGGCTCGCGGCCCTCGAGGATCAGCTGCGCGAGTTGGGCTCGGTCGTGGTGGCGTTCTCCGGCGGCGCGGATTCCGCGTTCCTGCTGGCAGCGGCCGTACGCACGCTCGGTGTCGGGTCCGTCGCCGCGGCCACCGCCGTCTCCCCGTCGCTGCCGGAGGCGGAGCGGCGTGACGCCGCCGGCTTCGCCGCCACGCTCGGCGTGCGTCACGAATTCGTCGAGACCCACGAGCTCGAGCGCGACGGCTACCGCGCCAATGCCGGCGACCGCTGCTACTTCTGCAAGGCCGAGCTCGTCGAGCAGGTGCGCCCCGTCGCCGACCGGCTGGGCCTGCGTCACGTCGCCACGGGCACCAACGCCGACGACGCGGTGGCCGGCTTCCGGCCCGGCATCCGGGCGGCGTCCGAGCGGGGCGCGGTCACACCGCTGCAGGCCGCCGGCCTCACCAAGCCGCAGATCCGGACCATCAGCCGCGACTGGGGCCTCGTCACCGCCGACAAGCCCGCGGCCGCCTGCCTGTCCAGCCGGATCGCGTACGGGATCTCGATCACCCCGCATCGCCTCGCCCGGGTGGAGGCCGCCGAGGCGACGCTCCGCACCCGGCTGAAAGCCGCCGGGGTGCCGGTCCGCAACCTGCGCGTACGCGACCTCGGCGACTCGGCCCGGATCGAGGTCGACGCCGAGCACGCGGCGTGGCTCGCCGGACAGCCTGAGCTGCTGGCGGTCGTGCAGGGCTTCGCCGAGGTGGTGGTCGACGCCCGCGGCTTCCGGTCCGGCGCGATGAACGAGCTGCTGGCCGAGCCCGACCGCTACCGCGCCTGAGCCGCTACTGCTGGGCCTCACGAGCGCGCCGCACGTCTCGCGCGCCGCGGATCAGGCCGTAGCCGGCCAAGGCGAACCCCAGCGGGGGCAGGACGCCGGCGGCGACGTTGAGCGCGGTAGGCAGGTCAGAGGCCCCGAAGAAGAGCGGGATGATCGCCACCGCCACCACGACCAGGCCGACCCCGAACACGACAGCGCCGATGCGGACCCAGGCGTCGCCCGTCAGACCCTGCTCAGTCGCAACTGCAGGTCTGGACGGGCCGTCGGCCGGGGTCGGCATCGGCGCCACGTGCTTACGCGGAGCTCGTGTCGGCTCAGACCTCGGGAGCGCCTTCGCCGGTGATCGCGGCGCCACGCTCCAGGCTCTCCTTGTACGAGGCCGCGGTCTCGTCGGACACCGTCAGGCCCTCCGCGGCTGCCTCGTCGGATGCGTCGTCGGGGCCACCGTCGGCGCCGGTCACGCTCTCGTCGGCCTTCGCGCTGGGGCCGGTCGCCTCGTCCTCGGCGTCCTGGGTCCGGAAATCGGAAGTGTCGTGCACAACGGCCTCCTGCTGGGATGTGAGTGCTTGGTGACGATCGAACCGCTGTCCGTCCTGAACCGTCGTTGATCCGTTGCCCGCCGCTTCGCCCCGCTAACCGTGCGAGCGGGATACCGGCCCCTCGACCACAACTCCATCGACCACAACTCCATCGACCACAACTCCATCGACCAGGGCAGCCCCGGCCCATACCCTGGGACCACGCGACCGCAGGCAGAGTCGCGTCCCGTTCCCCGCACAACCCCCGGCCACGTGGCCGCTCGACGAAATACAGGTCTCTGGTGCCCACCGGTCGTGTCAAATGGTTCGATCCCGAGCGCGGCTTCGGCTTCCTCAGCCGCGACGACGGCGGCGACGTCTTCGTGCACAAGGCAGCGCTCCCGGCCGGCACGTCGGAGCTCAAGCCGGGCGAGAAGGTCGAGTTCGGCGTGGCGGAGGGCAAGCGCGGGGAGCAGGCGCTGTCGGTGCAGATCCTGACCGCGGCACCGCGACTGGCCACGGCGCAGGCTCACCGGCGCGACCCGCAGGAGCTGCACGGGATGATCGAGGACATGATCCAGCTGCTCGACGTCGTGCAGCGGGAGCTGCGCCGCGGCAAGCACCCCGAGAAGCGCACCGCGCAGAAGGTCGCCAAGGTGCTGCACGCCATCGCCGGCGAGCTGGAGGCCTGACCCAGCCAGCCGGCCCGTCAGCTCAGAAGTAGTCGAGCAGCTGGGCCCGGGTCTCCGGCAGCAGCAGGTCGAGGGCTGCGGCGGCCTCGGCGGGCCCGGTGAGCAGGCCTGCCTCCGCCACCTGGGCCGGCGTGGCGGCGCCGCACCACAGCAGGGCGAAGCCGGCGACGTCGAGGGTGACCGGCAGCTCCGCCCGCGTACGCATCAGGTGCCCCGCCCCGCCGGACACCTCGAGCTCCCAGCCGCCGGCATTCCAGGGGGCCAACGCATCGCGCAGACCGAACCGGACGGAGCCGCGGCGCCCGATCGGCCAGCCGCGGGCCGCGACGGCACCGGCCACGTCGACCGGGCGGTGCATCCAGGGCCGGGCGTCCCAGCGCAGACCGCTCTCCCACGGGATCACCCGGGTGGCGGCGTCGTACTCCAGCGGCCGTAGCCGCACGGTGGGCGTGACGCTGCGCCAGCCGGCGAGCACGGCGACGAGCTCCTGCGCGGCGTCGGCCGTCAGTGCGAGCAGGTCGGGGACCTCGAGCCGGCCCTCCTGCCGGTAGCCGGTGCCCCGGATCCAACTCAGGTAGCCGACCAGCCGCGTGCCGTCCTCCACCAAGGTGATGCCGTCGATGCCGGTCGGCGGGCGGGTGTCCGCGGGGAACGGCGGGTCGCGCCGGGTCAGCAGGCCGTTGCGGGCCCGGGCGACCGCGTCGTACAGCGCGAGGACGGCGGGCTGGTCTGCTCCGTCCGGATCGGCAGGACGCACCGTGAGGGCGGGGTTGCCGGACCGCTCGCGCGGCAGCATGCCGGTCGGCAGGTCGACGCTGCGCAGCTCACCGGCGATGGCCCACCCGGCCTTCGCGTAGACCGCCGAGACCGTCGGGTAGAGGGCGCTGACCAGGGCACCCCGGTCGCGGGCGCCCTCGAGCAGCGTCGTGAGCAGCGCCCGGGCGGTGCCGCCACCCCGCGCCTCGGGCAGCACGGCGACGCCGGCCACGTCGGCCGCCGCCACCTCGCGACCGCCCCACCACTGCGTGTGCGTGAGGTCCATGGCCGTGCCGAGCAGCCGCCGGGAGCCGGAGTCGTAAGCGCCGTACCAGAGCCGGCCGGGCCCCTGCGCCGGCAGCTCTCCGGAGGAGGGGGCAGCGACCCTCGGCTCCCCGAACGCCAGGGCGGTGAGCTGGTACGCCTCGTCGAGGTCGGCCGGCTCCAGCCGCCGGACGCGCACCGTCACGCCGGATCAGTCCGCGGCCGTGGGCATCGTGAGCGGGCCGGACAGCGGCGGGGTGAGCCCGGCAGCCACGGCCCGGTCGAGCAGGCCGTTGATCGCGGCGTAGCCCTCGGTGCCGAGGTCACGGGTGAACTCGTTGACGTACAGGGCGATGTGCTGGTCGACGACCTCGGGAGCGAGCTCCTGCGAGTGCTCGAGCACATACGACCGAGACGCCGTCGGATCGGCCCAGGCCCGTTCGACGCTCTCGCGTGCCGCGGCGGCCAGCCGGGCGAGGCGCTGCGGGCCGAACTCCCGGCGCGCCAGGATCGCGCCGAGCGGGATCGGCAGACCGGTCTCGGACTCCCACCACTCGCCGAGGTCGACCAGGGCCGACAGCCCGTACGTGGGGTAGGTGAAGCGCGACTCATGGATGATCAGCCCCGCGTCGACGGTGCCGGCGGCCACCGCGGGCATGATCTTCTCGAACGGCAGCACCTCGATCGAGGCCACGCCCTGCTCGGCGGCCCACAGCCGGAAGAGCAGGTAGGCGGTGGTCTGCATGCCGGGGATCGCGACCCGGGCTCCCTGCAGCGAGGTGCGGTCCAGGACGACGACCAGCGGCCCGCAGCCGCGGCCGAGTGCGCCGCCCGTCGGCAGCAGCGCGTACCGGTCGAGCAGCGTCGGCAGCGCCGCGTAGGACACCTTGATGATGTCGCTGCGCCCGGCGCCGGCCCACGAGTTCAGCACGTCGATGTCGGCGTAGGCCGGGGTGACGGAGGGGGCGTCCGCGATCTGCCCGGCGACCCAGGCGTGGAAGACGAAGGTGTCATTGGGGCACGGCGAGAAGGCCAGCTCGAGCGTCATGGACGGATCTCCTGTCGTGCCGGCGGGCTGGTCACCCGGTGAGTTCGGTGAGCCGGCGTGCGGCTCGTCCCAATGCCACCAACGCACCCGGCACGTCCCACGATGCCCGGTCGCGCGGGCCCACCGCGTTACTGATCGCGCGCAGCTCGCCGACGGCCACCCCGAAGCGGTGGGCGGCCTCGGCGACCCCGAAGCCCTCCATGCCCTCGGCCACGCCACCCCGGGCGGCGAGCTCGGCGGCTCGGGCGGTGCTGCCGGTGACGGTGGCCACGGTGAAGACCGGGCCACGCACCGCGCCCGGCAGGCTCAATGGGGTCGCGGCGTAGCGACTCGTGCCGAAGCCCAGCGTCTCCAGCGCCGCGAAGCCGTCCGCGGTCTGCGCGCCCAGGTCGGCGGCGACGAGCTCGGTCGCCTCGACGATGTCGCCCGGCTCGGCGCGCCCGCCGTACGCGCCGCCGATCCCCGCGCTCACCACCAGCTCGTACGCGTCGGGCGCGGTCGCGAGCAGGGCCGCCGTCGCCGCCGCTGCAGCCGCCGGACCCACGCCGGCCTCCACCAGCGTCACGCCGGGCGCCGCCCACAGCTCGTACGGCCCGACCGATCCACGCGCGACGAGCCCGGCGCCACCCGCGATCGCGTCGCGCTCGGCCGCCACGGCCGTGACGATGAGCAGCGACGGCACGGCGGGTGCCCTACTGCAGGGTCGGCTGGACGGAGAAGGCCCACAGACCGGTCGGGGTGCCGGTGCTGCCGATCTCGGAGACGACGACGTCGGTGGCCTGGGCGCCGACCTCGAACGAGTAGTGGTGGCTCTTCAGCACGCCGGAGTTGAACACCGACGAGCCGCTCGTGCCCGTGGTGATGTGCACCTGCCAGCCCTTCGCGGCGAGGTCACGGTCGACGTCGATGCCGACGGTCTGGCCCGGATGCGTGCGCAGCACGGTGACCTCGGCGGAGGAGTGCACCTGCTTGCCGTCGCGGATGTACAGGGTGGCCTCGGCACGCACCGAGCGGGTGCCGGACTGCAAGGTGACCCCGGGGGTCGGCTTGGAGCAGGCCGCGAGGACGAGGAACGCGAGGAGCCCGCCGGCGACCGCGGTGCCCCGGGCGCGCGGCGACCGCGTACCGGATCGGGGGGCTCGGCTCGGCAGTCGCACGCCGTCAACGGTAGCCCGCGCGGCCGGACGGGGCAGCCGCTGCGGGCTCACTGATCTGTGAGCGTGCCCATACGGGCGAGGCCACCGCCCGAGCCGCGCTCGGTGCGCCGGGAGGACCGTGCCCGGCGCAGCGACGAGGTCTCGGCGAGCAGGGCCAACCCGATGAAGATCGCGCCGAGTGAGAAGCCCAGCCAGCCCGGCATCGGCAGCAGGCCGACGGCGCCGCCGAAGACCCAAGCCAGCTGCAGGCCGGTCTCCGAGCGCGCGAAGGCGGAGTTGCGGGTGTCCTCGGCGACGTCACGCTGGATGACGGCGTCGAGGCCGAGCTTGCCCATCGAGCCGGCCATGCAGACGATCAGAGCCGCGAGGTTGGCGGTGACGACGTTGTAGAGCACGGCGGCCGCCGCCGCGGAGCCGAGCGCAGCGACCAGGCCGATCACCAGCAGGGTCTCGGGTTTGGACTGCTTGAGCCGCCCGCCCAGGAAGACGCCGATGCCGCTGCCCACCCCGGCGGCGAGGCCGAGGAGCGCGATGCCGGCGAGGCCGTAACCGTCCTGACGGGCCCGGAAGGCGAGGAACAGGGTGAGGAAGCCGACCAGCGCCCGCAGGGCGGCCGCACTTCGCAGCGCCGCCGGCAGCTCTCCGAGGATGCGCCGGTAACGGTGGCTCTCGGCCGGGGAGACGGCCGCCTTGCCGATGGACGGCGCCCGCTTCTCGCCGGCCGCGCTGTCGACGAACGACGGCAGGGTCCAGGCGATGAACAGGCCCACGACGAAGACGAGGGCGGCGAAGCGCAACATCCAGTCGTAGCCGATGACCTTGGCGATGCCGAAACCGATCGGGGCGATGATCAGCCCGGCCACCACGCCCGTCAGCGAGACCCGGCTGTTGACCTTCACCAGGCTGGCGCCCTCGGGCAGCACTCTGGGCACGACCGCGCTGCGGGCGACGCCGAACGCCCGTGACGCCACCAGCGAGCCCAGGGCCAGCGGATACAGGTAGAGCGAATCGATGTGCCGGGCGAGCGTGAACGCCAGCGCCGCGCGCAGCAGCATGGTGAGCCCGAGCGCGACCCGCCGCCCGTTGGGGAAGCGGTCGAGCGTGGGGCCGACGATCGGCGCCAGCAGGGCGAACGGCGCCATGGTGACCAGCAGGTAGAGCGCGACCTTGGAGCGGGCCTCACCGGGCTGCACGGACAGGAACTGGGAGCCCGCGAGGGCCACCGTGACCAGGGAGTCACCGGCCGAGCTGAAGAAGGTGAGCTCGAGCAGCGGGGCCAGGCCGGACTTGTCGGCACCTCCGGCGCGGGCGGCCTTGCGGGCGCGGCCAACGCCGCCGCCGACCGCCTGCCCGATCCTCATGGTCCCCAGTCTCTCGCGCGCCGGTGCGCGCATGAAGCAATCTCGGCGGCCGCGTCGGGCACGATATGAACGTGGCCTCGATCGCGGCGCCGGTGTGGCGTCACATTTCCCCTTCTAGCATGCGCCAATCAGCGGCGTTTGCCGTGTGTACGGCGGCCGGCTGTGGACGACGCGTCCGCCGGGAAGCGGGTGCGCTGTGAGCGCGGCTCCGCGTGTGGCCAGCCGCGTCCGGGGGCCCGTGCTGGACGCCGCCTGCGCTGCCGCGGTCGAGCTCGCGTACGAGGCCGCTGTCGCCGAAGCGGGCTCGCCCGCGTTCGTCGGTGACCACCAGGGCGTCTCGGCCGAGGGTGACCGGCTGGTGCTGCACCGCTTCATGAGCCGGGTGCCCGCCTATCGCGGCTGGTACTGGGCCGTGGTCATCGCCCGTGCACCGCGGGCCAAGGCCGTGACGGTCGCCGAGGTCGTGCTGCTGCCGGGCGACGACGCATTGACCGCCCCGGAGTGGGTGCCGTGGTCCGAGCGCGTCCAGGCCGGCGACCTCGGCGTGGGTGACCTGCTGCCCACCGCTGCCGACGACCCGCGGCTCGCCCTGCGCAACAGCGACGTCGAGCTCCTGTCCGACGACGCCCTCTTCCTCGAGCTCGGCCTCGGCCGGCCGCGGGTGCTGTCACTGGAGGGCCGCGAGCTCGCCGCCACCCGCTGGTACGAGGCCGACAGCGGCCCCTCGGCCGCCATCGCCCGCTCGGCGCCCGCCCAGTGCGGCACGTGCGGCTTCTACGTGCGCCTCGTCGGCGCCCTGGGCCAGCTGTTCGGCGTCTGCGGCAACGAGTACGCGCCCGACGACGGCTCCGTCGTATCCGATGACCACGGCTGCGGCGCCCACTCCGAGGCCCTGGTGATGCCGTCCGCCCATCCGCAGCCGGTGCTGCTCGACGACGACGCCCTCGAGACCGTCCCCGCCGAGGCCGATCTCAAGGCCGAGCCGCCGGCGCACGAGCCGGGCGCCGTCGACCGGGCCGAGGCCGCCGCAGGCACCGACAATCGATCCGACACCGACCCGGAGCCGTACGGCCACAGCTAGCGGCACCGACAGGGAGGGCGGGTCACTCTCCGACGTTGCGGCCCTGCGCCCGGAGCCGGGTCGACCGCCGCCGGCAGTAGACGATGCCGAGGCAGCCGAGCCCGGCCCCGACGGCGGCGGTGGCGATCCACCAGAGCCGGCCGCCGTCCTCCAGTCGTGACCAGAACGGCAGCATGACCACGAAGGCGACGAACCAGACGACGGTGCCGATGGTCACGGTGCGCACGCCGTCGAACGGCAGGGGTGCAGGGTCGGGTCGGCGCGCCACCTGTCGACCGTAACGGCCACCATCGGCCACCGAACCCCCGCCTTCGCGCCGGATTTCTCTAGCCTGCACCAGGTGACGACCGACCAAGATCCTCGAACGGCCGACCCCGGCCTGTCCGCAGCGCTGCGGATCTCGGTCATGCGGCTGTCGCGGCGGATGCGTCAGGAGCGCGACGACGTGGGCCTGTCGGCCAGCCACCTCGCGGCGCTCGCCACCCTGGAGCGCCACGGTCCGATGTCGCTCGGTGAGCTCGCCGCCCGCGAGAAGGTGGCGCCGCCGTCGATGACCCGCGTGGTCACCCGGCTGTCGACCAGCGGGCTGGTGGACCGGCAGAGCAAGCCCGGTGACCGCCGGCAGGTGCTCGTCGAGATCTCGCCGGACGGACGCGCCCTGCTCGCCGCCGACCGGCGCCGCCGCGACGAGTGGCTGAGCGCCCGGCTCGCCGAGCTCCCGGCCGAGGACCTCGCGGCCCTGCAGCGCGTGGTGCCGGTGCTGGAGCGGCTCGCCGGCAGCTGAGCCGCCAGGGCTGCAGAAGGCGTCAGACGACGTCGACCCAGGTGTGCCGCTCGTACGACAGCGCCGCCAGCTCCAGCAGCCGAGCGGCGGCGAGGGCATCGCCCAACCCGGCCGCGCCGTGCCGCGCGCCGCTGAACTCCTTGCGCAGCGCGTCGATCGCGAACGTCACGGGGTCGGGCGAGGGAGCCAGGCGCAGCTCACGCACCCCGGACGCGTCCGAGACGGTCGCGCTGCGCTGGCCGAACACCACGCGGCCGTGCGTCCCGACCACCGTGACCTGGGCGTCACCGAACATCGCCTTCGGCGACTCGTTGACGACGACCGTGGTGACCTTGTCGGGGTGGTCGAGACGCTCGGCGAACATCGCCAGCGTGACGGGCACCCCGGGCACGAGCTCCTCCACCGGCATCATCCCGGCGACGGTGCAGACCACGCCGATGTCGCCGCACAGCCGGCGTACGAGGTCGCACACCTCGGCGCGGGCACTGCGCGACACCGGCCAGTTGAGCACCGTGACCTGCGTGACCGGACCGATCTCCGCAAGCAGGCGGACGGCTGCGGCAGCCGACTCCCAGGCCCGGGTGCGCAGGGCGAGGGTCGCCGGTGCGTTCGACAGCGACGCGGCCTGCAGCAGCGCCCGCGCCCACTCCCGGTCGGGCACGTCGGGGTGGCCGAAGACGACGCCCGCGCCCTCCTCGAGCATGATCTCGGCGTAGTGCGCGGCCTCGGCCATGGCCAGGTCGAGGACCACCGCCTCGATGGGGTCGCCGCGCAAGGCCGCGTCGGCGCCGTACGCGTAGTCCGCGCCGACCTCGGCGGCCCAGGCCAGGGACGAGAACGGGTCGGGGGACATCAGTCCGACGACGTCGCCGCCGCCCGCGCGGATGGCTTCTCCGAGGCCGCGGTCGCCGGTGCCGTCGGCGATGATGGCAACCGCCAGCCGCCCGTCGTCACCCTCCTCGCGCAGCTGCTGACGCTCGGACCGCCAGGTGAGGGCCGCGAAGGCGTCACCGAGGCGGCCTTCGACGCGCAGCTCCGGGACATGCATGGGGCGGACGACTACGGCCGGGTCAGAGCTGACCGATGACGTGGTCGATGCAGGCGGTGAGGGCGGCGACGTCGGACGGCTCGACGGCCGGGAACATCCCGACGCGCAGCTGATTGCGCCCGAGCTTGCGGTAGGGCTCGGTGTCGAGGATGCCGTTGGCGCGCAGCACCTTGGCCACCGCCGCGGCGTCGATGCTCTCGTCGAAGTCGACGGTGCCGACCACGAGCGAGCGCAGGCCGGGCTCGGTGACGAACGGGGCCGCGTACGGCGACTGCTCGGCCCACCCGTACAGGATCGAGGACGACTCGGTGGTGCGCTCGACGCACCACTTGAGGCCGCCCTGCTCGAGCATCCACTGCACCTGGTTGTCGAACAGGAAGATCGTGGCGAGGGCCGGGGTGTTGTAGGTCTGGTCGAGCCTGCTGTTGTCGATCGCGGTGGTGAGGTCGAAGAACGGCGGGATCCAGCGGTCGGACGCGGCGAGCTGGGTCGCGCGCTCGATGGCGGCGGGCGACATGAGCGCCACCCACAGGCCGCCGTCGGAGGCGAAGTTCTTCTGCGGGGCGAAGTAGTACGCGTCGCACTCGGCGACGTCGACCGGCAGGCCGCCGGCGCCGCTGGTCGCGTCGACCAGCAGCAGGGCGCCGTCGTCGGCACCGGCCACGCGCTGCACCGGCATCATGACGCCGGTCGAGGTCTCGTTGTGCGGCTGCCCGTACGCGTCGACCCCGGCCTCGGCCGCGAACTGCGGGGCGCTGCCCGGCTCCGCCTTGACGATGCTCGGCTCGGCGAGGAACGGTGCGCCCTTCGTGGAGGCGGCGAACTTGGAGGAGAACTCGCCGAGCACGGCGTGCTGCGACTTCTCGCGTACGAGGCCAAAGGTGGCGATGTCCCAGAAGGCCGTCGCGCCGCCGAGGCCGAGCACGACCTCGTAACCGTCGGGCAGCGTGAAGAGGTCTGCGAGGCCCGATCGCAGCGAGCCGACCAGCGACTTCACCGTCTTCTGCCGGTGCGAGGTGCCGAGCAGCGACCGGCCCGTGGCGGCCAGCGCCTCGACCTGCGCGGGACGCACCTTCGACGGGCCGCAGCCGAACCGACCGTCCTGGGGCAGCAGGTCGGCAGGGATCTTGATCTCGACAGCCATGTGTCCAGCCTAGTAACAGGCGATGTGGCAGGCCCGGGAGTATCGGGCCCGCCACATCTGACGGATCAGGCGCCGGCGACCTCGGACGGCTTGCGCGGGCCGTGGCCGACGTAGCGCGACGACGGGCGGATGAGCCGGCCGGTGCGCTTCTGCTCCAGGATGTGCGCGCTCCACCCGGCCGTACGCGCGCAGGTGAACATCGACGTGAACATGTGCGCCGGCACCTCCGCGAAGTCGAGGACGACGGCCGACCAGAACTCGACGTTCGTGGCGAGCACACGGTCGGGCTTGCGCTCGTGCAGCTCGGCGAGCGCGGCCTCCTCGAGCGCCTCGGCGACCTCGTACCGGCGCGAGCCGAGCTCACGGGCGGTGCGCCGCAGCACCCGGGCGCGCGGGTCCTCGGCCCGGTAGACGCGGTGACCGAAGCCCATGAGCCGCTGACCGGAGTCGAGCAGGTGCTTCACGTAGCGGCGGGCGTCGCCCTCACGCTCGACGTCGTCCAGCATCTTGAGCACCCGGCTCGGGGCCCCGCCGTGCAACGGGCCGGAGAGCGCACCGATCGCCGAGGAGATGCACGCCGCGACGTCGGCGCCGGTCGACGCGACCACCCGGGCGGTGAAGGTCGACGCGTTCATGCCGTGCTCGGCGGCGCTGACGAAGTACGCGTCCACCGCCTGCACGTGCTTCGGGTCCGGCTCGCCCCGCCAGCGGATCATCATCCGCTCGACGACCGTCTCGGCCTTGTCGACCTCGGCCTGCGGCACCATCGGCTGTCCCAGCCCGCGGGCCGCCTGGCCCACGAAGGACATTGCGGTGACGGAGATGCGGGCGAGGTCGTCGCGCGCCTGCTCGTCGGTGTCGTCGATGAGCTGCCGCATGCCCCAGGCCGGGGCCATCATCGCGATCGCGCTCTGCACGTCGACCCGGATGTCACCGGAGTGCACCGGCACGGGATACGGCTCGGCGGGCGGCAGACCGGGGTCGAAGCGACCGTCGACCAACAGCCCCCAGACGCTGCCGAACGAGTGGCTGCCGACCAGGTCCTCGATGTCGACCCCGCGGTAGCGCAGGGCGCCACCCTCCCGGTCGGGCTCCGCGATCTCCGATTCGAAGGCGATGACGCCCTCGAGGCCGGGCTTGAAGTCCGGCTGTCCGGTCTCTGCCATGACGCGTGCTCCTGACGCTCGGCACGCCCGTGGACTGGGATCACAGTCTCCGGGGCGTGCGCTTTCGGATATTCGGCAGGACGAAGGCCAAGAATGGGTTGCATGCCCGACATCGCCCACCTGCGCCGAGACTACGACTCGGGTCGGCTGACTGATCAAGAGGTCCTCGGCACGTGGTGGGACCAGTTCGCGCTGTGGTTCACCGACGTCCAGGGCCTCGACCAGCCGCAGGCCGTGGTGCTCGCCACGGCCGACGAGCGGGGCCGGCCGCGGGCCCGCACCGTGCTGATCAAGTCGTGGGACGAGAACGGCTTCGTCTGGGCCAGCAATTACGACTCCCGCAAGGGACACGACCTCGCGGTCAACCCGTACGGGGCGCTCTGCTTCAGCTGGACCTCACTGGAGCGGCAGGTGCACGTCGAGGGGCCGGTGAGCCGGATCTCCGCCGCGCAGTCCGACGCGATCTTCGCCGCCCGCCCGCGCGGCGCGCAGATCGCCGCCTGGGCCAGCCCGCAGTCCGAGGCGCTGGCCGGCGGACGGGCGGAGCTGGACGACCTGCGGGAGGCCACCGCCGACCGGTTCGGCGACGGCCCGATCCCGCGGCCACCGCGCTGGGGCGGCTACCTGATCACCGCCGAGCGCGTCGAGTTCTGGCAGGGGCGCCCCGACCGGCTGCACGACCGGATCCGCTTCACCCGCTCGCCCGACTCCCGCCATGTCTGGACCCGGGAGAGGCTCGCACCCTGAGCGGCCCCCAACTGCCGGCACGCCAGCCCCGCTGGTACTCCCGCCTCGTCACCGACCTCGGCCCGGCGAAGCGCTCGCCCGCCTACCGCCGGCTGCTCCTCGGGCAGCTCATCTCCTCCTCCGGCACGCAGCTGACCCTGGTCGCGCTGCCGGTGCAGGTGTACGACATCACGCGCAGCTCGTTCTCGGTCGGGCTCCTCGGGCTGGTCACGTTCTTCCCGCTGCTGGTCGGCGGCCTCTACGGCGGGGCGATCGCCGACGCGATGGACCGGCGCAAGCTGGCGATCCTCACCTCGCTCGGGCTCGCCTTCGCCTCGCTGCTGCTGGTCCTGCAGGCGGTGCTGGAGCTGCACTCGATCGGCGTCCTGTACGGGATCGCGGCCGTCACCGCCCTGCTCTCCGGGGTCGACAGCCCGGCCCGGCAGGCGATCGTGCCCCGGCTCGTCCCGCTCGCCGACCTGCCCGCCGCGGGGGCCCTCAGCTACGCCAGCACCACCCTGGCCACCACCGTCGGGCCGCTGATCGCCGGGCTGCTGGTCGCCGGGCCGGGGTTCGGCTTCACGTACACGGTCGACGCCGTGAGCTTCATCGCCGCGTTGTACAGCATCGTGCGGCTGCCGGCCCTGCCCCCGGAGGGTGGCGGCACCCGGGCCTCGGCAGCCAGCGTGCTCGAGGGGCTGAAATTCCTCCGGACGCAGCCGGTGGTCACGATGACCTTCGCCGTCGACCTGGTCGCCATGATCTTCGGGATGCCGCGGGCGCTCTTCCCCGCGCTGGCCGCCGACCACCTCGGAGGGGGCGCCCGTACGGTCGGCTTCCTCTACGCGGCCCTCGCCGCCGGCGGCCTGATCGGGACGATCTTCGGCGGCTGGTTCGGCCGCGTGCGCCGGCAGGGCCTCGCGGTGCTGGTGGCCGTGCTGGCGTGGGGCATCTTCGTCATCGGCTTCGGCCTCGTGCACTCGCTCGGGCCGGCGCTGGTCATCCTGGCGCTGTCCGGCGCCGCGGATGCCATCAGCGCGGTCTTCCGCGGCGTCATCCTGCAGACCGCGACGCCCGACGCCATGCGCGGGCGGCTGCAGGGGGTGTTCATCGTCGTCGTGGCCGGCGGGCCGCGTCTCGGCGACCTGGAGTCCGGCGCCGCGGCGTCCGTCCTCAGCCTGTCGGGCGCGGTCGTCAGCGGCGGCATCGCGGTGGTGGCCGGCGTGGCCCTGCTCGCCCTCGCCGTCCCGGGCTTCCGGCGCTACCGCTTCGAGCCGGACGCCCCGCCACCAACGGCGCTGTGACACCGGCAGCGGTAGCTGTGACAACGCCTGCCGGTGGCGCTGCGCTCAACCACGAACGGGGCGCCGTCCATATGGACGGCGCCCCGTTCGGGACTTGGACTAACTCGATCAGTCGAGGTACTCGCGCAGGCGGCGGCTGGTGTTGCCGGACCGCAGCTCGCGCAGCGTCTCCTTCTCGATCTGACGGATGCGCTCGCGGGTCAGACCCAGGCGCGAGCCGACCTCGGCCAGCGTGTGCTGGCGCCCGTCGACCAGGCCGTAGCGCAGCCGGATGACCTCACGCTCCCGTTCGGGCAGCGAGTGCAGGACGCCGTGGAGCTCGTCCTGCATGGCGCCGAAGGCAGCGGCGTCGGACGGGACGACCGCGTCGGCGTCCTCGATGAAGTCACCGAGCACCGACTCGCCGTCGTCGCCGACCGCCGTCTCGAGGGAGACGGTGTCCTGGCTGATGCGGCGCAGGTCAGCCACCTGCTCGACGGAGATGTCGAGCGCCTCGGCGAGCTCCTCGTCGGTGGGCTCGCGGCCGAGGGTGGTGACCAACTGGCGCTGCTGGCGGGTGAGCCGGTTGAGCTGCTCCACCAGGTGCACGGGGATACGGATCGTGCGGGCCTGGTCGGCCATCGCGCGGCCGATCGCCTGCCGGATCCACCAGGTGGCGTAGGTGGAGAACTTGTAGCCCTTGGCGTAATCGAACTTCTCGACGGCGCGGATGAGGCCGAGGTTGCCCTCCTGAACCAGGTCGAGCAGGGTCATGCCGCGGCCGGTGTACTTCTTGGCCACGCTGACCACGAGGCGCAGGTTTGCACTGATCAGCTGCTGCTTGGCGGCGTGACCGTCGCGCACCAGGGCGTTGAGGTCGCGGCGCAGCGACGGGGTCATCTCGCCGCCGTTGTTCAGCTTGTGCGTGGCGAACAGGCCGGCCTCGACCCGCTTGGACAGGTCGACCTCCTGCTCGGCGTTCAGCAGCGGGACCTTGCCGATCTCGCGCAGGTACAGCCGGACGAGGTCACCGGTGCCCGAGCCGGAATCGGCCGGGCCGGCCGGGCGCGGGTCGCGCTCGTCCTCGACGATGTCGACCTTGGCGTCGGCGAGCCGGCGCACCAGCGCAGGCAGCAGCTCGGAGCCGAGGTCGGCGGAGATCAGCGTCTCGCGCAGATCACGAAGGGTCAGCTCGCCGGCCTCACGGCCGCGGTTGACGAGGTCGACGACCTGCTGGACCTCCAGCTCCTCGATCTCGTCGACCGCCGTCGCGGAACCGGCACCGACCATCGCCTGGACGAGTGCGGCGGCCGAGACGGCCTGGGCACCCGAACGACGGGGACGACGCGTACGCGTGGCGGGCGTGCTCGAGGAAGAAGAAGTCAAGGTAGGGGGCGTCACGTGGCGGCTCTTCTCAGAGGGAGTTCGATGCGAGGAGTTGTGCAACTGTTGGCGAAATCGGCGGTATCGTCGTGAATTACAGTTCGCTCCGTCACAACGAGTTGTGGGCAAAGGCTTTGTTACGGCGAATGAACTGCTGTGGCTAGCGAGGTCCGAAGGAACGACACCTGACTCAACGGACATCCGACGATCGATGTTCCGCAGTGCGCGGGGTGACCGACCTGAAAAGGCTAGCCGAGTCGGCAGGCATCCGTCACGAGGGTTGACCCTGTGACATCCTTCACTCCGCCGAAGGTTTCGCATCCGTGTGCAGCGCACTTGCTGCGATGCGAAGATCGTTGACCAGCCCGTCGAACATGGCGTCACGCTCCTCGTCCGGCCCGCGCAGCACCGCCGACGGATGGATCGTGGCGATCAGCTGAGCGCCCGAGCCGGGCGGTCCCGGACGGAGCTGCCCCCGCTCCTTCGTCACCCGGAACTCCGCTCCGAGCAGGGACTTCGCCGCCGTGGCGCCCAGCAGGACGACGAGCTCGGGCCGCAGCCGGTTGAGCTGCGCCTCGAGCCACGGCTTGCAGGCCGCCACCTCGTGCACGTCGGGCGTCTGATGGATCCGCCGCTTACCCGGACCGTCCTGCGTGAACTTGAAATGCAGGACGCTGTTGGTCACCCAGACGGTGCTGCGGTCGATCCCGGCCGCCTCGAGCGCCCGGTCGAGCACCTTTCCGGCGGGTCCGACGAACGGCAGACCCCGGCGCTCCTCGATGTCACCGGGCTGTTCACCCACCATGACGACCCTCGCGTCGGCCGGGCCGAGCCCGAAGACCGGCTGCGAATCGTTCGCCGCGATATCGCATCCGCGGCACGACGGCAGGGCCGCGGCGAGCTCTTCCAGGGAGGCGCCGGAAGGCACCCATTGCCCGGCCCCGGGATAGGGCGCGGCTTTCGGTGAGCGGGTAGCCATTGCCCGTGCCTACCCGGCCCGAGCGGTTTGCCTACCCGTCATTCACGGCCGTGTCAGCCGAAGACGCCGAGGACCTTCGCCAGGACGGCCAGCAGGGCGAGGACCACGGCGGCGATGCCGAGGAGCATGTCGGCGCGGTGCCCACGCGGCAGCGCCACGGACAGCGTCTCGTGCGGAATGGTGGCCATCGGTGGTCCCCCTGGTGTTCGCGGAGCCGGTGCTCTCGGCAAGTCCCCACAGGCATCGTCACGAGCAGCTGGGGGTCTTGAGCGGCACCGTCACAAAGACGACACAACGCAGCCACACGCAGACGCGGACCACACGGGGACTCAGCGGCGGGCGGCCTCGTACCGGGCGAGGCTCTCCTTGCGCTCGGCCGCATGGTCGACGATGCGGGCCGGGTAGCCGTCTGGCAGTCCCCCGGGCGAGTCCCACGGGGTGTGCACGGCCTTGCCCGCGAGCCGGTCGATGCGCAGCTCGGGCACGTAGCGCCGCACGTACACACCGTCGGGGTCGAACTTCTCGCCCTGCGTGATCGGGTTGAAGATGCGGAAGTACGGGGCCGCGTCGGTGCCGGTGCCGGCGACCCACTGCCACCCGTGGTTGTTCGACGCGAGGTCGCCGTCGACGAGTTGGTCGAGGAACCACAGGGCACCGTCACGCCACCAGATGTGCAGGTCCTTGACCAGGAACGACGCGACGATCATGCGTACGCGGTTGTGCATCCACCCCTCGGCGAGCAGCTGGCGCATCCCGGCGTCGACGATCGGGTAGCCGGTGCGGCCCTGCGTCCACGCCTCGAAGTGACCCTTGGCCTCGCCCGACCCCGGCTTCGCGTACTCGATGTCGCGGAGGTTCTCGGTGAGGTCGGCCCGGGCCGACTCCGGGTGGTGCCAGAGCACGTCGGCGTAGAAGTCGCGCCAGGCCAGCTCGTTCTCGTACGTGAAGACGCCCGTGCCACCGCCCACCTCCCGCAGCGCCGCGAGCACGGTACGGGGGTGGATGCAGCCGTACTTGAGGTACGCCGACAGCCGTGACGTGGCGTCGCGCCCCGGCTCGTTGCGGGTGTCGCCGTAGTCGCCGACGCGGTCGAGGAAGCCCTTGAGCCGGTCCTGCGCCGCCTGCTCGCCGGCGTCGGGGAGCTCCTTGGCGCCGAGCGGCGGATCCTTCGGGATGCCGGTGCCGGGCAGCTCGAGCCAGTCGACGGTGCGCGGACGGGCGGCCGGGTCGCGCCACCCGTGGGCGCGCCAGGCCCGGGAGAACGGGGTGAACACCCGGTACGGCTGATCAGAGCCGTTGAGGATGCGGCCCGGGGCCACCGCGTACGGCGATCCCGTGCGCACCAGCTGCCGGTCGGCCTTGGCGAGCTCCGCCTCGACGCGTCGGTCGCGCTCCGCGCCGTACGGCCCGTAGTCGGCGCTGACGTGCACCGTCGCAGCGCCGACCTCCTTCGCGACCGCCGGCACGACGTTGGCCGGGTCGCCGCGGCGCACCACCAGCCGGCCGCCGAGCGCCTCGTCGAGCTCACGCAGGCAGCGGTAGAGGAAGGCGAGGCGTGCGGTGCCGGACGGCTTGCGCAACGCGTCGTCCAGGACGAAGAGACCGACCACGCCGCCGGAGGAGTCCTGCGCGCCGCTGCGGGCCGCGTCGCACGCGGCGAGCAGCGCGGGATGGTCGGAGAGCCGGAGGTCACGGCGGAACCAGAGCACAGCAGCCACCCGTGAACGCTAGCCAGCACCGCCGATCAGCGCACCCCCGGCCCCGGGCACCGATCCGCCCGAACGGCTGCGCCCCGGCCCTCAAAAGGAGCAATCTGGAGCGGCAGGCAGCCCGGCCTGCTGCGCGGGATGCGGGAGGACGTCGTGTCCGATGCCTCGGTCCGCCACCTGCCCACCGCCGGTCCCACGGCCGACTGGGCCGCGGCGCCGCTCTCGCTGGAGCGCACCCGCCTGCTGCTGAACTGGTTACGCGCCCAGCGCGCCGTCGACCAGTACCTCTCCGAGCTGCTCGCCGCCGGCCCCGCGGGTGAGCGCCGGGTGGGCGGCCACATCGAACACGTCGACGAGCTCGTGACGACGGCGGCCACCGCCTACGGGGCGTACCGGCAGAGCGTCGGCGAACCGGTGCCCGAGGCGCCCGGCGTGGTCACCCTCGCCGATCACCGCCCGTCTGGCCGGAGCGGTCAGCCGACCTTGAGCGACGCCTCCACATAGGCCTCGAGCTGCGCCGCCCGCTCGGGTGTGGCGCTCGCGGCCCGGCCCAGGACGACGACGGTGCGGGTACCGCTCGGGGTCGTCACGGGATACGCATCGACCACGACCCGGACCGGCACGCCGCTGCGGGTGTAGCCCACCACGCTGCGCAGCTCCCCGTCGTGCTTGCCCGGGGTGGGCGCGGGCACGGCGGCCGGGGCGCTTGCCGTGTAGCCCGGCTGGCCCCCGTAATTGCTGCCGACGAGCTGCCGGATGGCCGCGTCGGGCGTGGTGCCGGCCGGCGCGAGCTGCACGCCGACGCCTTCCACACCCGGGGCGGTGGAGCCCGCCGAGACGGGGGCGAAGCGGAAGACGGCGGTGCCGGACGTACGCCGGATCCAGCCGTCGGGATAGCGGTAGGTGACACCGGCGGGCGGCTGCGCCTCGGTGACCCAACCGGCCGGCACGGTGACCGTCGGTGCCGGCGTGGACGGACCCGCGCTGGTACTCGCGGACGGACCGGTCGTCGGGGTGGCGGACGCGCTCGGCGTCGGGGAGGTGGTGGCCGTCCCCGTACGCGCGTCGTCGCCGCCGCGGATGACATGCACGATCCAGGCGACGAGCAGGCCGATCAGCAGTGCGAGCACCGGAAGCGCGATGACCACGGCGATGATCTTGAGTACGCGCAGGAACCGGTTGCCGCGCTTGCGCGGGGCCTCACCGGTCTCCGGCCCGCCGTCGGTGCCGGGAGCAGCGGGTGATCCGGCGGCCGGCGCGGCAGAGCGGGCGACCGGTGCGGCGCCCGAAGGCGGCGGCGACACCGGACCCTGCGACACCGGGCCCTGCGACACGGGGCCCTGCGACACGAAACCGTCGGCATCGGCGTCGGAGCCGGGCGGACGCGGCGCGCCACCAGGCTGCACTCCGGCGGGGGCAGGCATGGGATCCGGTCTATCACGCCTCGGGCCCCGCACCCCGGTGCCTCGGCGCAGCAGGCGAGACCTTGCCCGGTGAACCCCACCGACCCGCGCGACCGTGGCGGATGTCGGCAGCCGAGGCGTGCTCGCTACGGCTTGAGCGCGAGCCGCTCGCGGTACTCGGGCACCTCGATCATCGGTGGCCGGTCGGGCACCGCCGTCTGCGTGACCACCGGCACCAGGCCGTCGGGGCCCCGGCGGAACTGGGTGAGCTCGCTGGAGGGCGCCGCGGCGCCGATCACCCGTCCGAGCCGGTCGAGCCGGCTCCAGGCCGCAAGCATCACCTGCCCGGCCGTCACGCCGAGCAGCTCGTCGGAATGGTGGCGGTGCAGCCGGCGGCCGAGGTCGACCTGCGCCATCCGATCGAGGCCGATGAGCTCGTGCACGTCGACCAGCAGGCCGAGCTCGAGACCGAAGCCGCCGGCGAACGGCACCCGCTCGAGGACGTCCCGCCGGGCCGCGTACTCGCCGCCGAGCGGCTGGACGAAGCCGGCGAGCTGCGGCCAGAACTGGTTGAGCAGCGGCCGGGCCACCAGCTCGGTGACGCGCCCGCCGCCGGTCGGCTCGTAGCTGCCGGACAGGGCGAGCGGACGGTCGTACGTGCCCTTGACGAAGGCCACCGTCGGCTCGGTGAGCAGGGGGCCGAGCAGGCCGATGACGTAGTCGGCGTCGAACTCGACGAGGTCGGCGTCGAGGAAGACGATCAGATCGCCGCTCGCACCGGCGAGAGACTTCCACAGCGCCTCGCCCTTGCCGGGCCGGTCGCCGAGCGAGGGCAGCAGGTCCTGCTGGCGGACGACCTCGGCACCGGCCGCGGCCGCGCGCTCGGAGGTCTCGTCCGTCGACCCGGAGTCGATGACCAGCACCTGGTCGATGAGCCCCACGCCGCCGGGCCGGTCGCTGCGGAGCCGGTCGAGCTCGGTGACGATGTCGCCGACGGTCGCCGCCTCGTTGCGGGCGGGGAGCACCACGCTGACCCGGCTGCCGAGCTCGGCCTTGAGCTCCGCCAGGGCCGCGGCGTCGTAGTCCGACACCGAGGTGGTGCGACGCGCGAACCATTCGGCGACGGAAGGAAGCACTCCAGCCCTTTCAGCCGGTGGACGACCCCTCCAGTGTGCCCGTCCGGCGCGACGACTGGCCCCGCGGGAGCCCGCCTGGAGCAGGGGTCACAAAGCGAATGCCGGGGTCAGAGCGCGAACTCGGCCCAGACCGCCGTGCCCGGGGCGTCGTCGCGGTCGCTGCCGTGCGGCTCGATCTTCCAGGCGGTCGACAGTGCGGAGACGAGGAACAGCCCCCGGCCGCCGGGCGAGTCCGGCTCGGCCACTCGCGGACGCGGGATGCGCGTGCCCTCGTCGGTGACGGTGAGCCGCAGCCGGCTGCCCCGGCGGTCGAGGTGCAGCGACACCGGCGGCTCTCCGTGGCGCAGACCGTTCGTGACCAGCTCGCTCGTGACGAGCAGGAGCGCGTCGACCGTCTCGGGGCCGAGCGCCCGCGGCATGGTGCCGGACAGCTGGGCCACCGTGTCACGCACCATCCGGCGGGCGGCGCCGACGGCGGCCAGGTCACGGTCGAGCTCGACCCGCAGCAGCGTCTCCGGCAGCAGCGACCCGTCGGTTGCGCGGGCCGGCTCGGCCGGCCGCCGGGCGAGCAGCACGGTGACGTCGTCCTCCCGGTGCTCGCGGGTGTGCACCAGCCCGTCGACGACGCTGGACAGGCTGGCCTCGGCCGCCGCGAGGAGCTCGGAGCCGCGGGAGGCGAGCGCCGCGAGCCCCTCGTCGAGGTCACCGCGCCGCTCCTCCACCAGGCCGTCGGTGAGCAGCAGGACGCTGCCGCCGGGCGGCACGTGGACCGCCTGGGTGGCCCGGGGGCCGGTGACGGGCACGCCGATGGGCGGCGACGCGTTCTCGCTCGCCGGAAGCACCCGTCCTCCCGGCAGGAAGATCATCGGTGGCAGGTGGCCGGCGTTGGCGACCAGCCCGTCTCCCGTCTCGACGTTGAGCCGCACGATGGCGAGGGTGACGATGCTGTCCAGGTCGAAGCTCAGCGCGAGCTGGTCGAGGCCCGAGATGATCGACGCCGGGTTGGGATCGACGGCGGCCAGGGTGCGTACGGCGCTGCGCATCTCCCCCATCAGCGTCGCGGCGGGCACCCCCTTGCCCATCACGTCGCCGACGACCAGCAGCAGCGTCGAGGCGCCGACCTCCAGCACGTCGTACCAGTCACCGCCCACCTCGACGTCGGCGGTGGCCGGCAGGTACACCGCGGCGAGGTCGACGTCGCTGCGGTACGGCAGGCTCTGCGGCAGCAGCGCGCCTTGGAGCATCCCGGCGAGCGACGACTGCTGCTCGTACAACATGGCCCGGTCAAGCGCCTGCGCCCCCACGCGGGCCAGGGCCGCGAGCAGCTCGCGCTCCAGCCGGCGGAACGGGCGGGGCCGGGGGCTGGTCAGCACAAGCGAGCCGAGCGACTTGTCGCCCGCGACCAGCGGGAGCGCCGCCGCCGCCGCGACCTGACGGCTGGCGCCCGAGCCCGTCCCCGACGGGTAGAAGGCGTCGATGCGCGCCGACGACTCCAGGAAGACCGGGGAGTGCATCTGCATGACGTCGGTGTAGAGGGTGCCGGCCATCTGCGCGGCCCACAGGTGGTGCGGGGTGTCACCGATCGCGCCCAGCACCCGCAGCCGCCCGGGCGTCTCCCGGTCCAGCAGGTAGACGGCGGCGTCGTCGACCTCGACGGCTCCAGCGGCCGCGGCCGACATCAGCATCGCGACGTCCTCGGTGGTGACGGCGCCGGACAGCGCCGACGTGGCGTGCAGCAGCCGCTCGGTGACCTCGGCCCAGCTGCTCACCTCACCCTCGGCACGTGCCAGCTCGGTCGACGCGTAGCGCTCCAGCCGGTGCAGCTGGCGGGCGGTGTTCACGATCAGGCCGCCGAGCAGCACGGCGAAGGCGGCGCCGCGCAGGGTGAGGCTCGCCCACCAGATGTCGCTGAGTCGCTGGTGGCCGACGGCGTTCAGCCCCACGTCGTACAAGGTCAGGACCAGGGCGATCGTGATCCAGCCCCGGGTGGCGGTGGGCCGCAGGCCGCTGAGGCGTACCCACCGCAGCGTGACCAGCAGCGTGACCACGACGACGGCGATCATCAGGCCGGTCAGCAGGTGCGAGTAGTCGCCGTCGGCGCTCACCAGGTTCCACGATCCGGGTACGGCCGTCGCGAAGACGAGACCGACGGCGATCCCGACGACCAGGCCGACCCGGCGCCGGATCGTCCGCGGCCGGCCGAACGTCGCGCCGAAGACCCCGCCGAGGAACGCCACGTGCCAGAACAGGTAGAGCAGGGCGCTGCCCGACTGGCTGGTCGCGAAGATGCCGCCGCCGGGGCTGACCCCGCGGTAGGCGGCGAGCTGCAGCAGCATCCCGACGCAGGCGACCGTGAGCCCGGCGGTGACGCCCTGCAGCGCCTCGTCCTGCTCGGCGCGCGCACGGACCGCCAGCAGCACCGCCGCGGGGATCGCGGTGGCGGGTGCGATGGTGAAGAAGACGACCGAGAGGTTCGGCGGCGGCGAGACGTCCAGGACGAGCGCGACCAGATACGCGACCAGGGCCAGCGAGCTCGCGGCGAGCAGGCCGAGCAGGTTGATCCGCGACTCCACGCGCGCAGCGACCGGACGGCCGCGCCCCGGCTCGTCGAGCGGGCTCGCCGGGCGGTCCTCCTCGAGGCGCCCGGGGGCGCGGCGAGCCCCCGACCGGAAGATCGCCCTCATAGGTCCACTCTTCGGCACCTGGTACGCCAGAAGCAAGCATCCGACGTCAGCGGCTGCGGACCGGGATGCGATCCTGAGCCTCATGCCCGTACCCATGGACGAGTTCCCGCTGCACCAGCACCCCGTGTCGTTCGCCCGGGTGGGCACCAGCGACCGCAACTTCTACGACCGCAGCTACTGGAACGGCCAGGACCGCAGCGGCGAGCTGTTCTTCCTCGCCGGGTACGGCGTGTACCCGAACCTCGGTGTCAAGGACGCGTACTTCACGATCCGGCTCGGCGACGACTCGTACACGGTGCGGGCCTCCGACGCCCTCCAGGACGACCGCCTCGAGCAGCAGGTCGGCTTCTTCCGCCAGGAGGTCGTCGAGCCGCTGTCGGTGCTGCGCCTCACCGGACAGGAGACGCCCGTCGAGGGCGGTGAGCCGATCAGCTTCGACCTCACCTGGCGCGGGTCGTACCCGGCCATCGACGAGCCCCGCCACCTGATCCTGAGCGGTGGCAGCCGCACCCTGGTCGACGCCCAGCGCTTCGCCCAGGTGGGCACCTGGGAGGGCTGGATCAAGGTCGCCGGCCGCGAGATCACCGTGTCGCCGGACACCTGGGTCGGCTGCCGTGACCGCTCCTGGGGCATCCGCCCGGTCGGCGAGAGCGAGCCGGCCGGCCGCTTCGCCGCCGAACAGGGCGAGTACGGCATGTACTGGGTCTACGTGCCGCTGCGCTTCGAGGACTACGCGATCGTCGTCATCGTCCAGGAGGACGCCCACGGCCACCGCTCGCTGAACGAGGCGACGCGGATCTGGCCCGAGGAGTCGAGCAAGCGTGACGAGCAGCTCGGCTGGCCGCGCTTCGAGATCAACTACAGGTCCGGCACCCGGATCCCCGAGACGGCCGTCATCCACTGCACGCTGCCCGACGGCAAGCCGCTGGACATCGAGATCGACTGCCTGACGTTCATCTCGCTCAACGCCGGCCCCGGTTACGGCGCCGACCCCGAGTGGACGCACGGCACCTGGAAGGGCCGCGACTGGACCTCCGGCTCGCAGCTCTCGTACGAGGACGAGGCCGTGCAGGCGCGGATGACGTACAGCCTGCTCGACCATGCCGCCCGTGCCACCGTGAGCGACGGCAGCATCGGCTACGGCCTGTTCGAGCACGGCAACATCGGCACCTACCACCCGTACGGCTTCGGCGACTTCTTCGCGGTCGCGCCGTGACGTCCCCCGGTGTCAGCGAGCACGGTGCGGGCGACCACGACCCGCGCGACAACCCGAGCATGCAGCGCACCAGCCGCGACCGGGAGCAGCTGCGCCTCGCGTTGCAGACCTGGATCGCCGGCAAGCTGCCTGAGGGCGCCGACCCGCAGATCGCCGCGCTGTCGTCGTCGACGGCCACCGGCATGTCCAGCGAGACCGTGCTCTTCCCGGTGGTGTGGACGGACGTCGCCGCCGGTGAGACGCGCACAGAGCAGCTGGTGTGCCGGATCGCGCCGCACCCCGACGACGTGCCGGTCTTCCCGACGTACGACATGAAGGGCCAGTTCGAGGTCATCCGCAAGGTCGGTGAGCTCACCGACGTGCCGGTGCCGGTCGTGCGCTGGCTCGAGCTGGACACCAGCGTGCTCGGCACGCCCTTCTTCGTCATGGACCGCATCGACGGGATCGCCCCGCCCGACAACCCGCCGTACACCTTCGGCGGCAACTGGTTCACCGAGGCCACGGACGAGCAGCGGCGCAAGCTGCAGGAGTCGACCCTCGACGTGCTGGTGAAGCTGCACGCGATTCCGGACGCCGAGCGCGAGTTCGGCTTCCTCTTCACGCCCGAGGAGACGGCGGCCGGCCCGACCCCGCTGCACCGCAAGGTGGCCCGCACCCGCTACTGGTACGACTGGACGGTCGCCGCCTCCGGCGCCCCGTCGCCGCTGGTCGAGAGCGCCTTCGCGTGGCTGTACGCCAACTGGCCCGCCGACCTCACCGAGACGGTGCTGTCGTGGGGCGACTCGCGCGTCGGCAACGTGCTGTACGAGGACTTCGAGCCGGCGGCGGTGCTCGACTGGGAGATGGCGGCCGTCTGCCCGCGCGAGGTCGACCTCGGCTGGTCCATCTACGCCCACCGCATCTTCCAGGACATGTCGGGCGTCTTCGGCGTCGAGGGCCTGCCGACGTTCCTGGACAAGGACGAGGTGGCGGACTACTACGCGGCCCGCACCGGCTACCAGCCGCGGCACCTGGAGTGGTTCATCACGTACTCGGCGGTGCAGTACGCGATCGTCTTCCTGCGTACGGGCGCCCGGTCGGTCCGCTTCGGCGAGCGCGAGGCGCCCGCTCACGTCGACGAGCTGATCTTCAACCGGGAGCCGCTCGAGAAGATGATGGCCGGCACGTACTGGGACTGAGTCAGGAGCGGGCGATCACCGGGGTGAGGCGGGCGAGCGCCAGCACCACCGCCTCGACCCGGTCACGCAGCAGGCCCCGCTCCTCGCCGGTCAGCGCGTCGAAGGTGGTGTAGTCGGCGCCCGAGCCGAAGGCCGCCAGCTCGTCGCGCAGCTCGTCGAACGCGATGGCCGTGTCGGTGACCAGCGTGGGCTTGTCCGCCAGCGTGATCGCCCGCAGGAAGCCGTACGCCGAGAACGCGCCCTCGGTGCCGGCCGCGAGGTCCGCGAGGTCGAGGTGGCTGTACAGCTCCTCGCGACCGGTGGTCTGCACCTCGTACGCCTCCTGCATGAGGGTGCGGGCGGCGGCGATCACCTGCTCGGCCGACAGGTCGACCCGCGGCACCTGGGCGACCACCTTGGCCGCATCCGCCTGCAGCTCGTCGGCGACCGGCCCGTCGTAGGTGATGTCGCTGGTCTGGAACAGATCGTGCTCGAGGCGGTGGAAGCCGGTCCAGACCTGGCCGTTCTCCACCTGGTCGATGCGGGCGTCCATGCTGCTCGCGAGGTCGCCCATGGCCTGCACCACGGGCTCGATGCGCTGGTACGGCTGCCGCGCCGCCGGGTAGAGCGCGCGCGCCAGCTGGATGTCGCCCGCCCGCACCGCGTCGGTGAACGGCCCGAGCTTGGCGACCAGCAGCTCCGCCTGCTCCTGCACGTAGTGCCGGTAGTCGGCCACCGCCCGGTTCTGCGCCGGGCTCGTCGTCGGGGGGCTGCCGGACGGCGCCTTGACCACGATCGGGGTACGGATGCTGGTCGAGCTGCCGGTGGACCCGCAGACGATGTCGTACGCCCCCGCCTTGAGCGACAGGGTCAGCCGCTTGCTGGCGCTCGGGCCGATGTCGTCGACCTCGCCGATGACCCGGTCACCCGCCCCGTACACGGCGACACCGGCCGGGTGGCTGCCCGAGTTGGAGATCGAGAAGGTGAGCGGCCCCGGGTCGAACGTGGTGGCCGCCGCGGTGCAGGCGGTGTCGGACGCCTTGACCACCACGTCGGGCGGGTCGGGCTGGCGCGGCGGCGAGCTGCTGCACGCAGCCGTCAGGAGCGTGATCGCGGACAGCGCCGTGACGGCGGGCAGCCGCGCCCTCGTCCCCCGTCCGCCCGGCATCCCCGAAGGATAAGGACAGCCGGCGCACAGTCCTCACAGCTCAGGCATAGGTCGCTGCGAGGCGGTCCGCAGGAGCGCTCCCGACAGTTGCGCCGTGACACTCGTGTGGCTGAGTCCCGGCCTGCCCGTCGACCGCGTCGAACTCGCGGACGCCCTGCCCCCTGACCTGACCCTCGTGGAGCCCGGCCGCGACCACGTCGGCGCCGGGGTGGACGCGCTGCCGGTCGGCAGCCTGTGCGTCGCCACGGTTTACGAGAGCTCCCTGCTCGACCGGCTCGCCTTCCGGCCCGGCGGGGTCGGGCTGCTGGTGGTGGCGCCGCCTGGTCAGCCGCTCCCGTACGCCGGCCCCGGCAGCCGCCCGATCGACGCGGTGGCGACCACCACCTCCGTCGGTGAGCTGGTCACCGCGCTGCGCCGGGCCACCGGGTGGACCGAGCCTGCCGCAGGAGATGAGCCCGCCGCGGCGGCAGCGGCCTCGTCCCGCACCCGCCCGGCCTGGTTACGCGGCCGCCTCGCCGGCATCGCCGCCATCCTGGTCGGCCTCGCCGTCGGCGGGGTCGTCGTCGCCTCCACCGAAGGGTCGGCGGCGACCGCGACGGGCGGCGGTGGCGGCCAGTTCGCCCCTCCGGGAACGGGTGCCGGCGGCGCCGGGACAGGCGGTGCCGGAACGGGCAGTACCGGAACGGGCAGTACAGGGACGGGCGGGACCGGTACCGGGACGTCCACGTTCCAGCAGCAGCTCCTCACCTGCCTGCAGAAGCAGGGCCTCACCGGCGACCTCAGCCAGCTGCGTCAGCAGGCCGCCGACCCCAAGGTGCGGGCCGCGCTGCAGACCTGCCTGCAGCAGAGCGGGAGCACCCTGCCGGGCGGCGCCGGGGTGCCCAGCCAGTCCACAGGTCGGCCATAGAGCCGTGACAGTGCCCGCGCCGACCGTCAGAGCATGACGTTGACCTCTCTCGAGGCGCCGGCGGCCGCGGGCCCGGCCACCCCTTCCGCATCCCCTGTCGCCGTCGAGATCGTCGTCCCGGTCTACAACGAGGCCGGCGGTCTGGTCGCCAGCATCGAGCGGCTGCACGGCTACCTCGACGCGAACTTCCCGTTCTCCTTCCGGATCACCATCGCCGACAACGCGAGCACCGACGCCACCTGGGCGCTCGCGCTCGAGCTGGCCGACCGGCTGCCTCACGTGCAGGCCCGCCACCTCGAGCTCAAGGGCCGGGGCCGGGCGCTTCGGACCGTGTGGTCGGAGAGCTCGGCGACGGTGCTCGCGTACATGGACGTCGACCTGTCCACCGACCTCGCGGCCCTGCTGCCGCTGGTCGCGCCGCTGATCACCGGCCACAGCGACGTCGCCATCGGCTCGCGGCTCAGCCGGTCGTCGCGGGTGGTGCGCGGCGCCAAGCGCGAGGTCATCTCCCGCTGCTACAACCTCATCCTGCGCACCACGCTGCGCGCCCGCTTCTCCGACGCCCAGTGCGGCTTCAAGGCCATCCGCGCCGACGCCGCCCGCCGGCTGCTGCCGCTGGTGCAGGACACCGCCTGGTTTTTCGACACCGAGCTCCTGGTGCTCGCCGAGCGGTCGGGGCTGCGCATCCACGAGGTGCCGGTCGACTGGATCGACGATCCGGACAGCCGGGTCGACATCGTCCACACCGCCCTGGCCGATCTGCGCGGGGTGGCCCGGCTCGGCCGGGCACTCGCCGGTGGCCGGCTGCCGCTCGGTGACCTCGGCGCCCAGCTCGGCCGCACGCCGCAGCCAGCTGCCGTGCCGGGGGTGCCGCCGAAGCTCTCGCGGCAGGCGGTGCGCTTCGCCGCCATCGGCGTCGCCAGCACCCTCGCGTACCTGGTGCTCTTCCTGCTGCTGCGCGGCTCGATGGGGGCCCAGGCGGCCAACTTCACGGCCCTGCTGGTCACCGCGATCGGCAACACCGCCGCCAACCGCCGGCTCACCTTCGGGCTGCGCGGACCGGCCAAGCGGGCCCGCGCCCAGTTCGAGGGGCTGATCGTCTTCGCCATCGGTCTCGGCCTGACCAGCGGATCGCTGGCGCTGGTGCACGCGCTGACCCCGCACCCGCACCGGTTCGTCGAGCTCGGCGCCCTGGTCGTGGCCAACCTGCTCGCCACGGTGGTGCGCTTCGTGCTCCTGCGGGCCTGGGTGTTCCACCCCCGGCGGAACGTGGTCGGGCCCGAGCTGCTCACCGAGGTCTGACGATCCGGCCGGTCAGCCGCCGGACCCGACGATCCCTTCGGCCAGCAGGTCGGCGATCTGCTCCGGTGAGTACGCGAGCTCCCGCAGCACCCCCTCGGTGTGCGCGCCGAGCGACGGCACCGGCCCCATCACCGGCTCCGGGCCGTCGAGCGTGATCGGCGGCAGCGGGGCCCGGATGGTGCCGCCCGGCACGGCCACCTCGCGCCAGCGGTCACGGGCCGCGAGCTGCGGGTGCTCCACGACGGCGCCGACCTCGTTGAGCATGGCGGCCGGGACCCCGGCGGCGTCGAGCCGGTCCAGCAGTTCGGCAGCCGGCACGGTCGCCGTCAGCTCCCCGACCAGCGCGTCCACCTCGTCGCGGCGGGCGGCGCGGGCCGCGTTGGTCGCGTAACGCGGGTCGACCGCGAGCTCCGGGCGGTGCAGCACCCGGGTCGCCAGCGCCACCCAGCCGCGGTCGTTCTGCACCCCGATGAGCAGCTGCAGACCGTCGGAGGTCGGGTAGGCGTCGTACGGCACGATCGCGGGATGGCCGAGCCCGGCGCGCGGCGGCGCCTCGCCCGTCGCCATGACGGTGTTCAGCGGGTAGCCCATCCACTCGACGACGGCGTCGAACATGTTCACCTCGACGTGCCCGCCGGCACCGGTCGTCGCCCGGCGCAGCAGGGCCGCGAGGACGCCGGAGAAGGCGTACATCGAGGCCGCGATGTCCGCCGCGGGCACGCCCGTCTTCGCCGGCCGGTCGGGTGACCCGGTCATCGCGATGAGCCCGGTCTCGGCCTGGATGAGCATGTCGTAGGACTTCTTGCCCGAGTACGGGCCGTCCGGACCGAAGCCCGACACGTCGACCGTGATCAGACGCGGCCGCGTGGAGCGCAGGTGATCGGCGCCGAGGCCGAGCCGTTCCGCCGCGCCGGGGCCGAGGTTCTGCAGGAAGACGTCGGCCCGGTCGACCAACTGCTCGACGATGCGCAGGCCGGCGGGTGAGCGCAGGTCGAGGGCGACCGACTCCTTGCCGCGGTTGAGCCAGACGAAGTGCGCGCCGTTGCCGTGGACGGCGGAGTCGTACTGCCGGGCGAAGTCACCGCCGTCGACCCGCTCGATCTTGAGCACCCGTGCCCCGAGGTCGACGAGATGGCGGGTGGCCAGCGGAGCGGCGACGGCCTGTTCCACGGCGACCACGGTGACGCCCTCGAGCGGGAGACCGGCCTGCACGTCCGCGACTCTAGGACGCGCCCACTGCGTGCTGGTCAGGCGCCCAGGTGGCGGGTCAGGAAGGCGACGACGGCGGTGACGAACCGCAGCTTGGCCGCCGGCCGCGCGATCTCGTGCCCCTCGCCGGGGAAGAGCAGCAGCTCCGCCTTGATGCCCCGGTCACGTGCCGCGCGTACGGCCTGCACCGACTCGTTGACCGGGACGTTGCGGTCGTTCTCGCCGTGCACCGCGAGCAGCGGGGCGACCAGCCGGTCGAAGCGCCCGAGCGGCGAGAGATCGGCGAGCAGGGCGGCGTCGCGGACCGGGTGCCCGTACTTGGAGGCGGCGACGGCGGCCACCCACGGCTCGGTGTCGGCGTAGAAGGTCTGCAGGTCGGACATGCCGCACACGTCGACCCCGGCGGCGAAGAGCTCGGCGTGGAAGGTGAGGGCGGCCAGGGTGAGGTAGCCGCCGTAGGAGCGGCCCATGACCCCGAGCCGGCCGTGCTCGGCGACCCCGGTGCGCAGCAGGTGCAGGGCCCAGGCGGCGACGTCGCTGATGGCGGCGTAGCGCAGCGGGCCGTCGTCGGCGTGCTCGAAGGCGCGGCCGTAGCCGGACGAGCCGCGCACGTTGGGCACGTACACGGCCACCCCGGAGGCCGCGAGCGCCTGGAAGAGCGGGTTGTAGGTGGGCCGCTCCTGCGCCTCCGGACCGCCGTGCAGGTGGATGACCGTCGGCGCCGGCCCGTACACGCCGGGCGGCCGGTAGAGCCAGCCGTCGATCCGCAGCCCGTCGTCGGCGATCACCGGCTCGCGCGTGGGGGTGACCAGCGTGGCCTGCCCGGGCAGCGGCGCGGAGACGGCGACCGGGGTCAATCCGGCGGCGGGATCGGCGGTGGACGCGCACCAGACGCCGCGCGGCTGCAGGAAGCCCTGACCGGAGGCGACCAGGACGCTGCCGTCGGCGCTGAAGCGCACCGACTCGACGAGCTCGGGGCCACCCGGCACCCGCGTACGGCGGCCGGTGGCGAGGTCCAGCAGCTCCAGCTCGGTCGCGCCCGCGACGTTCCACACCAGGGCGGCGAGGGTGCCGTCGTCGGTGACGGCGAAGGTGTCGAGCTCTCCGCCGGGATGCACGCAGATCACCCGCGGGGTACGCCGGCGCGGGTCGAGCTCCACGAAGGCGAAGCGGTCACGGTGCAGGTTGCTCCGGGCGAGCACCCGCCCGTCGGGGAGGAAGAACGCGAGGTCGGTGGCGCCGTTGCCGCCGTCCTCCGAGCGGGCGCCGACCGGGGCGAGCGGCAGGCTGTCACCGGTGTCGAGGTCGAGCCGCAGGACCGTGCGCTGCCCGCGTGGCCCCACGCGTACGAGGGCGGAGCAGGCGTCGTGGCTGAGGTCGAGCACGACGAACGGCGCGCCCTGACCGAGCGGCCGGCGTACGCCCGAGTCGACGTCGAGCAGGGTCGAGGAGGTCTCGTCGGGACGCGCGGCGCTCGTCGACAACGGCAGCACGGCGCCGCCGCCCTGCTGCGCGGGGGACGCGCGCTGCCACGGGCCGAAGGAGGCCGTGCCGGACCGGACGCCGGCGACCCGGTGGGCGTCGGTGCCGTCGGGCCGCACCACCCACACCCGGGTACGCGTGGTCTCCCCTCCGGGGGCGCCCAGCACGGCGATCCACTGCCCGTCGGGCGACCAGGCGACCGCCTCGACGTGGTCGGACCCGGTGGGCAGCTCCCGGTCCGCGTCCTGCACCGGCGAATCACCGGCGGGGTCGACCGCTACCACCCACGCCCGGGGCAGGCCGCTGCGGTCGCTGATCAGGACCACCTGCCGCCCGTCGGGTGCCGGTGAGGCGGCCCAGCTGCCGCAGGCGGTGACCCAGGCGGGCCAGAGCGGGGACGGATCGGCCCGGCCGGCGGCCCCGGCATACGGCGCCGGCCGGTCGGTCCGCGGTCGGTGGTCGACGACCAAGGTCAGGTCATCCACCATCGAGAAGTCATCCGACACGGTGCTCCTGGAGCCAGAGCTCGAGCAGTGCCACCTGCCAGAGCGCGTTGGAGCCGAGGGTGGTGCGCTCGCCGTTCGGGTCGGACAGCAGCCGGCGTACCGGCTCCATCTCGTACAGGCCCCGGTGACGGGCGGTGTCGCTGGTGAGCGCGTCGGTCACCCGCTCGAGCAGCGCCCCGGACAGGTGGCGGATCGCGGGCACCGGGAAGTAGCCCTTCTTGCGGTCGATGACCTCCGCCGGCAGCACCTTGCGGCTGGCCTCCTTGAGCACGCCCTTGCCGCCGCCGGCGAGCTTGAGCTCCGGCGGGCAGAGGGCCGCGAGCTCGACGAGCTCGTGGTCGAGGAACGGCACCCGCGCCTCGAGCCCCCAGGCCATCGTCATGTTGTCGACGCGCTTGACCGGGTCGTCGACCAGCATGATGTTGCTGTCGATGCGCAGCGCCGCGTCGAGCGCGGTCTCGGCGCCGGACACCCCGAAGTGCTCGGCGACGAAGGCTCGCGACGGGTCGCCGCCGAGCCGGCGCTCGGGGCGCAGCAGCGCCTCGACCGCGGAGTGCGGACGGTCGACGAAGACCTCCGCGTACGCCCCCGCTGCGGCCTCGCGGTCGACCCCGGCGAGCGGCGGGTACCAGTCGTACCCGGCGAAGATCTCGTCGGCGCCCTGCCCGGACTGCACGACCTTCACCGACTTCGCGACCTCGCGCGACAGCAGGTAGAAGGCCACGCAGTCGTGGCTCACCATCGGCTCGCTCATGGCACCGATCGCGTCCTCGACGGCCGGCAGCACGTCGCTGGTCGGGATGCGGATCTGGTGGTGGCGGGTGCCGTAGTGCTCGGCGATGAGGTCGGAGTAGTAGAACTCGTCGCCGGACTCGCCGCCGGCCGCCTCGAAGCCGATGCTGAACGTGTTGAGGTCGGTCTGGCCCTCGTCGGCGAGCAGCGCCACCACGAGGCTGGAGTCGATCCCGCCCGAAAGCAGCACCCCGACCGGCACGTCGGCGACCATCCGCCGCTTGACCGCCACGCGCAGGCGCTCGAGCACCTCGTCCTGCCAGTCGACGGTGGACAGGCCGGCGCGGCCCGGGTCACGCGAGTGCGGGGGCGACCAGTAGACCTCGTCGGTCGCGCGGCCGTCCGGCTCGACGACCCGTACGGTCGCCGGCGGCAGCTTGCGGATCCCGGACAGGATGGTGAGCGGCGCCGGGACGACCGAGTGGAAGCTCAGGTAGTGGTGCAGCGCGACCGGGTCGATGGACGTGTCGACGTCACCGGCGGCGACGAGCGCGGGCAGCGTGGAGGCGAAGCGCAGCCGGCCGGGTGACTCGGCGAGATACAGCGGCTTGATGCCCAGCCGGTCACGGGCCAGCACGAGGCGTCCCGACCGGCGGTCGACGATGGCGAAGGCAAACATGCCGGCGAAGTGGTCGACGCAGCGGGTGCCCCACCGGTGGTAGGCCTTCAGCACCACCTCGGTGTCGGAGTGGGAGAAGAAGCGGTAGCCCTCGCCGATCAGCTCGTCGCGCAGCTGCGGGTAGTTGTAGATGCAGCCGTTGAAGGCGACGACGAGGTCGAGCTCGGAGTCGACCATCGGCTGGGCGCCGGCCTCCGACAGGTCGATGATCGCGAGCCGGCGGTGGCCGAGCGCGGCCGGCCCCTGCGCCCACAGCCCCGACCCGTTGGGCCCGCGGGGCGCGAGCGGCTCCCGCATCCGGGCGACAGCCTGGGGGTCGGCCGCCCGGCCGTCCCAGCGGAACTCACCGCACAAGCCGCACACGGGCGCCACCTCCTGTCCGTCGGCCGTGCGAGCCGGTCGGAGGACCGGTCGTCACAGCAGTCGCCGCCGTCACGAGGCCGGCACGATCCAGGTGTCCTTCGCGCCACCACCGCGTGACGAGTTCACGATCATGCTGCCCGACGGGGCGACCCGGGTGAGCGGGGCCGACAGCACCTCGGGGTGCGGGCGTACCCCGGGCTCCGGATCGCGGCTGAGCACCACGAAGGCCCGCAGGTCGACGTTGCGCGGCTCGAGCTGCCCGGCGACGAGGGTGGGGTGGGTGGTGAGCTTGACCAGGTCCTGGGCGATCCAGCGCTGCGGGGCGGCGAGCACCTGCTGGCGTACCGCGTCGAGCTCGACCGCGCTGGTGTCCGGGCCGATCGTGACGCCGGCCCCGCCGTAGCCGTCGACGGGCTTGAGTACGAGCTCCGCCATCCGGTCGAGCACCTGCTCGAGCGCGACGGGATCCGAGCACAGGTAGGTCGGCACCTGCTCGAGCAGCGGCTCCTCGCCGAGGAAGTGGCGGATCATCTCCGGCACGACCGCGTAGATGGCCTTGTCGTCGCCCACCCCGTTGCCCGGTGCGTTGGCGAGCGCCACACCGCCGCTGCGGACGGCGCCCAGCAGCCGGCGGCCGAGCGGACGGCCGTCGGCGCCCGGCACGTGGTCGAGCAGGTCCTCGTCGAGCCGGCGGTAGAGGACGTCGATGCGGTAGCGCCGGCCGTGCTCCAGGCGGTAGACCCCGCCGTCGGTGACGACGAGGTCCTTGGGCTGCACGAGATCGGCGCCCATCCGGTCGGCCAGCGTGCGGTGCTCCCACCAGGCGGAGTCGCCCGTGCCGCTGGTCAGCACCGCGAGCTGCACGTTGCCGTGATCACCCCCGGCCGAGGCGCGCAGCGCGGCGGCGAGCCGGTCTGCCGCGGGCTCGGAGGGCAGCGTGCCGTTCGGCGGCACCAGCTCGGGCATCACGGTGGCGAGCAGGCTGCGGGCATGCATCGCGTACGCGAGCCCGCTGGGCACCCGCAGGTTGTCCTCCAGCACCCGCCACACGCCGGTGCTGTCACGGACCAGGTCGGTGCCGATGACCGTCGCCCGCACCGCACCCACCGGGACGAGGGCGCCGGCCGACCGCAGGCCGGGGGTCGCGGCGAGCATCGCGCCGGAGACGAGTCCGGCCCGGACGGCGCTCCGGGCGCCGTAGACGTCGTTGAGGAACGCCTCGAGCGCCAGCGACCGCTGCTCCAGGCCGCGGGTCAGGCGGGCCCATTCGTCCGTCTCGAGCAGTCGCGGCACCAGGTCGATCGGGAACGGCCGGGTCTCGCCGTCGATCGTGAACGTGACGTCGCGCTCGGTCTGCTGCCGGTCACGTGCCCGCTCGCGGACCTCCAGCTGCGCCGCCCCGAGCCCCTCCAGGGCGGACAGCACCGGACCGAACGTCTTGACCGGCCGGCGACCGCCGCCGATCGCCTCGTCGCCCTTGCGCAGCTCGTATCCGGCGAGCAGGGTGCGTGAGCGCGGTGGGGTCGCGGGGCGCCCGTAGTCACCGCCGCCGGTCTCCTCGAGCAGCAGGTCGACGACGTCGGTGAGCTGCTCCCGGGTACGGAAGGCGGCCCGCTGGCGGGAGGCACTGCTGCCGCCGCGCAGCGTCTCGTCGACCAGCTCGCGTACGAGGTCCCAGTCTCCCGCTTCCTCGAGCTGCGGCCGCAGGTCGTTCAGCAGCCGGCGGACCACCACCTGCACCGGCTGCGGCTTGTGCTCACGCAGGTCGACGAGGTCACCCTCGACGCCGGCGCGTGCCGCCCGCCAGGTGGCGGCGCGGATCAGGGCGGGGGCGGTGGGCGCGTACGGGCGGCCGGCCTCCTCGTCGGCGCTCGCCCGCATGACCAGCGCGCGGAAGAGCCCGGCGAGCAGCAGGACGTCGTCGACGCGTGGCGTGGAATCGCACAGCCGCAGCTCGATGGTGGGCACGTGGGCCGACGGCCGGACGTCGAAGTAGATCATCCCGGGGTCGGTGATCACGCTGGAGCTGATCAGGTCGCCGATCAGCTCGCCGTACACCTTGGCGTCGGCCACCTCGGGGAAGGGCCCGCTCGTGGGCCAGCGCGACCAGACGAAGGTGCGGTAGCTCGCGTAACCGGTGTCGGTGCCGAGCCAGTACGGGGAGCTGGCCGACAGGGCCAGCAGCACGGGCAGGTCGGCGGAGACCCGGCGGGCGACGGCGACCGCGCGGTCACGGTCGGGGACTCCCACGTGCACTTGGGCGCCGCAGATGACCTGCTCGCGAACCAGCAGCTGGTAATCGGCCAGCATCTGGGCGTAGCGCGGATTGGCGGTGACGCTCAGCTCGCCGGTGTCGACGAGGGGCACGCTGCCGGCGGCGACGACCCCGACCCCGACCCGGTTGGCGGCGCCCGCCAACTGGTGGCGGACCTCGACGAGGTTGGCGCGCAGCGCTTCGAGGCTCGTCTCGACCGACGAGTTCGTCTCGACCACCGAGCGCATGAGCTCCGCGCTGAAGTTGGACGGGAGCCCCTCGAGCACCCGCGGCCCGACCGGGGCGACCTGCCGCGTCTCGAGATCGACGACGTGGAACTCCTCCTCGACCCCGAGCGTGAACGCTGATGGGGCGGGCGACATGCGATGACCGTAGGTCGCATGTGTTTCGCGCCCGTTGCCGGGGGTTTGCCGGGAACGTGCTCACGGCCACATCCGGGGAGTCCGGAGCCCGACAGTCGGCAGTCCGACAGCCGGTGCTGGCGTCCCCGCCTCACGGGGACGATCATCAGTCAACGCACTGGCGGCTTGCTGCCGACGAGACGTCTGGAGGGGTACAACAGTGCCAGTCCAGAACTTCCGTTCGGTGCACCGGCCCTTCGGCGCTCCGACGCCGATCGCGATCGGGACGGGCCCATGACGACGATCTCCATGGAGCTGCCGCTCCGGACGATCGAGCCTGCGGCCGACGAGCTGTCCGTCGGCATGAGCTGGCGGTCCCACCGCGACGAGGACCGGCTGCTGGTCGACCCCCCGGCGGGGCTGTACGGCGTCTTCGACGGTGCGGGCGGTCACGGCGACGGCGCGGCCGCGGCGGGTCTCGCGACCGAAGCGGTCAACCGGGAGGTGCGGGCGGGGCTGCCCGCGTGCCGCGACCCCGGCGACGTGCTGGCCCTGCTCGACCGGGCGCTGGCCTGCGCCGACGCCGCCGTCGCCGCCTGGGACGCCACGCGGTCGGAGGCCAGCACCTCGCCGAGCGCCACCACGGCCACCGTCGTCCTGGTCTGCCGGCAGCCCGCCGATCCCGCGCGGCTCGTCGCCGCCGTGGCCAACCTCGGCGACAGCCGGGTGCACCTGCTGCGCGGTAGGCGTCTGGAGACGGTCACGCTCGACCACTCCTACCTCAGCGAGCCCGACCCGGTGACGGCCAAGGCCCGGCAGGACCGGCTCGACGCCGCCGCGTCACTCACCGCCCTGGACGACCCCGTCGACCGCGCGGCGTTCGCCCACCGCCACCTGCTGGCGAATGCGATCACCGGCCACGGCGTCGACGACATCCGGCACTACCTCATCGAGCTGGCCGAGGGGGATCGGCTCGTGCTCGACACCGACGGCGTCCACGACAACCTCACGACCGGGCAGCTGCAGGACGTGCTGGGCCGGGGGGTGTCGGCGCCCGAGGCGGCCGAGCTCACCGTCAGCGAGGCCTGGGCCGTCGCCCAAGTCGAGCCCGACGAGCAGGCCACGGACCTCGGACGCGCCAAGCCGGACGACATGACGGCGCTGGTCCTCGACGTACGCCCGCTCGGCCCGCAGTCGTCGGCCGCGGGCGGCTACCGGCTCCCGCCGGGCGGGGTGGCCACGCTGTCGCTGGACACCGGGCTGCGCACCGAGGCGGGCGCCGCGCTGCCGAAGCAGTACCTCGTGTCGGCGGCCGACCTGCAGCTGCTGGTCGCCCGCCGTGACGGGCAGTGGTGGGCCATGCAACCGGGCGCAGCACACGGGGAACCCGGCTCGTGGCGTCTCGAGCCGGGTCGCACCGTCACCTTCGGCCGCGCCGAGCCGGGCGGCTTCCGGGTCGTCCCGTCCGATCAGGTGTCACGCCGCCACCTGGCGCTCACGCTGAGCGCCGGTGAGGACCTGCTCTCGGTGGCCGACCTGCACTCGACGAACGGCACCGCCGTCCTCGGCTGGTAGCGGTCAGGCCTTCTTGTCGGCGATCTGCAGCACCTCGTACGACCACAGCTCGCCGCGAGCGGCGGCCGGGGCCTCACCGTGCGGGCGGCCCACGCCGGCTGCCGCGTGACCCTGCTCGAAGGCCATCGACTTCGTCCAGGCCTGGAAGTCCTCCTCGCTGCGCCACCGGGTGTAGACCAGGTAGCGGTCGCCGCCGTCGACCGGCTTCAGCAGCTCGAAGTGCTCGAAGCCCTCGGCCGACTCGACCATCCCGGCCCGGTTGGCGAACCGTGCCTCGAAGCTTTCGCGAGCCGCCTCGGGCACCTGCAACGCATTGATACGCACCACGCTCATGGGCTGGAGTCTGCCAGCGGGCGACCTGCTCAGGCGATGAGCGGGGGTGCGGCCAGCGGGCGGCGCAGGGCGCGCAGTCCGGCCTGGGCGGCGGCGAGCCGGGCGACCGCCGGCTCGAGCTGGTCGACGTCGAGGGTGAACGGCAGCCGCAGGAAGCGCTCGAGGGTGCCGTCGACCGCGAACCGCGGGCCGGACGCGAGCCGTAGCCCGTGTCGTACCGCTGCGGCTTCGAGGTCGGTCGAGTAGGGGCCGTCGAGCCGGGTCCACAGCGAGAGGCCGCCGCCCGGCCGGTTCGGCTCCCACTCCGGCAGGTGGGTCCGCACCGCCCGGATCAGCACGTCGCGGGCCTCGGCCAGGTCACGCCGGCGGTCGGCGAGCAGCTGCGGGAGCTGCGGGAAGAGCTCGGCGCCGACGAGGTGGTCGAGCACCGGCGCCCCGAGATCGACGCTGGCCCGCTCGGCGGCGAGGTCGGCGATGACGCGCGGCGCCCCGCGTATCCAACCGATGCGCAGCCCGCCCCACACCGCCTTGGAGAACGAGCCGACGGTAAGCACCCGCTCGTCGCGCTCGAACGACGCGACCGGCGCCGGCATCTGCTGGCCGTCGAGCGCGAGCTCCACATGGGTCTCGTCGATGATGAGCAGCGTGCCGCTGCGGCGGGCGACGGCGACCAGGCGCTCGCGCTCCACCTCGCTCATCAGCACACCGGTCGGGTTCTGGAAGTCCGGCTGCAGATAGGCGACGCGCGGCCGGACGGCGGCCAGCGTCTCGGCCAGCAGGTCGAGGTCCCAGCCGGCGGTCGTGACGGGCAGCGGCACGAGGCGGGCGCCGGTGCGGCGGAAGGCCTCCAGCCCGTTGGGATACGTCGGCTGCTCGACGAGCACCACGTCACCGGGGCTGAGCAGGCGTCCCGCCAGCAGGTGGATGGCGCCTTGGGCGCCGCTCGAGACGAGGATCTGCTCGGCGCTGGTCGCCACGCCGCGCTGGGTGAAGCGCTCGGCAATACGCGCCCGCAGCTCCGGCAGCCCGGCCGGGTAATAGCCGTGCGGCGACAGCCGGCGGACGTCGGCGAGCTCCTGCGGGAGCCGGGCCGCCGCTGACGCAGTGGCCTGCTCGAGCGCACCCGGTGGCGGGCCGGGAGCGGCCACCGCGAGGTCCAGCAGCTCGGCGGAGACGAGGCCCGGCATGAGGATGCCGGTTCCGCCCGACGGTGCGGCGGGCAGCGCCGTCCAGCTGCCGGAGCCCTGCCGGCTGACCAGATAGCCCTCGTCGCGCAGCCGCTCGTACGCCGACGTCACGGTCGTGCGGCTGACCTGCAGCTCTGATGCCAGGTCACGCTCGCTCGGCAGCCGGGTGCGCGTCGGCAGCCGACCGTCCACGAGCAGGCCGGCGACGGCGCCGGCGAGCCGCTGGTAGGTGGGCACATGGCCGTTCTGGCCCTCGTCCTGCCAGCCGGACAGCGAGCGATGCAGCTGCCGGCTGCCAATGGCTGTGCTCATGCAGGCCAGTTTCTCCTGATTGGCTCTTTCTGGCAAGCCACCTGACGATCACGGTGGTCACATGATCGGGATCGCGATACTCGTCGGACTGCTGCTGCTGGCGCTCCTGGCTCCCTTCCGCGGGGCCGACTCACGCGACTGGCAGGGTTGGAAGCCCGAGTCGAGAGGGAGACGGCATTGATCGCCACGCTGCTCGACAGCTCCGGCCCCCTGCTGGACTACGCCGTCGTCGACGTCTTCGCCTTGACGGCACCCGACGGCTCGCCCCGGCCGTACACCGGCAACCCGCTGGCCGTCGTGCTCGGCGCGGATGAGCTGGGCACGGACGGCCTCACGACGGAGCAGTGTCAGGCGCTCGCCGCCGAGTTCAACCTGTCGGAGACCGTCTTCCCGTCGGCCTCGCCGCATGCGGACTACCGCGCCCGGATCTTCATGCCAACCGGCGAGCTGCCGTTCGCCGGGCATCCTTCCGTCGGTGCGGCCTGGACGCTCGCCGCCCTCGGGCAGCTGGCCCCCGGGCGCCGCACGCAGGACTGCGCCGCCGGCATCGTCGAGCTCGAGGTGCCCGCGGATCTGCACGGCGACCCCGCGGGGGTGCGGCTGACCGGGCCCCTGCCGTCCGCCATGCACGCCGTCCCGGCGGGGCCGCTGCTGCAGGCCGTCGGTCTGACCCCCGCAGACCTCGACCTCCCGGCCGAGGGGGCCCATCCCGCGACCGGCGGCTCGGGCGTCCCCTTCGCCTTCCTGCCCGTCCGCCCCGGCGCGCTCGCCCGCTGCCGGCCCGACCTCGCGGCGTTGGCGGCGCTGGAGCCGGCCATGCTCGGCGTGCTGGCCGTCGAGATCGCCGACCCGTCCGTACGGCCGCTGCGCCTCGACGCGCGCATGTTCGCCGCCGACATCGGCGAGGACCCGGCCACCGGCTCCGCGGCGCTCGGCCTCGGCGGATGGCTCGCGCACACCGGGCTCGTGTCCGGCGACGGCACGCACGCGTACGCGATCACGCAGGGCGCCGACATGGGACGGCCGTCGCTGCTGCACGCCGACGTCACCCTGGCCGCCGGCCGGGTCGAGCGGGTGCGGGTCAGCGGCCGGGTGGCGGTCGTCGCGACCGGGCGCATCCGCGTGCCCTGAGCCGCCCGACCGCGAGACCCGGCGCGGCGCCCCTGTGGACGAACGGTCTTTTGTCGGTCACTCGCCCTACGGTCGAGCTCACGCGGCTCCCGGGCCGCACCGATCATCGGGGGGGGCGTCATCAGCTATCGGCTGGAGCTCGGCGCGCTGCTGCTCGCCGTCGCGCTGAGCGGCGCGTATGCGCACTGGTGGCGCCGTGGGCACGGATCTGCGGCTGGGCCGCGGCGTCGCGGGTCGCGGCGCACCCTGGTGGCGCTGCTCGCGGTGGGCCTCGCCGGCGGCGGCCTGCTCGGCGGGTGCGGCGGCAGCGGTCCGCTCGATCCTGCGGCCACCGTCGCCTCGGCACCGCCGGGGTCGGCACTCGCCGCCGTCGGCGGGCTGGAGGTGAAGGGCCGCGCCGCCCGCACCGGTTACGAGCGCACGCTCTTCGGGCCCGCCTGGGCCGACGTCGACGGCAACGGCTGCAACACCCGCGACGACGTCCTGCGGCGCGATCTCACGGCGATCCGGATCCGCGCCGGCACCCGCGGCTGCGTCGTCGTCGCCGGCGTGCTGGCCGACCCGTACACCGGCGGGCGCATCACCTTCTCCAAGAGCCAGGCCGACGAGGTGCAGATCGACCATGTGGTGGCGCTGTCCGCCGCCTGGCAGACCGGGGCGCAGGGCTTGTCCGCCACCGCCCGGCGGGCCTTCGCCAACGACCCGCTCAACCTGCTGGCGGTCGACGGCGACACCAACCAGGAGAAGGGCGACGGTGACGCGGCCACGTGGCTGCCGCCGGCCAAGAGCTTCCGCTGCACCTACGTCAGCCGCCAGGTGTCCGTGAAGCTGCGCTACCACCTGTGGATCACCCCCGCGGAGCGCGACGCGATGGTGCGGGTGCTCCACGGCTGCCCGGATCAGCGCCTTCCGTGACCCTCAGCGTCTCTCCCGCCACGCATCGTCGACCGAACCCGTCAGTCAGCGACTCTCAGGTCCGCAATTGTGACTCGTTGTAATCACATGATGGACACTTCGTATGGTTCACCAGCGGTATGGCCTGTTTTCACTTCACCCTGCGTTAGGTTTCGCCCACTCGCTCCGTCCCGGTCGCCACCGGACCCGGCGCGACATCGACCGGCGAACACGGGGGCACGTGATGGGTCAGCAGGCGCAAGGCCGCAGCTACGTCGGACGCCATCGGCGCGCCGAGACCTCCAGCCACCGGACGGGCAAGGTGGTCGTGGCCGGGGTGGGCCTCAGCGCGCTCGTGCTCCCGCTGGCCACCGGCAGCGCCGACGCCGCCTCGTATGCCAAGGGCGCCACCGCCCGCGCGTCGATCGGGAGCTCGGGTCAGCAGGTCGGCGGCATCGGCTCCACCCTCACCGCCGTCACCGACCACCAGATCTCCGCTTCGGGCCGCTACGTCAGCTTCGTCTCGCAGTCGCGGAACCTCGTGTCGCGGGACACGAACGGCACCGATCCCGATGTCTTCGTCCGCGACCGCGTCCTGAACAAGACCTACCTGGTGTCTCTCGACACGGCCGGCAAGCAGACCCCCCCGTTCAGCGGTGACCGCGAGGACTACTCGGCCGGCAATCCGGTGCTCGCAGGCAACGCCCCCGTGGTCGCGTACGTCTTCCGTGCGCAGCAGTCGCACAGCTACGACCGGCCGTTCCTGCGCAACGTGCAGACGGGCGTCACGGTCGAGCTGCCGCACCTCGACAACTTCACCGACCTGCTCGACATCTCGAGCAACGGCCGCTATGTGCTCATGAAGACCACTGCCGAGGAGTTCCCCGGCTCGCAGCTGTGGGTCTACGACGCCGTCACCCGCAAGGCCACCCGGGCCGCGCTCATCGAGTTCTCCCCGTCGTTCGGCAGCGGCTCCATCTCCGACGACGGCCGCTACATCGCCTACGACGTCACGGACGGCACCACCGGGCAGAACCAGGTCTTCCGGATCGACCGCACCCGCCCGACCGCCGTGCCGGTGCTGGTCTCCGTCGGGGTGGGCGGCCGCGCGGCCAACGCCGTCAGCTCCGGCCCCTCGGTCTCGGCGAACGGGCGCTACGTCGCCTTCCAGTCGGGCGCGTCCAACCTGGTGGCCGGCGACACCAACCGCGCGCTCGACGTCTTCGTCCGCGACTTGGTCACCGGCACGACGAAGCGGGCCTCGGTCGGAGCCGGTGGGCGGCAGGCCAACGGCGCCAGCTGGCCCGAGTCGATCTCCGCCGACGGCCGCGAGGTGGCCTTCACCTCGGCCGCGACGAACCTGGTCACCGGCGACACCAACAAGCACACCGACGTCTTCGTCCGTCAGCTCGACACGGGCGTCACGACCCGCGTCTCGGTGAGCACCAGTGGCCGGCAGCTCGACAGCGGGGCGTCACAGCCGGTGCTGTCCGCCGACGGCAACCACATCCTCTTCCTCACCGCGGCGGCGATCGTGCCGGGCGACAGCAACGGCCTGCCGGACTCCTACGTGCGTGATGTCCTCCCGCCCCGCTGACCCCGAGGCGTTCCCCTCCTGGTTCTTCGACCGGCAGGACCCGCGACCCGATCCGGCGTTCTACCTGCCGCCGCGTCTCGTCACCCACATCGACGACGGGGCGATCCGTGCGGTCGGTGCGTTGTACGCCGAGCTGGGGATCGACGGCGCGACGCCGGGGCGACGCGTCGTGGACCTGATGTCGTCATGGGTCTCGCACCTGGCCGTGGCACCGGAGGAGCTCGTCGTGCTCGGCATGAACGCCGCCGAGCTCGACGCGAACCCCATGGCGACCGAGCACGTCGTCCGTGACCTCAACGCCGATCCGGTGCTGCCCTTCGACGACGCCCGCTTCGACGCCGTCCTGTGCTGCGTCTCGATCGACTACCTGGTGCGGCCGGTGGAGGTGCTGGCCGAGGCCGCGCGGGTCCTCGGGCCCGACGGGGTGCTGGCGATCACGTTCTCCAACCGCTGCTTCCCGACGAAGGCCATCCGCGGGTGGTTGATGACCGACGACGCCGGACGCTGCCGCCTGGTGGCCGACTACATCCGCCGGGCCGGCGGCTTCACCGAGCCGAAGGTGTCATTGCGTACGCCGGAGGACTCGCGCAGCGACCCGCTGTACGCAGTGGTCGCCCGCCGGCTGCCCTGACCGGGCCGGCCTGCGTCAGGCCTGAGCGGCGAGGGACGCCGCGTTGACCTCGGCGGCGATCTCGCCGAGCACCCGGTCGGCCGCGTCGTGGTCGACCTGGCAGGTGCCGGCGTTCGCGTGCCCGCCGCCGCCGTAGCCGAGCATCAGCGCGCCGATGTCGAGCTTGTTGCCCCGGTTCAGCACCGATTTGCCGACCGCGAGGACGGTGTTGAGGTTCTGCTTGCCCGGGATGATGTGCACCGAGACCTCGGACTCCGGGTACAGCGCGTACACCATGAACCGGTTGCCCGGCTGGATGGTCTCCTCGGCGCGCAGGTCGACGACGACGAGCCTCCCGTCGACCGTGCAGACCTGCTGCAGCTGCTCGACGAAGCGCGCGTTCTGGCTGCGGTAGAGCTCGACGCGCTCCGCGACGTCGGGCAGGGCGAGCACCTCGTCGACGGTGAGCCGGCGGCAGGCGTCGATCAGATCCATCATCAGCTGGTAGTTGCTGACCCGGAAGTGGTGGAAGCGGCCGAGCCCCGTACGGCTGTCCATCACGAAGTTGAGCAGCGTCCAGCCCTGTGGGTCGAGGACGTCGTCGCGGCTGTAGCGGGCGCTGTCGGCCTGGTCCACCGCGGCCATCAGCTCGTCCGACACTGAGTGGAAGCGCTCCCGGCCGCCGTAGTGGTCGAAGACGACCCGGGCGGCGGACGGTGCGTCGGCGGCGATGACGTGGTTGGACGCCAGCCGGCCGTTGCGCAGCAGCTCGCTGGCGTGGTGGTCGAAGACCAGGTGGGCGCGGCCGTCGTACGGCAGGTTGGTCAGGATGTCGCCCGGGCCGATGGCGATGGCCCCGTCCTGCACGTCCTTGGGGTGGACGAACAGGATGCTGTCGACCAGGCCGATCTCGCGCAGCAGCATGGCGCAGACCAAGCCGTCGAAATCGCTCCGGGTCACGAGCCGGTACGTCTCGCCACTGGTCATGCTTCGTCCCTCTCCGCGCCGTCCGACCCGCATCCCGGGTCCGTGTTCCTTCGGCAGGCGACGCCCGGGACAAAGCCGACGCCCGCGCGGATCACGCGGCCGTTGACCTGCCGGACTCGCGCGCCCTAGGCTCACCACGTGCTCACCGACCGGCTGGACCTCTCGGCCAGTGACTTCCACCGGCTCACCGGCTGGGAGATCAAGGCGGAGGGCGCCTGCAAGGGCGACGCGTGCGTCCCGCTGCCGGGCGGCGGCTTCGACGCCGTCGCCGCCACCGAGCGGCTGGGCATCGCCGTGGTCGCGGAGCCGGCGGCCGGTCTCTGGGCCCTCGGCCCCGAGACCCTCACCGGACGCGCCCTCACCACCACCGACGCCTCCGACTTCACCCTGCCCGACCTCGACGGCACCCCGTTCCACCTGTCCTCGCTGCGCGGGCAGAAGGTGCTCGCCGTCGCGTGGGCGCCTTATTGAGGCTGCCGCTGGGACCTGCCCGGGTGGCAGGCATTGCGCGAGGAGCTCCACCCCTCAGGCTTCGAAGTGGTCGACATCTGCCTGGAGATGGGCGGCGCCGAGATCGCGCGCCCGTTCGTCACCGAAGCCGGGTCCACGCATCCGTCGCTGATCGACGAGACGCACCTGATGGACGCGCGCTTCGGCGTCACGAACATCCCGATGGCACTGTGGATCGACGAGGACGGGCAGGTCGTCCGCCCGCCGGAGCCGGCGTCACCGCCGGCGGTGGGTGCGACCGCCGAGGGCATGGCCGCCATGATCGGCGACACCGAGCAGCGCGCGGCGTACGCCATGATGCTGCGGGACTGGGTCGCGAACGGCAGCAGCAGCCGTTACGTGCTCGCCTCCGATGAGGTCATCAGCCGCTCGCAGCCGCGGTCGCTCGCGCTCTCGCAGGCGGCGGCCCACTTCGAGCTGGCCCAGCACCTGTGGCGTCAGGACGGCATGAGCGAGCGGGCGGTCGTGCACTTCAACGCCGCCCACGAGCTGCAGCCGGAGAACATCACCTACAAGCGGCAGGCGTACTCGGTGCTCGGGGTCGAGCGGTCCGGTGACCCGGAGTACGGCCGCTTCCGGCAGGCTCCGGAGGCCGGCGAGGACTGGCCGTTCGTCTCCGACTTCAACCGCGACATGGTCGAGCACAACCCGGAGATCGCGCGCAAGCTCGGCCTGCTCTGAGCAGCTGCCGGGACGGGAGGCCGGTCAGCCGGTGAAGTCCTGGACCCCGTACCACCGGCCGCTGGAGTCGGTGACCGCGGCGATCCCGATCGCCGTGTAGTTCGGGCTGAGGATGTTCGCCCGGTGACCGGCCGAGTTCATCCACATGGTCATCATCTGGTCGGCCGTCACGTTGCCGTAGGCGACGTTCTCGCCCGCGGTACGGGAGTGGCAGCTCGTCAGGATCGGCGAGAGGCTCTGGTGACTGAGCGCGCCGTTGGCCTGCAGCACCGGGGCCCAGCTCTCGGCGAAGCCGTCGGCGCAGGTGGACGCGACCAGCGGTGACAGGCCGGCGCTCGCGCGCTGCTGGTTGACGAGCACCAGGATCCGGGCCTCGTACGCGTCCGTCGTCGACGCCGGCGCGGTGGTGGACGGTGCGGTGGTCGGCGGTGCGGTCGTCGGCGGTGCGGTGGTCGGGGGTGCTGTCGTCGGCGGCGCGGTGGTGGACGGCGCTGCGGTCGGGCTCGCGGTGGGGCCCGACGTCGGACGCGGATGGTGCGCGCGCGGCGGGGTCGTGGTGGTGACCGGGGCGGTCGGCTTGGCCGCCGGCTTCGACGGTCCTCCGTGGCCCGCCGCCCAGCCGAGAGGACCGCAGGCGCCCAGCGCCGTCACGAGCGCCGCTCCGGCGACGATGCCGGTGCTGCTCTTGCGTAACGCCATGTCGATCTCCTGCTTCGCCCGTGGGTCGCGCCGACGCGGGGGGCGTACGGCGACTCCCCCGTTACCTCGGCCGCGCAGACGCGTGATTTGACGGTTACGCCGGACGGAAGCGGCGGCTCACCCGTACGGGTGAATGCGCCCCGGAGCACCGCACGCGGCGGCCGACCCGGCCCACAACCGATCGGGCGTACGCCGATTCTTCCGGCATATCGCTGAAAGCCCCATGCCCTTTGCGTCGCGGCAAAGGGCATGGGGCCATTCGGGTCAATTCTCAGCGAAGGCCCACCTGCGCGACCCCGATCTTGATGTCGGCGCCGACCGGAAGACCGCCCTGCGGGGTGCTGAGCACCAATTCGACCATGCGGATTTCCATGCTGGTCGGCGTCTGCACGACCCGGTTCAGGTAAAGCGTGCCGATCCCGGCAATGTTGACCTTGGTGTTCGGTTTGACGTTGTCACCGATGGCGGGCAGACCGCGGACCCGGAGCCCCAGGAAGCGGGAGCCGGCGCTGGACGTGGTGCGCTTGCCGTTCACCAGCGCGATCCTGGCGTCCGCCTTGATCGCGTCAGCGGTGACGAGCGAGGACAGCAGGTTCACGCCGGCGATGGTCGAGGTGGTCTCGCCGTTGCCCGCGTTGGCCGACAGGGTCCCGCGGTCGGTGTTGGTGACGGCCCCGATCGAGGCGAGGCCCGGGAGGCTGACACCCGCCGTGGTGTTGACGCCGAGCTTGCCGTCGGTGCCCCGGCACGGCAGGTACGCCGGTGCGGACGGGCCGGAGCTGAGCAGCGACCCGACCTTGAGGTTGGTGCCGTACGCGATGCCGTTGAGCCGGCCGGAGACCGGTCCGGAGAGGCCGGACGTCGCCTGACCGACGACGACATCGGCGCCGAGCGGCAGGCCGGGCACGTCGATCCGGTTGGTCCGGATGTGCAGCGCGATCGCCCGCTGACCAGCGGTGTTCGCCTTCACATCGTTGACCTGCTCGTTCAGCGTGATCGTGCCGATGCCGGGCAGCGTGATCGCCGTGTTGGGACGGATCGTCGCCGGGTAGCGGACGCCGAGGACCTTGAGGTTCACGAAGGTCGTCGAGCCCCGCACCGCGAAGCCGTGCTTCGAGTGGTTGGTGGCGCTCGCGAGGTGGATCGCGTCGGCGGTGACCAGGCCGCCGAGCAGTCGCACGTTCGCGACGTCGGTGGTGCCGTTGGAGGCGACGGTCGAGCCGCCGACCGTGGTGACACGCGTCGTGATGGCGCCGACGGAGCCGAACGGCCCGAGCGATGTCGCCGCCCCGCGGTTGTTGCCGACCACGCCGGCCTTCGTCGTGCAGCCGACCGTCGTCAGGAAGGTCTGGCCGGAGTTCACCAAGCCCGCGGCGGTCAAGCTGCTGCCGAAGGCATTGGCGCCGTACTGGTACTGCGGCGCCGGTGTCGGCGCACATCCGGCCGCCACCCCTACCACAGCGACTCCCAGTGTCGCCGCTGCCACTTTGCCTGCGTAACGAACCATTTCGGTGCCCCCTCGAATTGCTCCGTACGGCGGAATGCCGCTCGGCAGAAGGAGGATCGGTACTGCTCCGTTTGCGACTTTACGGGCCTCCGTCCTTATCTGTCCAAACCACCGTAACGGCGCAATTCGGCCGGATATTGTTGGGCCGAACAGCCGCCATGGGCCGCACCTACATCGATTTCGCTAACCGGTGCGGGCAGGAAAGGGGTGACCTTGTGGCCGACCTCGAAGGCAGCGGCTTTTCCCAGGAGACGAAGTTTGTCCTGGAATCGCCCCTTGCGTGGGCATGCCCCCGCGCGACCGGCGGTCAAGCACAATGATCTTGGAGTCGGGGCGCGGGTTCCGCCACACCGGAAGGCCGGGGGTTCCCATGTCGGACGAGTCCGTTGCTCCATTGCTCACGCGGCGGACGCTGCTGGGGGGTGCGGCCGGCGCGGCCGGCGTCGGCCTGCTGGCCAGCGCGTGCGGATCGTCGCCGGCACCCCTGGTGAAGCCGACGCCGACACCGGGCTCGGACCTCGGCGCCGTCGAGCACGTGGTCTTCCTCATGCAGGAGAACCGGTCCTTCGACCACTACTTCGGCACCTATCCCGGTGTCCGCGGCTTCGACGACCGACCGAAGCAGGGGTACGGCAACTGCGCGCAGGCGTGGCCGGGCGGGGCGCAGAGCACGTTGCTGCCGTACAACCTGGCGTCAGCGACGGCCCAACTGTGCGCGGGCAACGTGGACATCCCGATCCACGACTGGCTGCCGCAGCAGGCCCACGCACGGCCCGCTCGTCATGGGCTACTTCGCGCGCAAGCAACTCGACTTCTACTACGCCCTCGCCGGCCGTTACACGATCCTCGACCACTACTTCTGCTCGGTCATCGGCCCCACGATGCCGAACCGCATCACCTTCATGTCCGGGATGCTCGACCCGACCGGGGCGCACGGCGGCCCCGTGCTCGAGACGCCCGGCTTCAGCAACGCCAAGGACGCGGTCGCGTCCGTCGAGTGGGACACCATTCCCGAGGTGCTCGAGGACAAGGGCGTCAGCTGGAAGATCTACCAGCAGCCGGGCACCTCGGTCGGCCCGGACGTCGACTCGGCGCTCGCCGACGGCTTCAACGTGATGCTCTTCTTCAAGCAGTACGTCACCAAGCCTGGCTCACCGCTCTACCAGAAGGCGTTCCTGCCCAGCTGGCCGGACGACTTCGAGGCGGACGTGAAGAACGGCACCCTGCCGTCGGTCAGCTGGGTGCTCCCACCCCTCGCCTACTCCGAGCACCCGAACGGGTCGCCCGCAGCCGGCCAGTACTTCATCCACCGCATGCTGACTACCCTGCAGGCCAACCCGGAGCTCTGGGCCAAGACCGTCGTGGTCCTCAACTACGACGAGAACGGCGGCTTCTTCGACCATGTCACCCCGCCCACGGCACCTGCCGGCACGCCCGGTGAGTACGTCACCGCGTCACCGCTCCCGGGCGACTCCGGGGGCACGGCCGGGCCGGTCGGGCTCGGCTTCCGCGTTCCCGCGATGATCATCTCGCCGTTCAGCGCCGGGGGCTACGTCGACTCCACCGTCTTCGACCACAACTCGGCAGCGCTCCTGCTGGAGCAGCGCTTCGGGATCGTCGCGCCCAACATGAGCGACTGGCGCCGCAGGACGGTCGGCGACCTCACCACGGCCCTCGGCTTCACCAAGCCGGACAACGCCGCCGCGCAGCTCCCGGACACCCCGCTCGACCTGCAGGCCGGCTGCCCGACGCTCACCGATCCGGTGCCCTTCGTGACGGCGCCCGAGGTCATCGACCTGCCGAACCAGCAGTCGATGCCGTCCCAGGAGCCCGGCAAGGCCCGTCGGCGGTGAGCCGGACAGAACGCGGAGGGCGTGGGATTCGAACCCACGATGAGGCGCAAACCCCATAGCGGTTTTCAAGACCGCCGCCATCGGCCACTAGGCGAGCCCTCCTGGCAGGCGACACGCTACCGCCAGGGGTCGCCGCGTCGAACCCTCAGGACGACAGCGTGCAGACCACCCGCGTCGAGCCCGTCGCGAGGTCGAGCCGGCGGGCCTGCGGGTCGTACGTGCCGGTGTACGGGCCCAGGTCGCTGCCGGTGAAGTTGATCTGCCGGGTGACGGGGTCGTAGTCGTACGTCCCGTCGCCGTTGTTGCCGGTCACGTACTGGGTGCCGGCGAAGGTGATGGTGCCGAGCGACTGGCCGCCCGAGGTGCACGCGTAGACGCCCGCGGCGATCGTCGCCGGACCGGTGGGAGTGGGCGTCGGCGTCGGGGTGGGCGTCGGGGTCGGGGTGGGCGACGGGGTCGGTGACGGGCTCGGGGTGGGCGTCGGGGTGGGGCTCACGGACGGGGTCGGCGTGGGTGTCGGCTGCGGCTTGCCGTCACTCCCGCCGGTGAGGAGCAGCACCGTGACGAGCACGGCGATGAGGACGAGCAGCGCCCCGATGATCGCCGCGATCACCCCCGGGCGCTTGTACCAGGGCGCCGGCGGCGGCGGGTATCCCGCGGGCCGGCCCTCGGCGCTGCCCGGCGGCGGTGGCCGTTCGGCACCGGCGTAGAAGCCGCCCCCGGCGTCACGGGCGTCGTAGGCACGGGTGGCGGGATCGCCGTAGCGCGGGTCGGGGGCGTACCCCGGCGCATCCGCCGAGGTCGGCCGCCACTCGCTGCCGTCCCACACCCAACGGCCGTCCTCGGACAACGGCCGGCCGTACTCGTCCTCCACCGGCCCATCCTCGCCCGTCGGCGGTCCGCAGCCGCGCATTGCCGTGGCCCGGCGGCTGTGGGGCTGCCCCGCCGCTCGTGTGCGCAGGTCGAAGATGTGCGTCGATTTCGATGTCGGCAACACCGGTAGCCGCGCGTTTCCCCATACGGTCACAAGGTGCGCGCAACGGTCGACGAAGGCCCTCGCCTCGGGGGTGCCGTCGACGCGCGGGTCGTCGTCTTCCTGCACGGCCAGCCGGGCACGGCCGCCGACTGGTACCGGGTCGTCCCGCTGCTGTCCAACGACCATCGCGTGATCGCGGTCGACCGTCCCGGATACGCGGGCGACGGGCAGCAGGCGCTCGACTGGAAGGGCAACGCCGACGCGCTGCTCGAGCTGCTCGACACGGAGCAGATCGACGAGGCCGTGCTGGTCGCCGCCTCCTGGGCGGGTGGCGCGGCTATCGAGCTGTCGGCCCGGGAGCCGAAGCGGGTGCGCGGCATCGTCTTCGTCGCGTCGGTGGGCGGCCGGGGCGACGTCACGTTCTTCGACCGGGTGCTGGCCCTGCGCCCCGTGACGGCACTCGGGGTCCCGATCGCCAACCACACCCTGCCCGGGATCGCGAACCTGCTGGCCCGGGCCAGCGGCAGTCGGCTGGACGAGGAGGCGTCACGCGAGGCCCGGCTCGGCTTCGAGGTCTGGCGGGAGCGTCACGTCTGGGAGGCGGCGGCCCACGAGCAGCGCTTCATGGTGCGCGACGACGAGGAGCTGCGCCGCACGGTGGCGCAGCCGGCGGTGCAGTCGGTGCCGGCCGTGGTGTTGCAGGGCTCGCGCGACCAGATCCTGCCGCCGCGCGCCGGCGCCGACCTGGCCGCCTCGCTGGCTCTCGCCCGCTACGTCCCGCTCGAGACCGGGCACATGATCGCTTTCGAGGAGCCGGTCGAGGTGGCGTCGGCGGTCCGCAGCCTCACCTGACCGGGCGCGGACGCCGCCCCACGGCATAGCGTAGCGGCATGCGTGCCGTCACGTTCGACGCCCCCGGTGGTTCCGAGGTCCTGCAGCTGCGCGAGGTGCCCGACCTGCCGGCGCCGGGACCCGGCGAGGTGCTCATCGACGTGGTCGCCAGCGCGGTAAACCGGGCTGACGTGGCGCAGCGGTCAGGCAACTATCCGCCGCCGCCCGGTGCCTCCGAGATCGTCGGCCTGGAATGCAGCGGCACCGTGGCCGCCGTCGGCTCCGGCGTGGGCTTCGAGGTCGGCACCCCCGTCTGTGCCCTGCTCGCCGGAGGCGGTTACGCCTCGCAGGTGCTCGTGCCCGCGGGACAGGTCATGCCGGTGCCGGCCGGCGTCGACCTCGTCCTGGCCGCGGCACTGCCGGAGGTGGCGGCCACCGTGTGGTCCAACCTGCTCGGACAGCCGACCGACGACTTCGGGCTCACCGCCACCCTCGCGGACGGCGAGACGCTGCTCATCCACGGCGGCGCCTCCGGCATCGGCACCATGGCCATCCAGCTCGTCCGGGCGCTGCGTCCGCGGTGCCGGATCGCGGTGACGGCGGGCAGCCCCGACAAACTCGCCCGCTGCCGAGAGCTCGGCGCCGACATCACGATCAACTACCACGACGAGGACTTCGTCGCGGCGCTGCGGGACGCCACCGACGGCCACGGCGCCGACGTGGTGCTCGACCACATGGGCGCCAAGTACCTGGCCCGCAACTTCGACGTACTCGCCCCCGACGGACGGCTCGTCACCATCGGCATGCAGGGTGGCTCGAAGGCCGAGCTCAACATCGGGGCGATGCTGCCCAAACGCCTGTCGTTCCTGACCACGACCCTGCGCGGCCGGCCGGCCGGGCAGAAGTCACGCATCTGCGCCGGGGTCGTCCGCGAGGTCTGGCCGGCCGTCGCCGACGGACGGATCCAACCGGTCATCGACCAGGTGTTCCCGCTCGCCGAAGCCGCTGAGGCCCACCGCGCGATGGACGCGCCCGGCCACATCGGCAAGGTGCTGCTGCAGGTCAGCCCCTGAGATCGAAGCCGGTCGTGATGCAGAGCCGGCCGTCCTCGCGGCGCAGCGAGAAGGCGGCGTAGTAGCTCCGACCATCGGCGAAGGACAGGTTGCCCGCCGCCGTACGGGTCGTGACGCCGTTGGTGTCGTCCGTCGACGACGAGGTGATGTCGTACGAGGTCAGCGCCCGTCCGTCGGTGACCGCCTCGCGCTGCTGCGCCGTGAACGCGGACTCCGACACCTCGGTGCGACTGCTCGGGCAGATCCGGTCGTACGCAGCCGCGTACCGCTGGTCGCGCACGTCCTTGAGGAACGCGTTGACCGTGTCCGCATTCTGCGTGACGGTGCGCGCGGCGAAGAAGATGCCGACCCCGCACCCGCCGAGGACGAGCACGCCGACGGTGCCGAGGATCCAGAGCAGCGTCTTGTAGCCGCCGCGCTTGGGCAGCGGCTGGGCGTAACCGGGCGGACCGGACGGCGGGTATCCGTACTGGGGTGGCGGGCCGTACTGAGGTGGCGGGCCGTACTGAGATGGCGGGCCGTACTGGGGCTGACCGTATTGGGGCTGGCCGTACTGGGGAGGCGGCGCGGTCGGACCCGGCCCGGCTTCGGGCTGTCGCCGGCTCCCCGGTGACGCCCAGGGGTCGTTGTCGCTCACTCCACCACTCCTTCGAAAGCCGTCCCGAGGGTCCCCGTGCGTCTGCATCCGCTCCGGACGGGCACGATTGCCCTCATGAGTGAGCAGGATCCCCGCATTGTCGTGATCGGCCCGGACGGGCAGTCGGTGACCGGCGAGTCGGACGCGAGCGCCGAGACCGCCGAGGACGGACGCACGCCGATCGAGCAGATGGTCTCGCAGCCGGACAAGGTCATGCGTATCGGCACCATGATCAAGCAGCTGCTCGAGGAGGTGCGTGCCGCTCCCCTCGACGACAAGAGCCGCAGCCGGCTGCGTGACATCCACGAGAGTTCGATCCGGGAGCTCGCCGACGGCCTGTCGCCGGAGCTGCGCGACGAGCTCGCCCGCATCTCGCTGCCGCTGACCGAGGGCGAGGTGCCGAGCGACGCCGAGCTGCGCATCGCCCAGGCCCAGCTCGTCGGCTGGCTCGAGGGGCTCTTCCACGGCTTGCAGGCGGCGCTGGTGGCGCAGCAGATGGCGGCGCGCAACCAGCTGCAGCAGATGCAGCAGATGCGCATGCTTCCCGGCAGCCCGAGCGGCCCCGGGACCATGCCCGACCAGCACGATCAGGGGATCGGCGGCGGCCAGTACCTGTAACGGCCCAGCTGCAGCGGGGGCCGCCTCGGCCGGCTACGGGCTGGTGTCGATCAAGGGCCGGTGTCGCTCAAAGAAAGAGTCGCTCCAGCACCTGGGCGACCCCGTCGTCGTTGTTCGAGGCGGTGACCTCGTCGGCGATGGCGAGCACCTTCGGATGGGCGTTGCCCACCGCCACCCCCCAGCCGGCCCACGCGAGCATCGGCACGTCGTTGGGCATGTCGCCGAAGGCCACCACCCCGTCGGGGCCGACCCCGGCCTCGGCGCACACCGCCTCGAGGGTCGACGCCTTACTCACCCCGGCGCCGCTGATCTCAAGCAGCACGTCGCCCGAATACGTGACCGTGGCGTCCTCGCCGGCCAGCGCGGCGACCAGGTCGTGGATGTCGTCGGGGCCGCGGTCGGGGTGCTTGACCAGCAGCTTGGCGACCGGGTCGGTCAGGAGCTCGGCGATCGCGCCGATCACCGTGTTGTCGCCTGGCCAGGCCGGCACGTATTCGGGCTCGTGGGCGAAGCCGGCGCGGGACTCGACCGCGAAGGTCACGCCCGGGAGCTCGTCGCGGATGGCCTTGACCAGCCGTTCGGCACTCGCCACGTCGAGCGTGTGCTGCCGTACGATCTCCCGCGATTCGAGGTCGTACACGTAGGCGCCGTTCGCCAGCACCGCGAGCCCGGACGCGCCCGTCTCCTCGATCACGGAGTCCATCCACCGCGGCGGACGGCCGGTCACGAAGACCAGCAGCGCCCCGGCGTCACGGGCCCGGTCGAGGACGGCACGCGTACGCGGGCTGATCCGGCCGCGGGAGTCGACCAGGGTGCCGTCGAGGTCGGACGCGATGACCCGCGGTGCCGGTGGGAAAGGGGACGCCGAGCTCACGGGATCCGTGCTCACGCCGCGACCGGGGTGAGGACCTCGCGGCCGAGGTAGGGCTGCAGCGCGGCCGGCACGTGCACCGACCCGTCGGGCTGCTGGTGGTTCTCGAGGATCGCGACGATGGTGCGGGCCATGGCGACGAGCGTGCCGTTGAGCGTCGCGACGGGGCCGACCGTGCCCTCGGCAGATCGGGTACGCACGCCCAGGCGTCGGGCCTGGAACTCGGTGCAGTTCGATGTCGAGGTCAGCTCCAGCCAGCGCTGCTGCGACGGCAGCCAGGCCTCGCAGTCGAACTTGCGCGCCGCGCTCGAGCCGAGGTCGCCGGCGGCGACGTCGATCACCCGGTACGGCAGCTCGAGCGCCGTGAGCATCGCCTCCTCGGCGGCGAGCAGCCGCTCGTGCTCGGCGGCCGCGGCCTCCGGCAGCACGTAGCTGAACATCTCGACCTTGTCGAACTGGTGCACCCGGATGATGCCGCGGGTGTCCTTGCCGTAGGAGCCGGCCTCGCGACGGAAGCACGGGGAGATGCCGAGGTAGCGCCGGGGCAGCGTCGCCGCGTCGAGGATCTCGCCGGAGTGGTAGGCCGCCAGCGGCACCTCGCTCGTGCCGACGAGGTAGTGGTCATCGACCCGGTAGACCTCGTCGGCGTGGGCGCCGAGGAAGCCGGTGCCCTCCATCGCGTACGGCAGCACGAGCGCCGGCGGGATGACCGGGACGAGCCCGTCGGCGACCCCGCGCGACACCGCGAGATTCAGCAGCGCCAGCTCGAGCAGCGCGCCGACGCCGGTGAGGAAGTAGAAGCGCGAGCCGCTGACCTTGGCCCCGCGCTCGACGTCGATGGCGCCGAGCCGGGCGCCGAGCTCCACGTGGTCGAGCGGATCGGCCAGCGTCGGCTTGGCGCCCACCTCGCGCAGGACGACGTAGTCGTCCTCGCCCCCGGGCGGTGCCCCCTCGACGAGGTTGGGCATGGCGAGCTGCGCCGTGGTCAGCGCCGCCTCTGCCGCGCTCTGGGCGCTCTCCGCCTCGCCGAGCTCGGTCTTGAGCTGCTTGGCCTGCGCGATCATCGCGGGCCGCTCGTCGGCGGACGCCGACCGGATGCCCTTGCTCGCCGTGTTGGCCTCGGCCCGCAGGGCGTCGGCGCGGGTGACCGCCGCCCGGCGCGCCGCATCCGCCTCGAGCAGCTCGTCGACGACCGCAGGGTCACCGCCCCGGTCACGCTGGCTGTCGCGTCCGCGCTGCGGGTCGTCACGCAGTACGCGCAGGTCGATCACCCGGCCGAGCCTACCGACGCCCTCGAAATCAGCGGCGCGCGGATCAGCCCCGGCCCCGCAGGTCGGCGAGCCAGTCTGACGCGGCGCGGAAGTCGACGTCGCTCACCCCGCGGCCCACCGGCCCGGCGATCCCGTCGGCCCGCGGGTAGGACCCGAGGAAGCGCACCTCGGCGCAGATGCGGTGCAGCGCCATCAGCACCTCACCGACCCGCATCTCGGCGATGTGCCCGTCGAAGTCGATGGAGAAGCAGTAGCGCCCGAGCCCCTCACCGGTGGGCCGCGACTCCAGCCGGGTCATGTTGACGCCGCGGATCTTGAACTCGGTGAGCATGTCGGCGAGCGCGCCCGGATGGTCGTGCAGCTCGAAGGCGACGATCGTGGTGCGGTCGGCCCCCGTGTACGCGGGTGCCGCCCCCCCGGCGCCGACCAGCACGAAGCGGGTGATGGCGTCGTCGCGGTCCTGCACGCCGTCGACCAGCACGTCCAGCCCGTACGTGGGAGCGGCGAACGCCCCGGCGAGTGCCGCGTCGACCGTGCCCGCCGCGACCTCGCGGGCCGCGTCGGCGTTGGACGCCGCGGGCCGCCACTGCGCGTGCGGCAGGTGGTCGGCGAGCCAGTGCCGGCACTGCGGAAGGCTGTGCGGATGACCTGACACGACCTGGATGTCTTCGGCAGCGGTGCCCGGGCGTACGAGCAGGGCGAAGCGGATCGGCAGCAGCACCTCACGTCGGATCTGCAGCGCGCTGCCGGTGGCGAGCTCGTCGAGCGTGCTCGGGACGGCGCCCTCGACGGAGTTCTCGAACGGGACGAGCGCCGCCTCCGCCTCGCCGGTGCGGACCGCGTCGAGCGCGGCGATGACCGTGGCCTCCGGGCGCAGCTGCGCCTGCGGGTGCTGCGCCTCCGGCGTGGTGCGCAGCGCGGCTTCGGTGAAGGTGCCCGCCGGGCCGAGATAGGTCAGGAGCACACGCACGAGCTTAGGTTGTGTGGGTGGATCAGCAGGAGGTACGCGCGCTGCTCGACCGGGTGGCGGCCGGGCAGGTGTCGGCAGGTGAGGCGACCGAGCAGCTGGCGGCGCCGCTGGCCGGCGTCGCCGACCTCGGTTTCGCGCGCCTCGACACCCACCGCGGCCTGCGCACGGGCGATCCCGAGGTGGTCTACGCCGCCGGCAAGACCCCGGAGCAGACCCGGGCCATCGTCGAGGCGCTGACCGGTGACGGCAGCGCCCGTCCCGCCCTCGTCACCCGGGCCGACCCCGCCACGGTCGACGCGCTCCGGGAGCGCTGGCCCGACCTGCTCGTCGAGGGCACCACGGTGGTCGTCGGGTCGGCGCCGGAGCCGCAGGGCCTGGTCGCGGTGCTGTCGGCGGGCACCTCGGACGGCGCGGTGGCCGCCGAGGCCGCGGTCACGGCGCGGGCCTTCGGGGCCGGTGTCGTGCGGATCAACGACGTGGGCGTCGCCGGGCTGCACCGCATCCTCGCCGCCCGTCCGGAGTTCGAGATCGCCGACTGCCTGATCGTCGTCGCCGGGATGGAAGGTGCACTGCCGAGCGTGGTCGGCGGGCTGACCGGGGTGCCGATGGTCGCGGTGCCCACCAGCGTCGGCTACGGCGCGAGCTTCGGCGGGCTCGCCGCCCTGCTCGGGATGCTCAACTCGTGCGCCCCCGGCGTCGCCGTCTGCAACATCGACAACGGCTTCGGCGCCGGCGTCTTCGCGGCCCGGGTCGCGCGACGGGCCGGGAAGGCCACGTGATCGGCTGGTTGGACCTGTCCAGCGGGGTCAGCGGCGACATGCTGCTCGGCGCGCTGGTGGGCGCCGGGGTGCCGCTCGGGCTCATGCAGGCCGAGGTCGACCGCTTCGAGCTGGGCATCGAGCTCACGGTCGAGCCGGTACGCCGGGCCGGCCTCGCGGCCACCCGCGTCCACGTCCTCACCTCCGAGCTGCACCCGCCGCGGCGCACCCTGCCCGACGTGCAGGCGCTGCTCGACCGGCTCACCCCGCAGGTCGCCGAGCGCGCGCACCGCACGTTCGCCCTGCTCGCCGCGGCCGAGGCGGAGGTCCACGGCATCCCCGCCGACGAGGTGCACTTCCACGAGGTCGGGGCGCTCGACGCGCTCGCCGACGTCACCGGGGTCTGCGCCGGGCTGGCCGCACTCGGTCTCGAGCAGCTGCTGGTGAGCTCGCTCGCCGTCGGCGGCGGCACCGTTCTCACCGAGCACGGCACCCTGTCGGTGCCGGGACCGGCCGTGACCGCCCTGCTCGTACGGTCCGGGATCCCGATCGTCGTCGGCGGTGACGTCGAGCTGGCCACCCCCACCGGCACGGCGCTCGTCGTGGCGCACGCCGACGAGAGCCGTGACCTGCCGGCGCTGCGGCTGCAGGCGGTGGGCACCGGCGCGGGTGCCCGCGACCGCGCGGGGCGCCCCAATGTCGTACGGCTGCTGCTCGGTGAGCCGGAGGCACCGGACCCGACCGCCCCGCCGCGGATCGAGCCCCACGTCGTGATCGAGGCCAACGTCGACGACCTCGACCCGCGGGCCTGGCCGCACGTGCTGACCGCGCTGCTCGAGGCGGGCGCCGACGATGCCTGGCTGTCCCCGATCCTCATGAAGAAGGGGCGGCCGGCCCACACCGTGCACGCCCTGGCCGCCGCCGAGCGGGTCGCCGCGGTGCGCGACGTCCTGTTCCGCGAGAGCACCACGCTCGGCGTCCGCGAATCGGCGACCACGAAGACGGCGCTCGAGCGGGCGTTCGTCCAGGTCTCCGTCGGTGGCCACACGATCGCGGTCAAGATCGGCCTCGCCGCGGACGGCACGATCGTCAATGCCATGCCGGAGTGGGACGACGTCGCCGCCGCCGCCCGGGGCCTCGGCCGGCCGGTCACCGAGGTGCTGAAGGAGGCGCAGGCGGCGTACGTACGCCGTGAGACCTGAGCGGGCAGCAGGGTCAGTCGGGCAGCAGGGTCAGTCCGGCAGCAAAGGTGTGCTGAGCTCGGCGAGCGCCTTGTCGACCAGCGACGCCGGGCCGGGATCGCCGACCGCGGGGCTCGTGTCGGCCCAGCGGTCGAAGGCGGTGCTGAACGCCATCACCACCGCTCCCGCGATGAGGTTGACCCGAAGGTCACCCGCGGGCCGGCCGAGCCGCTCGCCGATGCACTCGGCGAGGATCTGCTGCTGGCCGTAGGCCTCCTGCATGCGGCGCGCGTGCAGCGCCGGGGTCTCGCGGACCATGCGGATGAACGACCGGGTGGACGCCGGGTTGTCGGCGGCGTGCCGGCACTGCGCACCTGCGGCGGCACGCACGGCCTCGAGCAGCGGCTTGTCGGCCGGGACGGCGCGCAGCTCGTCGACGATCTCGTCGATGCCGTAGCGCCACAGGGTGGCGACGACCTCTTCCTTGCTGCCGAAGTAGCGGAAGAACGTGCGGGCCGAGATCTCGACCTCCGCCACGATGTCCTCGACGGTGGTGGCGTCGTAGCCCTTCTCGACGAAGAGCCGACCGGCGGCATCGGCGAGCTCGCGGCGGGTGCGGGCCATGCGACGCTCGGTGAGCGGCCGGCGGGCGGGCCCGGTGCGGACGGCCGCCGCGGCCTGGGCGGCGTCCGGCGCCACCTCGGGCACGGCCGACGTCAGGGTCATGGCTCACAGTGTGACACGCTTGGATGAGCAAACGGCGAGGCTGAGGTCACACGGCGCCATGTGTCAGTCGCTGACGTGTCACAGGTAGCGTGCCGATATGACCATGCTGCAAGACCGCGAGGGCGAGTTCGTGACCCCCGCCGAGCGTCCGTCGCGGCGCGGTCATCCCCGGCTTACGCTCCTGGTCGTCTCCCTCGGCGTGATGATGGTCGGAATCGACGGGTCCGTGGTGTCGATCGCCAACCCGTTCATCGCCAAAGACCTGCACGCTTCGCTCGCCGACCTGCAGTGGGTCACGAACTCGTACCTGCTGTCGCTCGCGGTGCTGCTCATCGTCGGCGGCAAGCTCGGCGACCGCTACGGCCGCAAGAAGCTGTTCCTCATCGGGGTCGCCGGCTTCGCGCTGACCTCGGTGATGATCGGCCTCGTCGGCTCGATCACGGGCGTCATCGCCTTCCGGGCGCTCCAGGGCGCCTTCGGGGCGATCCTGCTGCCCAACACGATCGCCCTGCTGCGCAGCGCCTTCACCGATCCGCGCCGGCTGACCAAGGCCATCGGCACCTGGGGCTCGATCTCCGGTGCCGCCACCGCGGCCGGCCCGATCCTCGGCGGCCTGCTGGTCGACAACGTGTCGTGGGAGTCCGTCTTCTACCTCAACGTGCCGGTGGCACTGCTCACCCTCGGCTTCGGCATCCCGTACCTGCTGGAGAGCAAGGAGAGCCACCGCTGCCCGATCGACTGGGGCGGCGTCGTCACCCTCGCCGCCGGTCTCTGCGCGCTGATCTTCGCGCTGGTCAAGGCGCAGGAGTGGACCTGGGGCAGCCCGAAGACGCTGGGCCTGCTCGGGTTCGGCGTCGTGATGCTGATGGCGTTCGTCGCCATCGAGTCGCGCTTCAAGGCCCCGCTGCTGCCGCTCTCGGTGTTCAAGGACCGCTCGGTCTCGATGGGCTCGCTCATCGTCCTGCTGAACTTCTTCGCCCTGTTCGGCGTGCTCTTCTTCGTCTCGCTGTACCTGCAGAGCGTCTCGGGTTACTCGGCACTGCAGGCCGGGCTGCGCACCCTACCGCTGACCGCCGTCTTCTCGCTGAGCAGCCCGCTCGGGGCCCGGATCACCAACCGGTACGGCGCCCGGGTGCCGATCTGCGCCGGCCTGCTGTCCACCAGCCTCGCGCTCTTCCTGCTCACCAGCCTGGAGCCGGACTCCTCCTACATCCACCTGTGGCCGGAGTTCATCCTGCTCGGGCTCGGCATCGGCATGGTCATCTCCGCGTCCACCGAGGCGATCGTCGGCAATGTCGACGTCGATCTCGCCGGGGTCGCCGGCGGTCTGCAGTCCACCGCCATCCAGCTCGGTGGCGTCCTCGGTACGGCCGTGCTCGGCTCGCTGCTCGCCGGCCGGGTGGGCGGCGTGCTGTTCGACAAGCTCACCAACGCCGGGGTCAGCCCCGACCTCGCGCGCCAGCTGCAGGCCAGCAAGGAGGTCGTCGGGCAGGGGGTCGCCCCGGTGCCGCCGGGCACCTCGGCCGATGTTGCCGCCGCGATCACCCAGGGCAGCCACGCCGCGTTCATGAGCGGGCTGCACACGGCGATGCTCGTCGCCGCGGTCATCACGCTCATCGGTGCCGCGCTCGCCCCGCTGATCCGGCGCGGCGACCCGCTCCCCGAGGGCACCCTCGTCATCCACGCCTGACGCGTCCAGGCTCACCGAATGTCCGTGACGTCGGAGGTCGGCCGGCTGCGCACCGTGCTGCTGCACCGGCCCGGCGACGAGCTCAAGCGCCTCACCCCGCGCAACTCCGGCGACCTGCTCTTCGACGCCATCCCGTGGCTGGAGCGGGCGCAGGAGGAGCACGACGCCTTCGCCTCCGTCCTGACCGAGCGCGGGGTCGAGGTGCTGTACCTGCGTGACCTGCTCGTCTCGGTGCTCGACGTCCCCGCCGCCCGGGCCGAGCTGGTCGAGGCGGCGGTCGCCCTCCGCACGGTCGGCCCGGCGCTGGCCGAGGCGCTGCGCGAGCACCTGCTGGCCATGGCCGCCGACCCGCTCGCCGAGGTGCTCACCGCCGGGCTCTCGTACGAGGAGGGCCGGGAGCGGGGTGACCCGGCGCTGCGCACCGCCCTCGACGGTCTCGTGGGCCGGCTGCACGGGCCGGCCGGCTTCGTGGTGCCGCCGCTGCCCAACCTGCTCTTCACCCGCGACTCGTCGGTCTGGCTCGGTGACGCCGTCGCGGTGACCAGCCCGAGCATGCCCGCCCGCGTCGGGGAGGCGACCATCACGCGGGCGGTCTACCGCTACGCCCCGCGGTTCGCCGACGCCGCGATGATCTACGGCGCGGACGGCGGCTCACAGCGCGATGCCCACCTCGAGGGCGGCGACGTCCTGCTGCTCGCGCCCGGGGTGGCCGCCGTCGGGGTCGGCGAGCGCACCACCGCTGCGGGCGCGGAGACGCTTGCCGCGCGGGTGCTCGCCGCGGGCGTGGTGCACACGGTGCTCGCCGTCCCCATCGCCCAGCAGCGCGCGACGATGCATCTCGACACGGTCTGCACGATGGTCGACGTCGACGCCGTGGTCATGTATCCGCCGGTCGCCGACGTGCTGCGGGCGTACACGGTGACGGCGCACGGGGTGAGCCGCGCGGAGCCGTTCCTGACCGCAGCGGCCCGGGCCATGGGCATCGAGCGGCTGCGCGTGATCGAGACCGGCCTCGATCCGGTGACGGCCGAGCGCGAGCAGTGGGACGACGGCAACAACACCCTGGCCCTGGCGCCGCGGCTGGTGGTCGCGTACGAGCGCAACGTGCAGACCAACGCCCGGCTCGAGGACGCCGGCATCGAGGTGCTGCGGATCCCCGGCTCGGAGCTCGGCTCGGGCCGGGGCGGCCCACGGTGCATGAGCTGCCCGATCGTGCGCGACCCGATCGACGGCTAAGCGCGGTCGGCGTCCGGCGGGGTCCGCGCGGCGAGCCGTTCGAGCACCCGGCGGGCGGCCGGCCGACGCAGCTGCCGGTCGTACGTGCTGCGCCCGTCGACGAGCCGGCTGAACAGGCCGAAGCCGGGCCCGACGAGCAGGCCGTGGAAGAGCCCGGGCGCGCCGGTGTACGCCCGCACCAGCAGCCGGCCGGCGGCCATCTCGGGCTCCAGCGTGCGCTGCACCTGCCCCGGGTAGTCCTGCGGGCGTCCCGCGGCGGCGGCCTCACCGGCGAGCCGCCCCGAGCGCAACGCGTACGAGATGCCCTCGCGGGTCCAGGGCTCGAGCAGCCCTGCGGCGTCACCGGCGACCAGCACCGACCCGAGGGCCAGCGGCGAGTCCGGCGTGCGCACCCGGGTGAGGTGTCCGGAGTCGACCTGCGGGGTGACGGACGCGAGGCCGAGCCGTGCCAGGAAGGCGGCGTAGTAGCGGCGCAACGCGGCGGAGTGCCGCCGGTCGCCGATCACCCCGACGGTGAGCACGTCGCCCTTCGGGAAGACCCAGCCGTACGAGCCGGGCACCGGCCCCCAGTCCAGCAGCACCGCACCCGACCAGCGGTCGGCCAGCGGCCCGGCGACCGGGAACTCGCCCTCGAGGCCCAGGTCGACCTGACCCAGCTGGACGCCGACGTGGCGCGCGAGCCGGCTGGACGATCCGTCGGCGGCGACGACCACCCGCGCCCGCAGGCTCGGCCCGCCGCGGACGGTCAGCGTCGCGCCCGCGCCCGGATCGTCCTCGACACCCGTCACCGTCACCCCGGTGCGCAGCTCGGCGCCGGCGGCGACGGCGGCCAGCGTCAGGGCGTGGTCGAAGTCAGCGCGGTCGGTCAGCCGGAAGAGCACCCGATGGCCGCGGGAGCGGCGGCGCACGTGCGCGCCACCGTCGAGCGTCGACTCCAGGCGGAGGACCCGGTCGCGTACGAGTGCGTCGAAGACGTCGTCGCGAAGCCCGGCCACGTCGGCGGAGACGCCGAGCAGGCCGCCACCGCAGGTCTTGTAGCGCGGCAGCTCGGCGCGGTCGACGAGCAGGGTGCGGGCCCCGGCGCGGGCGGCGGCACGCGCCGCGCTGGCTCCCGCCGGACCGGCGCCGACCACGACCACGTCATAGGTCGCCGTCACAGGTCTTTCCTACCAGCGACTGAACCGTCTACCAGCGGAAGCGGGCCCAGACGCGGGTGCCGCCGTCGTCTCGTTCGACGCCCCACTCACGTGCCAGCGCGGCGACGATGGCGAGACCGCGCCCGAAGGCCTCCTCGTCGGTGCTGTGGTGCACCTCGGGAAGTTCGTCGGAACCACCGTCGACCACATCGATCCGCAGGTTGTCGATGTCGATCTGCCACCGCGCGATCAACGAGCCGTCGGCCCGCGGCCGGGCATGGCGCACGGCGTTGCCGACCAGCTCGGAGATCGCCAGCTCCGCGTCGCCCAAGGTTTCCCCGGGCACACCGCTCGCCCCCAGGTGGTCGACCAGGGCCTTGCGGGCACGTGTCGCACTCGACGGCACATGCGGCAGGGTCAATGCCGAAGTCCGGACCACAACTGGCCTTTCGGTGAATAACTCGCGGTTCGGTGCAGAACTCGCCGACAGGCCGAAGGGAGATGAATGGGGGGAGCCTGTTGGGCCAATAACCCCTTTTCCCGCTCGCGCAGGTGCTCAAACGAAGGCGGCTCGTAGGGCGCAGACTGTGGCCATGACCAGCGCCTCTGTCAATCCGACCGTAACCATCGTCGGGGCCGGTCTCAGCGGCATCGCCTGCGCCGGCGCACTGCAGGCCGCCGGCGCCGGGGTGAGCGTGCTGGAGAAGTCGCGGTCCGTCGGTGGCCGGATGGCGCTGCGCCGGGTGCTCGGCCGGCGTCCCGTCGACATCGGGGCCTCGTACTTCACCGCCCGCGACCCGGAATTCGTGGCCCTGGTCGAGCGCTGGTGCGACGCCGGCCTCGCCCGACCCTGGACCGACCGGATCTCCACCCTCACCGCCGATGGTCTGGCCGCCGGCAAGCCGGGCCCGATGCGCTACGCGGCGCCCGACGGGCTGCGCAGCCTGGTGAGCGCGTTGGCGGCGGAGCTCCCCGAGCCCGCCGTGCGCCTGCAGACGCTGGTCGGGTCGGTCGAGTCCGCCGCGGACGGCCCGATGGTCGACGGCACCCGTACGGAGGTCGCCGTGGTGGCCGTCCCCGACCCGCAGGCACAGCGGCTGCTCCGGCCGGGCACGTCCGCGTACGAGGCCGTCGCCGACCGGCGCTGGGAGCCGGTGCTCGCCCTGACCTCCGTGTTCGACGCACGCACCTGGCCGGAGTTCGACGGCGCCTTCGTGAACGACGACGAGACGCTGAGCTTCGTCGCCGACGACGGCTCCCGCCGCGGTGACGGCGCACCCGTCCTGGTGGCGCACTCCACCGGCCCGTTCGCCGAACGGTTCCTCACCGACCCCGCCGCGTCCACGCCGGAGCTGCTCGCCGCCCTGGACCGGCTGCTCGGCACCGGCCCGCCCGCCTCCGCCGAGGGCTCGGTGCACGTGCACCGTTGGACCTACGCCCGGCCGGCCGAGTCCCGCGAGGAGCCGTACCTCTGGGACGCGCAGCGGATCGGGCTGTGCGGCGACGGCTGGGGCTCGCCCCGCGTCGAGACGGCCTGGCTGTCCGGCCATGCGCTCGGACGGGCGATCGTCGCCGGCTCATGAGCACGACCTCCCGCGATCCGCACGACCATCCCGCGTTCGCGTTCCTCTACAACGGGTTGGCCTGGTTCGGCGAGCACACCACCCTCGGCCGGTGGCGCACCGAGGCGCTCGCGCCCGCGTACGGACGCCTGCTGGTAATCGGCCTCGGACCCGGTTACGACCTCGCTCACCTCCCGCCCGCGGTCACCGAGGTCGTCGCCGTCGAGCCGGCCGCGCCGATGCGGCGGATCGCCGACGGGCGGCTCGCCGCGGGCCCGCCGGTCCAGCTGGTGGCCGGCGTCGGCGAGCGCCTGCCGCTGCCCGACGCGTCGGTGGACTCGGTGCTGCTCGCGCTGGTGCTGTGCACGGTCGACGACCCCGTCGCGGTGCTGCAGGAGGTGCGCCGGGTGCTGAGGCCCGGCGGGGTGGTGTGCGTGCTGGAGCACGTGCGGGCGGCGCCGTGGAAGCGCCTGGCCCGGCTGCAGGACCGGGCCGAGGGGCCGTGGCGGCGCATCGCCGGGCAGTGCCGGCCCAACCGGATCACCCGCGAGGCGTTCGAGGAGGCCGGCTACGACACCGCCGGCCTGCACGACCGCACCCTGCTGCTCACCGTCCCGCTGCTGGCTCCGACCCTGATCGGGACGGCCCGGCCGGATCCCGCCGGCCGCTGATCGCGGCCAGCAGCAGCGTCCCGAGCGCCGAGACGAGCAGGGCCACCACCGTCGCCGACACCCACGGCGGGGCGGTCCACGCCGGCCAGATGCCCTTCCACCAGGAGACGGCGCCCGGGTTCACCAGCTGGTAGGAGACGAAGCCCGCGAGCCAGGGCAGCAGCAGCGACCAGCGAGGACGCGCCGCCGCCGACGTGTCCCACTCCCCGTGCACGTCGACGCCCTCTGACATTTGCTCCGCGGGACCGCGACCGCACACGTAGTAGCGCACCGCGAAGACGCCGAAGAGCGGCACGAAGACGGAGCCGATCAGGTAGAGGTAGCTCTCGTACTGGGTCAGGTCGATCAGCAGACCGACGCACGTCGCGAGCGCGCCGACGCCGCCGGCCACCCAGCGCCGGTCGAGGCGCGGGAAGACGTTCTGCGCCGACAGCGACGTCGAGTAGAGGTTGGCGAAGGCCTCGTCGACCTCGTCGAGCACGAGGATCAGCACCGCGACACCCGCGAGCGGCACGCTCAGCAGCGCCTGGGCCGGGTCGCTGCCGGGCAGTGCCGTCGTCAGGGCCAGCACGCCCAGCGCGAAGTAGATGGTGCAGGTGGTGGCATAGCCGGCCGCGGCCCCGACGAAGGCGGCCCGCGACGTCTTGGAGTGCCGCGAGTAGTCCGCGGCGAGCGGGATCCACGAGACCGGCAGCGCGATCACCAGGTCGACGGCGACGCCGAAGCCGCTCCACCCACCCTTGGTCAGCGGCGGCAGCGGCCGGCGCAGCACCTGGACGAACAGGTAGCTCGTCGCGGCCAGGGCGAACCACACCGCGTACTTGCGCAGCAGCCGGATCGCGCCGAGCGGCCGGAGCGCGAGCAACGTCGCGATCACGCCGGCACCGACCAGGAAGACCCAGCGCAGCGAGCCGTCGGTCAGCGCGGCGCCGAACTGGGCGATGACCAGCACCTCGACGGTGGTCCAGCCGACGCACTGGGCGATGTTGAGGGCGGTCGGCAGGTACGAGCCGCGCAGGCCGAACAGGCCGCGCATCAGCACCATCGCCGGGGCACCCGTCTCCGCGCCGGCCCGGGCGGCGAGGCCGAGCAGCAGCGAACCGGCCACGCTCCCGACCACCACGGCGACCAGCGTCGCGAGCAGCGACATCGACGGCAGGAAGGCCGCCGCGATGGGCAGCGTCAGCGTGATGCCGAGGCTGCCCCACAGGCCCAGCTGGTCGGCGAGGCCGAGCGCCTTGGGGGGCGGCTCGAGCAGGGTGAGCGGGGCTTCGACGCGCCGCTCCGGTGGCGTGCGGACAGCAACGGGCGTACTCACTGACACTCCCTACGCCGGCATGACCCGGACAGGTTCGAGCGGTCAGCGACGCCTGCCGTCCCAGGACGGCTCAGTCGCTCTCTCAGCCCGGTTCGGCCCGGGCACCCGCGGTGCAGCCGGAAGCCTAGCGGGATTACTTGAGGAGCTTCGACATCCGGCGGTCGGCCAGTGGCTTGCCGCCGGTCTGGCAGGTGGCGCAGTACTGCAGGCTCTTGGTCGCGAACGACACCTCGCGGATCGTGTCACCGCAGCGGGGGCACTTCTGGCCGGTCTTCGCGTGCACGGCGAGGCCGAGCTTCTTCTCCGCCTTGAGGTCGCCCGCCGCGAGCCCCCGGGCCCGCTCCGCCGCCTCGCGCACCGTGTCGACGAGCGCCGCGTGCAGCGTCACGACCTCGTCGGGGGTCAGGTTGGACGCCGGTTTGAACGGCGACATCTTCGCCGCCCACAGCGCCTCGTCGGAGTACGCGTTGCCGACCCCGGCGATCACCGACTGGTCGGTCAGGATGCCCTTGACCTGCTGCCGCTTGGTCAGCAGCTGGGCCAGCACGGCCGGGGTGAAGCCCGGGTCGAGCACGTCGACGCCGAGCCGCGCGATGCCGGGCACCTCCAGCGGGTCCTTGACCACGTAGACGGCGAGCCGCTTCTGCGTGCCGGCCTCCGTGAGGTCGAAGCCGCTGTCGTCGTCGAGGATCACGCGGAGCGCGAGCGGGCTCTTGCCGGGGCGCGGCGGAGCCGCCGGCATCTTCTCGCGCCAGTGCAGCCAGCCGGCCCTCGCCAGGTGCGTGACCAGGTGCAACCCGCTCACGTCGAGGTCGAGGAACTTGCCGTGCCGGCGTACGGACGTGATCTCCGCACCGGCCAGCGCCGTCACCGGTGGGTCGTACGTCTTGAGCACGTTGATGGCGACCGGCCAGACGGTCGCGACGACCCGTCCGACGGCGCGTTCGTTGAGAAAGGCGGCCAACGCCTCGACCTCGGGGAGCTCCGGCACGAAACCACTATGGCCCAACAATTGATGTGGTCTGGGTCACAAGACGGTCACACGAACGGGTGAGCGTCGATACGTTGCCGAGCAGTCACCAAAACGCGCACGCCGGTCACGCCGAATCCTGCCCCACGGCGTGCGCACCCTTCAAAACGACACGGGGCAGGAGCGGGGGACCCACTTGCGGTCCGGCCGGACGCGCTTTCCGACATCGGGAGCCGCGTACGGACCGGTCCTTGGGGTGAAGCCGGCCACGCGACACACGTCGCCGCGTGGCGGCCGGGCAGCCCAGCCCGAACCCGACAGCTCACCTCGCAGGCGGATGGGAAGGAACGCTCGTGCCCGAGCACGCCCTGCGCACGGTTTCGTCGCGCCCGGATCGCACCCGTCTCAGCTCCAAGCCCGGCTTCCGGTGGTTCTCCCGCCGGAGCAAGATGCTCGTCGTCACCTGCGCCATCGCCGGCGCCGCCACCCTCGGGGCCTGCTCGCCCAACCAGCAGATCGGCCTCGGCACCCGGGCCCTCAACACCGCCTCCCAGTACCTCGGCACCCCGTACGTCTACGGCGGTGCACAGCCCGGCGGCTTCGACTGCTCCGGCCTCACCCAGTACGTCTACGGCCAGCTCGGGCACTACCTGCCCCGCTCCGCCGAGCAGCAGTACGAGTACGTCCAGAAGATCCCGCAGTCGTGGGCCCAGAAGGGTGACCTGATCTTCTTCGGGACGCCGGGCGCGATCTACCACGTCGCGATCTACGCGGGCAACGGCATGATCGAGCACGCGCCGTCCACCGGCAGCTACGTGCAGGTCATCCCGATCTGGACCTCGGACTACTACGTCGGCCGGGTGGCGTAACCCGACCGTCGTCCGTGAGCCAGGGCTCCCGCCGACACCCCCCCGACGGCGGGGGCCCTGCCATTCACTCCCCATGACAGCTGGGGGCTTGTGAATAGTTGACCCGGGTAAGTATGTTGTCGCCCATGTCGTGGGACTTTCAGACCGACCCGGAGATGCAGGCAGAGCTCGACTGGATCCGCGAGATGGTGGCGGAGATCGAGCTGCTGGACCTGGTACGCCACCGGATGAGCAAGCAGCAGTGGGCGGCGGTCACGCGGCCCATGAAGGACGCCGTCAAGGCACGTGGGCTCTGGGCCGCTCATCTCGACCCCGATCTCGGTGGCGGCGGCTTCGGCCAGCTGCGGCTCGCGCTGATGCACGAGATCCTCGGCCGCTCGCCGTCGGCGCCCGCCATCTTCGGCAACCAGGCGCCCGACTCCGGCAACGGGGAGCTGCTCGCCGTCGGTGCCACGCCGGAGCAGCGCAAGCGCTGGCTCGATCCCCTCCTGGCCGGCGAGCTGACCAGCTGCTTCGCCCTGACCGAGCCGTTGGTCGCGAGCTCGGACCCGACGAGCATCCGCACCGCAGCCGTCCGCGACGGCGACGAGTGGGTCATCAACGGCCACAAGTGGTTCGCCTCGAACGCCAGCGTCGCCGACTTCCTGCTGGTCTTCGCCGTCACCAATCCGGAGGCCGACCGGCACCGCCGCGCGTCGATGTTCGTCGTCGAGCGCGGCACCCCGGGGCTGAACATCGTGCGTGACGTGCCGACGATGCACCACCCGTACGAGCCCGCGACCCCGTCGACCAGCGGCGGCCACGCCGAGGTGCTCTTCGAGGACTGCCGGGTGCCGGCCGGCAACATGATCGGCGAGCCCGGCGACGCCTTCCTGCTGGCCCAGCGGCGCCTCAACGGCGGGCGCATCCACCACGCGATGCGGTGGGTGGGCCAGTGCCGGCGCGCGTTCGACATGCTCTGCGAGCGGGCGGTGTCGCGCCAGCTGAAGGGCGCCCCGCTCGGCGACCGGCAGCTCATCCAGCAGATGATCACGAAGTCGAACATCGAGATCGAGGCCTTCCGGCTGCTCACCCTGCGCGCCGCCTGGACCTGGGACAACGAGGGCCCGAAGGCCGCGCGCCAGCAGGTGTCGGAGATCAAGTACTGGGGCGCGCAGATCCTGCACGACGTCGTCGACCGGGCGATCCAGATCCACGGCGCGCTCGGCTACTCCTCGGACCTGCCGCTCGAGGAGATGTACCGCACCGCTCGCAACTTCCGGATCTCCGACGGCGCCGACGAGGTGCACATCGAGCAGGTCGCGAAGATGATCCTGCGGCGCTACACGGCCGTCGACGGCTACCCGACCGAGCACATCCCGACCCGGCGGGCCGAGGCCGAGCGCAAGTACGCCGAGCACCTCGACGTCCCGGAGCCGACCCACCGGTCGAGCAGCCCCGCCGTCGTTCCGGTGCCCGCATGAGCGAGGTGCCCGGCGTCCCCCTGGAGCCGCTGCACGCCTGGCTCGTCCGGGAGAAGCTGGTCGAGCCGGACGCCCCCGCGCCCGTGCTCACGCAGCTCACCGGCGGCTCGTCCAACCTGACGGTGCGGGTGCAGGCGGGTGAGTACGACTGGGTGCTGCGCCGGCCGCCGGTGCGCGGGGCCCTGCCGACCGCGCACGACATGCTGCGCGAGTACCGCATCCAGGCCGCGCTCGCCAGCGCCCGCGACGAGCAGGGTCTGGAGATGCCGCTCGCGGTGATGGTGGCGCCGGGGCCCGACCCCGAGGTGATCGGCGCACCGTTCTACCTGATGGAGCGGCTCACCGGCTTCGCCCACACGGCGACGACGCTGGCCGGGCTGAGGCCGGCCGACGTGCACCAGGTCGGGCTGGCCCTGGCCGACGCGCTGGCCCAGCTGCACGCGATCGACCCGGCGCAGTCACCCGCGTTCGAGGAGTTCCTGCGTCCCGAGCCGTACGCCGACCGGCAGCTGCGGCGCTGGCACGGCCAGTGGCAGCGCGCCCAGCAGGCCACCGGCCTGGCCGACGAGCCCGCACTCGACCGCGTCTTCGCCAAGCTCGGCGAGACGCGGCCCCCGGTGCCCGCGCCGCGCGTCATCCACGGCGACTACGGGCTGGCCAACGTGCTCTTCGACGACCGGCAGCCGACGCAGGTGCAGGCCGTCCTCGACTGGGAGCTGACCGCCCTCGGCGATCCGCTCGCCGACCTCGGCGCCCTGTGCGCGTACTGGTCGGAGATGGGCCGGATCCTCAACATCGGCCGGCCCGACCCGGTCTGCCACCCGTCGATCCAGCCCGACTTGCCGAGCGTGGAGCAGCTCGTCGCGCGCTACGCGGAGAAGACCGGCCTGGGTGATGCAGCCGTCGAGCATCTCGACTGGTACGTCACGCTTGCCGTGGCCCGCATGGGTGTCATCGTTGCAGGGGCGCTCGCGCGCATGGATCCTGAGACCGCGGAAGGCGCTCAGGGTCGCACTCGTACGGCCGGGCGCGTCCACGATCTCGCGGAGGCGGCCGAGGCGTCGCTCGGGAAGCCCGTCCGGTAGGGGTTAGGGACAGTAGGGGGTAGGCGATCGACCCGGCGCTGCGTGACCAGCTCAACGACGCGATCACCATGGTCGCGCGCTTCGCCAACAGCCGCCGCCTGTCGGCGGTGCACGTCGCCGAGTCGGGCGTCGACATCCCGCTGTCGGGCGTCGCGCTGCTGCGCCGCCTGGAGCCGGGTGGGCCGCTGCGGCTGTCCGACCTCTCCAAGAGCCTGCAGGTCGCGTTGCCGCCGCTGTCGCGCCAGGTGCGTTCGCTCGTCGAGGGCGGCTACGTGACGCGCAGCCAGGACGGCAGCGACGCCCGGGCGAGCCTGCTGTCGATCACCGCAGCCGGCCGTACGGCGCTGGCCCGCTTCGACGAGGCGAACAGCGCCCTGCTCGACCGCTCGCTCGCCGGCTGGTCCGACGACGAGCTGGCCGCCGTGGCCGACCAGATGCACCGGCTCGTGCACGACCTGCGGCGCGGGCGCCCGGCAACCGAAGGCGGCGAGTCCGACGACCAGCCCTGAATCCCCGACCGACACCCCCGCCGCGCCGGACGCGTTCTTCCATCCCACCGGCGAGCTGGCCTTCCGGGCCACGTCGGCGACCCAGGGCCCGTGGGATCCGGAGGCGATGCACGGCGGGCCCGTCGCCGCGTTGATCGCGACGCTGCTCACCGATCGCATACGCGAGGCCTCCGGCACGCTGCGGCTCGCCCGGCTGACCGTCGACTTCCTCGGCGCCCTGCCGCTCGGCGAGCTTCAGGCCGACGTCTCACTGCCCCGGCCGGGCCGCCGCATCTCCCTCGGGGAGGTGACGCTGACCGCCGGCGGACGGTCGTTCGCCGTGGGCCGCGGCTGGTTCATCGACGCGGCGGCCGCGGGTGAGGCGAACCCGGCCGAGCTGGCCGGTGACCAGCACGGGCCGGGCGAGGTCGCAGCCCTGCCGGCACCCCCGCCGCTACCGGGCCCGCAGCCGCAGCGCTTCTTCACGGCCGACCACGCGTTCGGCTACGGCGGCGCCAGCGAGTGGCGCTTCACCTCCGGCGGCTTCGACACGCTCGGCCCGGCCGGCGTCTGGAACCGGGTGCACGTGCCGCTCGTCGCCGGCCGCCCGCTGACCGGTCTCGAGCGGCTGCTGATCCTGGCGGACGCGGCCAACGGCATCAGCGCCGACCTGCCCTGGGGCCAGTGGATGTTCATCCCGACCGGGATCACCGTCACCGTGCTGCGCGAGCCGGTCGGCGAGTGGGTGCACCTCGCGGCCCGCACCCTGCTCGGCACCGACGGCATCGGGGTCACCCACGGCCACCTCGCGGACGCCGACGGGCCGGTGGCGATCGTCACCCAGCCGCTGCTGGTGACGCCCACCTAGGCCCGCCCCTGCTAGGAGAGCGAGGCGGCCGGCTCCGCGTGCGCCTCGTGCGTGAATGCGGCCCACATCCGGCTGTAGAAGCCGCCGAGGGCCAGCAGCTCCTCGTGCGTCCCGTCCTCGACCACCCGGCCCTGCTCCATCACCAGCACCCGGTCGGCCGACGCGGCCGTGGTCAGGCGGTGGGCGACGACGAGCGTGGTGCGCGGCGCGGCCAGGGCCTCGGTCGCGCGCGCCACCTCGGCCTCGGTGTTGAGGTCCAGCGCGGCCGTGGCCTCGTCCAGCAGCAGGATCTCCGGCTCGACCAGCTGGGCCCGGGCGAGCGCGACCAGCTGACGCTGACCGGCTGACATGCCGCGGCCCCGCTCGCCCACCGGGTGCAGGTAGCCACCGGGCAGCCGCGAGATCATCGTGTGCGCCCCGACGGCGCGGGCGGCGGCCTCGACGTCGGCGTCCGACGCCTCCGGCCGGGCGTACGCGATCGCGTCGCGCACAGTGCCGGAGAACAGGTACGCCTCCTGCGGCACGACGCCGAGCCGGTGCCGGTAGTCGGCGGCCTCGACCTCACGCAGGTCACGCCCGCCGACGCGGACGGCGCCCGAGGTCGGGTCGTAGTAGCGGGCGACGAGCTTGACCAGCGTCGACTTGCCGGCGCCGGTCTCACCCACCAGCGCCACCGTCTGACCGGCGGGGATCGTCAGGTCGACGTGGTCGATCGCCGGCTCGTCGGTGCCTGCGTAGGCGAAGACGAGGTCGTCGATCTCGAGCGTGCCGAGCTCAGCGGGCAGCGGCAGCGGGAGCTCGGCGGGCGGCACCGACGTCGGCGTCCGCAGCAGGTCGGCGATGCGGCGCAGACCCACCTCGGCCTGCTGGTAGCCGTCGAAGACCTGGGAGAGCTGCTGCACCGGCGTGAAGAGCAGGTCGATGTAGAGCACGTACGCGATCAGGCTGCCCACCGTCAGGCTGCCGTTGTGCACCAGCGCGACGCCGAAGCCCAGCACCAGCGCGGACGCGATCTCCGACAGGAACTCGACGAAGGGGAAGTAGGTGGCGATGTAGCGCTGGGCGCGCAGCCGGGTGCGGCGGTAGTCGAGCGACAGGTCGCCGAAGCGGTCGGCGTCATGTCCCTCCTGGCCGAAGGCCTGGGCCACGCGGACGCCGGCGACCTTCTCCTGGAAGTCGGCGTTGACGGTGCTGACCCGCTCGCGGGCCTCCGTGTACGCGACGCGCGACTTGCGCCGGAAGATCACGGTTGCGACCGCGAGGAACGGCAGCAGGGCGATCACGACGAGGCCGAGCTCCCAGTTCAGCACCAGGATCGCGATGAAGACGCCGACGAAGGACAGCAGGCTCACCACGGCCGTCGCGAGCCCGGTCTGGAAGAACGTGGACAGCGCGTCCACGTCGGTGGTCATCCGGGTCATGATCCGGCCGGAGAGCTCGTGCTCGTAGTAGTCCAGCCCGAAGCGCTGGAGCTGGGCGAACGTCTTCACGCGCAGCGTGTAGAGCAGCCGCTCGCCGGTGCGACCGGTGACGCGGGTCTGGCCGATCATGGCGAACCAGTCGCCGATCACCACGGCCAGCGCGATGCCGGCGACGACGAACAGGGCGGTGAGGCTGTGCCCGGAGACCCCGTGGTCGAGGCCGGCGCGTACGAGGGCCGGCAGGGCCACCTGGGCCAAGGCGTCCAACGCCACCAGACCGAGCCCGATGATCATGCCGCGGCGGACGGCGCGCACCACGGTGCGCAGGCCGAAGCGGGGATCGGCGGCGCGGGCGACGGCATCGGGCACGTCCGGCTCGTCGGTGGCCGGGTCCAGTGCGTCGACCTTCGCGAGCAGCTCCGGGGACGGCGGAAGGCCGGCCAGGAAGCCGCCGCTGCCGGGACCCATCCCGCCGCCGAGCGAGGCCGCCGCCACGTGCACGACCGTATCGGTGGGGGCGCTCTCGCGCTGCCACAGCGACGGCGTGATGCCCGCGACCTGGGGCTCGTCCATCGATGGCAGCAGCGCATCGACGCCTTCTACGTCGTCGCCGGGGCCCGAGAGCAGCCGGCGGAAGAGCGGGCAGCGCTCCTGCAGCTCGGCCTCGGTGCCCACGTCGACGACGCGGCCGTTCTCGAGGACGGCGATGCGGTCGGCCAGCGCCAGGGTCGAGCGGCGGTGGGCGACCAGCAGCGTGGTGCGCCCGCGCATCAGCCGGCGCAGCGTCTCGTGGATCTCGGCCTCGATGCGGGCGTCGATGGCACTGGTGGCGTCGTCGAGCAGCAGGATCTCGGGGTTCGACAGCAGGGCGCGCGCGAGCGCCACCCGCTGCCGCTGACCGCCGGAGAGGGTGAGCCCCTGCTCGCCGACCACCGTCTCGTAGCCGTTGGGCAGGGCGCGGATGAAGCGGTCGGCCTCCGCGGCGCGGGCCGCGGCCTCGACCTGCTCGCGGGTGGCGTCGGGGCGTCCGTACGCGATGTTGACCGCGACCGACTCGCTGAACAGGAAGCTCTCCTCGAAGACCACCCCGATCCGGGAGCGCAGCGAGGCCATCGTGGCGTCACGGACGTCGACACCGTCGACCCGTACGGCGCCGCCCTGCACGTCGTAGAAGCGCGGCAGGAGCAGCGAGACCGTCGACTTGCCCGACCCCGAGCCGCCGACCAGCGCCATCGTCTCGCCGGGCTCCACCTCGAGGGAGAAGCCGTCGAGCACCGGGTGGGAGGCGGTGTAGCCGAAGTGGACGTCCTCGAACGTGACGCGGCCGGGGCCGGGGCGCAGCTCCTCGGCGTGCGGGGCGTCGACGACGCGTGGTGCGGCGTCGACGACCTCGAAGATGCGGTCGACGCTGGCGCGCGCCTGCTGGCCGATGGTGAGCAGCGCGGCGAGCATGCGCACCGGGCCGACGAGCTGGGCCACATACGTGGAGAAGGCGAGGAAGGTGCCGAGCGTGATCGAGCCGCGGTAGGCGAGCCAGCCGCCGAGCAGCAGCACCCCGACCTGGCCGAGCGCGGGCACGGCCTGCAGCGCCGGGTTGTAGCGGGCGGTCAGCTTCACGGCCCGCACCCGCAGGGCGAACAGGTGGGCGGCGGCGGCCTGCAGCCGGCTGAGCTCGCGCTCCTCCTGCCCGAAGCCCTTGACGACGCGCACCCCGGTGACGGCAGCCTCGACGACGCCGGCGAGGTCACCCGCCTGCTGCTGGGCGGACCACGTGGCCGGGAACAGCCGCCGCCGGCTGGCGATGCCGATGAACCACAGTGCCGGGCCCACGGCGATGGCGACGAGGGTCAGCAGCGGCGAGATCACCAGCATGATGACCAGCGAGACAACGAAGAGCAGCAGGTTGCCGGTCAGCATCGGCAGGAACGACAGCAGCCCCTGCACGACGGTGATGTCCGAGATCGAGCGGCTGACCACCTGCCCGGTGTTCAGCTCGTCCTGGCTCGCGCCGTCGAGGCGGTGCAGCGCCCGGAAGACGGCGGTGCGCAGGTCGTGCTGCACGTCGAGGGAGAGCCGGCCACCGACGTAACGGCGGATGTAGCTGAGGACGAAGCGCAGCACGCCGGCGCCGACGAGCACCAGCACCCACGGGAGCAGCGGCGTACTGCGGCTGATCACGGCCTGGTCGATGATGTGTCGCTCGACCAGCGGCACGGCGGCGGCGACGCCCATGCCGAGCAACGAGGCGCCGAACGCAAGGATCACCGAGCTGCGGTAGACCCAGCAGTAGCCGGCGATCCGGCGCAGCCAGCCCTGGGGCGGCGCCCCGGCAGATGGCGTCTCGGGGTCCGCAGCCTCCGGGGACGCTGTTACCGGCTTCGCCGGCGCAAGAGAGGGTCCCATTCTTTCTGACGCTAACGGTCTGATGCCGGCATTCATTTCTCCGGGGGCCTTCCCCCACCCGAACCGGGTGCGTGACGTGTCCGCCGCCACCCGTCCGGACTTTGATCCATTACGGCGGTTCGGGTCGGCCGCGGCGGGGGAACCACTCCCCGCGGATGCGGCTTCGGCCGTAAGGCACGACCCGTCGCACCACCCCCGCCACCCATCCGCCTCAGCACACCCGAGGAGCCGCTATGGCAGAGGCCACCAGCACCGAGAAGAGCACCGCCGCGTCGACCGACCAGGGGTCGAGCGTGGTCCCGACCAACAGTCGGCTCAACACCGACGACGGCAAGATCACCGTCGCCCAGGGCGTGGTGCAGAAGATCGCCGGCATGGCCTGCCGCGAGATCTCCGGGGTGTACGCGATGGGCACCGGCGGCAGCCGCGCCTTCGGGGCGATCCGTGAGCGGATCCCCGGCAGCTCCGGCCCCAACGTGGCCCAGGGCGTGGGGGTCGAGGTGGGCGAGACCCAGGCCGCCATCGACCTCGACATCGTGATCGAGTACGGCGTCAGCGTGGCCGACCTCGGCCGCAGCATCCAGCGCAACGTCAAGCAGGCCATCGAGCGCATGACCGGGCTCGACGTCGTCGAGGTGAACGTGACCGTCGACGACGTGCACCTGCCCGACAGCGAGGACTCGGCGCCGTCGCGGGTGTCGTGACGCCGGTGACGCTCGTGGACGGGGTCGACGTCGACGCCGTCCACGACGCCGTCGTCGCGTGCCCGGGCGTGGCCGCCCTGGGCAGCGGCCTGCCGGCCGGGGCCACGACCTATCTGCCGGGCCGGCGCATCCCCGGCCTGCGGGTGCTCGACGACGTGGTCGAGATCGAGATCCGCATGTACCTCGGGTCGACGCAGGGCCCCGGCACCGACGAGGTCGGCGCCCGGGTACGTCAGGCGGCCGCGCCTCACGTGGCGGGCAAGCGGATCGATGTGATCATCGCTGACGTGGTGCTGCCCGGTGAGTCCCTGATCGACGAGCCGCCGGCACCGCCGGCTCCCTCGGCCACGGCAACGTCAGTCGCATCCAACGAAGGTGACGTCTCATGAACCGCACCGCCCTGGGCACCCTGGTCGGCCTCGCGCTGGGCTTCGCCGTCGTGTTCGGCAGCTTCGGCGACATGCTGGTGGTGGCCCTGTTCGGCGCCCTCGGCTACGGGGTCAGCAAGATCGTCGGCGGCGAGCTCGACATCCTGCCGTACCTGACCGGACGTCGAGACTCCCGGTGAGCCTGTCCGACGAGCTCTTCGGGTCCTCCGAGCCCGAGCCGGAGCGCACCCCCCCGCCGCCGGCGGCCCAGCAACCGCCCGCAGCGCCTCCGCCTGCCGAGCCACCTCCCGTTCAGCCCCCGCCCGTCCAACCCCCGCCCGTCGACGACGAGCCGGCCGAAGACGCGCCGGCGGCGCCCGACGCCGGGCCGCGGATCGGGCAGAACGAGCTCGGCCGTATCGAGGTCTCCTCCCGCGCGGTCGAGAAGATCGCCGCGCTGGCGAGCCTCGAGGTCGACAACGCCGGTGGCGCCGCGGGCCGGGGTCTCGGCCTGTCCGGCCGGCGCCGGCCGGGGGTGAGCCGCATCCCCAAGGTGAAGGCCGACGTCGACGGCGGCCACGTCTTCCTGGACGTCGAGCTCTCGGTGCGCTGGCCAGCGTCGATCTTCGAGGTCTCCTCCGCCGTACGCGAGCGGCTGACCAACCGGATCGGCGAGCTGGTCGGCCTGCAGGTCAGCGAAGTCAACATCGAGGTGGTTGATCTCGTACGCGACGCCCCGACCGCACGGGTTTCCTGAAGGAGGCGGCGGGGTGCGTATCGCCAACCGGTTGTTAGCACTGGTCGTGTCGGTCGCGCTGATCGCGGTCGGGATCATCCTCGTCGTCGAGGTGATCGCCGCCCGATCGCACGCCGACCCGCTGATCGTGCACTGGACCGCCATCCGGCGGTGGGGTGAGCGCAACACGTGGCAGGCGACGAGCGTCGAGGTTGCGAGCGTCTGCACCCTGGTGGGCGGGCTGATCCTGCTGGTGCCGCAGCTCGTGCGGCGCCGGGCCACCCGGTTCGCGCTCGACACCGACGGCCCGGTGACAGCCACCCTGACCCGCAGGAGCCTCGCGGTCGCCGTCCGTTCCGCGGTGAACACCGTCGAGGGCGTCACGGCTGCCCAGGTGAAGGTGCGCCGGCGGGCCATCCGGGTGACCGCGGAGTCGGCCTCGCTCGATCCCGACGTCTCACGCGCGCTCGTCGGCACGGTCGAGGACGCGGCGAACTCCCAGCTCGCCGCGCTGCGGCTGAGCGCACCGCCGCGCGTCCGCGCGTCGGTCGGCTACCGACGCACCGGGCGGGTCTGATGCACGCCGACCGTACGAACCGCGTGGTGCTCACCGTCGTCGGCTCGATCGCGACGCTCGCGGGGGCCGGTGGGCTGCTCGCGGCGTACGGCGTCCTCGGTGACCGCTTCCGGCACCGGCGCCTGTTCGACAACCAGTTCGCCGACTACTTCCGGGCCCACAGCGACTGGCTCTGGTGGGCGATCGCGGGCGTCGCCCTGGTCGTCGTGCTGCTCGCCCTGCTGTGGCTGCTGCGTCTGCTGTTCGCCACCGACCGGATCGGCCGGGTCACCGTCGACCCCGGGAGCGTCCGCGCGGTCGACGTCGAGCCGGTCGCCTCCGGCATGGCAGACGCGTCCCAGCACCCTCGGCCCCGGCACGGCACCGGACGCACGACGCTCGCCGCGGGAGCACTGGCCGAGGCGGTCGCCGGTGAGATCGAGGCCTACCACGGGGTGTCCTCGGCGAAGGCGCGCGTGCTCGGCAGCCCGCAGCGTCCCGTGCTGGTGATCGACGTCACCGTGAGCCGGCGGGCGGATGTGGCGACCCTGGTCTCGCGCGTCCAGGACGAGGTCGTGACGCACGCCCAGGAGGCGGTCGCCCCGGCCGACCTGCAGATCACGCTGGACATCGCGGTCAACGACAAGGGCGCACCGCGGGCCCTGTGAGGGCTGTGTGACCGGCCACGCACCCCGGGGCGCTGTGGGAGACTCTGGGGTCACTCGACCTGCCGGACCACCGCAGGCGATCAGCACCGGCCGAGCAGGAACGGGGGCGTCGCATGCCTGCGCCACGCGGCTCCTCCCGGCCGTCGCAGCCCGAGGGAGCGCCGTCGGCGTCGGCTGATCCCGCCGGTCCGGACGAGGCACTGCGCACCCTCATCGACCTCGCCGGCGACGTCGCCCGCATCGGCTGCTTCGACTGGGACCTGCAGACCGGCTCGCTCAGCTGGGACGCGCGGATGCGGCGCCTGCTCGAGGTCGACGCCTCCATCCCGGCGAGCTTCGAGGCGCTGACCGAGCGCATCGTCCCGAGCGACGTGCCCGCGGTCCGGCAGGCGATCATCGAGACCCTCAAGCAGGGCACCGACCTGCACGTCGACCTGCGGCTGATCGACCGCATCGGCGCGACCCGCTGGCTCGCCGTCAGCGCGCGGCCGGTCGTGGGCGACGACGGCCGCACCCACCGGCTGCTCGGCGTCGGCTACGAGAACTCACAGGTGCACGAGGACCGCGAGCAGGCCGCGCGGGCGCTCGACACCATGCCGACCCCGTACGCGATCGTCGACCGCGACTGGACCATCCGCTACCTCAACCAGGCCGGCCGCCACCTCGTCGGGTCACCGGTGGAGCCGGTCGGGATGCCCATCTGGGATGTCGTGCCCGGGATGGACAACCCCACGGTCTCGACGCTGCTGCGCAAGGTCATGGACGAGCGCGAGAGCATGACGCTGGAGATCCCGTCGGGGCGCAACCTCGCCGTCTCCTTCGAGGTGTCGGCGCAGCCGGTGGCCAACGGCGTGGCGGTGCTGGTGCACGACGTGACCGCCCGTCGCCAGGCCCAGGCCGAGGCGTCCCGGGCCGCCGAACGGGTGGCGCTGCTCGCGCAGGCCGGCAGCACGCTGGTGCAGCGCCGGCCGCTGCTGGAGACGGTGCAGGCGGGGCTCGATCTGCTGGTGCCGCATCTGGCCTACGCGGCGACGATCTACCTGCACGAGAGCGGAGCCGGGCTGAGGCTGATCAGCACCCGGCATGTCGACCGGTCGGCCCAGGACGACCTGCACCGCTTCTTCGCCGGACTGCCGATCAGCGTCAACGACCCGGCGACGGCCACCGGACGGGCGATGCTCTCCGGGCAGAGTGCGGTCATCGGCCGGATCAGCCAGGAGTTCGTCGAGCGGGCCACCGCCGACCCGGCCCTGCGCGCCCGGATCCTCGCGCTGCACGAGACCGGCGTCATCGCCGTGCCCATGGTCAGCCGGGGCGAGTCCATCGGGCTCATCGGCCTGATGGGGCTGCACGGCCGTACCCCCGACGGCGCCGACCTCGTGCTCATCGAGGACATCGCCTCACGCATCGCGGCGGCCATCGACAACGCGCAGATCCTCATCCAGGTGCAGCAGGCCCGGCAGACGGCCGAGCTCGCCACCCGGCGCCTGGAGTTCCACGCGTCGGTCACCGACGCGCTCGGCTCGACGCTCGACGGGGTGGAGGCGGCCCGCCGGCTCGTCCGCATGCTCGTGCCGAGCCTCGGCACCTTCGCCATGGTCACGCTCCTCGACGAGGACGCCACCGTGAGCCACTGCTTCGGCGCGCACGAGAGCCCGGCGCTGCAGCCGCTGCTCGACCGGTACACCGAGACGCGCCGACACTCCCTCGTCGTGCAGCCGGAGCCGCTCGACCAGGTGCTGGGCGCGGGATCGACGTACCACCGCTACACGCTGGAGGAGTTCGCCGCCCGGGTCGGCGACGAGGACTCCACCCGGGCGCTGCAGGGCTTGAACGCCGGCACGGTCACCGCGCTCCCGATCCTGGCGCGTGACCGTCCGTTGGGGATCATCAGCCTGTACAACTCGCCGGAGCGCGGGCCGCTGAACGAGACCGATCTGGACTCCGCGCGCGAGGTCGCCCGCCGGGCCGGCCTCGTCCTCGACAACGCGCGGCTCTACGCCCGCTCCCAGTCGATGGCCGTCACGCTGCAGCGCAGCCTGCTCACCGAGGCGGTCAGCAACCGCGATCTGCAGGTCGAGACGCGCTACCTGCCGGCAGTGGCCGACGCGCAGGTCGGCGGCGACTGGTACGACGCCTTCCGCACCGGGCAGGGCGCCACCACGCTGGTGATCGGCGACGTCATGGGACACGACACCGAGGCCGCGGCGCTGATGGGCCAGCTGCGCACGATGGTCCGTACGGTCTGCGTCGACCGCGCCGAGCCGCCGAGCGGGGTGCTGCGGCGGGTCGACGAGGTGGCCCAGGAGCTCGGCCTCGACACCACCGCCACCGCCGTCGTCGCCGAGATCATGCCCGCCCAGCGCACGGCCTCGGATCCGTCGGCGCCGCGTGTGACCGGGCACCGGATGCGCTGGTCCAACGCGGGCCACCCGCCACCCGTGCTGCTCACGCCCGACGGCCGGGTGAGCATCCTCAGCACGTCGGCCGACCTGCTGCTCGGCCTCGGCGCCGACGTGCCGCGCGCCGATCACCTGCTCGACCTCCCGCCCGGCTCGACAGTGCTGATGTTCACCGACGGCCTGGTGGAGGGGCGCAGCCTGCCGATCGACGTCGGGCTGCGCCGCCTGGGCGCCACCGCCGGGCCGCTCGCCGGGCTGCCGCTCCCGGAGCTGTGCGACGAGCTGCTGGCCGGCCTGGTCGCCCCGAGCGGTGCCGAGGACGACATCGCGCTCGTCGCCGTGCGGGTGCTGCCGTCCGCGGTCGGCGGCTGACGTGGACCTCCCCGAGCTGCGCAGCACGCTCGACCGGCTCGGTCTCGAGCTGCCCGGCCCCTCCTCTGGGGTGAGCATCGAGACCCGGCCCGCGCGCATCGTGCGGGCGGGTGACCGCGGCGAGACCGAGACCCAGTCGTTCCCGAACGAGGACGCGCTCTGCCGCTCGCTGCTGGTCGGGCTGCTGATCATGCGTCCCGTCCCGGTCGGCGCCGCTGCCCCCGACGCCCCGCGCACCCGCCCGGCGCTGCCGCCGGTCAAGGTGGCCAAGCCCGGCTTCTGGGAGAAGGTGCGCCAGCAGAGCGTCGGGCGCCTCGCGCCCACCCCCGCCTGGTCACGGGCACTGCCGGTGCACTCCGGCATCGCGGCGCGCGGGCAGGGTCTGCTCCTGCTGACCGACACCGGCGCGCTGGTGGAGCACGCCGAGAACGGCGCCCTGCACGTCACCGCCGTCGACATCGTCACCGGCGCCGAGCGCTGGAGCCACCCGATCTGGCCACCGGCGGCCACCCGCTCCGTCGCGGTCGCGGGCGCGTTCACGGTGCTGGCGTACGGAGCGGTCGTCTGCGCCCTCGACACCGCCACCGGCGCGCTGCTTTGGTCGCGCGACCGGGCCGACCTGTTCGAGCAGCCGGCGGGTGGCCCTCCCACCGGGGTACGCGTGCTGGCCCACGACCCGCAGCCCACCGGCGGCGGCACGCTCGGGCCCGTCGCCCTGCTCGAATCCGGTCGCCACGGCCACGGCACCGCCCGGCTCGCCGCCGTCGCGTTGCGTACCGGCGACACCGTCTGGACCGGCGACGACCGCGTGTCCGACCCGGTCTTCGCACACCCGCCGGCGGTCGCCACTCCGCGCCTGCTGCGCGCCGACTACGCGGGCGACCGGCTCACCGTCACCGCGGTACGGCTGGCCGACCGGGTGGAGACGCTCGTCGCGTCCGTGCCCGTGCCGGCCTCGTACACGGGTGGCTCGCCGATCGTGCTGGCCGACGAGCTCGACGCGACGGCGACATCGGGCCTCGTCGTCGTCCGGTTCACCCGTCCCCCGGGAGCCGGTCAGGTCGGCACCCGGCTCGGCGACGTCGTCCTCACCCCGGGCCGCGACGAGCCGCTGTTCGCCGCCTCCGAGCTCGCCCCGAGCGGCCTGCCGGCTGCACCCGGCACGGACACCGGGCAGCCGGGCCAGCAGCTCGCGTACGCGCTGAGCCCGGACCGCTATGTCGTGGTCGGCGACGACGCCTCCCGGCTCTTCCGGGCCGACGGGTCGCAGTGCTGGTCGGCCCCGCCGGGCAGTTGGTTCCGCCGCACCGAGACGGCGACCGTGCACTGGCCGCGCAGCTCCAAGGTCGAGGCGATCACCGACGACGGGGCCGTGGCCTGGAGCGGCCGGTCCGGCACCCCGGTGCTCATGCGCGGCCGGGAGCTCTGGATCGTGTCGCCGGCGCGCATGGAGGGCATCGACGCCATCGGCGGCTTCGCACTGTGGCGCCGTGACCTGCGGGCCAACCAGGTGCGGCCGGCACCCAACGGCACGATCGGCTGGTCGGACGCCGACGAGTGCGTCGTCATCCTGACGTCCGCCCGCCTCGAGGTGCACCGGCTCGCCTGAGCCGGGCCAGCCAGGTCAGTCAGGCGAGCCCAGTCAGTCGGTGAAGGCGCAGAACTCGTTGCCCTCCGGGTCCGCCAGCACCGTCCAGCCGATCTCCGCGTCACGGGCCCGCAGCACGGTGGCGCCGGCGGCCACCAGCGCGTCGACCGAGCCGCAGGTGACGTCCCAGTGGATGCGGTTCTTCACGGTCTTCGGCTCGGGCACGGGCACGAAGGCCATGGAGTCGAAAGATGCCCCCGGGATCTGCTCGATGTAGGCGTACCGGTCGTCCCGTTCCTCCTTGTAGACGGCACCGAGCACGTCGGCCCACCAGCGCGCGATGCCGAACGGCTCGACCGCGTCGACCACGACCTCGAAGAGGCGGTAGTCCGGCAGCTCGTCGCGGACGAAGACGCACAGCTCGCCGCCCTCCGGGTCGACCAGGACGGTCCAGGGGAACTCGCCGTCGGCCGAGACCTGCTGCGCTCCGAGCGCTGCGATGTCGGCGACGGACGCCGCATGCAGGTCGAGGTGCACCCGCTGCTTCACGGTCCGCGGCTCGGGCACCACGGTGACCCACACCTGCCGCTCCGGGACGCTGCCGCGGAGCACCGCGTGACCGTCTTCCTGGTAGGAGACGTCGAGCCCTAGCGCTGCACCCCAGAACGGGGCGGACACCTGGGCGTCGACCACGTCGATGCTCAGATCCTTGAAGCGCGCCACCGGTTGCGTCATCGGGCGAGCGTAGTGGCGGCTCAGGCGCCGTCGGCAGCCGCCTGCAGCGCGGCGAGGTCGAGCTTTTTCATGCCCATCATCGCCTGCACGGCCCGGTTGGCCCGCTCCCGGTCGGGGTCGTTGAGCACGCTCTCCCACCCGACCGGCACGACCTGCCAGGACAGGCCGAAGCGGTCCTTGAGCCACCCGCACTGGCTCTCCTCGCCGCCGCCATCGATCAGCCGGTCCCAGAAGTAGTCGACCTCGGCCTGGTCGGCGCAGTCGATCTGGAACGACACGGCCTCGCTGAACGTGAACATGGGCCCGCCGTTGATGCCGACGAAACGGCTGCCGTCGAGCTCCCACTCGACGCTCATCACGGTGCCCGGCTCCCCGGGGCCGGCGTCGGCGTAATGCGTCTTCTGGATGATCCGCGAGTTCTTGAACACCGAGACGTAGAACTCGGCGGCCTGCTCGGCGTTGCCGTCGAACCACAGGTTGGGGACGATCGCGTTCGGCACGGGTGCTCCTCGGGTCGGCCCGGCGTCGGTCAGCCGGTCGGATACGAGGAGAGACGACAGGGCGCGTACGAACTCATCGCCGCCTCACCGATCGCTCGCCCACCGATCCCCCTCGATGGCGCCCGTCAGCGAGGTCAGGGCCGAGACCAGGTCGGGGAAGCAGCATCCCGCGGCCAGCAGACCGGGGGGAGTGACGAACAGCACCCCCCGTCCCCGCCGGGTGTAACGGGCGAGCATGCGGGCCGCCTCGGCGCTCAGCTCCGCGACCTGACGCAGGTCGACGATGACGTGCCGCGGACCGTGCCGGAGCTGGACGTCGAGCTGGTCGTGCAGCCGCTCCGCCTGCCCGGCCGTGACGCTGCCGGTGCACGCGACAAGCGTGACCGCGTCGCCGGCGGCGGTTTCGTCCTCTATGACGTCGATCCGGAGCTTGGGGTCGATACGGACCTCCGAGGATTGGGGATGAGCAGCGCGAGAGACGTCCTGTCGGTGGAGAAACGCCCGCGGGCCCGCACCATGACGCACGGCATCCGCTCGCGGAGACCGGCTCCCGCGTTCACCGCTCACGTGACGGGAAGCGGGGCTAGCCTGACGCGACATGGACCGGGTGGACGACGCGCAGCTGCTCGCCGTCGTCGCTGCGGCACGCCGGGCCGCCATCGCCCGCGGCGCCGACCACGACTCGGCCGACGACTTCGCCCAGGAAGCCATGACGCGGGTGCTCGCCGCCGCCGACCGGCTGGAGACCGAGGCCTGGCTCCCGTACGCGGTCGTGGTGGCCGGCAACCTGACCGTGAGCGCGAGTCGGCAGGCGGGGACGGCCCGCCGGGCGCAGCACCTGCTGTGGGAGAGCACGTCGCCCGACGACCCGGCGTACGCCGTCGTCGCCTCCGAGCAGGCGGCGGCCGTGCGCGCCGCGGTGGCGGGACTGTCGCCGGCCGAGCAGGACCTCGTCGTGCGTCACCACAGCGGCACGTCGACCTCCGAGCTGGCCGAGGCCACCGGGTCGACCCCCGGCGCGGTGGCCGCGCGGCTGGCCCGCACCCGGGCCCGGCTGCGTCTGGACTACGTGCTCGCCCTGCGCAACGTGACGCTGCCGTCCGACACCTGCCGCCGGGTGCTGCTCGCCATCTCCGCGGGCGACGTCCGGCGCCAGCAGGCCCTGGACACGTCGGGGCACCTGAGCGGCTGCCCCGTGTGCCCGCCCCTGGTGGAGCCGCTCGTACGCCGGCGCAGCGGTCTCGCGGGGATCGCCGCCGTGCCGCTGGGGCTGCTCGGCGCCACCGGCGGACGCATCCACGCCGCGGTCCGCAACAACCCGGTGCAGAGCAGCGTCATCGCGGGCACCGCCACCGCGGTCGCGGTCGCCGCCGGTGTGTACGCGGCCGCGTCGGGCGGGGCGCCCTCCCGGCCGGCCGCTGCCCCGCCGCCGGTCACCGCCACCGCGAGCCCGGCCGTGGCAGTGCCGGGCGCAACCGTGCGCACGCAGTCGGGTACGGCGGTCCTGCCGCTGCCAGGCCCCGGGCGCCTGCGATCGCTGGCCGGCGAGCCGGTCGTCGGGCGCGGCGCCCCGGTTGTGGCGGTCGTCTCCCACCCCGGCTTCTGGATCGGCGCCGGCAGCGACCGGATCTACGTGCACATCGACCGCCCGGAGCTCATCCGCCAGCCCGTCCGCGTCGGGCAGAAGGTGTCCTTCACGGGCCGGCTCGTCGCCAACACCCCCGACTTCGTGGCCACCCAGGGCGTCACCACCGCCGAAGGACTGGCCCTGCTGACCCGCCAGGGCCTGCACCTGACGGTCGACGCCACCGCCCTGACCGTCGGCTAGCCCGCGGACCTCCGGCGGGCTCGAGCGGCCGTCCGGAGATTTGTCCGAGAAAAGTTGCCCGTTGTGCGTCATGTGCGCCGGGGCACCGCGTGTCTGTGTACGGGTCCCACCCGCCGGACATCCGCACCCCGCCCGTACAGGAGCACACATGACCAGCCCGAACACGCTCGACCCGGACACGCTGCAGGGCCTGCAGATCATCGACAACGACGGAAGCAAGGTCGGCAAGGTCACGACCGTCTTCCTCGACACGCAGTCCGACCGCCCGGAGTGGGTCTCCGTGAAGACCGGCTTCTTCGGCGGCAACGAGACGCTCGTGCCGGTGGCATCCGCCTCCCTCGAGGGCGACGAGCTGCGCGTCCCCTTCGCCAAGGACAAGATCAAGGGAGCCCCGCACCACGACCCCGAGGCCGACCTCTCCGAGGCCGACGAGGCCGAGCTGTACCGCTACTACGGCAGCGGCAGCTCGTACGACCAGAGCTCGACCAGCACCACCAGCAACACGGGCAGCACCACCAGCACCACCAGCACCACAGGCAGCACCACCACCGACCGCACCGACCGCGGCACCGTCGGGCACGACACGTCCGGCCCCACCACCGACGACGCCATGACGCGGTCCGAGGAGCGGCTGCACGTCGGCACCGAGCGGGTCGAGACCGGCCGGGCGCGGCTGCGCAAGTACATCGTCACCGAGCAGGTCTCGCAGACGGTGCCGGTCTCGCACGAGGAGATCCGCGTGACCCGCGAGGCGATCACCGACGCCAACGTGGGCTCCGCCCTCGACGGCCCGGCCCTCAGCGAGGAGGAGCACGAGGTCGTCCTGCACGCCGAGCGTCCCGTCGTCGCCAAGGAGACGGTGCCCGTGGAGCGCGTCCGGCTCGACACCGAGACGGTGACCTCCGAGCAGCAGGTCACCGAGGAGGTCCGAAAGGAGCAGATCGAGACCACCACCGACGGCGACGTGGACCGCGACCGCCTCCGCGACGGTCGCTGAGCTACCGACTCATGTCGGAACCGGCGGACACCCCCGACGGCACCCGGCCCGGAGCCGTCGTCCGCTCGCAGGAGCGCCTGCTCGTCTCGCGCGAATGGGTCGCCGTCGAACGCGTCCGGATCCGCCGGCGTCTCGTCACCGAAGAGCTCCTCGTGCCGGTCACCATCCGGCGCGAGGAGCTCGTGATCGAGCAGGAGCCCGCGGCCGAGCCGCTGCGGGCCCTGCCCGGCGGTGCATGGCCCCCGAGCCGGGCGCCGCTCGTCATCACGCTGCACGAAGAGGTGCCGGTCGTGACGCTGGCGAGCCGGCCGTACGAGCAGGTCACCCTGACCGTCGAGGTCGTGGGCCGTGAGCAGGACGTCACCGTCGAGCTCGCCGGTGAGCGCGTCGTGATCGAGACCGACCTCCCCGCACGGCCTTGAGCCCCACACCCATACCCGAGAGGAACACCATGTCCACACCGAGCGCCGTCCCCTCCAAGGACGACAAGACCAGCACCGAGACCGCTGTCGCCACCACGAACAGCCGGCTCACCACCGACGAAGGCAAGATCACCGTTGCCCAGGGTGTCGTCTCGAAGATCGCCGGTATGGCGTGCCGAGAGATCTCCGGCGTCGCGGCGATGGGCACCGGCGGCAGCCGCACTCTCGGCGCCATCCGTGGACGCATCCCCGGCAGCTCCGGCCCGAGCGTCTCCCAGGGCGTCGGCGTCGAGGTCGGCGAGACGCAGGCCGCGATCGACCTCGACATCGTCGTCGACTACGGCGTCAGCATCGCCGACCTGGGCCGCAGCATCCAGCGCAACGTCAAGCAGTCCGTCGAGCGCATGACCGGGCTCGACGTGGTCGAGGTCAACGTGACCGTCGACGACGTCCGGCTGCCCGACAGCGGCGACGACGCCCCGTCACGGGTGTCGTGACGCAGCACGAGAGCTCCGCGGTCGTGGACGGTGTCGATCTCGACGCCGTCCACGCCGTGCTCGGCACCACGCCCGGCGTGACCCGGATCGGCGGCAGCGCACCCGGGAGCCTCACGACCTATCTGCCGGGTCGCAGCGTCCCCGGCATACGCGTCACCCCCGCAGCCGTCGAGGTGGAGATCGTGGCCGGCTGGGAGCGTCCCGTGCCCGCCGTGGCCCGGGACGTGCAGCGCCGCCTCGCCGGCCTGGTCGGCGGGCGCGCCGTCCACGTCACCGTCACCGACCTCGAGTCGCCCGACCCGACCTCACCCTCTCCCGAAAGCGAAGCGCAATGAACCGGATCTCACTCGGTGTCCTGGTAGGTATGGCGCTCGGCTTCGCCGTCGTCTTCGGAAGCTTCGGCGACATGCTCGTCGTGGCGCTGTTCGGCGCCCTCGGGTACGGCGTCGCCAAGATCGTCGACGGCGACCTCGACCTGGCGGCCCTCGTGAACGGCCGTCGAAACCAGTGACCGCACTGGGCTCCAATCCGCTCGGCCGCATCGAGGTGAGCGACCGCGTCGTCGAGAAGATCGCCGCCCGGGCCGCCGCGGAGGTGCCGGACGCCGGCGGGCCCGCGGCGCGGCTGCTCGGCCGTCAGCTGCCCACCCCCGGTCGCCTCACGACCCCGGCGCTCGACCGGCTGCCGAAGGTCGACGCCGAGGTCGACGGCACGCTCGTCTTCCTCGACGTCGAGCTGTCGGTCCGCTGGCCCGCCCCGATCACCCAGGTCACCACCGCCGTACGCGAGCGGCTGACCAGCCGCATCGAAGAGCTGGTCGGCCTGCAGGTGCGCGAGGTCAACGTCGAGATCGTCGACCTCGTCACCGCGGTCGCCACCACCCGGGTCGACTAGGAGTCCCCATGCGCATCGTCAACCGACTCCTCGCTTTCGTCCTCGCCCTGGCTCTCCTGGCCGTCGGCGTGATCGTGATCGTCGAGGTCATCGCCGCCAACACGAACGCGGCTCCCGTGATCTTCGACTGGCACGCCATGTTCCGCTGGGGACAGCGCAACACGTGGCAGGCGACCAGCGTCGAGCTCACCTGCGGCATCGTCGCCCTCGTCGGATTGCTGCTCCTGCTGCCGCAGCTGCGCCGGCGCCGGCCCGACCGCTTTGCGCTGACCGCCGAGAACGCCGCCACCGACGTGGCGCTGACCCGCGCAGGCGTCCGCAATGCCGTCCGCGGCGCCGTCGACGACGTGGACGGGGTGGCCGGCAGCAAGGTGCGCGTCGGCCGACGCCGGATCCGCGTCGACGCCACCGCTACCGCGCGGACGTCCGACGCCGCCACCGACGTCGAGCCGGCCGTCACCGAAGCCGCCCGCAACCTCCTCGAGCACCTCCGGCTGCAGCGGCCCCGCCGCGTCGCCGTGTCGGTGTCAGGTGCCAAGAAAGGCCGGAGCTAGTGCACGCCGATCGCACCAACCGCGTCGTCCTCACCGTCACCGGGCTCCTCGCCCTTGTGCTGGGGGTCGGCGGACTGCTCGCGGCAGCCGGCGTCTTCGGCGCGACCTTCCAGCACCGGCGCCTGCTCGACAACCGGCTCGCCCGCTACTTCGGCACCCACGGTCACTGGCTGTGGCCGGCCATCGCTGCCGTCGTCTTCGTCGGCGTCCTGCTCGTCCTGCTCTGGCTCGTACGTCTGCTGTTCAGCACCGACCGCACCGGCGACATCACGGTGACGCCGCAGGCCCGGGAGGGCTCGGGGCCGGACGCGGTACGCACCGGCCGGACCACCGTGCAGACCTCCGCCCTGACCCGGGCGGTCACCACCGAGATCGAGCACTACCGCGGCGTCACCGATGCCAAAGCCCGGGTCATCGGCGAGTCACGGGACGCCACCCTCGTGCTCGAGGTGTCGGCAAGCCGCCGGAGCGACCTACCCGAGCTGCTGCAGCGCATCGAGTCGGAGGCCGTCCAGCACGTCCGCGACGCGCTGGAGGAGCCCGACTTCCCGGTGAAGCTGGACGTGACGATCAACGACAAGGCAGTCGCGCGCGCCGGCTGACCTGGAGCGGCGTCAAGGTCGTGGATCGGGTCGGCCCGGAATGGGCCGGCCCGAGCCGCCGTTGGCCCCCGACATGACGACGCTCGGGCTCATCGGAAGTGGCCACATCGGCAGCACGGTCGCGCGGCTGGCCGTCGCCGCCGGACACGACGTGGTGCTCAGCAACAGCCGCGGGCCGGAGACGCTCGCCGACCTCGTGTCGGAGCTCGGCCCCCAGGCGCGCGCGGCGACGGCGGCCGAAGCCGCCAGAGCAGGCGACATCGTCGTGGTGACGGTGCCGCTGAAGGCCTACCGGCAGGTGCCGGTGGAGCCGCTGCGCGGCAAGGTCGTGATCGACACCAACAACTACTACCCGGAGCGCGACGGGCACATCGCCGAGCTCGACGACGAGTCGACGACCGTCAGCGAGCTGCTGCAGGACCACCTGCCCGAGTCGCACGTGGTGAAGGCGTTCAACAACATCTTCTACGTGTTCCTCGGCCAGCTCGCCCGGCCCGCCGGCAGCCCGGAGCGCTCGGCGCTGGCCATCGCCGGCGACGATGCCGGCGCGAAGCAGCAGGTCACCGAGCTGCTCGACAGCCTGGGCTACGACGCGTACGACGCGGGCCCGCTCGCCGAGGGATGGCGCTACCAGCGTGACACCGCCGCCTACGCCGGCCTGTACGACGCCGACGGCACGTTCTCCAAGGCGCGTCAGCGCACCGGAGACGACGTGAAGGCGGCGCTGGCGCAGTCCAAGCGCTACGCCGACATGTGACCCACCGGCCGCAGTGACGATTCGGGTAACAGCGCGCCGTAACCACCCGGATTACGCTCACGTGATGACCAGGATCGCGATCGTGACACTGGACGGCTTCAACGAGATCGACTCCTTCGTCGCCTCCTACATGCTCAATCGGGTCGCGCGTCCCGGCTGGTCGGTGGCCATCGCCTCGCCGACGTCCCAGGTCACCTCGATGAACGGGGTGACCGTCAACGCGCAGATGCCTCTGGACGAGCTGGGCCAGGCGGATGCCGTGCTCTTCGGCAGTGGCTCCAGGACCCGCGACTACGCAGCCGACCCGGCCTTCCTCGAGTCGCTCGACCTCGACCCTGCGCGGCAGCTCATCGGCTCCCAATGCTCAGGTGCGCTGCTCCTGGCCAAATTGGGCCTGCTCGCCGGAGTGCCGGTCTGCACAGACCTGATCACCAAGCCCTGGGTGCTCGAGGCGGGCGCCGACGTGGTCGACCGGCCGTTCTTCGCCAGCGGCAATGTCGCCACCGCCGGGGGGTGCCTGTCCAGCCAGTACCTCGCGGCATGGGTGCTGGCACGATTGGCGGACATCGATGCCGCGCGCGCCGCGCTCCACTACGTCGCGCCCGTGGGAGAGAAGGACGAATACGTCGACCGTGCTCTCGCACACATACGGGCCTTCATCCCCGCGGCCGCCGCGCTCTGATCAAAAGCGAACCACGCCTGCGGAGACCCACCTGTCGTCGAAACCCACAAGCGGACGTGCTGATATTGCTGGTGGGCGAGGGGGGAGTTGAACCCCCACGTCCTTTCGGACACACGGACCTGAACCGTGCGCGTCTGCCATTCCGCCACTCGCCCGAGCGACCGAACGAAATTACCACGTCGCAGGCCCCGTTCGGCCGGCCGAGGCCGGGGGTCGTACGACAGCTCGCCGCCACACCGGTCCCGCAAGCGACAGCTAGCAGCTCCACGTCAGACCTCGCCGTTACGATCTCCCCACCTTTGGAAGGAGGGGGACGTGGGCGTGCTGCAGCGCTTCGAGCGCAGGCTCGGCGGGATGGTCGAAGGCGCGTTCGCCCGCGTCTTCAAGGGCGGCGTCGAGCCGGTTGAGCTCGCGAGCGCCCTCACCCGCGAGTGCGACGACCGCAAGACCCGCAGCGCCAAGCGCACCCTGGTGCCCAACGCCTTCGTCATCCGGCTCTCGCCGCCCGACTACGAGCGGCTCGCCCCCTACCGGCAGGCCCTCGGTGACGAGCTCGCCACCCTGGTGCGTGAGCACGCCTCCGCCCAGCGCTACACGTTCATCGCCCCGGTCTCGGTGGCCCTCGAGCTCGACGAGCTGCTGACCGTCGGGCGCTACGAGATCCACAGCGAGGTCTCCGGTCAGGCGGTCGTCGGTGCCGCGGGGTCCACCGGTGGGGCGGCGCAGTGGCGCACCGATGTGGGCCAGCCGCCGCCGTACATCCAGCAGCCGCGTCCACCCGCTCCGCCGGTGGGCGTGCCCGCTCCGCAGGTGGTGCCGGTGCCCGTCGCCGGGGCAGGGCTTGCCGGCTCCGGCGCGGCGGGGCCCACCAACCCGACCCGGAAGCCGCCGGCGCGCCTGGTCGTCACCACGGGCGGCACCGCCGTCAACGGCACCCCCGCCTCACGCGGTCGCGAGCTCGACGTGACGCTGCTGCGGCCGGTCACCGTCATCGGCCGCGGCTCCGACGTCGACGTCCAGCTCGCCGACACCGGCGTCTCCCGGCGCCACGGCGAGCTGCTGCTGCAGCCCGACGGCAAGCACCACTTCCGCGACCTGGGCTCGACCAACGGCAGCCGGGTCAACGGCCGCAAGGTGCACGAGGTGCCCCTGTACGACGGCGACCGCATCGAGGTGGGCCGCTCCGTCCTCGTCTACCGGCATCCCGACACCGCGCGTGACGGCGCCGGCCGGCAGGGCGGCGAGCTCTCCGGTGCACCCGACGAGGCATGACCGGTGACTGATGCGGCATACCTCGTCATCCGACTCGCCTTCCTGGCGCTGCTCTGGCTCTTCGTCCTGGCAGCGGTACGTGCCGTGCGCTCCGACCTCTTCGGCCCGAGCAAGCGCCAGCTGCGGCGCGACGTCGTCCCGCAGCCGGTGTACGCCCCGCCTGCCCCCGCGAAGCCGCGGCGCGGCAAGACCCCCAGCAAGGTGCTGGTCGTGAGCGGCCGAGCGCGCGGCCTCACCCTGCCGCTCGGGCCGGGGCCACTGACCCTCGGCCGGGCCGGTGACTCGAGCCTGGTGCTCGACGACGACTTCGCCTCGGCCCACCACGCCCGGCTCGTGCCGCACGAGGGCCAGTGGTTCGTGGAGGACCTCGGCTCCACCAACGGCACCTATCTCGACCGTACGAAGGTGGTGCGCCCGATGCCGGTGCCGATCGGGGTGCCGGTCCGGATCGGGAAGACCGTGCTGGAGCTGCGCCGATGACCCTGCGGCTGCGCTACTCGGTGCGCTCCCACGTCGGCAAGGTGCGTGACGGCAACGAGGACTCCGCTTACGCGGGCGCCCGGCTCGCGCTGGTCGCGGACGGCATGGGCGGGCATGCGGCCGGTGAGGTCGCGAGCTCCGCGGTGGTCGCCACGCTCGCGCAGCTCGACGACGACGAGGCCGGCGCCGACCTGCTCGAGGTGCTGGCGCAGGCCGTCGAGGCCGCCAACGACCACCTCCGCGCCATGGTCGACGCCGACTCGGCACTCGACGGCATGGGTACCACGCTCACCGTGCTGCTGTCCTCGGGGAGCCGGCTCGGGCTTGCGCACGTCGGCGACAGCCGCGCCTACCTGCTCCGCGACGGGGAGTTCAGCCAGCTCACCCACGACCAGACGCTGGTGCAGCGGATGGTCGACGAGGGCCGCATCACGCTGGAGCAGGCCGAGACGCACCCGCAGCGCTCGCTGCTCACGCAGGCGCTCGACGGGCGGGCCGGTGTGCAACCCGACCTCTCGGTACGCGAGGCGCGGCTCGGTGACCGTTACCTGTTGTGCAGCGACGGCCTCTCCGGTTACGTGCCCGTCGACGCGATGGCGGCGGCGGTCGCCATCCCCGACGCCGACGAGGCCGCCGAGACACTGGTCGAGCACGCCCTGCGGGCCGGTGCCCCGGACAACGTGACGGTCGTCATCGCCGACGTCGTCGAGGACGAGGCGGGCCTCGTCGACACCCCGCTTGTCGGCGGTGCCGCCGCCGAGCAGCTCACCGTCCCCACCGCGAGCCCGGCCCTCGTGATGCCCGGCGGCGCCTCGCTGTCGCCCGAGGAGCGGGCGAGCCGGCGAGCGGCCCGCCAGCACAGCCGCACCTTCCCGCCGCCCAGCAGCCCACCCCCCGGCGGTGCTGCAGCCGGCCCCGGCGACCGGCCGGTCGACACCGGGGTCTTCCGGCGCCCGGGAGCCTCGTCCGACGCCCCCGCAGACGCATCCGGCCCCGCGCTCGGACCCCCGCCCGACTTCAGCGACTTCACCAGCTCGCCGGCGACCTCCCCGACCCTGACCGATGCCACGCCGCCCGCCGGGTTGCCCCCGGTCGTCGAGCCGCTCCCGTACGCGAGCTCGGGCGCCGAGCGGCCACGCCGCCGGTGGTTCCGCCGTCCCGTGCCCCTGACGGTGATCGGCCTGGTCGTGCTCGTCGCCGCGGGCGTGGGGATCACCCTGGCCGTCGCGGCGAACTCCTGGTACGTCGCCCGCGACGGCGCCAACGTGGCGCTCTACCACGGCATCCGCACCGCGCCACTGGGGATCTCGCTGTCCAGCGTCGAGCAGCAGGGCACCCCCCTGGACGACCTGCGCTCGTCCGACCAGCAGCTGGTACGCGCCGGGATCATCGTCGACACCCGCCAGGAAGGCGTGTGCACGCTCGCCCGGCTGCGCTTCCACTTCGAGTCCGACCGGTACGAGGCCCTGCGCCGCACCATGCCGACCGCGTCGGCCACCCCTTCGGCCTCGGCTTCCGCCACCCGGTCGCCCACGACGACCCCCCGGTCTTCCGCCGCACCGTCCCGCGGCGCCGGTGCCGTTGCCGGTCCGAGCCCGTCGGTGAGCGTCCGGCCGAGCGCGTCGCCGACCCCCAGCCCCACCCCGACGCTGGTCGTCCCGAGCCCCAGCCCCCTCCCCGCCTCATGTCCTCCGTGACCTGTACTCCGTGACCGCCAACACGGTGACGATCGCCCCGGCCCGCCCCCGACGGCGCGGCACGGAGCTGGTCCTGCTGCTCTTCGCGGTGCTGGTCGCGACGGGTGCGCTGTCGGCCGTCGTCCTGGCCCACGACGGCCACCTGACCGGCACCGTCGGCTATCTGGCCGGTGGCTTCCTCGGCGTCTACCTGCTCGCCCACATAGCCGTCCGCGCGTTCGCACCGGCCGCCGATCCGTTACTGCTGCCGATCATGGCCCTGCTCAACGGCCTAGGCCTCGCGATGATCTACCGGCTCGACCTCGCCGCGGCCGACCGGGCAAGAAGGCTCGGGCGGGCCGTGCCGTCCGGGAAGGCGGAGCTGCAGCTGGCGTACTCGTTCGTCGCCGTCCTGCTGCTCATCGCCGTCCTGGTGATCATCCGTGACCACCGCACGCTGTCGCGTTACACGTACACCTCGGCCTTCGCCGGGCTCGGGCTGCTGGCGATCCTGGTCTTCGCCCCGCAGACGAACGGCGCGCGCATCGCGCTGCCCGTGGCCAACATCCAGCCCGGTGAATTCTCCAAGATCCTTTTGATGATCTTCTTCGCGGGCTATCTGGTACGCAAGCGCGAGGTGCTGTCGGTCGTCACCCGCTCGTTCCTCGGGCTGCCCCTGCCCCGCGCCCGTGACATGGGCCCGCTGGTGCTCGCCTGGCTCGCGTCGATCCTGATCCTCGTGGTCATCAAGGACCTCGGCACCTCGCTGCTGTTCTTCGGGATCTTCCTCGCGCTGCTCTACATCGCCACCGAGCGCTTCTCCTGGGTCGTCATCGGGCTGATGCTCTTCGCCGCCAGTGCGGTGTTCAGCTACTACGCGTTCAGCCACGTGCGGCTGCGGGTCGACATCTGGCTGCACCCGTTCCGGCCGTCGCTGATCAACGGCGATTCGTATCAGCTGGTGCAGGGCCTGTTCGGGCTCGCGAACGGCGGCCTGTTCGGCACCGGCCTCGGCCGCGGCCGGCCCGACGTGGTGCCCTTCGCCTCCAACGACTTCATCCTCTCGAGCCTCGGCGAGGAGATCGGCGCCGTCGGCGTGATGGCGATCCTGGTCCTGTACTTCCTGCTGGTCGCGCGCGGGCTGCGGGCGGCGCTCGGCGTACGTGACGGGTTTGGCAAGCTGCTCGCCGCCGGCATCGGCACCGCGCTGGCGATCCAGGTCTTCGTGGTGGCCGGCGGGGTCCTGCGGGTGATCCCGCTGACCGGCCTGACCCTGCCGTTCGTCGCGTACGGCGGCAGCAGCCTGCTGGCCAACGCGATCCTCGTCGCCCTGCTGCTGCGGATCAGCGACGCCGGCCGGCGGCCCCCGCCCGCCCCGAGCGACGCCGTGCCGCTGTACGACCCCGACGCGGTCACCGACAGCCCGACCCAGGCCATCACCGTCCCGAGCCGCGGCCAGCCCGTCGTCGGGAGCGAGCGGTGAACCGGCCGATCCGCCGGGTGTCGATCGCCTGCCTGGTGCTGATGCTGTCGCTGCTCATCGCCGACAATCTGATCCAGCTGGTGCAGGCCGACTCGCTGCGCAAGCGCCCGCAGAACAGCCGGCAGCGCGAGATGGACCTCGCCCGCGCCCGCGGGCCGATCGTGGTCAGTGGCACCGCCGTCGCCGAGTCGGTGCCGGTCGACGACGTGTACAAGTACCAGCGCCGCTACCCCGGCGGCGCGCTGTACGCCCCGGTCACCGGCTACTTCTCGATCGTCTCCTCGACCCAGGTGGAGAACTCGGCGAACGGGGTGCTCTCCGGCCAGGACAGCCGCCTGTTCATCCGCCGGCTGTCGGACTACTTCACCGGCCGGCAGCCGAAGGGCGGCACGGTCGAGTTGACCCTCGACGCCACCACCCAGTTCGCCGCGTCCGCGGCGCTCGGCGGCCGCAAGGGGGCCGTGGTCGCTCTCGACCCGAAGACCGGGGCCGTGCTCGCGATGGTCACGTCGCCCTCGTACGACCCCAACCTGCTGGCCGTGCACGACGGCGCGACGCTCAACACCAACGACCGCAAGCTCACCGCCGACCCCGACAAGCCGCTGCTCGACCGGGGCACCGAGCTGATCTATCCGCCCGGCTCCACGTTCAAGCTGGTCACCGCCGCCGCAGCCCTGTCGTCCGGCAAGTACCGGTCCGACACCGAGATCGACGCCCCCGACGTGCTGCAGCTGCCGCAGAGCTCGAGCGTGCTGCGCAACTTCGGCGGCGAGACCTGCTCGGCCACCGGCCGCGAGTCGCTGCTGGACGCGCTGACCACCTCCTGCAACACCGCCTTCGCCAAGCTCGGCCTGGACCTCGGCTCCACCGCCCTGGCCGACCAGGCCCGCAAGTTCGGCTTCGGGCAGACCATCCCCGACTTCCCGCTCCGGCAGGCGGCCAGCGTCTTCCCGTCGAAGATCGACCTGCCGCAGACGGCGCTGTCGGCGATCGGCCAGTACGACGTGGCCGCCACCCCGCTGCAGATGACCATGGTGGCGGCGGCGATCGCCAACGGCGGCAAGGAGATGCGGCCGTACGTGGTCAAGCAGACCCTGGCGCCGGACCTGTCACCGTTGCAGACGACGACCCCGACCCAGCTGTCCCAGCCCATCACCGGAGACGTCGCCGCCCAGCTCACGTTGATGATGGAAAACGTGGTCGAGCGCGGCACCGGCACCAACGCGCAGCTCCAGGGCATCCGCGTGGCAGGAAAGACGGGCACGGCGCAGAACGCTGTGGGTCAGGCCCCGCACTCCTGGTTCGTCGGCTTCGCGCCGGCGGACGATCCGCGGGTGGCGGTCTGCGTCTTCGTCGAGAACAGCGGCGGCGACCAGAACGGGCAGGGCGGCGTCATCGCCGCCCCCATCGCCCGCGACGTCATGGCCGCGGCGCTGGGCGTCCCGTGAGCGGCCGACCCCTCATCTTCACCGCCCACCCACCGAACGGCTTCTTGTACGCCCGGCCCGCGAAAGGACCCTCGCTGTGACATCCCCCGGCACCGTGCTCGGTGACCGCTACCGACTCGAGTCCCGTATCGCCATCGGCGGCATGGGCGAGGTCTGGCGTGCCGAGGACATGACGCTCAGCCGTACGGTCGCGGTCAAGGTCTTGAAGCCCGAGTACGCGGAGGACCCGTCCTTCCTGGAGCGCTTCCGGGCCGAGGCGCGCAACACCGCCCGGCTGGCCCACGCCGGCATCGCCACCGTGTACGACTACGGCGAGGTCCCGGTCGAGGGCGCCCAGGGTGACAGCGCCTTCCTGGTCATGGAGCTGGTGCCCGGCCGTCCGCTGTCGGCGATCCTCTCCGAGCGCGGCCGGCTGACGTCGAGCGAGACGATGTCGATCGTCGGCCAGACGGCGCTCGCGCTGCAGGCCGCCCACGAGCGCGGCGTCATCCACCGCGACGTCAAGCCCGGAAACCTGATCATCACGCCGGAGGGCCGGGTCAAGGTCACCGACTTCGGCATCGCCCGGGCCACCGACGACGTCCCGCTCACCCAGACCGGCACGGTGCTCGGCACCAGCTTCTACCTGTCGCCGGAGCAGGCGTCGGGCGAGCAGGTGGGCCCGGCGAGCGACGTGTACTCGCTCGGCGTCGTCGCGTACGAGTGCCTCGCGGGCCGCCGCCCCTTCCAGGGCACCAACCCCGTCGCGGTCGCGGTCGCCCACCAGACGGAGCCGCCGCCGCAGCTGCCGCCCGACGTTCCCCCCGCCGTGGCCGCTCTGGTCTACTCGGCGCTCGCGAAGAGCCCGCGCGACCGGCCGCCGACAGCCGGCGAGTTCGGCCGGCAGGCGCTCGCCCTCACCGATCCGGCCAAGGCGGCCGTGGCCCCGCGTACGCAGGCCACCGAGGTCATCGCGCCCGCGTACATCCCGCCGCGCACGCAGCCGCAGCCGCCCGCCCGGCGCAAGGTCCCGGTCGCGGTGTGGCTCATCGGGCTCCTGGTGCTGCTCGCCGTGCTCGTCACCGTGCTGGTGCTGCGCAGCCAGGACAGCGGCGGCGATCCCACGCCGTCGCCCACGCCGAGCCCGACGGTCACCAGCGAGAGCCCGACCCCCTCGCCCACCACGTCGAGCCCCAGCCCGAGCCCCTCACCCACCACGCAGGCGCCGACCACCCCGCCCCCGACCACCCCGGTCACGATCCCGGTGAACGCCAACACCTACATCGGCCAGCCGGTGAGCGCGGCCCGCTCCTCGCTGCAGCTGCTCGGCCTCAACGTCAACGTGCCGGGGGCTCCCGGTCCGGGGGCGACGGTCACCAACGTGACCCCCACAGGCAACCTGGCTCCGCTGACCGAGGTCACCCTGTCGTGGACCGAGCCGACCACCCCGCCGCCGACCACGACCCCGCCGCCCCCGCCCACCAGCAGCCCGGCGGGCAGCGCGTCACCCTCGGTGAGCGCGTCCGCCTCCCCATGACCGACCGCCTCCCGTGACCGAGAGCCGGCTGCCCGGCGTACGGCTGCTGAGCGGCCGCTACCGGCTGGGTCAGGTGCTGGGCCACGGCGGGATGGCCGAGGTCTACCGGGCGAGTGACACCCGGCTCGAGCGCGACGTGGCGATCAAGGTCCTGCGCAGCGACCTGGCCCGCGACCCCAGCTTCCAGGCCCGCTTCAGCCGGGAGGCGCAGTCGGCGGCGGCGCTCGCCCATCCGACGATCGTCGCGGTCTACGACACCGGTGCGGATGAGACCCACACGCCGCCGCTGCCGTACATCGTCATGGAGTACGTGCCGGGGCAGACACTGCGTGAGGTGCTGCAGACCGGGGGCCGGCTCACCCCGGCGCGGGCGCTCGAGATCGTCATGGGGGTCTGCGAGGCGCTCGCCTACAGCCACCGCAGCGGCATCGTCCACCGCGACATCAAGCCGGGCAACATCATGGTCACCCCCGACGGCAGCATCAAGGTGATGGACTTCGGCATCGCCCGGGCGGTGGCGCAGACCACGTCCACCGTGACGCAGACCGCGGCCGTGCTGGGCACCGCGCAGTACCTGTCACCCGAGCAGGCCCGCGGCGAGAAGGTCGACGTCCGCAGCGACCTCTACTCGGCGGGGGTGGTGCTCTACGAGCTGCTCACCGGCCGGCCACCGTTCGTCGGCGACAGCCCGGTGGCGGTCGCCTACCAGCACGTACGCGAGTCGCCCGTCCCGCCGACGGACCTCGAGCCGGCGCTCGCCGACGGCTCCGACGCGATGGACGCCGACGATCTCGACGCGGTCGTGATCAAGGCCCTGGCGAAGAACCCGTCGAACCGCTACCAGACCGCCGGCGAGTTCCGTGACGACCTCAGCCGGGCACTGACCGGGCGCAAGGTACTGGCCACGCCGCTGCTGCGGGAGCGCTCACCCGCCGCGCGGCCGGCCCGGCGCTCCGGCTCGAACGGGCGCCGCTCCGGGTCCGCCACCCGCCGGCGGCGACGCCGGGCGCTGCTGGCCGGCCTGCTGGTCCTGCTCGCGGCCGTAGCGGTGGCGGGCGGCCTGCTGCTCGCCCGCAGCCCCGCGGGTGACGAACGGGTGGCGGTGCCGCCCGTACGCAATCTGACCCTGACGGCGGCGATGCAGTCGCTGAAGGACAACGACCTGCGCGTGCAGGCCACCGCCGTGCCCAACACGGCGAAGCCGGGCACGGTGCTGACCAGCGATCCGCAGGTCGGCACCCGGGTGGCGAAGAACTCGCTGATCAAGATCACGTACAGCGACGGCCTCGACCTGCAGACGATCCCGGACGACCTCGAGGGCATGACACCGGACGAGGCCGTCGACGAGCTGCGGACCCTCGGCTTCAGTACCAGCACCTCGCTCGTGCAGGCTCCTGCGACGCAGGTCGGACGGGTGGCGAGCACGCAGCCGGCGGGCGGGTCGACCGCCGACCCGCAGCAGGTGACGGTCGTCCTCAACGTGGCCAACGACCGGACCACGGTGCCCGGGGTGAAGGGCTTCTTCGTCGAGGCGGCGCAGACCCAGCTGACGTCGGCGGCCCTGCAGGTCAGCATCGAGGAGTCGGCCACCGACCTGCCGACCGGGCAGGTCATCGAGCAGAGCGTCGCGCCGGGCACGGTCGTACGCCGCGGTGACACCGTCACGATCACGGTGTCGCGGCAGATCACGCCGTCGCCCACCCCGTCACCCACCCCGTCACCCTCGCCGAGCCGGCGGCCGAACCCGACGCCGAGCGCGACCACCGCGCCGCCCCCGAGCAGCAGCCCGACCCCGCCGGTGCCGCCGACATCGTCCCGCGCGGCCCCCAGCTCGAGTCCGACGGTCCGGGTCACCCCGGTCCGCTGATCAGCCGGCTGTTCTTCAGGCAGGTGTTTTTCAGGCAGGGTTGCTCAGGCGAAGGCCGCGGCGCGCAGACCCTCGACCTCGGCGGTGAGCGCGGGGGCGAGCTCCATGGCCTGCTCGTCGCCGCAGTCGGCGAGCCACCGGGCGAGCATGAGGTGGCCGCCGTAGGTCAGCACCGACTCGGGGTGGAACTGCACGCCCTCGATGGGCAGCTCGCGGTGCCGCAGCCCCATGATCACCCCGGAGGCGGTGGTGGCCGTGACCTCGAGCGCGTCCGGCAGGTCGTCGCGGTCGATGGCGAGCGAGTGGTAGCGCGTGGCGATGAACGGGTCGGGCAGGTCGCGCAGCACGCCCACCCCGGTGTGCGAGACCAGGCTGGTCTTGCCGTGCAGCAGCTCAGGGGCCCGTACGCAGGTCCCGCCGAAGGCGACGCCGATCGCCTGGTGCCCGAGGCACACGCCCAGCAGGGGCATCGCCTCGTCAGCCGCGTACGCGACCATGTCGAGGCTGACCCCGGCCTCGTCCGGGCCCTTCGGCCCGGGTGACAGCAGGATGCCGTCGACCCCGAGCCCGGGCACCTCTGCCGTCGTGACCTCGTCGTGGCGGCGTACGACCACGTCGACGCCGAGCTGGCCGAGGTACTGCACGAGGTTGTAGACGAACGAGTCGTAGTTGTCGACGACGAGCACGCGGGTCACGCCCTCGAGTGTGCCTGCCGCCTGCCCGGTGAGCTCGCGGTTTCTCCCAGGGCGAGGCGGTGCCCCGCTCGTCCTGCGGCGTCCGCACAGCTCACCCGGCTACGCTGACCCGGCCCGATCGACGTCTCAGGAGGTGCCGCCCACGTGCCCGAGTCCCGCCGGCGCAAGAAGAAGCCGAGCTCCCGGCCGGTCGCCACGCTGACTCCCGGTGCCGCCGGGCCCCAGAGCGGCGTCAAGCCCGGAGCCAAGAAGGCGAGCGCAGCACCGTCGCCGCCGTGGTTCGGCTGGATGCTGCTCGGCATATTCGCGGTGGGCATCGCCTGGCTGCTGACGTACTACTTCTCCAACGGCACAGCCATCGGGATGTCGCATCTCGGCGGGTGGAACGTGGCCATCGGCTTCGCCTTCATCCTTGCGGGCCTCGGTCTCGCCACCCAGTGGAAATGACGACTGTCGCTGCACCAGGCCGCTGAGCTGCGCTTATGCGTGAGTTACACGAGGCGAACTCCACGGATGTCATTCATCCCCAGGCTCTGTCCACAGTGTGGATAACCCGCCTGGTCCCGGTACGGCCGATCCGCGCATGACCACCGCGTACGGAGCCCCGCTGCGCCGGGCGGTGCTGCTGCTGGTCGCCGGGCTGCTCGTCGCCGCTGGGGCCGCCCTGCTCGGCGGGCGCGGCGAAGGTGCGGTGCTGTGGGCGCCGGCCGCCGTGCTGCTGCTGGCCGCGGCCCGCGACTTCTGGTGCCGCCCGGCTCTGACGCTCGGCCCGGAGGGCTTCCGCTACGTCGTGGGCCTGCAGCGGCGCGAGGCGTCGTGGGGGGAGGTCACCGCCGTACGGGTCCGCGTCGAGCGGCACTTCCTCGCGTTCGGCAGCCATCTCGAGGTCGATCTCAGCGACGACACGCTGATCGTGCTCTCCAGCCTGCAGCTCGGCACCCCGGCGGACGAGGTGGCGGCAGCGATGGAGGCGGACGTCGTCAGGTGTACGAGACCGTCGTCCTGATCACGGTCGCCGCCACCAGCAGGAGCGCGACCAACGCGACGCCTCCGGCCTGCACCGGCCAGCGGCGCTGACCGAGGAAGCCGAACACCGTGCCCACCAGGGCGCCGACGACCAGCCCGCCCAGGTGGCCGAACAGACTGATTCCCGGGATCGCCACCGAGATGATCAGGTTGAGCACGATCGTGCCGGTGATGCCCGAGGTGTCGGCCCGCACCCGCCGGGCCAGCACCCAGTACGCGGCGAACATGCCGAAGATCGAGCCGGACGCGCCGACGCTGACGTAGCCGAGGTCCTTCACCACGTACGCGAGCACGTTTCCGCCGATGCCCGCGAGCAGGTAGAGCGCCACGAAGCGCACCCGGCCGAGCATCGCCTCGAGCGCCGGCCCCACCATCACCAGCGCGAGCATGTTGACGGCGATGTGCCAGATGGCTACGTGCAGGAAGGCGCCGGTCAGCAGCCGGTAGTACTCGTGGTGGCCGAAGACACCGGCGATGGCGCCGTTGTAGGACGCGTAGTCCGCCGAGAACTGGCTGTTGTAGAAGCTGTTCGTCGAGATCGGGAAGCCCTGCAGGATGAAGCAGACGACGTTGATCGCGATGAAGGCGATCGTCGCGTAGGGGCGGCTGGAGCGCACCGCCGTCCCGAACTGGTTACGCCACGGCCGCTGATCCGCCTGGCCGGCAGCCACGTCGTCGGGGCACTGGAAGCCCACGGCGGCCGGACGCATGCACTCGGCGCAGATCGGACGGTCGCACCGCGTGCAGCGCACGTAGGTCGTGCGATCCGGATGCCGGTAGCAGGTCGCCGGCTCCGGATCGGCTGACGCACCCGGACCTGACGCACCCGGACCTGACACCTGTCCCTGCTGGGGGGTGCCCTCCGGGGTGGGAGCGCCGTAGGTCGTCATGATCCGGGTGCGTGTCGGCTGATCGTGGAGACGTCAGGCGTCGACGCGCTCGATGACGATCCGCTCGATGACGATGTCGTCGTGCGGCCGGTCGGACCGGTCGGTGGGCGCGCCGGCGATGGCCTCGACGACGTCCTGGCCGGAGACGACCTCGCCGAAGATGCTGTGCTTGCGGTTGAGGTGCGGCGTCTTGCCGACGGTGATGAAGAACTGCGAGCCGTTGGTGCCGGGACCCGCGTTTGCCATGGCCAGCAGGTAGGGCCGGTCGAAGGACAGCTCGGGGTGGAACTCGTCCTTGAACTGGTAGCCGGGGCCGCCGCGGCCGCTGCCCAGCGGGTCGCCGCCCTGGATCATGAAGCCGGGGATGACGCGGTGGAAGACGGTGCCGTCGTACAGCGGACGGCCTTCGACCTGGTCGCGCGACGCAGGGTCGGTCCAGGCCTTGCTGCCGTCGGCGAGGCCGACGAAGTTCTCGACCGTCTTGGGAGCATGATTCGGGAAGAGGCGGATACGCACATCTCCCTTGCTCGTCTGCATCGTCGCGTAGAGCTCTTCGGCCATCGGTAGTCGTCGGCCCTTCCCGGTTGAGTGCCACTGCTTTGGTGCTGCTCGGACCCGGTCAACAGTACGTAACCGGCGACACCCCGGATCGGGCTGCCTGGCCACCTTGCGTTTCCCCGTCGACAGGCCGTGGAAGATCGAACACCATTGACGTTCACGGCCAACAGCGGTCGAGATGAAGAACGCGCCAGACATCGCCAACGAGCCCGACCCGTCCGAAGGGTGGAACAACAGTGAGTGACCAGATCGGAGCGGCCGGCAAGACCGTTGCCGGAGTCGCGGAGACGGCGGCGATACAGGTTCGTGAGCAGGCAGAGGCCCTGCGCGCCAGCATCGCCCAGTCCGAGAAGTTCAACGCCGCCGCAGAGACGGCCAGGCAGCAGGCCAAGCGGGTCGGCAAGGAGGCCAAGCGGGCCGGTGCCGTCGCCGCCGCCCAGGCACCCGTCGTCGCAGCGGCCGCACTGGAGAAGGGCTCGCACGCCCTCGAGGTCGCCCGCGACCGCGGTACGCCCGTCCTGCAGGACGCGCTGCTGTCGGCGTTCGACACCGAGGCCGGCAAGAAGCTGGCCCACACCAGTGCCGGAGCCGCCCTCAAGTCCAAGCTGCCGGCCCGCAAGCGGCGGTGGCGCAAGCTGCTCCTGCTGCTGGTGATCCCGGCCGCCGGCGGCGCCGCGTTCAAGGCGTCGCAGGCCAAGCGCAGCGGCGGCACCCCCTCGACCGACCCGTACGGCGACGCCCCGGTCGCCTCCACGGCAGCGTCGACCCCGCCGCCGGTCACCGTGGAGCCAAACACCGTCGGCACCGCCTCGGGCGACCCGCTCGGAGGGCTCATCGAGAAGTCCGTCGAGTCCGGCCCCGAGGTCGAGGGGCAGACCGAGCCGCCGGCCACCTCGGCCGGTGAGGACGGGGAGCTGCACACCAACGGCTGACCACGGCACCGCATGCATCCGGCTCCCCGCCGCGTCCAGCAGGACGTGGCGGGGAGCCGTTTCGCGTTCAGGCGCACCGGGCGGTGGATGAGATGGAGAAGGAGTGGAGCCGAGGGGAATCGAACCCCTGACCTCCTGCTTGCAAAGCAGGCGCTCTACCAATTGAGCTACGGCCCCGTGACGCGCCTCGTCAGCGCAGGTCTGCCGGCTTGGTCGCCTCGTGCCAGACGTCGCCGTCGCCACGGCGACCGACGGTGCGCCGCACGACCACGGTGACGACCAGCGACGCCAGCCCCGCAGTGACCAGTCTCAGCATGCGGGGCTCCGACTCTTCGGGTGACGTATCCGGCGCGACGGGATGGTGGACCTAGGTGGACTTGAACCACCGGCCTCTTCCTTATCAGGGAAGCGCTCTAACCGGCTGAGCTATAGGTCCGGGCTTGACTCGCAAAGGGCTTGGCGCCGTGGCGATCCTACGTGCTCGCGGCGCCGTCGTGGGCGCCGTCGGGAGGGTCAACGCTCGACGAGCGTCACCTCGATGCCTCCCACGAAGTCCGAGCACAGGTTGTAGAGCAGCGAGCCGATTGTCGACAGCAACGTGAACGCGATGACGTTGGCCGCCCCGAGCACGACCGCGATGACCATGACGCGGTTGAACGTCAGCCATTCGGCGATGCTGGTCTCTTTGTTGTCGTTGGTCAGGGTGTTGGCGGCGTCGACGATCGACTTGAAGACGCCGGCGCTGTCGAGCACCGCCCAGAGGGCGGCGACCGCGACCAGCAACACGATGAACATGCAGAGCGAGAAGGTCAGCGACACCTTGAAGACCGACCACGGCCCGAGGTGCGAGACCTTCAGCCGGGCCCGCCGGGCCATCTGGCGCGCCGACTGCCCCGGGGTCGCCGTCGCCGTGCCTGCGCCACCGGGGGCGGCCGCGTAACCGGGGGGTACCGCACCGGCCGGGGCGTATCCGGGAGCGTTACCACCCGGACCGTTACCCCCAGGACCATTGCCGCCCGGACCATTGCCGCCCGGACCGCCCGCGTAACCGTTGACCGGCTCCATGGTGGTGGTGCGGGTGGTGGCCGAGTCGCGCGACCACGGGCTGGGCTGCCCCGGCCGCGTCGCTTCCGCGGCGCCCGGCTTGGCCAGCGGCACCCGGCCGCTGTCGCGCTCGGTGCCCGGGTCCTTGACGACGGCGTGCGGACGGGTGTCGTCGTCGGGGCGGGCCTGCGCCGGATCAGCGCCGTTGCGCCCGCGACGGGCACTGCCCGGGCGACCGCCCGACCCGGACTTGGCCGGTGCCTTCACCGGCTGCGTCTGGCCACCGGGTGCGGCGCCCGACGTTACGGCCGGCTGCGCGCCACCGGAGGCGGACGACCGCTTCTTCGCAGCCTCCGAACCTGCGGTGGAGGCCTGCTCGGCCGAGCCTGGCGATGCCTCGCTGGGGCTCACCCGTCGTCCCTTCCGGACTCACCGGAGGTTGCGTCGCCCGGTGGTTCCTCGTCCGCGCTGCGCGCGATTGCCACGACCTGGACGCCCTCGGCCAAGTTCATCAGCCGGACGCCCATGGTCTGCCGCGAGGCGCGGCGTACGTCGCGTGCCACGGTACGCAATATGCCCCCGCCGCTCGTGATGGCGAAGAGTTCATCGTCCGGATGGACGACCAGGCCACCGACCAGCCCACCGCGGGTGGAGACGATGCGCGCGGTGAGCACGCCCTTGCCGCCACGGTTCTGAGCTGCGTATTCGTCCAGCCGGGTGCGCTTGGCGAAGCCGCCGGCGGTGGCGACCAGCAGGTCACCGGAGATGTCATCCCTTTGGACGACCTCCATGGCGAGCAGCTCATCCGTTGTGTCGAACCGCATCCCGATGACGCCCGAGGTCTGCCGGCCCATCGGGCGCAGCTGGTCGTCGTCGGCGTGGAAGCGGATCGACATGGCGCCGCGGCTGACCAGCAGCAGGTCGTCGCCGTCGGAGCAGAGCTGGGCGGCGATGAGCTCGTCGCCCTCGCGCAGGTTGACGGCGGCGAGCCCGCCGGAGCGGTTGGAGTCGTACGCCGACAGCTCGGTCTTCTTGACCAGGCCCTGCTTGGTCGCCACCACCAGATACGGCGCCACCGTGTAGTCACGGATGGCCATGACCTGGGCGATCTTCTCGTCGGGCTGGAACGCCAGGATGTTGGCGACGTGCTGGCCCTTGGCGGTACGCGCCTGCTCGGGCAGCTCGTGCGCCTTGGCCCGGTAGACCCGCCCACGGTTGGTGAAGAACAGCAGCCAGTGGTGGGTCGTCGTCACGAAGAAGTGCTCGACGATGTCGTCTTCGCGCAGCGCTGCGCCCTGCACCCCCCGGCCGCCGCGCTTCTGCGAGCGGTAGAGGTCGGTCTTGGTGCGCTTGGCGTAGCCGCCGCGGGTGACCGTGACGACGACGTCCTCGCGGGCGATGAGGTCCTCGGCGCTCATGTCGCCCTCGAACGCGATGATCTGCGTGCGCCGGGCGTCGCCGAACTTGCGGACGATCTCGCCGAGCTCCTCGCCGATGACCTGGCGCTGCCGGATCGGGCTGGCCAGCAGGTCCTCGAGGTCGGCGATCTCGCCGCGGAGCTCGTTGGCCTCGTCGATGATGCGCTGGCGCTCCAGGGCAGCGAGCCGGCGCAGCTGCATGTCGAGGATGGCGACGGCCTGGATCTCCGACAGGTCGTAGCGGCCCATCAGCTCGCCGCGGGCCGAGTCGGCCGAGGCGCTGTTACGGATCAGCGTGATCACCTCGTCGAGGTGGTCCAGCGCGACCAGCAGGCCTTCCAGCACGTGCAGCCGCTCGCGCTTCTTGCGCAGCTGGAAGCGGGTGCGCCGGACGATGACGTCGACCTGGTGCAGCACGTAGTAGCGCACCATCTCGTCGAGGCGCAGCGTGCGCGGCACCCCGTCGACGATGGCGAGCATGTTGACGCCGAACGTGTCCTGCAGCTGGGTGTGCTTGTAGAGGTTGTTCAGCACGACCTTGGCGACGGCGTCACGGCGCAGGGTGATGACGAGGCGCTGACCGGTGCGCTGGCTGGACTCGTCGGCGATGTCGGAGATGCCACCGACGCGGCCGTCCTTCACGAGCTCGGCGATCTTCTCGGCCAGGGAGTCGGGGTTGACCTGGTAGGGCAGCTCGGTGACGACGAGCTGGATCCGGCCCTTGTTCTCCTCGATGTCGACCACGGCACGCATCCGTACGCTGCCGCGTCCGGTGCGGTAGGCGTCGAGGATGCCGTCACGGCCGACGATCAGTGCGCCGGTCGGGAAGTCCGGGCCGGGGATGCGCTCGATGAGCGCGTCGAGCAGCTCGGCGTCGGTGGCCTCGGGGTGCTCGAGGAACCACGCGATGCCGGCGCCGACCTCGGTGAGGTTGTGCGGCGGGATGTTGGTGGCCATGCCGACGGCGATGCCGCCGCTGCCGTTGACCAGCAGGTTGGGGAAGCGGCTGGGCAGGACGGTCGGCTCCTGCTGCCGGCCGTCGTAGTTGGCCCGGAAGTCGACCGTCTCCTGGTCGATGTCGCGCAGCATCTCCATGGCGAGCGCCTGCAGCCGGCACTCGGTGTAACGCTGGGCGGCGGCCGGGTCGTTGCCGGGGGAGCCGAAGTTGCCGTTGCCGTCGACGAGCGGATACCGCAGCGACCACGGCTGCGCGAGGCGCACCAGGGCGTCGTAGATCGCGGTGTCACCGTGCGGGTGGTACTGGCCCATGACGTCGCCGACGACCCGGGCGCACTTGTTGTAGCCGCGGTCGGGGCGGAAGCCGCCGTCGTACATCGCGTAGAGGATGCGCTGGTGGACGGGCTTGAGGCCGTCCCGCACGTCCGGGAGCGCCCGACCGACGATGACCGACATCGCGTAGTCGAGGTAGGACCGCTGCATCTCGACCTCGAGCCCGATGGGCTCGATGCGATCGCCGGGCGGGGGACCCGGAGGCAGAACGTTGACCACGGATGCGGCCTTTCTTCGTCAGGAACGAACGGGAGTCCGAGACCTAGCTGTCGAGGCCTAGATGTCCAAGAATCGGACGTCCTTGGCATTGCGCTGGATGAACGAACGCCGACCCTCGACGTCCTCACCCATGAGCACGCTGAACAGCTCGTCGGCCACGGCCGCGTCGTCCAGCGTGACCTGCAGCAGCACCCGGTGGTCGGGATCCATCGTGGTGTCCCAGAGCTCGGTCGCGTTCATCTCGCCGAGACCCTTGAAGCGCTGCACCGGCGCGTCCTTGGACATCCGCTTGCCGGCGGCCAGGCCGGCCTCGACCAGGCCGTCGCGCTCGCGGTCGGAGTACGCGTAGGCCGGGAGCTCCCGCAACCACTGGATCTTGTACAGCGGCGGCTGCGCCAGGAAGACGTGACCGGCCTCGATCAGCGGCCGCATGAAGCGGAACAGCAGCGTGAGCAGCAGCGTGCGGATGTGCTGGCCGTCGACGTCGGCATCTGCCATCAGGACGATCTTGTGGTAGCGCAGCTTGGCGATGTCGAACTCGTCGTGGATGCCGGTGCCCAGCGCCGTGATCATGGCCTGGACCTCGTTGTTCTTCAGCACCCGGTCGATGCGCGCCTTCTCGACGTTGAGGATCTTGCCGCGCAACGGGAGGATCGCCTGGAACTGCGGGTTGCGCCCACCCTTGGCGCTGCCGCCGGCGCTGTCGCCCTCGACCACGTAGACCTCGCAGAGGGCGGGGTCGTTGGACTGGCAGTCGGCCAGCTTGCCCGGCAGCGAGGTCGAGTCGAGCAGGCTCTTGCGCCGGGTCAGGTCGCGGGCGGCGCGGGCGGCGAGCCGGGCCCGCTGCGCCTCCGACGCCCGGAAGACGATGGTCTTGGCCTCGGCCGGATGCGACTCGAGCCAGTCGCGCAGGCCCGCGTACATCATCGAGTTGACGAACGAGCGCGCCTCGGTGTTGCCGAGCTTGGTCTTGGTCTGGCCCTCGAACTGCGGCTGCGCGATCTTGACCGACACGATCGCCGTCAGGCCCTCGCGGCAGTCGTCGCCGGACAGGTTTCCCTCGGCGGCGTTCTTGCCGTTGCCCTTGGCCGGCTTCAGCAGGTTGGCAGCCTTCGCGTACGCGTTGAGGCTGGTGGTGAGCGCCGCGCGGAAGCCCTCCTCGTGGGTGCCGCCCTCGTGCGTGTTGATCGTGTTGGCGAAGGTGTAGACGGACTCGGCGTAGTTGTTGCCGCCCTTCCACTGCATCGCCACCTCGGCCTCGATGCCGTCGCCCTTGGCCTCGAAGAGGATGACCGACTTGTGGATCGGCTCCTTCGTCGCGTTGAGGAACTCGACGAAGTCGACCAGGCCGTTCTCGTAGCGGTAGACGACCTCCGTGACGCCGCCCTCCTCCTCGCCGAGGCTGGTGACGCGCTCGTCGCGCAGGGTGATGCCGAGGCCCTTGTTGAGGAAGGCCATCTCCTGGAAGCGACGCGAGAGCGTCTCGAAGGAGTAGACGGTGGTCTCGAAGATCGTCGGGTCGGCCCAGAAGGTGATGGTGGTGCCGGTCTGCGCCGACGGACCCAGCTTCTCGAGCGGCGCCGCCGGGGCGCTGCCCACGTAGGGCTGGAAGTAGCGCGAGCCGTCGCGCTGGATCTCCACCTCGAGGCGGCTCGACAGCGCGTTGACCACGCTGACGCCCACGCCGTGCAGGCCGCCGGAGACCGCGTAGGACCCGGACTCGAACTTGCCGCCCGCGTGCAGGGTGGTGAGCACGACCTCGACGGTCTCGCGCTTCTCCACCGGGTGCATACCCACGGGGATGCCGCGGCCGTTGTCGACGACCCGCACCCCGCCGTCGGCGAGGATGGTCACGTCGATGGTGTCGCAGTAGCCGGCCAGCGCCTCGTCGACGGAGTTGTCGACCACCTCGTAGACCAGGTGGTGCAGACCGCGCTCGCCGGTGGACCCGATGTACATACCGGGCCGCTTGCGCACCGCCTCGAGGCCCTCCAGGACCTTGATCGCGTCAGTGCCGTACGAGTTGTCGTTCGCGTTCTTCGCCACGCAGGAGACTTCCTGTCGGTTTGCAGTGCTGCCCGCGCCACCTGGACCTGAGCACAGTCGGTACCTGAGCACGGTCGGGGTGACGCGATGGAGTGGGTGTGATCCGGGCTCCGTCGGAGGTCATCCGGACGGCTCAGGGAGCACCCATACACGATACCGCCTGTTGACGTGCACTGATGGCAGCCACGCGGTCTGTCGTGTACGGAGACCGAAATGGCCCCGCGTTCCGATCCCCCCTACGAGGACGGGCAGCTGCTGCGTCTCATCGCGGCTGAGCCGGTCGACCCCCCACCCGACGGGCTAACGCGTCACCCGTTCGGCACACAGCGTGATTGATCGACACGCTCCTGCGGCGGCTCAGCCGTAGGTGTCGCGCGGGCCCCGGCCGCCGGTGACCCGGAGCTTGCCGTGACGCCAGTCCGGGCCGCTCGGGCCGCGCACGACGAGCGAACGCACCACGTCGGGGCCGAGCTGATCGCGCAGCTTCTCGGTCAGCGTGCGCGACAGCAGACGCAGCTGCGTGGCCCACGCCGTGCTCTCGGCCTCGACGAGCAGCTCGCCGTCGCGCAGCCGCACCGGCCGGCAATGCGCCGCCACCTGCTCCCCGACCAGCTCAGGCCAGCGCGACAGCACGCTCGCGCCCGCCGCCTGCGTCTCCCAGCCCCGCTCGGCCAGCACGTCCTTCAGCGCCGAACCGAACGCCATCGGGTCACCCTTGGCCCGCGACTCCCGGGCGGCGTCGCGCGCCGCCGTGCGCCCGGCCCGGCGGGTGCTGCGGCCCGCCGCGGCCGACCGGGCCCGTGCGTCTGCGGACGCCTTGGCCATCGCCTCGCGCACCAGGTCCGCGCCGCGCAGCTCACCCCCCTCGGGTTGACCGCCCGCGCCGGGAGCCGACTCGTCCTGCGGGACCGACGGGTCACTCATCCGCGTTCGCCTCCCCGGCCTCCGGTGACAGGTCCGTCTCGTCCGCGTCGTCCGCGCCATCTGCGAGGCGTGCCACCTGCACCATCCCACCGCCGACCGAGACGACGTCACCCCGCAGGCCCCCCGGCACGTCGTCGGCCACGGCCGCGGTGATGAGCACCTGCTCGGCGGGCTCGATCAGCGCGGCCAGCCGCTCCCGGCGGCCGGCGTCGAGCTCGGCGAAGACGTCGTCGAGCAGCAGCACCGGCTCGCCACCGCCGTGCAACCCCTCGCGCAGCAGCTCGTACGACCCCAGCCGGAGGGCCAACGCCAGCGACCAGGACTCGCCCTGGCTGGCGTATCCCCGGGCCGGCAGCCGCCCGATGGAGAGCACCAGGTCGTCACGGTGCGGGCCGGCGAGCGACGCCCCCCGCTCGATCTCCTGCGGACGCAGCCGGCGCAGCTCCTCGAGCAGGGCGGTGGCGAGCGACTCCGCGTCGCGTCCGGTCGCCCCGAGCTCGGGCACGCTCGCCCGGTATTCCATCGTGATCGGCCCGTGCCGGTCGCTGACCTGCGCATACGCCTGATCCACCAGCGGGGTCAGCACCTCGACCAGCCGCAGCCGGCCCGCGAGCAGCTCGCCGCCGGCCCGGGCGAGGTGCTCGTCCCACACGTCGAGCGTCGCGAGCGCACCGCCCTCGTCGCCGGCGCGGCGACCGGCCCGCTTCGCCTGACCCGCCGTCTTCAGCAGCGTGGTGCGCTGCTTGTTGACCCGATCGTAGTCGGCGCGCACCCCTGCGTAGCGCGGCGCCCGCGAGACCAGCAGGTCGTCGAGGAAGCCGCGCCGCCCGCCGGGATCGCCCTTGACGAGCGCCAGGTCCTCCGGCGCGAACAGCACGGTGCGCAGCAGGCCGAGCAGCTCACGGGGGCGCGGCACCGGCGCCCGGTTGATGCGCGCCCGGTTGGCACGGCCCGGCACCAGCTCGATCTCGAGCAGCACCGACCGCTCGTCGCGGACCACGCCCCCGCGGATCAGGGCGCGCTCGGCACCCATCCGTACGAGTGGCGCGTCGGCCGACACCCGGTGGCTGCCGAGGGTCGCCAGGTAGCCCACCGCCTCCAGCAGGTTCGTCTTGCCCTGACCGTTCGAGCCGAGGAAGGTCGTGCGTCCCGGCTCGAGCTGCAGGTCGACCTGCACGTAGCTGCGGAAGTCGGTGAGCGACAGGGCGGACAGGTACACCGGGTCGAGGATGTCAGGTCAGGCGCCGGACGGTGGCCGCCCGGCGCGTCGCGTCAGTGCGCGACGTCCTCGACCGTGTCGGCCGCGGACCCGCCGGAGCGCTGGCCGCTGATCGACTCCACCGCGTGCCCGCCGAACTGGCTGCGCAACGCCGCGACGACCTTCATCGCCGGCGAGTCGTCCTGCCGGCTGGCGAACCGGGCGAACAGGGCAGCGGTGATGACGGGCAGCGGCACCGCGTGGTCGACCGCCGCCTCGACCGTCCACCGGCCCTCACCGGAGTCGTCGGCGTAGCCCTTGAGCTTGTCGAGCTGCGGGTCGGCCGCGAGCGCCAGCACCAGCAGGTCCAGCAGCCAGGAGCGGATGACGGTGCCCTGCGTCCAGCTCTTCACGACACCCGTGACGTCTTCGACGAGCGGCGCCGCCCGGAGCAGCTCCCAGCCCTCGGCGTACGCCTGCATCATCCCGTACTCGACGCCGTTGTGGACCATCTTGGCGAAGTGACCGGCGCCGACGCCGCCGGCGACGACGAAGCCCGCGTCACCCTCCGGCTTCAGGGCGTCGAAGAACGGCTGGACGACCGCGACGTGCTCGGGCAGGCCGCCGGCCATCAGGGCGTAGCCGTTCTCCAGGCCCCAGACGCCGCCGGAGACCCCGCAGTCGACGAAGCCGATGCTCTTCTCGGCCAGCTCCGCGGCGTGCTTCTGGTCGTCGGTGTACTTCGAGTTGCCGCCGTCGACGACGACGTCACCGGGCTGGAGCAGCTCGCCGAGCTGGTTGATCGTCTGCTGCGTGGCGGTGCCGGCGGGCACCATCACCCACACCACACGCGGCGCCGGGAGCGCCTTGACCAGCGCCTCGAGGCTGTCGACGTCACGGTCGCCCGGAGCCCGGTCGTAGCCGACGACCGTGTGGCCGCCCTGCTTGATGCGCTTGGCCATGTTGCCGCCCATGCGGCCCAGTCCGATGATCCCGATCGTCGCCACGCGGCGGCTCCTTCAACTCGTTGCACGGACGGCTGGTGGTGTCCGTCTCGGTGATACCGGAACCCGGCCCGCCCGGGAGGCGGACCGGCGGCCGCTGCGAGCGGGTGTCAGCCGATGTTGGTCAGTCGTTTCACCGGTGCACATCGGCAAACCGCTTCACCCCGAGAGGCGAACCGGCATCAGCAGGTAGCGGTAATCCGGGCCGGCGTCGCCCGACTTGCCAGTGAAGACGGCGGGCTTGCGCGGGGCCTCGACCGGGTCGTCGGTGGCGAAGCCGACGTTGACCGAGTCCGAGTTCAGCGCACCGAGGCCGTCCAGCAGGTAGCCGGGGTTGAACGCGATCGAGAGCTCCGGCCCGTCGTACGCGGCCGGGAGCGCCTCGCGGGCCTGGGCCTCGCCGCCGGCGCCGGCCTCCAGTACGACCTCGCCGGGCCGGAAGGTGAGCATGACCGGGGCGGTACGGGCCGCGACGAGCGAGACGCGGCGGGCGGCGTCGGCGAGCGGGGCGACGTCGACCTCGGCCGACAACGGCGAGGTCGGCGGCAGCAGCCGGCGGTAGTCCGGGAACTGGCCGTCGATGAGGCGCGTCGTGCTGTGCCGCGCGCCGCAGGTGAAGCCGGCGAGGGCCTCACCGGACGGGCCGCTGCCGATCGCGACGCTGATCTCCGCGCCGGCGGCGGCCAGCGCCTTCGAAGCGTCGGCGAGGGTGCGCGCCGGGATCAGCGCGGTGCCGCTGACCTCGGGGTCCTCCGGACGCCAGACGAGCTCGCGGACGGCGAGGCGGTAGCGGTCGGTCGACGCGAGCGTCAGCTTCTCGCCGGCGATCTCGATGCGCACGCCGGTGAGCACGGGGAGCGTGTCGTCACGACCGGCTGCGATGGCGACCTGGGCGACGGCGGACGCGAAGGCGCTGCTGCCGAGCTTGCCGGTCACCTCGGGCAGACCGGGGAGCGCCGGGTAGTCCTCGACCGGCAGCGTCGGCAGCGTGAACCGGCTGCTGCCGCAGGTCAGGACCGCCCGGGTCGGCTCGATGGCGAGCTCGACCGGGGCCGAGGGCAGGGAGCGGACGATCTCGGCGAGCAGGCGGCCGCTGACCAGCGATCGACCCTCCTCGACGACGGACGCGTTGATCTCGCCCCAGGCGGCGACCTCGTAGTCGAACGCCGACAGCCGCAGGCCCTGGTCGGAGGTCTCGAGCAACAGACCGGCAAGGACCTGGAGCTGCGTCGTCGGCCGGGTCGGCAGCGTGCGTGCGACCCAGGTGACCGCATCGGTGAGCTCGTCGCGTTCGACGCGGAACCTCATGAGCGAACCTCCAGGACGGGTGCGGAGCTAGGGCGACAGCTCGATGACTCGGGTGCGGAGCTAGGGCGACAGCGCGATGACTCGGGTGCGGAGCTAGGGCGACAGCGCCGGGAATGTTGTCCCCAACCCTCTGGTGCAGGGTTGATGTCATTAATCCATCTCAAGGAGAGACGTCGTAATAGGGGGCGTGGACACTGTGGAAAACCGTCGTTCGCGCAGCTCACTCCGGCGATGGTCCGGTGGGCAGTGTGTGCACGACACGCCCACCCCGACGGGTGCTGCTGTGGAGGCAGCGGCCGCCCGGCCGGTTGACCCGTCGGCGTCCACGCGTTGTCCACAGAACTTTCCACAAGCTGTGTACACAGCAAAGAAGTTCGTGTATGCGGTCGCCCGGTCACTCGGCGCGACGACACTCGAGCCGACAAGGCGGCTGACGGGAGAGCGGACATCGACTCAGCGCCCCATCGCGCGGATGCGGCTGTGGAGCTCCGTCACCTGGTTGTAGACCTGGCGCTTCTCCGCCATCAGGGCCTCGATCTTCTTGTTCGCATGGATGACCGTCGTGTGGTCGCGTCCACCGAAGTGCGCACCGATCTTGGGCAGCGAGAGGTCGGTGAGCTCCCGGCACAGGTACATGGCGATCTGACGGGCCATGACCAGGCTGCGGCTGCGTGAGGACCCGCAGAGGTCGTCCATGGACACCCCGAAGAAGCCGGCGGTCTGGCTCATCACCACCGCCGGGGTGATCTCCGGATCGCTCGCGTCGGGGATGAGGTCGCGGAGCACGGCCTCGGCGAGCTTCTGGTCCATCCGCACCGATTGCAGGCTGGCGAAGGCCGCGACCCGGATGAGCGCCCCCTCGAGTTCGCGGATGTTGCGCTCGATATGGGTGGCGATGTACGTCAGGGTCTCCACGTCGACATCGACGCCGCCGGCCGCCGCTTTCTTCGACAGGATCGCCACGCGGGTCTCGAGGTCGGGCGGGCTGACATCGGTGATGAGGCCCCACTCGAAGCGGCTGCGCAGCCGGTCCTCCAGCGTGGCGAGCTGCTTGGGCGGCCGGTCGGACGAGATGACGATCTGCCGGGAGCTGCCGTGCAGGTCGTTGAACGTGTGGAAGAACTCCTCCTGCGTCCGCTCCTTGTTCTCGAGGAATTGGATGTCGTCGATCAGGAGGACATCCACGTCCCGGTAACGCGACCGGAATTGCTGCTGCCGGTCGTCGCGGATCGCATTGATGAATTCGTTGGTGAATTCCTCGGAATTGACGTAACAGATGCGGAGCTCGGGGTGCATCTTCGCGGTGTCGTGGGCGATCGCGTGGAGCAGGTGGGTCTTGCCGAGGCCGGAGTCGCCGTAGACGAACAGGGGGTTGTAGGACCGCCCGGGCGCCTCTGCGACGGCCACCGCGGCGGCGTGCGGGAAGCGGTTGCCATCGCCGATCACGAAGGTCTCGAAGGTGTAGCGCTCGTTGAGCTTCGGCGGCGGGGCCGGCTGGCTGCGGGCACTCACGGCGACGAGCCGATCGGCCGGGCGCTCGTCCGTGTCATCGGGCACGAGGTCGGGATCCGGCGCGGCCCGCACGACGACGGCAAGGTCGATCGGGCGGTTCATCGCGGCAGACATGCGGGTGATCACCAGCGGCCTGAGCTTGCCGTTGAGCAGCTCACGGACGATCTCGTTGGGTGCCGAGAACAGCACGGTGCCCTCGAGGATGCCGACGGCCCGCACCCCCCGGATCCAGGCCCGGTCGGTGGCCGTGAGGCCTTCGCTGACCGATGCCTTGGTGGAGTCCCAGGCCCGGGTGACCGCCTCGACGTCACCCCCGGCGTCGTCTCCGAGCGCTCCTTCCGACACGACCTGCAACTCCTCACGATCTCGAACTGCCGGTCGGCCTGACGGGGCGGATGCGTACGCCATCGTGTTTCCCCCTCGCGCCCTGGCGACCCCGACGTCGAGTACACCGCACGTGGTCCACAGCTTTGTCCACAAGCTGTGCACGACGCTCTATCACGACGGATCAGCGAGGCGTGAGGCGCTTGCGGCGGGCGGGGATCGGCGGAATCTCTTCGTTGGTGAGGGGCCGACGCTAGCAGTGCCGCACCCCCGGCGTCGACGCTCTGTTCAGACCCAGGTCGCTGGTTTTTTCCCGGGTTGACTGTGAGTGATTAGCCGGGTGTTTGCCGTGGGGTGACGGCCATGTAACCGGTCGCGAACCGTTTGACCGGCTCAGAGGCCCGCCGTACCGTTGACGGTCGGCCGTACCGCGGCTGTACTAGCCGTGCGCCGCTGCCCACCTGGCCGGCGGCACGCCGATCGACCACCCAGATCCCGACGGAGCACACCTTGAGCAAGCGCACGTTTCAGCCCAACAATCGCCGCCGGGCTAAGACGCACGGCTTCCGCTTGCGGATGCGCACCCGTGCCGGCCGCTCGATCCTCGCCGCTCGTCGCCGCAAGGGTCGCGAAGAGCTCTCCGCCTGACGCTGTGCTCCCAGCCGCCGCCCGGGTGCACACCCGTACCGACCACCGCACGGTGGCCCGTACGGGTCGGCGCGCCCGGCGCGGTGCGCTGCTGGTCCTGACCGCTGACGCGGGTCCCGCCGCAGGTCACGCACGGGCGACCGTCGTCGCAGGGCGGCGGGTCGGCCCGGCGGTCGTGCGCAACCGGGTCAAGCGGCGGGTGCGAGCGGCTCTGCACGAGGCGCTCCCCCGGCTCCCGGAGGGGAGCATGGTCGTCGTGCGCGCGCTGGAAGGCGCCGCCGACGCCGACTACGCCGAGCTGGCGGGCTGGCTCGACGCCGGCCTGGCCGCCACGGCCCCGAGGCCCCGACGCGAGACGGTGCCCGTACCGGCGGCCGTCCCTGCGCATGACTGAGATGACGTCACCCCGACCCGGGCCCGCCGCGCGGGTCATGAAGTCGGTGATCGGCTTCTACCAGGTGGGTATCAGTCCCCGACGCGGTGCTTCGTGCCGTTACCTGCCCACGTGCAGTGAGTACGCCGGAGAGGCACTTACCGAACACGGAGCGTGGCGAGGGACGTACCTGGCCGTCCGCCGTCTGTTGCGTTGTCACCCGTTCCACGCGGGCGGCTACGACCCGGTGCCGGAAGCCCGCGGCCGTCGGGTTGACGGGGATGCCGCAGATTTGGTGACGGCGACCACGACCTCGGCGGGCCGGGATGTACCGACCGGGCCGGTGGAGGAGACTCGTCACGATGCGGCGTCCTCCGTCGCGGTGACCGCCCGGGTGCGCACCACGCCGCCGGATGAGCGCGCCAAGATCACGTCGACTTCGGAAGCAGGAGAGCGTCAGTGTTAGACCCGCTCTACAACCTCGTCGCGCGCGGCGTGATCGTCTTCCACAACCTGCTGGCGCATGTCTTCGGCCGGCAGTCCTTCTGGTCGTATGCGATCGCCATCGCGATCATCGTGATGATCGTCCGGATCGTGATCTTCCCGCTCTTCGTGCGGTCGGTGAAGGCGCAGCGGACGATGCAGATGCTGCAGCCGCGGATCAAGGAGCTGCGCGAGAAGTACAAGAACGACAAGCAGCGCATGAACCAGGAGGTCATGAAGCTGCAGAAGGAGCACGGCAACCCCCTGCTAGGCTGTCTCCCTCTGCTGCTGCAGATCCCGCTGTTCATCTCGCTCTATCACGTCTTCAACGCCGTCTCCCGGGCGCCGACGCCACGTGGCAACGGCATCCTGGAGTTCAGGGGCACGAGCGGCCTGACAGGTGGCTGCTTCAACGAGGTCACCCGGGTCATCGGGTCCTGCGTGAACAACAACGGCGTGTGGAGCCTGACACCGAACGAAAAGGCGGCTGAGGTCGCCGGCCTCGCGACGGCGCGCTTCCACGGCATCACCTTGAGTTCCTCGCTGACCTCGTCGCAGAAGAACCTGGACCTGCTGGGGGCCACCGGCACGACCGTCAAGATCGTGGCTGCGATCATGATCGTGCTGATGTCGCTGTCGGTGTACATCACGCAGCGCCAGATCATGTCGCGCGGCGGTCCCGTCGACCCCAACCAGGCCAAGATCCAGCGGGTCATGCTCTACGGCTCGCCGCTGCTGCTGGCGATCTTCGGCTTCCGCTTCCCGATCGCGGTGCTCGTGTACTGGCTGGTCACGAACGTGTGGAGCATGTGCCAGCAGGTGTTCATCCTGCGCAAGATGCCGCCGGTGCTCCCGGCGACGACCGGTGGCTCGGCCGCGGCTGCCCGCGTGCCGGCTGCGGCACCGAAGGCGAAGCTCGGCCGCAAGGCTCCTGAGCCGGCGCCGGTGGTCGCACCGCCGAAGCAGCGCCAGGTCCGGCGTGGGCCGGGCGGCGGGGGATCGGCGGGGGCGGCCGTCGATCTGAGCAAGTCCGAGGACGACGTGGATGAGACGTCGGCCGTGGACTTCGAGAAGGTGTCCGAGTCGCCGGATGATGATCCTCCCGGCACGACGACGACGTCCGGAGCGGCGAAGGGCACGACACCCGCTGCCGGTTCGGCAGGACGCACGGTCAGCGGCGGGGGGCAGGCCCAGCGGGCCCGACGCCCCAATCGCCCGGCCGCGAAACCCAAAGGCAAAGGTCCCCGTAAGGGCGGCCGCAGATGACAGCTGTCATCGGTCGACCCCGGACCCCGGGCAGGACAGGGAGCAGACATTTCCAGCGATAGCGACACAAAGCCCACTGAGTTGACCGAAGACATCGATGGCGACGTCGTCATCGACGTGGATGCAGGAGAGGCCTCGGAGAGCAAGCGTCCGAGCCGTTCGCGCGGGTCCGACCTGGTACGCGAGGGCGACGTCGCGGCCGATTACCTCGAGTCGCTGCTCGACATCCTCGACCTCGACGGCGATCTCGACATGGACGTCGAGGGCGAGCGTGCCGTCGTGGCGATCGTGGGCAGCGGGCTCGGTGACCTGGTCGGTGACAAGGGCGAGACGCTCGACGCCCTCCAGGAGCTCACCCGGCTGGCCGTGCAGCGCGAGATGGGCGTACGGAGCCGGCTGATGCTGGACATCGGCGGCTTCCGGGCACGCCGGCGTACGGAGTTGGCCGAGCTCGGTGCGGCCGTGTCACAGCGGGTGCTCGAGAGCGGCGAGCCGGAGCGTCTGGCGGCGATGACGCCGTTCGAGCGCAAGGTCGTGCACGACGCCGTGGCTGACGTGGCAGGCGTGCACAGCGAGTCCGAGGGCGAGGAGCCGCGACGACGCGTTGTCGTCCTGCCCGACTGACCGCCGGGTCATGGTGAGTTCACGTACCGCCCCTGGGTGCAGTCGTCATGAGTGATGTGACCGACGCGGGCGCAGAGCCTGCGTCGGCACCCCCTCCCCCGCCACAGGCGGCGGAAATCTTCGGCCCACGGCTGGACCTCGCGATCCGCTTCGCCGACCTGCTGTGTACCGAGGGACTGATCCGTGGGCTGCTTGGCCCGCGGGAGGCGCCGCGCATCTGGGATCGGCACATCCTCAACGGTGCGGTGGTGAGCGAGCTGCTCGGTCCGGGCCTGCGCCTGGCTGACGTCGGCTCGGGCGCCGGCCTGCCCGGCATCCCGCTGGCCCTGGCTCGCCCCGACCTCGGTGTCGTCCTGCTGGAGCCACTGGCCCGGCGATGCGCCTTCCTCGAACTGGTGATCGAATCGCTGGGTCTGACGGAGCAGGTGCAGGTGGTGCGCGGGCGTGCGCCGGACGCCGCCAGAGCGACGGCCACCGCCCACAACTTTCCGATCGATTACGTGGTCGCTCGGGCTGTCGCGCCGTTGGAACGGCTCGTCTCGTGGACGATGCCGTTGGTGGCGCCGGGAGGCGAACTGCTGGCGGTCCGTGGCGAACGGGCCGAGCAGGAGCTGCAGGAGGCGCTGCCCGGGATGGCTCGGCTCGGTGCCGGGGCCGCTCGGCTCGCCGAGTGCGGCTCTGATCTGTTAGGTGCTCCGGTTCGTGTCGTGCGGGTCCCGCGTCAGGCTGACCTCGTGCCCGAGAGCACGGCAGAACGGAAAGGCACCACGCGTGGACGCGGACAAGCAGCGCACGGACGAGGAACGGCAGGTCGACGCCCCTCCCGGTGAGGACGGGCGCGAGGGTCGCGGCGGACGGCTGGCGGCGCGCGTGAGCCGCCGGGCGGCCCGCAAGGCCGAGAAGGCCAAAGCCCAGTCGGCCGCGACGACCGAAGCGGCCGATGTTTCACGTGAAACGGCGAGCATGGCGCCGGTGGCGCCCCCGGCCGAGACCCGGGTCATTGCCTGTGCCAATCAGAAGGGCGGAGTCGGCAAGACCACGACCGCCGTCAACCTCGCGGCAGCCTTGGGGCTCTTCGGGATGCGGGTGCTGTGCATCGACCTCGACCCGCAGGGCAACGCGAGCACAGCGCTCGGAATCGACCCTGAGGCGCGTACCCCCGGCATGTACGAGGTCATGCTCGGTGAGGCGAAGATCGATGATGTCCTCCTCCCCTGCCCCGACGTGCCCGGGCTGATGGTGGCTCCGGCCGCCGTCGACCTGGCCGGCGCCGAGGTCGAGCTCGTGAACGAGGAAGGCCGGGAGTTCCGGCTGCGGCAGGCGATCGAGGCCACCACGGGGTCGTTCGACTACATCATCATCGACTGCCCACCCGCCCTCGGTTTGCTGACCATCAACGGTCTGACCGCGGCCCGCGAGGTCCTCATCCCGATCCAGTGCGAGTACTACGCCCTCGAGGGGCTGGGACAGCTGCTGAGCAGCGTGGAGCTGGTGGCCGAGCATCTCAACCCCGGCCTCGTCATCAGCACGATCCTGCTCACCATGTACGACAGCCGGCTGCGCCTGGCCGACCAGGTGGTCGCCGAGGTCCGTGAGCACTTCACGACGGCCGTACTGAGCACGCTGGTGCCCCGCAGCGTGCGGGTGGCCGAGGCTCCCAGCTATGCCAGCACGGTCGTGACGTATGACCAGGCCTCTCGCGGAGCTCAGGCGTACCTGCTGGCGGCCCGCGAGCTCGCCGAGCAGCCGCCATTGCCGCTGGTCATCGACCTCACCATGCCGGAAACGGTCGATGTTTCACGTGAAACGGGCTCCACGGTGGCATCGGCCGGCGCCACAGCCACCATCCCGTCCGCATCCATCGCCGACACCACTGGAGGACACTCATGACGACCAAACCGCGTGGTCTCGGCCGGGGGCTCGGAGCCCTCATCGCGCCACCGGCGGCCCGTCCGCCTGTGAGTGCCCCGCCGGTTGCCGAGCCGGTCACGGTGGCGCCGGAGCCTGCTGCAGCAGCTTCGGAGGTCATCGTGCTGCCGGATGTGGCGTCCGTGCCCGTCCAAGGCATCGCCGAGAGCCACGAGATCTCCACGACCGGGGACTCGGGCGCTGTAGTGGGGGAGTTCCGCAGCGTGCCAGTCGCGCTGATCGGGCCGAATCCGCGTCAGCCGCGGTCCGATTTCGACGAGAGCGCCCTGGAAGAGCTCGCGGCGAGCATCCGTGAGGTCGGCATCCTGCAGCCGATCGTCGTGCGGGGGACCCCGACGACCGGCTACGAGCTCATCATGGGCGAGCGCCGCTGGCGGGCCGCCCAGCTGGCCGGGCTCGACCACGTGCCCGCGATCGTCCGCCACACCGAGGACGACGACCTGCTGCGTGACGCGCTGCTGGAGAACCTGCACCGCGAGCAGCTGCACGCGCTGGAGGAGGCAGCCGCGTACACCCAGCTGCTGACCGACTTCGACTGCACGCACGAGCAGCTCGCCGCACGAGTGGGCCGGTCACGCTCGCACATCACCAACACCATCCGGCTGCTCGGACTCCCCCCGGCGGTCCAGCGCCGGGTGGCCGCCGGCGTGCTCAGCGCGGGGCACGCCCGGGCGCTCCTCGGCTTCGCCACCCCGGAGCAGCAGGAGCAGATGGCGGCCCGCATCGTGGCCGAGGGGCTCTCGGTGCGCGCGGTGGAGGAGCTCGCCGCCATGGCGGGCCCGGGCAAGACGCCACGGCGTCGCACGCCCCGGACTCCCCCTCCGGGGCTCGACGAGGTCGCCAACCGGCTCTCCGAGTGCCTCGAAACGCGCGTCAAGGTGGAGATGGGCAGGTCGAAGGGGCGTATCACCGTCGAATTCGGATCGTTCGACGACCTGGAGCGCATCGTCACGGCGATGGCACCCGAGCCGCCCAGCTGGGCCTGACCACCAGCCACGAGCGAAAAGGCCGGGCCCGCCGTCCCTCAGGGGACCGGCGGGCCCGGCCTTCGTCGTGCTCGACAGCTGCTACGGACGGGCGGACCGGCTCCGGGCCGCCTGCAACAGGTCACGGCAGATGACGCCGAGGTCGATGCCGACGGCAGCCACTGCCAGCGGGAAGAGGCTGGTCTCCGTCATGCCCGGGGAGACGTTGACCTCGAGGAAGTGCACCTGGCCCTGCTCGTCGACGATGCAGTCGGTACGGCTGATGTCGACCAGGCCAAGTGCGCGATGGACGGTGACGGCATCGCGAGCCGCCTCCTCGGCGGCCTCGGCGCTGATGCGGGCCGGTGCGTAGAACTCGGTGGTGCCGGCCGTGTAGCGAGCCGCGTAATCGTACGGACCACCCAGGGCGTCGATCTCCACGGCGGGCAGGGCGTACGGGCCGTCGCCGGTGTCGATGACCGCGACCGTGATCTCGGTGCCCACGACGAAGCGCTCGATCAGCGCCGTGTCGTCGTAGCCGAAGCTCGCCACGAGGGCGCCGGGCAGATCGGCGGCGTCGGTGACGATGCTGGCCCCGAGCGCGGAGCCGCCCCGGGCCGGCTTGACCATGAGCGGCAGGCCGAGCCGGCCCACCAGCTCGGCGATCACCAGGGAGGCCCCCAGCTCGCGGAACGTGGCGTGCGGCAGGGCCAGCCAGTCCGGCGTTCGGACGCCCGCCGCCTTGACGAGCGTCTTCGCCGTCGGCTTGTCGAAGGCGAGCCGGCAAGCGTGGGCGGGGGAGCCGGCGTACGGCACCTGCATCAGGTCCAGCACGCCGCGCAAGGCGCCGTCCTCGCCCGGGCCGCCGTGCAGCGCGATGAAGACGGCGTCGGGGGTCTCGTCCTGCAGCCGGGGGATCAGCGCGGCGTCGGAGTCGAGCAGCACCGCCTCGAGGCCGATGCTGCGGAGGGCATCGGCCACCCGGCGCCCGCTGCGCAGCGATACGTCACGCTCGACCGACAGACCACCGGCCAATACGAACACACGTTCGATTTCGGTCATGCCAGCTCGGGGGTCGGACCGTCGGAGGCACCGGAGCGCCGGCCACCGGCAGCACCCGTGCGGCTGCTGACCGGGCCGAACGTCTCGAGCAGCTCGAGCTCCTCCGCCAGCACGCCCGACAGCCGCCGGACGCCCTCCCGGATCCGGTCGGGCGGTGGGAAGCAGTAGGACAGCCGCAGGTTGCGGCGGCCGTTGCCGTCGGCGAAGAACGCGATGCCGGGGACGTAGGCCACCCGGGCCGCGACCGCCCGGGCCTGCATCGCCTTGGCGTCGAGGCCCTCCGGCAGGGTCACCCAGACGTAGAAGCCGCCGGTCGGCACGGTCCACGTGCAGGTGGACGGCAGCGCGGACGTCAACGACTCCAGCAGGGCATCCCGCCGCTCGCGGTAGATCTCCCGGAACGTCTTGACCTGCTCCAGCCACGGCTGGGTGTCGAGGTAGCGGGAGATGGCGAGCTGGTTGAAGGTCGGGGGACACAGGATCTGCGCCTCGCTGGCGAGGACCAGCTTCTCGCGGGCACCGTGCGGCGCCAGCACCCAGCCGACCCGCAGCCCCGGCGCGATGGTCTTGCTGAAGGTGCCGAGGTAGAGCACGCGCTCGGGGGCGTCGGCCCGCATGGCGCGGAACGGCTCCTCGTCGAAGCCGAGCAGGCCGTACGGGTCGTCCTCCACGATCAGCAGGTCGGCCTCGTCGGCGATCGCGAGGATCTCCTGGCGGCGCGCAAGGCTCAGCGAGACGCCCGCCGGGTTGTGGTAATTCGGGATCACGTAGAGGAACTTGATGGTCTGACCTGCACGATTGCACGCGGCGATGGTCTCGCGCAGCGCTTGCGGGATCAGCCCGTCGGAGTCCATCGCGATGTGGACCACCTCGGCCTGCGCCGACTGGAACGTGCCGAGGGCGCCCACGTAGCTCGGCGCCTCGGCGAGCACGACGTCACCCGGGTCGAGGAACACCCGGGAGATGAGGTCGAGCGCCTGCTGGCTGCCGACGGTGACCACGACGTCGTCCGGCGACGCGGTGATGCCGACAGTGGTCATGACCTCGCAGATCTGCTCGCGCAGGTGGGGGTCGCCCTGGCCGGTGCTGTAGTTGAGCGCGACGGCGCCCATGTCGGCGACCAGCTTCTCGAGCAGCGACCCGACCGCATCCAGGGGGAGGGCTGCGGTGTACGGGGAACCGCCGGCGAGGCTGACCACCTCCGGCCGGCTCGCGACGGCGAAGAGAGCTCGGATCTCGCTCGCCGTCATACCGCGGGTGCGCGTTGCGTATCGACCGACGTACGGGTCGAGCGAGGTCGCCGACATGATTTCCACGGTAACCGAGTCGGCGCCGCAAGCCCTTTGAATAATCGCCCATACGGATCAGGCTTCTGCGCGGCGCAGGGCCGCTGCCTCTTGCCGGGAGCGCCTATCCTGGTCCTTCGTGGATGCGCTGCGCACGGCGGGGCGGGTCGGCCGGTGAGCCGGCGGGTCGCCAACGTCACGTTGGACAACCTCGACGACCTGCCGGTCAAGTGCCGCAAATGCGTCTTCTGGGAGCTCGACCCGGTGTCGCGCGCCCGCGCCGAGGACAACGGCGACGCCGCCTTCGAGAAGGAGGCCTGGGTCTCTGCGACGCTGCTGGACTGGGGCTCGTGCGGCAAGGTCGTCTACGTCGACGGGGTGCCGGCCGGCTTCGCCCTGTTCGCGCCCCCCGCGTACATCCCGCGGGCCGTCGCCTTCCCCACCAGCCCGGTCAGCGCCGACGCGGTGCTGCTCATGACGGGGGCGATCGTCGAGGACTTCGCTGGTCAGGGGCTCGGTCGCGTCCTCGTGCAGAGCATCGCGAAGGATCTGCTGCGCAGGGGCGTACGCGCCATCGAGGCCTTCGGCGACGCGCAGAACAAGCCCGGCGCCTGCCTGCTGCCCGCCGACCATCTGCTCGCCGTGGGCTTCAAGACCGTCCGGCCGCATCACCGCTGGCCCCGGCTGCGGCTCGAGCTGAAGAGCACCGCCACCTGGCGGGAGGACGTCGAGGTCGCCCTGGAGCGTCTGCTCGGCTCCATGACGCCGGAGATGCTCCGTCCCGGCCTGCGCCCGTCGGGGCTGCGGCCGGTGGGTCAGCCGAGCTGACGGGCCTCGCGGGGCCTCAGCCGACCTGTCGGAGGTTTCTGGGCAGCCGGAAGGTGCCCGTCGGGGGATCGAGCTCGATGGGCAGGAAAATGCGTTGTACGGCCGCCAGGATGGCCTCGGCCACGGCGGCCCGGAAGTCCGGCGAGCCGAGCGCTGCGGCGTCGTGCGCGTTGGTCAGGTAGCCGAGCTCCAGGCGTACGGCCGGCATCGTGGTGGCCCGCAGCAGCGGCCAGCTCTTCGGGTGCGACCGGCAGTCGAGCAGGTCGGTACGGGCCACCACCTCGCGTTGCACCAGATCGGCGAAGCGCTCCCCGACCACCGAGGACGTGCGGTAGGTGCCGAAGTAGTAGCTGGCCACGCCGTTGCACGCCGGTGACAGCTGGCCGTCGCAGTGCAGGCTGACCAGCAGGTCGGCGTTCTGCGCATTCGCGAAGCGGGCCCGCTCGGCCTCGTCGGGGTTGGCGTCGTACGGGTGGGTGAGCGCGGCGTTGACGCCGACGGCCTGCAGACGTCCCTCGAGCTGGTTGGCGAGATCGGCCACGATGTCGCGCTCGTTCAGCGCGCCCGCCGACCAGCCGGTGTCGCTGGCGCCGTGGCCCGGGTCGAGCACGACCGTCTTGCCTGCGAGCGACGGACCGGCGCCGCGCAGCTTCTCAGACTCGCGAAGCTCGTACGGCCGTCCGCCGAACGCCCGCGGTGGAAGCCGCGCCAGCTCGCGCAACGTGACGGGGCCGCAGCAGCCGTCGTTCACCAGGCCGCGGTCGCGCTGGAACTCGCGCAGCGCGTCCTCCGTGCGCCGGCCGAAGACGCTGTCGCAGCGGCCGACGTCGTAGCCCATGTCGGCGAGCCGGGACTGCAGCTCCTGCACGTCGTCGCCGACGTACGGGTTCGAGATGCGGCGGTAGAGCAGCCGGCCGCCCAGCCGGTACGTGGCCTCCTGGAGGGCCTCCGCCGTACTCGGACCGACCACCCCGTCGACGATCAGCCCGCGTGACTGCTGCAGCCGCCGGACGGCCTGGTCGACGGAGTCGTCGAAGTCGTCGGCGGAGCCGCCCCCCGGTGGCAGCATCCCGAGATCGGTCAGCTGCAGGCGGAGATGGGTGACAGCAGGGCCTTTGGAACCCCGACGAAAAAGCGACACGGTGGGCGTCATCCGCCTTCCGGCAAACAGGGAGCGTCTCGGTGGTGCGGCGCGATCGAGCGGCGGTGGTGGGCCTCTGCTCGCGCGCCTCGGTCAGCTTAACGACCGGCGGACGGCCTTCCGGACAGCCGGCGGCCAACTGCCGTCCGCGTCCTTCGGTCGGCACAACGCCGCAGCGCCTGCGGCCGTCACCGGTCGCAGGCGCTGCAGGACGTGTCCGGGCCGGCCCGGGGAACCCGGACCCGACCCTGAGGCGATTTAGACGTAGCCCTCGAGGTCACGCAGGAGAGCGGCCTTCGGCTTGGCGCCGACGATGCTCTTGGCGACCTCGCCGCCGACGAAGACCGACATCGTCGGGATCGACATGATCCCGTACTGCCGGGCGACCTCGGGGTTCTCGTCGATGTTCAGCTTGACGATGCGCAGCTTCTCGGAGTGCTCGGCGGCGATCTCCTCGAGCACCGGGCCGACCATCTTGCAGGGCCCGCACCACTCGGCCCAGAAGTCGACGAGGACCGGCAGCTCGCTGGCCAGCACCTCGTCCTTGAACGTGGCGTCGGTGACGGCCGTGGTGTTGCTCATCTGGTGTCTCCAGTCGGTCGAACGGAAGGGGCGGGCAGGTCAGTTGGTGGCGCCGGCGAGGGAGTCGACCTGGACCGGGGGCGCCTCAGGCGCCGCCGTAGGGTCCAGGCCGTTCTCCATGTCGCTCAGGTAGCGCTCGGCGTCAAGAGCCGCCGCACAGCCGGTGCCGGCAGCGGTGATCGCCTGCTTGTAGGTGTGGTCGACGACGTCTCCGGCGGCGAACACTCCCGGGATGTTGGTAGCCGTGGAAGGCGACGAGACGATGATGTAGCCCTCGTCGTCCATGGCGAGCTGACCCTTGAAGAGGTCGGACCGCGGGTCGTGGCCGATCGCGAGGAACAGGCCGGTGAACGGCTCGTCGCGGGTCTCGCCCGTGTTGATGTCACGCACCCGCAGGCCGGTCATCGACGTGTCACCCAGGACGTCGTCGATCACGGTGTCCCACATGAAGCGGACCTTGTCGTTGGCGAAGGCACGCTCCTGCATGATCGCGCTGGCGCGGAGCGAGTCGCGACGGTGGACCATCGTGACGCTCTTCGCGAAGCGCGTGAGGAACGTCGCCTCCTCGACGGCGGAGTCGCCGCCGCCGACGACCGCGATGTCCTGGTCACGGAAGAAGAACCCGTCACAGGTGGCACACGCGGAGACGCCGTGGGCGAACAGGCGCTCCTCGCCGGGCAGGCCGAGGGTGCGCCACTGCGAGCCGGTGGCGACGATGACGGTGTGGGCCAGCACGGTGCCCTCGTGCGTACGGATGACCTTCGGGGTGGCCCGGAGGTCGACCTCGATGACGTCGTCGGGCACCAGCTCGGCCCCGAAGCGCTCCGCCTGGGCGCGCATCTCGTCCATGAGCGTGGGGCCCATGATGCCGTCGCGGAAGCCCGGGAAGTTCTCCACCTCGGTGGTCTGCATGAGCGCGCCACCAGCGGTGACGGCACCCTCGAAGACCAGCGGCTTCATGTTTGCACGGGCGGTGTAGACCGCTGCCGTGTAACCGGACGGGCCGGATCCGATGATCACCACCTCGCGGACCTCAGGGGCCGGCGTGGTGGCTGCGCTCTCGGTGTCGGTCACGTGGTCTCCGTCTTCTCGAACTGCTGAGGCCCGACGAAACTGCTGAGCCTCGGGTTGATGACCCCGGCCCAGCGTGCCGAGGGCGTCGGGGGCTAGAACGGATCGTAGATAAAGGTCATTCCCACGGGTGGCGGGTGCACTAACACACCGACCGGGCGACATGCGTCATCCGTAGAAGGCCATCTCCGAGAGCGCGGCCGTGTAGGTGCCCCCGTTGTCCTCCGACACCCGCGGCAGCTGGGTCAGCCAGACCAGCCAGTACTGGTGCGCGCCGGTACGGGGCGTCAGCGTCTGCACGGCGGGTGGCGTGGCCCCCGAGTTCGCGGCCACCGTGTAGCCGTCCAGGCTCGCCCCGTACGTGTCGGCCCAGCGCAGCTCCGCGACCACCCCGGGCTGGGTGAAGGTCAGCTTGACCTGCGTGACGTCGACCGGCTTGCCCAGGTCGACCACCAGGCCGACCCCCGTCTTCGTCGGGCTGCCCGCCCACTGGCTCAAGTAGTACTGCTCGGTGTGCCAGGCCGTGGCGAGGTTGCCGTCGAACGCGGCCGGCACCTCGGTCGGGTTCTCCTGGCTGTCGCCCTCGGGGTCGAAGGCGTTGACGCCGGTGGGCAGCAGGCTGAGCTGGCGGCCGGTGCTCGTCGGGTTGGGCTGCTCGCCCGCCCGGGCGCCCGGACCGCTGCGGCCGGGGATGTGGCCGACCCCGACCCCGATGAGCCAGGCGGCCAGCGCGAGCAGCACCAGCAGCACGATCGGCACCACGCGCTTGCGCAGCGTGCGCTGCCGGGCCCGGGAGGCCAGCGCGAGCCGCTCCGCCTGCTCGGCCTTGGCCGTCTGGGCGGCCGGGGTGTCGGCCTCCGGGTCGTCGTCCAGGGCGGGCTGCGAGCCGGTCGGCATCTCGGCGACGATGACTTCCAGGGCGCCGACGAGGTCGGCCGCGGTCGGCTGTCGGCCACCGGCCGACGCCCCGAGTGCCGCCATGGCCAGCGCGTCCAGCTCACGGGGTACGCCGGCGCGCAGCTGACGGGGTGAGCGCAGCTGACCGTTGGGGTGACGCTCGGCTGCGGGCAGCCCGCGCCCGGCCCCGAGCGGCCACCGGCCGGTCAGGCAGGCGTACAGGACGGCCCCGAGGCCGGTGACGTCGCGCTCGCGATGCTCGCCCGGTGCGTACGGCACCCCGACGGCCCGCATCTCCATGTCGAGCACCTTGACGAGCCCGTGCGCCGTGATGATCACGTCGCCGGGGTGCAGGTCGCCGTGGCCGACCCCGGCCGACTGCCCGGCGGTGATCACCCGGGCCACCGAGAGCGTGATGGCGGCCGCGCGCTCGGCCTGCAGCGGTCCGTCGCGCAGCAGCTCGAGCAGGGAGATGCCGCTGACCCACTCGCTGACGACGTACGCGATCGGCAGCCCGTCGGCGTCGGTACGCGTCGCGTCGTACGTCGAGGCGGCGCCGCTGTGCACCAGCTGGCCGGAGCGCCGGGCGGCCGCGATAAGGGCGTCACCGGGTGCGGTCGCGGGGCCGGCCTCCTGCCCGTCGAGCGCCGGGCCCGTCTCGACGACCAGGCGGATGGCGACGGCGCGCGCCAGCACGCGGTCCTCGCCGTACCAGAGGGCGACGCCGTCACGCTCGCTCACCGCGTGCTGCAGCTGGTAGCGCCCGTCCAGCAGCATCCCGGGGTGCACGCTGGTGCGGCGCGGGACCGGGATGGCGGTGGGGGACCGGTCGGGCCGCCCTGCCACGACAGGCGGCATGACCGGGTCGGTCGGAGGACCAGGATCGGTCGGCGGACCTGTGTCGATGGCGGCGGTGTCGGGGCCGAGGTCGATCGGCGGCACGGTGTCGAGGTCGAAGAGCACGGCCGCTTCGTACGCGGGACGCGTCGGTGAATCCGCCTCGAGGGGGACGCCGGCCTCGGGGGTGGTGTCCTGCGGCACGCCGCCTCCACTCCACCGGTTACGCGGGCCGGCCCGGTCTGCTGCTCCGCCGCCGCGAGTCTACGAAGTGCGGTGGGCCGCAGCCCGTAACCCGGCGTGAGGATGTCAGCGGTGCAGGCGACCGCCGACGATGGCGGCGACGCCGCGCAGCTCGTCCGTCATCCGCCAGGCGGCGAGCAGGTAGAGCGCCCCGCCGACCGTGGCCCCGATCAGGACGCCGACGAGGCTTCCCATGACCCCGTGGCCGAGGCCGGCCCGCAGCCCGGTGCAGATCGCGTACGCGACCACGGCCCCGATCCCGCCCGCCACCAGTGACCGGACCGCGGTTTGCAGCACCCGCGAGCCGTCGATGCCGTCGAGCCGCATCACCAGCAGCCGGGCGCACACGGCCGCGCCGGCGGCGTACGAGAGCCCGAGCGCCACGGCCAGCCCGACGGCCCGCTCGCGGCCGGGCAGTGCGGCGGACAGGGCGAAGCCGGCGGCGATGTTGACGACGGACACGCAGCACATGACCAGGGCGGGGGTGCGGCTGTCGGCCATCGCGTAGAACGCCCGCAGCTGCAGCTGGAAGGCGCTGAACGGCACGAGGGCGACCGCGAAGGCGGCGAGGGTGGCCCCGATGTAGGCGCCGTCGGACACCGAGGTGGCGCCGTGGGCGAAGATCGCGATCGACAGCGGCCGGGCGAGGACGAAGAGTCCGAGCGCGGCCGGGATGAGCACGACCGCCGACATCCGCAGGCCGACCGAAAGGTCGTCGCGGACGAGGTCCAGCCGCTGGTCGCTGGCGTGCGCGCTCATCCGGGGCAGCAGCGCGGTGATCAGCGAGACGGCGATGATCGCGTGCGGGAGCTGGAAGAGCTGGTAGGCGTTGGTGTAGACGCTGAACGACAGCTTGTCCGAGGCGAGCCGGGTGACCACGAAGAAGGCGACCTGGCTGGCGACGACGTACACCAGCACCCAGCCGGCGAGCCGCGCGGCGCGGCGCAGGCCGGGGTGACGCAGGTCGATCTGCGGCCGGTAGCGGAAGCCGCTCGCCCGGAGCGACGGCAGCAGGGCGATGGTCATGATGATCACGCCGACCGTCGTCCCGAGGCCGAGCACGGTGACCTGCGTGGTGGACAGCGGGATGGTCGGCGGCCGCTTGCCCGGCAGCACGATGAAGAGCACCGCGACGGCGATGACCACCAGGTTGTTCAGTACCGGGGTGACCGTGGGCGCGCCGAACCGGCCACGGATGTTGAGGATGGCGCCGATGGTGGCGCCCAGGCCGTAGAAGACGATCTGCGGCAGGAACCAGCGGATGAAGGTGGTGGCGAGGTCCTGCTCCGGCCCGTCACCGAGGTAGATGCGGGCGATGACCGGCGCGACCAGGATCCCGAGGATGGCGACGACGGTGAGCCCGATGCCGACCAGCGTCAGGAGCGAGTTGGCGAACTTGCGGCCGCCGTCCTCGTCCTCCTTGCTGGCCCGCACGAGTACCGGCACGACGACGCTGGTGAGCACCCCGCCGAGCAGCAGGTCGTAGATGATGTTGGGCGTCGTGTTCGCGACGTTGTACGCGTTGCCGACGGAGTGGATGCCGATCGCGGCGGTGATCGCGACCGTGCGGACGAAGCCGGTGCCGCGGGAGGCGATCGTGCCGAGGGCCATGAGCCCGCTGGCACGCCCGAGCCGGGCCCCGGACGCCTGGGTGGGGTCGCCGGTGTCGTCGAACTCGTAGCCGTACTCGGCCTCCGGGTCGAGGTCGGGGTCGGCGTCCGGCGACATCGAGGGACCGGACACGGCGGCGCCGGGGGCGGCCGGCCAGCCGCGGTTGGGGGGGACGGCCATGGGCCGCGTCTGCTGGTCGCTCATCAGACGCCTCCCGCCGAGCGCGCTGCCGGGGGCTCGGTGCCCCGGCGGGTGCGGCGCATGAAGGATCGCGCCGTTCGCCACAGCACGGCGATGCCGAGCAGCGAGAGGGCGGCGACCGTGAACACGGTGGCCACGATCCCGTACGCGGTCGAGCGGACCAGGACCTGGGCCGGTGCGCCGAGCGTCTGCCCGGTGGGGGTGAACAGCGCCAGGCGTACGGGGAAGGTGCCGGCGCTCGTGGCATGCACCTCCACCTCGACCTGCACCTTCTGCCCGGCTCGGACGGTTCGTGTGACGGTGGCTCCGGAGCTCGCCCGGGACTTGTCGAGCGACTGCAGCTCGAGCGAGACGTCGACCGCTGCCTGCAGATTGTTCTCGATGGTGACGGGTACGCGCCCGGATTTGCTCGTGAGAGTCACCTGTGGGCTCGCGACGACGCGGACCTGCTGCTGCAGGGCGGTGAAGACCGAGTGGGCGCTGTCCAGGAAGGTCTGCTCCGTCACCGGTCCGGCAGGGCTGCCACGGAAGCTGCTCGAGACCGCTTCGAGGGCACTGTCCTGGATGGGCTGGATGATGCTCTGCGGGCTGCGCGGCTCGGCCGGATCCCCCTTGCGGGGCGTGCGGAACAGGCCGTCGGTCGCCGTGATGATCTGCGCGCTGGCGTCGACCACGTAACCGGGCAGCTCGGCGGCCCGCGCGGAGGCCGGGTACTGCAGCGCGGCGCGCGGCTCCGGTGTGGCGGCGGACAGGCCGGACACGGGCACCTGGTCCAGCCACGGCAGCCGCGCGGTGTCGGTCAGCAGCGCTCGCAGCCACGACGCCGACGGGTTCCACCCGTCGGCGGGGGCGATGAGCAGCGGCTGGGGGCTCCGGCCGGACGGGCTCGACGTGAGCGTGTCCTCCAGATGCGCCTCGGCCAGCTCGGCGACGATCTCCTGCACGGCGAGCCGCGGGTCGCTGCCCGGGCCCTTGGTGACGAGCTGGGTCAGCACGTCGTCGCTGAGCAGCACCCGCTCGGACACGCCGGGGATCTGGGCGGCCGCGCTCGGGTTGTCCCCCGTCGCCGGCACGGAGTCCGGGGCCAGCACGAGCGTCTCCGCCTTGGGGCTCGCGCCGACGGCCGTGGCGTAGTACGCGGCGCCGGTCGCCTCCACGTGGCCTCCCGGCGGCACGGCGATGCCGCTGGTGAGGTTCACGGCCGCGCTGGACCCGATGCCGGACCGCAGCACCTCCTCGCCGCGGGTGCGGGCGGCGTCGGCCATGGGCTGGTGGCCGTGACGCAGCAGCGCCTCGACGTCGGGGTCGGCATAGGGCAGGCCGATCAGCTCCAGCCCGGAGGCGCCGCGCAGGTCGTCCAGCCAGTCGCGGGCCGCGAGGTCGACCGGCCGGGTGGTCTGCGTCGCGCTGCCGGGGGTGCTGACCTGGAAGGAGCCGTTGGCGGCGAGGGCGAGGCTGCGTACCTCCGCCGGGTCGATCGTGGCCGTCGCGCGCACACCGGGGGCGGTGACGGCGTCGAGCAGGCCGCGCAGCCGGCCCTTGGCCGCGACGTCGGTGAGCAGGGGATTGCCGGTGGACGAGGCGCCGCCCGAGGCCAGGCTGCCGTCGGCGAGCAGCGTGGGCGGCGCGGTCAGTGGCACCAGCCAGGCCAGCGGGGTCGGGGTGCTGGTGGCCCGGGTCGCCGCCGGGCCGGTGGCCGGGATGTAGGGCAGGAAGGTCGCCACCGACGCGAGCTCCGTGGCGACCTCGTCGCGGTCACCGACGGCGACCACCTGCATCGGGTAGACGCCGGGGCTGATCAGCGAGAGCTGGTCGATCGGGATGCTGAGCGAGAAGGTCAGTTGGCCGCCGGGCGGCAGCAGGCCGTCACCCACCACCTTCTGGACGGCCTGCAGGGACCGCACCGGCTGGGCGCGCAGTGCGTGCAGCTCGGAGCGACTGCTGATGGAGCGGCCGATGTGCAGCCCCACCTGGGTACGGGTGAGGTCGACCGTGCCCCGGTTGATGATCCGGCCGGTGACCCGCAGCGTGTCCTTCGGCCCGGGGGCGAGCGGGGTCAGCGAGTCGATGCGCAGCGTGACGCCCAGCCCCTCGTCCGCCGCCGCAGCCGGCGACGCGAGGCCGAGCAGGGTGCCGGTGGCCAGCAGCAGCGCCGCCAGCAGCAGGCGCACCGCCCCAGCGCTACGCAATGTCGCTGAGCAGTGCCGGCACGTGTCGTACGAGCCGGCGCTCGTCCTCGTACGCGAGCCGGCCGTCGATCTCGGCGAGCGGGACCCAGGCCACCTCGGTGACCTCCACGTCGGCGTCGGACAGCTCGCCGCCCTCGGCGAGCAGCAGGAAGTGGTGCACGGTCTTGTGGATGCGCCGGCCGCCCGCCACGAACCAGAAGTCGATCTCCCCGAGCGGTGCGATCACGTGCCCGGAGATGCCCGTCTCCTCCTCGACCTCGCGCACCGCCGTCATCTCCGGCGTCTCACCGGCCTCGACGTGGCCCTTCGGCAGCGACCAGAGCAGCCGCCCGCGCCGGTCGAGGCGGCCGATCAGTGCCCCTTGCGCGCCGGGCGCCCGACGATCGAGGATGAGGCCACCTGCTGACGTCTCGTCCACCCGGTTGAGCCGGCGTGCCGCCATCCGGCCGGGCGACCGCCCGGGGGAGGGTGACGGTCGCGACATGACCCGGATGGTACGAGCCACATGTAGCACCCACATGACGGCCCGCCCGGCGCTCCGCCACGAATCCGTCCGGTGGGCCGGTCCGGGCCCGTTCACAGCTTTGTCGGGCTGTGGGCCTCGGCGGGCGCAGCGGGAAGCTAGGCTGGTGAACCCGTGTCCCGCATCGATCTCGCCGACCCCCTCGACCCTGCCGCCCGTGCCGTCGGAAGCCTCTTGACGGTCCCGGCCGTAGCCGACGAGCTGGGTGCCCGGTTCGCCGCGGCCGGCTACGAGCTGTACCTGGTCGGCGGCTCCGTACGTGACGCGCTGCTCGGTGTCGCCTCGCCCGACCTCGACTTCACCACCGACGCCACGCCCGACGAGGTGCAGAAGCTGACCCGGGGCTGGGCCGAGGGCACCTGGGACGTCGGCATCGCCTTCGGCACCGTCGGGCTCATGCGCCACGGGGTGCGCCTCGAGGTGACGACCTACCGCAGCGAGGCGTACGACCGCACCAGCCGCAACCCGTCGGTCTCGTACGGCACCTCCCTCGAGGACGACCTGGTCCGCCGCGACTTCACGATCAACGCGATGGCCGTCTCGGTCCCCCAGCACGTCTTCGTCGACCACTTCGGCGGGCTGGCCGACCTCGGCGCCAAGCTGCTGCGCACCCCCGGCTCGCCGGAGGCGTCGTTCGACGACGACCCGCTGCGCATCATGCGGGCGGCCCGGTTCGTCGCCGCGCTCGGCCTGCTGCCCGACCCGGCGCTGGTCGAGGCGATGCGCAGCCGGGCTCCGCGGCTGGAGATCGTCGCGGTCGAGCGGATCCGTGACGAGCTCACCAAGCTGATGGTCACGCCCGACCCGGCCGCCGGGCTGGCGCTGCTCACCGACACGGGCGCGGCCGCGTACGTGCTGCCCGAGCTGCCGACGCTCAAGATGGAGAAGGACGAGCACCACCAGCACAAGGACGTCTACGTCCACACGTTGACCGTGCTGGACAACGTGCGGGCGCTGGAGGACCGGCTCGGCGGCCCCGACTTCATCACCCGCATGGCCGCCCTGCTGCACGACATCGGCAAGCCGCTCACCCGGCGCTACCCGCGGCCGGGCACGGTCACGTTCCACCACCACGAGGTGGTCGGCGCGTCGATGACCCGCAAGCGGATGACCGCCCTGCGCTACCCGAAGGCCCAGATCGAGGACGTCTCGAAGCTGGTCGAACTGCACCTGCGCTTCCACGGCTTCGGCCGCGGCGAGTGGACCGATGCCGCCGTCCGGCGCTACGCGACCGACGCGGGGCCGCTGCTCGACCGGCTGCACGTGCTGGTGCGCTCCGACTGCACCACCCGTAACCGGCGCAAGGCCGCCATGCTCGCCGCCTCCTACGACGAGCTCGAGCGGCGCATCGCCGAGCTGCGCGAGAAGGAGGAGCTCGACCGCATCCGGCCGGACCTCGACGGCAACGAGATCGGGACCGTGCTGGGCGTGCCGCCGGGGCCGGTCATCGGCAAGGCGTACCGCTGGCTGCTCGAGCTGCGGCTCAACGAGGGCCCGATGGAGCCGGACGCGGCCCGCGAGCGGCTGCGCGAGTGGGCACGGGAGCAGGGCATCACCCCGGCGGGCTGAAGCCGCCCATCGCACCCAAGTAGTTGTAGTGCCCAACCAACTGATCCATACTCGGCCCGGTGGATGTCGAACTGAGGCTCGAGAGCGCGCTGTGGACGACCGTCCGACTGCTGTCGAAGGCGGGCGGTGAGGCGCCGAAGGGCCTCGACCGGGGCGGCTACTGGGTGCTGGCCAAGCTCAACGTGCTCGCGCCGATCCGGCTGTCGGACCTCGCGGTCGCCCTGGAGCTCGACGCCTCCACGGTGAGTCGGCACGTCAAGACGCTGATCGAGGCCGGTCTGGTCGGCCGGGAGAACGACCCGGACGACCGGCGGGCGGCCCTGCTCTCGCCGACCGACGAAGGCCGGCGCGCGCTCGAGGCGTCGCGTGCCCTGCGGCTGCGCAGCCTGCGCGAGGCGACGGCGAACTGGTCGGAGGCCGACCGCCTGCTGCTGGTGGAGCTGCTCGAGCGGCTCGCCGATGCCGAGGCCCGGGTCGGCAGCCCCGCTGGTACGCGCCTCGTGGCGACCGCATGACGACCGTCGCCCCCCGCCCGGCCGGTGCCGACGGGCAGCCCGAGGAGTCGGCCGCCGATCCCGCCGCCGATCCCGCCGTGGACACCCTGCTGGCCGCCCCGCCGGTCAGCAGCGTCCCCGTCGCCCTGACCCACCGGCAGATCCTGGTGATCATGTCGGGCCTCATGCTCGGCATGTTCCTGGCGACGCTCGACCAGACCATCGTCGGCGTCGCCCTGCCCACGATCACCGGCGAGTTCCACCGCGCCGACCTGCTCTCCTGGGTGATCACCGTCTACCTGCTGACCTCGACGATCAGCACGCCGCTGTACGGCAAGGCCAGCGACCTGTTCGGCCGCAAGCGCCTGCTGCAGTCGGCGATCGTCGTCTTCCTGGTCGGCAGCGCCCTCTGCGGCGTCGCCCAGAACATGATCCAGCTCATCGCGTTCCGCGGGCTGCAGGGCCTCGGGGCCGGCGGCCTCGTCTCGCTGTCCCTCGCGGTCGTCGCCGATATCATCCCGCCGCGGCAGCGGGGTCGCTACCAGGGCTACTTCGGGGCGGTCTTCGCGTCCACCAGCGTCATAGGCCCCCTGCTCGGCGGCTTCTTCGTCGACCAGGCGTCGTGGCGCTGGGTGTTCTACGTCAACCTGCCCCTGGGCGTCCTGGCACTCGTGGTGATCAACCGGGTGCTGAAGGTGCCGTACGTCCGGCGCGACGTCTCCATCGACTGGTCCGGCGCCGGCCTGCTGGTCGCGGCCGTCAGCTGCCTGCTGCTCGCCGTGCAGACCGGCGGACGTGACTTCGCCTGGGCCTCCGCGCCGGAGCTCTCGCTGGTCATCGGCGGCCTGCTGCTGCTCGTGGCCTTCGTGCTGCGCGAACGGGTGGCACCGGAGCCGATCCTGCCGCCGCGCCTGTTCCGCGACGGCACCTTCCGGGTCGCGTCGTCGATCGGCTTCCTTTCCGGCGGCGTGATGTTCGGCGTGATCATCTTCCTGCCGCAGTACCTGCAGCTCGTACGCGGGCAGTCGGCCACCGCGAGCGGGCTGACCACCATCCCGATGCTCGCCGGCATCCTGCTCACGTCCATCACCTCGGGCCGGCTGATCAGCCGCATCGGGCGCTACAAGATCTTCGTGGTCACCGGCACCCTGGTGCTCATCGCCGGCTCGGCGCTGCTCACGATGATCAGCGCCACCACCAGCCTGGTGACGCTCGGGGTCTGGATCTTCGTCCTCGGCGCCGGCATGGGCCTGTTCATGCAGACCGTCGTGATCGCGACGCAGAACTCGGTCGAGATCCGCGACCTCGGGATCGCGACGTCGTCCATCATGTTCTTCCGCACCATGGGCGGAGCGATCGGTGCGGCGGCCTTCGGCGCGCTGCTCACCAGTCGGCTGGCCCTCGAGCTGCCGCGGCGGCTGCCGGGCGACGCCATCCGGCGCTTCGGTGACCACGTGAACGAGCTGGTCAGCACGCCCGAGGCCGCGCGCGCACTGCCGGCGAACATCCGCGAGGGGGTCGGGGTCGCCTACAGCGACGCGCTCTCGTACGTCTTCATGGCCGCGGTGCCGCTGGCGGTCCTCACCTTCCTCGCCTCCCTGGTGCTGCGCGAGCAGCGGCTCCGGGCGACCAACGGCGTCCAGCGCGCCGCCTCCGAGGCGGGCGAGACCCCGCTCACCGAGGCCGGCGTCCTGTAGGCCCGCACCCCGTGCGGACGCGAAAGAGCCGGTGAGCGACGTGCGCTCACCGGCTCTTCTGCCGTACGGGGTGGTGCGTCAGGCGGTGGGCTCGTCGCCCCGGATGAACGACTCGACCAGCTGCTGGGCGATGTCGTCGCGGTACTGCACCGGCGGGCTCTTCATGAAGTACGAGCTCGGACCCAGGATCGGGCCGCCGACACCGCGGTCCATCGCGATCTTGGCGCAACGCAGGGCGTCGATGATGACGCCGGCCGAGTTCGGCGAGTCCCAGACCTCGAGCTTGTACTCGAGGCTCAGCGGGACGTCACCGAAGGCACGGCCCTCGAGGCGGACGAACGCCCACTTGCGGTCGTCCAGCCACGCCACGTAGTCGGACGGGCCGATGTGGACGTTCTTCTTGCCCATGTCGTGGTCCAGGTTGCTGGTCACGGCCTGGGTCTTCGAGATCTTCTTGGACTCCAGGCGCTCACGCTCGAGCATGTTCATGAAGTCCATGTTGCCGCCGACGTTCAGCTGCATGGTGCGGTCCAGGACCACGCCGCGGTCCTCGAACAGGCGCGCCAGCACCCGGTGGGTGATGGTGGCTCCGACCTGGCTCTTGATGTCGTCACCGACGATCGGGAGCCCGGCGACGCGGAACTTCTCCGCCCACTCCGGGGTGCCGGCGATGAAGACGGGCAGCGCGTTGACGAAGCCGCAGCCGGCGTCGATGGCGCACTGGGCGTAGAACTTCGCGGCCACCTCGGACCCGACGGGCAGGTAGCAGATCACGACGTCGGCGCGCACGTCGCGCAGGGCCTGCACGACGTCGACCGGCTCCTCGGACGACTCCTCGATGGTTTCGCGGTAGTACTTGCCGAGGCCGTCGTGGGTGTGACCGCGTTGCACGATGACGCCGGTCGGCGGCACGTCGGCGATCTTGATGGTGTTGTTCTCGCTGGCGGTGATGGCCTCCGCGAGGTCGCGACCGACCTTCTTGCCGTCCACGTCGAACGCGGCCACGAACTCGATGTCACGGATGTGGTACTCGCCGAGCTGGACGTGCATGAGGCCGGGCACCCGCGAATCCGGGTCTGCTTCGCGGTAGTACTCAACTCCCTGGACGAGAGACGCGGCGCAGTTGCCCACGCCGACGATGGCGACGCGAACAGATCCCATGGGCGGTGCGCTCCTTGCCTTCTGCCGGCCGTGTCAACGGCCGGGTGTGTGGTCTCCGGCGGCGGGGTGTCGCCGGGGGGTGATGCTGGTGCTGCGGTCGAGCGGTTCTGCGGATGCCGGGCGATCAGGTCGCTTCGGCGGTAGGGGTCTGGCTGATCTCGGGGGGCTCGGGGTCGACGACGGTGGGGGCCGCGGGGATCGCGGCTGCCTCGGCCTCACGGCTGATGCTGCGCTCGGTCTCGATGAGCTCGGTGAGCCAGCGCACCTCACGCTCGACGGACTCGAGCCCGTGGCGGTGCATCTCGACCGTGTAGCGGTCGAGCCGATCGCGGGTGCGTCCCACGGTGCCGTGGAAGCGCTCCCGCTTCTCCTCGAGCCGGATGCGCCGGCCCTCGAGGATGCGCATCCGGTCCTCGGGGGTGGTCTTCGCGAAGAAGGCGAAGTGGACCCCGAAGGCCTCGTCCTCCCAGGCCGACGGCCCGGCCTCGCCGAGCAGCTCGGTGAAGCGCTCCTTGCCCTCGGGCGTCAGCGAGTAGACGACCTTGCTCCGGCCGCCGCGACCGGCGGTGTCTGCCGTGACCCATCCCGCGGCCTGCATGCGGCGCAGGGTGGGGTAGAGCGACCCGTACGAGAACGCCCGGAAGGTGCCGAGCAGCGCGTTCAGCCGTTTGCGCAGCTCGTAGCCGTGAAACGGGGACTCCGAGAGCAGTCCCAGCACGGCGAACTCGAGCATGTCGTCCCTTCGGGCGGTCGTACGGCGGCGGGTCAACCGGCGCGTCGTACGAAAGGAGTGGGGGTCGAGGCCGGTCCGGTGAGGGACGGTGGCGCTCGAAGCGATGGATCGCTCTTATGTATCGCTGCGATACATCGAGCACGATACGTCGAGGCGAACGTTCCGTGCAAACAACACGACGGACAAGTGTCGGGCGCGTGTCGCCCGGTGCGGCGATCGTGCTTACGCTGGTCGCATGCCGCACGCCGGGCGGAACGCCGACGGGGCCCACGGGGGCCCCCGGCGAGGCGCGGCCGCACCGGTGTCGGTACCCGCCGGTCAGCCGGTCAGCTACGCCCTCGCCCGCCGGGCGGTGCTCGCCGGGCTCGCGCGCGGGCAGATCTCCGCGGCCGAGGTGTGCGACGCCCATCCCGACCTGCTGCGGGCCGCCCGCTACTACGGCGAGCCGACCGACCGCCGGTGCCCGATCTGCCGCCATGAGCTGCTGACCCGCGTCACCTACGCGTACGGCGACGAGCTGCAGCACGCGTCAGGACGGGCCCGCCCCTCGCGGACGCTGCCGGGCCTCGCGGCGCGCTTCACGCGGATCCGGATCTACGAGGTGGAGGTCTGCCGCTCGTGCTCGTGGAACCACCTCACCGACACCTTCCTCATCGGGACCGGCATCGAGGCCGGCACCGGCACCGACCGGCGCTCCGGGCCACCGACCGCGAAGCCGCCGTCCTGAGAGCAGCCATCGGCGCCGCCTCGACCGCTCCGGGCGGTCGATGCGTCAGACTCGCCGCATGACCGTCGCTCCGGAGGCGCCCGCCGGCTCTGCTCCGGAGCGGGGCCAGGTGCACGTGCCCGCTCCCTCCGAAGGACCCGAGGGCGGCTCGTACGTCGCCGGTGAGCTCGTCGGCGGACCGCTCGGCCGGCACGCCTCGGCGCGGCGGCACTGGACGACGCTCGCCTTCCTCGTCGCGGTCACGATCGCGGCCTGCGTGCTCGGCTACGCGCAGAAGTCACCCTGCCGCGACGTCGGCAACTGGCAGCACAACTACCAGTACACCCGGGTCTGTTACAGCGACATCGTCCCGCTCTACTCGAGCGAGAAGCTGTCCGAGGGCAAGACGCCCTACATCGACCACCCGGTCGAGTACCCGGTGGTCATCGGTGCGGCGATGGAGGCGGCGGCGCAGGTGGCGAAGGCCGCGCCCGCCGACAAGTTCTCCCAGCGCAACGCCCTGTTCTTCGACGCGACGGCCATCCTGCTGACGATCGCCGCGATCATCGCGGTGGTCTGCACGGCGCTCACGACGGGCCGGCGGCGTATGGACGCCGTGCTCCTCGCGGGGGCTCCGCTGCTCGCCTTCCACGCCTTCACCAACTGGGACCTGCTCGCGGTGGCGTTCGCGGCCGCCGGGATGCTGGCGTGGGCCAGGAAGGCGCCGGCGGTGGCCGGTCTGCTCATCGGCTTCGGCGGCGCCACCAAGGCCTATCCGATGCTGCTGTTGATCGCGCTCGGCTTCCTGGCCTACCGGGCGGGCCGGATGCGGGTGTGGGCGAAGTGCACGGCCTGGGCGGTGGCGGCGCTCGCGGCCACGTATGCGGCCGTCTGGCCGTTCGCCGGCAGCTATCTGGCGGCCGACGGCACGTCGCACAACAACCTCTGGCGCTTCGTCGAGCTGAACCAGATGCGCCCGGCCGACTGGGACTCGCTGCCCTTCGTCCTGCAGTACCTCGGCGCGAACTTCACCGCCGCGCGGTTGCTGGTGTGGACCGTCGTCCCGGCGCTGGTGATCCTGGCGTTCGTCGTCGCCTGGTGGCGCACGGTGCGCGCGGCGGTCATCGGGTCCGGGGCGCTGATCGTGCTCGCGGTGGCGGTCAACCTGGCGGCCGCGTACACGAGGGCGCGCGGCGGGGCGATCCCGTACCAGGTGCTCAACGCGTCCGGTGAGGTCGGCGCGGTGGTGCTCTTCGCCCTGGTCGGCTACTTCGTGCTGACGGCGCCGCGCCGGCCGCGGGTGCCGCAGGTCGCGTTCCTCGTCGTGGCCGCCTTCCTGCTGGCCAACAAGGTGGACTCGCCGCAGTACTCGCTGTGGCTGCTGCCGCTGGCGGCGCTCGCGTATCCGCGCTGGCGGCCGCTCATGGTCTGGCAGCTCATCGAGATCCTCGAGGTCGTGCTGCGCTACCTGTTCTTCACCTTCAGCGACAGCACGGCGTCGGGCAAGGCGGGGGTCGCCGAAGGGTGGTTCGTGGCGGCGGCGTCGCTGCGCCAGCTGGCCGTGCTCGGCATCTGCGCGCTCATCGTGCGGTCGCTCTACCGGCCCGAGTTCGATCCCGTACGGCAGCCCGGGGTCGATGACCCGGCCGGCGGCGTGCTGGACGGGGTGCCCGACCGACGAGCCTTCGCGTGACGGCTGCCGCCGGTCCGGTCGCCACGGATCCGGACACCACCGCGGCGCCGACCGTCGAGGTGGTCGGGACCGCACCGGCTCAGCCCGGTTTCGCCGACGGGCTGCGCGCGAGCTGGCGCGTCTGGCTGGGCAGCCGGGTCGTCGTCGCCGTGCTCTCGCTCATGTCGGCGCGCGTGCTCGGCACGTACGCGGGACGAGACGTCCCCGGCTTCGTCCGGCTCTGGGACCGCTGGGACGTCGGCCTGTTCACCAAGGTGGCCCGTGACGGCTACCTGTCGCCCAAGTACCCGGAGCGCACCGAGGTCGACTTCCCCGGCCTGCCCCTGCTGCTGCGCGCGGTGCACGTGGTCATCCCGAGCTGGGTGGTCGCGGGCCTCGTCATCACCGTGATCGCCGGCGCCGCGACGAGCGCGGCGCTGTGGAGCCTCGCCGCGGGTGACCAGCCGGACGACCGGTACGCCGGTACGCGGGCCGTCCTCGCCATGGTGCTGTTCCCGTACGCGGTCTTCCTGTTCGCCGGCTACTCCGAGGGCATCTTCCTGGCCGGGGCGAGCTGCGCCTGGCTCGCCGCCCGTCAGCAGCGCTGGTGGCTCGCCGGCCTGCTGGCCTGCCTCGCGACCTCGAGCCGCATCCTCGGCGTGGCGGTGGTCGCCGGGCTGGCCGTGCAGTACCTCGCCACCGAGCGCCGGGTGCGCTGGTCGGCGGCCTGGCTGGCGGTGCCGCTGCTGCCGATCGTCGGCTACCTCAGCTACCTGCGCGTGCGCACCGGCCACTGGGACGCGTACACGCGCGCCATGACCGAGTACTGGCACCGCACCACCGACCTGCCGTGGAACGGACTGCGGGTCACCTGGCACGCGGCCTTCGACGGCGGCCAGGGCTCGGCGTACCAGGTGTTCTGGTGGGCGGAGATCGCAGCCGTGTTCATCGGGCTCGCGCTCGGGGTCGCGCTGCTGTGCGAGCGGCGCTGGGGCGAGGCGGTGCTGGTCCTCGGCTTCGTCGCGATCATGTCGAGCTCGTCGTACTGGGCCAGCGGGGTGCGGGCGATCCTCGTCGCGTTCCCGCTGTACCTCTGGCTGGCCCGCCATCGTCGTACCGGCTACGTGTACGCCCTGTTCGCCGCCCCGCTGATGGCGTCGTTCGTCGTCGCATTCACGCAGGGCAGCTGGGTCGACTGACGCTCGTCCGGCTCACCCGGACGTTGTCCACAGGCCGGATGCCGCCGTCGGCCCGGGGGACCCGCCTTGGTACCGTCGATGTCGGCGCACCGCACCGTACTCATCGAGTTCAGCTGCGGTGACTGCCCTGCCCTCCTGTCACGGAACGTCCGTGGCCGCTTGAGACCGTGGGAGGTTTCTTTTGGCAGCGCGTCATTACGAGCTGATGATCATCCTCGCTCCCGACCTCGAGGAGCGGACCATCACTCCGTCCCTCGAGCAGTTCCTCACCGTCATCCGCACGTCGGGTGGCTCGGTGGAGAAGGTCGACGTGTGGGGCCGTCGTCGGCTCGCCTACGAGATCGAGAAGCACTTCGAAGGCATCTACGCCGTCGTCGACCTGCATGCGGAGCCTGCAGCGACGAAGGAGCTGGACCGCCAGCTGAACCTCAACGAATCGGTGCTGCGCACGAAGGTCATGCGCATTCCCGACAAGCCGGTAGCCCGTGGCAGTGACGTGTCCAGCAGCGATGTCCCCGCCGCTGACGCCGCTCCTGTCCCGACTGCTCCGGTCCCCGGACCGGTGTCCGCGGCGCCTGCCGCGACCTGATCCGTCCCGTTCACACCTTCCGGGCACGTGCCCGGGACACCCACAGGCCGGAGTGACCCACCATGGCAGGCGAGACCGTCATCACGGTGATCGGCAACCTGACGAACGACCCCGAGCTGCGCTTCACCCCTAACGGGGCGGCTGTCGCCAGCTTCACGGTGGCTTCGACCCCGCGCACCTTCGACCGGACGAGCAACGAGTGGAAGGACGGCGACACGCTGTTCCTCCGCTGCACCGTCTGGCGGCAGGCCGCGGAGAACGTCGCCGAGTCGCTGCACAAGGGCACCCGCGTGATCGTGCAGGGGCGCCTCAAGCAGCGCAGCTTCGAGACCCGCGAGGGCGAGAAGCGCACTGTCGTGGAGCTCGAGGTCGACGAGGTGGGCGCGTCGTTGCGCAGCGCGACGGCGAAGGTCAACCGGGCGAACCGCACAGGCGGTGCGGCCGGTGGTGGCTTCGGTGGCAACGGTGGGGGCGGCGGCGCCAACGGCGGAGCGGGCGGAGGCTCGTTCGGCGGTGGTGGCGGCGGCGGTGGAGCAGCAGCAGGCGGCGGTTCGTACGGCGGCAACAGTGGCCCGAGCGATGACCCCTGGAGCACTGGCTCCGGCGGCGGTTACAGCGACGAGCCACCCTTCTAAGGAGACGAAAGACAATGGCCAAGGCTCCGCTTCGGAAGCCGAAGAAGAAGGTCTGCGAGTTCTGCAAGAACAAAGCGGCCTTCATTGACTACAAGGACACCGCGTTGCTGCGGCGTTACGTGTCGGACCGCGGAAAGATCCGCGCCCGTCGCGTCAGCGGCAATTGCAGCCAGCACCAGCGTGACATCGCGGTCGCGGTGAAGAACAGCCGCGAGATGGCGCTGTTGCCGTACTCGAGCACGGCTCGCTGAGCGGGGGTCTGACATGAAGCTGATCCTCACCCAGGAAGTCACCGGTCTCGGTGACGCCGGCGATCTCGTCGAGGTCAAGGACGGTTACGGCCGTAATTACCTCGTGCCGCGCGGTTACGCGATCCTCGCCACCCGTGGCTCCGAGAAGCAGATGGCGCAGATCCGCCGGGCGCGCGAGGTCCGGGAGATCCGCGACCTCGGCCACGCCCGCGAGGTTGCTGCCCAGCTCGGCAGCCTGTCGGTCCAGCTGGCAGTCCGCGCCGGCAACGGCGGACGGCTGTTCGGCTCGGTCACGTCCGGCGACGTCGTCACGGCCGTCACGGCCGCCGGCGGTCCGAAGCTGGACAAGCGCCGGCTCGAGCTCCCTCCGGAGCACATCAAGACGGTCGGCAGCCACACGGTCTCCGTGAAGCTGCACCCGGAGGTTGTCGCGACGATCCCGATCAACGTGGTCGCCGCAGTCTGATCGAAGGACGGTCTGACCGCAGCAAGACAGACGCCACCGCCGCAGTCCGGTCACCCGGGCTGCGGCGGTGGCGCTTTTGCGTTCTGAGGCTGTCTAGAGCTGGACGTTCGACACGTCGACGACGACGGTGCCGGCGATGCGGTCCCAGCCTGCCTGGTAGTTCTTGTCCTTGTCGAAGGTCATGAACGCCGCGATGAGGAAGCCGATGTACAGCGTGACCGCGCCGATGAAGCCGATGACGATGCCGCGGACCACGAAGTCGCGCAGGGCGCTCTTGCCCCAGTCGGCGACCTGACCGGTCTGGGTGTTCACGTACTTGAGCTTCGTGACCTGCTTGCCGGGAGTCTGACCCTTGCCCCAGGCGATGAGCGTCCAGATGAGGTAGCCGATGAAGAGCGTGACGACCACGAGCACGGCTTCGAGCAGATACGTCCCGAAGCGCTTGCCCGGTGAGGCCAGCGGTACCAGCACCTGCTGGCCCTGCGAGTTGAAGACCGGGTAATAGCCCGCCGGGATCGGCTGGTACTGCTGGCCACCGAAGGCGGGCTGGCCGTACTGCGGCTGGCCGTATGCCGGTTGGCCGTAGTTGGCGGGAGGCGCGTACTGGTTCAGTCCGCCCTGGTCCTGCGGGTTCTGCGGGTAGGGAGCCGGTTGGCCGTACTGCGGCTGCCCGTACTGCGGCGGGCCCTGCTGCTTGTCGAACATCTGGGTCGGCTCCTGGCCCGGGCCGGGTTGCTTCTCCCAGGGAGACGCGCCCTCAGGTTGCTGGCTCATCCGGCTCGTTCCCCTCGCTCGTTCGACATGACGGCAGTGTGACAGGCACTCCCGAGGTTTCTTCGGCACGAGCAGGCCTTCGTCGAGTCGAACCGGCCGCTGGATGTGCAGCTCAGGGGGCTGCGGCGCGCCGGGGCAGCAGCTGGATGCCGACGAGGACGGTCGCTGCCAGGCCGATGAGCAGGTACGAGCCCGCCATGAAGCCGTGTCCGAGCGTCTGTGCGGGTGATCCTCGGGAAGGGGAAGCGGCCCCGTAGAAGATGATCCCGATCAGGGCCACGCCGAGGGCGCCACCGAATTGCATGACCATCGACAGCACGCCAGAGGCGGCGCCGGCGTGCACGGGAGCGACGCGTGACAGCACCAGGGCGGCCAGCGGCGCGATGATCAGGCCCATCCCGGCGCCGTCGACCGCGAGCCCGGGCACCAGCCACAGCACCGAGCCGAGGCCGTCGCCGATGCGCGCGACGCCGAGGTCGAGCAGCACCAGCCCGGCGATCATGAGGACGGCGCCCAGTGCCACGGTCTGCCGGCCGAGCCGCGCCGCCACGGCCCCGGAGGCCGTCGCGGTGACGACGTAACCGAGGCCGATGCTCAGGAAGAGCAGCCCCGAGTCCAGCGCCGACAGCCCCACCCCGTCCTGCAGGTAGACCGCTAGTACCAGGAAGAACGAGGCCTGCCCCGTCCAGGCGACCACCTGCACCAGCATGCCGACGCCGAACGCCCGCTCCCGGAGCAGCGCCGGATCGAGCAGGGGCGCCCGGCCGCGGCGCACCGTCCGGTGCTCCAGCAACCCGAAGCCCGCGAGGAGCAGCGCACCGGCGCCGAAGCTCAGCGCCGTCCACGTCGGCCATCCCTGCTGACGTCCCTCGATCAGCGGCAGGACGATCGCCACGAGCGCACCGGACAGGACGGCCGTGCCGGGCCAGTCGAGATGGCGGCGGCGCGGACCGGGTTGCGCGGGGTCGACCGTCGATTCGGGCACGTGCCGCCGGAGCAGCGCCAGGGCCGCGACGCCGATCGGCACGTTGATCAGGAAGCAGGCGCGCCAGCCGAGGCCGAGCACGTCGGCGGAGATGAGCGCGCCGCCGATCAGCTGCCCGAAGATGGCGGCCAGCCCCATGACCAGGCCGTATGCCGTGTAGGCCTTGGTGAGCGCAGCCCCGGTGAACGCGGTGCCGAGGATGGCCAGCACCTGCGGCGTCAGCAGGGCGGCGGCCACTCCCTGCAGCACCCGGCTGCCCACCAGGATCTCGGCGGTCGGGGCGGCGCCGCACGCGGCGGACGCGAGCGTGAAGAGGGCCAGGCCGATGCCGAACAGGCGGCGCCGGCCGTACACGTCACCGAGCCGGCCGGCGGTGATGACGCCGGCGGCCACGGCGAGCCCGAAGCCGGCGACGATCCACTGGATGGCGCCGTCGCTCGCGTGCAGCTCCGCCTGCGTCGAGGGGATGGCCACGTTGACGATGAAGACGTCGAGCGCCGACATGAAGACGCCGGACAGCACGACGAGCAGGGTCGGCCAGTGCACGACGTCGCGGGGGCCGGTGGCCGGCTCCCCCGCGGGTGCGCGGGAGCCGGCGGGGCGGGTAAGGGTCTGGGAAGCCATGGCGGTCTCCGATCGGGCGGGCAGCGGGTCAGGCGGTCGGGACGCGGTCGAGGAAGCCGAGCACCCGGGTGATGCGGCCCCGGGCGTCGAGCTCGACCACGTCGAAGCCGGCGATCGGTGCGGGTCCGGACTGCGGGCCGAGCTCCCAGCCGAAGCGCGCCTGGCCGTGGTGGCCGTCCACCGGGCCGAACGCGACGAAGCCGAAGCCCGGGAACTGCTGCTGCACCGAGCCGATCGCCGCGCTCAGGCCGGCGAGGCCGCTCACGTCGGCCAGCGGGTCGGTGTAGCGGACGTCGGGGCTGCACACGTCGGCGAGGGCGGTCGCCCGTGCGGACGCGTCCGGCTCGTTCCAGGCGGCGAGGTAGCGCTCGGCGACGCTCTCGTACTCGGCCGGGGTGAGGATGCTGGTCTCGGACATCGGTGTGCCTTTCGCTCCGGGCCGCCGGGGTGGCGGCCTGGGAGCAACTGTCCGGAAGGGCCGGCCCGCCGTCGATGACCTCGGAGGTCATGGGAGTGACGCCCGGGCGCTTCTACGGTGAGGCCATGACGCGTACGGCGACGACACGTGCGGCGGTCCCGAAGCCCTCGGCCGAGGAGACCGTGGGCGCGCTGCTGCGCGGCTGGAGGGAGCGCCGCCGGCTCTCCCAGCTGGACCTCTCGCTGCAGGCCCGGGTCTCGACCCGCCACCTCAGCTACATCGAGACCGGCCGGTCACAGCCGACCAGCGCGATGATCCTGCACCTGGCGGAGGAGCTGGACGTGCCGTTGCGGCAGCGCAACGCGATGCTGCTGGCCGGGGGATACGCCCCCGCCTACCCCGAGCACGAGCTCGGTGCCCCGCCGATGGCTGCCGTCAGCGCCGCCATCGACGCGGTCCTCGACGGTCACCTCCCGTACCCGGCCGTGGTGGTGGACCGGCACTGGGAGATGGTCGCCGGCAACGAGGCGATCGGTCTGCTCACCGCCGGCTGCGCCGCGTTCCTGCTCGAGCCGCCGGTCAACGTGCTGCGCCTGTCGCTGCACCCCGAGGGCATGGCGCCGCGGATCGCGAACCTCGACGAATGGCGCGCGCACCTGCTGCAGCGCCTCGACCACCAGGCCAACGCGACCGGCGATCCCGCCCTGCACGCGCTGCACGCCGAGCTCGCGAGCTATCCGGGCGACGGCACCGGCCATCGTGCGGCGCCGGCGTCGTCGATCGTGGTGCCCTTGCGCTTCCGGACGGCGGGCGCCGAGCTGGCCTTCTTCAGCACGACCACGGTGTTCGGCACGGCGCTCGACGTGACCGTGGCCGAGCTCGCGATCGAGGCGTTCTACCCGGCCGACCGCGACACGGCGGAGGCGCTGCGCCGCGGCGGAGCCTGACGCCCGATCCGGCGGACGCAACCGCGCGCGGTGTGGGCAAGATGGACGGCATGTCCGAAGAGGCTGCTGACCAGGAGACCCGCCCCACCCCGGGATCCACCGGAACGATCCGCCCGATCGTCACGATCGGCGACCCGGTGCTGTCCACCCCGTGCCGCCCGGTGACCGAATTCGGGCCGGAGCTGCACCAGCTGATCGAGGACATGTTCGCGACCATGTACGACGCGCCCGGTGTGGGCCTCGCGGCCAACCAGATCGGCGTCGACCTGGCGGTCTTCGTCATCGACTGCCCGGATTCCGAGCACGTCAGCCTGGTCGGACACGTGGTCAACCCGACGCTGGTGGCGTTCGGCGAGGAGCGTGAGCTGGAGCTCGACGACGAGGGATGCCTGTCGGTGCCGGGGCCGTACACCGACGTGCCGCGGGTGAAGGCCATGTCGGTGATCGGCCAGGACATGCACGGCAACCCCGTCCAGCTGCACGGCCATGGCCGGGCGGCGCGCTGCCTGCAGCACGAGACCGACCATCTCAACGGGCTGCTCTACGTCGACCGGCTCCCGGCCAAGCAGCGGCGCAAGGTGCTCAAGGAGTACGAGCAGCTGCAGCAGGAGCGGGCGAGCGGCGCCACGGCTGAGTGATCAGGCGGGTACGCGCAGCACGGTGACGGCGTAGTCGCCGCCCGGGGCCATCGGCCGCAGGTCCCAGGTGCCGAAGCGGGACTCGACCTGCAGTCCCGCCTCGGCGGCGTCGCGGTCGAGCTCCGGCAGCCCGTACGGCCGGGTGAGCGAGAAGCCGAGCACGATCACCCCGTCGGGCCGCACATGGGCCGCGAGCCGGCGCAGGATCGCCGCCTCCGTCCCCGGGGCGCAGAAGATCATGACGTTGCCGGCCAGCAGCGCCGCATCGAACGGCTCGGTGATGCCGGTGGCCGGCAGGTCGAGCGTCGCGAGGTCGGCCTCCACCCAGCGCACCGCGGGATGGGCGGCGCGTGCCGCCTCGAGCAGGATCGGGTCGGCGTCGACCCCGACCACGTCGTGCCCCCAGGACGAGAGCGCCGCGCCGGTACGGCCCTGGCCGCAGCCCGCGTCGAGGATGCGCGAGCCCGGCGCCACCAAGGCGTTGACCAGGCGGGCCTCGCCGGCGAGGTCCGTGCCCTCGGCCGCCAGCTCCGCGAAGCGCTCGACGTACTTCGCGGAGTGCTCCGGACCCATCTCGCGCGCCCACCGGGTCGGTTCCACGTCCCGACCCTACGAGCGGCCGGTCAGTCGCCCGTCACGACGGCGATAACGGCCTGCTCCGCGGGGCTCGGCGTGCGGCGCCGGGTGGCCAGCGCGAGGTCGATCGAGCCGAGATCGGGAAGTCCGGTCAGCGGCCGCAGCGCCGGCGGCACCAGGGACTCGGCGTGGGTGAGCACACCCATGCCGGCGAGCGCCGCGGCGCGCAGGCCCGACAGGCTGCTCGCCGTGCACGCGATCCGGAAGGGCACCTGGTGTCGGCGGAGCACGTCGAGGGTGGCGCTGCGGGTGACGCTCGGCTCCGGGTAGAGCACGAGCGGCAGCGGCTCGTGCGGGCGGAGCACGAACTCCGGGCTCGCCAGCCAGACCAGCCGGTCGGTGGCCACCACCCGGGCGTCGGGGGGATGGGTGCCGCTGACCCGCTTGGCCAGGATCAGGTCGAGCTGGCCCGCCCGCACCCGTTCGTAGAGCACCCCGCTCAGGTCGACGGTGAGCTCCAGGTCGATGGCGGGGAACCGCTCACGCAGCTTGCGCAGGATCTCCGGCATCCGGGCTTCGGCGAAGTCCTCGGAGATGCCGAAGCGCACCTGGCCGTGCGGGCGGACGGCTGTGAAGTAGTCGTGCGCCGCGGTCTGGCTGTCCAGGATCGTCTGGGCGAAGCCGAGCATGGCCTCGCCGTCGGCGGTCAGGCGTACGCGATGGGTGTCCCGCTCGAGCAGGAGCCGGCCGCACGCCTGCTCCAGCTTGCGCACGTGCTGGCTGACCGCCGACGTGCTGAGCGTCAACAGCTCGGCGGCCCGGGCGAAGCTCCGGGCCTGGGCGACGGTGACGAACGAGCGCAGCTGCCCCGGGTCGTACGCGGGCTGTCCACGGTTCGTGGCCACAGCGACGACGGTATCCCGCTATCGCACAGGCGCTTCGGCGCCCAGGATGGAACGCGTGCCCGGACCGCGTCGCGTTGCCACCGTCGCGTCGCGTTACGTCGACCGGTTCGTGCTGGCCCTGCTGGCCACCGTGGCCGTGGCGACGCTGCTGCCGGCCCGGGGCGGCGTCCTGCACGCGGTCGATCACGTCAGCACCGCCGCCGTCTGCCTGCTGTTCTTCCTGCACGGCACCAAGCTTTCGGCGGCGGACACCGTCGCCGGCGTACGCCAGTGGCGGTTGCACACCCTGGTCTTCGCGACGACCTTCGTCGTCTTCCCGCTGCTCGGGCTGGCGACGCGGGGGCTGGTGCCGGCGGTGCTCACCCACCAGCTGTGGATCGGCGTCGTCTTCCTCTGCGTGCTGCCCTCGACGGTGCAGAGCTCGATCGCCTTCACCTCGATCGCGCGCGGCAACGTCGCCGGCGCGGTGGTGTCCGCGTCCGCGTCGAACATCCTCGGCGTCGTCCTGACGCCGGCCCTGCTCGCGCTGCTCATCGGCTCGTCGGTCGGGATCTCCGGGAGCTCGCTGCTGACCATTGCCGCGGAGCTGGTGCTGCCGTTCGTGCTGGGTCAGCTGGCCCGGCCGTACGTACGGCCGTTCCTCACCCGGCACAAGCCCGTCGTCGGGCTCGTCGACCGCAGCTCCGTGCTGCTCGTGGTCTACGCGGCCTTCAGCGCCGGGGTGAATCAGGGGGTGTGGCACCAGCTGCCCGTCGGCCGGCTGCTGGCGCTGGCTGGCGTCTGTGGCCTGCTGCTCGCCCTGCTGCTGACCGGCACCTGGTGGATCAGCGGGCGGCTCGGCTTCGCCCGGGGCGACCGGATCGTCGCCGTCTTCTGCGGCTCGAAGAAGAGCCTGGTCAGCGGCCTGCCGATGGCCTCGGTGCTCTTCTCCACGGCCACGCTCGCCATCACGGTCATGCCCTTGATGATCTTCCACATGACACAGCTGATCGTGTGTGCGGTGCTGGCCCGCAGGTGGTCGGGTGACGCGGACACGCCCGACCCGGAGCCGAGCGCCCCGCAGCCGGCTCTCGTGCCGCTGCCGGCCTGAGCCGCCCGGTCGGGAGCGTCAGCCGTCGCGGCGCATGTCGACGAAGCGGCTGTAGTGCCCCTGGAAGGCGACCGTGACGGTGCCGGTCGGGCCGTTGCGCTGCTTGGCGACGATGAAGTCGGCCTCACCCGCGCGGGCCGACTCGGGCTCGTACATGTCCTCGCGGTGCAGGAGCACGACGACGTCGGCGTCCTGCTCGATGGCGCCGGACTCACGCAGATCGGAGAGCTGGGGCTTCTTGTCGGCGCGGTTCTCGGCGGCCCGGTTGAGCTGCGAGAGCGCGATGACGGGCACCTCCAGCTCCTTGGCCAGCAGCTTGAGCGCCCGGCTCATCTCGCTGACCTCCTGCTGACGGCTGTCGAGCCGCTTGGTGGGCGTCATCAGCTGCAGGTAGTCGAGCACGACGAGCTTGAGGTCGTGGCGCTGCTTGAGCCGCCGGCACTTCGAGCGCAGCTCCATCATCGTGAGGTGGGGCGAGTCGTCGATGAAGAGCGGCGCGGTGGTGACCTCGCCGATGCGCTGGGCGAGGCGCACCCAGTCGTCGTCGGTCATCCGGCCGGACCGCATGTTCTGCAGGTGCACCCGTGCCTCGGCCGACAGCAGGCGCATGACGATCTCGGTGCGGCTCATCTCCAGCGAGAAGACGACGCTGGTCTGCCCGTGCTTGATGCTCGCGGCGCGGGCGAAGTCCAGCGCCAGCGTGCTCTTGCCCATGGCGGGACGGGCCGCGACGACTACGAGCTGACCGGGGTGCAACCCGTTGGTGATCCCGTCGAGATCGGCGAAGCCGGTCGGCACGCCGCTGAGGCTGCCGTCGCGGCTGGCGATCCGCTCCATCTCCTCGAGCGTCGGCGTGATCAGGCTCTCGAGCGGGTTGAACTCGTCGTGGGTGCGCTCCTCGGTGACCGCGTAGACCTCGGCCTGGGCGCGGTCGACGGCCTCCTCGACCTCGGCGGCCTCGTTGTAGCCGAGCTGCGTGACGCGCATGCCCGCCTCGACGAGGCGGCGGCGCACCGCCTTCTCGGCCACGATGCCCGCGTAGTAGCCGGCGTTGGCGGCCGTCGGCACCGTCGCCACCAGCGTGTGCAGGTAGGGCGCGCCGCCGACCTTCTCCAGCAGGCCCTGCCGGTGCATCTCGGCGGCGACGCTGACGGTGTCGGCCGGCTCACCCTTGCTGTAGAGCTCGGTGATCGTCTCGTAGACCGTGCTGTGGGCGGGGCGGTAGAAGTCGGTCGTCTTGAGGACCTCGACGACGTCGGCGATCGCATCCTTGGACAGCAGCATGCCGCCGAGGACGCCCTGCTCGGCCGCAACGTCCTGCGGAGGGGTGCGGTCGAACTCGAGGGACGGGCTCGGGGATCCGCGCCCCGGCTCGCTCTGCCGGGAGCCCCGGTCGATCGTCAGCGACACCCGTGTCCACCCTTCGCCACTACGCCGGCCGACCTGGCCGCCGGGTACAGGTCTACGCCAGCGGTACGACAAACAGGGCGACTCGACCCGTTCCGGCAGCGGGCCCTGTGGACGGAACTGGGGACAGGCTGGGGACAAGGTGTGGGAAACGCGCGCCAGGCATGTGGACGGCTGGTGGACAGCGGGAGCCAGGCCGTGCACGTTCCCGGAGCCATTCGGCAGAGCCGCTGGTGAGCGTCATCCACAAGGCTGTGCACAGGTGTGGATAAAGATTTCCGATCTCGCAAGCGGGTGACCTCACACTCGCGGGGTCGCTCCGAACCCCCCCGTTCGGGTAGGACGACCTCATGAAGGTCACCCGATGAAGGTGCTCGTGGCAGGAGCGACGGGCTTCGTCGGCTCGCGGCTGTCCATGGCACTGACGGACGCCGGTCACGACGTCCAGGCACTCACCCGCCATCCCGACGACTACTCGGGACCGGCCGACGCCGTCGGCGGCGACGTCAACGACGCCGATGCGTTGGAGGCGGCGTTCGACGGGGTGCAGGTGGCGTACTACCTGGTGCACGCGCTGGACACCGCCGACTTCGCCGACCGTGACGCAGCCGGCGCCCGCACGTTCGGCGAGGCCGCGGCCAAGGCCGGGGTCGAGCGGCTCATCTACCTCGGCGGGCTGGGCAACGACTCCGACGACCTGTCCGAGCACCTGCGCAGCCGGCAGGAGGTCGAGAAGCTGCTGGGCGAGGGCGGCGTGCCGGTCACGACCATCCGGGCCGGCGTGATCATCGGCCACGGCGGGGTGTCCTGGGAGCTCATGCGCGAGCTCGTACTGCACCTACCCGTCATGGTGACGCCGAAGTGGGTGCGTACCAAGGCGCAGCCGATCGCCATCGCCGACGTCGTGCGCTACCTGGTGGCGGTGCTCGACGACTCCCGCACCACCGGTCAGACGTACGAGATCGGCGGGCCCGAGGTGCAGACGTACGAGAAGGCCATGCACACGGTCGCCCGGATGCTGCACCGACCGCTGGTGGTCGTGCCGGTGCCGTTGCTCACCCCAGGGCTGTCGTCCCGCTGGCTGGCCCTCGTGACCAGCGTCGACAAGCAGACCGCCGCGAACCTCATCGACTCGATGGGCAACGAGGTCATCGTGAACGACCACTCCCTGGAGGAGCTGGTCGGCTTCTCGCCCATGTCCTTCGAGGACGCCGTGCGTCAGGCGCTCGACGAACGTGAGGTCGCCCTGCAGAAAGGCTCCGCCTCCTCCTGATGAGTACGCCGCACCTCCAGACGCCGGACTGGCTCAGCTCCCGCCTGTCGGCGTTGCTCGCGCCGGCCCCGGGTCCCTACCACCACGAGACCGCTGACGTGCAGCACCGTCGTCGGGTGGTGGTCGTCGCCACCCTGCTCGTCGGCACGGTGCTACTCGGCTTCGCCCTGACCCGCGAGCCGGGGAGCACGGCCTTCTACGTGCTTGCGGCCGTGCTGGCCGCCGTGTGGCTCATCGGCGGGTTCGCCTCGGGGCCGCTGCACCTCGGATCGCGGCCGGGCCGCCACTCCGATCAGCGGCAGGTGCTGCTGCCGTTCGTCTTCGGCCTGACCGCCTTCGGGGTTTTCGCCATAGGCGCCTGGATCGTGAGCGGCATCCCCTGGCTGCACGACGCGGTCATCGACATCATCAGCCGGGCCGACTCCGGCTCGCGGGCGCTGATCGTGGCGATCACGCTGGTCAACGGCATCGCGGAGGAGGTCTTCTTCCGCGGCGCCGTCTACAGCGCCTTCGCCCAGCGCCGTCCGGCGTTGTGGACCACCGCCTGCTACACGGTGGTGACGGCTGCCGCCGGCAACCTGATGCTGGTCCTCGCCGCGGCCCTCATGGGTACGGTCTTCGCCCTCGAGCGGAGGGGGACGCGCGGGATCCTCGCGTCCGCGATCACGCACGTCACCTGGTCGGTGATGATGATCTACTTCCTGCCGCGTTGAGCTGCGGCTAGAGCGAGAGACCCACCAGCACCGGCTCGTTCACCAGTGTCACGCCCAGCCGCTCGCGTACGCCGTCGCGGATCTCCCGGGCCAGTGCGATCACGTCGGCGGCCCGGGCGCCGCCGCGGTTGGTGATCGCCAGTGCGTGCTTGCCCGACAGCTGCGCGGGGCCTGAGCCGTAGCCCTTGCCGTACCCGGCGCGGTCGATCAGCCACGCCGCAGGCACCTTGACCCGGCCCTCGGGCTCCGGGAAGTGCGGCACGTCGGCTCCCGCCACCACCCGCAGCTGCTCGTACGCGGCCGCGTCCAGGATCGGGTTGGTGAAGAACGAGCCGCAGCTCGCGGTGTCGGCGTCGCCGGCCTCGAGCACCATGCCCTTGCCGCGACGCAGGCCCAGGACGGCATCGCGTACGTCGACCAGGGTCGGCTCGGCGATCCCCGCGAGCCTGCGGGAGAGCTCGCCGTAGCGGATCGGCCCGGGCGGCCTCGCCCGCAGCGCGAACTCGACGGCGGTCACCAGCCAGCGACCCGGCTCCTCCTTGAAGCGGCTGGTGCGGTAGCCGAAGCCGCATTCGCCGGGGGTCAGCTCGACCAGCTCGCCGGCCGTGCGGTCGTACGCCTGCACCCGGGCCACCACGTCGGCGACCTCCTGGCCGTAGGCGCCGACGTTCTGCACGGGCGTCGACCCCACCTGGCCCGGGATGCCGGCCAGGCACTCGATGCCGGCGAGCCCGGCCGCCACGACGGTGTCGACGAGGCCGGTCCACGACTCGCCCGCGGCCACGGTCAGCCGGGCGTCGGTACGTGTGGATCCGGTGGTGCGCACCAGGACGACCAGGCCGTCGAAGCCCGCGTCGGAGATCACCACGTTGCTGCCGCCGCCGAGGACGAGCACCGGCTCACCGTGGTGGTCGGCCTCGCGCACGTTGCGGATCAGCTCGCCGGTGCGGTGCGCCTCGATGAGCCGGGTGGCGGGCCCGCCGACCCCCATGGTGGTCAGCGGCGCGAGTTCAGTCGTCAGCGTCTGCCCCTGTGGTGTCGGCGTCGGTCTCGGAGAGGTCGGGCCGGCCCTCCATCGGCGTCGACGCCTGCGCGTACAGCCGCTGCGGGATGCGGCCGGCGAGCCGGGCGAGCCGGCCGGCCTCGACCCCGTGCCGCATCGCCTCGGCCATCATGGCGGGCTGCTGCGCGCGGGTCACGGCCGTGGCGAGCAGGACGGCGTCGCAGCCGAGCTCCATCGCGAGCGCCGCGTCGGAGGCGGTGCCGATGCCGGCGTCCAGCACCAGCGGCACGGTCACCATCTCGCGCATGATCGCGATGTTGTACGGGTTACGGATGCCGGCGCCGCTGCCGATCGGCGAGCCGAGCGGCATGACGGCGGCCACGCCCAGGTCGGCGAGCCGGCGGGCGAGGATCGGGTCGTCGGTGGTGTAGGCGAAGACCCGGAAGCCGTCGTCGACCAGCTGCTCCGCGGCGTCGAGCAGCTCGACGGCGTCCGGCAGCAGGGTGCGGTCGTCACCGATGACCTCGAGCTTGACCCAGTCGGTCTCGAAGGCCTCGCGGGCGAGCTGCGCGGTCAGGACGGCGTCGTGGGCCGTGTAGCAGCCGGCGGTGTTGGGGAGCACCCGGGCGCCGCAGCGTTCCACCACGTCGAGGACGCTGCCCCGGGCCGCCGGATCCAGCCGGCGCAGCGCGACGGTGACGATCTCCGTCCCGGACGCGCGGAGCGCCGCCTCGAGCGCGCTCATGCTGGACGCGCCGCCGGTGCCGAGGATCAGCCGGTTCGCGAACGTCTCGCCGGCGAGGATCAGCGGATCGTCCATGTCAGCCTCCTTGGGTAGCGGTGAGCAGCTCGACGACGTCGCCGTCGGCCAGCACCTCGTCGGGCCAGCGGCGGCGCGGCACCACCTCGCCGTTGCGGGCGAGCGCCACCCCCCGCCGCTCCGGGTCGAGCCCGGCGCCGGTCAGGAGCTCGGTGAGCGAGGTGCCGGCGGCGAGCTCGGTGCGGTCGCCGTTCAGTGTGATGATCATGCGAACCGTCCCGGTGAGAAGGCTGCGGCCAGCTCCGGCACGCGCCCGGTGGCCAGCAGCTCCACCACGAGATCCGCGGTGACGGGGGCGAGCAGGATGCCGTTGCGGTAGTGCCCCGTCGCTGCGAGCACCCCATCACGCACGCGGCCGAGCAGGGGGGCGTTGTCGGGCGAGCCGGGCCGCAGGCCCACCACGGCCTCGACGAACTCGAGCTCCGTGACGCCCGGGAGCAGCTCGTACGCGGCCCGCAGCAGCTCGTGCACCCCGCCGGCGGTGACCCGCCGGTCGTCGCCGCGCTCCTCGACGGTCGCGCCGACCACCAGCCGGCCGTCCGGACGCGGCACCAGGTAGGCGTCGAGACCCCGGACGGTGCGGGTGAGCAGCGGCTCGCCGCGCAGGTGCAGCAGCTGACCCTTCACCGGGCGGATCGGCAGCTCGGGCAGCAGCCGCGCCGAATCCGCCCCGGCCGCGACCACCACCTGCTCGGCGGACAGCTGCTCCAGCGACGTGACCGGCTCGGCGACCAGCTGCACCCCGGCCTGCGTGCACGCGGCGCGCAGGGCGCGGACCAGGGCCCGGTTGTCGACGCTGTGATCGCCGGCGACGAGCAGGCCGCCGCGCGTACGCGGGGCGAGCGCCGGCTCCAGCGCCCGCAGCTCGCGTCCGCGCAGGCGGGTCACGTCGAGGCCGAGCTTGACCTGAAAGGCGGCGAGCTCGTCCAGCGCGGCGAGGTCGTCACCGTCGCGCGCCACCGACAGGGTGCCCTCGGTGCGGTAGCCCGGGTCGACCCCGGAAGCCTGCTGCAGGTCCGCGGCGAAGGCCGGCCAGCGCTCACGCCCGGCGAGGGTGAGCGCGAGCAGCGCCTCCTCGCCGTAATGCACCTCGGTGACGGGCGCGAGCATCCCAGCCGCCGCCCAGCTGCTCTGGGCCGGCGTGTCCGAGGCCAGCTGGGGGTCGTGCACCGCGACGGGTCCGAGACCCGCCCGAGCTGCCCGCCAGGCGATCGACAGCCCGATCACGCCGCCGCCGACCACGGCGAGCCGCGACCGCGCGTGTGGTGCCGGATGCAAGAGGAACTTCCCTTCGCTGGTACGAACCAGATCAGGTTCTGACGGTCGGAGGTGTGGCCTCCCTCTCAGCTCGCCACCGCGAGCTCCCGTGGCTCCACGGTACGGCCGCGGATAGGCTGCCTGCACGTATCAGGGCTGAGGAGGAGGTGCGGCAGTGGGCGTCTCCCCACCCCCGGGGCCGGTTCAGCTGCTGACTCCCCAAGGCGAGCGGGTCGCGCACCCCGAGTACGACGTCGACCTCGACGACGCGGAGCTGCGCGGCCTCTACCGCGACATGGCGCTGGTGCGCCGCTTCGACGGCGAGGCCCAGACCCTGCAGCGGCAGGGTCAGCTCGGCCTCTGGGCCAGCTCGCTCGGCCAGGAGGCCGCACAGATCGGCAGCGCCCGCGCGTTACGCCGCCAGGATTACGCCTTCCCGACCTACCGTGACCACGGTGTCACCTGGTCACGCGGCGTCGATCCGGTCCTGCTGCTCGGGCAGTACCGCGGCGTCACGCTCGGCGGCTGGGATCCGAACGTGTACCGCTGCGCCCTGCACACGCTCGTCATCGGCAGCCACGCGCTGCACGCCACGGGCTACGCCATGGGCATCGCCAAGGACGGCGCCCTCGGTGAGGACGGCGAAGCGGTGATCGCGTACTTCGGCGACGGTGCGACGAGCCAGGGCGACGTCAACGAGGCGTTCGTCTTCGCCGGCGTCTACCAGGCCCCGATCGTCTTCTTCTGCGAGAACAACGGCTGGGCGATCTCGGTGCCCACCGAGCGGCAGAGCCGGGTGCCGCTCGCGGCCCGCTCGCACGGCTTCGGCTTCCCCGGGGTCCAGGTCGACGGCAACGACGTGCTCGCCTGCTACGCGGTCACCCGCAGCGCGATCGACGCGGCCCGCACCGGGCAGGGGCCGCTGCTCGTGGAGGCGCTGACGTACCGGATGGCGCCGCACACGACCTCCGACGACCCCAGCCGCTACCGGCTGGAGGCCGAGCTCGAGGCCTGGAAGCTGCGTGACCCCATCGCCCGGCTGAAGACGTTCCTCGAGCGGCAGCAGATCGCGGACGCGGACTTCTTCGCCTCCGTGCACGAGGAGGGCGAGCAGCTGGCCGACCGGGTGCGCACGGCCTGCTACGCGCTCACCGACCCGCCGCCGCACGCCATGTTCGACCACGTCTACGCCGACCCCTCCAAGCCGCTCGAGGCCGAGCGGGAGGCGCACGCCGCCTATCTCGCCGACCTCGACGCCCTCACCGACGCCGCGCTCGACGGTCCGGTCGTGCCGTGACCGGGGCCGAGCAGCGCCAGGAGCTCAGCCTGTCGAAGGCGCTCAACGCGGGCCTGCGCCGCGCCCTGGAGCAGGACGAGCGCGTCGTGCTCATGGGCGAGGACATCGGCGCCCTCGGCGGCGTCTTCCGGGTCACCGACGGGCTGGCGAAGGACTTCGGCGAGGACCGGGTCATGGACACCCCGCTCGCCGAGTCCGGCATCGTCGGCACGGCGATCGGCCTGGCGATGCGCGGTTACCGGCCGGTCTGCGAGATCCAGTTCGACGGCTTCGTCTACCCCGCGTTCGACCAGATCGTCAGCCAGCTGGCGAAGCTGCACTACCGCACCGGCGGCGCGCTGCGCATGCCGGTCACGATCCGCATCCCGTACGGCGGTGGCATCGGCGCGATCGAGCACCACAGCGAGAGCCCGGAGGCCTACTTCGCGCACACCGCGGGCCTCAAGGTCGTGACCTGCAGTGATGCGGCCGACGGGTTCTCCATGATCCAGCAGGCCATCGCGAGCGACGACCCGGTGATCTTCCTGGAGCCCAAGCGGCGCTACTGGGAGAAGGCCGAGGTCGACCTCACCCCCGGCATGCCCGCGTATCCCCTGCACGCCAGCCGGGTGCTGCGCAGCGGCACTGACGCCACCCTCGTCGCGTACGGGCCGTCGGTCGCCACCTGCCTCGCCGCCGCCGAGGAGGCCGCCGCCGACGGGGTCGACGTCGGGGTCATCGACCTGCGCTCGCTGTCACCGTTGGACCTCGACCCGGTGCTCGAGGCGGTGCGTGCCACCGGCCGGCTCGTCGTCGTGTCCGAGGCGCCGTCGACGGCCTCGCTCGCCGCCTCGGTCGCAGCCCAGATCAGCGAGCGGGCCTTCTACTCGCTGGAGGCGCCGGTGCTGCAGGTCGCGGGCTTCGCGACGCCGTATCCCGCATCCCGGCACGACAGCGCCTACGTTCCGGATGTGGACCGCATCCTCACCGCGGTCGAGCGCTCGCTCGCCTTCTGATCCGTGCGCGTCCCGAGATCGTCCTGAAAGGCCCAGCCAGCATGACGACCCGACCGGTGTCCGCACCGGGCACCGCGCTGCGGTCCTTCGCCCTGCCCGACCTGGGGGAGGGCCTGACCGAGGCCGAGATCCTGCACTGGCTGGTCGCGCCCGGCGAGACCGTCACGCTGAATCAGCCCGTCGTCGAGGTGGAGACCGCCAAGGCCGCCGTGGAGGTGCCCACCCCGTTCGCGGGCGTGGTGCACACGCTGCACGCCCCGGCCGGCACCACGCTGGGCGTCGGCGCCGCGCTGATCACCGTGGAGACGGCCGACACCGCTCCCGGCGGCCCGCCCGTGCCCGACGAGGCGCTGCTCGTCGGATACGGCCCCCGTCCCTCCGCGGAGCGCCGCCGCCGCCTGCGCCGGCCCGACGCGTCCGTACGCCCGGTGCCGGCTGCCGAGCCGGCGCCCGCTCCGGCCGCGCCCGTCCCGCCGCCCCCCGCGCCCGACCTGACCGGTCTGGCCAAGCCCCCGGTGCGCAAGCTCGCCCGTGACCTCGGCATCGACCTGCGCAGCGTGCGCGGCACCGGGCCGTCGGGCAGCGTCACCCGCGCCGACCTCGCCGACCTCGCCGGGCCCGACGTCCTCGACGCCGACGTCAGCGAGCTCCTTGGGGCGCCCGATCCCGAGCCGGTGACGCCGGGCGGCCTGCACGAGGTGGCGGGCGTGCACAAGCTCTCCGGCACCCACCGCGCCATGGCCGACGCGATGACCCGCAGCGCCTTCACCGCCCCCCACGCCACCGTCTTCCTGACCGTCGACGCCACCGAGACGATGCGGGTGCGCGCCGGGCTGCGCTCGCGGGCGGACTTCGCCGATGTGCCGCTCACCCCGCTGGCGCTGATCGCCAAGGCCGTCACGGTCGCGGTGCGTACGCACGCCTCGGTCAACGCCACCTGGCTGGACGGCGGGGGCGCCCGCCCCGACGCCGTCGAGGTGCACGAGCGGCTGAACCTCGGCATCGCCGTCGCCACCCCGCGCGGGCTGCTCGTGCCGAACATCAAGGACGCCGGCGCGCTCACGCTGATCGAGCTGGCCAAGGCGATCGCCGGCCTGACCTCGACGGCACGCGACGGGCATACCCGGGCGGCCGACCTCACCGGCGGCACCCTGTCGATCACGAACGTCGGGGTCTTCGGGATCGACGGCGGCATCCCGATCCTCAACCCGGGGGAGACGGCGATCCTGTGCGTGGGCACGATCCGGCCGTCGCCGTGGGTGCAGGACGCTCAGCTCGTGGTGCGTGACGTGGTCCAGCTGTCGCTGTCCTTCGACCACCGGGTGATCGACGGCGGCGGCGCCGCACGTTTCCTCGCCGACGTCGGGGCGATGATCGCCGATCCGCAGCTGATGCTCGCGCGCATCTGAGTGGGTTCCGGCCTACCCTGGTCGCTATGCCTGCGTACGAGTTCCGTTGCCGGACCTGCGGCGACGCCTTCACCGTCCAGCGGTCGATGACCGAGGCGACCACCGCACCGGCGGCGTGCCCTGATGGTCACAGCGACACCACCCGCATCTTCAGCGCGGTCGCGGTGGGCGGCCGGGCCGGCGCCGCGTCGGCACCGGCCATGACCGCGCCGGCCCCCGCAGCCGGGGGTTGCTGCGGAGGCGGCTGCTGCGGCTAGAAGGCAGCTTCCGGTAGGTCCATCAGGTCGAGGTCGACCGACTCGGCGATGGCGCGCTGGCCGGCGAGCAGTGGCAGCACGTTGCCCGCGAACCACTTGGCCGACGCCACCTTGCCGGTGTAGAACGCCTGGTCACGGTCGGACACGTCGCCCGAGGCGAGCGCGCGCTCCGCGACGACGGCCTGGCGCAGCAGCAGGTAGCCGGTCATGATGTCGCCGGCGGCCATCAGCAGCCGCGTCGTGTTGAGGCCGATCTTGTAGACGTTGCGCCGCTCCTCGGCGGTGGTCATCAGCGCGCCGACCATGCCGCTGAGGATCGCCTCGAAGTCCGCGCCGGCCGCCGCGAGCAGGGCCCGCTCGGTCGCGAGGCCATGGGCGTCGTCGTCGACGAATGCCTGGACCTCGGCGGCGATGGCGTTGAGCGCCTTGCCCTTGTCGCGAATGATCTTGCGGAAGAAGAAGTCCATGCCCTGGATCGACGTCGTGCCCTCGTACAGGGTGTCGATCTTGGCGTCGCGGACGTACTGCTCGATCGGGTAGTCCTGCAGGTAGCCGGAGCCGCCGAGCACCTGCAGCGAGGTGGCGAGCAGCTCGTAGCCCTTCTCGGACCCGTACGCCTTCACGACCGGCAGCAGCAGGTCGTTGATGCGCAGCAGCATGGTGACGTCGCTGCCGTCGGCCTCGCCGAGCGCGATCCGGTCCTGCACGTGGGCGGTGTAGAGCACCAGCGCCCGCATGCCCTCGGCCCAGGCCTTCTGCCGCATGAGCATGAGGCGCACATCGGGGTGGTGCGTGATCGTGACGCGGGGGGCGGTCTTGTCGGTCATGAGCGTGAGGTCCGGGCCCTGGACGCGGGTCTTGGCGTACTCGAGCGCGTTCAGGTAGCCCGTGGAGAGCGTGGAGATGGCCTTGGCGCCGACCATCATGCGGGCGTACTCGATGACCTGGAACATCTGGGCGATGCCGTCGTGCACGTTGCCGACGAGGTAGCCGACTGCCGGGACGTCGCTCTGACCGAAGGTGACCTCGCAGGTGGCGGAGACCTTGAGGCCCATCTTGTGCTCGACGTTGGTGACGTAGGCGCCGTTGCGCTCGCCGAGCGTGCCCGTCGCCCAGTCCGTGACGTGGAACTTCGGGACGATGAAGAGGCTGAGGCCCTTGGTGCCCGGGCCCGCGCCCTCGGGGCGGGCGAGCACCAGGTGGACGATGTTCTCCGGCACGTCCCAGTCACCGCTGGTGATGAAGCGCTTGACGCCTTCGATGTGCCAGGTGCCGTCGGCCTGCTCGTGCGCGACCGTACGGCCGGCGCCGACGTCGGAGCCCGCGTCGGGCTCGGTCAGCACCATGGTGGCGCCCCACTGCCGGTCGACCATGGTCTGGGCAAAGAGCTTCTGCTCCGGGGTGCCGAGCCGGTCGATGATCGCGGCGAAGTTGCCCCCGGCCATGTACATGAAGACGGCCGGGTTGGCGCCGAGCATCATCTCGTTGGCCGCCCAGATGACGGACGGTGAGGCGCCGAAGCCGCCGAGGCTCTCCGGCAGCGACAGCCGGTGCCACTCGCCGTCGCTCACGGCCTTGTAGCTCTTCTTGAACGACTCGGGCAGCGTCACCGAGTACGTCTCGGGGTCGTAGACCGGCGGGTTGCGGTCACCGTCGGCGAAGGAATCGGCCAGGTCCTCGGTGCACAGCCGCTCCACCTCGCGCAGGACGTCGTGCGCGGTGTCGACGTCCATCTGCGCGAAGGGCCCATGGCCCAGGGCGGTGTCGGCGCCGAAGACCTCGAACAGGTTGAACTCGAGATCCCGCAGGTTGCTCTTGTAGTGGCCCATGATGCGAATCCTCCGGATGACGATCGCGTACTCGCCGGTAACTTAATTCGATACTACCCACCGGTAACAACGAGGGAACGCGGGTTGTGCCCTTCGGATCACCGGCCTTCGCCCGATCGGAGCAGGCCCGCCCCGGCATCCGCCGGGCGACGGAAGGAGCGCAGTGAGCGACACGACGGAGCAGGTCGGACCGGCGGCCGACGCCGAGCCGGTAGGACTGGGGCGGGAGATCCGCGACGCCCTGACGGCGCGCACGGTGCTGCTCGTCGTCGGGGTGCTGCTGCTGCAGCTGGGCTTCATCCTGTCCTACGTCGGCGCCTTCCACGCGCCCAAGCCGCAGCGCATCGGCATCGTCCTGGTGGCGCCGGCGCAGGTCGCCCCGAAGCTGGTCGCGGACCTCAACGCCATCCCGTCCGAGCCGATCCGGGTGCGTGCCGTGGGGAGCGCCGAGGAGGCGCAGCGGCTCATCCGCGAGGCCCGTACCAGCGCCGCTCTGGTGGTCGACGTGTCCGGCACCCGCGACACCCTGTACGTCACGTCGGCGGGCGGGGCGTCCGTCGAGACGGCGGTGACCACGGTGATCCAGCGGGTCGAGCAGACCCAGAAGCGCACCGTCGCCGTACGCGACCTGGTGCCGTCGCAGGCCGGCGACAACCGCGGGCTCACCGGCTTCTACCTGGTCGTCGGCTGGATGGTCGGCGGCTACCTGGTGGCGGCGCTGCTCGGGGTCGCGAAGGGCGCGCGGCCCGGCAACGTCCGCCGGGCGGTCGTGCGTCTCGGCGGCATCGCGGTGTACGCGATTGTCTCCGGCCTCGGCGGCGCGCTCATCGTCGGGCCCCTGCTCGGGGCGCTCGACGGCCACTTCCTCGCGCTGTGGGGGCTCGGCGCCCTGCTCGTCTTCGGCGCGGGTGCGGTGACGATGGCCTTCGAGGTGCTGCTCGGTGTGCTCGGCATCGGGGTGGCGATCCTGCTGTTCGTCATCCTCGGGAATCCGAGCGCCGGCGGGGCGTACCAGACGTCGCTGTTGCCGCCTTTCTGGCGGGCGATCTCGTACGCGCTCCCGACCGGCGCCGGGACCGACTCGGTACGCCGCATCGTCTACTTCGGCGCGCACGGCATCGGCCAGCACCTGCTGGTCCTCGCGCTGTACGCGGTGATCGGCGCCGTCGTCGCGCTGGCGGCCTCGACCCGGCCGCCGCGCCCCGATCCGCTCGAGGAAGTTGCCGTCCGGGTGTGAGCCGGCGTAGCGGTGTCCATTCGGGGCAGGCCGATCTCCATGGCGCACGCCCCGGGCAGCACGGCCGATCCCGTCCTGGACCTGACCCACACCGTGTCGGGGCATCCCGAGCCCGACCCGCGTTGCCCGAAGCGCATGGTCTACGGGCCGTGCGGCGGCGTACGCAGCGATTCGACCTGCGAGATGCGCGCCGACATGGTGTGCCCGTTCACGGTGCGCCCGGGCCTCGAGTGGGCCGACGGCGTCGAGGGCGCGGAAGGGCGTGAGCTCGCCGCCCAGATGGAGGCCGGCGGGTTCTCGACCGCCGACACCGAGGCCCGGTCGGGCTCGCTGCTCGCCCTGGCGGCCCAGCGGCCGGTGGTCCTCACCGACCTGACGGTGCGCCCGTACGACCCCACCTCGGTGGCCGAGGTGACCCGCACACTGGCCGGGTCGTGCGACGCCGTGCTGGTCGGCGAGCACAACAACCGGCCCGACTTCCCGCCGGCGCTGCTCATGCCGATGATCCGCGAGCACGGCGGGCGCTCCTGGATCACGCTGACCTGCCGCGACCGCAACCGGGTGGTGCTGGAGCAGGAGCTCGCGGCGCTGTCGGCGCTGAACGGCGACGGGGTGCTCTGCGTGACCGGCGACGGACGCGGCGTCGGCGTCCGCCCGGGCGTGACGTCGGTGTTCGACCTCGACAGCCTGCGGCTCGTCGCGTCGGCGCGGGAGACCGGGCTCGCGACCGCGGTGGCGGAGAGTCCCGAGGCGCCGCCGGAGACGGTACGGCCGTACCGACTCCGGCAGAAGCAGCGGGCGGGTGCCCAGGTGTGCTTCCTCAATCACGTGAGCAGCCCCGAGCGGGTGGCGCAATTCGTCGCCGACGCGCGTGCCGAGGGCTGCACGCTGCCCTTCGTCGCGGGTGTCGCCGTCTACACCGACGAGCGGTCGGCCCGGGTCCTGCAGGCCTTCCCCGGGCTGCACCTGGACGGCGCCCGGGTGGAGGCGGTCCTGGGGGCGTCCGATCCCGTACGCGCCGGCATCGACGAGGCCATCCGCGAGGCGCGCGCCGTGCTGGAGATCGACGGCGTCATCGGCGTCAACGTCTCCGGACTGGCGTCGTCCAAGGGTGAGGTGGCAGCGGCCAAGGTCAAGGCCATCGTGGGACGCGAGGTGCTCGGGCGATGACGCAGGTCGGATCCGACGTGTCCGGAGCGCTCGAGGCCGAGTTCGACACCGTCGCGGCGTGGACCGAGCAGGTCGTCGCCGAGCTGGGGCCGGAGTACGCGATCCCGGCCGCCTGCCGGGGCAGCGGCAGCCCCGCGTGGCTGGAGTGGTTCGCCGAGCGACTGGCCCCGCAGCCGGGGAGCCGGTTCCTCGACGCCGGCGCCGGGCTCGGCGGTCCGGCCGCCTGGCTGCGTGACCGCAACGGGGTGGCTCCCGTGCTCGCCGAGCCGATGGAGCGCGCCTGCCAGGGCGCCCGGCGCTTGTTCCACCTGCCGACCGTCGCCGCCTGGTCGCAGACCCTGCCCTTCGCCGACGCGACCTTCGACTCCGGATGGCTGCTCGGCGTCCTCGACACCACCGATGAGCAGGCCGCGCTGCTGGCCGAGCTGCACCGGGTGCTCGTGCCCGACGCGCTGGTCGGCTTCCTGGTGCTGGTGCAGGTGGCCGACGAGCTGCCGATCGCCCCGGAGGGCAACGACTTCCCGACCCCGGAGTCGCTGGACGTCGGGCTCGACTTCAACGGCTTCGAGATCGTCGACCGCACCCTCACGCGGGACCTGCCGTCGTCGGACGCCGAGTGGACCCGGCGGGTCACCGCCGTCGAGGACGCCCTCGAGGACCGCTACCGGCACGAGCCCGCGTGGGAGAGCGCGCGGGAGCAGGGCGAACGCATGACCCTGCTGCTCTACGGCGGGTCGGTTCAGATCTGGCTCATCTGCGCCCGCCGCCGGGAGAAGAGGTCCTCGGCGGCGGTCTGAGCCGCCTCGCGGATGGCGTCCTCGTCGCCGGTGAGCAGCCGGTGCCCGTCGACGACGAGCCGGCCCTGCACCCAGACCGACCGCACGTCGGCCGCACTGCTGGAGAAGACCAGGTGCTGCGCGATGTTGCTGTCGATGCCGAACAGTCCCGGCCGGATGATCGGCGTCGTGTGCAGCTTGCGCAGGTCGACGGCGACGATGTCGGCCTGCTTGCCCGGCTCGAGCGAGCCGGTGACGGCGTCGAGGCCCAGCGTGCGGGCGCCCTCGATGGTCGCCATGGCCAGGATGTCGTACGCGTTGCCCGCCGCCGGATCGCCACCGATGCCCTTCTGCAGCAGCGAGGCGAACTTCATCTCCTCGAAGAGGTCGAGGTTGTTGTTCTCCTTCTCCCCGTCGGAGCCGATGCCCACGGCGATGCCGCGCTCCCACATGGCGCGTACGCGGGCGACGCCCGAGGCGAGCTTCAGGTTCGAGCACGGGCAGTGCGCCACCCGCGTGCCGGTCTCGGCCAGCACGTCGAGCTCGGTGTCGTCGAGCTGGACGCAGTGCGCGAGCACGACCCGCCCGCCCTCGAGCAGCCCCCGCGCCGCGATCTCGTGGATCGGCCGGCGTCCGAAGAGGCGCTCGACGGTCTCCACCTCCGCCACCTGCTCGCTGGAATGGGTGTGGATCTCGGTGGAGAACTCGTCGGCCAGCTTCGATGCGGCCCGGTACGCGGGCTCGGTGCAGTACAGCAGGTGTTCAAGGCCCACCCAGGCGCGTACCCGGCCGGTGGTCCCGACCTGCTCCAGCAGCTCGCGGTTGGTCTCGAGGGTCTCGAAGTAGTCCAGCGCCGGGCCGTCGCAGACGTACGGCACCAGCGTCGCGCGCAGCCCGAGCGTGTCGGCGGCGGAGGCGGCACCGTCGAGGTAGCGCCACATGTCCATCACCGACGTCGTCCCGCCGAGCAGCGCTTCGGCGTAGCAGAGTCGGCTCGCCGCCTCGGCGATCGGTGCCGTCACCGCCCGGTGCATCGGGTCGACGTACGTGGCCAGCCAGTCGAGCAGGCCGAGGTCCTCCGCCGTCCCCCGGAGCAGGCCGCTGTGCAGATGCGTGTTGTGCAGGCCGGGCAGCACCGCGCAGCCGGACGCGTCGACCTCCTCGAGCCGCCCGTCCGCGGCAGCGGCGACGGTCAGCGGGTGGGCGCGTACCTGCGCGTCGGGGCCGACCGCCACGATGATGCCGTCGTCGTCCACGAGCACCGCGCCCGTGTCGAGCAGCAACCGGCGGTCGGCCGGTGCCATCGGGAGTACGAAGCCGCCGGCGATCAGGGTCGTCATTCCCTCGAGGCTGCCCGCGTCATGCGTCGCGGGTGTTACGCCACCAGACCTTTTGGTCAAGGCGCGCCGGCGAAAACGTGCACAAGCACTAGCTCGTCGCCAGGTGTGGATAACTTTCGAGGGCGCCTCCGAAAAAGGTCACGGTGTGGACATGTACCCGCACCAGATGAAGGCCGTCCGGCCCGTCCTCGACCGCCAGTACGGCGCGATCACCCAGGGCCAGCTCCGAGAAGCGGGCGTCACCCGAACCCAGGCCCGGACGCTGCATCGCTACGGCTGGACCAGCCCGGCGCGCGGCATTCTCCTGCAGCCGCTGCCGGCCGACCCGTTCAAGGCCGGGGTGGCGGGAGCTCTGCTGGCCAGCCAGGGCTCGGTGGCCTGCGGCGTGACGGCGGCGCGGCTGCACAAGCTGTGGGGGTTGCCGCCCTGGAGGGCGGAGGAGCTGCCCCACCTGCTGATCCCGGACGGACTGGTGCGGCACCAGCGGCGAGGCATGATCATCCATCACGGCCTGATGGACGGGGAGTCGACGAAGGTCGGCGGGCTGCGCGTGACGACCCTCGATCGCACGGTGTCCGATGCGTCGCTCGTGATGTCCGTCGTCGATCTGGTCTGCCTGCTGGACAGCGCCGCACGTCTCGGATGGACGGTGCCGCCCGACGCCTCGGGGCACCTGCGCTCGGCAAGCGCGCGAATGGACCCGCTGTCCGAGTCGCCGCTCGAGACGCGTCTGCGGATCCTGTTCGCGGACGCCGGCTACCCGCCCGAGTGCCTGCAACTGAAGCTGTACACGGTGGACGGCGTGGTCTACGCGCGCCTCGACATGGCCTGGCCCAGCCTTCGGGTTGCGGTCGAGGCGGATGGACGAGACGTTCACGATGCGCCGTACGCGCTCTACCACGACCGTGAGCGGCAGAACGAGATCGTCCTGGACGGCTGGACGATCCTGCGGTTCACCTGGACGGACCTGATGACCCGGCCCAGCTGGGTGGTGCAGCAGCTGAGCCGGGCCCTCAAGGGTTGAGGTTGTGCTCGCTTTCGCCGGCGCGCCTTGACCAAAAGGTCTAACGCGGGGCTGGCTAGGCGCTCACCTTCGCGTCGGCGATGTCGCGGAGCTGGTTCTTGGCGACCTTGTCGAGCGTGGCGCGGGGGAACTCGTCGACGAAGTAGACCGCGCGCGGCACCTTGAAGTCGGCGAGGTTCTGCTTGCAGATGTCGATGATCGAGTGCTCGAAGAGCTTGTCGTCGGCCTCGCCGTTCGGCGCCTTGATGACGAATGCGACCGGCACCTCGCCGAGGAAGTCGTCCTTGCGGCTGACCACGGCGATCTCGGCGATGCCGGGTACGAGCCGGGCGGTGTCCTCGACCTCGCGGGCGCTGACGTTCTCGCCGCCGACCTTCAGCAGGTCCTTGTCGCGCTCGCCGTAGATGAAGTTGCCGGTGTCGTCGACGCGGACCATGTCGCCGGTCTTGAACCAGCCGTCCTCGGTGAACGCCTTCGCGTTGGCCTCGGGGTTGTCGAAGTACTCGAGGAAGAGCTGCTGCCCGCGCACGCCGCGGATCCAGAGCTCACCGGTGGAGCCGTCGGAGCAGATCTCGCCGGTCTCCGGGTTGACGACGAGGGCCTGGTAGCCCGGGGTCGGCTTGCCCATCGACTTCGGGGGCATCCGCTCGCCCTTGACCTCGGTGTGGATGCAGTGCGTGACCGTCTCGGTCATGCCGTACGCGCCGATGAACGTGAAGCCGGCGGCCGCGTCCATCTCGGGGACGATCAGGCCGAAGACGCCGACGCGCAGCTTGTTGGCCGGCTTGTCGGGGGTCATCAGGGCCTTGAAGACGAACGGGATGATCGAGATGTGGGTGACGTCGCGGCGCACGACGACGTCCCAGAAGCGCGACACCGACCACTTGGGCATCAGCACGATCGTGCTGCCGACGCCGAGGGTGCTCCAGGTGGTCCAGCTCTGCGCGTTGACGTGGAAGAACGGCAGGTAGATCAGGTAGACGCTGTCGTCGGTGAGGTCGATGTTGTGCGACCCGACCCGGCTCGCCCACAGCGCGTTGGCGTGGGTGTGCACGACCGCCTTGGGACGCGAGGTGGTGCCGGAGGTGTACATGATCCCGGCGGGGAGCATCGGCTCGGCCGGACGCCCGGGCCACTCCGACTCGTCGGCGAACAGCGCGTCGAAGCTCTCGAAGCCGCTGACGTCCTCGGTCGCCGGGTCACCCGAGTTGTCGGCGGTGACGGCGATCCACTTCAGGCCCGGCGCGTTCTCCGACAGCAGCGCGGCGAACTTGGGCTGCGTGATGGCGGCGACGCAGCGGGCGTGACCGGCGAGGTACTCGATCTCAGCGCCGACGCTCTTGGTGTTCGTGGTGACACCGACCGCGCCGACGGTGGCGCAGGCGTACCAGGCGAGCACCATCTCGGGCGAGTTCTCGGTGTGGATCATCACCTTGTCGCCCTTGGCGATGCCCTTCTGGTGCAAGCCGGCGGCAAGGCGGCGCACGTCACGCGCGAAGTCCGAGTACGTCCAGGTCTTGCTGTCGGCCGTCTCGCGCGGCTCCCAGATCAGGAACGGGTGGTCGGGCTTCTTCTGCGCCCAGTGGTTCAGCAGCCAGGGGATGTCCTGGTTGACGAACTGGAAGGCCTCGACAGCCTCGTCGGTGTAGCTCGGGGCACTCATGGCTCTCCCACGCGATATGTCGGGGCGACCGTCCAGCCGCACCTCTTGCTAGTTGTGACGGCCACCATCTTGACCGACGCGCTCCAACGGCGATGCGGCGGCCTGCACATTCGCCCCGGTGAGCAGCCGGGCCAGCCGGGCCGTGAGGTCGTCGAGCTGCGCCGCGAGCTCCTGGTACGCCGGCAGCGGCTCCCCGAGCGGGTCGCGGATCTCGTCACGCGGCAGGGCTCGAGGCCGGGTGCCGCGCCGGGCGTCGATGGCGTCGAGCCACTCGGCGACGGAGCCGTCGCGGGGTCCGGTCTCGCTCTCGTGCCGCTCACCCAGGCGTACGAGCTGGCCGAGGACGAAGGTGCGGGCCGCGGCCTCGGGCCGGCGCAGCCGGATGGCGTCGACGTGGTCGTTGGTCATGGTGACGAGCAGGCCGGCCTCGTCAATGATCGCCGCGTCGATCTTGCGGCTGACGTGCCCGTCGAGCGGCACCCCGCGTTCGAGCAGCGCGGTGAGGGTGTGCTCGGTGGCGCCGGCGGAGTTCCACCCGAGGATGCCCGCCGAGCTGACCGGGAGCGGCGCGTCAAGGCCCTGCAGGTGGTGCCGGAGCAGAGCCTCACCCATCGGCGAGCGGCACACGTTGCCCGTGCAGACGAACACGACGCCGCCGTCCCGGCGACCCTCTGCACGACTGTCCACCGCTCCACGTTGCCAGATCGCCCGGCGTGGCGGGACCCCGTCGGCCGGCGTGTGATCACGGCGGCCTACGATCCCCCCGTGTCCGAGCCCCTGCCGCCGGTGAGCGCGTGATCCCGGAGCCGTTACCCGCGGCGAGCGTGATCGTGCTCCGCGAGGGCGCGGACGGCATGGAGGTGCTGCTGCTGCGGCGCTCGGCCAAGGCGTCGTTCGCCGCGGAGGCCTGGGTCTTCCCCGGCGGGCGGGTGGATCCCGAGGACGGTGCGGATCCGCTCTCGCTGGAGACGGCGCGTACGGCGGCGGCCCGGGAGACGATGGAGGAGGCCGCCATCGCGCTCGACCCGGCCGCGCTGGTGCCCTATTCGCAGTGGTGTCCGCCGCCGGAGAGCCCCAAGCGCTTCCTGACCTGGTTCTTCGTTGCCGAGCTTCCGCAGCTCGGCGACGTCACGGTCGACGGCGCCGAGATCACCGAGCACGTCTGGGTACGCCCGGCCGACGGTCTGCAGGCCCGCGACGAGGGGCGCGTCACCCTGCTGCCCCCGACCTGGATGACCCTGAACGACCTCGCCGCCCAGCCGTCGGTCGCAGCGGTGCTGGCGGCGGCAGCGGCGCGCACCCCGCCGTTCTGGGAGACGCACATCGCGTTCCTCCCCCGCGAGGACGATCCGGAGAAGCAGGACGTCGTGTCGCTGTGGGAGGGTGATGCCGGCTATCCGGCGTGTGACGCGTCTGCCGCGGGTGCCCGCCACCGGCTGCGGATGGGCGCGGCGCCATGGGTGTACGAGCGCTCGAGCTGACGCCGGGCGGCCGCGAATGCGGCAGCGGCGAGTCGGTGAAGCCGAGCTGTGGATTGTTGCCGTGATGCGCGCCGCAGCCACACAATCATCGACACGGCATGAATGTGCATGCCTTCCGCCTTCTCGCATTCCATAGTGCAATCAGCTGAGGCACAGCCTGAGCTGCGCTGCAGGGCGTGAAAAAGGGGACAGGCATTCGTCACAGCGGGTGACTCGGGGGCAGGATGCAGGACGGCGGGCCGAAAGGTCTGCGCAGCCCTGCCGGGCGTGAGCCCGGTGGGGAGCCGGATCGCGGCGAGCGCAGATTGCGTACCGCTTTGTCGAGCATGGTCGATCCGGTCGTTGTCGTGGCGGCGGAACGACCCCTGGGCGGCGAGGTCACCGATTTCGTCGTGACGTACGCGAATGAGCGCCCGGGGGCCCCGCCGATCGGCGAGCGGCTGTCCGACCTGTGGTCCGCGGAGACCGAACGACGGCTCGCCCCCGCGTACCGGCGGGTGCTCGCCAACGGTCGTGACGTGGTGCTGAACGCGGCGCACCTGCCGGCCCGCGACGGCAGCCAGCGCTTTCTCGACGTGCGTGTCGCCCGGCTCGGTGACTCCGAACTCATCGCCACCTGGCGCGACGTCACCGGACGGGTGCTGGCGGAGGAGGCGCTCGCCGACAGCGAGGCCCTGCTGCGCGGCGCGTTCGACGAGGCACCGGTCGGTACGGCGCTGATCAGCATGACGAAGGCCGATGCGCGGGCCGGTGGCCGGTTGCTCAAGGTCAACCGCACGTTCGCGGCGATCGTCGGCTATCCCCAGGCCGAGCTGCTCGGCATGACCTTCAGCCGGCTGTTGGCCGATCCGGCCCGGCTGCCGGCGCCGGGGCTGCGCACGCTGTTCGACCGCACCGCACTGGACCAGACCTTCGAGCATGCCGAGGACGCCGTCGAGCTGCGCCGCGGCGACGGCAGCACCGTGTGGGTGCGGCTGTCGAGTGCCGAGGTGTCGCTGGGCGAGCAGCGCGAATACCTGCTCGTGCACGTGGAGGACGTCACCACCAGCCGGCTGATCGAGGAGGAGCTGGCCCAGCGCGCGCTGCACGATCCTCTCACCGGCCTCGCCAACCGGCACCTGCTGCTGGACCGCTTCCGACTCGCGGTCGACAACCTCGACCGCCATCCCGGTGCCCTGGTCGTGCTGCACATCGACCTCGACCGCTTCAAGGACATCAACGACACCTACGGCCGCAGCGTCGGCGACCTGGTGCTGGCCGAGGTCGGACGCCGGCTCGACGCCCTGGTCGACAGCCCCGACACGGCGGCGCGGCTCGCGAGTGACGAGTTCGTCATCGTCATGGCCGCCCGAGCCGCCCGGCGTAGCTCCGGTGCCGTCACCCGGGCCGCGACAAAGCTCGCGGAGCAGGTGGCCGACGTCGTCGGCGAGGTGATCCGGCTGCCTGACCCGAACGACGCGGGCCCGAACGACGCGGGCCCGAACGACGCCGACGTCTCCGGCGACGAGATCGCCCTCGCCCTGTCGGTCAGCATCGGCATCTCGATGACGACGTCGGCGACGAGCGAGCCGGAGCAGCTGCTGTCACAGGCCGACCAGGCGATGTTCGAGGCGAAAAGGCGCGGCCGACGCCGTTACGAGCTCTTCCGCACCGGCCTGAGCAGCGCTGCGCCCGAGCGGCTGCGGGTGGAGCAGGATGCCCGCGACGCGGTCGCCAACGGGTGGCTGCGGCTGTACTACCAGCCCGTCGTCGACCTGACGACCGGTCTGATCGGCGGCGCCGAGGCCCTGCTGCGCATCGACCATCCGCAGCGCGGCCTGCTGCTGCCGGGGTCGTTCATCGACGTCATCGAGGACAGCGACCTCATCCTGCCGATCGGCGACTGGGTGCTCAACGAAGCCGTACGGCAGCTGACCGAGTGGCAGCGTCTGGCCGGCTTCGGAGGGTTCTCCATGGCGGTCAACGTGTCGGGCCGGCAGGCGTCGGACGCCGCATTGACCGGGCGGACCCTCGAGGTGGTCGCCGCCGCGGGGGTCGACCCGCACAGCCTTTGCCTGGAGATGACCGAGCGCGTTCTCATCGACGCCGACGACGAGGTCGTGGCCGATCTGCACCGCTTGACGCAGAAGGGCGTGCAGATCGCGCTCGATGATTTCGGCACCGGTTACGCCTCGCTCAGCTACCTGCAGCGCTTCCCGGTGTCGACGCTGAAGATCGACCGCAGTTTCGTCACGGGCATCGGGGTGACGACGACGGACACCGCCATCGTGGCGTCCATCGTGGCGCTCGCTCATGCCCTTGACCTGGACGTCGTGGCCGAGGGCGTCGAGACCGCGGATCAGCTGGAGCAGCTGCGTGCCCACGACTGCCGACGCGGGCAGGGTTACTTCTTCGCGCCTCCGCTCGAGGCTTCCGCACTGACCGAAGCGCTTGCCCGCCAATCAATAAAAGAATGACGCCGGAATCTTCGCGGCGCACGCCGGTGGGTCACGCACAAGAGCCGTTCAGGCTCTAAGCTGCCTCACCATGGCAACACGAACGAGCGTTCATCTAGAGGATGACCTGACGGGTGGCGAGGCGGACGAGTCCGTCACCTTCGGTCTTGACGGCAAGCAGTTCGAGATCGACCTCAATGAGAAGAATGCGAGTGAACTCCGCGAGATTCTTGCGCCTTACATCGCCGCCGGGCGTGGGATGCGCACCAGTCGCGGCAATGGCCGTTCAGCGGGCAACAACGAGGCCGATCCCGCCACCATCCGGGCGTGGGCGCAGTCGAACGGCCTCGAGGTCTCCAGCCGCGGCCGGGTCAGCCGCGAATTGCGCGAGGCGTACGCCCAGGCGAACGGCTAGGACCGTCGCCAGGTCGTGAGCTCTGCCGCACGCAGACGAGCGCCGCGCCGAGTGTCTCGGCGCGGCGCACCCGGGCTACCGGGATGTCCTGCGGTGGGGCTCGGCCCGACCGGCGGGGGTCAGAAGTTGAAGACCTTCTGCTGGCAGGCGTGGTCGATCAGGGTGTCGTTGCTGGTGGCGCGGCGGTAGTCGACCAGGTTCACCGAATACGTCGCGCTGCCGGCGATCACGCCGTAGCGCTGACCGCTCTGCAGGCCGTTGATCCGGTAGTTGCCGCTGCCGTCGACCGTGCCGGTGGCGAAGCCCTGGTCCGGGAGGTTCGCCGAGGACAGCGACCAGGCGTTGATCTTGCCGGACTGCCCGGCGGGCCAGTTGTTGATGTGGCCGATCAGGCTGCCTGTGGTCCCGCCGCCGGTGGCCGACCGGCAGGACTTCGGCAGGGTGATCTGGATGTTCTTCAGTCCGCCGCCGATGGTCAGCGAGCGGCGCATGCTCGTGGAGTAGGTCGTGGTGTCGGTGCTGCCGGCGGCGACGCCGGTGTAGCCGCGGTAGTTGTTCAACCAGGCGGTCGGCGTCGGGGCCTTCGGGTAGACCTCGATCCACATCGTGGCGGCGTTGGCCGGCACGCGGATCGACCAGGTCTTGCCGGTCACCTGGGTGGTGGCGCCCTGGAACTTGCAGAGCTCGGACTTGGTCGCCCCGGTCGTCGGGACGCAGTGGTTGAGGCGCTGCATGGCGCTGTAGCCCACGCCGCCGCCGAGGTCCAGGCGGCGGCCTGCGGCGTCGCGGACGTCGAAGCCGATCAGGACGTCGACGATCTTGCCGTCGGCGCCGGAGATGGTGCCGGACACCACCTTGGTGGCGCTCGAGGTCTGTGCGGTGCAGCCGGTGCTGAGCAGGCCGACCCCGGCGATCACTGCGGCGGCAGCGGTGGCGGTGACGCGCTTGCGGTTCAGGCGGAACTGCATGAAGGATGCTCCGTATCGGGTGGTCGTTTCGATCCGCGGGGCGTGTGCGCCCTCGGCGGTCGGTGACCCATCAGTTCTCGACCCGGCAGCGAGCCGTATTGAGCCGATCGGTGGAGTAATCGGGCGGATGTCGCCCGATCGGGCGGTCTTGGCGGAAGGACCGAGCCGGGGCTACGGCGTGTCGAAGGCGCCGGCCGCCGCCAGCTTGCGGTCGAGCGCCGGGGTCAGCTTCGCGGCGAAGCCGATGCTCACGTGGTCCTGGTCGCGGCGCACGATGGTGCCGGAGACGACCGGGTCGCAGAGCGGCAACCGGGGGCACACGTCGGCGTCGAGGTCGACGGTGGCCACCCGGGGGTCGGCGGCGGCGACCGACTCGATCGCCGTGTCCTGGGGCAGCTTCCCGACGGCCGCGCTCATCACGCACTGCTCCTGGAAGCGCGCCTCCGCCAGGCAGCTGGGCTGGCTCTGGGTCAGCGACGGCCAGGGCTCGACCACGATCAGGCGCCCGGACGTCCGGAGGACGGCGGCCGCCGCGTTGGGCGTGGCGAGCTGCAGGACGGGCCCGGGGTCCGTACTCGCAGGCGCACCGTCGATGAACAGCGGGCGGGGGAAGTTCGGGTCGTCGTACCCGCGGTTGAGCACGATCGTGACGTCGGGCCGCACGTCGGGCATCGCGGTGTCGTACAGGTCGGTCTGCGCGCCGCGGCACGAGTCGCTCTGCGCGACGTCGTTCGTGCTCGAGGCGGGCAGCACGCCGCGCTCCCACGGGCACACGTAGGACATCCAGGTGAAGAGCGTGGCGTCGTGGCGCTTGGCGAGGTCGATGAACACCGGGAGGAACGCCTCGAGGTGCGAGTCGCCGACGACCAGGATCGTGCGTGGGCCGCCCGCGGATGCCTTGCAGAGGATGCCGGTGCGGTGGATGCAGGCCGGGCCGCCCACGGGATGCGCCTGCGAGGCCTGCTTGATCGCCGCGATCGACGGCACCGGGGTGCGGGTGCCGGTCGTCGGTACGGGGTCCGGCACGTTCGTGGCCGGGCCACTGCTGGCGACCAGTGCGGTGACCGCGGGCCGCCGGGTGGACTCGAGCAGCGCCGGTGTGACGAGCAGGCCCACGAGCAGGCTCAGCGCGAGGCCCCCGGCGATGGACGACCGGCCGTAGCGGGCGAGCCACGGCGACACCCGTACCGGCCGCTCGACGAGCCGCTGGCTGAGGGCCGCGAGACCGAACGACAAGGCGAACGCCGGGATCAGCAGCAGGTGGGGGCTGATCACGACGAAGCGCCGGATCAGCAGGATGACGGGCCAGTGCCAGAGGTAGGCCGCGTACGAGATCTGGCCGAGGTAGACCATGAACGGCACCGAGAGCAGCCGGCGGATCGGCCCGTGCGGGGCGGCCTGCAGCGTGACGAGCAGCGCGACGGTGCACGCCACGGCGGTGACCCCGCGCATCCCGGGGCCGAGATCGACCTCGCGGGTGGCGACGACCAGCAGTGCGGCGACGGTGACGAGCTGCCCGAGCGACCACGCTGCTGACCCGCGCCCACGGGCCGGGGTCTGCGCGCTGTGGGCCGCCCGCCGCCGGCGGAGGGCGACGGCCAGGGCGGCACCCGCGAGCAGCTGATAGGCCCGGGTGTGGGTGCCGAAGTACGCGTACGAGTCGTTGCCGGCCGCCGTGGTCAGCGCGAGCGCGACCAGCGAGGCCGCCATGAGGACGACCGCGACGATCCCGACCACGGTCTGCGCGCGCTGCCGGCGCCCGGCGCACAGCCGGTAGACGAGGGCGATGACGGCCGGCCAGACCAGGTAGAACTGCTCCTCGACCGACAGCGACCAGAAGTGCACGAAGGGGCTGGGCGCGTTCTGGCTCGCGAAGTAGTCGGTCGCGGTCGCCGCGAAGTGCCAGTTGGAGAAGTACAGGGCGGCGGAGCGGCCGTCGGCGACCAGCGGGGCGCGGTCGACGGCGTTGGCCGTGAGCAGCCAGGCCGCACTGATCGAGACGATGACGAGCAGCGCCATCGGCAGCAGCCGGCGCGCGCGCCGGGCGTAGAAGCGCATCATCTCGACGCCGCGGCCGGCGGGATCGTCGGCCGCGTCGAGCAGCAGGCCGGTGATCAGGAAGCCGGACAGGACGAAGAAGACGTCGACACCGACGTAGCCGCCGAGCACCGAGTCGACGTCGCAGTGGAAGGCGAGCACCAGCACGATGGCGACGGCGCGGAGGCCGTCGAGCTCCGGGCGGTAGCGGTCGTCCCGATCACGCGACAAGAGCTCGCGTCCCCTCCGCCGGCGAGGCCCGGGGTCCTTCCGGGCCGCCCTGAGGCTATCGCCCGTCCGGGTGACGCCCGGTCCGCCGCACCGGCAGGACGGTCACGCTAAATTCCACAAAGATTCCGGAGAAACTGGCCAAGGGCGGATGCCCGGTGCGAGGATGCAGTGCATGTCGACCCCCTCCGAGCCGGCCAGCACGAGCATCACGTTCGACCAGCTCGAGTCGCGTCCCGGCTTCTTCGCCACCACCGCCGCGAAGGAGGGGCGTCCGGCCAAGGTCACCTTCCTGCCCGACCCTCCGCGCCAACCCCGGTGGTGCACCCTCATCTCGGTCGACGACCACCTCGTCGAGCCGCCGCACCTCTTCCGGGGGCGGATGCCCCAGCGTTACGCCGACCTCGCCCCGGCCGTCCACCTCGACGAGGACGGGATGGAGTACTGGCTGTACGACGACAAGCGCCATTACAAGGTGGGGCTCAACGCCGTCGTCGGGCGCCCGCAGGACGAGCTGAGCTTCGAGCCGACCCGCTTCGACGAGATGCGCCGCGGCGCCTGGGATATCACGGCGCGGGTAGCCGACATGGACCTGAACGGCGTGTACGCGTCGCTGAACTTCCCGTCCTCGCTGGCGGGCTTCGCCGGCCAGCGCTACCAGCTCGGCGTGAGCGACCCCGACCTCGCGCTCGCCGTCGTACGGGCCGCCAACGACTGGCACCTCGAGGAGTGGGCGGGTACGTATCCGGGCCGGGTGATCCCGTGTCAGCTCCCGTGGCTGCTCGACCCGCAGCTCGCTGCCGAGGAGGTCCGGCGTAACGCCGCCCGCGGCTTCTCGGCGATGACCTTCCCCGAGCTGCCGGAGCGGCTCGGACTGCCGTCGCTGCACACCGGCTACTGGGATCCGCTGATGCAGGCGTGCGCCGATACGGGCACGGTCGTCTGCCTGCACGTCGGCAGCTCCTCGACCGCGCCGACCACCTCCTCCGACGCCCCCGCCGACACCATCGGTGTGCTCTTCTTCGGCTGGGCGATGTTCGCGGCGGTCGACTGGCTCTACTCAAAGCTGCCGGTGCGCTTCCCCGACCTCAAGATCTGCCTGTCCGAGGGCGGCCTCGGCTGGGTGGCCGGGCTGATGGACCGGCTCGACCACGTGGGCAAGTACTCGCACATGTACGGCACCTGGGACGCCATCGAGATGACCCCGCGTGAGGTCTTCGCGCGCAACTTCTACTTCTGCACCATCGACGACCCGTCGGGCCTCGACCACCGCCACCGCGTCGGTATCGACCACATCATGCTCGAGTCGGACTACCCCCACCAGGACGGCACGTGGCCGGACACCCAAGAGGTGCTCCGCGAGCAGATCGGCCACTTCCCCGCGGAGGACGTACGCAAGCTGACCTGGGAGAACGCGGCGCGGCTGTTCCGGCACGAGATCCCCGCCGCGGTCCAGCAGGACCCCGAAGCCTTCTAGGAAGCCCAGACACGGAGGACCCCCATGGACCCGGTACGCGACGAGGACGACATCCGCTTCAAGATCTCGGCGGCGCGGCGCATCCTGCACCGCGAGGGAGGCGACTCGAACGTCGGCGGGCACGTGAGCGCCCGCGGGTCGGTGACGGGCGACGGTGACGACACGTTCTGGGTCACCGGCTTCGAGTACTTCGACACGACGACCCCCGACCGGGTCTGCCTGCTCGGCTACGACCTGCAGCCGCGTCTCGGCGCGCTCGCGATGTCGCCGGCGGTGAACTTCCACGCCCGCATCTACCAGGAGCGGCCGGACGTCAACGCGATCGTGCACCTGCACTCGCACTACATCTCGGTGCTGTCGTCCACCGGCCGCACCGTCGGGATGTTCAACGTGTCGAGCGTGCTCTTCCACGAGGAGCAGGCCACGTACTTCGACGACGGGATCAAGTCCCACCTCGCGGTTGTCGACGCGCTGGCCGACAAGCGCGTGGTGATCATGAAGAACCACGGCGCGATCATCGCCTCGGACTCGCTGGAGAACGCCACGATCGAGGCGATCACGCTTGAGTCGGCGGCGCGCTACCACCTCGAGTGCGAGGCCGCCGGCGGTACGGAGATCCTCGACGCCGAGGTGCGGGGCGGCAAGGCGATGTACCGCAAGCACTTCCTGCCGCAGATGTGGGCGGCGAACTACGAGCGGCTGCGCCGTACCGACCCCGACCTCTTCGCCCTGCTCCCGGCCGCGAACCCCCGGCTGCACACCCAGCTCGTCGACGCCTGAGCCGCCGTCCGCGGGTGTGAGGCCGGCGTCGTTCGGGCGGTAACGGCCGGGTGACGGCACGGGTCGCCGGGCGGCCTGGAAAACTGGCAGGCGATGTACGTCCCCGAGTCGCTCGAGAGCATGTTGGCGCGCAGTGATGTCGCTGTGGTCGCCTCGATCAACGCCGTCCTCTACTCGGGCGGGGTGCCGCTGCCCCCGCCGACGGGGCCGGAGGGTGAGCCGCCACCGCCGGGCACGCTGCTGCCGCACCAGCCCGATCAGATCTTCGGGCTGACCGTGCTGAACGTGCTGGTCGGAAGCCTGCCGGACGGTCCGCTGACGGTCTACAAGGTCAACGAGCGCTACTGGATCGGCGACGCCGACATCGGGCAGCGCTGGCTGTTCTTCCTGTCGCGGCAGGGCTCCGGCCGCTGGCGCACCGTGGTCGGCTTCACGCCCGACGCGGTCGACGAGGTCCGCGCCGAGCTGCTCCGGCTGCGGCCTCCGGAGCCCGAGCGTCCGCTGCTGCAGCGGGCCGCTCCCGTACGGGCCGCCACGTCCGCCGCGGCCCCGATACGTCCGAAGCCCGCGAAGAGCGGTGGCGTGCTCGCTTCGCTACGCCGCAGCCTCGGTCTGGACTGACGCCGCCGGTACGACGGCCACCGGCTCGCGGCGTACGAACGCCATCCCGAGCAGCAGGAAGACCAGCATCACGGCGGCCGCACCGCCGAAGACGGCCTCGCGGCCGAAGTGCTCGTACGTGTATCCGGCGAAGAGCCCGGACAGCCCTGCCGCGGCGAGGCCGGTGGCGCCGAGCAGGCCCTGGGCGGACGACGCGTGCTTGCCCTGGCCCGCCATGGCGGCGGCCACCTGGTTGGCCGGCATCGTGAAGGAGTCCGCGAACGCGTGCACCAGCGAGACGATCAGCAGCAGCCACAGCCCGGGCAGCAGGCCGTAGCTGAGGGTGCAGACGGTCGCCAGCGCGATGCTGAAGGACGCGACGCGCATGGGGCCGCGCTGCTGGGACAGCCGCCCGCCGAACGGGGCCAGGAAGATCATCGGCACCGTGAAGAGCGACAGCGTGAGGCCGATGAGCCAGGTCGAGGCGCCCTCGTCGCGCAGCAACACCGCCCAGACGGCCTCGAACGTGCCGACGGTGACGTAGAAGGCGACGCAGGAGGCCAGCGCCGCCCGCATCGACGGCACCGCGAGCAGCCGGCGCATGACGCCCCGGTCCGCCGACACCGGACCGCCGGTCAGGTCGAGCTTGGTGCTGGCCACCAGGGCGACCACGTTCAGCACGGCCAGCGCGATGAAGGGCGCACGCACCCCGAGGAACTGGGCGACGAGCGCCGACAGCACCGGGCCGAGCACGAAGCCGGCCAGGTCGAAGGAGGCCAGCCGGCCGAGGTTCTGCCCGAGGTGCTCCGGTGAGCGGTTGATGACCACCCGCCGGATGGCCGGGGCGACCGCGCCGCTGCCGATGCCGAGCAGGATGCGGCTGAGGAAGAAGGTCCAGAAGTGTCCGACGAAGGCGGTGCCGACCATGCCGGCGAACGCCGCGAGCAGCCCGCCGCGCACCATCATCGCGGCGTGACCGCGGTCGGCGTGCCGGGCGAGCGTCAGCTGGGCGATCAGGCCCGACAGGAACCCGGCGGCGGTGATCGCGCCGAGCTGCGCCTCGGAGAAGCCGTACTTGTCGCGCAGGTCGGCGAGCAGCGGATAGATCGAGCCGTAACCCAGCGAGACGACGCCCGACAGCAGGCAGTACGACCACAGCGCTGTGGGACGGCCGGGGGACTCGCTCATCGTGCGCACACCATTGCACACGCCTCGGAAGGCCCGGGGACGAATGTCACCCCTGGTTCGATCGTGGAGCGGGTGACGAGAATCGAACTCGCGTTCTCAGCTTGGGAAGCTGATGTTCTGCCGCTGAACTACACCCGCGCGCCATGGCGCAGCTGCCAGGATAGCGGAGTGTCCCGCTCGTCCACCGCCATGTTGGGAACGCGATGATCCTGTCCGACGGAACGGTCCGCAAGCTGCTCGCCAACGGCCATCTGGTGCTGGAGCCGATCGAGGACGACCAGATCCAGCCCGCCAGCGTCGACGTGCGGCTCGGGCAGGAGATCCGGGTGTTCCGCAATCACACCGCCGAGGCCATCGACCCGTACACGGCGCAGCCCGACCTCACCGAGATCGTGCACCTGCCGGAGGGGCAACCGTTCGTGCTGCACCCGGGGGAGTTCGTCCTCGGCACCACCGTCGAGCGCATCGGGCTGCCCGACGACATCGTGGCGCGCGTCGACGGCAAGTCCAGCCTCGGCCGCTGGGGCGTGCTGATCCACGCGACCGCCGGCTTCATCGACGCCGGCTTCCAGGGCCAGATCACCCTGGAGCTGAGCAGCGTCGCCACCCTGCCGGTGCGGCTGTGGCCCGGGATGAAGATCGGGCAGATCTCGTTCATGCGCCTCGACCAGCCGGTCGAGCGTCCGTACGGCCACCCCGACCTGGGCTCGAAGTACCAGGGCCAGCGCGGGCCGGTGGCGTCGGAGTACCGGCACAACCGCCGTACCGAAGCGCAGTAGCGCATGAGCGGCGGCGTAGCGATCGTCACGGCGGCAGCCGACGGGATCGGCAGGGCGACCGCGCTCGCCTTCGGCCGGGCCGGCTACCGGCTGGTGCTGGCCGACATCGACGCGGCAGGCGTCGCGTCCACCGCCGCCGAGTGCGGCGGGCTGGCGCTCACCGTCGACGTCACCGAGGAGCAGGCCGTACGCGAGCTCGTCGACCGCACGCTCAGCGAGTACGGCGCGGTCGACGTGCTGGTCAACGTGGTGGGCGGCAGCCGGCCGGGCAAGTCGACCATCGACCTCCCGCTGGCCGAGTGGGAGCGGCTGCTGACGGTCAACCTCACCTCGGTCTTCCTCACCTGCCAGGCCGTGCTGCCGCACATGGAGCGGGCCGGCAAAGGCGCGATCGTGAACATCTCGTCCGGCGCGGGCCTGCGCGGCATGCAGCGCAACCCGGGATACGTCGCGGCAAAGGCGGGGGTCGCCGCGCTCACCCGGGCGCTGGCCATCGACCACGGCCCGAACGGGGTACGCGTCAACTGCGTCGCGCCCGGCCCGGTGCGCACCCCGCTCATGCGGCGCAACCGCACCCCCGACGAGATCGCCGCCATGGGTGGGCTGGCGCTCGCCGGTCGGATCGGTGAGCCCGAGGAGATCGCCGACGCCATCCTGTGGCTGGCCGGCGACAGCTCCTCGTACGTGATGGGTCAGACGATCGCCGTCGACGGCGGAGTGGCGTCAATCATCTGATGGCGCGGGCGGGCCGAAGCTGAGGTCCGGCTTCCAGCCGTCGCGGCCGTGCTCCCAGAAGTCGAGCATCTCGGCGTAGCCCAGCGCGTCGTAGGACTGGTTGATCTGCTGGACCAGCATCTTGTTGACGCCGCGCTTGGTACGCGCCAGCGTGCGGGCGGGGCGCCTGAGGAGCCGTTCAACCAGGTCGGTGGTCACGGGGTCCACCTGGTCCATCGGCACCGCGTAGTTGACGATGTTCATCGCGGCGAGCTGCTTCGCCGTGAAGGACGACCCGAGGAACAGGTACTCCTTTGCCTTGGTCGGCGGCATGTACAGCGGCACCAGGGCGCCGGCGCCGTCACCGGGCACCATCGCGAACGGATAGCCGTGGGACACACCGTCGTGGTCGGTCACGTCGCCCAGCGCCAGGTGGTTGTCGGTGATGATCGCGTCCTCCCACGCCACGATCAGGTCGCAGCCGAAGACGATCGACTGGCCGTTGGAGGACGCATGGCCGTTCACCCGGGCGATCACCGGCTTGTCCATGAGCGCGAGCGTCTCGGTGATGCGGGTGGCGCCCTGCTCGGTGCTCCACCGCGTCGCCGGCCGGTTGCGCGGGTCCATGTGGTGCATCTTCTCGGGGGTGTAGTAGCCCGGCCCGGGTGCCCAGTAGAACTCGCCGTCCTCGGCGCCGGTGATCACCACGACGCGTACCGAGTCGTCCCAGCGCAGGGCTTCGAGCGCCCGCGCGATCGCGGTGTGCACGTCGACGAAGTCGGGATGCCCGGCGCCCTCGGCCTGCGTCTTCTCGAACGGCTTGATCAGGATCGTGGCGACCTGGCCGTCGCGCCGAAGGTCGATGGCGGTCGGAGTCATGGCGGACAACCTACGGTCGTGCGATCCGGCTCCGGCCACCCGGCTGCAGTTGAGGGGGGTTAGGGTCGGGCCGCATGGAGCCGCGGATCAAGGTCGTGTGCGTGACGCCGTTCACCGCCGACGGGGCGCTCGACGAGCCGGCGCTGCGCCGCATCGTCGCGCACCACGCCTCGTACGGGTTCGGGATCTACGTGGGCAGCTTCGGCTCGGGTGAGGGGCATCTGCTTTCGGCGGCCGAGATCCGGCGTACGTACGAGATCGCCGTCGACGCGGCGGCCGGACGCGCACCCGTCTACGCCGCGGCGCTGGGCTTCACCGACACCCGGCGGGTGATCGACCTGGCGCACGAGGCGGCGGACGCGGGGGTCGACGCCGTCCAGCTGCAGCCGCCGCGCCCGGGGCCGCCGACGGCGCCCCCGCGGGCGAGCGAGCTGGAGGCGTACTACGCGGACTTCCTGGCCGCCGTGCGCACCCCGGTGCACCTCAGCAACGAGTGGTTCATGGTCGGCTACACGGTGCCCGCCGAGCTGCTCGCGGCGGCCGCCGCCGACCACGACCAGGTCACGTCGCTCAACACGAGCGACCCGGACCTGTCGGTCGTCGCGGAGCTGATCGAGCGGGTCGACGGCGCCGTGCCCGTGCACGTGGGACTGCTGCCGCAGCTGCCGTCGGCCCTGGCAGTGGGGGCGACCGGACCGCTCGGCTTCGAGGCGACCATCGCTCCCGAGCTCGTCATCGGCATGCTGGACGCGTTCGCCGACAGCCGGGTCGAGGACTTCTCGGTCGCGTTCCGCCGGGTGATGGCGCTGCACCGCGGGCTGATGCGCTACCGCAATCCGCGGTCGGTCAAGGCCGCCCTCGCCGCGGTCGGGCTGCCGGCCGGCGCCATGCGACGTCCGTACCTGCCGCTCGAGCCGGCCGAGCTCGCCGACGTCGAGCAGCTGTTGCGAGGGCTCGGCCTGACCGGCTGAGCCGGCTCAGCCCGTGAGCAGCGCCGTGGCCACTGTCGCGGTGCCGCGGCGCAGCTCGACCCGGTGCGCCCCGGGGGCCAGCGGAGGCAGCGTGCCGTCGGCCGTGCACTCGCGAAACGTGGGCGTCGCGATGGTGCGGCCGTCGACCAGCACCGCGTACGCGTCGGCCTGCGGCCCGGTGACGGCCCAGGCGATGCCGCGACCGTCGCCGGTCACCGCCCTGCCGAGCGCCAAGGCCGGCGTCGTGCAGCTGTGGGTCAGCAGCGATCGGGTCGTGGAACGTGTCGCGGCCCAGACCGACAGCGCCACGAGCAGCACCAGTCCGGTGACCACACCCGCGAGCACCCGTCCCTTGGGGATCCGGGGGAGCCGGGCGGCCTCCGCGAAGGCGGCTCGCGCCTTGCCGTGCCGCTCCTTGCGGGCCGATTCGAGCCGCTGGTAGCGCCGCTCGGCCTGCAGCTTGCGCTCCCGGCGAGCCTGCTGACGAGCGGCTCGTGCCGCGTCAGGGTCGCCGGGAGCGTCACCCGGCAGGTACTAGCTCCCGTCCGAACGGGGCGACACCTCGGGGGAGAGCTGCGGCTGGTCGGCCGTGGCTGTCGCGGCAGGCGTGCTGCGCTCCGGGCCGACGCCGAGCTCGGAGGTGTCGTCGCCACCGCCGCCGACGAGCGCGGGCTGGCGGCTCGGAGCCGGGGTGATCGAGCGCAGGAGCAGCTGGGAGACGTCGAGCACCTCGACGCCCTCCTTCGCCTCACCGGACTGCTTCTTCGCGGTGACGGCGTCGGACAGCATGACCATGCAGAACGGGCAGGCGGTGCCGACCATGTCGGGATCGAGGCCGAGGGCCTCGTCGACGCGCTCGACGTTGATCGCCTTGCCGATGCGCTCCTCCATCCACATGCGGGCGCCACCGGCGCCGCAGCAGAACCCGCGCTCGCGGCAGCGGTGCATCTCCTGGCTGGCGAGGCCGGGCACGGCGGCCAGCACCTCACGCGGCGCGGAGTACACCTCGTTGTGACGGCCCAGGTAGCACGGGTCGTGGTAGGTAATCAGACCTTCCACCGGGGTGATCGGCGTGAGCCGGCCCTCGTCGACCAGCTGCTGAAGCAGCTGGGTGTGGTGAATGACCTCGTACTCGCCGCCGAGCGAGGAGTACTCGCGGCCCAGGGTGTTGAAGCAGTGCGGGCAGGTGGCGACGATCTTCTTCGTCGGCTTGCCCTCCGTCTTCAGGGCGGCGTCCAGCACCTCGATGTTGGCCTTCGCCAACTCCTGGAAGAGGTACTCGTTGCCGAGGCGCCGAGCCGGGTCACCGGAGCAGGACTCGCCCGACCCGAGCACGGCGAACTTGACGCCGGCGGTGTGCAGCAGCTCGGCGAACGCGCGGGTGACCTTCTTGCTGCGGTCCTCGATCGCACCGGCGCAACCGACCCAGAACAGGTACTCGGTGTCTTCCGGGACCGCATCGCCCTGGTCGATGACCGTGACCTCGAACGGCAGGCCCTGCATCCACTCGCCGCGGCTCTTCGGGTTGACGCCCCAGGGGTTGCCGTTGTTCTCTAGGTTGCGCAGCATGACGCCGGCCTCGCTCGGGAACTCGGACTCGATCAGCACCTGGTAGCGGCGCATCTCGATGATGTGGTCGACGTGCTCGATGTCGACCGGGCACTGCTCGACGCAGGCGCCGCAGGTCGTGCAGGACCACAGCACGTCGGGGTCGATGACACCGCCGGACGCGAGGTCGCCCACGAGCGGACGCTCCTCCTGGGCGTAACCCGGCTCGGGCACCCGGCCGAAGCCGGACTCGGGCACGTGGTGGTGCTCCTTGGCGCCCTGCTGCTTGCCCTCGTTGGCCGCCGGGCTGCCGCCGATCGGCATGCCGTCCTCGCCCTTCTCCGCCAGGAGCCACGGCGCCTTGGCGAAGAGGTGGTCACGCAGATCCATGATCAGGAGCTTGGGTGACAGCGGCTTGTCGGTGTTCCAGGCCGGACACTGGCTCTGGCAGCGACCGCACTCGGTGCAGGTGGCGAAGTCGAGCATGTTCTTCCAGGAGAAGTGCTCGACCTTGCCGACACCGATGACCGGCTCCTCCTCCTCCATCAGGCTGTCGAGGTCGGGAGTCGTCGCGAGCGGCCCGAGCGCCTTCGGCTCACGCTTGGTGAGCACGTTGATCGGCGCGATGAAGATGTGCAGGTGCTTGGAGTACGTGACCAGCACCAGGAACGACGTGATCACCGCGATGTTGCCGAGGACGCCGACGGTCTCGAGCACGTCGTTGGCGGTGGAGCCGAAGTGGACCATGACCTTGGCGAAGCCCAGGGATGCGAACTCCCACCAGCTGCCGCGCTCATCGGGGCCGAACGGGAAGTGACCCGTGTTGATCTGTGCCCCGCGGTAGAGGAACAGCGTGAAGACGACCAGGAAGATCATCCCGAGTACGCCCCAGGCCGGCCCCGTGTGCGAGCCGTAGAAGCGGCTCTTGCGGTCGAGGCGGGTGGGGCTGCTCTCGGCGCGGTTGAACGCGAAGTAGGCGAGCGAGAGGACCACGAGGGTGCCGAACAGGTCCTCGAGGAAGCCCAGCCACGTGTGGTGACCGATGAACGGGATGGCGAAGTCGCGTTGGAAGATCGCGCCCCAGGCCTCCACCACGGTGAAGGCCAGGATGATGAAGCCCCAGAACGTGAAGAAGTGGGCGAGGCCCGGCACGCTCCACTTGAGCAGCTTGCGCTGGCCGAAGACCTCGACGAGCTGGGTCGTGGCGCGTTTGCCGATACCGTCGAAACGACCGGGCGCCGGCGTACCGGACTTGATCATCCGGAAGAGGAAGAACCCCCGGCGGCCGGCGATCGCGAGCGCTCCGACGGTGAGGAGCAGCCCGATGATCAGGCGTACAGCCACGAAACCTCCCAGTTCACACAGTTGCGGTGAGCGTACGGGGCGAGTGAAACGCGTGTGACGCGACACCCGCGAGCATGCGGAAGGTCACGCCGACCCCGCCGCCACTGCACGGCAACCGCGCGGGTGGCCCGCCTGATGAGTCTTGACCATCGGTGCGTTTCGGGGCAACACGGGCGGATCCAGAAACCGCAGGAACGGTTGCCTGCCGTGGGAATGACACCCGCTACGACAAGTTGAGTGAGCTAGGCTCAGTCCTGTTGACAGACCTTCTGGCTGATCGCACACTGGGCAGCAAGCACACAACAGCCAGCTCGTCAGAGCTGAACCGGACGTAGCAGCGAAAGAAGGAAGCAATGGCTCGAGCAGTCGGCATCGACCTCGGAACCACCAACTCGGTGGTCGCGGTCCTCGAGGGCGGAGAGCCCTCCGTCATCGCGAATGCCGAGGGCAGCCGCACGACCCCCAGCGTCGTCGCGTTCGCCAAGAACGGCGAGGTGCTGGTCGGCGAGGTCGCCAAGCGGCAGGCGGTCACCAACGTCGACCGCACCATCCGCTCGGTGAAGCGCCACATCGGCACCACCTGGACCACCGAGATCGACGGCAAGTCGTTCAACCCGCAGCAGATCTCGGCATTCATCCTGCAGAAGCTCAAGCGTGACGCGGAGAGCTACCTCGGCGAGCCGGTGAGCGACGCCGTCATCACGGTGCCGGCGTACTTCAGCGACGCCGAGCGGCAGGCCACGAAGGAGGCGGGCGAGATCGCCGGCCTCAACGTGCTGCGCATCATCAACGAGCCGACCGCGGCCGCACTCGCGTACGGGCTCGACAAGGGCGACAAGGAGCAGACCATCCTGGTCTTCGACCTCGGTGGTGGCACGTTCGACGTGTCGTTGCTCGAGATCGGCGACGGGGTCATCGAGGTCAAGTCGACCAGCGGTGACAACAAGCTCGGCGGTGACGACTGGGACCAGCGCGTCGTGGAGCACCTGGTCAAGACCTTCAACGGCCAGAACGGCGTCGACCTGTCCAAGGACAAGATGGCCATGCAGCGCCTGCGCGAGGCGGCGGAGAAGGCCAAGATCGAGCTGTCGCAGAGCAGCCAGACCGGCATCAACCTGCCGTACATCACGGCGAGCTCCGAGGGCCCGCTCCACCTCGACGTCACGCTCACGCGCGCCGAGTTCCAGCGGATGACCTCCGACCTGCTCGACCGCTGCAAGAAGCCGTTCCAGCAGGCCATCAAGGACGCCGGCATCGACGTCAAGGCGATCGACCACGTCGTGCTCGTGGGTGGTTCCACCCGCATGCCCGCCGTCGTCGACCTGGTGCGCGAGCTGACCGGCGGTCAGGACCCCAACAAGGGCGTCAACCCCGACGAGGTCGTCGCCGTGGGCGCGAGCCTGCAGGGCGGCGTGCTCAAGGGTGAGGTCAAGGACGTCCTGCTGCTCGACGTCACCCCGCTGTCGCTCGGCATCGAGACCAAGGGCGGCATCATGACCCGCCTCATCGAGCGCAACACGACGATCCCGACGAAGCGTTCGGAGATCTTCACGACGGCCGACGACAGCCAGCCCTCCGTGCAGATCCAGGTCTACCAGGGCGAGCGCGAGATGGCCTCGGGCAACAAGAAGCTCGGCATGTTCGAGCTGACCGACCTGCCCCCGGCGCCGCGCGGCGTGCCGCAGATCGAGGTCACCTTCGACATCGACGCCAACGGCATCGTCAATGTGCACGCCAAGGACCTCGGCACCAGCAAGACCCAGTCGATGACGATCAGCGGCGGCTCCGCGCTCCCGCGTGACGAGATCGACCGGATGATGCAGGAGGCCGAGCAGTACGCCGAGGACGACAAGAAGCGGCGCGAAGAGGTCGAGGTCAAGAACCAGGGCGAGGGTCTCGTCTACCAGACCGAGCGCTTCCTGGCCGAGAACGGCGACAAGGTGCCGGCCGAGGTGCGCGGTGAGGTCGAGGAGAAGCTCGGCGCGCTGCGTGCGGTGGTCGGTGGCACCGACATCGCGGCCATCCGTACGGCCGTCGACGACCTGGCCCAGGCCTCCAGCGCCATGGGTTCGGCCATGTACGCCCAGCAGAACGCCGCCGGTGGCGGCAGCGGCGCGGACTCCGGTCCGGAAGACGTCGTCGACGCCGAGATCGTGGATGAGGACAAGTGACCAATCCCGGATCGCCTTCGAACGCGGGGGGCCGCTTCGGGCCCTCCGCCGAGGAAGAGCCCGAGCCGGTCGTGGTGCGCGACAAGCGGCGGATCAACCCGTTCGGGGCAGCGTCCGACGCTGCCCCGGCGGGCGGTCCGCCCTTCCCGCCGCCGCCCCCGGCGGCTCCGCCCGTGGAGTCGCCGGAGCTGGTCGAGGCGAAGAACCAGCTCGCCGAGCGCACCGCTGACCTGCAGCGGCTCAAGGCCGAGTACGACAACTACCGGCGCCGCGTCGATCGTGACCGGCAGGCGGGGGCCGACCTGGCCACGGCCAAGGTGCTGCAGGGCCTGCTCGGCGTCCTCGACGACATCGACCGCGCGGAGCAGCACGGCGACCTCGACGGTGCGTTCAAGGCCGTAGCGGAGACCCTGCGCGCTGCGGTGGCGGGTGCCGGCCTCGAGCAGTACGGCGTGAAGGGCGAGCCCTTCGACCCGCAGGTCCATGAGGCCCTGGTGCACAGCTACCAGGACGGGCTGGACGGCCCGACCTGCATCGAGATCTACCGCGCGGGCTACCGCTTCGCCGGCCGGGTCCTGCGCCCGGCGCAGGTCGTGGTGGCGGAGCCGCCGGCCGGTGCCGCGGAGCAGTCCGGCGGTGCCGAGCAGACGTCAGACGAGGCGAGCGCCGATGGGACCGCGTGACGTAGAGAAGGATTACTACGCAGCGCTCGGCGTCAAGAAAGACGCCGACGCGGCGGAGATCAAGAAGGCCTACCGCAAGCTCGCCCGTGAGCTGCACCCGGACAAGAACCCGGGTGACGACAAGGCCGAGGCCCGCTTCAAGGACGTCTCCGAGGCGTACGACGTGCTGTCCGACGACGCACGCCGCAAGGAGTACGACGAGATGCGGTCGCTCTTCGCCGGGGGCGGGCGACCCGGTGGGTTCGGCGGCGGTGCGGGTGGCTACGGCGCACCCGGCGGCCCCGGCGGCGCCACGTTCGACCTGAACGACCTGCTGAACCGCTCGGGCGGCGCGTCCGGAGGTGGCGGGGCAGGCGGCTTCGGCGGCCTGTTCGGCGACCTCTTCAGCGGTGGCGGCGGCGGCCGGTCGGCGGGCCGGGCGCCGCGCCGCGGCGACGACCTGCTGGCCGAGCTCAGCATCGGCTTCGACGACGCCATGAGCGGCGTCGAGGCCACGGTGCATCTGCCGGGGGCGGCGGCCTGCACGACCTGTGCCGGCCTCGGCACCAAGCCCGGCACGGTGCCGCGCACCTGCCCGACCTGTCAGGGTCTCGGCATCGTCAGCCGGAGCCAGGGCGGGTTCGCCCTGTCCGAGCCGTGCCGTGACTGTCGGGGCAAGGGTCAGCTCATCGACGAGCCGTGCCCGGTCTGTCACGGCAGCGGTCGCCAGGAGCGCGTGCAGCGGATCCGGGTGCCCGCCGGCGTGTCCGACGGGCAGAAGCTCCGGGTCCGCGGCAAGGGTGCGCCCGGTGAGCGCGGGGGCCCGGCGGGTGACCTCGAGGTGCTCGTGCACGTCGCCCCGCATGCGGTCTTCGGCCGCGAGGAGGGCGGCGCCGTCTCCATCACGGTGCCCGTCACCTACGCGGAGGCCGCACTGGGCGCTCAGGTACGCGTGCCCACACCGGACGGCTCGGCCGTCACGGTGAAGATCCCGCCCGGTACGGCCAGCGGGCGCCGCTTGCGCGTCCGCGGCCGCGGCGCTCCCACCTCCGGCGGCGGCAAGGGCGACCTGCTCGTCACCGTCGACGTGGTGGTGCCGGCGACCCTGTCCGAGTCGGCCCGCAAGGCGCTCGAGGACTACGCCGCCCAGGCGGCCGCGTCCGAGGGCGATCCGCGGGCCCACCTCAACGCGATGATCGGAGGCTGACCGTCATGGCCCGTTCCACGCGCGACGTGACGGCGGCCTCCGGTCCCGCACCGGACAGCTCGAGCGGGCCGGCCGGCGTCCAGCCGGAGACCATCACGCCTGAGCCGCGCGCCCACTGGCACGGCAGCCACGGCGACGAGGCCCCGGTCTACGTCATCTCCGTGGCCGCCGAGCTCGCCGGCATGCACCCGCAGACCCTGCGCACGTACGACCGGCTCGGGCTCGTGCAGCCCGGCCGCACCGCCGGCCGCGGCCGGCGCTACTCCCCGCGTGACGTCTCGCTGCTGCGCGAGGTGCAGCGGCTCTCCCAGGAGGAGGGCGTCAACCTCGAGGGCATCCGCCGCATCCTCAGCCTCGGCCGTCAGGTCAGTGCGCTGCAGGCGCGGGTGCACGAGCTCGAGTCGGCCCTGGAGCGTTCGGCGCAGGACGCCGACGCCCGGGTCGAGCAGGCCCATCAGTCGCATCGCCGAGACCTGGTGCCCGTCGACCGCTCGGCGGTCGTCGTCTGGCGCCGGCAACGGTGAACTCGCTCCGACGATCTCCTGAGAATTCAGAGTTGAGCGGGAAGCACTCAAGTCTGAACGGCGTTGCACTCGGTAACCGATCGATCAACCTCACAGGAAACCGATGAATCCCGAGCGTCTGACCACCAAGAGTTCCGAAGCCCTTTCTGCTGCGCTCGCGCGCGCCACCTCCACCGGGTCACCCCAGGTGGAGCCCGTGCATCTGCTGAGCGCCCTGCTCGATCAGCCCGAGGGGCTGGCCGGGCCGCTGCTCGCCGCGGTGGGCAGCTCGGTCTCTGCGGTCCGTCCGCAGGTGGAGGCCGCGCTGGCCCGGCTGCCGCGTGTCGCCGGGTCCTCCGTCGGCGCCCCGCAGTGGGCCCGCCAGACCGTCGAGGCGATCGACGCGGCCGAGAAGGCCGCAGCGAAGCTGGACGACGAGTACACGTCCACCGAGCACCTGATGGTCGGGCTGGCCGAGGTCGGCGGTGAGGCGGCGTCGCTGCTCAAGGCGGCCGGCGCCACCCCCAAGGCGCTGACCGACGCGCTGCCCGCCGTTCGCGGCGGCGCCCGCCGGGTCACCTCCAAGGACCCGGAGGACTCCTACCAGGCCCTCAAGAAGTACGCGACCGACCTCACCGAGCTGGCCCGCGCAGGCAAGCTCGACCCGGTCATCGGGCGCGACAACGAGATCCGCCGCGTCGTGCAGGTATTGAGCCGGCGGACCAAGAACAACCCGGTGCTGATCGGCGAGCCCGGCGTCGGCAAGACCGCCATCGTCGAGGGGCTCGCCCTGCGCATCGTGCAGGGCGACGTGCCCGAGTCGCTGCGTGACCGCACGCTGGTCTCCCTGGACCTCGGCTCGATGATCGCCGGCTCGAAGTACCGCGGCGAGTTCGAGGAGCGGCTCAAGAGCGTCCTGAACGAGATCAAGGACGCCGAGGGCCAGGTCATCACGTTCATCGACGAGCTGCACACGGTCGTCAAGGCCGGCGGCGGCGAAGGCGCGATGGACGCCGGCAACATGCTGAAGCCCATGCTCGCCCGCGGTGAGCTGCGGATGATCGGCGCCACCACCCTCGACGAGTTCCGCGAGAACATCGAGAAGGACCCGGCGCTGGAGCGGCGTTTCCAGCAGGTCTACGTCGGTGAGCCGACCGTGCCCGACACCATCGCCATCCTGCGCGGCCTCAAGGGCGCGTACGAGGCGCACCACCGGGTGGAGATCGCCGACGCCGCGCTGGTCGCGGCCGCCACGCTCTCCGACCGCTACGTCACCTCCCGCTTCCTGCCCGACAAGGCGATCGACCTGATCGACGAGGCCGCTTCGCGACTGCGGATGGAGATCGACTCCTCCCCGGTCGAGATCGATGAGCTGCGTCGCGAGGTCGACCGGCTGAAGATGGAGGAGCTCGCGCTCGAGCACGAGAGCGACGCCCCGTCCAAGGAGCGGCTGCAGCGGCTGCGCGCCGAGATGGCCGACAAGTCCGAGCAGCTGTCCAGCCTCACCGCCCGGTGGGAGCAGGAGAAGTCCGGCCTCAACCGGGTCGGTGAGCTCAAGCAGCAGCTCGACGAGCTGCGCCGTCAGGTCGAGGCCGCCCAGCGCGACGGCGACTTGGCGCTGGCGTCCAAGCTCGCCTACGCCGACATCCCGGCCGCCGAGCGCGAGCTCGCGATCGCGGCCGCCAACGAGAACGCCGCTACCCCGAGTGGCAGCGCCCCGATGGTGAAGGAGGAGGTCGGCCCCGACGACATCGCCGAGGTGATCGCGTCGTGGACCGGCATCCCCGCCGGCCGGCTGCTCGAGGGCGAGACCGCGAAGCTGCTGCGGATGGAGTCGGTGCTCGGCGAGAAGGTCGTCGGGCAGGACGTGGCCGTCGGGGCCGTGTCCGACGCCGTCCGCCGGGCCCGGGCCGGGGTGTCCGACCCCGACCGTCCGACCGGCTCGTTCCTCTTCCTCGGCCCGACCGGCGTCGGCAAGACCGAGCTCGCCAAGGCATTGGCCGACTTCCTCTTCGACGACCCGCGCGCCATGGTGCGGATCGACATGAGCGAGTACGCCGAGAAGCACACCGTCTCGCGGCTGATCGGAGCCCCTCCGGGCTACGTCGGCTACGAGTCGGGCGGTCAGCTCACCGAGGCGGTGCGGCGACGGCCGTACACGGTCGTCCTGCTCGACGAGGTCGAGAAGGCCCACCCCGACGTCTTCGACGTGCTGCTGCAGGTGCTGGACGACGGACGGCTGACCGACGGTCAGGGCCGTACGGTCGACTTCCGCAACGTCATCCTCATCCTGACCAGCAACCTCGGGTCGAGCTACATCAGCGACCCGACGCTCTCCCCGGAGCAGCGCCGCGAGGCGGTCATGGCTGCTGTGCGGCAGAACTTCAAGCCGGAGTTCGTCAACCGGCTGGACGACGTCCTCGTCTTCCAGCAGCTCGGCCTCTCCGAGCTCACCCGCATCGTCCAGGTGCAGCTCGACCTGCTGGCCCGCCGCCTGGCGGCCCGGCAGCTGCGGCTCGAGGTGTCCGACGACGCTGCGACCTGGCTCGCCGAGCGCGGCTTCGACCCGGTCTACGGCGCCCGTCCGCTGCGCCGCCTGGTGCAGACCGCCGTCGGTGACCAGCTCGCCAAGGCGTTGCTCTCCGGCGACATCCGCGACGGGCAGGAGGTCCGCGTCGACGTCGCCCCCGACGGCGACAGCCTCATCGTCAGCAGCGCCGAGCGCACCACGGTCGGTGCCGGCGTCTGACCTGACTCCAGACACATCCCCGCAGCCACCCCCCTAGGCTGCGGGGATGTCTGCTTCCACCCGCCCGGTCGCGCTGGTCACCGGGGCGTCGTCCGGGATCGGTGCCGCCTTCGCCCGCCGGCTGTCGGCGGACGGCTACGCCGTGGTCGCGGTCGCCCGTCGGCAGGACCGGCTGGAGGCGCTGGCCACCGAGGGGGCCGCGTCCGAGCTGCTCGTCGCCGACCTGGCGACCGACGACGGCTGCCGGCTCGCCGAGGAGCGCATCCGGATCGGTGACGTGACCCTGCTGGTCAACAATGCCGGCATCGGGGTCGGGGCGGCGTTCGAGGACACCGAGCTCGACGCCGAGGAGCGCATGCTCGCGCTCAACGTGCGGGCCGTCATGCGGCTCACCCACGAGGCGCTGCCGCCGATGCTCGCGGCCGGCCGGGGCGAGATCCTCAACGTCAGCTCGATGGCCGGCTTCACGGCCGCCGTCGGGTACGCCAGCTACTCGGCCAGCAAGGCCTACGTGACCGCTCTGTCCGAGAGCCTCGGCGTGCGGTACGCGCCCCGCGGCATCCGCGTGATGGCGCTCGCCGCCGGTTTGGTGCGCACCGAGATGCACGAGCCGGGCAGCGCCCCGAGTGCCGGCCTCGTCGCCCGGCTGATGTGGAGCGACCCGGAGCAGATCGTCGACATCGCGCTGCGCGACCTGCGCCGCGGCAAGGTCGTATCAGTGCCGGGTGGGGCCTACAAGGCGTCCGCCGCGGCACTCAAGGTCGTGCCGCGGGGCGTGCTCGCGCGCGTCGGCCGGGTCGCGAACCGCGGCGACGAGTAGCCGCGCGGTCGCCCGCGACAACCGATCGGATGTCGTCGGCGGGGCAGGGTTCCTCTTGGCGCTCACAACCGATCGCACCGCTGCGGCGTCGCGCTACACCCGATCGGTTGTGAGCCGGAAAAGAGTCATCAGACGGCCGGCGACATCCAATTGGTTGTCCCCGTCACGGCTAGCGTGACGAGCATGAGCGATCCCGCCGCCGACCGGTCAGCCCTCCTGCAGCAGATCCGCGACGGCGCCATCGTGTGGGGCAAGGTCACGTTGGCGTCCGGCCTCGAGGCCGACTACTACGTCGACCTGCGCCGCGTCACGCTCGCGGCCGCCTCGGCGCCGCTGGTCGGGCGGGTCATGCTCGAGCTGACGAAGGACCTGCAGTTCGACGCGGTGGGCGGCCTGACGATGGGCGCCGATCCCGTTGCCGCAGCCATGCTGCATGCCGCCGCAGCGCAGGGGCGGACGCTCGACGCCTTCGTCGTCCGCAAGGAGGGCAAGTCGCACGGGCTGCAGCGCCGGATCGAGGGACCCGACATCGACGGACGGCGGGTGCTCGCGGTCGAGGACACCTCGACGACGGGTGGATCGGTTATGACGGCGGTCGAGGCGCTGCGCGAGGCAGGCGCCGAGGTGGTGGGGGTCGCCGTGCTGGCCGACCGGGACACCGGGGCGGCCGAGCGCATCCGCGAGCAGGGGCTGGACTACTTCTTCGTCTACGGTCTCGACGACCTGGGGCTGCGCGGCAGCTGAGCGGCTGGCTCAGCCGGCGGTCGTTCAGCTGGGGTGCGAGCCGACCAGCGTGACGGCTCCCGGGCCCCTGGGCGCGGTGGCCTCGACGGTGCCGGCCACCCAGGCGGGTACGTGGCGGCCGAGCAGTACGGCGAGCGCGCGGTCGGCGTCCTCGGGCGCAACCAGGGCGATCATGCCGACGCCCTGGTTGAAGGTGCGCTCCATCTCGGCAGCTTCGACCTGACCGCGGTCGGCGATGAGCCGGAAGATCGGCGGCGGGGTCCAGGTGGAGCGGTCGATGGTGACCGCGGTGCCTTCGGGCAGCACCCGGGCGAGGTTCGCAGCCAGGCCGCCGCCCGTGACGTGGGCGAAGCCGTGCACCTGCGTCTCGGCGATCAGCTCCAGGCAGTCCAGCGCGTAGATGCGGGTCGGCTCGAGCAGCTCCTCGCCGAGGGTGCGGCCGAAGTCGGGCACGGTCGCGTCGAGGTGCATCTTCGCCAGCGAGAGCAAGGCGTGCCGGGCGAGCGAGTAGCCGTTGGAGTGCAGTCCGCTCGCGGCCATGGCGATCACGACGTCGCCCGGGCGTACGCGATCGGCGCCCAGGATCGCGTCGGCCTCCACCACGCCGACACCCGTGCCCGCGAGGTCGTACTCGTCGGGCTGCAGCATCCCGGGGTGCTCGGCGATCTCGCCGCCGACGAGCGCGCAGCCAGCCAGGCGGCAGCCCTCGGCGATGCCGCCCACGATGTCGGCCATGCGCTCGGGCACGACCTTGCCGCAGGCGACGTAGTCGTTCATGAACAGGGGCTCGGCGCCGCAGACCACCAGGTCGTCGACGACCATGCCGACGAGGTCGAGCCCGACCGTGTCGTGCTTGCCGAGCGCCTGGGCGATCATCAGCTTGGTGCCGACGCCGTCGGTGGACGACGCGAGCACCGGCGCCTTGTAGCGGCTGGTGTCGAGCTGGAAGAGACCGGCGAAGCCGCCGAGGTCACCCAGCACCTCAGGACGGCGGGCGCGCTTCACCCGCGTCTTGAGCAGGGCGACGGCCCGCTCACCGGCGTCGATGTCGACACCGGCGGATTTGTAGTCGGTCACCGTCAGAGCGTAGGGCTTGCGGCGAGCAGGGGTGCGGTCTCGCGGGCCAGCTCCTCCATCACGGCGTCACCGGCCGGGTCCAGGCTGCCGAGCTCGAGCTGGTCCTTGCTGCGCCGCGACGGGTCGGGCAGCTCGACCGGGTAGGAGCCGGTGAAGCACGCCTTGCACAGCGAGTCGGTGGTCTGCTCGGTGGCCTCGACCAAGCCCTCGAGCGAGACGTACGCGAGCGAATCGGCCCCGATGAGCTGCCGGATCTCCTCGACCCCGCGGCCGGTGGCGATGAGCTCGTCGCGGGTGGCGAAGTCGATGCCGTAGAAGCAGGGCCAGCGCACCGGCGGCGAGCTGATCCGCACGTGCACCTCGGCCGCGCCCGACTCACGCAGCATCTTGATCAGCGCAGCCTGCGTGTTTCCGCGGACGACGGAGTCGTCGACCACGACCAGCCGCTTGCCTTCGATGACGTCGCGCAGCGGATTCAGCTTCAGCCGGATGCCGAGCTGGCGGATGGTCTGCGACGGCTGGATGAACGTGCGGCCGACGTACGCGTTCTTCACCAGGCCGGCGCCGTACGGGATCCCGCTGGCCTCGGCGAAGCCGATCGCCGCAGGGGTGCCCGAGTCGGGCACCGGCATGACGAGGTCGGCCTCGGCGGGCGCCTCGCGGGCCAGGGTGCGGCCCACCTCGACGCGGGTGGCGTGCACCGAGCGGCCGCCGATGGTGGTGTCGGGCCGGGCCAGGTAGACGTACTCGAACAGGCAGCCCTTGGGCGTGGCCGGCGCGAAGCGGTGGGTGCGGACGCCGTCGTCGTCGATGACGAGCAGCTCGCCGGGTTCGATCTCGCGGACGAACGCGGCGCCGACGATGTCGAGGGCGGCGGTCTCGCTCGCCGCGACCCAGCCGGAGGGGGCGTCGGCCGGGCCGAGCCGGCCGAGCACCAGCGGGTGGATGCCGTGCGGGTCGCGGGCGGCGCAAAGCGTGGTCTCGTCGCTGAACACCAGGCAGAACGCCCCGCGCAGCAGCGGCAGCACGTCGAGCGCCGTCTGGGTCAGCGACTGGCTCGGGTCGGCGAGCAGGCCGGTGATGAGCTCGGAGTCGGTGGTGGCGGTGAGCACGGCGCCGCGCCGGCCCGTCGCGGCCAACCGGTCGGCGATCTCGGCGGTGTTGGTGAGGTTGCCGTTGTGGCCGAGGGCGAGCCCGCCGCGCTCGTGCTGCCGGAACGACGGCTGCGCGTTCTCCCAGGTGGAGGAGCCGGTGGTCGAGTAGCGGGTGTGCCCGACGGCGATGTGCCCGGTCAGGCTGCTGAGCGTGACCTCGTCGAAGACCTGCGAGACCAGGCCGAGCTCCTTGTAGACCACGATGCTGCGGCCGTCGGCGACGGCGATGCCGGCCGCCTCCTGGCCGCGGTGCTGCAGCGCGTACAGGCCGTAGTACGCGAGCTTCGCGACCGCCTCGCCGCGGGCGTACACACCGAAGACGCCGCAGGCGTCACGTGGGCCGGGGTCGTCCTGCAGGTGATCCAGAACGTCGAGTGGAGCGGGTGGATCGGCTACCGGGAGTCGCCGCACAGTGGCGAGTCTACGGGCCGTCCCCTGATCGTCCATGCAGCTGTGGGCGGACGTCGAGCGGCAGATACGCCGACAGGTCGCTGCGCTCGCCGCTCGCCCGCACCGCCCCGGTGGCCACCGCCTCGCCCCACTGCCGGAAGCCGCAGGTCAGGCCGATGAACGTGGCGGCGTCGAGCTCGACCACGTTGGGCGGGGTGCCGCGGGTGTGACGCGGGCCGGTGATGCATTGCACGGCGGCGAACGGCAGCACCCGCAGCTCGACCGTGCGCCCGGGGTAGGTCTCGGCGAACCGGGCGGCCAGCAGCTTCACCGCGAGCTTGAGCTCCGCACGCTCGGGCACCCCGCCGGTGCGCACCAGCTCGGTGACGCGGTCGATCAGCTCTTGGTCGGCCCGGGGGTCCAGGCGGCGCGCGGGGGGCACGGGCGGTCCGGGCTCAGGGGGCCAGCGACCCGAAGATCGCCGGCAGGGTGTCCTCGTACGCGCCCCGCAGCTCGACGACCGGCACGGTGAGCACGTCCTGGATGTCGAGGGCCGGGTCGCCGGTGGGCACCCCGTCGACGACGCCGATCCGGTGCCACGGGAGCCCGCGCGCCTCGCACATGTCGGTGAAGCGCAGCTCCTCCGACCGCGGTACGGCGACGACGGCCCGGCCCGCCGACTCGCTGAAGAGGGCGACGAACGGCTCCGGACCCTCCGGCAGCACCACGCGGGCGCCGTAGCCGAAGCGCAGGCACAGCTCCGCGAGCGCGATGCCGACACCGCCGTCGGAGACGTCGTGCGCCGAGCTGAGCATCCCGTCACGTGACCCGGCGACGAGGACGGCCGCCAGCAGCTGCTCGCGGTCGAGGTCGACCGCGGGCGGCGAGCCGCCGAGGTGGCGGTGCGCCACCCACTCCCAGGCCGACCCGCCGAACTCGTCGTTGGTGTCACCGAGCAGCAGGATCGTGTCGCCCTCGGCGGAGAAGCCGCTCGGGGTACGCCGCTCGACGTCGTCGAAGACGCCGAGCACGCCGACGACCGGGGTCGGCAGGATCGCGGTGTCGCCGGTGGCGTTGTAGAAGCTGACGTTGCCGCCGGTCACGGGGGTACCGAGCACCCGGCAGGCGTCGGCGAGGCCGCGGCAGGTCTCGGCGAAGCTCCACATCACCTCGGGCTCCTCGGGGGAGCCGAAGTTCAGGCAGTCGGTCACCGCGTACGGCACCGCGCCGCTGGCCGCGACGTTGCGGTAGGCCTCGGACAGCGCGAGCTGCGCACCGGCGTAGGGGTCGAGGTAGCAGTAGCGACCCGGGCCGTCCAGCGCGAGCGCGATGCCGCGCCCGGTGGCCTCGTCGATCCGCAGCACCCCGGCGTCGTCGGGCATGGCCTGCACCGTGTTGCCGAGGACGTAACGGTCGTACTGCTCGGTGACCCAGCGCCGCGAGCAGACCTGCGGATCGGCCAGCAGCTTCAGCAGCTCGGCGCGCAGCTCGGAGGTTGCGGGACGGGCCAGCTCGGCGGCCGGGATCGGCGCGCGGGGGCTGAGCGGACGGTGGTAGACCGGGCCCTCGTCGGCGAGCGAGGCGGGCGGCAGGTCGGCGACGACCTCACCGTGCCAGCGCACCGTCAGCCGGCCGGTGTCGGTGACCGACCCGATGACCGTCGCGAGCACCCCCCAGCGGCCGGCGAGGGCCAGCACCTCGGTGATCAGCTCGGGGGCGACGATGGCGAGCATCCGCTCCTGCGACTCGCTGACCAGCACCTCCTCGGGTGACATCGAGGCCTCGCGGAGCGGCACCCGGTCGAGGTCGACCTCCATGCCGGCCCCGGCCTTCGCCGCCGTCTCCGAGATGGCGCAGCACAGGCCGGCGCCGCCGAGGTCCTGCACGCCGATGATCAGCTTGCGGTCGTACAGCTCGAGTACGCACTCGGTGACGATCTTCTCGGTGAACGGGTCGCCGACCTGCACCGACGGCCGCCGCGCGGGCGCGCCGTTCTCGTCGAAGGACGCGCTCGCCAGCACCGAGACGCCGCCGATGCCGTCACGGCCGGTCTTGGCGCCGAGCAGCACCACGGCGTTGCCGACGCCGGTGGCGGCGCTGGTCTGCAGCCGCTCGACCGGGAGCACGCCGACGCACAGCGCGTTGACCAGCGGGTTGCCGGCGTACGAGGGGTCGAAGCCGACCTCGCCGCCGATGTTGGGCAGGCCCATGCAATTGCCGTAGCCACCGACCCCGGCGACGATCCCCGGCAGCACGCGGGCGGTGTCGGGAGCGTCGGCGTCGCCGAAGCGCAGGCTGTCCATCACGGCGATCGGCCGGGCGCCCATGGCGAGGATGTCGCGGATGATGCCGCCGACGCCGGTGGCCGCACCCTGGTAGGGCTCGACGTAGCTCGGGTGGTTGTGCGACTCGACCTTGAAGGTGACCGCGAGGCCGCCGCCGATGTCGACGACGCCCGCGTTCTCCCCGATGCCCGCGAGCATCCGCTCCTGGCCGGGCAGGTCACCGAACTGCTTGAGGTGCACCCGGCTGGACTTGTACGAGCAGTGCTCGCTCCACATCACCGAGTACATGGCGAGCTCGGGGCCGGTCGGCGCGCGCCCGAGGGTCTCGACGATCCGGTCGTACTCGTCATCGGTGAGCCCGAGCTCGCGGTAGAGGCCGCTGGCGGTGGTCAGCGGCACGGCATTGACGGCCTCGGTCATGCCGCCACCAGCCCGGACACCACGGACACGAACATGCCGAGACCGTCGTCGCTCGGGCCGGTGAGCCGCTCGACCGCGTGCTCGGGATGCGGCATCAGGCCCACCACCCGGCCGTTCGCGGAGCACACGCCGGCGATGTCGGACACGGAGCCGTTGGGGTTGCCGCCGGCGTAGCGGAAGACGACGCGGCCGTCCGCCTCGAGCTCGGCCACCGTGTCGGGCGAGGCCACGTAACGGCCGTCGCCGTGCTTCACCGGGATGAGCACGGTGCTGCCGCTCTCGTACGCGCCGGTCCAGCTGGTCGCGGCGTTGTCGACGGTCAGCTGCTGGTCGCGGCAGATGAAGCGCAGGCCGACGTTACGGGTGAGCGCCCCGGGCAGCAGACCGGCCTCGCAGAGCACCTGGAAGCCGTTGCAGATGCCGAGCACGGGCAGCCCGCGTCCGGCGGCCTCGACGATGCTGGTGACCACGGACGAGAAACGGGCGATGGCGCCGGCCCGCAGATAGTCGCCGTAGGAGAAGCCACCGGGCAGCACCACGGCGTCGACACCCTGCAGGTCGGGATCGGCATGCCAGAGCGGCACCGGCTCGGCGTCCGCCAGCTGCACCGCCCTCAGCGCGTCGCGATCATCGAGGGAGCCGGGGAAGGTGACCACGCCGATCCGCGGCCGGTTCGGGGAGGACACGCCCGCCAGGTTAGTGGTCAGCCGCTTTCCGTGGCGGCGGCGAAGCCGGTGGGCTTGTCATCGTTCGCTGTCAGCGTGGGGGTGGCGTGCCGGAAGTTCTCCACCGGGGCGCCCGGCCGCCATGACAGCTTCTTCTCGAGCACGACCGAGGAGCCGCGAGTGCCGTCCTTGAGACGCCGGCGCTGGAAGTGCACGTCGTCCATCAGCCCGCGCATGAGCGCAACGCCCCGACCGCTCTCGGCGTCGTCCGCGGCAGGGTCGGCCGCTTCGGGGTCGAATCCCTCGCCGCCGTCGATGACCTCGAGGAACGCCCGCTCCTCGTCGAAGCCGGCGAGCACCTCGTACGCGTCTCCGGCCTGGCTGTGCTTCAGCACATTGGCGCAGGCCTCGGTCAGGGCGATCTCGACGTCGGAGATCGTGTCGGCGTCGACTCCTATGACGTCCAGCGACGCCGCGATGAGACGGCGGGTGACCGGGACGGAAGCCTCGTCGCGTGGAAGCGAGAGGTGGAAGGAGACCTGCACAAGAGGGGTACTACCCCGCCATGTGCACCGTGTAGTCCTCGATCACCGGGTTGGACAGAAGACCCTCGACGATGCGGTGGATCTGCTCGGTCAGCTGGGGGTCGTCGGGCTCGCCGTCGAGCTCCACCTCGAAGCGCTTGCCCTGGCGTACCGAGCGCACTCCCGACATCCCGAGACGCGGCAGGGCCGCCAGCACGGCGCTGCCCTGCGGGTCGAGGATCTCCGGCTTGAGCATGACCTCGACGACAACCTTCATGAGCCGATCGTAGGGCCTGGCTGCCGGCTCCCCGCGCTCACTGGGTCACCACGAGCCCGACCGACCGGCAGCCCGCGGTGAGGCGGTCGAGACCGAAGGCGTCGACCGGACCGAGGGCGCCCGAGGCCTGCACCCGGCCGTGGGCCAGCTCGTCCGCGGCCCAGGCCATCAGGCCGGCGGTGAGGTCGTAGCCGTTCGGACCCTCGACCCGCACCGACGTCAGCTGCCGGCCGGCGGCGTCGCGGGCGACGGCGATCGCGACCGACCGTTGCCTGCGCCGTGACGCCTCGCCGGGTCCCTTGCCGGTGACGCGGGCGATGCTGTCGGCCCGCTTCTGCAGCCGATGGCGTACCGGCGCGAGCTTCAGCACCGGCATCAGGTACGAGCCCGGCAGCGCCGCGTAACTCGCCTTGCCGAACCAGCCGAGGTAGTTCTCCACTTCGGTGAGCTGCGGAAACGTACGCGGCAGGGCGAGGGACTCGGTGCTGCCGTACAGCACGGCCGGTCGCCGCGTGCCCCGGTCGACGAACGTCTGCAGCTTGCGTCCCATCGGACGCTGCACCAGCCGGCCGCCGATGAGGGCGTGCGCCGGGTCGAGCAGGCCGCCTGCCGCCGTCGCCGCCGTACCGCTCGACATCTTCGCGTCGCCGTCGAAGAAGTAGCCGATCGCGACCTTGGTGGCGGCCGAGCCGGCCGCGGCGAGGGCGAGGCCGGCGGCGAGGTTGCCCGGCACGAAGTCGTAGCCGAACGCGGTCAGCAGGCTGCTGCCCGCCGCCTCGGCGCGCGGGCCGTACTGCTCGAAGACGGTGCGGACGAAGCCCGCCTCGCCGGTCGAGTCGACGTAGTGCGCCCCCGCCTCGACCGCCGCCTCGAGCGCAGGGCGGCCGTAGCGGGCGAACGGCCCGACGGTGCTCACCAGCACGTCACCCTTGCCCACCAGCGCGCGCACGGTGGCGGGCCGGATCGCGTCGGCGGTCGCGAACTCCAGGCCCAGCTCGGCCGCGAGCGTGCTCAGCTTCTCGCGCGAGCGTCCGGCGAGCACCGGCCGCAGACCACGCTTGACCAGCGCACGAGCCGTCAGCGCGCCGGTGAAGCCGGTCGCGCCCAGCAGGACGATGCGGGCCGGGTCGGGCGCGGTGATGGGATCAGCCACGACTGGTCGTCAGGCGTTACGGAGGTAGTCGTCGAAGGAGAGGCCGGTCAGCCGCTCGTACGCCTCCACGTAACGCCCCCGGGTCGCCGCGACGACGTCCTCGGGCAGCTCCACGGCGTCACCCTTGTGACCGGAGTTGATCAGCCAGTCGCGGACGTACTGCTTGTCGTAGCTCGGCTGGGCCTGCCCGGGCACCCAGGAGTCGGCGGGCCAGAAGCGCGACGAGTCGGGCGTGAGCACCTCGTCGGCGAGGCGCAGGATGCCGTCGCGGTCACGGCCGAACTCGAACTTCGTGTCGGCGAGCAGGATGCCGCGCTCGCCGGCGATGGACGAGGCGCGGCGGAAGATCGCCAGCGTGAGCCGCTCGAGCTCACCGGCCTGCGCGGCGCCGAGCTGCTCGACCACCGCGTCACGCGTGATGTTCTCGTCGTGCTCGCCGATCGGCGCCTTGGTGCTCGGGGTGTACAGCGGCTCCGGCAGCTTGCTGCCGTCGAGCAGACCGGCCGGCAGCTCGTGGCCGGAGACCGAGCCGGTGGCGACGTAGTCCTTGTAGCCGCTGCCGGTCAGGTAGCCGCGGGCCACGCACTCGACCAGCACCATGTCCAGCCGGCGGCACAGCATCGAGCGGCCGCGCAGCTGGTCGGCGTACGGCGCCAGCGCGAGCGGGTACTCGTCGACCCGGGCGGTGATCAGGTGGCTGGGGACGAGGTCGGCGAACTGGTCGAACCACCACAGCGACAGGGCGGTGAGCACCGCACCCTTGTCGGGGATCTCGGTCGGCATCACCACGTCGAAGGCGCTGATCCGGTCGCTGGCGACCAGCAAGAGGGCCGGCTCACCGCTCTCGGTCTCGACGGCGAAGAGCTCACGGACCTTTCCGGAGCCGAGATGGGTCAGACCTTCGAACGAGGAGGCAGCAAGAGGCACTCCACGACCGTAACGAACGCGGCCGGACCTGCAAACCGGAGGTCAGCCCTGCGCGTTGCCCGTGATGGCCCACGAGGTCAGCGCCAGCCCCGGGGTGTGGGTGGGGATGCCTTCGCTCTCGTTCAGCACGCTCTCGCCGTCGAGGCCGAGCACCCGGCCGGGGCCGAGCGCCTCGGCGTAGGACTGGGTGAAGCGCACGTTGCGCAGCGCCCGCGTGATGACCCCGTCCTCGACGAGGAAGACCCCGTTGCGGGTGAGCCCGGTGACCACGAGCCGACGCGAGTCGAGCAGCCGGGTGTACCAGAAGTCGGTGATCACGAGTGCCTGGCGCAGGCCCGCGTACAGCTCGTCCGGCGCCTCCGTGCCGGGGCGCAGCAGCATGGCCGCCGGCGTGGCTGAGGTGACGAAGCGGTGGGAGAGCGCCCCGCCGTTGGACCGCACCCCCGGATACGTCGCGGCGTCCCGCCGGTCGGCGGCCAGGCCGGTGACGACGCCGTCGGTGATGAGGTCGTAGGCCTCGCGCGGGGTGCCCTCGGCGTCGAAGCCGACGGTCGGCATACGCGGGTCGAACGGGTCGCAGCGCAGCGAGATCAGCGGGTCGAACTGCTGGGCCCCGGGCTCGGCGAAGCTGCGTCCCTCGCGGTGCGGGCGCGTACTGAGGCCGAAGGCGATCCAGGTCAGGACGTCGACGACGGCTCCCGGCCGCAGCACGACGACGTACTCGCCCGGCTCCACGTCGGCGGGTTCGACGGCGGCCGCGCGCGCGATCTCCGCGGCCGTCCGTCCGGCGACCTCGCCGGAGATGTCGGACAGCCGGGTGGCGCTGGCCCGCCCGCTGCCGTCCGCCGGGGCCGGACCGCCGAAGGGGACCCGGGCGATGCCGTCGATGGTCGCGGCGGTGGCGCTGCCCACGACGCTCTGCCCGGCGGAGTTGGCGAAGGCCGTCGCGATGCCTCGGGTGGAGCAGTAGCCGGCCGTTTCCAACCCGCCGGCGGCGTCCACGAAGGCGGCCACCAGCTCGGCGCGGGTCGCGGGGGTGGCGTCGGCGGTCGCCCGGTCGGCGTGGGCGGCCGCGAGGACCTCCGCCCGCGGCGCGAGGCCGGGCCAGTGCGGGTCGACGGGACGATGGCGAGTGGCGGCGAGCGCGGCCTCGGCGAGCCGGCGCAGGCCGTCCGCTCCCGGCCACCCGTCCGCTGCACCGGACACCGCAGCCGTACGGCCGTCGACGGTCACCGACAGCGTCAGCTCGCGGACGTCCTCGGTGACGCTCTGGTGGATACGCGACTCGGCGAAGCGGCTGAGCGACGACGTGCCGAACTGCACCGTCGCGGCGATCTCGGCGCCGGGCGCACCGCCGGAGTGGGCGACATCGGCGGCCACCTCGAGGGCCCGGGCGGCGTACGCCTGCGCGGCCTGCTCCTCGCCGACGAGCCGGCCGTCACCGCTGTGGTCAGCCACGGACGCCCACTCGCACGTCCTTGAAACGGCCCGGCATGGCGGGATGGCCGGTGTGCCCGATCTGCATCGGCTGGCCCTTCCCGCAGTTGGGCAGCCCCCAGACGGTCGTCTCGGCGGGGCCCGCGAGCATGTCGAGCGAGGCCCAGAAGGTCGGTCCGATGCCGGTGTAGGTCGGGTTGCGGAGCATCCGGCCGCGCTTGCCGCCCTTGATCTCGTACGCGACCTCGCAGCCGAACTGGAAGTTGCGTCGCCGGTCGTCGATCGACCAGGAGCGGTTGTTCTCCATGTAGACGCCGTCGGCGGTCGCCCCGATGATCTCGTCCAGCGAGGAGCTGCCGGGCAGCAGGCCGACGTTCGTCATGCGCACCATCGGCATCCGGCTCCACCCGTCCGCGCGGATGGCGGCGCCGCTGCGCTCGAGCCCCGCCCGGGCCGCCGAGTCACGCCCGGAGAGCACCCCGACCCACAGGCCGTCGCGCACGATGTCGACCGCGTGGGCGGGCGTGCCCTCGTCGTCGTAGCCGAACGAGCCGAGCGCCCCGGGGATGGTGGCGTCGGCCGTGATGTTGAGCAGCTCGCTGCCGTAGCGCAGGCTGCCGAGCTGGGCGAGGTCCAGCCACGAGGTGCCGGCGAAGGCTGCCTCCCAGCCGAGGATGCGGTCGAGCTCCACCGCGTGCCCGATCGACTCGTGGATCTGCAGACCCATCTGCTCGCTGCCGAGGATGAGGTCGGTTGTGGTCGAGGGGCACTCGGGCGCGGTGAGCAGCGCGCGCGCCTCGGTGGCCAGCCGCTCGGTGTGGGCCGGCAGGTCGAAGGAGCGGATCAGCTCGTAGCCGACCGTGCCGTAGTGGCCGAAGGCGCTGGGATAGCTGCGGCGCTGGGTCTCGCGCTCCCCGACGGCGGTCGCGTTCATGCCGCCGCCGCACTTGCGTACGCGCTGCCGGATACGGGTGCCCTCGCTGGACACCAGCCAGGTCTCGACGTCCCACACGGCCATCAGCGCGGTCGCCAGGTCGGCGCCGGCGGACTTCATCGCCTGCGTGACGCCGATGAGCAGTGCGGCCTTCTCGTCGATCGGGACCGCGAGCGGGTCCTCGACGTACGTGCTCTCCCACTCGGCGACGACGGGCGTCTCGGGAAGCAGCGTCAGGTCCGGCCCGGGCACGGCGGCGGCCGCGCGGGCGGCCTCGGCAGCGCGCTCACCGGCGGCGCGTACCGACCGCTCGTCCAGCACCGGCGTGGAGGCATGCCCCCAGCCCGCGCCGACGAGGGCCCGGACCCCGAGCCCGGCACTCTCGCCCTGGCTCAGGTCCTCGAGCACGCCGTCCTGCGCCCGCAGGCGCTGCTCGCGATTCACCACGACGCGCGCGTCGGCGAAGCGGGCTCCGGCGGCGAGCGCGGCCTCGACGGCCGCCTGGGCCAGGTCGAACACCGCTAGCTCCGGGGGGCGGGGCGGGTCATTCGACCGACCGCACGACAGCGTTGCCCGAGTCGTCGGTCCAGCGCACGGTGCAGCCCTCGGCCCGCTCCATCTTCGACAGCTTCATCACCAGCTCGTCGGCGACGGACTCGGCCTCCTCCTGCCGGTAGGCGTGGACGGTGAGCACCTCCCCGTCGGCCGCGGTGACCTCGGCGCGGGTGCGCAGCTCGCCCTCGAGGTAGCCGCGCACCTCTTCGGCATCGAGGCGGCCGCCTTCAGGCAGGGTCACGGTCAGGTCGACGGGGTCTTCGTTGCGCACGCAGGGAGCCTCCCATGCCCTCGGGTGCGGCAAACCACCCTGGTCCGCGGGCGCTTCTCGACCGGCCCCGGGCCGTACAAGCAATCCGGTGTCGCCAGGCGTCCAATCATGCTTTTGACGACGACAAGCAATCCGGTGTCCAGGCTGTACACCGGAATGCTTGTCGTCGAGAAAAGGGACATCCACCTTCTGGCGACACCGGATTGCTTGTCGCGAATGAGGGTGGGTGCCGCGCCGTCAGCTGAGGGACGCGAGCCGGTCGAACACTCCGCTGAGCCGCTCGACGTAGCGCTCCGGGCGGCACACCTCGTCGAGCGCGGCCTCGTCGAGGTCGAGCGACCGGTCCTTGGCGTGGGTGCGCAGGGTCTCGCGGAACGGCACGCCCGTCCGCCAGGTCTCCATCGCGGCAGCCTGCGTGATCGCGTATGCGTCCTCCCGCGACAGACCGCCCTCCACCAGGGCGAGCAGCACGGTCGACGTGTAGATCAACCCGCCGGTCGAGTCGAGGTTGTGCCGCATCCGCTCCGGGTCGACGACCAGGCCCTTGGCCAGGCGGGTCGTCAGGTTGAGCAGGTAGTCGGTGGCGATCGACGCATCGGGCAGGGCGATGCGCTCGGTCGAGCTGTGCGAGATGTCGCGCTCGTGCCACAGCGGCACGCCTTCGAGCACCGGGACGTACAGCGCCCGCACGATCCGGGCCATGCCGGCGATGCGCTCGCTCATGATCGGGTTCTTCTTGTGCGGCATGGCGGACGAGCCCTTCTGCCCGCTGCCGAACGGCTCGGAGAGCTCGCGCACCTCCGTGCGCTGGCCGTGCCGGACCTCGAGCGCGAACGCCTCGCACATCGTGGCGAGCCCGGCCAGGGCGGCGACCCAGTCGGCGATGCCGTCGCGCAGCACCACCTGGGTGGCCACCGGAGCCGGCGTCAGCCCGAGCGCGGCCGCCACCTCCGTCTCGACGGCCGGGTCGATGTTGGAGTACGTGCCCACGGCCCCGCTGATCGTGCAGTAGGCGACCGCGGCCCGGGCGGCACGCAGCCGGTCGCGGCAGCGGGCCATGCCGAAGGCGAGGTCGGCGACGCGGTGGCCGAAGACGGTCGGCTCGGCGTGGATGCCGTGCGTGCGGCCGACCTTCAGCGTCGCCCGATGGGCGAGCCCCAGGTCACGCAGCACGCCGACGAGCGTGTCGGCCTTCTCCAGCAGCAGGTCGGTGGCCTCGACCAGCTGCAACGCCAGGGCGGTGTCGAGCAGGTCCGATGACGTCATGCCGAAATGCATGTAGGCGGCGGCCTCTCGCGGCGTGGTCTGGTCCGCCCACGCCGACAGGAACGCGATCACGTCGTGCTGGGTGACCGCCTCGATCTCCGCGACGGCCTCGGGGGTCGGAGGCGGCGCGTTGCGCACCGGCTCGACCGCCGACTCCGGCACCACACCCGCCCGCGCGTGGGCCTCCAGCACCAGCAGCTCGACGCGGCACCAGAGCTCGTACTTGTGGGCCTCGGACCAGACCCGGCCCATCGCGGGGAGGGTGTAGCGCTCGATCATGGTGCGGTCAGCTCTTGCCGGCGAGCCGGGCGGTCGCGTCCTGCTCGAACGAGTCCTTGAACGCCTGGAGCTTGGTGCGCAGCGCCGGGTCGGCGGTCGCGATGATCTGGCAGGCCAGGACGGCCGCGTTGGTCGAGTTGTCGAGGCCGACGCAGGCGACGGGGACACCCGGCGGCATCTGCGAGATGGACAGCAGCGCGTCGAGCCCGTCGAGCGCCCCGCCCTTGATCGGCACGCCGATCACGGGCAGCACGGTGTGGGCGGCCACCACGCCGGGGAGCGCGGCCGACAGCCCGGCGCCCGCGATGATGACCTCGATGCCGCGCTCGGTCAGCCCGGACAGCCAGTCGACCAGCACCTTCGGCGCCCGGTGCGCCGAGATCGACACCTCTTCGTAGCCGACGCCGAACCGGTCGAGCATGGCGCCCGCCTTGCTCATCACGTTGGCGTCGCTCGGCGACCCGTAAACGATCGCGACCTTCACTGAAGCGGCGTCAGCCACCGGGGTTCCCTTCGTCGTTCCTGTGTGCAGCGATCCTGTGCAAGGCGATGTCCGTGCGGACGTGCAGGCCGCCGGCGATGGACAGCTTCGCGACGGCCTCGTACGCGCATTCTCGCGCAGCGGCGAGATCGGACCCGCGCCCGGTCACGGCGAGCACGCGCCCGCCGGCACTGACCACGGAGCCGTCGGACGCGCGGCGGGTGCCGGCGTGCTGCACGCTCACGCCCTCGACGGCGGCTGCGGCGTCCAGCCCACTGATGACCCCGCCGGTGCGCGGCGCCTCCGGATACCCGGGCGCGGCCACGACCACGGTGACCGCCGCGTCGCTGCTCCAGATCGGGGTGCCGCCGGCGAGCAGCTCCGTCAGCGGGCTGTCCAGCCGGGCGAGCACGGCCTGGGTCTCGGGGTCCCCGAAGCGGACGTTGAACTCGATGACCTTCGGCCCGTCCGGCGTGAGGGCAAGGCCGACGTAGAGCAGCCCGGAGAACGGGGTGCCGCGCCGGGCCATCTCGGCGACGGTGGGCTGCGCGATCGTGCGCACCACCTGCTCGCTGAGGTCGGCCGGGGTCCAGGGCAGCGGTGAGTACGCGCCCATCCCGCCGGTGTTGGGCCCGGCGTCGCCGTCGTACGCCCGCTTGAAGTCCTGGGCCGGGCTGAGCGGCACCACGGTGCCGTCCGGGCCGACGACGCAGAACAGGGACACTTCGGGCCCGGGCAGGAACTCCTCAAGGACGACCTTGGGCGGCGTCGCGTCACCGGCGTGGGGGGTCAGGGCGGCGCGCACCGCAGCTGCGGCGACGTCGTGGTCGTCGGTGACGGTCACGCCCTTGCCGGCGGCCAGGCCGTCGAACTTCACGACGTAGGGCGGGCCGAATTCGTCGAGGTCGGCGAGCGCGGTCGGCACGTCGTGGTGGTCGCGACCGCGGGCCGTCGGGACGCCGGCGGCCTCCATCACCTCCTTGGCGAAGGCCTTGCTGCCCTCGAGCCGGGCGGCGGCGGCGTTCGGCCCGAAACAGGCCAGCCCGCGAAGGCGCAGCTCGTCGGCGGCCCCTGCCACCAGCGGCGCCTCGGGCCCCACGATGGTCAGGTCGGCGCCGACCTGCTCGGCGAGGTCGGCGATCAGACCCGGCACGTCGGGGGCGCCGAGGTCGAGCGGCCGGTTGTCGGCGTCCTGCTCGGTGCCGGGATTGCCCGGGGCGCAGACGATCGCGTCGACGTGGGGATCGCGGACGAGGGCGGCGACCAGCGCCGACTCGCGGCCGCCGGAGCCGACGACCAGCACCTTCACGAGCGCACCTTCACGAGCTGACCATTCGGCGCCGGGTCAGACGAGATCGCGCAGGACGATGGTCTCGTCGCGGCCCGGGCCGACCCCGATGGCGGAGATCGGGCAGCGCGCCTGCTCCTCGAGGAAGCTCACGTACTCGCGCGCCTCCTTCGGCAGGTCGCTCAGGGAGCGGGCGGCCGTGATGTCGGTGCCCCAGCCGGGGAGCTCCTCGTAGACGGGCTTCGCGTGGTGGAAGCCGGTCTGCGTCATCGGCATCTCGGTCGTGCGCTCGCCGTCGACCTCGTAGCCGACGCAGACCGGGATGGTCTCCCACTCCGACAGCACGTCGAGCTTGGTGAGGAACAGGTCGGTCAGCCCGTTGACGCGCACCGCGTAGCGGACGATCACCGCGTCGTACCAGCCGCAGCGGCGGGCCCGGCCGGTGGTGACCCCGAATTCGTGACCGATGGCGCGCAGGCGCTCGCCGTCCGCGTCCTCGAGCTCGGTCGGGAACGGACCCGAGCCCACGCGGGTGGTGTAGGCCTTGACGATCCCGATAGCCCGGGTGATGCGGTTGGGGCCGATGCCCGAGCCGGTGGCGGCGCCGCCGGCGGTCGGGTTGCTGGACGTGACGAACGGATAGGTGCCGTGGTCGACGTCGAGCAGGGTGCCCTGACTGCCCTCGAGCAGCACGACCTCGCCGGCGTCGAGCGCGTTCGACAGCAGCAGACCGGTGTCGGCGATGTGCGGCGCAAGCTGCTCGGCGTAGCCGCCGTACTCCTCGCAGACCTCGTCGACGTCGATGGCCCGCCGGTTGTAGACCTTGGTCAGGACCTGGTTCTTCTCGCGCAACGCGAGCTCCAGCTTGGCCCGGAAGATGCCCGGGTCGAGCAGGTCCTGCGCGCGGATGCCCATCCGGGCGACCTTGTCGCCGTACGCGGGCCCGATGCCGCGGCCGGTCGTGCCGATCTTGGCCTTGCCGAGGTAGCGCTCGGTGACCTTGTCCAGGGCACGGTGGTGCGGCATGATCAAGTGCGCTCCGGCGCTGATCTGCAGCCGGGAGACGTCGATGCCCCGCTCGCGCAGGCCGGCCATCTCCTCGAGCAGCACGCCGGGGTCGACCACCACCCCGCTGCCGATGACCGGGATGCATTCGGGACGCAGCACCCCGCTCGGGATCAGGTGGAGCGCGTACGACTCCTCGCCGATGACCACCGTGTGGCCGGCGTTGTTGCCGCCCTGGTAGCGGACGACGTAGTCGACCCGACCACCGAGCAGGTCGGTCGCTTTTCCTTTGCCCTCGTCGCCCCACTGGGCGCCGACGAGCACGAGTGCTGGCACGTGGCCAGAGAATAGCGGTTCTTCGCCGGGTCGTTCGTCACGGCAGGCGGGCGCCGGGCCCGCCCGCCGGTCAGACGAGGGTGAGCGGGGCGTCCGGGTCGATCGTCGGGTCGCAGTCGAACAGGAGCGCCCGGCACCGGTCGACCTCGGGGGTCTCGCCGATGGCGGCGGCTGCGGCACCGAGGGCGGAGATGCACACCAGGACGCCGCGGTTGGGCTGGTGCGACCACGGCACGGGGCCGGTGCCCTTCCAGCCGGCGCGGCGCAGCGAGTCGAGGCCGCGGTGGTAGCCGACCCGGGCGTACGCGTACGACTCGATCCAGCTCCCGGCCGCGGCGGCGCGCTGGGCGAGGGCGGCCCAGCCGAAGCTCGAGGCTGGGTAGGCGGCGGCGACGACCGCCGGGTCGTCACCGGCCGTGAGCTCGGCGACCGGCCTCGGGTCGGACGGCAGGCGGGTCGGGGGCGGACCGGGGAACAGGTTCGCCCCGGGGCCGAGCGCGGTCACAGGGATCCTTCGAACGGCGTCATCACGACACCCATCCTGCCGTGCAGCCGCAGAAAGGCGGCCGGGGTGGGGCGATGACCCCACCCCGGCCGTTCAGCTCAGCCGTCGGTTCAGGTCAGCCCAGGCCGAGCGCGGCCCGGCAGCCCGGCCACGGCGCCCAGCCCATCTGACGCCAGAGCTGGCGGACGGCCTCGTCCTGCACCCACGGCGGGGCCTGGCTGGCGACGCCGCCGTAGCCCATGCCGGTCCAGGTGCTGTCGGCGAACTGGTAAGCGCCGGAGAAGCCGGTGCCTAGGTTGATGCTGTAGTTGCCACCGGACTCGCACATGCGCAGCCGGGCCAGGTCGTTGTCCGACGGGGAGTTCGTCGGCTGGCAGGCGCCGGCGAACCCGGCGATCGTCAGCGCGGCGAGGCCGGCCGGTACGGCGCGGCGAAGTGAGCGAGAAACGCGCGAGCGAGCACGCAAAGGGTGACCCTTCCCGACGCCTGCGAGGTGAGCTGTCGGGTTCGGGCCGGTACTGGCCCGGCCGGGGCACCGATGTGATCGATGCGCTCCGGCTTCACCCCGAGGCCGCACACCCTGGCGGGCGTGTGGCCGGAAGACGTGTGGGTCCCCCGCTCCTGCCCAAGATCTTCGTCTGGGGCCGCGACCCGGGGCAGAATTAGGCGATCGGGTACGGCTGCCCGCCCCCTGGGCGAACTCCGCACAGCCTGTCGTGGGCGAGCACCCTCCACAAACCTCCTGTGAGTTAAATCACACTCAAGTCAGGCGGGGCGGGGAAACTTGGCGAGCACGGCCTTCAGGGCGTCCACGAAGCGGAGCGACTCGTCGCGGGGCCGCTGCCAGATGTTGCGTCCGAAGATGAGACCGGTGGCCCCCGCCTCGAGCGACTCGCGGCTCTTGTCGAGCATGGCGTCGTCACCGGCCTTCTCGCCGCCGGAGATGAGCACGAGGGATCGGCTCGCCGAGCGCACCACCGCCGCGATCGCCTCCTCGGTGGTGAAGTCCGCGTCGTACGCCTCGGGCACGCCCTCGCGGGCCGTCGGGTCGGGGAAGTTGACCTTGACGATGTCGGCGCCCAGCTCAGCGGCCGTACGCGCGGCGTAGTCGACGGCGTAGAACGACTCCTTGCCGCCCTTTGCGTCGACCGCGCTGCCGCGTGGGTACGCCCACACGATCACCGGCATGCCGAGGCGCTCGGCGTCCTCGCGCACCCGGCGGAACTGGTCGAAGTCGACGCGCTCGTCGGGGGAGCCGACGTAGAGCGTGTAGCCGACGGCATCCGCGCCGAGGCGCACGGCGTCCTCGACCGAGGCGTTGAGCGGCGACAGGGGCGAGTCGCTCGGGCCGATCTCGGTCTTGCCGTTCAGCTTGAGCACCAGTGGCACCTCGCCGGCGAACTTCCAGAAGAACTTCTGCGCCGACCCGATCTGCAGGGCGACCCCGTTGAAGCCGCCGTCGACCGCGAGCCGCACGATGTAGGCGGGGTCGGCGGCGTCCGGGTTCGCGAAGAAGTCACGCGGGCCGTGCTCGAGGCCCTGGTCGTACGGCAGGAACAGCGCGGTGCCGTTGCCGAGGCCGTGCCGGTACAGGATCCGGTGCAGCCGCGCGTGCTTGCCCGGCGACAGGCCGAGCGCCGACAGGCGCGGCCGGCCGGACTGCTCAGAAGTCATGCCGGTGCCTTGCCCGCCGGGCCGGCAACGCGAACGTCACCGGCCCGGGGAGGCCTTGCTTGCGGAGCCCTACTTGAGGCCCGACGCCTTCCAGGTCTCCGGCCCGACGACGCCGTCGACGGTCAGGCGCTTGGCCTTCTGCCACTTCTCGGTGGCGGCCACGGTCTCGGGGCCGTACTGGCCGTCGACCGTCACCTTGTAGTGCGCCTTGACCAGCAGCTTCTGGAACGCCTTCACGTCGTCGCGCACCTGGCTGACGTTGTCCAGGCTGAAGTTGCCGTGGATGTTCGTGATCACCGGGGCGGCCACCGTGGTGACGGGCGCGGTGTAGGAGGTGGTGACGGAGCCGCCGCCGCCGGTGTAGCCGGTGTACCCGCCGCCGCCGCCGCTGCCGGCGCCGCAGACCGGCCACGGGCTGCTGCCGCTCTGGGCGAGGAGCTGCGCTGCCGCCTGGTCCTGCACCGCCGGCGACGCGTCACTCGGCACGCCCCCGTAGCCGAGCCCGTTCCAGGTCTGCTGCGTGAACTGGTAGGCGCCGTAGAAGCCGTTGCCGGTGTTGGTGCCGTAATTGCCGCCGGACTCGCACTGGCGGATCGAGGCGAGGTCGGCACTGGCCGGGGCGGCGGCCGCGATGGCGACGCTGATCCCGACGCCGGCCATGGTGACGGCCGCGATGGACTTGCGTGAGCGCAGGGAAACCCGCATGGAGATCCTCCGACGCCGACGAGGTGAGCTGTCGGGTTCGGACGGGACGATCTCGCCCGGCACGCCGGCACGGTCTCCCGTGTCGGCGTACTTCACCCCTAGGCCGGTCCGATCGCAGGGCGATCGGTCACAGCCGCTTACCTGGGTCCCCCGCTCCTGCCGCAACGTGTCGCGGAGCCGCCCGGGCCGGTGGCAGGATTTGGCGTTGCCGGCAGGCGAGCACCCACAGTGATGGGTGCGCGGCCAACCTACTGGCTACATGCGGGGCGCTTGCAACCCGCTAGCGCCGATATGTGGTGGTGCTCGCCCGTTTCTCATCCGAATGGGTGATGGTCAGGTGGTCACACCGTGACGCTGGGTCCAGCGGTTTGCTACTCAGCGTCACGAAAGATCAGCGGTGCTGGCCGGCCGACCGGAGGTCCTGGCAGGCGCGCACGACCCGCTCGGCCATGCCGGTCTCGGCGGCCTTGCCCCACGCGCGGGGGTCGTAGGTCTTCTTGTCGCCGACCTCGCCGTCGATCTTCAGCACGCCGTCGTAATTGCGCAGCATGTGGTCGGCCACCGGGCGGGTGTACGCGTACTGGGTGTCGGTGTCGACGTTCATCTTCACGACGCCGTAGTCGAGCGCCTCGCGGATCTCCTCGAGCGCGGAGCCGGAGCCGCCGTGGAAGACGAGGTCGAACGGCTTCTCCCGGCCGACCTTCTCGCCGACGGCGACCTGGATGTCGTGCAGGATGCTCGGGCGCAGCTTGACGTTTCCGGGCTTGTAGACGCCGTGCACGTTGCCGAACGTCGCGGCCAGCATGTAGCGGCCGTTCTCCCCGGTGCCGAGCGCCTCGGCGGTGAGCAGTGCGTCCTCGGGCGTGGTGTAGAGCTTGTCGTTGATCTCGCCGACGACCCCGTCCTCCTCGCCGCCGACGACGCCGATCTCGAGCTCCATGACGATGCGGGCCTTGGCGCACGCGGCGAGCAGCTCCTGCGCGATCTGCAGGTTCTCGTCCAGCGGCACGGCGCTGCCGTCCCACATGTGGCTCTGGAAGAGCGGCAGCTTGCCCGCGGCGACGCGCTCCTGGCTGATCGCGATCAGCGGGCGCATGAGGCCGTCGAGCTTGTTCTTCGGGCAGTGGTCGGTGTGCAGCGCGATGTTGACCGGGAAGGCGTCGGCCGTGAAGTGCGCGAACTCCGCCAGCGCCTGCGCGCCCATCACCATGTTCTTGACGGTGGTGCCGGACAGGAACTCGGCGCCGCCGGTCGAGACCTGGATGATCCCGTCGCTCTCCGCCTCGGCGAAGCCGCGGATCGCGGCGTTCAGCGTCTGGCTGCTCGACACGTTGATGGCCGGGTAGGCGAAGCGGCCCGCCTTGGCGCGGTCGAGCATGTCGGCGTAGATCTCGGGCGTGGCGATAGGCATGGCGACCTCGGCATCTGTCGTGGGTGTCGGGGCTGGTAGCGCGAGTGTGCCAGACCGGCGGGGGCGTCCGGCGGCCGTTCAGTCCAGCCCGCCGCCGCGCCGGTCGTCGGCCTGCACCACGTCGTGCATCTTGCGGGCCGCGATCACGACCGGGTCCCAGACGGGGGAGAACGGGGGCGCATAAGAGAGGTCGGCGGAGAACAGCTCGTACGCGGTCATCCCGTTCCAGATGGCGAGGGCCAGCGCGTCGATCCGTTTGGCGCTGCCCTCTCCGCCGACGATCTGGGCGCCGAGCAGGCGCCCGGTGCCGCGTTCGGCGATCAGCTTGACCCGGATCGCGGCGGCGCCGGGGTAGTAGCTCGCGCGGGTGGTCGAGTCGACGGCGTGGGCGACGACGGCGAAGCCGGCGGCCTCGGCCTCGGCGCTCCCCAGGCCGGTCCGCCCGACCTCGAGGCTGCACACCTTGGTGGCGGCCGTGCCGATGACCCCGGCGAAGGCGGAGTAGGTGCCGGTGATGTTGTCGCCCGCGACCCGGCCCTGCTTGTTGGCGTGGGTGCCGAGCGCGAGGACGACCGGTCGCGAGCTGATCCGGTGGTGGGACTCGACGCAGTCACCCGCGGCCCACACGCCCGCCACCGACGTACGCATGCGCCGGTCGACCACGATGCCGCCGGAGGCGCCGATCGGAATCCCGGCGGCTTGGGCCAGCGCCGTCTCCGGCTCCACCCCGAGCCCGACGATGACCAGATCGGCGGCCAGGACGTCGCCGTCGGCGGTCACCACTTCCGTCACCCGGCCGCTGTCGTCCGACTCCAGGCGGGCCGCGGCGGACGACAGCCGCAGGTGCAGCCGCGGGCTGTCGACCGCGAGCCGCTCGACGAGGTGCGCACCCATGTCGCGATCGAGGGTCGAGAAGGGAGCGACGGAACGGTCCACCACCGTGACGTCGGCGCCGCGCAGCAGCAGGGCCTCGGCCGTCTCCATGCCGACGTACCCCGCGCCCAGCACCACCGCCCGCAGCGGCGCCGTCGACCCCGAGCGCTCGGCCGCGGCCAGCAACCGCTCGAGATCCGCCCGTACGCGGGCCCCGTCCGCCAGCGAGTGCACTCCGTGCACCCCGGTCGTCGCGGCACCGGCGGAGCCGTCCGGATCGAAACCCGGCAGCGTCGGCCATCGCGGGTGCGAACCGGTGGCGAGCAGCAGGTCGTCGTAGGGCTCGGTGTACGTCCGGCCGTCGGCGAGATCCTGGACGGTGACCACCCGGGCCACCGGGTCGACGGCGGTGACCAGGCTGTGCAGGCGCACGTTGATGTGCTGGCGCTCGCGGAACTCGTCGGGGTGACGGGCGATCAGGTCGTTGCGCTCACCGACGACGTCGCCGATCCAGTACGGGATCCCGCAGGCGGAGAACGACGTGTCGGGCCCGCGGTCGAAAGCGAGGATCTCCAGCTCGTCCGGGCCCATGCGGCGCCGGGCCTGCGACGCCGCCGACATCCCGGCCGCGTCGCCCCCGACGACGACCAGCCGGCGCCGTGTCCGGGGGGTGGTGGAGTCCTGCCCGAGCTCACGCGCCATGCGGCAACTATGCGGCAGGAGTGATCAGCTTCCGGCTTCCGACGTCTGTCGAAAGCGGCGCCCTGCCTGTGACCCGGCCGGAGATGGACCGCAGCTGCCGGGCTGGGCAGGGTTTGACCCCTACGCTGTCGGGGTGCATCACGCGGTGAATCTGCTCGACGCGAAAAGCCTGATCAACTCCTGGGGACTGATCGGGCTCCTGCTCATCATCTTCGCGGAGACGGGCCTGCTCATCGGCTTCTTCCTGCCCGGCGACACGCTGCTCTTCCTGGCCGGCGCCGTCACGGTGAAGTCCGCCGACTACGAGCACCTCAGCCTGCCGAGCGTCATGATCGGCACGGCCGTCGCCGCGGTCATCGGCGCCCAGGTCGGATGGTTGATCGGCAACAAGGCGGGTCCCCGCATCTTCGACAGACCCCAGTCGAAGCTGTTCAACCCGCACAACGTCGACCGTACGAACCGGCTGCTGAACCGCTTCCACTACAGCTTCGCGATCGTGTTCTCCCGGTTCATCCCGGTGGTGCGCACGTTCATCAACCCGGCCTGCGGGGTCACCCAGGTGCCGGGCCGCAAGTTCTTCGTGTGGAACCTCGTCGGCGGCATCCTCTGGACCCAGCTCATCGTGCTGCTGGGCCGCGCGCTCGGCCCCAAGGTGCACATCGACAAGTACATCCTGCCGATCGTCGCCGTCATCGCGGTCATCTCCATCGCGGGCGTCTTCTGGGAGGCCCGCAAGGGCGGCAAGCGCAACGCGGCAGCCGCGGCGAGCCGGGACTCTGTCACCGACCAGCACGTCACCGACCAGCACGTCACCGACCAGCACTGACGCACCGACTGGCCGGCCGGGCGCACCAGCCCGGCCGTCCAGGCTGCCCGTGCGGACATGACGGGCACGCCGAACGGGGCCACCCGTAGGCGGCCCCGTTCAGGGTTTGTCTGGTGAGCGCTCAGCGCCGCCGCGGTGGCGGCGCATCGTCGTCCTCGGCGTACGGATCGACGTATGACGCATACTCGTCGTCCCCGTCCTGCTCGACATCGCTGTCGGCAACGCGGGTCGGCGGCGCTTCGCTACCTCGCAGATCCTGCTGAAGCTTGCTCGGATCCCAGGACGGCGAGTGATATTTCAACTCGCGAGCGACCTTGGTCTGCTTAGCCTTGGCACGGCCGCGTCCCATGGCTCAGCCCCCTCAAAAGCCTTCAACGGGGACCTGCCCCGGCGCTGATGTCGTGTCGTCAGCGTACAGGGTGCTGGGCACCCGGGCACGCAGGTGGCCCGGCCCCGCCTGACGGGGTCGTCGGATGCGGCTCTGGCAGGATCAACCCATGCCCGCCCTGCCCGGCGCGCCAGCGGCTTACCTGCGCGTCTACGAGCCGTTGGCGGCCTTTCCGGAGGAGGAGCAGCAGCGCTACTCCGCCCTACGCCACGCCGGTCCCGTCCCCAGCAGGACGGAGCTGGATCGCCTGGAGCGTTCCGCTGCCGTTCGCTCCGCCGTCCGTCTGAGCCTCGACATGCCCGAGGGGCAGGTGCTGCTCGAGTCCGGCGACGGGCTGCTCTACGTCTGCCCGCTGCGCACCCGGCTCCGGACCCTGATCGCGGCCGGCGAGTTCCGGTCGGGGATGGCGTCGACGATCGCCGACGCCTTCCTGCCGGCGGCCCTCGCCGACAAGGCGGAGGACGACCTGGAGCGCTGGCGGCGCCGGGCGCCGGGCATGAAGGTCAACGTCGTCTCGTGCACGTATCTGGTGCCGCTGCCGTGGTTCGTCCCGTTCGACGCCAACGAGCGCGTCCTCGTCACCGGCGCGGGTGAGCGGTCGATGCGATACGTCGCTCCGATGAGCTCCGCCCGGCGGCGTAACCACCGGGCGCTCGCGACGCTGCGCCGCACGCTGCCCGAGGCCGCCACGGTCGCGGGCCTCGAGCAGCTCGGGCGCTGGCTCGAGGAGTTCCACCCGCATTCCCGGGTCGAGCTGGACTACGCGGGCCTCGTCGACCTGCTCACCGACGACGAGCTGCGGGCCGACACCTCGGTGATCGACGTCGCCGACTCCCTCGTCGCGCTGGGTGAGGGTCGCGGCGCCGACGCACAGGCCGCGTACGAGCGCGTGATCGGCCGATGGCGTCCGTTGCAGCAGCTCGAGAACGCGAGCTGAACGCCGAGAAGTGTGTGGGGGCGTGATCATCTTCGCCCACCGCAGTCACAACGGGTGACTAGTCCTCGAATGACCCGGTTGGGCCATTTCGGACAAGCCGGTCTTACCGCGAAAATACTGTTGTGCCGGCAGGCTCATCGCCACCGGTGACCAAAGGGGAAGCAACATGACAGCGCACACGCCTGAGAGCGAGCCACTGCTCACACCGGCGGAGGTCGCCACCATGTTCCGGGTCGACCCGAAGACGGTGACGCGCTGGGCCAAGAGCGGCAAGCTCACCTCCATCCGCACGCTGGGTGGCCACCGTCGTTACCGCGAGGCGGAGGTCCGTCGCCTCCTGTCGGGCATCCCGAGCCAGCGCGCCGACGACTGAGCGTCCGCCCCACGTCCCAGTCCGTCCGTACCGTGCTCGTGACCTGCGGACGGTGATCGACCGGCTGTGACGCGCCTCGCCGCCCCGTCCGGCGGGTGCGCGCAGATCGGCTTCCGTCGTGGCTCAATCGACCCGTGCGCGCGTCGATACTGCGCCCGACATGAGCGCGATCCAGGAGCCACCCCGGACCGGCCGTCCTCGCGACCGCCGCGGATCTCCGGTGCGCGGGTCCGCGCCCGGCATCCAGACCCCCACCATCCGGACCGGCGCGGTGACGATCGACCTGGACGGGCAGCTGGTCGTGCGCTCCGCCGCCGGGAGCGTCGCGGAGCTCTTCGGTGGCCCTGTCGCGGCCCTGGCCGGCCGTGCCTTCCTCGACCTGGTGCACCCGTCGGACCGGGCGGCCGTCGCCGGAGCCCTGGCGCCCTCCTTCGCCGCAGCCGTCTCCCGGGCCGGCAGCCCCCTCGTGGCCGGGGCGCCCAGCCTCGAGTTCCGCGTCGGTGACCCGCAAGCCGAGGTCAGCACCTGGACGTGGGTCGCGCTGAACGGGACGTCCGTCGTCGTCCCCGACGATCCCGACGGAGCCGGCGGAGCCGACGGAGCCGGCGGACGCAGTCTGCTGCTGGTCGACGTCGACCGGGCCCGGACGGCCGAGCGCGACGCCCGGCAGGCGAAGGCCCTCCTGCAGGCGGTGCTCGCCAACATGCCGGCCGCCCTCAGCGTCCGCGACCACACCGGCCGCCTGGTCACCGCCAACCGCGAGTACGCGGGTCTGCTCGACGCGCGGCCCGAGCAGCTGGTCGGCCGCACCGACGTGGCGATCGAGGACGGCGAGGCGGCAGCGGCGGCGTACCGGCAGGTGCTCGAGGACGGCCGCACGCGTGTCCGCGACATCGCCGCGACCGGCCCCGACGGCGACGCGAAGGCGTACGCGATGGTCCGCTTCCCGGTCTTCGGGCCGGACGGCGAGGTGACCGCTGTCGGGGAGATCGCCTCGGACGTCACCGAGTTGCGGTCGGCGCAGCGCTCGGACCGGGAGCGGCTGGCGGGCTCCGAGGAGCGCTATCGGCTGCTCGCCGAGCACTCGCTCGACGTCATCGCGCGGATGCGCCCGAACGGCACCTTCGCCTACGTCTCACCGGCGGCGACCCACGTGCTGGGCTTCGAGCCCGAGGAGCTCACCTCCCCGCACGGCCCGGGCGGCCGGGTGCACCCCGAGGACCAGGCCGTCGTCGCGGACGCGCTCTCGCGGGTGGAGGCGGGGGGCCCGCCGAAGACGCTCGCGTACCGCTTCCTGCACGGCAACGGCGACTGGCGCTGGCTGGAGACCACGTGGAGCGCGATCGCCGACGACGACACGGGCGGGTACGAGATCTTCGCGACCACCCGCGACGTCTCGGAGCGCTACGCCGCCCAGCAGCAGCTCGAGAAGCTCGCGTTGCGCGACGGATTGACCGGGCTCGCCAACCGCGCGCTGCTCATGGACCGGCTCTCGACCGCCCTCGAGCGGCTGGACCGCCGCGGTGGTGCGGTGGCGGTCTTCCTGCTCGACCTCGACCGGTTCAAGGCCATCAACGACACGTACGGGCACGCCTGCGGTGACGCGGTCATCGTCGAGGCGGCCCGGCGGCTGGTCCGCGCGTCGCGCTCCGGTGACACGGTGGCCCGGCTCGGCGGCGACGAGCTGATCCTCGTCGCCGAGGTGAGCGACCGCAGTGAGGCGGAGCTGCTCGGCGGCCGGCTGCTCAAGGAGCTGCGCCGGGCGTACGCGGAGCCGGTCGGCTCGATGGTGTCGGCCTCCATCGGCCTCGCCCTGGCGCAGGACTGCCGGACGGACCCGGACAGCCTGCTCCAGCAGGCCGATGTCGCGCTGTACGCGGCGAAGCAGGGCGGCCGTAACCGGCTCGAGGTCTTCGCCGGAGCGGTACGCCGCCGGCTCGGACGCCGGCGCGCGGTCGAGCAGCAGGTGCGCTCGGCGCTCACCGGCGACGGGCTTCGGCTGCACTACCAGGCCGTCGCGGACCTGCGCACCGGCTCCGTCATCGCCGCCGAGGCGCTCGCCCGGCTGGACAGCCCCGAAGGCCTGCCGATCGCCCCGGAGATCTTCATCGGGGTCGCGGAGGAGACCGGCCTCATCGCCGACCTCGACCGCTGGGTGATCCGCAACGTCGTCGACGAGGTGCGCCGCCTGAGCGCCCGCGGCAGCGGTCGCTGCCCGGTCTTCTCGATCAACGTCTCCGCGCGCACCCTGGCCACGCCCGGCTTCGCCGATTGGCTGTCGGACCTGCTGGAGGAGCACCAGCTGGACGGCGCCGGCTTCCTGCTGGAGCTCACCGAGCGCACGCTGCTGGTCGCCGGCGAGACGGTCGAGCGGACCCTCGCCTCGCTGGCCGAACTCGGGGTCGGGGTCGGGCTGGACGACTTCGGCACCGGCTGGTCCTCGCTGCGCTACCTGTCGGAGCTGTCGCTCGACTTCGTCAAGCTCGACCGGTCGTTCACGGCCGAGCTGGCGCCGGACAGCCGCAAATTCGACTTCGCCAAGGCCGTCTGCGGGCTGGCGAGCGCGCTGGAGCTGGTGGTCGTCGCCGAGGGCATCGAAAATGCGGCGCAGGTCGAGCTGCTGCGCGCCGCCGGCTGCGATCTCGGCCAGGGATACGCGCTCGCCCGGCCGGGTCCGATCTCGCTGCTGCCCCGCTCCGTGCCGCTGCTGCGTTAGCGGTCGGCACGTCCGGCCCACGCGCGGCCGCGCCGTCGGTCACAATCGACGCATGGTGACCCGTCCTGCGCTCGACCTGCTCGATGGCGAGTGGTATCTCGACCCCTTCGACTCCTACGCCTGGCACCGGGAGCACGCCCCCGTCGCCTGGGACGAGGTCAACGAGCTGTGGGGCATCTTCCGCTACGACGACATCGTCGAGATCGAGACGAACGACAAGGACTTCATCAACTCCGACCAGAACAAGGGCGGCTACCGGCCCAACCTGCCGGCCGACCCGGCGATCATCGGCCTGGACAACCCGGAGCACGCCGTCCGCCGCAAGCTGGTGAGCCGCAACTTCACCCCGCGCGCGGTGTCGAAGCGTGAGGACCACGTCAGGGCCGTTGTCGGCGACCTGCTCGACGCCGCCCTCGCCAAGGGCTCGGTCGAGGTCATCGACGAGCTGGCGGCGCCGCTGCCGGCCCGCATGATCGGCTGGCTGCTCGGCTTCCCCGAGGACGACTGGCGCAAGCTCAAGGCCTGGTCGGAGGAGACCATCGTGCTGGGCGGCGGCCCGCGCTACTTCGACGAGGCCGGGGCCAACAGTGCGGTGTCGTTCTTCGGCGCCGCTGCGGAGCTCTTCGAGGAGAAGAAGCGCTGCCCGGCCGACGACATCATGACGATCTGGACGCAGAGCGAGGTCGACGGCCGCCCGATCAATCAGGCCGAGGTCGGCTCCGACTGCCTGCTCCTGCTCGACGGCGGCGCCGAGACCACCCGCACGGTCATCGCCCGCACCCTGCTCAACCTCATCTCCCACCCCGACCAGTGGGCCGCGCTCAAGGCCGGCGCCGACATCACGACGGCGGTCGAGGAGTTCATCCGCTACGTCACGCCGATCCACAACATGTGCCGCGTCGCCACCCGCGACTACGAGATCGGCGGGCAGACCATCAAGGCCGGCCAGCAGGTCGTCCTGCTTTACGGCTCGGCCAACCGCGACCCCGGGCACTTCACCGACCCGGAGGGCTTCGACGTCACCCGCAAGCCCAACGACCACATCGCGTTCGGCCTCGGCACCCACTTCTGCCTGGGCGCCGGCCTCGCGCGGCTGGAGATCCGGGTCTTCTTCGAGGAGTTCGTGAAGCGGGTCGAGAGCCTGTCGCTCACGCCGGGCGGGTCGGTCGTCGACATGCCCAACGCGTTCGTGCACGGGCTGGCGTCGGCCGACATCGACCTGGTCGGCGCCTAGCCCGAACCCGTACGCGCTCAGACGGCGATGCGGCCGCCGTCGACCGGCAGCACGGCCCCGTGCACGTAGGCGGCGTCGTCGGTCGCCAGGTAGGCGATGGCGGCGGCGATGTCGTCCGGCAGCCCGGGACGGCCGTGCGGCGTCGTGCTCGCCAGCTGGTCCAGGGCGTCGCCCATGCCTGCCGTGCCCTCGGTACGCGTGGGGCCGGGGCTGACGGCGTTGACGCGTACGCCGGAAGGCCCGAACTCGGCCGCCCACGCCTTCGTCAGCAGCACGAGGGCCGCCTTGCTGGAGCCGTACAGCGCCATCCCCGACTGGCCGAACTCCGCGACCATGGTCGTGACGTTGATGATCGCCCCCTTGCCGCGCTCCACCATGGCGGGCGCCAGCTCGGCGACGAGGAAGAACGGCACCTTGACGTTGACGGCATAGACCGTGTCGAACTCGGCCTCGGTGTGCGACGGGGTCGGGCCGAACGGGAAGACGCCGGCGTTGTTGACGAGGATGTCGACGTGGCCGCCGCCGAGGTCGACGGCGCGGCGGGCCAGCTCGCGGGCACTCGCCTCGTCGGTCAGCTCGGCCGCGACGAAGTCGGCCTTGCCGCCGTCGGCGCGGATGGCGTCGACGGCCGCCTCGCCGCGGGTCGCGTCGCGCCCGGTCACGATGACGTGGGCGCCGAGTCCGGCCAGGCGTACGGCCGCTGCGCGTCCGATGCCGCTGTTGCCGCCCGTGACGAGGGCGACGGAGCCGGTGAGGTCAGTAGTCATGTGGGAGCTCTCTCGTTCGCGTGATGCTGTCGAGGGAGGGAACCGATCCGGGGCACCGGGCATGGCACCCGGGTTGCCGGGATCGGTGCGGGCCCCCATAAGCGCGGACGCTGGCCCCGGTGAACAGACCTCGGCGGAGAATGGCCCCGTGGAGATCCGGGAGCTGCGCGCCTTCGTCGCCGTCGCGGATGCCGGCGGCGTCTCGGCCGCGGCCCGTCAGCTGCACGTCAGTCAGTCCGCCCTCTCCCAGACGATGCACGCGCTGGAGCGGCAGTTCGGTGCCCAGCTGCTGATCCGTGACCACACCGGAGCGCGGCCGACCCCCGCCGGTCAGGCGCTGCTCCGCGAGGCGCGGGCCCTGATCGACCACCACGACCGGGCGCTGCAGGCGATCGTCGGGCTCAAGGCCGGCGGCGCTGCCGGGACGTCGTCGCTCCAGATCGGGGTGCCGCTCGAGCTCCCCGCCGAGCTCCTGCCCCGGGTGCTGGCCGCCCTGGCGGTCGAGCAGGGCGACGTCCGGGTCGAGGTCCGGCACTCCGCGAGCAGCGCGCAACTCGCCGCGCTGCGGGCAGGCGAGCTCGACGTCGCGTTGGTCCGTGATCTCCCGTCGGACGGGCAGCTGGACGCCGTGCTCGCGGTGCGCGAGGCAATGGGGGTGATCCTCACGGCGGGCCGGAGCGCGCGGGCGGCCCGGCCGGCCGGCGTGCGCCTCGAGGACCTGACCGACCTCGACTGGATCGGATTCGCCCGTTCGGACGCACCGGCCTGGCACGACCAGGTCACCGCCACGCTGCGTACGCACGGGATAGCGGTGCCACCGCTGGTGGGTGACCGGCCGGTGACGGCTGAGGTCAAGCTTGCCGCCGTCGGCACCGGCCGCTTCTTCGCCCTCGCATCACCCGGCTGGGCGCAGCCGCTGCCCGATGGTCTGCTCTGGCAGCCTCTTGCCGACGAGCCCCTGGTACGGCGCACGTGGGCGCTGTGGCGCAGCGACGACCGCCGGCCGGGCCTCGCTGCCCTGGTGGCAGCGCTGGAGCTGCCGGTCTGACGAAACGGGCCGGGCGGTGATCGAGACAATCGAAAGGATGTCGCGGCCGGGTCAGGGATGGTTCTGGCGGCCACAACCGATCGAATGGCCTTGGTGTCGGCTTACATCCGATCGCTTGTGTGCCCTGGAAAGACCCTCAGACCCTCGGCGACAACCGATCGTGTGTGAGGCTCACGGCGCCTGCCGGTCAGGCCGGGATCTGCTGCCCGATCTGCTCCTCGGACCAGGTCCAGAGCCGCTTCGCCTGCTCCGGGTCCGTGGCGTGCGGGGAGACGCCGCCGGGATCGCCCTCGACGGCCGGCTCGGCGATGTGCACGTCCTCCAGATAGATCCCGCCGCGGCCGGCGAGGTCGGGTGACGTCGCGGCCCACACCGAGGTGGCGGCTCCGGCCGGGACCGACTTGCGCTTCAGCGCGCCGGCGGGCGCGCGGGAGGCGAGGTCCTTGAAGTCGTCCTGGTTGAGGTGGCGCGAGAGCTCGGTCGCGATGACGCCGGGATGCACCGCGTACGCGTGGATGCCCTGACCTGCCAGGCGACGCTCGAGCTCGACGCTGAACAGGACGTTGGCGCTCTTGGACTGGCCGTACGCGATCCACTTGTCGTACGGGCGGGTGCGGAAGTGCGGGTCGTCCCAGTCGATGCCGCTGCGGCGGTGACCGCCGGAGCTGAGGTTGACGATGCGGACGTCGCTGCCGCGGGCAGCTGCTGCCTTCAGTGCGGGCAGCACCTCGCCGGTCAGGGCGAAGTGGCCGAGGTGGTTGGTGCCGAGCTGCTCGTCGAAGCCGTCGGCGGTCTGCGCCTGCGGGGCGGCCATGATGCCGGCGTTGTTGATCAGCAGGTCGAGCTCGGCGTGATCGGCGCGGAAGGACTCGCCGAACGCGCGGACGCTGGCCAGCGAGCTCAGGTCGAGCTGACGCAGCTCGAGGGTGGCGCCCGGGACCGATTCGCGGATCTGGTCGGCGGCCTTGCGCCCCTTCTCCAGGTCGCGCACCGCCATGATCACGCTGGCGCCCTTGGACGCGAGGGCTCGGCTGGTCTCGACGCCGAGCCCCGCGGAGGCCCCGGTCACGAGCGCGACCTTGCCGCTCAGGTCGATGCCCTCCAGGACCTCGTCGGTCGTCGTCTCTGCTCCGAAGGCCATCCGTACTCCTTGATCGACAGGTCAGGCTCTCGTGCAGCCAATCACCGGAGCGCGGCGGCGCCGTGACCGGGACTACCCTTGTCCCAATTCGTGCACCGTCCCATTCGTGCACCGACGGAGGTTGCCGTGACGTCAGAGGATCTCTTCCTGCCGGACCCCCTCGCTCGCGAGGTCAAGTACACCGTGATCTCGGTGGACGACCACGTCGTGGAGCCGCCGGACACCTTCGAGGGACGGCTGCCGGCCGCCCTGCAGGACGGCGCCCCGAAGATCGTGGAGACCGAGCAGGGTCATCAGGTCTGGGAGTTCGAGGGGCAGCGCTTCACGCAGGTCGGGATGAACGCGGTCGCCGGGCGGCGGCCGGAGACGGTCAAGCTCGAGCCGTTCCGCTTCGAGCAAATGCGGCCGGGCTGCTACCAGATCGACGCCCGGGTCAAGGACATGGACATCGGCGGCGTGTGGGCGTCGGTGAACTTCCCGTCGCAGATCACCGGCTTCTGCGGGCGGGTGTTCTTCAACGCCCAGGACCGCGAGCTCGGTCTGGCCTGCATCCGGGCGTGGAACGACTGGCTGTTCGACGAGTGGCACCTCGCGTACCCGGACCGGATCATCCCGCTCGGCATCACGTTCCTGTCCGACCCGGAGCTGGCCGTCGCCGAGCTGCACCGGATGGCCGACCGCGGCTTCACGTCCGTGACGTTCCCGGAGCGTCCGCACATGATCGGGCTGCCGTCGCTGTGGGACCGCGAGCACTGGGACCCGATCCTGCAGGCCTGCGTCGACCGTGATCTCGCCGTCTGCCTGCACGTCGGCAGCTCGGGGCTCAACCAGGCCCCTCCCGGCGCCCCGTCGCTGCAGATCGGCGCGACGCTCTTCTCCGCCGTCTCGCTGAACGCCTGCGCCGAGTGGCTCTGGTCGGGCTACGGCCTGCGGCTGCCGACGCTGAAGATCGTCATGAGCGAGGGCGGCATCGGCTGGGTGGCCATGCTGCTCGACCGGCTCGACAACATCATCGACCGCAGCGGCTACGGCCTCGGCTGGGACGTGCGCCCGGCCGACGTGCTGCGGCGCAACTTCTCGTTCTGCACGCTGGACGACCCGTCGACCATCGACACCCGCCACACCATCGGCGTCGAGAACATCATGGTCGAGACCGACTACCCGCACGGCGACGGCACCTGGCCCGACACCCAGCTCCTGCTGGAGAAGGTCTGGGGGCACATCCCGCCCGCCGAGATGCGCGCGATGTGCAGCGAGAACGCGGCGCGCGTGTTCCGCCACCCGTTGCCCGCCACCGTTCTGCCCCTCGGCTGACAGAGGAGATCTCATGAACTTCACCCCGACCGCCGAGAAGCTGATCCCGGACCTGTCGCCCAAGGAGGAGCTGGTCCTGCTCGCCCGCGCGCTGTGGCACGAGGGCTACAGCGATCACCTCGCGGGACACATCACCTGCAACCTCGGCGACGGCACCCTGCTCTGCAACCCGTGGCTGATCACCTGGAACGAGCTGCGTCCCGAGCAGGTCATCCGCATCGACCTCGAGGGCGAGCTGGTCGAGGGCGACTGGCCGGTGCCGCTCGGCATCCCGTTGCACCTGCAGCTGCACAAGCTGCGGGAGGACGTGAAGTGGGCGATGCACAACCACCCGCTCTACGGCACGGTGTGGAGCGACATCGGCGAGGTCCCGCCGATCATGGACCAGAGCTCGGCCCTCGGTGGCGGCGGCGAGCTGATCATGGTCGACGAGTACGACGGGCCGGTCAACGACCCCGAGACGGCGGCCCGCGCGGTCAAGGCGATGGGCGACGGTCAGCTGGCGCTGCTGGCCGGGCACGGGGTCTTCATCCTCGGTGGATCGGCCCGCTCGGTGCACCAGCGGGCGGTGGCGCTCGAGCAGCGCTGCCAGCGTGCCTGGCACATCCGGGCCATGGGGGTCACGCCGAAGTCGCCGCTGCCGGAGCTCTACATGCAGCGCATGGCGATGAGCGACGGCGAGGGCTTCATCGGCTTCTGGGAGGCCATGGTCCGCGAGGAGCTGCGGCGCGACCCGACGCTCCTGGACTAGCTCCGGCGGCGGGCGGCGAGTGACGCCTGAATGGAACGGATCCGCTCGGCGAACCCGGGCTGATCCATCGACCACTCCTGCGCCTCGAGCTCCAGCCCCAGGGCCTGCTCGGGTGTGGCGAGCCGCTCGCTCGTCCGCAGGCTCTGCTTGGTGCGGGCGACCAGCGGGCGGGAGCGACCGGCGGCGCGCGTTGCGTAGGTCATGGCGAGCGGCAGCAGCTTGTCGGACGGCACGCAGCGCCAGGCCAGCCCGGCTGCTGCAGCCTCCTCACCGGTGAGGACGTCGCCGCACAGCACGAGCGCAGCGGCCCCCTGAGCGCCGACGCGCTGCTGCAGCCGCCAGAGGTGACCGCCGCCGGGGTGGATGCCGACGTCGAGCCAGCGCGGGTCGAAGCGGGCGGACGGTCCGGCGAGGATGACGTCGCAGGCCAGCGGGAGGTTGACCCCGGCGCCGAGGGCGGGGGCATCGATGGCGGCGATCGTGGGCACCGGCGCGTTCGCCAGGGCGGTGAAGCCGGCGTACGAGGCCGCGAGCGGCACGTCACGGGTGAGCAATGCGTCGAGCGAGCCACCCGCGCAGAAGACCGGCGGCTCCGCGGTGAGGACGAGGGCGCCGGCGTTGGCCTCGAGCGCCTGGCCGACCGCCGCAGCGAGGGCGTTGCTGAGCGCGGGGGACAGCGCGTTGCGGCGGGCCGGGTCGTCGAGTGTGAGGACGGCGAACGTCGCCTCGGGCCCGCCGGTCAGCTCGAGGCGTACGAGGGGCTCGCTCATCGCCGGAACGCCGCCTCGACCATCTCGTGCAGCGCGGACAGCGGCAAGGGCTCGCCGGACGTCGCCTGGGCGGTCTCCGCCATGATCGTCGGGTCACTCGCCTGGTAGGCCTGGATGAGCCCGCTGAACAGGCGCGACAGCACAGCCGGGTCACCGCTGCGGAGCAGTCCGGCGGCCTGTCCCTCGGCGACGAGCTCGGCCTGCATCCGCATCGACTCCTCGAAGCGCAGCATCACCGTGGGGTCGGACGTGACGCCCTGGGTCGAGTCGGCCGTGCCGGAAAAACGCAGGTACAGCCGGCCGAACGCGGGCCGGGCGCGGAAGAAGCCGACCTGGAAGTCGACCAGGCGGTGCAGGCGTACGAGTGCGTCGCCCGGTTCGGTGTCGGCGCTGACCGCCGCGGCCATGCCGGGCATGAACTCCTGGCCGCGCCGCAGGTAGACGGCGCGGAAGAGCTCCTCCTTGCTCGGGAAGAACAGGTAGACCGAGCCGACCGCGAAGCCGGCGAGCTCGGCGATCTCCTTCAGCGTGGCCAGGGCGAAGCCGCGCCGGCCGAAGACGTCCTCGGCCGCATCCAGCAGATGGGCCCGGCTGAGCTCCTGCTGCTGTTGCCGGCGGATCGACCGGCGATCAGCGGATACGGGGGACGACACGCGCGCTTCGACCTCCTCGCTTGCCAGGCACCCGGCTCACCGTGAATCATAAGTCTCAGACGCTGAACCGAGATTCAGTCAGCGCCGGGAGGAGACCCTCATGCAGGCCGACGACATGATCCTCGTCAGTGTGGACGACCACCTGGTCGAACCGCCGACGATGTTCCAGGGGCGGATGCCGGCCCGCTTCGCCGACGCGGCCCCCAAGGTGGTGCGTCAGGACGACGGCGCCGACGTGTGGATCTTCAACGGGACGGTCATCCCCAACATCGGGCTGAACGCCGTGGCCGGCCGCCCCAGGTCCGAGTACGGGATCGAGCCGACCGCGTACGAGGAGATGCGGCCTGGCTGCTACGACGTGCACGAGCGGGTCAAGGACATGAGCGCCGGCGGGGTGCTCGGCTCGATGTGCTTCCCGTCGTTCCCGGCGTTCTCCGGCCGGCTGTTCGCCGCCGCGGCCGACAAGGACCTCGCGCTGGCGACGGTGCAGGCGTACAACGACTGGCACATCGAGGAGTGGTGCGGCGCCTATCCCGACCGCTTCATCCCGATGGCGCTGCCGGTGCTGTGGGACCCCGAGCTCGCCGCGGCCGAGGTGCGCCGCTGCGCCGCCAAGGGCGTCCACTCGATCACGTTCACCGAGAACCCGAACTCGCTCGGCTACCCGAGCTTCCACGACGACTACTGGGACCCGCTGTGGAAGGCGCTGGTCGACGAGGGCGTCGTGCTGTCGGTGCACCTGGGCTCGTCCGGCAAGCTCGCCATCACCGCGCCCGACGCCCCGGTCGACGTGATGATCACGCTGCAGCCGATGAACATCTGCCAGGCCGCCGCCGACCTGGTCTGGTCGCGCATCCCGAAGCACTTCCCCGACATCCGGATCGCGCTCTCCGAGGGCGGCACCGGGTGGATCCCGTACTTCCTGGACCGGCTGGACCGTACGTACGACATGCACCACCTGTGGACCGGCCAGGACTTCGGCGACCGGATGCCGAGCGACGTGTTCCGCCAGCACTTCCTGACCTGCTTCATCTCCGACCCGGTCGGGGTGCAGCTGCGGCACCTGATCGGCGTCGACAACATGTCGTGGGAGTGCGACTACCCGCACTCGGACTCGTCGTGGCCGAGCGCGCCGGAGGAGCTGGAAGCCGTCTTCGCCGGGGTGCCGGACGACGAGGTCGACAAGATCACGTACGGCAACGCGATGCGCTGGTTCGGCTACGACCCCTTCGCGACGCGGTCGCGCGAGTCGTCCACGGTGGGCGCGCTGCGCGCCGAGGTGGCCGGACACGACGTCGCCGAGCGGTCGTTCGACCAGGGCCGCTTCGAGCGGACCGGTGCCGGCATCGAGCTCGGCAAGCTGGTGCCGACCGCATGAGCGTGCCGACGGTGCCGACGTCGGTGCCAGGCCTGCCGATGCCGTACGACGGCGACATGCTGTTCGACACCAGCCGGCGCCCCCGGGTGCTGCGCGAGGGGGAGCGCCGCTTCCCCTTCCACGTTCCCAACGGCTGGTTCGTCGTCGCCGAGGCGAAGGACCTGGCGCCCGGCCAGGTGATGCCGCTGTACGCGTTCGGCCGCCACCTCGTCCTCTACCGCGGTGAGTCGGGAACCCCGCGGTTGATGGACGCGCACTGCCCGCACCTCGGCGCCCACCTGGGAGTCGGAGGCCGGGTCGAGGCCGACACGTCGCGCTGCCCGTTCCACGGCTGGCGGTTCGACGGGGAGAGCGGCGCGTGCGTCGAGGTGCCGTACGACGAGGTCGACTTCATCCCGAGGAATGCGCGCACCCGCGCTTACCCGACCGTCGAGCGCAACCAGATGATCTGGGCCTGGCACCACCTCAAGGGTGGCGAGCCGTTCTACGACGTGCCGGAGATCCCCGAGTTCAGCGATCCGGATTGGCTCCCGATCGTCGTGCGTACGTACGAGCTGCGCACCTGCGCCCAGGAGCTGGCCGAGAACAACGTCGACTACTCCCACTTCAAGTACGTCCACGGCGCCGCCTCGGTGCCGGAGCACTCGTTCCTGGTCGACGGCGCCTACAAGCGGGCGGCGAACGAGGACGAGACCTTCGTGCGCGAGGGATACGGCCTCGGCCTCGGGGTGATCCGGGTACAGGGCTTCACCACGTTCCTGTCCAGCACTACGCCGATCGACGAGGAGAACGTCGTCATCCGGTGGATCTTCTCGGCACCGCGGGCGAACGGCGAGCGCGCTGCCGAGAAGGCAGCGAGCGTCTTCTGCAAGAACGTCAGCCAGGACATCCCGATCTGGGAGAACAAGCTCTACCGGGAGACGCCGGTGCTGCGGCCGTCCGAGAAGCCGATCACCGAGCACCGCCGGTGGGCGCAGCAGTTCTACTCCTGACCCGACCGGGGTGACCCGGGTCACACCCGCGCCCGGGCTCACGTCAGGATGCAGCCATGGCGATCCCCTCGACAACCGTGGCTGACATCGTGCTCGACGACCTCGCCGAGCCACGGTTCAGTCCGCAGGCGAGGGCGGTACTGGACGCCATCGCGGCGACCCCGGTGCCGCCGCTCGAGCCGGACGCGCTGATGGCCGCGGCCGTCGAGCAGACCGCCCTGTCCGACTTCGGTGACGACGCCTTCCGCGAGCCGCTCGCGGTGCTCTGCGAGTGCATCCCGCGCGAGGCGGGGCTGAACGCGGTGGGCCGGGTGACGGCGCCGTCGTCGCTGGTCGGCATGCTGGCCAACCGGCTGCGTCTGGAGGATCTGATCCGGCGGCATCCCGAGATCGAGCACCTGCCGGTCGCGCGTCCGATCGTCATCGTCGGCCTCCCGCGTACGGGCACGACCCACCTGCACAACCTGCTGTCGGCCGACCCGCAGCTGCGCTCGCTGCCGTACTGGGAGAGCCTCGAGCCGGTGCCGCCGCAGATCCCGCCGCCGGACCCCGATCCGCGCCTCGCCCGGGCCGCCGCCGCCACCGGGCTCACCGACGTGGCGATGCCGCACTTCAAGGCGATGCACGAGATGACCCCCGAGCACGTGCACGAGGAGATCCAGCTGCTCGCGCTGGCCATGTCGACGATGCTGCTCGAGACGATGTGGAAGGTGCCGACGTATCGGGCCTGGTACCGGGAGACCGACCAGACCCCGGCCTACCGCTACCTGCGCCGGGTGCTGCAGGCGCTGCAGTGGCTGCGCGGCGGCGACCGGTGGGTGCTGAAGAGCCCGCAGCACGCCGAGCAGTTCCGTGCGCTCATGGCCGTCTTCCCGGACGCGACGGTGGTCAACACCCACCGCGACCCGGTGACGGTGACGGCGTCGCTCGCGACGATGACCGCGTACTCGGCGCGGCTGCACGCCGACCGGCCCGACCCGGCGGCGATCGGCGCGTACTGGGCGGAGCGCATCGAGGACCTGCTGCTCGCGAACGTGCGCGACCGGGAGCTGCTGCCGGCCGACCGGTCGATGGACCTGCGCTTCGACGACTTCATGGCCGACGACACCGGCTCGGTCGAGCGGATCTACGCACTCGCCGGCCAGCCGCTGCCGGACGCGAGCCGGGCCGCCATGCAGGCCTACCAGGACTCGCACCCGCGCGGCCGCTTCGGGAAGGTGCGCTACTCGCTCGCCGACGTGGGGCTCGACCGGGCGGAACGGGAGCGGGCGCTGGCCCCGTACAAGGAGCGCTTCGACGTGTGAATGACCGGCCGCCCCGTGCGGGGCGGCCGGCCGATCAACCGGGTTGCTGCCTGCGTCTAGCGAGGTGCGACCAGGACGGGGGTGCGGGGTGCGCCGCCGTAGCCGATGGCGTTGAACGCCTGGATACGGACCTTGTAGACCGTGCCGGAGGCCAGCTTGTCGACGTAGCCGGTGTAGCCGGCGACGGCGCTGCCGCCGTAGCGCAGGTCCTGCCAGCTGGCGCCGCCGTTCAAGCTGATCCGGTAGCCCAGGATGCGGGTGCCGCCCTGATCGGCCGGCAGGTCGAAGGTGGCCCTGAGCTGTCCCTTCACGCCGGTCGCGACGGCTTCGGTGTTGAGCGGGATGGACGGGACGGTCAGCGGCAGGGTGGTGACGGTCGCCGGGGGGACGTTGGCGGCGCCGTAGCCGTTGGCGTTCCAGGCCTGCATCCGCACCTTGTAGGCGGTGTCGGGGGTGAGGCCGTTGACGGTGGCGTAGTACGGGCCGGACGCCGGGCCGGTGTAGGCGAGGGGCGGCGACCAGCTGCCACCGCCGTTCAGGGAGATGCGGTAGCCCAGGACGGGGCTGCCGCCGTCGGAGATCGGGGCGTGGAAGAAGACCCGCATGCTGGTGCGGCTCGGGGTGTATTCCGGCTGGTTCGGCACCGTCGGCACCCCGGACAGCGTGTACGGAGCTGACAGCGCGGCCGGGCTGGTCCCCACGATGTTGGACGCGGTGACCCGGTAGGTGAACGGGGTGCCCTTCGTGACCGGGCTGATGGTGCAGGTGATCCGCGGCAGCATCACCGTCGGCAGGGACCCGCCGCCGCCGCTGCCGGGGGTGCAGGTCAGGCCGGCCGGGTCGCTGGTGACCGCGTACGAGCTGACGGCGGCACCGTTGCCCGCGGGTGCGGTCCAGGACACGACGACGCCGTTGCCGTCGCTGGTGGGCGTCACGAGGACGTCACCGGGCGCGTCGGGTGCTGCTGCGGCGGCGACCGGGGCGGTGCCGGGCGTACCCGTGCCGACGCTGTTGGTCGCGGTGACCGATGCGGTGTACGCACCGATCGGGATGAGCCCGTACACCGTGCACGAGGTCTCCGTCGCCGGTGAGGGGGTGCAGGTCAGGCCGCCGCCGAGGTCGACCGCGTAGCCGGTGATCGGCGATCCGCCGGTGCCGGGTGCGGTCCAGGAGATCAACGCGGAGGCGCCGTTGCGTCCGACCGTGATCGCGGACGGCAAGCCCGGCTCGGAGGCCGGGGTCACCGCGGCTGAGGGGGCCGAGCTCGAACCCGACCCGGCCGCGTTGGTCGCATACACGGTGAAGGTGTAGGCGGTGCCGTTCGTCAGGCCCGTGACGGTGCACGGCGAGACGCTGCAGGTGCCGGTGACGGTGCCGGGGTTGGAGACGACGGTGTACGACGACACCGGGGCGCCGCCGGTCGAGGCCGGTGCGCTGAACGACACCACAGCCCGGCCGGACGTCGCCGTCGCGGTCACGGCGGTCGGTGCACCCGGCATGGTCGCCGGGGTCACGGTGCTCGACGCCGACGACGGCTGCGAGGTGCCCGCACCGTTGATCGCGACCACGGTGAACGTGTAGTCGGTCCCGTTGGTCAACCCCGTGACGACGCACGTGGTGGCCGTCGCCGGGGACGGTGTGCAGGTGAAGGCGCCCGGGGCCGAGGTCACCGCGTAGCCGGTCACCGCCGAGCCACCGTCGGACGTCGGAGCCGACCACGACACCGTCGCCTGCCCGTTACCGGACACCGCGCTCACGGCGGTCGGCGAACCCGGTGCACCCACCGGCGTGACCGAGGTGCTCGGCTCGGAGGCGACCGAGTTGCCGATGGCGTTGGTGGCGACGACCGTGAACGTGTAGGCCGTGCCGTTGACCAGGCTGCCGATGACGCACGGCGAGCTCGGGCAGGAGGCGGTCAGGCCGTCGGGTGCCGAGGTCACCGTGTAGCCGGTGATCGCCGAACCGCCCGTGCTGGCCGGCGCGGTGAAGCTGACCGAAGCCTGTCCGTCGCCGGCGACGGCGTAGACGCCGGTCGGGGCGCCGGGCACCATCGCCGGCGTGACCGCGGTCGACGGTGACGAGGCCACCGAGGCGCCGACGGCGTTGGAGGCGGTCACGACGAAGGTGTACGGGGTGCCGTTGGTGAGGCCGGGCACGGCGCAGGTGGTGGCGCCGGAGGTGGTGCACGTCTTGCCCTCCGGCGCCGAGGTCACGGTGTAACCGGTGATGGCGCTGCCGCCGTTCGAGGCCGGTGCGGTCCACGACACGGTGGCCTGCCCGCTGCCGGGGGCGGCGCTGACCGCGGTGGGTGCGCCCGGCGTCGTCGCCGGGGTGACGGCGGTGGACGGCGCTGAGGCGACCGACGCGCCGACGGAGTTGGTGGCGGTCACGGTGAAGGTGTAGCCGGTGCCGTTCGTGAGCCCGGTGACGGTGCAGGACGTCGCCGAGGTGGTCGTGCAGGTCAGGGCGCCGGGAGCCGAGGTCACGGTGTAGCTGGTCACGGCGCTGCCGCCGGTGGAGGCCGGAGCGGTCCAGGAGACGACCGCCTGGGCGTTGGCGCCGGTGGCCGTGACCGCGGTGGGTGCGCCCGGCGTCGTCGCCGGGGTGACGGCGGTGGACGGGGAGGACGCCGCGGAGTCGCCGATCGCGTTCGTGGCGACCACGGTGAAGGTGTACGGGGTGCCGTTGGTCAGGCCGGTGATCACGCAGGGGCTGGAGGTGCAGCCCTGCGTGCTGCCGCCCGGGGTGGTCGTGACGGTGTAGCCGGTGATGGCCGAGCCGCCGTCAGAGCCGGGTGCGGTCCAGGAGAGCGAGACCTGGCCGTTGCCCCGGGTCGCGGTGACCGCGGTCGGCGCTCCCGGAGCCGTCGGGGCCGCGGAGCCGTTGAACTTCAGGGCGACCGCACCGGGAACGGAGCTGCGGCCCGAGGTGCCCGAGGTGTCGGTCGTGATCGCGGTGACCGCGGCCGGGACGTAGGTCGGCGAGACGTACGAGGAACCGCCGCCACCTCCGCCGGCCTGCTTCACGGTGAAGTCGTCATTGGCATGTCCGCCGCCACCGCCGCCGCCCGCGTAGCCGCCGCCGCCGCTGCCGGACGGGCCGGTGCTGTCGCCGGTTCCGCCTGCGGCGACGGTCAACGACGTCGCGTCGTAGTTCTCGCCGTCGAAGCCCGGACCGGCATTGTCGCCGTCTCCGGTACCGCCGAGGCCGCCGGTGGGACCGTTCGCTGCCGTGCCCGGTCCGGCGAGGACCGTGTCCGTGGTGCCGTCCTGACCGGCGTTGCCGCCGTTGCCGGTGAGACCGCCGCCACCGCCGCCACCGACGATGACGAGCTTCGCGAGCAATCCGCTCGAGGCGTTCAGGGCGTACACGGCCGAGCCGCCGCCGCCGCTCCGGGCGTAGTCACCGGTGAGGCCGCGGGCGCCCGTGATGACGCGGACGTACGCCGTTCCTGCCGGCAGTGTCGCCTGGCCGGTGATCTTGGCCCCGTCGCCGCCGGTGCCGAACGAGCCGCCACCGCCGCCGCCGGCTCCGGCCGCTTCGAGATCGACGCTGGTCGTGCCGGACGGCACGGCGAACGTGTAGGTCCCGGCAGTCGCGCAGCTCACCCGCGTGTTGAGCGGCGGTGTCGTGCCGTCGGTGCAGGCGGCCGTGGGTGTTGCCGAGCCGTTGAACGTGAGGACGACGGAACCGTCCAGTCCGTTGGTGCGGGACAGGTCGGCCGGGGCCCCGGTGCCGGTGACGATCGTCAGGGACGAGTTGGACACCGAGTTCGACACCAGGGACGAGCCACCGCCACCGCCGCCGCCGATCGAGGCGTTGTCGTCGTTGACACCGCCGCCGCCACCGCCGCCGTACCCACCGCCGCCGGCGCCGGCGCGGTTGCCGGCGTCACTGGCGCCGGCCCCGCCCGCTGCGGCGGTGGCTGCCGTCGGATTGTCGCTCGCGCCGGCGGTGCCCGAGTAGCCGTTCTCCTGAGGGGACGTGCCGGGCGCACCGCCGGTGGCACCCGCACCGGGCTGTCCGCCCGTCGCCGTCGCCAGTTGCCCGCCGTTGAGGTCGTCGCCACCGGCGACGCCGCTGTTTCCACCGGCGGCGTACGCGCCGCCGCCGCCGCCGGCACCGGCGATGGCCAGCTTGGCCAGGACAGTCCGACTCGCGTCGAGGGCGATGACCGCAGATGCGGCGCCGCCCTCGAAGGCTCCGCCACCGCCTGAGCCGGAGATGACCTTGAGGTAGACGGTGCCGGTGGGCAGCGTCGACACGGACCCCGTGACGCGCGCCGCATCACCGCCGGCCCAACCAGGGTGGCCCGCACCGCCACCGCCGCCGGCGGTGATGTCCAGGTCCACGGAAGCGACGCCGTTCGGCACGGTCAGCTCGTACGTGCCGGGTGTGCAGGTGACGGTGCTGCCCAGGGCCGGGGACGAACCGTTCGAGCACGGTGCGGGGGCTGCCGATGCCACGGGCGCGACCAGGGCGAACGCACCCGTGGCGACCACGGCGGTGACGCTCGCGGTCCCCAGCGCCTGCAACCGCCGGCGTGCACCCCGGTCTCCGGACCGTGCGTCGGTCGATGGCCGAGCCTGCAGCAAGCGCATGGGTAACCCCGTCCCGGCGCTCTGTCAATAGGGCACCTGTTGCGGGCCGATCGGCGCCGGTGCTGACGGTGTGAACGAAGCGGACACCGTTCACCCGTCTGCCGCGCCAGGCCGGTCGTCCCGATCCGCGAGTCCGACCCGGTGAGGTGCCGACTGCCGGATGGCGTCCGGCGGCCGACAGGAGCGGGTATCCGTCACGACCCGAGGAGTCCGGCCCAGCGTGCAGTGGAGTGTGGTGGTCGCCGGCCTCGTCGTCGTCGGCTGGACGCTGTTCGCCGCGCCGCTGCAGAGCCGGCACCTGCGGCTGCCGCTGGTGATGACCGCGGCCGGCATCGTCACCGGGATCTTCACGCACGCCCAGCTCGCCGAGGCACTCGACGCCGACCTCACGCAACGTGCCGCCGAGATCATCCTCGCGGTGCTGCTCTTCGCCGACGCCACCGAGGTACGCCGGGGCCGCCTGTTCGGCAACGACACGCTCCTGGCGGCGCGGCTGCTCGCGCTGGCGATGCCGCTGAGCTTCGTGCTGGCGCTCGGCCTCGGCCTCGTGCTGCTGCCCGGGGTGCCGTGGACGGTGCTGCTCGTCCTCGCGTGTGCGGTCGTGCCGATCGACTTCGCCGCCGCCGACTCGCTGGTCCGTGACCCGCGGGTGCCCGAACGGGTCCGCGACGCCATCAACGTCGAGGGCGGCTACAACGACGGGATCGCGTCACCGGTCTTCTCGTACGCGCTGCTGCTGGCGGGGACGGAGAACGGCTTCCGCGGCAGCAGCTCGTTCGTGGCCGCGCTCGAGGCGCTGGCGCTCGCCCTCGCCGTCGGGCTCACCGTGGGATGGCTGCACGGGTGGTTGCTCGCGCGGTGCGAGGACCGGCGGTGGGTGACGCCGCAGTCGGCCCGGCTGTCGGTCGTGATCCTGCCGATCCTGACCTACGCCTGCGCGGTGGCGGCCGGTGGCAACGGCTTCGTCGCGGCCTTCGTGTGCGGCATCGCGTTCCGCTCGATGCGGCAGAAGATGATCGCCGCCCGGCCGGCTCCGATCCCCGCCGAGGACGACCGCGCCCTGCTCGAGGACATGACCGCTCTGCTGGCGATGGTCATGTGGTTCGTGTTCGGCAACGTCGCCGTGCTGGTGATCAACCGGGGCAACCTGGACCTCGAGACGTTCGCGTACTGCGCGCTGGTGCTGACGGTCGTGCGCATCGTGCCGGTGCTGCTGGCCCTGCTCGGCTCCCGGCCACCCGGCAAGGAGCGCCTGCTGATCGCCCTGCTCGGTCCGCGCGGGACGACGTCCATCGTCTTCGGGCTGCTCGCGTTCAACGAGCTGGCGGACGAGGACCTCGCGCATACCGTGCTCAGCGTGACGACGCTGGTCGTGCTGGGCAGCGTGCTGCTGCACGGGCTGGCCGCCATCCCGGTGGTGCGGCTGGTGGAGCGGCGTCCTAGCGGGCCTTACCCGATGTCGGTGCGGGTGCTCCGCCGAAGCCTTGCGCGTTCCAGCCCTGGATCCGTACCGCGTAGGTGCGACCGGACACCAGACCGGTCACGGTAGCGGTGTACGGACCGGTCGCCGGGCCGCGCACCGTCAGCGGTGGCTGCCAGGTGACGCCGCCGTTCAGGCTCACGCGGTAACCGAGGATCGGTGATCCGCCGTCGACCGAGGGCTTGTGCCACAGCAGGGCGAGCGTGCCGCGCGCGCTGCCGGGGGAGGTCTGCAGCCCGACGGCCGCCGAGGGTGCAGTCAGGTTCCGCGTCGTCACCACCGTGGGGGCTGGGGCGTCGCCGTAGCCGATGCTGTTGATGGCTTGCATCCGCACCCGGTAGGTCCGCCCGGGAGTGAGTCGGGTGACCGTGGCGCGGTAGGGGCCTGCGGTCGGGCCGGTGTACGGCAGCGTCGTCCAGGTGCTGCCGCCGTTCAGGCTGATCAGGTAACCGGTGATCGGGCTGCCGCCGTCGCTGAACGGCTTGTGGAAGAGCACGCTCAGGCTGGTGTAGGCCGGGGTGTAGACGGGGCTGACGGCCGCCGACGGCGCCCAGGGCTCGTTGAGGGTGAACGTGGCGAATCCCGGTAATCCGTCATGGCCGGCCTTGCCGCGCGTGCTGACCCGAGGGTGGTGCTGGCGCTTCGCGCGTCCGCGGCCAGGAACGACGACCCACCGCCGCCGCCCGCGACGTAGGTCTCGGCAAGGGCCGCGAGCGATCCGCTGCCGCCCCCGCCATAGCCGCCGCCTCCGTTGCCGGCCTGCTCGCCGGAGTACGGACCGACCCCGCCCGAGGCGACACTCGGCAGGCTCTGGCTGTCGTTCTGCCCGGCGGCTCCGTACATGCCGTAGGGAGGCGCCATGCCGCCCAGGCCGCCATTGGGTCCGGCGCCCGGATGGCCGCCGGACACCTTGGAGTTGGTGGCGGTACCCGGGTAGCCGGCGTCCCCGCCGGCTCCGTTCTTGGCGCCACCGCCCCCGCCGCCGGCGATGACGAGCTTGGCCTTGACCTGTCCTCCGGCGTCGAGCGCGATGATCGCGCTCGCCCCGCCACCGCTGCTGAACGACGCCCGCGAGGCGACGCCGCCACCGGCGACGGTCACCCGCAGTTTCGTGGTGCCACCCGGGATCTGGATGTTGCGCGCCTGGACCCGGGCGGCGCTACCACCCGCGGAGCCGGCCGAGGGAGCACCGCCCCCACCGCCGCCCTGCAGGTCGACGGCGATGCTGCGGGTGCCGGCCGGAAGGCTGATGTCATACGTGCCCGGCGTCGTGCAGGCGTATGGGGTGTTGAACGTGAGGGACGAGTCGTTGCAGGAGCCGAGGTACGGGGCGGCTGTCGCTCCCGAGGGCAGGGCCAGGCCGGCTGCCGCAGCGATCACGCCGGCGGTGCCGAGTACGGCGACCCGGCTCGTGTGTGCCTTTCGTGCCATGACTGCCCGTCCCCGATGGTGGGCGCCGACAGATACGACGCCTCACCAAGGCATCGGCGCCGATGATCACGAACCTGAGCGCGGCACCGGAGCACGTTGTCCACAGGAGGCAGCTCAGCTGGTTAGAGACATGGCCGGCGGGTACTGTCGAACGTATGTTCCCATCAGACCTGCAGCGGATGGCGGGTGAGGCGACCAGCCTCCTCGCCGCCATCGCTGCCGGTCTGAGCGAACGGGTCGGCGGGCAGGTCGCCCTGGAGGTGTTGCAGGAGCTGGCGGCTGGTGGCCGGCAGTTGGAGCTTGCGCAATGCCTGACAGCAGAGCAGGTCGACCGGTCGGGGATCTGGCAGGCCGCTGGCGCCGGTGGCGCGACGTCGAAGGCTGCGTTCCTGCGGAACGAGACGGGTGAGACCGCCGGCTGGGCGAGCCGGCGGATCCGGCTCGGCCGGGCGTTGGAGGATTCGTTGCCGGAGACCCGCCGGGTCTGGGGCGAAGGCGCGATTGGGATGGACAAGGCGACGATCATCGCCCAAGCCGTCGACGGTCTCGACGCCGACTCGACTGCCAAGGCAGAGGCGATCATGGCCGGCGTCGCAGGGGCGGTCACCCGCAAGGACCTCGTCAAGATGGGCGACGACATCCGGACATTGACCGAGCCGGAGGACGCCGAACAGAAGGCCCGAGCCGACTTCATCCGCCAGGGCGTGACGCTGTCCGACACCCTCGGCGGCTGCCGCATTTCCGGCTGGCTGAACACCGAAGCCGGCGCCGTCGTCAAGAACGCGCTCGAACGGTTCACCGCCAAACCGGCCCCCGCCGCCGGCGGCGAACCCACCCCGTCACCGAAGCTGCGACGCGCCCTCGGCCTCATCGAAATGGCCCGCCAAGCCCTCGGCCACCAGGACTGCGAAGGTGCGGCCGCGGCCAGGCCGACGGTCGTGGTCACGCTGCCGTTGGATGTGCTGAAGCATCAGCTCGGCGTCAGCGACGTCGAAGGCGGCGGCACCATGAACGCCGCTGCGGTGCGTCGACTCGCTTGCGACGCGGACATCATCCCGATGATCTTCGGCTCCGATGGCGCTGTACTAGATGCCGGGCGATCCCGCCGGACCATCAGCCCACACCAGCGGGCCGCACTCGCCGTCCGAGACAGGCACTGCGTCTTCCCTGGCTGCGATCGGCCGCCGTCCTGGTGCCAGGGCCACCACATCCGCGAATGGGTCCGTGATCATGGCCCGACGGACCTCAAGAATCTGATCCTGTTGTGCCATCACCATCACCACCTGGTGCACGAAGGCGGCTGGACGATCACCGGCCAGGCCGGACCCACCCTGCGCTTCCACCCGCCACGCGTCACCCGACCGCAGATCAACCGGGTCAGGCGCACGTGAGCCGGGCAAGCAGCTGGATCATCAGCGGTACGTCAGTCGAGCCCCACGAAGACGTTCTTCGCGCGCACCCATTCCTCGATGCCCGCGCGTCCGCCCTCACGGCCGAAGCCGCTCTGCTTGTAGCCGCCGAACGGGGCGGTCGGCGACATGCCGGAGAAGCCGTTGATGGAGATGTAGCCGGCGTCGATGGCGTGACCGACCCGGTGGGCGCGGCCCACGTCGCGGGTGTGCAGGTAGGCGGCGAGTCCGAAGTGACTGTCGTTGGCCTTGGCGACGACGTCGGCCTCGTCCCGGAAGCGCATGACCGACAGCACCGGCCCGAAGACCTCCTGCTGCGCGATCTCGCTGCTGTGGTCGACGTCGCCGAGCACCGTCGGGCGGATGTAGTAGCCCGACGCCAGGTCGCCGCCGGCGCGCTCGCCACCGGTCAGCAGCTGGGCAGCTCCGGAGCTCGTTGCCCGGTTGATCATCCCGAGGATCCGCTCCACGGCCTGCTCGGTGATGACCGGGCCCATCATGGTGGCCGGGTCGAGCGGGTCGCCGATCGTGAACGTCTCGACGATCGGCACCAACCGGGCCAGCACCTCGTCGTAGATGTCGTCCTGCACGTAGAGCCGCGTCGGGAGTGCGCACCCCTGGCCGGAGAGCAGTTGCACGCTCAACGCGGCGGCCATGGGCACGGCGACGTCGAGGTTCGCGTCGGAGAACAGGATGTTGGCCGACTTGCCGCCGAGCTCCAGCGCGACCGGCTTGAGCGTCTCCGCCGCGAGCGTCATCACCCGCCGGGCGACCACGTGACCGCCCGTGAAGCTGACCTTGTCGACGCCGGGATGGCGTACGAGCGCCTCGCCGGCGTCGGCCCCACCGGCGACGACGTTGAGCACACCCGGCGGCAGCCCGGCCTCGAGAGCCAGTTCAGCGAAGAGGTAAGCGCCGAACGGCGCCAACTCCGGCGGCTTCGCTACGACGGTGTTGCCCGCCGCGAGCGCCGGGACGGCCTTCTGGCCCATGCCCATCATCGGGCCGTTCCAGGGCACCATCACGCCGGCGACGCCCCACGGCTCGGACAGGATGTAGTTCAGCCCCTGTATCGGATACGTGGGGACGACGCTGCCCTCGATCTTGTCGCACCAGCCGGCGTAGTAGCGGGTCCACTGCGCCGTGTACGCACCGGGGCCGAGCCCGGCGACGGGGTTGCCGTTCTCCAGCGCGCTGACCACCCCGGTGTGCACGCTGTGCTTCTCGAGCAGGTCTGCGAGCCGGTGAAGGATCGCGGCTTTCTCGTTGGCCGGCGTGGCCCGCCAGGCCGGGAGCGCCGCACGGGCGGCGCGCACGGCACGGTCGATGTCGTCGGCCCCGCCCATCGGCACCTGCGCCTGTACGGCGCCGGTCGCCGGGTTGTGGTGCGCGTACAGCTCGTCCGACGACGCCGGCACCCGCTCGCCACCGATGAACAGCCCCTTGGCCGCCAGGTCGGCAAGCAGGGTGCTGGTGTCGACCTCGGTGTCGGGCTCGGGAGCGACGCCGGTGCTCACGCCATCGCCTGCGGCTCGGGGCTGCGCAGCGCACGCACCGCGTCGGCGACGGCCGTGCCCTCGAAGAAGTCCGGGTTGGTGCCGGTGAAGAGCTTGGCCGGGTTGGTGAAGGTGAAGTCGCGGAAGTTGTCCTCGGTCAGCACCTCCTTGCGCACCAGGCCCCAGGCCTCGGCGACGACGCCGGCCATGTCCTCGACGTCCCAGTGGGCGATGTCGGAGCTGAAGACCGGCTGGAGCTGGGCGTTGAACGCGTTGGAGCGGGAGAACGCGAACGACATCGTGCGGTCGTCGGCCTCGCAGCCGAAGAAGAAGCGCGGGACGAAGAGGTCGCGCAGCTCGGCCTTCGAGGTCACCTTGATGTGGCGGAACTCGTCGATCTCCTCCGGCGGGACGCCCACCGCGGGGATGGTCTGCAGGCTCTCGCGCAGCGAGTCCACCGAGTCCAGCAGCGAGCCGCCGTACTGGGTCATGAGCTTCTCGAACAGGTCCCAGTCGACCAGTGCGGGGTCGAGGTTCTCCTTGAGCGCCTCGAGGTTGCGCTTCTCCCAGTGCTCGACGATGTCGACCAGCAGCGAGCACGCCCAGGCGATGCCGCACTCCAGGAAGGCGATGTTGAGATCGGGGAAGCGCCGCGTCACGCCGCCGAGGAAGAGCGACTTGCAGAGCCGGTGCATCCGCTCGGCGAAGAAGCCGATGTGGTTGAAGACGTAGCTGGTGATCGAGGTGAACGTGTACGGGGCGATGTGGCCGATGCCGCCGTGGAAGACCGCTGCGAAGCCGCCGTCGGTCATGGCCTGCCAGACCGGGTCGTAGTCGTACTCGCTGTCGAGGCCGAAGGTGTCGAACCAGTGCGACTGTCCCGGCAGCAGGAACGGGGAGACCTGCTTGGGGTCCGGCTTCGGGATCGGCCGGGTGACGCCCTCCGGCAGCCCGACGACCTTGAGCCCCAGCTCGCGGCAGTGCGCCAGCTCGGCAACCGCTTCCTCGGGCGTGACCATGGGGACGACGCCGGCGACGGTCAGCCGGTCGGCGAACGGCCGGTACGTCTCGGCGAAGAACGCGTTGAGCCCGCGGCACAGGCCGATGCGCATGTCCTGGTCCTCGACGCCGGCGGTGCCGAGCGTCTTGGTCGCGTAGAGCACGCAGTAGTCGATGCCGAGCTCGGGCAGCCGCTCGTGCAGCAGCGCCGGGATGGTGGCGGTCGCGAGGTCGATGGTCTTGGCCGCCGGGTTGCCCCACCACGCACTCTGCGGCGCGCGGGTCTGGCGGCGCTCCTCGGTCGAGGCCCCGCCCATGATCCGGCCGATCGGCGACGTGTTCGACAGGTACTGCTCGAAGAGCTTCGGGCCGAGCTCCTCACGCAGGTACGGCAGCGCCGCCGGCATGAACTCGAGCACGTGCCCGTCGGCGTCGATCACCGGGTGGTCGAGCTGGTCGTGGATCTCCTGCGACGTCTGCTTGGTCATTGGTCAGATTCCATTCTTGAGAACCCGGCCGAAGCGGGCTTCCGGGATGTCTTTGCCGTCGAGGCGGGTCTGGTGTCCGGCGACCCAGACGTGTTCGATGCCGCTGCTGGGGGCGACGAGCCGGTCGGCGCCGCCGGGCAGGTCGACGATGCGCTCCAGCGGGCCGGTGCCGACGGTCGCCGGGTCGAAGGCGACGAGGTCGGCGACGGCGCCGGGGGCGATCACGCCGCGCCCCTGCAGGCCGTACACCTGCGCCGGCTGGCCGGTCAGGCGCCAGACCGCGTCCTCGAGGGACAGGACGCCGAGGTCGCGTACCCAGTGCGAGAGCAGGTAGGTCGCGAAGTTGGCGTCGCAGAGCTGGCTGGTGTGGGCGCCGGCGTCGGACAGGCCCAGCAGCAGCGTCTTGTTCTGCAGCAGGCGACCGACCTGGGCCTCGTCGTCGTTGATCATGACGATGCGGAAGCGGGTGGCGAGCTCCTCCGCCAGCGCGAGCTCCACGGCGACGTCCAGTGCCGTCCCGCCGCGCTCGGCAGCGAGCTCGCCGAGGGTCGGGCCCTCCCGCAGGTCGTCGTGGATCCCGGTCTCCTGGATGGTGGCCTCGTCCAGCTTGTTGCCCCAGCGCGCGCGCAGCTCCGGATACGCCCGGGCGCGCCACTCCGGGTCGGCGTACAGCGCGGCGCGCTCGGACCGGTCGAGGGAGAGGATCTCGCCGAAGGCCGGCACGTTGGCGAGCGGCGCCGGGTCGGCGAACGTCACCTGGGCGACGATCGGGCGGCACGCCACCTGCGGGAAGACCCGGGTGCCCGCTCCACCTGCTGCGGCGACCCGCTGCTCGAGGTCCTCGGACATCGCCGGGTTGTCGCGGACCACCATGATCGCGGCCCAGCTCACGGGCCGGTCGATGTCGGCGGCGAGCCGGGCGCACTCCTCGACGTGGAAGTCCGGCCCCCACGTCGCCTCGACGGTGCCCTTGCCCGCGGTCCCGAGCTCTCCGGCGAGCGCCCACACCTCGGAGAGGTCGGCGAGCCGGCTCGGGACGGGCAGGCCGTACGCCCCGCGGTGCGACTCCGAGCGGGAGGTCGAGAAGCCGACGGCGCCGGCCTCGATGCCCTGCGCGACGATCGTGCACATCTGCTCGACCTCGTCGGCGGTGGCGGGCCGCTGCGTGGCGTCCTCGCCCATCACGAAGAAGCGCAGCGGCGTGTGCCCGAGCAGCGCGGCCACGTTGCAGCGGCTCGGCTCGGCATCGACGGCGTCGAGGTACTCGCCGAAGGTGGTGAAGGTCCACGGGATGCCGGCACGCAGGGCCTCGAGCGGCATGCCCTCGACGTTCTCCAGGGTCCGCATGACCAGCTCACGGCCGCCCTCGGTGACGGGCGCGATCCCGAAGCCGCAATTGCCGGTGACGACCGTCGTCACCCCGTGCCAGGACGACGGCGTGAGGTCGCGGTCCCAGAGCACCTGGGCGTCGTAGTGGGTGTGCGGGTCGATGAAGCCGGGCGCCAGCGTGAGGCCGGTCAGGTCCAGCTCCGCGTCGGCGGTGCCGGACAACGTCTCGGCGACCTCGATGATGCGGTCGTCCTCGACCAGGACGTCGGCGCGTACGCCGGGGGCACCGGTGCCGTCGACGACGGTCGCGCCGCGTAGGGCCAGCTTCATGGCAGCTCCACTGTCATTGGGGAGGTCTGGTGGGGTCTAGGTGATGGGACAGCTGCCGCCGTCGGCCATCAGCGTGTTGCCGGTGAGGTAGCTCATGCGGGGGTCGAGCAGCGCCGCGACGATCGGGCCGACGTCGCTGACGGCGTCGCCGACCCGGTTCAGCGGGATCCGTCCCTTGACCCGCGCCTCCATGGCCGGGTCATGGACGAACGCCTTGTCCATGGCCGGGGTCATGGCGAGCGGGGCGACGCAGTTCACCGTGATGCCGTCGGGCCCCCACTCGCGGGCGAGTGCCCGGCCGAAGCCGCGCTGGGCGGCCTTGACCATGGCGTACGCGGGCAGCCGCAGCTTGCCCTCGAAGCCGGCCTCGGACGTCAGCAGCACGAAGCGTCCGGCGCTGGCCTGCAGGGCGTCGTGCGCCGCAGCCGCGAGCAGCCAGCTGCCGCGCAGCGAGACGGCGACGTGGTCGCGGAAGTCCGACAGCGGCAGCGTTGCCAGCGGGACGGGCCGCGGCGACTCGCCGCTGGTGGCGTTGTGCACGACCGCGTCGAGCCGGCCGTCGCGTTCGAGCATCAGAGCGACGGCTGCGCGTACGGACGCCTCGTCGCCGGTGTCGCACGCGACGAAGCGTCCCTCGCCACCGGCGGCGTCGACCTCGTCGGCCACGGCACTGCCCTCGGCCTCGCGGCGGGCGGCGATCCACACCGTCTGTCCGCGCTCGGCGCAGGCCAGGGCGATACCGCGCCCGACGCCGCCGCTCGCGCCGGTGACCACGACCACGTACGGCTGACCCGCGCCCGCCGCCGGATCCACCTCGGGATCCGCGGCGACGGTCATCTCGAGGCTCATCGCCAGGCCCTTCCGGCATCGGCGTGCACGATCCCGCCGGTCACGCCGACGGCGTCGGAGGACAGCAGCAGGCGGACGGCGCCCGCCACCTCCCGGTCGATCTCGCCGGGGAAGGTGCTCAGCGGGGGCGACGGGTGCACCAGCTCGCCGAACGGGAAGCGGGCCGGGGTGTTGACGGTGTTGACCCGGACGCCGCGGCTGCCCTCGGCCAGCGCGAGCGAGCGGGACAGCGCGCGTACGCCCTCGGCCACTGCCGTCTCGGGTGCCCACCCGGCGCACTCGAGGGCGGTCGGCCCTTCGGAGACCGCGACGACGGCACCGTCGTCGGCGACGCGGGCGACCGCGACCCCCAGTGCTGCGGCCCACCGGGCCAAAGGCGCCTCGGCACGTGCCGCCCAGCTGTCGAGGTCGAGCGTGTCGGCGGGCGCGGCGACCAGCTGAGCCGGCCAGACGGCCACCACGACCTTGCGGCGGGCGTCACCGTCGAGCTGCCCGGCGCGCCAGCGCTCCAGCTCGTCCGCCCAGCCCCATCCGGCCGCGTCGGCCGGGTCGCCCTCCGGCGGGAGCGCGAGCAGGTCCGCGTCGAGGGCGGCGGCCAGCGTGCGCACGTCGGGGCAGTCGGAGCCGATGAGCAGCGGACGGTCGCCGGGGTTGTCCGTGACCGGGTTGTCCGTCACAGCGGGCGCACCACCACTCCGGGACGCGCCTCGGTGGGCTTGCCGTCGTCGACGATGATCTCGCCGTTCACGATGGTGGCCCGGGCTCCGACGACGCTGCTGCGGAAGCGCGGGGTGCCGGTGACCGGGTCGAGCTCCTTGCGACGCCGGCCGAGCGCGAGCGTCTCCGGGTCGAAGATGAAGACGTCGGCGGGGCGGCCGGGCTGCAGGATCCCGCGGTCACCGAGGCCGAGGATGGCGGCGGGCAGAGCCGTGAGGCGCCGGATGGCCTCTTCGAGCCGCCAGACCCGCTCCTCACGCCACCAGGTGGCGAGGAAGTGCGTCGACCACTCGGCGCCGTCGTCGAAGTCGAGGTGGGCCCCGCCGTCGGAGACGCCGACGATCATCTGCGGGTGCAGCTGCACCGAGCGCAGCAGGTCACGCCAGGCCGGGGTCTCGTTGGTCCAGTGGAAGACCGTGTCGGGGTCGGCGAGCGCCAGGTCGAACATGACGTCGGCCGGGTGCACACCCCGCTCGGCGGCGATGGCCCCGAGGCAGCGCCCGACCACGGCGGAGGCGCCGTCGGCGTTCGTCTCGTCGATCGCCAGCACGTCCCAGATCGGCGGGGGCAGCGTCGAGCCCTTGGCCGGGTCGGTGTTGGGCGAATCGATGGCGGCGCGCAGCTGGACGCGACGCTCGGGGTCGGCGAGCTGGGCCGCCCGCTCGTCCCACGGCAGCGCCATGAGCGCGCGCCAGATCGGCACGCCGTCGTAGCGGGAGGTGCCCTCGCGCAGGGTGAACGGGCCGTTGAACGCGCGGGTCATGAGCAGCGAGTACACGGGCGCGCCGCGGTCGGCCGAGTTGTCGAGGAAGGCCCGCGACACCTCCCAGGTCTTGGTCGGCGCGTCCACCTTCGAGCGGCCGCCGAGCCCCTGCGTGATCACGGGTACCCCGCCGCGCGCCGCGAGCTCGATGAGCAGCTCGCGGTCGGTGGAGTCGATGCCTTCGACGGCGCTCGCGGGGGCGTACGCGATCGAGCCGCGGGCGTACTTGCCCACCGCATCGGCGAGCGCGCGCAGCTCGTCGAGCGTGGCGAGCCGGCTCGGCACCGGGCGGTCGGCCAGGTCGAGGTGCGTCGGGGCGTGCGAGGAGGAGATGCCGATCGCGCCGGCGGCCATCGCCTCGTCGGTCAGGGCGACCAGCTGGGCGACCTCGTCGGCCGTGGCGGCACGCTCGTATGCGGCCTCGCCCATGACCCAGCGCCGGATGGCCGAGTGGCCGACGTACATGCCGAGGTTCAGCCCCAGCCTGCCGCGCCGGCTGGCGAGGAACTCGGGGAACGTCTCGAAGCCGAAGTCGATGTGGTCGAGGGCGCGCAGCTCCATGCCCTCCACCCGGGCGAAGAGCTGGGCGAGGTAGGCGTGGTCGTCGCTGCGGCAGGGGGCCACCGCGAACCCGCAGTTGCCGGCGGCGACCGTCGTGACCCCGTGCAGGGCCGACGTGTCGCACAGCGGGTCCCAGGTGAGCTGCGGGTCGTAGTGGGTGTGGGCATCGACGATGCCGGGGGCGACGACGAGGCCGTCGGCGTCGATGGTGCGCTCGGCCCGTTCACCGGCGAGCCGGCCGATCGCCGTCACCACACCGCCGGAGATCGCCACGTCGGCCGGGCGGCCGGGCACGCCGGTGCCGTCGACCACGAGCCCGCCACGGATCAGGAGGTCATGCATCAGTAGGTCGCACCGATCGTTGGGCCGGCGCACCTGACGCCGGTCGGGTGGATGCCGTTCCATTCGTTCGGAGGCCGTCCGCGTAACGGTCGAAGTCGGCGGCGAAGCGGGTGAAGAGGGCCGAGAAGCGGTCGATGTCGACGGGATCCCAGTCGGCGACGACCTCGGTCAGCATCTGGCGCCAACCCTGCTCGAGGGCGAGGAACATCTGCTCGCCCTCCTCGGTCAGCCGGAGCAGGGAGGTCCGCCGGTCGGAGCCGGGCTCGCGCTCGATGAGCCGGCGCTCCTCCAGCACCCGCACCCGCCGCGACACCGTCGACAGCTCGAGGTTGAGCAGCTCGGCCAGCTCGGAGACGGTCGCGGTGCCGGTGGTGGCCAGGCGGGACAGGGTGCCGAAGTACGGACCCTCGAGCGGGTAGCCGACGCGCGCGCCGAGGTGCTCGTGGAGCGAGAGGTCCTTGGCGCGGCGGGCGATGACGCCGAGCGCCTGCTGCAGCTCGGGGTCGATGGTCGGGTGCGTGGCCGACACGCCCGCGGTGGACGGCGTGGCGGGCGCCGCCCTCACAGCACCGCCACGGGGTTGAGCGGGCTGCCGGTGCCGCCGGGGATCCGCAGCGGGGCCGCGGTGAACAGGAAGGACCAGCGGTGCTCGGCGCGGCAGGCCTCGAGCAGGCTGTCCATCCGCACGTTGTCGATCAGGTGCAGGCCCATGCCGACGATCCCGATCTGGTGCACCGGGAACGACCACATCCCGGGCCGGGGCGGCAGGTGGTCGGAGATGCCGTCGCCGCACAGCAGCGCCACCTCGCGCTCCGCGATCCAGCGCAGGCAGTCGGGGTGCAGGCCGGCGAGGCCCTTGAGGAACGGGTTGAGCTGGCCGGAGTTGTCCTCGCGCCGGGCGTCGCGCCCGGTGCAGATGAGCAGGATGTCGCCGGAGCCGACCGTGACGCCCTGGGCGCGCTCGGCGGCCTCCAGCTGGTCGGGCGTGATCGAGTGGTCGCCGTCCAGGTACGGACGGTCGAGCGCGCCGGGCACGTCGAGCAGCACGCCGCGGCCCACGATGCCGTCGGCGAGCGTCATGACCGTGTTGCGCGTGGCGCCCGCGCTCGTGACCTGCGACGGCAGGCCGCCGTTGTACATCTGCCCGCGCACGAACATGTGGCACAGCGCGTCGAGGTGGGTGGTGCCGAGCCCGTGCACGTCGGTGCCGACGAAGTCGCGTGTGGCCTCGTATCCGGGGATCCCGGAGCTGTCGAGGCAGTCGCCGCTCGCCAGCATGTGGTGCAGCGACGGCGCGGGCTGCTCGGGGCTCGGCGACAGGTAGAGATCGTGCGCGAGGCTCACGGCCTGACCGGTGCGGACGCCCGCTGCGGCGAGCGCGCGGCGCTCTGGCGTCAGGTAGGCGAGCGTGCCGCCCTCGTCGTCGTCGCCCCAGCGCCCCCAGGTGCGTACCTCGTCGTAGAGGGCGTCGAGCTGATCGTCTGTGGGCCAGGTCACAGCGGCAAGTTAGCTGCTTGAGTGGAGCAAGTAAAGGCCTGGGGCGCGAGATGAGCGGGTGATCACCCGCTCGGCGGCTCCTCAGGCGTGCCGATGGCCCCGCTGATGCCTGCGGCCAACCGGTGCAGGCGGGTCACGAACGCCTCGTCCCACTGGTGACGGGAAGCCACCTCCTGCTCGACGGCCGGGTCGTCCCAGCCGCGGAAGAGCCCGTACAGGAAGGCGTCGTGGCGGTTGGCGCTCCAGTCGCGCGGATCGCGCGTGACGATCAGGCGGGCGCTGCGGAGCGCCTCGAGCAGGTCGGGATCTGCGGGCGGCGTGGTCACAGATGCACTCCGGGGGAGAACTCCGGGGATGAACGGTGGGCAGGGGCGGGGTCGAACCGCCGACCTCCCGCTTTTCAGGCGGGCGCTCGTACCGACTGAGCTACCTGCCCGGGTAGCGCTCGCCGCCGCGGCCGCCGGAGCGACGTGCGACGAGAAGCGGTCTCGACGGGATTCGAACCCGCGACCTCCGCCTTGACAGGGCGGCGTGAACTCCAGACTTCACCACGAGACCAAGATTGTTCAGTTGTGTTGCTGACCAGCTGTCTTGCGTGCCCCCAACGGGATTCGAACCCGCGCCGGCGCCTTGAAAGGGCGCTGTCCTGGACCGCTAGACGATGGGGACGGTAAGCCCTGACCGCGGTCGCGGCAAAGACACCACCATCCGCAGCGTCCGGCCGCCGGGAACCTCCGTGAGCATACGGGAGCGCAGGCCGCAGCGACAACCGGTCTGCGCAGTCGATCGACCACGCATCGTGATCGACCGCGCAGGTGACCGGATCAGGCCTGCTGCTGCTGCACCGGCTGGGTGAGGACGTCGTCGTGCGGCTCGGGCAGGAGCGGCGCCAGGACCGCGCCGACCGAGACACCGGCCGTCAGCGGGTGGCGGAGCCCGCCGGAGAGGTCGACGCGATAGCGATTGCGCCGGCCGTCCTTGAAGCGCTGCAGGTATCCGGCATGTACGAGCTCGGACACCAGCGTCGCCGTCGCACGCTCGGTCACGCCGACCGCGCCGGCGATGTCACGAAGCCGAAGCGTTGGGTCACGAGCAAGGCTGATGAGCACATGCCCATGATGCGTAAAGAAGGTCCACGAACGTTCCCCCGGATCTACCACACACCCAACGTATACGAGTGATAGGCGTTAATGCCTTTCTTCGGGCGGATAGCAATGCCCTTCTCGTCATTGGTCGGGCCGCCTACCTGCGGTAACGCCCGTCGACGCTTTGGGTGACCCAATTGCTTGATGACGCAGCGTAGAAGGGGCGGTGCAAATGCGTGGCGGCTTTTTCTGATGATCGCAAGCGCCCGGATACCCCTGACCAGGGACGGTTCACCAAGCGTGACTAATCGTGCGCGAATCGTTGGTCAGGCATCACGTCGTGGGCGGCGGGCACAAGGACGACGGCGACGCACGCGGCCCGTTGGGGCCGCGGGGGGATTGAATCGACCCAGCACCGTCATCGCTGTCCTGCGCGGGAGGTCCGTACGTGTCCGAGATCGAGCCCGTGTCACCTGCTGAGACGTCGGCATCCAGTGCGACGCCGCACTTCCGGGCGGTCATCCCGCCCGACATCACCGCCACGCCCGAGTGGAAGGCGCTGCAGCTGCACCACGCCGGGCTGGCCCACACCCACCTGCGCGAGCTCTTCGACGGGGATCCGGGGCGCGGCAGCCGGCTCACGCTCGAGGTGGAGGGGCTGTACTTCGACTACTCCAAGCACCGGATCACCGACGAGACGATGCGTCGGCTCGTCGCGCTCGCCGAAAGGGCCGGGTTGCGCGAGCGCATCGACGCAATGTTCGCCGGCGAGCACATCAACACGACCGAGGACCGCGCCGTCCTGCACGTCGCCCTGCGCGCCCCCCGGGGCGAGCGGATCACGACGCCCGGGGCGGACGGCGAGGCCCACGACGTGGTGCCCGACGTGCACGAGGTGCTCGACCGGATGGCCGACTTCTCGGACAAGGTGCGCTCGGGTGCCTGGCAGGGCGCGACCGGCCGCCGCATCCGGACCGTCATCAACATCGGCATCGGCGGCAGCGACCTCGGGCCCGCGATGGCGTACGAGGCGCTCGCCGACTTCCGGGCACCGGACCTGACGTGCCGGTTCGTCAGCAACGTCGACGGCGACGACGCGTACGAGGCGCTGCGCGACCTGCATCCGGCCGAGACCCTCTTCATCGTCTCGAGCAAGACCTTCACCACCGTCGAGACGCTGACCAACGCGCACACCTGCCGGGCGTGGATCGTCGACGCCCTCGGCGAGGACGCCGTGTCCAAGCACTTTGTGGCGGTTTCCACCAATGCGACCGAGGTCGAGGCATTCGGCATCGACACGGCCAACATGTTCGGTTTCTGGGATTGGGTCGGGGGTCGTTACTCCTACGATTCCGCCATCGGGCTGTCGCTGATGATTGCCGTCGGCCACGACCATTTCCGCCAGATGCTCGACGGCTTTCACGCCATGGACCAGCATTTCCGCAGCACACCCTTCGAGCGCAACCTGCCCGTGCTGATGGGTCTGCTCGGGGTCTGGTACATCGACTTCTTCGGCGCGCAGACCTCGGCGGTGCTGCCTTACAGCGCCTATCTCACGACCCTGACCAACTACCTGCAGCAGCTCGACATGGAGTCGAACGGCAAGTCGGTCAAGCTCTCCGGTGAACGGGTCACGTACGACACCGGCCCGGTGGTCTGGGGCACCCCGGGCACGAATGGGCAGCACGCGTATTACCAGCTCATCCACCAGGGCACCCGATTGATCCCGGCAGACTTCATCGGATTTCTGCAGCCCCGTCACGAGCTGCGCGGGCACCACGACCTGCTGATGGCGAACGTCTTCGCGCAGACCGAGGCGCTCGCCTTCGGCAAGACCCGCGAGCAGGTGGAGGCCGAAGAGGTGCCCGAGGCGCAGGTGCCGCACCGGGTCTTCCAGGGCAACCACCCCACCAGCACGATCCTCGCGTCGCGGCTCAGCCCGTACGTGCTCGGTCAGCTCATCGCCGCGTACGAGCACAAGGTGCTGACGCAGGGCGTCGTCTGGGGCATCAACTCCTTCGACCAGTGGGGCGTCGAACTCGGCAAGGTGCTGGCGAAGCGGATCGAGCCGGAGCTCGCCGCCGACCAGGTGCCCGAGCTGACGCACGACAGCAGCACCAACGCGCTGATCCGCCGCTACCGGTCGGCCCGCGGCCGTGCCGTCTGAGTCAGCCGTGCCGTCTGAGTCAGCCGTGCCGTCTGAGTCGGCCGTGCCCGGCCGGGTCTGGCTGATCCGGCACGGGGCGACGGAGTGGAGCGAGTCGGGCCGCCACACCGGCCGCACCGACATCGCGCTCACGGCGGAGGGTGAGCAGGCGGCGGCTGCGCTCCGGCCCCTGCTCGCGGACCACCCCTTCGTGCTCGCGCTCACCAGCCCGCGGCAGCGGGCGCGGCACACGGCGGAGCTCGCCGGGTGCGACCCCGAGGTCGACCCCGACCTGCAGGAGTGGGACTACGGCGACTACGAGGGCCTCACCACCGCGCAGATCCGGGCGTCCGACCCCGGATGGACGATCTGGGCGGGGGCGGTGCCCGGCGGCGAGACCGGTGCGCAGGTGGCCGAGCGGGCCGACCGCGTCATCGCCCGCGCGCGCTCCGCTGCTGCCGGCGGCGGCGACGTGGTGCTCTTCGCCCACGGCCATCTGCTTCGGGTGCTGGGTGCCCGGTGGATCGGCCAGCCCGCGGCGTTCGGCGAGCACCTGCTGCTGGGTACGGCGGCGCGGTGCGTGCTCGGGCAGGAGCGGGGCGCCCCGGCGCTGGCCTGCTGGAACGACACCTCGCACGTCAAGGGCCCGGCTGACGGTTAGCCGACAGATCTTCGTACACGAATCTGACACACCGCCCTGACCTGCACCTCTACGCTGCTGCGCATGCCGCCTCAGTCGTTGCGCCTGCAGGTCGAGGGGAACAGCTACGAGCTGACCCCCGACGGGGAGTGGTTGGTGGGCCGCGACCCCGCTGCCTGCCGCATCGTCGTCGTGCATCCGCTCGTGTCGAGCCGGCACGTGCGGCTCTTCCACGACGGACGGTCGTGGCGCGCGGCCGATCTCAGCAGCACGAACGGCACCTGGCACAACGCCTCCCGGATCTCGGAGCTGGTCGTCAACGGCGACGTCCGGCTCCGGCTTGCCGCCGACGGCCCGGACCTGCTGCTGAGCCCGCAGGTGCCGGCGCACGTCGGTGCCGTCCCTCCGCCGTTGCCGTCCGCGCCCGGGATGGCGACCCCGCCGAGCTTCGCCACCGTCCCCAGCCCACCCGTCCCCGCGCAGGCGGGCTACGGCCCCGGTCCCGGTGCGGCCGGTGGCGGCCCCGTGCTCACCGGTGTGCACCGGGTCGGGCGCAGCACGTTGCGCATCGGCCGTGACCCGGGCAACGACCTCGTCATCAACGACCTGCTGGCCAGCCGGCGGCACGCGGAGTTCACCGCCGGGGTCACCGGTCACGAGATCGCCGACCTCGGCAGCGCCAACGGCACGTACGTCAACGGCCGCCGCATCCACGGCCGGCAGCCGCTGGCCGAGGGCGACATCGTCGGGATCGGGCGCCATCAGCTGCGGCTGGTCGGCGACGACCTGCTCGAGTACGAGGACACCGGCGACCTCACCTTCGTGGCGTCCGACCTGACCGTGAAGGTGCCGCTGGCGCGCGCCGCGGGTGGTGGGGAGAAGGTGCTGCTCGACGGGGTCGGCTTCACGCTTCCGCCGCGCAGCATGCTGGCGGTGGTCGGGCCGAGCGGCGCCGGCAAGTCCACGCTGCTCGGTGCCCTCACCGGCATCCGGCCGGCCACGAGCGGCACCGTCGCGTACGCCGGCCGTGACCTCTACGCCGAGTACGACGACCTCCGGCAACGCATCGGCCTCGTGCCGCAGGAGGACATCTGGCACACGGCGCTCACCGTCCGCCAGGCCCTCGAGTACGGCGCCGAGCTGCGCTTCCCGTCCGACGTGACGGCGGCCGAGCGCAACGCCCGCATCGACGAGGTGCTCGCCGAGCTCGAGCTGACCGACCAGCAGCACAACCGTGGCGCCGGCCAGCTCTCCGGCGGCCAGAAGAAGCGCACCAGCACCGCCCTCGAGCTGCTCACCAAGCCGTCGCTGCTCTTCCTCGACGAGCCCACCTCCGGGCTCGACCCCGACCTCGACTCCGAGGTCATGACCAAGCTCCGCGACCTCGCCGACGACGGACGCACGGTCGTCGTCGTCACGCACTCCACGCTCAACCTGCACGTCTGCGACCTGCTGCTGGTGCTCGCCGAGGGTGGTCACCTGGCCTACCTGGGCAAGCCGGAGGACGCGCTGACGTACTTCGGTGCCCGGTCGTACTCGGAGATGTTCCGCACGCTGAAGCGCCGGCCGCCCCAGGAGTGGGCGCAGCGCTTCCGCGGCACCGAGGACTACCGCCGCCACGTGATGGGCGCGGTCACCGGCATCACCTCTACCCGGCGCACCAGCCTGCCGCCGCTGCGTCAGCAGACCGTGCGCAAGCAGTTCTCGACGCTGTGCCGGCGCTACAGCTCGGTGATCGCCGCCGACCGGTCGTACCTGGCCATCCTGATCGCGCTGCCGATCCTGCTGGCCGCCATCAGCCGCATCGTGCCGTCACCCGACGGACTCGGATTCGGCGACACCCAGGCCAACCTCAAGGCGCGCCAGCTGCTGCTGCTGATCGTGCTCGGTGCCGTGCTCATGGGCGCGGCGAGTGCGGTGCGCGAGATCGTCAAGGAACGCCCCATCTACCAGCGCGAACGCTCGATCGGGCTGTCGTCGCAGGCATACCTGTGGTCGAAGGTCGTCGTGCTGTCGGCCGTCGTCACGGTGCAGGCGCTGGTGCTGACCGTCCTGTCGCTGGTCGGCCGCAAGGGCGCCGCCGACCCGACCGTGCTCGGCTCGACCGTCCTCGAGATCGCGGTCGCCGTCGTCGCGCTGACCATCGCGTCGGCCATGATCGGGCTCGTCATCTCCGCGTGGGTGGGCAACGCCGACAAGGCCATGCCCATGCTGGTGCTCATGATCATGGTGCAGCTGGTCTTCTCCGGCGGACTCGTCCCGCTCTCCGGCCGCCCCGGCTTGCAGCAGGTCTCCTACGTGGTGCCCGCCCGCTGGGGTTTTGCGATGACGGCCTCCACCGTCGACCTGCGCGGCATCGAGACCATCCGGGCACCGGCTTTCTGCGCCCGGCTGGAGGAGGCGCAGGCGCAGGGCGAGCTGCCCGCCGACCTGGTGGCGAGCTCGGACGCCGAGGAGATCCACGACCTCTGCCACCACGCGCCGCCGCGGGCCGACGCGATCTGGAAGCACAACGCCGTGACCTGGCTCGGTGACCTGCTGGCCCTGGTCGTGCTGTCCGCCGTGTCGATCCTCGGGGTGTCCGTGCTGCTGCGCCGGCTGGAGCCGAAGCGCCGTGCCGGGCAGGTCGGTGCGGCGGCCCCGCCCGTACTCATACGCCGCTGAACGGGGTAGACCGGCTCGTATGAGGACCGTCACGGCCACACTCCCGCCGCAGCCGCCCGACCCCGGGCTGCCGTCGCCCGACCCGGGTCCGCCCAGCCCCGCGCCGATGCCGCCGGGCCCGCCCGCACCCGGAGGCCCGAGCGGCCCACCGAGCCCGCCGCCTCCGCTCTAGCCCACCCGGGGCCGCCGTCAGGGCAGGTAGGGGTCCGGGTCGACCGGGGTGCCGTTCAGCCGTACCTCGAAGTGCAGGTGAGGCCCCGTCGAGGCGCCGGTGCTGCCGACCAGGCCGATGGTCTGTCCCTGAGCCACGATCTGGCCGACCTTGACGAAGACCACCGACTGGTGCGCGTAGCAGGTGGCGAAACCCGCGCCGCGGTCGATGCAGGTGTAGTTGCCGTAGCCGCCGCTCTGGTCGGGGGTCTCGACGATGGCGACGCTGCCTGCGGTCGCGGCGATGATCGGCGTGCCGGTCGGGGCGGAGATGTCTTGGCCGGCGTGGAAGGTGCGGCCGAGGCCGAAGGGGTCGCTGCGGTAGCCGAAGCCTGAGGTGAACGTGCCGGTGACCGGCATGACCAGGCCACCCTTGCTCTTGGGGCCGAGCTTGCCGGTGGACAGGGGCACCGACGTGACGGAGCGCTCCGCGGCCGCGCGGTCGGCGAGCTGCTTCTCGAGCCGGGCCGACGCGGTCTGCAGCGTCTCGTAGCGCTGGTGGGCCGCGGCCGCTGCGGTCTTCGCCGTCTTGGTGGCCGATTCCTGGTCACGCTGCAGCGCCACGAGGCGGGTCGCGGCGCTCTCGGCGGTCTCCTGGGCCCGCGCCACCTCGTCCACCTGGTCGTCGGCCGCCACGACGGCGGTCTGGGCCCGGTCGCGCAGCGCCGAGAGCTCCTGCTGCTTGCGCGTCATCTCGCTGCGCGCGGTGCCCAGCACCTCGAGCCGCTCGTTGCGGGTCTCGGAGACGCGCTCCAGCAGGCCCACCCGGTCGGCGAGCTCGTCGGGCGTGCCGCCCTGCATGAGCGCGTCGAGATCGCCGCCCACGCCCTCCTCGTACGCGCTGCGCAGCATCCCGCGCAGCTCGGTGCGGGCCTTGTCGTAGCGGCGGGTCGCGACCGCGAGCTCGGTCTCCGCCTTGCGCTCGGCGGTCTGGGCGCGGGCGAGGTCGCCGCGCTTCTGATCGAGCTGGGAGCGGGCGGTGCGCAGGTCGTCGTTCGCGGTCTGCAGCGAGGTCTGGGCCGCCGTGACCTGTGACTGGATCTTCAGCAGGGCGAGCGCGGCCTGCTGGGCCGCGGCGTCACGGACGCCGATGTCGGAGGCGGCGGCGGACGACTGCTTCTGCAGCTGCGAGAGCTTCTCCTCGTCTGTGGTCGCGAACGCCGGGCTGCCGATGCTCGTCACGAGCAGAGCGGGCACGACCAGCGCGATCGCGGCAGCAGCCACCCGGCGACGGCGTACGCGTCGGCGTGGAAGCAAGGAGTCTCCTCGGCGGGGCGGTCGGCAACCGGTCTCGAACAGCGGGGAAGGCGGCCACACGGCCGCGAACCCGGTCACGGTAAAGGTCGGCCGTGCCCCGGCATTCGTTGAGCTGCGGCGTGTTGCGGATCCTGCGTCACACGCCGTGCACACCGGCTCACACCGGCGGATCGGGCCGGGTCAGCGCTGCAGCAGGTACTGCACGTCGGTGGCATAGCGGGTGAAGCCGAGCCGCTCGTACGTCTTGACCGCCGGCACGTTGTCCTCGTCGACGTAGAGCAGCACGTCGGCGAGACCCCGGCCACGCAGGTGGTGCAGGCCGGCGAGGGTGAGGGCCCGGCCGAGCCCCTGCCCGCCGTCCTGCGGGCGCACGCCGACGATGTAGACCTCGCCGATCGGGGGCCGCTCCTCGTGGTGGACCTTGGTCCAGTGGAAGCCGACCAGCTCACCGGCGCGCTCGGCGAGGAAGACGCCGGCCGGGTCGAACCAGTCGAGCTGCTCGCGCTGCGCGACGTCGTGCAGCGTCCAGCCGCCCTGCTCCGGATGGGTGGCGAAGGCGGCGTTGTTGACGTCCAGCCAGGCCTGCTCGTCGCGGCCGGTCTCGAAGGTGCGCACGCGTACGCCGTCCGCCCACACCGGGTCGGGCAGCGCGGCGTCGAGGGACCGGCGCAGCTGCAGCAGCACCCGGGAGCGCACGTAACCGCGCCGGGCGGCGAGGCGGCGCGCGGCCTCCGTGTCGCCGTGCGCCCACACCTGCAGCTCCGCGGCGGCCGCGTCCTCGACGGCGGCGAGCAGGCGGCCGCCGATCCCCTGCCGGCGCAGGTGCGGATCGACGATCAGCTCGGCCGTGGCCCCGTCGGCCGCGCTGCCGTCCAGCTGGGCATAGCCGACCGGCGCCCCGGCCGCGGCCGGCCGCACCAGCAGGTGGGTGACCGTCGCTGCGGGGTCGTCCAGCTGCAGCAGCGTCTGCTCCGACAGCTGGGGCACCCCGTCGGCGGCCGCGGCCCGGTCGGCCAGCGCGCGAACGCCGGCGACGTCATCCGCGGTCAGCGCCGGCGTGGTGTCGAGAGGAAGTGCGGTGCCGGAGGGGGTCACGCTCCGGCACGCTAGCGCCTCAGACGGGGAGCACCACGCTGGAGCCGAGGCCGACGCTCGAGGACGACAGCCCGCTGCCGCCGGACGAGCCGGCCGGGGGAGCGACGAACTTGTAGCCGACGTGGCGCACGGTGCCGATCAGCTGCTCGTGCTCGGTGCCGAGCTTGGCCCGCAGGCGCCGCACGTGGACGTCGACGGTGCGGGTGCCCCCGTAGTAGTCGTAGCCCCAGACCTCCTGGAGCAGCTGGGCGCGGGTGAAGACCCGGCCCGGGTGCTGCGCCAGGAACTTGAGGAGCTCGAACTCCTTGAACGTGAGCTCGAGGGACCGCTTGCGCAGCCGCGCCGAGTACATCACCTCGTCGATCACCAGGTCGCCGACGGAGACGGCGCCCTCGTTGGCAGCCGCGCCACGGGCGGGAGCGGCGGCGCGACCGGCGGCGAGCCGGAGCCGGGCGTCGACCTCGGCCGGGCTGGCGGCGTCGAGCACGACGTCGGACAGGCCCCAGTCGGGGGCGACCGCGACGAGGCCACCCTCCGTGACGACGGCGAGCATCGGCGCGGACAGGCCGGTGGTGCGCAGCAGCCGGGCGAGGCCGCGGGCGCCGGCGAGATCGCGGCGGGCGTCGATCAGCACGGCGTCGACGGCCGGGGCGTCGAGTAGGGCCGACGGCTCGGGCATGGCGACGCGCACGTCATGCGGAAGAAGGGAGAGACCGGGGAGCACCTCAGCGGCGCCTCCGGGGGAGGCGGTGAGAATGAGGACGACTGCCATGCGACACCTCGTCTGTCGAAGGAACAACAGGACGGGGCGTCGTCGACCCGATGAAACCTCACAATAGACGACGTCATGCGTTCGCAATCAAGTGTTAGCCCGCCGCGGCCCCCGAGGCACGCGTGAATCCGTCGTCGGACCCCGCCGGGACGCACTCCTCGGAGCTCTCGTTGCGCACCGCCGACGGGGTCCGGTTGCGTGCCGGGTGGACGCGTCGCGAGCCCCCACGCTGACCTGCCCGATCGTGTCGCCTTGGTGATCGCCCCGGGGTTCTCCGGCGGCGCCCACAAGCCCGGGGTGCGCCGGGCGATCGCGGCCTTCGTCGAACACGCGGATGTGATCCAGGTCGATCTTCGCGGTCACGGGCTCTCCGGCGGCCGATCGACGATGTCCGACCGCGAGGTGCTCGACATCGACGCCGCCGTCGCCCGGGCCCGCTCGCTCGGCTACCGCCGGGTGGTCACTATCGGTTTCTCGATGGGCGGGTCCGCCGTGCTGCGGCATGCCGCGCTCGTGGGCGAGGACGTCCACGGCCACCGGTTGGGCGCCCCGGTCGACGCCGTCGTGTCGGTCAGCACCGGCAGCGTCTGGCACATCACCGACACCAAGCCCGTGCGACGGCTGCGTTTCCTCGTCATGAACCCGGTGGGTCGGATCGTGGCCCGCCGCGCCTTCGCCGTGCGGGTCGACCCGGCCGGATGGACCGACGACGCGCTCTCGCCGCTCGAGGCGGCCGCCCGGATCGCGGTGCCGCGCCTCGTGGTGCAGGGCGACAGCGACCACTACCTGACGGCGGGGCACGGCGACGCGCTCGCCGGCAGCGGCGCCGGCCCCGTCCAGCTGTGGGCGGAGCAGGGCTTCGGTCATGCCGAGGAAGGCGCGAGCGACGATCTCCTGCACCGGATCGCCGTGGCCGCCGTCTCCTTGGCGGACAATGGGCGGGTGGCGAGTACGCGCACGGTTACGGTGCGTTATTGGGCGGCTGCCCGTGACGCTGCCGGCTGCGCCTCCGAGGAGCTGTCCGGGGCGACGCTGGGCGAGGTGCTGGAGGCTGCCGTCCGGCTCCACGGCGGTGAGCTCGAGCGACTGCTCGGCATCTGCTCCTACCTTGTCGACGGCACCCCCGTGCAGCGCGCCGCCGCCACCGATCACGTGCTGCCTGCCGGCACCGCGCCGGTGGTCGTCGAGATCCTGCCGCCGTTCGCGGGTGGCGCGTGAGCGGGACGGCCGCCTCGCCGACCGCCCGAGTGCAGCCGGAGCCGCTCGCCGTACGGCATGCGGCGTCCGCCGTACTCGTCGTCGCTGTCGCCGCGCTGGTCGGGGGCGACGCCGCCGGCCGGCCGGGCCTCGCCGTGGCCGTGATCGCCGTCCAGCTGGCGCTCGTGCTCGCCTGGTTCGTCCTCTTCCGCATGCAGCCCGACGCGGCGCTGCTGGTCGGCGCCGCGGTGGTCGGGGCCGACGTGGTGCTGCTCCGTACCCGATCGGCCACCGCCGGCTCGATCGCCGGGGTCGTCGGCGTGAGCGTGATCGTGCTGCTCTTCCACCAGCTCCTGCGTCGCGACCCGCGCTCGGTGACGGGCGCCATCTGCGCCGGGGTGAGCGCGGTCGTGCTCGCGTGCGGGCTCGGCCTGCTGCTGCCGCTGCGTGAGCTCGCGGCGGGTGACACGGTGATCCGGACCGGGCTGCTGGCCGGCGGGGTGGCGGGGCTGGTCGCGCGGCTGCTGCCCGGCCGGTCGACCGACGTGGGCGCCGACGGCGTACGCCGGCTGCTGGCCCTGGGTGCCGGTCTCGTGGTGGCCCTGCTGTGCGGGCTGCCGGACGGCGGACTCGGCGTCGGCGACGCGCTGGGCGTCGGGGCCGGGGCGTGCGGCGCCGCGCTGCTCGCCGACCGGGTGCTCGGCCTGATCGCGCGCCCGGCCGACCCCGCGCCGTCGGCCGCGCAGCCGTTCGTGCTGCCGGCGGTCGTGGCACTGGTGCCGCTCGCCCTCGCCTCGCCGATCGCGTACCTGGCGGGCCGTGTCATCGCCGGCGGGGCGGGGTAGCCCGCCCGTGCGCAAGGCGCTGATCATCTTCGTCGTACTGGTGGCCGTGCTGATCGGTCTCGACCGCATCGCCGTGCTCGTCGCCGACGACCAGATCGCGAGCCGGGTACGCGAGTCGCAGGGCCTGGACCGCAAGCCCAGCGTGTCGATCAAGGGCTTCCCGTTCCTCACCCAGGTCATCGGCGGCCGTTACGACCGGCTCGACGTCACCGTGCGCAATTACGCCCAGCAGGGACTCACCGTCGACCTGCTCACCGTCCAGGCGCGCGGGGTCAGGGTGCCGCTCGGCAAGGCGCTCTCCGGCTCGGTGAGCGAGGTGCCCGTCGACCGCACCGACGCGCGCGTGACGATCTCCTACGACCACCTGAACGCCTACCTGCGCACCCGGCTCACCGGCCAGGTGGTCACCGTCTCGGGCACCGACGGCACCCTGAAGCTGACCGGCACGCTGCCGGTCCCGCCCCGGGTCTCGCTGACCGTCGACGCCCGGGTGAGGGTGGGCGGCAGCTCCCTCACCCTGGAGCCGATCTCGCTCGACTCGGCGTTGGCGGGGGTACCCGGTGGCGCCGCCGTACGCGACCTGGTCAGCCAGTTCTTCACCATCCGGCTGCCGATCTCGCAGCTGCCCTTCGGCATCACTCTGGAGCGGGCGACGGTCACTCGGACCGGGGTCGTGATCGATGCGTCGGCCGACGGTCTGACCTTGCGCACCCCCGCCGGCTGAGCGAAGGCTAAGCTCGGCTGCGCCATGCTGCCTGTCCCGGATCTGCGCCTCGTCCAGCGTCGATCCGTGGACCTGTGCCGCACGTGCAGCTGCCTGTGTCGCGGCCGCCGATCTGCATCCGTGTAGAGAGCCTTCGCCCGCACCAGCCGAGCTTCCTGCCGCCCCCCGCGGGCTGCGCAACGTCTTCAGGAGTGACAGATGAGCCGAGCCGACGTGCTCGTCGGGGGCGACTGGGCCGAGGCCCATCTCGACGATCCCCAGGTCGTCTTCGTCGAGGTCGACGAGGACGTCACGGTCTACGACACCAACCACATCCGCGGGGCGATCCGCATCGACTGGGCCGACGAGCTCCGGCAGCCGGTGCAGAACGACCTCATCGACGCGGAGACCTTCCAGGCCTTGATGTCGGCCAAGGGGATCGCGAGCGACGACACCGTCGTCCTGTACGGCGGCAACAACAACTGGTTCGCGGCGTTCGCGTACTGGTACTTCAAGCTGTACGGCCACGCCGACGTCAGGCTGCTCGACGGCGGCCGCAAGGCGTGGGAGCTGCAGTCGCGGCCGCTGGTCGCCGGGGTGCCGCAGCGGCCGCGAACCGAATACGTCGCCCGGCCGCAGCGCACCGACATCCGGGCGTTCCGCGACGAGGTGCTCACCGGGATCGGCCACTCCCACCTGATCGACGTGCGCTCGCCCGGGGAGTACTCGGGTCGCCTCACCGCCCCCGCCCACCTGCCGCAGGAGCAGGGGCAGAAGGGCGGCCACATCCCGACCGCGCTGAACATCCCGTGGTCGCGGGCGGCGCACGAGGATGGCACGTTCAAGACCGACGCCGAGCTGCGCGAGCTGTACGCCGACCTGCTGGCCGAACCGGACAAGCCCGTGATCGCGTACTGCCGGATCGGGGAGCGCAGCGCGCACACCTGGTTCGTCCTGCACGAGCTGCTCGGCCTCACCGGCAGCAAGAACTACGACGGCTCGTGGATCGAGTACGGCGCGCTCGTCGGCGCCCCGATCGAGCTGGGGGACTGACCATGTGCGCACCCCCCGTCGGCGGGTTCTCGACAGAAGGGATCGCCGTGGCCAGGGAGTCGGTCATTCAAGGCACCGCGACCCTGGACGGTCAGCCCATGGCCGCCGTCTACGTCCGCCTGCTGGACGCCGAAGGCGATTTCGTCGCCGAGGTCGTCACCAGCGCTACCGGCCAGTTCCGGTTCTTCGCCCGGCCCGGTCAGTGGACGCTGCGCGCCCTCTCGGCGCTCGGCGTGGGCGAGGCGAAGGTCGTGGCCCGCAAGGGCGAGGCGGTCGAGGCGGCTCTGCTGATGACCGCTCACGCCACGAGCATCTGAGCTCAGGCTGCCGTCGGCCTCAGGCGGGCGGTCGGGCCTGGTCCTCGCCCCGGTACGCCACCTGCGGCCCCGGCTCGGTCGGCAGCCCGGCGGCCTTCCAGGCCGCGAAGCCGCCGTCGACATCGGCCGCCCGGTGCAGCCCCAGCTCGCGCAACGCGTCCGCCGCGAGGCTCGACGTGTAGCCCTCCATGCACAGGACGACGACCTCGACGTCGTACCCGGTGGCCTCGGCGATCCGTGCGTCGCTCGCCGGGTCGAGCCGCCACTCCAGGTGGTTGCGCTCGATGACCAGGGCCCCCGGCACCTGGCCGACCTCGGCGCGCTGCCACACCGGGCGGATGTCGACCAGCAGGGCGCCATGGGCCATCGCGTCGGACGCCTGCCGCGGGTCGAGCCGGCGGATGCGGCTGCGGGCGGCGGTGAGGACGTCGGTGATCGAACGGCTCAAGGGGACGCTCCCGGGCTAGTAGACGAGGGCCTGGACGCCGTCGGTCAGTGCCGACTCGACGAAGCTCGCGGCGCCGGCGATGCGGATGCCGGGGATGACGTCCTCGGGCGTGATCGAGCGGCGGGCTGCGCACTGGGTGCACAGCGTGACGCTGCCGGCGGCGAGCACCGCGTCGAGCAGTCCGTCGAGCGGGGCCGAGTGGTCGAGCTCGAAGCCCGCCGCCCGGCCGGGCAGCGCGAACCACGCCGACTCGCCGGTGAGCCACAGCTCTACGTCGGCCCCGGCACCGACGGCCGTCGCCGCCACGGTGAACGCCTGTGCGCAGCGCTCCGGGGCGTCACTGCCCGCCGTGACCTTGATCAGCAGCTTGCGCATGTGTCGGACGCTACCGGCGCCGTCGACGCGCCGGCTGCCCCGGGTCGGTTACGCTCGGCGGGTGCTGGAGATCGTCTACACGAGCCTGCTCGTGCTGGTGTTCCTGGTCTGCACGTGGTTCAGCGGCTACGTCGTCTACCGGCTCTACACCGGCCAGCGCTGACCCTCATCACGCGCTGACTCTCACTACGCTCGGCCCGTGACCGTCATCGAGCCGGACCTCCCGCCGCAGCTCTTTCCGATCGCGTACCTGGTCGGTACCTGGCGCGGCGAGGGCGTCGGCGGCTATCCCGGCGTGCCCGACTTTCCGTACGGCCAGGAGCTCACGTTCCGGCAGGTGCCGGGGCTCGCGGTGCTCGCGTACGAGTCGCGGACCTGGGACCCGGAGACAGGCGATCCGCTCGGCGGCGAGGTCGGCTACTGGCGTACGGCCGGCACGTTCGAGACCGGGCTGCGGGTCGAGGTCATGATCGCCCAGCCGAACGGCATCGCCGAGGTCTACGTCGGCGACGTGGACGGCGCGAAGATCGAGCTCGCCGACAACGTCACCGTGCGTACGGCGACGGCGCAGGAGGTCGAGCGCTCCCAGCGGCTGTACGGCCTGGTGGAGGGCGACCTCGCATATGCGATCGACATCGCCGCCGAGGGTGAGGCGATGCGCCCGTACATGTCGGCGCGGCTGCAGCGGGCGACCGAGCGCGCCCCGCGCGACGAGGGCATCGACTGACCGGCAGCACAACGGGCTGGACCGGCGGCCGAATGACCCGGGACAGGCAGAACCCCCGGGCTGTTTCGCCTCCGCGTAACCGATTGCTCGGCGGAGCAGGGGTCGAGCCGTCTGGACTGGACGGCGCCCGGGGGCCTTGGTGTCTGCCTGGTATTCGCCGGCGCCGGTGCTCAAGTGCACCTCGCTTCACAGCGCTAGGAAGCGCGCCGGGCAAGACCACGAGACCGGCGACTAGCGGACAGCCACCTCACGAGTCCTATGGCTACTCAAAACCGGACCACCTCCCCTCTCGTGTATGGACAACGGTAGGACACGAATCGGACACCGGCAACTCGATATCCGGGTGATTTTTCGAGGGGGCCGCCAGGCACGTCCGTTAGCCTTGCGGGGTCCGGGAGGCCAGGGTCGGAGGGGCGTCATGAGCCAGCACACGCACGCTCACGCTCCGGACGACGACTGGCAGCAGCGGCTGCGCGCCAGCGGCCACCGGCTGACCGCCCAGCGCCAGCTCGTGCTCGAGGCGGTCGCCGAGCTGGGACACGCCTCGCCGGAGGACGTCTGCAGCAAGGTCCGCGAGACCGCGCAGGGCGTCAACATCTCCACCGTCTACCGCAACCTCGAGCTGCTCGAGGAGCTCGGCCTCGTCGCGCACGCGCATCTGCGCCACGGGGCGCCGACCTACCACGCGACGAGCGAGGCCCCGCACGTCCACCTGGTGTGCTCGCGCTGCGACGGGGTCGAGTCCGTCTCGCCCGAGGTGATCGCCGACGTCGTCGACCGGCTCGATCGCGAGCGCGGCTTCCTCGTCGACGTCCGGCACGTGACCTTCTCGGGACTATGCCGCCGGTGCTCCGACGTTCCACCGGAGTCAGACGTTCCCGAGGAGATGCAGTCATGACGACCGCGCAAGCATCGGCAAGTGTCCTGCTCGACCGGGACGGAGCCGTGGCCGGCGACCCGCCCGACGCCGCGGTGGCCGCCCACTACGGGGAGCCGATCAAGGAGCAGCTGCTGACGCAGGCCCTGGTCGACCGCTCGCACCGCGAGGTGATCGCCGTGACGGGGCCCGACCGGCTGTCGTGGCTGCACTCGCTGACCAGCCAGCACCTGTCGGAGCTGGCGCCGGGCGTCGGCACCGAGGCCCTCGTGCTGTCGCCGAACGGGCACGTCGAGCACCACTTCGGCGTCGTCGACGACGGCACGACCACGTGGCTGGACGTCGAGCCCGGCGGCGCCGAGGCGCTGCTCGGCTACCTGAACAAGATGGTCTTCATGCTGCGCGTGGACAACGCGCGGGCCGACCGCGCGGTGCTCACGGTGGTGGGTGACGCGGCGCCGGACTCGCATCCGTCGGCCTGGCTCGCCCATCGGATGCCCTGGGGTACGGATCTGCTGGTGCCGCGCGACGAGGTCGAGGCGGCCGTCGCATCCGTCGGTCTGCCGCTCATGGGTCACGGCGGGTTCGAGGCGCTGCGGGTGGCCGCCCGCCGTCCCCGGCTCGGCTTCGAGACCGACCACCGCACGATCCCCAACGAGCTCCCGTGGCTCGAGACCGCGCTGCACCTGCACAAGGGGTGCTACCGCGGCCAGGAGACGGTGGCGCGCACGCACAACCTCGGACGCCCGCCCCGCCGGCTGGTGCTGCTGCACCTCGACGGCGCCCTCCCGGAGCGTGATGCGGAGGTGCAGAGCGGCGGCCGTACGGTCGGCCGGGTCACGACCCCCGCGTACTCGGCCGAGCTCGGACCCGTCGCGCTCGCGGTGATCAAGCGCAACGTGCCGGACGACGCGGCGCTCCTGGTGGACGGCATCGCGGCGTCCATCGACCCGGCGTAACGCCTCCGGCGGTCAGCTCCGGCCGAAGAGGCCCTTGCGCTTGCGGGCGTTCTGACCGGGGGCGCCCGACGGCCGGGAGACGGTGACCGGCCCGGTGTCGTCGTTGCCGAGGCTGCTCAGCTCGCGCATGAGGGCAGCGGTGTCGGTGAGCATCGTGGTGTCGGCCGACCAGGGGTCGCGGCGCGCCGCGGCGATCGCAGCAGCGGGCACCGCCGGCCGGGCCGGTTCGGCCGGTTGGGCTGTGTCGATCGGGTCGCCGGCGAGCTGCGAGAGCAGGAGGGCGGCGTGCGAGCGCAGGTCGGGCTCGGGGGAGTCCGCGTCGTCCGATGCGCTCTCGACGGCCGAGCGGACGTCGAGCGCGGCACTCACCCGGGTCAACGCGGCGGCGAGTGAGGCGTCCACCGTTGTCGTTTCACGTGCTGGTGTCGGTGCCGCCACGGGCGGTTGTTTCCAGGGGGCCGCGACCCGGGCGAGCGCGCTCGTGACCGCGTCGATCGGAGCCGCGTCGGTGGCAGCTGCGTCACTGAGGCCCAGGACGCCCCAGCTGTCCTCGGACGCGGCGGGGGCCGGGATCGCCGAAGCGGGCGCGGCCGCCCGCGTCTCGACGGCGACGAGGCCTGCGGCGACCAGGCCGGCCAGCGCGCGGGCCGCGTCCAGCGCGGTGACGCCGACCGCAGCCGCCAGCTCGCCGACCGTGCGTACGCCGTCGACCCGGCAGAGCAGCGCGTAGCTGTCAACGTCGAGCTCCAGCGCACCGGGGGTGGAGGTGGCTGCGAGGACGACGACCGTGTCGGCGCCGCCCACGATCGGGACCAGGGTGCGCCATTCGGCATGCCGTGCTTCCACGGCGGCGAGCAGCTCCGCCACGGGCAACGGGGTGGGCAGGGCCGGGCCGAACGGCTCGCGCCGGCGGAAGCGCCAGCCGCCGCGCTTCCAGCTGCACATCATCGACAGGTCGGCCAGGGCCTGCTCCAGCACGAGCGTGCACACCAGGCGCTCGTCGGCGAGGCCACGGCGGATGAGCAGGTCCGGCAGGCTCGGCGCCGACGGGTCGGTGGCCCGCGCCGCTGGTACGGATTCTGTACGGAGGGATGCCAGGACGTCGGCCGGCACGTGGCCCGTGACGACCAGGCGGGAGCCGACGGCGTCCTCGGTGCCCGGCATCACGACGCTGCTCACGGCACCGCCGCGCAGGGCGACGAGCGCCTCCTGCCGTCCGGGGCTCTCCGGTCGCAGGTAGATGCAGCCTGCGGCGCCCGACGCGGCCAGCTGCCGCAGCAGATCCGCCAGTGACGTGGTGTGCAGATCGCCGCGCAGCACGCGCTCCACCTCCGCCCCCGACGTCCTCCGGGTCCGGTCGCACGCACCTCGGCGACCGTCGGACGTCCTACGCTTGGTGTCTCGGCACGGCGCGGCCGCAGGTTGAGCCGGTCGGCGGTTGGGCATCGCATACTGATTGCGCCGAAGGGCCGATCCCGCCGAAGGGATCTGACCAACCGCTTGCGTGCAGGGGGCAACGGCCGACAGGTGTGCAGAGCGTCCGGATCGGTGCGACCGGCACGTTGGCTCGGAGGAGGTCTCCAGTGGAAGGCGTGTTGTCCGGCGGGAAACGGCGGATCGACAAGGTGCTCGCGTCGGACTACCTGGTCGGCCTCGAGGAGATGCCGCTGACCGAGGTGCGCGCGCTGCGCGACGAAGCCGGCCAGGAGGAGACCGACCTGTCCTACCTGCGGCGCATGCTGCAGGGACGGGTCGACATCGTGGCCGCGGAGCTGAAGCGCCGGTTCGACGGCGCCACCGGTGACCTGGTCGACGACCTGTCCACCATCCTGGCCGACGCGCCCCGGCAGGCCGCCCGCGGTCTCGGCCGGCACAACGTCGCCGAGCCCACCAATGCCGGCTCCACCCGACGGCTCGAGGAGCAGCTCGCGGCTGCTGACGTGACCGACGTAGGCGAGCGCGACGACCGCGAGGTCGGCGAGCTGCTGGAGAGCCTGCGCACCACCGAGTCCGACATCTCCGCCCGGCGGCGCGCGGTCCAGGGCGTCTTCGACGCCGCCAGCGCCGAGATCACCCGGCGCTACCGCGACGGCCGCGCCGATGTCAGCGACCTGCTGCGCGAGGACGCCGGCCCCCAGGGAGACGTCGCCTGAAGTCCGTCTGCGTCTTCTGCGGGTCCGCGAACGGCACCCGTCCCGAATACCGCGCCGCCGCCACCGAGCTCGGCCGGCACCTGGGCGAGCAGGGCATCGACCTCGTCTACGGCGGTGCGTCCGTCGGGCTCATGGGCGCGGTGGCCGATGCCGTACTCGCGGCCGGCGGCCGGGCGTACGGGGTCATCCCCCGCCATCTGGTCGACCGCGAGCTGGCCCATGCCGGGCTCACGGAGCTGCACGTCACCGGCAGCATGCACGAGCGCAAGGCGCTGATGGCCGACCTGTCGGAAGGCTTCATCGCGCTGCCGGGCGGCTTCGGCACGCTCGAGGAGCTCGCGGAGATCACCACGTGGGCGCAGCTCGGCCTGCACGCGAAGCCGATCGGGCTGCTCGACGTCGCCGGGTTCTACTCGCTGCTGCTCCAGCTCGCCGACCACATGGTCACGGAGGGCTTCGTACGCCCCGACCACCGCAAGCTGCTGCTCAGCCGGTCGACCCCGGCCGAGCTCGTCGCGGACATGACGGCGTGGGAGCCCACCGCCGTCCCGAAGTGGACGCCGCCGCCGGCGGCGACGCGCTAGCTGCCGGCCTGGGTGACGACGCCTGAGGCGAGGAGCGTCTCGACGTCGTCGATGCCCCAGTCGTCCAGGGCGTCACGGGTGTGCGTGCCCGGCACGCTGGGCGGCCCGGAGACCGCGCTCGGCGTACGCCCGAAGCGGGGCGCCGGCGCCGGCTGCACCACACCGTCGACCTCCACGAACGTCCCCCGCGCCACGTTGTGCGGATGCTGCGGCGCCTCGGCCATGGACAGCACGGGCACCACGCACGCGTCGGTGTCGGCGAAGACGGCCGTCCACTCGTCGCGGGTGCGGGAGGCGAAGATCTCGGTGAAGCGCCGCCGCAGCGCCTCACGGTTGTCGCCGCTGCGCGAGCCCTCCTCCGGCGGGATGCCGAGGCCGAGCAGCAGGGCCTGGTAGAACTTCTCCTCCAGCGCCCCGACCGCCATGTGCTTGCCGTCGGAGGTGGCGTAGACGTCGTACCAGGGCAGTCCGCCGTCGAGCAGGTTGGACCGGCGCTCGTCGCGCCACACGCCGGCCGAGTGCAGGCCGTAGAGGAACGACATGAGGTTCGCCGCGCCGTCGGAGATCGCGGCGTCGACGACCTGGCCCTGGCCCGACGTGCGCGCCTCGATGATCGCGGCGAGGATGCCCATCACCAGATACGTGCTGCCGCCGCCGAAGTCGCCGACCAGGTTGAGCGGGATGGTCGGCTTCTCGGCATCACCGATGGCGTGCAGGGCGCCGGTGAGGGCGATGTAGCCGATGTCGTGACCGGCGGTGGCGGCGATCGGGCCGTACTGGCCCCAGCCGGTCATGCGGGCGTACACCAACCGGGGGTTGCGGGCCAGGCACACGTCGGGGCCGATGCCGAGCCGCTCGGTGACACCGGGCCGGTTGCCCTCGATGAGCGCGTCGGCCGACTCGACGAGGCGCAGCACCACCTCGGCGGCCACGGGGTTGCGCAGGTCGACGATGGCCGAACGGCGACCGCGGGCGGGCACGTCGTACCGGGTGGCGCCGGCGCCGTTGTTGCCGCCCGGGCGCTCGATGCGCAGCACCTCGGCCCCCATGTCGGCGAGCATCATCGCGGCCGTCGGCCCGGGGCCGATGCCCGCCAGCTCGAGCACGCGTACGCCGGTGAGGGGTCCGGATCGCGGCACAGGGGCTCCTGACGTCGGGCGGGGCGGGCCGGATCAGTCAAGCAAACCGGCGCGGCGGCCCACTAGCGGGCGGTGCTAGCTGACTGCTTGCAATTGCGAGCAGTGGTGCTTACTCTTGCAAGCACGACGAAAGGGAGGTGCGGCGGATGCCCAACTTGTCCGTCCCGGGCCTTTCGCCCGCGCTGGCCTCGAGCCCGGCGGCCGTGCGGGGTCTCGGCGAGTACATCCGCGAGCAGCGGCGTACCGCACAGATCTCTTTGCGGCAGCTGGCGAAGCAGGCCGGGGTGAGCAACCCCTACCTGAGCCAGATCGAGCGCGGCCTGCGCAAGCCGTCGGCGGAGATCCTGCAGCAGATCGCGAAGGCGCTGCGGATCTCGGCAGAGGCGCTGTACGTCCAGGCCGGGATCCTCGACGAGCGCGAGGGCACCGAGCTCGCCCAGTCACTGCTGCACGACCCGTTCCTGACCGAGCGCCAGAAGCAGGTGCTCATCGAGATCTACGACTCGTTCCGCCGGGAGAACGAGGCGCGCACCGCGGCGGACGGCTCGCCCGATGGCTCCGCAGACCCGGTAGACCCCGCATACCCCGTTCCGACCCCATCCGATTCCGCCACGCAACCGTAGGAGGACCGTCATGTCCGTTCCCAAGCAGTCCGGCCCCGCCCGCTCCGACAACCCCGGCAAGCCCACCCCGCGCAAGCGCACCCCGCGCAAGCCGGCCGCTCCGGTCATCGAGGCGACCGAGGTCACCGTCACCACGCCGCCGGTCGACGTGACCGTCGATGTCGCCGTCGACGCGGGCCGTGTCCGCAAGCCGCTGTACGCCTACGTCGGGGCCGCCGATGTCGCGATCGAGAAGCTGAAGGCGTTGCCGGAGTCCTACTCCAGCAGCCTCACGCTCGCCGTCACCACCGCCCAGGCCCAGGTCAAGGCCGCCCGTGAGACGGTCGAGTCCTCGGCCCAGACCGCGACCCGCACCGTGCGCTCGCTGCCCGCGACCCTCCCGATCGTCGTCAAGGGACAGCTCGAGACGCTGCCGGTCAAGGCGCTGGGCGCGTACGCCGGTCTCGCCGAGCGTGGCCAGAAGGTCGTCACCTCGGTGCGCAGCAACCCCGCCGCGAAGTCCGCGCTCGAGCAGGCCCGCCTGCAGGCCCGGATCGCGCAGGCGCAGGTCAAGGGTGCCCAGGGTCAGGTCATGGGCGCTGCGACGTCCGTGCGCCGGGCTGCCGGTGCCGCCGAGAAGGCCGCCGGGAGCCTGGTCGGCAAGCTCGGCTGAGCCCGCCCGTCAGGGGACATGCGGTGGCGGCCAGCGGACCGTGAGTTCGCCGAGCCGCCACCGCTCCTTGCCGCCGATCAGCTCCCATCCGCGCTCGCCGAGCTGCTCCGCGGCAGCCATCCAGCGCTGTCGTGGGCCGAACACCCCGGTCGGCGCCGCAGCCGCCCAGGCGGCGTCGAGCTCCCGTAACAGCTGGTGCACGGGCTCGCCCGGCACGTTGCGCGCGATCAGCGCCTTCGGCAGCCGTTCCGCCAGCTCCGACGGCTGCTCAAGGCCCTCCAGCCGGGCCGCCAGCGTGAGGCTGACCGGCCGGCCCGCCTCCACACGCAGCCAGGTGGCCCGTCGCCCGATCTCGTCGCACGTGCCGTCGATCACGACCGCGCCCGACGCGCCCATCGCCGTCCACGCGCCGGGCACCGCGCGCTCGTCGTACTGGCGCAGCACGTTCATCGCCCGCACCGCCACCGGCGCCGTGCCCGCGAGCTCGAAGCCGCCGCGGGCGAAGGTGAGGCCCGGAGGGCGAGCCGCCTCCTGGGCTGCGCTCACGCGCTCGGGATCGATCTCCAGCCCGACGACGCGTACCGCGGGGTGCCGGGCACGCAGCCGGTCGTACAGCTCGACCGTCGTGACGGCCACCGCACCGAAGCCGAGGTCCACCACCAGCGGATCGGGCGTGGCCGCCAGGACGTCGCCGAGCGCCCACAGCAGCCAGCGGTCGACCCGGCGCAGCCGGTTGGGGCTGGTCGTGCCGCGGGTCGGCTCACCGAGGGCCCGCGCCCGGCCGGCGGCGTAGCGCTTCGGCCGGGAAGCATTGGGCACCGGTCCGAGGTTAGAGCTGCTGGCCCCTTCGCCGTTCACCTTTGGTTCACGGTCGTTGGGGCAGAATCGTCAGCGGACCTGCCCAAGGTCCTCGAGTGACCGGTGCCGAAACCCTGCGCACGGTCCTGATCGTGTGCTGCGGAGGTGTCGCCGGGTGCCACGCGGTGCGGTCAACCGTGATCTCGTGCGTCGTACGGCCCTACGCCGCGGCAGTCCGGCCTACGCGGGACGTCCGGCACCCCAGCGGGCCTCCCGGCTGCGGCGCGTCGCGATGCTGTCGGTGCACACGTCGCCGCTCGACCAGCCCGGCACCGGTGACGCCGGCGGGATGAACGTCTACATCGTCGAGCTGGCCCGCCAGCTGGCCGCGTACAACGTCGAGGTCGAGATCTTCACCCGCGCCACGAGCAGCGACCTGCCGCCGGTGGTGCCGCTCGCGCCCGGCGTGCTGGTGCGTCACGTGACGGCGGGTCCGTACGAGGGGCTGCGCAAGTCCGACCTGCCGGCCCAGCTCTGCGCCTTCACCGCCGGGGTGCTCCGGGCGGAGGCCGCGCGCGAGCCGGGGTACTACGACGCGGTGCACTCACACTACTGGCTCTCCGGCCAGGTCGGCTGGGTGGCGTCCGAGCGCTGGGCGGTGCCGCTGGTGCACACGGCCCACACGCTCGCCAAGGTCAAGAACGCCGCACTGGCCGCCGGTGACGAGCCAGAGCCGGCTGCCCGCGTCATCGGTGAGCAGCAGGTCGTCGACGCCTCCACCCGCCTCATCGCCAACACGCCCGACGAGGCCGCCCAGCTCGCGGCCCTGTACGGCGCCGCGCCGGATGCGATCGACGTCGTCGCGCCCGGGGTCGACCTCGAGGTCTTCCGGCCCGGCGAGGCCTCGACCGCCCGCACCCGCCTGGGGGTGCCCCCGCACGCCGCTCTGCTGCTGTTCGTCGGGCGCCTGCAGCCGTTGAAGGCGCCCGACGTGCTGCTGCGGTCCGCCGCCGAGCTGCTCGCCCGCGACCCGGCGCTGCGCGAGCGGCTCGTGATCGCCGTCGTCGGCGGACCCAGCGGTTCCGGCCTCGACCACCCCCGGGCCCTGTCCGAGCTCGCCACCTCCCTCGGCATCGCCGACGTCGTCCGCTTCGAGCCCCCCGCCCCGCAGGAGCGGCTCGCGGACTGGTACCGCGCCGCCACCGCCGTGGTCGTCCCCAGCCACAACGAGAGCTTCGGCCTCGTCGCCCTCGAGGCCCAGGCCTGCGGCACCCCGGTCATCGCCGCCGCCGTCGGCGGTCTGCGCACCGCCGTCCGCGACGGCATCAGCGGCCTGCTCGTCGACGGCCACGACCCGCGTGACTACGCCACCGCTGCGGGCCGTCTGATCGCCGCGCCGGCCTACCGCGCACGCCTGTCGGCGGGCGCTGTCGATCATGCTGCGGCGTTCGGATGGGCCGCGACAGCCCGAGGTGTGTTGGACTCCTATCTGGCGGCGGCGAGTGAGATCGACGCCGCGTTGTTGGCTGCGCTGGCGTAGGGCGCGGTCGTAGGGACCCACAGACAAGGGAGCTGCTCGTGCCGAGTGCCTTGACCCCCGAGGACAAGACGCGGCTCGACCGGGTGATCGAGCAGACGCTGGTCGACCTCGAGCTCGAGTACGAGCACCCGGACGACGGCGCATTCCTGGTCAAGCTGCCCGGCGAGCACAAGCTCGCCACCATGACCTGGCTCGTCGTCCAGGACTTCAGCCTGCTGGTCGAGGCGTTCTTCATGCGCAAGCCGGACGACGACCCGGCCACCGTGCACGCCTGGCTGCTCGGCCGCAACGCCCACATGTACGGCCTCGCGTACTCGATCGACCAGATCGGCGACATCTACCTCGTCGGCCGGCTCCCGCTGTCGGCGGTGGAGCCGGAGGAGATCGACCGCCTGCTCGGCTGCATGCTGCGCTACTCCGACGACGCGTTCGACAGCGCTGTCGCCCTGGGCTTCGCCGACTCGATCCGCCGGGAGTGGGCCTGGCGCGTCAAGCGGGGCGAGAGCACGGCCAACCTCGCCGCGTTCGCCCACTTCGCCGGGGACCCGGCGACCACGTAGCTGCTGGGGGGGCTCCCGTTCGGCCCTGTGACACTGGCTGCCGCGGCTGGGGGCGCGTCCGGCAGTGTCGCTCAGGCGCCGCACACGCCGATCTGTGGACAACGTGGTGAGCCGTCCGACGTCCGTCATCGTCGAAGAGTGGATGCTGCGCGCCTGCCGGAGCTGCTACAGGGCGTAGCCCGCCGTGACCAACTGCGGCGCGCCGGGCTGACCGACGGCGAGGTGCGCTCGGAGCTGGACGCCCGCCGCTGGCGAGCGCTCGGGGAAGTCGTGGTCGCCGCGCACAACGGTCCACTCACGCCACAGCAGCGCTGCTGGGCGGCGGTGCTGTCCTGCGGCGCCCGGGGGCGGCTGGCCGGGCTGACGACGCTGGAGGCCGCCGGCGTACACGGGTGGTCCTCTGCGGACGTCCATGTCGTCCTGCCCCGCGCGACGACGAGGTGCCACCTGCCGGGCGTCGCCGTCCGTACGCACGAGACGCGGCTGCCGATCGCGGACGGACGGCGACTCGCGGGCTACCCGCCCGCATGCACGGTCGAGCGGGCAGCGATCGACGCCGCGTCGTGGTCGGCCGACGACCGGTCGGCGGCGGCGCTCCTCGCCGCGGTCGTGCAGCAGCGGCTGACGACGGCGCCGCGGCTGGCGCGGCAGCTCGACAGGTCCGGCCGCATTCGGCGTCGACGCGTCATCCGCCTCACGCTCGGCGACATCGCGGGAGGCGCTGAGGCTCTGTCGGAGATCGACTTCGCACGTCTGTGCCGGCGGTACCGCCTCGGCCGGCTCGTCCAGCAGGTCGTCCGGGTCGATGCCTCCGGCCGCAAGCGCTATCTCGACGGGGTGATCGAAGGTCCCGATGGGCGGCGGATCGCGTTCGAGGTCGGCGGGAGCGTGCATCTCGCTGCCGGCAGTTACTGGCGCGACATGCACCGGCAGAACGAGCTGTTCATCAGCGGCACGCCACTGCTGCGGTTCGCCTCGTACGCGGCGCGCTGGGAGCAGGACGTGGTCGCCGATCAGGTCCGCCGGGCCCTGTCCAGCCAGTGACACCCGGCTGCGTCGCCAGGACCACCCGAGGAGGTGTCACCGCACCCCGGCGCACTCGATAACGTCCGAGGCATGCCGACCCTCGTACTGCTCCGCCACGGCCAGAGCGACTGGAACCGCAAGAACCTCTTCACCGGCTGGGTGGACGTCGAGCTGTCCGAGCAGGGGGTGGCGGAGGCGCAGGCGGGGGGCGTGCTGCTGAAGGACAAGGGTGTGCTGCCCGACGTCGTGCACACCAGCCTGCTGACCCGGGCCATCCGTACGTCCACGCTGGCCCTCGAGGGCTGCGGCCGGGCATGGGTGCCGGTCAGGCGGTCGTGGCGGCTCAACGAGCGGCACTACGGCGCCCTGCAGGGGCTCGACAAGGCGGAGACGAAGGCGAAGTTCGGCGACGAGCAGTTCCAGCTCTGGCGCCGCTCGTACGACACCCCGCCGCCGCCCATCGAGGACGGCCAGCCGAGCGGGGTCGACGAGCGCTACGACGACCTCGCGCCCGACGTCGTCCCGCGCACGGAGTGCCTCAAGGACGTCCTCGACCGGATGCTGCCGTACTGGTACGACGCGATCGTCCCCGACCTGCGCGCCGGCCGCACGACCCTGGTGGCCGCCCACGGCAACTCGCTGCGCGGGCTGGTGAAGCACCTCGACGGCATCAGCGACGACGACATCGCCGGCGTCAACATCCCGACCGGCATCCCGCGGGTGTACGAGCTCAACGACGACCTCAGCGTCCGCAGCTCGTCCTACCTGGACCCGGCCGCGGCGGAGACGGCTGCCGCCGCGGTGGCCGCGCAGGGCTCCGCCCACTAGCAGGCGAGCCCTCCAGCGACACTGCCTGGCGTCGCTGCAGCCGCGCGAAACGGTGTCACTGGCCGAACGACGCTCAGGCCTCCGTCAGCGGCAGGTAGCCGAGCAGGCCGCCCTGCGCGAGCCGGTCGTCGCAGTAGCCGCGCAGCACCTCGTACGCGGCGTCGCCGATCAGCTCGCGGAGCTCCTCCTCGTACGACTGCACCACCGGCGGGCCGGACGCGGCGTGGGCGCTGGCCGCCGACGAGCACCACCACGACAGGTCGGCGCCGCCCTCGCCCCAGGCCTCGCGGCTGAACTCGGTGACGGTCGTGCGGCTGGCGCCGTCGCCGAGGTCCTCCCACTCCCGGCGCACCGGCACCTGCCAGCAGACCTCGGGCTTGGTGACCATGAAGTGCCGGCCGGTACGGGTCGCGAGGTGGTGCAGGGCGCAGCCGTACGCGTCGGAGTTCTCGTCGCGGTTGAAGAACACGCAGACGTCGTCGACGACGGCGGTCTTGCGCGCAGGCTCGCCGTCGAGCTCGTCGGTGACGAACAGGTCCTTGGTGCCGTGGCGCTCCCACAGCTCGGGGGTCAGCAGCGCGGCCTCGGCGCGTACGCGCTGCTCGTCCTCCGCATCGACGAAGTACGCGCCGTGCGTGCAGCACGCGTCACCCGGCCGCTCCTCGTTGATGCCGAGGCAGCCGTTGCCGAAGATGCAGCCCCAGCGCGAGAGCAGCCAGGTGAGGTCGGCCCGGATCTCGTGCCCCGGATCCTCCGGGTCGGCGAACGAGACCCACTCCCGGGGCGGCCCGGGCGGTGCGTGCAGGGTCACAGTGCGGCACCGTACCGGCCGCGCCGGGCCCTCGGCGCCGATAAGCTTGGCCGTTGTGCGCCTCGGGGTCCTGGATGTCGGCTCCAACACCGTCCACCTGCTGGTCGTCGACGCGCACCCGGGTGCGGCGCCGCTGCCGGCCGCGAGCGTGAAGACGCCGCTGGCCCTGTCCGAGCTGCTGCTCGACGACGGCACCCTCGGACGCGAGGGCGCGCAGCAGCTGTGCGAGGTCGTCGACACCGCCCGGCACGAGGCGGAGAAGCTCGGCGTCGAGGAGCTGCTGGCGTTCGCCACGTCGGCCGTCCGCGATGCCGGTGACAGCGACGACGTCCTGCTGCAGGTGCGTCATCAGTCCGGCGTCGACCTGCAGGTGCTCAGCGGCGAGGACGAGGCGCGGCTGACGTTCCTCGCGGTGCGGCGCTGGTTCGGCTGGAGCGCCGGCCGGCTGCTGGCCATGGACATCGGCGGCGGCTCGTTCGAGGTCGCCGCCGGCGAGCGGGAGGATCCCGACGTCGCCGTGTCGCTGCCGCTCGGCGCGAGCCGCCTGACCCGCGACTGGCTGCGCGGCGATCCGCCCAAGCGCAGCGAGCTCGCCGCCATGCGCAAGTACGCGAAGGCGCAGCTAGCACCGCTGGTCAAGGGCCTGTACGAGCTCGGTGACCCCAACCGGGTCGTCGCCACCAGCAAGTCGTTCCGCTCGCTGGCCCGGGTGGCGGGGGCGGCGCCGTACAGCAAGGGGCAGTACGTCCGGCGCCGGCTCACCCGCGACGACCTCGCCGACATGACCACCCGGCTCGCCAAGCTGACGTACGAGCAGCGGGCCGCGCTGCCCGGGGTCTCGCCGCGCCGGGCCCGGCAGCTGCTGGCCGCGGCCGTCGTGGCCACGGAGGCGATGGACCTGCTCGGCGTGGAGGAGGTCGAGATCTGCCCGTGGGCGCTGCGCGAGGGCATCATCCTGCGCGAGCTCGACCACCTGCCCGCCGACTGGGCCGGCGGCGACCACCACTGAGTCGGCCCCTGGCTAGGCTCCGGTTGTGAGCGGCGACGCGCAGATCGCCCGGGTGCCGGCGGCAAGGGTGGCGCTGTCCACCGCGTCCACGTATCCGGAGTCGACGGCCAGCGCGTTCGAGATCGCCGCGCGCCTCGGCTACGACGGGGTCGAGATCATGGTCTGGACCGACCCGGTCAGCCAGGACATCGACGCCCTGCGGCGGCTGTCGGACTACCACGAGGTGCCGATCCTCGCGATCCACTCGCCCTGCCTGATCATCACGCAGCGGGTCTGGGGCACCGACCCGTGGGGCAAGCTGGTCAAGGCGCAGGCGGCGGCCGAGACCCTCGGCGCCTCGACGGTGGTGGTGCATCCGCCGTTCCGCTGGCAGCGCGAGTACGCCCGTGACTTCATCGCCGGGATCGCCGCCATGGCGGACGAGACCGACGTGACCTTCGCGGTGGAGAACATGTTCCCGCTGCGCGCCGCCGGCCGCTCGATCGTGCCGTACGCGCCCGACTACAGCCCGGTCGACCAGGACTTCAGCGACGTCACGCTCGACCTCTCGCACACGGCGGTGTCGCAGTCCGACGCGCTGGCCATGGCGGCCACGCTCGGCGAGCGGCTGGCGCACGTGCACATCGCCGACGGGACCGGTGCCCCCAAGGACGAGCACCTGATCCCCGGCCGGGGGACCCAGCCGTGCGCCGAGCTGCTCGAACGCCTCGCGGAGACCGGTTACGCCGGGCTCGTCGTGGTCGAGGTGAATACGCGCCGCGCCGAGTCGCGGGCCGACCGGGAGGCCGACCTCGCCGAGGCGCTCGCCTTCACGCGGCTCAACATGGCCGCGCCCGCCGAGGTCGCCGATCTGCGCCGGCCGGCGGGGCGCTCCGACCGTCCCGACTGACCGTCTGGCCGGTCACCCCGGACACACGCCAAACTGGGGCGCATGCGTATCGCCCTGCTCGGAGCCGGCAAGATCGGCGAGGCCCTGCTGGCGGGCCTGCTCAAAGCCGGCCATGCCCCGGATGACCTGCGGTTCAGCGAGCAGTACGCGAGCCGCGCCGCCGAGCTCACCGAGCGGTACGGGGTCGCGGCGGCGAGCGGCACCGACGCCGTCACCGGCGCCGACGTGGTGGTGCTCGCGGTGAAGCCGCCCGACGTCGCTTCGGTCGCCCGGTCGATCGCGGACGCGTTGCCGGCCGACGCCGTCGTGATCAGCGTCGCGGCCGGGATCACCACCGCGGCGATCGAGCGTGAGCTGCCCGCCGGCGCCCGGGTCGTCCGGGTCATGCCCAACACCCCGATGCTGGTCGGCGAGGGCATGTCGGCGCTGAGCGCGGGCAGCTGCGCCACGGCGGCCGACCTCGACGTCGCCGCGGAGCTGCTGGGCGCGGTCGGCGCGGTGGTACGGCTTCCCGAGGCGCAGCTGGACGCCGTCACGGCCCTGTCCGGCAGCGGCCCGGCGTACGTCTTCCTGCTCGCCGAGGCCCTGGTCGACGCCGGGGTGCTGGTGGGCCTCGCGCGTCCGGTCGCGACGCAGCTCGCGGTGCAGACCCTGGTCGGGTCGGCCCTCATGCTGCGCGAGAGCGGCGATTCCCCGACCGAGCTGCGGGCCGCGGTCACCTCACCCGGCGGCACGACGGCGGCCGGCGTGAGAGCGCTCGAGTCACATGCGATACGCGCGGCCGTCGCGGATGCGCTCGTCGCTGCTCGCGACCGCTCGGTGGAGCTCGGGGCATGAGCGCCGCTCCGGTCGCCGCCGGCGGGGTCACGGTGCTCTGGGACGACGCGCTCGCCGGCTACGACCACGGCGAGGGCCATCCGCTCCGGCCCGTCCGGCTCGAGCTGACGATGGCGCTGAGCCGCGCGTACGGGCTCCTCGAACGGCCGGGAGTGCAGGTCCGGCGGCCGCAGCCCGCCGCCGACGACCTGCTGGAGCTGGTGCACGACCCGGCGTACGTCGGGTTCGTCAAGTCCGCCGACGACCCGCGGGCCCTGCGCGCCGAGGGCTTCCGCTACGGCTTCGCCAGCTCGGACAATCCGGTCTTCCCGCAGATGCACGAGGCGTCGGCGTTGGTCAGCGGCGCGTCGGTGGACGCCGCGAAGGCGGTGTGGACCGGCTCGACCCGGCGCGCGCTCAACCTCGCCGGCGGCCTGCACCACGCCATGCGCGACCGCGCCAGCGGCTTCTGCGTCTACGACGACCCCGCGGTCGCGATCGCCTGGCTGCTGGCCTCGGGCGCGCAGCGGGTCGCGTACATCGACGTCGACGTGCACCACGGCGACGGGGTGCAGGCCGCGTTCTACTCCGACCCCCGCGTGCTCACGATCAGCCTGCACGAGAGCGGCGTGAGCCTCTTCCCGGGCACCGGCTTCGCCGACGAGACGGGGACGGGCGAGGGCACCGGTCACGCGGTCAACGTGGCCCTGCCCGCGCGTACGGACGACGCCGGCTGGCACCGCGCGTTCGAGGCCGTGGTGCCGCCGCTGCTGGCCGCGTACCAGCCGGAGATCCTGGTCACCCAGCACGGCTGCGACACCCACCTGCTCGACCCGCTCGCCCACCTGACCTGCACCGTCGACGGTCAGCGCCGGGCCTACCAGCGCCTCGCCGAGCTCGCGGAGAGCTGCGCCGGCGGGCGGTGGGTGGCGCTCGGCGGGGGCGGCTACTCGGTCGGGCAGGTCGTACCGCGGGCGTGGACGCACCTGACGGCGACGGTGACCGGCGGGCCCGTCGACGGTCCGACGCCGGACGACTGGCAGGCGCTGGTACGCGACCGCCTCCGTGAGGCAGGCCCGACCTCGCTGACGGATGCCGCCCCACCGTTCGCGATCGAGCCCTGGACCGGCTCGACGGGCACCCGGCTCGACGAGTCCGCCGCCGCCACCCGGCGCGCCGTCTTCCCTGCTCACGGACTGCAGCCATGAGCCCGAACCCATGACCCCCGAGCAGACGCTGGCCGAGCTGCTCGCGTACGCCCTCTCGCTGCCCGAGGCGTGGGAGGACCGTCCCTGGGACCACGCCGTGGCCAAGGTGCGCAAGAAGGTCTTCCTGTTCACCGGGGAGACGTACCAGGACCTGCCGCCGCGCATCACCGTGAAGCTGCCCGAGTCGGCCGATCACGCGCTGTCGCTGCCGCAGGCGTCACCCGCCGGGTACGGGCTCGGCCGCCATGGCTGGATCGTCGTGGGGCTGGCGCCGGCCGATCCGCCGCTGCCGCCGTTCGAGGTGCTCCGCGACTGGGTGGAAGAGAGCTACCGCGCCATAGCACCGAAGACGCTCGTGGCAAAGCTCCCCGCCGGGCCCGTCGCCTGAGAGTGGCGACGGGTAGGCTCCGCTCCAGGCTTTTCCTGGTCAGCGATCGAGGGGTTCCACGTGGGTTCTGTCATCAAGAAGCGGCGCAAGCGTATGGCGAAGAAGAAGCACCGCAAGCTGCTCAAGAAGACCCGCGTTCAGCGTCGTAACAAGAAGTAAGCGACCGAGCGGGCCGGGCGGCTCATGGCGCGTCGCGTACTGATCACCGGGGTGGCTCGCCACCTCGGTGGTCGGCTCGCGCAGGCACTGAGCGCCCTGCCCGAGGTCGACGTCGTCGTGGGCGTCGACACGACCCCGCCGCGGGCCGATCTCGGCGGGATCGAATTCGTCCGTGCCGACATCCGTAACCCGATCATCGCCAAGGTGCTCGCGGCGGAGCGGATCGACACCGTCGTACACATGAACCTCATCGCCAGTCCCGATCGCGTAGGCGGCCGGACGGCGATGAAGGAGATCAACGTCATCGGCACGATGCAGCTGCTCGCCGCCTGCCAGAAGGCGCCGAGCCTGCAGCGCCTGGTCGTGAAGTCGTCGACCGCCATCTACGGCGCGTCGCCGCACGACCCGGCCCTCTTCGCCGAGGAGGCGCCCCCGCGGGGCACGAAGTCGGGCTTCGCGAAGGACGCCGTCGAGGTCGAGGGCTACGTCCGCGGCTTCGGCCGCCGGCGACCCGACGTCGACCTCACGTTGCTGCGCTTCGCCAACGTCATCGGCCGCGGGCTCGACAGCTCCTTCACCCGCTACCTGGCGCTGCCGGTGGTGCCGACGGTGTTCGGCTACGACCCGCGCATCCAGCTGTGCCACGAGGACGACGCGGTGCAGGTGCTCCTGCTCGCCGCGCTGCAGGACCGGTCGGGGGTGTACAACGTCGCCGGGGAGGGGCAGCTGCTGCTCTCGCAAGCCATCCGGCGGGCCGGCCGGTTGCCGTTCGCCGTCCCGTCACCGGCGGTGAGTGTCGCCGGAGCCCTGCTGCGCCGGGTCAAGCTGATCGACGTCTCACCCGAGCAGATCCGCTACCTCGAGCACGGCCGCATCGCCGACGTCAGCAAGCTGCGCTCCGAGTTCGGTTACGCCACCCGGTTCACCACGGCCGGCGCCCTCGACGACTGGGTGACCACGGTCGGCCACCGTTACCTCGATCCCGCGCTGGTGGGCCGGGGGGAGCGCGCCGCGTTCCGCACCCTCGCCCGCGGGCACGAGCGCGTGTCGCACCTGTCCGCCGCCGTACGAGGGGAGCCGGAGGTGTCCGGTGTCTGATGCCCGAGTCATCCCCATCGGGGATCCGTCCGGCCGGCGCCGGGCCGCCGCCGCTGCAGCGGCAGCTGCCCCTCAGGCCGAGCCCGCGCCCCAGGCCGACGAGGCAGCCCAGCCACCGCGGGAGCCGACGACCATCGGTGACCCGCGTGTCGAGGCCGACTGGGAGCGCAAGCTCGCCGGCGCGCTCGCCTTCCTGCGCCGCCGGCTGACCGGTGACTACGAGGTCGACGAGTTCGGCTTCGATCCCGACCTCGCCGACCACCTGATCACTGCGCCGCTGCGCCCGCTCTACCGCTCCTGGTTCCGCGTCGAGATGCGCGGCCTGGAGAACGTGCCGGACGACGGCTCGGCGCTGGTGGTGGGCAACCACTCCGGCACGCTGCCCCTCGACGCGCTGATGCTCTCGCTCGGCCTGCTGGACAACCATCCGGCCCACCGCCACCTCCGGCTGCTCGCCGCCGACCTGGTGCTGGCGACCCCCGTCATCGCGCCGCTCGCCCGCAAGGCCGGCAGCACGCTGGCCTGCAACGCCGACGCCGAGCGCCTGCTGAACGGCGGCGAGCTCGTCGGCGTCTTCCCCGAGGGCTTCAAGGGCGTCGGCAAGCCCTTCCGCGAGCGCTACACGCTGCAGCGCTTCGGCCGCGGCGGCTTCGTCTCGGCTGCGCTGCGCACCGGTGCGCCGATCATCCCGGTGTCGATCGTGGGCGCCGAGGAGATCTACCCGATGATCGGAAACGTCAAATCGCTGGCCCGGGTGCTCGGCCTGCCGTACCTGCCGGTCACCCCGCTCTTCCCGCTGCTCGGGCCGCTCGGGCTCATCCCGCTGCCCTCGAAGTGGATCATCGAGTTCGGCGAGCCGATCGAGACGAAGTCGTACGGCGCAGCCGCGGCCGACGACCCGATGCTCGTCTTCGAGCTCACCGATCAGGTACGCGAGCTCATCCAGCAAACGATCTACGGACTCTTGATGTCACGGAGGTCGGTCTTCTTCTGACCAGGCCGGTCACCGCGCCGCCGACGCGGCGGGCCCCACGGCCGGCGTCGGTCAGCACGACGTCGGCGATGCGTCCGGCGGGCTGGATGCCGTTCACCGGCCAGCGCACGGTGACGGCGAGGCTCTCGCTCCACCCGGGGAGCTGGAGCCGCCCGGGCAGCGAGACGGTGCGCTCGGCAGCCGTCCGCGAGGCCGGCAGCAGCCGCGCCACCGGTGGCAGCCGGACGGCGGGCCGCAGCTGCGCGACCGTACGGCGCAGGGGGAGCGGGGAGCTGTCGGCCGCGTACTTGCGGCGCAGCGCCACCCCGGCGACGACGCCGCCGGCCACCGCCCCGATGCCGGCTGCCGTGGGGACCCCCACCTTGGCGGCCTTGCGGGCGGTGCGGAAGTCGCGCACGTCCCACCCGTTCTCGCGGGCGGCCCGCTTGAGGTCGGGGTCGGGGTTGATGGCCACGCCGGTGCCGCAGGCCGACAGCATCGGGATGTCGTTGGCCGAGTCGCTGTAGGCGGTGCAGCGGGCGAGGTCGAGCCCCTCCCGCTCGGCGAGGGCGCGGATGGCGTCCGCCTTGGCGGGCCCGTGCAGCGGCACGCCGATGAGGTGACCGGTGTAGCGGCCGTCCTCGGTCTCGGCGACGGTGCCGAGGGCGCCGGTGAGCCCGAGCCGGCGGGCGATGACGGACGCGAGCTCCACCGGGGTGGCGGTGACCAGCCAGACCCGCTGGCCGGCGTCGAGGTGCTGCTGGGCGAGCGCCCGGCTCGGGCCCCAGATGCGCTCGGCCATCAGCTCGTCGTAGATCTCCTCGCCGAGCCGGATGATCTCCGCCTGCTCACGCCCGGCCACGAAAGCCAGCGCGGCCTCGCGGGCATCGGTGATGTCCTCGGCCCGCTCCTGCCCGCGCACCCGGAAGGCGACCTGCTGCCAGGCGAAGCGCACCAGGTCCCGGCTGTCGAAGAAGCCGCGCGCCGCCAGTCCGCGGGCGAAGTGGAAGATCGACGCGCCCATCATCATGGTGTTGTCGACGTCGAAGAAGGCGGCGCCCGTCAGGTCGGGCTGGACGGGGGCGGCCTTGACCTCCGCCGCGGCCGCGGCGGCAGCGCCGGCGGCGAGCGCGGACGAGCGCTGCTCGGACGTGCGGTTCCTCTTGCGTGTCTCCGGCGCCATGGTGGTGCGGACCTCCCCGTGCCTCGCTGCGCGGTGACTCCCGTCCGATCAGCGTAATGGGCGGCCGCCGTCCGGCGATCATCCGCGCGATCAGCGGATCGCGTCCTCGGGGAGCAGCCGGGCCAGCGCGCGTACGGCGCGGAACTGCAGGGTCTTGATCGCGCCCTCGTTCTTGCCCATCGCGAGGGCCGTCTCGCCCACCGACATGCCCTGCAGGAAGCGCAGCACGATGCACTCCTGCTGCTCGGGCTTGAGGGCCTTGACGGCGGCGAGCAGCTTCTCGTTGGTGAGCGCGGCGAGGACCTGGTCCTCCGGTCCCTCGACGGTCTGTCCGGTGTCGGTGAGGTCGTCGGTGGTGATCTCGAGCCGGAAGCGGCCGGACTTGAAGTGGTCGGCCACCAGGTTGCGGGCGATCGTGACGAGCCAGGCGGCGAAGTCGCGGCCCTGCCAGGAGAAGGTGTCGATCTTGCGCAGTGCCTTGAGGAACGTCTCGCTGGTCAGGTCCTCCGACAGCGGAGCGGCGCCGACGCGGTAGTAGACGTAGCGGTAGACCGTGGCGACGTAGCGGTCGTACAGCTGACCGAACGCCTCGCCGTCGCCGGCCTGCGCCCGGGCCACGAGGTCGGCGACGGCGGCGTCCGGGACCGTCGGCCGCTCCGGTGCCGCCGCCGGTTGGTACGCGCCCGCCGCGCTCCGGGGGAACGGACTGGGTTTGGGTCGCGGTGCGGTCCTGAAACGCAGCAGCTCGGCGCGCAGCGGCCCCAGGTCGAACAGCGCGATCGCCGGGCGGGCCGGCGGGCGGCTCATCCCGCCCGCGCGAACTCGGCTGGCATGCGTCCCCCGACAGGTGCGTGTGCGCTCGGTACGCCGACCGCGTGACGATACGGGACCGGCCGCTCCCGGGAGGCCAGGCTCGGTGAGCTGCGTCTTCCGGGTACGCGACATCGTGGGGTTACGCGCGGCCAGTACATTTTCACCGCCCGGCCACAGGCGAGAAGGCGGTGAGCACGACGCGTAACCCGTTCCGCTCCTCCGCGCGCACCTCCGAGCCTGATTCCGAGGCCACCCGCCGTCCGGGCGCCGAGTCCGCGGTGAACGTCGCCGACCTCGTCCGCCTGGCCGCGACCGACCGCGGTCCGGCGCCGGCGCTGCTGGGCGCGCACGGCACCACGACGTGGGCCGAGCTGGACGCGCTGGTCGACAAGATGGGCACGGCCCTCGTCGCGCTGGGGCTCGAGCCGGGTGACCGGGTCGCGATCGCGCTGGGCAACGTGGTCGAGTTCGCCGTCGGCTACTTCGGGGCGCTGCGGGTCGGGTTGGTCGCCGTCCCGCTCAACCCCGCGAACACCGCCCGCGAGATGGGCCACGTGCTGCACGACTCCGGCGCCCGGGCCGCGATCGTGGGTGAGCCCGGGGTGGACGCACTCCGCGCGGCCCGCGCAGCCGCGCCCGGGCTCACGCTGCTCGTCACCACCGGGGCCGCCGGGCCGGACGAGACGGCGTACGCGGGCCTGCTGGCGGGCGCCGACGACGCCGACCCACCGGCGCTTGCCGGGTCGGGCGAGGACCTCGCCGTGCTGCTCTACACGTCGGGGACGACCGGCACCCCCAAGGGTGCGATGCTCTCGCACCGCGCGCTGCTCGCCGACCTGCGCCACATCGGCAGCATCAGCCCGGCGGTGGTCGGTCCCGACGACGTCGTGATGCTCGTGCTGCCGCTCACCCACGTCTTCGGGCTGAACACCGGTCTCGGGCTCGTCGCGTCGACGGCCGCGACGGCCGTCCTGGTCGAGCGCTTCAGCCCGGTTCGCACCCTGGAGGAGCTCGTCACGCGCGAGGTGTCGGTGGTGCTCGCGGCGCCGCCGGTCTTCGTCGCCTGGTCGCTCATCGACACCGTCGCGGAAGCGTTCGCCGGGCTGCGGCTCGCGGTGTCCGGCGCCGCCCCGCTGCCCGTCGACGTCGTACGGCGGCTGCTCGACCTCACCGGCCGCTTCGTCTTCGAGGGCTACGGCCTGACGGAGGCCGCGCCGTCGGTGACCACCACGCTGCTCAGCGACGTGCCGCGCGCCGGCTCCATCGGCCGGCCGGTGCCGGGCGTCGAGCTGCGCCTGGTCGAGGCCGCCGTACGCGACGAGGACCTGACCGTCGAGGTCGACGACCCGGGCGAGATCGAGATCCGCGGCGACAACCTCTTCTCCGGCTACTGGCCGGACGGGCACGACGGGCCCGACGCCGACGGCTGGTGGCGCACCGGTGACCTCGGCATCGCGCTCGACGACGGCGACCTGCAGCTGGTCGACCGCCGGCCCGAGCTGATCCTGGTGAGCGGGTTCAACGTCTACCCGCGCGAGGTCGAGGACGTGCTGCGTACGCACCCCGACGTCGCCGAGGCGGCGGTCGTCGGCTTCCCCCACCCGTACACGGGCGAGGCGGTCAAGGCGCTCGTCGTGCTGCGGCCGGGGGCGGACACCACCGAGGACGAGGTGCTGGCGCACACGGCACGGTCGCTGGCCCGGTTCAAGACGCCTGCGGTGGTCGAATTCGTGCCCGAGCTGCCGCACACCACCGGCGGCAAGATCGCCAAGGGGCGGCTGCGCGAGGCGGGCATCTCCGACCTCCCGCCCGCCGAGGGATCGGCTCCATCACCTGCCGAGGGATCGGCGCCATCACCTGCCGAGGGATCGGCCGAGGAGTTCGGATGACGGCCGCGCCGCCCCGGATCCGGCTGCTCGGCCGCCGGGGTTGCCACCTGTGTGACGAAGCCCGCAGCACCGTCGCCGCCGTCGCGGCGGAGGCGGCGGTCGGCTGGGACGAGATCGACGTCGACTCCGACGGCGACCTGGCCGACGAGTACGGCGACCGGGTGCCGGTGGTGCTGCTGGACGGCCGGGAGCACGCGTACTGGCGGGTCGACGCCGAGCGACTGCGCGCCGCGCTCGCCGGCCGCCGCACCTGGTGACCGCCCGGCCGGCCGTCTGATCACTGCGTGTGACGGGCATGAGGGCCGGATGCCATTTGTGAAAGTCTTCACGAGCTCTTAGAGTGAAGCGGTTCAAGGAGCTCGACAGAGTTCTCTTTCGGGGCCGAGGAGCTGCATTGGTGCAGGCCAGTGTCCCGGTGCCGCGGCTGCGCGGTGACCGGTCGACGACGTCGGGTTCGACGTCCGGTTCGGCCCGACGGAGCATTCCCGACGCGACCGTCGCGCGCCTTCCGTTGTATCTGCGCGTGCTGGCCGAGCTGGCCGACACGGGCGTGACCACCGTGTCGTCCGAGGCGCTCGCGTCGGCCGCCGGCGTGACCAGCGCGAAGGTCCGCAAGGACCTCAGCCAGCTGGGCACCTACGGCACCCGGGGCGTCGGCTACGACGTCGACTGCCTGTACGAGGAGATCAGCCGCGAGCTCGGGGTCACCCAGCACCGCGCGGTCGCCATCGTCGGCATCGGCAACCTCGGTCACGCGCTGGCCGGCTACGGCGGCTTCACCGCCCGCGGCTTCCGCATCGCCGGCCTGTTCGACGCCGACGCGAGCCGCTGGGGTGAGCTGGTGGCGGGCCTGCGGGTGCGCCCGATGGACGAGCTCGAGGCCGTCGTCGCCGGTGAGGGCGTCACGATCGGTGTGCTCGCGACCCCGGCGTCTGCCGCGCAAGAGGTGTGCGACCGGCTGGTGGCCTGCGGGGTGCGCAGCGTGCTGAACTTCGCGCCGCTGGCGCTCTCCGTGCCGCCGGAGGTCGACGTGCGCAAGGTCGACCTCGCCGTCGAGCTGCAGATCCTGTCCTTCCACGAGGCGCGCAAGTCGCGCACCGATGGATCCGTGCTCGCCGAGCGGGCGGTCTCATGAGTTTGCTCGTCATCGGGTTGAACCATCGCAGTGCTTCCCCCGAGCTGCTCGAACGCGCTGCCGTGGGTCCGCAGGACGTGCCGAAGGTGCTGCACGACCTGCTCGCCGGCGAGCACGTCACCGAGGCCGTGCTGCTGACCACCTGCAACCGGGTCGAGGTGTACGCCGAGACGGCCACCTTCCACGGCGGGGTCGGCGAGATCGGCGAGGTGCTGGCGCGCACGGCCGGGCTGCCGTACGAGGAGCTGCACCGCAGCCTGTACGTGCACCACGAGGCGCGGGCCGTGCAACACCTCTTCTCCGTCGCGTGCGGGCTGGACTCGATGCTGGTCGGCGAGGCCCAGATCCTCGGCCAGGTGCGCCAGGCGTACGCCATCGCCCGCGAGGAGCAGAGCGCCGGGCGCGGCCTGTCCGAGCTGCTCCGCGAGGCGCTGCGCGTCGGCAAGCGGGCCCACGCCGAGACCGGGATCGACACCGCCGCCGCCTCGCTGGTGGGCGTCGGCCTGCGCATCGCCGAGGGCGACCTGCCCGGCGGCACGCTGGAGGGCGCCCGGGTGCTGCTGGTGGGCGCCGGATCCACCGGGGCGCTGGCCGGGAGCCTGCTGCGGCGCGCCGGGGCCGGCCAGGTGGTGGTCGCCAACCGTTCGATGGAGCGCGCCGAGCGGCTCGCCGCCAATCTCGACGGCCGCGCCGTGCCGCTCGACGCGCTCGAGCGCGAGCTCGTCGAGGCCGACCTCGTCGTCACGGCGACCGGCGCCACGCTGCCGGTCGTGGCCGCCGAGACGATCCAGGCGGTGGTGGCCGAGCGGGCGGGACGCCACCTCGTGCTGCTCGACCTCGGGCTGCCGCGCGACGTCGACCCGGTCGTCCGCGAGCTGCCGCACGTCAGCCTGATCGACCTGGAGGGGCTGCGCGCCGCGCTCGCCGGCTCCGAGATGGTCACCGATGTCGACGCCGTACGCGATCTGGTGTCCGACGAGGTCACGAACTATCTGCACCGGCAGCAGGCGCTGCAGGTCGCGCCCACCGTCAAGGCTCTCCGCGAACGCGGCGCCGAGACGGTCTCGGCCGAGCTCGACCGGCTCATGGCCCGGCTGCCGACGCTGTCGGCGCGCGAGCGCGAGGAGGTGGCCAACACGGTGCGCCGCGTGGTCGACAAGCTCCTGCACGCGCCGACCGTGCGGGTCAAGGAGCTGGCCGAGAGCCCGGGCGGGGCGCGCTACGCCGAGGCGCTGCACGAGCTCTTCGAGCTCGACCCGCGCAAGGCGCAGGCGGTCTCCTCACCGGGCATCGACGGGCTGCCGGGCGCCCCCGGCGGGCCCGGGCTGCCGGCATGAGCCCGACGCCGCTCCGGCTCGGCACCCGGCGGTCGGCGCTCGCGCTGGCCCAGTCGGGAGCCATCGCCGACCAGCTGGCGAAGGCGCTCGGCCGCCCCGTCGAGCTGGTCGAGGTGGTCACGGCGGGTGACCGCTCGGCTGCGGCCATCGCCCAGATCGGGGGCACCGGCGTCTTCGTGACGGCGCTGCGCGAGGCACTCGCCCGCGGCGAGGTCGACCTCGCGGTGCACTCACTGAAGGACCTGCCCACGGCGCCCGATCCGCGGATCGTGCTGGCCGCCGTACCCCTGCGTGAGGACCCGCGTGACGCGCTGGTCTGCCCGGCCGGGATGACCCTCGGAGAGCTGCCGCCCGGTGCGCGCATCGGCACCGGCTCGCCGCGACGCACCGCCCAGCTGCACGCGCTGGGGCTGGGCCTCGACATCGTGCCGATCCGGGGAAACGTCGACACGCGTATCCGCAAGGCGGCTTCCGGCGAGCTCGACGCGGTGGTGCTCGCGCGCGCGGGCCTCGCCCGGCTCGACCGGCTCGCCGACATCACCGAGGTGCTCGACCCGATCCAGGTGCTGCCCGCGCCGGGGCAGGGCGCGCTCGCCATCGAGTGCCGGGCCGACGACCCGCAGCTGCGGGCCGAGCTCGGCGCCGCGCTCGACGACGCCCCCAGCCGGATGGCCGTGGCCGCCGAGCGCGCGGTGCTCGCCGCACTCGAGGCCGGGTGCACCGCGCCCGTGGGAGCACTGGCCGACACGGTGGAGGCCGACCCGTACGAGCCGACCCCGCACGAGATCGACGGCGTCGGCGAGATCTACCTGCGGGCCGTGGTGGCCGCGCCGGACGGCTCGGTGGTCATCCGGCAGTCCGTCACCGGCTCCCCGATCGACCCGGAGGGGCTGGGCCGCCGGTTGGCCGACGACCTCTTCGATCTGGGCGCCCGCGACATAGTTTCGTGATCTCGTACCACTTGTGAAGGACACCGCATGAGCTCGACGGAAAGCGCTTCCCCCGCTGCGTCCGATCCGGACCTCGGATCCGATGGTGCGGTCGATGCCGTCGTCGAGGCTCCGCGCGAGGTGCGGCACAAGCCTGTCCGCGGCGCCGGTCAGGTGGCGCCGGTCATCCTGCTGGGAGCCGGGCCGGGCGATCCCGACCTGCTGACCGTGCGGGCGGCCGCCGCGCTGCGCGAGGCCGAGGTCGTGGTGGTCGGCGACGACGTCCCCGCCGCCCTGCTGCGCGACCTCGACGCCGACATCGTGCCGGTCACGGCCGACGTCGACGCCGCCAAGGAGGTCGTCAGCCGGGCGCGCGGCGGCCTACGTGTGGTCCGGGCGTACGCCGGTGACCCCTTCGTCAGTGCCGAGGCCGTCAAGGAGGCCGCCGCGCTGAACCGCGCCAAGATCGGCTTCGAGGTCGCCCCCGGGATCCCGCTCGCGCAGGGCGTCGCGGCGTATGCGGGGATCCCGCTCGGCGTGCCGCACACCGTCGTGGCGGTCGGCGCAGCCGGCGAGGGTGAGCCCGACTGGGCGGCGCTCGCGTCCACCCCCGGCACGCTCGCGCTCACGCTGTCCGGCATCGACGCGATCGGCAAGGCCGCCGGGGCGCTCGTCGAGCACGGCCGCAAGGCCGACACCGCCGTCTCCGTGACCATCGAGGGCACCACCAACCGGCAGGCCACGGTGGTCAGCACGCTCGAGCGCATCGAGGCCGACTGCGCCGAGCTGGTCACCACGCGTACCAAGGCGGGTCTGCCGGTCGCCGGCCCGGCCGTGGCCGTGGTGGGCAACGCCGTCAAGCAGCGCGACCGGCTCTCCTGGTGGGAGACCCGGGCGCTGTTCGGCTGGACCGTGCTCGTGCCGCGTACGCGGGAGCAGGCCGGGTCCCTCTCGGTGCTGCTGCGGGCCCACGGCGCGACCCCGCTCGAGGTGCCGACCATCGCGGTGGAGCAGCCGCGTACCCCCGCGCCGATGGAGCGCGCGATCAAGGGCCTGATCAGCGGCCGCTACCAGTGGATCGCGTTCACCTCGACCAACGCCGTCAAGGCCGTCCGGGAGCGCTTCGTCGAGTACGGCCTGGACTCCCGGGCCTTCGCCGGGGTACGCGTGGCCGCGGTCGGCGAGGTCACCGCGCAGGCGCTGCTCGACTGGGGCATCACCCCGGAGCTGGTGCCGTCCGGGTCGCAGTCCAGCGAGGGGCTGCTCGCCGACTGGCCGCCGTACGACGACGTGCTCGACCCGATCGACCGGGTGCTGCTGCCGCGCGCCGACATCGCCACCGAGACGCTCTTCTCCGGCCTGCAGGAGCTCGGCTGGCAGGTCGACGACGTGACGGCGTACCGCACCGTGCGCGCCGCCCCGCCGGCGGCGCCGATCCGCGAGGCGCTCAAGGGCGGCGGGGTCGACGCGGTGCTCTTCACCTCGTCCTCCACCGTGCGCAACCTCGTCGGCATCGCCGGCAAGCCGCACGAGTCGACGGTCATCGCCGTGATCGGCCCGCAGACCGCCCAGGCCGTCCGTGACCAGGGGCTGCGCGTCGACGTCGAGTCCGACGAGGCCAACGTGCCGGCTCTGGTCGAGGCGCTCGCCCGCTTCGCCCGCGAGCGGCGTGCCGCCATCGAGCGTGGGGAGGCCGACATCGTGCCGCTCCCGAAGACCCGGCGGCGGCGGTGAGCGCCCTCGCCGCCGCCGGCTTCCCGTACGCCCGGCCGCGCCGGCTGCGGCGCACCCCGGCGCTGCGCCGCCTGACCGCCGGCGTGCGCCTCGACCCGGCCGACCTGATCCTGCCGATGTTCGTGAAGGAAGGCATCAGCGAGCCGGCGCCGATCGGCTCGATGCCGGGCGTCGTCCAGCACACCCGCGAGTCGCTGCGCAAGGCGGCGGTCGAGGCGGTGGCGGCCGGCGTCGGCGGCGTGATCCTCTTCGGCATCCCGGCGCAGAAGGACGCCCGCGGCTCCTCGGCGGACGACCCGGACGGCATCGTGCAGCAGGCGCTGCGTGACCTCGCGTCCGAGGTCGGCGACTCCACCGTGCTGATGGCCGACCTCTGCCTCGACGAGTACACCGACCACGGCCACTGCGGCCTGCTCACCCCGGCCGGCGACGTCGACAACGACGCCACGCTGGAGCGCTACGCCTCGATCGCCCGCGCCCAGGCCGATGCGGGCGTCCACGTCGTCGCCCCCAGCGGGATGATGGACGGCCAGGTCGGCGCCATCCGGGCGGCGCTCGACGGCTCCGGCCACAGCGACCTCCCGATCCTCGCGTACTCGGCGAAGTACGCCAGCGCCTTCTACGGGCCGTTCCGCGACGCGGCCGAGTGCGCGCCGCAATTCGGCGACCGGGCCGCCTACCAGCAGGACCCGGGCCGTTCGGTGGACGAGGCGCTGCGCGAGGTGGCGCTCGACCTCGCCGAGGGCGCCGACGCCGTCATGGTCAAGCCGGCGCTCGCCTACCTCGACGTGGTGCGGGCGGTGCGCGAGGCGGTCGACGTGCCGCTGGCCGCGTATCAGGTGAGCGGTGAGTACGCGATGGTCGAGGCCGCCGCCGCAGCCGGGATGATCGACCGCGACCGCGCCATCATGGAGACGCTGACCGCGATCCGCCGGGCCGGGGCCGACATCGTGCTGACGTACTGGGCGGTCGAGGTCGCCCGGTGGCTGCGCCGCTGACGGGGAGGTGGCCGCATGACGACGGCGCTCACGCTGGTGCTGGTCTGCGCTGCCCCGGCGGCTGCGCTGTGGCTCGTGTTCGCACTGCCCGGCGCTGCCGGCCGCATCGCCGAGTGGCACCACCGGCGCCGCAGGGCCCTGGCCGGTCCGGCCCCGGCGAGCCCACCGATCGAGCGCCTGGCCGCCGACCTGCGCCGGCTGCGTCACCAGTCCGGTGACGTGCGCCGCTCGCGCACCCAGCGGCATGCGGCGCGCCTCGCGTACGAGGACGTGCTGCGGGCGTCCGCGGCCGCCCTGGCGCTGCCGCACCGGCTGACCTCGGCCTGCGCCGGCCTGGAGCGCGAGCTGGAGCTGCTGCGCCTGGAGCAGGCGCTGACCGACGCCGGAATGGTGCTCTCCGTCCCCAGCTGACCGGCCTGCGCCGACCGGGCGACCCGCCTTCCGGCAGGATCGCAGGGGTGACGCTCAGCGAAGACCTGTTCGACCGCGCGCAGCGGGTGGTGCCCGGTGGGGTGAACTCTCCGGTCCGTGCCTTCCGGGCCGTGGGCGGCACCCCGCGGTTCATGGCGTCGGGCGAGGGCGCCTACCTCACCGACGTCGACGGCAAGCGGTATGTCGACCTGGTCTGCAGCTGGGGGCCGATGATCCTCGGCCACGCGCATCCCGACGTGGTGTCGGCGCTCACGGCGGCTGCCGCGCGTGGCACGTCGTTCGGCACGCCCACGCCGGGCGAGGTGGAGCTGGCCGAGCTGCTCGTGGAGCGCGTCGGTGAGCCGCTCGAGGTGGTGCGGCTGGTCAACTCGGGCACCGAGGCCACCATGAGCGCCCTGCGCCTGGCTCGCGGCGCCACCGGCCGCAGCAAGGTCGTCAAGTTCGCCGGTTGCTACCACGGCCATGTCGATGCCCTGCTGGCCGCCGCGGGCTCCGGGCTCGCGACCCTCGGGCTGCCCGACACCCCGGGCGTCACCGGCGCCACCGCGGCCGACACGATCGTGCTGCCGTACAACGACCTCGCGCTCGCCGAGGCGGCGTTCGAGCAGTACGGCGACGAGATCGCCTGCGTCATCACCGAGGCCGCCGCCGCCAACATGGGCGTGGTCGCGCCGCTGCCCGGCTTCGTGCCCGGCCTGCGCGCGCTCTGCGACCGCTACGGCGCCCTGCTGATCAGCGACGAGGTGATGACCGGCTTCCGGGTCAGCGCCCGCGGCTGGTACGGCCTGCCGCAGGCCGGCGGCGAGCCGGCCGTCGCGCCCGACCTCTTCACGTTCGGCAAGGTGATGGGCGGCGGGCTGCCTGCGGCCGCGTTCGGTGGCCGCCGCGAGCTGATGAGCCTGCTCGCCCCGCTCGGCCCCGTCTACCAGGCCGGCACTTTGTCCGGTAATCCGCTGGCCACCGCCGCCGGGCTCGCCACGCTGCGCGCCTGCACCCCGGAGGTGTACGCGGCCGTCGACGCCGGCTCCGCGCGGGTGGCCACGCTCGCGTCCGACGCGCTCAGCGCCGAGGGCGTCGTGCACACCGTCGGCCGGGCCGGCAGCCTGTTCAGCATCTTCTTCACCGAGTCCGTCGTCACCGATTACGCCGTGGCGCAGACCCAGAACGTCGCTCGCTACGGCGCCTTCTTCCACTCCATGCTCGACGCGGGCATCTACCTGCCGCCGAGTGCGTACGAGGCCTGGTTCACCTCCGCGGCCCACGACGACGAGGCGATCGAGCGCATCGCCGCCGCGTTGCCCGCGGCGGCCAAGGCGGCGGCAGCTGTTCCCGAGCGCATTGCTGGCGCCGCGACCGCGGAGGACCGGGCATGAGCGAATCGCGACCGAGTGAGCGCAGCGAGGGAGGCGCGGGTTCGCGACCAGAGGGCATGACGGAGCGCACGACGATCCACCTGGTCAGGCACGGCGAGGTGTTCAACCCGACGAAGGTGCTCTACGGCCGGCTTCCCGGCTTCCGGCTGTCGGACCGGGGCGTCGAGCAGGCGGCGGTCACCGCGAAGTACCTGGCGGGGCGGGACGTCACCGTCCTGCTGTCGTCACCGCTCGAGCGGGCACGCCAGACCGCCGAGCCGTTCGCGGAGATGTTCGGCCTCGAGGCCGGCATCGACCCGCGGCTGATCGAGAGCGCCAACCAGTTCGAGGGCGGGGTCGTCGAGCCGGGTCCCGGCATCCTGCGTCACCCGGCGCACTGGTCGAAGCTGCGCAATCCGTTCAAGCCGTCGTGGGGAGAGCCGTACGAGGAGGTGGCTGCTCGGGTGCTCGCGGCTGTCGCCGATGCGCGCGAGCAGGCCCGCGGCCACGAGGCCGTGCTGGTCAGCCACCAGCTGCCGGTCTTCGTGACCCGGCGCAAGGCCGAGGGGCGCAAGCTCTGGCACCGCCCCGACCGCCGGCAGTGCGCCCTCGCGTCGGTCACCTCGCTCGTGTACGACGGCGACGACCTGGCGTACGTGCGCTACTGCGAGCCGAACGGCCCCGGCAACACCAAGCAGGGCTCGGTCGGTGCCTGAGGCGGCTGACCCGCCCGACGTCCCCCGGGGACGGCTCCGGACGCAGCAGCGGGTGCGGCAGGCATCGGCCGCGCTCGCCCGCGAGACGCTCGGCCGGATGGAGGCCGGGCTGCCGTTCTACCCCGACCTGACCGCCGACCAGCGCTCCAACATCGGCATGGTCGTGCAGGCCGGCCTCTCCGCGTTCTGCGCGTGGCTCGAGCAGTCCGCCGCCGAGGTGCCCGCCGGCGTCTTCGCGGTCGCGCCGCGTGAGCTGGTGCGGGCCGTCAGCCTGCAGCACACCGTCGACATGGTGCGCCTGGCCGTCGACGTCGTCGAGGAGCACGTGCCGGCGCTCGCCGAGCCCGGCGCCGAGCACTGGCTGCGCGAGGCGGTGCTGCGCTACTCGCGGGAGCTCGCCTTCGCCGCGGCCCAGGTGTACGCGGCCGCTGCCGAGGTCCGCGGCGCATGGGACACCCGCCTGGAAGCGCTGGTCATCGACGCCCTCGTCCGCGGTTCCGAGTCCAGCGGCCCCGGCTCACCGCTCGGCGACTCGCTGCTCTCCCGGGCCGCCGCGCTCGGCTGGCGCAGCACCGAGCACGTCGTGGCCATCGCCGGCACCGCGCCACCGGGGGAGCCCGAGCCGACGCTCGCCGCCCTGCACCGCATCGCCCGCTCCGGCGGGGCCGACGTGCTGGCCGGCGTGCACGGGCGCGCGCTGCTCTGCCTGGTCGGTGAACCCGACAATCCGCTTGCGCTGCTCGACCGGCTGCTCGGCTGCTTCAGCGACGGCCCCGTGGTGCTCGGCCCGGTCGTCGCCAGCCTGACCGAGGCGACCGAGTCCGCCCAGGCCGCGCTCGGGGGGCTCCGGGTCGTCGGCGCCTGGCCGAAGGCGCCCCGGCCGGTGTCGGCGCGCGAGCTGCTCGGGGAGCGGGTGCTCGCCGGTGAGGCGGCGGCGGAGCGGGAGCTGATGCAGACCGTCTACGACCCGCTGGTCGCCGCCGGCGGCGAGCTGATCGAGACCGTCGCGGCATACGTGGAGGGTGCCGGCAGCATCGACGGCGCCGCCCGGCTCTTGTATGTGCACGCCAACACCGTGCGCTACCGGCTGCGCCGTGTGGCCGACCTCACCGACCTGCAGACCACCGATCCCCGCGACGGCTTCCTGCTGCATGTCGCCCTCGTGCACGGACGGTTGCGAGCCACGGCCCTCGGGTAGTCGGTTGTAGGAAAGCTACAAACACGCCGGTGCGACTTGGTACGAGCCATCAACGGGGTTACTCGTCAGTCACCAGGAGGCTGGGAAGCGTGCTCGCTGTCGTCGCTCCCGGTCAGGGAGCCCAAACGCCCGGTGTCCTCATCCCGTGGCTCGATCATCCCGCTGCCGCGGCCGTCCTGCACGAGGCGGCGAAGATCACCGGCATCGACCTCGTCCGGCTCGGGACGACCGGCACGGCCGAGGAGGTACGCGACACCGCGGTCGCGCAGCCGCTGCTGACGGCGCTCGCGCTGGCCACCGCTGCCGCGCTCGAGCTCACCCCGGCATCGCTCGACGTCGTCGCCGGTCACAGCATCGGCGAGCTCACCGCCGCCGCGCTGGCCGGCTCGCTCTCGTACGAGACCGCCCTGCGGATCGCGGGCGAGCGGGGCAGTGCGATGGCCGCCGCGTGCGCCGCCGCCCCGACCGGGATGACGGCGGTGCTCGGTGGTGACGCCGACGAGCTGCAGGCGGCGCTCGACCGGCTCGGGCTGATCGCCGCCAACGTCAACGGCGCGGGCCAGACGGTCGTCGCCGGTCCGCTCGACGCGCTGGCCGCGCTCGCGGAGGCCCCGCCGGCGAAGGCCCGGCTGCGGCCGCTCGCGGTGGCCGGGGCGTTCCACACCTCCGCCATGGAGCCGGCGCGCGCGGCGCTGGAGGCCTTCGTGGCGGGCCTGACCGTCACCGACCCCACCCCCAAGCTGCTGTCCAACGCCGACGGCGCGCTCGTGACCAGCGGCAACGACCTCCTCGCCCGCCTCGTGCGCCAGGTCGCGGCCCCGGTGCGCTGGGACCTGTGCCAGCAGACGATGGTCGACCTCGGGGTGCAGGCGGTGCTCGAGCTAGCCCCCGGCGGCACGCTCGTCGGCCTCGCGAAGCGCACCATGCCCGGCGTCGAGCTCCTCGCCGTAAAGACCCCCGACGACCTGCCCGCCGCCCGGGCGCTGCTCGGCTCGCGTACCGGTGGCGCCCCGGAGGAAGGCCCGTCCTTCCGCCTGGTCGTGGCCCCGCACGCCGGCACCTTCGCCGCGATCGACCTGACCGAGGGCGCCGAGCTCGCGCCCGGCGAGAGCCTTGGCACCGTCCGGTCGGCCCGGGCCGAGCACCCCGTCGCCGCGCCCGTCGGCGGGATACTCGTCGAGTGGCTCGCGTCCGACGGTGACCCGGTCGCGAGCGGTCAGCCGCTCGTCCGGTTGTCCTCCGCGGCACACGACCACCACATCCACACGCCGCAGCGAGCCGGAGGCATGGCATGAGCAGTTCGACGGTGCAGGGCGGCACGCCCGCAGGCCGATCCGCACGGATCCTGTCCGGTCCGGCCATCCTCGGCATCGGCGGTTACCGGCCCACCGGGCGGCTCACCAACGCCGACCTGGAGTCGGTGCTCGACACCTCCGACGAGTGGATCGTCAAGCGCACCGGCATCAAGTACCGCCAGATCGCCGGGCCGGACGACACGCTCATCGCCATGGGCGTCGACGCCGCCGGCAAGGCGCTCGCGGCCGCCGGTGTGCATCCGTCCGAGGTCGACCTCGTCCTCGCCGCCTCCTGCACCATGCAGGCGCCCATCCCCGGCATGGCGCCACGGATCGCCACCGCGCTCGGGGCGCCCGGGATCGGAGCCTTCGACCTCAACGCCGGGTGCGCGGGCTTCTGCTACGCCCTGTCGGTCGCGGCCGACGCGGTGCGCGCCGGCAGCGCGCGGCGCGCGCTCGTCGTCGCCAGCGAGCGGCTGACCGACTGGGTCGACAAGGACGACCGCGGCATGGTCATCCTCTTCGGCGACGGTGCCGGCGCGGCCCTGGTCGGCATCCCCGACGGAGCGGCGGCCGACGGCGCGCCCGGGATCGGGCCCGTCGTCTGGGGCTCGGAGGGCGCGTCCGCCTCGGCGATCGAGATCCGCCCGCGTGACGACGGTCGCGTCTTCATGGAGATGCAGGGCTCGGCCGTCTTCCGCTGGGCCACCACTCAGCTGCTGCCCGTCGCGAAGGACGCCTGCGCCCGGGCCGGGCTCGAGCCGAGCGAACTGTCGGCGATCGTCCTGCACCAGGCAAACCTGCGCATCACCGAGGCGCTGGTCCGTGGCCTCGGGGCACCGCAGGCCGTCGTGGCCCGCGACATCGTCGAGACCGGCAACACCTCGGCGGCGTCCATCCCGCTCGCCCTCGGCCGGCTCGTCGACGAGGGGCAGGTGGGCAGCGGTGACTCGGTGCTGCTGCTCGGGTTCGGTGCCGGACTCACGTACGCGGGCCAGGTCGTTCGACTGCCCTGACCCCGCTCTTCGCTATTTTCGGCACCACCACCCATCGAGCTTCACCCCAGTAGGAGGACCCGTGACGCAGCAGGAGATCCTGGCCGGCCTGGCCGAGATCGTGAACGAGATCGCCGGCATCCCCGTCGAAGAGGTCGAGATCGACAAGTCCTTCGTCGACGACCTCGACATGGACTCCCTCACGATGGTCGAGGTCGCCACGTCCGCCGAGGACAAGTTCGGCGTCCGCATCGAGGACGAGAAGCTCAAGGACCTGAAGACGGTCCGCGACGTCGTCGACTTCATCGAGAAGGCCGAGGTCTCGGCCTGATGTCCGGCGCCGACTCCAGCGCCGCTGCCGGTCCCGGCCCGGGCGCGCGTCCCGGTAGTGGTGACGCGGTCGTCGTGACGGGGATCGGCGCCCTCACCCCCATCGGGTCGGACGCCCCCGGCATGTGGAGCGGGATCCTGGCTGCCGCCAACGGCACCCGGCCCCTTCCGCAGCCGTGGGCGGCCGACCTGCAGGTCCGCTTCGCCGCGCAGCTCTCCGACAAGGCCGAGGCCAAGCTCGCCGACGAGGTGAAGCCGCACCAGCGGCGCCGGCTCGACCGGGTGCAGCAGCTCGCCCTCGTCGCCGCCCGCGAGGCCTGGGCCGACGCGGGCAAGCCCGAGATCGATCCCGAGCGCCTTGGCGTCTGTGTGACGTCCGGCATCGGCGGCATCGTCACGCTGCTCGACCAGTACGACGTGCTGAAGGAGCGCGGCCCGACACGGGTCAGCCCGCACACCGTGCCCATGCTCATGCCCAACGGCCCCGCCGCCGTCGTCGCCCTCGAGGTCACGGCCCGGGCCGGCGTCCACGTCCCGGTCTCGGCCTGCGCGTCGGGTGCCGAGGCGATCGCCATGGGCCTCGACATGATCCGCACCGGCCGCGCCGACATCGTCGTCGCCGGCGGGTCCGAGGCCGTGCTGCACCCGCTGCCGATCTCCGGCTTCGCGACCATGCGGGCGCTCTCCACCCGCAACGACGAGCCCGAGCGCGCGTCCCGTCCGTACGACAAGGGCCGCGACGGCTTCGTCATGGGCGAGGGCGCGGCGATCATCGTGCTCGAGCGCGAGTCGTCGGCTCTGGCCCGGGGCGCCACGATCTACGGCGAGCTCGCCGGCGCCGGCATGTCGTCCGACGCCCACGACATCGTCCAGCCCGAGCCCACCGGCGCCGGTGCCGCGCGTTCCATCCGGTTCGCGCTGCGCGACGCCGGTCTCGAGCCCGCCGACATCCGGCACATCAACGCCCACGCCACCAGCACCCCCCTCGGCGACGCCGCCGAAGCCCTCGCCATGCGTTCTGCGCTCGGCGATTCGCTGGACGCGGCGGTCGTGTCGGCCACCAAGGGCGTCACGGGCCACCTGCTCGGAGCGGCCGGTGCCGCCGAGGCGATCGCCACGCTGCTCGCCCTGCGTGACCGGCTCGCGCCACCCACGCGCAACCTCGACGACCCCGACGACGACATCGACCTCGATGTCGCCCGGGTCGACCCTCGGCCATTGCCGTCCGGACCCCTCGCGGCCCTGTCGAACTCCTTCGGGTTCGGCGGCCACAACGTCACTCTCGTGTTCCGGAGTCGCTGAATGACCGCTCTTGCCCCGACCGCCGACCTCTCCGTCGAGCCGGCCCGTGACCCGCGTGACCCGATGGTCCGCATCGAGCGGCTCGGCGACGTCACGGAGGTCCTGAACGAGCGGGACGGGGTGGTCGTCGCCGCCCTCACGGCCGACGGCGTCCCCATGATCGCCTTCGCCACCGACCCCCGGCGGCAGGGCGGCGCCATGGGCACGCTCGGCTGCGAGGCGCTGGCCGCCGCGTACGACGTGGCGGTCGACCGCGGCGTCCCCGTCGTGGGCATCTGGCACAGCGGCGGCGCGCGGCTCACCGAGGGCGTCGACTCACTGCACGGCGTCGGCCGGGTCTTCGCCGCGATGACGCTGGCCAGCGGCAAGATCCCGCAGATCTCCCTGGTGCTCGGCCCGGCCGCCGGCGGTGCCGCGTACGGCCCGGCCCTGACCGACATCGTGATCATGGGACCGGAGGGGCGCATCTTCGTCACCGGCCCCGACGTCGTCCGCAGCGTCACCGGTGAGGACGTCGACATGGCCCGCCTCGGCGGCCCCGAGCCGCACGGGCGCAGCAGCGGCCTGGCGTCCTACGTCGCCAAGACCGACGACGAGGCCTACGCCGCCACCCGCCGCTTCGCCAAGCTGCTCATGCAGAAGCCGGCCCGGGTGCCCGTCACCGACCGGCCGCTCGAGCACTTCCTGCCCGAGCGCACCGCCCGCGCGTACGACGTGAAGCCGCTGATCACGGCCATCCTCGACGAGCCGCCGATGGAGCTGCACGCCCGCTGGGCGCCCAACCTCGTCACCGCGCTCGGCACGCTGGCCGGCCAGACGGTCGGCGTGCTCGCCAACAACCCGCTGCGCCTCGGCGGCTGCCTCGACGCCGCCGCCGGTGACAAGGCCGCCCGCTTCGTGCGGATGTGCGACGCGTTCGGCATCCCGCTCGTCGTCGTGGTCGACGTGCCCGGCTACCTGCCCGGCACCGGTCAGGAGTGGAACGGGGTCGTGCGCCGCGGCGCCAAGCTGCTGCACGCCTTCGCCGCCGCCTCGGTGCCCCGCATCACGCTGGTCACGCGCAAGTCGTACGGCGGTGCGTACATCGCCATGAACAGTCGCGCGCTCGGCGCCACCCACGTCATGGCCTGGCCGAAGGCCCAGGTCGACGTGATGGGTGCGGTCGCCGCGGTGCGCATCCTGCACCGCCGGCAGCTGGCTGCCGTGCCCGACGAGCAGAAGCCGCTGCTCGAGGCCCGCCTCGCCGAGGACCACCTCAAGGCGTCCGGCGGTCTCGCCCGGGCACTCGAGGGCGGCATGGTCGACGAGATCATCGAGCCCGACCGCACCCGTACCCGCCTCGCGGAGCTGCTCGCCGAGCACCCCTCCGACCGGGGTACGCACGGAAACATCCCGCTCTGATGGGGTGCATCTGATGGGGATCGTGGACGGCAAGCGGCTGCTCATCACCGGGGTCCTCACCGAGGCCTCGATCGCGTACGGGGTTGCCAAGCTGGCGCAGCAGGAGGGCGCGCAGATCGTGCTCTCCGGTTTCGGTCGCGGGCTCGGCATCACGACCCGTATCGCCAAGCGGCTCCCCGAGCCGGCGCCGGTCATCGAGCTCGACGTGACCTCCGAGGAGCACCTCGCGGCGCTGCCGGAGCGGCTCGCCGAGCACGTCGACGGGCTGGACGGCGTGCTGCACTCGATCGCCTTCGCCCCGGAGACGGCGCTCGGCGGCAACTTCCTGTCCACCGGCTGGGACGACGTGGCCACGGCCGTCCAGGTGTCCGCGTACTCGCTGAAGTCGCTGGCCACCGCGGTGCTGCCGGTGCTCACGCCCGGCTCGGGCATCGTCGGCCTCGACTTCGACGCGCAGGTCGCCTGGCCCGGCTACGACTGGATGGGCGTGGCCAAGGCCGCGCTCGAGTCGTGCACCCGCTACCTGGCCCGCGACCTCGGACCGCAGAAGATCCGGGTCAACCTGGTGGCCGCCGGCCCGCTGCGCACGATGGCGGCCAAGTCGATCCCGGGCTTCGAGAAGTTCGAGAGCGTGTGGGACGAGCGGGCCCCGCTCGGCTGGGACATCAAGGACACCGAGCCGGCGGCGCGGGCCTGCCTCGCGCTCATGTCGGACTGGTTCCCGGCCACCACCGGCGAGATCGTCCACGTCGACGGCGGGGTGCACGCGGTCGGCGCGTGAGGGCAAATCGGGACATAGGCCGCGTCACGGTGTGACGGGGATGCAGATGAGACGGCCGCCACGATCGTCAGGTAACCGCAATATTGCTGGGTGATACTGGCCAGGTGTCCCGACCCCGGCAGGCTGCCGTTTCGGCGGTGCTCGTGGGTCTGTTGGGGCTCACCGGGCTCACCGCCTGCAGCTCCGAGAAGGGGGCGGGCAGCGAAGCCGGCGGGGGGACGACGGGCACCTCGACCGGCCTGACTCGTTACGCGGCCGCTGACCGCAAGGCGGCGCCGCAGCTCGAGGGCACCACGGTGGAGGACCAGCGGTTCGCACTCACCGACCACAAGGGCAAGGTGGTCGTGGTGAACTTCTGGGGCTCCTGGTGCGGCCCCTGTCGGGCCGAGTCGCCGGCGCTCAGCACGGTGGAGGCCGCGACGTCGGATCAGGGCGTGGTCTTCGTCGGGGTCGACGAGCGTGACACCAAGGCCAATGCCCGGTCGTTCCAGAAGACGTACCGCGTCACCTACCCCAGCGTGTTCGACGACGACGGCCGGATCGCGGCACTGTGGCCGTCGGCGCTCGGACCGCCGTACACCTTCGTCATCGACAAGCAGGGTCGCGTGGCCGCGCGGTTCCTCGGCGGCGTGACGGCTGACGAGTTGAAGACCGAGGTCATGAGCGTCGCGGGCGAGGCGTGAGCGTCGGCAGCTTCGTCACCGACGGTCCGCTCCTGCTGGCCGCGCCGGTCGCTGCGCTCGCCGGTCTGGTGTCGTTCGCGTCGCCGTGTGTCCTGCCGCTGGTGCCCGGCTACCTCTCCTACGTCGCCGGCCTCTCCGGCTCGGAGCTGGCCGAGACCACGTCGTCCCGAGTCGCCCCGGCCGCCGTCGCGGTGGCCGACGGCGACACGCTGGTGCGCGTCGCGGCCCCGGCGCCTCCCACGCCGCGTCGCCGCCGGGTTCGCAGCCGGGTCGTGGCCGGTGCGTTGCTCTTCGTCCTCGGGTTCACCGTGGTCTTCGTCGCCTACGGGGCGGCCTTCGGCTCGCTCGGCATGTCGCTGCGCCGGCACGAGCGTGGGCTGGAGCAGATCCTCGGGGTCATCACGATCGTCATGGGGCTCGCGTTCGCGGGCGCCTTCTCGCGGCTGATGGTGGCCAACAGGTCGTTCAAGCCGCGCTGGCTGCCCTCCCGGGGCCTCGCCGGAGCGCCGGCGCTCGGAGCGCTCTTCGGCCTCGGCTGGACCCCGTGCCTCGGGCCCACGCTCGCCGCGGTCCAGGGCCTTGCCCTCAGCAGTGCCACGGCCGGACGCGGCGCGACGCTGTCGGCTGCCTACTGCGTCGGTCTCGGGGTGCCGTTCGTGGTGGTCGCGATCGCGATGCGCGCCGGCCTCGGTGCGGTCGCCGTGGTGCGGCGGCACGCGCGGCTCGTGACGGTGATCGGTGGGCTGCTGCTCATCGCCACCGGCATCCTCCAGGTCACCGGTGAATGGAACCATTTGATCATCCAGCTTCGTGCGGGATTGCCCGGCTTCGACGAGACTCCCATCTGATGAGCACCCAGACCGAGGAGTCGACCACCGTCGACGCGGCCGAGCGGCTCTCCACGGCCCCGCCGGATCCGGCCAGCCGTCCCGTCCGCCCGGGCCGACGCCGGCCGTTCGCGGCGGCGTTGCGGGTCTGGCGCCAGCTCACCAGCATGCGCACGGCCCTGCTCCTGCTGTTCCTGCTCGCCGTGGCGGCGGTGCCGGGATCGTTGCTGCCGCAGCGCAGCGTGGATCCGACGCTGGTCCAGCTGTTCATCGCGAGGCACCGCACCTGGGGCCCGCTGCTCGACCGCCTGTCCGGGTACGACGTGTTCGCCGCGCCGTGGTTCGCCGCGATCTACGCGTTGCTCTTCATCTCGCTGATCGGCTGCCTCGTCCCGCGGGTGCGCCTGCACACCCGGGCCCTGCTCCGCAAGCCGCCGAAGACGCCCGCTCATCCCGCGCGGCTGGCGTCGGGGATCCGGTTCGAGACCACGGCCGCACCCGAAGAGGTGATCCGCCAGGGCCGGGCCGTGCTCCGCAGCCGGCGGTTCCGGGTGGCGGCCGACACGCGCACCGTCAGTGCCGAGAAGGGTTACCTGCGGGAGACCGGCAACCTGGTCTTCCACATCTCGCTGGTCGTGCTGCTCGCCGGCATCGCCGTGGGCAGCATGTTCGGCTACAACGGGAAGGTCCTCGTCAACGAGGGCGACGGCTTCTCCAACACGTTGGTCCAGTACGACAACTTCAGCCACGGTGCGCTCGTCGACACCGATGAGCTCAGCCCGTTCACGTTCCGGCTGCAGAGCTTCGTCGCCGAGTTCCAGGACGACGGCACACCGAAGACCTACCGCGCCCAGGTGGCCTTCCAGAAGACGCCCGCGGCGGCCGCGAGCGAACACACCATCAAGGTGAACGACCCGCTGACGATCGGCGAGGCGAAGGTCTACCTGATCAACCACGGGTACTCGGTGCACGCGGTGCTTCGTGACAAGCAGGGCGCCGTCGTCTACGACGCGTACGTGCCGTGCGTGGCGTCCAACACGGCCACCCTCACGTCCAACTGCACGATCAAGATCCCTGACACCGGGATCGCCCCCGTGGGCAAGCTCGCCCAGGTGCAGCAGCTCGGCATCACGGCTGGTCTGGTGCCGACCTTCGACGAGAACGTGACCTCCGGCTCGACCTTCCCGGCGCTGCGCAATCCGCGGATCGCCGGTGTGCAGGCGTGGGTCGGCAACCTCGGCATCGATGCCGGTACGTCGCAGAACGTCTACGTCCTCGACACCAGTCGTATGAAGCCGGTGATCGTCGAGGGTTCGAACGGCACCAGCCCGCCGATCCTCGACCCGCGAAACCCCAGCGCCGACACCGTCACCGGCCTGCCCGACGGGCTCACGCTGTCGTTCGACGGCATCCGCAATTACGCCGTCTTCTCCGTCAAGTACGACCCGGGCAAGGGGCTCGTGCTCTGGGCGGCGATCGCCATGCTGCTCGGGCTGATCGGCTCGCTGCTCGTCCGGCGGCGCCGGGTGTGGCTTCGTGTGACCCCGGCGGCGTCGACGGGCGAAGGCGCGACCGCCGGCCGTACTGTGGTCGAGATGGGCGGGCTGTCCCGCACCGGAAGCTTCACGTCGGAATTCGACGATCTTGTCGGCCGGGTGCGTGCCCGGCTTCCCGAGCAGGGCAGGTAAGGAGCCGGATGTCTGGGCTTTCGAACGATCTGTTCGTCGTCACGGTGCTGGCGTACGCCGTCGCTATGGTGGCGTTCGCCTTCGACCTGGCTTTCCGCCGGACGCCGACCCGCGTCATCCGGGTGGCGGCACGGCCGGCCGACGCGGTGATCAAGGCTCCGGCCGACGCCCGCGTGCTGGTCGGCTCCGGTGGCCTCACCATGACGCCCGACCCGGCGCCTCCGGTCGCGGTCGGCGGATCCGGCTCCGGCGGTGGCACCGAGGTCGTCGAGCAGGTCCGCGACTTCGGCCGCGCGGCGCGCATCGGCGTCGTCGTCACGCTTCTCGGCTGGCTCGCGCACATCGCGACCATCGTCACCCGGGGCTTCGCGGCACACCGCGTGCCGTGGGGCAACATGTACGAGTTCTCCACCATCGTGGCGTTCGTCGCGGTCACCACGTTCCTCGTGCTGCTGGCCCGCCAGCGCGCCCGCTGGCTCGGCGTCTTCGTGCTGCTGCCGGTCGTGCTCTACCTGGGTCTCGCCGGCACGGTGCTGTACGTCAAGGCCGGCCCGCTGGTGCCGGCGCTGAACTCGTACTGGCTGAAGATCCACGTGGTGGCGGCCATGGCGGCCACCGCGATGTTCTTCGTGAGCGGCATCGTCGCGATCGTCTACCTGGTCAAGCTGCGCCGCCCGAACGGCACGCTCATGCAGCGGTTGCCCGACGTCGCGGCGCTCGACCGGCTCACGTACGGCCTGGTCGCCTTCGCGTTCCCGATCTGGACCTTCGCGATCATGGCGGGTGCCATCTGGGCCGAGGCGGCCTGGGGCCGGTACTGGGGCTGGGACCCGAAGGAGACTTGGTCGTTCATCACCTGGGTCATCTACGCGGCCTACCTGCACTCGCGGGCGACCGCGGGCTGGAAGGGCAAGCGCGCCGCGTATTTCGCGGTCACCGCCTTCGCCGCGCTGATCATCAACTACTACATCGTCAACACCTTCATCGTCGGCCTGCACAGCTACGCGGGCGTCTGAGGACCCCCACAGCCAGAGCCTGATCACAGGGCGGCGACACCCGGCGGCCGGTCAGGGAGACTGCAGACGTGGCGAGCTATCCCGATCTGCGTGACTTCGTCACACGACTCGACAAGGCGCAGCAGCTGCGCCGTGTGCGGGCCCGGGTCGATCCGTTCCTCGAGGTCAGCGAGATCACCCAGCGGGTGGTGCGCGAGGCCGGCCCGGCGCTGCTGTTCGAGAACCCGATCGGCTCCGACCTGCCGCTCGCGCTGAACCTGTTCGGCAGCGAGCAGCGGATGGCGATGGCCCTCGGGGTCGAGCGGCTCGACGACATCGGTGACCGCATCGCCGACCTGCTCAAGCCCGAGCTGCCGATGGGCTTCGGCGGACTGCGCGAGGCGTTCGGCAAGCTCGGCTCACTGCGCTCGGTGCCGCCGAGGACGGTGTCCGACGCGCCGTGCCAGGAGGTCGTGTTGAAGGGCGACAAGGTCGACCTCGACCTGCTGCCCGGCATCACCGCCTGGCCCGACGACGGCGGCATCTTCCTCAACCTCGGCCTCACGCACACCAAGCACCCCGAGACCGGCGCGCGCAACCTCGGCATGTATCGGCTGCAGCAGCACGATCAGCGCACCGTCGGCCTGCACTGGCAGATCCACAAGGACTCCAACGCCCACCACGCCGTCGCCGAGCGGCGCGGCGAGCGGCTGCCGGTGGCGATCGCCTTCGGCTGCGAGCCCGCCGTCACGTATGCGGCGAGCGCCCCGCTGCCCGCCGAGATCGACGAGTACCTGTTCGCCGGCTTCCTCGCCGGCCGCCGCATCGAGATGGTCGACTGCCTCACCGTGCCGCTGAAGGTGCCCGCCCACGCGAGCGTCGTGCTCGAGGGCTGGCTCGAGCCGGGCGCCCGGATGCCGGAGGGGCCGTTCGGCGACCACACCGGCTTCTACACGCCGGTCGAGCCGTTCCCGGCGCTCACGGTCGACTGCATGACGATGATGGCGCCGAAGTCGAAGCCTCTGTTCCAGACCATCGTGGTGGGGCCGCCGCCGCAGGAGGACGCCTGGATCGGCAAGGCGACCGAGCGCATCTTCCGCCCGCTGATCCGACTGACGCTGCCCGAACTGGTCGACTACGACCTGCCGGTGGCGGGCGGCTTCCACAACTGCGTCATCGTCTCGATCGACAAGCGCTTCCCCAAGCACGCCCACAAGGTCATGAACGCGATCTGGGGCGCCGGGCTGATGTCGCTCGCCAAGCTGATCATCGTGGTCGACGCCGACTGCGACGTGCACAACTACACCGAGGTCGCCTGGCGCGCGTTCGGCAACGTGGACTACGCGCACGACCTGCTCGCCACCACCGGACCCGTCGACCACCTCGATCACGGCTCCTACCAGCAGTTCTGGGGTGGCAAGATCGGGATCGACGCGACCCGCAAGTGGCCGACCGAGGGCTACACCCGCGGCTGGCCCCCGGAGGCGGTCATGTCGTCCGCGGTGAAGGCAACGGTCGACCGCCGTTGGAAGGAGTACGGGCTGTGACCACTGCAGTTCCCCCCGCCGGCCCGGCGTTCGGCGTCCCGGCGACTAATCCGGCGAAGGCGTTCCTGCGTCTCGTCATGATCGAGCACTCGATCTTCGCGCTGCCGTTCGCCTACCTCGCCGCGCTGTACGCGAGCTTCCACGAGACCGGCTCGGTGCACTGGCGGGCGATCGTGCTGGTGACCATCGCGATGGTGTCGGCCCGCACGTTCGCGATGGCCGTCAACCGCATCGTCGACCGGGCGTACGACGCGCGTAACCCGCGTACGGCGAACCGTGAGCTCGTCACCGGCGTGGTGTCGGTGAAGACGGCGGTGGTCGGCTCGCTCGTCGCGCTGGCGATCTTCCTGACTGCTGCCGGGCTGCTGAACGGGCTCTGCCTCGCGCTCGCCCCGGTCGCGTTGGTGCTGTTCGTCGTCTATCCGTACGGCAAGCGCTTCACCTGGGCCTGCCACGCCCTGCTCGGCCTCGCGCAGGCGGTCGGCCCGATCGGCGCCTGGCTCGCCGTCACGGGGCACTGGGCCTGGGCGCCGGTGCTGCTGGGCCTCGCGGTCGGGCTGTGGATCGGCGGCTTCGACCTCATCTACGCCCTGCAGGACGAGGAGTCCGACCGGGCGCAGGGCGTCTACTCGTTCCCGGCCCGCTTCGGCGCCAAGGTGTCGCTGCGTACGGCCGCGCTGACCCACCTGATCACGCTCGGCCTGTTCGTCGGTTTCGGCATCGCCGAGCACGCCGGGGTGGCCTGGTGGATCGGCGTCGGGGTCGTCGCGGTCGCGTTCGCGTACGAGCACAGCCTGGTCAAGCCGAACGACCTGTCCAAGGTCAACCGGGCGTTCTTCACCGCCAACGGGTTCGTCGGCATGGCGCTGTTCGCCTTCGGCCTGATCGACCTGCTGGTCCGCGGGTTGGGTGCCTGAGCAGCAGCAGGTCGGGGTCGGCCCGCACCCGCGGCCGTGGCCCGACGACCCGCGTTACGACCCTGAGCTGCTCGCCGAGGGTGACCGGCGCAACGTGGTCGACCGCTACCGCTACTGGACGGTCGAGGCGATCCGCGCCGACCTCGACCCTCGGCGCATGCCGTTCCACGTGGCGATCGAGAACTGGCAGCACGACCTCAACATCGGGACGGTCGTCCGCAACGCCAACGCCTTCCTCGCGGAGGCGGTGCACATCGTCGGCAACCGCAACTGGAACCGGCGTGGGGCCATGGTCACCGACCGCTACCTGCACGTGCGGCACCACGCGACGTTGACCGACCTGGCCGGATGGGCGCACGACGCCGGGCTGCCGGTGGTCGGCATCGACCTGCTGCCCGGCTCGCGGCCGCTGCCCGGCGCGACCCTGCCGGAGCGGTGCGTCCTGCTCTTCGGCCAGGAGGGCCCGGGGCTGTCCGGCGACGCGCAGCAGCTCTGCGAGCAGGTGCTGCACATCCCGCAGTACGGCTCGACGCGCTCGATCAACGCCGGCGTCGCGAGCGGGATCGCCATGTACGAGTGGCACCGCCGCTACGGTCCGGCAGCGCCAGAGAAGTAGGACAAATCGACTCCGGCCGGAATGGCCGCAGGCTCCCTCCAGTTCAGTAAGGTGGGCGCCGATACACCAGATACACCGCTCCACCGGCTACATGAGCAGCATCCCGAGTTTGCCGACCCGATCTATGGCCCCCGGACCCAAACACGTGGCTACGAGCCACAATGCGCCGTGAGGCGACCTAGCGGGTCGGCGCACGAGGCCCCGGACTTCGGTCCGGGGCCTTTGTGTTTTCTGGGTCCGTGTGTGGGGCACGGGGCCGCGGTCGCGCGGCGCCAGCGAATCCGGATGCCCTGGCGCCCGTACGCGGTGGCGCTGGGGTGGGCGGAGCCGAGCAGGGACGCAACGCCACCGAATCCGGCTGGCCCGACGCCCTATCTCGGTGGCGCCGGGCCGATCAGCCTGTGGACAACGCTAATCGGCCGGGCGGATGCTCTTGCGCGGCTTCTTCGCGCTGTGCCGCGGGAAGCGGCCCCGCTCGTCGGGCTCCGCCTCGGCGAGCGCACCCCGAAGCAGCTGCAGGGCGTTACGCGACAGCGCCTCGGCCTCTTCGGCGTCGAGGCCCAGGTCGTCGGCGACGGCGGCCGACCCCTCGCCGTAGCCGTACGCCGTCATGACGGCGGCACGCTCGGCGGACGGCAGCTGGGCGAGCGCGTCGTCCAGCAGGTCGAAGAGCTCCGAGTCGGGCGTGCCGGGGTGCGTGGCCGCGACCTCGTCGAGCAGGACGGCGGGCATGGTGCGCAGCCGCGGCGGCCGGGAGGACGGCGGAAGGGAATCCGGTGTCACCCTTGGATGGTGCCCTTTCCTGCCGCGTCCGCACCCCGTCCGCGCCTGCGAACGTCCGACGAGCCGGCGCTCATCCGGGTCGTGGCGGGCGCTCCGGGGTCCGGCAAGTCGACCGTCGCCGCGCTGCTGATGGCCCGGCTGCGCGCCGCCGGGCGTGCCGTACCGGCGCTGCTCGACAAGGACACCGTCTACGGGGACTTCGTCGCGGCCGCCCTCGCCTCGGCGGGTCGCCCGCCGGGGGAGCGGGAGGGCGACTGGTACGACCGGCACGTCAAGGCGCACGAGTACGCCGGGCTCACGGCGACGGCACGCGAGATCAGCGCGTACGGCTGCCCCGTGCTGTTGAGCGGCCCGTTCACCGGGCAGATCCGCGATCCGGAGCGGTGGGCGACCTGGATACGCGAGCTCGGGGGCGGCCCCGTCGAGCTGCTGTATGTGCGCTCCGACCGCAGCACGCTCGCCGCCCGGCTCCGGGAGCGGGCCAGCGACCGTGACGGGACCAAGCTGGCCGAGTTCGATGCATTCCTTGCTCGGATGACGCCGGACGTGCCGCCACCGGTGCCGCACCGGCTCGTCGACAACCGGGCCGGTGCGCCCGCGCTGGACGATCAGCTGGCGACGCTGCTCGCCTCCACCTGATCAGCGATAGGGCGCAGCACGTCGTGGACCCACACCAGCATCGCGGCGAGGCCGATCCCGGCCCCGAGCCAGCACACCCCGGCCCAGCCGTGGCCCGCGTACAGGTGCGCGGCGAGGGCGGAGCCGAGGGCGCCACCGGTGAAGTACAGGACCATGTACGCCGACGTGATGCGGCTGCGGGCGTGCGGCGCGATCGTGTAGATCAGGCTCTGGTTCGTCACCTGCAGGCCCTGCACGCCGATGTCGAGCACCACGATGCCGACGATCAGCCAGGCCTCGGACGAGCGGCCGAACCACAGCGTCGCGAACGAGGCCGCGATCAGCACGGCGAAGACGCCGGTGGAGGCCACCTGGTGGCCGCGGTCGACGAAGCGGCCGGCGAAGGTGGCGCACAGCGCACCGGCGGCCCCGACCAGCCCGAAGAGGCCGATCACCGTGTCGGAGTAGTGGTACGGCGCCCCCGCCAGCAGGAACGCGATGGTGGTCCAGAACGCGCTGAAGGCGGCCATGCCGAGCGCCCCGAAGAGGGTGCGGCGGCGCAGCAGCGCGGAATGGGTGAGCAGCTGCACCGTCGAGCGCAGCAGGCCGCCGTACGAGAGCGTGGTGTGGGGACGCGTCTGCGGCAGGGTGCGCGCGAGGACCACCGCGAGCAGCGCGGCGATGACGGCGGCGACCCAGTAGATCGTGCGCCAGCTCCCGCCGCCCGCGATCAGCCCCGACAGGGTGCGCGCCAGCAGGATGCCGAGCAGCAGGCCGCTCATCACGGTGCCGACGACCTGGCCGCGGCGCTCGTCGGAGGACAGCGAGGCGGCGAAGGGCACCAGGATCTGCGCGCCGACCGAGCCGAGCCCGACCAGCAGCGCGACCGCGAGCAGCACCCCGATCGACGGCGCCAGCGCCGAGGCGATCAGCGAGATCGTGGTCAGCACCAGGACGACCGGCACGAGCTTGCGGGGGGCGATCAGGTCACCGACCGGCACCAGCAGGCCGAGGCCGACGGCGTATCCGATCTGGCTGAGCGTGACGATGAGCCCGGCGGTGCCCGACCCAACTCCGAACGAGCGGGCGATGGTGTCCAGCAGCGGCTGCGCGTAGTAGAGGTTCGCCGCCGACAGCCCGCACGCCACCGCGATCAGCAGGACGAGCCCGCGGCTCAGGAAGGTCGGCGGTGCCGCCGAGGCGGGGCGGAGCGGGGGTGCGGCCGAAGCGGTCGGAGCGGTCGGAGCAGGAGCGGGCACCCCACGCACAAGCGCCGTGGGGCGACCGCCATTCCGGGTCAGGACGCGGCGGGAGTGCCTGCGGCCCGGCGTCGGCCACGGACGGCGAGCACGACCCCCGACAGCAGGACCAGCACGCCGACCCCGCCGATGATGACGGGCAGCCACACCTTCGCGAGCATGATCTTGTCGGCGCGGCTCTGGGCGAACTTCGCGAGGTCGTCGACCGAGGCGGGCGTCTGCGCGTAGTCCAGGGTGAAGATCTTGCTGGTGGGCGGGTTCTTGACCAGCTTCTCGATGGTGGCGGCGGCGGTCTTCACGATCGCGTTGTCGGCGTACTGCGGCTTGGACAGGATCGTCTGGATGCGCCCGATGCCCTGGATGTCGGGCGACGCCTTCAGCGTCTGCAGGATCCGGTCGAGGCCCACGATCGCGCCGGTCTTCGGCTCGACCAGGAACGTGGTGTCGACGTCGATCTTGTAGGCGAGCGGGACGTTCTGGCCGAGGATCTCCTCGGCGGCCTGCCGGTCGGCGGCGGCGAGCACCGGGAGCACCGCCGTCTCGAGCAGCGCGGGGTCGGCGCCGAGCGACTTGAGCTGGGCAGCGGCCTGGGTCGGCGTCAGCGACTGCGGCACGCCCTGCGAGGCGAGCTGCTTGATGTAGTAGTCCTTCGCCGGCTCGTTCGTCATCGTCCCGCGGTAGCGGTACAGCTTCACGCCGGCCTTCGTGACCTCACCGGTCTTGCGGAACTCGTACGAGCTGCCGGTCTCGTTCTTCCAGACCAGGTAGGGCCCGTCGCCGGAATCGAAGGGGAGGTTGACCGCGTATGCGGGGCTGCGGTCCACCTTGTTGTCCGCCGTGTACGCCCACGACCGGTCGTCGCTGACGTCCTTCAGCGACTTGCGGTCGAGGATGTAGCGCTGCTTGAGGTCCTCGCCCTTGAGGCCGTTGATCTCCTGCTCGTCGCTCTCCTGCACCACGGCGCGGCTGCCGGACGTCTCCACCACGTCGAGGTTGCGGTTGATGACGAGCGTGCGCTTCTGCGGGGTCTCGAGCTGCCCGGCGGTCGCCGGGTCGATGAAGAGTGTGAACGTGCCCTCGGCGTGCGCGGTCTTGTTCAGCGGCCCGCCGGGGTACTTCACGGCGAGCGCGGGAACGACGAAGACGGCAACGATCGCCAGCACGATCAGCAGCGTGCCGAGACCGACCAGGATCTTTGCAGAGCGGCGCACGACTCCCCCTCGAGTGGGCCGGACGATCGCCGTTCGGCGAGCGCGAGTTCTGTCATACCCGGGCACTAAACTTGTAGAGGCGCGCCGGGCGGGACCCGGAGGCGCATCTTCTTACGGCGCATTCTTCTGATGGGTCCTTGGCGGGGGGAACGCGCGTGGCCGACGGTCCGCTGATCGTGCAGTCCGACAAGACGGTGCTGCTGGAGACCGACCATGCGCTCGCCGGCGAGGCCCGGGCCGCGCTCGCCCCGTTCGCCGAGCTGGAGCGGGCGCCCGAGCACGTCCACACCTACCGGATCACCAACCTCGCGCTGTGGAACGCGCGGGCCGCCGGCTTCGACGCCGAGATGGCCGTCGACGTGCTGGTGCGCTTCTCGCGCTTCCCGGTGCCGCACGCGCTGCTGGTCGACGTGGCCGACACCATGGACCGCTTCGGCCGGCTGCGGCTGGAGAGCTCGCCGGTGCACGGTCTGGTGCTGCACGCGCTCGACCGGGCCGTGCTCGAAGAGGTCGTCCGCTCGAAGAAGATCCAGCCGATGCTGGGCGCCCGGGTCGACGACGACACGATCGTCGTCCACGGCGCCGAGCGCGGACGGATCAAGCAGGCGCTGCTGCGCATCGGCTGGCCGGCCGAGGACCTCGCCGGTTATGTCGACGGCGAGAAGCACGCCATCGAGCTGATCCAGGACGGCTGGGACCTCCGCGATTACCAGCGCGAGGCGGTCGAGGGCTTCTGGGCCGGTGGATCGGGCGTCATCGTGCTGCCCGCCGGCGCGGGCAAGACCATCGTGGGGGCCGCCGCCATGGCCAAGGCCGGCGCCACGACCCTCATCCTCGTCACCAACACGGTCTCCGGCCGGCAGTGGCGCCGTGAGCTGCTCGCGCGCACCACGCTCACCGAGGACGACATCGGCGAGTACTCCGGTGAGCGCAAGGAGGTCCGCCCGGTCACGATCGCCACGTATCAGGTGATGACCACTCGGCGTAAGGGCGAGCACCTGCATCTCGGGCTCTTCTCCGCCCGCGAGTGGGGTCTGGTCATCTACGACGAGGTGCACCTGCTGCCGGCGCCCGTCTTCCGGATGACCGCCGACATCCAGTCCCGCCGCCGGCTCGGGCTCACCGCCACCCTGGTGCGCGAGGACGGCCGCGAGGGCGATGTCTTCTCCCTGATCGGCCCCAAGCGCTACGACGCCCCCTGGCGCGACATCGAGGCGCAGGGCTTCATCGCCCCGGCCATCTGCACCGAGGTCCGGGTCACGCTCACCGACGAGGAGCGGATGACCTACGCGGTCAGCGAGCCGGAGGAGCGCTACCGGATGTGCTCGACCGCCGCGTCCAAGACGTGGGTGGTCAAGCAGCTGGTCGCCCGCCACCAGCCGCACGGCGACCACCCGGGTGACCGCGTGCTCGTGATCGGCGCCTACCTGTCACAGCTGGAGAAGCTCGGCGAGGACCTCGACTGCCCGGTGATCCAGGGCTCGACCACCAACAAGGAGCGCGAGCGCCTGTTCGACGCCTTCCGGCAGGGCGAGATCACGGTGCTAGTGGTCAGCAAGGTGGCCAACGTGTCGATCGACCTGCCCGAGGCCGGCGTCGCGATCCAGGTCAGCGGCACCTTCGGCTCCCGGCAGGAGGAGGCGCAGCGGCTCGGCCGGGTGCTGCGACCCAAGGGTGACGGTCGCCCGGCGCACTTCTACACGGTGGTCGCCCGCGACACCCTCGACCAGGAGTACGCGGCCCACCGCCAGCGCTTCCTCGCCGAGCAGGGTTACGCGTACACGATCGTCGACGCCGACGACATCACGCTGGACGGCTGACGCATGGGCTCCTCCTTCTTCCTCCCCGACGAGCTGCGCAGCTACCTGACGGCCAGCACCACGCCGATCGACGACGTGCTGCGCGACCTGCGCCGCGAGACGGCCGAGCAGCTCGGCGGCCGGGCGGAGATGCAGATCGCGTCCGAGCAGGGTGCGTTCCTGACGTCGCTCGCGGCGGCCATGGGCGCGCAGCGGATCGTCGAGGTGGGCACCTTCACGGGCTACAGCGCCCTGTGCTTCGCCCGCGGCCTCGCGCCCGGCGGACGGCTCGAGTGCTTCGACGTCAGCACCGACTGGACGGCGATGGCCCGGCGCTACTGGGAGCGCGCCGGGGTCGCCGACCGGGTGCAGCTGACGATCGGTCCGGCCGCCGAGAGCCTGCAGGCGTTGGCTGCCGACCCGCCGGTCGACATCGCCTTCGTCGACGCCGACAAGACGGGATATCCGGCCTACGTCGAGCTGCTGCTCCCCAAGCTGCGCACCGGCGGTCTGCTCCTGCTGGACAACACCCTGCGTAACGGCGCGGTCCTGCCGTCGGCCGCCTCCCGCGACGAGGGCACCCGGGTGATCGCCGAGCTCAACACGGCCCTGGCCGCCGACCCGCGGGTCGCGACGGTGCTGCTGCCCATCGCCGACGGTCTGACGATGGTGCGCAAGCTCTGACGTGCTGAGCGCCTAGCGCAGGATGCCGGTGTGGCCGAGCGAGTAGCGGCCCGGCTGCGGCCACACGGCGAGCCCGTGCGGCTCGACGCCGACCGGGATGCGGGCGCGCAGCGCGCCGGTGGTGGTGTCGATCGCGTAGACCTCGTTGTTGCGCCGGCCGGACAGCCAGAGCGTCTTGCCGTCGGGGCTGACGCCACCCATGTCGGGCGTGCTCGGGGCGGGGATCGGCCAGGTCTTCACGACCGTGCGGGTGGCGAAGTCGATGAGGCTGACCGAACCCTGCTCGGCGGTGCCGCCGCGGTTGCTGACGTAGAGCACGGTGGCGTCGCGGCTCGGGTAGAGGCCGTGCGCCTCCGGGCCGGTCGGCAGGAAGCCGATCTCCTTGAAGGCGTCGCCGTCGATCAGGTGGACGCCGCCGCGGTCCATGTCGGAGACGTACCAGACCTTGCCTGCAGGGTCGATCTTGATGTCCTGCGGCATGCCGCCCACCTGCAGGTAGCCGAGCACCTGCTGGCTCTTCGTGGCGACCTTGACCAGTGCACCGCCGAATTCGCAGGTGGCGATGAAGTACGACCCGTCGGCCGAGAAATCGACGTGGTTGACGCCTGCACAACCCGGCACAGGCACCGTGCTCTTGACCTGGAATGTCTGCGGATTGGTGAAAGCGAGGGTCTTCAGTGCCTCCTGCACCACGATCGCGGACGTGCCGTCGGGCGTGAAGTACATGTTGTACGGGTCGGCGACCGGGATGTTGTCGCCCTTGCGCTTACCGGTGATCGGGTCGATCGGCGTGATCGAGTTGCCGCCCTCGTTGTTCAGCGCCCAGAGCGTCTTGAGGTCCCAGCCCGGTACGACGTGCTGGGTGCCGGGGCCGGAGGCGTACGTGTCGATGACCTGGAAGGTGTTGGGGTCGATCACCGAGATGCTGCCGCTGCCGTGGTTGGGCACGTAGATCCGGTACGGGACGTTCTTGGTGACCTCGGTGAACATGCCGACGCCGTCGTGGGCGTACACGTCACCGATCGCCGTGCCGCCGGAGGGCGTCGCGGACGGGGTGCTCCCGGTGGGCGCGGCGGACGACGGAGCGCTCGTAGCGGGCGCCGGCGTGGACGACCCGTCCATCGGCATCCCGGACATGTCGCTCATGTCGTGCGAGCTCACGGCGCTGCTCGGCGCGGCACTCGGCTTGCCGGACGACCCGCAGGCCATGAGCCCGGCGATGCTGATGCCGCCGACGAGGGCGGCGAGGGGACGGATCAGCACACGGCGTTTCATCGCTGCTCAGCCTGCCACGCCCCCGGCATCGGGACGGGTTATTGCGTACGCCCTGTGGATACGCGTCCGGCCGCCTCCCCGGAAAGGGAGACGGCCGGTGCGTACGGCGGGAGACGTCAGCTGCCGAAGCCGCTGCCGCTCAGCGCGCCGGCCGGGAGGTCGCCGACCTCGTCAGCCGGCGGGGCGACGATGCTGTCGGTGTCGGCCTTGCCGAAGTCGTAGAAGTCGATCGCGAAGGCGACCCGGCCGACCGAGGCTGCGGCGGTGCTGCCCGCCTTCGGCGTGATGTCGATCGAGACCCGGCGCGGCAGGCCGTCGCTGTCCAGCCACACGTCCTCGGGGATCGTGTCGGACCCGGTCAGCTCCTTGTAGCCGTCGAGCTGCGAGGTGTCGGCCCCGGACTGGGCGGCCGCCTTCGTCAGGTCGACGTCCGCGCGGTAGTGGGTGGTCGCGACGCCGCGGATGTCCTCCTTGCCGAGGTCCTTCACGCTCTCGCTGACGTCCTTCAGCGTCTGCAGGATCTGCGACGGGTCCTGGCTGAACGGGCTGGTCGACGAGCCGCTGCCCTTGGTGAGCTCGGCCGTGTCGACCTTGGCCCACGCCTTGCCGCCGAGCTGCGAGGCGAGGGCATCCGGGAACTTGATGTAGGCGGTCTTGCCGATCACCCGCTCCTCGATGCTGAACTCCTGGCCGCCCGTGAGCGAGGCCGGCAGTGCGATGGTCAGGTCGAGCTTCTGGTTCTCGTAGTCGACGACGCCGTCACCGCCGAACGAGATGTCCTTGCCGTCCGCGCTGATCTCGGCCTTGAGCGAGATCTTGCTGTTCTTGAGCGCCTTGACCTTGTCGACGGAGGCGGCGAGGAGGGCGTGCGGGTTGCTGCTGTCGGTGCCGCCGGTCGACGCGTCCGAGGACGGTGCGCTGGAAGGCGCCGTCGAGGTGCCGGGCAGGGGGCTGCCGGCCGAGCTGCTGCCCGAGCTGCCGCAGCCGGCGACCAGGGCCACGGCGGTGAGGCCGGCAGCGCCGGTGAGTGCCAGCCGGCGCAGGGGTGACGTGAACATCATTCTTTGGCTCCTTCTCGGATCTACAGGTGTGGAGTGCTGGCAGGCGGGGCCGGCCGCTGCGCAATCGCTGCGCATCTCATCGGCTCCTGGCAGCTGACTTGTACCGCCGTCCGGCGGTACGTATGCGACCGCCCGGAGTCAGGTACGCGTCAGTCGGATGGACGTCAGTCGTCCTGCTTGAGGGCGGTGTCGACCGTGATGGCGCTGGCGATGACCAGGAGCCGCAACGGGTACGGCAGGTCGGTGTGGATCTGCACCTGGTAGTGGTCGGCGGTGGTGAACAGCTCGCGGCCGACCCCGGCCCACTGCTTGTTGATCCGGCCGATCTCGGTGCCGTTGGCGTCCTCCAGCGCGAAGTCCCACGACGTCCAGCTCTCGCCGCGGATGCCACCGATGACGGCGCCGTTGACGGAGAAGCCGAAGCGCTTCTTGCCCCAGAAGTTCTCCTGCACGATCTCGCCGATCGGGGTGCCGTTCGCGTACGCGATCTGCATCCGTGACTTGGCGAACTTCGCGGGCCGGGTCAGCGCCAGCAACGGTGTGCCGTCGGGATCGCGCACCTCGAGGCGGTGGGTGAGGAACTGGTCGTAGTTGCTGAGGAACCGCACGACCTTCTTGGCGGCGGTCTGCCCCACCTCGACCACGCGGGCGACCAGGGTGCCGTCGCCGTCGAAGACGTCGTACTCGTTCGTCAGCTCGATCAGCTTGGCCTTCTGCTGGACGACCAGGGTGCGCGAGGTGAAGAGCGCCGGCGCGTGCTCGGGCTTGGTGAGGTCGGCGCGCACGCCGTACGGCTGCGGCGCCACCGGCTCGGGGGCATGGACGTGGTTGGTCCACTGCTGACCGTCCCACCAGCGCGACTGGGTCTGCCCGTTCGGGTCTGCGTACCAGCCGGGTGCCGGGGCCTGCGTGCTCATGCCCTTGAGGTTGCCCGCCGAGGGCGGCGGTGTCACCCCGGGAGGGGGTCGGACAGCCGACAGGCTCCGGACATGCGTGAGGGCGGCCCCCGGAAGGGGCCGCCCTCACTGAGCGTCAGCTCAAACTTTCCGATCCGGGGATCAGAAGTCCATGTCACCGCCACCCGGCATGGCAGGCGCAGCGCCGGCCTTCTCGGGCTTGTCGGCGATGACGCACTCGGTGGTGAGGAACAGGGCGGCGATCGACGCGGCGTTCTGCAGTGCCGAGCGGGTCACCTTGGCGGGCTCGATGATGCCCTCCTTGACCATGTCCACGTACTCACCGGTGGCGGCGTTGAGGCCCCAACCGGCGTCGAGCCCGCGCACCTTCTCGACCACAACTCCGCCTTCGAGGCCGGCGTTGATGGCAATCTGCTTGAGCGGAGCCTCGAGGGCGACGCGGACGATGTTGGCACCAGTGGCCTCGTCGCCGAGCAGCTCGAGCTTTTCGAACGCGCTCTTGCTCGCGGCGATCAGCGCGACGCCACCACCCGGGAGCACGCCCTCCTCGACGGCCGCCTTCGCGTTGCGAACGGCGTCCTCGATGCGGTGCTTGCGCTCCTTGAGCTCGACCTCGGTCGCGGCACCGACCTTGATGACCGCAACGCCGCCGGCCAGCTTGGCCAGCCGCTCCTGCAGCTTCTCGCGGTCATAGTCGCTGTCGCTCTTCTCGATCTCGGCGCGGATCTGGTTGACCCGACCCTGGATCTGGTCGGCGTCACCGGCACCCTCGACGATGGTGGTCTCGTCCTTGTTGATGACCACCTTGCGGGCGCGGCCCAGCAGGTCGACGGTCGCGTTGTCGAGCTTGAGACCGACCTCCTCGCTGATGACCTGGGCACCGGTCAGGATCGCGATGTCCTGCAGCATGGCCTTGCGACGGTCACCGAAGCCGGGAGCCTTCACAGCGGCGCTCTTGAACGTGCCGCGGATCTTGTTCACGACCAGGGTCGCGAGAGCCTCGCCCTCGACGTCCTCGGAGATGATCGCGAGCGGCTTGCCCGACTGCATGACCTTCTCGAGCAGCGGGAGCAGGTCCTTGACGGACGCGATCTTGCTGTTGACGATCAGCAGGTACGGGTCGTCGAGCACGGCTTCCATGCGCTCGGGGTCCGTGACGAAGTAGGGCGAGATGTAGCCCTTGTCGAAGCGCATGCCCTCGGTGAGCTCGAGCTCGAGGCCGAAGGTGTTGCTCTCCTCGACGGTGATGACGCCTTCCTTGCCGACCTTGTCCATCGCCTCGGCGATGATCTCGCCGACCGAGGTGTCAGCAGCGGAGATGGAGGCGGTCGAAGCGATCTGCTCCTTGGTCTCCACGTCCTTGGCGAGCTTCGAGAGCTCCTCGGAGACGCGCTCGACGGCGGCCTCGATGCCCCGCTTCAGGCCCATCGGGTTGGCGCCGGCGGCGACGTTGCGCAGGCCCTCGCGTACGAGAGCCTGGGCGAGCACGGTGGCGGTGGTGGTGCCGTCACCCGCGACGTCATCGGTCTTCTTGGCGACCTCTTTGACGAGCTCGGCACCGATCTTCTCGTACGGGTCCTCGAGCTCGATGTCCTTGGCGATGCTCACACCGTCGTTGGTGATCGTGGGGGCGCCCCACTTCTTGTCCAGCACGACGTTGCGACCCTTGGGGCCGAGCGTCACCTTGACGGCGTCGGCCAGTTGGTTCATTCCGCGCTCGAGGCCGCGACGGGCCTCCTCATCGAACGCGATGATCTTAGGCATATGGGTGGTCCCTCCAGCTGATGAACGGGTCTGTAGATCCCGTGGAAGGCCCCCTCGAACGCCCGCGACGGACGACCGCCGACGTGGTGAACCCGTCGTTGGTCTCGCTCAGGTGGCCTAGCACTCGACAAGCTTGAGTGCCAGCGTCATTTTTAGCACTCGGACCTGTCGAGTGCAAGACAGTGCGTTGAACCTTGGGCGTCGGCAGCGGCACGCTACGGTCCTGGCCAACGGCATCCACGAGGAAGGGCGAAGACATGCTCTCCGACCTGTACAAGCCACTGATCCCCACCTGGGCCGGCACCGCGGTGGCGGTCGGGGTCGCCGTCGTCTGCTTCCTGATCGCCCTGGCCATCGTTCGTTTCGCCAAGGCGCTGGGCGGCGTGGTCGGTGCCGGCGCCGGACTCGTCGGTGCCTCCGGGCTCCTGCCGTGGCTCTCGGGCAACGAGGGCGGGCAGCACGTCGATCTCGACGCCTGGCGCCGGCTCAGCCTCGGCGGCGAGACCATCGCCGTGAACAACGTCAAGGTCTGGACCGGGGTCGACCTCACCAACCTGCAGTGGGGTTACGCGCTGGTCGGCGCGGCCGTACTCATGCTGCTGCTGGGGGTCCTGCCGGGCCGGCTGGGGCTGCTCGCCATCCTGCCGTCGCTGGTCGTGCCCTACTCCTTCTTGTGGGTGCTCGCCCTGCGCGACCGGACGGTCGAGGTCAGGTACATCGGCTACGGCGCCTGGGCTGCGCTCGCCGGCTCGGTGATCGTCATCCTGGCCGTGCTGATCCGCGCCCTGCAGACCCCGTCACGCTCGCGCGGCTACGGCCAGCCCCCGCTGCAGCCGTACCAGCAGCAGCCGTATCCCCAGCAGCAGTTCCAGCAGCCCTACGGGCAGCCGCAGTTCCAGCAGCAGCCCTATCAGCAGCCCTACGCCCAGCAGCCGAACCCTCAGCAGCAGCCGTACGGTCAGCCCCAGTACGGCGAGCAGCCCCAGCAGCAGCCGGGCTACGGACAGGGCGGCAGCAACGACGGCCAGACCCAGATCATCCGCTCGCCGTACGGCCAGCCGCCCCAGGAGTGACCGCCTCTTCCGGCGAGCCGGCGCCATCCGCGCCGACTCGCCCGAAGGATCGGTCGGGTCAGTCCAGCAGGCCGGGCGCGACGTCGTTCAGGGCGTCCTCGAACGCGTCGTAGATCGGCGGGATCCGCACGGTCGGGCCGCTGGTGGGGGCCATGGCGTCGATCGTCTTGAGCCCGTCGCCCGTGTTGAGCAGCACCGTCTCGGCGCCCGGGTCGAGCAGGCCCTCCTTGAGCAGCCGGCGCAACGTCGCCACGGTCACGCCACCGGCGGTCTCGGCGAAGATGCCCTCGGTCTGGGCGAGGATGCGGATGCCCTCGACGACCTCGTCGTCCGGCACGTCGAGGATGGCGCCGCCGGTGCGGCGGGCGACGTCGAGCGCGTACGGGCCGTCGGCCGGGTTGCCGATCGCGAGCGACTTGGCGATGGTGTTGGGCCGCACCGGGGTGACGGTGTCGTGGCCGGCGGCGAACGCGGCGGCCACCGGGTTGCAGCCGAGCGCCTGGGCGCCGAAGACCTTGTACGGCGTGCCCTCGAGGATGCCGAGCCGGTCGAGCTCGCCGAACGCCTTGTCGACCTTGGTCAGCAGCGAGCCGGAGGCGATCGGGATCACGACCTGCTCGGGCAGCCGCCAGCCGAGCTGCTCGGCGACCTCGTAGCCCAGCGTCTTGGAGCCCTCGGCGTAGAACGGCCGGACGTTGACGTTGACGAACGCCCACTCCTGCTCGCCGGCGATCTCGCTGCAGAGCCGGTTGACGTCGTCGTACGAGCCCTGGATGGCGACCAGCGTGCCGCCGTACACCGCGGTGGAGACGGTCTTGCCGGGCTCGAGGTCGTCGGGGATGAGCACGACCGAGCGCAGGCCGGCGGAGGCGGCGTGGGCGGCGACGGACTGGGCCAGGTTGCCGGTGGAGGCGCAGGCCACGGTGGTGTAGCCGAGCTGGCGGGCGGCGGACAGCGCCACGCTGACCACGCGGTCCTTGAACGAGTGGGTCGGGTTGGCGCTGTCGTCCTTGACCCACAGCGACTTCATGCCGAGCTCGGCAGCGAGCCGGTCGACCCGGCGCAGCGGGGTGTTGCCGGCGCCGAGGCTGACCCGGGTGGCCTCGTCGTGGCCGGCGGGCAGCAGGCCGACGTAGCGCCAGAGGTTGGCCGGCCCGGCCTGGATCGACTCGCGCGTGACGCGGCGCAGCCGGTCCTCGTCGTAGCCGATCTCGAGGGGGGCGAAGCACTCGACGCACACGTGGACGGCGGCCAGCTCGTACGTGGCGGAGCAGTTGCGACACTTCAGGTGGGTCGCGGGGTTGGCATCGCTGGCGATGGCCGACGACAACCCGGGGGAGAACGTGGACGTCATGACAGGAAGAAGCCTCCTCATCGTTCCCGCCTGCTTCGGCGGGCCGGCATTGGCACCTGCCTGGGCGACCGACCCGCGGGTGCGGGTGTCACGTCAGGTGGTTGCCGGGGCTTCGTCGGGCCGGTCCCTCTGCCCCTCAAGATGAGCACACAATTCAGTTGTGACTGCGGTGGCTGAGCTCATTTGCTTCGCCCTAGCCGAGGCACCCATGCTAGCTGACCGTGACCACTGATTTCTCCGCTTCCCCCGGCTCCGGCGCTGTCCGGGTCGTCTACTCCGACCTCGACGGCACGATGGTCGGCCCGCGCGGCTGCTTCTTCCGGCAGGAGGACGAGGGCGTGACCCTCGACCCGGCCCGCGCCCTCGCCGACCTGCTCACCGCCGACGTGGCGTTGGTCCTGGTCAGCGGGCGTACGGAGGGGCAGTTGCACGAGGCGTGCGGCATCTTCGGCGCGACCGGCTACGTGGCCGAGCTCGGCGCGCTGGTCGGCTGGGACCGCGGTCGCGGCCGCCACGTGCTGCGCGGGGCTATGCCCGCCGAGTTCGACACCGTGCCGCCCGAGGTGGTGACGGCTCTCACCTCGCGCTACGCCGGCTACCTCGAGCTGCACGACCCGTGGGCCGAGCTGCACGAGATGGACGTCATGCTCCGCGGCGACGTCGACGCGGCCGAGGCGAACGCCTGGCTCGCCGAGCAGGGGCTGGGATGGCTGCGGCTGCACGACAACGGGCGCATCACGCCCCGCCCGACCGGGCTGAAGATCACCGACCTGCACGTCTACCACCTGGTGCCCGACGGCGTCGACAAGGGCGCGGCCGTCGCCTACGACCTGCAGCGGCGCGGGCTGCGGCCGGAGCAGGCCATCGCGATCGGCGACAGCGCCAGCGACCTGGCGATGGCGGCCGAGGTCGGCCGCTTCCACCTGGTGGAGAACGGGGCTCGTACCCCCGCGGTACGCACCCAGGCGCTCGCCCTCGACAACGTCGTCATCGAGGACGCGTCCCTCGGCGCCGGCTGGGCGTCGGCGGTCAGGCGCGCGCTCGGCTAGCCCTCGGCGTGAGCGCGTGCCGCCGCCTCGAGGTCACGCTCGTGCTCGAGCTGGGTGAGCCGCACGGCTGCGTCCGGGTCGCCGGCGTCGTCGGCGTCGGCCAGCTCCTGGACGACCCGGGCCATCTCGCGCTGCTCGGAGCCGGCCTTGGTGGCGTCGAGGAAGACGTGCCGGACGCTCGGGTACTTGCGGTGCAGCTCCTGCTCGATCTCCGTGCTCACCGCCTCGATGCGGTCGGAATCCAGGTGCTGGGCGAAGTCGACCTTGATGGCGACGAGCACGTCCTCCGGCGAGAGCTGCATGGTCAGCTGCTCCAGCACCGCGTCGACCTCAGGGTGGCTGGCAACCGTGTGGTGGATGTCGAGGCGCAGCTCCGGGTCGGCGGACTCCCCGATGAGCAGGTCCTTGGTATTGCGGCCGAGTGCGTACGCGATCCAGGCCAGCAGCAGGCCGATGATGATCGAGGCCACGGCGTCGTAGACCGCGGACCCGGTCTTCTGGTGCAAGAAGTTGCCGCCGGCGGCCAGCACGATGCCGGCGACGGCGGCGCTGTCCTCGCTGGCGACGGCCTTGACCGTGGGGTCGTTGCTGCGCTTGAAGTGGTCGAAGAAGCCGCGGTCCATCGCGACCGACTCACGCTTGACCTGACGCAGCGCCCGGATGAGCGACGAGCCCTCCAGCACCAGGGAGACGCCGAGCACGATGTAGATCAGCGTGAACTCGGTGGTGTCCGGCATCTTGTGGTGCTTGAACAGCGACGTGATGCCCTGGTAGATCGAGAAGCCCGCGCCGGTGACGAAGATCCCCACGGCGGCGAGCAGCGTCCAGAAGAAGCGCTCCTTGCCGTAGCCGAACGGGTGCGCGGAGTCCGCCGGGCGCGCCGCCTTGCGCAGGGAGGTCAGCAGGAAGATCTGATTCAGGGTGTCGGCCCACGAGTGTGCGGCCTCCGCGAGCATCGAGCTCGACATACTGATCAGACCTGCGCCGGTCTTGGCGATGGCAATGACGAGGTTCGCGCTGAACGCGAGCAGGACCGTTCCCCTGCTCTCAGACATTCGACTCTGCTTTCGCAACCGCGGATGCCATGAGTCGGCAGTTACCCGGCTTGATCCTGCGTACTCCTGGAGGGGGCCGTGCTCACACCCGGCGACGCGCAGGTGCTCGTCGCGTCCAACCGCGGGCCGGTCTCGTACGTGGCCGACGAGAGCGGGAGCCTGTCGGTCCGGCGGGCCGGCGGCGGGATGATCAGCGCGCTCGAGGGCTACGCCGGCGCCATCACCTGGGTGTGCGCCGCGCTGACGGATGCCGACCGGATGGGCATGCGCGCCGCAGGACCCGGGCAGGCCGGGCACCTGTCGGGTGACGACGAGCCGGGCTCCGGCGGCCCCCGGCGCGTACGCATGCTCGACCTCGACCGGGTCACCTTCGACCAGGCGTACAACGGGGTCGCCAACCGCACGCTGTGGTTCCTCGCGCACCTGCTCTTCGACCCGCCGTCGACGCCGTCGTTCGGCCCCGCCTGGGCGGCGGACTGGGCGGCCTACGAGGACTACTGCGCGAGCTTCGCCGCCGCGCTCGCCGAGGAAGCGGCGCCGGGGGCCCGCGTGATGGTGCAGGACTACCACCTGGTGCTGGTGCCGGCCCTGCTCCGGCAGCTGCGTCCCGACCTGCTGATCTCACACTTCACCCACACGCCGTGGGCGCCGCCGGACTACTTCCGGATGCTGCCCGACGCCGTCGCCCGGGCGGTGCTGCTCGGCATGCTCGGCGCCGACCGCATCGGCTTCCACAGCGGCCGGTGGGCCGACGCCTTCCTCGCCTGCTGCGAGGCGGTGCTCGGCGCGGCGGTGAGCCCGGGAGAGGTGGTGCTCGACGGCCGCCGCATCTGCGTGGAGGTGCACCCCCTCGGCGTCGACGGCGCGCAGCTGCAGCGCCGCGCCGCCCGGCCCGACGTCACCGGCCGCATGGAGCTGCTGGCCGAGCAGGTCGCCGGGCGCCGGCTGCTGCTGCGTATCGACCGCACCGAGCTGTCCAAGAACATCGTGCGCGGCCTCGACGCCTACCGGGAGCTGCTGCGCGCCCACCCCGAGCTGCACGGTGAGGTCGTCCACCTGGCGTTCGCGTATCCCAGCCGCCACGACCTGCCGGAGTACCGCGAGTACACCGCCGCGGTGCAGCGCATCGCGCACGACATCGGCGAGGAGTTCGCCCGGCCGGGCTGGGAGCCGGTGCGCCTCGAGGTGAGCGACGACTTCCCGCGCTCGCTGGCCGCGTACGCGCTCGCCGACGTCCTGGTCGTCAACCCGGTGCGCGACGGGATGAACCTGGTGGCCAAGGAGGGGCCGGTGCTGTCGCAGCGCGACCTCGCGCTGGTGCTGTCGCGGGAGGCCGGCGCCGTCGACGAGCTCGGGCGGGACGCGCTGGTGGTGAACCCGTACGACGTGTCCCAGACCGCCGCCGCGATGTGGGAGGGGCTCACGATGGCCCCGGCCGAACGCGCGGCGAGGTGCGCGACGCTCGCCGGCCAGGCGGTGGCGCTGACGCCGGAGCGGTGGTTCGCCCGGCAGCTCGAGGTGCTCGGCAGCTGATCAGCCGAGCTCGCGCACCAGCTCCTGCAGGAAGGCGACGACGGCGGCGGGACCGTCGAGCAGCAGGTCGGCCGACTCGCGTACGCCGGTGACCTCCGGTGAGTCGCTGACCAGCGACAGCCCGGGCGTGCCGGCGGCCCGCAGCTCGCGCACCACGTCAAAAGCGGGCACGTCACCGAGGTCGTCGCCGGCGAACAGCAGCGAACGGGCCCCGCGCTCGCGCACGATCCCACGCAGGGCGCCGCCCTTGTCGAAGCCCGGCGGCCGCAGCTCCAGCGCGGCCCGGGCCGGGTGCGGCTGGAGGCCCGCCTCGGCGGCGATCGCTTCGAGTTCTGGCCGCAGGGCCGCCATGGCACCCGCGGGATCGGCGGCCTGCCGGGTGTGCACGACGAGCGCCTGGGTCTTGTCCTCGAGGCTGACGCCGGCCGGGGCGCTCTTGATCAGGGCCGCCAGCCGGATACGGGCACCGGCGACCCCGGGCAGCGGGTCGGGCTCCGTCAGCTCACCGGTGGCGCTGTCCCAGCGCTGCAGGCCGTACTGCGCGAGCACGGTGATCGGCGGCGCGTCGGGGCCGGCGGTCAGGCCGCTCAGCTCGAGCAGCTGGGAGCCGGGCCGGCCGCTGATCAGCACCACCGAGCCGAGCCGGGCGGCCAGCTCGTGCAGCGCCTCCAGCGCCCCGGGGTGGCGGGCGGCGTCCTCGGGCCGGGTGGCGATCGGCGACAGCGTGCCGTCGTAGTCGAACGCAGCCAGCGCGGAACGCGGGTCGGCGAGGATCGCGTCGAGGCCGGTGCGGCCTTCGGGGGTCAGCTCGTAGCCTGCGAGGCCGGTCATGAAGCCTCGGCCGGTTCGGTCACCACCAGCACCAGTTTGCCGTGCGGGTCGATCCCGGTCGGCGCCGGTGCGACGACAGCTGCCCCGGCAAGACGCGCGAGGGCCCGGGCCTGCGGGGCTGCGCCCGGCGGGTAGTAGACGGTGCGTGCGGCCGGCTTGCCCGTCCCGGTCGTCAGGTTGCCGACGGAGGCGACGGTGATGCCCTTGGCCCGCAGGTCGGTGGCGGCGCGCCGGGCAAGCCCCGAGATCCCGGACGCGTTGACCACGTCGACCGCCGCGGTAACGGCGACCGGACGGGTGGGGACGCGCGACGCAGTGGTACTCGGCCGGCCGGCGGCGGCCCGGGTCGGCTCGAGCGGTGCCGCCGCGGGTTCATCAGCAGCGGCCGGCCGGTCAGCAGCGGACGAGGCCCCGAGCTCCAGTGACACGGCCTGCTGGGTCGGCGCCGTCTCAGTGGTGCGGCCGAGCACACGCCACAGCCCCTGGACCGCGACGGCCGTCGCGATCACCAGGCACAGCGGCAGCAGGAGCCTCAGCAGCCTGAGCACTCAGCTGGAGCGGCCGAGGCGCCGGTCGGAGCGGGCGCGCTCGCGCTGGGCACGCAGCCGCTGCAGGCGCTTGACCAGCATCGGATCGGCGCGCAACGCCGCCGGACGGTCGATCAGGCTGTTCAGCAGCTGGTAATAGCGGGTCGAGGTCAGGCCGAAGCGGTCGGAGACGGCCTGCTCCTTGGCGCCGGCGAGGCGCCACCACTGACGTTCGAACTCGAGGATCTCTGCTTCGCGAGGGGTCAGCTCGTCGTCCGTCTGGCTCGGCGCAGCCATGCGACACCTCCTGCGCGCGGGGGAATTACACCGGTGTCGTTAGTACCACGTGCGGCCGTGGCCTGCGGCTCTCCGCCGCGGCGCGCCTCAGGGATACAGACCGCGCAGCCGGGTGGCCTCCGCGACCCGGCCGACGCCGATGATCTGCGCGGCGGTGCGCAGGGACACCGACCGGTCGGCCGCCACGGTCGTGACCTGCGCGTACGCCCGCTGCATGATCTTCACCAGCTTGTCGTTGACCTCGGCCTCGTCCCAGAAGTAGGCCTGCAGGTCCTGCACCCACTCGAAGTACGACACCGCGACGCCGCCCGCGTTGGCGAGGATGTCCGGAACCACCGTGATGCCCCGGTCGTGCAGGATCGCGTCGGCCTCGGGCGTCGTCGGCCCGTTCGCGCCCTCGACGACGATCCCGGCCCGCACCTGCCCGGCGTTCGCGGCGGTGATGGCTCCCGACAGCGCGGCCGGGATCAGGACGTCGACGTCGAGCGCCAGCAGCTCGTCGTTGCTGATCCGGTCGGCGTCGATCTCCGCGTCGTGCACCGACGTGTGGCCCGCCTCCCGGCTGCGCAGCAGTGCGGCGACGTCGAGGCCCCGCGGGTTGTGGAGGGCGCCGTCCACGTCGGACACCGCGACGATGCGGCATCCCGACTGCTGCAGCAGCTCCGCGCTCGGGGCGCCGACCTTGCCGAATCCCTGGATGGCGATCGTGGCGTCCTGCGGGCTCCGGCCGGCGTCACGCAGCACGTCGAGCGTCACGGTCTGCACCCCGCGCGAGGTGGCCGACGCCCGGCCGAGGCTGCCGCCGAGCGCCACCGGCTTGCCCGTCACGCTGCCCATGACGGTGTAGCCGCGCAACACCGAGACGGTGTCCATGAAGTGGGCCATCGTGGTCTCGTCGGTCCCGACGTCAGGCGCCGGGATGTCCTGTTCGGGCCCGATCAGCGGGTAGATCTCGCTCGCGTAGCGCCGGGTCATCCGTTCGATCTCGCCGCGCGACATCGTCCTCGGGTCGACCGTGATGCCGCCCTTGGCGCCGCCGTACGGGATGTTCACCAGCGCGCACTTCCAGGTCATCAGCATGGCGAGCGCGGTGACGTCGTCGACGTCGGTCGACGGGTGGTAGCGCAGGCCGCCCTTGGCCGGGCCGCGGGTCAGGTTGTGCTGCACCCGGTAGCCGGTGAGCACGTCGAGGGTGCCGTCGTCGCGGCGCACGGGGATGCTCACGGTGAGCGAGCGGCGCGGCTGGGCGAGCAGCTCGTGCATGCCGTCGTCGAGCTCGAGGTGACGCGCGGCGTCGGCAAGCAGCTGCCGGGCGTCGGCGAGGGGGGACTGGTCGGCCACGCGGGCACCGTAACCGCTCCGCCTTGAGAGACTGTTGCAGTGCAGGCCATTCTCGATCCCGACGCACGCGACGCCTACGGCACCAGCCGCCGGTCGCCGCTCGTGCGAGGGCTCGCCCTCGTCCACGCCGACCTGCACAACCACACCAAGCTCTCCGACGGCCGCGGTGAGGCGAAGTCCGCCTTCGGCTCGATGCGCTCGGCCGGGCTCGACGCGGCCGCGATCACCGACCACGCCTTCCTGTCCCAGAACGGCTGGGGCCACGGCCTCGACGAGCGCGGCTGGCGGGAGCTCGAGCAGCTCGCGGCGACCGCCGACGACCCGGGCAGCTTCGTCGCCATGCGCGGCTATGAGTGGTCGCACCCCTACCTCGGCCACATGAACGTGTGGGGCACCCCGAGCTGGATCGGTCCCGCCAGTGCGGGCGCGCGTGACCTCGAGCGGCTCTACGACTGGCTGCAGTCGACGGAGGCGGCGGACGCCCTCACGTCGTTCAACCACCCGGGTGGGCGCGGCACGGTGCTGCGCTTCAACGACTTCGTGCTCCGCCAGCCGCTGGTGCCGCGGATGGTCGGCCTCGAGATGTTCAACAAGACCGACGACTACCTGTTCGGCGGCGACGACACCGCCGGATCGCCGCTGGTGCAGTGCCTGGATCAGGGCTGGCGGCCCGGCCTGATCGGCGTGACGGACGAGCACGGCAAGGACTGGGGCCACCCGCAGGGCAAGGGCCGTACCGGCCTGTACGTCCGCGAGCTGTCGCGGGCCGGGGTGCAGGAGGCGCTGCGAGCCCGCCGTACGTTCGCCGCGCGGGTGTGGGGGCTGCGGCTCGCCTCGACCCTGGACGGGGTCCTCATGGGCTCGGCCGTGGAGCGGCCCGCGGACCCGACCGAGCTGCCGCTGGAGGTCGACGTCGACCTCGGACCGCTGGCCGACGGCATGGAGCTCTCGCTGCAGCTGCTGCGCTGGGGGCAGGGTGACCCGGTGGTCGAGGAGATCGGCCGGATCGTGTCGGGCGCCGGTGTGCTGTGCACCGGGGTCCGCGTGCACCCCGACGAGCCGTGGCTCGTGCTGCGGGTGACCGACCCGTCCGGCCGGGCGGATGGCGGGGCGCCCCGGGACGTCGCCGGCTACGGCCGGAGCATCGCGTACGCGAGCCCGTTCTGGATCGGGCGCTAGAGCAGCACGCTGACGGTGTGGATCAGCAGCCCGACGATGGTGCCGACGACCGTGCCGTTGATCCGGATGAACTGCAGGTCACGGCCCACCATCAGCTCGATGCGCCGGGAGGCCTCCTGCCCGTCCCACCGCGCGATGGTCTCGGAGATGATCGTCGCGACCTCGCCGCTGTAGGAGCTGGCGGCGTGCGCGGCGGCGTCGCAGATGTAGCCGTCGACCTTGCCCTGCAGCTCCGGGTCGGTCGCGAGGCGGTGCCCGAGCTCGGCCACCCCTTCGGCCACACGGCGGCGCAGCTCCCCGGACTCGTCGTCGACGGCGTCGAGCAGCATGGTGCGCCCGGTGGTCCAGATCCGGCCGACGCTGTCGCGGACGTCGTCGCGCTCGAGCAGCTGCGCCTTCCAGCGCTCCACGTCGTCGATGAGCTTCGGATCGGTGCGCAGGTCGTCGCCGAACTTGCGCAGCAGGTTGTCGATCGCGAGCCGGGTGGGGTGGCCCGGGTCGGCCTGCATGTCGCGGACGAAGTCGAGCGCCTTCTCGTACGCCCGTCCGGCGACGACGTCGTTGACGAACGTGGGCGCCCACTTCGGAGCCCGGCTGGCCACGATCTCGCCGAAGGTGGCCTCGTTGTTCAGTAGCCAGTTGTGCGCGGCGTCGACACCGATGTCGACCAGCCGGTGGTGGGCCCCGTCGTCGACGACCTTGCCGAGCAGCCGGCCGAGCGGCGGCCCCCACGGCACGCCGGTCACCTTGCGCAGCAGCGCCGACTCGAGCACCTCGACGACGTCCTCGTCGCGCAGCACCTTCATGGCGGCGCGGACGGCGGTCGCCGCCTCGCGGCTCACCCGAGCGGCGTGCTCGGGCTGCTCGAGCCAGGTGCCGACCCGGGCGGCGATCTGGGCTCGGGCGATCTTGTCCTTGACGACGTCCTCGGACAGGAAGTTCGACGCGACGAAGGACTCCAGGCTGCGCCCGATCATGTCCTTGCGGTTCGGGATGAGTGCCGTGTGCGGGATCGGCAGGCCGAGCGGGTGGCGGAACAGGGCGGTGACCGCGAACCAGTCGGCGAGGCCGCCGACCATCGCCGCTTCGGCACCCGCGTTGACGAACCCGCGGAAGCCGTCGTCGTTGCGCGTGAGCAGGTAGAGCACCACGGCGACGAGCAGCAGGCAGCCCGCGATCGTCTTCATCCGGCGCAGGGCGGAGCGGCGCAGCTGCTCGTCCGCCGTCAGGACGGTGGGCGGCGCGGGCGGGGCCGGAGCGGGCGTCTGGACGGGTGCGACCACCTCCGGATAGTGCCTGACCACGGCCCGCGAGCCCGGTTACCGAGCGGCGGGCCGGGTCATCGGGGCGGTTACTGGACGGGCAGCGCCGGGACGAAGTCGAGCGGTCCGCGGAAGCGGTTGGTCGGGTCGTACGCCTGCTTGACGGCCATCAGCCGGCTTAGCGCCTCCGGTCCCCAGACGTCGGTGGCCGGGATGTGGTCGCTGAAGTTGACCTGCGCGCCGCCGGCTGCGGCCGGGGCGAAAACGGCGTCGATCGCGGCGAGGACGCCCGGGGTGACCTCGGCCAGCTCGGGGGGTGACGATGCCGACGGTGTGGGCGACCCAGGATCGGCAGCGGGCCGGCCGGGTCGTTGTAGATGATCGGGGTCGCCGCGTACGGCATCTTGCCGACCCCGCCGAAGATCACGGGTGCGACCTCCTGCATCGGTGCGACCAGCGCGGCACCGGTGGCGGCGTCGCCCACGTGCACGATGCGGATGCAGGCCGTCAGCACGCCGCGCAGCGGCTCCGGCACGTCGGGAGCCGGCGGCAGCCGGTAGAGGGCGACGCTCGTCGACATCTCCTCCGGCAGCGTGGTGGTCCAGTCGCGGTAGGCGCGCAGCACCGTGCGGGCGTGCTCGCCGGCGTAGAAGAGCGAGCCGCCGTACACGGACGCGATCCGGTCGAGCTGCAGCGTCATCGAGGTGACGATGCAGAACGGGCCCTTGCCACCGCGCAGCGCCCAGAAGAGGTCGGGCTCGGAGCTCGCGCCCACGGTGACCTGCCGGCCGTCGGCCAGCACCACGTCGGCGCGCAGCAGGGCGTCGGAGGCGTAGCCGGTGGTGCGGGCCGTGATGGGCATGCCGCCGCCGAGCGTGTAGCCGATCACGCCGACGTCGGGGCTGGAGCCGGCCCGCGGCGCGAGCCCGTGCGGGGCCGCGGCCGCGATCAGGTCGCGCATGCGTACGCCCGGCTGCACGGTGGCGATGCCGGTCGCGGGGTCGAGCTCGATTCCTGTCATCTCGCGCGTGCTGATCAGCAGCCCGTCCGCCATCTCGGCGCACCCGTGCCCGGTGGCCTGCACCCGGACGACGAGACCGTGCGCGGCGGCGTGGCGGACGGCTTTGTCCGGTCAGCGACAGCCGTCCGACGGCCGCCCGTTACGGTCGTCGCATGTCAGCTCTGCAGGGCGCGCGCGATCCCGAAGCCGCCGAGCCCGATGTCGTCGAGGCCCGCCGGCTGGCCGAGCAGCTGCGCCGGATCATCAACCGGCTCGCACTGGTACGCCCGCCCGCCGACGCGTCGAGGGCCGCGGCGGAGGCGGCGTCCGCGTTCGCCGACCGGCTGGACGGCATGCGGGCCCGCGACTCGGCGTGGCAGGTCAGCGAGGCCGGGCTCGAGCCGCGCGACTTCGTCGAGCACAGCCCGCTGTCGGGCCGGAGCAACCCGCTGGCTCCGCCGATGTTCGTCCACCTCGACGACCGGGAGGACGGCTCGTACGAGGTGGCCGGCACGGTGACCTTCGGCTCCGCGTACGAGGGGCCGCCCGGCCACGTGCACGGCGGGATGGTCGCCGCCATGTTCGACGAGCTGCTCGGCTTCGCGCAGCTGTCGGCCGGCTTCACCGGCTCGCTGACGGTGCGCTACCGCAAGCCGACCCCGCTGCACCGCGAGCTCGCCGTCCGCGCCTGGCAGGAGCGGGCCGACGGGCGCAAGCGGATCATCAAGGGCACCTGCCACCTGGACGGCGTGCTGCTGACCGAGGCTGAGGGCCTCTTCATCGCCCCGCGTGACGGTGACTACAAGGCCGCACTGGGCCTGAGGTGAGGAGCGCCCGGGGTCGGCAGGCCGCCGCCGTGGCCGTGGTTTTGCTCGGCCTGGCGGCGTGCAGCTCCGGCAGCACCCCCGAGGCGGCACCGAGCAGCGCGACGCCCACCAGTTCGGCACCCACCGGTTCGGCACCCGGCAGTTCCGCACCCACCAGTTCGGCACCCGGCAGCACTGCTCCGACCGCGGTCCCTTCGCCCGTGCGGACGTCCGCCGCGGCCGTCTTCCGCGGGCCGCTGACCGCCGGCAAGGGCATCAGCCTGCTGAGCGCCGCCGACCTCACGTCGTCGCCGACGCAGCGGGTGGCGGAGTACGAGGCGGCCGGAACGGCAACCAGCTACCTCTCCGCCGGCGAGCCCGCGGACGGGCAGTGGACGCTTCGGCCGGGCGGCAGCGCCGGCTACCGCACCCGGATCATCGTCCGCACCCCCGCCGACCCCGCCCGCTTCAACGGCACGGTCGTCGTCGAGTGGCTGAACGTCAGCGCCGGCGCCGACAGCGGGCCGGACTACACGTACGCGGCCGACGAGCTCAAGCGCTCCGGCTACGCGTACGTCGGCGTCTCCGCCCAGCAGGTCGGCATCGACGGCTCCAGCCCGGGCGACATCGCGAGCCAGCTGGTGCCCGGGTTATCGCTGCCCGGCCTGCGCAAGGCCGACCCCGCCCGTTACGGCACGCTGCGGCAGCCGGGCGACGCGTACTCGTACGACATCTTCACGCAGGTCGCGCAGGGTCTGCGCGAGCCCGGCACGGTCGACGTGCTCGGCGGCCTGAAGCCCGCGCGGGTGATCGCGCTCGGCGAGTCGCAGTCGGCCGCCCGCCTCACCACGTACGTCGACGGCGTGCAACCGCTGACCCAGGAGTTCGACGGCTTCTTCATCCACAGCCGCGGTGGTGGGGCGGCCCCGCTCACCGGCGCCGGCAACGGCGCGTCGGTGGTCGACGGCGCGTACCGCATCCGTGCCGACTCGTCGGTCCCGGTGCTCGTCTTCGAGACCGAGACCGACATCAACCTGCTGCGCTACGACCGGGCCGAGCAGCCCGACACCGACCGCTTCCGGCTCTGGGAGGTGGCGGGCACGGCGCACTCCGACACCTATGCGGTGGGTACGGCGGCCGGGTCGGTGCTGGGCTGCGGCAACGCGATCAACTCCGGGCCGCAGCACTACGTCGTCAAGGCGGCGGTCGCGGCGCTGGAGCGCTGGGTGCGTACGGGGACGGTCCCGCCCAGCGCACCGCGCTTGGAGCACACCGGCCCGACCCTCGCCCGTGACGGCCGCGGCATCGTGCTGGGCGGGATCCGCACGCCGGCCGTGGACGTGCCGGTCGTCGTCGAGTCGGGCGTGCCGGGGTCGGCCAAGCCGATCTGTGCCCTGCTCGGCAGCAGCAAGCCGCTCCCGCCGGCCACGCTGACGGCGCTGTACGGCAGTCCCGCCCGCTACCTCAGCGCGTACGACCGCTCCGCCGCCGGTGCGGTCACCGTCGGCCACGTGCTGGCGGAGGACTTGCCGAAGCTGCAGGCCGAGGCGCGGACGGTGAGCTTCCCGACGCGCTGACCTGAGTCAGTCCGGCGCGTTACGGCCCAGCGTGATCGTCTCCAGGCGCTGCCGGCCCTGCGTGTCGGTCCACCCCAGGGTCACCCGCTGTCCCGGTGCGGTCGCGGCGAGGCTGCCGGTGAGGCCGGCGGGCGAGTCGACCGGGTCGCCGTCGAGCGTCGTGATGACGTCGCCGGGCGCGAGGCCGGCGGCGTACGCGGGTGAGCCGGGGGTGGCGAGCTGCACCTGGGCGCCGCCGCCCGGCGGGATGGCGCCGCGCACCTGCACGCCGAGGTAGCCCCGGCTGGTGCGGGGAGCCGTGCCCGCCGTCGACCGGATGGTCTCGGCGACCGCCAGCGCCCGGTTGATCGGGATCGCGAAGCCGTACGTCGGCTCGCCGCTGCCCGCGTCGGTGGCGGACGCCGCCGTGTTCATGCCGATGACGCGGCCCGCCCGGTCGGCCAGCGGCCCGCCAGAGTCACCGGCCTTGATGTCGGCCTCGGCCGAGATCATCCCGGTCAGCCGCTCCTTGTTGCCGCCGTTCGCGTCGCTGGCGGTGATCGCCTGGTCGATGGAGGCGACGTTGCCGGACACCAGGTCCAGCTCGCCGCGGCCCCCGGCATTGCCGATCGCCACGACCGACTGACCCTTGCGGACGGTGTCGGAATTGCCGAGCGGGATCGTCGACAGGCCGCCCGCCGCGCGCAGCTGCAGCACCGCGACGTCGTTCTCCGGCGAGGTGCCCACCACGTCGGCCGTGTACTGGGTGTGGGTGTTGACCACCGTGACGTCGATGCTGGTGGCGCCGGCGATCACGTGGTTGTTGGTGAGGATCTCGCCGGTCGGCGTGAGCACCATGCCGGTGCCGGCGGCCTCCGCGTTCTGCGTGCCGAGGTCGGCGGTGATGACGACTACGCCTGGGGTGACCACGGCCGAGACCTGCGGCACGGTGAGCACCGGGTCGGCGGCGGTGGGCGCGGGGGCCGGGACGGAGGGGGCGGGCCCGGGATCCCGGCGCGTCGCCGACGTGTCGGCCGGAGCCGCGCTCAACGTGCCCGATCCGTGGAGCCTGAGCTGCGTCGAGTACAGCGCGCCGCCACCCGCCAGGGCGAGCGCGACCACCCCGGCGACGAGCCCCGGCAGCACCCGCCGGCGGGGTCGCCGGTACGGGGGGACCGGTGCGTAACCGGTGGTCCAGGGGCTCACGTAGGTGCCGGGCGGCGGCGCCCGCCACGGCTGCTGCGCGCCGTGCGGTTCGTCCTGCTCGGTCACTGCTGCCGCCTGCCTCGAGTCCGCCGGTCGTTCCCGGCTGCACCGATCGTCGCGCGCGTCCGGCGCCTGCGCCAGACTTATCGGCAAAGCTGCCCGGTCGACGGAGCGTGACGGGTTACCTTCCTGCTGCAGATCCCCTTTCCCCGGCTTGCGGAGGCGACGACGGACCGTTCGCGCCGGCTCCCGCTCGTCTGCCTGTTCGTGGCGCTGGCCGTCGGACTGGCGGCCTGCAGCAGCACGCAGGCCCCTGACGAGGCCGCCTCGCCCGCGCCGTCACCGAGCACGTCGGCGCAGATCGAGGCCGACCATCCCCCTGCGCCCCAGACCCCCGGGCCGGGCAAGAAGTTCTACGTCTCGCTCGGCGACTCCTACGCCGCCGGTTGGCAGCCCACCGACGCGGCAGCCAACACGCTCAAGGACGTCTCCGGCGGCACCACCACCAACGGCTTCGCCTACCAGTTGGCCGGACGCACGGTCGCCGGCACCGGGCTGACGCTGGTCAACTACGGCTGCTCCGGCGCCACCACCACCGGCATGATCGACGAGCCGGACTGCCTGCTGCCGCTGCTCGGCCCCAAGGCGCCGCTCTACTCCGACGAGAGCCAGGCCGACGCGGCGATCGACTTCATCGCGGCCCACCGCAGCGAGGTCGGCCTGATCACCGTCGTGATCGGCGCCAACGACGTCACGCGCTGTGCACATGTCGACGACCTGCGCAAATGCCTGCAGTCCGCGCTCGCCACCGTGACGCGCAACCTCGATCGCTTCCTGCCGCGGCTGCGTGCTGCCGCCGGGCCCACGACGCCGATCGTCGGGCTGACCTACCCCGACGTGATCCTCGGCGGCTACGTGTCCGACAAGGACTCCGGCCGCACCCTTGCGGCCCGCTCGGCGCAGGGCTTCCGCGAGTACATCAACCCCGCGCTCGCGGCGGCGTACGCGAAGATCGACGCGACCTTCGTCGACGTCACCGCGGCGTCGGGCGCGTACGTCCCGCTGTCGCAGACCGAGCGCTTCGCGCCGTACGGGGTCGTGCCGAAGGCGGTGGCGAGTGCCTGCCGGCTCACGTACTACTGCCAGCTCATGGACCTGCATCCTCGGACGGTCGGCTACACGCTGATGGCCGACCTGGTCCAGCAGGCCGTCGAGAAGCGCTGAGGGGCGTCAGTCGAGCAGCGGCTGCACGGCCCGGGCGATCGCGTCTCGTTCGATGAGGAAGCCGTCGTGCCCGAAGGGGGAGTGCACGACCTGCAGCCCACCCGGTGTGACGGCGGCGAGCCCCGCTGCCAGGCGCTCCTGCTGCTGCAGCGGGTAGAGCCGGTCGCTGTCGATGCCGACGACCACACTGCGGGCGGTGACGGTGGCGAGCGCCGCCTCGAGGCCACCCCGGTCGCGGCCGACCTCGTGGCTGTTCATCGCCTCGGTGAGCGCGACGTAGCTGCCGGCGTCGAACCGGCGGGCGAGCTTCTCGCCGTGGTGCTCGAGGTAGGACTGCACCTGCCAGCGCCCGCCGTCGAGCGGGTCGACGTCGTCCTGCGCCGCGCGTCCGAAGCGGCTGTCGAGCTCGGCGGCGCTGCGGTAGGTCAGGTGGGCCATGCGCCGGGCCAGCCCGAGTCCGGCCGCCGGGCCGCGCGGCGCGTCGTGGTAGTCGCCATCCGCCCAGTACGGATCCGCCCGGATGACGTCGATCTGCGTGCCCTGGATGCCGATCTGGTCGGCGCTGGCCTCACCGGTCGACGCGATGACCGCGAGGTTCGCGACGGCATCGGGGCTGCTCACGGCCCACTCCAGCGCCCGCATGCCACCCATCGAGCCGCCGAGCACCAGCAGCCACCGGGAGATCCTCAGCTCGCGGGCGAGCCGCTGCTCGGCCTGCACCTGATCGCGGATCGTCGTACGCGGCCAGCGGCTGCCCCAGGCCCGGCCGTCCCCTGCCGGTGACGCCGGACCGGTCGTCCCCTGGCAGCCGCCGAGCACGTTGGGGCACACCACGTAGTGCTTGGCCGGGTCGATGACCCGGCCGGCGCCCACCAGGCCGTTCCACCAGCCGGGCGTGGGGTGACCGGGCTCGACCTCGCCGATCACGTGCGAGTCGCCGGTGAGCGCGTGCAGCACCAGGACCCCGTTGGTCACCGCGCCCGACGCGTCGGTACGCGGCCGCCCCCACGTCTCGTACGCGACCCGGCACCCGGTGAGCAGCCCACCCCGCTCGAGCGCCAGGTCGCCGAGGTCGGCGAAGCGGCGGCGGCCGGCGGGGTCACCGTCGCGCCAGCCGCCGCTCGCCGGAGGATCGATGCTCACGGGCGCTGAGCGTACGGGCTGCTCAGGCCTCCTTCGCGGCGCGGAACCCGGCCTCGAGATCGGCCTTGAGGTCCTCGAGCCCCTCGAGCCCGACCGACAGCCGGATGAGCCCCGGGGTGACGCCCGACGCGGCCTGCTCGGTGTCCGCCAGCTGCGAATGCGTCGTGCTCGCCGGGTGGATGATCAGGCTGCGGACGTCACCGATGTTGGCCAGGTGGCTGAAGAGCTCCACCGCGTCGACGAACTTCTTGCCCGCCTCGACGCCACCGTGCAGCTCGAACGCCACGATCGCGCCCGCGCCGTTCGGCAGGTACTTCTGCTGGTTAGCGTGCCACGGGCTGCCTGGCAGGCCGGCGTAGTGCACGGTCTCGACCTCGTCGCGAGCCTCGAGCCACTCGGCGAGCGCCTGCGCGTTCGCCGTGTGCCGCTCCATGCGCAGCGAGAGCGTCTCGACGCCCTGCAGCAGCAGGAACGAGGCGAACGGCGAGATCGCCGGGCCCATGTCGCGCAGGTACTGCACGCGCAGCTTCGCGGCGAAGGCGCCCGGGCCGAGCGCGGGCCAGTACTGCAGGCCGTGGTAGCTCGGGTCGGGCTCGTGGAAGCCGGGGTGGCGCTCGGCGTTCGCACCGAAGTCGAAGGTGCCGCCGTCGACGACCACGCCGCCGATGGTGGTGCCGTGGCCGCCGAGGAACTTCGTCGCGCTGTGCACGACGATGTCGGCGCCGTGCTCGAGCGGGCGCAGCAGGTACGGGGTCGGCACCGTGTTGTCGACGACGAGCGGGACGCCGACCTCGTGGGCGATGTCGGCCACCGCGCGGATGTCGAGGACGTTGCTGCGCGGGTTGCCCAGGGTCTCGGCGTAGAACAGCCGGGTGGTGTCGGTGACGGCGGCGCGCCAGGCGTCCAGGTCGTCGGGGTCGTCGACGAAGGTGACCGTGATGCCCAGCTTGGGCAGCGTGTAGTGCAGCAGGTTGTAGGTGCCGCCGTACAGGCTCGCGCTGGAGACGATGTGGTCACCGGCCTGCGCCAGCGTGAGGAACGTCAGGGTCTCGGCGGCCTGCCCGCTGGCGACCGCCACCGCGGCGACGCCGCCCTCGAGCGCGGTGATCCGCTGCTCGAGCACGTCCTGCGTCGGGTTCATGATCCGCGAGTAGATGTTGCCGGGCTCGGCCAGGCTGAAGAGGTCGGCGGCGTGCTGGGTGTCGCGGAAGACGAACGACGTCGTCTGGTAGATCGGGGTCGCCCGCGCGTTGGTCGCCGGGTCCGGGGCGGCACCCGCGTGCACCTGCTTGGTCTCGAACGACCAACCCTTGGTGTCGGGCTCGTGCGGCGGCGGGACCGGGGTGGTGTCGGGGGCTTCGGTGGTCATGTGATCTCTCCTTGCGATGAGCGGCGCTGACGCGGTCAGCCGGTGGTCAGCAGCTCGGGATGGTGACGCTCAGCCACCTGCGGGTGGGCCTGCAGCCGGCCTCTCAGGGCGTACGCGCCGTAGCCGGCGAGCAGCGGGTCGGCGGGGTCGTCAGCGACGCCGCGGGCCACGGCGGCGAGCCGCGAGGGGAGGGACAATGCTGGGACGGTCGCGTCCAGCGCCGGCCCCAGCGTGAAGGGCACCGTGATGCGGCCGCTCGCCGAGGGCGAGAGCCCGTACGGGGCCGCCCGCAGGTAGCCGTCCGTCGCCGTCTCGAGCAGCCGGCCGACCGTGACCAGGAAGGTCTCACCCGGCGTGCCCAGGCCGGGCACGTCGACGCTCCGCGCCGCCGGGCTCGACGTCACGGATGCAGCACGCCCCTCGATGCCCACGCGTACCCCTCCGTCGCCGGACCGGCTGTCCTGCAACAGCAGGGTCAGGAAACCGTAGTCCTTGTGCAGCCCGGCGTCCTCCCCCTCGGGGTGACGGATCAGGGCGAGCTGGGTGTGCGGCTCCGGGGCGAGGGCCTCGTCGAAGGCGTCACCCGGCAGCCCCAGTGAGACCGTCAGCAGGCGCATGATCCGTTCGGCCAGGCCGAGCAGGGACTCGTTGAAGGCGAGCAGCAGCGGCTCGAGGTGCGGCTGCGTCGGCGGCCACAGGTTGGGACCGGTCAGCCGGTGCCACGGCGGATCATCGGGGCCGACCGGAGGGGCGACGTGCTCGGGACCGAGGTCGAACCGCTCACCGAACGGCCGGGCCGCCGGCGTCCAGCCCCGGAAGTGCGGGGAGAGCAGGGCGGCGACGCGCATCCGGTCGTCGAGCGGGGAGGTGAAGAAGCTCCGGGCCCCGGACAGCACCAGACCCCCGAAGCCGGGCGGGATGCCGGGGTTGCTCACGTAGAAGGCCCCGGGGCCGGCGGCGGCCGACCGCAGCCGCTCGAGCAGGTCGGCCCGCCGCCGGCCGCCGGCCTGCGCCAGGTCGATGACGGGCAGCGCGGTCCGCCGGGCGCGTAGCGCGCAACGCATGGGGAGCTCCTGCAGCCTGAGGCCGTCGGGCGGGACGCCGACGTCAATGCCACATTATCAATTGACTCAGTGATGTTCGGGCGGTCGTCTTGGCGCGGAGCGGCTTTGTGCGTGCTGCGTCTGCCGTGATCGGGCTGCTTGTCCGGGAATGGCTTCCGTGAATCTCGAAGAGAAGCTGTCCTGCCCCTGACATTCGCGGGATTGCGTGCCGATGACACTGACATGGTGATCCGGTGAACGGTCTGGTGCTGGGCCTCATCTGCGCGCTCGCCGCCGCGACCTGTTACGGCGGTGGTCCCTTGCTGCAGGCGCTCGCCGCGCGGCAGACCTCCGACGGCAGCGGCCTCGGGCTGGGCCTGCTCGCCAAGCTGATGCGCAACAAGCTGTGGCTGGCGGGGGCGGCCACCGACTTCGGGGGGTTCGGCTTCGAGGCGGTGGCGCTCGCACTCGCGCCGGCCGCCTTCGTGACTCCTTTGCTGCTCTTCGACATGATCGTGCTGGCCCTGCTGGCCACCCGCGTCGTGCACGAGCGGATGACGCGCATCGGGCTCGTCGGCATCGGGGTCATCCTGCTCGGCGGCGCCCTGCTGACCGTGGCCTTCGGGACGTCCGGGCACTCGGTCGGACGGGAGGCGAGCCTCGGCGAGCAGATGATTCTCGCGGGGGCCGTCGTCTTCGCCGGGGTGGCGGCCGTCGTCGCGGGCCGTACGCGCTCCACCGGGGCGGGCACCGCCGTCATGGCCGGTGCGGCCGGCATCTCGTACGCCGCCGCGACGCTGTGCACCCGGCAGATCAGCCTCTCGCTCAAGGACCACAGCATCTGGCACCAGGCGTTGACGCCGGCGCCGTACATCCTGATCGTCGCGGCATTGCTCTCGCTCAGCCTGCTCTCCCGGGCGCTGCAGCACGGGGCGGCCATCGTGGCGGTGCCGGTGTGCAGCGCCTTCGCCGCGCTGCTCCCCGCGGCCGCCGGCCTCGCCATCTTCGGTGAGCCGGTGCCGCACGGGCCGGGCCTGATCGCCTTCGTCGCCGCGATGCCGCTGCTGGTCACCGGGCTCGTCCTGCTCGCCCGCCAGCCCACCGTGAGCAACGTGCTGGCCGCCGAGGCAGGGGCCGGGCACGCCCGGTCGGCCGCGCCGGCGGATCTCGTGACCGCTCAGCAGGGCGCCGGGGACGCCCCCGACGGTGCAGTACGCGCCGCGGCCCGCCCGGTGGCGGCAGCCGGTGCTACGTCCGCGACGGATCCACCGGGCGCAGTCCCTCGCTGAAGATCGTGCACAGAGTCGACACCGGCGAGGTCGGCGGGCTTCCCGCGATCGCCGTCATGCTGTTGGTGTCGATGAGCCCGCTCACGGCGATGAGCGCCGCCCAGATCGTCGTGGCCGGATCCAGGTCGGGACGCACGGAGCCGTCGGCCTGACCCGCACGCATCACCTGGTACCAGAGCTCCAGGCAGTGCTCGACCGCGGCGACGAGCGGCTCGAGGCCGGGCGACTTGCGGATGTGGTAGCGGTCGCGCGACAGCGACACGTACTCGTCGCGGTAGCGCATGCCCTGCTGCATCGACACCCGGACCATCTCCACCAGCCGGTGCCGGTTGTCACCGTCGGCGGTGGCGGCGGCCTCGAGACGCTGGATGAAGCTGTCGTAGTAACGGGCGCCGACAGCCAGCAGCAAGGCGTCCTTGCTCGGGAAGTGGTTGTACAGGCTGGCCACCGACGAACCGTGGACCTTGGCGATGTCGCGCATCGAGACGCCGTGATAGCCGGTACGGGCGAATTGGGCAGCTGCGATATCGATGATCGCTTCACGCCGATCGGCCGCTGATGTCCGATTTGCCCCCGAGTGGGAGTCGCTGGGCACCGAGGGGTTACTCCTATCCGGCCGGAAACTTGTTCCATGGTAAGCGATTGTTCACCGAATATGACAAATCGCCCCGGCTCCCGGGTAAACCGGGCGCCGAGGCGATTCGTGAACTGAACGTCAAAGATCAGTAGCGGTAGTGGTCACTCTTGTACGGACCCGCGACGTCGACGCCGATGTACTCGGCCTGCTCCTTGCTGAGCACGGTGAGCTTGGCGCCCAGCGCGTCCAGGTGCAGCCGGGCGACCTTCTCGTCCAGGTGCTTGGGCAGCGTGTAGACCTTGTTCTCGTACTGGTCGGCCTTGGTGAGCACCTCGATCTGCGCGATCACCTGGTTGGCGAACGACGCGGACATGACGAAGCTCGGGTGGCCGGTCGCGTTGCCGAGGTTCAGCAGACGACCCTCCGACAGCACGATGATCGAGTGGCCGTCGGCGAAGCGCCACTCGTCGACCTGCGGCTTGATCTGCTCCCGCTCGACGCCGGGGGTGCGGGCCAGGCCGGCCATGTCGATCTCGTTGTCGAAGTGGCCGATGTTGCCCACGATGGCCTGGTGCTTCATCTTCGCCATGTGCTCGGCGGTGATGATGTCCTTGTTGCCGGTCGTGGTGATGAAGATGTCGGCGGTGTCGACGACGTCGTCGAGGCGCACGACCTGCAGCCCGTCCATGGCGGCCTGCAGCGCGCAGATCGGGTCGACCTCGGTGACGAGCACGCGGGCGCCCTGGCCGCGCAGTGACTCGGCCGAGCCCTTGCCCACGTCGCCGTAGCCGCAGACGACGGCGACCTTGCCGCCGATCATGACGTCGGTGCCGCGGTTGATGCCGTCGATCAGCGAGTGGCGGACGCCGTACTTGTTGTCGAACTTCGACTTGGTGACGGAGTCGTTGACGTTGATCGCCGGGAACAGCAGCGTCCCGCCGCGCTCGAACTCGTACAGGCGCATGACGCCGGTGGTGGTCTCCTCGGTGACGCCCTTGATGTCCTGGGCGAACCGGGTGAAGCGGGTCTGGTCGTCCGCGATCGAACGGCGCAGCGTCTCGAGGATGACGCCGTACTCCTCGGGGTCGTTCTCGTCGGGCTGCGGCACGACGCCGGTGGCCTCGTACTCGACGCCCATGTGGATCAGCAGGGTGGCGTCACCGCCGTCATCGACGATCGCGTCGGGGCCCTTGCCGTTCGGCCAGGTGAGCATCCGCTCGGTGCACCACCAGTACTCGTCCAGCGTCTCGCCCTTCCAGGCGTAGACCGGCAGGCCCTTGGGCTCCTCGGGGGTGCCCTCGGGGCCGACGACGATGGCGGCGGCCGCGTGGTCCTGCGTGGAGAAGATGTTGCAGCTCACCCAGCGCACGTCGGCACCGAGCGCCACGAGCGTCTCGATCAGCACGGCGGTCTGGATGGTCATGTGCAGGCTGCCGGCGATGCGCTTGCCGGCCAGCGGCTGCGCCTTGCCGTATTCCTCGCGCAGGGCCATCAGGCCGGGCATCTCGTGCTCGGCGAGCTGGATCTCCTTGCGTCCGAAAGCCGCGAGCGACAGATCGGCGACCTTGAAGTCGGTCACGCTCCCCGCGGAATCGGGGGTCAGCTCGGTGACCGGGATCGGGGTGGTGTCCATCGCTGCTGCTCCAGTCTGTGGGTGGGGACTGCGGGGTGTCTCGGAACGGTGACCGCCGGTGTAGCGCTCGGTGCCCGGCGGGGCGTGCTGATCGACCGACGCAGCCGACCTGTCGGTGTGCTCGGCGGCGGAGTCCGGGATCGGCTCCATCTCGTCGGCCAGCTTGCGGTAGAGCGAGGCGCGAGCCGGGGCCGCCACTCGATGCACCGCGCCGAACCACGCGTCCAGCGCCTGAGCCAGCTCGGGCTCGGTGCGCTGGCGCAACTCGAACGCCACGTCGGTCAGTCCGATGTCGAACCGCTCGACGATGGCGCGCAGGTCACGCAGCCGCTGCAGCTGCCCGGGCCCGTAGACCCGGTGGCCGCCCGGCGTACGCATGGGACGGATGAGCCCGCTGCTCTCCAGATAACGCAGCATGCGAGGAGACCACCCGGTGGACTCACTCGCCTGCTGAATACTCTGCTGCGTGCTCACTGAGGGTCAGGTTAGCACGACCGTGTCAAGTTTCGCCCGCAGGCTCAGCGGGTGCTGGGTGGCGGCGTCTTGCTTCCGCCGCGGACCTTCCCGACGAATTCGTTGACCTTGGCGCGGGTGGCCGGGTCCTGCGCGCGGGTACGCGCCTGGGCGACCATCTGCTTGCCCTTGGGGCTGGCGAGGAACTTGCGCGCCTGCTGGAAGGCGGCGCCGGCGATGGCGGCGCGGGAGAAGAGTTTCGGCATACGCCGATCCTTTCCCATTCGGCTCCGATGATCCCGCCTGCGGCCCACCTCACCCGCGCGGCGCGGGGTCGGGCCCGGGCCGGCCGCCCTTCCGCGAGAGCCCCCGGTCCGGATCGAACGGACGACCTGCCGCTTACAAGGCGGCTGCTCTGCCACTGAGCCACGGGGGCGAACCGTCCGGAATGCCCCTGGACGGGTCCGGGGCCGGACGTTCGCTCCATCGTAGGGCTGCCTCCCTACCGGCGGCCGGCGCCGTGTGCGCCGCCGCCCGGGGCTCCCGCCCGCGATGACCCGGTGCGGTCAGGAGCGGGCGGTCAACGGCTGCGGATCGGCGTCCTCTCCCACGGCCGGCAGGGCCGCCGCCGGATCGGCGGGTGCCGTCACGACCTTCTCGACGGCGATCGCGATCACCACGATGCCGATGGCCATGACGATGGCGGCCCAGAAGAAGCCGGCCGCGTAGCCGTCGGTGACATGGACCCGGAAGTCCGGGGACTGCGGGGAGCGGCCGCTGATGTAGGAGACGGCGATGGTGGTGAAGACGGCGATGCCGAGCGCCCCGCCGATCTGCTGGACCGCGCTCTGCACCCCCGAGGCGAGGCTCGCGTCCTCGCCGGAGACCTCGTTCAACGCCGCATTGGTGATGGCGGGGAAGGAGAGGCCGGCCCCGACCGCGAGCATGATCATGCTGGGCAGGATCACCCCGGCGTAGGAGGAGTCGATCTCCAGCCGGGAGAGCAGCCCGAGTGCGACGGCGCACAGGGTGAAGCCCAGGAGCAGCACCCGTTTGGCGCCGATCCTCGGCAGCAGCGCGGTGCCGAGGCCGATGGCCACCGAGATGCCGACGCCGAACGGGAGGTAGGAGAGACCGGTCTTCAACGGCGACCAGCCCTGCACCTGCTGCAGGAAGAGGGTCTGCAGGTAGAAGTAGGCGAAGAAGCCGCTGGAGAAGAAGATCGTGACGCCGTTGGTGGCCACCCGCGTGCGGTTGGAGAAGAAGCGCAGCGGGATGAGCGGGTCGCGGGTCTGCTTCTCGATGAGGACGAACGCGGTGAGCAGCGCGACGCCGCCGACGAGCGAGATGACCGTGAGCGTGTCTCCCCAGCCCGACTCACCGCCCCGCAGGATGCCGTAGACCAGCGCGACCAGGCCGAAGGTGGCCGTGGCGGCACCGGGGATGTCGGGCCGCGAATGGCCGGTCGTCGCCTTCACCCGCTCGGCGCGGCTCTCGTCGACCAGGCGCGGCACCATCACGAGCGCGAAGGCGGCGACCGGGATGTTGATCAGGAAGATCCAACGCCAGCTGCTCGGGCCGATGTCGACGATGACGCCGGAGATGACCGAGCCGAGCGTGCCGCCGAGGCCGGCGATGCCGCCCCAGACGCCGAGCGCCTTGGTGCGCTCCTTCGGGTCGGGGAACAGGAGCGCCACCAGGCCGAGCGCGGCCGGGGAGGCGAGCGCCTCACCGACCCCCTGCAGGAAGCGGCTCGTGACGAGCATCGCCGGGTCCTGTGCGAGACCGCAGGTGATCGACGTGATGCCGAAGATCGCCACGCCGGTGAGGAACATCCGCTTGCGGCCGAAGATGTCGGACAGCCGGCCGCCGAGCAGCAGCAGGCCACCCGCCGTCAGCACGTATCCGTCGACCACCCAGGCGAGCCCGGCGGTGCTGAAGTCCAGATCCTTCTGGATGTTGGGCAGCGCGACGTTCACCACCGTCACGTCGAGGATCAGCATGAACTGCACCAGGGCCAGCACCGCCAGCGCCTTCCAGCGCCTCGGATCGGCTTGCGTCGTCACCTGATTCGCTCCTGCCCGTCGAGGGATGGCTCCGTCGGTCATCGCTGCCTCCATCGATCCCAGGACGCAGCGTGGCATCCGGGTGTGACAAAACGTCGCGCACTCGTGTGACGGCGCTTCGCATCACAACTCATCGTCGGTCGGCAGGCCAACTTTCCGACACCGGAAGTCCTGGCCCTGCCGGACCGCTCAGAAGAGGGCGAGCGGCTCCGCCGACGAGGCCGGGACGGCCGGCGGCTCACCTGGGAGCGGGACGTCCGCGACGGGTCCCATGAGGTGGGCACCCTTGTCGCGGACCTGGCCGATGCCGCGGCCGACCTCGTGCCAGTGCAAGCGCGGGTAACCGACGCCGACCAGGGCATCCAGCGCCGGCTGCGGGTCACTGCCGTCGGCTGCGAGCCAGGCGTCGAGGTCGCGGTCGGGGACCGTGAGGGGGGCTCGCTCGTGCAACCAGGTCAGGGGATCCGGCGCCGGGCCGGTCAGCACCGCCGCCGTCGTCACCGGCTCGCCGCCGCCCGGGGGATGCCACCGGGCCCAGATCCCGGCCAGCCACAGCGGGGCGCCGTCCTCGCGCTGCACCAGGTAGGGGGTGCGGGTGATCGCCGGGCGGGTGCCGTCGGGAGCCGGCGTGCGCTGCCACTCGTACCAGCCGTCCGCCGGGAGCACGCAGCGTGCGGTGCGGATCGCGCGCCGGTAGGCCGGCTTCTCCGCGACCGTCTCGACCCGTGCATTGATCATGCGGGCGGCGCCGGTGGTGTCACGGCTCCACGGCGGGACCAGGCCCCAGCGCACCCGGCGCAGGCGACGGCCGCCGCCCGCCTGCAGCAGGACCCGCACCGGGTCGGTGGGCGCCACGTTGGCGGAGCGGTCGGGCACGGCGGGCGGGTCGACACGGGGATCCTGCAGATCACCGGTCTCGTCGTCCGCCCCGGTCAGCAGCACGAGATCGGCGGTGTCGCGCATCGAGGCGTAACGGCCGCACATACCGGTCAGTCAACCAGCGCCGCGGGCAACGGCCCGTCGACGCAGCTCAGCACCCCGAGGATCGGCGGCGGGCCCTGCAGCGCGAGGCGCCGGACCACGATCTCGCGCGGCCGGCCGAGGACGAGCTGCCAGCGCGTGAGCGTGAGATGGGCCCGCTCGAACGTGAAGTGGTCGGCGTCCGCAGGCCGGCAGGTGCCGTCCTCGTACACGATCTCCACGGTCAGCCCCGCTCCGCCACCTCACGGTCGCGGAGGTGACCGTCGATCTTGCGCTTGATGCGCTGCAGTGCGTTGTCGACGGACTTGGTGTGCCGGCTGAGCACGTCGGCGATCTCGGAGTAGCTGCGGCCCTCGACGTACATGCGCAGCACGTCGACCTCGAGGTCGGACAGCGCGCTGTCGACGTAGGCCTGCAGCTCCCGCACCCGCTCGACGCTGGTGACGCGCTCGGCGGGATCGTCGTGCGGCGACGCGGGCAGCACGTCGGACAGCAGGCGCTCGCCGTCGTCGTCGTCGCCGACCGAGCGGGAAAACGACACGTAGCTGTTGAGCGGGCCGTGCTTGTAGCGGGTCGCCGTCTTGACGGCGGTGATCAGCTGCCGGGTGACGCACAGGTCGGCGAAGCCGCGGAACGACATGTGCTGGTCGGGGTCGTAGTCGCGCACGGCCTTGAACAGGCCGATCAGGCCTTCCTGGATGACGTCCTGGTCGTCGCCGCCGGCCAGGAAGTACGACCGGGCCTTCGCCCGCACGAACGGCCGGTAACGCGAGAGCAGCGCGGCCTCGGCGTCCCCGTACCCGGCCTGCGCAGCGTCAGCGAGCTCCTCGTCGCTGAACGCGCCGTGGTCGGGCATCGGCGGGGCCTCCTCGGACCGGATGAACAGTTACCAGCTGTCTCACATCTGCTGCGTACAGGCAAGCAAAACATGAAAGTGTCCTTGGGACGTTACGGGCATTCCGTGGCGTCCGGGCTTATTTCAGAAGACCTCTGCGTGAGCTCTCAGCCTCCGGGCCGCTGCCGGAGCCGCGCGATCTCGGCCAGCGCCACGCCGGCGGCGACGCCCGCGTTGAGCGACTCGACGGGGCCGGCCATCGGGATGCGCACCCGTACCCGGCAGTGGTCGGACACCAGACGCGACAGCCCGCGTCCCTCGGAGCCGACGACGAGCACCAGCGGGTCGGTGGCCGCCTGCAGGTCGCTGAGCATCACCGGCGCGTCGGCCGCGAGCCCGACGACGGTGAGCCCGGCCTTGTCGTACGCGGTCAGCGCACGGGCGAGGTTGGTCGCCCGGGCCACCCGGAGCCTGGCCAGCGCGCCGGCGCTCGCCTTCCACGCCGAGGCGCTGACCCCGGCCGCCCGCCGCTCGGGCACGACGACGCCATGGGCGCCGAAGGCGGCGGCCGAGCGCACGATCGAGCCGAGGTTGCGCGGGTCGGTGACGCCGTCCAGCGCCACGATCAGCGCCGTGCCGGAGCGCGGCAGCAGGTCGTCGGGGTGGGCGTACTCGTACGCGGGCACGGCGAGGCCGATGCCCTGGTGCGGCGCCCCGCCGGCCAGCCGGTCGAGCTCGTACGGCGGCACGTCGGCGACGGGGATGCCGGAGAGCTCCGCCAGCCGGCGGGCCTCGCTGATGCGCGCGTCACCGGGGCCGGCCACGATCAGCAGCCGCTTGGACGGCACGCCGGCCCGCAGCGCCTCGACCACCGGGTTGCGCCCGACGACCACCTCGTCGCTGCCGACGGTGTCGCGGCGGGTACGGCTGCCGACACCGCCGCTGCTCCGGGCACTGCTGACCGGAGCCGTCTCGTCGCCGTTGCGGCGGGCAGCGGAGGCCGCCCGGCGCGCGGCCGGATGCCCCTTGCGCTCGGACGCGGGAGGGGTCGGTCCCTTGCCGGACAGCTTGCGCCGGCCGTACCCGCCGGTGCCCTTCGAGGGCCCCTTGGCGGGGGTCATGACTGCTCGACCATCAGCGCACCAGCTCCCATCGCTGACCAGCCGGCGTGTCCTCGACCTGCACGCCGGCCGCGGCCAGCTCGTCGCGGATGGCGTCCGCGGTCGCAAAGTCCTTGTCCTTACGGGCGGCGGCGCGGCGCTCCAGCGCGCCCGCCACCAGGACGTCGATCACCGGCCGCAGGTCGCCGCCGCCGGCCGACGGCCACTGCGTCACCGGGTCGAGGCCCAGGACGATCAGCATGGCGCGTACCAACCGGTGGTGCGCCGCGGGATCCGCGGCGCGATGGCCGGCGGTCACGGCCTCGTGCACGACGCCGACCGCGCGGGGGGTCGACAGGTCGTCGTCCATCGCCGTGCTGAACGCCGCCCACAGCGGGTCGTCCTCGTAGCCGGCCGGCTGGTCCGCAGGCCCGTCGGGCGCGGTGCGCAGCACGAAGCCCTCGAGCCGCTCGTACGCCGTCGCAGCCTCCGCCAGCGGCTCCGGGCCGTACTCGATCGCCGAGCGGTAGTGCGCCGCCAGCAGGTAGTAGCGCAGGGCCTGCGGCCGGACCTGGGTCAGCACCTCGTCGATGCCGAACACGTTGCCGAGCGACTTGCTCATCTTCTCGCCGCCCGAGACGTTCAGCAGGCCGTGGTGCATCCAGTAGCGGGCCATCTCGGCCTCGCCGCTGAAGTCCATGCCGCAGTCGGTCTGGGCGCGCTCGTTCTCGTGGTGGGGGAAGACCAGGTCGAGCCCGCCGCCGTGGATGTCGAACTGCGGGCCGAGGTATTTGGCGGCCATCGACGAGCACTCCAGGTGCCAGCCCGGCCGGCCCGGGCCCCACGGGGTCTCCCACGTGGGCTCGCCCGGCTTGGCCGCCTTCCACAGCGCGAAGTCACGCGGGTCGCGCTTGCCGTTCTCGCCCTCGGGGCTCGCCTGCAGGGCGTCGGGACGCTGCCCCGACAGGCCTCCGTAGTCGGGGAAGGTCGTCACGGCGAACCAGACGCTGCCGCCCGCCTCGTAGGCATGGCCACGCTCGATGAGGCTCTGCATAAGCGTGATCATCTCGGGCACGTGGCCGGTCGCGCGCGGCTCGATCGTCGGCGGCAGCACCCCGACCAGGTCGTACGCCCGGTTGAACTGCCGGGTGAAGCGCTCGGCCAGCGCGAAGGGCGACTCGCCCGCTGCGGCCGCATTGATGATGATCTTGTCGTCGATGTCGGTGACGTTGCGCACCAGCGTGACCGCGTAACCGGAGGCCAGCAGCCACCGCCGGAGCACGTCGACGACGACGGCCCCCCGCAGGTGGCCGACGTGCGGGGCGGACTGCACCGTCGGGCCGCAGAGGTAGATCCCGGCCTCGCCGGGGGTCACGGGCTCGAAGGGACGCACCCGGCGGGTGCGGGTGTCGTACAGAGCCAGAGCCACGGAGGTGAATCGTACTGATCGCGCGCCGGCCCGACCGGCGTGACCAGCGGGGGCCCGGCCCACCGGGTCAGGAGTTGCGCCGCCAGCGGGGTGCGAGGGCGTGTGAGCGGGAGCCGCCGATGAGCGCGGCCGACACGGCGAGCAGCGCGGCGCAGAACGCCCCGAGCGCCCCGCCGCCGTGCCGGTAGCCCGCACCGAGGATCGGCTCGAGGGTGAGGCAGATCGCCCCGATCGCGCCGAGGACGAGGCTCGCCATCATCCAGGGGCGGCGCATGGGGAGCCGGGCGACGAACGGGCGCGCCGTCGCCGGCACCGTGCGCCAGGAATGCACCGTGAGCAGCGCGATGATGATCGCCCCGATGATGGGCGCCACCGTCTCGGCGGACGTCAGGCCGCCCAGCCCCCAGACACCGGTGTTGGTGCCGCGGTCCTCGGTCAGGGCCGGCGCCACCCACGTGGTCAGCCAGAGCGCCGCCGTCACCCGCTGCAGCAGCTTCCAGGCGGTGACCTCGACGTTGCGGCGGGCGACGTCCATCCGCGGGTCGTTGGCCGCCGCAGCCGTGAAGCCGGAGAGCGCCTCGCCGGTACGCCCCTGCTGCAGCCGCAGGACCGCGAGGTTGTTCATCGCGGCGGCGTTGCCCGGATCCATCGTCAGGACCTGCCGGTAGGCCGACTCCGCCTGTCGGGTCCACCCGAGCTTGCGGGCGGTGTCGGCGACGACCAGGTGGCACTCGGGCTCGCTCGGGTCGAGCGTCACGGCGGCCAGGGCCTCGTCGTACGCGGCCCGCCGCATGTGCGGCAGCGTGCCCATCGCCTGCGCGAGCTGGACGCGCACGATCGGCAGGTTCGGCGCCAGGCGGACGGCCTCGCGGGCCTCGAGCACCGCCTCCTCGGCCCGCCCGAGGTTGACCAGCGCCACGCTCGAGAGCCGGTGCGACCACTCCTCGTTGGGGTCCAGCCCGGACGCCTTGCGGGCGGCGTCGAGTGCCTCCGCGGGCCGGTCGAGCTGCAGCATCGCCTGTGCCCGCAGGCACCACACCCGGTCGTCCTGCGGCGCGGCGGCGAGCGCGCGGTCGAGCTGGCGCAGGGCCTCCTCCGGACGGCGTAGGTCCAGGGCGGCCTTGGCGCGGTGCAGCTGGCTGACGTACTCGGGATCGGTCACACGAGACGACGCTTCTTCAGGTAGGCCAGCAGGTCGTCGTAGGTGCCGCTCTCGTTGGCGAACTGGGCGACGTTGCGCGCCACCTCGAGCCACGGGCCGGTCGACGGCCGGACCTCGGAGATGGCCGCGGTGAGGTCGGCCTGCCGGATGCCGCGCACCTGACCGGTGCGCACGCTGTCCGACATCGCGTGCTCGGCGGCCGTCTCGCACACGTGGGCGAGGTCGGCGCCGGAGTAGCCCTCGGTGCGCTTGGCGAGCGCCTTCAGGTCGACCCTCTCCACCGGGCGGGAGCGCAGGTGCAGCTTGAGCACCGCCTGGCGGGCCGCCTCGTCGGGCGGCAGCACGAGCAGCGTCCGGTCGAAGCGGCCGGGCCGGCGCAGCGCGCTGTCGACGTCCCACGGGTGGTTGGTGGCCGCCAGCACGAAGACGCCGTCGTTGTGCTCGGCCGCGCCGTCGAGCTCGGCGAGCAGGGCCTGCACGACGCTGCGCAGCCCGCTGCCGCGCAGGTCGGTGCGCTTGTGGCCGATCGCGTCGACCTCGTCGAGGAAGAGCACGCAGGGCGCGTTGCGCCGGGCGGTGTCGAAGATCGAACGCAGCTTGCGCTCGCTCTCGCCGATGTACATGTCCAGCACGTCGACGAGGCTCACCGGATAGAACCGGGCACCGAGCTCACCGGCCACCGCCCGGGCGATGAAGGTCTTGCCGCAGCCGGGCGGGCCGTAGAGCAGCATGCCGCCCCGCAGGCTCTTGCCGTACAGGCGGCGCAGCTCCGGGTTGCGCATCGGCATGAGGAACGCGCTCTCCAGGCGCTCCTTGACCTGATCCATGCCGGCCACGTCGGACAGGCGTACGCCCGCCTGCTGCAGGTCGGCCTCGAAGCCGCCGGGCGGGCTCGCGTCCTCGTCGCCGACGAACATCGGGGGCACGACGCCCTCGAACGCCTTCTCGGCCTCCGACCAGTCGAAACCGGGCGAGCCGGCGGCCGGTGGCTCCGCGACGGGCTCGGCGGCCGCCTCGGGGCTCGGTTGCTCGGGGCCGGGCTGCTCGACCGGTGCGGCGGACGGGACGTCGGCCGCCGGAGGGGCGGTGCCGGTGAGGGCAGCGCTCGCGTCCGCCATCAGCTGCTGTGCCGCCGTATTGCCCGGCTCCGCGCGGACGACGGTGGCCGCCTCCGTGAGCGCCTCGACCGCCTGGCCGTCGGCCAGCAGGAGCTGCGCGTAATGAAGCCGGAGCGGCAGGTCGTGCGGTGCCGCTGCCACGGCAGCGGCGAGGCTGGCGAGCAGCGGGTCCGGCACGCTGACCATGGTGCCGGATCCGGCGCGTCAGTGCGCGGGCATGGCCGAACTCTGGGGTATCGCGCAGGTGTGTGCGGCCCGCCGGTCAGCGGGCGACGAGCGCCGTGGCGACGGCGGCGAGCCCCTCGCCGCGGCCGGTGAATCCGAGCCCGTCGGTGGTCGTCGCCGCGATGGAGACCGGGGCACCGACCACGGCCGACAGGGCGGCCTCGGCCTCCTGCCGGCGCGGCCCGAGCCGCGGCTGCACGCCGACGAGCTGCACGGCGACATTGCCGATGCGAAATCCCGCCGCCGTCACCCGGCTCACCGTCTCGGTGAGCAGGGCGGCGCCGGACGCGCCGGCCCACCGCGGGTCGCTGGTGCCGAAGTTGCTGCCGAGGTCGCCGAGGCCGGCCGCCGAGAGCAGCGCGTCACACGCGGCGTGCGCGGCGACGTCGCCGTCGGAGTGACCGGCAAGGCCCGGCACCCCCGGCCAATGCAGGCCGGCGACCCAGCACTCGCGTGCCGCGTCGAAGGGATGCACGTCGACGCCTATGCCGACGCTGGGCAGGAGCGGGCCGGTCATGGAGCGCTCCGTCCGGTCGGGATCCCCGGCACTCCGGTGTCGGCGGACAGCAGCGCCTCCGCCCGCACCAGGTCCTCGGGGTGGGTGATCTTGAACGCGTGGGGATGTCCGGGCACCACGAGCACGGGTGCTCCCAGCAGCTCGACCAGCCCGGCGTCGTCGGTGACGGATGCCGCGGCGGACCGGTGTGCCTGCTCGAGCAGGGCGCGCGAGAAACCCTGCGGCGTCTGGATCGCCCGCAGCTGCTCGCGGGCGGGCGTCTCGACGACCCGCCGGCCGGCGTCCACCCGCTTGATGGTGTCGGTCACCGGCAGCCCCGGGACGACCGCCGGCGCGCCAGCCGCGACCGCCCGGGCCACCGCCTCGATCAGCTCGACCGGAGCGAGCGGACGCGCGGCATCGTGCACCAGGACGGTGTCGACCTCCGGCGCCAGGCAGCTCAGCGCCGCGAGCACCGACTCCTGCCGGGTGGCGCCGCCCGTCACGACGGTGACGCCGAACGGGCCGAGCTCGTCGGCGACGTCCGCTTCCCGCCCTGCTGGAACGGCCACGACGACCGCGGTCATGCCGCGGGCGGCACGAAGCCGCGCAACGGCATGGAAAAGCAAACTGCGCCCGCCGAGCGGGCGCAGTGCCTTGGGATCTCCCGGACCGAGTCGCCGGCCGCTGCCGGCCGCCGGCACGAGTGCCGCGAGCGTCAGCTGGCGAGCACCTCGTCGAGCATGGCCTCGGCCTTGTCCTCGTTGGTGCCCTCGGCGAGCGCGAGCTCGCTGACCAGGATCTGACGCGCCTTGGAGAGCATCCGCTTCTCGCCGGCCGACAGGCCGCGCTCGCGGTCACGACGCCACAGGTCACGCACGACCTCGGCGACCTTGTTTACGTCTCCGGAGGCGAGCTTCTCGATGTTCGCCTTGTACCGCCGCGACCAGTTGGTCGGCTCCTCGGTGTGGGGTGCACGGAGCACCTCGAACACCTTCTCCAGACCGTCCTGCCCGACGACGTCACGGACGCCGACCAGCTCGACATTGTCTGCAGGCACCCGCACGGTCAGATCGCCCTGGGCGACCTTCAGAACCAGGTAGCTGCGCTCCTGGCCCTTGATGACACGGGTTTCGATCGCTTCGATCAATGCTGCACCGTGGTGCGGGTAAACCACGGTTTCACCGACTGTGAACGCCATAAGTGTGCTGCCCCTTCCGCCTTCAACCAGGGTAACAGGTACATCGCTGCAGGTCACAGCCTTGACAGCAGAGCCACCCCGTGCGTGGGCCCGGGATTGGGCCGTCCGGATGAACGGCAGGCATGGCGCCGCCGCGCCCGGACGACGCGCCGCCGCGACACGCTCCGCCCCCGGCTGCCTGCACGCCCGCCACAAATCGTGTTGCCCGACAGATGCCATGAAGGCCTCAGAAGGCGCACCATGGGTGGGTGGCGCCCGCTGACGACGACGACGGCTTCGCACGTCGTTTCGACCCCAGCGACGACCTGCTGCACATCGTCATCCCGGATGACCTGCGCGAGCTCGACGCCGAGGTCACCGCTTACCGGCGCGAGCTCGAGGCGGCGCGCAAGCACGAGCGTCGCCAGCGCCGGATCCGCCGCTTCACCCCCGGCTGGGGCCGCGACGGCCTGCCGAGCCCCGTCTTCACCGTGGTGCTGCTGCTCATCGCGACCACCGGGCTGCTGCTGAGCGTCTTCGCACCGGTGACCGGCAGGGATTCACGTGCGCAGCTGGCGACGGTTCCGCTGGCCCGGCCGGTCGCCGCGGCGCCGGCGGTCGGCGCGCTGCTGCCCAACGCGACGCTGCAGGCCGAGGGCGGCGTCGTCGACGTGCACGACCTCCGGCCGTCGGTCGTCGTCCTGCTGCCGGCGAAGTGCGACTGCGCGCAGCTCGTCTCCCAGATCGTCGGTCAGGCCAACGAGTCGCCGCCCACCATCGCCGTCGCGCTCGTCTCCTCGGGTACGGACGAGTCCGCCTTCCGGCTCGCCGACAGCCGTAATGCCGGGGCCGCCCTCCCGATCCCGCTGCGCGACCCGGCGGGCACGCTCGCCCGCACCTACCACCCGAGCGCCACGCTGCCGACGCTGCTGCTGGTGCGCGGCGACGGCACGCTGGCCGCGCCGCCCATCGTCTTCGGCGAAGGCACGCGGCTCGAGGGCGACCTCATCCAGCTCCGCAGCTGACCCGTACCCCCGCTCTCGTCCCACCTGAGAGGCTGCGGTGATGCGGCTGCTGCGCCGGGGTGCCCTCGTGCTGGCCGCCTCGCACCCGGAGCCGGCGGTCGCCGTCACCACGATGGCCGCCGCGCTCGCCGCCAGCGCCGGTCGGGATGCGGTGGGCGTCGCCGGGGTCGCCGCAGCCGTGCTGGCCGGACAGCTGTCGGTCGGCTGGTGCAACGACTACGTCGATCGCGACCGCGACGCCGCCACCGGCCGCCGTGACAAGCCGGTAGGTCGTGGGGAGCTCGACGCCCTCGCGGTACGCAACGCGGCCGTCGTCGCCGTGGTGCTCGTCGTGCCGCTCTCGCTGCTCTCCGGCTGGCGGGCGGCCCTCGCGCACTGCCTCGCCGTGGCGCTGGCCTGGGGGTACGACCTCGGCCTCAAGGCGACGGCGCTGTCGGTGGTGCCGTACGCCCTCGCCTTCGCGTTGCTGCCGACATACGTGGTCCTCGGTCTGGCCGGCCATCCGCTGCCGCCGTGGTGGGTGCCCGTCGCGGGCGGCCTGCTCGGGTCGGGGGCGCACTTCGCCAACGCGGCGCCCGACCTGGCCGACGACCTCGCCACCGGCGTACGCGGGCTGCCGCACCGGATCGGCGCCGGCGCCACCCGCTGGGCGTCGGTGGCGCTGCTCGGCGCGGCGTCGGTGGTCCTCGCCTTCGCCCCCGGGCTGCCGGAGTCGACGGCCGGAGGGGTCCTCATCCTGCTGGCGCTGCTGGCTGCCGCCGGGGTCGTCGCGGCCGGCGCGGTGCTGGGGCGGCGGCCCGGGTCGCGTGCGCCGTTCCGTGCGGTGATGCTGGTGGCGCTCATCGATGTTGTGCTGCTCGTCGCGCGCGGCCAGGCTTTGGCTTGAAGCCGCCGCCGGTGGGCTACCTTTTCAAGCAGTTACGTGTGCCCGCCGCCGGTCGTCCGGCTGCCGGCACCCGCGTCCGTACGTTTCCCGTCTGCAGGAGGCTGTCCCAGGTGACCGCAACCTTCCGTCCGTCTCGCGGAATCGGTCGCTCGAGCCGCCGGCTCGCATGCGTCGCCCTGCTGGCCGCGCTGCCGCTCACCGCCTGCGCGGCCGGATATCAGGCCGAGACGTCACGCGAGCGGGTCACGCTCACCAGCGTCACCGGGGCCATCGGTCATCTGACCCTGCGCAACATCTTCCTGGTCGGGCCGACCGACTCCGGCGGCGACGTGCCCCTCTACATGGCGATCTTCAACGGCGGCGTCGACACCGACACCCTGCTCAGCATCAGCTCGGCCGACGCGACCGGGGCCTACGTCCCGGCCGGCGCGACCACGATCGATCCGCTCGGTTCGCGGTACTACAACGACGGTGACGCCGCGGTGCCCCAGCTCACCGGGCTGAAGCGCAACCTGCTGGTCGGCCAGACCGTGAGCCTCAAGCTGGTCTTCCAGAGCGCCGGCGAGCTCGACATCACCGTCCCCGTGATCGCCAAGGAGACCGACGAGGCAGGCAGCTCGTTGCCCACCCCGTCGGCCGTCCCGAGCGCCACGGCCACCCCCGCCGCCTCCGCCACGGTCACCCCGAGCGCGGCGGCGTCATCCGACCCGTCCGCGCCCGAGTCCGCCACCCCGTCGCCCGGTGAGAGCGCGTCCGCCACACCCTGATCCGCCACACCCTGATCGGCCACACCCTGGTCGGGCCGAAATTGTCGGTGGCAGGTCGTACGTTTCGGCCATGCCCGCCGTACGACAGCCCGCCGTCCGTTACCGCTGCAGCGAGTGCTCCGCCGAGTCGCTGAAGTGGCTCGGCCGCTGCGCTGCCTGCCAGGCCTGGGGCAGTGTCGAGGAGTACGTGGCGCGCCCGGTGGGGCGGATCGGCGCGGCCGTCGGCGGTGGCCGGGTGGCCGGACGCACCGTGGTGCCCGCGGTGCCCATCACCGAGGTGCAGCCGGGCGAGGCGGAGGCGTGGAAGACCGGGCTCAGCGAGTTCGACCGCGTACTCGGCGGCGGTCTCGTGCCGGGCGGCGTGGTGCTGCTGTCCGGTGAGCCCGGGGTCGGCAAGTCCACCCTGCTGCTGGCCGTCGCCGCCAATGCCGCGCGCTCGGGCCGGCGGGTGCTGCTCGTCACCGGCGAGGAGACGGCGGCGCAGGTGCAGGCGCGGGCGGCACGCATCGGTGCGCTCGCCGACTCCCTCTACCTCGCGGCCGAGACCGACCTCGGTGCGCTGATGACCCACGTCGAGCAGGTCGAGCCCGCGCTGCTGATCGTCGACTCGGTGCAGACGGTCGCCTCACCCGATGTCGAGGGCGTGCCCGGCGGGGTCACCCAGGTGCGTGAGGTGGCGAGCGCGCTCGTCGGGCTGGCCAAGTCCCGGGCGATGGCCACGCTCCTCGTCGGCCACGTGACGAAGGACGGCAGCGTGGCAGGCCCGCGCACCCTGGAGCACCTGGTCGACGTCGTGCTGGCGGCGGAGGGCGAGCGGGCGACGTCGCTGCGCATGGTGCGCGCGGTGAAGAACCGGTACGGCCCGACCGACGAGGTCGGCTGCTTCCGGCTCGACGGCGACGGCCTCACCGACCTGCCGGATCCGAGCGGGCTCTTCCTGTCGCGGCTGCGTACCGAGAGCGGTCCGGGCGGCCTCGGCGGGCAGGCGCCGGCACAGCCGGGCACCTGCGTCACGGTCACCCTCGAGGGCCGCCGGCCGCTGGTGGCCGAGGTGCAGGCCCTCGTCGCACCCCCGGCCGGCCCCAACCCGCGGCGGGCGGTGTCGGGGGTCGACCCGGCCCGGCTGTCGATGACGCTGGCGGTGCTGCACACCCAGCAGCTCACCGCGGCACTGAGCAAGGACGTCTACGTCTCCACGGTGGGCGGCTTCCGCCTCACCGAGCCCGCCGCCGACCTGGCCGCGCTGCTGGCGCTGTACAGCGCGGCCGAGTCGGTGCCGATCCCGGTCGATCTGGTGGCGGTCGGCGAGGTCGGGCTCTCCGGCGAGATCCGGCCTGTCGGCGGGGTCGACCGGCGGCTCGCCGCGGCGGCCCGCCTGGGCTTTCGCCGCGCCATCGTGCCGCGCGGCTTCGGCACGGCGCCGGAGGGGGTGACGGTCCTCGAGGTGTCCGACGTCCGCGAGGCGATCGGCGCGCTCAGCAAGGTCGCCGGCGTCGTCCCCCGTTCCCGGCGGCCCGCCCGCGCCGAGGCGTCCGGGCCTCCCCGCCGGTTCGTCATCGATCTCGATTCGGTAACGGTCTCGTCCCGAGACCGACGACGAGCTCGCCTAGCCGCGCCTGTCGCTGCAGCTCAGCACTCTCGCTTCACTGGGAGTTTGCCGAGAGCACCGCATTGATCACGTGCCGTGCAGCCGTGTGAGGCCCTTCACGGCTCTAGGATCAGGAGAAATCAGCGAGCCCACAGGGAGACCGATGGCAGCCGCCGCAGGCGAGGACGTCCTGCGTACCGTGCTGGCCGCGATGGCCCCGGGCACCCAGCTGCGTGACGGTCTCGAACGGATCCTGCGGGGAAACACGGGCGGCCTCATCGTCCTCGGCTACGACCGCACGGTCGAGTCGCTGTCCACCGGTGGCTTCGAGTTCGACGTCGGGTTCACCGCCACCCGGTTGCGCGAGCTGTCGAAGATGGACGGCGCCGTCGTGCTGTCCACCGACGGCACCCGCATCCAGCGGGCAAACGTCCACCTGGTGCCCGACCCCACCATCCCCACCGACGAGCAGGGCACCCGTCACCGCACCGCCGAGCGGGTCGCGAAGCAGACCGGCTACCCCGTCATCTCGGTGAGCCAGTCGATGCGGATCATCGCGCTCTACGTCGAGGGCCGGCGCTACGTGCTGGACGACTCGGCGGCGATCCTGTCGCGGGCCAACCAGGCGCTTGCCACGCTGGAGCGCTACAAGCTGCGCCTCGACGAGGTGTCCGGCACGCTGTCGGCGCTGGAGATCGAAGACCTGGTCACGGTGCGCGACGCGGTGGCGGTCTCCCAGCGGCTGGAGATGGTGCTGCGGATCTCCGAGGAGATCAACGGTTACGTGGTCGAGCTCGGCACCGACGGCCGGCTGCTCTCCCTGCAGCTCGAGGAACTGATGGCGGGGGTCGAGCAGGAGCGCGAGCTCATCGTTCGCGACTACCTGCCGTCCGGCGTCCGCCGCACGCGTACGGCCGACACCGTGCTGTCGGACCTGTCGAGCGCCAACGCCGCCGACCTGCTCGACATCGCGGTGCTCGCCCGCGTCATGGGCTACTCCGGCGGCGCCGACGTGCTCGAGACCGCGGTGAGCCCGCGCGGTTACCGGCTGCTCGCCAAGGTGCCGCGCCTGCCCCGGCTCGTCGTCGACCGGCTCGTCGACCACTTCGGCAGCCTGCAGAAGCTGCTCGCCGCCACCATCGACGATCTGCAGGCGGTGGACGGCGTCGGCGAGACCCGCGCCCGCTCCGTGCGCGAGGGGCTCTCCCGGCTGGCCGAGTCCAGCATCCTCGAGCGCTACGTCTGATCCGTTGGCCGGTGCACGGCACCCGGCGGCGGCGATGCGCACGCTGGGCGACTGGTATGCGGCCAATGCCCGTGACCTGCCCTGGCGGCGCTCCGGGACCACGCCGTGGGGCGTGCTCGTCAGCGAGTTCATGCTGCAGCAGACGCCGGTCGTGCGGGTGCTGCCGGTGTACGACAGCTGGATGACCCGCTGGCCCACGCCGGCCGCGCTCGCGGCGGAGCCCTCCGGCGAGGCGGTACGTGCCTGGGGACGGCTGGGCTATCCGCGCCGGGCCCTGCGGCTGCACGGCTGCGCGGTCGCCGTCACGCAGCTGCACGGCGGCGAGGTGCCCGCCGGCCTCGACGAGCTCCGGGCCCTGCCGGGCGTGGGCGCGTACACGGCGGCGGCCGTGGCGGCGTTCGCGTACGGGGCCCGCGTGCCGGTGGTCGACACGAACGTGCGCCGGGTGGTGGCGCGCTGGTCGCTGGGGCTGCCGCTGGCCGAGCGGATCCCCGACGCCGAGGTGGACGCGCTGCTGCCGGCACAGGCTCCGGCCGCCGCGCAGCTCTCGGCCGCGCTGATGGAGCTCGGTGCCGTGGTGTGCAGCTCCCGCAGCCCGCGGTGTGCGCTGTGCCCGATCGGCGCCGACTGCCGCTGGCTCGCCGAGGGGGCGCCGACCGCCGCCGAGCTCGGCATCGCCACCCGCAAGGCGCAGGGCTACGAGGGCACCGACCGGCAGGCCCGCGGCCGCCTGCTCGCCGCGCTGCGCGAGGCGGACGGTCCGCTCGGTGCAGCTGCCCTGCAAGCCCTGCTGCCGGACGGCCTGCAGTACGACCGGGCCCTCGCCGGCCTGCTCGCCGACGGCCTCGTCGTGGGATCCACGGACGGGTACGCGCTGCCGGGCTGAGCGGCCTCAGTCGCGGTGCAGCAGCGCCGCGTACAGGGTGAGCCCGGGCCCGAAGGCCATCGCCACCACGGGGCCGGGAGCCTGCGGCAGCCGCTCGAGCACCATCAGCACGGTCGCCGACGAGCAGTTGCCGAACTGGTCGAGCACCGCGTACGAGGAGGCCATGGCCGCAGGCGCGAGCCCCAGCTGCTCCTCGACGACCTCGAGGATGCGCCGCCCGCCCGGGTGCACGGCCCACCCCGCCACGTCGGCGGGGGTGAGCCCGTTCGGCGCGAGCAGCCGGTCACGGACGACCTCACCGACGTGCCGCGCCAGCACCGCGGGCACCCGCGGTGAGAGCCCCATCCGGAAGCCGAGGTCGGTGATGTCCCAGGTCATGTGGTCGGCGGTGGAGTGATCGGCCAGCGCCACGATGTCGACGACGCGCAGCGACCCGGGGGTCGGGGTCGGCCGGAGCACCACGGCCGCCGCGGCGTCGGAGAACAGGGCGTGGGCGACCATCTGCGCCGGGTCGTTCGTGGCGGGCTGGATGTGCAGCGAGGTCAGCTCGACGCAGAGCAGCACCGCCGGGCGGCGCCGCGCCACCACGAAGTCGCTCACCGCTCCGAGGCCGGGCAGTGCGGCGTAGCACCCCATGTGGCCGATGAGCAGCCGCTGCACCGCCGGGCTCATCCCGAGATCGCGCGCGAGGATCAGGTCGAGACCGGGCGTGCTGTAGCCGGTGCAGGACGCCACCGCGAACAGGCCGACGTCACCCGCGTCGAGCTCGGCCGCAGACAGGGCCTGGGTCAGGGCGGCCTTGCCGAGCTGCGGAGCCTCGGCGACGTAGCGGTCCATGCGCCGGCCGGTCGACCACTGCGACACGTCGACGACCAGCGGATCCGCGACCCCGTGACGCCGGGTGATCGCCGACGACGCAAAAATGCGCTCGGCGAGCCGGCTGCCCGCGTAGTGGTCGCGGAAGAAGCCGTCCCAGAGGTCGGCCTGCTTCATCGGCTCGGGTACGGCGGTGCCGAAGCCCGCGACGTACGCCCCCGGTCCCGCCGCTGCACCTGCCGTCATTGCGGCGACCTACCCTCGATGGTTGCGCCCAGTCGGTAACGCAGAGATCCCCGCTCCCAGCCAGACGGCCGGCAGCGGGGATCGCTGGACGAGCGAACTACTTGACGAGGCCGACCGGCGGCGTGTCGGGCACCGACGGGGGCTTGGGCTCACCGCGGAACGTGAGCTTCTTGTCCTCGCCCTCACCCTCGACGTCGACCACGACGATCTCACCTGCCGAGAGCTCTCCGAACAGGATCTTCTCGCTCATCACGTCCTCCAGCTCGCGCTGGATGGTGCGACGCAACGGGCGGGCACCGAGGACGGGGTCGTAACCCCGGTCGGCGAGCACCAGCTTGGCCGCAGTGGTGAGCTCCAGGCCCATGTCCTTGTTCTTCAGCGCCGTGTCGACCCGGTCGAGCATGAGGTCGACGATCTCGATGATCTCGTCCTTGCTCAACTGGTGGAACACGATGATGTCGTCGATACGGTTCAGGAATTCAGGCCGGAAGTGCTGCTTGAGCTCGTCCTGGACCTTCGCCTTCATCCGGTCGTAATCCACCGACCCACCACCGGTCGCGAAACCGATGCCCGGGCCCTTGGAAATGTCGCGGGTGCCCAGGTTGGAGGTCATGATGATGACCGTGTTCTTGAAGTCGACCTGACGACCCTGGGAATCGGTCAGGCGACCGTCCTCCAGGATCTGCAGCAACGTGTTGAAGACGTCGGGGTGAGCCTTTTCCACCTCGTCGAACAGCACGACCGAGAACGGCTTGCGACGCACCCGCTCGGTGAGCTGCCCGCCCTCCTCGTAACCCACGTATCCGGGAGGCGAACCGACCAGCCGCGAGACCGTGTGCTTCTCCATGTACTCGGACATGTCGAGGTGGATGAGCGCGTCCTCGTCGCCGAACAGGAAGGCCGCCAGCGTCTTGGAGAGCTCGGTCTTACCCACACCGGACGGGCCGGCGAAGATGAACGAGCCACCGGGACGCTTCGGGTCCTTGAGGCCCGCCCGGGTGCGCCGGATGGCCTGCGAGACCGCCTTGACCGCCTGCGCCTGACCGATGACGCGCTTGTGCAGCTCGTCCTCCATGCGCAGGAGACGGCTGGTCTCCTCCTCGGTGAGCTTGAAGACGGGGATGCCGGTCCAGATCGCCAGCACCTCGGCGATCTGCTCGTCATCGACCTCGGCGATGACATCCATGTCGCCCGCCTTCCACTCCTTCTCCCGCTGCGCCTTCTCGGTGAGGAGGGTCTTCTCGCGGTCGCGGAGTGCGGCGGCCTTCTCGAAGTCCTGGCCGTCGATGGCCGATTCCTTCTCCTTGCGCACGCCGGCGATCTTTTCGTCGAACTCGCGAAGGTCCGGCGGGGCCGTCATCCGGCGGATACGCATCCGGGAGCCGGCCTCGTCGATCAGGTCGATCGCCTTGTCGGGCAGGAAGCGGTCGCTGATGTAACGGTCGGCGAGGCTCGCGGCCGCGACGAGGGCACCGTCGGTGATCGAGATCCGGTGGTGGGCCTCGTAACGGTCACGCAGGCCCTTGAGGATCTCGATCGTGTGCGCCACGGTCGGCTCCGGCACCTGGATGGGCTGGAAGCGCCGCTCGAGGGCGGCGTCCTTCTCGAGGTGCTTGCGGTACTCGTCGAGCGTGGTGGCCCCGATGGTCTGGAGCTCGCCGCGGGCCAGCATCGGCTTGAGGATGCTGGCGGCGTCGATCGCCCCCTCGGCAGCGCCCGCTCCGACGAGCGTGTGCAGCTCGTCGATGAACAGGATGATGTCGCCGCGGGTGCGGATCTCCTTGAGCACCTTCTTGAGGCGCTCTTCGAAGTCACCGCGGTAACGGCTGCCGGCGACCAGCGCGCCGAGGTCGAGGGTGTAGAGGTGCTTGTCCTTGAGGGTCTCAGGCACCTCGCCCTTGACGATCGCCTGCGCCAGGCCCTCGACGACGGCGGTCTTGCCGACGCCGGGCTCACCGATCAGCACCGGGTTGTTCTTCGTGCGGCGTGACAGCACCTGCATCACGCGCTCGATCTCCTTCTCGCGCCCGATGACCGGGTCGAGCTTGCCCTCGCGGGCGGCCGTCGTGAGGTTGCGGCCGAACTGGTCGAGCACCAGCGAGCTGGACGGGGTGCCCTCGGCGGGGCTTCCGGCAGCAGCCGGCTCACCCTTGCCCTGGTAACCCGACAGCAGCTGGATGACCTGCTGGCGCACGCGACCGAGGTCGGCGCCGAGCTTGACGAGCACCTGTGCGGCGACGCCTTCGCCCTCACGGATCAACCCGAGCAGGATGTGCTCGGTGCCGATGTAATTGTGGCCGAGCTGCAACGCCTCGCGCAGCGAGAGCTCCAGCACCTTCTTGGCCCGCGGGGTGAACGGGATGTGCCCGCTCGGTGCCTGCTGACCCTGGCCGATGATCTCCTCGACCTGGCTGCGCACGGCCTCGAGCGAGATGCCGAGCGACTCGAGCGCCTTTGCGGCGACGCCTTCGCCCTCGTGGATGAGACCGAGCAGGATGTGCTCGGTCCCGATGTAGTTGTGGTTGAGCATCCGGGCTTCTTCTTGCGCCAGGACGACAACCCGCCGGGCCCTGTCGGTGAACCTCTCGAACATGTGCGCTCCTTCGAGCGAGTGTGACCGCCCCGTCAGCTCCAGCTGCCGACGGCCTTCTCGCATGCTAGCCCCGTGCGCGTCTTCGCATCTCTCTCCGCGCAGCCACCCCGGTCACGCAGAAAGTCGCCATCGACCCTGATGCGAGACCCATCGGCGGTGCCGGGGTCGGATGGAGCCCCGGGTGTCCTGCTCCCGCAGGTCCTGTCCCTCTCAACTCCCGGGCGCGGGGCGGGTGTTCCCGCCCGACTCCCGTGCCCAGGCTTTCGCTGACGGCGAAGTCCTGAGGCGGTCCGGACACGACGAAGGGCGAGAGATCGTCCCCCAACAACCCTCGCCCTTCAGCACGTGCCTTGCGTGGCTAGTTGTAGAGCCCGGGGACGTTGGTCAAGCGGGTGATCGGTGGGACCTTCCCGATTGCGGTGTGCAGCCTGTGGTGGTTGTACTCGTGTAGCCAGCCTGGCAGGGCGTTTCGACGCGCGTTTTCGCTGCGGTAGAGGCGGCGGAATGCCCAGCCGTCGGCGAGGGTGCGGTGGAAGCGTTCGATCTTGCCGTTGGTCTGCGGCCGGTAGGGCCGGGTTCGTTTCGGGGTGATGCCGAGCTCGGCGCAGGTGTCGCGCCAGAGGTGACTGCGGTAGGCGCTGCCGTTGTCGGACAGCACCCGCTGGGTCGTGACGCCGCGGGCGGCGTACCAGGCGACGGCCCGGCGCAGCACGCCGGTGGCGGTAGCGGCGGTTTCATCGTCATGGACCTCGGCGTAGGCAACGCGACTGTGGTCATCGATGACGGTGTGCACGAAAGCAGTGCCCAGCACTGGTTCGTGGTTCTTGGTGCGCGGTCTGCCGGGGGTTGCGGCCCGGTTGCGGTTGCCCTGCTGGCGACCGACATAGCGCCAGCCGCCACCGTCGGGAATGTTGCCGAGCTTTTTGACATCGACATGCAGCAGGTCACCGGGCTGGGGATGTTCGTAGCGGCGGACCGGTTCGCCGGTGGCCCGGTCGACATGGGCCAGCCGGTTGATACGGCACCGCACCAGCACCGCGTGCACGGTCGAGGCGGGCAGGCCGAGCTCACCGGCGATGGCGACCGGGCCCAGGCGCCGCTTCCACCGCACGTGCACGATCTTGCGGACGGTCGGCTGCGGCGTCCGGCGGGGACTGTGATGCGGCCGTGACGAGCGGTCCGCCATGCCGGCCACGCCGAACTGACGGTAGCGGCCGGCCCACCGGCTGGCGGTCGGCCACGACACCTGGAACCGTTCAGCGGCCCGGGCGACGGGCCAGCCGTCCTCGACTATCAACCGGGCCAGCTTCAACCGGGCTTTTGGCGTCAGCGCAGCGTTAGCGTGGGACATGAAGACCTCCTGGTGGCGGAGCGGTTCCTTAGACAGCTCCACTCCACGCCGGGAGGTCTTCGCCTTTCAAGATCCGTCAGATCGTGTCGTCACACGCCCTCAACCAACGTCTCTGGTCAGTACAGCTAGTGCGCGGCCTCGTACGCCGCCAGGACCTCGGACGCCACCCGGCCCCGGTCGTTGACCGAGTAGCCGTGGCTGCGTGCCCAGGAGCGGACGTCGGAGGTGTTGGAGGCGGGACGGCTGCCTGCGCTGCGGCGCCGGCCGCCCGCGGACGATGCGCTGCGCGCGCCCGCTGCCCGGCGGCCGTGGGCGACGTAAGCCGCCAGGGCCTCACGCAGCTGCGTCGCGTTGTCGCTGGAGAGATCGATCTCGTACGTGCCGCCGTCGAGACCGAATGCGACCGTCTCCTCGGCCTCGGAGCCGTCGAGGTCGTCGATCAGGAGCACCTTTGTGTGTTGAGCCATGAGAACTCTTTCCTACCTGTGCGGGGGTCCGCCATGAAACCGGTGTAACTGGCGGTAACTCCCATTGAATCATTCCTCCCGTGTCAAAGGAAAGGCCAGCACCTCACGAATACTGGTTGATCCGGTCAATAACATCAGCAGTCGCTCAATCCCGACGCCGACGCCGCCCGTGGGGGGCATCGCGTGTTCCAGCGCCCGCAGGAAATCGGTGTCCAACTGCATCGCCTCGGGATCTCCACCGGCGGCCAACATCGATTGTTCGGTCAATCGGGCCCGTTGTTCGACCGGATCGACGAGCTCGGTGTAACCGGTGCCCAGCTCCCGGCCCAGAACGACCAGATCCCAGCGCTCGGTGAGGCGCGGATCGGCCCGGTGCTGGCGCACCAGCGGCGACACCTCGACCGGGAAGTCCCGGTAGAAGGTGGGCTCGACGGTGCTGCCCTCGACCAGCTGCTCGTACAGCTCGAGCAACACCTGACCGGCGTTCCACCCCGGCTTGAGGGCGACCTCCGCGGCAGCGGCGAGCCTTTCGAGCTCGGTCAGCGGGGTGTCGATGGTGATGTGCTCGCCGAGCTTCTCGGAGACGGCGTCGTGCACGGTGACCGCGCGCCACTCGGCGCCGAGGTCGACCTCACCGCCCTTGCCGTCGGGGACGACGAGGCCGCCGAGCGCCGCCGCACTCTCGCGGATCAGCTGCTGGGTGACGTCGGCCATCACGTCGTAATCGGTGTACGTCGCGTAGAACTCCAGCATCGTGAACTCGGGGTTGTGCGAGGTGTCCACACCCTCGTTGCGGAAGTTGCGGCCGATCTCGTAGACCTGGTCGATCCCGCCGACGACCAATCGCTTCAGGTAGAGCTCGAGCGCGATGCGCAGGTAGAGGTCGACGGAAAGCGCATTGGACGTCGTACGGAACGGCCGTGCCGCCGCACCGCCGTGCAGGGACTGCAGGACGGGCGTCTCGACCTCGACGTAACCGCGGCCGCGCAGGCCGCCGCGCAGCGCTGCGAGCACCCGGTCGCGGGCGAGCACCTGCTCGCGGGCCTCCGGGTTGACGATCAGGTCGACGTAGCGCTGGCGTACGCGGGCCTCGAGGTCGGCGAGGCCCTTGTGCTTGTCGGGCAGCGGGCGCAGCGACTTGCTGGTCAGCGCCCAGCTGGTGGCCTTGACGGACAGTTCGCCGCGCTTGGAGGTGATCACCTCGCCGGTGACGCCCACGTGGTCGCCGAGGTCGATGTCGTTCTTCCAGGCGGCCAGCGCGTCGAGGCCGGCGGCGTCGGCGGACAACAGCACCTGCAGCCGCTCGCCGGCTTCCTGCAGCGTCGCGAAGATCAGCTTCTTGCTGGCGATGCGGTTCAGCACGACCCGGCCCGTGATCCCGACCGTCTCGCCGGTCTCGGTGTCGGGCGCGAGGTCGGGGAAGCGCTCGCGTACCGAGGCCAGCGACGTCGTACGCGGGTAGCCGGCCGGATACGGGTCGGTGCCCTCGGCGCGGATGCGGTCGAGCTTCTCGCGCCGGATCCGCATCTGCTCCGGCAGGTCGGTCAGCTCGGGATTCGCATCGTCGCTGGTCACGGACGCAGGGTATCGGCCGGATCGTTCCGTCGAGGTCGAGCTTCGGGCCGAGCGACCACTTCCTCAGCGGCGGGGCCAGTCGACCTCGCGCTTCTCGACGAAGGCCCGCATGCCCTCGATCATCTCGGGGGTGCCGATCGAGTGCCGCATGAGATCGGTGTCGTGCTGCGGCAGCCGCCGGTTGAGGTCGCGCTTGACCGCGGCCCGCGCGAGCGGCCCCGTCTTGGCGATCATGCCGAGTACGCGCTCGGTCTCGGCGTCGAGGTCGGCGTGCGGCACCACCTTGCCGACGATGCCCATCGTCGCGGCTTCGCGCGCGTCGATCTCGTCGGCGGTGAAGAACAGGTAGCGCGCCCGGGCGATCCCGACCGCTTCGGCGAGGCGGGCCGCCATGAACGGGTCCGGGATCCCCCGCAGCAGCTCCGGCACCCGGAAGCGGGCGGCGTCCGACGCGATGGCGACGTCGCAGTGCAGGACCAGGTCCATGCCGCCGGCGACGCAGAGCCCGTTGATCTTCGCGACCCAGAGCTTGGAGCAGCGCTCGATGTGCCGGAAGGGGAAGTGGTCGGTCGCGTCCCACTCGGTGTTGAGCGCCTCGAGGTCCTCGGCGTTGCCTGCCATGTCGCCGCCGGCGCCGAACCACTTGTCGGTGCCGGTCAGGCACACCGCGTCGAGCTCGGGCTGGGTGTCGGCCCAGATGGCGGCCCGCTTCAGCCCGCGGTACATGTCCTGGGTGTACGCATTGCGCCGCTCCGGACGGTTGACCCGCAGGTGCAGCACCCGCCCCCGGACCTCGGTCAGCAGGAAGCGTGATCCGAGGTCCGGAGCGGTGATGTCGGGATGCGTCACGAGCCGTTGAGCTTGTAGAGCTTGTCGGCGTTACCGTGCAGGACCTTCTCGGTGACCTCGTCCGAGAAGCCGCTGAAGACGCGCTCGGCGAACTCCCGCGGCCGCTGCGCCGGCGACTTCGGGCCCGGGTGCTGGCACGTCGGGTGCGGGTAGTCGGTCTCGAACATGAGGTTGTCCGGGTACTGCGCGATCGCGTCGCGCGCCGTCTGCTCCTCGAACCAGAAGCAGCCGTAGACCTGGCGCTGGAAGTACTCGCTCGGCAGCAGGTCGTACTCCGGGTGCTCGAGCCGCACGCCGCCACCCTTCCACTGCCAGTCGAAGGTCTCGAGGGCCGAGGGGATCCACCCGACGCCCGATTCCACCGAGACGAACTTCAGGTCGGGGAAGCGGTGGCACACGCCGCCGAAGATCAGGTCGGTCACGCAGCGCATGTTGTCCATGAAGATCAGCGACGAGACCTTGGCGAAGTTCGTCATCCAGCCCATGCCCGCGGTGTCGACGAACTGGGTGCCCATCGAGCCGCCGCCGACGTGGAAGTTGACCGGCAGGCCGGCCTCCTGCGCCGCGGTCCAGATCGGGTCCCAGTGGGTGTGCGCCAGCGGCGGCATCCCGTAGTCCTGCGGCTGGTTGCAGAAGTTGACCGCGCGGTGGCCGTTCTCGGCGCAGCGCTGCAGCTCGGAGATGGACAGGTCGATGTCCCAGAACGGCAGAGCGGTGATGGCGATCAGCCGGTCGGGGTCGGCGGAGGTCCAGTCGGTGAGGAAGTCGTTGTACGCGCGTACGCACTGCGCGACGAGCTCCCGGTCGCCGAGGCGCAGGAAGTAGCCGTTGCCGAAGCCGCCGACGTTGGGGTAGAGCACCTGGGCGTCGATGCCCTCGGCGTCGAGGAACTCCAGCCGGGCCTTGGCGTCGTACATCGCCGGGTCGATGTCGGCGTACGTCTCGGGGATCGACGCCGGCATGACGCCGTCGTGGCCGGCCATCGAGTAGAAGCCGGGGGACCCGAGCCGCTCACCGGCCGCCATCCAGGTGTCGCGGCCGTCGATGCGCTCGATGTGCGGCACCTCGTCGCGGCGGCTCAGCGGAGTGCGGGCGGTCCACACGTCCGGCGGCTCGGTGAGGTGGGTGTCGACGTCGACCACGCGGGTGCGGTCGAAGAGGTCTGCGGTCATGGCGCTGTCCTTTGCTTTCAGACCCCGAGGGGTCGGGTTCCGATCACGAGGTCGTTCTCGAGGGCGGTGAGCTCGTCGGCGGTGCAGCCGATCCAGCGGGTCAGGACGTCGGCGTTGTGCTGGCCGACGGTGGGGGCGGGCCGGTCGATCCAGGAGTCGACGCCGGTGGCGCGCCACGGCAGCGTCGGGATCGGGTGGGTGCCGACCACCGGGTGCATAGGCCGCTCGTAGAAGCCGCGGTCGATCAGCTGCGGGTGCTCGGACGTGAGCCGCGGGTCGGTAGCCGGGGCGGCCGGGATGCCGGCGGCGAGCAGGATCTCGACGGCCTTGCCCTGCTCCAGCGGTGCGGCCCACGCGGCGACGGCCGCATCCAGCCGGTCGTGTGCGGCGCGGCGCCCGGCGCGGGTGGCGAGCTCCGGGTCGGCGCCGAGGTCGGGCCGGTCGATCAGGTCGGCGAAGGTGCGCCACTGCTCGTCGCTCGCCACCGAGACGGCCAGCCACTGCTCGGGCTCGGCGGTCGCGTACAGACCCTGCGGTGCGTACTCCGGGCTGCGGTTGCCGTCGCGGGCGACCCGGTGGCCGTAGGCCGACCACTCGATCGCCGCCTCGGCCGCCACCGACAGCGCCGCCTCGAACATCGGGGCCTCGACCAGGCAGCCGACCCCCGTACGGTCGCGGTGCGCCAGGCCGATCAGCGCGGCGTAGGCGGCGTGCAGGCCGCCGTTGGGGTCGCACGGCCCGCGCTGGATCCGCGGCTGGTCGTCCGGGAAGCCGGTGAGCCAGGCCAGGCCGGTGATCTGCTCCATCGTCTGGGCGAAGCCGGGACGGTCGCGCCATGGGCCGGACAGCCCGAATGCGGGCATGCGCACCAGGACGGCCCGCGGGTTGGTGGCGTGGATGGTCTCCCAGTCCAGCCCGAAGTTCTCCATCACGCGCGGGGTGAAGTTCTCGATGATCAGGTCGGCCTTGCGGATCATCCGCAAGGCCAGCTCGCGGCCGGCCGACGCGTTCATGTCGATGGTGACGCCGGACTTGTTCACGTTGGCCGACAGGAAGAAGCCGCTGTACTCCCACCACTGCTCGCGGCCGAAGAACATGCCGCCCGACATGCGCAAGCCGTCCATACGCTTGATCGACTCCACGTGCACCGTGTCGGCGCCCAGGGTGGCGAGCACCCCGGTGGCAGTCGGCCCGGCCCACCAGGCCGTCAGGTCGAGCACCTTGACGCCCTCGAGCGGCTTCGAGCGCGGGGTGCCCGGCTGCAAGGGTGGGCGGGTGCCGGTCGGAGCCGCGGCGCCGTCGTGCTCGCCGACGCGCGGTGCGCGCCCCGGGAGCTCCGAGCGCTCCCCGTCGATCAGGTACGGCCGGCGCGGCATCCGGAACCGGACCCCGTCGCCACCGTCCGGGGCATCGACGAAGAATGCGCGGGCGACCGCCTGCTCCAGGGCGAGCACCGCCTCGCCGTCGGAGACCGGGGCGACCGGGATGCGCAGCAGCGCGGCCTTCTCGACGATCTCGGCGGTGGTGTGCTGCGTCGTCCAGGCGCGGACGATGGCGTTCCACTCCGCGGCGCCGGCCTGCCGGCTCGGGATCTTGGCCCACTCGTCGGGGCTATCGCTGAGGTCGGGCCGCTCGATGAGCAGGCAGAACGAGTCGAACTGCTCGCGGGTGTTGGTGTTGACGCCGACCCAGCCGTCGAGGGTCGGCTCGATCGAGGGCAGCTCGATGGTGCGGGCGGCGCGCTCGTGCACCGGGCGGCCGTGCAGCGAGTCGTGCAGGTCGGCGAAGTTGCTGCCGGTGACGTTCGCGACCTCGCACAGCGACACGTCGACGAGCTCACCGAGCCCGGTACGGGCCTGGCGGCGCCGGGCGGCGAGCGCCCCCACACCGGCGTACGCCCCCGCGACCCACTCCGCGACCCGGCCGCCCATCTGCATCGGCGGGCGGTCGAGCGTGCCGCGGATGGCGAGCGCGCCGGAGTCGGCCTGCAGCGTGAACTCGCTGGCCGGGCGGTCGGCGTACGGACCCGTGAGCCCGTACGGCGTGAAGCTGACGACGACGAGCTCGGGGTGGGCCGCGGCGAACGCGGCCGGGTCACCGAGCGGGCCGCTGCCGTCGACGATCACGAGGTCGGCGGCGGCGATCAGCGCGGGATCGACCCGGGTGACCGAGCGCTGGCCGTGCCGCAGGTAGCGGAACAGGGCACCCGTCTCGCCGTCCGGCACCTCGTGGTCCCAGGCCCAGCCCCGCATGGCTGCGCCTTGCTGTCCGGTGGAGGGGCTCGGCTCGACGATCGTGACCGTGGCGCCTGCGTCGCTGAAGAGCTTGGCGCAGTACGCACCGCTCAACGAGCTCGAGGCGTCGACGACAGCGAGACCGCTCAGCTCTGGCACGCGAGCACCGTAGTACGGATCGGTCCACGATGTGAACCGGCCCGTGCAAGAATCGGTCCGGTGAAGAGCGTGGCGACGACGATCCGGGTCTTCGAGGCCGTCGCCGCCGCCCAGCCGATCGGCCTGTCCGAGCTCTCGCGGCGGCTCGAGGTGCCCAAGGCGTCGGTGCAGCGCGCGCTTGCCGCGTTGGCCGCTGCGGGCTGGCTGCGCCAGGACGTGGCCGAGCCGGGCCGCTGGGTGGTGAGCGCCCGCTTCGCGCTGCTCGCCGATGCCGCGCCCGACGTCGTCGCCGTTCGTGAGGCTGCCCGGCCGCACCTCGACGCGCTCCGCGAATCGACCGGCTTCGGGGTCGGTCTGCTGGTGCTCGACGGCGACCACATGGTGCTGGTCGCGGGGCCGCCGGAGGCCTCCATGCTCAAGGCGGTCGAGGAGTCGCTCGGCCCGCTGCCGGTGCACGTCAGTGCCGCCGGGCGGGCCATCCTCAGCCGGCTGCCGCTCGCCACCCGCACCGAGCTGCTCGACCGGGCGCTGCGCCGGTACACGCCGAACTCGCTCACCGCCCCCGACGCGGTACTCGCCGAGGTGGAGCGGGCCGAGCAGGTCGGCTACGCCGTGATCCGCGGCGAGTACCAGCCCGAGGTCTCCGTGGTCGCCGCGCCGATCCTGCAGTACGACGTGCCGGTCGCCGCCGTCGCCCTGTTCGTGGCCGACGCAGAGGTACGCGAGAGCGTGCTGGGCGCCGCCGTCGTCGCGTGTGCCGCGGCCATCGGCGCCGAGCTCGGGGTCCCGGGCGTGCCGGCCGCTACCGGCTGACCGGGCTCAGCCGTACGGGCCGGTCACCGGGTCGACGTTGCGCTCGAAGACCAGCCGCAGCCCGATGAGGGTGAGATCGGGCTCGTGGTGGTCGAGCGTCTCGCTGACCGACAGCACCAGGGGAGCGAGGCCGCCGGTCGCGATCACGGTCGCCGGCTCACCCAGCTCGGCGGTGATCCGCTTGACCAGGCCGTCGACCGAGCCGGCGACGCCGTAGACCATCCCGCTCTGCAGCGCCTCGACCGTCGACTTGCCGATCGGCGAGCGCGGCTCGTTGAGCTCCACCTTGCGCAGCTGGGCGGCCCGCGAGGCGAGGGCGTCCAGGGAGATCTCGATGCCGGGGGCGAGCGCGCCGCCGAGGAACTCCCCGCGCCGGCTGACCACGTCGAGGTTGGTGGACGTGCCGAAGTCGACGACGATGCACGGCCCGCCGTACAGGTGGTGGGCCGCCAGCGTGTTCATGATCCGGTCGGCGCCCACCTCCTTCGGGTTGTCGGTGAGGATCGGGACGCCGGTGCGGATGCCCGGCTCGACCACGACCGAGTCGACGCCGGGATACCAGCGCGCGCACATCCGGCGGACCTCGCGCAGCTGCGAGGGCACGGTCGAGCACACCGAGATGCCGTCGACCGGCACGTCGGTGAGCAGCCCGCGGTAGAGCAGCGCGAGCTCGTCGGAGGTCGCGGTGGGCGCGGTACGCACCCGCCACGAGTCGACCAGCCGCTCACCGGCGAAGACCCCGAGGACGGTGTTGGTGTTGCCGATGTCGACGGTCAGCAGCATCAGCCGAGCCCCTGACTGCGCAGGTCCAGACCGAGATCGAGGATGGGCGCCGAGTGGGTGAGCCCGCCGACCGCGATGTAGTCGACCCCGGTGGCCGCCACCGCGGCGGCCGTGTCGAGAGTCAGCCCGCCCGACGCCTCCAGCAGGGTCGACTCCGGTGCCAGCTCGACGCATGTGACCAGGTCGGCGGTCGACATGTTGTCGAGCAGGATCAGGTCGGCGCCCGCGGCGATGGCCTCCTCGACCTGGGCGACGGTGTCGCACTCGACCTCCACCGGCAGCCCCGGGTACGCGGATCGCACGGCGGCGAACGCGGCGGCGACCCCGCCGGCGGCAGCGACGTGGTTGTCCTTCACCAGCGCCGCGTCCCAGAGCCCCATCCGGTGGTTGACCCCGCCGCCGCAGCGCACGGCGTACTTCTCCAGCGCCCGCAGGCCGGGGGTGGTCTTGCGGGTGTCACGCACCCGGGCCTTGGTGCCGGCGATCGCCTCTGCCCAGCTCGCCGTGAGGGTGGCGATGCCGGACAGGTGGCAGAGCAGGTTGAGCATGGTGCGCTCGACGGTGAGCAGCCGCGAGACGGGCCCGGTGGCGGTGAGCACCACGTCACCGGGCTGCACGCGGTCGCCGTCGGCGCGCACGCCCACCACCTCGGCGCCGGCGCGTTCGAGGACGAGCGCCGCCACCGGGAGGCCGGCGACGACCCCGGCCGCTCGCGTACGCACGTCTGCGGTGCCGATCAGGTCGGCCGGGATGGTGGCCGCACTGGTCACGTCGACGCCGCCGCCGAAGTCTTCAACACCGAGGTCCTCGGCGAGAGCGCGATCGACCAGGTCGGCGACGGCGGCGGGGTCCAGCCCGTCGGGCCACGCGATTGCGGACATGGGTCCTCCTGCCGTCAGCCGGCGAGCGGCACGAAGTGGGTGACCAGCCGGCCACCCGCGGCCGCGCACGTGGTGTCGTCGTCGGCGTCGAGGGTCAGGCGCGTGACGAGGTGGCCGCGCAGCTCGGCGTCGTCGGCGCCCGGGTGGTCCTCGCGCCAGTGGCAGCCGCGGGTCTCCGTACGCAGCCCGGCGGCGGCGACGAGTGCGCTCGCCACGAGCTGGGTGTTGGTCGCCTCCCAGGCCTCCGGGCCGGACGTGTCGCCGGCCCTGCCCCCGAGGCCGGCCAGCGCCTTGGCCGCGCCCTCGAGGCTGGCTGCGCTGCGCAGGACCCCGGCGCCCTCGGTCATCGCGGACTGCAGGTCGGGCAGCACGTCGGCGGCCAGCAGGCCGGCGGCGCCCTCCGGCAGGTGCGCGTCGACGCGCGGCGGCAGCTCGGTGGCCAGCGCCTGCCCGATGCGGGCGGCGAAGACCAGGCCCTCGAGCAGGCTGTTGGACGCCAGCCGGTTGGCCCCGTGCACACCGGTGCAGGCGACCTCGCCGCACGCGTACAGACCGGGGATGGGGCCGCTCGCGCCGAGCGCCCGGCCGGTGAGGTCGGTACGCACCCCGCCGCTCGCGTAATGCGCGGCAGGGGTGACGGGGATCGGCTCGGTGACCGGGTCGATGCCGTTGGCCCGGCAGGTGGCGACGATGGTCGGGAAGCGCTGCAGCAGCACCTGCTCGCCGAGGCCGCGGGCGTCGAGGAACAGGTGATCGGTGCCCAGCCGGTTCATCACCCGCGACATCTCCTTGGTGACGATGTCGCGGGGGGCGAGGTCACGCAGCGGGTGGCTGTCCTCGGTCATCACCCGGGCGCCCGAGGCGTCGACCAGCACGGCACCCTCACCGCGTACGGCCTCGCTGACCAGCGGCTGCTGCCCGCGGGCGGCACCGCCCAGCCAGAGCGCCGTGGGGTGGAACTGCACGAACTCGAGGTCGGCCACCTGCGCCCCGGCCCGCAGCGCGACGGCCACGCCGTCGCCGGTGGAGACCGGCGGGTTGGTGGTGGACGCGAAGAGCTGCCCGAGGCCACCGGTGGCCAGCACGACCGCGCGGGCCTCGATCGCGCCGACGCCGTCGCTGCTGCCCTCGCCGAGCACGTGCAGCAGCAGGCCGGCGACGGGCGCGGGACCCGCACCGACGGCGGGCCCGCGGAGCAGGTCCAGCACCAGCGCGTGCTCGATGACCTCGACCTGAGGGTCGTTGCGTACGGCGGCGATCAGGGCACGCTGCACCTCGAGGCCGGTGGCGTCACCGCCCGCGTGCACGACGCGGAACTGGGAGTGCCCGCCCTCGCGGGTGAGCGCGAAGCTCTCGCCGTCGGCGGCCAGGTCGAACGCGGCGCCCAGCGCGGCCAGCTCGCGTACGCGATCCGGGCCCTCCGTCACCAGCAGCCGCACCGCGTCCTCGTCGCAGATGCCGACCCCGGCGGTGAGGGTGTCGCGCAGGTGCTGCTCGGGATCGTCCTGCGGGCCGAGTGCGGCGGCGATGCCGCCCTGCGCCCAGCGGGTCGACCCGGCGTCGAGCAGGGCCTTCGTGACCAGCACGACCGACAGGCCGGCGCTCCGCGCGTGCAGCACGGCCTCGAGCCCGGCGACCCCGGACCCGACCACGGCCACGTCTGCGCTACGGGTCCAGCCGGGATCCGGGGCGAGCAGCCGTTGCGCGAAGCGGGTCACTGGACATGCGCTCCGTGGAGCGGCGCGCCCGCCGGCTGCAGGACGTCGCCGCGCACGAGGCGGGGCGCGGCCGGCGACAGCACGTCGATGGACGGCGGCTCGGCCGGGTCGTCGCTGCGGCCGGTGATGCGGTTGGCCGCGTCGACGAAGACGATGTTGGGTACGTACGCCCGCGCCTCGGCGTCGTCCATGACCGCGTACGCGATCAGGATGACCAGGTCACCGGGGTGCACGAGATGGGCGGCGGCACCGTTGATGCCGATCACGCCGCTGCCGCGCGGGCCGGCGATGACGTACGTCTCCAGGCGGGCGCCGTTGGTGACGTCGACGATCGCCACCTGCTCACCGGCCAGCAGGTCGGCGGCGTCCATGAGGTCCTCGTCGACCGTGACCGACCCGACGTAGTGCAGGTCGGCCTGCGTGACGGTCGCCCGGTGGATCTTGGACTTGAGCATCGTGCGCTGCATCAGACCGACCCCAGGTCGACGGCGACGTTGTCGATCAGCCGCACCGGGCCGGCGGCGCCCGGCAGGACGGCTGCGGCGAGCAGCCGGGCCGGGCCGGCGGTGGCGTCCTGCAGGGTGGCCGGGTCGATCAGGTCGAGCCGGTCGATGCGCAGGCCACCGGCGGTCTGCTCGGCCTCGAGCACCCCGCGGGCCGCGTCGAGCACCGCCTGCCGCCCGCCGTGCTGCGCCGCGACCCCGGCCCGCAGCGCGCGGGACAGGGTGAGAGCGGTCGGCTTCTGCGCCGGTGACAGGTAGCGGTTACGGCTGGAGAGGGCGAGGCCGTCGGCGTCGCGCTGGGTGGGTACCCCGATGATCTCGACGCCCAGGTCGAGGTCGGAGGCCATCTGCCGGATGAGGCAGAGCTGCTGGAAGTCCTTCTCCCCGAAGTACGCGCGGTCGGGGCGCGTCAGGTGCAGCAGCTTGTTGACGACGGTGAGCATGCCGGCGAAGTGCCCCGGGCGGCTCGCGCCCTCGAGCAGCGCGCCGCCCGGACCCGGGTCGACCCGTACGAGCGGGGATCCGCCGGGATACATGACATCGGGGGTCGGGGCGAAGACGAGGCCGGCTCCGGCCTCGGCGCACAGCTGCAGGTCGGCCGACAGGGTGCGCGGGTAGCGGTCGAGGTCCTCGGAGGGGCCGAACTGCAACGGGTTGACGAAGATCGTGGCGATGACCGTGCCGGTCGTGGCCGCCTCACGGATGAGGGCGGCGTGCCCCTCGTGCAGCGCGCCCATCGTCATGACGACCGACACCGGGCCCACCAGCTCGCTGCGGGCGGCGGCCAGCTGGGCCCGCGTCGAGGCCACGCGCAGGGTGTCGCGGCTCGCGGGGCTGGTCGAGAAGCCGCCGGGCAGGTCGTCGAGCAGGCTCATCGCGTCGGCCTCGCGTTGGACCGGCGCCGGCCCCGCAGATCGGTCACCTGCGGGGCATCTGCGAGCACCGGCAGCAGCTCCGGGGCGGGGTGCGGCAGCCGCTCGGCGGTGGCGCGGGCCAGGGCGCGGTAGATCGGGGCCTGGGCGGGCGCGTACTGCTGGAGCGCGCCGAGGTGACCGGCGACGGCGTCGGCGTCACCACGGGCGACCGGACCGGTGAGGGCGGCGTCGCCCTGCTCGAGGGTGCGCTCCAGCGCCGCGGCCAGCAGCGGGCGCAGCACGGCTGCCGGGTCGCTGGCGCCCGTCACCCGGATGATGTCGAGGGCCGAGGCGACCAGCGTGACCAGGTGGTTGGCGCCGTGGGCGAGGCCGGCGTGCCAGAGCGGCCGCAGCTCGTCGGGCACCGAGACCGGCGTCCCGCCGAGGGCCCCCACCAGCATCTCGGCGAGTGACCAGTGCCGGCCGAGAGCGGTCACGCCGTACGCGACCCCGGCGAGCCGGGGCAGGTCGGCCGCCGTGCCGCCGAAGGTCTGCGCCGGGTGCACCGCCAGCGTGATGGCCCCGGTGCGGGCCGCCGGCTCGAGCACCCCGAGGCCGTGGCGGCCGGAGGTGTGCACGACCACCTGGTGGTCACCGAGCGCACCGGAGGCAGCGAGCTCGGCCACCGGGCCCGCCGGGTCGGCGAGCACGTCGTCGGGCAGGGCCAGGATCACGAGGTTCGCGGCGCGGGCCACGTCGACCGGCGAGCGCAGGGGCACGCCCGGCAGCAGGTCGGCGGCGCGCCGGCGGCTCTCGGCCGAGCGGGCGCTGACGGCCACGACCTCGTGGCCGGCGTCGCGCAGCGCGGCGCCGAGGACGGCACCGACCCGGCCGGCGCCGATCACGCCGACCCGGATCCGCTCGGTCGGGTCAGCGATCTCGGCAGGGGTGCGGGCAGCACCGTGCTGAGGGGAAGAAGTCACAGGCCGTTCCAGTCCTTGAGGGGGTACCGGACGTACGCGAGAAACGGTAACGCTTTCGTCGGCATCGCGTTACCCCCTCGTGATGTGCAACCGGTCCGAAGTGCACTTCCTCACAGGGCTTGACCGCGGCGCGCGACAGGTGTCGGCGTCTCGGCGGCGAACGCACGAGAGCCCCGCAGCCGACTGGCTGCGGGGCTCTCGGACGTACGAGGGGTGATCCGTTCTGGTGGGAAGGGCCTAGCTCCCGGCCTGCACCAGGTCGGCGTCGCTGGAGAAGACCTCACCGATGAGCACCTTGCCCTGCTTCACCGCGTTACGGGTCAGCGGGCCATCGGCGTCGTAGGACTTGAAGTCGATGGTGATGCCGTAGGTCTTCTTGATCGCGGCGGCGCAGAACGGGTTGGTCGGGCAGTTCGCTGCCGCGCCGAAGCCGATGCCCTCGGTGCCGCACTTCTCGGCGACGTCGGACATGGTCTTCAGGCCGTAGGCGTCAGAGCTGGCCTTGGTGATCGCGTACGCGTTCTGGTCGGTCGCAGCAGCCGGGTCGAGCGCCGTGAACTTGTGCTTCAGGGCGAGCGGCTTCAGCACGTCCATCGTCTTGGTGATGTCGGTGCTCGCGGACTGGCTGGTGTCCTTGTCGGCGTCGAGCAGGAACTGCGTCAGGCTGGCGGCGTACTCCGGCACGACGTTGATCTGACCCTTCTCGAGGGCGGGCTCGAGCACGTTGCGCAGGCCGACCTTCTGAGTGGTCACCTTGTAGCCGGCCTTCTCGAGCACCTGCTTGTAGACCTCGCCGAGGGTCACGGCCTCGTCGAAGGACTGGGTGCCGACGGCGACGGTGCCGCTGCCGCCGGACAGGCCCTCGCCGAGCTTGTTGGCCGAGATGAAGTCGGCTGCGGCCTGCTCGTTGGTCTTGCCGTCAGCGCTGACCGCGCGGTTCATCCCGGTGAGGGCTTCCTGCGACAGGGCCTTGCTGACGGCGTTCAGCGCGTCGGTGAGCGGCGGCTTCGCGAGGTCGGTGGAGACGACCGGGACGATGTTGTCGCTGTTCTGGGACTTCTTGTCGTCGGCGAGGACGACCAGCTCGGTGCCGGACTTCGGCGTGCACGACTTGGTCGAGGCACTGCTGCTCGGGCCGGTGCTGCTGCCGGCGTTGGAGCTGCTGCTGCTCCCGCAGCCGGCGAGCGCGAGCGGGACGGTGAGCGCAGCCGCGGCGAGCGCGGTGAAACGGGCGGTTCGAAGGGTGCCGGTCATGGGTGGACGACTCCGGGGATTTCGGGGCACCGACCGGAGGCGGTATCGCCCCCGGATCTCCGGAGCGTTCCGGAGGTGCAAATATTCGATTAACCCTAGCCGACCCCTGCGGCCGAATGCTGCACATTCACCCGGGGCCGCTGCACGCGCCGGGCGTAGAAGCTCGGCCGGCGGGTGCCCTTCGGCGTCAGCTGACGCTGCACGAGCGCGAGCGCGATGTCGAGCAGGACGGCGACGATGCCGATGATCGCCGCAGCTCCGAGCACCTCGCCCTGGTCGTTGTTGCCCTGGCCGATCTGGATGAGATTGCCCAGGGTGTCGTTGCCGAGGAACGACGCGATCGTGGCGGTCGCAAACGTCTGCAGCGCCGAGCTGCGGACTCCGGCGGCGATCAGCGGCAGCGCCAGCGGGAGCTCGACGCGCAGCAGGATCTGCCGGCCCGTCATCCCCAGCCCGCGCGCCGCCTCGACGGTGTCGCGGTCGACCCCGGCGACGCCCGCCCAGCTGTTGGTGAGGATCGGCGGGATCGCGAACGCGGCGAGCGAGATGATCGCGGTCTTCGTGGAGACGCCAAACGCCGGAAGGCTCGACAGCAGGATCAGGATCGCGAGCGTCGGGACGGCCCGCGTGATGTTGGCCAGCAAGGTGACGAAAGCGGCGCCGCGCCGGAAATGGCCCAGCGAGATCCCGATCGTCAGGCCGATGACCGCCCCGAAGAAGACGGCGATGGCCGCGATCTGGATGTGCTCCCACGCCAGGTGCAGGATGCCGTCGCTGCCGTCACTGCTCCCGGTCCAGTGATCGGCGGTGGTGATCCAGTGCCACCCCTGGTCAAAAACGTTCATGAGCGCACCCGCTCTGTGAAATTCGGGAGCGCACCTGGCGCGGTGACAGTCATGAGCGCACCCGCTCCCAAGGAGTGATCAACCGCTGCACGATCAGCAGCAGCAGGTCGGCGACCAGTGCGAGCGCCACGATGAGCACGATCGCCACCAGCAGCATCGAGTTGCGCGAGCTCTGGAACGCGTCGAACATGAGCTGCCCCAGACCGCCCTTCTCGATGACGCCACCCACGGTGAGGAGGGCGATCGTCGAGACGGTCGTGATCCGCAGCCCGGCCATGATGGCCGGCAGTGCCAGCGGCAGCTGCACGCGCAGCGCCATCTGCATCCGGCTGTAACCCAGCCCGCGGGCGGCCTCGAGCGCCTCCTCGGGCACCTCGTCGAGACCCACCAGGACGTTACGGACGAGCAGCAGCTGCGCGTAACCCACCAAGGCGATGATCACCGGCAGGCTCGACCTGATTCCGAAGCCGGGCTGCAGGAGGACGAAGAGCGCCAACGACGGGATCGTGTAGATGATCCCGAGAATGGCAAGGATCGCTCCGCGGCTGAAAGGGAGCAGCAGAGCGGTCAACGAAAGGATGGCAGCTACGATCACGGCAATCGCCAGGGCCAGTGCCGACAGCTCGATGTGCTGGTACAGGGCATGCTGGATTGCGCCTAGCCGGGCGTCGACGTAGTCCCAGCAGAACCAGGACGACGGTTCGTTGAGACAACTACCGCCCGCCGCAGCCAGAAGGGTCACGACGTGGACACTAGTGTGAACGTGGGAATCACCTTGGATGAGGTGACAAAACGTTTTCCCGGTGGCGGGGGTAGATCCGGGTCGGAAACCGTTGCCGTCGACGCCTTGTCGATGCAGGTTCCGGCCGGTCAGTTGGTGGCCTTCGTCGGCCCGAGCGGATGCGGCAAGACCACCACGCTGAAGATGATCAACCGGCTCATCGAGCCGTCGTCCGGGCGCATCCTGCTCGGCGAGGACGACGTCACCCGGGTGAATCCGGTGTCGCTGCGGCGCCGCATCGGTTACGTGATCCAGAACGTCGGGCTCTTCCCCCACCAGACGGTCGAGGACAACGTCGCCACCGTCCCGCGGCTGCTCGGCTGGGACAAGAAGCGTTACCGCGCCCGGGCCAACGAGCTCCTGGAGCTGGTCGGTCTCGACCCCGCGACCTTCGCCAAGCGCTACCCGGCGCAGCTGTCCGGCGGCCAGCGTCAGCGGGTCGGGGTGGCCCGTGCGCTCGGCGCCGACCCGCCCGTGCTGCTGATGGACGAGCCCTTCTCCGCCATCGACCCCATCGCCCGCACCCGGCTGCAGGACGAGTTCCTGCGGGTGCAGCGCGAGGTGCGCAAGACCATCGTGTTCGTCACCCACGACCTCGACGAAGCGGTGCGGCTCGCCGACCGCATCGCCCTGTTCCGCCAGGGCGGCATCCTCGAGCAGTACGGCACCCCCGCCGAGCTGCTCGGCTCGCCGGCCACCGACTTCGTCCGCGACTTCGTGGGCGGCCAGCGCGGCCTGCGCCGGCTCTCGGTCACCCCCATCGACCCGGCACATCTCGACCCCCCGGGCCTCGACAAGGACGGGCCCGAGGTGCCGGTCGACGGCACGCTGCAGGACGCGATGGCGGCGCTGCTCACCGACGACACCGGGCGCGTACGGGTGGTCGACAAGAACGGCCGGACGGTCGGCTCGCTGACCGTCGAGGGTGTGCACACGGCGCTGCGGCGCAGCGTGCACGACGGTGACCGGCCCACGACACCGGTCGGTGACTGACCCGCCGGGTCGCTGAGGCAGTATCTCGCCATGCTCACGCCGTTCGACGACTTCCCGATCCACCCGTCGGCCGACCCGATCGCCCACCCGGCGACCGGCGACCCCAACCACTACGACCGTTACTGGTTCAACGGGGTGGCGAAGGACGGGTCGCTCTACCTCGGCGGCGCCATGGGGCACTACCCCGTCCGGGGGGTCGTCGACGGGGCGTTCAGCGTCGTGTACGAGGGCGTCGAGCACTCGGTCTTCGCCTCCGGGCAGATGCCGCTCGACCGCAGGACCGAGGTGGGCCCGATCCGGGTCGAGGTCGTCGAGCCGATGAAGGTCATCCGCCTCGTGGCCGACCGGGGCGCCACCGGTCTCGGCGCCGACCTCACGTTCCGCGCCCGAACGGTGGCCATCGAGGAGCCCCGGCAGACGATCGTCGGCGACGACGGCGTCCCGGTCATGGACCACACCCGGCTCACCCAGTGGGGCAGCTGGGAGGGCACGATCTGGATCGACGGCACGACGATCGACGTCGACCCGGCCAATGTCACCGCCACCCGTGACCGCTCGTGGGGGGTCCGCGCGGTCGGCCAGCAGCTGGTGACCCAGCGGCCCCAGCGCGTCCCCCAGGTGCACTGGCACTGGCTGCCGCTGCACTTCGACGACTTCTGCACCCACATGGCCATCCACGAGCGGGCGAGCGGCGACCGGTGGCTCGAGGCCGCCATGATCGTCCCGCTGCTCGAGCCGGGACAGCCCGGCTACGGCCCCGACCCGGCTCTGCACCTCAAGGACCTGGCGAAGGACATCACCTGGATGCCCGGCCGCCGCGAGATGCAGACGGCGACCTTCACCGCGGTACGCCCGGACGGCACGCCCGTACGCATCGAGCTGGAGAAGCTCTTCACCTTCCGCATGCGCGGCATCGGCTACATGCACCCGAAGTGGTCGCACGGCAGCTCGCACGGTGAGCTCGAGGTCGGCCGCGAGGACATCGCCACGGACGACTTCGACCCGCTGGAGCTGTCGAGCATCCACCTGCAGCATGCCGTCCGCGCGACGTACGACGGGCAGGTCGGTTACGGGGCGCTGGAGCAACTGATCCTTGGGGAGCACAAGCCGTCCGGCATGACCGGGTTCCTCGACGGGTGGCAGCCCTCCTGAGAAGCCGCTGACATAAGCAGCGGCGCGGCAGCTTCAGCAGCGCTCCGGCAGGCCGACGTGCAGTATGAGCAACCTCTGACCTGAGCCAAGCGTTGGACCGGGCAAGGTCGCTCACCCACCCGTCAAACCATGACGGTTCCACCTCCGGAGAACTGTGCCTTCTGCCGCGTCAACTCTGGCTCGTCCTGCCTCCTCCGAGACGGCAGCCCCGCTGTACGACACGCGGCCCTTTCCTCCGAACGAAGGCGCAGGCCTCAGCCGGCCCCAGCTGGTCATCACGCTGTTCATCGTGCTGCTGCCGGTCGCCGGCCTGATCGCGGTCTGCAGCACGCTGCTGGGCAACACCGTGTCGGCCCTCAACATCGGCCTGCTCGTCGGGTTCTACCTGTTCACCGGGATGGGCCTGACCGCCGGCTTCCACCGGCTGTTCACCCACCGCAGCTTCGTCGCCAACCGGCCGCTGCGCATCGCGCTCGCCGTCGCCGGCAGCATGTCGTTCGAGGGCGGGATGATCAGCTGGGTCGCCGCCCACCGGCGCCATCACGCCTTCACCGATGCGCCCGGCGACCCGCACTCGCCGTACGAGTACGGCGACGGTCTCGCGCAGCAGATCCGCGGCGCCGTCCACGCCCACATGGGCTGGCTGTTCCGCGGTGAGGCGACGTCGGTCGAGCAGTACGCGCCTGACCTCGCCGCCGACCCGACGATGCGCGCGATCGACCGCGCCTTCCCGCTGCTGTGCATCGTGTCGCTCGGCCTGCCGACCCTGATCGGCTACGCCGTCACCGGCACCGCCTCCGGGGCGCTGCAGGCGCTGCTGTGGGGCGGCCTCATCCGCGTCTTCGTGCTGCACCACGTCACGTGGGGCGTCAACTCGCTCTGCCACCTGGTCGGAAGCCGGCCGTTCAGGACCCGCCGTGCCGACCGCGCCACCAACCTGTGGCCGCTCGCGATCATCAGCCTCGGCGACAGCTGGCACAACCTGCACCACGCCGACCCGACCTGCGCCCGCCACGGGGTCGACCGCTTCCAGCTCGACATCTCCGCCGGCTTCATCCGGCTGTGCGAGAAGGCCGGGTGGGCGACGAAGGTGCAGTGGCCGACCGCGCGCCGGCTGGCCACGCACCGCGCCTAGCCGGATCTAGCCCGGGAGCTTGCGGAACACCGGCCGGGGCAGCAGGCGGAAGCCGGCGAAGATCGGCCCGAGCGCCTTCGGCACGTGCACGATCTCGCGGCCCTTGCGGACGGCGTCGGCCACGGCCGCGCCGACCACGTCGGGCGTGGTGGCCATCGGGCCGTCCTTCATGTGGGCGGTCATGCGCGTACGGACGAAGCCGGGCCGCACCACCAGCACCTTCGCCCCGGAGCCGGCGAGCCACGCCTGCATGCCTTCGGCGAGCGCGTCGAGGCCGGCCTTGGACGCGCCGTACACGTAGTTGGCCCGGCGCCCGCGCAGCCCGGCGACGGACGAGAAGACGACGAGCATGCCGTGCCCCTGCGTACGCAGCCGGTCGGCGGCCGGGAGCATCGCGGCGGCGACGCCGACGAGGTTGACGGTGAGGATGTCGACGGCGTGCGTGACGTCGGCCTCGGCCTTGGACTGGTCGCCGAGGATGCCGGCAGCCACCAGCACGAGGTCGATGTCGCCGAGCGCGGCCGCGGCGGCGTCGACGACGCGCGGCCCGGCGGAGCTGTCGGCGGCGTCCCAGGAGAGCGGCACGACCGTGGCGTGACCGCCGCCGGAGGTCGGGATGCGGATGTCGCGCAGGGCGTCCTCATTACGGCCGGCCAGCGCGACCTTCGCCCCCGGGCGCAGGTCGAGCGCGGCGAGCGTGGCCAGGGCCAGCTCCGAGCTGCCGCCGAGCACCAGCACGGTCTGGACGCCGCCGAGCGCGTCGTTCATACGAGGTCCAACCTTCGGGAGAGATCGCTGGTCAGCTGACGGTGCGGGTCGAGCTCGTCGCGTACGGCACGCCACTCGCCGAGCCGCGGATACATCGCGGCCAGCAGATCGGGGCGCAGCCGGCTGTCCTTGGACAGGTACACGCGGCCGCCCGCGGCGACCACCACCTCGTCGAGGCCGTCGAGCAGGGCGCCGAGCCCCTCCAGCGCGGCCGGCACGTCGACGGTGAGGGTCCACCCCGGCTGCGGGAACGACATCGGGCCCGGGTTGGCTGCCCCGAAGCGCTTCAGCACGGTGAGGAACGACGGGCAGCGCGCGGCCGAGAGCCGGCCGAGGCAGGTGCGGACCGTCTCCTCGGCCTCGAGCGGCACGGCGAACTGGTACTGGATGAAGCCGGTACGCCCGTAGATCCGGTTCCACTCCAGCACACCGTCCAGCGGGTGGAAGAAGAACGGGATCGTCTCGTAGCCGGTGTGCTGCTTGGGCGCCTTGCGGAACCAGACCTCGTTGAACGCCCGCACGGTGGCCGGGCGCAGCAGGCCGGTCGGCACCCACGGCGGGGCCGCGAGCCGCGGGGTCGGTGCATAGGCGAGCGGGGCCTTGCGACGCTTGCCGGGGAGCTCGTCGAGCGTGGCGTGATCGCCCCGGGTGAGGACGGCACGGCCCATGTCCTTGCCGGTCGTCAGCGAGTCGATCCAGGCGACGGAGTAGCGGTAGTCGTCGTCGCGCTCGGCCATGCGTCGCATGCAGTCGTCGAGGTCGCTTGCGCGCTCGGTGTCGACCCGCAGGTAGGCGGACGCGATGCGCAGCAGCCGGATGGTCGCCGACAGCACCACGCCGGTGAGTCCCATCCCGCCCGCGGTGGCCCAGAACGCCGCGGCGCCCTCACCGTGCGGGTGCAGGACGCGGATCTCGCCCGACGGCAGCAGCAGCGAGAGCTCGGTGACGTGGTCGCAGAACGAGCCCTCGACGTGGTGGTTCTTGCCGTGGATGTCGCTGGCGATGCCGCCGCCGACGGTCACGTAACGGGTGCCGGGCGTGACCGGGACGAAGTAGCCGAGCGGCACGAGCAGCCGCATGAGCGCGTCGAGCGACATGCCGGCGTCGACGGTGATGGTGGCCGGACGGGCGGGGTCGTTCGGGTCGCCCTGCTCGAAGCGGTGCACCCGGGTCAGGCCGGTGAGGTCGAGGACGTGGCCGCCGGCGTTCTGTGCGGCGTCGCCGTAGGCCCGTCCGAGGCCGCGGGCGATCACCCCCCGCCCGTCGCTGAGCGCGCCGGCCAGCGCGTGCCGCACCTCGGCAGCCGTTGTGGGCCGCTCGACGGCGGCGCGGCTGGCAGCCGTGAGGCCCCAACCGGTCAGCAGCTGCGAGTCGGCCGGGGCACTCACTTGAGGTAGACGCCGAGCGCGAAGGCGGCGACCCAGACCAGGCCGGCGGCCAGCAGCGCGCGATCACCGAGGACGGCGTCCTCGGGGGCGCCGCCGTGGCCGCGCTCGAGCAGCAGCTGGTAGCGCAGCAGGCCGAACGTGATCGGGATGATCGACAGCTTCGACCAGGTGCCGGCCTGCAGATCGGCCCGCTCGAAGGCCCACAGGCAGTACGCGATCAGGGTGACGGCGGCCGACAGCTCACGGGTCTGGCGCAGGTAGGCGATCGGGTAGGCCTCGTGGATACGCCGGTGGGCCGAGGCGCCGTCACCGAACTCGGTGGCCTCGGCGGTGCGCTTGCCGGCGACCATGTAGAGCGAGCCGAACGACGCGACGATGAGGAACCACTGCGAGAGCTTCACGTCCGTCGCCGCGGCCCCGGCGATCGGGCGGAGCAGGAAGCCGCCGGCGACCAGCATCATCTCCACGACCGGCACGTGCTTGAGCCGCATCGAGTACGAGAAGGTCAGCACCACGTAACCGGCCAGTACGGCCGAGAGCTTCCACGAGGTGAGCAGCCCGCCCGCGGCGATGCTGCCGCAGACCAGGACGACACCGAGCACCCGGGCCAGCGTGACCGGCACGATGCCGGCGGCGATCGGCCGGTTGCGCTTCTTGGGGTGCTTGCGGTCGGCCTCGACGTCGGCGGCGTCGTTGATCAGGTAGCCGCCCGAGGCGCACAGGCTGAAAGTGATCACCGCGACGACCGTGTGCCACAGCACCGTGCCGTGCGTGAGCACCCCGGCGGCGGCGGGCGCGGCCGGCACCAGCACGCTCTTGACCCACTGCTTGGGACGCAACGCCTTGAACAGGCCCCGGGCCAGCGAGGTCTGGACCACGGGTCGGTCGGGGTCGGGCGCGTCGGCCGAGTCGGCGCCTGCCGCCGGAGTGATCGTGACGCTCACCGGCTTCCCCTCACGGGAGTCAGCGTAAGCGGCGGACGGCTCGAGCTGGGTCAAGGCCGGAGGTAGAACGCGACGAAGTCACGGCTCTGCGGCGAGAAGTAGTGGTCGGCGCCCTTGGACTGGGTCGGCCGCGACTGGTGCGAGGTCACGACACCGTTCTCGTGCGTGTAGTAGTAGCCGATCGACCAGTCGTAGTTGATGTCGAGCTCCATGCCGCGCACGACCCCGGCCGACTTGAGCAGCTGGCCGAGCGAGCAGACCGACACCGCCGGGCTGTTGACGAAGATCAACGAGCCGTCGGCGCGCACGCCGATCGCCGTACGCGGGACGAAGGCGTTGTTGCCGACCGTGTAGCCCCAGATGGGCGAGCTGTCGGTGTTGCACGACGTGGCGACCACGCCGTTGTCGACCAGCAGGTCGAGGTTCTGCCGCACGCTCTTGACGTCGGCGGTGAGGCTCACGTCGCGGCCCCACTGCCCGACCGTCGCCGTGCCGTCCTTCATGATCACCAGTGATGCGGCACCGTTGCGCAGCGGATACGGCTTGGTGGCCTCGCGGCCGTCGTCGTAGTAGCCGCCGTTGCTGCTGACGTTGGACCGGTCGGTACGGAACCCGCCGGGAAACGCGGTGGCGACCGTCTTGGCGAGCTCCGGGGTGATGTAGGCCGGGGTGCTCCACTGGCCGCCCGGGTCACCCTCGGGGATGCCCTCGTGCAGCCGGCCGGAGAGCAGCTTCGGGTCCATCCACATCATGGCCGCGTAGTAGGAGGTGTAGACCGCGTCGGGACGCACGTAGGTCAGCGCGACCGCGGGGTAGCCCTTGTTGAGCACGACCGGCTTCCAGACACCCTCGCCCGGCAGCCCCTGCCCGGCGAGCAGGGTCGGCTTCTCCGGGAACTTCGAGTGCGGGACAGCAGGCTGCACGCCGTCCGGATTGATCGAGGCGCCGGTGATCGGCGGGATGCTGGCCTCGCCGCCCGTCGTCGGCTTGTCGAGGTCGTACTGCTTCTTCTCCAGCCACGTGACGACATTGCCGAGGTGGTGCTCGCGGCCCCACTCGGCGACCCGGGCCTGGAACGAGTCGTTGCCGGGGCGGGTGAGCGCGCCGCCGACCGAGTAGCCGATCAACCCGACGAAGATCAGGATCGCCAGCGCGAGCGCCTGCAGGATGCGCACCGCGGGATGGCGCCGCTTGCGGGCGAAGCGACGCGGAGGACGGCTGCCGGGTGCGGGCTCCAGCGGACGCAGCGGGGTGTCGGAGCTCAGCGAGCCCGGTGCAGCAGCGGTGGCGCGAGCGCCTGACGGCACGGCCGGTGTCGGCACCGTCGGCGGCGCTTCGGGTGCCGCTGCGGGCGGGGTCGCCCCGGCTGCGCCGTCGGCATCCTTCTCGATCTTGACCGTCGGGACGTCTGCACGGTCGGGATCGGGCGGAGGGTGCACGGACATCCTTCAGGCGCGGGTCAGGGCAGGCGGGGGGGTCGCGAAAAGCGGGGGTTTGAAACTGCGCACAGAGTAACGGCAGCGTCTGACAAACCCGGCCCATTAAGCGGCTAATCCCCGGGAAAGCTGCGCACGACACGCGGGCTCCTCGATTTCGTGCAGGCCGATCACCGCCAGCGTTGCCGACATCCGTACTCGAGCCAGAGCGCCGCCGCGATCAGTGCCGCGCCCGAGGCGACACCCAGGGCCGCGGTGATGGTGTCCGCCCCCGCGACCGGGGGCTGATCCCCGCGCGGGGCGGTGTACGCGAGCACGCCGGCCCAGGCCCCGACCACCAGGGCGCCGGCGATGCTGCTGGCCCGGGCCAGTGCGGCGTAGCGGGCGACCGTGATCGGCAGGATCGCCCGGGTGCCGGGCCGGCCGGCGAGCCGGGAGCGGACGCCGCGGCCGAGCTCGGCCTCGACCAGCGCGACGACCGCCACCGACAGGACGGGGGTGCGCGGCAGCGAGGACGTCAGCGAGGTCAGGTAGTAGACCCGCATCAGGACGTAGGTGAGGAGGAAGGCGACGGCGCCGGAGGCGATCAGCTGCCACGGCCGGGTGGGCGTCACCGCAGGACGTGCTCGGTGAGGCGTACCCCGTGCGGGTCGGCTGCGCGTACCCCGGCGAGCAGGTCGGCCACCCGCCCGGCGCCGGGGACGACCGCTTCGGGGGCGACGTCGAGCCACGGGGCCAGGACGAAGCCGCGCTCGGCGGCGCGTGGGTGGGGGAGCGTCAGCTCGGGCGTGTCGAGCCGGAGGCCGGCCACGTCGAGCAGGTCGACGTCCAGCGTGCGAGGCCCCCAGCGCACCTCGCGTACGCGATCCCGGGCCTGCTCGACGGCCTGCGCCTGCCTCAGCAGCCGGAGCGGGGCGGCGGCCGGCACCAGGACGACGGCGTTCAGGTACGGGTCCTGCTCGGGTCCGCCGACGGGGTCGGTCTCGTACACCCGCGAGACGGCGAGCGGACAGAGCAGGTCGACCGCCGCCTGCAGGTGGGCCAGCCGGTCGCCGAGGTTGGACCCGAGGGCGAGCGCCGCCGTCGCCGACGAGCGCACCGTCACCGTCACGTCGGCGAAGTCCAGGGGGATGGGCGCCTGCGGCTTGTGCACCGTGACCGAGCTGCGCAGCACGCCCGGCGTGCTCTGGCACACCGCCAGCAGCCGCTGGGCGAGGGTCTCGATGAGGTCGACCGGCTCACCGGTGACCACCTCGGCGAGGCGCCCCGCGAGCACCCCGTAGTCGGCGGTGAGCTCCAGGTCGTCGCGGGCCGGGTCGGTGATCTCGAGCGTGGCGTCGATGACGAAGTCCTGACCGTCACGCTTCTCGTGGTCGAAGACGCCGTGGAAGCCGCGCAGCCGCAGCCCGCGGAGCCGGATCTCAGCCATGCGTCCCATTCTGCGGGTCACGGGGCTGCTGTGCGGCGCGCCGGGACGCGTTCCAGGCGGCGACCACGCGTACGGCGTCGGCGCTCGCCCGCACCTCGTGCACACGCACCGCCCAGGCCCCGTGCTCGGCGGCGAGTGCGGTGGTGGCAAGCGTCGCCGCGTCGCGCCGGTCGACCTGCCTCGGGTGGCCGCCGGCGTCGGGCAGCAGCCGGCCGAGGAAGGACTTGCGGCTGGTGCCGACCAGCAGCGGCGCCCCGAGCGAGGACAGCCGGTCGAGGGCGGCCAGCAGCGCCCAGTTGTGCTCGGCGTTCTTGGCGAAGCCGATGCCCGGGTCGAGCACCAGCGCCGCGCGGTCGATCCCGGCCGCCTCCGCGGCGGCGAGCCGGTCGCCGAGCTCGGCGCAGACGTCGTCGACGACGTCCGCGTAGCGCGCCCGCTGCTGCATGTCGACGCTCGGCCCGCGGCCGTGCATGAGCACGTAGGGCACGCGGCGCCGGGCCACCAGGGCGAACATCTCGGGATCCGAGCCGCCCGTCACGTCGTTGACCAGGCACGCCCCGGCGTCGAGCGCCGCCCGCGCGACCTCGGCCCGGCTGGTGTCGACGCTGACCCGGGCCCCGGCGGCGGCCAGCTCCTCGACCACCGGCAGGATCCGGCGCAGCTCCTCCGCGGTGGAGATGCGGGTGGCGCCGGGCCGGGTGGACTCCCCGCCCACGTCGATGAGGTCGGCGCCGTCGGCGAGCATCGTCATCCCCGCACCGCACGCCTCACGCGGGTCGGCGTAGACGCCGCCGTCGGAGAACGAGTCCGGCGTGACGTTGATGATCCCCATGACCAGCGTGCGGCCGGCTCCGGCGGTGCCGAGCAGCCCGGGGACGGACGGAGTCATGCCCGCCATCTTGCTGCAGCCGGGCCGCAGCCCAGGTCGGCTACCCCTGCTGGGCGGAGGAGGGCAGTACGTGCCGGACGATCCGGCGCAGCTTGGGCTTCGGCCAGACGATGAACGCCTCCGCCTCGAGCATGGCGATCGCGATGCGCGGCAGGTCGCGTCCACCCGGGTAGCAGACGAAGCGCGGCTCCCAGATCGGCCGGAACTTGGCGTTGAACCGGTACAGCGAGTCGATCTGGAACCAGCGGGAGAAGAAGACCAGGATCCCGCGCCACGCCTTGAGCACGGGCCCGGCGCCGAGCTTCTCGCCGCGCTCGAGCGCCGAGCGGAAGACCGCGAAGTTCAGCGACACCCGCTTCACGCCGAGCTCCGGCGCCTGCTTGAGCGCGTTGACGATCAGGAACTCGTTGATGCCGTTCTCGGCGTCACGGTCGCGCCGCATGAGGTCCAGCGACAGACCGTCCTTGCCCCACGGGACGAAGTGCAGGAAGCCGCGCAGCTGGGCGTCGGCGTCGAACGCCATGACGGCGGCGCACTGGCCGTCGTCGGGGTCGAAGAAGCGGCCGAGGGCCATCGAGAAGCCGCGCTCGGTCTCGCTGCCGCGCCAGGCGGCCGCCTGCTGCCGCAGCTGGAGGCGGTCCTCCTCGGTGATGTCGGACGATCGGGAGACCCGGACGGTGTAGCCGGCGCGCTCGGGCCGCCCGCAGGCCTGGCGCACGTTGCGCATGGCCCGGCCGTCGAGGGAGAAGTCACAGAGCTCGACGACGGCCTCGTCGCCGAACTCGAGGGCCGACATGCCACCCACGCGGGCATACGCGGTGCCGCCGGCCTCGCTGCACCCGATGACCGCCGGGGTCCAGGCGTGCTCGTCGGCCAGTGCCATGAACTCCTTGATCGCACCCGGCCACGCCTCGGGGTCACCGAGGGGGTCACCGCTCGCGAGCACGACGCCCGACACCACCCGGTACGCGATCGCGGCCTTGCGGGTCGGCGACCAGACGACGCTCTTGTCGCGCCGCAGGGCGAAGTAGCCGAGCGAGTCGCGACCGCCGTGCGGGCCGCCGAGCAGGGCCCGCATCTGGGTCTCGTCCTCGCGGGTCAGCATCGACCGCGGCTCCGGTGGGCGCAGGACGAGGTAGATGACGGTGAGGGCGATGAGCAGCCCCATCCCGCCGAGTACGCGGGCGACGAGGTCGTCGACCCCCTCGGGACGGAAGTGCAGCGGACCGTCGAAGCCGACCAGGCCGCGCAGCACGTGCTCGAACTGGGCCGACAGCGGATGGGGCCCGACCATCCGGCCGGTGCGCAGCTGCAGCAGCACCATGCCGATGACGATCGCGAAGACGAAGACGCCTGCGCCGTACCAGAGCGCGCGCCAGCGGGTCGACGGGTCACCCTTGGCGTAGAAGTCGCGCCGGTAGAGCACGAGGCCGATGAGCAGGACGAAGGCGACGATCGCCTCTTCGACGTCGAGGCCCTTGGCGATGTGCGTGACGATCGAGGCGGCCAGCAGCACGACCGTCGCCCGCCAGGCCCGCCGCTTGCGCCGGCGCAGCGCCCGGGCGAGCAGGATCAGGACGACGCCGAGCACCAGGGTGAGGGCGGCGGCGCTGTGCGAGAGCGCCCCGGGCACGAAGTCCTGGACCTCGCGGGCGCGTGACCGCAGCGCCGGCGTGATCGCCGACAGCACGTTCAGCACGCCGACGACGAGGGTCAGGAAGCCGGCGAGCCCGGGGATGAAGCGATGCCGGCGCGCGAAGTACGTCAGCGCCGGCTCGCTCGGCCGCTCGGGCGACGGCGACCTGCCCTGCCCGTCGGGATCCGGGGCCGACCGTGCCTTCGGTGCTGACGCGGACGCACGGGCCTCACGGGTGGTCATCGCTCGGGAATCATCCTCGGACGTCGTCGCGGGCGACCCCCCGATCGGAAAGGCCGCGTGCGTTATGTCGGTTCCAGGATTCTCATCGGTCAGCGTGTCGACAGGATGAGGCTCATGGCCTCGCTTCTGGTGGCCACAGATGTACGGAACTGGCCGCGTACGGCCGACGTCACCGTGAGCGCGCCGGGCTTGCGCACCCCGCGGATCGACATGCACTGGTGCTCGGCCTGCAGGACGACGATGACCCCCCGCGGCTTCAGCACCTTCTCGAGCGTGTCGGCGATCTGGGTGGTCAGCCGCTCCTGCACCTGCGGACGCCGGGCGTAGACGTCGACCAGGCGGGCGAGCTTGGACAGGCCGGTGATCTGGCCCGACTCGTTCGGGATGTAGCCGACCGACGCCTTGCCCATGAACGGCACCAGGTGGTGCTCGCAGAACGAGGTGAAGCTGATGTCGCGCACCAGGACCATCTCGTCGTGGCCCTCGTCGAAGATCGTCGTGAGGATCTGGTCCGGGTCCTGCTGCAGGCCCTCGAAGAACTCCCGGTACGCCCGCGCCACCCGGGCGGGCGTGTCGAGCAGCCCCTCGCGCTCCGGGTCCTCGCCGATGGCGAACAGGAGCTCACGAACGGCGGCCTCGGCGCGGGCGGCGTCGAACGGCGCCTTCGCAGCGGGCTTCTCTGCCCCGTTGGTCACGATTTCCTCCTTCTCGGCGCACGGCCGAGGATGTGCGGTGGCGGCCTTGATGCTGTCAGACGTACGACAGCCGCCCGGACGCCGGAGCGTCGGGGCGGCTGTCGGTGGAACGCCGGGGATCGGTCAGACGATTCCGGGGCCCGGCTCGTTGCTCGTCGCGTCCTTGGTGAGCGACTGCGGGTAGACCAGCCCGGTGGCGCTGCCGTTGCCGTTGGTCCCGTTGGACCCGGCCGCGGCGAGTGCCGCCAGCTCGTGCTTGGTCATGACCGGCGGCCGGTCCGACGGGCGACGACGGCCGGTGCCGCTCCACGACCCGCGGCTCGGGCGCTTCACGACCGGCGCGAAGACCTCGAGCACCTCGTCCTTGGACAGGGTCTCCTGCTCCATGAGCCGCAGAACGAGGTTGTCGAGCACGTCGCGATACTGCACGAGCACCTCGAACGCCTCGTCGTGCGCCGCCTCGATCAGGCGCCGCACCTCCTCGTCGATCCGGGCCGCGACCTCTTCGGAGTAGTCACGCTGGTGGCCCATGTCGCGGCCGAGGAAGACCTCGCCGGAGTCCTGGCCGAACTTGAGCGCCCCGAGGGCGTCGCTCATGCCGTACTGCGTGACCATCGCCCGGCTGATCGCCGTCGACTTCTCGATGTCGTTGCTCGCGCCGGTGGTGGGCTCGTGGTAGACGAGCTCCTCCGCCGTGCGCCCGCCGAGCAGCACCGCCATCTGGTCGAGCATCTCCGACCGGGTCTGCAGGTACTTGTCCTCGACCGGGAGCTGCATGGTGTAGCCCAACGCGCGACCGCGCGGCAGGATCGTCACCTTGTGCACCGGGTCGGTGTTCGGCAGGGCGTGAGCCACCAGGGCGTGGCCGCCCTCGTGGTAAGCGATGATCTTCTTCTCGGCCTCGCTCATCATCCGGGTCTTGCGCTCCGGGCCGGCGATGACGCGGTCGATGCTCTCCTCGAGCGCGCTCATGTCGACCAGCTGCTTGTCCTGCCGGGCGGTCAGCAGCGCCGCCTCGTTCAGCACGTTGGCGAGGTCGGCACCGGTGAAGCCGGGGGTGCGCCGGGCGATGACCGCGAGGTCGACGTCACCGGCGATCGGCTTGCCCTTGGCGTGCACCGCGAGGATGCCCTTGCGGCCCTCGAGGTCGGGCCGGTCGACCACGATCTGGCGGTCGAAGCGGCCGGGCCGCAGCAGCGCCGGGTCGAGGATGTCGGGACGGTTGGTCGCCGCGATCAGGATGACCCCGGTCTTGGCGTCGAAGCCGTCCATCTCCACGAGCAGCTGGTTGAGGGTCTGCTCGCGCTCGTCGTGCCCACCGCCGAGGCCGGCGCCGCGGTGGCGACCCACCGCGTCGATCTCGTCGACGAAGATGATCGCCGGCGCATTGGTCTTGGCCTGCTCGAAGAGGTCACGCACGCGGCTCGCACCGACACCGACGAACATCTCGACGAAGTCGGAGCCGGAGATCGAGTAGAACGGCACCCCTGCCTCACCGGCGACCGCCCGGGCGAGCAGCGTCTTGCCGGTGCCGGGAGGGCCGTACAGGAGGACGCCCTTGGGGATCTTGGCGCCGACGGCCTGGAACTTCGCCGGGTTTGCCAGGAACTCCTTGATCTCCTCGAGCTCCTCGATGGCCTCGTTGGCGCCGGCCACGTCGGCGAAGGTGGTCTTCGGCGTGTCCTTGCTGACCAGCTTCGCCTTCGACTTGCCGAAGTTCATGACCCGGCTGCCGCCGCCCTGCATCGAGTTCATGAAGAACAGCAGGAGGCCGACGACCAGCAGGATCGGCAGGAAGTTGAGGATGACCGACAGCCACACGCTGCTGCGCTCGACCGACACCGAGTACTTGATGTCCTTGGCGTTCAGCGACTGGGCCAGCGGCAGCGCCTGCTGCGTCGCGTAGGACGCCTGGTACTTGCTGCCGTTCTGCTCCGTGATCTGGATCAGCTGCTTGCTGTCCTTGATCGTGGCGTCGACGACGTTCTCGTCCCGGTTACCGGTCGTGGCCGCGATCTGCTGCTGGACGAAGTTGAGGTCGCGACTCTTGTAGTCGCTCGACCCGGTGAAGACGTTGCTGACGAACAGCAGCACGATCAGCGCGAGCAGTGCCCAAGGCACCCAACCGCGGATAAGTCGCTTACGGTTCAATCCCGTTAGGGCGCCCGGGCGAGGCGCCCTTCCTCCTGACCTCTCGATTGCCCGCCAGGGCTGGTGCTTTCGGCGTGCGACTCAGCGTAACGCCGACGCGGGATTCACCGCAGTGCCTGACATGGGGTCGAACGATCCAGGTCGGAGCTGTGTTCCGACGGGGTGCAGGTGAGCGCGGCGTCAGCTCGCGCCGCGGGCGATCGCTTCCTCGGTCAGCGTGCCCACGTACGGCAACGTGCGGTAGCGCTCGGCGTAGTCCAGGCCGTAGCCGACGACGAAGGCGCTCGGGATGTCGAAGCCGACATAGCGCACGTCGACCGCGACCTTGAGGGCGTCGGGCTTGCGCAGCAGGGTCACGACCTGCACCGATGCCGGGTGGCGGCTCTTGAGGTTGCGCAGCAGCCAGGACAGGGTCAGCCCGGAGTCGATGATGTCCTCGACGACGAGCACGTGCGCGCCCTCGATGGAGCGGTCCAGGTCCTTGAGGATGCGCACCACGCCCGAGGAGTTGGTCGACGTGCCGTACGAGCTCACGGCCATGAACTCGAGGGTCGCGTCGACGGTGAGGGCCCGGGAGAGGTCGGCCATCACCATCGTGGCGCCCTTCAGCACGCCGACGAGCAGCACGCTCAGGCCGGCGTAGTCACGGTCGATCGCCGCCGCCATCTCGGCGACCTTCTCCGCGATCTGCTCCTCGGTGATCAGCACCGACGCGACGTCGGGGTGCGTGGGCTCGCTCGACGACGGAGTTATCAGCTCGGAGGTCATCAGCTCGGAGGCCTCTATTCGACTGGCGGCTCGGGACGCACGGCACGTTCGAGTTCGATCCTTCCACCCCGGCGGCGGGCGGTGACAGGCCCGGGCAGGTGCAGCGGTCCCTGACCGTGCCAGCCGGTGACGAGCGCGTCCAGTGCGGCGACGTGACCTGCGGACAGATCGGTGGCCGGGCAGCCGGCCGCGAGGGCGGCGGAGCGCAGCACCCGGCTGCGCACGGCGGGCAGCAGCGCCGCGAGGGTGTCCACCTCGAGACCGCACCCGGCGTCGGCGGCGAGGGCGTCCAGCGTGTCGGCGTCAGCGCGTAACAGATTGGCGGTGCGGGCGAGCGCCTCCGCGATCCCGGGCCCGAGCACCCGGTCCAGCGTGGGCAGGGCTTCATGGCGTACGCGGGAGCGGGCGTGGCGCGGATCGGTGTTCGACGGGTCGTCCCGGACGGTCAGGCCGAGGTCGGTGCAGCTGGTGCGCAGCACCTCGCGGCGCAGGCCGAGCAGCGGGCGCCACCACGGGTCCGTACGCGCCGCCATCCCGGCGAGCGACCGGGCCCCGCTGCCCCGGCCGAGCCCGAGCAGCACGGTCTCGGCCTGGTCGTCGAGGCTGTGCGCCAGCAGGACGACGGGCGCCCCCTGCCGAGCGGCCTCCGCGGCGAGCAGCCGGCGGCGGACCTCGCGGGCGGCGCCTTCGGTACGGGTCGGCTCCGCCCGCAGCACGACCGCCGGGGTGAGGCCGAGCTGATCGGCGGTGGCCACCGCCTGCGCGGCGCTTGCGGAGGAGTCGGCCGCCCACCCGTGGTCGACGCACGCGAAGCCGGCGGCCAGCCCCAGCCGGGGAGCGACGAAGGCGGTGGCGGCCGCGAGCGCCGTCGAGTCGGGGCCGCCGGAGCCGGCGACCAGCACCCGGGTGCCCGGGGCCAGTTCCTGCAGCGCGGTGCGTACGGCCCCGCGCACCGCGCTCACGGCCGCCGGCGGGCCACCCATCTGCTCAGGCGGCCGGGCTGAGCCCGAGGACCCGCGTGAGCCACGAGTGCGGCGCCGTGAGCTCGGCACGCGTGGGCAGCGTCTGCGGCGACTCCCACACCGTGTTGAAGCCGGAGACGCCGACCTGGTCGACGACGGCGCGGACGAAGGCGCCGCCCTGCCGGTACTGCTGGAGCTTCAGGTCGAGCCCGAGCAGCCGGCGGATCATCCGGTCGATCGGCGACATGCCGTCGCGGCGGCGCTCGAAGCGCTCGCGGATGGTGCGCACGCTCGGCACCACCGACGGGCCGACGGCGTCCATGACCTGGTCGGCGTGGCCTTCGAGCAGGGTCATGATCGCCTGCAGCCGGTCGAGCACCACGCGCTGCTCCGGGGTCTGCAGCAGCTCGACGAGGCTCGCCTTCTCGCGCCGCCGGGCGGCGCCGACAGCGGCCTTGAGGCGTGCCGACATGGCGTTGGGGTCGAGGTCGGTGACCTGCGCGAACGCGCCGAGCTCGGACTCGAGGTGCGCGCGCAGCCACGGCACGGCGGTGAACTGGACGCGGTGGGTCTGCTCGTGCAGGCAGACCCACAGCCGGAAGTCGCGGTGCGGCACGTCGAGGCGGCGCTCCACGTCGGCGATGTTGGGCGCCACCAGCAGCAGCCGCCCGCTCGCCGGGATGTCGTCGCGGCCGGCGCCGGCCCCGAAGATCTCGTACTGGCCGAGCACCTTGCCCGACAGGTAGGCGAGCAGGCTGCCGACCTGGACGCCCGACACCTTGCGTGCGGCGGCGGACGGCGGCTTCTCGTCGCCCACCTTCGCGACGACGGCCTGCAGCAGCGGATCGGACATGGTCCGCAGGCCGGAGACGTTGGCGTCCAGCCAGCCCGGGCGGTCGACCACCGCGACGGGCGGGGCGCCACCGGCCGGGATCAGCTTCGTGTACTCGACGACGTGGCCCTCGGCCTCGTCGGCCAGCGCCCGCAGCTCGGAGACCACGGCACCCGCCTCGGCCCGGCTGAGGGCGGGGCCAGGACGGCACAACCGGCGCCCGGTGCGGCCCGCGAGGTCCCAGTCGACCAGCTCGCCGCTGCTCATCAGCCGAGCGTACGCGCGGCCCTGCGCCCGCCTCGAGGGCCGTCGGCCGGGCCGCCGGGGTCGTGACGGCGCCGACAACGGCGGGTGTGCCGACGGGTTCGCCGCCCGCGTACGCGAGACTGGAGCCACACCGGGCCCGCTGCCCGGGTGGCATGCACCCGCGAGGGGGCCGGCCGATACACACTTGTCATCGATCATGCTCATGCAGGCGTCGGCGAGCTCTTCGCCGTCGACGTGCTGAAACGGGAGGCACCCATGGAATTCGATGTCTTCATCGAGATCCCGCGAGGCACGCGCAACAAGTACGAGATGGACCACGACACCGGGCGGATCCGGCTCGACCGGATGCTGTTCACGGCGACGCGCTACCCCTCCGACTACGGCTTCATCGAAGGCACCCTCGGCGGCGACGGCGACCCGCTCGACGCGCTGGTGCTGCTGGACGAGGCGACCTTCCCGGGCTGCCTGATCCGCTGCCGGACCATCGGCATGTTCCAGATGAGCGACGAGAAGGGTCCCGACGAGAAGGTGCTCTGCATCCCCGTCGCCGACATCCGCCGCGAGCACCTGCGCGACCTGCGTCACGTGCCGGAGTTCGAGCGGCTCGAGATCCAGCACTTCTTCGAGACCTACAAGGACCTCGAGCCCGGCAAGTCCGTCGAGGGTGCGAGCTGGGTCGGCCGCAAGGAGGCCGAGGCCGAGATCATCGCCTCCCGCAAGCGGCTCGCCGAGCACGAGGCCGAGCGGCTCGCCGCGGACGAGGCGGCCATCCAGGGCTGATCAGGCGAAGTGGCGCTGTTCCGGAGGGCCCCCTAGAGTTGACCTTGGCTCAGAGAAAAGCCAATCCCTTGAGGGGTGGGCTCTTTCATGGGCTCACCTCGTCTTCTTCAGGCGAGGCTTTCATGGAACACCGCAATGATCTCGAGAAGATCCTCTTCGCCGGTCTGCCTCCCCAGGAGGCCGATCACGTGCGCAACGTCATCCGGCAGGGCGACGCCAAGCTGCTCGCCCACAAGCGATCGGTGCGCGAGCAGGCCTCGTCGGAGGTCGTCGACCTGACCGAGGCCGACGGGCAGTCCGAGGACGCCCTCGCGTCCTGAGGGCCTACTCCACACGTCCCTCGTACAAGGCCGGCCGGGCCAGGTGCCCGGCCGGCCTCTCGCCGTGTACGGGCACGATCCGGTGCTGCTCGGCGATCCACGCGTCGATGCGCTGCCACAGCGTCAGCAGCCACGAGATGCGGTCCTCGTCGGACTGCGGGATGCCCTCGACCGGCTCGCGCCACCAGATGAGGTCCAGGCTGCGCCGCAGCGGCAGCGCGTGCCAGATCGACAGCGCGTCGATCAGCTGGTCCTGGCCGGTGTGGTTGAAGACGACGACGTCGGCGTAGGGCGCAGCCCGCAGTGCCGCGAGCGTGCCGGCCGGTCGCGGCGGGAGCACGTGCGGCATCCCCTCGGCCTGCCTGGCCTGCTGGAGCAGCCCCCGCCGACGCAGCCGTCTCACGGCCAGCAGCTGGCGGGTCGGCGTCCAGTCGCCGCCTTCGGGATAGAGCAGCAGCGCGTCGCCCTCCGTGAGTGCTCCGGCGGCCCGGGCGATGACCTCGACGGGATCCTCGTGCCTCCGGCGGCCGGTGGCGATGAACGAGCAGCCGAGCCGGGTCAGCAGGACGTCGAAGGACGGGTCGAGCCGCAGCTGCTCCTTCATCACGACCCGCACCCGGCGGCCGTAGCGCGACAGCAGCAGGTGCACCAGCACGAAGGAGGCGCCCGGGCCGGCGTGCCGCGCGAGGACGAGGATCGGCTTCGGCGCGGCCATGCGGTCGGGCCCGGCGGCGGTCTCCGGCTCCTCCACCGTGAGCCGGAAGCGGAACACGAAGCCGGCCGCCGCCACCAGGGTCGCGAGCACACGGCGCAGCAGCGCGAGATGCCATGCCTGCTGGCGGGGTGACTGCAGCCGCCATCCGCAGCCCGAGGCGAGCCACAGGGCCAGGCAACTGAGCAGGCAGCAGGTCTCGACCGTCAGGTAGATGATCGCGAACGCCCAGACCCGGGGCAGCCGCCAACGGATGGGGCGGTGCTGCCGTCGTGGGCGCACCAGACCGGCCACGTACGTACGGCCCGCGCCGAGCCCTTGAAGGACCACCACCACCGGAAACAGTGCGAGGGCGATGGCGGCCAGCACGGGCATGAGCGGCGCGAGCAGGAGCCGGCGCAGCAGCCACGGCGGCACCGGGACGGTCACGAAGGCTCGGGGGGTCTCGGGGCCGGCGGGTGCTCGGCGAGGTAGCCGGCAGCCGCCCGGTGGGCGCGCTCGATGCGGGCCGCCACACTCCTGCTGTCGCGGTAGCGCAGCGTCGCGAGCGGGGTGCTCTCGTCGCCGGCCGGCAGGACGTGCACCTCGACCCCGTCCGGGACGGTGGTGAGGTCCTCGACGAAGCGGTGGCGCCGGGTCACCTCGAACGCCACCAGCCCGACCTCCCACGGCCAGCGCGGCACGGCGAGCGGACGCTCGATGCGCCCGACGTGCAGCACGTAGATGCGCCGGGCTCCGAGCCGCACCGCGCGGCCCAGCGGCAGCGAGTCGACGAGGCCGCCGTCGAGGTAGTGCTCGCCGTCGACGGCCACCGGGGGGAGCAGGCCGGGGACGGCGCAGGACGCGAGCACCGCGTCGGCGAGCGGGCCGGAGTCGAACCAGCGCGCGCGGGCCGTCTCGATGCTGACCGCGACGCACTGGAACGGCACGGCGAGCTCCTCGATGCGGCCCACCGGCGTCTGCGCCTCGATCAGCGAGCGCAGCTTGGCGTTGCTGTGCAGATGCGTGCGGGAGCGGGCGAGCGTGCGCACCTGCCCGAGCAGGGAGCTGGCGAAGACGTCGTCGGTGCCGAGGGCCTCCCAGAGGCCGGTGAGCCGGCGTACCGCGCCCGGCCCGGGATCGGCCGCGATCAGCGCCCCGTTCAGGGCGCCGACCGACGATCCCAGTACGAGGTCCGGGGTGACGCCGGCCTCTGAGAGCGCCTGCAGCATGCCCACCTCGGCCGCGCCGAGGAGCCCGCCGCCGCCGAGGACGTACGCGGTCGGACCGGGCGCTGTCATGGTGGTCGACCGTAACCGGGTGCGTCGGCGCCGAGGTGCGGCGCGCCCCGTCGACGCATGATCCAACCGCACGGCCCGCGGAGTGTGAGCGACCTAACGTCTGTCGGCGGAACGCCTGCTCGGCCGAACGGCATTGTCCGCACTCGTCCGGTTTGTCCAGGACGAACGGCCTCGGACACCAGGCCCTGCACATCGCCGCTGGGGCATCGTCGGCAACGTAGGCGCCTCAACGGCGCACGTCAGCGCCGTGTTCCGGCAACGACGGCCATGTGACGGCTGCTACATTCACGCCCTTGGTTCCGTGACAGGACCGGACGCCCGTCTGGGCACAGGTCGGGCCCCGCCCGGCCGCGATGATCTTCTGCGAAATTCTGGAGAGTTAATGCGATCTCGGCGCACCGCCGTGACCAGCAAGGCCGTGGTGGCGCTCGCCGTCGCCACCCTGGGCTTCACCGCTGCATGTGGCCGTTCGGCCAACGACACCCCGACCGGCGGCAGCACCGGTGGCGGCACGGCACCCACCGCCGCCGCCTCCTCGGCGACCACCACCACGGCCGGCGACTTCGGCACGCTGAAGGGCATCTGCGGCCCCGGCGACGCCAAGGGCGCGACCGCCAAGGGCATCACCGACAGCGAGATCCGCCTCGGCACCACCGGCGACCCGGGTGCGGCCGCCGTGCCGGGCCTCGAGCAGGAGTTCTTCGACACCGGCGACGCCTTCGTCAAGTGGTGCAACGCGGCCGGCGGCATCAACGGCCGCAAGCTCGTGCTCGACAAGTGGGACGCGAAGCTCTTCAACGTCGGACAGGCCTTCACCAACGCCTGCCAGAAGGACTTCATGCTCGTCGGAAACGGCAACGCCTTCGACGACGCCGGCGTCAAGCCGCGTGAGGCCTGCCAGCAGGGCGACCTCTTCGCCTACACCGTCGGCCCGTCCACGGCGAAGTCGAAGTACCAGGTCAGCGTGCAGCCCTCGAACCCGGAGCAGTACCCGTACGGGCCGCTGCGCCTGCTCATCGACGCCTACCCGGCCGCCAAGACCGGCGGCGTCGGCATCGGCTCCAGCACCATCGCCTCGCTGATCCCGCAGGGGCTGCGCATCCAGCAGTCGCTGAAGGACACCGGCAACAAGGTCACCGTGCTGCAGCAGCAGCCGGCCGCGGTCGACAACTACCGGCCGTACATGGAAGAGATGAAGGGCGCCGGGACGGTCGGCTACGACCAGATCGTCGGTCAGGACTTCTCGGTGCTCTTCCAGGCGATGAAGAACGTCGGGTGGAACCCCGCGTTCGGTCTGTACAGCGTGCAGTACTACCTCGACAACGCGGTGCAGGCGGCCAAGGCGGCCGGCACCTTCCCCGACACCTACGTCGGCATGGGTCACCTCGCGTTCGAGATGGACGAGACGAAGTACCCGGTGATCAAGCAGGTCAAGGACATCCTGAACGCAGCGATCGACAAGCCGCGCTTCACGGACTTCACCGCCCTGTCGATGAGCGCCTGGACGCTCTTCGCCAAGGAGGCCACGGCCTGCGGCTCCAACCTCACGCGTGACTGCGTGCTGCAGAAGGCCGCGGCGGAGACGTCCTGGGACGCCGGAGGCCTCGCCGCCCCCGTCTCCCTGAGCACGACCGACCCGCAGATCAACAAGTGCTGGCTGCTCATCAAGCTGACGGCCACCGGCTGGCAGTACGACGAGAAGGTCACGAACCCCAACACGGGTCCGTACAACTGCGACGAGAAGAACGTCACCAAGGTGCAGAGCTACCAGTCCTCCACCTCCTGATCCGACGCAACAGACGAGAGGCCCGGGTCACGACGACCCGGGCCTTTCGGCGTTCCTGGACCCAGCTGAGCTGATCAGCTGATCAGCTGATCAGCTGACGGCTCCGGGTGTCGGCGGTGGCCGAGCCGTCGTGCAGCCAGCTGCGCAGCTCGCTGCGGTCGACGGTCGGCCGGGCCAGCAGGTAGCCCTGGGCCGCGTCGACGCCGAGGTCCCGGATCGCGTCGAGATCCACCTCGCGCTCGACCCCCTCGGCGACCACGCTCGAGCCCTGGTCGAGCGCGAGCAGCACGAAGGCGCTGACGACGCTGCGCCGGGCCCGGTCGTCGGCCACCCCGTCCACCAGTGACCGGTCGATCTTGATGATGTCCGGCTCCAGCTCGATGACGTGCTTGAGCGACGCGTAGCCCGCCCCCGCGTCGTCGATCGCGAGCCGCAGGCCGAGCTCGCGGGCGAGCTTCAGGGTGTCGCGCAGCCGCGCGTAGCTCTCCACCGCCGCGTGCTCGGTGATCTCCAGCACCAGGTTCGGCATCAGCCCGGCCTGCCGCTCGACCGCCCAGGCGAGGGCGTGCACGACCGCCGGGGTGAGGTTCACGGACAGGTAGCACTTGGGGTCCAGCAGCGGCGCCGCCTCGATGGCCCGGCCGAGCGCGAGGCGCTCCAGCGGCAGCCCGAGGCCCACCCGGTACGCCGACTCGAAGATCTGCTGTGTCTGCCCATAGCCGGGTGGGAAGCGGGAAAGCGCCTCCACCCCGAGGCAGGTGCCGTCGTGCACGTCGAAGATGGGCTGCAGGGCGATCGTCAGGTGCTTGTGCTCCAGCAGCGCGGCGATGCGGTCGCGGGCCTTCGTGTGCGTGATGAGCTCGGTCAGCTCCGAGGCCACCAGGTCGGCGAGCATGCGCAGGAAGTGCAGGTCGCGTTGGCGGAACGGCCGCGGGGAATCCCGCAGGCAGCACAGGCTGCCGAACACGGTGCCGTCGTCCAGGCGCACCGGTACGCCCATGGCCGTCGGCGTGTGGGTCTCCTCGGTCAGCCGCAGCTGACGCAGCATCCCCGCGTCGTCCCCCACCGGATACCAGCCGACGCGGCCCTGTACCCAGCCGTACATCTGCCGGCCGTCGGCCAGGTCGGCGACGAACATGACGTCGACATCGAGGTGGCGGTGCGCCAGGCCCATCACCCGCGCCAGCTGACCGGCGACCAGCGTCGTCAGTTCCTCGGCCACAGGGATCTATCGGCGCCGCTCCGGACCGGCTCAGTGCGGCACTTGTCGGTCGTTCGGCGTCCCCCGGCTGGGCTAAGCGCGCAGCTGCGGCAGGGTCAGACCTTCTCGTCCGGCTCGTCGGCCTCGCCCATGTGCTCGACCTTCAGCAGCTTCTCGGGCTTGGAGAAGAAGCCGGTGCGCCGCGGGGTGTAGCTGACCAGCACGCCGATCATCCGCCCGTAGCCCGGGTCGGAGACGATCATGGGCTCGCTGTCGATCATGCCCTCGCACTTCACGACGATCTGCTGCCGGGCGCCGGTGCCGCGGACCTTGGCCGAGACCCGGGGTGGCAGGCGCGCCACCAGTTGGTCGTCGACGTAGATCTCGAGCGTCTTCTTGTAGTTCTGCCGGCGCAGCCGGGTCACCCGGATCGTCACGGCCGCACCTCAACCACTGTCCCACCTTCACCAGCGGATCGGGACCGCAGGAGAGCCGGAGAAGGGGATTGAACCCTTGACCTATCGCTTACGAGGCGATTGCTCTGCCACTGAGCTACTCCGGCACGGTCAGGCCCGGGCGCACGTGCTGCCCCGACTGACGCCTCGCCAGTTTGCCACACGCCGGGCCGCAGGCGAGGTGCACGAACGCCTGACTGATCGTCCGTCTATCGTCGGCGCATGGCGACACCTGGGGGGCCGGCGGTTTCGAACGGTCAGTCCGGCTCACCGGGTGCGGGGGCGACGCTGCTGGTCGCCGAGGACGACGAGGGCTCGCGGCTCGCATTGGCCCGCAGCCTCGAGCGCTACGGCTACCGCGTCATCGAGGCCTCCGACGGCGAGCTCGCGCTGCAGCTCTTCCAGGCCAACCCGGCGATCGACCTCGTCGTGCTGGACATCGGCCTGCCGCGGCTCGACGGCTTCGCGGTGCTGTCCCGGCTCCGCCAGCTCTCCGACGTCCCGGTGATCATGCTGACCGGCCGGGGTGAGGAGGTCGACCGCGTCGTCGGCCTCGAGCTCGGCGCCGACGACTACGTGTTGAAGCCGTACTCGCTGCGCGAGCTGGTCGCCCGCGTACGCGCCCGGTTGCGCCGCCGGCCCACGGAGGAGCGCCGCCCCGGTGGCGAGCCGCTGGTCTTCGGCGACCTGGTGATCGACCCGCGGGCGCGCGAGGTGCACATCGCCGACGAGAAGATCGACCTGACCGCCCGCGAGTACGAGCTCTTCGCCTTCCTCGCCGGCCGGCCGCGCGAGGTGTTCAGCCGCGAGGAGCTGCTCGAGCACGTGTGGGGCACCCGCTTTCAGGATCCCGCCACCGTCACCGAGCACATCCGCCGCGTACGCGCCAAGATCGAGAAGCATCCTCCGAGCCGCAAGCTGCTCACCACGCTGCGCGGGATGGGCTACCGCTTCGACCCGTGAGCGGTCGCTGACCGACCCGTCCGGTCAGCGGCTCTCGTACGCGGCCCGCGAGCCGCACACCGAGGCCCGCGAGCACGACGTGCGCCGGCCCCCGTCGGACAGCCGGACGACGACCTCGTCGCGCGGCACGTCGTGGCCCACCACGCGGCCTTCACCCTCGTCGGTCTCGACCGTCTCGCCGAGCGCCGGGGCGGAGGCCTTGAAGTCCTGGTACAGCGGGTGCTCGTACTTCAGGCAACACAGCAGCTTGCCGCAGGCGCCGCTGATCTTGAGTGGGTTGAGCGGCAGGTCCTGGTCCTTCGCCATCCGCACGCTGACCGGCTCGAAGTCCTTCAGGAAGGTGGCGCAGCACAGGTCGCGCCCGCACGGCCCGATCCCGCCCTGCGCCCGCGCCTCGTCACGGGCACTGAGCTGGGTCAGCTCCACCCGCCCGGACAGCGTGCGTGACAGGTCGCGCACCAGCTGGCGGAAGTCGATGCGGTGCGCCGCGCTGAAGAAAACCGTGTACTGGTTGGTGGCGGTGACGTAGTCGACCGCGACGACCTTCATGTCGAGGCCGAGCTCACGGGCGAGCCGCTTGGACGCCACCCGGGCCTGCGCCCGGCGGCGCTTGGCGTCGGCGGTGCGCTCCAGGTCCTCCGCCGTGGCCATGCCGACGAGGACCGGCAGGCCGGTCACCGGCTCCGTGACCTCCTGGCCGGCCCACACGCATTCGGCGACCTCGGGACCCGCGTCGGTCGGCACCAGCACCTGGTCGCCGATCCGCGGCTCGTAGGGGCCGGGGTCGAAGTAGTACAGCTTGCCGCTGCGGGCGAACGACACGGCACACATGCGGGTCATCGGTACCTCCGGAGCACTGCGGCAGGTCCGCGGGGGCAGCCTAGCTCCGCGGGCGGCGGCACGGGTCAGCCGGGCGTGCGGCCGACCTGCCGCAGCTTCACCGCGAGGGCCTCGATGGCGAGCTGCGGGGACACCCCGGTGTACTCGATGAGCGACTGCCGGCAGGCGAGGATGGCCTCGATGCGGGCGAGGGTGTGCTCCGGCCGCGAGCTGCGGGCGAGCTTCTCCATCGCCAGGCGCTGGTCGTCGTGGACCGCCTCTACCGAGCCCCCGACCCCCAGTGCCCCCACCTGCATCGCGAGCAGGTCGCGATACCAGGCGGTGAGGTCGACCAGGGCGTGGTCGATGACGTCGCGAATGCCGCGGGTGGTGCGCGACTTCTGCTGCTTCTGCAGGTCCTTCACCGCGCCGGCGGCGCCCCGGACCTTCACCGACCCGGCTGATCCGCGCCCGCCCGCCTTGGAGCCCGACAGCGTCGCCTCGAGATCGGCCAGCTCGCTCGTGTTGCGGCCGGCGAACGACGCGTCGGCCTCCTCGGCCGCGGCCTCGTACAGGTCGGCGGCGGCGGCGAGCGCGTCGGCGAGGTGGCCCACCCGGATCGGCATGCGCAGCACGTCGGCCCGTCGCGAGCGCGCCTGCTCGTCCGTCGCCAGCCTCCGGGCCCGGCCGAGGTGGCCTTGCGACGCCCGCGCGGCGAACGAGGCCATCGGGGCGTCGACCCCCTCGGCGACCAGCGCCGCAGCCAGGTCGGCGCTGCTGGGGATGCGCAGCTGCACGTGGCGGCAGCGCGAGGCGGTGGTGGGCAGCATGTCGCCGGCTGTCGGCGCGCACAGCATGATCACGGTGCGCGGCGGCGGCTCCTCGAGCGTCTTCAGGAAGGCGTTCTCGGCCTCGTCGGTCATCCGGTCGGCGTCCTCGACGATCACGATGCGGTAGCGGCCGACGCCCGGGGTGGTGGCGCACTGCTTCACCAGATCCTTGGCGACGCTGATACCGATCGACAGCCCTTCCGGGGCGACGAAGACCAGGTCGGCGTGCATCCGGTCGAGTACGGCGCCACACGGCCCGCAGTGACCGCAGCCGGTACGCGTCTCGCACTCCAGCGCCGCCGCGAAGGCCAGCGCGGCGACGGACCGGCCGGAGCCCGCCGGCCCGGTGATCAGCCAGCTCTGCGCCATCGGCGCCGCACCGGAGGCCGCGGCGGCAAGGCCCGGCACCACGTGCTGCTGGCCGGTCAGGCTGTCCCAGACGCTCACGCCGTCCAGTCTGCCCCGTCGGATGCGGTGAGGGCGGTGTCCACAGCCGCGCGTACGTCGGCGGCGACCCGCTCCGGGTCCCGGGCGGCGTCGACGACCGCGTAGCGCCCCGGGTCGGCGGCCGCGAGGGTGAGGAAGCCGGCGCGTACCCGGGCGTGGAAGTCGAGCGCCTCGGCCTCCAGCCGGTCGACCCCCTGACCGCGGCCGCGGGCACGCCGCAGCCCCTCGGCGGGGTCGAGGTCGAGCAGCACGGTGACGGCCGGCAGCAGCCCCCCGGTGGCCCAGAGCGAGGTCTGCGTGACCACCTCGACGTCGAGCCCGCGGGCGAAGCCCTGGTAGGCGACGGAGGAGTCGATGTAGCGGTCGGTGATGACGACGGCGCCGCGGGCGAGTGCCGGACGCACGACGTGGGCGACGTGCTCGGCGCGGTCGGCCGCGTACAGCAGCGCCTCGGTCTGCGGGGTCATCACGGTGGCCGGGTCCAGCAGCAGCGCGCGGAGCCGGGCGCCCACAGGTGAGTCACCCGGCTCGTGGGTCAGCACGACCTCGTGCCCGGCCGCTTCGAGACCCTCGGCGAGGCGGCGCAGCTGGGTCGTCTTGCCGGCCCCCTCGCCCCCCTCGAAGGCGACGAACACGCCGGTCACGACGTCTTGGGCGCCTTCTTGGCAGGGGTCTTCTTCGCGGTCGCCTTCTTGGGGGCGGCCTTCTTGGCCGGCGCCTTCTTCGCGGGAGCGCGGCGCGCCTTCGTGGCCGGGCCGCGTGCGCGGCGGTCGGCGAGCAGCTCGCTGGCCCGCTCCGCGGTGATCTCGGCGATCTCGTCGCCCTTGCGCAGGCTGGCGTTGGTCTCGCCGTCGGTCACGTACGGACCGAAGCGGCCCTCCTTGATGACCATCGGCTTCTGGCTGAACGTGTCGTTGCCCAGCTCGCGCAGCGGCGGAGCGGCCGCCGCCCGGCCACGGGCCTTGGGCTGGGCGAGCAGCGCCAGCGCCTCCTCCAGCGTGACGGTGAGCAGCTGCGGCTCGGTCTGCAGCGAGCGGGACTCGGTGCCGCGCTTGACGTACGGGCCGTAGCGGCCGTTCTGCGCGGTGATCGGCTCGCCGTTGGCCGGGTCGGCGCCGAGCGTGCGCGGCAGCTCGAGCAGCGGCAGCACGTCCTCGAGCGTCACCGTCTCGGGGTCCATGTCCTTGAAGAGGCTGGCCCGGGCGGGGACGGCGGCGGCCGCCGCGGCCTTGCTCGCCTTCGTGGCCCGCGGCTTCTTCGCCGGCTTGCTGTCGGCGCCGACGAGGACGGGCTCGGGGGCCGGGACCGGCTCGGGCTCCGCGGCGGGGGCGCGCTCGATGTAGGGGCCGTAGCGGCCGATCTTCAGCGTGACCGGCTCACCCGTCTTCGGGTCGATGCCGAGCTCGCGGTCGGCGCTCGGCTGGGCGAGCAGCTCCAGCGCCTTCTCGACGGTCAGCTCGTCGGGCGCGAGGTCCTCGGGCAGCGTGGCCCGGCTCGCGTCGTCGCCTTCGCCGACCGAGACGTACGGGCCGTAGCGGCCGACGCGTACGAGGACCTGCCGCCCGTCCGGCGCCGTGCCGATCGGGATCGAGTTGACCTCGCGGGCGTCGATGTCGGAGAGCCGGCTCTCGACCAGGTGCTTGAGGCCGCCGGAGCGCGCGACACCGCCCTCGTGGCCGACCGGCTGGGTGCTGTCGGCGCCGAAGTAGAAGCGGGTCAGCCACTCGGTGGAGGCGCGGTTGCCGGACGCGATCTCGTCGAGGTCGTCCTCGACGCTGCTGGTGAAGCGGTAGTCGACGAGGCGCGCGAAGTTCTCCTCGAGCAGGTGCACCACGGCGAACGCGATCCAGGTGGGGACGAGGGCGCTGCCCTTGCGCCACGCGTAACCGCGGTCGACGATCGTGCCGAGGATGCTCGCGTAGGTGCTGGGGCGTCCGATGCCCAGCTCTTCCATGGTCTTGACCAGGCTCGCCTCGGTGTAGCGGGCGGGCGGCGAGGTGCTGTGGCCACGCGGGGTGAGCGAGCGGGTGGTGAGCGCGTCGCCCTCGTGCAGCGGGGGCAGCCGGCGCTCGCGGTCCTCGAGCTCGGCGTCGGGGTCGTCGCTGCCCTCGACGTAGGCCCGCAGGAAGCCGGGGAACGTGATGACCTTGCCGGTCGCCTGGAACGTGGCGACGGAGCCCGCGTCGGGGCCGCTCGCGACCGGCGCGCCGACCCGCACGGTGGCGCTCGTGCCGACCGCGTCGGCCATCTGGCTGGCGACCGTGCGCTGCCAGATCAGCTCGTACAGCCGGAACTCGTCGCCGTTCAGCTGACCGGCGAGCTGGCCGGGGGTGCGGAAGGTGTCGCCCGCGGGACGGATGGCCTCATGGGCCTCCTGCGCGTTCTTGACCTTCCGCGTGTAGGTCCGCGGCTTGTCCGGCACGTACTCCGGGCCGTACAGCTCGCGCGCCTGGCTGCGGGCCGCGGTGATCGCCGTCTCCGACAGCGAGGTCGAGTCGGTACGCATGTAGGTGATGAAGCCGTTCTCGTACAGCCGCTGCGCGATCTGCATCGCGCGCTGGCTGGAGAAGCGCAGCTTGCGCCCGGCCTCCTGCTGCAGCGTGCTGGTCATGAACGGGGCGTAGGGCGAGCGGCGGTAGGGCCGCTCCTCGACGCTGCGCACCGTGAAGTCGGCGGCCGACAGGCCCTCGACCAGCGCGCCGGCGGCGGCCTCGTCGAGGTGACGCACGGTGGCGGACGTGAGGTTGCCGGTCGCGTCGAAGTCGCGGCCGGTCGCGACCCGGGAGTCGCCCACCGCGACCAGCGTGGCGGGCAGGGGCAGAGTGGCGTCGGAGCCGGCGCGGTCCCCATTGATTGCTGGCGCAAACAGCCCGTCGACGTCCCAGTAGCTCGCCGCGCGGAAGTGCATGCGGGCCCGCTCGCGCTCGACCAGGATGCGCGTCGCGACGCTCTGCACCCGGCCGGCGGACAGCCGCGGCATGACCTTCTTCCACAGCACCGGCGAGACCTCGTAGCCGTACAGCCGGTCGAGGATGCGGCGGGTCTCCTGCGCGTCGACGAGCTTCTCGTCGATCTCGCGGGGGTTGTCGACGGCGGCCTGGATCGCCGCCGGGGTGATCTCGTGGAAGACCATCCGGCGCACCGGCACCTTGGGCTTCAGCGTCTGCAGCAGGTGCCAGGCGATGGCCTCGCCCTCGCGGTCCTCGTCCGTCGCGAGGAAGAGCTCGGTGGCGTCCTTCAGCAGCACCTTGAGCTTGGCGACCTGGCTCTTCTTGTCGGCGGTGACGATGTAGAGCGGCTCGAACCCGTTGTCGACGTCGACTCCGAGGCGGGCCCACGGCTTGCCCTTGGCCTCGGCCGGCACGTCGGCCGCATTACGCGGCAGGTCACGGATGTGACCGATGCTCGACTCGACCATGTAGCCGTCGCCCAGGAAGCCGGCGATCGTGCGCGCCTTCGCCGGGGACTCGACGATCACCAGACGCATTCCGCTGGCAGCACCGGCGGTGCCGTTCGTGGAAGCGGACCTGGCGCGGGGCGGCACGGCTGCCTTCTTTCTGCGACGGAATCGTCTTCGACGGGGAGTGGATCTGCGGCCGGCCGGGGGGCGGGGAGCACCCCGGGAGCCTGTGCGGCGTCAATGTACGGGGACGCCGTGACTATTCCCTATCAGCTGTACTCCGCTGAGTGCGGAACGGCGTACGCCCCGCCGGCCGGGCCGACGGGGCGTACGCGAGGGAGAAGCGATCAGGCAGGGATGGACGCAGCCGGCTCCGTCGCCGGGCCACCGACGTTCAGCTGGCTGGCCCGCCGCTTGTTGTTCCAGATCACCGCGACGAGAACCGCCAGGGCGACCAGGGCGATCGCGATGCGGATCGGGTTGCTCTGGTCCTTGCCCACCGAGAACTTCACGACGGCGGGGACGATCAGCAGCGCGACCAGGTTCATCACCTTGATCAGCGGGTTGATGGCCGGCCCGGCGGTGTCCTTGAACGGGTCGCCGATGGTGTCACCGATGACGGTGGCGGCGTGGACGTCGGAGCCCTTGCCGCCGTGCACCCCGTCCTCGACCATCTTCTTGGCGTTGTCCCAGGCCCCACCGGAGTTGGACAGGAAGACGGCCATCAGAACGCCGCCCCCGATCGCACCACCGAGGTAGCCGCCGAGCGGGGCGTAGCCCATGCCGAACCCGACGGCGATGGGGGCCAGCACGGCGAGCGTGCCCGGCGTGATCAGCTCCCGCAGCGAGTCACGGGTGCAGATGTCGACGACGCGTCCGTAGTCGGGCTGCTCGGTGTAGTCCATGATCCCGGGCTTGGTGCGGAACTGCTCGCGCACCTCGAAGACCACCCGGCCGGCGGCGCGGGAGACCGCGTTGATCGCGAGGCCGGAGAACAGGAACACGACCGCGACGCCGAGGATCAGGCCCACCAGGACGTCGGGGTAGGAGATGTCGAGGCCGCGTACGCCCCCGCCGCCCGTGACCCCGTTGAAGGCCTTCGCCACTTCGGTGTCCACCGTCTCGGTGAACGAGCCGAACAGCGCGGTGGCCGCGAGGACGGCCGTCGCGATCGCGATGCCCTTGGTGATCGCCTTGGTGGTGTTGCCGACGGCATCGAGGTCGGTGAGGACGCGGGCGCCCTTCTCGTCGATGTCGCCGCTCATCTCGGCGATGCCCTGCGCGTTGTCGCTGACCGGGCCGAAGGTGTCCATCGCGACGATGACGCCGACGGTGGTGAGCAGGCCGGTGCCGGCGATGGCGACGGCGAACAGCGACACGATCACGCTGCCCATGCCGAGCAGGTAGGCGCCGTACACCGCAGCACCGATCAACGCCGCCGAGTACACGGCCGACTCGAGGCCGACGCTGATGCCGGCGAGCACCGTCGTGGCCGGACCGGTGAGGGCGGCGTCGACGATGTCGCGGACCGGCTTGCGGGTGGTCTCGGTGAAGTAGCCGGTGAGCAGCTGGATGGCCCCGGCCAGGACCAGGCCGATCAGCACCGCCACGAACGCGATGACCTTCGGGTTGCCCTTGGCGCCGGTGACGGTGCTGTCGGTCAGGTCGGCGAAGGAGCTCGGCAGATAGGTGAAGCAGACGACCGCCGACCCGACGATCGAGACGCCGGCGCTGATGAAGAACCCGCGGTTGATGGCCGACAGCCCGTTGCGGTCGCCGGTGCGGGGGTTCGTCACGAAGATGCCGATCACGGCGGTGATGACACCGACCATGGGGATCGCCAGCGGGAAGATCAGCCCCTTGCTGCCGAACACCTCCTTGCCGAGGATCAGCGCGGCGACCAAGGTCACGGCGTAGGACTCGAAGAGGTCGGCGGCCATGCCGGCGCAGTCACCGACGTTGTCGCCCACGTTGTCGGCGATGGTCGCGGCGTTGCGCGGGTCGTCCTCCGGGATGCCGGCCTCGACCTTGCCCACCAGGTCGGCGCCGACGTCGGCCGCCTTGGTGAAGATGCCGCCGCCGACCCGCATGAACATGGCGAGCAGGGCGGCTCCGAAGCCGAAGCCCTCGAGCACCTGCGGCGCGTTGTCCTTGAAGATGATGACGACGACCGAGGCCCCCAGCAGGCCGAGGCCGACGGTCATCATGCCGACCACGCCACCGGTGCGGAAAGCGATCCGCATGGCGGCGTGCTCGCCGGTGGTCTGGGCGGCCGACGCGACGCGCACGTTGCCGCGGACCGCGAGCCCCATGCCCGAGTAGCCGACGGTGAACGAGGCGACGGCCCCGAGGATGAAGAAGACGGAGCGGCCGATACGCGCGCCGGTGGTGTCGGCGGGCAGGGCCAGCAGGATGATCGGGATCGCGATCACGAAGCCGACGAGCGCCTTGGCCTGCCGGTTGAGGTAGGCCTCCGCCCCCTCCTGGACCGCTTTGCCGATCTGCTGCATACGCGGGGTGCCGGCGTCAGCGGCCAGCACCTCCCGCATCAGTACGTACGCGACTCCGAGCGCCAGGATGGCGATCACACCGATCACTGCAGCGAAGCCGAGCTGGCTCCCGCTCAGTGACACCGAGTCGCTCAGCCCAGCGGCGAGCGGCGACATACAACCTCCAGGATTGGCGTCGGCAGACGCGCGGCCGCCTGTTTCGTCACCGCGCGCATGCCGGGCCCGCCGGAGCGGTGCTCCGGGGGCCGAAAGGTATGGACATGCCAGCAGCGGCCGTCCGGGGAAGCCTGTGCGGATGGCCCGGGGTCGCTGAGTGACGGAAGTGTAGCGCCGCGGTGCGGGCAAACATGACGCGGATCACGTCATTCCTGGGAACCGCCTGCAGACGACAGAAGCCCGCGATCGAGCGGTGCTCGATCGCGGGCTTCCGTGCGAAGCGGCCGCGTACTAGTCGGTGGCGGCCAGCGCCTCGGCCACCGACGCGTGGATCGGGAAGACCTTGGTGAGGCCCGTGATGCGGAAGATCTTCAGGATGCGCTCCTGGGTGCAGACCAGGCGCAGCGTGCCCTCATGGGCGCGCACCCGCTTCAGCCCGCCGACCAGGACCCCCAGGCCGGTCGAGTCCAGGAAGTCGACGCCCTCCATGTCGACGACGAGGTGGTAGGCACCGCTGGAGACCAGGTCAATCAGCTGCTCACGCAGCTTGGGCGCGGTGTAGACGTCAATCTCGCCGCCGACCTTGACGATCTTCGAGTCGCCTTCGTCGTAGGTGCTGAGTGACAGGTCCACTGGTTTCCTCCATGACGTCCGAGCTGAGAGCAAGTGCGAAGGCGTCCGATTCGGACGGCAGATCGTGTCTTACCGTGCCTGCGGCCACTTATCCCCACGAGCACGCCCCGAGTTCAATTGATCATGCGCGTACCTGCCCCGGACCGCCAGTGCCGTCCGCCGCCTTTGGCCTAGGTTCGCTGAGGTGGACCCCGCCGCTCCGTCCGCGGAGCCCGCGCCGAACGGTGCGCTGCGCAACCTGATGCTGGACCCCCGGCGCGCAGGGGCACTCACCCACGTCGAGGTCATTCCGGCCCGTGCCGGGCGCCGCGCCGACTGGCCGGAGTGGGCCTCGCCGGTGCTCGTCGGCCGGCTGCAGGCGAAGGGCATCGAGCGGCCGTGGATCCATCAGGTGGCGACCGCGGAGCACGCGCGCGCCGGTCACGACGTCGTCGTGTCGACCGGGACGGCGTCCGGCAAGTCGCTCGGCTACCTGCTCGCCGTCCTCACCACGCTGCTCGAGGATCCGTCGGCACGGGCGCTCTACCTGGCGCCGACCAAGGCGCTCGCCCGTGACCAGCTGACCTCCGTCCGGGGCATGAGCCTGACCGGGATCCGCGCCGCCGCACTCGACGGCGACACCGCCCGGGAGGACCGGGACTGGATCCGGACGTACGGCACCTACGTGCTCAGCAACCCGGACCTGGTCTCGGCCGCCCTGCTGCCGCAGCACGCGCGATGGGCCGGCTTCTTCCGCGGCCTGCGCTACGTGGTGATCGACGAGTGCCATCACTACCGCGGGGTCTTCGGCTCGCACGTCGCGCAAGTGCTGCGCAGGCTGCGGCGGGTGTGCGCGCGCTACGGCGCCGACCCGACCTTCGTCCTCGCCTCGGCGACGGTCTCGGACCCGGCGACGACGGCCGTGCGGCTGATCGGCAAGCCGGTCGAGGTCGTCGACGACGACGGCTCGGCGCGCGGGCCGGTCACCTTCGGCCTGTACGAGCCGCCGTTCAGCGAGCTGAAGGGTGAGCACGGCGCGCCCGTCCGCCGCTCGGCCCTCACCGAATCGGCGGAGCTGCTGGCCGACCTCGTCGCCGACGGGGTGCCGACGCTGGCCTTCGTCCGGAGCCGCCGCGCCGCCGAGGTGACGGCGCTGCAGGCCCGCCGCGCGCTCACCGCGGCGGGGATGAGCCATGCCGAAGCAGGCCGGCGGGTGGCCGCGTACCGGGCGGGCTACCTGCCCGAGGAGCGCCGGGCGCTGGAGGCGGCGCTGCGCGACGGGCGCCTCACCGGTCTCGCCGCCACCAATGCGCTGGAGCTCGGCATCGACATCAGCGGGCTCGACGCGGTGCTGATCGCCGGCTTCCCCGGCACGCTCGCCTCGCTCTGGCAGCAGGCCGGCCGGGCCGGGCGGGCCTCCGGCCGTACGGCTGACGACCGGCCGCCGACCGACGGCGCGCTGGCACTGCTCATCGCCCGCGACGACCCGCTCGACACCTACCTGGTGCACCATCCCGAAGCGGTCTTCGGCCGCCCGGTCGAGGCTGCCGTGCTCGACCCCGACAACCCGTACGTGCTCGAGCCCCATCTGCAGTGCGCCGCGGCCGAGCTGCCGCTCACGCCCGCCGACCTCGAGCTCTTCGGCCCGGCGTCTGCCGGGGTGGTCGACGCGCTGGTGCGCGCCGGGCGGCTCCGGCGGAGGCCGGCCGGATGGTTCTGGACCGCCCGCGAACGGCCCTGGGCCGACCTGCGCGGCACCGGCGGCACCCCGATCGCGGTGGTGGAGGGCAGCACCGGCCGGCTGCTCGGCAGCGTCGACCGGGCGAGCGCACACACGCACGTGCATCCCGGGGCGTTGTACCTGCATCAGGGCGAGTCCTTCGTGGTCGAGGCGTTGGACGAGGCCGACGCCATCGCGCTGGTGGAGCCGGCCCGGGTCGACTGGACGACGACGGCCCGCGACCTCACCGACATCCGAATCGTCGAGGAGCTGCGCCGGCGCCGGGTGGGTGAGCTGGTCGTGTGCTTCGGCGCGGTCGAGGTGAGCAACCAGGTCGTCGGCTACCAGCGCCGCCGGGTGGTCACCGGCGAGGTGCTCGGCGAGGAGCCGCTCGGCCTGGCGCCGCGGGAGCTGCTGACCCGCGCCGTCTGGTACGTCCTTCCTGCCGGACTGCTCGACCGGGCCGGACTCGGGGAGGCCGACGTGCCCGGAGCCGCCCATGCCGCCGAGCACGCGGCGATCGGGCTGCTGCCGCTGTGGGCCACCTGCGACCGGTGGGACATCGGTGGCGTCTCGACAGCGCTGCACCCGGACACCGGGCAGGCCACCGTCTTCGTCTACGACGGTGCGGCCGGCGGGGCCGGCTTCGCCGAGCGCGGCTACCAGCGGTTCGACGGCTGGCTCGGCGCCACCAAGGCGGCGATCGACGCGTGCGGCTGCACCTCCGGCTGCCCGTCGTGCGTGCAGTCGCCGAAGTGCGGCAACGGCAACGAGCCGCTGGACAAGGCGGGCGCCTCGCGACTGCTCGGCGCCGTGCTGGCCGAGCTCGGGGTCAGCTGACGTCACCGGGTCCGGCCCGGGCCTGCGCACTCGCCGGCACCGGCGCCCTGACGCGCACCATGACGACCAGGTCGTCACCGGTGCGCCGGCAGGAGATCAGGCTGGCACCGTTGCGGGCGGCGACGCCGGCGGCCGCCGTGCACCCGTCGGCGCCGCGCTGCACGGCGCCCGCTCCGGCCAGGGACGCGAGGTCGGCCGCCGTCTCGGCACGCTGCCGGGCGAGGGCGGCGCGACCGACGGCCAGCCAGCCCGCGGCCAGCACCGCGAGGACGGCGAGGCACCCGAGGACCAGCACGGTCGACGATCCCGCCTCGCCACGTCGGTTCACGGCGACGACTCGGTTCACGGCGACGACTCGGTGCGCTCGACGGCGGCGACCGCGGTGGCCTGCACCCGAGGGGCGCTGACGACGGCGCCGAGGCCGGGCGGGAGCCGGGCCGGCGCCCCGACCGCGACGGTGACGACGGCCCCGGCCCGGTCGATGCGCACCGTCGCTCCGGTGGGCAGGGCGGCCCCGATCGCCGAACGGATGCGACCGTCCGAGTCGCCCCGGGCCGCGGCCCGCGCACCGGCGCGGGCCGCGTCCTGACAGCGGGCCTGCAGGGCGACGGTGGCCTGCAGCCACAGGCCGACAATCAGCACCAGCACCAGCGTCGGCAGCGCGAGGGCCAGCTCGGCTGTCGCGGCGCCGCTCTCCCGCTCGGCCGACCGGCGGATCACGGTGCCAGGTTGAGCGCGCGCTCGATCACCGACTGCAGCAGCGTGCGCACCGCGCCGCTGCGCACGACCGCCCACAGCACGCCGGCGAAGGCGCACGCGGCCAGCGTGCCGACCGCGTACTCGGCCGTGGTCATGCCGGACTCGGCGGCCCGGAGCACGACCTCGCGGCGGCGGCGGACGAGCGCGCGGACCCGCCGGGCGGGACGAGTGGGATACAGGACGAGCGCCATGCGGGACTCCTCGGGAGGCGGGGTTGGGTGGATGTGACGAGCCTCGCCGGACCGGGGGGTCGGGCGGTGGCCGCGGAAGGGATCTGCGGACGGGGCGGCGTCGTCCACAGCCGGGCCGCGCCGGCTTGACGCGCGCACCGGGCTGACGTCTCACAGGGCTGACGTCAGGCCGAGCACCGCAGGGACGACGGCCAGCAGGACGAACGCCGGCAGCAGGCACGCGCCGAGCGGCAGCGCGGCCAGGACGCCGACGCGGCGGGCCCGCTCCAGCCGGACGAACTGGGTCTCGCTGCGCAGCTGCTCGGCGGCGTCGACCAGCTGGCGGCTCATCGCCGAGCCGCTGAGCATGCTGCGCCGGAAGACGGCACCGATGGGCCGCAGTGCCCCGCTCGACAGCGCCGGCGAGGACATCGCGCCGGCCTCGAGCTCGTCGGCCGCACCGAGCAGCACCGGCGCCAGCCGGGTGGCCTCGGGTCCGGAGTCCGCCTGGGCGGCCTGCCGCAGCGCCGCCGCCGGGGTGGCGCCGGCCTCCAGGCACGCGGCCACGAGCAGGGCGCAGCGCGCGGCCTGCTCGGCGGTGAGCTCGACGGGTGCGGGTCGGTGCCCGAGCCGGTGCCGGAGCCGCGACCAGCGGGACCCGCCCGACGGCGGTGGCGACGACGCCGGTGGCGGCAGGTCGTCCGGCCACAGCCACCCCGCCACCGCGAGCAGGACGACGACGAGGAGGCCGTCAACGCCCGGCACGGGCGGCCAACCGGTCGAGCCAGGTGAGCCCGGCGAGGTCGAGCAGCACGCCGATGAGCAGGCACGCCTGCCCCGGGCCGCTGGTCAGCAGCACCCGTACCGTGCCGGCGCCGGACAGCGCCCCCAGCGCCGCGCCGGCCAGGGGCAGCAACGCGAGGAGCTGGGCGCTCGACCGGGCGGACGCGAGGGCCGCCTCGACCTCGCGACCGAGGCGCAGCTCGGCTGCCGCGGCCTCGGCGATGCGGCGTACCGGCTCGGCGAGCGGGGCGCCCGTGCGCCGGCTGACGCTCCAGGTCGCCGCCAGCGCGGGTCCGGAGCCGGAGGCCGCGGCGAGCACCGGCACCGGGTCGCCGCCCAGCCCGTCCGTGGCAGCTGCTGCTGCGAGCTGTGCGGCTAGGCCGCCGGCCGGCTCCCCGTCGTCGGCCACCGCGCGCAGGGCCTCGCCGGGCGAGAGCCCGGCTCGCAGCTCCGACGCGAGGGCCCGCAGCAGCCGTACCTCCGCCTCCCGGGCCGCCACCGCTGCGCGGCGGGCGCGGGCCGCCCGCCATCGGCGCCCGGCGACGACGGCCACGCCGATCCCGACGAGCGCCGGCACGAGCAGGCCGGCCGCGAGCATCCCGGCCCCTGCCGCCGCTCCGACACCGAGGACGGCCGTACGCCGGTGACCGGGCGTCACCCGGCTCCAGCGCGCCGGCAGCCGCTGCCACGTCGCACGGACGGACCCGCCTCGTCCCTCCGGCACGAGCAGCCAGCCCGCGCCGGCCGCGCAGGCCAGGCCGAGCGCGGACACCGCACCGCTCACGGCAGCCCGTCCAACACGTCCGGCGGTGCCACACCACGGTCGACCAGCGCGTGGGCCAAGGCGCGGGCCCCCGGGCCGAGCTGCAGCGGTGACCCGGCGCCGGCCCACGTCAGGACCGGCCGGGTGCGGACGAGCCCGGAGGCGTCGGCCCTCGAGCAGGGCCACCTCGGCGACGTGACGCCGCCCGTCGCGTCCGCGGCGCAGCTGCACCGCCACCCGGAAGGCGGCCGCCAGCAGGGCGTGCGCGGCGGGCCGGGTCACCCCGGCGAGCATGGCGAGCGCCTCGACCCGGGCGGGGACGTCGGCGACCCCGTTCGCGTGCAGCGTGGTGAGCCCGCCGTCGTGTCCGGTGTTGGCGGCGAGCAGCAGGTCCAGCAGCTCCGGGCCGCGCACCTCGCCGACGATGAGCCGGTCGGGCCGCATCCTCAGTGCCTGCCGGACGAGCTCGCGCAGGCTGATCTCGCCGGCGCCTTCGACATTGGCCGGGCGGGCCTCGAGCCGCACCAGATGCGGGTGCTCGGCGGTCAGCTCCGTGGCGTCCTCGACCACGACCACCCGCTCGCGGGCCGGCACGTGGCCGAGCAGGGCGCCGAGCAGGGTCGTCTTGCCGGTGCCGGCGCCGCCGGAGATGAGGAAGGCGATCCGGGCGTCGAGCAGGGCGACCAGGACGGCAGCGAGCGGCGGGTCCAGGGCCCCCGCCCGCACGAGGAAGTCCCACGTCGCGGGTGTGGCCCCGGTGCACGCGCAGCGACAGGCAGGTGCCGCCCACCGCGACCGGTGGCAGCACCGCGTGCAGCCGGATGCCGGCCGGCAGCCGGGCGTCGACGTAGGGCACAGCGACGTCGAGCCGCCGGTCGGCGAGGCCGGCGAGACGCACCGCGAGCCGGCGCACCTCCGTCTCGTCCCGGAAGGCGACGGGCGCCCGTTCCAGCCCGTGGCCACGGTCGATCCACACCGAGTCGGGCGCGTTGACCAGCACGTCGGTCACGTCGGGGTCGGCGAGCACGCCGGCGAGCGGGCCGGTGCCGGTGAGCTCAGCCTCGATCCGGCGCACCACGTCCAGCGCCTCGGCCGCGCCGAGCCCGCCGCTTCGCCGGCGGACGGCGTCCTGCAGGCGCTCGGCCAACCCGGTGTCGACAGCGGGCTGCCCGGCGAGCTCGCTGCGGATGGCGTCGACCAGGTACTCGGGGACGGGGGTGCTCACGCGGCTGCACTCCTGGGGTTGGTCGTCGGCAGCTCCATGCCCGCCAACAGCGCGGCGCAGAGCCGGGCCAGCGGACCGCGCGGGCGCCCGGGTGGCGCACCGCGGGCGTAGTCGCGATCCAGGCCGGGCTCGGGCCCGAGCACGCCGAAGACCGGCAGCTGCAGGCTCCGGCCGACACCGGCCGGGGCCATCGCGCCCGGTGCCGGACCGCGGACGACGAGCACGCTGCGCCCGGACGGGACGGGCAGGCTGCCCAGGCGGCGCCGGGCGGCCGCCACCATCCGGCTGTGCGGTCCGACGACGACGCAGACCAGCTGGGCCAGGGGCAGCACGGCCGTGCACAGCACCGGATCGGCCGCGCCGAGGTCGACGACCACCAGCCCGGCCGACCGGCTGCCGACCGTGATCGCTGCCCGCACCGCATCGGCGGGCAGCCGCGGCGGGCAGTCGGCGTCCACCGCCAGCAGCCGCAGGCCCGCCCGGCCGGGCAGCGCGTCCAGCAGCTGCTCCGGCACGCCCGGACGACGCCCCGGAGGTGAGCACCGTGCTCCACCGGCTGCCTTCCGCCGTCTCCAGGCCGAGCGTCAGGTCGAGACCGGCGCCAAGGGCGTCGGCCGTCGACGGCGAGCACCGGCGGACGGCCACGCGGCACCCGGGCGGCGGCGGTACGCGCGGCCGCGGCAGCGAGCGTCGTGGCCCCCGCGCCGCCGTGACCGCCGAGGACGCACAGCACCGGCGCCGCCGTACCGGCCGCGCGGGGCGCAGAGGCCGGGCCCGCACGCAGGTGCTCCATCAGCCACGGCGACGCCGCCGGGAGCTCGGCGACGCGACCGGCGCCGAGCCGCGCCGCCGCCTCCCAGGGCGGACGGGCCGCGGTGCCGACGACGACGAGCTCGGCATGGGCGGGGCGCTCGTACGCGAGGGCGGCCAGGTCGGCGCCGAGCAGCAGCGTCGCCGGCAGGCTCCACGCCCGCTCCAGGGCGGCGGCGTCGCCGACGACCACGGCGCGGGCGCCGGCGACGGCACACAGGCGCAGCAACTCGTCGAGCATCACGGGGTCGGCGGTGACGATCACCGCGGTGGCGATCACGGCGGCGGGGCTGTCCGGCATCGGCACACCGTCGCGCATCCGCCCTGTGGACGGTGCCTGCAATCCACAGGCCATCTGTGCTAGGTGGGGATGGGGGGACGGCCCCCGCTCCGGGGGGTGAGCGGGGGCCGCCGTGGTCGCCCGGGCAGTGGGGGGGTTACGGCCCGGGCGAAGCTTCGGCCACGCAGGCCCGTGTCCGAGAACTACCCGGACGGAGCATTGACGACACGTCGAAAACCTGATTTGACGCAGACCGCGGGTCAGCCGCGGGAGATCGCCTCGCAGATCGCGAGCGAATCCACGGCACCCAGCTCGAGCGCCCGGCAGCAGTGGGTCACCCATTCGCCGAGCCCGTCGGCCCCGCCGCTCCGGTAGCCCTCGAGCCCGCTCCGGTATGCGCTCACCAGCTCCAGATGACCGACGTCCGGGCTGGTCAGGGCCTTGGGGTCGAGACCGCGGGCGATCAGCACCAGGCGACCGGCGGCCCGGGCGACGATGCCGCCCGCTTCGGCGAACGGCTGCAGCGTGAGCAGCTCACCCTGCACGACGGCCGCCACGACCACGGCCGGCGCGTTGGTGGGCTGGGCCAGGAGCTCGGCGAGGGCACCGAGCCGGCGGGTCAGTGCCGATGCCGCGGCCGGGTCGAGGTCGGAGCGCGGCCGGCCGAGCTGGTCGGCCGGCGCCAGGTCGGCGGCGGCGAGGACGTGCAGGCGGGCCAGGGCCTGGCGGGGAGCGCGGACGAAGGCGTCCCGCAGCCCACCGAGCTCGGCGCTGCAGCGCAGCGCACCCTGCACCAGCGGGTCGACGCTGCCCTGCTCGCGCAGGACGGTGAGCGGGATGTCGGCGCCCTCGAGGGCGGCCGAGGCGCGTGCGGACCGCAGGCCCGCCTCGACCGAGACCTCGGCACTCTGGCGGCGCAGCACGCGGGAAGTGAGCAGGCGGTCGACCGCACCGCGGGCGGCGGCCGCGGCATCGGCGACCTCGGGCAGGAGCGCGACGGCGCCGAAGGGATCGGTGGGCATCTCGCCGCCGACGCTACCGGGCCACGACAGGCGGGTTAGTCGCGTTGACGTCGGGGCACGCGCTGTGAAGGATCATCAGCTGCAACACAGCGCTGACAGAATCACCACGTTGCACCCGCGGACCCGTTCCGCGGGGCCCGTAATCGAAGGAGAACCCGGTGGCTATCACGGCGCGAGGCTCCGTACCCATGTCACACGGGACGGACGGAGCTGTGCCGTCGGGATCGGCGCACAGCAGCAAGCACGATCAGGCCACCATCGGTGAGCTCGTCGCGCTCGCCTCGCGTGACGTGTCGGTGCTGATCCGCCAGGAGGTCGAGCTCGCCAAGACCGAGGTCAAGGCCGCCGCCACCAGCGCAGGGCTCGGGGCCGCCTTCCTCGGCGGCGCCGCGTTCCTCGGCTTCTTCGCCTTCCTCACCATCACGATCGCGGCGGCCGAGGGCATCCACGCCGCGGGCATCGGCCGGGCGTACTCGTTCCTGCTGGTCACGCTCGGATACGGCCTGATCGCCGGCTTGTTGGCGCTCTTCGGCATCGGCCGGTTGAAGCGGGTCGGGCCGCCGAAGCGGGCCATCCAGACGGTCAAGGACGACGTCGAGTGGATCAAGCACCCCACCGTCGCGCCCACGGTCAAGGTCGAGCAGCACTGACAGCTGGACCCGCCCCGGAGCCGACGTCCGTCCTCGTCCCCGGTCCCTGGACGCACCGCGACGTCTCGGCGAACGGCACGCGGCTGCACGTCGCCGAGTGCGGCTCCGGTCCGCTCGTGCTGCTGGTGCACGGCTTCCCGGAGTTCTGGTGGTCGTGGCGGTCGCAGCTCACCGCGCTCGCCGCGGCCGGCTACCGGGCGGTGGCCTGCGACCTGCGCGGATACGGGGCGAGCGACAAGCCGCCGCGCGGTTACGACGTCTTCACCGGCTCCGCCGACCTCGCCGGCCTGATCCGGGCGCTCGGCGCCACGTCGGCGGTCGTCGTCGGGCAGGACATGGGCGGCTACCTGGCCTGGGCCACGGCCGTCCGCCACCCGGAGGTGGTCGCCGGCCTCGTCGTCACCGGCGCCCCGCATCCGCTGGCCATGCGCCACGCGCTGCTCACCGACACGAGCGGTCAGGCCCGGGCGAGCAGCTACCTGGTCGGCTTCCAGCTGCCCTGGCGGCCCGAACGGGAGCTGGCGAAGGACGGTGCCGCCCTCGCCGCGGAGCTCATGCGCCGGTGGGCGGCGCCCGGCTTCCCCGATGCCGAGGTCGCGGAGCGCGTACGCGAGGCGATGTGCATCCCGGGCGTCCCGCACTCGGCGCTGGAGTACTTCCGCTGGATCTTCCGGTCGTTCTTCCGGCCGGACGGGTGGCGCATGGCCCGCGAGATGCACGCGCCCGTGGTGGCGCCCACGCTGCAGCTGCAGGGCGAGCTGGACGGGTGCGTGCTGCCGTCGTCAGCGCAGGGATCGGCCCGGTACGTGAGCGCCCCGTACGAGTCCGTCGTGCTGGAAGGTGTGGGGCACTACCCGCACCAGGAGGACCCGGCGGCCTTCAACGCCGTCCTGCTCGACTGGTTACGCGCCCACCCGGTCCGTGGCTGACCGGGATCGGGACGCCTGGGGCCGACCGCAGAGCGCCCGGCCCCGTGACCGGCTGGGCCGTCCGCTCCCACCCGGCGCGCCCGACGACCGGACGCTGCTGCCGCCGGTGCCCGCCGATCCCGGCGGTGTGCTCGCCCTCGCCCGGCAGCTGCTGGAGGCGGGCCGGCCGTTCGAGGCGCACGAGGTGCTCGAGGAGCAGTGGAAGCGCACCGCCGGCCCCGAGCGCCTGCTCTGGCGCGGCCTCGCGCAGCTCGCCGTGGCGCACACCCACCACCTGCGGGGCAACCGGGCGGGAGCCGACGCGCTGGCCCGGCGCGCCCGCGAGACGCTGGCCGCTGCGCCGCCGACGGAGCTCGTCGACGTGACCGCACTGATCGCGTACGCGATCCGGCTGGAAGGGGCGGCGTCCTTCCCGCCGCTGGAGCCGCCCGGCCTGCTCTAGGCGGCGTGCGTCTGCTCGTACGCGGCCCGCTGCAGGCCGTCGAAGAAGCCGGTGGCGACCAGGTCGAACGACTCACGGAACTCGGCCGGGATCTCCGATTCCGCCCGCAGCGTGAAGGTGACGGTCGACTGCGCCGGCCCGGCCGAGGTCACCTGCAGCGCGCCGGTGGCCGGCGGCATCCCGTCGACCTGCACCCGGAATTCCGACACGTACGCGACGGGCGTGCGCCGCGGGGCGGACGTCACGACGTGCAGCTGTCGCGCCCTGCCGTCGGCGAGCGTGATGGAGCCGGACACCTCGCCGGGCACCGAGTCGTCGAGGGTCGTCTCGGGCAGGTAGTCGGCCGCGCCCGGGCCCGAGATGAGCAGCAGCACCAGCGGGGGATCGCCGTCCACGACCCGGCTGGTGGACAAGCTCGTGGTCATGGCAGACCCCCGTGGCGGCTCGAGCGATCATGCGGTGAGTGGGCACTGTAACCCGTCGGGTGTCAGTCGCAGCCCTGGGTGCTGACCTTCGCCGTCGCCGTACGCGCGAGCTGGGCGTCGGACGCGACCTCGTCGGCCGTCAGCGCGTAACCGGTCTCGGGATCGTCGGTGGCGGCGGCGAACACGACGCCGAGCACCTGACCGTCGGGGTCGATCAGCGGACCGCCCGAATTGCCCGGCAGCACCTCGCCGCGGACCCCGTAGATCTCGCGGGTGACGCTCGTGCGGGAGTAGATGTCGACGCCGCGGGCGCGCAGCCGATCCCGTACGCGGGCCGAGACGGGGGTGAACGGACCGTTCTCCGGATAGCCGATGACGATCGCGTCGGCGCCGGCCGATACGGGGTCGGCGAAGGCGAGCGGCGTGGCCGTGAGGCCCGGCACGTAGAGCACCGCGATGTCGCGCTTGGGGTCGAACAGCACGGTGGTGGCGTCCAGCTGCCGGCCGTCGACCTCGACGGACGGGTTGGGGACACCGGCGACGACGTGCGCGTTGGTCATCACGCGCTGCGGCGCGAAGACGAAGCTGCTGCCCTCGATCGACTTGGAGCAGGACGGCGCGTCGCCGATCACCTTGAGGATGCTGCCGCGCACCCGGTTGACCACCGCGCTGCCGGCGAGCGCCGGGTCCGGCGGGCGGGCCGGCACGATCGTGTCGCCGCCGAGGCCGCTGAAGACCTGCGGGAAGCCCTGCTGCTCCACCAGGCGCAGGAAGCCGGCGAACAGCTGCCGTGCGCTGTCGGGCACCACCGTGTCAACCGCCTGGATGACGCCGCTGCCGTGGACCTGGCGGCGCAGCGCCTCGTACGGCGACCGGTTCACCGCCGTGGCCATCAGCCAGGCCACCAGCAGCACCGAGACGACCGAGACCACCGCGCCGCCCGCACTGTCGACGACCTGCGCCGGCTGCCACGAGATGTGCGTACGCAGCGCTGCCGCGATGGCCGACGCGACCAGCTGGCCGAGCACCGCCCCGAGGATCACGACGACGATGCCGGTGACCGGGGAGCTGTCGCCGTTGCCGAGCAGGTCGCTGATGGACGGGGCGAGCTTCGCGCCGAGCACGGCGCCGCCGAGGAAGCCGATGAAGCTCATGGCCCCGATGAGGAAGCCCTGCCGGTAGCCGGAGATCCCGAAGGCGACCGCGGCGAGCAGCAGGATCGCGTCCAGGAGGTCAAACACGGCGGTCGCCGAGCATGCTCGCCGGCAGGTCGCGCAGCTCGCCCGGCTCCCACGGCCGCTCCCAGCCGCCGAGGGTGAGGAGCCGGTCGAGCAGCCCGGCGGTAAAGCCCCACACCAGCAGCCCGTCGATCTCGAACGCGGGTCCCACGTAGCCGGCCGGGTGCCGCACGCGTACGCGCCGGGCCGGGTCGGCCAGCGTGCTGATCGGCACCCGTACGACGGCGGCCACCTCGCCGGCGTCGACGGGGGCGACGGCGTGCGGCTCGCGCCACCAGGCCAGCACCGGGGTGACCGTGAAGCCGCTGACCGGGATGAAGGCGAGCGGGAGCTCGGCGATCACCTCGACGGACGCCGGGTCGAGCCCGACCTCCTCGGTGGCCTCGCGGAGCGCGGCGTCGACGGCGCCGGCGTCGTCCGGGTCGATGGAGCCACCGGGGAACGCCGGCTGCCCGGCGTGCGAGCGCAGCGTGGCGGCGCGCTCGATCAGCAGCACGTCGGGACCGTCCGGGCCCGCCCCGAGCAGTATCAGGACGGCGGCGAGCCGTCCGCCCACCCCGGGGTGCGTCGTCTGCATGGCGTCCTCGGGACGTACGCCGCGGGCGCTCCGGGCGAGCTGCCGGAGCGGCTCGGGGAGCTCCTCGACCGCGATCTGCGGTCCGGCGCTCAGGGGATCGCCTCGACGTCGCCGAGGACCACGAGCTTCTCCGCGGTCTCCCGATCGGTCGGTCCCAGCCCGAACGACGGGCAGTCGCGCGCGATCCCGCACGCCCCGCAGGCGGGCTTACGCGAATGGCAGACCCGCCGGCCGTGGAATATCAGCCGATCGCTCATGATCGTCCACTCTTTGCGCGGAATGAGCGCGGCGAGATCGGTCTCGACTTTCACCGGGTCGTCCTCACCGGTGAGCTTCATCCGGCGCGAGAGCCGGCCGACATGGGTGTCGACGGTGATGCCCGGTATACCGAAGGCGTGCCCGAGCACGACATTCGCCGTCTTGCGGCCGACACCGGGCAGCTTGACCAGCTCATCGAGGGTGTGGGGCACCTCGCCGCCGTGCCTTTCGACGAGTGCGGCGCCGAGGCCCATGAGCGAGCGGGCTTTGGCGCGGAAGAATCCGAGCGGTTTGAGGATGCCTTCGAGTTCCTCGCGATCGGCCCCCGCATATGCTGCGGCATCGTTATAGCGGGCGAATAGCGAAGGGGAGGTCTGATTGACCCTCTTGTCCGTCGTCTGTGCCGAGAGGATCGTGGCGACGAGCAACTCGAGCGGTGTGGAGAAATTCAGTTCGCACCGGGCGTCCGGATGCAGAACGCCCAGCTCGCGCACGATGCGACGGGCGCGCCGGGTTCGTCCCAGGGCGGTCTCTTCCGGCTTCGGCACGACAGCAGACTACGGGTCGCAAACCCGGGCTTTAGGGAGCGGGCCGATGCTCCGACGATCTAAAGAGTCGCCCGGCAGGAGTTGTAGGCGTGGGCACACGGGACGTCGATTAGCGACGGGCAGGAGCGAGGGCACGTGACCGAGCGGGATGACCCGGAGCGCGACGCCAAGCGGCGCGCACAGGCCGAGGCCCGGGCAGCGCGCGCGGCGGCTCGTGCAGCAGCGCGTGCGATGGCCCCCAAGCGGGCGGCCGAGCTGTCGCACCTCACCTTGGACGGACTCCGCGCTTACCGGGCGGCGCTGGCCGCCGAGGAGGACCGCGTCTCCTACTGGCGGCGCATCATCCAGGCCCGGCTCGACACCGTACGGATGGTCGAGGGGGTGCGGGCGGTCGACGCCGGCGCGCTCAAGCCCGTGCTCTCGTCCGCACGCATGGGCCGGGGCCGGCAGGCACTCGTCCGTGTCGTGCCCATCGACGACATCCCGCCGCTGCCCAACCTCGAGCGGCTGTGGGAGACGATGCACGACACTCCCGACGCGCAGCAGCAGAAGCAGCTCGAGGACGAGCTCGCGGCAGCCGAGCAGGAGCTGTCCCAATACCGGCAGGCGCTGCACAAGCGCATCGAGACGGCGAGCGAGGAACTCATCGCCCGATACCGTGATCGGCCGCTGGACTGCCTCAGCGCCCTGCCCCTCTGACAGCCGTCTGAGGCATCCTTGCGTGTGGCGGCTCACAATACGGACGGGGCGCGCCGATCTCGTCAGTGGGCAGCCGTCCGGCACGGAGCAACGGAGCACCTGTGAAGCATCGAACGCGAGGCCTGGCATGCTGACGAACGTGGAAGACCTGCTGGGACGTATGCCGGTCTTCGCGGGCCTCACCGAGGAGGCGCGCGGAGCTCTCGCCGAGCGGCTGACACGCCGTCCTGAGCGGCGCGGCGCCGTCGTGTTCGAGGAGGGGGAGCCGGGCGACCGGGTCTTCCTCATCCTGGCCGGCAAGGTCAAGATCAGCCGGCGGTCCACCGACGGCCGGGAGAATCTGCTGGCCGTCCTCGGCCCCGGCGACATCTTCGGCGAGCTCTCGCTGTTCGACCCCGGCCCGCGTACGGCGACGGCCACGGCGATCACCGATGTCGAGCTCGCCTCCCTGGAGCACTCCGCCCTGAAGCCCTGGCTGATGGAGCGTCCCGAGGCCGCCGAGCTGCTGCTGCGCGTGCTGGCCCGCCGGCTGCGCCGTACCAACGAGGCCATGGGCGACCTGGTCTTCACCGACGTGCCCGGCCGGGTGGCCAAGCAGCTGCTCGACCTCGCCGAGCGCTTCGGCGTCGCCGGCACCGCCGGTGCGGTGCGGGTGGAGCACGGCCTCACGCAGGAGGAGCTCGCGCAGCTCGTCGGCGCCTCCCGCGAGACGGTCAACAAGTCGCTCGCCGACTTCGCCACCCGGGGCTGGCTGCGTCTCGACAGCCGCGCCGTCGTGCTGCTCGACCGCGAGCGGCTCGCCCGCCGGGCCCGCTGACCCGACCTACAGGGTGCGCTCGCCCGACAGGGCGCCGCGCAACCCCGTCATCTCGCTGATCTCGTCCCCTTCGGCGAGCGCGACCAGCAACCGGCGGGTCTGCGCCTCCTCGCTGCGCGCCTGCGTGGCGACGGCGATGTCCAACGCCATCTCGTACGCTCGGGTGGCGCCCTCGACGTCACCGGTCGCGTGCAGCGTGGTGCCCAGCGCACGGTAGGCCAGCACCCGGCTGCGCACGTCCTCGGACTCGGTGTCGACCGCCTCGCGCGCGACGGCCAGCCCCTCCTCGGGGTGGCCGGCGTCGACGAGTGAGCCGGCGAGGTGGGCCAGCGCCTGGCGCCGCGGGAAGAGCAACGTGCCGTACTGGGTCGCGGCCAGCACCTCGCGCAGCCGGCTGACCGCCTCCTCCGGCTCGCCGCGGGCCCGGCGCACCTGCGCGTCGAGCACGGCCACCCCGAGGGCGGCGTGCGGCTCCAGGTCCAGCGTGACGAGGACGCCGAGGGCGCGGCGGGCCATGTCGCCGGCCTCCTCGACGTGGCCGAGCTCGAGGTTCGCCAGGCCCGCGCCGGTGTACGCGAACGCGGCGTTGAGCGCGTGATCGCCGGCGTCGGCGGCCTCGAGGGCCCGCTCGAAGCAGTGCAGCGCCTGGGCCGGGTCGCCGGCGGCACGTGCCGCGGCGCCCATGGCGATGAGGGCGAACGAGCGTCCCCAGTTGTCGCCGCTCTCGGTCAGCGCGTCGTACGCCAGCTGGGCCTCCGCGGTGGCCGCCTCGACATCGCCGAGCTCGGCCGCGGCGAGCGCGTCGATGGTCCGGCACATCGCGACGCCCCAGTTCTCGGCGAGCGACTCGGCGAGCGGGATCAGCGCGCGGGCCGTCGCGCGGCCGTCGGCGAGGCGTCCCTGCAGCACCTGGACCAGGGCCTCGGTGCCGGCGCACCAGGCGAGGCCTCCGGTGTCGTCCAGCTCGCCGAAGAGCTCGGCGGCGTGGGTCAGCGCCTCCTGCGCGGCCTCGTAGTCACCACGGGTGGTGGCCGACCAGGCGAGGTGCTCGAGCGCCCAAGCGGCGCCGCGGCCGTCCTCGGCCTGCCTGGCCAGCTCGAGGGCGGCCCCGAAGCGCTCCTCCGCCTTGCGCAGGCGGCCGGCGTAGTAGTCGACCAGGCCGAGCTGGCGCACGGCGGCCGACATCCACCGCCGGTTGCCGACGGCCGTCGCCTCGGCCAGGGCGGTGGTGAGGGTCTCGACGGCCTCGGCGTCACGGCCCTGCTTCTGCCGCAGCTCGCCGAGCACGACGAGCACGGGAAGCCGCAGCTCGCCGGTGGCGATGTCGACGGCGGGCGCGATCTCGGCCTCCGCCTCGTCGAGCCGGCGGATCGAGGCGAGGGCCGTGGCCATGGCCGTACGGCGGGAGATGACCAGCGCCTGCGGCTGGTCGCCCTCGCCGAGCCGTGCAGCACGGCTGAGCAGCTCGACGGCGTTGCGGTACTCGTCGCGCGCTCGGGCGCCCTGGCCCAGGCGTACGAGGGCGGCGTAACCGACGAAGCGGACGTCGCGCACCGGGTCGTCGGCGGCCAGGTTGATCGAGTCGGCGAGCCGGAGCGCCTGCTCGGCCTGCGCCCCGACGAACGTGTCGAGCTCCGGGTTGGGCTCGGCACGCCGCGCACCCCACTGGGCGGCGCGGGCGTGGCGGCGGGCGCGCTCGGCCTTCGGCAGGCTGCTGTAGGCCACGTCGCGGGCCATCGGGTGGCGGAAGGTCCACCACACCTCGCCCGTACGCGGCGGCCGCAGCAGCTGGCGGGCCGAGAGCACCTCGAGCGCCGCCTGCACCTCCTCGACCGGACGCTCGTCGACCACCGGCAGTGCCTCGGCGGCGAAGCGCAGGCCGAGCACCGCCGCCGCGCGCAGCACGGACTTGGCCACCGGCTCCAGCCCGTCGATACGGGCGGCGAGCACCGACTGCACGGCGGCCGGCAGCGCGTCGTTCGGCAGGGGGCCACTGGCCACCCAGGTGTCGCCCTCGCGCAGCAGCAGGCCGCGGTCGACCAGCAGGTGCAGCAGCTCGGCCAGGAAGTACGGGTTGCCCTGCGCGCGCCGCAGGATCGCCGAGCGCAGCGGCTCGGCGAGGTCGCTGCCGCCGAGGTAGGCGCGCAGCAGCTTGCGCGAGGCGAGCTCGTCCAGCGGGCCCAGCGCGATGCGCAGCAGCGGGCGTACGCCCGGGATCACCGGCGGCTCGCGTCCGACCAGCACCACGAGCATCGGGCCACGCAGTTGACGGACCACCTCGCCGAGCGCGAAGCGCAGCTCGTTGCTGGCCCACTGCAGGTTGTCGATGACGACGAGCAGCGGCCCCTCGACCGCCAGGGCGCGCAGCAGGGCGGCGACCGCGTCGAGGGCGCCGTCACGGCCGAGCGGATCGGTCGGCGCTCCGTCGCGGGTGACGTTCTCGTCGGGGACGATGCCGAGCAGGTCCAGCAGCCGGTCGTTCAGCGCGCTCGACACCATGATCGCGGGCGCGGAGTGCTCGAGGCGGGCGAGCGTGCGGCGCACCCGGTCGGCCATCGTGCCGGCGTCCTCGCCGTCGACGATCCCGCAGGCGGTGCGCACCAGCTCGACGAGCGGGCCGAGGTGACGGCCTTCCCCGTACGGCATCGCCCGCCCGCGCAGCACGCGCTCGTCGGGCAGCTCGGAGGCGAAGCGCACCAGCTCGTTGACCAGCCGCGACTTGCCCACCCCGGCTTCGCCGCTGATCGTGACGACCGACGGCCGGCCGAGGTCGCTCACCTCGAGGCTCGCCTCGACCAGCTGGCCGAGCTCCTCCTCGCGGGCGATGAACGTGGCCTCGTCGCCGAGACCGAGCTGCGCGGGCTGGCCGGTGGTCGCCGGACGCAGCGCGACCAGCTCGTACGCGGCCACCGGCTCCCGCTTGCCCTTGAGGCGCAGCGGCGAGAGCGCGCGCCAGGAGGCGAGGGTCATGGTGGCCACCGCGGTGTCGCGGCCGGCGAAGATGCCGCCGACGGCGGCCGCGTCCGACAGCCGTGACGCGGTGTTCACGGTGTCGCCCACCACGGTGTACGACAGCGCCGCCTGTACGCCGGCCAGCACCTCGCCGGTGTTCAGCCCGACGCGCAGGCCGAGGCGTCGCCCGCCGCCGAGCTCCTCGGCGATGAGCCGGGCGACCTCGCGCTGCATGTCGACGGCGGCGCGGACGGCGCGTTCGGCGTCGTCCTCGTGGGCGGTCGGGGCGCCGAAGACGGCCATGATGCCGTCGCCGGTCAGCTTGTCGACGTGGCCGCCGACGGCGACGACGGTGCGGGCGAGCGCGGCGAGCACCCGGTCGGTCACCTCGCCCACCCGCTCCGGGTCGAGGTCCTCGGCCCAGGCGGTGAAGTCCGACAGGTCGCCGAACAGGACCGTGACGACGCGCCGCTCCGCCCCGGCGGCGCTGGAGATCAGCGGGGTGCCGCAGACGTGGCAGAAGCGGGCCCCGGCGACCGTGACCGAGTCACAGGCGGGGCAGTGCCGTCCCGGCCCGAGGGTGACCGGCAGGTTCGGGGCTGTAGTCATGCTCAGCCCGACCCCGGGGGGCTCGGGGGGCTCGGGGGGGTCTGCACGAGCACCAGCGCAGCCATGGCGGCGGCGTGCTCCTGCTGCGGGGTGGGGGTGAGGTCGAGCTGTGCGGCGAGCGCCGGGTTCTCGTCGATCAGGTAGTCGAGCTGGGCATGCACCGAGAGCTCGGCCGCCGGCCAGAGCACCGGGTCGACGTCGGTGTAGACGCGCTCCACGACCTCGCGGGTGGTACGGGCGCCGTCGGCCACGGCGCCGCGCACCTGCTGCAGGCGCTGCTCGCGGTGACGCAGGTAGTGCTCGGCCACCCGGCCGGCGCTCGGCAGCTCGGGGCCGTGACCGGGCAAAACGGTGGCGTCGCCGTACTCGCGGAGCGTGGTGATGCTCTGCAGGTACGGACCGAGCGCGCCGTCGGGCCAGGCCACGACGGTGGTGCCGCGGCCGAGGATCGTGTCGCCGGTGAGGACCGCGTCGTCGCCCGGCAGGTAGAACGACAGCGAGTCGGCGGAGTGGCCGGGCGTCGCGATGATCTCCAGCGTCAGGCCGCACTGGCGGATGGTGTCGCCCGCCACGAGCCGCTCGCCGAACTGCGGGTCGAGCGCGAGCACGGGCGCACCGGTGAGCTCGGTGAGCCGGGCGGAGCCGCCGCTGTGGTCGGGGTGGCCGTGCGTCAGCAGGATCAGCTCGATCCGGCCGAGCGCCGCCACCCGGGCCAGGTGGTCCTCGTCGGTCGGGCCCGCGTCGACCACGATGAAGCCGTCGGTGGGCGTGGCCTGCGGGCCGCGGAGCACCCACGTGTTGGTGCCGTCCAGGGTCATGTAGCTCGGGTTGGGCGCGAGCATGACCGACGCGGCCGGGGTGACCTGGCGCAGCTGTCCTGGGGTGAGCTCGGGGGTGTCCGTCATGCCGGATACCCCTCCTGGTGCGGCAGCAGCATGGCGATCTCGTCCCCGTCGACCACCAGCTTCGGCAGGACCGGGGAGATGACACGGGCGGCTGCGGCGTCGAGCACGTCGGCGGTGGTCGCGTACGCGGACAGCTCGGTGAGCGTGGTGATGGTCGGCGGCAGCATCTCGAGATCACCGGCGTGGTGGCGCTCGATCGCCTCGTGCGCGGTCAGCCACATCGTGGCGTCGGCCTCGCCCCCGACGTCGCGCGTCTGCTGCCCGGGCGGCACCGCTGCGACGAAGAACCGGGTGTCGTAGCGCCGGGGCTCGAGCTCCGGGGTGATCCAGTGCGCCCACGGCCGGATGAGATCGGCCCGGATGCCGAGCCCGCGGCGGGCCAGCAGCTCCGACAGACTCTGCCCGTGCGCGATGAGGGCGAGCCGGTCGGCCTCCCAGGCGTCACCGGCCACGTCGGCCACCTCGTCGATCGTGCGGCCGGCGAGCAGCACGCCGGACTCCTCGAACGTCTCGCGGACGGCGGCGCAGACCAGTCCGTGCGCCAGTGCGGCGTCGGCGCTGAGCGCGGGAGCCCAGTCCTCGGGGCGCGTGCCGAACCAGTCCGTGTGCGCGTGGGCGTCAGCCGGGTCGACCCGGCCGCCCGGGAAGACGTGCATCCCGGGCGCGAACGGCATCGACGGCACCCGCCGCAGCAGGTAGACCTGCAGTCCGGACGGGGTGTCGCGCATCAGGACGATGGTTGCCGCGTCGCGCGTCGGCACCGGTGGCTTGGACATCCGCTCCTTCAGGCCGGTCAGGATCTCGCTCTGGAGCAGCCTGCCGGCGGACTGTGGCATTCCCTGAGTTTAATCGTGATCTGAGACACGTTCGCTGTCAGCCGTTGCCCAGTGCTGCTACGACTTCCACCTCGACCGGTGCGCCCAGCGGCAGCCCGGCCACCCCGACCGCACTCCGCGCGCTGCGCCCGGCGTCGCCGAAGACCTCGGCCAGCAGGCGGCTGGCCCCGTCCACGACCGTCGGCTGCCCGGTGAAGCCGGGTACGCCGGCGACGAAGCCGACCACCTTGACGATGCGGGCGATCTCGTCGATCCCGGCGGGTCCGGCCACCGCCGCGATGGCCGCCAGGGCGTTGAGCGCGCAGATCCGCGCGAGCTCGGCAGCCTCGTCGGCCGTCACCAGGTCGGGCCCGGCCTCGGCCGAGACCATGCCCGTGCGCTGCAGCGTCCCGCCGACGATCGGCAGCTGGCCGCTGCTCCACACCAGGCCCCCGTGCGCGACGGCCGGCACGTATGCCGCGAGCGGGGCCGCCACCGGTGGCAGCGTGAGCCCGAGCGCGGCGAGCCGGTGCGACGGCAGCGCCTCCGGGTCGAAGCCGGTGACGGTCACTGGCCGGCGGCCGGCTCGATCGGTCGCTTCAGGTATGCCACGAGCTGCTCGCCGGTCGGGCCGGGCAGCACGCTCACCAACTCATAGCCCTGGTCGCCCCACGAGTCGAGAATCTGCTTCGTCGCGTGTGACAGCAGCGGCACGGTCACGTACTCCCACTTCTGCATGTGCCTCACCCTAGGGATGACGACGGGGGTGCCGCTGTCCGGCACCGCGAGTAGCGTCGAAAAGATGGATCGCCCGAAGCCGCATCCCTTTCGCGACGTGCGACTGCACGTCGTCACGGGCAAGGGCGGCACCGGCAAATCCACCGTCGCCGGGGCGCTCGCCATCGCGCTGGCCACCGGCGGCCGCAAGGTGCTGCTCACCGAGGTCGAGGGCCGCCAGGGCATCGCGCAGCTCTTCGACACCCCGCCGCTGCCGTACGAGGAGCGCAAGGTGGCCTCAGCGCCCGGGGGCGGCGAGGTGTACGCGCTCGCGATCGACCCCGAGGAGGCCCTGCTCGACTACCTCGAGCTCTTCTACGGGATGAAGCGCGCCGGCCGGGCGCTCAAGCGCTTCGGGGTCGTCGACTTCGCCACCACCATCGCCCCGGGCATGCGCGACGTGCTGCTCACCGGCAAGGTCAAGGAGGCCGTCACCCGTGGTCAGAAGCGCGGAAACAAGGCCATCGTGTACGACGCGGTGGTGCTGGACGCCCCGCCCACCGGCCGGATCACGCGCTTCCTCAACGTGACGGCCGAGGTGCGCGAGCTGGCGAAGGCCGGGCCGGTACGCGGCCAGGCGGAGGGCGTGGTCGCCCTGCTCAAGTCGCCGCAGACGGCCGTCCATCTCGTCACGATCCTCGAGGAGATGCCGGTGCAGGAGACGCTCGACGGCGCCGCCGAGCTGCGCGAAGCGGGCTTCCCGCTCGGCGCCGTGGTGGTCAACATGGCCCGCAAGCCGCAGCTCGACGCCGCGGGTCAGGCCGAGGCGCTCTCCGGGGCGCTCGACACCGGCCGCCTCACCGCCGCCCTCTCGGGCGCCGCGCTGAAGGTCGACGCCGCGCAGGCATCCGTGCTGGTGCGTGAGGCGACCGATCACGCCGAGCGCGTCGCGCTGGAGTCCCGCGAGCGCAGCGACCTCGATGCGCTGGAGCTGCCGGTGTGCGAGCTGCCGCTGCTCGGTGACGTCGTCGACCTCGGTGGCCTCTACCGGCTCGCCCAGGTGCTGCGTACGCAAGGGCTGGCCGGATGAGCACCCCCAAGACGGGCGCGCCCGCCAACGGCAAGCGCCGCCGGCGTATGGACGTTGACGCCGTGCTCGACACCGAGCGCATCATCGTGTGCTGCGGCTCCGGCGGGGTCGGCAAGACCACGACCGCGGCCGCCCTCGCCCTGCGGGCCGCCGAGCGCGGCCGGTCCGTGGTCGTGCTGACCATCGACCCCGCACGGCGCCTGGCCCAGTCGATGGGGCTCACGGAGCTGGACAACACCCCGCGTCCCGTCGCCGGGATCGACGAGTCGGCCGGCGGCTCGCTCGACGCGATGATGCTGGACATGAAGCGGACGTTCGACGAGATCGTCCTCGCCCATTCGACCCCCGACCGGGCCGAGCAGATCTTCGGCAACCCCTTTTACCAGTCGCTGTCCTCGTCGTTCTCCGGCACGCAGGAGTACATGGCGATGGAGAAGCTGGGCCAGCTGAAGGAGTCCGGCCGCTGGGACCTGGTCGTCGTCGACACCCCGCCGACCCGCTCGGCGCTCGACTTCCTCGACGCGCCGCAGAGCCTCGCCCGCTTCCTCGACGGCCGGCTCCTGCGGCTGCTGGTCGCCCCCGCCAAGGCGGGCGGCCGCGCCTACATGAAGGTCGTGTCGACCAGCTTCCTGACGTTCACCCGGCTGTTCACCAAGGTCATGGGCGCGCAGGTGCTGCAGGACGTGAGCCAGTTCGTGGCGGCGCTCGAGACCATGTTCGGCGGCTTCCGCCAGCGGGCCGAGGAGACGTACCGGCTGCTCGCCGCGCCGGGCACGTCCTTCGTCGTGGTGTCGGCGCCGGAGCCGGCGGCCCTGCGCGAGGCGTCGTACTTCATCGACCGGCTCGCGAAGGACCGCATGCCGCTCGCCGGCCTGGTGCTCAACCGGGTGCTGCGCAGCGCGGCGCCGGAGCTCTCCGTCGAGCGGTCACTCGCCGCCGCCGAGGAGCTCGACACCAGCGCTCCGCTGGCCGCCTCGGTGCTGCGCATCCACGCCGACCGGGTGGCCACCTCCGCGCGGCAGCGGCGGCTCGCCGAGCGCTTCACGCTCGCTCACCCCGAGGTCGCGCGGGCCGAGATCACCGCGCTGTCGGGCGACGTGCACGACCTCGACGGATTACGCCAGATCGCGCGCGAGCTCGCCGAGGGCGTGGCGAGCCTGGAGGACGCGGGCCGGTGAGCCCGCGGGCCGTCAGACGACGACCCGGCCCAGCGCCTCGGCGCGGGCGCTCTCCAGCAGGGTGCGCCAGGACGTGATGTCGGGGCGGCGACGGAGCAGGGCCCGGCGCTCGCGCTCGGTCATGCCGCCCCACACGCCGAATTCGACGCGGTTGTCGAGGGCGTCGGCCAGGCACTCGGTGCGGACGACGCAGCCGAAACAACGGGTCTTGGCGCGGTTCTGCGCGGCGCCCTGGACGAAGAGCTCGTCAGGGTCGATGTCGCGGCAGGCGGCTCGGGTGGTCCAGTCACTCTCCGTACGCGTACCGACGAGTGAGATCACGGGGGGAGCGGCGCTCGTTACGACTGCGGTGTTCATCGGGGTGCTGGTGTGCTCTCTATGCATGAGCCCAGGTCCAGGGGGCTCTTGTCAGGGAGATGGTCGGCGGACCTGTCACCGACTGGCTAGAACGTATGAAGTGGGCCCGTCTCGCGACAGACCTAGATGTGACTGTTGGTGACATAGTCCCTATGGGCCATGGCCAATGCAATAGGGCGTCGAAATTGGGTTTCCGTTGGGCGTGCAGGCCCGTTCGGTCCTCCGACGGCGAATTGCTCCGGACCCGGGTTGTCCACAGAGCGGCCGCCGGCGTCACCCGATCGTGAGACGATGCGGTCGAAACGCGTCCGGGCGAGTCCGATTCGTCCGATAGAGCGCACGTCTTCCGTGCTGTTACGGCCCCCTCGCAGGTGCCTGAGCCCGCCTCCCGGAAAGTGCCACCTCCCTCGTGACATCCACTCCCGCGCCGAAGTCCCGGCGCTCCCGTGCCCGCGCGGTCGCCGCGACGATCCCGGGCGTCGCCCCGGCCGGCTCCGGCAAGACCCGGCGCCACCGGCCCTCGAAGCTGCTGGCGCTGGTCGTGCTCTCCGGAGTCGCGGGCCTGCTCGTGGCCTTCCTGGCGCTGCCGGTGATCGGTGGCGTGGGGGCGACGGCGAAGGCGAGCGCCGACTTCTTCAACGGGCTGCCGACGGTGCTCGTGCAGCCGCCGCTGGCGCAGCGCTCCGTCATCCTCGACAGCAAGGGCAACCGGCTGGCCACCTTGCACGGGCCCGAGGACCGGGTCGACATCCCGCTGGCGCAGATCCCGCTGGTCATGCGGCACGCGATCATCTCCATCGAGGACCGGCGCTTCTACGAGCACCACGGCGTCGACTACAAGGGCCTCTTGCGCGCTGCATTCAAGAACCAGGAGACCGGTGAGGTCACCCAGGGTGGCTCGACGCTGACTCAGCAGTACGTCAAGAACGTCCTGCTCGAGTCCGCGAACACCCCGGAGGAGCGGAAGGCGGCAACCGAGCGCACCGCCAAGCGCAAGATCCAGGAGGCGCGCTACGCCTTGGCGCTCGAGCGCAAGCTCTCCAAGGATCAAATCTTGGCCAACTACCTCAACATCACGAATTTCGGTGACGGCGCGTACGGCGTCGAGGCGGCGGCCCAGCACTACTTCGGTGTCAGCGCGAAGCAGCTGAACGTCGTGCAGGCGGCGACCCTGGCCGGGATCGTCAACAGCCCGACCGCGTACAACCCCAAGCTGCACCCGCAGGCCGCGACCGCCCGCCGCAATCTGGTGCTCGACCAGATGGTCGTCGCGAAGTACCTGACGCGCGCCCAGGCCAACTACGCCAAGAAGTTCCCGCTCGGGATCTCCTCCGCGTACAAGTACCTCGACGACGGCTGCGACCAGGCCGGCAGCGCCGCGTTCTTCTGCGACTACGTGCGCACCACGCTGCTCAACGACAAGAACTTCGGCGTGACCGCCGAGGCGCGGGAGCGGCGCCTGTTCGAGGGCGGCCTCACGATCCGCACGTCGCTCGACCCGGTGGCCCAGGCCAAGACCCAGGCGGCGATCGACGCGCTGAACCCGGCCGGGGGGCGCATCGGTACGGCCGAGGTCGTGATGAAGCCGGGTACCGGTGAGGTCCTCGCCATGGCGGTCAACCGGATCTACGGCAACACGACCGACAACCTGCCGTCCTTCGCGGTCAAGAACGGGAAGATCGTCGAGTCCGTGGACTTCGTGCACACGAAGGTGAACTACGCGACCACGCCCAACTTCCAGGAGGGCTCGACGGCCAAGCTGTTCACGTTGGTCGCCTCGCTCGACCAAGGCATCCCGGCCTCGACGGTGTTCAACTCGCCGCCGTGCGTGTACGTCACGGGCCTCGGGCCCAACCCCGGCTACCCGGGCCAGTGCCCGGCCGACGTTCCCGGCGTGATCGCGCCGTACGGGCAGGCCTACCAGAACGCGGGCGACTCCGAGGCCTGCCGGTGTGACATGGCGGCGGCGACCACCGGCTCCGTGAACACGTACTTCGTCCAGCTGGAGAAGCGGGCCGGTCTCGCGGCCGTACGCGATGCCGCCATCAAGCTGGGGGTGCAGTCGCCGACCTACCAGGGCGACAAGGCCTTGATCGGATCGCTGACGCTCGGGTCCTTGGAAGTCAGCGTGCTCGACATGGCGACGGCCTACAACACCGTCGCCGGCCACGGGCTGCGCTGCTATCCCAAGCCCGTCCTGACCATGACCGACTCGGGGGGCAAGGCGGTCAAGTACGACGGTCCCGGCAAGTGCCAGCAGGTCATCACGCCGCAGGTCGCCGACACCGTCACCGGGATGCTCGAAAACGTGATCTCCAGTCCGGGCGGCACGGGCGCCGCCAACGGTTACGTCGGCCGGCCGGCCGCAGGCAAGACCGGGACGACGAACGAGCACTACGACGCCTGGTTCGTCGGCTACATCCCTCAGCTGACGGCCGCCGTCTGGCTCGGTGACGCCCGCAGCGCGACCTACTACCCGATGCAGTACGCCGGCTACGTCGCGCCTGGGCAGTCGGTCACCACCGTGCCCGACGGCACGATCATCGGTGGGGTGTCGCAGAGCCCGGTCTTCGGCGGCGACATGCCGACCCGGATCTGGGCGTCCAGCGTGACCGCCCTGTCGGACGGCTTGCCCATCGAGGACTTCCCGCCGGCGGCCGCGCAGCTGTCCATCCCGCTCTCGACGGGTGTCCCGGACGTCACGGGCAAGGACATCGGCACGGCGTCCGCCTACCTCACGGGCACCGGCTTCACGCCCGTCGTCGGTGGCACCGTCTACAGCTCCGTGACGCCGGGCCTCGTGGCCTACACGTCTCCGGGAGCCGGCGTGGAGGTGCCCGGAGGCATCGTCACGATCTACACCTCCGGGGGGCCGGCACCCGCGCCTCCGCCGGTCGTCCTCCCGCCGGCCCCGAAGCCGTCGACGCCGACGACCAAGCCGGTGGCTCCCGCGACCCAGCCCACGGGTAAGGCGCCCGCCACCACGCCCACCGAAACCGGCACCGGCGCCAACGGAGGCGGCAAGAAGAAGTAGCCGGCAGGCAGACTGGATGCATGCGGATACGCACTGTCGTCGGCGCGGCGGGCCTGGCCGGGGCGACGGCATTGGCCTACGGCTGCGGTTACGAGCGCAACGCCTTCACGCTGCGCCGCCTGCACGTGCCGGTGCTGACGGCCGGGGCCGACCCGTTCCGGGTGCTGCACCTGTCCGACCTGCACATGCTGGACCGGCAGGAGTCGAAGCAGGCCTGGCTGCGTGATCTCGGCCGGCTGCTGCCGGACCTGGTGGTGCTGACCGGCGACGTGCTCTCCTCGGCGAGCGCAGGACCGGCGACCCTGGACGCCTTGGCGCCTCTGCTCGACCGGCCGGGGATCTTCGTGCCCGGCAACAACGACTACTTCGAGCCCACGCCGAAGAATCCGGCGCGCTACTTCGTCGGCAAGCGCAAGGAGCCGAAGGGCGCCCCTATCGACTGGTCGGCGTTCGCCCGTCAGCTGGTGTCGGGCGGATGGTCCGACCTGACGAACGTGCGGGTCGAGCTGAAGGTCGACGGCCGCGTCGTCGACGTCCGAGGTGTCGACGACCCGTACCTGCGGCGTGACCGGCTCGACGACGTACGGGGCCCGGCCGACCCCGCCGCAGACCTGCGGCTGGGCATCGCCCACGCGCCGGAGCCGCGCATCATCGACGCGTACGCCGCCGACGGGTGCGAGCTGCTGCTGGCCGGTCACACCCATGGCGGTCAGGTCTGCCTGCCGGGCTACGGCCCCATCGTCACCAACTGCGGCATCGACCGCGCCCACGCCCGCGGCCTGACCCGCTACGGCGCTCCGGTGACCCCGTCCGGCGACCCGGCCTGGCTGCACGTCTCCGCCGGATTGGGCACATCGCCCTACGCGCCGGTGCGCTTCGCCTGCCGTCCCGAGGCGACGCTTCTCACCTTGACCGCGCGGGCCTGAAACCCGGCGCGGAGCAGGCCCGGAGTCCGGTAGGCTCCCCTTCGGTCGCGGGGTGTGGCGCAGCTTGGTAGCGCGCTTCGTTCGGGACGAAGAGGCCGCAGGTTCAAATCCTGTCACCCCGACCACGTGATCTCCCGAGAGATCCGAACTCCTGGACCTACGGCGTCGGCCGTGGGGGTCAGGAGTTTCTGCGTTGTGGGGCCGGCGCCTCTGGCGCGGTCCGTCGGCGTTCGGCCGCGTCTTGCGGCTCAGGAAGTTATCCCCAACTCGGAAGTTCCCGCAGGTCAGGTGGTCCTCCGACCGGTACGGCCCGCTCCCCGCGTCGGTGACAAGAGATCTCGCGATGGACGGCTCCTGGCGGCGGCTGCTGCACGACCCTCAGACGGGTGGCCTGCTCGACCTCGGCCGACGCACCTACAGGCCCTCGGCGGCGCTCGCCCGGTATGTGCGGGCCCGTGACCGCACGTGCATCTTCCCGTTCTGCAACCGCCGAGCCGAGACCTGCGACCTCGACCACGCCGTCCCCCACCGTGCCGACGGCACGGGAGGTGGGACCTGCCGGCACAACCTGCGTCCGCTGTGTCCCAAACGCCACCGAATCAAGCACGAGACAACGTGGCCCCTGCAGACCAGCGACACCGAACCACCGGTGTGGGTCAGTCCCCTCGGCCGGCACTATCCCGTCGCCCGGTACGACTACCGGCCACCCGACGACGCGGACTGCGACATCCCGACCGAGCCCGAGCCACCGGATCCCGAACCGTACGAGCCCCGGCATGAGCCCGAGCCGTCCAAGCCGAAGACGACCTCCAGCACGCCTTGGGAGACCAGCGGACGTTCGGCGATCCACGATGGCTGTCCGTTCTGATGGCAGGCGCCTTAGCATCGCCTCATCACTTCTGCTCGGCGTGAGGAGGCCTGTGCCCGGATCCCTGGAGGCCGACGTCATGGCTCTGCTGGAAGCAGCCCCTGAGCCGTTGACCCCGGGGGAGGTCCAGCGGGCTCTTGATCGGCTGCTGGCGTACACCACGGTCATGACGACGCTGGTCCGGTTGCATGCCAAAGGAGTGCTGACGCGCCGCCGCGTCGGCCGGGCGTTCGCGTACAGCCCCACCTTCCGGGCCGACGATCGCGCCGCGCAGTCGATGACGGAGGCGCTGTCGCACGGCTCCAACCCCGCCGACGTGCTGAGCCGCTTCGTCGAGGCGTTGTCCGAGCAGGACGAGGCGTTGCTGCGCCGGATCCTCGAGTCGGGAGGGCGGGACTGACATGAGGTACGCGGTCTACGGGGCGCTGGCTCTGGCGCTGACAGGCTCGTGGCTGCTCATCCGGATCGCCCCGCGCGTCGCCCCGAAGGCAGCAGCCCTGCTGCTGGCCGTCGGCTCCGTCGCCTGTGCACTCTGCTGGATGCTCGGGCTGGCGGCGCTCACCGTGGTCACGCTCGGTCGGTGGGACGTCGTTGCCGACGCCGGCACCTGGTCGGCCCGGTCGTTACGGGCGGACAGCCCGGTGCCTGTCGCCGTCGGCGTCGTGGCCGCGGTGCTGCTGGCCGCATCGCTCGGCGGTCTCACGCTGGCCGGCGTCCGTACGGTGGGGAGCCTGGCGAGGCTGCGTCAGCTACGGGCCGCTGCCTGGCGTCCGGACAACGGGTGGTACGTGATCATCCCGTCTCCCGTGCCGGAGGCCGTGACGGTGCCGGGGCTGCCGGGCGCGGTGCTCATCACATCGGGCATGTGGGATGTCCTGACGGTCGACGAGCGTGCGGTGCTGCTGGCTCACGAGCGTTGCCATCTCCGTGCGCGGCACTGGGCCTTCCAGGTGTCGGCCCGGCTCGCCGGGGCCGCTCTGCCCTTCGGGAATCGGCTGGCGGCCTGCGGTGATCAGGCCTTGGAGCGCTGGGCCGATGAGGCCGCCGTGTCGGTGGTCGGCGACCGCCGGATGGTGGCGCAGACCGTGGCGAAGGCGGCGTTGGCCACCACGGCGCAGCGAGCCGGCGCGTTGGCCGTCGGGATGGCCGACGGTGTCGTCGTCGCACGTGTGGAGGCGCTGCTCGTACCGGTGACGCGGACGCGTCCCCTGTGGTTGAGCGTGCCGCTGGTGACCCTGGGGCTCGCGGCCATCGCCACGGTCGAAGCGGTGCGGGACGCCGACGCGCTGCTCGATCTTGCCCGGCGGGCCTTCGGCTGAAGCTGAATGGTAACGCTCAGTAGTACCTGAGCGGTAGTAGTTGTCTCGCGTTTCGTAGTAGGTGGCACCGGGCATACGTCGGTCCGCAGGCGTGTGATCATGCATCCGGCCACCCCAGAGGGGTCGGCGGGTCTGGTCCCGGGGGCGCCTCGTCGAGCCGCCGTCGTGCGGCTCGACAGTTACCGAACGTGAAGGAACTACCAACCCCCCAAGGAGCTCGGCCGTGATCATTCTCGGAATCGTCTTGCTCGTGATCGGCTTCGTCGCCAAAATCGCGATCATCTGGACCCTCGGCATCGTCGTCCTCGTCATCGGCGCCGTTCTCGCCATCGCCGGCGCGCTCGGCCGCCAGATCGGTGGACGTCGCCACTACTACTGAGCCCTGGCGTTCGTGAGCCGTAGGGCAGCGACGTTGCGCTAGGCGTGTCGACGAGCGACGAAGGCCTCACCCACTCCCCGGGGGGTGGGGCCTTCGCCCGTGAGGTGGTGGCAGCACGATGAACGTCCAGGATTCAGGCGACTGGTGGGACGGCGCAGACGTACGCGCCGCCTTCGAGGCCTGGCGGGCGGCGCAAGAAGAAGTCGCGCGTTCGCAGATGGGACGACGGTGGACGATCTGGCTCAGCTCGACGCCCGATTGCGCGACGCGCAGAACCGCGCGCTACTGGCGTGGCACATGTACGAGCTGGAGCGCGAGAACGCCGAGGGCCGCTGGCCGGTCAGGTTTGACCGTAGTGGCTTGTAGTAGCAAAATCCCGGCCGTACGGTTCCACCGGCTCAGCAGGCAGCCGCCCAGCGCGGCCCTGCCCTCCGGACGGGTGCCGCACGGCACGAGGAGTCGCCGCGAATGGAAAGCCGCAACGACTGGTTCGACGTCCTGCTCCGTGGCTTGCCTCCCGAGGAGGAGGAGCACGTACTGCGGGTCATCGCCGAGAGCGATGCGCAGAAGGCGCAGCACATCGAGCGCCAGAACCGCGTGGAGGTCGCCCGTCTCGTGCGGCGGCGTGCCGAACGCCGGCTCGAGACGCAGGACGACAACGGGTCCCACCCGTCCTGAGGCGCCGGCGGCGTGGGGCCAGGATGTCGCCATGGGCGGCAGACTGGACGGCAGGACGGCAGTGATCACCGGCGGTGGCCAGGGCATCGGGCGGGGGATCGCGAAGTCGTACGCCTCGGAGGGTGCGGCCGTGGTGATCCTCGACCTCGACGCCTCTTTGGCGGAGGCGGCAGCGGCCGACTGCACGCAGCGGGGCGCCGAAGCGCTGGGCCTCGTCGTCGACGTAGCAGACCGGACGCAGGTGGACGCCGCCGTGCAGGCCGTGGTCGACCGCTTCGGCGGGATCGACGTCCTGGTCACGTGCGCCTTGGCCAAGGTCAAGGTCCAGCCGTTCATCGACACCCCGCAGGCGGGCATCGAGAAGATGTGGCGGGTCGGCTACCTCGGCGTCGTCAACGCGATGCAGGCGAGCTTCCCGCACCTGCAGGCCCGCCGGGGGTGCGTCATCAACTTCGCGTCCGGCGCGGGCATCGGCGGCGGCGCGGGCTACGCGTCGTACGGGCCGGTCAAGGAGGCCGTCCGCGCGATCACCCGGATCGCCGCCAAGGAGTGGGGCGCGTCCGGGGTGCGGGTGAACAACATCAGCCCCTTCGCCAGGAGCGACCAGTTCGACGAGTGGGCGGCGTCGAACCCCGAGCAGGCGGCGATGGCCACGCGCTCGTCGGTGCTCGGCCGGGTGGGGGACTGCGAGGACGACATCGGCCGGGCGGCGGTCTTCCTGGCGAGTGACGACTCGGGTTACATCACCGGCCACACGCTGATGGTCGACGGCGGGCAGAGCATGCCGCTCTGAGCGGTTGCTTGACATGGTCAACTAAATCTCGGCAGACTGCCCGCCATGCAGGTCGACGAAGCGCTGACCACGACGCGCGCCGTACGCAAGCGGCTCGATCTGGAGCGGCCGGTGGAGCGGGCCACGGTCGAGGAGTGCCTCGAGCTCGCCCTCCAGGCTCCGAACGGGTCCAACCAGCAGTACTGGCGCTGGATCCTGGTCGACGACCCCGAGGTCAAGGCGCAGGTCGCCGACATCTACCGCGCGGGGCTCGCCGGCTATGCGAACTCCGGCCCGAGCTCGGACAAGCCGCGCAATGTCGACTACACGTCCGACGCAGCCCAGCGGATCTCCACCTCCGTGGCCCACCTGCAGGAGCACCTGCACGAGGTACCGGTGCTGGTCCTGCCGCTGATGGCGGGCCGCGTCGACGACGCCAGCATCTTCTTCCAGGCCAGCATGTGGGGCTCGGTGCTGCCGGCCGTCTGGAGCTTCATGCTCGCGCTGCGCGCGCGGGGCATGGGCAGCGCCTGGACCACCATCCACCTGCACAAGGAGAAGGAGATGGCCGAGCTGCTCGGCATCCCTCCGACGTACACGCAGGTGGGGCTCTTCCCGGTCGCGTACACGATCGGCACCGACTTCAAGCCCGCCCTGCGCCGTCCGGCCGCCGACGTGTCGTCCTGGAACGGTTTCGCGAAGGAGACCAAGGATGCCTGAGTACACCTCCACCGAGCAGCGCAACATCGACAGCGTCAACCGGATGTTCGAGGCGGGCCGCGACTTCGACCGCGCGACCCTCTTCGCCGACGACGCCGTGTGGTGGAACGGCCTGCCGCTGCTGCCCGGGATGCACGGCGAGACCGAGCACAAGGGCATCGCGGAGATCACCAAGATCCTGCGCGGCTCCGGGCAGAAACACGGCAATTCCGGCATCGACTCGTACGACCTCGCCACCAACCGGTTCAGCGACGTGCTGGTGCTCGCCGACGGCGACTTCGTCATGCGCCAGCACACCCAGACGTCGACGACCCTCGGCGGCCAGCCGTACCGCAACGTCTACTGCTTCGTCTTCCGCTTCGACGCCGACGGCAGGATCGCTTACCTGACCGAGCACTGGAACACCTGGTACGCCCACAACGTGCTTTTCAACAACTTCCCGATGGAGCCGGCCCACCCGCTGCCGTGACCGGGCTCCGGCCTGAATGACGCTTACTCCAGCCGACCGCCCCGGATGCCGATCACATAGAGGTGCATTCGTCCACCTCTGTCCCGGCTGCCGCTCCGTCCGGCAACCGGTGGCGCGGCCCGCTCACGGTTCTGGGCACCGTGCTGGTGGTCGTCATCGAGTTCTTCCTGCTCACAGGCGTGTACGAGCGCGCCGATCCGGTGCAGCGTCAGCAGCAGGTCATCGCGGCCATGGCGGGTCAGTGGGACGTCGCGGACGCCGACTCCCTGCCGGCCGTGCGTGCCCGTACCGGGGCGGCACTGGACCGGTTGACCCAGCTCGGCGTCTCCGGACGCGACCTCGCCGGCATCCGTTCGGCGGACACGGCGCTGACCGTGACGGGTGGCCGGCTGGTCGGCCGGGAGCGCATCACGGCCGCGGTCGACACCCTGGCGCGACAGGTCGCCGACGACAAGCGGTGGATCGATCTCGAGGCAAAGCTGATCTACGGCGCTCTGCTCGTGATCGCGTCGTTCGGCTGGATGCTCTGGTTCCGGCGTCTCTTGCGTCGCCATCGTGATCTCGAGCGCCGCGTGACCGAGCAGCAGTCGCGGGCGGAGGGCGAGCAGCGGCTGGCCACCCTGGTCCGCAACGCCACCGACGTCGTGGTGATCTGCGACCTCGACGGGCGCATTCGCTTCAGTACGCCCTCCTTGCGCTCCGTCCTGGCTCTCGACCCGGAGGCGGTGATCGACGCGTCGCTCGCCGACGTGGTCGAGCCGGATGACGTCGACACGCTGCACCGGGTCCTCAGCACCGTCCACGACGGGGAGGACCGGCCGCTGCGGCTGCGCATGCGGCACCGGGACGGGCGCCTGCTGCACGTCGAGGGCACCGTGACCAACCTGTTGGCCGACCCGGCCGTCGGCGGGATGGTCGTGACCTTCCGCGACGTCACCGAGCGGGTGGAGCTCGAGGCGCAGCTCACCCACCAGGCGTTCCACGACTCGCTCACCGGGCTGGCCAACCGCCAGCTCTTCTCCGACCGGCTCGAGCACGCGTTGAGCAGTCGCAGCGCCGACCGGGCCCTCGTCGTGCTGTTCTGCGACCTCGACGAGTTCAAGAACGTCAACGACAGCCTCGGTCACGTGATCGGTGACCGGGTGCTGGAGGAGGTCGCACGGCGTGCCGTCGGCGCCGCCCGCGTCGGCGACACGGTCGCCCGACTCGGCGGCGACGAGTTCGCGGTGCTGCTGGAGGACACCGACCTGCGTGAGGGCGAGGAGATCGCCGAGCGGCTGCTGGAGGCGATCAGCCGCCCGGTCGAGCTGGACGACGGCACCCTGCTCAATCCGCGCGTCAGCATCGGAGTGGCCGGCGCCTGCCCGGGTGAATGCTCCGGTGCGGACGTGCTGCGCAACGCCGACGTGGCCATGTACCTGGCCAAGGATCGCGGCAAGGGCACCGTCGCGGTGTACGAGTCGCAGCTGCACGCCGAGGCGCTGGAGCGATTGGCACTGCGGGCCGACCTGCAGCGGGCGATCCGCGACGAGGAGCTCGTGCTGCACTACCAGCCGACGATCGACCTGGCCGACGGCAGCGTCGCGGGCTTCGAAGCGTTGGTGCGCTGGAACCACCCGAAGCGCGGCCTGGTGCCGCCGCTGGAATTCATCCCGATCGCCGAGCAGACCGGCCTCATCCACGCGCTGGGCAGCTGGGTTCTCGCCACCGCCTGCGCGGCGGCGACCGAGCTCTGCGGCGGCGAAGGCGGCCGTCCGCTGACCATGTCGGTGAACGTCGCCAGCGCCCAGCTCGGACGCGACGACTTCGTCTCCGAGGTATTCGCGGTACTCGAACGCACCGGGCTGCGCCCCCAGCAGCTCACCCTGGAGATCACCGAGAGTCAGCTGCTGCAGGACGTCGAGCTGATCAGTGAGCGGCTCACCCGGCTGCGGCAAAGCGGGGTCCGGATCGCCATCGACGACTTCGGTACCGGCTACAGCTCGCTCGCCTACCTTCGCGACCTGCCGGTCGACGTGCTGAAGGTGGACAAGGCCTTCGTCGACCGGGTCATGCTCGACGAGCAGGATGCGGCGCTGACCGAGGCCATCCTCGCGATGAGCGCGAGCATGAGCCTCGCGACGGTCGCCGAGGGCGTGGAAGACGTCGACCAGGCGGGATGGCTGGCCGCGGCCAACTGTGTCTACGGCCAGGGCTACCTGTGGTCGCGCCCGGTCCCGTTGGACGAGGCCCGCGCGCTGGTGAAGGGACCGCAGCGCCGCGGCGCACCGGGGCTGCCCGGGCCGCGCTCGGGCGCTGACGTCGAGGCGCCCACCGTCACCCGTCCGTGACGCCGGACACACGGGGCGGGCTATCGTCTGTCTATGACTGACCCGCAGTACGACCTGCTGATCAAGGGCGGAACGATCGTCGACGGCACCGGCGCGCCGCGCTATGCCGGCGACGTCGCCGTCTCCGGCGGCAGGATCGTCGCCGTCGGCACCGACCTCCCGGGTGAGGCGGCCGAGGTCATCGACGCCACCGGCAAGATCGTCGCCCCCGGCTTCGTCGACATCCACACGCACTACGACGGCCAGGCCACCTGGGACCCGATCCTCGAGCCCTCCGCCTCCCACGGCGTGACCACGGTGGTCGCGGGCAATTGCGGCGTCGGCTTCGCCCCCGTCCGCCCGGGCCAGGAGTCCTGGCTCGTCGAGCTGATGGAAGGCGTCGAGGACATCCCCGGCACCGCGCTGCACGAGGGCATCCAGTGGGACTGGGAGACCTTCCCGCAGTACCTGGACTCGCTCGACCGCCGCGAGTACGCCATGGACATCGCGGCCTTCCTGCCGCACGCCCCGCTGCGGGTCTACGTGATGGGCCAGCGCGGCGCCGATAACGAGAACGCCACGGCCGAGGAGATCGCCGAGATGGCGAAGCACGTCCGTGAGGCCATCGAGGCCGGCGCGGTCGGCTTCTCGACGTCACGCTCGCTCAACCACACCTCGTTGGACGGCGAACTCGTGCCCGGGACGTTCGCCCAGGCCGACGAGCTCACCGGCCTCGCCCAGGCCGTGGTCGATGCGGGCGGCGGCCTGTTCGAGGTCGTGCCCACGGGCGAGACCGGCGGCGACGCCGACACCATCCTCGGCGAGATCGAGCTGATGGGTCAGGTGTCCAAGGCGACCGGTCTGCCGCTGTCGTTCCTGCTCGTCCAGGCCCGCGATGCGCCGGAGTTCTGGAAGCAGCAGCTCGCGCTCGTCGCGAAGCACCGCGGCGAGGGTGCCGACCTCACCCCGCAGGTCGCAGCCCGGCCCGGCGGCATGCTGCTCGGCGTCACCAGCTACCACGGCCTGATGCGCCGGCCCACCTTCCGGGCACTCGAGGACTCGCTGCCGCTCGACCAGCTGATGGCCGAGATGCAGAAGCCCGAGGTGAAGGCCGCGATCCTCGCGGAGACCGACTTCCCCGCCGACCCGAAGCGGCAGTTCGAGACGCTGACCGAGAACACGCCGTACATGTTCGAGCGGATCTTCGTGATGGGCGACCCGCCGGACTACGAGCCGCCGGCGTCGCAGTCCATCGCGGGCATCGCGCGCACCACGGGCAAGGACCCGTGGGAGGTCATGTACGACGAGCTCGCCAAGGGCACGCTGCTGCTCGGCGCGTTCCTCAACTACGGCGAGGGCGACCACAACGCGCTGCGCGCCATGATCGAGCACCCCGACACCGTCATCGGCCTGTCCGACGGCGGCGCCCACGTGAAGATGATCTGCGACGCGTCGATGCCGACGTTCCTGCTGACGCACTGGTCACGTGACCGCACCCGCGGCGAGAAGCTGTCGCTCGAGACCGTGATCCAGAAGCAGTCGGCCGGCACCGCCGCCGTCGTCGGGATGCACGACCGGGGCACCATCGAGGTCGGCAAGCGGGCCGACCTCAACGTCATCGACCACGAGCGGCTCACGCTGCACGCGCCGCGGTCGATCGCCGACCTCCCGGCAGGTGGCCGACGCATCCTGCAGGACGCCACCGGTTACGTCGCCACCATCGTCAACGGGGTCATCACCCGGCGCGACGACAAGGACACCGGCGCCCGGCCGGGTCGGCTGGTGCGCGGCAAGCAGAACGCACCCGTCCCGGTGGCTTAGGAAGCGGTCGGGGTCGGCGGGGCCGTCGCTGCAGCAGCGGCGTCGGCCCCGTCGGCGGCCGGGTCCTCAACCATGCCGCCCGGGTGCAGGAGCGCGACGAAGAAGCCGATGCCCAGCGCGATGGCCATGCCGTAAAGGACGTACGAGGTGGCCACCGCGTAGTCGTGCTTGATGGCGTTGCCGATCGTCTGCTGGACGGCGGCCGGTAGCGAATCCATGCCGCTGCTGTTGCCGCGGTCGGCGCCTGAGAAGCTCTGCGCGATCCGGTCGCCGATACCGGGGGCGAGATCCGGGACGCCCTTCAGCGAGTCCTCGAGCCGGTTGGCGAAGACGGTGCCGAGCAGCGACCCGAGCACGGCGATGCCGAGCGTCGAGGCGTAGTTGCGCACGGTCTGGGTGATGCCGGTGACCTCGCCGTACGAGGCGCCGATGGAGCGGTTGACCGCATCCGTGCTGGACGGGCCGAGAATGAGTCCGATGCCCGCGCCGGCCATCACGATGAAGATCCACTGCGCCCCGAGCTTCAGGTCGGTCACCTTGGACGCCCACAGCGCGAAGCCGACGCAGGACAGCACGCAGCCGAAGATGAGCGGCTTGCGGGCGCCGCCCTCGTCCAGCATCCGGCCGCCGATCTGCGCCGCCGGGGCGAAGCCGGCGAAGAAGACGAGTAGATAGGTGCCGGCATCGCTGGCGCTGTAGCCGAGCGACACCTGCGAGTAGACGCTCGCGAAGAAGAAGACCGGGACGAACGCGATCATCGAGAAGAACAGCACGCCGTTGTCGACGAGGAACGCCCGGTCACGGAAGATCTGCACCTTGATCAGCGGCACCCGGGTGCGGGCCTCCAGGCGCCAGAAGCCGACGAGCACGATCAGGCCGCCGGCGATGCAGACCCAGGTGCCGACGTTCGACCAGCCCCAGGTCTCGGCCTGCTGGAAGCCGAACACCGACAGGCCCATGCCGAGCGCGACCAGGACGGCGCCGCGGTAGTCGATGCTCTCGCGCTTGCGCTCCTGGCGGATGCCCGCCATCAGCGTCAGGATGATCGCGACCACGGCGAACGGCACGTTGATCCAGAAGATCGCGCGCCAGGTCCACTGGGTGAGGTAGCCGCCGGCGATGGGGCCGACCGCCGTCAGGCCGCCGCTGACCCCGAAGAAGATGGCCAGCGCCTTGCCACGCTCAGCGATCGGGAAGGTCGCGACGACAACGGCGAGCGCGGCCGGGATCATGAGGGCGCCGGAGAAGCCCTGCAGGACGCGGAAAACGATGATCCAGGTCTCGGCCAGGGAGCCCTTGGGGGTGGCGCCGCACAACGCGGAGGACCCGGCGAAGCCGACGATGCCGATGAGCACCATCCGCTTGTGGCCGAGCACGTCGGTGAGCCGGCCGCCGAAGGCGAAGGCGGCGGCGAGCGCGAGCAGGTACGCGTTCACGACCCACTGCGAGCCGGTGCGGGTGAGGGCGAGCTCGGACTGGATGTCCGGGGAGGCGATGGCGACGATCGTCTGGTCGATGAAGGTCATCGCGACCGCGAAGAGCATGGCGGTGAGCGCCAGCCACTTGGACTTCGAGATGGGGGTGCCCGCCCCGACTGCTGCTGTACTCATCGCGTCCTACTCCTGATCACCCGTTCGCCATCGGCCTTCCTGGGTCTATGTGGAGGCGGGCGTCTAGGTCAACGCCCGGCTGTGGTTTCGGCGGGAGTTTCGCGGAAGCCGACCTTGTCGTGCAGGCGGCGCAGGGGGCCGGGGGCGTACCAGCTGCGTTCGCCGAGCAGCCGCATCGAGGCCGGCACCAGCACCCCGCGGATGACGGTGGCGTCGATGAGGATGGCGAGGCCCGAGCCCAGGCCGAAGAACTGGATGAAGCTGACCTTGCTGGTGCCGAAGGCGAAGAAGCTGACGGCGAGCAGGGCGGCGGCGGTGGAGACGATCCGCCCGGTACGGGCGAGGCCGTGCGACACGGCATCGGGGGTCGCCGCGCCGGAGTCGTGCAGCTCCTTGATGCGGCTGATGAGGAAGACCTCGTAGTCCATCGACAGGCCGAACGCGACGCAGAACAGCAGGACCGGCATCGAGGTGTTGATGGGCGCGGGCGTGAAGCCAAGCAGGCCCGACAGGTGCCCGTCCTGGAAGATCCACACCATTGCGCCGAGCGTCGCGCCCAGCGTGAGCACATTGCCGATGACGGCGCGCACCGGCTGCACGATGCTGCCGGTGAACAGGAAGAGCAGCACCAGCGTCGTCAGGGCGATGATCAGCGCGGCGAGCCACAGCGTCGAGGAGATGGCCGTCTTCGCGTCGATGAGGACGGCGGTGGCGCCACCGACGAGCACGGTGCTGCCCGGCGGTCCCGGCAGGTCGCGTACGGCGTGCACCAGCCGTTGCGCGTCGGCCGACGCGCTGTCGTAGCCGGTGCTGAGCGACAGCCGGGTCGTGTCGCCGCCGGTCGTGGCCGTCAGCCGCTGCACCCCGCGGACCCGTTCGAGCCGGCCCGTGTAATCACCGAGCGCCGCAGCGGACGGCGTCGGGGTCACCAGCACCTCGACGACGTTCGGCTTCGTCGTGAAGTCGGTGCTGAGGATGTCGCTGACCTGGTGGGCGGCGTTGTCGGCCGGCAGCACGCGCGCGTCGGGGGTGCCGAACCCGACGTGCAGCAGGGGCGACGCCATGACGAGCAGCACCGCGATGACGGGCAGGGCGGTCAGTGCGGGCCGCCGCATCACGAGCCGGGCGAGCCGCCCCCAGAACGGTGCCTGCGGGCTGCGGTCCGGCCGGATGCCCGGCACCCGGCCGGAATTGACCCGGTGGCCGAGCAGGGCGAGCAGGGCGGGCAGCACGATCAGGGCGCTCGCCGCCGCGAAGATCGTGACGCCGACGCCCGCGTACGCGAACGACTTGAGGAAGTACACCGGGAAGACGAGCATCGCGGCGAGGGCGGCGGCGACCGTGAGGGCGGAGAAGGCGATGGTGCGCCCGGCCGTGGCGGTCGTGCGAGCGACGGCGTGCGCCACGGTGGATCCGCCCGCGAGCTCCTCGCGGAACCGGCTGACCATGAGCAGCGCGTAGTCGATGCCGAGGCCGAGGCCGAGCGCGGTGGTCAGGTTGATGGCGAAGATGCTGATGTCTGTGACCCGTGCGAGCAGGCTGAGCTCGGCGAACGTGCCGAAGATGGCGAGGACGGCGATGCCGAGCGGCAGCAGCGCCGACGTCAGGCTGCCGAACGCGACCACCAGCAGCACGAGCGTCACCGGGACGGCGATGGCTTCGGCGAGGGCGAGGTCCTTGCCGACCTGCGCCCCGACGTCGGTGCCCTTCTCCCCGCCGATCCGCACGGTGCCCGCGGCGTTGCTCATGCCGTTGTAGTCGTCGAGGACGCCGTCACCGTCGTCGCGGGCGAGGATGAGCCCGTAGCGGCCGTCGATCGAGCGCAGCGCCGGCGCCCGGCTCGTCCAGTACGAGGTCACCTGCGAGAGGCGGGGGTCGGATTCCAGCTGCCGGGTGAACGCGAGACCGCCCTCGGTCGACGCGGCGTCGTCGACGGTGCCCGACCGCGCCTCGACCAGGAAGACGATGTTGGTCTCGCCGCCGAACTCCTGGTCCAGCAGGACCTGCGCCTGCGTCGAAGCGGACGACGGGTCGTCGAAGCCCTCGTCGCCGAGCTGGCCGAACGCCCCGATGCCGATCACGGCCGAGGCGATCAGGAACAGGACGCTCGCGACCAGGACGAGGCGCGCCCGTCGCGCCAGGAAGGCGCCGAGGCGATGGAACACGTGGGTCTCCCGGCGGTCCGGCGTGCTGACGGGCTGGGTCACCGCGAGCCTGCACGTTTCGGCGGGGCCGCGCTCGCATAAGGGCAATTGACGGGCCAATTTGCCCGATTCCACCCTTGAGGCGTCGAGCCTATGGACGATGCAGAGAGGGTGACCGGTCGCGCCGGACGCCTTGAGGTACCGCCAACCTGCCCCGCCGGGCGCCCGCCGTCGTTGATCCCTGGGCCCGGCCTGATCCGTTTCTGAGGCTTCCATGCGCAAGTCCGCCTCACGCCTGCTGCTCGGCGTGATTGCTGCATCGCTCGCCGTCCTGACCGCCGTCGGATGCACCCCGCTCGGCACCACGGGATCCATGTCGGGCGCGTACACCCGCCAGATCTGGGGTCCCGACGTCTCCAACTGGCAGCACCCGTACGGCAACGCGATCAACTGGCGTGCCGTCAAGGCGCAGGGTGCGAGCTTCGCCTTCGTCAAGGTCAGCGAGGGCAACAACTACGTGAACCCGTACGCGGCCACCGACCTCCGCAACGCGCGTGCCGCCGGCCTCTACGTCGCCGGCTACCACTTCGGCCGGCCGCGGCTCCCGCTGTCCACCGCGACAGCCGACGCCCGGCGCTTCGCGGCCCAGATCGGCAACGTGCGCCAGCCCGGCTACCTGCCGCCGGTGCTCGACCTCGAGATGACCGGCGGTCTGTCGCCGGCGAACGTGACCGCATGGGCCAAGCAGTTCCTGTCGACGCTGCAGCAGTCGATCGGCCGGGTCCCGATGATCTACAGCGGCAACTGGTTCTGGCGGGGTTACATGGGCAACCCGTCGGGCTTCAGCCAGTACCCGGTGTGGGCGGCGCAGTACACGGGCGGCGCCGGTCCGAACCTGTTCGGCGACTTCAAGTACACGACCTTCTGGCAGTACACGGACTCCGCCCGGGTGAGCGGCATCAGCGGTGGGGTCGACGCCAGCTGGTTCCACGGGTCGATGGCGCAGCTGCAGAGCCTCGCCTGGGTGAAGGTCCTGCCCAAGGACGCGACGGGTGCCACCAGCCGCCTGAGTGCGAACTCGCTCGCCACCGGCACCAGCCCGGCGGCCGGACCCTCGACGGGGACACAGCCGGGGTCGCGGATGGCGGAGAACCCGGCCGTGCTCGCCCGGTAGCCCGCGCAACTTACTAAGGGTCCCTTGACTAAAGGCGCCCTTAGTAGTTAGACATCTCGTATGGAAGGCAGCTACCCCGAGCCACTGACCCTCGCCGAGATGGCGCGGTCGGCGCTCATGACCGCGAGCGTGGCGACGGTCCTCGAGACGGCCACGAAGGTCACGGCCGACCGGTACGGCCGGCCGATCCTGTACCTGCCGCCCGAGTCACCGCTCGTCGGGCAGCTCGACGCCGGCCCTCACGTCGCGATCACCGTCGCGGCCACCGAGCCGTTCGAGGCGCTCGAGCTGCGCGGCCCGGTGCGGCGGGTGCACGGAGCCCGGGACGAGCGCCGGCTGCTCTACCGCATGGCGCTGCTGAAGGTGACCTTCGTCAGCCCCCGCCGCGCGCCCGTCCGGCTCGCCGCCTTCCACGCGGCGCAGCCCGACATGCTGTGGGGACACGGCGAGCAGATGCTCGAGCACCTCTCGACCGGTCACGCGGCCGAGCTGACCGCCTGCGTGCGCGCCCACGGCATCCCCGACGCCGACACCGTGATCGCCCGGTCGATCGACCGGCGCGGCATCGAGCTCGCCGTCCTGTCCGAGGACGGGGTCAGCGCGGTGTGGATGCCGTTCCTCAACGGGCCGGTGACGAACCCCCAGGAGCTGGCCTGGCAGGTCAAGCTCTGCCTCACGTGCCGCTGCCGTGACCACTCGCACCACACCGGCGACGAGGCCCCCGTTGAATAATCGGTCATGACGACGAATCCGCGGCCGGCGCCCCGTTCCCGCACGGCCCTGTCCACCTCCGTCCTGCACACCGAGCGGATCACCCCGGCCGTCATCCGGCTGGTGCTCGGCGGCGGCGACCTCACCGGGTTCCGCGCCGCGCCCTTCACCGACTCGTACGTGAAGATCGTCTTCCTGGAGTCCGGGGTCAGCTATCCCCGCCCGCTCGACCTCGCCGCCGTGCGGGAGCAGCTGCCCGCCGAGCACCAGCCGCGGCTGCGGACGTACACGGTCCGCGACTGGGACGACGCCACCTGCAGCCTGACCCTGGACATCGTGACGCACGGCGACGTCGGGCTCGCCGGGCCGTGGGCGCAGGCGCTCGCGCCCGGTGACGAGGTGCTCCTCGTCGGCCCCGGCGGCGAGTACGCGCCCGACCCGACCGCTGACTGGCACCTGTTCGTCGGCGACGAGAGCGCGCTGCCGGCCATCGCGGTGGCCCTGGCCGCCCTGCCCGCCGAGGCGGTCGCGTACGCCTTCCTCGAGGTGCCGGGGGCGGCGGACGAGCTGCCGCTGGCCGGCCCGACCGGAGCCCACGTCACGTGGGTCCACCGAGACTCCCGTCCCGTCGGGGAGCTGCTGGTCGACGCCGTCACCGGCCTGCAGTTCCCGACGGGACGGGTGCACGCCTTCGTGCACGGCGAGGCCGGCTTCGTGAAGGAGCTGCGCCGGCTGCTGCGCATCGAGCGCGCCATCCCCCGCGAGCAGCTGTCGATCTCCGGCTACTGGCGGGCCGGCGCCGACGACGAGGGCTGGCGCTCGGCCAAGCGGGAGTGGAACGCCGAGGTCGAGGCCGCCGAACGAGCCGCCGGCGTCGCCTGACATCCTCTGGCGCATGACAGCCGCACCGCGTGTCCTCGACGAGCTCGCCTTCTACAGCCTCGCCGGCCAGCCGGAGACGGCTCGCGAGATCCTCGACGAGGTACGCGACGGTGAGGCGCTCGGCTTCGGCACCACCTTCATCTCCGAGCGCTACAACCGCAAGGAGATCGCGACCCTCAGCGGTGCGGCCGGGGCCGTCAGCGACCGGATCCGCATCGTCACGGCGGCGACGAACCACAACACGCGCCACCCGATCGTCACCGCCGGCATCGTGCGCACGATGCAGAGCCTTACCGGCGGCCGCTTCACCCTCGGCCTCGGCCGGGGCATCGCGCCGATGCAGGACGCGTACGGCATCCCGCGCATCACCAGCGCCGAGCTCGAGGACTTCGCCGGGATCATGCGCCGGCTCTTCCGCGGCGAGGTCATCATGGGCCACGACGGTCCCGTCGGCTCCTACCCCGTGCTGCACCTCGACGCCTCGCTCGACGAGTACCTGCCGCTGTGCCTGGTCGCCATGGGTGACCGGAGCATGGAGCTGGCCGGCCGCGTCTTCGACGAGGTCGTGCTACACACCTACTTCACCGACGAGACCACCGAGCGCTGCGTCCGCCTCGTGAAGACCGCGGCCGAGCAGGCCGGGCGCGACCCCGCGTCGGTCAAGGTCTGGTCGTGCTTCGCGACGGTCGGCGACCACCTGCCGTACGAGAAGCGCCTGATGAAGACCGTCGGCCGGCTCGGCACGTATCTGCAGGGCTACGGCAAGCTGCTGACCGGCATCAACAAGTGGGACCCGGCCGTCCTCGAGCGCTTCCTCGCCGACCCGGTCATCTCATCGGTACGCGGCCTCGACGTCGTCGGCACCACCGAGCAGCTCGAGCACGCCGCCACGCTGATCCCCGCGGAGTGGCTCGCGCCGAGCGCGACCGGCACCCCCGAGCAGTGCGTGGCCGCGGTCAAGCACCAGCTCGAGCTCGGCTGTGACGGCGTCATCATGCACGGCGCCACCCCTGCCGAGCTCGAGCCGATCGTCGCTGCCTACCGGGGGGCCGACCAGCCGGTGCCCGCTTGAGTCAGTTGCCCGCCTTGTAGTGGGCCGTGACCTGCGCCGGGGTGAGCGCCGTCGGGTAGACGGCCACCTCGTCCACGTCGCCGTTCCAGCCGTAGGTCGTGCCGTGCTGCGTGAAGGACGCCGCCGACGGGTCGGTGCCCACGCGCCAGAGGCCGGTGTACGTAGCCGGTGCGGTGGCGAGCGGCAGGGAGCCGACCAGCTGGCCGTCGACGTACAGGTTGGCGCCGGCCGTGGACGACTGGGTCACGACGACGTGGTGCCAGCCGCCGTCGTTGAAGTCCTGCTGCGACCAGACGTAGCACTGACCCGCGACGTAGAAGACGTTGCCGTTGGCGCACTGCTGGGTCTTGTCGGTCGTCGTCTGGAACGTGCCGTACAGGAGCTGACCCTGCGTGTTCATGTAGATGGTGCGGTCGGGATGGGCGCTCGTGCCGGTGGCCGCGTTGGACCAGCCGATGAGACGGCCGCCGGTCTTCGAGGTGGTGCGGAACCAGGCCTCGACGCTGAACGTCTTCGGCGGCGCCACCGGAGCAGCGGTCTGGGAGACGCCCTGGCCGGTCGCGCCGGCCTCGCCGATGGCGACGTCCTTGTCGATGGCCCCCGCCTTGTTCAAGGTGGTGGCGCGGTAGGTGCCGGTGGCGTTCTTGCCGGACGAGTCCTTCGCGACCGTGCCGCTGGTCTCGTTGAGCCGCCAGTACAGCGACGGCTTGTCGGCCAGCACGACGGCGGAGTAGCCGCTGCTGGTCGTCGGGGTGACCGTGGTCTGGGCGGTCAGGCCGCTCGCGTCGGTGACGACCACCGTGTACGTCGCGCCGGCCGGAGCTCCCCGGTCGCGGTAGACGTAGCTCTGGTTGAGCCACCACGGGGAGACCTGCTGCGCCGCCGAGTAGACCTGCGTCGTGCCGTTGCGCAGGACGCTGTAGGAGAGCAGCTTGTCGTCCTGGTCGCTCGTGCTGGTGAAGCGGATCGTCACGTCACTGCCGACGCGCACCGCGGTCGCGGTGACGGGGAGCGGCGCGATCCCGCTGCCGCCCGGGCTGAAGCGGGTCAGGCCCTGCTGGGCGACCCCGTTGACCTTGGTCTGCTGACCCCCGACGAAAAGGGTGGTGCCGTCGGTGGCGAGGGCGCGCGGGCCGAGCTCGTTGGGGGTGGCGGCGTTGGTCGGGCCGGGGTTGAGCTTGGGGAGCCAGGTCAGCAGCTGACCGCCGGTGTTGGTGCCGGTCGGGACGGCCTGCTCGGCGTTGAGGTGGTGCCAGGAGTTGGGCCCGTTGTCGTACGGCTTCTGCGGGAAGCCGCCGAGCGGCAGGGTCGAGCAGTCGTGCGAGTGCGAGCCGATGTAGAGCGCGTTGCCGATCAGCGCGAGCGCCTGGGTGGCGCCGAGACAGTTGGACTTCCACACGCTGTTGCCGGTGCTCGGGTCGACCGAGACCTGGCCGTCGAAGACCCCGCGGCCGGTGCCCTCGGCGCCGACGTAGACGTACGTGCCGTCGGTGATCAGCGTCTTGACGTCGGAGTAGAACGTCGTCTTGTCGCCGGCCGGGATGATCGTGTTGGACATCGGGCCGTTGACCTTGCCGGTGGCGAGGTCGACCTGGGCGATGCCGGAGTGGGCGTCGCCGTTGACGGTGCGGAAGTGGCCGCCGAGCACCAGCCGGTCACCGGGGCCGGCGAGCAGCGCGTAGACGCTGCCGTCGACGGTCGCGCCGAAGCCGGGGATGAACGTGTAGGTGCCCGCGGTGTACGCGGCCGTCTGCGGCCGGCTGACGCCGGCGACGGTGGTGAAGGAGCCGCCCAGGTAGATGGTCGACGAGGTGCTCGCGATCGCCCGGACGGTGCCGCCCGTGACCTGCGGGTCCCACGCGAGGACCGGCCCACCGGCCGCGGTGAGGTTGAACGCCGCCGCCTTGCGGTGCAGCTTGCCGCTCGCGTAGATGAAGTCGCCGCCGGCGTACAGGGTCTTGCCGTCGGGGGAGATGTCGAGCGCCCAGACCTTGCCGTCGATCGCCTTGTTGGTCCAGGCGCCGATGCCCGGGCAGGGGCTCGCGGTGGTGCACGGGGTGCCGGCGGCCGGGCCGTCGGCGTGGAAGGCGGCGATCCGGCTCATCGCGGTCTCGCTGGTGCCCTTGGCCGCCCCCGGCGGGCGGATCGAGGTGAAGTCGCCGGCGGCGTAGACGACGCCGCCCCGCACGGCCAGTGCCCATACGGCGTCGCTCGTCTGCCACATCGGGCTCGCGGTGGCCGGCAGCGTGGCGAGGGCGCTGGGGGCGCCGGTCACGGCTGACGCCTGCGTCGCTCCCAACAGGGCCAGCGGGACGGTGAGGGCCACCGCCGCCGAGGCAGCGACGACACGACGAACGGACAGGCGACGCACAGCAAATTCCCCCAGAAACACCAATAGCGTGACCCTTTGTATAAACGCCGCGTGAGCCGCCCGCCAGGGATTCCGACCAGGCGACCGCTCTGCGTGGGTCTCGTCACTCGATTGGCCGTACATTCGCGAATTCCTGCTAGCGGGACGTAGGCCTAGCATCACTCTATGTAGCGATGCACCCGCCCAGGGCCAGCAGTGGATCTACGGTGTGTGACGGCGGGCGGTCACGACCGCGGTGCGGAAGGCCATGACGAACCGGCCGCCCATCCCATTGATCGCCGACTCGACGGCCTCGAGCAAAGGCCCGCGCTGCTCCGCCGGCAGCGTCGCATGATCGCTGTGCGTGCGCAGGTAATCGAGCCAGGTCGCGGTCGAGTACGCGATCTCATGCCCGAAATCCAGCTGCTCGACGTCCGCCCACCCGCCGTCGGCGGACAGCGCCTCGGACGCCGACCGCACGCGCTGCTGCCCGCCGCCGTGGCCGAGCACCACCGAGTACGGCTGCAGCTCCGGCGCGAGCCGCGCGTAGACCGGCTCGACCGCATCGGCGAGCTCCGCCGGCGGCCGGGCCAGGTTCCAGAAGACGGCGAGGCGTCCACCGTCGCGGACCGCCTCCGCAGCCTTCGCCGCCCCGCGTCGCGGATCCACCCAGTGCCAGGCCTGCGCGGCGGTGAGCAGGTCGAAGGTGCGCCCGGCAGGCTGCCAGGACTCGAAGTGCCCGATCTCGACGGCGACCCCGCTCCGGCGCGCGACCGCGGCCATGCGCTCGTCCGGTTCGACGCCGAGCACGTCGACTCGGCGCTCCATGAGGTGACGTGCGGCGATGCCGGTGCCGCAGCCGACGTCGAGCGCGGTGCGGGGCTGCTCGCGTACGAGGAAGGCGAAGAGCTCGTCCGGATACCGCGGGCGCGAGGCGTCGTAGAGCTCGGCATCGGCCCCGAAGGAGTCGGCCCGCTTGCGGTCCTGGTGCAGGGATGGCTGGTCCGGCGCAGACATCCCTGCACTGTCCTCCACCGGTCTGAGTCCGTGATGTCAGCCGGTGATGTCAGACGGTCGTGACCATGCCGCCGTCGATGACGACCTCCGCGCCGGTGATGTTGCCGACCCGGGGGCCGGCCGCGTCGACGAGGCGGGCGGGGCCGTCGGGTGTGGACAGGTCGACCTCGACGATCTGCACCTTGCCGGAGGCGGCGAGCTCCCGCAGTCCGTCGGTGGCGGACAGCGAGCCGGCCACCACCTGGGCCCCCTCGCGTACGAAGGCCTGCGTGATGGCCAGTCCGATGCCGTTGCCGGCCCCCGTGACGAGGACGACGGCATCGTTCAGTTGCAGATCCATGAGCTCTCCTGGTGGTGAGTGGCGACGAGGGCCCGGTGCAGTTGCGCCCGCGAGCGGATGCCGAGCTTGGGGAACAGGCGGTACAGGTGCGAGCCGACCGTGCGGTGCGAGAGGCGCAGGCGGGCGCCGATCTCGCGGTTCGTCAGACCCTCGGCGGCCAGGCGGGCGATCTGCCGCTCCTGCGGGGACAGGCCGAGCTGCGCGGCGGCGCACTCCCCGGCGATCCGTCGGCCGACGAAGGCCAGCACCTCGGCGGTGACGTCGTCGAGTTATTGCGCGTCGTCGACGGCCGTGCCGACCATGCAGCGCATGGTCGACGAGTCCGCGGTCACCCGCGTCACGTTCTACCGGCACTTCCCGTCGAAGGACGACCTCGTCCTCGCCTACCTGGAGCTGCGTGCCGAGCGGGCCCGGCAGGCCGTCGACCGGATCCTCGCGCAGCACCCGGACGACCCGAAGGCGGCATTGCGCGCCTGGGCGGTCGCCTTCGTGAACGACGGGGTCATCGACGAGTACCGCGGGTGCGCGTTCGTCAACGCGGCCGCCGAGTACTCCGACCTGCGCCATCCGGTGAGGGCGCGGGCCGTCGCGCAGCGGGAATGGGTCAACGGTGTGACCGAGCGGCTGCTGCGCGCGGCCGGGTACCCCGAGCCGAAGCGGGCGACGCGCCTGCTGATGGCGTTGCGTACCGGCTACGTCTTCTCCGCGGGACTGGAGGAGCCGGCCGGCTGGGCGGAGGACTTCCTCGCCGCCCAGGCGCGCATCGTCGACGGCGGCCTGCTCGGGTGATCTTCGCAGTCAGGTGACTCTAGTCGGGGCCACCGGCGGTGCAGGACGCTCGAATCTCCGATCTCCCGCCTGCACGCGAAGGATTCCGATGGCCGTACCGGGCACCCCTGTCGTCTTCATCCACGGACTCTGGCTGCACAGCACCTCCTGGCAGCCCTGGATCGACGCCTTCCGCAAGGCCGGCTACGAGCCGGTCGCCCCCGAGTGGCCCGGCGTGCCCGACACCGTCGAGGCCGCCCGGCAGTCGTCCGACACGATCGCGGACCGGGGGATCCAGGAGGTCTTCGACGCGTACGCGGCGTTCATCGACACGCTCGGCGCCAAGCCCGTCGTGGTCGGGCACTCCTTCGGCGGCCTGCTCGCCCAGAAGCTGCTGGGCGAGGACCGCGCCATCGCCGCGGTCGCCATCGACGCGGCGCAGATCAAGGGCGTGCTGCCGCCGCCGTTGTCGGCCCTGCACGCGACCCTGCCGGTCTTCAAGAACCCGGGCAACAAGCACCACGCCGTCTCGCTCACCGCTGAGCAGTTCCGCTACTCCTTCGGCAACGCGGTCAGCGAGGAGGAGTCCAACGACCTCTTCGAGAAGTGGGCGATCCCGGCTCCCGGCAAGCCCCTGTTCGAGGCTGCGGCCGCCAACTTCTCGCTGCACTCACCGGCGGCCGTCCGCACCGGCAACGAGGCCCGGGGTCCGCTGCTGCTCGTCTCCGGCGGGGAGGACCACACGGTGCCCGAGGTGATCACCAAGGCGACGGCCAAGCAGTACCGGCACTCGTCCGCGGTGACCGACGTGCTGCCGTTCGCCGACCGGGGTCACTCGCTGACGATCGACAGCGGCTGGGAAGAGGTCGCCGACGCGACGCTGGCCTGGCTGGAGAAGCAGGGGCTCTGACCTGCGGAGCCGCCTACATGCCCTCGAAGTTGTGGAAGAAGGACTTCTCCTCGTAGCGGTCCTTGATGCGCCAGCCCTGCTCGGTGCGCACGATGACGTCGCGGTACCAGAGGCCGCAGAAGAAGACGTGGGTCTTGCCCTCGCCCTTGTCGATCACCATCGGGTTGTGGCAGATCGTCTTGGTGTGGACGACGTCGCGGCCCTGGTCGTCCTTCTCGCCGAAGACCATCTTCGTGGTGGCGACCATGTGCTGGAAGCCGGCGAAGTTGCCCATGTTCTTCTGCAGGAAGTCCTTGGTCTCCGCGACGTTGCCGGCGCTGCCGCCCATCTCCGAGTAGTCGATGTGCGCGTCGGGCGTGAACACGTCGTCGAGGGCGTCGAAGTCGCGACCGTCGATGGCGTAGCTGTACGCGACGAGCAGCTCCTGGATCTCCATGCGGTCGGAGATCTCCTGAAGGGACAGGGCCACGGTCGGTCCTCCTGAAAGTGCTGGATGTGTGGGCGCGACCGTACGCCAGCCGCGGGTGGGGCCCGTCGGGTGGGCACTGGCAGTATCAGGGCGTGAGCAGCCCGTCCGAGACCCCTGGTGCCGAGAACCCCGCCGGTGACGTGCCCGTCTGGGAGCAGCGCTACCGCGCCCCGCGGGTGGGGCTTCCCGACTGGGCCTGGTCGGCGCCCGACCGCGCGGTGCTGGTCAGCAACGCGAGCGGCACGTACGAGATCTACGCCTTCGACGCCACCGCGCCCGAGGGTGGGCAGCTGCGCCAGCTGACCGACCGACCGCAGGGCACCGTGCACGCGACCATCAGTCCCGACGGCAGCACGGTGTGGTGGTTCGCCGACACCGACGGCGACGAGTTCGGCGTGTGGATGGTGCAGCCATGGGACGGCTCGAAGCCGGCGCAGCCCGCCAGCGACCGGATCGCGGCCGGTTATCCCGCCGGGCTCACGCTCGGTCTCGACGGCAGCGTGTGCATCGCCCGCAGCGACGACGACGGCAGCGAGATCTGGCGGCTCGCCCACCTCGGCGCCGAGCCGACACTGCTCTACCGCCACGAGCAGGACGCCAGCGTCGACGACGTGTCCGACGACGGCAGCCTCATCGCCATCAGTCACTCCGAGCACGGCGACAACCGGCACCCGGCCCTGCGGCTGCTGCGCCCCGACGCCACCACCGTGGCCGACCTCTGGGACGGTCCCGGCAAGGGGCTCGAGACCGCCGGCTTCGCACCGACGTCCTCCTTGCTCCTGGTGGGCCACGAGCGCCGCGGCCGTCCCGAGCTGCTGATCTGGGACGGCACCGCGACCACAGAGCTCGACATCGCCCTCGACGGGGCGGAGCTGTCGGGCGAGCTCGACGCCGGCTGGTACGTCGAAGGCGAGGCCCTGCTCCTCGACCGCAGCGAGCGGGCGCGGTCCGAGCTGTTCCGCGCCGAGCTGCCGCCGCTGCAGCCCGGCGGCCGCGTCGAGGTCCCGGTCACCGCACTGCCCACCCCGTCCGGTGTGGTCGCGGGCGCGACGCCGCGCCCGGGCGGCGGGGTCTGGCTGTCCTGGAGCTCCGGGGCCGAGGCACCGCGCGTACGCGATCTGACCGGCGCCACGGTCGTCCGCGCACCGGGCCCCGTGGCGCCCGCCGGTGCGCCGTTCCGCGACGTCTTCGTCGACACCCCGGCCGGCCGCATCCACGCCCTGCTCGCCGTCCCGTCGGGCGAGCCGCCGTACGCCGCCGTCTTCGACATCCACGGCGGTCCGACGGCGCACGACGAGGACGTGTACGACGCGCGTTCGTCGTCCTTCGTCGACGCCGGTTACGCGGTCGTGTTGGTCAACTACCGCGGCTCGACGGGTTACGGCACCGCCTGGCGCGACGCGCTCGAGGCCGACGTCGGCCACATCGAGCTCGCCGATGTCGCCGCCGTACGTGCCGCGCTGGTCGCCGACGGCACGCTCGACCCGGCCCGCACGTCGGTCTCCGGCGGCTCCTGGGGCGGCTACCTCGCGCTGCTCGCGGCGGGGGTCCAGCCCGACCTCTGGGCGTCGGTCACGGCCATCGTCCCGGTAGCCGATTACGTCGCGGCGTACGAGGACGAGATGGAGTCGCTGAAGGCCTTCGACCGCTCGCTGCTGGGCGGTTCGCCCGAGGAGGTTCCGGAGAAGTACGCACGCGCCTCGCCCCTGACCTATGCGGGGTCCGTACGTGCTCCGCTGCTGGTCATGGCGGGTACGAACGACCCGCGCTGCCCCATCCGGCAGATCGAGAACTACCTCGCGAAGCTCGACGAGCTGGGCCGCGAGTACGAGGTCTACCGCTACGAAGCCGGGCACGGCGCACTGGTCACGGAGGAGCGGATTTTCCAGCAGAAACTCGAGCTGGAACACCTGGCACGTCGGGTTCCGGCGAGCGGCAGGGCCGTGTAGCGTTTCACATGGCCGCTGTCGACGGGCTCCGCAGGAGTACCTGAGACGCTGACGGCGGGCTCAACGCCCGAGCCGCCTGAGGCAAGGCCTGGGGCTCACAACACGTGTGCTTCGCGCTTCTTTGCAGGGAGAGTTCGTGGCACAGGGCACGGTCAAGTGGTTCAACGCTGACAAGGGTTTCGGCTTCATCTCGGTTGACGGGGGCGGCGCCGACGTCTTCGTCCACTGGAAGGCCATCCAGTCCGAAGGCTTCAAGAGCCTTGATGAAGGCCAGCGGGTCGAGTTCGAGATCGGCCAGACCCCCAAGGGTCCCCAGGCCGAGGTCGTGCGCCCGATCTGATGCAGTAGCGGACCCCGGTCCGTGACACAGCGGCGTGTCTCCTCCTTCGGGAGCGAGACACGCCGCTGTGTCGTTACATCACTACGGACGCACGCAATTGGCTCACCACCGGGATTGCGGCGAGGTGGGCGCTGTAATCTGCCCGAATAGCGGTGGTGACAAACTGCGCCGCCACGGGAGGACAGACGTGAAGACACCCGGTATCGACCTGACTGATCTCGACGCGTTCCAGCGCGGGGATCACCACGAGTGGTTCAAGCGGCTGCGGGCCGAGGAGCCGGTGGCGTGGCACGAGCTGCCGAACGCCAAGGGCTTCTGGAATGTCGTCACCCATCCCGACGTGCTGACGGTCAACCGTGACTCGGCGCTGTTCTCCTCGGAGAAGGAGAACGTCACAGGCTTCTACAACGTCGACGAGCTGCCGATGGCGGCCGGCGACCTGCGCGGCGTCATGCTGCTGGTGACCGACCCGCCGAAGCACACCCGTTACCGCAAGCTGGTCAACAAGGGCTTCACCCCCCGCATGATCGGCATGCTCGAGCAGTACCTCGAGCACCGCACCACGCTGATCATCGACGAGGTCATCGAGCGCGGCGAGTGCGACTTCGTCGAGGACCTCGCTGCCGAGCTCCCCCTGCAGGCGATCGCTGAGATCATGGGCGTCCCGCAGGAGGACCGCCGACTGCTCTTCGAGTGGTCCAACAAGATGATCGGCATCGACGACCCGGAGTACGGCGGCACCGACGACAACATGTCGGCGATGACCGAGCTCTACGGCTACGTCAACAACCTGGCGACGCTGCGCAAGACGGACCCGCGCGACGACATCGTCACCAAGCTGATCAACTCCGAGATCGACGGCGACAAGCTGTCGGACATGGAGTTCGAGTTCTTCATGCTGCTGCTGACCGTGGCCGGCAACGAGACCACGCGTAACACCACCAGCTGGGGCATGCACGCCCTCATGCAGAACCCCGAGCAGTACAAGATGCTGGTCGAGAACCCGGAGCTGCTCGACGGTGCCGTCGAAGAGGTGCTGCGCTGGGCGTCGCCGGTCTACCACTTCCGGCGTACGGCGACGGCTGACACCGTCATCAACGGCCAGGAGATCGCCGCGGACGACAAGGTCGTCATGTGGTACATCTCGGCCAACCGTGACGAGAACGTCTTCTCCGACCCGTTCACGTTCGACATCACCCGCAACCAAGGCGAGCACGTCGCCTTCGGCGGCGGCGGCACGCACTACTGCCTGGGTGCAAACCTCGCCCGGGCCGAGCTGCGGATCCTGTTCGCCGAGCTGATCCAGCGCATCCCCGACATGACGATGACGGCCGAGCCCGACATCCTGCGGTCCAACTTCATCGGCGGCGTCAAGCACATGCCGGTCAAGTTCACCGCCGGCAAGCGTCGCGGCGCCTCCCTCGCGAGCGTCTGAGCTCCACCCAGCTGATAGCGAGAGGCCCGTCCTCCCGGAAGGGGCGGGCCTTTCGTCGTCATCCCAGCAGGGTGCGGACCTCCCGTACGAGCTCGATCGAGGCGTCGATCTCGAGCTTGCGGTTGGTCAGGCTCTCGATGTTGATCCCGAACGGCAGGCCGAGCCGACGGCAGAACGCGATGAGCACGCGAGCGTTGACGACGCACTGCTCGTACGAGGCCGTCAGCGGATCCCCGGACCGGATGATCTCGGTCCGCAGCCAGCCGGGGACCTCGATGCCGAGCCAGGACATGAACTCCAACGTCTTCACCGACCCGCAGGACGCCAGGGTCAGCACGACCGGTTTCGGCTCCAACTGCTGGTCGCGGCAGGCGTAGACGTAGTCGGACAACAGGTTGCGGGTCAGGTCCAGGTCGTAGCAGACCTGGGAGACGAAGAAATCGCAGCCCGCCGCCTGCTTGCGCAGCATGCGCTCGTGCTCGGCCCCCGCGGCCGCGTGCCGCTCGCCGATGACGACACCGCCCATGCGCGGAGGACGTGAGAGACCGTCGCGCCGGCGGTAGGCCTCGGACAGGCTCGTCTTCACCACCTGGCGTCCGGACGCCGCCCCGACCAGCACGGTCAGTACCCGGTCGCGGTCCGCCTCCGACAGCCACGCACCGAGCTCGTCCCCGGTGTACTTGCCGACGGCACGGTAGACGACCACCGGTCCGGCCCAGCGGGTCAGATGGCGGTCGAGGAAGTCGGCCGGATCCATCATCGGCATGAACGGGAACGGCCGCGGGGTCGAGGACCGGTCGGCCTCGGCATCGACGTCGTAGAGGATGAGGCCGTCGACCCGCACCGACCGGAGCCTGGCCAGCGCCGCCTCGGCGACGGCGTCCGCCTCCTCCGGGGTGGTGGTGCCCCGCGGGGGGGTCAGCCCGTAGAGCAGGACACCGTCGCGGGTTCCGGCCAGCAGCTGAGCCGCACCGTCGATCACCGTGAACTAGGCGCGGGAAGCAACCAGCTCGGCGATCTGCAAGGTGTTGAGCGCCGCGCCCTTGCGCAGGTTGTCACCGCAGACGAAGAGCTCGAGCACCCGCGGGTCGTCGAGCCCACGCCGGATGCGCCCGACATACGTCGGGTCGGTGCCGACGACGTCGGCCGGGGTCGGGTACTGCCCGAGCTCGAGGTCGTCGATGACCTCGACGCCGGGAGCCGCTTCCAGCAGCGCCCGCACCTCGGCCACGGTGACCTCGCGGTCGAAGACGGCATGCACGGCCAGCGAATGGGTGGTGATCACCGGCACGCGTACGCAGGTGGCCGCGACCCGGAGGTCCGGCAGCCCGAGGATCTTGCGCGACTCGTTGCGGACCTTGAGCTCCTCGCTGGTCCACCCGTCGGCCTTGGGGGAGCCGGCCACCGGGATGACGTTGAGCGCGAGCGGGGCGGGGAACGCGCCGAGGTCACCGACGGCCTTGCGCACGTCGCCGGCGACCGAGCCGAGGTCCTGGCCGGCGACGGCCGACAGCTGCGCCTGCAGGGTGTCGATGCCGGGCTGGCCGGCACCGGACGCCGCCTGGTAGCTGGCAACCACGAGCTCACGCAGCCCGTACGCGTGGTGCAGGGCGCCCATCGCGACGATCATCGACAGGGTCGTGCAGTTCGGGTTCGCGATGATGCCGCGGGGACGGTCGAAGGCGGCGTCGGGATTGACCTCCGGCACCACCAGCGGCACGTCGGGATCCATCCGGAAGGCGCCGGAGTTGTCGACGGCGATGGCGCCACGCGACGCGGCGATCGGCGCCCACTCGGCCGACACCTCGTCCGGCACGTCGAACAGCGCGAAGTCGACGCCGTCGAAGACCTCGGGTGCCAGCGCCTCGACGGTGACGTCGCGGCCGCGTACCGAGAGCTGCTTGCCGGCACTGCGCGCCGAGGCGACCAGCTTGATGTCGCCCCAGATGTCGGGACGCTCGGTGATCAGCTCACGCATGACGGTGCCGACGGCGCCGGTGGCGCCGACGACGGCGAGCGACGGGCGGCTCATCGGCCGGTCCCCGCATACACCACAGCCTCTTCGGTGCCGCCGAGCTCGAACGCGTCGTGCACGGCGCGCACCGCCGTGTCGAGCTCGGTGTCGCGGCAGACGATGCTGATGCGGATCTCCGACGTCGAGATGATCTCGATGTTGACGCCGGCGTCGCTGAGCGCCTCGAAGAAGCGGGCGCTGACCCCGGGGTGGCTCTTCATGCCGGCACCGATGAGCGAGACCTTCCCGATGTTCTCGTCGTACAGGGTCTTCTCGAAGCCGATCTCGGACTTGACCCGCTCCAGGGCGGCAACGGCGGTGGGCGCATCGGCCTTGGGCGCGGTGAACGTGATGTCGGTACGCCCGGTCGCCGCATGCGCTGCGACCTGGACGACCATGTCGATGTTGGCGCCGGAGTCGGCGACCGTACGGAAGACGGCTGCCGCGACGCCGCGCTTGTCGGGGCAGCCGACGACGGTGACCTTGGCTTCGCTCCGGTCGTGGGCGACCCCGCGGATGATGGCCTGCTCCACGTCGGAGCCCTCCTCGCTGGTTGGTGCAACCGGGACGTTCACATGGGCGTTGGAGACGATCGTGCCGGTCTTGCCGGAGAAGGACGACCGCACGTGGACGGGCACGTCGTAGCGGCGGGCGTACTCGACGCAGCGCAGCATCAGCACCTTGGCGCCGCTGGCGGCCAGCTCGAGCATCTCCTCGTACGAGACCGTGTCGAGCTTGCGGGCATTGGGGACGATGCGCGGGTCGGCGGTGAAGACGCCGTCGACGTCGGTGTAGATCTCGCAGACGCTCGCGTCGAGCGCCGCGGCCAGCGCGACGGCAGTGGTGTCGGAGCCGCCCCGGCCGAGCGTGGTGATGTCCTTGGTGTCCTGGCTGACGCCCTGGAAGCCGGCGACGATCGCGATCGCGCCCTCGTCGAGCGCGCTGCGGATCCGGCCCGGCGTCACGTCGATGATGCGGGCGCGGCCGTGCGAGGAGTCGGTGATGACACCGGCCTGCGAGCCGGTGAAGCTGCGCGCCTCGGCGCCGAGATTTGCGATCGCCATGGCCAGCAGCGCCATGCTGATCCGCTCGCCGGAGGTGAGCAGCATGTCGAGCTCACGCGGCGGCGGGACGGGGCTCACCTGCCGGGCGAGGTCGAGCAGCTCGTCCGTGGTGTCACCCATCGCGGAGACGACCACGACGACGTCGTTGCCCTCACGCTTCGTGGCGACGATGCGCTCCGCGACCCGTTTGACCCGCTGCGCGTCCTGAACGGACGAGCCGCCGTACTTCTGCACGATGAGCGCCACGGTCACCAGGGTATCGAGGCGCGCCACCTCACCGTCAGGAGCGGCGCAGCACCAGCACCGAGAGCGTCAGCAGGCCGGCCCCGACCAGCACCTCATGGGGGATGCGATGCGGCGACTCGCGCTGGATCCGCTTGTGGAAGTCGTCGAACTTCTGCGGCCACGGGCTGCCGCCGGCGAAGTACTCGCCCAGCTTGTCGGTGTCGGGCAGGCATGCGCCGGTGATGCCGGCGAGCACCGGCAGCCGCTTGTCCTTCCTGGCCAGCAGGGCGAGCACCGCGATGTTGGCCAGGCCGAGCACGCCGTCGCGCTTGGCGATGTCGATGGGGAAGGGCCCGTTGTTGCCCCAGTGCGGCAGGTTGTCCATCGCGAGGTGACTGGCGAACCCGGCGACCAGTGCGGGCGCCGTGGGCAGCCGGCTGCCGATCAGTGCGCCGGCGAGCACATGATTGGTGATGAACACTGCGACCTCCATGTGCGCACGTGGTGACGTCGAGCGGTGAAGTGGGAGCAAGTATGAGCGTGGAAGCTGAGCTGGCGGCGTTACGGGCTGAGGTGCGGCGGCTGTCGGACACCGAGGCGGTCAAGAAGTTGACCGCCGAATACATGCAGGCGATGCACGACGCCCGGTGGGACGATGCGCTGGCCTGTTTCTCCGACCGCGCCCAATACGATCATGGACTGCTCGGCAATCTGGCCGACAAGTCGGCGATCCGGCACTTCTACACCGAGCACATGCCCAAGTTTGACGAGGCCGGTGGCTGGGCTTTCGACATGCTGACCAACCCCGTCATCAGCGTGGACGGCGACACGGCCGAAGGGCGCTGGTTCCTCTTCACGCTTCTGATCGATCCGGACAGCAAAGAGGCGGCGTGGAACATCGCAACCCTGGAATACATTTATACGCGGGAAGCCGACGGCTGGAAGTTCCTCAGGAACCGCTGCATCACGGAGCACCAAAGCGTGCCCTACGCCACCGGTTGGGGAAAGAGCGGGAAAAGCCGCGTCTCCAGCCTGACGAAGGCCGAGGCCGTCGAGTCGCCGATGAATTTCGACCTGGTCAACGCCCAGGGTGGCAAACAGAAGCCGGGCCGCCTCAGCCGTTCCATCCAGGGCTGGACCGTTCCTACCCTGGATCCGGAAGGCTGAGGTCAGCTGGGGGTGCCGGGGACGGGGGTGCGCTCCGCGCCGCCGAGGCCGACGGCGTTGTACGCCTGCACCCGGAGCTGGTAGGTCTTGCCGCGGACGAGGCCGGTGACGGTGCCGGTGAACGGGCCGGGGCCGCGGACGGGGAGCGTCTGCCAGGTCGAGCCGCCGTTGAGGCTGACGCGGTAGCCGAGGATCGGGCTGCCGCCGTCGGAGATCGGCTCGTGGAACCAGACGCCGAGCTTGCCGCTCGACGAGCTGACGACCAGGCCGGTCGGCGCTGACGGCACGGTCAGCGCGTCGGTGTCCGTCATGACCGGGGTCCGGACCGCTCCGCCGAGGCCGACGGCGTTGTACGCCTGGACCCGCAGCATGTAGGTCTGACCCGGGGTGAGCCCGGTGACGGTGCCGGCGAGCGGACCCGTGCCGCGGACCGGCAGGTCCTGCCAGGTCGAGCCGCCGTTGAGGCTGATGTGGTAGCCGAGGACGGGGCTGCCGCCGTCGGATGCGGGCCGGTCGAAGGTGACACCGAGGTAGCGGTAGCCGGTCGCCGTCACCGTCAGGTTCGGCGGCGCGGACGGCACGGTCAACGCGAGCGGGGTGCCGAGGACCGGCGGACGCAGGGCGCCGCCGAGGCCGTTCGCGTTGTGCGCCATCACCCGCACCGCGTACGTGCGGTCGGGTGAGAGCCCGCTGACCGTGGCGGTCAGCGGCCCGCTGCCCTGGACCGCCAGGTCCTGCCAGGTGGCGCCGCCGTTGAGGCTGACGTAGTAGCCGAGGATCGGGCTGCCGCCGTCGGACATCGGGGCGTCGAAGGTGAGGCCCAGCCGGCCGGTGCCGGGGGTGAGGACCAGGTTGCGCGGCGCCGTCGGGACCCCGAGCAGGGTGACGGGGTTCGCCGTGGAGGTGCCGGAGCCGGCTCCCGTCACGTTGACGGCGACGACGGAGAACGTGTAGGCGACCCCCGGCGGGACGTTGGTGATGGTGCACGTGGTGGCGGTGGCCGGGGAGGGCGTGCAGGTCAGACCGGCCGGGTTCGACACGATCTGGTAGCCGGTGACGGCGGCGCCGCCGTCGTCGGTCGGTGCGGTCCAGTTCAGCACCAGGTCGGTGCCGTTCGGCGCGACCTCGGTGGTGACGGGGCCGACCGCGCCGGGAGCGGTGGCGGCAGGGACCGTCACCGGGGCCGTCGCCGGGCTGTCGCCGACGAAGTTCGCGGCCTTCACCGTGAAGGAGTACGCGACCGCCGGGTCGAGACCGGTGACGACGCAGCTGGTGGCGGACGTCGCGCTGCAGCCCACGAGGCCGGGGGAGCCGGCGACGGAGTAGCCGGTGAGTACGGCCCCACCGTCGTCGCCCGGAGCGGTCCAGCTGACGGTGATCGAGGCGCCGTTGCGCTGGGTGGTGACGCCGGTCGGGGCGTCCGGCATGGTCGCCGGTACGGCGGCCACCACGGAGGTCGGTGCACTGTGGCCGACCGTGTTGATCGCCCTGACCGCCGTGTTGTAGCTGCGGCCGTTGAGCAGCCCGCCGACGGTCGCGGTCAGCGGCCCGGTGCCGGTGGTGGTGACGGGCAGCCAGGTGGTGCCGCCGTCGGTGGAGGCCTCGTAGCCGGTGATGGCGGTGCCGCCCTCGTCGACCGGGGCGTCGAAGGTCAAGACGACGGCCTGGTTGGCGCGCTCGGCATCGAAGCCGGTCGGGGCGTCGGGGACGGTGACCGGGGTGGCGGGAGCGGATGACGCCGGCACGCTGGTGCCGTACTGGTTCACCGCGCGGACGGCGAAGACGTACGAGGTGCCCTTGTCGAGCCCGGTGATGGTGCAGGTGGTCGCGGTGGCCGGGACGGGCGTGCACTGCAGGGGGCCCGGGTTCGCGTCGACGGTGTAGCCGCTGACGGTGCCGCCGCCGTCACTGACGGGAGCGGTCCAGCTGATGGTGGCCGAGGTGCCGGTCAGCGCGGTGGTGACGTTGCCGACCGCGACCGGGGCGCCGACGGGCGAGACCGACTCGGGCGCGGTCGCGGCCGAGTGGCCGAAGGTGTTGACCGCCCGCACGACGACCGGGTAGGTGGAGCCGTTGGTCAGGTCGGCGATCGTGGCCGTGGTCGGGTTGCTGCCGGTGGTGACGAGCGGCACCCAGGTGGTGCCGCCATCGGTGGAGGCCTCGTACCCGGTGATCGGGGTGCCGCCGTCGTCGGTGGAGCCGTCGAAGCTGACGAGGGCCTGGCCGTCGCCGGCGGTCACGGCGAGGTTGCCGGGCGCCGTGGGCGAGGTGAGCGGGGTGACGGGGCTGGAGGTGACGATCGGGCCGGCGCCGTTGGCGTTGGCGGCCACGACGTCGAACGTGTACGCGGTGCCCTTGGTCAGGCCGGTCACCGTGCAGCTCTGCTGGGTCGCCGTCGCCGTGCAGGTCAGGCCGTCGGGGTTCGAGACGACCAGGTGGCCCGTGATCGGCGAACCGCCGTCGAAGGCCGGGGCCGACCAGGAGACGGTCGCCGTGGTGCCGCTCGTGCTCACCGTGACTGCGCTCACCGCATCGGGGATGGTCGAGGGCGTCACGGCCTGGGACGCGGTGGCCGAGCTGGTGCCGACGAGGTTGACGGCGCGGACGGCGACGTCGTAGCCCTGGCCGTTGACCTGGTTGACGAGGGTGGACGACAGGCTGGTGGTGCCGCTGACGGCGAGGGGCGACCAGGTGCTGCCGCCGTCGGTGGTGATCTCGTACCCGGTGATCGGGGTGCCGCCGTTGTCGGCCGGCGGGGTGAAGGCGACGGCGATGGTGGCGGCACCGGTGGTGACCTGCAGGCCGGTCGGCGCACCGGGGACCGTGACCGGCGTGACCGGCGTCGACACCGCTGAGGAGCTGGTGCCGAGTGCGTTGATCGCACCGACGGAGAACGTGTACGCGGTGCCCTTGGTCAGCCCGGTGATGGTGCAGCTGGTGCCGGTGGCCGGCTGCGGGGTGCACGTGCCGCCACCACTGCTGGCGGTCACGGTGTAGCCGATGATCGGGCTGCCGTGCGTGTCGACGGGCGCGACCCAGCTGACGGTGACGTCGGTGCCGTCGGCGGAGGTGCTCACCGAGGTCGGGGCGCTCGGCGGGCCGCCGGGGGTGACGGTGGTGGTGGCGCTGGACGTGCCGGCTCCGGCGAGGTTGACGGCGCGGACGGCGACGTCGTGGTCCTGGCCGTTGACCTGGTTGACGAGGGTGGACGACAGGCTGGTGGTGCCGCTGACGGCGAGGGGCACCCAGGTGCTGCCGCCGTCGGTGGTGATCTCGTACCCGGTGATGGCGGTGCCACCGTTGTCGCCCGGTGGGGTGAAGACGACGGAGATGGTCGCGTCACCGGCGGTGACCTGCAGGCCGGTCGGGGCACCGGGACGGGTGATCGGGGTGATCGGAGCGGACGCCGCCGCCGCGCTCGTGCCGATCGCATTGGTTGCGGTGACGGCGAACGTGTACGCGGTGCCCTTGGTGAGCCCGGTGATGGTGCAGCTGGTGTCGGTGGCGACCTGGGGGGTGCACGTGGCGCCGCCCGGGGTGGCGGTCACCGCGTAACCGGTGACGGCCGAGCCGTGGTCGTCGGTGGGAGCGCTCCAGCTGACGGTCACGTCGGTGCCGTCGGCGCTGGTGCTCACCTGGGTCGGGGCACCGGGCGCTCCGACCGGGGTGACGGTGCTGGTGCTGCTGGCGGTGCTGTTGCCGACGACGTTCTTGGCCCGTACGGCGATCGTGGCCGGCACGCCGTTGGCCAGCCCGGTGACGGTCGCGGTCAGGGTCGACGCGCCGGTCGTGACCAGCGGCAGCCAGGTGGTGCCGCCGTCGGTCGTGTACTCGTAGCCGGTGATCGGGGTACCACCGGTGCCGGCCGGCGGGGAGAACGTCAGCTGGGCGCTGCCGTCACCGCGGGTCGTGGTCAGGCCGGTCGGGGCGTCCGGAGAGCTCACCACGGTGACGAAGGCGGTGCTGAACGACGAGGCGCCGGTGCCCACCGAGTTGGCGGCCGTGACGTTGAACTTGTAGGCATTCCCCGGCGTCAGGCCGGTGAAGGTGCAGGTCGTGGCGGTGGCCGGCGACGGGGTGCACGTCGCGCCGCCGGGGCTCCCGGCCAGCGAGTACCCCGTGATCGGGTCGCCGCCGTTGGCCGGGGCCGTCCAGTTGACGGTGACGGTGCCGTCGCCGCGCGACGTGGTCAGCCCGAAGGGTTGGGCCGGCACGGTGGCCGGGGTGACGGTGACGGCGTTGCTCGCGTCGCCATTGCCCACGGCGGTGACCGCGCGCACGGTGATCGGGTACTGCGTGCCGTTGGTCAGGCCGGTGACGGTCGCGGTGATCGGAGCGGTGCCGCTCGTCGAGAGGGTCTGCCAGGTGGTGCCGCCGTTGGCGGAGGCCTCGTAACGGATGACCGCCGACCCGCCGTTGCTGCTCGGGGCGGTGAAACTGACCTGCGCCGAGGAGTCACCGCGGGTGACGGTGCCGAGGGCCGGGGCCGAGGGGATCGCGACGGCGGTGACCGAGTTGGACGCGGTGCCGGCGGCGCTGGTGCCGTACTGGTTGGTCGCGGTGGCGGTGAAGGTGTACGCCTGGCCGACCGTCAGCCCGGTGATGGTGCAGGTGGTCGCGGTGGCCGGTGACGGGATGCACGTGGCGCCGCCCGGGCTCGCGGTGACGGTGTAGCCGCTGATGGTGCCGTTACCGGTGTTGGTCGGCGTGGTCCACGAGAGGGTGGCCGTCCTGCCGTTGATGCTCGCGGTGGGGGTCGGCGCCGCCGGGGGGCCGGTCACCGTGATGGTGCTGGAGACGCTGGCCGTGCCGGTGGGGGCCGTGCTGGAGCCGTTGGCGAGGTTGCCGTACTCGACGAGGTAGCCGCTGATGTTGCTGGGGTTGTTGGAAAGGTCGTTCCAGTTGCCGACCGACCCGTTCCAGTTCGTCACGGCGGAGTTCTCGCCGCTTCCGGAGTTGTTCGGCTCGCCGGTCGCCCAGTGCGAGTAGTCGTGCCCGTTCAATCCGTCGACGCCGTTGGCAAAGCTGCACGAACCGGTGGCAGCGGCGCAGCGCGACACGACCTGGCCGGCGAGCGGCCCGGCGGCCCACTTCCAGACCCGCGGGTACGACGTGTCCGTGGCGTCGATGCGGGCGCCGAACCACACGTTCTGGGCGCCTTGGATCTTGCTGCCGACGAAGCTGTTGACCGCGTCGTTCGGGATGGTCGCGATGTAGCCCGTGAGGCCGCCGTACGTCTTGCCGGCCGCCGCCGTCTTGGCGTTCGACCAGGTGATGTTGGCCGAGGGCACGTACTCGTAGAAGTGGTTGTTCGGCGCGGCGAACGACAGGTTGGCCTGCGACACGAACGAGGTCAGGGCGACGTGTGCCGTTGCTCCCGAGTTGTTGCCCGACAGCAACTGCAGCGAGGCCAGGTCGGCGTTGATGTCCGCCTGCGAGCCGGTGAACGACAGCGTTGCCCCGCTGTACGCCGTGTAGCCGTACGCGAGCGTGAGGCCGGTCGTGGTCGGCAGGTTCAGGCTGCCGACGTCGGTCGACAGGTTGACCTGCAGGATGTCGCCCGACTGGGCGCCCGACAGTGCCATGCCGGGCAATGTCGTGGTCGTGTCGAGCGCGACGGTGGTCACGGAGGTGCCGGTCGCTGCCAGGGTCGCGGCACTCGCGGTCTGCGCGAAGACCAGCGAGCCCGCCACCATCGCGGTGGCCGCCACGGATGCGACCGCCGAACGTGTCCGCCGGCGCACCCGGAACCGGGATGAGTTGCAGGCCGCACCCGGCCGGACATCCGTGTGAGTCACCTGACCCGCATCGGTCGATCGACTGTCCGATCAAGGACGTGGCCGCACTCGAAGAGCACACGAAAGACTGATGAAAAGTCGGCCCTCCGGCCGACGCGCGAGTCAGACCAGGTCGGTGATCGCCGCGAGCACGACCTGCCAGGCCGAGGTGGTCGGGTCGATGAGCTCCATGTGACCGTCGTCGGGCAGCTCCATGAGCGGCGCGCCGAAGCGCTCGGCATACGTCCGCGCCATCTCGACGTGCAGCACCTCGTCCTTCGTGCCGTGGATGAGGATCACCGGTATCGGTGACTTCCCGATCGTCGTCGGATCGGCGGCGGCGTAGCGGTCGGGCACCTCCTCGGGGCTTCCGTCGAGGAACTGCGGCACCGCGCCGGCACCTTCGTTCAACCGGTTCGCCTCGACGAAGTCGAGCGCCCCGGCGAGCGAGATGGCTCCGGCCAGCCGCGGCGGCTCCGGCACGTAGCCGGGCGCGTCAGCCGGGATGAGGGACCGCAGGGCGACCCAGACCGCGAGGTGACCGCCGGCCGAGTGACCCATGGTCACGACGGCGGCGGGGTCGACGCTGCCGGGGCGGGCGGCCTCGATGAGGGCGGGCAGCCTGTCGGTGGCTGCCGCGGCGTCGATCAGCGTGTTGGGCCACCCGCCGTCGCCGCCGACCCTGCGGTACTCGATGTTGGCGACGACGTAGCCCTGCTCGGCCAGCACGCCGGCTGTGCCGCGCAGGTGCTCGCGGTCGACCCGCTCACGCCAGAAGCCGCCGTGGAACAGCAGGATCAGCGGCGCGGGTGAGTCGGTGTCCGGGAAGTGGATCTCAACGTTCTGCTGCGGATGGGTGCCGTAGTCGAGCTGGATGGTGTCGCCGGCGGGAGTGGGGTCGGTCATGAGGTCACCTCTGCATCGTCGCGGGTCGCATCGTCTTTGGCCACCCAGTAGCCGCGGGCGTCCTCGAACCAGTCGCCGAAGGCGATCGGCGGGTCGGGAAGTGGCGTGACGCCGCGGTCGGCGACGGCCTGCTCGTACAGCTCGGGCCGGTCGCCCCAGCTGCGGAAGTCGCCGTCGGTCAGCTCGAGGAAGGTGGTGCCCTCGTCGCCGGCGATGATCGGGCCGAAGGCGGCACCGAACGGCAACTCGATGTGGGTGCCGGCCGGACACCAGCGGTCACCGAACCAGGCGCCGCCGGCGATCACGAAGACGACGTGCTGCCCGAAGTGGCCGTGCCGGCGGGTGATCATGCCGGGGCCGTACTCGATGTACGCCGACATGAACTCCGACGTCGCGATCGGCCACTTCTCGCGGACGACCGAGACGCTGCCGTCGGCGTTCTGCTGCCGCTTGACCTCGGTCCACTCCAGGTCGTCCATGTGCGTGAGGGTCTCTTCGAGGCCGTCGACCTTGGGTGTGCTCCGCTCGGCGCCGACGTCGCCGCGCGGGTCGACGAACCAGTCGCCGATGTCGATCGGCGGGTCGGGCAGCGGCGTGATGCCACGCGCCGCGATCTCCGAGTCGTACAGGTCGAGCTGATCGCCCCAGCCGCCGAACTCGCCGAAGCTGAGCTCCCAGCAGGTCGCGCCCTCCGGGCCCGCCACGATCGGGCCGAAAGCCGCGCCGAGCGGGACGTGCACGTGCATGCCGGCGCTCGACCACACGCCGCCGATCCAGGCGCCGCCGCCGAGCACGAAGACGATGTGGTTGCTCCGGTGGCCGTGCCGGCGTACGACCATGCCGGGCTCGTAGAAGACGTAGGCCGACAGGAAGTCGGGACGGATGATCGGCCACCGCTCGCGGACGACCGAGACGCTGCCGTCGGCGTTGCGCTGGCGCTGCACCGGGGTCCACTGGATCTCGTCCATGTGCCGGAAGGTGGCCTCGGCGCCGTCGATCTTGGGTGACGTGGTCGTCATCGTCCGACCGTAGCCCGCGTGCCCGGCGTCAGAAGTCGCGCGTCCGCAGCACGCGGGCCACCTGCAACCGGTAGGAGGCGTAGAAGCGGTCCCGGCCGGCCCGCTGCGCCGCGACGTGCTCGGGGTGCGCGCCCCACGCGTCGTGGCTCGCCTGGTCGGCGAAGGTCACGATGGTGACCCGCTCCCCGTCGTCCGCCGTGAACGTCTTGTGGTCGAGGTGGCCGGGCATCGCGGCGGCGAGCTCCGCCATGCGCGCCGCGGTGGGGGCGTACTCGGCGTCGACCCCGGGCTTCAGTCGTGACCGGAAGACGGTCACGATCTCCGATGACTCCTGCACCCGCCGATCGTCAGCCATCCGACGGCAGGCGTCCAGGAGGTTCCGCATGAGCAAGGTCCTGTACTCGGCGAGCATCTCGCTCGACGGCTTCATGGCGGGGCCGGGCGACGACATGTCGTGGCTGGCGCCCTTCATGGCCGTCGACGTGCCCGTCGACACCCTGCAGGGCGAGGTCCGCAGCCTGCTGGTCGGCGGGCGCACGTTCCGCGGCGACGACCCCAACCGCGGCACCGAGCAGGAGGGTGCGTACGGGGGCGCCTGGTCGGGCCCGACCTTCGTGGTCACCCACGATCCGGCCCCCGAGCCGGCGAAGGACACCACCTTCGTGCCCGACGTGCTCACCGGTCTCGAGCAGGCCCGGGCTTCTGCGGGCGACGGCTACGTGAGCGTGCTCGGCGCCGACGTCGCCCGCCAGTGCCTCGAGCTGGGGCAGCTGGACGAGGTGCTGGCGTACGTCCTCCCGGTCTTTCTCGGCGACGGCACCCCGTTCTTCCGCTCGGCGGGTGGCCGCCGGGTGACCTTCGAGCCGATCAGCGTCGCCGCCGGCAGCGACGCCACCGCCATGTGGCTGCGGGTCGTCCGCTGACCCCTACCGGACCCCTGCGCGGGATGTCCCGCGCCCGACCGGCCGCGGCCACCGCGACTTCGCCGGCCGTTCAGATCCGTGCGACAGCCTCATCGACGTCACACCTTCTGCACAGCAACTGGAGTCGTCATGACGCTGTCCCGCCGCGCGCTGCTGAACCGTGCCGCTCTGACCGGTGCCGGGACGGTGGCGGTCGCCTCCGGCGCGGGCGCCCTGCTCGCTCCCGCCGCCCAGGCAGCTGCACCGGCCGCGTACCAGCCGCACCGGGCCCCCAAGCTCTTCCCGCCGCTCACCTCGAAGCCCGGTGACCTGCTCGCGCTGCCGAACGGCTTCGACTACGCGGTGGTCGCCCTCACCGGCAGCACCGACATCCACAACGGCCGCGGCAAGGTCATCGGCAAGACGCCGGAGGCTCCCGACGGCACGGTCGCGGTGAAGTACGGCGAGCGCTTCCGCCTCATCCAGAACCACGAGATCTCCGACGACGGCGTCTTCAACGTTCCCCACGTCAAGGGCACCGTGTACGACGAGGGCGCGCCCGGTGGCGGCTGCACCGTCATCGAGACGACCCGCAATGGTGAGCGCCGCTCGCAGTGGGTCGCGCTGTCCGGCACGTACGACAACTGCGCCGGCGGGCCCGCCCCGTGGGGCGCATGGCTGAGCTGTGAGGAGACCGAGGTCACCGCGGGCACCGGCACGCTGACCAAGGACCACGGCTACGTCTTCGAGGTCTTCGCGGACGGGCCCGACAAGCAGCTCCCGAAGCCGATCAAGGCGTGGGGCCGCGCGCCGCACGAGGCGGTCGTCGTCGAGCCGAGCCGTGAGCGGGTCTACCTGACCGAGGACGCCAGCAAGCCGACCGGGCTGCTCTACCGCTGGACGGCGCCGCGCGGCTACAAGTTGCGGCCGTACATCGCCAACTCGCTGTCGGACCACGCCGGCACGCTCGAGGCGCTCGCAGTGCTCACCAACGACGGCAGCGTCCTGCCCGACCTCGCTTACGTGACGTCGGCCGAGATCGGGCGGCCGTTCCGTACCAAGTGGGTGAACGTGCCGGACCGCACGGCGAGGACGACCTCGCTGCGCAAGCAGTTCGCCGAGGGCCAGGTCACCCACTCGAAGAAGCTCGAGGGCGCCTGGGGCGACGACAAGGGCATGTACTTCGTGTCGAGCTTCGCCTTCGCCGCCGGTGACCTGCCCGCCGACGCGACCAAGCACGACGGCCAGCACTGGTACTACAACTACCGCGACCAGACGCTCACGCTCGTCGCGTACTTCCCGTACAACGAGCAGCTGCACGTCGAGTCGCCGAACTGGGAAGAGACCCTCGGCCGCAGCATCGACCTGGCCTTCGACGGCCCCGACGGCTGCCACGTCTCGCCGTACGGCACCGTGATCCTCACCGAGGACGGCAACACCGCCAACCACATGCTCAGCTGGACCCCCGAGACGGGTGCGCAGGCCATCGTGCGCAACCTGATCGTCCTCGAGCAGAGCGACCTCGGCGGCAACGTCTACTCCGAGATGACCGGGCCGACGTTCTCACCGGACGGGCGGGTGCTGTTCGGCAACGTGCAGCAGCCCGGCTACGTCTTCGCCATTCGCGGGCCGTGGCGGGACCACCTCGGCTGAGCGGTACCGTCCCGCGCATGACGAGCGGCAGCCTCCGGGAATTCGGCAGCGCCGACGAGCTCCTCGCCGCGGTGGGGCAGGAGCTCGGCACGAGCCCGTGGGTGCTCATCGACCAGCAGCGCATCGACGCCTTCGCCGACGCGACCGACGACCACCAGTGGATCCACACCGATCCGGTGGCCGCGGCCGACGGTCCCTTCGGGACGACGATCGCCCACGGCCTGCTGACCCTGTCGCTCGTCCCGTCGCTGGTGGGGAAGATCCTCCGGGTCACCGGGGCCCGCATGTCGATCAACTACGGCAGCGACCGGGTGCGCTTCGTCAGCCCGGTGAAGGTCGGCTCGCGGCTTCGGGCGTCGTGCACGCTCCTGGCCGCCGAGCCGATCGGCGGTGACCGGAGCCAGGTGCAGGTCACCTTTCGCACGACCATCGCCATCGAAAACCAGGACAGGCCCGCGGCCGTGGTCGAGCATCTGGGGAGGTACTACTTCTAGGTAGACACCCGCAGCCCACCCCCGGAGGTCTCGATGAAGAGCCAAGCCGTCGTCATGCTCGCTCAGCCCGGCAAGTGGGAGACGGTCGAGGTCGAACTCGACACCCCCCGCCAGGACGAGCTGCTCGTCCGCCTCGTCGCCTCCGGGATGTGCCACTCCGACGACCACGTGGGCAGTGGTGACCTGCCGGTCGGGATGCTCCCGATGTGCGGCGGTCACGAGGGCGCCGGCATCGTCGAGGAGGTCGGGCCGCACACCCCCGACTGGAAGGTCGGCGACCGGGTCATCCTGTCGTTCCTGCCGGCGTGCGGCCGGTGTCGCTGGTGCGCGTCGGGCATGCAGAACCTGTGCGACAACGGCCTCAACACGCTGATGGGCGTAAGGCCCGACGGCAGCGCGCGGATGACCCTCGACGGTCAGCCCGTCGGGCAGATGGCGGGGATCTCGACCTTCAGCCAGTACACGACCGCAGCCACCATGTCGGCCGTGCACTGCCCCGACGACATCCCGCTCGACGTCGCCTGCCTCACCAGCTGCGGGGTCGGCACGGGCTGGGGCTCGGCGGTCAACTCGGCCGAGGTCCGGCCCGGTGACGTCGTCATCGTCATGGGTGTCGGCGGCATCGGCATCAACGCGGTGCAGGGTGCGTCGCACGCCGGTGCGTCGGTGGTCATCGCCGTCGACCCGGTGGAGTTCAAGCGCACCACGGCGCTGCAGCTCGGGGCGACCCACGCGTTCGCCGACATGGCGGAGGCGACCGAGTACGCGCGCAGCATCACGAACGGGCAGGGCGCCGACTCGAGTATCATCTGCGTCGGCGTGACCACCGGTGAGCACATCGCCGAGGGCTTCAGCGCGATCCGCAAGGCCGGCACGTGCGTCGTCACCGGGCTCGGCAAGTTCCTCGAGATCGGCATCCCCATCTCGGCGGCCGAGCTGACGCTCTACCAGAAGCGCCTGCAGGGTTCGCTCTTCGGCGCCGGCAGCCCCACGAAGGACATCCCGGCGATGCTCGACCTGTACCGCAAGGGGCGGCTCAAGCTCGACGAGCTGATCACCCGCCGCTACACGCTGGACCAGGTGAACGAGGGCTACGCCGACATGCGGGCCGGCATCAACATGCGCGGCATCGTCGACCACGCGCTCTGAGGCCCACCCACTTCAGCCGAATGCCACGCCTCCCGATGCATATTTACGCCGTTCGGTCCCGTCAGGCACCGCAGGAGTAGGACGACCTTGTTGAGGCCGGCACTTCGTCCGGCACGACAGGGGGTAGGCAATGCGTGCTCGGCAGGCCGGCAACAACGGCCGCGGCATCGTGTGGAACGGGCCGCGTCGCACGGCCTTCGTGGTGCTGGCGATGGCCGGCCCGGTGGCGCTGACCGGCGTACTGGCGCCGGCAGCCGGGGCGGCCACGCCGTCGACCGCTGCGGCGCAGACCGCGTCGGAGCAGTCCTGGCAGAGCAGCAAGTGGGGTGACGCGCTCGCCGACCTGCTGTCGTTGAACTCGTCGACCAAGACCTACGACGCCACCAAGGACCTCGGGTCGCTCTGGACACTGACCAAGGAGATCGGCGCCCGCGATCTGTGGGGCCGGACCGACGGCAAGGGTCGCAAGATCACCGGTCAGGGAGTGACCGTCGCGCTGCTCGACAGCGGCGTCGCCCCCGTGCCCGGGCTGGCCGCGGCCGGCAAGATCGTCAACGGGCCCGACCTGTCGCTCGAGAGCGGCTCGGCGGACCTGCAGTACAAGGACACCTTCGGCCACGGCACCCACCTCGCCGGCATCATCGGCGCCAAGGACACCGGCGCCCAGGTGACCCCGTCGACCGATCCGAAGACGCAGCTCGGCGTCGCCCCGGACGCGACGATCCTGCCGGTCAAGCTCGCGACCTCCGACGGCGCGACCGACGTCAGCCAGGTCATCGCCGCACTGGACTGGGTCGTCGCCCACAAGAACGACGACCCGAGCAAGCCCATCCGCGTCGTCAACCTGTCCTACGGCACCGACTCCACCCAGGCGTACACGAGCGACCCGCTCTCCGCCGCGGTCGAGAACGCCTGGCGCAAGGGCATCGTCGTGGTCGTCTCGGCGGGCAACGAGGGTGGCACGACGGGCCGGCTGACCAACCCGGCGATCGACCCGTACGTCATCGCGGTCGGCGCCGCCGACCCGCAGCAGCGCACCGACCTGCTCTCCGCGAAGGCCGCCGACTTCAGCCAGGTGGGCACCGACGCCCGCCACGCCGACATCCTTGCGCCCGGCACGTCGATCGCCAGCCTGCGTGACCCGGGCTCGTTCATCGACAGCACCCACCCCGAGGGCCTGGTCGCCAAGGACACCACCGGTCGGCTCTTCCGCGGCAGCGGGACGTCGCAGGCCGCCGCGGTGACCAGCGGCGCCGTCGCCCTGCTGCTCCAGGACCACCCCGAGCTGACCCCCGACCAGGTCAAGGGCCTGCTCATGGCCAACGCCGACTACGCCCAGGGCGCCAAGAACGCCGTGGGCGCCGGCGTGCTCGACATCGACGGCACGGTCAACGCCCTCGACGGCATCAACGTCAGCCGGGTGCTCACCGGCAAGATCGCCGGGATGAACCTGGTGCAGTCCTACCCGTCCTCCAACGGCAGCGGATCTCTCGAGGCGGCCCGCGGCGGCTCGTACGTCTTCGATCCCGACACGGGCCAGCCGCTGACCGGCGAGCAGGACGTGCAGGGGCTGCCGTGGAACGGCGCCGCCTGGTTCAAGGCCACTTCGGGCGGGACCGCCTGGGCCGGTGGGCGCTGGCTCGGCACGGTCTGGTCGGGCAACGGCTGGGCCACGGTCGCGACCGTGAAGAGCTGGGCGACGGCGCCCTGGGACGGCGCGCGCTGGTCCGGTGCCCGCTGGTCCGGTGCCCGCTGGTCGGGTGCCCGCTGGTCGGGTGCGCGCTGGAGCAGCTCCGACTGGCAGGGTGCCCGCTGGTCAGGCGCTCGTTGGTCGGGTGCCCGCTGGTCGGGCAGCGGCTGGGGAATGGACTAGTCCACCCATGAGCAAACGAGACAGGGCAGCACTCAGCCCCGGGCAGCGCACCGGCATCCTTGCCGCGCTGCTCGGGCTGGGCGCTGCCCTGCTCGTCGTCCTGGCCTTGACCACCGGCATCCGCCCGGCGGTCGGGTCGACCCGGCTGCCGCTCGAGCCGGTGCTGCTCGCGCTGATGTTCGGCGTCGCCGAGCTCGCGCTGCTGCACATCGAATTCCGGCGCGAGGCGTACTCGTTCTCCCTGAGCGGCGTGCCCATCGCGATCGGCGCCCTGACCGTCAGCCCGTGGCTGCTCGTCGTGGCCCGCGTCGCCGGCACGCTGCTCGCCTTCGTGTGGCAGCGGCCCGAGCGGCAGAAGGCCGCGTACAACCTGCTCTCCTACGCCTTCGAGGCCGCGGTCGTCGCGGTAGCGACGGGCGCCATCCTGCACGGTCCGGAGACGCTCAACCTGCACGTCGGGATGCTGCTGCTGCTCGTCATGCTGGCCACCGACGCGGTGATGAGCGGCCTGGTGCTCAAGGTGATCGGCTGGCACACGAGCTCGCTCGAGCGCTCGGACCGTACGCGGGTCTTCCTGTCCGGCACCATCGTCACGGCGCTGACCACCCTGCTCGGACTGGTCGTGCTCATCGTGGCCGGGCACGGCTGGCTCGGGGCGTCGGTGCTGGTCGGTCTGGTCGCCGTGTTCGTCGTCATCCACCGGGCGTATGCGGCGCTGCACCACCGGCACGCGTCGCTCGAGCTCGTGCACGGCTTCGTCAGCCGTGACGACCGCGGCTATGCCTTCGACGAGCTGGTCGACGACTCGCTCGCCCGGATCTGCTCCAGCCTGCGGGCGGGCTCGTGCGGAATGCTCTTCAACGGCTGGGAGGGCCAGCGCGGCATCGTCGAGGTCGACGAGGCCGGCGGTGTGAGCCGGCGCCCCGTCCCGGAGCAGGCGCTGCAGGAGCCCCTGTACGCCGCCGCCCGTGACCGCGGCGCCCCGATCGTCGTCCCGCGGAGCACGAACGACGCCGACCAGCGAGCCTGGCTCAGCCGGCACGGCCTGCGCGACGCCATCGTCGTCCCGGTGCTGGACGGCGACGGGGTGCTCGGCACGCTCGTCGTCGCCGACCGGCAGGGCGAGACCGCCACCTTCGGCTCCGGTGACGCCCAGGTGGCGCAGACGCTCTCGGCGCACATGGCCGTCGCGCTGCGCAACGCGGCACTGGTGGCGCGGCTGCGGCAGGAGGCCACCCACGACGCGCTGACCGGGATCGGCAACCGCGCCCTGCTGCAGGAGGTCATGGAGCAGGTCCACGCCTTCCCCGAGCGCCAGACCGGTCTCGCCGCGCTGCTGCTGCTCGACCTCGACCGCTTCAAGGACGTGAACGACGTCCTCGGGCACGTCGCAGGCGACCGCCTCCTCGGCGTCGTCGCCACGCGGCTGACCGAGCTCAGCACCACGAGCACCGTCGTACGCCTCGGCGGCGACGAGTTCGCCATCCTGCTGACCGGCCTGGACGACCCCGCCGAGGCGTGGCGCTTCGCCGAGCGGGCCGTGGCCACGCTCGCCCAGCCGATCAACCTCAACGGCATCGCCCTGAGCGCCGACGCCAGCGTCGGGGTCGCCGTCTACGAGCCGGGCCGGGTCGACCCGGGCGAGCTGCTGCGCCAGGCCGACCTCGCCATGTACGGGGTCAAGGGCACCGGCCGGTCGGTCGGCGTCTACACGCAGGACATGGAGCGCGGGCACGCCGAGCGGCTGGCGCTCGTCTCCGACCTGCGCGTCGCGCTCGACCGCGACGAGCTCTTCATGCTGTACCAGCCCAAGCAGGACCTGCGGACGAACCGGGTCGTCGGCGTCGAGGCGCTCGTCCGGTGGCGGCACCCGCGCCTCGGGGTGCTCTCACCCGACGTCTTCGTCTCGCTGGCCGAATCGACCGGGCTGATCGACCGGGTCACCGAGATCGCCCTGCGGCTCGCCCTCGCCCAAGGTCGGCGCTGGCGCGACGCCGGCTACGACCTGTCCGTCGCGGTCAACCTGTCGGCCCACAACCTGCTCGACCCCCACCTGCCCGCCCGCGTACGCGATCTGCTGGCCGAGGCCGGAGTGCCGGCGGAGGCGCTCGTCCTCGAGATCACCGAGGGCAGCGTGGTGAGCGAGCCCGAGCACACCATCCCCATCATCGAGGCGCTCGCCGCGCTCGGCTGCTGCCTGTCGCTCGACGACTTCGGCACCGGCTACTCCAGCCTGTCCTACCTGCAGAACCTCCCGGTGCGCGAGGTGAAGATCGACCGCTCGTTCATCACCGAGTTCGTCGGCGACGCCCGGCGGGAGGCGCTGGTCGCCGCGATCATCGGGCTCGGCGACAGCCTGCGGCTGCGCGTCGTCGCGGAGGGCATCGAGGACCAGGAGACCGAGGACCACCTGCGTGACATGGGGTGCGACGTCGTCCAGGGCTACTTCCTCTCGCCGCCGGCGACGCCCGAGCGCCTGGCCGAGCTGCTCACCCGGCGCGGTGGCCGCATCGGGTCGGCGGTGGCGAGCGGGCTGGTGGTCGCGCCCCGCAGCCCGGAGCGCGCCCTGACGTGACCTGAGCAGGCATTCGTCAACTTTCCGGCCGGAAGGCCGACGGGAACGGGTGCCGAGCCTGCCGATCGTGATGCGTCACGAGACGCTCCGATGCCGCTCGATGTCGCTCACCGCACGCTTCGGACTGCTCAGCGCGGGGCTGCTCGCCGTGCTCGGCGTCGGCCTCGGCAGCTGGAGCGCGGCACACATCCGCAGCAGCAACATCGGCGAATCCGTCCGCCTCATCGAGTTCGCCCGGGCGACGACGACGGAGACCATCGAGCAGCTCTCGAGGTCGGCGCTGCCGGAGCGGGCGGCGGTGGAGAGCAGCGTCGGCCGCATGATGGTGCAGGCCACGCTGCGCTCGAAGCGGGTCGCGGCGCTGGTGCTCTGGGACCGGCCGGGACACGCCGGCTACGTGTCCAGCCCTCTGACGGGTGCGCCGCAGGAGCCGGAGCAGCTCGCCGGCGCCTTCGCCGGACGTACCCAGACCCGGCTCGTCGGCGGCGATGCCGCCCGGTCGGACCCGGCCCTCGCGGCACTCGTGGCGAGCGTGGGCCCCGTGCTGGAGGTCCTCGTCCCGGTCAGCTTCTCGCCGGGCGACCCCCAGACGGTGCTGCAGGCCTTCGTCCCCTGGCGGCCCGTGCAGAGCCACATCAACGACGAGGTGCTCAGCACGTCACTGGTGCTGCTCGCCGGACTCGTCCTGTTCTGGCTGATGCTCTTCCGCCTGGTGACGCGGGCGTCACGCCGGATGCGGGAGCAGTCCGACCGCAACCGCCGGCTCGCCGACTCCGACGCCCTCACCGGCCTGCCGAACCGTGAGCTGCTGCACCGCCGTACGACGGCCGCGATCCGAGCCGCCGAGCGCCGCGGCCGCAGCCTGGGGCTGCTGCTCTTCGACCTCGACCGCTTCAAGGAGATCAACGACACCCTCGGTCACCACCACGGCGACCTGCTGTTGCAGGAGGTCGGCCCCCGGCTGCGGCGCGTGCTGCGCGACGGCGACGTGCTGGCCCGGCTCGGCGGCGACGAGTTCGGCATCCTGCTGCCCGACCTCGACGACGCGGTGCACGCCGTGGCCCTCGGACGCCGGCTGCGCGCCGAGCTCGGCGCCCCCTTCGTGCTCGAGGGCGTGAGCATCGACGTCGAGGCGAGCATCGGCGTCGCGATCATGCCCGACCACGGCCTGGAGTTCGCCGACCTCCTGCAGCACGCCGACGTCGCCATGTACGTCGCGAAGCGTCAACACCTCGGTGTCTCCGTCTACGACGCGACGCTCGACGAACACAGTCCGGAGCGGCTCGCCCTGATCGCCGAGCTGCGGGCGGCGCTGAGTGATCCGCAGCAGTTCGTCCTCTGGTACCAGCCGAAGGTCGACATGGTGTCCGGCGCGCTGACCGGGCTCGAGGCCCTGGTGCGCTGGAACCATCCGCACCGCGGCCTGCTCATGCCCGACGAGTTCATCCCCGCGGCCGAGCGCACCGGCATGATCCGGCCCCTGACCGACCTGGTGCTCCAGCAGGCCGTCACGCAGAGCCGGCTGTGGAAGGCGGCCGGCCTGCGGACGCCCATCGCCGTCAACCTCTCGGTGCGCTGCCTGCTCGACCCGCACCTGCCCGACGACGTGGGCGCATTGCTCGCCGCGAACGGCGTCGAGGGGCACGACCTCGACCTCGAGATCACCGAGTCGGCGATCATGGCCGACCCGGAGCGCGCCGAGGAGATCGTCACCCGGCTCGGCGCCCTCGGCATCGGCATCGCGATCGACGACTTCGGCACCGGCTATTCGTCGATGGCTGTGCTCAAGCGGCTGCCCGTCCAGCAGATCAAGATCGACAAGTCGTTCGTCATCGACCTCGTCGAGAGCTCCAGCGACCACGCGATCGTCCGCTCGATGGTCGAGCTCGGGCGCAACCTCGGGCTCGGCGTCATCGCCGAAGGGGTGGAGACCGAACGGGCCTGGGGCCGGCTCGTCGACCTCGGTTGCACCACGGCGCAGGGCTACTACCTGTCGCGGCCGCTGCCGGCCGTGGACGTGCTCCCGTGGCTCACGCGTCGAGCAGTCGCCGCCCGGAGAACGCGCGACCCAGTGTGACCTCGTCGGCGTACTCGAGGTCGCCGCCGACCGGCAGACCGCTCGCCAGCCGGCTGACCCTGACCCCGAGCGGGTTGATCAGCCGGGCGAGGAACGTGGCGGTGGCCTCGCCCTCCAGGTTGGGGTCGGTGGCGAGGATGACCTCGGTGACGACGCCGTCAGCCAGGCGCATCATCAGCTCCTTCATCCGCAGGTCGTCCGGACCCACCCCGTCGATCGGGCTGATCGCCCCACCGAGCACGTGGTAGCGCCCGCGGAACTCGCGCGTGCGCTCCACCGCGACGACGTCCTTGGACTCCTCGACCACGCAGATGACGGTGACGTCACGCCGCGGGTCGGAGCAGATCCGGCAGAGCTCGGCGGACGCGACGTTGCCGCACACCGCGCAGAACCGCACCTTCTCCTTGACCTCGATCAAGGTGTGCGCGAGCCGGCGGACGTCGGCCGGATCGGCTGACAACAGGTGGAACGCGATGCGCTGGGCGCTCTTCGGACCGATTCCGGGCAGCCGGCCGAGCTCGTCGATCAGATCCTGAACAGCACCCTCGTACACCCTGTGGCCTCTCGCCTGCTCCGGGTCGCTCGGCCTAGAGCCCGAGCCCGGGCAGGCCGCCGGCGAGCGGGCCGAGCGCGTCGGCCTGCATCTGCTGCGCGGACTCCTGCGCCGCCCGCACGGCCGCGACCACCAGGTCGCCCAGCGTCTCGGCGTCGTCGGGGTCGATGGCCTCGGGCGAGATCGTCACCGACAGGATCTCGCCGGTGCCCGACACGGTCGCCTTGACGAGCCCGCCACCGGCGGATCCCTCGACCTCGGCCTCGGCCAGCTCCTGCTGCGCCTGCTCCATGCGGGCCTGCATCTGCTGGGCCTGCTTCATGAGCTGCTGCATGTTGGGCTGCGCGCCGGGCGGAAGACCGCGCTGATTGGCCATGCACGAAGCGTAGTCCGTGCGCGCCCGCTCGGCTGACGACGCGACCGCGTGCGAGGCGGCCGAACCGGTCAGGTCGTCGCGCGGTCCTCGACGATCTTGGCGCCCAGCGCCTCCATGGCCACGGCCACCGGATCGTGCATCCGGGCCCGCTCCCCGTCGCCGGCCTCGTCGATGTCGATGACGTCGCTGTCGTTGTCGGGGTCGGGCTCCTCGCCGGTGACGTACGTGTGGCCGGCGTCGCCCGGGGGTGTCGCCGCGGCGCCGTTGCCGGGGCCGCCGCCTCCGGCCCGGGCGGACGGCAGCTGGACGGTGCCGTCCGGCCCCTTGGGCAGGTACTTGAGGCGCCAGGTGCCGCCGAAGAGGTCCGACAGCGCCTCGCGCAGCAGGGCCTCCGAGGTGCCGGCGCGCTGGAAGTTGCCCAGGTTTGCCGGGGTGAACGCGAGGGTGAGCTCGTAGCCGCTCACCTGCACCGGGGTGCCGGAGTTGAGCAGCGCACCGACCGTGCGGTAACCCGGCGCCCGGCCCGTCGCGATCGACGTCAGGACGTCGGCCCAGCGCGACTGGACGGTCTCCAGCGTGGGGGTCGCGCCGTTCGTGACCCCGCCGGAGGCCGCGGCCACCGCAGGCGGGGGTGACGCGGGTGCGGCCGGTGCCGGCGCCGGTGTGGGGGCAGCGGTCGGCGCGGGGGGCCGGCCGGGCACGGCGGTCTCCGGCCAGTCCTGGGCGGTGGGCTCGGGTGCGGGCTTGGGCGCGGGCTTGGACTCGGGCGCGGCGGCCGGCTCGGGCGGCCGGGCCGGCTCCGGGATGCGCACCACGGGAGGTGCAGGCGGAGGCGGCGGGGGCGGGGAGGCCGGTGCGGCCGCCTGCGGGGCGGGGGCCTCGAACGCGGGGCCGCCGCCGTTGGCCAGCCGGCGCTCGAGCCGCTCGATCCGCACCTGCATCGCGGCCGGGTCGGCACTCGCGCCCGGCACGAGCACCCGGGCGAGCACGAGCTCGAGCATCAACCGCGGGCTGATCGTGTCGCGCATCTCGACGAGGCCGGAATGCAGCAGGTCGGCGGCGCGCGCGAGCTCGGAGGCCCCCATCCGGCCGGCCTGTGAGCGCATGCGCTCCAGCTGGTCGGCGGCGTATTCGGACAGCAGGCCCCGGTCAGGGGCGTCGGGGACGGTCTGCAGCATCAACAGGTCACGCACGCGCTCGAGCAGGTCGCCGGCGAAGCGGCGCGGGTCGTGGCCGGTGGCCATCACCTGCTCGACGACGGAGAAGGCCCCCGCCGGCGCCTTCGCGGCGAGCGCCTCGACCGCGGCGTCGAGCACCCCGGCGTCGGACAGGCCGAGCAGGGCGGCGGCGCTCCCGGCCGTGAGGCCGTCGGGCCCGGCTCCGGCGATGAGCTGGTCGAGCACCGACAGGCTGTCGCGGACGGATCCGGCCGCCGCGCGCACGACGAGGGGCAGCACGGCCGGCTCGACGACCACACCCTCGTTGACACACACCTGCGCCAGGAAGTCGCGCAGGGTCGCCGGCGGCACCAGCCGGAAGGCGTAGTGGTGGGTGCGCGAGCGGATGGTCTGCAGGACCCGGTCGGGCTCGGTGGTGGCGAAGACGAACTTGAGGTGCGGCGGCGGCTCCTCGACCAGCTTCAACAGGGCGTTGAAGGCGTCGGGGGTGATCTGGTGCGCCTCGTCGATGATGTAGACCTTGAACCGCGCCGAGGCCGGCATGAAGATCGCCCGCTCGCGGATCTCACGGGCGTCGTCGATGCCGCGGTGGCTCGCGGCGTCGATCTCGATGACGTCCATCGACGAGCCCGCCCGGATGGCGACGCAGTGCTCGCACACGCCGCAGGGCGTGGGGGTCGGGCCGGTGACGCAGTTGAGCGACGCGGCCAGGATGCGGGCGCTGGACGTCTTACCGCAGCCGCGCGGGCCGCTGAAGAGGAAGGCGTGGTGCAACCGGCCGGAGGACAACGCCGTGGCCAGTGCCCCGGTGACGTGCTCCTGACCCACCACCTGCGCGAAGGTGCGCGGGCGGATGCGGTTGTACAACGCCTGGGTCACGCGGAGCCCTCCGAGAAAGTGAGCGACCCCCCGCACACCCGCCAGAGCCTGCTTACCCTTGCTGCCTTCCGGCCCTGGGGGAGTTCACGGGGTGACGCCGCACGAGGGGTCGTCGCAGACGATACCGGCCCCGGGTCCGCCGCGGGGAAGTTCGCCCGGGCTGTGGACAGGTCACGTCCTCGCGGGGCCCGCGAACCGATAGGCTCGTCGGCGGAGGATTCGCATAGTGGCCTAGTGCGCACGCTTGGAAAGCGTGTTGGGGGCAACCTCTCGCGAGTTCGAATCTCGCATCCTCCGCCAAGGTGATGGGTCATCGGTACTGAGTCACAGGTAGTCGGTCATAGGTAGTGGCTTTTGCCGGTGGCTGCACCTAGCCTGCCGACGTGCACGCTGTCGCCGGGCCTTACGCCGCCTTCGCGCTGCTGCTCGGCGTGGCGGGGGCGATGAAGGCGTTCAGCCCGCTCTCCACCGTGCGGGCACTGCGGTCGGCCGGTCTGCCCGCCACCAAGCTCCTGGTCCGCGCTTTCGGGGCCGGCGAGGTGCTGGTTGCGATCGCCGCCTGGGCCGTCGCCGGTCCGGTCCCCGCGGTGCTCGTGGCCCTGTCGTACGCGACCTTCGCGGGCTTCGTCCTGCTGGCGCGCCGGCGCGGGGGCAGCATCAGCTCCTGCGGCTGCTTCGGCAAGGCCGACACCCCGCCCACCTGGTCGCACGTCTTCGTGAACGCCGGAGCGGCGGCGCTGGCGGTCGTGGCCGCGGTCCGGCCGGGCCGCTCCGCCCTCGGCGAGCTGGCGCGCTCGCCGGCCGCCGGCGTCCCGTTCGTGCTGCTGGTGGCCGTCGTTGCTGCGCTGGGTTACCTCGCCCTGGCAGAGTGGCCGCGGGTAGTCGCCGTGTTGCGGAGTGGAGTCACCACATGAGGAGGACAGCATGAGCTGGTTGACCGCGGTCGTCGACCGGACGGCTGATGTCCTCTCCCGGCGCAACACCCGCCGCGGCTTCCTCGCCGGCACGGCGGTGGTCGGTTCGGCGCTGGTCGTCGCGCCCAAGAAGTTCGTCTTCGAGCCGACGAGTGCGTACGCGTCCGTCTGCGGACCCGCGACCACCGCCGCCGACGGCTACACCGCGTTCTGCTGCACGATCTTCCGCGGGGAGAACCGGTGCCCACCCGGCACCTTCGTCGGCGGGTGGTGGCGGGCCGACGGCTCGCACTACTGCTGCTCCGGCGGGGCTCCGGGCGCGCGCTATTACATCGACTGCCAGGCCGAGTGCTTCGGCTGCTCGAGCGGCTGCGGGCCGTTCTGCTCCAGCAGCTGCTGGAACTGCAAGCCGCACGCCGCATCAGGCAGCTGTGACACCCGGCGGGTCTGCTGGAACGTGTTCCGCTACGGCCAGTGCAACACCCAGGTCGCCTGCGGCGGGCCGGTCGCCTGCCGGGTCGTCACCTGCGTGCCGCCGTACGAGCTGTTCCCCTCCTGCGGCCGTACGACGCTGTACGACAACTCGACCGCCGACCACACCGCCCCCTGCCTGTCGGGAGCCTGCGCATGACCGGTCTCGTGATCGCCGAGGCCATCGCCATCGGCCTGCTCGCACTGCTGGTCGCGGGGCTGCTCCGCAGTCATGCCGAGATCCTGCGGGCGCTGCACGAGCTGCGTGGAGGCTCGCCCGACGGCCCGTTCGCCGCACCCCATCTGCACGACGCCTCGGCGGCGGCGAGCGCGAGCATCGTCAGCGAGCTGGACTTCCCGGGCGTGCGCGAGGGCGTGGCTCCGCCGCGCCCGGTCGAGCTCGCCGAGCGGGTCACCGACATCGCCGGCGTGACCCCCTGGGACGAGTCGGTGGCGGTGGGGATCGCCGGCGACGAGAGCCGGACGCTGGTCGCCTTCCTGTCCACGGGCTGCGGCACCTGCGCCGTGTTCTGGGACGATCTGCGCTCGCCCGACGGCGCCCAGCTGGCCGACGACACCCGTCTGGTCATCGTCACGAAGGACGAGGCGGAAGAGAGCCTGTCGGCGCTGCAGCGGATCGCGCCCTCCGACGTCCTGGTCGTGATGTCGTCCGACGCCTGGTCGGACTACCAGGTGCCCGGCTCGCCGTACTTCCTGCTCGTCGACGCCGGCCGCATCACCGGCGAGGGGTCGGGCACCACCTGGCGCCAGGTACGCCAGCTGCTGGGCCAGGCCGGCGACGACAACGCCCTGCGCCGGGCGCGCCGGCACGGCCACGCCAACGCGATCGGCGACACCGCCGGGCGCGACCGGGCCGACCGCATCGACCGTGAGCTCGAGGCGGCGGGCATCCTGCCCGGGCACCCGAGCCTCTACCCGGATGCCGAGTAGCACCGCCCGTGCTCGTACCGGTGCTGGTGGCCGGGCTCGCGACGGCGACGGCCGCGGCGATCCGTTCGACGTGGTCGCCTTGAGGCGAGTCGATGCTCACCAGCATCACCCCGCTCGGGGAGCGGGCACATCGCCGGCGGTGGACCGCGACCACCGCGTGGTATCTCGCGGGATCGACCTTCGGCGGCGCCCTGGTGGGCCTGCTGGCCGGGGCACTCGGCGCGCTGCTGACGCTGGCCGGCCCGGCACGCTGGGTGCTGCTCGGCGTCGCGGCCCTCGGGTGCCTGCTGGCCGCGGCCTGGGATGCCCGCGGGGTGCGTCCCCCCTCGTGGCGGCGGCAGGTCGACGAGCAGTGGCTGGGCCGCTACCGCGGCTGGGTGGTCGGGGCGGGCTTCGGCGCCCAGCTCGGCTTCGGGGTGCTGACCATCGTGACCAGCGCCTCCGTCTACGCGACGTTGCTGCTCGCGGCGCTGACCGGCTCGGTGTGGGGTGGCCTGCTGGTCGGTGTCACGTTCGGGCTGGCACGGGCGCTGCCGCTGCTGCAGGCGCGGCGCGTGGTGAGCCCGGAGGCGCTCGCCGCCCTACACCGCCGGCTCGCGACGCTGGCGCCGCTCGCCCGGCGCGTCACCGTCGGGGTCCTCGCGGTCGTGGGGCTCACGCTCGGTGTGACGGCGGTCCTGGTGTGACGGCGGTCCTGGTGTGACGGCGGTACTGGTGTGACGAGCTGCGGAGGACGGTCATGAAGGTCGCGCGCAAGGGCCTGTCGGTCGTCACCCCCCGGGGGTGGGACGCCCGGATCTACCAGCGGGTGGCCGACACCGCGGGCGAGGTGACCCGGCCGGTGCTGCACGCCGCCGACTTCCCGCTCCCCAACGTCCGGGGCGACTACGGCAGCGGCGTCGTCGAGATCATGCCGCCGGACTCGGTCTTCCTGTCGCTGATCGAGTTCGACTCCGCCGAGGCGTCCTCCCCGCTGTTCGCGAAGCCGCGGCCGACCCGGCTGAGCTCCGGCGAGTTCGGCCCCAACCAGCTGCAGCGGGTCATCCCCGGCCAGGCCGGTGCCCAGTTCTTCTTCCTCGACGCCGGTCGCCCGTTCTGCCTGTACGTCGTGCTCGGCAGCTACGCCCGCCGGGAGACCCTGGCGGCGCGGGCGAGCGAGCTCTTCGCCGGCATGGAGGTCAGCTGATGCCCACCCGTCGCCAGTTGCTCGGCACCGGCGTGGCCGGGGTCGGCGCCCGGGTGGCCCTTGCGGCCGGCGGTGCCGGCGCGATCGCGAGCCTGACCGCCTGTGACCTGCCGCCGGCCGTTGCGCCGCGCCGCCACGCGTATCTGCTCCGCACACTCAACGGCTACCGCCGTGACCTGGTCGTGTGCGACGCCTCCGGCCGCGGCGCGCGCGCCATCGTGCCGAATGCGTACGGCCGCGCCGCCTTCGCGCCCAACGGCCAGCACATCGCCGTCTCCCGCGGCACCGGTGAGGACAGCCGGGGCACCAACGCTCTGTTCGTCTGCCGCAGCGACGGCGCCCTGCTGCACCAGATCACCCGGCCGCCGACCGGGGTCGCCGACCTCGACCCCGGCTTCGCCCCCGACGGTCAGACTGTCTGCTTCTGCCGCGACACCATCGGCTTCGGCTCGGGCGTTGGTGTCTGGCTGGTCCAGGCCGACGGGAGCCGGCTGCGCTTCGTGCCCGGCGCGGCCGGCGGCATCACGCCGCAGTTCAACAACAACGGCGGCGCCATCGTCTACGCCGCCTTCGACGGCATCCGGCGCATCCCGGCACGCGGCGGCGCCAGCCGGCTCATCGTCCGGTCGAGCTTCGGCTGGCAGTGCACGCAGCCGACCTGGTCGCCGAACGGCAAGCTCGTCGCCTTCGTCCGCAAGGACGGCGGTACCGCGACCTCGCTGTGCACCGTGCCCGCGCCCGGTGGCGCGATCACCGCGCAGCTGTCCATCGCCGACACGGTCGAGAACCCGGCGTGGTCGCGCGACAGCAGGACGCTCTCGTACACGGCCGTGAACGGCATCGGTGCCGAGGGCCGTACCCGGGCCTCCGTCTTCCGCAAGGTGATCGGTGGACTGGCCACGCAGGCGTTCACGCCGCCGGGCCCCCCGCTGACCGATCTGGCCACCTGGGCCGGTTGAGGTTCTTTGTCCCCCGGGGACAAGAAATTGACCCGGGTCTGCCCTGACCGGGGGTAGCGCCCGGCCCGCCTTGTCCTGCACCATCGGTGAATGGCCGTCGCTACCGCTCCGCTGTCCGACCTCGACCTGCTGCGCGAGCTCGAGCCCGTCGCCGAAGCGGGGCTCGAGCGCCATCTGCGGCTCGCCAAGGAGTGGATGCCGCACGAGTACGTGCCGTGGGGCGAGGCGCGCGACTTCACGGAGCTGCCGTGGGAGCCGGGCCAGTCGAAGCTGTCGGAGGTCGCCCAGGTCGCGTTCGAGGTCAACCTGCTGACCGAGGACAACCTGCCGAGCTACCACCGCGAGATCGCCGCCGCGTTCGGTCGTGACGGCGCCTGGGGCACCTGGGTGCACCGCTGGACCGCCGAGGAGGGCCGGCACGGGCTCTGCATGCGCGACTACCTGCTGGTGACCCGCGCCCTGGACCCGGTCGAGCTGGAGCGCAGCCGGATGCACCAGATGGAGACCGGCTACAGCAGCGACCAGTCCACCGGGCCGAAGAGCCAGCTCGACATCATCGCGTACGTGAGCTTCCAGGAGCTCGCCACCCGCATCGCCCACCGCAACACCGGCACGTACACCGACGACCCGACCGCCGAGCGCCTGCTCGCCCGGGTGGCGGCCGACGAGAACCTGCACATGATCTTCTACCGCGACCTGATGGCGGCGGCGCTCGAGCTCTCGCCGTCGGCGGCCATGCAGTCGATCGTCAAGGAGGTCCTCGGCTTCGCGATGCCGGGCACCGGGATCCGTGACTTCGACGCCAAGGCCAAGCTCATCGCCAAGGCCGGCATCTACGACCTGCGGATCCACCACGACGAGGTGATCTGGCCGCTGCTGCGCAAGTGGGGCGTCTTCGAGCTCGAGGGCCTCGACGCCGAGGCCGAGCAGGCCCGGGACGGCATGCGCGACTTCCTCACCGCCCTCGACTCCATGGCGACCAGCTACGAGAACCGGCGCGCCGCAAGCGCCGAGCGGCAGGCGCAGAACGCGTGAGCCGGGCCGCCGTTCCGGGCATCCCGTCCTCGTGACCTCGATCTCGCCGGCTGCGGCGGTCGTCAAGCCGCGGTTGCGCGGCCATCTGCACCAGTGGGCCGCCGTCGCGTTCCTCGTGGCCGGCGGCGTGCTTGTCGCGGGCGCCGGCAGCGACCGGGCCCGCATCGCCGCGATCGTGTACGCCCTCGCGGCCTGCGCGCTCTACGGCACCAGTGCGCTGTACCACCGGGTCAACTGGCAGCCGACCGCCCGATCGGTGATGAAGCGGCTCGACCACTCGATGATCCTGGTGCTGATCGCCGGCACCTACACGCCGTTCGCGCTGCTGCTGCTGAAGGGCACGACCTCGACGGTCGTGCTGTGCGCGGCCTGGGGAGGGGCGCTCGGCGGCATCGCGCTGCGCATGCTGTGGATCTCGGCGCCGCGGTGGGTGGTCATCGCGCCGTACCTGCTGGTCGGCTGGATCGCGCTGTTCATCATCCCCGACCTGCTGCACGCGGGCGGGGTGGCCACCCTGGTGCTGGTCGCCGGCGGCGGCCTGATCTACAGCCTCGGGGCGCTGGTGTACGCGCTGCGCCGCCCCGACCCGTGGCCCAAGACCTTCGGATACCACGAGGTCTTCCACCTCGCGACCATCCTGGCCGGCGTGATGATGTACGTCGCGATCAGCCTGGCCGTCTGGCGCTGAGCAGCTCCCGCACGGTGGGGACGACCGCGGCCAGCGCCCGCAGCTGGTCGCGTACCTCATCCGGGGTGATGCCCGGCACGTGCAGCCGGATGTTGAGTGCATCGCACCCTGCGGCCTGCACCGTGTCGGCCACCCGCCGGGCCAGCTCGTCGGGGTCGGCGCCGGAGAGCACCGCGTCGTCGGCCCAGTGGGTCTGGGCGGCCGCTGCCGCGTAACCGCGGTAGACGTCGACCTGCTGCTCCTGCCGGCTGGTCGGCGGCGGGCCGATCCACACCCGGCGCACCAGGATCGACGCGGCGGTGCCGCCCGCCTCCCGGTAGGCGTCGGTGAGCGTGCGGCAGCGTTCGACGGTCGAGAGCGAGTCGAAGAGCAGCCCGGCTCCGGCCGCTGCGGCCCGGCGTACGGCGGCCGGGCTCATCGCGGCGCTGACCAGCGGCACCGGGGCTGCGAGGCACCCGTCGACCGCCGGGTCACCCGCGAGGTCACCGGCGTCGCGACCCGAAAGGGCATCGGCGACCCGGGTCAGCCCGGCGGCGAAGCGCGCGACGAGGTCGTCCTTGGTCGTCCCCAGGATGTCGAAGTCGGACTGCAGCGAGCCGGTCGCCACCCCGAGCCCGACCCGGCCGGGGAAGCGGGCGGCGAGCCACGCCGTCTCCTCGATCACCAGCGCCGCCGGGCGCAGCGGCAGCAGCAGGGGACACGCGGCAGCCCAGCCGCCGTCCATGGCGTCGAGCAGGAAGCCCGCGGTCTGCAGCGGGTTCGGCAGGTAGCCGGCGAAGCCCGCGTGATGCTCGCTCGTCATGACGCCGTCGAAGCCGGCCGCCCGGCCGAGGGCGGCCTGCGTACGCAGCTCCTCGACGATGCCGGCGGCGTCGCCGACCTGCGCGACGGAATGGGGATAGAGCCGCAGCGACACCGACCCCACCCCCAGGGGTGCTGTCCACGATGTACTCACAGTCCGGTGAACCTCCCGCCGTCGACGACCACCGTCTGCCCGGTGACGTAGCGCGCCGCGTCGCCGAGCAGGAACGCCACGACGGGGGCGATGTCGAGCAGCGGGTCGCCCACCCGCCCGAGCGGCACCAGCTGCTGCAGCCGGGCCTCCAGCTCGGGGTTCGACGCGTACGCCTTCGCCATCGCCGGGGTGACCGCCAGCGGGGAGACGACCGTGACGTTCACGCCGTTCGGGCCCTCCTCGAGCGCGAGGCTCTTCGCGAGGCCGCGCAGGGCGCCCTTCACGACGCCGTACGCGGGGAGCGTGAAGCTGCCCTCCATCGCGGCGGGCGAGGTCATCAGCACCAGGCGGCCGTGGGTGCGCCGCAGCTCGGGCAGCGCCGCCGTCGCGCAGGTGTAGGCGCCGGTGACCGACACGGCGAGATGGTCGTCGAAGACGGCGGGGGTGAGCTCGGCGAGCGGCCCGACCACGCTGGAGTGCCGGCTGGTGGCGTTGTGCACGAGCCCGTCCAGCCGGCCGAAACGGCTGACAGCGGCCTCGACGGCGGCCGTGACGTCGTCGAGCCTGGTCACGTCGGCGGTGAGCGACAGGGCGCTGCCGCCCGCCGCCGTGATCAGCTCGGCCGTCACGGCACCGTTGCCGCCGAGAGCGGTGACGACGACGTGGGCACCCTGCCGGGCGGCCTCCAGGCAGACGGCCCGGCCGATGCCCGCGCCGGCGCCCGTCACGAGGACGACTCGCCCGGTGAGGTCGCCGCTCACGCCGGCATCCAGACGCCGCCGTCGACCGCGATGGTCGCGCCGGTGACGGCGCGCCACGCCGGGGTGCCCAGCGCCGCCACGACGCCGGCGATGTCGGTGAACGGATCGGTCGACACCGCGAGCCGCGCGGGCGGCAGGCCGGGCCGGTTCAGCGACTCCGGGGTGCGGGCCAGCGTCTGCGCGGGGGCCGCCACGGCATTGACGGTGATGCCGCGCGGGGCCAGCTCCCGGGCCGTCACCTTGACCAACGAGCGCAGCCCCTCGGCGGCGGTGGCCCATCCGGTGAGCCCGGCGGCGCCGTTCAGGGCGTTGGTCGGCAGCACCGCGACCAATGCTCCCGTCTCGAGCACGTCGAGCGCGGCCTGGAAGCAGGCGACGGCCTCCCGCAGCGGCTGCGCGGCCAGCGCGTCCCACTCCGCCGGGGTCAGCTCGGTCAGCGCGCACCGCTCGCCGGGCGCGGCCGGAGCCCACACCACCAGCTCCGGTACGCCGCCGCGCAACTGCTCCACCAGCGCAGCCCGGGAGGCGGTCGCGTACGTACGCACCTCGAGCCCGAGTCCACTCAGTGCCGGCGCCAGGAGGTCGGCGGGCCCACCCGGATGACCGACCACGGCGACACCGCTCACGTGCCCTCACCGGTGAGTCGGGCGCGTAACGCGTCGTCGCGGACGAAGACCGGCAGGTTGTCGTCGCCGAGGAACGAGGGCCGGGCCGACGAGCCGCCGTCGACCGTCAGCACCTGCCCGGTGATCCAGCCGGCGAGGTCCGACAGCAGGAAGAGGACGGCGCCGGCGACGTCGTCGGCGGTGCCTCGGCGGCCGAGCGGGACGGCAGCAGCCTCGGCGGGGGTGTCGGGAGGCGGGTTCGGGTTGTTGCGCAGGGCCTTGGGGGTGCGGATGGTGCCCGGCGCCACCGTGTTGACCCGGATGTCGTGGCGGCCCCACTCCAGCGCGGCCGTACGGACGACCGACATCAGGGCCGCCTTGGCCGCCGCGTACGGGGCTCCGAACGGCAGCGCGCTCGACCCGGCGACGGTCGCCAGCGCGACGATGCTGCCCCCGCGGCCCTGGTCACGCAGCCGGCGGCCGACCGCGGCCGAGGTGAGCACCATCGTGCGCAGGTTCAGCTCCAGGACCTCGTCGAAGACCGCCGGCTCCAGGTCCATGAGGTCCGCCCACTGCGCGGGTGCCATGCCTCCGGCTATGTGCACCAGGCCGTGCAGCGGGGCGTCCGCGACGCCGGCCGCCGCTGCCACGGCGGCCTCGACGGCGGCCGGATCCCGCAGGTCGGTGAGCAGCGCGAGGTGCTCACGCCCGGTGCCGGCGACGGCCTCGCGGAAGTCGTCGAGCGCATCGGCCCGGTTGTCCAGGCCCGCCACCGTGGCGCCGGCCCGGGCGAGCAGCCCGCTGACCGCCGTCCCGATGCCGCCGCCGCCCGCTCCGGCGATCACCACCGTGCGGCCGGACAGATCCAGCACGGGAGCGGCCGATTGCGTCACGGCGGCAACCTATCGTCCGGCCAGGCACCCTGGAGGGGTGCGTTACGTCATCGTCGGAGCCGGCGCGGTCGGCGGCACCATCGGCGGCCTGCTCGTCCAGGCCGGGATCCCCACCACGCTGCTCGCCCGCGGCGAGCACGCCCGCGTCATGCGGGCCGACGGGCTCACGCTGGCGCGTCCGGACGCGACGGTGCAGCTCGCGGTCGACGTGGTCACGTCCGTCGACGAGCTGCAGCTGCAGCCCGACGACGTGCTGATCCTCACCACCAAGACGCAGGACACCGAGGCGCTGCTCGTCGAGCTCGCCGCCCGTCCGGTCGGTGCGGGCACGGCGGCGGAGCTGGTGCCGGTCGTGTGTGCGCAGAACGGGGTGGAGAACGAGCGGCTGGCGCTGCGCCGCTTCCGCCGGGTGTACGGCGTGTGCGTCATGCTGCCTGCCACCCACCTGCAGCCCGGCCGGGTCGACGCGTCCGGCACTCCGCATCCCGGCATGCTCGACGTGGGCCGCTACCCGTCCGGTGTCGACGCGGTCGCCGAGCAGGTGGCGATGGATCTCTCGGCCGCGGGCTTCCTGTCCGTCGCCCGCGCCGAGGTGATGCGCTGGAAGTACGCGAAGCTGCTCCGCAACCTCGGCAACGCGCTCGAGGCGCTCACCGGGCACGACCTGGATCCCGCCGCCGAGGAGCTGGTCCGCGACCTGGCGAAGCGGTCGACGGCGGAGGGCCGGGCCGTGCTGGCCGCCGCGGGCATCGACGTGGTCGACGACGAGGAGTGGAAGGCGTACCGGCGCGACCAGGTGCAGATCGGCGAGGTGGAGGGCGCCGCCCGGGGCGGCGGGTCGTCCTGGCAGAGCGTCACCAAGGGCAGCGGCAGCATCGAGGCCGACTTCCTCAACGGCGAGATCGGCCTGCTGGGCCGGCTGCACGACGTGGCGACCCCGGTCAACGACCTCCTGCAGCGGGAGGCGAAGGCGATGGCCCGCGATCAGCGTGCGGCCGGGAGCGTGCACCCGTCGGTGCTGCTCGCCGAGCTGTAGTCAGCCGCCGGACGACAGCCCGCGGGCGGCCTCGCGTACCCGCTGACCGGCCGCGTCGAGCGCCGCACCGGACATCCGATCGGCCGGCGCGACCAGCAGCAGTGCCGCGGCCGGGCCCGGTTTGCCGTCCCACACCGGCGCCCCGACCGCGATCGTGCCGGTGAAGCTGGTGTCGATCACGTAATAGCCCCGGGCCCGGGTGGTCTCGACCTGCTCGGCACTCAGCTCGGGCAGCCCGCGGTCGTTGCGCAGCCGGTTGCGCGACGTGCGGTCGTAGAAGGCCAGGAAGTCGCCGCCCTCGGTCACGTCGGCGGAGTAGCCGATGGGCAGGGCGCCGCGCACGGTCTGGGTGCTCTCCACGGCGTCGACCACGGTGAACGTGTCGTTCTCCACCGCCCAGAGCGTGACGGTCTCGCCGCTGTCGACGGCCAGGTCGCGCAGCACGGGGTGGGCACGCTCGCGCAGGGCACCGGCGTATCGGCCGCCGACGACGATGGACTGCGGCCCGAGCCGCCAGCCGCCGGCGCGACGGTCCTGCTGCAGCCAGCCGCCGTGGCCGAGGGTGATGAGGATGCGCTGGACGGCGTTCTTGTCCAGCTCGAGCTCGCGGGCGAGGGCGCTGCCGCTGATCGGCTGCTGCTCGGCGACGGCGGTGAGGACGCGCAGCGCCTTCTCGACCGTCGACAGCCGCGCCACCGCCATGAGTTCGCCTTTCTGCGCGCGAGCCGTTGACCGTGAGACCGCGGTCTCAGTACCGTATCGGAGAGTGATCCAGCAACTCACATAGTGATACATGAGTTGCGTTACAGAAGGCGGGCGATCCCACCCATGGCGCGCTTGGAAGCGAAGGTCGCGCTCGTGACGGGCGGGGCCAACGGCATCGGTCTGGCGTGCGCCGAGCGTTTCGTCGCCGAGGGCGCGAAGGTCGTCATCGCCGATCTGCTCGACGAGCCCGGGGAGGCGGCGGCCGCCGCGCTGCGCGAGCAGGGTGCCGAGGCCACGTTCGTACACCTCGACGCCGCCTCGCCGGCCGACAACGAGGCCGCTGTCGCCGCCGCGGTGAGTGCGTACGGGAGCCTCGACATCGCCCTGACCGCCGCCGGCATCTCCTTCGCCGGCTACACCAGCGGTGACTCCTCGCGCGACCGCGAGATCCTCGCCGGCGGGGCCTCGGTCGACGCGGGTACGGCCTTCCTGCACCTGCCGGTCGAGTCGTGGCAGCCGGTGATCGACGTCAACCTCACCGGCACGCTGCTCGCCGTCCAGGCCGCCGGCCGGCAGATGGCGACGCAGTCCGGCGGCGGGTCGATCATCACCGTCGCCTCGATCGCCGCGCTGGCGCCGGAGGTCGGGTCGCTCGCGTACGGGGTGTCCAAGGCCGGCGTCTGGATGGTCACCAAGATGGCGGCCATGACCCTCGCGCCCAAGGGCATCCGGGTCAACGCGATCGGCCCGGGCTACATCGACACCAACATGACCAAGATCATCTACGCCGACCCGGAGCGTCCCGCGAAGGTGCTGGACGCGGTGCCGATGGGGCGCTTCGGCCGTCCGGAGGAGATCGCGTCCGTCGCCCTGTTCCTCGCGAGTGACGACGCCTCGTACGTGACGGGCGAGCTCCTCATCGCGGACGGGGGGTTCTTCACCCACTGATGTCGTGCGACGGCGCCCGACCGGGGTGCCGTGCGATCCTCGAGGTCGGCGCAGTACCAGACAACCGCCTCATCCGCTTAGCAAGGAGACAATCGTGACCACCACCGTCGCTCGGCCCGAGGCCTTCCACATCGGTGCCGATGACCTGCCCTTCGTCGACATCGGCGGCGGCAACATGCTGAAGGTCCTGCAGGTGAAGGAGGCCGAGGGCCTCTGGATCATCGAGAACATCTTCCAGGCCGGCTTCGAGGTCGAGACCCACCGCCACACCGGCCCGGTCTTCGGCTACACCGTCTCCGGCGGCTGGAAGTACAAGGAGTACGACTACGTCAACCGCGCGGGGTCGTTCCTGTACGAGCCGGCCGGCTCCGTGCACACCCTGACCTGCATCGAGGACAACACGCGCGTCTGGTTCCAGATGTACGGCGTCAACGTCAACCTCGACGCGGCCGGCAACATCACCTCGCTGTCGGACGGTGCCGGCACCCTCGCGCACTACTACGCGATCTGCGAGGCCAACGGGCTGCCCAAGCCGAACGTGCTGGTGGACTGACCATGACCGTCACCGCCGACCGGCAGATCGTCGACCTCTACGCGCCCGAGACGTATCTCGACGCGCCGCCCCACGAGGTCTTCACCTACCTGCGCCGCACCAACCCGGTGTACTGGCAGGACATCCCGGGTGAGCCGGGCTACTGGGCGGTGCTCAAGCACGCCGACGTCGAGTTCGTCGCCCGCAACTCGCACATCTTCAGCGCGTCCGAGGGCGGCGTCGTGCTGGAGGACCTGGAGCCGTCGCGGCTGGAGCAGATGCGCGGCATGCTGCTCGCGATGGACCCGCCGCGGCACGGCGATTACCGCCGCACCATGGTCAAGCGCTTCATCCCCCGGGTGATGGACGAGCTCGAGGACCGCATCCGGGCCATCACACGAGAGATCCTGGCCGACGCTGCGAAGCAGGGCGACGTCGAGTTCGTCGCCGACGTCACCTCGCACCTGCCCACCCGGGTGATCGGCGAGCTGATGGGCCTGCCGGTCGAGGACTGGGACACCGTGCACGCCATGGCCGAGCGAAACACCCACGGCCAGGACCCCGATTACGTCGGCGACGCGGCGCTCGAGGGCAACGCCGGCGCCGGCTCCATGGACACGGCGATCTACGGCATGAACCATGCGACCCGGTGGCGCACGCTCGAGCCGCAGGACGACCTGACGACGTACATCCTGCAGGCCGACTTCAACGGCAAGCCGATGAGCGACCTGGACTTCGGGATCTTCTTCGTCCAGATCGTCACGGCCGGTCAGGACACCACGCAGACCATGCTGGCGTCCGGTCTCGACACCCTGCTGCAGCACCCGGAGCAGCTCGCCGCGCTGCGCGCCGACCCGTCGCTCATCCCCGGGGCGGTCGACGAGATCCTGCGCTTCGCCAACCCGCTGCACTACTTCCGGCGCACGGCCACCCAGGACGTGGAGCTCGGCGGCTCGCAGATCAAGGCCGGCGACAAGGTCGCGATGTACTACACCTCGGCCAACCGTGACGAGGACGTCTTCAGGGACTCGCAGACGTTCGACATCACGCGCAAGCCCAACCCGCACCTGTCGTTCGGGGTGGCCACGCATTACTGCCTGGGTGTCCACCTGGCCCGGCTCGAAGGCAAGATCTTCTTCGAGGAGCTGCTCGCGACCTTCCCGAGGATCGAGGCCACCGGGCCGGCCCTACGCACCCGGTCCAACCTGAACAACGCGCTGAAGAAATTGCCGATCCGGCTCACCTCCGCGTAAGCGGATCCGGCCCGTGTCAGCCGGTAGCGTCCCGCGAGATGGGGGTGCGCTACCGGCTTTCGCGTCTCACGACGTCCGCTGCTGTCGTGGCGGGCCTGACCGCGCTCACCGCCTGCTCCGGGGGCGGCTCGTCCACGCGGGTGGTCGACGTCCCCGCCGCGTACAAGTCGTACTTCGTCGTCGCGGCCAAGCGCTGCCCCGGGGTGCTCACGCCGCAGCTGCTGGCGGCGGTCGCGTACACGGAGAGCCGCTTCCAGCCCGACGCGGAGTCCGGCGGCAACGCGCAGGGGCTGATGCAGATCCTGCCGTCGGTGTTCAAGCAGTACGGCGTGGATGCGGACGGCGACGGGCGCAAGGATCCGTTCTCGGCGGCCGACAGCGTCGCCACCAGTGCGGTGGTGTTCTGCACGCTGGAGAAGTCGGTGTCGGCGGCCGGCAGCAGGTTGAAGGGCACCCCGCGTGATCTGCTGCTCGCGTCCTACAACGCCGGCTTCGGCAACGTGACCAAGTACGCGGGGGTCCCGCCGTTCGACGAGACGCAGGACTACGTACGCCAGGTCGAGCTCTGGGACGGCCGGTTCGCGTCGCAGTTCCCGTAACTCCACCGTTACGGTAGAGAACTGCTATGATCACCCGCGTGAGTAGGGATCTCTGGTGGCTGCCCGGCCGCCGGTGTTGTTGAGGCCTGTAGCTGCCCAACCCCGTCCTTACTCCAGAGGGATCTTGTGTACACGCCCGCGCCCGTTTCATCCCGTACCCGGCTGTCCATGCCCGAGCTCCGCGAGGTCTGCCTCGCCCAGGCCGCTGACCGCGGCAGCTGGGAAGCGCTCCTGCAGTACGCCGCCGACGAGCACTGGTCGGTGCGCCTGCACGCCGACGAGACGCATGACGTCTGGCTCATCTCGTGGTTGCAGTCGCAGTCGACGACACTGCACGACCACGGGGGCTCCTCCGGCACCTTCACCACCGTCGCCGGTGCCCTGCGCGAATACCTGCCCGGCGGTGCGGAGAACGAGGTGGCTGTCGGCGGCCTGCGCAGCTTCGGTCCGCGCCACGTCCACGACGTGTACAACCCGTACGCGGCGCCGGCGGTCAGCGTGCACGTGTACAGCCCGCCGCTGACGGTGATGTCGTACTACGACGAGCTGCCCGGCGGCGGAGTGCACCTCGCCCGCACCGAGATCACCTCGGTGCCCGAGACGCCCCAACGTGGACTGCAGGAGCTTCACAGCTTCCTCTCATAAGCTGTGGGGCAATGACTGCTCGCCGTAGCCACGTGTTACGGCAGCTCTCCGTCCTGATCCTTGCGCTGGCCTGCCTCTTCGGGACGGCGGGCCCGAGCGGCGCCGCCGCCCGTTCGGCCGCGGTGGCCGTCGCGGCCCCGTCCGGCACGGGCGGGCAGCACGAGTCCTCGCACCTCGCGTCAGCACGGCAGGGCGACGCAGACGCACCGTCGCGCGTCGCCCCGGCCGCCGCCGCGCAGTCGCTGGCGGGCCTGACCACCCACCCGGCAGACCTCGCCGTCGCCCTGCTGCTGGTGCTCGCCGCGTTCTTCCTCGGCCGGGGCCGGCGCCTGCGCCCGCCCCACGCCCTGCTCCTGCGTTTCTCCGCGGCACCGGCCCGGGCGCCACCGCTCTGCGTCTGAGCGTCCGTCCCGTCTGACTGCTCGACCGGTTCCTGACCGCGGTCGGCTGCTACGCCCGGGTCCGGAGCGGCGAGCCCTCGCCCACCGGAGCAACAGCTGTGAACGCTGATCTTGAATGGGTGCGACTCGCATTTGCGGTGGCACTCATGGGCACTGCCTTTCTAGGACTGCCCGTCTTTTTCCTCTGGAACGACAAACGCAAGCTGGATCGACAGGCCGGCTCGCCGAACACCAAGGACCCGCACCGATGACCCTTCAGATCGACAAGACCCGGCTGCCCGGTATCGGGCTGCGTTACGAGTTCACGACCTCCGAGGGTCGCCGAGTGGCCGTGGTCTCCCACCGGTCCGGCCGCCGCGAACTGGTCGTCTACGACACGCTCGATCCCGATGCCGCCCGCGAGGTCATCTCCCTCAACGAGACCGAGGGCGACGCGCTCGCCGAGCTGCTCGGTGCTCCGCGCATCGTGGAGCGGCTCGCCGACATGAAGAACGACTTCGCCGGGCTGCGCACCCATCAGATGGTGGTGCCGGCGACGTCGGGCTTCCGGGGTCGCCCGCTCGGTGACACCCAGGCGCGTACGCGCACCGGGGCTTCGATCGTGGCCGTCGTCCGCGACGGCCACGTCGAGGTGAGCCCGCGTCCGGACTTCCTGTTCGAGGCGGAGGACCTGGTGGTGGTCGTCGGTACGGACGAGGCTGCCACCGCGGTCGCCCGCATCCTCGAGTCCCCGCCGGGCTAGGCCGACATGCACGAACACATCTACACGCTCCTGCTCGAGATCGGCGGGGTGCTGCTGGCGCTCGGCATCCTCGGCCGCTTCGCCGGCCGCATCGGCGTCTCTCCCGTCCCCCTCTACCTGCTCGCCGGCCTCGCGTTCGGCCAGGGCGGCCTGCTGCCGCTGTCCACCAGCGAGGACTTCATCAGCACGGGCGCCCAGATCGGCGTGCTCCTGCTGCTGCTCACCCTGGGCCTCGAGTACTCCGCCGACGAGCTCGTCGGCAACCTGCGGACCAACGCGCGTGCCGGTGGTGTCGACCTCGTCCTCGGTGCCGCTCCGGGTGCCGTTGCCGGCTGGCTGCTCGGGTGGGGCTTCGCCGGAGCGCTGGCGATGGCCGGCGTCACCATGGTGTCCTCGTCCGGGATCATCGCGAAGGTGCTGTCCGACCTCGGCCGCACCGGTAACCGCGAGACGCCCGTCCTGCTGTCGATCCTCGTGATCGAGGACCTGGCGATGGCGCTCTACCTGCCGATCCTGACGGCCGTGCTGGCCGGGGTCAGCTTCCTCGCCGGCGGCCTGACCGTGGCGATCGCGGTGGGCACGGTCGGCGCCGTCCTGATCATCGCGACCCGTTGGAGCCATCTCGTCAGCCGGGCCGTGCACGCGCCGGACAACGAGATGCTGCTGCTCACGATCCTCGGCATCACGCTCCTCGTGGCGGGCCTCGCCGAGAAGCTGCAGGTCTCCAGCGCGGTCGGTGCCTTCCTCGTCGGCATCGCGCTGTCGGGCCACGTGGCGGAGGCGGCGCGCAAGCTGCTGGCGCCGTTGCGCGACCTGTTCGCCGCGGTGTTCTTCGTCTTCTTCGGGCTGCAGACCAACCCGAGCGCGCTCCCGCCGGTGCTGCTCATCGCTGCCGCGCTGGCGGTCGTCTCGGCCGGAGGCAAGGTCTTCACCGGGATCTGGGCGGCGAAGCGGCAGGGCATCAGCATCCCCGGCCGCTGGCGTGTCGGGGCGACGTTGATCGCCCACGGCGAGTTCTCGATCGTCATCGCGGGTCTGGCGGTCGCCGCCGGTCAGCCGCAGCGGCTCGGGGCCCTGGCCGCCTCGTACGTGCTGATCCTGGCCATCGCGGGACCGATGGCCGCACGCGTCGCGGAGCCGTTCGGTCGCCGGCTGGCCAAGCGGCAGCTGGCGAAGAAGGCAGCCGCCGCCGAGCAGGCCCAGGCCGGAGGTGCCCAACAGGCCGTCCACTAAGGTCCGCAGCATGCGTCTCGGGGTCTTCATCGGTGATGCCAGCGGCCTGCGTACGAGTGTGGCGGAGCTGCTCGAGAATGCGCGGCAGGCCGAGCGGCTGGGCTTCGCGAGCGGCTGGCTGCCGCACATCCCGTGGAGTCTCGACGGGCTGACCGCGGTGGCCCTGGCCGGGCAGGTGACGAACGGGCTGGAGCTCGGCACGGCCGTGATGCCCACGTATCCGCGGCATCCGCTCGCCATGGCGCAGCAGGCACTGAGCGCCCAGGCGGCCTCCAACGGGCCGGTAGTGCTCGGCATCGGCCCGTCGCACCCGGTGGTCATCGAGCGGATGTACGGCCTCGCGTACGACCGGCCGGCCAAGCACACCGCCGAATACGTCGAGGTGCTGCGGGCCGCGTTCCACGCGAGCACCGGCAGCCACGTGCTGAGCCACTCCGGCGAGTTCTTCTCCGTCGAGGCGCCGCTCGAGGTCCCCGGCGCCGTCGCCCCGTCGATCATGGTGTCGGCGCTCGCTCCCCGGATGCTGCGCATGGCCGGCACGCTGGCCGACGGCACGATCACGTACTGGGCCAACGAGCAGGCCCTCGAGGGGCATGTGGTGCCCACGATCTCGGCGGCTGCCGGGGAGGCCGGCCGTCCCGCCCCGCGGGTGGTGGCCGGCATCCCGGTCGCGGTCGTCAGCGACGTCGCCGCGGCCAAGGAGCGCGCCGCCAAGGTCTTCGCCGGCTACAACGCCATCCCCGCCTACCAGCGCATCAAGGCCGAGGGGGCCGCCGACGACGCCACCGTCGACCTGGCCGACATCGCGATCATCGGTGACGCGAAGACGGTCGAGGCACGGGTGCGCGCCTTCGCGAGCGCGGGCGCCACCGACCTCGCCGCCGCCGTGGTCGGGCTGGACGACGACCGGCTCGGCTCGGCGACCCGGACCTTCGAGGTGCTCGCCGGGCTGGCTCGCGGGATGGAGGCGTCATGACGATGGACCGCGACTGGGGCCTGTCCCGGCACCGTGACCGGGCGGAGCTGCTGGGCTACGCCGTCGAGCTCACCGAGACGGGCAGCCTCGCGCGCTGGGTGCCCACGCCGTTCATGTCGAACTCGATCGGGGTCGTGCACGGCGGGCTCGTGGGGTCGGTCGTCGACGACGTCTGCGCGATGGCGCTGCGGGCGGTCGACCCGACGATCGTGGCGTCGCCGACGGTCTCGATGCACATCGACTACCTGCGCCCACTGCTGCTCGGCGCCGAGTACACCTGCCGCGGTGAGGTGCTGCGCATGGGCGGACGGCTCGCCGTCGCCGATGTCGACGTGGTCGATACCGAAGGCGTGCTGTGCCTGCGCGGCAGCGGCACGTTCGCCGTCAGTCGCGGCTGAGGACTCCCAGCCTCAGTTGTGCGCGGTTACATTTTTCTCACATAAAGCGGTCGCAGACTCGTACATGTGAGAGTTCTGGTGGTCGAGGATGAGACGCGTATGGCTGCTCTGCTGAAGCGGGGCCTCGAGGAGGAGGGCTACGCCGTCGATGTGAGCGGTGACGGGCAGGACGCCCTGCACCGCGGCACGCAGATCGGCTACGACGCCATCGTGCTGGACGCGATGCTGCCGTCGCTCGACGGCTACGAGGTCTGCCGCGAGCTGCGCGCCCGCCAGCGGTGGTCGCCCGTGCTCATGCTGACCGCGCGTGACGGGGTGGCCGACCGCGTACGCGGCCTCGACTCCGGCGCCGACGACTACCTGGTGAAGCCCTTCGCCTTCGCCGAGCTCGCCGCCCGGCTGCGCGCCCTGCTGCGCCGCGGCGTCGGTGAGCGGCCGACCGTGCTCGAGGTCGGCGACCTCAAGCTCGACCCCGCGATGCACAGCGTCACCCGCGACGGTCAGGAGATCGACTTGACGGCCAAGGAGTTCGCGCTGCTGGAGCTGCTCATGCGCCATCCCGGCCAGGTGCTGACCCGTACCCGCATCCTCGAGCACGTCTGGGACTTCGCCTTCGACCCGGTCAGCAACGTCGTCGACCAGTACGTCGCGTACCTGCGCCGCAAGATCGACCGGCCGTTCGGCCGCGAGGACCTGGAGACCGTGCGCGGCACCGGCTACCGGCTGCGGGCGTCCACCTCCGCGGTCGCCGCCTGAAGCGCTTCCTCCCACGCGGTCTGCGGGCGCGGCTGACCGTCGCGTTCACGCTGACCGCGGTCGTGGTGGCCGTCGCTGGGTCGGTGCTGTTCGTCCACGTGCTGCGCTCCGGCCTGGCGTCGAACCTCGACGACACGCTGGAGGCCCGGGCGCAGACCGTCGCCGGCGTGCTCGACGGCGAGGGCAACCCCGAGCTGCCCGATCCGTACCTGGACGGGGACGCGCGCGGGATCGCCGAGGACACCGCCGAGACGTTCGCGGTGCTGCGGCTGCCGAACGGCACGATCCGGTCGGCGACGCTCGCGCGGGCGCCGAAGCTCGTGCTCCCGGCGAGCTTCGCCGAGGTGCGCGGTGGCGAGGTCGTGCGCACGGCGGTGATGGTGAACGGGCAGCCGTACCGGGTGTCCGTGCTCGGGGTGCAGCGCAAGGACGGCGTGTGGCTCGCCATCGCCGGGGCCTCGCGGCGGGCGACCGACGAGGCGCTGCACGACCTGCGCAACGCGCTGTGGATCGCCGGGCCGGTGCTGGTGCTGCTGGTCGCCGCCGGCGCCTGGGTGCTGGCCGGCGCTGCGTTGCGCCCGGTCGAGCGGATGCGCCGTGACGCCGACGCCCACGCCGGCACCGGGGTCGAGCGGCTCGCCGTCCCCGACACCGGCGACGAGCTCGCCCGGCTCGCGGTCACCCTCAACGAGCTGCTCGAACGGCTCGGCTCGAGCCTGGCCCGCCAGCAGGACCTCGTCGCCGACGCCGGGCACGAGCTGCGTACGCCGCTGGCCGTGCTGCGTACCGAGCTGGAGCTGGCGAGCCGCCCCGGGCGCAGTCACGAGGAGCTGATCGACGCGGTCGGCTACGCGGCGCTCGAGGTCGACCGGCTCTCCCAGCTCGCCGAGGACCTGCTCTTCCTCGCCCGGGCCGACGGCAAGGGGGCGCTGGTACGCCCGCAGACCGTCGAGCTGGAGGACCTGCTGTCGGGCGCGATGCGTTCGGCGCGCACCGTCGCCGAGCCGCTCGGGGTGTCGCTGCGGGCCAAGGTCACCCCCGACCTGGTCGCCGAGCTCGATCCCGGTGCGGTACGCCGGGCGGTCGACAACCTGCTGTCCAACGCGGTCGAATTCGTCCCCGCGGTCGGCGGGATCGTGTCACTCACCGCAGGTCAGGACGCCGGGGGCACGCTGGTGATCAGCGTCAGCGACAACGGCCCCGGCTTCCCTGACGACTTCCTGCCGCACGCCTTCGACCGCTTCCGCCGGGCCGATCCGGCGCGCAGCCACCTGCACGGTCAGCGCGGCGCCGGACTCGGGCTCGCGGTGGTGCGCGAGGTCGCCGAGGCGCACGGCGGCCGCGCGTCGGCGCGCAACCGGCCGGAGGGGGGCGCGATCGTGAGCCTCACCATCCCGCAGCCCGTGGACGAGTAGACGAGGGTAGACAGAGCACTGTGTCCGGACCCGTCGAGCTCGCCCGTGCCCAGATCCTGGCTGCCACGGGCGCCGGACCCAATCCGTTCGGCATCGCGGCGATCGTCGTCGCCGCGATCGTCCTGATCATCTTGCTCATCACCTTGCGCCGCTGACGGGTCCGGTGCGGCGGTCGACTGCGGCGGTCTAGTGTTGTGGGTCACGAAGGAGTGACATGACCGTTACGGAGACCCGCCCGGCTCGCGACGATCGACCGCTGTCCGCCATCTCCGCGGATTCGCACATCACCGAGCCCGGCGATTGCTACCTGCCGTTCATCGACCCCGCCTACCGCGACCGGGCGCCCGTGGCGATGACGCACGACGTGATGGGCGCCGCCATGTCCATCGACAACGGGCGCAGCGTGATCCCGTACGGCATGGTCGCGGCCGCCGGCCGGCCGTGGGACAAGATCAGCCCGTCCATCTACGTCGGCTGGGACGAGCTGCACCCGGGCGGCTGGGATCCGAAGGCGCGCCTCGCCGAGCAGGACCGCGACGGCGTCCACGTCGAGGTGCTGTACCCGTCCGTCGGGATGCTGATCTGCAACCACCCCGACGTCGACTACAAGAAGGCCTGCTTCGACGCGTACAACCAGTGGCTCAGCGGGTTCGTCGCCACCGATCCCGACCGGCTGATCGGGCTCGGGCAGACGGCGTTGCGCAGCGTCGAGGAAGGCATCGCCGACCTCGAGCGGATCGCCGGGCTGGGGCTGCGCGGGGTCATGCTCCCGGGCTTCGCCGGCTGCTACGACGGGTCGAGCCGCGAGGGTGACTTCGACGACCCGAAGTGGGACCCCTTCTGGCGGGCGGCCGTCGAGCTGAAGCTGCCGCTGTCGTTCCACATCCTCACCGGAAGCGGAAACCTCGGCGAGGCGCAGTTCCGCGGGCCGAAGATGAACAGCTTCCTCGGCATCATCCGCGGCTGCCAGGACGTCATCGGCACCATGATCTTCGGTGGGGTCTTCGACCGCGTACCGGAGCTGAAGGTGGTCTGCACGGAGGCGGACGCCGGCTGGGTGCCGCACTGGATGTACCGCGCCGACCACGCCGTCGAGCGCCACCGCAATTGGCTGGGCTCCGGTGACCTGCAGCGCAAGCCGAGCGAGTACTTCCGCGAGCACGTCTACGTGACCTTCCAGGACGACTGGGTCGCCTTCCAGACCACGCACCTGATGAATTCCGAGCGGCTGCTCTGGGCGAGCGACCACCCGCACTCGGATTCGACCTTCCCCGAGTCGCAGAAGGTGCTGGCCGAGCAGACCGCCCACCTGTCACCCGACGTCCGCGACGACATCATCCGGCGCAATTGCGCCACGCTCTACGGCCTGGAGACCTCATGACGTACGACGGCGCCACTTATGACGTTGTGATCAAGGGCGGGACCGTCATCGACGGCACCGGCACCCCGGGGGTCATCGCCGACGTGGCGATCGACGGCGACCGGGTGGCCGCGATCGGGCCGGACCTCTCCGGTGAGCGCGAGCTCGACGCCACCGGCCACATCGTGTCGCCCGGCTTCATCGACATCCACACCCATTACGACGCGCAGGTCTTCTGGGACCCGTCGCTCACGCCGTCCTGCTTCCACGGCGTGACGACGATCGTGGCGGGCAACTGCGGCTTCTCGATCGCACCCACGCGGCTCGAGCACCGCGACCTCATCGCGCGCACCCTCGAAAACGTCGAGGACATGGACGTCGCCACCCTCGAGGCCGGCATCCCGTGGGACTTCTCGACCTTCCCGGAGTACCTGTCCTCGGTCGAGCGGCACGGCATGGGGCTGAACTTCGGTGCCTACATCGGGCACACCGCGCTGCGCCTCTTCGTCATGGGCGATGACGCGTACGAGCGCGCGGCGACTCCCGAGGAGAACACCGAGATGGCGAGCGTCGTCCGCGAGGCGATGGAGGCCGGAGCCGCCGGTTTCGCGACCAGCTTCGCGCCGACCCATCGCGGCGTCGACGGCAAGCCGGTGCCGAGCCGCTTCGCCGAGCGGGCCGAGATCGACGCCATCCTCGGGGCGCTGAAGGACGGTCACCGCGGCGTGGGCGCCTTCACGCCGGGTGAGAACCTGGGCGTCGCCGAGCTGTACGAGCTGCAGCCCGAGGTCGGGATCCCGTTCACCTACACCGCGCTGCTGACCATGCCGACCGGCTCGCACCGCGACAGCGTGGCCATGAACCGCAAAGGCCGCGCGGAGGGTCGTGAGGTGTGGCCGCAGGTCTCGCCGCGGCCGCTGCAGTTCTCGATGTCACTCGCCGAGCCGTTCACCCTGAACGTCAACCCGAAGTTCGCCGAGCTGATGGCGACCGGGCTCACCGAGCGGCGGGCCGCCTACCGCGACCGCAGCTGGCGCGCGGCGACCCTCGAGGCGTGGGAGACGGGCACCCCGTTCGCCAAGCCGCGGTGGAACACCTACGTCCTGGCCGAGTCGACCGCACACCCCGAGCTGGCCGGCCGCCGGCTGCTCGAGGTGGCCGAGGAGCGCGGGGCGCACCCGTTCGACGTCCTGCTCGACACCGCGCTCGACGAGCCCGACCTCAGCCTGCGCGTCGGCTGCATCCTGGCCAACGACGATCCCGGCGAGGTCAGCTCAGTGCTCACCGAGGACGGGGTGACGCTCGGCCTGTCCGACGCCGGCGCCCACGTCGGTCAGCTGTGCGACGCCCCGCAGGCCACCGACTACCTGGGCAACTGGGTACGCGACCGCAGCCTCACCACGTGGGAGGACGCGATCGCCCGGCTGACCTCGCGACAGGCCGACATCTTCGGCCTCGAAGGTCGCGGCCGGCTCGTGGCCGGCGCGTACGCCGACGTCGTGGTGTTCGACCCGGCGACGGTGGGCCCCGGCCCGGTGCGTCGCGTCGCCGACTTCCCGACCGGCTCCGAGCGACTGACCGCCGACGCGCCCACCGGCGTACGCCATGTGCTGGTGAACGGCACGCCGATCCGGGTCGACGGGCAGCAGGACCTCGACGTGCGCCCCGGCATGCTCGCCAAGCCGAGCGTGCGCGCATGACCGACATAACCGAGCTCCTCGACGGGCTGGCGCATCTGGTGGGCGGCGAGCTGGTCACCACCGGCCGCACCTTCGACGTCACCGACCCGTCCACCGGCGAGGTGTTCGCCGTCTGCCCGGCCGCCGACCCGGAGCTGGTCGACCGTGCCGTGGCCGCGGCAAGGCAGGCCGGCCCGGCCTGGGCGGCCGACGAGGCGGGTCGCCGCGAGGTGCTCACCCGCATGCTCGACGTCCTGCAGGCAAACCTGGCCGACCTCGACGCGATCACCCTGCGCGAGCGGGGAGCGGCGACGGGGGAGTCGTACGCGGCGGTGATGTGGGGCCGGCACGTCGTCGACACCCCGCTGCCCGTCGAGGTCGTGGAGGACAGCCCGACCCGCCAGGTGCGGGTGGTGCGGCGTCCGGTCGGGGTGGTCGCGGCGATCGCCCCGTGGAACGCGCCGATCCTCATGATCGTCGACAAGATCGTCGCCGCGCTGGTGGCGGGCAACACCGTGGTGGCCAAGCCGTCGCCCTTCACCTCGCTCGCGACGATGCACCTCGCGCGGCTGTGGCAGGACGTGGTGCCGGCCGGTGTGCTCAACGTGCTCGCCGGTGACGACGAGGTCGGCAAGGCGATGGTCGCGCATCCCGACGTCCGGATGATCTCGTTCACCGGAAGCGTCGCCGGCGGCCGGCACATCGCGGCCGCCGCGGCGGCCGGACTCAAGAACGTCCTGCTCGAGCTCGGCGGCAACGACGCGGCGATCGTCCTCGAGGACGCGGATCCGGCGGAGATCGCATCCGGCCTCTTCTGGGGTGCGTTCGCGAACACCGGCCAGATCTGCAGCGCCGTGAAGCGGCTGTACGTCCCCGAGTCGCTGTACGACGCGGTCGTTGAGGAGCTGGCGGCCATCGCCCGCGACACCGAGATCGGGCCGGCCACACACGGCGGGATCCTGGGCCCGCTCTCCACCCGACCGCAGTTCGAGCGGGTGTGCGAGCTGGTGGAGGACGCGCTGGAGTCCGGTGCGAAGGCCGTGACCGGTGGGGCGCCGCTCGACCGGCCGGGTTACTTCTATCCGCCCACGATCCTCACCAACGTGGCTGCCGGGATGCGCATCGTCGACGAGGAGCAGTTCGGCCCGGTCCTGCCGGTCCTGTCCTACACCGACCTCGACGCGACGATCGACGAGATCAACTCCGGCCCGTACGGGCTCGGCGGCTCGGTGTGGACCCCCGACCTCGAACGCGGCGCGCAGCTGGCCGAGCGGCTCGAGTCCGGCTCGTCCTGGGTCAACAAGCATCCCGACGTCAGCCCCAACGTGCCCTTCGGCGGCGTCAAGACGAGCGGCGTCGGACGGTCGTGGGGCGTCGCCGGCATCGATGCGTACTGCGAGCTGAAGAGCGTCTTCGTACCGAAGGTGGCCGGCTAGCGGAACGCCGGGATGACGTGCTCTCCCATCAGCTCGATGGTCTGCATGACGTTCTCGTGCGAGATCGAGTACGGGTTCATCAGGCAGAAGACGACGTCGCAGCCGGTGGCCTCGTAGGCCTTGAACATCTCGATGGCCTGGTCGGGGTCGCCGGCGACGCACGCGTTGGTGTCCATCAGGTAGTCCATGGTGATGAGGTCGGTCATGCCTTCCTCGACCCGGCGGGCACTCGTCTGCAGGTACTCGTACGAGCCGAGCGCCAGCTTCTCCTCCTCGAGCCACTGCGCGACCGACGCGATGATCCGGGCGCCGTGCTTCGGATACCACTCGAACGACTCGCGGGCGATCTCGACCGACTCCTGCGTGGTCGGCGCGACGTTCACCATGGTGAAGCTGGCGGCCCGGTCGTTCACGAAGGCACCGAGCGGCTTCTCGCACTCGGCGAGGCCTTCGCGGTAGACGTCGATGCGCTTCTTGAGCTCCGACGGCGGGGTGCCCACGGCGAAGGACAGCAGGCCGAGGCCGAGCTGGCCGACGAGGCGATGCGTCTCGAGGGAGCCGGTCGCGCCCCAGATCGGCGGGTGCGGCTTCTGGAGTGGCTTGGGGAGCACGCGCCGCTTGGGCATCGACCAGTGCTTGCCGCTGAACTCGTACTCGTCGTGGGTCCAGCAGCCGACGATGTGCTCGACCGCCTCCTGCCACATCTCCCGGGTCTCGCTCGGGTGCACCCCGAAGCCCTCGAGCTCGGCCCGGGTCGAGGAGCGGCCGGTGCCGAACTCGACCCGGCCGTCGGAGATGAGGTCGAGCACCGCCGCCGACTCCGCCGAGCGCACCGGGTGGTTGTACGGCTTGGGGGTCAGGCGCACGCCGTATCCGAGACGCAGTGTCGACGTGAGCGCCGCGATCGCGCCGTACAGCACCTCGGGATTGGAGCAGTGCGAGTACTCCTCCAGGAAATGGTGCTCGACGGTCCAGAAGGAGGAGAAGCCCATCTTCTCGCCGAAGACCGCTTCCTCGATGACGGCCTTGTATGCCCGGTGCTCGGATTCCTCGTCCCACGGCCGCGGTACGGGGATCTCGTAGAACATCGCGAATTCCATCAGGCGTAGCTCCATCCCGGAGCGGCGGTCACCCGCTCCATGCTCTGGACGTCGAACCAGATCGGCAGCAGGTACTTCACGTAGAACGCGTGGACGGTCATCCCGGGGCTGACCAGGTCGTCGTACTCCTTGATGAGAACCCGGTCGTCCTTCTCCTGGTACGCCTTGCATTTCGCGAGCAACTCGTCGACCTCTTCGCGGGTGTCCTGCAGCAGCCCGAGGTGGTCGTAACCCGGCGAGGAGAGCGGCTTCTTGTACTCCGCCAGCAGGATGAACTGGTTGGTGTGCTCGTCGAGACGCAGCAGGTGCGGTGACTGGCCGACGACCTCGGTGTCCATCCCGGTCCAGCCGAAGACGGTGCCGTAGAAGTCGTCGATCTCCTTGCGTGCCTCAGGGGTGAGCGTGCCGACGGGGAACGTGAGCTCCATGTGGTTGAAACGCATCATGCCGGTCTCCAGTCGTCGATTACCTGTGTTTGTAGACCCCGGCCGGCCGCGGTCCGCACGCGGGCGGCGTCAGAACGGGCAGCCATCGGTGTCAGCCGAAGGGCCGTCGGTGGTCCAGGGAGTGCTGTAGGTCGTCGCGCGCTCGGTCGGCGCCGGCGCCGGCGCCGGCGCATGGGGTTCGGGGTCGGGTGGTGCGGGCTCACGTGGAATGTCGAAGTCCGTGTCGTCGGGTGGCCGGTAGTCGTATCGGGCGACGGGATAGTGCCGGCCGAGGGGGCTGACCCAGACGGGTAGCTCGGTGTCGCTGGTCGTGAGGGTCCAGGTGGTTTCGTGCTTGATGCGGTGGTGTTTGGGACACAGCGGGTGCAGGTTGTGCCGGCAGGTCGCCCCGCCGGTTCCGTCGGGCCGGTGGGGGACGGCGTGGTCGAGGTCGCAGGTCTCGGCGCGGCGGTTGCAGAACGGGAAGATGCAGGTCCGGTCACGCGCCCTTACGTAGCGGGCGAGCGCTGCTGAGGGCCGGTAGGCGCGTCGGCCGAGGTCGAGCAGACCACCCGTCAGAGGGTCGTGCACGAGCCGCCGCCAGGAGCCGTCCATCGCCAGGTCGCGGGCCATCGACGCGGGGAGCGGGCCGTAGCCGGCGAGCTCGGCCGGGCGGTCCCGCAGGCCGAGCAGGGTCGGCAGGTCCATGGTGACGTTGACGGTCACCTTGTACGGCCGGTCGTCCAGGTCCGGCAGGGTGCCGGTGGTGACCAGACCGAGCAACGCGGCGACGCGGAGCTGTCCAGCCGAGCGGGGGGTCTCGGATCCCTTCTCGACGGCGCCGAGCTTGCGGGCGGCGTCCTGGATGGTGGCGTAGATCGCCAGCACGTCCGCGGCGTCACCGACGACGCGTAGCTCGGCTTGGCCGTCGTCGCGGCGGAAGTAGTCGACGTCGTGCTGGGTCCTTGCGGTGTCGGCGTTCTTGCGGGTCCGGTCGGGGGTGACGAGGGTCAGCGCCCGCCGCAGTGAGGCGCGGAACTGCCGCAGGGATTGACGATGGGCGCGGGGCAGCACCCGCCGGGCGACCCACACCGCCTGCTCATCCGTCAGCCCGGAGGTGACGTCACAGATCGCGGCGGCCTGCAAGAAGATGAGGTCGCCGGACCGCAATGCCGCCGCCACCATGGCCAGCCGGCCGGACAAGGCGTCGGCGACCATGATGCGGTTGTCCGCGACCTCCTCGGACATCCGGACCGCTGCTGCTACCTCGCAGCGCACTGACCGTTCGGCCAGCTCGCGTTCATCAGCGGTGCGGTGATTCTCGACGGACCGCACCGCCTTTGCGGTTGCCGCCACAGCAGCACAGCTGCACGAGGCGACATAGGCGGCTTAACGCTCCCACGCCACCAGCAGATCGGCTACGGCGGACGGCTTCAGTTGATCGATACGGACCCGGTCCAGAGCGGTAATCACCTCCGGACCCGGCGGCGCAATCAACGCTGCAGCCACCACCCCGGAGGGAGAAAGTGTCTCGAACATGCGTTCGACTCTATCTCAAGAGTGGCTCCCTGAGCTGCGCAGAAAGGATCTGTGGATAACCCGAACTCGCGTTATGAGAGCCTGCCGGTTGTGAATGACGCGGACGCCAAGAAGCAACTGCACGACCAGCTTCGATTGGCGCGGGAAGCCCTGGTGTGGAAACTCGACGGTCTCTCCGAGTACGACGTCCGCCGGCCGATGACGGCGACCGGAACGAACCTCCTCGGCCTGATCAAACACACAGCTGTGTGGGAGGCCAGGTATTTCGGCGAGGTATTCGGCCGCCCGTTCCCGGAAATGACGCAGCGATGGCAGGACTCCGACGGCAGCGATCTGTGGGTGACTGCGCACGAGAGTCGCGAACACATCCTCGACTTCGCCCGTCGGGTCCGGTCGCACGCTGACGCAACGATCGAGGAGCTGCCGCTCCAGGCGACAGCACGAGCGACGTCGCCCGGCTTCTATGCGTGACGGAGCGCCCACGACGCGATCTGCGCGAATGCGAGCCCGCCTGAACTACCGTGACCGGTATGCCCTTGGATGTCGCCGCACTCCTGGCCAGCCGGCACGGGGAGAGTTACGCGCTGCACGAGCAGCACATGAATCATCAGCTCGCGCGGGTGCTCAAGACGATCGGGTTCGACCGGTTCTACGTCCGCGGCGAGGGCTGCTACCTGTACGACGCCGAGGGCGAGCGTTATCTGGACTTCCTGTCGGGCTTCGGGGTCTACGCGCTCGGCCGCAGCCACCCGGCGCTCAAGTCGGCGCTGCACCAGGCGATCGACCTCGACCTGCCCAACATGGTGCAGATGGACTGCGCGCTGCTGGCGGGGTTGCTCGCCGAGCAGCTGGTGGCCCGCAGCCCGGAGGAGATCAACCGGGTCTTCTTCTGCAACTCGGGCGCCGAGGCGGTCGAGGCGGCGCTGAAGTTCGCGCGCCAGTCCACCCGCCGGCCGCGGGTGTTGTACGCCGACCACGCGTTCCACGGGCTGACGTCCGGGGCGCTCGCGGTCAACGGCGGTGCGGACTTCAAGGAAGGCTTCGGCCACCTGCTGCCCGGCTGCGACTCGGTGCCCTTCGGTGACATCGCCGCGCTGCGCCGGGAGCTGCGCCGCGGTGACGTGGCGGCGTTCATCGCCGAGCCGATCCAGGGCAAGGGTGTGCACGTCGCCGACACGGCTTACTGGCAGGAGGCCCAGGCGCTCTGCCGCAAGGCCAAGACCCTGCTGGTGATGGACGAGGTGCAGACCGGGCTCGGGCGTACGGGCCGCTTCTTCTGCTTCGAGCACTACGGGCTGGAGCCCGACATCATCACCGTGTCCAAGGCGCTGTCCGGGGGCTACGTGCCGGTCGGCGCGATGCTGACCACCGACCGGGTGTGGACGTCGGTCTACGGCTCGCTCGACCGGGCGATGAAGCACTCGACCACCTTCGGGCGCAATCAGCTGGCCATGGTCGCCGGCCTCGCCACGCTCACCGCCTTCGACGACGAGAACATCGTCGAGCGGGCGCGTACGACCGGGCAGGCGTTCCGCTCCGCGCTCGCTCCGCTGGTGGAGAAGTACGAGCTGTTCCACGACGTACGCGGCGAGGGCCTCATGATCGGCCTGGAGTTCGGCGAGCCGGAATCGAAGGGGCTACGCCGGCGCTACCAGACGATCGAGGCGCTGCGGACGGCGATGTTCGCGCAGCTCGTGGTGGTGCCGCTCTTCCACCGCCACCGCATCCTGACGCAGGTCGCGGCCGACAACGTCAACATCATCAAGCTGCTGCCGCCACTCATCGCCGGGCAGGCGGAGGTCGACACCTTCACGTCCGCGCTCGACGACGTCCTGGCTGACGCGCACAGCGGCGCGGGCCTGTTCGTCGAGTTCGGCCGCACCATGGCCCGCGGTGCGTTGCGCAAGAGCGGCAGTGCCCGCCCGGTGGCTCCGTACCGTCCGCCGGCGCCCGACTATCGGGAAGCATTGCCGATACCCTGAGCGCATGACGTCTGGAGTGCGCTCGACGCGGCAGAAGCGCGCGGTGTCGGCCCTGCTCGCCGAGTCGTCCGGCTTCCGCAGCGCGCAGGACCTGTTCGCCGACCTGCGCAGCCGCGGGGAGAACGTCGGGCTGACCACGGTCTACAACCAGCTCGGCGCGATGGCCGAAGCCGGCGAGGTCGACTCGGTACGTACAGAGGCCGGTGAGACCCTTTTCCGCCGTTGCGCGACCCAGGACCATCACCACCACCTGATCTGCCGCGAGTGCGCCCGCACCGTGGAGATCGAGGGTCCGGAGGTCGAGAAGTGGGCGGATGAGGTGGCGCGGGCGCACGGCTTCACGCCGGTCAGCCACACCGTCGAGGTGATCGGGCTGTGCCCGGAATGCGACGCGGCTGCCTGACCCCGGTTGTAACGGAAACGGTTCCCGGATAGCTTGTTGGAAACGGTTCCAAACAAGGGTGTGGTGAACGATGAAGCGGTCGGCGGCGTTCGGGGTGTCCGTGGTGCTGATGCTGGGGGGCCTCACCGCGTGCGGGTCCGGCGACACCTCGGCTCCGACCGACGGCAAGCTCACGGTCGTCGCCGGGGAGAATGTCTGGGGTGACATCGCACGGCAGGTCGGCGGCTCGTACGTGGACGTCACCTCGGTGATCGACGACCCGGATGCCGACCCGCACGAGTTCGAGAGCAACCCGTCCGACGCCGCCCGGTTGGCGAAGGCGCAGATCGTGATCGAGAACGGCGCCGGCTACGACGACTTCATGGACAAGCTGCTGTCGGCCGCGGGCGGCGACAAGACCGTCATCAACGTCGAGGAGCTCGCGAAGGTGTCCGGCAGCGACGTCAACCCGCACCTCTGGTACTCGCCGACGTACGTCACCACGGCCGCCAAGGCGTTCGCCGGCGCGTTCGGCAAGGCCGACCCCGCACACGCGAAGGCGTTCGAGCAGAACCTGGCGACCTTCCTCGAAGGCTACGCGCCGTACGAGCGCACCATCGCGACGATCAAGCAGAAGTACGCGGGTCAGGCCGTCGCGTACACCGAGCGGGTCGCGGGCTACCTGGTCGACGCGGCGGGCCTGCACCTCGGCACCCCGGCGGCGTTCTCCCGTGCGGTCGAGGACGACACCGACCCGTCGCCCCAGGACGCGGCGGCATTCACCCGCGACCTCAAGGAGCACCAGGTGAAGGTGCTGCTCTACAACAGCCAGGTCGCCGACGAGCAGACCCGGGCGTTGAAGGACACCGCCGAGGCGGCCGGGGTGCCGGTCGTCGGGGTCGCGGAGACGCTGCCGAAGGGTGAGCGCGACTTCCAGACCTGGCAGAACGCCCAGGCCGAGGCGCTGCTCACCGCGCTCGGCGGCGCGTAGTGCCCGTGCCTGCCGTACGCTTGCGCGGCGCCGAACTCCGGTTCGGCGCCCGCACGCTGTGGAGCGACGTCGATCTCGACGTCGAAGCCGGCGAGTTCATCGCCGTGCTCGGGCCGAACGGCTCCGGCAAGACCACGCTGCTCAAGGTCCTGCTCGGCCTGCAGAACCTGACGGCCGGCACCGTCGAGGTGGCCGGCCGCACCCCCAGCCGGGGGAGCCCGCTCGTCGGCTACGTGCCGCAGCAGAAGGGCTTCGACCGTGACGTACCGCTGCGCGGCCGTGACCTCGTCGGCCTGGGGCTCGACGGTCACCGCTGGGGCCTGCCGCTCCCGTCCCGGGCCCGCCACGCGCGTATCAACGCGGCGCTGGACGACGTCGGAGCCCTGCAGTACGCGAACCGGCCGATCGGGCTGCTGTCCGGCGGCGAGCAGCAGCGGCTGCGGATGGCCCAGGCGCTGCTCGGTGACCCGCAGGTGCTGCTCTGCGACGAGCCCCTGCTCTCCCTCGACCTCGCGCACCAGGGCGAGATCACCGACCTGGTCGACCGGCGCCGGCGTGAGCACGACACCGCCGTCCTGTTCGTCACGCACGAGGTGAACCCGGTGCTGCCACTGGTCGACCGCGTGCTCTACCTGGTCGAGGGACGCTGGGCGATCGGCACACCCGACGAGGTGATGACCACGGAGCGGCTCACCCAGCTCTACCGCACTCCGGTCGACGTGCTGCACCTCGGCGGGCGGATCGTGGTCGTCGGCGCCCCCGACGCCGGGCACCACCTGTGACCGCGCACTGGGAGTACCTCAGCCTGCCGTTCGCGCAGAACGCCCTGATCGCGGCCACGCTGGTCTCGATCATCAGCGGGGTCGTCGGGCCGTTCGTGATCTCGCGCGGCATGTCCTTCGCCGTGCACGGGGCGGCGGAGCTGTCCCTGACCGGCGCCGCGGCCGGCCTGCTCATCGCGAGCGACGCGGTGGCCGGGGCGCTGGTCGGCTCGCTGGTGGTCGCGACCGCCTTCGGGCTGCTCGCCGTCCGAGAACGGGAGCGCGACTCCTCGATCGGGGTCGTGCTCGCCTTCGGACTCGGCCTCGGCTTCTACCTGCTGCACTTCTACACGGGCTTCTCGAGCGCCGCGCTGAACATCCTGGTCGGACAGATCACCGGCGTCAGCACCGGTCAGATCCAGCTGCTGATCGGGGTGGCGGTGGTCGTGCTGGCCGTCATGGCCGTGCTCTACCGGCCGCTGATCTTCGCCAGTGTCGACCCCGACGTCGCCCAGGCCCGCGGGGTGCGTACGCGCCTCGTGGGCGTGCTCTTCCTCTACCTGCTGTGCGTGACGGTGACGGAGGCGGCGCAGGTGGTCGGCACCGTCCTCGTGCTCAGCCTGGTCATCACCCCGGCCGCCGCAGCGCAGCGGCTGTCGGCGCGTACCGGCGTCGTCGTGGCCCTGTCGACCCTCTTCGCGCTGATCGCCGCGGACGGCGGGCTGGTCGTCAACATCGTGTACTTCCCGAGCGTGCGGGCCAGCGCGTTCATCACGTTCATCGCGTTCGGGATCTACGTGCTGGCCCGGTTGTGGGCGGCGCGACGGTGGCGAACCGCTCCCGCAAAGCAGCTTTGACCACCTTGGCCGAGGCGTTGCGCGGCAGGGCGTCGACGACCTCGAGCCGCTCCGGCAGCTTGTGCACCGAGATGCCGGCGGCGCGCAGGTGGACGGTGACGTCGGCCAGCGTCGGCGCTTCCTGACCGGCCGCGACCTCGACCACCGCGCACACCAGCTCACCCCGCACCGTGTCGGGCAGGCCGATCACCGCGACGTCACGAACGGCCGGGATGTGCAGCAGCAACTCCTCCAGCTCCCGCGCCGAGATGGTCTCGCCCTTGCGGATGATGACGTCCTTCTTGCGGCCGGTGATGACGAGGTGACCGTCGTCGCGGAAGCGGCCGATGTCGCCGGTACGCATCCAGCCGTCGTCCGTCAGCAGCGCGGCGTTCAGTGCCGGGTCGACGTAGCCGACGGCGCGCACCGTGCCCTTGATCTGGATCTCGCCGTCGACGATGCGCACGGCCATGCCCGGCACCGGTACACCCTCGGTGTGGGCGCGCTGCTCGTCGGTGTCGCGCAGCGCCCCCATGGTGATGCAGGGTGACTCAGTCATGCCGAGCCCGTGCAGGATCGGCCGCCCGACCTCGCGCAGCACGTCGTAGTACAGCTGGGCCGGCTTCGCCGTGCCGCCGCCGGTGAGGATGCGCAGCCGGGGCAGCAGCGGGGTGCCGGGTGACGCGCGCTGGGCGTCGAGCACGGCCTGGTAGAACGCGGTGCCGCCGCCGACGATGGAGACGCCGTACTCACGCATGGTCGCGAACGTCGTGGCGGGGACGAAGCGCTCGACGAGCAGCGCCGGGAAGCCGGCCTCCAGCATCGAGGCCAGGTACTGCGGGCCACCGGCGTGCGCGATCGGGAAGGCGATGGAGCCGACGTCGCCCGGCGTCAGCTCGTGGCAGTCGACGAGGGCGTGACCGGCGGCGATGATGCTGGCGTCGGTGTGCCGCACGCCCTTGGGGTCGGCCGACGTGCCCGAGGTGTAGAAGATCCAGCGCACGCTCTCGCCGTCGGTCGGCGCGGGCGGGAGCGTCGCCGGATCCCCTTCCGGCAGGGCGTCACCGTCCTTGACGACGAGCTCGGCGCGGGTCTGCCCGAGGACGAAGTCGACCTCGCGGCGGCCGTACGAATGGATCACCGGGTTCTGCACGGCGCCCAGCCGGCACAGCGCCAACATCAGGATCACGGTGTCGATCCGGGTGGGCAGCTGCCAGGTGACCCGGCTGCCCGCGCCGATACCCGTGGCGTACAGACCGGCGGCGACCCGTTCCGCGGCGGCCACCAGCTCCGCGAAGGTCAAGGTGCGTCCGGACTCGTCGAACAGCGCCGGGCGGTCACCGCGCACGGCGGCGCAGGAGTCGAGCTGCCCCCAGACGCTGGTCACGACGTCACCGGACGCAGGTGCAGGTTGCGCACCGCGTCGACGGAGAGGTCGTAACCGGGCGGCACCAGCGTGGTCGACTCCGGGCCGTCGACGAAGGCGGGCCCGCGAAGCTCTGCGCCCGCGGGCAGGTCGCCGGAGCGGTGCACGGCGACCGGCATCCCGCCGTCGCCGGCCGCGAAGGTCGCCGTGCGCGAACCGCTCGGCGGTGGCGTGACGCGAGACGGGGATGCAGCGGGTCGTGGGGCAGTGGCGGGAAAGGGAGAGGTCGCGCGTACCCGGTAGGTGACGAGCTCGGCGGGCCCGTCCTGCGCGACCCCGTACTCGCGCTGGTAGACCTCGCGGAAGCGGGCGAGCAGGGCGCCGAAGCCGGGCTCGGTGAGCTCGTCCGCCATGGCGTCGACGGTCAGCTGATGGGCCTGGCCGCGGTAGCGCAGGTCGACGCCGACCTGCACCTGCACGCCCGCCGGGTCCTGGCCGAGCTCCTCGATCACGTCGGTACGCAACGCGGCGACGATGGCGGCGACCTCCGGCTCGCTGCCGGTCGCGGCCGGCAACACCTTGGTACGCGACCGCTCGACCGACAGGTCGGCCACGAGCAGCCCGGCCGCCGACCCGACTCCTGCGGCTGCCGGCACGATCACGTGCGCGATGCCGAACACCTCGGCGAGGCGCACGGCGAACATCGGCCCGGCGCCGCCGAAGGCGACCATCGTGGCGTCGCGCGGATCCTCGCCCCGCTGCACCGTGACCACCCGAATCGCGGAGGCCATCGTGGCCACCGCGATGTCGTGCACGGCCCGCGCGGCCTCGACCACGTCGGCCATCCCCAGCGGCAGCACGACCTGCTCGTGCAAGGCCTTGTGCGCGGCGGAGACGTCCAGCGTCACCCCGTCGGCGAGGCCGGCCGGGTCGAGGTAGCCGAGCACCAGGTTGGCGTCGGTGACGGTGGGTCGCGCGCCGCCGCGGCCGTAGCAGGCGGGGCCGGGATGGGCGCCCGCGGAGTGCGGGCCGACCCGCAGCACCCCGGTGCCGTCGACCCAGGCGATGCTCCCGCCGCCCGCGCCCACCTCGGCCATGTCGACCACCGGCGTCTTCACCGGCAGTCCCGACCCGCTGCGGGTGACGCCGAAGCTGCCCTTGCCGCTGATCTCGAAGTGGTGGGTGACGCGCGGCCGGCCGCCGACCATGAACGCGGCCTTCGCGGTCGTGCCGCCCATGTCGAACGACAGCAGCCGGTCCACCTCGTACGCGGCCCCCACCTGGGCGGCGGCGGTCACCCCCGCCGCGCCGCCGGACTCGATGGTGACGATCGGCCGCTGCGCCGCCCGCTCCGCCGACAGCACTCCGCCCGCCGAGTCCATGACGTACACCGGGCAGCGCAGGCCGTCCTGCGCCAGCAACTCGCCGAGCGCGCGCAGATAACGCGACATGATCGGCCCGACGTACGCGCTCAGCAGCGTGGTCATGCCGCGCTCGTTCTCCCGCAGCTCCGGCCACACCTCGGACGACACCGCGACGTAGCCGTCCGGCAGCTCGGCGCGCAGCGCAGCGGCCATGAGCTGCTCGTGCGCCGGGTTGGCCCAGCAGTGCAGGAAGCAGACCGCGACGGCGTCCGGCCGGGTGAGCGCCACGCGGCGGGCCAGCCCGGCGGCCGCGGCCGGCTCGAGCACCCGCAGAGCGGTGCCGTCGGCACGCATCCGCTCCGGGGCCTCGAAGGTGAGCGCGTGCTCGAGCGGCGGGCGGAGCGGCTCGAAGAGCAGGTCGTAGCGGTCGTCCTCGACGCGGGCGTCGCGCCCGAGCCGGAAGAGGTCACCGAAGCCCTCCGTGGTCACGAAGGCGACCCGGGCGCCGCGGCGTTCGAGGATCACGTTCGTCGCCAGCGTCGTGCCGTGCACCAGCCGGGTGACCTCACCGGGCGCGATGCCGGCTGTCGCGAGGGCATCGGCGACCCCGCGGCGCACCCCGCGCAGCGGGTCGTCGGGCGTGGTCAGCACCTTGGCGACGGAGGTGGTGCCGTCACCGGCGTCGACGACCACGTCGGTGAACGTGCCGCCGACGTCGACACCGATCGTCGCCATCTAGGACGCCCCGTCCCGGTACGCGGCCGCCCCGGCTGCCGTGACCCGGCCCTGCCGCAGGTCGTCGTCGAGCCGTGCCGGATCGCGCCCCGCCGGCGGACCGAGGCCCCCGCCGCCGGACGTGCCGAGCAGGAAATGGTCACCGGCCGCGAGCGGCACGTTGACCTGCTTGGCGGCGAGCTGCTCGACCGCGCCGTCCGCGCGCTGCACGCGGTTGTAGCCCGGCTCGCCGCTGCCTCCGCCGGCGCGCCCGGGCGGCGGCAGGGTCATCCGGTCACCGCGCACGGTGAGGACGGCGTCGGCGAGTAGCTCGATGTCCATCTCGGCGCCGAGGCCGCCGCGCCAGGTGCCCGGCCCGCCCGAGTCGGGGCGTAGCCGCGCCGAGTGCACGAGCAGGGGAGACGCCGTCTCCAACGGCTCGATCTGCGGGATCACCGAGCGGCCGCCGAGGAAGTACGGGCCGTTGGCGTCGGGTCCGTCGGAGCCGGCCCGGGCGCCGATCCCGCCGAACTCGTACAGCAGGGTGACCCAGCCGCTGCCGTCCGGCTGCCGGCCGCCCAGCGTGTAGACGTGCACCAGGCCGCTGGGGGCGACGGCACGGTCGGGCCGAGAGGAGTTGAGCGCGTCGAAGACGGCTTCGATCGCGGCGGTGACCGTGACGATCCGCCCGCCGCAGGCCGCCGGCGCGGAGGGGTTGACCAGCGTGCCTTTCGGCAGCGCGATGGTCAGCGGGCGGAAGCAGCCCTCGTTCATCGGGATCGACGGGTCGATCAGGCAGCGCACGGCGAAGACGACGCCGGAGATGGTCTGCGAGAAGCTCGCGTTGATGGCGCCCGGCGACTGTGCCGACGTGCCGGCGAAGTCCAGTGTCACGCCGCCCGTGCCGTCGACGTCGGCCGTGACCGCCACCGTGTACGTCTGCCCGGCGCGCACCCCGTCGCCGTCGATGACGAACGATCCGGTGAAGCGGCCCGGAGCGAGCTGGGCGAGCTCGGCGCGGGTGCGGCGCTCGGTCGCGTCGAGGTGCTCGGCGACGAAGGCCTCGAGCTCCGCGCAGCCGAAGCGGGTCATCATCGCCTCGATGCTGACGCCGAGCACGTACGTGCCCGCGACCAGCGCGTGCACGTCGCCGAGCACCTTGGCCGGGGTACGGCTGTTGGCGCCGAGGATGCGCCAGACGTCGTCGTTGGCCACGCCGGCCGCGTACAGGCGCACCGGGGGAAGGGCCAATCCCTCCGCGAACGTGTCGGCGGCGAGCGACGACAGCCCGCCCGCCGCCGCACCACCCAGGTCGGCGACGTGCATCAGGGTGCAGGCGAAGAAGCGCGGCGTCCCGTCGGCGAAGACCGGGCGCATCACCAGGATGTCGTTGGCGTGGATGCCGCCGAGGTACGGATCGTTGACCGCGAAGACGTCACCGGGGCGCATCTGCTCCAGCGGGAAGGTCGCGAGGATCCCCGGCAGGCTGCACCGCAGGCTCGAGCTGTGCATCAGGCTGGTCGCCGTCGACTGCGCGACGAGCTGACCGGCGGTGTCGAGCAGCGCTGCACACGCGTCGGCGCCCTCCTGGATGAAGGTGGAGTGGGCCGAGCGCACGACGACCCGGCTCGCCTCCTCGACCGCCACAAGCAGCCCGTTGCGCATCACCTCCGCGGTGACCGCGCGGGCGGAGTCGAGCACGACCCTCAGCCCAGTGCGTCAGCGAGCAGGGCGCGGGTGGCGGCGGCCGAGCGCCGGGCCGCCTCGACCGGTCCGGCGGCGCGCAGCTCGTCGCTCAGCACCTCGACCGTCACCTGCACGTCGGCGTCACGAAGGGTGCGGACGAAGCCGGTCAGGTCGATGTTGCCCTGGCCGGGCAGCAGCCGAGCGCCCATCGTCTCGGCGACCAGGTCGTCCTGCTTGGCGCGGGGAGCGTCGCTGACCTGGATCGCGCTGACGTACGCGGTCGGCACCGCGGCCACCACGTCGGCGCCGGTCGCCCCGCGGTACATGTGCCAGCTGTCGAGCACCAGGCCGGCGTTGTCGCGTCCGACCTGCTCGATCAGCTGCACCGCGGTCGGCAGGTCGAGGATGTGCTTCCACGGCGAGATCTCGAGGGCGACCGCGAAGCCGCGCTCGCGTCCCCGGTCGCAGACGCCGGCCATCAGCTCGGCCAGCCGGTCGACCGAGCACCGGCGGTCGGTGGGGGCGAGCAGGCTGACCAGCGGAGCGCCCAGCGTCTCGGCGACCGAGAAGACATCGGCCTCCTCCGCCCGCGCCCGCTCCGACCCGCCGTGGGTCCAGAGCAGCAGGCAGTCCAGCTGGGCGACCTTGAGTCCGGCGGCGTCGAACTGCGTACGGGCGGCGGCGTCGGAGATGCCTTCGCCGCGCCAGCGCAGGTAGTCCATCGGCCACACCGCGACCGACGCATAACCACCGGCCGTGGCCGCGGCGACGAGGTCGGGCAGCGCCGGGTTCCCCACGGTGCCGGTCGAGAGGATGAGCTCCTGGCGATCGAGCATCAGGCGTCCGCCGTACGCGGGTCGTGCAGCACGAGCTCGAAGCCGGTGGACACCCGGCGGCCGATCGCGTCGGTGATCACCTGGTGCAGCAGCGGCGTCGGCAGGACGCATTCGGCGCAGCTCGCGTCGGCGACGTGCAGCTGCACCTCGATCCGGTCACGGGCCGGGTCGAGGGACTCCAGGGTCAGGTCGGCGCCGTCCGCCTGCACCATGGCAGCGAGCTCCGCGACCGCCGTCTCCACCGCTTCGCGGTTCATGCCGGCGCGAGATGGGTGAGCAGCTCACCGTTCGTGCGCATGACCTGCTCGATCTCGGCATCGGTGAAGCCGTCACGCACCAGCTCGTCGCGGTAGTCGGCGGGCACGACGAGACCCTCGGCGTGCGGCCAGTCCGAGCCCATGACGATGTGCTCGACACCGAGCACGTCGGCTACCGCCCGCTTGTCCTCCTCGAAGTGCGGCGACACCCAGAGCTGGCGCCGCAGGATCTCGTGGGGGTGCTCGCCGCCGAACGCGTCGGGCTGCTGCTTGTAGACCTTCAGCGCCTTCTTGAACAGCGTCGGCACCCACTCCGAACCCGACTCGATGCTCACGATCCGCAGCGTGGGGTGCCGCGCCAGGACGCCGCCGGTGAGCAGGGCGGAGATGGTCTCGTAGATCGGGCGGTCGGCCGTCGCCATCAGGTAGAACGGCGACAGCACGAAGGCGCGGTGGCCCTCGGCGGCGCCCCAGTGCTCGGTGACGTACGACTGCCCGGCGTCGCCCGAGTGGTACGCGATCGCGACGCCCGCCTCGGCCGCCGTCGCCCAGAACCGGTCGAAGAGCTCGTGCCCGGGCGGCAGGTTGCCGTGCCGGGTCGGCGCCGGTGCCGGCCGCAGGCACACGATGCGCGCGCCCTCGCCGATGACGCGGGTCAGCTCCGCCACCGCCACGTCCGGGTCCGACAGCGTGATCAGCGGCGCCGCGAACATCCGGTCCTCGTACGCAAAGCCCCAGTCCTCGTCGAGCCAGCGGTTGAAGGAGGCGAACGCCGCCTGGGCCGCCTCGGGGTCGTCGACGAGCGCCTGCTCCATGCCGACACCGAGTGTCGGGAAGAGGAAGCAGCCGCTGACGCCCTGCTCGTCCAGCACCTTCAGCCGGGCCTCCCGGTCGCGGTACTCCGGGTGGTCCACGATGCGCTCGAGCTCGCCGAACGCCGACTTCACGTCGGCCGTCGCCTCGCCGCGGAAGTACGCGTACAGCGAGCCGGGCCGGGCGATCGGGTCGAACGTCGGGTTCGGGATGAACCGGCTGACCCGGCCGCCGACCAGCAGGCGCTGGCGTCCGTCCAGCTCCACCCACTGCATCGTGCGATTGCGCATCTGCTTGGACAGGTGACGCGTGAAGGCGTCGACCGGCTCGTAGTAGTGGTTGTCCGCATCGAAGATCGGGAAGCCCACGCTGACCATGCGTCCGATTGAATACCTGCCGTGACAGGTGAGCGGGAGCGGGCCGTCGCGGCGGCCGTCGAACTGAGCCGGCGGCTGTCCGGGCCACGACTGACGGACGACCTCGCCCGCGAGGTCGCGGGCATGCTCGAGGTGCTGGTGGCGGGGATGCCGGCGGTGGCCTCGCGCTTCACCGCCGCCGAGCGGGAGGCCTTCGCCGCCGGGCACGGAGACGTCGACGCCCGCGGCACCCATCCCGTACGCGGCACACACAGCCCGACGGCCGCGCAGGTCAGAGCGGCGCCGGACGGACTCGTCGTGCGCTTCGACGTGCGCCACGAGGGCGTACCCGGTCAGGTGCACGGCACCTTCGTGGCCGGCTTCTTCGACGTGGCCCTGGGGTTGGTCGCGATCGAGCAGGTGGGGCCCGGGGTCACCGCCGAGCTCTCCGTGCAGTTCCGCCGGCCGGTGCCGATCCACCATGACGTGCTCTACCGCGGCACGGTCGTGCGCCGCGAGGGTCGTCACACGTTCGTCGAGGGGGCTGCCGTCATTGAGGACGGGGGCTCCGAGACGGAGGCAGCGACGGCGTCGATCCGCTTCGTTCACCCCCGAGAAGCCGGTTCTGCCTAGCGGGATAGCCTGCGCGCCATGGGAATCGCCCTCCTGCCCGAGCACGACGCCCTCGCCGACTCCGTCGCCAAGGTCAGCGCGCGTCACGCCGACACCGCTGCCACGCGCGCTGCCCAGGACGCACTGCGCGCCGGTGAGCTGCCCGCAGTGTGGAAGGTGCTCCACGAGCAGGGCTTCCTGACGCTGCATCTGCCTGAGTCGGTCGGCGGCGACGGCGCCGGCATGACCGAGCTGTGCGTGCTGGTCGAGGCCGCCGGCAAGGCGCTGCTGCCCGGCCCGCTCGTCCCGACGCTGGTCACCGGTGCGCTGCTCAGCACCTTCGGCACGCCCGAGCAGCACAAGACGTGGCTGCCGGCGCTGGTCGACGGCGCCGCGGCTGCGGTCGCCACCGAGGCCAAGGGCCTTTCTGCGACTGCGACCGCGGACGGCTGGGAGATCAACGGCACGAGCGTGCCCGTGCTCGGCGCGATGGCCGCCTCGACATTCGTCCTCGGTGCCAAGAGCCCGGACGGTCCGGTCTGGTTCCTGGTGTCCGCGGCCGATGTCAGGCGCGAGCAGGCCGAGGGGGTCGACGTGACCCGCGACATCGGCCGGCTCACCCTCGGCGCCGTACAGGTGCCGGCCGACGCCCGCCTCGACATCACCGCCGACCAGGTGCGGGCGCTCGCCGGCCTGCTGTTCGCGGCCGAGGCCGCCGGGATGTCGCAGTGGTGTCAGGAGATGGGCCTCGCGTACGTCAAGGTCCGCGAGCAGTTCGGCAAGCCGGTCGGCTCCTTCCAGGCGATCAAGCACAAGTGCGCCCGGATCTTCATCGAGACCGAGCTGATGGTCGCCTCCGTGTGGGACGCGGCGAGCGCGGCTGAAGAGGGGCCGGAGCAGTTCGCGCTGGCGGCTGCCTCGGCTGCGCAGGTCTGCCTGCAGAACGCGGTGGATCTGGCGCTCGACACCGTGACCCTGCTCGGCGGCATCGGCTACACCTGGGAGCACGACACCCACCTCTACTGGCGCCGCGCGATCAGCATCGCCGCGCTCCTCGGCCCGCGCTCGTCGCGCTCGATCGGCCTCGGTGAGCTCGCCCTGACCACGAGCCGCAGCGCCGAGGTCGAGCTCGGCGAGGAGCCCGCCGGCTTCCGCGACGAGATCGCCGCCCTGGTCGCCGAGGCCGCGCAGCTGGCCGAGCCCGCACGGCGCCACCACCTGGCCGAGGCCGGCCTGGTCGCGCCGCAGTACCCGCGTCCGTACGGGGTCGATGCCGACGCCACCAAGCAGGTGATCATCGGCGAGGAGTTCGCCAAGGCCGGCGTGCACCAGCCGTCGATGAACATCGGCGAGTGGGCGCTGCCGACCATCCTCGTGCACGGCACCGACGAGCAGCGTGAGCGCTTCCTGCCGCCGACCATCCGCGGCGAGCTCCACTGGTGCCAGCTCTTCAGCGAGCCGGGCGCCGGGTCCGACCTCGCGTCGCTGAAAACGAAGGCCGAGCGGGTCGACGGCGGCTACCGGCTCAACGGCCAGAAGGTCTGGACCTCGAACGCGCAGGAGGCCGACTGGGGCGTGTGCCTCGCGCGTACCGACTTCACCGCCGCGAAGCACAAGGGCATCACGTACTTCCTGGTCGACATGACCAGCACCGGCGTCGACATCCGGCCGCTGCGCGAGGCCAACGGCGGCTATCTGTTCAACGAGGTCTTCCTGTCCGACGTCTTCGTGCCCGACTCGTGCGTGGTCGGCGAGGAGAACGCCGGCTGGCGCCTCGCCCGCACCACGCTCGGCAACGAGCGGGTCAGCATGGGCACCGGGATGCACGGCGGCCGCACCGACCTCGCCGCCCTGGCCCGTCCGCACCTCGACGACGCCCGTGACCTGGTCCTCGGCGAGCTCGGTGCCCTCACGGCCCGGGGGTACGCGCTCGAGGCGATGAGCCGCCGGCAGCTGCTGCGGGCGCTGTCCGGCATCCAGCCCGACGCCGCCGCGAGCGTGCTCAAGGTGGTCGCGTCCTGGCAGGTGCTCGAGGTCGCACGCACCGTGCTGGGCTGGCAGTCGTCCGACGCCGCGGTGGTGACGGGGGAGCACCGCATCGAGGCCGATGACCTCACCCCCGAAGGCGCGACGCAGCGCTATCTCTCCACCCCGCCGCAGCTGATCGGCGGCGGCACGTCGGAGATCCAGCTCAACGTCATCTCCGAGCAGGTGCTCGGGCTGCCCCGCGGCTGACGCGATGACCTACCCGGGTGCGTACGTGGCGACCACCCCCGACAAGGTCGCCGTCGTCATGGGCGGCGGCGCGTCGGTCACCTATCGAGAGCTGGAGGAGCGCTCGGCCCAGCTGGCCCACCTGCTGTACGAGCGGGGGCTGCGGCCGGGTGACGCCGTCGCGCTGCTGGCCGAGAACCACGTGCGCTACTTCGAGGTTTACTGGGCCGCGCTGCGCTCGGGCCTCTACCTCACGGCGATCAACTGGCATCTCGCGCCGGAGGAGGCCGCGTACCTGGTGGAGAACTCGGGTGCGACCGCGCTGGTCACCACAGCACTGCAGACCGAGCGTGCCGTGGCGATGCTGCCGCTGATCCCCGACTGCCCGATCCGGCTCATGCTCGACGAGGCGGCCGACGGCTTCGAGTCGTACGAGGACGCCATCGCGACCCAGCCGGTGACGCCGCTGGCCGACGAGCCCAAGGGTGAGGTGATGCTCTACTCGTCGGGCACCACCGGCCGGCCCAAGGGCATCCGGCGACCGCTGTCGGGCAAGAAGTTGGCCGACCTGGGCGCCGCGGGGGCGTCGCAGCTCGGGCGCTTCCTGCTGGGCATGGACGAGAACACGGTCTACCTCTGCCCGGCGCCGCTGTACCACTCGGCCGCGCTCATGTGGTCGGCCGGCGTGCACGAGATGGGCGCGACGCTCGTGGTGATGGAGCGCTTCGACGCCGAGGACTTCCTGCGCGTCGTGCAGGACCAGGGCGTCACGCACGCGCAGGTCGTGCCCACGATGTTCGTCCGGCTGCTCAAGCTGCCGGCCGAGGTGCGGGAGCGGTACGACGTCTCCGGCATCCAGCGCATCGTGCACGCGGCGGCGCCCTGCCCGGTCGACGTCAAGCGGCAGATGATCGAGTGGCTCGGACCGGTCGTCGACGAGTACTACGCCGGCACCGAGGGTGTCGGGCTGACCTTCATCGGCGCCGCGGACTGGCTGGCGCACCCCGGCTCCGTCGGCAAGCCGGTGCTCGGCATCCCCAAGGTCTGCGGCGAGGACGGCGCCGAGCTGCCGGTCGGTGAGCCCGGTCTCGTCTACTTCGCGCGCGACGTCGAGCACTTCACGTACCACAACGACCCGGAGAAGACCCGCGACAGCCGCCACCCGGACCACCCCAGCTGGGCCACGGTCGGCGACATCGGCTACCTCGACGACGAGGGCTACCTCTACCTCACCGATCGCAAGAGCTTCACGATCATCTCGGGCGGCGTGAACATCTACCCGGCCGAGATCGAGTCGCGAATGATCATGCACGCGGCCGTGACCGACGTCGCCGTCTTCGGGCTGCCGGATCCGGAGATGGGCGAGTACGTGCACGCCGTCGTGCAGCTCGCGCCCGGCGTCGAGGGCACGCCCGCGTTGGCGGAGGAGCTGCGGGCCTTCGCCCGCGAGCAGCTCGCCGGCTACAAGGTGCCGCGGGTCGTCGACTTCCGGGCCGAGCTGCCGCGGATGCCCACCGGCAAGCTCGCGAAGGGCGCGCTCCGTGACGAGTACAAGGCCACTCAGTAGCCGCGCAGCACCAGCCGGATGACGGCCTCGGTGGTCGAGAAGACGCTGCTCAGTGCCACCCGGCCGGTCGACCAGTTGCCGAGGTAGGTGCCCAGCACGGCGTTGATCGCCGTCGCGGCCGGCTCGGCGACGTCGGCCGGCACGCCGTCCATCACCTCGATCAGCAGCCCCAGGTTGTCGGAGCTGATGACGGCCATCTCTTCGCTCGCGAACGGGTCGTTCGACGCCTGCACGTGGCTGACCAGCTTGGCGAAGTTCGGATGCCGCTGGAAGGCGCGCAGCTCACGGTGGACGTACGCGACCACCCGGTCGGCGACCGTCTCCTCGGCCTGCGGCTGGGAGCGCCGGCGTGCGCTGTCACCGCTCAGCTCCCCGCGTACGCGATCGGTGAGCCGGCGCTGCCAGGCCGCCCACGAGGCGGCGAGCAGGTGGTCCTTCGAGGAGAAGTATCGGTAGGCGGTGGCGAGGGCGACCCCGGAGCGCTCCGCGACGTCACGCATCTGGATGCGGTCGGGATCCTGCTCGGCGACCATCTCGATGACCGCGTCGGTCAGCCGTGCGCGGCGGGCCAGCTGGCTCTGCCCCATGGTGGCCACGGGCTGGGGCAGGGTCACCTCGCGCGGCACCTTGCCCAGGGTAGCTGAAAGCCGATTCTGTTTCGGCGCCGTGCATCCGCAGCAGTCGCGCTGGCCCGGACGGCCGAACCTCGGCAGTCGTCACCCGATCGGCCGAGTTTCGTCGGCGCGTACGCGACGACCCTTGAGGAGGTGTCCCCCCTGTCGTCGGCCGCGGTCCCCTCGCCGCTGTCGGTGCGATGGCGCGTGGTCCCGGACCTGCTCGGAGCGGACGACGAATGCCGGGCCGCGCGGGCGGCGTTCGCCAGCGTCTCCCCGCGGGGGGTGCTGCCGGACGCGCCGACCCCGCTGCAGCGGATGCTCTACACCCGCATGGTGACGTCCGCGTTCATCGCCGCGGTGTCCGGTCGGGTCAGCGCCCCCCGGCCAGCGCATGGAAGCGCGTCGTGACGTCCTTCCAGCGCTCGCGGCTGGCGGGGTCGCGGTCCCACTGGCTCAGCGTCGAGTAGCAGACCAGCCGGGCGCCCTTGCCGCCGTACCGCGCCAGCAGCGCGGCCGGCAGGTCGTCCCAGGTGGCGGTGACGGCGCAGGCGTCGAGCATCTCGTCGGTGATCGTCGCCGACATCGCCGCGAAGTCGCCGGCCCGCTGCAGCACGTTGAGCCGCTCCCCGACGCCCTCCCAGCCGGACACGTCGAAGACGACGCCGTAGCCGGGGGTCGAGCCGTAGAACGCGATCCGCGCGCGGAGCTCCTCGCGCTGGCGGAACAGGTCCTCCTCGTCGTCGCTGACCGCCGTCATCACGGGGCAGATCAGCGTGACGTCGTCGGGTGAGCGGCCGGCGCGGGCGGCTCCCTCGGCGACGGACGGCACCACCAGCGAGTCGATGTACGTCATGGTGTGCAGTGGGTGGATGTACATCCCGTCGGCCACCTCGCCGATCAGCCGGCACATGGTGGGACGCACCCCGGCGACGTAGATCGGCGGGTCCGGGAAGTCGATGGGACCCGGTGACCACATGTCGGGCAGCAGCGAGAACGAGTAGAAGCGCCCGTCGTGGTGCAGCCGCTCCTCGCGGCGGAAGGCCCGGAAGACGGCGCGCAGCGCCTGCACGTATTCGGCGATGCGCGGGCCGGGGTGCTCGAACGGCATCGAGTAGCGCCGCTCGACGTGTGCCTTGACCTGCGTGCCGAGGCCGAGCACGAAGTTGCCGGCCGTGGCGTCCTGCAGCAGCCACGCCTCCTGCGCGGTGAGCATCGGGCTACGCGCGAAGGCGACGCTGATGCCGGTGCCGAGCGTCAGCGGGGTCGTGGCCGCGTTGCTGCCGGCCAGCGCTGCCGCGCCGCACAGGTTCAGCGCGGGTCGGCCGCCCTCGGCGAACCACAGGCCGGCGAACCCGGCGTCCTGCACGTCGCGCGCGGTCCGCTGGGCGTCGAGCAGGCTGCGCGGCGATCCGAAGGCGTCCAGGCTCATGGTCACCACAGGTACCGGTCCGGGGGCGTGTGAGCGATCATCGCGTCGGCCTTCCGCTGGATGAGGGTGTGACCCCGGGTGATGGTGTCGCCGTTGCGCCCGCCGAAGAGGCGCTCGTTCTGGTCGGCGTCCGCCTCGATCCAGAAGCGCCGCTCGCGGATCCCTTCGAGCACGACCTCGGCGAACTCCTCCGGCTCGATCAGCGCGATCGACCGGCCACCCGCGCTCAGCTTCGCGCTGATGGAGTCGAAGACCCCGGGGTCGTCACCCGCGAGGTTGGTCCGGACCAGCGGCGGCAGCACCATGCCGACGTGCACGCCCGACTTCGCGTCGCGCAGCTGGCCGTAGAGGCATTCCATGACGATGAGCTGAGCGGCCTTGGTGGTCGCGTACGCGGCGCCGTTGTAGCTGACCCCGTGCACCCCGGCCGCCGATCCGGTCGCGAGCAGGCTGCCCGGGTCGTCCGGCCGGTCGAGCAGGGGCAGGAAGACCTTGATCCCGTGCAGCAGGCCGTAGAGGTTCGTCCCGATCGCGTGCGTCCAGCCGTCGAGGTCGATGTCGCGCATCGGCGAGGAGCCGGCGATGCCGGCGTTGAGGAAGGCGACGTCGACGCGCCCGTAGGCCTGCACCGCCTCGGCGGCGAGCTGCTCGACCGAGGCGAGGTCGGCGACGTCGCAGACGACGCCGCGCACGTCGAGTCCCTCGGACCGCAGCGGCTCGACCGCCGCCTGCAACCGGTCGGCGCGGCGGGCGGCGAGCACCACCTTCATGCCCGCCCGGGCGAAGGTGGCGGCCGTGGCGCGGCCGATGCCGGTCGAGGCGCCGGTGATGACCGCGACCTTGCCGGTGAGCTCGGGTGGTGTTGTCACCCCCGCATGTCACCAGACGGCAGGGTGCGCGGTGCGCCCAGGGTGGGACCGGCGCCGCCGAGCAGGGCGCCGGTGAACGCGCCGGGCGGCGTCATCGGGCGGTCAGGATCAGCAGCTGTCACCCAGGATGACGGCGGCCTCGCTGGTGAAGTCCTGGAAGGCGATGGCTTCCTGCAGGTAGAGCGTGACCGTCTCCGCGGTGTGCCCGAGGTAGCCGATCGTGACGTCCTGGGCGATCGACAGCGTGAAATCGCCGCCGCGGGTCGTGGCGACGACCGGCGACGTGGTCGAGGCGGAGACGATCGGCTCGGTGCCGACGAGGCGCGCCAGGTGCTTGCTCAGCGTCAGCCCGCTCTCGGTGAGCGCCGACGTCTGGACGTAGTCCTGCTCGCTGAGCACGAGTGCGTACGGACCCTCCACGCCGGCGAGGCGCAGCCGGCCCAGGGCGTCGGCGACGGCGGTGGGCAGGCCGAGCACGCCCGAAGCTGCCGGGGCGGAGCGGCTGGGCACCGAGCAGATGCCGCGGTGCGCCCCGACACCGGCGAAGATCGTGCGGTCCTCCGCCGCGGCGAGCGCGGTCGCGGCCGTCTTCGCCGGCTGCCAGTCCGAGTCCTGCCGGCCGCGTTCGACGTCGTCGATGTCGCGCCGGGAGAGGGTGAATTCGGCGCGCAGCTCGACGACCGGAACGGAGGAGCGGGTGAGCGCGGCGACCCCCGGGTGGCCGACCTGCGCCGGGGAGACGTGGCCGGTGGCGACGGCGGCGGTCTGCGCATCGATGGACGCGACGTCGACGATGCGGCGGCCGGCCACGAGCGTCTTGAAGGTGCGGGCGACCTCGTCCTCCAGCTGCTGCCACGCCGCTTCGGACACCGGGGCCAGTTCGCGGTACAGGTTGTTCACGGCCGGATGCTCGCTTTCACAGGACTTGGGTTCTCGAGGGACTCGGGATCGGACGGGGTGGCGCGCGGGCGGTCGAGGGCGCCGATGGTCAACGAGCCGTCGCGTTGCGGTGCGTCAGGCGCGGGATCCGCGGTCGCGTCGCCGGCGAAGGGTCCGCCGGCCAGGTCGTCGAGCAGCGAGGCGGACGGCACGAAGTAGAGGTTTCCGGTGACGGCGCGCGAGAAGTCGAGGATGCGGTCGTAGTTGCCGGGCGGTTCGCCGACGAACATCCGCTGCAGCATCCGCTCGGTGATCGACACGTCGGCCGCGTAACCGATGAAGTAGGTGCCGAACTCACCCGCCGACGGGCTGCCGAACGGCATGTTCTCGCGCAGGATGTCGTGCTCGGTGCCGTCCGGGTCGACGATGGTGTTGACGATGCGGTGCGCGTTGGCCGGTGTCACCGCGTCGTCGAGCTCGACGTTCGACAGCTTCTCCCGGCCGATGACCCGCTCCTGCTCGGCTGTGCCGACGGCGTTCCAGGCGTCGAGGTCGTGCAGGTAGCGCTGGACGATCAGGTAGCTGCTGCCGGCGAAGTCCGGGTCGTCGGGCCCGATCAGCGCCGCGTCGGCCGCCGCGCTGCCGCTCGGGTTCTCGGTGCCGTCGACGAAGCCGAGCAGGTCGCGGTAGTCGAAGAAGCGGAAGCCCTGCATCTCGTCGACCGGCACCACCGACGCGCCGAGCCGGGCCAGGATCTGCGTGGCGAGCTCGAAGCAGAGGTCGTTGCGCGCCGCCCGGATGTGGAAGACCAAGTCGCCGGGCGTGGACGGCGCGCTGTGCCTGCTGCCTGCCAGGGCGCGGAAGGGATGCAGGCCGTCCGGCGCCTGCCGCGGGAAGAGCCTCGGCCACGCGGCCGCGCCGACCCCCATGACGCACGAGAGCTGCGCCTCGAGATCGCGGAAGCCGACGGCGCGGACGAGCCCCGGCAGCGCGTCGCAGAAGTCGAAGGCGGTGCGGGCGCTCGGCTCACCGGGCGCCAGCTCCAGGACCAGCACCATGGCGGCCCGGCTGAGCGGCGCGAGGATCTCCTGCGGCTCGGGGTTCGGCACCTACCGCTCCCTTCGCCTGCCGTGGCCGGGGTGTCCGGATGGATGATCATCCAGACCCTACGCAGGTGCCAGGACGGGCGGGCCGTCTTCTCACATCTTCAGTTCAGACTGAACAGCCTAGGGTGACGACATGCCTGAGCTCGACGTCGACGAGGTCGCCGGCGCCCTACGCGTGAGCTTCGGCCTCGTCGTCCGCCGGTTCCGTCAGCTCCCGATCTCGCCGGCGCTGACGATGCCCGAGATCTCCGCGCTGGCGCGGCTGGACCGGCACGGGCCCGGCACGTCCAGCGACCTCGCCAAGATCGAGGAGATCCGCCCGCAGTCGATGGGGGTGACGCTCGGCAAGCTCCTCGACAAGGGCCTCGTCGTCCGCGAGGCCGATCCGACCGACGGCCGCCGGGTGCTGCTGTCACTCACCGAGACGGGTCGCCGGGTGCTGAACGACCGGCGGGCCCAGCGGACCGAGAAGCTCGCGCAGGCCCTGGCAGCGCACTTCACCCCCGACGAGCTCGCCCAGCTGGCTGCGGTCACCCCGCTCATCGAGCGTCTGGCGAGCAGTCTCTGATGGCGGCCTCCCGCCTCGACGTGCCTTCGAGCGCTACAGCGCAAACCCCGGCGCCGCCCGACCGCTACCGGTGGGTCGCGCTGTCCAACACCACGGCCGCCGTCTTCATGTCGACGCTCGACGGCTCGATCGTGCTCATCGCGCTGCCCGCCATCTTCCGCGGGATCCGTCTCGACCCGCTGGCGCCGGGGAGCATCGTCTACCTGCTGTGGATGATCATGGGCTACCGGCTGGTGCAGGCCGTCTTCGTGGTCAACCTCGGCCGGCTCGGCGACATGTTCGGCCGCGTACGCATCTACAACGCCGGCTTCCTCGTCTTCACGATCGCGTCGGTGCTGCTCTCCTTCGACCCGTTCCACGGCGCCCACGGCGCGCTCTGGCTGATCGGCTGGCGCACGGTGCAGGCGCTCGGCGGCTCGATGCTCACGGCCAACTCGGCCGCGATCCTCACCGACGCCTTCCCGGCCGATCAGCGTGGCTTCGCGCTCGGGATCAACCAGGTGGCGGCTCTCGCCGGGCAGTTCATCGGGCTCACCCTCGGCGGGATCCTCGCGGTCTGGGACTGGCGCGCCGTCTTCTGGGTCAACGTGCCCGTCGGCATCTTCGGGACGGTCTGGGCCTACCGCAAGCTCCAGGAGCCCAAGGTCCGGTCACGTGAACGGCTGCGCTTCGACTGGTGGGGCAACGTCACGTTCGCCGTCGGGCTTTCGATGGTGCTGGTCGGGATCACCGAGGGCATCCACCCGTACCGCGGCCATGCGATGGGGTGGACGAGTCCGGTCGTCCAGTTCCTGCTGATCGGTGGCCTCGTCCTGCTCGTCGCGTTCGTCGTGGCGGAGAAGCTCGTCGCCGAGCCGATGTTCCAGCTCGGCCTGTTCAAGATCCGCGCGTTCGCGGCCGGCAACGTCGCCGGGCTGCTCGCCTCCGTCGCCCGCGGCGGCCTGCAGTTCGTCCTCGTCATCTGGCTGCAGGGGATCTGGCTGCCGCTGCACGGCTACGACTACGCCGACACCCCGTTCTGGGCCGGGATCTTCCTCCTGCCGCTGACCGTCGGCTTCCTGGTGGCCGGCCCGATCTCCGGGCGCCTGTCCGACCGCTACGGCAGCCGGGGGCTCGCGAGCGGCGGGATGTTCCTGTCGGCGGCCACCTTCATCGGCCTGCTGATCGTGCCCATCGACTTCGACTACTGGACCTTCGCCGTCCTCATCCTGCTGATGGGCATCGGCACCGGCATGTTCGCCTCACCCAACTCCGCGGCGATCATGAGCAGCGTGCCGGCGAGTCAGCGCGGCGCCGCGTCGGGCATGCGCGCGACGTTCCAGAACTCGGGCACCTCGCTGTCGATCGGCGTCTTCTTCTCGCTGATGATCGCGGGCCTCGCGAGCACGCTGCCGCACACGCTGACCACCGGGCTGCAGCAACAGGGGGTGTCGCACGACGTGGCGGCCCAGGTCGGAAGCCTGCCGCCGGTGGCGTCGCTGTTCGCCGCGCTGCTCGGCGTGAACCCCGTCGAGCACCTGCTGCAGCCGTCCGGCGTGCTGGACCGCTTGCCCCCGGCCAACCGCGAGGCGCTCACCGGGCGCGAGTTCTTCCCGCACCTCATCTCGGCGCCGTTCCACTCGGGTCTCGTCATCGTCTTCGGCGTCGCCGCCGGCCTGTCGGTGCTGGCCGGGCTCGCCTCGCTCATGCGCGGCAAGCGCCAGGTGCCCGCCGCCTGACCCCGGTGGTGAGCTGGCTCACATACGTACGCCATGATCCGCACCATGACTGAGCTTTCCAGCGAGATCCCCGGCGTCATCGGCGGCACCAAGCCCGAGCACGGCTTCGACTCCATGATCGAAGAGGTCCGGCGGCCCACCGGCGCCGGCAAGGAGGAGATCGACAAGGCGTTCCAGGAGTACCAGCGAGTGGCCGCGGAGTCGGCGGCCAGCGGCGACTGGGACCCGTGGGCTGACCTGTTCTCGCCCGACGCGATCTACATCGAGCACCACTACGGCGTGATGCGGGGCCAGGACGCGATCCGTACCTGGATCAAGTCCGTCATGACCGGCCCGGCCAGCCACATGGACTTCCCGGTCGTGCACTACTCGATCGACGAGGACGTCGTCTACACCTACATCCTCAACCGCTTCCTGCCGCTGGACGGGTCGCAGCCCTTCCAGTTCCCGGTCGTCACCATCCTGGTGTACGCGGGCGACGGGAAGTGGTGCTACGAGGAGGACGTTTACAACCCCTCCGAGGGCGCCCGCATGATGATCGCGATGCAGAAGAAGTCGGCCTAGCCGGCTGTCTCGGCGACGGCCCGCCAGAAGTCGTCGAAGCCGTCGTCGGGGCCCTCCATCGCGCGCTGGGTGAGCAGCACGCTCACGGCACCGCGCTGCGGGTCGACGTACGCGGTGGTGCCCGTGCCCCCGGTCCATCCCCAGCGGCCGGGCGCCATCCACGGCGCGTCGGCCGCGGTGTCGACGGCCGTACCGAGTCCCCAGCCCTCGCCGGCGCCGAGGAAGCCGGCCGCGGAGGCGTGTTGCGTCTCGTCGAGCTGGTCGGTCGTCATCGCCCGCAGGGAGTCTGCGGTGAGGACGGGGCTGCCGCCGTCGGCCATCGCGCAGAAGAAGCGGAAGACGTCGGTGATCGTGGACAGCAACCCGGACGAGAGCTCCGACGACGGCGGCCGGCTGTAGACGCCGTCGGCTGGGTCGATCACCTCGAGGCCGCCGGCGTCCGGCCGGTACGCGGTCGTCAGCCGCGCCGGGTCGCGCGCCCAGAAGGTGGTGCCCACCATGCCGAGCGGGCCGGTCACGCGCTCGGTCAGGAGGTCCTCGACGGAGCGGCCGGTCGCACGGACCATCAAGGCTCCGAGCAGGTCGAGGCCGAGGTGGTAGAGCCAGCCGGCGCCCGGCTGGAAGGCGAGCGGCAGGCTGGTGAGCTGGGCGACGAGCTCGTCCAGCGGCAGCCGTGGCGGGATGGCGGCCGGGAAGAGGCGGCGTTCCACGAGCGCGCTCTGCAGCGGACCCGATTGCATGACCACCCCCCAGCCGGAGGTGAACGTCAGCAGGTCGCGGACCACGATCGGGCGCTCCGCCGGCACGGTCTGATCGAGATCACCGGTCGGGTCGACGAGCACCCGTGGGTGCGCGGCCTCGGGCAGCCAGGTGGCGATCGGGTCGTCCAGGCCGAACACGCCGTCCTGCATCAGCGACAACGCGAGCGCCGCGGCGATCGGCTTGGTCACCGAGGCGATCCGGAAGAGTGAGTCCTCGGTGACGGGCGCGCTGTCCGCTTCGACGGCCAGCCGCCCGCCCGTACGCACCTGGGTCTCGCCGCCGATGCGTACAGCGGCCGCGTAACCCGGGTACCGGCTCTTGTCCAGCCAGCCGTCGGTGACCGCCCAGATGGCGTCGAAATCGGTCATGGGTTCCACCTTTCCTCACCGGGCAGACGCCGGCCGGACGCGGAAGTCATCGTTCGGTTGCCGGACGTGAGGCAGCGTGGAATGGTCCCGGCGCGAGCACTGCTACACCAGGTGAGCTTTCCACCCCTTCCACGGGCGACCCAGCCACGAGCGAAAGGACCGACCATGTCCGACCAGTACCGCAAGGACCCGGAAGTGATCGCCAAGCTCAGTCGTGATCAGCTCATGGTCACGCAGCACGACGCGACCGAGCCTGCCTTCCGCAACGAGTTCTGGGACAAGAAGGACGACGGCATCTACGTCGACGTCGTCTCCGGGGAGCCGCTCTTCGCTTCTGTCCACAAGTACGACAGCCACTCGGGCTGGCCGAGCTTCACCGTCCCGCTCGACGCGGAGAACGTGGTCGAGAAGACGGACGTCGCCCACGGCATGGTGCGCACCGAGGTGCGGTCGGCGCACGGCGACAGTCACCTCGGCCACGTCTTCCCGGACGGGCCGCGGGAGGCCGGGGGCCTGCGCTACTGCATCAACTCCGCGTCGCTGCGCTTCGTCGCGGTGGCCGACCTGGAGAAGGAGGGGTACGGCGCGTACGCCCACCTCTTCGAAGGAGCACAGCAGACCGCGCAGGGCTGAGCCGGGTGCGAGGGCCGGGCGGGGGCTGGGGGATGATCGTGATCACCCGTTCCCGCCCGGTTCTTGCTGAAGGAGCTCCATGGCCGTCACCGTTTTCCTCGACCTGAAGATCAAGTCCAACGACGTGGCCGGCAGCCCTGCCGTACTGCGCAGCGTGCTCACCGACACCCGCAACTTCGACGGCAACCTCGGCGTCGACGTCTACACCGACCTCGCGGATCCTGCGCACATCGTCGTCGTCGAGCACTGGGAGTCCGACGAGGCGGTCAACGCCTACCAGGCCTGGCGGCAGACCCCGGCCGGCGCATCGGCACTCGGTTCCATCCTCGCCGGGGCCCCGTCGTTCACCCGTCTCGCGCTGGCCGAGGGCGTCTGAGCGCACGGCCGGCCGCGTAGGCCTGCTCGGCCGCGAGGTCCGGGCTGCCGGGCAGGCTGAAGACCTCGACCCCGTACGGGATGTGCGGCAGCGCCTCGACGAGGCTCGCTGACCGGTCGCCGGGAAGCCGGCGGCCGGTCATGCACTCGTCGCGCAACGAGAGCCCCGGCCGCGGCTCCTGTGCCTCCGACACCTGCAGTCCGTGGACGAGGTCGACGCACGCAGGGTCGAGGTGTCCGGCGTCCGGACCCCGTACGAGGTGCCAGACGTCGAGCATGATCCCGCCGTTGGGGCAGCCGGCCCGCCGGATGACGGCGGCGGCGGAGGCCAGGCTCGCGAGGCCCGACCAGGCGTAGGGCTCGATGTCGACGGCCACGTCCACGAGAGCGGCCCGCTCGCAGACCCGCGCGAAGTGCTCTGCCGCGACAGCCGTGTCGGGAGCGGTGCCGGTCGTCTCGAGCACGGTGATCGACCGGGCGTGAAGATCGGCGGCGATGTCGACAGCACGCTGCACGTCGGTGCCCGGCTGGCCGGGCATCCACGCGGTGGCGCCGTCGAGCTCGGCGACCGACAGCCCGAGGTCAGCCAACCGCTCGCGCAGGCCGGGCTCGTACTCGTGTGCGTAGACGGAGATGGCGTCGAAGCCCGCGCGGGCCGCCGCCTCGGCCTTGACGCGGATCGGCGTACCGGGCGCGAAGGTGCCGCTGCACAGGATCACCGCGCGGGCGTGACCGTGGCGCCGGCCCGGCGGTCGGACTCGCGGATCGCGTCGACCACCCGCTGGGTGCGCAGGGCGTCGGCGAAGGTCGGGGTCGGGGGAGCCCCGACGGGCACCCGCTCGCCCTGGATCAGGTCGCGCAACCGCTCGGCCAGGCGGGTGTACGGCGGCAGCTCCAGCGTCGTGAAGACCTCTTTCGGGTCGCTGCTGGCGCTTGGTGCCGCCGGGGGCGCGAGGTCGTCCGGCAGGCCCATCTCGTGGATGGAGCCGGCCGACGCGAGCCACACGCTCCCGTCCTCGAGCCACAGCGTGCCCTTGTCGCCGACCACCCGGCAGGCGCGCAGGCCCGGGCCCTGGACCGCGGCGCAGTGCTGCAGGGTCGCGACGCAGCCCGACTCGAACGACAGGGTCGCCGTGTACGTGTCCTCCGCGCCGTCCTGGCTGAGCGCCGAGACGTGCGAAAGCCGCCCGGTCACGTCAGCCGGCTCACCGAACCAGGTGCGGAAGCGGTCGATGGCGTGCACGCCCGCCGCGTTGAGGATGCCGCCGCCGCGTGCCCGGTCGAACCACCAGTCGGCGTTGAACGCCTTCGGCAGCCCGTACGCGACGAGGCTGGAGTGCTGGATGAAGCTGGCGAACTGCGGGGTGCCGACGGCGCCGTCCTCGATGAGCCGCCGGGCCAGCGCCTCGTCGGCCGACCAGCGGAACTCGCAGCCGACGAGCGCGACGGTGCCGGCGGCCTCGGCCGCGCCGGTCATCCGGGCAGCCTGGTCGGCGTCGAGTGCGAACGGCTTCTCGCACAGGACGTGAGCGCCGGCCTCGAGGGCCCTGACCACGGGTTCGACGTGGCCGAACGGGGGCGTCGACACCGTCACCAGGAACGGGCCGGTCACCGTTTCCAGCGCGGCGTCCAGGTCGGTGAATCCCTGGGGCACGCCCAGCTCGGCGGCGCGGGCAGTCGTACGCGCCGGGTCACGCCCGACCAGGGCGACGACGTCGAAGCCGGCGGCTCGCAGGGCGGGGACGTGGACCCGTCCTCCGAAGGACGTACCGACGACGACGGCGGGGATCGACTGCACTCAAGGGCCTTTCACGTCAACGGACGAGGCGGGAGCCCAGCATCCGCTCGACCCGGATCTCGATGACGACCCGGGTGGGGTTCTCCCGAGGCTGGCGGTAGCGCTCGGCATACCGGCGCACGGCCTCGGCGACGCGTGCCGGGTCGCCGCTGACGGTGCCGTGGCCCTCGACGGTCAGCCAGCGCCCGCCGTCGACCTGGCACAGCGCCACCGCTCCACCGGCCGCGGCCAGGCGCGCCTTCACACTGGCCGCGTCGCAGATGACCCGGGCGAGGTCGGCTTCGGCGTCGTACGTGAAGCCGACCGGGGTGACGTGCGGTGATCCGTCGGCCCGCAGCGACGTCAACGTCGCGAGGTGACGCTCGACGAGGAACTCGAGGGTGGCCGCCGGGAGATCGCGCATCGACCCCACGCTAGGCGCTCGCCCGGCGCGTGCGGCACTCTGTTACCTGTTGCGAAACTGGAGGCGGCCCCATGACAACGATCCCCAAGATCATCTCGGTGGACGACCACGTGGTCGAGCCGCCTGACCTGTGGACCAGCCGGCTTCCGGCGAAGTACCAGGACCGGGCGCCCCGCGTGGAGCGCGACCGCGGTGTCTTCAAGATCAAGGGCGGGTCGTTCTCGTTCGAGAAGGGCGCTCCCGAGGGTGACTGGGGCGACTGGTGGATCTACGACGACCTGATCTACCCGTTCCCCAAGCTGTCGGCCGCCGTCGGCTTCGAGAACCTCGACGCCGAGCCGGTCACGTTCGACGAGATCCGGCCCGGCTGCTGGAAGCAGAAGGAACGGCTGGAGGACATGGCCGCCAATCATGTCGAGGCGTCCATCTGCTACCCCAACGTGCTGCCCCGCTTCTGCGGCCAGGCGTTCCTGGAGCGGGCCGACAAGGAGCTCGCGCTGCTGTGCGTCAAGGCGTACAACGACTGGATCATCGACGAGTGGTGCGCCGGTGACGGCCACGGCAAGCTGATCCCGCTCACGCTGATCCCGCTGTGGGACGCCCACCTCGCCGCCGACGAGATCCGCCGCTGCGCCGACAAGGGCAGCTTCGCCGTCGCGTTCACCGAGAACCCGACGCCGCTCGGCCTGCCGTCGGTGCACGACGAGAACCGCTTCTGGGACCCGTTCTTCCAGGCCTGCGAAGAGACCAACACGATGGTCAACATGCACATCGGCTCCTCGTCACGCATGCCGTCGACCTCGCCCGATGCGCCGTTCATCGTCAGCTCGGTGCTGACCTTCCAGAACGCGATGGGTTCGCTCGTCGACTACCTGTTCTCCGGCGTCTTCGACCGGTTCCCGAAGATGCGCATCGCGTACGCCGAGGGCCAGGTCGGCTGGATGCCGTACGTGCTCGAGCGCGCCGACAAGCTCTACGAGGAGCGGGCCGACAACGCGTTCGGCACCAGCCTCAAGCAGCCGCCGTCGACGTACGTGCCCGGCCGGATCTGGGGCTGCATCTTCGACGACGAGACGGGCCTCGCCAACCGGCACGTCATCGGCATGGACCAGATCTGCTTCGAGACCGACTACCCGCACGCCGACTCGACGTTCCCGCACTCGGAGGACACCGCCCGCCGGATCTGCGAGAAGGCCGGGCTGTCGGACGACGAGGTCTACAAGTTCATGCGCGGCAACGCGATCCACGCGTACGGCCTGGAGCGCTTCGGCATCACCCGGTAGTCCCATGACGCGCTACACGCACGGCCACGCCGAGAGCGTCCTGCGCTCGCACCGCACCCGAACGGTCGAGAACTCGGCGGCGTATCTCGCCCCGCGGCTGCACCGTGGGCAGCACCTGCTCGACGTCGGGAGCGGGCCGGGCACCATCACCGCCGACCTCGCGAGTGCGAGCACCAGGGCGTGGGCAACGTGCGATACGCCGTGGGCGACGTGCACGACCTGGACCTCACGGACGACAGCTTCGACGTGGTGCACGCCCACCAGGTCCTGCAGCACGTATCGGACCCGGTGCTGGCGCTGCGCGAGATGGTGCGGGTCTGCCGGCCCGGGGGGATCGTCGCCGCCCGCGACGCCGACTACCGGGCGTTCACCTGGTGGCCGCTGGTGCCCGAGCTGGATCGCTGGCTCGAGCTCTACGAAGGGGCCGCCCGCGCCAATGGCGGCGAGCCGGATGCGGGCCGCCGGTTGCTCGCCTGGGCCCATGCGGCGGGGTGCAGCGACGTCACCGCGAGTGCGTCCACCTGGTGTTACGCGACCGTCGACTCACGGGCGGCGTGGGGCGGGATGTGGGCCGACCGCATCACGGGCTCCGCCCTGGCCGAGCAGCTCGTCGCCGGCGGCGACTGCTCACCCGATGAGCTGGCCGCCATCGCAGACGGCTGGCGCAGGTGGGCGGCCGATCCCGACGGCTGGATCGTCATCCCGCACGGGCAGATCCTCATCGAGGTCTGATCGTCCCATCCGCCGGCTACGGCCGTGGGCTGTGCCCTCGGCCGAAGTCGAACGCGTCGGGCCAGCCCCGCTCCGCGAGGTTGGCCTCCTGGGCCGCGATGATCGCCGGCAGATCGGCCGGCTGCCAGCCCGCGACGAGGGCGTCGCCCGCCAGATCGCGTACGGGCCGTCCGAGCTCCTGAAGCAGCTGCAGGCTGAACGCGATACGCCCGGTCAGCACCTCGGGATCACCCGTGCACAGCGCCAGGGCAGCCTCCGCGGTCGCCTCCAACGGCTCGAACATCGTCTCGTCGATCCAGCCGGCCGCCACCAGCTGCGGCGTGGCGATCGCCGCCTGAGGCGCGAGGGCGTTCACCGCGACCCCCTGCCCCTCGCACTCGCTGGCCGCCGCGACGGTGAGGCGGTTGAGCGCCGCCTTGCTCGCCCCGTACGCGAACCCGGCCTTGGAGGGCTTGTTGCTCGGAAAGGGTGGGCCCGGCGGGAGTTCCGCGCTGAACGACGTCAGGTTGAGGATCCAGCCGGAGCCGCGTTCCCGCATCCCGCCGACCACCGCCGTCATGAGCTCCCACGGCGCCCAGAGGTTGACCTGCAGGCAGCGCTCGAGGTGACGCGCGGGCACCTCGTCGAAGGGCGCGTAGCCGCCGGCCGCCGCGTTGTTGACCAGGATGTCGACCGGGCCGAACGCCGCCTCGGTGCGCGCCACCAACTCGGTACGGGCGCCGCCCGGGTCGGACAGATCGGCGGGCAGCACCAGGCACTCCCCGCCCGCAGCGGCGATCCGCGCCCGGGTCACCTCGAGCCCGGCCTCGTCGCGGGCGGTGATGACCACCCGGGCACCTTCGGCGGCCAGCCGCACGGCGATGGCCGTACCGGGGCCGCCCTTGCTGGCACCGGTCACCAGGGCGACCCGGCCGTCACACGTCCCGCTGCCCGCCGTCATGGGCTCAGAGTGTCAGTTGCCCGCCTGCCAGTGCGCAGTGACCTGCGCGGCTGACAGCACGGTCGGGTAGACGGCCACCTCGTCGAGGTCGCCGTTCCAGCCGCTGGTGCTGCCCTTGAGCGGCATGGCGGTCATGTCGTCGCCGCCGAGCCGCCAGAGGCCGGCGTACGTGGCCGGTGCGGTCGCCTGCGGCAACGAGCTGACGTTGTTGCCGTCGACGTAGAGGACCGCGCCCGTGGTGGACGACTGCGTGACGACGACGTGGTGCCAGCCTCCGTCGTTGAACTCCTGCTGGCTCCACAGGTAGCAGGTGTTCGCGATGTAGAAGACGTTGCCGTTCACGCACGAGGAGGACCCGAACGTCGTGTAGTTCAGCTGGCCGTACTTGTTCAGGTACAGCGTCCGGTCGGGGTGGGCGCTGCTGCCGGTGGCCGCGTTGGACCAGCCGATGAGCCGGCCTCCGGTCGTGGACGTGGTACGGAACCACAGCTCGAGGCTGAAGTTCTTCGGCGGTGCGGCCGGGGCGGCGTTCTGCGCGACCGTCGTGCTGATGGACCCGTTCTGGCCGATGGCGGCGTCCTTGTCGACGGCTCCCGCCTTGTTCAGCGTGGTGGTCCCGCGGTAGGTGCCGGTCCGGTTGTTGCCGGAGGCATCCTTGACCGTCACGCCGTTGGACTCGTCGAGCCGCCAGAACAGTGACGGCTGGGCGGCGAGCACGGTGGCCGCATAGCCCGCGCTCGCGGGGGCACCGACCGCCGTCTGGGCGGTCAGGCCGAAGGCGTCGAAGACCTTGACGGTGTACGTCGCGCCGGCCGGGGCGTTGCGGTCGCGGTAGACGTAGCTCTTGTTGACCCACCACGGGGCGGCCTGCCCGTCGAGGGCGTAGATCGCGACGCCGTTGCGGTAGATCCGGTAGGAGAGCTTCGCGTCGTCCTGGTCGCTCGAGCCGGTCCAACGAACGGTGACGTCGTTGCCGACCCGGGTGGCGGTGGCGGCCGGGGCCTTCGGGGCCGTGCCGGTGCCGCCGGCCACGAAGCGGGTGAGCCCCTGCTGGGCGACCCCGTTCACGGTGGTCTGCTGGCCGCCCACGAAGAGGGTGGTGCCGTCGGTGGCGAGGGCACGCGGGCCCAGCTCGTTCGGCGAAGCGGCGTTGGTCGGGCCGGGGTTCAGCTTCGGGAGCCAGGTGAGCAGCTGGCCGCCCGCGGTCGTGGACGTCGCCCGGGCCTGCTGGGCGTTCAGGTGGTGCCAGGAGTTGGGCCCGTTGTCGTACGGCTTCTGCGGGAAGCCGCCGCTGGGCACGCTCGAGCAGTCGTGCGAGTGCGAGCCGACGTAGAGGACGTTGCCGATCAGGGCCAGCGCCTGGGTGGCGCCGAGGCAGTTGTCCTTCCACGCGATGTTGCCGGTGCTCGGGTCGACGGAGACCTGGCCGTCGAAGACCCCACGGCCGGTCCCTTCGGCACCGACGTAGACGTACGTGCCGTCGGTGATCAGCGTCTTCACGTCGGAGTAGAAGGTCGTCGTGTCGCCGGCGGGGATGATCGTGTTCGACATCGGGCCGTTCGTCGTGCCCGTGGTGAGGTCGACCTGTGCGATGCCCGAGTGGGCGGCGCCGTTGACGGTGCGGAAGTGGCCACCGAGGACCAGCCGGTTGCCCGGGCCGGCAAGGAGCGCATAGATGCTGCCGTCCACGGTCGCGCCGAAGCCGGGGATCCAGGCGTACGAGCGGGCGTCGAACGCGGCGTTCTGCGGACGGGCGTTGCCGGCGACGGTGGTGAACGCACCGCCCACGTAGATCGTCGAGGCGGTGCTCGTGATCGCGCGGACGCTGCCGCCGCTGATCTGCGGGTTCCACGGCAGGACGGGGCCGCCCTGGGCCGTCAGGTCGAAGGCGGCCGCCTTGCTGTGCGCGGCGCCGACGAACAGGAAGTCGCCGCCCGCGTACAGGGTGCTGCCGTCGGGGGAGATGTTCAGGGCCCATACCCGGCCGTCGATGGCCCGGTCGGCCCAGGCACCGATGCCGGGGCACGGGTTCGCCGTCGTGCAGGGGGTGCCTGCCGCGGGACCGTCGGCGTGGAACGCCGCGAGCCGGCGCATCGGGGTCTCGCTCGTGCCCGCCTTGGCGCCCGGCGGGCGGATCGAGGTGAAGTCACCGGCCGCGTAGAGCACGTGGTTGCGCAGTGCGAGGGCCCAGACGGTGCCGTTGGTCTGCCACATGCTGCTTGCGGCGGCCGGGAGGGTCGGACGCGTGTTCGTGGGTGTCGGATCGGTCGGGCTGACGGGCGCGGGCGCCGACGGCACGACGGTGTTGCTGTTCGCGCTGTAGGGGCCCGTTCTGCCGTTCGCGGCGACGGCGGCGACGGAGAAGGCGTACGGGTGGCCGGCGGCGAGACCGGTGATGGTGCAGGGGCTCTTGGCGCAGGTCGTGTTTCCGGCGCCGACCATGTGTACGAGGTAGCGCGCGACCGGTCCGGTCGGCGCCTTCCAGCTCACGGTCACGCTGCGCACGCCGGCCGTCGCGGTCGGGCGGGCCGGGAGCTGCAGCGGGTCGGCGGGCGCCCGGGGAACGACCGTGTTGCTGTTGCCGGTGTACGGGCCGGTCTTGCCGGTGAGGCCGACCGCGGCGACGGAGAAGGCGTACGGGTGACCGGCGGCGAGGCCGGCGATCGTGCAAGGGCTCTTGGCGCAGGTCGTGTTTCCGGCGCCGACCATGTGTACGAGGTAGCGCGCGACCGGTCCGGTCGGCGCCTTCCAGCTCACGGTCACGCTGCGCACGCCCGCCGTGGAGGTCGGGCTCGCGGGGATCTTCAGCGGATCCACCGGGGCGACGGTGCAACCGGCCGCCAGCAGACCTGAGCCTGCGAGCAACACCGCCAGCACGGCGGGCGCGCCGCGTCGGCGAGATGCGCGTACGAACGAGAACATGATCAGGCTCCCCCATCCGGGACCGGTCACCGGTGTCACTCACGGTAGTCGGCGGCCGGGCACGACATGGGCGGTTCGACGCAATTGGTCGGATGCGGCACTGCTGAGCAGGACTTCGCGACTCGAGCGCGAAGCGCCGTCAGCGGCGGTCGTCACCTACCGTGTTGGGCGCCAGCCCGATGTAGCCACTGGCTACAGAGCTCTCTATGGTGACCCCATGTCGTACGACCTGGTCATCCGCGGCGGCGAGGTCGTCGACGGCAGCGGCCTGGCGTCCTACCGGGCGGACGTCGCGGTGACCGCCGGCCGCATTGCCGCCATCGGCCGCCTCACCGAGCCGGCGCGGGAGGAGATCGACGCGGCCGGGCAGGTGGTGACGCCCGGCTTCATCGACGGGCACACCCACATGGATGCCCAGATCTTCTGGGACGAGCTCGGCACGTCGTCCTGCTGGCACGGGGTGACCACCGTCGTGATGGGTCACTGCGGCTTCACGCTCGCCCCGGCGGCCCCCGAGCAGCGGCACCTGGTGCTGCGCAACCTCGAGCGCGCCGAGGACATCTCGGGTGCTGCGATGGAGGCCGGCATCGACTGGAGCTGGACCAGCTTCGGTGAATACCTGGATGCGGTCGACGCCGTCCCGAAGGCGATCAACTACGCGGCCAACGTCGGCCACTCCGCCCTGCGCACGCACGTGATGGGCGAGCGGGCGTTCACCGAGCCGGCGTCCGCAGCCGATCTCGACGCGATGGCCCGCGAGCTCGCCGCGTCACTCGCGGCGGGCGGCTACGGCTTCAGCACCTCGCGTACCCGGCATCACGAGACCTCCGACGACCGACCGGTGGCATCGCGGCTGGCCGAGTGGTCGGAGGTCTGTGCCCTGGTGGACGTGGTGGGCCGCAGCGGTCACGGCGTCTTCCAGTTGGTGCAGGACCCACCCGCCGAGCCCGACCGCGCGGCCTACGACCAGCGGCTGATCGACCTGGCGGTGTCCACGGGCGTGCCTTTCGCCATCGGGGCGACCTCGGGCGGACGCACGCTCGACCTGCTCGACGCCGCAGCGGCTGCCGGCGGGCGGATGTTCGGCCTCACCCATCCCCGCGGCATCGGGTCGATGTCGTCGTTCCGCAGCCGCCTGCCGTTCGACGGGCTGCCCGAGTGGGCGCCGATCCGCGCCCTGCCGCTCGAGGAGCAGCGCCGCGCTCTCACCGATCCGGACGTACGCGAGCGGCTGGTCCGGTCGGCCCACGTCAGCGAGTACGGCCGCGCCATCGGCGCCGAGGCCCGCAAGCCCGACTTCGACCGGATGCGGGTGCTGGACGGTCCCGTGCCGCCGAACCCGACGGTCAACGAAGTTGCCCGGTTGCGGGGCGTCGACCCCGTGGAGGCGATGATCGAGCTGGCGCTCGAGACGGACCTCGAGCAGTTCTTCGTCCAGACGTTCGCGCCGTTCGACGTCGCCGGGGTGCGCGCCGCGATGAAGCACCCGCGCACGGTGCCGACGTTCTCCGACTCCGGCGCCCACGTCAGCCAGATCAGCGACAGCTCGATCCAGACCCATCTGCTCGCGTACTGGGTGCGGCAGCGGGGCGACTTCTCCCTGGAGGAGGCGGTGCGCATGCTGACCCTCGCGCCGGCGCGGGCGTGGGGCTTCGCCGACCGGGGCCTGCTGCGCGAGGGGGCGGTGGCCGACCTCAACGTGTTCGATCCCGACCGGGTCGCCCCGGCGATGCCCCGGTTGGTGCACGACCTGCCGGCGGGCCAGCCGCGCATCGAGCAGCGATCCACCGGCTTCCGGGCCACCGTCGTGGGCGGTGAGGTCACCATTCTCGATGGTCAACCGACCGGACGACGTCCCGGAGCCCTGATCCGAGGAGGACGCCGATGACCACCGGAGCCGCATCCGAGTTGCCGTGGATCATCTCCGTCGACGACCACGTCGTCGAGCCGCCGCACGTCTGGACCGACCGGCTGCCGGCCCGCGACCGCGACCGCGGCCCGCGGGTCGTGCAGGACACCGTCGGCATCGAGAAGGATCCGCGAACGCTGCGGGTGGCGTACAAGAAGGGCGGCGAGGGACCGGTCGTCGACTGGTGGCTGTACGAGGACCTGGCCAAGCCGGTCCCCAAGGTCGTGGCGTGCGCCGGCTATCCCATGGAGTCGCACAACACCGACGCCATCGCGTACGCCGACATGCGTCCCGGCTGCTACGACCCGGTCGCCCGGCTCGCCGACATGGACGCGAACCACACCGAGCGCTCGCTGTGCTTCCCGTACGTGCCGCGCTTCTGCGGGCAGATGTTCCTCGAGGCGAAGGACTCGGCGCTCGCGATGCGCTCCGTGACGGCCTACAACGACTGGATGCTCGAGGAGTGGTGCGGAGCGTCCGGTGGGCGGCTGCTGCCCGTCGCGCTCATCCCGCTCTGGGACCCGGTGGCCGCCGCCGCCGAGATCCGGCGCAACGCGGCGCGCGGCTGCCGGGCCATCACCTTCCCGGAGATGCCGCACCACCTCGGGCTGCCGTCGATCCACGATCCGGACGGCTACTGGGACCCCGTCTTCGCCGCCTGCGACGAGACCGGGACGGTGCTCTGCATGCACATCGGCTCCGGGTCGCGGATGGCCGAGACCAGCCCCTACGCACCCCGGGCCGCCAACACCGCGATGACGTTCAGCATGGCGCAGCTGTCGCTGGTCGAGTGGCTCGTATCGGGGCTGCTGGTCCGCTTCCCGACCCTCAAGCTGGCCTACTCCGAGAGTCAGATCGGGTGGATTCCCTTCATCCTCGAGCGGCTCGACAACGTCTTCGTGCACTCCGCGTACGCGGAACTACCGGCGATCATCACCCAGCCGCCGAGCACGTACATGGCAGGCCGGGTCTACGGCTGCTTCTTCGACGACGAGGCCGGACTGCGTAACCGCGACGCCGTCGGGATCACGCAGATCGCGTTCGAGATCGACTACCCGCATCAGGACACGACCTGGCCGCACACCCTGAAGGTGGTCGAGCGGATGGCCGAGCAGGTCTCGCCCGAGGAGCTGGAGCTCATCGTGCGCGGCAACGCGATCACCATGCTCGGCCTTCCGCCCACCTTGTGACCACTCAGTCGACCGCCCACGGCGTGAGGCGCTCGAGGTGCACGCGGGACGTGCGCCATTTGCCGTTCATCAGCAGCCGGGGTGGACGCAGCGTGAGGTGGGTCGGCGTCAGCTCGTAGTCGCGCACCTGGGTCGTGCCCTTCCAGTTCGGGAACGATGCGGCCTCGAGATGGTGGGCGATCCTGCCGTCGATAACCTCGTAGCGACCGGCGAACGCACTCGCCGACAGGAAGGCGTCGATCTGCTCCTGCGGCCGGCCGCCCATGATGTCGCCGTCGACGAACGGCGCCCGGTCCGGCCGCGAGAGCAGCGCCATCATGTAGCCCTCGGCCGTGTAGGTGATGAAGCCCTCCGGCCGGTCACCGAACTGACGCTCCACCACCCCGTCGTCGGTGGTCGAGTCCATGCTGAGCACCCGGTAGGTGCCGACCAGTGCGAGTGCCTCCGCGCTCCGGTGATCGGTCAACGCGTCACCACGACGTCGAGTGACTCCGGCCCGTACTCCATGGGGTGGGCGACGCAGGCCCACTCGTAGCCGTCGGCGAGGCGCAGCGTGCCGGGCGGGAACAGGTCGAGCATCTCCTCGAGGATCACGGTGCCGACCATGCGGGTGAGGTGGTTGCCGAGGCACAGGTGCGGGCCGGCCCCGAAGGCGAGGTGCTTGCGGGTGTTGTCGCGGTCGAGCCGGTAGGAGCTGCCGTCCGGGAAGACGCTGTCGTCGCGGTTGGCCGACGCGATGCCCATCATCATGTGCTCGCCCTGATGCACCGGGCAGCCGCCGATCTCCCCGTCCTCCAGAGCGGTGCGGAACAGGAACGCCACCGGCGCCTCGAAGCGCAATGACTCCTCGACCGCGTCGGGGATGAGCGAGCGATCCGCGTCGATGACACGGGCGAAGCCGTCGACGTCGGTGACGTAACGGTAAAGCAGGTTGCCTATCATGTACGAGGACGACAGCGACCCGGCCAGGATGTTGATGGCCAGGGTGCGCACGTGCTGCTCCGGCAGCTTCCAGCCGTCCTCTGCCTCGTTGCGCACCATGATGGCGAGCAGGTCGGCAGGCTCGCCGGTGGCGTTACGGCGCTCGGCGATCAGGTCGTCGAGCACGGCGGCGAACTCGGGGAACGCCCCGGCGATCCCTTCGCCGCGCTCGGTCCTGCCCAGCGCCGGCCACGTGCTGTGCAGCAGCTCGTTGCACCAGTCCATGACCTGGTCGTGCAGCTCGTCCGGGATGCCGAGCTCATGGGCCGCCACCGAGCCCGGGAGCGGGATGGCGAGCGTGGCCATGAAGTCGCCTTCGCCGGCGTCGGCGATCGGCTGCAGGCGGCGCCGGACGTTAGCGCGGGTCCACTCCTCGGCCGCCTGCGCGGCGCGCAGGGTGAAGCCCTGCAGCAGCAGCTTGCGGATGCGCGGGTGCAGCGGGGCGTCGATCTCGCCGAGGAAGCTCTCCTCCATCGGGACGGTGACGCCCGGTGCGCGCATGTCGCCGACCGACGAGTACCTCCGGTAGCCGCGGAACACCTCGTCGGTGTCCTTCCACAGCGACGTGTAGACGACGCCCTCGGTCGGGCGGACGACCGGGCACTCCTGCCGGATCTGCGCGAGCAGGCTCCAGTCCTTGGTGCGCGTGGCGTCCATGGGGTCGAATGCGTACGGGTTGTCGCTCATGGGTGCTCCGTCGTGTCAGCCGGTCGCCGGCGCAAAGACGACGGGTGCCGTCGCGACGCCTCGCGTGGGTACGAGCTGGTTCAGCTCGACCGCATCTTCGACGACCTCCCAATCGCCGATGCGCTCGACCAGCCCGCGCAGCCCGCAGCTGATCTCGAGGCGAGCGACCGCGTTGCCGAGGCAGTAGTGGATGCCGTGTCCGAAGGCCCAGTGCGCCTTGCTGCCGGCGCGCGTGATGTCGAAGCGCTCCGGGTCGGGGTAGGCCCGCTCGTCGTGGTTGGCCGAGCCGTACAGCAGCAGCACCTGGTCGCCGGCCGGGATCGTGACGCCGTGCAGCTCGACGTCGACCGTCGTGTTACGCGTCAGTCCCTGCACCGGCGACACGAAACGCAGCAGCTCCTCGATCGCCTGGTCCCAGAGCTCCGGCTGCTCCTTGAGCAGCTTTCGCGCCTCGGGGTGCCGGCCCAGGGTCAGCACCCCATGGGTGATCATGTTCATCGTCGTGTTCTGCGACGCGTCGTGCAGCAGCGAGCAGAAGCCGCCGATCTCGTCGTCGCTGAGGTCCTCACCGGGCAGCTGGTGGTTCACGATCTGCGAGATGAGGTCGGTGCCGGAGGCGCCGCGGCGCTCGGAGACGAGCTCCACCCAGTACGAGCCCATCTCCCCGTAGGCGGCTAGGGCTTCCGGGCTGGTGAAGTCCGCGCCGGCCATCGTGTCGAGGTTCCACTTGAGGAACTGCTCGCGGTCGGCCATCGGCAGATCCATCAGCACGCACATCGTGATGGTGGGGATCAGGTGCCCGAACTGCTGCTGGGCATCGAAGCGGCCCTCCGCCACGAAACCGTCGATGAGCTCGTTGACGTACGACATGACGTGCGGAGTCAGCGCCGCGACCCGGGCCGGGGTGAGGTTGCGGACCAGGATGCTCCGCAGCTCGTCATGTCGCGGCGGGTCCATGTTGAACATGTTCGGCGGGATGAGGCTGATGTTGGTGTCGACCAGGGTGCCGCCGGCGGAAGAAAAGCGCTTCCAGTCGGAGGCGGCGCGGTTCACGTCGTCAGAGCGGGTCAGCATCCAGTAGTGCGGCCAGACACGGTGGTTCTCGATCTCCCGCCGGTAGACCGGATGCTCGTCGCGCATCACCTGATACGACGAGAACGGGTCGGCGAAGTAAGCCGGGTCGAACGGGTCGAACGAGAAATCGGGCATGTCCAGCCTCCGGTCGGTCATGAGTTGTCGCCGGCCGCAGCCAGGTACTGCGCATAGACGGGCGTGTGGCTCAACATGCCGCCGTCGATGCGGATGATCTCGCCGGTGATGAAGGCGGAGTCGTCGGAGGCCAGGAAAGCGACGAGCTTGGCGACATCCCCGGGTCGGCAGATCTCGGGCGTCAGATGGCTGTCCTGGAAGACCTTGCGGTCGAAGTCGGTGAGGTTGGTCTCGGCGGCCGTGGTCATGACGAGCCCGGGTGAGATGGCGTTGCAGCGCACGCCCTGCTTGCCGTACATGGTGGCGACGTACAGGGTCAGCGCGTTGACCCCGCCCTTGGATGCCCCGTAGGCCACCCGCGACAGGTCTCCGGCGAGCGCCGAGTTGGACGACATGTTGACCACGACGCCCTTGCCCTTCGCGATCATGTGCGGAAGAACGTATTTGCACATCAGCATCTGAGCGCGGAGGTTCACGGCGAAGGCTGCGTCCCACACCGCCGCGTCCATGCCGAGCACGTCCATGTCTCGGCCCATGATCTCGGGGTTCGAGGCCGCTGCATTGTTGTGCAGGATGTCGACACCGCCGAAGAGTCCGGCAGCGGCGGCGACGAGTCCCTCGATCGACGACTCATCGGCGAGCTCAACCTCGTGCGGGGCCGCGACACCGCCGGCAGCGATGATGGCCTCGGCGACCCATCCTGCCCCGTCCTCATTGACGTCGGCGACGACCACCTTGGCCCCGCACGACGCGAGCTCTTGCGCGGCGGCGGCCCCGATGCCGGAGGCCGCTCCCGTCACGATGGCGACACGGCCGCTCAGATCTCGGCCGGTCAACAGGTGCTCCACATTGAGCGCATGCACGCATCGTGCCCGTGAAGTGCTTGGTGCGCCAGGTCACATCTCGAGCGGACCATTCAATCGATGCGCAGCCCGCGCTCGGCGGCCTCGGCCGTGATGGCGGCGGCGACCCCGGAGATCAGCAGCCGGCGGATCGCGGCGTCCTCCGGCAGCTGGGTGATCTGCCCGGCGATCATCTGGTTCGTGAGGTAGGCGCGCAGGGTGAGGAAGGCGAAGCGGACCAGGTCGACGTCGTGCGCCGCCTCGCCGAGGGCGCTCTCGAAGAGCGGCTGCCAGGCGTGCAGCAGCGCCTCGCCGTGGGCCGCCACGGCGAGCCGGGTCTCCTCGGACGTCTGCGGGTTGGCCCCGAGGTCGAGCAGGATCTGCAGCTGGGCGAGATGCGGGGGCTTGCCGTAGTACTCGGCAAGCACGTCGAAGACCGACGCGATGCGCTCCTCGAGAGTGGCGCCGGAGACGCGGGAGGCCTCGATGTGCCGCTCCATCGCCGCCCAGCGGTCGTTGAGCACGGCGAGCAGCAGGCCTTCGCGGGTGCCGAACTGGTGCTGGATGACCCCCCAGGTGACTCCGGCCTGGCGGGCGATCTCGTTGGAGCTGGCGCGGTAGTAGCCGCGGGCGAGGATGCACTCGACCGCGGCGTCGAGGACGCGCCGCCAGGTGGCCTCGCCGTCGCTGCGCCGCACGCGCGACCCGGCAGCACCGGGGGGAGTGCTCGTCATCGCGGGATCCCGATGTCGCGAGCCCAGCGCCCCAGCCGGTCCCAGAGCTCCACCCGGTTGGGTGCGACGTTGTGGTTGTGGCCGGCGCCGGCCAGCTCGAAGAGGGTGATGTCGCGGCAGCGGGGCAGCGCGTTGGCGGTGTCACGGGCCGGGCCGGTGATGTCGTGCTCGCCGAAGGCGACGAAGGCCGGCACGTCGAGCACGGCCATCTCCGGCGCCGCACATTTGAGCATCGCTCCGAGGCCGCACACCGCGACCAGATGCGTCGCGCAGGCGTCCATCGCGGCCAGGGCCACCGCAGGGACGTCCATGCCGCCGAGCAGGAAGGGCGACCGGGCGGTGGTCCCCCTCGGCAGCGACCGGCTGAAGCGCGCCTGCGCCAGCGTCACGAGCTGCGCCTCGACCGCGGCGGGGTCGTCCAGCACGGCGAGCTCCGCGGGCGACAGGTGCGCCGCCAGCTCGGTCTGTGCGTATTCGCGGATCTGCGCGAAGCCGAGCAGGCCGACCCCGGCGAACGGCCGGTGCCGGGCCTGCAGGGTGACGGTCAGCATGGCGCCCATCGAGTGCCCTACGCCGATCGCGATCCCGCCGAGCCGGTCGTGCAGCTCGGCCACGGCCGCGAAGTCCGCCGCCGCCACCACGTGCGGCGTGAGCGACCAGGGATCGTCCGGCGGCGGGCTGTCACCGACGCCCGGATGGTCGATGAGCACCGACGTGAAGCCCTGGCCGGCGAGGTGCTCCGCCATGCTGAACCCGGTCGCCGCCAGGTCGAAATAGCGGCGCGACATGCCACCGCCGGGCAGGCAGTAGAGCACGCGTCCGTTCGGGGCGTCCGGCTGCACGACGGTGACGGCGAGGCCGGCCACCACGGTCTGTTCGCGGTTCACCGGAAGCCGCCGATGCGCTCCTCGGTGTCGGCGATCTCGTAGCCCGTGCGCTCCTCGTACGCGAGGCCCGCGGCGAGCTGCTCGTCGTACCGGCGGTGCAGGTCCTTGTACGCCCGTAGTGAGCCCGCGCTCTGCGCCACCAGCGTCCGGGTGAGGTCGTCGACCGTCGCTTGCAGGTCGGCCAGCGGGCAGGCGACGGCGGCGAGGCCCCAGCGTTCGGCGTCGACGCCGGTGAACTGCTTGGCGGTGAGCGACAGCCAGCGTGCCCGGGCCGGGCCGACCGCCTGCGGCAGCCGCTGACTCATGCCCCAGGTGGGCCGCAGCCCGAACTTCGCGTGGGTGTCGGCGAACTTCGCCTCCTCGGCCGCGACGACGATGTCGGCGGCCAGAGCGAGCTCGAGCGCGCCGGTGAAACAGAAGCCGTTGACGGCGGCCACGACGACGGCGTCGACCGTGCGCATCAACTCGATCACCCGTCGCGCCGGCACGTCGAGGAGATCGCCCACCGACCCGCCCTCGAGGCTGCGCCCGCCGAGTGCCTTCAGGTCGACCCCCGAGCTGAAGGCCCGGCCGGCCCCGGTCAGGACCACCACCCGGCAGTCTCCGAGCGCGTCGAACGCGGCGCCGAGCTCCTCCAGCATCCGGGGTGTGATGGCGTTGAGCGCCGCGGGCCGGTTGAGGGTGACGGTCGTGACCGGCCCCTCGGCGCGGACCTCGATCTCCCGGTGGTCCACGAGGAGCTCCTTCAGACGTCGTACGGACGGGCCTGGCGCGCGAAGCGGGGATGCAGCGCGGCGCCCAACTGCCGGGGGAAGGTCACCGTCCCACGACGGCCCGAGGCGACGAAACGCCGCCCCGGATTCCGGGCCAAGGTGTCGAGCCACCAGTTGGCGTAGTAGTCCTGCTTGCCGCCGGCCCAGCTCGTGGCGCACATCCGCGTGATGGCGGTCGGGTCCCAGCTGCTCGTGTACGGGGACGGCGCCGGCTCCCAGCCCGCCAGCACGACACCCTCGTGGCGGTACTGCCCCGCCGCGGTGCCTCCGGCGATGGCGACACCGCGGTCGGACGGCCACGCCCCGAACGGCAGCGCGAAGGTCGCCGGGACGGCCTTGGGTACGGCGCCCGCGATCAGACCCTGCAGCTCGAGGATGTCGTCCCGCGCGGTGGCCGCCGAGACCTGGGCGAGGTTCAGGTGATCCATCGTGTGGTTGCCCAGCTCGTAGCCCGCACCGACGAGGTGGCGCAGCGCGCCGGTCGTGTTGGCATCGGCGAAGGGATGGGCGTTCAGGAAGAGGGTGGCCGTCGGGCGGAAGCGGGGATGCTTGCGGGCGAACGCCGTCAGCACGCCGACCGCCGACCGCGGGTCGATGCCGCCGGTCGCGAAACGGTGGAACTGACCGGGGCTCGAGTCGTCGAAGGTCAGGACGACAGGCGTACGTCCGCGCGGCACGTCGATCTGCCGGCGTACGAGATCCACCAGCCGGATCGGTCGGTAGCCCTCGCGGTAGAGCCGGTCGAGCACGTCCCAGAAGGCATCGGGCGTGATGTCGTACTGGCCGATCACCGGGTCGCTCACCCGGTGGAACATGAGGATCGGGACGTCGCCGAGCTCGTTCGGGGCCAGTCGGCCGGTGTCCGACAGCAGCCGGGGCCGCTGCGTCGGCTGTGGCGAGGGAGGGGTCGGCGACGGGGTCGGCATGGCCGGCGCCGGGACCAGCGGTGGGACCTCGCCGGCGCTGATGCGGCCGGGAAGCACCTCGGAAGGCGTGGCTGCCACGATCGCGACCACCGCTGCAGCGGAGCCGCCGATCAGCACCCGCCTCGAGACCTGCCCGTGCACGCGCCCCTGACCTCCCCCGGGTCGACGGCGTCGTCGACAGGGGGATCTTGTCAGCGAACAGCGTTAACGCTGGGTAGCTGGCTGATTCCGGCGTGTCCGCATGCGCGGAACGGTGACGACGCCCCGCGCGCTGACGACGAACACGGCACGAGCGGCCGGCGCAGCAGCGCGGCGCGGGTTCTTGGCGGGCCGGTCGGGGAGCGCCACCTCGGCGCCGTAACACCGCTGCGGGTCACCCCCGAGCCGTAGGACAATCTCGCGCCACATCTTCCCGTGGCCGGCGCCGGGACCGGCGAGTGCGTGGGCGACTTCGTGGAGGACGGTCAGGCGTACCCGATCGGGCTCGTTCAACAGGACGATCCGGCGGCTCAGGCTGATCGTGCGGTGGGTGAAGTCGCAGCACCCGAAGCGCCGGGTGGCCTTGTCGAAGCGGAACGCCCAGCCGTGCAGGCCGTGGACCTGCATGTGGTAGCGCGCCATGCGTTCGGCGTCGGTCAGCTCCACGACGTCCTCGACCCCCGGGTCCCTTCCTCAGCGCTTCGCGGCGAGAGTACGCACGACCTGGCTTTCGGACGGCTGACACCCGAGCCTGGCCGGACATACCCGGTCATATCCGGACCGGATCGGACCGGTATCCCGATCCGCCTCGACGGGTCCGGCGTTCTGCGTCATTCTCCCGGCAGCGCTGCAAATGTGGCGCGGGTCACATTCGTCCGACTGCGTTGCCGATGGTGGCGGCGGGGATCCGGACCGGCGAGAGGCGGAGTCGACCGGATGAGAAGTCAATCGGTGCAGCGAGGCACGCGACTGGTGGCCATGGGGGTGGCGCTGGCCACGTTCGCGTCGGTGGCGGGCTGTGCCCGGTCGGGCTCGTCGGACACGCCTCCTGCCAGTGCCCCGGGTGGAGCCGGGACGATCGGTTCATCGGCCGCGCCGACTTCGGGAGGCTCGGCCGCGCCGGCGGCCGGTGACTTCGGTGACCTCAAGGCGATCTGCGGTCCCGGTACGGCGAAGGGTGGCAGCGGCCGGGGTCTGACCGCGACCACGATCGACGTCGGCACCATGGCCGACCCGGGCGCGGCCGCCGCCCCCGGCCTCGGCAAGGAGTTCTTCCAGGTCGGCGACGCCTTCGTGAAGTGGTGCAACGCCGCGGGTGGCATCAACGGCCGCAAGCTCTCGCTGACCAAGTACGACGCGAAGCTCTTCAACGCCGGGCAGCAGATGATCTCGGCCTGTCAGAAGGAGTTCATGCTCGTCGGCAACGGCAACGCGTTCGACGCACCGAGCGTGAAGCCCCGCCTGGCCTGCAAGCTCGGTCAGATCCCCGGTTACGTCGTGTCGCCCGACGCGGTGTCGGCCGGCCTGCAGGTGCAGCCGACGCCCAACCCGGCCAACGAGTTCCAGTACGGGCCGCTCCGGCTGATGGGACTCAAGTACCCGGACACCGTCAAGTCCGGCGTCGCCGTGGGCAGCAGCAACATCGCCTCGCTCACCGCGCAGGGGCTGCGCACCCGTGACGCCCTCGAGAAGGAGGGCTTCAAGGTCGCCAACTACTCCGAGCGGCCGCCGCTGGTGACGAACTGGCGCCCGTACATGGAGGAGATCAAGGGCTCCGGTGCAGGTGGCTACTTCAACGCCACGGGCAGCGCTGCCTACATCGCCCCCGAGTTGACGGCGATCAGTGCGATCGGCCTCAAGCTCGACTGGCTGCTGCTGGGCAACGCGTACTACGAGCCTCAGACCATCACGGCGATCAAGAGCGTCGGCAACGCTCCCAAGATGTACCAGTACTTCAGCCACCTGCCGTTCGAGCTGGAGAACTACCCGATCGTTCGTGAGATCAAGACGATCCTGAAGGACGGCACCAGCGACCCGACGTACACCGACTTCACCGCGCTGGGCTTCAGCGCCTGGGCGCTGTGGGCGAAGTCGGCGACGGCCTGCGGTGACAACCTGACGCAGGACTGCGTGCTCGAGAAGGCCGGCACCGAGAAGGCCTGGACCGCCGGCGGCCTGTTCCCGGCCCGAGACACCGATCCGAAGAACCCGAAGCAGACCCGGTGCTACGTGATCATGGATGCCACACCGAACGGCTTCGTCTACGACCGCGATGTCACGCAGCCCAACCAGGACATCTACAACTGCGACGAGAAGAACGTCGTCGCGCTGGAGAAGACCTACCTGCCGGGCTCGTGACGGAAGGGTGTCCCGCTCAGCCGACGCCGAGCGGGACACCCGCCCCCACGGTGCACCGCCGTACCAGCCGGTGCGCCGGGTAATGGTCGGACAGGGCCCGGTGGTTGGTGACGCGCTCGTCCCACACGGCGACGTCGTGGCGCTGCCATGACCACCGGCACTGGATGCCCGGGTCGTTCAGCCCCTCGCGGAGCAGGGCGATGAGGGCGTCGCTCTCGACCTGGGACAGGCCGGCGAGGCGCTGCACGTAGCGGCCGCACATGAAGAGCGCGGCGCGGCCGGTCACCGGGTGCCGGCGGACGAGCGGGTGACGGGCGCCGGCGAACTCCTCGGCCACCTTCTCGTAGATCCCGGGGCCGAACTGCAGCTCGAGGCTCGCCTTCATGGTCGGGCCGGGGTGCAGGTCCTGCTCGAGGGTGTCGACGAAGCCGCGCAGAGGCGCCGACAATGCGTCGTACGCGGCGTAGAGGCTGAGCCAGAGCGTGTCGCCGCCGAGCTCCGGGGTGTCCTGCATGGACAGGACGGCGACGTCGGGCGGCTCGGCCAGGAAGGCGACGTCGGTGTGCCAGAGGTCGGCCTTCGGCGGGCTGTCGGCGGTGTCCTCGAGCCACTCGAGGGGCTGGTCGAGGCCCCGGGCCCGCGTGGCGGGGAAGACGTTGGGCGTCCCGAAGACCGACGCGAACCGCAGGTGCTCGTCATCCGACATCTCCTGGTCGCGGAAGAAGAGGACGAGGTGCTCGTCGAGCGCCGCGCGGATCGCCCCGGCCGTCGCGTCGTCGACGCCGGCGCGCAGCTCGACGCCGGAGATCTCGGCGCCGAGGTGTGGGGTCAGCCGTCTCACCTGCATGCGGCGCACTGTCTCACGCCCGGTAGCTTGTGCCGCCATGGAGCCGGTCGGGCACGTCGCAGCGCTGTACCGCTACCCCGTCAAGTCGATGCTGGGCGAGCAGCTCGCCTCGGTGCAGCTGGGCGACCGGGGGCTGTCCGGTGACCGGGCGTACGCGGTCGTCGACCGTCGCGACGGCAGGGTCGCGACCGGCAAGCATCCGCGCAAGTGGTCGCAGCTGGTGCAGCTGGCCGCGGCCTTCGTCGACGAGCCGGCTGCCGGCGAGGTGCCCCCCGTGGCCATCACGTTCCCCGACGGGTCGTCCGTCCGCAGCGATTCCGCCGACGTCGACGCCCGCCTGTCCGCCTTCCTCGGGCGCGAGGTCACGCTGGTGCGTGGCGCCGGGGAGGGCCAGACCATCGAGGAGGTGTGGCCGTCGATCGAGGGGCTCGCGCCGGACGACCTGGTCGAGGCGATGAGCGGCGGCCGCCGTGAGGGCGGCGACCGGATCAGCGACATCCCGGTCTCGTCGATGGCACCGGCGGGCACCTTCTTCGACCTGACCACCCTGCACGTCATCACCGGCGCGACGCTGCGACGGCTCTCCGAGCTCGCGCCCGACGCCGACTTCGACGTGCGCCGCTACCGGCCCAACGTCCTCATCGACGGCGGTGCGGAAGGCGGCTTCCCGGAGAACGGCTGGACCGGCTCGACGCTCTCGCTCGGGTCGGCCGCCGCCCGGGTCGACCTGCCGACCATGCGCTGCGTCATGACCACCCTCGCCCGCGACGGCATGGCCGCCGACCCCGGCTCGCTGCGCGCGATCGCCAAGCACAACCGCGTCGACATCCTGGGGATGGGGCGCTGGGCGTGCGCGGGGGCGTACGCGAGCGTCACCACCGCGGGCGCGGTGACCGTCGGCGACCCGGTCGCGGTCGCCTGACGGACGTCAGCGCATCAGCGCGAGGTCTCCCGCGACACTGAGGCCGTACGTCTGCTCATCCGCGGCTTCGACCGGACCCCAGCGCCGCAGCGGCTGCTCGACGGCTTCCGGCCAGGCCAGCAGCGCCGGCCCGTGGATGTCGGCGATCGCCTGCTGCAGGTCCGCGACCGAGCCGTAGGCGGCCGGGTCGAGCGGCTCGTGCACGCGCAGCGTCTGCAGGAACCCGGCCTGGTGGGCGGTGACCGGGACGAGCGCGGCGCCGGTCTCGAGCGCGAGCCGGGCAGCCCCGGACGCCGCCTGCACGCGTCGGCCGAGGATCGTCATCTCGCAGCTGCCGGGCAGGTCCGTGGAGAGCGAGACGACCTCGCCGCGGCCCATCAGCTCGACCATGTGCCGGTAGGAGCCGCGTACGGCCGGGAAGGTCTGCGCATGCCGGGCGACGACGCGGGCGAGCTGGCGCTGCGCCGGCGTCGGACTGCTCAGCAGCTCCGGAGCCATGATCACGTGCAGCGGCACCCCGGCGTTGGAGAACGACGCGGCCACCCCGCCGCGCATCCCGTGGTGCATCGTGCTGAGGACGATGCCGCGCCCCCGGCGGCGGGCCGCCTCGAGCAGAGGGAGCCCGTCGATGCGCTGGCGCGTGATGAGCCACGGACGCCAGCGGTACTCGGCGCGCAGCAGCGACCAGAACAGGTAGCGCGGCGCGAGTGACTCGGCCTCTTCGGCCCGGTCGGACTCGCCGAGCAGGTACTGCATCTGCAGCACCGCGAGGCGCCGGTAGTCGGGATCGGCCCATGCCGCGGTGGCCTGACGGCGTACGAGCTGACGGGCGACAGGCATGGGCAGCAGCCGGTGGGTCGACTCCTGCTGGTACAGGGTGCGGGCCGCCGATCGCACGGCGGCCCCCCGGCCGTCGCGCAGCGAACCAGCGGACACGACGCCTCCGAACACTCGATTCCGATCTTCATGCTGACGCGCTGCTCATCCGACGTCCACGGTTTCCACATATTGCAACCGTTCGGGTGAGCGCTCGGAGGGCGTCACTGCGTCTTCATCGGATCGGCAACGGCCGACCTGAACCGGGCCCGACGCTAGGGCAGGGGATGCGCCGGATCTGTCGCGGCGCTGAACTCCCGGAAGAGGGCTGGCCCGGCGTCGCTCATGCTGCCGTCGTCGTCCCACGCCGCCGGCTCGTAGGTGGTGATCACGGAGATGGCGACCTTCGCGGCCGGCTCGTAGCCGAAGACGGCGCCGCTGCCGGCGTAGAACTTGTTGCCGGTGATCCAGGGACCCTGGCGGATCAGGCCCAGCGCGAACGTCACCTTGTCGGTGTTCGTCCGGCAGGCGGGGCAGCCGGCCTGCGGGCGGCCGAAGCCGGTCAGCAGCGCACCGGTCTGCTCCTGGTAGGACTCGGGCGACAGCAGCTCGCCGCTGCCGATGGCGGCGATCGACGTGGTCAGGTCACCGATGTCCTGCGTCTGGCTGGCGCCTTCCGGCACGGTCCAGGACGGGTTCCAGTACGTCGAGTCCTCGTAGAACGGGATGCCGTCGGGGATCTTGAGCGACACCCGGCGCTCGGAGCTGAACGTGTGCAGCACCGGCGACGGGATCTCGGGGGTCGGTGAGCTCGACGTGTGCCGCAGGCCCATCGGCTCGAAGATCTCGTCGGTCATCTGCTGGTCGAGCGGCCGTCCGACGATCTTGGCCAGCACTGTCCCGAGAATGACGTAATTGGTGTGTGAATAGGCGAAGTTCGTGCCGGGTGCAAACGTGGCCGGAGCGGACGTCCCGATCCGGATCAACTCATCGGCGGTCCATTGTCGGAAGGGATTGGCGTCGTTGCCCTTCTCGACCGCCGGCTGATAGACGAAATCGCCGTAACCCGACGTCGAATTCGCCAGCATCTTGATGGTGATGTCGGACGACCGTGGTAAGTCGGGCAGATATCGGGAGAGTTTGTCGTCCAGGCTGATGCGCTTCTGATCGACGAATCTCATGAGCAATGTCGTGAGATAGCTGTAGGCCATGAAGCCGTTGCGCACCCGCATGTCCGCCGTCGCCGGCACGCCGGTCATCGACTCGCCGCGGGCGACCGTGTAGACGTCCTTGCCGTCGACCTTCACCTGCACGATGAGCGCCTTCAGGTCGTACCGCGACATCGCCTCCGCCGAGATGGTGTCGAGCCGCTCGCGCAGGGCGGTGCTGCCCCCGGAGGCCGGCTCGGTGCTGCTGCTCGGTGCTGAGGCGGCAGGTGCTGCCGGGCCGGTCGTCGACGCGCTGCACCCCGCCAGTACGAGACCGGCGACGGCGACGGCGCCCGCGATGCGCCACCGCGCCCTGACCACCCTGGCGCCGCTCTACGGGTACGGGATCCTGGCGGTCCTCTTCATCCCGTTCGCGCCGAGCGTGCTGGGTGACGGGTTCGGCGTCTCCCGTGACCTGGTCGACGCGCTGCAGCTGATCGACCTCACGGGGATCCCGATCGCCTTCACCGTCTGCCTGCTGCGGGGCGGGTTCGCCCCCACCGCCGAGGTGCAGGAGCTCGGGGCCTGGCTCGGGTCGGTGGAATCCGGTCGGAGCCCGCTGGTCGGGGCGCTCGCCCGCGCTCTCGGCGACGAGACCCTGCGCCTGGCCTACTGGCTGCCCGACCGCGGCTACGTCGACGAGGAGGGCGACCCGGTCGCGATGCGGACCGGCGCCGGCCGGGGCGTGGCGGAGATCGAGTCGGCCGGTCGGCGCGTCGGAGCCGTGGAGTACGACGCGACCCTGCACGCGGACCCCGAGCCGGTGCGCGCCGCCGGGCGGGTGGTCGCGATCGTCATCGATCACGAGGCGACGTCCGCGCAGCTGCGCGCGAGTCAGAAGGCGCTACGGGAGTCCCGCGTACGGATCGTGGAGGCCGGTGACGTGGAGCGCCGGCGCATCGCCCGCGATCTGCACGACGGGCTGCAGGTGCGGCTCGTCCTGCTGGCGATGCAGGCCCAGCAGGTCGCCAAGGATCTGGACGACCTGCCCGGCCGCGGCGACGCGGCGCTGGCCCTGCGCCTCGGCATCGATGCCGCGGCTGGCGAGCCCGTGATCTCGTGCACGCCGTGATGCCGGCCGGCCTCATCGAGCGGGGACTGTGCGCGGCCACCGAGGACCTGGTCGACCACCTGCCGATCCCCACCGAGCTGCGGATGACGATCACGGATCGCAGCCTGCCGGCAGCCGTGGAGAACACCGCGTACTTCGTGGTGGCCGAGGCGCTCACCAACGCCCTCAAGCACGCCCGGCCGAGTGCGCTGTCGGTCCTGCTCGACCGGGTCGACGGGCACCTGCGGGTCGAGATCGAGGACGACGGCCGGGGTGGGGCGAGCATCGGGGTCGGCTCGGGCCTGCGCGGCCTCGTCGACCGGGTCGACACCCTCGGCGGCACGCTTGAGGTGATCAGCCCGCTCGGGGCCGGGACGCGCATCGTCGCGGAGCTTCCCTGCTGATCCTCGGTCGTCAGCGTGAATTGCGGGAATTCGATTGGTACCCGAAAACCGTCAGCAGGACGGCAGGACCCTGCTGTCGGACCCGGTGTGCACCCACTCGTCACTGATGTAGCCGAGCACCTGGCCGGATGCGGTGACGCGGTCCCAGAGGTAGCTGGTGCCCCAGTCGCCGTAGACCGGACCGCCGTACGTCTGGCAGTCGAAGGAGTAGTAATCGCCGTCGTAGACGGGCTGCACCTGCGGGGTCGAGGCGTTGGGGCCGGTGTGCATCGGCACGAACGGTCCCGCCGGGTGGCCGCTGTATCCGAGGATGAGCTGGAAGCGGTACGAGGGGCGGGCGTAGGTGCTGGTCACGTCCGGGACCTGCACGTATTGCGTCTGGGTCTGCACGGGAGCCGGCTGGACGATGATCACCTGCGGGGCGGCCTGGGTGGCTGCGGGCGCCGCCGGGGTCGTCTGGGCCGGGGTTCTCGGGGCAGCGGTTGTCGGGGCTGCGGTTGTCGGGGCTGCGGCCGTCGGGGCTGCGGTTGCCGGCGCTGCGGTCGTGGGGGCTGCGGTGGGCGCCGGGGTGGCTGCCGCCACCGGGGTGGACGACCCGCCGCACGCCGCGAGGACGGCGGTGCCCAGGCCGGCGACGGCCAGTGTCAGCGGCGCCAGAGCGCGGTTGCTTTTCATATTGAATTCAAAAGTACGAGATGGCGGACATTCTGCTAATGGAATGTGGAGCGCTCACCCGTTCGGCGCAGCGGCTCTGCCTGCTTGCCCGCCCGGACGTGTCGGTCAGCCGAATCGGCCGATGGGCTACGTCGGGTCCGGCCAGGGCAGCGGCTGCTCCCAGCGTGCCCGGCGCTCGTCGAGCGTCAGCTCCCACCACGGCGTGCCCCGCTCGCCCAGCGCCTCCTTGACCACCTGCACCTGGTCATGGGTGCTGCCGGGAGCGCCGACGGCCTGGCGCCGCCACGCCATGAGGCACCGACGCAGCTCCGCCGCGCGGTCCTCGGGGATGGCGGGGTCGGTCGCCCGCCAGCGACGGCCCTTGATGACGACGTAATGACCGTCGTCACCGTCCTCGGTCACGCGGCGGCTGAACCGACCGCGCCGAGGTGACGCAAGCCGGCCGCGTACGAGGCGAACAGCCGGTCCTCCCGGTACGGAACGCCGTTGGCCCGGCAGTGCCCCCGGACCAGTGCCTGCGCGTGGCGCAGATTCGGTCGCGGCATCGACGGGAAGAGGTGGTGCTCGATCTGGTAGTTCAGCCCGCCGAGCAGCAGGTCGGTGAACCGGCCACCGCGGACGTTGCGGGCCGTCATCACCTGTCGGCGCAGGTAGGGCGTCTTGTCACCGGCGGGCAGGAGCGGCATGCCCTTGTGGTTGGGCGCGAACGAGGCGCCGAGGTACAGACCGAACAGGCCCTGCTGGACGGCGACGAAGGCGAGCGCCGTCCCCGGGCTCAGGACGAGGAACAGGACCGTGAGGTAGCCGCCCGCATGCGCGGCCAGGAGGACGATCTCGAGCGACCGTGACCGCTGGTACGGCACCTTCTTGTGGGCGAGCGCCCGGATACCGGCCACATGCAGGTTCAGGCCCTCGAGGAAGAGCAGCGGCACGGTGAACCATGCCTGGTAGCGCGTGAGGAAGCGGCTCACCGGCCGCGTGCGTCCCGCGGCCTGCTTGGGGGTGAACGCCAACGCGCCGTTGCCGACGTCCGGGTCCGCACCTTCCGTGTTCGGATGGGCATGGTGCCGGTTGTGCTTGTCGATCCACCAGCCGAACGACAGGCCCGACATCAGATTGATGGTCAGCAGGGCGAAGGCGTCGTTGGGGCGGCGCTGTCGGAAGATCTGGCGGTGACCGGCGTCGTGCCCGAGGAAGGCGACCTGCGTGAACGCCACGGCCAGCGCGCCGGCGATCAGCAGCTGGTACCAGCTGTCGCCGATCAGGACGAACCCGGCCCAGCCGGCGGCGAAGAACAGCAGCGTGAGGCCGATGTGCACGGCGTAGTAGCCGCGCCGGGGCCGCATCAGGCCGGCCTCCTTGACCTGCCGGCAGAGCGGGGCGAAGTCACTCCCGCGGGTGGTCGTCGGCTGTCCCGGGTCAGGTGCAGGGAGCCGGGCAGGGGCCGGCGGGGACAAGACGGACGGGGCCACAAAGAATCCTGACGTTCGGCGGTGTCGTAAGAGGCACGCCTGCCGAGACGTCCGGAGCAGGAATGTAAAGAAGGTGAGTGCGGTTGGGCGTCACTCACCGTGGTTCCGTTTTACCCGACCGGAACCCCGCGACACGTGTCCGTCGTGACCTCGGTGTGAACTCTCAGCCGCCGCCTCCTACGGTGAGCACCTCACACGAGGAGGCCGTATGGCGCTGGTGCACACGAGCAGGCCCGCCGACGGCGTGCTGCTGGTCGAGCTCGACGACGCCGACCACTACAACGCGCTGACGACACGCCTCGTCACCGAGCTGACCGCCGTCGTGCGCGGCCTGCGTGACGACCGCGCCGCCCGGGTGGTCGTCATCCGCGGTGCCGGCCGCGGATTCTGCGCCGGCGCCAACATGGCCGGCGACGACGAGCCGCCGGAGCGGGCCCGGGACCGGGGGCCGGTGGGCGCGATCCACGAGCACCAGGACCACCTGGCCGAGCTGATGCTCGCCGTGCACGAGGCCCGCCAGCCCGTCATCGCCGCGGTCCACGGTGCGGCGGTGGGCGGCGGCCTCGCGCTCGCGCTGGCGTGCGACCTGCGGGTGGCGAGCACCGACGCCTTCTTCGCCGCGCATTTCATCCGCGTCGGCCTCTCGTCCTGCGACGTGGGCACCAGCTACTGGCTGCCGCGCATCGTCGGCCCCACCATCGCCGCGGAGCTCATGCTCACCGGGCGCCGGGTGCGGGCGGAGGAGGCCCAACGCATCGGATTGCTCAACCGGGTGGTGGAGCAGGCGGATCTGCTCGACGCCGCGCTCGAGCTCGCCGCCGGCATCACCGCGAACAGCGAGTTCGGGGTCGTGATGACCAAGCTCGGCATGTGGGCCAATCTCGACGCCCCCAGCCTGCGGCACGCGATGGAGCTGGAGAACCGCACTCAGGTGCTCGGCACGTTCACCGGAAACATGGCCGAGGCGGGCCGGGCCTTCCGCGAGGGGCGCGACGCCGTCTGGGCCCCCATGTGACCGCTGCACGCGCGAAGCCGGACATCACGGGCTGATTCCGTACGTAGTCAAGAATGTAGTTGCGGGACCGGGCCGCTGGTCTGTCGCGGGCGTCACGAGATTGTTGAAAAAGGTCGCGCAAGGGCCAGGAAAAGCTAGGTTTTGCCCATGACCCTCGATGGCGAGACCAGCCCCGCCATTACCCGAGGCGGCGTCAACCGTCGTCGATTCATCGGTGCCGTCGCAGGCACCGTGGGGGCCGCCGGATTGGCAGGGGTGGCGCTTCCCATCGCCGCGCAGGCCAGCCCTACCGATGACAATTACGAAGAAGTCGCGCCCAACGAGGTGTCTTTCGTCCCGGTGACGAAGAAGCAGGTGATGAAGGCTGTCGCGCAGCTGGACGGCTACGCCAAGGAGATGCTGAAGAAGACCGGGGTGCCGGGCCTCGCGCTCGGCGTGGTCTACAAGGGCGAGGTCGTCTTCGCCAAGGGCTACGGGGTCCGCAAGGTCGGCCGGCCGGAGAAGATCTCGCCGCAGACGGTGTTCCAGATCGCCTCCCTGTCCAAGGCCGTGGCCTCGACGGTCGTCTCCGGTGCGGTCGGCAGGAACGGCCTGTCCTGGGACGACCCGATCGTGAAGTACCTGCCGGAATTCTCCATGGGCGATCCCTACGTGACCAAGCACGTGTCGATCGCTGACATGTTCTCGCACCGCCGCGGTCTGCCCGACCATGCCGGCGACATCATGGAGGACCTCGGCTTCAGCCGCAGCCAGATCCTCGCGAAGCTCGGGCTGGTCCCCCAGGGTCCGTTCCGCGCCCAGTACGAGTACACGAACTTCGGCCTGACGGCCGGCGCGGTGGCCGCCGCCAGGTCGCAGGGCCTCGACTGGGAGACGCTGTCGCAGCGCGTGCTCTACGGCCCCGTGGGGATGCGTTCGACCAGCTCGACCTACGCCCAGCTGCTCAGGGAGTCCAACCGGGCGGCGCTGCACGTGCGGGTGAACGGCAAGTGGGTCGCCAAGTACCAGCGCAACGCCGATGCCCAGTCCCCGGCCGGCGGCGTCAACTCCTCCCTGGACGACATGCTGAAGTGGCTGCGCCTGCAGCTGGCCGGGGGCGAGCTCAACGGCCGGCCGCTCATCCCGGCTGCCGCCCTGCTCACGTCACACCGGCCGCACTACGTCAGCGGTCCCGCTGACACCTTCACCGGCCGCTTCAGCGCCTATGCGCTCGGCTTCAACACCAGCGCCGATGCCGCGGGCCGACTGCGGCTCAGCCACTCGGGGGCGTTCGGGCTCGGCGCCGGCACCGCCTTCGAGATGCTGCCGTCCGCGGACCTCGGCATCATCGGCCTGACCAACGGCACGGCGCTCGGGGTGCCGGAGTCGCTGAACGCGACGTTCTTCGACATCGTCGAGCACGGCAAGCCGACCCGTGACTGGCTCGGCGCCTACCTGCCCCGGTTGGAGCACCTCAGCGACAACCCGAGCAAGCTGGCCGGCAAGAAGCCGCCGAAGCACCCGGTGCCGGCCAAGGCCAACTCGGCCTACGTCGGCACGTACACCGACGAGATCTACGGCAAGGTCGTCATCTCGTCGGGAGCGAAGGGGCTCGTCCTCGCGATCGGTCCGAAGCCGCAGCGCTTCGCCCTGACGCACTGGGACGCCAACGTCTTCTCGTACTTCCCGACCGGGGAGAACGCGGCGGGCATCTCGGCGATCACCTTCACCCTCGGGTCAGGCGGCCGTGCCCGCGGCGTCAATGTCGAGTTCCTGAACGGCAACCCGGAGATCAGCCCGACCCTGGGCGACTTCACCCGGGTCTCCTGAGCTGTACGCGAGCTGACGTCCCCCAGCGTCAGCTCGCGTACGCGACGCGGTCGAGCCACTCGAGCAGGACGGCGCGCAGGGATCGTCATCCCGGCACGCTAGCGCTGCTGCCAGGTAGGCATCATCGCGGCCGGATAGCGGGAGCCGGCGGCGCCCCGCGGCATGATGGCGCTGATCCGCGCCAACTCCTCCGGGCTCAGCGTCACGGAGGCGGCGGCCACGTTCTCGGCCAGGCGCTCGGGGCTCCGGGTGCCCGGGATCGGGACGATGTCGGTGCCCTGCCCGAGGAGCCAGGCGAGCGCCAGCTGGGTGACCGGGACGCCCTTGGCGTCCGCGACAGCGGTGAGCTCCCGGATCGCCGCCAGGTTCTTCTCGTAGTTGCCGGGCTGCCACCGGTCGTCCCAGCTGCGCATGTCGTCGGCGGGGTATTCGGCCGCCGGCTTGACGGCACTGCTGAGGAAGCCGCGGCCGAGCGGCGAGTAGGGCACGAAGCCGATGCCCAGCTCACGCACGACCGGCAGCACCTCCGCCTCGGCCGCCCGCTCGAAGATCGAGTACTCGGTCTGCAGGACGGACACGGGATGCACCGCATGCGCCCGCCGGATGACGTCGGGACCGGCCTCGCTCAGCCCGAAGAAGCGCACCTTGCCCTCGGCGACGAGCTCGCCGACCGTGCCGGCTACGTCCTCGATCGGGACGTCGGGATCGACCCGGTGCTGGTAGAGCACGTCGATGTGGTCGGTGCCGAGGTACGTGAGGCTCGCCTCCGTCACCTCCCGGATGTGCTCCGGTCGGCTGTCGAGTGCGGCCCCGAGATTGTCCGGATCGCTGAGGTCGAAGCCGAACTTGGTGGCGATGACGATCTCGTCGCGGAAGTCCTTGACCGCTCGTCCGAGCAGCTGCTCGTTGCTGCCGGTGCCCATCCCGTAGAGCTCGGCGGTGTCGAAGAGGGTGACGCCGAGCTCGTACGCGCGGCGGATGGTGGCGATGCCACCGGACTCGTCGGCGGCCCCGTACGCCATCGTCATGCCCATCGTGCCCAACCCGAGGGCGCCGACCTCGAGACCTTGTGAGCCGAGCCGGCGCTGCGGGAGCTTGCCTTCGTGCTGTGTCATGGGGGCTACGCTAGGAGCGCACACGGCCGTTGGCATGGGGCGACGCCCGCATGTGATTGCCTGAAGCTCTCACGAGGGGGAGTGCATGCTCGACGATCTTGCAGCTGTCATCGGCCGGCACGCCGCCGGCCTGTGGGGGATCAGCGCGGTGCCGAACCTCTCGGTCGTCGCGCTCGACGGGGAGCTGGCGTCCGTCGGCCTGCGGTACGAGCCGATGGTCTGCTTCATCGTCGCCGGGGCGAAGCGCTCGGTGGCGGGCGAGCGCTCGTGGACGACCGGCCGCGGCGAGATGTTCCTCAACTCGCTGGTCGTGCCGGTCACCGCCGACTTCACCGAGGTGCCGTACCGCTCGGCGGTCCTGCGCCTCGACGGCTCGACCCTGCCGGACCTGCTGCTCGAGCTGGACGCGGCCGAGGTTCGGCCGAGTGCGGGTGATACGTCGGACGTCGGGCAGGTCTCGGCTCCGATGACGCCGGAGCTGGTGGACGCGGTGACGCGCTGGGTGGGCCTGCTCGACACCCCGGACGACATCCGCGCGCTGGCGCCCCGGATCGAGGCCGAGATCCTCTACCGGCTGCTGCGCAGCCCGCTCGGCCCGATGCTGCGCCAGCTCGTGCAGGCCGATACGGCACCGGCCCGGGTGCGCGCGGTGGCGTCCTGGATCACCGCCCACTACGCCGAACCGCTGAGCGTCGACACCATCGCCTCCGTCGCCCACATGAGCCCCGCGACGCTGCACCGGCGCTTCAAGACCGCCACGGGGATGAGCCCCCTGACCTTCCAGAAGCAGCTGCGCCTGCAGGAGGCGCGCCGCCGGCTCGTCACCGGTGACACCACCGCGGCCCTCGTCTCACGGGCCGTCGGTTACGTGAGCGCCACCCAGTTCAACCGCGAGTACCGGCGCATGTATGGGCTGCCGCCGGCGCAGGACGCGGCACGCCTGCGCGAGCGGCTCGGAACGAGCGGGCAGTTCGACATCGCCTCTCAGGCGACCGGCACCGGGAGCGGCTCGAGGCTGGTGCGGTCGCCGTCGTAACCCGCCGCGAGGGCAGCGCGTACGTCGTCGTGCGGGGTGCCGAGCACGATGGCGCCGGCGTCGTCGAGACGCTCTCGGTGCACCTCGTCGAGCTGCAACTCGAGCGACCGCAGGTACTCGGAGAGGTGGGTGCGTGACCGGGGGCCGAGCACCGGGATCAGGGCGGTCGTGCTCCGCTGCGCGCGGTGGCGTAACCACGCCAGGGACACCATGACCGGGCTGGTCGCGGTCTCCCGGGCGATGTCGAGCACCGCGTCGACGACGGCGGTGCGCCGGCCGTCGGCCTCGGTCGCGCCGTCTGCTCGGGCAGTCAGCCGTCCGGTCTCGCCGCGGCGGTACTTGCCGGTGAGCAGACCACCCGCGAGCGGCGAGTAGAGCAGCACGCCGAGTCCGTGGGCTTCGGCCATCGGCAGCAACTCCCGCTCGGCGGAGCGTTCGACCAGGCTGTACTCGGTCTCGATGCCGACCAGGGGCGCGAGTCCGCGCGCCTGCGCGCCGACCACGCCTCCGGCCACCCGCCAGGCCGGGAAGTTGGAGAGCCCGGCGTGCAGCACCTTGCCGGCCCGGACGAGGTCGTCCAGGCCGGCCAGGATCTCGTCCATCGGCGTCGTCCCGTCGGGGAAGTGCGGCATGAAGACGTCGACGTAGCTCGTGCCCAGGCGGCGCAGGCTCGCCTCGAGCGATCGCATCATCACCTTGCGGCTGCTGCCGGTCGTCCCGGTACGGACGCCCGACTGCCGGGTGCCGCCGTACTTGGTGACGATCGCGAAGTCGTCCCGCTCGCGTCCGAGCAGCTCACCCAGCATCGTCTCGGCCGCGCCGTCCTGATAGGTGCTGGACGTGTCGAACGTGGTACCGCCGGCTGCGACGAAGGCGTCGAAGATCTCGCGCGACCCTTCCCGTCCCGCGCTCGCGGTCGCCGTGCCGAAATTGGCGGTCCCCAGGGCGAACTCGGAGACGCGGATCCCGCTCCGTCGACCGAACGTTGCGTAGCGCATCGCAGCTCCTGTGCAGGGGTGTACTGAAGGGACGGACACCGAAGTAAAACGAGGGGTCGTTCTTTTTATGCCCAGAGTGGCGCAGGCGCACATGGACGCCCGGCGGCAGCAGATCCTGGACGCCGCCCGGGCCCGCTTCGCCGCCCATGGCTTCGCGCGCACCTCGATGGCCGACATCGTCGCCGAGTCGGGCCTGTCGACCGGTGCGATCTACCGCTACTTCCGCAGCAAGGACGAGATCGTCGTCGCCGTCTGCCGGCAGGGGAGCGAAGCGCTCCCGGAGGCGCTCACGACGCAGGCCGTCACCGCCTTCCTGCAGCACGTACGCGTACTCGCCCGTGAGAAGGGGCACGCCCGGCTGACCGCGCAGATCATCGCCGAGGCTGCCCTGTCGCCGGCGCTGGCCGAGGTGGTCCGGGATCAGCTGACGGCGCTCCGCGACGCGGTCGCGAGCCTGCTCCAGGAGCAGGGTGACGGCGACGTGCAGCCGTACGCGGAGTCCTTCGTCGCGCTGTGCAGCGGGTACAGCCAGCAGCTCGCCGTACGCGGAGACGTCGACCCGGCACCGTTCGTCGTCGGCCTGATGGCGCTCGTCGCCGCCGCGGACTTAACGGCCGACCGCGGCGCGCCGAAATGATCTGGAAGGCGCCGGTCGGCGTCCCGGCACCACACGAGTGAATGAGGTCGACCATGTCCCGTGCACCCGGTCTTCCGGTGATGGTGGTGGGTGCCGGACCGGTCGGCCTCACGCTGGCGTGCGAGCTCGCCCGTCTCGACGTGGCCGTCCGCATCATCGATCTGCTGCCGGCCCCGACGACCGAGTCGCGGGCCATCCTCGTGCACTCGCGGAGCCTGGAGATGCTCGCGCGCATGGGCGTCGTCGACGAGCTGATCGCCTCCGGCATCCGCACCGTCGGCATGGACATGTTCGACAGCGGTCATCGCCTGGCCCGGGTGTCCTTCGCCGGCGTCAGCAGTGCTTTCCCGTTCTCGGTGACGACCGCGCAGACCGAGACCCAGCGCATCCTGGCCGAACGGTTGGCTGGATACGGCGTCCACGTCGAGCGAGGAGTACAGGCGACGGGTTTCGAGCAGGACGCGGCCGGGGTCGACGTCACGCTTTCCTACGCCGACGGTCACGAAGCAGATGTGCGCTGTGACTTCGTCGTCGGCACCGACGGTGCACACAGCACGGTCCGCAAGGCGATGGGCAGCAAGCTGGTGGGGTCCTTCGAGGGCCAGCGCTTCCTGCTGGGTGATGTCGACGCCGACTACGCCTGCGAGCGCGACCACATGCAGATGCTCTTCGCCGCGAACGAGGGGCCGCTGGCCGTCTTTCCCATGACGGGTCAGCGGCTGCGCCTGATCGCTCAGGTGGTCGACCAGCCGGGGCAGGACGACGGGCCGTCCGGCGACCCGGACCTTGCGAGCCTGCAGGCTGTCGTCGACCGGCGGGCGAACGGCATGCACCTGCTGGACGCCCGCTGGATCACCTACTTCGAGATCCACCACGCCCAGGTGCCCTCCTACCGTTCCGGTCGCGCGTTCCTCGCCGGGGATGCGGCGCACGTGCACAGCCCGGCCGGCGGTCAGGGCATGAACACCGGCATGCAGGACGCGTTCAACCTCGGATGGAAGCTCGCCCACGCCGTTCGCGGCGTGGGCGGGGCCGAGGCGCTGCTCGACAGCTACGACGCCGAGCGGCACCCCGTGGCGGCACGTGTCATCCACGACTCGACGGCGCTGACCGACGTCGGCACCGCCTCCGGACCGCTGCAGCGGCAGCTGCGCAACGCCGCCGTCCGGGTCGGCAGCCGGGTGCCCGCGATGCAGCACCGGCTAGCGGCCGAGATCGCGGAGACCGACGTGGCCTACCGCGGCAGCTCCGTCGGTGCCGGCCGGACCTCCGGTGACGTGCGGCCCGGAGACGCTGCTCCGCAGGTCCAGTCGTCGCCGGGATGGACCGTCCTGCACTTCCCGGGTGCCGCGCCGGCCGGCGGGTCGCTTCCCGATGTGGAGACCGTCGTGATCGAGGACGGCGCGATCGCCCATCGGTACGGCCTGCGCAAGGGCGGCTACGTCGCCGTGAGGCCGGACGGCTACGTCGGCTTCGTCGGCGACCTCGACGACCGGGCAGCGCTCGAGTCCTACCTGGACCGATACGCGCGGGCCGTGGCGTCCGTCTGACAACGGGGCGAGCGCCGAGTGCGCGCTGCGCGCACTGTGAGGTCGTGACACTGACCGGGCCGGCCGTCGAAGCAGTCTCGGCGGACGCGCCGCAGCTGGCGGGTCCCCAGCTGCTCCACCAGTACTGGGCGGACGTCGTCTTCCTGCACTGGCCGGTCGACCCGGCGCTGGTCGCGCCCCTGCTTCCTGCCGGCGTACGGCCGGACGAGTGCGAGGGCTCCAGCTGGGTCGGGCTCGTGCACTTCCGGATGCAGCGCCTCGGAGTCGGCCGCACCCCCGGGCTGCCCTGGCTGGGGTCCTTTGCCGAGACGAATGTGCGGCTCTACTCGGTCGACGCCGAGGGCCGCCGCGGCGTCGTCTTCCGCTGCCTGGACGCCGATCGGGCGTTGCCCGTCCTCGCCGCCCGCACGGTGGCGGCGCTGCCGTACAACTGGGCGCCGAGCCGCTTCGAGCGCAGCGGGGACGAGATCGCGTACGACACCGTCCGGCGCTGGCCCGGTCCGCGCGGCGTGCACTCCAGCACCCGCATCCGCACCGGCCCGGCGATCTCCGAGCCGAGCCCGCTCGAGCTGTTCCTGACCGCCCGGTGGGCGCTGCACACGTCGCGGCCACGGCTGCTCTCGCGGACCGGGCGGACCGTGCGCTGGGGCAACGAGCACCCGCCGTGGCCGCTGCACGCGGCCGAGTTGCTGCACGTCGACGAGAACCTGGTGGCCACCAGCGGCCTGCCCGGCGTCAGCTCCGGCCCGCCTGCGAGCGTGCTGTACTCGCCCGGCCTGCCCGTCCGGTTCGGGCCGTGGGTGCGGCTGCCGCAGGAGCGATGAGGCCGAGGAAGTCGGAGAAGGCTTGCTGCGTACGGGTGGCGTCGTCCGTCGCGTCGAGGTCCATGAGCAGTCCGCGGATGACGGCGAGGACGACGGTCGCCAGCTCCGGACGGCCGAGGCTGCCCATCCCCTCCTCGAGCGGGGCCAGCCAGTCGGTGGTCGCCGCCCGGCGGAATCCGGGCCAGAGCGGCCCACCGGCGGCGTCGTGCAGCCGGCTGAACATGCGCAGCTAGACGGCGCCCTCCGGGCCGGCGAGCACAGGCCAGGCACGCGCGAGCGTCACCAGGTACGGCTCGTCCGGGCGCAGGCGCAACAGCTCGGTGAAGGCCCGGACCTGACGCTCGCGGGCCCGCCCGAGGATCGCGCGGAGCAGATCGTCGCGGGTGCCGAAGTGGTAGATGAGCATCCGGCTGGACGTGCCCACCGCCGTGGCGAGCGGCTCGAGCCGGTCCGGCAGCCCCTGGGCGAGGGCGTGGTCGGTGCAGGTGTCGAGCAGCCGCTGCCGGATCTCCGGTTGACGGTGCCTACCCACGGGCGCCCTTTTTCACGTAATAAACGGTACGTCTAACGTGGAGTGGCATGAGAGTCGTCTTCGTCCATGGGGCCTGCGTCCGTGACGGGTCGTGGTGGTGGCATCCGACCGCCGAGCTGCTGGCCGAGCGAGGGGTGAGCAGCGCGGCGCCCGCCCTCCCCAGCTGCGGCGAGACGGGTGCTACGGGTGCTGGCCTGGCGGAAGACGTGGACGCCGTGCGCCGGGTCCTGGCCGCGAGCGACGAGCCGACCGTGGTCGTCGCGCACAGCTACGGCGGGATCGTCACCGCTCAGGCGGCGGCAGGGATCGCGTCCGTACGCCATCTGCTGCTCGTCTCGAGCTACCTGCCGGAGATCGGCGAGAGCCTGTCGTCGTTCAGCGCGGACGGTCCGCCCGCCCCGTTCCTCGACGTCGACCCCGAGGCGGCGACCTTCACCGTGCGGCCGGAGCTCCTGGCCGAGACGTTCCTGCAGGACTGCGACGCCGCGATGCAGCAACAGGCGGCCGACCGGTTGGCTCGCCAGAGCCTGCAGGTGCTCGGCCAGCCGGTGCGGTCGGCGGCGTGGAAGACGGTGCCGTCGACCTACCTGGTGTGCGCGCAGGACCGGGGCACGCCTGCCGAGCGACAGCGCCGGTTCGCCGCCAAGGCCGGCAGCGTCGTGGAGATCGACGCCGGCCACCACCCGTTCCTGTCCCGGCCGGCCGACGTACGCGACCTCGTCCTGGGACTTTGAGCGGGACCGGGCTTTGAGAGGGATCAGGCGTTCTGCAGGTCCGTCCGGGAGGCCGCCGGCCGAGGTGCGGTCGGGGTGAAGAACCGCTTGACGAAGGTCCCGAAGATGATCCCGATGAGCGACCAGACCAACATCTGGGCGAGCAGCGAGTAGAAGCGGAACTTCCACAGGACGTCGGCGTCGAAGCCGGGGAAGACGATCTGCCCGGCGCCGTTGCGGACCGGGAGCGGGGTCTCCGTGGCCGAGGCGCCGAAGCCGATGCTGCCCGCGACGCGCTTGTTGGCGGCGAGCTCACCGAGCGTCGGGAAAAGGCCGATGACGACGCTGATCACGACGATGAAGCCGACCGCCGCGATGAGCGTGGCGTTGAAGGTGCCGAACCGGCTCTGCAGCCGGTGACCGGCGAATGCTGCCAACGCCAGGAACACCAGCGAGAACCCGACCATGCCGAGGTAAAGCCCGGTCCTGGTGTCGATGGTGAAGTCGTGACCGATCGACGGCGGGTTGGCCGGGTACTTCACGAACGGCACGGCGTAGACGCCCAGAAATCCGATGCCGGTGACCACGAGGGCGACGGTGCGCGGCTGGACCCGGAAGCGGCCGTGCAGCACCAGGTAGGCGACGGCGACGAGAGCTCCCATCGCCGTCGAGAACGCGATGATCCCGGTGGCCAGCCCGGAGGTCGACTGTGTCGTCCGGCTGAAGTACTCGGCGCCGGCCTCGTCGGAGACCGCCGACCCGGCGGCCGCCAGGGCTGCCTTGATGGCGTTGTCGCGGCCCTCTTCGTAGGCGATGGCCTTGTCGATGAAGGGTTCGGCGAAGACGAGTGCGAAGACGAAGCCGACGATCCCGGCCAGGAAGCCGGAAAGCGCTCCGCGAAGAATGATGCGGATTTCCACTGTGGGGTCCTGCCTGGAGGTCGAGGCAGTATCAGTGGCAGGGGTATCCGAGGAAGTGGCGCGCGTCGTGGACCCACTCGTGGATCGCGAGCGTCTTGCCGAAGACGGACGTCATGCCCTCGTCCACGCCGACGAAGTAGTACAGGATCAGCGCCGCGAGGACGGTCAGGCCGAGCACCACGGCGACGCGGGTACGAGCGAGCGGGACCGGAAGTGCAATGCCGTGATCGGGATGGGTGACAGCCATGCTGGCGGACTCCTTCGGGGATGATGCGTCCCGCTAGAACGGTGATGCGACGAAGGCGGTCTGACTTCCGGCCCAGTCACCCGGGTCGGTCACAGTGGCGCTACCGTGCCGGATTCACACCGGCTTCGACTCTTCGTCGCGGCTCGGATTGAGCCGTTGGTTGTCCGAGCGGAAGGCTAGCCGCCGCTCTGCCGTCTGTAAACCGGCAAGGCACGTCGTGTGGCCGTGGTGTGACGTGTCAGGGCCCCCCGCCGCACATGGCGGTGTGGCGGTCCAGCCTCGGGCGACGGGGGCAGCTGTTGCATTTCTCGAAGCCTGACGCCTCGTACAGCAGACAGCAGGAGCCGCGTCGGACGAAGCGCCAGCGTCCGATGATCGTGTCGAGGTCCTCGAATCGCGGGGTCGGCAGATCCGGGGCCGCGGCGCTCACCTCGAGAGCCAGGTCGCTGGCCCGGCTGATGCAGTCGAGTTCCTCGCCGGCCCGTAGGAGCTGGGTCGAGAGCGCATCACCCGCGATGGACCAGAGCGAACGCGGGGAGGCGCCACCGATCTCGGCGAGCAGCTGGATCGTGCCGCGGAAGGCGGGTCCGAGGCTCCGTCCGGCCGCCTCAGGCCCGCGCGCCAGCAGCCGCGGCGATCGCGTACTGCGGAAGTACCCGTCCGGCTCCAGCCAGACCCGGAGCTGCGCGGCGGCGGGATCGACGGCGCGGCCGTCGGCGAGCAGTGCCGCGGCGAAGGGGGCGAGGATCGCCGCGCTCGCGGAGTACCACCACAGCGTCGACACGACCCGCCGGTCGGGGCACGAGTAGCGCTGGACCCCGTCCTCGACGCGGGCCGTGAGCCATTCGTGATCCATCAACGCCCCCACCGGCTCCGGCGGCCGATCGGGGACGTCGATGAGACCGCCGACCGACGGCACCCGTTCGCCGAGCAAGACGTAGACATCGTCGATCGCGTCATCCGACCCGGCAGAGCGGTCGGGGTCGTGCGGAGCGGGGCTCATCAGCCGGTGTCCTTCCCGGATTGCCGCTCAGGATTCGCGCCGCAGGGCGTCAGGCAGCCCGGCCCGTGAGACTGCCACGGCCAACCCACCGCTGACCACCGCCGGCACCGCCCAGGCCCACCACCGCAGACCTTCGCTGGCCGCCGCGCCCAGCAGGCAGCCGACGATGAAGCCGAGCAGCGTCGGCCAGGAGCCCCGCCAGGCGGTGCGGTCGATGGTGTCCGGGGCTGCGTCCGACGACCTGCGCCGCCGGCGCTGCAGCAGCATGCCGACCAGCGCCGCGGTGGACGTGACCGTGTTGCCGGTCATCACCGCGGTGGACGGCGCGTATCTGAAGGTGAGGTGCATGAGCGCGTTCTGCGCCGCCATCGCTGCCACCGCGAGGACGGCGATCGTCAGGTCGGCGCCCGACCCGTCGTGGCCGGTGGTGTGCAGCAGGACGGCGGCGGCGGCCACGGCTGTGAGCAGGCCGAATTGCAGGCCGAGGAAGTCGCGCGCCCAGCGGTACGGTGCCCGCGACGAGGAGTCGACGATCGCGACGAGAGCGGCCGTGATCAGGACGAACACCACCACGGCCGCCACCGAGGTGACCTCGACGCTGCGGTGCGATGCGACGTCCGCGGCCAGCACGACGAGGTTGCCGGTGATGTGCGCGGCGAACACCCCGTGCAGCAGCACGAAGGAGGTCACGTCGACCATGCCGGCGACCAGGCTCAGCGTCAGGAGCAGCGTGGTCTGGGTGACCTGGCGAGTGCCGGCGCCCACGGTCGGCGTCCTGACGGCGGTCGTGGTCACCTCGTCCGGCTCCCGTCCGCGGGCAACACCCGCCGGCGCCACAGGTCGGTCCGCGACCAGACCGCACCCGCCAGCAGGAAGCCGAGCGGCATGGCGACCATGGTGAGGGCCGCGGTGCTCGCGTTGTCCGCGATCTCCACGACGAGCCGCTGTGCCGCCGCTCCGGATTGCGACGGGAGCGCGGAGAAGCCGGCCAGCGCGCGGAAGACGAGCACCCCGGGGACCAGCGACACCACCGATGCGAAGCCGAGCGCGGAGAAGGGCAACTGGAAGCGTTCGCACACCGGGATCAGCACCAGGCCGACGAACAGGCACGCGACGCCCGCGCCGATCCACAGGTCGCCGTGCCAGTGCTCGACGATGAGCCAGCGCAGCGCGTGCGCAGCGGCACCGGCGAGCAGCGGCCAGTACAGGATGCGCAGCGGGGCGGAGTAGAAGATGCCGTACGCGACGGCGAGCAACCCGGCGGTCGGGGCGTCGATCCACACCGAGATGTCGCGGCCCGCCGGGTCGCTTACCAGGTCGGCGCGGCCGATCCACAGCCCGACCAGCAGTCCGGCGGTGATCGCCGTGAGCAGGCAGAAGCCGAAGAGCAGGCGGGCCGCCCCCAGCGGGATGCGCAGCGTCGTGACGTCGAGGACGCCCTTGAGCAGGTGCGGTCCCGGCACCAGGATCATGCAGGGACACACGGCGGCGAGGCCGAGCGGTGAGCCGACCTCGAGGCCCGCAGAGGCGGCGCCGCTGAGCCCGGCCAGCAGTGCTGCGGCCGCCACCTGGGCGTGCCCGGTCGCGCCGAGGTGGCCGAGGCCGCGCCGCACGAAGGCCCCGATCCCGCAGCACGCGGCGATGAGCACCAACGACATTCCGTGCCGCACGCCGAAGACCACGGCGAGCCCGCACCCGCCGACCATGCAGGCCAGCGCGAAGAGGAAGACGTTGGCGACCGGCAGCCTCCCTGCCGCCCGCAGCCGTCCCCAGGCGTCGGCCAGGGTCAGGGTGCCGGCCTCGAGCTCGTTGATGACGCGGTCGACGGCCAGCACCCGGTTGAGGGCGAGGCCGTCCGGGCGTACGGCTGAGCGACGGATGACGTTCGTGCCGTCCTCGTGCTCGAACGAGAAGTCCGAGTACGACCAGCCGAGGTCCGCCCGCACCGTCAGGCCGAGCGCGCGGGCGAGCTGCGCCGTACGGCGCTCTGCGCGGTCGGTCTCGGCCCCGTTCGCGTGCAGCACGCCGATGGCCTCGACGAGGAACGACTCCGCGTCGAGGGCCGGGTCGGCGTCATCGGAGCGGGTGGGTTCGGCCTGACGGGGGCGCGGCGCAGACACGGGTCTTTGCCGCGTGGTCATCAGGCTCCGCCTACGCCGTGACCGACCATGCTCAGCGGGACGATGATCTTGTCGAACTGCTCCTCGGTGACGTGCCCGGATGCCAGCGCCGCCTGCTTCAGCGTCTGCCCCCGGGCCAGCGCGTTCTCGGCGATGTGGGCGGCGTTCTGGTAGCCGATCACCGGGCTGAGGGCGGTCACCAGCATGAGGCTCTCGTCGACGTAGCTCGCGATCTTCTTGTCGTTCAGCGTCGTGCCGCGGACCGAGAACTCCAGGAACTTCTGGATGCCGTCGCCGAGGATGCGGGCCGAGTGCAGGAAGTTGTTGATGATGATCGGGCGCATCGCGTTGAGCTCGAAGTTGCCCTGCGAGCCGGCGAAGGCCACGGCGGCGTCGTCACCGAGCACCTGGATAGAGATCATGACCATGGCCTCGCATTGGGTCGGGTTGACCTTGCCGGGCATGATCGACGAGCCGGGCTCGTTCGACGGCAGGACCAGCTCCGCGAAGCCGGTACGCGGCCCCGACGCCAGCCAGCGCATGTCGTTCGCGATCTTCATGAGGGCGACGGCGAGGCTGCGCAGCGCCGCGTGCGCCCGGACGATGGCGTCGAGGGAGCCCTGCGCCATGAATTTGTTGGGTGCGGTCACGAAGGGCTTGCCGGTCAGTCCGGCGATCTCGGCCGCGACGTCCTTGCTGAAGCCGGCGGGTGCGTTGAGGCCGGTGCCGACGGCGGTGCCGCCGAGCGCGAGCTCGTACAGGCCGAGGCGGCTGTGCTCGATCTCCTCGTAACAGGCGCGCAGCTGCGCCGCCCAGCCCGACCACTCCTGACCGACGGTCAGCGGCACGGTGTCTTCGAGATGGGTGCGGCCGATCTTCACGACCTGCATCCACTGCTGCGACTTGGCGTCGATCTCGTCGGCAAGCGCCTTGACCGCCGGCAGCAGCCGGTCGTCGACCTCGGTGACGGCGGCGATGTGCATCGCGGTCGGGAAGCTGTCGTTGCTCGACTGGCCCATGTTGACGTCGTCGTTCGGCCCGATCGGCTTCTGCGTGCCGAGCACGCCGCCGAGCAGCTGGATCGCCCGGTTCGACAGCACCTCGTTGACGTTCATGTTGCTCTGGGTGCCGGACCCGGTCTGCCAGACGAAGAGCGGGAAGTTGTCGTCGAGCTTGCCGGCGATTGCCTCGTCGGCGGCCTGCACGATGGCGTCGGCCTTCCAGGCCGGGAGCCGGCCCGCGCGCTGGTTGACGAGCGCGGCGGCCTTCTTGACGTAGCCGTACGCGTGGTAGACCGCGACCGGCATGTGGTCGTTGCCGATCGAGAAGTGGATCAGTGACCGCTGGGTCTGGGCGCCCCAGTACCGGTCGGCCGGTACGTCGACGTTGCCCATGCTGTCGAACTCTGCGCGGCTGCTTGTGGCGTCGAGGCCGATGGGCACCTGCCGGAGAACGGGGTGGTCGGGGACGACCTGGGCGCGGGTGCCGTTCCTCCTGCACTGCTCGAGGTCTTCTGTGTGGTGTCCATCTCGTCAAACCCTCCGTAGGGCACTCGTCGGCTCGGTTCGGTCCGAGTCCGGCTCCGGACCTCATCGGCGTGAGCGGCCGTGAGTTCAGGGATGTGACCGACGCGGTCACGGTTCACGAGGGGGGCGTGAAGAGTTGGTGACAGGGCTTCAAGCGAGGGGCGCGCGCTGCCAGAGTGGTCATGATCCGGATGGCCCGGAACGGCAGCCCCGAGGGAGCAGAAACAACGCCTTACGTCACGACGTCCGACGGTGCGGAGATCTTCTACAAGGACTGGGGCACCGGCCAGCCGATCGTCTTCCACCACGGGTGGCCGCTCAGCTCGGACGACTGGGACGCCCAGATGATGTTCTTCCTCAACCAGGGTTACCGGGTCGTCGCGCATGACCGCCGGGGTCACGGCCGGTCCTCGGCAACGTCGACCGGGCACGACATGGACACGTACGCGTCCGACGCGGCCGCCGTCGCCGAGCACCTCGACCTGCGCGACGCCGTCCACATCGGACACTCCACCGGCGGCGGCGAGGTCGCGCACTACGTCGGCAAGTACGCCAACGGCCGGGTCGCCAAGGCCGTTCTCATCAGCGCTGTCACCCCGATCATGGTGAAGACCGCGGACAACCCGAACGGCCTGCCGATCGAGGCGCTGGACGGCATCCGTGCCGGTACCGCAGCGAACCGGTCGCAGTTCTTCCTCGACTTCGCCTCCGGCCCCTTCTACGGGTTCAACCGTGACGGCGTGGAGCCGATCGAGGGCGTCATCCGCAACTGGTGGCGCCAGGGCATGACGGGCGCCATGAACGCCCACTACCTCGGCATCAAGGCCTTCTCCGAGACCGACCTGACCGAGAGCGTCAAGGCGATCGACGTTCCGACACTGGTGCTGCACGGCGAGGACGACCAGGTCGTGCCCATCGACATCTCGGCCCGCCGCACGATCACGTTCCTCAAGGACGGGGAGCTCAAGACCTATCCCGGTTACCCCCACGGCATGTGCACCACGCACGCCGACGTGATCAACGCCGACCTGCTTGCCTTCATCCAGAAGTAGTCCGTACCGGGTCGTGGGCACCGGTGCGTCCGGTGCCCACGACCGCACTCACGGCTGGATGTTCTCCAGGTCCGCGAGCAGGGCCGGATGGGTCGGCTCCCATCCGAGCGCCTGCCGGGTGTGCGCGCTCGACGCCGGCTGATCCATGGCGAAGATCGGGCCGAGCGGGCCGAAGGTCTCCTCCGGCACCGAGCGCACCGGCAGGCCGAGCCGCCGGCCGATGACCGCGGCGATGTCGGCCACCGCGTCACCCTCATCGGCGACGGCGTGCCAGGCCGTGCCCGCGGGCGCCGACTCAAGCGCGAGCCGGATCAGGACGGCGGCATCGGCGGCGTGCACGGCCGGCCACCGCTGGGTGCCGTCGCCGGGATAGCCCGCCACCCCCGAGGTACGGGCGATGCCGGTCAGCAGGCCGGCGAACCCGCCCTGCCCGTCGTTGTGCACCGTGCGCGGCATGCGAACCGCGCTGGCGCGTACCCCTTGCGAAGCAAGCGCCAGCATCGCGTTGACCGAATGGGCGCGCCCGGCCACCGGGCCCTCGGTCGGCAGCGGGTCGTCCTCGGTGGACGCGCGGCCCGGCACCCAGGGTGTGCCCGACACGGTGACGATCGGTTTGGCGCTGCCGATCAGCGCCTGCCCGAGTGCGGCCATGGCGGCGCTCTCCTCGGCCACGGCCTGCGCCAGTACGTCGGGGCTGCTGTAGTCGCGCCCGAAGGCGAGGCTGACCACGCCGTCGCACTCGGATGCGCCGGTGCGCAGGACGTCGAGGTCGGCCAGTCCACCGCGCAGGACGTCGGCGCCGGCATCCGACAGCACCTCGGCGGACTCCTCCGAACGCGCGAGGGTGAGCACGGTGTGGCCGTTGGCCAGCAGATCGGTGATGACTGCCGAGCCGATCGTTCCGGTCCCGCCGGTGATGAAGACGCGCATGGGAACTCCAACGAGTGATGGGATACTTGTGCCATTACCGTACAGCTCTGATGGGACAAGTGTCCCATGGCCTACGATGGAGCGCATGGGGCGATGGGAACCGGGCGCGACACAGCGCCTCGTCGTCGCGGCCGTCGACCTCTTCACCGAGCAGGGTTACGACGCCACCACTGTCGCGCAGATCGCCGAGCGGGCCGGCGTCACCAAGAGCACGTTCTTCCGGCACTTCTCCGACAAGCGCGAGCTGCTGGTGGCCGGCCAGGAGACCCTGAGCAGGCTGCTCGCCGACGGCATCGCGGAGGCCCCCGCCGGGGTCAGCCCCTTGGAGGCGGTGGCCGCCGGTCTCGAGCGCGCGTCCAGCGAGATGGGGCCGGCCAACCGCGAGCTCGGCCCGCGGCTCAAGGCGGCCGTGGCGGCCAGCACCGAGTTGCAGGAGCGTGACGCGCTGAAGAGCGTGGGGCTCGCCGCCGCCATGACCTCGGCCCTGGTGGCCCGCGGCGTGGACGACGCCGTCGCGCAGCTGGCCGGCGAGCTCGGCGTCCTCGCGTTCAAGCGCGGTTACGCCCGGTGGTCGGAGACCAACGGCGAGGACGCGACCGGGCTCGCCCAGCACGCGCTCACGGCCCTGACCGAGCTGCGCTCGGCGACCGCCGCCCTGGGCTGACGCCTGCATCCAGCTGAAGTTGGCGACGTCTGCGGCACAGAGCCAGTCGGCACAGAGATCCTGTGACTGTGCCGACCTCTACTGGTCCGATCGTGGATCGGACATTGGCACCGTGACGTCTCGTCCACTGTGCCGTGCCGGACCTGACAGTGCCGTGAACGGCGGGTGACGCTTGGGCGCGCTCAGCGCAGTTCAGCCATGCCGGTGACGCGCAGCAGCTCCAGCTTCGAGGCGTCGTCGGAGCCCGGCGCTGCGGTGTAGATGACGATGCGCAGGTCGCTGCCCGGCGTACTGATGACGTCGCAGTCGACGGTGACCGGACCCACCGGCGTCGCCGTGACGGTCTTGCGGCTCGAGCGGTGCCGGGTGACGTGCGCCTTCCCCCACCGCTGCGCGAAGTCCGGTGACGCGGCCCGAAGCCGGGCGACGAGGTCGGCGAGCCCCGGGTCCTGCGGATAGCGGCCGAGCGCCTCCCGCAGGTCGGCGACGAGATCGTCGGAGAACTCCTCGGCGTGCTGGTCGTCGTAGTCGATGGGGCCGCGCTCCGGCATGAAGTGCCGCCAGGCGACATTGCGGTCCAACCCCTGCCGCTCCGACGGGTCGCCCGTCAGCGCCGCCCACAACGGGTTCCAGTGGATGACGTCCCAGGCGGCGGAATGCACGGCGAGCGGCACATCCGCGAGGCGGTCGAGCATGCGCTGCACCCCGGGCGGCATGTGGGCGGGCACCAGCCCGGCGGACGGGACGGCGACCCCACCGACGCGGTAGAGGTGGTCGCGCTCCTCATCGGTCAGGCGGAGGGCGCGCGCCAGGGCACCGAGCAGCTGGGCCGACGGGTGCCGGGCCCGGCCCTGCTCCAGGCGGACGAGGTACTCCACGCTGACGCCGGCGAGGGCGGCGAGCTCCTCACGGCGCAGGCCCCGGGCCCGGCGGCCGGAGCCGGGCGGCAGGCCGACCTCCTGTGGAGTCGTCCGATCGCGCCACGCCCGCAGCACTTCGGCGAACTCGTCCATTGCTCCAGGATGCCCACGCGGGAGCCGGTCGGCGTCGTCCGGGGGTGGTACTGGCAGGGCCTACCCACTGTTGCCGTCCAGGGCGCACCGTGGACCCATGACCACCACACTCGTCACCGGCGCCAACCGCAGCCTCGGCCTGGAGACGGCGCGTCGCCTCATCGAGGCCGGCCACACCGTTTACGCGGGGATGCGCGATGCGGGCAGCGGTGACGCCGCCCGCGCTCTCGGCGCCCACGTCGTCCCCCTCGACATCGACGACTCCGCCTCCGTCGCCGCCGCCCTCGCACAACTCCCCGAGCTGGACGTGCTCGTCAACAACGCCGGCATCCTCGGCACCTCGTTCGGCGTCGACGACCTCGACGCCGACGTCATGGCGAGCGTCCTCGAGACCAATGTCGTCGGCATCGTCCGCGTCACGCAGGCGGCACTGCCGCTGCTGCGCCGCTCGGCCAATCCCGTCATCGTCAACGTCGCCTCCGGAGTCGGCTGGCCGCGCTGGCTGCAGGACCCGGCGCACGACGAGTTCCCCGTCCAGGCCGTGCCGTACGCGGCGTCCAAGGCGGCCGTCATCGCGCTGACCGTGCAGTACGCGAAGAACCTGCCCGGCATGCGGGTCAACGTCTCCGACCCCGGCTACACCGCAACCGACTTCAACCACCACAGCGGCCATCAGACGATCGCCGAGGGCACCGACGCGACCGTCATGCTGGCGACTCTCGGCCCCGACGGCCCGACCGGGGAGTTCCACAACCGCCACGGGCAGATCGCCTACTGATCTGCCGGATCGGCGGCTACCCCCGGCGTCCCCCGAAGTGCAGCCGCCGATCCAGCGCTGTTCGTCGGCTGCGCCCGCCAGCCAACACGTGAACACTGTTTCAGACGTGTGCAGGAGGAAAACAACCGACCCCTCGACGGAGCGTCGATTGGATCGACGGGCGGCGGAGAAAGTCGACACCATGCACGATGGATCAGGGCCGCTGGCGCTCCAATGGGCACTCGTGGCCCTCGCCTCCGCACCCGACGACGCCTCGGACGTCGATGTGACCCTCGAGCGCATCGTCAAGCTGGTCGCCGCATTCGTCCAGCCCGTCGATTACGCCTCGATGACCACGTACGCGGGCAGCGGCTACAGCACCGTCGCCACGAGCGCCGAGATCGCGCTCGCCGTCGACGAGGCGCAGTACGCCGACGGCGACGGGCCCTGCCTGCACGCTCTGAACTCCAGTGAGCCGGTCGTCGTCCCCGACGTCGCGACCGCCGTCCACTGGCCGGGCTTCCGCCGGGTCGCGAGCAGTCTCGGCCTGAAGGCCTCGCTGTCGATCCCGCTCTTCGCCGGCAGCGGCACGGTGATCGCGGCTCTGAACATGTACGCCCGTCAGCCCGGCGCCTTCGGCGACCTGAGCTTGGGCGTTCAGGCGGCGTTCGACCTGCAGGCTCCGGAGCCTGCGCCCCTGGACGGCCGGCTGGACGAGGGCAGCCTGCAACTGCTCGCCGGCCTGCGCGAAGCGACGGCCCTTCAGCAACACATCCAGATCAGTGTCGGGATGCTCATGGCACGCCATGCGATCCCGGCTGCCACGGCCTACGCGCAGCTGCGTGAGGCGGCGGCGGCCAACCAGCGCTCGCTCATCGAGGAGGCCGAGAGCGTCCAAGGGCAGGTCGAGCGCGAGCGGTTCGAGGGATAGCCGCCCCGATCACCCGGCTCAGGCGGGCCGGTGGTCCTCGTCCCCGAAGTCCGGTGGGACGTGGGCCGGGCCGGCGTCGGGCGGGCGTGGCCGGTCTTCAGGATGCGCGCGCAGGGCGAGCAGGGCGACGTCGTCCTCCGCGTCGGCGGGCAGCTGATCGAGCAGCCAGTCGCAGAGTGTGGCGAGCGGTGCGGCGGAGTGAGCGGTGACCGCCTCGAGCAGCCAGGCCAGCCCGTCGTCGAGGTTCGCGTCGCGTCGCTCGACGAGCCCGTCCGTGTAGAGCAACACCGTGTCGCCGGGAAGCAGCGGCCGTACGTGATCGGCGCGGTCGGTCTGCGGGTCGAGCCCGAGCAGGAGGTCGGCCTGCGGAGCGAGCAGCTCGGCGCTTCCGTCCTGGTGGATCAGAACGGGCGGCGGGTGCCCCGCGTTGGTCCAGCGCAGGGAGCGCAGCCCGAGTGCCCTCTGCTGCTCGTCCTGCTCGACCTTCACGAGGACAGCGGTCGCGAGAGAGGGGACCTCGAGGTCGCGCATCGCCCGGTCGAGCGTGGACAGGATTTCTGCCGGTGGGTGGTCGACGCCGTACGCGATGCCGCGTAGCAGGTTGCGCAACTGCCCCATCGCGGCGGCCGCGTTGAAGTCGTGGCCGGCGACGTCAGCGATGACGAGACACGTCGCGCCGTCGGAGGTGAGGAAGCTGTCGTACCAGTCGCCGCCGATCTGCGCCTCCTTGGCGGCCGGCTTGTACCGCACCTCGACCTGCAGGTGATCGGGCTGCTGGGGCTCGGTCAGCAGGCTGCGCTGCATCGTCTCGGACATACGCCGCACGGCCAGCGCGCTCTCCCGCTCGCGCTGCTCGTCCAGGATCCGCTGCAGACCGGTCGCGCACTGCGCGGCGAGCGCATCCAGCAGCTCGATGTCGGCCTCGGTGAAGGAGCGGGGCTCCTTCCAGCCCACCGTCAGCGAGCCGAGCAGGCCGGCCCGGCCCTGCAGCGGCATCGTCGCGAACGCCTGGAAGGTCGTGTACTCGAGGACGACGTCCATCTGCGGCGACCAGCTGCGTGCGGCGGCTGCGTCGGGCAGCAGGATGCGCGTGCCGGTCACCGCCGCCACAGTCATCGGCATGGGCTCGTCCAGCGCGATTTCGACGACGTCGGTGCCGAGCCGGCGGCGGGACGCCTCGTCCATGATCAGCGTGAGGGACTGGGCGGCGATGACGCCGATGACGCCACCGGCCGGCTCCAATGCACCGAGGCCCCGGGCGATCACGATCTCGGCCAGGGCCTCGACGCTCTTGGCCTGCGAGAGCCGGCGCGCTACGTCGGCGATGGCCGCCAGCCGTCGCGACGCGATGGCCTCGGCCCGCCACGCAGCCTCGAGCTCACGGGTGCGTCCGTAGAAGTCGGCGCGGGCGGCGTCGAAGAAGCTCGTGCCGGTCTCGATGGCGGCCGGCTCGACCCCGTGCGCCACCTGCTGGCTGATGAAGTCCGTGACGTCCTCGACCCGCTGCAGTACCCACCCCGGGGAGCCGTCCGCCGCCGGGATCGGGACGATGACGATCGTCCAGTAGCGCTCGGCGAACTCCCCGCGACTGTCCTCGAGGTCGTACCGCAGCAGCGGCATGGTCTGCGCCGTCCCGGTGTCGGCGGCCGCGCGGAGCGCCGCCGACAGCAACGGCTGGCTTTCCTCCGACCCACCGCCCTCACCGGGAAACGCTTCGAAGACCGCAGTGCCGACCAACTCGTCGCGGTCGCGTCCGGTGAGCGCGCAGTAAGCGTCGTTGGCCGCGACGATGACGAGCGTGTCGGCGTCCGTCGCGACCAACGCCGACGGCGTGCCCATGAAAAGCGACCGGAAGTCGGTCGGGAGCGTCGGCCGCCTGCCGTCCGGACTCACGTGCGCACCTGCTGCCATCCCGTCGCCTGCCCCGCCGTCGCGCACGCGACCAGCGCTCTAATACTAGATGCCTGGTCGGTCGCGTGAGCCTTGCTTGCCGCGATCTAGTCTCGTCCGGTGACTGCCTCCTCGGCGCGGGCCTCGCGGCTCGTGCTGCTGATGATCCTGGCGTGCCAGCTGATGTTCACGCTGGACACGTCGGTGGTCGTCACCGCGCTGCCCAAGATCCGTGAGTCGCTGGACTTCTCGACCTCCGGCCTGTCCTGGGTGCAGAACGCGTACACGCTGGCCTTCGGCGGGTTCCTCCTGCTCGGCGCGCGGATGGGCGACATCTTCGGCCGCCGGCAGGTGTTCAGCGCCGGCATCGCCGTGTTCACCGCTGCCTCCCTGCTGGCGGGGCTCGCACCGACGGGCGAGCTGCTGCTCGTGGGCCGGGCGGCGCAGGGGATCGCTGCCGCCGTCGCCGCCCCGTCCACGTTGGCCCTGCTGCTGACGACGTTCCAGGAGGCCCGCGCCCGGGCCAAGGCGATCGCCCTGTACAGCTCGGTGAGCAGCGGCGGCAGCAGCGTCGGCCTTGTTGTCGGGGGACTGCTGACCGACACCCTGTCCTGGCGGTGGGGGCTGTTCCTCAACGTGCCGATCGGGATCGCGATCGTGATCCTCGCGCCCAGATACCTGCCCGACACCGAGCGCCATCCCGGCCGCTTCGACCTCTCCGGCGCCCTTACCTCGACCCTGGGCATGACGGCGATCGTCTACGGCTTCGTGCAGGCCGCCTCCCGAGGTTGGGCGGATCCGACGACGGTCGGTTCGTTCGCCCTGGGTGTCGTCCTGCTGGTCGCGTTCGTGGTGACCGAGCTGCGGGCCGCACAGCCCATCACCCCGCTCGGCCTGTTCGTCGACCGGCAGCGGGCGGGCTCCTACATCTCGCGGACGCTGATGGTCGGCGGCATGTTCTCGTTCTTCTTCTTCATCAGCCAGTACCTCGAGGGCGTGCGCAACTACACCGCACTGGAGGTCGGCTACGCGTTCCTGCCGCTCACTTTGATCATGTTCGGCGTCTCTCAGTTCGTCCCGCGACTCCGGGCCCGGGTCAGCGCTGCGGGCCTCATCGGAGGTGGAGCGCTGACCGGGCTGATCGGCATGGTGTGGCTCAGCCGGCTGTCCGCGTCGACGCAGTTCTGGCCGCACATCGTGCTGCCGATGGCGCTGCTCGGTGCCGGGATCGGGGTCGCGTTCGTCGGCCTGACCGGGGTGTCGCTGGCCGGGGTGCAACCCAAGGACGAGGGCGCCGCGTCCGGTCTGGTCAACGTCTGCCAGCAGGTCGGAGGCTCGCTCGGGGTCGCGGTGATGGTGACCATCTTCGGCGCCGCCGCCGACCGGGCCGCGCGGGAGCGCCCACCCGGCATCAGCGCCGCCCGCGAGGCACAGCTCGAGATGGCCCGCGGCACCGCGGCGGCCCTCACCGGATCGGCCGTCTTCCTCGCCGCCTCGCTGCTCGCGGTGCTGCTCCTGATCCGCGGTGGCCGGCGCGTCGTCGACACCGGTCCGTCACCGTCCGCCGACCACGACACCGACGGGCTCGAGGCGCTCACGTCGCCGCTGTGAGACACCGGATCCGCGAGTCGAAGGCGAACGGCGGCTCCCGGAGCGGACCTCGTACGTCAGCAGGGCGTCAGGTGCCTGCGTCGAGCATGCGCCGCAGCAGCCCGCGAAGTCTCTCCTGGTCTGCGTGGCTGAGCGACGCGGTCGCCGGGAGCAGCGCCTGCTCGACCTCGGCCTCCATGGCCTTGGCGAGCGCCGCGCCGGCCGGGGTGAGGAGCACGTCGATGACGCGGCCGTCGTCCGGGTTTGGGTCGCGCCGGACGAGTCCGCGCTTGGCGGCACGGTCGATCAGGCCGCTCAGCGTGGACTTCTCCAGCCCGAGGTAGTCCGCCAGAGCAGTCATCCGTACTCGCCGGTCACGCAGGATCGCGAGCACCCGCAGCTGGGTGAGGGACAGGTCGTGCGTGCCGGCGACGCGGCCGAGCGTGGCGGTCGTGGCGAACGACGTCTGGACCAGCAGGTCGATCAGGGCGTCGTGGCGGCCGGCCTGGATCTCGCCCGTCGGCGTCCCACTCATGGCGGCAGACTACTTGACGTAGTTCGTAAGACGAACCATATTGTTCGCATAGCGAACTACTTGGAGGACCCGTGAAAGCTGCCGTCGTGTCGTCGTTCGCAATGGCTCCCGTGTACGACGACGTCGCCGACCCGATCGCGCCCGCCGGGCACGAGATCGTGGACGTCCTGGCGGCGGGTCTTCACCCGCGGGTGCGTTCGCAGGCGGCGGGATCGCACTACACCAGCACCGACGAGCTGCCGCTCATCCCGGGGATCGACGGGGTCGGCCGGCGTGCGGACGGGGCACTGACGTACTTCGTCCTGCCCGACACCCGCTTCGGCGCCATGGCCGAGCGGGTGGCCGTGGATCCCCGGCGCGCCGTGGAGGTGCCCGTCGGCAGCGATCCCGTCGTCCTGGCCGCTGCGATGAATCCGGCGATGTCGTCGTGGATCGCCCTCCGCCGCCGGATCGACTTCGCCCCCGGGCAGAAGGTCCTCGTCCTCGGGGCGACGGGCAATGCGGGCCGGATGGCCGTCCAGGTCGCGAGGCACCTCGGAGCCGCGGAGGTCATCGCCGCCGGACGCGACGCCCGGCGCCTGGCGTCCCTGGCGGCCCTCGGGGCGGATCGGGTGGTGCAACTGTCACCGGATGAGGTCGGCACCGCCCGTGAGCTGGCGGCGGCCGGTCGAGACGTCGATGTCGTCCTCGACTACCTGTGGGGTGATCCGGCGGCCGAGGCGCTCCGCGCCATCGTCCCCGCCCGGAAGAACGATGATCAGCAGCTCACCTGGGTGCAGATCGGCTCGGTCGCCGGGCCCGAGTGCGCCGTCCCGTCGGCCGCTCTGCGAGCGACCCGCCTGCGGCTCGTGGGCAGTGGTCAGGGATCGGTCGCGACACGCGCGATCGTCGAGGAGTTGCCCGCGCTCGCAGCGCAGATCACTGCGGGCGCGTTCGACGTGGACGCCGTCGCTGTGCCGCTGGCCGAGGTGCAGGCGGTCTGGGGTCACTCGGATGCGGCCGGCGGGCGCGTCGTCCTGGTCCCGTGACCGATCGACCGCAGGTAGGTCTCGAACGCGGGGTTGCACAGGCACGCCGGTGAGCGCTGGTCCCGGATCAGGGTGATCGCCTCGTCGGCGGTACGCCCGGCCAGCATCAGCACGCGGGCGGCGACCAGGGACGACCGGTTGAGCCCGGCCTGACAGTGCACGAGCGTCGGGCCGTCGTCCATGCAGCTGACCACCCACGCAGCGATCGCGTCGACCTGCTCGAAGGTCTGGTCGAGGGCGTCGTACATCCGGACCGTGAGGGCGCTCGCCAGGTCGTGCCGGACGTCGTACTGCTCCCACGGATACAGGCTGACCAGGTGCCGGATGTGTGACGGGAGCACGAGCCCGTCCTCGCACCCGCCCTGCCACAGGTTGCCGTCGATCCGGGAGACGAACGGGACGTCGAAGTGCAGGCCGCCGTGGACTGTCGTGCCCCGCATCCGGTGCCGGACCGGATCCGTTTCCAGCCGGATGCGTGACGGGTCGGTCATGGCTCTCACCCTTGCATCCGATCGGCGGTGGTCGGACAACCACCGCCATTAGTCTCCGGCGTGCAGGACGAAAGGGGCAGGACTCCCATCAACCAGACTCAGCCGACCGTGTCGGCCTGCCGCGGCTGCTGCTGCGGTACGGCGCGCAAACACCCGACCGTCGACCACGAAGCTCAGCTGGCTCAGCTTCGCAGCGGAATCGACGGCGTCGCGAACCTGCGGACCACCGACTGTCTCGGCGCGTGCGAGCGGTCCAACGTGGTGGTCGTGTCGCCTTCCCGCAGCGGGCGCAAGGCCGGCGGTCGTCCGGTGTGGTTGGGGACCGTCCTCGACCCGGTCACCGTCGACGACATCAGCGCGTGGCTCCGCGCGGGGGGACCGGGCTTCGTGAAACTGCCGAAGGCGCTCGCGCGCCACCGCTTCGACCAGCCGCGATGAGCGCGGCCGCGCGAGCGGTCAGGGGTAGGTCGGGTAGTCGTTCGCCACGGCCGCTCCCCGATCGACGAAGCGCATCATGGGCGCGCCCTCGTACGAGTCGCCGTCGTACAGATAGGTCTCGGTCCACATCCGCCCGTCGAGCCGGACGTTGAGCACCAGCGAGTGCGGCCACACCGGGGCCAGGCGGCTCTCCCCGTTGAAGCTGCCGCCCTGCAGGCACACGTCCTGGTACTTCCGGCCCATGTGAGAAGTGTCCGCGCCGCCGCCGGCGAGGGCCACTTCCCCGGTCACCTCGGGTGGTGGACCAGACGCCTCAACGCCTGGTGCGCACCGGGCGAAGGGTGCCGGCAGCCAGCAGGATCAGCGCCGGAAGCAGCAGCAGCCCGACTCGCAGGCTGCTGACCTGGGCGATGGCCCCGGCCAGCAAGGGCCCGACGATCTGACCGACGCCGGCGACGGTGAGGATCTGCCCCAGCGCCTGATCCGCCGTCCGTTCGCTGGCGGCCACGTGCAGCGACGCGGCGAGCGGGAAGAGCCCGCCGATCCCCGCGCCCATGACGAACAGGCCGACCACCGCCAGGGGGATGCCGCCGGCCGTCAGCAGGATCGGCACCCCGGCCAAGGCCGTCAGCCACGCCATCGTGAAGACGTTGGCCGTGCGGTGCCGACGGGCCAGCCGGCTCGCCACCACGCGCCCGACGAGGTTGGCGGCGTACAGGGCGCTCACCAGCGCCGTCGCGGTGCCCTCGGCGATCCGGACGTCGTCGTGCAGGTAGCTCGCCGCCCAGAAGCTGAGCGTGAACTCCAGCCCGACGACCGCGAAGATCGTGACGAGCGTCCGCCGCCGGGTGGGACGAGGTCGCGCGGCGCTCGCCGTGTGCTCGACAGGCGCCGCCGGCTCGGCCTGCTCGACGACGGGCGTCATCCGTACGGCGACTGCCGCGCCGACCACCAGGACGAAGGCGACGACGAACGCGAACCGCCAGCTCAGCACCGACGCCGCGGCAAGGCTCAGCAGCGCAGGCGTCACGATCCCGGCTAGGCTCACCGCCACTTCGCCTTCGGTCATCGCGACCGGACGATGCCGGCGATGCAGGTCGGCGACCCAGGCCCACACGCGGATCAGCGCCGCAGTAGCGCAGCCGCCGATGAGGAAGGCGCCGAGCAGCGTCAACGGCAGGATGCGGCCGTAGCCGAGCAGGAGTGCCGCCACCGCCGCGCCGCTCAGCCCGCCGACGACGGTGCGGCGCCGATCGGCGGTCGAACGGGTGGCCAGGACACCTGCGAGCATGCCGCCGAGTGCGAAGGCGACCTGATGCAGTGCCCCGAGCAGGTACGGGAGGTCCTCCGTCCGCCGCAGGTACGGCAGCGCCGGCCCGAGCAACGCGTTGAGCAGTCCGAAGGCGAAGAGCGCGGCGAAGGCGATCCAGGTGGCGCGGTCGCGTCGGTACTCCGGCGTACGGGACGATGCGCCGGTCTGCCTGTCCGTGGTGTCGACGCTCATGTGGTCACCTGCCGACGGGCTTCCCAGCGGGCCAGCATGTCGGCGTCGACGACGAGATCGAAGACGGAGAGTCCGAGTCCGATCAACGGGGCGTCCTCGCCGCCACGGGCCGCGACGACAGCAGGCGGCTGCGCCCGGTGCACCGCCATCAGTCCGGCGTCGAACCCGCCCTCGAACGCGGCGGGCGCGGCATCCCGGAGCTCGCCCGCCAGTCCGCCGAGGGTCACGAGGTCGGGGTCCAGCGCGTTGACGTATCCGGCGATGCCCCTGCCGAGGTCGGCAGCGAGTGTGTCGCGCAGCGTTCGGACGTCCGGCGCAGGAGTGCTGTCGGTGAACAGCCCGTGCAGCCAGCGCCGCGGATCCGCCGCCGGCGCAGCGGTTCCCGACGCCGCGGCGACCGACTCCACGTTGAAGGGGACCGTCCAGCAGCCGCGGGCGCCGCACGGGCAATCGGCGGCCGGTTCGCCGAAGGGCACGTGGCCGAATTCGCCCTGCAGGCCGCGAGCGCTGGGTACGGGACGGCCGTCCACCACCAGCGCACCACCGATGCCGATCTCGACGACGACGTGCAGGAGGGTCCGCGGGCGCGGGGAGTGCAGCCGGGCTTCCGCGATCGCGGCCACGGTCGCGTCGTTCGCCACGACGAGCGGGAGGTCCGGCGCGACCCGGCTGAGGTCGACGTCGCGCCAGCCGAGCATGGTCGCGTGCACGAGCCGGGAGCCGGCGGTCGGCCCCGGCACGGCGATGCCGACCCCGACCAGCCGCTCGCCGAGCTCGCGTGCGCTCGCCGACAGCCGCGCGCGGATCTCGTCCAGCAGGTCGTCGGGTCGAAGGCCGTCGTGCGCGCCGGTGGCGAGGAGCTCGACCTCACCGTCCACAGCGCAGGTGCCCAGCCGCCAGTCACCGTGCCGTACGTCCACCACGAGGGCGACGGGGCCGGCCGGCGCGGCGTGCACGGTCGTCGTCGGACGTCCGCGGCGCCCGCCAGGGGCGGCCCGCTCGACGATGAGGCCGGCCGCGGTGAGCCGTTTGACCAGGTCGGAGGTCGGTCCGCTCTTCAAGGCGATGAGCGGACCGAGCTCGGCCCGGGTGAGGCCCGGCTCGCGGCGCAGGACGGCGAGGGCGTCGGCCGCTGAACGCCAATGCCGGGAGAGTGGCGCGGTCACCCTCTCTTTATACTCGCTGAACGAGCAAAAGGGAGGGTGTGCGTTCCGTCAGCGGTCGAGCGTCCGCATCTGAGCCTCGTTGTGATGGTCGCCGGCGGGCGGGCTCACCTTCGTGAGCTTGTCGACCTGCTCGCTCGTGAGCTCGACGCCGTCCGCGGCGACGTTCTCCTCCAGCCGCGACACGCGCTTGGTGCCCGGGATCGGGGCCATGCTGTCGCCCTGGGCCAGCAGCCAGGCGAGCGCGACCTGCGCCGGGGTCGCCCCGACCTCGGCCGCGATCTGGCGCACCTCGTCGGCGACGCGGAGGTTGTGGTCGAAGTTCTCGCCGGTGAAGCGCGGGTTGTTCTTCCGGAAGTCGCCGTCCTCCAGGTCGTCGACGGAGCGGATCTGGCCGGTCAGGAAGCCGCGACCGAGCGGCGAGTAGGGCACGAAGCCGATGTTCAGCTCACGCAGGACCGGCAGGACCGCATCATCGGGGTCGCGGGTCCAGAGCGAGTACTCGGACTGCAGCGCGGTGATCGGGTGCACGGCATGGGCCCGGCGGATGTTGTCCACCCACGCCTCGGAGAGCCCGATGTGGTGGATCTTGCCCTCGGACACGAGCTCGGCGAGTGTGCCGACGGTGTCCTCGATCGGCGTCTTCGGGTCGACCCGGTGCTGGTAGTAGAGGTCGATGTAGTCGGTGTCGAGCCGGCGTAGCGAACCTTCGACCGCGGTGCGGATGTTCGCCGGGCTGCTGTCGAGATTGCCGATGCCGCCGCCGGCATGCGAGATCATCCCGAACTTGGTCGCCAGCACGACCTGATCGCGCCGACCTTTCACGGCCTTGCCGACCAGCTCCTCGTTGTGGAACGGGCCGTACACCTCGGCGGTGTCGATGAGCGTCACGCCGAGCTCGAGTGCGCGGTGGATGGTGCGCGTCGACTCGGCGTCGTCCCCGCTGCCGTAGACGCCGGACATGCTCATCGCGCCGAGGCCGATCCGTCCGACGGCGAGGGTCCCGAGGTTGATCTGCTTCATGCTGTGCTCCGATCGCCGGTGCGCTTTCCAGGATGACGCCGGCGTCGCCGCCGACCGCCTCCCATCCTGCTCGCGGGGCCGGGCCGGCGACCTAGCGGATGAGCATGTACGTCCATACGCAGGCGAGGATGAACGCACAGGCAGCCGCGACGCCGACGATCTCGCCGAAGGTCCTCAGGACGAAGACTCCGAGGGGCTGTGCCGGCCGGCCGTCGGTCGTCGTGGGCGGCGTCTCCCAGGGAGCGGACACGGCGGGCTGCTCGCTTGTTTGCTCGGCCACACGACCGATGATGCAGCATCCGCCCCGCTACGCCCGCGTCACGCGCTCAGCCGGCGATGCCGCTGCAGCCGCCGATACCCGGCTGCCTCCGTAGTGTCGACGGGAGCGAGCGCCGCTTCGAGGCGCGGACGGGCGGTCTCGCCGTCGAGCTCCAGTCCGATCGCGACGAGGTAGCTGTCGGTGGACGTCACGTCGGCACTCGCGATGTGGATCGCCCGTCCGACGAGGTTGACGTCGTAGCCACGGATGCCCCGTGACGTGCGGACGGCGACACGTCCCTTGATACGGAAGGCGCCCGCTGGGGGGTCCTCCAGCGCGTCCACGAGGCGCCCCGGGTCGATCGGGCCCGCCGACCGCACCGTCACCGACCGGGCGTGCTGATGGGAGTGGTAGGCGTGCGTCTCCCGTGAGGCTTCGGCGAACGGGAGCTGGTCGAGCGGGTCGGCGGCCGTGACGACATCGAAGAGCAGGCCGGGATCGATGCGCCCGCCGACGGCGCGGACGATGTGCACCTCGGGATTGCTGGCCCGCACCCGGCCCTCGATACGCGTGAGCGTCGCCTCGCGGTCCGCGTCGTCCAGCCGATCGCACTTGTTGATGACGACGAGCGACGCGGCGGTGAAGCGTCCGGGCGGCGCCTCGTCGACGTCGATGGTGGTGAAGTACTCCACCGCGTCGATGACGTCGACGAGACCGCCGGGCCGGGTGTGGTCCGCCGTGCTGAACCGGATAAGCGTCGCCAGTGCTGCGGGCTCGGCGATGCCGCTTGCCTCGACGATGACGACATCGACGCCCAGCTGCGGCCGGCTGAGCTTCGTGAGCGCCTGGTCGAGGGTGTCGTCGTCCAGCAGGCAGCACACGCAGCCACCGGCGATCGACGCGGCCTCGTCGACCTGCCCGGTGACGAGCGTCGCGTCGACGTTGATGTCACCGAAGTCGTTGACGACCACCCCGGCGCGTACCCCGGGCTGGCGGAGCAGGTGATTCAGGACGGTCGTCTTGCCGGCTCCGAGGTGCCCGGTCAACGCGACGACGGGCACCTTGGCGGACACGCGCCCAGTCTAACGGGAACGATTTCCATGACGCCGACGCGTCGGTCAGGCGACGTCCGGATAGAGCGCGGCCACGCCACCGGCCAGGCCGTTGCGCACGTTGACACTGATCTCGTCCGCGAGGATCTCCACGGCCCCGGCGGCGATGCCGTCGAGCGCGATCCGGGCGATGTCGGCGGGGTCGGATTTCGGCTGGTCGACGCCGCGCGCGAGGTCGGTGTCCATGTAGCCGACGTGCAGCGCTCCGACGCGCGTGCCCTGCCCGGCGAGCTCCTGTCGCAACGCATTCGTCAACGACCACTGCGCCGACTTCGACGCGCTGTACCCGCCGATCGACGGCATGCTCAGCCAGGACAGTACGGAGAGCACGTTGAGCAGATAGCTCTCGTCGTGCGCCCCCAGCTGCGGCGCAAACGCGCGCGTGACGAACAGGGTCCCGAAGACGTTGGTCTCGAACTCGGTACGGATGTCGGCCAGGTCGCCGGTCAGGGCTCCGGCCCCGAGGCCCGTGCCGGCGTTGTTCACGAGGATCGACACACCGCGGGCGAGGTCGGCCGCCTCCTTGACCGACGCGGGGTCGGAGATGTCGATGCGGATCGCCGTGACCCCGTCGAGATCGACCGAGTCCGGGTTGCGGGCACCGGCGTAGACGGTCGCGCCCCGGTCGCGCAGCTGTTGTGCGAGGTGACGGCCGAATCCGCGGTTCGCTCCGGTGACGAGGGCAGTGGCGCCTTCGATCTGCATGGCAGGCCTCTCCAGGACTGAGTTGGAGATTCCAACTTAGCCAGCTGGATCTGAAAAGACAAGCCAGCTATCCTGTGGGCATGGCCAAGCTGGAACGGACGCCGCGCATGTCGCAGTCGCCCTGCTCGATCGCGCGGTCCCTCGGCGTCCTCGGTGAGCGATGGACGTTCCTGATCCTGCGGGACGCGTTCGACGGCCTGACCCGCTTCGACGAGTTCCGCGAGAGCCTCGGCATCGCCGCAGATGTGTTGAGCGGACGCCTCGCGACCCTGGTCGAGGTCGGGGTGCTGGAGAAGGTCGACTACCAGGAGTCGGGCGCCCGCCGCCGGCATGCGTACGTCCTCAGCCCGGCCGGCCGCGAGCTGCTGCCGGTGCTGGTGGCGCTGCAGGAGTGGGGCGACAAGCACCTCCCGTGGGCGGACGGCCCGACGGTCGCCCGGTGCCAGGAGGGCTCCGACGCGCCGATCCACGTCGGCTTCGTCGACGAGCAGGGTGCGGAGGTGCCGTCCGAGCGGGTGCGCCTCGTGCCGACCGCCGTCTACCCGCAGGGACGGCTGGGTCTGCTGCACCGGCGTTCGACGTCGGCATGATGCCTGGCTGAGTCAGACGCGGTACAGCGGATCCGTGGCGGTCCGGCCGCCGTTCGAGACCCCGTCCGTCCACGCCGTGCCGTTCCACAGGCGCAGCTGGTTGCGCCCGGTCGGGTCGGGTGCCCAATGCGGACCGGCGGCGGTGAGCGCGCCCGGCTGCATCGGGATCTGCGGCGGCACGGGCTGCCCGTAGCCGTATCCGTAGCTCATCGCAGGCTGCACCTTCGGCTTCAGGCACGCGACGATGATCAGGCCGATCACGCCGAGCAGGAGACCGAGCACGATGCCCTCGGTGCCCCGCCCCTTGCTGTTGCCGATCGCGTAGCCGAGTCCGGCGCAAGCAACCCAGATGAGGATGACGAGTGGGGTCATGCCTGAAGGAATCGACGGATCTGCTTCACGACCTGACCACTCGCCGGGGTGATCGGGTCACCGACGAAGGTCAGACTGCGCCGGTGACGTATTACCTGCGCGATCTGGCCCGCGTCCACCACGAGGGCTTCGGCTTCCACGCCGACCTGTGCGCACCCGGCATCCTCAGGCTGCTCGAACCCATTCGTGAACGGGGTGGCCTCGTCGTCGAGCTGGGTTGCGGGAGCGGCCTCCTGACCCGGTATCTCGTCGATGCGGGTCACCGCGTCGTGGCGACCGACGCCTCCCCGGCCATGCTGGATCTTGCTCGTGAGTACGTGCCGGACGTCGCGGCGATCGAGCAGCTGACACTTCCCGACGATCCGATTCCGCCCGCCGACGCCATCGTCTCCATCGGTCATGCGCTCAGCTATCTGCCCGACGAGTCAGCCGTTGATCGCGCGTTTCTGGCGGCCGCCGGTGCGCTGCGCGAGGACGGCATCCTCGCCATGGACATCTGCGACCTGGAATGGGGGAAAGCGCGGGTCGGGGTGCCCAACGGGGGTTGGGTGGGGGACGACTGGGCGCTGGTCACCGAGTTCTCGACCCCCCGCCCGGACCGTTTCGTCCGTCAGATGGCGATCTTCACGCGAAATGCGGATGGATCATGGCGACGCGAGGACGAGCGCCACGACAACGTCCTGATCGACACGTCCGCGCTTCCCGGCCTGCTGAGCCGGGCGGGAGTCACAGCTGCGGTCGGCGACGCCTTCGGTGACGAGACGCTGCCGACCGGGCTCCGCACGGTCATCGGTCACCGCGCGCCGGCGAGCCCGGCGGTCTGAGCGGCGATGACCGCTTCCTCGTCTGCGGGAACCACGCGGACCCGGCCGATCGAGAGGAAGCCGAGCCGCTCGACCACACCGTCGCGTACGGCCGCGGCGTGCTCGCCGATGCCGCCGGTGAAGACCAGGGTGTCCACCCCGCCGAGCACGCTGGCGTACGCCCCCACCTGCTTGGCCACCTGCCGGCAGTAGGCGTCGACCGCGAGTCCGGCCGCCGGGTCGCTGCGTTCGAGCAGCGCCTGCATGTCCGAGTCGCCGTCCGCCTCTTTCGTGGCCGACAAGCCGCGCAGGCCCGACCGCTCCTGCAGCAGCTGCCTCAGCTGCTCGGCATCCAGCGGGTCGTCGGCCCGGGTGAGCAGGTGCAGCAGCAGGCCGGGGTCGACGTCGCCGCTGCGGGAGCCCATGAAGAGGCCCGCATCCGGGGTGAACGCCATCGTCGTGTCGACGCTGCGGCCGCCGTCGACCGCGCACATGGAGGACCCGTTGCCGAGATGAGCGATCACGGCACGGCCCAGTTCCGTGACCCCGACGGCCGCGACGACGTGCTCGTACGACAGGCCGTGGAACCCGTAGCGGCGGACCCCTGCGTCCCACAGCTCAGGCGGCAGAGGCAGTCGTTGGGCCACCTCCGGCATGGTGCGGTGGAAGGCGGTGTCGAAGCAGCCGACCTGCACGACGTCGGGCCAGGCCTCGCCGATCTGCTCGACCCCGGCGAGCGCGGCCGGCTGATGCTGCGGCGCCCAGCCGGTCAGGCCGCGGAGCCGGTCGAGCACGGCGTCGTCCAGCACGCGGGGCCCGTCGAAGTTCCCGCCGTGCACGAAGCGGTGCCCGACCGCCGTCGGCAGGGGGAAGCCGTGGGCCGCCAGCGCGTCGGTGATGCCGAGGAGCGGATCACCCCCGACCGTCTCCTCTGCGGAGCCGCCGTCCCAGTCCAGGGACAACCGGCCGTCGGACAGCCGGGCGATGCGAGCCCGCACCAGGCGGCGCCGGCTCTCCCCGCAGCCGGCGTACAGCGCCGTCTTCAGCGACGACGACCCGAAGTTGACGGCCAGGACGACCGTGTCCCTCGCGACCGTGTCAGTCACGACCACGTCCAGTCCCGCACCTCGGGCATGTCCTCCATGTTCTCGACGACGTAGCTCGCGTGCCGGTCGAGCTGGTCGGAGCAGTACTCGGCGAGCCGGTCGGAGCCGGCGGGCAGCCGCGGCGAGCGGCGCAGCGCCTCGGCGGCCAGGTGGTAGCGGCTCATCCCGTTACGGACGACCATGTCGAACGGCGTGGTGGTAGTGCCCTGCGAGTTGAAGCCGCGCACGTGGAAGCGACCGGCGCCGGGGCGTCCGTGCAGCAGCTGGTGCAGCGAGCGGGCGTAGCCGTGGAAGGCCATGACGACCTGTTGGTCCTCGGGGCCGAAGAGGGCGCGGAAGACGGTGCCGGAGAAGCCGTGCGGGTGCACGTCCTGCGGCATCATCGCCATCAGGTCAACCACATTGACCACACGGACGACGAGGCCCGGCACCCACTCGCGCAGCAGCTGGGCGGCGGCGAGCGTCTCCAGGGTCGGTACGTCACCGATGCACCCGAGCACGATGTCGGGCGACGGTGACGCATCGGTCTCGGTGCCCGCCCAGTGCCAGACCGATCCGCCCCGGGCGCAGTGCTCGGCTGCCTCGTCGGCCGTCAGGTACTGCAGGTGGGGCTGCTTGTCCGCGACGATCAGATTGACGTGGTCGCGCGATTGCAGGCAGTGCTCGGCGACCGACAGCAGGCAGTTGCCGTCCGGCGGGAGCCAGGCCCGGGCGACCCCCGGGGAGAGCGGGATGACGGTGTCGAGCAGGCCCGGCCCCTGGTGGCTGAACCCGTTGTGGTCGTTGCGCCAGCACGTCGAGGTGAGCAGCACGTTCAGCGACGGCACCGGTGCCCGCCAGCCCAGCCGCTCGCCCTCCTGCAGCCACTTCGTGTGCTGCACGAGCATCGACGCCGAGACCATCGCGAACGCCTCGTACGTCGCGAACAGCCCGTGCCGGCCGGTCAGCGTGTACGCCTCCAGCCAGCCCTGGCACAGATGCTCGGAGAGCACCTCCATCACCCGGCCGTCCGGCGACACCCGGTCGTCCAGCGGGTCGATCTCCGCGACCAGGCATCGGTCCGACACGTCGAGCACCGCGGCCAGCCGGTTGCTAGCCAGCTCGTCCGGGCTGAAGACGCGGAAGGTCGTGGGGTCGCTGACGTACAGGTCGCGGCAGACCTCGCCGAGACGCGCCGTCGGCTCGACGAAGGTGCTGCCCCGGCGTTCGGGGTCCACCTCGATGGCGTACTGCCGCCAGTCCGGCAGGTGCAGATCGACGGTGAGGCGCCCGCCGTTGGCGTACGGACTCGCCCCCATCCGCAGATCGCCTCCGGGAGCAAGGGCCGCCAGCTCCGGCACGAGCCGCCCGGCGGCGTCGAACAGTCGCTCGGGTGCGTACGAGCGCAGCCACTGCTCGAGCAGCTGCAGGTGCCCCGGGTTTTCGCGCACCTGAGCCAAGGGCACCTGATGGGCGCGGAACGTGCCCTCGACGGGAACGCCGTCGACGACAGCGGGCCCGGTCCAGCCCTTCGGGGTCCGCAGCACGATGGCCGGCCAGCGCGGGCGCCGGCGCAACGGCCCCGGCTCGGAGCGGGCTTCGTCCCAGATCGCCCGGATGCGCGTGTACGCGGTCGTCATGGCCTCGGCCATGTCGACGTGCACCTGCTCCACGTCGCTGCCACCCACCTCGAGCACGTCGTAGCCGTGGGCCGAGAGCAGTGCTCTCACGTCGGAGTCATCGGTGCGGGCGAGCACGGTCGGGTTCGCGATCTTGTACGAGTTCAGGTGCAGGATCGGGAGCACGGCCCCGTCCCGTTTCGGGTTGAGGAAGCGGGTGCTCTTCCAGCTGCCCTCGAGCGGCGCCGTCTCGGCCTCCCCGTCGCCGACCACGCAGGTGACGAGCAGGTCGGGGTTGTCCATGGCCGCACCGAACGCGTGGATCAGCGCGTAGCCGAGCTCGCCGCCCTCGTGCACCGAGCCGGGGGTCGGCACGCTGACATGGCTCGGGATCCCGCCGGGCGTGGAGAACTGGCGCACCAGCGTCCGCAGACCGGCCTCATCCGTACTGACGTGCGGGTAGATCTCGCTGTAGGTCCCCTCGAGGTAGACGTTGGCGACCAGGGCCGGACCGCCGTGGCCCGGGCCGGCGACGTACAGGGTCGGCTGGTCGAATGCCCGGATCAGCCGGTTGAGGTGGACGTACACGAGGTTCAGGCCGGGCGACGTGCCCCAGTGGCCGAGCAGCCGCGGCTTGATGTGGGCGACGGTCAGCGGCTCGCGCAGGAGCGCGTTCTCCTTGAGGTAGATCTGTGCTGCCGTGAGGAAGTTGGCGGCTTTCCAGTAGTCGATCGTCCGGTGCAGCTCGTCACCGGCAAGCCTGGGAAGCGTTGGCATCGGCACTGGTCCGCCTTCTGTCTCGGGAGGAGAGCGAAGTCTTCGAGGCGTTGCCCGATCGGTCCGAGCGTGGTCGCGAACTATCGCTGCCCGGCGATGCCGGGCGATCCGGCCCGTGGCCAGCGGTCAGCCCCACTCCTGGGCGGCGAGCAGCAATGTGGCCAGCGGCTCGAGTCCGGCCATGAGCTCTTCGAGCTCAGCGGGTTCGAGGGCGTCGTACGGCTTCGCGGCGAGGTCGTCGGTGAGTGCCTCGACGCGCGATTTCACCCCGCGTCCGGCTTCGGTGAGCCACCCGTCGGCGCCGATCAGGCCGCGATCGCGCATGCCGTCGATGACGCCGGTGAGTTGCGCCGCCGGAAGGTGGTGGATGCGCCCGAACTTCCGCGCCGGCATGTCCATGTCGAGTGCGAGCAGGACGTGCGCCTCGAGCCCGCCGACGCCCTCGGTCATCAACGCCGTGATGTGGCCGTCGCCGCGATGCTCCCGCAAGAGGGAGGCGGCATGGAAGAGGCGCTCGACCACACCGTCGGGTGTCGGGAGTGCGCGCAGGGCGGCGTACATCGGCCGCCCTTCCCACGGGGCGCTGGTGGCTGCCTCGAGCAGCAGCTCCGTTGTGCGGGCGAATGCGGGGGAGTCGACCTCATCGCTGAGGATTCGGCGCAAGGCGTTGGCGCAACCCGCCCGACGGGCGGCGATGGCCGCTTCCGGCGTCGTCGTGCGCCAGACCTCCGGGATGTGCCGGGCCACCTCGCCGGGAGCGAAGTTGTAGAACAGCGCGTCCACCACCGCGGCCGGGACGAGGCCGAGGGGCGCCGCGCGTCCGGCGAAGTAGGTGTCCCAGTAGTTGGTGAATCCCAGCGCGAACATCGTCTCGTTGGGTTCGTCGGCCGAGTAGGGGATGACTCCGATCGGCTCGACCAACTCGAACATCCGGCGAGCCGTCGCATTCATGGCCTTCTCCAACCCTCAGTGCCGGGCGCCCCTCACGGGCACTCACCACTGGGAGGACGATCGCGCGCCGGGCAACTCATCGGAGACTCAACCGGCTTGGTGCGCCCTGTCGCTTACGCCAGTCTTCGGCGCACCGCCGTCAGCTTCCGACGAGCGGATCAGAACGAGGGCGACGATGGATCCGACGACCGGGATGACCGATGTCAGCCGGGCGCGCAGATCGCGGGTCGCCAGGAACGTCAGGGCGATGCCTGCCAGGTAGAGCCCACCGTGGACCGGCCCCACGGCCTGTGCCACCCGGTGGTTTCCGGCAGTCACGAGATTGATCAGGAGCACCGCGAGAGTGATCGTCTCGACCACGCTGACCACGACGAGTGCGTTGATGACGCGGCGTCTGCGGTTCGGGGAGCCCACCCGGCGAATGCTATGCGGCGACAGGAGTTCGGCTATCCCGCCGGCTTGATCAAGGACGGCTCCGGGCCGCGACGGGCTCCTTTCGGTACTCGGCGATCACCGATGACCGTGACGGCCAGACAGAGCGCGGCGAGGAGCCACAGCGACGCGACGACCGGTTGGGAGATACGCGAGAGATTGTCGGCGGCATCCGCCAGCGGGTTGGGATGGCCGATGCGGGCCGCGAACCATCCCAGTGCGGCCGTTCCCGCCACCACCGCCGCGACGATGCGCAGGGTCTGGTAGCGCCTCGCCCTCGCCAGCAGGATCAGTGGTGGGAGCACCACCGCCACGACGAGAAGCTGCATGAGCTCGATGCCCACGTTGAACCCGACCAGGGACAGGGCGAGCCGGCCGCCCGACAGATGCAGTTCGCGGAGTGTCTCGGAGAAGGCGAGGCCGTGGACGAGGCCGAACGAGCCGGCGACCAGCGCTTCCCGGCCGGGGAAGATCGGCCGCAGGGCGTGGGCGGCGGCGACGACGATGGTGACGGCGATCAGCGCCTCGATCGCCGCCTGGGGCACCGGCAGACCCAGCGCACCCAGGGCCAGGGTGACGGAGTGCCCGAGTGTGAACGCCAGCGTGATGCGGCAGATGCGCCGGACGGACTCCTTGGTCCCCACCGGCTCACGCCATCTCCGGCCGGCCGCGACGAGCGGGGCCGGGATGAGCAGGGCGAGCAGGAACAGCTGGTGGTCGGTCCCCTCCTGGATGTGCCGGATCCCCAGCTCGACCATGCTGACCAGGCCGCGTAGGTCGCTGCCGGAATCCAGGTCCACGTGGAATGACGGCACCTTGTTGGAAGCCGTGTCGAGCTCGATGGTTCCGAGCTCGTACGCGCTGTCGTTGCCGGCCGCCCGATCCGAGCGCAAGGTGACGACGACGACATGGGTGATGACCTTGTCGATGACAGCGTCGTAGCCGAGGTCGAAGGACCGGCCGTCGTCGTCCGCCGGCGCGATGAGGGTGAAGGTCGTGATCAGCTGCCGGTAGAGCCCGGTCGTGTCGGCGGCCCCGGCCTGGGCCACGGTCAGCGCTCCGGCTTGCACGGTCCAGGCCCGGCCGTCGTCGCTGGTCGGCGTGAAGTGCTGCTGCAGATAGGTGGTGAGCGCGGAGGCGTGGCTGTCGATGTCGGCCTGCGTCTCGTCACCGAGGTCGATGCCGGTGGCGGCCTCGATGTCGTCGAGCGGGATGCCGAGCGTCGCCGTGATGCGGCCGTCCTGCACGTTCAGCTGCACGGTCGTCCAGGGCACGACGTGCGCCGAGGCGCTCGGGGCGCCGCACAGCAGCACGACGATCGCCACCGCCGAGGCCGCGCACAGCCGGCGGGCCCACCGGAGGATCCCCTGTCGGGGAGTAAGAATCGAGGACACGTCGATGGTCGCTCAGGCCTTCGTGCCGCCGTAGTCGGTGGTCCGGTCGCGCCACACCGAGTGCGGGTGGTTGCCGGACAGGACGATGCCGTGCTGCATGGAGAACTCGATCCACACGGACGGTCCGTCGATACGGATGTAGTCGTTCTGCTCGGTGAGCGCCGTCGTGCCCGAGTACGCGACGTAGGTGTCGTCGAGTTCGGACTCGTAGCGAGCCAGGATGGTCTTCGCGTCGGCATCGGCGATGTCGTTGACGTAACCGGCGATGCCGGCCAGCACCAACTTCTTGGCCGGGGCGGTCAGCGTGGACACCTTCACGCCCTCATGAGCCGTCGGGAACGCCCAGTCCTTGCCCGCGCCGAGCACGAGGTCGCTGTAGACGGCACTCAGCTTCGCGGCGGCCAGCTGATCCGCGGTGAGTCCGGCTAGCAGCGCTCGCAGAGCGGCCTCCTTCACGGCGAGCGGCTCGTTGCTGGTGCCGTCCTGGGTGAACGGGCCGTTCGGCTCGATGCCCCGGAAGGACGGGGTGGCGCCGACGAGCACGCCGTCCTTGTACGTGTTGGCGACCGCCAGATGATGGCCGCCGAACTGAAACTCCCAGGTCCCGGTGTCACCGGGTGTGCCGAGGAAGGCGATGAAGAAGTTGGCCCGGCCGTACTCGCTGCCACCACCGTGAGCGCTGAGGTAGTCGTCGCCGTTGAGGTGCTGCTGGATCTCCGCGTAGCCCAGGCCGGTTGAGCTGCCCGTAGCCGCCTTGAGCAGCGTGTCGAATGCCGCGAGCTGCGTGTCGCTCAGCTTGTCGAGACCGACACCCAGCCGGGGACCCTTCGATCCACCGCCGCCCGGCCCTCCGCCGCCCCCGAGCAGCGACTGCGGCAGGTTCGACCACAGCTCCGCATTCGCCAGCGAGTAGCTCTGGTCCAAGGTCGACCGCAGATCGGTGCCGAGCGTGGCCTGGAACGCCTGCGCGAGCGCCGCGACCGAGCCGGAGCTCGCCGTGCTGGGAGAAGCCGACGGCGTCTCGACGGCGGCGGAGGTCGACGCCGACGTCGGGGCTGTGCTTGCGGAGGCATCCGATCCTGCCGTGGACCCCTTGGAGCACGCGGCGGCAAAGGCCAGGGCCACGGCCGGGACGCCCGCCAGCAGCGTGCGGCGGCTCATCGGGCGCGCCGGCGACATGTCGGGCGTTGGGGCTGGGGCCGTTGGTGTCATGCCGGACACCGTCTCGGCCGGTCCTGTCAGCCTGCTGTGCGCTCACTGTGCGCATGCGGCCGACCTGCGCACAGGAGGCCCACAGCGGCCCGATAGGGCACCGAAAGAGGGCCGGTCGATGGTCGTGACATGGTGACGACAGTGGGGTCTGCTGTGCCTTCGGCGCGACGCCTCCGGCTCCGCAGTGACTCCGGTGCCGTGACCGGGAGCAGGCGGCGCTGGTACTGGACGTTGCGCGCTCGTCTGCTCGCCGCTCTGCTGGCCCTGCTCGCGGCCGTCACGGTCGTCATCGGCATCGTCAGCGTCACGACGCTGCAGCACCAGACGCTCACCCAGGTCGACCGGCAGTTGGCGGCGAGCGGCGTGAGGTCATCGACCGCCGATGCGCGACACTCGTCCGACTCACAGGGCGACGGCAGCGGGTCGGGGCAAGATGCCGCTGGTTCGGCCGGCAACCTCTTCGTTCCGGGTCAGGCGGTGGGAACGCTCACCGCGCGAATCGTCGACGGGAAGGTCGACATCGCGGGCGTCCTGTCCGGCGGTTTGGACGCGGGCAACGAGCCGGTCTACGCCGCGCTGTCCTCCGGCGGCCTTGCCACCCTGCTCGACGTGCCGGCGGACGGCAGACCGCACACCGTCTCGCTCCCGGGCCTCGGCCAGTACCGGGTGCTCGAGACCGCCGGCAACGCGCCCGACACCCTGCTCGTCACCGGCCTGCCGCTGGCCGACGCCAACTCCACCGTCGACAACCTGACGCTGGTCGTCCTTGTGGTCGGCGGGGCCGGCCTGCTGGGCGCCGGCGTCGTGGGAAGTCTCATCGTGCGCTTCGCACTGCGACCGCTGCGGCGCGTGGTCGCGACCGCCACCCGCGTCTCGGAGCTGCCGCTTGCCAGCGGCGAGGTGACGTTGCTCGACCGCGTCCCTGACGCCGACACCGATCCGCGCACCGAAGTGGGACAGGTGGGCACCGCACTCAACGGCCTGCTCGGTCACGTCGCGACGGCGCTCGCCGCCCGGCAGGCCAGCGAGACGAGGGTGCGCCAGTTCGTGGCCGATGCGAGCCATGAGCTGCGCACCCCGCTGGCCGCCATCCGTGGTTACGCGGAGCTGACCCGCCGTACCGGCGACGACCTCCCCGGCGACATCCGGTACGCCATGGGCCGGGTCGAGTCCGAGGCGACCCGGATGACCGGCCTGGTCGAGGACCTGCTGCTGCTGGCCCGGCTGGACGCCGGACGTCCGGTCGAGCAGGAGCCGGTCGACCTGACCGCCCTCGTCATCGACGCGGTCAGCGACGCCCACGCCGCCGGTCCCGGTCATCCGGTGAGCCTCGCGCTGCCCGACGAGGCGGTCGAGGTCGTCGGAGATCCGGCCCGGCTGCACCAGGTCTTCACCAATCTCCTGACCAACACCCGCACCCACACGGCGCCCGGCACGGCCGTGCACGTGGCCCTGCGCCGTGACGGTGACGTCGCCGTGATCGACGTCGAGGACAAGGGTCCCGGTATCCCGCCCGAGCTCCTGCCGCACATCTTCGAGCGCTTCGCCCGGGCGGACAGCTCGCGCTCCCGTAACGCCGGCAGCACGGGGCTCGGGCTCGCCATCGTCTCCGCCGTCGTGTCCGCCCACGGAGGCTCCGTCGACGTGCAGAGCCGTCCGGGACGCACCGTCTTCACCGTCCGGCTGTTCTGCTGCCCGCCGTTCGTGCCCGAGTTGGGGCGCACAGACAGCCCACAGACAGCCCAAAGAGCCGACCTAGCGGGGCGGGAAATAACAAAGGCATGACATCAACGGCTTCGCTTCCCCGTCCGGCCATCACGAGCATCCAGCTGCCTGGTGACGCACCTACGGTCGTCCTTTCGGCCGGCCTGCTGCGCCTGCATCAGGACGCGGCGCGGTTCGCGTCGGCGCAGCTCATGGTCAATCGGCGTATCGCCGGGCAGGGCGTCAAGGCCCCCGCCGCACCGCGTCGCCTGCCGCTCGTCGTGCAGCTGCCCTCCGGCACGAGTGCCGTGCCTTCGGGTCGCCTCCACCGCCGCACGCACGCACCGATCACGGTCTGACTGTCCGGGTCGATCCCGGCCCTGTCGTGGTCAGCTGCCGGGCCGCCGCGAGTGCGCCGCGCGTGACAGCAGGAGGAACGCGCTGACGGTCCACACGACGGCGAGCGCCGACCAGACCAGGAGCTGTGCCCACGGGGCCAACCGACTGCCGTACTGGGACAGCTGCTCGGACGACAGGAACTGCAGGCCGGGACGGTCCGGGACGCTTCCGAAGGTGGACAGGTAGCTGCCGAGTCCGATCAGCACGCCGGCCAAGGCCACGACGAGAACGATGCGGCGGCCCCATGCCGATCCCGCGAGGCGGATCGCGGCGAGCGCCCACACCACGCTGGCGCCGGCCCAGATGGCCGGATGCACCCACCGAGGCTGCAGTGCGCCAGGCGTCGGGACCGTCGAGTCGAGCGGGGCGTACGCGAACCAGCCGAAGGCGAGGTCGCCCTGACCCAAGGTCTCGAGATAGCGGCCGAGCGCTCCGAGAACAGCTGCGACGCCGACCATCAGCACGATCCGCTGGGCCGTGCCCAACACGAGGCGAGGACGCACTCCCGCACTGTGCCATCCGCCGCACGGCTGATCTCACCCGGCCCGGAAGCCGGTGTGAGAAATGCCGGGTATTCATGTGAAATCCCGGGCGCCCGAGCGAGGCCATTCGAGGTGAATCTCTTACGTCACATCCGTCCCCGGACGAGGACGTGAGGAGCACACTTCCGGCTGTAAGCTTTTTCGTTCTTTTCAGGAGCGGTAGATGTTCGGATATCGAGTTCCGGCACCCAATCAGGCCATGCTCATCAGCGGCGGAAAGCAGCGCGGCGGGGACTCCGCCCAGTTCCGCATCGTGACGGGACACGGTGCGTTCGTGCTGCCCTTCGTGCGCCGCGCCAACTTCCTGACCTTGGCGATGCAGGAGGCGGAAGTCATCGAGGACACGTACACGCAGCAGGGTCTGACCCTCAACGTCCGAGCCGTCATCGCGTTCAAGGTCGGTGACGACACCGCGAGCATCAGCGCGGCGGCTCGGCGCTTCCTCGCCGATCAGAGCCAGATGTCCAACCTGGTGGGCCGCATTTTCTCCGGCCATTTGCGGTCGATCATCGGCAGCATGACGGTGGAGTCCATCATTCGCGACCAGCAGACCTTGGGAGAAGCGATCCTCGACGCCTCCAAGCTGGAAATGGCGCGTATCGGGCTGCTCGTCGACAGCCTTCAGATCAGCGAGATCAATGACAAGGGAAGCGGCTACATAGCGGCGCTCGCGGCGCCCCATCAGGCGACGGTCAATCAGGAGGCCCAGATCGCGCAGGCGCGTTCGCAGCAGGCCGCCGCACAGGCGCAGCAGGAGAGTGCTCGTGCCCAGGCCGAGTACAGCCGACTGACGTCAGTCGCCCGGGCCGAGTACAAGGCGGAGGTGGACCAGGCCGAGGCCAAGTCGAACCAGGCCGGCCCGCTGGCCGAGGCGCAGGCCCGGCAGGAGGTCCTGGCGGAGCGGGCCAAGGTCGCCGCACGCAACGCCGAGCTGAGGGAGGCCGAGCTCGTCGCCGAGGTCGTCAAGCCCGCCGAAGCCGACGCCGAGCGGGTTCGGATCGGTGCCGAGGCCGCTGCCCACGCGACCCGCGTCGCCGCCGGCGCAGCCGCCACCGAAGGACGCATCGCGCTCCAGCAGGCGGTCATCAGCCAGCTGCCCGACCTGGTGGCAGCTGCCGCCGATGGTCTGCAGGGGGCCCACGTCACCATCCTCAACGGCGCCGACGGTCTCAACGAAGCCGTCGCCACCATTGCCGCCCAGGGCGGCGCGGTGCTCCGCTCCGTGCTCGGAAGTCTCCGCGACATCGGTGTCGAGGAGCCCGACGCCGACGCCGGCACGGGCTCGCCGGCAGCACTGGAAGCCTGACTCCCGCGTCGCCGAGGGTGATGGTCCGGGGTGCCGGCGCCGAGCAGTGGCCTGTCACGATGGCAGCCATGGGCACCGGAACGGACGATCAACCGCAGCGCGATCTGACGGGCAAGGTGGCGCTCGTCGTGGGTGCCGGCCCGGGTGTGGGGCGGGCGTGCGCGCTCGCGTTCGCCCGGGACGGCGCCGACGTCGTCGTCTCGGCGCGACGGAGCGAGCCGTTGACGGAACTCGCTGCCGACGTTGCCGCCCGGACCGGCCGCCGCGTCGAACCGATCGTGTCGGATCTCGCCGACCTCACCTCGCTGGTCAATCTCGTTGACGAGACGGTCGCCCGTTTCGGAGGCGTGGACGCGCTCGTGACCGTCGCCACCGCCGGCGGCGGACAGTTCCTCATCGACGGGGTCGACTGGGACCTGTGGCAGCGCGCCTTCCAGGTGAACGTCATCGGCACGCTCGAGGTCAGTCGCTGTGCGGCCCGCTCGATGGTGAGCCGCGGCGGCGGATCCATCGTGCACATCAGCACGTTCGGTACGCATTCCCTGCCGGCCGGTCAGGCGGCGTACACGTCCACCAAGGAGGCGGCCATGACCGCGTCGAAGACCTTGGCCAAGGAGGTCGGCCGGCACAACGTGCGGGTGAACGTGGTCAGCCCGGGCTACATCACCGGCGAGCCCCTCGACGCGCTCGTGCAAGGCGTCGCCGACCGCAGCGGACGGACCACCGAGGACGTTTCCGCCGGGCTCGCCAAGACGGCTGCCCTGCGACGGCACGTGAGTCCGGAGGACATCGCCGAGGCGGTGCTGTTCCTGTGTTCCGACCGGGCCTACGGCGTCACCGGCGTCGAGCTACCCGTCACGGCCGGGCAGCACCCGCTGTAGACGGTCGGCCTCACCGATCGGCCTCGCCGGGTCCGTCCAGGCCGGCTCGCCAGTACCGGCTAAGTGATGCAGCGTCGGTCGGCGCTCCGTAGAGGAAGCCCTGCTGGAGGTGACAGCCCGCCGCGGTGAGCGCCAGGGACTGTTCGGCTGATTCGACGCCTTCGCCGATCACGTCGAGCCCCAGCCGTTCGGCGACGACGGTGACGGCTTCGATGACGGCGCGCCGGCGCGGATCGAAGGTGATGCCGGCGACGAAGGATTTGTCAATCTTGGCGACGTCCGCGTCCACCTCCACCAGGCGCGACAGCGAGGAGTAGCCGGTACCGAAATCGTCTACGGCCAGCGGATGACCGCGTTGATGGTGATGTTGTAACCGCTTGAGCAGCTGAGGGTCGATGAAGCTGGCCTCGACGACCTCCAACCCGAGTCGGCTCGGACGGAGCTGATAGCGGGTGAGAGCCGAGGTGATGATGTCCTCGAGGCTCGGATCGTTGAGCTGACGCGCATCCAGATTGACGTACGCCGTGGTCGGGGCCCCGTCCGCCAATTCGTTGTCCCATTGCAGCGTCTGAGCACAGACCTGGTCGATGAGCCAGTGCCCGATCGGAACTATCGCTCCGCTCCGTTCGGCGAGGTCGATGAACTCGTCGGCGACCAGCAGGCCGTGAGTCGGATGTTGCCAGCGCAGCAGGGCCTCCACCGCTGCCACGTGGCTCGTCCGTGTCGACACGATGGACTGGTAGTGCACGCGCAACTCGTCGCGGCGCAGCGCCATGCTGAGGTCACGTTCGAGGTCGCGTATCGATCGACCCCCCGATTGCGGTCGTGCGGAGGTGCGCGACGTCCGTCTCTGCTTGACCCGATACATGGCGGCGTCGGCGTCGGCGACCAGATCGTCCCCGCTGCAGCCGGGCGTACTGAGCGCCACGCCGATGCTCGCCGCCGCCGAAAGGCTCGTACCCAAGGCCGGGATCGGCTCGGCCAAGGCCAGCTGGAGGCGGGCGACCACCGCGTTGAGCTGACCGTCGAGCTCGCCTTCGCTGCGTTGCGGCAGGTCCTCGCACACGAGGACGAATTCGTCGCCGGACAGCCGGGCGAGGGTGTCCTCAGCCCGGAGCGTGGCCGTCATCCGCCGGGTCACCTCGGTCAGCACCGCATCGCCGGCGGCGTGGCCGTAGGTGTCATTGATGTACTTGAAATGGTCGAGATCGATGAAGAAGGCGGCAACGATACGGCCGTGCCTGGCCGCGCGGTGCAGAGCGTGGCCCAGGCGGTCGAAGAGCAGGGCACGGTTCGGCAGCCCGGTGAGCTGGTCGTGCAGATTGCGATGCGCCAACTGTTGTTGGGCGGTGCGGGCGTCGTCGCGATCGACGGCCATCACGAGGTACGAGACGGCGACCGCAGACAGCAGGCGCGCCGCGGCCAGGTCCTGGACACTCCAGCTGTCCGAAACGTTTCGGTAGAGGTCCAGTACGCCCCACGTCCTGCCGCGGCCGATCAGCGGGATGGCAACGACGGAGCGGAGCCCGACGTCAGCGGCGCCGATGAGATACGAGCGCCATGAGTCGTTACGGCAGGAGGCGAGGTCGTCGATCACGACCTCACGCTGAAAGGTGAAGGCTTCGTTGCACGGCCCGGCCTGCATCAGCTCTTGGAGCTTCTCGACCTGTTCGATGGACCGGAAGTCCGTTCCCGTCCCGGCGTGCGCGTGGATGTACCGGAGGCTGGCGCCGTTGGCCAGCATCACCCCGGCACCGGCGACCGACAGATGCTCCGCCGAGACCTCCACCAGGCGGCGCAGCAGGTCGTCGATCTCGGGCGGATTCGCCGCCGCACTTGCGGACAGCGCGGACACCGCGGTCATTACTGCTTCAGCCAACACGCACAGCCACCCAAGCCAAGGGCGCACGCTCCGAGCGCCCCCACGGCGGACCGATGCGACGAACGGCAGGAGCCATTGTTTTGACTCGGCACGACTGAACTTCATCGGGCTGAACGCGATCTCCCCGATGGCTTACGTTTCAACACACCGAAATTGATGCGATTTTGCTTCGGTCACCGATGTTTACCAGCGACGGTCGAATTCCTCACTGGAGCCCGGCCACAGCCCGGGCGATCACGAGCAACGACGTGAGCAGGGCAGCTGTCGCCTGCGTACCCATCAAGACCTTCGCGCGGCTCGTGAGCGGCATGGTGTCGGTGGGGCTGAAGGCGCTGCTGTTGGTCAGCGAGACGTACAGGTAGTCGATGAAGGTGGGGGTCCAGTCGGCCTTTGTGCTCGAGCCCGCCGCTATCTCGGCCACATTGTCGTCGTTCTCATCCTGCGAGAAGCGGAAGTCCGCGAGAGGCAGCTCGTCACGGGGCGCTTGGCTCCGAGCGACGGGTCCACCTCGGTCCAGGCTCCAGTAGATGAGCCCGAAGGCGATCACGTTGGTGGCCCACACCTGAAGTGCCGCCAGCAGCAGGCTGTCCCCACTCGGCACCTGCTTGCTCACGAGGTCATGGATGAGCAGGCCGAGAGCGGTCAGGTTGCTCAGTACGACGAGGCCGGTGAGCGTCAGGGATGCAAGGCGTGACAGGCGGCTCTCGCGGGTGATCCGCGTCGGATTCGTGATGATGGTGGCCAGGAGCAGAGCCCCTTCCAACGCGGGTATCAGATAGCGCGGTCCGACCAGCAGCGACGTCGGCAGAAGCGCGTACAGCAGGATGGCGACCACGACCGCTGCCGCCGGGGGGAGGCGGAGCTCTCCGCCGCCTCGGCGGCGAGGGTTGCGACCGGCACGGGTGACCGACGGTGGGTCCTTGACTCCCTCATCCTCGTCGGACACGCAGCGATCATGCCCACTCGGCTCGGCTGCATGTGGGAACGGAAGGTGGGTGAGTCGTTGACCTAATGTCGATCTGGTGGCCGGATATCTGATTCTGCACGGGATCGCCAACGATCGCCCGCCGCAGCACTGGCAGTTCCAGCTGGCTGCGGACCTCGTCCGGGCAGGTCATGATGTGCGCTATCCGGCGCTTCCGACGCCTCACACACCGGTGCTGGACGACTGGCTGTCCGCTCTGGACGCCGAACTCCGCGCGATGCCGGATGGCCCGCGCATCGTCGTCTGCCACTCACTGGCGTGCCTGTTGTGGATACACGCGGCGGGCAGCGGTCTGACCGGTGTCGTCGACCGGGTCCTGTTGGTCGCGCCGCCGGCCTCGGACAAGCTGCCCGAGGCCGGGTCGTCGTTCCGAGTTGACGCATTCGACGGGCGGGCCGTGACGGCGAGCGCCCGTAGCGGTGTCGCCGTCGTCTGCTCCGACGCCGATCCGTACAACCCGGCCGGTGGGCAGGTCGTGTACGCCGACCGGTTGGGCGTCGCTGCGACGGTCATTCCTGGCGCGGCACACTTCACGCCGGACTCGGGGTACGGACACTGGTCTGCCGCCTTGCAGTGGTGCCTCACCGGGGCACTGTCCTCGAGCTGACCGGTCGTTGTTCAGACCGACGCGACGGCGGCGCACACCGTCTTCTGCAGCTCCTTGGCGCCGTCGTCGGCGATTTTGTGCAGGACGACCGCGAACAGGGGCGTAGCGATCTTTGCCTTGCCGTGCAGGGTCGAATCGACTCGATACGACACCTCGGTGGTCGTCGCAGCTGCGTATCCGGCGCAGCGGGGCAGGCGCTCAGCTTCGCCGGCCGCCACCTCCGCCGGGTCCGCCCGCCGAGGCCGAGTTGGCCTCGGCGGCTGTCACCGTGCCCGTCTTGGTGAGCCCGTCGACGGTGGTCGTCGTCTGCTCGGTCGCGTCCCCCGTGTAGACGGTGTACGAATCGCCGGCGACGAGTCCGGTCGCCGCCACGACGAGGGACGCCGCCGACGGCGCGACGAAGCTCGCCACCACGTCGCCGTTCGCGTCGGCGACGGCGATCAGCTGACCCGGATTGACCGTGTCCGAGGTCAGCGTCACGACGGCCGGCGCACTCAGGGAGCCGTTGACGTCGAAGGCGCCGTTGCCTCCGCCGCCGCCGCTTGCGCCGACCACGGTCGTGCCGCCGGTGACCGCCACGGACCCGTTCGAGTCGATGCCGTCAGCGCCCGCATCGACGATCACCGTGCCACCGCTGATCGTGAGCAGGACGCCGTCCTCCGCCGCTTCCCCGCCGCCGCTGACACTGCCGTTGGTCGCGTTCACACCGTCGTCGGAAGCGGTGACATGGACGACGCCACCCGTGACGGTGATGACCGCCGCTTCGAGGCCCTCCTCGGACTTCGGCACGGTCACCGCACCGCCGGTGACGGAGATGGCACCGACCGCATCGACGCCGTCGGAACCAGCCGACACGGAGATCTCCCCGCCGTCGACGAGAACCCAGCCGAGCTCCCCGGCGACGTCGTTGTCGGCCTTGAGCCCGTCACCGCCGGCTTCCACCGTGACGTCGCCGTCCTGCACGACGAGGTAGTCCTTGCCGCGGATGCCGTCGTCGGCGGCATCCACCACGACGGTGCCGGACAGCAGGACGAGACCGTCCTTGCTGGTGATGCCGTCATTGCTGACTCCGGTCACCTCGAGCGCGCCGGTGCCGGCGATGGTCAGGTCCGCCATGGAGAAGATCGTGGCGTTGGGGGCGTCCTCGTCCTCGTCGTCGGCCGATGCTGCTGCCGCATCCGAGAAGGAGTTGCTGGAGTCGTCCGCCAGGACCACGACCACCTCGTCCGCAGCCGTGACGACCATCGGTGAGGTGCTCGCGGAGGTGACGTCCACGCCGTCCAGGACGAGGACGACCTTGCCCTCACCGGCGCTGTTCACGACGATCTGGCCGTCGGCCAGGCTGCCGGACAGCAGGTAGGTCCCGGCTTCGGTGATGGTGACGACATCGCCCGCCGCTTTCGCCCCGGAGCCGTCGACGGTGCTGGCCCCGTCGGCGAGGGTGATCGTCGTCGCGTCCGCGGTGTCGTACGTGCCGTCGTCGGCATCGGCGTGCGTGTCGGCAAGCGTCGGCACGTCCGTGGTCGCGGTCGTCGCGTCAGCGGGAGCGCTGCTGGCACCGGAGGTGCTGCCCGGCCCGGCAGCCGCCCCATCCGATGCGGAGGAGCACGCGCCGAGCGTGATCATGACGAGGGCAGCGCCGGCCGCGGCCAGGCGGCGACGCAGGGTCGGTGTCTTCACGGGTTGCTCCACGGTCTGTTGCTGGCGGGGACATCGAGCCGGTGTTGGAGTGCTCGGTGCCACTTGAGGCGGGGAAGGTTCGGGTCGAGGGCGGCCATGCCGACGCCGTACTTCGAGATGCGAACCGGGCGATGGCCGCTCGACCACATGTGCCGATCGACGACCGACGGGGTGGAGCCGGTCTTGGTCTCGACGACCGCAAGCCCGGGACGTCGGAGGCTCCGGCCGCTGCCGACCGCGGTCCAGGCGAGCTCGACGTCGATGGTGACCCGGGTACGGGACTGCGGCAGCAGGAGCGTGGTGCGCCGGTAGGTGGTCGTGAGGACCGGCCGCAGGGCGTCGGTCAGCTCCGGTCCGAGCCGGCCGCTGACGAAGGCGGCGCCGGCCGGGGAGATGCCGTGGTGGAGCGGGTCGTCGTGGACGATCCGGGTCTTCGTGGTGCGGCCGCGCGGACCCGCTGTCTTGGTCTCCAGCCAGCTGTCCCCGGAGTCGAGGTACGAGCGTCCGCGGACCTTCCATCGGTGCCGGTGCGAGCGTCCGGACGTGTGGAAGCTGCGGAAGTCCGGGGTGTCCAGGTACGTCGACCGATAGCCGAAGTCGCGCTGGTCACCGATCTGGAGGACCCGGGTGCCTGCCGGGACCGACGAGAACAGTGCCGACATCTCGCTGAGGCGGACGACGTACTTGCGATCGACCCGGGTCAGCAGCTCGGCCTGCTGCACGAGCTCGTCCAACCCGATGGGCGGGAGCGCAGCGAATGGAAGCCTGTCGAGCGTCGTCATCGGATGGCCTCGTGCTCGCGGGCGATGGCCTTCGGGCGCGTCCGGAGCGACCTGGGCGGGGGGCTGACGCTCTCGCGGTAGCGGACGTCGACGAGTGTCGTGTCGTTCACGAGGTCGGTACGGACGACCTTCGCGGAGACCAGCTCCCCGCTCAGCAGGGACGCGAGGTGCGCGTGCAGCGCGGCCGGGTCGGTGTGTGCCCGGTCGAGCAGCAGCTGCTGCGCCCGGATGCGCGGCGCCAGCCGGGGATGGTCGCCTACGACGACAGCGGCCAGCACGGCGGCCATCAGTGCCAGGTCGAGTCCGCTCCCGCTGGTGTCGAGTCCGCCGAGCAGACCCAGGGCGAGCGCCGCGAAGTAGTAGGCGATCTCGTGCTGGGTGAGTTCCTCCGACCGCAGCCGGATGATCGACAGGATCCCGAAAAGGCCCAGCCCGAGACCCGCGCCGATGGTGCTGTTCTGCAGCGCAGCCGCGACCGCGAGCACGCCGATGTTGGTCGTGAGCAGCGCGACGACGAGCTCGGGCCGCCGGTGGCGCGGCAGGAAGAGTCCGAAGACCAGCGCCCCGATCGCAACCACGTCGGCGAGGTACAGGACGTAGGTCGGCATTGACGTGAACTCCCAGTTGTCGACGAGCGAACACTGGTCATTCAGCAGTCGACGGCTATTCGCCTCATGTGCTGCGTCTGTGAGGAGTCTGTATCCCGGGCCGTACGACTAGCCTCGATGAGGTGCAGCGTGAACCCGTGAACCTCGAGTCGGCAGCCGCGACCTTCGCTCACGAGACCTGGGCGCCCCGGATCGTCGGGAGGGTCAACGACTACGACGTCCGCGTCGCCAACGTCGCCGGGGAGCACATGTGGCACACCCACGAGAGCACGGACGAGTTCTTCCTCGTCGTCGCCGGTGAGCTGACCATCAGCCTGCGGACGGCGGCCGGCGACGCTGCGGTCACCCTCGCCGTCGGCGACACGTACACGGTGCCGCGCAACACCGAGCACAGGCCCGCCGCCGTGCCCGGCACCGTGATCATGATGTTCGAACCCTCGGGCACCGCGACAGTCGGTGACTCACCCGACTCGGTCCCCGCGCACATCTCGGCGACCATCGCCGTGCCCCTGCTCAGCTGACGACTTGGCCTACGTGTCTAATGGGCGGTCGGTCCCAGGTTGTCTGTCTTGCAGAGGTGAATAGATGGCGGATGTCGATCTTTCGGAGCTGAGCGATCGGCTCTCCATCCGCCGGTTGGTGGACGACTACGCGCGGGCGGCCGATCGCGTCGACGGCCCTGCGGCGGGCGCGTGCTTCGCGCCGGACGGGGTGCTGCGGATCAAGCCCCGCGGCCAGGACGAGCCGTCGCGGGTGCGTACCGGACCGGACGAGATCGCGACCGCGTTCGTCGGGCTGTCCCGCTACGACGTCACCCTGCACGTGGTGGCGAACCACTACGTCGAGCTCTCCGGCGACACCGCCACGGGGGAGACCTACTGCCTGGCCCACCACATCCACGACGCGGATGACGGCAGCGGCAAGCTCGACTACATGATGGCGATCCGCTATCTCGACCAGTACCGGCGCACGGAGAGCGGGTGGAGGATCGCGGTGCGCGAGCTCGCCCTGGAATTCACCGAGGACCGTCCCGTCACCGGTCCCTGACTCCCTCATGGTCCCGCCGCCGGCACGGCGCGGTAGAGGGCTTCCGCGCTGGAGTCGATGGTCCGGGTGACGGTGTGGCTCGCTCCGGATGCCTCGAACGTCCAGCGCCGGGATGCGACGGAAGCACGGGCGTTGAACGAGTCACGCGGGACGTCCGCGACGGAGTCGTACTCGTACAGGGCATACGTCGTCCCCGGCTGCAGACCCGAGGCGGTCACCGTCAGAGTCAGCGGACTGCCCGCCGGTCGCTCGCCGGAGCCGTCCCGGATCGCCGGTGACTCCTCGTGCGCCGAGGTCACGACCCGCACCCGGCAGGTTTCGCGACCGGGGTCGGTGACGCCGCTGAACGCCATTCCGTACTGGCGGCGCGTCGGCAACGAGTAGACCCGGCCGCGTATGGCGTTGGCCTGCACCCGGTCGGCCGGGAACTCGGCGAAGGAGCAGCGGAACACATCGGGTCCGCCGTATTCGGCGTCTCCGGTCCACAGGCCGTGGTCGCTGAAGACCAACTCGTCGTCCGCCTGGTAGCCGGCCGCCCCGTCGAGCCGGTGCCGCGATGTGATGCCGGTGACCAGGACGATGTGGTCGTACGTCACGTCGCCGGCGTCTGCTGCGATCGTCCCGTAGAAGAGGTACTCGTTGGTGTAGACGCCGACGGCCACCGGACGACCCGCCAGCAGCTGCGCCTTGACCCAGGTCAGAAACGTCGCCGCGGTCGCGCCCTGCGCAGGCTGCCACTCCTGCGCATCCAGCTGTGCCTCCCGGGTCGCACGCGTGTCGTTGACCCCCAGCAGCAGCTGCGAGCCCTCCCGGTTCTGCGGCGCCGGGCTGCTCGCCAGGCCCCGGGCGTCGAACTGCGACAGGTACTGGCCGTAGTAGAGGCCCGCGCTGATGAGCGCGGTCTCGCCGCAGTACCCGAAGTTGCCGTCCCACTGCGTGCGTGGCGGGATCGGCAGGGAGATCGAGTACGTGTGCGCCGAGCCCGTCGCCCGCGCCGGTCGATCGCCGGCCGATGAGCAGGCGGCCGTCAGCGTCATCGCGTACGCACCCGCGAGCAATGCCCGACGGGACACCCTCGCGGGCACCTCCGGGGAACCCATCTCGGCTACCCATCGGGACGGGCCGAGGGTTCCTGAAGTGACCTCGGCTTGTCCCGACGGGTGGTCACACCTGCGCCATGCCCCCGTCGGCGAAGAGCTCGCTGCCGTTGACGAAGCTGGCGTCGGCGGAGGCGAGGAAGAGTGCCGCGCCGGCGATCTCCGCGGGTGCGGCGACGCGTCCGAGCGGCACCTGCGCCCCCAGCGCCTCGAGCAGCCCCTGCTCCTGCCCGGCGGGCGCGAGCCCCACCAGACCCGGGGTCTGCGTCGGGCCGGGTGAGAGGGCGTTGACCCGGATGTGCCGGTGCTTGAGGTCGACCGCCCACGAGCGGGCGAAGTTACGGATGGCCGCCTTGGAGGCGCCGTACACACTGAAGGCCGGGTCGCCCATGGACCCGGACGTCGAGCTCATGAGGATGATCGAGGCCCCGTCGGTGAGCAGTGGCAGGGCGCCTTGCACCGTGAAGAGGGTGCCCTTCACGTTGGTGTCGAAGGTGTCGCGGTACTGCTCCTCGGTGATCTCACCGAGTGGGGCGAATGATCCGCCGCCGGCATTGGCGACGACGACGTCGAGCCGACCCGCCTGCTCGGTGATCCGGGCGTAGAGGGCGGCGAGGTCGTCGGCACTCGAGGCGTCGGCGCGGATGCCGACCGCATCGTCACCGAGCTCGGCGGCCAGCGCCGTGAGGGCTTCCTCGCGGCGGCCGGTGAAGAACACCCGAGCGCCTTCCGCGACGAACCGCCGGACGATGGCTTCGCCGATGCCACTGGTCGCCCCGGTGACGAGCGCCACCTTGCCGTGAAGGGTCGTGCCCATGTCTCTCCCCAGTTTCGAAACGATCGGTTCAGTACGCCGGACGCTACGGTACTGAACCGCTCGTTTCAAAACTCGGTATGCTCGTGGTCATGGCCAGGCCGCGCAGCTTCGACGGGCAAGAGGTCCTTCGCCAGGCGCGCGAGGTGTTCCACGACCACGGCTACGGCGCGACGTCGGTCGAGCAGCTGTCGCAGGCGACCGGGCTGAACCGCAGCAGCCTGTACGGAAGCTTCGGCGACAAGCACCGGCTCTTCCTCGACTCCTTCGGCCAGTACTGCGACGAGTCCGCCGTCGCCATCACGGGGGAGCTGTCCGGCGACGAGTCCGGGGCGCTCGGGCGCCTACGCGGACATCTCCGGCGGAAGATCGGCGAGCCGGCCACCTCCCACCGCGGGTGCCTGCTCGCGAAGTCGACGGCGGAGCTCGCCTCCGAGGACGCCGAGGTCGTGCGGATGGCCACGGCCTTCTACGCCGGCTACGAGCAGGCGCTCACCGACTGCGTGGCACAGGCGCAGGCCGCCGGCGACCTGCGCACGGATCTGCCTGCGGCCGATGTCGGGGCGATGCTGCTCGCGGTCCTTCGCGGCATCGAGGCACTCGGCCGTGCCCAGCAGCCGGAGGCGCTACTGTTGCTCGTCGCCGACACGACGTTCGCCGCATTGGTCACGACACCGGCATCCTGACCTCCCGGTATGCGGGCCTGCGCGCGCATCCGGTATCACCAGTCATCGGCACTTTTGCGTCAGCGGCCTTCGGGCCGGCGCCGATGACGGCGGACGAGAGGCATGCGCATGACTGACCAGCACCGACGGCGGATCGTCGTGATCGGCGCCGGGCCGGGTGGCATCAGCTCGGGCCACTACCTGCGGGAGGCCGGCTACACCGACTTCACGATCTTCGAGCGGGCCGGGGAGGTGGGCGGTACCTGGCAGCGCAACCGCTATCCCGGGCTGGCCTGCGACGTCTGGAGTCACGTCTACAGCTTCACGTTCAACCTGAACCCGGCCTGGACGCGCTCGTACGCAGGTCAGTCCGAGATCCTCGACTACATGCGCAAGACGGTCACGGAGTTCGACCTGTGGCCGCACATCCGGCTGAACACCGGGATCGCCTCCTGCCGGTGGGACGACGAGGCCGGGCACTGGGTGGTCACCACCGATACCGGTGAAGAGGTCGAGGCCGATGCGGTGATCAGCGGCCAGGGGATGTTCGGAGAGCTGAAGTACCCGGACATCGCCGGGGCGAGCAGCTTCGGTGGCGTCGCCATGCACACCGGCGCGTGGGACGAGACGGTGGACCTGACCGGCAAGCGCGTGGCGGTCATCGGCAGCGCGGCGAGCGCCGTGCAGTCGATCCCGGAGATCGCCAAGCTCGCCGGTCACCTCACGGTCTTCCAGCGGTCACCGAACTGGGTGCTGCCGAAGGAGGACATCCCGCACACGGCCGAACAGCTCGAGGACTTCCTGGCGAACGAATCGGCGCTGCTCGACCACCACAACGGGATCATGGGCAAGGTCGCGCCGTCCATCCCCTTCAGCAACCCGGAGACGATCGCCGCGGCGGAAGAGGTCGCAGCCTCGGCGATCCAGGTCGTGGAGGACCCCGACGTCCGGCTGAAGCTGACCCCGACCACACCGTGGGGCTGCACGCGACCGCTGTTCTCCAACCACTACTACCCGACGTTCAACCGGGACAACGTCACCCTGGTGACCGCCGCCGTCGAGCGCATCACCCCGTCCGGCGTCGTCACCGCCGACGGCGCCGCGCACGACCTGGACGTCATCGTCTTCGCCACCGGCTACCACGTCGACAAGTTCGCCTCGCGCATCCCCATCACGGGGCGCGACGGCCTGACGCTGGACGAGGCGTGGGACGACGGGGCGCAGGCCTATCTCGGGGTGTCGACGTCCGGCTTCCCCAACCTCTTCATTCTTTACGGCCCCAACACCAACCAGGGATCGCTGATCCCGATGATCGAGTGGCAGGTCCAGTACATCGCCCGGTTGCTCGGCGAGATGGACGCGGCCGGTGTGCGCTGGATCGACGTGAAGCGCGACGTCATGGACGAGTACAACGAGCGCCTACAGGCGGCCATCGACCAGTTCGACGTGTGGAAGGGCGGCTGCAGCCACTACTACCTGGCCGAGTCGGGGCGCATGGTGGTGCCCTACCCGTGGTCCATGTGGGACTTCAAGGCCTCACTGGAGGCGTCGGACCTCGACGCGTTCGAGTGTCACTCGCCGTCGATCGCCAGGTGAGCGGGCCTCATCTCCGGCGACGTCGGCGGCGCGAGATCGGGCCGGGTCTGCGGCGCCGTGCCGCGATCGGGCCGATGGAATCCCGGCGCCGCCGACGCCGTGAGCGCCGCCGATACCAGACGCTCCAGAGCAGCAGGATGATCGCCATCGGGTAGACGGCGACCTTGCTGACGGTCAGGGCCAGCCCGGTGGAGCTGTTGAGCACGACCACCGACTTGAGCACGGACTCGACGAAGAAGCCGATGCCCCAGCCCTTGGTGAGGACGCGGAAGTCGGCCTGCGTGCCGGGGTCGTCCGCCAGCCCGCGCAGCTCACCGGCGGTGATGCCGCGGGTGCCGGCGATGGCCCGCAGGAGCAGGAACATGAGGGGGCGGTTCACCAGGAGCGACAGGAAGCAGGCCAGCGAGAAGAGCAGTGTCGGGATGGCCCCTTCGAGCAGCACCAGCTGCGGATCGTCGGTCAGCAGGCCCAACGCGGTGCCGATGGCGACGCCCAACAGCACCAGCGCCCCGATGACGTCCAACCGGCGGTGCGCTTTGGCCGCCACCGCGACGCCGATCGCGGGCGGCACCCCGCTCGACAGCAACGCCACGATGTCGCTGGCTCCCAACGCGTGGAGTACGCGGTAGGTGACCAGAGGTCCGGCGATGTCGAAGATCGCGGTGTTCAGCAGGCTGCGGGCGTTGAAGGTGCGGCGAAGGGCAGCGCCTACGGCACGATCGCTCACCGCTCGCCCCGTCTGCCGCCGCCGGGTGTTGAGCTCACCGCGTGAGCTTGCCACCGAATGGTGCAGGCGCCCGGCTGAACGACCGGGACATCCGGCGGCGCTGCCTTTCCGGTCGTGCCCGGCGCTCAGGCTCCGCTGCGGCGGCGCCGCCCGGCGCGCGCCGCGAAGGCATCCACCGCGGTCAGCACCTCCTCCGCGCGCCAGACCCGGTCGCGTTGACGTCCCGATGACACCAGGACGCCCGCGTCGATCAGGGGGGTGACGGCGCGGTACACGTGCTGCGGGCGGATCCCGAGCTCATCGCTCACCAGGCCGACATTGACGACGGGCTGGCGCAGCACCAGGTCGGCCACCCGCCAGGAGACCGCACCCCGGCGCGCACGGATGCGGTCGTCCCAGTTCGCGCGGATGTCGCGTAAGTCGCGCACGAGCGTCCGCCCGTTGCTCACCGCGGCGTACGACGCGTCCGCGACCTTCAGCACGATCGGCTCGGCGTCGCCTTCGCGGTAGGACGTCAGCGCGGCGAAGTACTCGTCGACGTCCACCAAGAGCCCGGCGGAGATCGGGACGGTGACGTTGCGCGTCAGCCCTTTGCCGCGCAGCATCCCGTGCATCAGAGCGCGGCCGGTCCGGCCGTTCCCATCGGGGAAGGGGTGGATGGTCTCGAACTGCGCGTGCGCCAGGGCAGCATGCAGCAGCACCGGTATGTCGTCGCGGTCGACGAACGCGATGAGATCGTCGATCAGCGCGGGCACGCGGGCGTGCTGCGGCGCCACGTAGGCAGCATCGTGCGGACCCAGGTGCGAGCCGCCGACCCAGACCTGTTCCTCCCGCCAGCGGCCGGCGATGTCCGGATCGGTGTGCCGCAGCAAGGCGTCGTGCATGTCGAGGACGGACCGCGCGGTGAGGTCGTCCGACAGCGCCATGGCTGCCGACATCGCCGCCACGTTGCCCAGGACCTGCTGGGTGTTGGTGCTTGCACGTTCTCCCAGTTCTGCTTCGGAGATCGCCCGGGCCGAGGCCGTGAGGTTCTCGATCTGCGAGCTGGCGGCTGATTCGGACCGGAGCAGGACCGCGGAGAACGGCGCGATCTCCCCGCCGACCTCCGCGTCGAACCGGGCGACCTCGTTGGCCGCGTCGGTGGATGTCGAGAGCGTCTCCGGCGAGAGGGCGACGGACGCCTTTGCGATGTACGCCGGGATCGCTGCCCGGTACGGTCCGCGGTGGCGACGCAGCTGGTTGCGCGATGCCGTGCCGGGCTCGCTCCGGCGGCTCCAGGGAAGTTCCTCGTAGGTGACTGCGGGCCACGAGGACGCCTCGGTCTCGTCGGCCATGAGGTCACCTCCTCCGCCGCCGGCCGGGGCGACTGTTACCAGATGCTAGCAGAAGTGGTAACAAGCGATCCTGGTCGTGACCGGCTCCGACCCGGTCGGCGGGGACCGGGGCCGAGGCAGGCGCGGCGTCGACCTAATCTGAACGACCATCCCCGTCGCCGGCGGGCCCACGGACGAGAAGGGGCACACGTGCACAGCGAACTCGAAGAGGCGTTCTCGCTCGACGGCCGGGTGGCGGTCGTCACCGGTGCAGCCGGCGGCATCGGTCGCGAGGCCGCGGTCACGTTCGCGAAGGCGGGCGCGCGGGTGGTGATGGCCGACGTCGGGACGGAGGGTCTGGAGGGCACGGCCGACCTCGTACGCGCGGCCGGCGGTCAGGTCCTCGTCCGCCGTACCGACGTCTCCGACCCGCAGGACGTCAATGGTCTGGCCGCCGACACGATCGCCGAATTCGGGCAGGTCGACGTCTGGGCCAACGTCGCCGGGATCATCAAGTACTTCCGCATCACCGACGCGCAGGAAGCCGACGTCCGCGCGGTCGTCGACGTCAACCTGCTCGGCGTCTACTGGGGCGTCGCCGCGGCGGGACGCGTCATGACCGCCGGGGGATCGATCATCAACATCTCGTCGGCCGGCGGCGAGATGCCGGCCCCGACACTGTCGGTCTACGGCATGACCAAGGCAGGCGTCGTCCAGCTGACGCGGACGGCTGCCGCGGAGCTCGGATCCGCGCAGATCCGGGTCAACGCGGTCGCCCCGGGCTTCGTCGAGACCCCGATGGTCGCGCCGTACTTCACCAACGCCGCCGGCGACGTCGACCCGAACGCCCGCGAGGCGATCCTGAGCGCCAGGGCCGGTCAGTCGCCCCTGGGCATCACCGGCCACACGACCGACATCACGTACGCGATGCTCTACCTGGCCAGCCCGGCGTCGCGCTTCATGACCGGCCAGGTGCTGCGGCCCAACGGCGGCGTGGTGATGATCTGACGCCGTCGGTGGTCCCGGCGTCGGTCAGGAGGCGGACATCAGGAGGGTGAACGACCCGTCCCGCACGATGAGTGTGCTGACCGGTGCGGTCACCTGCTGCTCCGGGTCGCTGGAGACGGCCAGTTGCCACTCGGCGTCGGGTGCCTCCGGAATGGTGAACTCGACGCCGTTCTCCGCCGAGTTCAGCAGGAGAGCGAAGGCGGCTGCGTTGGTGTGACCGACGAGGAACATGACACTGCGCGCCTCGGGGTTGTCCCAGTCCTCCGCTGAGAACTCGGCACCGTCGGAGCGCAGCACGCGTACCCAGTCGGTGACCCCGGCGTCGCCCGGTGCGTGGCGGAACCAGATGGGTCGCAGCGCCGGATGCTGCCGGCGCAGGGCGATGAGCTTCTTCGTGAAGTCCAGCAGGTCGAGGTCGGCCGCGTCCCAGTCGAACCACGAGATCTCGTTGTCCTGGCAGTACGCGTTGTTGTTGCCGCCCTGGCTCCGGCCGATCTCGTCGCCGCCGAGGATCATCGGCACGCCGGCCGACAGGAGCAGGGTGGCGAGGAAGTTGCGCACGGCCCGGGCCCGCTTCTCGTTGACCCCGGGATCGTCGGTCGGACCCTCGGCGCCGCAGTTGAACGACTTGTTGTCGCTCTCCCCGTCGTTGTTGCCCTCGCCGTTCGCACTGTTGTGCTTGTCGTTGTAGGAGGTGAGGTCGTGCAGCGTGAAGCCGTCGTGAGCGGTGACGAAACTGACGCCGGCCGCCGGGGAGCGGCGGTCACCCTCGTAGACGTCGGGGCTTCCGAGGACACGCTGCGCGAGCGTGCCGAGCACGCCGTCGTGACCGCCCCAGTACGCGCGTACGTCGTCACGGAACTTGCCGTTCCACTCCGACCAGTCGGACGGGAAGCCGCCCACCTGGTAGCCGGCGGTGTCCCAGGGCTCGGCGATCATCTTGGCCGGGGCGAGGACCGGATCCTGGGCGATCATGTCGGTGAACGCGCTGTGGTGCGACGCCTCGCCGCCTTGACGGGTCAGCGTGGTCGCGAGATCGAACCGGAAGCCGTCGACGTGCATCTCGCTGACCCAGTAGCGCAGCGAGTCCATGATCACGCCGAGCGCGGCCGGGTGGGACACGTTGAGGCTGTTGCCCGTGCCCGTGGTGTCGAAGTAGTGCCCCTCGTCGCCTTCGACGAGGCGGTAGTAGGCGGCGTTGTCGATGCCCTTGAAGGACAGACTCGGACCGAGGTCGTTGCCCTCGGCGGTGTGGTTGTAGACGACGTCCAGGATCACCTCGAGGCCGGCGGCGTGCAACGCCTTCACCATGGCCTTGAACTCGTTGACCTGGCCACCGGCGTCCCCGGCTGAGCTGTACTCGCCGTGCGGCGCGAGGAACGCGATGGAGTTGTAGCCCCAGTAGTTGCGCAGCCCCTGATCGAGCAGATGGTTGTCCTGGACGAACTGGTGCACCGGCATCAGCTCCACGGCCGTCACGCCGAGGTCGGTCAGATGCTTGATGGCGGCAGGGTGCGCCAGTCCGGCGTACGTACCGCGGATGTTCTCCGGCACCTCGGGATGCAGCTGGGTGAAGCCTTTGACGTGGACCTCGTACACGATGGTCTCGGTGAGCGGGGTCAGCGGCGGCGCGTCGTCCTCCCAGTCGAAGTCGTCGGCTGCGACCACACACAGGGGCGTCGACCCGGCGCCGTCGGTCTCGTCCATCCGCTCGGGATCGTTCATGTCGTGCGCGAAGATCGCCTGGCCCCAGGCGTAAGAGCCGCTGACAGCCCTGGCGTGCGGGTCCAGGAGGAGCTTGTGAGGGTTGTGCCGTAGGCCGGCGGCCGGGTTCCAGTCACCGTCGACGCGCAGGGCGTAACGGGTGCCGGGCTCGAGGCCGCTCACCAGACCGTGGAAGACGTGTCCGGTCCGGTCGTCCAAGGGCGTCCGCGCCTCGTGTCCCTCGTCGTCGAAGACGCACACGTGCACGGCGGTGGCGGTCGCGCTGTACACGGCCACGTTGGCGCGCCCATCGCCCCGCACCGTCACTCCCAACGGGTAGGGAAATGAACGGTCGAGCTGCGAGGTCATGCGTTCTCCTGCATCTGGGTTGCGGCTGACAAGACGGTATGGCGGCTAACGGGACCAGTCCGGGTCGGTATCCGTGAGCGCCAGTGGGTCGGCTGTCGCCCACACCCCGCGCAGCGGAACGGGGATACGGCAGCGATCCAGCGCCTGCCGCGTGGTCGTGAGGCCCTCGGCCGGATCGGTGACGAAGGTCCGGATGCGACGATCGGCCGAGTCCATCGAGTTCGGCACGCTCAGGATCAGATCTGCCGTCAGCTCGCGCGGCAACGGAGTGAGCCATGCGGCGATACGCGCGACGAGGCGCGGCCAGACCGGCGGGAAAGGCAACCAGATACGGCGCAGCCCCCGGCCGGCCGCATAAGCCTTGATCAGCGCCGAGTAGGTGGGTCGGTCGTCGTTGGAGATGTCGTAGTGACCGGCCGGCACGGTGCCGTCGGCGGAGGCCACGAGGTAGCGCAACACGTCGTCGACGCCGATGGGACTGACTGCGTGATTCATCCAGGTCGGTATCGGGATGATCGGCACGCGGTCGGCGATGTGACGGATGAGTTCGTACGACGTCGAGCCGGCCCCCAGGATGACGGCCGCTCGCAGCCAGACCAGCTCGATGCCGGCCTCCCCGAGGGCATCGCCGACGTCGGCGCGGCTCTCCAAGTGTTCGGAGAGCTCCTCCTGCTGGGGGACGAACCCGCCGAGGTACACGATCCGGCTGACTCCGGCGTCACGGGCTGCGGCAGCGAACGTCCGAGCGCTGTCGAGATCCTGCTCCGCGAAGTCGCCCTCGCCGATCGAGTGGACGAGGAAGTACGCCACCGTGACCCCGCCGGCGCCGTCGGCACGTGCCAGGTCTGCGGCTCGGGCGAATGCCGCGCGACAGGACTCGGGGTCGGCAGCGTCGAGCTCGGTCTGCGCAACGGTGGTCGGGAAATCGAAGCGGTCGAGGCTGTTGAGCTCGCGTGCAGTTGCCGTGATGCGTGCCTGCGATCTGGCGAGCGCAGCCACGAGCCGCGATCCGATGTAACCGCTGGCGCCGGTCACCAGAGCGTGCGTGGCTTCAGGCACCGGGGCTACGCATGGGGCCGGCTCCTCGGGGTGATGTCAGGCGTCGACGTGGTCCGAGGCTGTTCCGGGTCATCATGTCGAGCGTATAAGCGCCGCTCGACGTGCGCCGGCACGTCCGTCGGCAGAACGGGTCGAGCGGCGCGCGTAGCCTCGGTGCGGTGGATGCCCTCGAGGCGGTCAACCGGCACAACGTGCACGTCAGCGGCCTGCCAGCCGGCCAACCCATCGTGTTCGCGCACGGCTTCGGCTGCGACCAGCAGATGTGGCGGTTGGTGGCGCCGCAGTTCGAGGACCGGCTGAAGGTCGTCCGTTTCGATCATGTCGGGGCCGGTGGCTCCGACTACTCGGCCTACGACCTGGAACGGCACGCCTCGCTCGAGGGATACGCCGACGACGTCGTCCAGCTCTGCCGTGCACTCGGACTGACCGACGTCATCTTCGTCGGGCATTCGGTGTCGGCGATGATGGGGGCGCTGGCGGCGAAGGCCGACCCGGAGCTGTTCGCCGCGCTGATCCTGATCGGTCCGTCGCCCTGCTACATCAACGACGGCAATTACCACGGTGGCTTCGAGCGATCGGACATCGACGATCTGCTGGCGTCGTTGGACAGCAACTACCTGGGCTGGTCCAGCGCGATGGCGCCGGTGATCATGGGGCAGGAGAACGGCCCCGAGCTGACGGAAGAACTGACGGCCAGCTTCTGCCGTACCGACCCGGACATCGCCCGGCGCTTCGCCGGCGTGACCTTCCTGTCCGACAACCGCGACGATCTGGGCGACGTGCAGACGCGAACGCTGGTGCTGCAATGCTCCGATGACGTGATCGCCCCGGAACCGGTCGGGGCCTACGTCGCTGCGACGTTGCCCCATGCCGTGCTGGTCCAGCTCGAGGCCACCGGGCATTGTCCGCACCTGTCAGCGCCGGTGGAGACGGCCTCGGCCATCGCCACGTTCGTGCAGACGCTGCCCATCCCGGTACATGCCCCGGGATAGCGACGGCGCCGTCGACGACTTCCTCGATGCGCTGCTCGACGACGACGCCGAACGCCTCTACGAGCGGGCGCCGTGCGGTTATGTGACGTGCCTGCCCGACGGCACGATCGTCAAGGCGAATGCCACGTTCTTCGCGTTGACCGGCCGCTCACGCGACGAAGTCGTCGGCCGGCTCCGGCTGCTGGATCTCCTCTCGCCCGGCGGGAAGATCTACCACGAGACGCACTACGCCCCGATGTTGCGGGTCCGGGGGCAGGCCCGTGAGATCGCCTTCGACCTGGCGTTGCCGGACGGCGGGCGCGCGCCCGTCCTGATCAACTCCGTACTCGAGCGGAACGCGCTGGGCGATCCGCTGCTCATACGTACGGCCGTCTTCGATGCAGCTCAGCGCCGGGCGTACGAGCGTGAGCTGCTGCTGCAGAAGCAACGGGCCGAGCAGTCGGAAGCCCGTGCCAAGGCGTTGGCCACGACGCTCCAGCAGACGCTCATCCCACCGGCCCCGCCGCGGATCCCCCATCTGAAGGTCAGCGGCTGTTACCGGCCGGCCGGAGACGGCTCCGAGGTCGGCGGCGACTTCTACGACGTCTTCCAGACCGGCTCGCAGGACTGGGTCGTCGTCATCGGCGACGTCTGCGGCAAGGGCGCCGAAGCAGCGGTCGTGACGGCGCTCGCCCGCTACGCGCTCCGGGCAGCGGCCATCGAGGACCCCTCGTGCACACACGCTCTGCAGCTGCTCAACGAGCTCGTGCTGCACCACGACTCCGGCCGCTTCCTCACCGTCAGTCTGATGCGACTGCGCGCCGAAGGCGACGGATGGATCGTCCGCCAGGCCAGCGGCGGCCACCCGCTCCCCGTTCGGCGAGCGTCCGACGGCACCGTTGACCTGGTCGGTCAGCCGGGCCCCCTCATCGGCGTTCTCACCAGCCCGACCTTCACCGAGGTCTCACTCGACCTCCGTCCAGGCGATGCCCTCGTGCTCTACACGGACGGGGTGACGGAAGCCCGTACGGGCGACACCTTCTTCGGTGACGAGCGTCTGCTCGACGTCGTGCGCGCGTTCGTGCCGGGCACCGGGCATCTGAGCGATGTCCTGCTCTCTGACGTGCAGGCGTTCCAGGGCGCCGACGCGCGCGACGACATCGCGATCGTGAGTCTTGAGGTTCCGGTCTCCGACCGGATGCGCCGGTCCAACCCCTGACCTCGGCGGCTCAGGCCTGGTGTCGGGCCCGGGGAGTGGGCACGAACCGGACATCGCGCGGTCCCTGCTCATTGCTGCCTCAGAAGGGCCATCCATGGCTGACTCCACGACTGTCCCTACCGTCGCCCTCAACAACGGCGTCGAGATCCCGATCCTCGGCTTCGGCGTCTATCAGATACCTCCGGAGGAGACCGAGGCAGCAGTTGGGGCAGCACTCGAGGTCGGCTACCGGCACCTCGACACTGCTGCCGGCTACCGGAACGAGGAGGCCGTCGGCCGGGCGATCAAGAGCAGCGGCATCGCCAGGGAAGACCTGTTCGTCACGACCAAGCTGTGGATCCAGGACCAGCCGGCGCAGGACAACACCAAGCGCGCCTTCGACGTGTCACTCAAGCGGCTGGGCCTGGACCACCTGGACCTGTATCTGATTCACCAGCCGTTCGGTGACGTGTACGGCCAATGGCGGGCCATGCAAGAGCTGCACGGAGAAGGCCTCATCCGGGCCATCGGGGTGTCCAACTTCTACCCCGACCGGCTGGTCGATCTGAGCGACCACAACGACGTCAACCCGGCGGTCAACCAGATCGAGACCCACCCGTTCTTCCAACGCCACGACGACCAGCAGCTGATGGCCGATCGGGGCGTGCAGATCGAGTCGTGGGGCCCCTTCGCGGAAGGCCGCAACAATCTCTTCACCGACCCGACCCTGGCAGCCATCGGTGACGCGCACGGCAGGTCAGTGGCCCAGATCGTCCTGCGTTGGCTCATCCAGCGCGATGTCGTGGTCATCCCGAAGTCGATCCGCCGCGAACGCATGGCGGAGAACTTCGCCGTCTTCGACTTCGAGCTGAGCGAGGACGACATGCAACGCATCGCCGGACTCGACACCGGCGACTCGGTCTTCTTCGACCACCAGGACCCCAAGATGGCGGGTCAGCTCGGCAACATCCGGGTGACCACGTGACCATGCTCGCGCTCGACCGTCGCCAGAGACCTCGTGGGCCTACGCCGTCGCAGCATTCAGGCGAACAGACGGCGGGCGAGGTCGTGATGGTCGTGCACCAGTTGTTCGAGGTCGACACCAACCGGCTGACCGGCGACGACGCGCCATTCACCGTTGACCATGACCCGGTCGGCGCGGTGGGCGCCGCACAGGACGAGCGCTGCCAACGGATCGTGCGCGCCGGCGAAGCGCGGCGCATCGAGTCGGAAGAGAGCGAGGTCAGCCGCCTTGCCGACCTGGATCGATCCGATGTCGGTGCGGCCGAGGACGGCCGCTGATCCTGCCGTCGCCCAGCGCAGCACGTCCAGGTGGGTGACCCTCTCGGCGCCGTAGCGCAGCCGGTTGAGCAGCAGCGCGTGGCGTACGGCCTCCATCAGGTTGGAGCTGTCGTTGCTGGCGGATCCGTCGACCCCGAGCCCGACCGGCGCTCCGTGCTGCTCGAGCTCGAGGGTGCGGCACTGTCCCGAGGCGAGCAGCATGTTGGAGGTGGGGCAGTGGGCGACGCCGACGCGGGCCGCGCCCAGCGCAGCGATCTCGCGGTCGGTGAAGTGGATGCCGTGTGCGATCCAGGTGCGCTTCTGGATCCAGCCCACGTCCTCCAGGTGCTCCAGCGGCCGGACGCCGAAATGGTCAAGGCAGTAGTCGATCTCGTCGGTCGTCTCGCCGCAGTGGGTGTGCAGGCGGCAGTCGTAGCGCTCGGCCAGAGCTGCGCTCTCACGCATCAGGTACGGCGAGACGTTGAACGGCGAGCAGGGCGCCAGGGCGACCTGCGTCATCGCGTTCGGTGCGGCATCGTGGTGTGCCTGCAACACGCGTTCGCTGTCGGCCAGGATGGCGTCCTCGTCCTGGATGAGGTCGGGTGGCGTGACGCCGCCGTCACGATCGCTCATCGACCCGCGCAGGACGATCGTGCGGACCCCCAGGCGGCGTGCCTCGTCGACCTGGATGTCGACCGCCGACTCCAACCCGGCCGGGTACAGGTAGTGGTGATCGGCGGCGGTGGTGCACCCGGACAACAGCAGTTCGACGTACGCGAGCCTGCTCGCAAGGGCCAGTGCTTCCGGGGTGAAGCGGTTCCACACCTCGTACAGGCCGGCGAGCCAGGGGAACAGCGGCTTGTTCAGCCCGGCCGGGTGGGCCCGGGTCATCGTCTGGAAGAAGTGGTGGTGGGTGTTGACCAGGCCCGGGAGCAGCACGTGCTCCGAGGCGTCGAAGGTCTCGTCATAGGGCATGCGCGGTTGCTGACCGCCGGGCACCAGTTCGACGATGCGGGACCCGGAGACGACGAGACCACCGCGGGCGTCCTCGCCGGCCGGGGTGAGGATCGCGAGCGGATCACGGATCCAGGTCGCGCTCATGCTCCCCGCCGCATCCGAGCGACGGTGCGGGCGGAGTCCGCGGACAGCTGATCCAGGTCCAGCCACGGGATCCGGCCGTCGACGACGAGCTCGCGACCCCCTACCCAGGAGTGCCGCACGCGCAGCTCACCGCCCGCGATGAGGGGAGCGATCGCCGGATCGTGGTGACCGAAGTAGCGCGGATGGTCCAGGCCGAGCACGGCGATGTCTGCGGCCATACCGACTTCGAGCGTGCCGATGCCGTCGAACCCCAGGGCCGTTGCCCCGCCCGCAGTCGCCCAGTGCAGGACCGTCTCGGGGCTCGTGGCGTCGGCATCGGCCGCTGCGGCCCGGTGCAGGGTGAAGGCCGAGTAGAGCGCCTGCCCCATGTCACCTGCCTCGTTCGCGGACGTGCCGTCGACGCCGAGTGACACGACGCCGCCGAGCGCGGCGAAGGCCGGCGCCGGGGCGATTCCCGAGCCCAGTCGTGCATTGGACTGTGGGCAGTGCGCCATCGCTGTGCCGGCGTCGGCCAGCAGCGCCAGCTCGTCGGGGCCGGTACGGACCAGGTGGGCGAGCCACACGTCCGGGCCGATCCAGTCCTGCTCGGCCATCCAGTGGACGGGACGCTGCCCGAAACGGCTCAGGGTCGAGTTGACGTACGTCTCGTTCTCGGACAGGTGGGTGTGCATACGCAGCCCGAGTGCCCGAGCCGCCTGCGCCACCTCGCGCACTTCACCCGGATCGAGATTGAACACCGTCGTGACGGGGGTGGCCGCGACCTTCGTCATGGCGGTGGGTGACGGGTCGTGCCACCGAGCCGCCGCCTCCGCGATGCCGCTCAGCATCTGCTGCAGCGTCTCCGTGGGTGCGGGCGGCAGGTCGGGCTGGTGCCACGGCCGCCCGCAGGTCAGCCCGCCGCGGCCGAGGACGAAGCGCATGCCGAATCGGTGGGCGACGTCGACCAGGACCTCGGCGGGGTCGTACCCGAGCTGGTCGCTGAAGATGTAGTGCAGGTCGGAGACCGTCGTCGTGCCGGACAGCGCCAGCTCGGCCAGTCCGACCGTGATCGACGTCCGCAGTGCCGCCTCGTCGAGGAACGGCCAATACCGGTACGGGCCCTCCATCACCCAGGTGTCCAAGCCGCCCTGCAGCGTCGCGGGCACCGACTTCATGAGGCTCTGGAAGAGGTGGTGGTGGGTGTTCACGAAGCCGGGCACCACGACGGCGTCCGAGGCGTCCACGGTCCGCTCACCGGGCTCGGGAGTCACGTCACCGACGGCTTCGATCAGGCCGTCGCGTACGCGAATGCCGCCTGCGAACCGGGCTTGCAGCCCGAGCCGTCCGGTCAAGCCGTACCTGATGTCGGTGATGACGAAGCTGGTCACGCTCACGCTCGCAGACGACAAGGCCCGCGACGGGTGGCTGCGGGACCTATTCCCGACGCCCGGTCTCCGGCTGCTTAGAGCGGTACATCGAGACGACAGGAAGGGACGCGCAGCGTTGCCGAGGTTAGCGGCCTGCCGCGGCCGAGAGCAAATGCAGGACGGGTGAGTCGAGCCGCACAGCCAGGTGTCTGAGGCGCGGCGATACGCCAATACGATGCGCGTATGCCGAGGCGGAGCCACGAGGCGAGCGCCCGGGTCTGGTTGGCGCCCTGCGTCCAGATGTGCGAGATGGCGTTCGTCGCTCCACAGGTCGTGGCGTACCGGACGTCCCGCATGGTCGCCGGAGGGTGGCCGCCCACCGCTCGGGAGCGGCGGGAGTACACCCGGATGGTCACCGAGAAGGTCGAAGCTGTTGGTCAGGTCGCGGGGGCGATGGTGGCGTTCTCAGCCGGAGCCGGCCCCACACCACTGATCACGACCATCGATTCGCTGCACCGGAAGGTGATGGCCAACCACCGCCGCTTGTCCGGTCGCTGACTGGCCGGCGGGCCGGAGGAATCCGCTGGGCCGCCTGCTCGGCTACGCCCTCGGCCGTGCAGTTCTGGCGTCGGCCGGCCGACAGGCGGATCGGTGAACCACCCGTGGGGGCTGGTGCATCTCAGTGGTGTCCGTACCCGCGCACCCTGAACGGTGCCCCCCTTTGGAGACGACCATGGTCAGTCAAAGCGCATTCGGCCGGATCGCCGGCAGAACTTCTCTTGGTGTCGTCGCGGTGGCTGTCGCTGCCGTGGCGCTCGGAGCCTGTACCCCGCTGCCCGGTGCTCCGGGCGGTGTCGGCTCGAACCCCGTGACGACGGTCGTGAAGGCGCCCGGCACGCTTCACCACGTCCCGACCATCGGCGACTTCGCCCCGACGCCGGATCTGGCAATCGTCGCCAACGCCGTGCAGTTTCGCGCCAAGAGCGTGTCGAGCGAAATCACCCTGAACCCCGGTCTCAAGGTCACGCACCCGATCGACGTCACGGTGTCGTACCCGGTGGCGGACGCCACCCGGCCGTACTCGGCCACCTTCGGCAACGCCTGGAAGTTCCAGTTCCCGGAGAACGGCGGCAACCCCTACACCCGGCAGGTGACGGTGACGTTCGTCGAGCACGTCACGAGCACCAGGACCGAGACCTTCTCGCGGAGTTGGTATCCGACCATTGAACCGCTGTACAACTTCACCGTCAGCCCGTTGATCTTCACGCTGAAGGACGACTGCGACACCTTCGGCGACAGCGAGGTCAAGATCCTCGTCCGGGACGCCAAAGGCAATCCGGGCAATTACCACGTGGACACGAGTGCGGGTCGGTCGACGACCTTTTCCTCGTTCGCCCAGCGTTACACCGAGGTCGGAGCCAGCACCAACCTGCACGAGCCGGGTGCAGCTTGGCTGGAGCACGATGCCGACCTCGGCGTAGGAGATGCGCCGCCTCCTGCGAACGGCTTCAACCTGGCGACGCACCCGAACACCTTCACCTACGACGCGGTCAGCAGTGACGGCAACGGACAGAGCTGCCGTGGTCGGCTGGTGTACTCCGTCATCAAGTCGCCGGTGATCACCTACGGCTTGACGGCCTGACCTGAACCCACGATCTGGCGGGTGGGCGTTGCCGCCCGCCAGATCGTGGCGCCGTTCAGGGTCAAAGCCCGCGCAGGAACGCGGCGGCGGCTTCGTCTTCCGGGGCCTTCCGGGTGTAGTCGGGGCTCGGGGGGACCGCGCCCGGGACGGCTCCCAGCACGTCGCGTACGTAGTCGGTCCAGGGCGACCCTTCCGGGGCCAACTCGTTCTCGAGCCCGTAGCCCCCGGTCTCCCACCAGAACTGTGAGTCGCGCTCCCGCGCCACCCCGCGCCGGGTGTGCTGGTCGACCTGGAAGTCGTGGACCTCGATGCGCCTGCCGCGTCCCATCTCCGTCGAGGCCCAGATCGCCAGCTCCATCGACGTGCGGTCCTTCTGCGCGGTCGCGAGGAGCCGTACGGCATGGGCGCTGAACATGAACCGGTCCAGCGTCATGCCGGCCCGCAGTCGCTGTGCGTTGAGCGCTTCGAGCAGGGACGGGCCGTTGGGCAGGCCGAGCCCGACATCCTCGACCGCGATGATCTCGAGCCGCCGCCACAGCATGTCCTCGGCCTCAGGCCCACTGGCGTACAGCTCGTACGCCGCGAGCACGGCCTCCTCGACCAGGCCCCGCCGGATCGACTTCTGCAGCACCGACCGGAGCTCGTCGGCCCGGTATCCGTGGACGGTGATCGTCCGCGTCCACGCATCCTCGTGCTGCTCCGTCATGCGTTGACTCCTTCGTGCATCGTGGGTCGGCTCATCAGCGGTCCAGCAGGTTCTCCCGGAAGTACGGCGACGAGTACTCCCGGCGTACGAGCCCCCTGCGGCGCAATGCGGGTACGAGGCCCTCGGCGACCTCCAGGATGTATCGCCGGTTGAGCGGGAACTGCCCGACCGTGATCATGAATCCGTCGCCACCGACCTCGGTCATGATGGCTTCCATCTGGTCGGCCACCTCGTCGGGCGTCCCCACGAGGTCCATCGAGTTGGCGATCCCGTCCTGCGCGAGCTCGCGCAGCGTCTTGCCGGACCCTGGCTGCGCAAAGGCCTCGAGTGCGGTCCGCTCGCCGTTGGTGGTGAGCTCGGGCAGTGGCTCGTCGAGCTCGTACTGCGAGAAGTCGATCTCCGTGATGGAGGAGACGAGCAGGAGCGTCTCCTGCACGCGACGATCGCTGGTGCGGATCCGTTCCGACTTCTCGTGTGCAGCTGCCGACGTCTCGGCCATGATCGGGTTCACCACGTAGACGACCTTGAGGTCGTCGGGGTTGCGGCCGCACGCGGCTGCCGTCTCACGCACGTCGTCCCGGTACCGGCGCATCTTGTCGGTGCCCTTGGCGATGGTCATGACGATGTCCGCGTACTTGGCGGCGAAGGCCCTGCCGCGGGGTGAGCCGCCCGCCTGCGCGATGACGGGGCGCCCTCCGCGCGGCGGAAGCGTGTTGAGCGGTCCCCGCGACTTGAAGAACTTTCCCTCGAAATTGACGGGACGCACGCTGTCGGGTGAGACGTAGGTGCTCGTGGCGTAGTCGCGTACGTACGCGTCCTGGTCCCACGAACCCCAGAGTTGCTGCACGAGATCGAGGTACTCGTCGGCCATGTCATAGCGCAGGTCGTGCTCCGGCAGGACGTCGAGCCCGAAGTTCTGCGCCGCCGAGTCCTCCGCCGAGGTGACGACGTTCCAGCCGAAGCGGCTTCCGGTCAGGTGATCGAGCGTTGCGACCAGTCGGGCGGCCATGAACGGCGGATAGAACATCGTCGACATGGTCGCGACGATGCCGATCCGTTCCGTGGCGGCGGCCATCATGGCGGCCAGCGGCAAGGGATCGTGCTTGGGTGCCATGCTGCCCAGCCGCAGGTACGGGTTGAACGACTGCTCCAGCGTGTGCGGCACCATGAGCGTGTCCTCGAGCAGGATGAAGTCGAATCCGGCGCGTTCGAGGGTCTTGGCCATGTCCATGTGGAAGCGGCCGGTGAAGGGCGACTCGTCGGCGTCCGAGAACGGACCGTCCCACTCGACACCGGTGAAACTGGTGAACCACCCCAACGTCATCCTGGACACCGGTCAGATCCCCTCAGCAGGCGCGGAAACGGCGACGTGCTCGCGGGCAGGCGGTGGCACGAAACGGTCGGTGACGAGGTCGGTCCACAACCGTCGGATGGCCAGCGAGTTGCGATCGGCCTTGGCGTGGGCGTTCAGATGAGGGGCCAGCGGAAACGGGCGCGGCAGTGATTCGAGCAGGCCGCGGTCCTCGGCCTCGACCTTCTCGTCGAAGGCCAGGATGTCGGCGGCCGACCGGTCGGACTCGGTGTCCGTCCGCAGCACGATCTGGGTGAGCCGGCAGCTGTCGTCGTCGATGGGCGTGATCGCCTTGATCATGACGTGCTGCAGGCCGTCCGGGTACCGGATCTTGATGTGGCCGAAGAACGGCGCGTGCAGCTGGGAGACGGTGGAGCGCACCGTGGCTCCGGTCTCGCCGTGGCGGGCATCGACGGGGATCTCGCCGGCAGCCGTCAGCCCGTACGGCTCGCGGGTGACGACCGTATCGGTCAGCTCGGCGTTCGCCGGGTCGCCGAAGGTGTTGCGGTGGACGAAGGCGACGTGACCCGGGTCGAAGTTGTTCTCGAGCAGATGCATGGCGGTGCAGTCGAAGTGCCATTCGTACTCCGGCACGATCCGCCAGGACGGGGCACCCCATTCGGCCACGGTCGGGATGTCGGTGATCGGGCCGCCCTCGTCGTCCGTCGCCAGGCAGACCCAGACCATGCCGTGCCGTTCGACGCAGCGAAACATCGTCAGGCCGCTCCTGGTCGGGAACGGCGCGTCCGGGAACTGGGGGATGCGACGCGTCAAGCCGTCGGCGTCCCACTCCCAGCCGTGGTACGGGCAGACCAGGCGGCAATCGGCTATCCACCCCGTCGACAGGGGCGCATCGCGGTGGGCGCATCGGTCGAGCGCCGCACGCACCGGCGCGCCCGGCTCCGGCCGCCACAGCACGAGGTCGGTGCCCAGCACGGTCCGCTTGACCGGCGCGTCGTCGACGGCTGACTCGAGGGCGGCGACGTACCAGAAGCGGCGGAAGATCGGGTGATCACTCAGGACAAGACTCTGCGGGTCGTCCGCGCTCACGCGCTCGCTCCTCTGCCCGGGCAGCGGAGGTGAAGGACGCTCACCCGCGGCCCGCCGGCCCACCGGTTCGACGCTAACGACGGTGCGTAACGTCCCGGTTTCGGCGGTGGGGCGACACGGTGGCGCAGTCGTCAGACGAGCCCTGTCACCGCCGTGCCTTGGGCAGCCCCAGGTGACGCTCGGCGATGTTGTTGCGGTTGATCTCGGACGTTCCGCCGTAGATGGTCGTCACCGGCGCGTGCCGGGCGTCGTAGTCGACGAAGCCGCCGGCCGCGGCGTCGGGCTCGTGGAACTGCAGGAGCCCGTTCGCGCCGGCCGCCTCCTGGAAAGCTCGTGCCATGCGCTGGTAGGCGTCGGTCGCGAAGACCTTCGCCATGGAGCCCTCCAGCCCGGGCAGGCCTCCCGAGGCGGCGATCCACGCCGAGCGCATCGTCAGGAGCGACGCCACCTGGTTGTCGATCGCCGCACGCGCGATCTGGTCACGGACCTGCGGGTCGTCGATGAGCCCCGTCTCGGCGGCCCAGTGCCGGAAATGCCGCAGCAGGGGGACGCCGGGATTCGTCCCGCCCATGACGCCGCGCTCGAAGGCGAGCGCGATGGTCATCGTGCGCCACCCGTTGTCGACCTCGCCGAGCACCGCGTCGTCACCGACCCGGACGTTGTCGTACCAGGTCGCGTTGGTCTTCTCGCTGCCCATGGTGTGCACGGGCGCCACGGTGATGCCGGGCGTGTCCATCGGCAGGATGAACATGGTGAGGCCCTTGTGCGGCGGGACCTCGGTGTTCGTCCGGGTCAGCAGGATGAGCCACTTGGCCGCCTGCGCCATGGTGGTCCACATCTTGGCCCCGTTGATGACCCACTCGTTGCCGTCACGGACGGCTCGTGTGGTGAGCGTGGCGAGGTCGGAGCCGTGGTCGGGCTCGCTGTAGCCCATGCAGACGAGCGCCTCGCCGGAGGTGATCGTCGGGATGATGCGCTGCTTCTGCTCCGGCGTACCCGCGGCGTTGACGACGCCCGCGATCATGAGCGCCACGGCGACGCCGTCGTACGGCGCGCCGGCCTTCTCCAGCTCGTTGAACAGCATCCACATCTCGAACGGGTCGCCGGCCCCGAGGCCGGGCACCGCCCGCTCCAGCAGGCCCTCGGCCGCCAGCGCCTTGTTGAGCTCCGGGGCGTCGAAGGTGCCGGTGCTGTGCATCCGGTCGATCGTCTCGGCGGTCACCGTCGCCGCGATGATCTCGCGGATCTTCGCCCGGTACGCCTGGTTGTCCGGGGTGAGCGAAAAGGTCATCATGCGGGCCTCCCGGCGAGCAGCAGATCGGCGAGACGGGCGCGCTCCTGAGCGGGCGAGCCGGCCACCAGGCGCCAACCGCGGGCGCGCCGGTAGTAGAGCTGGATGTCGTACTCCTCGGTGTAGCCGTAGCCGCCGTGGACGTGCAGCGATCGGTCTGTCGCGAGCGCCGCGGCATCCCCGGCGAAGAGGAAGGCCATCGCCGCGAGCACCGCCGGGTCGGTGAAGAAGTTGTCGTCGGCGTCGGCGACCCACTCGGAGGGATCGAGCGTGGTGGCCCACGCCGCACGGTGGGTGAGCAGCCGGGCCCCGTCGATCAGACCCGGCAGGTCGGCGAGCAGGTGCTGGATGGCCTGGAAGCCGCCGATCGGTACGCCGAACTGGTGCCGCTCCTTCGCATAGCCGACGCCGAGCTGCAACGCCCGCTTGGACATGCCCAACAGGGCCGCCGCGGTCAGGATCCGCCAGTCGTTGAGAGCCCCGGAGAACGCTGATGCCGGGCCGAGCACCGTCCGGTCACCGGTGCGTGCGCTGCGGTCGGCCAGCGGCTGCGCGGCGTGGTTGGCCGGGCCACGCCCGGGCGCCTCCGAGCGGACCGCGACGAGCTCGTCGCCGTCGACGCCGACGATCACGCCGGCCACCGCACCGGCCGGGACCAGGCGCCAGACGCCGTCGGCGTCGGCCGGGTTCAGCGCGACCGACCCGATTGTCGCACCCTCCACCAGGTCATCGTCCGGGGTCAGGCGGACCGTCACCAGGTGCTCGATCAAAGGCACCGGTGCCACGGCCTCTCCGACCGCTTCGGCGACGATGATGAGGTCGGCCAGGCGCGCACCGTCACCGCCGCGATCGGCCGGCGCCGCCATCGCCGGCGCCCCGAGCCCGCGGAGTCGCTCCCAGAGCCCTGCGTCGTAGCCGAGGGGCTCAGCTGCGCGCACGAGCGCCGGCGGACACTCTTTCCCGAAGAAGTCGCCGAACAGCTCGGCAATCGCCTGCTGATCCTCGTCGATCGCGAGGTCGATCCCCTCGGACGGGTCACGCACCGGCGTACTCAGGGCATTGCCTTGCTCGTCACCTCTCACACGTTAGAGCCATCGCTGCGCCGACCGCACGGGACGGCTGCACCTTCTTGGGTCAGGTGGTCGGAAGCGGGCCGGTGCAGCTCCCGCCTACCCGTCGCGAGCACCGGTTGAGCGAGGGCGCACACTGCGCGGCATGAGCGAACGCAAGAGCCTGCGCGACGAGCTGCTGAAGCAAGAACTCTGGTCGTCCGACGAGGTCACGGAGTACCTGCAGCTGTCGGGACTCAATGCCGACGCGGCTCGGGCCGAGGGCTTCCCGCAGCCGTCCCACCAGGAAGGTCGTACCTGGTGGATCAGGGACGACGTGGTCGTCTGGTGCAAGGACTCGGGTGGCTCGTAGATGCGGGTGTTCCTGGTGGGCGCCGCCGGCGGGGTGGGTGCGCGGCTGGCACGACTGCTGACCGAACGCGGGGACGAGGTCACCGGGATGCACCGCGACCCCGCCCAAGCAGGGACCGTCGCCGCGTCAGGGGCCGACGCCGTGACCGGCGACCTCATCGCCGATTCGGTTGCCGACCTCACGGCGAAGGTGGCCGGCCACGACGTGGTGGTGTTCTCCGCCGGAGCCCACGGCACCGGCATGGAGCAGACCACGCTGATCGACGGGCTCGGCCTGCAGAAGATGGTCGACGCGGCCATCGCCGGCAGCGTTGCTCGGTTCGTCCTGGTGTCGGTGTTTCCCGACGCCGGGCGCGGCGGCGGCAGCGAAGCATTCGAGCACTACATGCGGGTCAAGAAGACCGCAGACGTCTACCTGTCCGGCAGCGCCCAGGATTGGTTGATCGTGCGGCCCGGGACCCTGCTGAACACGCCGGGCACCGGACTGGTCACCGCCGGACCTGCCGTGGAGTACGGCGACATCCCGCGGGACGACGTGGCTGCGTTCATCGACGCTGCTTTGCGCCACTCGGCATGGCAGCACCGCATCGTCGAATTCACGACCGGAAGCACCCCGGTCGCCGCCGCCGCCGCAGCCCAGTTCGCGTAGACCTGCCGATCGCTCGCTCCGTCCGGCCCTGTCGATTGCGGACGTTCGCGGCGGCAGCCCCAGGTGGCCTCAGGACGCAGTCGCCGCGATCGCCCCGTGGCCGGATCAGGCCGGGGGAGGCCGCCGGTCATCGCGGCGGCCGAATCCGCCCTGTGCCGGCCGGGACGCATCGTCGGTGCGGTCACGCCGGACGGTAGGGCGCCGGCCCTTGATGGTGGCCTGGCGGAGGGCAGTGATGACGTCGGCGGCCGCGGACTCGGGGACCTCGACCACCGAGAACCGCTGGGTGATCTCGATGGCTCCGACGTCGCGTCCCTTCAGCCCGGCCTCACCGGTGATGGCGCCGACAAGGTCTCCCGGCCGCACGCCCGCGCTTCGGCCCAGTCCGATGAACAACCGCGCCATCGGGCCGCCGGAGCGGTTGCGTCCGCGTTCGCTCCCGTCCCGGGACTCCGCACCGGAGCGAGGGTGAGCAGAACGGTCAGGCCGGAGCGGTACGTCGGCGATGTCCTCGTCGTCGCCGGCCGGCGCGCTCGACTCGTGGGCGAGCTTCACGGCGGCCAAGGCGACGTCCATCACGTCGAACTCGTCGGTGAGCGCTTCCACGACGACCCGAAACGTGTCGAAGTCGTCCTCCAGCAGGCTTTCCCGCAGCGCGGCCCGGGTCAGCTCCAAACGCCGCGCGCGCAGGTCGGCGACGGTAGGGAGCTTCTCGACGCTGATCCGGGCGCCGGTGACCTGCTCGATGGTCTTGAGCATCCGGTGCGCACGGGGTTCGACGAGCGTGATCGCAGTGCCCTCGCGGCCGGCCCGGCCGACCCGGCCGATGCGATGGACGTAGGTCTCGGCAGCTGCGGGGACGTCGTAGTTGACGACGTGGGTCAGCTGGTCGATGTCCAGGCCACGTGCGGCGACGTCGGTGGCCACCAGCAGCTCAGCGGTCCCGGACCGTAGCCGGCCCATCACCCGGTCACGCTGATCCTGGCTCATGCCACCGTGAAGCGCCTCGGCCCGGTATCCGCGGGCGTTCAGCGTCTCGGTCAGCGAGTCGACCTCGTCGCGGGTACGGCAGAACACGATCGCCGCGGTCGGCGATTCGAGGTCGAGCACGCGGCCCAACGCGGCCGGCTTGCTGGGGCGAGCTACGACGTAGGCGGTCTGGCGGACCAGCGGCGCCTCTCCGGCAACGGGCCGCTCACGGCCCAGCTCGATGCGTACCGGCTCCCGGAGGTAGCGGCGGGCCAAGGCGTCCAGCCGGCGCGGCATGGTGGCCGAGAACATCACCGTCTGCCGTTCCTGCGGCGTCGCTTCGAGGATCGCCTCCAGGTCCTCGGCGAAGCCCATGTCCAGCATCTCGTCGGCTTCGTCCAGGACGACGGTGGTCACCTCGCCGAGGCGGAGGGTCCCACGTTGGACGTGGTCCAGCGCCCGGCCGGGAGTGGCGACCACGACGTCGACCCCGCCGTCCAACGCGCGCAGCTGTCGGCCGATCGGTTGCCCGCCGTACACCGGGACGACGCGCGTGCCCAGTTGGCGCCCGTATCGGTAGAACGCCTCGGCCACCTGGATGGCCAGCTCCCGGGTGGGCACCAGGACCAACGCCGCCGGTGCCCGGTCCCGGCGCTTCAGGGGCAGCCGCTGCAGGATGGGCAGCGCGTAAGCCGCGGTCTTGCCGGTGCCGGTGGCCGCTTGGCCCTGCAGGTCCAGGCCCTCGATCAGCGGCGGCACCGTCTTACGCTGGACGGGGGTGGGCTCCTCGTAACCGAGGGCTGCCAGTGTCGCAAGCAGCTCCGGCCGAAGGCCGAGGTCTGCGAAGGTGCCGTCGTCCGTGGCCGCTGCCGCATCGTCTGAGCTGGTCATTCGTTCCCCTCTCGGCCCGGTCGCCGGGCCGGCACCGTGCGGGTCGCCAGCGTATTCGGCGACGGTGTCAGCGCTCGGACGCGGCGGCGCCACCGCGTACGGGTGCCAGGACAACCGGTTTCGGAGGCGGCGCCCTCGCCTAACGAAGCGTTCAGCGCGGGCGCATTTCCTTTTTGTAACCGTCCGTGTGGCTGTCGCAGTGGAGTGAATCAGTCGCTTAGCGTCACCAGTAATGGACAATGACGCGTACGCGGTCGAGCGGGAACTGTGGCTGTCCGAGCTGGCACTCATCGGCGTCTCCGATGAGCTCAGGCGGAAAGCGCAGTTCATCATCAGGACGGCAGTGAGAGCGCAAGAATTCGCGCGTTCCTGCGGGACCGACCCGATAGACGTCCTGCTCGACGCACGCGACAAGGTGCCGTCGCAGTCGGGTCAGCAGGCGATCAACCGAGCAATCGGGTATCTGTTCACGGACCGGCTACTGGATGCAGACCGTGATCTGAAGCGTCAGAAGCCGGCGACCGCGTCTTAGCGCGACGTTCCGAAAACAACGCTCCACTTCACGCGAGCCATCAGTCTCGGGCGGCTACCGCCTGGGGCGTCATCGGCAGATCGACCGATGTTTCGGCGCCGCAACCGCTCCTAGCCTGTGACTGTCGTGATCCAGTACGCGAATTTCATCGAGGCCGTGAGGGACCTGGCCGGCGCGGGCGACACCGAGGAGGCCCGGCGGGCGACGGAGGCGGTGATCGGTGCCGTTGCGGCTGCCGTTGCGGAGCCGGATCGTCGTCGGCTGTCGGTGATCCTGCCCGGCTCTCTCCGGGGTGCCGCTGACATCCATGGACCGGCTCGTCCTCCCGAGAACGGCGCGGCCCTGGTCTCCACGGTGAGCGCCCGGTCCGGCTGCCCGGCCGAGCGGGCCCGGTTCTACACGCAGGCGGTGCTGTCGACGCTGGCCGACTGCGAGCCGGAAGTGGCCGGCCTCCTGAGTCGGCGGCCGCCGGCAGGCGAGGAGCTGTTCTCCCCGATCGACCAAGGCGTACCTCCCCGGGGGTTGGGTGTGCCGACCGGGCTGACCCCGCGGTTGCTCGAGCGGGACGAGGTCGAACGGGCGCTCGCCGCCCTCGAGGGCTGGGAGATCGACGAACACCGCCTGCGCCGAACCGTCGTGCTACCGCCCGAGCGTCAGCGGCCGATACGCAACGCCGTCGCCAAGGCCGAGCAGGCCATGACTCATCACGCACGTGTCGAACAAGGTCAGGACCGCATCATCTTCGAGGTCTGGACGCATTCGCTCGACCGGGTGACCGACATGGACCTCGAGCTCGCCCGTCGGATCGACGCGGCGATAGCTGCGATCGGATCCGGCGGCTGACCGTCCACGGGCTGCCCGGACCCCACGGCCCCGATGAGAGAGAGGCGCCAACCGTGACTGATGCGATTCACCCTGAAGAGGTCCTGCCGTACCTCGTCGACGTCGACTACCCGGCCGACAAGGACGAACTCGTCGCCGCCGCCGATCGGTCGGGCGCGCCAGAGGCGGTGATCCGCAGCCTGAGGGCGATGCCGCCGGACGAGTACGGCAATCGCGCGGAGGTGACGCGCTCGGTGCACGCCGACCCCGGTGCCGGCCGGTCGGCGAGCCAGGCGGCCGAGCAGGCGCGCAAGCGTGCTCCCGCCGGGCTCGCCGAGCACATGCGCGAGACCTGAGGGAACCCGGGCCCTCCGGCTGAGCCGAACAGACGTCGCGGCTGACGTCCACCCGGCCGGGCATCGCGGTTGCGCGCCGGCTCGGAGCGGGCGACCGGGGATGTCGGAGATCGCGAGCCGAGTCTGCCGAGAGCGGACACCCCTGTCCGCGGCGACGCGGGATCCTTAGCGTCGATCCGGTGACCGAAACGCGTGAGATCACCTACGACATCGACGGTTCGAGAATGACCGGCCACCTGGCGCTGCCGAGCGGACAGGGACCGTGGCCCGCCGTACTGATCGGTCACGACGGAATCGGCCTCGAGGAGTACCAACGCGGTCGCGCGGATCAACTCGCCGAGCGCGGCTACATCGCTTTGGCGATGGATTACCACGCCGGCCGGACGTACTTCGGTGACCCCGAGGCGATGCTTGCCCGGGTGCTGCCGCTGCTGGCTGACCCCGATCGCATGCAGGCGGTTGGTCGCGCCGCGCTTGATCTGTTGCTCGCCACGCCTGGCGTCGACAGCAGCCGGCTCGGCGCGCTCGGCTACGGCGCCGGGGGCACGATCGTCCTCGAACTCGCCAGGGTCGGTGTGCCCTTCAAGGCCGTTGCCGCGGTTCACCCGGGCCTGTCGCCCGCCCGTCCTGAAGATTGGGTGGACGCAACCGGAACCTTCCTTCTCGGCACAGGTTCAGAGGACCCGATCTGCACGCCTGAGCAGGTCCTGGCCTTCGGTCGCACGCTCCAAGCCGCAGGCATCGACTGGCTGGCCCACCTCTACGGCGGAGCCCAACATGCGTTCTGGGCCGCCCCGCGCAATGCCGACGGGAAGGTCACCGGCGCGACGATCCACCTCGACGCGACAGTTCCCGGAGTCGGCCATCATTTGGCGCAAGAGGCGCGGGCGTGGCGCGCAGTGTTGGACCTGTTCGACGAAACCATCGGAAGCCCCAAGCCGTTGCTCTAGCGATCAGCGCGGCGTCCCGAAAACCTGCACCCACATGTTTCCGTACTCGCCGCCGGTGGCGAAGCCGATGCCGATCTGGCGCACGTCGGGGGACAGGATGTTGGCCCGGTGGCCGGGGCTGTTCATCCAGCCGTCGACGACCTCCTCGACCGTGCGCTGACCGGCTGCGATGTTCTCCGCGACCACCCGGTAGGTGTAGCCGGCGGCGAGCACCCGGTCGGCGACCGAACGACCGTCGGGAGAGTCGTGGGCGAAGAACCGGCGGTTCACCATGTCCTGGCCGTGCGCCTGCGCAGCCGCAGTGAGCCGGCGCTCGAGAGTCAGAGGGGCGAGCCCGTGCCCGGCCCGTTCACGATTCGTGGCGGCGACGACCGACATCGCCAAGGAAGTGCCGCCCGGCCCCGCGCCGGCACCGGCCGATGGCGCCGGGGCGACGCCGTCGTCGTCGACCTGCACCCCGAAATCCCGCGCGAGGCCTGCGAGCCCGTCGGCGTATCCCTGGCCGATGGCGCGCAGCTTCCACGCACCCTCGCGCCGGTAGATCTCGGCGAGTTGGACGACCGTCTCCGACGTGAGTCCAGGAGGGCGGAAGCGCGCGATCACGGTTTTGCGTGACGTCACGCTCAGGGCCGGCGGAGGGAGCCGGGCGAACGGGGTCCGCAGGTCCTCGGGGCCGGCCAGCACGACCACCCGTGAGGCACCGCGGCGAAGTGCAGCCGGGTCGACCGTCACGGCCGCTGCGCTCCATCGCACCCCCGGGGCCGACGGCTGGTTGTAGAAGACGAAGTCGGCGTCGCCCGTGACCTTGCCGTCGTCGCCGAGGATGAGAGCCGACAAGTCGTACGGACCGGGTACGGCGACCGTCACCGGTCCCGTCGGCAACGCCCGGTTGGCGCCCGCCACCAGCTCCATGCCGATCCCCCTCGAGCGGAAGTCGGACCGCTCGCAGGAGGAACGGTGCGGCAACGCAGCCGGTTCCGGTAGACCCCGAAGTCCCAGCCGGTCCGGAGGCTCGGCGGAGGTCGCCTCCCAGACCTACTCTTCGCCGACTGACCAGGTGAGGTCCCGGCCTGTCCACACAGCGCTCTTGTTACGGCAGAGGCAGAACGGATGGCAGACGGGGTCGGCGAACACACGCCAGCCGTAGCCGTCGGACGCGACGGAGTCCTGCCGCAGGGTCGCTCCGAGTGCGATGACCCGGGTCTGCTCAGCCTCGATGTCGTCGACTTCGAAGTCGAGATGGAACTGCTTCGGGTGCTCACTTCGGGGCCACTGCGGTGCCCGGTAGTCGTCCACCCGCTGGAAGGCCAGCTCGATCTCGCCGAACTGGACGCCGGCCCAGTTCTCGTCGCTGCCCGCCTTGATCGGACGCGCTGTCACCGCGGCGTAGAACGCTGCCAGCGCCATCGTGTCCGGGCAGTCGACGATGAAGTCGGTGAGTCGCAGCACGAGGCGATGGTGCCCGTGGGACCGACCTGGTGAACGCTGAGGCAGGGGCCAGGTCGTTGCCGGCCATGATCCGACCACCGGGATCGAGCGACCGTCGGGCATGCTGGTCACCGAGAGGTCGAGACCTCGGCCTGGCACAGGTAGCCCGCGAGCGTCACGGCGGCCCACCACGATCAGCCCCGGTGCTGGGCACGTGAGGATCCTGATCCGATGGCCACCTATCCGACACTGTCCGGCACGATGTCGACGGAGCAGCTGCAGTCGCTGACGGACGCCTTCGGCCGTCTGCGCCGCGAGGTCGGCGCCCACCCGGCCGGCAACGTCCCGGCGGCTGTCGTGGACGTCGCCGTCTCCACGGTGGCGGGGGCCGATTGGGCCAGCATCACCCAGCGCCGCGGCCGACATCTGACGACGACGGCCGCGTCCGATGACCGGGCGCGGCGTGGCGATGCCATGCAGTACGAGCTGGGGTCCGGGCCCTGCATCGATGCCGCGATCGCCGTGCCGGCGTTGTTGATCGACGACCTCACCGCGGAGTCACGCTGGCCCGCGTTCACCCATCCCGCCGTGGCTGAACTCGGAATCGCCAGCATGCTGTCTTTGCGTCTCATGCTGGACGAGGAGGACGTCATCGGTGGACTCAACCTCTACTCGACCCGCCCCCACGCATTCGACGACCAGGCCGTCAACGCGGGCCATCTGCTGGCCGCGCAGAGCACTTTGGCGATCACTGCCTCGCTCGCGCGTGACGAGGCTGCCCAACTGCACAAGGCGCTGGCGAGCAACCGGGACATCGGCGTGGCAATCGGCATCCTCATGCGAGACGCCAAGGCCACGCGGGACCAGGCCTTCGATCTTCTCCGGATAGCCAGCCAGCACCGTCACCGCAAGCTGCGCGATGTCGCTGTGGATGTCGTCGAGACCGGCACGTTGACCTTCCCCGACGAGGAGCCGTCGCGCTGAACCGGCTCGACAAGCCTCTTCTCGTCGAGCAGCCCCAGGTCGAGGCATTGCCTGGCTATGGTGCCGCCGCTGGACCGTGAAATCGCAGTCACCTGCGAGTTGTCTCGCTCGGGCACCTGCGGCTGCGACTCCGTCGGTGATGAAAAGGGGGGCGGAGCGTGACCGGCACTGCTTGTTCGTTGAACCGGAAGCGCTAGCGGTGGGCGTCGAGCACGGTCATCTCGATGTGCTCGACCTGCTCGTGCCCGACGGCTGCCGCCATGCCGCCGGTGCCGGCGCACACGGCGAGAATCAGCAGCGCGCCGGCGACGACGCGACGGGCGGCGCTCGGTGGGGGACAGAGCAACCGGTTGATACGGAACGCCAGCTGCGACTCGGCGGCCGATCCGGCCACGGAGCTGACCGCCACCGGGGGGCGCCGGCCGTGGCGGTGTGCGGCGAGCGCGGCCCGGGCAACAGCCCGTGCCGCCAGCTCGCGGTCTCCGGTGGCGGCTGCAGCGGCTTCATCCGCCCATCGCTCGGTGCCCGTGTCAACCAGGTCGACGAACGGCTTCAGCAGCGGGTTCGCTGCTGCGGCGAGCTTGGTGAGCTGCACGTAGATCTGGTGATGGTGACGCAGATGGGCGTCTTCATGCGCCAGCAGGGCTGCCCGTTCGTCCGGGTCCAAGGCCTCCAGCATGGCGGTGCTGACGATGACCTGCCCCGGATAGCCCGTGACGGCGAAGGCCGTGGGGAGCGAATCGTCGATGACGACGACGCGCTGCCTGGTCGGATTGATCTCGTTGGCGTCGTGCCAGGCGCTGTACAGGTTGCGTACGGAACGCACCAGGCTCCGCACCGCTGCTGCGGACAGCCAGGTGACCAGGATCGCCGCCACGGCACCTATGGCCAGAGCCGATATCGACGGGTGCCAGGCACCTTCGGTGCCGACCTGGAGCAACGCCTGGACCTCGGTGACCGCCAGTTCGGCGGCAACGGCAAGGACCAGCCCGGTCGACAACGCGACGACCAGGCTGATCGCCGTGCCGAGTTGGACCGCCGTCCGGGGATGGACGGTGCAAAGTACCCGCGGACCAGCCCACGCCATGATCGTGGCCGCCAGGAACGGCCCGAGAGCCCAGCTGATCATGGCTGGTCGGGCTTGCCCGGCGTCGTCTTCGGGTCTTCGTCGGCGTCGGGCGTACGCAGGGGGGGCTTGTTGAGCAAGTTCATCAGCAGAGCTTCGTCGCCGGGCTGCAGGTCGGCGACGAAACGGCTGAGCACCTCCTCACGATCGGTGCCGTCGAGCAGGCGATGCATCTGGTGGGCCGTGACGTTCGCGGCGACGGAGCTGGGGTCGCCCGACAGCCGGTAGGCGAAGGCGCGACCCGATGCTTCCCGGGACAGCGCGCCCTTCTCGTACAGGCGCGACAGCGTCGTCATGACGGTCGTGTAGGCGAGGCCGCTGTCCAAGGACTGCTGAACCTCGCCCGGGGTCATCGGTCGGGCCGCGACGGCGAGGCAGCCCAGGACCTGCTGCTCGAGTGCCCCCCGTCGTCTACGCCCACCCGATCCGGTTGCCGACGGCATGACCACACTCCCCTCAACAACTACTGTTATAGTAGTAATGACTCACTCTAGGGCAACGCATGGCCTCGGGTCGAGACCGCAGAGGGAGGAGGACCGCGTGGGTGTGGCTTCGTTCCCTCTGACCATCAACCCCGTGGACGCCCACGGCGTGCTGTCCAGTGTGGGGGTTCGCGGCTGTCATCGGGCCGCGCTCGGTGCCCGCGCCGGTCGGTCTTCGCCATCTGCCAGGTCATCGGCGGAAACGTTTGGTCGATGGGAGGGACACTCGCCGGCTACGGCCTCGGGTACCGCATTCCGAACGTCGACGGGTACCTGCTGCCGATCGTCGTGGTCGTGTCGCTGCTCCCTGTTGCCCTGGAGATGCGACGTGAACGTCGCCGTGCGCGCCTCTGAACCAGCGGCGGCAGAGGCCGTCGACGGCCTCCACCTTCCCTCACGACAGGACACACAGTGGCAGCACACTTGAGTTGGCTCGAGGCGGGTGTCGTCGGCGGGATGCAGGGCGTCGCCGAGCTGTTTCCCGTCTCCAGCCTCGGTCACAGCGTGCTCATCCCCGCTGTCGTCGGCGGCACCTGGTCCCGTGACCTCGACGTCACCCGGCCCGAGTCGCCGTACCTGGCATTCGTCGTCGGGCTGCACGTAGCCACGGCGATCGCACTGCTCATCTACTTCCGCCGCGACTGGGTGCGACTCATCCGTGGCTTCGTGACGAGCGTCGCCCGGCGCGAGATCAAGGACCCCGACCAGCGACTCGCGTGGTTGCTGATCATCGCCACGATCCCGGTCGGGCTGGTCGGCCTGTTGGCCGAACACTGGTTCCGTACGACCTTGGCGAAACCGACCCCCACCGCGGTGTTCCTCATCGTCAACGGGGTGATCCTGCTGCTCGCCGAGCAGCTGCGTCGACACGATCCCGCCACGGACACCGAGTACGTCGACGAGCGCGTCACCGGTCCTGAGTCGGACGCGCGGCTCAGCCGGCTCCCGGTCGCCCGGGCGACGCTCGTCGGCGCATCCCAGATCCTCGCGCTCGCTCCCGGGATCTCGCGCTCCGGTGTCGCCATGGTGTCGGGCATGCTTCGCGGCCTGCCCCGCGAGGATGCGGCGCGGTTCTCCTTCCTGCTCGCCACGCCGGTCATCCTGGCGGCCGGCGCGCTCAAGCTCGGCGACCTGTCGGGTCCGCTCGGGAACGGCATCCGGGGTCAGGTCCTGTTCGGCTCCGTCCTGTCCGGGGTGGGTGCCTACCTGTCGGTCCGGTTCCTCACGCGCTACCTGGCGCACCGTTCCTTGCGGCCGTTCGGCGTCTATTGCATCGCGGCCGGCGTCGCCTGCGTCGTGCTCTTCGTGTCGCGCTGACGCAGGAACGCCAAATCGTCGGGCGGCCTTGCTGCGACGATTGAGTCTGTCGTGGAGCACCCCAAAGGCCCACTTCGTGGACAGTGAGGTTGGCGGCGATGCCCCTACCGAACTTGTAGTTGACAAGCTAGGAAGGGTAGGTGACCCTAAGCGTCGTCGACTACCAGGGAGAACCGTTGAGCCTCTCGCGAACGCTGCTGCTGGGCTTCATCGCCGGCGTGACCATCGTCCTCGGACTGCCCCTGGGCCGGCTTCGGCGACCGGCTCCGGGGTTGCGGGTCTTCCTGAATGCGATAGCCATCGGTGTCCTCGTGTTCCTGGTCTGGGACGTCTTCTCGGCAGCCTGGGAGCCGATCGATGTTGCGCTGGGGCGGGTGCACGACGGGGACGGTGGGCTGGCGGCGGCCATCGGTTACGGCGCGTTGTTCGTCGGCGGGCTCGCGGTGGGCCTGATCGGCCTCGCCCAGTACGAACGGTGGATGAGCGGACGGACGGCACGCGCGGCACGGTTCGGCCCCGGCGCCATGGCTGTGGCCGAACGGCCGAGTCGACGCGAGCGGCGGGTCACGTGGTCACCGGCCCGCCGGTTGGCGCTGCTGATCGCGGTCGGCATCGGGCTGCACAACTTCGCCGAAGGCCTGGCCATCGGTCAGTCGGCTGCCTCGGGTGACATCGCTCTGGCCACAGTCCTGGTCATCGGCTTCGGCCTGCACAACGCGACGGAAGGCTTCGGGATCGTCGCGCCGCTCGCCGCCGATGAATCGTCCGAGCGGCCGAGCTGGCGCCTGCTGGCAGGGCTCGGCCTGATCGGGGGCGGCCCGACCTTCATCGGCGCAGCCATCGGCCACGGCTTCACCAGCCCGGCGCTCAGCGTCATCCTCTTGACGCTTGCCGCGGGATCAATTCTGTACGTGATCATTCAGCTCATAGGTGTGGCCCTGAAGGCCCACCGAACCGATCTGCTCGCTTACGGCGTCTGACGCGTGGCGGTCGCCCTGTTCGTGCCGCCGTGGCGACGCGGAAGCATCAGCTGACCCGCAGCACGACCTTGCCCCGGGCATGCCCGATCTCGACCGCGGCGAGCGCTTCGGCTGCCTCGTCGAAGGGCCGGATGTCTTCGACATGCGGGTCGAGCTTGCCGTCGGCGACCATGCGGGCGACGACGTCGAGCACCCGGCTCGTACGGTCGCGGTCCATCATGCGGCCGCCCGACTCCGCCGCTGTCCCCGGATCGCCGGCGGTGATGAGCTTGCCCGGGTCCTTGACCAGCCCGGCCACAGCGCGGAGTCCGTCGCCGCCGGCGAGATCGAAGATCGCGTCGACCCCGTCGGGCATCAGCTGACGGATGCGCTCGGCGACCCCGTCCCCGTAGGTCACCAGGGTGGCCCCGAGCGACTCGACCAGCGCGCGCTTGTCCTCGCTCGCTGTGCCGATGACGTTGATGTCGGCGTCGCGGGCGATCTGCGCCGCCGCCACACCGACTCCGCCGCCGACCCCGTTGACGAGCAACGTCTGGCCGGGCTTCATGTCGAGCTGGGTGACGCCGTCGTACGCGGTGGCACCCGCGACCACCAGGGTGGCGGCATCGGTGAAGCTGACGTGCGGCGGCTTGTGGGACGTGCCCTCGGCGGTCAGCAGCGTGAACTCGGCGTAGCCGCCGGAGCCCGGCGCCGTCGCCCCGAAGACCTCGTCGCCGACCGCGAAGCCCTCCACGTCCTGGCCGACACCCCGCACCACACCGGAGGCCTCCGAACCGAGCACCGCCGGGAACGTCGCGGAACCGTAGGCCCCGGACCGGATCTTCCAGTCGACGGGATTGACACCGGCCGCCCGGACCTCGACGAGCAATTCGCCGGCCATGGGCACGGGCATGGCCAGCTCGACGAACTGCTGGACCTCGGGACCGCCGAAGCCGGTGAATGCGTATGCCTTGTACGTCGAGTCGACCATGACATGACCTCTTCCGAGAACGAGTGCTGCCATTGCCCTGCCCGTGGTCGCAGGAGGTGAATCCGGCGGCTTACGGTTCGCGACTCGGGCGCCGAGCGCCGTTTGGCCTGGGTCAGGGTGACGTCACTGAGCCGGCTGGTGACGCTTGGCCCGCTGATGGCGTACGACCACCACCGCGACGATCGCGACCAGGAGAGCGATCCCGATGTAGTTGGCGTATCGCTCGATGCTCTTGTACTGGCTGCCGGCGGCGTAGCCGAGCAGCACGAACGCGGACGCCCACACCGCTCCGCCGACGGCGTTCCAGGGAAGGAACGTCCGGTAGGGCATCTTGCCCATGCCGGCGAGCCCGGGCACCAGCGCCCTCAGGGCGGCCGTGAAGCGTCCGACGAAGACGGCCTTTCCGCCGAGGCGCCGGATCGCCCGGTTCGATTTCTCGATGTGCTCGGGCTTCACGAGGCGGTCGGGCAGTTTGTTCAGCAGGCGTTCGCCGTACTTCTCGCCCACGAGATAGCCGATCGAGTCACCGATGATCGCGCCGAGGATCCCGGCCACCAGGACCGCCGCCAGGGCGAGCTTGTGCTGATTGGCGAGAACGCCACCGAGGATCACGCCGATCTCACCCGGGACGACGACGCCGACGAAGACCGAGGCTTCGAGGGCCGGCAGCAGGAAGACGAGGGCGAGCGCCAGGTAGGGCGGCAGATGCAGGATGCCCTCGAAGAAGTGACTCACGAGCAACCGCCTGTCGCCATGACCTGGTGCAGATGACTAATGCGTCCCGCCGGGCTCAACTTCGATGATCTGTTCGCTTATGCCCTCGGTCGCACCATTGGCGACGAGTTGCTCTTCAAGGGCGTCGACTTCACCCGGACGGACAGACCTCGCCTCGCTCCGACATGAGCCGGGCTTCATCGCATCGGCCGGTCGCGACAGGCGGGGGACTCCTCGGTGACGCTCAGGGGCCTGTGGGCGTGAGCGGGTGTATCGCGGGCGCTGTCGCGAGGGCGTCCCCGGCGGACTCCAGCACCTGCTTGAGATGCGGCGAGACCAAGTGCTGATCGAGATCGTCCTGAGATCGCCACACTTCGATGGTCACGAAGGCGTTCGCATCAGCGGTGGACTCGAACAAGTGGTAGCTCACGCAGCCCGGCTCAGCGCGGGTGGGCTCGACGAGCGACTCGAGCGCTGCCTGCAACCGCTTGCGTTGGCCCTCCTTGGCGGTGATGACGGCAACGACGTTGAGATCCGGCACAGGGATTCCTTACTAAGCAACGCATGGAGATCACCAGCTGCCTGCCCGAGCAGCCGCGGTGTAAACGATCCCCGTACGTCAAGCCACGCGCTCGGCCGGCGCCTGCCTCACCGTGCTTGAGGATCAGAACAGGGTCGGTGTCCGTCGGTGCAACGATCAGACGTATTGGGGTGGGAGTCCGATGCGGAGCACCGCCGCTTCAGCTACGGCGCCGGTCGGAAGACAGCGCGTCTAACCGCCTGAAACCGCCTCCAAGAGGCCGTGGAAGTCCTCCGAACAGGGCCCGCAAGCCTCCAGATGTGCGACGACCCCTGGGTAGCGGCGGCCGACTTCGGGGTCGCTGAGGACCAGATCGACGTACACGTGCAGCATCTGCATCGCTCGGTCGCAGCCGACGTCACGTGGGTCGGTCTGCAGGAAGCGGTCCAAGCCGGCTGAACCAGTCATGCGGAGGATCCTTTGATGAGCAGATATCCATCAGCGGCCAAGGCCGTGCGCAATTTACGCCGGGCGTCGAACATCACTTTGTAGATCGCATTGCGGTTCGAACCGAGTTCGATGACGAGAGCGTCGAGGGGGACGGCGTTCAGGACGATCGCCACGAAAATCCGCCGCTGATGCGGGGTCAGCGCCGTGTCGACAGCGTGACGTACCGCGTCCATGAGGTCGCGCCACTCCGTTTCCTGAGCCGGGTCAAGACCGAAGCGATCAGGCAGCCGGTCCCAGGCCTCCTCGTCCAGCTCGGCCCGGGGCCGGTTCCAGAAGTGGCGGCCGAGCTTGGACGACACCTCGAGGATCACGAAGCGCAGCGCCCACGTGGTGAATCTGCTCTCGCCCCTGAACTCGGCGAGCTTGCTGAGGATCGCGACCGTCGCATCGGCGGCGGCCTGGAAGGCCAGGTCGTCGAGTTCGGGTCCGGCCGGGCGCCAGGTCGCCGCCCGCCGGGCGAGTTCGGCTCGAGCGACGCGGAGCAACAACTCATGCAGCCGGCGAACGGCCGCCTCGTGGACGGGTCCCTCGCACGCGAGCTCACGAAGCCAGGCGGCTCCGTCCGGATCCGATTCCGGCAGATCTGCCGCGCCCGCATCACCTGTCGGTCTCAGGGGCGCCATGGCGGGAGATCCTACGGACCCGGTAAGACCGGCCTTTCGTGCGCCGCTAACGCTTGACAGCCCACGAACGTCGGAGCCAACGTGACCCTGCTGCAACCTGGTGATCAATTCCCAAGGACCGTGCTCAACGTGAGCGACGGGCACGTCGCCCTTCCGGACGAAGCGGCTGGTCAGTATGCCGTTGTCCTGTTCTTCCGAGGCGCCTTCTGCCCCTACTGCGACGCCCAACTGCGTGCTTTCGAGCGGGCGCAAGAAGCATTCGCCGAAGGCGGCATTCGCGTCTACGCCCTGTCGGCCGACGACGAGCCGACGACACGCGAGCTCCTCGCCAAGGCGCAGCTGACGTTCCCTGTGGGTTTCGGCGCCGACGTTCGGGCTGTTTCTCAGGCCACCGGCGCGTTCACGAACCCCGATCCACTTTTTCTGCAGTCCACCGGCTTCGTGCTCGATCCGGGTGGACGTGTGCTGGTCAGCGTCTATTCGAGCGGTGCCATCGGGCGGTTGATACCGGAGGACGTCATCCCGTTGATCGCCTACATTCGCTCGCAGCACGCAACGCACAGCGCGTGACGGGCGCCAAGTCGGCTCGCCGGCGGTCCCTCGTACCCGCCCCGACCATGTTTGACGAACTGCTCAATCTTCAGTTCGACGTGGGTGTGACCGCCGTTCAGGTGTCGGCGTGCGATGGGTCCCGCTTCCCGCTCGAGCTCAGCGAATGGTGCTCGCCGGCGGACGCCGTCGACCGGCACGCCCTGACGCGGCTGGCTGACCACCTGCCGCCGCGCGCCACGATCATCGACCTGGCATGCGGGCCCGGTCGACACGCGGCGTATCTCGCGGCGCTCGGAATGCAGGTGTTGGGTGTCGACCTCGCCCCGGCGGCGCTGACCCGAGCCGGGTCCGGCCGCGTCGCGGTGCTGAGGCGCGACATCCTCGGGCCGTTGCCGGGGGCACACGCCTGGGATGCCGCGCTTCTGCTGGACGGCAACGTCGGCATCGGCGGCGAACCGCACCGGTTGCTGGGCCGGGTCTTCGAGCTGCTCACTGTTGCCGGACGGCTCTTGGTCGAAGTCGATGCGGGCGTAAGCGACCGCCGCACGCTGCAGCTGCACCACGGGCAGCGCAGCAGCACGCCGTTCGCCTGGGCACGAATAACATCCCGGGATCTCGCGAATCCGGCCCGTCAAGCCGGACTCGATGTACTCGACACGTGGCGAGACGGTCATCGGGCCTTTGCCATTCTTGGTCGACCGGCCGACGCGTGATGCCTTTCGGCCCTCTGCGCCGCAGCTTCTGGAAGAGCGCGGCCCGCAGCCGCAGGGTGACGGCGGCCTTGGGTTTGGCGCTGCTGCCGATGCTGACGTTCGTCATCGTCACCGGGTTCCTGTCGTACGTGGCCTACAACCCGCGGCTGCACGGCAACGACAACCTGTCCGACCCCGGATTCCTGCACTTCTACCTGTTCGATTGGCCGACCTCGCCGTCGTGGCTCTACCGGTTGAACCAGGGTGTGCATGTCGGCATCGGCGTCGCACTCGTGCCGATCGTGCTGATCAAGCTTTGGTCGGTGCTACCCAAGTTGTTCGAGTGGCCGCCCGTCCGGTCGGTGTCACACGCCTTGGAGCGCCTGTCGCTGGTCGCCCTCGTCGGCGGCATCCTGTTCGAGTTGGCCACCGGCCTGCTGAACATCAGCTACGACTACGTGTTCGGGTTCAGCTTCTACACCGCCCACATCTGGGGCGCTGTCATCTTCGTCGCCGGGTTCGCCGTCCACGTCGCCCTCAAGCTGCCGCTGGCCTGGCGGGCGGTGCGTCAACGCACCAAGCCGGCAGACGGTCCGGACGAGCTGGCCGCCCCGAAGCCGTGGCCACGGACGATCAGCCGACGGGGAATCGTCGGGCTGGCCGGGGGTTCGTCGCTCTTGGTGACAGTGCTCTACGCCGGTCAGACCATCGGGGGCTTCCTTCGTCCGCTGGCGTTGCTGTCGCCGCGCGGCGGGCCGGGAAGCCCGGCTTTTCCGATCAACCGGACCGCGACGACCGCCAAGGTCAACCGGGTTGACGACAGCTGGCGGCTGGAGCTCATCGGCAAACGAACCGTCACTCTCAGCCGGACGCAGCTGCTGGCGATGGAACAGACGACGGCCGACCTGCCGATCGCTTGCGTCGAAGGCTGGTCGTCGGTGCAGACCTGGACAGGGGTACGGCTGCGGGACCTCGCCCGGCTGGCCGGGTTCGATCAACCGGTGGGGGCATACGTCGAGTCGCTCGAGAAGAACGGCGCTTACCGGCACGTGTCCTTGTCGAGTCGGCAGATCGGCGCGGCCGAGGCGTTGCTGGCGCTCACGGTCGGCGGCAAGGACCTGGAGCTCGATCACGGTTTTCCGGCCCGGTTGATCATCCCGGCCGCACCGGGTGTCCATAACACCAAGTGGGTGTCGAAGGTGACGTTCGATGCCTGACCTGATCAGACGTCCGCACCGCGCTCGATCACGCCGGCTGGCGTCCCTGTACGGCAGCCACCCGCTTCATCTGGTTCTGCTGCTTGCCAGTTTCGCGTTGGCCGGCTATGCGGTCAGTCGCTGGATCGCGGCCCCGACACCGGTCCGGCTCCTGATCTGGTTCGCCGGCGCAGTGATCGGTCACGATCTGGTGGCGTTTCCGCTCTACACCGGGGTTGACCGGCTGCTGCTGCGGGTGGTCGGCGGCCGACTGCAGGACGGCCGGTACACGTACTGGCGTCGTGCCGCGATCCTGCACCTGCGGATCCCACTGCTGATCAGCACCTTGCTACTGATCATGTGGTATCCGCTGGTCCTGGCCCGCAGCGACCGTACGTACTTCGTCGCTTCCGGCGGGCACCAGGACCGCTACCTCGGCAACTACCTGCTGGTCATTGCCATTCTCTTCGGCGGTTCGCTGCTGCTGTTCATCCTGCGGCTGGCGTACGCAGCCCGTATCCGGAGCACCGGTCGGGCCTCTTGAGCCGGATTGCGATCGGCGAACATGCGCTGCTGTCCGACTGTCGGTCGGCGGCGTTGGTCGCTGCTGGTTCCGTCGAGTGGCTCTGCTTTCCCCGGTTCGACAGTCCGCCCCTGTTCGGGCGGCTTCTGGATGATGATGCCGGGCACTTCGTGATCCGGCCGACGGATCCGCAGGCCCGCTCGGTGCAGCAGTATCGGCCGCAGAGCCTCGTGCTGGAGACCACCTGGACCTGCGCAGACGGTGTTCTCATCGTGCTCGACGCGCTTGCCCTCGGCCGGCATGAACGCGGCCACGAGCTGGGACGCTCGTCCCCGGGGGTTCTGCTGCGCAGCGCCGAATGTGTCGAAGGCAGCGTGGCGATCAGCTGGCAGTACGCCCCACGACCGGAGTTCGGCCTCGTCCATCCGCGGCCGCGAGTTGTTGACGGTGGCGTCGTGACAGAAGGCGGCGCGACAGTGCTGATGTTGTCGGCCGACACCTCTTTCGACGTGCGGGGCGCCACGGTCGAGGGAACGACCGTCCTGAACGCCGGCGACCGGGCCGCCTGGGCGCTGCAGGGGACAACGTCCTTCGGACCGGAGCTTCCGAAGCCATGGGCAGCAAAAGCCATTCACCGTCGCCTCGCCCAAGCCGAACGGGTCTGGAAGAGCTGGTCGGACCTGCATCAGCGATACGAGGGCCCGTTTCGTGACCTGGTCCATCACAGCGGCATGGTGCTGCAGGCGCTGACGTACGCCCCCAGCGGCGCGATCATCGCCGCAGCAACCACCAGCTTGCCCGAAGGCATAGGTAGCTCGCGCACCTGGGATTACCGCTACACCTGGATCCGCGACGCGAGCATGACGATGCGTGGACTGTGGGTCGCCGCCTGCCCGGACGAAGCCTCGCGATTCTTCGCCTTCCTGGCCCGCGCTTCGGGCACCGAGTTGGACCGCGGCCTGCACCTGCAGATCATGTTCGGCGTCGAGGGCGAGCATGACCTGACCGAGCACGAGGTCACTCACCTGTCCGGCTGGCGGGACAGCGCACCCGTCCGGGTGGGCAACGGCGCGTGGAATCAGGTCCAGCTCGACGTCTATGGCGCCCTTCTTGATGCCGCCTACGTGCTTCGCGACGATTTGGACACGTTGGACGACGCGACCCGGCATCTGCTCGTCGCGGCCGTCGACACTGCGGCCAGCCGGTGGACGGACGACGATCAGGGCATCTGGGAGATACGCGGCCCGGCGCGGCCCTACCTGCACAGCAAGCTGATGTGCTGGGTCGCCCTCGACCGTGGCATTGCGATCGCCGACCTCCTCGAGGCCACCGAGCGCGTATCGCGGTGGACGGAGACCCGCGATCAGATCCACGACGTCATCGTGGGACAGGCGTGGAATCCGCGGCTCGGGGCGTTTGCCCAGAGCCTCGGTGGCGACGAACTCGACGCGGCCGTGCTTCACATGGCACTGGTCGGCATCCTCCCGCCGGATGACCCGAAACTGGCTTCGACGGTCGACGCCATCACCGAGCAGCTGACCGACTCACGCGGCCTGGTACGTCGCTACCGCGGCGACGACGGACTCGACGGAGAAGAAGGGTCTTTCCTGCTGTGCACGTTCTGGTTGGCCGAGGCGCAGGCTGCGATCGGCCGCCTCGACGCCGCCGAGGAAACCCTCGCGCGCGCCGTCGCCGGTGCTAACGATTTGGGTCTCTTCGCCGAACAGATCGATGCAGAGACCGGTGAAATGCTCGGAAACTACCCCCAGGCGTTCAGCCATCTCGGGCTGATCCTTGCCGCGCAGGCCATAGCAACCGCCCGGAAACTGAGTCAGACCGACCCGCGCGGGCAGATTGACGCGCGGCAACCTTGAGGAGTGTTCGTGACCGCACATCCTGACAATGACAGAGTTGCGCCGGCGACCTCGGCCTCGTCGAATCGAACGGACAGACTGCTCCCGGCCCTGGCGATCGTCTGGTTTGCCGCCCTGCTCGCGCTCATCCCCGGGGCAGCAACGTCCAGTGGCGTCGCGATCGCAACGAGCCTGATCGTCATGGGGATTACGGCCCTACTCCTTCTTGGCGGTTTGGCCGTCGAGAATTTCCGAGTGCGAGGTGTTGCTTCCTCGGACCCGGCGTAGGAGCGCCGTCGCCATGCCGTCCACCATCCCGGAGGGGCAGATGTCCGCACTCGAGCCCTTCGACAGCCCGGCGAGCGGTCCACCGGTCGGCACCCGTTGGCCGGATGTCGAGCTGCCGGATCACTCCGGCATCGTGCGCAGCCTTTCCGAGGTCGGCGGCGGAGACCCGCTTGTCCTGCACACGTGGCGCGGCACCTTCTGCCCGAAGGAGCAGACGTTCTTCCGGTCGGTGCTCCTACCACTGCAGGACGAGGCCGATGTGGCCTACACGCGCTTGGTCAGCCTGTCGGTCGAGCCGCCGGCCGTGTCCTTCGCCTTCCGGGCCGGTCTCGGCGCCCGTTGGACGTTTCTCTGTGACTCCGACCGGGCGGTCCTCGGGATGACCGGCCTGGTGGAGACCACCGACACCCTGCACGAGCCGTACGCGCCCTACGTGTGGGTCCTTGCGCCCGACCTCACGGTGACGGCCGCCTGGAACGGCTACTGGTACTGGGGCCGGCCGACCGGTGAGGAGTTGCGCCGCGCACTGCGCGCCACCCTGAGGGACTCGCAGCCGGACGATTGGCGGGTCCCACGGTGAGCTGGGTATGGCTGGTTCTCAGCGACGGACCCATTGCTGATGCGTCAGCCGGGGCACAGCTCGGCGACGGCCGTTGGCTCTCGGCCTGGGAGGCGGGCCCGAAACCGCAGCGCGGCGCGCGCCGGGCCGATGCGGCGATCGTGGACCCCGACGGGCCGGCCACCACGGTTGATCTGCAGTGGCTGCCGGACGGTCGCGGACCCCTCTACGACGATCATGCGGTTCAGCACTCACTGCGCCGGCTCGCGGCATTTCCGAGCGGACCGGTGACGACGCTGACCCGTGACTCCTCGCACTGGTGCGGTGCGCTGATCGTGGGCGACGGCACGCCGCTGCGCGCGCTTGGGCCTGTGCACCGGGTGACCGTGGCGGCGGGGCTGCTCAGCGCTCGCCCGCAGATCCTGCACGGCACGCAGCGTTGGTCGGGTGCGCCTTGGCCGAGCCGTGACTGATCAGCCCCCACGCAGACGGGCGCGATGACGTCCGCGCGGGTTGTCGCGTGCCTGGCCGCGGGCGTGGCATTCGTCGCCGGATGCGGGTCGTCGGAGCGGCTGCCGGCCCGACCGGTCGCCGCGTCCGCGCCAGCGGCGTCGGCCTGGCCGGAGGCTTTCGGGGACGCGGCACACACGTCGTCGACCAAGGCGACCGGGCCCCGCACCGACCACATCAAATGGAAAGTCGAACTGGAAGGAACGGTGACCCCCGGGCCCGTCATCGGCGCCGACGGCAGCATCCTCGCGGCCAGCAACGCAGGGGTGCTGCATGCCCTCGATCCGGCCGACGGAAGCGACCGCTGGAGGTTCGACGGCGGCGGGTCGTACGGCAACGACCTGTCCACCAGTGCGGCCGTGCTCTCCGACGGCACCATCCTCTGGCCCGGACCCCACGACAAGCTGTACGCGCTGAGCCGAACCGGGCAGCTGTTGTGGTCGGAAGCCTTCGACGGGTTCGTGCTCTCGCCTGCCATCGGCGGCGACGGCCGCGTGTACGTCGCCGACATGTCGGGCCGTGTCACGGCACTCGACATCGACAACGGTCGCCACGCACGGGTGTGGACCGTCAAGACCGGAGACGCCTCCTACGGATCGCCCGCGATCGCCGCGGACGGCACCATCTACACCACCGCTGGAAACTCGCTCTACGCGATCACCGACGGCGGCCGGAGCGGTGAGGTGCGCTGGTCCTTCACCGCCAAGGATCAAGTCGAAGTGTCACCCGCTGTGGCGGACGACGGCACGGTGATCCTCGGAACGAACGCTGACGTCGAGTACGGGATCAGCCCTCAGGGCAAGGTCCGCTGGACCTTCGACAAGGGTCACTACAGCTACTCCTCGCCGGTCGTCCGAGGCGGTAAGGCGTACTTCGGCGACCATCTCGGCTACCTCGATGTCGTGGACGCCGCCAGTGGCGCGGTCGACCGTCGTGACCCGACCATTTCCCCGTCGCAAGGCAAAGGCCCGATCGGCATCGGGATCTGGACCGCGCCCCTCGTCGACGAAGCCGGCAGCGTCTACTTCGGAACGGCTGCCGGGCACGTCTACGGCTATGCGGCCGACGGTCGTCGCCTCTGGGACCTCGACACCGGCGGAGTCAACGCCAGCTACCCGGCCATGACCGCCGACGGCACACTTGTCATCGGCGCCGGCACGTCGACGCTCTACGCGATCGGCTGAGCCGTCACGGCCAAATCCTGCATTCATCCTTCGACGAGTCGAACCGCGACCAGGGGTGAACAACATGGCCATGTCAGTCCACGGAGGGCCTGATTGAGCCCCGTGGAGTGGTGGAGGTAGGCGGCCGCGTTGCGGCTCTGCTTGTTGTCGATTATGCGATGGCGGCTTGTGGGTGGGCTACCTCCTCGGGCCGTGTCGGCAGGGCGGTTGGGGTGGCGAAGAGTGCGGCCATGCTCGCCTCCGATAAGTAGCGCCGGTCGCAGGCTTGCCATTCGTCGTGGGCTTCGACGAGTACGGCGCCGGCGAGGCGGCCGAGCGCGGCCGGGTTGGGGAAGATGCCGACCACGTCGGTGCGCCGCTTGATCTCCTTGTTCAGCCGTTCTAGCGGGTTGGTCGACCAGACCTTCTTCCAATGCGCCTCGGGGAAGTCGGCGAACGCGGTGATGTCAGCCTTGGCGTCGAGCAGCAGTCCGGCGACGGCCGGGAACTTGAGCTCGAGCAGCCGGGCGACCTCGTCGACCTGGCTGCGCACGAGTGGTCCGGTGGGCTGAGCGAAGATCGTCCGGACTGCGGCGGCGACCATCTCAGCGTCACCTTTCCGTACCTTGACCAGCACGTTGCGCAGGAAATGCACCCGGCAGCGTTGCCAGGCGGCGCCTTGCAGCACGGTCGCGATGGCGGCGACCAAGCCGCGGTGCGCATCGGAGATGACCAACTGCACGCCGGAAAGGCCCCGGTCGCGAAGGCTGCGCAGGAATTCAGTCCAGAACGCCTCGGTTTCACTGTCGCCGACGGCGTGGCCGAGCACCTCCCGCCGGCCGTCGGTGGACACCCCGGTAGCGACGACGACGGCCTGAGAGACGACCCGTCCGCCGGTGCGGACCTTGCAGTAGGTGGCGTCAACGAACAGATAGGGAAAGCCGGTCTCGTCCAGCGGCCGGTTGGCGAAAGCGCCGACTTCCTCATCAAGCTGCCCGCAGATCCTGCTGACTTCGCTTTTCGACACTCCGGACAGGCCGCCCATCGCGGTGACGAGGTCGTCGACCTTGCGGGTCGAGACGCCATGCACATAGGCCTCGCAGATCACCGCATGCAGGGCTCGGTCGATGCGGCGCCGCGGCTCGAGCAGGCTCGGGAAGAAGCTGCCGGTCCGGGTCTTCGGGATCGCCACATTGATGTCGCCGGCGGTAGTCGTCACGGTCTTGGGCCGGCTGCCGTTGCGCTGCGTCGTACGGGCAGGCGTGCGTTCGTGCCGGCCGGCGCCAATCACCACCGTTGCCTCGGCCTCAATCAGCGCCTGCAAACCGGACGCCAGGATCCGGCGCATCACCGACACCTCGTCGGCCGTGTTGAGTTCCGCCAGCAGGTCGAGCAAGGCAGACTGGTCATGGGTCATCGCGGTAGTCCTCTTCTGTGAGCGCTTTGGTCGGTTCTCACAGAACCTTCCGCGGTGACCTCTCACCGTCCCGGAACGACACGCCCCGGCCCGCCTACCTACACCACGTGGGGGGACTCACCCGAGGGCCTCTCCACAACAGGCAGGCGCAGCCGCAGATCTGACGCCCCGTGTGACGTAGACGGACCACCGTCCGAGGCCACTCACTGATTCGTGTGTTGCGCCGAAGAGCCACTGTGATCTTCGGAGGCGCTGCCGTCAGAACATCGGATCCAGACCGGCGGGCGTCGCGCGGGGGGCGTGCTCGGGCACGCTCTGCCGGCCTCGTGGTGACGTTGTCCGCGTTGGCGGTCAGTGGAGTGTCGGTGGGCGCGGCTCCGGCGACGGCGGCGACGGCGCCGTGCACGAACGACGCCACCGCCGAACTCGACGCGACGCTGCTCTGCACCCAGCTCGGCACGTACACGCTGCAGGTGCCGGCGGGCGCCGAGCTGATCCAGACGGAGGTTGCGGGCGGCGGCGGTGGTGCCGGCGGTCTCGACACCGCCGGGGGCAACGGAGCCCTCACCCGGGCTGATTACGTGCTGCCAGCCGGGACGGAGCGGATCCAGGTAATTGTCGGCGCGGGTGGGAGTGACGGGCGCAGGCGATCGGCCGGAGGCGGAGGCGGGGGCTCTGCTGTCATTGCTTTGACCGGCCGGGGGGCGGTCATTGCCAAGCTGGCCATCGCCGGCGGCGGCGGCGGCGCGGGGGGAGATCCGAGCACGTACGCGTACGCCGGGAATGGTGGTAACGCCGGAGCCGCTGGCGATCCGTCCAGTGCCAACAGCGTCCCGGGCGGCGCTGCCGGCGTCGGGGGTACGGGGGGTGCCGGCGGTCAGGCTGGCAGGAGCGGTTCTCCCGGAGGCAGCGACGCTGCGAACTCTGCAACGGTGGCGAGGGGCGGCCAAGGAGCAGTTGTCCGTTCGTACCGCGAGGACGTCGTGATGGGCGGCAACGGCGGCGGCGGCTTCGGCGGCGGCGGCGGTGGTGCCGGAGGTGCCCAGCCGGTTGACGCCAGCAACACCTTCGGCGGCGGTGGCGGCGGCTCCTCGTACGTGGCCAACAGTCTTACGGTCCCCGGCAGCAGCCCCTCCGTCGGGCTGCGCAGCGGCTCGGGTGGCGCCGGGGCCGGTTCGGCAGGATTCGTACGGCTGACGGTGACCGGGGCGCAGGCACCCGATGCCCCCACAAATGTTTCGGCGACGGCCGGCAACGCGAGAGCGACGGCGTCGTTCACCGCCCCGACGTGGGACGGTGGCGCCGCGGTCAGCGGCTATACGGTCCAGGCCAGTTCCGCAACCGGCGTCGCCGCGTCAGCCACGTGCGCCGCTTCGCCGTGCGCCGTGACCGGCCTGACGAACGGGGCCGACTACGTCTTACGCGTCGCCGCACGCAACTCGGCCGGGCTCGGTGAGCTGTCCGCGCCGTCGTCTGCGGTTCGGCCGTCAGGCCCGCCCGATGTTCCGACCAATGCGGTCGCGACGCCCGGAGCGGCGTCGGCAAAGGTCTACTGGACGGAGCCGGCGAACGACGGCGGCTCACCGATCACCGGTTACGTCGTCCAGGTCAGGCGGACGGGCAGCTTCTCGTCGGTGTCGTGCTCGGCATCGCCGTGCACCGTCAACGGCCTGATCAACGGGGCCTCCTACACCTTCGCGGTGAGCGCGCAGAACGCGCTGGGCTCTTCCGGTCAGTCGGCGTTAAGCCGCAGCGTTGTTCCAGTCGCGGTTCCCCCGGCACCGACCGGGGTTTCGGCCGTCGCCGGACCCGAAGCGGCATCCGTGTCGTTCACACAGTCTTCGGCAACCCGGTCACGGGATACACGGTCACCACGGCGCCGTCGGGCGTCGAGACCAGCTGCACAGCTTCGCCGTGCCGGGTGACCGGCCTGACGAACGGGCAGGCGTACACCTTCACGGTGACCGCCGGTAACCGGTCGGGCGTCTCGGCGGCGTCGGCGCCCTCCAACAGCGTGACTCCCGTTGACGTGCCCGGCGCTCCGAGTGACGTCTTCGCCTCGGCCGGTGACGGCGACGGCTTCGTCGTCTGGACCGAGCCGGCCTCGACCGGCGGGCTGCCGGTCACCTCCTACACGGTGACGGCATCGCCCGGTGGTCGGAGCGAGATCTGCCTCTCTTCGCCCTGCGTCGTCGACGGCCTCATCAACGGCACCAGCTACCGCTTCACGGTCACCGCGTCGAACGCGCACGGCCCGTCGGCGAGCTCAACGCCGTCCAACGCCGTCGTCCCGGCGCGGGCGCCGGATGCGCCCGGCGTTCCGAGCGCGACGCCGGCCAACGCGGCGGCGGTCGTCACCTTCGATGCACCGGCCTCCGACGGTGGCAGTCCTGTCCTGCTTTACACCGTGCGCTCCAACCCGGGCGGGCTCACCTCTTCCTGCTCGACCTCGCCGTGCACGGTGACGGGCCTGACCAACGGGACGGCGTACACCTTCACCGTGACGGCCACCAACACTGCCGGGACGTCGCAGGCATCAGCCGCGTCGCCCGTCGTCACCCCGGCGACGGTGGCCTCCCCGCCGACCGCGGTGACCGCGACGCCCGCTCCGGGATCGGCGTCGGTCGCCTTCACCCAGCCGGCGACGGACGGCGGCAAGGCCATCACCGGCTACACGGTGCTGGCGCTTCCCGGCGGTCGCAGCGCAACGTGCACGGCAAGTCCGTGCACCGTGACGGGGCTGACCAACGGCCAGGACTACGTCTTCGTGGTCTATGCGACCAACGGCGTCGGCAACTCGGCCAACAGTGCCCCGTCGCCGGAGGTGACGCCCGTCGCGTCACCGAGCGCACCCCGCGCGGTGACGGCGTCCCGCGCCGACACCGACGTCACGATCTCCTGGACGGCACCGGCCGACCTCGGGGGCTCACCCGTCACGAGTTACGCGGTGTCGCTCGGCGGGGGCCTGACCTGCTCACCGGGGACGGCGACCAGCTGCGTCGTGTCCGGACTGACCCTCAACGCGGCGTACACGGCGAGCGTCACCGCCACGAACGCGGCCGGCACCGGGGCTGTGGCCACCGTCGCCGTGCCGGCGGCTCTGGCGCCTGACGCGCCGCGCAACGTCACCGCCCTGCCCACACCGGACGACGAGGGTGTCGTCCTGCTGTGGAATCCGCCGGCAGACAACGGTTCCGCCGTCACCTCGTACGGGGTCACCTCCACCCCTGCCGGCGTGACGTGCACCCCGGTTCCGGCGACGGAGCCGTCGTGCACCGTCCCGCAGATCTCGTCGGGCGTGGCGTACACCTTCCAGGTCACGGCGACCAATGCGGTCGGCACGGGTCCGCAGGGCAGCTCGGACGTCTACACCCGCACCGGCCTCCCGTCGGTGCCGCTGGACCTCGTCGCCACGCCGTCCTACCGGTCACTGGCACTGTCCTTCGCCGCTCCCCTGACCGAGGGCCGGAGCCCGATCCTGGGCTACCGGGTGTCGGTGAACGGCGGCGGCTCCTGGTCCGAGCTCGCGGTGAGCGGCGCGGACGGCGGCCCGTACCAGGCGGCGGTGTCCGGGCTGGTGCCCGGGCGTACGTACCAGGTGCGCGTGCAGGCGTACAACGGCTTCGGCTACGGCGGCGCGACCCGGCCGCCGGTCAGCGCCACCACGAGGGCGCTGAGCGTGCCGAGCGTGCCGGTGAACCCGGAGTACACGTCGTCGACGACGAGCATCGGGGTGCTGTTCCACAAGCCGTTCGACGACGGCGGCAGCCCCATCCTCGGCTACCGGATCAGCCTGAACGGCGGCGGAACCTGGTCGGACCTGCGCTTCACCGGCCCGGCGAGCGGCCCGTACCGGGCGACCGTGTCGGGTCTTGTCCCGGGACGCACCTATCAGCTGCGGATGCAGGCCGACAACGCCCAGGGGTACGGAGGTGCCAACCGGCCGGCGGTCGCCGTTACGACAGCGGGCTAGTGACCTGGAATGCCGACATTGCCTTGCTGCGCCGTGGGATGGCGCTGACCGTCGAGACGGGTACCTTCCCAGGTGATTTGCAAGAACGTGGAGGGGCTGCCCCGGTGTTGAGATTCGCGTCTGTCAGTCGGATCGTCTGTTGACCAAGGAGGACGATGGTCGACCGCGGGCTTTGCCGGGCACGGGCGGTTCTGACGAGCCGGCGAGGTCCGAACCTCTGACTGCGGCGGAGATCTCGCGCAGTGTCACGCTGCGCCCGATCGCCGAGATCGCGGCGGCTGTCGGGATCCCTGAGGACGCCCTCGAGCCGTACGGCCGTTTCAAGGCAAAGGTCGACCCGGCCTCGGTAGCCGGCGAGGCCGGCGGCGCGCTGGTGCTGGTCACGGGCATCAGCCCGACGCCGGCGGGCGAGGGCAAGACGACGACGTCCATCGGGCTCGCCGACGCGCTGGCCGCGGCGGGGGATCGGGCAGTGATCTGCCTGCGGGAGCCGAGCCTCGGACCGTGCTTCGGCATGAAGGGCGGCGCGACCGGCGGCGGCTGGTCGCAGGTCGCGCCGATGGAGGACATCAACCTCCACTTCACGGGCGACTTCCACGCCATCACGGCAGCGCACAACCTGCTCGCCGCGATGATCGACAACCACCTGCACTGGGGCAACTCCGTCGGCCTCGACGTCGTCACGTGGAAGCGCGTGCTCGACCTCAACGACCGGGCGCTGCGTAGCACCGTCGTCGGTCTCGGCGCCGGCAACGGCCGCGTCCGCGAGGACGGCTTCGACATCACGGTCGCGTCCGAGGTGATGGCGGTGCTCTGTCTCGCGCGCGACCTCGCCGACCTGCAGGAGCGCCTGGGTCGCATCGTGATCGGCTCCCGCGCCGACGGGTCCTTCGTCACCGCGCGCGACGTCCAGGCCGACGGTGCGATGGCTGTGCTGCTCCGCGACGCGGTCCGCCCGAACCTCGTGCAGTCGCTGGCGGGCACGCCTGCCTTCGTGCACGGCGGCCCGTTCGCGAACATCGCCCACGGTTGCAGCTCTCTCATCGCGACCCGGCTGGCGCTCAGGCTCGCCGACGTCGTCGTCACCGAGGCGGGCTTCGGCGCCGACCTCGGCGGCGAGAAGTTCGTCGACATCGCGGCCCGGATCGGCGAGCTCCGCCCCGCCTGCGCGGTCATCGTCGGGACCGTGCGGGCCATCAAGATGCAGACCGGCATCGCCGTCGCTGATCTCAACCGCCCTGACCCCGCCGCCGTCGCGGCCGGTGCTGCAAACCTGCTGCGGCACGTGGAGAACATGCAGGGCTTCGGACTGCCGGTCGTCGTCGCTCTGAACCGGTTCACCGCCGACACGGACGAAGAGATCCAGGTCGTACGCGAGGCGCTGGCAGACGTCGGGGTCGAGCTGGCGGTCTGCACGCACTTCAACGACGGCGCCGCCGGTGCGGCCGAGCTTGCGCAGCTCGTTCGGGCGCAGATCGCCGCAGCGAAGGCCGACCTGACGCTGCTCTACCCCGACGAGACCTCGTTGACCGACAAGATCCGGACGGTCGCGCAGCGGATCTACCGTGCCGCCGACGTCGCGCTCGCTCCCGCCGCCGCCCGCCGCCTGGCCGAGCTCGAGGCTGCTGGCTTCGGACACCTGCCGATCTGCATGGCGAAGACGCCGTACAGCTTCACAGCCGACCCCGCGGTGCTCGGCGCGCCGACAGGCTTCGTGATGCCCGTGCGCGAGGTCCGATTGTCGGCAGGCGCCGGCTTCGTCGTAGCGATCTGCGGCGACATGATGACGATGCCCGGGCTGCCGCGCGTACCGGCCGCGAATTCCATGACCCTGGACGCCGAAGGCCGGGTCGTCGGGCTCTCCTGACAGTGTGCTTGGGGATGTGGATATGAGCCGCAGTCAGCGTTCGGTCTGCCGTTTCTGCCATGCCGGCTGCGCCATCGTGGTCGACGTCGACGAGGCGGGGCGACCGGTACGAGTGCGTGGCGACGCCGATGACCCCCTGTACGGCGGCTACACCTGCGAGAAGGGACGCCAGCTCCCTGAGCAGCACGCCCATCCGCAACGGCTGCTGCACACGATGCGCCGGAATGCGGACGGAACGTTCGCCCGCCTGCCCGTTGACGAAGCGGCCGGCGACATCGCAGCGAAACTGCGCGCGATCGTCGACGAGCACGGTCCCCGGGCGGTCGCCACCTACACGGGGACCTGCGCAAGCCGTAACCCCGCGGCCAAGCCGGCGCTGCTCGCCCTGATGAACGCCATCGGGTCGCCGATGCGTTTCGACAGCAACACGATCGATCAGCCCGGTAAAGCGGTAGCCGCCGCCTTGCACGGCAGTTGGGGCGCTCCGGCGCACGGTTTCGACGACGCGGACGTCACCCTGCTCATCGGAGGCAACCCCTTCGTGGCGCATTCAGGTGGTGTGCCGGTGCCGGCCGGTCCTCGCATACGGCGCGCGCGGCAAGCCGGGATGCAATTGCTCGTCATCGATCCACGACGCAGCGAAACGGCAGCCGTCGCAGACCTTCACCTTCAACCCAGACCCGGCGAAGACGTCGTCATCGTCGCCGCGATGCTGCACGTCATCCTCGGCGAGGGCTGACACGACGCGGAGTTCGTCCAGACCTGGGTCGGCGGTCTGAGCGAAATCCGAGCCGCTTTGCGGCCTTTCACTCCCGAGGTCGCCGCCGAGCGCGCCGGCATTGCCTCCTCTGACATCGTCGACTGCGCCCGCCGCTTCGCCACGGCCAAGCGAGGAGTCGCCACCAGCGGAACCGGTCCCAGCCTGGCGGGCCGGGGCAGCACCCTGCTCGAATACCTGGTGATGGTCCTGAACACCACCTGCGGCCGGTATCTCCGCGCTGGAGAACGGGTCTGGAACCCAGGCGTGCTCATGCCGGAGACCGCGCACAGGGCGCAGCCCAATCCGCCGCGGGCGGCATACGGCTACGGCGAGCGGCTTCGCGTACGTGAACTGACCGACGCAGCATGCGGACTGTCGACAGCCGCACTAGCCGAAGAGATGCTGCTCGAAGGTGACGGCCGGGTGCGGGCGCTGATCTGCCTCGGAGGCAATCCGGCGGCCGCCTGGCCTGATCACGACCTGACCGTCCGGGCGCTGCAGTCGCTCGATCTGCTGGTCACCTTCGACATCAAGATGTCGGCGACCGCCGAACTCGCCGACTACGTCGTCGCGCCGCTGTTGACGCTCGAGATCCCCGGCAGCACCTACGTCACGGAGTCGATGTCCCTGTACGCGGTGGGCTTCGGCCTGCAACGTCCGTACGCCCAATACACATCGGCTATCGCCACCCCTCCGCCGGACTCCGACCTGACCGAGGAATGGCGCTTCCTGGCGCGCGTCGCCGACGCCATGGGAACGCCACTGCAGGTCCCGCCGAACTTCCGCCGGCCCGGCCAGCCGGAGCTGTGCCTGAGCGACGACCAAGCGTTGACGCTCGATGACGTGATGGATCACCTGTATCAGAACGCACGCGTGCCGCTGGCCGAGGTTCGCACCCGCAAGCAGGGACATGTGTACGAGCACGGCGACGTGATCGTGGAGCCTGCCGACCCCGACTGCGACGCCCGCTTCGACGTCGCGAACGCCGACATGATGGCGGATCTCGTGGCCGCGCAGCAGCAATGGTGGCCGCCGGATCCTGCCTATCCCCTTCGGCTGGTCTGCCGTCGTCGAGCAGGCGCTCTCAACTCTTCGGGACTTGATCTGCCACTGGCACGACGCCAGCCGCACAATCCCGCCTTTGCCCACCCGCACGACCTGGCCTCAGCAGGACTGGCCGACGGCGACCTTGCCGAAGTCACAAGCCCCTTCGGAAAGGTGGTCGCGGTGGTGGAATCGGATCCGTCCATGCGGCCGGGAGTCGTGTCAATGACCCACGCATTCGGCGATCTCTTCCGCAAGGACGCAGCAGTACGCGAGGCGGGCACGAATACGTCGCGACTCACCGTCGTCGACCGCGACTACGACCGCCTCACCGGGATGCCGCGCATGAGCAACATTCCCATCTCATTGCAGCCGTTCGTATCCGACGATGACTCATCCCGAGGTTGGTCATGACGCGCCTGGTCGATCTCAGCCACACCATCAGCGCCGGCATGGTGACGTACCCGGGGTTGCCTGCTCCGACGATCACGCCGTACCTGACGCGTGAGGCATCGCGGGACCGCTACGCAGCCGGGACCGAGTTCGCGATGGACGTCATCACGATGATCGGCAACACCGGCACCTATCTCGATTCGCCCTTTCACCGCTACCCCGACGGTCAGGACCTGGCCGGCCTCGAGCTGACGAACCTCGTGAGGGTCCCGGCTCGGGTCTATCACCTGCGCGACTCAGCGGATCGGGGCGCTGATGCGGGCCTGTTCACGGAGCCGCTCGCCGGCATGGCTGTGCTGCTCGACACCGGCTGGGATCGCCACTTCAACACCGAGGCGTACGGCGGGCCCGCTCCGTACCTCACTGCAGCCGGAGCGGCCGCGCTCATCGAGGCCGGGGTCGTCCTGGTCGGGATCGACTCGGTCAACATCGACGACACCAGCGCCACCGCGAAGGGCGAGCGCCCGGCGCACACGCTGCTCCTCGGCGCCGGCATCCATGTCGTCGAGCACCTCACCGGGTTGGATCAGCTGCCCGAGGTCGGCGCACACTTCACCGCCGTGCCTCCCAAGATCCACGGTTTCGGCACGTTCCCCGTCCGCGCCTACGCCGAGATCTGAGCAGAAGTACGGGTCAGTGCCCGCCAACCCGACGGCCGATATACGGAGACGGCCCCAGCCCTACCTCATGTCCCCTTGTAGTTGAACACCTGACGCAGCGTGTGCTGCACAGCGACGAGGTCGGCCTGGTCGGCCATCACCTGATCGATGTCCTTGTACGACGACGGGTGCTCATCGAGCAGGGTGGTGGCCTTGTCGGAGTTCCACGTCTTGCCGGCCATCAGCTCGGTGAGCGAGTCGACGGTCAGCTCACGCCGCGCCTGACCACGCGAGAGCCGGCGGCCGGCGCCGTGCGAGCACGAGTGGTACGACGCGGGGCTGCCCTTTCCGGACACGACGTACGACCGGGTGCCCATCGACCCGGGGATGACGCCGTCGTCGCCGACGTCGGCCTTGATCGCCCCTTTCCGGGTGATCCACAGGTTCCGGCCGTGGTGGCGTTCCTGCTGCGTGAAGTTGTGGTGGCAGTTGATCGTCCGGACCGTGCTGCCGTGGCCGACGACCTCGAGCAGGCTGCGGGTGGCGCGCTCGGACATGACCTGCCGGGACGCCATCGCGTACCGCTGCGCCCACAGCATGTCGACGATGTAGGCGTGGAACTCCGGGGTGTTCTCGACGAGGTACGCGAGGTCCGGGTCCTCGAGGCGGATGAACATCTTCTTCATCAGCCCCTTCGCCGACTCGATGTGCTTCTTCGCCAGCTGGTTGCCGATGCCGCGCGAGCCGGAGTGCAGCACGGTCCACACGTGGTCCCGCTCGTCGAGGCAGACCTCGACGAAGTGGTTGCCTGAGCCGAGGGTCGCGAACTGCGCCGGCACGGTCTGCTCCTGCTTGCCGGTGAGGGTGGTGTGCGGCAGTCCGATCGCGTCGAGCGCAGCACCTGCGTGCGTGTCGATGGCGGTGTCGTGGCCCTTGCCGACCCCAGCCGGGATCCGCTGCTCGATGAGCGGCATCAGCGCGGTGAGCGAGTCGGGCAGGTCGGCAGCGGTGAGGTCGGTCTCCACGGCGACCATGCCGCAGCCGATGTCGACCCCGACGGCGGCAGGCATGATCGCGCCTTCGGTCGGGATCACCGAGCCGACGGTCGCGCCGATCCCGACGTGCGCGTCGGGCATGAGCGCCAGGTGCCCGCGGACGAACGGCATCCGCGCCGACGTCGCGGCCTGCGCGATGGTGCCCGGCTCGATGTCCGACGCCCAGCTCAGCACGTTGGGTGCTACTTCGGTGACCATGACTGCTCCCGTCCTTCTCGTTCGTTGTCGGCCTGGCAGGAGTCGAACCTGCGACGCATGGCTTCGTAGGCCACTGCTCTGTCCATCTGAGCTACAGACCGCTGGTCGGGGCGCAACGGCTCAAGCGCCCGTCATCGGAGTGGTGTCCGGCTGGGGCGGGGGGACTCGAACCCCCGGCACACGGATTTGGAAGCCGCTGCTCTCGCCGCTGAGCTACGCCCCATCAGGGGCGGCGGATGCGGGACTAGCGCCGGACACCGCCGCCGGGATTACCGGCGGCGCGCCACGGTCGCTGTCGTTGCTGGAGCACGGGATGAAGCCTCGCATGCCGGTCAAGCGATTACTCCGGCCGCGCAGCGGGGTAAGCCATCAGGATGCTCGGTCTCATCGCGTTCCTGATCCTCGCCATCGTCGCTTGGATCGTCCTCAGCTTCGTGGCGCACGTCGTGTTCGGCCACTTCCTGCTGGTCCTGGTCGTGCTTGCCCTGTTCCTGCTCTACCGCCGGAGCAAGCAGAACGCGTGAGTGAGCCCATCCGTCGTCTCTGACGGTCGCCGGCCCGAGCGATCCAGATCGTGCAGCGGCGTCACCGCGAGCGGCTAATTGCCGCCGGCGTCCTGCAGGTGGTGTTCCACCTCGTGCAGCAGATTGCCGATGAAGGTCGTGATGGTGAAGTTCATGCCATCGCTTCGCCTGCCGCAGCGGGCTTGTCGATCCTCGGGCACCGCGTCCAGGACCGATGCAGAAGCCTCGATCCAGGCAGTGAGTTCTTTCTTCAGACGCAGCGGATCCTGTAAGCGGTAGTTCCGTTCGAGCGCTGCGTGGTTCTGGTCCCAGTTGTCGAACGCCGGGTTGTCGAAGGCGACCATCATCGAGAGCCGTGCCGGGGCAAGCACGCAGAGATCGCGTACGTGGAAGCCGTACTCGATGGGGGACCACGTTTCCGGCGCCGGCCGCTCGCGGATCCCGGAGCGGGACAGGACAGCGCGCCACGGCGCGATCAGCGAGCGCAGGCGTGCGGCCGCCGCTGCAGACGACGGGGCGAGCCCCGCAAAACCACACTCCGGACAGTCGGCGCTGGAATGCCTGGGTCGTTCCATGCCTGCAGGGCTCGGTGTCGAGCGCTCCCCACGCTGTCTCAAAGGGACGTCCTTTCTTGCCTGTCGCTGAACCGAACAAGGCGCCGAGCCCCCCGGTGCGACCGGAAGCACCGGCCCAACGGAGGCTGCTACCGTCTGTTTCGTTGGTGACTACCAAGGAGTTATACATGGGTCGCAGCACCGTCGAGACGTTGGGCTTCCTGCTCGGGGCCTTCGTGGGGACCGAGCAGATGCACGCAAGTCAGTGGGCGCCGGCTGGGCCGGCGGGCAGCATGAGCAAGGCGTGGGCGGAGGTCGACGACACCCTCGTCGTGCAGTCCTACACACAGCAGAGGGAGGGCCATCCACCGTTCGCGATGCATGCGGTGTGGATGACGGATCCGGCGACGGGCGACGTCCTGTACTGGGGCTTCGACAGCGCCGGATTAAGGCCCGATCCGCCCGCCAGCGGCAGCTGGGTGGGACGTGAACTCGTCCTCGACCGGACCACGGAGCGGGGAAGCAGCCGGCTGACGGTGGCAGCCACCCCGGACGGTTGGCGCTGGTCCAAGACGTTTCGTGCACCGGGCGGCGACGTCTGGACCCCGGTGCAGGACGCCGTGTTCCGGCCTGCGCCTGCGGCCGGGCAGTGATGGGCGCCGCGACCGTTGGGCCGGGCCCCTCGATGTGGCGGGAAGCTCCGCGTCTGAGCGGAGCGCTGGTCACGCTGACCGCTGTCGAGCCCAACCACGCCGCAGGCCTCTTGCGCGCTGCCGACGACGATGACGTCTTCACACATCTGGGCGTGGCCCGCCCCACCACCCTCGACGACGCCGAGCAGCTCGTCCGTGAGGCATTGAACGCCCGCGCGGCCGGCACCGCCATCAGCTGGGTTCAGATGGTGAACGGCGAGGTTGCAGGCCTGACGACGTTCTACGACCTGTTGCCGGCGCGGCGGTCCTTGGCCATCGGGTCGACGTGGCTCGGCCGACGGTGGCAACGCACCGGAGTGAACGGCGAAGCCAAACTGCTCCTCCTGAGCCGGGCGTTCGACGTTCTGGGGTGCGTACGCGTCGTGTGGCATGTCGACGAACGCAACGCGGTGTCCCGGGCTGCCGTGCTGGCCCTCGGAGCCACCGAAGAAGGCGAGCTGCGCAAGCACAAGCGTCGCCGTGACGGGTCGTGGCGGACAACCGTGCAATTCTCGATGACCGACGACGACTGGCCGGCTTGCCGCGAGCGGCTGGTTATTCGGGCGAGCGCACGTGCGTGAGCAACTCGAGCAGCATCCGGTGCAGACTCTCGCGGGCCGCAGAAGGCAGAGGCCCGAGCAGCTCGTCGTCGACGCGACCCGTGACGCGCCGTGCGGTCTCCAAGGCTGCCGCACCCTGGCTTGTTGATCCGATGAGCCGGCGTCGACGGTCTGTCGAGTCGACCGTTCGCTCCGCCAGATCGCGTCGGCACATGTCGTCGACGAGGACGCTGACGTCTTTGGGATCCAGTCCCAGTCGGCGCCCCAGCTCGGCCTGGGAGACGGGCCCGGACTCCTCCAGCACCGCCAGGCTTGCCATGTCGCGCATCGTCAGACCGTGGCTGGCCAACTGCTCGGTCAGCCGGCGCTTACCCGCGCGTCCGAGTTGGGACAGCAAGTAGAGGGAGTATTCGGTCAGTGGCGGATCTGCCGAGTCGGCGAGCGGCACCGCCACAAGGTATGGCAACGACTCGGACTTCGATTGCGGCTGCGATTTTCTCATGGCGGCAGCCTGCATGCCTGGCGCAGCGGCATGGGTCAGTCGGCACGAGCGAGCTGTCTGGAGGATGGCGCCGCGTCACCTCCCGGTGTCGGCAATAGGCCGTTGATCAGTCAGTTCGTGGCGTCGAGTTGGCTCCGCAATGTCCGGATGGCCGGCGCATCGCAGACCGTGCCGGGTTTGCCGTCGGTCATCTCGCAGATGGCCGCGGTCATCTGGTTGGCGGCACCGAGCACGCTCTTGCTGATGTCGGTCGACGGGTCCTTGAGCGAGGCCGCGATCTCGTCGATCGACTTGCCCTGCAGCACCTGCGGGTCGTACGTCGCCCCCGAGATCATGAACTTGTTGCCGAAGTCGATGAACGGGATGCTGCCCTGGGTGTCGTACTTCGTGACCAGGGCGTTCTGGGCGACCGACGGCGTCTCGAGCTTCTGGTAACCGTCGCCGCTGCGCTGGTTGGTTTCGATCTCCACCGCGTCGAACGCGATGTACTGGCTGGTGTACTTCGCCCTGTAGAACGAGAAGGTCGGAGTGCCGGGGAAGACGTCCTGGCTGGCCGAGGTCGTCGACTGCAGGTTGGTCCACGTACCGAAGCGGGACAGCGCCGTGACGACGCCCCAGCGCTCGGCGGCGCAGTAGGGGCAGTACTCGGCGCCGTAGTAGAAGACCTGCGGTTTGCCGTCGACCGTCAGTGGATCGCCGCTGATTTTGAACGGGCTACTTATGACGGTGCCGGCGCCCACGGCGTCGTATGCGGCGACCGGGACATGCGTCGCATCGTCGACCACCTGTCCGGGTGCCGGCATCCGCGGCGCCGACGTTGTGGGCACCGGCCCGGACGCGGCAGGCGCGGGGCCGGTCCGTGCCGTCCCTCGCAGTGAGGAGACCAGGACCATGACGCCGACGATCGCGAGAACGGCGGCGGTGGCACCGGCGACGGTGAACACCCGCTGGCGATGGGCTCGACGGCGTTGGTCCTGCCGCCGCGAGTCGACAGTCCCGAACGTCCGGATGAGCGTCGGTCGGGTCGACGGCCGTACTCGATGAGACGGCGGGTCTTCGAGGGTCAGCGCCGACGAAGCCCGGAACCGGGCTCCGGCGTCACGCAGCCTTGCCTCGACTGCTTCGAAAGCGCTGTCGTCGTCCGCGAATTGCGGTGTCTCAGGCATCTTTGACCTCCAGGGCGAGGCGGAGTTTGGCGCGAGCGTCTGACAGGGCCGACTTGACCGTTCCGTCGGTGACGCCGAGCGCTTCGGCGCATTCACGGACCGGCAGCCCGAGGTAGTAGTGCAGTTCCACGGCGAGGCGTTGCTTGTGTGGCAGTCGTTCGACGGCGAACTGAAGCGACGGATCGTGCGGCGGTGACTCCGTCTCGGAAACGGCCGGCGGTGGTGATCGGCGTCGACGTTGGGCGCGGCGGCACTGGTCGGCGACGATGGCCAGAAGCCAAGCCTGACTGGACCCCTTCGTGGCATCGAAGGTGGCCCAACGTCGCCAGGCACGCTCGAGCGCGAGCTGAACGACGTCTTCGTGCTCACCCGGCGGCGCCAGTCGAAGAGCCAGGCGACGCATGGCGAGCAGACTCGGCGCAGCCCAGGACGAGAAGTCGTGCTCGCCCGTGTCCTGGTTTGCGCTCGTCGACAACTTCACACTTGTACTACGCCACGGCCTTCTTGTTCGGTTGGGTCGCTTCCGGATGGCTCCATGTTGTGGGGTCTACGACGACGGCCGCGGCGGGGCTGAGGTGGCCAAGGGCTCTGGACTTACAGGCATAGCCGACCGCGTCGAAGCGTGCGGGGGGGCGCTGACGCTGATCAGCCCACCCGGTGCAGGCACGACTGTGCGCATCGAACTCCCCGTGGAATGGCCGGTCCCCGTTCGTTGATCCGCGTGTGGGTCGACCGGCGGCACGAGGTCGTCAGCGAGCGGAGTCTCTCAGCAGACGGCTGAGCTGCAGGTCATCCAGTGCTGTCCAGCGGGTCGCGTGTCCGTCGGCAGCGGGGGAGTCAGCAGCGCCTCCTGGGGTCGAGCTGTGACGATGTCGCCGCGTCGATGACGGGGAATGGCCCGCACGCGCGCGACGGCCCAAGGCAAACAGACCCGCAGCGAGAAGACACAGGATCGACAATGCAACAAAGATCATGTTGGCCGGCTTTCAGGCGTGCTGTTCCGATGACGGATGTGTGCCCCGCTGCGCCGATGTACACCGGCCGGTCAGCTCGGCTCGGGCGCCGGGGTTCGTATCAGCGCTGAGCGGTACGGCAGAGGAGCCGAACAACGGCGTCGCTTGTGAGCTCACGCCTGGCGGACCGGATCGGCCGCAGGTGGGCTTGCTCTCTGAATGGTTTCGTCTGTGGTTCAGCCTTCATCTGCCTCCCAGTCGATGTCGACCCGGCAGCTTCGGTACCTGTTCGACGGCTTCGCTCTGTTGCGACGCAAGCTGGTCGAGCAGCCACCGGCCGGCGACGTGCTGGCTGCCGTTGCCGAGGTGGCGGTGGCAACGTTGGGCTTCGTGGACTGGGCGAGCATCACCGTGTTGCGGGACGGACGTTTGACGACGACCGGCTCCACTGATGACCGTGCGCGTCAGGCCGATTCACTGCAGTACGTCGATGGGTCGGGTCCCTGCGTCGAGGCGCTGAACGGCAACCCGGAATCGCTGATCCTGGACATGACGACCGAGAAGCGGTGGCCCGGCTTCACTCAGCGAGTCGCCGAAGAGTTCGGCGTCGCCGGGATGCTGTCCCTCTCACTGATGTTGGATGAGCGCCACATCTTCGGCGGACTCAATCTGTACTGCGGACGTCCCGGGGCGCTGTCTGAGCAGGACCTCCCCGCGGCTCAGATGCTCGCCGCCTACGGGACGCTCGCCGTGGCCGCCGACGAAGCGTCACGCGCCGCGCCGCGGACCCATTGAATGGAGCGGCTGCATATCGCGCGACGTGGCTCGGCGCCGTCGCGTCAGGCCGGGCGGCCCGGGGGACCCCGGCACGCCCGCAGCACTGGTCGCTGATGCGGACGCATGACGCGAGGGCAATCGGATCACTCATGCTGACTCAGCAGCCTGAGCGGCCGACACCTCGGTGGCTATTCGGTTGCGCCGGCGCACTTCCGTTGCTGCTGACCGGCGGGTGGCTGGTGGCCGATCGGGAGCAGCCTTCCTCCTTCAGTCCGGTACGCGAAACCGTCAGCGTCACATCCGGCTACGCCGGAACAGACCGGTGGATCATGACCGTCGCGCTGGTCCTGGTCGCCATCTGCTTCTTCGTCCTTGCTGTCGGATTCGTCCAAATCCGGTTGATTGCACGCGTCGGGCTGATGGTCGCCGGCGCTGCTGCTTTGGGTATCGCGTGCTTTCCCGAGCCCGTCGGCGGCACCACCCTGCCGCACACCATCTGCAGCACCGCTGGGGCCTTCGTCATCGCCACCTGGCCGGCGTGTCTGACGCAACAAAGGGTCAACCGGCGCATCACCGGCCAGGCTGTCTGTGCCGCGGCGACCGCCGTCTTCGGCGCGCTCCTCGGCTGGCTGATCATCGAGGCCATCCACGGGCCACGGCTCGGAGCGGCCGAACGGATCGGCTCGTCACTCGAATTGTGCTGGCCGTTCGTCGTGGCCGCCTCCTTCCACCACGCGGACGCCGCGCCTGAACCCACCCAGCGGCCGACGCGCGAGGGGCACCGTGCGAGTCGCCGCCTCATAGGAGGACGGGTCGATGGGGCGGGTCGGCGCGTGCGCTGACAACGCCGCCAAGACGCCTTGGCAGGCTCACACCTTGGGCGACCCTCGACCGTCACATAGTGAATCGGAGGTTGCGGGCGAGTTGACCGGCGAGCTCTTTGTCGCCTTGAAGCTTGATGTCGCCGTTCTTCAGGTGGGTTTCGGGGTCGATTCTTCCGCAAGCAAGCAGCATGAAGGTCAGTGAGTCGGTTCGGACGATGGCGTCAGGGTGGTCAAGGTCGTCGACGACGCGGGCACGTCCGTCGACGACTGCTGCGAGCTTGGCTTCAATCGGCCCGTGCAGTTCGACAAGCACGCTGGACCCCTCCGGTATTTCGGCGCGTTTTCCGACGATGTACCCGAAGCTGCGCCGCACCTCTTCGAGAGCCAGTTCGGCGGCCGGTCCGCTGGTGTGGCCGGAGCGTCCGAGCGGGACCCGGATGTCTTGTTCGTGGACCCAGAAGTCGAAGCTTCGGATGGCCATGAACCGGCCGTAGGTCTGAACGCCGACGGGAGTCCACGACACCTCGTCGAAAAAGCTCGCGTCGGCGGTGAGCAGTTCGCTCCGGCGTCCGGCCAGCACCGCGCGGAAGCGGTCGAGAAGCCGGTCCGGCGGCCAGTCGTCGACCTCGTCGAAGATCTGGCCGGTTCTTTCGAACGGCGCCGCAGCACCGCCGGCGGGTCGCCAACCGCTGAGCGCTTCTTCGATCCCGTCGAGGTGGGCGACGACCTGGCGGACACGCCAGCCCGGACAAAGCGATGGTGACTGCCAATCCGCGTCGTCGAGGTCGTCCAACAGACCGAGGACTGAGTCCATGTTCTCGAGCAGACAGCTCACTTCGTGAACGCTCATTTGTCTCGTCTCCGTAAGTAGACCTGCTTGCGGTTGCGGGCAGAAGGAAGGGTGCAACTTGCGGGGTGATGGCCAGCAGCGCGTCGGTGGCGGCTTGGTGGGCGGATCGTGGAGCCGATCTGGGCTCAATGGGGCCTTCGCACCGGGGGCCGGGCGGGCTTGACCGAGTCATCAACCGGGCGGAGGGCAATCAATCAATGACGGCGATTGCCTCGATTTCAACGAGGTGCTCGGGCGTGAACAGCGCCGCGACGCCGATGAGCGTGCCTGGGGCGAGCAGGGTGGCTCCGAGTTTCGCAAAGGCGCGGGCGCGGCCTTCTTCGACCAGGGCCATCTTGTCGAGGTTCCAGTCGGCGATGTAGATGGTGAGCTTCGCGATGTTGTCGAGGGTGCCGCCGGCGTCGGTGACGGCAGCGGCGACGTTCAGGTACGCCTGTTCCACCTGCGCAGCGAGGTCACCTTTGCCGACCAGAGCTCCGTCGGCGTCCCAGGCGACCTGGCCGGCCATGAACACGAGCTTTGATCCGATGGCGATCGCCACCTGTCGGTGGAAGTCGACCTTGGGCAGCGCTTCGGGGTTGGTCAGCTTGACAGCCATGTCCACTCCTCGTTGCTCGTCTGCAGTCCAGACGATCGCGTCGTTTCCAGCGGTTGCCGGCTGGTTCATTTCTAGCCTGGAGATACGCGTCGTGGTGGCTCGCCGCCGCCGAGGGCGAGAAGGACGTCGCGCTGGGCGTCGGACGCTGGCCGTACGGCGGCCGGTGCGGTCGAGCACGGTGCTGACGCCGCTGGAGGTCATCACGAGTCGGGCCTCCAGCTACGCAGCCGGCCTCACCGGAAGCTCCGTCGGAAGTCTTGAGCTTGTTTCTGCGTCACAGGGATCCAGTATGGATGTCGCGAAGGCGGCGCTTACCTTCCAGAGCCACCAGTTAGGGCCTCAGACATGAGGACCGCGTCCTCACAGGCGAGGAGTCCACCGGACTCTGGGCAGACCTGCCCTCGGGGTCGCTGACTTGCGCGAGCGCACCCCTTTTCGCTGCGCGCTCGGCTGACGCTCTGTATCCGTTTGTCGTCTTCAACCGGCCGCTTGGCGTCAGCGCAGCGTTAGCGTGAGACACCAAGACCTCCTGGCGGCGGAGCGGTTTCTAGACAGCTCCACTCCACGCCGGCAGGTCTTCGCCTTCAAACATCACTCAGACTCTTTCGCCACACGCCCTCAAGCAACGTCTTCGGTCAGTACACCGAGACGTCACGCCTCGGCAGCGGCTGATCGTGCGATGCGACTCGCCGCGACGATGCTGTATTGCACTCCGAGCTCGATGGCTTGCCCAACCGTAAGTCCGGGGACAGGCTGATACCGGTAGACAAAGGATGGGTCGTAGCGCAGAAAGTAATCTGCGGCGGCGGGGCGCTCGGGCACGCGGCTTCCGGTTTCAGCGCGCACCGGTTCGAGGTTGAACCAGTCAAATTCCTGACGGGCGGCCGCCTTCCGCCGTTCCCGGTGGGCCGGGGTGGCGCCCTTCAGCGGTTCGTGCATGTAGTCAATGGCAAGACGCCATTGGTTGCCCTGCAGCTGCCAGCCGTAGGCGGGGGAGCGGCCTCGAGTGAAGCCCTCGACCAGACCAAGGGCGTTAGTCAGGCCGGCGGTGACGGTGACGGTGTCGGCGGCGGGAGGGAGGCGTCGACGGATCTCGGCGGCGACCCATTGGCAGCGCATCTTCTGGATCGGGCCGTCCAGACGTACGGGCCGCAGGGTGGCGCGGTCGACGGCGGGGAGCGCGAGCGGCTCGTCGGGGGAGGGTTCGCCTAGGGTGGTGGCCAATTTGTCCAGAAGGCGGATGAGGTCGAGCCATCGCTGCAGGGTCTGACCGGCGTAGTTGTCTAAAGCCGTCACCGGAGCGACGCAGGGCTCCAATAAGGCGACCAGATCGCGGTAGCCGCGAAAGCGCCACTGGCGGACGCCCTTGCCGTACGTCCCCCCGTGCCAGCCAGGATTCATCAACGACAGCAGCACCAGATCGGGCGCACCACTCAGGCCCGGCAGTTGCTCGGTCGCGTACCGGTCGAGCTGCGACTCATCGGGCAATGCGAACAGCTTGTTTTCGATGACAAGCGGGCCGCGGCCAGAAAACTGTAGCACTAGGTCACGGTGATGCCATTCTCGCAATACCAGCGCTCCGTTCGCGGTACCGGGGGGGGCACCAAGTGGCGACGGCATCGGCGACGGGCGGGAAGCGTTCGATGAACCAGCCGAACATGTTGCTGTGGAAGAGTTCCTTCGACCCAAGCGACATCGCGTAGATCGGGTCGGCTGCGAGACGGGCGCAAAGTTCAGCGAGCACCGGCGGACCATGCCGGAACACGCGTGTGAGGACCGTGACGCGTCCGGCGGCCGGGCATGGTTTGGTGCGACTGCACGCCGATCCCAAAGGGCTGCTGATGTTCGAGTCCCCCGGCTGGGACGGTCACACTTAGACTCTTCGGATTCCCGGTCAGTTGCCCGTTGGACCTGGCACGCCATCGGTTTGACGTTCCGATAGGGTTTTGAATCGGACTAATTGGCGACGGGCCATGGGCCAGTCGCCGATCGCTAATCCCGTCGTGTACCAGCGATCTTCGGGAATCAGAATCTTCAGAAGTAGCCGGGTCGATCCGGCGCCGGGTACCAGTACGTAGGACATCGCGGCACCCAGAATGACGCCTGTCAGGTGCTCGCCCGGCGCAACAGCCAGCACTCGCCCGACCGGAAATCTACCTGCGCAGCGTGACATGGGCTCACCCGGTTGCGGGTCCTTTACAGGAAGGAGCTTCTGTGGGGATCGAGATCCCAGGTTGTCGAGCCAGTCGTAGGAGTATGGCGCTACCTGCATCTGCCGCAGCCAAGCCCACACGGTGAAAATCGGTGCGTCAATAGTGACTCCCCGCCACAGCGGCACTACGTGTGGGCAGGACAGGTCGTCACAGGGGTAGCGACGCGCGACTTCGGCGTCGCTGACCATCCACCGTTGGCCGATCACGACTTGTAGCGCCTGCGTTGCAATCCTCGCTTCGCTTTGGCCCTGGCCGCGCCTCGCTTGGTTGGCGCAGCATTATCGGTGACGTCTTGCTGGCGCAGGTCCCCATGCTTCCAGCAACCAATTGACGCCGAACTTGGGCAGGGCTCGGTGCCTGTCGCGGTTGGAGCCAGTGGCTGGCATCATGACGCCAAGCGGGCGGGGCCGGTCCGCACCAGGAATTCTTTGAGTACCTCGGCAAAACGATCGGGCTGATCCTCCGCGACGAGTGTGGAGCATTGATCGAACGTGACCAACTCGCCCTGCGGCAGCAGTGCCGCGAGCCGGGGCCCGTGCTCGGGCGGCATGAGCCGATCTTCGGTGGCCCAAACGACCAGCGCCGGATGATTGAAGGCAGCCAGGCGTTCGCTGCAGGCCAGCAGCGTCCGCCGCGGCGGCGCACCGGTTGCGAACTTGGCAAAGTCATGACGGATCGCCCGGTCCTGACGTGCTGGTCGAAACCACTCGGCCAGAACCTCGGCGGGGATACCGCGGACGCTCATCCCGCCATAGGAGTTGCGATTGTCCCGAATCAGCGGTATCCGCAGCAGCTGCAGCAGTAGCCATACGCCTCCTGGGACCGCAGCGACCAGGCTGACCGGTTTCGCTGCGCCCGGTGGAAAGTTGTCGAACGCCTCGCATGCCACGAGCACCAGGCGGTTCACCCGCTCATGGCCGGGAGAGCGCTCAGTCAGCAGGAACTGCCCGCCACCCCAATCGTTCAAGACAAGGGTGACCTCTCGCAGGTCGAGCCGCTCGAGTAGCTCGCCGAGCAGGCGAGCTACTCCGAATTGGCTGAGGTCGGCGTCGCGCCGCATGGCGGTGCGGTGGCCGCCTAGTGGGAGCGTCGGCAGGACGCAGCGGTACCCCGCCAGCTGAGGTGTGACCTTGCGCCACTGTGTTGGCGACATCGGCATCCCATGCCCGAAGACCAGGACCGGCCCGGTTCCGCCGGTATCCACGTAGTCAATGACTCCCGCAGAGAGCTCGACCTTCATGACATCGCTCCTTCAATTAGCGGGGCAGCAAATGGTCTGGACTGCGTGGAGCGGCCCGTTCGGCGTCCTGGAGATGTATCTGGTCTTCTGGTCGGTATCGAGGGCCGCCAGTGGCCAATGTTGGGGTCGGGTCTGTCAACGCACGACCCTTCGGGCCGTTTCGGATACAGCTAGTTCCGCCGCGAAGCCGGTGCGCCAGTCGGCGTGGCGAGGTCGCCAGTCCAGTCGCAGCTTGGCGCGGGAGTTGTCGGCTCCGCGCAGCTGTGTCATGAAGGCCACGCCCCACCGTCCGACCGCAGGCCGCACCAGTAACGAGGGTGCGCGCAGGGGAGCGGCCGCACCCATCATCTGAGCGACGTCCGGGATCCATTCGGAGAGCTCGACCGGCGTGTCGTCAACGATGTTGAGGCGGCCGCTGACATCGCGGTCCAGCGCGGCCAGCACCGCTGTCGCAGCGTCGTCGACATGAGTGAACGAAAAGACGCCCCGTCCACCGGAGATCATCGGCAGTCGGCGTTTGCGGATCATTGCGGTGAAAGGACCGTCGGCCGCAAAAGCGGTGCCGGGACCGTACAGCTGCCCGAAGCGCAGCGCGAGACCGCCGGCGTCACAGGTGACCTGCTCGAGCGTTCGGATCGCGTCGACGTTCGCGGCGAACGACCGATGCGGATCGACCCACAGCGGCGCATCTTCGGTGGCGAGCTCGCCGTAGGGGGTAGCAACAGGGTCGTAAAGGAACGCGACGCTCTGGCTGATGAAACGGGACGCGCCACCAGCGATGGCAGCGTCGACCAAGTACTGGGTCGTTTCCGCTCGCAGCCGGTTCGTGACGGCGAAGTCGCGCGTGATGCGGCGCGGGTTCAGGTTCTGCGGGATGGCGGTGAAGTACTGCAGCACCACGTCGGGTCGTGCGTCGCGGACCGCCTGCGCCACCTGCGCCGGATCGAAAGGATCCGCGAGGGCCACGGTGACGCCGGCACCTTGCAGCCGGACTGTGCGACCGCCGGGACGCCCCAGAGCGATGACCTGGCAGCCGACCGAGGACAACAGGCGAAGAAGCGGCTGGCCGAGCACTCCGGTGGCGCCGGCGACGAGCACACGCATAAGAACCTCCAAAGAACACGTGGGGCATGCAGTCGCCCTAGGGACGACGTAGGAAGGCGCTGCGTGACACTCAGCTCCGACTTGTCTTGCCGCCCGGTCACCGGCGGGTTCGACGGCACGTTGCGCCGGCTCAGTTGCCGGCACTATGACGGTCATCGTCAAGCCGGGTGTATCCATCCTCATGACTGCTTCAAGACAACATCAGGCGCTACGCCGGGTCGCACTCCTCAACGGTGCTGCGTGCACGAGCATCGGAGTAGTACATGCAGCGCTGGGAGCGCCCTCGGTCGTCGGGCTGAAGAATGCCGGCATCAATGAGGACTCTCAAGAGCGTTTCTACGGTGGTCTTTTTGCTGTGTACGGCGCTGCGTGGCTGGCCGCTGCCCGCAACGAAGCACTGCCGCTGTCAACCCTGAGATGGCTAGCCGCAGGAATGGCGGCAGGCGGGGTCGGTCGGACCCTGGGCATGCTCCGGTCGGGTCGTCCGCATCCTTTCTGGACAGCTCTCACGGCGGTGGAACTAGTGGTCCCCGCGATCGTCCTTCGGCTGACCCATAGCGACGTCTAGCTGTAGAGCCCGGGGAGGTTGGTCAAGCGGGTGATCGGTGGGACCTTCCCGATCGCGGTGTGCAGCCTGTGGTGGTTGTACTCGTGTAGCCAGCCTGGCAACGCGTTTCGACGCGCGTTTTCGCTGCGGTAGAGGCGGCGGAATGCCCAGCCGTCGGCGAGGGTGCGGTGGAAGCGTTCGATCTTGCCGTTGGTCTGCGGCCGGTAGGGCCGGGTTCGTTTCGGGGTGATGCCGAGCTCGGCGCAGGTGTCGCGCCAGAGGTGACTGCGGTAGGCGCTGCCGTTGTCGGACAGCACCCGCTGGGTCGTGACGCCGCGGGCGGCGTACCAGGCGACGGCCCGGCGCAGCACGCCGGTGGCGGTAGCGGCGGTTTCATCGTCATGGACCTCGGCGTAGGCAACGCGACTGTGGTCATCGATGACGGTGTGCACGAAAGCAGTGCCCAGCACTGGTTCGTGGTTCTTGGTGCGCGGTCTGCCGGGGGTTGCGGCCCGGTTGCGGTTGCCCTGCTGGCGACCGACATAGCGCCAGCCGCCGCCGTCGGGAATGTTGCCGAGCTTTTTGACGTCGACATGCAGCAGGTCACCGGTCTGGGGATGTTCGTAGCGGCGGACCGGTTCGCCGGTGGCCCGGTCGACATGGGCCAGCCGGTTGATCCGGCACCGCACCAGCACCGCGTGCACGGTCGAGGCGGGCAGGCCGAGGTCACCGGCGATGGCGACCGGGCCCAGGCGCCGCTTCCACCGCACGTGCACGATCTTGCGGACGGTCGGCTGCGGCGTCCGGCGGGGACTGTGATGCGGCCGTGACGAGCGGTCCGCCATGCCGGCCACGCCGAGCAGGCGGTAGCGGCCGGCCCACCGGCTGGCGGTCGGCCACGACACCTGGAACCGTTCGGCGGCCCGGGCGACGGGCCAGCCGTCATCAACGACCAATCGGGCCAGCTTCAACCGGGCTTTTGGCGTCAGCGCAGCGTTAGCGTGGGACATGAAGACCTCCTGGTGGCGGAGCGGTTCCTTAGACAGCTCCACTCCACGCCGGGAGGTCTTCGCCTTTCAAGATCCGTCAGATCGTGTCGTCACACGCCCTCAACCAACGTCTCTGGTCAGTACATCTAGCCCTGCACCTGTGCCGACTGGTTCTGAGCGTTCATCCCATGTGTACGGACGGTCGACCGCGCCTCCGCCTGCACCTGCCGTACCAATGACTTCAACGGCGCGGCCGGCGCTGCGGTCCGGTCAACGCGGCGCGGACCGGCCCGGCGATGAGCCCGGCTAATTCATCGCGAGGCATCGACGCGAGTGGTTCCAACTGCAGGACGTAGCGGGTGATGATGACGCCGGCGAGCTGACTGGTCACCGCGCCTGCGCGTCGCATGGCATCCGCGCCGCCGATCCGCTCTGCAAGACGACGGATCATCTCCCGCTCGGCTACCTCCGCGAACAGCCGCGTGACACCGGGATCGCGCAACGCCGCGGTGCCAAAGCTTCGCAGCGCTGCGCCGTGCTCGGGATCGTCCCAGACGTCGAGGACCGCTGCGGCAAGCCTTTCCGGCAGCGTCTCGAGCGGCCCGGCGAGTACGTCCGAAAGCACCTGGGGCGGGCTTCTGGTCAGTTGCATGGCCGCGCCGAACAGCCCCTGCTTCGACCCGAAGTGGTAGCTGATCAGCGCCACGTCCACCCCGGCCTCGCGTGCCACTGAGCGCAGCGTGACCTGGTCGTAACCCGCCTGCAGAAAGCGGCGCTTCGCGACCTCGAGGATGTCCTGCCGGGTCTGCGTAGGGCCGACCGGTCGGCCGCGACCACGTTGAGCTCCTTTATTCATCACGGTTGAAATATAGGTCGGCCCCGCGTCACCGTCGCCTCCTAGCCAAGGAGGAATTATGGTCACGACGATCACTCGTCGGGTGGACAGTCAGCCAGTCGGCCCGACGCGCAACACCGCGGTTCTTGTCGTCACGTGCGTCGCCCTGGCGACGGTAGTTTCCGCGGTGGCCTCGCTGAATGTGGCCCTGCCGTCCATCGCCCGAGACACGCACGCCACGCAGACCCAGCTGTCCTGGATGGTCGACGCGTACGCGCTCGTCTTCGCCGCGCTTCTCCTGCCCGCCGGAGCGCTCGGAGACCGCTTCGGACGCCGACGCACACTCCTCGGCGGCTTAACCGTCTTTGCCGCCGGATCGGCAGCAGCGATGACCGTGAGCAGCGCCGGATGGCTCATCGCGCTCCGGGCGGTGCTCGGGCTCGGCGCCGCCTTTGTCATGCCGGCCACCCTGTCCACCCTGACTAGCACCTTCCCGGCCGCGCAACGGGCGAAAGCGGTGGGCACCTGGGCCGGAGTGGCCGGCGCCTCCGCGGTGCTGGGCCTGCTCACCTCGGGGCTCGTTCTCGAGCAGTGGTCCTGGCGGGCGGTCTTCGCGGTCAACATCGTGCTCGCCATCGGGGCGATCGCCGGAACGATCAGCATCGCCCCAGAGTCAGCGGATCCCGCAAGCCCGCCCCTGGATGTGGTCGGCGCACTGCTCGTCGTCGCCGGCCTTGGCGTACTGGTCTACTCCATCATCGAGGCGCCGACCGAGGGCTGGTTGACAGGCAGGACCCTCGCCGGCCTCGCTACAGCGCTGGTCATCATCACCGGCTTCGTGGCATGGGAGCTGCGAAGCGGCCACCCGCTGCTTGACCCACGGCTGTTCACCCACCGGGCCTTCGCCGCGGGCACCCTGTCAATCCTGGTGCAGTTCTTCGCCTTCTTCGGCTTCATCTTCACCGTGCTGCAGTATCTGCAGCTCGTACTCGGCGACAGTTCGCTGGTAGCCGCGGTCAGCCTCATCCCGACAGCGTTCGGCACCATGTCCAGCGCGCGGCTCCTCGCCCCGCGAATCGCCTCACGCCTCGGTACCGGCCAGACCAGCTCCCTAGGTCTCGTCATCGGCGGTGCGGCGCTCGCATGGCTCTCCACACTGAACGACACGAGCTCCTACCTATCCCTGCTGTGCGGGCTCCTTCCGCTCGGCGTGGGGATGGGATTGGCGATGACCCCAGCAACAACCGCCATCACCGACGCCCTGCCGGCCGCTCGACAAGGCGTCGGATCCGCCGTCAACGACCTGGCCCGCGAACTCGGGGGAGCGCTCGGAATCGCTGTTCTGGGCAGCGCGCTCGCCTCGAGTTACCGGGCGCATCTAGACGTCACGGGGCTACCGCATCCCGTCGCCGAGCGTGCCCGCTCGTCTCTGGCGCAGGCGGCGCAGCTCGGACCCCGTGCCGCCCGGCAAGCCGAAACCGCCTTCGTATCCGGAATGCATGTAGCCCTGCTCATCGCGGCCGGGACTCTCGTCGCCGCGGCGGTCGCCGTCCGGGCGCTCCACCGGCACTGACCAGCGCACCTACTAGACCGCAATGCGGCAGATATCGGACCGCCGCTGCGGACCCGTCTGCCGCTAATGCTCAGCTGTGAGGTGCGCCTCTCACAACGTCCACCCAGCTAAACACCGCCGCAGCGGCCCTGACAAGCCTGGGACGGGCTCGGTCAGCGCTGCAACCGCAGCCTGGTTGGGCGCGCTTAGGGTGCCCGGTATGGACGCTGTCGAGCCACCAATGCCTGGGCAGCCAGTCCGCGGATCTCGGACGGGGCGTCCGATGATGGCGGCGCTGGATCTGCTCGGTCAGCGGTGGACGCTTCGGGTGGTCTGGGAGTTGCGGGATGGTGGTCTCGGCTTCCGAGAACTACGCAGGAGGGCGGATGAGATGTCCTCGAGCGTTCTTGCCGCTCGTCTGCAGGCACTTCTCGCAGCGGGCGTTTGCCGCGACGGACTTACGGCCGCATGCCGTCGAGGCTGAGATGGTCGCCAGCTGGCTAGCGCGCTGAGCAGATGGTGGCTTCGGTCGCTTCACGTGGCTTCGCGACGGACGGCTCTAGATGGGCTGGCTACCGGGCAAGCGAGTCCTGGGTGCGCGGCTCAGCACGGTTGGCGGGCTGGGAGATCACGCCGGTACGGCGTACGGCTCCGGCTCCATGCAGGACCCCGCATATGTCGGGGGCGTCTCTTCGGGCAGCGCGGCGGCGATGGCACCGGCAGCGGGATGCCACGGTGGGCAGCGGGGCACGCGGACGCCGGCTCCGCCGCCTTTTCCGTTGTAGATGATGAGGCCCGCCGGGTCGGGAACGGCGTCCAGAGCCGCTCGTACGGTGGGCAGCGCCCGGAAGCGCAGCCAGTCGGCCTCGTCCGTGAACTGCACCTCCAGGACGACGCCCCAGCGGTGATGGGACCAGGCCCAGTCGGACACGCCGTGAGTGTTCGCCGCTTCGACGAGTGAGTCGCCGTAGGCGTCTTTCCAAAGATCAGCGGACGAGCTGCCGTCCAGCACCTCGATCGTCCAGAAGTCCATGCCGAACAGGTTGCTCTTGAGCGCCTCGCGAGACAAGAGCAATTTCACGGCCGACGGGAGGTGGCCCCGTCTCCTCTGTCTTTCTGATGGATGAAGGGAAGGAGGCGGGCGGGCGCCGTGAGCTCGCGTACGCGGGCTGTCCCTTCCAAGGCCAGAACCCCCCTTCGCGTCCAACGCACACCGACGGCGTCGAGCGCGGCGCGTGGGTTAGATCTCGGGGTGGCAGGTCCCGGCGCCGGCCTGGGCGAATCCACGTAGGTCGCCGGCTTGGGGGCCGCTGCTGAGGTCGCTCGACGCGGTCATCAAAGCGTTCGGGTCCTGGACGTGGTCGAGACCGACGACGTGGCCGAGCTCGTGCTCGATCACGTGGCTCATCGCCCTCGCAGGCAGGACCGGCGCCTCGGACACGAACTGCAGGGCATCCAGGGTGACGAAGCCCGAGACGAGAATCGGCGTCTTGCTGACCGGCCCCTGGTATTCGTTTCCACCGCCGATCCCGACGACATCATCCGCCAGGTCGGCGGTCTCGAAGGGGCTGGACCAGGAGATCAGTACGGGCGCCCAGCGGTCGCCGTACTTGCCCTCCTGGTACTTGCTGCGATCGTCCGACGGCCGCTCCGCCGTGGTCCCGTCGTAGACGAACTTCAGACCGCTGGCCTGCGAGACGGTGTTGACGGCCTCGACGATCGCCTCGGCGCCGCCTGCGGGTGTGTAGGCCGGATTGACGACGTAGTGGATGGGGCGGCAGGGGTCCCACTTCGGAACCTGGTCGTCGGTGTCGCGCAGGAAGGCGAACCCGCCTGTTCCCAGCGGGCCGGCCACCGCGGGCAGCAGGCGGTGCTTCGACCTTTCCCGGCCGACATTCGGTGCGTTCAACGGGTGGTAGGTGATGCTGCCGGGCTTCGGAGTCGGGATCGGCGGCGTCGTAGGCGCCGCTGACGGGGTCACGGCTGGCTGTGAGCCTGCCGCATGAGCGCTACCAGCATTGCCGGCGTGCTGGGTCAAGCCAACAGGAACGGCGATGGCTGCAGCGACAGCGACGACGGCCCCCGCCGCGATCCATCGGTTGGCGCCATTTCGGCGGCGGCGCGGCCCATCGGGGTCAGGCGGGACCGCGATCTCGACGTCGGCAAGGTGCTGATCGATACCGCGTTCGTCCATGAGGTCATCACGCCAATGGGGTCGATCGCACGGACGGTCCGAGCGCTCCCAGAAAACGGCTCCAAGGCCCAGTGCGGTTCGCGGCAATCGGGTGACTCTTTCGGAGGCTGCCTTCTACACTGACGGTCGGTCAGCTGGTTGGGCAGTTCGCCCCGCCGGGGGCGCTGATGAAGCTGCAGTAGCTGCTTCTGAGGACCAGCCATCTGCCGTGGTCCAGTACGACGGTCTGCAGGCCGCCGGTCTGTACCGGTGCGTTGGCGGGGTTTCGGTCGTAGTCGAACGTGAGGTTGGTGTCGACGACGGCTCGGCCGGCGCTGAGGAACGTGATCCGACCGACGCTGATCTTGCTGCTCGTGACGGCGTGCGGCAGCAGTTCACCGAGGCGTTGCAGGGTCGGGATGAGCGTTGTCCCGTTTTGGACGGCCGCGAGTTTGACTGCCGCCGGATTGGATCCGTCGTAGGCCTGGTTGAGAGCGGCACGGATGGCGGTTACGGCGTTCGGATCATGCGCCGGCGGCGCCGGTGCGGCATGGACGACGAGACCATCTGCGACGTCTTGGACCTGCTTCAGGGTCAGACCGTGGCCGTCCACGGAGATGATGAGACCGGGGTTCTCTGCCCAGGTGATTCGGTTGGTAGGCGGGCCTTGGGATGAAGGGAGGTTCGCGATGAGGCCGCCGGTGTGGCCTCGCACGGTGACGGACGTCAGTGTTCCGCCCGTGACTTCGAATTTCTTCGTGGTCTTGGGGTCGTAGGGGCGCATCTGGTCAGCGATCGCGGCCGGGGTGTCACGCACCACCACGATCGTCAGTGTCTGGTTGCGGTTACCGGGGTTTCGGGCTTCGGTCGTCCAGCCATAGCTGGTCAACCCGGACTGTGTCTGTCCGTAGGACGGGGGGCCCGTCAGGCGCATCCCGGCCGGGAGCAGTGTCACGTCAACGCCGTTGATGTCCGCCAGCACCGGACGGCTCGGAACGACTGGCTGCAAGGTTGCCGTGGAGGACTTGGTCAGGGCGCCGGTGGTAGCTGCCGCGGTGCCGAGCGCGGCGACTGCAGCGAGTGCGAGTGCGCAACCGGCCATGCGCCGACGGTGGCGGATGGCGCGGGCACGAGCGAACGCCCGCCCGGGGTTGATTCCGGAGGGTGGGTCGCCGGCGGCGTTCCCGAGCGCGGCGTTCAGTTCGGCGTCGTTCAGCATGTATCCGCCTCGACGGTGAGCAGGCGATTGAGACTCTTCAAGGCTCGGTGGGTCTGGCTTTTGACCGTTCCCGTCGAGCAGTCCATGGCGGCGGCTGTTTCGGCTTCGGTGAGCTGTTCGAAGTAGCGCAGCACGACCGCGGTCCGTTGCCGTTCCGGGAGGGCAGAGAGGGCGGTCAGGAGCAGTTCGCGGTCGGCGCGTTCGTCGGCTCCGTCGTTAACGGCGACTCGATCCCAGGGGGCGTCATCGCCGGTGGGTCGTTCGTTACTGACGGAGCGGCGTCGCCATCGGGTGCGTGCCGCGTTGACGAGGACGGTCCGGATGTAGGCGTCGGGATCTCCGCGGCCCGCGATACGGGTCCAGTGCAGGGCCGTTTTGGTAAGCGCCTCCTGCACGAGATCTTCTGAGGTGTGCCAGTCACCGCACAAAAGGAACGCGGTCCGTTGCAGGCGGCGGGTACGCGGCGTCGCCCAGGCCATGAACTCCTGCTCCGCAGCTGCATCGAGCCGGCTCCTCACCACAGCTGTGTACACGCCTTGAGCGGCGGAAAGGTTCAGCCGCTAGCGCCGTGACTTTCAGGTGGCCCTGCGGGAGTTGGTGTCGGCGCCAAGCCGGGGGATGCTTCGCAAATGTCCGAAACGGCAGGTGCGCCGGCCGCCGATGAGGAGCCGCTTGTCGGCGACGGAGTGACCACGGGGATCGTGCGCATCGGCGACACGGTGCGCCGCCCGGTGCGGCCGTTCACCCGGACGGTCCATGCCTTGCTGCAGCACCTGCACGACGCAGGCTTCGACGCTGCACCGCGCCCGCTCGGCTTCGACGACCAGGGACGCGAGATGTTGACCTTCCTTGCCGGTGACGTCCCGCGGGAGCCCCTACCGGACTACGCCACACGGGATGAGGTCCTGGTCGCTCTGGCCCGGCTCATCCGGCGTGAACACCCCGCGGCCCACGGGTGGCAGCCTCCCGCGTATGCCTCCTGGGGCGGATTGCCGGGCGTTGCGCCGCACGGGCTGTTGCGGTTGTTCGACGAGCCGGAGCTGGTCGCACACATGGACTACTGCCCGGGCAACGTCGTGTTCCGGGACGGTTTACCGGCGGCGCTGATCGACTTCGACCTGGCGCAGCCGACGACCCGGTTGAACGACGTGGCGAACGCCCTGTACTGGTGGGCTCCACTGCTGCACCCGGCTGACCGTGCGCCGGCGCTGGTCGACGCCGACATCCCGACACGGGTGGCGCTGTTCGCGGATGCGTACGGACTCGACGCTGCCCAACGCGCCGAGCTGATGCCGTTGGCCGTGCGACGGGTCCACAACAACCACCTGACCTTCCGTGCGGCCGCCGACGCCGACCCGGCCTTCCGGAGGATGTGGGAGAACGGTGTCCGGGAACGCATGCCCCGTACGCAGGCCTGGACCATCGCCGTCGCCGGCAACATCACCCGGCGTCTGACGGGGGAACCGTGACTAACTCGGCGATTGGTGCGGTCGTGTTCGACATCGGCGGCGTCCTCGAGGTGACACCGCACTTGCCGACCGTTGGGAACGACGGGTCGGCCGGGCAGTCGGCGACTTGGACGCACGGCTGCAGGCCTACTGGGACGCGGGCGAACTCGGCCACTGACCGAGGACGAGGACTACCGGGCTGTGCAACGCGAAGTCACGGTGTCGGCTGCAACCGGTACGAAGACCAGGCGGAGCAATTGAGAACGCGAAAGGGGCGACAGAGCGTCGGTGAGTGTGATCGCTCAGCGGTGCCAGACACCGGTAGCGGCGAGAACGAGCAGGGTAAACAAGCCGAGTAGTAGCCAGCTCGGCCGGATGCCGTTCGCCGGTAGGTCACGCCTGTTCTCCCGACGGCGCAGGACGAAGAACAAGACCAAAACGGATACGACAACCAGGATCGGTATGCCGACCACGATGAAGATGAGGAGCGCCTGTTCGCCTCCCGTCAGCGTGCATCCCCAGCCGATGCCGTTGCATTGGCTCATCCGCCCGTACCTGCCTCACATATCCGCTGTGGCCGATGCCAGCGTCGGCCGGTAGGTCGTTCTCATGGGCTCCAGTCCGTATGGCGGTTGCCCGCCTCGTGGCCGTCGACATTCCGTGGCCGGCATTCGCCGTCCACGGCAGGCGGGACTTTAGTTACTCGCCGCAATCGCGAAGTCGATAGCCCACGGCCAGCCGACTGCGCACACTGCAACCCGGTTGTCGCAGCGTTCTGCGTCAGGCTAAGGCGGCGCGGTTCGACTGGCGTCAAAGAATTGCCAGAACCGCTCGGCGGCGGAGGGCTGGTAGCCGTGATGTCCGGGGCCGGATCCGACATCTGTCACCAGCGACCACGTCGATCCGACCGGAAGTTTTCCGGCTTCGGCAAAGGTGTCGGGCAGGCGCACATGGCGACCGAAGAAGCCGTGGAAGAGGGCTGAGTCGCCCCCACCGATCGGGACCACCGTGTCGAGCGGGGAGTGGATGTGAATGATGCGCACAGGTCGTTTCGTCGCGACGGGCATGTCGAGGACGCTTTCGATCTCGCCGGCGGCCGCAAAGACGTCCGGTGCGGTGGTGGCGGCGTGGACGGCCATGAAGCCCCCGTTCGACCACCCCTCGATGTAGACCCGCTTGGGTCGATGTCGGCTACGCGGGAGATCTCAGCGACCAGGCGCTTCAGGTAGCCGACGCCGTCGTAAGGCTTGACCGCGCTCGAGTTCGGTCCGGTGTACCAGACGCGTTCGCGGTTGGGCGCGGGCACGTAGGCCACGGCGTAACCCTCTTGCTCGGCGAGCCGGTCCTGGCCTTGAGCAGCCACGATGCTCGGCAAGTCCCGACCGCTGGCACCGAGCACGACAACCAGCGGAGCCGCCCGTGCGGACGCGTCGTGGTGCAGCTGGTAAGTGGTCGTGCTCACCGTCTTCCAATGGGATAACGGCGAGCTGGGTGCAGGTGTTGCGGTTGCTGTTGACCGCGAACACGAGGCCAGCATCACGAGCCCCATCAGCCACGTGACGCTCCGGCTATCCCATCCCGGCCGGCAGATACGTCTGCGCTCGACAGCGCAGACCGGGCGCACATCGGCAACGCCGTCCGAGGACTCCAAATCCGTCGGACGGTCCCGCCAGGTCACACTTCTAAAGAGTCCGTAGCGTCCATAAAGGTTGCTACCCAAGAGCAATTGGTCGAAATTTGGTCGTTCGGGCGCAGTCGCAGGCCGCTCGGAGCGGCCGCCCCTGGCCGCCGCCGTCGTGCACGCTCGCCCCCCGGCGGCTGGGCAGAGGTATATCGGTGACGGGCCCGGCCGTCCACGCGACGACTGCAGCGCGGTACGCCCTAGTCGTCGGCACTGCTGCACAGCAGCACATGCGCCGATCCGGGAAAGGTTCGACGCCGGCGGCAGGAGGCCCGTGGGCGGTGGACGCTACGGCTCGGCGGACGTGGGTGATGATCCGGTGGGACTGCGTGTCGTCGACGGATCAGCCGGGCGGGCAGTTCGGGGGGCGAAGGACACCAAGCGCATTGCAATAGGTCTGTTGCGGCAGCTGCCAGGACCCGTCGATGCGTTGCAGGCTCAAGACGGCGTCGACGCGGGGGATGTTGGCGGGCAGGTTGGCGGCGGGCAGGGTCGCTGTCGCCACCGCGTTGTCGGCGTCGATGACGATGACGCTCTTGACGATGATGCGGGCGGACGCGCGTTGCTGCGGATGCGTCTGGGCGTAGCTCGTCAGCGCCGGCGCCAGTTGCGTGCCGTTGACGATTCCGGCCATGACCTTGGCGTCGTTGGACTTACCGTCGAAGACGGTCTGCAAGACTCTTGTGGCCTGGGTGGTAGCCGCTGCCCGGTCCTTGGGTTGAGTCAGTCGCCCAACAGCAAGGCCGTTGGCGGTCCGCGTCAGGTCTGCTGAGGAGACGTCCGAGCTGGTCAAGGTCAGAGTCGTTCCCGTTTCGGTCCAGGTCAGTACGTAGTCCTCGGCTGAGCCGGGCGCCCCTTGGCCGCTGATGTCCTGCAGAAGAGCCCGCTGACCGTGGACGGTGATCCAACGGCCGCTCGTTCCGACGGTCTGCGCTAACTCATCGAGATAGTGAGCGGTGTAGTCCCGCCGGATGCTCAATGAAATCCGAGGACCGTTAGCCCCCGTCTTTCAGCAGGCCGTTGAGTCGAAGATCATCGGCTTCTCTGAGGGGTTGAGGCGGATGCTTCGGAGTGTGGGCAGGGCGGCTCGGCCGGCGCGGTGGCCGGTGTCTCCGAGTGGTGCGTAGGGGTGAGGGGCGCCGGGTCAGCGGCCGGGTTGTGGCAGCGCGCTCAGGCGGGTGTAGGCGTTGACGAGTGCGTCTTTCCAGGGCCAGTTGCGGTCGATCCGGACGTGAAGGCGTCGTCCGCTGCGGATCAGTCGGGCGGCGACGTGCAGCAGCCGGTAGCGCAGCTGTTTCGGTTCGGCGACGGCCAGCGCGCCGTCGAGGAGCAGCATGCGGGTCCAGGCGAGTAGGTCGCAGGCGAGGCCGACGAGCTCAACCCAGACGGTGTTGACGTTGCGCTGCCGGGACGGCAGGTGGTTAAGGCCGGTGTTCTTGGCGCAGCGGATCCGGTCCTCGACGCGGGCGTGGGCCCGGTGCCGGGCTTCGAGCTGGGCGAGCTGGCCGACTTGGGTGTCGGTGGCGAAGGTTTGGAATCGCCAGCCGTCGGCGTCGGAGAAGGTGAGCTGCGCGCCGGGATGGGGTCGTTCCCGGCGGACCAGCACCCGCATCCCTGTCGGCCAGCCGGCGGCGGTCAGGTCGCCGAGAGCGCCGGTCAGTTCGGCGACGTCGGCGCCTTCGCGAAATTCGCCGCCGGCTTCGATTGCCGCTGTCCACGCCTGCTTCGGCAACGCGAGGATCGCCTGCTGGACGGTGGCGGTCATGGTGAACCCGACCGAGAACCGCAGGTCCAGGTGTTGTTCGTCGCGGATCCGGCGCAGATGAGCCAGCCAGGGCTTGGTGGCGCCGGCACCGTCGGCGCAGACCAGGATCGGGGTGTCGTGACGGTGGGCGTCGGGGATCTGCGCGAGTGCCAGGTCGGTGACGGTGATGTGGTCGGCGGCGGTGTTGGACCCGGCGTTACCCGGCCGGAGCATGGCCGCCAACGCTTCACCGGTGTTGTCGCACCACGCCGTCAACGGGTGGAAGCCATAACCGCCTTTGAACGTCGCCGCCGCCGACTCCTTGTCGCTGTGTGCGGTGACGAGGGTGGCGTCGAGCTGGACTCGGATCCCCGGCCAGAGGCGGCCGCCGGCCGTCGTGGACAGCGGTAGCCGATCGGTGTCAGCGGCCTGCAGCCAGATGCGTTCCCGGGCCGCCGCCCGAGCCGACCGGAGCCTGGCCAACAGCGCGTCGTCGACCCGGTCCAGGACCCGCCATGCGGTGGCGGTCGAGGCAACCGGGCCGAACAGCTCCGGCTGGTTTCGCAGCACGGCAAGGTCGGAGATCGTCGTGCCACCGTCAGCGAGCATCACAGCCAGATCGACCAGCACCCGACCCGGGTCATGAGCGGACCTGCGTTCGCGCAGCCCGGCCAGCACGTCGCCGAAACCGGCGGTCACACCGGCCCGATCGGCGAGTTCGGCCAGCAGCCGGGAGCCGGCGTGCGACACCACCCCCGACCCGCCGCCGGAGATCACGATCTTGGGACGTGACGCGTTACGGTGCATCTGCGGAGTGCCTCTCCCGCTTGGTGACTTGGGACCTTCAGCAAGTCCAAGATCCCAAGCAGGACAGGCACTTTCGCGCATCTACACCCCGTGTTGCACCACCAAGATCACCGGCCTACTGCAACAAGCGGGTTAGTACCGATGGCACTATCTGATTCGCCGTTCTGAAAGTAGGTGACGATGTTCAGGGGGCTGTAGTTGTCCGGCCCGGCTGTCAGCTGATGCGTCCACGACATGCCCTCCGGGAGCCACCGAACGGTCACTCCGGCCAGGCTCACCGGGGCCAGCCCGTTCTCGACCTGCCGGTCCGGTGTTCGGCTCGCCGGATGCGGGCCGACAGGCACCACCTGATTGGTGTCCGAGCCGCCCCGTGAGGTCGTCACAATGGGAACCGCCACAGCCGCTGCGACGACAAGGCAGGCAACAGCCCCCATGCCCGCGCGCCGTCGACGCGCCCGAATGCCCTTAGCGCGCTGTAGAGCCAACCCGGGGTCGGGGATGAACGGCTGGTCGGATGCGGCGTGATCGAGCTGTGACCGCAGGTTCTCGTTCAGCATGACGGTGCCTCGCTGGTCATGATGGTCCTCAGCGTTTCAGCGCGCGGCTGGTCTGGCTCTTCACTGTTCCGACTGAGCAGGCCAGGGCAACTGCGGTGTCGGCTTCGCTCATGTCGTCGAAGTACCGCAGGACGACGGCGGTGCGCTGCCGGATCGGCAGTTGCCGTAGGGCGGTGAGCAGCCGGTCACGTTCCGCCCGTTCATTCGTGCCGTCGCCCACAGGCGGAGGGTCGATGACGTCGGTGACGCGCTCGCGGGTCCTTGCCGGCCGCCGCCAACGCTGCCGCACTTGGTTGACAAGCACCTTGTGGACGTAGGCGTCCGGACTGCTAGCTCTTTCAACCGAGGACCAGTGCAATGCCACCTTGGTCAGCACGTCTTGAACGATGTCTTCCGCAAGATGCCAGTCGCCGCACATGAGATAAGTCGTGCGATGCAAGCGTTGCACCCGGGCGTTCGCCCAGGTCAGGAAACGGCGATCGGCCGCTTCGTCCATGTGTCCTCCAACGCTCAATCCAATCGAAGGAGATGCACCGGACTCCCGAAAGGTTGCATCGCAGCCTGCAGCAGTCCCATGTTCGTGAAGGCGAGCCGCTTGCAGGGCCGGTCGGGTCGGTTGGCCAGATACTTCGCGGAGGCCGGGCATCCTGGGCGCTTGCCTGCCGCTATGTGAGCCCCACGCTCGTGCCCCCGGGACTCGACTGGACGGGTGCACAGGCCTCACCAACGACAGCCCAAGGGAGGGGCGCTCGCTCCGTGCGTCCGAGACCGCGACCACTGTCGAGTGAGGCTTCTTCCCTGGCTATCGCGCGGCCGTAGTCGCGTCGGGTGAGCCGGACCCAGTCACGAGCCGTTGTTGCGCTGCCAGAGCTGCCAGCGTGCGCTGCCGGCGCCTTGGGCCGTTCGGTGGAAGTGTCCGGCTACGTAGGTGCGGAGCTGGGGGCTCCATTCGATGAGCGTCGCCGGATCGAGGCGAGTAAGTAGGACGTCGGCACGTTCGAGTTGCGCGGCTGACTGCCGCTGCCAGGTGGTCAGCTGTTGGAAGCCGGCTGGGTAGAACGGCCGGATCGGCGGGCCCTGGATCTCCAGGGTCAGGGCAACTCCTCGTCCGTCCAGCCATCCGGGGCAGTCGGCTGTGGGGATGGCGAATAGGTCGGCGCTGATGGCGAGGCTCACTGAGTCGCTGACAACGCAGGAGTCTGAGGCGACGAGCCGATGGGCGGTTCGGGCTAGATCACTCTGGCCGGTCCAGGAGCTCAGGTCTTGGATGGTGCCGGCGGTGAGGATCGCCGCTGCGGTGCCGGCGATGGTGGGAGCCAGCCAGCGCAGCGGAGGCCGGGAGCGCCAGACGGCCGCACCAGCCGCCGCCAGGATGATCGCCAGTCCGGGAGCGAGGAAGTCGGCGTAGTGACTGAAGTACGACGGTGACCTCAAAAAGGCGACGACCGTGAGTGCGGCGACGCCGAGCCACAACAAGAGTGTCGGTGTCCGGCGTGTGAGAAGCGCGATCCCTGCCGTGCAGACGAGCGTTGCGAGGAGCAGCGTCGGTGGCCAGCTCTGCCAGGGAAGGGCGCGTAGGACGAAAAGGTCGGCCAGCCGATGGGTCATTCCGCCGGCCCCATCTGTTGGCCGAAGCAGCTGCGTGCTGACGAGATCGTGGAACGTGGCGTTGGGGGCACCGGCGACGAAGGGAGCCATGATCCCTGCGCAGGCAGCGACGTACCCGGCGCCCAGCGCACGGGCTTGTCGCCCTCGCCGTCCGGATAGGAGCCAAGCGGCGGCCGCGATCAGGTACACGACCGCGAAGACCTTCACCATTGTGGCGAGTCCGAACCACACGCCGGCCCAGATGCCGTTGGCCGCCGACCGGTCATCCGTTCGGAGCAGAAAGACGCAGCCCATCAGGCAGCCAGCGCTGACCAGCGGCTCCAGCATGACGGTGTGCTCGGCGAGAACCGCATTGGGATACATGAGGTAGAACCCGGCAGCCGCAACGGCCCACCAGTCGCTGACAGCGCGTTTCGCGAGGCGCCACACAGAGACGGCATTGCCGATGCCTAATCCGACGGTGACGACCCGGGCGGATGCCATACCTACGGGATCGCCGAAGACCTCACCGATGAATGCGAATGGTGTCAGCAGGACGGGGACGAGCGGTGGATGAAGGATGGTGAAGTCACGGTAGGGCATCCGTCCGGCGAGGAGTGCGCGGGCACTTCCGTAGTAGACGCCGTCGTCGTATTCAAGGATTCCGGTAAAGTTGTGGGCCAGAAACCACGGATAGATGCGAAACAGTGTTCCGGCAGCCAGTAATACAAGCAGTCCATGAACAGGTTTGACAAGCATCTGCCGTCTGACTGCCGTAGCGCCGCCGGTGAGTATTTGTTTTGGTGCCGCTAGCGTCATGACCGCCGGTCCAGCATTCAACAGTGTTACTTCCTCAGGGCTGGGTTCGAAGCCGGCACGATTAGGAATGGCCGGATCCGTTGAGATGAAGCCCGGTGATGATGTTGCTGGGGGTACCGTTAGGCGGCTGCACCCGAATGCGGGTGGGCGCGTCGGCATAGGCCTGGTCGAGATAGACAACGGGCCCGTCGGCGGTCTCGCGGATGAGCAGCGCGTTGAACGGGTCAAACCGCCAAGCCGCTACCGTCACCGCTGGGAGCGCAGGGCTGTCGGGATCGAAGCGGACGACTGCCAAGACCTTCTCCAGCTCGGCGCTCTGGCACGTCCGTACCGCGTAGAGGCCGCGTGCGGTCCACTGAACATCGCCGTACTGGGTCGGCACGTCTGGATAGAGCGGGTCTGATCCGGGGCAGTCGCTTCTGGTCAGGCGCCTCTGGGCATTTGAAGTTGGTGCATCGGCAGGTTTGAGCAGCGTCACAGCAGCGGTGTCGGACGCGAGCGTCAGGGCCAGCTCGCTGCCGTCCGGTGACAGCGCCATCGATGTGACCTGCTGCGCGCCGGGCAGGACCGTGGCTCGATCGGTACCAGCTGCGACGCTGACGATGTGGATGGTCGTGCGCCCGGCGGCGGGCGCGCCAGTGACCGCGTACCCGAAATACGCGCCGTCGCCGGACGCGGACACAGACACGACATGACCCGTCGGTGACGCCACCCGCCTCAATGCGTTCGTCCTCATGTCAATGAATGCCACCTGCGGAGAGGCGTCGTCTGATGACCGAGAGGTGACGGTGCCCGGCTTGGTGAAGCTGCCGTAAAGACGGTTGCCATCCGGGGATAGCACCAAGTTCGATGATTTACCGAGGTCCGCGACCGTATCTGATGGCAGTCGGCGAACAACCTTATTGTCGTCGGCGCGCACAATGACTGGCAGCCCGAAAGCGTCGGTCGCCGGATAGTACTGACTTGGGGAATATCCTGAGCCGTGCGTGGCTGGTTGCCCTGGGGTTCCGTGATCTGAAACGGGAAGGCGAATCAGGGCGACGGCTGTAATGATGGTGGCGACGGTGAGAACCGCTGCCAGCCCGGCGAAGACCGGCCGTCGCCGGGCTACCCGGAGTGTGTCGGCGGAGGGTCGCGTCGGCAAGGCTGCGAGGTCACGTCGAAGTTTGCTGAGACTGTCAGCGGCTCCCGTCACGTGCTGGGTGCGGTAGTGAAGGGCTGCCTCAATTGCGCGAGTCAGACTGTCATCGTCGGGACGACTTCGACGTCGCCGTATCACTTCGCACCGCCGAAATCCCGGAACGAGTCTCCGAGGGAGCGCCGCAGGTTGGCGAGTCCACGGTGGGCCGCTGATTTGACCGTTCCGATTGGTCGGCCGATCGCGTCGGCTATCTCCCGTTCACTTAAGCCGGCGAAGTATCGGAGCACGAGCACCTCCCGTTGCCGAGCGGGCAACGCTGCAAGAGCTTGAACGACGTCACGGTCACGCTCGGCCTCAAGGACCTGGTCTTCCGAGCTACTGGCAGGGTCCGGCGGCTTCGGCAGATGGTTACGGCGGATCCGTCTAGAGCGCAGCTCGTCACGAGAGCGATTGATGACCGCACGCCGGAGATATGCCGGTGCAAGCTCGCTGTCACGAAGGCGTCCCCATCTCTGAAACAGCTGCAGGAAGGATTCCTGGACGATTTCCTCGGCGAGGTCCTCGCGATCGACGAGGGCGACCGCCAGGCGAACCAAACCGACGTAGTGAGCCGTGTGCAACAGCTCGAGCTGCCGAACCATGGCCGAGCCGGAGCCCGTAGCCGACGAGTGATCGCCGACGAAGGACGCCATCACCCGCCCCACCACCCGTCGGTCATCGGCCCGCCAACCGCTGACGAACGCATCCACCCGTCAAAGACGGGCAGAGCGCGGAAAGGTTCCGCCGCACCCGGATCCGGCGACGGCTTCCCGGCCGGCGGCCGCTAGCAGGTCGGGTCCCGGTAATCGGTACTGGCCAGAGCGGACACGGGCAATGGCAGCGTGTCCGCGCACGGCTGCGGCTCGGCGCTGGCGTCAGGGACAGGGGATGTTGGTGATGGAGATGGCGTCGCAGTAGCTGTCCTGCGTGACCCTCCATGTGCCACTGACGCGGACAGCGCTTGCCCGGACGTCCTGGTTGGCAGGCTTGCCCAGGTAGTTGTAGGTGAGGGTGATGTCGACGCGGGCATGGTCGGCGTCGTAGAAGCTAATTTTTCGTACCTGAACTCTGCTGCTGAGCGCTGTCTGCGGCAGATACTGGCCCAGCTTGGTCTGCGCCGCTTGAAGTTGCTCACCGCCGTCAATGGCGGCAAGTGATTCGCTCGGCCGGTTGCCGCCGGTGAAGGCCTGGGTGAAGGACTCGCGGATCTGCGTGGTCGACGCCTGGCTGTCGGCCGGACCAGCGGGTGCAGCGTGCACAACGAGCCCGTCCGCGACCCGCTTGACCTGGTCAAGGGTGGTGCCGGCGGTGCCGTTGACCTGCAGCGTGACTGGCTGTCCGGCTACGGTTTCCTGCCAGACGAGCGAAAGGACCGGCATGTACTTCTGCGGCGCCTTCGGTGGTACGCGGGGATCGCCGAAGTCGATGAAGATGCCTGATTGCCCGTGGATGGTTACGGGTATTCCGGTGCCCCGAAATCGCGCCTGCAATTCGGTCAAATTCAGGCGGTGATTACGCATCACTCCGACGGTGAAGTAAGGCCGGGAACCTTCTGGCCCTGTTGCCCCTGCTGGTGTTCTGGTCGAGAAGCGCTGAGTCAGCCCGTAGTCCTGAACGAGGGAAAGCGCGTCCAGATGGGGCGTCCCGGCCGAGCCAAATGTCGGCGGGAGCCAGGTGACGTCGACGCCGTCGACGACGGCCAGCGCAGGGATGGGGGCCGGTCTCGGCAGGACTGTGGCGGTGTCCTGGTGGGTGGTGGTCAGCGGATAGATGCCGATCCCGGCGCCCAGCAGGGCAACGATGGTCAGCGTGCTGAGCCCGACATGTCTGCGCCGGCTAATTCTGCGGGCGGCTGACGTGGCTTGGGTGACGTCGATGGGGAAGGGTGGATCGGCAGAGGCCTCGTGGAACGCGTCGGCGAGGTCGTCGGTCAACATGGCAGCTCCTCGGTGGACAGGATGCGTCGGAGTGCGGTCAGCGCGCGGTGGGTTTGGCTTTTGACGGTGCCGATCGAGCAGCCGAGTGCGAGAGCGGTCTCGGCCTCCGACAGTTGCTCGAAGTAGCGGAAGACGAGTGCGGCCCGCTGCCGGTGGGGTAGACGCCCTACCGCAGCAAGCAGCTCGGCGCGTACCGCGCGGTCTTGGGCGCCGTCCGGGACCGCTGCGTCTCGAATGGCGTTAACCGGCGGTTCGCTGCCGGCACGGCGCCGCCACCGTTGACGGGCCTGATTGACCAGAATCTGGCGGACGTAGGCGTCCGGGTTGTCAGCAGATTCAACCCGCTTCCAGTGCAGTGCCGTTCGTGTGAGCGCTTCCTGCACCAGGTCCTCTGCCACGTGCCAGTCCCCGCAGAGCAGGTACGCGCTGCGGTGCAGCTGGCTAGAACAGCTGGACGCCCAACGTGGAATCGGTCTTCAGCCGCCGCGTCCACACAACCTCCTCAATCGCGCCGTTACCAAACACGATGCGGCGAGAAGCCGAAAGGTTGCACCCGCCACCAAGGGCTCGACGGCCGAGCACGAGGGTCTGGCGGTGATCGCCTGGAGCCGGGCGCGAACCCCGCGGATGGCCGGGGCTAACCGCCAACCTCGGCAAGCTGCCGGTTCGCCACTGTGCCAGGGATCCGAAACAGCGGGACCGCCTGTGAGTCCCGGTCGCAACCACGTGGGCGCTGCACCGCATTCGATGCTCACCACGGTCAGGAACGTTTCTGTGACCGTCGGCCGTACAGGCGGGCATTCTGGCCTGGTGACTGATTCTGACGGCCTGTCCCGGTGGCTCAACCTGGGCAGTTATGAGGTGCTGGCCGCCGATTTCGAGTCAGCGGGCGATCCGTGGGATGCGGTGTTCCCTGGCGAGTTCAGCGAACCGGTCCCGGACTGGCTACGGGCCGAGCTGCCCGAAACGGGTTGGCGTGAGGTGACTGCACGGGACCGGCTTGAGCCGTCCCGTACCCGTCGTCTGTTCGCTGCGCCGACCGACGATGGCGCCTGGATGACTGCATTGGTGTGGCCGCAGGACGGCGGTCTGCCGGTGTTCATGGGTGACCTCGGGACCCACCGGTTACGTCCGACGCAGGACATCAGGCGTGCCGGACTGGCGTTGGGCTGGGGTGAGCCGCTGCGGGTCGCAGGCACGGAGTTGGACGCTGTCACCGTCACGCTGACCAACACCGCAGATTCGGTGTGGACTTCCGACGGTGAGGATCACGCGTTCGTTCACGCGCATTTCCTTGACGCCGACGGGCAACGTCCGGCGAACTGCGGTTTCGCGTTCGCGCCGCTGTCACACGACTTCAAGGGCAGGACGTTGGCGCCAGGCGAGTCCATGCAACTGCCGGTCGCATTCGGTCATGACGACGCGCCGGCCCCGGGCAGCTACGCCGTCGAGGCCATCCTGGTGTCGCTGGACGTGCGCACGCCCGTAGGCCTCCTCGAGGTCGTCGACGCATCCGACACCGCGCCCCGCATGAGGTTCAGCGACGCCCAGAACGCGGCACGGCTCCACCTGGAGGAGGCCGACCGTGCCATCGAACAGTTCATGCGCGACAAGCCGTCCGACTCGTAGCCGGGGCTGGAATTGCTAGGGCTAGGACGCCAGTCGCCGAGTGCCGCCGCGAATGAAACTTCCAGCGACAGTCATCTCGTCCCTCCAAGAACGTCCCAGCACAGGCGACAACAGCTGCCTATGGGGCATCCAACCGGGGTTCCGACTCGGGATCCAACCGGGGGTCCGCCTTTCATCGGAGCCCCCGGTCGTTGTCGAACCTGCAGCACGCCGGCACTGGCAGCCCATCCGCAGCACACCGCGACTGTTGGGGATAGGGGTTGATAGGACCGCGTGAGCGTGGACTGCTTGGGATCGGGTGGCGTGGCCGGCGTGCCCGAACTCTGCTGGAGCACGGCGTCGATGGCGGTGTCACCCGGTTGTTCAAGCCGCTATGAGGGCGTTGCGGTCCGCTGACCCGATCGCACCTATTCGAGACCGCCAGTGGTTGACCCTGCGACCCGACCTCTGGGCGTTCGGACGCTGCTGCCAGACGACGCCTCGTCGACCCACGGGCGTTAACGCCCCGTATAGATCCATCCGATGGCTGATGCCGACCGGCCGGCCGTATCGGGGGCCGCATGCGGGGCCGTGTTGGGGGCCGTTCTTGCAAACGGCCCCCGAGGTGACGGAGGGAACGCTGGTCACCGCCGCTGCACCCCCGCCGGGTGCACACCGCGACTGTTGGGTGTGGGTGTTCGTCTTGACGGGGGTTGATCGAGCGGCGGGCCTGGATGGCCGGGCATAAGTGCAGCGGGACCCGCCGAGCAGCCGCCGGCTTCGTTGGTTGCAGCGGCCGCACTACTAGGCAAGTCGTGTGCCGACGAACCGTGGACAACTGCCGTACGTGCCGTGGACGAGATGGAGATCGCTCTGCGGCTGGCAGCGGTCGCACCTTCGTCAGATTGGGCTGTGGCAGCAGGGCACGGACGCGTGACGCAGGACGGAACGGCGGTTGCCGAAACGGCGTCATGCCAGCCGGGGATTCATCCCTGGTCGCCGAGTGCTTGCTTCATCCAGGCCATGCCTTCAGCGTTCAGACGCATCAGCTCGGCCTCGGCTTCGGGGTCGCGCGGCACCCGGCCTTCGGGCCGGCCGTGACGGGCCGCGAGCTCAGTCAATCGGCCCGGTATGTCCGGCCATGGGGTCAGTCCGAAGTGGTCGCGTAACGCTGCCATGAGTGGCGCGGCCTCCTCGTCCTCGGGGTCGAGGGTGTAGGCGAAGTCTTCGACGAGGCCGCCGAGGTTGAGAAAGTTCGACCGGCAGCCTAGGGCTAGGAACTCTTGGAGAGATTCGCCGACAACGACGTTGACACCAGTTGATGGGGGAACGGTCATGACGACGATGTAGCTGGACGGGGTGTCGGCGGTCATGGCACTCCAGTGGATGCCGTCCATCCCGCACGACAGGATGGGATGGGCGTTGGCGGGGGTGTCCGGGTAGGCGTACGGGGGCGTGTCTGACAGCTGTAGCCCGATAGCCGCAAGCGGCTGACGGGGGTCCCATTCCGGAGCGGTGACGCCGGCCGCGAACTCGTTTAGGACTGCAAGGTCGTCATCCCACGGCGCTGCCACGACGGCAGCGTAGGCCACCGGCGCACGACGGCGGGTGCCGCCGCCGGAGCAGGGGGTGGCCTTGCTGAAAGCGGCGGCGCCCCGGCCGCCACACGTGTGCAGCTTCAGGGGGAGTCTGCCTGGGCCGCCGGCGATGGCGACGACCGTCGGGCCCTGGTATCGCTGTGATGCGAGGGCCGCGTGGCATCTACGGGCGTAAAGAGATTTTCACGTCGTGGGACTGCATGCCTGTGCCGACCGACGTAATGGTTACCGAGCCGTGCGGCCCTGCGATAACCGCAAGCGTGTGCGGCTCGATGGGATCCAAGGTTGCTGCTCGAGCGATGTAGATGCGTTGGCCTGTGTTGACAATGGCGACGCAGGTGTAGATAGCGCCGGCGGCGACGGGGCGCGTGCAGCGCTCGCGGAACAAGGTAGCTGGCGCAGGTACTCCGTCCTTGTCCGCGGCCAACGGTCCTTCAGCAACGATGATGTCTGCGAGCTGCCCCGCGACGTTGGCCTGAGACGCTTGGTAATGGGCGTAGCTGTAGAAGTCCCGGGCGGCGGTCACTTGGTCGCCACATGCAGTAAGCGATAGGGCCGCGGCTGCCAATACAACGGCGCCGATGATCCGCCGCCTCTGAGAGCCGAGGCTGATTGTCGTTTGCATGTTGAGCCTTTCTTTTTCTGGCCACGAGGGCACATCCGACTAAGGGGCCTTGACGGGAGCGATGACGGTTTGCGCGCCGGGGGCAAAGCACAGCGGCGCCGGGTCGGTCTGCAGCTGTGATCCACTGGGGCAGATGTAGCCAGTGCGGGGCAGGTACGCGTCCGGGATGCAGCGGATAGGTCCTGAGCTTGCCGACGTGTTGCCGAGCATCGTGTATCCGGCTTCGCAGACCGGACTCACAAGGGCGGCCCCGCGGATGGGTGGCAGTCCAGCATTCGGTACGGGGGCAACGAGGACGTTGCGCACTCCGCCGACAAAGCAGGCTCCCTCACCGGCAATCGTTGCCGATCCAGCGGGACAGCTCGTTGACGCCGTGAGCAGGTAACCGTCCGGCACGCAGAGCGTGGTGACTGCGCCCTGGTCTGCGTCCGGGAAGCCGCCGATGGTACAAGCGGTCGGATGCGGCAGGTCCGCGTATGTGAGCGGTGGGGAGGCGACCGGTGTCACCGGGTCGGGGCTCACCGAGCCGGTGGGCACCGGAGCCGTGGACGGCGGGGCAGCGGGCGACTTCGCCGACGGGGCAGCCTCGGTTGTCGGTGGTGGTGTCGGTATCGACGGTGGGGGCTCTGGCAGCGAAGTCGCGTTCGGTGTCACGGTCGGTTGTACGGCCGGGGTGCTCGTCACATCCCCTGGCGACGGGGCGCCGGTCGCTGGGGTCGGCATCGCCGTGGCTGTTGGCGACGGGGTCGATGGCGTCGTTCGCGAGGGCGTGATGGTGGCGGCTGGGGGTGCGACGGGAATGATCTGGGCTGTCGACGAGCTGCCGGTGGCGCTCACGGCGACTGCGACGGCGGCACCGACGACAGCGGCGGCGATGCTGGTCGATCCGGCGCGGCTGACGCGCCGGCGGCGCAGTGCCTGGCGGATGACCCGGTCATAAAGGGCAGGGCTGACGTCCATGTGCGGGGGTAGTTGCTGGAGGTCGCGTCGCAAGTCGTCGGTCATTGAAGCTCACGCTCCTTCGCCTCTGCGCCGGTTGAGGTTGTTGTTCGCAGGCGGGCCAAGCCTCGGGCGGCTTGGGTCTTGACCGTTCCGATTGAGCAGTTGAGCGCCTCGGCGGTTTGCTGTTCGGAGTAGTCGAGGTAGTAGCGCAGGACGATGACGGCCCGCTGCCGGCGCGGAAGCTTCGCAAGGGCGCGCGCCAGCTGGTCGCGTTCCTCGAACGCTGAGAAGCCGTAGTCGTCTCGAGCTGGCTCGGGCACTGCCTCCGAGGGCGTTTCCCCGTTCCAGCGCCGGCCGGCCCACGACGCGTAGGTGCGGACCATGACGGTGCGCACGTACGCCGCCGGCGTGCCTTGCTCGGATATCCGAGTCCAGTGCGGCCACGTCCGGGCCAGGGCTGTCTGGAGCAGGTCCTCGGCCGACGTCCGGTCGCCGGTGAGCATCCACCCTGCGCGTAACAGGCCAGCGGATTCGTTCAGGACGAAGTCCCGAAACCCGTTGTCGGCCAAGGCCGCCATCGCCGCGTCCTTTCCGTCGCAGTCAGGATGCTGAGGCCGACGTCACCCGGTCGGTTTGGGTAGTTGGGCAGTCCGGGCAATTTGCGTCATGCCCGAATGGACTGTGCTGGTCGCCTGGGAGGAGTACAGGACGTAGCCTGGCGCAGCTGAGGTGACGTATTGCTCGACCGTCCGGCGGGTGCCGTCCAGGCACGAATAGCGCCAGACGCGGTAGGCGGCGCGACGACCCCCGAGATCGGCGTTGGCCTGCGTGAGCAGGCTCACCGCCTGTGGCTGCCGGGGGTCGCAGAATTCCGGGTTGCCGACGAGACCACCCGGGGTGTCGGGCGACAGCTGAACCGACGTCGGGATAATCCGGAACGCGATCGTGCAACCCGGCGCGTCGGCGTCAGTTGGAACGGAACGGCTGTGCGGCATGAGGCACCACGTCGGCGCGATGGGGTGCGAATGCGCATTCGCCGGTGTCGCCGCCTCGATCACCCAACCTGCGGGGAGCGTCAGTTCGGCGCCTTTCAAAACCACGGTTGAGACGAGGTCGACCGGTGTAAAGCCGTTTCCGTTCCAGTCCCAGCGGTACACGTCGTGGGCGGACGGCCTCGCGTGTGGGTCACCCGGCAGATAGCTGTCGACGCCGGTGTACAGGGCGCCATCGTGAATCTGAATCTGGTCGTAGACGAAGTAAGGCGCGAAGAACGTGCCACCGGGATGTTTCCGTGGCGCCAGCAGACGCTGGACAGGTTTGGCGTCCCGCGTGAAGACTTGGATCTCAGAGCTGTTGTTGTTGCCGCCGATGGTGTCGTGGCAATTGAGCAGCACAGCCGCGTCCTGTACGCCGTCACGAGTGATGTCACCTTCGTAGACGGCGGCGAGCGTGACCCGCGTGCCGCCCGAAGCGCTGGTACCCAGGCGTGTTCCGTTGCCGTTGTGCAGCGTGACCGTGCCGGCAGTCATTGCCGGCGCCGGAGCGCAGGCCGGGCTCACCACATAGGAACGGTTTGCCCAGTCGACCTGCGACACCTCGCAGGCGCTTACCCCGGCCACGAGGCTTGCCACCGCTGCGCCCGCCCCGAACAACCGCATCCACATGTGCACTCCGACCGCGTGTTGACAGACGACTGACTGGTGGAAGGCAGAGCGCTCCTGCTCACTCGCGTAAGTACTTACCGAGCATCCAGGCGCCGTCGCTGCCGCAATGCTGCATCTAAGCGGTCACTAGCCTTCCATGATGATTAACCGGCTAGGCGGTCGGAAAGGTTGACACGGAACAAACTAGAACTGCGTGACGATGGCTTGCCGGTTCGGGATCTGCAGGTCGCCCGGCAGGCCGGCGTCTCCGGTTGGCACGGTGCGCAGCACTAGGTCGACAGCCGCAGACGGGACACTGGCTGCAGGCACATGACCGCGAGAACGTCGTCGGACGCGCCCAGGCCACTTCGCGTTAGTCGCCCGTCGCCGTCTCGCTGCGCGTATAGCCAACCGCGCGGAAGCCAACCGTTCCCGGGCTGCAGGGCGCAGAGCTTCCGTGGGTGTTGACGCCATCGGGGCTTGTGGGCGCGGGCGGGTAGACCCTCCCGCTGGTCCCGCCCGATTGCGGTAGACGCCCGGGTCGGCGCCGCCAACAGGGGCCTCAAGTCCCCTGGGGAGACTTCGGGCGAAGTCCGCCCGCTGAAAGCAACACAAGGGCCGCGCGTCTCCGAGTGCGGCCAGCGCGGTGAGCTCGACGAAACCAGCGTGACCGCGACATCGGTTCGCGCGACCCGGAGAGTGATCCACCCAGGCTAGGCCAGTTCACCTAGGTGGTCCGTCGACCGGCCGGTTTGCACTGCCCGTTCTCCGTCCCATCTCCGACACCGGTCCGACACCCACCCGGCCGGCGTCCGCCGACTGCCGACGTTGCGGCGCACGCCTGGCCGCTTTGTCTCGGGCGCTCATCTGGTGACGGGTTAGCCAGTCGCCAGCGCAACAGGAAGGGGATACGTGACCATCCGATCGCCGCGAGACAGCCGCCAACCCAGCGGCAGCACAAGTTCTCCGTCTGAGCAGATGGGCAACCCTGATGTCAGGGCCACTGCGGGCAGCGGTTCGATGCCCGAACTGTGGACCCCGGAACAGGTGTGCCGGGCGCTGGCGTGCCGGCGTAGCTGGCTGTACGACCAGGTCGAAGCCGGCCGCTTCCCGGTCGTCCGCCTCGGCCGGCAACTGCGCTTCCGACCCGCCGACATCAGCCGATACCTCGACGCCCACACCCAGCCGGCTACTGCGGCGCCAGACGGTGGGGTGGCAATCCCGCGGCGCCGCCGCCCGCGCCGCTCCTACTAGCTAGCAACATCAACGTCGGCGCAATTCGCGGCCAGCTATCCGATGAGGTCCTAAAAGCGCCCGCGGACTGGCCAGCCGTCCTTGTCCAGCGGGCAGTCGAGCAGGTTGAAAGGCGAATGCTCTACGAAGTCACCACGGTGGCGGCGCTCGCGAGCACGAACACGTGGTTCGATGCTGACCCCGATGAGTAAAAACGTTGGACCAATCGCGTTCGATTGCCGATGACGCTCGCACTCGCAGTGCTTCACAGCGAACGAGCGGGCGGAGCAAGCGAATTGGGCGACGGACTCGTTCCTGTACGCCGGAGTGCCGAGTCCGTGCCAGATGGACGAAGGATGGACTAAAGATCTTGGACAGTCGCCGGTTGGTCCGTGATCATGCCTCTGAGCTGCACATATGCGGTGGGCCGTCGGGGGCTCGAACCCCGAACCCGCGGATTAAAAGTGCGTCCTACATGCATGCAGGGACCTGCCGACGAGTGTCGTCTAGTGTCGTTGAGCAAGGCATCCAGGCGTACCGCGCGGGATTCGGTTGCCGTACTTTGAAGGCGGTTGCAGCAGCGTGGATGGACGCGCAATGGACGCGGCGTGCAGCGATCGAGACGCCATGCGTCGAGATGGAAGGCGCCGAAGGCCGCTTCCATCTCGAATCCCGGGGTCTCATCCACGTGCACGTCATGACTGCCGCGAGCCCACCGTCCTTCGCGGAGGCGGTTAGCGGCTGCTGAGTCCGTCGAGCAGGACATCGAGCATGGCGGACGACCGATCCATCGGCGTAGTCGGTGCTCGCCAGAGTGCGCCGGTGAAGACGAGGAAGTCGCCCGGGTCGGCGTCGGTGCGGATCTCGCCCGCCTGTTTGCCGGCGTCGAAGAGTGTCGTGATGGCGGCGAGGACGGGACCGTACGTCTGCTGCGTGATTGCTAGATGACTGCTCGGGGTCAGAGCGTCGCCGAGGCCATGCTTTCGCCGCATGGCGTCGACGAGGTTGGCGGTCCAGCTTCGTAGCGCGTCGACCGGCGGCATCGAGACAAGGAGTCCGGGCACCGCTTCGACCAGGTGGTTGACCTCGTCCTGGTACACCGCGAGGACGAGGTGCTCCCGGGTCGGGTAGTTGCGGTAGAGCGTGCCGGCTCCGACCCCGGCTCGCTGCGCGATCTGGTTCATGGACGTGGTGCCGTCCGCCCGGAATGCGTCTCGCGCGACCCGCAGGATGCGGTCCCTGTTCGCTTGCGCATCGGCTCGGGGCATAGCACGTCCTTGTCAAAACGGAGAACTCTCCGGTACCGTGAGCGGAGAGATCTCCGAACATAGAGGTGAATGGTGGAATACATCAAACTTGGCCACACAGGACTCGACGTGTCGCCTATTGCCATCGGCGCGATGACCTATGGCGATCCCCAGCGCGGTCATCCGGTCTGGTCGTTGGCTGAGGACGAGAGCCGGCCGCTCATCCGGCATGCCCTGGAGTCAGGCATCAACTTCTTCGACACCGCCAACATGTACTCGTACGGCTCGAGTGAGGAGATCCTTGGCCGTGCCCTCCGTGACTTCGCCGACCGGGACGAAGTTGTCATCGCGACCAAGTTGCGTCACCCGATGCGTCCCGGGCCGAACGGCCAGGGCCTGTCACGGAAGGCGATCCTGACGGAGGTCGAGCACTCGCTCTCCCGGCTCGGAATCGAGTACATCGACCTGTATCAGGTTCACCGCAACGACCATGCGACTTCGCTCGAGGAAACGCTCGAAGCGCTGCACGACCTCGTCAAAGCGGGCAAGGTCCGCTACCTGGGAGCGTCGTCCATGCACGCGTGGGAGTTCGCCAAGGCGCTGCACCTGCAGGAGCGCAACGGCTGGGCCCGGTTCGTGTCGATGCAGAACCACTACAACCTGCTGGCTCGTGAGGAGGAGCGGGAGATGATCCCGCTCTGCCTCGACGAGGGCGTCGGCACTGTTGTCTGGAGCCCGCTCGCCAGGGGCCGTCTGGCCCGCCCGGCCGACGCCGCCAACGCAACGTCTCGTGCGGAGACCGACGGCGGCTACGCCGACCTGCTTTATCCCGCCCCCACGGCGGACAGCAACGACGCGATCATTGCCGCGGTCGGGCGCATCGCCGAGGCGCGCGGAGTGACCCGGGCGCAGGTCGCGCTGGCCTGGTTGCGCAGCAAGCCGGTGGTCTGCGCCCCGCTGGTCGGCGCCAACACCACCACTCAGATCGACGACGCGGTGGCGTCCCTAGACGTCGGGCTCAGCGGTGAGGAGATCACCGCGCTCGAGGCCTCGTACACGCCACGCTACCGACTTCCAGGGCGTGTCGGACGACGCCGAGATGCAGAAGATCCGCGATCAAGTCCCTGGCTACGCCGACCAGTGATCAGCCGCCGCGGTCAGCAGCCGGGTAGATCTGAAGGTGCGTCCAGCATGCATGCAGGGGCGTGTCGCTGAGGGTCGTTCGGTGCCTTTGAGCGGGGTATCTGCGCTGGCCGCGAAATTCGATTGTCGTGTCTCGCCGCCCTGCCCACACTCCGAAGCATCCGCCTCAACCCCTCAAAGAAGCCGATGATCTTCGACTCAACGGCCTGCTGAAAGACGGGGGTTAGCGCGGTGCGCCTGCGTCCACTCGGCGTCGGTGACGGGCCGGGCGAGCCAGGAGTAGTAATGCTGGCGGTGGAGCTTGAGGACCCGGCACGCCACCGCCACCGGCCCCCGGATGCGGGCACCGGCGGCGCCGAGCTCCTTCACGAGCGGGTAGAGCCTTTTCCCGGCAGCTGCGCCTGCGACAGATACGCCGCCGCTCGGCGCAGCACCTCGTTCTCCTGCTCCAGCAGCCGGTTGCGCCGCTTGAGCGCACGCAACTCCGCAAGCTGATCGGTCATGGCGCCAGGCTTGACGCCATCCTCGACATCAGCGGCACGCATCCACTTCGAGAGCGTCATCGGATGCACCCCGAAGTCGGCGGCGATTCGCTCGAGCGTCACACCCGGACCCCGGTCACCGGGCGACCCGCACGACGTCCTCGCGGAACTCCTTTGGGAACGGTCTTGGCACAGCAACATCCTCCCAGCCCGGCTATCCCGCCAAGCGATCTCAGATGTCACAGATCCGTGCAGCAGTCCCCTATTCACTGGGCGTGTCAGGATCATCGGCCATGAGGTTCGACGCAGAGGCAACGCCACTCACTTGGCTTCTGTCACCGCTGGCGTGCAGGGGCCCGCGAGGACTGACTTCGGAGATGACCCACAGCCGTTTGGGAGCCCCGGGTCAACATGACCTCACGGGACGTCCTCGGTGACTGTGCAGCAGTGCGTTGAGGTCGATGCTGATGGGCGGACATTGACTGTGGTCCTTCACCTGTCCGAGTGATGCGGCGGGGCAGTCGACCGATCAGGCAGCACGAGTGTCAGCCAGCCAAGCTTCGGCCGAGGGCGTCGTCGTCATCCTGGGGTCGCAGTCCTGGCATAACACCGACGTAGTGCAGCGCGCCCGTGACGAGCTGTTCGCGGCGCACCGCCTCTGGCAGCAGATGCGACCAGCGTCCGGCTGCATTCCCTTCACAGACGATCAACAAGCGGCCTGCGAAAGAACCGTGTGGGCCGAACTCGTTTATGCCGCGGCCGTCAATGCAGCGCTTCGCGTGCAGCTTCTGACCTGATTCCTGGCTCGCCCGCGCACCGTCTGACGGCCACCCGTCCCACGCCTGTCCGAGCACTCCTCGTCCCCAAGCGTGGGCGCGACAAGGGAGACCGGGCGCCCGGTCACGGACGCGAGCGCTGGATGGCTGCGGCGCAGGGCGCCGCTCAGCAACAGAATCGCGGGCCTACTTCGAATTGCCGTCTCGTTGATCACGGCTGACCGGCTGTAAGCCACCGTTGGAACCCATCGAGGTCGGGGGAGTCCGGAACCCTGCGGGCGGTTCCGTTCGAATGTCTGTGAACCGCGAAGGGCTCTCGGTCGAGCGCCGACCGAAGGCTGCCGACGTCGACACCGGCGTAGTCACCTGCGCCGAATGCTGCCTTCTCAGCGTCGGACAACGCGTTCCACCACACAACGAGACGCATGTGGCGGGCGCAAACCGGCTGAGAACCTAGCCGACTGCCCCGGGCGTCGATTCGGCAGCCCGCTGACTGCACATCGATCCGCTGGTAGGCAAGAGCTGATCACTCGAAAACGGCGCAGCATCCTGCCACGTAGCTACGCTCACACATTCTCATGGTGTTTTCAACATGAAACCAGCACGTCCGCGCGCCGACTGATGCTCTCGATGCCAGGGGGACCAGCCGGTAACACATGAACAGTGTTCGCTCGTCCATAGCCACACATGAGCGGTAGGGCGGCGCTCATCGCATCTCATGGATAGGCGCCGCCCACCCGTACGGTCGTAGATCGGTGGCTAATTCGGGGCGACGACGATCGGCACCCGGGGGGCGCCGCCGTAGCCGACCGCGTTCCAGGCCTGGATGCGTACGGCGTAGCTGCGTCCGGGCACGAGCCCGGCCACGGTGGCGGTGTAGGGCCCGCTCGCCGGTCCGTAGACCTTGAGCGGCGGCTGCCAGGTCGAGCCGCCGTCGAGGCTGACGCGGTAGCCGGTGATCGGCGTCCCGCCCTCGTCGAGCGGCTTGTGCCAGAAGAGCTTGAGGCTGCCCTTGGCCGGGGTGACCTCGAGCCCGATCGACACAGACGGCACCGCGAGCGGCAGCGTCCGCACGATCGCCGGCGGCCGGTTGGCCTCACCGAGGCCGATCGCGTTGTACGCCTGCAGCCGCACCGTGTACGTCGAGTCCGGGGTCAGCCCGGAGACGCTCGCCGTGTACGGGCCGGTGACCGGGCCGCGGTAGGTGAGGTCCTGCCATGTCGCTCCGCCGTTGAGGCTGACGCGGTAGCCCAGGATGGCGCTGCCCCGATCGCTCAGCGGCTTGTGGAAGAAGATGCCGAACCCGCTGCGGGTCGGCGTGTACTCCGGTGCCACCGGGACCGTCGGCACCCCGAGCCGGTTGAACGACGCGGTGGCCGGCGTGCTCGCGCCCACCACGTTGCCGGCCAGCACCGAGAAGGTGTAGTCGACGCCGTAGGGAATCGGGCTGATCGTGCACGTCGTGGCCGTGGCCGGCGACGGGGTGCAGGACAGACCGGCCGGCGACGAGACGACCGTGTACGAGGACACCGCCGAGCCGTTGCTGTCGGTCGGTGCCGTCCAGCTGAGCACGACGCCCTCACCGTCGGTCGTCGGTGCGGCCGTCAGGGTGCTCGGCGCGGACGGTGCGGTGGCCGCCACGATGGCAGCCGTCCCACCGGTGCCGGTCCCGGCCACGTTGGTGGCCGTGACCGATGCGGTGTAGTCACCGATCGTGTTCAGCCCGGTGACGACGCACGAGGTGGCGGTCGCCGGGTCGGGCGTGCAGGTGGCGCCGCCCGGGCTCACGGACACGGCGTAGCCGGTCACGGGGGCGCCGCCGTTGTTCGGCGCCAACCACGAGATGGTGGCGGAAGCGCCGTTACGGGCGACGGTCACACCCGACGGCGTGCCGGGAGCACTCGCCGGGGTGAGGGCGGCCGACGAGGTGGAGTTCGCCGAGGCGCCGACCCCGTTGGTCGCGTACACGCCGAACGTGTAGCTGGTGCCGTTGGTCAGACCGGACACGACGCACGGGCTGCTCGTGCAGACCGCTGTGATGCCACCCGGCGAGGAGACGACCGTGTACGACGTGATGGCGCTGCCGCCGTCGTCGGACGGGACGGCGAAGGCGACCTCGGCCTGACCGGACCCGGCCACAGCCGTCACGCCGGTGGGCGCACCGGGCACCGTTGCCGGTGTCACCGCCGACGAGGGCGCCGAGGCAACCGAGTCACCGGCGGCGTTGGTCGCCTGGACGGTGAACGTGTACGCCGTGCCGTTGCTCAGCCCGGTCACCGTGCAGGGGCTGCTGGTGCAGACCTGCGTGATGCCGTCCGGGGCGGAGGTCACCGTGTAGGAGGTGACCGGCGCACCGTGACTGTTCACCGGCGCCGTGAAGGTGACGACGGCCGAGCCGGCGGCCCGGGTCGCGTCGACGTCCGTCGGTGCGTTCGGCACGCCGGCCGGGGTGACGGCGGCGCTCGCGGCAGACGCGACCGAGTTGCCGATCGGGTTCGTCGCCACGGCCGTGAAGGTGTAGGGCGTGCCGTTGGCCAGGCCCGTGACCGTGCAGGGGCTCATCGCGCAGAAGGCGGTGAGGCCGCCCGGAGCGGAGGTCACCGTGTAACCGGTGATGGTGCTCCCGCCGTCGAACGCCGGGGCGGTGAAGGACACCGTGGCTTCGGTGTCACCGAAGACCGCCGTCACATCGGTGGGCGCGTCCGGCACCAAAGCCGGCACCACGGAGTTGCTGGTGGCCGATGACGTCGACGCCCCGTTCGCATTGTTCGCCTTCACGGTGAACGTGTACGCCGTGCCGTTGGTGAGACCGGTGACGACGCAGGGGCTGCCGACGCAGGTGGCGGTGAGGCCGCCCGGGTTGGCAGTCACCGTGTAGCCGGTGATCGGCTCTCCCCCGTCCGAGGCGGGCGGCGTGAAGGCCACCGAGGCCTCACTGTCACCCGGGGTGACGGTCACGCCGGTCGGCGCGGACGCCGCAGTGGACGGGGTGCCGTTCACGTCGGCACTCGCGGCGCCGTCGCCCTGGCTGTTGCTCGCCCGCACGATGACGGGGTAGGAAGTCCCGTTCACGAGGCCGGAGATGCTGGCCGTGACGGGGCTGGTGCCGGAGGTGGTGAGCGTGTTCCAGGTGGTGCCACCGTCGGTGGACGCCTGGTAGCGGGTGATTGTCGCGCCGCCGTTGTCGACCGGCGGAATGATGCTCAGCTGCAGCGAGCCGTTGCCGTGACCGCTGACAGTCGCGGTCGGAGCCCCCGGGACACTGCGCGGTGTGACAGCAGCGGTGGTGGCGGCAGCGCCGGTGCCGAACTCGTTGGTCGCCGTCACCGCGAAGGTGTACGGGGTGCCCTTGGTGAGACCACCGATCTGGCAGCTGGTCGCCGTCGCCGGGCTCGGCGTGCACGTCGCGCCACCGGGGCTCGCCGTCACGGTGTAGCCGCTGACCGTGCCGTAGCCGCTGTTCGTCGGCGCCGTCCACGAGACCGTCGCGGTCGTCCCGCTCAGGGAGGCATTCGGCGCCGACGGAGCGTCGGGCGGACCGGTGATCGTGATCGCGTTGCTGACCAGAGCGGAGCCAACCGGCGCGGTGGTGTAACCGTTCACGAGATCGCCGTACTCGACGAGGTAGCCGGCGATGGCGCTGGTGTTGCTGTCGGCAAGGTCGTTCCAGGCGCCGGTCGTGCCTTGCCAGTTTGTCACCGCGGAGTTCTCGCCAGAGCCGGCCGTGCTCGCGCTGTACTGGTAGTTGTTGGGCTCGCCGCTTGCCCAGTGCGAGTAGCTGTTCCCGTTCATCCCGTTCGTCCCGGTCGAGAACGAGCATGTTCCGGTCACACTGGAGCAGGCCGAGACCAACTGGTTGGCCAAAGGACCCGCGTACCACTTCCAGACCCGCGGGTAAGCCGGGAACGCCGGGTCGTTGAGGAACGACCGAGTACCGAACCAGACGTTCTGGGCGCCCTGGATCTTGCTGCCGACGAAGTTGTTGACGGCGTTCGTCGGGATGGTGGCGATGTAACCCGGCAGCCCGCCGTACGTCTTCTGGGCGGCCGCGGTGGCAGCCGCCGACCACGTGATGTTCGCCGCCGGCACGTACTCGTAGAAGTGCTGGTTCGGCGCCGAGTACGTGAGGTTCGGCTGCTGGGTGAACGTCTGCATTCTGACGGTCGCCGTCTTGCCGGCATTGCTGCCGGCGACCAGCTGAAGACTGGGAATGTCATTGTTGATGTCGGCCTGGCTGCCGGTGAAGGAGATCGTCGACGCGCTGAACGACGAGTAGCCGTAGGCAAGGGTGAGGCCCGTCGTGGTCGGCAGTGTCAGGCTGCCGGTGTCGGTGGATAGCGTGACCTGCAGAACGTCACTCGAAGCGGCGCCCGCCAGCGAGTAGCCGGGGAGCACCGTAGTGGAGCCGGTCGCGACGGTTGTCACGGACGTCCCTGTTGCCGTCAGCGGCGAGACCGCGCTCGCTGCCGGAGCAAGGATCAGACCGGCGGAAAGCATCGTCGCTGCGGCCGCCGCGGCGGTTCCGGCAGTACGCCGTCGGTTGCGCCCGTGCGACGTGGTCGTCGGGTGCGAAGCCGTTGAGTGAGTCGCGGTCGCCAGGTCATTCACGCCGTGCACATCGGCGGCTTGCCTTCAACAACAAGAAGGTCGGCGCAGCATGACACTTTCGGGTGATTCCACCACCGGTTGGCCGGCCCGATGGGGCCGCCTTCGACGACGAACGAGTTCGAGCCAGTGCGCGGTCTGCGCCGGCTGACCGTTGTGAGACGCGCAGGCCCGGGTTCAGTCCGGTCGAACGTGCATGCCTCGCCGGCGGGGACGAGGGACGTCGTGCCTGAGAGGCTATGGAGCGCTCTCGTGGTAGATCGGGAAGATGTCAAACCCGAACACCGAACAGCAACATCAGAAGTGGCGACCGTCAGCACAGCAAGCAATCGGTGCAGTCATCGCCATCGTGGCGATCGTTTTCATCGCCGAAAACGGCGGCAAGACCCGGATCCGATTCATCGGACCGCAGGTGACAACGTGGCTGTGGCTTGCGCTACTTGTCTCGGCAGCGTTGGGCTTCCTTGTCGGCGTGCTGGTTACTCGCCATCGCCGACGGTCCTAGGCAAACGGCGAGAGGACATCAAGCTCGGTCAACCGTTGCGTCTGTCAAGCCGCCAAGAGGCTGCAGCTCGAGTGCTTGTCAGGTCACTCGACCGTCGTCGCGAAGCGTTCGGCGCGTCGGGGTGAAGGAATGCGAAGTGAGCGTTTGTTCAGGTTGAGGCGTGAGTGGGGGACAGCCGGGCCGTAGCGGTATCCCTGCAGTACGTCGCAGCCGAGTTGCGCCAGTCTCGTATGGGCAATCTCGGTCTCGATTCCCTCCGCGACGGCCGAGGGGCCCAACCGGGTGCGCCAGCTCTATCGTCCCTCCGACGACGACTGCCGCTCGCGTGTCGGTGACGGCGCTCTGCGCGAGTGAGCGGTCGAGTTTGAGCTCGTCCGCCGCAAGCCTGGAAAGGTGCGACAGCGACGAGTAGCCGGTGCCGTAGTCGTCGATGCTGACGCCAACTCCGGCCTGTGTCAGAACGGCCACGATTTGTACGGCCCGGTTCGGGTCCTGCATCGAAACATTCTCTGTCCAGCAATCCCGATCCGGACGGCGATACGGTCCTCGGTTCGACTGCCCGTGACGGGCCGTTCGGGCGTGCATGCAGGCCATCCCCACTTGCTCTTCTGGTCGACCGGACGGGAGGTGACCTGTGCATGATCGCTACGAATGCGCCGGTGCAGTCACCCAACGGCCCAGCACACTGCTGCCGACCGCAGCAGATCACGGCCGTCCGGCGTCACCCACGCCCACACGCCTGAATATCCGGCGATCTTGCCAGGTCCGGGAGCTGGCCGTCATTGCCGTCCAAAGCCGGCAGCGCTCGTCGCCTGAGCAGTGGGCTAAAGCCTGCCGCTGACGCAGTCGATGCTGTCCGTGTTGAGCGCTTCGCCCGTCCTCGGGCGAAAGGGGATACGGCGAGTCCACGGGTGAGCCGACAACGGGAGGGACGGCCGTGGATATCGATGAAAGAGCCTATGTTGTCACCCCTGTTGCCGAGGTGACAGATGTGGATGACAGGGCCATCGCGGATTGTGAAGCGATAACTGAGGATGAGTGGCAGCTCGAACGTGCCCGGACGCGTCACGTCGCGCTCGTCAGCTCAGTGCTCGGCTTCTTCATGATGCCCACGCTCGGGTTCGTTGCCCTGCTCTTGGCGGATTTGACCGCCTCGGGCAGTGCTCAACTGCCCGCTTCGGTTGGATGGCTCGGCGGGCTCTACGTACCGGTCACCTTTATCATCGTGCGCGCAAACATCACCCAGCAACGCCGCAGTGACGACGTGGTGGCCGCCCTGGCTCGCCGTTCAGCCGCCGCGGCCCAGGACGCCAACCGAGGCGCCGCCCAGCGTGAGCTCCAGGCAAGACGGCAAGAATTCGAAAGCCGGTTGAGCAACGCCTTGGAGATGGCCGAAGATGAGACGGAAGCCATCGATGTGATTGAGCGGGCGTTAGCGGCAACACTTCCGCATGCAGCAGCAGAACTGTTACTTGCCGACAACAGCCATGCGCACCTTCGGAGAATGGCGGCCTCCGCATCCGGTGGTGACGCGTCCGGTTGCACGGTGACCTCGCCGGATCACTGCCCGGCCGCCCGGCGAGCGCAGACGCAGTTATTCAACGACGCCGGCCAGCTTGATGCTTGCCCTAAACTGCGTGGCCGTGCCCAGCCGGTGGATGCAGCGGTGTGCGTCCCCGTGTCCATCATGGGCCGCACCGTAGGTGTGCTGCACGCAACCGCTCGAGCTGACCATGGAACTGCCCGGAGCAACCCGGCCTTCACCACCGAACAGGTGCAGCGGTTGGGCACGCTGGCTAACCTGGCCGGGAGCCGAATTGGCCTGCTGCGAGTAATGGCCGATACGCAACTGCAAGCCAATACCGACAGTCTGACAGGGCTACTGAACCGGCGCTCATTCGAGCAGCTCGTTACCTCCCGTCGTGTCGACATACCGACGTGGACGATTGCGATGGCCGATCTTGATCATTTCAAGCGGCTGAATGACACGTACGGACACGACACCGGCGACCGCGCCCTACGCCTGTTCTGCGATGTATTACGTGGCAGCGTTCGAAGCGACGATCTGTTGTGTCGCCACGGAGGCGAGGAGTTCGTGATTGCCTTTGCGTCTTGTAATACGCGTGAGGCCAACCGTGCGTTGGATGAGGTCCGCGAGCGGCTTGCGGCAGCCCTCACCGTGGCAGGGCTGCCAAGGTTCACCGTCAGCTTCGGGGTCGTCGACGCAACACCTCAGGAGGCGCTTCCAGCGCTGATCGCTAGGGCCGACGCGGCGCTGTTCGAGGCAAAACGGACAGGACGCGACCGCATTGTTGTTCATTACACCTCTGCGGATCAGCCGACCGTTCCAGAGTCGAGAGCAGTAATGGGCTAGCGTCCGACAAGACAAGCTCTGCGAAGGGCAAACGCGTTTTGCCGGGCGGCCGGGAATCACCGCAAAGCCGGCCGCCCCTGCATATCCCATCGGGGCGTACGGCAGGACTGAACGGGCTTCAGGTGCGATAGCACGGTGTCGGACGGTAGGCAAAGCCCTGAGGTCACCGGTCAGTCGCCCGTGCCCGTCGCCTACGGCGGTCAGTCCGTCGTGAGTGGCACCTGCCGCAGGACGGGCCTGCAGATCCAACACCCATACTGGCTCCGAGCCAGGAATACGGGTGCTTTCCGAAGACGAATTCCAGTGATCCATCGAGTGCTTCAGTGGCTGCAGCCACATCTACAAGCACGTCTGGTCCGGCCGAGTCCATGAACGTGGCTCTGGTCAGGTCAACGACCAGGTCCACCTACGACTGCAGCGCTCCAAAGATCGTGCTGGCCAACGCCGATGCGCTATCCCCGTCGAGCCGACCGACGACGACAGCAAGCAGACAACGTCCGCTCTGGTGGACCGTGCAGCTGAACGTCATGCCGAACCTTCCGCAGACAAGGTCTTGCCAGGGCTCGGACCGGCAGCGACGCCGGTCCGAGCCTCGGCGGTCAGATCTCATTAATCCCCGGCCGCGTTGCGTGGCCCGCGCTCGTAGTACCGCTGCGTTGGAGATGGGCGCCGATGGTGTTGTCGGTCAGGAGGCGGACAGACGTGCACTTGGGGGGCAGCAGTCTCGGCGCCGCCCGGCTGATCCCGGTGGGTTGGCATAGGCACCTTCACATGCCGGCAACCCAAGAGATACGTAGCGAGCAGGCTCTGCCATTGATAGTCGGTGGATTCAATCCAAGGGGCCGGGCGTTAATGAGAAGACGTCAGCGCGAAACTAAGGCGCCGCATCTTTCAAAAGGCGGTCCAGCTGCAGGTCATCCAGCCGGGTCCAGGCCGCCTGCGGCTCCGTCACGAACGGGGCACTGCTACCACCTGCTGGGGGTGTTCGTCGTACGTATCGCCGCTGCCGATGAGGCCGGCTTAGCAGTCGTAGTAGTCGGCAGATCACCGCCATACCCGCAGCGATCAGTAAGACGGTGAACCCTGCCAAGATGATCATGCTGCTCGACTTTCGCATTCAGGCTGCTTAGAGGTGACATATTCGTGCCCGCTGGCCACACGTCTGCACGTCGATGTCGTGGCGTGACGAGTCCAGCTGCTTGAACCTTGCCTCGTTGCCCCGCCGGTTGCAGGTGTGCCGACTGTCCTCCTGCCGACGGATACACGGGCGGCGGCCATGCTCAGAACGAGTGGCCGCACGCCTATGGCGAGTCGGTCAGTATGTCCGTCTGGGAAGGGCGGTCGTTGCGCTATCGAGGCAGGCATCGTGGTCGGTTGGCGTCGCACCTGCCCGTCGATCGACGGCCGCGAAAGCTTCGGATGGGCGCAGCAGGAATGCCGACTTGGCCGGCGAATGATGCAGCCGGCCGAACCCGTCGGTCCCGGTCCCTGAGAATCGTGAGCGGAGAGCAGCCGTCCATGCGCAGCGACAGAACTCCTCACCCGTGGCGGCCGCGAAACCGTCGAACGTCCGGTCGGGCTGCCCTTCCGGTCATCGGTCTGTGTGCCTTTGCGGTCGTCGCCGGATCGACGCCGGCGACGGCCGCGACCCAAACTCTCGGCTCGACGGCCCGCGTGTCGGTGGCCAACGGCGGCAGGCAAGCGGCGGGCTACCCCGCGACGAGCGTGAGCCTGTCGGCGTCGGGTCGGTACGTGGCCTTCACGTCACAGGCACCGGACCTTGTTACCAGTGACACCAACGGCACCGGCAACGACGCTTTCGTGCTCGACCGATCGACAAGAAAGGTGCAGCTGGTCTCGGTTCTGCAGGACGGCACCCAGCCAGGTCCGGTCCGAGCCGGGTTCGGAGATACATCAGTAGTGGGTCCGGTGCAGCTGTCGGCCGGCGGGCGGTGGGTCGCTTTCACGGTCGAGACCGCCGCTCCACATCCGTATCGACAGATGTTCTTGCGTGACCGGCTTACATCTAAGGCTTCGATGGTGGAGTGGGGGCGTGTGGCGGCCATCTCGCCGGACGGTCGGTTCGTCGCCGGTTACGATGAAGATCTCTACGCACACATCTCCTCGGTGCGGGTGTACGACGCGCGCACCAGGCAGCGCACCTTCGTGTATGAGAGCCAGGATGCTGTCGACAGCATCACCGGTGTTGCGGTGTCCGCCGACGGACGTTTTGTCGCGTACGGGCTCGTTCATGCCGACCGAACGTTGGCCTCGCGGGACGGCGTGTACCGATGGGACCGTCAGACCGGCGTTGCGTCGCTCATCGCACAAGACGGTCAGAATCCTGTCATGACGCCGGACGGCCGGTACGTGGCTTATCAGTCCATGGGCTCATATGGCACAGCGGATCCCAACGGCGTTCTCGACGTCTTCCGTAAGGACATGCTCACCCGAAAGATAATCCGGGTGTCGCTGGCCGGGCTCAGAACTCCCGCCAACGGTGCGAGCTATCCGCAGTCGATCTCGGCGAACGGCGACCGTGTCGCCTTCACGTCGGCAGCGACCAATCTGGTGGCCGCCGATACCAACCGCCACACCGACGTCTTCGTTCGCGACATCCGATCAGCCGTCACAAGCCGTGTCTCCGTTGCGTCGGACGGCAGCCAGTCCAATGCCGGCTCATCGGCCCCCGGTATCAGCGCCGACGGCAATCACGTCAGCTTCCTGTCCAGGTCCAGCAATCTTGTCCCCAATGACTCCAACGGCCAAGTCGACGCCTTTGCCTTTGACATCGTCCCGTTCAAGTGACGGCTGCGGTTCATTGGGTTGACTCGGTAACGTCCATCGCCACGGACCGCCTCGCTGAAGTCTCGGTGGCCGCGACCACCCGGAGCCGGGGGAAACCCTCCCGTGTCCGGGTGACCCGAAGGCTCCTGAGCTTGCGCATCGGCCGGCTCGCTCTGCTAAGGCCCTTCGCCATTCAATGCGTTCTCGGAACCTTGTCGATTCAGGGTCGCTGCTCTTCGTCGTCCTGCACCCGGCGTACGTCTACCGCTTCGGGACCTTTGGGGCCCTGCTCCAACTCGAATTCAACCCGCTGACCCCGCGGCAACGCTTTCCGCCCAACGATTCCCGCCTTAAAGAATGGAACGTCACCTCGATCGTCGTCGGGGTGGATGTCGCCGATGCCGTCATCGGGCCGGTACTTGCCCACGTTGCCTTTCACCGGACACCTCCTGCTGTCATCGGCCCTCGGGCCGCTCGCGGGCGTAGCCGCAAGGCTTCATTCTCGACGGGGTGGCCGTGCAGGGGTAGGGGCTTGGCTGTGAACATCGCAAGACAATCGTCGACTTGAAGCGCTCCAGCCCCGACGGGGATCTGAGGGACCGACGCATCGTAGGCACGCACGGCGGCAGTGATACCCCGGCCCAACCGCTACAGGAGTACTCGGCTACCGGGATCAAACCGATGACCTGCCGTGAGCCCTTACCGCGACTCCGGGGGTTAGCCGCGGCAAGGGACACGTTGGGTATTGGCCCTACGTACGGACCTGAAACACGGTTGGCTGTCATGGCGTTAACTAGTTGCAACGATTCTGTGGGCCGTCGGGGACCCAAACCCCGGACCCGCGAAGCGAAGTCGTCCAAGCCAAGTCTCAGTCCATGCGGGACGTTGACGCCTGATGCCGTCTGCGCGGGTCACCGTCCGGTCAAAAGTGTCGTCCGTCTTTATGCGTCTATCCCGGTGGTTATGCGTCCGCGACCACATGTATGCCTACGACGCTGCAATGCCGCCTCCGGGGCACGACCTAGCCAGTCGGCGGTCGGCGTCCGCTGGGCTGGCCCCGTCGAGCTGTCGACGACGGACCTTGTCAGCTGAAACCGTTCGGGGCCGCAATGTCAGCATCAGGCTCGGCTGCAGGTATCCCCTCGGGGGGGGCGGTTTGCTACCTGTGCCGCCGACATTCCTAGGAGTTGGCCGCTGAGCACTGGACGTCGAAGCCGTTGGGCGCTTGGACACCAAGCAACCCGACTCGCGCCAGGTCAATGCTCAGCCACGAAGCAGCCTGGGCCGTACTGACAGGGGCGGGAAATGCCCGAACGCAGAGCCGCCCCTGCAGCCAGGTTGGCTGCAGGGGCTGCTGAAGCCGATCTGTCAGTTCTTAAACGCGTCCTTGACCTTCTCGCCGGCGTCCTTCAGATTTCCCTTAGTCTGGTCGGCCTTCCCCTCGGCCTCCATGGACTGGTCGTCTGTGGCCTGACCGACCTTCTCCTTGCCGGCGCCCATGGTCTTTTCGACGGCGTTCTTGGCTTTGTCGATTGCGCTCATGCTTCGCTCCTTCGCGGGGGTGGCCCGGCATGCGCCGTGTCGGCTGGGGTCTGCCCACCGGGGGACCGCGGCAAGCCGATGAGATCGAAGTTCACCTGACGGGCGACGGCGAGGTCCGACGCAGTGTGCGGTCGCCGTCAGCGATCGGCCGAGCTTCGCACAATGAGCCGGTGCGCCAACTCTGCGCACAGCGAGCACCGATCCAGATGGTCATCGGCGCCCAGGGACTTTTGTCTACGGCAATCGGCGGCGGAAAAGGCGAGCAGCACCCGTCGACACAGGGGATCTGTCAGTGTGACCTGGTCAATGGCTAACAAATAATCCAGCCGCATGCGGGCCCGCGTCCGATACATACGCGCCGAAACCGCTTGAGGCGTTGCAGTAACCGATTCCGCCAAATCAGTGACTGAAACGCCGTCAGCGTGAGATAGGAAGTACGAGCGATCAATTTGGTCCAGGTTGTCGAGGACGCGACGGACCGCATCTGCGACTTGACGCCTCCGGAAGACTTGATGTGGCTGTGCCGGCTGCAGATTCAGTTCGATAAGCTCAGATCGGTTACGACGGGCAGTTGATGCTCTCCGATGCTGGTCCGTCAAGAGATTGTTGGCTGTCACGAGCAGCCAGGGCAACCGAGCGTCGGCACCAAGACGGCCTAAAATGGCCAACAAGCGGGCAAAGGACTCTTGGGTTATGTCTTCGACGCTGTGTTGGTCGGCCCCGCGCGCTCGAAGCGCACGCCCGATGCTGCGACTGAAGGCGGCGTAATCCGCTGGGGAAGGCGGCGAGGCCTTAGCCTCGGTCTGACGCGTGGATCGTGGGACGTCAGTCTCCGGTGGGTCTTGCACCGGTCTTCGCTTTCTGTCGTCCGCCGGCGACGCTGGCTTGGCACCTAACCCGATGCGGGGCTGGACGCGGACTGGCAGATCCGGCCGAGGCTCCGGCTGTTTGGCCCTCGAACGGCGAACGTGTGCCAGCAAAGCAGACCCGGACGAAGGAGGGCAAGTTGCCAACGTCGCCGACACTCGCCGCACACCCCGTCATCACAGCTGCCGTCGTCACCCCGTTCGCCCTACGCACGACACCAACAGCCGGCCGAGCAGCACCTGCGAGCCACCGACTTCAATGGTCCCGCGGCGTGCGGCGATAACCCCGAAATTGCAGAGCTCGTGCATCTAATGAGGCTCGCCGGAGATGCTCAAGAACACTGACACCCCTGCACGCTGGCGCGACGGCAGCGAATGGCTGATGCAGCTAGCGGCTCGCGCTGACCAGGACACCCTGGCCATAGTTCTGCGTACGTCCGGAATCTCGCTGTTGGCGTCGTGTCTTGTCCGCGCCCACCAAGCATCCCAGAAGGCGAGCCGTGCCACGTTCGCATCATCGATCATCAAAGCGTCGAGGAGGCACCCATCGGCTGGGGGCGCGGAGGTCGGCGCCGACGAACAGCCTGTCAATGCGGATGAGACTGCGTCGGTCGCCAGGTCGCCTCGCGGACAGCGCCGCCGCTGCCGCCACAACCGGTCAGGCGTCATAGTCAATGCGTGCGTACATACCGCACCACGGTCCACGTCCGGGGGCCGTGGTCTCTCGCCACCAGTAAGCGGTTCTGGGAGGGTTTTTCCCCGAACGCTCTGCGGGGGCAGGGCGACGATCTGTTGCACGCCGCCTTTCGAGTCGAGCGGGACTGGTCTCGCGTCGAGGTCGACGTCCAGCAGGAGGGCGCCGACGCACGGCTGACGCTGCGCGGGGAGGGGGACCTGGACGCCGCCACGAAGCAGGCCACGCGCTTTCTGGCCATCGATGTAGACGGCCGCGGTTGGCCTGCAGTCGGCGAGCGCGACGCGGTCGTCCGCGACGCGCAGCAGCGGCTGCCAGGTCTACGCCCGTGCGGCTTCTACTCGCCCTATGAGGCCGCGGTGTGGTCGGTGTTGGCGCAGCGCATCCGCATTGTGCAGGCCAGGAAGCTGCGCGAGCGACTCATGGCCGATCTGGGCGAGGACGGGGCCTTCCCGGCTCCGGCCACTCTCTATGACGCCGACCTGGATCTGCCGGGCCGCAAGCCCGAGTATCTGCGGGCCGTCGCGGAGGCCGCGCTCAATGGCCTGTTGGATGGGACTACGCTGCGCGCTGCGCCGCCGGAGGAGGCTTTGCGTCAGGTCCAGCAAATCAAAGGCCTGGGGCCGTTCGCGGCCGAGCTGGTGGTGATTCGCGGCGCGAACGCCCCGGACGTTGCTCCGCGGACTGAGCGACGCCTGGAGCAGGAGGTCGCGCAGCTGTACGGGGGCATCGGGTCGCTGGCTGAGGTGGCGGAGCGCTGGCGCCCTTATCGCAGCTGGGCGTCCGTCCACCTTCGCGCTCTCCGGGAGGAGCGCACGAGCGAGATCGCCGGTGCCCATGGCCCTGGCCGTTACCGAACGTCGCGGCAGGAAGGTCCCCGCTACCTCGCTGACTCCTACTGGGATCTTTTGACCTGTACGCGTTGTTTTCTTCTACTGTCCCGTCCCGGTCCTGACCGTTGTGGCGGGACCGGGAACCGGGCGTTGTCTGTCAGGGCAGGGCCGCTGAAGCGCGCAATCACAGGGGGAGGTTCGCGGGACGGGATCGTTCATCCGTCACCGGTCCAGGTCCAGTGGGGTACTTCGCGAAGCGGATGGAGTTCTGCGTCGGTGCGGGCGTGGGAGTTCTGCATGGCGACGCGGCTGCCGAACTCGACGTGTGCTCGCACCGCGTCGCGAAAGGCCGAATCGGCGGGGAGATCGGTGGCGTCGAGGGCCTGCATGTAAAGCTCGACGAAGCGGGCGCGCTGGTCCTCGCGAATCTCGAGCCCGCGGTGCACGGAGATCAGGTGAGCGAAGCCGAGTTCGCGCGAGCAGCGGTCCGGGCCTCCGAACGACTCGGCGGTGAAGGCGGTGAGGTGGTCGACGTGCTCGGGGCGTCCGGCGCCGAACAGCGGTTGCAGTACCGGGTCGGCGAGGACGCTGGCGTAGAAATGGCTCTCCAGACGGTGAAGTGCCGCTTCGCCGCCGGCGTAGTCGTACAGGGACACCATCGCTGACCCTCCACTTGCCTAACGCGTCACCGGAAAGACCAGGTGTGTGGCGCGGTCGCCTTGGCTGCAGACCGTGGGATTGCCGAGCAGGACATCGTCCGAAGACAGTTCACCGAAGAAGGGCCGGTTACCGGCGCCCATGACGACAGGGACCAGGTCGATCGCGATCTCGTCGAGTAGCCCCAGGTCGAGGCATTGCCTGGCCATGGTCCCGCCGCTGACGGTGACATCGCGGTCACCGGCGAGCTCCTTGGCTCGGGCGACTGCGGCGGCGACTCCGTCGGTGATGAAGGAGAACGGCGCGTCAGGATGCGCGGCTACCCAGTCGGTGGGGACGTGGTGGGTGACGACGACGACGGGCACGTCGAGCGTGTGCCGTCCGTTCCAGCCGTCGGTGAAGTCGAAGAGCGTGCGGCCGATGACGAGCGCGCCGATGGAGGAGACCCAGCTACGCCAGTGTTCGGCGTTCTCCGGTGTGAGGTGCAGGTCGAAGTCGGCTGCGGGAGCGGGTACGGCGAGGTCGCCACTTTGGAGCCAGTCGAACAGCCGCCCGATGGTGTTGTCCTGCTTGGCGATGTATCCGTCCAGCGACATGATCGCCTGAGCGACGACTTTCCCCATCACGACTCCTTGATTGGGCCCGGCCGCCGAGTTGACGGTCCGGAACGGGTTCCGAGGGCAGCGGCAGGCGCCGGCTCACGGGCGCAGGACGCGGTAGCGCAGATGGGTCGCGGCCGGGGTGACGGACGCGTGGATGCGTTCCAGCGGGATCGCGGTGTCGAGGGCTCCGAACAGCGCCGTGCCGGAGCCGATCAACGTAGCGACGACGTGGACCTGGATTTCATCCACCAGATCCACGGGCAGGGCCTGCTGCAGGACTGTCGCGCCGAACAGGTAGACGATCTTCTCCTCCGCAGCTTGCTTCGCCTGCTCGATCGCGCTGGCAACGCCGTCTGTCACGAAGGTGAAGACGTCGGGGTAGGGGCGCGTCGGTGCGTGATGGGTCACCACGAAGCAGGGCGCGTCGCCCGCCGGGCCGCCAGTACCCCAGCCGCCGTCGCCCTCGTTCTTCTCGAACGATGTGCGTCCCATGACAACCGCACCGACACCATCCATCAGCTGCTGAAGGATGTTGTGGTCCTCGTCGGTGGCATCGGCCCCCAACCAGTCGTGCAGCCCTCCGGCGCCGTCACCGAACGGGTTGTCGCGACCGTCGTTGGGGCCGGTGACGTAACCGTCGAGTGAGACGGACATGTCGGCGAGTACGAGCGCCATCGGGGCCTGCCTCATCGGCGGGGTGCGTTGCGCGTGCAAGTCGGACTGCGGTGCTGCGCTACCGGACGTCGGAGCGTCAGGCGTATAGTGCACCGATCGGTGCACAAAGCGCAATCCTGGATCGGACGTTCTTCGCCCTGTCGGATCCGACGCGGCGGGGCATTCTCGAGCGCCTCGCCGGCGGCCCGGCCACGATCGGCGAGCTGGCTGCGCCCTTCGACCTGACACTCAACGGCGTCAAGAAGCACGTCGCCATTCTTGAGTCGGTCGACCTGGTCGTCACCGCCAAGGTGGGCAGAGCGCGCGAATGTCGGCTCGGGCCGGGGCAAATGGAGAACGCGACAGGCTGGATCGACGACTACCGCCGGGCCTGGCAGAGCCGCTTGGATCGCTTCGGCGCATATGTGGAGGGGCGATGACGGACGAGCTGCAATTCGAACGCGTCATCGACGCCCCGCCCGAAGTCGTCTTCGACGCCTTCACGGCGCCGGGCGGCCAGGAGGCGTTCTACGAACAGGACGACCCCGGGTGGATCGTCGAGTCCACCTGCGACCTACGGGTTGGGGGGAGCTGGAACGTCACATTCGGGCCGGCGCGTCACCTGCTTCACCGGCACAGCCACCGATTCTTGGTCATCGACCGTCCGCGGCGGATCGTTCTGAACACCACGGAGTTCCGCCTGGATGGCAGCAGACTCGACTTCGTCACCGAGTTCACCTTCGCCGAGCGTGCCGGCAACACGCTGATGACGATGATTCAGACCGGGTTGGGCACCGACGAGCTGCGTGAGGAGCACGCGCGTGGCCTGCCGAACGCCTTCGACCTGTTGGGACGCCACATTTCCCAGTGACTTACCGTGTCCCGTCAACGATGGCCATATCAAGGCAAGGGAGGGAAACAGGGCCAACGTCCGCCCGGTGTCAGCGCGGGCCTGCAGGCCCTCGTCCGCTGGTGAATGCCCTGTGCCCCGTGGCCAGGGTCAGGTGTGGAACGCCTCGCCGTGGACCTCGCTCTTGTATTCCGTCTGCAAGCGGCGTGATCTGGTCGTCCGGCGAGCCTGACGTCCATTCCTGATCCGTCGGACGGGGCGGCACCAGATAGGGGGTATCGGATGCTGCCCGCCGTCGCGGTCAGGCTAGCGGCGCGTTCTCCGCGGAAAGCATCGAACATTGGTTTCGGCGGGTACGTCCCCGCGCCGAGAGATGGCGGGACGGTCATGACGAGGATGTCGCCCGAGTGGATAGTTGACGGATCGATGATCGGGCGTTCGGTGCGAACTACCCGATGAGTTGGCGCGGCTCTTGGAGTCTCGACTGGCATGGCTTACCCCACCCGTTCTTTCGCCGACATCAACGGGCTGCGCCTGTACCACGAGATCCACGGAAGCGGGCGACCGGTCGTACTGCTCCACGGCGGGCTGCAGACGATCGACCTGATGTTCGGTCCGTTGCTTCCCACGCTGGCGGCGCGCCGCCAGCTGATCGCCGTCGAGCTGCAGGGTCACGGCCACACCGCCGATACCGACCGCACGATGTCGATCGACCAGCTGGCCGACGACGTCGCCGCCCTCCTGGCCCACCTGGGCATCGAGGAGACAGACATCTTCGGCTTCAGCCTCGGCGGGTTGGTCGGATGGTCGCTCGTCATGCGACACCCGGAGGTCGTCGGTCGTATCGCCGTGGCGTCGGCCGACTACCGGAGCCGGAAGGCTGCCCCCGGCGAGGTCCCCAGGCCGATGCCGACCGAGGCCGACTTCCAGGCCATGCGCGACGCCTACGTGGCCGTTGCGCCCGATCCCTCGCATTTCGACGCTCTCGGCGAGAAGGTGGGGACGATGGTCAACAGGGACTTCGTCGGCTGGACGGCCGACGAGCTGCGTGCGGTGCAGAACCCGACGTTGGTGCTCGTCGGGGACAACGACTTGATCCGCGTGTCCGACGCCGTCGAGGCGGTCGAGCTGGTGCCACACGGGCAGCTGGCCGTGCTCCCCGGCACGACCCACATGGACATGACCCGCAGCCCCGAACGGATCCTGGCCATGCTCGTCCCCTTCCTCGAAGCCTGATGCGACGACGTTCAGCCTCGGGACGTCCATGCCCGCCTTGCTGCTCGCCCGCTTGGTTGAACCTGCGGCATGTCCTCGAGGTGCCGGTCGAAGACGCGCGCGATAACGAGCAAAGCAAGTCCGGCCTCGGTGCCTAACGCGCCATAGCTGCCGAGATGCATGGTCGTCGAGCTGGCGGTCACGTGCACAGAGCGCGCACACATAGTCGCGCCACAGGTCGATCCCGCGTCCGAGCTTCGACGGGTCTATAGCTGGGTGGAGCGTCCGCAGTTCGCGGTCGAGGCGCTTTGCACTTGTACTAGCTTCGTGATCGTGGACATACTCGTGCCCCGTGTCATCTCGTGACCGCGATCGTCTGGCCTTATACGTCTACCGCTTGAGCCGGATGGCGAAAGAGCTGTCCGAAGCTGGGCTAGATGAGGACGCAGAGGCTGCTGCAGCAGGAGCGGTCTGCATTGGCTTCAGCCTTCACCGAGAAGACGACGAGTCCTCCGAGACGATCATCCTTCCGGATTGACCAGGACCGTCGGTGGCGGCGTCTACGGTCGGCCGATGGTGTCCAACGCCGTGCCGCAGCCGGGTACCGGTCGCGGGCCGAATATCCCGGTCCGGCCACTGCGGCAGTTCACGCTAACGCTGCACAATGGCAGCCAGGTCGAGGCGCAGGTCCTGAACAGACGCAGTGCGCCGCAGGCTGGCGTGTCCGACGCTCCTCGTCCGACGGGCTCGGCATGACCGTCGGTGGCTGGTACCCGGCCAAGGCGGCCGAGTCACGGGCTCCGCCCGATCCGTCGGCTGACTGCTGATCACGGCGTAGCGCCCGACGAAGCTCGAGGCGTTTGTCCTCTAAGGCCATGGCGGCGCTTATGTGCTCAGCCTTGCGCACGGTCGTCGAAGCGATGGCTCCGCGGTCGTCTTTCTGGTCCGCTGCTGGCGGCCCGTTCATCAAAGCGTCGAACAGCTCGTTGCGGTGTTCCATCGCGGTGACTCCAGCGCTCGGCTGAACGGCCGCGCTGCCGACTCAACCTCGGAGTTGACGCTAGCGGGACGGGATCTGTCGGTCTACACCCCTGCGGGTGCAGAGGTAGACAGCGGGACAAGCGGCTGACGGTGGGGCGGCGTCTGGGGCCACCTGTGAGCAAACCCCCAGACGCCCGGTCCGTCCGCGACAGCGTGGCCGGCGTTCGTCCCGACGCCGGCCGTACTGTCTGCTCAACCCGTCCTGCGCGATCCAGACTCCGCCAGCGGCGCCAGGACGAAACCCGGGGCAAAGCTCGGGAGGCCCGCCGGACAGGTGGGTTCGGCCCTCTCAGCTAAGTAGCTGGACGCGTAGCGCTGCGTTGACCGCTGCGTAGTAGACCAGGTCTGCCCACACAGCCCGATCGTCGATGACCTGCCGAGCGTCGTGATGGTCAAGCGTCTGCGACTGTCGCCGGAGCTGGTGCGCGGCGATCAGTTCGCTTCGCGCAATTTGGACGGTCGCCGTTTCGTGCCACGCCTGTACAGATCCGTCGCCGTCGATCGCGCTACCAATGTCCGCCATGAGTGGCAGCGTCGTCCTTCGAGGACAAGAGTCCATCACCCGGAGGAATGAAGGAGCCGACCTCTTACTGCCTGGGAACCAAGCCGGCAGACGGGGACCCTGCCAGGGATTGATGTCAAGCCGTCAGCGGCAGCGCGGTCGCGACCGTTACTTTCGCCGCATAGAACGCGGCATCCGCGTGACCGTAGGTGACCGTGGGGCTTTGCTTGCTCGGATGGAGAGCAACGCCGGCGCTGACGGTGACCAACGGAGCTGTACGGCGCCAGGCGGCGACCAGGTCGGCCGCGGCTGCGAGGGCAGCCGTCGCAGTGGTCCGCTCAACGATCAGCATGAACTCCTCGCCGCCCATGCGAGCGACGCTGCCCCGTTGGTGGTCTGTACGCGCAAGGACTCACCGAATTCTTGCAGCAGTTGGTCACCTCGGGAGTGACCCAGGGAGTCGTTGACGGACTTGAATCGGTCCAAATCCAGGACGATCACAGCGTCGTTCTCGGCCAACCCGTCGAGGAGTTGGTTGCCCGACCGCCGGTTGTCGAGCCCGGTCAAATCGTCGGTGTGGCTGGTGTAAGCCAAGGCATTCAACATCTCGCCTTGCTTCGTCCAAGCCTGCCTGGCCGCGGCGTTCGATCGCCCCACGACCTCGGCGACCGCCACAGAGCCGGCCAGTACCAAAACGACTGATTCGATGGTGCCGTCGTGGCTGGGTGCACCGGCCGCGTAGGGCACCAGGTAGGCCGCGAGCGCGCGACTGGCAGGAAGCGAATGGAGGTCCACGGGGGCTGCCATTGCCCGATCCACAGGAACGCCATCACAAAGGGGACCGGCGTAATGAGGCCGTCCGCGTTCGAAATCGAGACCAGCGTCAAGCCGACGGTGGGGATGAGCATCGACCGATATCCGGTGAGCGATTCCGCCAACCGAGTTCGCGCGCATCCACCGACGAGGAGTACCAGCGCCATCATGACCAAGACGCTGGGCTGGTGGTAAGCCCGACTCCCAGGGATCAGGTACGCGCTCGACCCTGCGACACCCATGATCAAATACAGCAGACCGGCTTGACGCACTCCACGCACAGCGAGGGGCGTTTAAGTGGCTCTACGCGGCTAAGCGTGGTAGCCGTCCTCGGATTCGTGCTGTGGGGGCAGTGTTCCATTCGACTCCGCAGTTGATTAGGAGACGCAGCCGGTAGTTGTCGAAGTTGCGGAATCCGTGTCCGGATCGCTTGATCTTCTTAATGAGCAGATTCACCGCCTCGGTCGGTCCGTTCGATGCGCCGCCGGTGCCCGAGTAGGCGAGCAGCTCTCTCGCCAGCTGTCGACGGTGAGGGCGAGGCGGTGCAGTTCGGGCACGTCCGTCTCGGCGCAGAAGGTGAGCCAGCGATGCAGTTTTTGGGTGGCGTCACGACGGTCACGGGAGCGGTGCAGCAGCAGCCGCAGGTCTCGAGCGGCGATCCATGCTTTGCCGATCTGCTCGCTGCGGTCGCCGACCGAAAGGCCCGCAAGCAGCCGGTCCCACGCGTGGTCGGACAGATGATCGGCGCCGCGGCGCAGCAGGCGGCGGATGCCATACAGCGGCTCACCGCGGCGGCCGCGATGGCCGAGCTGCTCATGCTGGACGCGCCGCCGGACGTCGTCGACGGCGGCGAAGCCGAGCCGCACGAGGTGGAACGCGTCCAGTACTCGCACCGCTGCCGGCAACCCCACAGTGAGCGCGCGGGCATAGCCGCGGTGGGGGTCGCGCACCGCGACCGTGATTCCGTCGCGGAAGTCGGCGGTGCGCCCGGCGATCCAGCAGCTCAACGCGGTGGCAGAGCGTCCGGGGACGACATCGAGCAGCCGGGCCCGTGCGCCGGTCAAGTCCACGATGCCGGTCGCGAACGTTGTTGATCGGCGGGCGTTCGCGGCCTGGAACGCGGTCTCATCCACCCCGATCGTGTGCACCCCGGCGAGCCTGCCCGGGTCGTCGACGAGCGGGGTGCCGTACTCGCGGACCGCGGCCATCACCGTCGCCCAGCCGACCCCGAGATCGGCGGCGACCTGCGCGACCGTGTGCCCTTGCCGGCCGACCCGCTCACACGCATGGCGGTGGGCGCGTTCGGTCAGCACCGCCCGCGGCCGGATCTGCTCCCATTGCTCTGACCATGTCGAGACCGGGCACGCCGGCTCAACGCACCGCCACACCCGCTTGCGCCAGACGAGCAGCACCGGACGGCCGCCGGCCGGCAAGTCACGCACCCGCACCAGCCGCCGGTCGTGCAACCGGGCGACGGTGCCGCAACCGGTGCAGCCCACCTCGGCGGCGATCGTCTCCACCGTCTGCTCCAGCTCACCGCCAACATCAGCAACGCCGAGCAAAACTAAGTCCGGCAAGCCCAGTATCGTTGTCGCCGCATTACTCTGAACAGGCACGTGGGGCCTCCTGAACTCGTGTCCACACACCACGAATCCTGAGGCCCCAGGCCTCGTTTCAGGCCCAGCCGCTCATCAATGTCGAGCCGCAGCTACCACGATTCAAGGTGAAGAGCCCGGAAACTACCCCCAGGCGTTCAGCCATCTCGGGCTGATCCGCACCGCGCAGGCCATAGCAACCGCCCGGAAATCGAGTCAGACCGACCCGCGCGCGCAGATTCACGCGCGGCAACCTTGAGGAGTGTCCGTAACCGCACATCCTGACAACGACACAGTTGCGCCGGCGGCCGTCGGCCTCGTCGAGTCGAACCGACAAACTGTTCCCGGCCCTGGCGATCGTCTGGGTTGCTGCCCTCCTCGCGATCATCCCCGGGCAGCAGCGTTCAGCGGCGTCGCGCTCGCGACGAGCTTGATCGTCATGGGGGTAACGGCTCTACTCATTCTTGGCGGTCTGGCTCCCTCAGACCTTGGGGGGCTGCAGAAGTCGCTTGGGGCAGTAACTACCGGGCGGCTTTGATGAAATCGGCCGGCCGAAATCAGGCGCGCGGCGGCACGCTCAGGAGGAGATCAAACGGCGACCAGCCCGAGATAGGCCAGCCCCAGGACGCCGCGGTATCCGTCGAAGTAGGCGGTGCGCTGGCGTGCGGCGAGCTCGCGGACCCGAGCGGCGTCGTGGTGCCCATACTCGTGGGCGGCTAGCCAGTGGGCATAGCGGGCGGAGTACCCGGACTCGAAGACGTCCCACTCGTCTTGGGTCGCCTCGTGCACCTGTATTGGGGCGAAGCCGTACTCGACGGTCAGCTCGAGGAGTCGCGGCAGGGCGACGTACTCGTCATCGCGCCCGGCCAGGGGTGCGATGGCAGCGGGCGTGGGCGGGCGCGACCAGATGCCTTCGCCGTACAGGACCCGGCTACCACGCGGCACCATCGCCCGCAGGGCGCTGAGTGCAGCGGGGTAGTCCAGGGGCTGGGCCTGTTCCACCGGTGGTCCCCAGATCTGGCTGGCACCGATGCAGATCACTGCGTCGGCACCTTCCGGGGACGCGGTGCGCGCGTCGGCGCACTGCAGGTCCACGCGCCCGGCGATTTCGCGGTGCTCGGCCCGTTGGCGGCCGTGAGTGATGGCATCCAGGTCTGAGTCAATCCCGATGCCGGTGGCAGACGGCACGGCTGTGAGGACCTGGAGCAGCAGCTCACCCCATCCGCACCCGATGTCAAGGACGAGCGGGTCAGGGGTCATCTTCAGACCGGCGGCGAGGAAGTCCACGAGCGCCTCGGCGCGCGCCTGGCACAGCGGCGCCATGAACTCTAGATTCTCGTACAGGGCGGCTAGTTCGACGTCCATGGCTCTCCTGGCGTGGTGACTCAATCGCTGGCTGTTGGGGCGGATGCGGCGTGTAGCGCGGCGCGCGGATGATGAGGATCCGCCCACGCCGTGCGATGACCGTCCACCGCTTTTCGCCGCCGTGTCCGGCGCGACCGGTGCGGTTCGACCTCTCGCACCTCGACGTTCAATGTGCAGCCCGCTGCAGAAGCAACGGCTCGCTCCCGTGGGGGGCCGATCGGCCGATGCCGTCCGTTACCGCGCTGCGTTGCCTGGAAGGCCGGCGGGGGCGGCCTCGTGCAGACGTCACTGCACGCGAGCAGCGCGAGGTCAGGACGTTCAGCCGCTTCGATCGTGGCCAATTGTGGACGGGTGAACGGGGACGCCCGCCTGGACCGCATCGCCGGTCCGTTCAGCCAGTCCGAGTCAAAGCAGCTCGATCTCAAGCAGTCGGAGCAGGTCGGGGTCGGCCAGCATCTCCACGACGAGTATGCGATCGCCGTACAGGAGCAGGCCGAACACGGCGCGGACGTCTCCGTCAGGCGCCCAAACCAGCCCGGGCAGGCCATCAACAAGTGCGGGTCGTGCGGCCTGGGCGCGACCGCAGAAGATCTGCGCCACCGCCGCAGCACCGTGCACCTGTGGGGCGAGCGGCGGTGCGCCGTGGGCCGCCGCGGCGCTGGCCGCGCGCACGGCAGCAGCATCGGCATGCAGCACCACCTCCGGATCGAGCAAAGTCAGCAACCCGGCGAACTCCCCTAGGCGGGACGCGGATAGGAATGCTTGGACGACCTGTTGAGCGCGGGCCCGATCTGTCGGCGCGACCTCGGCGCCAGCGACACGCCGCCGGGCACGGCTAGCCAACTGACGGGCTGCGACGGGGGTGCGGCCGAGCACCCGGGCGACGTCGTCGAAGGGCACCGCGAACAGGTCGTGCAGGACGAAGGCGAGCCGCTCGGGGGGTGCCAGAGTGTCCAGCACGAGCAGCAGCGCTCTGCCCAGAGCGTCGGCGATCACCGCGTCGCGTTCGGGGTCATCCTCGGCTACGAGCGGGCCAACGTCGTCCTTCAGTACTTCCTCGAGGCGGGCCTGGCGGGACTGCAGCCGGGTCAAGCACACGCGCGCGACGATGGTGCTCAGCCAACCGCCGAGGTTGACCACATCACCGCGGTCCGCCCGGCTGGCACGCAGCCAGGCGTCCTGGAGCGCGTCGTCGGCCTCGGAACTGGAGCCGAGTAGCCGGACGGCGACCGAGTGCAGCCGCGGGCGCTGGCGCTCAAACTGAGCGGCGAGCAACTGGTTCTCGTCCACCTGTCACATCCCTATGTCGGGGTCGGTCAACAAGATGACTGCCGGCGGCCGCCGGGTGTGACACCAACGAGAGGATCTGCCGTGCAACCACGGATGCAAAACCCTGCGATGCTCGTCCCGGGCGCGATGGAGGCGGTAATGGCCCTGACCGGCTCGGTGCGCACCGGCACCGTAGCGGGCACCACGCTGGATTTGGTGCACCTGCGGGCCAGCCAGATAAACGGGTGCAGCTCGTGCGTCGATGCCGGGTCACGATCGGCCCAAGGGGCCGGGGAGAGTGAGCAGCGGTTGTGGGCGGTCGCCGCCTGGCGCGACGCTACGTGTTTCACCCCGCCCGAGCGGGCGGCGCTGGCGCTGACCGAGTCGGTCACCCGACTGCCCGACCGCACCGACCCCGTTCCCGACACGGTCTGGGAGGAGGCCGCACACCACTTTGACCTAGATGCGCTGGCCGTGCTGGTCGTACAGATCGCGGTGACCAACGTGTTCAACCGGCTTAACGTGCCCACCCGCCAGGTACCCGGCCAATGGGGCTGAGACCACCGACGGTCGAAGCAACCTGGCTCATAGAATGCGCGACACGGGTCCACACGACCGGGCGCGCCAAAGGACCCCGCCAGACGTGGTCCTGCCAACGCTAACCCACGCAGCTTCAGCGATCTCGCGGCCTTCGACGACGACCAGGCCCTGACCGGCCGCTGCTCAGTGAGGAACAGCTGTCGGGGTCTGCCGAGGATTCGGTTGACCCGAATAAGTCAACGACACCCTGGGCAGACCCCTTCAATATAAACGTCCCAGCCGATTAATAGCTCACGAAACCTTGCGGACTACGCGCTGAGCGGCACTTGCAGGCTTTGTCCTGCCGCGTGGACGTCGCCGGGGAAGTACTGCGCGGCGACAGCAACCCTGCCTTGCGATCGCTGCCAGGCCAGAAGTGCGTCAGCAGCAGTCGTCGTGCACCCGCCCGCGTCGCCCATTGCACCGCCTCTTTAGCGTGAGGTGACTCAGTAGACAACGTGGACCTGCAGAGCGCGGAGCGCACCGGCTCGGACACGGCCACGGCCATCCTCACGTTCCGCAGCCATCAACCCGGATCCCAGCCGTGTACTCAGTGGCGGATCCACTACGGGATGGTCTACGCCGGGGGCTACTGGCAGATCGACGCAGTCCAAGACGCTCAGAACAGCGCCTGCTGAGGCGCGGTCGGCGCGGTTGGGTAGCAAACCACGCGGAGCGTTTACTCAGGCCCAGATCGCTGCCGTCATGTCCTCAGTGACAGGCTCGGGCTCCTCGGGATAGCACCTTGCTTGGCGATCTCGGATGCGGCGAGCAGTCCAGGCAGCGGCAGCGGCGTCGAGCATGTCGTCAACTCCTACTCGACTGCCAACGTCCAGCGTCTGCCTGCCAAGGTGGATGCCTTCGTCCTCCAGCAGGGTGAGCCGGTTGTAGAAGCCGGCCCACGTCTTCTTGGAGAAGGGCAGAGGGCCGCCTTCTCCCATGTGCGCAAAGCTGACTTCGGGGTGGACCTCATAGGCGCGACGGCTTCGGTCCTCACGCAGCCATGCGTCTACCTGCAGGATCTTGGGGGCCAGGGCGAAAGCCTGCTTGCTGATCTTCTTCTCAGTCTTGGCTGCGTTGGCCTCGCCGGCCGCCCCGAAGTCGAGAGCCTCTAGCGCCTGGCGTACGGGGGTGGCGAACACCGACGATCGACGTTGCCCCAGCAGCTTCCGAACCGCGCCGTCGGCCTCGCGCCAACCGCTTTCCGAAAGCCCAATGGGAATGTCGATGGCCAGTACAGCCACCGGCCCTGCAACCTCGACCAGGCGACCGATTGTGCTCTCGACGAGGGCCTCGGGCGGGGACCCATCACTGAGCCGCACTCCGACCCAGCCGCCCTTGCAAGCATCGACACCAAGTACGGGTTCGGGCATGTGATTCCCCCTGGAAGTCCAAGGCCGTGACTTGATAGCGCAGGTCGTCATCGATGTGGTTCTTGAACGCTTCGAACCTTGCCTCATCACTGCTGCCGACGTAGGCGCCCGCCGTGGTGACATCCGTCAAGACTCGACGCAGAACACCTCCCGGCAGATCGGCGATCAGCTGAGCGCCTTCCTGGCGACAGCGGACGTCTTGAGTACCGCAGAGGTCCTGGACCCGCCACATCACGGTTGACGCTGATCCGGTAAGTCCGTTGCTCAGCTGAACGCCTTCACTCGGGGCGCTGGCCGGAGCGATCCAGACGTCAACAGTGGTCATGGCGCCTGTATCGACTGGTCACATGTCGGACCATAGGAGGCGGTCCGAAATCCGACCAGCTGACGGCACGGTCTCACTGACGATGTCTGCTTCCTGAAGTAATAGCCATGGTAGTGACGCCGAGGTCAGACCCGTTCGCGCATTACGGCATCGATTATGGAATCTGCCGGACCAACACGCTGCATGACCTTGGCTGTCCGACAAAGGAAGGCTTCTTGTCCGCCGCCCCCCGTATAAATGAGGAGCCGGTACACGCCGGTAGGGCGGTAGGCCGGCACAAAAGTGTGGCCCTCCACCCGTAGCAGCGAGTTGAAGGGCCAGCACTCCGGAAGAGTTCGGACTCTAACGCATTGCTGCTGCACCAGAGCCTTTGGAGGCTCTTATCGCACGAGGTCAGGCGCGTAGCGCAGCGACCGGAAGGTACGTCACCGCTCGAACGGCGGCACGCAATCCGCGTGGCACCGTCGTCGAGCACGGTTCGAACAACAGTGCGGGTACGCACCACCGTTCGGCTATCAGTGGGCGCTTCGTGACCGAGGGCACGGCACGACGCCACCCGGGGACGACCGTCACCGAGCGCGGCTGACAACTGGTGGTGGGGGCAAGCCTCGGCCGGCCCCCACCATCTTTCACGCGGCTTCGTCACACTGCACGCCGTCAGCAGCGAGCTGCTGAGTAACCCAGACCCCCTGCATGAATACCGCATACAGGGCTGCCTCCCTCGGCATGCTGGTGAGCGCCATCTGTGCCTGCGAAACGACCAGGTCGCCAACGGCTGCAATCTGCGCTGGGTGCCCCTCGTCGAGCAAAGCCGCGTCCCAGGCTCCGGCGATCAGCTCGGGCGTCGACAGCCCTCCGTCTTCGGCGATGAGCTTGATGATGAGGTCGATGTGCGTCATAGGGAGCTCCTTGATTGTTAGTGGCTTCTGTCGGTCGTTTGAGCTGGCCTAGTGGCCGCTTGCCGCCTTCGCCGGTGTGATTGCGACCAAATGGTTCGGCCTAGCTGCCGCCCGCCAGTCCTCAGCGATCGGTGAGCCGGTCTGACCTGGCTCGGTCGACGAGGCGTGCGCGGCCCGGAGGCGACGTTTCATGTGCTTTTGCGGCGCGGGTGAAATCAGGAACTTTTTCGCGAACGTCGGCCGTACAAGTGGGCATTCTGGGCTGGTGACTGATTCTGACGGCCTGTCCCGGTGGCTCAACCTGGGCAGTTACGAGGTGCTGGCCGCCGACTTCGAGTCAGCGGGCGAGCCGTGGGATGAGGTGTTCCCTGCCGAGTTCAGCGAACCGGTCCCGGACTGGCTACGGGCCGAGCTGCCCGACACGGGCTGGCGTGAGGTGACTGCACGGGACCGGATTGAGCCGTCCCGTGCCCGTCGTCTGTTCGCTGCGCCGGCCGACGATGGCGCCTGGATGACTGCGTTGGTGTGGCCGCAGGACGGCGGTCTGCCGGTGTTCATGGGTGACCTCGGGACCCACCGGTTACGTCCGACGCAGGACATCTGGCGTGCCGGACTGACCCGCCCCGGAGAGTCTGGAGACTTCATCTGTTGGGAGGATGAAGCTCATGGGACGTCCATCGTCGTACCCGAAGGAGCTGCGTGAGCGCGCAGTCCGGATGGTGCTGGAGACCAGGAACGAGTACCCGACCGAGTTCAGCGCGATCGTGTCCATCGCTAAGAAGCTGGGAATCGGTTCACCGGAAACGCTACGCAAATGGGTTCGCCGGGCCGAGATCGATGCCGGTGAACGGCCGGGGCTGACGACTGAGGAGTCGGAGCAGATCAAGGCTTTGAAGCGGGAGAACGCCGAATTGCGGCGGGCGAACGAGATTTTGAAGTCGGCGTCGGCTTTTTTCGCGGCGGAGCTCGACCGCCCACACCGGTTTTAGTCGACTACATCAGCTGCCACCGCGGCCAGTACGGGGTCGAGCCGATCTGCAGGGTGCTTTCTGAGCACGGCCTGCCGATTGCCCCGTCAACGTTCTACGACAACATGTCACGGCCACCTTCGAAAAGGGCCATTCGTGATGAGCAGCTTGTTGACGTGATCGCTCGGCAGCGGGCGGGCAGCCGGTTCGTCGCCGGTCTCGGTGCCCGCAGCATGTGGCTTCGGCTACGCCGCCAGGGCCATGACGTGGCCCGCTGCACCGTCGAGCGGCTGATGAGCCAGCAGGGCATCAGCGGCGTCGTCCGCACCCGCCGGGCACCACGCACGACGATCGGCGACCCGGCAGCCGTCCGGCCGGCGGACCTGGTCGACCGCCACTTCGCGGCGTCCGCACCCAACCAACTGTGGGTTGCGGACTTCACGTATTGCCCGACCTGGACCGGAATGGTCTATGTCGCATTCGTTTTCGATGTGTTCTCCCGCCGCATTCTTGGCTGGCGTGCCGCTACATCGATGACGACCCCGCTGGTCCTTGATTGTCTCGAGCAGGCCATCTGGACCCGCAAGCAAGAAGGCGCCGACAATCTGAGGGGTCTTGTTCATCACAATGACGCCGGAAGTCAATATACGTCCATAGCGTTCACCGGCCGACTGGTCGACGCAGGTATCGACCCGTCTGTCGGTTCCGTGGGCGACGCCTACGACAATGCCCTTGCCGAGTCACAGATCGGCTTGTTCAAAGCCGAGCTGTTTCACCGGCACGGGCCGTGGCGCGACCGGGACCACCTTGAGGTCGCGGTCCTGGACTGGGTTGAATGGTTCAACACCGAACGAAGCCACGGCTCCATCGACGACTTCACACCCGTCGCCGTCGAGCAACTGCACCACCGCTACCGAGCCGGCCTCGCCGAGGCCAGCTGACACCAAACGAAGCCTCCAGACATGCCGGGGCGGGTCAGACTGGCGTTGGGCTGGGGTGAGCCGCTGCGGGTCGCGGGTACGGAATTGGACGCTGTCACCGTCACGCTGACCAACACCGCAGGTTCGGTGTGGACTTCCGATGGTGAGGATCACGCGTTCGTTCACGCGCATTTCCTGAACGCCGACGGGCAACGTCCGGCGAACTGCGGTTTCGCGTTCGCGCCGCTGTCACACGACTTCAAGGGCAGGACGTTGACGCCAGGCGAGTCCATGAAACTGCCGGTCGCATTCGATCATGACGATGCGCCGGCCCCGGGCAGCTACGCCGTCGAGGCCATCCTGGTGTCGCTGGACCTGCGCACGCCTGTAGGCCTCCTCGAGGTCGTCGACGCATCCGACACCGCGCCCCGCATGAGGTTCAGCGACGCCCAGAACGCGGCACGGCTCCACCTGGAGGAGTCTGACCGTGCCATCGAACAGTTCATGCGGGACAAACCGTCCGACTCGTAGCTGGGGCTGGGCAAATGCTGAGGGCTGAGAGCCGGTAAGCCAAGGGTTGCTGCTCATGAATAGCCGGCGACAGTCATCTCGTCCGTTCGACAGCGTCCAGCGCCGGCGATATCAGCTGCGTATGGGGCATCCAACCGGGGTTCCGACGCGGGATCCAACCGGGGGTCCGCCTTTCATCGGAGCCCCAGGTCGTTGTCGAACCTGCAGCACGCCGGCACTGGCAACCCATCCGCAGCACACCCCGACTGCTGGGGGATAGGGGCTGATAGGACCGCGTGAGCGTGGACTGGTTGGGATCAGGTGGCGTGGCCGGCGTGCCAGAACTGTGTTGGAGCACCACGTCGGCGGCGGTGTCACCAGGTTGCTAGACCCCCCGCGAAGGTATAGGCATCCGCTGACCAGTCGCACCTATTCGAGACCGCCGCTGGTTGACCGTCGGAGGACCTAACCTCTGGGCGTTCGGACGCTGCTGCCAGACCTCGCCCCGTCGACCCACGGGCGTTGACGCCCCGAGTAGACCCATCCGATGGGGGACGCCGACCGGCCGGCCGTATCGGGGGCCGTATCCGGGGCCGCGTCGGGGGCCGTTCTTGCAAACGGCCCCCAAGGTGACGGAGGGAACGCTGGTCAGTGCCGCTGCACCCCCGCCGTCTGCACACCGCGACTGTTGGGTGTGGGTGTTCGTCTTGACGGGTTGATCGAGCGGCTGGCTCGAATGGCTGGGCGCCAGAAGACGGTCAGCGGGAACCAGCGAGCAGCCGCCGGCTTAGTTGGTTGCAGCGGACGCGCTATCAGGCAAGTCATGCGCCGACGCACCCTCGTCATGCGCCGACGCACCGTCGACAACTGCCGTACGTGCCTTGGACGAGATGGAGACCGCCCACCGGCTGGCAGCGGTCGCACCGTCGTCAGATAGGGCGGTGGCAGCAGGGCACGGACGCGCGACGCAGAACGAAAAGCGGTTACCAAAACGGCGTCATGCCAGCCGAGGGTTCACCCCTGGTCGCCGAGCGCCTGCTTCATCCAGGCCAAGCCTTCATCGTTGGGACGCATGAGCTCGGCTTCAGCTTCCGGTCGCGTGGCTCCCGGCCTTCGGGACGGCCGTAGCGGGCCTCCGGCTCAGCGAGGCGGCCGGGTACATCCCGCCACGGGGTCAATCCGAAGCGGTCGCGCAAGCGCGGCCATGATGGCAGCGGTCTCTTCCTCCTCGGGATCGAGCACGTCAGCAGCCGCCCGGTTGACGCGTCCACAGCCGCCCAAGCCGGGGATGGCCACCTGGGTGGTCCCGAGCTCCGGCACCGGCGGCGTGAACTCGGACACCGGCCGCTGCGGCTAGGCGGGCTTCGCCTGCGGACGCTCGGAGCGTCGCTCAGTCTGCGTGCGACGAACCGTTTTGGTGAGGATGCGCGTGGGGGTCGTCTGATCTGCCGGCTAGGTGTGTGTCACGCGGAGCAGAGCTAGTTCTGTTGTGTCGCGATCCTGCTCGGCAGGTCTCGCGGTCGAATTTGCCGTGTCGTCCATGCAACCATCTCGCCATGTCCCGCGTCTCACCCGTTGTGAAGCGGGCAGTTCTGCTGGTCCTTGTCGTGCCGCTGCTGTTGTCGGCGTGCACGCGTCCGGTGACCCCGTCGCCGCTGGCACGGCCTGATCCGGTTTATGCCGTGGGCTATCCCCGCGACTACTCCATGGGCGGTCCGGCAGCCTTCGCGGGCCGTCGGTGTGCCGTCGCCGGGATCGCGGCGCAGGCCGTCACAGTCAAGGCGGCCGACGGGGTGCTTGGCCGCATCGCCTTGTCCGAGCCTGGTTGCCAGCTTGACCCGAATCTGGCCACCCTCCGCCTGCTGGACGCTGCCGGCCGGCCGCTGCCCGTCTCGCCCGGCAAGGGGGATGAGACCAACGGCGCGGCCGGTGCGTACGCCCGTTTCCCCCAGTCCGAAGGCTGGGTGCGGATCGGCTTCGCCTGGACCGGCAGCTACTGCGGACCGGCGGCGGCCGCCGTCGAACTGCGGGTCAACGGCGCATGGGTCAGGGCTCTGCTCGACGGTGTCCAACCGGCTTGCGTCGGCGCTCGGACCTCGGCTCTGGTGCCGGGGGTCGTCGGAAGGCCGGGTGAGCCGCTGAGCCCGGTTCCCGCATCTTGGCGCACGCTGCACGCCCGGGTGATCATCGCCGCTCGTCAGTCCGGCCCCGTCATTCCGGTCAGCGTCGAGTTGACCACGACCGGTACCCGTCCGGTCTCGTTGACGTCCCCGTGCCCGTCGTACACGGGCTACTCGCAGCTCGGCGACATCGGAAGCGGCGGGTTCGTCACTCAGGTCGGCGCCGGAGGCCTGCTGTGCGACCGGGCCTATGTCGTGGAGCCCGGCGTCCCGCTGCGCATCGTCCTGCGGCCCTACGCCTTTCCGACGTTCAGCGACATCCCGCGAACGCGTGTTGTATCCGGCGACCCGATCACCGTGGTTTTCAGCATGGCCGGGCTCGAACCGGCGACTGCGCACGCCCAAGTGCGCTGAACCAGCACCGGCGGGTCGCGAGTGGTCTTATCCGCTGCCGCCGCCTGCCAGGTTCGCCCCTTGGTAGTTGTCGGCGGAAGGTCTTCAGCTGCATGGCCGCTAGTCGGCAGCGTTCACGGCGGGTGCGTCCGAACCATGCCAAGCCGATGTACGCGGCGAGCTGTTGTTGGTAATCCGCACCGGCTGCTTCCCAGTTGGCGAGGGCGATGTCTCGCTCGTCACCGTTCATATCGAGGACGGCGTCCGCCAAATCTTCCGGCCTTCCGGCATTCCGGCGATGTCCGGCCGCGGCAGGAGGCCACGGCTACGACGGCGACGCACGGCAGCATCCAAGCCCGACGGGCGGCAGCCACGGGAGGACCAGAACAAAGCAGGATTTCAGGGAACCCCGCGGGGTAATTGGCTCACGCACCGCCTTGCATGAAGCCGGGAGACGAAATGACGATGGAGTCCAATACTTTCGGGTCTGCGGCGCCACAGGGGCCCGACCCGGCACAGCTTCGGCGCTTACAAGCCATGCGCAGGTCGCAGCAGCCGCCCGGGAACGTGCTCCCCGTCAGCTGGTCGTTCACAGCGCTTCTTGGCAGAAGTGACACGGCAGCCGTCACGGCGCTCGGCGCACACGTCTACCCCGACGGACTGACTTTCACCATCGCCATCGCCACCCGTGGCGCGAACGCCGCCGGACGTGGCTCACCACATTGGAATGCCTTCCACGGACCAGCCGCTGCCCTGGCGGGCAGTGACGACACGGATCGGCTGCTGCGGCTCGGAATCCGCTTCAGCGACGGGCGCAGTTGGTCCAATCTCGACCAGCCCGACCTGCACACGATGATGCAGGGCGACGTCGATCCCGATCAGATCCGGCTGTTTCCGCGTAACGGATCCGGTGATGGGCCGCGCCGCTGGGAACAGCACGTGCACCTCACCCCGTTGCCGCCTGACGGTGACCTGACCTTCTTCGCCGCGTGGCCGAGGTTCGGTATACCGGAGACCGCGACCACGCTGGATGCCACGGGTGTCGGCTTACGGGCCGCCCAGGCCGTCACGCTCTGGCCGGATGAAGACGACCAATCGTGGGGGCAGCCCAAGCCGCGCCGGCTGCAGTTCGGGCCCCAGGGCAACTCATTCTTCGCCCCCATCATCGGCGTTGACCCGGCGTAGCCGAGCTTCCGTTCGGCCACATGCCGCGCCCCGCGGCACGCTGCCTCTGTCGCCCAGGCGGGGCTGCAGGCGGCAGCGATTCCTCTGGCACGCCCGCTCACGACAGGGGCCGACGTGACAATGGCCAGGTGGTAGGCGATGACGAACAGCCCCAAGCTGAACTGGTCGATGTGGATCTCGACGGTGATGAACGCCGGCTTCTGATTTTGGGTCTGAACCAGTGGGGTGGACCGGCTCAACCCACGGAAGAGCTGGCGTACGCGATGGGCTTTGACAACGTCAAGGACCTGCAGACGCAGGCGCGGCGCCTCATCTCCCACATCGAGTACCGGCTGCCACTGAGCCATTTTGATTGGACCCGGTCGCTGCTTGCGACCGAGATCGCGTTCAGCAGCGCCGTTCTGGGAGCTGCCGGCGACTGGCGGATCGTCACCGCCATGTCCGACGAACAGACGATCAGTCTCCTACGTCAGGTGCAGCGCAAACTTGCCCGCGCGGGCGGCAGCGGAGTCCTCGAGCGACACTTCGGTACGCGCGGTGAGCGTCGCCGGCCCGTCTTCTGGACGGCGCCGCCCGTCGAGCAAACGACCGCCGCGCAGCTCGCCGAAGTCACGGTCGCCCAGCTCGACGAATGGTGGGACGCCGGGATGCTCCGCAGCCGTCCCGGCCGCACCCCGAACCCGCAACTGTGGTGGCTGGGCAACGTCGTCGACGCCGACCTGATTCGGCGGCTCCTCGCGCTTGATGTACCGCTCGACGACATCGGACGAACCCTGCTCCGCAGCAACCTCACGTCGCTCATCGCTGTCGATGACGGCAGCTGCTTCACCGTCAACCCCGGCCGCGATCTGCTGCCCACCCGCCCCACACTTGTCCTTGACGTTGCCGCGATAGCCGACGACGTGCGCCAGCGATGGCCGGCGGCTTCCGGCTCAGCGAAATCCACCCCGGGATGAGCGCCCACCCTGCCAGCAGCGCCTTGACGCTCGCCCCTTGACGTGGGCCGGGCGCACCGGCGCCCGTCTGGTGCCGGCAGACGATCGCCGAGTTCGGTTGCGATCTGCACCCGCAGCCTCGGCCGGTGTCAGTACTGCCGTCTCAAAAGATGTTAAGTGTTCGACTTGCGGTCGTATAGGCCCGGCTCCATTGCGGCGGGCCTCGCGCGCAATGTGACTGTCCGCGTTCCAGCACAACTCCGACACGAGGCCGACCAGCCGTCGACGGAAGGCACAAGCCGGCCACGGGACACCGCCACGGGTGTTCGATCCGAGTCTCCGCCGCATGCACTAGCCGTGACTGTTTGTCTCTCTCGCTCCCGGGGCGACCGGTTAGCCAGGCGTCAGAAACGCGCAGCGCAAGGGGGACCCGTGACCATCCATTCGCCACAAGACAGTCACCGACCGACCTCGGTCACGCGGTCTTCGGCAGACCAGTCACGCGAGTCGCCCCTCAAAGGTTCCGGCACTAGTTCGACGCCGGAACTATGGACCCCGCAGCAAGTGTGTGACGCCCTGGCATGCCGCAGGAGCTGGCTGTACGACCAGGTCGAAGCCGGCCGCTTCCCGGTCGTGCGGCTGGGCCGGCAGCTACGCTTCCGGCCCGCTGACATCGCGGCCTACCTCGACGCTCACACCGACTATGGCCGCAGGCCGCCGCCTGCTGTCGCCCAGTCGCGTTCTTGGTGATCTAGCTGCCCACGGACTTGAACTACCGGCCAGGTCGAGCGTGCATGGACACCCGTCACACGTCCTGAACAGGAGCACCCCGCCGTCATGGCAGCCATCCGCGAACGGCCCCAAAAGGGCATCGACCCGGCGACCGGCAAACGCCGCACCAGCCGATATGAGGTCCGCTGGTTCGACCCCGACACCGGCGACCAGCTATCCAAAGGCAGCTTCACCAGCCGCCGCGCCGCCCAAGCATTCGTCCGTCAACTCGACGCCCAGATGTACACCGGCAGCTACCTCGACCCCCGCCGCGGACAGATCACCCTGGCCGAGTTCGCCGACCAATGGATCGACTCCCACCCCGGCAAACGCCGCACCGTCGCCGGCTACCGCAGCCACCTCCGCACCCACCTGCTCGCCCCCGCTGCCATCCCCGCAGACGGCACCCGACCGGCCCGCACGATCAACCTTGCCGACTTGCCCCTGTCCGAACTGCGGCCCACGACGATCCGGCTCTGGCTCCGGGCCATCCAAGCCAAGACGCACGGCGGCAGGGCGCTGTCACCCGCCACCGTTGCCCAGGCACGCCGCACTTTGCATTGCTGCCTGAACGCCGCCGTCACCGACGGGCTCATCAACTCCAACCCGGTGACGGCCGCCAAACTCCCCAAGTCCGGTGCCTCAGCTGGTGAGCGCCGCGCGTTCACACCAACGGAATTCCATGCCCTGATTGATGCCTTTCCGGCCGGCTACCGGCTCGCGCCGATCGTCATGGGCTACTGCGGCGTGCGCTGGGGCGAAGTGTCCGCACTACGGCTAAGCCACTTCGACCTCACCAACCGGCTGTTACGCGTCGAGGAGACGCTGACTGAAGTTGGCGGCAAGCTCGCCGCCGATACCCCCAAGTCCGCCGCGTCTACGCGGACCGTCCCGATCCCGGACCCCGTGCACAGGGCGCTGCTCCAGCACCTCGAACAGGGACTCGTCAGACCGAACGACTACCTGTTCACCACCGGAACGGGGCAGCCCGTCGGCTACCGCACCTTCCGCCGCTACGGATGGGACCCCGCCGCCGCAGCCATCCAACTCGACCCGGAACTGACGCCGCACTGCCTGCGGCACTCCTTCGCCACCTGGATGCTTGACGCTGGCACGTCTATCCAGACCGTCCGCAAGCTCCTCGGCCACGCCTCACTGGCCACCACGCAGATCTACACCCACAGCAACACCGACGCCGACCGCGCCGCCAGCGAACGACTCGCCCAACTGCTCGCCAGCTGACGGTCGGGGTGGTTGACGCCTCTTCCACGGCATGGAAGAGGCCCAGGGTTCGAGTCCCTGTAGCTCCACTAGCTCTGACCTGCGACTTTGTCGTCAGCGACGCAACCTAGCACCGAGTACGTGTGTCAAATCCTGTGTCAAGGTCACAGCTTTATGACGGTTTGTAATGGACGACGAATCGGCTTCGTAAGCCGGACCTGGTGGGCGGGTGCCTCGATTGAGGCGTGGCCGGCCAGCCGGTGCGCAAGCAGCGCTAGCTCTTGGCATCGTCTTTGCGTCGGCCATGATTGATCGGAGGAGCCTTCGGCTCGTTAAACGCCTCTATCTTGCGATGGGCTTCCTGGACGGCCCAGACGACTTCGTGAGAGTCCGGACCGACTTCTCTCTCGCTGAGCCGAGCGCCCGGTACCTCACCCGCCTTGATCGCAGCCTCGACCATTCGCAGCTCGGCAATGATCTCGGCCGATAAATCCCAGTCGATGGCCCACTCCATCGCTCGGACGGCCGCCAGCAGCGAGTCGACTGTGGGCAGCGCGCTGATCTGGTCGAGACCCATGTCCCAGACCAGGTCGTGAGGATCCTCGCCGTAGCAACCCCCCGCTGCGAATGACGAGTTGGAGGCCTCGTAGCTGACTCCCACGCAGTGCGCTTTAGACGAAGCAGCGAGCATCCCGAAGTACGACCGGCTAGACACCTGCAAGCACCGCAGCGACTTGGCGCTTGGCCAGCGGCTCAAGTCGTCCGGATGGACCGCCACCACAACCCCCAAAGACGTACGGCGAGACCGCTTTGGACGACAGCGAACCACATGCTGAGCCAGGCCTCTGCGACCGCTCTGCGGGCGCCCTTCACCACCGAGAGCAGCGGAATTTTTTCCCGCTGCGTCTACTGGAATCTGATCCGCTGTTGCTCTTGGCTCTGCCTCCGACGCCCCGTTGCGACCACACTCGACCTCGCCATCGTCTGTTGCGACCGAGGACCGATTGACAGGCTCATGTCGCTGCCTGGTGTCAGACTGACGTGCGATGACCAACGTGCTTGATCGAGAGATGTACAGCGAAGCCGGCGCCGCTCGGCTGCTTCGTGTTGCCCCGGCGACCCTTCACTACTGGCTTGAAGGCGGCGAGCGACGAGACAAGCGCTACAAGCCCGTCATCCGTCCCGAGGCCACGGGCTCCAAAACCGTCACATGGGCGGAGTTCGTCGAGGCTGGCCTCCTGCGCCAGTACCGCCGTAGCCACAACGTGCCCATGCTCGAACTGCGTCAGTTCATCGAAGCGCTGCGGGAAGGACTCGGCGTCCCCTATCCCTTGGCGCATGCCCGGCCGTTCGTAAGCGATCGCCAACTCGTGCTTGAGGCCCAAACTCAGTCGAAGCTCTCCGGCGACTTCGCCCTCGTCGCCGAGGTCAGCGGCCAGTACATGTTGCTACCGGCGGCTGAGGCCTTTTACCAGCGGGTTACTTGGGAAGGTGACGTCGCTGCAAAGTGGCGGCCGGATGAGAACCAGGAGTCGCCGGTCATCGTCGACCCCGACGTTCGCTTCGGATCTCCGTCCATCGGCGGTATCAGTACCGAGATTCTCTGGGAACAACAGCAAACTGGCGAAGACGAAGCCGATTTGGCCGACACATTCGAGCTGTCGATCGCACAGGTGCGCTGGGCGCTCTCGTACGAGATGGCGAACAGGGCGGCGTGACACCGGCCAAGCCCGCCACTGTCCGCTTCTATTTCGACGCTGATGTGCTCGGGCTGGCCAAGGTCCTCGCACCCCTGCGGGCCGACATCACCTTTCCGGGGGATCCGGGAACCACTATCCATAAACGTCGGCGACCGCCCTGCCCAATACCTCCGGGCGCTAAGGATCCGCAATGGATTCCCGTTGTTGCTTCATTGGGTTGGCTAATAGTCACCCGCGACGCCCAGATCCAACAGAAGACTGCTGAAATCGAAGCTGTCCGCAGTCACGGCGCCAAGATGGTCAACCTGGCCAGTCCCGACGCCGCCTCCGTCTGGGGTCAGCTGGAGCTGATCATGTCTAGATGGCGAGAGCTGGAAGCTCTTGTCGATCTGCCAGGGCCGTTCATACAGATTGCGAGCCGCACGGGCAAGCTGCGATCACTGAGGCTTGAACCATGAGCCGACCTAATGACGCTGGCTGTCCTCAACCCACCATGTAAGGCACGCCTTGACTTCACTAACACCTGCGCTTCCGGACCGCTTGCATATGCAGCGCGCCGTCGATCTGGCCCGTCAATGCGTAAGCGAGGCTGGCAAGACCTCACCCAAGGTCGGGGCACTAGTCGTGCGTGACGGACAGATACTGGGCGATGCATTCCGAGGTGAGCTACAGCCAGGCGAGCACGCCGAGTTCACGCTGTTAGAGAAGAAGCTGGCAGCCGAGACTTTGGCCGGATCGACGCTCTATACGACTTTGGAGCCCTGCACGTCTCGCAACGCCCTAAAGTTGCCCTGTGCCGAGCGAATCATCGAACGACGCATAGCTCGAGTAGTCATCGGCGTCCTCGATCCCAACGACGCCATTCGTGGCCGTGGCGAGCTGCGGCTGCGAGCCGCTGGCATCGAAGTCACTCGCTTTGACCCGGATTTCATGGCCCAGATCGAGGAGCTCAATCGCGACTTCGCACGAGATCAGGCTAACGACGGACACATTAGACGCACCTCTCAACAGACCGCCGACCCGGCTGCGGTAGACGAGGTCGGACCGAACGGGCACCGAATCGGCTACACCGACACTGGCGACAAGGTCGAGTGGGTGCCAGATGAGGACGCTCCCGAGGGAGTGTGGCCGCTGCTTCTCAGACGTAACGACACAGCGATCGTCGCTGAGTACAACGAGCTGTGGGACAAGGTCTGGTGGAACCGCCATCAAAACTGGCTCTACCGCATTGAGACCGGCGAGGAGCCTCTGACCGACGCACAGTCCAGGGTGCTGCAGACGGCCAACCAAGCGGCCGCTCGTATCGAAGAGAAATACGGCCGAGAGAATCTTGGATGGGATGACTTCGAGTGGGGCCTATTAAGTGGGCGCCTGTCCGCTCTCGCCTGGGTGTTGGGGGCGGAGTGGAATGAATCACTCGATACGTAGCTCGGCCCGTCCTTAGGCGGCGCTGGATCCCTGTCCCGTCTTCTGGACACCCATGTCCTTAGCTGCCTCGGGCCATCGCTGAACACGAGGCTGCCGCTCAACGCCCTGATGCACTCCGACCGCCTGGTGCTCATTCCATCCTGCTTTAGGCAGGTGCGCCCGATGGCGTAGCTATCAACGCCTCAACGTCGGGGATAATCGCCGCCACGGAGCGGTAGCGCTTAGACGCATCGTGGTCGACGCACCGTTGCACGATGCGTCCTACGTCGCCGGAGTCCACCGCTAAAGACTTCTTGCCTGTAAAGATGAAGGCAAGCACCGAACCGGTTGCATATATCTCGTTTGCGACGCTGTAGTCCTTGAAGCTCTCAAGAAGCGGATCACGTATTGTTCCGCGGACTTCGCTGCCAGTATGGGTGTAGTCAGACTCTTGGTCCTTCACGAGACCAAAATCAGAAAGCTTGACGAGCACAGCGCCGCCGGCGAATACCTTAAGCAACACATTCTGCAGGCTGATATCCCGGTGGAGCAAACCTTGCAAATGTATGTAATTGAGTCCATAAAGGAATTGCAGTGCAATGCGCTTGCGGGAGCCAAAACGCAATTCTGCGTTGCGCCTGAGGACGAACCGGTGAAGGGTCTCATCGCAGAACTCCATGCGATACTCGTTGCGGTCATCGTCATACCGATAGACCTCAACGATGTAAGGGAAACTCAGCCTTTTCATGACTTCGAACTCACGCTTGAAACGTTCAAGGTCCCGCTGGGCCAAGTTACGTTTGGCTCGCTTAACAGCGAACTTGATGCCGTAATCCGGGTCAACATATGAGTGCACGTGAGCGTAAGAACCTTCACCGACCATAGTCAGCTTGAGGTTACTGGCCGGCTGCTTGGTCAGGCGAATGCTGTCGGTGACTCGTGTGAAGACAGGTTCGTACCGTACGACGTCTATAGCGACGAAGTCGGGAGGGATCGTGCTCCCGCCGCTCCTTGACAGCCAAGGTTCGCAGACACTGAGGGCGTTCTCGTACCTGGTGTAAACGGTGACCTCCACTCCAGCACGTCTCAACTCGCTTAGCTCATCGTGAACGTCTCGGATCAGGTCGAGAAGTTGCCGACTGCTCTCCGCCCAATGGTGACGTGTAGTTAGAGCCCGATCGTTAATAGCTGCAAAATGCGTGTTCAGCCGTTGGTGCAGGATGCCGAACATCCGACCCAGTTCGGGATCGTCGTCGTACAGCCGTGCATACGCCAGTGGGATTGGCTCCGCCGCATACTTGTGCTTCAGGTCCGCAAGCCTGAGCTCGTCCGGACTCGCCTTCATCTTCCTCCGCTGCCGACCGGGCAACAGCCCGCTCGTTTGCCGATCACTTTCCATATCCAGTCTCCCGCCCCCGGCCAAGCGTAGGCCAGACAGTCCGCAGGCAGTCCGCAATAACTTGACAACGGATGCGTGCTCATGCGCACTCAAGAGAACATCGGCGGCGCCTCGTCACAGCTCTCTTTGCAGGTCAGGCGACCGCATCCTGGCTTCGAGCTGTTCGCAAAGAGCTGCCCAGCATCGTTGCTCCACGCTGGCTGACGAACGTTTAATCCCCAGGTCGCCGAAGTGCTGGTGACGACGGGCCACTCGTAACGGGATCGGAAGGCCATCGCGAGGGCGCGAGCAGGTCAGCACAGAGGCCCAGAGGGACTCGGCCTTTCAGCCGTCGCTCACGCATCTGACCGGTGAGGACTCGGGCGTCGCCCGCACGCGGGGCGGCCGCGGTAACCCGCTGCGGACCGTGCAAGGACGTCAGATGGACGCGGGAGCTCAAGTGAGCGCAGCGGCGTGCGTGACCATGCCCCTGAGCTGCACATATGCGGTGGGCCGTCGGGGGCTCGAACCCCGAACCCGCGGATTAAAAGTCGTCCGAGACACGTGAGCTCCTGTGTCAAACAGTCACGGCTAGGCCCGTTTGCTCTGGTCACGGCCGTCGTGGATGCTCGGTCCTGCTTCTTCGTCCATCTTAGTTGTCGCGCGTTTGTGACCACGCGCGTGACCACAACCGACCAAGCTTGGCGTCGCCGCGGAGACGTGATGGTGCGGCGTAGATACGGAACCGACCTACTCGACGGGCAGGGCCTCACGGGGCACCGCGTCGTGCCGAGTGCTGGCGGTTGAAACCCGTTCGTGTTGCGATCATTCGCCAAAGTAGAGAAGCATAGGTCGGTAACCTAGCCCCAGTGGGCGATGCAAGTGGAGGCGTCGCAAGCGCCGGACTTGAGCGACGTTGACCAACTGTGTATTCCCGCGAGGCCTGGGCGGGTCACGATTCCATCAGTTCGATTGTGCGCAACGTAACGTTCACTGCTCGCCGCCAAGGCCTACGGCGGCGGCATCGTAGATCAGAACGAAGGGGCGTCAAATGGCGACAGTTCAGGTTGAAGTGTTGGTGGCGTGCGAGGGCGGTCGGTTTCTAGGCTGGGTGCCAACGGAGCCAGTCCAAGCTGTAAGCGCTAGTAGCCGCGAACAACTCAGGATGGCCGCTGAGCGTGCCGTCATTCAGGCGGGGAAACTTTCTCGGGACGACTTCGTCGTTGAGTTGAGGGACGCTCCGCCGGAGCTGACGCCGCGGGACGTTGCGCTGCAGATCCAAGGGATGGGGGCGGTGCAGCCTTACGAAGATGCGGAGCTGTCAGCTTTGCGAGCCGAGAGCCATCGAGCCGAAGATGAGTATCGCCGGCTGAGTAGGGAAGCAGATTTGACCCGGGTGGGAAGCCCACAAAGAGTCGTATTAAGGCAGGCAGCCCAACGGGTTGCCGATGCGGATCAGGCGTTGCTCCGGCGCGTTCGCCAATTGGTCCGGGTTGACCGCGCGTTGCCCTCGGATGACCCCACGTAAAGCCACTGTCGTTAGCTCGTCAATCGGTGATCTCCCAAACGGCGCGTGGATCCTGTGGACTTTTACCAACCCATCGGATCAGGCCCTCAGACTCAAGGGCTCTCAGGCGCCGTAAGACGACAGGCCGAGTGTTATGTATGGCCTCGACTACGTCTCCGGTACCTAGCGCGCCGCTGCGTCGCAAGAGATCCAGAACTTGTTGACTCCCCCGGGGCAGGCGCGCGGCCGTTCGAGCATCGAGGCGTGGGGTTGTAGTAAGTAGGAGGCGAACGGTCGATTCGGTCTGCGAATAGACCGGATCCGTGAGACCCATCTTGCGCATCTCCGCATAGATGCGTTTTATACCCTCGCCCAGCTCTTGGCCGATGCGCAAATCAGCGCAGACTCGGGCGATCCGCGGGTTGCGCGCAAACCGGCTGATATCTAATGGTCGGCTAGGGTCGGCAAGTCCGGGAAACCGGCCGGGGCTCTCTATTTCAATCCGGTCGGGGAAGATTTCGAACCTGATGTGATCTCCGCTGTTGCTATACGAGCGGTGTATCACTGCGTTGACCAGCCCCTCAAGCCACGCATCACGTGGAACTATCGGCAGAGGCTCAAACCGGCCCTGGGCGCTGAGCGACCTCCGGAGGGGCACCCACTTTTCAATGATGGCCTGCGCGTGCGTGATAGTCATCGGCAGGTTGTCTTCGATCCGGATGTCTTTGTCTTCTTCTATGTTAAGACCGGACCCGGTGCCTCGAGTGTTTGCTAGGTACTTGATTATTCGAACATGCGCTTGCGGGAAGAGCGCTGACGGATTCTTTCCGAACAGCAGAATGGCGGCGTTAGTCATCTCGTTGCGCAAGGTGAGCAATGCGCGTGCGCTCAGGATTCCAGTGAGTTGCTGGGTACTGCCAATTTTGTCCGCGTAATTTTGCAGCAGCGTGAGGTCAAGGGCGCGCGTGGATACCCCACTAACTGGCATCCCGTCGAATTGGGTGTGACCCTTATCGAACTCTAACTCCTGCCGTTGCTCAAATCCTAACTTCCGAGATTCATCGCCGACGCGCAGGTAGCATTCTCCGTCTTGAGTCTCATGAACTCTTTCACCGGGTTCAACGCGTATTACTAAAAGATGGTCCAGGGCACTAGAAACGTTTATGCACGGCACTTCACTGCAGTAAGCACGCACCGGCGGTCGAGTGAAATCGATGGACGCCTGCCTGAGCTCGTTGACGCTGCGCGGGTGAGAGTCGATGCCCTGCACCGTCCCCTTGTGCAACCCGATGACCAGGGTGCCGCCCTCAGCGTTGGCAAGGGCGACAAGCGGTTTCGCGAGGTCGCGGGCCTTGATGGCGATGCTCTTGCGGTCGAACCACTGGTCCTCGACCAAGGCCATGACGCGAGGGCCGACGTCCTCGGGCGATGCGGCCAGTGCGGCGTCGACCTTGTTCGAGGACACGGTGTGACACTACCGACGGGGTTGATAGCTAACAACCGGCGACAGTAGTTCTTGCAGGTCAGAGGGGGTGCGCTAGCTATAGAGCTAGCTATAGAGCGTCGGTGTTTGCGTTGCCACCACGGGCCCGTGGTGGCAACGTCAACGTCGTGACTGCTTGTCGGCGGAAGCTTGGACCCCCCGTCACGGGGACGCGAGCAGTACACCGGGCAGCCGGGCGTCACGCGCAGCGACGAGCGCTGATCGGCCCGCTCAGAGAGCCGAGACTATGCCGGAGTCACCGTCCCAGCGCTGGCACCGTTGCTCGCGAAGCCACAGCGGATATCCAGGGCCTCAAAGCCGCGGAATGCGACCGCTTCAAATGACTCCGAGAAGATTTGATATTTATTCACCGCATTTAGATTTGAATCACGGACGACGCCCAAGTTCAGTTCGCCGCCATCCAAGAATTGGTAGCAATTTGCTGGGAAGGCGAGCATGCGCAGGTATGTCGGGTACGCGGGTAGGGCGTTCGGGGCCCCGAGAGACCCTGCGGCGACTGAGGCGAACGTCTGATCGTTCGTGTCATCGTCAAGCACCCAGACCGGGGTGATGCCACGGACAGCAAACCAGGCGTCAATCTGGGCATCTGAAATTGCCAGACTGTTTATTGTCGGGTCACCTGACGTGAAAGCAAATGCGGCCTTCGCGAGGTCACCACGGATCGCGTTACGTACCCACCGCTTGAGCACAATCTGAACGGTGACATTGTCAGACAGCCGGTATAGGTCGCGAAGATAGGCGCAGGCTCGGTCGACGGTGGACAGCATGTCACGCGTGGCGCCGAACGCCTGTGTCGCGCTAACGTGCTTTGCCGCAGCCCGCATGGACCTCAGCAGCTCGGCCTCCGCAGTGGCGGCCCAAGCCGTCGCCAGCAGATTCAACTGCGCTTCGACCGTCTCCGGGTTGAACCGGCCCTGAAAGTTCCGCAAGTTTGCCATCTGGGTGATTGCCGAAACAGTTACCGTGGCCGTTGATCCACAATCAATGTCAAGCGACGGCTTAACCGTCGGCCCGGAACCAGCACCACCAGGGCCCGTATTCGCGCCACCAGGCGACGCATCATTCGCCGCCGTCCAAACCGCGACACCCTGACCGTAGACCGCAGCGCTATAGGCGGGAGTAATCGAGAAGGTCAGACTTCCTCTAGCTGCCGAAACTGCAGGAAGCGCCGCCTTGAGCGGCCGGTCAACATTCGCAAAGCCCGGAATCGTGTAGTCGACGCCACCGGGACCACAGAGCCCACCAGCAGCAACCAGCGCATCCCTCTGAGCGGATGCGAGCAGAGCTGCCACCGTCTCTGGCGATTCGCCCTTGACCTCGACGGGGTGTGTCCAGGTCGACCGGGCAACGAGCTGGCGTGTACCGGCAGGGGCCGACGCCACCTGCCGGGTGGCGCTGCTCAAGAGGTCGGCTAGTCCTGAAGCGTCCTTGGGGTCACCCGACAGACCACCGGCAGCGACTAGCGCAGCCGTCACCCGGGCGTCATCACCCTGCGTAGGTGCCTCACGGTCAGGGCGGGGCGTCTGCCGCACCTGGCTGAGCGGAATCCGCTTCGGCGGCGCAGCGGCCGTTACCGGCTCACCGGACTCGCCACGAACCCGCTGCCGGGCCGCATCCGCCTTGACCGCACGTGCCTGCGCCTCAGCCCGTAGCGCCTCAGCGGCGTCAGCAGCAGCCACCAGCCGGTCAAGTGTCGCCGGGTCAGTGTCGTCACTGTCCTCGACTGCAATCTGGGTGATCAGCCCTTCAAGCTCGGCCATTTCAGTCGCGGAAAGCGACGGAATGCCAGCGGCGATAAGTGCATCAAAGCGGTTCATGTTAGGTCCTTGGGCGCGTTACTGCGTCCCGTGGCTGGACCCTCCGGCGGCCCCCCATCCCGGGCGAGCTCCAAGGTGACGGTTAACGGTTCTACCGCCGACAGTTCAGCACCTTCACAATGCTGACCTATCCTGGTTTCATTCTACGTAGTCGAGGACCGCAAAAGCAAACTCGTCGCTGCAATTTGCACACACGGAAGCGCCTACACCGAACGGGCCGTAATACGACGGCCGCGCGCCACTGGGGAGAAGAACCCGGGTGGGGACTCGCACCGCGCCGTCAGGGCGCAGCTCATATCTGGCGGACACCGCGTCCGAACAAATCTGGCAGGTTGCAGGCTGGTCGTGCAACGTCAGAGCATGAGTGCAGCAGCACGCCGCGCACAGCAACCCATCGTCAGGGTGCGCTGCGCACACCGTCGGAATCTCCTTGCTGGCGCTCATAATGTGAGCGCAACCAAAGATGGTTTCCGTAGTGCTGAAATGCCTGTCGATCGACTCAACTAGCGTCATGATTGCCTTTCGATTTGATCGTTTAGCTCGTGAAGTAATCGCACAATACGTCTGCCGTCTTCGGCGACCAGCCTTTGTGCGTTCAGCGGCCGGCCGAGCGCCACGGCCAGCTCATTTAGACGGCGAGGGTTCCGCAGCTCCCCCGAGGGGCCAACCTGACGCCAAAACCGACGTGGCTGGTCATGCGCCCCACCGCAACCACAGTCAGCCCCGGGTTTGACGAACCCAAGGCCCCACACTGGCTTTCGCGGGTTCGTCGTGTCATGCGCATCGCGGCGCATCCCCGGGCCGCGAGTGACGCCCAATATCGTCACACCCAGCAGCGCCGACAATTCATTGAGCAGCTGTGTCCGGCTGACCGTGGGCGTGCTCATCGGCCCCTCCGCGGACCCTGCCAGCCAGGCACCGAAAGCCCGCCCGTCCCACGCATCGGCGGCAGACGCATCCCGGCAACCGGAGAAGACCGGGCAGGACTCGACCCCGGCCTATCGAGCAAAACCTGAGCGGCGAGCGCTACACACACCGCACGGTCATCGTGCTGACCAGCAGCATGATCCAACCGAAAAACCCCGGGACTAGTCTCCCGTAACCGGACACGCCGCAGCTCATCGAGCAGTGCCTCATCCCGCGGCAGAGACAACAACCGCTCACGCAGCAGGACGTGCAACGTGCTACCCAACTTCCCGACAGAACTCGCCGTGAAGTTCCACTGCTGCGCGCGCACACCACGCTGACCAAGACGTTGCACCAACTGCGCCGCCTGATACGGGTCGGCGTAGACCTCAGCGCTGTAATCACGGGCCGCCTGCGCCAGCCACGACTCAACCTCGCCCAAGTTCACCGGCGAACCCCGGCGGCCCTGCCACACAGCCAACCGGTCGACGACCACCCGACGAACCCGACGGCCCTCGGACGAATGCTCCTCCACCACGTGCGCGATAACCGCGACAGTCCTGTCATTCGTCAGCCCGACGTCCAACGCCGCCACGTACTTGTGCCCCGTCTCGGGCTCAAGCGGACCGTCAAGCACAGCCGCCGCATCGACGTCTTCCGGTCTGGCCAGCCGATCATCCGACTCCGTCCAACGGTTCTCAAACAGCCGTTGATACGAGGCTTCCGGCAGCCGGCGACGCTCAGCCTCCACCTCCACCGGATCCAGCCACGGCGCTGGCCCGTGCACATCACTGACGCGCCACAGACCGTCCTCAAGAGCCGACTTGTAGATCCGAGCACTGAAATGGCTAGGGCTGCCGGCAGTCGTCGTCACCAGCAGACGAGACGTAGCCACCTTGGGCAGCGCCGTGCTCAACGCTTCCCAAACCATCAGCGCATTGGGAGTCTCTGGCCACTGACACAACTCGTCTGCGACAAGCCAGGCGGGACGCAGGCCGTAGGCACTTGGGCCGTCAGCGGACAGCACTTCCAACGTCACACCTGACCGGGGACACGACGCGCGCCATGTATCGACGACGACAGCGCCGACCAGTTCAGGCGTTCGCGCCGCCAGGCCGCGCAGCGAGTCCAGCAGCAGCCGCCCCTGATCCCGGTCAGCAGCCACCGCGTAGCAAGCGGACCCCCTCGGCAGGTCGTCCACTAGCGCGGCAAGCGTCAACGCGGCCGCATCCGTCGTCTTTGACCAGCCTCGTGCCCGACCTAGCCAGTGCCGCCGCGGCCCGCCCGCGTTCAACACAGCCTCCGCATCAGCCCACTGATGCGGATGGGCGACTTGACCCCAGCGTTGGTCGTCCTCTAGGACCAGGCCAGCGAGCAGGTCGAGCGCATTACTCATGGTCAACTCCGTCTGACGTCAGTTCGCGGGCCTTGCGAATTGCGCGGCCTACTTCGGCGACCCGGGACACAGCCGACTCCGCGGCAGCCACCGCGATGGCGCTGTCCCGGCCGAGGCGGGCACGGCTCAACGGATCGAAGCCCAACCGTGCACGTAGATCTGCAGCCAGACGCTCTGAACGCAGCAGCAGGTCAGCGGCGTGTGTTGCCTTTCCCTTGCTGTCGATCAGCCCATGCTCATCGCACCATTCGCGCAGGACAGCGCACCGCGCTTCAGCTGTCGCCCACGCGTCGAGAGCGGCCGAGTCCACCAACTCCAGCCAGGCCGGCGCAGTCACCGTGACATGAGCGAGGATTGCCCTGGCTCGGGGTTCGACGACCCGGGTTGAGTACGCGCCGTGCTTCAGCGCCAGCGTGTTGCCCGGTTCGGCGTCCGCCCACTTGTAGTCCCGAGCTGGCCGCGTCATGAGCGCACCTCGGCACCAGACGATGTGACCACCTTGTGACATTGGCCCTGTTTGTGCAGGTCAGAGACGCTGCTGCGGATTCGTAATCCGCGGGCAATTGACGCATAAGCAGCGGCCGACAGCCGTTGGTCAGCACGTGCGCAACGGCGGACGCCAGGCTCAGCGGTGGAGTCCGGCAGCGTTGACGCCGCCAAGCTCGCACGCATCGTTTCCCCGATCCCGCCGACCATTGCCGCCGCCTGGTCCGCCTTGTTGTTGTTCGTCCCGGGGGTGGGGTGGTGGTTGTTGTGGGGTTGGTTGTTTGGACTCCGTCCTCGTCCCCGTCCCCCTGTATAGGGGGGGACGGGGTGGACGGGGTTGTCGGGACCGCGTCCTGGGACGGGGTGGGACGGGGTTGGGACGGGGGACGGGGTCATGTGTTGTCGCTTTCGGTGAAGGGTTTGTTGTGGTGGTAGCGGCGTCCGCCGTTGCGGCCGGGTGCGGCGGTGATGAAGTTTTCGGCGGTGAGGGTTTTGAGTGCTGTTCGGACGCCGGTTGCTTTTCCGGGTACGGCGTTTTCGATTTGGGTGCCGCTTGCACCGTCGGGTTGGGTTTGTAGCCAGCTGCTGACGCGGGCCATGAGTGTCGTTGGTCGGAATGGTTGGTCGCTGCCTCCGGCGGGTGGGTGTAGTTCTGCGAAGACAGTTCCGTCGGGTTCGCTGGTGAGGATGAGGTCGGCGAAGCGGTCGCCGGCGGCGTGTTCTCGGACGTGGCCTGGTCTGTCTTTGGCGACATCGATGGTGGAGATTCCGCGTTTTCCGTGACCGAATGGGGCTTTGTTGGTCATGGTGTAGGCGGCACCGTCGATGGCGGCAAGTTTGTGTTGCGACCCGGTGGCGTACCGTCCGCGGCTTTCGGTGTTCTTGACGACGTGGTCGATGAGGACAACGGCCGCACCGCTCGATGCGATCGGGAAAGCCAGTCGCGTGAAGAAGGTGGCTGCGTCGGAACCCGAGTTGGGGTCGAGTCCGAGGAGCGCCATTGCATCAGTGACACCATCGATGACCGCGAGGGTCAGACCGGGTTGCGTAAGCGTGCTGGGAAGCGGCCAGTCCGCAGGGAGTGGCTCGGATGGTCGGACATATCGCACCAGGCGGATGAGCCGTTCACGGTCGACGCCAAGGGCCAGCAATCGGCCCACGAGAGATGCGGCGGTGTCTTCGAAGTCAACCCAGAGGACAGGGCGATCGCTATTTAGCTCCTGCGCGGCTGCCGCTGCCAGCAGCCATGACTTCGCGCATTCCGGCGGTCCGAAGACGGTGTTCGTCTTCTTCCGGTAGAACATGCACGGCCCGTCGTCACGACGACCGACTTCGGGGATTTGTTCAGTGAGGCCAGCCTCTAGGACTGCGCCGAGGTCCTGCGGCAGCCACGACTCCGGCCGTGCCAATTGCTGTGCGTGTGCTCTGGGATGAACGGCAACGCGAGCGAGAGATTCGACGGCGGCGGAAGTCATGCTGCGACCCGCGGCGGAGCTGTCAGCGGCTGCTGCAAACCCTGACGACGCGCAGAGGCCAGCGTTGCCCGTGCCTCAGCCTCAGGCAGTCCTACGGCGAGTGCTGCCGCGACGAGACTTTCCGTAACGTCGGACAGCGGGATCTCGCCGCCGCTGGCCAGCCGGTAGCCGCGGAACGCTGCTCGGTTGAGCTCATGGTTGCGGCTACCGATTTTAGCGGCGGAGACGTCGGCGACGAGGCCCCGGAGCGCGGCCGCGCCGTAGCGCGTCGCCTGACCAGAAAGGTTCACGGGCTGCACGGAGCGGTGTTCGGCCTGCTGGCGAGGCGCTAGCAGCAGTCGACGAAGGGCAGCCGGCAGCGGTTGCGGGTTTCGTGGTGACCCGGGCAGCCATCGGTAGACCTGACCAGATGCGTGCACGGAAGGGGCGGCGACAATGTAGCCGAGAGCCTTGACGTCTACGCCGGGTCCGAGCACGTGGGCTCCATTTCTGATGCTGCCGCCGGGATGCTGATAAACGAGGTGGTGGCCACCCCCGCCGGTAGCTGCGGTCAGCGTGGTTAGCCAAAGAGAGCCGATGTTGCGGACGAGGTCCCGCATGCTGTCGGTGCCGCCGGATCGAGGGTCGATGTCGACGACCAGGACGCCGGAGGCCTCATTGCAGACGATTCCGACGCCTGCTCGTGGCTGCCGTAAGTACCAGACGTCGATGGTGTTGTGGTCGCGCGTGGCGTGATTCAGCCCGACACCAAGCGCAGGCGTCTTGCCCTGAGGTGCGATTGGGATGACCGGCCACCCTCGTCGCGCATACGCGTGCGCGGCGTCACTGGCGGCCGTCATGACATCGCCTCGTCGAAAGGCAGAGACGGCTGTGCGGTGCGGTCGAGTACATGCACCCGCATCCCTGCGGCCTCGGCATACGCGATGAGGTCACCGATTCCGCGGCGGCTCGTCATCCAGCACCCGACGTTGCGGTCGTATTGACGCGGTAGGCCGAGATTGTCAAGCATCCCAATGATCCGCGGACCCCGGACCCAAGCCGTGCTGACGGTGCCGAGGACGATGGTGAGGCTGCCCAGTTCGGGACTCATGCCGCACCCGTCTCACCACCTAGTGCGCGGACCAGGTCGGCGGTACGGACAACCATCCGGCGACCGATTCGCAATACCGGCACGGGAAAGGTCCCTGCCGCTGCTTGCGCGTATGACCCGGCACGACCCACGCCGTACGCGGTGCCGGCGGTTGGCACGTCTACGGTCGCAGGCCAGGACCGCACCTCTTGCAAGGTGGGCCGTCGGATCGTCATCGGTTTACCTGCCGTGAAAGCCGGCCCAGTAGAGCCACCCATGCCAGGGCAGCTGCGCCCCTGGGAGCCCTTTCGCCGCGTTCCCATCGAAATAGGGTTGTGGTTGAGACGGGCACCGCCGCACTCAGCTCCGACAGGGATAAGCCGGCGTCCAGCCTAATGCGCTTTCCCTCACCGGAAATTGAATAATGACGCGCCCGCATCAATTTGATTGGGTCGATGTCGGTCATAACTAAACGGTGCCTGTACGTCGACGAAATGGCAACACATTCGCCTTGCCACATTCAAAGACAGCTTGATGGGCAGGCTTGACAAGTCCTTGACACAGTGTTGCCGCTTCGGTACCTTTGCCTCATGCGATGGGTCCCCGGCTTGCGCGTCAGTGGTCATCTTGAGGACTGGGGCGTCGGAAGGAGTCATCAAGTTCCTCCAACCACCATCCACCACTGGCCATACGGCCATGAGCCCGTCTGGCTGGTCCTATTGTCCTGGTCGCTGGTCGATGGCAGACCTGAGTGCGTCGGGGTTGACGTGCGGAGCTTTCGAACTGCAGCAGACGTTGAGCGGGGAGACTTTGCGTCACTTCCGCCTCAGCCTCAAGCCCAACGGGTCATCACGACCGATCTAATCCGTGAAATACCGCTGGCGACTCTTATCCGGCATGGTCGTCAACGAGTCAAGCGTTTTCTGATAACAGGGCGGACTCTGGACACCGTCGAAATGGACCTGGATGAGGACCGGGACGAGCTCCGCCGTTTCAGCGAGAGTGCCAAAGCGGTGCTGCCCGCATATGACACGCCGAACGCCGACGTCCTTCAGCGGTTACAGCAAGTCGCAGATCTGTACACAGAGGCATGGAGCCGCGGTGATGATCCCACCAAGGCGGTGGCAACCACCCTTGTCATTAGTCATTCAGCCGCAGCCAAACGCGTTGGTCGTGCACGTAAGGCCGGATTGCTGCCTCCGACATCAAATGGCAAAGCCAGAGGGAGAAACGACACATGAGTAGCTCCATTCACAGACGTTGCGCATGCCGCGACCATGACGGTAAGCAGCTTGGTGCCAGCTGCCCGAAGCTCGGCGCCAAGGGGCACGGGTCCTGGACATTCGTCACGGACCTACCCGCCGTAAATGGCAAGCGCAAACAGGTCCGACGCGGTGGCTTCCCGACGAAGAAGGCCGCTCAGGAGGCGCTGGAGAAGCTGCGCGGACGCGCCAGCAGCGGGCAGACCATCGACGCCCGCCAGACCACTGGAGCGTGGCTGGAGACTTGGTTGGCCGGCAAACGGTCATTGCGGCCCACGACCCGCCGGTCATATGAGGCGCATCTACGCGTGCACCTGATCCCGAAGCTCGGCGGCATCCCGCTGGAGAAGCTGCGACCGGCTGACATCTCGGCTGCCTACCTGGCGATCGAGGCTGAGCGTCCGGACGACCGACGCCCGGTCGGACCAGCGACGATCCGCCGGATACACGCCACCTTGCGGGCGTCGCTCACGGACGCCGTTAAGCAGCAGCGTCTCAGCTTTAACCCAGCCGTCCACGTTGAGCTACCCGAGGCCCGTCGCCCGGCTGTCGCACCGTGGGAGCCGCAAGAGCTGGGCCAGTTCTTGGATGCGGTCGGTGCGGACCGCCTGGCACCCCTGTTTGAGCTGCTGGCGATGACCGGTCTTCGACGTGGCGAGGCAGCAGGCCTGCGCTGGATTGACACCGACCTTGAGCGGGGCGTGATCACCGTCCGGCAGCAGCTCGTACAGCTTGGCCACCAGACGATGTTCGGCCCGCCGAAGACTGCCAGCGGCGAGCACCGCAAGGTCGACCTTGACCAGAACACTGTGGGCGTCATCCTGGCTCACCAGTTGTGCCAACAGTTCGACCGGGCCGAGTGGGGTGCGGCTTACACCGACCTGGATCTCGTCTTTGCCCGGGAGGACGGTTCGCCGCTGCACCCAGAGTTCATCACCCGGCATTTCCAGTACCTGTGTCGCAAGGCCGGCCTTCGCCAGATCCGCCTGCACGATCTGCGGCACGGATCGGCCTCGCTTCAGCTCGCAGCAGGCATCCCGATCGCCGTTGTCAGCAAGCGTTTGGGCCACAGCTCGATCGCCATCACGAGCGACACCTACAGCCATCTGCTGGAGGGCGTCGGCCAGGCAGCAGCAGAAGCTGCCGCTGCGTTGGTGCCGCGGAAGACCCGCCGTGACCACTTTGTGACCACATTGGACGAGGCGGTGGTGTCAGACGTCGACCTGGGAGACGTTGATGCAGGTGAAGCGGTGGGCCGTCGGGGGCTCGAACCCCGAACCCGCGGATTAAAAGTCCGCTGCTCTGCCAGTTGAGCTAACGGCCCGGTGAGGCGACCAGCCCGGGGCTCCTGGGTCGGGAGCCGTCGGTCTGCTCGTACGCATCCTAGTGTCGGCTGGTTCCCGCCGCCTGACGAGAGGACTGCTATGAAGGACGACGACAGCGGCCACGTACCCGTGACGTACGAGCACTGCCGGCATGTGGGTGGGCCGTTCTACCACGGGACGAAGTCGGCGCTGCAGGTCGGCGACGAGCTGGTCGCCGGCTACGGGTCCAACTTCCAGGCGGGCCGGGTGTCGACAACATCTACTTCGCGGCCTCGGTGGAGACGGCGGTGTGGGGCGCCGAGCTGGCGACGGCGCTGGCCGGGATCACCGAGCGTGGGCGGATCTACGTCGTCGAGCCGGTCGGGCCGTTCGAGGACGACCCGAACGTCACGGACAAGAAGTTCCCCGGCAATCCCACCGAGTCCTACCGGACCCGGCACCCGCTACGCGTCGTCGGCGAGCTGCAGGACTGGACCGGGCACGACCCGGCGGTGCTGCAAGGGATGCTGGACAGCCTGCAACGTCTGCGGGAGCAGGGCCTCGACGTCATCGAGGACTGACCCGGAAGACGCCGCTGCCCGGTCCGCCGAAGCGGGCCGGGCAGGAAGTGCGGTGACGCTCAGACGCCGAGCGGCTTGCCGTCGGCGTCGAGGCGGGTGCGGCGCGGGTTCGCCAGCTTCGACGGGCGTGAGCTCGAAGCCTGCGCGGTGGCACGAGAGAAATGCCGACCGGCGAAGACAGCGAAGACGTCATCCACCTGCACGGCTACGTCGGAGGCCCCATCTACGGACTCGGTCATGCTGTCCCACCCATCCTGGCTCGCGTTCTACAACCCCGTTCTCACATACAACAACGGGATCCCCCCGTCCGTCGTCACGGAACGTGAATCGTTTCGTGGGATTTACCTCATCGACGTCTGCGAGCCGTGCCGAACAGTGATCGTGTGATCTCCCGGCCGATGGTGCTACCCACCGAGCGGGTGAACGCCTTGAAGGCGCTCGAGCCGAGCACGTCACCGACCTTGTCGCCGAACCCCTCCGGCTCGGGCTCAGCCTTGCCCTTGCGGCGCTGCTCGGGCTCTGCGGGAGCCGGTGCGGCGGGGGATTCGGCGGGCGGCCCGGCCACCTTCGCCAGGAGCATTTCGTACGCGCTCTCCCGGTCGACCACGGCCGCGTACTTCTTGGCGATGGGCGAGGCCTGCATGAGCGCGGCCTGCTGGGCCGCGTCCATCTGCGCCATCAGCGATGTGGGTGGCCGCAGCCGAGTCCAGGCCACGGGCGTCGGGGCGCCGGTCTCGGACAGCACCGTGACGACCGCTTCGCCGATGCCGAGCGAGGGGAGGAGCTCGTCCAGGTCGTAGACCTTGGAGCGGGGGAAGGTCGAGACGGTGGAGGCCAGGGCCTTCGCGTCCTGCGGGGTGAAGACGCGCAGCGCGTGCTGGACCCGGTTGCCGAGCTGGGCGAGCACCTCCGGCGGCACGTCGGTGGGCACCTGGGTGACGAAGAAGACGCCGACGCCCTTGCTGCGGATGAGCCGCACGGTCTGGGCGATCTGGTCGAGGAAGTCCTTGCTGGCGTCGCGGAAGAGCAGGTGCGCCTCGTCGAAGAAGAAGACGAGCTTCGGCTTGTCGAGGTCGCCGACCTCCGGGAGGTCGTGGTGCAGGTCGGCGAGCAGCCACATGAGGAAGGTGGAGAACAGCGCCGGCTTGTCCTGGACGCCGGCCAGCTCGAGCACCGAGACGACGCCCTTGCCATCGGGGGTGGTGCGCAGCAGCTCGGCGGTGTCGAACTCGGGCTCGCCGAAGAACTGCTCGCCGCCCTGGTCGGCGAAGGAGATGAGCTCGCGCAGGATGACGCCCGCGGTCGCCTTGGAGAGCCCGCCCAGCGCGGCCAGCTCGCCGGCACCGGCCTCGCTGGTCAGGTGGGTGATGACGGAGCGCAGGTCCTTGAGGTCGAGCAGCGGCAGGCCGGCCTTGTCGGCCCAGTGGAAGACCAGGCCGAGCGAGGACGACTGCACGTCGTTCAGCCCCAGCGCCTTGCTGAGCAGCACCGGGCCGAAGCTGGTCATCGTCGCCCGCAGCTCGGCACCCTTGCCGTCGCCGCCGAGGGTCATGAACTCGACGGGCACCCCGGCCGGCTGCCAGTCGGTCGCGCCCACGTCGGCGGCGCGCTTGGTGCTGCGGTCGCTCGCCTCCCCGGGCACGGCGATGCCGGACAGGTCGCCCTTCACGTCGGCGAGCAGGACCGGGACGCCGGCCGCCGACAGCTGCTCGGCGATGAGCTGCAGCGTCTTGGTCTTGCCGGTGCCGGTCGCTCCGGCGACGAGGCCGTGCCGGTTCATCATGGCGAGCGGCAGGCGTACCTGCGCCTCGGCGACGGCGGCCCCGTCGATCACGACCGCGCCCAGCGACACCGCCGGCCCGTCGCTCGCGTAAGCCTTCGCGATGTCCCCTGCTGCTGCTTGCCCGTCTGCCGCCATGCAGCGACCCTAGGGCGTGGTCGCTTCCCCCGTCATGAGGTAGCGCTGCAGCCACTTCGATGCCAGCCGCTCGACCTCGCGAGCGGCAGGGATCTGCGGTGCCGGATCCTCACCGGGGTCATCGGCCAGGGCGTGGGCCATCCCTGATACGACGACCCGGTCGACCCGGGACCGGTCGGCGTAGCGCTCCGTCAGCGCGTCGCTCAATTGTTCGGACGGGGTCAGGACGGCCGCCTCGCCGTCGTCGGCTCCGACGATGATCCGAACGGGGACGCTGCCTGTCTCGACGAACTCGTCGGCACGGGCGACGAAGTCCAGCCGTCCGGCCAGGCCGAGCGACCCGTCGTCCCAGGGGCAGCTGAAGCCGAACTCGACCGCGAGCGCGTCGACCAGCGCCCGCAGCCGGATCACCGGACTGATCAGGACGACCGCACGTGACGTGATGCCGGCCTCGCGGGCGCGCTCGAGCAGGACCAGCTGCGCGACGGCGGCGCCCGCCGAGCCGCCCACCAGCGCCACCCGGGTGGGATCGAGGTCGAACCGCTCGCGTAGCTCGGCGAACGCCGCGGGGAACTCGGCGGCGGCCTTTTCGACGATCGGCGAGTGCAGGTTACGGACCGCGTCCTCGTAGCCGAGCCGCATGACCTCCTCCATCCCGCCCGCCAGCGCCCGCGCGCCCGTCATCGGCAGCCCGGGGTAGATCCGCCAGCAGTCGAGGTCGCGCAGGGGCAGGGCAGCGGCCAGCGCGCGCTCGGTACGCGGCGCGTCGAGCAGGTGCCAGGCGAGGACGGCAGGCGCCTTCGCCCGCGCGGTGGCGGGTGCGTACGCGACGAACGGCACCCCTGCGGCGGTGCCGGTGACGTCCGGAGTGGGGTGGGTCATCGGGCCTCTCCCTTCGAGGAACTGTACGGCGTCCAATATAACTGGACACCGTACAGTTGGCGAGTGGCGTCTCGAGGACCGGGCCAGCGGGCGGGGCTGAGCCGTGACGCGGTGCTGGCCGCCGCGCAGGAGCTGCTGATCACCGCAGGTCTCGACGGATTGTCGATGCGGGCGTTGGCGCGGCAGCTGTCGGTCACGCCCAACGCGCTTTACAGCCACGTCGCGAACAAGACCGCGCTGTTGGACGACTTGTGCGACGCGGTGCTGGCCGCGGTCGAGGTGCCGGTCCCGGATGCGGCCGACCCGGCCGACGGCGTACGCACGCTGATGACGTCGAGCTACGACGTGCTGTGCCGGCACCCGGCGCTCGTCCCGGTCTTCCTGGTGCGGCAGGGCGCCCGGGGGCCGCACGCGGTCGCGCTCGGCGAGGTGCTGGACGCGCTGTTGGTACGGCTCGGACTCGAGGGGGCGGCCGTCGGCGAGGCGAGGCGCGTGCTGATCGTGCACGCCATCGGCTTCGCGGCGTTCGCCACCAGCCCGGCGAGCAGCGGTGCCGACGGCCGCCCGGCGGACCCCGGCGCAGCCCGCCGGACCTTCACGACCAGCCTGCGCTGGCTGCTGGACGGGATCAGCCGGCGCGCGCCGGCCTAGAAGCGGAGGGCCGACGCCGCGAGCCGCTGGTCAGCGCGGTGCGGATGAGGACGTCGAGGACGTCGGCGTACGAACGTCCACCGGGCCGCCAGAGCTGCAGGAACGGCGCGGCGGGGGTGAGCGGGGGCAGCGTGTCGACGCCGGTGACGAGCGGGCCGCCGGACTCCGGGAGGGCCACCTCGAGCTGCAGCAGACCCTGACAGCCGAGGGCGCGGAAGGTGCGGACGGCGAGCTGGTTGAGCTCGCGCGGCTGACCCGGCTCGAGGCGGGCGGGGAGCTCGTACGTGGGCCAGGTCGTGCCGTGCAGGGAGGCGGGCGCGCCGACCTCGAGGCGGCCGTCGGGCAGCTCGAGCACGCCGAGCTCGACCCGGCGCCCGGAGGCCAGGTGCTCGACCATCACCGCCTCACCCGGACGGCGGGCCGCGGCGACTGCCGCCGGCAGCTGGCCCCAGCGGGTGATGACGCGCGCCGGGTGCTGCTTGCCGCGGACCGGGACGACGCGGGCGGGCAGGGCGACGCGTCGGCGCTCGTCGGCGGTCAGGTCGTCGACGCCGGGACGCAGGACGACCGCCGGGGCGGCGGAAACCCCGGCGGAAGCGAGGAGGCGGCGGGTGACCGCGGCGCTGGAGGCGGCGGTGCTCGCGTGCACCCCGCTGCCGACGTACGCGACGCCGAGGGTGTCGAGCACGCTCTGCAAGGTGCCGTCGGCGCCGAAGCGGCTGTGCATCGCGGGCAGGGCGACGTCGGCGCCCCGCAGCGTCTCGGTGGCGGCGCGGAAGCCGGCGGCGAGCGTCGTCCCGGGGTCGGGCGCGAGCAGCGCTGCCAGCTCCTGCGGCCCGCGACCGGCCGCACGTGCCGCCGTGGCCGCGTCGCCGACCACCCACTGGCCGCCCTTGCAGAGCTGGATGGGGACGACCTCGTAGCGCTCGGCGTCGAGGGTCTCGAGTGCCGCCGCGGCCGAGGCGCACGAGACGTCGTACGCGTCCGCGCTCCCGCCGAAGAGCACGACGACCACCGGCCGCGGCGAGCTCGGGACGGCGCGCAGGGCTCCGTAGGCACGACCCCGGCGGGCGGGGACCGGCTGCTGCCGGACGGAGGGGGCGGCGGTGTCAACGCTCATAGGTGAATGCTGTGCGCGGCCTGTCGGTCTGCCCATCGACCAAGCGGCCGGGATCGCACGACGTTCGGAGGGCCTTCGGGTGGCTCCGGCCATGGGCGGCTCCTCCTTTCGAAGGAGGGGCCGGCCCGGGGTGCCGTCCACAGGGACGAGCGTCAGCGGAGCGGCCCGGCTCTATCCTGGGCAGGTGGGTGGCCGGTGGAGACAGCTCCCGGCCTGGCTGCGTGACGCGTCCGTGGCCGCCATGGTGGCGATGGTCTGGTTCGGGGGCTTCGCCCTGCTCAGCCGCGGCGGGCTGACCTGGACCAGCTACGGCCGCACCTGGTGCGTGGCGGGCGTCGCCACCGTCCTGGCCACTGCGCTGTCGCGAAGGTTTCCACGCACCTGCGTCGTCACCGCCGCGCTCGCCTATCCGGTCGCGTACGCCGAGTCGGGTGCCAACCTGGTCAGCGAGTTCCACATCGTGCCGGTGCTGGTGGTCGGGTTCATCATCACGGCGACGGGTGGCCTCAGCTGGCGGTGGGCGCTGCCGTGGTGCCTGGCCGGCGTGACGGTGCTGACCGGCGCGCTGCCCGCGCTCGCGCGGGTGGCATCCGACCTCGGCAGCGGCACCAACTTCGGCCTGCCGTCGCCGTCCGAGGTGCCGACGCTGATCAGCGATCCCGCCCCGACGGCGTTCGCCTTCGTCGCGGCCATCGCCATCACGTTGCTGGGGGAGTCGATCGCGCGGGCCCGCCGCACCGCCTCGCTGCTCGCGGCCCGCAACGCCGAGCTGATGGAGCTGCGGGAGCTCGAGTCACGGCAGGTCATCGCCGCCGAGCGCACCCGGATCGCCCGCGAGCTGCACGACGTGGTGGCTCATCACGTCAGCGCGATCGTCATCCGCGCGCAGGCCGCCGAGCGGGTCGCCGACCGTGACCCCGAAGCGCCGCGGCTCGCGACCCAGTGGATCGCCAGCACCGGCCAGGACGCGCTGGCGGCCATGCGGCAGGTGGTGCGCGTGCTGCGGCAGGACGAGCCGAGCGTGCGGGCGCCGGAGGAGAGCCTGTCGGCGCTGCCGTCGATCGCCGAGCGGGTGGGCGCGGCCGGCCTCGAGGTGCGGCTGCGGGTGGACGACATGCCGACCATCGCGACGCACGTGCAGGCCGCGGCCGTACGCATCGTGCAGGAGGCACTGACCAACATCCTGGTGCACGCCTCGGCCACCTCCGCCGAGGTGCGGCTGTCGGCCACGCACGACGGTCTGCTCATCAGCATTGACGACGACGGCACCGTCGGCGCGCCACCACAGGGAGGTCTGCCCATCAAGCGCGGTCACCGCACCGGCCACGGCCTCATCGGCATGCGCGAGCGGGCCCAGAGCTGCGGCGGCTGGCTGCAGCTCGGCCCGAGCGAGCGCGGCGGGTGGCGCGTCATGGCGCTGCTGCCGACCGGTCTGGCATGACGGGCGTCGAGCCCGCGGCGAGCACCCGGGTCGTCGTGGTCGACGACCAGGCCGTCATCCGCGCCGGGCTGCGCATGATCATCGACCACGAGCCCGACCTGGAGGTCGTCGGGGAGGCGGCCGACGGCATGGCCGCGCTCGACGTCGTCCGCCGGGTGACTCCCGACGTGGTGCTGATGGACGTCCGCATGCCGGTGCTCGACGGCCTGGAGAGCACCCGGCGCATCCGGGCGTCGGGGCCCGGTGCCCCCGCGGTGGTGGTGCTGACGACGTTCGACGACGAGACGTACGTGCTCGGCGCGGTACGTGCGGGAGCGGCCGGCTTCCTGCTCAAGGACGCGGGCCCCGACCTGCTCGTCGCGGGCATCCGGGCCGCGCACCGCGGCGACGCGCTGGTCGATCCCTCGGTGGCCGGCACGCTCATCGCCCGGTGCCTGGAGCTGGAGAAGCGCGACAGCGAGACCACGTATTCGCAGCGCTGGCAGGCCGGACTCGCGGCGTTGAGCGCCCGTGAGCGCGAGGTGCTGATCGGGATGGCGCGGGGCTGGTCCAACCGGCGGCTCTCGCGCGAGCTGCACCTCGGCGAGACCACCGTGAAGACGCACGTCAGCAGCGTGCTGACCAAGCTCGGCACGGCCAGCCGGGTCGAGGCCGTCGTGGTCGCGTACGAGAGCGGTCTCGTGCGCCCGGGAGCGTTCGACAACACCGACTGACACCACCGACTTTCGGCACGTCGACAGCCCCCATTTTCGGCACAGCCGACAGCACCCACTTTCGGCACGCCGAATTAAGCCGACCGCCCGACAATTCGCGATTGCCCACACGTGCGGGGCGCAGTTTGCGGAATTCGTTCTCAGAATCCGCCACGTGTGTCAGTGTGACGCGCGTCACGTCCGCAGCAGTGCTTCGGGCCATGAGCGAATCGGAGTTGCCATGTCGCGTCCTCCTCGAATCAGCACGGTGAAGGGACGGCGGCGTCGGCCGTTCAGCGCGCTCGGTCCGCCGCTGGCGCTGGGGGCCGCGGTCACGCTCGTCTTCACCGCGTGCGGTCGCTCGGGCAGCAGCCAGAGCCCGAGCACGCCGCCGACGGGTGGGAGCTCGAGCACGGGGTCGGCCGCTCCGACGAGCAGTGCGGCGGCCGGCGACTTCGGCACGCTCAAGGCGATCTGCGGCCCCGGCGACGCGAAGGGCGCCACCGCCCGCGGGGTCACCGACACCGAGATCCACATCGGCACGACGGCCGACCCGGGGGCTGCTGCCGCGCCCGGTCTGGAGCAGGAGTTCTTCGACACCGCCGACGGCTTCAGCAAGTGGTGCAACGCGGCCGGCGGCATCCTCGGCCGCAAGATCGTGGTCGACAAGCTGGACGCGAAGCTCTTCAACGTGGGCCAGGTCTTCACCCAGGCCTGCCAGAAGGACTTCATGACGGTCGGCAACGGCAACGCGTTCGACAGCGCCGGCGTCAAGATCCGTGAGGCGTGCAAGCTCGGGCAGATCCCCGCGTACGTCACCTCGCCGCAGGCGGTCGACGCGAAGTACCAGGTCCAGTCGGTGCCGATCCCGTCGAACCAGATCAACAACGGCGGCATGCGCCTGCTCACCGAGGCCTACCCGACCAGCAAGACCGGCGTGGGCGTCGGCAGCAGCTCGCTGGCCTCGATCATCCCGACCGGGCTGAAGGCGCAGGAGTACCTGCAGCAGATCGGGGTCAAGGTCTCGGTCGTGCAGAACCAGCCGGTGCAGGTGGACAACTACCGGCCGTACATCGAGCAGTTCAAGAGCACCGGCACGAAGGGCATCTACCAGATCTCGGCCCAGGACCCGACGCCGATCGTGCAGGCGATGAAGAACACGGGCTACAACCCGGACTGGATCCTCTACAGCACCCAGTTCTACGGCCCGCAGGCTGTCGCCGGCGCGAAGTCGCTGGGCACCCTGCCGCCGAGCTACGTGCAATTCAACGCCCTGCCCTTCGAATTGAAGGACAAGTACCCGGTGCTGCAGCAGGCGGAAAGCATCATCAAGGGAGCGGTCTCGAACCCGAAGCTCACCACCTTCACGCTGTCGTCGTTCAGCTCGTGGCTGCTCTTCGCCGAGTCGGCCAAGGCGTGCGGGTCGAACCTGACGGTCGACTGCGTGCTCGAGAAGGCGAAGGACCACTCGGACTGGACCGCCGGCGGCCTCTACCCGCCGCAGGACATCAAGGGCTACAAGGCCTCGACCTGCATGGTGCTCGTCGAGCTGACGGCCTCCGGCTTCCAGTACGCCGAGAAGGTCACCAACCCGACCAAGGGCATGGAGCCGTACAACTGCGACCCGCAGAACGTGAAGACGGTCAAGACCTACGTCACCGGGAGTTAGTCGCCAGTGCCCACACGGGTGGGGCCGGCCGACGCCGTCGATGAGACGGCGCCGGCCGGCCTGGTGGACGACCTCGCCGCGGCGCACACGGCGGCCGCGGAGCTCGTGCTGCTCACGCGTCAGCTGTCCGTCCTGGCCGAGGCACTGACCAGCGGGGTCGGGTCGGTGGTGGTGCCGTCCGCCGCGGGGCGGCCCAGCTTGGCCGAGGCGGCGGAGCGGCTGCTGCGCTCCAGCCGACGGACCTTCGCGACCATGCGGCGGGACGACCGGGTGGTCGAGTCACTCGGTGATGTCCTGCGCCGGTCGGCGGCCTTCACCCGGACCGCTCGCGACCTCGCCGCGGCCCGGGCCACCTGCGCGGAGCTGCACGACGGTGACGCATCGGACGAGTCCGCACGTGCCTTCGTCGAGGCTGCGTACACCGCGCTGACCGCGGCCGACGTGGCCTTCGCGCGGCAGAGCGACCACTGGTGCGTGCTGCGCCGGCTCCTGCAGCGCGACGAACGGGCCGAGGCCGTCCGCGACGTCTTCCTCGCGGCGCTGCCGGAGTCGACGGCCGCGCCCGACTACACGTTCGAGCTGGTCAGCATCGCCCGCCGGATGCGGCTGCTCGCGGAGTTGGAGCGCCGGCTCGAGGCCGAGGTGCGGCTCGCCCGGGCGATGGGGGCCAGCTGGGTCAAGATCGGGTTGGCCACCGGCATCACGCCGCAGGGTGCCTACCGCCGCTGGGACGAGGTCGGGCACCAGCGGGGGCGCCCCGCCTGAGGTCGGCCGTCCGCCGGATACGGTGCCGCGCGGGACGGCGGCGACGACGGGAGCGGGCGGATGAGGCATGCACGAGGTCGGGGCCTGGCGACGGTCGCCATCGGTGTCGCGGTCGCCCTCGCTGCCTCGGCGTGCTCGGGCAGCACCACCGGCGGCCCGCCCGACGGCAGCGCGAGCTCGAGCGCCGCACCGCAGGGCGCCCTCGACGTGCTGAGCATCCTGCCGCCCGGCGCCGCGACGGGAAAGAGCCAGCGCGCCATGTACGACGCCCTCACCACCGTCGACCCCGCGAAGCTGACCGAGGCGCAGCTCGGCAGCTATTACAAGCAGGCGCCGCTGGACCCGGTGACCGTCGTCCGGACGGAGACGCCGAAGGCCGGCGTCGTCATCAAGCGCGACGCCTTCGACGTGCCGTACGTCTACGGCACGACCGACGCGGACACCGCCTGGGGCGCGGGGTACGCGGGCACCCAGGACCGCATGTTCGTCATGGACGTCATCCGCTACGCCGGTGCCGCCCGGCTCTCGGAGCTGCTCGGCCCGACCAAGGACAACCTCGCGACCGACGCGGCGCAGCTCCGGCAGGCCGACTACACGCCCGCCGAGGCGCAGCAGCAGCTCGACGCGCTGGCCGCGCAGGGCCCGGCCGGCAAGGAGCTGATCAACCGGCTCGACGCCTTCGTCGCCGGGGCCAACGCCGCCCGCAAGGCGCTGTGCCCGACCGTTCAGGCCAAGACCTGCCCCGCCGTCTACGGCCTGCTCGGCCTCACGCCGGCCGTCTACACCCGCGCCGACGTGGTCTACGCCGCCGCCCTGATCGGTGGCATCTACGGCAAGGGCGGCGGTCAGGAGGCGCAGAACGCCGCGTTCCTGCAGCGCCTGCGCAAGGCGATGGGGACGGCGCAGGCCGGCACGGTCTTCGCCGACCTGCGCGACGCGCAGGACAAGGGCACGCCGGTGACGGACCCGGGGGAGCAGCCGCACGGGGCGCCGGTCGACGTCGACCCGGCGGCCGTCGCGCTGCCCGACGTCGGGGCCAGCACGGCGCCGGGCACGGGCGGCTCCGGCGCCATCCCGCAGCTGTCCGGAGCCGGCGCCGGCGGCGGCGAGACGCTCGCCGACCGGCTGGGGCTGCCGGCGCAGATGAGCAACGCGCTGCTGGTCTCCGGGGCGCACACCACGACCGGACGGCCGATCGCCGTGATGGGCCCGCAGACCGCGTATCAGAGCCCGAACTTCTTCGACGAGATCGCCTTGCACGGCCCGCACTACGAGGCGCGGGGGGTGGCGTTCGCCAACCTGCAGTTCGCGGTCCTCATCGGGCACGGGCGCAGCTACGCGTGGTCGGCGACGAGCTCCAGCGGCGACGTCGTCGACACCGTCCTCGAGAAGCTCTGCGACCCCGGCGGCGCGACGGCGACGGTCGGCTCCACCGGCTACCTCGACGACGGCACGTGCCGGCCGATGACCTCGCGCGAGCACGTGCTGCGGGCTAAGGGCGGCACCGGTGCGGTCATCGCCCGGCTGCCCGACCTGCGGACCCGGCACGGCGTGGTGCAGTACCGCACCACCGCCGGCGGGGTGCCGGTGGCCGTCGTGCTGCAGCGTTCGACCTACGGTCGCGAGCCGGACTCGGTGCTCGGCTTCGCCCAGATGAACGACCCGGCCGCCATCAAGGGCCCGCGCGACTTCGTCGACGCGTTCAGCAAGGTCGGCTTCACGTTCAACTGGTTCTACGTTGACACCCGCGACATCGCGTCCTACAGCTCGGGCGCCCTGCCGGTACGCGCCAAAGGTGTCGACCCCGACCTGCCGCGGTGGGGCGACAGCAAGTGGGACTGGACCGGCGAGCTGCCGATCGCGGCGCATCCGCAGGCCGTGAACCCGCCGCAGGGCTATCTCGTCAGCTGGAACAACAAGCCGACGGCGGGCACGTACGCGGCCGACGACCAGTGGGGCTGGGGTCCCGTGCAGCGGGTGCTCGCCCTGCGCGACCGGGTGCAGGCGTCGCTCGCGAAGGGCAAGCTCGACCGGGCGGGCCTGACGGCCAACATGCTCGACGCCGCCACCGTCGACGTGCGCGGCGCGTACCTGCTCGACGACATGCTCGCGGTGGTCGGCGACGACCCGCAGCTGCGTCCGTACACGGGGGTATTGCGGAACTGGCTCGCCGGCGGCGCGCACCGGGTCGACCGCGCGCGTACCGGGGCCTACACCGATCAGAATGCGATCGCCCTGATGGACGCCTGGTATCCGCTGGTGGCGAAGCAGGTCGTACGCCCGCGGCTCGGCGCGCTCGTCGACACGATCCCGACCGATCTGGACAACGCCCCGAGTGAGAAGAACCGCGGCTCGGCCTGGAACAACGTGGGCGCGTACTCGTGGGTGGCTCGTGACCTGCGCACGGTGCTCGGCCGGCCGGTCGCGAGCCCGATGTCGCAGGGCTACTGCGGCAAGGGGGTGCTCGCCGACTGCCGGACGGAGCTGCGCCAGACGCTGCGGACCGCCGTCGCGACGCTGACCCGCGCGCAGGGCACCTCGGACCCGGCGCGGTGGACGTACGACAAGAAGCGCGACGACATCGACTTCATGTTCGTCGGGGAGACCACGGCGCCGATCGACTGGCAGAACCGCCCGACGTTCCAGCAGGTCATCGGCTGACTGTCAGCCGCGCGGGTGGGCTGACAGTGTTCGGTGCGCGCCGTGACAGTGGTGGCTGTCATGTTGATCGCATGGCACTTCGCGACACCGACCAGAACACCTACGCCGTCGAGGCGGAAGGCCTGGTCAAGTCCTTCGGCGACACCAAGGCGCTGCGCGGCGTCGACCTCTCCGTCCGCACCGGCACCGTCCTCGGCGTGCTCGGCCCCAACGGCGCCGGCAAGACGACCGCCGTCCGCATCCTCGCCACCCTGCTCAAGCCCGACGCCGGCTCCGCCCGGATCTGCGGCTACGACATCCAGCGCGACGCCGCCAAGGTGCGGCGCACCATCGGGCTCACCGGCCAGTACGCGTCGGTGGACGAGGACCTCACCGGCACCGAGAACCTGGTGCTCATCGGCCGGCTCCTCGACCTCCCGCGCCGCGACGCCCGGGCCCGGGCGAAGGAGCTGCTCGCCAGCTTCGACCTCACCGAGGCGGCCGACAAGGTCGCCAAGCACTACTCCGGCGGCATGCGGCGCCGGCTCGACCTCGCCGCCAGCCTGGTCGGACGGCCCGCCGTGATGTATCTCGACGAGCCGACCACCGGCCTCGACCCGTCCAAGCGCGAGGACATGTGGACCCTCGTACGCGGCCTCGTCGCCGACGGCACCACCGTCATGCTGACCACGCAGTACCTGGACGAGGCCGACGCGCTGGCCGACGAGATCTGCGTCATCGACCACGGCACCGTCATCGCCTCCGGCACGCCCGACGAGCTCAAGCACATCGTCGGCGGGCAGACGCTTGAGATCCGCCCGGTCGACCCGGCCCAGCTCGGCGCGGTCGAGGCGATCCTCTCCGGTGTCGCCACCGGGCCGGGGGAGTCGCCGCAGCGCGGGGTGCTCAGCGTGCCGGTCAGCGGCGACGCCGCGCTCGCCGACGTCGCCGTGCGGCTCGCCGCCGAGGGCATCGCCGTCGCCGAGTTCTCCCTCCGGCTGCCCAGCCTCGACGAGGTCTTCTTCTCCCTCACCGGCCGCCACGGCGCCGGTGACGCCACCAGCTCAGACTCCGACGACACAGTTACGGAGGACGCGGCATGACCACCCTGACCGCTCCCGATCCCCTTTCCGACCAGTCCCGCTCGATCCCCATGGCCTCGGCAGACGTCGCCTACGGCAGCGCGGGTGGTGTGCGGGCCTCCGCGTCGCACATCCTCACGCTGGCCGGCCGCACCATCCGCAAGATCCGGCGTACGCCCGAGCAGCTGATCGACGCCACGCTCCAGCCGATCATCTTCGTGGTGCTTTTCGTCTACCTCTTCGGCGGCGCCGTCGCCGGCTCGCGGCACGACTACCTGCAGTTCGTCATCCCGTCGATCCTCGCGCAGACGATCGTCTTCGCGTCGATGACGATCGGCGTCAACCTCAACAACGACATCAGCAAGGGCGTCTTCGACCGCTTCCGGAGCCTGCCCATCGCGCGGTCGGCACCGCTGGTCGGCGCGGTGGTCGGCGAGATGGTCCGCTTCGTCATCGCGTCGGTCTTCGTGATCGGCTTCGGCTACATCATCGGCTTCCGGATCCAGACCAATGCGCTGATGGCCCTCGCCGGCGTACTGCTGGTGCTGTTCTTCGCGCTCTGCTTCTGCTGGATCGCCGTGCTGATCGGCATGCTGGTGCGCGAGCCGGGCGCCGTGCAGGGCATCAGCTTCCTGCTGCTCTTCCCGATCACCTTCGGCAGCTCGACCTTCGTCCCGGTCGACACCCTTCCCGGCTGGTTGCAGGCGTGGGTGCACGTCAACCCCTTCACCCACCTGGTGGAGGCGGTGCGCGGGCTGATGCTCGGCGGCGAGACCGGACGTCCGGTGCTGCTCACGCTCGCCTGGTCGCTCGGCATCTTCGCGGTGCTCATGCCGCTGGCGGTGCGGGCGTACAAGCGCAAGACCTGACCGGCGATACTGCCGCCATGCCACGCGCCCTCTACCTGCACGAGACCGTCGACATCATCGGTCAGGGGCAGTACGCGTACATGGAGCACCTCTGGAAGGACCCGGTGCTGCGCATGCCGGAGATGTTCAACCTGCAGGGCAGCTTCTACGTGTGCGCCGCCGGCGGAGGGCGCTGGCCCCAGGTCGTCAACATCTGGGACGTCGGGACGCTGGGCTGGCAGGGCTGGGCGGCGAACGTCGACCGGATGAACCTCAAGCGCCGCAAGGCGTTCTACGGTGACTGGTGGGACGCGGCGGCGCAGTGGCGCAGCGGCGGCTTCGACCGGCTGTGCGGAGGGGTGCCGGGCAGCCCCACCACCGCCGAGCTGGAGGAGCGCGAGGTCAAGGGCAGCCTCTTCGTGCACGAGGCGCTGACCGTAAGGCCGGGGGCGCCCCTCGACTTCCTGGAGGCGGTCGTCCGCGAGCGGGTGCCGCTGATGCGTGAGTACGGGCACGAGCCGACCGGCCTGTACGAGGTGCTTTCCAACTCGCATGAGGTGGTCATGGTGTGGGCGACGACGATCCCGGCGCAGACCACGCTGAGGCAGAACCGCGACGCGGCGCGCGGGCTCGACGACACCGGTGACGCCGACGACCGGCTCGTGCAGTGGGAGCGGACGGCGGCCACGTACGTGACCGGCGGCGACACCCACCTCATGACTCCGCTGCCGCGCACGGTGGTCGGCCCGCCCGACTGGGAGGACGCGTCGCTCGAGCAGTGGCTAGCGGGCCGGCAGGACTGACTCAGCCGGCGGCAGCTGCCCGGCCAGCAGGGCCAGTGCCTCGTCGCGGCTCAGGCCGCGGCCGGCGGCGAGTTCGTCGTCCACCCGGTCACCGAGCGCCGACCTGGCCTCGGCCAGCACCGCTGCGACGTCGCGGTCGCTGCGATCGGGCGTGCCGCGGATGGAGTCGGCGGCGCCCAGCAGCCTGACGGCGAGCGCCGGGTCACCGCCCCGGCAGGTCAGCTCGGCGAGCTTCACCCCGGCGAGGGCGACCACGGGCATGTCGAACGACTTCGTCGCGAGCTCCCACCCGCGGGCGAGATGACCGAAGGCGACGTCGTCCGGTGGGTGGCCCTCGAGGTCGGCCAGCGTGATGTACATGGAGGCCAGGGCCTGCGGGGCAACCCGCGGCGTGCGCTCGGCGCGCCCGACCGCCTCCCGGACGAAGGCGAGCCCGGCCGGCCGGTCGTCGCTGCGCAGGTACTGCTGACCGATCGCGAACTCCGTCATCACCAGCGTCGACGCGGAGCCGTCGCGCTCCGAGACGTCGCGGGCCTGGGCGAGCTTGCGGGCCGCGTTGGCCTGGTCACCCATCCGCTCGTACGCGATCGCCGCCCGCATCAGCAGGTAGACGTTGTCGTCAGCGGAGCCGAGCTCCCCGAGCAGCTCGGTGGCCTCCTCGTACTCGGCGACCGCGGCCGGCAACTCGTCGTCCAGCACCTTCAGCCCGGCGGAGATGGCCAGCGACATGGCGATGCCCCATCGGTCTTCGAGCTCGCGGAAGCTGCTCAGGGCCTGGCCCAGCGACAGGCGCTGCGTCGCGATGTCACCGGAGTTCTCGGCCACCAGGCTGCGGAAGAGCAGCATTGCCGCTCGGGCCCAGGGGTCGGGATGGTCGAGCCGGTCGGCGATCGCCCGCATGCCGCGTTCCATGTCTCCCGACGCCAGGGCGAGGCCCGGCTCGAGCATGACCAGCAGCGGGTGACCGGACACGACGGCATCGGCCGAGAGCTGCTCGGCCAAGGCGCTGACCTTGCGGCCGGTCTCCCCGCGCTCGGCCAGGGAGCCGAAGGTGCCGAACGTCCACCCGATGACGCACAGGAGGAAGCCCGGCGCCTTCTCGGCGTCGGGCATCTGGATCACCTGCGAGCACCAGGCGAGGGCCTCGGCCTCGGCGCCGAGCAGCTGCCAGAACCAGACCAGGGCGGCCCCGAAGCGCACCGCGAGGGCGGTGTCGCCACGGTCGACGCTGTAGCGCAGGCCGGTACCGAGGTTGTCACGCTCCAGGATGAGCAGCCGCAGCGAGGTGAGCTGTCGAGGGCCGCGCAGGAAGGGCTCGTGATGCTCGGCGAGCGCGCAGAAGTACGCGGCGTGCGCGAGCCGCACCGCGTCGCTGCGCTGCTGCTCGGTGAGCCGCTCGACGCCGAACTCGCGCAGCGTCTCGAGCATCCGCCAGCGCAGCTGGGCGCCGGGCACGGGCTGCAGGATCGACTTGTCGGCGAGGGCCGCCAGCAGCTCCAGCGTCTCGTCGGCGTCCGTGCCGCTCACCGCCGTCGCACTCTCGCTGCTGATGCCGCCCGAGTACACGGCGAGGGCCTCGGCCAGCGCCCGCTCGTCCGGGGTGAGCAGCTCCCAGCTCCAGGCGACGACCGCGCGCAGCGTCTGGTGGCGGGCCGCGGCCGTACGGCTGCCGCCGGTCAGCAGCCGGAAGCGGCTCTCCAGCCGCTCGGCCACCACGTCGAGCGGCAGCGTGCGCAGCCGGGCGGCGGCGAGCTCGATCGCCAGCGGCAGGCCGTCCAGCCGGCGGCAGATCTCGATGACGGACCCGACCGTCGCGTCGTCCACGGTGAAGCCGGGCAGCACGATGGCCGCCCGGTCGGCGAACAGGCGTACCGACGCGTACGCGACCGCGTCGCCGGCGGACATCCCGGGGCGCGGCAGGCCCAGCGGGAGCACGGGACAGATCGCCTCACCGAAGATCGCCAGCGGCTCCCGGCTGGTCGCGAGGATGCGCAGGTCGGGACAGGCGGCGAGCAGCCGGTCGGCGACCCGGGCGGCCGCGTCGACTAGGTGCTCGCAGTTGTCCAGCACCAGCAGGGCGCTGCGGCCGGCGAGCTGGTCGACGAGGCGGTTCATCACGTCACGGTCACCGGACTGCCGGGGCTCGATGAGGTTCATCTCCCGGGCCGACAGCGCGCCGAGGACGGCCGCGGGCACCTCGTCGGGGTCGCTGACCGGCGCCAGCTCGACCAGCCAGACCCCGTACGGCGCATCGCCGGCCCGCAGCCCCGCCGCCACGGCGAGCCGCGTCTTCCCGGCGCCACCGGGACCGGTGAGGGTGACGAGCCGGTGGGTGGCGAGCAGCTGCTCGATGCGGGCGAGCTCGGCGTCGCGGCCGACGAAGCTGGTCAGCGCGGTCGGCAGGTTGCCACGCGCCGCCGGCCGCCGCGGCGCAGGCGGTGGGCCGGCGAGCACCGACTGATGGGCGGCGGCGAGCTCCGGCGACGGGTCCAGCCCCAGCTGGTCGACGAGGTGGGTGCGGGTGCGGTCGTACGCGGTCAGCGCGTCGGCCTGCCGCCCGGCCGCCGCCAGCGCGCGGATCAGCAGGGCCGACGCCCGCTCGTCCAGCGGGTCGGCCGCCACGAGCGTCTCGAGCTGCTGGACGACGTCGCCGTGCCGTCCCAGCCGGATCGCGGCCTCGAAACGGTCTTGGTCGGCCGCGCGGCGCAGCTGCTCGAGGTGGGTGGCGTACGGCTGCGTGAAGGCGCTGCCGTCGAGATCGGCCAGCGCCGGTCCGCGCCAGAGGGCGTGCGCCTCGTCCAACGCCCGCGCGGCGCCCTCGTCGTCGTCGCGCGCCAGGGCCGCCCGGCCGGTCGCCGCCAGGCGTTCGAAGCGGGTCGCGTCGAGGTCGGCCGGGTCGAGCACGAGCCGGTAACCGGAGGCCGACGACACCAGGAGGCCGGGCTCCGGCAGCAGCCGGCGCAGCCGGGAGACCAGCGACTGCAGCGCGTTCTGCGGGTCGGCCGGCGCGGTCGGGTCGGCGCCGCCCTCCCAGAGCGCGTCGACCAGCGCCGACGCGCTGATCCAGCGGCCCGTCTCGAGCACCAGCCGGGCGAAGAGGGCGCGCAGCCGCTGACCTCCGATGGGGACCGGCCTGCCGTCGTGCTCGACGGCGAGCGGCCCGAGGATCGCCACGCGCACGAGCTCAGTCTCGCAGTCGCGTCCCCCCAATCGTTGCGGGACACAAGCAACCGTGCCACGATCGCCGCACGCCGTTCGGTGAGACCGGCGTCACATGTGAATCCCTGACCCTGAGGACCGTCCTGGTGACCGATACGACCGACGCGCGCTACACCGTCGTCTCCGCCGACTGCCACGGCGGCGGCGACGTCCTCGACTACCGGCCCTACCTCGAGAGTTCGTGGCTCGAGGAGTTCGACGCGTGGGCGGCCGCGTACGTCGTGCCCTACGAGGACCTCGCCGGCGACAACGGCAAGCGCAACTGGGACTCGGATCGCCGGATGCGTGACCTCGAGGCCGACGGCATCGTCGCCGAGGTCATCTACCCCAACACGGTGCCGCCGTTCTTCCCGAAGAACTCGCTGACCGAGCAGCCGCCCGCGCAGAACGACGGTGACCTCACCAAGCGCTGGGCCGGGCTGCAGGCGCACAACCGCTGGATGGCCGACTTCTGCCGCGCGACACCGGGGCGGCGGGCCGGCATCGCGCAGATCATGCTGCACGACATCGACGCGGCGGTCGCCGAGGTGCGCTGGGCGAAGGACAACGGCCTGACCGGCGGGATCCTGCTGCCCGGCACGCCGTACGGCTGCGGACTGCCGCAGCTGCACGACCTCGAGTACTACGACCCGCTCTGGACCGCCTGCGAAGAGCTCGGCATGCCGATCAACCACCACGCCGGCGGGTCGGCGCCGCCGATGGGCCCGACGAACGTCGACCAGGTGATGTTCCTGCTCGAGGTCACGTGGTGGGCGCACCGGGCGCTGCCCAGCCTGATCACGTCCGGCGCGATGGAGCGCCACCCCGACCTGCAGTTCGTCTTCACCGAGCAGGGCACCGCGTGGATCCCGGGCGAGCTCGCTCGCCTGGACTACTTCTTCGACCGGATGGCCACGGCGGTCGGCTCGCAGGAGCACGTCTGGGGATCGCCGGTCGTGTCGAAGCTTTCGCTGAAGCCGAGCGAGTACTGGGCCCGGCAGTGCCACGTCGGCGCCAGCTTCATGCGGGCCGACGAGGCGAAGCTGCGCCACCAGGTCGGCGTCGACAAGATCATGTGGGGCAGCGACTACCCGCACAAGGAAGCCAGCCATCCCTTCTCGCGGGAGGCCATCCGGCTCGCCTTCGCCGACTGCCCGCCGGAGGAGACGGCCGCGATGGTGGGCGGCAACGCGGCGCGGCTGTACGGCCTCGACCTCGACGTGCTGGCGCCGTACGCGGCGCAATTCGGCCCGTCGGTCGAGGAGATCTCCCGCCCGCTGACCGTGGGCGAGGTGCCACGCGACGCCGAGCGGTGCCCGGCCTTCGTCGGCTTCGGAGGGGCGGCATGAGATCGCTGGACGGACGGGTGGCGGTCGTCACCGGCGGAGGCAGCGGGATCGGGCGGGCCATGTGCCGCCGCTTCGGGCTCGAGGGCATGCACGTGGTGCTGGCCGACGTCATGCCCGACCGGGTCGAGCAGGTGGTCAAGGAGCTGCAGGCCGACGGGCTCGACGTGGTCGGCGAGGTGGCCGACGTGACCTCGCAGGAGTCGGTGAACGCGCTGCGCGACGCCACCCTCGAGCGCTTCGGCGCGGTGCACGTGGTCTGCAACAACGCGGGCATCGGCGCGGGTGCCGAGGGCCGGATGTGGGAGCACGAGGCCAACGACTGGACCTGGGCCCTCGCGGTCAACCTCTGGGGCGTCATCCACGGCATCAACGCCTTCGTGCCGACGCTGCTCGCCGGCGGCGACGAGGGCCACATCGTCAACACCTCGTCCGGCAACGGCGGCATCTCCCCGCTGCCCGGCTCGGTGCAGTACGCGGTCACCAAGGCCGCCGTCGTCACGCTCACCGAGTGCCTCTACGGCCAGCTCCGCGAGGTCAGCGACAAGGTGAGCTGCTCGCTCCTGTTCCCCGGCCCGCACATGCTGCGCACCGGGCTGTTCGAGTCGTGGCGTACCCGGCCCGACGAGCTGGCGAAGGTCAAGCCGCGGCAGACGCCGTACACGACCGTCGAGGCGCTCGAGCAGCAGATGAAGGCCGCGGGCGTGACGATCGACTACACCGATCCGTCCGAGGTCGCGGCGCAGGTGGTGGAGGCCGTACTGGCCGACCGCTTCTGGATCCACGCGCCCAGCGAGCGCAGCGACGAGACGCTGCGGGCGCGTACCCAATCGATCCTCGACCGCACCAATCCCGAATACCTGCGGGCCGTGCCCGGATGAGAGGCGAAACCGTGAGCGAGATCAACGAGCCGTACCTGATCGTCACCTCCGACAGCCATGCCGGGCTGCCGACCGAGGCCTACCGGCCGTACCTGGAGTCGAAGTACCACCCGGCGTTCGACCAGTTCATGTCCGAGCGCGGCATCCAGCTCGAGGAGATAACCAACCTCGGCGTGCGCAACAGCGACTTCGCCGACGCCTGGTACGCCGAGCACGGTGAGGCGCTCAACGCCGGCTGGGACGCCCTCAAGCGCGACCAGGAGCTCGACACCGAGGGCATCTGCGGTGAGGTGATCTTCCCGGACGCCGACGCGGTGGAGTCGCGTACGTGCGCGCCGTTCGGCACCGGCCTCGGCCTGTCCGGCGACACCGACCCCGAGCTCGGCATGGCCGGCGCCCGGGCACACAACCGGTGGCTCGCCGAGCTCTGCTCGCACAGCCCGCAGCGGCGGTGCGGCGCCGCCCTCATCCCGATCGCCGCACCGATGGACGACGTGCTCGCCGAGATCCGCCGCTCGAAGGAGTCGGGGCTCGGGGCCGTGATGATCCCGGCGATGTGGATGCATGCCCGGCCGTACCACGACCGCTACTACGATCCGGTGTGGGCGCTCTGCGAGGAGCTGCAGATGCCGGTCATGACGCACAGCGGGTCGACCCCGCGCGAGGAGTACGGCGACCACCTCGGCATCTACGTCACCGAGGTGACGTGGTGGCCGGCCCGGCCGATCTGGTTCCTGCTCTGGTCGGGCGTCTTCGAGCGCTTCCCCGGCCTGCGCATGGGCGTGACGGAGGCCGGCGCCTGGTGGGTGCCCGGGCTGCCCTGGTCGTGGGACCGGCTCTACCTCGGGCAGAAGGGCTCGGAGAAGCTCGGCGCCCGGCCGTTCGGCGACAACGTGCTGCGGCCGCCGAGCGAGTACTTCGACCGCAACTGCTTCATCGGCTCGTCGAACACCAAGCGCCGCGAGATCGGCATGCGCTACGAGATCGGCATCGACAACCTGCTCTAGGGCAGCGACTTCCCGCACCCCGAGGGCACCTGGCCAACGTCTCGTGACTGGCTGAAGAAGACGTACCACGACGTGCCGATCGACGAGACGCGCCGCATGCTCGGCCTCGCCTGCGCCGAGACGTTCAACTTCGACACCGCTGCGCTGCGCCCGCTGGCCGACAAGATCGGCCCGACGCCGTCCGACCTCGGGCAGCTCGACGGCGACCCCACGGGCGCCGACCTGACGGCGAAGTGGGCGCGCACCAAGCAGGTCGGGCGGCACTGGCTGACCGGCCACGACTTCGCCTTCATCGACCTGTGAGGACCATCTGATGGCATCGACCGTCGGCCAGCACTGCATCTACGTCAGCGACATCCAGCGCTCCGAGCGCTTCTACACCGAGGTCATGGGCCTGAAGGTGCAGAGCCGCACCGAGATCGACGACGTGCACGAGGTCGTGCTCGCCGCCGACGAGGGCGGCGGCCGACTGCAGCTGGCCGAGCGCTACAACAACGGCCAGCCCATCGACCACGGCTTCGCGCTGTGGAAGTTCTACATCAACGTCGACGACGCCATGGGCACGCACGACGCGGCCGTCGCCTTCGGCTGCGAGTCGACGATGGTGCCCGAGAAGCTCGAGCGGTGGCCGGTGATCGTCGGGTTCGTGAACGACCCCGACGGCTACAACGTCGAGCTCGTCGAATACGTGGCGGGGCACACCCGGCCCGGCAGCTGAGGCCGGCTGGTTAGGGTCGGGCGCGTGCCCAAGCTCGGTCTCTTCCTCGACCTCCGCAACCCGCAGCCCTGGGCCTCGCCCGCCGCCGACCACCTCGCGCGCACCTTCGACGTCATCGCACACGCCGAGTCGATCGGTGCCGAGTCGGTGTGGGCGACGGAGCACCACCTGTTCGACGACGGCTACCTCAGCCAGCCGCTGACCTTCGCTGCTGCCGTGGCGGCCCGCACCACCCGCGTACGCGTGGGCACCGGGATCGTGCTCGCCGCGCTGCGCCACCCGCGGCACATCGCCGAGCAGGCGGCGCTGATCGACGCGATCTCCGGCGGCCGCTTCGAGCTCGGGCTGGGCGCGGGATACGTCGAGCGCGAGTTCGACGCGTTCGGCAAGGACGTGACCGAGCGCTTCCGGGCCACCGACGCCGCCTACCGCGAGGTCTCCGCGCTGCTCGCCGACCCGGTGCTGGCGCGGCAGGCCGTGCAGCAGCCGCTGCCGATCTGGCTCGGCTACCAGGGCCCCAAGGGCGCCGCGCGCGCCGGCCGGATGGGCGCCGGGATCCTCACGCTCAACCGGCGCTCGTACGAGCCCTACCGCGACGCGCTCGTCGAGGCCGGGCACGGCGCGGACTCGGCCCGGATGGGCGGGGTGATCGACCTGATCGTCGCCCGCGACCCGGAGGCGGCGTGGGAGCGGATCCGGCCGCACTACGCGCACATGGCGACGACGTACGCCCAGGCCCACTCACCCGGCGCGACCCTGCCGGACGGCGTGCTCGAGACGCGCTTCGGCCGTGACCGGCGCGGGGCCCCGCTCGCCCTGTCCGTACTCACGCCGGACGAGGCCGTCGCGGAGATCCGCCGCAAGATCGACGGGCTGCCGGTCGAGCACGTCTACTTCTGGGCCAGCATCGCCGGCATGCCGGGCGATCTGGTCGACGAGCACGTCGACCTGCTCTTCGCCGAGGTCGCTCCGCAGGTCAGGGGCTGATCGACAACCGATCGGGTGTGCGGGGAGTGCCAGGGTTTCTTTTCGCGGACACAAGCGATCGGATGTAGGGCGACGCCGTCGTGGTGCGATCGGTTGTCGGCGTCGAGACAACCCCCAGCTCCCGCGCCACATCCGATCGGTTGTCAGTCTCAGGCGTCCTGCGCCGGACCTTCGGCCTCGAGGGCGTTGCGGAAGAGGTCGCGGGCGGCGTCGGTGCCGTCCAGCGGCCGGTTGACCCGCGACGTCACCTTCCAGCCGGCGGCCTCGCGGCGCCACTCCCATACGTTGGCGGTCACCCGCCAGGCGCGGTAGGACTGCGTCTGCGCGTTCCACAGCAGCAGCTGCGAGTGGGTGATCGCCGTGGCCCGGTCGCCGTCGAGCGTGATGTGCGGCGGGCCGACGAGATGGGCGCAGCCGCCGCCGATGTACGACTGGTGGGGGTCGGTCTGCACCATCCGGCGGATGGCCTCCGCCGAGTCCATCACCGTGATGCCGGCGTCGTAGCTGCCGTCCTCGGCCCACAGCGCGGCGGTCACGTCGGCCGATCCGCTGTCCACCGCCGGGCCGTAGCGCGCCATCGCACGGGCGATCTCGAGCTCCGCCTCCACGCGGTCCAGCCGCTCGCGCAGTGCCCTGACCTCGGCCGCCAGCTCGTCCATGCCCGCACCGTATCGGTGGCCGGGCCGTCGTTAGGCTCCTGGCATGGCCGACGTGACGCTGCTGCACAACCCCAATTGCTCCACCTCGAAGAGTGCGGTGGAGGTGGCCCGGGAGGCTGGGGTCGACGTCGAGGTCGTGCAGTACCTCAAGACCCCGCTGAGCCGTGACCAGCTGCTCGAGCTGATCGGCAAGCTGGAGGATCCGCCGGCCGACCTCGTACGCAAGGACCCCTACTTCAAGGAGCAGGGGCTCGACGCGGCCGACTACGTGACGCCGGATGCGGTGGCCGACCTGCTGGTCGAGCATCCGCGGCTCATGCAGCGGCCGGTGCTCGTCCGCGGGGACAAGGCCATCATCGGACGGCCGAAGGACCGGGTGCCGGCGTTCCTCGCCTGAGCACCCGGCCCTGCTGGAGCAGCGTCAGGCGACGTTGACCGGCTTGAGCATGTAGAGCTGCGGCGCGCCGTCGAAGGCGTCGCCGACGCTGCCGAAGCCCGCGGCGAGAGCCGGCGACTTCATGTGCTCGTTGAGGTCCTCCTGGGACTCCCAGGTCTCCAGCATGACCAGCGTGCCGGGGGCACCCTCGGCGCTGAACAGGTCGTAGCGGATGCAGCCCTTGTCCTTGCGGCTGGCCTCAAGCACCGGTTCGAACGCGGCGACGACGTCCGCCTCGCGGCCTTCCTTGGCCTTCAGGACGGCGACCACATTGATCTGTGCCATAGGGGTTCCTCTCGTGGGTGCGGCAAAAGTCGCAGCAGGCTATCGGGCGTAGCCTCGCCGCCAGACGGCGGACCGAAGGGAAAGCTATGACGACCACCGAGACCCGCGACGAGGCGATCGAAGCGGCGGTCGACGCCGCCACCACCGGTCAGCCGCTGCGCATGCCGTTGCCGCCGACGCTCGAGACGGTCGAGCAGGAGCGCCTGCACCGCAAGACGCGGCTCGCGGCTGCCTTCCGCATGTTCAGCAAGGCCGGGCTCGACGAGGGCGTCGCCGGGCACATCACCGCTCGCGACCCCGAATTCCCCGACTCGTTCTGGGTCAACCCGTTCGGCATGCACTTCAGCCTCATCAAGCAGAGCGATCTCGTCCGCGTCGACGAGTCGGGTCAGGTGGTCGAGGGCGACCGTGCGGTCAACGTCGCGGCGGTGGCGATCCACTGCGCCGTGCACGCCGCGCGTCCCGACGTCATCGCGGCCGCGCACGCACACGGGGCGTACGGCCGGGCGCTGTCGGCCCTCGACATGACGATCGAGCCGATGACCCAGGACGCCTGCGCGTTCTACGACGACATCGGCAAGTACGACGCGTACACGGGGATGGTCGTCGACGCGGAAGAGGGCGCCCGGATCGGGCAGGCGCTCGGAGCGAACAAGGCCGTGATCCTGGCCAACCACGGCATGCTGACCGTCGGCGAGACCGTCGACAGTGCGGCCTGGTGGTTCCTCACGCTCGAGCGCACGGCGATGTCGCAGCTCGCGGCGTACGCGGCCGGCACCCCGCGGCTGATCGACGCGGAGGCAGCGCTGCACACCCGGGGTCAGGTGGGCTTCGAGTTCGCCGGCTGGTTCCAGTTCCAGCCGCTCTTCGACCGCATCCTGCGCGACAACCCCGATCTCGTCGACTGACGGCCCGCGCGCCACGCCAGTTTGGCGCGCCAGCGCGCTAAGGTGCGGCGGCATGGCGCGCTGGAAAGACAAGAACGGGAAGACGCTGCGCGACTTCCCGCAACCGACGATGGCGATCGACGTCGCGCTGCTCACCGTGCCCGAGCCGCTGGCCGAGGACTCACGGGTGCACGTGCTTCTGCACCGGCGTACCGACGGCTCCGCCTCCGGTCAGTGGGCGCTGCCGGGCACCCTCGTCCGCAAGAAGGAGCGGCTGTCCGCGGCCGTTGCGCGCACCCTGCGGATCAAGGCTGGGGTCACCGGGGTGACTCCAGTCCAGCTCGAGGTCTTCGACGATCCCGACCGTGACGCCCGGGGCTGGGTGCTGACCGTCGCGCATGCGGGGCTCATGCCGTACGCGCCGCTGCTCGCCGCGGTGGGACAGAGCGCCGACGTCACGCTCGCGCCGCTGGACGAGGGCCTCGCGCTGCTGCCCGACCGGCAGGCGCGGCTGCCGTTCGACAACGCGCGGGTGGTCGAGCTGGCCGCGGCCTGGGCGGCCGACGCGTACGCGGGGGGCGTCGACCCGTACGGATTGCTCAGCCCGCCGTTCACGCTGACGCAGCTGCGCCGGCTGCACCAGGCGATCGAGGGCCGCAGCTGGCAGAAGGACGTCTTCCGCCGCCGGGTCGAGGGAGCGCTCGAGCCGGTCGGGGGACGCGCCGTGCTGACCACCGGCCGGCCGGCGGCGCTGCTCCAGCTAAAGGCCGGCTGATGCGGGGCTGACCATCCACGCGCTGCTGCTGCAGGGGGCGTCCCACAGCGGCAGCAGCTCGTCGTCGAGCCGGGTCAGCGTGAGCGAGAAGCCCGCCATGCCGAGCGAGGTCACGAGCGTGCCCGCCATGGATCGGCGCACCCGGAGGCCGGCCGACTCGAGCTCGCGGATCGCGTACGCGTGCACGGCGCTCAGTTCGAGGCCGGCCAGCCCGCCGAGCCCGTTGGTGTAGAGCAGCACGGGGGAGCCGGCGGCGGCGTCGGCGGCCTCGAGCAGCGCGTCGATCATCCGGGCGACGAGGGCCTCGGCCGGCTGCGCGGGCCCGCGCTCACGCCCGGCCTCGCCGTGGATGCCGACGCCGAACTCCTGCTCGCCGTGCGCAAGGGTGATGGCTGCCTCGCCGCCGCTCGGCAGGGTGACACCGGAGACCGCCACCCCGATCGACCAGGTCTGCGCTGCGACCCGGCGGCCGAGTGCCGCCACCGCCGCGAGGTCGGCGCCGGCCCCGGCAGCCGCCCCGCAGAGCTTCTCGACCACGATCGTGCCGGCGACGCCGCGCCGATCGGCGGGATTCCCCTCGAGCGCGATGTCGTCGGCGACCAGCACGGTCTCGACCGCCTGACCGGCCGCGCGGGCCAGGTCGCCGCCGAGCCGGAAGTTCAGCACGTCGCCGGTGTAGTTCTTGACGATCAGCAGGCAGCCGGCGCCACCGTCCACCGCGTCGATCGCGGCGGTCACCTGGGCTGCGCTCGGGCTCGCGAAGACCTCGCCGGGGCACGCGGCGGCCAGCAGGCCCGGGCCGATGAGTCCGGAGTGCATCGGCTCGTGGCCGGATCCGCCACCCGAGATCAGCGCCACCAGCCCCTGCTGCGGGAGGTCGGCCCGGGCGACGAAGCGCGGATCGGACTGCGCCCGCAGCGCCCCGGCGCTCGCGGCGACCAGGCCTTCGATCGCGTCGTCGACGAGCCGCGCGGGATTACCGACCACGTGGCCGGGGCTGGTGGCGGCCGGGGTGCCTGAGTCGGGTGCGGATTCCGGCGCTGTGGGCGCATGCCCGGACACGACGGCGGCAGCCAGGTCGGCGACGGCCTGGGCGCCCGCGTCGACGTGCCCCACCCCCCGGCCGGGGACGTAACGGGCGCGGCCGCGGCGGGCCGGCAGCTCGGCGGTGGCCTGGGCCCCGGCACGCGCCGCCGCCACCGGATCGCCACCCTGCGAGAGCGCCTCGGCCAGCGGGAGCAGCGCGTCGAGCAGCGTGCGGTCACCCGCTGCAGCGCCGCCGATGTCGCGGATGCCGTCCGCCGCCGCCGCGAGGGCCGCAGCAGCACCGGCGTCGATGGCGTCCGCCGCCCGCAGCAGGCCGGTGCCCCAGATCGGGCCGGTGGTGCCGCCGACCGTCGCCACGGCGTGTGCCGCGGCCAGCAGCAGCGCGCGGTCGTCGGCGTCCGGGACCCGCTCCAGCGCGGCGCGTACGCGGGTGGCGGCCAGCGCGAGCACGCCACCGAAGTCGCCGTCCCCGGCCACGGCGTCCAAGCGGGAGTACGCGGCCTCGTTGGCGCCGGCGACGGCGACCGCGATGGTGAGAGCCGTACGGATGTCGGTCATCGGTGTCAGGTGCGGGCGAGTGCTTCGGCGACCTTGTCGCAGGCCAGCTGATCGGTCGCGCTGAAGACGACGGAAAGCTTCGCGGGCGCCGCCGGCGGATACAGGCGGGCACGCAGGTCGAGGACGTAGCCGCCGGCCACCAACGCCCGGGCGTAACCGTTGTTGACCACGCTGGCCTTGTCGACGATCTCGCCGTACTTGGAGGTCGACTCGAAGGTCACCGTGCACCCGGCGTCGTTCTTGGCTGACGTCACCTTCGAGGCCCGGTCGATCCGGTCGATGACCGGGCCGACGACGGCGCACCCGCCGCGGCCGAGCTTGACGACCTCCTGGCCGGCGGTGACCTTCACGTCGCTCGGGGTGCCGGGATTGGTCGAGGTGCAGTCGAAGGTCGCCACGAGCTGGCGTACCTCGAGCGGGCTCGCGGTCTGCTTGGTGCCGTCACCGCCGCCGAGCGTGAGCACCAGGATGATCGCCACGATCACGACGACGAGCACCGCGACGCCGATCATCACCAGGCGTCGCATGCGCAGCTTCAACCCTCCGCCCGGAGCGCCGGCGCGCGACGGGGCCAGCACGGGGAGGTTGTCCCGGGACGTCGAGGGGGCGGGGGTGTCGTCAGGCGGCTGACTCACCCCTGCATCCTGCCTGCTCGGTGCGTGGCGCGTGCGAAGCTCGGCGCATGTACACGGTGGACCAGGCCCGCGACGAGCTGGCCCGACTGCTTCCCCGGCTCGACGCGCTGGTGGCGCTGCGGGCAGACGTCGCCGAGCTCGGCGCGGCGGTCACGTTCGGCACCGGTACGGCGCTCGGCGGCACCCCGGAGTTCAAGGCCGCCCAGGCGTTGCTCGACGAGCAGCTGACCGAGCTGGGAAGCACACCCGAGCTGCAGGTGAAGGGGCTGGCGCCGCTATTGCTGGACTTCCCCGCGGAGCTCGACGGGGAGCCCGTGCTGCTCTGCTGGCTGGAGGGCGACCGGGAGCTGCGCTGGTATCACCGGCTCGACCTCGGCTTCGCCGGTCGGCGCCCGCTGCCCGACTGAGCCGCCGGCTCAGTCCAGTGCCCCGCGCAGGAAGCCGTCGAAGAGCCGGTACGCGGCCGCCTTGGCGATCGGGGCGTAGCGCTCGGTCTGCTCCTTCACCGCGTCTGCGGCGAGGACGCCCCCGCCCCGCGCGTCGAGCTGCTTCTGCCGCTCCTCGAGCCAGCCCGGCAGCATCGCGGGCGTGAACTCGGGGTGGAACTGCACGCCGATCGAGCGGCCGATCGCGAAGGCCTGCGGGCACAGCGGGCTGCGGGCGAGCTCGGTCGCGCCCTCCGGCACCGTGAAGACGTCGTCGTGGAAGGAGAACCAGGGCCCGCCGCCGAGCAGCGGCTCGTGGCCGGGCAGCGGGGTGATGTCGGTCCAGGCGAACTCGGCGTACGCGCCCCGGCTGACCGTGCCGCCGAGCGCCCGGCTGAGCTGCTGGCCGCCGAAGCAGATGCCGAGCAGCGGGACGCCGGACGCGTGCAGGCCGCGTATCCACTCCCGCTCGCGGGCGATCCACGGCTGGCTCTCGTCGTAGGCGGCGTGCGCCGAGCCCAGCACCGCGACGAACTCGCCCGGCGCCGGCTCGGGCAGCCGGGCATCGGCCACCGAGTCGGCCGTACGCAGGACGATGCCGCGCTCGGCCGCCCAGGGGATGAGGTGGCCGGTCTGGGTGCCGGCGATGTCAGCTGCGACGTCGTGCGAGACGACGAGCATCTGCAGCTGATCGGGGGAGGAACGCGCCACTCATCACCGTTTCGTGTCCGCCGATCCCTGCCGGCGCTCGCGCGGATAGCCTGAAGAACGCTGTGCTACTGACTCTTGATGCCGTCTCCCGCGCCCGTGGCACCGCTGTGCTTCTCGACCGGGTGTCGCTCGGCATCGACGACAGGGATCGTATCGGCGTCGTCGGCCGTAATGGAGCGGGAAAGAGCACACTCGCGCGGATCATCGCCGGGCTCGAGGAGCCCGACGAAGGCAGGGTCGCGGCCCGCTCCGGGCTGCGCGTAGCCCTGCTCCGCCAGGACGATGCGCTACCCGATGTGACCGTCCGTGAGCTGCTGCTCGGCGGCCGTACCGAGCACGAGTGGGCGGGCAGCCCCGCCGCCCGTGAGGTGCTCGACGGCCTCGGGTTGCGGGACCGGCTGGACTCCCGGGTCTCGGTGATGTCGGGTGGCGAGCGTCGCCGGGCGGCGCTGGGCGCGCTGCTGGTGGCCGATGCGATCGACGGCATCGACCTGCTCATGCTCGACGAGCCCACCAACCACCTGGATGTCGAGGGCGTCGACTGGCTCGCCCGCCATCTGCAGACCCGCCGCGGTGCCCTTTTCGTCGTGACGCACGACCGGTGGTTCCTCGACGCCGTCTGCCTCACGACGTGGGAGGTCGGTGACGGCGCGGTGAACGCGTACGACGGCGGCTACGCGGCCTACGTGCTCGCGCGCGCCGAGCGGCAGCGCGTCGCCGCCACCACCGAGAGCCGCCGGCAGAACCTGCTGCGCAAGGAGCTCGCGTGGCTGCGGCGCGGCCCGCCGGCGCGTACGTCCAAGCCCCAGTTCCGTATCGACGCGGCCAATGCGCTGATCGCCGACGAGCCGCCCGCGCGGGAGTCGTTGGCGCTGCGGCGTACGGCGACCGCCCGGCTCGGCAAGTCGGTGTACGACGTGGAGGACGTGTCGCTCGCGTACGGCGAGCGGGTCCTGCTGGACGACGTCACCTGGCGCGTCGGCCCGGGCGACCGGTTCGGCCTGATCGGGGTCAACGGTGCGGGCAAGAGCACGCTGCTCGGCCTGCTCGACGGCCGGGTGCACCCGCAGGGCGGCGTCGTCAAGGTCGGCAAGACCGTCCGGCCCGCCTACCTGACGCAGGACGTGGCCGAGCTCGACCCGGAGCGGCGCGTGCTGCAGGCGGTCGAGGACGCGGGCAGCGTGCTGAACACCGTCGACGCGGGCGGCAAGTCGGGCTCTGCCCGAGAGCTGACCGCCGGCCAGCTGCTGGAGTCGTTCGGCTTCCCCACCGCCCGACAGTGGACCCGGGTCGGTGAGCTCTCCGGTGGCGAACGCCGGCGGCTGCAGATCCTGCGGCTGCTGCTGGGCGGGGCCAACGTGCTGCTCCTGGACGAGCCGACGAACGACCTGGACATCGAGACGCTGCAGGCGCTCGAGGACGTGCTCGACACCTGGCCGGGCTCGCTGGTGGTGGTGAGCCACGATCGCTGGTTCCTCGAGCGGGTCGCCGACACGATCGTCGCGCTGACCGGCGACGGCCGGCTGAAGGCACTGCCCGGCGGGGTCGACGAGTACCTCGCGATCCGGGCGAAGCGCGTCGCCGGCGCTCCGGCCGCCGCCTCCAAGGGAGTAGCTGCGACGCCGAAGTCCGGGTCCGACGACCGGCGCCGCGGCAAGGATCTGCAGCGGCTCGAGCGCCTCATCCAGCGCCTGGACAAGCGTGAGGCCCAGCTGCACGGCGAGCTCGCCGCGCAGTCGACCGACTCCCAGGCCGTACTGAAGCTCGACACCGAGCTGCGCGGCGTGATCGCCGAGAAGGCCGCCGCCGAGGACGAGTGGCTGGCGCTCGCCACCGACGACTAGTGCTCAGGCCGGAGCGGCCAGCCCGTACGTGAGGGTGCCGTCGGGATCGACCGTGAAGTACTCGACGCCCTCGGTCACGACCGCCTCGTCGACCTTGAGCGCGACCGCGACCTTGTTGGCGGCATTGCGAACGATGTCGAGGACGATCTCCAGCGCCTCGGCCGGGGAGAACGTGCTGCGGACCTGGTCGGCCAGGCCGGCGGGCCAGGCGGCCGGGCTCCAGACCATGGCATCCGTAAGCCGCAGCGCCACCTTCGCCCGCTCCGGCAGGTCGGAGGTCTCGTAGAAGTCGATCGCGTCGAACGTGCTCTCGTCGACCCCGTCGCCGATGGCCCGCACGTCACGCCGGGAGCGGCAGATGCGGCAGTCGTGGGCGCGGGCGCCGCGCAGCCGGACGAGCTCGGTGAGCACCGGGTCGAGCGCGTCGAGCTGGGCGACCACGTTGAGGAACAGCTCGGTGGCCGGCCACAGGTCACCGCCCGGAGCGGGCTCGCCCGGCGTCGGGCCGAGCGCGGCGGAGGCGCCGAACAACTGCTCGAGCGCCTTGCCGAACCGGAAGCTCATGTCGTACGCGTACACCGACTGGAAGAACGGGTACGTGCCCGCGCCGAACGCCGCGGCCACGGCGCCCCGCTGCGCGTCGGACAGCGCCGACACGTCGAGCAGGAACTGCTCCACCGCCTCGCGGGCCGCGTCGGCCGTGGTGGCCGGCAGGTCGCTCGCCGCCTCGCCACCGGGCGCGGTGGCGCCGAAGATCACCGCGACCCGCCCGGCGATCAGCTCGCGTACGGCGGGGTCGGCGGCCGCCGCTGCCTGACCGGTGAACGCGTCCCAGGCGTCGAGCGCCACCGGCGCGAGCGAACGAGGGTCAGGTGCGGGGGTCCAGCTCATGTGGGACAGCTTGACCCCACCGATCGGGATTGTCGACCGGTCACATGCCCGTCGTGCCGGCGACGACCGGATACACCTTGAGCCCGCTGCATCCGGGCAGCTTCAGCGTGACGACGGTCGAGTGCGTCTCGCCCGGCGGCGTGACCAGCAGTGACGTGAAGTCGGCGCAGGCGGTCGCGCCTCCGACCGGCACGTCCGTTCCGCTCACCGCCGCCGAGACGGTGGCGCCCGGGGCGAGCGTGACCGCCTGCGAGCCGTTGCCACCGCCCTGACCCGGTACACGCACGGCCTGCGCGATCTGCTGACCCGAGGAGTTGAGGCCGGCGACGCCGGGATAGCCCTGCAGCTCGCAGGTGCGCGACCCGCTGTTGCGGAACAGGATCGTGCCGTAGATCGTGCCGGCCGCACCGCCACCCTGCCCGGCTGACAGCGTCAGCTCGCTGAGCCGGCAGTACTGCGCGGGCTCGACGGGCGTCGTGCTCGGCGGGGTGGTCGGCGGCGTGACGGTGGGCGGTGCCGTCGTCGGCGGCACCGTGGACGGCGCCGTCGTCGTCGGGGCGGCGGTGGTGGGCGCCGCGGTCGTGGGGGTGGGCGTCGGCGCAGGCGTCACACTGCCGCTGGACGACGATCCGCAGCCCACGAGGAGCGCGAGGACCGAGGCGGACACCGCGGCGGCGGCGACACCGGTGGGCTGGCTGATCCGTCGTTTCGACACGTCCCGTTGATACCGCGATGCCCCGGCAAAGTGTGGGCGCGACTCCCGGGCGGGGTCAGGGAGCTGTGGAATCCCATGAGTTCGGTGTAAATGTCGTGGCTCCGTGCGCAGATGCCGCTCCAGGGGAGACACTCGTGGCGAGCCGGCGCCCAGCCGTCACTCGATCGTTGCCCGGTCGTGAGGGGGAGCTTTGAAGGTCAGGCAGCTCATCCGCCGTTCGCTGGAGGCGTTGATGGCGACGACCCTCACGGTCGCGCTGGCCAGGCTCGAAGGTCCCGTGGAAGCCGGGACGCACGCTCGCTGACCGCTCGCGGCACCCGGTTGGTTGGTAAGTCAAACCGACTTGCTAACCTGCCCCATGGCTGACTACCGCTACATCACCTCCGAGAGTCTCGAAGACGGCCGCATCACGCGGATCACGCTCAACCGGCCGAAGTCCCGCAATGCGCAGAATCGCGGGATGCTCGTCGAGCTCGACGACGCCTTTATGAAGGCCGAGGCCGACGATCAGGTGCGGGTCGTGATCCTGGCGGCGGCCGGATCGTCGTTCTCGGCCGGCCACGACCTCGGCACCGCCGAGAGCGTCGCGGAGCAGACGCCGGGGCCGGGCCTGCACCCCTCGTTCCAGTGCAACGGCGGCACCCTCGAGGGTGCGGAGTGGCGCACCCGCCAGGAGTGGCACTACTACTTCGAGAACACCCGGCGCTGGCGCAACCTGCGCAAGACGACCATCGCGCAGGTGCAGGGCAACGTCTTCTCCGCCGGGCTGATGCTGATGTGGGCCTGCGACCTGATCGTGGCCGCCGAGGACGCGGTGTTCGCCGACGTCGTCGGCACCCGGCTCGGCATGTGCGGCGTCGAGTACTTCGCGCACCCGTGGGAATTCGGGCCGCGCAAGACCAAGGAGCTGCTGCTCACCGGCGACACCATGGACGCCGACGAGGCCCACCGGATCGGCATGGTCAGCAAGATCTTCCCGGTCGAGTCGCTCGAGGAGAAGACGCTCGCCTTCGCGAAGCGGATCAGCCGGGTGCCCACGATGGCGGCGCTGCTGGTCAAGGAGTCGGTCAACCAGACCGTCGACGCGATGGGCTTCACGTCGGCGCTGAACTCGTGCTTCACGATCCACGAGCTGAACCACGCCCACTGGTCGGAGATCTCCGGCGGCCGTACCGCCATCGGCACCGCCGAGTTCGGCATGGACGACTGGCGCAACGCACCGCCGCTGAAGCCGGCGGTGGCCGATTCCCCGTGACGGGCGCGGGTCGGCCTGGCGGCAGGTGCGTCAGGCCGACGGTTGGCCGCTCGGACGGGGTGTGGTGCGCACCTGGCTGAGGATGCCGGCGATGGCGTCGTCGACGAGCTTGGGCTGCAGGACCTGGATGTAGTGGCTGGAATGCGTGTTGGTGATGTGCTGGGCGCCGGGGAATTTGGCTGCCAGCGCGTCCTGAGCCCCACGCTGCGCCGACCACAGGGCATCGACGAATGACTGTGTCACGAACGGCGGAAGCTTCCCGGACGCGATGTCCGCGGCGCTGACGTCGATGTGATCGGCGGAAAGCACCACGGTGGGGACCCGCGGCACGGACCCGATGGTGCGTAGCTCCTGGAAGACGGTGCTGAACTCGACGGACTCCGCGTCGGCCGGCAGGCCCTGCGCCGCCGGGCTGTTCAGCTCCTCCAGGTCGGCCAGCTGCACCGGGGTGAGCCGGGTCGCCAGGTCCTCACTGAGCGCGTCGATGAGCACGAGTCCAGCGACGTTGTCGGGGTGGGCCGCCGCGTAGAGCCGGATGATGACGCCTCCGTACGAGTGCCCCACCAGGACGTAGGGACCCGGCTCGCCCGACGCGGCGAGCATCGCGTCGAGGTCGTTCGCGGCGGCTGTCCCGGTCGTGGGCTGCGGCACGGGCGTCGACCGGCTGGCTGCCAGGCCGGAGTCGGTCGTCGTCGCGGTGCCCGGCCGGTCGTAGGCGCAGACCCGGGTCTCGCGGGCGGACTGCTTGTAGACCGCCAGGTTCGCGTCCTGCGGCCGTTCGGTGATCTGCCAGTCGTCGGCCCGCCCTCCCAGTCCGCTGACCAGGACGATCGTCGGGCTCCCGGAGCCGCTGCACTCGAGATACATCTTTCGCCCGTGGCCGATGTCGACGAGGCGACCCGGTTCGCCGGTCGGCGAAGCAGACGGCGCAGGCGTCGTGGACGGGCCCGGATCGGGCTGCGATGTCGCGGTCGATGACGCGCAGCCCGCGACGAGGACGCCGGCTACCCCGACCACTGCGGCGCGCAGCCTGGGACTGGTCACACGGGTGCAGTTACGTCGGGTCGTCACGTACGGGACATCGGCTGATCGCCGCACCTTGCGAACCAGTCGGGCGGGCCATGGCGGTGGAGGTGGGATTTGAACCCACGGAGGTATTGCTACCTCACACGCTTTCGAGGCGTGCGCGCTCGGCCACTACGCGACTCCACCGCGGACGAGCCTACTTGCTCCGGTGGTCACGGGGTCAGCGGGTCGCGATGGCCGGCGAAGAAGTCGTCGAGCAGGGCCGCACAAGCGTCCTCACGGATGCCGCCGATCACCTCCGGCCGCCAGTTCAGCCGGCGATCGCGGACGACGTCCCACAGGGAGCCGGCGGCCCCGGCCTTGGGATCGGCGGCCCCGTAGACGATCCGGTCGACCCGCGCCAGCACGCTCGCGCCGGCGCACATGGTGCAGGGCTCGAGCGTGACGACGAGGGTGTGGCCGGTGAGCCGCCAGGTGCCCGTGCCCGCGGAAGCCGCTCGAAGCGCCAGCACCTCGGCATGGGCGGTCGGGTCGCCGGTCGCCTCCCGCGCATTACGGGCTGTCGCGATCACCCGGCCCGCGTCGTCGACCACCACGGCGCCGACCGGGACGTCGGCGGTCTCGAGCGCCAGCCGGGCCTCGGCGAGCGCCACCTCCATCGCCGGGCCGTAGCGACCCTCGGCGGACGACTTCACGGGTTGCGGTGCACCCGAGCCCGGGTCAGGCGCCGCGGAGGGCGTCCAGCACGTCGAGGCAGCCCGCCCGCTCGCAGAGGGTGGCGATGACGTCGCTCGGCAGCGCGCCGTCCTCGGCGACGACCTCGACGAGCACGTCACCGGGGGTGCCGAGGGCGGCCAGCAGCTCCGGGTCACCCACGGGGGTGGCCTCGGGCCGGCCGGCGGTCTCCTCGTCGGCGTCGTCGACCGGAGCCAGCACGGGCAGCGCGTCGCCGAACAGGCGCTCCGCCAGGGGCGAGGTGACGAGCACCCGGCCGTCGGACAGGAAGATGCCCGGGTCCTGCAGGGAGTCGGAGGTGACCCGGATCATCCCGAGCCACTCGTCGTCCTCCTCGACGAAGACCACGGCGATCCCGGAGGGCTCGGAGTCGACGGCGTCGAGCTGGTCGATCAGGTCGTCCAGACCCTCGATGTCCTCGAGGTCGATGTCCTTGGCGAACCAGGACGTCCCCACTCGGCTCAGGGCCACAGCGCTCTGCACCTTCTTCTCCTTTCCGCTGTGACCCAGCGGCCTCGTACGACTCGGTTGCGATGGTCCGCCGGGCTGACGGATCGCAGGTCAAGTGCAGTTGCGTGCCCGCTACCCACGGCCATGGCCATCCGAACCCTTCTCGCCGCGTCGCCTGCGGATCTTCCGGCGAGCCGCGTGCCCGGGCGTGCCGCGGGTGCGGCGCCTACCGTCTGACGCCGTGCACTCCTCGGCGTCCCCTGCCGGTCGCGAGCCGGCGCTGTCGGGAGCGCTCCGGCGCCGGATCCTCGTCGACGCGCTGGGCATCGGCGTCGCCACCGGCGTGTACGGCCTGTCGTTCGGCGCCGTTTCCGTGGCCTCCGGGTTGTCCGTCCTGCAGACCTGCGCGCTGTCGCTGCTGATGTTCAGCGGAGCCAGCCAGTACGCCTTCGTCGCCCTGGCCGGCAACGGTGCGGCCGCGATCGCGACTGCCGCGCTGCTCGGCGCCCGCAACGGGTTGTACGGGCTGCGGCTGTCGCGGCTGCTGCACTCCGGACCCGTACGCCGGCTGCCGACCGCCCAGCTGGTCATCGACGAGTCCACCGCCATGGCACTCGGGCACGAGGAGAGCGGCGACCGGGCGTCGCGGCTGGCGTTCTACTCCACCGGCACGGCCGTCTTCCTGCTGTGGAACGCGATGACCTGCGCGGGAGCGCTCGCCGCCGGGGCGTTGCCCGATCCGGAGTCGTACGGGCTCGACGCGGTCGCCCCTGCCGCCTTCCTGGCGCTGCTCGCCCCGCGGCTGCGCGGGCGGGGGCCGGTCGCCCTGGCCGTCGTCGCCGCGGTGGTGGCGCTCGCGCTGACGCCTGCCGTCCCGGCCGGGGTGCCGGTGCTCGCCGCGGCAGCAGTGGCGGTCGCGTCGGTGTTCCTCCGCCGGGCGGAACCGGGCCGTGCGGGGGACCGGCCGTGAGCTGGACGGCGGTGCTGGTCGGGTGCGGCGCCTGCTACCTGCTGAAGCTGCTCGGGCTGTCGGTGCCCGAGCGGTGGCTCGCCGGTGAGCGGGTGCAGCGTGCGGCGGTCGCCCTGCCCGTGGCCCTGCTGGCGGCGCTCATCGCGTTGCAGACGTTCACCGCCGGCCGCTCGTTGACCCTCGACGCGCGCACGGGCGCGCTGGCGGTCGCCGGCGCGGCCGTCCTGTTGCGGGCGCCGTTCATCGTCGTGGTGGTCCTGGCCGCCGCGACGGCTGCTCTGCTCCGGCTGATCTGAGCCCGGGCCCGTTGCCGGCCTGTGGACAACGGCAGCCGCGCCCGGCTCCGGCGATTAGCGTGACCGGTGGAGTCGTTCGAGCGCCTTGGGGGAGCCGGTGGTGACGCAGCACGAGTGGCGGCAGTTGCTGTCGCGCACCGCCGGCCTGGCGGCGCGCAGCTGTCGCCGTCCTGCCGTGCGTCGGCTCCTCGTCGCGGGCCTCGTCGTCGTGCTGGCGGCCGTCGGGAGCGTCGCGGGCGTCGTCACCAAGCAGCGCAGCACCCCACCGATGCAGCGCGCCGCTTCGGAGGTCGCAGCCGACCACGGACACACGGCAGGTACGGCACGTACGACGGTCCCGGTCGCCACCTCGGCCACGTCGGCCCCCGTGGCCGCGCCGTCGCCGACGCCGACCTCTGCGGTGGTGGCGCCGATGAAGCAGCGGGTGGATCCCGACCTGCTGATCACGTCGCCCGTCAGCCTCACCCCGGCGCAGGTCAGGGCACTCGTGCGGTCGACGGGCGCGGTCCGGGCCCTCCAGGTCGACTACGCGCAGGTCAAGCTGGGTCCGGGCATCACCACCGCGCTCGGCGTCGACCCGTCGACGTTTCGCGACCTGACCCCGGACAACACGGCGCCCGTCGACGCGCTGTGGCAGCGGGTCAAGTCGGGCGACGTCGCCGTCGCCCATGCGGTGGCCGCGGCGCTGCAGGTCAAGCTCGGCGGCTGGACCACCCTCGGCCGCGAGTCGCAGGTGATGGTGCGGATCGGTGCCTTCGCCACCAGCCGGCTCCCCGGCGTCGGCGTGGTCGTCGACCGCAGCCGCTCCGCCGAGCTGGGTCTCGTCCGCGGAGCCGCATTGATCATGGTGCTGCCGAGCGACGGGGATCCGATCGTCGCGCAGACCGTGGCGCAGAAGCTCGTGCCGAAGGGCAAGGCCCAGGCGCTGCGCTACGCCGCACAATCGGGCCTGACCAGCACCGGCAGCAGCGGTCCCACCGTGCCCGGCGGGGTGCCGATCCTCGGTGACGGCTGGACCCTGCCGCTGCGCAGCGGCAGCTTCACGCTGACCCAGCGCTTCGGCGGTGCCAGCGACCATCCCGGCATCGACCTGGGCGCGCCCTGGGGCACACCGATCTACGCGGCCGCCGAGGGTGACGTCCTCTACTGGGGTCCGGCACAGGGCTTCGGCAACTGGATCGTGCTGCAGCATCCGGGCGGCGTGCAGACCGTCTACGGCCACATGCGCTACGACGAGCTGCTGGTGAAGCCCAACGCCCACGTGTCGGCCGGTCAGCTGATCGCCCGCGTCGGCTCCGAGGGTGACTCGACAGGACCGCACCTGCACTTCGAGGTCCATGTCGACAACGTTCGGGTCGACCCGATCGCTTTCCTCGGCGCGCGTGGGGTGCCCGGGCTCAGCTGAGCAGACCGCCTGCGTCGCTGCCGCCTGCGGTGCGGCTGCTCTGGCACGCTGGACCGGTGAGTACGCGCCGCCTTTCCCCCCGTGCGCGGGTCGCGATCGTCGCCGAGCGCGCCGCCTCGGGAGCGTCCCGGCGCCTCGGTCGCGGCTCCGGCGAGATGATCGGCGGGAAGGTCGCGCTGCGTACCCACCCCGGTCTCATGCGCGACGTGTCCGCCGGACGCGCGCTCGCCTGCGTGAGCGGGACCAACGGCAAGACCACGACCACGCGGCTGCTCGCGGCGGCGCTCGGCACGCTCGGGCCGGTGGCGAGCAACACCGGCGGCGCCAACATGGGCCCCGGCGTGCTCCATGCGCTGGTCAAGGCCCCGCGCGACGCGCCGGGCGCGCTCGAGGTCGACGAGATCTGGCTGCCCCGCGTCGCCCGCGAGGTGCGCCCCCGGGCGGTGGCGCTGCTGAACGTCACGCGTGATCAGCTCGACCGCTCCAACGAGACGCGCCGGATCGCCGGCATGTGGCGGGCGCTCGGCGGCGAGCTCGGTGAGTGCACGGCCGTGGCGAACTGCGACGACCCACTGGTCACGTTCGCCGCGCAGGGGTTCTCGGCGCAGGTCTGGGTGGCCGCCGGCCAGAACTGGACGGCCGACGCCATGGTCTGCCCGTCCTGCGGCAAGTTGCTGGAGCGCGGCGACGAGTTCGGCTGGCGGTGCGGGTCGTGCCCGCTGCACCGGCCCGATCCGGAGATCGCGGTGACCGGCATCGACCGGGTGGTCTGGCGGGGCCGCGAGCTGCACGTGCCGCTGGCGCTGCCCGGCCGGGTCAACGTCGGCAACGCCGCGATGGCGGCCGCCTCCGCCGAGCTGCTGGGCGTGGATCCCGAGCGCGGGCTGGCGGCCATGCGCGGGGTCGATGCCGTGCAGGGCCGCTACTCCGAGGTCGCACTGGCGCCCGGGCGTCGCGGCCGGCTGCTGCTGGCCAAGAACCCGGCGGGGTGGGTCGAGATGCTGGAGCTCCTCGACACCGAGCCGCAGCGGCCCGTCGTCATCGACTTCAACAGCCGCACGGCGGACGGCCGCGACCCGTCGTGGCTGTGGGACGTGCCCTTCGAGCGGCTGGCCGGCCGCCGCGTACTGGTCACCGGCGAGCGCCGTGAAGACGTCGGTGTGCGGCTGGCGTACGCGCAGGTGCCGCACACCCTGCATACGTCGGTCGAGGCCGCCGCGGCCGCGGTGCAGGCGCCGCTCATCGACGTGGTGGCGAACTACACCGCGTTCCGCGACCTGCTCGTCCGGTCCTCCGGAGCGACGCCGGAGGAGCTGTCATGAGCGAGTCCGCGGTCCGGATCGCGCTGGTCTACCCGGAGCTGCTCGGCACGTACGGCGACGGCGGCAATGCGCTGGTCCTGGCGAGCCGGATGCGGTGGCGGGGTCTCGAGGCCGAGGTGGTGTCGGTCCCGGCCGGTGCCGACATCCCGCGCAGCTGCGACCTGTACCTGCTCGGCGGCGGCGAGGACGAGCCGCAGGTGCTCGCCGTGGAGGGCTTGCGCCGCGAGGGCGCGCTCGCCGGAGCCGTCGACGCGGGTGCCGTCGTCTTCGCGGTGTGCGCGGGCTTCCAGATCGCGGGTGAGTCCTTCCCCGGCTCGGACGGGGTGGTGCACCAGGGCGTCGGGCTGCTCCCCGTGGAGACCCGCCGCAGCTTCGCCGCCGAGGGCGAGCCGGTGCCGCCCCGGGCGGTGGGCGACATCGTGGTCGATCCCCGTCCGGCCCTCGAGCTGCCCCCGATCCTTGGGTACGAGAACCACGGCGGGCGTACGCGCCCGCTCCCCGGCGCCGACGGTGCCCCGCTCGGCACCGTGCGGCGGGGTGTCGGCAGCGCGATCGGCAACGGCACGCCCGACCGGGCGGAGGGCTGGGTCGTCGGCCGCGTGCTGGCCACCTACCTGCACGGCCCGGTGCTGGCGCAGAACCCCGCGCTCGCCGACCTGCTGCTCGGCTGGGTGGTGGGGGACCTGCCGCCGCTGGAGGCTCCCGGCGAGGTCGACGTGCTTCGCCGGGCCCGCTACTCCGCCCTCGGAGTCTGACCGCTCATCCCTCGAGGACGATCGTGAACGGACCGTCGTTCACCGGCGCCACCTGCATGTCGGCGCCGAAGCGGCCGGTCTCGACCTGCGCACCGAGCCGGCGCAGCTCGGCGCAGAACCCCTCGATCAGCAGCTCGGCCTCCGGCCCCTTCGCCGCCGCGTTCCAGGACGGGCGGCGGCCCTTGCCGGTGTCGGCGTAGAGGGTGAACTGGCTGACCACGAGCAGCGGAGCTCCGAGGTCCTGGGCGGAGCGCTCGCCGTCGAGGATGCGCAGCGTGTACGTCTTGGCGGCCAGGCTGCGGGCCTGCGCCGCGGTGTCACCGACCCGGACGCCGACCAGCGCGAGCAGCCCGGCGCCGATCTGCCCGACGACCTCGCCCTCGACGGTGACGCTCGCCGAGGTCACCCGCTGCAGCACGATCTTCATGTCGCCCAGTCTTCCGGCACTCTCGCGGCCGTGTGGTCGCCGAGCCTGCCGAATTCTGTCGGAGGGCCGTCCTACCGTCCCTCTCGTGCGCATCCTTCACACCTCCGACTGGCATCTCGGCCGCTCGCTGCACCGCGCCGACCTGCGTGACGCGCAGGCCGGCTTCCTGAGTGCGCTGGCGGAGACGGTGCGCAGCGAACGGGTCGACGTGGTGCTGGTCAGCGGTGACGTATACGACCGCGCGGTGCCGTCACTCGACGCGGTGGCGCTGTGCGAGGAGGGCCTGGTGCGGCTGCGCGAGGCAGGCGCCCAGGTGATCGTCACGAGTGGTAACCACGACTCCGCCACCCGGCTGGGCTTCGGATCCCGGCTGCTCGCCGCGTCCGGGGTGCATCTGCGCACGTCGGCGGCCCGGGTCGCCGATCCGATCGTGCTGACCGACGAGGCCGGCGACGTCGGCTTCTACGCGCTGCCCTACCTCGAGCCCGAGTCGGCCCGCGTCACGCTCCCGGCCGACCCGCAGGCGCCGGCCGAGCCGGTCGGCCGCGGGCATGCCGGGGTGCTCCGGCGGGCCATGGATTGCGTACGCGCCGACTCCGCCCGGCGCGGCCTGTCCCGCGTCGTCGTCATGGCGCACGCCTGGGTCGCCGGCGGCTTCACCAGCGAGAGCGAGCGCGACATCTCGATCGGCGGGGTCGGGCAGGTGGGGGCAGACCTGTTCGAGTCGGTCAGCTACGCCGCACTTGGCCACCTGCACGGCCCGCAGGTGATCCGCGAGGCAGTGCGCTACAGCGGGTCGCCGCTGGCGTACTCCTTCGGGGAGGCGGAGCAGCAGAAGGCCAGCTGGTTCGTCGAGCTCGACGCGGCCGGGCTCGGCCGGGTCGAGTCCGTGCCCGCGCCGGTGCCGCGCCGGCTCGCCGGCCTGCGTGGACGCCTCGACGAGCTGCTCGCCGATCCCCGCCACGACGCCGTGCGCGACTGCTTCCTGCGCGTGGTGCTCACCGATGCGGGCCGACCGGTCGACCCGATGGCCCGCCTGGCCCGGCGTTTCCCCCACGTCCTCGTCATGGAGCACGCGCCCGAGGGAGCCGAAGTGATCACCGGGTCCTACCGCTCCCGGCTCGCCGGCCGCACCGACCTGGCGATCATGGGCGACTTCGTGACGCATGTCCGAGGCACCGCCCCGACCGAGGTGGAGGGCGGCCTGCTGGCCGCCGCTGCCGACGAGGTCTCCTTCCAGCAGCGCGAGGTGGCCTGAGATGCGACCCCATCGGCTCGAGATCACGGCGTTCGGCCCGTTCGCCCGCCACGTCGACGTCGACTTCGACCGGCTCGGCCGCGGCGGCCTGTTCCTCATGCACGGGGAGACGGGCGCCGGCAAGACGAGCGTGCTCGACGCGCTGTCCTTCGCCCTGTACGGGCAGGTCGCCGGCGAGCGGGGCGTCCGCCGCCTGCGGTCCGACCATGCCGCGCCCGAGCTGCGCACCGAGGTCCGCCTGGAGATGTCCGTCGGCGGCCGGCGGATGCGGGTGATCCGTACCCCCGCGCAGCAGCGGCCCAAGGCGCGCGGCACCGGCCTGACCACCGAGCCGGCGTCGGTCGCGCTCGACGAGTGGGACGAGTCGCTGCAGGCGGAAGGTGACGCAGCCGTCGAGCGGCCTGCCGGTGGCTGGCGCCGCCGGTCCAGCCGGGTCGGCGAGGTCGACCAGGAGCTCAGCGATCTGCTGGGCATGTCGGCAGCGCAGTTCCACCAGGTGGTGCTCCTGCCGCAGGGCAAGTTCGCCCAGTTCCTGCACAGCGACGCCGCGGGGCGCACCGAGCTGCTGCAGCGCCTGTTCGGCACCGACCGTTTCCACAAGATCGAGGACTGGCTGGCCGATCAGCGCCGCCAGTCACGAGACTCCTGCGACCAGGCCCGCGAGATCACCGGCCGGCTGGTCGCCCGGGTCGCGCAGGCCGCCGGCATCGTGGAGGCGCCGGCTCTGCCCGACGCCGACTGGGCGGGCTCAATCCTGCAGAGCGCTCACGAGCGGGCCGAGCAGACGCAGACCGAGGCCGACGCGGCCCGGCTCGCCGCAGAGACGGCGCGCGTAGCGGAGTCCGCCGCCCGCGACCTGCAGCGCCGTCAGGCCCGCCGCGCCGAGGCGCTCGCCGAGCGGGCGGCCCTCGAGGCGGATGCGAGTGTCATCGCGGAGGCGGCCGCCCTCGTCAAGGACGCCCGGCGGGCGATCGCGGTGCGTCCGTTCCTGGAGGCTGCGGTCGCCCGCGCGGCCGAGCATGCCCGCGCGACCGAGACGCTGCGGCGTGCGCTGGACGGCCGCACGGGCGACCTCGACGAGCCCGATGACGACCACCTCGTCGCGCTGGTCGCGGCCGACCGCGAGCGGCTCGGCCGGCTCGCCGAGGCGCAGGAGGTCGAGAAGCTGGTGGCGGCCGCCGTGGCCGAGGAGCAGGCTGCCCACACGTCCGGCGCGGCGGCGTCGGCGCGGCTCAGCGAGGCCGGGCGCCGACGTGACGCCCTGGCGACTGCCCGCGCCGCCGCTGTACGCCGGCTGGCCGCAGCCCAGCAGGCTGTGGAGCGGCTGCCCGACCTGCGCCGACGCTGCGAGGCGGTCGCCGAGGCCGGCACCGTGGCTGCGGCACTGGTCGCGGCGCAGACCGAGCACGTCCGTCTGGTGGGTGCGCACCTCAGCGCCCGCGAGGAGTCCGTCGCGAGGCGGAGCCAGTACAACGCCCTGCAGTCCGAGCGCATCGACAGCATGATCGCGGAGCTGGCCTCCCGGCTGGTCGACGACACCCCCTGCCCGGTGTGCGGCTCGATCGACCACCCCGACCCGTCGGAGGTACGCGGCCGGCCGGTGTCGCGGGAGGACGAGCAGGAGGCCCAGGCGATCGCCGACCGGGCCAACGAGGTTGCCGCCCAGCTGGGGCAGCGGGTGGCCGCCGGTGAGGCGCGGCTGCTGGGCATGCGCGAGCGTCTGACGGAGCTCGGCTTCGCCGACGTCGACCCCGCCGCGATCACCCAGGAGGGCGCTGCGGCGACCGCCGCCGCCCGTGCCGCCGAGCAGGCCGCCGACGACCGGCTGCCGGCGGAGGTGGCGCTCGGCGAGCTCGACGAGCAGCTTCGCGAGGTGCAGGCCAAGGCCTCCCGGGCCGAAGGTGACCAGGCCGCGGCCCTCGAGCAGCAGACGGCCGCCGGCGGCCGGCGGCGTGAGCTGGTCGAGCGCCTGCAGGGGATGCTGGACGGCGCGTCGACGGTCGAGCAGGCCCGGGCCGCGGCCCTCGACCGCATCCGACTGGCAGAGGCTGCGCGGTCCGCGCTGGTCGCCCAGGCGGCGACCCACTCCGAGCGGCTCGTGGCCGAGACGGCGCTGACGGCCGCGGTGTCCGACGCCGGCTTCGGCGGCCCGGAGCAGGCCCGGGCAGCGCTGCTCGAGCCGGCCCGGGTCACTGCGCTGCAGCGTCAGGTCGAGCAGGCCCAGCAGCAGGCCGCCGCGGTCGAGGGTCGGCTCGCCGACCCCGACCTCGCGGTCGAGCTCACCCCGCCGGCGCCTGTCGAGCAGACCGGCGGCCTACGCCGCTCCGCCGAGACGACAGCACGCGAGGCCGACCGCACGGCCGCCACCGCTCGGCACCGCGTCGAGCAGCTGACCGCCCTGGCCGAGCAGCTCAGCCAGCAGCTCGCCGCCCTCGCGCCGATCGAGCAGCGGGCACAGGAGGTCAAGGCGCTCGCCGACCTCGCCGCGGGCACGGGCGCCAACCAGCTCAACATGACCCTGTCGGCCTACGTCCTGGCGGCGCGGCTCGAGGAGGTCGCGGAGGCGGCCAGCCATCGGCTGCGCGCCATGACGCAAGGGCGTTACGCGCTCGTGCACACCGACGTCGCCAGTGGCAACGGGCGATCAGGCCTGCGCCTGCTGGTCAGCGATGCCTGGACCGGGCAGGACCGCGACACGTCCACCCTCTCCGGCGGAGAGACGTTCCTGGCGAGCCTGGCCCTGGCGCTCGGCCTCGCCGAGGTCGTCACCGCAGCAGCAGCCGGAGCGCCGTTGGAGGCCCTCTTCGTCGACGAGGGCTTCGGCACCCTCGACGAGGAGACGCTCAACGAGGCGTTGGAGGTGCTCGACGGGCTGCGCGAGGGCGGTCGGCTCGTCGGGATCGTCAGCCACGTGCCGGGGCTGCGCGAGCGCATCCCGAGCCAGCTCCGCGTCCACAAGGGCACGGCGGGCAGTCGGGTCGAGATCGTCGAGACCACCGTCTCGGGCGAGCCGACACCGGGCGCCGGGTCGCGCCCGCGCCGGGGATCGGTCGTCCGCCGGGCAGCCGCGCCGGCCGCAGCAGGGCCGGAGCCCGACGTGCTGTTCGGCGACGTTCCCTTGTCGATCGACCTCGAGACGGTGCCTACGGGTGGCCCGGACGACGGTGCGGCGGGGTCGGACCCGGCTGCTGCACGTCCCGCCCGCACCCCACGGGCGCGATCGCCCCGAGCCGTCAAGCCGGAGCCGGAGGGTCAGCAGCTCGCGTTGCTCGGCACCGACTGAGCCTGTGCCGACTGAACCTGTCTCGAGCGAGCCGGCGTCGGCTCAGCGTCCGTGGAACAGGCGGTAGAGGGCGAAACGCAGGCGCTTGAGCAGGGACGGACGCCGGGGCGGAGCTGCCGGGGTGTCGAGGCGCCGCTGCACCGACCGGCCGTGGGCCGACAGCTCGTGCTCCGGGGCGTTGCGTGCCCAGCGCATGTCGAAGCCGTCGCGCTCGGGGTCGTATCCCGCAGAGGGGTCGTACCCGGCAGCGGGGTCGTATCCAACAACAGGGTCGTAGCCGCTGCCACCGGAGGCTCCGGTGCCGCGGCCCCTGCTCGCGTACTCCTGCACATCATCAGGAACGCATGACCTCGGCTCGGTGTCACGCCCGCCGTTCGACCTCCAGCCAACTCTCAGCCGGCAGCGCGGTCTGCTAGGCGTATGCTTGCCGGTAAGCAACTACTCGTACCGGGAGGGCCTGTGCCGTCGCGTTCGGACGTCGATCCCGCTCCTTCCGGTACGTCCCGTCCCGCCGACGACGACGTCGCCCGGCTGCACCACGCACTCGGCCGCAGCAGCCGCCTGCTGCGGGAGAGCGCGTCGGGCGGGCTCACACCGACCCAGCTCGCCGTGCTCGGCGCGCTGCTGCGGCACGGTCCGCGGCAGCTCACGGAGCTCGCCGCGGCGGAACGCATCAACCCCACGTTGCTGAGCCGCGTGGTCGGCCGGCTCGAGGAGGGTGGTCTGGTCCGCCGCGATGCCCAGGAGCAGGACCGGCGGGCCTACGTGGTGAGCATCACCGAGCAGGGCAGCGCGCTGACCCGCACCCTTCGCCAGGAGCGGTGCGGAGAGCTCGCCGCGGTCGTCGACGGCATGGACCCGGAGCACGTGGTCGCCCTGCGCGCAGCGATCCCGGCGCTCGAGGCGCTGGCCGACCAGCTCATGCAGCAGCGAGAGGATTGATCCGTACGACAACGCCGATCGCCGCCGACCCGCTGGCCGACGCACCTGCCGTCCCCGCTCCGGTTCCCGCACCGGACCCCGCCCCACGCGGGCGCATCACGTCGCACGCCACGTTCGCGGCCCTGTCCAACCGCAACTTCCGCAAGTTCTACATCGGCCAGGCCGTCTCCATGATCGGCACCTGGATGGAGCAGGTCGCGCAGTCGTGGCTGGTGCTCACGTTGACGAACTCGGGCTTCGCGCTCGGTCTGGTCGTCGCCCTGCAGACCCTGCCGGTGCTGCTCGGCGCCCCGTACGCCGGGGTGATCGCCGATCGGGTCGACAAGCGCAAGCTGCTGCTCGGCACGCAGACGGTGATGGGCAGCCTGTCGGTCGTCCTCGGTCTGCTGGTCGTGACCCACAGCGTGCAGCTGTGGATGGTGTACGTGCTCGCCTTCGCCTTGGGCTGCGCCAACGCGGTCGACAACCCGACCCGGCAGTCGTTCGTGCTCGAGATGGTCGGCCCGGAGCACCTGCGCAACGCGGTCACGCTGAACTCGGTGATGGTCAACGCGGCCCGGGCCGTGGGTCCGGCCGTGGCCGGCACGCTCATCGCGGTGGTCGGGGTGGGGATCTGCTTCCTGCTCAACGCCGGCACGTTCGCCGCGGTGCTCTTCGCGCTGGCCACCATGGACGTGAAGTCGCTGCGCCCGTCGCCGGTGGCGCCCCGTACGAAGGGTCAGCTCCGCCAGGGCCTCAACTACGTCCGCGACACCCCTGACCTGTGGATCCCGCTCGTGATGATGGGCGTGATCGGGATGCTGGCGTACGAGTTCCAGGTCGTGCTGCCGATCGTGGCCCGCGAGACGTACCACGGTGGGGCGCAGGCCTACGGCTTCATGACGGCGGCGATGGGGGTCGGCGCGGTGTGCGGCGGGCTCGTCGTCGCGGCCCGGGGTGTCACCGGTGTGAAGCCGCTGATCAGCGCGGCGGTCACCTTCGGCGCGGCGATCCTGCTGGCCGCTGCGGCACCCAACATCTACGTCGCGTGCGCGGCCCTGCTGCTCGTCGGCGCGGGCAGCGTCACCTTCCTGGCCGTCGGCAACGCCACGTTGCAGCTCGGCGCGACGCCCACCATGCGCGGCCGGGTGATGGCGCTGTGGGCCGTCGCGTTCCTCGGGTCCACCCCGATCGGCGGGCCGGTCGCCGGCTACGTGAGCGAGCAGTTCGGCGGCCGGGCGGGCCTGATCATGGGTGGTGTCGCCTGCTGGGTGGCTGCTGCGGGCGCGTTCCTGCTGGTTCGACGGCTCGCCCGCCGGGGGCCGCCGGGGCGCGTTGTGAGCCCGCAGGAGGCAGGATCATGCCGTGCGGGTGCCGTGGGTGGTCGGGATCTCGGGGGCGTCGGGCACCCCGTACGCCCGCTCGACCCTGCGCGGCCTGCTCGCCGCCGGTGAGCCGGTCGACCTGGTGGTCAGCCGGGCCGCACGCCTGACGCTGCTCGACGAGACGGGCATCGCCTGGCGCGACGACGCCGACCAGGTCGCGAGCTGGCTGGACCTCGAAGGCGGCCTCGACCTGCGCACCTGGCCGGCGGGTGACCTGGCCGCCGGTCCGTCCAGCGGCTCGTACCCGACCCGCGGCATGATTGTCGTGCCCGCCTCCACGGAGGCCGTGGCCGGCATCGCCCTCGGGTTGAGCAAGGACCTGCTGCAGCGGGCGGCAGCCGTCACGCTCAAGGAGCGCCGGCCGCTCGTCGTCGTCCCCCGGGAGATGCCGCTCGCCCGCGCCACTCTCGTGCACATGCTCGCGCTGCACGACGCCGGCGCCGTCGTCGCCCCGGCCAGCCCCGCCTTCTACGCGGGTGCCCGCGACGCGGAGGGCCTCGCCGACTTCGTCGCTGCGAAGCTGCTCGACGCCGTCGGGGTGCCCCACGAGCTGATGCGGCGCTGGACGGGCCGGCTCGGCGAGGCGCGTGAGGAGGCGCAGCGCACGTCCGCGAATCCGGCGGGGGTCGCCGGCCGGGATTAGTCTCGTAACCGTGGAGCAGCGTCGCAAAGCGGAATTCGAGGCCAAGGTCGAAGCCGGCGAACGGCTGACCCGAGCGGAGGGCGAGGAGCTCTACGCGTGTGACGACCTGGCCTGGCTGGGCGGTCTGGCGCACGGCGTGCGCACCCGTATCAACGGCGACCGCGTCTTCTTCAACGTCAACCGCCACCTCAACCTGACGAACGTCTGCTCGGCGTCGTGTGCCTACTGCTCCTTCCAGCGCAAGCCAGGCGAGAAGGACGCGTACACGATGCGCGTCGAGGAGGCTGTGCGTCTGGCGAAGGAGATGGAGCCCTCCGGCATCACGGAGCTCCACATCGTCAACGGGCTGCACCCGACCCTGCCGTGGCGCTACTACCCGCGCGTGCTGCGGGAGCTGAAGCAGGCGCTGCCCAACGTGGCGCTCAAGGCGTTCACCGCCACCGAGGTGCAGTGGTTCGAGAAGATCAGCGGCCTGTCCGCCGACGACATCCTCGACGAGCTGATCGACGCCGGGCTCGAGTCGCTCACCGGCGGCGGCGCCGAGATCTTCGACTGGGAGATCCGCAAGCAGATCGTCGACCACGACACCCACTGGGAGGACTGGTCGCGCATCCACCGGCTCGCCCACTCGAAGGGTCTGAAGACCCCGGCCACCATGCTGTACGGCCACATCGAGGAGCCGCGCCACCGCGTCGACCACGTGCTGCGCCTGCGTGAGCTGCAGGACGAGACCGGCGGCTTCGCGGTCTTCATCCCGCTGCGCTTCCAGCACGACGCCTCGGGCGACCCGCGTAACCGGCTCCAGGGTCGTACGACCATGGCGACGGGCGCCGAGTCGCTGAAGACCTTCGCGGTCAGCCGGCTGCTGTTCGACAACGTCGAGCACGTGAAGAACTTCTGGGTCATGCACGGCCTGGAGACGGCGTCGCTGTCGTTGTCGTTCGGCGCGGACGACCTCGACGGCAGCGTCGTCGAGTACAAGATCACCCACGATGCCGACAATTTCGGCACGCCGAACACCATGACGCGCGAGGATCTGCTGGTGATGATCCGTGAGGCGGGCTTCCGGCCGGTCGAGCGCGACACCCGCTACCAGACCATCCGTGACTACGGGCGCACCGCCGGGGTCTCGGAGCCGGCCCTCACGTGAGCTCCCAGCCGCCCCCCACTCCGGCCGACACCAAGGGCCTGCCCGGCGTCGGGGCGTTCGCCGGGCTGGCGTTCGCCGTGGTGCTCGTTCCCGCGCTGCTGGTGGCGGCCCTGCTCAAGGGCGTCGGTGCCTCGCTGGCCGTCGCCTGCATGATCGGCCTCGTGATGGTCTTCGTCGGCATGGCCGCCTACCCGAAGGTGCTGCGGCTGCTGAAGTGGCTGCCCCCGTCGCCGTCCCGCCGGCGGCCATGAGAGGTCAGCCGCCTGGCCCGGGTGGCCCGTCGATCACGAAGACGTACGCGTCCTACCTGGGGCTGCGGCTGGTCCTGTTCGCCGCGGTGCTCGGCATCTGCATCCTGCTGGGGCTGACCGGCTGGGTGGCCGCGATCGTCGCGCTGCTGGTCAGCGGCATCATCGCGTTGCCGCTCGCCCGCCGGCAGCGCAGCGAGATCACCCAGGCGTTCACCAACCGGCGCAACCGCGACTAGTTCGTACGATCACGCATGCCGCACTGGGTGCCCTCCTGGCAGCTCGCCTTCTCCGTGGCGGCTGGCGTCGGCTCCGTCTGCCTTGCGATCCGCTTCGCGCTGCGTGACCGCACGAGCGTGCGGGCCCGGCGCGGGGCGGTCGCGGCGCTCATCGGCTGGGAAGCAGCCATCCTCGTCGCGCTGTACGGGCTCTGGCAGTTCGTCGGCTCGCGGGCGCTGATCGGCACGGAGGACGGCGTCGAGCGCGGCCGGCGGCTCTGGCAGTACGAGCGTGACGTGCACCTGCCGAGCGAGGCGACGGTGCAGTCGTGGTTCACGCCGCACCCGCTGCTGATCAAGTTCCTGAACCTGTACTACGTGGTGGCGCACTACAACGTGCTGCTGATCATGCTGGGCTGGCTCATCTGGCGGCACCGCGACCGCTACACCGAGGCGCGCAACGTCATCGTGCTGTGCACCTTCGCCTGCCTCGCCGTGCAGCTGGTGCCGGTCGCCCCGCCGCGGCTCATCGGCGGCCACGGCATCGTCGACACCGCGCTGCGGTACGGGCAGTCGGTCTACGGGCCGGTCGGTCAGGGCTTCAGCGACCAGTACTCGGCGATGCCGTCGGTGCACATCGCGTGGTCCTCCGCCGTGGCGTTCTTCGCCTGGCGGTCGTCGACCAGCCGCTGGCGCTACCTCGGGGTGGCGCACGCGCTGCTCACCTGGGCCGTCGTGATCATCACCGGTAACCACTACTGGCTCGACGGCTTCGTGGCGATCGGGCTGCTGTTCGCGTCGTTCTGGACGGTGCGGCTGCTCACCCTGCTGTGGCGCCGGGTGACCGAGCCCATCCCGTGGCTGCACGGCGGCCGGCCGGCACCCGCAGCCACGGCGGCGACGGCGTCCACGTCGGTCTCGCCGGCACTGCCCGGCTCCGCGAAGGGCGACGACCGCGACGATCGCCCAGCTCCGGTGCCGACGGGCGCCCCACCTGCGGGGTCCGAGCACCACACCGGGTGACCTCTGGCACGGCGACCCGCGGGGGTCCTGCGGGCGGCGTAGCGTCGCAAACGGCTTGAGGACGGTGACGCAGCGTATGAGCGCAGCTCGCACGACGGAGATCGGGACCACCCCGCGGCGGCCCCGGGTCGGCCACATCCAGTTCCTGAACTGCCTGCCGCTCTACTGGGGCCTCGCCCGCAGCGGCGCGCTGCTCGACGTCGAGCTGACGAAGGACACCCCCGACCGGTTGAACGACGCGCTGGTCGCCGGAGACCTCGACATCGGCCCGATCAGCCTGGTCGAGTACCTGCGCCATGCCGACGAGCTGCTGCTGCTGCCCGACCTCGCCGTCGGCTCCGACGGCCCGGTGCTGTCGGTCGTGCTGGTCAGTGCGGTGCCCCTGGAGGAGATCCGCACGGTCGCACTCGGCTCGACGTCGCGCACGAGCGTCCTGCTGGCGCGGCTCATGCTCGAGCAGCTGTACGGGCTCACCCCCGCGTACTCGCAGATGCCGCCCGACCTCGGCGTCATGCTGCGCGAGGCCGATGCCGCCGTCGTGATCGGTGACGTCGCGCTGCGCGCCACCTTCGCCGACGGTCCGCGTCTAGGGCTCACCGTCGTGGACCTCGGCGCCGCGTGGAAGCAGATGTCGGGGCTGCCCATGGTCTTCGCGGTCTGGGCCGCCCGGCGTGATTACGCGGCCGCCCACCCGCAGGGGGTCGCCGACGTGGCCGGGGCCTTCCGCGCCAGCATGGACCTCGCGCTCACCAACGTGTCCGGCGTCGCCCGCGACGCCGCCCGGTGGGAGGACTTCGAGCCCGAGGTGCTCGCGCGCTACTTCACGACGCTCGACTTCCGGCTCGGGCCGGACCAGCAGCGGGGCCTGCGCGAGTTCGCCCGCCGGGCCGCCGCCGCGGGCGAGGTCCCACCCCTGCGTGACCTGGACTTCGCCCCGGTCGGGCGGCAGGTCGTGACCATTCCGGATGGTGCGCCGGCGGGGGCCGAAGCCTGATGTGGCGATGCCGAAATCGCTCGAAGTGACCAGATCGCGGTGCGCTGCCGGACGGTAGAACAGTCATGTGCCCGTTCCGCCACCGGCCGCGTCTGCTGCTGCCCGCTCCGATCCGACGCTCCCGGCTTCACCGGCCCACCCGGTGCGGGTGCTCGTCGCCGACGACAGCACGGGCGTCCGGGAGCTCCTCGTGCTGCTGCTCAACATGGAGTCCGACTTCACGGTCGTGGGCGAGGCCGGTGACGGCGAGGCGGCCGTGTCGATGGCCGAGCAGCTGCAGCCCGATCTGGTGATCCTGGACAACTCCATGCCGCGGCTCGACGGGATCGATGCGTTGCCCCAGGTGCACGCGGTGTCACCGGCGTCACGGGTGGTCATCTTCAGCGGCGACGACCAGCACGGCCTCGAGCGCGAGGCCCGGGCCGCCGGGGCCGTCGCGGTGATCGGCAAGGAGGCCGGGGCACCGTCGCTCGTCGACCGGTTGAACACGCTCTTCGTCGGCCTGCGCTGCGGCGATGAGGATCTGCCGGCGGCCGGCTGACCTACCGGTCGCCCCACAGGTCTAAGACGACCTCGACGTCGCGGGTGAGACGGGCGAGCACCGGCGGCGGCAGGATCGCGGCGTCGGCCGGGTCGTCCGACAGCGCGGCGATCTGCGTGCGGAAGCAGCTCACCGCCGCCTGCTTCGCGGCCTGCACCTCGGGCTGCAGCGGCACCCGGCGCGCGTACGACCAGGGCACCGCGGGGTCGCGCGGCCGCGCCCAGTGCCACATCCAGACCGGGTACGCGAGCACCCGCGCGGAGCCCAGAGCACCGGTGATCGCGGCCTGACCTGCGGCGTCGTGGTCGGGATGCCCGTCGCGGGACCACGGCACGAGGCACCAGGCGCTCCCGAGGTGGGCGCTCGACGCGAGCAGCCGGATCACCGTCGCGGTGATGATGCCGCTGGCGGCCTCACCGGCAGCGACCCCGCCGTCCGGGAGCCGGAGCCGCTCGACGGTGGCCCCACCTGCACCGAGGGCTGCGAGGGCGTCGTGCGTCTCCTCCACCCGCAGCGCCGCCAGCCGCTCCCGGTCGAGGGTGGGCGACCCGGGGTGCGAGGCCTCGCCGTCGGTGACCGCGACGACGCGGATCGCGCTCCCGGCCCGGGCGAGCATCGTCAGCAGACCCCCGACGCCGAGGATCTCGTCATCGGGGTGCGGGGCGACGACGACGACCGTCGCCGGGGGGCGTCCGAGGACGAGGTCGGGCCAGGCGTGCAGCTCCGGCCAGTCCTGCCAGACGGTCTCGGGCGTGCCGTTGCCGGTCAGGTCGGTGGTCGGCGCGGGGGGCACCTACGTCTCGTATCACGTGGAACGCGTGTGCGCCGAGCGGTGCAACCGGCGCTGGAGGGGCCTGGCTCCGTACCATTGCAGGGTGAGCCTTGCTGACGTACTCGATCATGCGGCCTCCGGCGGACGTATCAGCCCGGAGCAGGCGCTGGAGCTCTACCAGCACGCCCCGTTCCACGAGCTCGGGAAGGCCGCGGATGCCGTGCGGCGGCGGCTGTTCGCCGGCACCGAGGACATCGCGACCTACCTGATCGACCGCAACATCAACTACACCAACATCTGCGTGACGGCCTGCAAGTTCTGCGCCTTCTACCGGTCGCCGAAGCACGCCGAGGGCTGGGTGCGCTCGGTCGACGAGATCGTCGAGCGCTGCGGCGAGGCGGTCGAGCTCGGCGCGACCCAGATCATGCTGCAGGGCGGGCACAACCCCGACTTCGGCATCGAGTGGTACGAGGGCACGTTCTCGGCGATCAAGGCTGCCTACCCGCAGCTCGCGCTGCACTCGCTGGGCGCCTCCGAGGTCGTGCACATCGGGCGCGTCAGCGGCCTGCCGCACGACGAGGTCATCCGCCGCCTGGCCGGGGCGGGGCTCGACAGCTTCGCCGGTGCCGGCGCCGAGATCCTCGTCGCCCGCCCGCGCACGGTCATCGCCCCGCTGAAGGAGAGCGGCGAGGTGTGGCTGTCGGTGATGGAGGTCGCTCACGGCCTCGGCGTCGAGTCCACCGCCACCTTCATGATGGGCACCGGCGAGAGCGACGCCGAGCGCATCGAGCACCTGCGGATGATCCGTGACGTGCAGGACCGCACCGGCGGCTTCCGCTCGTTCATCCCGTGGACCTACCAGTCCGAGAACAACCACCTCGGTGACATCACCGCCGGCCGGGCATCGATCTACGAGTACCTGCGCCTGGTCGCCGTCGCCCGGCTGTTCTTCGACAACATCCGGCATCTGCAGGGCTCCTGGCTGACCACCGGCAAGACCGCCGGTCAGCTGACCCTGCACATGGGCGCCGACGACCTCGGCTCGGTGATGCTGGAGGAGAACGTGGTGTCCTCCGCCGGCGCGAAGCACCGCACCAACCGGCACGAGCTCATCCACCTGATCCGCTCCGCCGGCCGCATCCCGGCCCAGCGCGACACCCTGTACAACCACCTCGTCGTGCACACCGACCCGGCGAACGACCCCACCGACGACCGGGTGCGCTCGCACGTCAGCTCCACCGCGCTGCAGCTCACCCCCGCGTAGGCGCCGCGTGCAGCTGCACCTGTCGCCCCACGTCCTGCCGGTCACCAGCGCGCCGGTCCGCGACGGCGGGGTCCTCGTCGAGGCCGGACGCGTGGTGGCGGTCGGACCGGCGGCGAGCCTGCGGGCCGACGCCGACGAGACGATCGAGCACGCCGGGATCCTGATGCCGGGCCTCGTCAACGCCCATGCCCACCTGCAGTACGGGCCGTCGTTCGCCGACCTGCTCACCTTCGGCCACGCCTTCCCGGACTGGCTGCAGCAGATGAACGAGCGGCGCCGGCTGCTCGACGAGTCGGCCTGGGCCGCCGAGGTCGCCGGCAGCTGGGCCCTGGCGCACGCTAGCGGCACCGTCGCGGTCGCCGACATCGTCACCAACGTCGGCGCGCTCGCGGTGGCAGTGCCCGGCGTGCGCTACCTGGAGTCCGTGGCGCTCCCGAGCGAGGCGTGGCCGGACGAACGCACCCGGTTGGAAGCGGTCCTCGCCGAGCACGGCGAGACCGGCCTGTCGCCGCACACCCTCTACACGCTCGGCACCGACCTGCTGGAGGGGCTGAACCGGCTGGCCCGCGTGCACGGCCGCCGGCTGCACCCGCACCTCGCCGAGACCCAGGACGAGGACGACTTCGTACGCCGGGGGATCGGCCCGTTCGCGTCGCCCACCTGGCCCTTCGCGGCCGAGCTGCGGGCGTCCGGCGGTGCGGGCCGGTCGCCCGCGCACTACATGGACGCCATCGGCGGCCTAGGCGCCGACGTGCACGTGGCCCACGGCACCCACCTCGACGCCGACGACCGGGCGCTGCTCAAGGCGCGCGGCACGTACGTCGCGCTGTGCGCCCGCTCCAACGGGGTGCTGGGCGCCGGCATCCCGCCCGTCGCGGCGCACCTGGCCGAGGGCAATCCGATCGCCGTCGGGACGGACTCGCTCGCCTCGACGCCCGACCTCGACCTGCTCGCCGAGGTGCGCACGCTGGCCGGCATCGCCCGCTCGCAGGGTTACACCGGCACCGACCTCGCGGCCCGGTTGCTCGCCGCCGCCACCCACGGGGGCGCCGAGGCCATCGGCAGGTCCGACCTCGGCCGGATCGAGCCGGGGGCCACCGCCGCGTTCGCCGAGGTGACGGTCGGCGACCCGCACGCCGCCGACATCCTCGATGAGATCGTCGCCACCGGCCGGGCGCGTCCGGTGGTGGACGCGGCGCGGGCAGACTCGTCGTCGTGACCCGAGCCGCGCTCGACAAGAAGCCCACCGAGGTCGCGGCCATGTTCGACGCCGTGGCCCGGCGCTACGACGTCACCAACACCGTGCTGTCCCTCGGTCAGGACCGGCTGTGGCGCGCGGCGACCCGCCGGGCCCTGGAGCCGGCGCCGGGTGACCGCATCCTCGACCTCGCCGCCGGCACCGCGGTCAGCAGCGCCCCGCTCGCCAAGGCGGGGGCGCAGGTGGTCGCTGCCGACTTCAGCCTCGGCATGCTCGCCGCGGCCCGGCCGCACGCGGGCGTCGAGCTGGTCGCGGCCGACGCGCTGCACCTGCCCTTCGCCGACGCCACGTTCGACGCGGTCACCATCTCCTTCGGCCTGCGCAACGTCGTCGACCCGGTCGCGGGCCTGCGCGAGCTGCGCCGGGTCACCCGCCCCGGCGGCCGCCTCGTGGTCTGCGAGTTCAGCCGGCCGGTCTGGAAGCCGTTCCGCACCGTCTACGTCGAGTACCTGATGCGCGCGCTGCCGTCGGTGGCCCGGGCGGTGTCGAGCAGCCCGGACGCCTACGTCTATCTCGCCGAGTCGATCCGGGCCTGGCCCGATCAGCAGGGTCTGGCGCGACTGGTGCAGGAGGCCGGCTGGACGGACGTCGGCTGGCGTGACCTGACCGGGGGAGTCGTCGCGCTGCACCGGGCCGTCGCCCCGGCCGTCACCGGGTAAGGGTGCGTTTACCTGCAGATCTGTGGTCCATCGCTCGCGACATGTGTCCACATCCCGTCCTAGACTGGCCTACAGACGCTCGTGAAGGTTTTCACAAGCTCCCCGTCCACGAAGGAAGCGTCCCGGTATGTCGCAGCGCCCTGCTGACCAGCAGGCCGACGTCATCATCGTCGGCGCTGGCCCCGGCGGCTCCACCGCAGCCGCCCACCTGGCCCGCGCCGGGGTGAACGTGCTGCTGCTGGAGAAGACGACCTTCCCGCGGGAGAAGGTGTGCGGCGACGGCCTCACGCCACGGGCGGTCAAGTCGCTGCTCAAGCTCGGCGTCGACATCTCCGACTGGCCGCAGAACAAGGGCCTGCGGATCTACGGCGGCAAGCACCGACTCGAGCTGGACTGGCCCGAGCTCGCGAGCTACCCCGATTACGGCCTCGTCCGCCCCCGGCTCGACTTCGACGAGGTGCTCGCCCGCACCGCGCAGAAGGCGGGTGCGGTGTTGCGCGAGCAGACCACCGTCGCCGGCCCGCTGCGCGACGAGCGCACCGGCCGCACGATCGGCGTGGTCCTGAAGAACGGCGAGCAGCTCGCCGCTCCGCTGGTGCTCGCGGCCGATGGCGTGAGCGCACGTACCGCGCTCGGGGCCGGCATCCGCAAGCGCGACGACCGCCCGATGGGGGTCGCCGTCCGCGGTTACCTGCGCTCCGAGGCCCGGTCCGCCGACAACTACCTCGAGAGCCACCTGGAGCTCTGGGACGGCCCGCGCGGCGAGGGCCGGCTGCTGCCGGGCTACGGCTGGCTCTTCGGGGTCGGCGACGGCACGGTCAACGTCGGGCTCGGCATCCTCAACACGTCCGATGCCTGGGGCAACGTCGACTACAAGGACCTGCTCCGCCGCTGGTTGTCGGGCATCCCCGACCTCGCCGGCCAGGAGCTCCTCGGCCCGGTACGCGGGGGTGCGCTCGGGATGGGCTTCAACCGGCAGCCGCACTACCGCGACGGGCTGCTGCTCATCGGTGACGCCGCCGGGGCGGTCAACCCGTTCAACGGCGAGGGCATCGCGTACGCGATGGAGACCGCCGAGACCGCGGCCGACATCGTCGTGCAGGCGCTCGCCCGTCCCGAAGGCCCGGCCCGCGAGCACGCGCTCGAGGCCTACCCGGCCGCCTTGGCCGCCCAGTACGGCGGCTACTACACGCTCGGCCGCTGGTTCGTGTCCCTGATCGGCCACCCGCAGGTCATGAGTCTCGCCACCAAGTACGGGCTCCCGCGCCCCACTTTGATGCGCTTCACCCTGAAGCTCCTGGCCAACCTGACCGACCCCCGCGGCGGTGACGCCCTGGACCGGCTGATCAACGGGCTGACCAGGGTGGCGCCCGCTGCTTGAGCGTCGCCGCGCGTAGGCTCTCCCGTGCCTGTGAGTCGCCCAGCGCGTTGACCGTCCGCCCGTGTCACTGCACCGCCGTACCGCCCCACACCTGCATCCCGCCCGTACTTGCCGGAAGGAGACCGAGTGCTTCGGTCATACGTGCCGATTCTCGGACTCGGTGCGCTCGCGTTCCTGTTCGCCGCCGGTTCGGTGCTGACGGGGATGGTGGTCGGCCCCAAGCGCTACAACCGGGCCAAGCTCGACGCGTACGAGTGCGGGATCGAGCCGACCCCGCAGGGCCCGGGCGCCGGCCGTTTTCCGATCAAGTTCTACCTGACGGCGATGCTCTTCATCGTCTTCGACATCGAAGTGATTTTCCTTTACCCCTGGGCCGTCAGTTTCGGCAGCCTCGGGGTGTTCGGGCTGGTCGAGATGGTGCTCTTCCTGCTCACCGTGTTCGTCGCCTACGCCTATGTCTGGCGCCGAGGAGGTCTCGAATGGGACTAGAAGAAAAATTGCCCGACGGCATCATCCTGGCGTCGGTCGAGAAACTTGCTAACTGGGCGCGTACGTCGTCGTTGTGGCCCGCCACCTTCGGTCTGGCGTGTTGTGCCATCGAGATGATGGCCACCGGCGCCGGCCGATACGACCTCGCACGCTTCGGCATGGAGGTCTTCCGGCCGAGCCCGCGCCAGTCCGACCTCATGATCGTCGCCGGCCGGGTCAGCCAAAAGATGGCCCCCGTCCTGCGCCAGATCTACGACCAGATGCCCAACCCGAAGTGGGTCATCGCGATGGGCGTCTGCGCGAGCTCCGGCGGGATGTTCAACAACTACGCCGTCGTCCAGGGCGTCGACCACATCGTCCCGGTCGACATGTACCTGCCGGGCTGCCCGCCGCGGCCCGAGATGCTGATGGACGCCATCCTGAAGCTGCACGACAAGATCCGCACCACCCCGCTCGGCCCCGCCCGCGAGCGGGCCATCGAGCGCGCCGGCCTGCCGATCGTTCCCTACGAGAAGCCCGCCGACTTCGCCGTGCGTGAGCGTGAGGAGGCCGAGGTGCGATCGCTGCGCCAGACCGCCCCCATGCCGGTGCTGCCCGGGATCCGCGAGTGAGCGAGATCTCCGGCCGTACCGGTCCGCAGGGTGACGACGGCGCCAACCGCGCCGACGCCACCGGCCGTCCCGAGGCGAGCAGTCCCCTCGAGCCCGGCCCCACCCCGCGCAAGGGCATGTTCGGCTCGCGCGGCTCCGGCGACACCTCCGGGTTCGGTGGCCTGGTCCGCCCGACGCCCCTGGCGGGGCCGTCGACCCGGCCGTTCGACGAGAAGAACGAGTCGATCTACACCGCGCTCGAGCGCGTGTTCCCGCAGCTGGGCGACGCGGTCGAGAACGTCGTCGTCCAGCACGGCGAGATGACGCTGCACATCAGGCGCGAGCGTCTCCTCGAGGTGGCGCAGACCCTGCGTGACTCGGCCGAGCTCCGCTTCGAGCTGCTGAGCTCGCTGTCGGGAGTCGACTACCTCGGCATCGACCCGCGCCGGCTGCACGTGGCCTACCACCTGCTGTCGATGACGCATCGGCGGCGGTTGCGCCTCGAGGTCGCGGTCACCGTCGAGGACCCGCACGTGCCGTCGCTGACCGGCGTCTACCCGACTGCCGACTGGCACGAGCGCGAGACCTGGGACTTCTTCGGCATCATCTTCGACGGCCACCACGGATTGACCCGGATCATGATGCCGGACGACTGGCACGGCCATCCGCAGCGCAAGGACTACCCGCTCGGCGGCGTGCCGGTCGAGTACAAGGGGGCCGAGGTCCCGCCGCCCGACCAGCGCAGGAGCTACGCGTGAGCACCCCCACCGCGTCCGGACTGTCGGAGCAGGACGCCTTCAGCGGTTATGCCGGAGTCCAGGAGACCAACGAGGGCCGCGTCTACACGGTCACCGGTGGTGACTGGGACGAGGTCGTCGGCGCCGGCCGCGACGAGGAGTCGCCCGAAGAGCGCATCGTCGTCAACCTCGGCCCGCAGCACCCCTCGACCCACGGCGTGCTGCGCCTGGTGATCGAGATCGAGGGCGAGACCGTCACCGAGTCGCGCGCCGTCATCGGTTACCTGCACACCGGCATCGAGAAGAACACCGAGTACCGCAGCTGGGTGCAGGGCGTCACGTTCGTGACGCGCATGGACTACCTGTCCCCGTTCTTCAACGAGACGGCGTACTGCCTCGGGGTCGAGAAGCTGCTCGGTGTCACCGAGCAGATCCCGGAGCGTGCCACCCACATCCGCGTCCTGCTCATGGAGCTGCAGCGGATCAGCTCGCACATGGTCTGGCTCGCCACCGGCGGTATGGAGATCGGTGCGCTCTCGGCGATGCTCTACGGCTTCCGTGAGCGTGAGGTGATCCTCGACCTCTTCGAGCTGATCACCGGCCTGCGGATGAACCACGCGTTCATCCGTCCGGGCGGCGTCGCGCAGGACCTGCCCACCGGGGCCGTGGAGAAGATCCGCGAGTTCCTCGAGTACATGCCGAAGAAGCTCAAGGAGTACGACAGCCTGCTCACCGGCCAGCCGCTCTGGCAGGCCCGGCTGCAGGGCGTCGGCTACCTCGACGCGGCGGGTGCGCTCGCGCTCGGCACCACCGGCCCGCTGCTGCGGGCCGCCGGTCTGCCGTGGGACCTGCGCAAGACCGAGCCGTACTGCGGCTACGAGACGTACGACTTCGACGTCCCGACCTCGCTGGACTGCGACAACTGGGCCCGCTACATCGTCCGCATGGACGAGATGCGCGAGTCGCTCAAGATCGTCGAGCAGGTGCTCGACCGCCTCGCGCCGGGCCCGGTCATGATCCAGGACAAGAAGATCGCGTGGCCGGCCCAGCTGGCACTCGGCCCCGACGGCATGGGCAACTCGCTCGAGCACATCCGCAAGATCATGGGCACCTCGATGGAGGCCCTGATCCACCACTTCAAGCTGGTGACGGAAGGCTTCCGGGTGCCCGCCGGTCAGGTCTACTCGGCGATCGAGTCGCCCCGAGGCGAGCTCGGCTACCACATGGTCAGCGACGGCGGCACGCGTCCGTTCCGCGTCCACGTGCGCGACCCATCGTTCGTCAATCTGCAGGCCATGCCGGCAATGACCGAGGGCTCGCTGCTCGCCGACGTCATCGCATCGGTGGCGTCGATCGACCCCGTCATGGGCGGTGTCGACCGATGACCGGATTCAGGGCAGAGCCCGAGCTGAGGAGTGTCGTGGGGGAGTCGGCATGCCGCTGACCGAGGAGACGCGGGCGGCTGCGGTGGAGATCATCGCGCGCTACCCCGAGGGGCGTTCGCGCAGCGCGCTGCTGCCGATGCTGCACCTGGTGCAGGCCGAAGAGGGCTACGTGACCCCGCAGGGCATCGCGTTCTGCGCCGAGACGCTCGGGCTCACCAAGGCCGAGGTCGGCGCGGTCGCGACGTTCTACACGATGTACAAGCGCCGCCCCGTCGGCGAGTACCTCGTCTCCGTCTGCACCAACCTGTCGTGCCAGCTGCTCGGCGGCGAAGACGTCTTCACGCGGATCTCGAAGCGGCTCGGCGTCCACCACAACGAGACCACCGCGGACGGCACGTTCACGCTCGAGCACGCCGAGTGCCTCGCAGCCTGCGACTTCGCCCCCGTGGTCACGGTGAATTACGAGTTCTTCGACAACGTGACCCCGGACAGTGCCGAGGCCATGGTCGACGCGCTGGCGGCGGGGGAGCGCCCGCAGCCCACCCGCGGCGCGCCGCTCTGCTCGTTCCGCGAGATGAGCCGCCAGCTCGCCGGCTTCCGCGACCCGCGCCCCGAGGCGGTCTTCGCGGGCACCGCCCACCCGGAGCCGGGCACCTCGCCCGACTCCCGCGGCACCGAGAGCTCGGCCGCCATCGGTGACGCCCGCCCCGAGCCGGGTGCCGGAGTGCCCCGCACCAGCGGCTACATCGCCGTCGCCGATCCCGAGGCGACCGGCGACCTCGGAGCGCTCGGCGCTGCCGAGCCGGCCCCCGATCCCGAGATGTTCCAGACCACCAACGAGGAGTCCTCGAACTCATGACCAGTACTCCGGTGCTGACCTCCCGTTGGGGCGAGCCCGAGTCGTGGACGCTCGCCACCTACGAGCGGACCGAGGGCTATGCGGCGCTTCGCACCGCTCTCGCGATGGAGCCCGACGCGATCATCGCGTTGGTCAAGGACTCCGGCCTGCGCGGCCGAGGCGGTGCCGGCTTCCCGACCGGTATGAAGTGGAGCTTCATCCCGCAGGGCGACGGCAAGCCGCATTACCTCGTGGTCAACGCCGACGAGGGTGAGCCGGGCACCTGCAAGGACGCCCCGCTGATGATGGCCGACCCGCACTCGCTGATCGAGGGCATCATCATCGCCTCGTTCGCGGTGCGCTCCAACCACGCCTTCATCTACCTGCGCGGCGAGCTGGTGCACGCCGGACGCCGGCTGCAGAACGCCATCGACGAGGCCTACGCGGCCGGCTACCTCGGCAGTGACATCCTCGGCAGCGGCTTCGACCTGAAGCTGACCCTGCACCGGGGCGCGGGCGCGTACATCTGCGGCGAGGAGACGGCTCTGCTCGACTCCCTCGAGGGCTACCGCGGCCAGCCGCGGCTGCGCCCGCCGTTCCCCGCCACCCACGGGCTCTACCAGTCGCCGACCGTCGTCAACAACGTCGAGTCGATCGCGACCGTGCCGTACATCGTCCGGCACGGCGTCGACTGGTTCAAGTCGATGGGCACCGAGCGCTCGCCCGGCCCCAAGATGGTCTCGATCAGCGGCCACGTGGAGCGTCCCGGCCAGTACGAGGTGCCGCTCGGCACGACGATCCGGACGCTGCTGGAGATGGCCGGCGGGATGCGCAACGGCGCCCCGCTGAAGGCCTGGACCCCGGGCGGCTCCAGCACCCCGATGCTGACCGCCGAGCACCTCGACACCCCGATGGACTTCGAGGGCGTGCAGGCGGCAGGCTCGCTGCTCGGCACCGCGGCCGTCATGGTCATGGACGACTCGGTCTGCATGGTCAAGACCTGCCTGCGGCTCACGGAGTTCTACGCGCACGAGTCGTGCGGCAAGTGCACCCCGTGTCGCGAGGGCACCTACTGGATGACGCAGATCCTGCACCGGCTCGAGTCGGGCGTGGGCTCGGCGGAGGACATCGAGACGCTGCTCGACACCTGCGACAACATCTTCGGGCGCTCGTTCTGCGCGCTCGGCGACGGTGCCACGAGCCCCATCGTCTCGGGCATCAAGTTCTTCCGTGACGAGTTCGTCGCCCACTACGAGCTGGGTCACTGTCCCTTCAAGGCCGACACCGACCCGCTCGGCCAACTCGTCGGAGCCGGAGCACACGCATGACGGTGACCGCAGATCGCAGCGGAGGCGGGACCCCGGTGCCGCCGGTGGAGCTCGTCACCCTCACGGTCGACGGGATCGAGGTGAGCGTCCCGAAGGGCACGCTGGTCATCCGGGCGGCGGAGCAGATCGGGATCCAGATCCCGCGCTTCTGCGACCACCCGCTGCTCGACCCGGTCGGCGCCTGCCGGCAGTGCATCGTGGAGGTCGAGGGCCAGCGCAAGCCGGTCGCGTCCTGCACGACCACCGTCGCGCCGGACATGCAGGTCAAGACGCAGCTGACGTCGGCGGTCGCCGACAAGGCGCAGCGCGGCACGATGGAGCTGCTGCTCATCAACCACCCGCTGGACTGCCCGGTCTGCGACAAGGGCGGCGAGTGCCCCCTGCAGAACCAGGCGATGTCCAACGGTGACGCCGAGTCGCGCTTCCACGAGACCAAGCGCACGTACGAGAAGCCGCTGCCGATCTCCAGCGAGGTGCTGCTCGACCGCGAGCGCTGCGTGCTCTGCGCCCGCTGCACCCGCTTCTCGCTGCAGGTGGCCGGCGACCCGTTCATCGACCTCTTCGAGCGCGGCGCGCTGGAGCAGGTGGCGATCGACCCCGACGAGCCGTTCCAGTCCTACTTCTCGTCGAACACCGTGCAGATCTGCCCGGTCGGCGCCCTGACGGCGGCGAGCTACCGTTTCAACGCCCGCCCGTTCGACCTGGTCAGCACGGACGGCGTGTGCGAGCACTGCGCGTCCGGCTGCTCGATCCGCACCGACCACCGGCGCAGCCGCGTGCTCCGTCGCCTCGCGGCGAACGAGCCCGAGGTCAACGAGGAGTGGAACTGCGACAAGGGCCGCTGGGCGTTCGAGTACACCCGCCAGCGTGACCGGCTCACCGTCCCGCTCATCCGCAACCGGGAGACCGGCGAGCAGCACGAGGCCTCGTGGGCCGAGGCGCTCTCGTACGCGGCCCGCGGGCTGTCCGAGTGCGTCAACCGCCACGGTGCCGCCGTGCTCGCGGGTGGCCGCCACACCGTCGAGGACGCGTACGCGTACGCCACCTTCGCGCGCGAGGCGCTCGGCACCGGCGACGTGGACTTCCGCATCCGGCCGAACTCGCCGGAGGAGGCGCAGTTCCTGCGCTCCCACGTGGCCGGCACCACCCCGGCCCGCGGCGGCGTCACCTACGCCGACCTCGAGACCGCCGGCACCGTCGTGCTGGTGGCCTTCGAGCCGGAGGAGGAGTCGCCGATCGTCTTCCTGCGGCTGCGCAAGGCGGCCCGCAAGGGCAACCTCAAGGTCATCTCGATCGCGCCGTTCACGACGCCGAGCATCGTGAAGACCTACGGCGAACTCATCCGGGTCCTGCCCGGCAACGAGCCGGCCGCACTCGACCGGCTCGAGGTGCCCGAGGGCACGATCGTCATGGTCGGCGAGCGACTGGCCAGCGTGCCCGGCGGCTTCTCGGCGGTCGCGCGACTCGTCGCCCGTACCGGTGCCCGGGTGGCCTGGGTGCCGCGTCGCGCCGGTGAGCGCGGCGCCCTCGAGGCGGGGCTGCTGCCCGCCGAGGGTGCGCGCGACGTCAGCGACATCCTCGACGCCGCTTACGAGGGGGCCGTCGACGGCCTGCTCGTCGGCGCCGTCGACCCGGCCGACCTGCCGGACCCGGTGCTCGCCCGCGAGGCGCTCGCCCGGGTGCCGTTCCTGGTCAGCCTCGAGCTGCGGCATTCCGAGGTGACCGACCTGGCCGACGTCGTGCTGCCCGTGGCGGCGACGGTCGAGAAGGCCGGAAGCTTTCTCGACTGGGAGGGCCGGGAGCGCTCGTTCGCCATGGCGCTGCCGCTCGCGACCGCCCTGTCCGACCTGCGGGTGCTGCACACGCTGGCCGCCGAGATGGGGATCGCGCTGGGTCTGCCGGACCCGGAATCGGCCCGCGTCCGGCTGCTCGCCGAGTCGACCGCGCGCCGGCCCGCCGGTGCCCCGCCGACGGTGGACGCGGGCCGTCCGCGTCCGCTCGCCCCGGGTGAGGCGATCCTCGCGACCTGGTCGTGGCTGCTCGACGACGGCAACATGCAGGACGGCGAGAGCCATCTCGCCGGCACCCGCAAGGCGCCGCGTCTGCACCTGTCGGAGGCCACGGCCGCCGCCATCGGTGCCGGCCCGGGTGACCTCGTCACCGTGGGCAACGCCGAGCGCGGATCCATCACCCTGCCGCTGGTGGTGGCCGACCTGCCCGACGGCGTGGTCTGGCTGCCGACCAACAGCCCCGGCTCACACGTACGCGAGCAGCTGGGCGCGGCCCACGGCGACATCGTCGAGGTGGCCGTCGCTCCCGCTGCTCCGGCTTCCGATTCGACCGGCACCCTCGTCACGCTTCAGGAGGCCTCGCAGTGAGAGCTCCACTGGCTGCCACCTTCGACACGCCCCCGGATCTCACGAGCTTCGGCCGTGACGTCTGGTGGATCATCCTGATCAAGGTCTTCATCGTCTTCCTGATCCTGGTGCTGCTGACGCTCTTCACGATCGTCGCGGAGCGCATCGTGGTGGCCCGGATGCAGCAGCGGGTCGGCCCCAACCGGGTCGGTCCGCGGGGCTCGCTCCAGTCGCTGGCCGACGGCATCAAGCTGATGCTGAAGGAAGACATCATCCCGGCGCTCGTCGACAAGCCGGTCTACCTGCTGGCCCCGATCCTGTCGGTGGTGCCCGCGTTCCTCGCCTTCAGCGTCGTTCCGTTCGGGCCCGAGGTGTCGATCGGCGGCCACAAGTCGGCGCTGCAGCTCACCGACCTGCCGGTCGGCGTGCTGTTCATCCTGGCGATGTCGTCGCTCGGCGTGTACGGCCTCATCCTGTCCGGCTGGTCGAGCGGCTCGACGTATCCGCTGCTCGGTGGCCTGCGCTCGTCGGCCCAGGTGATCTCGTACGAGGTCGGCATGGGTCTCGCCCTCGTCCCGGTCTTCCTCTACTCCGGCACGCTGTCGACCAGCGGGGTGGTGGCGAGTCAGTCCGACCACTGGTATGCGTGGGCGCTGCCCGTGTCGTTCGTCATCTACGTCATCTGCATGGTGGGTGAGACCAACCGCGCCCCGTTCGACCTCCCCGAGGCCGAGTCCGAGCTGGTCGGCGGTTTCCACACCGAGTACTCGTCGATCAAGTTCGCGCTGTTCTTCCTCGCCGAGTACGTCAACATGGTCACCGTCTCGGCGCTGGCCACAACGCTGTTCCTCGGCGGCTGGCGGCCGGTGTGGCCGGTCAGCCTCTGGGCCGGCGCGGCGCACGGCTACTTCCCGATGATCTGGTTCTTCCTCAAGGTCCTCGGCTTCCTGTTCTTCTACATCTGGCTGCGCGGAACGCTTCCCCGCCTCCGGTACGACCAGTTCATGCGCTTCGGCTGGCGGGTCCTCATCCCGGTCGCCATCGTCTGGATCATGATCGTGGCGACGTTCCGTACGATCTTCGACGTCGTCGACGACCGCACGCCGTGGTTCATCGGAGCCGGGATCGTCATCGGCGTCGTCCTGCTCGGTCTGCTCATCGATCCGGGTGGTCGGGCGCGCCGCGAGCGGGAGGAGGCCGTCGAGCGCGAGAAGGTGGCCTCGGCGCCGAGTCTCGACGCCATCCCGTGGCCGCCCGTCCCGAAGGAGTCCCCGCGGGTCTTGGCGGGTGCCCTCGCCGGCGCCCCGACCAGCGCCCGTCCCACCACATCACCGCCTACCAGCCCGCCGGCAGCGGTTCCGTACTCACCGCCGCCCGCGTCCGAGGACGATCGCACATGAGCCAGTTCTTCGACCCGGTCAAGGGGTTCGGGGTCACCTTCTCGACGATGTTCAAGAAGGTCACCACCGAGCTGTATCCCGAAGTCAAGAAGCCGACGGCGCCGCGCTACCACGGCCGTCACGTCCTCAACCGGCATGACGACGGTCTCGAGAAGTGCGTCGGCTGCGAGCTGTGCGCCTGGGCCTGCCCGGCCGACGCCATCTACGTCGAGGGCCGGGACAACACCGAGGACGCGCGCTTCTCCCCGGGTGAGCGCTACGGCGCGATCTACCAGATCAACTACCTGCGCTGCATTTTCTGCGGTCTCTGCATCGAGGCCTGCCCGACCCGCGCCCTCACCATGGGCAACGAGTACGAGCTGGCCGACGACAACCGGCGCGACCTGATCTTCACGAAGGAGCAGCTGCTGGCGCCGCTGCGGCCGGGCATGGAGCGGCCGCCGCACGCGATGCGGCTCGGCGACACCGAGCAGGACTACTTCCGACGTCAGCCCGACTACAAGCCGGTCCCGCCCGCCGACGAGCGGGACGCGTACGACGAGCCGGCCGCCTTCCTGCACCACGCGCCGCCGACCTCGGACGCCCGGGCAGAAGGAGGCGGGGAATGAGCTCGTCGCTCGTCCTGGCCGAGGCCTTCACGCGCACGGGCACCACCGAAGCGGCCATCTTCTGGATCCTCGCGCCGGTCGCCCTCGCCGGTGCCTTCGGGATGATCCTGTCGCGCAATGCGGTGCACGCGGCCCTGTGGCTCGTGCTGGTGATGTTCTGCCTGGCCGTCTTCTACGTGATCCAGGACGCCCCGTTCCTCGGGTTGGTCCAGGTCATCGTCTACGCCGGCGCGATCATGGTCTTGTTCCTGTTCGTGATCATGTTGATCGGCGTCGACTTCTCCGACTCACTGACGGAGACGCTGCGTGGTCAGCGGCCGGCGGCGATCCTGCTCGGGCTGGGCTTCGCCGGGATGCTGATCTTCCCGATCGCCCGCACCATCGCGAAGCCGCAGTTCCAGGGCCTCGGCGAGGACGGGTTCAACAACAACGTCAACGCGATCGCCAAGCTGCTGTTCAGCTCCTACGTGTGGCCGTTCGAGGTCATCTCGGCGCTGCTCATCGTGGCGGCGGTCGGTGCCATGGTGCTCGGCCACCGGGAAAAGCCCAACCGGCGCACCCAGCGCGAGCGTTCGATCTCGCGTACGCGGGGGCTCGACGGTCCCGTCACCCCGCTGCCGGGTCCGGGCGTCTATGCGCTGCACGACGCGGTCGACCGCCCCGCCCTGCTGCCCGACGGGCGGCCGGCGCGCAACAGTGTCGCGGCCCAGTTCCAGGAGACGATCGACGAGCGGCTGCCGGAGGAGTTCCGTCCGGCGCGCGTGGACGGTGGCGAGCGCGGTCTTGCGGAGCTGCCGTCACGTGACCGTGTCGGTGGCGGCGCGCGAGTGCCAGGAAGCGCGGGAGACGAATGAACCCGGGTAACTACCTGCTGCTCGCGGCGGCGCTGTTCGCGATCGGTACCGTCGGCGTGCTGCTGCGGCGTAACGCGATCGTGGTCTTCATGTCGATCGAGCTCATGCTCAACGCGGCGAACCTGACTCTGGTCACGTTCTCGCGTATGAAGGGCACGCTCGACGGCCAGATCATCGCGTTCTTCGTGATGGTGGTCGCGGCGGCCGAGGTCGTCGTGGGCCTCGCGATCATCCTGACCATCTTCCGTACGCGTCAGACGGCCTCCGTCGACGACACGAACCTGCTGAAGTACTGATCGGCTCATGCACGCCCCCCGAAGCACCCCTGACACGGCATCCGAGCCGGTGAACGAGAAGGCGAGTCAAACCGTCGTGAGAGCCCGGTGACCCACCTCCAGGCTGCCGAGAGCGTTCGTTACGCCGCCGCCAGTGGCACGTTCAAGCTGCTGTGGCTGCTGATCGCCCTGCCCCTGCTGGGTGCTGCGGTCCTGCTCCTCGGTGGCAAGCGCACCGACAAGTGGGGCCACTACCTCGCGATCCTGATGTCGGCAGGCAGCTTCGTCGTCGCCGTGATCATGTTCTTCGCGCTGCAGGGCCGGGCCGGCACGAACCGGTCGATCAGCGAGACGCTGTGGAACTGGATCCCGGTCAACGGCTTCCAGGTCGACGCGGGGCTCCTGCTCGACCAGCTCTCCGGCGTGTTCATCCTGCTCATCACGGGTGTCGGCACGCTGATCCACATCTACTCGCTCGGCTACATGTCGCACGACCCGGGACGGCGACGCTTCTTCGCGTTCCTGAACCTGTTCCTCGCGTCCATGCTCCTGCTGGTCCTCGGCAACTCCTACCTCACGCTGTACCTCGGCTGGGAGATGGTGGGTCTGTCGTCCTACCTGCTCATCCAGTTCTGGGTCTACAAGCCGAGCGCCGCCACCGCCGCCAACAAGGCCTTCTACGCCAACCGGGTCGGCGACGTCGGTCTCGCGCTGGCGATCATGACGATGTTCGCGACGCTCGGCAGCACGAGCTTCGAGGCGGTCTTCAGCGGCACGGGCGACCTGAACAAGACGAGCTTCACCGCGATCGCGATCCTGTTGCTCGTCGGCGCGTGCGGCAAGTCCGGGCAGTTCCCGTTGCAGACCTGGCTGCCGGACGCCATGGAGGGCCCGACCCCCGTGTCGGCGCTGATCCATGCCGCGACGATGGTCACCGCCGGCGTCTACCTGATCGCGCGTTCGGCGCCGATCTTCGACGGTTCGCCGTCGGCCCGCACGGTCGTGTTGATCATCGGCGCGATCACGCTCCTGTACGGCTGCATCATCGGCTGCGTCTACGACGACATCAAGAAGGTCTTCGCCTACTCCACGGTCAGCCAGATCGGGTACATGTTCGTCGCCGTCGGGCTCGGCCCAGCCGGGTATGCGCTGGCGATCATGCACCTCGTCGCCCACGGCTTCTTCAAGGCCGGCCTGTTCCTCGGCGCCGGGTCGGTCATGCACGCCATGAACGACACGGTCGACGCCCGCCGGTTCGGCGGGCTGTGGAAGGTCATGCCGATCACCTGGGCGACCACCGGGTTGGGCTTCCTCGCGATCATCGGCTGCCCGCCGTTCTCCGGGTTCTTCACCAAGGACAAGATCATCGAGGCCGCGTTCGACAAGGGCGGGACAAGCGGCGCGCTGCTCGGCACCGTCGCCCTCGTCGGCGCCGGCCTGACCGCCTTCTACATGACGCGCATCTTCGTCATGACGTTCCACGGCAAGCCGCGCTGGCGTCCGGAGTTCCACCCGCACGAGTCCCCGTCGACGATGACCATCCCGATGATCATCCTTGCGGTCGGCTCGGTCTTCGCCGGTGGCCTGATGGTGCTCGGCGGCAGCGTGCAGCACTGGCTGTCGCCGGTGCTCGGTGAGTCGGCGGAGGAGGGGGTCCACACCATCTCCCCGACCGTGATCACCATCCTGACGCTGCTCGTGGTCGTCGGCGGCGTCTCCGGCGGTGTCTTCCGCTACGGCCGCCGCGCTGTCTCGGTGCTCACGCCGGTCGAGGTCACCCCCTTCACGAAGGCAGCGCGCGCCAACCTCTACACCGACGCCGCCAACGAGGCCCTCCTCATGCGGCCCGGCCAGTGGCTCACGCGGGTGCTGCCGTTCGTCGACAACAACGGGGTCGACGGCCTCGTCCGGTCGATCGCCGCCGGTGTCGGTGGCCTGTCCGGACGTATGCGGCGGACCCAGACCGGGTTCGTGCGCTCCTATGCCCTGTCCATGCTCGGGGGGGTCGTCGCATTGGCCGGCGCCTTCCTGCTCCTGCGGATCGGATGAGCAGCGCCATGCCTTGGTTGACGATCCTGCTCATTGTCCCGGCGGTCGGCGCGGTGCTCACCGCGCTGATCCCGAAGACGAACCCGCGACTGGCGAAGCAGACCGCTCTCGGCGTCTCGCTGGTCGAGTTCGTGCTCGCGATCGTAATGATGATCGACTTCGACGCGAACAAGCCCGGTTACCAGTTCTTCCAGCGCCACGACTGGATCAAGGCGTTCGGGGTCCACTACGAGGTCGGCGTCGACGGCATCGCCCTGGTGCTCATCGGGCTCGCCGCGCTGCTGGTCCCGGTCGTGATCCTGGCGTCGTGGGACGAGGTCGACGCGGTGGCCGCCAGCGGCCGGCGCTCGGTCGGCGGGTACTTCGCGCTGATCCTCGCGCTCGAGTGCGGCATGGTCGGCGTCTTCTGCTCGCTCGACGTCTTCCTCTTCTACGTCTTCTTCGAAGTCATCCTCATCCCGATGTACTTCATCATCGGCAGCTACGGCGGCCCGCAGCGTCAGTACGCCGCCGTGAAGTTCCTGCTCTACAGCCTGTTCGGCGGGCTGATCATGCTGGCCGCCGTCATCGGCCTGTACGTGGTCTCCACGCAGCACGGTGTCGGCACCTTCGACTTCACGACCCTGCAGAACATCGAGATCACGCCCGGCGTGCAGAAGCTGCTCTTCGCCGGCTTCTTCATCGCCTTCGCGATCAAGGCGCCGCTGTTCCCCTTCCACACCTGGCTGCCCGACGCCGGTGCGGAAGCGCCCGTCGGGGGCGCGGTGCTGCTGGTGGGTGTGCTCGACAAGATCGGCACCTTCGGCCTGATCCGCTACTGCATCCCGCTGTTCCCCGACGCGTCGCGGTACTTCGCACCGCTGGTGCTGTCGATGGCGGTGGTCGGCATCTTCTACGGCGCCCTGCTCGCCATCGGCCAGCGCGACATGAAGCGGCTGGTGTCCTACACGTCGCTCGCCCACTTCGGGTTCATCGCCCTCGGCACGTACGCCCTGACCAGCCAGGCCGGTACGGGCGCCGTGCTGTACATGGTCAACCACGGCCTCTCGACGGGCGCCCTCTTCCTCTGCGTCGGCTTCCTGATCGCCCGCCGCGGCACCCGTGACGTCGACGGCTACCGCGGCATGTTCCAGGTGACCCCCCGCCTCGGTGGCGTCATGCTCATCGCCGGCCTCTCGGCGCTGTCGCTGCCGGGGCTGTCGACCTTCGTCAGCGAGTTCCTGGTCCTCGTCGGCACCTTCACCCGCTACCGGGCGTTGGCGATCGTCGCGACGGTCGGCATCGTGCTCGCCGCGGTCTACGTGCTCTACCTGATCCAGCGCACGCTGACCGGTCCCCGTCCCGCCTGGGCCGGGCCACCCGCGCCGAGCAGCAGCTCGAGCGGGCACGATGTCGCCCAGCACACGACCATATACGCGTTGCCCTCCAGCCCGATCGGGCCGAAGGCCGGCCCGGGCGTGCACGGACCCGACGATCCGGATCCGTCGCTCGACGAGCCGGTCACCCCCGGCGGCGTCCGGCGCACCGGCCCCGTGAAGGACCTGTCCCTTCGCGAGACGGTCGCCGTCGCCCCGCTGATCGCGCTGATCGTCTTCCTCGGCGTCTACCCGAAGCCGGTGCTCGACATCATCCGGCCCGCGGTGAACGCCACGTTGGCACACATCGACCAGAACGATCCCGCGCCCACCGCGGTCTCGAGCGGAGCCTCCAAATGACCCCGCTGCTCACGGCGGCACCAGCTGAACACCTCTCCGCCGCGGCAGAGAAGATCAAAGTGCCGTCACTGCAGTACGGCGCGCTGTCGCCGCTGCTGATCGTCTTCGGCGTCGCCCTGGTCGGGATCCTCGTCGAGGCGTTCCTGCCGAACCGCTACCGCCGCACGGTGCAGCCCGCGATCGTCATCGTGGGCTTCGCCGCCGCGCTCGTGGCGGTCGGTCTGCTGCACAACCACCGCGAGATCCTCGCGGCCGGCTCGGTCGCCCTCGACGGCCCGGCCCTGTTCATGCAGGGCACGGTGCTCGCCCTCGGCATCGCCTCGGTGATGCTCGTCGCCGAGCCGAAGATCAACTCGCTGGTGGCGAAGGCGTCGGTCGTGCCCGGCACCACCGGCGCCAAGGCGCAGCAGTCCAGCCCCGAGACGCAGACCGAGATCTACCCGCTGATGGCATTCGCCGTCGCCGGGATGATGCTCTTCGCCGCCTCGAACACGCTGCTCGTCATGTTCGTCGCGCTGGAGATCCTGTCGCTCCCGCTCTACCTGATGGCCGGGCTCGCCCGCCGCCGCCGGCTCCTGTCGCAGGAAGCAGCGGTCAAGTACTTCCTGCTGGGTGCCTTCTCGTCCGGCTTCTTCGTCTACGGCCTCGCGCTCATCTACGGCTTCGCGGGCACCGTGACGCTCGGCGGGATCGCCGACGCCACCGCGCTGGCCGGCAGCAACGACATCCTGCTGTACCTCGGCCTGGCCCTGCTCGGTGTCGGACTATTCTTCAAGATCGGTGCCGCGCCGTTCCACTCCTGGACCCCGGACGTCTACCAGGGCTCGCCCACATCGGTCACGGCCTTCATGGCCGCCGGCACCAAGGTGGCCGCCTTCGGGGCGCTGATCCGGGTGCTGTACGTCGGCTTCGGTCCGCTGCGCTGGGACTGGCGGCCCGTCGTCTGGGCGATCGCCATCCTCACCATGGCGGTCGGCGCGATCATCGCGATCACCCAGCGCGACGTGAAGCGCATGCTCGCCTACTCGGCCATCGCTCATGCCGGCTTCATTCTGGTCGGCGTCGCGTCGTCCAGCACGGCCGGCATCTCGAGCTCGATGTTCTACCTGGTGACCTACGGCTTCACGACCATCGCGGCTTTCGGCATCGTCACCCTGGTCCGGGCCGGCGACACCGAGGCCAACGACCTCTCGGCATGGCAGGGCCTCGGCAAGCGGTCACCGGTGCTCGCGACGACGTTCGCCTTCCTTCTCCTGGCGCTGGCCGGGATCCCGCTCACCAGCGGCTTCACCGGCAAGTTCGCGGTGTTCCAGGCGGCCGAGCGGGGCGGCGCCGTGGCGCTCGTCGTCGTCGGTCTCGTGGCGAGTGCGATCGCCGCGTTCTTCTACGTCCGCGTCATCGTGCTGATGTTCTTCCAGGACCCGGCGGCCGACGGCCCCGTCATCGCCCGGCCCAGCGTCATGACGTACGGCGCCATCGGCCTCGGCACCGCCGTCACCCTCGTCCTGGGCGTGGCTCCGCAGCCGCTGCTCGACCTCGCCGGCCACGCAGCGCAGCTCGGCTTCATCCGTTAGCGTGAGTCCCGTGGCGCCTCCGGCGCGGGCCAGCCTTCCTGGTCTGGAGTTCGATGATCCAGTACTGGAAGCCGCTGTACGCCGCGGCCTCCTCGAAGTCGAGGACGTGCTGCGTAGCTCGGTGCGGAGCAACTATCCGTTCGTGACCGAGACCTCCCGGCATCTCGTCGATGCGGGGGGCAAGCGCTTCCGGCCGCTCGTCGTGCTGCTGGCCGCCGGTTTCGGTGATCTCGAGGCCAAGACGGTCGTGCCCGCCGCCGTGGCCATCGAGCTGACCCACCTCTCGACCCTGTACCACGACGACGTCATGGACGAGGCCGTCCTGCGGCGCGGGGCGATCTCGGCCAACGCGCGGTGGACCAACTCGATCGCCATCCTCACCGGCGACTTCCTCTTCGCGCGCGCCTCTGAGATCACGGCAGACCTCGGCACCGACGCCACCCGCATCCTCGCGCAGACCATTGCGGTGCTCTGCGAGGGGCAGATCCGCGAGACGGTCGGCCCGGGCAGCGGTGATCCGATCGCGCATTACCGCCAGGTCGTGGCCGAGAAGACCGGCTCGCTGATCGCCACCTCCGGCCGCCTCGGGGCGCTGCTCTCGGGCGCGACCCCGCAGGTCGTCGAGGCGCTGACGGCGTACGGCGACCGTATCGGTGTCGCCTTCCAGCTCTCGGACGACCTGCTCGACATCACGAGCCCGTCGATCGAGTCGGGCAAGACGCCGGGCACCGATCTGCGCGAGGGCATCCGTACCCTGCCGGTGCTGTACGCCGAGGCCGACGGTCTGCGCCTGCCGGACGACCTCAGCTCCGACGCAGCGCTCGCAGCCGCCCTGCAGGCCCTGCAGGCGTCATCGGGGATCGCGCGGGCGCGCGAGACCCTGGTCGACGAGGCGGAGCAGGCCCGGGCCCAGCTGGCCGGTCTGCCGGACGTGCCGGCCCGTGCGGCTCTCGACACCTTGTGCGACTACGTGGTGACCCGTACGGGCTGAGACCGGCCCACGCAAAAGGGCGCTGCAGGGAATCCCTGCAGCGCCCTTTCGTCGATCGCGTCCTAGTTGACGGTCCAGGTGTCGCCGCTGTGCAGCAGCTTCATCAGGTCGCCCTCGCCCTGCTTCGACTTGGCCTGCGCCAGCTGGTCGTTCATCAGCTCGTCGTAGCTCGGCCGGTCGACGTCACGGAAGACGCCGATCGGGGTCACCCCGGTCAGACGGGACAGCGCGAAGGCCGTGGTCGGGTCGTCGGCCGCCGGGTCGTGGACCAGCACGCCGGGGTCGTCCGCAGAGCAGACCTCCATGGTGCCGTCGGCCGTACGTCGCACGCCCTTGTCGCGGGCGGCTCCGAAGATCATCGACTGACCGGCCTCGAGCTTCAGGCCCGAGTCCTCGCGGGTGTCCTTCTCCTTGAGCAGGTCGAAGGCGCCGTCGTTGAAGATGTTGCAGTTCTGGTAGATCTCGACGAGCGCCGTGCCCGGGTGGTCGTTGGCCGCCCGCAGCACCGAGGTGAGGTGTGCGCGGTCGGAGTCGATCGAGCGGGCGACGAAGGTGGCCTCGGCACCGAGGGCCAGCGAGACCGGGTTGAACGGCCGGTCCAGCGAGCCCATCGGGGTCGACTTCGTGATCTTGCCCTGCTCGGACGTGGGCGAGTACTGGCCCTTGGTCAGCCCGTAGATCTGGTTGTTGAACAGCAGGATCTTCAGGTTGACGTTGCGGCGCAGCGCGTGGATCAGGTGATTTCCACCGATCGAGAGCGCGTCACCGTCACCGGTGACCACCCAGACCGACAGGTCCTGCCGTGAGGTGGCGAGACCGGTCGCGATCGACGGTGCGCGACCGTGGATCGAGTGCATGCCGTAGGTCTCGACGTAGTACGGGAACCGCGACGAGCAGCCGATCCCGCTGATGAAGACGACGTTCTCGCGCTTGACGCCGATCTCGGGCAGGAAGCCCTGGACGGTCGCGAGCACCGCGTAATCGCCGCAGCCGGGGCACCAGCGGACGTCGACGTCGCTGCTGAACTCCTTGCGGGTCTGGGGTGCCTCGGCCTTGGGAACCAGGTCGAGCAGGCGGTTACTCATGCCAACAACTCCTCGGGGATGGCCGAGCCGGCGATCACGGACTCGATGACCTCGGCGAGCTCGGCCGCCTTGAACGGCAGGCCCCGCACACGGTCGTAACTGATGGCGTCGACCAGGAACTTCGCCCGGATGAGCAGGGCCAGCTGGCCGAGGTTCATCTCGGGGATGAGCACCTTGTCGTAAGCCTTGACCACGTCGCCGGTGTTGGCCGGGAACGGGCTGAGGTGGCGCAGGTGGGCGTGGGCGACCTTCTTGCCGGCCTTGCGGACCTCACGGCAGGCCGCCGCGACGGGGCCGAAGGTCGATCCCCAGCCGAGCACGAGCACCTCGGCGTCACCCGTCGGGTCGTCGACCTCGAGCGGCGGGATGTCGTTCGCGATCCCGTCGATCTTGGCCGAACGCAGCCGGGTCATCTGCTCGTGGTTCTCCGGGGAGTACGAGATGCCGCCGGAGCCGTCGGCCTTCTCGAGGCCACCGATGCGGTGCTCGAGGCCCGCGGTGCCGGGAATGGCCCACGGGCGGGCCAGGGTCTCCGGGTCACGCAGGTACGGCCAGAAGTCGCCGGAGCCATCGGGAGCGTTGGTCTCGGTGGCGAAGGTGACGGTGAGGTCGGGGAGCTCGGAAGCGTCCGGCAGCTGCCACGGTTCGGAGCCGTTGGCGAGGTAGCCGTCGGACAGCAGGATCACCGGCGTGCGGTACTTGGTAGCCAGGCGGGCCGCCTCGATCGCCGCGTAGAAGCAGTCGGACGGCGAACGCGGCGCGACGACCGGCAGCGGGGCCTCGCCGTTGCGCCCGTACAGCGCCTGCAGCAGGTCGGCCTGCTCGGTCTTCGTCGGCAGACCGGTGGACGGGCCACCGCGCTGCACGTCGATCACCAGCAGCGGGAGCTCCAGTGTGACCGCGAGGCCCACCGCCTCGGACTTCAGGCAGACGCCCGGGCCGGAGGTGGTGGTGACGCCGAGCGAGCCGCCGAAGGCAGCGCCCAGGGCGGCGCCGATGCCGGCGATCTCGTCCTCGGCCTGGAAGGTGCGTACGCCGAAGTTCTTGTGCCGCGACAGCTCGTGGAGGATGTCGGAGGCGGGGGTGATCGGGTACGAGCCCAGGTAGACGGGCAGCCCGGTGAGCTGACCGGCGGCGACGAGCCCGAGCGAGAGGGCCATGTTGCCGCTGATGTTGCGGTAGGTGCCCGGGTTCATCTTCGCGGGGGCGACCTCGTACGTGACCGAGAACGACTCGGTCGTCTCGCCGTACGCGTGGCCGGCCTTGAAGGCCCGGATGTTGGCGTCGGCGATCTCGGGACGCTTGGCGAACTTGCCCTTGAGCCAGCTCTCGGTGCCGTCGGTCGGCCGGTGGTACAGCCAGCTCATGAGGCCCAGCGCGAACATGTTCTTCGCGCGCTCGGCCTCCTTCTTGTTCACACCGTCGACCGCGCCGACCGCCTCTATGGTGAGCGAGGTCAGCGGCACGCGGTGGACGCGGTACTCGTCGACCGTGCCGTCCTCGAGCGGGTTGGTGGCGTAGCCGGCCTTCTTGAGGTTGCCGGCGGTGAACGCGTCGGTGTTGACGACGAGGTCGTTGCCGCGCGGCAGGTCCTTGAGGTTGGACTTGAGCGCCGCCGGGTTCATCGCGACCAGCACGTTGGGTGCGTCACCCGGAGTGAGGATGTCGTGGTCGGAGAAGTGCAACTGGAAGCCGGAGACACCCGCGGGGGAGCCGGCTGGTGCCCGGATCTCGGCGGGGAAGTCGGGCAGCGTCGACAGGTCGTTGCCGAAGGAGGCGGTCTCGGAGGTGAAGCGCTCGCCGGTGAGCTGCATGCCGTCACCGGAGTCACCGCAGAAACGGATGACTACCCGGTCGAGCTGCCGGACCTCCTTGCCGCGTGCCGGTGTGGCCACGTCGGTCATGCTGAAATTCGCCCCCTAAGGCGTTGGTTTCCTGCAGGTTACGGGCCGTCGGCGCGGAGCACCGGCGGCACGAGAACACGTTCTAGAAACTTGTATCACCGACCGTTGACGACGTCGCCGGAACGGACTCGTCATCGTCGCACCTCGAGGCCGGGTGGAACGAACCGGGTGGCCCTCACCGTTCACTGTGAGGGAGCCCGGGAAGGCCGGTCTCCCTCATCACCGAGGAGCAGACCGCCAATGCATCGTCACCACAACGGGCTGCGCACCGCCGTGTTGCTCGGCGTGCTGTCGGCCCTCATCCTCGTCGCCGGACGCATCATCGGCGGCACCAACGGCCTGTTGATCGCCCTGGTGATCGCCCTCGGCGTCAACGGCTTCTCGTACTTCTACAGCGACAAACTGGCGCTGCGGTCGATGCGGGCCTATCCGGTGAGCCAGGCCGAGCAGCCGCAGCTGTACGCCATCGTCGCCGAGCTGGCCGGCCGGGCGAAGATCCCGATGCCCCGGCTCTACCTCTCGCCGACCCAGCAGCCCAACGCCTTCGCCACCGGGCGAAACCCGCGTAACGCGGCCGTCTGCTGCACCGAGGGCATCCTCGGGATGATGGACGCCCGCGAGCTGCGCGGGGTGCTCGCCCACGAGCTGTCGCACGTGACCAACCGCGACATCCTGATCTCGTCGGTCGCCGGCGCCCTCGCCACCGTCATCACCTACCTGGCGAACTTCGCGCAGTTCGCCGCGATCTTCGGGTTCGGCCGCAACAGCGACGACGACAACGGCGCCAACTTCTTCGAGCTGATCCTGCTGATCATCCTCGGTCCCATCGCTGCGGCGATCGTCCAGCTGGCCGTCAGCCGGGCGCGGGAGTACCAGGCCGACCAGACGGGTGCCGAGCTCTCCGGCGATCCCCTGGCCCTGGCCTCCGCCCTGCACAAGCTGGACCTCGGTACGGCGCAGCGGCCGCTGGCGGAGAGCGCCACGCTGGCGCCCACCAGCTCGCTCATGATCGCCAACCCTTTCCGCCGCGGACCCGGCATCGGACGGCTGTTCTCGACCCACCCGCCCATGGACGAGCGCATCCGCCGGCTCGAGGAGATGGCGCGTACCGGGCGTTACGACGCGCGCTGACGCCCGACCTCAGCCCGCTGGTGTGCCGGCCGACCTAGTCTGAGTGGCTGTGTCCTCCGACCAGCAGGTCCGCTCCGGGTCGGACGGTCGCTCGACCGCGGTCGACCCGGCCGCCCACGACTCCAACCGGATCGGGAGCGAGCCCCCGCGCACCCGCGCCTGGCGGGACGGCAAGGTGGTCGCCGAAGGCTTCCCGGTCAAGGACGTCAGCGACCATCTCGACGCCGGCGAGCTGGTGTGGCTCGACCTGTGCGCACCGGACGAGAAGGACCTGCACGTCATCGCCGACGAGCTGCACCTGCACGCGCTGGCCATCGAGGACGCGGTCAGCTCCCGGCAGCGGGCCAAGCTCGACCGCTACGAGGAGTTCCTGTTCCTCAACGCGTACGACGTGGCGCTGGACAAGGACACCGGCGAGCTGCACACGGCCGAGCTGTCGGCCTTCATCACCAAGAGCGCGTTCGTCACGGTGCGCGACGACAAGGGCTTCGACGTCGACCAGCTGGTCACGCGGTGGGACGAGAGCCCGGACCTGGCCGGCAACGGGGTGGCGTTCCTCGTGCACGGCCTGCTGGACCTGCTGGTCGACCGGCAGTTCGAGGCGGTGCAGGACATCGACGACGGGCTCGAGTCGCTCGAGGACGTCCTGTTCGACGTCGTGCCGCGGACGCCGGAGGTGCAGAGGCGGACGTTCGAGATGCGCAAGAGCCTGACGATCCTGCGCCGCGTCGTGCTGCCGATGCGCGAGGTGGTCAACACGCTGCTGCGCCGCGACCTCAACGTGGTGCCGGACGTCATGCAGCCCTACTTCCAGGACGTCTACGACAACGTGCTCCGGGCGTCGGAGTGGACCGAGAGCCTGCGCGACATGGTCGGGACGATCCTCGACACCAACCTGACCATCCAGGGCAACCGGCTCAACCTGATCATGAAGAAGCTGACCGGCTGGGCCGCGGTGATCGCCGTACCGACGGCCGTGACCGGCTTCTACGGCATGAACGTCCCGTACCCGGGCTTCGGTCGCGAGTGGGGCTTCGTGGTGAGCGTCGTCGTGCTGCTGGCGACCGCAGGAGCGCTCTTCTGGAGCTTCAAGCGGCGGGACTGGCTGTAGCGCTCAGCGGTAGTTGGTGAACTGCAGGTCGACCTCGAAGTCCTCGTCCTTGAGCAGCGCGATCACGGCCTGCAGGTCGTCACGCTTCTTGCCCGAGACGCGCAGCTGATCGCCCTGGATCTGGGCCTGGACCCCCTTGGGTCCCTCGGCGCGGATCTTCTTCGCGATGGCCTTTGCCTTGTCGTCCGGGATCCCCTGCTCGATCGTGCCGGTGATCCGGTACTCCTTGCCCGAGACCTGCGGGTCGCCGGCCTTGAACGACTTCAGCGAGATGCTGCGCTTGATCAGCTTCTCCTTGAAGACGTCCAGCACGGCGAGCGCACGCTCCTCGCTGTTGGCCTTGATGAGCACGCCGAGCTCGCCGGACCACGCGATGGAGGCGTCGACGCCACGGAAGTCGTAGCGCTGCGAGATCTCCTTCGCGGCCTGGTTCAGCGCGTTGTCGGCCTCCTGGCGCTCGACCTTGCTGACGACATCGAAGGACGGATCGGCCACCACAACTCCTCAGGGTTCACGTGCCAGGACCGAGGATCGAGACTAGCCCAGGCCGCCGGGCTGCTCGCGCCGGCCGACCGCCTCCTGCACCGCGCCGGCCAGGCTGTCGGCCGCGTCCGTGCCGATCATCAGGTCCGAGTACCCCGACCCGCGGACCTGCACGTGGAGGGCGGGCTGACCCTTGCGTACGGAGACGAGCTGCCGACCCCCCCGGCCGCGCCAGGTGCCGACCTTGACCCGCCTCGGCACCGCCAGTCCCGGACTCCGCAAGCCGTGCGGCAGCCGGTAGCCGTCGGGGGCGACCGACACGTGCTCCAGCGACGCGACCGGGAACTCGACGTCGCGGACGAGCCCGAAGACCTTCTCCCAGGCGGTGAACCGGACCTTGAGGCAGTCGTCGGAGAGGTACGCGGTGGCCACCCGGCCAGCCAACGCTGCGACGAGGCTCCTGTCGAGTCCGTACGACGTCACACGACCCGACAGCGGGGGACTCCCGTCACCGCGCGAAGGATCCGCTAGGGTTGTGACCAACGGCAGGTTGCCCGAGTGGTCAAAGGGAGCGGACTGTAAATCCGCCGGCTCAGCCTACGTTGGTTCGAACCCAACACCTGCCACTCCACCGGCTCACCGCCCCCACGGCGCTCCCGGCTCGTACCCCCTGGAGCGCGCGTCGGGGCTGGTCCGTGACGGGCGCATCAAGCCCCACATCGGCAGAAGCACAGTTCATGTGTCACCCGTACGGGTGAAAAGGCCGTTGGGCCGAACGGACGAGGACGAAGGCAGGTCGCCGCTCACACCAGGAGCAGCGACATCCTTCCCCCGGAGGCCTGTCATGTCCGTCGCCCTGCGCACCGTTCCCGCCAAGTACCTGCTCGTCGCCGCCGGCGTCCTGCTCGGCCTGCTGGCCATCGCCCTGATGCTCTTCGCGGGCAGCCCGGCCGCTTCCGGCGACCTGGTCAACGGCGCCGCCAACCAGTTCCACCACACCGACAGCACCCGCATCGTGGCCGGCGTGCTCTGGCACTGATCGTCCCGACGGCCGCTCCCGGCCGTCCCGAACCGCCCGACGGAGCCCCGTGCTCCGTACGGGCGGTTTCTTTTTCCTTGCTCAAGTTGTTCGCGGGTGCGACCGTGGAGATCACGAACGCTCCTGGCTCCGCCACCGGGGAGGCCCATGCCGATCGACCCTGTGGGCGTCGCCGTGCCGTCGCCCGCCGAGTCGCGGCGGGAGGCACCCGGCCCGTCCCGGCCGCGACCTGACGGCACCCGGCGGCTGGCGGTCCTCGTCGGCGGTCTCGTCGTGTGTGCCGTGGCGCTCTGGGTGCCGCTGCTGAGCGACTCGGCGTCGCGGGCGGAGGGCTCCGAGACCGTCGCGACGGCGCTCGGGCACGGCCTGCTGCTCGCCCTCGGCTTCTTCGTGCTGGAAGGAGCCCAGGCGCACGTCGAGGTGCGCCGTCAGACGTTCTCCATCACGCTGTCCGAGGCGCCGCTCGTCGTCGGCCTGGCCCTGACGTCGCCGTGGGTGCTGCTCGTCGCCCGCGGCCTGGCGATGGTGGTCTCGGAGCTGCAGCACCGCGTCACCCCGGTCAAGGCGTCGGTCAACATCGCCCTGGTCACCGTGGAGAGCGGCGTCGCCCTGGCGCTCTTCCGCCTGCTGGACGTCGGTGAGATCACCCATCCCGGCGCCTGGCCGGCCGTCTACCTCGCGATCCTCGCCGCCGACGCCTTCAGCGCCGCGGCCGTGGCGCTGGCGATCACCCTCACGCAGGGCCGCCCGTCACGGCGTGACCTGGCGCTCTTCCTGCCCCCGTACGCGATCGGCGGGCTGCTGTCCGCCTCGCTCGGCATGCTCGCGGTCATCGCGCTGCGTACCGAGCCGGTGGCCGGCGTCCTGCTCGCCATGGTCGGCATCCTGGTGCTGCTGAGCTACCGGGCGTACGCCGCCCTGGCCCGGCGCCACACCACCTTGGAGGAGGTCAACGCCTTCGCCCAGCGGGTGGTGGGCGCCTCCGGTGCCGGGGAGCTCGTCGGCCTGCTGCTGCGAGACGTGACCCGGCTGCTGGCCGCCGACTCCGCCGTGCTCTGGCTGCGCGACCCCCCGCCGGACGTGCCCGGGCTGCTGCGTCTGTCGGTCGACTCGTCGGGTGACCCGGAGGCGGTGCGGCTGCCACGGCCGGATCTCGCGGACCGTGCCGGTGAGGCCCGGTCGGTGCTGATCCCGCGGGGGAGCGGTGACGAGCTCCTCGCCCGCGAGGGGGTCCGCGACGCGGTGCTGGTGCCCTTGCCGGGAGGCAGCGCGACGACGGGGATGCTCGAGGTACGCGACCGGCTGGGCGACACCGCGACCTTCAGCGACGACGACGTACGGCTCGCCGAGGCGCTCGTCGCCCATGTCGCGACCGCGCTGCACAACGACCGGCTGCTCGAGCGGTCGGTGTACGAGGCGACGCACGACGGCCTGACCGGGCTGCCGAACCGCGGCCTGCTCACCCAGCGGCTCGCCGAGGTGCTCACCCAGGGCCCGGCGACCGTGCTGATCGTCGACCTCGACCGCTTCGGCCAGATCAACGACACCCTCGGCTCACCGAGCGGCGACGAGGTCCTGGTCGAGGTGGCGGCCCGCCTCGTGCGCTGCGCACCTGCCGGGGCCACCGTCGCCCGCGTCGGCAACGACGAGTTCAGCCTGCTGATCCCCGGGGTCGACGACGTCACCCACGCGCTGGCGGTCGGCAAATCGGTCCGCGACGCGCTCCTGGAGCCCGTCCACGTCTCGGGGCTGGCCCTCGACGGCAGCGGCGCCGTCGGCGTGGCCGTGTCCCCGCTGCACGGCAGCGACGCCCAGCTGCTGCTGCGCCGCGCGGAGGCGGCGCTGCGGCTCGCCAAGGAGGGCGAGCCGCCCGTGCAGGCCTGGCGGGCGAGCCTCGACTCCACCGACCCGCGCCGGCTCGCCCTCATCGGAGAGCTGCGCAAGGCGCTCGAGCGCGACGAGCTCGAGCTGCACTACCAGCCGAAGGTCGCCCTGCAGGCCGGGGCCGTGGAGCCCGGGGCGGCGCGTACCCAGGCCGGCTCCGTCAAGGGCGTCGAGGCGCTGGTGCGCTGGCGCCACCCCGTCGAGGGACTGCTGCCGGCGGACGACTTCCTGCCCATGGCCGAGCGCACCGGGCTGATCGTGCCGCTGACGGCTGTCGTCATGCGGATGGCGCTGGCCCAGTGCCGGGCCTGGCTCGACGCCGGCTGGCACATCCCGGTGGCGGTCAACCTCTCGGTACGCGGCCTGCTCGATCCGCAGCTGCCCGTCACCGTCGCGCGGCTGCTGGAGACGTACGAGGTGCCCAGCGAGATGCTGACCCTGGAGATCACGGAGAGCTCGGTCATGAGCGACGTGCCCCGGGCGATGCCGGTGCTGGAGCGCCTGGCCCGCTCCGGCATCTCGCTGTCGGTGGACGACTTCGGCACCGGCTACTCGTCACTAGCGTACCTGCGCCGGCTCCCGGTGTCCGAGGTCAAGATCGACAAGTCGTTCGTCCAGGAGATGGCGGTGGACGAGAGCGATGCCGCCATCGTCGAGACGATCCTCGGCCTCGCCCGCCACCTGCGGCTCCGGGTAGTCGCCGAAGGCGTGGAGGACGAGCGCACCCGCGACCGGCTGGCGGCGATGGGCTGCGACGTCGCTCAGGGCTACCTGTTCAGCCGGCCGGTCCCGCCGGAGCGGCTGACCACCTGGATGGAGCTGCGTGACCAGCCGTTGCGCCGGGGGCCGATCCGGCTCGTCGGGGGCGGCGGCTGACTCCGACCGGCATTGGCCCGGCGGCACCTGAGTCATGTACTCTGGCCTGCGGCATCACGCCCCTTTAGCTCAGTCGGCAGAGCGTCTCCATGGTAAGGAGAAGGTCTACGGTTCGATTCCGTAAAGGGGCTCGAAGCGCCGGGTGACCGGCCGCCCGGCGGAGTAGCTCAGTTAGGCAGAGCAAGCGGCTCATAATCGCTGTGTCGCCGGTTCAAATCCGGCCTCCGCTACCCAGACGACCAGCGGGCTGACCTGCCCAGATCATTCGAAGAAGGTGTCATCGTGGCCAAGGCCACCGACGTTCGTCCCAAGATCACCATGGCTTGCCAGGTGTGCAAGCACCGCAACTACATCACCAAGAAGAACCGGCGTAACGACCCGGATCGCATGGACCTGAAGAAGTACTGCTCCAACTGCAACCAGCACACCGAGCACCGCGAAACCCGCTAGCGGTGCCGCTCAACCGGGCGTTCGTCGGTCGGGAGTACACGCTCGAGCCCCCTTTCGAGGTGGGACGGGAGCTGATCCGTCACTTCGCCTCGGCGATCGGCGACAGCAACCCGATCTCGCACGACGTGGCCGCCGCCCAGGCGGCGGGCCACCGGGACCTCGTGGCGTCTCCGACCTTCCTGACGACGCTCGGTTTCCGCCGTACCGGCGGGCCCATCGACGACCCCGAGCTCGACCTCGACTACAGCCTGGTCGTGCACGGGGAGCAGCGGTTCGTCCTGCACCGGCCGGTTTACGCCGGCGATGTGCTCGGCGGGGTCACGACGGTGCTCGACATCCGTGACGTGGGGCGCAACGAGGCCATGGTCTTCCGCACCGAGGTGCGTGCCGCCGACGGCGAGCACGTCGCCACGACGACCATGACGATGATCTCGCGTGGCACCGCCGCGCCCCGGGAGCGCTGAGTCGTGCCGGTCAGCTACGACGCCGTCGGCGTCGGCTCCGAGATCCCCGCGCAGAGCTTCGGTGTCACGCGGGCCCAGCTCGTGCAGTACGCCGGCGCCTCGGGTGACTTCAACACGATCCACTGGAACGAGCGCTTCGCGAAGGCGGTCGGGCTGCCCGACGTCATCGCCCACGGCATGTTCACGATGGCGACGGCCGGGCGGCTGCTCACCGACTGGGCGGGTGACCCGGCGGCCGTCGTCGAGTACGGCGTGCGTTTCTCCTCGATGGTGCCGGTGCCCGACGACGACACCGGGACCAGCATCACCGTCAGCGGGGTCGTCGAGGCGAAGCTCGACGCCAAGCGGGTGTCGGTCGTCCTGACCGCACGCTGTGCCGAGGCGAAGGTCCTGACCCAGGCCCGCGCGGTCGTCCAGCTGTCCTGATCCCCTCCCGGATGCGTCGGCGGAGCGGGGGAGCCCTCGGCCTCCTGCCCGGCTGCGCCGTCGTGCTGGCGCTGTTGGCCGGCCTGACGGCATGCAGCGGCGGCGCGCCCACGCCCGGCCCTTCGAGCTCGGCCTCGGGCGGCACGCCTCGCGCGACCGGCACACCGGACGTCCCGGAGCTCAGCCCGACGGCTGCGCCCACCGGGTCGCCGACGTCACCGCCGCCGTCGGCCGCTCCCACATCTGCGGTCCCGAGCACTCCGGCAGCTCCGTCTGCTCCGGCGACCCCGTCCGGTGGTGCATCCGGCGGCGGGACCGTGAGTCCGAGCCCCATCGCAACCGTCAGCCCCCCACCGGTGCAGATCAGCTGCCGCCCCGACTACGCGCCGCCCGACCCCGACCGGCCGCAGGTCCAGCTGGCGTTCACCGTCGGACGCGACCACCGCACCGTCACCGGTCACGAACGCGTGGTCTTCCGCCCCGACCTCCCCGTGACCGAACTGGTCTTCCGGCTCTGGCCGAACGGGCGCGACCATCTGCTCGGCGGCACCCTCACCGTGGCCAAGGGCAGCATCGACGGGCGGGCCGTACGGCTGCAGGCCGAATCCGCCGGGGGCCGGCCCTCGACGCAGGGCACCCTGCTGAGCCTGCCGCTCGGCCGCGTAGTGCCCGCGGGAACGGCGGTGGTCGCCGACCTGGACTTCACGCTGGTGCTGCCCAACGCCACCATCGACCGGGTCGGCAGCGACGGCCAGCTCGCGTGGTGGGGCACCGCCGCGCCGTTGCTGTCCTGGCAGCGCGGCGTCGGGTGGAGCCGCACCCCCGGCTCGAGCGCCCTTGCCGAGATGGCGGTCAGCGAGGCCGCGCAGACCGACATCACGGTGGTCGCGCCCGCCGCCGACACGGTGCTGGCCAACGGGGTCGGCGAGCCGCCCACCCGGGCATCGGCCACCACCCGGCGCTGGCACTTCACCAACCCGACCGCTCGCGACGTCGTCGTCGCCGTCGGCCCGTTGCAGATCACCGAGACCCGGATCGCCACGCCCTCGGGCACGGTGCCGGTCCGCATCGCCACGGCGCCGGGCACCGCGTCGTCCTCGCAGGAGATCGCCGCCGACCTGCAGCGGGCGCTGCCGCTCGCGGTCACGGCGTTCGGGCGCTTCCCGTTCCCCGTGCTCAACGTGGCGATCCTGCCGAGCCTCGCCGGCAGCGGCATCGAGTACCCGGGCATGTTCCTGATCGGCAGCGGCACCGGTCAGTCGATCGTGACTCACGAGCTCGTGCACATGTGGTTCTACGGGATGGTCGGCGACGACCAGGAGCTGCACCCCTGGCTGGACGAGGCCTTCGCGACGTACGGCGAGCAGCTCATCGACGCGGCGATGCTTGGCGTGCAACCCCAGCTCACCGACCCGCTCGGCTACTCGGCGCTGCCGGTCGACTCGCCGGTCACCGCCTTCGAGCAGGACTACTACGGCTACGACGAGGTCGTCTACTACAAGGGCGCGGCCGCGCTGCAGCGGGCCCGGCAGGACTCCGGCGCCGGCAACTTCGACGCGGCAATGCGCTGCTACGTGAGAGCCAACGCCTGGGGCATCGCGACTCCGACCGACGTCCTGCGGGCGCTCGCCCCGCTGCCGGCCGCCGTCGGCGTGCTGCGCCAGGCCGGCGCCCTGCGCTGACGAGGCGCCGGCGGGTGGCCGGCGCCTCCTCGCCTCAGACGGCGGTGGACAGGATCTCGCCGAGCCGGCGTACGCCCTCGGCAAGATCGGCGTCGCCGAGCGCGTACGACATCCGGAAGGCGCCCGGGGCGCCGAACGCCTCACCGGGGACGACGGCCACGCCGACCTCCTCGAGGACGACGGCGGCCAGCTCCGCCGAGGTGTGCGACACCCGCCCGTTGATGGACTTGCCCAGCACCCCGGTGACGTCGGGGTAGCAGTAGAACGCGCCCTCGGGGAGCGGGCAGGTCACGCCGGGGATGGCGGCGAGCGCGGCGTGCATCGCGAGGCGACGGCGGTCGAAGGCCGTCCGCATCTCGTGCACGGCCGACAGGTCGCCGGTGACGGCGGCCAGCGCGGCGGCCTGCGCGACGTTGGAGACGTTGGACGTGGCGTGCGACTGGAAGTTGGTGGCTGCACCCACGACGTCGCGCGGGCCGATCAGCCACCCGACGCGCCAGCCGGTCATCGCGTACGTCTTCGCGACGCCGTTGACGATCACGCACTTGTCGGCGATCTCCGGGACGGCCACGGGCAGGGAGCTGAAGACGGCGTCGCCGTAGACGAGGTGCTCGTAGATCTCGTCCGTGATGACCCACAGGTCGTTCTCGACCGCCCACTGTCCGATCCGGGCGATCTCCTCGGGCGTGTAGACGGCGCCGGTCGGGTTGGAGGGGCTGACCAGCAGCATCACCTTGGTACGCGGGGTGCGGGCGGCCTCGAGCTCGTCGACCGTGCTCTTGTAGCCCGCCGACGCACCGGCGAGGACCGGCACCGTCACGCCACCCGCGAGGTGGATGGCCTCCGGATACGTGGTCCAGTACGGCGCCGGGAGGATGACCTCGTCGCCCGGGTCGAGCAGGGTGGCGAAGGCCTCGTAGACCGCCTGCTTGCCGCCGTTCGTCACGAGCACCTGCGCCGCGTCGACGACGTAGCCGGAGTCACGGGCGGTCTTGTCGGCGATCGCCTGCCGCAGCTCGGGCAGGCCGCCGGTCGGCGTGTAGTGGTGCATCTTCGGATCGCGGCACGCCTTCTCGGCGGCGAGGACGATGTGCTCGGGGGTGGGGAAGTCGGGCTCCCCGGCGCCGAAGCCGATGACGTCGCGTCCGGCTGCCTTGAGCGCCTTGGCCGTCGCATCGACGGCGAGGGTCGCCGACGGGGCGATGGCGCCGATACGGGCGGAGACCCGCCGACCGGTCGGGCCGGAGGACGGGGCTGATGACGAGGCTGCTGATGCCGGAGCCGAACTCATGCCGTCATGGTTTCACGAGTCCCCGGCGCCGCCGAGCGGGATACCGGCCGGGTGACGCGCATCCTTCGCCCGCAGCCCGTTCCCGGCAGGTGGGCGAGCGGCGCGTACACTCGATCAGGGTGCGAACGGGCCACGGCGTGAGCTTGCCCGGATGCGCCTTGAAGGGGCGTAGCTCAATTGGCAGAGTCCCGGTCTCCAAAACCGGTTGTTGCAGGTTCAAGTCCTGTCGCCCCTGCCAGTCGGACTCCGGTTGGAACATCCATAGGCAGCCGTCGCCGAGCGGCGACACAGGTCCCCTGAACGGGGCAGGAGCGGAGGGTCATGTCGACCGAGACGCGTGAGCCTGCCGTCGTCGCAGAGCCGGCATCGGGTGGCAAGGGTGCCAAGCCCCCGAAAGGGCCGGGACCGTGGTCGCGTCTCGTGCAGTACTACCGGGAGATCATCAGCGAGCTGCGCAAGGTCATCTGGCCTGGCCGGCGCGAGATGTACACGTACGTGGTGGTCGTCCTGGTGTTCGTCGTCGTCGTGACCGCAATTGTGGCGAGCCTGGACTACGGGCTCACCAAAGCGGTGCTTGGGATCTTCGGGTAGGGGAGCATTTTGTCTGACTATGAGCCGTCCGAGCAGGAGGAGGCCGTCGATCGGCTCGATCCGATCGAGATGCGCTCCGACGACGAGGTGGTCTCCACCGTGGCTGGGGCGCTGCCCGAGGAGGGCGAGCTCGGCAACGGGATCACCGGCGTCGACGAGGGCCCGGGCTACATCAACGAGTCGGCGGCGGACGACGCGGCCAACGCCGCGCTGGCCGCCGAGGTCCCGGAGGCCTCTGCGGACGACGAGGACGAGGACCCGGCCGACGCCTTCCGCCGTGAGCTCGAGGCGCTTCCGGGTGACTGGTACGTGCTGCACACCTACGCCGGCTACGAGGGCCGGGTGAAGGCCAACCTGGAGCAGCGCATCCAGAGCCTCAACATGGAGGACTACATCTTCCAGATCGAGGTGCCCACGGAAGAGGTCGTCCAGATCAAGGGCGGCAAGAAGCAGACCGTGCAGCAGAAGAAGTACCCGGGCTACGTCTACGTCCGCATGGAGCTGGTCGACGAGTCCTGGGGCGCGGTGCGCAACACCCCCAACGTCACCGGTTTCGTGGGCCTCACCAACCGTCCCTCCCCGCTGCGGTTCGAGGAGATCTTCAAGATCCTCGTGCCGGTCACGGAGAAGCGGAAGATCGAGACCCCCAAGGCGCAGGAGTTCGAGGTCGGCGAGTCCGTCACCGTCATGGACGGCCCGTTCGCGACCCTGCCGGCGACGATCAGCGAGGTCAACCTCGATGCGCAGCGGCTCAAGGTGCTCGTGTCGATCTTCGGCCGTGAGACCCCCGTCGAGCTCCAGTTCAACCAGGTCGCCAAGATCTGACCCCGTCGCCGCTCACCCGGTGACCGTTCTCCATCCATCGCACAGTTTCGGAAACACATGCCTCCCAAGAAGCGACTCTCGGCCGTCATCAAGCTGCAGATCCAGGCGGGTGCCGCCACTCCGGCGCCGCCCGTCGGCCCTGCCCTCGGCCAGCACGGCGTCAACATCATGGAGTTCGTCAAGGCGTACAACGCCGCGACGGAGTCCCAGCGCGGCAATGTCGTGCCCGTCGAGATCTCGGTCTACGAGGACCGGTCGTTCACGTTCATCACGAAGACCCCGCCGGCCGCGCGCCTGATCCTCAAGGCCGCCGGCATCGACAAGGGCTCGGACGTGCCGCACAAGACGAAGGTCGGCTCGCTGACCCGGGCGCAGGTGCGCGAGATCGCCACCACCAAGCTGCCCGACCTCAACGCCAACGACCTCGACGCCGCAGAGCAGATCATCGCCGGCACCGCCCGCTCGATGGGCATCACCGTCAGCGACTGACGGTTTCTCCTGAACGAACCGCCCCCGTACGGGGGCATACCGGGACATCCGTCCCGGGTGGGAGGGCCGCCCGGCCCGCCTGACCACGAGATCCGAGGAACACCATGAAGCGCAGCAAGTCCTACCGTGCCGCCGCGGAGAAGATCGACCAGGACCGCATCTACACGCCGCTCGAGGCGGTGCGCCTGACCCGGGAGACGAGCCCCACCAAGTTCGACGCGACCGTCGAGGTGGCCTTCCGCCTGGGTGTCGACCCGCGCAAGGCCGACCAGATGGTGCGCGGCACCATCAACCTGCCCCACGGCACCGGCAAGTCGCCGCGCGTCGCCGTCTTCGCGAGCGGGGCCAAGGCCGACGAGGCCACCGCCGCCGGTGCCGACGTCGTCGGCAGCGACGACCTGGTGGCCCAGATCCAGGGCGGCTTCCTGGACTTCGACGCTGCGGTCGCCACCCCTGACCAGATGGCGAAGGTCGGGCGCATCGCCCGCATCCTCGGCCCGCGTGGACTCATGCCCAACCCGAAGACCGGCACCGTGACGATGGACATCGCCCGCGCGGTCGGCGAGATCAAGGGCGGCAAGGTCAACTTCCGGGTCGACAAGCAGGCCAACCTGCACCTCGTCATCGGCAAGGCCAGCTTCACCGAGGGGCAGCTCGCGGAGAACTACGCGGCGGTGCTCGACGAGGTGCTGCGGGTCAAGCCGTCAGCGGCCAAGGGTCGTTACCTGAAGAAGATCACCTTCAGCACCACGATGGGCCCCGGCGTGCCGGTCGACCCCAACCGCACCAAGGCCGTGACCGAGGACGTCACCGCCTGAGCACGTTCTGCACTGATACTCTCGGACGGGGCCTGACTGCGGTCGGCCCCGTCTGACTGTTCGAGGTGTTGCAGGCCACGCGGCCTGCCGCTCCTCACCCACCACTGCTTCACCACCACACCGAAGACCGCCGGTTACTGCAGCTGCAGTCGTAAGAGCCTCCGGGCTGGCCTGCGCAGGGATGGTGCTCGTGCGCCGGGCTTCGGCCCGCACACGGTGCCCCCGCGCATGCCGTTCGGAGCTGGCCGGCCCGAACGAAGGAGCGCGATGGCGAGATCCGAGAAGAACGCCGCAGTCGCCGAGATCACGGAGCAGTTCCGTGGCTCGTCCGCCGCCGTGCTGACCGAGTACCGCGGCCTCACCGTCAGCCAGCTCACCGAGCTGCGCCGGTCGATGGGTGCGTCGGCGAAGTACACCGTCGTCAAGAACACGTTGACGAAGATCGCGGCGCGCGATGCCGGGATCACGGGTCTCGACGACCTGCTGACCGGCCCCACCGCAGTCGCCTTCATCTCCGGCGACCCGGTCGAGGCGGCGAAGGGCCTCCGGGACTTCTCCCGGACCAACCCGCTGCTCATCATCAAGGGCGGGGTGCTCGACGGCGCTCCGCTGTCCGCCGAGGACCTCAACCGGCTCGCCGACCTCGAGTCGCGCGAGGTGCTGCTGGCCAAGATGGCCGGCGCCATGAACGGGTCGCTCGTGAAGGCGGTCAGCCTCCTGGCTGCCCCGCTCTCGCAGGCCGCGCGTCTGGTCGAGGCGCTGCGTGTGCAGCGCGAGGCCACCGGGGAGGCGGCTCCCGCCGCCGAGGCCACCGAGGCCCCGGCCCCGACGGCCGACGAGACCCCTGCTGAGTCGGCTCCGGCCGTCAGCGCCGAATAACTCCCACCTGTCGCAACTGAGAAGGAATCAACACCATGGCCAAGATGAGCACTGACGACCTGCTCGACACGTTCAAGGAGATGACCCTCCTGGAGCTGTCGGAGTTCGTGAAGCAGTTCGAGGAGACCTTCGGCGTCACCGCCGCTGCGCAGGTCGTCCAGGCAGGTCCGGGCGGAGGCGGCGGCGCCGCCGAGGCCGAGGCCCCCGAGGAGCAGAGCGAGTTCGACGTCGTCCTCGAGGCTGCCGGCGACAAGAAGATCCAGGTCATCAAGGAGGTGCGCACCCTCACCAGCCTCGGCCTCAAGGAGGCCAAGGACCTGGTCGACGGCGCACCGAAGCCGGTCCTGGAGAAGGTCGCCAAGGACGTGGCCGAGAAGGCGAAGGCGGCCCTCGAGGGCGCCGGCGCCACGGTCACCCTCAAGTAGCACTCGCCGGGCGCATCCCGCCCGACGGTCGACGGCCGGTCATCCCACGAGGGTGACCGGCCGTTGCATGTGGGCCCCGTACCACGTTTTCGGGGTCAAGTGGACACGCAGGGCCAATTTGGCTAGACTAACCGTTTGCGCTGCTTTCCTGCCGGCCCGTCCTTGGATGGGTCGCTCAGTGTGTCCGGCTGCGCACGTCCTACCAGCAAGTTCACCAGCCGTACCCGGGTGGTGTCCAGCAAGTGCTCGTCCCAACCTTCGACCCGCCGGAGGCCGTTCTGAAGCAGCGTCGTTCGCTCCGGCCCCGAGGCAGTCGACCGTACGAGTCCGTCCGTGCGTCTGTCACCCCGGCCGCTGCCGCGTCGCTGCTCGGCCGCTCCGCACGCACGCTCCGCGTCACCGTAGCCGCACCGCACCGGTCACGCGTCGTCCGCCACCCGCTGCCTGCCCGCTCGTGTCCCGTCTCCTCGTCCCTGCCCGTACGACCGCATCACACGCTCGATCAGCACCGCCCGATCCACCAGCACGGCCCGCTCCACCGCACAGCCGCCTGACCGCTCACACCCGACTGCAGACACCCACCTGTAACTGGGCTTTGGAAGGATTCCATTGGCCGCCCGCACCGCGCATCGCATCTCGTTCGCCAAGATCAGGGAGCCGCTCGAGGTTCCGCCCCTGCTTCATCTGCAGACCCAGTCCTTCGATGCCCTGGTGGGCAACGACGCCTGGCAGGCCCGCGTCCAGGAAGCGGTCGACGCCGGCCGCACCGACGTGCCGATGACCAGTGGCCTCGAGGACGTCTTCGAAGAGATCAGCCCGATCGAAGACTTCCAGGGCACCATGTCGCTGTCGTTCCGCGACCACCGCTTCGAGCCGCCGAAGTACTCCCTCGAGGAGTGCAAGGACAAGGACATGACGTTCTCGGCGCCGATGTTCGTGACGGCCGAGTTCATCAACAACACCACCGGTGAGATCAAGAGCCAGACGGTGTTCATGGGCGACTTCCCGCTCATGACCCCGAAGGGCACCTTCGTCATCAACGGCACCGAGCGCGTCGTCGTGTCGCAGCTCGTCCGTAGCCCCGGCGTGTACTTCGAGCGCTCGGCCGACAAGACGTCCGACAAGGACCTCTACAGCTGCAAGATGATCCCGAGCCGCGGTGCGTGGCTCGAGTTCGAGGTCGACAAGCGCGACACCGTCGGTGTGCGCATCGACCGCAAGCGCCGCCAGAACGCGACCGTCCTGCTGAAGGCCCTGGGCTGGGACGACGCGAAGATCCTCGAGCGCTTCGGCGACTACGAGTCGATGCGGACGACGCTCGAGAAGGACCACCTGGCCAGCCAGGACGAGGCCCTGCTCGACATCTACCGCAAGCTGCGACCGGGAGAGCCGCCGACGCGCGAGAGCGCCCAGACGCTGCTCGACAACCTCTTCTTCAACCCCAAGCGTTACGACCTCGCCAAGGTCGGCCGCTACAAGCTGAACAAGAAGCTCGGGCTCTCGCTCCCGACCGACCAGGGCACCCTCACCGAGGACGACATCGTCTCGACGATCGAGTACGTCGTGAAGCTGCACCAGGCCGGCGGCGTCAGCTTCATCGACAACGACGTCGTGTTCGAGGTCGACGACATCGACCACTTCGGCAACCGGCGCCTGCGCACGGTCGGCGAGCTCATCCAGAACCAGGTCCGTCTGGGCCTCGCCCGGATGGAGCGCGTCGTCCGTGAGCGGATGACCACCCAGGACGTCGAGGCCATCACGCCGCAGACCCTGATCAACATCCGCCCGGTCGTCGCCAGCATCAAGGAGTTCTTCGGAACCTCCCAGCTGTCCCAGTTCATGGACCAGACCAACCCGCTGGCCGGTCTGACCCACAAGCGTCGCCTCTCGGCCCTCGGCCCGGGTGGTCTGTCGCGTGAGCGCGCCGGCTTCGAGGTCCGCGACGTGCACACCAGCCACTACGGCCGGATGTGCCCGATCGAGACCCCGGAAGGCCCCAACATCGGCCTGATCGGCTCGCTGGCGACCTTCGCCCGGGTCAACCCGTACGGCTTCGTCGAGACGCCGTACCGCAAGGTCGAGAACGGCCAGGTCACCAACCAGATCGATTACCTGACCGCCGACACCGAGGACCGTTACGTCGTCGCCCAGGCCAACGCGGTGCTGAACGACGACGACACCTTCGCGGAGGACCGGGTCCTGGTCCGCCGTAAGGGTGGCGAGGTCGAGCTGATCCCGCCGGACGACGTCGACTACATCGACGTCTCGCCGCGGCAGATGGTGTCGGTCGCGACGGCGATGATCCCGTTCCTGGAGCACGACGACGCCAACCGGGCCCTCATGGGCTCCAACATGCAGCGCCAGTCGGTCCCGTTGCTGCGCAACGAGTCCCCGCTGGTCGGCACCGGCATGGAGGCGCGTGCCGCCAAGGACGCCGGTGACGTCGTGGTCTGCGAGCAGGCCGGGATCGTCGAGGACATGTCGGCGGACTACATCTCCGTCATGCACGACGACGGCACCCGCCGCACCTACCGGCTGGCCAAGTTCCGGCGCTCCAACCAGGGCACCTGCATCAACCAGCGTCCGATCGTGGACGAGGGCGAGCGGGTCGAGGCCGGCCAGGTCATCGCCGACGGTCCCTGCACCGACGACGGCGAGATGGCGCTCGGCAAGAACCTGCTGGTCGCCTTCATGCCGTGGGAGGGCCACAACTACGAGGACGCGATCATCCTGTCGCAGCGCCTCGTGCAGGACGACGTCCTCTCCTCGATCCACATCGAGGAGCACGAGGTCGACGCCCGTGACACCAAGCTGGGTCCGGAGGAGATCACCCGGGACATCCCCAACGTCAGCGAGGAGGTCCTCGCCGACCTGGACGAGCGCGGCATCATCCGCATCGGTGCCGAGGTCAACCCGGGTGACGTGCTGGTCGGAAAGGTCACGCCGAAGGGCGAGACCGAGCTGACCCCCGAGGAGCGCCTGTTGCGCGCCATCTTCGGTGAGAAGGCCCGCGAGGTGCGTGACACCTCGCTCAAGGTGCCTCACGGCGAGTCCGGCAAGGTCATCGGCGTCCGCGTGTTCAGCCGGGAGGACGGCGACGAGCTGCCCCCGGGTGTGAACGAGCTGGTCCGCGTCTACGTGGCCCAGAAGCGCAAGATCACCGATGGTGACAAGCTCGCCGGCCGCCACGGCAACAAGGGCGTCATCTCCAAGATCCTCCCGCAGGAGGACATGCCGTTCCTCGAGGACGGCACCCCCGTCGACATCGTGCTGAACCCGCTCGGCGTGCCCGGCCGTATGAACGTCGGGCAGGTGCTGGAGACCCACCTCGGGTGGGTCGCCGCCACCGGCTGGGAGGTCGAGGGCGAGGACGAGGACTGGAAGAAGCGGCTGCGCAAGATCGGTGCCAACACGGCACCGTCGGGCACGAACGTCGCCACCCCGGTCTTCGACGGTGCGCGTGAGGACGAGATCACCGGTCTGCTGTCCAGCACCCTGCCGAACCGTGACGGGGTGCAGCTCATCGGAGGCTCGGGCAAGGCCCGGCTCTTCGACGGCCGCACCGGAGAGCCCTTCCCGGAGCCGATCTCGGTCGGTTACATCTACATCCTGAAGCTCCTCCACCTGGTCGACGACAAGATCCACGCCCGTTCGACCGGCCCGTACTCGATGATCACGCAGCAGCCGCTGGGTGGTAAGGCGCAGTTCGGTGGCCAGCGCTTCGGCGAGATGGAGGTGTGGGCCCTCGAGGCCTACGGCGCCGCGTACGCGCTCCAGGAGCTGCTCACGATCAAGTCCGACGACGTGCTCGGCCGCGTGAAGGTCTACGAGGCCATCGTCAAGGGCGAGAACATCCCCGAACCGGGCATCCCCGAGTCCTTCAAGGTGCTCATCAAGGAGATGCAGTCGCTGTGTCTGAACGTCGAGGTCCTGTCGAGCGACGGCTCGCAGATCGAGATGCGTGACACCGACGAGGACGTCTTCCGCGCGGCGGAGGAGCTCGGCATCGACCTGTCACGGCGCGAGCCGAGCAGCGTCGACGAGATGTAGCCCGCCGGCTGTGGCCCCGTCGCCTACGCGACGCGGCCACAGCCGGACCCAGCGGACAAATTTCCGTTCACGAACCAAAGAAAGAAGCGCGTAACCAGTGCTTGACGTGAACTTCTTCGACGAGATGCGCATCGGCCTGGCCACTGCTGACGACATTCGGCAGTGGTCGCACGGCGAGGTGAAGAAGCCGGAGACCATCAATTACCGCACCCTGAAGCCGGAGAAGGACGGACTCTTCTGCGAGAAGATCTTCGGTCCCACCCGCGACTGGGAGTGCTACTGCGGGAAGTACAAGCGGGTCCGGTTCAAGGGCATCATCTGCGAGCGCTGCGGCGTCGAGGTGACCCGGGCCAAGGTCCGTCGTGAGCGCATGGGCCACATCGAGCTCGCCGCGTCGGTCACCCACATCTGGTACTTCAAGGGCGTGCCGAGCCGTCTCGGCTACCTGCTCGACCTGGCACCGAAGGACCTTGAGAAGGTCATCTACTTCGCCGCCTACATGATCACCAAGGTCGACGTCGAGAAGCGTCACAAGGACCTGCCGTCGATCGAGGCCCAGATGGGTGTCGAGAAGCGTCAGCTCGAGGACAAGCGCGACGCCGACATCGAGGTCCGGGCCAAGAAGCAGGAGGCCGACCTGGCTGCCCTCGAGGCAGAGGGTGCCAAGGGCGACGTGCGCCGCAAGGTGCGCGAGCAGGCCGACCGCGAGATGAACCAGATCCGGCGTCGCTCGCAGGAGAAGCTCGACCGGCTCGACTCGGTGCTGTCCCGCTTCAAGGACATGAAGGTCCAGGACCTCGAGGCCGACGAGCTGCTCTACCGCGAGCTGCGCGACCGTTTCGGTGAGTACTTCGACGGTGGCATGGGCGCCGAGGCGCTCCAGCGGCGTCTCGCCGACTTCGACCTCGCCGCCGAGGCGGAGTCGCTGCGCGAGACCATCCGCAGCGGCAAGGGACAGAAGAAGGCCCGGGCGCTCAAGCGCCTCAAGGTCGTCTCCGCGTTCCTCAACACCCGTAACAGCCCCATGGGCATGGTGCTCGACTGCGTGCCGGTCATCCCGCCGGACCTGCGTCCGATGGTCCAGCTCGACGGTGGCCGCTTCGCCACCTCCGACCTGAACGACCTGTACCGCCGGGTGATCAACCGCAACAACCGGCTCAAGCGGCTCCTCGACCTCGGCGCACCCGAGATCATCGTGAACAACGAGAAGCGGATGCTGCAGGAGGCCGTCGACGCACTGTTCGACAACGGCCGTCGTGGACGTCCGGTCACCGGTCCCGGTAACCGGCCGCTCAAGAGCCTGTCCGACATGCTCAAGGGCAAGCAGGGCCGGTTCCGCCAGAACCTGCTCGGCAAGCGCGTCGACTACTCGGGCCGTTCGGTCATCGTCGTCGGCCCGCAGCTCAAGCTGCACCAGTGCGGTCTGCCGAAGCAGATGGCGCTCGAGCTGTTCAAGCCGTTCGTCATGAAGCGGCTGGTCGACCTCAACCACGCGCAGAACATCAAGAGTGCGAAGCGCATGGTCGAGCGGGCCCGTCCGGTCGTGTGGGACGTGCTCGAAGAGGTCATCACCGAGCACCCGGTGCTGCTGAACCGCGCACCCACGCTGCACCGTCTCGGCATCCAGGCCTTCGAGCCCCAGCTGGTCGAGGGCAAGGCCATCCAGATCCACCCGCTCGTCTGCACGGCGTTCAACGCCGACTTCGACGGCGACCAGATGGCCGTCCACCTCCCGCTCTCCGCGGAGGCACAGGCCGAGGCCCGCATCCTCATGCTGTCGAGCAACAACATCCTGTCGCCGGCGTCGGGTCGTCCGATCACCGCGCCGACCCAGGACATGGTGCTCGGCATCTTCTTCCTGACCGCGTTGAAGGACGGCGCGACAGGTGAGGGTCGGCTGTTCTCGTCGGTGGCCGAGGCCGTCATGGCTCGTGACACCAACTCGCTCGACCTGCAGGCCAAGATCAAGGTCCGGCTCGACGCGGGCATCGTCCCGCCGCCCGGATTCGAGGCCGAGGAGGGTGAGCGTGCCCTCATCGAGACGACCCTCGGCCGGTGCCTGTTCAACGAGACGCTGCCGATGGACTACCCGTTCGTCGACGCCGAGATCGACAAGAAGGCGCTCGGCGCGATCGTGAACGACCTCGCCGAGAAGTACCCGAAGGTGCAGGTCGCCGCGTCACTCGACGCACTCAAGGCGGCCGGCTTCCACTGGGCCACCCGGGCCGGCGTCACGATCGCCATCGACGACGTCATCACCCCGCCTCGCAAGCAGGAGATCCTCGACGTCCACGAGGCTCGTGCGGCTGCCATCCAGACGCAGTACGAGAAGGGCTTCCTGACCGACGACGAGCGCCGTTCGGAGCTCATCGCGGTCTGGACCGAGGCCACGGCCGAGGTCGCCGAGGAGATGGAGAAGAACTTCAAGCTGGCCCGGATGAACCCGGTCTACATGATGGTCAACTCCGGGGCCCGCGGAAACATGATGCAGGTCCGTCAGATCGCCGGTATGCGTGGTCTGGTGGCCAACCCCAAGGGCGAGATCATCCCCCGTCCGATCAAGGCCAACTTCCGTGAAGGCCTGTCGGTGGTGGAGTACTTCATCTCGACCCACGGTGCCCGTAAGGGTCTGGCCGACACCGCTCTGCGTACGGCCGACTCGGGTTACCTGACCCGGCGTCTGGTCGACGTCAGCCAGGACGTGATCATCCGTGAGGACGACTGCGGCACCGAGCGGGGCATCAACGAGCCGCTCGACACCGACCTCACCACCCTGGAGCGGTCGGTCTACGCCCGTACCTTGGCGACCGACGTCGAGGGTCCGGACGGTTCGCTGCTCGCCACGGCCGGAGCCGACCTCGGCGACGTGCTGATCGGGGAGCTCAAGGCGGCCGGCGTGAAGCAGGTCCGGGTCCGCTCGGTCATGACCTGCCAGTCGCGCGTGGGTGTCTGTGCCCTGTGCTACGGCCGTTCACTGGCCACGGGGCTGCTGGTCGACGTGGGCGAGGCGGTCGGCATCGTCGCCGCCCAGTCCATCGGCGAGCCGGGTACCCAGCTCACGATGCGTACCTTCCACACCGGTGGCGTCGCGGGTGACGACATCACCCACGGTCTGCCGCGTGTGGTCGAGCTCTTCGAGGCCCGCCAGCCCAAGGGCAAGGCGCCGATCGCGGAGAGCGCCGGCCGGGTGCGTATCGAGGAGACCGACAAGACCCGCAAGCTCGTGCTCGTGCCGGACGACGGCACCGAGGAGATCGCGTACCCCGTGTCGCGGCGTTCGCGGGTCATCATCACCGACGGCCAGCAGGTCAAGGTCGGCGACCGGCTGGTCGACGGAAACGTCGACCCGCACGAGGTGCTGCGCATCCAGGGCCCCCGCCAGGTGCAGGAGCACCTGGTGGACCAGGTCCAGGAGGTCTACCGGTCGCAGGGTGTGTCGATCCACGACAAGCACATCGAGATCATCATCCGCCAGATGCTCAAGCGGGTGAACGTGCTGGAGTCGGGCGACACCGACCTCCTGCCGGGCGAGCTCTGCGAGCGGGCCCGGTTCGAGTCGGAGAACCGGCGGGTCGTGGAGGCCGGTAACCAGCCGGCCTCGGCGCGTCCGGTCCTGATGGGGATCACGAAGGCGTCGCTGGCCACCGAGTCGTGGTTGTCGGCGGCCTCCTTCCAGGAGACCACCCGGGTGCTCACCGACGCGGCGATCAACGCCCGGTCGGACTCGCTGGTCGGCCTGAAGGAGAACGTGATCATCGGCAAGCTGATTCCGGCCGGTACGGGTACCCCCCGCTACCGCAACATCCGGGTGGAGCCCACCGAGGAGGCCCGCAACGCCGTCTACGCCATGAGTGGCTACGACGACCAGGACTGGAGCACGTCGGCTGCCTTCGGCGCCGCCGGCACCCAGTCCGTGCCGCTCGAGGACTACGACTACCGCGACTACCGGTAGTCCGTCGTCATCCACTGCCAGCAGGCCTTCGTCGTCCATCCGGCGGCGAAGGGCCTGCTGGCAGTGTCACGACCGGCTGCCTGATCGCGTGCAGTCGGGTGCCGGTGAGGTCGTTCGACAAGGCCCCACCCGGCGCGTAAGCTAGCCCCTCGTGGCTGCGGGCGTATGCCCTCAGTCGCCACGATGCTCTTTCCGGCGCCGTGATCGCCTCCTGGATCCTCAGGATGGCCGATCGGCAGCGACGGGAAGCTCGCCCTTCCCGGCGAGCCAGTGCGGCTGGCGCCGCACGAAGGCATCCTCCCGGAGCCCGTTTCACACGAGGCGGTCCTGCGGCGAGAGCACGACACACCCGACCCCGGGGTGCAGCGGATGGCCTGGTCACAGGCCCCGAGCCGCCGGCGGACAGGGTCGCGTACGACCAAGACAACAGACATAGCGATGACGAAGGTCAGCACCGCTCGAGCAGCGGTGCGGAGAAACGGGAGTGGCAGCCAGCTAATGCCCACCATCCAGCAGTTGGTGCGTAAGGGTCGCGAGGACAAGGTCGAGAAGACCAAGACCCCGGCGCTCAAGGCCAGCCCGCAGCGGCGCGGTGTGTGCACCCGCGTCTACACGACCACCCCGAAGAAGCCGAACTCGGCTCTTCGGAAGGTCGCCCGCGTGCGTCTGACGAGTCAGGTCGAGGTGACCGCCTACATCCCGGGCGTGGGTCACAACCTGCAGGAGCACTCGATCGTGCTGGTCCGCGGCGGCCGTGTGAAGGACCTCCCGGGCGTGCGCTACAAGATCATTCGCGGCTCGCTGGACACTCAGGGTGTCCGCGGCCGCAAGCAGGCTCGCAGCAAGTACGGCGCGAAGAAGGAGAAGAGCTGACATGCCGCGCAAAGGTCCGGCACCCAAGCACCCGGTCATCAGCGACCCGGTCTTCGGTTCGCCGCTCGTGACAGCACTGGTCAACAAGGTGCTCGTCGCCGGCAAGAAGTCCGTCGCCGAGCGCATCGTCTACGGCGCCCTCGAGGGCTGCCGTGAGAAGAGCGGTGCCGACCCGGTGGTCACGCTCAAGCGTGCCCTGGACAACGTGAAGCCCACCCTCGAGGTGCGCAGCCGACGCGTCGGTGGCGCCACCTACCAGGTGCCGGTCGAGGTGCGTGCGTCACGCAGCACCACGCTGGCGCTGCGGTGGCTGGTCGGCTACTCCCGGCAGCGCCGCGAGAAGACCATGACCGAGCGGCTCATGAACGAGCTGCTCGACGCGAGCAACGGCCTCGGCGCGAGCGTGAAGCGTCGCGAGGACACCCACAAGATGGCCGAGTCCAACAAGGCCTTCGCCCACTACCGCTGGTAGCAGATATGGCAGACAACATTCCGCTGAGCGCCACCCGAAACATCGGGATCATGGCGCACATCGACGCGGGCAAGACCACGACGACCGAGCGGATCCTCTTCTACACGGGCGTCAACTACAAGATCGGCGAGGTCCACGAGGGCGCCGCCACGATGGACTGGATGGAGCAGGAGCAGGAGCGGGGAATCACGATCACCTCCGCGGCCACCACCTGCTTCTGGCGTGACCACCGGATCAACATCATCGACACCCCGGGTCACGTCGACTTCACCGTCGAGGTGGAGCGCAGCCTCCGCGTGCTCGACGGCGCGGTCGCCGTGTTCGACGCCGTCGCCGGCGTCGAGCCGCAGAGCGAGACCGTGTGGCGCCAGGCCGACCGCTACGACGTCCCCCGCATCGCGTTCGTCAACAAGATGGACCGCGTGGGCGCCGAGTTCCACCGCTGCGTCGAGATGATGGTCAGCCGACTGGCTGCCACCCCGCTCGTGCTGCAGCTGCCGTGGGGCGTCGAGGCCGACTTCAAGGGGATCATCGACCTCGTCCACATGAAGGGTCTGCTCTGGACCTCTGAGGGCAAGGGCGACCACTACGAGACGGTCGAGATCCCGGCCGACCACCTCGACGAGGCGCGCGAGTGGCGCGAGAAGCTCCTCGAGACGGCCGCCGAGAACGACGACGAGCTGATGGGCAAGTACCTCGAGGGCGAAGAGCCCAACGTCGAGGAGCTCATGGCCGGTATCCGCCGCGCCACCATCAGCAGCAAGCTCAACCCCGTGCTCTGCGGCACCGCGTTCAAGAACAAGGGCGTCCAGCCCCTGCTCGACGCGGTCGTCGACTACCTCCCGAGCCCGATCGACGTCGGGGCCATCACCGGCCACAGCGTCAAGAGCGAGGACGAGGTCGTCACCCGGGAGCCCTCCGACTCGGAGCCGTTCTCGGCGCTGGCGTTCAAGATCATGAGCGACAAGCACCTGGGCAAGCTGACCTACATCCGGGTCTATTCGGGCCACATCACCTCCGGTACGCCGGTGTTGAACAGCACGAAGGACAACAAGGAGCGGATCGGCAAGATCTACCTGATGCACGCGAACTCGCGCGAAGAGCGCGACTCCGTGGGCGCCGGGCAGATCGTCGCCGTCCAGGGCCTGAAGAACACGACGACCGGCGACACGCTGGCCGACGCGGGCAAGCCCGTGATCCTCGAGTCGATGAACTTCCCGGCCCCTGTCATCCACGTCGCGATCGAGCCCAAGACCAAGGTGGACCAGCAGAAGCTGGGCACCGCGATCCAGCGGCTCGCCGAAGAGGACCCGACCTTCCAGGTCCGCACCGACGAGGAGACCGGCCAGACGATCATCGCCGGCATGGGCGAGCTCCACCTCGACATCCTGGTCGACCGCATGAAGCGGGAGTTCGGGGTCGAGGCCAATGTCGGCAAGCCTCAGGTGGCATACCGGGAGACCATCCGCCGCAAGGTGGAGAAGGTCGACTACACCCACAAGAAGCAGACCGGTGGTTCGGGACAGTTCGCCAAGGTCCAGATCGACCTGGAGCCGAGCGGTGGCGAAGGTGGCGGCGGTTACGAGTTCGTCAACGCCGTGACCGGTGGCCGTATCCCGCGGGAGTACATCCCCAGCGTGGACGCCGGCTGCCAGGAGGCCATGGAGTTCGGTGTCCTGGCCGGCTACCCGCTGGTCGACGTGAAGGTCACCCTTCGCGACGGCCAGTACCACGAGGTCGACTCTTCGGAGCTCGCCTTCAAGATCGCCGGTTCGATGGCGTTCAAGGAAGCGGCACGTCGCGCCGACCCGGCGATCCTCGAGCCGATGATGGCCGTCGAGGTCACGACCCCCGAGGACCATCTCGGTGACGTGATCGGCGACCTCAACTCCCGTCGTGGCCAGATCCAGGCCATGGACGAGCGGTCCGGAGCACGCATCGTGCGTGCGCTGGTGCCGCTGGCCGAGATGTTCGGTTACGTCGGTGACCTGCGGTCGAAGACCTCTGGTCGAGCGAGCTACAGCATGCAGTTCGACTCGTACGCCGAGCTCCCGGGCGGCCTCGCCAAGGAGATCATCGCGAAGGCGCGCGGCGAGTAGCCCGCACACCGACCTCATGCTCGACGGGACCCAGCCCGTACTCCCGTCGAGTGTGACCCCACCCAAACGTCTGTACGGCGCCCGTTTTACCGTCCTAGGAGGGACAACCCGTGGCGAAGGCGAAATTCGAGCGGACCAAGCCGCACGTCAACATCGGCACCATCGGTCACATCGACCATGGCAAGACGACGCTGACGGCAGCCATCACGAAGGTCCTGCACGACGCCCATCCGGAGCTCAACCCCTTCACGCCTTTCGACGAGATCGACAAGGCGCCGGAGGAGAAGGCCCGTGGCATCACGATCTCGATCGCGCACGTCGAGTACCAGACCGACAAGCGGCACTACGCCCACGTCGACTGCCCCGGCCACGCCGACTACATCAAGAACATGATCACCGGTGCCGCCCAGATGGACGGCGCGATCCTGGTGGTCTCCGCGACCGACGGCCCGATGCCGCAGACCAAGGAGCACGTGCTCCTGGCCCGCCAGGTCGGTGTCCCCTACATCGTCGTGGCGCTCAACAAGGCCGACATGGTCGACGACGAGGAGATCCTCGAGCTCGTCGAGCTGGAGGTCCGTGAGCTCCTGTCGACGTACGAGTTCCCCGGCGACGACCTTCCCGTCATCCGCGTCTCGGCGCTGAAGGCGCTCGAGGGCGACGCCGAGTGGAGCGCCAAGCTCCTCGAGCTCATGGCCGCCGTCGACGAGTCGATCCCCGAGCCCGAGCGCGACGTCGAGAAGCCGTTCCTCATGCCGATCGAGGACGTCTTCACGATCACCGGTCGCGGAACGGTCGTCACCGGCCGTATCGAGCGTGGCGTGCTGAAGGTGACCGACACGGTCGAGATCGTGGGCATCCACGAGAAGACCGTGAGCACCACCGTCACCGGCATCGAGATGTTCCGCAAGCTGCTCGACGAGGGGCGCGCCGGCGAGAACGTCGGTCTGCTGCTTCGTGGCATCAAGCGCGAGGACGTCGAGCGCGGCCAGGTCATCGTCAAGCCGGGCACGAGCACCCCGCACACCGAGTACGAGGCCCAGGTCTACATCCTGAGCAAGGACGAGGGCGGGCGGCACACGCCGTTCTTCAACAACTACCGCCCCCAGTTCTACTTCCGGACCACGGACGTCACCGGCGTCGTGACCCTTCCGGAGGGCACCGAAATGGTGATGCCGGGTGACAACACCGAGATGACGGTGAAGCTCATCCAGCCCATCGCCATGGAGGACGGCCTCAAGTTCGCCATCCGTGAGGGTGGCCGGACGGTCGGCGCGGGACGCGTCACCAAGATCCTCCAGTAGGACCCCGAGCGGTCCGGTGGCCCTGATCAGTCAGGGCCACCGGGCCGCTCACCCAAGTCCCCCAATTACCGCTTTACAGATATCGGGTGAGAAGAAGCGATGGCGGCCCAGAAGATCCGCATCAGGCTCAAGGCCTACGACCACGAGGTCATCGACAGCTCGGCGCGCAAGATCGTCGAGACGGTGACCCGGACGGGCGCGCAGGTGGCCGGGCCGGTGCCGCTGCCGACGGAGAAGAACGTGTACTGCGTGATCCGTTCGCCGCACAAGTACAAGGACAGCCGTGAGCACTTCGAGATGCGCACGCACAAGCGCCTGATCGACATTCTCGACCCGACGCCCAAGACCGTCGACTCGCTGATGCGGCTGGACCTGCCCGCCGGCGTCGACATCTCGATCAAGCTTTAAGGAGGTCCGAGATGGCAGACCGCGTCATCCGCGGCATCCTCGGCAAGAAGCTGGGCATGACCCAGGTCTTCGACGCCGCCAACCGCATGGTTCCTGTGACCGTGGTCCAGGCCGGCCCCTGCATCGTCACGCAGGTGCGCACCGCCGACCGCGACGGCTACAGCGCCGTTCAGCTCGCGTTCGGGGAGATCGATCCCCGTCGCGTCCCCAAGCCTCTGCGTGGGCACTTCGAGAAGGCCGGCGTGACCCCACGCCGCCATGTCGTCGAGCTCCGCACCATCGACGCCGCGTCTTACACGGTCGGTTCCGAGGTCACGGCGCAGTCGTTCGCGCCCGGCACGGTCATCGACGTCACCGGCACCAGCAAGGGCAAGGGCTACGCCGGTGTCATGAAGCGACACGGCTTCAAGGGCCTGGGCTCCTCGCACGGTGTCGAGAAGAAGCACCGCTCGCCGGGTTCCATCGGCGGTTGCGCCACACCCGGTCGCGTGTTCAAGGGTGTGCGCATGGCCGGCCGGATGGGCGGCGAGCGCACCACCACGATGAACCTCGTCATCCACGCGGTCGACGCGGAGCGCGGGCTGATCCTCGTCCGCGGCGCCATCCCGGGGCCCGACGGTGGACTCGTCATGGTTCGTAGCGCCTCCAAGCGCGTCGGCCCGGAGGCTCTCGCCCCGGGTGCGTCGCTCAACGGTGAGGCCGTCAGCGAAGGATCCGAGCAGTGAGCATCACAGTGGAGCGAGCCGAAGGGATCACGCGAAGCGTGAGCGTGCAGTCGCCCTCGGGCGACCTGGCGCGTACCGCCGAGCTTCCCGCCACCATCTTCGACGTGCAGGTCAACGTGCCGCTGATCCACCAGGTGGTCGTCGCCCAGCTGGCGGCCGCCCGGCAGGGCACCGCGAGCGCGAAGACCCGCGGCGAGGTCCGGGGCGGTGGCAAGAAGCCGTACCGGCAGAAGGGCACCGGCCGCGCCCGCCAGGGCTCGACCCGTGCGCCGCAGTTCGCCGGCGGTGGCGTCGTCCACGGCCCGACCCCGCGTGACTACTCGCAGCGCACGCCCAAGAAGATGAAGGCTGCTGCTCTGCGTGGCGCCCTGTCCGACCGGGCGCGTCACGGCCGCGTGCACGTTGTGAGCGGTGTGGTCGACGAGGCCGTCGCCGCTCCCTCGACGAAGGCCGCGGCCGCACACCTGCGTTCGATCGTCGGCTCACGCCACGTGCTGGTGGTGGCCGAGCGCCACGACCAGCTCACCTGGAAGAGCCTGCGCAACGTCACCGAGGTGCACCTGCTCGCCCCCGGCCAGCTGAACACGTACGACGTGCTGGTCAGCGATGACGTCGTCTTCACCGAGGGTGCCCTGGCGATCTTCATCGCCGGTCCGCCCAAGGGCAAGGGCGCCGACGCCATCGCGCGGGAGTCCGAGCTCGACGACCTCGGCGACGCCGTCGACACGCTGTCGAAGACCGCTGCTGTAGATGACGCAAAGACGGGAGAGCCCGCCATGGACGAAGGCAAGACCGAAGCGGCCGGCGCCGGCGTCTCCGACGAGGAGATGGTCGAGCAGGTCGCCGGGTCCACGAGCAGCGACCTCGAGGTGGAGCCCGCCTTCGAGGCCGAGGCCGACGGGGCCGGCAGTGACACCGAGGCCGCCAAGGACCCTGATGGGGTGGGCAAGTGATCCCCGACCCGCGTGACGTCATCCTGACGCCGGTGATCTCGGAGAAGAGCTACGGACTCGCCGAGGAAGGCACCTACACCTTCATCGTGCGGCCCGGCGCCAACAAGACCGAGATCAAGATCGCGGTCGAGCAGATCTTCGGCGTCAAGGTCGAACGCGTCAACACCGCCAACCGACAGGGCAAGCGCAAGCGCACCCGCGCCGGCTTCGGCAAGCGCAAGAACACCAAGCGCGCTCTCGTCAGCCTCCGGGCCGGCGACACCATCGACATCTTCGGCAACCCCGGGGCCTGACGGTCCGACGGGGGGTCGGCTGACGCCGGCCTGTTCGAGATCCACGACGTTCGAGACAGAAGACGAGAGACATGGGTATCCGTAAGTACAAGCCGACGACGCCAGGGCGCCGGGGCGCCAGCGTGGCCGACTTCGTCGAGGTCACCCGCAGTGAGCCGGAGAAGTCGCTGGTACGTCCGCTGCACAGCAAGGGCGGGCGCAACGCGCACGGCCGTGTGACAGCGCGCCACCAGGGCGGCGGCCACAAGCGGGCTTATCGGGTCATCGACTTCCGGCGCGAGAAGGACGGCGTGCCGGCCAAGGTCGCTCACATCGAGTACGACCCCAACCGCACCGCCCGCATCGCGCTGCTGCACTACGCCGACGGGGAGAAGCGCTACATCATCGCGCCGACCCGGCTGCGTCAGGGCGACGTCGTCGTGAGCGGTCCCGGGAGCGACATCCGTCCCGGCAACGCCATGCCGCTGCGCAACATCCCGACCGGCACCGTGGTACACGCCATCGAGCTCAAGCCCGGGGGCGGCGCCAAGATCGCCCGCAGTGCCGGCTCGAGCGTGCAGCTGGTCGCCAAGGACGGGCCGTACGCGCTGCTGCGTATGCCTTCGGGGGAGACCCGCAACGTCGACCAGCGCTGCCGCGCCACGGTCGGCGAGGTCGGCAACGCCGAGCAGGGCGGCATCAACTGGGGCAAGGCCGGCCGTATGCGCTGGAAGGGCAAGCGCCCCCACGTCCGCGGTGTCGCCATGAACCCGGTCGACCACCCGCACGGTGGTGGTGAGGGCAAGACCTCCGGTGGACGCCACCCGGTCAACCCCGCCGGCAAGCCCGAGGGCCGCACCCGCGCCCACAACAAGCCGAGCGACAAGCTCATCGTCCGGCGCCGTCGCGCCGGTCGGGGCAGGCGCTAGGCCGATGCGCAACGCACAAGCACATCGATCGACCACGATTCAGCAGGAGAGGAGTTCCCAGTGCCACGCAGCCTGAAGAAGGGCCCGTTCGTCGACGACCACCTGCTGAAGAAGGTCGACGACCAGAACGTCAAGGGCACCAAGAACGTCATCAAGACCTGGTCGCGCCGCTCGACCGTGATCCCCGACATGCTCGGGCACACGATCGCCGTGCACGACGGGCGCAAGCACGTGCCGGTCTTCATCACCGAAGGCATGGTCGGGCACAAGCTGGGCGAGTTCGCCCTCACCCGCACCTTCCGTGGTCACGTGAAGGAAGACCGGAGGGCGCGTCGTGGCTGACGAGACCGTCACCACCGACTCGGCCGAGACCGAGACGGCACCCGTGACCACCAAGGGCGGCAAGGCGGCCAAGCCGGTCGTGCCGGCCCGTCCGTCGGCGCGTGCCCAGGCCCGCTACTCCCGGATGGGGCCGCGCAAGGCCCGCCGGGTCATCGACCTGGTTCGCGGCATGAAGGCAGCCGACGCCCTCGACGTGCTGAAGTTCGACCCGCACGCCGCGAGCGAGGACGTCTACAAGGTCGTCGCGTCGGCCATCGCCAACGCGGAGCACAACGAGCACCTCGACCGTGACGCGCTGTGGATCAGCGAGGCCTACGTGGACGAGGGCCCGACGCTCAAGCGTTTCCGCCCCCGTGCCCAGGGCCGCGCCTACCGCGTGCGCAAGCGGACCAGCCACATCACCGTTGTCGTCGAGGCCCGGGAGCAGACCCCCCGCGGCCGCGGCGCCGGCGCGAGCAGTTCGAGGAGGACCCGCTAGTGGGTCAGAAGGTCAATCCCCATGGCTTCCGGCTGGGGATCACGAGCGAATTCACCTCGCGTTGGTACGCCGACAAGCAGTACGCGGCGTACGTCGGCGAGGACGTCAAGATCCGCAAGATGATGTCCAAGGGCATGGAGCGCGCGGGCATCAGCCGCGTCGACATCGAGCGCACCCAGGGTCGTCTCCGCGTGGACATCCACACGGCGCGTCCGGGCATCGTCATCGGCCGTCGTGGCGCCGAGGCCGACCGCATCCGCGGCGACCTCGAGAAGCTCACCGGCAAGCAGGTGCAGCTGAACATCCTCGAGGTGAAGAACCCCGAGATCGATGCGCAGCTCGTCGCGCAGGGTGTGGCCGAGCAGCTCTCGAGCCGCGTCAGCTTCCGGCGCGCGATGCGCAAGTCGATGCAGACCGCGCTCAAGGGCGGGGCCAAGGGGATCCGGGTGCAGTGCTCGGGTCGTCTCGGTGGCGCCGAGATGAGCCGCTCGGAGTTCTACCGCGAGGGTCGGGTCCCGCTGCACACCCTGCGCGCCGACATCGACTACGGCTTCTACGAGGCCCGGACGACGTTCGGCCGCATCGGCGTGAAGGTGTGGATCTACAAGGGCGACATCATCGCGAGCCGCGCCGAGCGCGAGGCGCAGGAGGCGGCCATCCGCTCCCAGCGTCGTGAGCGTCCGGTCCGCCGGCCGCGCAGCGGCTCGACCGGTACGACCGCCGCCGGCACCGACGCAGGTCGCGCCGCCGCCCGCGCCGAGACCGGCCAGAAGCCGGCCTCGGGCGCGATTGCCGAGGCGCTGGTCGACGAGGTCGTCGCAGTCTCAGAGGCCGTCGACAGCCCGGCCGTCGAGGTCCTGGAGACCTCGGTCGTCGAGACGCCGGCACCCGACGTGGCTGTGGAGATCGCCGCCGAGGCGCCCGCCACAGAAACCCAGGAGGGCTGACCGATGCTCATCCCGCGCAGGGTCAAGCACCGCAAGCAGCATCACCCGAGCCGCTCGGGTGCCGCCAAGGGCGGCACCGAGATCGCCTTCGGCGACTTCGCGATCCAGGCCATGGAGTCCGCGTACGTCACCAACCGGCAGATCGAGTCGGCCCGTATCGCCATGACCCGCCACATCAAGCGTGGCGGAAAGGTCTGGATCAACATCTACCCGGACCGTCCGCTCACCAAGAAGCCGGCCGAGACCCGCATGGGTTCCGGTAAGGGTTCGCCCGAGTGGTGGGTTGCCAACGTCAAGCCCGGACGCGTCATGTTCGAGCTGTCCGGCGTGGCCGAGCCGCTGGCTCGTGAGGCCATGCGCCGCGCCATGCACAAGCTGCCGATGAAGTGCCGCTTCATCACACGAGAGGGGGCGAACGTCTGATGGCGGGCACCCCACCCCTCGAGCTGCGTGGCGCCGGCGACGAAGAGCTGCTGACCCGCCTCCGGGAGGCGAAGCAGGAGCTGTTCAACCTGCGCTTCCAGGTGGCCACGGGCCAGCTCGACAACAACCGCCGGCTGCAGACTGTCCGGCGCGACATCGCCCGTATCTACACCGTGATGCGCGAGCGCGAGCTCGGCATCACCTACGAGGTCGTCGACGAGTCCGCTTCGGCGACAACCGAGAAGGCATCAGCATGAGCACCCCCCAGCCGGCCGCCGAGGCGGAGACGCGCGGCAACCGCAAGGTCCGCGAGGGCCTGGTCGTCAGCGACAAGATGACGAACACGGTCGTGGTCGAGGTCGAGGACCGGGTCCAGCACCCGCTCTACGGCAAGACCATCCGTCGTTCCACCCGTTACAAGGCGCACGACGAGTCCGGTGCCGGTGTCGGGGACCGGGTGCTCCTCATGGAGACCCGCCCGCTGTCGGCGACCAAGCGTTGGCGCGTCGTGGAGATCCTGGAGCGTGCCCGATGATCCAGCAGGAATCCCGCCTGCGGGTCGCCGACAACACGGGTGCGAAGGAACTGCTCTGCATCCGGGTGCTCGGTGGCTCCGGCCGTCGGTACGCCGGCATCGGCGACATCATCGTCGGCACCGTGAAGGACGCGCTGCCCGGCGCCGGTGTGAAGAAGGGCGACGTCGTCAAGGCGGTCGTCGTCCGCACCGTCAAGGAGCGTCGCCGTCCGGACGGTTCCTACATCCGCTTCGACGAGAACGCGGCCGTGTTGATCCGTGACAGCGGCGACCCGCGGGGTACCCGCATCTTCGGCCCGGTGGGCCGCGAGCTGCGCGACCGCAAGTTCATGCGGATCATCTCGCTCGCACCGGAAGTGATCTGAGGACATGAAGATCAAGAAGGGTGACACCGTTCAGGTGCTCACGGGCAAGGACCGGGGCCTTCGGGGCAAGGTTCTCATCGCGTTCCCGCGTGAGGACCGCGTGCTCGTCGAGGGCGCGAACCGGATCAAGAAGCACACCAAGCAGCAGACCAGCCAGCGGGGCAGCCAGAGCGGCGGCATCATCGTCACCGAGGCCCCCATCCACGTGAGCAACGTGGCTTATGTCCACCCGGAGACGAACAAGCCGGGTCGCCTCGGCTACCGCGTCGACGACGAGGGCAACAAGGTCCGGGTCTGCCGCAGCGCCGGCCAGGAGGTGGACGTCTGATGGCCACGGAAGCGCCCGAGCGCACCCCGGCTCGTCTGAGGACCCGTTACCGCGACGAGATCCTTCCCGAACTGAAGACGTCGCTGAACATCAGCAACGTCATGCAGGTCCCAGGTGTGGTCAAGGTCGTCGTCAACATGGGTGTCGGCGACGCCGCCCGCGACAGCAAGCTCATCGACGGAGCCGTCCGGGATCTCTCGCTGATCACCGGTCAGAAGCCGACCGTCCGCCGGGCCACCAAGTCCATCGCCCAGTTCAAGCTGCGCGAGGGTCAGCCCATCGGCGCCAAGGTGACGCTGCGCGGCGACCGGATGTGGGAGTTCCTCGACCGTCTGGTCACCATTGCGCTCCCGCGTATCCGTGACTTCCGCGGTCTGTCGCCGAAGCAGTTCGACGGCCGGGGCAACTACACCTTCGGTGTCACCGAGCAGTCGATCTTCCACGAGATCGACCCCGACCGGGTCGACCGGGTGCGCGGTATGGACATCACGGTCGTGACCACCGCTGAAGACGACGACGCGGGCCGGGCGCTCTTGCGCGCTCTTGGCTTCCCGTTCCGGGAGAACTGAGAAAATGGCAAAGAAAGCCCTGGTCGAGAAGGCCGCCCGCACGCCGAAGTTCAAGGTGCGCGGCTACACCCGCTGCCAGCGTTGTGGCCGGCCCCGCGCCGTCTACAAGACGTTCGGCCTGTGCCGCATCTGCTTCCGGCAGATGGCGCACCGCGGCGAGCTCCCCGGCATCACGAAGAGCTCCTGGTAGTTCCAGGCTCTCGGTAACTCCTGTTCCACTTTCATCCACTTCGCGGAAGGCCCTGTCGGGGAACCGCCGCGGGAAGGTACGAGGCCAGCAAGCCATGACCCAGTCATGACCATGACAGACCCGATCGCGGACATGCTCACGCGTGTTCGTAACGGTAACAAGGCCTACCACGAGACCGTGCGCATGCCCTACAGCAAGATCAAGACCCACATCGCCGAGATCCTCCAGCAGGAGGGCTACATCGCCGGCTGGTCGAGCGAGGGCGAAGGCGTCGAGCAGGCGCTCCTCGTCAACCTCAAGTACGGCCCCAACCGGGAGCGGACGATCGCCGGCATCCGGCGCATCTCCAAGCCCGGCCTCCGCGTCTACGCGAAGGCCACCAACCTGCCCAAGGTGCTCGGCGGACTCGGCGTCGCGATCATCAGCACCTCAACCGGCCTGCTTACCGACAAGCAGGCTGCTAAGCGGGGCGTGGGCGGGGAAGTCCTCGCCTACGTCTGGTAGCTGACATGTCACGAATCGGAAGACTCCCCATCCCGGTCCCGTCCGGCGTCGAGGTCACTCTCAACGGCCAGGACGTCACGGTGAAGGGCCCCAAGGGCACGCTGACCCACACGGTCATCGAGCCCATCACCATCTCCCAGGACGAGGGCACGCTCCTCGTCGAGCGGCCGAACGACGAGCGTGAGAGCCGGGCCCGTCACGGGCTCACCCGCTCGCTCGTCGCCAACATGGTCACGGGCGTCACCGCCGGTTACTCCAAGACGCTCGAGATCGTCGGCGTCGGTTACCGCGTGCAGGCCCGTGGACGCGACCTCGAGTTCGCCCTCGGATTCAGCCACCCGGTGCCGGTCAAGGCGCCGGAGGGCATCACGTTCGAGGTGCAGGCACCGACCCGCTTCGTGGTCAGCGGCATCGACAAGCAAGCCGTCGGTGAGGTGGCCGCCAAGATCCGCAAGTTGCGCAAGCCCGACCCGTACAAGGGCAAGGGTGTGCGTTACCAGGGCGAGGTCATTCGCCGCAAGGTCGGAAAGGCTGGCAAGTAATGCCGACCACCATCTCCGCCGCCCGGCGGATCAGCGTCAAGCGGCGTCACTTCCGGGTGCGCAAGAAGGTCACGGGGGTGGCCGAGCGTCCGCGCCTGGTCGTCACCCGCTCCTCGCGGCACATCTACGCGCAGATCGTGGACGACACGCTGGGCCACACGCTGGTCTCGGCGTCGACCCTCGACACCGACCTCCGCGGCGCCGGCGATGCGAAGAGTGCGGCCGCCACCAAGGTGGGCGCCCTCATCGCCGAGCGAGCGAAGGCCGCGGGCATCGAGACGGTCGTGTTCGACCGCGGTGGCCGCAAGTACCACGGGCGCGTTGCCGCCCTCGCAGACGGGGCCCGCGAAGCCGGGCTCCGGTTCTAGGAAGGACGCTCCGATATGCCAGGTCAGCGCCGCACAGGCGGCACCGGCGAACGCCGTGGCCGTGGCGACCGCCCGGGCGGGTCCGCCGCGGAGAAGTCCGCCTACATCGAGCGCGTCGTCGCCATCAACCGTGTCGCGAAGGTCGTCAAGGGCGGTCGGCGGTTCTCGTTCACCGCTCTCGTGATCGTCGGTGACGGTGAAGGCACCGTCGGCGTCGGCTACGGGAAGGCCAAGGAGGTGCCCGCGGCGATCGCCAAGGGTGTCGAAGAGGCCAAGAAGAACTTCTTCCGCGTCCCCCGGATCCTCGCGACCATCCCGCACCCCATCCAGGGTGAGGACGCGGCCGGTGTCGTGCTGCTCAAGCCGGCCTCGCCGGGTACCGGCGTCATCGCCGGCGGCCCGGTGCGCGCCGTGCTGGAGTGCGCCGGCATCCACGACGTGCTGTCGAAGTCGCTCGGCTCGTCCAACCCGATCAACATCGTCCGTGCGACGGTGGCGGCTCTGAAGGGGCTCACCCGCCCCGAGGAGATCGCGGCCCGTCGTGGGCTGCCCCTGGAGGACGTGGCTCCGGCCGCGCTGCTCCGGGCCCGGGCCGCCGGCCAGACCGCTTCGGCTCCGGTGCTCAGCGGCACCGGTGGGGCGTGACAGCCATGGCCGAGTTGAAGATCACGCAGCGCAAGTCCGGCATCGGGGGCACCGCGCGTCAGCGTGAGACCCTGAAGACGCTGGGCCTGCGCAAGATCGGCGCTTCGGTGACCCGCGAGGACCGGCCCGAGGTGCGCGGCATGGTCCGCGCCGTGGCCCACCTCGTCGAGGTCCAGACGGTGGATGGTTCGGAGGTGACGGCATGAGCGAGAACGCAGCAGAGAGCGAGCTGCTCTCCGGACGTGGACTCAAGGTGCATCACCTGCGTCCCGCTCCGGGGGCGAAGAAGGCCAAGACCCGGGTGGGTCGTGGTGAAGGCTCCAAGGGCAAGACCGCAGGACGTGGCACCAAGGGCACCGGTGCGCGTAAGAACGTGCCGGCCGGCTTCGAGGGTGGCCAGATGCCGCTGCACATGCGGGTTCCGAAGCTCAAGGGCTTCAAGAACCCCGCACGTGTCGAGTACCAGGTCGTCAACGTCACGCGCCTTGCCGTGCTGTTCCCGGACGGTGGCGGTGTCGGCGTCGACGAGCTCGTCGCCAAGGGTGCCGTACGTCCCGGACAGCTGGTGAAGGTCCTCGGCGACGGTTCCGTCGACGTGGCCCTGCAGGTCCGTGCGCACGCTTTCTCCAGTTCGGCCCGCGAGAAGCTCTCAGCGGCCGGTGGGACGGCGATAGAGCTCTGACGATCTGATCAGGTCGTCGCGACCCGGCTCATAGGGCAGCGAGACCGACCGCTGGTGTCCTCGGACACCGGCCTCACGTGACGCCGCCCCCTTGTCGGAAACGGGAAGGGGGCGGCGTCCTTTGTCGTGGGCGCGTTCCACTGGCACCGCCAGGAACGGGTTCCGCAGCAACGTGCCTGTTAGAGTTCCCCAAGGCAACCGGCAGCCGGGCAGATGGCATGCGCTAGTCGCTCATCGGTCGCCCGTCGTAGCCGCCACATCGACTCCTGCAGGGAGGAGCCGTGCTCTCCGCCTTCGGACGGGCGTTCCGCACGCCTGACCTGCGCAAGAAGCTGCTGTTCACGTTGGGCATCATCGTGCTCTTCCGCGTGGGCAGCGTGCTTCCGTCACCCGGTGTCTCGACCCGGGCCATTCACGACTGCCTGACCGGTGTCCAGGACAGCTCGACCCAGAGCGTCCTGTCCCTGGTCAACCTCTTCAGCGGCGGTGCACTGCTGCAGCTGTCGATCTTCGCGCTCGGCATCCTGCCGTACATCACCAGCAGCATCATCATCCAGCTGCTGACCGTGGTGATCCCGCGTCTCGAGCGCCTCCGCAAGGAGGGCTCGGCGGGCGAAACGAAGATCACGCAGTACACGCGTTACCTGACGATGGCGCTGGCTGTCCTGCAGTCCACCGGCATCGTGGCGCTCGCCCGGTCCAACCGGCTGATCCCCAACTGCACGACCCCGTTGATCCCTAATGCGTCGGTCTTCAACCTCGCGGTCATCGTCATCACGATGACTGCCGGTACGGCCGTGGTCATGTGGCTGGGTGAGCTCGTCACCAGCCGCGGTGTCGGCAACGGCATGTCGCTGCTCATGTTCACCTCGATCGCCGCCCGGCTGCCCGCCGAGGGCTCGGGCATCCTGCAGGCCGCCGGCGGTGTCGTCTTCACGCTGGTGCTGCTCCTGGGGCTCGCGATCGTCGTCTTCGTGGTCTTCGTCGAACAGGCCCAACGCCGGATCCCGGTGCAGTACGCCAAACGCATGGTGGGCAGACGGATGTACGGGGGCACGTCCACGTACATACCGATGAAGGTCAACCAGGCCGGTGTGGTGCCGGTGATCTTCGCGTCGTCGCTGCTGCAGATCCCGCAGCTGCTCAGCACCTTCTGGACCAATAAGTCGTTCCAGGACTTCGAGCAGCGGTTCCTCGCACAGGGCAACCACCCGCTGTACCTGGCGCTCTACGCCGGTCTGATCATCTTCTTCACGTACTTCTACGTCGCGATCACGTTCAACCCCGTCGAGGTCAGCGACAACATGAAGAAGTACGGCGGCTTCATCCCGGGCATCCGTCCGGGTCGGCCGACCGCCGAGTACCTGGAGCGTGTCCTCAACCGGATCACGCTGCCCGGCTCGCTGTTCCTCGGCATCATCTGCGTGCTTCCGCTCGCCCTGCTCAACCTGACGAAGAATCAGCAGTTCCCGTTCGCCGGCACGAGCGTCCTGATCATGGTGGGCGTCGGACTGGAGACCGTGAAGCAGATCGAGAGTCAGTTGCAGCAGCGCAATTACGAGGGCTTCCTCCGGTAGTGCGCCTCGTCCTCGTGGGCCCGCCGGGAGCGGGCAAAGGTACGCAGGCAGCGTTCATCGCGTCTGCGGAGTCGGTCCCGAAGATCTCGACGGGTGACATTTTCCGGGCCAACGTCACTGACGGCACCGAGCTCGGCAAGCTGGCCAAGCAGTACATGGATGCCGGCGACCTCGTGCCCGACTCGGTCACGGTCGAGATGGTGCGCAACCGGCTGGCCGAGGAGGACGCCGTCCCCGGCTTCCTGCTCGACGGCTTCCCGCGCACCGTGCCGCAGGCCGAGACGCTCGAACAGCTGCTGGCCGACCTCGGTCACAAGCTCGACATCGTGCTCGAGCTCGTCGTCGACGACGACGAGGTGGTCCGGCGCCTCTCCGGCCGTCGGACCTGCCGGCGCTGCGGCACCATCTGGCACGTCGATTTCGACCCGCCGACCCGTGAAGGTGTCTGCGACCGCTGCGGCGGGGAGCTCTTCCAGCGGGACGACGACATGTCCGAGACGGTGCGGCACCGGCTGGAGGTCTACGCGGAGCAGACCGCTCCACTCATCTCCTTCTACGCCGCGCGGGGCATCCTTATCGGTATCGACGCAACCGGCCCGGTCGACGACATCACCGATCGGGCGTTGGAAGCGCTGCGACGCTACGAAGACTGACGCACCGGGCTCGGGGGAGCTGCAGTCCGGCCCGAGCCACCATCACGGATTGAGGCGAAGATGAGCCGCCGCGAAGAAGTCCAGATCAAGTCCCGGTCCGAGATCCTCCTGATGCGCGAGGCCGGCCTGGTCGTCGCCCGCACGCTGGAGAAGCTCAAGAACGCGGCGCAGCCCGGGGTCACCACCAAGGAGCTCGACGAGCTGGCCGAGGCGTCGATCCGCGGCGAAGGCGCCATCCCCTCGTTCCTGGACTACGGGGGTCACTTCGGCCAGCCGGGCTTCCAGGGCAGCATCTGCGCCTCGGTCAACGACGAGGTCGTGCACGGGCTGCCCGGCTCGCGGGTGCTGCGTGACGGCGACCTGCTGTCGATCGACTGCGGGGCCATCCTGGACGGCTGGCACGGCGACTCGGCCATCACCGTGGCGGTCGGCGAGGTCTCCCCGGAGGCACTCGAGCTCTCGCGGGTGTGCGAGGCCTCGTTGTGGGCCGGCCTGGCCGCAGCCCAGCTGGGTGGGCGCCTCACCGACATCAGTGCCGCCGTCGAACGTGAGGTCCGGCGCCACACCGGCCCGCGCGGCGCGTACGGGATCATCGAGAACTACGGCGGCCACGGAATCGGCACCGAGATGCACCAGTCGCCCCATCTGCTCAACTACGGGCGTGCCGGCCGCGGTCAGAAGCTGGTGAAGGGTCTGGCCCTCGCCATCGAGCCGATGGTCAGCCTCTCCAGCCCCGACACCCGGGTGCTCGGCGACGAGTGGACGGTCGTGACCGCCGACGGTCTGGTGTCCGCGCACTGGGAGCACACCGTGGCCATCACCGAGGACGGGCCGTGGGTGCTCACCGCCTTCGACGGCGGTGCGGCGAAGCTCGCCGAGCTCGGGGTGAGCTGCGGACAGCCCGCCACCGCCTCCACGACGTCGGCCGGCTGAGGCCCGGGTCGGTCGATGGCGGACGAGGTACGCCCCGGCGTACGGGTAGGTGACGCCGAACGGGAGTCGACGGCGGCCCTCCTGCGCCGGCACGCCGCCGACGGCCGGCTCACGTTGGACGAGGTCGACGAGCGGATGCGCGACGCGTACGCGGCCAAGACCGTCGCCGACCTGAACGTGCTGCTCGAGGACCTGCCGGCCATCCGTACCGACGTCGAGCTGGTCAAGCCGTCGGACGCGCCGGTTCCTCGCCGGACTCGAGGTGCGGCACCGGGTGACCCGAGCCGACTCATGTGGGCGAGCTGGGCCTCAGTCAGCCTCATGAACGTCATCATCTGGGCCGTCATCTGCTTGGGAACGACCGACTGGATCTATCCCTGGTGGGTGTGGGTCGCCGGACCGTGGGGGGCCGCCCTCGCCGCACGCGAGATCCAGGCGCGGTCGCACCGCCGCGAGCTCGAAGGCTGAGCAGGCGCGAGGCGGTGTCACGCCCGTCCGCACCGGTGGGCGGAACCGTGGTTGTGGCGTACAGTGGCGTGTCGACCGTTAGGCGCGCGCAGCATGCGTGCACGGGGGCGCGTCTGGTTCCTTCGGTCGTCGTCAGACCAGTCATATTTCCCAGCACAGCAGGATCGCGGAGGACATGCCGAAAAAGGACGGGGCAATCGAGATCGAGGGCAAGGTCGTCGAACCGCTGCCCAACGCGATGTTTCGAGTCGAGCTGCAGAACGGCCACCGGGTTCTCGCTCACATCAGCGGCAAGATGCGCCAGCACTACATCCGTATCCTCCCCGAGGACCGGGTTGTCGTGGAGCTCTCGCCTTATGACCTGTCCCGCGGCCGCATCGTCTACCGCTACAAGTAAGTCATCGATAGGCGTTCCGGACGGCATGGCTTGCCGGATGCGTACGCGAAGGAGTTCGGCAGCCGTGAAGGTTCAACCCAGCGTCAAGAAGATCTGTGACAAGTGCAAGGTGATCCGCCGTCATGGTCGGGTCATGGTCATTTGTGACAACCTGCGTCACAAGCAGCGTCAGGGCTAGTTCGCTCGACATCCGTCGAGCGTCTCGTTCCTGAGGCGATCACCTCGAACGCGTTCCAGCGGCCGACCGAGTCAGCTGTTCACCCCCGGGCGAAGGCCGGGGCCTCACCGGGCAGGTGAGGAAGGGACGCGTCCAGACCTTCGAATGATCCCAAGGAGTTCTGCCCCCATATGGCACGTCTTGCCGGGGTCGATCTGCCGCGCGAGAAGCGGCTCGAGATCGCCCTCACCTACATCTACGGCATCGGCCGTACCCGGGCCAAGGAGACCTTGGCCCAGACGGGTATCGACGCCGACACCCGTGTCCGTGACCTCTCCGACGACGACCTGGTGCGCCTGCGCAGCTGGATCGACGCCACCTACAAGGTCGAGGGCGACCTGCGCCGCGAGGTGGCGCAGGACATCCGCCTGAAGATCGAGATCGGCTGCTACCAGGGCATCCGGCACCGCCGCGGCCTGCCCGTCCATGCGCAGCGGACCCACACCAATGCCCGCACCCGCAAGGGCCCGCGCCGCGCCATCGCCGGCAAGAAGAAGCCAGGGAAGAAGTAACCGATGCCCCCGCAGAAGCGCGCCGGCGCAGGCGTCAAGAAGATCCGCCGCAAAGAGCGGAAGAACGTCGCTCACGGCCACGCCCACATCAAGAGCACGTTCAACAACACGATCGTTTCGATCACCGACCCGAACGGTGCCGTCATCTCCTGGGCATCGGCCGGTCACGTCGGCTTCAAGGGCTCGCGCAAGTCGACGCCCTTCGCCGCACAGATGGCCGCCGAGAACGCCGCCCGCAAGGCGATGGAGCACGGCATGCGCAAGGTCGACGTTTTCGTGAAGGGTCCGGGCTCCGGCCGCGAGACCGCCATCCGCAGCCTGCAGGCGACCGGCCTCGAGGTCGGTGCGATCCAGGACGTGACCCCTGTCCCGCACAACGGATGCCGCCCGCCCAAGCGGCGCCGGGTCTGACGGCCGGATACCAGGGACAGGAGAAGACAGAAGATGGCCCGTTACACCGGACCCGACTGCAAGCGTTGCCGCCGAGAGAAGATGAAGCTCTTCCTCAAGGGCACGAAGTGCGAGACCCCGAAGTGCCCGATCGAGATCCGGCCCTACCCGCCGGGTGAGCACGGTCGCGGCCGCACCAAGGACAGCGAGTACCTGCTGCAGAAGCGCGAGAAGCAGAAGTGCGCGCGTATCTACGGCATCCTCGAGAAGCAGTTCCGCGGCTACTACGACGAGGCCAACCGCCGCGCCGGCAAGACCGGCGAGGAGCTGCTGCGCATCCTCGAGTCGCGTCTCGACAACGTCGTCTACCGTGCCCAGTTCGCCTCGTCGCGTGACGCGGCCCGCCAGGCCGTCCGCCACGGCCACGTGCTGGTCAACGGCAAGAAGGTCGACATCCCGAGCTACCGCGTCACGGCGAACGACATCGTCGAGATCCGCGGCAAGAGCCTCGAGATGACCCCGTTCGTCATCGCCCGCGAGCTAACCGGCAGTCGTTCCACGCCGGCCTGGCTCGAGCTGGTCGGCTCCCAGATGCGCGTGCTCGTGCACTCGCTGCCGGAGCGCGGCGCGATCGACACTCCCGTCCAGGAGCAGTTGATCGTCGAGCTCTACTCCAAGTAGGCATCACCCGCAGGTGGGACCCGGCGCAGGCCGCGTCCCACCTGCGGTGGTCGGTCCGGGGACAGAGATCCGGATCGAACCGCCGTACGGCGGCGCACAGCTGCCGGACGGCACCACGTCAGGACGTCATATAGCGGGCGTTCGACACACAGGAGGCACCACACCGTGCTTATCGCACAGCGACCGACCCTTTCCGAAGAGGTCGTCGACGGGTACCGCTCCCGGTTCATCATCGAGCCGCTCGAGCCCGGCTTCGGCTACACCCTCGGCAACTCCCTGCGCCGCACCCTGATGTCGTCCATCCCGGGTGCCGCAGTGACCAGCATCCGCATCGACGGCGTGCTGCACGAGTTCTCGACCGTCCCCGGTATCAAGGAGGACGTCACCGAGATCATCCTGAACCTCAAGGAGCTCGTCGTGAGCTCCGACAACGACGAGCCCACGGTCATGTACCTGCGCAAGCAGGGCCCGGGCGTCGTCACCGCCGCCGACATCGCGCCGCCCGCGGGCGTGGAGGTCCACAACCCGGACCTGCGCCTCGCGACGCTGAACGACAAGGGCAAGCTCGAGATCGAGCTGACCGTCGAGCGCGGCCGCGGTTACGTCTCCGCCGTGCAGAACAAGCAGGCCGGCCAGGAGATCGGCCGGATCCCGGTCGACTCGATCTACTCGCCGGTCCTCAAGGTGACGTACAAGGTCGAGGCCACCCGCGTCGAGCAGCGCACCGACTTCGACCGCCTCGTGGTCGACGTCGAGACCAAGCGCTCGATGTCGCCCCGTGACTCCATGGCGAGCGCCGGCCACACCCTGGTCGGACTGTTCGGCCTGGCACAGGAGCTCAACGTCGAGGCCGAGGGTGTCGACATCGGCCCGTCGCCGGCCGACGCCGCCCTGGCTGCCGATCTCGCGCTGCCCATCGAGGAGATGGACCTGACGGTCCGTTCGTACAACTGCCTCAAGCGCGAGGGCATCCACAGCATCGGGGAGCTGGTGGGCCGCAGTGAGGCCGATCTGCTCGACATCCGTAACTTCGGCCAGAAGTCGATCGACGAGGTCAAGGGCAAGCTGGCCGGCATGGGCCTCGCGCTCAAGGACAGCCCCCCCGGATTCGACCCCCGGATCGCCGTCGACACCTACGGCACCGACCCGTACACCCCCGGCTTCTCGGCCGGCACCGAAGAGTTCGGTGCCGCCGCTCCCGCCGTCGACGACGGCACCGCGTACACCGAGACCGAGCAGTACTGACGGATCGGCCGCACGGGCTCTGACGCCCGTGCGGCCGCTCCCGTCCTGACCCGACCGACACCGGACACCACCCGCAGGAGATACACCGTGCCAACGCCCACGAAGGGCCCTCGTCTGGGGGGCAGCCCCGCTCACCAGAAGCTGATCCTGGCCAACCTCGCAACGGCGCTGTTCGAGCACGGCGGTATCACCACCACCGTCGCCAAGGCCAAGCGCCTGCGCCCGCTCGCCGAGAAGCTCGTCACCTCCGCCAAGCGGGGTGACCTCGCGTCGCGGCGCCGGGTCCTGCGCGTGGTGAAGGACAAGTCGGTCGTGCACCACTTGTTCACCGAGATCGGCCCGAGCTTCGCCACCCGCGAGGGCGGCTACACCCGGATCACCAAGCTCGGCCCGCGTGCCGGGGACAACGCCCCCATGGCCCGCATCGAGCTGGTCGAGGGTGTCACGGCGGCGCAGTCCGTCGTCGCCGAGGCCGAGCAGTCACGGGGCACCCGCTTCGCCGGGCGCCGTCCGCTGACCGGCCGTACCCGTGAGGTCGCCGAGGACCTGGCCAAGGAGTCGCCGACCGCGGCCGCCGCACTGGCTGCCGACCAGGACGTCACCGACAGTGCCCCGACTGACGCTGTCGAGGGTGGCATGCCCGGTGAGGGCGGCGAGCTCGAGGCGCCGGAGACGTCGACGGCCGAGCCGATCGACGTGCCGACCGAGGGCGACAGCGACCTCGGCGAGCAGGCTGCTCCCGAGCACGCCGACGCCGAGCCCCAGCAGCAGGCCGAGGCTGCCGGCGAGGAGTCGCAGGCCGAGGGCGACCGCTAGCGCTCTGCCTTGAGCTCAGTACCGACCGAGCCCGCCGTCCCGACCCCGCCCGTTCCCTCGGCGGCGTCGCGTGACGGCGGGCTCGCGGTCGTTGCGGGGGACAGCCCGATCCGGCTGCGACTCGACTTGGCGTACGACGGCACCGCGTTCAGTGGATGGGCGCGCCAGCCCGGCCTGCGCACCGTCCAGCAGCTCGTCGAGGAGGGGCTCGGCGTCGTGCTGCGCCTGCCGGCGCCGCCCACCGTGACGGTGGCGGGGCGTACCGACGCGGGGGTGCACGCCCGGGGCCAGGTGGTGCATGTCGACGTGCCCGCGTCGGCCGGGCGGGTGCCGCCGTCGGTGCGATGGCTCAACTCGCTGCTGCCGGACGACGTGCACGTGCGGCGCATCGTCGTGGCCGCGCCCGGGTTCGATGCGCGCTTCAGTGCGCTCGCCCGCCGCTACCGCTACCGGGTCTGTGACGGCGGTCCGGCGGCTGCGGATCCGCTGCGCCGCCTCGACACCCTTGTTTGGCCGCGCCGGCTGGACGGTGACGCCATGAACGCCGCCGCGCAGGGGCTCGTGGGTGAGCACGACTTCGCCGCGTACTGCAAGCGCCGCGAGGGTGCGACGACGGTGCGCCGGCTGCTCGCCCTGGACTGGCGGCGCGTGGAGGGGGAGGTCTGGGAGGCCACCGTGCGGGCCGACGCCTTCTGCCACTCCATGGTGCGGGCCCTGGTCGGCGCCCTGATCGCCGTCGGGGAAGGCCGCCGTGAGCCGGGTTGGCCCGCTGCGGTGCTGGCCGCCGGCGTGCGCGATCCCGGCGTGCCGGTCGTCCCGGCCCATGGCCTGTGCCTGGAGGAGGTCACGTATCCCGCGGACGACGCCCTGGCTGCGCGGGCCGTACAGACTCGCAGAGTGCGGCTGCCGCTCACCGAGCCATAGGCGCTGCGTGCATCGGGCCAAGACCAACCAGGCGGCCGACCGTTCGATCAGGTAACCTGGCTGACTGCTGCCGTGTCACGGCTCGCTTCCCGCGGTCTTCAGCTCCTCCGAGCTGCGAAGAATCCGAAGCGGGCGTCGGCCCGGCCTCTCGCTTCACTGCAGCCGCAAGATGTCCCCGTTCTAAGAAGGCCCTGACGTGCGCACGTATCAGCCCAAGTCCGCCGACGTCCAGCGCACCTGGTACGTCATCGACGCCACCGACGTCGTCCTCGGTCGCCTGGCGACGCAGGCGGCAACGCTGCTGCGCGGCAAGCACAAGGCGTACTTCGCGCCGCATGTCGACTGCGGGGACTTCGTCATCGTGATCAATGCGGAGAAGGTCGTCCTCACCGGCACGAAGGCCGAGAAGGTCGTCTACCACCGCCACACGGGTTACCCGGGCGGTCTGCGTACCCGCACGTTCCAGGACATGCTCAACACGCGTCCGCACCAGATCATCGAGAAGGCTGTGAAGGGCATGCTGCCCCACACCAAGCTCGGCCGGCAGATGTCCACCAAGCTCAAGGTCTACGCCGGTCCCAATCACCCGCACCAGGCTCAGCAGCCCGTGCCTTTCGAGATCATCCAGGTCGCGCAGTAAGCGCTGCACAAGATGCGTAGAAGCGCTACAGCGTTATCCGCGCGAGAGGGAGACATCTAAGTGGCTGTCGTCACCGACGCCTCGGGCGCCATTCGGGCAACCGGACGCCGTAAGGAAGCCGTGGTGCGCGTTCGCGTACTGCCGGGCACCGGTCAGTGGAAGCTGAACAACCGGACGCTTGAGGACTACTTCCCTAACAAGGTCCACCAGCAGATCGTCGCCGAGCCTCTGAAGACGCTCGAGCTCAACGAGAACTACGACATCTACGCCACGCTTCACGGTGGCGGGACGTCCGGCCAGGCCGGCGCACTGCGTCTCGGCATCGCCCGGGCCCTCATCGCGATCGAGGAGGAGCACCGGCCGGCGCTGAAGAGGGCCGGTTTCCTCACGCGTGACGCCCGGGTCAAGGAGCGCAAGAAGTACGGCCTGAAGAAGGCCCGTAAGGCCCCGCAGTACAGCAAGCGGTGACGTCCGCCGCCGAGCAGTCGGCGGTGCCGGAGGATCGGCCGAAGGCCGCCCCCAGTGGGCGGCTCTTCGGTACCGACGGGGTCCGTGGGCTGGCGAACGGCGACATCACCCCCGAGCTGGCCATGGCCATCGGAGCGGGCGCCGTACGTGTCCTCGGGCGCGAACGGCCCACGGTGCTCATCGGCCGTGACACGCGACCGTCCGGTGAGTTCCTGGACGCTGCGGTCACCGCCGGCCTCGCCTCGGCGGGGGCGGATGTCGTGCAGCTCGGGGTCGTCCCGACGCCGGCGGTCGCTCACGCGGTCGCCGCCAGCGGTGCCGACCTCGGCATCGTGCTGTCCGCCAGCCACAACAAGATGCCGGACAACGGCATCAAGATCTTCGGGGCAGGCGGCTTCAAGCTGCCCGACGACATCGAAGACCTCATCGAGGCCGATGTCCGCGCTGCCGCCACGACGCCGGTGACCGGACGCCCCGTTGGCGCTCAGGTCGGCCGGCTGCGCAACGACGTGCCGGGTCCCGCCGGGCTGGTCGAGGGCTACGTCCGTCACCTGCTCACCGTCGTGAAGACCCCGCTGGCCGGGCTCGCTGTAGTGGTCGACTGCGCCGAGGGGGCGGCCTGCGAGCTGGCCCCGCGCGTCCTGCGCGAGGCGGGCGCCGAGGTCACGGCCATCGGAGCCGGGGGTGACGGCCTGCGGATCAACGACGGGTTCGGCGCCACGGCCACCGAGGCGCTGCAGCGCGCCGTGGTCGAGCTGGGTGCTGACGTCGGCATCGCCCACGACGGTGACGCCGACCGCTGCCTCGCCGTGGACGCCGCCGGCAACCTCATCGACGGCGACCAGATCCTCGCCATCTCGGCGCTGGCACTGCGCGACGCCGGTGCGCTGACCGCCGACACGGTCGTCGCGACCGTGATGAGCAACCTCGGCTTCAAGCTGGCCATGCGTGACGCGGGCATCGAGGTGCGGGAGACCGCCGTCGGCGACCGCTACGTGCTGGAGGCCATGCGGGCCGGCGGTTTCGCCCTCGGCGGCGAGCAGAGCGGCCACATCGTCTACGCCGATCACGCGACCACCGGCGACGGGCTGCTCACGGCCCTGCTGCTGCTGGAGCGGGTCGTGGCCACGGGCCGGTCGCTGGCCGACCTGGCTGCGGTGATGACCCGGCTGCCACAGGTCCTGATCAACGTGCCCCAGGCCCGCTCGGCGGCGTCGAACCCCACCGTGCTCGCGCTGGCCGACGAGGTGAGCGCCCAGCTCGGCGACACCGGGCGGGTGCTGCTGCGCCCCTCCGGCACCGAGCCCCTGGTGCGGGTGATGGTCGAGGCCGCCACCGCCGAGCAGGCCCGGACGGCCGCCGAACGCATCGCCGAGGCCGTCGCGGCGGTCTGATCATCGGGCGGTGCGTCGCGCCGCCGGACGTTCATCGGTCGCAAGTCGCCGTCGGTGACACTGTTTCGGGTGACGGGGCGCCGTCGCGTACGCGCTTACGCTCATACGCGTGTGCGGCATCGTGGGCTACGTCGGCAGCAAGAACGCGCTCGAGGTGACGCTGGAGGGGTTGCGGCGCCTGGAGTACCGGGGCTACGACTCGGCCGGCGTCGCGGTGATCGAGCGTGACGGGATCCGGGTGGAGCGCCGCGCCGGCAAGCTGAAGAACCTCACCGACGCGCTCGCGGAGGACCTCCGTACCGAGGGTGGGCCGTGGCGCGGTACCACCGGCATCGGCCACACCCGCTGGGCGACGCACGGCGGCCCCACCGACGCGAATGCCCACCCGCACGTGGACTGCACCGGCACGATCGCCGTGATCCACAACGGCATCATCGAGAACTTCGCCCAGCTGCGTGAGCAGCTCGAGCGCCGTGGCCACGCGTTCGGCAGCGACACCGACACCGAGGTCGTGGCGCACCTGCTCGAGGAGCAGATGAGCAGCTACGACGACCCGGCGCAGGCGTCGATCGCCGATGCGCTGCGCGCCGTGTGCAACCAGCTGACCGGCGCGTTCACCCTCGTGGTCACCGCCGCCGACGAGCCCGGCCTCGTGGTCGCGGCGCGGCGCAACTCCCCGCTCGTGGTCGGCCTCGGCCAGGGCGAGTCGTTCCTCGCGAGCGACGTCGCCGCCTTCATCGCCCACACCCGCGAGGCGCTGGAGATCGGCCAGGACCAGATCGTCGAGCTACGGGCCGACAGCGTGCTGGTCACCGACTTCGCCGGGCTGCCCGTCGAGGGCAAGCCGTTCCACGTCGACTGGGACGCGAGCGCCGCCGAGAAGGGCGGACACCCGTACTTCATGCTCAAGGAGATCCTCGAGCAGCCGCAGGCCCTGGCCGACACCCTGCGCGGCCGGCTGTCGAGCGCCGGCAAGATCGAGCTGGACGAGCTGCGCCTGGACCCGCAGGAGCTGCGCGACGTCGACAAGGTCTTCATCGTCGCCTGCGGCACCGCCTACCACGCCGGCATGATCGCCAAGTACGCCATCGAGCACTGGACCCGGCTGCCCTGCGAGGTGGAGCTGGCCAGCGAGTTCCGCTACCGCGACCCGGTGCTCGACCGGGGCACGCTGTGCATCGCGATCAGCCAGAGCGGCGAGACGCTCGACACCCTCATGGCGGTGCGGCACGCCCGGGAGCAGAACGCCCGCGTGCTCGCCATCTGCAACTCGGTCGGCTCGACGCTCCCGCGCGAGTCCGACGCCGTGCTCTACACCCGGTGCGGCCCCGAGGTCGGGGTGGCGGCCACCAAGACGTTCCTCGGCCAGGTGGTGGGTTGCCTGCTGGTCGGCCTGTTCATCGCGCAGACGCGCGGGGTGGCGTGGGACGAGGAGGTCATCAGCCTCGTCGAGCAGCTGCAGCAGATGCCCGAGCTGGTGGCGCGCACGCTGGAGAAGATCGAGCCGGTACGCGACCTCGCCCGTCAGCTGGTCGACGCCAAGGCGGTGCTCTTCCTCGGCCGGCACGTCGGCTACCCCGTCGCGCTCGAAGGGGCGCTGAAGCTCAAGGAGCTGGCGTACATGCACGCCGAAGGCTTCGCCGCCGGCGAGCTCAAGCACGGCCCGATCGCCCTGATCGAGGAGGGCATGCCGGTCGTCGTGGTGGTGCCGTCGCCGCGCGGTCGCTCGGTACTGCACGACAAGGTGCTGAGCAACATCCAGGAGGTACGCGCCCGCGGGGCCCGCACGATCGTCATCGCCGAGGAGGGCGACGAGTCGGTGGTGCCGTACGCGTCCGAGCTCATCCGGGTGCCGCACACGCCGACGCTGCTCGCGCCGCTCGTCACGACCCTCCCGCTGCAGGTCTTCGCGTGCGAGCTGGCACTCGCCCGTGGGCTCGACGTCGACCAGCCGCGCAACCTGGCGAAGTCCGTCACGGTCGAATAGCCCTCCTGTGATCGTCGGGATCGGCGTCGACATCGTCGACGTCAGCCGGTTCGAGGCGTCCATCCGGCGCACGCCGGCACTGCTGGACCGGTTGCTCACGCCCGCCGAACGTGAGGTGCGGCGTCCCGAGCGCCTCGCCGCGCGGTTCGCCGCCAAGGAGGCGCTGGCCAAGGCGCTCGGCGTGCCGCGCGGCATGCAGTGGCACGACTGCGAGGTGCGGGTCGACGAGGCGGGGGCGCCGGCGTTCGCGCTGATCGGGACTGTTGCGGCAGCCGCGGCGGAGCGGGGAGCCACGCACTGGCACCTGTCCCTCACCCACGACGGCGGGATGGCAATCGCGTACGTGGTGCTCGAGAGCTGAGTACAACCGATGGGTTGTCACGGGCGGGCCAGATGTCTGTTCGGCGTTCGCAACCGATCGCATCGCCGTGACGTCGTCGTACGTCCTATCGCTTGTGTTCGCTCAGAGGAACCCTGGCTCCTCGCCGACATCCAATGGGTTGTGCGGCATCGAGTCGGCATGGGGCAGGCTGGTGGGATGCGGGCGGCACATCGCGTGGAGACGGTCCGGGCGGCGGAGCAGGAGCTGCTGGCCGTGCTGCCGGAGGGCGGGCTGATGCAGCGCGCGGTCGCGGGGCTGGTGTCTGCGGTGCTGCGCCGGCTCGGCACCGCCTACGGAGCCCGCATCGTGGTGCTGACCGGCGGCGGTGACAACGGCGGAGACGCGCTGTACGCGGCCGCCGGGCTCGCCCGGCGGGGTGCGGCCGTCACGGTGCTGACGGTCTCGGCGAAGCAGCACGAAGCAGGGCTGGTGGCCGCGCGGCGGGCGGGGGTCCGGATCCGGGCGGCCGGCACCGACAGCGATCGCGCCCTGCTGGAGGCCGCCGACGTCGTGCTGGACGGGATGGTCGGCATCGGCGGCAAGGGGCCGCTGCGCCCTGTGGCGGCGCGGGTAGCTGCCTGGGCGCCGGCCGCACGCACCATCGCGGTCGACGTGCCGAGCGGGGTGAACGCCGACACCGGGGCGGTCGAGGGCGCGGCCGTACGCGCCGCAGTGACGGTCACGTTCGGCACCCTTAAGCCCGGGCTGCTGGTGCTGCCCGGCGCCGCGTACGCGGGCGAGGTCGAGCTGGTGCCGATCGGGCTGAGGCTGTCGGAGCCCGACCTGGAGCAACTGGACGCCGCCGACGTGGGGGCGCTGCTGCCCGACCCGGGCGTCGAGGCCTCCAAGTACACCCGTGGGGTGCTCGGCATCACCGCCGGGAGCAACGCGTATCCGGGGGCCGGGCTGCTGTGCACCGGCGGCGCGCGCCGGGGCGGCTCTGGCTACCTGCGCTTCGCGGGCACCGCCCACCCCGCCGAGCTGGTCCGCCAGCACTTCCCCGACGTGGTCGTCACCGAGGTGGCCGAGGGTGACGGCGCGGGGGTGATCGCCGCCGGACGGGTGCAGGCCTGGGCCGTCGGGCCCGGGCTCGGCACCGACGAGAAGGCGGCCGACGTGGTGCGCGCCGTGCTCGAGACCGACGTGCCGGTGCTGGTGGACGCCGACGGGCTCACGGTCGTCGCGAAGCACCCGGAGTGGCTGCACGCCCGGGCCGCCCGCGGGGTGGCGACGCTGCTGACGCCGCACGAGGGGGAGTTCGCCCGGCTCGCCGGAGGTGACGCCGACGCGGTGAAGGCGGGCCTCGCGGCCGACCGCCTCGCCGCCGTACGGGCGCTCGCCGCCGAGCTGAAGGCGACCGTGCTGTTGAAGGGCTCGACCACGCTCGTGGTGGACCCCGACGGGCGGGCGCGGGTCAACGGCACGGGTGTCGGCTGGCTCGGTTCGGCGGGCACCGGCGACGTGCTGTCGGGTGTCGCCGGCGCGCTGCTCGCCTCGGGTCTCGCGCCCCGTGACGCCGGCAGCGTCGCGGCCTGGCTGCACGGCACGGCGGCGCAGCTGCGGATCGACGACGTGGGTCCGCCGCTCGCCGCATTCGACCTGCTGGACGCGCTACCGCACGCGTGGCAGCGGGCCCGGAGCGCCGCAGCAGCGCCCGGGCGTGGGAAGGGGGACCCGTGGCGCTCGCCGAGGCGGTGATCGATCTCGACGCGGTACGCGCGTCGACCGCGGAGCTGGTGCGCCGCGCCGGACCGGCCGCCGTCATGGCGGTGGTCAAGGCCGACGGCTACGGGCACGGCATGCTGCCGTGCGCCGAGGCCGCGCTCGAGGCCGGCGCCCAGTGGCTCGGGGTCGCCAAGGTGCCGGAGGCGCTCGCGCTGCGCGCGGCGGCCGTCGAGGCGCCGATCCTGGCGTGGCTGATCGGGCCCGATGTGGACCTCACCGCTGCAGTGGCGGCGCGCATCGATCTGTCGGCCGGCGCACCGTGGATGGTCGAGCAGATCGCGGCGGCCGCGCTCCGGGCGGGGCGCGCCGCGCGGGTGCACCTCGACGTGGACACCGGCCTGCACCGCGCCGGCGCCACCGCCGAGCAGTGGCCGCTGCTCCTCGACGCCGTGCAGCGCGCGCAGGCCGCCGGCACGATCGAGCCGGTCGGCATCTGGAGCCATTTCGCCCTTGCCGACGCGCCCGGTCACCCCACGGTGCGCGGCCAGCTCGACCGGTTCACCGAAGCGGTTGCGTACGCGGAGGGTCGTGGCCTGCGCCCGGAGCTGCGTCACCTGGCGAACTCGGCCGCCACCCTCGCCACCCCCGAGGCGCACTTCGACCTGGTACGCCCCGGCGTCGCGATCTACGGGCTGTCGCCCGGCCCGCTCGTCGGGGACGCTCGCGAGCTCGGCCTGCACCCGGCCATGACCTTGCGATCGGAGCTCGCGCTGGACAAGTTCGTGCCGGCCGGTAGCGGGGTCTCGTACGGCCACCGCTACACGACCCCGGTCGACGGCGTGGTCGGACTCGTCCCGATGGGTTACGCGGACGGCATCCCGCGGCATGCCACCAACGTGGCAGAGGTCTTCGTGGGTGGCCGGCGGCAGCGCATCGCCGGCACCGTGTGCATGGATCAGTTCGTCGTGGACCTCGGTCCCGACCCGCGTGATGCGGACGGCAGGCCCATCGCCGCCGGTGCCGAGGTCGTGCTCTTCGGCCCGGGCGACCGCGGCGAGCCCACCGCGCAGGATTGGGCGCAGGCCATCGACACCATCAACTACGAGATCGTCACCCGCATCGGCCCGCGGGTCCCGCGGCGCTACGTCGGCGCTCCCGTACCGAGCCTGGGCCTCGGCTCGTGACGGAGCCCGTCATCGAGCCCGCCGGAGCGGACTCGCCGCAGTGGACGGCCCTCGCCGATCGCGTACGCGTGTGCACCGCCTGCAGCGAGCTCGCCGCCACGCGGCACTCGGTGGTGGTCGGCGACTTCCCGGCCGGGGCGGGCGTGCTGCTGGTCGGCGAGGCGCCCGGGGCGGAGGAGGACGCCGGCGGCCGCCCGTTCATCGGCAAGGCCGGACGGGCGCTCGACGCCGCACTGGAGGCGGTCGACCTCCCGCGTGCCGAGGTGGCCGTGCTCAACATCATCAAGTGCCGTCCGCCGGGCAACCGACGGCCGGAGCCGTTCGAGGCCGCCAACTGCCGGCTCTGGCTGGACCAGCAGATCGCGCTCATCGACCCGGTCGTGATCGTCGCGCTCGGGCTGACGGCGATCGCCGGGCTGTGGGACGGCGCGGCCACGGTGCGCAAGTCCAAAATGGTGCTGCGCGAGCTGCGCGGCGCCGAGCTCACGGCCGGGGGACGCCGGCTGATCGCGACCTACCATCCGTCGGGCGCACTGCGCTACGGCCCGAACGGTGCGCCGATGCAGGCGCTCCGCGACGACCTGGCGCTCGCCCGTGACCTCGTCGCGCAGGTCGGGGAGGTCCGCCCGTGATCTCGCTGGCGACCGCGGACGACACCCGCGCCCTCGGCGCCCGGCTGGCGGAGCTCGTACGCCCGGGTGACCTCCTCGTGCTCGACGGGCCGCTCGGTGCCGGCAAGACCGTCGTGGTGCAGGGGCTCGCTGCCGGTCTGGGCGCCACGGGCACGGTCACCTCACCGACGTTCGTCATCGCGCGGGTGCACGGCGGCGGACGGGTGCCGCTGGTGCACGTCGACGCGTACCGGCTGCACGGCACGCTGGAGATCGACGACCTCGACCTGGACACCGACCTGACGGAATCCGTCGTCGCCGTGGAGTGGGGCGCCGGGCTCGTCGAAGGGCTGACCGAGGCCCACCTGCGCCTGGAGCTCGCCCGGCCGAGTGGCGACGAGAGCGGCGAGGTCCGGCAGGCGCGGCTGCGCCCGTACGGCGGCGACTGGGCGCAGCGGCTGCAGGACGCCGGGCTGCCGGCTGACCCCGACAGCTCCCCGGCTCCGTAGGCTCGTCGGCGTGCTCGTCCTGGGGATCGACACCGCCACGCCCGCGTGCACCGTCGCGCTCGCCGAGGTGCCGGACGGCGCCGCCGGTGAGCTGGTGCTGCGCGCCGCGCACGAGGTGATCGACGCCCGCCGGCACGGCGAGCTGCTCGCCCCGCTCATCCGGCAGGTGCTGGCCGACGGCGGCGCGGGCGTGTCCGACCTCGGTACGGTGGTCTGCGGGCTCGGGCCCGGTCCGTACACGAGCCTGCGGGTCGGCATCGTGACGGCCGCGGCACTGGCCGATGCCGCCGGAATCCCCGCGTACGGCGTCTGCTCGCTCGACGGGGTCGGCCCACTCCCCGGTGGGCTGGTCACGGTGGCCACCGACGCCCGGCGCCGCGAGGTGTACGTGGCGCGCTACCGCGACGGCCGGCGGGTATCGGGGCCGGACGTGGTGGCTCCCGCGCTCGTCGCCGAGGGGCTCGAGCCGGGGGAGCGGGTGGTCGGCGCGGGCGGTGATCTGTACGCGGCCGTCTTCGGTGCCGCGTACGAGCCGGACGGTCCCCGCCATCCCGCCGCTGCGCGGCTGATCGCGCGGGCAGCCGAGGAAGGCCTGCTCACGACGCCGCCGGTGCCGCTCCAGCCGCTGTATCTGCGCCGACCCGATGCGACGCCCCGGACGACGGCATGACCGTGGTGGAGACGCTTCGGCCGGTGCTCATCCCGCTGCGGTGGTGGCACGTCGAGGCCGTCCTGGCGATGGAGGCCGAGCTCTTCGGCGACGAGGCCTGGAGCGCCGAGATGTTCTGGTCCGAGCTCGCGAACCCCGACACCTGCTACCTGCTCGCCGAGGCGGGCGGGGCTCCCGTCGGCTACGCCGGGCTCTCGGTGGCCGGACCGGAGTCCTACATCCAGACCATCGGTGTCACCGCCGCCGCGCAGGGCAGCGGGCTCGGCCGCCGGCTCATGGACGCGCTGCTCGCCGCGGCGCTCGAGCGCCGGGCGGCGAGCTGCTGGCTCGAGGTGCGCACCGACAACGTCCCTGCCCAGCACCTGTACCGCACGCTCGGATTCGAGGACCGCGGGATCCGGCGCGGCTACTACCAGCCGTCCGGTGCCGACGCGCTCGTCATGGAGCTCGATCTGACAGTTCGCACGGGGAGTCGGGCATGACCACCGTTCTCGGCTTCGAGACGTCCTGCGACGAGACCGGCATCGGCATCGTGCGCGACGGCGTGCTGCTGGCCGACGCGCTCGCCACGTCGATCGAGGAGCACGCCCGTTTCGGCGGGGTCGTGCCCGAGGTCGCGGCCCGGGCCCACGTCGAGGCGATGGTGCCCACGGTGCACCGGGCGCTCGCCGCCGCGGGCATCAGCGCGAAGGAGATCGACGCCGTCGCGGTGACGGAGGGCCCCGGTCTCGCCGGCCCGCTGATGGTCGGGGTGTCGGCGGCAAAGGCGTACGCGCTGGGGCTGGGGGTGCCGCTCTACGGCGTCCACCACCTGGCCGCCCACGTCGCGGTCGACGCGTTGGAGTCCGGCCCGGTGCCCGAGTCGATAGCGCTGCTGGTGTCCGGCGGGCATTCGTCGCTGCTCGCGGTCGACGACCTCGCGCGCCAGGACATCACCATCCTGGGCGCGACGGTCGACGACGCCGCCGGGGAGGCGTACGACAAGATCGCCCGGCTGCTCGGCCTGCCCTTCCCGGGCGGTCCGCCGATCGACCGGGCGGCCCGCGAGGGCGCGGTGACGATCGATTTCCCCCGCGGCAAGGCGAACGACGGCTCGCTCGACTTCTCCTTCAGCGGCCTGAAGACGGCGGTGGCCCGCTGGATCGAGGCGCGCCAGCGCAGCGGCGAGCCGGTGCCGGTCGCCGACGTGGCCGCGAGCTTCCAGGAGGCGGTGGCCGACGTGCTCACCGCCAAGGCGATCACCGCCTGCCGCCAGCAGGGCCGCGACACCCTGCTCATCGGCGGCGGCGTGGCGGCGAACTCGCGGCTGCGCGCGCTCGCCGCGGAGAGGGCCGAGAAGGCGGGGCTGCGGCTGCGCATCCCGCGGCCGGGCCTGTGCACCGACAACGGGGCGATGGTGGCCGCGCTCGGCTGGATGCAGGTCGAGGCGGGCGTGACCCCGACCGCGCTCGACCTCGGCGCCGATCCGGGGCTCGCCGTCGACGCCGTGCTGCGGGGCTGAGCGCGTGACCGGCCCCGAACCCGGCACGTGGCTGATGTGGGAGGCCAAGGCCGCCCCCGGGCAGACCGCCGCGCTGCTCGCCTGGGCCCTCGACGTCACAGCGGCGGGCGCGCAGGTGTACCGCTCCGCCGATCGCGTCGTCGTGATCACCGACGCTGCCGGCCCCCTACCCGACCCGCCTGAGCTGCTGGTGTCCCGTCCAGCGGTCGGCTGGCGCTTCGACAAGGTCAAGTAGCTCGCTGTTTCCTTGACGTTGCGAGCGCGGGTTGCGTAAGTTGGCACTCGGCACTTGAGAGTGCTAGCGACCGTCGCTGCTCACCCGCGACGGCAGATCTTCGGTCGCACTCCGACATTTATCTGAATTTGGGAGAACCGTATGGCGACCGCCACCAAGGTCAGCATTCGTCCGCTGGAGGACCGCATCGTCGTCCAGCCCGGCGAGGGCGAGCAGGTCACCGCGTCCGGCATCGTGATCCCGGACACGGCGAAGGAGAAGCCCCAGGAGGGCGTCGTCCTCGCCGTCGGCGACGGCCGCTGGGACGACAAGGGCGAGAAGCGCATTCCGCTCGACGTCAAGGTCGGTGACACCGTCCTCTACAGCAAGTACGGCGGCACCGAGGTCAAGCACAACGGCGAGGACTACCTCATCCTCTCCGGTCGCGACGTGCTCGCGATCCTCGACAAGTAACACCACTTGCCGATCCGCCCCGGGAGCTCTTTCGCTGCCGGGGCGGTCTGCGTGGCATGCCTTCTGCATGCCGGGCAACGCATGGGCCGCACGGTCGGCCCAGCTGCGCACCTATTGAATTTGTGAGAGGCAAGACAAGTCATGGCCAAGATGCTGGAATTCGGCGGCGATGCCCGCAAGTCGCTCGAGCGTGGGGTCAACGCGCTCGCCGACGCCGTCAAGGTGACCCTCGGGCCCAAGGGACGCAACGTCGTCCTGGACAAGAAGTTCGGCGCGCCGACCATCACGAACGATGGTGTGACCATCGCCCGCGAGGTCGAGCTCGACGACCCCTACGAGAACATGGGTGCGCAGCTCGCCAAAGAGGTTGCCACCAAGACCAACGATGTCGCAGGTGACGGCACCACCACCGCCACCGTGCTCGCCCAGGCGATGGTCCGCGAGGGTCTGCGTTACGTCGCCGCCGGCGGCAACCCGATGGGCATGAAGCGCGGCATCGACGCGGCCGTCACGGCCGTGTCCGACGCCCTCATCGGCCGGGCCACCCAGGTCTCCGAGCGCACCGAGATCGCGCACGTCGCGTCGATCAGTGCGCAGGACCCGGAGCTCGGCGGGCTTATCGCCGACGCGTTCGACAAGGTCGGCAAGGACGGCGTCATCACCGTCGAGGAGTCGCAGACCACCGGCGTCGAGCTCGAGCTCACCGAGGGCATGCAGTTCGACAAGGGCTACATCTCGCCGTACTTCGTCACCGACACCGAGCGCATGGAGACGGTGTTCGAGGACGCGTACATCCTCATCAACAGCGGCAAGATCAGCGCGATCAGCGAGCTGCTCCCGCTGCTGGAGAAGCTCATCCAGGCCGGCAAGCCGCTGGTCATCGTGGCCGAGGACGTCGACGGCGAGGCCCTGTCCACGCTGGTCGTCAACTCGATCCGCAAGACCGTGCGCGTCGTGGCCGTCAAGGCTCCCGGCTTCGGTGACCGCCGCAAGGCGATGCTGCAGGACCTGGCGATCCTCACGGGCGCCCAGGTCGTGTCGGCCGACATCGGTCTCAAGCTCGACAACGTCGGCCTCGAGGTGCTGGGCTCCGCCCGTCGCGTCGTCGTCGACAAGGAGAACACCACGGTCGTCGACGGTGGCGGCGAGTCGTCCGAGGTCGAGGACCGCGTACGCCAGATCCGTCGCGAGATCGAGGACACCGACTCCGACTGGGACCGCGAGAAGCTGCAGGAGCGCCTGGCCAAGCTGGCCGGCGGCGTCGGTGTCATCCGCGTGGGTGCCCACACCGAGGTCGAGCTCAAGGAGCGCAAGCACCGCGTCGAGGACGCGATCTCGGCCACCCGCGCCGCGATCGAAGAGGGCATCGTCGCCGGTGGCGGCTCCGCTCTCGTCCACGCCGCGACCGTGCTCGACGACGGCCTCGGCCTCGCCGGTGACGAGCTGGCGGGCGTCCGCCTGGTCCGCTCGTCGCTGACCGAGCCGGCCCGTCGCATCGCGATCAACGCCGGCCTCGAGGGTTCCGTCGTCGCCGCCAAGATCGCGGAGATGGCTCCCGGTTCGGGCCTCAACGCGGCCACCGGCGAGTACGTCGACCTGATCGCGGCCGGCGTCGTCGACCCGGTGAAGGTGACCCGCTCCGCGGTCGCCAACGCTGCGTCGATCGCCGCGCTGCTGCTCACCACGGAGACGCTCGTCGCCGACAAGCCGGAGGAGTCCGCGGACGACGCCGGCCACGGCGGCCCCGGGCACGGCCACTCCCACGGCCCGGGCTTCTGACGGTCCGCTCCACCCGCTCGCCTCGACCGGCCCGTATCCGCTTCGGCGGATGCGGGCCGGTCGTGCGTCGGCGGGAAACTTCTTTCGAAAGTCCTTCCGGCAAGGTTCACCTTTTCGGGTGATGCGTCGATGAGAACTCCGTGGAAGGCAGCACCCCCTCGGGCCCGTTCGATGTCGGTCAGACAGCTGACCGGGCGGTGGATCCGGCGTCGTTCTGCGGCATCGCCGCACGCATGCTGGCGGCCGGCGGACGGGCCAACATCCCGCCCGTCCTGATCCTGCTCAGCCAGGCGTTACGCGCCGACGTGGAGCTGCAGGAGCTCGAGCCGAGCGCCTCGCCGGAGGCCGTCGCGGCACCGGGGGCGTCACGCTCGGCCATCCCGCAGCCGCGGATCCGCAGCACCGTCGACATCAGCGTCGGCGCGGTGCCCGGAGTGGTGGCGGGTGTCCCGATGGACCTGCCGGTGCGCTCGCGCGGCGTCATCGTCGCCGTGCTCTCCGTCGAGCCGTCGGTGACCGGCATCCCCGACGCCTGGGCGGGCACCCTGGCCACCGTCGCGGACCTGCTCGCGCTCACGCTGGCGGCGGAGCCCGTCGGATCGCCTGCGTCGGAGCCCCCGGCATCGGCCGGCCGTCCGGCACACGCACGCGAGGTGGCGGAGGCCTGGTTCGACTTCGACGAGGGCGACCGCGCCGATCTCGCCGGTCACCTGCACGACGGCCTCGTCCAGTCGCTGATCGCCGCCCGCTACCTGCTCGACCTCGCCGCCCGGGCGCAACCCGACGGCCCGCAGCCGTGGCTCGCCACGCTTCGCGAAAGCCTGCACGACGCGCTGGCCGACGGCCGCGGCCTGCTGACGTCGCTGCAGCCGCGTACGCGCCACGAACGCGGCCTGCGCCTCGCTCTGGACGAGTTCTGCGCCGGCAGCCGATTCCCGGCGACGCTCGTCGCGCCGCCCGACCATCCCGAGGTCACCCCCCAGCTCAGCCCGGTCGTCGCCGCGGCCGCGTACCGCTTCGCGCAGGCCGCCGTGGCGGACCTGCGGGGCCGGGGCGCTGCCGCCGCCGAGATCCGTCTCGCGTACACCAGCGACACCGACGGCGGCGGGCTGTGCATCGACGTGGTGCCGCGGCCCGGCCCCGACGGACACCTTCCCGAGCTGCACAGCCCCGATCCCGGGCTGGCGCTGGAGCGCTGGGCGCGTCGTCTCGACCTGCTCGGCGGCCGGATCGTGCTCGATCCCGAGGCCGCTCACCTCTGCTTCGCCGCGGCCGATGGGGCTCCTGCGCCAGTGCAGGAAGCCGCCGCCGACCGTACTGCCGGCGCCTTCACCGCCGACGCCCTCACTGCCGATACCGCTGTTCCTTCCGCCAGCTCCACCCGCACCCCTCTGTCCGCTGGGAGGACGAAGTGACGACTGTTTTGATCTGCGACGACCACCGCATCGTGCGGGAGGGTCTGAAGCAGTTCGTGGAATCCGTGCCGGGGGTGGGGCGGGTCGAGACGGCCGCGAGCGGCGAGGAGGTCCTCGCCCGCTACGAGGTCGAGCGCCCCGATCTGGTGCTCATGGACCTGCAGATGCCCGGGCTCGGCGGACTGGAGACGACCCGCCGGCTCGTCCGCGATCACCCGGCCGCCCGCGTCATCATGCTGACCGCTGCCGACGACCGCGAGAACGTGGCCACCGCCGTCGCCAACGGGGCCACCGGCTACCTGCACAAGGACGTCAGCCGCGAGGAGCTGTGCGCGGCCGTCGCCAACGCGCTGGACGGGCACGACCTGCTCGAGCCGTCGCTGCGCCGGGCGATGGCCGAGCGCGGCGTGGGGGCGCGTACCCCCGACCCGACCGGTGGACTGACCGAACGCGAGCTGCAGGTGCTGCGCGGGATGTCGCAGGGCAAGTCGAACGCGGAGATCGGCCGGTCGCTCTTCCTGTCCGAGGACACGGTCAAGACGCACGCCCGCCGGCTGTTCCGCAAGCTCGGCGTCAGTGACCGGGCCCAGGCCGTCGCCCACGGCTTCCGTCGGGGCTTCGTCACCTGATCGGTGGTCGCGCACCGCTCGACATCCACTGCGCACCGTGATCGCGGGTTGTTGCGTCGGCGTTGCTCGTTGCGCTCGGCGAGCAGCACCCTAAGGTCAGTCAGGTGACCGGGGCCGTTGATCATTGGCGCGCGGTGACGGCGGCCCAGACCTATCGCGACCACGTCGACCGGTTGATCGCCGAGCTGGATGCGCACGGCGCCGTCGATTCCGATGTGGTGGGCGAGGCGCTCCAGGCCTGGATACGCCGGCCCGATGCTGCCGCCGTCGTCGACCGGACCCCGGGCGGGGCGGCCCGTATCGCCCGGCAGGCGGCCGAGGAGTTCTCCGGCTTCTCCGCCTCCGAGGCCTCGAACGCCGCCCACCCGCTCGCCTCGCTGCGCATCGCCCTGCTGCAGCAGATAGATCTCGCCTGGTGGGCCGCGACCCCCGACCTCACCGACGCGGCCGACGTGCGGGCCAGCCCGGAGCTCGTCGACCTGGTCGCCGCCCGCGGCCGGGGCGAGGTGCGTTTCGGCTTCGGCGTCGCCTCCGACCGGCTGCCGCGGCGCGTACGCGATTACGCCGTCCAGCGCGCACTGCCGCGACGGGAGCCGCGGGGCCCGGGCCTGCCCTTCGCCGTGGCCCGCCCGGAGCTCGTCTCCGTGCTCAACGACATCGCCGACACGGTCGCTGCCAACGCACCCGTCGGCACGCCCCGCATCTGGGTGACCAGCATCGTGCGCAGCATCGAGCACCAGCGGCGGCTGCGCCGGCTGGGCTTCACCGCGCTGCTGCCGAGCGCGCACTGCCGGGGCTGGGCGGCCGACGTCGAGGTGGCCTGGTTCGATCGCTTCGGCGCCGCCGACGCGCTGCGTGAGGTATTGATCGACTACCAGAAGCAGGGCACGTTGAACGTCATCGACGAGGGCCGGGCCTGGCACCTGTGCCTGTCCCCGACCGCGGCCGAGCTCCTGCGTCCGGGCCGTCCCTGATGTGCGGCATCGCGCTGCTCCTCGGCCCCGGCGCCGAGGCGTCCCGGGTCACCTTCGACCGGATGGTCGACGGCATCCGCAGCCGGGGCGAGGTGCTCGAGGTCGAGCGCCGGCCGGAGGCGCTGCTCGCGACCTCCCGGCTGCGCATCGTCGACCGCGACCGCGCGCTGCAGCCCTGGACCTCGGCCGACGGCCGTTACGCGCTCTGCTACAACGGCGAGGTCTTCAACCACGCCGAGCTGCGGGCGCGGCTGATCGCCGAGGGCCACCCGCAGCGGTCGGAGTCCGACACCGAGGTGGTGCTCGAGGCGCTGCTCGCGTGGGGCGCGCAGGGTCCGGACGGGGCGCTCATGCGGATGCGCGGCGAGTTCGCGTTCGCGCTGCTTGACCGCGAGACCGGCGAGGTGCTGATGGCGCGCGACCCGGCCGGGGTCAAGCCGCTGTACTGGGCGCGGATGGGCGGCCGGCTGCACGTCGCGTCCGAGGTCAAGGCGCTGACGACGCTCGGCGTGCGCATCCACGAGGTGCCGCCGGGCCACGTCGGCACCGGCTCGGCCACCGCCGATCCGCAGCTCGCGCCGTACATCGACCTGCTCCGCCTGGGTGAGGGCGAGCCGATGATCACCGACGTCGACGAGGCCAAGCAGACCCTGCGCGACACGTTCGCCGAGTCCGTACGGCTGCGGGTCGACACCGACCTGCCGGTGGGGGTGCTGCTCTCCGGCGGGCTCGACTCGTCGCTGACGCTGTTGCACGCCAAGCAGTTCCATCCCGACGTCCGGGCGTACACGGTGGGCACCGAAGGCAGCGAGGACCTCGCGTACGCGCGCCGGCTCGCCGCCGATCTCGACGTGCCGCACGAGGTGGTCTCGCTCCGGCCGCGCGACATCGGCCTCGCCGACGTCCGGCGCGCCATCTACCGCTCCGAGGCCACCGAGTACGGCGACATCATCAACGCCGTCGTCTCGCTCAAGGTCTTCGAACAGGTGCACGCCACCGGGGTCAAGGTCCTGCTCACCGGCGACGGCTCGGACGAGCTCTTCGGCGGCTACGACATGTACGCGCAGGTCGCGGACGCCGACCGGCGGCGCCTCTTCCTGCACAAGATCCGGCACCTGAGCCGTACCGAGCTGCAGCGGGTCGACCGCACCAGCATGGGGCTCAAGGTCGAGGCCCGGGTGCCCTTCCTCGACGTGCAGATGCTGCTGCTCTCCATGCGCATCCCGCTGGAGTTCAAGGTGCGCGACGGGTACGAGAAGTGGATCGTGCGCGAGACCTTCGCCGACCTGCTACCCGACTACATCAAGGCGCGGCACAAGAACCCGATGTCGCACTCCAGCGGCCTGCACGAGCGGGTGCGGCTCTACAAGCCGCTCTTCCCGCGCATCTACAACTCCTTCGGCTACGACGCGCTCGGCCCGATGCGCCGCGACTTCTCGGTCGTGCTGGCGCAGCACGGCAACGACCTGTCGCGCGCGGTCGAGGCCGCGGAGAAGGCGGAGGACTACGGCCCCGCCGAGCGGATCCGTGATCTCGCGGGCGCCGTGCGGTGGAACGTCACCGGCGCCCTGGCCTCGGTACGCGGCCGCTGACCAGCTGCAAAGCTGACGGCCGGCCGAGATCAGCCGAGCTCGTCCTCGGCCGACTCGAGCACGGCGTCGGCGTAACCCCGGGCGTAGTCCCAGGTGACGTAACGGGTGGGGTCGGGGGCGAAGGCCGGCTCGTGCACCCGGGTGCGCCCGACGTTGAGCAGGCTCCGCAGATTGCCGGCGATCAGATCCCAGTCCATGTAGTGCTGCTCGCCGCAGTCCTCGCACTCAATGACGATGCCGAGCACGTCACGCGGCTCGAGCAGCGCCCGGAAGCCCTCGAGGTCGGCGAGGTCGCTGACCAGCTCTTCACGCTCCGCGCCCGTGAGCTCGACCGGCTCGTCCTCGTCGACCGGGAGGACGGCCGCCGGGTCGTCGGGGTCACCCGCGAAAGGGTCGAGTGGCTCGTTCGGCACGTGACCCACGGTACGCGCGCCCGGACGGTACGGACGTCGCCGCGGCGGTAGTCTGAGCGCAGCAGGCCGTCGCGCATCTCCTCCACTGCATCCATCAGGAGCAAGGGCAGAGGCGGCGGCCTTTCGTGTTTTCAGCGGTCGCGATCCGCCAGCGCCCGCCAGGTCACGCGGGGCTTTCCTTCCCAGGTGAGCGCCGGTCATGCAACTCGAAGACGAGGGCTGAGGAGCCACACATGGCAGAGGTCGAGATCGGGATCGGCAAGAGCGGCCGGCGAGCGTACGGCTTCGACGACGTGGCAGTCGTGCCCTCGCGGCGTACCCGCGACCCGGAGGACGTCTCCATCGGCTGGGACATCGACGCGTTCCACTTCGACCTGCCGCTGCTCGGCTCGGCGATGGACGGCGTGATCTCCCCGCGCACCGCGATCGAGATCGGCAAGCTGGGCGGGCTCGGGGTGCTGAACCTCGAGGGTCTTTGGACCCGTTACGCCGACCCCGACCCCATCCTCGAGGAGATCTCGACGCTGGACGACGCGACCGCGACGAAGCGGATGCAGGAGCTCTACGCCGAGCCGATCAAGCCCGAGCTCATCGGCGAGCGCATCCAGCAGGTCAAGGACGCCGGTGTCACCACCGCTGCGAGCCTCACCCCGCAGCGCGTGCAGTCGTACTACAAGCACGTGCTGGACGCCGGGGTCGACATCTTCGTCATCCAGGGCACCGTGGTCTCGGCCGAGCACGTCTCGACCCGCGCCGAGCCGCTCAACCTGAAGAAGTTCATCGGTGACCTCGACGTGCCGGTGGTCGTCGGCGGCTGCGCGTCGTTCTCCACCGCTCTGCACCTCATGCGTACGGGGGCGGCGGGCCTGCTCGTCGGCGTCGGCCCGGGTCAGGCCTGCACCACCCGCGGCGTGCTCGGTGTCGGCGTGCCCATGGCGACGGCGATCGCCGACGCGGCGGGTGCGCGGATGCGTTACCTGGACGAGTCCGGCGGCCGCTACGTGCACATCATCGCCGACGGCGGCATGCGTACCGGTGGCGACATCGCCAAGGCGATCGTCTGCGGCGCCGACGCGGTCATGATCGGCTCGCCGCTCTCGCGGGCGGTCGAAGCACCGGGCCGCGGCTACCACTGGGGCATGGCCACCTTCCACCCCGACCTGCCGCGCGGCACCCGGGTCAAGACCACCACCGCCGGCACGCTCAAGGAGATCCTGGTCGGCCCGGCCGAGATCAACGACGGCACGATGAACCTGTTCGGCGCGCTGCGTACGTCAATGGCGACCACCGGTTACGCGACGCTCAAGGAGTTCCAGAAGGCCGAGATGATGGTGGCGCCGGCTCTTATGTCCGAGGGCAAGTCGCTGCAGCGCTCGCAGGGCGTCGGGATGGGCCGCTGACCGTCCGCTAAGGGATCGGCCGCAGGATGCCGACGATCACCGAGCGGTGATCGTCGGGTATCCGACCCGGGCACACCCCGAGGTCCCTGACCGGGCAGGATGGTTTCGTGGTCGATCCCTTGGCGTCGGGTGATCCGGCGCGGGTCGGTCGGTATCGCATACTCGGCCGGCTCGGTGCCGGCGGCATGGGCGTGGTCTATCTCGCCCAGGGTCGGCAGGACAACGTCGCCCTCAAGGTGGTGCGCCCGGAGCTGGCCGAAGATGCGTCGTTCCGGGCCCGCTTCCGGCGCGAGGTGCAGGCGAGCTTCCGCGTCTCCAGCGCCTTCACAGCCCGTCTCGTCGACTTCGACACCGAGGCCACCCCGCCGTGGATGGCCACCGAGTACGTCGCCGGTGAGCCGCTCGACGAGCTGGTCGGCCGCGCCGGCCCGCTCGCCGCGGATGCCCAGCTGGCACTCGCCGCAGGCCTCGCGGAGTCGCTCGTTGCGATCCACGCCGAGGACGTCGTCCACCGCGACCTCAAGCCGGCCAACGTGCTGTGCACCGAATCCGGTCCGAAGGTCATCGACTTCGGCATCGCGACGGCGGCCGACGCGCTGCCGATGACGCAGGCCGGCATGGTGGTCGGCTCACCGGGGTGGATCACCCCCGAGCAGCTGCTCACCGGGGAGGCGACCCCTGCGTCCGACATCTTCGCGTGGGGCTGCCTGATCGCGTACGCGGCCAGTGCCGTCCAGCCGTACGGCACCGGCCAGATGCAGACCGTCTTCTGGCGGGTGCTGAACCAGCCTCCGTACGTCGACCGCGACCGGCTGTCGCCGGTGCTTCACGAGCTGGTGGACGCGGCCACCGCGTACGACCCGCAGCACCGGCCGGATGCGGGCCTGCTGCTCGAGCAGCTGCTGCAGGCGGCCCGTCCGGCGCGTGCCCGGCGCAAGAAGGGCCGCACGTCGCTGGCCCCGCCGCCCGCCCCGCCGGTCGCAGAGGCCGCACTCCCGGTCGCGCCCGCTCCGACCGAGGTGTCATCCGTGTCGGTGCCCGGGCCGGACACCGGACCGAACCCGGCGGCCGTCGCGCCCGCCTCCGAGGCGGAGGCGTCGTCGGTGGTGGGGGAGCGCTGGGTGGTCTGCACGACCGTCGCCCAGCCCGCGCCGCTGCCGGTCTCGCTGCTCCGCGCCGACGAGAGCGGCCGCCCGGCCGTACCCGTGGAGCTGATCAAGGGCGGCAACACCGAGCTCGAGGCGGCGTCGCTGCTGGTCGACCTGCTGTGGTCGTCGGCCGACGCCGACCTGCAGGTGGCCGCGCTGCTAATCGGCGACGACGGCCTGGCCTACCGCGATCAACCGTTCGTCGACCGCAGCCACCCGGTCGGCCCCGACGGCGCGGTGCGGCACACCGGTCACGACCGCACGGAGCGCGGCTGGCGCGACCGGCTGCTGCTCGACCTCGCGACCGCGCCGGCCCGCCTGACCCGCGTGCTCGTCACCGCAGCCCTCGGCGACACGGCGCCGGACGCGACGTTCGAGCAGGTGGAGGGGCTCGAGGTGGTGCTCGGGGCGCCGCGGGCCGGGGGTCGCCCAGTGCGCTTTGTCATCCCGCCGCTCGGCACCGAGCGGCTCATCGTGGCCGTCGAGATCTACCGCCGCGGCGGTCGGTGGCGGGTGCGTGCCGTGGCCCAGGGCTACGCCGAGGGACCGGTCGGTCTCGCCCGCGACTTCGGTGCCCAACTAGTTGAAGCTTCAACCAAACTGCCGTAGAGTGAGTGACCTCGGCGACGACGGAGGTCAACATGCCGGTCACGCGTCTGAACCACGCAGTGCTCTACGTCAGTGATGTGCGGCGCACGGCCGCTTTCTACGAGTCCGTGCTCGGCTTCGAGCAGGTCAAGATGCTCCCGGCGGGCTTCGGCGGCGCGGCCTTCCTGCGTGCCGGGGGGTCCACGAACGATCACGACCTCGGCATCTTCGAGATCGGCGCCGATGCGCGCCCGTCGCAGGCGGGCCACGGGCAGGTCGGGCTCTACCACCTGGCGTGGGAGGTCGACACCCTCGGTGAGCTGCAGCGCACCGCCCAGCGCCTGAGCGAGGCCGGTGCGCTCGTCGGGGCGTCCGACCACGGCACCACCAAGAGCCTGTACGCCAAGGACCCCGACGGGATCGAGTTCGAGGTCGTGTGGCTGATCCCGGCCGCGCTGCTGGAGCCCGCCGATCTCGAGTCCCGCAAGGGCATCCGCCCGCTGGACCTGGCCCGTGAGGTCGAGCGCTTCGGCGTCGAGACCCGCGGCGGCGTCGGGGTCAGCGTCCTCGCCTGACGGCTCTCCCGCTCGACTTGTCCCCAGGTGCACGCCGGCTGTGGATAAGTCGGGCGGTCCGATCGGCCGGACCGGTAGAACCGGCGCATGGCAGATCCCGACGCATCGATCGTCGCCGCCCCGTCCGCCCTGCTGGCGGCCGCCGGAGCGGAGCGCACGGCCGGCGCCCAGCTCCGGGCAGCGGCTCCGGCGTCCCTCGACGCCTCGTCCACCGGTGACCCCGCGAGCGGCGACGCCCTGCGCGGAGCACTCACCGCCCTGGTGCAGATGGTCCGGCTCTGCGCCGACGGCGCCGATGACCTCGCGTACGCGCTGACCAAGGCCCACGAGGCGTACGCCGTCTCCGACGCGGTCGCGGTGCCGCGATGAGGCAGGTGCCGCTGCTGGGGCTCACGCCGATCCCCGGTGTGGCCGTCGCCCGTCCCGACGTCCTCGCTCAGGTGGGCCGGGCGCTCGCGGCAGCCGCCCAGGCCCTGCGCGGCATCGCCGGCGGAATGAGCGCCACCGTCTCCGGGCTCTCCGGCGTCTGGCGTGGAGGTGGTGCCGGCGCGTTCGGGGCGTCGTCGGCCACGCAGGTCAGCCACGTGCGCAGTGCCGCTGACGTCATGGACTCCCTGGCCACGGTCGTCGCGGCGGGGGCCCGCGAGCTCGACGCGGCCTGCCGGGCGGCGTCAGCGGCACTCGACCGGGGGCGGCAGCTCGACGCCGAGGCGCGACTGCTCAACGCGCGTACGGCCGCGCAGCACGCCCTGCTGCCCCAGGATCCCGACTCGCTGCTGGTCGACACGGGGGAGGCCGAGCGCTTGCAGGCCGAGATGGAGCGCGCCCGGCAGGCGCTGCTGGTGGCCGAGCAGGCGGCCCGGCGGGCGTGGGGCACCCTTTCGGCCGGCTGCGACGTCATCGCGTATGCCACCCCGGCCGTACGCAAGCGGCTGGCTTCGGCGGACTGGGATCCGGCGGCGAGCGTCCGGCTGGTCGCCACGCATCCGCTGCCGAACGGCAGCACCACCGCCATGGACCAGCTGGGCCTGCCGAAGGGCGGGGTCCTGCGCGGGCCGGACGGGCGCGACTACGACCTGCAGGTGCAGACCGCCTTCGGTGACGACGGCCGCCTCGTCGTCTCCTCGCAGGAGACCCCGCAGACGGTGCAGGGCTGGCATCCGCTCGCGACCCGTTACGGCACCACCGAATTCGGTCCGAAGGCCGAGACGTGGCAGAAGTGGGCGGTTGCCTTCGGCGGCGCGGCCGGAATGGCGGTGCCGACCGGTGCCCGGTTCGCACCCGAGCAGCTCGACCGGCTCCGGATGCTCCCGGGCGGCGGGGCGTACGTCCCGGCCGGGGACAACCCGCCGGAGGAGCTGACGGTCGACAGGTCGGACTACCGGCGCCCGGGCAGGGAGACGGAGTACTGGACGGCGCCGCTGTCGGGGCTCGCGGGAGGCCGCCGGGCCGCGGTGCCCGACGCGATCGGGCTGGCAGCGGGGGCGCTCAGCGGGGTCGCCCTGTCGCGCACGCTCGACGATCAGCGGGCGGCCGCGTACCGGGTCGTGTTCGAGGAGAACGCCTCCGGTCAGCGGCGGGCCCGCCTGCAGCTCTTCCGGGTGCTGGCGCAGCCGGGCGGGCCGTCGGTCACGGTGACCTCCGGTGGCTACGTCGACCGGTCCGGCAAGCTCGCGGGCACCCCCGTCACCGGCGAGGACCGCAACCGCCCGACGGTCATGCGTCCCGCAGGCCGATGACCGTGGCTGTGCAGCAGCGACCCCGGCGTCGCCCGCGCCGACGCGACCCGGCACCATCGCGTTATGGCACCGAACGCCGGCAGCAGCCCCGGCCCGTTGAAGCTGGGCTATCGCCTCGAGGTCTACCGCGCCCCGAAGATGCGCCTGCCCGTCGCGCTCATCCAGCGTGCCGAGCAGCTGGGCTACCACTCGGTGTGGTCGGCGGAGGCGTACGGCGCCGACGCGCTGACCCCGCTGGCCTACATCGCGGCGGTCACCGACTCCATCAAGCTGGGTACGGCCGTGGCCCAGGTCGCGGCCCGCCCGCCGACGGCGCTCGCGATGGCGGCCCTGTCGATCGACGGCATGGCCGGTGGCGGACGCGTCATCCTCGGCCTCGGGGTGTCCGGGCCGCAGGTGGTGGAGGGCTGGTACGGCCAGCCGTGGGGCAAGCCCAACCAGCGGCTGCGCGACTACGTCGCCATCCTGCGGCAGGCGCTCGACCGGGAGGGACCCGTCTCGTACGAGGGGCCGGAGATCTCGTTGCCCTACCGCGGCCCCGGAGCCCTCGGGCAGGGAAAGCCGCTGCGTTCGATCCTGCACGCCGAGTCGCGCATCCCGATCTGGATCGCCGCCGGCGCCGACCGCAACGTGGCGCTGGCCGCCGAGGTGGCCGACGGCTGGCTGCCGATGGGCATCGGACCCAACGGCGTGAACGACATGCGTACGCCGCTCGACGCGGGTGAGGCGCTGCGTACGGCGGCGCCGGGGGACGGCGACTTCGAGGTCTTCGGCGGCCTGACGGTCGTGCTCACCGACGACGTGAAGGGCGTGCTCGACGCGGCCCGGCCGCTCACCGCGATGTATGTCGGCGGCATGGGCAGCCAATCGCACAACTACCACCACGACGCCATGGCCCGACGCGGCTTCCCGGAGGCGGCCGACCGTATCGGCGAGCTCTTCCGCGCCGGCAAGCGTGACGAGGCGATCGCCGCCGTGCCCGACGAGTACCTGGAGCAGACCACGCTCGCCGGCAGCCCGGAGCGCATCCGCCGGCGCTGGTCGGAAGGGGTCGCCGGGCCGGGCGTCACCGGTCTCATCGTGTCGACCGAGCAGCCCGAGGCGCTGGAGCTGATGGCCGAGGTCGCCGAGCTCGAGCCGCGTACCGCACGCACCCCCGCAGAAGGAGCAGCACGGTGACCGACCCGCAGCAGGACGAGGCCGTCCGCGCGTACGAGACGATCGCCGTCGACATGCCGGCGCCGTACGTGCACCGCATCACGCTCGACCGCGCCGCCAAGCGCAACGCCATCTCCGCCAAGATGCGGGTGGAGCTGCTCACCGAGCTGCGCCGCGCCGACGACGACGACGAGGTGCGGGTGAGCATCATCCGCGGCAGCGGCCCGTGTTTCTCCGCCGGCTACGACCTGCGCTCGGGCTCGCTGATGGAGGGCTCGCCCATCCACTCGTCCTCCGGTGACGGGCAGTGGGCGCGGCAGGCGACCGACACCTGGTTCGCGGTGTGGGACCTCGCGCATCCGGTGATCGCCCAGGTGCACGGCTACGCGATGGCCGGCGGGACCGAGCTCGCCTCGGCCTGCGACCTCGTCTACGTGGCGTCCGACGCGGAGATCAGCTACCCGGTCGTGCGGGTGGCGAGCGTGCCGGACTGGCAGTACCACACCCCCCTGCTGGGGCTGCGGCGCGCGATGGAGCTGATGCTCACCGGCGACCCGATCACCGGCGACGAGGCCTCCCGGATCGGGTTCGCCAACCGCGCGTACCCGGCGGAGACCCTCGAGGACGAGGTGCTGAAGATCGCCGGGCGGATCGCCGGGGTCGGCAAGGACCTCACGCAGATCAACAAGCGCTCCGTGCACCGGGCGTTCGACACGATGGGCGGCCGGGCCGCGATGCGGGCGGCGACCGAGCTGCAGGCCCTGGCCGGTCACACCGCGACGGCGCAGGCGCTGCGCGGCGACATCATGGCGGCCGTGAAGAAGTCGAACCAGGAGCGCGAGGCGTGAGCCCGGCGCGCACCCCGACGCGCGGCCCGAGCTCAAGCTCGCGGCCCGATCTGCCGATGCACGGGCATGGCCGACGCGTCCGCCGATGAACCCGGCCGCCCCACCGATGCCGACGGAGCCGACCGCCGCAAGTTGGTCGACCTCCTGCGGGTCGAGCGGGGCGAGCCCGAGCGCCGCCGCCTCCCGCGCTTCGGTGACCCGGTGATCCTGGACCGGCCGGGGTCCGGCGACGACGAGGCCGGCTCCCAGGCCTGAGCCTCCAGGGCTTCCGCCCACCGCCTGGTGGGCACAGTTGTTGAGTGCGTGTGGTCCTGCTCGTCGCCACCGTGGCCGTGGCGTTGATCGTGCTGCCGCTCGCGGCTGTCGCCTGGAGCCGCAGCAGGCACGCCAATCGTCCGGCGCCACCGTCGTGGCTCGACGTGCTGTACGCCGTGGGTCGTCGTCACCACCTGTCCGGCGCCCAGCTCGAGGACGTCAAGCGAGCCGTGAACGGCGGCCGCGCCGCCCCCCCGGAGCTGCGACCGGCGACCGCCGCTGCGGCCGAGGCCAAGGTCCGCTGGCTGCAGTCGATTCTCAATACCGGCCCGGGCTCAAGGCGGACCGCTGTGGCCGCGTTCGTCGCCATTACGGCCGCCCTGGTCGCAATCGCGCTCGTCCTGAGTCGTAGCGACGGTGAAACAGTCGTGCTGGTTCTGGCCGTAGCGCTGACCCAGCTCGTGATGCGTGCTGTCTGGGCATTCCAATTGCGTCGAGCCCGACGGGCCGAGCACCTGAACGGTGACATGGGGCTCGTCCCTGTGAAGCCTCCGCCGAGCCAGTAGCTCGGGTGCTCCTCAGGTCACGCTCGCTACGGTCCGGTCGAGCGAGCCGGTCGACCTAAACTGGCGTATGCCGTCGACCACTGCCCGTCCGCCGCAGCACCTGCCCGGCTTCGACACGGTCGTCGTCGTCGACTTCGGCGCCCAGTACGCACAGCTCATCGCCCGCCGCGTACGCGAGGCCGGCGTCTTCTCGGTGATCGTGCCGCACACCGCCTCCCTCGAGGAGATCCGGAAGCACCAGCCGAAGGCGATCATCCTGTCCGGCGGCCCGTCGTCCGTGTACGCCGACGCCGCGCCTGCCGTCGCCACCGGCCTGTTCGAGGCGGAGATCCCGACCTTCGGCATCTGCTACGGCTTCCAGGCCATGGCGCACGCCCTCGAGGGAGTGGTCGCGCTCACCGGGCAGCGTGAGTACGGCAAGACCGCGCTGAAGCTCGAGGGGGCCGGGGGCGTCCTGCTCAAGGGGCTGCCCGAGGATTTCTCGGTCTGGATGAGCCACGGCGACTCGGTCGTCAGCGCGCCGCCCGGCTTCACGGTCACCGCAGCCACCCCCGGCACCCCGGTCGCCGCCTTCGAGGACCCGGAGCGCCACCTCGCCGGCGTGCAATTCCACCCCGAGGTGCTGCACACCGAGCACGGCAAGCAGATCATCGACCGTTTCCTGCACGAGCTCGCCGGCTGCCGGCGTACCTGGACCACGACCAACGTCATCAACGACCAGGTCGCCAAGATCCAGGCCCAGGTCGGCGACGCGCACGCCGTCTGCGGACTGTCCGGCGGGGTCGACAGTGCGGTAGCGGCTGCGCTCGTGCAGCGGGCCATCGGCGATCAGCTGACCTGCATCTTCGTTGACCACGGGCTGCTGCGTAAGGGCGAGGCGGAGCAGGTGGAGCGTGACTTCGTCGCCGCCACCGGCGCTCAGCTCAAGGTCATGAAGGTCGCCGACCAGTTCCTCGAGGTGCTCGAGGGCGTCACCGATCCCGAGCTGAAGCGCAAGGCGATCGGCGCCCAGTTCATCCGCGCCTTCGAGGAGGGCGCGCGGCAGGTCGTCGCCGAGGCGGGCCGGCACGGCGAGGAGGTCGAGTTCCTCGTCCAGGGCACGCTCTACCCCGACGTCGTCGAGTCCGGCGGCGGCAGCGGTACCGCCAACATCAAGAGTCACCACAACGTCGGCGGGCTCCCTGACGACCTCGCCTTCAAGCTCGTCGAGCCGCTTCGTGACCTGTTCAAGGACGAGGTACGCCACGTCGGCGCCGAGCTCGCGCTGCCGCCGGAGATCGTGCAGCGCCAGCCGTTCCCTGGCCCGGGCCTCGGGATCCGCATCGTCGGCGAGGTGACCCGCGAGCGCATCGCGCTGCTGCAGGAGGCTGACGCCATCGCCCGCGAGGAGCTGACGATCGCCGGCCTCGACGCCGAGATCTGGCAGTGCCCGGTGGTGTTGCTTGCTGATGTGCGCTCGGTGGGTGTGCAGGGCGACGGCCGTACGTACGGGCATCCCATCGTCCTGCGGCCGGTCTCGTCCGAGGACGCGATGACCGCTGACTGGTCACGGATCCCGTACGAGGTGCTGGACCGCATATCCACCCGGATCACGAACGAGGTGCCCGGCGTCAACCGCGTGGTCCTCGACGTCACGAGCAAGCCGCCAGGCACGATCGAGTGGGAGTGACCCCGACTCCGGCGAGTTCGCAGGCCGCCCAGTGGAACACCGCCGGCGGACAGGCGTGGACGGCGATGCAGGCGACCCTGGACGGGATGTTCGGATCGATCGAGCACTTCCTGGTGGGGGAGGCGTTCGCGGCGGCGCCTGACGAGAAAGCGGTCGTCCTCGACGTCGGGTGCGGCACGGGTGAGACGACGCTCGCCATCGCCGAGGCGTTGGGTGCACGAGCGCGTTCGGTGACCGGCGTCGACGTGTCGGAGCCCATGATCGCAATGGCTCGTCAGCGCGCCGAGACGACCGGGTCAGCGGCCCGGTTCCTCCGGGCGGACGCCGCGACGCACCGCTTCGAGGACCCCGCCGACCTCGTTGTCTCCCGGTTCGGCGTCATGTTCTTCGACGATCCGGTCGCCGCCTTCGCCAACCTGCGGGAGGCGGCGCGGCCGGGTGCTGCGCTCCGTGCGGTGGTCTGGCGCGACGCGAACCAGAACCCGTTCATGACCCAGGGTGAGCAGGCCGCCGCCGGTCTGATCGACCTGCCGGAGCGTCCGACCGAGGGTCCGGGGCAGTTCGCCATGGCCGACCCCGCGCGGACGGAAGCGGTGCTCGAGGGTGCCGGCTGGACGTCCATCGACATCCGGGCCGTCGACTTCGCCTGCTCCTTCCCCGAGGCGGACTTCGAGCGTTACTTAGGGGTGATGGGCCATCTCGGGCGCGCGCTCGCCGGGCGACCGAAGGAGGACGTGGCCCGGGTGGTCGATGCGGTACGACCGGCCTTCGACCGTTTCGTCACCGGCGGTCGCGTGGAGTTCACCGCCGCCTGTTGGGTGCTGGCGGCACAGGTCCCGCAGCCCTGACGCGCCACCACTCCATAGGGCCGGACCGTCAGAGCCCGGCCTCCAGGTCGGCCAGCTGCTTCTCCAGCACGGGGAAGAACACCTCGGCGTTCGGCAGCAGCCAGAAACGGTTGCCGCGTACGGCCTCGACCACCATGTCGCCGACGCCGTCCGCCGGGATGCCCGCGTCGGTGTAGCTGAGGATCCCGCTGAAGGCGGTGTCGACCTCCGGTGGCAGCTCGACCTTGCCGCGGGGGACCCCGCCGGGCCCGGTCGTCTCCAGCTGTGAGGTGATCGGGGTCTGGACGGCGCCGGGGCACACGACCGTGACCCCGATGTTCGCTCCCTTGATGGCGAGGTCGGCGCGCAACGCCTTCGAGAGCCCGACCAGCCCGTGCTTGGTCGTGCAGTACGGACCGTGCACCCCGGCCGGCATGAGTCCGCCCGCCGACGAGACGTTCACGACGTGCGCCTCGTCGAGCGTGAGCATGTGCGGTACCAGCGCACGGATGGCGTGGATCGGGCCCCAGAGGTTCACGTCCATCACCCACTTCCAGTCCTCGGCGGAGATGTCCCACATGTAGCCGGGGGCGAAGACACCGGCGTTGTTCACCAGCACGTGAACCTCGCCGTACGCGGCCAGGGCGGCGTCGGCCAGCGCCCGTACCTGCGCCTCGTCGGCGACGTCGGTGGGCACCCCCAGGACGTCGAACCCTTCGGAGCGCAGCTCGTCGACCGTCTGGGTGAGCCGCTCGGCGTTCTGGCTGGCGAGCACCAGACGCATGCCCTGCCGGCCGAAGGACCGGGCGACGGCCCGCCCGATGCCGGTGCTGGCGCCGGTGATGACGGCAACGCGGCCGTCGAGTCGATTCATGGCCGGAGCATGCACTGACCGGGCCGTCGGTCCCCACATGGGAGGGTCACTCCATGCATACGCGGGCAGCGCTGCTCGAGACGATCCCCGGCAGGTACGAGATCCGTGACGTGGAGCTCGACGAGCCACGCGCGCACGAGGTGCTGGTGCGCTACGTGGCCAGCGGGATCTGCCACAGCGACGTCCACTACCTGGTCGGTGACCACCTCGGCATCTCGCCGATGTGCGGCGGGCACGAGGGCGCCGGCGTCGTCGAGGCGGTCGGTCCGGGCGTCGTCGATCTGGTGCCCGGCGACCATGTGGTGGCGTCGTTCATCCCCAGCTGCGGGCGGTGCCGCTACTGCGCGGCGGGCCGCGCCAACCTGTGCAAACTCGGCGCCAAGCTGCAGGTCGGCCCCCAGCTCGACGGCACGTACCGCATGCACGCCGACGGGCGTGACATCAACCAGTTCCTGTTGATCTCGACGTTCTCCCCGTGGAGCGTGGTGCCGGAGGCGTCACTCGTCCGCGTGCCGCGTGACCTGCCGCTGGAGACGCTCTGCCTGCTCGGGTGCGGGGTCGGCACCGGCTTCGGCTCGGCGGTCAACGCCGCCGAGGTCCGCCCCGGCGACACCGTGATCGTCGCGGGAGTGGGCGGCGTCGGCATCAACGCGGTGCAAGGCGCGTCGATCGCGGGCGCGGCGGTCGTCGTGGCGGTCGACCCGGTCGCGTTCAAGCGCGAGACGGCGTTGGAGCTCGGGGCCACGCATGCCTTCGCCGACATCGCCGAGGCCACGGAGTTCGTGCGCTCCGTCACCGACGGCCAGGGCGCCGATTCGGCGATCTGCACCATGGCCGGTCCGACCGGCGACGACGTCGCTGCGGCCTTCGACGCCATCTCCAAAGGTGGCACGGTCGTCGTCACCGGGATGGCGAGCCATCACGCGGCGCCGGGCATCCCGGTCAGCCTGCTCGCGCTGGCCGGCTTCGAGAAGCGCATCCAGGGCTGCCTGTTCGGCATGTGCAGCCCCCACGTCGACATCCTGCGGCAGATCGACCTCTATCGCGCCGGCCGGTTGAAGCTCGACGAGCTGATCACCCGCCGCTACGCGCTGACCGAGATCAACGAGGCGGTGGACGACCTGCTCGCCGGCCGCAACATCCGCGGCGTCATCATCCACGAGCACTGAACCCACGAGCACGGAGCTCACAACCGATCGGGTGTTCCCAGGCGCCCGACGTGTTCTCCAAGCGACACAAGCGATAGGACGTACGCGTACGCAGCCTACATCCAATCGGTTGTCGACCCGAAAAGAAACCTCGACCCGGCTGGCACAACCCATCGTGTGTTGGCCGGGTCAGAGCTCGGCGACGACCTCGTCGGTGTGTTGGCCGAGCGTCGGCGCCGGTCCGCGGTAGGCGAGGTCGAGCTGCGCCGACCGCATGCCGATCGACGGGTAGAGCACCGGGCCCACGACCGGATGGGTCAGCGTCTGGTTGAACTCGCGGTGCCGGAGCTGCGGAAGCTCGTCCTGGCGCATCTGGTCCCACACCGGCGCCGCGGGGATGCCGGCGCCGAGCAGCTCGTCGGCGGTGGCGTCGCGCAGCCGGTCCGCGAACCACGCGGCCAGCCGTTCGTCGATCTCGTCATGGCGGGCTCGTCGCTCGGCGCGGGTCGCGAGGTCGCCACCCCATCCGATCAGCGCCGCCATTGCCTGCCACTGCTCGTCGGTCTCCACGGCGAGCGCGACCCACTGCTCGGCGCCGGCGTCGTCGCCGCAGCGGTAGACGCCCTGCGGCACGGCACGGGGACCCCGGGCGCCCTGGCGGTCCATCCGGTGGCCGGTCGCCGACCAGGTGACGACGGGTTCGGCGGCCACGTTCAGCGCGACCTCGATCATCGGCACCTCGAGCAGCTCGCCGCGTCCGGTGACGGCACGCCGCTCAAGAGCGGCGACGACCGCGAAAGCCCCGTGGATGCCGGTGATCGGGTCGATGGTGCTGCGTACGAGCGGCTCGCCCTCGGGGATGCCGGTGAGCCAGGCGATGCCCGAGGTCTGCTCCATGGTCTGAGCGAAGGCCGCGTGGTTGGCCCACGGGCCGTCGAGGCCGAAGCCGGGCTGGCGCAGCATGATCAGGTCGGGCTTGACCTGCCGGAGCTGGTCGTAGCCGAGGCCCATCCCGTCCATCACGCGCGGGGTGAAGTTCTCGACCACGACGTCGGCGGTCGCCACCACCAGGCGCAGCAGCAGGGCCCGTCCGTCGGCGGTGGAGAAGTCGATGGTCACCGACCGCTTGCCGGGATTGGTGCCGTGGAAGGTCGGGCCGTACTCGAGCCAGTTGTCCTCGCCGGCGGCCTTCACCGTCGCGAAGCGCATCCCGTCGGGACGGTTGGGTGACTCGACCTTGATGACGTCGGCGCCGAGCGTGGCCAGCAGGTGGGTGGTGTAGGGCCCCGCCCAGAAGGCGGTCAGGTCGACCACCCGTATGCCCTGCAGCGGCCGGCGCCGCGGCGGGGAGGCGACCTCGACGTCCGGCTCGTCCGCCTGACGCCGGATCGGTGACCGGGGCCGGCGGAACCCAGCCGGGTGGTCGACGAAGACGTCACGCGCCACCAGGTGCTCGAGGTCGAAGACGGACTCGCCGGTGCCGATGAACGCCACCGGCACCCGGAAGAGCCCGCCCAGCTCGACGATCTCGGCGGTGGTGTGCTCGGCCAGCCAGGGCCGGATGGCGGACTCGACGAAGGCGCGGTTACGGCTGCGGGCCGCCATCGACAGGCAGCGCTCGTCCTCGCTGAGGTCGGGTCGCTCGGCCATGGCGGCGAAGTCGGCCCACTGCTGTGCGGTGAACAGGCACAGGCCCACCCAGCCGTCCTTGCAGCGCACGACACTCGGCCAGTCGCCGCCGCGGGAGAGCGCTGCCACGTTGCCGGTGAACTCCCGGTACAGCGCCGGGTAGTTGTTCAGGCAGACCGCCATGACGTCGAGGGCGGCGACGTCGACGGTGACGTTGCTCCCCGCCCGGCGGGCCGCCATCGCGGCGAGGGCCGCCGTCGCGCCGGCCGCCCATTCGCCGAGCCCCGCGCCCATCGGCAGGGGTGACGTGTCCTTGGTGCCGCAGGCCGACATGAGCCCGCACCACGCCTGCAAGGTGAACTCGTTGGCGATCGTGCCGGCCAGTGGACCGTCGGACCCGAAGGGCGTCACGTGGACGACCACCGGCGCCGCACCGTCGAAGCCGGCCGACGTGAGCACCACATCGACGTCGAGGTCCGGCCCCGCGTCGGCGTCTACGACCCGCTTGCCCTGCTGCAGGAACGACCACAGCGCGCCGTCACCGCGTACCGGCTCGTCAGGGGTGGCCGCCGACCAGTGCCGCAGCGGGTCGCTGTCGTCGACCTTGACCACCTGGGCGCCCTGGTCGAGCAGCAGCTTGCCTGCGTACGACACCGCGATCCCGCGTCCCAGCTCTGCAACCCGCATCCCGGCATTCAACTGCCCGCCGGTCGGCTCGCATCGTGCGGGGTGGCAACGCGAGGACCGTCGCCTGGGGTAATGCCGTTCGGCTCATCGGGTGACGGCGTGGGGTCCGCGGGGATGGATTGCGCCCCATTTGTTCGGTTTGAGTTTTGCGGCGCCGTTATCTCATGTGTCACCGTCGCCCAAGGAGTTCGCATGACCACCCCCGATATGCCGCCCGGTTCCGTCCCGCCGCCCGCCCCGCAGCCGGTCAATTTCGACGAGCCCACGAGGTTCGCCCAGCCCAACGCGCATTCCCCGTATTACTGGGGGCAGCCGCCTGTGCAGGCGCAACCGCCGCAGCCCCCGCAGCCCCCGCAGCAGCCGCGCCCGCTGTGGCAGACGCAGCCGGCGCCTCCGCCCAGTCGTCGCAAGTGGATGTTCGCCGGGGCAGGCGCCGTCACCGCAGCCCTCGTCGCTGTCCTGGCAGTCACACTGAGCAGCAGCGGTGGCGGCTCGACCGTAGGAACCCGGACTACGACGGCCTTGGCTCCTGTAGTCGACCCCGGCACGGCGCTCACCTTTGAACTCACCGTCTACGACGGCGGTAGTTATTCAGATTCGTGCGACTTCTCCGGAACAGGCTATTCCGACGTCGACCCGGGGACCCCGGTCACGGTGAAAGACGCAAGCGGCACCATTGTGGCCGCGGATGCGCTTTCGGCCGGGATCGAGTCCGGTGACAACTGCGTTTTCACCGTCTACTTCGACGACCCGGTCAAACTGACGAGCAACTTCTATTCCGTCGAGGCCGGGCGGCGGGGCTCGGTCACCTTCACAAAAGCCGAATTGACCGAAAGTGGCGGCAAGCTCGCCATCTCGCTGGGCGAGTGACCCCGCCCTGGCCGCCGCCCTGTAGAAAGTGGCAGTGAGGACGCACGGGTGGGGCGGCGTCCCGCCCTCAGACGATGCCGAGGCGCAGCGCCGGATCCTCGCGGCCGCGCAGAGCTGCATCGACGAGCTCGGCGCCTCCATCGGCATCACCGAGGTCGCCCGCAGCCTGGGCGTCACCCGCCCGACGGTCTACCGGTACTACCCGAGCACCGAGGACCTGCTGATCGCGGTGGTGGTCGACTCGACGTCCGGCTTCATGGACCGGGTGTACGACCACTTCCCGGCCGATGCCGCGGCTCCGGAGCGCGCGGTCACCGAGGCTGTGGCGCGGGTGCTCGCGCAGCTGCCTTACGAGCGTTACCTGTGGGTGATGCTGACCAGCGGGCGGGCGAGCCTGTTCTCCCGCGGCGTGACCTCACCGATGTCGCTGAACTTCGGCCGCGAGATCGTGCAACGCCTGCCGGTCGACTGGGACGAGTACGGGGTCGACGAAAAGGACCTCGCGGAGCTGACCGAGCACGTCGTGCGCACGATCCAGTCGTTCATGCTCGACCCCGGCGCGCGCAGCGACGAGCAGCTGCGGGCGTACCTGGACCGGTGGCTCGCCCCCGGCGTACGCCGGCTCGTCGAGCAGGCGCAGGCCGGGGGCGGCTGACCGGTCAGACGGGGGTGTCGGCCAGCTGCTTGCCGAGGCGCAGCAGCGAGACGGTCATGCCGCCGAGGAAGAGCTCCTGCTTCTTGGTCCACAGGTAGTACCGGTGCAGCGGGTAGTCGCGGTCGACGCCGACCCCGCCGTGCAGGTGGACGGCGGCGTGCACGACGCGCTGGCCACCCTCGGCCGCCCAGAACTTTGCGGTCGCGGCCTGCTCGGTCGCCGGGAGACCGTCGTGGATACGCACGGCCGCTGCCCAGGCCGCCAGGTTGATCGCCCGGGCGTCGATGCTGGCGTCGGCCGCGCGCTGCGAGACGGCCTGGAAGGTGGCAATGGCCCGGTCGAACTGGACCCGCTCCTTCACGTACGCGGCGGTGATGTCGACCGCCTTGGCGGTGACGCCGGCCATGATCAGCGCCTGCCCGGTCGTGCCGGTGTCGATCAGCTCGTCCAGGCCCTCCGGGCCGCTGATGCGGACGCCCGGGGTGCCCGAGAAGGTCAGCAGCGCGTCGGGGATGTCGTCGCACGCGTCCTGGCGCTCGATCGTGAGGCCGCTCGCGTCCTTGTCGACGAGGTAGATGCCGTCGACCGCGGACACCAGGAAGGCGTCGGCAACCGTACCGAACGGCACGCTGGTCTTGATCCCGCTGAGGGTGCCGTCGACCGCCTCCATCGCGGGGACGGCGACGTCACCGGTCAGCTCGTGCAGCGCGACGGTGACGATCCGCTCGCCGGAGGCGAGGCCCGTCAGCTGGTCGGGGGCGTGGGCGGCCAGGAACGGCCCGGCCATGGCCATCACCGGCAGCGCCGGGATGGGGGCCACGAACCGTCCGACCTCCTCGAGCACGACCGCGACCTCGGCGAAGCCCTGCCCGCCGCCGCCGGCCGACTCGGGCAGCCCGACACCGACGACGCCGAGGCCGGCGAGCTCACGCCACAGCTCGAGGTCGACGCCGGAGGAGCCGTCACCGAAGGCGACGTCACGAAGCCGCTCCGGGGTGGTGCGGTCGGCGAGCACGCGGGCAACGAGCTGCCGCAGCTCGGCCTGGTCTTCCGTCAGTGAAAAGTCCATGTCCGTCTTTCGTTTCTTCGCGGAGCGGCGGTCAGCGGGAGGCGCGCGGGAAGCCGAGCCCGAACATCGCGATCAGGTCGCGCTGCAGCTCGTTGGTGCCGCCACCGAAGGTCAGGATGATCGAGCTGCGGATGCCGTTCTCCAGCTTGCTGCGCAGGATCGACTCCGGGGCATCGGCCTTGGCGTAAGCGCGCGGGCCGAGCACCTCCATGAGCAGCCGGTAGGCCTCCATGTTGAACTCGGTGCCGAAGACCTTGACCGTCGACGCGTCGGCCGGGTCGAGCACCTTGTGCTGCGCCGACCAGGCCACCTTGAGGTTGGCCAGGCGCAGGAACTCCAGGCGGGCGTGCACCCGGGCGATGTTCTGCTGCACCCACTCCTGGTCGATCACGCGCCGGCCGTCGGGCAGCTTGGTGTCCTGCGCCCACTTGCGGACCCCGGCGAGGCTCGCCTCCAGGGGACCGCTCGAGCACAGGGTGACGCGCTCGTGGTTCAGCTGGTTGGTGATGAGCCCCCAGCCGCCGTTCTCCTCGCCGACGAGGAACTTGGCCGGCACGCGCACGTCATCGAAGAAGGTGGCGTTGATGTCGTGCTCGCCCATGAGCTTCAGCGGCTGCAGGGTGATGCCCGGCGTGTCCATCGGGACGATGATCACGGAGATGCCGCGGTGCTTCTTGGCGTCGGGGTCGGTGCGCACGGCGAGCCAGCAGTAGTCGGCGCCGCCGGCCAGCGAGGTCCACATCTTCTGGCCGTTGATGACGTACTCGTCGCCCTCGCGGACCGCCCGGGTCTGCAGGGCTGCGAGGTCGGTGCCGGCCTGCGGCTCCGAGTAACCGATGCAGAAGTGCAGGTCACCCGACAGGATCTTGGGAAGGAAGAACTCCTTCTGCCAGTCGGTGCCGTAGTTCATGATCGTCGGGCCGACGGTGTTGAGCGTCAGCATCGGCACCGGGGCGCCGGCGCGCATCGATTCGTCGAAGAAGATGAATTGGTCGACCGGGCCGCGCTGCTGGCCGCCGTACTCCTTCGGCCAGCCGATGCCCGCCCAGCCATCGCTGCACATCTGCTTCCAGACGCGCTTGGTGGCCTCGCCGATCGCGTGGGCGTGGGCGAGCTCCTCCACGGTGTCGGGGTCGAGCAGCTGCTCGTAGTACTTGCGCAGCTCCATACGAAGCGCGTCCTGCTCAGGCGTGAACCCGATCTCCACGAGTCGACTCCCCAGTTCTTCGGCGGTCTGACGATACAGATCCGCTTATGTGTATACCCCAGCGGCAGCGTCGGGCTGGTACGTCGACAGGATGACCCCGGTCGGTGTGCTTGAGCAATGGACGAGCCGGAGTCGGTACGGCTGCGGGTCGGGTCCGAAGAGCCGGTGACCCGAGCCCGGGACGACGGGGTGCACCATCAGGAACAGCTCGTCGACGAGCCCGAGCGGCAGCAGCGTGCGGATGAGGTGTCCGCTGCCCATGACCACGAGATTGCCGCCGGGCTGTTGCCGAAGAGCGCCGATCTCGGCCGGGACGTCTCCGCTCACCAGGGTCGAGTGCGGCCAGGGCAGTGGCGTGCCGGGCGCGGCAACGACGTACTTCTGCGTCGCGTTCAGCCCGTCCTTGAACGGGCCGCCGGCGGCGTTCCAGTGCGACAGCATGCCGTCGTAGCTGCGCCGGCCGAAGAGCCAGCGGAAGTCGGCGCCCATCCGCTCGCCCATGGCGGCGCCCAGGGCGGGGTCGGCGCCCGCCTCCGACGCCCAGCCGCCGTGCCGGAAGCCGTCGCGGGTGTCCTCGTCCGGGTGTCCCGGGCCCTGCAGGACGCCGTCGAGGCTGAGGTGGTTGATGACGATGACGCGCATGTCTGTCCGACGTCGGCCGAGCCGGGAATTCAGCGCCGCTCACATCGCCGGTGGACCGTCTTGTCGGACACGGTCACGCGGGGGGCAGCGGTACGCGGTGCTGCACGACCCGGACGGGGTCGGCGTCGACCTGTACGCCGCGATCGGCCAGGTCAGGCGTCACCGGGCTTGCGGGCGCGGGCGATCGCCTGGTCGGACACCGGCGCGAACAGGTTGACCAGGTTGCCGTCGGGGTCGCGGAACAGGACCGAACGGTTTCCCCACGGCATGTCGGTCGGCTCCTGCTCCCACCGGGTCACGACCGGCTGCAGTCGCTCGAACTCGGCGTCCACGTCGCCGACGATCCACTCGAGGATCGCCGACTGGTTGCTGGCCGGCCGGGCCGCATCATTGAACAGCCGGGCGGTGCTCGAATGCCCGATGGCGAGGGTGCACGAGCGGAAGTGGAACTCGGCGAACACCGGCGCCGGCCGGTCGGCGGTGACGCCGGTGACCTGCTCGTAGAAGGCGACCAGGGCGTCGAGGTCATCGGTGATGAGGCGTACGGATGCGAAGTTCATGCGTGTCCTCCTAGGGGACCTAGGCGTTGACCGGCGCTACGCTACGGTAGCGTAGCGGACATGTCGACGGATCCCCGCGTCACCGCCTCCCGCGAGAAGGTGCTGGCTGCGACGCTCGAGCTGCTGAGCGAATCCGGCCTCAGCGGCCTGTCGATCGACGAGGTCTCCAAGCGCTGCGGCGTCGCCAAGACCACGATCTACCGTCACTGGGCCAACCGCACGGCACTGGTCGTCGACGCCTGCACGCGGATTACCGAGGGTGACGACGCCCCGCCCGACACCGGCACCATCGACGGTGACGCGCGCACGATCCTCACCGAGCTGGGCCACTTGCTGGAGACGGCCCGGTGGGCGTCGATCACCCCCTCGATCGTCGATGCAGCCGAGCGCGAACCCGAGATCGCCGCCGTCCACTCCGAGCTGCAGCGCCGGCATGCCGCACCACTGCGCGTCGCTCTGGAACGAGCGGTCGCCCGGGGCGAGGTGCCTGCGGAGGCCGATCTCGATGCGATCGCTGCGGCGCTGCGCGGCCCGCTCTACTTCCGCCGATGGTTCACGCGCGAACCGATCGACGCCGCGTTCGTCGATCTCATCGTGCGGTCGGTGATGCTCGGATCGCGCGCGGCCCACTGAGCGGAGGGCGGGGCGACATGAGTGCGCGTCCCGCGCAGGCTCGCGTTCTCAGAATTGCAAGCGCACGGCAGAGGCGGCCCGGGTCCGGCACGATCGGCCTGACGCAGGCGTTGACCGGTCGAACAGCGTTCGGACGGAGGAGTTGCGTGACGGCCAAGTCGGAGACCAACCGGAAGGCGCGGTTGGAAGAGCGCCGGCGCCAGGAGCGGGCCCGCGAACGCCGCTTCAAGGTCCTCGTCGGGGGCGGCATCGCCGTCGTCGTGGCGGGAGCGGCCACCGGCATCGCGCTCGCGGCCACCTCGGGCGGTTCGTCGTACACGTCGGCCGACATCGCCGGCGTGGCCAGCTACACGTTCAAGAACGACCACGTCACGGGCAAGGTCGACTACCCGCAGACGCCCCCGGCCGGCGGCCCGCACAACGCGGTGTGGCTGAACTGCGGCATCTACCCGTCCGCCGTGGCGAACGAGAACGCGGTGCACGCGCTGGAGCACGGGGCGGTCTGGATCACCTACAAGCCCGACCTCGACGCGCAGCAGCTCTCCACGCTGAAGCAGCTGGCCGGCAGCTCGTACATGGTGCTGAGCCCGTACGAGGGCATGACGTCGCCGATCACGGTCTCGGCCTGGGGCAAGCAGCTGCCGGTCGCCTCCGCCACCGATCCGCGGATCGAGCAGTTCATCGCCAAGTACAAGCTGTCCAAGGACGCCCCCGAGCCCGGTGCTGCCTGCAGCGGCGGCACGGGTACCCCTGAGTGATGACGACGCACGCCCCCCAGGTGTCGGACGTGTCCGGGTCGTCGGACCTGTCCGACCTGGCGGGCGCCGACCGGCCCCTGCCGCCGACGCGCCGGGGACTCGTGGTCGTGGTCGCCGTCGTCGTCGCGCTCATGGCCGTCGTCGGTGCCGTGCTGATCGGCCGGGGCACCGCCTCGGTGTCCACCCCCGGTGACACCAGCGCGGAGGCCGGCTTCGCGCGCGACATGCAGGACCACCACGCCCAGGCGGTGCAGCTGGCGCTGATCGTCCGTGACCGCACCACCGACCCGACGATCCGCGCGATCGCGTACGACATCGCCGTCACGCAGACCCACGAGCGTGGGCAGATGTTCGCCTGGCTGGAGCTCTGGCACCTGCGGCAGGCGAGCACCCAGCCGGCCATGGCGTGGATGACCGCCGCCGGCTCGGGCCACGACCACGAGTCCGCCATGGACATGCCGGGGATGACGTCCGGCGCGGGGACCGCGTCGATGCCGGGCATGGCGTCCAACGCCGACATCGCGCGCCTGCAGGAGCTGTCGGGCAAGCCCGCGGAGGTCCTCTTCCTGCGGCTGATGATCGCCCACCACAAGGGGGGCGTCGAGATGGCGCAGGCCGTCCTCGGCCTCACCGCCCAGTCCGAGGTGCGCACGCTCGCCCAGCGGATGGTCACCAACCAGCAGATCGAGATCACCCAGATGCAGCGCCTGCTGGACGAGCGCAACGCCTGACCGGTCCGCCCGACGGCCCCGCCCAGGCCCGTCGTTAATGTGAGCCGATGCCCTCCGAGTTACCGGCGGCGGTGAAGCTCGCCCAGCTCGCGGCGTACCTCCCGACCGAGTCCGTCCGCACCGCCGAGCACACGATCAGCACCCGGATGCCGCTGCGCCCGGCCCTGCTCGGGGCCACCGGTGCCCTGCGGGTCGGGGCGATCGCGTACGCGGTCGACGTCGCCACCGGCCAGGCCATGGGGCAGGCGGCCCTCACGAGCGACCGGTGGGTCGTCACGACCGACATGGACATCAAGGTGCTGCGGCCGCTGACCGCAGGGCAGCTGCGCGTCGACGCCGAGGTGGTGCGGGCGGGGGAGACCACGATCGTCTCCACGTTCGCCCTGTGCGACGACGTGTCCGGCGAGGTCGTCGGCGGCGGCACCGCGACGGGCCGGCCGTTCCCGTTCACCTTCGAGCGCAGCCTGCTCGAGATGCCGGTCGGTGAGAGCCGCAGCTACAGCAACGCCCTGGCGGCGGCTCCGGCGTCGTTCGCGGACCACTTCGGCACGCGTACGGCCGAGGGCGGCGCCGTCGAGGTCGAGATCGCCGACTGGCTGCGCAACCCGTGGGGGATCCTGCACGGCGGGGTCACCTCCTGCCTGATCGACCTCGCGGCCGAGGCGGCGGGCTCCGCCGAGGTGGGCGGGGCAGCGGCCGTGACCGGCGCGACCATCCGCTTCCTCGCCCCGGGACGCGTCGGCCCGGCGCAGGCCTCACCGCAGGTGCTGGTCGGCGACGGGCAGCGGGCGATGGTCGAGGTGCGGGTGACCGACGCGGGAGCCGACCGGCGGCTGCTCGCCGTCGCGTCGACCACGGTGGAAAGGCAGTGAGCGAGATGTATCGACGGGTCCCCTACGCCACGCTCGCGTACGACGAGGCCGAGATCCAGGCGGTCACCGACGTGCTGCGTGCCGGCCCCGAGGCGCTGCGTATCGGGCGCAACGTGCAGGAGATGGAGGAGCGGGTCGCCGCGCTCTTCGGCAAGCGCCACGGCATCGCGACCAGCTCCGGCTCGGCTGCCCTCTTCCTGGCCGTCGACCTGCTGCACCTGCAGCCCGGCGACGAGGTCATCACCTCGCCACTGACGTTCTCCACCGACCTGGCGCCGATCATCCGGGCGGGCGGCGTGTGCGTCTTCGTCGACGTCGAGCCCGACACCTTCCAGATCGACGTCGAGGCCATCGCCGCCGCCGTGACCGACCGCACCAAGGCGCTGCTGGTGCCGAACCTCGGCGGCAACGCTCCGGACTGGGACCGGCTGCGCGAGGTGGCCGACGCCCACGGCCTCGTGCTCATCGAGGACTCGTGCGACGCGCTCGGCTCAACGCTGCGCGGCACCCCGACCGGCACCCGGTCCGACATCACCGTCACCAGCTTCTCGCTGGCGCACATCCTCACCACCGCCGGGCAGGGCGGCATGATCCTGGTCGACGACGAGCAGATGCGCGACCACGTGCTGACGCTGCGCGGCTGGGGACGCCGCTCGGAGCGCCAGCTCTACGGCAGCAAGCTCACCCGCAACCTGTGGCAGAACGTCGACGGCATCGCGTACGACAGCACCTTCATCTTCGACGAGGTCGGCTGGAACTTCCTGCCCAACGAGCTCAACGCCGCCTTCGGCGTCAAGCAGCTGGACAAGCTGGATGACTACCGCGCGAAGCGGAAGGCGAACTGCGCGCGCTACGTCGCCTGCATGGGCAACTACCCTGACCACTTCGTGCTGCCGCGGGTGACCGACGGCCTCGACACGGTCTGGCTGTCGTTCTGCTTCCTCATCACCCCGCGGGCCGGCTTCATGCGGGCCGACCTGCAGGCCTTCCTCGAGGAGCGCGGCATCGACACCCGCGTGGTCTGGACCGGCAACGCCGCCCGCCAGCCGATGATGAAGAACGCCGCCTACCGCGTGCCGCCGGCCGGGCTGCCGAACGCCGACCTCGCGATGGCGTACGGGATGTCACTGCCCTGCGGACACGGCCTGCATCCCGACGACGTCGCTCACGTGGTGGCGGGCATCGACGCCTTCATCGCCACGCGCAGGTAGCGCCAGGCGATCTCCGGCGGGAGCCCGCCGACGAGCGGGTGCAGCGGCAGGGGGGCTCCCTTGCGGGTGTGGGCGACCGCCTCCTCGACGCTGAGGATGCGGTACGCGCCGCCGTTCGCCGGCGCGCGCATGTCGAAGCGCATGGTGAACATGGGCGCATCATCGCGTACGCCCTCAGATCGTGGAGCCGCCGTCGATCACGAAGTCCGCACCGGTGCTGTAGCTGCTCGCGTCGGACGCGAGGAACGCGACCAGCTTGGCGACCTCGTCGGGACGGCCGATGCGGGGGATGGGTTGCAGGCCGATGCCGCCCTCGCCTCGCCGGGCCGCGTCGTTGGCCATGGCGGTGTCGATCGCGCCCGGGATGACGCAGTTGACGCGGATGCCGAGCGGGCCCAGCTCGCGGGCGGCCGTACGGGTGGCTCCCCGCAGGCCCCACTTCGCGCTGGTGTACGCGATCATCGTCGGAAAGCCCTTGACGCCCGCCGTCGACGCGATGTTGACGATGCTGCCGCCACCGGTCATGGCGGGCGCGACGAGCTGCATGCCGAGGATCTGCGCCACCAGATTGACCGACAGGATGTCGACCAGATCGTCCGCCCCGAGTTCGAGCAGCGGTGCCGTGCGGTGCACGGCTGCGTTGTTGACCAGGACGTCGACCCGGCCGGAGGGACCCGACCGTGCCGCGTCGATCGCCGACTCCCAGGTCGCCTCGTCGCGGATGTCGCCGATGACGGTCGGCATGCTCAGGGCCTCGGCGACCGTCGTCACCGCGGGGTCGACGTCGACGAGGACCACGTATGCGCCGAGCTCGGCGAACAGTGCCGCCTCCGCGCGGCCCTGGCCGCCGGCAGCTCCCGTCAGGATGACCGTCCTGGCGTCCAACCGAACGATCGGCTCAGGCAACGCCGGCGCCCTCGGCGACACGGGCCGGCGCGGCGTCGCGGAAGCGCGGCAGCACCTGGGTGCCGATCCTCTCGATCGTCTCGAGGCAGACGTCCTGCGGCACGGTGCCCATCTGGATCAGGAACATGACCTCGTCGGCGCCGGCGTCGATCAGCCGTTGGACGTACGCGGCGCAATCATCCGCCGAGCCGTACGCCTGGTCGGCCGTCGTCATGTGCAGGCCCTTGGCGTGCTCGGCGTCGCGCCGGGCGAGCGGGTCGGTGATCTTGACGAGCTCGGAGCCGAACTGCAGCTCGAGGTCCTCGCGGCGCTTGTCGATGGCGAGCAGGTCGTCGCCGTACTGGGCCGGGTCGGGCGGCGGCGTGCCCCGGCTCCACTGGTTGAGCGACTCGCTGAAGAACCGCTGGCCGCGGAAGCCGATGCGGCGGGCGAGCTCGGCGTCGTCGAGCACGATCGTCGGGCAGAGCGCCGAGAAGTGGTCGTTGACGAAGTGACCGGCGACATCAGGGTTGCCGGCCGCCTTCCGCTTCTCGACGGCGGCGCGGTAGGTCCTGTTCTTCTCGGCGATGTTGTCGGGACCGGCGAAGCCGAGGGCGAGCGCCCCGATGCCGACGCGGCCGGCGTACTCGAGCGTCGCCTCCTTGCTGCACGCCATGAAGAGCGGCGGGTGCGGCTGCTGGACGGGCTTCGGGATGATGTTGGTCGGCGGCACCGAGATCAGGTCGCTCGCGTACGAGAAGTCCTCCGACGTCCAGATGCCCGGGAGCATCTTGAGCGTCTCCTCCAACTGCGCCTGGGTCTGGTCGCTGGTCAGGCCGAAGACCGACAGCTCACGCGGGGTGGCGCCGCGGCCGACGCCGAGGTCGACCCGGCCGCCGGAGAGGATGTCGAGCATCGCGGCCTTCTCGGCCACGCGTACCGGGTGGTTGTACGCGAACGGCACGCAGACCACGCCGTGGCCGATGCGGATGCGCGAGGTCTTGGCCGCCACGTAGCTGAGGAAGATCTCGGGGGCGCTCATGTGGGCGTACATGCCGAGCGCGTGGTGCTCGACGGCCCAGATCCGGTCGAAGCCCATCTGCTCGGCGAGCACGGCCTGCTCGACGCACTCGTGGATGACGTGCTGCTCGCGCTCGCGCGTCGGGTTGGAGAGCTGAGCCTCGAAGATCATCGAGAAGATCAACGCCGACCTCCTGCTGTCTCGCATCGGATGTGGCGCGGCGCGGGACGGCCTCAGCGGCCGGTCTGCGTCACCCGGCGACCCTAACCGGCGCCCAGGCGAGGATCTGACGGGCGGTCCAGGCCGGGTCCTCGATCATCGGTACGTGCCCGAGGTCGGGGTGCACCTCGTACGCCCAGTCCGGACGCTTGCGGTGCGCCTGGTCACCGGCCGCCAGCGGCACCAGCCGGTCCTTCGCGCCCCACAGCAGCAGGGTCGGCGCGCTGATCATGCCGAGTGCCTCGCGGTAGCGCTGGGGACGGGCGAGCACCTTGGCGATGGACCGGGCCGCCTGCAGCATCGCGGCGTCCAGCCCGGGCTGACCGGCCCGCTCCTCCACCAGCGCGATGCTGGCCCTGATCAGGTCGGGGTCGATGCGCGACGGATCGACGCAGGTCAGCTTCTGCGACTGCTCCACCACCGCTTGCGCGCCCATGCGGCCCTGCCGGGCGAGCAGCCGCTCGCCGAGCAGGGGCGCGATGATCAGGGAGAACTGCAGCAGGAAGAGCGGGTTCTTCGGCAGCCGGTCGAACGGCAGCGGCACCGCCGGGTCGATGAGGACGAGCCGGTCGACGGTGCGCGGGGCGCGGGCCGCCTGCAGCGCGCTGAGCAGACCGCCCATCGAGTTGCCGATCAGCAGCACCGGGCGCCCGGGCGTGCCCCCCGTGACGACCTCGCTGCGCAGGAAGCCGTCGAGCAGCCGGCGGTTGCTGTCGATGTCGGCCCGGCGGCCCCCGACCGGGGTGCGCCCGTTGCCGGCCAGGTCGAGCGCGATCACCCGGTAGCGGTCGGTCAGCAGCGGCGCCAGCGCCATCCAGTTGACGAGCGAGCCGCCCAGGCCGTGCACGCACACGGCGAGCCCGCCGGACTCGTCGCCGCCGAAGTCGACCCAGTGCACCGGAGCCCCGTCGATGTCGACGAACTGCGACGGCGGCAGGGTCAGCGTCATGCCGGAACTATCGTCGCCGGGACGGAAAGGGACAGCCCGAAGTCGCCGGCCGGATCGCTCATGAAGGCCACCGGCTCGAGCCCGGCGGCGCGTAGCTCCGCCTCGAGCCCGGCGGGGACGAACTTCGTGGAGATCTCCGTACGCATGAGCTCGCCGGCGGCGAAGTCGACCGTCAGGTCGAGCTCCGGCACGTGCACCTGCATCGCCTTCTCGGCGCGCAGCCACATCTCGATGCGCTGCTCTTCGGCGTTCCAGATCGCGACGTGGGCGAACGCCTCCGGGTCGAAGTCGGCGCCGAGCCCGCCGTTGATCACGCGCAGCACGTTGCGGTTGAACTCGGCGGTGACCCCGGCCGCGTCGTCGTACGCGGCGACCAGCCGGGCCGGGTCCTTGACCAGGTCGGCGCCGAGCAGGAAGTAGTCGGACGGGCCGAGCGCGGTACGGACGTCGGCGAGGAAGCGCGCCCGGGCCTGCGGGTCGAGGTTGCCGATCGTCGAGCCGAGGAACGCGATCATCCGCCGCTCACCACCGATCCCGGCCAGGTCGGTGACGTGGTGCTCGAAGTCGCCGACGACCCCGGTGACGTCGAGGCCGGGGTACTCGGCGGCGAGCACCTGACCGGCCTGGGTCAGCGTGATCTCGTCGACGTCGAAGCCCACGTATCCGCGCAGCGACCCCGTCCGCCGTCCGGCGTCGAGCAGCAGCCGGGTCTTCTCCGAGGTGCCCGACCCGAGCTCCACGAGCGTGTCGAAGCCGGTCACGGTCGCGATGCGGCCGGCCTCGGCGGTGAGGATCGCCGCCTCGGTACGCGTCGGGTAGTACTCCGGCAGCCGGGTGATCTCGTCGAAGAGCTTGCTGCCGTGCTCGTCGTAGAAGTACTTCGGCGGCAGCGTCTTCGGGGTCGCGGTGAGCCCGGCCCGCACATCGGTGCGCAGGGCCGCGTCGGCGGCGCCGGGCTCGAGATGGCGGATGATGCGGACGGTCTCGTCGGTGTCACTCACGGTTCTCCCAGATCGGTGATCGTCACCCCGTCGAGGGTGACGCGGAGCAGGCTGTGGTCGGGCACGTCGCGCCAGGCCGGGTCGTCGTCGAACGGCTCGCTGGCGACGGCGACGCCGAACGGGGTGGCTAGCACCGACAGGGTGTCGCCCCAGGTGGTGGCCACGATCGACGACCCGTTGCCGGCCAGGACGTTGAGCCGGGCGGCGGGGTCACGGGTGCCCACCTCGACGACGCGGTCGCCGATCTCGTCCGGGGCCTCGAGCAGCCAGGCGGCCAGGACGGCGCTGTCGCACACCGACTCGGCGGCGCGCCAGGCGGAGTCCGGCAGGACGGTGCGGTCGACCCGGCCGTTGTGCGAGAGCAGCCAGCCGGGGGCCGCGGCCGAGGTGAAGGGGGCCGCCGCCGTGGCGTCGGCCGGCATCCCGACGGTCGCACTCCGGACCGCGCCGATCATCGCCGGCGACAGCACGTGCGGTGCGACGGAGGCCAGCGCGGTGTCGGCCCAGAGCGGCCCGGCCGCCCGCCAGCGGGCCGGCTCCAGCGGTGCGGCACCAGGCTCGGCGGGGCTCCACCACCCCACACCCCAGCCGTCGGCGTTCATCAGCCCGTGGGCCTGGCGCCGCGGGGCGTACGACTGGCGCAGCAGGCCGTGCTCCGGCTCGAGCAGCAGACCGGCGAGCGTGCGCGGCCGGCCGAGCCAGGCGATGTGCCGGCACATCAGTCGTCCCACGCGAGACGGACGCCGGTGAAGATCTGCCGCCGGATCGGGAGGTCCCAGTTGCGGAAGGTCGGGCGCAGGGCGGTCGGCCCGGTGGCCCAGGAGCCGCCGCGCAGCACCCGGTAGTCCGGCCCGAAGAACGGCGCCGAGTACGTGTCGTACAGCATCGGGACAAAGCCCGGGTACGGGGTCAGCGGCGACGAGGTCCACTCCCAGACGTCGCCGAGCAGCTGCTCGACGCCGTACGCGCTCGCCCCCGCGGGGTAGCTGCCGACCGCGGCGGGCCCGAGCGCACGACCGTCCACGTTCGCGGTGCGTACGTCCGCCGCCGGCACCCCGGTCGCCGCCTGCTCCCACTCGAACTCGGTCGGCAGTCGCCCACCGGCCCAACGGGCATACGCCTGCGCCTCGTGGAAGTCGACGTGCTGCACCGGCTCGTCGGGCGCCACCGGCAGCTCGCGGCCGAAGCGCCGGACGGTCCAGCCCCCGGCCCCGTCGCGCGACCAGAAGAGTGGCGCCTCGATGCCTTCCACTTCGCGGTGGGCCCAGCCGTCCGGGGTCCACCAGCGCGGGTCGCGGTAGCCGCCGTCGGCGAGGAACTCGAGCCATTCGCCGCCCGTCACCGGCACCCGGCCGATGCGATACGCGGCGAGCTCGCGGGTGTGGCGCGGCAGCTCGTTGTCGAGCGCGGTCGGGGCGAGCTGCGGGTCCGCGCCGATACGCGCCGGGCCGGCCGGGATGCGTGCCGCATGCGCGCGGTCACCCCGCAGCCCGGGCACAGCCTGGCGCGCTGGCGGCGCCGGCACGAGCAGCGCGGCCCCTGCGCGCAGCTGATGGGTGGCGAGCATCGTCTCGGCGTGCTGCTGCTCGTGCTGCACCACGAGCCCGCCGACGAACCGGGCACCGACACCGCCGTCCGCCGCGACCACCGGATCAGGGCCGGCCAGCCGGTCGAGGACGCGAGCGCGGACGTCCTGCAGGTGGCGCCGGGCCTGCTCCGCCGCCAGCAGCGGCAGCCGGATGCGGGCCGCACGCGAGTGTGTGAACGCGTCGTACAGCGCGGCGATCTCCGGCACGAAGACGGGTGACGTGTGCGGCTCGCGCCAGGCCAGCTGATGCAGCAGGAAGTGCTCCTCCTGCTGGCCGACGTGCGCGAGGTCCCAGACCAGCGGGCTCATCAGCGGCGAGTGCTGGCCGGTGAGCTCGGGGTCGTCGAACGCGGTCAACTCGAGCGTGCGTACGCGGGCCGCCTCGAGGTCACGGACGGTCGTCTCGATCCCCGTCATGACAGGTCGGGATCGGTCAGACAGGCGAGCGGTCCGTCGGTGCGGGCGCGATCGCGTACGAGATCGGCCGGGGTGCGCCCGCTCGCCACCAGCTCCGCCCAGTCCTCGACGGCCGGCCGCAGCGCGGGCGCGAGCACCTGCGGGGAGGCGGCCAGGGCGGCGGCGATCATGCCGGTCACGGCGGTGTGCAGCTGCGGGTCGCCGACGCCGAGCTGCGCCGCTGCAGCCGTTCGCCGCACCACGGGCGCGGCGGCCTCGGCCGCGAGGTCCGCGGCCACCGGGTCGTCGATGACCGCGACGGTGAGGGCCGCGAGACCCGGCCACCACCGCGCGGGCACCGCGTCGAGCAGCCGCAGCTCGAGGAAGCCGCGCAGGCGCAGCGGGGGAAACAGCGTGGTGGCGTGCAGGTCGAGGTCGGCCACGGTCGGGCGGCGGCCGGTCAGCAGGCGGTCGCCGGTGACCCAGCTGATCAGCGGCACCCGGTCGCGTACGGGCGTCCGCCGCCCGGTCACCGGGTCGGACACCTGCATGACCGGTGCCGCGAGCGCGAACGACGCCCACGCGCCGGCCGGGTCGCCGTGGCCGGGGAACGGTGCGCAGCGGCTCGGATCGAGCCGCTGCCACATGGCGCCGCGCTCGGACTGCAGGCCGTTGTCGATCCCGCGGGCCAGCGGGCTGCAGGACGACAGCGCGAGCAGCACCGCCGACAGCCGGTGGATGTGCGCCACGCGCTCGGCCCAGCCGCGCTCGGGCCCGGCCTCCACGTTGACCTGCAGCGAGGCGCTCGAGCACATCATGAGCGCGGCGTCGGCGGCGTAACCGGCGGCGCCGAAGTAGCCGGCCATGGCGGCGTAACGGTCACCCGGGTGCACCCGCACCGAGCCGCGCGCCGGATCGGTGCCGCTGGCGTGCAGTCCGAGCCCGGCGGCGGCCAGCGTCGGCAGCAGGGCCGCGGAGTCGCCGTGCAGCGCCTCCACGGCCGCGGCGGCATCGGCCCCGGGCAGCGTGGAGAGCTCGACCTGGCCCCCAGGCTCGCGGGTGAGACGGCTGCCGTAGGGGAGCGTGACCCCGTCGAGGGCGGCGTCGAGGCGCCGCCAGGAGACGACCGCGCAGGGGTCGGCCAGGTCGACGACGTGACGCTCCAGCTCGAGCCCGACCGGGCCGAGCGGCGCCTCGATCAGCGCCTGCCGGGCGAGGTGCTCGCGGGCCGACGCGTGGTCGACCGGGCGGTCGTCACGGGTGGCCGGCGGCGCGACGACGTCGTTGATGCTGGGGATGTGACGGATGCTCATGGCGAGCCCCTCCAGGTCCGGACCGGCGCCAACACTGGCGCCGCGGGTCGGTGTGGTCGCAGAGCGGAACAAATGTCACGGGGTCGCCGCCCGGGGTTCGGGCCGCGTCCTCTCTTCCAGCTTGTGCCAACGCCCCGTCCGGCGCAAACCATCCCGGTGGCGTCGAGCCGGTCTGCTTATCCGGAGGCGGGCGGCGGGAGCGGCGCGTACGGCTGGTTGGCCAGGGCTGCCCGCATCGACTGGCCCCACGCGATGGCCGGCAGGTCACCGCCGAAGACGGAGCCGTAGTAGCGGCCACCGGCGTAGATGTCCGTCAGCGGATTGTCGCCCGGCGCCTGGTAGACACCGACCTCCACCGCGGCTGAGAGCTGCGGTGTGTAACCCACGAACCAGGCGCTCACGTGGTCGTCGGTGGTGCCGGTCTTGCCGGCAGCGGGGCGGCCGTACAGCGAGGCGTTGGGGTAGCCCGTGCCGTTGGTGATGACGCCCTCGAGGACACTCGTCACCGAGTCGGCGACCGTCTTGCTGATCACCTGCTGGCACGCGGGGTTGGGTGTGAGCGAGACGGCCTTGCCGTCGGGCGCGGTCGCGGACAGCACCCCGCGCGGATCACAGCGCACCCCGCCGGCGGCCAGCGTCGCGTAGGCGGTGGCCATGTCGAGCGGGCTGACGATGATGGCGCCTAGGGTCAATGACCCGAACGCGTCCGGGTCGGCGTAGACATTGGCCTGCTTCGTCGTGAAGCGGGCTGCCGGGACACCCAGGCGGACGGCCATGTCGGCGACGCTCTTCACCCCGACCTTCTCCTCCAGCTGAATGTAGAAGGTGTTCACCGAGTTCCAGGTGCCGTTGACCATGTTGAAGCTGCCGGCCTCGGCCTCCTCAGCGTTGGTGAACCCGTTCTTGCACCCGGGTAGCGGCTGGATTCCACCGGGGGGCTTGATGTAGATCTGCGAGACGTAACAGGCCGGCGAGTTGTACGTCGTCGAGAGGGGCAGGCCCTGCGCGAGGGCCGCCGTGAGGGTGAAGACCTTGAACGTCGACCCCGGCTGCAGCGCCGCCGTCGCCGGCAACGGGATGGTGGTCTGCCCCGGGCCGGTGCCGTAGGGCTTGTTCACAGCCATGGCGAGCACGTTGCCGGTGCCCGGCTGCACGATCGCCTCGGCGACCGTCACCTTGTTGCTTTGCTCGACGGTCGAGTCCACGGCCTGCTGCGCTGCGGCTTGGACGGCCGAGTCGAAGGCGGTGCGGATCGTCAGGCCGCCTTCCAGCAGCCGCTGGTCGCGCAGCGCCTGGGTGTCGCCGAGCGCAGGGTCGGCGAGCAGCTTGCTGCGTACCCAGTCGCAGAAGAAGGCGGCGGTGGACACCAGGCACGGGTCTGCGGTGGGCGGCGGCGCCACCGGGTTCAGCCCGAGCGGCAGGGCAGCGGCGAAGGCGCGCTGCGCCGCGGTGAGGTGGCCGAGCTCCTGCATGCGGGCCAGCACGACGTTGCGCCGGTCGAACGCCGCCTTCGGGTGCTCCAGCGGGTCGGTCGCCGACGGGCTCTGCACCATGCCGGCGAGCAGCGCGGCCTGGTCGAGGTTGAGCTGGTCGACCGTCGTGCCGAAGAAGCGCTTCGCGGCGGCGCCGATGCCGTACGCACCGTGGCCGAAGTACGCGATGTTCAGGTAGCCCTCGAGGATCTGGTCCTTGCTCCAGCGCTGCTCGAGCGCCACGGCGAGCCGGGCCTCCCGCAGCTTGCGCGCGATGGACCGGTCGGTCGCCGCCGACGCCGCCTCGGAGGTGTCGGCGGTGTAGAGCAGCACGTTCTTCACGTACTGCTGGGTGATCGTCGAGCCGCCCTGCTGCGCGCCGTCGGTGTCCTTGAAGGCGGCGCGGGCGAGACCGCGGAAGTCGATGCCGTGGTGGGTGTAGAAGCGGCTGTCCTCGATGTCGACGATCGCCGTCTTCATCACCTGCGAGACCTGCGAGATCTTGACCGGGATGCGGTTCTCCGGGCCGTGCAGCACCGCGATGGTGCTGCCGTCGGCCGCCAGGATGACGCTGTCGCGGCCGAGGGTCGGGGTGGGCAGGCTGGTCGGCAGGTCGTCGAAGTGGTCGCTGGCCGATTTCGCGACGAGGCCGGCGCCGATGACGACGGGGGAGGCGACGAGCGCGGCCAGCAGGCCGGCGATCGCGAGCAGGCCGATGACGGCCAGCAGCTTGCGCGGCCGGTGCCGGCCACCGGGGGGCTCGGGCGCGCTCCCTCGCGACGCGGTGCGCAGGGGCGCGGAGCCTGCCTCGCTGCCGGGGCGACGGGCGGTCGTCGTCATGCGGTCCTCATCATCGCGGGCAACGCTACGCACCCAGACTTAAAGCCCCATGAATGCCGCGCGCGTGTCCCGGTGGTAAAAGCCGCGCGGTCGGCGTAAGAACCCGCCGTCAGACGGTGCTGATGACGTGGAACGCCTCGGCCAGCCGGCCCGCCTCGAGCCCGGCCGCCTGCGCCTGGGCACCCAGCCACCCGCGCAGCACCACATCGAGATCGGTGTCGGCGGTCTGGCTCACGTGTGCCCGCAGCGCCGCCACCTTGCGCTCGAAGCAGTCGGTGACGTCGGACCAGTGGTTCACCAGGTGGGCCGGCGCCGCCATCATCCACACCTCGGAGACCGACCAGTCGACGAAGCCGGCGGCCAGCAACTCCGGATGGGCGAACGGGTTGCGCGAGTCCGGGTAGACGGCGCAGAGCGCGGCCTCGCCCGCCCGCAGGTGGTCCGGGTGCGACGCGAAGACCCGCTCCCAGTTGCGCTCGGGCGACTGGCAGACGACGCGCTGCGGGCGCACCCGCCGGATCTCCCGGGAGATGTCGCGCCGCAGCTCGTGCGTCACCTCCAGCGCCCCGTCGGGGTAGCCGAGGAACACCACGTCGCTGACCCCGACCGCCTCCGCCGCCGCGCGCTGCTCGGCCTGCCGGATGCCCGGGATGTCGCTGCGCGGCACCGTCGGGTCGAAGCCACCCGCGTCGCCGCTGGTGATGATGCAGTACGCGACCTCGATGCCGCGCGAGGTCCAGCCCGCGACCGTGCCCCCGACCCCGAAGTCGACGTCGTCCGGATGTGCGGTGATGCAGAGGACGCGTTCGATCTCGGCGTCGTCGAGGGCCATGCCCCTCATCCTGCCGCGCCGGGCGCCCGGAGGGCGGGAGGTGTCAGCTGCGGTCGTAGTGGGAGGGCGGGTCGGGGTTCTCCGCGGTGAGCGGTCGCAGCTCACCCTCCTCGGACTCCCGGTCGACCTCCGCCCGGCCCTTCTGGTACTCCTCGTCCTCCGCCGGGTCGTAGGCGGGCGCCGCGTCGGTCGCGGCCGGCACCTCGTCGGGGTCGAAGGAGGTCAGGCCCAGCTCGGCCCGCTCCTCCTCGGTGCGACGGGCCAGGGCCTCGTCGTCGGGCCGCGGGGTCATCCCGCCGTGCTCACGGCGGTTCTCATGGAACGGGTCTTCCTGCCGGGCCTGCTCGTCGCGGTGCTCTGAATGACGGCTCATCGGGGGGAACTTCCGCCCGGGCGGCGCCGCAAAACGCGCGCGGGGCCATCAATTTGGATCATCTCTCGAACGTACGATCGGGCGCGATGAGCACGCTTCCACTGGACGTTCCCGAAGCCCCGAAGGTCGCCAACTCCGAGCCTCCCAACTCCGAGCCTCCGAATTCCGAGGCGATCGCCGCGGCGGAGGGCAGACGCGCCGCACGCGTCGCCGCGCTGCTCGAGGGCCTCAACCCGGAGCAGCGGGCGGCGGTGGTCCACGAGGGCGGTCCGCTGCTGGTCGTGGCGGGTGCGGGGTCCGGCAAGACACGCGTGCTGACCCGGCGCATCGCGTATCTGCTGGCGGCGCGGGGGGTCGACCCGGGCGAGGTCCTCGCCATCACGTTCACCAACAAGGCCGCCGGCGAGATGCGGGAGCGGGTGTCCACGCTGGTGGGGCCGCGCGCCCGCTTCATGTGGGTCAGCACGTTCCACAGCGCGTGCGTGCGCATCCTGCGCCGCGACGGCCGGGTCCTCGGCTTCACGCCCAACTTCACGATCTACGACACCCAGGACCAGCACCGCCTCATCACGCAGGTGGTACGCGGGCTGGACCTCGATCCGAAGCGGTATCCGGCGCGCTCGCTCGGCGCCCGCATCAGCAACCTGAAGAACGAGCTCGTCGACTGGGAGGCTGCGCGCTCGAAGGCGGAGACGGCCGAGGACATCCAGCTCGCCGACATCTACGCGCAGTACCAGGCCGCGCTGCAGCGGGCCAACGCGCTCGACTTCGACGACCTGATCGGCACCACGGTCGCGCTGCTGCAGGCCTTCCCCGACGTCGCCGAGCACTACCGGCGCCGCTTCCGGCACGTGCTGGTCGACGAGTACCAGGACACCAACCACGCCCAGTACGTCCTCATCCGCGAGCTGGTGGGGGTGGACGCGCAGGTCGACGGGCAGGCTCCGATCGCGAGCCAGGAGCGGGCGGAGCTGTGCGTCGTCGGCGACGCCGACCAGTCGATCTACGCCTTCCGCGGCGCCAACATCCGCAACATCGTGGAGTTCGAGACCGACTACCCCGACGCGACCACCGTGCTGCTCGAGCAGAACTACCGGAGCACCCAGACGATCCTGTCGGCGGCGAACGCGGTCATCTCGAAGAACCCGGACCGGATCCCGAAGCGGCTCTGGAGCGACAACGGCGATGGCGAGAAGGTCGTCGGCTACGTCGCCGACAACGAGCACGACGAGGCCGCCTTCGTCGCGCAGGAGGTCGACCGGCTGAGCGACACGGCCGGGGTGAAGCCGTCCGACGTCGCCGTCTTCTACCGCACCAATGCGGCCAGCCGCAGCTTCGAGGACGTCTTCATCCGGGTCGGGCTGCCGTACAAGGTCGTCGGCGGGGTGCGCTTCTACGAGCGGCGCGAGGTGCGCGACGCGATCGCGTACCTGCGCGTGCTGGCCAACCCGGCCGACACGGTCAGCCTGCGCCGGATCCTCAACGTGCCCAAGCGCGGGATCGGTGACCGGGCCGAGGCGGCGGTGGCGGGCTTCGCCGACCGGGAGCGGATCACGTTCTACGCGGCGCTGGAGCGCGTCCGCGAGATCAACGGCATGGCGACCCGGTCGGTCAAGTCGGTCGAGGCGTTCATGACGATCATGACCGACGCCCGCGAGGCGGCGGACGCCGGAGTGCCCGCGTCCGAGCTGCTCGAGCTGCTGTACGACCGCACCGGCTACGTCGAGGAGCTGCGGCAGAGCCCCGACCTGCAGGAGCAGGGCCGTGCCGAGAACCTGGAGGAGCTCGTCGCCTTCGCGCGCGAGTTCGAGGACCGGCTGGGCGAGATCGAGGGTGCCGTTACGGACCAGGACCAGGCCGAGCAGGGGCGCGGCACCGGCCTCGCCGAGTTCCTCGAGCAGATCTCGCTGGTCGCCGACACCGACGACATCCCCGACGCCGACGGCGGGGTCGTCACGCTCATGACCTTGCACGCGGCCAAGGGCCTGGAGTTCCCGGTCGTCTTCCTCACCGGGCTCGAGGACGGCAACTTCCCGCACGAGCGCACCTTCACCGACCCGACGGAGATGTCGGAGGAGCGCCGGCTCGCGTACGTCGGCCTGACCCGCGCCGAGCAGCGGCTCTACCTCACCCGCGCCGTCACCCGCCGGGGCTGGGGCGAGCCGCGCTACGGGCCGCCGTCACGCTTTCTGGACGACATCCCGCCCGCACTGATCGACTGGCGGCGGCTGCCGGAGCCCGCGATGGCAGCAGCGGCGCAGCGGATCGCGCCGAGCTACGGATCCGCCGGGCGCCGGGCGGCCGGCCCGGGCCTGCGGCCGATCATCCCGCTCGACCCGGGCGACCGGGTCACGCACTCGGCGTGGGGGCTCGGCCGGGTCGTCGGGGTGAGCGGCGAGGGCGACAAGGCGCGGGCGCGTATCGACTTCGGCGGCGACGTCGGCGTCAAGGAGCTGCTGCTGCGCTACGCCCCGGTCGAGAAGCTCTGACCGTCGGGTCGTAGCGGTCGTCCTACGGGATCGGCTCGGGCTCGAGGCCGGGCTCGGGGGTGAGCGCGATGCCGTGCCAGCGCAGCCAGAGCGCCGGGTCGGTGCGGTCACCGTTCGGCAGGTGCACCTCGAAGTGCAGGTGGGGTCCGGTCGACCAGCCGGTGCTGCCGACCGCGCCGAGCGGCTGCCCGGCGACGACCAGCTGACCGACCGCGACGGCGAACGCCGACATGTGCGAGTACGTCGTCACGAAGCCGTCGGCCTGCGCCACCTCGACGTGCATGCCGTAGCCGTCCTGCAGGCCCACGAAGGTGACGACGCCGGAGTGCACGGCCACGATCGGGGTGCCGTACGGCGGGGCGATGTCGACGCCGGGGTGGCTGCCGTACCACTGGGTGACGACGCCGGAGGTCGGGCGGACGTAGACCGGGCTGGCGAGGATCGTGCGCTCGAGCTTCCTGATCTTCTCGGGCAGCGTCTCGACCGCGGCCTCGGCCTCGGCGCGTATGCGCTTGGCCCGCTCGGCGTTCAGCACCAGCCGCATCATGTTGGCGTCGTCGACGTCACCGACCGAATCGGTGTTGGTACTGGTGTTGGTGTTGGTGTTGGTGAAGCCGACGGTGCCCGGTGCCTGCACGGAGGGGGAGGGCGGCGCCTCGCCGGCGGCGAAGGCGGGGCCGGCGGTCAACGTCCCGCCCAGCAGCGCCGTCAGGACGAGGGCCGGCAGGGCTCGTGCGGAGCGACGGGCACGCACGGGTTTCGGACGCGACGGCGGGTAAGGGGGAAGCACAGGCTGACGCTCCGGGCGGGGAGGAAGTGGCTGGGTCTCTTGCCGCGGGCAGGTGGCGGAAAGAGACCGCCGGACCCGCGTGGACGAGCCGGACCGGCGGTTGCCCGGACGAAGCGGGGGAAACGTATCGGGACGCCGGTATGGGTTGCCGCGCCGCCCCGTCCGGTCACTGCGTCCGACGTCACAGCCGGCTGCGTACCGATGCAGCTAGGACAGTTCGAGAACGGCGTTCCTGTGGCGCTCGTCACGGTGCCGGATCAACGACGGACAACCACTGCCCAACGTGCACACAGCGCTCAGCTGCGAACTACTGAGCGTCACCATCGGCCGAGCCGTGCGGTGCTGCTTCGGCGGAGTCGGTCGCGAAGTCGCCGGACGGATACGGGTCGCCACCCAGCGCGTGCTCGATCTCGGCGACCGAGCGGCGGTCGTTGGCCAGCGTGTGGTGGCCGGCGCCGGGAAGCAGGACGTTGCGGACGTCGAGATCGGGGTGGTCGAGCCGGCCTGCGACGGACGGCACCACCATCACGTCGTGGTCGCTGTAGATGGACACGATGCGGGTGCGGCACCCGGGCGTCGGCAGGGCCAGCTCGTCGAGCAGGGCGGAGCCCGGCCGCAGCTGGCGCACCACCCCGTATGGCAGCAGGCGGGCCGCCGCGGTGCCGGCGTGCGGGGTCGCGAGCGTCACCAGCACCGAGACGCGGGCGTCGCCGCCGAGCCGCTGGATGTAGTAGCGCGCGATGAGGCCGCCCATCGAGTGCGCGACGACGTGGATGCGCTCGTAGCCCGAGCGGATGCAGATGCGTTCGACCACCTCGGCCAGCTGCCGGGCGGCGGTGGTGATGTCGGCGGTCAGCACCGGGAAGTTCATGCTCAGCAGCGACGTGAAGCCCTGGCGCGCCAGCGACGTGCGCAGCCGGAGGAAGACCGACCGGTTGTCGACGAGGCCGTGCAGCAGCAGCACCGGGACGTCGCGCGGGTTGCCGGGACCGTGGCCGGGCACCCGCCGGATCTCGGCGGCCGTGCGCAGCTCCTCGTCCGAGCCCGGCGGCCGGATCTGGCGCCCGGGGCCGAGGCCGGTCGGGTAGAGCGCGACGCGGGTGGCGAGCCAGCCGACCTCGCGGGCGGTCGAGCGCAGCACACCGGGCTCGCCCGCCTTGGTGAGCAGGACGCGGGGAGCCGCCGCGAGCGCACGTACGCCCTCGCCGAGCAGGCCGGCCGACGTACGCGGGGGAGCGCTCATGTGGTTGTCGGCTGAGGGTCGCCGAGGACGCCCGGGAGCGCGCCGGACCAGCGGCGGTCGCGCGAGTCGCGGCGCCGTGCCGGATCGCGCCGGCTCTGCTCCGCCACGGCGAGTGCGACGGCGTCGGCGAAGCCCGTCCGGGCCCCGTCCGTGCCCGGCGCCGGGATGACCGCGTCGCACACCCCGAGCTCAACCAGGTCGGTGGGGCGCAGCCCGTAGTGGCCGGCGATCTCGTCGGCGGGCATCCGGAGGGCGGCTGCCGCGGCCTCGGGTGCGAGCGCCGCGAAGTAGGCGTCGGGCGTCACCAGCAGCGCGTCACAGCACGCGGCTGCCAGCGCCCCGCCGGAGCCGCCCTCGCCGACCAGGACGCCGACGGTCGCCGCCGGGCAGGTCAGCACCGCGTCCATGGCCTCGCCGATCGCCGCGGCCAGACCGTCCCGCTCGGCCGCCGGGCCCGGCTCGGCCCCGGGGGTGTCGACGAGGGTCAGCAGGGCGACGTCCAGCCGGCCGGCGAGGCGGGCGGCGCGCGTGAGGAAGCGGTAGCCGGCCGGGGTCGGGCGGCCGCCACGCCCGGATGCCAGCGCGACGGCGACGACCGGCTGGTCGCTGACGGCGAGGCGTCCGACGGCGACGGCCACGGTGCCGTCGCGGCCTCGCAGGTGGACGGGGTCGTGCAGGAGCCGCGCGAGCAGCTCGGAGCCGCCCGGCCGGTCCGCGGTGCGGGCGTGGGCCACCTGCTCGGCGCCGGTGCGCAGCGGAACGTCCGGTGCGGGCGGGGGTTGCGGCCGGCGTACCGGCGGTGCGTCGAGGGCGGACAGTGCCCGGTCCAGCCACTGCCGTACCTGCGGGGGGTCGACGACCGCGTCGACCAGGCCGGCCGCGTACGCGCTGTCGCCGGTGTGGCTGTCCGGCGGCGGGGGTGTGCCGGTGACGGCCTCCACCACCCGTGGCCCGGCGAAACCGACCGTCGCGCCGCGCACCGCGCACCGCAGATCGGCGCGGCTGCCCAGCGTCACCCACACGCCGCCGGTGGTGGGGTGATCGGCGACGCTGATGTGCGGCACCCCGGCTTCGGCGAGGCGGTGCACGCCGATGGTCGCGCGGGCCATGCCGACCAGGCCGGCCACGCCCTCCTGCAGCCGGGTGCCGCCGCTGCGCAGCAGGCTCACCAGCGGCCGGCGGGCGCGTACGGCGGCGTCGACCGCGGCGAGCACGGAGCCCGCGTCGAGCTCACCGAAGCTGCCGCCGAGCACCTCGAAGTCCCAGACGACGAGGACGATCTCGTGCTCGGCCAGTGCGGCCCGGCCCCAGCGGACCGCACGGTGCGGCACATAGTCCGGCCATCCGAGGCGGTTCAGCTCCCCGCCGGCCGGCGGGATCGCCCAGTCGACGGACAGCACGGGGTCGGCGAGCAGCTCCGCCCGCCAGTCCACCGCCCCGCCCGCCATGGGCACGTTCCCTCGATTCCAGCCGTCCGTCACCACCTATCGGCACACTCTGCCGCGACCTTCGAGTGGTGACGGTGTGCGACGCCTGTGGCGGCTGAGATCGGGGCGAACCGGGCATGCGAAGGGTGAAATTGTCCCCAGCTGACGGGGTGGCGCCGCACGCCGGACCGCGAGCCGATAGCGTCCCGTCCTCGTGGACCTCTTCGAACACCAGGCGAAGGAACTCTTCGCTCAATACGGCGTCCCCGTGCCCACCGGCAAGGTCGCGACCACCCCTGACGAAGCCCGCGCCATCGCGCAGGAGCTCGGCGGCCGAGTGGTGGTGAAAGCACAGGTCAAGGCAGGCGGCCGCGGCAAGGCGGGCGGCGTCAAGGTCGCGGATGACGCGGCCGATGCCGAGGCCAAGGCGACCGCCATCCTCGGCATGGACATCAAGGGCCACACGGTCCACAAGGTCCTCGTCGAGAACGCGAGCGCCATCGCGCAGGAGTACTACGCGTCCTTCCTGCTGGACCGGGCCAACCGCACCTTCCTCGCCATGTGCTCCGTCGAGGGCGGCATGGAGATCGAGGAGGTCGCGGCCACCAAGCCCGAAATGCTGGCGCGGATCGCGATCGACCCGCTCGTCGGCGTCGACCGGGCCAAGGCCCGCAGCATCGCCGAGGCCGGGCACCTGCCCGCCGAGGCGCTCGACGGTGCCGCCGAGCTGCTCGAGAAGCTCTGGAAGGTCTTCGTCGGCGAGGACGCCACGCTGGTCGAGGTCAACCCGCTGATCCTCACCCAGGACGGCAAGGTCGTGGCCCTCGACGGCAAGGTCAGCATCGACGAGAACGCCGACTTCCGCCACGAGGCGCACGCCGCCCTCGAGGACAAGAGCGCGGTCGACCCGCTGGAGCAGGCCGCCAAGGAGAAGCACCTCAACTACGTGAAGCTCGACGGCAGCGTCGGCATCATCGGTAACGGCGCCGGCCTCGTCATGTCCACGCTGGACGTCGTCACCTACGCCGGTGAGGAGTTCGGCGGTCAGAAGCCTGCCAACTTCCTCGACATCGGCGGCGGCGCGAGCGCCCAGGTCATGGCCGACGGGCTCGGGATCATCCTCGGCGACCCGGCCGTGAAGTCGGTGTTCGTCAACATCTTCGGCGGCATCACCGCCTGTGACGCCGTCGCGAACGGCATCGTGCAGGCGATCGCCCTGCTCGGCGACGCCGCGACGAAGCCCCTGGTCGTACGGCTCGACGGCAACAACGTCGTCGAGGGCCGGCGCATCCTGACAGAAGCGGCACTTCCGGTCGTGCACCTGGAAGAGACCATGGACGGCGCGGCCCGCAAGGCCGCCGAACTCGCGTCAAGCGCGGTCTGAGAGCGGTACGAGAAATGGCTATCTGGCTCACCGAGAAGTCCAAGGTCATCGTCCAGGGCATCACCGGCGGCGAGGGCAGCAAGCACGCCCGCCGCATGGTTGCCGCCGGCACCAACGTCGTCGGCGGTGTCAACGCCCGCAAGGCCGGCACCGAGGTCGACGGGCTGCCGGTCTTCGGCACCGTCACCGAGGCGATGGAGAAGACGGGCGCCGACGTGTCGGTCGTCTTCGTCCCGCCGAAGTTCGTCAAGGACGCCGTCATCGAGGCGATCGACGCGGCGATGCCGCTCATCGTCGTCATCACCGAGGGCATCCCGGTGCACGACTCGACCGAGTTCTACGCGTACTCGCTCGAGAAGGGCACCAGCCGGATCATCGGCCCCAACTGCCCGGGCATCGCCTCGCCGGGCAAGAGCAACGCCGGCATCATCCCCGCCGACATCACCCCGGCCGGGCGCATCGGGCTGGTCAGCAAGTCCGGCACGCTGACCTACCAGATGATGTACGAGCTGCGTGAGTTCGGCTTCTCCACCTGCGTCGGCATCGGCGGCGACCCGGTCATCGGCACCACGCACATCGACGCGCTCGACGCGTTCGAGGCCGACCCGGAGACCGACGCGATCGTGATGATCGGCGAGATCGGCGGCGACGCCGAGGAGCGCGCTGCCGCTCACATCGACAAGCACATCACCAAGCCGGTCGTCGGCTACGTGGCCGGCTTCACCGCACCCGAGGGCAAGACGATGGGCCACGCCGGCGCCATCATCTCCGGCTCGGCCGGCACCGCCCAGGCGAAGAAGGAAGCTCTCGAGAAGGCCGGCGTCCGCGTCGGCAAGACCCCGAGCGAGACCGCCCGCCTGATGATCGAGATCATGCGCGCCAAGGCGTAACTGCCTGTCACTGACGTCACGGCCGTCGTCCACTGTTTTCAACGCAGTGTGACGGCGGCCGTTTCGTTTGGTCCCGAGATGGTCATGCTGTGACTTGCGTGTGTGATCGCTTGTGAGCACACTGCCCACGGCGTCGTCGGCATCCGGCCGGCGCCCACCAGCCTCAGGAGGATCTCGGCATGCCCGTCATCGCCGGCCGAAACATCGGCCGTAACGACCTGGTGGTGATGGCGGTCGGTGTGCTGGCTTTCATCGACAGCCTCCTGCCCTGGTACGGCGTCAGCGTCGGAAACCTCAGCGCCAGCAAGAGCGCGTGGGGCTCGGGGATCGGGGCTTGGCTCCCGTGCCTTCTGATGATCTTCGTGGCCGCGTCAGTAGCGGCTCGTGTGTTCGCCGGCCGCAACACCGGTTCTGTCGGCCAGGTCGGCGGTACCAACGTCAGCTGGGCCCTGCTCAACCTGGCCGTTCCGGTGCTCGCTGCTCTCATCGTCCTGCTGCGCTGGGTGACCTACGACGACCTGGGCATCGGTGCGGGAGCACGGTTCGGCACGTACCTCGGCCTGATCCTGGCCATCGTGCAGGCCGTCTTCGCCTTCTTCAGCTTCGCCGCCTCGGGCGAGCGTCTGCCCTGGCAGAAGACCAACCGCTGACCGGCTGAACCCTTCACCACCGCCCGCCGGCCATCCCGCAACCCGGGGTGGTCGGCGGGCGGCGTTTCACCGCCGGTCGGCGGACGCTGCGTGACACCCTGACCGGCAATGACTTCCACGCCCACCGACACGCGCACCTCGAGCGGCGGCTCCCGTGGGCGGCCCTCCGGCTCCCGTCCGGCAGCCCGCCCCAGCCGGCCGCGCCCGCCGCGACCGGCGCCGCGCCCGTCCCGGGCCCTCAAGGGGCTGAGCGCGGCTCTCGTCGCCGCCCTCGTCGGCCTCGTGCTGGTCACGGCGCTGGCCCTCGTCATCTGGGTCGGTGAGCCGCGCACCAGCGCGCCGATCGGCGACGTGCTCCGTACCTCGGGGGCCTTCTGGCTGCTCGGCCACGGCGCCCGCCTGCACCTGCCGGACGGCAGCGCCGGCCTCGTCCCGCTCGGCCTCTCCCTGGTCTTCGCGGCGCTGGCCCGGCGGGCCGGCGCGAAGGTCGCCAAGGTGCGCCCGGCGGCCCGCCGCGGCCGGGCGGTGCTGGGCTGCGCCGTCTGTGTCGCCGTGCCGTACGCGGTCACGGCCGCCCTCGTCGCGACAGTCGTCTCGGACCCGGCCGTACGCGTGTCGTCGCAGTCCGCAGCGCTCGGTGCCTTCGTGGTGGCCCTGCTCGGGGCGGCGTTCGGCGCCGCCCGCGCGCTCCCGCGCACCGGCACCGACACCGGCCTGGTGCGGGCGGTGGGTCAGGGTCTGGTGACGGCCTTCGGCGTCCTGCTCGCCGCGTCCGCCCTGTGCACCGCCCTCATGCTCGTCACCCACCTGTCCGACGCAGCAGACCTCGCCCGCCCGGAGAAGGCGGGCGTCGTCGGCGGCATCGGCCTGCTCGCCATCCAGCTCGGGCTCGCCCCCAACGTGCTGGCCTGGACCGGCGCGTACGTGCTCGGCCCCGGCTTCTCCATCGGTGCCGGCACCGTCGTCAGCCCCACGCGCGTGCAGCTCGGTGACGTGCCCGGCCTGCCGATGCTCGCCGGGCTGCCGGGCAGCGCGGTGCCCTGGCCGGTGTACGTCCTTTTCGTGGTCGGTCCGGCCGCCGGGGTGCTCGCCGGTCTCGTCGCCGTCCGCCGGCTGCCGCGCACCCCGCGCTGGGGCCGCACGCTCGCGCTCGGCGCGTCCATCGCCGTGGCCGTCGGCGTGCTCGCCGGCGTCATCGCCGCCGCATCGGGTGGGCCGGTGGCAGCGGGTCGCCTCGCGACGGTGGGTCCCTCGCCCCTGTCGACGGCGGCGTTCGCAGCGCTCGAGATCGGCGTGCCGGCGCTGCTCACCGTGCTCGGCCTGGTCGCGTACCGGCGCTACCGCCTGACCCACGCGGATGCCGAGAGCGCCTCCGTCGCCGAGCGGCTCGCCGGCTGGCGCACTGCCGCGGCGGCGAAGGTCAGCCGCCCCGTCCGAGGGCTCCGGCTCCGGCGCGGGCAGGAGGACGACCTCGACGACATGGGCGACGAGTCGGACGACAAGAGCCCGACGGTCGTCATCGATCTGACCGAGGTCGACTCGACGAAGATCGACCTGACCAAGCACGACAAGCCCGGGCACGACGAGCCCGAGCCGACCTCCGACACGGTCGACCTGACCGCCGCTGCCGGGCCGGTCATCGATCTGACCAAGCACGACGACGTGCCGGGCTGGGACGCCGAGCTCACCCAGCCGCTCGACCTCACCGGTCTGCAGGAGCTGGTCGCCGCTCAAGCCGGTGACGAGCCCGGGGCTGACGGCGAACCCGAGGCCGACAGTGAGCCCGCGGACGAGCCCACGGATGACGAGCCGGCGGCACGTCCCCGCCGCCGCCTGCTCCGCCGCCGCACCTGATCCGAAGCACCACTAGGCTCATCGCCGTGCCCGCCCGCCTCGTCGTGCTGGCGTCCGGCGCCGGCACCACGCTGCAGGCGATCCTGGATGCGAGTCGCAACCCCGACTTCCCCGCCGATGTCGTGGCGGTCGGCACCGACCGCACCGGCATCGTCTCCGAGCAGCGCGCCACCGCAGCCGGGGTGCCGGTCTGGACCGTCCCGCTGAGCGACTTCGCCGAGCGGAGCACGTTCGACGCGGCCGTGGCGGACGCGATCGCGGCGTCCGACCCCGACCTCGTGGTGCTCGCCGGCTACATGAAGGTGCTCGGCCCGGCAGTGGTGAGCCGCTTCCGCATCGTCAACACGCACCCGTCGCTCCTGCCGGCCTTCCCCGGCGCGCACGCCATCCGTGACGCGCTGGCGTACGGGGTCAAGGTGACCGGCTGCACCGTCCACGAGGTGGACGAGGGCGTCGACACCGGCCCGATCCTGGCGCAGGCTGCGGTGGCCGTGCGTCCGGGTGACGACGAGGACTCGCTGCGCGGGCGTATCCAGGCGGTCGAGCGCGACCTGTACGTCGACACCATCCACCAGCTCTGTTCCACGATCCGAACGAAGAAGGTCTCCCCATGAGCGAGCAGTTGCGCCCGGTACGACGCGCCCTCATCAGCGCGTACGACAAGAGCGGGCTCGACGTGCTCGCCCCCGCGCTGATCGCCGCCGGGGTCGAGGTGGTCAGCACCGGCTCCACGGCCAAGGTGCTGGCAGGCCTCGGGGTGAACGTCACGCCCGTCAGCGAGGTCACCGGCTTCCCGGAGGCGTTCGACGGCCGGGTCAAGACGCTGCACCCCGCGGTGCACGCCGGCCTGCTCGCCGACCTCTCCAAGCCCTCTCACGTCGCGCAGCTCGCCGAGTTCGGTTACGCGCCGTTCGAGCTGGTCGTCGTCAACCTGTACCCCTTCGTCGAGACGGTCGCGTCGGGCGCGGGGCAGGCCGAGGTCGTCGAGCAGATCGACATCGGCGGCCCGACCATGATCCGCGCGGCGGCCAAGAACGCCGAGAGCGTCGCGGTCGTCACCTCGCCCTCGCGTTACGCCGACGTGGTCCGCGCGCTCGAGGCCGGCGGCTTCGACCTGCCGTTCCGGCTCCGGCTCGCCGCCGAGGCGTTCGCCCACACCGCCAGCTACGACGTGGCCGTCGCGTCCTGGCTGGCCAACGACGTGGCCACCGAGCCGGACGGCTTCCCGCTGTGGGTCGGCGGGGCCTGGACCCGCGCGGGCGTGCTGCGCTACGGCGAGAACCCGCACCAGAAGGCGGCGCTCTACCGGCTGCCCGGCGCGGTCGGCATCGCCGAAGCCGTGCAGCACCACGGCAAGGAGATGTCCTACAACAACTACGTCGACACCGATGCCGCCCGGCGGGCCGCCTACGACCAGGCCGAGCCGTGCGTCGCGATCATCAAGCACGCCAACCCGTGCGGCATCGCCGTCAGCACCGAGTCGATCGCTGATGCCCACGCGAAGGCGCACGCCTGCGACCCGGTGAGCGCCTTCGGCGGCGTCATCGCCACCAACCGCCCGGTCACGGTCGCCATGGCCGAGCAGGTCGCGGAGATCTTCACCGAGGTGGTCTGCGCGCCCGCGTACGAGCCCGGCGCCGTCGAGATCCTCAGCCGCAAGCCGTCGATCCGGCTGCTCGAGTGCCCGGGCCCCGGCGAGGGGACCGGCATCGAGGCGCGGCCGATCTCCGGCGGCCTGCTGATCCAGACGGCCGACCGGCTCGACGCCCCCGGTGACGACCCCGCCACCTGGACCCTGCAGGCCGGTGACGCCGCCGATGCCGCGACGTTCGCCGACCTCGCCTTCGCCTGGCGGGCGATCCGCGCGGTGAAGTCGAACGCGATCCTGCTCGCCGACGACGGCGCCACCGTCGGGGTCGGCATGGGTCAGGTCAACCGGGTCGACGCGGCGAAGCTCGCCGTGGCGCGGGCCGGCGACCGGGCGAGCGGCAGCGTCGCCGCGAGCGACGCGTTCTTCCCCTTCGCCGACGGCTTCCTGGTGCTGGCCGAGGCCGGCGTACGGGCCGTGGTGGAGCCGGGCGGATCCGTCCGCGACGGGGAGGTCGTCGAGGCCGCCAAGGCTGCCGGGATCACCCTCTACTTCAGCGGGACGCGCCACTTCGCTCATTGAGGTCGGCCGAGGGCGACCTCTGAGGAGGTCACGCGGAGGTCAAGCACCGCTGGCGGGTGCCGATGAGCACCCGGTGACGGCGATCAGCAGCTACCCCGGCCCCAGGCGAGTCACGGCACGCATTGGCGTCATCTTGGTAACCGCGATCGTGGCGGCATCAGGAATCTTCGGCCTGCCGACCGCTGATGCCGCATCCGAGTCGCCGTGCATCGACGGAACCACTCCCGCCCCCGCGAGCACCGTGACCTGCACGGAGCCGGCGTCCACCACTCTGAATATTCCGGCTGGGGTTCGAACGGCATCGATAGCCGTCACCGGTGCCGGAGGTGGCGGCAGTACGTTCACGAATGAGGGCGGCGCGCCCGGTGGTAACGGCGGTCTCGTGACCGGGACCGTGACATTCCCGACCGGTGCCGACAGCATCACCGTTGTCACGGGGTATGCCGGAACGCCCGGGCGCCTCACCTCCGGAGGCGGTGCGTCGGGCGTCTTCGTGTCGACCGGCGGCAGGCAGGTGTGGCTCATCGCCGTGGCCGGCGCCGGCGGTGGTGGCGGCGCCATCACCGGTGGCGGGGGCAACGCGGGAGACGGGGGCGGGGGCGGCAACTCGTCCGTCTACCCCGGTGCACGAGCGGTGGGTAACAGTCCAGGCGCCGGCGGCAGTGGGAACAAGGCCAACGGCGGCACCGGCGGCCGGCCGAGATCCTTGATCTTGGTCGAGCTGGCACCGGGGGGTGACGGCGGTCACTCCGATTCCGTGGACCGCTACTACGGCGGTGAAGGCGGCGGTGGCTACGCGGGTGGAGGTGGTGGCGGGATCGGGACCTCCGGCTTCTCGGTGGTGAGCGCCGGAGGAGGTGGTGGCTCGTCTTACACGAACCCCAGCTACCTGGCCGATGCGACCGTCGGGGTCAAATACGGCACCGGCGGCAGCGGACCGGGCCAGAAAGGGTCGGCGGGAACGGCCGTCGTCACGTTCGGCGCCGCCCCGCCGCAGGCTCCGGGTCATGTCACGGCCACCGCCGTGGCCGGCCGCGCGCGGGTGGCCTGGACCGCACCATCCAACGACGGCGGTGCCGTCGTCAGCGGATACACGGTCACGGCGAACCCAGGTGGTGCAACGCAGAACTGTTCGACGTCCCCGTGCACGATGCAGCCACTTCTCGGCAAGGTGCCGTACTCCTTCAGCGTCACAGCGGTCAACGTCGCCGGCAGATCCGTCCCGTCTGACGCAAGTCCGGCGATCATCGTGGACGCCCCGCCGCCGCCGCCGACCGACGTGAGAGCGACGCCAGGCAACGGAACGGCCACGTTGACCTTCGTGCAACCCGCGGATGGCAAGATCAGCCCCGTCACCGGATACCTGGTGACGTCGTCGACGCAGAGCCGGGAATGGACGTGCAGCGCCGCCCCGTGCGTCGTCGGCGGGCTGACCAACGGCGAGTCCTCTGCCTTTCGCATCCGGGCCCGCAATCTTGCCGGCTTGTCGCTGCTGTCGACGGCCTCCAACACGGTGGTCCCCTCCACGGTTCCGGGTCAGCCGACAGGCCTGGCGGCGACGCCGGGCAACGGGCTCGTCCGGCTGACATGGACCGCGCCGCCGACCGGCGGCGCGCCGATCGAGGGCTACCGCGTCGTGAGGTCGGACGGCGCCTTCAGCACCTGCAGCGGCCCGGTGACCAGTTGCACGGTGACCGGCTTACGCAACGGATCGACCTACCGGTTCACGGTCGCGGCCTACAACGACCGCGGACGGGGCCCTGATTCGGCCGACTCGAACGCCGTCGCACCATTCTCGGCGCCGGCGGCGCCCACCGGTGTCACGGCAGTCGGAGGCGACGCCCGGGCGACGGTCTCGTTCGTCGCTCCGTCGGACACGGGTGGAAGCCCGATCACCGGTTACAAGGTGACGGTCGTCGACCAGCGCATCACGGTCGGGTGTCCGGCGAGCCCGTGCACCGTGTCGGGACTGGTCAACGGCGCCACCTACCGGTTCACCGTCCAAGCCACGAATGCAGCGGGTGACTCGACGCCATCCGGCGTCTCGGCCCCGGTGCGCGTGGCCACGACACCGGCGGCGCCGACGACCATCACCGCCACACCACTGAACGGCGCGGCGACGGTGGTCATCTCACCGGGGAGGAACGGTGGAAGTCCCGTCACCTACTACACGATCACCTCCACACCGGACGACATCGTTGTCTCCTGCCCCTCCGCGACCTGCACCGTCACCGGACTGCGAAACGGCACCGCGTACACATTCACCGCAACCGCCACGAATGCCGTCGGCGGCAGCGGGGCTTCCCCGGCATCCGTGCCGGTCACGCCGGCGACCGTGCCGGCTCCGCCGGAGAACGTAGCGGCCACGGCGGGCTCCGGGCAGGCGTTCGTCTCCTTCGACGCACCCGTTGTCGACGGAGGACGTTCCATCGAGTCCTACACGGTGGTCTCGGCCGCGGGTGGTCCATCGGCGACCTGCGAGGCCAGTCCGTGCACCATCAGCGGACTCGTGAACGGCAACCCGTACACCTTCTTCGTTTACGCGACGAATGCCGTCGGCAATTCGGCGAATTCTGCGGCGACCGACCGGGTCATTCCCGCATCGGCTCCCGGCGAGCCGGGCGACGTCGCCGTCGCTCGAGACAGCGCCGGCTCGACCGTCGCCGTCACCTGGACCGCGCCGGATGACGGCGGCCTGTCACTGACCGGGTACTCGGTCTCGGTGGACGGGGGCTCGGGATGTGTCCCGGTCCCGGCGACAGCAACAGGCTGCTCCGTCGCGGGCCTGAATCCGCTGGGGGAGTATCGGGTCGACGTCGTCGCCAGCAACGCGATCGGCTCCGGCACACCCGCCACCGTCGTGCTTGCGGCGGTCGTCAGACCCGGCGCACCTGGCGCGGTGACCACGGCACCGACTGCCGACCACGACGGTGTGATCGTCAGCTGGGGCGCGTCGACCGACGGGGGAGCACCCGTCACCGCGTACACGGTCACAGCGGTACCGGGTGACATCAGCTGCCTCCCGAACCCGTCCTCCTCTCTGAGCTGCACGGTCGACGACCTCCCCGTCGGCGTTGCCCACACCTTCTCGGTGGTGGCGTCCAACGTCACAGGCAACGGCCCTCCCACGACCAGCCGTCCGTACACCCGGGTCGGCACACCCTCGGTACCGCTCGACCTTCAGGCGGTGACGTCCTACCGCTCGATGCGGTTGACCTTCGACGCCCCTGCCAGCGATGGCGACAATCCGATCCTCGGCTATCGCGTCAGCGTGAACGGCGGCGGGACGTGGGCGGAGCTGCCGTCCACCGGGGACTACTACGGTCCGTTCGTCGCCACGGTGAACGGACTGGATCCGGGCACGACCTACCACGTCCGGGTGCAGGCGTACAACTCCGACGGCTACGGCGGGGCGACAGTGCCGCCGGTCAGCGCCGTTACCCGCCGGCTGACCGGACCCTCCGTGCCTGTCGGGGTCGAAGCCGCACCCACGGCCATTCGGGGACAGCTGAAGCTGTCCTGGCACAAACCGCTGGACGATGGCGGCGACCCGATCATCGGCTACCGGGTCAGCCTCAATGGCGGAGGGACCTGGTCCGCGCCGCTGAAGGTGCTCGGTCCGGCAGCGGGCCCGTACACCGCCTCCGTGGAGGGTCTGCAGTCCGGACGCACTTACCAGGTGCGTATGCAGGCGTGGAACGACACCGCTTACGGGGGGGCATCGCCCGTGGCTCCGGCCACGCCGCGGTAAGGGCGCGAGCCGTCCTCCCCGATGCACAGGGACGGGTCGGCAATTCGGCCGCCGATCGAGGAGACGGTCCGTTACGGTGATCCGGCTGATGTCGCCCGCCGCTGCAGGCGAGTCATCGGCACGTGACCGTGCCCAGTCGCTGAGCAGATGTGGAAAGTCGTCTTGACGCTGACCGCGAGCAGATCGGCGATGGACGGTGACCTGCGGCCACGACCCGGCTCTCAGGCCCGATCCGGCAAGGGTGCACCGAGCACGGGTCACGTCCAGGCGCTGGACGGCCTGCGCGGCGTCGCGGTGCTTCTGGTGCTGCTCTTCCACTTCGAGATCGGCCCGTTCCGTGGCGGCTTCGTCGGCGTCACCGTCTTCTTCACGTTGTCGGGCTTCCTGATCTGCTCGCGCACGCTCAGCGAGGTCGGCCGTACCGGCGGCTTCAAGGTCTTCGAGTTCTTCGAGCGCCGGGTACGCCGGCTCGCCCCGGCCGCGATCGTCTGCGTCCTCGCGGTGGTGCTGGCCACGAACGTGATCGGCACCCGCGAGCAGCACGCGAGCGTCTCCGGCGACGCGATCGGCGCGTTGTTCAACGTCGCCAACTGGCGCTTCCTGCTGCACGGCACCAGCTACACCGACCTGTTCGCCGCCCCGTCGCCGCTGAACCACTTCTGGTCGCTCGCGATCGAGGAGCAGTTCTACGTGGTCTTCCCGATCGCGGTGTGGCTGCTGCTCCTGCTGCCGAAGCGGGTACGGGCCATGGGCGTAGCCCTGGTGGTCTCCGTCGCACTCGGCTGGGCCGGCCACGAGTCGTCGGCGGCGGGCTCGTTCAACCGCTTCTACTACGGCACCGACGCCCGGATGGCCGAGCTGCTCGTCGGCGTCATCCTCGCGCTGTCGATCTCGTACTGGCAGTTGCGGATGCCGCAGCCGGCCGGCGGGCGCCGCCTCGCCATGGGTGGGGTCGCCCTGGCCGGGCTCGCCTTCGTCTTCCTCGCCGCGACGACCTTCCGCAACGGGGCGTCGAACTTCCAGCACGGCGGCGCACTCTTCGTGGCCCTGGCGACGGCGGCGCTCATCGCCGGCGGGCTCGAGGGGCAGAACGCGGTCGCCAAGGCGCTGTCCGTACGGCCGCTGGTGTGGGTCGGCAAGGTCTCCTACGGCGCGTACCTCTATCACTGGCCGATCGTCGCGCTGTCCGGCAAGTCGTGGGGCCCGCTGCACGGCACCGCCCTCGGGCTGACGCAGCTCGCGCTCAGCCTGGCGCTCGCCGGCGTCTCGTTCCGCTACCTGGAGGCGCCCATCCAGCGCCGCCGCTTCGCCGGCTCGCGCCGAGTGCTGCTGCGCGGGTGGAGCCAGGCGCTCGCCGGCGTGACCGCGGTCACCCTCGGCCTGATGCTCTTCCATGCCCCGACCGGCAGCCCCGCGTACGCCACCACTTCCACCGGGCTCAAGGTGCCGTCGGCCGTTCAGCCCCGGACGGCGGCCGCACCCCCGAGCAATGACGTCAACCGGCCCATGCGCGTGGCGATCACCGGCGACTCGACCAGCACGGTGATAGCGAACGCACTGGTCACGTACGCGAACGCGCATCCCGAGAAGCTCGTGGTGCTGAACCTCGCGCTGCCGGGCTGCCCCATCACGCCGACCGACCAGATCCGCAATTACTCCGGGGAGAGCGGTCAGGACGTGTCGCTGTGCGGCGGCTGGCGCAAGACCTTCGTCCCGAAGATCGACGCGTTCCGCCCCGACGTCTCGCTCGTGTTCCTGTCCGTCATGGAGCAGACCGACCAGCGCGTCTACAACGGCGCCTGGCAGAACCTGCTCGACCCGGACTACCGCGCCTACCAGCTGAAGTCGTGGGGTGAGCTGGTCTCGGTCCTGAGCGCGACCGGGGCTCCGGTGGAGTGGGCCAACGCGCCGTATTTTGCGTTCCAGTCCGACTTCCCCTGGGTCAGCGACACCCCGGAGCGCACCGACGCCCTGAACGCCATGTACGGGGAGCTGGCGGCCCAGCACCCGAACGTGAAGCTGCTCGACTACGCCGACCGCTTCCCGGGGCGCGGCCGGCCCGACGACACGTCGGTGCGAACGGACGGGATCCACATGAACGAGCAGGCCGCGCTGACCGTCGCCGAGCAGTGGCTGCTCCCGGCGCTGCAGCCGTACACCCCGGCGGCGAAGGCCGCGGCGGGCAGCAAGACCGCTGCGCCCAGCTAGGCTCCGCGGCATGACCGGGCCTTCCCCCTCAGGCGCGCAACCGCCGCGCGCCCGGTGGGCCCGGCGGGTGCCGAAGGGCCCGGGGGAGCTGGCGCTCTTCCTGGTGCTGCTCGGCGTGCTGGTGGGGCTGGCGCTGGTCGCGCAGGACCACTGGAAGCAGGGCCTCAGCATCATGGGCATCGCGCTGATCGCCGGCGCGGTGATCCGGCTGCTGCTGCCGACCAGTCGGGTGGGGCTGCTGGTCGTGCGCAGCCGGGCGTTCGACGTGGCGACGATGACGCTGCTCGGCGCGGCGATCCTGGCGGTCACCTTCCAGGTGCCGCTCCCGCGCAACTGACCCCAATGCCGGTTCGGTAGCCTGGGCAACGGTCGCGCCCGCCATCGGACGCGCGCCTTCTTCCCCTGGTACGCACGTACCTCAGTGCCCCCCGGTACTCACGTACCTCAACGACGAGGAGATCGGCTGCATGGCTGCCACCCCGGTCAAGGTCACGGTCACCGGCGCGGCCGGTCAGATCGGTTACGCGCTGCTCTTCCGCATCGCGTCCGGGCAGTTGCTCGGCCCCGATGTGCCGGTCCAGCTCTCGCTGCTCGAGATCGCCCCGGCGCTCAAGGCCGCCGAGGGCACCGCGATGGAGCTCGACGACTGCGCGTTCCCGCTGCTCGCCGGCATCGACATCACCGATGACGCGACGAAGGCGTTCGACGGCACCAACGTCGCGCTGCTCGTCGGCGCCCGGCCGCGTACCGCGGGCATGGAGCGCGGCGATCTGCTGTCGGCCAACGGCGGCATCTTCGGCCCGCAGGGCAAGGCGCTCAACGCCGGTGCCGCGTCCGACATCAAGGTGCTCGTGGTCGGCAACCCGGCCAACACCAACGCCCTGATCGCCCAGCAGAACGCGCCCGACATCCCGGCCGACCGCTTCACCGCGATGACCCGCCTGGACCACAACCGGGCGCTCAGCCAGCTGGCCGCCAAGCTGTCGGTGTCGGTCACCGAGATCGACAAGATGACGATCTGGGGCAACCACTCCGCCACCCAGTACCCCGACCTCTACACCGCGCAGGTGGGCGGCAAGTCCGCCGCCGAGCAGGTCGACGAGGCGTGGCTCAAGGACACCTTCATCCCGACCGTCGCCAAGCGCGGCGCCGCGATCATCGCGGCCCGTGGGGCGTCGTCGGCCGCGTCGGCCGCCAACGCGGCGATCGACCACGTCTACGACTGGGTCAACGGCACCGACTGGACCTCCAGCTCGGTGGTCTCCGACGGCTCGTACGGCGTGCCCGCGGGCCTCATCTCCTCGTTCCCGTGCAAGTCGAGCGGCGGCCAGTGGGAGATCATCCAGGGCGTCGACATCAACGACTTCTCGCGCGAGCGGATCGACGCGTCGGTCAAGGAGCTCACCGAGGAGCGCGACGCGGTCAAGGAGCTCGGTCTCATCTGATCTGCAACCCCCCGGGCGGCGCCTACGCTTGATCAGGTGGACGCCCCCGGGGAGCAGGTGCGCGCGTGAGCGTCTGGGCCAACATCGCCGTCGTCGCCGCGCTCATCGTGGTCGAGGGCCTGTTCGTGGCTGCGGAGCTGGCGCTGGTCTCGCTGCGCGAGGGCCAGGCCGTCGCGATGGCCGAGCGCAGCCGCCGCGGTGAGAAGGTGCGCAAACTCGTCGCCGACCCCAACCGCTTCCTGGCGGCCACCCAGCTCGGCGTGACCCTGACCGCCCTGCTGTCCAGCGCGTTCGGTGCCGTCACGCTCTCGCACGAGGCGGCCGACGCGCTGCAGTCCGCCGGGCTCGGCAAGACCTACGCCGACGTGCTCGGCTTCCTGCTGGTCACGCTGGTCATCACCTTTGCGACCCTCGTCGTCGGCGAGCTCGCCCCCAAGCGCCTCGCACTGCAGCGCACCGAGAGCATCAGCCTGCTGGTCGCACCGAGCCTCGACGTCATCGCGCGGGGATCACGCCCGGTCATCTGGCTGCTGTCGAAGTGCACGAACGGGCTGGTCAAGCTGCTGGGCGGCGATCCCGGGGCGGGCAAGGAGGCCATCTCCGAGGAGGAGCTGCGCGGGCTCGTCGCCGCCCACGAGGCGCTCGGCCCGGAGGAGCGGCGCATCCTCGACGAAGTCTTCGAGGCCAGCACCACGATCGTGCGCGAGGTGATGGTGCCGCGTACCGAGGTCACCTTCCTCGAGGCCGGCCAGCAGGTCGGCCGGGCGGTCGAGGACACCGCGGCGCTGCCGCACTCGCGTTATCCGGTGGTCCGCGGCTCGGTCGACGACGTCGTCGGCTTCGTGCACATCCGTGACCTGGCCGTCGCCGGCCGCAGCCGGCTCACGGTGGGCCAGCTCGCCCGCCCGGTCATCACCATCCCGGCGACGCTCAACGTGCTCACCGCCCTGTCGCAGCTGCGCCGCGGCGGAGACCACCTCGCGATGGTGGCCGACGAGTACGGCGGCATCGCCGGCATCATCACGCTCGAGGACCTGATCGAGGAGGTCCTCGGCGACATCCGCGACGAGTACGACGCCGCCGAGATGGGCATCCGCCGCATCCTGGGCGGCGACCTCGAGGTCGACGGGCTGCTGAACCTGGACGAGTTCGCCGATGCCACCGGCGTACGCCTGCCCGAGGGGCCGTACGAGACGGCGGCGGGCTTCGTCCTGCAGGGCCTCGGTCACCTGCCGACGGTGGGCGAGGTCGTCGAGATCGACGGGGTACGCCTGACCGTCCGGGCGCTGGACGGACGGCGGATCGAACGCATCCGGGTCACGCCCGCTCCCGCGCTCGACGAAGACGCCGCCGAGAGCGAGCCGGAGCCCGTGCTCTCCTAGCCGGCGCGGGCCGACAGCCGGTCTTCGGAGGCGATGGCGGCCAGCGACTTGAGCGCCCGCAGCTGCAGGGACCGTACGGCGGCGTCCTGGCGGCCCATCGCCTCGGCGGTCTCGCGGACCGAGCGCTCGGCGAGGAAGCGCAGCTCCAGGCACTGGCGCTGGGCCGGCGGCAGCTTGCGTACGGCGTCGCGCAGCCGGTCGGCCTCGACCAGGTCGATCACGACCTCCTCGGCGCCGCGGTGCGAGGCCAGCGGCGCGTAGACGGCCGGGTCCTCGGACGCGAGCTCGCGGCGGTTGCGGGCGAGCGACCAGTAGTCCGCGGCGAGGTTGCGCGCGATGACGAGCAGCCACGCGATGGGGTCGGTGCCCTGCCAGCGGAACTGCTGCAGCGAGCGCCAGGCCCGCAGGAAGGTCTCGTTGACGAGGTCGTCGACCTGGCTGCTGGGCACCCGGCCGTTCAGCTGGCGGCGGACCCGCGGCTCGCACCGGCGGTAGATGTCGCCGAAGGCGGACGCGTCGCCGGCCTGGGCGGCCGCGAAGACCTCGCGCAGGGTGAGCTCGTCATCGGCTGCGGCGGCGCCCTTCGCGGAGGCGCTGGCCGTACGGGGCAAGGTGTCGGCGGACATAGGAGAACTGTCGCGTTTCAGCGGTCGGCTTTCGTCCGCCGAGCACCGCAACCTGCGATGCCGCCGAACGGAGCAACCGTCGCCCTCCGAGTGCCAGCGCACGCCGTGTGAGCAGCACGAACAGGCGCGGCGGCAGGGTGCCGCGGCCGAGCCCGACCTCGATCAGGACGTCCATGGTGGACCGGTCGCGGCCGGCCAGGGCGATGCCCGCGTCGAAGATCTCGGGGGAGCGCGAGAGCCGGGAGAGCACGGTCGTGGTCGCGAGATGACGGCCGAGCTCGCGCCGCAGCGCCCGGCGGTACGCGGCGCCCGCGGCGGCTCCGCCCGGCGTGACGGCGGCCTCGCCGGCGAGCCGGCCGGAGAGCACCGCGTAGTAGATGCCCTCGCCGGTCAGCGGGTTGATCAGCGACGCGGCGTCGCCGGCGAGCAGCACCGGCCCGTCCGGCTGCCGGGGGCGGAAGGTGGACAGCGGCAGGTGGTGGGCGCGCAGCGTCGCCGGATCGGCCGGCTGGCGGGGCAGCAGTGCGGCCAGCGGCCCGACGAGCGCCTGCCGGCCGCTGCTCGCGCCGTCCCGCTCGAGCGACGAACGCAGCATGCCGAAGCCCACGTTGGCCCGGTCGACGTGGCCGGGGCCGTCGATGGGGAACGACCACGCGTACGCCGGCCAGCCGCTCGCGACCATCTCGATGAGCTGCTCCGGATCGCCGCGGAAGCCGGTCGCGGCGCCCTCGGCGTAGCCGCGGATGGCGACGGCGGTGCATTGCGGCGGGTTCGGCGGCAGGCCGAGCAGGCGCCGCACGGTGGAGTTGGCGCCGTCGGCGGCAATCACCACCGGCGCGGTCAGCCCGTCGCCGAGGTCGACGACGTCGGCCCCGTCCTCCCGGCGCAGCTCCAGGGTGCGGACCCGGCGGCGGAGCAGCTCGGCCCCCCGCGCGACGGCGGCGTCGACGAGCCGGGCGTCGAACACCAGCCGGGGGATGCAGTACGCCGGCTCCTGCGGCTCGGCGACGACCTCGCGGCCGAGCGGGCTGCGCAGCCGCAGCCGCCCGACGGGGGCGAACCCGGCGGCCGCGTCCGGCACCCCGAGCTCGGCCAGGACGGCGAGCGCCTGCGGGGCGATGCCGTCACCGCACGTCTTGTCGCGGGGGAAGTCGGCCGCGTCGACCAGTGCCACCCGCGCCGTCGGCCGGGCCTGCAGGGCGGCAAGGGCTGCCGCGGCACCGGCCGGTCCCGCCCCGACGACGATCAGGTCGTAAGCCGTGGGCACAGGTGCGAGTCTGCCTGTCCGGCGCACGTACCGCCCGCGCGTGAAAGGGTGGCAGGGAAACCTCCGGCCGGGAACGGTGGACCGCCACACCCGCTTCCTCGGGCCATGATCCGTCTGAGAGGGTGAGTGCGTGATGACTGCGCCCACCGCTGGCGCGGCCAAGCGGGTGCTCTCGGGCATCCAGCCGACGGCCGACTCGTTCCACCTCGGCAATTACCTCGGCGCGCTCAAGCAGTGGGTGACCCTGCAGGACGACTTCGACGCGCTGTACTTCATCGCCGACCAGCACGCGATCACCGTGCCGTGGGATCCGGCGCTGGTACGCCAGCGGGTGCGTACGTCTGCCGCCCAGCTGCTCGCGCTCGGCGTCGACCCGGCGCGCGCCACGATCTTCCAGCAGAGCGCGCTTCCCGAGCACGCGCAGCTCGCCTGGGTGCTGATGTGCCTCACCGGCTACGGCGAGGCCACCCGCATGACGCAGTTCAAGGACAAGAGCGCCCGTAACGAGCTCGGCGCCGCGACGGTCGGGCTGCTCACGTATCCGATCCTGCAGGCCGCCGACATCCTGCTCTACCAGGCCGATTTCGTCCCGGTGGGGGAGGACCAGCGCCAGCACCTGGAGCTCACCCGCGACCTCGCCGAGCGCTTCAACGGCCGCTTCGGCAAGACCTTCACCCTCCCGCAGCCCTACATCGCCGCCGCCACGGCCAAGGTGCGCGACCTCGCCAACCCCGCGAAGCAGATGAGCAAGTCCGCGGCCAACCCGGCGGGGCTGATCGGCCTGCTGGAGGACCCGGCCAAGCTGCGCAAGAAGGTGCGCAGCGCGGTCACCGACAGCGGGCGCGAGGTCACGTACGACCCGGTCGAGAAGCCCGGCGTCAGCAATCTGCTGGTCATCGGCGGCGCGTTCACGGGCGTATCGGCCGAGGACTTCGCGAAGGCGTACGAGGGCCGTGGCTACGGCGACCTGAAGAAGGACGTCGCCGAGATCGTGGCCGAGTTCGCCGGCGGGGTGCGTGAGCGCACCGAGGAGTGGCTGGCCGCTGACCGGGTCGACGAGGTCCTCGCCCAGGGCCGCACCAAGGTGAAGAAGCTCGCCGCCAGCACCCTCGCCGACGTGTACGAGCGGATCGGCTTCGCCGCTCCTGAGACCGGGGCATGACGGCCCGGCACCCACCGGAGGGCACGCTCGTCGGGGTGACGATCGAGCTCCCGGAGCCGTGCTACGGCGAGCTGGCCACCTGGCGGGAGCGGCTCGGCGATCCGGGCTCGGCGTTCGTCCCGCCGCACATCACGCTGCTGCCGCCGACCCGGATGACCGTCACCGACCTCGCGACGTTCACCACCCACCTGACCGAGGTGGCCGCGTCGTACGAGCCGTTCCGGGTGTGCCTCGCCGGGTCCGACACCTTCCGGCCGGTCTCGCCCGTCGTCTTCGTCGCGCTCGCCGAGGGCGCCGAGAGCTGCGCCAAGGTGCAGGCCGCGGTGACCGGCGGGCCCGTACGGCCGGACCTGCACTTCCCTTACCACCCTCACGTCACGGTGGCCCACGACCTGCCGGAGGGCGTGCTCGACGACGCCCTCGTCGCGTTGAGCGGCTACACCGCGGAGTTCGAGGTGACCGGTTTCGCCCTGCACGAGCAGGACGAGAAGGGTCACTGGCTGCCCGGTCGCGAGTTCACTTTCGGTGAGACAGGTACTGCATGACGGCAACGGTCGACACGGTCCGCCGCAAGGCGCCATGGCTCGATCACCTGATTCGCGCCTGGGGTCGCTACCAGTCCGATCGCGGTGACCGGCTGGCCGCCGCGGTCACCTACTTCGGCTTCCTGTCGTTCTTCCCGCTGATCGCGCTCGCCTTCTCGGTGGTCGGCTTCGTCGTCGACGCCTACCCCTCCGCCCAGGCCGACCTCACCCGTGAGATCAACAACTTCCTGCCCGGCCTGTCCGACAAGCTCGACGTGTCGAGCATCGGCAGCGCCAAGGTGGCGACGGGCGTCATCGGGCTGCTCGGTCTGCTGCTGGCCGGCCTCGGCTGGATCGACGCGCTGCGGGAGGCGCTCCGGACGGTCTGGCACCAGAACCTCAACGCCGGCAACTTCATCGTCAAGAAGCTCGTCGACACCGGGATCCTCATCGGCCTCGGCCTGACCATGATCGCGTCGCTCGCCGTCACCGGGATCTCGTCCGCGGCGATGAACTGGTTCCTGGAGCAGATCGGCCTCGACGGCAGCACCGTCGCGTCCGTGCTCCTGCGGATCGCCGGCTACGTGCTGGCCATCGCCGTCGACCTGGCGCTCTTCACGTTCATGTTCACCCGCCTGCCCAAGGTCGCGACCCCGCTGCGCACCGTCCTGCGGGGCGCGCTCTTCGGCGCGATCGGCTTCGAGATCCTCAAGACCGCCGGCAGCCTGCTGGTGAAGAGCGCGACGTCCAACCCGGTGTACGGCATCTTCGCCGTCGTGGTCGGCCTGCTGATCTGGCTGAACTACCTGTCCCGCTTCACCCTGTTCGTCGCCGCCTGGACCGTCACCGCCCCCCAGGACAGCGACGTCCGCCCCTCCGGCACCGCCGACACCGAAATCGCGGAGCAGGCCGGCATCCCGCCCGAGTACGCCAGCACCGACCCCGACGACGTCGCCACCACCGCGGGCGACGGAGCACCCTCACCCCTCGTCGCCGCCATGGCCGCGAAGCCGGACGACGACTCCGAGGCTGCGGGTGACACCGCAGCCACGCCGCCCCGCACTGTCGTGCTGCCGTTGCCGCAGGCGAACGGCGCCCACCCGGCCACCCCCGGCGTGGAGAAGGCCCGCGCCGCCGGTTACATCGGCGTCGGCATGGTCGCCGCCGGCACCATGGGCGTCGCGTGGAAGGCGGTCAGGGCGACCGGCGACCTCGCCCGGGAGTTCGTACGCCGCCGCTGACGCCCGTCACCCGTCGAACCCTGCTGGCGGCCGGTCTCTCGATGGGTCTCGCCGCTGCGTGCAGCTCGTCGTCGTCGGCGAGCCCGCGCCCCGAGCGCTCCCGGGGGCCTGCTGGGACGACGCGCACGACCCACAGCCTGGAATCTGCTGCCCGGCGCGGTGCCACCGTCCGTTACGACGTGGTGACCCCGCCCGGCTTCACTTCCGTAGCGGGGCTGCCCGTGTGCCTGGTGCTGCACGGCCGCGGCGATGACCACTCGAGCGCCGTCGACCTGCTGCACCTCGATGCAGCATTGGCCTCCGTCGTGCGATCGGGCGGTCCGCCGTTCGCGCTGGTGGCACCCGACGGGGGCGACAGCACGTACTGGCACCGTCGTGCCGACGGCGACGACCCCCAGCGGATGCTCACGGCGGAGCTGCTGCCCGCGTTGTACCGCGCAGGCGCCCGAACCGGTCGGTTTGCGCTCTTCGGCTGGTCGATGGGCGGGTACGGCGCCCTGCTGCTCGCGGAGGCCCTCGGTCCGACGCGGGTCGCCTTCGTCGCGGCGGACGCTCCTGCGCTGTGGTTGCAGCCAGGGGACTCTGCAGCCGGTGCCTTCGACGACGCCGAGGACTTCGTCCGCAACGACGTCTTCCCCGGCCGGTCCCGGCTCGGGGACATTCCGGTGCGTGTCGTCTGCGGCGACTCCGACCCTTTCGTGGCGGCTGACAAAGCATTCATCGCCGAACTCAAGCACCTCGCCGGGGCGGACTTCCCGTCGGGCGGTCACGACCCCAAGCTGTGGGCGGCGACGGCAATTGCCCAGCTCACGCCGCTCAGCCGCGCGCTGGTCGGCTGAGCGGGCACCACAAGCAATCCGGTGTCACCAAAGGCTCGATATCTATTTTGTCGCCGACAAGCAATCCGGTGTACAGCCTGAACATCACATTGCATGTCGTCATCAAAAGGGAAATCAGCGCCTTGGTGACATCGGATTGCTTGTGGGCGGGGTGATCACCCAGGCCGGCGGAGGCTCGAGCGGCAGCCGCCGGGCCCCGACGACGAGCACGCCGGCCGCCACCAGCAGCAGCACGTCCCCGACGACGGCGATCGGGTAGCGCAGGGGGTCGGCAGCGGCCAGGCTCGCCACGAGCGAGGCCAGGCTGAGCGTGACCGCCGCGGCCAGCACGGGCACCCGGCGCGACCAGGCGGCCAGCCCGAGCAGGGCGGCGGCGCCGAGACTGGGCAGGAAGGGCACGCCGTACGCGATGTCGCCGATCCGCGAGCCCTGCAGCCGCGGGCCCACCCCGACGGCCACGGCGACCAGCACCACCCCGGTCACCGCCAGCAGGGAGCTCGCGAGCAGGTGCGGCCCGGGGCGGGGGCGCGGACGCCTTGGGGCGCGGCGCACGCCGAGCGCGGCCGCCACCACGATCCCGGCGCCGATCACCGCGCGGGGCAGGGCGCCGTCGGTGTGGGCCGCGCTGCCGGCGTAGGCGCCCGTGAGGCTGGCCCCGGTGCTGGAGACATGGGTACAGAACAGGTACGCGCGCACGCTGTCGATCAGCGCGTACGCACCCGCTCCGCCGGCGATGCCGTACAGCAGCGAGCGGTAGCGGTGCCCGGAGCGCGTCGCCTGCAGCAGAACGGCGATGACGAGCAGGACGGCGGCCGGCAGCTGACCGGCGGCGAAGCGTCCGGTGGCGATCTCACCCGGATACGGCGAGCCCAGCCGGGCCGGGGTCGGGGGGAAGACCGCCGCGAGCGAGAGCAGGACGGCGCCGATCGCGGCGAAGCCGGCCGCGCGGTCGACGTGGGTCCACCACGGCGCCGGCGGCTGCAGCTGGGGTGGCGCGCCGAGCTGATCGCGGGGCACGTCCTGCAGCACGTCGGTCGGCGGATCGACCGGCGGCGGTTCGATTGGCGGGGGTTCGATTGGCGGGGGTTCGATCGGCGCACGTTCGATCGGCGCAGCGAAGACGTCAGTGGCCGGGGCGTCGGGGAGCCCGCGCAGCGAGACCTCGAGCGCCCTGGCCATCGCGCTGCAGCTCTCGTAACGGTCCGCCGGCGACTTCGCCAGTGCCCGCTCGACGACCGACTGCACGGCGGGCGGCAGGCCCGGACGCAGCAGCCCGACCTTCGGTAGCGGTGACGCGAGGTGCGCGTTCATCTTGGCCCAGTCGCCTTCGACCGGGTAGGGCACCGACCCGGTGAGCAGCTGGAAGACGACGCAGCCGAGCGCGTACTGGTCGGCTCGGCCGTCGAGCTCCAGCATTTGGATCTGCTCGGGGGCCGCGTAATCGAGGCTGGCCGCGAAGCGCCCGTCGGGCGTGAGGTCGGCGGCGTCACCGGCCCGCTTGGCGATGCCGAAGTCGGACAGGTAGACCCGCTCGGGCTGGCCGGCGACGCTCGGGCGGCCGAGCAGGATGTTGGCGGGCTTCACGTCGCGGTGCAGGAGGCCGTGGCTGTGCGCGTGGTCGAGCGCCGAGGCCACCTTGCTGACCACGTTGACGACGCGGCGGGCGGAGAACGGGCCGTCACTTCGCAGCGCGGCCGCTGCGTCCTCGCCTGCGACGTACTTCATGTGGATCCAGAGCTGACCGCCGGCCTCGCCGCAGTCGTACACGGGCAGCACGTTGTCGTGGTCGAGCCGGGCGGCGAGCAGCGCCTCGCGCTGGAAGCGTTCGACGTAGTGCGGGTCGGCGGACGCCTCCTCGCGCAGCACCTTCAACGCGTCGAGGCGCTGCAGCCGGGGATGGCGGACGAGGTACACCTCGCCCATGCCGCCGCGACCCAGCCGGCGCTCGACCGGGAAGCCGGCGATCGTGTCACCGGCCGCATACATGCTCAGCAGATTAGAAGGCAGCGCCCCGTCGGCCCCGGTTCACAGCAACTGCTCAGACGGGAAGCTCTCAGACCCGGAGCTCTCAGACCCGGCGGCCGATGAGCGCCCGCTTGACCTCCTGGATCGCCTGCGTGACCTTGATGCCGCGCGGGCAGGCGTCGGTGCAGTTGAAGGTCGTCCGGCAGCGCCAGACGCCCTCCTTGTCGGAGAGGATCTCGAGCCGCTCGTCGGAGCCGGTGTCGCGGCTGTCGAAGATGAAGCGGTGGGCGTTCACGATCGCCGCGGGGCCCACGTAGGCGCTGTCGTTCCAGAACACCGGGCACGAGGAGGTGCAGGCGGCGCAGAGGATGCACTTGGTGGTGTCGTCGAAGCGCTCGCGCTGCTCCTGCGACTGGATCCGCTCGCGCGTGGGCTCGCGGTCGTCGGCGATGAGGTACGGCTGCACCGCCTTGTACGCGTCGAAGAACGGCTCCATGTCGACGAGCAGGTCCTTGTTGACCGGCAGGCCCTTGATCGGCTCGACGCTGATCTCGCCACCGGGCTTGGCCAGGTCACGCACCAGCACCTTGCAGGCGAGCCGGTTGGCGCCGTTCACGCGCATGGCGTCGGACCCGCACACTCCGTGCGCGCACGAGCGGCGGAACGTGAGCGACCCGTCGATGTTCCACTTCACCCAGTGCAGGGCGTCGAGCAGCCGGTCACCGCTCTCGACCGGCACCTCGTAGCGCTCCCAGTGCGGCTCGTCGTCGCGCTCGGGGTCGAACCGGCGCAGCTTGAGGATGACCGTGAACGACGTGACCTCGGCAACCGTCATCAGTACTTGCGCTCCATCGGCTGGTAGCGGGTGACGACCACCGGCTTGTAGTCCAGGGCGGCCTGCGCGTCGGGGTCGGCGGGGGGGAGCGGACGGCCGTCCGCGGTGGTCGGCCGGTAGGCCATGGTGTGCCGCATGAAGTTGACGTCGTCGCGGTGCGGGTAGTCCTCGCGGAAGTGGCCGCCGCGTGACTCGTTGCGCGCCGCCGCACTGGTCACCATCGCCTCGGCGAGGTCGAGCAGGAAGCCGAGCTCGACCGCCTCGAGCAGGTCGGTGTTGTAGCGCAGACCCTTGTCGCCCACGACGACCCGCTGGTAGCGCTCCTTGAGCCGCACGATGTCGTCCGCGGCCTGCTTCAGCGTCGTCTCGGTGCGGTAGACCGACGCGTTGTCGTCCATCGTCTGCTGCAGCTCGGCGCGGATGGGCGCGATGCGCTCTGCCGGGCCCGTGCCGTCAGAATTCGCGGCCGGCCCGGTGCGCAGCCGCTCCAGCATCTGCTCGACGTAGGCGGCGGGATCGGCGGGCAGCTCGCGTACCGACGCCACGCCCTGCGCGTACGCGGCCGCCTCGAAACCGGTACGGCGGCCGAACACGTTGATGTCGAGCAGCGAGTTGGTGCCGAGCCGGTTGGCGCCGTGCACCGACACGCAGGCGACCTCGCCGGCCGCGTACAGGCCCGGGACGATGTGGTCGTTGTCGCGCAGCGCCTCGCCGTGCACCGTGGTCGGCACCCCGCCCATCGCGTAGTGCGCGGTGGGGTAGATCGGCACCGGCTCGGTGTAGGGCTCGACGCCGAGGTAGGTGCGGGCGAACTCGGTGATGTCGGGCAGTTTGGCGTCGATCTGCTCGCGCGGCAGGTGGGTCAGGTCGAGGAAGACGTGGTCGGCGTTGGGCCCGCAGCCCCGGCCCTGGCGCACCTCGGTGTAGATCGCCCGGGCGACCATGTCACGCGGCGCGAGGTCCTTGATGGTCGGCGCGTAACGCTCCATGAAGCGCTCGCCGTCCTTGTTGCGCAGGATCCCGCCCTCGCCGCGGGCGGCCTCGGACAGCAGGATGCCGAGCTTGTGCAGGCCTGTCGGGTGGAACTGGTAGAACTCCATGTCTTCCAGCGGCAGCCCACGCCGGTAGACTAAGCCCATCCCGTCGCCGGTCAGCGTGTGCGCGTTGGACGTGGTCTTGAAGACCTTGCCGAAGCCGCCGGTGGCGAGGATGACCGACTTGGCGTTGAAGATGTGCAGCTCACCGGTGGCGAGCTCGTACGCGACCACGCCCGCCACCGCGCCCGCGTCGGGGCTGTCGTCGGGGCTGAGCAGCAGGTCCAGCACGTAGAACTCGTTGTAGAACTCGACCTCGTGCTTCACGCACTGCTGGTAAAGCGTCTGCAGGATCATGTGGCCGGTGCGGTCGGCGGCGAAGCAGCTGCGGCGTACCGGCGCCTGGCCGTGGTCACGCGTGTGACCGCCGAAGCGGCGCTGGTCGATCCGGCCCTCGGGGGTGCGGTTGAACGGCAGCCCCATCTTCTCGAGATCGAGGACGGCGTCGATGGCCTCCTTGCACATCACCTCGGCGGCGTCCTGGTCGACCAGGTAGTCGCCGCCCTTGATGGTGTCGAAGGTGTGCCACTCCCAGTTGTCCTCCTCGACGTTGGCGAGGGCGGCGCACATGCCGCCCTGCGCCGCGCCGGTGTGGGAGCGGGTCGGGTAGAGCTTCGTCAGCACGGCGGTGCGGGCGGTCTTGCCGGACTCGAGGGCGGCGCGCATGCCGGCGCCGCCGGCTCCCACGATCACGACGTCGTACTTGTGGACCTGTATGCGAGGGGGCATGAGCGTCACCCGTTCAGCGTCGGGTCGAACGTGAAGATCACGAGGGTGCCGAGCAGCAGGACGAGCACTGCCGACGAGTAGAGCAGGGTCTTCAGCCAGAAGCGGGTGTTGGGACGCTCGGCGTAGTCGTTGATCACGGTGCGGAGCCCGTTGGTGCCGTGCAGCTCGGCGAGCCACAGCATCAGCAGGTCCCAGGTCTGCCAGAACGGCGACGACCAGCGGCCGGCGACGAAGCCGAAGTTGATCCGCTGCACCCCGCCGTCCAGGATGTTCATGATCAGCAGGTGGCCGAGCACGAGGACCACCAGCACGATCCCGCTGATCCGCATGAAGAGCCAGGCGTGCATCTCGAAGTTGGAGGTGCGGCGCCGGGTCGGCCGGGTGGGGCGACGGGCGCTGCGCGGCGCCTCGATGTCGAGCCGCGCGGGCTCGAGGACGTCGGTCATGAGCCCACGTACCGCTCGACGGTGTGCTTGAGCATGAAGAACGCGCCCGGCACCATCACCACGATCCAGACGGTCATGACGGCCCAGACCATCTGCCGCTGGTAGCGGGCACCCTTGGACCAGAAGTCGACGAGCATGACGCGGATGCCGTTCAGCGCGTGGTAGAGCACCGCGCCGACGAGGCCGACCTCCATGAGGTTGACGAACGGGTTCTTGTACGTATCGATGATCCGGTCGTACGAGTCCGGCGACACCCGCACCAGCGCCGTGTCGAGCACGTGGGCGAAGAGGAAGAAGAAGACGAGCACGCCGGTGATGCGGTGGGCGACCCAGGACCACTGCCCCTGGCCGCCGCGGTAGAGCGAGCCGCGGGGCCGGTTCGGTCGTGGCGAGCGGGCCGCGGGCCTGCTGCGCTCCGTGGTCCCAGCTCCGGCCATGCACCGAGGGTAACGATGCGACGTGCACCTTGGCCTGCCGAAGGGGCAGGACGACGATCACATCTGCCGGGTTGCGCCGATCAGGAGCAGAGGATCCGCAGGTCAGCCGAGCCCGTCGGTGCCGTTGCGGGGCACCGGCGTGCCACCCTCCGGGGCCACTGCCCCGAGCTCCATGCGGCCGTCACGCCGGCCCTTGATCCGGTACATGTCGTCGTCGGCCTGGGCGAGCAGCGTGGACGCGTCGAGTCCCACGTCGTCGCTGTGCGCGGCCCCGACGGAGGCGGCGACCCGCAGCGAGCCGATCGGCGGGGCGAGCGCGTCGCGTACGCGCTCGGCCAGCGCGAAGGCGTCGGGCGCGGGCAACCCCTCGGCCACGATGGCGAACTCGTCGCCGCCGAGCCGGGCCACGGTGTCGGCCGGGCGCACCGCCGAGCGCAGCCGGCGCGCCACCTCGACCAGGACGTCGTCCCCGGCGGCATGCCCGTACGTGTCGTTGACCTCCTTGAACCCGTTCAGGTCCAGGAAGAGCACGGCGACCCCGCCCTGATCGCGGCGGACCGCGCGAACGGCCTGCTCGAGCCGGTCGCTGAGCAGGGTGCGGTTGGGCAGTCCGGTCAGCGCGTCGTGCAGCGCGCGGTGGGCGAGCCGCGCCTCGGTGGCCCGCCGCTCGGTCACGTTGATCAGGTGGACGACCAGGGTCTTGGGCTCGCCGGGCAACGGCGCGACGGAGCCCTGCACCCAGACCGGCTCGCCCGCAGGGCGCTCGAGCCGCCACTCCAGCGGGGCGACGGCGTCGTCCTGCTCGACGACGGCGCGCAGCATCGCGCGGATGGCGTCACGGTCGTCGTGGTGGGCGAGGCGCAGGCTCTGCCGCCCGATGAGCGCCCGCGGGTCGTCGCCGACCAGCTCGCCGAGCGCAGGGTTCGCGTCCAGCACGACGCCGCGGGGATCGATCAGCAGCATGGCGATCGGCGCCTCGCGGAACGCGGCGGAGAAGCGCTGCTCGGCGGCCCAGGCCGCCTGCTCGCTGGCGTGCCGGGTGGTGATGTCGCGGACGACGAGCAGGATCGCCCGGCCGCCCTCGTACTCGATGGCCGCGGCGGCCGTCTCGACCGGCACCGTGCTGGCGTCGTCGAGGCGGATGAGCTCACCCTCGATGTACGGCAGCCGCTCACCCGGGGCGAGCTGGCCGAAGCGCTCGGTCATCCGCTCGTGCAGGGCGGACGGCACGACGTCGAACGGCTCGTGGGCCTGCAGCTGCTCGAGGGAGTCGACGCCGATCAGACGCAGCGCCTGCTGGTTGGCGAACGCGAACCCGTTGCCGGCGACCACCACGATCGCGTCGGGGGACAGCTCGACGAGCGCCCGGTAGCGCTCCTGCGAGGCGCGTAGCTCGTCCATCCCACCCCCTTCAAGACCTTTCGCCCACCACAACGCGCGGCATCCCGGCCCGTGCTCCCGCGCCGGCCGCCGCTGTCGGACTTCGGACGCTAGTCACAGGTTGGACGCGTGCATGCAGCGGGTGCCGGTGGGGACGGATAGCGTTCACCCATGTCCGGTCCAGTCCCGTCCCTCGACCAGATCCGCCGGGTGCCGAAGGTCCTGCTGCACGATCATCTGGACGGCGGGCTGCGGCCCGCGACGATCGCCGAGCTGGCCGACGAGGTCGGTTACGACCAGCTGCCGGCCCGCGACACCGCCGGGCTGACCGCGTGGTTCCGCGGGGTGGCGGGCTCCGCCGGCTCGCTGGTGCGCTACCTCGAGGCGTTCGACCACACGGTGGCGGTCATGCAGACCGAGGCCGCGCTCGTACGCGTGGCCCGCGAGTGCGCCGAGGACCTGGCCGCCGACGGCATCGTCTACGCCGAGGTGCGCTTCGCGCCGGAGCTGCACACCAGCACGCTCGAGCTGCCGGTCGTGGTCGAGGCGGTGCTCGAGGGCTTCCGGCAGGGGTGCGAGGGCACCGGCCTCACTGCCCGGGCGCTGCTCACCGCCATGCGCTCGGCCGCCCGCTCACGCGAGATCGCCGAGCTGGCCGTCCGCTACCGCGACGCGGGGGTGGCCGGCTTCGACATCGCCGGGCGAGAGGACGGCTTCCCGCCCACCCGGCACCTCGACGCCTTCCAGCTGATGCAGCGCGAGAACGGCCACTTCACGATCCACGCCGGTGAGGCCTTCGGGCTCCCGTCGATCTGGGAGGCGCTGCAGTGGTGCAACGCCGACCGGCTCGGCCACGGGGTGCGCATCGTCGACGACATCACCGTCGCTCCCGACGGTGGGGTCACCCTGGGCAAGCTCGCCGGCTACGTCCGCGACACCCGGGTGCCGCTGGAGATGTGCCCGACCTCCAACGTCAACACCGGCGTCTGCGCCTCGATCGCCGAGCACCCGATCGGCCTGCTCAAGGAGCTCGGCTTCCGGGTCACGCTCAACACCGACAACCGGCTGATGAGCGACGTGACGCTCTCGGGTGAGCTGCATGCCGTCGCTGACGCGTTCGGCTACGGCTGGGACGACCTGCGCTGGTTCACGGTCAACGCGATGAAGTCGGCCTTCCTGCCGTTCGACGAGCGGCTCGAGCTCATCAACGAGATCATCAAGCCCGGCTTCTCGATGGTGTCGGGCGACTAGATGCCGCCCTGCTGGCTGACCGGCACCGACCCGCTGATGACGGCCTACCACGACGACGAGTGGGGCCGGCCCGTCGTCACCGAGACCGGCCTGTACGAGCGGATGTGCCTCGAGGGCATGCAGTCCGGGCTGTCGTGGCGCACGGTGCTCGCCAAGCGGCCGGCGTTCCGCGAGGACTTCGCCGGCTTCGAGCCGACCGCTGTCGCCGACTTCGGCGAGCCCGACGTCGAACGACTTCTGCTGGACGCCCGGATCATCCGCCACCGCCGCAAGATCGAGGCGGTGATCACGAACGCCCGCGCGCTCGTCGCCCTGCACGCCGCGGGGGAGCGGTTGGCCGACCTGTTCTGGGCCGGGGCGGGTGCGTCCGGGGCGCCGTCCACCCTCGCCGAGGTCGCGGCCACGACCCCCGAGTCGCTGACGCTGTCCAAGCAGCTGCGCAAGCGCGGCTTCGTCTTCGTCGGGCCGACGACCGCGTACGCGGCGATGCAGGCCTGCGGTGTCGTGAACGACCACCTCACCGACTGCCCGGTGCGCTCCGCGGTGGAGAACGAACGCCAGGCGGCGTTGCGCTCAGTCGGGGAGCGAGTCCAGCACCGCGCGTGAGGCGGACAGGCCGAGCCGGGTCGCGCCCGCTTCCAGGTAGGCGATGGCGTCGGCGCCCATACGGATGCCGCCGCTCGCCTTGACCCCGAGCCGCCCGCCGACCGTCTCGGCCATGAGGCGCACCGCGTCGAGGCCCGCCCCGCCGGCGGGATGGAAGCCGGTCGAGGTCTTCACGAAGTCGGCGCCGGCCGCCTCGCTCGCGCGGCAGGCGGCGACGATCGCGGCGGCGTCCAGCAGGGCGCTCTCGATGATCACCTTCAGCACGGCCGTACCGCTGGCGCGGCGCACCGCCGCGATGTCGCGCTCGACCGCCGACCAGTGCCCCTCGGCGGCCGCGCCCAGGTCGATGACCATGTCGATCTCGTTCGCGCCGGACTGGACGGCCTGCTCGGCCTCCGCCGCCTTGACCACGGTGAGGTGGGCGCCGGACGGGAAGCCGATGACGGACGCGACGGCGATCTGCGGCAGGCCGTCGTCCAGATCGACCAGCTCGGTGAGCTCGCTGTCGGCGAGCGCGACCCGCGTGGGTGACACGCACACCGCCGCCACGCCGAGCTGCGTGGCCTCGAGGCAGAGCGCCGCGATCTGGGCCGCGGTCGCCTCAGGCTTCAGCAGCGTGTGGTCGATGGTGCGGGCGACGTCGTGGCGGCTGCGGGTCACTCGCCGCACGCTGCCACAGCTCCTGGCAAGCTGCGAGCGTGGACGTCCTCGTCGTCGATCATCCGCTCGCAGCCGTGCGCCTGACCCAATTGCGGGACGAGCGCAACGACCGTGCCGTCTTCCGGGCGGCGCTGTCCGACCTCGCGACCATGCTGGTCTACGAGGCGACGCGCAACCTCGCCCGTGAGGTCATCACGGTGCGTACGCCGCTCGTCGACACCGACGGTGCCCGGCTCGCCGACCCGCCGCTCCTGGTGCCGGTGCTCCGCGCGGGCCTCGGCATGGCCACCGCGGCGGCGGCGCTGCTGCCGGAGGCGCAGATGGGCTTCGTCGGCCTGGCCCGCGACGAGACCACCCACCAGGCCCGCGCCTACCTGGAGTCGCTCCCCGCCGATCTCACCGGCCGCCGGGCCCTGGTGCTCGACCCGATGATCGCGACCGGCGGGTCGTTGCTGCACTGCGTGAAGCTGCTGGTCGACCGCGGCGCCGAGGAGGTCATCGTCGTCAGCGTGCTCGCCGCCCCCGAGGGCCTCGAGCGGCTACGGGCGAGCGGCCTGCCGCTGCGGGTGGTCACCGCGTCGGTCGACACCCACCTCAACGAGAGCGCGTACATCGTCCCGGGGCTCGGCGACGCGGGCGACCGCCAGTTCGGCGCGATCTAGAGCAGAGGTCGCAGCTCGGCCGCGATCCGGTCCAGGTCGGCTTCGGCGCGGGCCCGGGCGGCGGCGGGGTCGGCGCGTACGTCGGCGGCCGGCACCACGACCTCCAGGTACGCCTTCAGCTTGGGCTCGGTCCCGCTCGGGCGTACGACGATGCGGGCGCCGTCGAGCTCGAGCCGTACGCCCTCGGTCGGCGGCAGCCCGGCGCGCGGGTGCGCCAGGTCGTGCACCGCGCGTACCCGGCGGCCGGCGAAGCTCTCCGGCGCCCGGGTGCACAACGCCTCGACGACCCGCGCGCCGTCACGGGGGTGCGCCAGCCGTACCGAGAGCGGACGCGTCGCGTACAGGCCGAGCTCGGCGGCGAGCTCGTCGAGCCGGTCGCGCAGCGTGCGTCCGGTGGCCTTGAGGTCCGCGGCCAGCTCGGCGACAGCCAGGGCCGCGCTCATGCCGTCCTTGTCGCGGACGAGGTCGAGCCCGACGGCGTAGCCGAGCGCCTCCTCGTACGCGAAGACCAGCTCCGGCCCGCCGGCCCGGGCGAGCCACTTGAAGCCGGTGAGCGTGGTGACGCAACGGGCGCCGCGTGCGTCCGCGAGGGCGGTCAGCGCCGACGACGACACGATGGTGGTCGCCACCACCGAGCCGGGCGGGGAGTGGCGCAGCACGTGGTCGCCGAGCAGCAGGCCGAGCTCGTCGCCGGTCAGCAGCCGGCCGTCCTCGGCCACCGCGCACCGGTCGGCGTCGGGATCGTTCGCGATGGCGACGTCGGCACCGACGGCCGCGGCCAGCGCCAGCAGCAGGTCGGTCGCTCCCGGCTCCTCCGGGTTGGGGAAGGCGACGGTCGGGAAGTCCGGGTCGGGCGTCGCCTGCTCGGCCACGACGGCGGGCGGGGCGAAGCCGGCCGCGGCGAAGGCGTCGAGCATCGTGCGGGCGCCCACCCCGTGCAGCGGGGTGTAGGCGATGCGCAGGTCACGGGCCGGGGTGCGGCTGAGCCCGGCGATCTCGCTCGCGTAGCCGGTGCGCAGCGTGTCGTCGAGGGTGACGTACGCGTCGGACTCCGGCAGCGCGTTCGCCGGTGGAGCCTCCGCGATGGCCTGCTCGATGAGGCCGTCCGCGGGTGGCACCAGCTGTGACGGGCCGAGGTAGACCTTGTAGCCGTTGTCCTGCGGCGGGTTGTGGCTCGCGGTCACCATGACGCCGGCATCGGCGCCGCGGCGGCGCACCGCGTACGCGAGGACCGGGGTCGGCACCGGGCCGGGCAGCAGGGCGACGTCGAGCCCGGCGCCGGCCAGCACCCGGGCGCTCTCGACGGCGAAGCGCTCGCTGCGGTGGCGGGCGTCGTAGCCGATGACGACCCGGGCACCAGCGGGTAGGTATGCGGCCAGCCCGGCGGCGGCGCGGCGCACCACGGCCACGTTCATCCCGTTCGGCCCGGCGCGCAGCGGCCCGCGCAGGCCGGCGGTGCCGAAAGCCAACGGCGCCGCGAACCGTTCGGCGAGCTCGTCCGTCTCCCCGCGCTCGAGCAGGTCGGTGAGCTCGGCCCGGTCGTCAGGATCCGGGTCGCCGGCCAACCATGCGCGTACCCGCTCGTCCAGGTCACTCACAAGCGGCGGATGACCTCGGCGAGCAGCCCGCCCATCCGCTCGGCCGCGGCATTTCCGGCCTCGATCACCTCGAGGTGGTTGAGCGGCTCGCCCGACAGGCCGGCGGCGAGGTTGGTCACCAGCGACAGGCCGAGCACCTCGGCGCCCTCCGCCCGGGCGGCGATCACCTCGTGCACGGTCGACATCCCGACCAGGTCGGCGCCGATGACCTGCAGCATCCGGATCTCGGCGGGGGTCTCGAACTGCGGGCCGGGCATCATCGCGTAGACGCCCTCCTCGAGGCTCGGGTCGACGCTGCGGGCGAGCTCGCGCAGGCGCTTGCTGTAGGCCTCGGTGAGGTCGACGAACCGCGCGCCGACGAGCGGCGTACGCATCGTCATGTTGAGGTGGTCGCTGATCAGCACGGCCTGACCCACCGTGAGCCCCTTGCGCAGCCCGCCGGCGGCGTTCGTGAGCACGACGGTGCCGACACCGGCCGCGCAGGCGGTGCGTACGCCATGCGTCGTGACGGCCAGGTCGTGACCCTCGTACGCGTGCACCCGGCCGAGGAAGAGCAGCACCCGCCGGCCGCCGACCTCGATCGACCGCACGCTGCTGCTGTGCCCGATGACCTGCGTCGCCGGGAAGCCGCCGAGCTCGGTGACGTCGAACTCCGCCGCGGGGGTGCCGAGCAGGTCGGCGGCGGGCCGCCAGCCGGAGCCGAGCACGACCGCGACGTCGTGGCGCGGCACTCCGGTCAGCTCGGCGAGGCGGGCGGCGGAGGCCTGGGCGTCAGGGGCGGACATACGGCGATCCTGGCATGGCGCGGGCCTGCCAGCGCCCGTCCGCCCGGGTGATGCGGACCGGGTGGTCGAAGGTCGTGCTCACGTTGTCGCTGGTGATGACGTCGTCGACCGCGCCCTGCGCGACGATGCGCCCGTCGCGCAGCAGCACCGCCGACGTGGTGCTCGCCGGGATCTCCTCGAGGTGATGCGTGACCAGCACGCTGGCGAGGTCGGGGTGCTGCGTACGCAGGCCGTCCAACCCGGACAGCAGCTGCTCGCGGGCGGCGAGGTCGAGCCCGGTGGCCGGCTCGTCGAGCAGCAACAGGGCCGGCTCCGGCATGAGCGCGCGGGCGATCAGGGCGCGGCCGCGCTCGCCCGAGGAGAGGGTCTGCCACTTGGCGTCACGCAGCGCGGTCATGCCGAGCACGTCGATCAGCTGGTCGGCCTGCTCGTGCTGCGCCGGGGTCGCCCGCCAGCGCTGCTGGATGGCGATGGTCATCGTCGCGCCGGTCAGCACCACCTCGTGCACCGTGAGCGGCCAGTCCAGCGGGTGGCGGGGGTCGACGTAGCCGATGTGCGTACGCAGCTCACGCATGTCGACCCGGCCGAGCTGGCGACCCAGCACCCGCACGGTGCCGCGCGAGGGGTGGGCGTGCGCGCCGAGCAGCTTCAGCAGCGTCGACTTGCCGGCACCGTTCGGGCCGATCAGCACCCAGTGCTGCCCGCGCTCGACGGTCAGGTCGACGTCCGCGAGCAGATACCGCCCGGAGCGGATGAAGTCGACACCGGACACCTCGAGCACGGGGGACACCCGTTGCAGGTTATCGAGCGCCCATGCCTCGATCAGTCGGTGCCGACGCGGCCCTCCCGGCGCCAACCGGGCGCGAGCACCTTGACGTGCAGGTCGCTCTGGGCCACCCGCTCACCGCAGCAGTCGCAGAGCGCGACCGGCTCATACGCGTGGTCGCCGTGCTGCAGCTCGACCCGCGGCTCCTCGACGGCCCACTCGTTGCCCCAGTGCACCAGCGCGCGGATGACCGGCTGCAGCGCCTGGCCGGCGGGCGTCAGGTGGTAGTCGAAGCGCGGCGGGCTGCTCTCGTACTGGCGCTGCTCGAGCACGCCCGACTCGACGAGCGCCTTCAGCCGGGCGGCCAGCCGGTCGCGCGGGGCCCCCGTGTTGCGGGCGATGTCGGTGAAGCGGTGGTTGCCGTAGAAGACCTCACGCAGCGCGAGCAGCGACCACTTCTCGCCGACCAGCGCGAGCGACGCGGCGACGGGGCAGGGCCGGCCGGGGATCGTCTGACCCTCCAGCGCCTGCCGGGGCAGCGGAGCTCCGCCGTTCTCGGTGTGCACACGTACAAGGTTGCCATTTCAAACCGATATGCGCTAGCGTCCCGGCTCATGTCAGTTGGAGAACCAAACTTACGACGGTCACGAGCCGTGTTCCTCGTGGTCGCAGCGGCGATCTTCATGTCGAACCTCGACCTGTTCATCGTGAACGTCGCGCTGCCGAGCATCGGCACGGACTTCGGCGGCTCGCTCGCCCGGCTGTCATGGGTGCTGAACGCGTACGCGATCGGCTTCGCGGCGCTGCTGGTCGCGGCCGGCCGGCTCGGTGACCGCATCGGCCAACGCCGCGTCTTCCTCGCCGGGACGGCGATCTTCACGGCGGCCTCGGCGCTGTGCGCCGCCGCCCCCAACCTCGGGGTGCTGATCATCGCGCGGGTGCTGCAGGCGGCCGGTGCCGCGGCGCTCATCCCGACCTCGCTCGCCCTGCTGCTCGCCGCCACCCCGGTCGCCCGCCGCGGCGCGGCGGTGCGCGGGTGGGCCGCGATCGGCGGGGTCTCGGCCGCGCTCGGCCCGGTCGTCGGCGGCCTGCTGGTGCAGGCCGACTGGCGCTGGGTCTTCCTGGTCAACCTGCCGGTAGGCCTCGCCGCGCTGGTCGTCGGCCACCGTGTGCTCCCGCACCCGGCCGGCAGCGATCGCGAGCCGCTCCCCGACCTGCTCGGCGCCGGCCTGCTCACCGCGGGCATCGCCGCCCTCACCGGCGCGCTGGTGGAGGCCCCCAGCTGGGGCTGGACGTCGCCGCGCACGATCGGGCTGTTCGCCGCTGCGGTGGTGGCACTCGGCTGGTTCCTCGCGCGCTGCCTGCGCCACGAGCGCCCGCTCGTCGAGCTGACGCTCTTCCGCATCCCGCGCTACGGCGCGGCCACCGCGGCCGTCTTCCTCTTCAGCCTGGGCTTCGCCGCGATGCTGCTGTCGAACGTGCTCTGGTGCCAGGAGATCTGGCACTACTCGGCCATCCGCACCGGCCTGGCGCTCGCCCCGGGGCCGGCGATGGTGCCGCTGCTCGCCATCGGCGCGGGCGGGCTCGTCCGCCGCTTCGGCGCGGGCTCGGTCGCCGCGCTCGGCAACCTGCTCGTCGCGGCCGGGCTGCTGTGGCGGGTCGCGTACGCCGGCGCCACCCCGCACTACGCCACCGAGATGCTCCCGGCGATGCTGCTGACCGGCATCGGGGTGGGCCTCGCGCTGCCGACGCTCATCTCGACGGCGTCGACCGCGCTGCCGGCCGAGCGGTTCGGCACCGGCTCGGCGATCGTCAACACCAGCCGGCAGGTCGCCTCCGCGCTCGGTGTCGCGATCCTGGTGACGATCCTCGGCACCCCGGCGACCGAGGCCGCCGCCCGGGCCGCCTACCAGCACGGCTGGATCGCGGCCGCCGCGGCGAACCTGGCCGCCGCCGTCGTCTGCCTGCAGCTCGGGGTGTCGTGGCGCCGGCAGCGTCAGGCGGTGCGCGCCCCGGCGACCATCGGAGCCTGAGCAGGGGCATCGGGGAGCTCGGCGTCGTCCGCGTGGTACTTCCCGCCGCGCAGCCACGACGCCCACGCCGCCACCAGGCAGGCCACGATGGCGAACAGGAACGCCACCTGCAGCCCGTCGTGGAACGGCCCGGAGATCAGGTGCGGGAAGAAGTCGCGGCCGGTGAGGTAGTCGCGGTTGGCGCTCGGCAGGCTGGCCGCCGACGGGCCGAGCAGCTGCTGGATCGGGTTGTAGCCGAGCAGCGAGGCGAAGAGCGTGGCCACCGGCGGCAGCTGCGAGATCCGCGACGCGTCGGCCGCCGACACGCCTTGGGCGGTCAGCCCGTCGTGCAGCGCCCCGCCGAGTGAGGACGCCAGGCCGAGGATCATCAGCGTGAAGAAGATGCCGATCGACAGCACCGTCGCCGAGTTCTGGAACGTCGCGGCCATGCCCGCGCCGGCGCCGCGCTGGCGGGCCGGGATGGAGTTCATGATCCCGGCCCGGTTGGGCGAGCCGAACATGCCCATGCCGATGCCGTTCAGCACGAGGATCGCCGCGAACGCGAAGTAGTTGAAGTCCACCGGCAGCACCAGCAGCAGGGCGAAGCTGATCGCGGCGAGCACCATCCCGCCGGTCGCGAACGGCCGGGCGCCGAAGCGGTCGGACAGGATCCCGGACACCGGCGCAGACAGCAGGAAGCCGACGGTGAGCGGCAGCAGGTAGATGCCGGCCCACAGCGGCGTGCGCTCGAAGCTGTAGCCGTGCTGCGGCAGCCAGATGCCCTGCAGCCAGATGATCAGGATGAACTGCAGGCCACCACGGCCGAGCGCCGACAGCAGGCTGGCGACGTTGCCGGCGGTGAACGCCCGGATCCTGAAGAGGTCCAGGTGGAACATCGGGTCCTTCACGCGCTGCTCGATCAGCACGAAGGCGACCAGCACCGCGATTCCGCCGAAGATCGCTCCCAGCACGTACGGGTTCGTCCAGCCCATGGTGTGGCCGCCGTACGGCTGGATCCCGTACGTGATGCCGACCAGCACCGCGATCAGCCCGACGGCGAACGTGATGTTGCCCCACCAGTCGAGTTCGGCCTTCTGCCGCTTGCCGGTGTCGACCAGCTTGAGGTACGCCCAGACGGTCCCGAAGACGCCGAACGGCACCGAGACCAGGAAGATCAGGTGCCAGTTGATCGGCGCCAGCACACCGCCGATGACCAGGCCGATGAAGGACCCCGCGATGCCGGCGACGTTGTTGATGCCGAGCGCGAGGCCGCGCTGGTCGGCCGGGAACGCATCGGTGAGGATCGCGCTCGAGTTGGCGAACAGGAACGCGCCGCCGACCCCCTGCAGCACCCGCATGATGATCAGCCACCACGCCGCCGCGGCGCCGGTCATCCACGTGACGGACAGCAGGATCGAGAAGAAGGTGAAGACGGCGAAGCCGAGGTTGTACATCTTCACCCGGCCGTACATGTCGCCGATCCGCCCGAAGCTCACCACCAGGACGGCCGTCACGACCAGGAAGCCCATGATCAGCCAGAGCAGGAAGCTGGTGTTCTCGGGCTTCAGCGGATCGAGCTTGATGCCCTTGAAGATGTCGGGGAGCGCGATCAGCAGGATCGATCCGTTGATCGTCACCATCAGCACACCGAGCGTCGTGTTCGACAGCGCGATCCACTTGTAGGAGGTGCCCTCCTTGCGCTCCAGCGCCTCGGGCGTCAACACCGACATGAATCCTCCTGCGCCACCCGACCCGCCCGATAATTGCTTGCCACACGATAATTAATAGCAGTCGGTATGTCGAACCGGCTGGCGCCCCTCCGCGGCGCCAGGCAGGCTGAGGGCATGGCAGACACCCCTCCCGAGCTCCCGCTGGAGCGCGGCGAGTTCGTCGAGGTGGTGTTGCGGGGGCAACTTCGCGACCCCGGGGGCATCGGCCGCTTCGCTTCCCTGGCCGAGCGCTTCCTCGGCCTGCGTTTCGGGTCCAAGCGCTGGATCATGCTGACCAACCGCCGCCTGCTGGTGCTCCGGCGGCGCAAGCCGTCCGCGTACGAGGGGGAGAGCTGGTACGACGTCGCCCTCGACCGGGCCGGCCTGCGCGCCTCGATGCCCTTCATGGAGGGCTCGCTCGTCGTGCTGCCGGTGACGAGCAGCCTCGGCCCGTCCTCGATGCTGCTGCCGGAGCGGTCCTACCGCGAGGCCGTCCGGCTCGCCCGGTCGATCGGCGCGGTGGGCGAGTAGCCCGCACCGCGCGCGATGCCCGATCCGGTGCGGATACTGGGCTGGTGCAGATCCCGTTCACGTCGTCGCCTCGCTCGAGCCTCGGCATTGAATGGGAGTTGGAGCTCGTCGATCCCGAGACGCGGCAGCTCGCCTCCGCGGCCAGTGACCTGCTGGCCGAGCTCGCCGCTCCGTTCGACGGGGAGCACCCGAAGGCCAAGCACGAGCTCTTCGAGTCGACCGTCGAGATCATCACCGGCGTCTGCTCGAGCGTCGCCGAGGCGAAGGCCGACCTCGCCGCGACGCTGGCCGAGGTCGTCGGCGCGGCCGAGCGGCGCGGCCTCGGGGTGATGTGCAGCGGCACCCACCCGCTGACCGACTGGACCACGCAGACCGTCAGCCCCGACGCGCGCTACGCCAAGCTCATCGAGGAGATGCAGTGGCTCGCCCGCCGGCTGCTCATCTTCGGCGTCCACGTCCACGTCGGCGTCCGCAGCCCCGACAAGGCGATCCCGATCGTGAACGCGCTGACCGCGTACGTGCCGCACTTCCTCGCGCTGTCGGCCTCGTCGCCGTACTGGATCGGCACCGACACCGGCCTCGCCTCGGCCCGCTCGAAGGTCTTCGAGGGCTTGCCGACGGCCGGGCTGCCGTACCAGCTCAGCGGCTGGGAGGAGTTCGAGGGCCTGATGGGCACGCTCGTCACCTCCGGCACCATCGAGACCATCCGCGAGGTGTGGTGGGACATCCGCCCGCACCCCAACTTCGGCACGGTCGAGCTGCGCATCTGCGACGGCCTGCCGACCCTGCAGGAGGTGGGAGCCGTCGCCGCGCTCGCGCAGTGCCTGGTCGACCAGCTCAACACCCAGGTCGACCGCGGCTACCAGCTGCCCGCACCCAAGTCGTGGGTGGTGCGCGAGAACAAGTGGCGCGCCGCCCGCTACGGCCTCGCCGCCGAGCTGATCGTCGACGAGTACGGCAGCACCCGCCCGCTGCGTGAGGCGATCGAGGAGCTGGTCGACGACCTCAGCCCGCTCGCGCACCGGCTCGGCTGCGCCGAGGAGCTCGACGACATCCACTCCATCCTCGACGGCGGCGCCAGCTACGACCGGCAGCGGCGGGCGACGCAGGCCGCGGACGGCGACGTGTGTGCCGCGGTGGACCTGCTGCTCGCCGAGATGCGCAGCGGACGGCCGCAGGTGGCGTCATGACCGACCGTGCCGGCAGCCTGATCCGGTCCCACGAGCCGGAGCTCATCGCCTTCCGCCGTGACCTGCACGCCCATCCCGAGCTCGGGCATGCCGAGCACCGCACCACGCGCGTGGTCGCCGAGCGCCTGGAGCAGGCCGGGCTCACCCCGCAGCTGCTGGACCGGACGGGCCTGTGGTGCGACATCGGGGCCGGCTCCGGCCCGACCGTGCTGCTGCGCGCCGACCTCGACGCCCTCCCGCTCGACGACCCCAAGGACGTGCCGTACGCGTCGCAGACCCCCGGCGTCTGCCACGCCTGCGGTCACGACGTGCACACCTCCGCCCTGCTCGGCGCTGCGCTCGCGCTCGGCGAGCTCGCCCGTACCGACGGGCTGCCCGGCCGTATCCGCCTGGTCTTCCAGCCCGCCGAGGAGGTGATGCCCGGTGGCGCCCACGAGGTGATCGACGCCGGGCTGCTGGACGGCGTCGACCTCGCCTTCGCCCTGCACTGCGATCCGTCGCTCGAGGTCGGCCGCATCGGGCTGCGCGCCGGGCCCATCACGGCCGCGTCCGACATGATCGAGATCCGGCTGCACGGCCCCGGCGGGCACACCTCGCGCCCGCACAACACCGTCGACCTCGTGTACGCGATGGGCCGGCTGCTCACCGACCTGCCGGCCGCGCTCAACCGGGTCATCGACCCGCGCGCGGCGGTCACGCTGGTGTGGGGGATGGCCTCCGCGGGTGCCGTCGCGAACGCGATCCCGATGGACGCGGTCGCCCGCGGCACGGTGCGCATCCTCGACCGCGACACCTGGGCGATTGTCCCCGACATCCTCGACCGGCTGGCCCGCCAGCTCGTCGCGCCCTACGGCGCCGAGATCGCGATCACCCACACCCGCGGGGTGCCGCCGGTGGTCAACGACCCGTCCGCCGTCGCGGTGCTGGAGTCGGCGGTCGGCACGGCCTTCGGGTCGGGTGCGGCCACCGTCACCGCTCAGTCGCTCGGCGGCGAGGACTTCGGCTGGATGCTCGAGCGCGCTCCCGGCGCCATGGCCCGGCTCGGCGTGCGTCCCGAGGGGATCCCCCCGTACGACCTGCACCAGCCCGGCTTCGACGTCGACGAGCGCAGCATCGCCATCGGGGCCCGGCTACTCGCCGAGAGCGCCCTGCAGGGCATCGCCCGGCTCGCCCGGGGCTGATCAGTCCTGCGGGTCGGCGCCGCGGCAGGGCCGCACGCGCAGCTCGGCCACGTAGTCGTCCGGGGCGCCGGCCTTCTCCGCCGCCTCGATCATGAGGCCGAGCGAGTGGCAGGACGGCACGCCGCCCTCGTACGCGAGCAGCACGTAGGTGTAGGCCAACACGTCGCCGTCGAGGGTCGAGACCCGGATCCGCAGCTTGTCGTACAGCTCGGAGCGGCTCTCTCCGGCGCCCTCCCACTGGTCGAGCACCTTCTCGTCCAGCGGCGAGATGTCGTACAGCATCACGTAGGTGTTGGCGGTCGGGTCCTGCACGATCGTGGGGAGCGGGCCGTCCCAGCCGACCTCCTCACCACCGAAGGTGAGCCGCCAACCGCGCAACCACCCGACGCTCTGCACCGGGGAGTGCGGGCACCGCGCGCGCATCTGGTCGGGGTCGAGATTGCTCCCGTACGCCGCGTAGAGGGCCACCAGCGCAGATTAGCGGTGGGATGCGACACGTGCGTTGCGCCGGATCGCCGGTGAGGCGTTCGCAACAGACGTCACGGCTGCACTGCTGAGAGACTGGATGTGTGCGCATCGCAATTCTCGGTGGAGGGCCCGCGGGATACGAGGCGGCGCTCGTCGCCGTCGAGCTCGGGGCGCAGGTGACGCTGGTCGAGCGTGACGGCCTGGGTGGCGCGTGCGTGCTCACCGACTGCGTGCCGTCGAAGGCCCTCGTGTCGACGGCCGAGGTGCGCACCTCGGTCAGCGGCGCGGCCTCGCTCGGCCTGTCCTACACGTCCGATCCCGTCGACGCCGTGCAGCTCAACCGGCGTATCCGCAACCTCGCCGAGGCGCAGTCCGACGACATCCGGGCCCGCCTCGTGCGGGAGGGCGTCGACGTCATCGCCGGCCACGGCCGGCTCCTCGCCCCCGGCCGCATCTGGCTGCAGCGCTCCGTGCACGGCGTGCGTTTTGTCGACGCCGAGGAGCTCGAGGCCGACGTCATCCTGCTCGCGCTCGGCGCCAACCCGCGGGTCATCCCGGGCAGCGAGCCCGACGGCGAGCGGGTGCTGGACTGGCGTCAGCTGTACGACCTCAGCGAGCTGCCCGAGCACCTCGTCGTCGTCGGGTCCGGGGTGACCGGCGCGGAGTTCGCGTCGGCCTACCGGGCGCTCGGCTCCCGCGTCACGCTGGTCTCCTCCCGCGACCGGGTGCTGCCCGGTGAGGACGCCGACGCCGCCGCTGTGCTGGAGGACGTCTTCCGCCGCCGCGGCGTCGAGGTGCTGAACCGCTCACGCGCCGCGTCGATCAAGCGCGCGGGTGACGGGGTCGAGGTGCTGCTCACCGACGGCCGCATGGTCACCGGCTCGCACGCGCTGATCGCCGTCGGCTCGGTGCCCGACACCGCCGACGTCGGGCTCGAGCGGGCCGGCGTACGGCTGCGGCTGTCCGGCCACATCGACGTCGACAAGGTCTCCCGCACCTCCCTGCCCGGCGTCTACGCGGCGGGCGACTGCACCGGGGTGCTGCCGCTCGCGTCGGTGGCGGCCATGCAGGGCCGGATCGCCATGTGGCACGCGCTCGGCGAGGCCGTGGCGCCCCTGCGGCTCATGACCGTGGCCGCCAACGTCTTCACCGACCCGGAGATCGCCACCGTCGGCGTCACGCAGGAGCAGGTGGAGCGCGGCAAGGTGGCCGCCGACGTCGTCAAGCTGCAGCTGTCGACGAATGCGCGGGCCAAGATGAGCGGCCTGCAGGACGGGTTCGTGAAGTTCTTCTGCCGGCGCGGGGTCGGCACGGTGCTCGGCGGGGTCGTCGTCGCGCCGCGGGCCAGCGAGCTGATCCTGCCGGTGTCGATGGCCGTGCAGCACTCGCTGACCGTCGACCAGCTGGCCCACACCTTCGCGATCTACCCGTCGCTGTCGGGCTCGCTCACCGAGGCCGCGCGCCAGCTGATGGTGCCCGAGGAGCCGGCCGCGACCGACGTGTAGCAGGCCGGCGAGCTACTCGTCGTCGTCCAGCGGATCGTGCTCGATGACCTTCGGCGCCGGGCCCACCTGAGTGGGTACGGACGCGTCGGGCACGTCTTCCCACTCGTCCTCCTCGATCACCTTCGGGCGCTCCAGCCCGTGGCGGTCGAGCCGCTTGTTGCGGAAGGCCTCGCTGGTCGCGTAACCCATCACCAGCGCGATGAGCAGCAGCCCGAGCGGGATCGACACCCGCACGTCGGACGGGCCGGGCGCGATCGCGAAGCCGGCGGCGAACGGGAGCATGCACCAGACCGGGCGAAGCGCCTGACGATGGCGCCAGCCCGGTCCGGTCAGGTCACGGCGCACCCATTCGCGGCTCTCGGGCCGCAGGGTGCCCCCGATCAGGTAGTGGATCCGACCGATCAGCGGGGGTCGAACGACCCCCGCGTCCTGGGCTACCGCCGTCTCACCCTCTGGTCGCAGACCCGCGCCTCCCTCGCTGCGCTCGGTCGGTCGCGATCTGCTCAATCCTTGATCTCACAGATCACAGCTCCGCTGGTCACGGTCGCCCCGACCGTGGCGGACAGGCCCGTCACGGTGCCGGTCTTGTGCGCGGTGAGCGGCTGCTCCATCTTCATGGCCTCGAGCACCACGATGGTCTCGCCCTCGGCCACGGTGTCGCCGTCGGCGACGCTGACCTTGACGATCGTGCCCTGCATCGGGCTGGTCAGCGAGTCGCCGGTGGCCGCCGCCGGGCCGTGGTCGGTGCGCTTGCGCCCCGGCTTCTTGGCCTTGCCCGCCGGTGCGGCGACGCCGGCCCCGAGACCCGCGGGCAGGACGACCTCGAGCCGCTTGCCGCCGACCTCGACGACGACCTTCTCGCGGTCGTCAGGAGCGTCCTCGGCGGGGGTGCCGCCGGTGAAGGGCGGGATCTGGTTGTCGAACTCGGTCTCGATCCACCGGTTGTGCACGGTGAACGCGGCCGTGGGGTCGGACGGTGCGTACGCCTCGTCACGGACGACGGCCTGGTGGAACGGCTGCGCCGTGGCCATGCCCTCGACCACCAGCTCGTCCAGCGCACGCCGGGAGCGCTCGATGGCCTCCTGGCGGGTGGAGCCGGTGACGATCAGCTTCGCGAGCAGCGAGTCGAACTGGCCGCCGATGACCGAGCCGGACTCGATGCCCGTGTCGGTGCGCACGCCCGGGCCGAGCGGCGCGGAGAACTTCGTGACGGTGCCGGGGGCGGGCAGGAAGCCGCGCCCCGGGTCCTCGCCGTTGATCCGGAACTCGATGGCGTGGCCGCGCGGGGCCGGGTCCTCGAAGTCGAGCAGCTCGCCGTCGGCGATGCGGAACTGCCAGCGCACCAGGTCGACGCCGGCCACCTCTTCGGTGACCGGGTGCTCGACCTGCAGCCGGGTGTTGACCTCGAGGAAGGAGATCAGACCGTCCTGCGCGACGAGGAACTCGCAGGTGCCGGCGCCGATGTAGCCGGCCGCCTTGCAGATGGCCTTGCTGGCGTCGTACAGGCTCTTGATCTGCGCCTCGGACAGGAACGGGGCGGGAGCTTCCTCGACGAGCTTCTGGTAGCGGCGCTGCAGCGAGCAGTCACGGGTGCCGACGACGACGACGTTGCCGGCGGAGTCGGCGAGCACCTGGGTCTCGACGTGGCGCGGCTTGTCGAGGTAGCGCTCGACGAAGCACTCGCCGCGGCCGAAGGCGGCGACGGCCTCACGGACGGCGCTGTCGTACAGCTCGACGATCTCGGCGCGCTCGCGGGCCACCTTCAGGCCGCGTCCGCCGCCGCCGAAGGCCGCCTTGATGGCGATCGGCAGGCCGTACTCGTCGGCGAAGGCCAGCACCTCGTCGGACCCGGCGACCGGGTCGGGGGTGCCCGGGGTGAGCGGGGCGCCCACGGCGAGGGCGATGTGGCGGGCCTGGGTCTTGTCGCCGAGCTTGCGGATCGCGTCGGGCGGCGGCCCGATCCAGGTCAGCCCGGCGTCGATGACGGCCTGGGCGAACTCGGCGTTCTCGGACAGGAAGCCGTATCCGGGATGCACCGCGTCGGCGCCCGACTGCTGGGCGACCTCGATCAGCTTGTCGATGCGCAGGTACGACTCCGGCGCGGTGTTGCCGCCGAGCGCGAACGCCTCATCGGCTTCGCGCACATGCAGCGCGTCACGGTCGGGGTCGGCATAGACGGCGACGCTGGCGAGACCGTGGTCGCGGCAGGCCCGGGCGACCCGGACCGCGATCTCTCCGCGGTTGGCGATGAGGACTTTGTGCACGACTCCCGATCCTAGGCAGCCCATCGCCGTTACGCGGCAGGTGGGGTCGGCAGCTGTAACGAAGGTCGCGGATCGCCGGGTCCGCACAGCCGGCGATCAGCCGGCGGTGAGGCCGTCGTCGGCCGGCCAGATCGCGCCGTGCACGTGGGCGGCCTCGGCACTCGCGAGGAAGCTGAACAGGGTCGCGATGTGGTCGGGCTGCGAGCTCGGCCGCGTCGACGCGTAACGCATGACGAGGTCCCAATCGGCGTCGTCCGGGTAGGCGACGCCCTCCATGATGTTGGTGTCGACCGCGCCCGGGGCGATGGCGTTGACCCGGATGCCCTGCTTCATGAACTCCATGGCCAGCGACTTCGTCAGCAGCACGACTGCGCCCTTGGTCATGCTGTAGACGACGTGCAGCGCGCCGCCGATGATCCCCGCGTTGGACGCGATGTTGATCAGGTTGCCGCGGCTCTGGAGCAGGTGCGGGATCGCGGCCTGGGCGACGAAGAAGTACGCGTCGGCGTTGACCGCAAACGACTCCCGGTACGTCGCCTCCTGCACCTCGGTCACGTGGCCGACCCGCAGGATCCCGGCGATGTTGCCGACCACGTCCAGGCGCCCGTACGCGTCCACCGCCGCCTGCACCGCCGCCGCACACTCTTCAGGACGGCGCAGGTCGGTGACGTGCGTACGCAGCTCGCCGGCGCAGCCCTGCGAGAGCTCCAGGGTCTGCGCCAGCCGTTCGGTGTGCACGTCGACGGCTAGCACCGACGCCCCCTCCGCCGACAGCCGCAGCGCCACCGCCCGGCCCACGCCGGAGGCGGCACCGGTCACCAGGGCGACCTTGCCGTCGAAGCGGCCGGTGTGAAGGGGAGCAGCAGGGAAGACGTCGGCGTCAGGCATGCCGCACTTCCTACCAGCAGCTACCAGCTGGCGTGCGTACGCACTCCGGAATGGAAGCCGCTCTCGCGCCAGGCCAGCGGCCCGACGGCGAGCGGACGGCGCAGGTTGTGCCCCGGCCGGGCCCAGGCGGAGCGCACCGGCTCGGGCGCCGGTGCGACCCCGCCCCGGGAGGCGAGCACGGCGACGAGCGCCGCCAGCTCCTCCGGGGTCGGGTCGCCCTTGACCACCCGCAACAAGGGACGCGTGGGCGCGTCCTCGGAGCCGGTCACAGCGTCAACTTCGTTCGCTCCGCTCACAGCGGGATGTTCCCGTGCTTCTTCGGCGGCAGCGACTCGCGCTTGTTGTGCAGCAGACGCAGCGCCCGAATGATCTCTCTACGGGTGTCGCGCGGCGGGATGACGGCGTCGATCATGCCGCGCTCGGCCGCGATGTACGGGTTCGCGAACCGGTCGCCGTACTGCTGGATGAACTCGGCCCGCAGCGCCTCGACGTCCTTGCCCTCGGCCCCCGCAGCGGCGAGCGCACGGCGCTGGACGATGTTGACCGCGCCCTGGGCGCCCATGACGGCGATCTCGGCGCTCGGCCACGCGAGGTTGATGTCGGCGCCGAGGTGCTTGGAGCCCATGACGTCGTACGCGCCGCCGTACGCCTTGCGCGTGATGATCGTGATCTTCGGGACGGTCGCCTCGGAGTACGCGTAGAGCAGCTTCGCGCCGTGGCGGATGATGCCCGACCACTCCTGGCTGGTGCCGGGCAGGAAGCCGGGCACGTCGACGAAGGTCAGCACCGGCACGTTGAACGCGTCGCAGGTGCGCACGAAGCGCGCGGCCTTCTCGGACGCGTCGATGTCGAGCGTGCCGGCGAACGACATCGGCTGGTTGGCCACGATGCCGACCGAGCGGCCGTCGACCCGGCCGAAGCCGCAGATGATGTTGGTGGCGAACAGCGCCTGCACCTCGAGGAACTCGCCGTCGTCCAGCACGGTGCCGAGCACGGTGTGCATGTCGTACGGCTGGTTCGAGGAGTCGGGGATGAACGTGTCGAGCTCGGTGTCGGCCTCGAGGCTGTCGAGGTCGACCGGGTCGTACGCGGGCGCCTCCTCCATGTTGTTGCTCGGGAGGTAGGACAGCAGCGCCTTGGCGAGCTCGAGGCAGTCGGTCTCGTCGACGGCCATGAAGTGCGCGACACCGCTCTTGGTGTTGTGCGTACGCGCGCCGCCGAGGTCCTCCTGCGTGACGTCCTCACCGGTGACGGTCTTGATCACGTCAGGGCCGGTGATGAACATGTTGGACGTCTGGTCGACCATCGCGATGAAGTCGGTCAGGGCCGGGGAGTAGACGTGGCCGCCGGCGCAGGGCCCGAGGATCAGGCTGATCTGCGGGATCACGCCGGAGCTCAGCACGTTGCGGTAGAAGATGTCGCCGTAGCCGGCGAGCCCCATGATCCCTTCCTGGATACGGGCGCCGCTGCCCTCGTTGAGGCCAACGACCGGGCAGCCGGTCTTCAGCGCCAGGTCCATGATCTTGACGATCTTCTGGCCGTAGACCTCGCCGAGCGAGCCGCCGAACACGGTGACGTCCTGGCTGAACAGGCAGATCGGACGACCGTCGACCGTGCCGTAGCCGGTGACGACGCCGTCGCCGGCCGGACGGTTCTTGTCGAGCCCGAAGTCGACCGCGCGGTGCCGGGCGAAGGCGTCGGTCTCGACGAAGGAGCCTTCGTCGAGCAGCGCGGCGATGCGCTCCCGGGCGGTCATCTTGCCCTTGGAGTGCTGCAGGTCGATCGCCTTCTGCGACCCCGCGTGCACGGCTTCTTCGATATGGGTGTGCAGCAGCTCGAGCTTGCCTGCAGTGGTGTGAATGTCCGGCGCAGCGTCTACCGGTTCGGCGCTCATGGACAGAAACTTATCGGGGCCGACCGACAGATATCCAAGGGACCGGTGGCAGCGTGACGAACGTGGACCGTTTCTCAGACCTCGACCGGCCGCCGCTCGCCACGCGGAGCCTCGCCCGTGCCCTTGCCGCGGACGGTTTCGAGCTCACCGTCGTGCAGCAGTCGGCCAGCACCAACGCCGACCTGGCCGAGCTCGCCCGCGCTTCGGCGCCGGAGGGAACGGTGCTCGTCGCGGAGCACCAGACGGCCGGCCGGGGACGGCAGGGCCGCAGCTGGGAGTCGCCGCCGCGCGCGGGCCTGACCTTCAGCGTCCTGCTCCGTCCGCCGCAGGTCAGCGGCTGGCTGCCGCTCATGGCCGGCCTCGCCGTCGCCGCGGCCGTCACCGAGCAGGCGGGGGTCGTGGCCGGGCTCAAGTGGCCGAACGACGTCGTGCTGGAGGACGGGACCGGCGCCGAACGCAAGCTCGCCGGCCTGCTGGCGGAGGTGCCGGCCGGCGGTGGCGGGGCCGTCGTCATCGGTATCGGGCTCAACGTCTCGACCCGCGCCGACGAGCTGCCCGACGCCCGCGCGACCAGCCTCGCCCTGGCGGGCGCGATGACCACCGACCGCACCGTCGTGCTGAAGGCCGTGCTGCGCTCGCTCGCCCGGGCGTACGCGAGCTGGCGCTCCGACCCGGCCGCATTGCTGCCCGCGTACCGCTCGGCCTGCGTGAGCCTCGGCCGCCAGGTGCGGGTGGAGCTGCCGGAAGGGCAGTCGTACGAGGGCCTCGCGACCGACATCGACGCCGACGGCCGGCTCGTTGTCGGCGACCGGTCATTCGCTGCCGGTGATGTGATCCATTTGCGATAGTGCCGCCGTGGGCAAACTCGAGCGCAACCTCGGCCAGGGCGAGCAGATCGTGTTCGACCTCCATCCGCACTGGCGCGAGCTGATCCTGCCGATGGCGGCGATCCCCGTCGTCGTCGGGCTGGCGGCGTTCGCGATCGCCATCGGGCCCGGCGGCGCCGTCTACGACTGGGCGATCGTCATCGTCGCCGTGCTGCTGCTCCTCTTCGCGAGCTTCATCCCGTGGCTGCGCTGGAAGACCACGCAGTACGTGGTCACCAACCGGCAGGTGCTCTTCCGTACCGGCATCGTCACCCGTATCGGCCGCGACGTCCCGCTCTACCGGCTCAACGACGTGCACTTCGAGAACACGCTGGCCGACCGGGTGACCGGCAGCGGCGACCTCATCATCGAGAGCGCCGGCGAGCACGGGCAGCTGCGCATGCGCAACGTCCCGAAGGTCGACGAGGTGCAGCGCACCATCCACCACCTCGCCGAAGAGGACGACCAGCGCCGCCGCCGTGGCGGGGTCTGAGCCGCGCGCCGAGGCGGACCGGCTGGAGCGGCAGCTCGCCGCGATCGGGACGCCGGAGCGGGCCGAGGGCTCGAAGGCGTACCTGAAGAGCTCGCTGCGCTTCGTCGGCACGACGGTGCCGCAGACCCGGGCGGCTGTGAAGGCGCTGCTGCGCGAGCACCCCGAGCGGTCGGCCGCCGCCGTACGCACCCTCGCCGAGATCCTCTGGACCGAGCCGGCCGCCGATCCCGTCTTCGAGCGCCGGCTCGCCGCCGTCCTGCTGCTCACCGCCGACAGCGACCGGGCTGAGCCCGCGGATCTCGCCCTTGTCGAGCGGATGCTGCGCGAGAGCACCACCTGGGCGCTGGTCGACCCGCTGAGCTGCGACGTCGCCGGTGACATGGTGCACCGCTTCCCCAGCCTCGATCCGGTGCTCGACCGCTGGGCGGAGGACGACAACTTGTGGCTGCGTCGGGCGGCGCTGCTGGCGCTGCTCGTCCCACTGCGCCGGGGGGAGGGCGACTGGGAGCACTTCGCCCGGCTGGCCGACGGGATGCTGGAGGAGCGAGAGTTCTTCATCCGCAAGGCCATCGGCTGGGTGCTGCGTGACACCTCGAAGCGCCGTCCGGAGCTCGTCGCCGACTGGGTATGCCCCCGCCTCGGCCGGATCAGCGGCCTCTCCTTGCGGGAGGCGGTCAAGCACATGCCCGCCGATCTCGCGGCCGGTCTGCGCAGGCCCGAGTCACCACGTGGATTTCGGGGCAGGTGAGGCAGACTGAACCGATCATCTGCGGCACAGTCCGACCGTTGCAGATCAGCACCGTGAGACCCAGGGAGCCAAGGCCGTGCCGGAGCCAGCCGAGATCCAGCGCCAGATCGAGCAGACCCGGGCGGAGCTCGCGTCCACGATCGACGCGATCGCCGACCGGATGAGCCCCAAGCGCGTCGCCTCGCGTTCGGTCGAGACGGTCAAGGCGAAGGTCGAGGAGCTGCGCGCGAAGGGCACGGCGCAGCCGATCCCGGCCTCGAGCCGCCCCGCGCTTCCGGCCGGCGCGTCCGACGGTCAGCAGCCGCTGCCCGCGCGCGTCGCGTCGTCGCTGCGGGAGGCCCGGGAGACCCGCGGCCGCTCGGTGCGCTGGGACCGGGTCGGCATGGTCGCCGGTGGGCTGGCCGTGCTGCGCCTGATCATCAAACGACGGAAGCGGTCCAAGACGGCTTCGGCATCCGCGATCGTCAAGACAGCAGCGGCGCAGAAGACGATCAAGCAGGCCGGCAAGAAAGCGAAGAAGAAGGCCGCCAAGAAACGCAAGAAGTAGTCCAGCCCGCTTCAGCAGGTGAGGGGCGGCTGGACCACCTGCTGCGGCAGGCCGTGGACGAAGAGGTCGGCGAGCGCCTGCGCGACGGCCTCGCGGTCAGGGCAGCCCTGCTGCAGCCACCAGCCGACGACGCCCTGCAGCGCGCCGATCAGGCCGAAGCCGAGGACGCTCGCGCGCACCGGATCGGGCTGGTCGCCGGCCTCCAGGACGAAGTACGCCGCCAGGTCGACCGCCCAGCCGTGGGCGAACCACGACAACGCCCCGCTCTCGCCCCCGCCTTTGCTCATCACGAAGCGCCAGAAGTTCGGCGCGCCCTCGACCGTCTGCAGATAGGCGGTGATCACGGTGCGGTAGCGCGTGATCCGATCGAGCTCGGCCGGGCGGACGGCCAGGGTTCGCTGCGTGAGCTTCGCCCGGTAGCGATCTGCCAGCGCTCGGTAGAGGTCGTCGATGTCCGCGAAGTGGCGGTAGATGATCGGCTTGGTGCTCCCGGCTTCTTTGGCGATCAGGGCCGCGGACGTCTTCTCGCCGTGACGGCGCACCACGCGGTCCGCAGCGTCGATCAGCTCGGTGCGCCGGTCTCGCTGTGACGGGACCTCAGCCCCGTATCCAGTTGCGCGCACAACGGCAGGCTAACGAGCGAGGCGCGCATCCGCCCGGCGCGACGACGTTCGCGCCCGGAAACCGGTATTGAGAACGGCGTGCCCGACTTCTCGCTCGATCTGCCCGCCGACCTCATCGAGATGCGTGGCTGGGTGCACCGTTTCGCCACCGACATCATCCGTCCGGCGGCCGCCGAATGGGACGAGCGCGAGCAGACCCCCTGGCCGGTGCTGCAGGAGGCCGCGAAGATCGGCTTGTACTCGCTCGACTTCTTCTCGACCCAGTGGTTCGAGCCGACCGGGCTCGGGATCCCCGTGGCGTTCGAGGAGCTCTTCTGGGGCGACGCCGGTATCGGGCTCGCGCTGGTCGGCACGACACTCGCCGCCGTTGCCGTGGTCGCCAACGGCACCCCGGAGCAGGTCGCCGAATGGGTGCCGCAGATGTTCGGCGACGAGAACGACGTCAAGGTTGCGGCGTTCTGCTCCTCCGAGCCGGAGGCGGGATCCGACGTCGGCAACATCAAATGCCGCGCCGTCTATGACGAGAAGACCGACGAGTGGGTGCTCGACGGCACCAAGACCTGGGCGACCAACGGTGGCATCGCCGCCGTGCACGTCATCGTGGCGAGCGTCGAGCCGTCCCTCGGCACCCGCGGGCAGGCGAGCTTCATCATCCCGCCGGGCACGCCCGGCCTGAAGCAGGGCCAGAAGTTCGCCAAGCACGGCATCCGCGCCTCGCACACCGCCGAGGTCGTGCTCGACGGCTGCCGGATCCCGGCCCGCTGCGTACTCGGCGGCAAGGAGAAGCTCGACGAGCGGCTCGCCCGCGCCCGGGAAGGCGGCCGGTCCAAGGGCAACACCTCGATGGCCACCTTCGAGGCGTCCCGTCCCTCCGTCGCCGCGCAGGCCGTCGGCATCGCCCGGGCCGCCTTCGAGTACGCCCGTGACTACGCCGGCACCCGCGTGCAGTTCGGCCGCCCCATCGCCGAGAACCAGGCGATCGCCTTCCAGCTCGCCGACATGGCGACCCGGGTCGACGCCGCCCGACTCCTGAGCTGGCGCGCCGCCTGGATGGCTCGCAACGGCAAGGCCTTCACCGCCGCCGAGGGATCCATGTCCAAGCTGTACGCCGGCGAGACGGCCGTCTGGGTCACCGAGCGCGCGATGCAGATCCTGGGCGGCAACGGCTACACCCGCGAGTACCCGGTCGAGCGCATGGCCCGCGATGCGAAGATCTACACGATTTTCGAGGGCACCAGCGAGATCCAGCGCCTGGTCATCGGGCGGGCGGTCACGGGAGCGGCGCTCAGGTGACGCGGCGAATTCAGCCGGCGGCGCTACGAAAGTGCGATCCGCTAGTCAACTGATCGACCATGGCTGCCATGAGGCCCGAAAGCTGCTCCTTGGGCAGCCGGAAGGTGCCGGTGCATTCGGCTTCCCGCCACAGGCTGAGCACGAAGACGCCTTCCTGCGGGCGCCACGAGACACGCATCGTGCGGTCCGGGTCGCGCTCGTCGAAGAACACCTGACCGCGGTTCGGCAGCGGCGTCACCCTGGCGACCATGAGCGAATTGTGGCCCACGTCCCGAGGTCGCACAACCGCCGAAAGGTCAGCCGGAAAGCCGCCGGAGCAATTCGGCGCATACGTCGGGCCAGTCCTCGGCCAGGATCGCGTAATACGCCGTGTCGCGGATGCCGCCGTCGCTCGCCGGGCAATGCCGCAGGCGCACCCCTTCGAAACGGGCGCCCAAACGCTCGATGGCCCGACGTGACCGGTCGTTGCGCGCGTCGGTCTTCAGGGTGACCCGGATGACCGGCCAGGCCTCGAAGGCGTGTCCGAGCAGAAGCAATTTGCAGGCCGCGTTGACGCCGGAGCCTTGCGCGGAGGTCGCGTACCAGGTGGCGCCGATCTCGAGGACGGTCGGCGGTCGTTCGGCGTCCGGCAGCGGCCCGGGGTCGAACGGCAACGGCGGCGGCGCGGTGAACACCTGCAGGTCGAGGTAGCGGGTCGTCCCGAGCACCCGCTCGTCCCGCTGGTCCACGACCGTCCAGGCCAGTGACCGTCCGCGCTGCTGTTCCTCGATCGCGCCGGCGACGTACGCGGCCGCCTCGTCCGGCCCGTCGGGGACCCAGGTGTACGCGTACGAGCGCCGGTCCTCGGCCGCCGCCGCGGCGAGCCCGGCCGCGTGGGCGGGCGCCATCGGCTCGAGCCGGATGCGGTCACCGGTCAGCGTGAAGGGCTGCACGTCGTCTCCTCGGGTCGGGATGCGAGGCTGTAGTCAGTCACATCGTCGGGTGCAGGGAGCCGCATGAGCGAGCCGGAATTCACGTCTGCCGAAGTTGCCGACGTGGAGGCGCACTACCACCGCGAGCGTGACAAGCGGATCGCCGCCGGTGGCCGGGACTACCGCTCGCTCGACGACCTCAACCTCAGCTTCGACGCCGACCCGTTCAGCGAGCTCTTCGAGCGCGACCCGCGGGCGGAGTCGACCGACGTGCTCATCGTCGGCGCCGGGTGGGCGGGCATGAGCACCGCGGCCTACCTGACCAAGCGGGGCGTGACCGACTACCGCATCGTCGACAAGGCCGGTGACTTCGGCGGCACCTGGTACTGGAACCGCTACCCCGGCTGCATGTGCGACGTCGAGTCGTACACGTACCTGCCGCTGCTCGAGGAGGTCGGCTACATGCCGACCAAGCGCTACGCGCACGCCCAGGAGATCTTCGAGTACGCGCAGAAGCTCGGCCGCCACTTCGACATGTACCGCAACGCCGTCTTCCAGACCGAGATCACGGCGATGGAGTGGGACGAGACGGTCTCGCGCTGGCAGGTCACCACCAACCGCGGCGACGTGTTCTCGGCCCGCTTCGTCGTGATCTGCGGCGGCCTGCTGCACAAGGCCAAGCTGCCGGGCATCCCCGGGATCGAGGACTTCCAGGGCCATTCGTTCCACACCAGCCGCTGGGATTACGGCTTCACCGGTGGTGCTCCGGACGTCCCGATGGACAGTTGCACGACAAGACCGTTGCGATCATCGGCACCGGGGCCACCGCCATCCAGGTGGTGCCGAAGCTCGCCGCCGCCGCGAAGTCGCTGCACGTCTTCCAGCGCACGCCGTCGATCGTCGGGGTGCGTGGTCAGCGCGAGACGGATCCGGAGTGGTTCGCCGAGATCACCGCGAAGCCCGGCTGGCAGCAGGAGCGCCAGGACAACTTCGTCGCCACCACCATCGGCGAGGCACCCGAGGTCGACCTGATCCAGGACGGCTGGACCGAGATGTTCGCGGTCGACATCCGCAAGCTGCCCGCGGACGAGGCGGAGGCCGAGGCGCTCAAGGCGCACGACCTGCAGCTCATGACCGGTATCCGGCAGCGCATCGCCGACATCGTCGAGGACCCGGCCACCGCGGAGGCCCTGCAGCCCTGGTACGGCGTCGGCTGCAAGCGCCCCTGCTACCACGACGACTACCTGCCGACCTTCAACCGCAGCAACGTCACGCTCGTCGACACCCAGGGCTACGGCGTCGAGAAGGTCACCGAGCGGGGCATCGTCGCCAACGGCGTCGAGTACCCGGTCGACGTCATCGTGTACGCGTCCGGCTTCGAGGCGCCGGGCACTTTCTACACCCACCGGCTCGGGTTCGACCCGGTCGGCAAGGCCGGCGAGCCGCTGTCCGAGGCGTGGGCGAAGGGCGCCTGGACCCTGCACGGCATCTGGACCCACGACTTCCCGAACTTCGCGATGAACAGCCACATCCAGAACGGCGCGCACATCAACTTCGCGTATCCGGCGACAAAGACGGCCGAGCACACCGCGTACGCGATCAAGCAGGCGCTCGACGAGCAGGTGCTGATCGAGCCCGACCGGCAGGCCGAGGCCGCCTGGTTCCGGATCGTGGTGTCCACCGTCGGCGGCTACTCGAGCTACATGTCGGCCTGTACACCCGGCTACCAGAACAACGAGCTGCAGATCCCGGACGAGCGCGACATGCGATCGGCCTGCTACCTGCGCAGCCCCGTCGAACTGCGCGACCTGCTCGCCGACTGGCGGGCCGACGGCGAGATGCAGGGCATGGTGAAGACGCCGCTGCCGGCCTGAGCCCGACCGCAATCGGGAAGTAACCGGCAGGATGGAGGGGTGACCGAGTTCTATCCCCTCACGTTGCGCCTGGCGGGCCGCCGGGTGCTCGTCGTCGGGGGAGGGGCGGTCGCCGCGCGCCGCATCCCGGCGCTGCTCGCCGCCGGTGCGCTCGTCGACATCGTCGATCCCACGCCGTCACGTGAGGTGGGGGAGCTCGCCGATGCGTCGCGCGGTCAGGCGACCCTCGTACGCCGGCGCTACCTGCCCGCCGACGTGGCCGGTGCCTGGCTCGTGCAGGCGTGCACGGCGGACGACGCCGTGCAGCGCGCGGTCGCCGCCGATGCCGATGCGGCAGGGGTGTGGTGCGTACGCGCCGACACCGCAGCCGAGACCGCCGCCGTGACCCCCGCAGCCGGCGAGGTCGAGGGCATCGCGGTCGCCATCACGTCGGGTGACCCCCGGCGGTCGGCGCGTATTCGCGACACCGTGGTCGACCAGCTGCACGACGGCTCGGTGCATTCACCTGCCCGTCGCGGACGTGAGCCGGGCGCGGTCGGCCGGGTGATCCTGGTCGGTGGCGGGCCGGGCGATCCCGACCTCATCACCGTGCGCGGGATGCGGGCGGTACGCGAGGCCGACGTCGTCGTGGCCGACCGGCTCGGGCCACGATCGCTGCTGGCCGACCTGCCGGCCGACGTCGAGGTCATCGACGTGGGCAAGAGCCCGCGCGGCCCGGCGGCCAAGCAGGAAGACATCATCGCGACGCTGATCGACCGGGCGCGCCGGGGTGCGACGGTCGTCCGGCTCAAGGGCGGCGACCCGTTCATCTTCGGCCGTGGCGGCGAGGAGCTGCTCGAATGCGCCGAGGCCGGCATCCCGGTCACCGTCGTCCCTGGCGTGACGTCGGCGATCGCCGTACCCGGTCTCGCCGGTATCCCGGTGACGCACCGCGGGGTGGCGCAGGAGTTCGTCGTCGCCTCCGGTCACCTGCCGCCGGGGCACCCGGATTCGACGGTCGACTGGGAGCGCATGGGCTCCGGGACCGCAACCATCGTGCTGCTGATGGCGGTGCACACACTGCCGGCCATCGCCGACGCCCTGCTCGCCGCCGGCCGCAACCCGGCGACGTCCATCGCCTGCGTCCAGGAGGGCAGCACCTCCAATCAACGCGTGCTCGTCAGCACCCTCGGCGAGGTGAAGAAGGCGGCAGCCGACTTCGGGCTCGCGGCGCCCGCGGTCAGCGTCATCGGCGACGTGGTCAGCGTGCTCACGCAGCTGCAGTCAATTCACCAGGGTCAACGCGCCTAGCGCTGCGGCCAACACGATCGGCATGCCGACCAAGCCCACCCGGGCGAACTGACCGGCCGAGATCTCCAGCCCACGCGCCTTGCAGCGCTCGCGCCAGAGCAGCGTCGCCAGCGATCCCCACAGCAGGACGAGCGGGCCGATGTTGATGCCGCACAGCAGGGCCAGCAGGTCGTGCTGCGAGGTCTGTCGCTCGAGGGCGAGGTAGGCGGGCAGGTTGTTGAACGCGTTGGCCGCGCCCGCCGCGATGCCACCGACCCGCCAGTCGCCGCCTCCGCCGATGACGTCGTTCAGCAGCCGGTCGAGGCCGTGCCGGCCGGCCGCCTCCACGACGAGAAAGAGGCCCTCGACCAGGATGACGAGCCGCCACGGGACGAGGCTGAAGCGGATGTCGGAGCGGCGGCGCCACAGGAAGACAGCCAGGGTGACCGCCGCCGCGGGCGTCGCCGCTGCCCAGGCCGGCGCCCCCGCGATGACGGCCGGGCCGAAGGCGATGCAGGCGAGCGCGCTGACCCTGAAGAGCACCGGGTCCTCCACCTGACGCGGCGCCGGTGGGGTGTACGCACCGCTCAGCTCCCGCCGGAAGCGCACCCCCAGCACCAGGACCGTCGCGGCGATCGCGGCCGCCGCCGGCAGAGCCATGCGTGCCACGTACTCGGTCGCCGACAGGCCCAGCTTGTCGGTGGCCAGCAGGTTGCTGAGGTTGCTGACCGGCAGCAGCAGGCTCGCCGTGTTCGCCAGCCAGACGGCAGTGAGCGCGAACGGCAGCGGCGGCAGCGACAGCCGCGCCGCCAGCGCGAGTACCACGGGCGTGAGCAGCACGGCGGTGGTGTCCAGGCTCAGGAAGATCGTCGTGACCGCCCCGAGCAGGCAGATCAGCAGATACAGCCGCCGTACGCGGCCGCCGCCCATCCGGGCCAACCGGTCGGCCGCGTGCTCGAAGACCCCGGCGCGCTCGGCCAGCTCGGCCAGCACCGTCACCGCGACGAGGAAGCCGAGGACGGGCAGGACCCGCTCGGTGACGTCGCGCCCGTCACCCCAGGGGAGCAGCCCGGTGACGAGCGCCAGCAGTCCAGCGGCCCCGGCGGCCGCCCACACCTAGCGCAGGCTCTTGCGGACGTGGTGCAGCTTGCGCCGCGCCGACATCCACGGGATCAGACCGAGCAGGAGCCCGGCCAGGAAGCCGGCGATGGCCGCAGCGCCGAGGGCGATCGAGCTCTTGTTGTACGTGTGGTCGTAACTGAAGAACTTGACCCGCAGCGGGTAGTCGTTCTGCAGCACGAAGACGATCGCCGCGATCAGGATCAGCAGCCCGAGAATCGTCACCAGGTACGTCGCCCACCCCGGCCCCTTACGAGCCGGCTGGTTCGACCCGCCCTGGCCCACCGGTTGAGACATCGACGTGGCATTCGGGTCGTACGAAGGCTGGTCCGGCGTCGTCATGGCGGCAGCGTACGACCGCACGTACGGTGATCGTCGGCGGACGAGCCGACCGGACGGTCGCGTTGCTGTCGGACGGCCGACAGGCCGAATCCGGCAGTGCCGAGGAACGTCCGGGCTCCACAGGGCGAGGTGGTGGGTAATCCCCACCCGGGGCGACCCGCGGGACAGTGCCACAGAGAGGAGACCGCCGGCAGCAACGGGCTTGCCCGTCGCAGCTGGTAAGGGTGAAAGGGTGCGGTAAGAGCGCACCAGCGTCCGGGGTGACCCGGGCGGCTAGGTAAACCCCACCAGGAGCTAGGTCAAGAAGGACGACGGGGCAACCCGCCGTCTGCGCAGGCGCTCGAGGGCGGCCCGTCCGAGTCTGCGGGTAGACCGCATGAGGCTGTCGGTAACGGCAGTCCTAGATAGATGACCGTCGCCGCACCTCAGGGTGCGGTCACAGAACCCGGCGTACAGGTCGACTCGTCCGTCCCTACCTGCACCGCTACCGGCTGCATGCCCTCTGAGCTGCAAGAACAGTGACCGCTGGTCATCACCGATCTCCAGTGTTTCGCACCATCTTGCGGACAAAATGCGGACAACGACCGCCTTGTCGGTAGTCGGTCGAACTCGACCAGTCCTCAACGCTGTGACAGCTTGCATAGGGCTTCGGAGCTACCTTTGAAGCACGCCAACAGGCGGTCAGAGGAGATGCCGTGGTGCCAGCTGATGCAGCACGTCCTCGGGGGAGGCGACGTGAGACGCGCCCTCACGAAACTCAGGACCTCACGATCGGGCCTTAGGACCAACGGGCGGCGCAGCCGACAAGACGCCCTTGGCACCCAACGCTGAAGGGGCGTCAGATGACCTGCTGATCTGACGCGATCACGGGGGGAGTCAGTCTCACATGAGCCAGACCACGAGACAGTCGGAGGTTCCTGCTGGGGCATACTTCTGTTGCTCGTGCTCAGGAGACTTGAACGCCACCAGAACGAGGGTTGCCAGTGGAGTGGGTTCGAGTCACGGCATCAAGACGCTTCGGAACCCTGTCTCCCCTTAGGTATCCGGGAGGTAAGGCAGCTCTCGCGGGCCTTTTTGCTGACGTCATCAGCGGGCTACGACCTGCGGTGGCTCGTTATGTCGAGCCATACGCAGGGGGTGCGGGCGCGGGGATAGCGCTCTTGCGTCATGACCTGGTGGATGAGTTGGTGGTCAATGATCTTGATCCAGCTGTCCACGCCTTCTGGCACAGCATCGTCCATGAGAACGACGCTCTGGTGAGACTCATACAGACCACCCCCGTCACGGTTCCGGAGTGGCAGCGGCAACGCGACATTTACCGCGAGGGTCAAGACTCGGATCCGCTGAGACTCGGCTTTGCTTTTTTCTATCTCAACAGAACTAACCGTTCAGGTGTGCTGCGCGGCGGGGTCATCGGCGGCCTCCAGCAGAATGGAAGCTACAAGATCGACGCTCGCTTTAACCGAGCCACGTTGATCGAGCGTGTCCGTGCCATAGGCGGACTCGCCGATCGAATCACCGTCTACAACACGGACGGCCGGGCAGTGATTATGAAGTACGCAGACGACCCTGAAACTCTCATGTACATCGATCCACCCTACGTAAAGGCTGGGTCTCAGCTGTACCTGAACGCTTTCGAACACCGTGATCATATCGCTCTAGCAAAGGTCGTCACAACGATCACCCGGACTCACTGGCTGATGACGTACGACATAAGTGAACTCATCGAGAAGTTGTATAGCGAGCACTTCCAACGAAGGTACGAACTCAACTACTCGGCTAGGCATCCGGGTAAAACCGACGAACTCATGATCGCATCCCCAAGCGTGGCCACCCAACTCAAGCGTCTGACCCGTTTGGTGACGGATGCTGGAGCAGGAACCTGACCAACGGAAACACCGCCCGCCACGCCTCGTGGACTTGCTCTTGCTTCACGTCGATGTTTACGCTGTGGGCAACCAAGTTGAACCACTCTCCCGTTCCAGGGGTCGTGCTGGCTCCCCGCTTAGTCCTGTTAATGGTCGAGATGGAGTGAGTCAGGTGACCGTGCTGACCGTAGTCAGCGGTCACCTGGGTCATAACGGAGCCGAGGGTCCCAGCAACGCTTGGGCCGGTCCTGATCGCATAGTGCTCCTTGATCGCCGACTCCAAGACCGACCGCATGAGCATCGCTGCGCCAGCTGGGAACTGGAGCACGTCGATCCGACGCAGTTCGCGCACGCGGTGTTTCAAAGTAACCGGTAGTTGAGTCTCATCGATCCCGGTCAGGTCGAGCGACTTCTTGGTCGCGGGATTGTTCGGCCCACGTCCCGGCTTCGTGCCGTCCCCCAACCCGGACGCGTCCTCACTGGCCAGGGCCGTGTCAGCGGAGGGCTCACGTTGACCACCGCCCACATCGTGTGGGCCGTCTTCGGCCTGCGCGCCACCTTCAGAGGGCGGATCGAGATCAGCTGATTCTTCCCCACCTTGGGTCGGGGGACCGGCAACATCCCCTGTGGAATCGCCGCGCATGTCAGCCAACAGGCGACGAAAGTCGTCGGTCCCTGGCCTCAGTCCACGACGGGTGTTTAGCTCCCCAGCCTGGAAGCCGCGCAACAGCCTAGTCAGGGCTGCGATATGAGCAGGCGTTGAAGGGGTGGTGGCGAGTTGCCCGGCGTCGTCGAAGGCAATACCGATTACTCTCTGGATCTCCGAGTTCCGGTATGCGTACTCGAAAGACGACATTGCCAGCTGATCGCCGGTCGCAAAGTCGGCGAGGGATCGGTCCGAGAACGGAACTCCACGGAGCATCTCGCGGACTCGGCCCATTCGAACCAGCCGAACGACATCCTTGATCGCAGGAAGCTGCTCCTTCAGTGCCTCGACTGTTACGCCATCGGTGAGTTGAGCGAGAACAAACTTGGCTTGCTCGTCCAGGCTCCATGCCTTCTTGGACTCACCGATGTGCAGACGCGCCAGCACGGGAGCAGCAGACTCCCGATCCGGGAAGCGCATGACCCGAATGACTTTAGGCAGGTCGGCCACCTCAGGGGCATACCTGCGTAACAGACGCTCTAGTTCTGTCTGGAAAGAGGGCACAAGTGACGGGTCAAGTAACGCCCTCAGGGCCGACAGTCGGCGGTTTCCTTCGAGGATGACAAGGCCGTTGGTCTCCTCAACGACCAACGGCAGTTCGTTATCGATGTACCCGTCACGCAGGATGATTCGAGCCACCTCCATCACGCCGTCCGCAGCGAAGAGATAGTTCATGGCCGCGCCCTCACTCGGCTGATCGACCGGAAATCGGTAGTTGCTGACGTCGAGGACCAAGTCTTCAACCGAGACTTCGTCAATCGGGAACTGAACGTATGCCACGGACTGGCCTCCGCCTGGCTATAGGGGTGCTGCCTCTGTCAAACCGAGTCGATTGTTCCAGGTCGGACGCTCAGCCACGAGGTAGTTGTCTTGCGGTTCGCCGTCCAGCGCGCCTGATCGTCAACTTGCGTGCGGTTCGGTCCACCAGGGCACCTAGCTTAAGATTCACCTCTGCCGATTGCGTCCCGCAGGCCCGTACTCTGCGTGCGTCGACGTCGAGCCGGATGGGTGACCGTGCGTCGTCGGCGATGAGAGGGGACGGGCGAAGACGTGAATGACGTCGACCGCGTCCTCACGGCGATCCATGATCGGCTACCGCCATCGACGGATTGGAAGACGCCCGCTGGGTATCCGGCGCTTGGGCTCTGCGTCCTAGACGCGGTGTTCTCGATGGGAGTGCGGTACTCCAGCGTCGAGAAGGTGCTCACCCGGTACCGCTCGCTCCGTGCCGAGTCTGGTGCAGACGCCGACACCGACACCTCGGTGGACCTACTCGCGGTCATCGAAGACGCCGGTGGAGGTGCTCATTTCGCTGAGCTGATCAACAACCACCACCGGACCTCGACGCGGAGTGGGATCCTCAAGGCTGAGGCGGTCCGGCTGGAAGCCTCTCAGCTGGTCGAGGCGGGCGTCATCGACGTGAGTGACCTTCCCGTATCCCCCGAGGCTCTGAAGGCGCTCAGCAGCCGCTGGGGTGGCGTGACGGGGCAGCGGTCGCTGATCTCCTGGCACTACTTCCTCATGCTCACCAGACGACCAGGGATCAAGGCTGATCGGATGATTCGACGCTTCCTCGCCAACGCCCTCGGTCGTCCCGGAGCAAGCTCGGTCTCGATCGTTGAGGCGACCGACCTACTCACGGCGTCAGCCGAGGAGCTGGGCACCGACAGCCGCACCCTGGATCACGCGGTCTGGCAGTACCAGCGGGGCCGTTGAGTCTGACGTCGGGCGCTACTGCTGCTCCATGTCGGCCTCGGAGGCGAATAGTTGCGCTGGTGGGACGTCTAGGCCTTCGGCGAGATCAACGATGGCGTCGAGGCTGATGTTGCGGCGTCCAGCCTCAACGCCAGCGATGTAGCTCCGGTCTAGGCCAGACGCCTCGGCGAGACGTTCCTGTGTCCAGTGCCGGTCGGCGCGAAGTTGTCGGATCCGGTCACCGAAGGCGCGACGATGCCTCCGCTGCTCGAACTCCTTCGCCGGACGGACCACAGTCCTGACGCTTGTGGGCGATCAGCCACAAGTCCGTAGACGATGAGTAACACTGGGGCATGGTTAGGAAGCGTGTGCAGTGTGCAGGCCCGGACGACGATGGTCGACACCTGGACAATGATCGAAGGCCGACTGTCAGGCAGACCGACGAACCTGTCGGACGGGGAGCTTGTCGTGCCTAAGCCTTTGGACTGGGTGCTCGGAGGGCTGGCTTGGAACCGTTACGTGCGCACTTCACCGAGGGTGATTGATCCCGAGCACCTGAACAGCACAGACTGGTGCAGGTACCGGCATAACAGCCGATGCATGTACCCGAAGGGTCTCGATGAGGAGAAGACCAAGCAGGCTGGCGTTGCTGTGTGGGTCGCCCACGACCGAGGCTTCTGTCCTCGTCGCAGCTGGGACTCCCAGAAGGAGTGCCCAGTAAGTCACAATGGACCCAATTCGGGAGAGCCGGATGCGCTCCCTGCCGCCAACATCGAGGGCGAGTACTACACAGGTGACCCGGTGACTCCGTGACCCGTCCAGAATGTGGGTCGCCGACCAAGCATCAGAGACGACTTTGACGACACATTTTAAGGATCCGAATGATGCGGAGGCTGACGTCGTAGAGCACGTCGACAAGCGACGTCTCGCTTGGGTCTTGAGCATGGGCATCGTCGCTTTAGGCGCGGTCGTCGGGATCGTCCTTGCTCTCAGGGGCGGAGGCAGCAGTCAGCAAAGTGTCATGAGTGAGTACGACGCTTGCGTTCAGTCCCACTATCAGGCCGACTACGCCGCCATCGCCCAGAACTCCGGCCCAGGGGCGGGGACCACTGGGCTGGCCCGTGCAGACGCCGCAGCTGAGTGCTCGCTCGAAAGAACAGGAACGGTTGAGATTCATCCCGATCCGGCTCTTGGCAACTATGCATCCGGCTCTCCAAGCGTTGCCGACGACTCCCTTGCGCCGACGCGGACCTCCCAGCCAGCGCAGCCCTACCCGACATCCGAGCCCACGACGGAAGCGCCCAGTCCAAGCGTCAGCGGCCCGCAAGCTGTATTGGCGAACGTGATTGCTTCCGCAGAAATATGGGCTGGGCCGAGCGATGCACAGTCCAGTGATGGGTCCGCCATCTACCTGCCCACCAACAGGGTCTTGCAGGCCAACGAACAAGTGCAGCCGGTCTGCGCCATCTATGGTAGGGCGTCAACCGTCTCGACCGGGAGTCCGAGTCGGTTGTGGATTTATGTCAAGGGCGGCTACGTGAGTGCGACGGCCTTTTCTGAGACTGACACCCAACAAATCAAGGCATGCGTTGGGACGTTGCAGCAGCCAACGGCAGGTCCGTCTTTGCCGGACCCAGCATTGGGTCCGTTCCCGACTTTCGCCGGACATGGACCGTTGCACGTTGCTGACTCACCTGGAGGCTTGACGGGTGTAGCTCTTCCGGTCGGAGCTCTGGTTCATCTTGTCTGCTATGCCTCAGGGCCTACATATCCCGGCCCGACCGACATCCTTGGCGGCTCCACTGGCTCAAGCACCTCTTGGGACAAGATCGATGGACCCATAAGCGGGTGGTTGCCTGATGAGATCGTTTACTCGCAGTCCGACAACTCGACTGCGCCTGCTTGCGGCTAACCGCAGTCTCCGTATGTGCGTCGACATCGGACGGATCTCAGTCGAGGCACACGCGGTTCAGGTGGGTCAGCTACGCGAACGCGACTACTGCTCAAGGGCTCTGCGGACCGTGGCGGGGTGCCACCGGTCGGATCGTCGAGGGCGTCGGCCTTCTCCGTCCAACGTGGCCGCGATCGCACGCAGTGACGCACCTTCAGCCCGGAGCTGCTGCATCCGACGCAGGGTCTCCCGTTCCTCCTCGTCGGGCACCAGCTCTCGACCCACAGCAGCGCACCCGAACCTGGGGCTGCCGTAGGCGTAGCCGCCCAGCTCAGCCTTTCGCCGTCGCCCGCTGCGGAGCCTCAGCGAGATCATCTCGCGCTCATACTCGCTGACCGCGCCGAGTACCTGGCGGATGAGACGGCGTGACGGGTCGTCCGGATCATCGACGAGGTAGTGTTGCTCAGCCTCTGAGGTGCTGAAGACCCGGCCTCCGGCCCGATGTACCTCGGCCAGCAGCTGCTCCTGAAGGACTAGATCACGCGCCAGCCGGTCCAGCCGGTACACCACAAGCCCTTCGGCCTTCCCGGACTTCAAGAGAGCGAGGGCGTCAGCGAGGCCGAGTCGCTCGTCGAGATCCTTCGCCCCGGACACACCTTCGTCGGCGTGAGTCTCGATGATCTTGTGCTCGTGCTTGACAGCCCATCGCTTGATGGCCTGCCGCTGGACGTCCAGGCCGAGACCTTCATCGGCCTGCTTATCCGTGGACACTCGAATGTAGGAAACGAGCTTGATCTACAACCTCCGAAACGCCGCGACTCTTTGACCTGGGGTGTAACAGGTACTCCCATAGATGCAACGCTCGCTGTTCGCGATGTACTCCTCTTCGCAATCTGTGAGGCATCGCTCCTGGCGCGTTGATCGGCGGGGTGCAGACCAGTCTTGTCTGAGGGCCGGGAGGACGGACACCTAAGCTGGCCCACTGGCCGCCACGGGCGGCTACGGGAGAATGCTCCCCAACGCCTTATGGATCGTGCGACCCAGCACACGACCGCTGCTCAGGTAAAGCCTGGGCAGACTCAGGCTTCTGGTCGGCAGATGGACCACTCCATCGGTGTCGAGGATGGCCACCGGTAGGTCGGCCCGCAGCAAAGCCCAGAACCGGTACCCAGGCAGGTCAAAGAGATCATCCTGACGGCTCACCCGTGCCGACTTCGAAGCGCTTGGGAACCCGGCAAGGTAGCCGTGAGATCCCGAACCCGAGGACGAGTCCAGCTGCTCGGATCGCACGTCCCACGAGTCACGATCGTTGACGAGGCTGGCTAAGACTCGGGCGACCACGCGGTAGCTAAGCGCGGCCGGCGATGAGGGTGGCGGTGGATTCATGGGATTGAGCCCAGCGGCGCGTTCAAGAGCTTTGACCGTTGCGTGGGAATTCTCCTCGGCAATGGTCTCTTGCCACACGAGGGGCGCGAACCCAACTGAGGCGGGGACGTGCAGAGAGCCGTTTCTGTTCAGGTCGATCTTCGTGACGGGGTCTCGGCCGCCGTGAAGCACGCTAAGGCAGTCGTATTGACCGCCTCCTGGGTGAGTCTCAATGAGGCGCAGATCCGGGTTACGTCGGATTAGCTCGCTGGCGATCCACCAAGACTGGCTGATGATCCACCGACTAGCAGGGGTCCAGCCCTGCGTGTTGGCGGCGCTCTCTACCGACGAGGTCATGTCATGGTTGTACGCCATGGCGTGTCCAACCCCATGACCCTGGCAATGGTGCAGGTGCGCAGAACCGCCGGACTTGGACGCCTCTGACCGATCAGCGCTGTTGGTCTGGGCGTGCCACCCATGCAGGCACGAACAGCATGTTCAACCGGTGGGCGGCATTGAATCGGTGGTGACCGTCAAAAAGGTAGTAGTCGCCGTCAGGTTGTGCGCCCAGCAGCAGCGGCGGTAATGAGCGACCTGCAGCGTAGGCAGCCTGTATCCCAGCTATGCGTGCTTCTTGCCCCTCGTCGATGGTGTCTGTCAGTTGCCATCGAACAATGCGAGCCACCTCAGACCGTTCCAATCGCCACACCCGAGAATCTTCATCAAGGTCCAGGACCTCAAGGTTGCACCATGCATCTCCCATGCCATCAATGTGTTGCAGCCGCTCGATTTCGAGATAGGTCCACCAGCTGCAGTCCATCGTGTCGGGCGTAGGACTTTCAGTCATTGAGTCGGCCGTAGCGAGCCTGTCAGAGGGACGAGTCTCATGCGATCTCAACCTGTCCCTTGATTTGTCGGTAGCTCTCGCTTCTCGCCCAGCGCGTGAACACGTCGGCGAACTCTGGCTGGTCGAGGAAGCGACGGAGCAGCTCACCGTTGGCATCGTGACGGTCTATAACGAGCCCCTCGAAGCGCCGATCGAAGGTGTACCCGAAGTTCTGCTCGCTGTTGGCAAGGGCGCTGGACCGAATCTCAGGGTCCGCCACCGTCACCGCGAGTTGCTGTTGCGCCCAGACCAGGTCCGCCTCACCCAGATTGCTGCCGAACTTCTCATTCAGGGTCTCGATGATGGATGACAGCGCTGCCTGCTTAGCGGCGTTCTGAGGGCCAACACCCGTCCCCGTGAACGCCATCGGCAGCACCTGCTCGCCGTCCCCGGCTCCGAGGCTGACGTCGAAAGTGCCGGTGGTCTCGGTGCGCAGGGCGGCAAGGACAACGTCGTCGCCGAGGTCCACAGCTCCCTCGTGCTCACGGGGTAGGCGCGGGAGCAGGAACCGTCCGTAGAGGTAGAGCGACTCCAGCTGTGTGTCGCTGAAGGGCAGCACCTGGGCCAGGAAGGCGTACATCCGCACGTAGTCGCGGAGGGCAGCACGGAACTCTTCTCGATCATCGGGATCAAGGGCCTGGTAGCGGTCCCGTGCGGGCTCCGTGTGCCGGTACAGGGCAGCGTGGGCGCTGGTCTTAGCCGCTGGGTCCAGGGCGAGGTAGGCGGCCACTAGAGCGTTGACGTCGGCGTCGGCGATGACCTGAAACCCGTCGATGCGGGCCGAGGCGTTGTAGAGCAGGTTCGGATCGGTGGGCTCGGTGATCGTCGCGTCGTAGAAGGGCTTGAAGGCCTCCTGGATGTCTTCAGCCGTGTTAGCAAAGTCCAGGACGAAGGTGTCGGTCTTGCCCTCTCGGGTCCGGTTGAGCCGAGAGAGGGTCTGGACGGCCTTGACGCCCTCCAGCTTCTTGTCCACGTACATGGTGTGCAGCAGAGGCTGGTCGAAGCCGGTCTGGAACTTCTCGGCCACAATCAGAACCTGGTAGTCCCCGGTCGCGAATCGCTCGGCGGTCTGCGACTCCGGGAACCCATTGAGGAACGACTCGGTGTACGTGACCTCTTCACCCAGCTCAGGGTCGAGGACGGTGCCGGAGAACGCGACCAGCGCCCGGCAGTCGGTGTAGCCCTTGTCGTCGATGTAGCTCTTGATCGCCTGGAAGTACTTCACAGCGTGCAGCCGGGAGCGGGTGACGACCATCGCCTTACCCTGACCGCCGATCTTCTTGCCCGTCACGCGACGAAAGTGCTCGACGATGACCTCGGCCTTCTGCGCCAGGTTCGTGGGATGCAGCGAGACGAACCGGGCGAGGGCCGCACTGGCCTTGCGTTGATCAACCTCGGGGTCGTCGGTCGAAGCGTTCGCCAGCTTGAAATACGTCGAGTACGTCATGTAGTTCGACAGCACGTCGAGGATGAAGCCCTCCTCGATGGCCTGGCGCATCGAGTACAGGTGGAACGGGTGATACCGCCCATCAAGATCGCTCTTGGTGCCGAACAGCTCCAGGGTCTTGGCCTTCGGGGTGGCGGTGAAGGCGAAGAATGACAGGTTCTCTTGTCGTCCCCTGGCGGCCACAGAGGCACCCAGCACATCCTGGGGGTCATTGGAGTCTTGGAGCTTCGATTCGAGCCTCTCAGCGGCGTTGTAGGCCGCTTCAGCACCACTCTTGCCGTGGCCGACCGCAACGACCTCGCGAGCTGCCTGACCCAGCACCGACTTCAGCGCCTTCGCCGACTCGCCCGTTTGCGATGAATGAGCTTCATCGACGATGACTGCGAACCTTGACCCGGTCAGCGTCTTGGCCTGATCGAGGACAAAGGGAAACTTCTGCAAGGTGGTGATGATGACCTTGGCCGTTTCGCCGGTCAGGGCGTCAGCCAGCTGCGAGGAAGACTCGTCGATCTTCTTCACCACGCCGACCGTGTGGTCGAACTGGAAGATCGTGTCTTGCAGCTGCCGGTCAAGGACTACCCGGTCGGTGATCACGATGACTTTGTCGAACACCTTGCTGTTCGGTACCAACCCATCCTTGGCGAGCAGCACGGGGTCAGCAGGGGTGTGCAGGCTCGACAGCCGATGCGCCAGCCATGCGATCGTGTTCGACTTTCCCGATCCAGCTGAATGCTGGATCAGGTAGCTGGTGCCAGCGCCATGCGTCCCAGCATGGCCGGCGAGAGAACGGACGGCGTGCCACTGGTGGAAGCGTGGGAACACCGTGGTCTGCTGGCTGGCGACCTTTTTGGACTTGCTGTCGCCGTCTACGTGGACGTAGCGGGCCAACAGGTCGAGCCATGAGTCCCGCTGCCACACCTGCTCCCACAGGTAGGCACTCGCGTACCCAGAGGGATGCGGCGGGTTGCCGACACCACCCGACTGACCCGGCCCACCTGATCCCTGGTTGAAAGGCAGGAAACGAGTCCTCGACCCCTCCAGCCGGGTCGTCAGAAAGACCTGATCGGGATCCACAGCGAAGTGAACGACTGCGCGCTTGGCGAACAACAGTTCAGTCGGCTTGCGGTCCTCCCGGTACTGCCGGATGGCGTGATGCACATCCTGATGAGTGAGCGGGTTTTTCAGCTCCGCCGTCGCCACCGGCAGGCCATTCACCGACAGCATCAGGTCAACGCTCTTGGTCGGGTCCTGCTCCGAAAAGTGGACCTGGCGCGTCACCGTGCAGCGGTTCGCCTCATACAGCCGCAGCAGATCGGGCGTGATCTCGTGTGCTGGTCGGAAGTAGGCCAGGTTGATCCGCACACCAAGATCGACTACACCTCGACGCAGCACATCGACGGTGCCGCGTTGGCTGACCTCAGCTGCGACTCGGTCTGCAAACCTGCGCTGCGCTAGATCCGCGCCACCATGAAGACTGAGCAGTCGCTCCCACCCATCGGGCTGCGTGGCACCAATAAAGGTGAGCAGTTCCGCCGTGTCGAGCCCGAGGTTGGAGCGGTAGTTGCTGGCCGCCCCGGCGATCCAGCCGTGGGCGAGCAAAAAGGCCTCGATGGCGCCCTCGAAACGCAGCTCTGTGTGCGATCCAGCCACTATATCGCCCCCCGTGCGGTTGTCGCGTCGAGCTGGCCTGTCACCGCTGCCGTGATGAGAGCGCCTCGTTTTTCGCGAAGCAGTTCGTTCTGGCGCTCGACGCAACGGTTCAGAGCTGTCGTCTGGTCAGCGTCCCGGTCAATCACCCGGACGATGTCTTGTTGGTCTTGCTCGGATGGCGCAGGTATTCGGAGTGAACGGACCGTCTCTTGAGAGATATTGGGTTGCCCACCCCCAGCAGCCAGCGCGACGATCTCTTTACGATGGGACAGAAGCCAGTGGAAGGCGTAGGCAATCCGGACATGCGATGGCTCGTCGAGCACGCAGCAGGCTTGGTTTACGCACGCGGGCTGCGTCAGGATTCCAAGGCGACCGATCGTCGCCCCGTACATAGCGATGACCAATGCGCCAGGCTGATATACGCGCAGCGTTGGGTATGCGGCGAGGGCCAAGTCGGTAACTGACTTCGCAGTGTCCTTGACGGGGCCGTCCCGAAGGTCCCCGGTGTTGAGCCACGGAACCCGTCCGTCGTAGTATTGCCTTTCCATGCTTGGAGGTGTAGTCCCGCTGCCCGTCCGGAAGACGTGGGCCACCTTGCGCAAGGACCAGGTCGCGTTCATTAGAGGCATCCAGGCAATCTGAGTATTTCGAGTCGCGGCACCTGAATCGAGCCCGTGTGTGGTCAGCGTTCGGGCTACCTCGTTATGGCGCTCGACTAGGGCCGTGGCCTGTCGAGAGTGACACGCTGTCAGGAGGTCAATCCGGGCGGTCTCGGCATCAAGGAAATCGGCGATCCGCCGCTGCTCGTCGATCGAGAACTCCGTAAACGGAAGGTTACCGACTTGCTCTGCATTAAGGTTGTTTTGCGTATTGCTCCGGAATAGCGACGCCAGGGTTGGCTTGAGGTGACTCAGCCAGTAGCTCAAAAAGCGAGGCTCGGCGAGTCCACCCACGGGCGTGAGTCCCAAGATCGCTTGATTCCAGGTAGCGGACGTTCCCAGTCGACCCAGAGCACCAACGCTCGCATACATGGCGAAGAGGATGGTGCCCTTCGCGCCGAGCGGCAATGACTTGTAAGCCATGCCTGTAGATGACACTCGACGTTCCGTGGTGATCACGATCGGCGACCGAGTCATGTCGCCGATCGCAACCCATGGAGTCCCCGTCTCGTCGTCCCACATCGCCGCGTCATCGACAGGTGGAGTCCCTCCGGCTCGCATATGGCAGACGTGCTTGAGACGGACCCCATTCATCTTGTGACCTGGCCGAGCAACGTCTCGATCTCAGTCTCCAACTGCTTGATGTCGGCGTCGATCTCGACGAGGGGGCGGGGTGGCGTATAGACGTAGAAATGTCGAGTGAACGGGATCTCGTAGCCCGTCTTTGTTTTGTCCTGGTCGATCCAGGCGTCGGGGACGTGGGGCAACACCTCACGGTTCACGTAGACGTCGATGTGCTCGCCGAGCGGGACGTTCTCGTTGTCTCTGAGGTCCGAGTCAGCCAGCCGGTTGCCCTTGCGGTCGGTCTGTAACTCACCGTCCGGGTTAGGTACCGAGACGGCATCCCAGATTGCCTTCTCGATCTTGCTGTCACGGGTAATGCCAGCTGAGACGAAGGCAGCATTGAGCCGATCGGTAAAGGCTCTGCGGGTCGGCTCGGTGGTACCGAGCAAGGAGCGCATCACATCGAATACAGCGGCCTGGTAGGCCTCGGCGGCATGGAGACCCTCGACTGGGTCCTGCGTGCCCTTAGGGGGCGTTCCAAGGGCCTTGAATGGCCTGCTCTCGGCGAAGGCGGCCAGCGTGGTCGCGGTGACCTCGAAGCGAAGGCGTAAGGGACGTTCGACGGTGATCCGCTGGTAGCCGAAGTCGGTGGTGTTGAAGACTTTCACCTGAGGGTGGTTGTCGGCGGCGATGGTGAGTGCGTCGGCGTAGAGGTTGGTGATCTCATCGATCTGCTGGCCGGTGATCTCACGGCGCTTGTTGCCCAGGGACTTACGCATCTTGACGTACATCTCGCGGGCATCGATCAGGGCGACCCTGCCTCGTCGCTCGGGGCTTTTCCGGTTGGAGAGCACCCAGAAGTAGGTGGAGATGCCGGTGTTGTAGAAGACCTGCTCGGGCAAGGCCACGATGCCCTCCAGCCAGTCGTTCTCTAAGATCCATCGGCGGATCTCACTCTCGCCGGAGCCCGCCGCTCCAGTGAACAGAGGGCTGCCGTTGAAGACGATCGCCAGCCGTGATCCACCCTCCTCAACCGGCTTCATCTTCGAGATCATGTGCTGAAGGAAGAGGAACGATCCGTCGTTGATGCGGGGTAGTCCCGCTCCGAACCGGCCCTTGTGTCCAAGGGTCTGGTACTCGGTTTCGACCTCGTCCTTCACCTTCTTCCACTCCACCCCGAACGGCGGGTTGGCGAGCATGTAATCGAACTTCTCGTCCGGTAGCCCGTCGTTCGAGAAGGAGTTGCCGAGCACGATGCGGGTGGGGTCATGTCCGGTGAGCAGCATGTCTGAGCGGCAGATCGCCCAGGTCTCAGGGTTCAGCTCCTGCCCGAAGACCTCTAGTCGGGACTGGGGGTTCAGGTCGCGCATGTATGACTCGGCGACCGTAAGCATGCCTCCAGTGCCGCAGGCAGGGTCGTACAGCGTCCTGACCGATCCTGGACGACGCAGCACGTCGTCGTCTTCGTGCAACAGCAGGTTGACCATGAGACGAATGACTTCGCGGGGAGTGAAGTGCTCTCCAGCCGACTCGTTGCTTGCCTCAGAGAAGCGTCTGACCAGTTCTTCGAAGATGTAGCCCATCGCTACGTTCGACACCGTGGCCGGGGAGACGTCGAGGTCGGCGAACTTCGCTACCACCGGGTACAGCAGTCGGGCCTCGTTTAGCCGTTTGATCTGATCGTCGAACCCGTACTTGGCGAGCACATCGGCGGCACCGGGTGAGAACCCGGCGATGTAGGTGCGCAGGTTGGCCGCTACATGCTCGGGGTCGTCCAGAAGTCGTCTGAAGTCGAGCGGCGAGGTGTTGTAGAAGGGCACTCCCGCTACCCGCTCCAGGACCCGGCCTCGGTTCTGAAGGCCCTGGCGGTCCAGCTCGGCGTCACGGGTGAGCACGGCGGCCTTGCTGGGGGCGAGGGTTGCGTCCAGGCGGCGTAGCACGGTGAGCGGCAAGATGACTCGGCCGTACTCGTGAGCCTTGTAGTCGCCGCGCAGTAGATCGGCCACGGACCAGATGAAGCCGACCTTGTTCTCGAAACCCTCCATGCCAGGACCGTATCGAGATCTGTACCGCCCACCTGTGAGGGCGTGCCGCTTGACTTCCCCGCATGCCCTGGACGCATGCGGCCCTGGATTACGTCATCCAGCTGCCGCAGTCACGCCAAACCGGCCTGACGCTCGAAGCAACACCGTCCAGTGTTGCTCAGAGTTCTGGGACGCGGCGCGAGGTCAGCCGGTAGCGGTACTTTATGGTAGCCGTCTTACAAGGATCCCTGACATGCCTCTTACGGATCCTTGATAAATTGCCTCCACGCCGCATAGAAAAATCACGGAGTCAGATGGCCCGACGATCGGGACTGCCTTTACTCCCGTTGACTCATGGGTTGTGCTGATCAGGCTGCGGTTGCGAAGCTAGAGCGTCGAGCAGTTCGAACTCTATGGGCGTGAGCTGGGTCCGAGAAGCAAAGCAGTCCGCACCCTACCTTCGCTCTCCAATCGGCTTTCAATGAGCTACACGGGCAATCTAGGAGCCTTTGCGGCTGCCTGTCTCTGACAGCATGGACGGGGCCTAGCAATTAGATAGGGGTACGTATTACTCTATGGCGTTGATGAGCGAGGCCGGTCCGACCGTCAGTGACTGTTAAAAATGTCCACACGGGTACTTGCCTGTAGACGAGGGGGTTCGGCAGCGGCTCAGGTGGGATCTGATAAGTCGGTCCCCGCAACTTTCCTCTCTCAGTAGGGAAGCCCAAACGTTGTCGCCTTGATCCCAGCCGTAGTGCCGAAAGGGCAGGCCCTCCTCAACCCGGTCCACGATCTCATCGACCGTGTGGGCCACCCATGAGTCGACGTTGATCTCTTTTGCATCGAGGCAGTCGCGCATCCACCGACCGTCCTCTCGACTGAGCCACTTCGTGAGCTTCCGCGTCAGGCCGTTCCTTCGTACCTGGTTCGCCGGGGCCTCTTGGTGGGCATTCCGTCGCTTGGCGTACTTGAGGCCAAGGTCCATCCTGATCCGCTGGTCACCAGGGGCGAAGGTCTCGTCATACGCGGTGTAGATCGCGTTTGCGACCTCTCGGGGAAAGCACTCGTCCAGGGCACTTTCGATTCCATTACCGGATAGTTCTATCTTGACGTAGAGGCACCACTTCTGTAGTGACTGGGTGGCAAGTCCCGCATTCAGGAAGGCCTTCAGACGTCTACTGACGGTCGTCTGAGGTATGCCGGTCCAGGCGACCATCTGGCCGAGCGTGAACGGCTGTCGGCGGGCGTCATCGAACCAGGCTTGCGCGATGAGGAGGCCATCTGATCCAAAACGGGGACCAGGGTACTTCGTAGGCTCGTCAATGTGACCGCCCCTACGAGGCGGTTGCCACCGGTCCTCGGAGGCCGACAGCATCGAGCCATCCGGCCCCACAGAGAGTGCTCTCTCTATTAGTTCTTTGAGTTGTTCTATACGACTAGGACGCTTATAGAGAGACTCGGACTGACTCGCAGATTGTGGGGCCGAATGGCTGGATTGGTCGTTGCCCGCGTCACCGGAAGATGTCAAGCCGTCTGAGACAAGATCGCGTTAGTTGTTCTGTATGAGGGCCTCCTTGCTGGGCTGGTTGATCCAGGCGGCGGCGGGCAGCTTGGGTGCTACGGGCCGGCGGTGCCGGAACCGGCTGGGGTTTGCGTCGTAGGCGGCGTGCAGCGTCGCCTGACGCTGCTGACGGACTTTGCTGGCGGTGCCGAAGTGGACCGATGCGGGGGTGTGCAGCCCGATGCCGCTGTGCCGGTGCTCGTGGTTGTAGTAGGCGAAGAACGTTTCGCAGAACGCGCGTGCGTCGGCCAGGCTGCCGAAGCGGCCGGGAAAGGCCGGGCAGTACTTCAAGGTCTTGAACTGGGCTTCGCTGAACGGGTTGTCGTTCGACACGTGCGGCCGGCTGTGGCTGCGGGCGACGCCCAGGTCGACGAGCAGCTGCGCGACCGGTTTGGACGTCATCGAGGTGCCTCGGTCGGCGTGCAGGCTGTCTGGCGCACCATGGATTTGCGCAGCCTGCTCGATAAGGGTTTTGGCGATGTCGGCGTTTTCGCGGGCGGCGGCGGTCCAGCCGACGACATAGCGGCTGTAGATGTCGATGATGACGTAGAGGTCGTAGTAGACGCCGCGCTCGGGGCCACGCAGCTTCGTGATGTCCCACGACCAGGTCTGCCCGGGTTTGGTGGCCATCAGCTCCGGCCGCGCGCGGGCGGGGTGGGCCGCTTGATCGCGGCGATCGCCGGCTTGTCCGATCAGCCGCAGCAGCCGGTGCATTGTGCTCATGGAGGCCAGGTAGACGCCTTCGTCGAGCAGCGTTGCCCAGGTCTGTGCGACGGACTTGTCGCAGAACCTGGGGCCGGTCAGCACCTTGATGATCTGGTCCTGCTCGGCGGGTGACAGCGCGTTCGGCGGCAAGGCCCGAGGTGCGCGTTGCGCCGGCACGAGCGGCACCGGTTGGCGGTCGCGGTAGTGACTGGCCCGCGGCTTGCCCAACAACGCACACGCCGTCGCGGTTGAGGTCTGCTCGGCCAGCAGCAGCACCGCCGGGGTGATTACGGCTTCGACCGCGGCTCGGTGTCCGCGCTCTCGGAGAGCATCTCCAAGAGCGCGTGTGCTTTTCCCACGATCTCCAAAGCGGCCCTGGTCTTGGCCAGCTCCCGTTCGGCCCGCTCGGCCCGGGCCTTCAGCTTGGCGTTGTCGACCTGCTCAACGGTCTTCTTTCCCAGCCGGGCCGCCGGAGCGAGACCGTTCAAGGCGCCGCTGTCACGGGACTTGCGCCACTCGGAAAGATGCGAGGAGTACAGCCCCTCGCGGCGCAGCAACACGCCACGGGCCGCCGGGTCGGCAGCCTCGTACTCAGCCAGGATGTCGAGCTTGTACTTCGCGGTGAACGACCGCCGTCGTGGCCGGTCCGAACGGGGGCTCATCGCCTCATCTTCGACCGAGACGGCGAGCAGATCTGCAGCGGTGAGAGTCAACGTGATCAACCTGTTCTCGCCCTGTGCGGGAGGGAGAAGGTGCTACCGAAGGTGTCTCACGTCAGCCTGACGCACAGGGCACCGCCGTGACGGCACCGACAGACGCGGTCCGTCTCGGTTCGAGCCACGGGCTTGTCGATCGCTTTAGGCTGCACGGAGCTGCAATGTGAACGAAGCCGGACTACCTGGTAGTCCGTCACGACTTCGATCACGCTGGCGTCGTAGTCGACTCCACGTACACCCACCCCAGAGAAGCCCGGCTCCCTAACCAGAAGGCCCCTGGCCTCAAGCTCCGGCAGTACGTGGTCACGACCGGTCCACTCGTTGGTGTTGACCAGCAGAGCAAACCTCGCGTCACCAAGGATGCGTTCATACCCAGACTTGAAGATCTCTTGATAAGCAACCTGGGATGCGGCGGAACAGCCCGTCCAATCCACGCAGCCTGGACTGACCCTGGTTGGACGCGGCTGGACTGGCTCAGTCTCAAAGTTAAGTAGCATTGATACTGACACTCCTACTAGCACTAGGTGGGTCATCACAAGGCCGTCCTCGTCACATGAGGGCGGCCTTGCTATTGGTGGCGACCGCCTTACAGGCTGCCAGCGAAGTCGCCCCTTGTCACTTTTAATACTCGTCGTTAAACAAGATAACTTAGGGCAAGAACCTTACGAAAGAACGCCGCCAGATACTCCACGAAACAACTACCAAGGCGTCAGGCGAGTCCGGTGAAGATGAGGGGCTTCTCGCCGCCCTTTTCTGGCAAAACCTTGTATTGTTGTTGGTGGTTCTCGGAGACGGATTGCATGCCAGTGCGCACTCTCCGATGCGCTCCTGACCTCGCCGAGGCGGGAGAGCCTTTGTTCGGAGGCATAGAAAAATCTCGCGTCTGGAAGCCCGATGTCAGTTACCAATGTTGAAGCCTCCCAGCAGGCCCCTGAGTGGCTCACCACCGAAGACCTCGCTGCCTTCCTGCAAGTACCTACGGCCACGGTCCGTAGGTGGCGCTACGCCGGTGATGGGCCGCGTGGCGCACGTCTTGGACGGCACGTCCGTTACCGACGCTCCGACGTGGAGCAGTGGGCGGACGCGCAGTACGACGACCAGGACGGGCCTGCGTGATCCGCTGGCTGCTGTCGTACCTCGGGTGTACGACAGCGTGACCGTTGTGAGGAGCGAAACGTGAGCGTGACCAGGAGACCGAATGGCCGGTACCGGGCGCGGTACCGGGACGATGCAGGCGTCGAGCATGCGAAGGACTTCGCTAAGAAGGTGGACGCCGACCGTTGGCAGACGCTTCAGAAGGCCTCAGTTCACTCAGGCCTGCACATCGACCCCAAGGCGGGCCGCATCAGCCTGGGGGAATATGCCGAGCAGTGGCGGACTAACCAAGTGCATCGAGACACGACGAAGGCACTCGTCGAATCCCAGCTTCGAGTTCACCTGCTGCCGCATCTTGGTAGCCGGGCTCTTGCTTCCTTGAGACGTAGCGACGTCCAGAAGTGGGTGACCGAGCGCAGCAGTCACCTTGCGCCTCGAACGGTGCGTCAGTTGCATCGACTGCTGGCGACCATCCTCAGGTCTGCGGTCGAAGACCGTGTCATCGCGGTCTCGCCGTGCGTCCGCATCGCACTACCGAGCATCGATGACTTCCAGAGGATGCCTCTCGGCCTTGCTGACGTCGACGTGCTGATCGAGTCAGTTCCTGATCGCTACAGTGCGCTGCTCGTTCTCATGGCAGGCACAGGCCTGAGACCGGGGGAGGCGTTCGGACTGACGATTGACCGGGTGGACTTTCTTCGACGGCAGCTTCGTGTGGATCAGCAGCTCGTTCTTGTCTCCGGCCCGCCCACACTCGCCCCGCCCAAGACCAAGGCGAGCATGCGTACCGTGCCGCTGCCTCAGGTCGTCGTGGAGGCCCTCGCGAGGCACATCGAGGCGTATGCCCCCGGACCATCCGGCCTGCTCTTCACCGCCTCCGGTGGAGGTGCGATCCGGCGCAATGTTTTCAACACCAAGGTCTGGAGGCCCACGGTTAGGCGGGCTGTTTTGCCCGAGAGCACCAGACTTCACGACCTTCGACACTTCTACGCCAGCCTCCTGATCAGGCACGGAGAGAGCGTCAAGACGGTCCAGGCGAGGCTGGGACATGCCTCAGCAACCGAGACGCTGAATACCTACGCCCACCTGTGGCCTGACAGTGAAGACAGGACCCGAGACGCGGTGGACGTCGCATTTGCGAGTCGTGAGCTACCGCAACCGCAACGTGCGGCAGTCTCGTCCCGATGACCGAGAGTCCCTCCTGGACGGTGCTGCTCGACACCAACGCATATGACGTCGTTGTTGACACCCCAGGTGCGCTCGTCGCTTGCAGGGACCTCGTCACCCTCGGGCGGCTGAGAGTGCCCTCAATCCATTACATCGAAGAAGAGCTGGCGGCGGTCCGGGACGAGACTCGCCGCGAACTGCTCCAGTCGGTACCAAGGGAGGTGGTGCCCGCCATCGGCTTTGTTCTTGGTCGAGCCCAGCTCGGACAGGCGCGACTGGGAACAGACGAAATGCACGAGCGCCTCGAGCCGGGCCGTCACTTCGAGGACTCGATGGTCGGCATCGTCGCGACGGAAGACGGCGTCCAGCTCGTCACGGCTGATCGTCGCCTCGCGAACCGAGTCCAAACCCGTGGTGCTGAGGTGTCCCACCCGACCCAGTTAGTCGCCCAGCTCTTGGGTGCGGCTGCGGACAACCTGCGGACACCGCCCACCTGCTAAGCGCATCATTGCAGGTCAAGGACTATCCAGCGACGAGCGGTCACAGAACCCGGCGTACAGGTCGACTCGTCCGTCACCACCTGCACAGCCGGGGGACAGGTGATGCGTCTACTGGCGCGTCACGCAGCCAGACTGGGCCCGAAAAACTTCTTCGAGAAGGCCCCAACTCCGCGGGTGCTTGCTGCATCGATCCCCCCGCCGATGCCTCCGCCGATGAGCGGGACAGCCTTCGCCAACGTCACCGACGCACGCTTGGTTCCGTACTTGGCTAGCAGGGCGAAGCCGGCCTTGCGGTTTACGGCGTAGACCACGCTGACGGGAAACCTCTTGATGGCAGACATGGTTGCCTTTTTGCCGACATCGATTCCGACCTTCTTCAGCACCTCCGTCGCACCATTGCCCAACAGGCAAAGCAGCAGAGCCGTCTGTACCTCGTCGTCGCGGGGGTCGAGACCGTAGACCACGGCGATTGAAGCAGCGAGGTGTGTCTGGACAAGCAGAGCCGCGCCGACGTTCGTTGGCAAGGAAATCGGCATAGTCGCCAATCCGCCGACATTGGTGACGAACCCCTGTGCCCCGGCGAGGAGGACGTGGTTACGAACCAGCGCCTTCGCTGCGTCGTCTTTGGACTCGGACTTGGCCATGGCAGCGGTCGCAGACTCGGCGGCACTCTTGAATGGCCCAAAGCCCGCAGTGCCCGTTCGAAGGATCGGTCCGACGAACCTTTCGACCGATGCCTTCTCGTCAGGACGCGAGTCCTGTGGGTGGTCTAGCGTCATCCGTCCTCGCTCGGATCGGTCCGGCCGTGCCCTGGCTGGGCAGACCGCACAAGCGGAAACTGCGTAACAATTCCCCATCGTCCGTTGGGGATCCGGCCAAAGCTCCCGCTATTCGCCACCACCCTCAAGCGTCGGGATGCTGGCACGTTCCTCGGCGTTCAGAGGCTGAGCGAGGGGGCACGCCGACCTCTCGGCGTGCGACCATCTCGGCCATGGCTGGATACAAGTACAAGGTCGTCGAACTCAAAGAGAGCATGATCGGCGGCAAGATGTCCGGCGACAAGCTCGAGAAAGTCCTCAACGAGCAGGGGAGTCAGGGCTGGCAGTTGAAGTCGATCACCGCGGTTGAGGTCAAAGGACGCGTTGGGCCCGGTGGCGTGGACGGCATTCTTGTCACGTTCGAGCGGCCGAACTGACTCAGCTGCGACTTCCGGCCGCCCCGGCCCGGAGGGACGTACGGGCCGAGATCTCGAGCTTGCTCGACATGGTTCCGCCGGCGAGCGTGGTGATGAGGAAATGTTGGGCCGGGTTGGTCAGCGTGACCAGCTCTTGGCGTTTGTTCAGGTCCTGTACCTGACCGGTCGCCACGTACACCTTCGTGCCGGCGTTCAGCAGCATCAGGCACTTGAAGGGGCCCTTGCCGGCGGGACCGACGCACTCCTCCCGGAAGACGGTGCCGGCCACTGGTGTCGCCTTCGGCCCGGTGGACAGGACGCCATCGAAGCTGAGCACCTGCTGGCTGACGCCGTTCACCACCGTGGTGACGGATGTACGGCTGCTGATGCTCTGCCAGTCGTGGTTCGCCGTGACGGGATCGCCGCACGCGGCCAAAGTGCCGCCTGCCGCGAGGCTCGATAGGACGACCACAGCCAATTTCGCACGACGTCGTGTCATGTCAGGGTCCTAATCCTTTCAGGATGAAGCGGAAATTTACTGCGACGTGATCCAAGCCGTCAGAAGGGCGGTTCATCGGTCGTCGACGGTGCGGCGGATCGGAAGACGACGGGCGCTTCTTCGGGTTCGTGAGGTTCGGGTTCGGGTGGCATGGCGAAGTCGGTGTCGTCGGGTGGCCGGTAGTCGTATTCGCTGACGGGATATTCGCGGCCGAGGGGGCTGACCCAGGTGGGTGGTCCGGTGGTGCTGGTGCTGAGCGTCCAGCCGGTTTCGTGCTTGATGCGGTGGTGTTTTCGGCACAGTGGACGCAGGGTTGTGCGGGCTGGTCGGACCGCCGGTTCCGTCCGATCGGTGCGGCACTGCATGGTCGAGGTCGCAGGTGGCGGCCCGGCGGTTGCAGTACGGAAAGATGCACGTCCGGTCCCGGGTCCTCACGTGATCGGCCAAGGCTGCGGAGGGCCGGTAGCGGAGCCGGCCGAGGTCGAGCAGGTGGCCGGTGGTCTGGTCGTGCAGCAGCCGCCGCCAGCTGCCGTCCGCCGCCAGGCTCCGCGCCAGCGAGGGTGGCAGCGCGCCGTAGCCGTCGAGCTCGGCGGGGTTGTCGCGCAGGCCGAGCAACGTGGGCAGGTCCATGGTGACGTTGACGGTCACCTTGTAGGGCCGGGCCACTCCGCCGGAGTCGGCGTCGGTCATGGTGCCGGTGACCAAAGCCAACAGGGCGGCGACGCGGAGTTGGCCGGCGGACCGGGGCTGGTCGGCGGTCTTCTCGACGGCGCCGAGCTTGCGGGCAGCGTCCTGGATCGTCTTGTAGATCGCTTGGACGTCGGCGGCGTCGCCGGTGACGCGGAGCTCGGCTTGCCCGTCGGAGCGGGTGTAGAGGTCGACGTCATGCCGGACCCGGGCGTCTTTGGCGTTCTTGCGGGTCCGGTCCGGTGCGATGCGCATCACCGCCCGCCACAGCGCCGCACGCAGCTGCGCCAAGGTCTGATGCCGGGCGCGGGGCAGCACCCGGCGGGCGACCCAGGCAGCCTGGTCGTCGTTGAGGTGACCGACGGCTTCGCAGATGGCGGTGGCATGCCACAGCGGAATGTCGGCGTCGCGTAATGCGGCGGCGACATCGGGGAGGCGGCGGAGTTCGTCGGCGACCATGACCCGGGATCCGGCGGTGTTCTCCGAGATCCGGGTAACGGCGGCAACCTCGCATTGCAGCGCGCGTTCGGACAGTTCGATGTCGTAGTCGGGCTGGGCCTGATCGGCCTGCCGGGACAGGGCTGCAACATGGGTGATCGCAGCACTGCAACGGAAAGCGATGTAGGCGGCTTGCCGTTCCCACGCGGCAATCAGATCAACGGCGACGGAGGCGGACAGTTGCCGGGCGTCGACCCTGTCGAGCGCGGCGAAGATGTCCGGATTGGGTGGTGCGATCAGCGCGGCGGCGACGATCCCCCGCGCAGACAATGTGTCGAACATGCGTTCGAGTCTACCCGTCTGAGCTGCCCATTCAAGGTCTCGGGGCCACCTGTGGACAACGTCTACCGTCCTCGGATCAAGACCGTCGACAACCGACCGATTGCTCCTCGTGGGAGCCACGGGCAGCGCGACGGCTGCCTCGTTCGTGGCGCGGCCACGTCCGGCCCCCGGCTCGCGGGTGTCCATGACCCCGAGGCGGACACGCGCAACCACGAGACGATTGCCCGCTCTCGACGGTCTGCGCGGGCTCGCGGTGCTGGCCGTCATGGCGTACCACGCGGGCATCGGCTGGCTGCCGGGCGGACTGCTCGGGGTCGACGTCTTCTTCGTGCTGTCCGGCTTCCTGATCACCTACCTGCTGGCGGACGAGCACCGACGCACCGCTCGCATCAGCCTGCGGCGATTCTGGGGCAGGCGCCTGCGCCGGCTCGCACCGTGCCTGATCGCCGTCGTCGTCACCGTCGACATCGTCTGGACGCTGGTCGGCGACTCGTTGTACCCGTCGCTTCGCCAGGACAGCCTGTTCACGCTCGGCTACTCGTCCAACTGGTGGTTCGCCAGCTCGGGGCAGGGCTACTTCGAGGTCCTGCAGGCGCCGTCGCCGCTGCTGCACACCTGGTCGCTGGCGGTCGAGGAGCAGTTCTACCTGCTGTGGCCACCGGTGGCCGTGCTGATCCTGGCCCGTGGCCGGTCGGTGCAGCGCTCGGCGCTGCTCGGTGCCGGCGTCGCGGCACTGGCCACGCTGGGCGGCTCGCTCGCCGGGCTGAGCACCGACACGCTGTACTACAGCACCGTCACCCGGGCGGTGCCGCTGCTGATCGGTGCGGCGGCCGGCGCCTGGTACGCCGGGCGTACGCCGAACCAGCGGGTGTCGCTCGGGTCGGCCTCGGCGCTGCAGGTCGGGGGGCTCGCAGCGGCGGTGGCCGTCGGGTGGGCGATGGCGACCGTCTCCGGTACGGCCACCGCGCTCTACCGGGGCGGCGGCGTCCTGCTTGCGGCCGCCGTCGTGCTCACGATTCTCAGCGTCGTCCTGACGCCCAAGTCCTTCCTCGCTCGCCTGCTGGGCTCGCCGTTGCTGCGCTCGGTCGGCGTCATCTCCTACGGGCTCTACCTCTGGCACTGGCCGGTCTTCCTCTTCCTGACGCACAGCCGCACCGGCCTCGACGGCGTCGAGCTGCTGGGACTGCGCTTCGCGGTCACCTGGCTGTTCGCGACGGTCAGCTACCGGTGCCTGGAGCGGCCGATCCAGCTGTCGCGGTTCGCGTGGCCGCGGCCGGCGCTCACCGGGCCGTTGGCCGGCTGCCTCGCCGTCCTGCTCGTCTGGAGCCTGACCGCCCCCACCGCCGAGACGGTCAACCCGCTTGCCGATCGCGCTCGCTTCGCCGGCAGTGACCTCGACGTACCGCCGCCGCCCACCACCACTGCTCAGCCCGCCACGGCCGCCCGGGGGTCGCGCGTGCTCTTCGTCGGCGACAGCTTGGCCTTCACGCTGTCGAACACCACCTACGATGACCAGGCGACGTACGACCTGCACATCACGAACGCCGGGTTGCTCGGCTGCGGGGTCACGCGGCTGCCGCGCGTGTTGGCCGGGCAGTCGACGTATCCGAGCGCTGACTGCCTCAACTGGCCGGCGCTGCGGTCGGCCCAGGTACGTCAGTTCCGGCCCGACGTCGTCGCACTCCTCGTCGGCCGCTGGGAGGTCACCGATCAGCTCCTGGACGGCAGCTGGCGCAGCATCGGCGACCCGACGCTCGACGCCTACCTCGACCAGCAGCTCGACACGGCGATCGCCGACCTCTCGGCGACCGGCGCCAAGGTCGCCCTGCTGACGATGCCGTGCCTGTCGGAGCCGGAGGCGCCGGACGGACAGCCGTATCCGCAGGACGACCCCGTCCGGGTCCAGCGGTTCAACCAGCTGCTCGTGGCCGCCCAGAAGCGCCATCCGGCCGTGTCCACGGTCGTCGACCTGCGGGCCATGGTGTGCCCCGGCGGGCGCTTCACCAGCACGTTGGACGGGATCCGGATCCGTACGGCGGACGGGGTCCACTTCCCGTGGGCACCGATCGAGCCGGTCACACGGAAGCTGCTGCCGCAGCTGCGCCGAATCGCCCTCGAGGCGCGGGCCGACCCGCGCCCCTGATCAGGCGCCCCGCTACTCCGAGAGGCGCCAGGCCCGCAAGGGGTGCTCCACCAGCAGGCCGTCCGGCTCGAGGGCCAGGGATCGCAGGACCGCGACGGTCGCCGGGCGCAGGGCGTCCGGCAGGCGGGTCTGGACGCAGAAGTCGAGGATCGAACGGCCCAGCGCGTCGTCCTCGTCGAGGCAGATCTGCAGGTCGAGCGTGCCGACGATGAACGACTCGTCGGCGGTCAGGCCGCTGCCGGCGATCGCGCGCTGCGTCGTCTCGGCCCACCACTGCGGGTGCCCCACCGACGACGGCGGCGCCAGGGCGGCGGCAAGCTCGTTGAGCCCGGCCTGCGGCGCCTGCAGGACCAGGATCTCGCCCTTCGGCGCGAGCAGCTGCCGAGCCAGGGCCAGGGCGGCGGCGACGTCGGGCACGTAGTAGAGCGAGTGGGCGAAGATGATCACGTCGAAGCGGTCGGTGGTGCTCAGCTCGTCGAACGACGCCGTGATCGTCGACACCGCCAGCCCCGGGCGTCCGAGGCCCGTGAGGCGCTCTTGAAATGCGGATCCGCTGGCCGGGTGCGGATCCAGGCCGACGTAGTGCACCGGCCGCGCGGGGTTGCGGGCGGTCAAGGCGTCGGCGATGACGGAGTCGACGGTGCCGTCGCCGGCGCCCACGCTGAGGATCGAGAGGGGTTCGTCGCCCGCGGATCGCGGCGCCACGGTGTCGACGAGCCAGCGGGTGAGCTGCAGACGCTGGGTGCTGCGCTCCTCGAAGGCGGCATGCGCGCTGGCGTAGGTGTCGCCGTCGATGGTCGGCAGCGGGAGCAGCGGCCGAGCGGCGCGGCGGAGCTCCTCGACGGCAGTCCGAGTCGGCGCCGGGGCGCGCAGAGAAGGGGTATGGACGGTCATGGTTTGACCTCCGGTTCGCGGCGACGCGGTGCGCGACCTAGTGTCGACTCAAGCAGAGCGCCGCAGAGAGTGCTCGGCGGTGACTGTCCGAGACCAGAGGAACCGCCGTATATGACGACGCCATCACTGTCCGCAGCCGACGAGACGCCGGTGCCGGACACCGCGGCGCGCAGCCTCGAGCACTGGAGCGAATCCGGACGCGCCGAGATGGAGGCGTTCTACGCACTGGCCACCGAGGACTACCGGCAGCTGGTGGGCGCCGCCGACTGGGCCGCGCTGCTCGGTGCGCGCGCTGCTGACGGCTGGACCCTGCTCGACGTCGCCTGCGGCTCGGGCAAGTTCCCGACGGCCCTGCTGAAGGCCGGCGTCCTGCAGACGCTGCCCGCCGTGCAGTACGACCTGCTGGACCCGTCCACCTTCTCGATCGCCGAGGCCAAGGCGCAGCTCGCCCTGCCCTTCGTGCCGGGTCGCGAGCTGGCGATCACCATCCAGGAGCTGGACCCCGACCTGCGTTACGACGTGGTGTGGGCCACCCACGCCCTGTACGCGCTGCCGCCCGACGAGCTGGCCGAGGCGGGCCGCCGCTTCGTGGGCGCGCTCGCCCCCGGCGGCCTCGGGGTCGTCGCGCAAGCCACGGCGCGATCGCACTACCTCGCCTTCTACGACGCCTACCGGGCCGGTCTCAACCCGGCGACGCCGTACACGTCGTCCGAGCAGGTGCGGGACGCGCTGCGCGGTGCCGGGGCGACCGTGCGCGAGCAGCTCATCATGCACACGACGGGGACGGCCGACCGGAAGGTGGCCGAGGGCTTCCTGCAGCGGTGCGCCTTCGACGACCGTTACAGCCTCGAGGAGATGGAGCAGGCGCCCGTCCTCGGCGACTACCTGGCGGGCTGCCGGCAGTCCGACGGCTCGTACGAGTTCCAGCACGAGGTCGCACTGCTGTGGCTCGACTGAGCAGCCACCCGTGACGGACGGGGACTGGGTCGGGGACGACCAGCAGTGGTGGGACTGGTACATCACGCTCGCCGACAACCCGGACGTGAGCGGGGGGCTGCTGCCCGGGCCGGCGGCCGCCGACGTTTCTGCGGCGACCGAGGAGCAGGCCGCCCGCGAGCTCGCGGAGCCGTACCCGCTGACCGAGGCCATGCGCGAGGCGTTCCGCCGCGACGCCTTCGTCAAGCTGCCGGCAGTGCTGTCCCCGTCCGTCGTCAGGCTGCTCGACCAGCGGCTCGAGACGCTGCTAGCCGCCGAGCACGGCCGCGACACCGCCGGCCGCTTCCTCGCCCTCGAGCAGATGTGGCTGCACGACCCGCTGATGCGATCCGTCGCGCTGTCGGCACGGCTCGGAGACCTGGCCGCGCAGCTGATGGACGTCGACGGGGTCCGGATCTACCACGACAACGCGCTGTCCAAGGAGTCCGGCTGCGGGCGTACCCCGTGGCACCACGACGCCGCCCACTTCCCGTTCCAGCCGCCGACCGCGGTCACCGCCTGGATCCCGCTGACCGAGATCCCGGCCGCCATGGGACCGCTGAGCTTTGCGCGCGGCGCCGACCTCCAGCAGCGGCTCTTCGACGACCTCACGATCGACCAGACGCATCCGGCCTACGACGGGACGATCAGCCGCGGCCTGCGTGACGCCGGGGTCGAGGTTGAGGACGGCCCGTTCGCCGCCGGCGAGGTGAGCTTCCACGGAGCGCAGGCCTTCCACACGGCCGGCGCCAACCGGACGACCGTGCCGCGGCGGGCTCTGGCCACGACCTACCTGGCCGACGGCGTACGCGTACGGACCGACCTGTCGATCCTCAGCGGGACCTGGCGGGAGTTCATCCCCGACACCGCGCCGGGCCAGCCGATCGACGGGCGGCTCAATGCGCTCGTGGGGCGCTCGGCTACCAGGAGCGCAGCGCGGGTCGATAGCTGAGCTCGAAGATCCCGCCGTCGAATACGCGGGTGCTCAGCAGCTCGAGGTCGAAGTCGTCCGCCCCCCGGAAGATCGGATCATCCCCGGTGCGCCCCGTGATGACCGGGAAGACCGTCACCTGCACCACGTCGACCAGCCCGGCGGCCATCAGCGCCCGGTTCATCGACAGGCTGCCGTGCGAGCGCAGCGGCACGTCGGACTCCGCCTTGAGCCGGCGGACGACGTCGACGGCGTCACCCGCGGCGACGGTCGCCGCGGGCCAGGCGAGCGGCTCCGACAGCGTCGACGACACGACCGTCAGCGGCAGGCCGAGCATCCGGGTGACCCACGGGTCACGGACGTCGGAGTCCTCGGTGCTCGCCGCCAACATCTCGACGAACTGGCTGAAGGTCGTGGCGCCGAGCACCATCCGCTGCTCGCCGTCGTACTGGTCGAGCCGGTGCGCGAGGAATTCCGGGCCCTGCTTGCCCCAGTAGCCACCCCAGTCACCGGGCTCGCCGTAGGAGCCGAAGCCGTCCAGGCTGGCGAAGACGTCGAACGTGTACGTAGCGGTCATGAGGATCTCCCGGGCATCGCGATGTCTGCGTCTTGCTGGTCAGGGAGGCAGACGCGCAGCTGCGCCGCGACTCATCGCCCCGCCGGGATGAAAGACCCGGGACCAGCCGCCCATTCGCGCCCGAAACGATCTTCCTGTGCCACACTGCCCGCACCCGGGGACAAACCCAATTCGAGGGAGATATTCGTGCTGCATCGCAAATTGGCCGCCGAGGCGCTGGGCACCGCGTTACTCGTACTCGTCGCGGTGGGCGTGGCGACGCTCAGCTTCGGCTTCAAGCTCACCGGGTCCTCGGTCTCGGCCGGCATCGTGGCGACGGCGCTCGCCTTCGGCCTGGTGCTGCTCGCTCTGGCGTACACGCTCGGCCCGCTGTCGGGCTGTCACGTCAACCCGGCGGTCACGCTCGGATTCGTCGTCTCGGGGCGGATGGAGCTCAAGGAGGCCGTCGGCTACTGGGTCGCCCAGTTCGTCGGCGGCATCGTCGGTGCGCTCGTGCTCTGGGGGATCCTGTCCTCGGCGCCCACGTACTCACGGTCCGAGGTCGGCCTCGGCACCGACGGCTGGGGTCCGAAGGGGTCGATGATCGGGATCGGCGCCGGCGGGGCCTTCGCCACCGAGGTCGTCCTGACGTTCATCTTCGTGCTCGTGGTCCTGGTGGCCACCAGCCGCATCGGCTCACCCGGTTTCGCCGGGCTCGCCATCGGCCTCGCGCTCACGGTCGTCCACCTCATCGGCATCGCCCTGACCGGCACGTCGGTCAACCCGGCCCGCAGCCTCGGCCCCGCGTTGATCGTCGGACACGAGGCGCTCAGCCAGGTGTGGCTGTTCATCATCGCGCCCCTGATCGGCGGCGCTGTCGCGGCGCTGCTGTACCGCTACCTCATCGCCGAGGCCAACACGGCGTCGCCGTCCGCGATCTCCGAGGGCGGCGTGGAGCGCACGACCGCCACTCCCTGAGTCGGCAGTCCCGCCCCGTGATCGGCGCCGGACGGGCACTTCGGCGCGGCGCGTCCACCGTTGACCGTCTTATTCTTGACACCCGGTCAACAGCTCCGATAGGAATCGGGTTCTCCACCGGTGACAGTCGTACTTTTCGGCTCCCCGGTGCCGCCCGTCGAACTTTCGGAGGTAGCTGCGAAATGGCCCGCAAGCAGATCGTGGAGCTGGTCGATGACATCGACGGCGGAGCGGCGTCGGAGACCGTTCAGTTCGGTTACGCCGGCAGCGCGTACGAGATCGATCTGAACGAGAAGAACGTCGCCGCATTGGAAAAGGCGCTCGCTCCCTTTCTAGCTGCGGGTCGCCGTGCAGGCCGTGCGAGCGCCGGCAAGGCGACCGCGTCGACGGGCAGCACCCGTGACTACGACCCGTCGGTCGTCCGCGCCTGGGCCAAGAAGCAAGGGCTCGACGTGAGCGAGCGGGGCCGCGTCTCCAAGGAGCTCGTCGAGCAGTGGCGCAACGCCGGCTGACCGCTGCCGGGACCGCCCGCGCCGTGTGGAAGGCAACGCAATAGCGTCACCCCGAGCTGTCGCCGAACGGCGCGGGGAGGGGTACGGCGATGGAGCGGGTCTTCTACTCGAGCAGCGTGCACGACGAGCGCGAGATCGAGGCGGTCGTCGAGGTGCTGCGCTCGGGTCCGCAGGGGCTGTGGCCGGGCCGGCGGGTGGTCGCCATGGAGCGCCAGGTCGCCGCGCTGTTCGGCAAGCGGCTCGGCGTCATGGTCAATTCGGGGTCGAGCGCGCTCTACCTCGCGATCGAGCTGCTCGGGCTCGAGCCCGGGCAGGAGGTGGTCACCTGCGGGCTGACGTTCTCCACCGACGTCGCCCCGATCGTGCGGGCGGGGCTCATCCCGGTCTTCGTGGACTGCGAGACCGACACCTTCTGCGTCGACCCGGCGCGTATCGAAGAGATGATCACGCCGCGCACGGGCGCGATGCTCTTCCCCAACCTGATCGGCAACGCGCCGGACTGGGACGTCATCCGCGAGATCGCCGACCGGCACGGCCTGCCGCTGATCGAGGACTCGTGCGACACCCTCGGCGCCCGGCTGCGCGGGCGTCCCACCGGCGAGCGCTCGAGCATCACCGTCACCAGCTTCGCCAACTCCCACATCCTCACCGCCGGCGGCAACGGCGGGATGGTGTTGCTCGACGACGACGACCAGCGTGACCGCGCGGTCATGCTGCGCCGCTGGGGGCGCCGCTCGGAGCTCAACTTCTTCGGGTCCAAGCGCAAGGAGCGCGACTTCTGGGAGGACCTCGACGGCATCCGGTACGACAACCAGTTCATCTTCGACGAGCTGGCGTGGAACTTCGAGCCGTCGGAGATGGGTGCGGCCTTCGGTCTGGAGCAGCTGAAGAAGCTCGACGGCAACCTGGCGCGGCGGCGGCGTACGTACGAGCGCTACACCGAGTTCTTCGGCGCCCATACGGACCGCTTCGAGCTCCCGCGCCAGAGCGCCGACCTCGAGACGGCGTGGCTCGGCTACCCGCTGCTCATCTCGGCGACCGCCGGCTTCGAGCGGCCCGACCTGCAGCTCTTCCTCGACGAGCGGGGCATCGACACCCGCACGATCTGGACCGGCAACGTCACCCGGCAGCCGATGCTCGCCGGCCGTCCGGTCGTCACCCCGCCGGACGGCCTGCCGAACGCCGACGCGGTGATGGAGCGCGGGGTGCTGCTGCCGCTCAGCCACGCCATCGACGACGAGACCCTCGACTTCGTCCTGGCGACGCTCACCGACTTCCTCGCGACCCACTGATGCGCGCGGTCCGCATCACCGACGACGGCGTCGGGGTGCTCGAGGTCGAGGAACCCACGGGGGAGGGCACCCGGCTCCGCGTGGTCGCGTCGAGCATCTGCGGCACCGACCTCGGCTTCCTGCAGATGGGGCTGACCGGTTTCACCCTCGGCCACGAGTTCGCCGGGGTGGCCGCCGACGGCACCGCGTACGCCGTCGAACCCACGCTGCACTGCGGCAGCTGCGAGCAGTGCCGGGCGGGAGCCACGCAGCGTTGCACCGGCCCGGGCCACGCGAACCTCGGCATCATGCGCGACGGCGGGCTCGCCGAAGCGATCGTCGTGCCGGACTCGGCGCTGGTGCCGTTGCCCACCGGTCTGGACGCCGGCGACGCCTGCCTGGTCGAGCCCGCGGCTGTGGCCTGGCACGGGATACGGCGGGCGGCGATCCGTCCGGGGGAGCGGGTCGTCGTCGTGGGCGGCGGGAGCATCGGCCTGCTGGCGGTGGCCGCCGCGCGTCACCAGGGCCACGAGGTCGACCTCGAGGCGCGGCACCCCCACCAGCTGGCAGCAGCCGAGCGGCTGGGTGCCGGCCGGGCCGACGGCGCGTACGACGTGGTGATCGACGCCGCCGGCAGCGAGTCCGGGCTCGCCCGCTGCGCCGAGCTCGCCCGCCCGGAGGGCCGCATCGTGCTGCTCGGCGTCTACCACGGCCTGCTGCCCTTCTCCGGCGTGGCCGGGCTGGTCAAGGAGCTCACGCTGGTCAACGCGATGGCGTACGGCCGCAGCGGTGGGGTGCGCGAGGTGGACGAGGTCGCGGCCATGCTGGCCGGCGACCCGGGCATCGCCGCAGCACTGATCACCCACCGTTTCCCGCTCGCCGACGCCTCCGAGGCGTTCCGGGTGGCGGGCGACCGGGCGGCGGGTGCTATCAAGGTCGTTCTGCACCCCTGAGGCTCCGGAGCTGATCAGCATGGTCACCGAAACGCCGCCGGCGCGTACGCACCTGCGCACCTGTCCGCTGTGCGAGGCGATGTGCGGGCTCGTCATCGAGACCGTCGGCGACCAGGTGACCCGGGTGCGTCCCGACAAGGACGACGCCTGGAGCAAGGGGCACATCTGCCCGAAGGGGACGTCGCTCGGCCACCTGCACAACGACCCCGACCGCATCCGAGTGCCGATGGTGCGCGAGGGCGACCAGTGGCGGGAGGTGAGCTGGGACGAGGCGTTCCGCCGCTGCGAGGAGCTGATCCGCCCGATCCTCGCGGAGGACGGGGTGAAGGCCGTCAGCGCGTACATCGGCAACCCGGCGGTGCACAACTACTCGCTCAGCCGCTACACCGGCGCGGTCGCCGGCATCCCGCGGCTGCCGGTGATCTGGTCGGCGGGCACGGTCGACCAGTGGCCGAAGAACGTCGCCTGCGCCCAGCTGTTCGGCAACCCGTGGAGCCTGCCCATCCCGGATGCGCAGCGCACCGACCTGTTCGTGGTGATGGGCGCCAACCCGCAGGCCTCGCAGGGCTCCCTGTTCTCCTGTCCCGACATCCTCGGCGAGATCAAGCGCATCCGGGAGCGCGGGGGCCGCACGATCGTCGTCGATCCGCGGCGCACCGGCACCGCCGAGAAGGCCGACGAGTGGCTGCCGATCGTGCCCGGCACCGACGCGGCCTTCCTGCTCGCGATCGTCAACGTGCTCGCCGCCGAAGGGCTCATCCGGCTCGGGGCGCTCGAAGGGCGGGTACGCGGGATCGACGAGGTGTGCGCGGCGGCGGCCGACTTCACCCCGGAGGCGGTCGAGACGACGTGCGGCATCCCCGCCGAGCGCATCCGCACCCTGGCCCGTGACCTGGCCGGCACCGAGCGGGCCGTCGTCTACGGGCGCATCGGCCTGTGCAACCAGGAGTTCGGCACCCTCGCCTCCTGGGCGGTCGACGTGGTCAACGTGCTGACCGGCCACCTCGACGTGGTCGGCGGCGCCATGTGGCCGACCACCGCCATCCAGACCATCTCGCAGACCAAGCGCGGTCGCGGCCCGATGAAGGGCCCGAAGTGGCACACCCGCGTACGCCAGGCGCCCGAGGTGCTCGGTCAGGCGCCGCTGTCGTGCCTCGCCGAGGAGATCGCGACCCCCGGCCCCGGGCGCACCCGGGCGCTCGTGGTCATGGCGGGCAACCCTGCGCTGTCGGCGCCCGACGCCGGACGGCTGGAGGCGGCGCTGCCCCTGCTCGACTGCCTGATCAGCGTCGACAACTGGCTGAACGAGACCTCGCGGCACGCCCACGTGCTGCTGCCCGGCCTCTCGGCGATGGAGCAGCCGCACGTCGACGAGGCGCTTTGGGGATTCGCCGTCCGCAGCGCCGCCCGCTACTCACCGGCGATCTTCCCGCGTGACGACCGGCCGCAGGAGTGGGAGATCCTCATCCGGCTCGGCGCGATCCTCGCCCGCATCCCCGCCGACGACGTCGACGTCGCGTCCTTCGACGACATGCTCTTCGCCGAGCGGGCGGCTCGCCACGGCGTCGACCCGGAGGCCGTGCAGGAGCAGATCGGCGACCTGCGCGGGCCCGACCGCATCGCCGACCTCACCATCCGCTGCTCACCCTGGGGTGACGGGTACGGCGCACGGCCCGGCGGGCTCACGCTGGAGAAGCTCAAGGAGTACCCGCACGGGATCGACTTCGGCCCCATGCAGCCCGGTCAGCTTGACCGGGTGCTGCGCACGGCGTCCGGCGACGTCGAGCTCGCCCACGACAACATCCTCGGCGACCTGCCCCGGCTGCGCGAGCGGCTCGCGGCCCCGCCGACCGGCCTGACGCTCATCGGGCGGCGGCACCTGCGCTCCAACAACTCCTGGATGCACAACGTCGAGCCGCTGATGAAGGGCCGCAGCACCTGCACGCTGCTGGTGCACCCGGCGGACGCGGCCGCGTACGGACTGGTCGACGGCGGCAACGCCCGGGTCGCGTCGGTGGCCGGCGAGGTCGAGGCGACGGTCGAATTCGACGACGGCATCGTGCGCGGGGTGGTCAGCCTGCCGCACGGCTGGGGCCACGACCGGCCCGGTACCCGCATGGCCGTGGCCCACGCCAAGCCGGGCACGAACAGTAACGTGCTCGCTCCGGGGCACCTCGTCGATGTGCCGTCCGGCAACGCCGCCGTCAATGGCATTCCTGTGACAGTAAAACCAGTCACATCAACTTCTGTGGAGGTATCGCCCGCGTGACCACCGACCTCGCCACCGATTTCGCCGGACGTCCCGGCGCCGCCGTCGTGACCGGGGGGAGCGGGGGCATCGGGGCCGCGATCACCGACCTGCTGGTGGCGCGGGGCAGCACGGTCGCCTTCACCTACCGCAGCGACAAGGGCCGCGCCGACGCCGTCACCGAGGCGGCACGCGCCGCCGGCGGCACCGCCGAGGCGTGGCAGCTCGACCTCACCGACGCCGCCGCGACCGCGACCTTCCTCGGCGAGGTCGCCGAGCGTTTCGGCGGGATCCACACGCTGGTGTACGCGTCGGGCCCGCACGTGCCGATGGTGCACCTCAGCCGGGTGACCCCCGAGCAGTTCAAGCAGCAGATCGACGCGGACGCGGTGGCGTTCTTCAACCTGCTGCAGCCGGCGCTGCCGTACCTGCGCCCCGTCAAGGGCTCGATCGTGGCCGTCACCACGGCCGCCACCCGCCGTTACCCGGTGCGCGACGGCCTCTCGTCCGGTCCGAAGGGCGCCGTCGAAGCGGTGGTCCGCGGCATCGCCGCCGAGGAGGGCCGCTTCGGCATCCGCGCCAATTGCGTCGGCCCGGGCATGCTCACCGACGGCATGGCGGCGCGCCTCATCGGCTCGGGTGAGCTCGACGAGCGGGCGCTCGAGGTGGCGCGCAACAACATCGCGCTGCGCCGCTTCGGCACCGCCGTCGACATCGCCGAGCTGGTCTGCTTCCTCGCCTCCGAGCGGGCGGGGTTCATCAGCGGCCAGATGGTCGACGTCGACGGCGGCTACGGGGTCTAAGGCCGGTTCAGTCCGGGCTAGCTCTGCGGCCGGCCGAGGATGTTGGCCTTGGCGGCCGCGTACTCGGCCTCGGTGAGCGCGCCGGAGTCGTGCAGGGCCGACAGCCGCTCCAGCTCCTCCACGACGTTGCGGTCGTGCGCCTTGCGCACGGTGCGATCGGCGGCCCGGACGGGGGCATCGTCCTCGTCGGCGAACAGGCCCAGCTCGGCAGTCGGCGCACGGCCGGTCAGCAGCGCCTCGTCCGGCTCCATCTCGAAGCGCTCCAGCACCGACGCCCAGTACTTGCGCAGCTCGACGGCGGGCGCCTTCGCCGCGACGTAGAGCTCGGAGGTCTTGGTGCTGATGCCGATGAAGGCCTCGAGGCCGAGGCGCCCACGCAGGCCGCGCACCTTGTAGCGCCATTGCAGCAGGCCCATGGCGGTGACGACCGTGGGCCCGAGCCGCTCCTTGAGCTGGTCCTGCGTCTCGATGCTGACGCCGGTGATTTCCGTCCAGGGCAGCTGCAGGTGCGGCGCCGACGAGTTGGGCGCGTACAGCGAGACGCCGCGGCGACCGAGACCGACCGAGACCTCCTCACCGGCTTCGACGGCGAGCGTGCCCCCCGCGATGCGCCCGAGCGCTGCGTACGACCACGCCGGTTTCGCGTCCCACCACGTGAGCTCGGCGATGCGCGTGGCCACGGCGGGGAGCGTGGAGAAACGCAGCTCGTCGGCGACCGTGTCGCAGCCGTACGCGGCATCACGGTTGGGCGCGACGAAACGGTGCACCTCGTCAGTGGCGCGGTCACCGGCGGGGTCGGCGATCACGATGGTGATGCCGCCGGGCTGACCCTTCGAGTTCTCCTGGACCTCGGCGACGCCGACGGTCGCGATCGGCCAGCTGCGCACGTCGCTGCGGGTGACGTGCAGGAAGCGGGTCTCGGTCACCAGGATCAGGCTCTCGGCGACGCTGGCCGGATCGGCCCGGATCTGCGAGCCCGCCAGGAGCTCCTCGTCGTTCAGGGCGGCGCGGGCTTCGGTCTCCCAGCCGCGAGGCAGTGTGCGCTCCACCGGCGCTCCTTTCCCCCGGACGGTCCGAGAGGTCTCTGCCACCGTAGAAGAGATCAGGCCATCAGATGCGGGTCGCCGGCAGGTCATCACCCTCCCGCGCCGAATTCCACACCGAGGCCGCAGTGCGGGGGCATGCCGGTCGAACGTTGCTGTGGGTCACCAAAACATGTGATCTGATGCGGTTCAGGCCGTCAAACGGACGTTTTCCGGACACCCTCCGCAACATTGCGTAGCCTGCCTCGGAGTCTCCGGCCGGAAGGTAAAAGGATTTGAAGCGCAAACGCAATGTGATCTTGGCGGGCCTGCTCGCAGTGGTGGCCCTCGTGGTCACGGCTTGCGACGTCGCCGACAAGCCGGCCACGTCGTGGCAGACGAACGCCGGCACCAACCCGGGTAACGACCCCACCAACGTGTACGCCACGGCGCGCATCGGCAACGTGGTCGTCCTCGGCGGCAACTTCAACCGCGTGTACAGCCCCGACCGTCGCCAGTCGGTCGGCTCGGGCGGCCTTGCCGCTCTGGACGCCGGCACCGGCGCCTTCAAGTGGACGGCCAACGCGGGCGGCACGGTCTACAAGATCGTCGCCGACGGCAACGTGCTCTGGGTGGCCGGTTCCTTCGGTCTGAAGAAGTACGACGCCAACGGCCGGCTCAACGCCTCGTGGCGCCCGGCGGCCAACCTCGTCGGGACCATCCGCGGCGCCCTCACCGTCGGCCCCGACGCCGTCTACCTCGCCGGCTCCAGCGGCGTGATGGCGATCAACAAGAGCAACGCCCACACGATCTGGCGTACGCCCACCGCCGGCGGCCAGGTCTGGACGCTCTCGTACGCCCGTAACAACGCCGGCGCGCGCATCGTCGCCGGTGGCTACTTCTGCACCGTCGGTGCGGCCAAGGTCGCGCGTCCGGGCCTCGCGTCGTTCGGCACCAACGGCGCCGTCGACACCCGCTTCAACGCCACGGCGTTCGGCTGCAAGGGCACCCCGGGCAACCTCTTCGACACCGCCCGCTCGGTCCTGTCGTCGGTCGCCTACAACACCACCGTGTACGTCGGTGGCGGCGGCTCGCTGAACCAGGCGGCGCAGGTCGACATGAACACCGGCAGGGTCATCTGGGCCAGCACGCGTGGCGACGGTGACGTCCAGTCCGTGGCGATCCAGGGCAGCTACCTGTACATCGGTGGCCACTTCGACTGCATCGCCGGCAACTCGCCCGAGAAGTGCTCGATCAAGCGGCAGAAGGCGGCGCGCTTCCAGCTGTCGAACAACGCGCTGTCGAACAACTGGGCACCGGACTTCCGGGGCGGCTTCAACGGCGTCTGGTCGATGACCGGTGACACCTCGGCGCTGTACGTCGGTGGCAACTTCACCTCCGTCAACGGCCAGGTCCACCAGAAGTTCACGATTTTCCGTCCGTGACCTGCTCCTAGGGCGCTGACACGACGAAGCCCGCGCAGACCATCCGGTCTGCGCGGGCTTCTGTCGTTGTCGGTCCGGTGACTCAGCTCCGGCTGCGGCGGGGCCTGAAGGCGCGCGCCAGGTCGTCGTCGGTGAAGCCCTCGATGGCCAGTTCGGCGCCCGGAGCGGCTGTCGCGTAGCGGTAGAGCGCGGTCTGGAAGACGCCGGACAGGGTGCCGCCGAAGGCGATCAGGGCGCCGACGGTGAGCGCGATGATGGCGACGCCCACCACGACGACCTGGGTCGCGACGATCGCGCCGATGACGAACAGCGGCAGGCTGATCAGGAAGAGCGGCAGGCCGATCGCGGTCTGACCGGCGACCTGCTCGCCCCACCGGGCGCGGAACAGCGAGCCGGAGCGGCGCAATGCCGTGATCGGGCCGACGTTCTCGATGACGAGTACGGGGATGACCAGCACCGTCGCCAGCGACCAGGCCACGCCGACGATGAAGGCGGCGATGCGCCCGGCGAGCGGCAGCCGCTCCTCCAGCAGCCGGATGACGAAGCCGACCGTCGCGGCCAGCAGCGACCAGCCGAGCAGCATCGGCAGCCGGCCGGCGGTGTCGGCGAGGGCCTGCCGGATGGTGATGGGAGCGCCGCGCAGCCGGGCGTCCGCGACGGCCACGACGACGGACGTCGAGCAGGTGGCGATCATCGTCAGCACGACGAGGAGCGGATACAGCGCGATGTAGTGGGCGATGCTGTGGTTGTCGAGGTCTTTGGTCCCGAAGACCCCCAGCCAGTACACGACGGCGATCCCCGCCTCGGCGATCGCCGCGACAAGGGGAAGGGCCATCAGCTCGGGCTGCTGCCGTACGACGGCCCAGCTCAGCTTCGCCAGGCGCCATCCGCGTCCGATGCGTCCCACCAGGTCACTCCTCACTGCCGGTCTGCCGTCGATTCGCGGCGTTACTCCATCGGCAGGTGTCGGCGGTTGCTGTATCGCCGCGTGAGAAGGTGCGGACGACCGAGCTGCCGAGCCTTCAGGAGACCGTCATGCGCGCCGCCCTCATCACCGGCCCCCGGAGCGTGCGCGTGGAGGACGTTCCCGACGCACGGCTGCCTGCGTCGGACGGGGCCGTCGTCACCGTGCAGAAGTCCGCCATCTGCGGCAGCGACCTGCACTTCTACGACGGCGACATGGCGGTGGGCGACGGCCTGCGGGCCGGTCACGAGGCGGTCGGCACCGTGGTCGAGATCGGCCCCGACGTGCACTCCGTGAAGGTCGGCGACCGGGTGCTCGTCGCGTCCGTCGCCGGCTGCGGGCACTGCGCCGGCTGCGCCGAGGGCGATCCCATCCTGTGCCTGAACGGCGGGCCGCAGGTGTTCGGCACCCAGACGCTGCCCGGGGCGCAGGCCGAGGCGATCGCCGTCCCGGGCGCCGACTTCCAGCTGCGCGCCCTCACCGGGCCGCTCGCCGACATCACCGACGAGGCGGCGCTGCTGCTCACCGACAACCTCGCGACCGGCTGGATCGCTGCCCGCAAGGCCGGCTTCGCCCCGGGCGCGACGGTGGCGGTCATCGGCCTCGGTGCCGTCGGGCTCTGCGCGGTGCGCTCGGCCCTGCTGCTCGGCGCCGGCCGGGTGCTGGCCGCCGACCTCGCCCCGGGACGGCGGGAGCTGGCCGCCAGCTGGGGCGCCGAGGTGATCGACCCGTCAGGCGCGGGTGGCACCGAGGGTGCCGTGCGTGCGGCGACGCACGGCCTCGGCGCCGAGGTCGTCATCGAGGCGGTAGGCGCCGACGCCACGCTCGACGCCGCCTTCGGGTCCGTCCGCAACGGCGGCACCGTCTCCGTCGTCGGCGTGCACGGCTACGCGCCGTACCCCATCTCGATGCTGGGCGCCTTGTTCCGCAGCCTGACCATCCGTACGACCACCGCGCCGATCCAGCAGACCTGGCGCGAGCTGCTGCCGCTGGTCGCCTCCGGGCGGATGCCGACGGACGGTATCTTCACCCACCACTTCGGCCTCGAGCAGGCCGCCGACGCGTACGCCGCCGTGGCCGCCCGCAGCGGCGAGTGCATCAAGACCGTCTTCGACGTGAGCTGACCGCCGCACACAGGTCGGTGCCACCGCCTCCGGTCGCTGTGACGACCGGAGACGGTGGCGCAGGGGTGATGGGGGCGCGGATCAGACGCTGGGTGTGGCCGGGGCGGGGGTGGCCGGGGCAGGGGTGGCCGGTGCCGGAGTGGCCGGCGCGGGTGTGGTCGGGGCACCCATCGGTGAGCCGACGTCGCTCTTGCCGGCGTTGACGGCGGTCGCGGTGATGGACCGCTCGACCGTGGACGAGCCGTCGGTGGCGACCAGCTTGTAGACGTGGGTCTGGGTGGGGCTGGTCGGCGGCATCTCGCAGGAGAACGGCAGCGACGTCGACCCGTTCGGGCCGTAGTTGGTGTACAGCCCGCCGTCCAGGTAGATGGTGACGCCGGTGGCACCGGACGTCGTCCAGGTGACCGTCGAGTCGTTGCCGGCCACCGGGAAGACGTTCGTCCCGCCGGGGCAGCTCGGGTTCACGGTCAGGGTGAAGGTGGCGCTCAAGCCGCCACCGCCGCCGGTGCCACCCGTGCCGGTGCCGCCGGTCCCGCCCGTGCCACCGGAGCCGGAGCCGGAGCCGCCCGTGCCACCGGTGCTGCCGGTGCCCGTGCTGCCCGTACCCGCGGAGGTGGAGGCGGAGGCGCCGGCCGAGGGTGTCGCGCTGGTGGAGGTCGACGCGGTGGCCGAGGGGGTGGGGGTGCCCGACCCGTCCAGGGAGCCGAGGGATCCGCCGCCGCTGGAGCCGCAGGCGGAGAGGGTGATGACCCCGGCGATGCCGAGGCTGAGACCCATGACTGAGGTGTATCGCCGGGAGTTCATGAAGTTGATATTGAGTCCCGGGCGGGCCCGAAGGAAGAAGAAGTCGATGTCCTGACCCTTGCGAACTTTTCGGCCTTCAGCCCTTTGCGTGACCGAGCAGCAACAAACGGTCAGCGATTTTGACGCGATCGCGGCCCTGCGCCTGGCCCAGGGCGATCTCGGCCGCGTCGATCCCGACCCAGCCGTCCCAGTCCACGACGTGGACGCCACGCTCGCCGAGCAAGTCGAGTAGCGCCTGCGGGTCGCGGATCGGGGCCGCCGGCAAGGCGTCCGCGTCGGCGAACAGCGAGGTGACCGTCTCCGTGGCGTCGGACTTGTTGGTGCCGATGACGCCCGTCGGTCCGCGCTTGATCCAGCCGGCCACGTACTCCCCGGGCACCTGGGCGCCGTCCCGCAGCACGCGGCCGCTCTCGTGGGGGATGGTGCCGTTGCGCTCGTCGAACGGCAGGCCGGGCAGGCCCTGGCCGCGGTAGCCGACGCTGCGCAGCACCATCTGGGCGGGGATGGTCTCGTACTCGCCGGTGCCCGTGACGTTGCCGGTGCCGTCCAGCTGGGTGCGCTCGACGCGCACGCCCTGGACCCGCTCGTCGCCGAGCAGCTCGGCCGGCCGCTGCAGGAAGCGCAGGTGCAGCCGGCGGGGCTTGCCGCTCGGCTCCTCCTTCGCCCAGGTCTGCATGATCTCGACGATGCGGCGCTGGTTGGCGTCGCTCGCCATCGTCTTCTCGCTGCCGGCGTCGAGCATCATCTCGTCCTCGCGGATGATGATGTCGGCGTTGGCCAGCTCACCGAGCTCGCGGAGCTCCTTGGTGGTGAACTTGGCCTGCGCCGGGCCGCGCCGGCCGAGCACGTAGATGTCCGTGACGTGGCTCGCGCCGAGCACGTCGAGCACATGGTCGGGCAGGTCGGTGGGGCGCAGGTCGCCGGCGGTCTTCGCCAGGATCCGGGCAACGTCGACCGCGACGTTGCCGACGCCGATGACGACGACCTCGTGCGAGTCGAGCGTGAACTGGTCGATCTGCGAATCCGGGTGGCCGCTGTACCAGGCCACGAAGTCGGTGGCGGAGAAGCTGCCGGCGAGCTCTTCGCCGGGGATGCCGAGCCGCCGGTCGATGGCGGCCCCGTACGCGACGATGACGGCGTCGTAGTGCTGGTGCAGCTCCTCGACCGAGACGTCGACGCCCACATCGACATTGCCGAGGAAGCGCACGCCGTCGGTCTCGAGGATCTTGCGCAGCGCCAGCGTGATCGACTTGATCTTGCCGTGGTCGGGCGCGACCCCGTACCTGACCAGCCCGTACGGGGCAGGCAGCCGGTCGATCACGTCGACCTGGATGCCTCCGACCTGATCGGCGCCCTTGGTCAGCGCCTGTGCGGCGTAGATGCCCGAGGGACCACTTCCGATGACCGCGACGCGTAACACAGGAGTGAATATGGCAGACGCCGATCGGGGGCCGCACGTCCGGCCCCCCTGGACCGGTCAGTTGATTTTGCAGGCCGGTCAGTTGACGTCGGAGACGTCGCCCGTCCCGGACCGCCCGAGGAGCCGGCAGGTCCTGATGTCCTGGAGGTAGCCGCGGCTGAAGGCGATCACCCGCTGGGACGGGGAGCCGTGGGCGTCGGGGGAGTCGGCGATCTCGCCGCCGAAGTTGCGGGTGTCGCCGAGCTTGTAGAGCAACCGGGCCGCGCCCACGACGTCGCTGAACGGGAGCCGGTGGGCCGTCCGTGCGTACGCGGTGGTGACGCCGGCGTCGCAGTCGGCCTGGTTCTCCTCGGAGCGGGAGATGACGCCGGTGGTGCGGGCGATGGCGTTGGCCCGGTGACCGAGCTCGTGCTCCAGCACGGCGACCGGCAGGTACGGCCCGCCCTCCTCGTACAGCATGTCGAGCAGGTCCGCGCTGTAGGAGACGGTGTCGTCGGCGGGGCAGTAGAAGGCGTTCTGCGCGAATTCCTCCGGGTCGTCGACGCCGTCGGCGCACTCGGTCCCGGGGATCTCGCCGTCGCGGTAGGCGATGAAGGTCGGCTCGGTCCACAGCTCGCCGACCTGCTCGTGCCAGTACCGGTTCACCGACCCCGGGCACTCGACCCCGTCGGTGAGCACCGCCACGGTGGTCTCGAGGTCGACCGCCATCCCGTGACAGCCGGGGGGCAGGCTCACGGTCGGGCTGGGCAGCGGGGCCGGGGCGGTCGTGCTGCCGGCCGTCGAGCTCGCTGTCCGGGTGGACGACCCGCCGCACGCGGCAGCGGACACGGTGATGACAGCGGCGATCGCACCCAGCTTCAGTGCGCGGACGGCCCCGGACTTCCTCATGTCGTCAGGGTGGTGGACGTGCAGCTCAGCGGCCGTCCGGACGGCGTCAGCGGCCGTGTCGTCCTGCTGACAGCAGCACCGGCCCACGGTGTGCTTCGCTCCGATTCGCGGTGGTGCGGGTGAAGATGGGGCGTGGCCGAAGCGTTACTGATCCGGCGCCCCGTGGTGCGGCGGATGGCGGCGGTCCTCGTCCTGGGGCTGGCGGGGCTGGTGGCCGCCTGCGGCACCCGGGTCGGCCCGCCCGCCGCGGAGCCCGTCGTCCCGGGCCCTTCGTCGACGGCGCCCGCCTCCGGTAACACGGCTTCGGACACCGGCGTGACTCCGACGACGATCACGGTCGGCAACCTGGTGAGCCGCACCAGCCCGCTCGGCCCCGACGCCTTCAGCGGCTCCTACTACGGCGCGACCGCGTACTTCGACGCCCTGAACCGCGCCGGCGGCATCAACGGCCGCAAGGTCGAGGTCGTGCCCTGCGACGACAAGGGCAGCGGGTCGGGAAATGTCGCCTGCGTCCACCAGCTCATCGACTCGTCCGAGGTCTTCGCCCTGGCCGGCACCACCGTCTTCGCCTACGACGGCGCGAGCTACGTGAACTCCAAGGGTGTGCCCGACGTGGCCGGGCAGCCGGTCGGCAACGAGTACGACCAGTACGCCCACCTGTGGAACCTCTACGGCAGCGACGAGCCGCGCGACGGCACGGTCGGGTGGGACGGCAAGCTCTACGGCGGCACCGAGGTCTACCGCTGGTTCCGAGAGAACCGGCAGACCAGGAGCGCGGCCGTCGTCTTCTACAACGTGGCGCCCTCGCAGCGGTACGCCCGCAGCCTCGAGGCGGGCCTTCGTGCGGCCGGCTACACCGTGCGTGAGGAGCAGGTCGACCTCGGGCTCGCCAACTTCGACAGCATCGCCGTCGACATCGGCGGCGCGGACGTCGACTCGATCTTCGACGCGCTCGACCAGTCCGGCAACGTGCGGCTCTGCCAGGCCCTCGACGCGCACAAGGTGAAGGTCGTCGCCAAGGTGACCACGACGCAGGGCTGGACCTCCTCCATCGCGCGCGACTACGCGGCCAGCCCCGCCTGCCGCAACTCGATCTACGCGACCGGCAACTCGCAGAACTACGACGACCCGAGCAAGCCCGACGTGGCCGCGTTCCAGGCCGCCGTCGACCGGCTCTACCCGGACCAGGCCGACAACCGGTCGCAGTGGGAGTTCGAGGGCTACCTCTCGGCGCAGTGGCTGACCGACGCGATGCGCTCCTGCGGCGCCGACCTCACCCGGGCCTGCGTCGAGAAGTACCTGCGGACGACGAAGGCCTACACCGGCCACCAGACGCTGACTCCCCGGGACTTCGTCGTCGCCCGGCCGAAGCCGACCGAGTACAGCTGCCTCAACGTGGCGCGCTGGCAGGACGCGGCGAACGGCGGCAAGGGCGGCTGGGTCTCGCAGGTGAAGAACATGTTCGACACCTGCTACGACGTGCCGCAGCTCGCATACTCACCCTGACCGGAGCTCGGAGGGCTCGCCGGTGAACGTCACCTCGCCCCTTTCCAGCCGGTAGACGACCGCGGCGAGGGCGAGCACCCGGTCCTCGTACTGGTCGGCGAGCACGACCGTGGTGCCCCGCGCGGCGATCTGGGCGACGACCTCGTACAGCCGGTCGGTGAGCGCCGGGGCGAGGCCGAGCGACGGCTCGTCGACGATGACCCCGCGGGCGTCGCTCACCAGGGCGCGGCTGAGCGCGAGCATGCGCTGCTCGCCGCCGGACAGCGTGCCGGCCCGCTGCTCGGCGCGCTCGCGCAGCACCGGGAAGGCGTCGTACGCGGGGTCGAGCGGTCGGGCGCCGGCGAAGACCCGCAGGTTGTCCAGCACGGTGAGGTGCGGGAAGACGCCGCGTGACTCGGGGATAGCGACGAGCCCGAGCCGGGCCCGCTGCTCGGTGCGCAACACGCCGTACGGCTGCCCGTCGCGGGTGAGGGTGCCGCTGCGCAGCGGCACGGTGCCGGCGAGCACCGAGAGCAGCGTGCTCTTGCCGGCGCCGTTCGGCCCGACGATGCCGGTGACCACCCCACGGGCGATGTCGAGGTCGATGCCGTGCAGCACCTCGACCGGGCCGTAGCCGGCGCGCCCGCCGCGCAGCCGGAGCGCGGTGCTCATGGCTGCACCGCGTGCAGCTGCCCGCCGGAGAGCTCGTGCACCTCGTCGGCGAGGGTGCGGACGAAGGCCGGGTCATGCTCGACGAGCAGCACCGCCTTGCCCTCGGCGGCGAGCCCGCGCATGAAGCTGCCCACCGCGTCCGCCTCGCGCCGGTCCAATCCGCTCACCGGCTCGTCGAGCAGCAGCACCAGCGGATCGGCGACCAGCGCCCGGGCGAATTCGATGATGCGCAGCGTGCCCGTCGGCAGCTCGCCGGCTGCGGTGTCGGCGACCCGGCCGAGCCCCAGCCGGTCGATGCTCTCGGCGACGACCGCCATGGCGCGGCTGTCGCGGCGGCGGCTGAAGGCCCGCAGCGGCGAGAGCCGGCTCCGGTTCTCGGCCGCGACCAGCAGGTTCTCCCGCACCGTGAGCGTCGCGAAGACGCTGCCCACCTGATACGTCGGCACCAGGCCGCGCCGGCTGCGGGCGTCGGCCGGCAGCCGGGTGATGTCGCGGCCGGCGAGCAGCACCCGTCCGGAGTCGGCCTGCAGGCTGCCGGCGAGGCAGCGGAAGAGCGTGGTCTTGCCCGCCCCGTTCGGCCCGATCAGGGCGGTGACCCGTCCCGCGTACGCCGACAGGGTCACCCCGTCGAGCACCCGCAGGCCGCCGTAGTGCTTGGTGAGCCGATCGGCGACGAGCGCCGGGCCGGGCGCCGTCACCGGTCGAGGCCCAGCAGCCGGCGGCCGGTGGGGGTGAGCCGGCGCGGCAGGTCGGGGTCGGGCAGCGGGTCGCGCGCCAGCCAGCCGGTCGCGGCGTCGACGACCCCGGCCAAGCCGCGCGGCAGGCGTCCGAGCAGGGCCGCCAGTGCGCCGACGACGAGCAGTGACGTGCCGTCGTAGGCCACGGCGTCGACCAGGACGGTCAGCGCGGCGGCGACGACGGCGGCGGTGGCGCTGTCGGCGCCGGCGACCACCACGGTCGTGAACCACAGCAGGCCGACGAGCGGGTCGAAGGAGCTGCTGTCGAAGGCCCCGGCCGACTGCACCAGCAGCCCGCCGCCGAGCCCGGCCAGCAGCGCGCTGAAGGTGAAGGTGCTCAGGGTGACCGTGCGTACGTCGACGCCCGCCGCCCGCGCGCCGTCGGGGCTGTCACGGGCCGCTCGCAAGGCGCGGCCGGTGGGGCCGTGGGTGAGCAGCTCGACGAGCCCCAGGCCGAGCAGGAGGCAGAGCAGCTCGACCGCGTAGAACGCGCGTCCGCCGCTGACGGCCGTCCGCACCGTCAGCCCGGAGGTGAACGTCGACTGCTCGAAGACGAAGCGGCTGGCGACCGTACCCACCGCCAGGGTGGTGAGGGCGAGCGCGAGGCCGGTACGGCGCAGCGCCGGATAGCCCGTCACCAGCCCGAGCCCGGCGGCGCCCAGTGCGCCGAAGACGAGCGCGATCGGGCCGGGAAACGCGGGCAGTCCCGCCGCGCCGCTCATCAGCGCGGTCGACAGCAGGCCGCCCACCCCGGCGTAACCCGCGACGCCGAGCGAGATCTGGCCGGCGACCCCGGAGAGCAGGGTCAGCGACAGGAAGATCAGCGCCAGCGCCGGCACCTGCTGGGCCGTACGCAGGTCGACCAGCGGGAAGAGCAGCGGCGCGGCCAGGAAGACGACGCCCAGCGGCACCACCCACCGCGGCCACCGGATGGGGCGTCGGGCGACGGCCGTGACGGCGGCCGAGCCGGTCTCGGCGAGCTGCGGGATCAGCAGCAGGCCGAGCAGCAGGGCGATGACGAAGAGGTTCGACTGGACGCTGCCGAAGATGGTCTGGGCGAGCCCGCTGAGTTGGACCCGCTGCAGCTCGGCCTGGGCGACCCCGATCGCCAGGGCACTGGCCACGGCGGCGACGGGTGACGCGATCTTGGCGATGACGACGACGGCGAGGGTCTCCAGCACCACCAGCGTGAGCCCGTACGGGCTGAGCTCGGTCGACGGGGCGAGCAGCACCCCGGCGAGTCCGGCGAGGCCCCCGCCGAGCGCCCAGCCGGCGGCGGCGACCCGGTCGGCGTTCACCCCGGCGAGCAGGGCCAGCGAGCGGTGGTCGACGACGGCGCGGGCGAGCAGGCCGGCGCGCGTGCGCTGCGAGATGACGGTGAGCCCCAGCCCGATGACCACCGCGATGGCCAGCTGGGCGAGGCTCGCCCTGTCGATGGTCGCGCCGCCGGGCAGGTCGACCGGGGCGGAGCTGATCAGCGCCGGGGCGTTCTGCCGGGCCTGCAGACCCCAGAGCTCCGCGGCCAGGCCGAGCAGCAGCACGAGCAGCCCGGCACTGGCGACCAGGGTTTCGGCGGTGCCCGCATCCCGCCGGCGCAACGGCCGGAAGATGCCGTACTCCGCCGCCAGCCCGAGACCCGGCCCGATCACCAGCAGCGCCAGGGGAGCGGCGACCCCCATGGGCCAGTGCCAGACCCGGACGGCCTGCCAGAGCACGTACGCGACGATCATGGCCATGGCGCCGGACGCCAGGTTGAAGACACCGGTGGTCCGGTAGGTGACCAGGACGCCGAGCCCGGCGAGGGCCGCGACCGCTCCGACCGCGAGCCCGGCGAGCGCCAGGTCGATCGTGATCACGGGGCGGTGGCGTCACTCGGGTCGGTGGGATCGCACACCGGGCAGGGGGTGAGGCCCCGGGCGCGGATCGCGGCGGGGTCGACCGCTGTCACGGCCTTGCCCTGCACCAGGGGGCAGGTCGGTCGGTGGTACGTGGTGCCGCCGCGGACGAGCACCCGCTCGGCCGCGTCCGGGTCGGTGACGGGGGGTGCGGGCTCGGGCTCCGGTGCCGCGGCGGGCTCGGTGACGGCGTCGACGAGCCGGGCGAGCCGTCGCTCGACCCGGTCGTAGCGGCCGGCGACGAGCAGGGCGCAGCCGAGCATGACGAGCGCAAGACCGGAGAAGCCGGCGCTGACCAGGTACGGCAGCTGCTCGTACAGCTGATTGGTGCCGGAGATGTCGTACCAGGCGACGAGCAGCAGGACGGCGCCGCCCGCCAGGCAGAGGCCGGCGGCCAGGGTCCACCGGTCACCCGGGCGCAGGCGTCTCACGAGCAGACCACGACGTCATCGTGCGCCACGGCGGCTGCTTCAACCGGCATCGACGCACACCAGCGCGTCGGATCGAACCGGCTTGTGGACGAGGTCGCTCCGTCCACGGGCGGGTCGTCCGGCCCGGTCGCCGCCGGTGCCGGCGGCCAAGGTGGCGCCAGCACCGGCCGCCGACAGCCCGAGGAGCCTCTTCCATGACCTATCCGCCCTTCACCGGCACGGGGACCGCCCTGGGGCCGGTGATCCGCGTCGACCCGGCCGAGCTGGACCACGTGGCAGCCGCAGTCGCGCGCAGCGGCCGCGAGCTGCGCGACGGGGTCCCGGCGCTTGCGTCGGCCTGGCAGCGCGCGGCGGCAGGACTGGCGGGGACGGCCACCAGCGTCGCCCTCGGCGTCTGCGCCGGCCGGGCGTCCGCGGTCATGGACGCCTGCGCGGGAGCCGTCGAGACGTACGCGCGCGCGCTGGCGAGCGGGGCCGGGCACTACCGCCAGACGGAGACGCTCGCCGTCCCGGCGCAGCGGACCCGGTCGTGACCGGGCTGCTCGACCGGCTGGACGCCGTCGCCCCCGGCAGCGCCGACGGGTGCGCCGACCAGCTGCTCGCGTACGCCGCCACGCTGCGGACCGCAGCCGGAGCGGTGGCCGCCGCACCGCCGGGCTGGGCGGGAGCGGGGGCGCTCGCCTCGGCGGCGGCGCGTACGGCGCTGCAGGAGCGGCTGCGGCACTGCGCCGACGAGTGCGAGCTGCTCGCGACGGCGCTCCGGGCGGTCGGGGTCGCCGCTGCCGGTTACCGCGGCGAGGCGGCCACGGCCCGGCGGGTGCTCGCCGCCGAGTCGGCGTCCGCCGGTACCGTCCCGAGCGGCGCCGCCGGCGCGGTCGAGGCCGAGCTGACGGCGGCCTGGGGCCGTTTCGAGCGGATCGACGCCGGGGCCGCTGCGACCGTCACGGTGACGCTGCTGCCCCGCCTCGCCCCCTCGTCGAGTCTGGGTGTGCTGGCACCGGCGCCCGGCTCGGGCACGTCCGGCGTGCTGCTCGCCGCGGCGTCGGCGGCGCCCCCGCGGCCCGACCGGCCGGCGGCGGTGACCGTCTGGTGGGCCGGACTTGCGGCCGGTCCGCGCGCGGCCCTGCTCACCGGGTGGGACCTGCTGCTCGCCGACCTGGACGGCCTGCCCAGCTCGGTGCGGGACGAGCTCAACCGCGGTCGGCTCGCGCGCGCACTGGAGGCCGCACGCATCGCCGTCGACCGCGAACGCCTGCCGGACCTCGCCCGCGGGCTCGCCGGATCGGCCGCGCGGGTGCTGCCCTGGCCGGTGTCGACGGTGCTGGCGTCCGCCGTGAGCCGGTCGCCGTCGCAGGCCCGGCTTGAGCGGCTGCGCGCCGTCGCGGGCGTGGCCGCGGAGCCCGGGCGCCGGCTCCTGCTCTTCGACGAGGCCGCGGGTGGACGCGCGGTGATCAGTACGGGCGAGATCGAGCGTGCCTCGTCCCTGGCCGTGCTGGTGCCGGGCATGAACACCGACCTCGGCGACGTACCGCGCCTCGACGACCAAGTCGCCCGCATCGCCGAGGAGGCGGGTGCGGGCGCCGTCGGCGTCAGCTGGCTCGGCTACGACGCTCCCGGCGTCCGGCAGGTGGTCAGCGCGGCGACGGCCCGCTCAGCGGTGACGCCGCTGGCCCGCTTCACGGAGAGCCTGCGGGCACTCGGGCCCGTGCGGCAGCGGGTCACGGTGATCGGCCACAGCTACGGCTCGCTCGTCGTGGGACTCACGGCTCGCCTCCCGGCAGCCCCGGCCCCGGCGACGCTGCGGGCCGACGAGGTGGTCTTCGTGGCCAGCCCCGGCGTCGGCGCCGAGCGCGCCGCGCAACTCCTGCTGCCCGCCGACCGGGTCTGGGCCGGGCGGGCCGGCACCGACCCGATCCAGCTCGTCTTCTGGCCCGGCAAGGTCGCGGGTGCGCTCGGCCTCGACCCCATCACGGCCTTTGGGCCGGATCCCACCTCGGCAGCCTTCGGGGCCCGGCGCCTCGACACCGGCGGAGCGCGGGGTCACAGCAGCTACTTCGACGCCGGCACCCAGAGCCTCGACGAGCTCGGCGACATCGTCGCCGGACGACCGGTCAGGGAGCTGTCGTCGCCTGCGGCAGCAGCTGGTTCGTGACGGCGCCGACGTCGGACACGGCCGGGGCGAGCGTGTTCAGCAGTCCCTGCAGCGGCCCGACGTTGCCCGATTCCGTCGCCGTCGGCTCCGGGCTCGGCGGGGGCGTGGCGCTGGGCGGCGGAAGCGTCGGATCCGGGGTCTGGACCGGGTCGGGCGTCTGCGACGGGTCCGGGGTCGGGGCAGGCGGCACCGGGGTCGGCGTCGTGACCGGCTCGCTGGGGGTCGGCGCCGGCTCGACCGGCGTCGGGACGTCGGTCGGCGGCGTGGCCACCACACCGCCCGGCACGGTGGGCAGCGGCGCGACCGGCAGTGGCGCGGGCGAGGCGGTGACCGAGGCGCTGCTGCTCGTGGGGATGATCGTCTCGGGCAGCTGCGAGAGCACCGAGGTGTCGGCGATCGACCGCAGCTGGGTCAGCACGGTGTCGGCATTGCCGCGCAGCTGGTTGGCCGCGTCGAGCATGATCGGGCTGCGCAGCTGCGGCGACGTGCGGAGCAGCTCGGCCTCCTTGCGCAGCAGCATGACGATGCGCTTGGCCTGGTCGGGCCGGGTGGCGGCCCCCGCGAGGCTCGCGGTCAGGCTGCGCTGCCAGTTGCGCGCGGCGGTGAGCACGTCGGCCGGGTTGGCGTCGGGTGACTGCACGGCCTGGCGCAGCTTCTCGAACTCGTCGCTGACCAGCCGGGCGTCGATCGTCGGGGTGGCCCCCGGGTCGGACTGGGCGGTGGTGACGGACGAGCCGGGGGACGAGCTGCCGCCGGCCAGATGCGGCACCAGCACGACGGCGAGGGCAAGGGCGACGGCGCCGGCCAGCGCGCGGCCCGTACGCCGCAGCGGCCGCCGGGTCGCCGGCCGGGCGCCGGGGACGACTCCGTCGGGTGCCGGCCTGGAGCCACGTGCGATCGCCGCCGCGCGCATCTCGCCGAGATCGCGACGGGCGCTGTCGACCATGCTTGCGGCGATGTCGCGCCGGCCGTCCTCCAGCGCACCTGCTGCGCCACTCAGCTCGGCCGACATGCTGAGCCGGAGCCGGGACAGGTCCTCGAGCAGCGCACGGATGTCAGCGACGTCAGCGGCACCCTGCGGCGGCGGTGAGCCTGCCGCGTCGTCAGCTGCGTCGGAAGCATCGCTCAGCGATGCCTCCGAACCACCATCTGACCTGGGCACACGTGCTCCTGAGCGTCCCGGAAGATCAACGTCACTGGTTGAGTTCGACTCTAGGCGTCACGTTCCTGCTGCGCTTCCTGTAACGATGCAGGCATGCCTTCGACATCTTCCGACGTGTCCGCCTCCGAAGCAACCATTGAGCGCCGCGACCCTGCGTCCTTCGGCACCGTGGCCGTGCTGGGCGGGACCGGCCCCCAGGGTCGCGGGCTGGGTCGCCGCTTCGCTGCCGCAGGCGTGCCGGTCGTGCTCGGCTCGCGTGACGCCGGTCGGGCCCAGCAGGCTGCGCAGCCCATGGCAGACGCCGGCCTGCCGGTCTCGGGCGCCGACAACGCGGGGGCCGCCGCCGCCGGGCAGATCGTCATCGTGGCGGTGCCGTACGAGGGGCACTCCGACCTGCTCACCTCGCTCGCCGCCGAGCTCGAGGGCAAGATTGTCGTGGACTGCGTCAACCCGCTCGGCTTCGACAAGCAGGGCTCTTACAAGCTCGACGTCGCCGCCGGCTCGGCCGCGCAGGAGGCCGCGCAGGTGCTGCCGAACAGCACCGTCGTGGCCGCCTACCACCACGTGAGCGCCGTGCTGCTCGAGGACGAGTCCGTCGCCGAGATCAACACCGACGTGATGGTGCTGGGCGACGTCCGCGAGGCCACCGACACCATCGCCGCGCTCACCGACCTGGTGCCCGGCATGCGCGGCATCTTCGCCGGCCGGCTCCGCAACGCCGGGCAGGTGGAGGCGCTCACCGCGAACCTCATCTCCGTCAACCGGCGCTACAAGGCCCACGCGGGGCTGCGCGTCACCGACGTCTGAGAAGTCCGGGGCCTCAGGTGTAGGAGTGCTCCGGACCCGGGTAGACGCCGTCGCGGACGTCGCCGGCGTACGCCGTCGCGGCCTCGGTGAGCGCGGTGCGCAGGTCGGCGTAGCGCTTGACGAAGCGCGGACCCGGCAGCGCCGTCAGCCCGGCCATGTCGGTCCAGACCAGCACCTGGGCGTCGCAGCCGGGTCCGGCACCGATCCCGACGGTCGGCACGCGCAGCTCCGCCGACACCCGGGCCGCGAGCTCGGCGGGTACGAGCTCGAGCACGATCGCGAACGCCCCGGCCGCCTGCAGCGCCAGGGCGTCGGCGAGCAGGACCTCGGCTGCTTCGCCGCGGCCCTGGATGCGGTAGCCGCCGATGCCGTGCACGCTCTGCGGGGTGAGGCCGATGTGCCCCATGACTGCGAGCCCGGAGGCGGCCAGCAGCTCGACCTGCGGGACCACCCGGCGCCCGCCCTCGAGCTTGACGGCGTGGGCGCCGCCCTCTTTCACCAGGCGCAGCGCCGATCCCAGGGCCTGCTCCGGCGAGGCCTGGTAGGACCCGAACGGGAGGTCGCCCACGACCATCGCCCGCTTGGTCGAGCGGACGACGGCGCGGGTGAGCGGGAGCAGCTCGTCCAGCGTGACGGGGACGGTGGTCTCGTAGCCGAGCACGTTGTTGCCGGCGGAGTCACCGACGAGCAGCACCGGGATGCCGGCGTCGTCGAAGATCTGCGCGGTGAGCATGTCGTACGAGGTGAGCATCGGCCAGCGCTCACCGCGATCGGTCGCCGCCTGCAGGTCACGGATGGTCACACGCCGCGTGGTGACGCCGCCGTAGAGGCTCGGGACGGACGCGGCGGCAGCCCCGTCGGCGGGACCGGTCGTGCCGGGCACGGGATCAGTCATGGTGTCGCACCTTTGCGATCGTCCAGGCACCCGACAGGTGTCCCGGCGAGAACCGCAATGGTTGCACCGATTTGCCCGGGCGGGCGTGGGGACCGGGGTGTCAGTGCCGGCAGAAGGTCAGTGCCGGCAGACGGCGCAGCGCTCGTCGCTCGTCAGGGAACGGACGGCGCAGCAGCCCGGGGTGGGGCAGGCGATGAAGTCGCTCGGCCCGTCGACGGCGTCGATGAACGGCAGATCCGGGCGCGTACGGCGGAGCTGGCCCGGCTGCAGGGACGGCCCCGTGCGCCGCGCCGCGGATGCCGCGGGACGCTCGGCCCCGGCGAGCTTTCGCGCACCGCCGCGCGGGCGGGGCACGACACCGCGACCGGCCACCCGGCGGACGGAATCGATCAGGACCACGCGAAAAGGGGAACACGCGCCCGCGGGTAACGCGCGGTGGACACGCCGGGTGAGGGCTTCGCGAGGTCTCGTAGGGTCGGCTGGTGCTCGCTGCCTACGCCACGTCCCTCAGCCCCGACGACCCGCTCTCCGGCCTGCAGGTGGCCGAGCGGCCCGAGCCGGAGGTGCCGGAGGGCTGGGAGGTCGTCACGGTGCGCGCCGCGGCGCTGAACCATCACGACCTGTGGTCTCTGCGCGGGGTCGGCCTCGGCGCCGACCAGCTGCCGATGATCCTCGGGTGCGACGCGGCCGGCATCACGGCCGACGGCACGGCCGTGGTGGTGCACGCCGTCATCGGTGACCCGGCGGCCGGCGGCGGCGACGAGACGCTCGACCCCAAGCGCAGCCTGCTGTCCGAGCGGCATCCCGGCGCCCTCGCCGAGAAGGTGGCGGTGCCGCGGCGCAACCTCGTCCCCAAGCCGGCGGCGGTGTCGTTCGAGGAGGCGGCCTGCCTGCCGACGGCCTACCTGACCGCGTACCGGATGCTCGTCACCCGCTCCGGGCTGACCGGGCCGGGCACCGTGCTGGTGCAGGGCGCGGGTGGCGGGGTGGCGACGGCCGCGATCCTGCTGGGCAAGGCGCTCGGCCACACGGTCTTCGCCACCAGCCGTGACGCCGGCAAGCGCGACCGCGCGACGGAGCTGGGCGCGGACGGCGTCTTCGAGCCCGGCTCGCGGCTGCCCGCCCGATGCGACGCGGTGCTCGAGACGGTGGGCGAGGCGACGTGGGCGCACTCGCTGAAGTCCTTGCGGCCGGGCGGCACGCTGGTCGTCTCCGGCGCGACGAGTGGGCAGAATCCGTCGGCCGAGCTCAACCGGGTGTTCTTCCTGCAGCTCTCGGTCGTGGGCTCCACCATGGGCACCCGCGACGAGCTGGAAGGCCTGCTGGCGCTGATGGCCGAGACCGGCGTCAGGCCGCTCATCCACGACGTGCGGCCGCTCGCCGACGCCCGGGCCTCGTTCGCGGCGATGCAGGCCGGTGACGTGTTCGGCAAGCTGGTGCTGACGGTCTGACCGTCAGCACCAGCTCGGACGAGTCAGCTGGAGGACGACCGCGTCTTCAGGCCGACCGACAGCGCGAGCAGGATCCCGGCGAGACCGAGGCCGGTCACGATGATCAGGCAGAACTGAAAGAACTTGAAGCTGCCCGGGTAGCCGTCGATCGTGAACGCGAAGATGCCGCCGAGCACCGACAGGCCGGCGATCACGTAAGCCAGGATCTGCAGGAGCGGCGCGAGCCCGGCCGCGGTGGCGAGCGGGTTGCCGCCGCTCGGGCGGTTGGTCGGCGCCGGGTAGCCGGAGCCGCCGCCCTGGTAGCCGCCGTACGGCTGCTGCTGGGGCTGGCCGGGCTGCTGCGGGTAGCCGCCCTGCGGATAGCCCTGCGGTGCGGGCTGCTGGTAGCCACCCGGCTGACCGGGCTGCTGGTAGGGCTGCTGGCTCACTGATCCTCCAAGGAACGGGCTGTACCGCCAGCGTTCGACTGCGCGGCTGTCATACGAGACGTGATCACTATCGGTTCGGTGTTCACGATCGACACTGCCCGTTTACAGCCGCTCCTACGACTGATGTCGGTTAGGCGTCAGCCGAGGTCGTCGTCCGGGTCGTCGTCGTCGTCACGGGCGAGCCACGTCGCGAGCCGGTCGACGGCCGTCTCGAACTGCGGATTCAGGTCGACGAAGGCCCGCAGCCGCTCGGCCAGCCACTCGATGCCGACCTGCTCCTCGCCGCGGCGGGTGGCCAGCTCCTCGATCCCGCGGTCGGTGAAGTACACGTCAGTCCGCCGTGTGGATCAGCGCAGGGCGGCGTTGCACAGCTCGGCCTGCTCGGCCTCGTGCACCGCTGCCACACCGACGGCCGGTGAGGCCGACGCGCGCCGCGAGATCCGGCGCAGCCGGACCCCCTCGGGCAGGCCCTCGGCCAGCGCCATGGACAGGTGCGGCCACGCGCCCTGATTTTCCGGCTCCTCCTGCAGCCAGACGACGTCGCTGGTGCCGCCGGTGCCGACGTCGTAGGACGCGAGCACCTCGGAGACCTCGTCGACCGGCGTCGGGTACAGCTGCTCGACGCGTACCAGGGCGACGTCGTCGGCGTCGTCACGCTTGCCACGGGCGGCGAGCAGGTCGTAGTAGACCTTGCCCGTGCACATGACGACCCGGCGCGGGTGCGTCACGGAGGTGTCGGGGATGACCGGCTTCCAGCCGCCGCCGGTGAACTCGTCGACCGACGACGCCGCGGCACGCAGCCGCAGCATCGACTTGGGCGTGAAGACGATCAGCGGCCGGTGCGGCTCGACCAGCGTTTGGCGGCGCAGCAGGTGGAAGTACTGCGCCGGCGACGACGGCATCGCGACCGTCATGTTGTCCTCGGCACAGAGCGCGAGGTAGCGCTCCATGCGGGCGGAGGAGTGGTCGGGGCCCTGGCCCTCGTACCCGTGCGGCAGCAGCAGCGTGACGCCGGACTGCTGGCCCCACTTGGCCTCGCCCGAGGAGATGAACTCGTCGAGGATGGACTGCGCGCCGTTGGCGAAGTCGCCGAACTGCGCCTCCCACAGCACGAGCGCATCGCTGCGGACGGTCGAGTAGCCGTACTCGAAGCCCATCGCAGCGAACTCCGAGAGCAGTGAGTCGTAGACGTAGAAGGTGGCCGTGTTGGGCAGCGTCTTCAGCGGCGTGTGCTCGGCACCGGTGGTGCGGTCGACCAGCACCGAGTGGCGCTGACCGAACGTGCCGCGGCGGCTGTCCTGCCCGGCCAGGCGTACGGGATGGCCCTCCAGCAGTGCGGCGCCGAAGGCGAGCAGCTCACCGAGCGCCCAGTCGATGGTGCCGTCGTCGATCATCTTGGCCCGGCGCTGCAGCTGCGGCAGCAGGCGCGGGTGGACCGTGAAGCCGACAGGCAGGTTGACCTGGGTGTCGACGATCTGCTTGACCATCTCGAGCGGGATGGCGGTGTCGACCGACTGCACGGCGCGGTCGTCGACCGAGGTCATCTCCGGTGAGCGCACCGGCTCGGTGGAGGCGTCGTGGGTCTCCTTGAACGCCTTCTCGAGGTGCGACTGGTAGCTGCGCAGCGCCTCCTCGGCCTCGGCGAGCGTGATGTCGCCGCGTCCGATCAGGGCCTCGGTGTAGATCTTCCGCACCGAGCGCTTGCGGTCGATGATGTCGTACATCAGCGGCTGGGTGAACGACGGCTCGTCAACCTCGCTGTGCCCGCGACGGCGGTAGCACACCATGTCGATGACGACGTCCTTGTGGAACTCCTGGCGGAAGTCGTACGCGAGCCGGGCGACCCGGACGCAGGCCTCGGGGTCGTCACCGTTCACGTGGAAGATCGGCGCCTGCACCATGCGGGCGACGTCGGTGGCGTACACCGAGGAGCGGCTGGCCGACGGCGAGGTGGTGAAGCCCACCTGGTTGTTGACGACGACGTGGACGGTGCCGCCGGTGCGGTAGCCGCGCAGCTGCGACAGGTTGAGCGTCTCGGCGACGACACCCTGGCCGGCGAACGCTGCGTCACCGTGCATCAGCACGGGCAGGACCGTGAAGCCGTTCTCGCCCTTGTCGAGGATGTCCTGCTTGGCGCGCGCGATGCCTTCGACGACCGGGTCGACGGCCTCGAGGTGCGACGGGTTGGAGGTGAGGTACACCGGCACGGTGACGTCGTCACGGCCGCGGAACATGCCCTCGGCGCCGAGGTGGTACTTCACGTCACCCGAACCGTGGGCGGTCGACGGGTCGACGTTGCCCTCGAACTCGCGGAAGATCTGCCCGTACGACTTGCCGACGATGTTGGCGAGCACGTTGAGCCGGCCGCGGTGCGGCATGCCGATGACGACCTCGTCGAGGCCGTCCTCGGCAGCGCCCTGCAGCAGCTCGTCGAGGATCGGGATCGCCGATTCGCCGCCCTCGAGCGAGAAGCGCTTCTGCCCGACGTACTTGGTCTGCAGGAAGTTCTCGAACGCCTCGGCGGCATTGAGCCGCTCCAGCACGTGCAGCTGCTCGGCCGGGTCGGGACGCTCGGACGGGCGCTCGACGCGCTGCTGGATCCAGCGCCGCTGCGCCGGGTCCTGGATGTGCATGTACTCGATGCCGACGCGGCGGCAGTACGAGTCGCGGAGCACGCCGAGGATGTCGCGCAGCTTCATCGTGCGCTGACCGGCGAAGCCGCCGACCGGGAACTCGCGGTCGAGGTCCCAGAGCGTCAGCCGGTGCTCGGTGATGTCGAGGTCGGGGTGGCGCCGGATGCGGAACTCGAGCGGGTCGGTGTCGGCCATGAGGTGGCCGCGCACCCGGTAGGAGTGGATGACCTCCATGACGAGCGTGCCCTTGTCGACATCGCCCTCACCGCTGTCGGAGATGTCGTGGGCCCAGCGCACCGGCTCGTAGGGGATGCGCAGCGACGCGAAGACGTCGTCGTAGAAGTTGTCCTCGCCGAGCAGCAGCTGGTGCATGCGGCGCAGGAACTCTCCGGACTGCGCGCCCTGGATGATGCGGTGGTCGTACGTCGAGGTGAGCGTGATGGTCTTGCTGACCGCCATGCTGGCCAGGGTCTCGGTCGACGCGCCCTGGAACGGCGCCGGGTACTCCATCGCGCCGACGCCGATGATCGTGCCCTGGCCCTGCATCAGCCGCGGCACGGAGTGCACGGTGCCGATGCCGCCCGGGTTGGTGAGGCTGATGGTGGTGCCGGCGAAGTCGTCGGCGGTGAGCTTGCCGGTGCGGGCGCGCCGGACGATGTCCTCGTACGCGACCCAGAAGCCGCTGAAGTCGAGGCGCTGCGCGTCCTTGATGCTCGCGACGACCAACTGCCGCTGCTCGCCCTTCACGGGGTCCTTCTTGACGAGGTCGATCGCGAGGCCGAGCGAGATGCCCTCCGGCTGGACCACGGCGGGCTTGCCGTTGACCTGCGCGTAGGACGCGTTCATCTCGGGGTGCTCGACGAGGGCGCGTACGAGGGCGTAACCGATCAGGTGGGTGAAGCTGACCTTGCCGCCGCGGCTGCGCGCCAGGTGACGGTTGATCACCGTGCGGTTGTCCTCGAGTAGCTTCGCGGGCACGGCGCGGACCGACGTCGCGGTGGGGACCTCGAGCGAGGCCTCCATGTTGGCGACGACGCGGGCCGCCGCTCCGCGGAGCTGGGTGCTGTGGTCGGGGACGGCCGACGGTGCCGCGGGCCGGGGGGCGGGAGCTGCCGGCGTCGCGGGCGCGACGGTCACTGGGGCGGAGGCGGCCGGCACCGTCTGCTGCGAGGCGCCGTTCGCACCGGATGCGCCATTGCTGCTGCCGCCGGCAGGCGGGGCGTCGCCGAGCGGCTCCGGGCTGTAGTCCGACAGGAACTCGCGCCACTCCGGAGCGACGCTCGCGGGGTCGCTCTGATACTGCTGCCAGATCTCGTTGACCAACCACTCGTTGGGGCCGAAATCCGCTGCCGTCGCGCCGGCGGAGGTGTGCCCGGCTGCTGTGGTGGAAGCTTGACCGTCAGGGCTCGTCACGCGGGACTTCGCCTCTTCTTCCTCAATGCTGGCTGTTTACCCGTCGTAGAGGTTACTGCCCGGCCACGACCAAGTGGCCCATCGACCGGATGACAACCGTCTCAACACGTTGCGCAGACTGATCGAGGGGCGACCCACCGGGTCGACACCATGCGACGACGGCCGTTTCGTGCTTGCGTGGCGCACGACGACCGATCAGCGGTGATCTGCGATGTACCGGGAGGCCTTGTGCGGCGCTGGATGACACGGTCCGGGGTCGGCGCGACGGCCGCCCTGCTGGCGGCGAGTGCGCTGACGGCGGGCGGGCCGACGGCCACGGCTGCGGGCGGTCGCCAGGTCGAGGCCCGGTCGGGTGTCGCGCCGGCGGCAGCGGCGAGCAACTTCACCGGTGACACGTCCGGGATGTCGGTCAAGACGCTGCCGAAGCAGACCATTGTGCTGGGTGACACCGACGCGACGAGCCCGCGGCGCAGTGCCCGGGCCGACACCGGCGCGGCTGTTACGAGCCCGGTCACCGCGCAGATCAACGTCACCTACCTCGGCTTCCCCGCCAACGCCCGCGCCGCGTTCCAGGCCGCCGTCGACACCTGGTCGCGGCAGATCAAGAGCAGCGTGCCGATCGACATCGTCGCCGACTGGTCCGACCTGCCGAGTCAGGGGTATCCGGCCGCCATCCTGGGCGCCGCCGGCCCGGCCGCCTTCGTCAACGACTTCCCCAACGCGCCGACCTCGGCGTACTACCCGGTCGCACTGGCCAACGCGATCGCCGGATACGACCTGCTCCCGGCGAACTTCTGCGCCACCGCCGCCACGGGGTCCGACCCGTCGCGCCCCGACATCTCGGCCAGCTTCAACAGCCGGCCCATCGTCCCCTGGTACCTCGGCACCGACGGCCGCCCGCCGTCCGGCAGCGTGGACCTCGAGACGGTGGTGCTGCACGAGCTCGGGCACGGCCTCGGCTTCATCGGCACGGGCAGCGGGCTGAGCCCGTCGAACGGTGCCGACCAGGGCCGCGGCTACTGGGGCCTGGAAGGCACCGGCAGCGAGCCGACGATCTTCGACACCTTCGCGGCGAACAGCGCCGGCACGGCCGTGCCGTCGCTCGCCAACGGCTCGACCTCGCTCGGGGGCGTTCTGCGCTCCAGCGTCACCTGGCGCGGGGCCAACGGCACCAGCGCCAACGGCGGCACCCGGCCGCGGCTGTACACCCCGTCCACCTGGGAGCAGGGCAGCAGCTACGGCCACCTCGACCAGAACACGTACGACGGCACCGCCAACGCACTCATGATCCCAATGCTCGACAGCGGGATCGCACACCACAGCATCGGACCGGTCGTGCTCGGCATGTTCCGTGACATGGGGTGGCCGACCTCGGCCGGGGCCCCGAAGATCGGGCTGGGCTCCTACCACCCGGCGGCGCTGGTCCCGCAGGCGCGGCTGCTCAGCCGGCCGAGCCTGGGCCGCGAGGCGATCCGGATCCCGGTCGCCGGCCGGTTCGGGGTGCCGTCGGCCCCCGGCGCCGTGCGCGCCGTGGCCGTCAACATCGAGGTGAAGAACCCGAACGTCACCGGCTACGTCGGCGCCTTCGCCGACTGCGCGGCCCGGTCCGGTGCGCCCAGCGCGGGTGAGTTCGTCGCCGGCCGCAGCCGTGAGCTCTTCCAGGTGGTGCCGATCGACGATGCGGGCACCATCACCGTCTCGCTCGCCGGCCCGGTGAACGCCCGGGCCGAGGTCAACGTCGACCTGCTCGGCTGGTACGCCAACGGCGGCGTCTACTACCACCACCTGCAGGACCAGAAGGTCGCGGTGCGCGCCACCGTCTCGCCCGGGCGGCCGCTCGACGTCTCGGTGCTCGGCAAGGGCGGCATCCCGACCAGCGGCGTCACCGCCGTCGTCTTCAAGGCGCGGCTGTCGAGCGGGGCCAAGGCCTTCCTCGCGCTCGGCCCCGGCGGCGTCGTGTCACGGGTGCCGACCACCGCGGTCAGCAACGAGATGCTCTCCAACCTGACCACCGTCCCGCTCGGCACGGGAGCGAACGCCGGCAAGGTACGGCTGCGGACGACCGCTACCGCGCTGGTGTCGCTCGAGGCGGTCGGCTGGTACGGCCCGGCCCGGGTCGGCGGGCAGGTCTTCCACCCGGAAGGGCCCGCGCGCTACCAGGGGCGGCTCAGCGGTCAGGAGCTGCTGGTCGGCGGCTTCCCGGGCAACGCCCACATCATGGTCGACGTCCACCTGTCGCGGGAGACCGCGAGCGGCTGGATCGGTTCGGCGCCCGGTGGCCGTCCGACACTGCACGGCATCCAGGAGTACGCGGCCGGCGTGCCCGCCTCGGGCACGATCATCGCGACCACCAACCAGGCCGGTCAGCTGCGGCTCCGGCTGTCGGCGGGCACCGCGACGGTGTACCTCGACTACCTGGGCTGGTTCGCCCCGAACTGACCGTCCGGGCGATCCCGCCCGAGAAGCCAGGAAAGGAGAAGTCAAGACCGGAGAAGTCAAGAACCGGGGCGGGCGAGTCGATAAGCCCGGCATGCAGCGAGCTATGCGGGGCAGCCGTACGCACCGGGTGGCTGTCGCCGCCCTGGGCCTCGGCCTTGCGGTGAGTGCGGCGGCGTGCACCCCGCTGGCGAACGGGGGCACGGTGCCCGGGGGCACGAGCGTGACGGCCCCCAAGCCGACGCCCGCACCGGTCACGACCGCACCGGTGAGCGTGCCCGCGTATCCGGGCAGCTACCTGCAGGTGGGCAGCAGCGGCCTCGCCGTCACCGCCGTGCAGCAGAAGCTCGGCGTCGCACCGGCCACCGGCTACTTCGGCACCCTGACGCAAGCCGCCGTGACCAGCTTCCAGCGCGCTCGCGGCCTCGAGGTCGACGGCCAGGTCGGCCCGCAGACCTGGGCGAAGATCTTCGATGTCGCCGTGCCCACCACGGCCACGAAGCCGGTCACCCCGAAGCCGACCACGAGCGCCGGCCCGACGTATCCGAAGATCGTCCGGCAGGCCGGGCTCGGCGCCCGCGGCCTGGCGCTGATCAAGCAGTACGCCGGCAAGCCGTACCTCTACGGCGCGGCCGGCCCCAACTCGTTCGACTGCTCCGGCCTGACGATGTACGTCTACAACCAGCTCGGTGTCCAGCTCATGCGCTCGGCCAACGACCAGTACCGCACCACGCTGCACGTGCCGTACTCCGAGGCCCAGCCCGGTGACCTGATCTTCTTCTACGACAAGACCGGCTACGTCTACCACGTGGGCATGTACGCCGGCGGCGGGATGATGTGGGACGCCCCGCACACGGGCGCGGTCGTCCGCTACGAGAACGTCTGGTACCCCGACCAGGTCTGGGTGGGCGTGCCGGGGGCCAAGCTCGCGGGCTAGCGGGTGCCGAGCATCCCCGCGTTGCCGGCGGCCTGCTCGACCAGACCCGGGACGACCTCGCCGAGCTCGCCGGCCGACAGGATCGTGCCGTTGTCGAACTCCGGGCCGTAGGCCCAGCCCTCGGCCACCGAGATCTTCGGGCCGAAGATGCCGAAGATCCGGCCGGTGACCCCCGCGGACTGGGTGCTGCCCAGCCACACGACGAGCGGGGAGATCGAGTCGGGCCCGAGGTCCTGCTTCTGCTGCTCGTTGAGACCGTCCATCATCCCGAGGTCCTCGGTCATGCGGGTGAGGGCGGTCGGCGCGATCGCGTTGACGGTGACGCCATAGCGGCCCAGCTCCTGCGACGTGATGATGGTGAACGCGGCGATGCCCGCCTTGGCGGCCCCGTAGTTCGCCTGACCGATGTTGCCGAAGATGCCCGACGGCGAGGTCGTGTTGATGATGCGGGCGTCGACCGGGTCGCCCGCCTTGGAGCGCTCGCGCCAGTACTCGGCGGCGAAATGCGCCGGTGCGAAGGTTCCCTTGAGGTGCACCTTGATGACCGCGTCCCACTCGGCCTCGGTCATGTTGACCATCATCCGGTCGCGCAGGATGCCGGCGTTGTTGACGAGGACGTCGACGGTGCCGAACGTGTCGACGGCGAGCTGGATGATGCTCTTGCCGCCGTCCCAGGTGGAGATGTCCTCGGTGTGGGCGACGGCCTCGCCGCCGGCGGCCTGGATCTCCTCGACGACCTGCTGGGCGGGGCCGGCTGACGTGCCGCTGCCGTCACGCGCGCCGCCGATGTCGTTCACCACGACCTTGGCGCCCTCGGCGGCGAACATCAGCGCGTGCGACCGGCCGATGCCGCCACCCGCTCCGGTGACCACGACCACCCGACCGTCACACAACCCGCTCATGCCGTTCCCTTCTCGAGCCCGGGACCGGCGTGCGAGCCGGCCGCGACGTACGCGCCGAGGCTATCGGGTGACGGTGACCGGGATGGCCGGGTTGGTCGGCGGCTCGTCCGCGAAGGGCGACGCGAGAGGCAGTCGCACCGTGAAGGTGGTGCCGACCCCGAGCGCGCTGTCGACCTCGACCGTGCCGTCGTGCGCGGCGACCAGGGCCGAGACGATGGACAGGCCGAGCCCGGAGCCGCCGGTCTGCCGTACGCGGGACGGATCGGCGCGGAAGAAGCGTTCGAAGACGCGCGCCGCGTCCTCCGGGCGCAGGCCCGGGCCGTTGTCGGCGACGGCGAGGCTCGCATACGTGCCCGCCTCCACCCCGAGGGCCACCGTCACCGTCGTGCCGTCCGGCGTGTGCGCGAAGGCGTTGGCGAGCAGGTTGCCGAGCACCTGCCGCAGCCGCCCCTCGTCACCGATGACGACCGGGGGCTCCGAGGCACCGTCGTGCACCAGGCGCAGGGTGCGCTCCGGATGCAGCGCGTGCAGGTCGGCGACGGCGTCGGACGCGAGGGAGAGCAGGTCGACGGGCCGGCGCTCGAGCGGTCGCTGCTGATCCAGGCGCGCCAGCAGCAGCAGGTCCTCGACCAGTAGCCCCATCCGCCGGGCCTCGTCCTCGATGCGCTTCATCAGCCGCGACAGCTCCGCCGGGTCGCTGACGGCACCCATCCGGTAGAGCTCGGCGAAGCCGCGTACCGACGTCAGCGGTGTCCGCAGCTCGTGGCCGGCGTCCGCGACGAACCGCCGCATCCGCTCCTCCGACGCCCGCGCCTGCATCTCGGACTGCTCCTGGGCGTGGAACGCGTACTCGATCTGCCCGAGCATGGTGTTCAGCGAGGTTCCGAGCCGTCCGACCTCGGTGTAGGGGTCGGTGACCATGACGCGCCGCGACAGGTCGCCGGCGGCGATCGCCTTGGCGGTGTGCTCGACCTCCACCAGACGGCGCAGGCTGCTCCTGATCATGAAGTAGCCCACGATCGCCAAGGTGATCAGGACGATGAAACCGGCGATGGCGTCGATCGCGATGAGGCGGTTCACGGTGCTGGCCACGTCGTCCAGGGGGACTGCGACAGCGAGGCTGGCCTCCCCGGGTAGGTCGAGCAGGAAGACCCGCCAGTGCATACCACCCGACTGGGAGTCGACCGTGAAGGAACGGCCGCTGTTCTGCGCGACGAAGTTGTCGGTGAGCGAGGGCATGCGCGGCGGCGACAAAGGCTGGGCGCCGTACCGGTTGACGCTCACCGGGAAGAGCTGACCGTCCGAGCTGACGACCTCGAAGAAGTACGACGTGGTCGGGTTGGCCCGCGCAAGGGTGTCCGGCGAGAAGTCCCCTCGCAGGACCGTCTGCGCGATGCTCGACGTCGACGCCTTCAACTGGTTGTCCACCCGGGCGACCAGGTATCGATTGAGCAGGGTCGAGCTGGCAAGGCTGATGACCACCAGCGCCATGGTCACGAGCCCGAGCATGGCCGCGACGAGCGTGACCCGCAGCGGGAGCCGGTGACCGCGGCGCCGGCTCTCCCGCCACGCACGAACCGCTCCCGGGCGCCGCTCCCCGTCGGGAGGTGGCTCCGGGAGCGGCGCGGGAGGCGGCGGCGGCACGCTCATATGGTCTGCTGCTCAGCTGGGGATCAGCTGCGGGGCATCCGCAGCACGTATCCGACGCCGCGCAGCGTATGCAGCAGGCGCGGCTCCTGGGTGTCGATCTTCTTGCGCAGGTAGGACACGTATGACTCGACGATCCCGGCCTCGCCGCCGAAGTCGTACTGCCAGACGTGGTCGAGGATCTGGGCCTTGGACAGCACCCGGCCGGGGTTGAGCATGAAGTAGCGCAGCAGCTTGAACTCGGTCGGCGAGAGGGAGACCTCGGCGCCGGCCTTGCGCACCTCGTGCGAGTCCTCGTCCAGCTCGATGTCGGCGAAGGTCAGCAGGCTGGTGCGCTCGGTCTCGCCGAGGCCACTGGTGCGGCGCAGCACGGCGCGTACCCGGGCGAGCACCTCCTCCAGGCTGAACGGCTTGACGACGTAGTCGTCGCCGCCGAGCGTGAGGCCGGCGATCTTGTCCTCGGTGGCGTCGCGGGCGGTCAGGAAGACCACGGGCACGCGGTCGGCGCCGGCGCGCAGCTTGCGCAGCACCTCGAAGCCGTCCATGTCCGGGAGCATCACGTCCAGCAGGACGAGGTCGGGCTGGTCACGCCGGGCGGAGTTCACGGCGTCGACGCCCGACGTCGCAGTCGCCACCGCGAAGCCCGCGTAACGCAGGCTGGCCGACAGCAGCTCGACGATGTTGGGCTCGTCATCGACCACCAGGAGCTTGGCCTCGACAGGGCGCCCGTTCTGGCTGGTCTGCACGAGCCGCCCTCCGCCTTCGTTCACGACTAGCTCCTTGATCTCGTTGGTCGGTGACCCACAGGTCATCCACAGCAAGCATCCAGCCTAAGCCTGGGAGCTGGCTGGGAGCCAGCTGAGTTGCAGGACGGTATCTGGACTGGTGCTGCCGAGCGGCTGGACGCCGCCTGTGCCCTGAAAACGGGCTGTGCGGCCGTTCAATGACGCGAATTCGCAAAATTCAGCTGGAATGACGACGAATTCCGTTGGCCGCGGCGAGAGCCCGCCGAGCCCGGAAATCGACGGATGATCGCTAACGTCGTGCCATGGCAGTCAAGGTGGGTGGCCCGCTGGGCAAGGTCGTGGTGGCCGTGGCAGGGTCACGCGCGTTCGCGAAGGTCGGCCCGAAGGTGGTGCCGCACCTCGATCGCGCGCTGCACCGGCTCACCGGGGGGCGCGTCCTGTCCAGCGCCGCGATGCTCCCGTCGCTCATGCTCACCGTGCGCGGCGCCAAGTCGGGGGAGCCGCGGCTGACCCCGCTCGCGACGCTGCCGAAGGACGGCGCCTGGTACGTGGTCGGCAGCAACTTCGGCCGCGAGACCCATCCGGTGTGGACCGTCAACCTCGCGGCGAACCCCGATGCGGAGATCAACTTCAAGGGCGAGAAGATCCCCGTGCAGGCGCACCGGCTCACCGAGGAGGAGAAGGACGCCATCTGGCCGGAGCTCACCCGGTCGTGGCCGAACTTCGACGTCTACACCTCACGCTCCGGTCGCAACCTGCGCGTCTTCCGCCTGGACAGGCGGCCCGACTGAAGGGATCCCCATGACCGCTCCGGAGTTGCCGGCGACCACCGCGATCACCAACCTGCTCTCCCGGTACGCGGAACTCATCGACGGCGGTGACTTCGTAGGGATCGGCGAGCTCTTCGAGCACGCGACCGTCACCGCTGACGGCGGGGGCACCTGGACCGGCGCCGCCGGCGTGCAGTCGATGTACGACACCACCACGCGCAAGCACGAGGACGGCACCCCGCGCAGCAAGCATGTGATCACCAATCACATCGTCGAGCTGGACAGCGCCGACGAGGGCCGCTGCCGCTCGTACTTCACCGTCTTCATGTGCACCAAGACGCTGCCGCTGCAGCCGATCGTCGCCGGGCGCTACCGCGACGAGTTCCGCCGCATCGACGGGGTGTGGTGCTACGTGCGCCGCCACATGATCGTGGAGTTCGTCGGCGACGTGTCCGAGCACCTCACGATGACGCTGGAGCGTTAGGCCCGTTCGACCTGCAGCGCCACGCGGTGCGGGAGGTCGGCGATCGAGCGGCCGACGTGCAGCTCGTACGCGCCCGGCTCGGTCCGCCACCCGGCGGGCCGGGTCCTGCCGTCCACCCCGAACGCCCCCGCCTGCGCGATCCGGGCGGCGAGCGCCTCGTGCTCCGGGTTGCCCGGGTCCCAGTACGCGAACGCCCGGTCGGTGAGCTCCAGCGTGACGTCGCAGACCTCACCCGGCTCGAGCGTCACCTTGGCGAACGCCTTCAATTCGCGGCGCGGGCGGAACGCGGCACCGGGTGGTGGCGCTACGTACAGCTGCACCACCTCGCTGCCGGTGCGCGCGGACGTGTTGGTGACGGTCACCGTGACCTGCAGCGCCTCGCCCGGGCGCCAGCTCGGTGCCGACAGCCGCGGCGGATCGAGGCGGAAGCTCGCGTACGAGAGCCCGTGCCCGAACGGGTACGCCACCGGCAGCTCGCGGGTGTCGTACCAGCGGTAGCCCAGGAGCAGGCCCTCGCCGTAGCGCACCTGTGAATCGGCGCCGGGGAAGTTGCCGAAGGCCGGGGTGTGCGCCAGCGCCAGCGGCAGCGAGGTGGGCAGCCGGCCGCCGGGGTCGACCGCGCCGGTGAGGACGTCGGCCAGCGCCGGCGCCATCTCCTGGCCGCCGAACCAGACGGCGAGCACGGCGGCGACGTCGTCGCGCCACGGCATCGTGACGGGGGCGCCGCAGTTGAGCACCACCACGGTGCGGGGGTTGGCGGCCGCGACCCGGCGGATCAGCTCGTCCTGCTCGCCCGGGAGCGCGAGCGCGGTGCGGTCGAAGCCCTCGGACTCCCACTCGTCGGTGGTGCCGACGACGACGACGGCCACGTCGCTGGCAGCGGCCAGGGCGACCGCGCGGCCGAGCAGGTCGTCGGGCCGTGGGGGAGCGACGCCGAGGTGGATGCCGTGCAGCGGCAGGTCGCCGGCGACGAGCTCGAGCCGCAGCTCGACGGGGGTGCCGGCGGTGAGGGGGACGGTCGCCTCGAGAGGCGGGCTCGACAGGCCGAAGAAGTCCTCGCCCCCGCCCACCGGCGCGGTGGACGCGTCGAGCACCAGCTCGCCGTCGAGCCACACCCGGCTGCGCCCCACCTGGCTGAGGTGCACCAGATGCGGGCCGTCGACCTCGGGGACGAAGCGGCCCTCGGCGCGCAGCGACCAGCCGGTCTCGGGCAGCGCTGGATCGGGACGGCCGAGATACAGCAGCCGGGTGCTCTCGGCGCGGCTGGTGACGGCGGTCGGCTCAGCAGTGCCGGCAAGCAGGTCGCCGAGGTGGAAGCCGACCGCGAGCCCCGGCGTGCCGTCGGGGGCGCTGAGGGCGCCGGCTTCCAGCGCGGGCACCTTGCGGTCGATCAGGCAGCCCGGCTCGTACGCGATCGCGACGTCGGGGAGCGCTTCGGGCAGAGCAGCGCGCAGAGCGGCCAGCGGGGTGGTGCGGTGCTGCGGCGACACCGCCGAGCTGCCGCCGCCCATGATCTGGGCGCGGGCGGCGTTGGGGCCGAGCACGGCGACCGACGCGACGCCCTGCAGCGGCAGCGTGCCGTCGTTGCGCAGCAGAACCATGCCGGCCGCGGCGGCCTCGCGGGCGCGGGCCGGGCCGTCGACGGGCGCAGGGTCAGGTGCCGCGTCGACCCGTGCGAGGGTGCGCAGCAGGGCGCCGGCGGCGCGGTCGAGATCGGCCTGGTCCACCGTCCCGGCTGCGATCGCGTCGGCGACCGGGGCACCGAAGAAGCGTCCCGGGCCGGGCATCTGCAGGTCCAGGCCGGCGTGCAGCGAGCCGGCGGTCGATCCCACCGCCCACCAGTCGGTCATGACCAGGCCGTCGAAGCCCCACTCGCCGCGCAGGATGTCGGTGAGCAGCTCGGGGTGCTCGGAGCACCAGGTGCCGTTGAGGCGGTTGTAGCCGGTCATGATCGCGTACGCGCCCGCCTCGACCGCCAGCTCGAACGGCACCAGGTACAGCTCGCGCAGCGTGCGCTCGTCGACCACCGAGTCGAGCAGCATCCGCGCCGTCTCGGCTTCGTTGGCGACGAAGTGCTTGACCACGGCGCCGACGCCCTGCGCCTGCAGCCCCCCGATGAAGCCGGCCGCGAGCGTGCCCGACAGCAGCGGATCCTCGGAGTAGCACTCGAAGTTGCGGCCCGCCAGGGGCGAGCGGTGCAGGTTGACCGTCGGGGCAAGCAGCAGCTGGACGCCCTTGGCGCGCGCGTCCGCCCCCACCGCTGCGCCGATGCCGGCGACCAGCGCCGGATCCCAGGTCGCGGCCAGCGCGGTGCCGCACGGCACGCACAGCGTCGGGCCGCCCCCGGCGGTCGACAGCGTCGGCCCGCGGGCGCCGTTCGGCCCGTCCGACATGCCCAGCGCCCGCACGCCGACCCGCTCGATCGCGGCCGTCGTCCACACATCGGCGCCCGCGGTGAGCAGCGCCTTCTCCTCGGTCGTGAGGTTCCCGAGCAGCTCGCGTACGCGATCGGACATGCGGTCAGGCCCCGGTCAGGTAAAAGCCGCTGCTCGCGGCGGGCAGTCCGGCGACGCGGGCGCGTACCCACTCGGCGTGCAGCGCGTCGAACTCGGCCGCCATCGGGGTCGGGAACGAGGCGAAGCCGTGCGGCGACGCCGGCACGCAGTAGGTCTCACCGGCGTTGCCGGCAGCCGACCAGCGCGCCGACAGGAACAGGGTGTCGTCGAGCAGCGGGTCGAGCTCACCGACGGTGAGCAGCGCGGGCGGCAGGCCGGCGAGGTCGGCGTAGAGCGGGGAGATCGCCGGGTCGCGCATGTCCTCTGGCGTAAGGCCCGGCAGGTAGTGGTCGTGGAAGCGGTGCGACGCCCGCAGCGAGAGCACCAGCGCATCCTTGGCGCGGTTGCGCGAGCTGGGCGTTCCCGAGAGGTCGTACACGCCGTAGAGCAGGCCGAGACCGAGCACGCGGTCGAGCTCGCCGCGCCCGCGCAGGTGCAGGGCGGTGAGCAGGGCCAGGTTGGCGCCCGCCGAATCGCCACCGATGATCAGCCGGTCGGTGCCGAACAGCTCGACAGCCCGCTCGACGAGCTGGTCGGCCACCGCGTAGCAGTCGTGCGGGCCGGCGGGGAAGGGATGCTCCGGTGCCAGCCGGTAGTCGACGCTGACCACGGCCACCTCGGCAGCGACCGCGAGCTTCGCGTTCGCCCCGTCCTTCGCCGCGAACCAGCCGAGGCAGAAGCCGCCGCCGTGGAAGTCCAGGTAGACGGCACGCACGGTCGGCGGGGCGAAGACGCGGAACGGCACCGGCCCGCCCGGGCCGGCGACCGTGCCGCTGTACGCGGGCAGCGCCAGTTCCTGTCGCTGCAGCGCCTCGGGCACCTCCCGCGCGGCGGCGACCTGCTCCGGCGTCTCCAGCGGCGGGATGAGATCGCCCATCCGCGAGAGCGCGTCGTTCATCCGGGCCGAGGCGGCGACGTGCGGCAGCCACCGCGGGTCGAACGGGAGCGCGGCCGCCGCCTCGTTCATCCGGCGCCGACCAGGGTGCCGCCGGACACCTCGACCTCGCGTCCGACCCACTCGTCCGCGGTCATCGCCGCGGTGAGCGCCGGGTCCTCGGTCAGCGCGATGGTGTGCGATCCGCCGACAGCGGCGACGACGGCGATGCCGACGTCGGGCTGCCCCCGCTCGACCCCGACGGTGTAGCCGAGGACGCGGCCGCGCCCGGAGTAATCGGCGTCCAGCTCGGCGGTGGAGGTGGCCGCGTACGAGGGCTCGGTGGTGTCGGCGCTGCGGAAGCCGTGCGCCGGCGGCGTCGTCGACCACAGGCCCATGCCCTGCTTGGTGATCATGCCGCTGATCGAGGTGAGCAGCCCGGTCGAGCCCGGGTCCTCGCGCAGGATCTGCATCATGCGGGCGGTCGACTGCAACACGTAGTTGTTGAGTGGCCCGCCGCCGAACGCCATGCCGCCGGTGACCGTCAGCTGCCGGTCCAGGCCGATGCCGAGCTCGGCCGCCTGCATCCGTACGGCGGCCGGGAAGCAGCTGTAGATGTCGAGGTAGGCGGCATCAGCCGGGGCCAGCCCGGCCAGCTCGGTGAGCGCCTCGCCGTTCGCGGCTATCGCCGGCGACCGGTGCAGCTCCGCGCGCGCGCTGACGGCGATCATGGCGTTGGACTCGGCGGCGGCGAGCGGGAAGACCCACTGCTCGCGGGGGATGCCGAGGCCCTCGGCCGTCTCGACCGAGCACAGGATGTGCCCGGCGGCCTGGTCGACGGTCCAGTACGAGCAGTGCTGGCGGGTGTACGGCCACGCGTACCAGGGATTGGCCGGCGTGGCCTGCCCGTCGCCGAGCGGCACCGCGTCGGGCTTCCAGGCCTCGGGCCGGGTGCGGGCCACGTCGGCGAAGCCGTCCCACATCGCCGCGACCGCTGCTGCGTGCTCGGCGACGGAGTGTCCCGCGGCGCCGCGCATCGCGGTTTCCATGATCGCGTACTGCCGGGCCGGGACGTACAGCTTGCGGGCGATCTCGAGCTGCGTGATCACCTCGTGCTCGGGGGCGAGCACGGCATCGGCCGGCCGGGTGGCCTGCGGCTCGGGAGCGACCTCGACCCCGGCGTGGGAGGCGGCGGCGGTACGGGCCCGCGCCTCCCCGCCGCAGATCAGCACCACATCCGCCTCGCCGCCGGCGATGGCGAGCGCGGCACGGGTGAAGAGTGTCTGCTGCAGCACGCCGAGCTCGGCGTAGACGGTGTGCGGGGTGATGCCGAGCTGCTCGCTCACCATCCGGGCCGAGTCGACGCAGACCCAGGAGCCGTGCGGCGCCATGATGATGCCCGCCCGGCTGAGCAGCCGCTGCGGGTCCGGCCCGCCCGCGTCGTCCGCGGCGAGGCGAAGGGCGTCGGCCATCAACGCCACGGCGTCGCGCGCCTCGGCGGCCGGGACGGCCGCCTCGCCGCGGCCGCTGCGCTGGGTGATCGCCGCCGTGCCGACCAGGACGGGGGTACGCGGGTCGAGGCCGGCCGCCATCAGGCGCCCGTCAGCACCGGGGCGAGCCGGCGGTACTGCTCGATCGCGCTCGGTCCGCCCTGCACGCCGCCGAGAGCCGTCAGCACCTGCACGCAGACGTGCTCGGCGCCGGCGTCGTGATGGGCCTGCACGCGGGCGGCGATGGTCTCCTCGTCGCCCCACACCACGAGGGCGTCGACGAGCCGGTCGGACCCGCCGTTCTCGATGTCCTCCGGGGTGAAGCCGAAGCGCTGGAAGTTGTTGGTGTAGTTCGGCAGGATCAGGTAGCCCGCCAGGTTCTCCCGGGCGATGGCCCGCGCCTTCTCGGGGTCGGTTTCCAGCACAGCGCCCTGCTCGGCGGCGATGAGCGGCCCCGCGCCCACCTGCTCACGGATCTGCGCGGTGAACTCCGGGGTGATCAGGTACGGGTGGATGCCACGCGACCGGGTCGCCGCCACCTGCAGCATCTTCGGGCCGAGCGCGGCCAGCACTCGGTCGGAGGCCGGCACCCCGCCGTTGGGCTGGGCGTCGAGCTCGTCCAGCCAGCTCTTCATGGCGGCCAGCGGCTTGGCGTAGGTGCCGGGAGCCTTGGAGCCGTCGATGAGCAGCTGATGGCTGACGCCGATGCCCAGCAGGAGCCGCCGCCCGTGCTCGGCGACGGCCGCGGCGTAACCGGTGGCGGTCTCGGCCGCGGTGTTCATCCAGAGGTTGAGGATGCCCGTGGCGATGACCGTCTTCTTGGTGCTCGCCAGCAGGTGGTTGAGCGGGGCGAAGACGTCACCGCTGATGTCGGGGATCCAGAGCGCCGTGTAGCCGAGCTCCTCGAGCTCCGCGGCCGTCTCGGCGATCTCGGCGGGATCGCCGTACCGGAAGTTGCCGCTCCACAGTCCGTTGCCGGCGAGGTCCACAGGTGCTCCTTTGTCGAGACGTGAGTTGCGAGGCGACCGTCAGTTGAAGGTCGAGCCGCCGTTGAGGTTGATGGTCTGGCCGGTGAGCCACTCGGCCTCGGGCGAGGAGAGGAAGACGACGGCCGAGCCGACGTCCTCCGGTGTGCCGAGCCGGCCGACCGGGATGCCGCGGGCGATCCCGGCCGTCACCGAGCTGTCCTGCGGCTTCTCCGGCGCCGTCATCAGCCCGAGGGCCAGCGTATTGGCCGTGACCCCGGTGCCGCCGACCTCGACGGCGAGGTGACGGATGAAGCCTTCGATGCCGCTCTTGGACGCGCCGTAGAGCGAGACGCCGATCTTCAGGCCGGTACGGCCCGCGCCGGACGAGATCTGCACGATGCGGCCCCAGCCGGCCTCGATCATGGGCTCGAGCACGGCGGAGATGCAGTACATCGAGCCGTACATGTTGAGGTCGACGTACGGCCGCCAGCGCTCGACCGGGATCTGCCGGAACGGGACCGCGCCCATGGTCTCGGGGATGCCGGCGTTGTTGACCAGGATGTCGATGGGACCGCCGAGCACTTCCGCCGCGGCCTGGATGCCGGCGGTGACGGCGTCGTGGCTGCTGACGTCGAAGGCGGCGCTGATGGCGGTGCCGCCCGCCGCGGCGATCGCCGCCCGGGTGGCCTCGGCCTTCTCCGGCACCAGGTCGTTGACCGCGACGGATGCCCCCTGGGCGGCCAGTGCCTTGGCGATGCCGACGCCCTGCCCCTGACCGGCGCCGGTCACGAGCGCGCGATGGCCGGTCAGCTCGAACATGGGGTCTCCTTCGGGCGGTGGGCCGGGGTGAGGGGTGTCCGAGCAGCCTGTCACGAGGCTCCGACGGAACCGCTGGGAGCCCCTGTTAGCGTCGGTGCGCAGTTCACGAGATCAGCACACCCGCCTCTCCCGGAAGCAGCGTCCCCGTTGACCCAGCCCGAGACGACCCCTTCCGCTGCGCCCGACGGGCCGACCGGCACCGACTGGGATCCGCTGATCACGAACGTCCGGGAGCGGCGCGCCGTCGCCGAGTCGATGGGCGGCGAGGCGCGGATCGAGCGCCAGCACGGCCGCGGCAAGCTCACGGCCCGGGAGCGCATCGAGGCGCTGTTCGACCCGGGCACCTTCGTCGAGATCGGCGCCTTCACCGGACGGCTCGGGGTGGACGGTCGTCCTGAGGCGCCCGCCGATGCGCTGGTCGCGGGCCACGGGCGTATCGACGGCCGCCCGGCGCTGGCCGGGGCCGAGGATTTCACCGTGCTCGGCGGCTCCATCGGCTCCGCCGGCGCCGACAAGCGCTACCGGCTCTGCCAGCTCGCCAAGCAGGAGCGCGTCCCGCTGATCATGATGCTGGAGGGCGCCGGTCACCGGGTCACCGAGGGCTCGGTCGGTCGCCGGCCCAACGACCTCATGGCGCTCGCCGAGCTGTCCGGCATCGTGCCGATGGTCTGCCTGGTCATGGGCCCGTCCGCCGGTCACGGCGCACTCACCGCACCGCTCTGCGACTTCATCGTCATGACCGAGCAGGCGAGCCTGTTCACCGCCGGCCCGCCGCTGGTCAAGGCCGCCGTCGGTGAGGACGTCACCGCCGCCGAGCTCGGCGGCCCCGCGATCCACGTCGTGAAGAGCGGCGTGGCGCACAACGTGGTGGCCGACGACCTCGCCGCCATCGCGATGGCCAAGCAGTACCTCTCCTTCCTGCCGCCCAACGCGTACGGCAGCCCGCCGCTCAGCGACGCCTCCGCGGCGACGGCGTACCGCGAGGTCCCCGAGCTGCTCACCCTGGTGCCGCCGGACCCGCGCCGGCCGTACTCCATGCGCAAGCTGCTCGAGCACGTCGTCGACGCCGGCTCGCTGCTGGAGATCCAGGCGAAGTTCGGCCCCGCTCTGGTGTGCGCGCTCGCCCGGCTCGGCGGGCAGCCGATCGCGATCGTGGCCAACGACCCGGGCCGCAAGGCGGGCACCATCGACGCCGACTGCGCAGTCAAGGCGGCCCACTTCATCGACTCCGTGGCGGCTTTCCACCTGCCGTTCCTCTTCCTGGCCGACAACCCGGGCGTGCTCGCCGGCACCGCCGCCGAGAGGACGGGCGTGCTGCGTGCCGCGGCCCGCATGTTCACCGCGCAGCACCGGGTGCGCAGCTCCAAGCTGCACGTCACCGTGCGCAAGGCGTTCGGCTTCGGCTCCTCCGTGATGGCGATGAACAGCTTCGACGGGCAGACCGTCTCGCTGGCCTGGCCGGCCGTCACGATGGGGGCGCTGCCGGTACGCAGCGGCGCTGACTCGGCCAAGCTCGGCGCCGAGGACGTCGAGCGCATCGCCGACGAGCAGGCCGCCGGGGCCTTCCGCATCGCGGCCACGCTCGGCTACGACGACGTGATCGAGCCCCAGCAGCTGCGCAACGCGCTGCTCGACGGCCTACGCCTGTCGGAAGGCCGGCGTACGGCGGCGCAGGAGCCGGTCGGCCACGTCGGTTTCCTGCCGTAGTGGAGATTTCTCGTCAATCGCCGTCGGACTTCCGTCCGCCCGAGCGACGAGGGTGATGTGAGCGTCGAACAGGTAGCCACCGGAGATCCCGGTGCCGCCCTGCTCGCGCTCTACGACACCGCCCTGCCCGAGGTCTACAGCTATCTGCTGCACCGCTGCGGCCGTACTGCGCTCGCGGAAGACCTGACCGCGGAGACGTTCCTCGCCGCGGTCGACGCCGTCCGCAGCGACCGTCCGCCACCGCTGTCCACCGGGTGGCTGATCGGCGTCGCCCGGCACAAGCTGGTCGACCACTGGCGCCAGCTCGCCCGTGAGGAGCGCAGCCTCGCCGCCGTCGCCGACGACCCCACCGCCCAGGTGGTGGCCGTCGACCCGTGGGACGCCCGGCTCGACGCGCTCCGCGCGCAGGACACCCTGCACGCGCTCGCGCCGCAGCACCGGGCCGCGCTCACCCTGCGCTATCTCGACGACCTGTCCGTCGCCGAGGTCGCCCGCACGCTCGACCGCACGCTTCATGCCACCGAGGCACTGCTGGTGCGCGCGCGATCCGCGTTCCGTACCGCCTACATCCAGGGAGAGGAGGCCGGCCGTGACTGATCCGCTGGATGTCCTGCGTACGCCCGAGGAGCCGGCCGCGCCCGATCCCGCCTTCGCCGCCCGGCTGCGCGCCCGTCTCGAACGCGCGCTGGACCTGCCCCGAGGAGTTTCCGTGTCCACCACTGCTCTGCCACTGCGCCCGTCCGGCAACACCGCCAGTACCGTTGAGCCCGTCACCGGCGGCGCCACGATTCCCTACCTCGCCGTCCGTGACGGCCGCGCCGCCATCGCCTGGTACGTCGAGGTGCTCGGCGCCGAGCTGCAGGGCGACCCGATCGTCATGCCCGACGACCGCATCGGCCACGCCGAGCTGCGCCTGTCGGGCGGGTTGCTCTACCTCGCCGACGAGTTCCCCGACCTCGGCGTCGTGGCGCCCGCTCCGAACGCGTCGGCGGTCAGCCTGGTGCTGCACGTCGCCGACGTCGAGGCCCGGGTCGACGCCGCCACCGCGAACGGCGCGACGCTGACCCGGCCGGTGTCGGAGGCGTACGGCTCGCGCAACGCGGTCGTCGTCGACCCGTTCGGCCACCGCTGGATGCTGCAGCAGCTGACGACCGGTGTGCCGGCCGGCGAGACGCCTCCCGGGGAGTGGCGGCAGGGCGACCTCGGCTACTTCTCCCTCTGGACCCGGGACGTCGACCGCGCAGCCGCCTTCTACTCCGCGGTGCTCGGCTGGAGCTTCGCCGAGGACGTGCCGGGTGAGGACCGCCTGGTGCTCGGCCAGGCGATCCACATCGGTCTCAACGGCGGGAAGGACACCCCGATCTCGTTCTGTGCGTACGCGGTCGGTGACGTCGAGGCGGCCATCCGCCGGGTACAGGCGGCGGGCGGCAGCGCCACCGCGCCGGTCGAGAAGCCGTGGGGGCGCTCCAGCGAGTGCATCGACCCCGCCGGGACGCCGTTCTCGCTGTACGAGCCGGGACCCGATCCCGGCCCGCGACCGCCTCTGCACGGCAACGGTCACGGCGACCTGTCCTACCTGACGTACGAGGTGCGGTCGTCGGCCCCGCTCCGCGAGTTCTTCACGGCCGTCTTCGGGTGGACCTATACCCCGGGTCGCATGGCCGACGGCTGGGAGCCGGACGGCGTCGTGCCGATGAGCGGCATCGGCGGCGGTGCGCAGGCCGACGCCATCGTGCCGATGTGGCGGGTCGACGACATCGCGGGCGCCGTCGAGCGCGTACGCGCTGCGGGGGGCACGGCGACCGACGTGGAGCAGCAGCCGTACGGGCTCAGCTCCCTCTGCGCCGACGACCAGGGCCTGCGGTTCTACCTCGGGCAGCACTAGCCGGCAACCGGCGGGGAAGGACCAGGGGCATGGCCTCCAGCGACACCGGCGAGTACGTCCGCGACACCCGCTACCTGAACGCCCGCATCACCGCCGACGGCCGCGACGGCTGGCCGGTGGAGCCGGGCCGCTACCGGCTCGCCGTCGCCCGCGCCTGCCCCTGGGCCAACCGGGCGATCATCGCGCGGCGCCTGCTCGGCCTCGAGCCGGTGCTGTCGATGGCCATCGCCGGGCCCACCCACGACGAGCGCAGCTGGACCTTCGACCTCGACCCCGGGCAGCGCGACCCGGTGCTCGGCATCGAGCGGCTCGGCGAGGCGTACGAGAAGGCCCGGCCGGGCTACGACCTCGGCGTGACGGTGCCGGCCGTCGTCGACGTCCCGACCGGCGCGGTGGTCACGAACGACTTCCCGCAGATCACCCTCGACCTCGAGACGCAGTGGGGCGCGTACTACCGCGACGGGGCGCCGGACCTCTACCCCGAGCGCCACCGCGACGAGCTCGACGAGGTCATGGCGCTGGTGCTGAAGGACGTCAACAACGGCGTCTACCAGGCCGGCTTCGCGACGTCACAGGAGGCGTACGAGCAGGCGTACGAGGCCCTCTTCGCCCGGCTCGACTGGCTGTCCGAGCGGCTCACCGACCGGCGCTTCCTGGTCGGCGACACCATCACCGAGGCCGACATCCGGCTGTTCACCACGCTCGCCCGGTTCGACGCGGTCTACCACGGCCACTTCAAGTGCAACCGGCAGAAGCTGACCGAGCTGCCGGTGCTGTGGGCGTACGCCCGTGACCTCTTCCAGACGCCCGGCTTCGGCGACACCACCGACTTCGTGCAGATCAAGCAGCACTACTACATCGTCCATACCACCATCAATCCGACGCAGATCGTGCCGGTCGGGCCCGACCTGTCGGGCTGGCTGACCCCGCACGGGCGGGAGGCGCTGGGCGGCCGTCCGTTCGGGGACGGCACCCCGCCCGGCCCGCCGGTCGCGTCCGAGGTGGTCCCGCCCGGCCACGGAGCGGTCTGACTCAGACCTTGCGACGTCGGATGAGCGCCTCCTGGACGACCGACGCCACCAGTCGCCCGTCCTCGGACCAGTACTCGCCGATGGCGATGCCCCGCCCGTCGGCCGAGGTCGGGCTCTCGATCGAGAAGAGCAGCCACTCGTCGGCGCGGAACTCCCGGTGGAACCACATGGCGTGATCCAACGAGGCCAGCATCAGCTCGGTCGGGGGGATCTGCTGGTGCAGGGTCGCCGTGCCGGCCAGCGTCAGGTCGGACATGTAGGCCAGGGCGCAGACGTGCATGAGCGGGTCGTCGGGCAGCCGGTCGAAGGCCCGCATCCAGAAGCGTCGCCGCGGGATCTCGTCGTCCAGCAGCCCGATCGCCTCGCCGCCGGCATCTGCCGGGATCTGCGAGCCGGCGAAGCGTGACGTCGGGTCGGGCCCCCGCAGCTCGATGACCAGCTTGGCGACGGCGGCGGCCCGGTCCTGGGTCTCACCGGCCTCCTCGGCCGCCTTATAGAGGTCGAGCGATTCGTGCGGCGGGCGTACGGCCGGCATCTTGCGCTGGTGGCTGCCGCTCTCCTCGGCGTCCTTGAACGACGCCGACAGGCTGAAGATCGTCTCGCCGGACTGCACGGCGGCGACCCGGCGGGTGGTGAAGCTGCCGCCGTCGCGGAGCCGGTCGACCAGGTAGATGATCGGCTGCTCCGGATTGCCGGGGCGCAGGAAGTACGAGTGCAGCGAGTGCACCTGCCGCTCGCCGGCCGTACGCCCGGCGGCGACCAGCGCCTGCGCGGCGACCTGGCCGCCGAAGGTCCGCATCGGCGCCCCGGCGTGCGTCATCCCCCGGAAGATGTCGCGGTCGATCTTCTCCAGCTCGAGCAGGTCGACGAACGTGTGCTCTTCCGGGGCCTGACCGCTCATCCCGTCATGATCGCAGCTCAGTAGCCGCGCCAGGTCGGCTGGCGGCGCTCCAGGAAGCTGGCCACGCCCTCCTGGGCGTCCTCGGTGATCGTGTTGACGTCGACGAGCCAGGCCTCCTCGGCGGCGATCGTGCTGCGGTCGACGTCCATCGAGCGGTTGAGCAGCCACTTGTTGGCCCGGTGCGCGGCGGTCGGGCCGGTGGCGAGCCGGGTGGCGGCGTCGAGCACGGTGGCCTCCAGCTCGGCGGCGGGCACCACGCGGGTGATCAGCCCGATCTCGTACGCCCGCTGCGCCGGCACGTCGTCGGCGAACAGGATCAGCTCCTTGGCGCGCTGCAGGCCGATCAGCCGGGGGAGCAGCCAGGTGCCGAGGCCGTCGGCGACGAGGCCGCGGCGGGCGAAGATCTCGATGAACTTCGCGTCGTCGGAGGCGTACACGAGGTCGCAGGCCAGGGCTACGTGCGAGCCGATGCCGGCGGCGGTGCCCTGCACGGCGGCGATGACCGGCTTCTCGCAGTCGAGGATCGCGTTCACCAGCTTCAGCGCGCCCCGCACCATGACGCGGCGGGCGTCGCCGACGAGCTTGTCGGGGAACTGCTCGTCACGCGGCGGCGGCGGGGTGCCGTTGCGGAGGTCCGCGCCGGTGCAGAAGAAGCGGCCGGTGGCGCCGATGACGACGCAGCGCACGGCCGGGTCCTCGTTGGCCCGCTCGAGCCACGCGAGGATGCGGCGGCGCTGGTCATGGGTCATCGCGTTGCCGGCCTGGGGCCGGGTCATGGTCGCCCAGAGGATGCCGTTCTCGAGCCGGAAGGTGATGTCGTCGGTCGACTCGAGGTCGGGGGACAGCTCGGCAGGGGGGGTGGTCATGCTCACTCCGGAAGAGGTCGGGGAGGGACGAGTACGAAGGCATGGCTAGGCTGCCAGACGTGACTCGCGGCATTCTCGCGGCTGCCGGCTACGTGCCGCACGGCCGGTTGGACAAGACCGACATCTCTGCGTTCGTCGGCAGCGGGGGTGGCAAGGGCACGCGCAGCGTCGCCTGGTACGACGAGGACACCACCACGATGGCGGTGGAGGCCGGTCGGCTCGCCCGGCGCGCGGCCCCCGGCGTCATGCCGTCGGCGCTGTACTTCTCGACCATCTCCCCGGCATACGTCGACAAGACGAACGCGACCGGCGTCGCCGCTGCCCTCCGGCTCGACAGCGACGTCATCGCCGCCGACTTCGGTGGCGCCCAGCGTTCCGCCGTCGCTGCGTTGCTCGCCGGGCTGGCCGGCACCACCCCGGTGCTCGCCGTCGCTTCCGACGCGCGCGGCGGCTGGCCGGGCTCCGGTGACGAGGCCGCCGGTGGAGACGCCGGCGCCGCCCTGCTCGTGGGTGACGACTCCGACGGTCCGCTGGTCGCCGAGTTCCTCGGCTCCGCGTCGATCACCGAAGAGTTCACGGACCGCTGGCGCGGTGCGGGCGAGTCCCGCTCCAAGCTGTGGGAGGAGCGCTTCGGTGAGACGCAGTACGTCCCGATCGGCGAGCGCGCCTTCCGCGAGGCGCTGAAGAAGGCCGGCCTCGAGGCCGACGGCGTCGACAAGGCGATCGTCACCGGCCTGCACTCGCGTGCCGTCCGCGTGCTGTCGACCAAGCTCGGTCTCAAGGACAAGCTGGTCGACGAGCTCGCCGCGAGCGTCGGCAACTCGGGCTCCGCCCACCCCGGCCTGCTGCTGGCGAGCGCGCTCGACACCGCCACCCCCGGCCAGGTCATCGCCCTGATCGTGCTGGCCGACGGCGCGGATGTGCTCCTGTTCCGTGCCGGCGAGAGCGCCGCGACGGCTGCGGTGCGTCCGGTGGCCGCCCAGATCGCCGCCGGCACCAAGGTGCCCTACGGCAAGTTCCTCTCCTGGCGCGGGGGCATCGTCATCGAGCCGCCGCGTCGTCCCGAGCCCACCCGCCACTCCGCCAGCGCCGCTGCCCGCAGCGACGACTGGAAGTTCGGCTTCGCCGGCCGCCGCGACCCGGGCACGGGCGCGCCGCAGATGCCGCCGCTGCCGACCGGCGGCGAGACGGTGCCTATGAGCGACGTCGAGGGCACGGTCGCGACCTTCACGATCGACCGTCTGGCGTACTCGCCGAGCCCGCCGATCGTCTTCGCCGTCGTCGACTTCGACGGTGGAGGCCGCTACCCGGTGGAAGTCACCGACGTGCAGCAGTCCGACATCGCCACCGACGTGTCGGTCGGCGCGCGGATGGAGATGACTTTCCGCCGGCTGTTCACGGCCGACGGATTGCACAACTACTTCTGGAAGGCACGCCCGGTCCGGGGCGTTGCAGGTAGCTGAACCACTCCGACAGTTACAGGGAGGGTCCCCATGGGATCACACGGCATCCGTGACCGGGTAGCCATCGTCGGAATGGCCTGTACGCCTTTCCGCGAGCACTTCGACAAGAGTGCCGACGACCTGATGGTCGAAGCGGCCGAGGCCACGTACGCGAGTGCGGGCGTCACCAAGAACGACGTCGACGCGTTCTGGCTGGGCACCGCCACCAGCGGGATGAGCGGCATCACGCTCGCCCGCCCGCTGCAGCTGACCGGCAAGCCGGTCACCCGCGTGGAGAACTACTGCGCCACCGGCTCCGAGGCCCTGCGCGGCGCGGCCTATGCCGTCGCCAGCGGCGCCTACGACGTGGCCATGGCGCTGGGTGTCGAGAAGATCAAGGACACCGGCTACCAGGGCATGGCCGCCCCGCCGATCCCGAACGACGGCACCGCCCGCACCCTCACGGCCGCCGCGATGTTCAGCATGGTCGTGCCCGCGTACGCGAAGCGCTACGGCGTCACCGAGGCCGAGATGCGCGAGGCCCTCGCCCACATCGCCTCCAAGAACCACTACAACGGTGCGCGTAACCCGCGGGCGCAGTTCCGCAAGGAGGTCAGCGAGGCGCAGGTCTGCGCGGCCGCCCCGGTGGCCGGCATGCTCGGCATCTTCGACTGCGCCGGTGTCGCCGACGGCTCCGCGGCGGCGATCGTCGTGCGGGCCGAGGACGCCCACAAGTACACCGACAAGCCGCTGTACGTGAAGGCGCTGAGCTTCGTCGCCGGCAACGGCAACGGGCTCGCCGACCCGGAGTACGACTACACGACCTTCCCCGAGGTCGCGGCGTCGGCCAAGGACGCGTACTCGCAGGCGGGGATCACCTCGCCGCGCAGCCAGATCGCCATGGCCGAGGTGCACGACTGCTTCACGCCCACCGAGATGGTGCTGATGGAGGACCTGGGCTTCGCCGAGCGCGGCACCGCGTACAAGGAGGTGCTCGCCGGCACCTACGACCTCAACGGCGACCTGCCGATCAACCCCGACGGCGGCCTGAAGAGCTTCGGTCACCCGGTGGGCGCGTCGGGTCTGCGCATGATGTTCGAGGCGTGGCTGCAGCTGCGCGGCGAGGCCCCGCCCGAGCGGCAGATCCAGACCGCCGACCGCGGGCTCGCCCTGACGCACAACCTCGGCGGCTACCCGGGCGAGATGGTCTCCTTCGTCTCCATCCTGGGCAACCAGCTGGGCTGATCGGCCCGCAACGACGAAACCCGTCGCCATCCCGCAAGGGACGGCGACGGGTGTCGTCGTTGACCAGGGAGCGCTCAGGCTCCGGGCTCGATCTGCTGAGCCAGGTAGAGCGTCTCGCCGAGGGTGCGGAGGAGGTTGAGCTGGGTCTCGAGGTAGTCCACGTGATCCTCCTCGTTCTTGAGGATCCCCTCCAGGAGCAGCCGGGTGACCGTGTCGCTCTTCTCGTGGCAGAGGGCGATGGCCGGACGCAGCCGCTCCATCGCCTCACGCTCGACCTCGAGGTCGGCCGCCAGCATCTCCTCGACGTTCTCACCCGTGCGCAGCGAGAACAGGCGCTGCAGGTTGGGGTGGCCCTCGAGGAAGAGGATCCGGTCGATGAGCCAATCGGCGTGCTTCATCTCGTCGATGGACTCGTGGTAGGTGTACTCACCCAGCTTGGTGAAGCCCCAGTGCTTCTGCATGCGCGCATGCAGGAAGTACTGGTTGATGGCGGTCAGCTCGCCGGTGAGGATGTCGTTGAGGGCCGTCAGGACGGCTGGGTCACCCTGCATGTGCACCAGTTTGCAGGACGATCCGGGCGAGCGTCAGGCGGGGATGGCCTGGGTCGCCGCAGCGGGGGTCGCCCGCATGTCCTCGACCGCCTTGCGCAGGGACCGCACGCAGCCGCCGCAGTCGGTGGCCGCCCGGGTGGCACGCACGACCGTGCGCCAGTCGTCTTCCGGACCGCTGCAAGCCGCGCGTGCGTCGCTTGCCGTCACTCGGTGACAGTGACACAGGATCAACGGATGCTCCCTCGGAAGCCGAACCTCTGTACCTGCAGGCAGCCCCTGCCTGCAGTAAAGGGAGCCTAACCTCATGGCACCGCAAGACGCCAGCAATTGGCGAAGATTTCTTTCCTCACATGTTGGCGGGACCCGGTTGTCGGAGCTCAGAGGTTCTCCCAGAAGCCTTCATGCACGTCGCGGGCACCGGGAATGTCGTGCGGGCCGCTGACCGTCACTGCGCGGCTGCCGGCGGCGAACACCTGGCGGCTGGGCAGGGCGAGGGTGGGGTTGCGCGGGTCGTCGCCGGTGTAGTGCAGCAGCTCGGACTCGGGCAGCGCGAAGACGACGGTGCCGATTCCGGCCCAGTAGATGCCGCCGGAGCACATCGCGCACGGCTCCGTGCTCGTGTAGAGCGTCATCCCGCGCAGGGCGTCGGCCCCGAGGTGGCCCACCTTGCGGACCAGGTTGAGCTCGGCGTGCCCGGTGGGATCGCGCTCGGTCTCGACCGTGTTGCCGGCCTCGGCCACGACCGTGCCGGCGGCGTCGGTCAGCAGCGCCCCGAAGGGATGGTTGCCGCCGGACCGGGCTGCGGCGGCGAGGGACACCGCGCGGGTGAGCAGGGCGGCGAGAGCGTCGGTGCCGGGTGCGTCAGCCATGGGCGAACGATAAGCGCGTCCGGTTGCGCCCGAAAGGTGATGCCACACGCCTGAAACACGACCGGAACGCCGCGGACAACTGGTCTGGCTAGAAAGTACAGGTGACCACGGGCGTGCGAGGAACGTCATGTTCACTTCGGAAACGACCCTCGGATCTGGGAACATCGGGGCGTCAGCTCCGTCGTGGGCGCGGGCCGATGTCAGCCTGCGCCCCCCGCTTCCGTCCCGGGGGACATGTGCCAACCACGTACAACCGACGCGGCTTCCTCGGCCGCAGCCTTCTCGTCGCCGGCGGCGTCGCCGGTGGGGGCACGCTGATCGAGCTGCTCTCGGGGTGCGGGTCGTCGTCGGACAGTGGCTCCACCTCCCCGAGCGGTGGGGCATCGTCAGGTGGTCTCGAGACCGTCGGGCTGCAGCTCGTCTGGATCAAGAACGTCGAGTTCGCGGGTTCCTACATCGCGGACGACAAGGGCTACTACGCGGCGAACGGCGTGCAGGCGAATCTGATCTCCGGCGGGGCCACCGTCGCGGTCGAGCCGGTCGTCATCCAGGGCAAGGCGCTCATCGGCATCAGCAATGCCGACGCGACCGCGCAGGCCGTCGCCAAGGGCGCCAAGCTCAAGATCATTGCGACCATGTTCCAGAAGGCGCCGTTCGCCATCACCTCTCTGGCGTCCAGCCCGATCAAGACCCCGCAGGACCTGATCGGCAAGAAGATCGGCGTGCAGGCGGCCAACGAGTCGATCTGGGCGGCCTTCCTCAAGGCCAATGACATCGACCCGTCCAAGATCACCAAGCTGCCGGCCCAGTTCGACCCGACACCGCTGGCCAACAAGCAGGTCGACGGCTGGTTCTCCTACATCACCAACGAGCCCAACACGCTCAAGGTGAAGGGCGTCGACACGGCAACCATGCTGCTCAACGACTTCAAGTACCCGTCGATGAGCAACGTCTACGTGGTCACCGAGGAGACGCTGAGCGACAAGGCGAAGCGCGACACCGTCGTAAAGTTCATGCGGGCCGAGATCAAGGGCTGGCAGGACAACGTCAAGGATCCCGATCTGGGTGCCCGTCTGGCCGTCGAGAAGTACGGTAAAAGCTTGGGTTTGGGGCTCGAGGAGCAGACACTCGAGAACAAGGCCGCCAATGCGCTCATCCAGAGCCCGGACACCGAAGCCCATGGCCTTTTCTGGATGACGGACGAGAAGATCGAGCAGACCGTCGCCACCATCACCACCGGCGGCGGGAAGATCAGCAAGGACCTCTTCACCCGCGAGATCCTCGAAGAGGTGTACGGCGGCAAGACCACCATCAGCTAGTCGTTCCACTGCAGGGCCGTAGTGCAAGTAATCGAATATCGACCGCCCCTACCCGGGAGGCAACCACATGTGTGACAACTCGGGAGTGCGGTGTCAATGACGACCTCGCCGGACCTTTCCCTGCTCAAGACCCATCCGAACGGCGCCGACGCCTCTGTCGGCGCCTCAGGCTCCTCCACGTCGAATGCCCCCGTTTCGGACGGCATCGACATCGCCGGTCTGACCAAGATCTTCAAGACCGGTAAGGGCTCCGTGACGGCGCTCGACGACGTCGATCTGGTCGGCAAGCGCGGCGAGTTCCTCGCCCTGCTGGGCCCGTCCGGATGCGGCAAGTCGACCGTCCTGCGGATCCTCGCCGACTTAGAGCACGCGACCGCCGGCACCGCCAAGGTGCACGGGGAGTCGCCGTCGGAGATCCGCAAGAAGCACCACCTGGGCATCGCGTTCCAGGACGCGGCACTGCTGCCGTGGCGCAGCGTGAAGTCGAACATTCGGCTTCCGCTCGAGGTGAGCGGCGTGAAGATGGCGCCCAACGCCATTCCCGACCTGATCAAGCTGGTCGGGCTGGAAGGCTTCGAGGACGCGCGGCCGGCCCAGCTCTCCGGTGGTATGCGGCAGCGCGCCGCCATCGCCCGGGCGCTGGTCGTCGACCCTCAGCTGCTGCTGCTCGACGAGCCGTTCGGTGCCCTCGACGAGATGACCCGGCAGCGGCTCAACCTCGAGCTGCAGCGGATCTGGACCGAGCGGGCTACCACCACGCTGCTCGTCACCCACTCGATCGGTGAGGCGGTCTTCCTCTCCGACCGGGTCGCCGTCATGACCGCCCGGCCCGGGCGCATCAAGCAGATCGTCGAGATCGACCTGCCGCGTCCTCGCACCCCGGCCATGCAGCGCACGCCGCGCTTCCACGAGCTGTGCGACCAGCTGTCCGACCTGCTCTTCGGAGACGCCCGCGAGGGCGGAACGGGCCGCATCGCATGAGCACGGTGATGCCGGTCATCCCCGGTAGCGAGACGCTGGTTCCCGGCACGGTGGCCGGCATCCCGGGGCTCGCGGACGAGACCGGCAGCGCCGGTGCCGTCGGGGAGACCAAGAAGTCATTCGGGGTACGCGGGCTGGCCCACTCCCGCCGGTTCCTCTACGCGGTCGCCGGCCCGGTCATCCTGATCGCGGTCTGGTGGATCCTCGCCCTCACGGTCTTCGCGGGCAAGCACACGGTGCCGACACCCATCGGCGTGGTCACCAAGTTCTGGTCCGACCGGAGCCTGTACGGCGACAACATGCCGGTGACGCTCACGGAGGCGGGCTTCGGTTACCTCTGGGGCAATCTGCTGGCGCTGTTCCTCGCCGGCGTGGTCGCCCTGGTGCCGATGCTGGAGAAGACGGTGCTGCGCCTCGCGATCATCAGCTACTGCCTGCCGGTGATCGCGATCGGGCCGGTGCTCAACATCGTCATGAACGGCAACTCGCCCAAGATCACCCTGGCGGCGCTGTCAGTCTTCTTCACCACCCTGGTGGGTGCTCTGCTCGGCCTGCGTTCGGCGGACCGGGTAAGCCTCGACGCGGTCCGCGCCTACGGCGGTGGCCGCTGGGCGATGCTGACCAAGGTGCGGCTGCGCTCGGCGATGCCGGCCACCTTCGCCGGCCTCAAGATCGCCGCACCCGCGGCCCTGCTCGGCGCGATCATCGGCGAGTACCTCGGTGGTGACTCGGGCCTCGGCATCGCGATGATCAACTCGGAGCAGGCGCTCGAGGTCAACCGCACCTGGGGCATCGCCCTGCTGGTGACGCTGCTGGCGCTCGCCGGCTACATCCTCACCGAGCTGATCGCCAAGTGGCTCACACCGTGGGCCCCGAAGAACAACTCCATGGGTGGACGGGGGCTCCGCAAGTGACCGCAGCTGCACCCACCGCGTCGGGGCGGGCGGCTCGCGAGCCGTTCCTCACGCGTGACCTGGCATTTCGCGCCGTCAAGTCGGTCGGTCTGCTGGTCTTCTCCGTCGGCTTCATCCTGCTGCTCTGGTGGGGGTTCCTCGCCTTCACCGACGTGAACTCCTTCGTCGCCAAGAACCCGGTCGACGTCCTGCACTACCTGTTCGGAGGCGCCGTCTCCGGTGTCGACGTGACCGGCACCCAGGCCGCCGCCAACCGGCGGGAGATCTGGGGCGCGCTCGGCACCACCGCCTGGGACGCGCTGCTCGGGTTCGTCTTCGGCACGATCTTCGCCGTGATCGCGTCGATCGCGGTCGTCGTGTCCCGCGTCGTGGAGCGCACGTTCATGCCGATCGCGATCGCGCTGCGTTCGGTACCGCTGGTGGCCATGACCCCGCTGATCGCGCTGGTCTTCGGTCGCGGCCTGGTGTCCGTCACGGTGATCGCCGGGATCGTGACCTTCTTCCCGACCCTGGTCAACGTCGTGGTCGGGCTGCGTTCGGCTCCCGACCAGTCGATGGACGTCGTCGTCGCGTACGGCGGTGGGCCCATGATGGTGCTGCGCAAGGTCGCCCTGCTGGGAGCCCTGCCGTCGCTGTTCGCCTCGGCCCGGATCGCGGCCCCGCTCGCCCTGCTGGGTGCGGTGCTCGCCGAGTGGCTCGCCACCGGCAAGGGACTCGGGGCGCTGATGCTGAACAGCACCACCACCTCGCGCTACGACACCCTGTGGGCCTCCGTCGCCGTGATCACCATTGCGTCGATCGCGGTCTACGCGGCCATCGCGCTGGTCGAGTCGGTGGTCCTCCGCCGCTTCGGGCAGCCGACCTCCATCAACTAGCTCCTCCTCGCACCACCCGATCGACCGTCAGCGTGGACGGCCCCCACCAACCCGACTCCCCACCTCAAGGGATCGTCCCGTGGCCTTCAACGCCTCTGCTCCCGACCCGGTCGCCCGGGCTGCCGAGCTGCTGCCCAAGGTCGAGCTGCACTGCCACATCGAGGGCACCATGCGGGCTTCGACCCTGGTCGAGCTCGCGGCGAAGAACGGGCTCGTCCTGCCGCTGCCGGCCGCACCCACGCCCGAGGTCCTGCAGGAGCTGTTCAGCTACGACTCGCTGGACGACTTCCTGTCGGTCTTCTGGCTCGTACAGTCGGCGCTGGCCGATCGGGGCGACTGGGCCCGGCTCGCGTACGAGTCGGTGCTCGACGCCGCGGCCCACGGCCGGGTCTACGCCGAGGTGTTCTTCACCCCGGCGCGCCACCTCGCCGCGGGCCAATCGCTGGCCGAGATCGTCGCCGGACTCGACGAGGGCCTGCGCGCCGGTGAGCAGGAGATCGGCTCCCGCGTACGCCTGATCGCCGACATGGACCGGGCCTTCGGTCCGGCGGCCGGCGAGCAGCTCGTCGCCGAGCTCATCGAGCTGCGCCGCGGCACGGCGCCCGGTGTCGAGCGGGTGATCGGGGTCGGGATGGACTCGACCGAGCTCGGGGTCGACCCACGCTCGTACGAGGGCGCGTACCGGATGGTGGCGGCGGCGGGACTGCGCCGCACCGCCCACCAGGGGGAGAACTCCGGGCCCGACGCGATCGCGGCCTGCGTCGACGTGCTGGGGGCCGAGCGCATCGACCACGGGCTCTCGCTGCTGGACGATCCCGAGCTCACCCGCCGGTTCGCCGCCGAGCGCATCCCGCTCACCGTGTGCCCGCTGTCGAACGTGCTGATCGCGAATGCGATGCCGTCGCTCGCGGGCCACCCGTTCCCCGCCATGCGGGCCGCGGGGGTGCTCGCCACGCTCAACACCGACGACCCCGGGCTGACCATGACCGACCTCGGCCAGGAGTACCGCGAGGCGGCCGAGGCGTTCGGCTACGGCGTCGCCGAGCTCACCGCGATCGCGGCCGACGGCGTACGCGCCAGCTGGCTGGACGCCTCCGAGCAGGGCGCGCTTATCGCCGAGATCGAAGCAGCCGGCCGCGAGCTGGCCGCCTTGGAGGTGGCGGCATGACGACCGCCCTCGCGCCCGGCATCACCGAGCGCGGTGCTCCGCTCGCGGAGCTGGCCCGGCGCTGCTGGCACGCCGTGGCCACCGTGGACGAGCTGCGCACTGTCGCCCCGAAGCCGTTGCCCGTGACGCTGCTCGGGGAGCGGCTCGCCGTGGCCGAGCTCGGTGGGAGCGTCGTCGCGTTCGCCGACCGCTGCCCGCACCGCTCGGCCCAGCTCTCGCTCGGCACGGTCGAGTCCGGCAGCCTGCGCTGCGCCTACCACGGGTGGAGCTTCGGGGCTGACGGCGGCTGCGTCCACATCCCGTCCGCGCCGGGGCTGCCGATCCCGGACAAGGCGGTGGCGCAGGCGTACGAGGTGCAGGTCGCGTACGACCTGGTCTGGGTGCGGCTCGAGCCCGGCTGGCCGACCCGGGTGCCGGCCTGCCCGGGATGGGACGAGGCCGGCACGCGCATGGTCGTCGGACCGCCGTACGACCTCGCCACCTCCGCCGAGCGCCGCGTGGAGAACCTCGTCGACCTGAGCCACTTCGCCTGGGTGCACGACGGCTCGCTGGGTGACCGCGAGCGGCCGGTGCCGGCGGTGCCCGAGCTGCGCCGCGCCGACGGCGAGCTGCGCTTCGACTATGACCCACCGCCGCTGGCGTACGACCCGGACCCCCGCGCGCTGACCGGCTGGTCGGCGTACCGGATGGGGATGCCGTTCACCGTCGACATCGCGTTCGGCGCCCCGGACTCGGGGGTTGCCAGCCGGCTGTGGTTCACCGTCACGCCGCTCACGTCGACCCGGTGCCGCACGTTCTGGTTCGTCGGGCGCACCGACGACCTGGACGGCGACGATGCCCCCTACCTGGCCTTCCAGGAGCGGATCCTCGACGAAGACCGCCCGGTCGTCGAGAGCAGCACCCCGTCCGAGATCGAGCTGACGGCGACGGACGAGTCGTCGGTACGCACCGACCGCATCTCCATCCAGTACCGCCGGTGGCTGCGCGAGCTGATCGCGTGCCGCACGCCGGAGGAGCTCGCGGCCGGGCTCAAACTGCCCGCCGGGGCGCCGGTGCCGGCCCTCATCTGACATGTCCGTACAAAACTCGAGTGAGGCAGATATGAACGCAGCAGCAACAACCGTGCTCGCCGGCGGACGGGTGCTCGACCCCGCCGCGGGGCGCGACGAGATCGCCGACGTCGTCGTGCAGGACGGCCTGATCGTCGCCGTGGGAGCGGGCCTCGCGGCCGCGTACCCGGCGGCGGAGGTCATCGACTGCACCGACCAGCTGGTCACGCCCGGGCTCATCGACCTGCACGTGCACGTCTACCCCGGACTCGGCGACTTCTGCGTGCACCCCGACCGGGCCGGCGTCGCGACCGGGGTGCCGGTCGTCGTCGACGGCGGCACCAGCGGCGTCGCGACCTTCGGGGTCGCGCGCTCGCGGGTCGAGGCCCCCGACGTCCGCACCCGGGTGCTCGCGATGATGGATCCCTGCCAGCTCTACCTCGCGACCAAGAACTTCCTGCCGCACCGGCTGCACCTGGCCGACAACCTGATGAACCTCGACGTCGACGCGGCCCGCGAGATGGCCGACGCCAACGCCGACATGGTGGTCGGCTTCAAGGTGCGGGCGACCACGATCGACGACAAGCGGTTCTCGCCGTTCCTGGATGCCGCGAAGGGCATGGCCGGCACGCAGCCGATCATGATCCACCTCGGCTCGTACCCGTTCACCCCGAGCCTGTCGAACCTCGACGCGATCGCCGAGCTGCGGCCGGGCGACATCGTCACCCACGCGTTCCGCGGCCACTCCGGCTTCCCGGTCGACGGCGGCACGTCGGTCGCCGCGCCGTTCAAGGAGGCGATCGACCGGGGCGTCCTGCTCGACCTCGGCCACTCCGGCTCGGACTTCCGGTTCGCCGCCGCCCGCCAGCTCTTCGACCTCGGCTACTTCCCGACGACGATCTCCACCGACATGAACCTGTTCAACATCGACGGGCCGGTCTACTCGCTGCCGCACACCATGACCAAGATCTGGGCGCTGGGCGTCGAGCTCTCGGACGTCATCGCCATGGCGACGATCAACAGCGCCCGCGCGATCCAGCGCGAGGGTGAGCTCGGCACCCTCGAGCCGGGCCGGGTGGCCGAGGTCAGCGTGCTGCGCATCGCTGAGGAGCCCACCGTGCTCACCGACGGCTACGAGACGCTGAACACCGACCGCCGGCTCGCCCCCGTCGGCTGCCTGCGCGCCGGCGAGTGGATCCTGGCGAACGACCCCGTGTCGGCGCTGGTGGCGGCATGACGTTCGCGATCAGCGATGCCTGCCTCGACATCAAGGACCGCTCCTGCGTCGAGGAGTGCCCGGTCGACTGCATCTACGAGGGTGGCCGGCGGCTCTACATCCAGCCGTACGAATGCATCGACTGCGGCGCGTGCGAGCCGGTGTGCCCGGTCGACGCCATCACCGCGCAGGGCTACGGCGGGCCGGACGGCAGCCCGGAGGTGGCGCAGAACCTCGAGTTCTTCGCCGACCTGCTGCCGGGCCGCAGCGAGCCGCTCGGCTCGCCGGGGTCGGCCGCCGACGTCGGCGCGCTGGACGTCGATCCGCTGCGCGTGACCGGGCTGCCGGCGGCGGTCAAGACCTGAGGTCCGATCTCCTCCGTCGCTGTGTCACCATCGGGTTGTCCAGAGTTTGAAAAGACGATCCCGGGATGTGAGACATGACCGCCTGGGCCGAAGGCCTGATCTCGCGACGCGCGTCCGGCCTGACGTCGTCGGTGATCCGCGACCTGCTGGCGCTCACCGCGCGGCCGGATGTGATCAGCCTGGCCGGTGGTCTGCCCGACCCCGAGACGCTGCCCGCGCAGTGGCTGCGCGAGTGCTCGGACCGGCTGCTCGGCTCCGAGGGTGCGGCGCTGCTGCTGCAGTACTCGACGACCGAGGGCGAGCTGCCGCTGCGTGAGCTGGTCGCCCGGTGGGAGAGCGACTGGTGCGGCCGGCCGTACACGGCCGACAACGTGCTCATCACGTCCGGCTCGCAGCAGGCGCTGGACCTGCTCGCCAAGGTGCTCATCGACCCGGGCGACGTCGTCGTCACGTCCGACCCCGCGTACATCGGCGCGTTGCAGGCGATGGCGCCCTTCGAGCCGCGGCTGATCGGCGTGGCGGAGGACACCGAGGGGCTGCGGGTCGATCTGCTCGCCGAGGCCCTGCACGAAGGGCTGCGACCGAAGCTGGTCTACGTCACCCCGACTTTCGCCAACCCGAGCGGCGCGACGATGCCGGAGGTGCGGCGAGTCGAGCTGGCCGCGCTGGCCGACCGGTACGGCTTCCTGATCGTCGAGGACGACGCCTACCGCCAGCTGTGGTTCGACGCGCCGCCGCCGCGGCCGATCGCGGGCTTCGGCGAACGGGTGGTGCGGATGGGCTCGTTCTCGAAGGTGCTCGGGCCCGGGCTGCGGATCGGCTGGGTGATCGCGCCGGCTCCCATCCGGTCGGCCCTCGTACGCGCCAAGCAGGCCACCGACTTGCACACCTCGACCTTCGGTCAGCGCCTCCTGCACGAGGCCGCAGCCGACACCCCGCGGATGGAGGCCCACGTCGCCCGCTCCCGCGCCTCGTACGCTGCGCGCGCGACCTGCCTGGTCGGGGCGCTGCGCGAGGGCTTCGGCTCCCGGATCGAGGTGGCCACGCCGGCCGGCGGGATGTTCTGCTGGGTGCGCTTCGTGGACGGCACCGACCCCGCCACGTTGCTGGTCAAGGCGCTCGAGCGGGGGGTCGCGTTCATCCCGGGCGCCGCGTTCGCGTTGCCCGAGCGGGTGGGTGGCGGCGCCGACAGCGCCGCCGGTGCCCGGATGTGCTTCGCCACCGCGCCGCCGCCCCTGCTTCAGGAGGCCGTCGACCGGCTGTTGGCCGCTTAGTTAGCCGACGCCCTGCAGCCGGGCGGCCACCGTACGGTGCCGCTTGAGCACGTCCTCGGCACCGCCGTGCAGCAGCAGCCCGTTGCGCACGACGGGCACCCCGGCGACGATCGTGTCGCGCGGGGCGCCGGGGCCGCAGCGCAGCAGCGCCTCGACCGGGTCGGTCAGCGCACCCGCGTAGCGGAAGCCCTCGAGCGGCCAGATGACGACGTCGGCGGCCGTACCCGGGCCGAGCTGGCCGAGCTCGCCCGCCCGGCCGAGGCACGCCGCCCCGCCCCGGGTGGCGATCTCCAGGGCGTCGCGGGCGCTCATCCCGGCGGCGCCGTGACGCATCCGGCCGAGCAGCATCGCGTTGCGGGTCTCCATCCACAGTGAGGCGGAGTCCGCCGACGCCGAGCCGTCACAGCCCAGCCCCACCGGTACGCCGGCGGCGCGGAACTCGGCGACGGGCGCGATGCCGCTGTTGCCGAGGATGAGGTTGCTGCTCGGGCAGTGCGCGACGCCGGTGCCGTAGCGGCCGAGCCGGGCGATCTCGTCCGAGTTCGGGAAGATGCAGTGCGCCACCCAGCTGCGGTCGGTGGCCCAGCCGACCTCCTCGAAGTGCTCGACCGGACGCCGGCCGAACGTCTCCAGGCAGTACGTGTCCTCGTCGGCGTCTTCGGCGAGGTGGGTGTGCAGGCGTACGTCGAGCTGCTCGGCCAGCTCCGCCGTCCGCGTCATCAGCTCGGGGGTGACGGAGAACGGGGAGCACGGCGCCAGCGCGATGCGCACCATCGCGCCCGGCGACGGGTCGTGGTGGCGGGCCACCTGCGCGGCGCAGTCGGCGAGGATCGTGTCGTCGTCCTGCACCACCGAGTCCGGCGGCAGCCCGCCGTCCTTCTTCGACAGGCTCATCGATCCGCGGGTGGGATGGAAGCGCATGCCGAGCTCGGTGGCCGCAGCGATCTCGGCGGTGAGCAGGTCGCCGCCTCCGGCCGGGTGCACGTACAGGTGGTCGGTGGAGGTGGTGCAGCCGCCGAGGGCCAGCTCGGCGAGACCCACCCAGGCCGACAGGTACGCGGCCTCCTCGTCCAGCCCGGCCCAGATCGGGTAGAGCTCGGTGAGCCAGCCGAAGAGCGTTTCGTTCACCGCGGGCGCGTAGGCGCGGGTGAGGTTCTGGTACATGTGGTGATGGGTGTTGATCAGCCCCGGGGTCACCAGGCAGCCGGCCGCGTCGATGACCTCACGGGCCGGCGGCTCGCTGCCGGCGGGTCCCACCGCGGTCACCGTCGCGCCGGTGATGGCCACCCAGCCGCCGGGCAGCTCGCGTCGTTCGTCGTCCATCGTCACGAGCAGGCGGGCGCCGGAGATGAGCAGGTCAGCGGTCACATACGGACTGGTCACCTGCCGATGGTGCCCGCACGCGGTGGGCAACGGCCGTCCTCGAATGAAAAGTTGACGTGCCCGAAACAGTCAGTCGCGGGGCGCGAGCGTCTCGCGGACGAAGCCGCCGATCCGGTCGATCGACACGTCGGCCTCGGGCAGCTCGCCGAGGTAGCCGAGCCAGGTGTGGAAGGCGCCGGCGATGATGTCGAGCCGGCTGCTCGCCCCGGCCGCCTGCAGTCGGGCGTGGAAGGCGGTGGCGTCGTCGAGCAGGGTCTCGTCGGGGCCCACCAGCGTGTACGTCGGCGGCAGGGCCGCGACGTCGGCGTCGGCGGCGAACAGCGGTGACGCGAGCGGGTCGCGCGGGTCGGCACCGTCGCTCTGCCCGAGACCGAGGTAGTAGGCGAGCATCCGCTCCGGAGAGTCGATGCGGGAGAACGGGTCGAGCGGGCCGTTGGCCTGGGTCGACGGGCTGCTGAAGGTCATGTCGAGCAGCGGCGACGCGAGCACCAGCGCCGCCGGCAGCGGCCGGCCGTCCCGCAGCAGCGCGAGGCAGGTCGCGACGCACAGGTTGCCGCCCGCCGAGTCGCCGAAGAACCAGATCGACGCCGGGTCGGTGCCGGCGGCGAGCAGCCCCTCGTACGCGGCCGTGCAGTCCTCGACCGCGCGCGGGAAGCGGTGCTCGGGGGAGAGCCCGTAGTCGACGACCACCGCGCCGCCTCCCGCGGCCGCCGCCACCGCCGCGCCGAGCACCTGGTGGGTGGCGGCGGTGCAGACGATGAAGCCGCCGCCGTGCATCACCAGCGCGGTCGGCCCGTCGGCCGGCGCGGTGTCGAACGCCGCCCGCAGGCACGGCACGCCGCCGAGCTCGACGCGGGTGGAGGTCAGGCCGGGCGGCAGCGGCTCGCGTTCGCGTCCGTTCGCCCCATGACGCCACTCGGCGACCTCGAGCCCGGCGCTGTCCGGCAGCGTCCACAGCTGCTCGACGATGCGGCGGCTCGCCGCGCTCGGGGTCGGCTGCGCCTCTGGAGAAGCCATCGGCCGACCGTATGCAGGCCTCGGAGCGATGCCACCCGGCGCGCGACAGAGTTGACCGGACGGTAACGAGCGCGACTTCCCCGGCCTGTTGGTTGAAGGCAACCCGCAGCAATGCCTCGAGCCGAGGAGCCGTAGTGCGCTCAACCGACCTTTCCCGTTCTCCTTTCCCCGCGGGCGTCTCCCGCCGCGGCTTCCTCGGCGGGGCGCTCGGTGTCGCCGGCGCCGGGCTGCTGGCCGCCTGCGGTTCGTCGTCGAGCGGTTCGTCCGGCTCGTCGACCGCCCCGTCCTCGGCGGGCAGCAGCGCTGCGTCGTTGACGGCGGTGAAGTTCCAGCTCTCCTGGCTGACGACCACCGAGTTCGCGGGGTCCTACCTGGCCCTGGACAAGGGCTACTACAAGGCAAACGGGCTCGACGTCACCCTTGTCCCCGGCGGGCCCACGACGGCCGTCGAGCCGCTGCTCGTCGCCGGCAAGGCCTTCGTCGGCGGATCGAACGCCGATGCCACGGCCGCGGCCCGGGCAAAGGGAGCCAAGCTCAAGATCATCGGCGCGCGCTATCAGAAGAACCCGTTCTGCGTGCTCTCGCTGGCCGGCAACCCGATCAGCTCCCCCGAGGAGATGATCGGCAAGAAGATCGGTGTCGCCGCGGCCAACCAGACCGCGTTCAACGCGCTCTGCAAGATCAACAACGTGGACATCAGCAAGATCACGGTCGTGCCCGTCCAGTTCGACCCGACGCCGGTCGCCAACAAGGAGGTCGACGGCCAGGTCGTCTACATCACCGACGAGCCGAGCATCCTCGAGCTCAAGGGCATCAAGACGCACACGTTCCTGTTCGCGGACTTCAAGTACGACGTGTACGCCGACTGCTACGTCACGACCGAGGAGAACCTGGCCAGCAAGTCCGACCTGCTCGTGGGCTTCCTCAAGGCGGAGCGCCAGGGCTGGCAGTACGACCTCGATCACCCGCAGGAGGGCACCGACCTGCAGATCAAGCTGTACGGCAAGAAGCTCGGGACCGATCCGAAGCAGGCCGAGGCGATCAATATCGCGCAGCAGCAGCTGATCCTGACCGACACCACGAAGGAGAAGGGCCTGTTCTGGATCGACTCCGCCGAGGTGGACGCGAACGTCAAGACACTCGCCGTCGGCGGGATCACGACCACCAAGGACCTGTTCACCACGGAGATCCTCGAGAAGCTCTGAGATCGCCCGTCACACGCCTGTTACCCGCCGCTCGATAGCGTCTCGCCATGCCAGCCGAACGTGACCTGCTCGCCCTGCCGAAGGCCCACCTCCACCTGCACATGGAAGGTGGGATGCGCCCGTCCACGCTGGCGGAGCTGGCGCACAAGTACGGCATGGCCGTGCCGGTGGTGCGCGGCTTCGGCAGCTTCCCGATGTTCGCCGACATGTACGTTGCGGCCTGCGAGGTGCTCCGCGAGCCGGCCGACCTCACGCGCCTGGTCGACGAGACGCTCGACGACGCCGCGGCCGCCGGCGCCGTCTACATCGAGCCGTCGTTCTTCCTGCCGCACCACAACCAGCGGCTCGGTCCCGACGAGTACGTCCTCGAGATTGCGCTCGACGCCCTCACCAAGGCCAGCGAGCGTACGGGCGTCGCCGCCGCCTTCATGCTCGCTTCCGACCGCACCCGGTCGCCCGAGGACGCGGTCGTCCAGGCCCGCATCGCCGCCAAGTACGTCGGACGCGGGGTGGCCGCGTTCGGCCTCGCCAACGACGAGGGACCCTGGCCGCCGGAGCCGTTCGCCGAGGCCTTCGACATCGCCCGCGACGCCGGCCTGCTGTGCACCCCGCACGCCGGTGAGCTCGCCGGGCCCGACAGCGTGCGCGGCGCCCTGGACGCGCTGCACGCCGACCGCATCCAGCACGGCGTACGCGCCATCGAGGACCCGGCTCTCATCGAGCGGCTCGTCGAGGACGACATCTGCCTCGACGTCTGCCCGACCTCCAACGTGCTGCTGTCGGTCGTGCCGGACCTCGAGCACCACCCGCTGCGCAAGCTGCTCGACGCCGGCGTGCGCGTCAGCATCAACGCCGACGACCCGCTCCTGTTCGGCCCCGGGCTGCTCGAGGAGTACACGCTCTGCCGCAACGAGCTGCACCTGAGCGACGAGGACCTGGCTGACATCGCCCGGTCGTCCCTGGTCGCGTCGGGTGCGCCGTACCGCGTACGCGAGAAGGGGCTCGCCCGCATCGAGGAGTGGTTGGGCGCGGGAGCCTGACGGGCCGGATCGAGACAACCAAAAGGATGTCACGGCCGGGTCAGGGACAGGTTTCCCGTCAACAACCGATCGGACGGCAACGGTGTCCGCATACATTCGATCGGTTGTCAGGCCGGAAACCCTCTCGGGACGCCCGACGACACCCGATTGGTTGTGCGGTGCGCTGCGATACCGGAGGCCTCACCCTAGGGCGATGTGCTCCGGCCGCACCGGCACGGCCGGCAGCTCGAGCCCGGTTGCCGCGCGGATGGCGGCCACGACAGCGGGAGTCGAGGAGATGGTCGGCGTCTCGCCCACGCCCTTGGCCCCGTACGGCGCCTCCGGCTCGGGCACCTCGACGCAGGCGATGTCGAGGCCCGGCATGTCGACGGTGGTGGGCAGCACGTAGTCCTCGAAGCCGAGGTTCTGCGGTACGCCGTCGACGGTGATCAGGTCCTCGTACAGCGCGAGCCCGACGCCCTGCGCGGCGCCGCCTTCGAGCTGGCCCTGCACGGACAGCGGGTTGAGTACGCGGCCGACGTCCTGGCCGGTGGACAGAGCGACCAGCCGACAGGTGCCGAGATCGGGGTCGACGTCGACGACCGCCCGATGCGCCGCGTAGATGAACGAGACGAAGGCGTCGCCCTGACCGTTCTCGTCCAGCGGCACGGTCGGACGGTGCCGGAAGGTCACGGTGTGCTCGATCGGCTCGCAGGCCAGCAGCTCGCGCAGGCACGCGTCGGGCCAGGCGGCCTGCCGGCGTGACAGCAGGCGGGCGACGGCCTGGCTCGCGGCCTGTACGGCGCCACCGCTCATCCAGGTCTGCCGGGAGGCGGACGAGGAGCCGGCGGAGCCGATGTTGCCGGTGTGGCTCGCCTCGAGCTCGTAGTGCTCGATGCCGCACGCGCTCAGCTCGGCGGCGGCGATCTGGCGGGCGACGGTGACGAACCCCTGCCCGACCTCGGCGCACGCGCAGCGGATCTGCGCGACGGGCTGCCCGTCGCCGTCGAGCGTCAGCCGGACCATCGCCTGCGACGAGTCGTCGTAGCCCTCGCTGAACATGATGTTCTTGAAGCCGACGGCCATCCCCACGCCGCGCACGTGACCGGGCGCAGGGGCCGAGTCGGGCAGCGGGAAGCGGCAGGCGGCCTCGATCACCTCGCGTACGGGGGTGGCGCCGGTCAGCATCTGCCCGGTCACCAGCCGGTCGCCGGTCTGCAGGGCGTTGTGCAGCCGCAGCTCGACGGGGTCCATGCCGAGCGCGGCGGCGAGCTTGTCCATCTGCGCTTCGTGGCCGACCGCGATCTGCGGCGAGCCGAAACCGCGCATGGCGCCGCACGGCGGGTTGTTCGTGCGCACCGCATAGGCGTCGACCTGGGCATTCGGCACCCGGTACGGCCCGACGGCGAAGCAGGCCGCGTTGGAGATGACGGCATTGCTGGTCGAGGCGTACGCGCCGCCGTCGTAGAGCACGTCGACGTCGACCCGGACCAGCTCACCGTCCGGGGTCGCCTCGTGCCGATAGCGGAGCCGCGCCGGGTGGCGGTGGGGATGGCCGAGGAACGACTCGGCGCGTGAGTAACGCATCCGCACCGGGAGCCCGGTGCGCAGGGCGAGCAGGCAGGTGTGGATGTGCAGCGTGACGTCCTCGCGGCCGCCGAACGCGCCGCCGACGCCGCCGAGGTGCACGCGAACCTGCTCGGTGGACAGGCCCAGACTCGCCGCGATCTGGTCGCGGTCCGAATGCAGGTATTGCGAGGCCACCTCGAGGTCGACCCCGCCGTGGCCGTCGGGTTTCGCGAGGCCGGCCTCGGGGCCGAGGAACGCCTGGTCCTGCATGCCGATGACGTAGCTGCCGGTCACCACCACGGGCCCGTGCACATCGGCGTCACCACGCCGGATGTGCAGCACGTTGTAGGGATCGTTGTCGCGGGCCTGCTCGGGATCGGTCAGCGGCGCGAGCGGCGCGTACGCCACCTCGATCGCGGCCAGGGCCCGCGCGGCGGTGCGGGCGTCGACTGCAGCCACGGCCGCGACGGGCTCGCCGACGTAGCGCACCACCCCGTCGGCGAAGACCGGCTGGTCGGCGACGTTGAGGCCGTACGTGAGCCGGCCCGGGACGTCGTCCTGGCAGACCGCGGCCAGCACCCCGGGGATCCGGAGCGCGGGCCGCACGTCGAGATGGGTGATCCGGGCATGCGCGTGCGGGCTGCGCAGCGTGCGCCCGACCAGCATGCCGGCGGCGGTGAGGTCTCCCGAGTACGGGAACATGCCGGCCGTCTTCGCCAGGCCGTCGGTGCGCAGAGCGCTGGAGTAGAGCGGCGCCGTCCTCATGCGCCGCGCCGCTCGGCCTGGGTGTCCGCGACGGCGGCCATGATGCGGGCGTATCCGGTGCACCGGCAGAGGTTGCCGGCCAGCGCCATGCGGGCGCCGGCCTCGTCGATGTCGGGCTCGCGCTCGAGCAGGGCCGTGATCGAGACGACGAAGCCGGGGGAGCAGAAGCCGCACTGCACGCCGCCGGCCGCCACCAGGCAGCGGGCGACGTCGGCGCCGGCACCCGCGGCGCAGCCGGTCGCGGTCGTCACGGTGGACCCGGCGGCGTCGCCGGCGAGCAAGGTGCAGCTGGTCAGCGGCTTGCCGCCCACCAGCACCGTGCAGGCCCCGCAGACGCCGGTACCGCAACCCTCCTTCGGCGCGGTGACGCCGAGCTCGTCACGCAGCACGGTGAGCAGTGGCTCGAGCTCGGCGGCGGGTGGCAGGTCGTACGCGATGCCGTCGACCGTGAGCCGTACGGGCTCCGGCTCGGGAGCGGCCGCGGTCGGATGTGGAGCGGTGGTGGTCATGCGGCCAGCGCCTCCGTACGCGACGAGCGGGCACTCAGCGCCCGGCGGGTGAGCACCCGGGCGACGTGGCGGCGGTAGTCGGCCGAGCCGCGGATGTCGTCGGGTGGGTCGAGTGCGTCGGCCACGGCCAGTCCGACCGCGTCCGCCGCGTCGACGTCCAGTACGCCGTCGCCGGTCCAGGCCTCGGCGGCGAGCTGCTCAGCCGCGGCGACCCGCACCGGGCCGGGCGCGCACCCGCCGACGACGATCCGCGCCGGGTCCGCGCCTTCGGTGAGCACCGCCGTCACCGAGACGACGCTGCGGCTGACCGCCCCGCGCCGGGCGACCTTGAGGAAGCGCTGGTGGCCGGGCAGGACGGGGACGGCCAGCTCGACGAGCAGGTCGGTCGCCGCCAGCGCGCTGCCCCCGCCCGGCTGCAGCAGGTCGGCGACCGGCAGCACGCGTACGCCATCGGCCGTCGCGACCGTGGCCTGCGCTCCGAGGGCGAGCAGCGTGCACAGCGAGTCGCCGACCGCGCTCGCGGTGCCGACGTTGCCGCCGAGCGTCCCGCCGCCGCGGATCTGCGTCGAGCCCATGGTGGTGGCCGCGGTGAACAGGGCCTCGGCGGCGGCGTACGGCATCCCGTCCGGCCCGGTGAAGGCGCTGTACGTAACCGCGGCACCCACGCGTACGAGCTCCGGCCCGACCGTCAGCGCCGTCAGCTCCGGGAGCCGGCGCACGGCGACGACGTCGCGCAGGACGCGCTCACCGGCACCGGTCTCGACCATGACGTCGGTGCCGCCGGCGAGGATCGTGGTCGCGGCCGGGTCCAGGCCCGACAGCACCGCGAGGGCGGCGTCCAGCGACGCCGGACGGATCAGGGTCACCCCGCCACGCTAAATCGGCTGTGTAACGCCGTCGTTGCGGAGTGAAATAATCAGCACTAATACCCGGCGGCGTAGGGAAATCGCTCCGCCCAGTGCCGCGCGATGTCGACCCGCCGCGCGACCCACACCCGGTCGTGCGCCAGCACGTGGTCGAGGAAGCGGGCCAGCGCCGCGGTCCGGGCCGGGCGGCCGGCGATGCGGCAGTGCAGCCCGATCGACAGCATCTTCGGCGCGCTCTCGCCCTCCGCGTACAGTGTGTCGAACGCGTCGCGCAGGTGGTCGAAGAAGTCGGTGCCGGTGCTGAACCCGCTGGGGCTCGAGTAGCGCATGTCATTCGTGTCCAGCGTGTACGGCACCACCAGCTGACCCGTCCCGTTCACGTCGACCCAGTACGGCAGGTCGTCGGCGTACGAGTCGCTGTCGTACAGGAAGCCGCCCTGCTCGACGACGAGCCGCCGGGTGTTGGGCGAGTCGCGGCCGGTGTACCAGCCGAGCGGCTGCGCGCCGTACAGCCGGGTGAGGATCTCGACCGCCTCGGCCAGGTGGGCGCGCTCCACGACCTCCGGCACGTCCTGGTACGGCAGCCACCGCAGCCCGTGCCCGGCGATCTCGTGGCCGGCGGCGGCGAACGCCTCGGCGACGGCGGGGTTGCGCTCGAGTGCCCGGGCCACCCCGAAGACGGTCAGCGGCAGCTCGCGGTCGGCGAAGGTGCGCAGGATGCGCCACACGCCGGCGCGGGAGCCGTACTCGTACAGCGACTCCATCGACAGGTGCCGGGCGGGGACGGCCGGCGGGTCGGCCATCTCGGACAGGAACGTCTCGGCGTGCGGGTCGCCGTCGAGGACGTTGCGCTCGCCGCCCTCCTCGTAGTTGAGGACGAACGACAGCGCGACCCGGGCGTCGCCCGGCCACTGCGGATGCGGCGGGGTGGGGCCGTAACCGACGAAGTCGCGCGGCCCGCTCATGGCCGGGCGCGCTCCGCGAAGACGGTGCGGACGGCCTCCGGCGCGCCGTCCGGCAGCGTCACCTTGATGCTGCGCGGGTCGAGTCCGCTGCGCCGCTCGACATCGCCGAGCAGTGCGTCCCACCAGCCGGCCTCGGCCGCGACGAGCTCGGCGGCGGCCGCGTGCAGCGGCAGGTCGACGGCACTGCCGGTGAGCTCCGGCGCCTGCACGACGGCGTCGACGATCGCGGCCGCCACCGGCCGGCCGTCGAGCTGCACGCCGTCGTCGACGGCACCGAGCGGCCGGATCGACGTCACGACGGGCTTCGCGTCACCGAGCCGGTCGAGCAGGCGCAGCCGCATGGCGTCGTACGTACGCGCCAGTGTGCCGATGGTCGCCAGCTGCTCCGGCGTGACGGCGAGGCTGCCGGTGACGGTCGGCTCGGGCGGGGTGCGGTTCACGGCAGCGGCCTTTCAGGCGAGAGAGTTCAGGCGAGGGTGCGGTCGAGGTCGAGCAGGGTGTCGAGCAGGATCTCGGCGCCGAGGACGAGGTCGGCGGGCTCGGTCGACTCCTCCGGGCAGTGGCTGCGCCCGCCAGTGCTCGGGACGAAGATCATGCCGACGGGTCCGAGCGTGGCCATGATCTGGGCGTCGTGGCCGGCGCCGCTCGGCAGGGTGCGCGCGGTCAGCCCGCGGGCGGCGACGACGCGGCTGATGCTGTCCTGCAGGCGGACGTCGCACTGTGCGGCCGTGACCGCCTGCCGGGCCGACTGGGTGACGGTGACGCCGCGGCGCTCGGCGATGGTGCGTACGGAGTCGGTGAGTCGTTCGACGGCGGCGAGCAGGCGCACCTCGTCGCCGTCGCGCACGTCGACCCCGAGCCGGGCGAGCCCGGGCACCACGTTGCGCACGCCCGGCTCGACCTGGAGCTGGCCGGTGGTCGCGACGTGCACGTGCCCGTCGACGGCGAGCGCCTCCACAGCGAGCGCGATCTCGGCGGCCGCCGTGAGGGCGTCGGCGCGCAGCTCCATCGGTGTGGTGCCGGCGTGGTTGGCGGCGCCGCGCACCTCGATGTCGATGATGCTGCGGCCGGGGCACGAGGTGACGACACCGAGCTGCTCGCCGGCCGCGTCCAACACCGGACCCTGCTCGACGTGCAGCTCCACGAAGGCCGCGAGGGATCCGGCCGGCCAGGCGGCGGACGTGATGCGGTCGGGGTCGCCGCCGCCGTCGCGGAGCCGCTCGGCGGTGGTGACGCCCTCGTCGTCGAGCGAGCTGAGCATGGCGGCGTCCAGCTCGCCGGTGACGGCGAGGGAGCCGGTGAAGCCGGGTGCGCCGCGGGCACCCTCCTCATTGGAGAACGCGACGAGCACCAGGTCGTGCGCCAGCTGGGTGCCGGCCTCGTGCAGCGCGGCGGCGACCTCGACGGCGGCGACCGCCCCGTACGCACCGTCGAGTGCGCCCGCCGCGACGACCGAGTCGACGTGGCTGCCGGTCGCCAGCACCCCGGCCCGGCTGCCGTCACCGGCGCGGCGCGCGACGACGTTGCCGGCGGCGTCCAGTGCGGCGTCCAGTCCGGCCTCGGCGAACCACGCGATCACCAGCTGTTTGGCCGCGAGCTCGGTGCCGGAGAAGGCCAGCCGGGTCACGCCACCGGCCGGGTCGGCGCCGATCGCCGCCAGTGCGTCGAGCCGGGAGAGCAGGCGCTCCCCGCTGACCCCGGATGTGACCTGTCGGCCCGTCATTCCCCGAGGGCGGCGGACAGCCGCTCCTGGTCGGCGACGAACGACTGGTACGCGCGCCACCCGCCGAGGCCGGCGATGTCGACCACCTTGTCGCCGGGCGCGATCCGCTCGAACTGCAGCTGCATCGCGTTGACGACGCTCCCGTCGTCGAGCTCGATCACCCCGAGCTCGAGCTCGGCCGGCTCCTCGGGCATCAGCGAGTCGTACAGCATCTCCTCGGGCAGCTCGTACAGCTCCCCCTCGACGGAGGCGCCGACCAGGTCGGAGCCCGCCGGGATGGGATACAGCCCGGGGAAGGCGTCGCGTACGGCGTAGAAGCGGTAGAGCGGAGCGGTGCGGGCCGGGCCCACGAAGCGGGCACCGTCGACGGCGTGGTGGTCGCGCTGACCGCTCATCGCCGTGCCGTTGAGGAACATGCGTCGCACCTGCGTCTGCCGCCCATCTGCCGCTGCCTGGAAGTGTCGCTTGCGACGGTAGGCAGACGCGCTGCCGGTCACCGCCGCAGCGACCGTAATCGGAACCCATCGTTAACACCGGTGACATGCTTCGGCCACGCGGCACGGCAAACCTCGGCGGGGGCCCGCAGACCGTGGCTCGAGGACGACGGGAGCAGATCGTGGACGCAGAGCCGGGCATCGTGCTGGGTGGCAACCGCTTCGGCAAGGCCGAGGTCAGGCTCGTACGCCTCGATCGCACTCCTGGTCAGATCGCGATGCCGACCGACCTCAGCATCAGCAGCCACCTGTCCGGCGGGCTCGGGCCCGTGCACCTGGTCGGCGACAACGCCGGGGTGCTCACCACCGACGCGCAGAAGAACACGATGTACGCCTTCGCCCGCGACGCCCCGATCGCGTCCACGGTCGACTTCGGGCTGCGGCTCGCCCGGCACTTCGTCGACACGGTCGACACGGTCGAACGCGCGCAGATCGACATCGAGGCCTACCCCTGGACCCGGATGTCGGTGGGCGGGCAGCCGGCGCCGCACTCCTTCGTCCGTGGCGGCGGGCCGACCGAGCTCAGCAAGGTCACCGTCGAGCACGGTCGCGCCTGGGTCACCGCCGGCATCACCGACCTCGTGGTCATGAATGCCACCGACTCGGAGTTCAACGGTTTCCTCAAGGACGGGTACACGACGCTCGAGGAAACGGACGACCGCATCCTCGCCACGGCCGTCAGCGCGCAATGGCGCTATGCCGACTTCGCGGTCGACGACTACGAGCCCGGTGCCGGCCCGGTCGACTGGGAGAAGAGCGCCGCCGAGTGCCTGCGGCTGATGCTCGAGGCGTTCGCCGACACCTACAGCAGGTCGCTGCAGCAGACGCTCTACACCATGGGTACGCGGGTGCTCACCAACCGCCCCGAGGTGCTGGAGATCCGCTTCTCGATGCCGAACAAGCACCATTTCGTCGTCGACCTCTCGCGCTTCGGCCGCGACAACCCCGACATCGTCTTCTACGCCGCCGACCGCCCGTACGGGCTGATCGAGGGCACCGTGCTGCGTGAAGGCGCCCCGGAGCCCGGGCCCGCCTGGGCGACCTGGTGAGCGGACTCGACCGGTTGCGCGCCCTGCCGCTCGAGGAGCGGGTGAGCACGCTCCACGGCTGCTGCGCGTCGACGCCGTGGGCGCAGGCGGTGGCTGCCGCGCTGGACGGCTGTCCGGACGAGGCCGCGCTGCTCGAGCTGAGCGAGAAGCTGTGGTTCGAGCAGCCCCGCACCGAGTGGCGTGCCGCGCTCGACGGTCACCCCCGTATCGGTGACCGCCCGCCCGAGGGTTCGAAGGAGGGCCGCGAGCAGAGCGCCATGGACACCGCCGGGCCGGCCGTTCGCGAAGCGATCGCGGAGGGCAACCGCGCGTATGAGCAGCGCTTCGGGATGACGTACGTGGTGCGCGCCAAGGGACGCAGCCCCGCCGAGCTGCTCCTGCTGCTGCGCTCCCGGATGGACAACGACCCGGACACCGAGCTGCGCATCGCGGCCGAGCAGCAGGCCGAGATCACCCGCTTGCGGCTGACCGACGTCCTGGCGGGAAGTGATGCGGCGTGACGCTCTCCACCCACGTGCTCGACGTCGGCGCCGGCCGCCCGGCCCAGGGCGTACCCGTGCAGGCCGCGCTGCGGACCGAAGGCGGTTGGCAGCTCGTCGGCGAAGGCTCGACCGATGCCGACGGCCGCGTCTCGCCGCTCGTGGCAGCCGCGGAGTGGTGCGCGGGACTCTGGCAACTCAGCTTCGCGGTGGGCGACTACCTCGGCCCGGACGCGCTCTTCCCCCGCTTCACGCTGGAGATCGCGGCGCCCTCGGCGGACAAGCTGCACATCCCGCTGCTGCTCAACCGCTACGGGATGACGACCTACCGGGGCAGCTGACGACCGGGCTGGCGACAGCCCCATTCGGCGTCGAGCAGCCGGCCCAGTGAGTACGCGTCCGGCGCGATCGCGCTGTACTGGCGGGCGCTGCCGCCGGCGAGGTCCAGCCACGCCCCGACCGGTTCGTCCGTGGGCATTGGAGCGGGGGCCTGGCCTCGTGCGTCTGCCCCGACCAGCAGGAGCGACCCCACGGCGCGGGGCAGCCACGGGTAGGCGGGTGGGCCGGCGAGGGTCAGCTCTTGGCGCAAGACCGGTCGGCCGTCGACGTCCAACTGGGTGACGAGGTCGACGTCGCCGCCGGTCTCGGCGCTCCGGCCGCGGACGGTCTCCTCGCGCAGCCACAGCGAGCCGCCGGCCGCGACCTCGATCCGCGTCGCCACGGTGTGCCGGGCACCCGCGCCGATGATGGTCGGCGGCAGCGCCATGACCAGCGACGCCCCGGGGCCGACCGTGATGGTCACCTCGGTACGCGAGGGCCGGCGGGCGCGATCCGGCAGCGCGAGCGTGGCGGCGACGGCGGCGATGTCGAGCCGGGCACCGGTGCCGACGCGTACGTCGAGGCGGAGCAGGTCGCCGCCGAGCGGTCCGAACGCCCCCGCGATCAGGTGCACGCGCGGCTCGGCGGACGTCCCGGTCGGGCGTACGGTCAGCGGCCCGTCACCGGCGATCCGGGTCAGCCGGGTGCGCCCGCCGGCGTCACGCTCGGCGACGATCTCGGCGCAGGCCTCCACGGTCTATGAGCCCTCAGACGTTTGCGCGGCGATGCGCCAACTGCTCGCTCACCCACGCCGCCACCGGGGCGACACCGTCGGCGGCCCGCAGGTTGGTGAACACGGTGGGCAGCTCGCCGCGCACCGCGCCCGCGTCGCGGCGCATCACCTCGAGGTCGGCACCGACCATCGGGGCCAGGTCGATCTTGTTGATAACGAGCAGGTCGGCCGTGGTGACACCGGGGCCGCCCTTGCGCGGCACCTTGTCGCCGCCGGCGACGTCCAGCACGAAGATCTGCGCGTCGACCAGGCCGCGGCTGAAGACGGCGGTGAGGTTGTCGCCGCCGCTCTCGACCAGCACCAGCTCCAGGCCGTCGAAGCGGGCGTCGAGGTCCTCGACGGCGTCGAGGTTGGCGGCGATGTCGTCGCGGATGGCGGTGTGCGGGCAGCACCCGGTGGCGACAGCGCTGATCCGCTCGTCGGGCAGCACCGCATTGCGGCGCAGGAAGTCGGCGTCCTCGGTGGTGTAGATGTCGTTGGTCACGACGGCGAGGTTCAGCTCGTCGCGCAGCGTGCGGCAGAGTGCGGCGACCAGCGCGGTCTTGCCCGAGCCGACCGGCCCGCCGATGCCGATGCGCAGTGCCCGGCCGTGCAGCTGCGCGGGCTCGTGCTCGTGGGTGCCGTGGTCGTGGGTGCCGTGGTCGTGCGAGTGGGTGAGCGTCATGGGTCCCTCCGTCATGAAGTGAAGAGCGTGGTGCCGCGGGCGGCGTGCTGCTCGGCGAAGATGTCGAGGAGCGGGTGTCCGGTGGCGGGCAGTCGGTCGGCGGCGCAGGCCCGGGCCGCCACCGCTTCGACGTCGGCCGCGAGGCGCGCCAGCACGGCGGTCACCGCGATGGGGTCGAGGCCGAGCAGGCGTACGGCGGCGGACGCCGGGCCGCTCACCGAGCCGAGCGCCGCCACGAGCGCGGCCTGATCCGGCGTGCCACCGGCGGCAGCCACGGCGACGCCGAGCACGAGCGCGTGGTGCGGACGCTCGCCCAGCGGCCCACCGCGTACGTACGCCGGGTGCGGCCAACTCGCCCGGGCCAGCCGCAGCAGGCCCCGCCCCTGGATGCGGCTGGCGTCACGGGCGGCGGCCGACGGCATCCGCGCGTCTGCCGCGGCGTCCAGCTCCACAAGGTCGTCACCGGAGCAGGCCCGGGCGGCGAGGCCCGCAGCGACGAGGCCGGCCGTCCCCAACCGGGCGCGCAGCAGCGCGAGCAACGTGTCCTCGTCGGACACCAGCCCGGCCACCACCGCCTGCTCCACCCCGCCGGAATGCGCGAGCCCGCCGGTGGGAGTGCGTCCGTCAGCAAGCAGTAAGAGGCCTACGGGGAGGGTCATGCCATGAAGTAACGCTGCGCCATCGGCAGCACCTGCGCGGGAGCCTCCTCGACCACCTCGCCGTCGATGCGCACGGTGAACGTGTCGGGCTCGACCTCGATGCGGGGGAGCGCGGCGTTCTCCGGCATGTCGGCCTTGCCGCGGCCACGGGTGTCGGCGACGGCGGCGAGGCGGCGTTCGACGCGCAACCGGTCGGCGAGCCCGTCCTCCAGCGCCACCGGCGCCACGAAGTGCACCGACGTCTCGGCGGGGACGCGTCCGTACGAGCCCCACATCGGCCGGGGCAGCACCGGCTGGGGGGTGGGGATGGAGGCGTTGCCGTCACCCATCGGCGCGTACGCGATCATGCCGCCCTTGATCACCGCCGACGGTCGCACCCCGAAGAACACCGGGTCCCACAGCACGAGGTCGGCGAGCTTGCCGACCTCGACCGAGCCGACCTCACCGTCGATGCCGTGCGCGACGGCCGGGCAGATCGTGTACTTGGCGACGTAGCGGCGGGCCCGCAGATTGTCGCCGGCGTTGTTCGACCCGCGGTCGCCGGGCAGCGCGCCCCGGCGGACGAGGTTGACGTGGGCGGTCTGCCAGGTACGGATGACGACCTCACCGATGCGGCCCATCGCCTGCGAGTCGCTGCCGATCATCGAGATGGCGCCGAGGTCGTGCAGCACGTCCTCGGCGGCGATGGTCGACGGCCGGATCCGCGACTCCGCGAACGCCAGGTCCTCGGGCACCCGGGCGTTCAGGTGGTGGCAGACCATCAGCATGTCGAGGTGTTCGGCCAGCGTGTTGACGGTGTGCGGCCGGGTCGGGTTGGTCGAGCTGGGCAGCACGTTGGCCACCCCGGCGACGGTGATGATGTCGGGCGCGTGGCCGCCGCCGGCACCCTCGGTGTGGTAGCTGTGGATCGACCGGCCGTTGATCGCGGCCAGCGTGTTCTCGACGAAGCCGGCCTCGTTCAAGGTGTCGGTGTGCAGCGCGACCTGCACCGCGTACTCGTCGGCGACCGACAGGCACGCGTTGATCGCGGCCGGTGTGGAGCCCCAGTCCTCGTGCAGCTTGAAGCCGCCGGCGCCCGCCTTGAGCTGCTCGACCAGTGCCTCGCGGCCGACGGTGTTGCCCTTGCCGAGCAGCAGCACGTTGATCGGCCAGGCGTCGAGCGCCTCGAACATGCGCGCCAGGTTCCAGGCCCCGGGCGTGACGGTGGTGGCTTTGGTGCCCTCGGCCGGGCCGGTGCCGCCGCCGATGATCGTCGTGGTGCCGGCGGCCAGGGCCTCGGGCAGCTGGCTGGGGCTGATCAGGTGGACGTGGCTGTCGACGGTGCCGGCGGTGAGGATCTTGCCGTTGCCGGCCAGCACCTCGGTGGACGGGCCGATCACCAGGTCGGGGTGGACGCCGACCATCGTCTCCGGGTTGCCGGCCTTGCCGAGCGCGACGATGCGTCCGTCGCGGATGCCGACGTCGGCCTTGACGACACCCCAGTGGTCGAGCACGACCGCGCCGGTGATGACCAGGTCGGGCGTGCCCTGCGCGCGGGTGGCGATGGACTGGCCCATCGACTCGCGGATCACCTTGCCGCCGCCGAAGACGGCCTCGTCACCGGTCGCTTCGTGGTCCGGGCCGCGGGACAGGTCCTGCTCGATCTCGATGAGCAGCTCGGTGTCGGCGAGCCGGATCCGGTCGCCGGCGGTCGGGCCGTACAGCTGCCGGTAACGCTCCCGGCTCAGATCGCTCATGCCCGGTCCAACGGTCCGGCTGCGAGCCCGCGGATTCCGTAGACGATGCGGGCGCCGGCGAGCGGCACGAGCTCGACGTCCTGCGCGATGCCCGGCTCGAACCGCACCGAGGTGCCGGCGGGCACGGCGAGCCGGTGGCCCCAGGAGGCCTCGCGGTCGAACGCCAGCGCCGCGTTGGTCTCGGCGAAGTGCAGGTGGGAGCCGACCTGGATCGGCCGGTCACCGGTGTTCTCGACGTGCATCAGCAGGACGGGCCGCCCCGGGTTCAGCGTGATGTCACCCTCGCCGTACAGCACTTCGCCGGGCGTCACGGAATGGGCTCGTGAATCGTGACCAGCTTCGTGCCGTCCGGAAACGTGGCTTCCACCTGGACCTCCACCAGCATCTCGGGGATGCCGTCGAGCACGTCGGCGCGGGTCAGTACGTCGCGGCCGCTCACCATGAGTTCGCTGACGCTGCGCCCGTCGCGCGCCCCTTCCAGCACGAAGGCCGACAGGATCGCCACCGCCTCCGGGTAGTTGAGCTGCAGCCCCCGGCCGCGCCGCCGCTGGGCGACCTCGGCGGCCCACAGCACCATGAGCCGTTCCTGCTCACGTGGGGTCAGCTGCACGCGCCGACCTTAATCAGCGCGCTCCCGCCGCGACCCGGTCGGGACCCCCGGGGCGCAGAACTTCACGCCGGTGCAACACGGCCGTCACGTGTGGTGTCAGGGGGAGAACGCCGCCGGCAAGCGATACTTCGGCGTGCCTTTGTCCGCGCTGCTCGCGAGCGACCCGCCCACGATCGGGCCGTACGCGCTGCACGGACGCCTGGGCAGCGGCGGCATGGGTGTCGTCTACCTCGCCTTCGGGCCGCAGGACGAAGCGGTCGCGCTCAAGGTGCTGCAGCCGGTGCTGGCGCAGAACCGGGAGTACCGGCAGCGCTTCGTCCGCGAGGTGGACGCCGCCGGCCGGGTCAGCAGTCCCCACGTGGCCGCACTGCTGGGCTCGCAGACCGAGGGCGAGCTGCTGTGGATGGCGACGGAGTACGTCGAGGGCGCCTCGCTGCAGCACGCCGTGGAGACGAACGGTCCGATCCCGGCCGAGCGGCTGCGGGCCCTCGCCGTCGACATCGCCGCGGGCGTCGCCGCCCTGCACGCTGCGGGGCTGGTGCACCGCGACCTCAAGCCGGCCAATGTCGTGCTGGCCTGGAGCGGGCCGAAGCTCATCGACTTCGGCATCGCCAAGCCGGAGAACGAGCTGGGGCTGACCGAGACCGGTGCGGTGGTCGGATCGCCGCTGTGGCTCGCGCCCGAGGTGCTGGACGGCCGGCAGGCGAGCCGCGCGAGCGACGTCTGGGGCTGGGGGCTGTGCGTCGCGTATGCGGGCACCGGCCGCGTCCCGTTCGGCAGCGGCGACGTGGCGGCGGTCGCGTACCGCATCTCCCAGGCCCAGCCCGATCTCGTCGGCCTGCCGGATCAGGTGCGGGGGCCGGTCGAGGCGGCGCTGGACAAGGACCCCACGAAGCGGCCGGTCTCGGCCGAGCTGCCGCAGCTGCTCGGCACGCTGCACCGTCCGGCGCAGCCGAGCGGCCCGGCCGCGGCCGAGGACCCCACCCGGCTGCAGCCGCGTGACGGGTCCGCACCGGCTCCGGGGGAGCAGACCGCGGACTCCGGCGGGTTCAACGTGCCGGGCACGCCGGCAGCGGGTGGTCGTACCGACCGGCGCCTGCTGCTGACCATGGCCGTCATTGCGGTACTGCTCGTCACCATCGGCGCCGTCACGGCGGTGCTCGTGCTCCGGGACGGCGGCACGGGCGGCGGGGCCGGCCCGACGGCCGCACCGACCGCCCCGCTGACGCTGGCTCCCGTGCCGAGCGCAACCGTCTCCGCCTCGCTGCCGAAGGCCTTGGCGGTCGTGAAGGCCCTGGGCTACACGCCGTACGCCAGCACCATGAAGTACTGGGACCCGGACTATCCGATCAACGTCGTCATCGCCAGCGAGTCCGACAAGGCCGACGGTTACACGAACCGGGCCTTCTTCTTCGCCGGCGACACGTTCATCGGCAACGACGACTCGACCGCCAGTCGCTCGGTGGGGGTCTTCGACCGGTCGTTGGCCACGATCACGCTCCGCTACGTCCTCTACCTGCCCAACGACCCCGACTGCTGCGCCACCGGTGGCCATGCCGACGTGACCTTCCAGTGGAACGGCTACGTCCTGAACAACAACCAGGCGATACCGCCCTCAGGAGGTACCGGACCGTCCCGGTGACCGGAGCCGCACCCTGCTCTGGTCGAATGCTGACCATGAGTGAGACCCCCGGCTCCGCGCCCGTACGCCCGCACGGTCCCCTGGCCGGAGTGCGGGTCATCGAGCTGGCCGGCCTGGGGGCGCTGCCGTACGGCACCATGAAGCTCGCCGACATGGGCGCCGACGTCATCCGGGTCAACCGGGTGAGCGACGCGCCGGCCGAGCCGCCGCAGGACTCCGAGAAGCTGCACTGGCGGGAGTTCGACCGCGGCCGGCGCTCGATCGCCGTCGACCTCAAGTCGCCGGACGGCGTCGCGCTGGTCCAGCGCCTGGTCGAGCAGGCCGACGTGCTGCTCGAGGCCTTCCGGCCCGGGGTCGCGGAGCGCCTCGGCCTCGGACCCGACGAGCTGCTGGCCCGCAACCCGAAGCTGGTCTACGGACGGCTCACCGGCTGGGGGCAGAGCGGCCCGCTGGCGCATTCGGCGGGGCACTCGCTGAACTACGAGTCGCTGTCGGGCGCGATCGGGTCGATCGGCCCGGTGGGCGGGCCGCCGGTGCCGCTGCTGCAGGTGCTGGGCGACTTCGCCGGCGGCGGGTTGCACCTCGCGTACGGGGTGGTGTGTGCGCTGTTCGAGGCGAGCCGCACCGGCAAGGGTCAGGTGGTCGACGCCGCCATGCTGGACGGGGTCATGTCGCTGTACAGCGTCTTCTACGGCATGGCCGGCTCCGGGATGCACACCGAGGAGATCGGCAGCAACCTGTTCGACGGCGGTGCGCCCTTCTACAACGTGTACGAGACCTCCGACGGCAAGTACGTCACCGTCGCCCCGATCGAGCCGCACTTCTACCGCCAGCTGCTCGACGCCATCGGCGTCGCGGCCGACGACCTGCCGAAGCAGTACGACCAGAGCCAGTGGCCGGCCGTCCGTGACCGGCTGGCCGAGGTGTTCAAGACGAAGACCCGCGACGAGTGGACGGCGCTGCTCGAGGGCACCGACGTCTGCTACGCGCCGGTGATGCGGCTCGCGGAGGCGCACGAGCACCCGCACAACGTCGCGCGCGGTGCGTTCGTCACCACGCCCGGCGGTCGCCAGCTTCGCCCGTCGCCGCGGCTGTCGGGCATGGAGGCGAACGGCGAGGCGGTCAGCCGCTCGTACGCCTACGTCGGCTCCAACACCGATGCGGTGCTCGAGGAGTTCGGCCTGGCCGGCGACGAGGTCACGCAGCTGCGCAAGGACGGGGTGGTGGCATGAGGCCGACTGCTGTTCGACCACTGAGTGGCATCCGGGTCGTCGAGACCGCTGTCGGCATCGCCGGGGGTTACGCGGCGAAGCTGCTGGTCGACGCCGGCGCCGAGGTCGTCAAGGTCGAGCCGGCGGGCGGCGACCCGCTGCGGCAGTGGTCCGCCTCGGGTGCCACCGGTGACGCGGTCGGCGCACTCTTCCGCTTCCTCGCCGCCGGCAAGCGCTCGGTCGTCGGTACGCCGGCCGACGACCACGTCCGGCAGCTGATCGCGTCCGCCGACCTCGTCATCGACTCCGGTGACGTGGGCCTCGACGTCGAGGCGCTGCACGAGTCCGATCCGCGCCTCGTGGTCTGCTCGATCACCCCGTACGGGCTCACGGGTCCGTACGCCGGCCGCCCCGCCACCGAGTTCACCGTGCAGGCCGAGTGCGGGTCGATCGCGAGCCGCGGCATCATGAGCCGCCCGCCCGTGCAGGCCGGCGGCCGCATCGCCGAATGGTCGGCCGGGGCCACCGCCGCCGCCGCGTCACTCGCCACGCTGCGCCGCGGGGTCGGCAGCGGCGAGGGCGCGTTGCTCGACGTCTCGTGGTTCGAGGTCATGGTGCTCGCCACCAACCTGTACGGCGACCTCATGTTCAGCCTGATGGGCCGGCCGCAGTTCCCGATCGCCCCGCGGTCGGTCGAGCTGCCGTCCATCGACCCGACCGCGGACGGCTGGATCGGCTTCAACACCAACGGCGCCCAGCACTTCAAGGCCTTCGCGGAGCTGATCGGGCATCCCGAGATGGTCGGCCACGAGACGTGGGGCAACATCCAGGGCCGCATCGCCAACCGCGAGGAGTGGGACCGGCTCGTCCGCGGCTACACCCAGGCGCACACGTCGGCCGAGGTGCTCGAGCGTGCCGAGCAGCTCCGGGTGCCGACCGCGCGGGTCAACGACGGCAAGTCGGTCATGGAGGACGAGCAGCCGGTCGCCCGCGACTTCTACGCGACCGACCCGGCCACGGGCGTACGCACGCCGCGCTCGCACTACCTGCTGAACGGTGAGCGCGCCCCGCAGCCCGGGCCCGCCCCCGAGCTCGGCGCCGACGACCCGGCCACGCTTATCCGCGAGCGGCCCGCGGCGGCGTCGCCGGCCGACGGTGCTTTGCCGCTGCGGGGCCTCAAGGTGCTCGACCTCACCGCGTGGTGGGCCGGCCCGGCCGTGGCCCAGCTGCTCGCCGCCCTCGGGGCCGAGGCCGTGCACGTCGAGTCGCTCAGCCACCTCGACCCGATGCGCCTCGCCAGCGCGATCATGTTCCTCGGGCGTGACCGCTGGTGGGAGTACAGCGGCTTCCACATGGCGATCAACCCCAACAAGCTCGGCGTCACCATCGATATGGGCGGGGCCGGTGGTGAGGAGGCCGCCGAGGAGGGGCGCAAGCTCGTCCGCAAGCTGGTCGAGTGGGCCGACGTCGTGGTCGAGAACTACACGCCCCGCGTGCTCGAGAAATGGGGGCTCGGCTGGGAGCAGGTGCACGCCATCAACCCGCGCGCAGTCATGATGCGCATGCCCGCCTTCGGCCTGGAGGGCCCGTGGCGGGGCCGGCTCGGCTTCGCCCAGACCGTCGAGCAGATGTCGGGCATGGCCTGGGTGACCGGTTACGCCGACGGCGAGCCGCTGGTGCCGCGCGGCCCGTGCGACCCCATGGGCGGGATGCACGCCGCCTTCGCCGTGCTCACCGCGCTGGCGGCCCGCGACGCCACCGGCGAGGGCCAGCTCGTCGAGGCACCGCTGCTCGACCAGGCGCTCAACATGACGGCTGAGCAGGTCATCGAGTACTCGGCCACCGGCACGGTGCTGCAGCGTGACGGCAACCGCTCGCCGTACGCGGCGCCGCAGGGGCTCTACGCCTGCCATGCGCCGGAGGCTATGGGCACCGCCGACGAGCGGTGGCTGGCGCTGTCGGTCGCGTCCGACGAGCAGTGGCAGGCTTTGGTTCAGGTGCTCGGCTCGCCGGAGTGGGCGCGGGATCCGGCGCTCGCCGGCTTCGCCGGCCGCCGGTCGGCCGCCGACGCGCTCGACGCCCGGCTCGGCGAGTGGGCCCGGGGCCGCGACGTGGCCGCGACGGTCGAGGAGCTGATCGCGGCCGGTGTGCCCGCGGCCACCCTCACCAGCCCGCGCAACCTGCCGGCAAATCCGCACCTCATGGCCCGCGGCTACCTCGAGGAGGTGCACAGCGACGTGGTCGGCACCCACCTGGTGCCGAGCCAGCCGTTCCGCATGTCCGGGGTCGACCGCTGGATCCGCTGGCCTGCCCACCTGGTCGGCGAGCACAACGTGCAGGTGCTGTCCGGCATCCTCGGCCTCGAGCAGGACGAGCTCGACCGGCTGGAGAAGCTCGGGGTCATCGGCACCGAGCCGCCGTCCCCGGTGTGAGCACCGGACGCGGGCCTAGGCTCGGAGCGTGAAGGTTCGTATCGGCGTCTCGCTCACCGGCTCCGACCCGGCGCGGTTCGCCGCGCACGTCGACGAGCTCGAGGAGCGGGGGATCGACTCGCTCTGGCTCTCGGAGCTCGTCTACTCGCCGCTGATCGAGCCGTTCATCGGCATGTCGTACGCGCTGTCGCGCACCAGCAAGCTCAAGGTCGGCACCGGCGTGGCCGTCCTGCCCGGCCGGTCGCCGATCCTCGTCGCCAAGCAGCTGGCGTCCCTGGCCCGGCTCGCGCCCAAGCGGGTGCTGCCGGTGTTCGGCCTGTCACCGGCGCGCAAGCAGGAGCGGGCGGCCTTCCCGGTGCCCGAGGGCAAGCGCGGGGCGGTGTTCGACGAGTCGCTCGAGCTCATCCGCCGGCTGCTGCGCGAGCCGGAGGTCGACTTCCACGGCGAGTTCTTCGACGTCGAGGGCGCGAGCGTCGGCGACCTGCCCGACACCCCGCTCGACATCTGGCTCGGCGGCAGCGCCGAGGCCGGCCTGAAGCGTATCGGGCGGTACGGCGACGGCTGGCTCGCCAGCTTCATCACGCCCGACGAGGCCGCGGCGGGCATCGAGGTCATCACGCGCACGGCGGCCGAGGCCGGGCGCGAGGTCGACCCCGACCACTACGGCATCAGCGTCCCGGTCGCGTTCGGCGAGCTGCCCGAGCTGCTCGTCACGGCCGTGAAGCAGCGCCGCGGCGACGCGCCGCTCGAGGACCTCATCCCGCAGGGCTGGGACGCGGCGCGTGACCTCATCGGCCGTTACGTCGAGGCCGGGCTGAGCAAATTCGTGGTGCGCCCGGCCGGCCTCGACGGCTCCGACGATTTCCTCGACGACTTCGTACGCGAACTGGCTCCACTGCAGACCTGAACTCCGGACGCACACCTGCCGATGTAAGGCGTGTGAGCGCTCTCATCGTCGGCAGCACCGGCGCCTCGTGCCGGTCGCGGGGGATCGCGGCCGTCGACGTCCTGCACGCCGTGCGGGTCTCCGACTGCCGCACCCTCTGTGGGGCGCCGGTCATCTTCCTGTTCCTGGACACCGCATTCCCGGCCGGTGACGCCGAGGCCGAGCTCTGCTCGTCGTGCCGGGCGCTCGCCCGGAGCGAGACCAGCGCGGCTGCCTGAGCGTCAGCGGCTCTCGTACGCCTGCCGGACGTGGGCAGGGATGCGGCCGCGGGAGTTCACCTGGTGGCCGTTCTTCGCCGCCCAGTCGCGGATGACGCTCGAGTCGTCGCCGCCGCGACCGGCCGAGGCACCCGCGGTGGCGCCGGAGCGGCGGCCACGCGAACGGACGCTCGTCTCCCGGGAACTCAACGGGCGGCCGGCCGATTCGTAGGCGGCCAGTGCCTCGCGGAGCTTGTCCGCGTTCTTGCTGGACAGATCGATTTCGTACGAGCGGCCGTCGAGGCCGAAGACAACCGTTTCGTCGGCCGTTCCACCGTCGAGGTCGTCGAGAAGCTGAACAATGTGTCGTGAAGCCATGTGTTAAGACTGCCCCGATCCGAAACGCATTCCGCTGTAATCCGCTATGCGCTGAGTCACAAAGCACGCTCGATCAGGTGAAGATTGGTGCAAATCGGATGAACCGGCGTGGTGTGGCCGCTCACCTGCAGCGGCAGCGTGAGCGATCGTTCGTGCGCAGGTGCCGTTAATCGGACGGATTCGAGCCGCTAAACGTCAGAACCAACGCGAGACGCTGAAGCGGGCAATCGCGATCAGGTCGTCGAGGACGTCGGCCGGGGCGCCCACGCGGGCGGCGTGGTCCTCGGCCGTGGCGAGGTGCATACGCGCCTCGTCCAGCGTCCACTTGCGGAAACCGGCATCCGACAGCTGCTGGGCGGCCGCCTCGAGCAGCTCCTCCGACGCGATGTCGATCTCGCCGAACATCAGCTCACGCAACGCGTCGAGCCCGGGGGCGCCCGATTCGAGAGCTGCCGTGATCGGGAGTGTTTTCTTGCGGGAGCGCAGATCGTTCAGGACGGGTTTACCGGTGACGGCGCTGTCGCCCCAGATCCCCAGCACGTCGTCGACGAGTTGGAACGCGAGCCCGAGCTCACGACCGAAGCGGCCGAGCGCGTCGACCTGCTCCGCCTCGGCCCCGGAGAGCACGGCCCCCAACGCGGAGGCGCATTCCAGCAGGGCCGCCGTCTTGCCGTCGGCCATGGCCTTGCATTCGGCCAGGGAAATGTCCTTGCGGTGCTCGAATTCAAGATCACGGGCCTGCCCGGTGATCAACTCGGCGAGGCAGCGGTTCATCAACCGGATCGCGTCGAGGGTGGACGCACTGCCGGAGTCGAGCAGCATTTGTGTGGCGAGCGAGACGAGCGCGTCACCGGACAGGATCGCCGGGCCGGCGCCGTACGCCATCCAGGCCGTCGGCTGGTGCCGGCGCTCGGTGTCGCCGTCCATGAGGTCGTCGTGCAGCAGCGAGAAGTCGTGGATGAGCTCGACCGTCACGCCCGAGGCGATGCCGTACGCGTCAGGACCCTTCACGGCCCGCGACGAGAGCAGCGCCAGCGCCGGACGCATCGCCTTGCCGGTGGGCCGGCCCGCGGGGGAGCCGTCGAGCTGGGTCCAGCCCCGGTGGTAGGACTCCACCTTCGCCAGATCCGGGTGGAGGCGACCGACCGCCGCGCGCATGGCCGGCTCGGTGAGGTCACGCAGCTCGCCGAGGACGGCCGGCGACCCGCCGGAGGACCCGTCGGACGTGGTGGACGCGGCGGAGCCGGCGGCTGCAGTCATGGTCGCTTCCCGGCGAGGCTGCGCACGGCGACTCGCGCTTTGTCGGCGCCGGACAGGGAGATCCGGGCGGAGCGGATGGCGGTCGGGTCGGCGGCCAGGACGCCGTTCAGCCGGTGGTAGATGCCGGACATCGCGGCGCAGCAGGCGAAGCTGCGCCGGTCGAGCAGGTCCAGCAGGTCGAAGCCGTCGCGATACCAGGACTCGGCGCGGGCCGTGGCGTCCTGGACCATCGCCGCGAACGGTGCCGCCGGCCCGCAGAGGTTGCCCGCCGCGTCGAGCTCGAGGGTGACCCCGTGGCGCGCGAGGTCGTCGGCCGGCAGGTAGACCCGGCCGTTGGTCAGGTCCTCGCGGACGTCGCGCAGGATGTTGGTCTGCTGCAGGGCGATGCCGAGCCGGTCGGCGAGACCGAAGGCGTCGGGGTGCGGGCGGTGGCCGAAGATGGCCAGCGAGAGGCGCCCCACCGTGCCGGCGACCCGGCGGCAGTAGACGACCAGGTCGTCGAACGTGGTGTAGGTCGTGCCGCGAACGTCCATCTCGATGCCGTCGATGAGCTCGGCGAGCGCGTCGAGCGGCAGGGGGAAGCGCCGGCTGGTGTCGTCGAGCGCGAGCATGACGGGATCGCTGGTGTGGGCGGGCAGGTCGCTCACCTGCTTGCGCAGCTCGGCCAGCCGCTCGACCTTCAGCTCCGGTGCGAGGTCGGGGTCGTCGCCGATGTCGTCGGCGCGGCGGGCGACCGCGTAGACGGCCGACAGGGCCGACCGCTTCGGCGCGGGGAGCAACCGGATGCCGTAGGAGAAGTTGCGCGCCTGCTCCTGGGTGATCCGCCGGCACTCGGCGTATGCCTCGTCCAGCGTGGTCTGACCTGCCGTCATCGCCCTTCCTCGGGTCCTGCAGCGAGTGCAGCCGACCCCACACGCTGCGGGGGGTCGGCGGGGATGCCCCATCCTGGCACGGCGGGGCGGCCGAGCAGCTCGTGCGCGGCCGTGCGTCCGCTGCGGACGGCACTCTCCATCGTCGCGGGCCATCCGGTGCGGGTCCACGTGCCCGCGATCAGGAGCCCGGGGGCCTGGGTGGCGTTGGCCGGGCGGCGGGCGAGCTGGCCGGGGCCCTGGTCGAACGTCGCGTGGGGCTCGCGGGTGACCAGCACCTTTCGTGCGCGCCCGGGCAGCGCCCGGGGCAGCAGGCGCGCCATCTCGGCGACGAAGAGCTCCCGGATCTCGGCGGCCGTACGGGTCTGCCACTCGGCGGCGTCCGACAGCGAGACCGCCAGGTACTGCCCGTCCCGGTAGCCGGCGGCCGCGGTCCGGTCGAAGATCCACTGTGCCGGCGAGTCGATCGCGGCGACCAGGTGCTCGTCGCAGACGACCCGGTCGTAGAACAGGTGCACGTTGACGATCGGGCGGCTGCCCAGCGCGTGCAGCGCCTGCGCGTCGATCCCGGCCTCGGCGGGGGCAAGGGCGGCGACCGCGTCGTGCGGCACGGCCAGCACGACGGCGTCGGCGGTCAGCGTCGCGAGCTCGCCGGAGTCGTCCGTACGCACCGTCCAGCCCTGGGGCGACCGGGCGACCTCGCGCACCCGCACGCCGGTGTGCACCTGCGCGCCCCGCGCCTGCAGCCAGGCCTGTGCCGCGGCGCCGTGCAGCTTGCCGAGCGGCACCCGGCTGACGCCGATGTCGGCGCCGTCGGCGGACTCGAGCAGGCCGGTGCGCACCACCTTGGCGGCGAGCGCGAGGCTGGCGTGCTCCGCCGACGCGTTCAGCGTGGCGACGGTGAGCAGCTCCCACAGGGCCGGCCAGCTCTCCCGGCGCTGGCCGTGGGCGGCGAGCCAGGAGCCGAAGGACTGGGCGTCGACGGCCGGGTCCTGCTGGTCGAGCCGGGCCAGCGCCAGCACGGCGGGCACGCTGCGCATCCGGTCGGCCAGCGGCAGCGCGCCGTAGCGCAGCAGGCCGCCCGACAGGTGCAGCGGAGGGGGCAGCGGGAGCCGGCTGCGGCGCAGCCGGGCGGTGCGTACGGCGCCGTCCTCGGTGTGCAGGACCGGCACGTCGAGCCGGCGCTGCAGGTCGGTGAGGTGGTCGACGCCGAGCACGCGCAGGAAGTCGCGGTACTCGGTGCAGCAGCCGAGGAAGACGTGCTGGCCGGTGTCGAGGGTGAGCCCGTCGCGGGTGAAGGAGGTGGTCGCGCCGCCGAGGCGGGGGCGCGACTCGAGCAGCGTCACCTGGCGGCCGGCGTCGGCGAGCTCGACCGCCGCCGCGAGCCCGGCGAGACCTCCGCCGACGACGACGATGCGCTGGGCCTGGTCCGGGGTGCTCATGCGCTACGCCGGTCTCGGCCGGCGCCGGCCACCGTGCGCAGCGTGTGCAGCAGCAGGCGGTGGCGTACCGGACGCGGGGTGGTGTGCACAGCTGCGGCCCCCGCGGCGACGACGGCGTCGAGCGCCGCCTCGCCGCCGGCGCCGAACCCGGCGACCGCGATGCGCAAGCTGCCCGGCAGCGTCGCGGCCAGCGGGCGGGCTTCGGCGAGCAGGCCGCGGGCGACGCCGGCGAGCTCGCCGAGCAGCGCGGCGACGGCGGTGCGCTGCGCGGGGGTGAGGTCGGCGGTGGGCCGGGCGAGCTCGGTGTCCGTCACCCGGTGGCGGGCCATGGCGTCCTGCGGCAGGTAGATCCGGCCGGCCCGCAGGTCCTCGGCGACGTCCTGCAAGTGCTCGGTGATCTGCAGCCCCGTGCAGACGGCGTCGGACCGGACGCAGCGCCGCTCGTCGTCGAGCCCGCCGACGGCGAGCACGAGCCGCCCGACCGGGTTGGCCGACAGCGTGCAGTAGCCGCGCAGCGCCTCGAGGTCGGCGTAGCGGGTCACGGTCTGATCCATGCGGTTGGCGTCGACGAGGTCGTGGAAGGGCCGGGTCGGCAGTCCCCGCTCGCGTACGGCGGTGACGAGCGCGGCGACGGGGGCGAGCTCGGGGTCGCCGGCCGGGAGCCGGCGCAGGTCGGCGTCGACCACGTCGAGCAGGGCGAGCCGGTCTCCGGGCGCCTCGTCACCGACGTCGTCGATGAGCCGGGCGACGATGTAGATGTCCAGCAGGTCCTGACGCGTCGTCGCTCGCAGTAGTCGGCTGGCGACCGGAAAGTTCTCTTGTTGCGCTCTGCGTGCCGTCAGCGTCGCAATGCGTGAGGAAAGCCAGACCTGCTCCGGGGAATGGGGCTGACCCATGAGCGAGTTCGTAGGCTCCAAGCAGGTTTTTCTCAGCAAGTTCGACGCCACGTGGGGTCGGGCGCCGTTCCCGGCGTCTTCTGAGGAGACAATGCGACGGGCAACGAGGCCTCCTGTTCTACCCGGGTCTGCGCCGTTTGCGCTACATGCCCGGACCCGTTACTACACGTCCGGCAGCTGACGTACGAAGAATCGGAAGGGGACCAGCCGGTGACCCGCACCTCGGCGCGTATGCCGGCCGCTCGCGGATCAAGATGCTCAACCAGTTCGGGGCGTTACGCATGACCACCTTCGCCCACCAGTCGTCCCCGGCCGTGCAGGTCGACGCAGCCGTCGCTCTCGAGCGCGCCGTCGACTGGCTGCGCCGTGATCAGGACCCCGCCGGCTGGTGGAAGGGCGAGCTCGAGACCAACGTGACGATGGACGCCGAGGACCTGCTGCTGCGGGAGTTCCTCGGCATCCGCACCGCCCAGGAGACCGACGAGGCCGCGCGTTGGATCCGTTCGCAGCAGCGCGCCGACGGCACGTGGGCCAATTACTACGGCGGCCCCGGTGACCTGTCGACCACCGTCGAGGCCTGGGTGGCCCTGCGTCTGGCCGGCGACGCCCCCGGCGCCGAGCACATGCAGCGCGCGCAGACCTGGATCCTCGAGCGCGGGGGCATCGAACGGTCCCGGGTCTTCACCCGCATCTGGATGGCCCTCTTTGGCCTCTGGTCGTGGGACGAGCTGCCCAACCTGCCGCCGGAGCTCATCTTCCTGCCGAAGTGGTTCCCCTTCAACCTGTACGACTGGGGCTGCTGGGCCCGCCAGACCGTCGTCCCGCTGACCATCGTCGCCACCCTGCGCCCGCAGCGGCCGTTGCCGTTCGGCATCGACGAGATCCGCAGCGGCCTGCCCGCCGAGCCGCTGCAGCCGGTGCGCTCCTGGGGCGGCGCCTTCCAGCGCGCCGACAAGGTGCTGCACGCCTACGCCCGCCGGGCCGTGCGGGGCGTGCGTGAGCTCGCCGTCCGGCAGGGCCTGGAATGGGTGCTCGCGCGCCAGGAGTCCGACGGCGGCTGGGGCGGCATCCAGCCGCCCTGGGTCTATTCGCTGCTGGCGCTGCATCTGTCCGGTTACGCGCTGGACTCGCCGGCGATGGTCGCCGGGCTCAAGGGCCTCGACGGCTTCCTCGTCCGGGAGCAGACCCCGTCGGGCATGGTGCGCCGGCTCGAGGCCTGCCAGTCGCCGGTGTGGGACACGGCCCTCGCCATGAACGGCCTGCTCGACGCCGGCGTGCCGGCCGACGACCCGGTGCTCGTCCGCGCGACCGACTGGCTGGTCGCCGAGGAGATCCGGGTGCGCGGCGACTGGGCGGTGCGCCGCCCCGACACCCCGGCCGGCGGCTGGGCGTTCGAGTTCGCGAACGACGGATACCCCGATACGGATGACACCGCCGAGGTGCTGCTGGCGCTGCGCCGCACCGTCCCCCGTGACGACCCACGTCAGGCGGCCATCCGGCGCGGGGTCGACTGGCTGCTCGGCATGGAGTGCAAGAAGGGCGCCTGGGGTGCCTTCGACGCCGACAACACCCGGGAGCTCGCGTACAAGCTGCCGTTCTGCGACTTCGGTGCGGTCATCGACCCGCCGTCCGCCGACGTCACGGCCCATGTCGTTGAGCTGCTGGCGGCCGAAGGTCTGGCAGAGTCGCCTGCATGCCGGCGCGGGGTCGAGTGGTTGCTGCGTGAGCAGGAGGCCGACGGCTCCTGGTTCGGTCGCTGGGGTTGCAATTACGTCTACGGGGTCGGTGCCGTCGTGCCCGCCCTGGTAGCCGCCGGCGTGCGCCCGTCCAGCTCGGCGGTCACCCGGTCACTCACCTGGCTGCGCGACCACCAGAACCCCGACGGTGGCTGGGGCGAGGACATGCGCTCGTACGACGACCCGGCCTGGGCCGGGCGCGGCGAGTCGACGGCGTCGCAGACCGCGTGGGCGCTGCTGGCCTGCCTGGCGGGACGGGACCGCTCGTCGCTGGGCCCGGTCGACACCGAAAGCGTCGAGCGGGCGGTGGCCTGGCTCGCCGCCACCCAGCGCGAGGACGGCTCGTGGGACGAGCCGCAGTTCACCGGCACCGGCTTCCCGGGGGACTTCTACATCAATTACCACCTGTACCGCATGGTCTTCCCGGTGTCCGCCCTCGGGCGCTACCTCGGTTCCGCCGACCATGCAGGGCCCGGCCATGGCTGACCCGGCGACCCACCTGACGGTCTTCACACCGCTGCGTGCCGAGCACGCCGCGGTGCGGCGTGTGCTGTCCGGCTCGACGGTGCTGCGCACCGGCATGGGCATGCGGCGGGCGTCGGGCCGGCTCAAGAGCTTCGAGGCGTTCGGCCCCGGCGAGGGCCCGGTCGCGGTGCTCGGCGTCGCGGGCGGCATCGCCTCGCACGTCATGCCCGGTGACGTCGTCGTCGCCAGCGAGGTGCGCAGCGACGCGGGCGTCTTCCCCTGTCCGTCGGCGCCGCTGCTGGCGGCCTCGCTGCGGCGCGCCGGTCTGCGCGTCCACGTCGGGCCGCTCGCCACGATGAGCGCGGCGGCCCCCAAGACCACGGCGCAGGAGCGGGCCCGGCTCGCGGCCGAGGGCGTCCTCGCGATCGACATGGAGACGGCCGCGGTGGCTGCGGCGGTCGCGTCCACCGCCGCCGACCGGCCCTTCGTCGCCGTGCGCTGCATCAGCGACACCGCCGATGCGCCGCTCCTGCATCCCGGCATCGTTCCGCGCGGCTTCACCGCCCTGCGCACCCTGCGCCGGATCGCCCCGATCCTGCAGTCCTGGGCCGAGGCCGTCGGCGCCCGCGAGATCGTGCTGGCGTCGCCGCGCTCGTTCTGCGCCGGCGTCGAGCGGGCGATCGACACGGTCAAGGCCGCCATCGACCGCTTCGGCGCCCCGGTGTACGTCCGCCGGCAGATCGTCCACAACGCGCACGTCGTCCGCGACCTGCAGGAGCGCGGGGCCATCTTCGTCACCGAGCTCAACGAGGTGCCGGACGGCGCCCAGGTGATCTTCGCTGCGCATGGGGTGACCCCCCAGGTGCGGTCCGAGGCCATCGAGCGCGGCCTGCGCTTCATCGACGCGACCTGCCCGTTGGTCGCGAAGGTGCACCAGGAGGTCAAGCGCCAGGCCGAGCGCGGCCGTACCGTGCTGTTGCTCGGCCACGCCGATCACGAAGAGGTCGTCGGTACGGTGGGTGAGGCTCCGGATCAGGTCATCGTCGTCGAAGACGTCGAGGCCGCGCTGTCGGTCCGGGTCCCGGAGGGGGTGGAGCTCGCGTACGCCATGCAGACCACCCTCGCCGTCGACGAGGCGCAGCAGATCGCGTCGGCGCTGCACCGCCGCTTCCCCGACCTGATGGCGCCGCCCAGCGACGACATCTGTTACGCGACCACCAACCGGCAGGCGGCGGTCCGTGAGGTCGCCGACGAGACCGACCTGGTGATCGTGGTCGGCTCGCCCAACTCGTCCAACTCGACCCGTCTTGTCGAGGTGGCGCAACGCGTCGGCGCGGCGGCCGTGATGGTCGACGACGCGAGCGAGGTCGATCTCGAGCGGCTGCGCGGGGTGCGCAGCATCGGTCTCACCGCGGGAGCCTCCGCGCCTCCTAACCTGATCAGCGAAGTGGTGCAGGCGCTGTCCGGCCTGGGCCCCGTGACGGTGCGCGAACGCCGCACCGTCGATGAGGACGTTCGTTTCACGCTTCCCCGAGAGGTGATCTGACCATGGCCATGCCAATGCGCCAAAACCTGCGCATCGGTCGCTACCTGATGCACCAGAAGTTGCACGGGGTGAAGAAGTTCCCGCTCGTGGTCGAGCTCGAGCCGCTCTTCGCCTGCAACCTCTCCTGCGCAGGCTGCGGCAAGATCCAGCAGCCGGCGGCGCTGCTGAAGCAACGGATGCCGGTCGATCAGGCCATCGCTGCCGTCCGCGAGGCCGGGGCGCCCGCCGTCTCGATCGCCGGCGGTGAGCCGCTGATGCACCCGCAGATCGAAGACATCGTGAACGGCCTCCTCGCCGACAAGCGCATGGTCATGCTGTGCACCAACGCGGTGCTGCTGCCCAAGCACCTGCACCGCTTTACCCCGCACCGTGACTTCACCTGGATCGTGCACATCGACGGTCTGCGCGAGCGCCACGACGCCTCGGTCAACAAGGACGGCGTCTTCGACCAGGCCGTCGAGGCCATCAAGCTGGCGAAGAAGGCCGGCTTCCGCGTCGCCACCAACACGACCTTCTTCAACACCGACACCCCGCAGACCGTCATCGAGGTGCTCGACTACCTCAACGACGAGTTGGGCGTCGAGAACATGCAGATCTCGCCCGGTTACGCGTACAGCAAGGCGCCCGACCAGGACGGCTTCCTCGGGGTCGAGCAGACCCGGGCGCTGTTCAAGGAGGCGTTCAGCCAGAAGCGGCGCAAGAAGTGGCGCCTCAACCACTCGCCGCTGTTCCTCGACTTCCTCGAGGGCAAGGCCGACTTCGAGTGCAAGCCGTGGGGCATCCCGTCGTACTCGCTGCTGGGCTGGCAGAAGCCGTGCTACCTGCTCGACGACGGCTACGCGCAGTCGTACAAGGAGCTGCTCGAGGACACCGACTGGGACAGCTTCGGCCGTGGCAAGGACCCGCGCTGCGACAACTGCATGGCGCACTGCGGCTACGAGCCTGCCGCCGTCATCGCGACGATGAGCTCCCTGAAGCAGACCGTGCGGGCAGCCGCCGGGGTCTGACCTCAGCTGTACGAAGTGGCCGATGGATCCGCGGATCCATCGGCCACTCCGCTGTCCGGGGTCAGGCGCCCTCGCGCATCTTCTCCAGCATCTCGTGCGGGTCGCTCACGCCGTCCAAGCCGAAGCTGATCACGCGGGTCGGGTGGATCCGGATGAGCGCGTCGTCGTCGCCGGGCGTCGCGGGGTGGGTCGGCGCGATCGCCTCGGCGCTGCCGCGGATCTCCAGGCAGCGTACGCGCCACGGGTCGACCGACGGCACGTCGTCGACCACGAAGGCGACCTTCGCGTTGGCCACGACGTTGCGGTACTTCTGGCTGGTCGACATGAAGAAGCCGCCGATGTCGATGGCGCCTGTCACGTCGTTCACCGTGTAGCCGACCGGGCTGACCTGCAGCGTCCCGTTCGGCTGCTCGGTGGCGAGCCGGCCCAGCTGTTGGCTCTTGAGGTAGTCGAGTTCTTGCGCGGTGAAGGTCATCCGCTCACGGTGCAACCTCAAGCCCGGTTGAGGTCAAGGGCGGCGCTCAGTCGCTGCCGAAGCCGCTCGCCGGGCGGCTGAAAACCTCGTCGAGCATCGGCATGAAGGTCTCGAGCGGCAGCGTGTCGTAGTCCGGGTCGAAGGCCACCTGATCCCACGCGGCGCAGAAGTGGGCGGCGGCGTCGAAGTACGGGTTGCCGCGGTAGCGCTCCCGGGCCGTGTGGTCGAGGCCGAGCTTGTCCCAGTAGTGGTAGCCCTGGAAGACGCCGTGGTGCCGGACGACCCAGGTGGCTTCGGCGTCGAGGTACGGCGCGACGATCGCGGCGGCGAGCTCGCTGTGGTTGGCAGGCGCCATAGCGTCACCGACGTCGTGCAGCAGCGCGGCGACCACCATGTCGACGTGGGCGCCCTCGCGGTAGGCGCGGGTCGCGGTCTGCAGCGAGTGCTCGTAGCGGTCGACGGGGTTGCCCATCTTGGCGCCCTTGAGGTGGTCCAGCAGGCCGACCATCGTCTGCACGAGCTGCCCGTTCAGGATCCGCGACGACTCCGCCACGAGGACGGCCAGCTCCTCCGGGGTCGCCTCCTCCATGCTGCGGAACCTGGGCTCCGGGTAGGTCGGTGTCGTGTCGGCTGCGGCGGTGGTGGTCATCCGTCCTCCTCGCGCGTCCTGATGGCATTCGCCGTCATTCAGCTAACCACCGTGGTCCCTGCTGCGACCCGTGGGGCCGCACCGGGAAGAGTGTCCCCATGTCCCAGCTCCACCGCACCACCATGCAGCCGGCCAAGCTCGACCTGGTCGCGCAGTGGCTGCCGCAGCAGCCCTGGTACGTACGCGGCCCGGCCGGTCTGCGGCTGGAGCGCGCGGGCGGCTTCCGGTTGGACGACCCGGCCGGCGAGGTGGGTGTCGAGTACCTGTTCGTCACCGACACGGCGCATCCGGACGCGCCCGGTTACGCCGTGCCGCTGGCCTACCGCGGTGCGCCTTCCGACGCCCCCGCCGCGGCACTGCTGGGGACGTCCGAGCACGGCGTCCTCGGCAAGCGCTGGATCTACGACGCCGCGTTCGACCCGGTCGCCGTCGCCCAGCTGCTCCTGCTGGTCCAGGGCCTCGCCGAGCCGCAGGCCCAGACGGTCAGCGACACCCCGGATCCGACGGTCACCGCAGGCTGCGCCCTCGACGGCCGTGTCGACGCGCATGGCTCCCGGGTCACCAGCAGTGACGCGGTCGGCACGACCGTGGTCGTCGACGCCACGGATACCGCCGAACCGCAGGGGCGGCAGCTGGTGCTCGCGCTGCGCCGCCTGCTGGCCCCCGGGCACAGCGATGAGACCGCCGTCGGTCACGTGGAGGCGTCGTGGGTGACGCCGGGGGGCGAGCCGGCGCGCGGCTGGGTGGTGACGCTGCACTGAGCACCCCGGCGGAGCTGACTTCACTGATAACCTGACACCGCTGATTGGGACGCTCCAACGGCGGCTGCCCAGAGGGCAGACGCCCCCGTAGCTCAGGGGATAGAGCACCGCCCTCCGGAGGCGGTGGCGCAGGTTCGAATCCTGCCGGGGGCACAAGGTCTGACCAGCAATAACAGGTCGGACCGGTACCTGGGCTGAAGGCGCCGCCCCCCGGGCAGGCAAGCGAACGCCCACAACGTGGACCGAGCGACTTGGCCACCAGCCGCCACCTCATGCAGCGATCCACCGTCGATGACCCACAACAGTCGATGACCGCCTCCGTCACCCGCGGGAACCTGACCCTCGGCTCCGACACCGCCCAGCACCAGGCCGAAGTCCCGCCTCCGCGAGAAGCGCACGCTTGAGCGCATCCTCGCCGGCACGTTCTATGCGGTAGCGGCTGAAGAGGTCGGCCATTAGCCAACAAGGGCACCGCCTGTCGGGCAGTCCACCGGCTCCTCGCTCGCTAAGAAGCTGAAGCCGTCGAGGACCTCCGGTCCCTTGATGGTGGACGCCTCGACAAGCTGCAGGCCGCGTTCTTCCGCAGGCCGCGCGACTGGGCAATCCGGCAAATCCGGTCGGTGACGTCGGCGTCGCGCCCGGGGCGACCCCTGAACATCACGGACCGGCACGAGCAGACATTCTGATGACATGCGGGGGAGCGTGCCGGTCGATCAGGTCGAGGCGGTGGCCGGCCAGGAACAGGTCTCCTGACCTGCACGTCCCCGACGGTCGGACCACCCGCCGAAGGCGGTGGTGCGGGTTTCAAACCCCGTTCGGGGGCACCCAGTGATCCCATCTGGCAATCGGTCATCCTGACCACGCGGCGTCCGCCGCGGGTGAGGATTTGGCCTTTGAAGCGCCCCTGCGTCCGCGGCCCCATAAGCACTTCTGGCCTGTTGCGGTTCGGTCGTGATCGGGGCGCGCGAGTTGTCCACAGATCGCTGTTGGGCCTGGTCATGGCCGTCTTGACCGGCTAGAGTCGAACGCATGTTCGACTTATTGTCTCCCTCCGGGGTGGTCGCAGCAGCGTTGATTGCGCCGCCGGGTCCGGAGGTGATTACCGCCTTGGACAAGGTCCGTATCGATCAACTGAAACCGTCGGGGATCGCCGATCTGATGGTGGCGTGGGAGCGGCAAACCGCCTACGTCGCCTCATGCAGCTGTGTGGCTATCGCAGCCGCTGCCCGCTCCGTACGAGGGCTCGAAGACCGCGGCACTGCCGACGAACGGGAGCTGGCGGAACGCTCGTTGTGCTGTGAGGTGGCAGCGGCGGTCCGGATGTCGGAGATCACGGCGGACAACCGGATCATGGTCGCCGATGCCCTGTCGGGCCGCCTGAACATGGTGGCTGAGGCTTTGCGGTCTGGAGACATCATCTTCTGGCAGGCCGCCGCGATATGCGATGTCACGTCCACGCTCACCGACGCCCAGGCGGTATGGATCGCGCGGCGGGTTCTTCCGCGGGCGCGTAAGCAGTCGTTGGCGCAGCTGCGGACGTCGCTGCGGCGGGCGCTGACGCTGATCACGCCGGACCGGACGCGTAAGGCCGCGGGGACCGCAAAGGTCCAGCACGACGTGGACTACTTCCGCCGCGACGACGGCCAGGCCGAACTGCGCGTGGTCGGGGATGCGGCGGATGTGCTGGCGATCTACGCAACGATTCAGGATGCTGCCCGCAAGCTCGGCGCCGTCGAGAAAGGGTCGCAGACGCCCCGCTCCGCCGGGCAGCTCCGCGTGGCCGCGCTGCTGGCGCTGGTCACCGGCACCATGGCAGAGACAGCCGACAAGGCCGGCGCCGACGGTGGAGCCCTCGACCCGAAGCCGTACAAGGTCACCGTCAACGTCACCATGGACCTGCCGACCGTGCTCGGCCTGCGAGACCGCCCGGCCGAGCTCGCCGGCTACGGCCCGCTTCCCGCGTCGATGGCCCGCGACCTGGCAATGGATGCGTCGTGGCGGCGGCTGCTGCACGACCCTTTGACGGGTGGGCTGCTCGACCTCGGACGGCGCACCTACCGGCCTTCCGCAGCCCTCGCCCGCTACGTCCGGGCCCGTGACCGGACCTGCATCTTTCCGTTCTGCAACCGCCGCGCCGAGACCTGCGACCTCGACCACGCCGTCCCTCACCGAGCCGACGGCAATGGTGGGGAAACGTGCCGGCACAACCTGCACCCGCTGTGTCCCAAACACCACCGCGTCAAGCATGAAACCCGATGGACCCTCACGACCAGCGACACCGAACCACCGGTCTGGGTCAGTCCCCTCGGCCGGCACTATCCCGTCGCCCGGTACGACTACCGGCCACCTGACGACGCGGACTTCGACATCCCCGCCGAACCCGCACCACCGGATCCCGAACCGTCTGAGCCCCGACCAGACAAGCCCGTGCCGTCCAAGCGCCGAACCACGTTCAGCACTCCCTGGGAGACCAGCGGCCCTCTGGCGAGCAACGATGCCTGCCCGTTCTGACGATCACACGACCTGGGTCCCTCGGTCGGATGTCCGTGGGCGTCCACACTGGGCGGTCCACCGCTCCGGGTCGAGGGCGGTGTCGGGGAGTGACAGGGACGAGCAGCCCAGGGGAGCGGGGTACGTGACGACAACGCCCGCGCCGGTGCGCTTGTCCGTGGGTCATCCCGCGCGCCCGGCGCTCGTCGGAATCGGCGCGCTGTCGGTCTTCGTCGTCGCCCTGGAGATCGCGCTCATCACGGACGGCGGCGGGCCTTACCTCGGCCTACGCGTCGCGTATGCGGCCCTCGGCGCGGTCTACACGGCTGCGGGACTGACGGCCTGGTGGCGTCGGCCGAAGAGCCGCATGGGCGTGATCATCGTGGCCGCGTCGGTCGGGTGGATGCTCTCCGTGCTCGGCAACACCGACCACCCGGTGCTGGCCTGCGTAGGGGTCGTGACGGCGACCGTTCCGCTCGCCATGGTCGTCCACCTGCTGCTCGCGTTCCCGTCCGGCAGGCTGCGGTCGCGGCTCGCCCGCCTGACGGTGGTGGCCGGTTTCGTTGTCGCGCTGGTGTTGCAGGTGCCGCTCTACCTGTTCCGGCCGAGCAACAGCCCGGACGGGTGGCTCGCTCTGACGGACTCCGAGGCTGCGCACCGGGCCGGCGAATGGGTGCAGAACGGGTGCGGTCTCGCCGCGATGGGCGTGACCGCCTACATCCTGGGCGTCCGGTTGTATCGTGCCGGCCGGTCCCAGCGCCGGGGGCTCGGTCCGCTCTACGCGTACGGGATGATCGCGGTGCTCGGGGTGGCGATCCAGCCGTACGTGATCATGCCGCTGTTCCACCTGATGCCGCCCGAGGCCTTCACGGTGCAGATGGTCCTGCTGGGCGCGGTACCGATCGTCTTCGCGGTCGGCGTGCTGCTCGGGGGCTTCGCGCGTACGGGTGAGATCCACGAGCTCGGGTCGTGGCTCGCCGACGCGCCCGTCCAGGTGCACGGCGAGGCGGTGGTGGAGATCAGCTACGACCCGGTGCGCAACGAGGATCCCGGGCTGGTGCAGGCCACCGGCCGGGTGGTCGCTCTCGCGATCGAGCAGGAGCGGCTCACCTCCGAGCTGCGGACGAGCGAGCATGCGCTGCAGGTGGCCGGCCGCCGCATCGTCGAGGCCGGCGACCGGGAGCGCAACCGGATCGCCCAGGACCTGCACGACGGCATGCAGGCGCAGCTGGTGGCCATCGCCCTCGGTGCCCAGCAGATCGCCCGTCACGCCGACTCGACGCCCGAGATCCAGGCGACCGCCACCCGGCTGCGGGTCGCGATCGACATGTCGGCGCGGGAGCTGCGTGGGCTGGTGCACGACATCCTGCCGGCGGCGCTGATCGAGCGCGGCCTCGCCGACGCCGTCGAGGACCTGACGGACCGCATCGACCTGCCGATCGTGCTCGACACCGGGGAGCTGACGCACGTCATGTCGGCCACGGCGCAGCGCACCGGCTACTTCGTCGTCGCGGAGTGCCTCACCAACGCGGCCCGGCACGCCCGGGCGACGAAAGTCCTCGTGCAGCTGCGGCAGATCTCGTCGGTGCCGCAGGACCCGCTGACCGGGCTGCAGGCCCTGGCCGACCAGGTGAAGGCCGCCGGCATCACCCGTATCGACGGTGACGTCGCCGTCGACGACCGGCTCTTCTCGAGCTACCGGGTGCCCAATCAGCAGCTGCTGATCACGCCGACGATGCTGAACGAGGACATGATCGACGTGACGGTCACGCCGACCACGCCCGGCCAGCCGGCGAAGATCGACTACCGGCCCAAGACGCCCGGCTTCGCCGTGACCGGCACGGTCATGACCACCGCGGCGGGCACCGAGCCCACCGTCGCCATCCCGGACGGCACCACCCCGGCGGGTACGTCCGTCACCGGCGTCGTCGACTGCGTCGGCACCCCGGGCTGCTCCGGCACGGTCGCCGGCACCATCCCGGTCGACTACAAGGCGCCGTTGTCGGGCCGCCCGCAGTTCGTCGGCACGTTCCGCATCGACAAGCCGGACAACCTGGCGCGGACGGCGTTCATCGCCGCCCTGCAGCGCAGCGGTGTCACGGTCGACGCGCCCGCTGTCGCGGCCGACCCGACGTCCGGCCTGCCGGCCGTCGACAGCTACAGGGACGCCGATCGCCTCGCCCACCTCGCTGCCCTTCGCGCAGCAGGCCCGGCTGATCCTCAAGGTCAGCCTCAACCTGGGGGCGAACCTCGCGCTCACCCAGTACGGCCTCTCGCAGGGACAGCGGACCGTGACCGGCGCGCTGGCGGCGGAGCGTACCGCGCTCATCGACCTGGGCATCCCGGGCGACTCGTTCGACTTCCCGACCAACGGCAGCGGCAGCCCGGACAGCAAGGCGTCACCGCGCGCCATCGTCGACATGCTGACGCTCATGAGCCGGACCCCGGTGGCGGCGACCTACCGCGACGCGTTGCCCCTGCTCGTCGGCGAAGGGCCACGTGCACGGCAAGACCGGCACGACGGTCGAGGAGGGCAAGCTCGTCGCCGAGAACCTGGCCGGCTACGTCGACGCCAGGAGCGGCCACACCATCGCGTACGCGATCATCCTCAACGACTTCGGCGCGATCTCCAGCCTGGACGACGTGATCGCGTGCTCACCGACGAGGCCGCGATCACCAACGTGCACTACGAACAGAACTGAGTGACTTACGATCACCGCGTGGTGACTCAGGGCGCGTCTGAACGTTTCGAGATCGGTGCCGAGGTGCGGTGCTCCGACGGGCCGTGCGGCAAGCTCGTCACGGTCGTGATCAACCCGGTCGCCCGGGCGGTCGCCCACCTGGTCGTGGAGCCGGAAGGACGCTGGGGCCTCGGCCGGCTCGTCCCGGTGCGGATGGTCGTGGCGGCGGACGACGACATCGAGCTGTCGTGCACGCTGGCGCAGTTCGAGACCCTCGACCACGCGGAGGACACCCGCTTCCTGCCCGGCACCGGAGCGCCTTACGGCTACGACAGCGAGGTGCTCGGCTGGCCGTACTTCCAGCTGGGCGGGTCCGGCACCGCGGTGTTCGAGGACTTCGGCAACAACGCCCCGCGCGGGGAGATCGTCGACGACCTCCCCGCCGGTGAGGTCGCGATCCACCGCGGCGAGCCGGTGCACGCCAGTGACGGCGACATCGGCCGCGTGCACGGCCTGGTGATCGACCCGCGCACGCACAAGGTCACGCATGTGTTGCTGCAGGAGGGGCACCTCTTCGGCCGCAAGGAGGTCGCCATCCCGATCAGCGAGGTCACGGACGTGAAGGACGGCATCCACCTGCGGCTCGGGAAAGCCGCCGTGAAAGACCTGCCGCCCGTTGAACTCGACAGCTGACCTCCCGGTGCCGGACGGCGATGAGCCCATCCGCGTCCTCGTCGTGGACGACGACGACGTGATCCGCCAGCTGATCACCCTGAACCTCGAGCTCGAGGGCTTCGAGGTGCACGAGGCGAGCGACGGGGCCGACGCCCTGCGCAAGGTCGTCGAGGTCGATCCGGCGGTGATCACCCTCGACGTGATGATGCCGAACCTCGACGGCTGGGACGCCGCCGCGCGACTGCGCAGCGATCCGCAGACGGCCCACGTCAAGGTCGTCCTGCTCTCGGCCCGGGCCCAGGAGGCCGACGTCCGCCGCGGCACCCGGCTCGGGGTCGACGCCTACCTGACCAAGCCCTTCGACCCGGATGACCTGGTCGACATCGTGCGCCGGCTCGCGGAGCCGGTGTGAGACGCGTCGTCACGTTGTCCGTCGCGGCGGTGCTGGCCTCCGGTCTGGTCGCCGGGTGCAGCAGTTCGTCCTCGCCGGCGCCTGCCCCGAGCGCCACGGCGAGTGGCGGCAGCAGCGACATCACCGGGGTCGTGGCGGTCACCGGCCTGCCGCACGACCACTTCCAGGGCGTGAAGCTGACCTACAGCCGCACCCCGCCGCTCGGCGGCGACCACAGCCCGGTGCCGCTGAATTGCGCCGTCTACACCGCACCCGTCCCGAACGAGAACGCGGTGCACTCGCTCGAGCACGGAGCGGTCTGGCTCACGTACGCCGACGGCATCGACCCGGCGCCGCTGGCCACGCTCGCCGAGATCGACCCGAGCTACGTCCTGGTGTCGCCGTACCCGGGTCAGCCGGCAAAGGTCATCGCCACCGCCTGGGGCCTGCAGCTCAAGGTCGATTCGGCGTCCGACCCGCGGCTGAAGCAGTTCGTTCAGGAGTACGCGGGTGGCGGTCAGGGCGGCGAGCCGGGCGCCGCTTGTGCCGGGGCGACCCCGCAGCAGGCGGAGCAGCTGCTCGCCCAGGGCCCGCCGTCGGGTCAGGCGCAGCCACCGTCACCGGCGGACCAGTCCGGCAGCTGACCGGACCCGTTCGCCTGCGCCGATACCCTGAACGTCATGACACCGGCGGAGCTCTCGGAGGTGCTGCGCGCCGTCGTGGCCGATGCGGTGGCGGCAGGCGAGTTCGACGCGCCGCTGCCGGAGTCGGTGCACGTCGAGCGGCCACGCAGCAAAGAGCACGGTGACTACGCGAGCAACGTCGCCCTGGTGCTGGCCAAGGCGGCCAAGCGGCCGCCGCGCGAGATCGCCGAGCTGATCGCCACGCGGCTGCGCCAGGTCGAGGGCATCTCGGCCGTCGACGTCGCCGGGCCCGGCTTCCTGAACATCAGCTTCGCCAGCCTGGGCGGCATCGCGCGCACGATCGTCGCGGCCGGCGAGCGCTACGGGCACAACGACGCGGCCGCCAAGCAGCGCATCAACCTCGAGTTCGTCAGTGCAAACCCGACCGGCCCGATCCACGTCGGCGGCACCCGCTGGGCGGCCGTCGGTGACGCGATGGCCCGACTGCTCGAGGCGAGCGGCGCCGAGGTCACCCGCGAGTACTACGTCAACGACGCCGGCGCGCAGATCACCCGGTTCGCGGCCTCCCAGCTCGCTACCGCCAAGGGTGAGCCGGTGCCCGAGGACGGCTACGCCGGCGCGTACATCGCCGAGGTCGCGGCGCGCGTGCTGTGGTCGCACCCCGACCTGCCCAACCGGCCGTACGAGGAGGTCATCGAGACCTTCGCCAGCGCCGGTGTCGCGCAGATGATCGACACGATCCGGACCGACCTCGAGGGCTTCGGTGTCACCTTCGACGTCTGGTTCTCGGAGAAGTCGCTGACCGCCTCCGGTGCCGTCGAGCGCGCCCTGGAGCGGCTCAGGGCCGAGGGTCACACGTACGAGTCCGAGGGCGCGCTCTGGCTGCGCACCACCGACTTCGGTGACGACAAGGACCGGGTGCTCGTCAAGTCCGACGGCGACACCTCCTACTTCACCTCCGACGCCGCGTACTACCTCGACAAGCGCGAGCGGGGCTACGAGCGCTGCATCTACCTGCTCGGCGCCGACCACCACGGCTACGTCGGCCGGCTGCGTGCGATGGCCGCCTGCTTCGGCGACGACCCGGCGCAGACCCTGCAGATCCTGATCGGCCAGCTGGTCAACGTGCTCCGCGGCGGGCAGCCGGTGCGGATGAGCAAGCGTGCGGGCACCTTCATCACCCTGGACGACCTCGTCGAGCTGGTCGGTGTCGACGCCGCGCGCTACTCCCTGGCGCGGGCGTCGACCGACTCCGCCGTGGACCTCGACGTCGACGTGCTCTCGTCGCACACCAACGCCAACCCGGTCTTCTACGTGCAGTACGCCCACGCCCGGCAGTCGAGCCTGCTGCGCAATGCCGCCGAGCTCGGCCTCACGCTCGACCCCGACGCCGACGTCACGCTCCTGACCCACGAGCGGGAGGGCGACCTCGCCCGGGCGCTGGCGGAGTTCCCGCGGGTCGTCGCCGGCGCCGCCTCGTTCCTGGCGCCGCACCGCGTCGCGCGCTACCTCGAGGAGCTTTCCGGCACCTACCACCGCTTCTACGACGCGTGCCGGGTGCTGCCGATGGGCGACGAGGAGGCCACGCCGCTCACGTATGCGCGGCTGCTCCTGGTCGAGGCCACCCGCGTCGTCACCCGTAACGGCCTCGGCCTGCTGGGTGTCAGCGCCCCGGAGCGGATGTGAGTGCGGGCATGACCACCGATCCCGGCGTCCTCGACCCTGCCGTCTGGCCGCGTACGGCGACCCGCGCCGACGACGGCGTGCTCAGCATCGGGGGCATGCGGGCGGATGCGCTGGCCGCCGAGTTCGGCACCCCGCTGCTGGTGCTCGACGAGGCCGACTTCCGTGGCCGCTGCGCCGACTTCCGGGCCGCCTTCGGCGCCGACACCACCGTGAATTACGCCGGCAAGGCGTTCCTGTGCAAGGCGGTCGCGCGCTGGGTGCACGAGGAGGGCCTGTCGCTCGACGTCTGCACCGGAGGCGAGCTGGCCGTCGCCGAGGCCGTCGGCTTCCCGGGCGCGCACATCACGTTCCACGGCAACAACAAGTCGGTGCCCGAGCTGCGCCGCGCCATCGCGTACGGGGTCGGCCGGGTCGCCGTCGACTCGCCCGAGGAGATCGAGCGGCTCGGCCTGATCGCGCTGCAGGAGCGGGTACGTCAGCGCGTCTACATCCGGGTCACGCCCGGGGTCGAGGCGCACACCCACGAATACGTGCAGACCGGCCAGGAGGACCAGAAGTTTGGCTTCTCGCTGGCGTCCGGTGCGGCCGAGGCGGCCATCGCCCACGTGCTGGCCAGCCCGTCGCTGGAGCTCGTCGGCCTGCACGCCCACATCGGCTCGCAGATCTTCGACACGGCCGGCTTCCGGCTCGCCGCGGAGCGTCTTGTCGGGTTGCTGGCACAGGTGCGTGACACCCACGGCGTCGAGCTGCCCGAGCTCGACCTTGGTGGCGGCTTCGGCATCGCGTACACCAGCGAAGACGCGCCGCTCGACATCGCCGAGATGGCCGAGCGGATGAAGGCGCTGGTGGCCAAGGCGTGCGCGCAGGCCGGGCTCGCCGTGCCGCACCTCGCCGTCGAGCCGGGCCGGGCCATCGCCGGTCCGGGCACGGTCACGCTGTACGAGGTCGGCACCGTCAAGGAGCTCCCCGGGCTGCGCACGTACGTCAGCGTCGACGGCGGTATGAGCGACAACATCCGCCCCGCCCTGTACGGGGCGCGTTACACGGTCGCGCTTGCCAGCCGCACGAGCGCCGCCCCCGCCGGCACGGTCACCGTGGTCGGCAAGCACTGCGAGAGCGGCGACCTCGTCGCCCCCGACGTGTCGGTGCCAGGCGACCTGCACCCGGGTGATCTGCTGGCGCTCGCCTCCAGCGGTGCCTACCACCGGTCCATGGCAAGCAATTACAACCACGTACCGCGGCCCCCGGTGGTCGCCGTACGCGACGGGCTGCCCCAGGTCATCGTGCGCCGCGAGACCGAGGCCGATCTGCTGGCGCTGGACGTCGGATGAGTGCAACACCGCAAGCAACGGCAAGCCGAAAGCCGGGGGGGCCGATCCGCATCGCGCTGCTCGGCTGCGGCGTGGTGGGCAGCGAGGTGGTGCGTCAGCTCGACCGGCACGCCACCGAGCTCGCCGCGCGGGTCGGTGCGCCGCTGGAGATCGCGGGCGTCGCCGTCCGGCGGCCCAAGCGCGCCCGCGACCTGCCGCTCGACCCCGCGCTGCTCACGTCCGACGCGGCGGCGCTGGCGGTGCGCGAGGACATCGACATCGTCGTCGAGGTCGTCGGCGGCATCGAGCCGGCCCGCAGCTGGATGCTGAGCGCCCTGGCCGCCGGCAAGGGCGTCGTCACCGCCAACAAGGCGCTGCTCGCCGAGGACGGCGCGACCCTGTACGCGGCCGCTGCCGCCAACGACACCGACCTCTACTACGAGGCGAGCGTCGCGGGCGCCATCCCGCTGCTGCGCCCGCTGCGCGAGAGCCTCGCCGGCGACCGGATCCACCGGGTGCTCGGCATCGTCAACGGCACGACCAACTACATCCTGACCCGGATGGACGAGACCGGCGCGAGCTTCTCCGAGGCGCTCGAGGAGGCCACCGCCCTGGGTTACGCGGAGGCCGACCCTACCGCCGACGTCGACGGCTTCGACGCGGCCGCCAAGGCGGCGATCCTCGCCTCGCTCGCCTTCCACACCCGGGTGAGTGCGGCCGACGTGTACCGCGAGGGCATCGGGTCGGTCACCACCGGCGACATGGCGAGCGCGCGGGCCATGGGCGCCACCGTGAAGCTGCTGGCCATCGCCGAGCGCGCCGAGACCGAGACCGGCATCAGCGTGCGGGTGCACCCGGCGATGATCCCGCTGAACCACCCGCTGGCCGGCGTGCGCGAGGCCTACAACGCCGTCTTCGTCGAGGCCGAGGCCGCGGGCTCGATGATGTTCTACGGCCGTGGTGCCGGCGGGCTGCCGACCGCCTCCGCCGTGCTCGGTGACCTGGTCACCGTGGCCCGGCACCGGCTCTCCGGGGTGCGTGGCCCGCGTGAGTCCGCGTACGCGAACCTGCCGGCGCTCGAGATGGGACGCACCGTCACGCGGTATCACGTGTCCCTCGACGTTGCCGACAAAGCAGGTGTGCTCGCCGCCGTCGCCCAGGCATACTCCTCCCACGACGTCAGCATCCAGAGCGTGCGCCAGGAGGGCCGCGGCGACGACGCGTCGCTCGTCCTGGTCTCGCACGCAGCCACGGATGCGGCGCTCGCCGCCACCGTCGACGAGCTGCGCGGCCTCGATGTCGTCCGTGCCGTGACGAGCGTGATGAGAGTGGAAGGCGAGACATGAGCGCGACCGCTGTCACTTCTGGAGCTGCCGTGGATCCCTCGGGCCCGACCGCCGGCCGGCTCACCCCCTCGCGCGCCTGGCGGGGGGTCATCGAGGAGTACCGCGACCGGCTGCCGGTCAGCGCGAGCACCCCGGTCATCACGCTGCGTGAGGGTGGCACCCCGCTCGTGCCGGCGCAGCACCTCTCCGAGCGCACCGGCTGCGACGTCTACCTGAAGGTCGAGGGCGCGAACCCCACCGGGTCCTTCAAGGACCGCGGCATGACCATGGCGATCAGCAAGGCCGTCGAGGACGGCAGCCAGGCCGTCATCTGCGCCAGCACCGGCAACACGTCGGCCTCCGCTGCGGCGTACGCCGCCCGCGCCGGGCTCACCTGCGCCGTCCTCGTCCCCACCGGCAAGATCGCGCTCGGCAAGCTGGCCCAGGCGCTCGTGCACGGGGCCAAGCTCCTCGAGGTCATCGGCAACTTCGACGACTGCCTCACGCTCGCCCGCGACCTGTCGGAGAACTACCCGGTGACGCTGGTCAACAGCGTCAACCCGCACCGCATCCAGGGGCAGAAGACCGCCTCCTTCGAGGTGTGCGACGCCCTCGGCGGCCCGCCCGACGTGCACTGCCTGCCGGTCGGCAACGCCGGCAACATCACCGCGTACTGGAAGGGCTACACCGAGCTCGCGGCCGAGCCCGGCCAGGGCTCGAAGCGGCCCCGGATGCTCGGCTTCCAGGCGATGGGTGCTGCACCGATCGTGCGCGGCGAGAGGGTGAAGTCGCCGTCCACCATCGCGACCGCGATCCGGATCGGCAATCCCGCCTCCTGGACGGAGGCAATCGCCGCCCGCGACGAGTCCGGTGGCGCCATCCAGGCCGTCAGCGACCGCGAGATCCTGGCCGCCTACCGGCTGCTCGCCACCCGCGAGGGCGTCTTCGTCGAGCCCTCGTCGGCGGCAAGCGTCGCGGGCCTGCTCAACGCCCACCGTGACGGCCTGGTCTCCCCGGGGGAGCGCGTCGTCTGCACGGTCACCGGTAACGGGTTGAAGGACCCGGACTGGGCGATCAGCGGGGCGGCAAAGCCCACCCAGGTGCCGCCCGACGCGCAGATCGTCGCCGCCAGGCTGGATCTCGTCTAGCCGGTGGGATCCACTGCTGTCGAACAGGTGACCGTGCGGGTGCCGGCCACGAGTGCGAATCTCGGGCCCGGTTTCGACGCGCTCGGGCTCGCCCTGACGCTGTACGACGAGCTGACGCTGCGGCTCACGGACCAGCCGGGGCTGCGGGTCCGGGCGTACGGCGACGTGCCCACCGACGAGACGAACCTCGTGGTGCGCGCCGCCCGCGTGGGCTTCGCCGCGGTGGGGCCGCAGCCGGGAGGGCTCGAGGTCGGGTACACGGCCGCCATCCCGCACGCCCGCGGGCTGGGGTCGAGCGCCGCGGCCATCTGCGCCGGGGTCACGGCCGCGCTGGCTCTGCGCGGCGTGCACGACCGGGTGCTGGCGCTGCAGCTCGCGTACCAGCTCGAACCGCACCCCGACAACATCGCCGCGGCTCTGCACGGCGGGCTCACGGTGGCCTGGGTCGACGACCGCCGCCCGCAGGCCCTACGGCTCGTGCCCGACGCCCGGGTGCTGCCGATGGTCTTCATCCCGCAGGTACGCACGTCGACCGCGGCGTCACGGGGCACCCTGCCGGCCACCGTCGCCCACGCCGAGGCCGCGTACAACGCCGGCCGCGCGGCCCTGCTCGTGGCCGCGCTCACCGCGGAGCCCGACGCGCTGCTGGCCGCCACCGACGACCTGCTGCACCAGCCGTACCGCCTTCCCGGCATCCCGGACGGAGCCGCGCTGGTCACGGCACTGCGCGCCGCCGGGGTGCCCGCCGTGCTCTCCGGCTCCGGACCCACCGTGCTGGCGCTGTGCCGAAGCGCCGCCGAGCGGCAGCGCGCCACGGCGCTGGCGACCGCCCGGTATCCCGGACGTGAACTGGCTGTCGACCTGTCCGGTACGACCTGTATTGCGCCATCCGGACCGCGGAAATAGCCCAACGGCGCTGCTTGTTGCGCTAAAGGTCATTCCTCGCGGTATGCTCGTCACGATCAGCGACCGGTCGGTTCCCTCAAGACCGAGAGCGCTTTTCCCAGCCTGATTCACCCGGAGCGGGATTCTTCCGATCTACGCCAGGGAGTTCCCCAGGTCGAGGCGTCGTCTGGCGCGGTTGTCTTCGGATGCACGCTGCCTCACGCCGACCACCCACTCGTCGCGTTCGAGCTCCCGTGCGTACCCCCACTCTCCACCTGCTCCACACAGCGATCGGCGTCCGCCGGTCTGAGAGGTAGTCACCTTGAGCGAATCCACCGAGCTGCTTGCCGGTTCTGCTCCCGACGCCGCCGCCGGCGGCACCACCCGTCGCCGCCGTGCGACCGGGCTGGCCGGGATGCTGCTTCCGGAGCTGCAGGCACTCGCGGGATCCCTGAAGATCCCGGGCACCACACGGATGCGCAAGGGCGAGCTCATCGCCGCCATCCAGGTCGCCCAGGGCGCCGGTTCCACGGCGCCGACTCCGGCACCGGAGTCCCCGTCCGTCACCGCGCCCCCCACCGTCAGCACCCCCGCCGTCGACACCCCCGCCATCGAGACCTCCACCCTCGAGGTCTTCGCCCCCGAGAACGGCACCACCGGTGCCTCCGCCCCCCGGGGCACCCGTGGTCGCGCTGCCGCGTCCCGTGAGAAGCCCGTCCAGGAGCCCGCAGCCGCCCCCGTGGCTGCACAGCCCCAGACCGTGCAGCCCGAGACCGTGCAGCCCGATGCAGCAGCGTCCGACGGCTCACGTCGCCGGCGGCGCAGCAGCAGCCGGGCCACCGGCAGCCCCGAGCAGGGTGTGGCCGCCGAGTCCGGCCCCACCGCCGAGGTCACCCCGGTGGCCGCCGCGGCGGAGTCCGACGGCGCCGGCAGTACGGCGACCGTCACCCGGCCGGAGCGCACCGAACGGCCGGAGCGCACCGAGCGGCCGGAGCGCACCGACCGTCCGGAGCGTCAGGGCGGCCAGCAGCGCGAGCGTCAGCCGCGTGAGCGTCAGCAGCGCGAGCCGCGCCAGCAGTCCGAGCCGCGCGGCGACCAGCCGCAGCGCGACCGTGACCAGGGTCCGCGTGACCAGGGTCCGCGCGACCAGAGTCCCCGTGACCAGGGCGCCGGCGACTTCGACGAGTTCGGCAACAGCCGTCGGCGCGGACGCTTCCGCGAGCGCCGTGGGCGCAACGGCCGTCCGGTGTCGGGCCCCGGTGGCTTCAACGACAGCGAGCCGGTGCTCCGCGACGACGACGTCCTCGTGCCCATCGCGGGCATCCTCGACATCCTCGACAGCTACGCGTTCGTCCGGACCTCCGGCTACCTGACCGGCCCCAACGACGTGTACGTCAGCCTCGCGCAGGTCCGCCGCTACGGCCTGCGCCGCGGTGACGCCGTGACGGGCGCCGTCCGGCAGCCGCAGGAGGGGGAGAAGAAGGACAAGTACAACGCGCTGGTCCGGCTCGACTCCATCAACGGCCTGGAGCCCGACGAGGCGCGCAAGCGTCCGGAGTTCACCACCCTCACGCCGCTCTACCCCAACGAGCGCCTGCGGCTGGAGACCGAGCCCAATGTGCTCACCACCCGCGTCATCGACCTGGTCATGCCGCTGGGCAAGGGGCAGCGCGCGCTGATCGTCAGCCCGCCCAAGGCCGGCAAGACGATGGTGCTGCAGGCCATCGCCAACGCGATCACCACCAACAACCCGGAATGCCACCTCATGGTCGTCCTCGTCGACGAGCGGCCGGAGGAGGTCACCGACATGCAGCGGTCGGTGAAGGGCGAGGTTATCGCCAGCACCTTCGACCGTCCGCCGACGGACCACACCAGCGTCGCCGAGCTCGCCATCGAGCGGGCGAAGCGGCTGGTCGAGATGGGCCACGACGTCGTCGTGCTGCTCGACTCGATCACCCGGCTCGGACGCGCGTACAACCTGGCGGCGCCGACCTCCGGACGCATCCTGTCCGGCGGCGTCGACTCCACGGCGCTGTACCCGCCGAAGCGCTTCCTCGGTGCCGCCCGCAACATCGAGAACGGCGGCTCGCTCACCATCCTGGCCACCGCGCTCGTCGAGACCGGCAGCACGATGGACACGGTGATCTTCGAGGAGTTCAAGGGCACCGGCAACGCCGAGCTCAAGCTCGACCGGCGCATCGCGGACAAGCGGATCTTCCCGGCGGTGGACGTCGACGCGTCCGGCACCCGCAAGGAGGAGCTGCTGCTGGCTCCCGAGGAGCTCGCGGTCACCTACAAGCTGCGCCGGGTGCTGCACGCGCTCGACCACCAGCAGGGGATCGAGCTGCTGCTCGACCGGATCAAGCAGACTCGTACCAACTACGAGTTCCTGACCCAGATCGCCAAGACCACCCCCGGCGAGTAGCGCGGGCATAGCTCGCTCGCTCGTCGCGTTACCCTGGATCGCACGGTTCCGGTTCACCTGGCGCGCCCGTCAGGACCCGGCGGCCGACAAGAGAGGAAATCATGAAGGCTGACATCCACCCCGCGTACGGCGACACCACGGTGACCTGCTCCTGTGGCTCGACGTTCACCACGCGGAGCACGTCGTCGAGCGGTGCCATCCACGCCGACGTGTGCTCGCAGTGCCACCCGTTCTACACCGGCAAGCAGAAGATTCTCGACGTCGGTGGCCGGGTCGAGAAGTTCGAGCGCCGCTTCGGCAAGCGCGTCGCCGGGCAGACCGCCGGCGGCAAATAACGCATTCCTCTGGCGCCGGCGATCCTGTCGTCGGCGCCAGTGGTCTGTTCGTGGTTGCTCTATCCGGGGCGGGGTTTGAAGAGGCATGAGTCAGCTCGCTGACCAGAGTTCGGGATCGCCCGCCCTCGCCGCCATGCTCGCCGAGCACGCGAAGATCGAGCTCGAGCTCGCCGACCCAGCGGTGCATGCGGATCAGGGCCGGGCGCGTGCGCTCGGCCGGCGCTACGCCGAGCTGTCCCAGGTGGTCGAGACGGCGCACGAGTTGGCGTCCACCCGTGACGACCTGGGGGCCGCCGAGGAGCTCGCCGGCGACGACGCGAGCTTCGCCGCCGAGGCCGAGCAGCTCTCCGTCCGTGAGCTGCAGCTCGCCGAGCGGCTGCAGGAGCTGCTCCTGCCGCGCGACCCCGACGACTCCAAGGACGCCATCGTCGAGATCAAGGCCGGTGAGGGCGGCGAGGAGTCGGCGCTGTTCGCCGGCGACCTGCTGCGCATGTATCTGCGTTTCGCGGAGCGCTGCGGCTGGAGCGTCGAGGTGCTCGACTCCACCGAGAGCGATCTCGGCGGCTACAAGGACGTCAGCCTGGCGCTGCGGTCCAAGGACGTCACGCACGGCGTCTACAGCCGGATGAAGTACGAGGCCGGCGTCCACCGCGTGCAGCGGGTCCCCGTCACCGAGTCGCAGGGGCGGCTGCACACCTCGGCCGCCGGCGTGCTGGTGCTGCCCGAGGCCGAGGACGTCGACGTGAAGATCGACCCCAACGAGCTGCGTATCGACGTGTTCCGCTCCTCCGGGCCGGGCGGGCAGAGCGTCAACACGACCGACTCCGCGGTACGGATCACCCACCTGCCGACGGGCACGGTCGTGTCCTGCCAGAACGAGAAGAGCCAGCTGCAGAACAAGGAGTCGGCGCTGCGCATCCTGCGCGCCCGGCTGCTGGCGGCCGCCCGCGAGGAGGCCGCTGCCGCCGCCGGGGTGAGCCGGGCGGCACAGGTGCGCACCGTCGACCGCAGCGAGCGGGTGCGTACGTACAACTACAAGGAGAACCGGATCTCCGACCACCGCGTCGGCTACACGGCGTACAACCTCGACCGGGTGCTCGACGGCGAGCTCGAGCCGGTGCTCGACGTGCTGCACCGCGCCGACGTGCAGCGCCTGCTGACCGGCGCCGCCGCGTCATGACGCGCGTCCTGGCCGGTTACGCGCGCCGGCTCGAGGCCGCGGGCGTGCCGAGCCCGCGCCACGACGCCGAGGCGTTGCTCGTGCACGCGCTGGGCATCTCGCGATCCCGGCTCCTGCTGGCGACCCCCGACGCGCTCGCCGCAGCCGGCCCGGTGCTCGAGCAGCTGCTCGCCCGCCGCGAGGCCCGTGAGCCGCTGCAGCACATCGTGGGCACCGCCACCTTCCGCTACCTGGAGCTGCAGGTGGGGCCGGGGGCACTGGTGCCGCGTCCGGAGACCGAGCTGCTCATCGACCCGGTGTTGGCATTCGTCCGCGAGCACCGGCTGACCGCCCCCCGCGTCGTCGACCTGGGTACGGGCACCGGAGCCCTGGCGCTCGCGACGGCGCAGGAGTGCGCCGGAGCCGTGGTGTGGGGGGTCGACCGTGAGCCCGCCGCGCTGGCGTGGGCCGCGCGCAACGTGGCCGCGACCGGCCTGCCCGTGACCCTGGTCGAGGGTGATCTGTCCGACGCCCTTCCCGAGCTCGACGGCACGGTCGACGTCGTGGTGTCCAACCCGCCCTACCTCCCGGTCGGCCTGCGTACGCACCTCGAGCCCGAGGTCGCCGACCACGACCCGGCCGCAGCGCTCTTCTCCGGCGCCGACGGCCTCGACTGCGTGCGGGCGGTCGCGGCAGCGGCGGCTCGGCTGCTGCGCCCCGGTGGCCTCGTCGTCGTCGAGCACGGCGACGACCAGGGCCTCAGTGCTCCCGCCTGCTTCGCCGGGTGGCAGGACCTGACCGACCAGCGCGACCTCACCGGTCGCCCTCGTTACCTGACGGCGGTACGCGCGTGACAGAGCCCGATCCCCACCCTGTGTACCTCGATCCGGTCGACCTCGATTCGGCGGTCTCCGACGCTGTGTACGACTGCAGCGACCCGGGGCAGCGCGCCGACGGCCTCAAGGCGGCCGAGCGGGCGATCTCGTTGGGCGAGCTGGTCGTGCTGCCGACCGACACCGTCTACGGACTCGCCGCCGACGCCTTCTCGCCCAACGCGGTGGCCGCCCTGCTGGCCGCCAAGCACCGCGGGCGCGACATGCCCGTTCCCGTGCTCATCGGCTCGTGGACCACGCTCGACGGCCTGGTCGACTGGGTCTCGCCGGAGGCGGACCTGCTGCGCAAGGCGTTCTGGCCGGGCGGGCTCACGCTGGTCGTGCGGCACGCGATGGCGCTCGCCTGGGATCTCGGCGACGCCGACGGCACGGTCGCCATCCGGATGCCGCTGCACCCGGTCGCGATCGAGCTGCTGCAGCGCACCGGTCCGCTCGCGGTGTCGAGCGCCAACGTGTCGGGCCGCGCCCCGGCCGCCGACGCCTTCGACGCGTACGAGCAGCTGGGCGACGACGTCGCCGTTTACCTGGACGGCGGACGCTCGGAGGACGCGCTCGCGTCCACCATCGTCGACTGCACGGTCAGCCCGCCGCGCGTGCTGCGGATGGGCGCCATCTCGCTCGACGAGCTCCGCAGCGAAGTGCCCGACCTGCAGGAATAGTCACGTTCACGAGCTGACCCACCGCTACGGGGGTGCCCGCTCGTACGATTGACCTGCCGATCACCACCGAGGAGGCCCCCGTGCCCGACGACGCCGATGATGTTGCCGTTGCCGCCAAGAACGTCGCCGCCCGTGGCGCGTCCCCGTTCTGGGGTCCCGACTTCGGTGCGCTCGCCTCGTCCGACCCGCTCATCGCCGAGGTGCTCCTCGACGAGGTCGACCGGGCGCGCGGCGGCCTGCAGCTGATCGCGAGCGAGAACTTCACGAGCCCGTCGGTGCTGGCCGCGCTCGGATCGACCCTGTCGAACAAGTACGCGGAGGGCTACCCGGGCCGGCGCTACTACGGCGGCTGCGCCGTGGTCGACCGCGCCGAGGAGATCGCCATCGCGCGGGCCAAGGAGCTCTTCGGGGCCCAGCACGCCAACCTGCAGCCGCACTCGGGCGCGAGCGCCAACCTCGCCGCCTACGCCGCGCTGCTCAAGCCGGGCGACACCGTGCTCGCCATGTCACTGCCGCACGGTGGGCACCTCACCCACGGCAGCAAGGTCAACTTCAGCGGCGCCTGGTTCAACGTGATCGCGTACGGCGTGCGCGAGGACACCGAGCTGATCGACTACGACGAGGTGCGCAAGCTCGCTCAGGAGCACCGGCCGAAGCTGATCATCTGCGGCGCCACCGCCTACCCGCGCCTCATCGACTTCGCCGCCTTCCGGTCCATCGCCGACGAGGTCGGCGCCTGGCTGATGGTCGACGCGGCGCACTTCATCGGCCTGGTCGCCGGCAAGGCGATCCCGAGCCCGGTGCCTTACGCCGACATCGTCACCTTCACCACCCACAAGGTGCTGCGCGGCCCGCGCGGCGGGATGATCCTGTCCACCGAGGAGCTGGCCAAGAAGGTCGACAAGGCCGTCTTCCCGTTCAGCCAGGGTGGTCCGCTGATGCACGCGGTGGCGGCCAAGGCCGTCGCCCTGCACGAGGCGGCGCAGCCGGCGTTCCAGGACTACGCCCGGCGTGTGATCGCCAACGCGCAGGCGCTCGCCGACGGCCTGGCCGCCGAGGGCATCCGTCCGGTCGCCGGGGGGACCGACACCCACCTCGCGCTGCTCGACCTGCGCGAGCTCGGCGTCACGGGCACCGAGGCCGAGACGCGCTCCGACGCCGCCCGCATCACGCTGAACAAGAACGCCATCCCGTACGACCCGCAGCCTCCGGCGGTCGCCTCGGGCATCCGCGTCGGCACCCCGTCGGTGACGACGCAGGGGATGGGCGAGGGCGAGATGAAAGAGGTCGCCGGTCTCATCGGCCGGGCGGTGCGCGGCACCGATCCCGTCACCGAGATCGCGTCCGCGGTGAGCTCGCTCGTGGCGCGCTTCCCGATCTACCCCGGCTGAGTGCTCAGGCGCGGCACCATAGGGCAGTGATGGGCGGCAGGCCCGGGGGGCAGGTCCGAGAATCGAGGCGGGATGCGCGAATACATCCTGGTCTTCCTCGTCTCGGCGACCGTCACCTTCCTCGTCACCCCGCTGACCCGGCGGCTCGCGACGCGGGTCGGGGCGATGGCGGCGCCACGCGATCGCGACGTGCACGTCATCCCGACCCCGCGGCTCGGCGGTGTGGCGATGTACGCCGGCTTGGCTGCCGGCCTGCTGGTCGCGGGTCAGCTGCCTTTCCTGTCGCAGGTGTCGAAGGCGTACGGCGAGCCCCGGGCGGTGCTGATCGCCGGTGCGCTCATCTGCCTGCTGGGGGCGGTGGACGACAAGTGGCCGATCGACGCCGTGACGAAGCTGGCCGGCCAGGTGGCCGCGGCCAGCGTGATGGTCCTGCTCGGCATCCAGCTGTCGTTCGCGATCCTGCCGAACGGCAACACGGCGAGCCTCGGCCCCGAGACGGCCGTGCCGCTGACCGTCCTGCTCACGGTCGTGCTGGTCAACGCGATGAACTTCGTCGACGGGCTGGACGGGCTGGCCGCCGGTGTCGCGGCCATCGCGGCGCTGGCCGAGTTCGCGTACAGCTACCACATCTCGGTGACCAACGGCCTCTACCGGGCCACCCCGGCCACCCTGCTCGCGGTCGCGACCGCCGGGGTGTGCGTCGGCTTCCTGCCGCACAACTTCAACCCGGCACGCCAGTTCATGGGCGATTCGGGCTCCATGCTGATCGGCCTGCTGCTGGCAGCCAGCGTGACGTCGGTGACGGGGGAGGTCTCGTACGGCGGCATCGCCGGCGCCGACCGGCTGCCGTCACTGATCCCGCTCTTCGTGCCGCTGCTGGTGCTGGCCGTCCCGTTCGTCGACCTCGGGTTGGCGGTCATCCGCCGTACGCGGGCCCGGCGTTCGCCGTTCAGCCCCGACAAGATGCACCTGCACCACCGGCTGCTGGAGATCGGCCACTCCCACGTGCGTGCGGTGCTGCTGCTGTGGTTCTGGGCCGCCCTGCTCGGCTTCGGAGGAGTGCTCGCGCAGTTCTCCAGCGCCCCGCTCACCATCGTGCTGGTGGTGGCCGGACTCGCGGCCCTGTCGCTGGTGGTGGTCCGGATGCCGGGTAAGGCGGGCCGATGAGCATCACCGCACCGGCCGGCCAGGTGCCCACCCCGCTCGGCCTCACGCTGCGCGCGGGCCTGCGTGGCGTGGCGCTCGCCGCACCGGTGGCCCTGGCGCTCTCCGGAGGCTTCGGCGGCGTACGCGGACTGGTCAGCTCCGCGGTCGGACTGCTCCTGGTGAGCCTGTTCTTCCTCGTCAGCATGGTGCTGGTGGAGATGGCCAACACGGTGGGTCCCGGACTGACCCTGCCTGTCGCTCTCACCGTCTACGGCGTGAAGGTGGTCGTGCTCGGCGTCATCGTCTTCGGTACCGACTGGGCGAAGCACCTCAACGGCCCCGCCTTCGCGTGGACGGTGGTGGGAGCGACGCTCGGCTGGCTGATCTCGCACGCGGTCGGCGTCTGGCGTACGCGTATGCCGTACGTCGTCCTGCCGGAGGTCGGCAACTCGGGCGAGTCCACAGGTCCTGATGACGACGCCGGGTCCGCAGATGCCGCGGGTGTGACGCCCGTTGTACGGAAGATGTGAGCGTTGTTGCCGATGTGTTGCGATCCGCTGGTCAGGTGCCGTGAAGTGCTTGGTACTGTGACCGAGTCATGAAGCCGGTCAAGGCGCCCCCGCACGATCGGCTGGGCCACCACGATGCGAACGCAGCCGAGATCACCGGTACGTTGTTCGTGGCCCCGGCACTGTGGGCGGCGATCGGCTATGGGCTCGACCGTTGGTTGGGTACGCACTTCTTGATCATGGTTGGCCTCATCGTCGGGGCCGTTGCTGGTGTCTATCTCGTCTACGTGAAGTGGGGCAGGGCGGTGAGCGGCGAGTGATCGTCCTGGCGGCAGCACATCCAGGTTTCCAGGATGAGCACCCGATCGGAACGTCGTCGTTCGACTTCAAGTCGTTCACCGACTTCACGCTTTTCGGGCTGCACATCCATTTCAACCGCATCTACACGCTGGTGCTGTTCTCGGTCGTGCTGGTCGGCGCGTTCTTCTACTTCGCGTTCCGCAACCCGAAGATCGTCCCCGGTCGGCTGCAGTGGGCGGCCGAATCGGTGTATGGGTTCATCCGCGAGGGTGTGGCCCGAGAGGTCATGGGGCCTGCCGGACTCAAGTTCGCGCCCTACCTGACCGTGCTGTTCGCCTTCATCTTCGTGAACAACTTCTACGAGATCCTGCCGCTGGCCCAGGTGCCGGTGAACTCGCGGATCGCGTTCCCGCTGGTCCTGGCGCTGATCACCTACGGCATCTACAACTACGTCGGCATCAAGCGCAAAGGGCTCTGGGGTTACTTCAAGGGCATTGCCTTCCCGCCCGGCGTGCCCTGGTACATCCTGTTCATCGTCACGCCGATCGAGATCATCTCGCAGCTGATCCTGCAGCCGGCCACGCTGGCCATCCGGCTCTTCGCCAACATGTTCGCCGGTCACCTGTTGCTGCTGGTGTTCTTCGGCGGCGCCCTGTACCTCTTCGGTACGGGCGGCACCGGTTACGTGTTCGGCGGCGTCTCGTTCATCATGTCGATCGTCCTTACGCTGTTCGAGCTCATCGTCATCTCGCTGCAGGCGTACGTCTTCACCATTCTGACCTCCGTATACATCTCTAACGCGATGGCGGAGGAGCACTGATCTGCCTGCGGCAAGTGCCTGCCAGGCCAACCCCCCCTACGAGGAGGACCCGACAGACATGGCTCTACTTCAAGCCGAGGTCACCGGCAGTATCGGTTCGATCGGCTACGGCCTCGCGGCCATTGGCCCCGCCATCGGCGTGGGTCTCGTGTTCGCGGCCTACATCAACTCGACGGCTCGCCAGCCGGAGAGCGCCGGCCTCACGCGTACCTACCTGTTCCTCGGTTTCGCCTTGGCCGAGGCGCTCGCGCTGATCGGTCTGATCGTGCCGTTCGTCTTCGGTAAGTGATCTGACCGTGATCACCACCGCCTTGGTCTCCGCCGCGGAGAACGAGAACCCTCTGGTTCCCGCCGGCGGTGAGATCATCATCGGTTTCATCGCCTTCGGTGTTCTGGTGTGGCTCCTGCTGAAGACGGCCTTCCCGCGTGCGGAGAAGGTCTTCCACGAGCGCCGCGAGGCGATCGAGGGCGGCATGGAGCGTGCGGCGCAGGCGCAGCAAGAGGCACAGCAGGCGCTCGAGCAGTACCGCGCCCAGCTGGCCGAGGCCCGGCAGGAGTCCGCGAGCATCCGCGAGCAGGCCAATGCCGATGCGGCTGCCATCCGTCGCGAGATGGAGGAGAAGCTGGCCGTGGAGCGCGAGGAGCGGGCACGTACCTTCGCCGACCAGCTCGCTCAGCAGCGCACGCAGGCCGTTTCCCAGCTCCGTCTCGAGGTCGGCAGCATCGCCATGGAGCTCGCCGAGCGCATCGTCGGGCACGAGCTTTCCAACGACGAGCGTCAGCGTCAGCTCATCGACGACTTCATCGCCGGGCTCGAGTCGGCTCCGGTGGAGTCCGCGGCCACGGGGTCGGGGGCTTGAGCATGGAGGTCAGCAGCCGGGCCAGCTTGGAGCAGGCGCGCGAGCGGCTCGACGAGCTGACCGGCGCCGGGTCCTTCAGCGAGCCCGCGGCCCTGCGGCAGGCTTCCGAGGAGCTCTTCTCGTTCGCCGACCTGCTGGGTCGTGAGATCGGGCTGCGCCGGGCGCTCGCCGACCCGGGGCTTCCCGCGTCGGTGCGCACCGGTCTGCTCGGTCGCCTCGTCGGCGGCCAGTTCTCCGAGCTGTCGCTCGAGGTGCTGCGCGCGGTGGTCAGCAGTCGCTGGTCACGGCCGGCCGACCTGATCGCCGCCACGGACGAGCTCGGCTCGGAGGCTCTGCTCGCGAGTGAGCAGGTCACGGGTGGGCTCGACGAGGTCGAGGACGAGCTGTTCCGGTTCGCCCGGATCGTCGACCGCACACCGCGGCTCTCGCTCGCGCTGTCCGACAAGGGACTGCCGGACGATCGCAAGACCGCCCTGATCGACCGGCTGCTGGACGGACGGGTCAGTCCCGCCACCCGGCGTCTCGTCGAGCGGGTCGTGTCGAACCCGCGTGGCCGGGGAGTCGGCCGTGAGCTCGAGTCGCTGGCCGAGCTGGCGTCCCTGCGGCGGCAGCGCTCCATCGCCGTCGTCACGGTCGCCCGTCCGCTCGATGCCGAGCAGGCCGAGCGGCTGCGCGCCGCTGTGGCGCGTGCGTTCGGCACCGAGGTCGTCCTGCAGGTGGTCATCGACCCCGCGATCGTGGGCGGCGTCTCCGTACGCGTCGGCGACGAGGTCGTCGACGGCACCGTGCTCCGCCGTCTTGCCGAGGCCCGTCGCCAGCTCCGCCGCTAGACCCCCTTCACGCCGCCCGGCCGAAGCATCCGCTTCCGGCCGGCGCGGCGTTTTTGCTGTGCATTGCGCGCAGACCTTCCCGTACCAGCGTCTCCACTGAAATTCGAGGCCGCAGATGACCGAACTGTCGATCCGCCCGGACGAGATCCGCGATGCCCTTCGCGAATTCGTCGAGTCCTACGACCCTTCCGCCGGTGAACGCGAAGAGGTCGGTCGCGTCATCGAGACCGGCGACGGCATCGCGACCGTCGAGGGCCTCGCCCGCACTATGACCAACGAGCTGCTGCAGTTCGCGGACGGCACGCTCGGTCTCGCGCAGAACCTCGACATCGGTGAGATCGGCGTCGTCATCCTCGGCGAGTCCCAGCACATCGAGGAGGGCACCGAGGTCCGGCGCACCGGCGAGGTGCTCTCGGTGCCGGTCGGCGACGGCTACCTCGGCCGCGTCGTCGACGCCCTGGGCCGTCCGATGGACGGTCTCGGCGAGATCGTGCCCGAGGCCCGGCGCGTGCTCGAGCTGCAGGCCCCCACGGTGGTCCAGCGCCAGCCGGTGAAGGAGCCGCTGCAGACCGGCATCAAGGCCATCGACGCCATGACGGCGATCGGCCGTGGCCAGCGCCAGCTGATCATCGGTGACCGGCAGACCGGCAAGAGCGCGGTCGCCATCGACGCGATCATCAACCAGCGTGACAACTGGGCGAGTGGCGACCCGAAGAAGCAGGTCAAGTGCATCTACGTCGCCATCGGCCAGAAGGGCTCGACGATCGCGGCCCTGCGCGGCTCGCTCGAGGAGGCCGGCGCGCTCGAGTACACGACGATCGTCGCTGCTCCTGCCAGCCAGCCCGCCGGCTTCAAGTACCTGGCGGCGTACACCGGCTCGGCCATCGGCCAGCACTGGATGTACCAGGGCCAGCACGTCCTCATCGTGTTCGACGACCTGTCCAAGCAGGCCGAGGCCTACCGGGCCATCTCACTGCTGCTGCGCCGTCCGCCGGGGCGTGAGGCCTACCCGGGCGACGTCTTCTACTTGCACTCGCGTCTGCTCGAGCGTTGCGCCAAGCTGAGCGACGAGCTCGGCGGCGGCTCGATGACCGGCCTGCCGATCATCGAGACCAAGGGCAACGACGTCTCGGCGTACATCCCGACCAACGTCATCTCGATCACCGACGGCCAGATCTTCCTCGAGACCGACCTGTTCAACCAGGGCGTCCGACCGGCCATCAACGTCGGTATCTCGGTGTCCCGGGTCGGCGGCAACGCCCAGATCAAGGCCATGAAGTCGGTGGCCGGTCGCCTCCGTCTGGACCTCGCCCAGTACCGCGACCTCGAGTCCTTCGCGGCCTTCGGGTCCGACCTCGACAAGGCGTCGAAGGCCCAGCTCGACCGTGGCCAGCGCCTCGTCGAGCTGCTCAAGCAGCCGCAGTACTCGCCGTACCCGGTCGAGCACCAGGTCATCTCGATCTGGCTCGGCACCACCGGCAAGCTCGACCAGGTCCCGATCGCCGACGTGCGCCGCTTCGAGCGGGAGTTCATCGACTTCGTCGGTCGCCGTCACCCGGGCATCTACTCCGCGATCCTGGAGTCGGGCAAGCTCGACGACGGCACGATCGAGCAGCTCGAGACGGCCACGTCGCAGTTCGCCGGCGAGTTCTCCGGCGCCGGCGGCGGCATCGCCTTCAACAAGGAGGGCGCTGCCGACCAGCTCGACGACTCCGAGCGTGGCGAGGAGTCGATCAAGCGGTACGTCCCGCCGTCGACCGAGTCCGGTTCCTGAGCGGCTGATCTAGATGCCGGCACAACTCCGGGTCTACCGCCGCCGTATCAAGGCGGTGCAGTCGACCAAGAAGATCACGCGGGCGATGGAGCTCATCGCCGCGTCGCGGATCGCCAAGGCCCAGCAGCGGGTGGCGGCCTCGCGGCCGTACGCCGACGAGATCACCCGCGTGATCTCGGCGGTGGCGAGCCAGACGACGGTCGATCACCCGCTCACCACCGAGAAGCCGAGCCCCCGCCGTGCCGCGGTCCTGGTCGTCACCAGTGACCGCGGGCTGGCGGGTGCGTACAGCTCCAACGCGCTGAAGACGGCCGAGGGCCTGTACGAGACGCTCCGCTCCGAGGGCAAGGAGTCGGTGATCTACGCCGTCGGTCGCAAGGCCGCCGGGTACTACCGCTTCCGCAACCGCGCCGTGGAGGAAGACTTCACCGGCTTCTCCGAGCAGCCCGACTACGAGTCCGCGAAGGCTGCGGCCGACGCGCTCATCGAGCTCTTCGTGCGGGACACCGACGAGGGCGGGGCAGACGAGATCCACATCGTCTACACCGAGTTCGCCAGCATGCTGTCGCAGAAGGCCGTGGCCAAGCGGATCCTGCCGATGGTCATCGAGGAGACGTCCGAGGCTCCGGCCGACGGGCCACTCCCGCTGTACGAGTTCGAGCCCTCCGCCGAAGCGGTGCTCGACGCCCTGCTCCCGCGCTACGTCGAGAGCCGGGTCTTCGCGGCCATGCTCGAGTCGGCCGCGTCGGAGTCCGCCGCTCGCCGGCGCGCCATGAAGTCGGCCACGGACAACGCGGACGACCTCATCAAGACGCTCACGCGAGAGGCCAACTCGGCCCGGCAGGCCGAGATCACCCAAGAGATCAGTGAAATCGTCGGCGGCGCCAACGCGCTGGCAGATGCAGGAGCCTGAAGATGACCATGACCCAGCCAGATTCGTACCAGCCCGCCGTCCAGGGGGGCATCGGTCGGGTCGCGCGCGTGATCGGCCCCGTGGTGGACGTGGAGTTCGCTCCCGACGAGATGCCGGAGCTGTTCAACGCCCTCAAGGTGGACCGGCTCATCGGCGAGGACACCGCTACCCTGACCCTCGAGGTCGCCAACCACATCGGTGAGAACACCGTGCGGGCCATCTCCATGAACCCGACCGACGGACTCGTCCGCGGTGCGCCGGTCATCGACACCGGGGCGCCGATCTCCGTGCCGGTGGGGGACGTCACCAAGGGTCATGTCTTCAACGCCCTCGGCGTTCCTATGGACGTCGACGAATCGACGCTCGACATCACGGAGCGCTGGCCGATCCACCGGCTGTCGCCCCCGTTCGACGAGCTCGAGTCGAAGACCGAGATGTTCGTGACCGGCATCAAGGTCATCGACCTGCTGGCGCCTTACGTGCAGGGTGGCAAGATCGGCCTGTTCGGTGGTGCCGGCGTCGGCAAGACCGTCATCATCCAGGAGATGATCCGCCGGGTCGCCAAGGAGTTCGGTGGCGTGTCCGTGTTCGCCGGCGTCGGTGAGCGCACCCGTGAGGGTAACGACCTCTTCCTGGAGATGGAGGAGGCCGACGTCCTCAAGGACACGGCGCTCGTCTTCGGCCAGATGGACGAGCCGCCGGGCACCCGGCTGCGGGTCGCGCTCACCGCGCTGACCATGGCGGAGTACTTCCGCGACGTGCAGGGCCAGGACGTGCTGTTGTTCATCGACAACATCTTCCGGTTCACCCAGGCCGGGTCCGAGGTCTCCACGCTGCTCGGCCGGATGCCCAGCGCCGTGGGCTACCAGCCCAACCTGGCCGACGAGATGGGTGTGCTCCAGGAGCGCATCACCTCGACGCGTGGTCACTCGATCACCTCGCTGCAGGCCATCTACGTGCCCGCCGACGACCTGACCGACCCGGCCCCGGCCACCACGTTCGCCCACCTCGACGCCACCACGGTGCTCTCGCGCTCCATCTCGGAGCTCGGCATCTACCCGGCTGTCGACCCGCTCGACTCGACGTCGCGCATCCTCGACGCCCGTTACATCGGCGAGGAGCACTACAACGTCGCGCAGCGGGTGAAGGAGATCCTGCAGCGCTACAACGACCTGCAGGACATCATCGCCATCCTCGGTATCGACGAGCTGTCCGAAGAGGACAAGGTCGTCGTGAACCGGGCGCGGCGTATCCAGCGGTTCCTGTCGCAGCCGTTCTTCGTGGCCGAGCAGTTCACCGGCATCCCCGGCAAGTTCACGCCGCTCGCGGAGACCATCGAGTCGTTCCGCAAGCTCTGCGACGGCGACTACGACGACCTGCCCGAGCAGTCGTTCTTCATGTGCGGTGGCATCGAGGACGCGGTGGAGAACGCCAAGCGTCTCTCCGGCGAGGGCTAAGCAGTCCGAGAGCTCGGCATCGGCCCCGTACGCACTCGCGTACGGGGCCGGTTCTCGTTCACCCGCACGTCCCCGACTCCCTGGGGGCCGTGATGTGCCGATTCAAGGCCCATGGCCGTACTCGGTTACAGCAGTGCGGTGGCGACCCGTCCCGGGGTCCTGGCGCGGCTGCGCGCCGCGAACCGTGGTCGCGGCCGGATCCCGACCGTCCTCGCGCCGGCGCTCCCGGCGCTGCTGCTGCTCGCCTTCACCGTCGCGGCGACCGCCGATCCGCCGGGGTCGGGAGCCGGTAAGCTGCCGCACATGGCGATGAGGGTGGCAGTCGTTTCCCCGGAGCAGGAAGTCTGGTCGGGGGAGGCGGAGATGGTGTCCGCTCGTACGCTCGACGGCGAGATCGGTGTGCTCGAGGGCCACGTCCCGCTGCTCGGCGTCCTCGCCGATTCCGGCGAGGTCCGTATCAAGACCGGTGGCAGCGAGGTCGTGGCCAAGGTCAGCGGCGGCTTCCTCTCGGTGACCCACACCGGCGTGAGCATCCTCGCCGAGCGCGCCGAGCTCGCGTAGTCAGCGCTCGCCGCCCGGCTTCCACAGCACGTCGCCGCCGGGGTTGGCCACCCGCGCGAGGATGAAGGCCAGGTCGCTCAGTCGGTTGAGGTAGAGCGCCGTGGTGCGGTTCGTTCTCTCCGGCTCGGCCTCGAGCAGCGCCCACGTCGCTCGCTCGGCCCGCCGCACCACCGTGCGCGCCACGTGCAGCAGGGCTGCTCCCGGCGTGCCCCCGGGCAGGATGAACGAGTTCAGCTTGCCCAGCGTGGCGTTGTAGGTGTCGCACGCCTGCTCGAGGGCTTCCACCTGGGCGTCGGTGACCCGAAGCGGTGGGTACGCCGGCTCGTCGACCACCGGCGTGCACAGGTCGGCGCCCACGTCGAAAAGATCGTTCTGGATCGTGGTCAGGAGCGCGACGACGTCGTCGGACAGCCCGCCGAGGGCGATGGCCACCCCGATCGCCGAGTTGGCCTCGTCGACGTCGGCGTAGGCGGTGAGGCGCGGGTCGGTCTTGCGGACCCGGCTCATGTCACCGAGCGCGGTGGTGCCGTCGTCGCCCGTCTTCGTGTAGATGCGGGTCAGGTGGACGTTCACCGGGCCGAGCCTACGGAGAGGGGCGCGGGGTGGCCTCTAGAGTGACGGGCGTGGAGGCGTTCCGGGTCAACGGTGGTGCGCGTCTGGCCGGTGAGGTGACGGTCGACGGGGCCAAGAACTCCGCGCTGAAGCTCATGGCGGCCGCGCTGCTCGCCGAGGGCCGTACCGAGCTGGTGTCGGTGCCCGACATCCTCGACGTCGACATCATGGGTGAGGTGCTGAGCCGCCTCGGCTGCACGGTCGAGCACCGTGACAGCGAGGGCCGGCCCGGGCGTGGCACGGTCAGCGTCGACGTGCCGGCCCAGGTGGGCACCGAGGCGGACTACGACCTGGTGCGCCGGATGCGGGCGAGCATCGCGGTGCTCGGCCCCCTGGTCGCCCGGCGCGGGGAGGCCAAGGTGGCGCTGCCCGGGGGCGACGCGATCGGCAGCCGCGGGCTGGATTACCACATCAGCGGCCTGCACAAGCTGGGCGCGACGGTCGAGTCCGAGCACGGCTTCCTCATCGCCCGCGCCGATCGCCTGCGCGGCGCCACGATCTGGCTGGACTTCCCGAGCGTCGGCGCCACCGAGAACCTGCTGATGGCGGCCGTGCTCGCCAAGGGCACGACGCTCATCGACAACGCCGCCCGCGAGCCCGAGATCGTCGATCTCTGCGACCTGCTGACCTCCATGGGCGCCCAGCTCTCGGGCGTCGGCACGTCCACCCTGGAGATCGAGGGCGTCGACACGCTGCACCCGCCGGCGGCCCCCCACGTGACCGTGCCCGACCGGATCGTGGCGGGCACGTTCGCGGTCGCTGCCGCGATGACGCAGGGCGACGTCTTCATCCGCGGTGGGCGGGTGGAGCACCTGCAGATCCTGCTCGACAAGCTGGTCGGCGCGGGGGCCACCGTCGAGGCCGACGTCAACGGCTTCCGGGTGTGGTGCGACCGCCGGCCGCGCGCGGCCGACGTCGTCACGCTGCCGTACCCGGGATTCCCGACCGATCTGCAGCCGGCAATGATCGCGTTGGCCTCGGTCAGCGACGGCGTCGCAATGGTGACGGAAAACGTTTTCGAGGCGCGCTTCGTCTTTTGCGACGAGCTCACCCGATTGGGCGCAGATGTACGTACCGACGGCCATCACGCCGTGATTCGGGGCCGTCGGCGGCTGTCGGGCGCACCCGTCCGCGCACCGGACATCCGCGCCGGTGCCGCTCTCGTGCTCGCCGGCCTGGTGGCCGACGGCGAGACGGAAGTGCTCGACGTGCGGCACATCGACCGCGGATACGTGCGCTTCGACGAGCAATTACGCCGGTTGGGCGCCGACATCACCCGCGTCTCGATGCCGGACGACCTCGACGCCTGAGCCTGGTCTGCCGGAGCGCTGCACCAATCCGGCAATAACTGGGCGCCGGGATATTCGGTTATCGGCCGGACGCCGGAACGGCTTTGCCGACATGAGCGCGGAAATTCGCCCGTGGAGCGGAACGGCCGCGTAATATCACACGCAGCTCCTGTAGGCACCGTGTGGGTGAGCGGCGTCCGACCACTTGAGAGGCCCGCGATGATCTCTTGCACCGAGACGTCACCAGGTGTCTTCGAGCTGACCGGCCGCGTCGACGTCACCACGGTGGCCGACCTGCGCTCCGTGCTGTCACGCGCCGTGGATGCGAGTGCGGCGCTGTCCGCCGTCCCGGGCGCCACGGTGCGCTTCGACGTCGCCCAGCTGGAGCTGGTGGATGCCGCCGGACTCGGTGCCCTCGTCGCGGCCCACCGCCGCGCGGGGCGGCTCGGGCTGGCCTTCGTCCTCGTCGCGGTGCCGGAGCCGCTGTCGCGGCTTCTGTTCATCAGCCGGCTCTACCGGGTCATCTCCGTCGAGCGTCCCGGGACCGGCCCGGTGCGCGAGCCCGCTGCGGTCGCGCGCCGGCTGCCGAGCCGGCGCACGCCGACCCCGCGGGCGTCGGCCGAGCCGTCGCGCGGGCCGGTCGGCACGGGCCCGCTGCTCAGCGCCTGAGCGCAGCCGGTGGCCGGGAGTTACCCGCCGGTAAAGTTCGAGCATGACCGGGCACCGTGACCGCCCCTGGGTGATGCGGACGTATGCGGGGCACTCCTCCGCCACCGCGTCGAACGCGCTCTACCGGCGCAACCTGGAGAAGGGCCAGACCGGCCTGTCGGTCGCCTTCGACCTGCCGACCCAGACCGGCTACGACCCCGATGGTGAGCTCGCCCGCGGCGAGGTGGGCAAGGTCGGCGTGCCGGTCGCGTCGCTGGACGACGTGCGCGCGCTCTTCGACGGCATCCCCCTGGCGGGGATGAACACGTCGATGACGATCAACGCGACGGCGATGTGGTTGCTCGCGCTCTACCAGGTCGTCGCCGAGGAGCAGGCCACGGCAGCCGGGCAGGATCCGGCCGAGGTCGTCGCCGGCCTCACCGGCACCACGCAGAACGACATCATCAAGGAGTACCTGTCGCGCGGGACGTACGTCTTCCCGCCCGGCCCGTCCATGCGGCTGATCAGCGACCTGATCGCGTACACGGTCACGGCCATCCCGAAGTGGAACCCGATCAACATCTGCAGCTACCACCTGCAGGAGGCGGGTGCGACGCCGGAGCAGGAGCTCGCGTACGCGATGTGCACCGCGATCGCCGTCCTCGACGCCGTGCGGGCCGCCGGTCAGGTGCCACCGGAGCGTTTCGGCGACGTGTGCGCCCGGATGTCGTTCTTCGTCAACGCGGGCGTGCGCTTCATCGAGGAGACGTGCAAGATGCGCGCCTTCGGCCGGCTCTGGGACGAGCTGCTGGTCTCGCGGTACGGGGTGAGCGACCCGCGGCAGCGCCGCTTCCGGTACGGCGTGCAGGTGAATTCGCTGGGGCTCACCGAGGCGCAGCCGGAGAACAACGTCATCCGCATCGTGCTCGAGGCGCTCGGCGTGACGCTGTCCAAGGACGCCCGGGCGCGTGCGCTGCAGCTGCCGGCCTGGAACGAGGCGCTCGGCCTGCCGCGGCCGTGGGATCAGCAGTGGTCGTTGCGGGTGCAGCAGATCCTCGCGTACGAGACCGACCTGCTGGACCACGACGACATCTTCGAGGGGTCGGTCGTCATCGAGCGACGGGTCGAGGAGCTGGTTGCCGCAGCCCGGGCGGAGATCGATCGGGTGCAGGACATGGGCGGAGCCGTCGCCGCCGTCGAGTCGGGCTACATGAAGTCGCAGCTGGTTGCGGCGCACGCCGAGCGGCGGCGGCGTATCGAGGCGGGCGACCAGGTCGTCGTCGGGGTCAACTGCTTCACCTCGACGGAGCCGAGCCCGCTGACGGCCGACCTGAGCGACACGGTCCAGACGGTCGACCCGGCCACCGGAGCTGCCGCCGGCGAGGCCGTACGCGCCTGGCGGGCGGCCCGGGACGCCGGAGCGGTCACCGCCGCCCTGGACGAGCTGCGCGACGCGGCCGGCACGGACGTGAACCTCATGCCGGCGACGCTCGCGTGCGCGCGGGCTGGCGTCACCACCGGTGAATGGGCCGACGTGCTGCGCGAGGTGTTCGGCGAGTACCGCGCGCCCACCGGGGTCTCCTCGGCGGCCGCGGCGCCGGGCGGCGAGGCGGGCTCCGACCTGCTGGACGTCCGCGAGCTCCTCACGCGAACCACGCAGGAGCTCGGGCACCGGCCGAAGTTCCTGGTCGGCAAGCCGGGCCTGGACGGACACAGCAACGGCGCCGAACAAATCGCCGTACGCGCCCGCGACGTCGGCTTCGAGGTCGTCTACCAGGGTATCCGGCTCACGCCCGCGCAGATCGTCGCGGCGGCGGTGCAGGAGGACGTCGACGTCGTCGGGCTGTCCATCCTGTCGGGCTCGCACCTGTCGCTGGTGCCCGATGTCCTCGACGGGCTGAAGCGTGCGGGGATGAGCGACGTGCCGGTCGTCGTCGGCGGCATCGTGCCCGAGGCCGACGCCGATCGGCTGCGCGCGTGGGGAGTGGCCGCGGTCTACACGCCGAAGGACTTCGGGATGACGGCGATCATGCGCGACGTCGTCGGGATCCTCCGCGCCCGCGAAGGGCTGGCCGCGTCCGACTTCTAGCCCACTAGGCTCGGGTGTGTGCGGCTGGTGATTGCGAGATGCACCGTTGACTACGCAGGTCGGCTGACGGCCCACCTGCCGGAGGCGACCCGGCTGCTGCTGGTCAAGGCGGACGGGTCGATCTCGATCCACGCCGACGACCGGGCGTACAAGCCGCTCAATTGGATGACCCCGCCGTGCACCCTCACCGAGGAGGTGGACGGCGAGCGTCAGGTCTGGCGGGTCGTCAACAAGGCCGACGAGCAGCTGGTCATCTCGATCGCCGAGGTCCTGCACGACACCACCCACCACCTCGGGATCGACCCCGGGCTGGTGAAGGACGGCGTCGAGGCGCACCTGCAGGTCCTGCTGGCCGAGCACTGCGCCACCATCGAGGAAGGGCTGCAGCTGGTGCGGCGGGAGCACGACACCGGCATCGGGCCGGTCGATTTGCTGTGCCGCGACCGCCACGGGGCGAGCGTGGCCGTCGAGATCAAGCGGCGTGGCGAGATCGACGGCGTCGAGCAGCTCACCCGCTACCTCGCCCGGATGAGCGACGATCCGCTGCTGCCGCAGCCCGTGCGCGGCCTGTTCGTCGCCCAGGCCATCACCCCGCAGGCGCGGCTGCTGGCCGCCGACCGCGGGATCGGGTGCGTCACCGTCGACTACGACGCGCTGCGCGGGTTCGCGCCGACGATCCCCACCCTCTTCTGATCGGCGTTCCGGCGACGCTGCGTCACGTCGTGGCCGGCATCGGGGCAAAGCGGGAATCGGCGACAATTGGACGACCGGCTGTGGATTTCGTCCCTTTCCCGGAAAGCTGCACCGGGGTCACGCACCGACAAGCGCGGTATAGCGGAAGAATCCCGGCGACACGCTTGCATACGACCGATTGTTCAGGCACTCTCGCAATTATGACGCAGCGCACCGTAATCACTCTCGAAGACGACCTGACCGGCGGTGACGCCGACGAGACCGTGTTGTTCGCACTGGACGGAAAGGCGTACGAGATCGATCTCTCGGAGCGTAATGCCTCCGCCCTGCGCGAGACGCTCGCCAGTTATGTCGCCGTGGCCCGTCGTGCAGGTCGGGTGTCGGTCCCCGCGGCGCGCCGTGGCCAGCCGCTGCGCCAGGTCGACACCGAGCTCGACCCGGCGGCCGTACGCGCCTGGGCCGCGTCGAACGGATATGAGGTCAGCCCCCGTGGGCGCATCAGCAAGGCCGTGCAAGAGGCATTCAAAGCCGCAATGGGCTGACGCCGTAAGCTCCGCCGGCGCGCATGAATGAACGCTCAATTACCGTCACCCTGCGCAACGGTGCGCGCTGCCGGATGACGGATGATGATTGGGTGGTGCGGCCCGTCCGCGGGCAGGATGCGCGCAAGGAATACCGCTGCCCGGGCTGCGATCAGATGATTCCGGTCGGTCAGCCGCACGTGGTGGTCTGGCCGTCGTCCGAGACCTTCGCGGGCAGCGGCGAGACGGGCGGGTTGGACAACCGCCGGCATTGGCACACCCCGTGCTGGCGCGCTCGTCACCGGGGTCCGGCCGCCCGCCGGCGCCGTCCACACCCGCGCTGACGGGGACGCGTCCTGGCATAGGTTCAGCAGCGTGCAGCCGATCCGGGCCAACACCGTCCTGCCGGCCGAGCGCCGCCCGATCCGCCTCGAGACGGTCGACGGTCTCACGCTGGTCGGCGAGCTCGCGCTGCCCGTCGGCCGGGCGCCGATCGCGACCGCCGTCTGCCTGCACCCGCTGCCGACGCACGGCGGGTCGATGGACAGCCACCTGCTGCGCAAGGCCGCCTGGCGGCTGCCCGCCCTCGCCGGAATCGCCGTCCTGCGCTTCAACACCCGGGGCACGGAGAGCGAGGAGGGCCGGTCGGAGGGGGAGTTCGACAGCGGCGTCGGCGAGCGGCACGACGTCGCCGCGGCCATCGAGTTCGCCGACTTCTCCGACCTGCCCGCACCGTGGCTGCTCGGATGGTCGTTCGGCACCGACCTGATCCTCATGCACGGCCGCGATCCGATCGTGCAGGGCGCCGTGCTGCTCAGCCCGCCGCTGCGGTTCTCGGCGGAGACCGATCTGGATGCGTGGGGCGCCTTCGGCCGGCCGGTCACCGCCGTGGTGCCCGAGTTCGACGACTACCTGCGCCCCGACGAGGCCCGCCGGCGCTTCGCCCGCATCCCGCAGGCGCAGGTCGTCGCGGTGCCGGGCGCGTACCACCTCTTCGTGGGCAAGACCGAGGAGGCGTTCGACATCGTCGTACGGGCCGTGCTCGGCGACACCGACCCGCCGGTGACGCCGCTGCCGCGCGAGTACGCGACCGAGCCGAAGGAGCACGGGTGAGCACTCTTTTCGACCTGACGGGACGTACGGCCCTGGTCACCGGCGCGAGCCGGGGGATCGGGCGGGCCATCGCGGTCGGCTTCGCCGAGGCGGGTGCCGACGTCGCCCTCGCGTCGCGTGACGTCGCCGCCCTCGAGGAGGTCGCCGGGCAGGTGCAGGCGCTGGGGCGCCGGGCGGTGGTGCTGGAGACCGACGTCCGCAGCGCCGACTCGATCCACGCGGCCGTCGCCGGGGCGATCGAGCAGCTCGGTCACCTCGACGTGCTGGTCAACAACGCCGGCGGCAGCTCGTTCATGGGGCCGTTCACGCAGCTGCGCTTCAGCGGCTGGACGAAGACGATGGCGCTCAACGTCGACTCGATCGTGCACGCCTGCCAGGCCGTGGGGCCGCACATGATCGCGCGCGGCCGGGGCTCGATCATCAACGTGGCCTCGGTGGCCGCGCTCACGGGCACCCCGGAGCTCGCGCCGTACGGGGCGAGCAAGGCCGCGGTCGTCTCGTTGACGAAGTCGCTGGCCCTGGAGTGGGCGGGCGCCGGGATCCGGGTCAACGCCCTCTGCCCCGGCTGGACGCGCACCGCACTGAACGCCGACCTGTGGGGCGACCCGGAGCTCAGCGCCGGGATGATGGCGTCGGTGCCGATGGGACGCTGGGCCGAGCCCGCCGAGATGGTCGGGCCCGCCCTGTTCCTCGCCGGTGACGCGGCGTCGTACCTGACCGGTCAGGCGCTCGTCGTGGACGGCGGGCAGACCGCGTCCTGACGCCGGGCGCCTGACGCGGTCTGCCTCTCAGCGGCGGGAGTCGCTCTTGCTGCCCGCGTACTCGTCGGGGTACTCGCCGCCGTCGGTGAAGGCGTCCTTGCCCGTGGGCCTGGCTGCGGGCGCCGGGTCCTCGACCGAGATGGCCGGGGAGAGGGCGGAGGCGAGCGCCTCGTGCAGCCGGGTGAGCTGGGCGTTGACGGCGTCACGCTGGCGCTCGAGGTCCGACAGCCGACGGGCCGAGGCGCGCTCCTGATCGGCGGCCTGCTGCTGGGTGCGGGCCAGGATGCGATCGGCCTCGGCCTGCGCCTTGGTCACGATCTGGTTGGCCTCGGACTGTGCGTTCTGCACCGTCTGCTGGGCGTGCTGCTCGGCGTCGCGGGTGAGCTCGGCGCACTGACGCTCGGTGTCGCGGGCGAGCTCGGCACACTGACGCTCGGTGTCGGCGTTGGTCTGCCGGGCCTGGTTCAGCAGCTCCTGGGCCTCCCGGGTGCGCTGGGCCCGGATCTCGGCGCCCTGCTCCTCGGCGAGCGTGAGGATGCCGGTCACCCGGTCACCCAGCTCGTGCCATTGCGGACGGCCGCGCTCGAGCTCGTCGCGGGCGAGCTCGGCCTCGGCGGATGCGGTCGCGGCTGCGTGCTCGGCGGCATCGCGCGCGATCTCGGTGTTACGGAGCTGGTCCTCCAGCCACGCGAGGTGGTTTTCGACCTGGTCACGGTCGTAGCCACGACGCACCAGCTCGAAAGCCGGACCGCCCTCCTCAGGAGAGCGAAGAGGTAGCAGATCGTTGGGCTCGCTCATGTCGGGTACTGTGCCACGCCCGACACGCCGAGCCGGGACGGCGCGCGCGGCGAAATTTCGCGTTCACCCGTTCGGCCGCGCGCCGACAGTCGGCGCAACCTGAGCGCGCCGCTGCGCGTCTCACCCGGCATGGGCACGGTGGTCGCGGGCGTCGGCGGGCCGACGTTCCTCCTCAGGGGGGCAGGCCCTAGCCTGCTCGGTGTGGCGGCGCTCGATCCCGAAGCGCTGCTGACCGAGCTCTATGTCACCGAGTACGCCCGGCTGCTGCGCCTCGCGGCCCTGCTCGTCGACGACGTGGGCAGCTGCGAGGAGATCCTGCAGGACGCCTACCTGAAGGTGCACGCCGCGATCACCGGTCCGACGCCCAAGCTGCGCGATCCGGACAAGGCGCTTGCCTACCTGCGCCAGACCGTCGTCAACCTCTCGCGGTCGTCGCTGCGGCACCGGCTCGTCGCCCGCAAGCACGCGCCGCGCCCGATGCCGAACGCGCCGAGCGCCGAGGAGGGCGCGTATGCGCAGGTGGAGCGGGCCGCCGTCGTGCAGGCGCTGCACCGGCTCCCACGCCGGCAACGCGAAGCGGTCGTGCTGCGTTATTACGGTGACCTGACGGAGGCCGCTGCGGCGGCGGTGATGGGAGTGAGTACGGGCGCGGTGAAGTCGTACACCTCCCGCGGGCTCGCGGCGCTGGCCGTCGAGCTCGAGGAGCTGCGATGACGGACCCGCAGGAAGAGGCGCTGCGCCGGCTGCTCGCCGAGGCGGTGCAGCCGGTGCAGCCCGCGCCCGGTGCCGAGGCCCGGCTGCACGCGCGCATCCGGGCCCGGGCGTCCGAGCAGCGTGACGCGCGCCGGCGGCGTACCCGGCTGCTGGGCCGGGGGGCCGCGGCGGTCGGGTCGCTCGCGGCCGTCGTGGTGGCGGTCGTGCTGGTCGTCCAGGGGGTGGGCGACCGGGGGAGCTCGTCCGACTCGTCGGCCGGTGGCGCGGCGGACGCGGGGTCGGCACCGGCGGCAGCCCCGTCGGCGCCCGTAGCCGACGCGTCGTCGAGTGCGGCCTCGCTCGCGTCCCCCGCGTCGCGTCTGGTCTTCTCCGCCGGGCCGGTGCCCACACTCAGCCTTCCGGGCGTCGCCGGCTCGCCGAGCGTGCGGCTGCCACCGACCGGCGCGGGTGCGAGGCTTCTCGGGGTGGTTCAGCTCCCGCAGGTTGCCGGAGCCGCGTCCGTCAGCGTCGCGGCCGTCCGGCTCGAGACCGTCGCCGGAGCCTCACGTGACGTCCTCGTGGCGGTCCGGGACGACCGGCTGGCGCTGCTGACGGTGGACGGCCGGCCGCTGGTCCTGCGGGTGGACGTGACCCACGGTTACGGGTGCGGCGCCACCGGCCTCGCCCTGCACGGACAGGGCGCGCCGTACGTCGTCGACGGGGACACCCTCGTCCGCAGCCCGCAGCTGGTGGCCGTCCAGACGCCGGCCGGTCGGGGTTGCCTGCCCTGACCGGCCGGCGTGCGACTTCAGGCCTGGGTCGCTGCCTGCACCAGCTCGGTGAGCACGCCGCCGACCGACTTCGGGTGCACGAAGGCGATGCTCGAATTCATGGCGCCGTGGCGCGGGTGCAGGTCGATGAGCTGCAGACCCTTCGCGCCGAGCTGCTCCAGTGCGCCGGTCACGTCGGCGACCCCGTAGGCCACGTGGTGGATGCCGGGACCCTTCTTGGCGAGGAACTTGCCGACCGGCGAGTCCTCCTTCGTCGGCTCGAGCAGTTGGACGAACGAGCCGCCGAAGACCGGGGTCCCGTGCAGCTGCACCGCGAGCATCGCCTCGTGGACGCCCTGGGCCTCGTTCGTCTCACGCGCGGTGACGGTGAGGCCGAAGCTCGACTCGTACCAGGCGATGGCCTCGTCGAGGTTGGGGACGGCGATGCCGACGTGATCGATGCGGGTGAAGAGCGGAGTCGGTGAAGTCACGAGACCGTATCCTGGCACGATGCCTGGATCCGTCATCGTCGCCGGCGCGCGCACCCCGATCGGCAAGCTCTCCGGGGCGCTGAAGAGCTTCACCGCCGTCGACCTCGGGGCGGCCGCCATCCGCGGCGCCCTCGAGCGCGCCGGCATCAGCGGCGATCAGGTCGATTACGTGATCATGGGCCACGTCATCCAGGCCGGCGCCGGGCAGATCACCGCGCGGCAGGCCGCCGTGCAGGCCGGCATCCCGATGCAGGTGCCCGCCATCACGATCAACAAGGTGTGCCTGTCCGGCCTGAATGCCGTCGCGCTGGCCGACCTCTACATCTCCAGCGGCCAGTACGACGTCGTCGTCGCGGGCGGCATGGAGTCGATGACCAACGCGCCGCACCTGCTGCCGGGCGCGCGCGCCGGCTTCCGCTACGGCGAGGCCACCATGCACGACGCGATCTCCCACGACGCCCTCTTCTGCGCCTTCAACCAGGTCGTCATGGGCGAGTCGACCGAGAGCTACAACGCCAAGCTCGGCCTCACCCGCGAGGAGCAGGACGAGTTCAGCGCCCGCTCCCACGAGCGCGCCGCCGCCGCCATGAAGGACGGCCGGTTCGACGCCGAGATCGTCCCGTTGGAGATCCCGCAGCGCAAGGGTGAGCCGCTGATCGTCAGCGAGGACGAGGGCGTACGCCCGGGCACCACCACCGAGGCGCTGGCCAAGCTGCGCCCGGCCTTCGCCGCCGACGGCACCATCACCGCGGGCTCGTCGTCGCAGATCTCGGACGGCGGCTGCGCCATGGTCATCATGTCGCGGGCCAAGGCGGAGGAGCTCGGGCTGCCGATCCTCGCCGAGATCGGGGCGGCCGGCTTCGTCGCCGGTCCCGACGCGTCGCTGCAGTCGCAGCCGGCCAACGCCATCGCCCAGGCGCTCGCGAAGGAGGGTCTGGCCGCGTCCGACCTGGACCTCGTCGAGATCAACGAGGCCTTCGCCTCCGTGGGCGTGCAGTCCATGAAGGAGCTCGGCCTCGACGCCGACAGGGTCAACGTCAACGGCGGCGCCATCAGCCTCGGCCACCCGGTCGGGATGTCCGGTGCGCGGATCGTGCTCACGCTGGCGCTCGAGCTGGCGCGTCGCGGCGGCGGAGTCGGAGCCGCGGGCCTCTGCGGCGGCGGCGGGCAGGGCGACGCGATCATCCTCAAGGTCGCGGGCTGACGACTGGTGACGCCTGGTGACGCGGCGGGCGCAGTCGCTCCCTGAGCTGGTCGACGGCGCCCGGGATGGGCAGCAGCGCGCGGTCGCGCGGCTCATCTCGCTGATCGAGGACGCGTCTTCGCAGGTGCGTGAGGCCGTCCGGCTGCTCACCCCGCTGAGCGAGCCGGGACGTACGTCCGTCGTCGGGCTCACCGGATCCCCAGGGGTCGGCAAGTCGACCACCACCTCGGCCCTGGTCGGTGCATTACGGGCGCGCGGCGAACGGGTGGGGGTGCTGGCCGTCGACCCGTCGTCCCCGTTCAGCGGGGGCGCCCTGCTCGGTGACCGGGTACGCATGCAGGAGCACGCGCTCGACCCCGACGTCTTCATCCGCTCCATGGCCTCCCGCGGCCGGCTCGGCGGCCTGTCCTGGGCGACCCCGCAGGCCCTGCGGGTGCTGGAGGCGGCGGGCTGCGACGTGGTGCTGATCGAGACCGTCGGCGTCGGTCAGGCCGAGGTGGAGATCGCCGCCCTGGCCGACACCACGGTCGTACTCGTGGCGCCCGGGATGGGCGACGCCATCCAGGCGGCGAAGGCCGGCATCCTCGAGGTCGGCGACGTGCTGGTCGTCAACAAGGCCGACCGTGACGGCGCCGACCGTGCGGTCCGCGAGCTCGAGGGCATGCTGGCGCTCGGCGGCAGCGGGCGCGACCCCGGCTGGACCCCGCCGGTGTGCCGCACCGTCGCCGCGACCGGCGTCGGCATCGACCAGCTGCTCGCCGAGCTGGACCGGCACCGCGAGCACCTGCGCACGAGCGGCGAGCTGGCGCGCCGTCGTACCGCCCGGGCCCGCGCCGAGATCGAGGCGATCGCCGTCGCCGAGCTGCTCGGGCGGGTCGCCGAGGTGCGCAGCCGGTCGGCGCTCACCGAGTTGGCGGGCGCCGTCGCCGCGGGGGAGTTGGACCCGTACGAGGCGGCGGACCGGGTGGTTGCCGCGATCTGATCAGTGCGCCTCGGCGGCGGTCGGGGGGCGCTGGGTCAGCAGCTCGTTGACGGTGTCGACGAAGGACCGGACGTCGAGCGGCAGCGGCAGGACGTGCAGCGCCCCGGCGGCGCGCAGCCGCAGGTGGACGCGGGGGTCGGTCTCGCTGGTCAGCACCACCTTCGGTACCAGCGCCGACAGCGGATCGGCGCCGAGGCGGTGCAGCAGCTCGGTGCCGACGGCGTCGGGCAGGTCGGTGTCGATGACGATGACAGCGGGGTGATGGCGGTGGATCGCGTCGAGCGCGACCGCCGCCCGGTTGACCGACAGCACCTCGACCGCCAGCCGGTTGCGTAGCGCCCGCGCCACGAGGGCCTGCGCGTTGGGGTCGGCGCCGAGGTGCAGCACGGTGGCGACCGGGCCGGTGGGCTCCTCGGAGAGCGCGGCCAGCTCGTCACTGCCGACAGCCTCGAGGTCCAGCGCGAAGGTCGATCCGGCGCCCATCCGGCTCGTCGCCGACAGCGTGCCGCCCATCGCGAGAGCCAGCGCCTTGGACAGGGCGAGCCCGAGGCCGGTGCCCTCGACACCCGTTCGTTCGGCGCCGAGCCGTTCGAAGGGCCGGAACAGCCGGTCGAGCTGTGCGGGCTCTATACCGGGCCCGTCGTCGGCGACCTCGATACGCAGCCGGCCCTCGTCCTGGCTGCTCACGCCGACACGGACGGTGCCGCCCTCGCGTCCGTACTTCACGGCGTTGCCGATCAGGTTGAGCAGCACCTGCCAGAGCCGGCGCCGGTCGAGCAGGGCGATGAGGTCCTCGGCCGGTTCGACGTAGCGCCGGATGCCACGCTTGTCGGCGAGCGGATGCATGAGGTCGACGACCCCGCGCACCACCTCGAGCACGCGCACCGGTCCGACGTCGAGGTCGACCCCGCCGGTGCGTACCCGGGCGAGGTCGAGCACGTCGTCGAGCAGCGCCTGCATGTGGCGACCGGCGGTGAGGATGCGCTCGACGCCGTCGCGCTGCTGGCGATCGAGCTCCTCCTCGAGCTCCAGCAGCTGGGCGAACCCGAGGACGGCGTTCAGCGGGGTGCGCAGCTCGTGGCCGAGCCGGGCGGTGAACTCGTCGCGTACCTCGAGCTCGCGCTCGGCCGCCTCACGGCGGCGGGTCTCGCCGAGGGAGCGCAGGACGACGAGGAAGCCGGCGCCGTCCGGTCCCACGACGTCGCGCGCGACCGTCGCGGCGTACGTCTCGGTGACGTCGGCGACATCGCGGACCTCGAGCTGACCGCGCCAGAAGCCCTGGCTCGCGACCGTGCCCGGGATGTCGATGCGCTCCTGCTCGGTGATGTCGGTGGACACCGCCTCCAGCAGGTCGTGCCACGACGCCCCCAGGCCCACCCGGTCGGCGAGGAACTCGGTGGCCGGGGCGCTCGCCCCGGTCAGCCGTCCCGTGCCGTCGAAGTGCAGGACGATGTCGCCCAGCACGTCGAAGATCGAGCTGGGCGCCTCACCGAACGGGACCGGTGCCTCGGTCACCCCGGTCAGCGTGAGGCGAGGAAGTCGTCGATGGTGCTGCAGACGTAGTCGATGTCGTCGTCACCCAGCGAGTGGCTGCACGAGATGAGCACGCCGTGCTGCATCACCGTGTCGGCGTTGGGCAGGCCGCCGGCGGGCTGGCGGAAGGCGACGCCCTTCATCATCGGCTGGCGGGCGGCGTTGCCGGTCCAGACCGTGCGGGTGTCGACGCCGCGCTCGGACAGGCCCGCCTGCAGGTCGGCGCGGGTGAAGCCGGCGTCGGGCCGCACCTGGAAGCAGTAGCTGAGCCACGCGGTGTCGAGGCCGTCGGTCTGGCGCGGCGGCACGAAGTACTCGCCGTGGCCGGCGAAGAAGCTGGTGTAGCGGGCGTACGTACGCTGCCGCCGGGCCAGGTTGACCGGCAGCTTGCGCAGCTGACCGCCGAGGAACGCCGCGGAGATCTCCGACGGCAGGAAGTTCCAGCCGAGCTCGTCGAAGATGAACATGTTGTCGTACTCGAGGCCGTCGACGTCGGTCCAGAAGTCGTGCTCGCCGGCCCGGCTGCCGTAGAGCTGCACCTCCGAGCGCCGGCCCCAGCCGCGCAGCGTGACGCAGCGGTCCCACAGCGCGTCGTCGTCGAGGCACACCATGCCGCCCGAGCCAGCACCGGTGACGATGTGCGAAGGGGAGAAGCTCGTCAGCGTGATGTCGGCCCGGTCGGCGGTGGGTGTGCCGCGCAGCGTCGGGCCGAGCGCGTCGCAGGAGTCCTCGATGACCTTGAGACCGTGCTTGTCGGCGACCGCCCGCACCATGTCCCAGTCGGGGGCGTTGCCGGCGAGGTTGGGCAGCAGGATCGCCCGGGTGTCGGGACCGATCTCCGCCTCGATCAGCGAGGCGTCGACGTTGAAGGTGTCGGGCTCCACGTCGACGAAGACCGGCACCAGCCCGGCGCGGACGAGCGCGGAGATGTCGGTGGAGAACGTGAGCGGCGACGTGATGACCTCGCTGCCCTTCGGCAGGTCGAGCAGCTCGACGGCCAGGAAGAGGGCGGCGGAGCCGGAGTCGACCATCACCCCGTGCCGCTTGCCGACCAGCTCCGCGACGGTCTGCTCGGCATGGGCGACGTGCTTGCCGATGCGGATGCCGTTGGGGCCCGAGGACAGCACCTCGTTGACGGCGGCGATCTCGTCCTCGTCGAAGACGGCGGTCGCGTAAAGGATGCGCTGCTGCTCGGCCATGGGGCTGCCCTTCGAACGGAGCGGGTGAGCGTTCACGGTAGACCGGTGACCCGGCGGACCCGATGGCGGACTAGATGAGGGCCTCGTGCGGTTGGATGTGGACGTGCGCCGATTCGATCCGACCAGCATCAACCTGCCCGGAGCCGTCGACCTCTCGGCCCGCTCCGCGCCGCCCGCGGGCGGTCCGGCCGCCGGGGCCTCCACCAGCGTTCACGTCATCGACGTGACCGAGGAGAGCTTCCCGACCGAGGTCGTCGAGCGCAGCCGTACCGTGCCGGTGGTCCTGGACTTCTGGGCCTCGTGGTGCGGCCCGTGCCGCCAGCTCTCCCCGATCCTCGAGAAGCTCGCCGACGCCGACGGCGGCAGCTGGGTCCTCGCCAAGATCGACGTGGACGCGAACCCCCGGCTCGCGCAGGCCGCCGCCGTCCAGGGCATCCCGGCCGTCAAGGCCGTGGTGAACGGGCAGCTGGTCGCCGAGTTCACCGGCGCGCTGCCCGAGCGCGAGGTGCGCGGCTGGATCGACCAGGTCGTCGCGCTCGCCCAGCAGAACGCGCCGGGTGGGCCGGAGACGGGTCCGGACGGGGCACCCGAGCTGCCGCCGCTCGCACCGGAGGTCGAGGCCGCGTACACGGCGCTCGAGACCGGTGACCTCGACGGCGCCGCCCAGCACTTCCGTAACCGGCTCAACGAGGCCCCCGACGACGCCGACGCCAAGAGCGGTCTGGCGCAGGTGGGCCTCGCCCGCCGGCTCGAGGGCATCGACCAGCAGGACCTGCAGCAGCGGGTGCAGTCCGGCGACACCAGCCGCGAGACCCGGCTGCAGGTCGCGGATCTGCTCATCGCCACCGGCGACGTCGACAACGGCCTCGGTGCCCTCATCGCGCTGGTCAAGGACAGCAGCGGTGACGAGCGTGAGGACGTCCGGCAGCGCCTGCTCGACCTGTTCGACATGCTCGGCGAGCACCCGTCGGTCATCCCTGCCCGACGGGCCCTCGCCAACGCACTCTTCTAGGTCGTCAATTCCTTGGTCTTCAGCCGTCCCAGCGCAGCCAGAGCGTGCCGAGCGGCGGGACGCGCAGCGTGGTCGACTGAGGGAGCCCGTGCCACGGGGTCGGCTCGGTGTGCACCGCGCCGAGGTTGCCGACCCCGGAGCCGGCGTACACGTCACCGTCGGTGTTGATGACCTCGGTCCAGCGGCCGGCGCGGGGCAGCCCGATCCGGTAGTTCTCGTGCGGCCCGCCGGAGAAGTTCGCCACGCAGGCGAGCAACGAGTCCGGCGACCCGGCGATCCCGCCGTTGCGGACGAACGAGAACACGTTGCGGCTCGAGTCGTTCGACTCGATCCAGGCGAAGCCGGCCGGGTCGACGTCGCGTGTCCACAACGCCGGGGTGTCGCGGTAGACCGCGTTGAGGTCGCGCACGAGACGTGAGACGCCCGCGTGGTCGGGGTTGTCCAGCAGCCACCAGTCGAGTGATCGCGACTCCGACCACTCGGACTCCTGGCCAAACTCGCAGCCCATGAACAGGAGCTGCTTGCCGGGGTGGGCCCACATGTAGGCGAGCAGCGACCGCAGACCGGCGAGCTGCTGCCACCGGTCACCCGGCATCTTGCGCAGCAGCGAGCCCTTGCCGTGGACCACCTCGTCGTGCGAGATGGGCAGCACGTAGTTCTCGGAGTACGCGTACACCATCGAGAAGGTCATCTGATGGTGGTGGTAGGCGCGGTAGATCGGCTCCTTGGACAGGTAGTCCAGGGTGTCGTGCATCCAGCCCATGTTCCACTTGAAGCCGAAGCCGAGCCCGTCGGAGTCGGTCGGCCGGGTGACGCCCGGCCACGCCGTCGACTCCTCGGCGATCATCATGACGCCGGGGAAGTCGCGGTAGACCGTCGCGTTCGCCTCCTGCAGGAACGCGACCGCCTCGAGGTTCTCGCGCCCGCCGAACTGGTTGGGCGCCCACTGGCCCTCGGGCCGGGAGTAGTCGAGGTAGAGCATCGACGCGACGGCGTCGACCCGCAGCCCGTCGATGTGGAACTCGTCGCACCAGTACAGCGCGTTGGCCACCAGGAAGTTGCGCACCTCCTTGCGACCGAAGTCGAAGACGTAGGTGCCCCAGTCGAGCTGCTCGCCGCGCCGCGGGTCGGGGTGCTCGTACAGCGGCGTGCCGTCGAAGCGGCCGAGTGCCCACGCGTCCTTCGGGAAGTGGGCGGGCACCCAGTCGAGCAGCACGCCGATGCCGGCCTGGTGCAGCGCGTCGACGAAGAAGCGGAAGTCGTCGGGGCTGCCGAAGCGCGAGGTCGGGGCGTAGTACGAGGTGACCTGGTAGCCCCACGAGCCGCCGAACGGGTGCTCGGCGACCGGCAGCAGCTCCACGTGGGTGAAGCCGTGGTCGCGGACGTACTCGACGAGCTCGGTGGCCAGCTCGCGGTAGCTCAGCCCCACGCGCCACGACCCGAGGTGCACCTCGTAGATCGAGACCGGGGCCGCGTGCCACTTCGTGTCGGCCCGGGCGGTGAGCCAGTCGGTGTCGTTCCAGTCGTAGTGCGTCTCGGTGACGACGCTCGCGGTGGCCGGCGGGATCTCGGTCTGCCGGGCCATCGGGTCGGCCTTCTCGCGCCAGATGCTGTCGGAGCCGAGGACCTGGTACTTGTACGTCGATCCGGCGACGACGCCGGGGACGAAGAGCTCCCAGACGCCGGACGAGCCGAGCGAGCGCATCGGATACGCGCTGCCGTCCCAGAAGTTGAAGTCGCCGGCGACCCGGACGCCGCGGGCATTGGGGGCCCACACCGCGAAGCTGGTGCCGACGACCGTGCCGCCCGGGCTGTCGTAACGGCGCACGTGCGAGCCGAGCACCTCCCAGAGCCGCTCGTGCCGACCCTCGCCGAGCAGGTGCAGGTCGACCTCGCCGAGCGTCGGCAGGTAGCGGTAGGGGTCGTCGACGGTGTGGATCGTGATGCCGGTGGCCTCGTCGCCGTACGCCACGTCGAGGCGGTAGTCGCGCACGGCCTCACCGGCCAGCACCGCCTGCCACACCCCGCCGAAGACGTGCTGCGCCTCGGCGCGTTCGTCGCCCGCGACGACGGTCACGGACCGGGCGTTGGGCCGCAGGGTGCGCACGACGAGATGGCCGGCGACCGCGTGGGCGCCGAGCACGCCGTGCGGGTCGTGGTGCGCCCCGCCGACCAGCGTGTCCAGCTCCTGGCTCGACGGCGTGAAGGAAGACGAGGTGGTGGCCGCCGTCTCCGTGGCCGCCGTCTCCGTGGGCGTCGCGACGGGCTCGACCGGCACGGGCAGGTCCTGGGTCGGCTCGACCCCGAGCCCGGTGGTCAGCGGGGAATCCGTGACGGGCACGTCGGTCGTCGGGTCATGCCGATCGGGTGCGTCGGAGGCTTCGGCCCGCAGCGGCGGGGTGGTCGAGCGCGTGGGACGCAGCGGCCGACGGGGACCCGGCATCAGCTCACCTGCGCATCGGCGTCGCCGGACTGCTGACCGACGAGCCGCTCGATGGCCGCCAGCGGGATGGTGACCCAGGTGGGCCGGTGACGCGCTTCGTACAACACCTCGTACACCGCCTTGTCCAACTCGAAGGTGCGCAACAGCTGGGCGTGCTCGCGGGGGTCGGATCCGGCGTACTCGGCATAGCCGTCGCAGAACGCCGAACGATTGCGCTCTGCCCACTCCTCCGCGCGGTACGCGAGGTTGTGCGAGTCGGCGCGCTCCTGCAACAGGAAGCGGGAGGCGTAGTCGAAGCTGCGCAGCATCCCGGCGACGTCACGCAGCGGTGAGGCCAGCTGGATGCGCTCGGCGAGCGGCCGGGCCGGCTCGCCCTCGAAGTCCAGCAGCAGCCACCCGGAGTCGATGCGGAGCACCTGCCCGAGGTGGTAGTCGCCGTGGATGCGCTGCACCGTGACGGCCGGGCCGTCCGCGTGTGCCAGGTCGGGCAGCGCCGCGAAGATCTCGCGCAGCGCCGCGGCGAACGGCTCCAGCTCGCCCACGACGCCGACGACGGTCTCGAGCTGCGCGAGCATCCGCTCGGAGGTGATCGTGAACTCGTCGGGCCGGGCGGGCCGTGAGGGCAACCGGTTCGCCAGCAGCGCGTGCACCTCCGCCGTCGCCGCACCGAGCCGCTCGGACTCGGCCGCGAAGTCGCCGCCCACCTCGTCGGCGTGCAGGTCGGCCTCGGCGAAGAGGTCGCGCACGCTGGCCAGCGCGAGCTTCCAGCCCTCGGAGCCGCTCTTGTGGAACTCGGCGCAGACGGCGAGGGTCGTCGTGCGGCCGTCGAGCTCGTCCTCGATCCACCCGACCGGTGCCGCGACGTGGGCACTGCCCGCCTCGGCCAGGGCGCGGGTGAGCTCGAGGTCGGGATTGGTGCCGGGGGCGATCCGGCGGAAGACCTTCATGATGTACGCGTCGCCGAAGACCACGCTGGTGTTGGACTGCTCCGCGCCGATCGGCAGGCCGGTCAGGTCGTCCAGCGAGCGCGTCGCCGTACCGGTCAGGGCGTCGATCCGGCGGAAGTCGCGCATCAGCGCGTACAGCGCCGCCGTGCCCTCGGGCTCGTTCAGCGCGTCGTAGTAGGCGGGCCCGCCCTCGTCGGCCGGGGCCTCCTCGTCCGGCACCGCGGTGATGCGGGCGTACGAGCGGCTCATGTCGGCCTCGTCGAGCTGGGTGACCGGCACCTGGTAGAGGTCCGACTCGCCATCGGCGTAGTCCACCGCGACGATCATGTGGTGCACCGCGGGGGTGAGCGCGTGGGTGTCGACGACCCGCAGGCCCGAGACGGGACGGCCCTTGCCGGCGAACCAGCGCTGCCGTGAGATCCATTCGCCGAGCAGGTCGGTCAGGCCGGGAAAATCGGTCACCGTTGGTAACCCCCTTCATCGCCCGGGGTGAGGGCGAACCAGAAGTGCCCGTGGCCGGGCATCGTCAGCAGGTAAGGCAGCTCGCCGATGTTCGGGAACGACACCTCACCGGTCATCTCCACCGGGCGGAAGCCGGCGAAGCGGCGCAGGTCGAGCTCGACCGGCTGCGGGAAGCGGGAGAGGTTCGCGACGCAGAGCACCCGGTCGTCGCCGAACTCGCGGACGTACGCGAGCACGCTGGGGTTGGTCGCGCTGAGCTCCTCGTAGCTGCCGAGCCCGAAGACCGGGTGGCGCTTGCGGATGTCGATCATCCGCTTGGTCCACCACAGCAGCGAGTCGGCCTGCCGCATCTCGGCCTCGACGTTGAGCGCCTGGTAGCCGTATACCGGGTCCATCAGCACCGGCAGGTACAGCCGGGCCGGGTCGCACGTGGAGAAGCCGGCGTTGCGGTCGGGCGACCACTGCATCGGGGTCCGGACCCCGTCGCGGTCACCGAGGTAGATGTTGTCGCCCATGCCGATCTCGTCGCCGTAGTACAGGACGGGCGAGCCGGGCAGCGAGAGCAGCAGCGAGCTGAAGAGCTCCATCTGGTCGCGGCTGTTGTCGAGCAGCGGGGCGAGCCGGCGCCGGATGCCGATGTTCGCCTTCATCCGGGGGTCTTTGGCGTACTCGTTGTACATGTAGTCGCGCTCTTCGTCGCTGACCATCTCGAGCGTGAGCTCGTCGTGGTTGCGCAGGAAGATGCCCCACTGGCAGTTCGACGGGATCTTCGGGGTCTGCGCCATGATCTCGGAGATCGGGTAGCGCGACTCGCGGCGCACGGCCATGAAGATGCGCGGCATCAGCGGGAAGTGGAACGCCATGTGGCACTCGTCGCCGCCGGTGGCCGGGTCACCGAAGTACTCGACGACGTCGCTCGGCCACTGGTTGGCCTCGGCGAGCAGCACCTTGTCGGCGTAGCGGGCGTCGACCTCGGCGCGTACGCGTTTGAGGTAGCTGTGGGTCTCGGGCAGGTTCTCGCCGTTGGTGCCGTCGCGGACGTAGAGGTAGGGCACGGCGTCGAGCCGGAAGCCGTCGAGGCCGAGGTCGAGCCAGAAGCGCAGCACCTCGAGCATCGCGTCCTGCACGGCGGGGCTGTCGAAGTTGAGGTCGGGCTGGTGGGAGAAGAAGCGGTGCCAGTAGTACTGGCCGCGCACCGGGTCCCACGTCCAGTTCGACTTCTCGGTGTCGATGAAGATGATCCGGGCGTCGGGGTAGCGGTCGTCGGTGTCGGACCAGACGTAGAAGTCGCCGAACGGGCCGTCCGGGTCCTCGCGCGAGGCGAGGAACCAGGGGTGCTGGTCGGACGTGTGGTTCATGACGAGGTCGGCGACGATCCGCATGCCGCGGCGGTGTGCCCCCTCGACCAGTTCGACGAAGTCGCCGAGGTCGCCGAATTCCGGCAGCACCTTCAGGTAGTCGCTGATGTCGTAGCCGCCGTCGCGCAGCGGCGACTCGTAGATGGGCAGCAACCAGAGGCAGTCGATGCCGAGCCACTGCAGATAGTCCAGCCTGGACGTGAGGCCGCGCAGGTCGCCGGTGCCGTCGCCGTTGGAGTCGGCGAAGCCCCGGATCAGGACCTCGTAGAAGACGGCACGCTGATACCAGAGCGGGTCGTGCGACTCCTCGCCCGGGCTGCCGGTCTGCGGTACCGGGGGCAGCTCGAGGTCGGCTCGGGGGACGGACGAATCGCCGGGGACGCCGGCCGGGTGCGTCATCGCCGGTAGGTGACGGAGAGCAGGTGCGCGGGCTCGGAGAACGGGTCGAGCCGCACGTAATTGGTCTGACCCCAGGCGAAGGTGGCGCCGGTGACCGCGTCGGTGACGTCGAACGTCTCGCCCCAGTCCAGGCCGAGGGCCGGCATGTCCAGGTAGACGGTCGCCTCACGGGCGGCGTGCGGATCGAGATTGACGACCACGAGTACGCAGTCCTCTCCGTCGCGCTTCGAGTACGCGATCACTTGGGGTTGGTCGACGAAATGGAACCGCAGGTTGCGCAGGTGGTGCAGGGCCGGATGGTCGTGGCGGAAACGGTTGAGCGTGGCGAGGTACGGGTTCAGCGGGGCGTTCGCGTAATTGCGCGGCCGGTACTGGTACTTCTCCGAATCCAGGTATTCCTCACTGCCCGGGCGCACCGCGACGTGCTCGTACAGCTCGTATCCGGAGTACACGCCCCAGGACGGGCTCATGGTGGCCGCGAGCGCGGCCCGCACCTTGAACGCCGCCGGGCCGCCGTACTGCAGGTAGGCGTGCAGGATGTCCGGCGTGTTCGGGAAGAAGTTCGGCCGCATGTGCCAGGCGGACTCGACGAGCTCCTTGCCGTACTCCTCCAGCTCGGCCTTCTCGTTGCGCCAGGTGAAGTACGTGTAGCTCTGGGAGAAGCCGACCCGGCCGAGCGCCCCCATCATCGGCGGGCGGGTGAAGGCCTCGGCGAGGAAGAGCACGTCGGGATCCGTCCGCTTAACGTCGGCGATCAGCTCCTCCCAGAACGCCACCGGCTTGGTGTGCGGGTTGTCGACCCGGAAGATGCGTACCCCGTGGCTCATCCAGTGCCGGACGACGCGCAGCACTTCGGCGTAAAGCCCCGGGTAGTCGTTGTCGAAGTTGATCGGGTAGATGTCCTGGTACTTCTTCGGGGGGTTCTCCGCGTACGCGATCGTGCCGTCGCTCTTGGTGGTGAACCACTCCGGGTGCTCCTTCGCCCACGGGTGGTCGGGCGCGCACTGCAGGGCGAGGTCGAGCGCGACCTCCATGCCGAGCTCGCCGGCCCGGGCCACGAAGGCGTCGAAGTCGTCGAACGTGCCGAGGTCGGGGTGGATCGCGTCGTGCCCGCCGAACCGCGAGCCAATGGCCCACGGGCTGCCCGGGTCACCCGGGCCGGGGGTCAGGGTGTTGTTGGGGCCCTTGCGGTTGACCTCGCCGATGGGTGAGATCGGCGGCAGGTAGACGACGTCGAAGCCGAGCTCGGCGATCGCCGGCAGCCGCTCGGCCGCCGCGGCGAGCGTGCCCGACCGCGGCGGGTCGAGGCTCGCGCCCTCCGAGCGCGGGAAGAACTCGTACCAGGACGAGAACAGCGCCTTCGTGCGGTCGACGGTCAGCTGGTACGTCGGACTTGCGGTGACGAGCTCCCGCAGCGGGGCGGCGTCGAGTGCGGCCACCAGCCCGGGGGCGAGGCTCGGCGCGAGCCGGTCCTCCACGTCGTCGAGCGTGGCGTTGCGCAGGGTGGCGACCGCGTGCTCGAGGGCCGGGCGGTGGGCGGCGTCGAGCCCGGCGGCGGCACGCTCGAGCAGCAGCGCCCCGTCCTCCAGGTCGACCGCCATCTCCTCCAGCGTCTGGCCGGCCTCCGCCTTCACCTCGACGGCATGGCGCCACGTCGCGACGGGGTCGGACCACGCCTCGATGCGAACGCCCCAGAGGCCCTGCTCAGCGCACCGGACGGTGGTCTCGAACGTGTCGGTGCCCCGGCCCACCGGCACCAGGCGCTGGAAGGGCCCCTCGGTGCCGTCGGGGGAGACCAGCACGACATTCGCGCCGACGAGGTCGTGGCCTTCGCGGAACACGGTCGCCGATACCGGAATGAGCTCGTCGACCACCGCCTTGGCCGGCCAGCGGCCCGCGGAGACGACTGGGGAGACGTCGAGGATGACGATGCGCCCGATCACTTCGCGACCCTACCCAGCTTCCCTGCAGGTCTAGCGCCTGTTCGCAGGTGCGCTCACTTACGTCGGCGGGGGTTCACCGGGACGTCGGTGGAACGTCGGCCGACGGTGGTCTGCTTGCCGGAATCCTGCAGCCAAATGCGATTGTCTGCCAGCGGACAGGGACGCATCGTTCCCTTAGCACGGGAACGTCACTACGCTCCGATGCAGGCCAGAGCCAGCAGGTCGTTGGCTCGCAGCACAGGCGCCCCCGAAGTGGCGGGCTCCGCAATCACAGGAGGAATGCAGTGGGAGTCAGCCTAAGCAAGGGCGGCAACGTCTCGCTGAGCAAGGAGGCCCCGGGTCTCACCGCGGTCACCGTCGGTCTCGGCTGGGACGTCCGGAGCACCACCGGTTCGGACTTCGACCTCGACGCCAGCGCCATCATGCTCAAGGAGGACGGCAAGGTCGCCTCCGACGGCCAGTTCGTCTTCTTCAACAACCTGAAGAGCAGCGACGGCTCGGTCGAGCACCTCGGTGACAACCTCACCGGTGAGGGCGAGGGCGACGACGAGCAGGTCAACGTCAACCTGGCAGCCGTTCCGACGGAGATCGACAAGATCGTCTTCCCGGTCTCGATCTACGACGCCGACAACCGCCAGCAGAACTTCGGCCAGGTGCGCAATGCGTTCATCCGCATCGTCAACCAGGCCGGCGGCGCCGAGCTGGCGCGCTACGACCTCACCGAGGACGCGTCCACCGAGACCGCCATGGTCTTCGGCGAGCTCTACCGCGCCGGTGCCGACTGGAAGTTCCGTGCCGTCGGCCAGGGCTACGCCACCGGTCTGCGCGGCATCGCGTCGGACTTCGGCGTCAACGTCTGACGCTGCTCCGAGCGCACGGCAATATTTGCAGATCATGTGGCAGTGTGACGGCGGTTAGCCGGCCTGCGCTGCTGTGAGCGCCACCGATCGGGTCGGGACCCGGGACCTTTCCGCAGGGTGAGGTCCAGGTCCCGGCCCGATCGAGTCTGACGGGAGACCCGCGTTGCTGCTCCGCACGTTCATCTGGCCGATCGCCGCCACCGTGGTGGGCCTCGTCGTGGCCGGGATCATCGGCGGCCCCGAGATCGCCGCCATCGTGGCCATCCTCGCCGTCCTCGAGATCTCCCTGTCCTTCGACAACGCGGTCGTCAACGCCACGATCCTGCGGCGGATGAACCCGTGGTGGCAGAAGTTCTTCCTGTCGGTCGGCATCGTCGTCGCCGTCTTCGGGATGCGGCTGATCTTCCCGGTCGTCGTCGTCTCGCTGACCGCCCATCTCGGGCCCGTCGACGTCTTCCGGCTGGCGCTGGACCACCCGGGCCAGTACGCCGACGAGCTCACGTCGGCCCACCCCGCGATCGCGGCGTTCGGCGGGATCTTCCTGCTGATGATCTTCCTGGACTACTTCTTCGACGACGAGCGTGAGGTGCACTGGCTCGGCCCGATCGAGCGGACCCTCGGCCGCCTGGGCAAGCTCGACATCCTCTCCACCGTCATCGCCCTGGTCCTGCTGCTGGTCGTCGCCGAGTTCGCGACCCCGAAGGAGTCGACGCAGCAGGTGCTCACCGCGGGCCTCGCCGGCCTCGCGGTCTACCTGGCCGTCCGCGGCCTCGGTGACTACTTCGAGGAGAAGGGCGTCGGCGAGGACGAGGACGACGACGCCGAGATCACGGCCGAGACCCACGACGAGTCGGGCAGGCGCTTCGCCACCGGTCGTGGCGCGTTCTTCCTCTTCCTCTACCTCGAGCTGATCGACGCGTCCTTCTCCTTCGACGGCGTCGTCGGAGCCTTCGCGATCAGCCAGCAGATCTTCGTCATCGCCGCGGGTCTCGGCATCGGTGCCTTCTACATCCGGTCGCTGACCGTCTACCTCGTCCGCAAGGGCACGCTCTCGGAGTACATCTACCTCGAGCACGGCGCGCACTGGGCGATCGGTGCCCTGGCGGTGCTGCTCGCCATCTCGATCGAGACCGAGGTGCCCGAGGTGGTCACCGGTCTGATCGGTGTCGCCTTCATCGCCGCCGCGTACGTCAGCAGCCTGGTGGCCCGCAAGCGGCTCCACGAGGGCGGTGACGGCGGTGACGGGGACGGTGGCGGACACGATCCGTCGAGTTCGGCCTCACCCGCGACCGCCTCTTCCTGACGGGTACGGGCTGCATTCGTGCGGCCCGCGGCCGATAAGACGCCGGGCGTGCACGTCGTCTTCCCGACACCTTCCGTTCTGTTCGCGGACCCCCGGCTCCGCTAGCTTCACGTCAGGATCATCAACCGACATCGCTTCGAGCAGGTGCCGCGCACGCCGTCGTTCGCGTCCCTGCTGAAGTCCGCCCGCCGCTGACGCCGGGAGAGATGGCCCTGAGGCGGCAGCCGTACCCGGCCCGACTCATCCGCCAGCACGCCGCATCCTCCGGGGTGCCGTCCTCGGAGGTCGCATGCGTCACTTCGCTCATCTGTCACCCGCTCGCGAGGCGGCCCTCTTCCTGCGTGCCCCGCAGGAGGTCCCGCCCTCGTCCGACCGGCTGCTGCTGGCGACGGCGCTCGGCGCGACGCTGTACGCGCCCGGCACCCGCGAGGGGCTCCCGGCCGATGCCCGCCGGCAGCGTTCACGCGGCCTGACCAGCATGGTCTTCTGCCTGGAGGACGCGGTCGCCGACGGTGACCTCGCCGCCGCGGAGAAGAACGTCGTCGAGGCGCTGGTCGCCCTGGACGGCGACGCCGGGCTGCCGTGGATCTTCATCCGCATCCGTGACCTGGCCCAGCTCGAGCGTCTGCTCGCCGGCCCGGCGGTCACCTCGAGTGCTCTGGCCGGCTTCGTGCTGCCGAAGTTCGAGGCGGCCCCGGGCACCGCCCTGCTCGAGGCGATCCGGTCGGCGTCGGCCACCCATGGCCGTCAGCTGTGGGCCATGCCCGTCCTCGAGTCGCCCGCGATCATCCACGGCGAGGGACGGATCGAGGCGCTGCTGGCCATCCGCGACGTCGCCGACGCCTACTCCGACGTGCTGCTGGCGATGCGGATCGGGGCCACCGACCTGTGCGGCCTCTACGGCCTGCGCCGCGACCGCGACCTCACCATCTACGACATCTCGGTGGTGCGGCACTGCCTGTCCGACATCGTCAACGTGTGCCTGCGCGACGCCGCACACGTGGTGAGCGGGCCGGTGTGGGAGTACTTCAACAACGCCGAGCGGCTGTTCGTCTCGCCGCTGCGCGTCACGCCCTTCGAGCAGGCCCACGAGTCGCAGCTGCGGCACTCGCTGGTCTCGCAGGACCACGACCGGCTCATCCGCGAGATCGTGCTGGACAAGGCGAACGGTCTGATCGGCAAGACCGTCATCCACCCGAGCCACGTGCATCCGGTGCACGCGATGATGGTCGTCACCCACGAGGAGTACGTCGACGCCGGCGTGGTGCTGGACGGCGACGCCGGCGGGGTGCGGCGCAGCGATTACGGCAACAAGATGAACGAGCTCCGCCCGCACCGGGCGTGGGCGGAGATCGTGATGCGCCGGGCACACGCCTTCGGCGTGCTGAACGCCGGTCACACCTTCGTCGACGTGCTGGCGGCGCTGACCGAGCTCGAGGTGCGCAGCACCACGCCGGGCGCATCAGCCGGCCGGGCCGCCCGGCATGCGCGCGCCGCCACCGCCCCGACGGCTGCCGGCGTGAAGCCGGCCACGAACCCGTTGGCGACCCCCCGCGGATGACCTCGATCGACCTCACCGGCTGGGTGGCGAGTGAGCTCGGGATGACCGTCGAGCTCGCCCCGCCCGCCACGCTCGCCGATCTGGACGCGCTGGCCGGCCTCGCGCTGCGGCGCAACCCGAAGCGGGCCCACCTGCTCGTCAGCCGGGTGCTGGGCAAGCACCTGCCGGTCGATCCCCGGCAGGCGCTGGAGGCGGCGGGCCGGCTCGCCGGCCGCGTACGCGAGGTGATCGACGCGCCGGCGCTGGTGGTCGGCTTCGCGGAGACCGCCACCGCCCTCGGGCAGGCCGTCGCCGCCGCGCTGCCCGACGCCACCTGCGTGCTGTCCACCCGCCGGCCCGCCGGTGCGGTGGCGGAGGCGTTCGTCTTCGCCGAGGAGCACTCGCACGCGGTCGCCCACCGGGTGCTCGCGCCGGCGGGCATGCTCGCCGAGCCGCGGCCGGTGGTGCTCGTCGACGACGAGCTGTCCTCCGGACGTACGGCGCTCAACACGATCCGGGCGCTGCACGCCGCGCACCCGCACCCCGCCTACGTCGTCGCGGCCCTGCTCGACATGCGCCCGGCCGCGGCCGAGACCGACTTCGCCGCGCTGGCGGCGGAGCTCGGCGTCCCCGTACACGCGGTGTCGCTCGTACGCGGGCAGGTGCACGTGCCCGCCGACGCCCCGACCCGCGTGGCCGACCGGGTGGCGGGCGCCGATGCGCCGCAGCAGCCGGAGCCGCGCGGGCCCGTGACCGTGCTCGACGCCGACTGGGAGGCCGCGGTGCCGTTGAGCGCCCGGTACGGCTGGTCCGCCCCCGACGAGGACACGCTGCGGAAGGCCACGCATGTTCTGGCCGAGCGGTTGCTCGCCGAGGTCCTGCCGCCGGAGGCTCGTCGCATCCTGGTGCTGGGCACCGAGGAGCTCATGTACGCGCCCATGGTGCTGGCCGCCGACCTGGCCGAGCTGCTGGAGCTTCGCGGGAGCGTCGTCCAGGTGCGCTATCAGTCGACCACCCGCTCGCCGGTCGCGCCGATCGACCGGGACGGCTACGCCATCCGCTGCGCGCTGGCCTTCCCGGCGCCCGACCCGACCCCGGACGAGCCCGGCCGCGTCAGCTACGTCTACAACGTGCGGCCCGACGTGGCCGACCACATCCTGGTGGTGACCGACGGCGGCGACACCGCGCCGATGCTCGAGGTGCTGAGCGGCTGCGCCCCGGTGACCGAGGTGCTCTTGCGTGACGAGGTGAACTCTTGACGGCCGGAACGGAACCGCTGCTCACACCGCTCGGCTCGTACCTGCCGGACGACGTGACCTTCCTGCTCAAGGACCTCGGCGACGTCGCGATCGAGCGCGGCACCGAGGAGCGCGAGGAGCTCATCCAGACCGGCACCCACTACGCCGAGATGCTGCCCGTGGAGTACCAGCCGCCGCCGGCCTACGTGGCGCTCTTCGAGGCGGCTCTGGAGCGCTCCGCCCGCCGGCTGGCCGTCGCCGTCGGCGTGGTGGCCGAGCTGATCCGGGCCGAGAAGCCCGAGCCCGTGCTGGTCTCGCTGGCCCGCGCCGGCACGCCCATCGGGGTGCTGATGCGGCGCTGGCTGCAGTGGCGGCACGGCGTCGACGCCCCGCACTACTCGGTGTCGATCGTGCGGGGCCGCGGCATCGACCAGGTGGCGATGCAGTGGCTGCTGCGGCGTTACGACGCGCCGCGGGTGCAGTTCGTCGACGGCTGGACCGGCAAGGGTGCGATCACCCGCGAGCTCGCCGCCGCCGTCGAGCCGCTGGGGCTCGATCCGACGCTCGCCGTGCTGGCCGACCCGGGCCGCTGCGTGCCCGTGTACGGCACCCGCGACGACTTCCTCATCCCGAGCGCGTGCCTGAACTCGACGGTCAGCGGGCTGGTCAGCCGCACCGTGCTGAACGACCGGCTGATCGGCCCGGGCGACTTCCACGGCGCCAAGATGTACCGCGAGCTCGCCCCCGGTGACCGTTCACGGCACTACATCGACACGGTGGTCGCCGCCTTCGACGACGTCGCCGACGAGGTCGAGGCGACCTGGCGGGAGCTGCAGGCCTCCGACCGCACGCCGACCTGGGCCGGCTGGCGGGAGGTCGAGGCGGTGGCGGCCGAGTTCGGCATCCCCGAGGTCAACCTGGTGAAGCCCGGAGTGGGGGAGACGACCCGGGTGCTGCTGCGCCGCGTCCCGGACCGGATCCTCGTCGCGCCGGAGCGCGAGGGCGACCTCGAGCACGTGCTGGTGCTGGCCCGCGAGCGCGGCGTGCCCGTCGAGCTGCGCGCCGACCTGACCTTCTCGTGCATCGGCATCATCCAGCCGCGTACGCAGCCGGCGGGGGAGCCGCTATGAGCGACTGGCTGGTCGCGTGCGACCTCGACCAGACCCTGATCTACTCGCGGCGCGCCTTCCGGTTGCCGCCCGGCGCGGCCGAGCCCGACGTCGTCATCGCCGAGTACCTCGACGGCGAGCCCTTGAGCTATGTCACCGTGCGTGAGGTCGAGCTGCTGCGCCGGTTGGCCGCGGCGGTGCCGGTCGTCCCGGTGACCACGCGTACGCGGGCCCAGTACGCCCGGGTCGATCTCGGCTTCGCGCCCGAGTACGCCGTCGCCGCCAACGGCGGTCACCTGCTGGTCGACGCTGAGCCGGACCCCGCCTGGGCCGACGGGGTGCGCGAGCATCTGGCGGCCTCGGGGGCGCCGATCGAGCAGGTGCGGGAGCGGGCGTACGCCCTCGCCCAGGAGGCGGAGACCGCCGGCCGCCCGTGGGCGCGCACCATCCGTGACGCCGACGGCCTGTTCGTGTACCTCGTAGCCACCGAGCGTCCGGCCATCCCGGACCTGGACGACGTCACGGCCGAGCTCGCCGAGCAGGGCTGGACCGTCTCGGTGCAGGGCCGCAAGGTCTACTTCGTGCCGCGGGCGCTCACCAAGGAGGCGGCACTCGCCGAGGTCTTGCGCCGGTCCGGGGCGGTACGGCTGGCGGCAGCGGGCGACTCGCTGCTGGACGCCGGCATGCTCGCCATGGCCGAGGTCGCACTGCGCCCGGCCCACGGTGAGCTGCACGACCAGGCCGCCGAGCTCGTACCCGGTGTCACGGTGACCGCCGCCGCCGGGCTGCTCGCCGGGGAGGAACTCGCCGGCCGGCTCGTCGACCTCGTACTCGGGTGACCGTGCGTTACGCGTCGGGCGAATTCCACCGCGTAACGGGATGAGCAACCGCCCTGGTGGGCACTAAGAGCGGTGTGGATACAGCGCGGCTCGAGCTGCCCGGCACCGCGGCAGCACCGAGCGTCGCCCGGCTCTTCATCCGCAACCTCTGCGAGGAGTGGGGCGCGACCGCCCTGTGCGACGTCGCGGAGCTGCTGTCCAGCGAGCTGGTGACCAATGCCGTCGTGCACGCGCAGTCCTCGGTCTCGCTCGAGGCGGCGTTCGACGAGGACGGCGAGTCGTGCCGGCCGGGGCATCGCGGGGTGCTGCGCATCGAGGTCTACGACCGTTCTGCCGACTCCATCGACCTCACGCCCAACGAGGTGACGCACGGGGCGGAAGGCGGCCGCGGGCTCGCCATCGTCGCCCGGCTGGCCTGCCGCTGGGGCGTCGAGCCCGCGTCGCAGGGCAAGCGGGTCTGGTTCACGCTCGAGCGCCCCTGACCCGGGCCCTGCCCCTGATTCCCCGGCCGGCCGCGTAAGGCAGGATCGGCGGCAGACGACAGGAGAGGGGCCGGCGTGAGCGGCAGCGAGATCACCCAGCGCGAGCACGAGCTGGAGCACCACCTCGAAGAGCTGCTCGAGGTGCCGGTCTTCGAGCCGCCCGCCGCGTTCACGCCGCACACCCGCATGCCGAAGCGTCCCGCGTCCGACCGTGCGGCGATCACGGGGTTCTGGGCCGAGCAGGCGCGCACCCTCGTCGACTGGGCCACGCCCTTCACCGAGGTGCTCGACGACAGCAATCCGCCGTTCTACAGGTGGTTCGCCGACGGCGAGCTCAACCTGTCCTACAACTGCCTCGACCGCCACGTCGAGGCCGGCCGCGGCGACAAGGTCGCCTACCACTGGCACGGCGAGGAGGGCGAGCAGCGCGCGGTCACTTACTCCGACCTGCTCGCCGACGTGCAGAAGCTGGCCAACGGGCTGAAGTCGCTCGGCGTCGGCCGGGAGGACGTCGTCGGCATCTACCTGCCGATGATCCCCGAGGTCGTCGTCGCGATGCTCGCCTGCGCCCGGATCGGCGCGGTGCACAACGTCGTCTTCGGCGGCTTCTCGGTCGGCTCCGTCGTCGAGCGGATGGAGGTCAGCGAGGCCAAGGTGCTGATCACCGTCGACGGGGCGCGCCGCAAGGGGAAGACGGCGCCGATCAAGTCGGCCGTCGACGCCGAGATCGGTCCGGTCAAGACGCTCGACCACATCATCGTGGTGCGTTCCACGGGCACCGACTGCGAGCTGCAGGACGGCCGCGACGTCTGGTACGACGAGCTGTGCGCGGGCGTCGACCCGGTCTGTGCGCCGGAGCCGCTGCCCGCCGAGCACCCGCTGTTCATCCTGTACTCGTCGGGCTCGACCGCGAAGCCCAAGGGCGTCCTGCACACGACCGGCGGCTACCTGACCGGCGTCACCTACACCCACCGTTACGTCTTCGACCTCGACCCGGCCGACGACGTCTACTGGTGCGCGGCCGACGTCGGCTGGATCACCGGCCACAGCTACATCGTCTACGGGCCGCTGTCGAACGGCGCCACCTCCGTCATGTGGGAGGGCGCGCCCGACTACCCGGACAAGGACATCTGGTGGTCGCTCGTCGAGCAGTACAAGGTGACGATCCTGTACACCGCCCCGACCGCGATCCGGGCGTGCATGAAGTGGGGCTCCGAGTACCCGGCCCGGCACGACCTGTCCTCGCTGCGCGTGCTCGGCTCGGTCGGTGAGCCGATCAACCCGAAGGCCTGGCTCTGGTACCACTCGGTCGTCGGCGGCGAGCGCTGCCCGATCGTCGACACCTGGTGGCAGACCGAGACCGGCAGCATCGTGATCTCCCCGCAGCCGGGGGTGACGGCGACCAAGCCCGGCTCGGCCACGCAGCCGCTGCCCGGCTACTCGGCGCAGCTGGTCTCCGAGGACGGTGACCCGATGGACGGCGGCACCGGGCTGCTCGTCCTGGATCAGCCGTGGCCGTCGATGCTGCGCACGCTGTACCGCGACGACGACCGTTTCGTGGAGACGTACTTCAGCCGCTTCGGCCCGGAGACGTACCTGGTGGGCGATGCCGCCCGCCTCGACGACGACGGCTACTTCTGGATCATCGGGCGGATCGACGACGTCATCAACGTCTCCGGCCACCGGCTGTCGACGGCCGAGGTCGAGTCCGCGCTGGTCTCGCACGAGGCCGTCGCCGAGGCGGCTGTCGTCGGTCAGTCGGACGAGGACACCGGGCAGGCCATCGTCGCCTTCGTGACGCTCGGGGGCGGGCGCGCGGGTGACGACGCCACCGTCGCCGCCCTGCGCGAGCACGTCGCCGTCAAGATCGGCAAGTTCTCGCGGCCGAAGCGGATCATCTGGGCCGACGACCTGCCCAAGACTCGCTCGGGCAAGATCATGCGCCGGCTGCTGCGCGACATCGCCGAGGGTCGTGAGCTCGGTGACGTGACCACGCTGCGGGATCCCGACGTCATGGCGCAGCTGTCGGCGAAGATCAGCGAGCGGCAGGCGCAGGAGGACTAGCCGGCCGAGGTGTGACACCCGGCGCACCTCGTGGAGGCCGGGAGTGGGGCTCACCCGCCGCTAGGGTCGGGCAGGTGAGAGCCCTCCGCCGCTTCACCGTCCGCGCCAAGCTGCCCGAGCCCCTCGCGCCGCTCTCGGAGCTCGTGCTCAACCTGCGCTGGTCCTGGCATCCCGAGACCCTCGACCTCTTCGAGTCGGTGGAGCCGACCGTCTGGCGCGAGTGCCGGCACGATCCGGTACGCCTGCTCGGTGAGGTGCCGCCCGCCCGGCTGGACGAGCTCTCCCGTGACGCCGACTTCCTGCGCCGCCTGCACGACGCGGCCGCCGAGCTCAACGCGTACCTGACCACGCCCGGCTGGTACCAGAGCCAGGCCGGCACCGCGTCGGCGATCGCGTACTTCTCGCCCGAGTTCGGCATCACCGAGACGCTGCCGCAGTACAGCGGCGGCCTCGGCATCCTCGCGGGCGACCACCTCAAGGCCGCCAGCGACCTCGGCGTGCCGATCATCGGCGTCGGGCTGCTCTACCGGGCGGGCTACTTCGTGCAGTCGCTGTCGGCCGACGGCTGGCAGCAGGAGCACTACCCCGGGCTCGACCCGCACGGCCTGCCGCTCACGCAGCTGCGGGAGCCGTCCGGCGCGGTCGCCACGGTCGCGATCGGGCTGCCCGGCCGCACGATGTACGCCCACGTCTGGAAGGCGCAGGTGGGCCGCGTACCCCTGCTGCTGCTCGACACCGACCTCGAGGACAACGAGGCGGGCGACCGGCTCGTCACCGACCGGCTGTACGGCGGCGGCAGCGACCACCGGCTGCTGCAGGAGATGCTGCTCGGCGTCGGCGGGGTGCGGGCGGTCCGCGCCTGGTGCCGGATCACCGGCTCGCCGCAGCCGGAGGTCTTCCACACCAACGAGGGCCACGCCGGCTTCCAGGGCGTCGAGCGGATCCGCGAGTACGTCGCCGACGGGCTCGGCTTCGACGAGGCGCTGACGCTCAGCCGGGCGGGCACCGTCTTCACCACCCACACCCCGGTGCCGGCCGGCATCGACCGTTTCCCGCGGGAGCTCGTCGAGCGCCACTTCGGCCCGGCCAACCCGGATTACGCGGCGCTGCCGCAGCTCCCGCTGAGCCGCATCCTCGCGTTCGGCGCCGAGGAGGACCCGGGCATCTTCAACATGGCCCACATGGGGCTGCGCCTCGCCCAGCGGGCCAACGGGGTGAGCCGGCTGCACGGCCAGGTCAGCCGCGAGATGTTCCGCGAGCTCTGGGCCGGCTTCGACGACGCCGAGGTGCCGATCACGTCGATCACCAACGGGGTGCACGCGCCGACCTGGGTCGCCCGCCCGATGCGCGGCCTGGCCGAGCGCGAGTCGTCGGTCGGTCCGTCGAGCGCCGCGCACGACCTCTCGGACGAGCAGCTGCTCGCCCTGCGCCGCGGACTGCGTGACGAGCTGGTGCAGGAGGTCCGGCGCCGGCTGCGCGTCTCGTGGCAGCAGCGCGGCGCGTCACCGGCGGAGCTCGGCTGGATCGACGACGTCTTCGACCCCGACGTGCTGACCATCGGCTTCGCGCGGCGGGTGCCGTCGTACAAGCGGCTGACGCTCATGCTGTCCGACCGCGAGCGGCTCACCCGGCTGCTCCTGCACGCCGAGCGTCCGATCCAGCTGGTCATCGCCGGCAAGGCGCATCCCGCCGACGACGGCGGCAAGGAGCTCGTGCAGCAGATCGTGCGCTTCGCCGACGGCGAGGGCGTCCGTCATCGCATGGTCTTCCTGCCGGACTACGACATCGGCATGGCGCGCTTCCTCTACGGCGGCTGCGACGTGTGGCTGAACAACCCGCTGCGGCCGCTCGAGGCGTGCGGCACCAGTGGGATGAAGTCGGCGCTGAACGGCGGGCTCAACCTGTCGATCCGCGACGGCTGGTGGGACGAGATGTTCGACGGGCAGAACGGCTGGGCGATCCCGACCGCCGACGGCGTGACCGACCCGGTGCGCCGCGACCAGCTGGAGGCGGCGGCGCTGTACGACCTCATCGAGACCAGCGTCGCCCCGCGCTTCTACGAGGCGCCGAGCCCCGTCCGCTGGATCGGCATGGTTCGCCACACGCTCGCCACCCTCGGCCCGAAGGTGCTGGCCAGCCGGATGCTGCGTGACTACGTCGAGCAGCTCTACACGCCGGCCGCCGGCTCGGCCCGCGCGGTCTCGGCGGACGACGACGCCGGCGCCCGCGAGCTCGCCGCCTGGCGGCGCAAGGTGTCCGCGGCCTGGCCGGGCGTCGAGGTCAGCCACGTCGAGGCGGGCGGGGTCGGCGACACCCCGTCGCTCGGCTCGACGCTGCACGTGCGTGCCGTCGTCTCACTCGGTGGCCTGTCGACCGGTGACGTCGAGGTGCAGGCGGTCTACGGCCGGGTCGACGAGAGCGACGAGATCTCGACGGCCGGGGGCGGTGGCACCGTCGCGCTGCAGCCCACCGGCGGCGGTGACGGGTCCTCGGCGTTCGAGGGCGACGTGCCGCTCGGACGTACGGGCGCCTTCGGGTATGCCGTACGCGTCCTGCCGCGCCACCCGCTGCTCGCCTCGCCGGTCGAGCTCGGGCTGATGGCGGTGCCGAGCAGCCGTTCGGACGGGGAGGCCCCGCCCAGCTGGTGAGGGTGCGGCAGCTGTTGCTCGTACGACCGGCTCAGCCGAGCACGCGCAGCAGCTGCACCGACCGGCCCTCGACCGCGACCCGGTCGCCGGCCCGCACGGTCGGCAGCGGCAGCGTCTCCGACAGGTGCGGGAAGCCGGCCAGGTCGTCCGCGGCGGTGTCGAGCAGCGGGGCGTAGAGCCGGCCCCACGGCGGGCCGGGCAGCGTCACGTCGATGTCGTCTGGGCCCGTGTGCAGGATGATCACGTAGCTGTCGTCGGTGACCCGCTGGCCGTGGCGCAGCCGGGCGCGCAGCGCCTGACCGGACAGGTGCACGGTGACGGTGTCGACGTCCCAGTCCGCGTTCTCCATCATCGCGCCGTCGGCACGGAACCAGCTGATGTCGGGCACGGGGCTGACGTCGTCGCCCGGCTGCACCCGGCCGCCGCGGAAGAACGTGGTGCGGCGCAGCACCGGCGAGCGGCGCCGCAGGTCGAGCAGTCCGCTGATCAGCGGCATCAGGGCGGGGTCGACGCCGGCGGGGTCGCGGCGGTCGTACGGCCAGGCCACCCAGGAGAGCTCGTTGTCCTGGCAGTAGGCGTTGTTGTTGCCGCACTGGGTGCGGCCGAGCTCGTCGCCGGCGACCAGCATGGGCACGCCGGCCGACAGCAACAGGGTCGCGAGGTGGGCGCGGCGCAGCTTGCGTCGTACAGCGAGGACCGCCGGGTCGGACGTCGGTCCTTCGACCCCGCCGTTGCGTGAGCGGTTGGCATCGCTGCCGTCGCGGTTGTCCTCGCCGTTGTCCTCGTTGTGCTTGCGCTCGTAGCTGACCAGGTCGGCGAGGGTGAAGCCGTCGTGGGCGGTGACGAAGTTGACCGAGGCGAGCGGCGAGCGGCGCGGGAAGATGTCGGAGGAGCCGGTCAGCCGGGTGGCGAGGTCGGCGAGCGAGCCGGGAGCGCCCGGGGCGGCGGTGCCGCCGTGCCAGGCCGTGCGCAGGCAGTCGCGGTACTGGTCGTTCCACTCCGCCCACGGCGAGGGGAAGCGGCCGAGGTCGTAGCCGCTCATGCCCCACGGCTCGGCGATCAGCTTCACGTCGCGCAGCAGCGGGTCCTGCCCGACGGCGTCGAGGAACGCGCTGTCGCGCATCAGGGTGCTGGCGAGGTCGAAGCGGAAGCCGTCGACGTGCATCTCGTCGACCCAGTAGCGCAGCGAGTCGAGCACGAGCGCGAGGACGGGAGCGGTCGACAGGTCGAGCGTGTTGCCGCAGCCGGTGGGGTCGCCGTAGCGGGACGGGTCGTGCGGGTCGAGCCGGTAGTACGTCGCGTTGTCGAGACCGCGGAAGGCGAGCGTCGGACCGTCCTCGGCGCCTTCGGCGGTGTGGTTGTAGACCACGTCGAGGATCACCTCGAGCCCGGCCTCGTGCAGGCTGCGCACCATCGCGCGGAACTCGCTGACCGGGTCGTCACCGGCCGCGTACGCGGTGTGCGGCGCGAAGTAGCCGATCGTGTTGTAGCCCCAGTAGTTGATCAGGCCGTTGTCGAGCAGCCGCGGCTCGCTGGCCGACGCCTGCACCGGGAGCAGCTCGACGCTGGTGACCCCGAGGGTGCGCAGGTGCTCGATCGCCGCGGGATGGGCAAGGCCCGCGTACGTGCCGCGCAGCTGCGGGGGCACGCCCGGGTGCAGCTTGGTGAAGCCCTTGACGTGCAGCTCGTAGAGCACGGTCTCCGACCACGGCACCCGCGGGCGGTGGTCGTGACCCCACGGGAAGGTGTCGTTGGCGACGACGGCGACGGGGACGTACGGCGCCGAGTCGCGGTGGTCGTGCCGGGCGGCGTGCGGGTCCCCGACGTAGCCGTAGACGGCCGCGTCGTCGTCGAGCGTGCCGGTGACCTGGCGGGCGTAGGGGTCCAGCAGCAGCTTGCTGGGGTTGTGCCGCTGTCCGTGGGCGGGGTCGTACGGGCCGTCGACGCGCAGGCCGTAGGCGGTGCCGGGGCCGACGCCGGGGACGTAACCGTGCCAGATGCTGCCGCTGCGCTCGGCGAGGGCGACCCGTCGCTCGGTCGCCGGGTCGATCGCCCCGTCGGCGTCACGTCCGTAGAAGCAGACGTCGACCGCCTCGGCGCTCTCGCTGAAGACGGCGATGTTGACCCCCGCGCCGTCCCAGCGCACCCCGAGCGGCCGCGGATGTCCCGGCCACGCGGTCTCGTTCTTCGGGGCAGGCGTTTTGCCGCCGGCAGCGGGTTCGACCGGATTCACGGCTCTCTCATCGGCCGGCGGCGACGGCTGTGGAGGGCGGCGGCGGTGACCCCACCGGCCGGTGGCGGGCCCGGCGCCGGCGCTCGAACGGGAAGAGTGGGGCGAGCGGCGCCTCGGGGTGGCTCTCGACCTCGGCCACCACGGCGGCGATGGCCTCGGCGCTCGCCACCCCGTGTCCGCGGATCTCGTGCTCGAGCAGGGCGTGCACGGCGAGCGCCTCGTGCAGCGTGGTCGCGAAGTCGTCCGGGTGCGTGATCATCCAACCGTGACCACCCGCCACGACGACGCTGGCATCGGGTCCGCCGACCCCGCGCAGGCGGCCCGGCAGTACGAGCCGGTCACGCTCGCCCCACACGTAGAGGGTCGGCATCCCGCTTTCGGCGAGCCGGATCGCCTCCGCCGACAGCTGGGCGGTGAGCGCGACGGCCCCGGTGAGCGCGGTGCGGACGGGCCGGCGCACGACGTTGGGCACGAAGTCGGCCGCGATGCGCACCAGCGGGCCCGGGTCGGGCAGCCGGGGGCGTAACCGGGGGAGCGCCGCGGCGGTGGCGGCCAGTGACCAGCCGAGCCAGCTCGCGCGGCGCAGGCCGCGGCGGTCCGGCGCGCCGCCCACCGGGTTGACCACCGTCACGGAGCGGACGAGGTCGGGCCGCAGCTCCGCGACCTTGAGCGCGACGCCGCCACCGAAGCTGTGACCGGCGAGGAAGACGGGCTTGTCGGGGTCGAGCACGTCGATCAGGTCGATGACGCGCTCGGCGTACGCGACGAGCGGGGCCCCGAGGCGCAGCGGCGTACTGAAGCCGAAGCCCGGCAGGCTCGGGGCCATCACCGACAGCCCGCCGGCGGCGATCGGGAGCAGCGCCGGCGTGTACGCCCGCGGTGTGAGACCCCAGCCGGGGATGAACAGCAGCGGGTCACCGGGCGGGCGGGCGGCGGCGCGCAGCAACTCCAGGGAGGCACCGCCGACGTCGACGGTGCTCCAGCTCACGGCAGGCTGCGGCGCCACGCGGGCAGCGTACGTTCGCGTCCGTCCCCCGATCAGGTGGTGTGGACGGCGCCGGAGCCGTGCACCACGTGCGAGCGCTCCTCCTGGCTAGATTCGCCGGGTGACCGATTCCGTATCCACGTTCGAGGCCGAGTTCGTCCGCGTCGAGCGGGACGGACCGGTCGGCATCCTGCGCCTCGACCGGCCCAAGATGAACGCCCTGTCGATTCAGATGCAGGCCGAGCTCGGCGCCGCTGCCGCCTACCTGTCCGCGGCCGACGACATCCGCGCGGTCGTCCTCTACGGCGGCCCGAAGATCTTCGCCGCCGGTGCCGACATCAAGGAGATGGCCGACATGTCGGCGGGCGCCATGGCCGCCCACTCCGTACGCCTGCAGGACGCGATCACCGCGCTCGCCCGCATCCCCAAGCCGACGGTCGCGGCCGTCACCGGTTACGCGCTCGGCGGCGGCCTCGAGGTCGCCCTCACCGCCGACGTACGGATCCTCGCGGACACCGCCAAGGTCGGGCAGCCGGAGATCCTGCTCGGCGTCATCCCGGGCGCCGGCGGCACGCAGCGCCTGTCGCGGCTGGTCGGGCCGTCGAAGGCCAAGGACATCATCTACACCGGCCGCCACGTGCGGGCCGACGAGGCACTCGCCATCGGCATCGCCGACCGGGTGGTGCCGGCGGAGGAGACGTACGACGTCGCGCTCGCCTGGGCGCACCAGTTCGACGGGGCGGCCTCCGTGGCTCTCGCCGCCGCCAAGACCGCGGTCGACGACGGGCTCGCAATGGGCCTCGCGGAGGGCCTGCGGCTGGAGTCGGCCCTGTTCGCCGGGCTCTTCGGCACCGAGGACCGCGGGATCGGCATGACCAGCTTCGTCGAGGAGGGTCCGGGGCACGCGAAGTTCGTGGGGCGATGAGCGAACCCGAATACCGCACCGTCGGCTCGCGGGAGGTCTACCGCAACCGCTGGCTGAGCCTGCGCGAGGACGAGATCGTGCGGGCCGACGGCACCCCCGGCCGCTACAGCGTGGTGTCGAAGGCCGACTTCGCGATCGTCGTCCCGCGGCACGACGACGGCAGCTTCACCCTGGTCGAGCAGTACCGCTACCCGATCGGCGAGCGCTGCCTGGAGTTCCCGCAGGGCGCCGACGAGGCGCACCCGGACCTCGATCCGCTGCAGCTCGCCCGTCAGGAGCTGGCCGAGGAGACCGGCTGGCGGGCCGGCCACGTCGAGCTGCTCGGCCGGGTGCACCACGCGTACGGCTACAGCGACCAGGACATGTCGATCGTGCTGGCCACCGACCTGACGCCCGGCGAGACGGCGCTCGAGCCGGAGGAGCAGGGGCTCGTCGTCGTGCGCATCGCCGGTGACGAGCTGGAGGCGATGATGGCGGACGGGCGCATCTCCGACGCCGCGAGCCTCGCTGCCTACGGGATGCTCGTGCTGCATGAACGGCGGGCCGGCCGGAGCTGACCCGCCGTTCGGGTGCTCAGACCGCGGCCAGGGCGGCCGTCCAGGCGGAGAACGTCGTCGGGCCGAGCTCCGCACCCGGTCCCGGGACCAGCTCGGAGCCTGTGGGCAGGGCGCCGAAGTAGCGGGCCAGCGGGTCGCTGACGACCGGACGTGGGTCGCCGCGCTCGGCCAGCACCCGGCCGACGAACTCGTCGAAGCGGACCCGCTCCGGTCCGCCGATCTCGAGCAGCCCGTTCGACGGGGTCTGCGTCGCCACCCGCGCGACGATCCCGGCGACGTCCGCGGCCGCGATCGGCTGGAACGCGGCCGGGGGGATGTGCACCGCGCCGTCCACGGTGCCGGCGTCGGCGATCGCCCCGACGAACTCGAAGAACTGGGTGGCCGCCACCAGGGAGTACGGCCGGCCGGAGGTACGGATGAGCTCCTCCTGGGCCGTCTTGGCCCGCAGGTACCCGCTGTCGGGCAGCCGGTGCGCCCCGACCACCGACAGCGCGACGTGATGGTGCACCCCGGCGCGCTCACCCGCGGCGAGCAGCTTGCCGGTCGAGGTCCGGAAGAAGGCCATCACGTCGTCGTCGGCGAAGGAGGGGGAGTTCGCCACGTCGACGACGACGTCGACCCCGGCGAGCGCCTCTTCGAGCCCTTCTCCGGTCAGCGTGTTCACGCCGGTCTGCGGCGACGCCGCGAGCGCGTGGTGGCCGATGGCGCAGAGGTCTGCGACGACGTGGGAGCCGATGAGCCCGGTTCCACCGATGACCAATACCTTCATGACGTGCCTTCCGATCGACAGCTGCTGGTGCCGGGTCTGACCGGACAGCGCGCCGGAATGTGAGCCGCGGGCTCACATCCGCGGCCGCTGCCCGGTCGAGAGGGGGTACCCGACCCGAAGGAGCGGCGCAGTTGATGAGGCCCGAGGAGCTGGACGACCTTTCCGGCACGCAGGTGCTGGACGAGCGCGCGCGGCTCGTCGGCATCGGCTACCGCCTGCTCGGCAGCCGGGCCGATGCCGAGGACGCGGTCCAGGACACGTACGCCCGCTGGCTGCGTCTGTCCGCCGCCGAGCGCTCCGCGATCCGCTCGCCGGCCGCGTGGCTGACGACGGCGATGAGCCGGGTCTGCCTGACCATGCTGAGCTCGGCGCGCCATCGCCGCGAGACCTACGTCGGCGAGTGGCTGCCCGAGCCGGCGGCGGCGGGGTCCGAGCTGCGTGCGGTCGGCTTCGGGTCGGCCCCGATCGACCCGGCCGACCGGGTCGTCCTCGACGACCGGGTGACGACGGCACTGATGGTCGTCCTCGAGGCGCTGACCCCCGGTGAGCGGGTCGCCTTCATCCTCCACGACGTCTTCGCCGTGCCGTTCGGGGAGATCGCCGGAATCGTGGGCCGCAGCCCGGAGGCCTGCCGCCAGCTGGCCACGTCGGCCCGCCGGCGGGTGGAGGGGCCGCGTGAGGCCGCTCCGATCTCGCGTGAGCACCGCGCCGTGGTCGAGGCGTTCTGGGAGGCGTGCCGGGTGGGTGACCTGCCGGCCCTCATCGGCACGCTGGCGCCGGATGCGACGCTGATCAGCGACGGCGGTGGGCTCGCCAAGGCGGCGCTGCGGCCCGTCCAGGGGGCGGATCGGGTGGCCCGCTTCCTGGTCGGCATCCTGCGCAAGAACCCCCGGATCGCGCCGGAGCTCTCGATGGTGGAGGGCGAGGCGCAGCTGGTGCTGCGCCTGGATGACGTCGTGGTCGGCGTCGGAGGGTTCGCCGTGGCGGGCGGCGTCGTCACCGGAATCTGGCTGGTGCGCAACCCGTTGAAGCTGCAGACCTGGAACCCCGACGTCCCCGGAAACGGCTGACGACCGGCGCCGACGTGATCTGCGGCCCTTCGGGCGGACCGCCCCTGCGCCGTGTTGGGCCTTCGTGAGAGTCTGACTACGCGCATGCGCTGACCGGATGCCGTTACTCGACGGTAACTTCGGCCGAAAGTTTCGTTGTACCCGTCACGCGCGCACGACAAGTCGTGGGCTACGGAGGTTCCGGTAGGTGAACAGCTAGGTGAACATCGTCGTCACCGTCAAGCAGGTGCCCGACACCTGGGCGGAAAAGAAGCTTGACCCGTCCGACATGACCGTCGACCGCAAGAGCGTCGACAACGTCATGAACGAGATGGACGAATACGGCGTCGAGGAGGCCCTCCGCATCAAGGAGGCGCACGGCGGCGAGGTCACCATCCTCACGATGGGCCCGGACAAGGCCGTCGAGGCGATCCGCAAGGCGCTATCGATGGGTGCCGACAAGGCGGTCCACCTGACCGACGAGGCGCTGCACGGCTCCGACGCGATCCAGACCTCGGCGGCTCTCGCCGCTGTGCTGCGCACGCTCGAGGCCGACATCGTCCTGACCTCCGCCGAGGCGTCCGACGCCCGGGGCGGCGTCATGGGCGCACTGCTCGCCGAGCAGCTCGGTGTCCCGCAGCTGACGCTGGCCCGCAAGGTCACCGTCGACCCGGGCGCGGGCAAGATCACGATCGAGCGGCAGACCGACAACGGTTACGCCACGGTCGAGGCCAGCCTGCCTGCCGTCGTCGGTGTCGTCGAGAAGATCAACGAGCCGCGCTACCCGTCCTTCAAGGGCATCATGGCCGCGAAGAAGAAGCCGCTGACCACGCTGAGCGTCGCAGACGCGGGTGTGTCCAACGTCGGTCTCGCCAACGCCCCGTCTGCCGTCGACGCGGCCGAGCCGCGTCCGCCGAAGTCGGCCGGCCAGATTGTCAAGGACGAGGGTGACGGCGGCGCGAAGGTCGCCGACTTCCTCGCCGCGCAGAAGCTGATCTGAGGAGCGGGTCGATGGCAGAGATTCTGGTTCTCGTCGAGCACGACGGCGGGACGCCCAAGAAGGTCACCGCCGAGCTCCTCACGCTCGCCCGCACCCTGGGTGAGCCGAGCGCGGTCTTCCTCGGCGGCGAGGGCACGTACGAGTCCGCGAAGTCCTTCCTCGCCGAGTACGGCGCGGCGAAGGTCTACGTCGCGGAGTCGGCCGACCTGGACGACTACCTCGTGGCCCCCAAGGCCGAGGCGCTCGCCCAGCTGGCCATCTCCAAGTCGCCGGCAGCCGTGCTCGTCGCGGCCGCTCCCGACTCGCGGGAGATCGCGGCCCGGGCGGCGGTCAAGGCCGGCGGCGGTCTGCTGTGGGACGCGGTCGACGTCTCCGCCGACCTCAAGGCCACGCAGGGCATCTTCGGTGGCGCCACCATCGTGACCAGCCATGTGAAGTCCGGCACCCCGTTCATCGCGGTGCGGCCGAACTCCACGGCGCCGGTCGCGGCGGCCGGCGAGGCCACCGAGGAGCGCTTCGAGGTCGCCGTCAGTGACGCGGCCAAGGGTGCTCGGGTGCTCGACCGTGTCGTCGAGGCGAAGAGCGGACGCCCGGAGCTCACCGAGGCGGCTGTCGTCGTCTCCGGTGGTCGCGGGCTCGGCGGCGAGGAAGGCTTCCGCGTCGTCGAGACGCTGGCCGACGCGCTGGGTGCGGCCGTGGGTGCGTCCCGCGCCGCCACCGACGCCGGCTGGTACCCCCACCAGAACCAGGTGGGCCAGACCGGTAAGACGGTGTCGCCGCAGCTCTACATCGCCCTCGGCATCTCCGGCGCCATCCAGCACCGGGCGGGCATGCAGACCTCGAAGACGATCGTCGCCGTGAACAAGGACCCGGAGGCGCCGATCTTCGAGCTCGTCGACTTCGGCGTCGTGGGTGACCTGTACAACGTCGCCCCGCAGCTCACCGACGAGGTCACCAAGCGCAAGGGCTGACCTCTCCGCACGTCCCGCTGCCACCAGCTCCGGTGAGTTCGCTCACCGGGTCTGGTGGCAGCGGTCGTTCCGGCGCCGGTTGTTTAGCGCCTGTCAGCCCGTGAAGCCGCCGTCCACCGCGATGACGGCGCCGGTGATCGCCGAGGCCTGCGGCGAGCAGAGAAACGCGACGACGTCGGCCACCTCGCGCGGGTCGAGCAGCCGCCCGAGATAGGCGTGCTGCGCGAACTGCGCGGCGTCCGACAGCTCGTACACGGTCGCGCTCGCGGCGAGGATGGGCGTGTCGGTCGAGCCGGGGGTGACGACGTTCGCCGTCACGCTGGTGCCGGCGAGGTCGGCGGCGAGCGTACGAACCAGACCGACGACGCCGTGCTTGGCCGCCACATAGCCGCCGAGGCGGGGGAGCGGCCGCGTACCCGCGGACGAGGAGATGGCCACGAAGCGCCCGGCCGGGGCGACCAGCAGGTGCGGAACGGCGGCCCTGACCAGGTGGAAGACGCCGGTGAGGTTGACGGCGAGCATGGCCTCCCACTGCGCGTCGGCGATCTTCCAGACGGGTGGGCCGCCGGCGATGGTGCCGGCCATCGCGACGGCGGCGTCGAGGCTGCCGTAGCGCTCGGCGGTGGCGGCGCACGCGGCGACGAGCGCGTCGCTGTCGCGGACGTCGGCCACGAACGCGAGTGCGCCGGTCTCCTCGGCGACGGCCTCGAGCTCGTCCTTGGTGGCCAGCGCGTAGTCGAGCGCCGGGTCGTCCGCCACGCTGTCGACCAGAGTGAGCTGCCATCCCGCCGCGGCCAGTGCCCGTGCGGTCGCCGCACCCATCCCGCGGGCCGCACCCGTGATCACCGCTGCCGGCACCTGCTGCTCCTTCGTACGTGGGCGAACGGCCCAGTCTGTCAGCCGATCCGGAAGGAACGTCCGGGCGAACGGTCGGTGGCCGGACCCGGCACAGGGAATTGACGCAGCCTTCTGACTTACGCTGGACGTATGGCGTACCTCGACCACGCGGCGACGACGCCCATGCACCCTGCCGCGGTGGCGGCGACGGTGCATGCGCTCACCGGGTCGCCCGGGCTGGCCAACGCGTCGTCCCTGCATGCGAGCGGACGCCGGGCCCGCCGGCTGGTCGAGGAGTCGCGCGAGACGATCGCGGAGGCGCTCGACGCCCGTCCGTCCGAGGTGGTCTTCACCAGCGGCGGCACGGAGAGCGACAACCTCGCGGTCAAGGGCCTGTACTGGGCGCGTCGCACCGCCGACCCGCGGCGCCGTCGCATCCTGCTGAGCGGGATCGAGCACCATGCGGTGCTCGACCCGGCCGAGTGGCTCGCCGCCGAGCAGGGGGCAGAGCTGGTCTGGCTGCCGGTCGACCGCACCGGCCGGGTACGCCCCGCCGCGCTGTACGAGGCGCTGGCCGCCGACCCGGATTCGGCCGCGCTGGTCAGCGTCATGTGGGCCAACAACGAGGTGGGCACCGTCCAGCCGATCGCCGAGCTGGCCGAGATCGCCCACGAGTTCGGCGTCCCGCTGCACACGGATGCGGTGCAGGCCGTCGGAGCGCTGCCGGTGTCGTTCGCGGCGAGCGGCGTCGACGCCATGACGATCACCGGTCACAAGTTCGGCGGCCCGTACGGTGCCGGTGCCCTGCTGCTCCGGGTCGGCGTCGCCTGCACGCCGGTGCTGCACGGCGGCGGTCAGGAGCGCGAGGTGCGCTCGGGCACGCTCGACGTGCCCGCGATCGCCGGGTTCGCCGCCGCGTGCGAGGTCGCCGTCGCCGAGCAGGCCACCCGTTCGTCACGGCTCGTCGAGTTGCGCGACCAGCTGATCGCCGGCGTACGCGCGCAGGTGCCCGACGTGGTCGTGAACGGCGCGGCCACCGACGTCGCGGGCGCCCGGCTGCCCGGCAACGCCCACCTGTCCTTCCCCGGTTGCGAGGGCGACTCGCTGCTCATGCTGCTCGACACGCGCGGGGTCGAGTGCTCGACCGGCTCCGCCTGCTCGGCGGGCATCGCCCGGCCGTCGCACGTGCTGCTCGCGATGGACCCGGATGTCACCGCGGCCACCGCCAGCGCACGCAGCTCGCTGCGCTTCTCGCTCGGCCACACGTCCACCCCCGACGACGTCGCCGAGCTCACCGCCGTGATCGGCCCGTGCGTCGAGCGGGCCCGGCGGGCGGGCACCATGTCGGGCGCGCTCGCCGGCGCCTTCGGCCGCAAGGGCTAGCGGCGTGCGCCTGCTGGCAGCGATGAGCGGCGGGGTCGACTCGGCCGTCGCGGCGGCGCGTGCCGTCGACGCGGGGCACGAGGTCGTCGGCGTGCACCTCGCGCTCTCGCCGAAGCCGGCCAGCGCCCGCGAGGGGGCGCGTGGCTGCTGCACCCTCGACGACGCCCGTGACGCCCGGCGCGCCGCCGACCGGCTCGAGATCCCGTTCTACGTCTGGGACCTCGCCGAGCAGTTCAGCGAAGCGGTGGTCGACGACTTCGCCGACAGCTACGCCCGCGGCGAGACCCCCAACCCGTGCCTGCGCTGCAACGAGCGGATCAAGTTCGCCGCCGTCCTCGACAAGGCGCTCGGCCTCGGCTTCGACGCCGTCGTCACCGGCCACCACGCCCGGCTCACGCAGACCCCCGCCGGGCCCGAGCTGCGGCGCAGCGCCGACCTCGCGAAGGACCAGTCGTACGTGCTCGGCACCCTGCGCCGAGAGCAGCTGGCCGCCGCGGTGCTGCCGCTCGGCGACACGACGAAGGACGAGGTCAGGGCCGAGGCGGCGGCGCGCGGGCTGGCGGTGGCTGCCAAGCCCGACAGCACCGACATCTGCTTCATCCCGTCCGGTGACACGGCCGGGTGGCTGCGTGACCGGCTCGGGGCGGCTCCCGGCCCGGTGGTCGACCAGTCCGGGGCGGTCGTCGGCAGCCATGACGGGGCTTACGCGTACACGGTCGGCCAGCGCAAGGGCCTCGCGCTGGGACGTCCGGCGGCCGACGGCAGGCCGCGCTACGTGCTCGGCATCGACCCGGTCACGGCGACGGTCACCGTCGGGTCGGCCGAGGCCCTGGACGTGCGGACCCTCGAAGCCGATGCGGCCGTGCGGTACGCCGAGTGGGGTGGCGCCGGTGTCGCGTGCCTGGCGCAGGTCCGCGCCCACGGCACCCCGGTGCCCGCGTACGCACGGATGGACGGCGACCGGCTGCGGGTCGAGCTCGATGTCCCCATCCGTGGGGTGGCCCGCGGCCAGGCGGTCGTGCTGTACACGCCCGACGCCGGCGGCGACCGGGTGATCGGCGGCGGCTGGATCCGCGCGACCGCACGCGAGCCGAGCAGCGTCAGCACCCTCCCGTAGGTTCAGCGCGTGGCCGAACGCGTCTATCCGCCGGTGCTCGTCGTGGCCAAGAGCTGGTTTCGTGGGCTCGGGCTGAAGACCTCGGTGGTCGGCGGTGAGCACGTCCCGGTCGCCGGCGGTTGCGTGCTGGTCAGCACCCATGTCAGCTACCTCGACTTCATCTTCGTGGGGCTCGCCGCCCAGCCGTCGAAGCGCCTGGTCCGCTTCATGGCGAAGAAGCAGGTCTTCGACCACCGGATCAGCGGCCCCCTCATGCGCGGCATGCACCACATCCCGGTCGACCGCAAGGCGGGAGCGGCCTCATACGACGAGGCTCTCGCCGCGCTGCGCCGGGCTGAGGTGGTCGGCGTCTTCCCGGAGGCGACGATCAGCCGCTCGTTCGAGGTCAAGGAGCTCAAGACGGGCGCTGCCCGGCTGGCGCTGGCCGCCGGGGTGCCGCTGGTCCCGGTCACGATCTGGGGCACCCAGCGCATGTGGACCAAGGGGCACAAGAAGCAGCTGATGCGTCGCGGCACACCGATCCTGATCCACATCGGCCCGCCGATGGCGTACGCGCCCGACGAGAGCCCGACCGCCGTCACCGCCCGGGTCGCCGACGCGCTGACCGGGCTGCTGCACGTCGCTCAGGAGGCGTATCCGGACCGGCCCGCCGGCCCCGACGACGCGTGGTGGCAGCCGGTCCGGCTCGGCGGCAGCGCACCCACCCCGGAAGAGGCCAGGCAGATGGACGAGAAGCAGGGACACCTTGGCTGAGCAGCAGCAGGAGCCGGCCCGGTTGTGGCCGCTGGGAGCCGGCACCGGGGTCGGCTCGCTGCCCGGCGGGTTCACGTCCGCCGGCGAGGGCACCAGCGCCGAGATCTCGTACGCGTGCCGGGTGGCCTTCGAGGACGTCCCCGACCTGCCCTTCCTGCCCGAGCTGCCGCACCGCGGCCCGGGCTCCGACCTGATCGGACGCGGCGCGCTCGCCCTTGCCGACCTGCACTTCGACCTGCAGCCCGCCGGCTGGCGGCTGGTCGACCGGCAGGGCCGCGAGGAGCGTCGGGCGCGTGATCTGCTCGAGCGCGACCTCGACGCGCTGCAGGAGGTCGCGTCCGAGTACGAGGGTGCGCTCAAGCTGCAGCTCGCCGGCCCGTGGACGCTGGCGGCCTCCCTCGAGCTGACCCGCGGCGACCGGGCGCTGGCCGACCCGGGCGCCGTCCGCGATCTCGCCGACGCGCTCGGCGAGGGGGCTGCGGAGCACGTCCGGCAGGTGCAGCGGCGCGTGCCCGGCGCCCGCATCCTGCTCGCCTTCGACGAGCCGCTGCTCCCCAGCGTGCTGGCCGGCCGGCTGAAGACCGCCAGCGGCTTCGGCCGGCTCCCCGTGCCCGCGCAGGGCATCGACCGTGACCGGCTCGCCGCGGCCTTCGGCCCGGTGACCGCCCTCGGGGCGGCGGTGGGCGTGCACTGCTGCGCGGCCCGGCCGCCGGTGGAGCTGATGCAGGAGGCGGGAGCCCGGTTCGTGAGCCTCGACCTCACGCTGCCGTACGACGAGAACCAGATCGGCGAGGCGGTGGAAGCCGGCGTCGGGCTCATCGCCGGTGTCGTGTCCACCGACCCCCGCGCCACTCCTGCTGCTGGTGTCTCCAGAATGTCGGACCTCGGTCGTACGGTCGAGCCGGTCGTGAGCCTCTGGCGGCGGCTCGGACTGACGGCGGATCGACTTCGGGAGGTGGCGGTGAGCCCGACCTGTGGCCTGGCCGGGGTGTCGCCTGACGCGGCACGAGCAGCGCTGCGGCTCTGCAGTCAGGCGGGGCGACGGTTGGCGGAGTCCGACCTGTGAGCCCGGCGAGCGAGCCGCCCGCCCCGTCGCCGCCCGCCCCGTCGCCGGCCGAGCGTGAGCGGCACGCGGAGCTCTCGCAGGAGCTGAGCGACGCCTCCTACCGCTATTACGTGCTCGACCAGCCGACCGCGAGCGACGCCGACTACGACGCCTGGATGCGCGAGCTGCTGCAGCTCGAGGAGCACTTCCCCGAGCTGGTCACGCCGGATTCGCCGTCGCAGAAGGTGGCAGGCGCGGTCAGCACGCTCTTCGAGCCGGTCACCCACCTGGAGCGGATGCTCAGCCTCGACAACGTCTTCAGCGCCGACGAGCTGGCCGAGTGGGCCGCGCGGGTCGAGCGCGAGGCCCCGGTGTCGGCCTGGCTGTGCGAGCTGAAGATCGACGGCCTCGCGGTCGACGTCGTCTACGAGAACGGCCGGCTGATCCGGGCCGCCACCCGCGGTGACGGGCGTACCGGCGAGGATGTCACCAACAACGTGAAGACCCTGCCGTCGCTGCCCACCCGGCTGGCGGCCGATGCGGGCGTACCCGTGCCGGAGCTGCTCGAGGTCCGCGGTGAGGTCTTCTTGCCGGTCGTGGCATTCGAGCAGCTCAACGCCGGTCTCGTCGAGGCCGGCCGGGCGCCGTTCGCCAACCCGCGTAACGCGGCGGCGGGCTCGCTGCGGCAGAAGGACCCGCGGGTCACCGCCTCGCGTCCGCTGGCGCTCACCCTGCACGGCGTGGGCGCCTCCCGCGGCTTCGAGCCGGCCACGCAGAGCGACGCCTACGCGCAGCTGCGGGCGCTCGGCCTGCCGACGACGACGTTCGGCAAGGTCGTCGGCTCGCTGGGGGAGGTGGCGGAGTTCATCGCGTACTGGGGCGAGCACCGGCACGACGCCCCGCACGAGATCGACGGCGTGGTGGTCAAGGTCGACGACTTCGGCCTGCAGCGCCGGCTCGGCTCGACGTCGAAGTCGCCGCGCTGGGCGATCGCGTTCAAGTACCCGCCGGAAGAGGTCAACACCAAGCTCAACGACATCGTCGTGAGCATCGGCCGCACCGGCCGGGCAACCCCGTTCGCCGTGCTCGAGCCCGTCCGGGTCGGAGGCGTCACCGTCGGGCAGGCCACGCTGCACAACGAGCAGGAGGTCGCCCGGCGCGGCGTCATGATCGGCGACACGGTGGTCGTGCGCCGGGCGGGTGACGTCATCCCGGAGGTGGTCGGGCCGGTCACGGCGCTGCGCGACGGCAGCGAGCGGGCCTTCGTCATGCCGACGCACTGCCCGGCCTGCGGCACGAAGCTGGAGCGCGAGGAGGAGCAGGTCGACCTCCGGTGCCCTAACCACGTGGCCTGCCCGCCGCAGCGGCAGTGGTCGGTGTTCCACTTCGCCGGCCGGCAGGCGCTCGACATCGACGGGCTCGGCTTCGAGACGGCGGGGGTGCTCACCGCGGCCGACATCGTCCGCGACGTCGGCGACATCCTGCACCTCACGCCCGAGTCGTTCGAGGGGCTGCGCGGCTTCGGCGTGAAGAAGGTCGAGCAGATCATGACCGGGCTGCAGGCGGCCCGGTCACGCCCGCTCTGGCGGCTGCTCGTCGGCCTGTCGATCCGTGACGTCGGGGCACCGACGGCCCAGACGCTGGCCCGCGAGTTCCGCAGCCTCGACGCGCTCGAGGGCGCGACGGTCGAGCAGATCCAGCAGGTGGAGGGCATCGGGCCCAAGACGGCCGGTGTGATCGCGACGTGGTTCGCCGATCCCTCGCACCAGGAGATCCTGCGCAAGCTGCGCGACGGCGGGGTCAGCACCACCGACGTCGGCAGCGACGAGTCGGCGCTGCCGCGCACGCTCGAGGGGATCAGCGTCGTCATCACCGGCACGCTCACCGGCTTCAGCCGCGATTCCGCCGCGGAGGCCGTGCAGGACCGCGGTGGCAAGGTCACCGGCTCCGTCAGCAAGAAGACCGACTTCGTCGTCGCGGGCGCCGACCCCGGCAAGAGCAAGTACGACAAGGCGCTCTCGCTCAAGGTGCCGCTGCTCGACGAGGACGGCTTCGGCCTGCTGCTCGCCGACGGGCCCGACGCGGTGCGGGCCACGCTGCCGCAGCCGGACGACAGCCCCGACGCCGCCGCCGCCGACCCACCCGCCGAGGGCTGAGCGCGACACGTTCGCCCCCGGCCGCGAGGTCCGGGAAGTGGCTGCGCTGCGTGTCACTATCGCCCTTGTCAGCCGGTGGGCGGGCGTCTCACGTGGGGGCGGTCGCCATCCCGCCGCAAGGGCAGCCGCTGTGAGGTGGTGCCCCGGGAGCGGCCCGGCGGTTCGACTGCTATGGGGGCGCGCTGTCCGGGCGGCATCGGGACCAGGAGACCGATCCTGCGCGCCCGCGATCCGGCGGTCACCGTCGCAGCCGGCTCCGCGAGTCCCGCGATCCCCGTGACCGTCCGCCCGGCTCCCAGGCCGGGGCGTTCTGGCGCTACCTGACGCTGGTCGTCTGCTGCGGCCTCCTGGTGCTGGCCGGTGCACTCGTCTCCGCGCTGCGGGAGCCGCCGATGTTCGACGCCTCGTACGCGGCGATGGTGGCCCTGCTGTTGATCGCCGAGCTGCGCCCGCTGGTCAAGTCCGACCGGCGCGACCCCGGCGGCCTGAGCATCAGCGAGGCCTTCGTCTTCGCGCTCCTGCTGCACTGGGGGCTCGCCCCGGCCCTGCTGGCGATGATCGTGACGGTGGTGGTGGCAGACCTCGTACGCGGCCGCCGGGCCTGGCGGACCGCCTTCAACATCGGGCAGTACGCGCTCTCGTACGGTGCCGCGGGCGTGGTGCTCATCGCGGCGTCGGTCAGACCCGCCGACCACGGCGGGGCGAGCATCGAGGCGCACGACCTCCCCGCGATCGCCGCTGCTGCGGTCGCGTTCTTCCTGGTCAACGACCTCCTGGTGGCCGGCGTGATCGCGCGGCACGAGCGGACGCACCTGCGCGGCGTGCTGCTGGACGCGCCGGTCTACCGGGTGGTCAGCACGACGGCCGTGCTGTGCCTCGCGCCGCTGCTCGTGGTGGTCGCCGAGCGCGGCGCCGGCTTCCTGCCGCTGCTGCTGGTGCCGCTGTACGCGGTCGGCCTCGCCGCCGCCCGGGCCCAGGAGCGCGAGCGGCAGGCGCTGCACGATCCGCTCACGGGCCTCGCCAACCGCACCCAGCTGCTGGAGCGTGCCCGCCCCGCGCTGGCCTCGGCAGGCAGCGACGCCCCGCCGGTGGCGCTGCTCATGGTCGACCTCGACGGCTTCAAGGACGTCAACGACACCTTCGGTCATCTCGCCGGCGACGAGCTGCTGCGCCTGGTGGGCGCCCGTCTCGCCGGGGCCGTGCGCCCGGACGACATGGTGGCCCGTTTCGGCGGCGACGAGTTCGCCATCCTGCTGAGCGACCTGTCGGCCGAGAGCGTCGCGAACTGGCCGGCGGGTCTCGCCGGCGCCCCGGAGCGGACGGGGCAGGGCCGGGGCGCGTGGCCGGTGTCGCCGGACGAGGTCGCCGACCAGGTGGCCAGCCGGATCCGGCACGCGCTCGGCGAGCCGTACCAGATCGACGGGATGGCGCTGACGGTCGGCGCGAGCGTCGGGACGGCGGTGGCCCCGGCCGCCGGGGCCGACATCGACGCTCTGCTGCACGCGGCCGACGTCGCCATGTACGCGGTGAAGGCCCAGCGGCACGCGCTGACGGCGCAGCGCCGGGCGGAGGCCGCCGCCGCGGAGATCGCGGAGGCCCGGCGAGCGGCGGTGCAGGAAGCGATCCGGCAGGCGGAGCTCGACGCGGTGCTGCGGCTCGGCGGCAACGGACAGCGACCCAACGGCTCGACGCCCTCGACCAACGGCTCGACGCCCTCGACGAACGGCCACGCCCCGTCGGGCAATGGCAGCGGCCCCGACGCCGACCGCCCGCAGGCTCCGGCGGTCACCCCGGACGGTGCGCAGCCGCCGTCCGCCACCGAGCGCTTCCTGGCCGAGCACGGCTTCTCCCGTGTCGAGCCGGTGGGCGCGTCCTCCGGCCGCCGCCGGCCCCGCCGCTGACCTGCCGGTGGGGCAGGCGCCCGTACGATCGCAGCATGAGTCTTTCCCGGCAGGAGGTCGCCCATCTGGCGCGCTTGTCGCGGCTCGCGCTGTCGGACGAGGAGCTCGATCGCATGGCTCCCCAGCTCGACGTGATCCTCGCGAGCGTCGCGCGTGTGGCCGAGGCCGGCACCCCCGAGGAGTTGGCAGCCGTGCCCCCGACCAGCCATGCGGTGCCGATGACCAACGTCTTCCGCCCCGACGTCGTCAAGCCGTGCCTGCCCCGCGACGAGGTGCTCGCCGGTGCGCCGGAGGCCCGCGACGGCAAGTTCGTCGTCCCGCGGATCCTCGAGGAGGAGGGATGAGCACGCCCGTGGACACCGAGCGCGGAATGATCGGCCGTACTGCTGCCGACATCGCTGCTGCCATTGCGGGTGGTGACGCCAGCGCCGTCGAGGTCGCCCAGGCGCACCTCGACCGCATCGCCGCGACCGACGGCGAGCTCAACGCCTTCCTGCACGTCTCGGGGGAGCGCGCACTGGCCGCCGCCGCCGAGATCGACGCCGCCCGCGGCCGCGGCGAGAAGCTCGGCCCGCTGGCCGGCGTCCCGCTCGCGCTGAAGGACATCTTCGCCACCCGCGGGGTGCCCACCACCTGCGGCTCGAAGATCCTCGAGGGCTGGGTGCCCCCGTACGACGCCACCGTCGTCCGCAAGCTGCAGGAAGCCGGCGTGGTCGTGCTCGGCAAGACCAACATGGACGAGTTCGCCATGGGCAGCTCGACCGAGAACTCCGCGTACGGCCCCACCCGCAACCCGTGGGACACCAGCCGCATCCCGGGCGGTTCGTCGGGCGGCAGCGCAGCGGCCGTCGCCGCCGGTCAGGCCCCGCTCGCCATCGGCACCGACACCGGCGGCTCGATCCGGCAGCCGGCCGCGGTGTGCGGCATCGTCGGCGTGAAGCCCACGTACGGGGCGGTCAGCCGTTACGGGCTGGTCGCGTTCTCCTCCAGCCTGGACCAGGCCGGCCCGTTCGCCCGCACCGTGCTCGACGCGGCGCTGCTGCACGAGGCCATCGCCGGCCACGACCCGATGGACTCCACCAGCATCGCCGACCTGAGCTCCCCGGTGGTCGAGGCCGCCGCCCGGCGTGACGTCTCGGGCATGCGCATCGGCGTCATCCGCGAGCTCGGCGGCGCCGGCTGGGAGCCCGAGGTCGAGGCCCGCTTCCGCGAGGCGGTGGCGGTGCTCGAGGAGCTCGGGGCCGAGGTCGTCGAGGTCTCCTGCCGCTCCTTCGAGTTCGCGCTGCCGGCGTACTACCTGATCGCGCCGAGCGAGTGCTCGTCCAACCTGGCGCGCTTCGACGCCATGCGCTTCGGCCTGCGGGTCGACGGCGAGGGCGTCGAGGAGGTCATGAGCCGTACGCGTGACGCGGGCTTCGGGCCCGAGGTCAAGCGCCGCATCATGATCGGCACCTACGCCCTCTCCAGCGGCTACTACGAGGCGTACTACGGCCAGGCGCAGAAGGTGCGCACCCTCATCAGCCGCGACTTCGCCGCCGCGTTCGACACCGTCGACGTGCTGATCTCGCCGACCACGCCGAGCGTCGCCTTCCCGCTGGGCGAGCGGGTCGACGACCCGACGGCCATGTACGCGACCGACCTCGCCACCGTGCCGGCGAACCTCGCCGGCATCCCCGCCCTGTCCCTGCCCTGTGGTCTCGCCGGCGGCCTGCCGGTCGGCCTGCAGATCATGGCGCCGGCCCTGGCCGACGAGCGCATGTACCGCGTCGCCGGCGCCCTGGAGCAGGAGCTCGACACCCGTCGCGGCGCACCGCTGGCCAGCCCGTACCTGGAGAAAGCATGACCGTGACCGCCTCCCCGCTGGAGAAGTACGAGCCGGTCATCGGCCTGGAGACCCACGTCGAGCTCGGCACCGTCTCGAAGATGTTCTGCGGCTGCCCGACCGACTTCGGCGCCGAGCCCAACACCCACGTGTGCCCGGTCTGCCTCGGCCTGCCCGGCGCGCTGCCGGTGGTCAACGAGGCCGCCGTCGAGCTGACGGTGCGCATCGGCCTGGCGCTGAACTGCTCGATCGCCGACTGGTGCCGCTTCGCCCGGAAGAACTACTTCTACCCGGACATGCCGAAGAACTTCCAGATCAGCCAGTACGACGAGCCCCTGTGCGTCGGCGGCTACCTGGACGTGGAGGTCGAGGGCCCAGAAGGAGTGACGCAGATCCATCGCGTCGGCATCACCCGCGTCCACATGGAGGAGGACACCGGCAAGTCGACCCACCTCGGCAGCGCCGACGGCCGCATCCACGGCGCCACCTCCTCGCTGCTGGATTACAACCGGGCCGGCGTGCCGCTGGTCGAGATCGTCACCGAGCCCGACATCCGTTCGGCGGAGGTGGCCAAGGCGTACGTGGCCGCGCTGCGTGACGTGCTGCGCGCGCTCGGCGTCTCCGAGGCCCGCATGGAGCAGGGGCAGATGCGTTGCGACGCCAACGTCTCGCTCCGCCTCAAGGGCACCGAGCCGTTCGGCACCCGTACCGAGTCCAAGAACATCAACTCGCTGCGCTCGGTCGAGCGGGCCATCACGTACGAGATCTCCCGTCAGGCCGAGCTGCTCGACGCCGGCGGCCGGATCGTGCAGGAGACCCGGCACTTCGACGAGACGGCCGGGATCACGCAGGCCGGGCGGACGAAGGAAGAAGCGACGGACTACCGCTACTTCCCGGAGCCCGACCTGCTGCCGGTCGCGCTCGGCGCCGACTTCGTGGAGCGCGTACGCGCCGCGCTGCCCGAGCTCCCGACCGTCCGGCGCGCCCGGCTCATCCGCGAGTTCGGCTTCGCCCCGCTCGAGCTGGAGCAGATGCAGGGCGCCGGGGTGCTCGACCTGGTCGAGGAGACCATCGCGGCCGGGGCGCCCGCCGATGCGGCGCGCGCCTGGTGGCTGAACGAGCTGGCGCGTACGGCGTCCGAGCGCGGGGTCGAGCCGTCGGCGCTGCCGCTCACCGGCGCCGACGTGGCCCGCGTGGTCCAGCTGATCGGGGAGGGCACGCTCACCAACGCGCTGGCCCGCAAGGTCGTGGCCGGCGTGCTCGACGGTGAGGGCACCCCCGACGAGGTCATGAACGCCCGGGGCCTCGCGGTCGTCGAGGACGCCGACGCCCTCGGCGCCGCCTGCGACGCGGCCATCGCCGGGGCGCCGGACATCGCCGAGAAGGTGCGCAGCGGCAAGGTGGCGGCGGTGGGCCCGCTCGTCGGCGCGGTCATGAAGACGATGAAGGGCTCGGCCGACGCGGCCAAGGTGCGGACGGCGCTGCTGGAGCGGCTCGGCGCCTGAGAGCACCGGAACTGTCGGGGGGCGCACGTATGGTGCCCTCGTGCTGACTGGTCCGCCACCCGCCCGCCACCGCTGCGTATGAGCGACGCACCGTCGGGCGACTTCGTTCCCCGCTCCGGCAGCCGCTGGATCCGGATCACGCTGCTCGCCCTGATCCCCGTCCTGGTTCTGGTCGGCGGCGGGATCTACCTGCTGAACAACCGGCCCGGCGCCGACACCCGGCAGGCGGATGCGCAGGCGGCGGTGGACGCCTACCTCGGCGCGTGGTCGAAGCTGGATTACGCCGGCATGGCGGCGCAGGCAGACGCACCGGCCGCGACCATCTCCGCGGTCGACGCCCCCATGCGCGCGGCCCTCGAGGTGAAGACGGCGAGCTACACGCCGACGGCCGTCACCCGCGACGAGTCCGGTGACCGGGCGACCGTCCCGTTCACCGCGAAGCTCGGCCTCGCCGACGTCGGGCCCTGGTCGTATGCGGGCTCGCTGACGGTCGTGAAGACCGCCACCAAGGACGCCGCGGGCCACCGGCAGTGGAAGGTGCAGTTCAGCCCGGCCAGCATCCAGCCCCGGCTCGCCGCCGGGCGCACCCTGGAGCGGGTCCGGATCACCGGGAAGCGCGGACAGCTGCTGGACGACGTCGGGGTGCCGCTGCGCGGCGCCGACCAGGACATCGACGTCAACCTGCTCGGTACGGTGGGCCCCCTGACGGCGGAGCAGGCGAAGGCCACCCGCGGCGATTACCGCTCCGGTGACATCGTCGGCCAGACCGGCATCGAGAAGGTCTACAACGCCCAGCTCGGCGGGAGGCCCGGTGCCGACGTCGTGCTGATGCAGGGCTCGGTGAAGCTCGCCACCCTGGCCCAGTTCGCCCCCGTCGAGGGCAAGGACGTCACCACCACGATCGACCTGCGTATCCAGCGCGCCGGCGAGCAGGCCCTCACCGCCACCGGGCTGCCGGCGGCGCTCGTGGCGATCGACACCCGTACCGGAGGCGTGTCGGGCCTGGTCAACCAGCCGTACTACGGCGTCGCCCGAGCGGTCCGTAACGCCTACCCGCCGGGCTCCACGTTCAAGATCATCACTGCTACGGCCGGCCTCCTGAACGGCCGGACCGAGCAGAGCACCCTCAACTGTCCCCAGCAGCTCCTCATCTCCGACGTGATCATCAAGAATGCCAACAAGGAGGTGCTGGGCCCGGTGTCGCTGAAGACGGCGTTCGCCCAGTCCTGCAACACGGCGTTCGTCAACCTGAAGCTCTCGCTGACCGAGCAGGACATGAACGAGGCCGCGCAGCTGTACGGGTTCAACTCGGGTGCGCCGCTCCCGATCACCAGCGTCGGCGGCACCTTCCCCAAGCCGTCCGGGCCGGTCTACGCGGCCACCGAGGCGTTCGGCCAGGCCGACGTCACCGCGAGCCCCCTGCAGATGGCGTCGGTCGCGGCAGCCGTGGCGTCGAGCAAATGGCGCCAACCGTTCGTGGTCGGCCAGACCAAGGTCACGCACCCCATCCCGGCGGCCGTGTCCAGCCAGATGCAGGACATGATGCGGGCGGTCGTCACCTCAGGCACCGCGGCCTCGGTCAGCTTCCCCGGTGAGGTGCGCGGCAAGACGGGCACCGCCCAGTACGGCGTCGGCCCCGACTTCCCGGAGCACTCCTGGTTCGTCGGTTACCGCGGCACCGTCGCCTTCGCGGTCTTCGTCGAGGGCGGGGGAGCCGGCGCGAGCGTGGCCGCACCGATCGCGTCGCGGTTCCTCACCCTGCTCGGGCCGGCCTGAGCGGGCCGATCGACCCGCCCGGGTGTGAGACGCGCCGGGCCCGTTTGACGGACGGCGGATCGTCGGCCACTCTGAAGGGCGTGCAGCACCGTCGACTTGTAGCCTGCCCGCGTCCGTAGCCCTTTCGCTACGTGCGCCGCCCCTCAGTGCCTTCGGCACGAGGGGCTTTTGTTTGTCCGAACCTGTGCGTCACCGCTTCACCGCTCCACCGCTCCACCGATCTACCGCCCCGATACACCGTCCCTGCTGAGGGAGAGACCATGTCAGACGCGAAAGCCCCGTCCGGGGAGCAATTGATCACCGGTGCGCAGTCGCTGATCCGCTCGCTCGAGGCGGCCGGCGTCGAGGTCATCTTCGGCATCCCCGGCGGCTGCATCCTGCCCGCGTACGACCCGCTGTTCGACAGCTCGATCCGCCACATCTTGGTGCGCCACGAGCAGGGCGCGGGCCACGCCGCCACCGGATACGCGCAGGCCACGGGCCGCGTCGGCGTGTGCATGGCGACCTCGGGCCCCGGCGCCACCAACCTGGTCACGCCGATCGCCGACGCCTACATGGACAGCGTGCCGATCGTGGCCATCACCGGTCAGGTGCCGACCCCGGCCATCGGCAGCGACGCCTTCCAGGAAGCCGACATCTGCGGCATCACGCTGCCGATCACCAAGCACAACTTCCTGGTCACCCGCGGCGAGGACATCCCGAAGATCATCGCCGAGGCGTTCCACATCGCCTCGACCGGGCGTCCCGGCCCCGTGCTGGTCGACGTGCCCAAGGACATCCTCACCGGCAAGACCACCTTCACGTGGCCGAAGCAGCTGGAGCTGCCCGGTTACCGGCCCAACCTGCGTCCCCACGCCAAGCAGATCCGTGAGGCCGCCAAGCTCATCGCGGCGTCCGAGCGTCCGGTGCTCTACGTCGGTGGCGGCGTGCTCAAGGCCCACGCCTCCGAGGAGCTCCTGGAGCTGGCCGAGCTGACCAAGATCCCGGTGGTCACCACGCTGATGGCTCGGGGTGCGTTCCCCGACAGCCACCCGCAGCACCTCGGCATGCCGGGCATGCACGGCACGGTCGCGGCCGTCACCGCCCTGCAGAAGTCCGACCTGCTGATCACCCTCGGCGCGCGCTTCGACGACCGCGTGACCGGCCACCTGCCCACCTTCGCGCCCGACGCCAAGGTGATCCACGCCGACGTCGACCCCGCCGAGATCGGCAAGAACCGCGCGGTCGACGTGCCGATCGTGGGTGACGCCAAGGGCGTGATCCGCGAGCTCACCGCGGTGCTGCGTACCGAGGAGCGGCCCGACCTGTCGGCCTGGACGGAGAAGACGCAGGGCTGGAAGGCGACGTATCCGCTCGGCTACGACGAGCCGACCGACGGCTCGCTGTCACCGCAGTACGTCATCGAGCGGCTCGGCAAGATCGCCGGTCCCGACACGATCTTCGTGGCAGGGGTGGGACAGCACCAGATGTGGGCAACGCACTTCATCTCCTACGAGAAGCCGTACACCTGGCTGAACTCCGGTGGCGCCGGGACGATGGGCTACGCGGTGCCGGCCGCCATGGGGGCCAAGGTCGGCCAGCCCGACACCCTGGTGTGGGCGATCGACGGCGACGGCTGCTTCCAGATGACCAACCAGGAGCTCGCCACCTGCGCCATCGAGGGCATCCCGATCAAGGTCGCCATCATCAACAACGGCGCGCTCGGCATGGTGCGGCAGTGGCAGACCCTGTTCTACGGGGAGCGCTACTCCAACACCGACCTGCGCAAGGGTCAGGCGACGTACGTGCCCGACTTCGTCAAGCTGGGTGAGGCGCTCGGCTGCATCGGCCTGCGTTGCGACAACGCCGCTGACGTCGACGCCACGATCGAGAAGGCCATGGGCGTCACCGACCGGCCGGTCGTCATCGACTTCGTGGTGCACCAGGACGCGATGGTGTGGCCGATGGTCGCCGCCGGTACGAGCAACGACGACATCAAGGTCGCCCGCGACACCGCTCCCGACTTCGACTACGAGATGGGCGAGGTCGTCGAGGACCCCGAGCTGAGCAACGGCCACCCCAACGACAGCAACACCGACACCCTCACCCTGAAGGACAGCGAATGAGCCGCCACACCCTGTCGGTGCTGGTCGAGAACAAGCCCGGCGTGCTCGCCCGGGTGTCGGGCCTGTTCAGCCGGCGCGGCTTCAACATCGACTCGCTCGCGGTCGGCCCGACCGAGCACGCCGACGTCAGCCGCATGACGATCGTCGTGTCGGCCCCCGACGACGTGCTCGAGCAGGTCACGAAGCAGCTCAACAAGCTGATCAACGTGCTCAAGATCGTCGAGCTCGACGCGGACGCCAGCGTGCAGCGCGAGCTCATGCTGGTGAAGGTCGGCGCCACGTCGGCCACCCGCACCGGGGTCCTCGAGGTCGCGCAGCTCTTCCGGGCCAACGTGGTCGACGTCGCTGTGGACGCGGTCACGATCGAGGCCACGGGCACCCGTGACAAGCTGGGGGCACTGGTGCGCAACCTGGAGCCGTACGGCATCAAGGAGCTCGTGCAGTCCGGGATGGTGGCCGTTGCCCGCGGCTCCCGCTCGATGACCGACCGCACGCTGCGCGCCGTCGAACGATCCGCCTGACCCACCCTGAATTTCCGCCAGACCTCAGTTCCGCCCAACCTCCACACGCTCAGACTCGAAGCTCGGAAGGACCACTCCAGTGCCGGAGATCTACTACGACGAGGACGCCGACCTGTCGGTGATCCAGCAGCGCAAGGTGGCCGTGATCGGCTACGGCAGCCAGGGCCACGCGCACGCGCTCAACCTTCGTGACAGCGGCGTCGACGTCCGCGTCGGTCTGCCCGAGAGCTCGAAGAGCCGGGCCAAGGCCGAGTCCGAGGGCCTGCGCGTCGTCACTCCGGCGGAGGCCGCCTCCGAGGCCGACGTCATCATGATCCTCGCCCCCGACACCGCCCACCGGCGGATCTACAGCGAGTCGATCGCGCCGAACCTCAAGGACGGCGACGCCCTCTTCTTCGGCCACGGCTTCAACATCCGGTACGACCTGATCAGCCCGCCGGCCGGCGTCGACGTCTGCATGGTCGCCCCGAAGGGCCCCGGCCACCTGGTGCGCCGCACGTTCGTCGAGGGCCAGGGTGTGCCCTGCCTCGTCGCGGTGGAGCAGGACGCGACGGGCAACGCCCTCGCGCTCGCCCTGTCCTGGGCGAAGGGCATCGGCGGCACCCGCGCGGGCGCGCTGAAGACCACCTTCACCGAGGAGACCGAGACCGACCTCTTCGGTGAGCAGGCCGTGCTCTGCGGCGGCACCACCGCGCTGGTCCAGGCCGGTTTCGAGACGCTGGTCGAGGCCGGTTACCAGCCCGAGGTCGCCTACTTCGAGTGCCTGCACGAGCTCAAGCTGATCGTCGACCTCATGTACGAGGGCGGCATCACCAACATGCGCTACTCGATCTCCGACACCGCCGAGTACGGCGACGTCACCCGCGGCCCCCGCATCGTCACCGACGCCGTCAAGGCCGAGATGAAGCAGATCCTCGCCGAGATCACCGACGGCACCTTCGCCAAGGAGTGGATCGCCGAGGACGACGCCGGCCGCGGCACGTTCGACAAGCTCGTCGAGGACGGCAAGCACCACCCGATCGAGAAGACCGGGTCCGAGCTGCGTCCGATGATGTCCTGGATCGCGCGCTGAGCGTGGCGAGCAAACCCGCTGGAGCCGATCGTGACCGAGGGAACGCAGTGAGCGAGGCGCGGGTCGGCGACCGGAAACCCGTAGTACTCGTTGCCGAGGAGCTCTCGCCCGCAGGAATCGCCCTGCTGGGCGAGGACTTCGAGGTCCGCCACGTCGACGGCGCCGACCGCAGCGCGCTGCTCCCGGCGCTGGCCGAGGCAGATGCCGTCATCGTGCGCAGCGCGACCCAGATCGACGCCGAAGCCCTCGCCGCCGCCCCCAGGCTCAAGGTGGTGGCGCGGGCCGGCGTCGGGCTCGACAACGTCGACGTGCCGGCGTCCACGGCACGCGGCGTCATGGTCGTCAACGCGCCGCTGTCGAACATCGTCAGCGCCGCCGAGCACGCCATCGCGCTGCTGCTCTCGGTCGCCCGGCGGATCCCGCCCGCTCACGCCGCGCTCGTCGCGGGGGAGTGGAAGCGTTCGCAGTTCACCGGGGTCGAGCTCACCGGCAAGACCGCCGGCCTGCTCGGGCTCGGGCGTATCGGTGCCCTCGTCGCCCAGCGGCTGAGTGCCTTCGGCATGAAGATCGTCGCGTACGACCCCTACGTCTCCGCCGCGCGGGCGGGACAGATGGGCGTCACGCTGCTGTCGCTGCCCGAGGTGCTGGCCACCGCCGACGTGATCTCGATCCACCTGCCGAAGACCCCCGAGACGCTCGGGATGCTCGGCAAGGAGGAGCTCGCCACCTGCAAGCCCGGCATGATCATCATCAACGCCGCCCGCGGCGGGCTGGTCGACGAGGCCGCGCTGGCCGACGCGCTGCAGTCCGGGCACATCGGCGGCGCCGGCGTCGACGTCTACACCAAGGAGCCGACCACCTCCTCGCCGCTGTTCGGTGCGCCGAACTGCGTCGTCACGCCCCACCTCGGTGCCAGCACCGAGGAGGCGCAGGAGAAGGCGGGCACGGCCGTCGCCCGCTCGGTGCGGCTCGCGCTGTCCGGCGAGTTCGTGCCGGACGCCGTGAACGTGCAGGCCGGCGGGGCCGTCAGCGACGAGGTCCGCCCGGGCCTGCCGCTCGGGGAGACGCTCGGACAGCTGTTCACCGGTCTCGCCGGTGAGGTGGCCACCAGCCTGGTCGTCGAGATCCGCGGCGAGATCGCCCGCGAGGACGTCGGGGTGCTGCAGCTCGCGGTGCTCAAGGGCGTCTTCCGCTCGGTCACCCCCGAGCAGGTCACGTACGTCAATGCCCCGCTGCTCGCCGAGGAGCGCGGCACCGAGGTGACCTTGGAGAAGGACGAGCACTCGCCCGACTACCGCAACCTGATCACTATCCGGGGCACGCTCGCCTCGGGGACGTCAGTGGCGGTCAGCGGCACCCTCATGGGTACCCGTCAGGTCGAGCGCATCACGGCCATCGACGCGTACGAGGTCGACCTGCGCCCCTCCGACCACCTGCTCTTCCTCCGTTACGAGGACCGGCCGGGCGTCGTCGGGGCCGTGGGTGCGCTGCTCGGCGAGGCGTCCGTCAACATCGCGAGCGCCCAGGTCAGCCGGGCCGAAGGCGGCCAGGCGGGCGGTGAGGCGCTCATCTCGTTGGCGCTCGACTCGCCCGTCTCCGTCGACGTCACCCGGCGTATCGGGGAGACGATCGGCGCGAGCCTGGCTCGCTCCGTCGACATCGTCCGTAGCTGACGGATTCGTCGCCGACTTGTTCGTGAGCAGGCCCGGCTTCGTCGCGGCACCCAGCGGCCCGGTCGTGCGCAGGTCGACCGAGACGTCGACCACGAGCGCATGATCGTGCCGCTGGTGCCACTGCAGGTCCGACAGGCCCACGAAGAGCTGACCGCACCAGTGGCACGTCACCACGCTGTCGTGGTGGTTCGTGCTCCCGGAGGTCACGATCGCAGCATGCCCTGCCGGTCGGCGATGACACCGGCCGCGACACCGCCACGCCGGCCGAGGGGCCGCTGACGTGCTGTCCGACGAGCGGATCGACCGCATCGGCCATGCCTTCCGCCGGCTCACCGACCGGCGCGCGCAGGGCCTGTGGTGCGCCCCCGGCCGGGTCAACCTGCTCGGTGAGCACACCGACTACAACGACGGTCTCGTCCTGCCGTTCGCGATCGAGCGGGAGACGCTGGCCGCCGTCGCGCTCCGGGACGACGACGAGCTGCGCTGCTGGTCGCGGCAGGACGACGGCACGGCCTGGCACGCGTACGTGCACGGGGTGCGGCGGGCCCTGCGCGAAGCGGGCGTGGTCGTCCCCGGCGCCGAGATCGTCGTCGAGTCCGACGTGCCGGTCGGCGCCGGGCTGAGCTCCAGCGCCGCACTCACGGTGTCGATCGCCACCGCCCTGCACGACCTCGTGGGCGGCACGCTCGACCGGTACGCGCTCGTCCGGGTGTGCCAGCAGGCGGAGGCCGACGCGGGCGCCCCCACCGGCCTGATGGACCCGGTGGCCTCGCTGTTCGCCGAGGCCGGCAGCCTCGTCTTCTTCGACACCCGCTCGGGGGTGGTCGAGCCGGTGGTGGCCGACTTCGGCGGGCTGTCGTTGCTTGTCGTCGACACCGGCGTCCGCCACAGCACCGCGGCCGCGGGCTACGCCGCCCGCCGGCAGGAGTGCCGGGCCGCGGCGGAGCTGTTCGGGGTGGAGAGCCTGCGTGACCTGGACCTGCTGATGATCGCCGACCACGCCAACCGGCCGGAGTTCGATCAGCTGTTGGTACGCCGCGCCCGCCACGTCCTCATGGAGAACATCAGGGTCAGGAGTGCCGTGACGTTCCTGCGCACCGGCCGGGCGCGTGACGTGGGGGCGCTGATGTCCGCCTCCCACGCGTCGCTGCGGGACGACTTCGAGGCCTCGTCGCCGGAGCTCGACGTCACGGTCGACGCGGTGATGCAGGCCGGGGCACAGGGCGCGCGGCTCACCGGGGCCGGCTTCGGCGGCTGCGTCATCCTGCTGATCGAGCCGGAACGGGAGGACGCGATCCGGCAGGCGGTGGCGGCCGCGTACGCGGGGCAGGACTGGCCGGCGCCGGCCGTCTTCGCCGCGGTGCCGTCCGCCGGGGCGCGCCGGCTCCGCTGACCTGCGGCTTCGGATTCCGGTAACCGGAACGATCACGTCGCCGGGATGCAACGTGGGCGCAACGCGCCTGACGCATCCTCAGAACCATGCGCGGCATGACGTACCTCCTTCGCCTGGTCCTGCCGGACCGACCGGGCTCCCTGGGCGCGGTCGCCACCGCGCTCGGCGCGGCCGGTGTGGACATCGAGTCGCTGGACGTGATCGAGCACGGGCCGGACGGTGCCGTCGACGACCTCGTGGTCGGTCTGCCGGACAACGGGCTGGCCGACACGCTCATCTCGGTCGCCCAGTCGGTGCCGGGGGTGCACGTCGAGTCGCTGCGCCCCCACCCGCGCGCCGCCGAGACGGTGCGCGACCTCGACATCGTCGACGCGCTCGCCAACCATCCCGGTCAGGCGCTGCGTCAGCTCGCCGAGCTGGTGCCGGAGGCGTTCCGGGCGCAGTGGGCCATGGTCGTCGAGTCGACGCCGTACGCCCTCCCGCGCATCGTCGCCGCGAGCAGCAACGCGCCGCGGGAGCGCGAGTTCCCCACCCCGTGGATGCCGCTGGCGTCGGCCCGCCGGTTCTCCGCCGAGGAGGAGTGGGTGCCCGAGCCGTGGAGCGAGCGCGGTGCGGAGCTCGCCGGAGCCCCGATCGGCGGTCCGTTCCAGTCGGTGCTGATCGCCCGAGCGGGCGGCCCGGCCTTCCGTGCCAGCGAGCTCGTCCGGCTCGCCCACCTGGCAGGTCTCGCCGGCACGATCGTCGCCGCGGAGGAGCGCACCGGGAGGCAGGCCGCCGCCGAGCGCGACGCGGCACCGCAGACGACCGGCAGCGCTGGTAGCCTTTGACCCAAATGGCGCGCCTTCTGCTTAGTCGCCGCGGCGGGGACCTCTAAGAGAGGCCGGCTCCCTCGCCGCGGCTATGTGCTGCCCGCCGGCCGCCCCCACGGCGACCATTCAGGAGCCACTCCCCATGACCCGCGACACCGTGCACCGTCAGTACGCACACAGCAATACCCAGCTGCCTTCCGGCATGCCGATCGAGAAGTACTCGGCGTTCCCGCCGATCCCCCTGGCCGACCGCACCTGGCCCGACCGGGTCATCACTGCCGCGCCGCAGTGGTGCAGCGTCGACCTGCGTGACGGCAACCAGGCGCTCATCGACCCGATGAGCCCGCAGCGCAAGCGCCGCATGTTCGACCTGCTGGTCCGTATGGGCTTCAAGGAGATCGAGGTCGGCTTCCCGGCCGCGAGCCAGACGGACTTCGACTTCATCCGCTCGCTGGTCGAGGAAGACCTGGTGCCGGACGACGTCACCATCCAGGTGCTGACCCAGGCCCGCGAGGAGCTCATCGAGCGCACCTGCGAGTCGCTCTCCGGCTTCGGCGGCACGGCGCTGGTCCACCTGTACAACTCGACCTCCACGCTGCAGCGCCGCGTGGTGTTCAACCAGGACCGCGACGGCATCAAGGAGATCGCGGTCCGCGGCGCCGAGTGGTGCTCGAAGTACGCCGAGCAGCACATGGGCGCGGCCACCACGCGCTGGCAGTATAGCCCGGAGTCGTTCACCGGCACCGAGCTCGACTACGCCGTCGAGGTGTGCGAGGCCGTCATGGACGTCTGGCAGCCCACCGCGTCCAACAAGGTCGTGCTCAACCTGCCGGCCACCGTCGAGATGGCCACGCCCAACGTCTACGCCGACCAGATCGAGTGGATGAGCCGCGCGCTCACCCGCCGTGACGCCGTCGTGCTCTCGCTGCACCCGCACAACGACCGCGGCACGGCCGTCGCCGCCGCCGAGCTCGGCGTGCAGGCGGGCGCCGACCGCGTCGAGGGCTGCCTGTTCGGCAACGGCGAGCGCACCGGCAACGTCTGCCTGGTCACGCTGGGCCTCAACGTGTTCAGCCAGGGCATCGACCCGATGATCGACTTCTCGGACATCGACGAGGTCCGCCGTGAGGTCGAGCACTGCAACCAGCTGCCCGTCCACCCGCGTCACCCGTACGGCGGCGAGCTCGTCTACACGGCGTTCTCCGGTTCGCACCAGGACGCGATCAAGAAGGGCTTCGAGGCCGCCGAGCGCGACCAGGCCGCCGGCGTACCCGGCAGCGAGAAGTGGCAGGTGCCCTACCTGCCGATCGACCCGCACGACGTCGGCCGTACGTACGAGGCGGTCATCCGGGTGAACAGCCAGTCCGGCAAGGGCGGCGTCGCGTACCTGCTGAAGGCCGACCACGGGCTCGACATGCCGCGCCGCCTGCAGATCGAGTTCAGCGGCGTCGTGCAGAAGTACACCGACGACGAGGGCGGCGAGGTCAGCTCGGCCCAGATCTGGCGGATCTTCAACGAGGAGTTCCTCGGCGGCGGGGCGGCCCGGCTGCGCCTGCAATCCTACGACCTCGGCGCAGGCTCGTTCACGGTCGAGTGGGACGGCGAGCAGCGCGTCATCACCGGCGAGGGCAACGGCCCGATCGCCACGTTCACCAATGCGCTGGCGTCGCTCGACGTCGACGTGCGGGTGCTGGACTACGCCGAGCACGCGATCAGCGCGGGCTCCGACGCCAAGGCCGCCGCGTACGTCGAGGCGGCCTGCGGGGGGCGCGTGCTGTGGGGTGTCGGCGTCGACTCCAACATCCTCACCTCGTCGCTGTACGCCGTGGTGAGCGCGGTCAACCGCTCCGCCTGACGCACCTGCGCATGGTTCGGCGCCACCGGATCCGGTTGTTCGCACGACCGGATCCGGTGGCACCTGCCGTTCGGTAGCGTCCGTACGCATGAAGCTGGCAGTGATCGGTGGCGACGGCATCGGCCCGGAGGTCGTGGCGGAAGGTCTGACGGTGTTGCGCACCGTCCTCGACGGCACGAGCGAGAAGCTCGAGACGGTCGACTACGACCTCGGTGCGGCCCGCTACCACCGCACGGGGGAGACGCTGCCGGAGTCGGTGCTCGAGGAGCTCGAGGGCTTCGACGCCATCCTGCTTGGCGCGGTCGGCGACCCCTCGGTGCCGCCGGGCGTGCTGGAGCGTGGGCTGCTGCTCAAGCTGCGCTTCGCGCTCGACCACCACGTCAACCTGCGTCCGGTGCGCCTGTTCCCCGGCGCGCCGACCCCTCTCGGCGGCGACCCGAAGATCGACTTCGTCGTCGTCCGGGAGGGCACCGAGGGCCCGTACGTCGGCGCCGGCGGCTCGATGCGCACCGGCACGCCGCACGAGATCGCCGTCGAGGACTCGATCAACACCCGCTTCGGCGTGGAGCGGGTCGTGCGTGACGCCTTCGGCCGGGCGCAGCGTCGCGGCAAGAAGCTCACGCTCGTGCACAAGACCAACGTGCTGGTCAACGCCGGTGGCCTCTGGCAGCGCACGGTCAACGAGGTGGCGCCCGACTACGCCGACGTCGCCGTGGATTACGCGCACGTCGACGCCGCCTCGATGTACTTCGTGACCAATCCGGAGCGCTTCGACGTCGTCGTCACCGACAACCTGTTCGGCGACATCCTCACCGACCTCGGCGCCGCCATCGCCGGCGGCATCGGGCTCGCCGCGAGCGGCAACCTCGATGTCTCCCGGGCGCACCCGAGCATGTTCGAGCCGGTCCACGGCTCGGCGCCGGACATCGCCGGCAAGGGCATCGCCGACCCGACGGCGACCGTCCTGTCGGTGGCGCTGCTGCTGGACCACCTGGGCTTCGCCGAGCAGGCCGAGCGGGTCAACGCTGCCGTCGCCGCTGACGTGGCGACGCGTGGCACCACGCAGCGCGGCACCCGCGAGGTCGGCGAGGCGCTGGCAGCAGCCGCCGCCGGCTGAGGCCCCGGCGGTACCTTTGTTCGAGCCACTCGCATAGACCCCAGGAGCCTGTCGTGCCGATCACCCCGACGAAGAAGATCTGGATGGACGGCGAGTTCGTCGACTGGGACGACGCGACGATCCACATCCTCAACCCGTCGCTGCACTACGGCTGGGGCGTCTTCGAGGGCATCCGGGCGTACGCGACCGACCGCGGCCCGGCCGTCTTCCGGCTGACCGAGCACATCGAGCGGCTGTTCCGCAGCGCGAAGATCTACCTGATGGAGCCCGAGTGGTCCGTCGAGCAGATCGTGAAGGCGACCAAGGACCTGGTCCGCATCAACGAGGTCGAGTCCTGCTACATCCGGCCGCTGTTCTACCTGGGCTACGGCGAGATGGGGCTCAACCCGCTGCCCAGCGCGACCAAGGCGAGCATCGCGGCGTGGCCGTGGGGCGCCTACCTCGGTGACGAGGCCGCCAACAAGGGCGTCCGCGCCGCCGTCTCGTCGTGGCAGCGCATCGGCGCCAACGTCATCCCGCCAGAGGGCAAGGGCACCGGGCAGTACATCAACTCCTCGCTGGCCAAGGTGCAGGCGCTCAAGGCCGGCTACGACGAGGCCATCCTGCTCACCGCCGAAGGCAAGATCGCCGAGGGCACCGGCGAGAACATCTTCGTCGTCTACGGCAAGAAGCTGATCACCCCGCCGATCGTCGACGGCGTGCTCGCCGGCCTCACCCGCGACGCCGTCGTCACCATCGCGCGCGACGAGGGCTACGAGGTCGTCGAGTCGACGCTGGTCCGCTCCAACCTCTACCTGGCCGACGAGGCGTTCTTCACGGGCACGGCCGCCGAGATGGTGCCGCTGGTCGAGGTCGACGACCGGGCGGTCGGCAAGGGCGTCCCCGGCCCGGTCACCAAGCACCTGCTGGAGCTCTTCCGCGGCGCGCTGCACGGCGAGCTCGACCGCTACAAGACGTGGAACGAGTACGTCAACGACTGACCCGACCGACCCGATCGCGAGGGTGCGGTGTGCCAGGATGATCCCGTGCTGGTGCGTTCGTTGATGCAGGTCAGGCCGTGACGTCGCCGTCCGCGTCGGGGCCGCGTCCCGACCCGGTGGCGCTGCTGCGGCGGTCGTCGCTGCTCGGCACCCTGGACGAGGAGGACCTCGTACGCCTGGTTCAGCGTTCGCGGCTGCGGCGTTACAAACGCGGCCAGGTGCTGTTCACCGAGGGCGACCCGGCTGACGCGGTGCTCATCGTCGCCGAGGGTCGGCTGAAGGTCCTGGTCATCGCCGACGACGGCCGCGAGCACGTGGTCAACATCGCCGAGGTCGGCGACACCATCGGGGAGCTGGCGCTGGCCGATGCGGGCCCGCGCTCGGCCACCGTCGAGGCGCTGGACGAGGCCGTCGTCCTGGTCGTCGACCGGGTCGTCGTCGAGGAGATGATCCGCGAGCGGCCGGTGGTGGCGCAGCGGCTGCTGCGGGCGCTCGGTGCCCACGTCCGCCGCCTCACCGGCCAGAACGCCGACCTCGTCTTCCTCGACCTGCCCCGCCGGGTCGCGAAGCTGCTGCTCTACCGCATGCGCCAGACGCGCCACCCGGTGATCGAGCTCGGCCTCAACCAGACCGAGGTGGCGAGCATGCTCGGCGGGTCACGGCAGTCGGTCAACCAGGCGCTGCGCGACATGGAGAAGCGGGGCTGGATCCTCAGCGAGGGCAGCACCATCACGATCCAGGACGTCGACCGGCTGCGTCGCTTCGCCGGCGACTGAGACCGAGCAGCCCCGGACCTCAGCCGCACCTGGCAGCATGGGGGGAGTGTCCGTCCTCCCCGCTGCCGGCTCCGGTGCGTTGACATTGCACGCCTACGACCCCCAGGCGTTCCACATCTACGACACCACCCTGCGCGATGGCACGCAGCAGGAGGGGCTGTCGCTGTCCGTGGCGGACAAGCTGACGGTGGCGCGGCACCTGGACGATCTCGGCGTCGGCTTCATCGAGGGCGGCTGGCCGGGCTCCAACCCGAAGGACGCCGAGTTCTTCGCCCGCGCCAAGACCGAGCTCAGCCTGTCGACCTCGACACTTGCCGCGTTCGGCTCGACGCGGCGGGCACACGCCGTGGCCGCCGACGACCCGCAGGTCAGAGCCCTACTCGAGGCCGAGACGCAGGTGGTGTGCCTGGTTGCGAAGAGCGACCTGCGCCACGTGATGCGGGCGCTGAAGACCAACGCCGCCGAAAACCTCGCGATGGTCCGCGACACCGTCTCGTTCCTGGTCGGCGAGGGCCGCCGGGTCTTCCTCGACGCCGAGCACTTCTTCGACGGTTACGCCGCCGAGCCCGAGTACGCGCTCGAGGTGGTCCGTACGGCGGCCGAGGCGGGCGCCGAGGTCGTCGTCCTCTGCGACACCAACGGCGGCATGCTGCCCGGCCGGCTCGTCGACACCGTCTCCGAGGTCTTCACCTCCAGCGGCGCGCGGCTCGGCATCCACTGCCACAACGACACGGCCTGCGCCGTCGCCAACACCCTGGCCGCGGTCGAGGCCGGCGTCACCCACGTGCAGGGCACGGCCAACGGCTACGGCGAGCGCTGCGGCAACGCCGACCTCTTCAGCGTGGTCGCCGGACTCGAGACGAAGATGAACCGGCCGGTGCTGCCGGAGGGCCGCCTACGCGACGTCGTCCGCGTGGCCCACGCCATCAACGAGGTGACCAACACCGTCCCGGACACCAAGCGTCCGTACGTCGGCATGTCGGCCTTCGCGCACAAGGCCGGGCTGCACGCCTCGGCGATCAAGGTCGACCCCGACCTCTACCAGCACATGGATCCGGCGCTGGTCGGAAACGACATGCGCATGCTCGTTTCCGAGCTGGCCGGCCGGGCCACTGTCGAGCTCAAGGGTCGCGAGCTGGGCCTCGACCTGTCGAACGAGCGCGAGGCGCTCGGCCGGGTCGTCGAGCGGGTCAAGGACCTCGAGTCGGAGGGCTACGTCTTCGAGGCGGCCGACGCGTCCTTCGAGCTGCTGCTACGGGCGGAGCTCGAAGGCGCCCGGCGCTACTTCGTGCTCGAGTCCTGGCGCGTCATCATCGAGAACCGGGGCGGTGAGATCACCAGCGAGGCCACCGTGAAGCTGCATTCGCGGGGCGAGCGCATCGTGGCCACCGGCGAGGGCCGCGGCCCCGTCAACGCCTTGGACCGGGCGCTGCGGTCGGCGCTGCAGAAGTCCTACCCGGGGCTGGCCGACTTCTCGCTGGTGGACTTCAAGGTGCGCATCCTCGAGGGCAAGCAGGGCACCGGCGCCATCACCCGCGTCCTCGTCGAGACCTCCGACGGCAGTACGGCGTGGGACACCATCGGCGTCGACGAGAACATCATCGAGGCGTCGTGGCAGGCGCTCGACGACGCGGTGACGTACGGGCTCTTCCGTCAGGGCGAGCAGCCGGAGTCGATCCAGGCCTGAGGCGCGGTCAGCCGATGCGCAAGGTGCCGGGGCTGACGTCGTCGTTCGTGGAGAACGGGACGCCGGTCCGGCGTACGCGCGCGACGAGCAGGGCGACGACGGCCTCGTCGCACGGGTGACAGCTCACCGTGCGCTCCGCCGCGGCCCGGAGTGCCTCGAGGGGTCCGTCGCACCCCTGCGTGAGGCTGACGGTGAGCGCCGGGCTGCTCTGCACCGGGATGCGGTCCGCCCGCACCAACCGGAGCGGGGTCCGGACGGGCTCGCCGACAGCACTGACATCGCCGGTCGGGGCGACGCGAGCCGGGTGCAGGAAGTCGAGCGCGGCGGTCACGCCCCTTCCATCGACCATGGTTCGCCAACTTACAGCGATGTCGTTTGGAACTTCGGACGACGCGTCCGACGCTCCTGTGGATAACTGAGGGCCCCGTGTGGTGGGTGGCCTAGCGTGTGCCGAGTCGCTTCGAGCGAAGCGAACGACGGCAAACGGAGGTAAATGATGGCTACTGATGCCTACGCGGTCAGTCCCGCAGAGCTCACGGCGACGGGGGCGCGCCTGCGCTCCGCTGCCGGCAGCATCGCGACCGAGCTCAGCTCCTGCTCCGGGCAGGTGCGCGCGATGGCGGGGGTGTGGACCGGTGGGTCGGCCCTGCGCTACGAGGCCCTCTTCAACGAGTGGCAGACCTCTGCTGCGCGGCTGCAGAGTGCGCTCGAGGGCATCGCCGAGATGACCGCGCGTGCGGCCCAGGTCTACGCGACGGGCGACCAGAGCGTCGCCGGCATGATGGCCGGGCTCTGAGCCGACTATCCGGCCGGCGTCCGGCCCGAGCGCGCCGCCGCTCCGCGGGTCGAGGGCGGGCGGCGGCGCAGCCGAGCGGGTCGGCTCAGTCCTCGATCTCCTCCCACCACTGGCACCACCAGTCGCCGCCCACCAGGATGCGCAGCTTGGGATGCCAGCAGTAGGTGAGGTCCTCGTCGGTGTTGAGGTAGTAGAGGCAGTTGTCGCAGCGCTCGTCGCCGTTGGGCTTGGGGCGCAGGATGGCGTCTTCCTTGAGGTGGCCGAGCTTCATGCTCAGCTCCTCGTCGATCTCTTGCGGCTCGGGAGCTCCGACGTCGTAGACCTGTTCGCTCATGCTTCGAAGTATGCCGAGAAGGGGGGCACCTTAAGCCTCCTGAAGCCCTTCCGGAGTGACGCAATGGGTAGCGTCGCCTGACGTGCGCATTGTGCGAGTGAGTGTCGATGGTTCGCCCCGTTTCGGGGTGATTGCCGGCGGGTCGCAGGGCGAGTCCGTGGCCCTGCTTTCCGCCCACCCGTTCGGGGAGCTGGTGCCGACCGGCGAGACGGTCCCGTTGCGGCCGGAGGCGCTGCTGGCGCCGGTGCTGCCCAGCAAGGTGCTCGGCATCGGCAAGAACTACGCCGAGCACGCCCGCGAGATGGGCGGCGAGGCGCCGGACAGCCCGCTGCTGTTCCTCAAGCCGTCCACCTCGGTGATCGGCCCGGGCCGGGCGATCTCGATGCCCGACACCCGCGTCGACTACGAGGGCGAGCTCGCCGTCGTCATCGGCCGGCTCTGCCGCGACGTGCCGGTCGAGCGGGCGTTCGAGGTCATCCTCGGCTACACCTGCGGCAATGACGTCACGGCGCGCGACTGGCAGCGCACCGACGGGCAGTGGAGCCGGGCCAAGGGTGGCGACACCTTCTGTCCGCTCGGCCCGTGGATCGAGACCGAGCTCGACCCGACCGACCTCCGGGTGCGCACCTACGTCGACGGCGAGCTCCGCCAGGACGGGCGCACGTCGCAGATGATCCACCGCATCCCCGAGCTGATCGCGTACGCGAGCAGCGCCATGACGCTGTTGCCCGGCGACGTCATCCTGACCGGCACCCCGGCCGGCATCGGCCCGCTCGCCGCGGGTCAGACCGTCACCGTCGACGTCGAGGGCATCGGCGCACTGAGCAACGTCTGTGAGCCCCGATGAGCACGCCGTCCGGTCCCGCGCCCGTCACCGTCCGGCACCTCGCCGCGCCGCCGATGGACGCGACCATGCGTACCCGTTTCGCGCCGGCGCCGTCGGGTGACCTGCACGTCGGCAACGTGCGTACCGCGCTCTTCTCCTGGGCGCTGGCCCGGCGCCACGGCGGCACCTTCCTGCTGCGGGTCGAGGACACCGACCGCTCACGCGTCAGCGACGAGTCCTACGCGGCCGCGCTCGACGTGCTGCGCTGGATGGGCGTCGACTGGGACGAGGGCCCCGAGGTCGGCGGGCCCTACGCGCCCTACCGCCAGAGCGAGCGGTTGCCGTTGTACGCCGAGGCGGCCGAGAAGCTGCGCGAGTCCGGCGCCGTCTACCCCTGCTTCTGCACCCCGGAGGAGCTGGCCCAGCGGCGCGAGGAGGCCCGTGCCGCGGGTCGCCCGCCCGGCTACGACGGCCGGTGCCGCCGGTTGATGACGACCCAGCGGTCGGCGTTCGAGGCCGAGGGCCGCACCCACGTGCTGCGCTTCTGGATGCCGGACGGCACCACGACCTGGAACGACCTCGTACGCGGCGAGATCACCATCGACCACGCCAACGTGCCCGACTTCGCGATCACGCGCTCGGACGGCCACCCGCTGTACCTGCTGGCCGCCGGCGTCGACGACGTGATCATGGGTCTCACGCACATCGTGCGCGGCGAGGACCTGGTCACCGCCACGCCGCGCCAGCTCGCCCTCTACGCGGCGCTCGGCCACCCGCAGGACAAGTGGCCGGCCTTCGCCCACCTGCCGCTCATCATCGGCGCCGACAACGCCCCGCTGTCCAAGCGCAACGGCGAGGTCTCGATCGCCTGGTACCGCCGGGCCGGCTTCCTGTCCCAGGCGCTGAACAACTACCTGACGCTGCTCGGCTGGTCGCCCGGTGGCGACCGTGAGTTCTTCGGCCGCGACGTGCTGCTCACCGAGTTCGACGTGCGTCGGGTGAGCAAGAACCCGGCCCGCTTCGACCTCAAGAAGCTCGAGGCGCTCAACGGCGACTGGATCCGGTCGCTGACCCTCGACGAGCTCGCGGCCCAGGTGGCGCCGGTCCTGGCCGCTGCCGGGCTCACGGTGACGGAGGCCGACCTCGCCGAGGCGGTCCCGCTGGTCCAGGAGCGGATGAATCGGCTCACCGAGGCCGCCGACCTGCTGCACTTCCTGTTCGTCGACGAGGCCGACTTCGCCATCGAGGAGGCGGCCGCCACCAAGTCGCTCGGGGAAGGCACCGCCGCCGTCCTGCGGGCAGCTCACGAGCGGCTGACGGTGCTCCCGGAGTGGACGCTGGAGGCCATCGAGCCCGCGGTCTGGGGGATCGGTGAGGCCCTCGGGCTCAACCGGCGCCGTACGGCGGCTCCGCTGCGGGTCGCGGTCACCGGCAAGACGATGTCGCCGCCGCTCTTCGAGTCGATGCATCTGCTCGGACGGGAGCGCACGCTCGCCCGCATCGAGCGCGCGGTCGAGGTGGCCCGATAGGCAAGCTCCGGCGCTGGGGCATCCGTCACGCCCGGGAGGCCGCCAGCGTCGCGAGGCTGCTGTAATGTGTGCGTTCGCAAGCCCCTCGGGGCAAGTGGGGTATGGGGTAATTGGCAGCCCGGCGGATTCTGATTCCGCTAGTCTAGGTTCGAGTCCTGGTACCCCAGCGGTGGCGGCCGAGAGGTCAGCGCCAGCTGGATCAGCACATGTCGGTTCCAGCGCAGTTCGATCGGAGTCCGAGCGGCCACGCCCGGGCTTCGTGTCCGGCCCCGTCGTCTAGTGGCCTAGGACGCCGCCCTCTCAAGGCGGTAGCACGGGTTCGAATCCCGTCGGGGCTACCAACGAAGACAAGGCCCCCGGTGTCATCGCCGGGGGCCTTGTCCGTTCGCGCAGCTATCGGGCGAGTGCCCGAGCGCCTGCCTGCCACCATTGGCCCGCCGGCGGCTGGCCCGCACCGCACTGTCCGTCGGAGTCGCCCGGCTGCTTGATCCACAGGAAGGCGTCGACGCGCGGGAGTCCCGTGTCGGCGGTCGGAGCGGTGCCCAGGGTGCGGCCGGGCGGGTTGCACCACCGGCGTTCGCCGCCGTCGGTCAAGGGGCCGGAGCCGTTGCGGCTGGTGTCGACGATGAAGTGGGCGCCGTTCAGCCGGGTCGACAGCTCGTTGCCGTACGCGACGGTGTCGCTGGTCCGGTTGTAGTTCGCCACGTTGAGCGAGAAGCCCGCCGCCCGCTCGACCCCGCTCGCCTGCAGCGCACCGGCCAGGGAGCTGACATCCGAGATCCAGGTGGCGTTGCCGGCATCGATGTAGACCTTGGTGTCAGGTCGGCGCTGCAGCAGGATGTCCACGGCCTGCCCGAGCAGGTGGTAGCGCTGGACGGCGTCGATGGCCGGGCATCCGCTGAGTGCCAGGGCGATCGCGTCGGGCTCGAGCACCACCACGGTCGGGGCCCGCAGCCCGGAGGCCAGCTCCTCGACGTACCGCAGGTAGGCAGCGGGATCCGCCGCCCCGCCCGCGGAATGCTGCCCGCAGTCACGCTGGGGGATGTCGTAGACCACCAGCACGGCCGTGCGACCGGCGCCGCTCGCGGCCGACGTCAACTCACTCGTCGCCTTCCGGGGATCGGTCCGGCCGGCGAACCAGACCGCGGTCGGCTGCCGGGCGATCTTGGCGACCGGGGCGGCTTCGGCGTACTCACGCTGAGCCTGCAGCAGCGTGTACGTCGCCACGGCATGTCCGGAAGGGTTGACGTAGAAGCTGCGTCCCGCCAGCGCGCTCCGATCGGCGATCGCGAGCGGGGGTCCCGATCGCGAGGGCTGCGCTGAGGGCTCGGCAGGCGTTGCCGGGGGTGCCGCCGCCCGGGTGGACGGGACACCGTCCCGGAGGCTGGCGGGCTGCCCGGACCCGCCGCAGCCGGCGAGGACCGCTGCGGCCAGTGCCACGACGCCGGCGTGAGCGGCTCTCATCGCACCTGCACCCATTGGGCGACCGAGGGGGTGCCCTTCGCGGTGACGAGGAAGAGCATGTACCAGCCGGACGGAACCAGCCCCTCCTCGCGGGGGATGGTCAGCCGAAGTCCCTGCGCCGTGCGGGAGACGGTGAGGGCGACCGATCGTTGCTCCAGATCGGTGACGTGCGTGCTGGCGCTGGGCCGCATCAGCCGTGCTGTCGCCACTGCCTGCGGAGCGTCGGTACCGACGGAGATGCTCGTGCCGCGAGTCGCGACCTTGGGCGCGCTCGTGATGACCGGGCGCTGCTCGCCGTCGTACAGGTAGGGCGGGGAGTAGATCTCGATGCGTTGCTCGAATCCACCGGCGATGGTGTTCTTCTCGTCCGCGTACTGCGGGTTGCCGCCGAGCGTGACCACCCGACCGTCGGGCAGCAGCAGCGCTTCGGAGTGGTAGTCGCGGCCGATGGCGTTGGACGCGACCACCCGCATCGAACTGCTCTTCTGGTCGTACAGGACGGTCTGCTGCACGTCGGAGCCCGATCGGCCGCGGTAGTCGCTGGATCCCCCGCTGATGAAGACCGAGTCGTCGGGCAGGGCCACCACCTCGGGATAACGCGTCTTCTCCGGCAGGCTGGGGCCGGCCGTCCACGGGTAGGACGTCGCCGTGCCGCCGGTCTTGCCCGCCGCCGAGAGGTCGATGATCGAGGTCCGCGCCGTGGCGGCCGCCGAGTCACCGATGCCGCCCCCGCCGACGACCATCACCTTCTGCTGCTGGACCGGGGGGAGCAGGACCGAGCCGGACGTCTCGAGCTCTCCCGGATCAGCGATCCCGGGGGTCGCGGTGAAGGTGTTGGTCGACAGGTGCCAGATGCCCGGGGTGCGGCCCTTGGTCTTGCTGCCGTAGCCGGAGTTGCTGCCCGAGTAGAAGAGGTCACCGTTCGCCAGCCGGAAGAGCGCGGGATAGGTGGGGAAGTACCGGAAGAGGTCGGGAGCCTTCTTCCACTGATGGGTCCGGAGGTCGTACAGCTCGTTGTGGCCCGGCGAGATGACGGCGTGCTGGTCCAGGCCGGAGACCGCCAGGACGTCGCCGCCGTTCACGGAGACCAGTGACGGGTACCAGCGGGCGTACTGCAGGTCCGAGGTCTTCTCGTATGCGTGCTTCTGGACGTCGTAGATGTAGGACGCCGAGATGCCCTGGAAGTCCTGCTTCTGCATGCTGAGGTTGTCGGCCACCCCGTAGACGGTGCGGTCCAGTGCCGCCGGGCCGCCTTCGACGGTGAACTGCTGCTCGGCAGACACGATCGAGGCCTTGCCCGGGTGGACGGCCTCGACCCAGACCGTGTTCTTGCCGGCCATCGTCATGGGCGCGCCGTCCATGGCCATCGTCGACGCAGCCGGCACGGCGACGTCCTCGGTCGTGACGAACGGGATGCCGGACTGCGAGACCACCCGGGTCCCCTTGGCGATGGTGACGGGACCGTCGGTGCTGTCGTTCGACACGGTCAGCACGCCGGCCGCGTTGGCCACGTCAGCTGCCTGGACCTCGTACTTCCGGGTCCCGCCGGCGACCAGGAGATTGCCGTCCGGCAGGTAGGCATGCCCCCCGCAGAACAGGTCCTTCGGCGTCGGGACGAGGCTGGTGGTGTCGGTGACCGGGTTGTAGAGCAGCGTCTTGAACGAGCCTGCCTTGAAGGCGTCCGCGTCGTTGCCCGAGCCGGCGATCACGAGGATGTCGCCGGTGTAGAGCAGGGCGGCATGCACGGCGTTGACGCGCACGTCCTTCGGCAGGCTGATCGTCGTCCAGTGGCCGTTGGCGGCCTTGTACTCCGCCGTGTCCTTCTCCCACGACCGGTACTGGCCGCTCGCGTACGAGACGACGGTCGGCCCGGTGACGGCCAGCACGATTCCCAGCGCGAACATGACGATGGATCCGTTGCGGAGCCGCCGGTGCAGCGGTGCCTTGGTGCGTGTCATCGGTGGGCTCCTGCGTGGGCCGTCAGGGGGAGGGTGAGCTCCGGGGCGGTGAGATCGATGACCGTCGGGGCGGAGCGGGGCGGCTGGACAGGGACGGAGGCCGGCTGCGCCGACGGACGCGTGGCCTTGCGTGACCGACGGCCGGCCAGGTGGATCAGCGTCGGGGCGAGGCACACCAGGACGGCGGACGCGCACCAGGCCCGCAGGCCCCACTGGCCGTGGCCGAGCGGGAACGAGATCGCGAGCGCCGCGGTGAGGGCGAGGGCCCAGCGATGGTGCCGGCGGAAGGTGCGCCGGGTGTCCGGGCTGACGGTCACGTCCTTGGGCGTCACCTCGAACTCGGCCTTCTTGCGGCGGAGCGCCCCGAACAACGCGGCGACGTAGATGGGGATGGTCAGCACCGACAGGAACATCCCGCTCGCCCCCGAGGAGCCAGCCTCCTCGTGCGGACTGATGTTGTGCCGCCGGTTCCAGAAGTAGATGGCGAGCTGCAGCAGGCCGGCGTCGACGTAGAGCATCAGCCAGGTCCGGCCGGTGACCTCGAGCGTCCCGGCGCCGGTGAGCATGTAGAGGGCGGTGTTCAGCGCTCCGACGAGCCAGGCCAGCGCCACCGAGGGGTAGTAGGCGAAGATCAGCGAGTAGTGCAGGCGTCGGCGCCAGCCGAGCCGCTGGCCGCGCCGCCAGAAGTCGTTGAGCATCAGGTCGCAGGCGCCGCGCGACCACCGGAGCTGCTGGTTGAAGTAGTCGGTCCACGAGACCGGCCCCTCGCCGACCGCGAGGACGTCCGGCGTGTACACCGACTTCCAGCGTTCTCCCGTGGCGGGGTTGCGGCGGGAGTGCCACACGAAGCTGGTCAGGGCGTCTTCCGTGAGCGAGTCGCGAAGGCCGCCGATGTCTTTCAGGGCCGAGATGCGCATCGCGTTGTTCGTCCCGACGAGCATTGCGCATTCCTGGCGGTTTCCGGCGCGCTGGACGACGGAGTGGAACAGGTATTGCTGCGACTCGGCGGCGCGCGTGAGGAAGCTGTCGTAGTTCCCGTAGACCTGCGGCGCCACGACGAAAGCGACGTCGGGGTCGCGGAAGTATCCGAGGAGGCGTTCGCAGAAATTGTCGGCGGGCACGTGATCGGGGTCGACCGAGACGAGGGAGTCGTAGCCGTCTCCGTGCTTCTCGAGCCAGGCGTTGTAATTGCCGTGCTTGGTGCGCGCCCGGTTCGGGCCGCTCCCGGTGTTCCACCGCGCCACGCCCTTGCGGCTGAAGTGGCGGGCGCCGACCTCGGCGCACATGCGCTTGACCGCGGGGTCGTCGCCCTCGTCGAGCAGCCAGACGTCGAGCCGGCCCTCGTGGCGCATCTGGCGAGCCGCTTCGAGGGTGCGCCGCACCATGTCGATCGGCTCCTTGCCGGGGACCATGGTCGTCAGGAACGCCACGCGCGATCCCGGCTCCGGGGCCACCGGGACGGGGTCGCACGCCTGCAGCGTCGACCGGCACAGGGTCGCGATGTTCAGCAGCCGGATGAGCTCGAGGAACGCGATGCAGCAGATGGCGACGGTCGAGGTGTACGCCGCCACGCCGGTGACATGCGGGTAGTGGCCGGGGGCCAGCAGCCAGCACAGGAACACCAGTTCCACGACAACGGCGGAAAGGGCGAGCAGCTGCGTACGCACGCTCGCTTTCGCCTTGCGCATCAGGCTGACGTAGCTCACCCGGTAAGGCGTGTCCGGGTCGACGGGTGCGAAGGGTCCGGCCAGCATGCCGTACTCGCGGTAGGGGAAGGCCTGGAGCCCGCCGGTGACCGGGAGGATGGACGCGTTGGCGGGTTCCGATCGGACGAGCACCTCGGAGTTGCTCAACTGTTCCCGTCCTGGTGTGAGAAACGTGCGCGAAGTGCGCGTCGGGAGCCCTGGCTGATTTTTTTTCCGGAAAAGGAGCCGGGCTTATTCGCGCTTGACGAAAAAGCTAACGGCCGCCTTTAGGGATGAGTGACGCTTCCCTTTCCGGTCACTCGTCCGGCGCATCAAGGCACGGTGGTCGTCAGCCGATCGGCGGCTCGCAGAGCCGCCGGACGGCTCATCCGGCGGGCGGACGACCGGTCGCACCGTCACCGGCCGGGCATGGAATCCTCGAGGCTCCGATCCGCAGCACCGAGGAGACACCCCATGCCCGTCGACGCCACCGGAGCCAGCATCGCGGAGGGCTCGGTCTCGCCCGGCGTCGATCTGTCGGGCAAGGTCGCCCTCGTCACGGGCGCCAGCCGCAGCATCGGCAAGGGCATCGCCCTGGAGCTCGGCGCCGCCGGGGCCACGGTCTACCTGACGGGTCGCAGCGTCGAGCCGGGAGCCATCCCGGGCACGATCGGCGAGACCGCCGCCCAGATCGAGGCGCTGGGAGGCGTCGGCATCCCCGTCGCCGTCGACCACCACCAGGACGACCAGGTCGTCGCGCTCTTCGACCGGGTGAAGCAGGAGCAGGGCAAGCTCGACATCCTGGTCAACAACGTCTACTCCGCTCCCGAGCTGGCCCCCTGGTTGGGCAAGAAGTACTGGGAGCTGCCCATCGAGGCGTGGGACCGGATCATCAACGTCGGCACCCGGTCGCACTACGTGGCTGCCGTGCTGGGCACGCCGCTGCTGCTGGCAGCCGGCGGCGGGCTGATCGTGAACGTGTCGTCCTCGGGCGCGGTCCAGTACGCCCACAACGTGGTCTACGGCGTCGGCAAGGCGGCCGTCGACAAGATGACGTCCGACATGGCGGTCGAGCTCGAGGGCACCGGCGTCTCGATCGTCTCGGTATGGCCGGGGCTGGTGCGCAACGAGATGCTCGACGCGGCTGCGACGCACGACGGCGACCAGATCTACATCGAGCTGCCGGGCGAGGGCCGTCTCGACCTGGGCGCGGCCGAGTCGCCGCGGTTCGTCGGGCGTGGCGTCGTGGCGCTTACCGGTACCGCTCTTACCGGTGACGCGGGCCTCGCCGCCCGCACCGGCAAGGCGTTCACGACCGCGGGCCTCGCGCGCGAGTTCGGCTTCACCGACATCGACGGCCGGGTGCCCGAGGTCTCCGTCCGCCACTGACGTCTTCGGAGACCTCCGAGCCGTCGGCAGGACGGTGCCACGGGGACTCCGCCGCACCACCCGGGGGAGAGGCACGGCGGAGCCTTTGGTGGCTTCGGCAGCCCCGGCGGCGCGACTTGAGGCGCCGTACCGAATTGGTTCGGATACACCGCGTGAGCTGCAGGAATCCTGCCCGGTGACGCGCCGGCCCCGCTAGGTTGCGGATGCATGGGGGAAACGATCGAGTCCGTGATCGACAGGCTGCGCAAGCTCGCGGTGGAGATGGTGCGTACGCATCGGCTCTCCGACGCCGCGGCGGTGCTCGCGGGTGTGGGGGCGGTGGAGATGCTCGGCCTGTTCGGCGAGCCCAGGTCCGGTGACCCGAAGCCCGCCGAGGCGGTGAACGGCGGGGGCGCCCACCGCGCTCCCGATTTCGAGCAGCACTGACGCGACGGACAGCCCGTCGGTTGATCAACCGGCTACCGTTCGTCCATGGGCAGCGCGCCGGGAGCCTTCGAGCCGCCGTCGGATGAGACGCAGCCCTGGGGGTCCGCCACGGCCCGGCTGCTGCGCACCGGCGAGCTGCGGGTCGGCTACTCGGGGCACGACCTCCACATGGAGGACCGCACGCTGATCAGCCTCGGCATGCGCCTTTTCGGGGTGTTCGACGGGGTCGGGGCGCCCGGCGGTGGCGCCGAGGTCGCGACGCTCGCCGTCGCGGCCGTGCACGACTGGGTCGCGGGCCACCTGGCACCTCCGACCACGGTCGCCCAGGCGCACGACCTGCTGGCCGGTGCGCTGGCGGCGGCGGACGAGACGATCGCCCGGCACAACGAGTCGCAGCCGGGGCCGGCCCCGAGCGCGACCACCGCGGCCGTGCTGTTCATCTTCCGGCCGCCGGGCCTCGCGCCGCCGGACCTGGTGGGCGTCGCCGCCACGCTGGGCGACAGCAGGGTCGCGCTCGTACGCGGGGGCGAGCTGTTCGTCATCAGCCTCGACCACTCGTACTTCAACGACGACGACCCGCCGCTCGCCAAGGCCCGGCAGGACCGGCTCGACCAGATCCGCCACCTCGAGGAGCTGGAGGACCCGCTCGACCGGGTCGCCTTCACCCACCGCAACCTCATCTCGAGTGCGCTCAACGGGTACGGCCACGCCGACGCCCGCTTCTACGCGCTGCGGCTGATGCCGGGCGACCGGCTGGTGGTCGACAGCGACGGGGTGCACGACAACCTCGACCGCTCCGAGATCCTGGCGGTGCTGGCCCGGCGCGACGGGGCGCAGCCGACGGCCACCGCCCTGGCCGACGCGGCGTACGAGCGGAGCCTGCGCGACCCGTCGGTCGAGCCGCGCGCCAAGCCCGACGACATCAGCATCATCGTCATCGACGTGCTGGATCCGCCGACCGACCCGGCTACGGTGCGAACGTGATCGACATCCGAAGCCGGCGTACGGCGGCCGGCTTCCATCTGCTGCTCGGCGTCATCGCGGTGGTCGGCATCGTCTGGCAGCTGGTGCTGGTCATCCAGCAGACCGACGTGCTGGCCGCGTCCGCCGGCCCCTTGCCGGGCACGGGCACCCTCGTCATCCGGTTCTTCAGCTACTTCACGATCCAGTCGAACATCCTGGTCGCGGTCGTCTCGCTGTGGCTCGCGGCCGACCCGTTCCGCGACGGCAAGGTCTTCCGCGTGATCCGGCTGGAGGCGCTCTTCGGCATCGCCGTCACCGGGCTCGTCTACACGACGCTGCTGCGCGGCGTGGTGAACCTGAGCGGCGCCGGCGCGGTCACGAACGCGATCGTGCACTACATCGTGCCCAGCGCCGCGGTGCTCGGCTGGCTCGTCTTCGGGCCGAGGCCACGCATCACCGACAACACGCTGCTGCTCTCGCTGATCTGGCCGGTGCTCTACGTCGGGTACAGCTTCGCCCACGGGGCGGCCAGCGACTGGTACCCGTATCCGTTCGTCGACGTGGTGAAGCTTGGCTACGGCACCGCCGTGCGCAACGGGGTCGGCGTCTGTCTCTTCCTCGTCGGCATGGGCGCGCTCTTCATGTGGCTCGACAGCCGGCTGCCCCGCAACCCGCGCGTCGGTGACCAGCTCGTCAGCGGGACGCCAGCGCCGCCTGCAGCCGGCTCGCCGCCGCCACGAGAGCCGGCCCGAAGCGCCGGCCCGGGTCGCGGGTGAGGCGCTCCACCGGCCCGGAGACGGAGATGGCGGCGATGACGCCGCCGGCGGCATCGCGTACGGGGGCACTGACCGAGGCGAGGCCCGCCTCGCGCTCGGCGACGCTCGCGCCGTAGCCGAGCGCCCGTACCTCGTCGACCTGCGCCTGACCGAAGGCCGCGCCTGCGGGCAGCGCCTCGCCGGTGGCGGCCAGGAAGACATGGGCCGCCGAGCCCGCCGTCATCGGCAGGACGGCGCCGACCGGCACGGTGTCGCGCAGCCCGCTGGCCCGGTCGGCAGCCGCGATGCAGCGCCGGGCATCCGGGCCGGTGCGGATGTAGAGCGCCGCGCTCTCCCCGGTCTCGTCCCTCAGCGCCTCCATGATCGGGTGCGCGGCGGACGCGAGCGGATCGGTGAGCGCGATGCGCGGCCCCAGCAGGAAGCGGCCTTCGGGATCACGGGCGACGAGCCGATGCACCTCGAGGGCCACGGCCAGGCGATGCGCGGTGGCGCGCGGGAGTCCGGTGCGGGTCACGAGCTCCGCGAGTGCCGCCGGCCCGGCAGCCAGCGCATCAAGTACGCGAACCGCTTTGTCCAGGACGCCGACTCCGCTATCGTATTCCACGACGTGAAACTACCGTCTCAGGGAGTGAGAATGGGGCGAACGCTCGCCGACAAGGTCTGGGATACGCATGTCGTCGGTTCGACGGACGGCACGGACCTCCTGTACATCGATCTCCACCTCGTGCACGAGGTCACCTCGCCGCAGGCGTTCGACGGGCTGCGGCTGACGAAGCGCAAGCTGCGCCGGCCCGACCTGACGCTGGCGACGGAGGACCACAACGTCCCCACCACCGACACCCTGGTGCCGATCGCCGACCCGGTGAGCCGTACCCAGGTCGAGACGCTGCGCAAGAACTGCGCCGAGTTCGGCGTGCGGCTCTACCCGATGAACGACCCGGGTCAGGGCATCGTGCACGTCGTCGGCCCGCAGCTCGGCCTGACCCAGCCCGGCATGACGGTGGTCTGCGGCGACTCGCACACCTCGACGCACGGGGCCTTCGGCGCCATCGCGTTCGGCATCGGCACCAGCGAGGTCGAGCACGTCATGGCCACGCAGACGTTGCCCAACCTGCGGCCGAAGATGATGGCGGTCAACGTCGAGGGCGAGCTGCCCGTCGGCGTGACGGCCAAGGACATCGTGCTCGCGATCATCGCCGAGATCGGCACCGGCGGCGGCCAGGGCCACATCATCGAGTACCGCGGCAGCGCCATCCGCGGGCTGTCGATGGAAGGCCGCATGACGGTCTGCAACATGAGCATCGAGGCCGGCGCCCGCGCCGGGCTCATCGCCCCCGACGAGACGACCTTCGCCTACGTCAAGGGCCGTCCGCACGCGCCGAAGGGCGCGGCGTGGGACGAGGCCGTCGCGGCCTGGCGTGAGCTGCAGACCGACGACGACGCCGTCTTCGACACCGAGATCACCATCGACGCGGCGGGCCTCAAGCCCTTCGTCACGTGGGGCACCAACCCGGCGCAGGGCACCACCCTGGACAGCGTCGTGCCGGACCCGGCGTCCTTCGCCGACGCCGGCCAGCGCGGGGCGGCGGAGCGGGCGCTCGCGTACATGGGCCTCGAGGCCGGTACGCGGATCCGCGACATCTCCGTCGACACGGTCTTCGTCGGCTCGTGCACCAACGGCCGCATCGAGGATCTGCGGGCCGCCGCCAAGGTGCTCGAGGGCCGGCAGGTGGCATCGACGGTACGCACGCTGATCGTGCCGGGCTCCATGCTGGTGAAGCTGCAGGCCGAGAAGGAGGGCCTCGACAAGGTCTTCACGGACGCGGGCGCCGAGTGGCGCAGCGCGGGCTGCTCGATGTGCCTCGGGATGAACCCCGACACGCTGGCCCCGGGCGAGCGCTCGGCCAGCACGTCCAACCGCAACTTCGAAGGCCGTCAGGGTGCCGGCGGGCGTACCCACCTGGTGTCACCCGCCGTCGCCGCGGCCACGGCCGTCGCCGGCCACTTCGCGACCCCCGAGGAGCTGTAGACATGAACGCGTTCACCGTGCACACCGGCACCGCGGTGCCCCTGCGGCGCAGCGATGTCGACACCGACCAGATCATCCCCGCGGTGTGGCTGAAGCGGGTCGAGCGCACCGGCTTCGGCGCCGGTCTGTTCAGCGCCTGGCGCAACGACCCGGAGTTCGTGCTCAACAACCCCCGTTACGCGGGTGCCACCGTGCTGCTCGCCGGCACGAACTTCGGCACCGGCTCCTCGCGGGAGCACGCCGTCTGGGCGCTCACCGACTACGGCTTCCACGCCGTGCTCTCGAGCCAGTTCGCCGACATCTTCCGCGGCAACTCGTACAAGAACGGCTTCCTGCCGGTGCAGCTGCCGGAGGCGGTCGTCGAGCAGTTGATGACCGCGGTCGAGCAGGACCCCTCCACGCCGATCACGGTCGACCTGGAGAAGCGCGAGGTGCGCGGGGCCGGCATCGTGCAGCCGTTCGACATCGACGAGGGCGTACGTCACCGGCTGCTCAACGGGCTCGACGACATCGCGCTGACGCTGCAGCAGGACGACGCGATCTCGGCGTTCGAGGCGCACCGCCCGAGCTGGCTGCCGGTCACCGTCTGACCGCTCAAAACTCAGTGCGGGGTCGCGGGCCGCAGGTCGGGGTCGTAGTCGGCGGACAGCAGCGCTCCGTGGGCGAACGACAGCGCCCACACGCTGCCCTTGCGGGCGGGGGCGCGGCGCAGGCGTACCGACGAGTGGTTGGCGAGCCGCTGGATCAGGTCGGGGATGACCTCGCCCTGGCTGCACAGCACCGAGGTGCCGCCCTGCGCGACCAGCTCGCGGACGAGATCCACCGTGGCCTGCGGGTCGGCGGAGTAGCGGGCGCCGGCGAGCCGCGGCTCCAGCTCGAGCGGGACGCCGGTCTCGACGCTCACGCCGCGCACGGTGTCGCAGCAGCGCACGAGGTCGGCGGCGAGGATGCGGGCGGGCCCGTAGCAGGGCGCCACCACGGAGATCCGTCCGGCCTGCTCCTTGCCGTCGGTGTCGAGCGGGCGCAGGGTGTCGTCGCCCTTCCAGCGCTTCTTCTGGCCGGCCTTGCCGTGGCGCACCAGCAGCACCGTCGCGGTGGCCGCCGGGGTGTCGGCGAAGCGCTGGGCGAGCTGGCGGTCGTGGTCGTAGGACAGCGTGCGGAGCGCACGCTTGAGCGGCAGCCAGCGCACGACGTCGACCTCGTCCTGCTCGGCGAACGTGCCGCCGGTGTCACGCATGGCCCAGTAGCGGACGTACTTCGGCCCGGCGGCCACGCGGTAGCGCTGCTCGCCGACGACCTGCCCGCAGTACGCGGACGCCCCCGTCTCCTCGCAGACCTCGCGCCGCGCCGTCACGATCAGCTGCTCGCCGTCGTCGACCTTGCCCTTCGGCAGCGACCAGTCGTCGTACTTCGGCCGGTGCACGACCGCGACGGTGCGCTCGGTGCCCGGGGTGTCGGTGTCGCCGCGCCAGAGCAGTCCGCCGGCGGCGAGCACCTTGGCGTTGCCCTGGCCGCCGACACGGGTGACCCGCGGCTCGGGCGTCCGGCGCGAGCTCTTGCGCGGCGCCGGTTGGCGCGACTTCCCTTTTCGCGGCACGGCGCTAACCTACGGCTTTGCGCGCCGACTTCCAGGCGGGCGCGAACGCACGCCTGCTGTCGCTGACCGCGCACCGGTTGGCCTGCACGAGCCGGCCGGCCGTCAGGCACACCAGCCCGTCGTCGGTGTGGGCCTGGCCCAGGGCGTTCATGGTGTCGGCCGCGATCGCCGCGTCCTGGTGTTCACCGAGCACCTCCTGGACGGATTTGGCGGCCGCCGCCATCCGCTGGGCCGGCTTGCCGAGCACGTCGCTGACCGCCTCGGCGGCGTAGCGCGCCTGCTTGGCCTTGATACGGGCCTCGTGCCACTCGTCGTCGGGGGAGGCGTCGGAGGTGTCGTCGAGCTTGCGGGCCCGCTTCGACATCGTGTTCCACGCGGCCCGCACCAGGCCGGGGAGCGCCTTGGAGCAGGACTCGTCGGCGAGCTCGGTGGTCACCGGGTTGCGCGCGGCGTCGACCAGCACGTCGAGCAGCCGTAGGTAACGGTCGCTGGCGAGCGCGTCGGCGCCGGCGTCGAGGGCCACCTCCTCACGTGCCGCGAGGATGGCGTCGATGCGCGCAAACGCGTCGAGGTCGTACTCCGGCGTGCCGCCGCGCACCATCTTGCCGAGCCGCTCGCGGAGCACCTCGAGATCACGCGCGTCGCCCAGGCAGCCGGCGAGCCAGCTCAGCTCGGCGCGCAGCGCCTCGCCCCACAGCGGCTCGACGAGCGGGCGGAAGGTCTTGAGGTCGCTGCGCATCCGGCGGCAGGCGACGCGCATCTGGTGGACGGCGTCCTCCTCGTGGCGGCGGACACCGACGTCGGCCAGCAGCAGCCGGCGGGTGCCGATGCGCAAGGAAGCGGCGACCAGCTCGCGGGCCGGGTCGGAGGAGCGCACGGTGCTCGCCACGGGCAGCTCCGGCGGCGCCACGGCGCGCGGGCCGAGCGCGCGGACGACCTTGGGCAGCTGCTCGCCCGGCGACGCACCGGCCGCGGCCAGCTTGTCGGTCACCGCCTCGAAGACGCCGTCCGGGACGAGGCCGTCAACCGCCTTGACCTCCACCTCGATCTCGCGGAAGCGCGACACCACCCGCCGGCCCTCCTGCACCGACACCGTGTCGTCGACGACCTCGAGCAGGTCGGCGCCGTCGGCGCTGCGCAGCATGAGCACGGTGCGCGCGGTGCGCAGCGTGGCCACCGGGGCCAGCTCGACCCCGCGCAGCCAGCCGGTCAGCAGCCCGCCGAGCTCGGGCGGCACCTCACGCCCGGTGCCGACGACCTCGATCTCGTCGCGCGACAGACCCGCCGACGAGCTCTCCTCCGACGGCAGCTTCAGCGTCCACCGGGCGGGACCGTCGCCGGTGCGGTGGCGCAGGGTGATGCCGTCGCGGGCGAGTCGCAGGTCCGGGCTGTCGTAGTAGACCGCCCGCAGCGTCTGCTCCGGGAACGGGACGGCCGCGTCGATGCCGACGGCCGCATCGGTCAGCTCGGGGAGGACGAACAGCCCGTGGACGGAGTACTTGCGTTCGGTCTCGCGCGACGCGCTGATGCGGTCGGCTCGGGTGCTGCTGGCCATTGACGTGAGAAGTCCTTCGGGCGGTGGGGAGGAGGCCTCGTCAGCCGGAGGCGGGGGTCGCGCGGGCGGTGGTGCGTGCCGCGAGGACGGCCTGGTAGTCCTCGAGCCGCTGCGGGCTGCCGTCGGCGGCGGGCCCGGCGTAGGCCGACCGCGTCCAGTGACCGTCGGCGTCGAGGTCCCAGGCGGCGACCGTCGAGCCGAACGCGAGGTCGAGCATGGCCGCCAGCTGCTCGTGCATGGCGGGCTCGCGCACCAGCACGTAGGACTCGATGCGGCGGTCGAGGTTGCGGTGCATCATGTCGGCGCTGCCCATCCACCACTCGCCGTCGCCCGCGAAGTGCAGGATCCGGCTGTGCTCGAGGTAGCGGCCGAGGATCGAGCGCACCCGGACGGTCTCGGACAGGCCGGGCACCCCGGGGCGCAGCGCGCAGATGCCCCGGATGAGGCACTCGACGGGCACGCCGTCGCGGGACGCCCGGTAGATCGCGTCGATGATCTCCTCGTCGACCAGCGCGTTGGCCTTCAACCGGATGCCGGAGGGGCGCCCGGCGCGGGCCGCCTCGGCCTCGGCCTCGATGCGCTCGATGATGCTTTCGCGCATCCGCTGCGGGGCGACGATGAGCGACCGGTACTCGGTCTGCCGGCTGTAGCCGGTGAGCACGTTGAAGAGGTCGGTGAGGTCGGCGCCGACGTCGGGATCGGCGGTGAGCAGGCCCAGGTCCTCGTACAGCCGCGCGGTCTTGGGGTTGTAGTTGCCGGTGCCGAGGTGGCAGTAGCGGCGCAGCCCGCCGCGCTCCTGCCGGACGACGAGGGCGGCCTTGCAGTGCGTCTTCAGGCCGATGAGCCCGTAGACGACGTGGCAGCCCGCGCGCTCCAGCGCCCGCGCCCACTTGATGTTGGCGGTCTCGTCGAACCGGGCCTTGATCTCGACCAGGACGACGACCTGCTTGCCCGCCTCCGCCGCGTCGATGAGCGCCTCGACGATCGGGGAGTCACCGGACGTGCGGTAGAGCGTCTGCTTGATGGCCAGCACGTGGGGGTCGGCGGCGGCCTGCTCGATGAAGCGCTGGGTGCTCGTGGTGAACGAGTCGTACGGGTGGTGCACCATCACGTCGCCCTCGCGCAGGACGGCGAAGAAGTCGGGCGGGGGCTCGCCCTCGGGGCTCGCGAGCCGTGGGTGGGTGACGGGCACGCGCGGCGGGTCCTTGAGCTCGGGCCGGTCGAGGTCCTGCAGGGCCCAGAGCATCGAGAGGTCGAGCAGGCCGCCGGGCACCTGGTGCACGTCACGCGCGTCGACCTCGAGCTCGCGTACCAGCAGCTCGAGGATCTCCGGGGCCACCCCGCCCTGGATCTCGAGCCGGACGGCCCGGCCGAAGCGCCGCCGGGCGAGCTCGCGCTCGAGTGCCTGCAGCAGGTCCTCGGCCTCGTCCTCCTCGACCTCGAGGTCCTGGTTACGGGTGACGCGGAAGGCGACGGAGTCGACGACGTCCATGCCCGGGAAGAGCTGCGGCAGGTGCGCGGTGATGAGCTCCTCGAGCGGCACGTACGCGACCGCCTGGGATCCGTGCGCGGCGTCGGCGGCCTTGGCCACCTTGATGAGGCGCGGCACGTTGGGAGGGATCTTCACCCGGGCGAAGCGCTCGGTGGTCTCGCCGGACTCGCCGTCGCCGCTGCGGACCAGGACGGCGAGGTTGAGCGACAGCCCGCTGATGTACGGGAAGGGGTGGGCCGGGTCGACGGCGAGCGGCGTGAGCACCGGGAAGATCTGCTCGCGGAAGTAGGTGCCGAGCGTGTCGCGCTGCCGGGCGCCCAGGTCGGTCCAGTGCACGACCTTGATGCCGGCGGCCGCGAGCTGCGGCGCCACCTCGGCGCTCCAGCAGGTGGCCTGGCGTTCGACCAGCTCCGTCGTACGCGCGCTGATGCGCTCGAGCTGCTCGTCGATGGACAGCCCGTCGGCGCTCGCCACCTCGAGCCGGGCGGCGGCGCGCCGCTTGAGGCCGGCGACCCGCACCATGAAGAACTCGTCGAGGTTGGTGGCGAAGATCGCCAGGAACTTCGCGCGCTCGAGCGGGCGGGTGGCGTCGTCCTCGGCGAGCTCCAGCACCCGGGCGTTGAAGTCGAGCCAGGAGAGCTCGCGGTTGACGAAGCGGTCGGGCGGCAGATCGGGATCGAGCGTCGGCGGCTTGGGTGACTCCAGCGGCTCGAGCAGGCCGGACGGCGGCTTGCGCTGCATCGGCTGCTCCGCGAGCGCGCTCATGCCGAACCCCTCCATCCGCTCTCGCCGGTCAGCGAATCGCCCGGCTCGGTCATCGCGGCAGTGTGCCACCTGGAGGTGAACGGCCCGGTCACGCGCAGGACACGTGTTGTTTGCGGTCCGGCGCCGATCTCCACGGCCTGCGCGAGATCGGCAGCGGTGTCGACGTCGCGGCGCAGCCCCCGCGTGCGGCGCTGACTGTCCAGGGCGGGGGTGAGGTCGTGCGCGCCGCTCGCGACGTGACGGGCGTAGCTGTCGGGGCCGAAGAGCGGGCCGAGTACGGCGCCGGGGCGGGCCGCCAGCAGCACGGTGCCGGTGCCGGGGGTGTCGGCCACGACCGAGCGGGCCTGCTCACCGGCCAGGACGAGAGCGCGGGCGAGCACCTCGGGCACCAAGGCCGGCAGGTCGGCGGCGAGAGCGGCGACCCCGGCGTGCGGCCACCGGCGCCGCGCCTCGGCCGCCCCGTACTCGAGCGCCGGGTTCAGCCCGGCAGCGGGGGAGTCGGGGACGATCGCGGCCAGGGGGGACAGCAGCGTGCGTGCCTCGGCGTCGTCGGTGACCACGATCACCGCCTGCACGACCCCGGCCGCCGCAGCAGCCGCGGTGGTGTCGGCGGCCATCGCGAGCGCCAGCGCCGACCGGTCGGGCCGCTCGAGCCGGCTCTTCGCCAGCGTCAGCCGCTTCACGGCCAGCACCACGACCCACCGCAGCGACTCACCGGACGGCGTCGGCACCGGCGCCGGGCTCATCCGATGAGCGTACGTGCGCGAAGATGAGGGGATGAGGCGGCATCGGAGAGGGCGGCATTGAGCAGGCGGAGGAGCGCGGGTGCCGACCTCCGGCGCGTGCCGCCTGTGAGCCCACCCGAGTGGGGCGTCCGCACCAGCGCGGCGATCATCATGCCGCTGTCGCGGCTGCTGACCCGGCGGGTGTGGGAGGGCCGGCAGCACCTGCCGCGCCGCGGCGGCGTCATCATCGCGGCCAACCACCTGTCCTGGGCCGATCCGCTCACCTTCGCGCACTACGTGTACGCGTCCGGCCGCCTGCCGCGCTTCATGGCCAAGGAGAGCCTCTTCCGGGTGCCGGTCACCGGCGCGATCCTGCGCGGCGCCCGCCAGATCCCCGTCCACCGCGGCACGCGCGACGGCGCCGACGCCCTGCGTGACGCGGTGCAGGCGCTGCGCGACGGTGAGGCGGTGATCATCTATCCGGAGGGCACCATCACCGCCGATCCGGACCACTGGCCCATGCAGGCCAAGACCGGAGTGGCCAGACTGGCCCTCATGTCCGGTGCGCCGATCGTCCCCGTGGCGCAGTGGGGCGCGCAGGACCTGCTCGGCAGTCGCACCCGGGGCGCCGGACGTCACCGGTGGCCGCTGCTGCCCCGCCGCACCATCCGCATCCGGGCGCTCGAGCCCTTCCACGTACGCGCCCTGCCGCCCGGGGAGCAGCCCTCCCTCGACGAGCTCCGCGAGGTCACCGCCGACGTCATGAGCCGCATCCGCGCCGAGGTGGCCGTGCTGCGCGGCGTGCCGGCGCCCGCAGCCGTGTGGGCCATACCGGCCAGGCCTTCGAAGCCTGAGACCCCGCGGGAGGCGGCGTGACGGCCCGGGCCGCGGTCATGGGCGCCGGCTCCTGGGGCACGACCTTCTCCAAAGTGCTGATCGACGCCTGCGCCGAGACCACGCTGTGGGCGCGCCGGCCCGAGCTGGCCTCCGCCATGAACGCCGACCGGCGCAACGGCGAGTACGTACCCGAGCTGCGCCTGCCCGACCGGCTGCGGATCACCAGCGACCCGGCCGAGGCGCTCGCCGGCGCCGACTTCGTCGTGCTCGCCGTACCGGCGCAGGCGCTGCGCCACTCCCTCACCGCGTGGAAGGACCTGCTGCCGCCGGACGCGGTGCTCGTCAGCCTGATGAAGGGCATCGAGGCGGGCACCGGGCTACGGATGAGTGAGGTGATCCGGGAGGTCACCGGCGCCCCCGCCGAGCGGGTGGCGGTGATCAGCGGCCCCAACCTGGCCCACGAGATCGCGCTCGAGCAGCCCGCGGCCACCGTCGTCGCCTGCTCCGACGAGCACGCCGCACGCCGGTTGCAGACCGCCTGCGCCAACCCCTACCTGCGGCCGTACACGAACGCCGATGTCGTCGGCGTGGAGCTCGGCGGCGCGGTCAAGAACATCATCGCCATCCTGGTCGGCATCGCCGAGGGCATGGGCTACGGCGACAACACCCGGGCCAGCATCGTCACCCGCGGCCTCGCCGAGACCATGCGGCTCGGCGCGGCACTCGGCGCCGACCCGATGACCTTCTCCGGCCTCGCCGGGCTCGGCGACCTGCTCGCCACCTGCGCCTCGCCGCTGTCGCGCAACCGCACGTTCGGCGCGCGGCTCGGCCGCGGCGTCCCGCTCGCCGAGGCCATGCCCGGCGGAGCTGCCGATCACCAGGTCGTCGAGGGCGTCGCCACTAGCCGCGCGGTGCTCGAGCTCGCCGAGCGGCACGGGCTCGACATGCCCATCGCGCTGCACGTGGTGCGTGCGGTCAACGGCGAGATGACGCCCGACGAGGTATTGAGGAGCCTGATGTCACGCCGGCGCACCTCCGAGCACGGGCAGCGGTCGTGAGCCGGGAGCGGCCCGCGAGCCCGGTCAGGACGCGGGTGTCAGCTCGCGTTCCACGCCGGTCTTGAGGTCCGACAGCTTGCTGGGCCAGCCGTTGCGCACCATGCGCAGCACGGTGCTGTCGGCGTCGAAGTCGTCGTGCACCACCGTGAGCTTCACCCGGCCGTCGGCCGGCTCCAGCTCGAAGGCCACCTTCGACCGCCGTTCGGCGGCGGCCGCGGCGAAGGTCGCGTCATCCATGCCGGCTGCGGCCTGCACCTCGGGCGTGAAGGTGTGGAAGGTGAAGGCGAGTCGGCGGTAGGGCTCGTACTCGAGCACGACCTGCTCCGGGCTCTCGATGCGCAGCTGGTCACCCTCGTCCCACACGTAGGTGGAGCCGACCTCCCAGTCGGTCACGAAACCCATGCCGAGATAGCGCCGGGCGAAGGCAGGGTTCGTGATCGCCTCCCACAGCCGCTCCGGGGTGGTGTTGATGTAGATGACGTAGACGAACTCCGGTCGGGACACAGGTGCCTCCTGCAGTGGTGTGGCCGGGGGGAATTCCAGGGCGCGCTTGAGGTCCGCAAGCGCCTCGAGCCGGTCTCGGCTGAAGCGGTCGATCCAGCGCTCGGTGATGGCGTGGACGGGTGCGGCGTTGAGGTAGTGCAACTTCTCCCGGCCGCGGCGCACGGTGGTGACGAGGCCTGCCGACTCCAGCACCGCGAGGTGCTTGCTGACCGCCTGACGCGTCATCGCCAGGACCGCGCAGAGCTCACTGAGGGTCTGGCCGTTCGACGCGTTGAGGCTGTCGAGCAGCCGACGACGACCGGGATCGGCGAGGGCCCGGAACGTGACGTCCAGGTCCTGATCCACCGCACCTCCCCTTCGGGCAACCGGACGGTTGCCTGTTGGAGACGATAGGCATCCATAAGGTTGCCTGTCAACCGGGGCGCCGCCGTGCTCAGATGAGGCGTGGTCTTCCCGCTCCCCGACGCCCGCGTACCGACCGCTCAGCTGGGTGGATCGACGGTGCTGCACGCCAGCACGTACGTCGTCGACTCCGCGCAGGCGCTCGCCGACCTGCTGGACGGGCAGCTCGAGGGCTACTCGTACGCCCGGATCGACAACCCGACGGCCGACGCGTTCACCGCCGGAGTCGTCGCGCTGGAGGCACCCGCCGGCGTCGGGACGGCTGGGCAGGCGTTCGCCAGCGGCATGGCCGCCATCTCCACGACGCTGCTGGCGCTGCTCGAGCCGGGCGACCACGTCGTGGCGCCCGCGAGCTGCTACGGCGGCACGTATGCCCTGCTGCGCGGCACGCTCGCCCGCTTCGGGGTGACGACGACCTTCGCCGACCAGTCGCGTACCGATGCGATGGCGGCGGCGATGACCCCGCGCACCCGGGTGGTGTGGGCCGAGTCGTTCGCCAACCCGACGATGCTGATGGCCGACCTGCCGGCGCTCGCCGCCGCTTCGGGCAATGCCACCTTCGTCGTCGATTCGACGTTCGCTTCCCCGGCGATGCTGCGGCCGCTCGAGTGGGGCGCCGACCTGGTGGTGCACAGCGCGACCAAGTACCTCGGCGGGCACTCCGACGCGACCGGCGGGGTGGTCGCCGGTCGGCCGGAACTCGTCGCGCGCATCCGGTCGGCCCGCGTGGAGCTCGGGCCCGTGCTCGCGCCGGACGAGGCGTACCTGCTGCACCGCGGGCTCGCCACCCTCGACGTACGGGTGGAGCGGCAGTGCACGACCGCGGCCGCCCTCGCGTCGGCGCTGGTCTCCCACCCGGGACTCGAGCGGGTCGACCACCCGAGCCTGCCGGGCCACCCGTCGTTCGACACGGCGAAGCGGCTGTGCGACCCGGGCCGCTACGGCGGGGTGCTCACGCTGTCGCCACGCGGGGGACGGGCGGCCGGCATGGCATTCGTCGACGCGCTGCGCACGATCCCGCAGGCCACGTCGCTCGGCGGCACCCACACCACCGCGTCACACGCGGCGAGCTCCTCGCACCGCCAGCTGGACGACCCCGCCCTGCTCGCTGCCGGCCTGCTGCCCTCGGGGGTGCGGGTGAGCGTCGGTCTGGAGCCGGTGGAGGGGCTGCTCGCCGACCTGCAGCAGGCGCTCGACGGGCTGCGCTGAGCCGAAGAGTCGAACTGGCGTCGCGTCGCCGCCGTACGCGGACGCCGTGTGCCGTTACCGTCAGCCAATGCCCGCTGCCCCGCCGCGATCCCGGGCGCGGGTCGCCGTCGTCTTCGGTGGCCGCAGCACCGAGCACTCGATCTCCTGCCTGTCCGCCGGCACGGTCATCGCCGCCCTCGGCTCGGCCGGTCACGACGTGATCCCGGTCGGCGTCACCCGGGCCGGCTCGTGGGTGCTCGCGGCGCCCGACCAGTCGTACGCGATCGAGGGCACCCGGCTGCCCGAGGTCACCGGCGGCATCCCCGTCCACTTCTCCGGCGACGCGCGCCACCCGGGGCTCATGGGCGCCGACGGGCAGGTCGCCGTCGACGTGGTCTTCCCGGTGCTGCACGGCCCGTACGGCGAGGACGGCACCCTGCAGGGGCTGTTCGAGATGGCCAACCTGCCCTACGTCGGGTCCGGTGTGTACGCGTCCGCCGCCGCGATGGACAAGGCGCACATGAAGACGGCCCTGATCGGCGCCGGGCTGCCGGTCGCGCCGTACGAGCTCGCCCGCGGCGGGATGGCGCCGCCCGGCGTGCTCGACCGGCTCGGCGCCCCGGTCTTCGTGAAGCCCGCACGCGGTGGGTCCAGCATCGGCATCTCCAAGGTCACCCGGGCCGATCAGCTGGACGCGGCCGTGGCCACCGCCGCCGAGAGCGACACCAAGGTGCTCATCGAGGCCGGGATCGTCGGCCGCGAGATCGAGTGCGGGGTGCTCGCCGGAACCGACGGTGGCCCGCCGGAGGCGTCGGTGCCGGCCGAGGTGCTGCTGGACCCGGCGTACGAGTTCTACGACTTCCAGGCCAAGTACCTGTCCGACGCGACGACCTTTGCGGTGCCGGCCGACCTCGACCCGGTGATCACGAAGACCGTGCAGGACGTGGCGGTCGCCGTCTACTGCGCGCTGGACTGCGCCGGGCTCGCCCGGGTCGACGTCTTCGTCCGCCCGGACGGCCAGGTGATCGTCAACGAGCTGAACACCATGCCGGGCTTCACCGCGATGTCCGGATTCCCCCGCATGTGGGGCGCCTCCGGGGTGGCCCTGCCCGAGCTCGTCGACCGTCTGGTGCAGGACGCGCGACGCCGCACCTGGCGGTGAGCGAGCCGCTGCCGGCCGACCCGCTCATTCGTGAGCGGCTGCAGACGAGCCGCCGCCATGCCGAGGACCGCATCGCCGCGCTCGAGGCCGAGTTCGCCGCGCTGGTGGAGGCCGGCAACGGCACCAACGTCGACGACGAGCACGACCCCGAGGGCGCGACGATCGCCTTCGAGCGCTCGCAGGCCTCCGCGCTGCTGGCGCAGGCCCGGGAGCGGCTGGCCGAGGTCGACAAGGCGCTCGACGAGCTGGACCGCGACGCGTACGGCATCTGCGAGGTGTGCGGCCAACCCATCGCGGCCGGCCGGCTGCAGGCCCGGCCGTCGGCGCGCACCTGCATCGACTGCGCTCGCTGACCGTCCGGCCTCAGGGGACGTCGGTCGGGTGCGTACCGGTGGTGAGGGTCGGCGTCAGCGACACCAGCACGTCGAACGGGATCTCGTAGGACTTGGGGATCGCCAGCGAGACGCGGGGGGTGCGCCGGAAGGTGGTGAAGACGGTGGCGTCACCGACGTCCGCGCTGTACCAGAGGATGCCGTTGATGTCGCTCGTCACCCCGGCCGGGTCGTAGCTCGCCGGGCGTTCGATCCCGCAGCGCAGCACGACGGCCGGGGTGCCCCAGGCGTGCACCAGCGGACTGTTCGGCTCGACCGCCCGGGTCGGCAGCCCGTCGCTGATGCTCTCGGGCAGCGCTGCCTGCAGCGTGCGGCAGGCAGCGGCGTCGGCCGCGGACGGTGTGGGCACGTCGCCGATCGCCACCTTGGGGGCCCCGCCCGAGGCGACGACCAGGCCGACGACGACCGCCGTGATCACGGCGACCACGGCGAACCCGAGGCCGATCAGCAGCCGGAGCCGGCGCACACGAATGGGCGCCGGAGCGGCTTCGGGTGGGGTCGCGATCGCCATGCGGACTAGAGGTGGACGACCGTGCAGCTGACGGTGCGGGTGATGCCGGCCACGGCCTGGACCTTGGCGACGACGAGCTTGCCGAGCTCGTCGACGTTCTGCGCCTCGGCCCGCACGATCACGTCGTAGGGGCCGGTCACACCCTCGGCTTCGGTGACTCCCTCCAACTTCGCGATCTGAGCGGCCACCTCGGCCGCCTTCCCCACCTCGGTCTGGATGAGGATGTAGGCGTGAACCACGAGCACTCCCTGCTGCTACGGATGGCGATGCGACGAACGGCGAGCTCCGCGTCCTCGCGGATCGCGTGCCTGCAACGCCAGGACGCAGTATGACGGAAATCAGCGACCTCGGAGAGTTCGGGTTGATCACCCGGATCAGCAGGGGCGCCGGGGTCCCGCCGCCGCCGGAGGGGCCGGGTGACGACGCGGCGCTCGTGCAGGCGCCCGGCGGCCGGGTCGTCGTCACGACGGACCTGCTGGTCGAGGGCGTGCACTTCCGGCGCGACTGGTCGAGCCCGTACGACATCGGCCGCAAGGCGGCGGCGCAGAACCTCGCCGACGTCGCCGCCATGGGTGCCCGTCCGACGACGCTGCTGATCGGCCTCGGTGCCCCGGCCCGGCTGGCGCTGGAGGACTTCGACGCCTTCACCGGCGGCGTACGGGCCGAATGCGAGCGGGCGGGTGCCCAGCTCGTCGGCGGTGACCTGGTGAGCTCGCCCCAGATGGTGGTCTCCGGGACGGCGCTCGGGGTGCTCGACGGCGAGCCGGTGCTGCGCTCGGGCGCCCGGCCCGGCGACGTGATCGGTGTCGTCGGACGGCTCGGCTGGTCCGCCGCGGGCCTGCGGGAGCTGCAGGGCGGCGCGCTCGACGGGGTGCTGGTCTACGCCCACCGCCGCCCGCTGCCCCCGTACGCCGCGGGGCCCCAGCTGGCTGCGGCCGGCGCGACGGCCATGTGCGACGTGAGCGACGGGCTGCTCGGCGACCTCGGGCACATCCTGGAGGCGTCCGGGGTGGCCGCCGAGCTCCGGCTCGACGCGCTGCGCCCGCTCGGCACCGCCGGGGTGACCGACGACGACCTGCTCACCGGCGGCGAGGACCATGCGCTGCTCTTCACCGCCCCGGCGGACGCGGTCCTGCCGGAGGGGGCGGTGGTGATCGGCGGGATCACGGCCCGGGGGACGGGGCCGCTCGTGCTGGTCGACGGCGCCGAGCCCGAGATCCGTGCGTTCCAACACTTCGGAGCGAACGGCTAGCTTGCGAACCGTGGCCCCGCCCCTCTGCCTGACCATCGCCGGCTCCGACTCCGGGGGCGGCGCCGGCATCCAGGCCGACCTCAAGACCATGCTGGCGCTCGGCGTGCACGGGATGTCGGCGATCACCGCCGTCACGGCGCAGAACTCGCTCGGCGTCACCGGGGTCTGGGAGCTGCCGGTCGAGGCCGTCCGCAGTCAGATCCGGGCCGTGCTGGACGACATCGGCGCCGACGCCGTCAAGACCGGGATGCTCGGCTCGGCCACGCTGGTGGTCGCGGTCGCCGACGAGCTGCGGGGCAGTGCCGCGCCGCTCGTCGTCGACCCGGTGGCGGTCAGCAAGCACGGCGACACGCTCATCGGTGACGAGGCGCTCGAGGCACTGCGCACCGAGCTCATGCCGCTCGCGACGGTCGTCACGCCCAACCTCGACGAGGTACGCCGGCTCACCGGTCTCGAGGTCAGCGAGCCGGCCCACCTGGCCAAGGCCGCCGAGGCGCTGCTCGCGTACGGGCCCGCCTGGGTGCTCGTCAAGGGCGGTCATTTGGCCGGCGACGCCGTCGACCTGCTCACCGACGGGTCGACGTCGATCGAGCTGCGCAGCGAGCGGCTGGACAACCGGCACACCCACGGCACCGGCTGCACGCTGGCGTCAGCGATCTGCGCCGGGCTCGCCAAGGGTGCGTCGGTGCCCGACGCGGTCGGAGCCGCGAAGGACTACGTGACCGGCGCGATCGCGCACGGCTTCGCCCTGGGTGGCGGCATCGGACCGGTCGATCACGCCTGGCGCCTGCACCAGTAGCCGGGCGGCACCGGGGTCAGGCGGCGAAGAAGGGCTGAACTACGCCCGGGTGACCTTGCCGGCCTTGAGGCAGGAGGTGCAGACGTTCAGGCGCTTCGGGGTCTTGCCCACGATCGCGTGCACGGTCTGGATGTTGGGGTTCCAGCGCCGCGGGGTGCGCCGGTGGGAGTGCGAGACCGCCATGCCGAAGCCTGGTCCCTTTTGGCAGATGTCGCATACCGAGGACACAGTTCACTCCGAAAAGTCGAGAAGCAGGAAAGTTCAGGCCCGGGTCATGAAGGCCAGGCCGCCGAACGGGGCCGACGGGCTCAGCGATCCACAGTACCGGAAGGCCTGCGACGCATGCGGCCTCTGCGACCGTACGCTCGGCCCAGCCGACGGCGGACGGGAGACGGGAGACGGCGTGACCGACATCCTCGCCGAGCCGGTCAACCGGGTGCTCGGCGGCAAGACGGTCAAGGTGCTCGAGTCCGCACTCGACCTGCACACCGTTGGTGACCTGCTCGACCACATCCCGCGCCGGTACGACGAGCGCGGCAAGCTGACGTCGCTCCGCGACCTCTTCGTCGGCGACGAGGTCACCGTCCAGGCCAAAATCGTCAAGTCGACCGGTCGCTGGCTCGACCGCAAACGGCACAAGCTGGACTGGGTCATCAGCGACGACACGTCCGAGATGACCGTGACCTTCTTCAACCGGGTCTACCTCGAGGCCAAGCATCCGGTCGGCTCGCGGGTGATGCTCGCCGGCAAGGTCGAGGTGTTCGGCCGGTCACCGGTCCGGCGGCTGACGAATCCGCAGGTCAACGAGGAAGAGGAAGACGACTTCGCAGGCGGGCTGATCCCGGTCTACGCAGCGACGGCCAAGCTGCCGAGCTGGAACATCCGCAAGGCGCTCCGGACGGTGCTCGGCGCCGTCGGTGAGCTGCCCGATCCCTTGCCGAGCGACCTGCGGAGCCGGCATCAGCTGCCCGGCCTGCGCGAGTCGTACGAACGCATCCACCGCCCGGGCTCGTGGGCCGACGTCAAGACCGGTCAGGCCCGGCTGCGCTGGGACGAGGCCGTCGTCGTCCAGGTCGCCCTCGCGCAGCGGCGCCGGGCGGTCGAGCGGCAGACGGCCGTCGCCCGCCCGGAGCGTCCGGACGGGTTGCGGGCCGCCTTCGAGCGCGCCATGCCGTTCGAGCTCACCGCAGGTCAGCGCGCGGTCGGGGAGGCGATCGCCGAGGACCTGGCGCGGACGCACCCGATGCACCGGCTGCTGCAGGGGGAGGTCGGCTCGGGCAAGACGGTCGTGGCGCTGCGCGCGATGCTGACCGTCATCGACGCCGGTGGTCAGGCGGCCCTGCTCGCGCCCACGGAGGTGCTGGCCACCCAGCACGAGCGCAGTCTGCGGGCCATGCTCGGCCCACTTGGCAACGCCGGTGAGCTCGGCAGCGCCGACGAGGCGACGCGGATCGTGCTGCTCACCGGCTCGCAGCCGGCGCCCGTCCGGCGGGTGGCGGCCGAGGCCATCGCCGACGGCTCCGCCGGCATCGTCGTCGGCACCCACGCGCTGCTCTCGCAGAGCACCACGTTCCGGGAGCTCGGCCTGGTCGTGGTCGACGAGCAGCACCGTTTCGGCGTCGAACAACGCGACACGTTGCGTGCAAAGGCGGAGGCCGGCGGCGGCACCCCGCCTCACCTGCTGGTCATGACCGCCACACCGATCCCGCGCACCGTCGCCATGACCGTCTTCGGCGACCTCGACACCAGCGAGCTCACCGAGCTGCCGAAGGGGCGCCAGCCGATCCGCAGCCATGTGGCACATCCCGCGCTGCGCGAACGGATGTGGGCCCGGATCCGCGAGGAGGTCGGTGCCGGGCACCAGGCGTTCGTGGTCTGCCCCCGGATCGGCGAGACCGACGACCAGAAGCCGCCGGGTGCCCGATCCACCGTGGACCTCGACGAGGTCGACCCCGACGACGCCCCCGCAGATGACGACGGCTCCGAGACCCGGAAGCCGCCCATCGCGGTGCTCGACGCGCTCCCGGGGCTCATCGCGGGGCCGCTCGCGGGGCTGCGGGTGGCGGCCCTGCACGGACGGCTGCCGAGCGACGAGAAGGACAAGGTGATGCGCCGGTTCGTCTCCGGTGAGCTGGACGTCCTGGTCGCCACGACGATGGTCGAGGTGGGGGTCGACGTGCCCAACGCGACTGTGATGGTGATTCTGGACGCCGACCGGTTCGGCGTCTCGCAGCTGCACCAGCTGCGCGGCCGGGTCGGTCGGGGCAGCGCGGCCGGCTGGTGCCTGCTCTACACCGAAGCCGGCGAGGGCACCCCGGCCCGGGCGCGGGTCGAGGCGGTCGCCGCCACGCTCGACGGTGCCGAGCTCGCCCGGCTCGACCTGCGCGAGCGGCGCGAGGGTGACGTGCTCGGCGCCGCACAGTCCGGCCGACGCCGCTCGCTGAAGCTGCTCGACCTGCTGCGTGACGAGCCGCTGCTGCACCAGGCCCGCGACGAGGCGACGGCAATCGTCGAGGCCGATCCGGACCTCACCGCACATCCGGTCCTCGCCGGCGTGCTGTCCCGCCGGCTCGACGAGGAGCAGGCCGCCTACCTGGAGAAGGGCTGAGTGCCGCGCATCGTCGGCGGGCGCGCCGGGGGCCGGCGGATCACCGTCCCCCCGGGCCGGCTCGTCCGTCCCACCTCCGAGCGGGTCCGTGAGGCGCTCGCCTCCGCGCTCGAGGCCGGGTTGGGGGGTCTGGCCGGCCGTACCGTGCTGGACGCCTTCGCCGGCAGCGGGGCCGTCGCCCTCGAGCTGCTCTCGCGTGGCGCGGCGGGCGCAGCGCTCGTCGAGGCCGACCCGGGCGTGCGGCGCGTGCTCGCCGCCAACGTCGCGGCCGTCGGGCTGCCGGGGGCGCAGGTGTCGGCCGGGCGGGCGGAGACGGTGCTGGCCACATTCGCCGCCGAGAGCCCGCCACGGACGTACGACGTCGTCTTCCTCGACCCGCCGTACGCGGCGGAGATCGACGAGCTCCTGCCGGTGGCCGCCGGGCTCGCGTCCGAGGTGATCGTCGTGGAACGCGACATCCGCAGCCCGCAGCTCGTCCTGCCGGACGGCTTCGAACCGGCCGAGACCCGCCGATATGGAGACACCGTGCTCTGGTACGGTTGGCGATCATGACCGCGGAGCGCTCATGACTGCTGCGAGCACGTTTCGCCGGGCCGTCTGCCCAGGGTCCTTCGACCCCGTGACCAATGGTCACCTCGACATCATCGGCCGTACGGCTGCCTTGTACGACGAGGTCACCGTCGCCGTGATGATCAACAAGAGCAAGGCCGGGATGTTCTCGGTCGAGGAGCGCATCGAGATGCTCCGTGAGGCGACGACGCAGTACGGCAACGTGCTCGTCGAGTCGTTCCACGGATTGCTCGTCGAGTTCTGCCGCAAGCGCGAGATCCCCGTGATCGTCAAGGGTCTGCGCGCAGTCAGCGACTTCGACTACGAGCTGCAGATGGCCCAGATGAACCACTCCCTCGAAGGCGTCGAGACGCTCTTCATGAGCACCAACCCGGCCTCGTCGTTCCTGTCCTCGAGCCTGGTCAAGGAGGTGGCGACGTGGGGCGGCGACGTCAGCCACCTCGTTCCGGCCTACGTGCTCGACCGGATGGCCGCGAAGCTTTCCACCCGCTGAGCCGCCTGCCATAGGCTGACCCGCATGCCGGACGTGCAGGGCAAGCTCGACGAGATCATCACCATGGTGGAGACCGCCAAAGGCAAGGCGCTCTCGGGCTCTGCCGCGGTCATCGACCGGCCCACGCTGCTCGGCGCGCTGGAGGAGCTGAGGCAGCTGCTCCCGGCCGAGATGTCGGAGGCGCGCTCGCTGCTCCGCGAGCGCAACGCGGTGCAGGAAGACGCCCGGGCGCAGGCCGACGACATCCTCGTCACGGCGCGCACCGAGGCCGATCGGGTCGTCGCCGAGGCCCGCGTGGAGCGCAACCGGCTGGTCTCGGAGAACGGGCTGGTCGAGGAGGCGCAGCGGGTCTCCGCCGAGATCGCGGAAGCCGCCGAAGCCGAGGCGATGCGCATGCGCGACCAGACCGACGACTACATCGACGGCTCGCTCGCACGCTTCGAGCAGCTGCTCAACAGCTCGCTCGACGCCGTGAGCCGCGGACGCGAGCGGATCGCGGAGTCGCGCGCCCAGGCCGAGCAGGAGTACGCCCGCTACGGCGAGGGCGACTACGCCGAGGGTGAGCAGCTCACCTGGACGGCGGGCGCCACCGAGCAGGACTACGTCGGTGACCCGGCGCAGGGGGAGTACGCCACCGGCGAGTACGACCCCGAGGAGGGCGGCGCGTACCCGTCCGACGACCGGGCCGCCCCCAACGCGTCGGCCCACGCCTGAGCCGTCGTCCGGCGGCGTGACGTCGCCGTACGCCCGTCTGCGCGGCTTGTAGACTGGGCGGCTGTGCCCCGGCAGGTCCCAGCCTGCAGCCCGGGCCTCCACCCCTTCCCCACCGAACGAGATCAGTCGTAGACCCGTGCCCAAGATGACCGCTCCCCGCGGGGCCACCCCGGCCTCCGCGCAGAGCCCGCGCCACCGGCTCGACCCGAGGCGACCGCTCGTGCTCGACACGCGCGAGCTCGGTCGACGGCCCGGGTCGATGCGGCGTACCCAGCGGACGGATCCGGCACCCCCGGAGCTCGGTGGCCTAGGCATGGCCGTCATCGCGCCCGGCAGCGACCTCGTTCTCGACCTGCGTCTCGAGTCGGTCATGGAGGGCGTGCTGGTCACCGGCACGGTCGACGCCACCATGTCGGGCGAGTGCGGACGCTGCCTGGAGCCGGTGAGCACGCCGGTCACGGCCCAGATCCTCGAGCTGTTCCGCTATCCCGAGTCCGGTCCGTACGGCGGCGCGAAGCAGAGCCGCAGCCAGCCGGCCGACGGCGATGACGACGACGAGCTCCCGATGCTGGTCGACGACCTGATCGACCTCGAGCCGGTGCTGCGTGACGCGCTCGTGCTCGAGCTGCCCCTGACGCCGCTGTGCCGTCCGGATTGCTCCGGTCTGTGCGTCGGCTGCGGCGGACGGCTCGACGACCTGCCGGCCGATCACTCCCACGACGCGGTCGACCCCCGGTGGGCAGCGCTGTCCAGCCTGGTCGCACCGGCCGCCGCTGCCGACGATCCCGTTCCTACAGATGTCCCCGACCGTTCCGAAGAGGAGTCCTGACGTGGCCGTTCCGAAACGTCGTACCTCGCGTGCCAACACGCATTCCCGTCGCAGCCAGTGGAAGGCGACCGCGCCGACGCTCGCCAAGTGCCCGCGTGGCCACGTGATCCTGCCGCACACGGCCTGCTCGACCTGCGGCCGCTACGGCGACCGTCAGGCGATCGACGTCTGAGCCACTCCTCCGTGACGTCGGCCGCACGCCTGCGGGTCGCGGTCGACGTCGGTGGCGCGCACCTCTCGGCGGCCGACGTCGTCGAGGCCGTGCGCAGCCTCACCACCGGCCGACCCGAGCTGTCACTCGTCCTCGTGGGCGACCCGGCGGCCTTCGAGGCGACCCCCGTGCCGCCCGGGGTCGAGGTCGTGGCCGCTCCCGACAGCATCGGGGACGATGACGACCCGGCCCGCGCCGTACGCGCCCGTCGCGGCGCAAGCGTCCGGGTGGCGACGCGACTCCTGCGTGTCGGGGCCGCCGATGCCGTGGTGTCCTTCGGCCCCGCCGCGGCCACCCTCGCCGCCGCGCAGTTCAGCCTCGGCCGGGTGCCCGGCATGACCCAGGTCTGCCTGGCCGCGGAGCTGCCGTCCGAGGGCCGTCCCGCCGTGCTCGTCGACGCCGGCGCCGGCCCGGCCGCCGCACCCGAGACCCTCATCCAGTACGCCTACGCCGGCGCCGTGTACGCCCGCACGCAGCTCGGAGCCGCGTCACCGTTCGTCGGCCTGCTGTCGGCCGGTTTCCGGACCGGCAGCGGAGACCCTTCCTACGACGAGGCCGACCGGAGGCTGCACGAGGTGAGCTCATCGCCGGCAGCGCCGTTCGGTTACGCGGGCCCGGTGCCTGTCGACGCGGTCTGGGCGGGAGCCTCCCCGGCCGACGTCGTGATCACGGCCGGCTTCGCGGGAGCGCTGCTGATCGACGCCGTGACGCGCGTCGTGGGCGCGTCGCAGGCCGGTGCCGGAGCCGCATCGACGCACAGTGAGCAGATGTCGGCAACCGCCGCGGCAACCGCCGCACCGCCCGCCCGGAGCCCTGCCCGGAGCATGGTCGTCCTCGGGGTGAACGGCGTCGTCGTCACCTCGGTCGTACCGGCGGCGACCGGATCCGCCGTCGCGCAGCTCGTCGCCGGCATCACCCGAGCGGCCGACGCCGCGATGCTGGGCCTGGTCCCCGCGCTCACCGAGGAGATGGCGCGCCTACTGGCCCGCCGCCGCGCGAGCGCCGGCGCCCTGTCGGCACTGCCGGTCGAGGCCGGCCGCTGATGCCCCGTCCCACGCCGCCCGAGCCGCAGCCCGTGGCCGGGCTCATCGCCGCGCTGGACGTGAGCTGCTCCGAGGAGCTCATGACGCGGGCGCTCACCCACCGCTCGTACGCGTACGAGAACGGCGGCCTCCCGACCAACGAGCGGCTGGAGTTCCTCGGCGACTCGGTGCTGGGCCTGGTCGTCACCGACTCGCTCTACCACCGCTACCCGGACCTGCCGGAGGGGCAGCTCGCCAAGCTGCGGGCTTCGATCGTGAACATGAAAGCGCTGGCGGGGGTCGCCCGGACGATCGGCGCGGTCGACCCGGTGACGGCCGGTGCCGGCGACGACGGCGTGCCCAGCGGGCTCGGGGCGTACATCCACCTCGGCCGCGGCGAGCAGTCGACCGGCGGGCACGACAAGCCGAGCATCCTGGCCGACACGCTCGAGGCGGTCATCGGCGCGACGTACGTCGACGGTGGGATCGCGGCGGCCACCCGGCTGGTGCTCGAGCTCTTCCAGCCGCTGCTCACCGGCTCCCGCAATCCGCAGAGCGGCTTCGACTGGAAGACGGCGCTGCAGGAGAGCTCCGCGGTGCGCGGCCTCGGCCCGCCCGAGTACGTCGTCGCCGAGTCCGGGCCCGACCACGCCAAGGAGTTCGTCGCCGTCGCGCGGCTCGCGGGCCGCCCGTTGGGCGAAGGCGTGGGCAGCAGCAAGAAGGAGGCCGAGCAGCAGGCCGCGGCCGGTGCGCTCGCCGCCCTGCAGGCCGAGGATCGGGACGCCCCTCAGCAGTAGCGCCCGCTCAGTAGTGCGGGTGGCGGGGCTGCGGCTGGTCCTTCGGGCACCAGTACGACGACCGGCCCATGAACTTGGAACGCCGGATCGGGGTGCCGCACCGGTCGCACGGCTCGCCCTCGCGGCCGTACGCGTGCAGCGAGCGGTCGAAGTAGCCGGACTGGCCGTTGACGTTCACGTACAGCGCGTCGAACGACGTGCCGCCCGCGTCGATGGCTGCGGACAGCACCTCGCGTACGGCGGCGAGCAACCGCCGGCAGACCGGACGCGGCAGGTTCTCGGTGGCGCGGGCCCAGTGCACCTGGGCGATCCACAGCGCCTCGTCGGCGTAGATGTTGCCGATCCCGCTGGTCAGCGTCTGGTCGAGCAGGGCGCGCTTGACGCCGGTACGCCGGCGCCGCAGCCCGGCGACGAAGGCGTCGTCGTCGAAGTCGGGGTCGATCGGGTCGAGCCCGATGTGCGCGAGGGAGCCGGGCAGGGCCGCGCCTCCCGCGGCGACGGACAGGCCGCCGAAGGTGCGCTGGTCGACGAAGCGGAGCTCGGGATCGCCGTCCGTGAAGCGCAGGCGGACCCGCAGGTGCTTCTCGTCGGGGGCGTCGTCGTTCTCGACCAGCAGCTGGCCGCTCATCCCGAGATGGGCGACCAGGGCGTCACCCGAGGACAGCGGGAGCCACAGGAACTTGCCGCGCCGCATCGCCGCGGCGACCCGCTGCCCCGCCAGCAGCGCGGCGAAGTCGTCGGCTCCGGCGACGTGGCGCCGGACGGCGCGCGGGTGCAGCACCTCGGCCGACTGCACGGTGCGGCCGACGACCCAGCGGGCCAGGCCACGCCGTACCGTCTCGACCTCGGGCAGCTCAGGCACGGGTGCCGAACCGGTATGGCAGAGCGGCGGCGGCGGAGCTAGTTGTTGCCGTTGCGCTCGCCGAAGCCCTGCTCACTGACCAGGTCCTCCGGCGGGATGGCCTGGGCCGGGTCGCCCTCGACCGGGGCCTGCTGCTGCGTGACGCCCGAGATCGCAGTGGGCTCCACCGCGGGCACCCCGCTGACCGGTGCCGGCAGCGCGGTCTGGGCGCCTTCGGTGGCGGCACGCGGATCCGGCCGGGTGTCGTTGCCGACCTTGTGGTCGGCGTTGCCGCAGGCCATCAGCAGGACCGGGAACGCGGCGAGACCGGCGAGGCTCACCGCCAACCGGCGGCGGCTACCCGTGGACTGCTGCGGCTTATCGTCGCTGCGCAATGACCGAATCCCCTCGCGATGCCGACCGACTTCCGGCCCAGTCTCTCACGCCGGGCGGGCAGACCCCTGTCCGCCTGACGGCGTGGGTGCGGGGTCACGTGCAGGGCGTCGGCTTCCGGTGGTGGACACGCTCGCAGGCGCTCGAGCTGCAGCTCACCGGTTGGGCGCGCAACCTGCCCGACGGCAGGGTCGAGGTGGTGGCGCAAGGCGCCTCGGCCGCCTGCCGGGAGCTCCTCGCGCGCCTCACCGCACCGCCGGCCGCCGGCGGCAACCGGCCCGGGCGGGTGGACGGGGTGACGGAGCGGTGGTCGGACGTCAAAGCCGGGGTCACCGGGTTCGTCGAACGCTGAGGCGAGCCGCCCGTGTAACGCAGGACACGTCGCGAGACGCGTGTGACCTGCGAATTCCGCGTGAACGCCCGCTCGGGGACCCTTGACGACCATGCCCTAATCGTGCGATTCTGATAATCGAAATTGAACCGGCGCCGTCTGGTGCGCTGATGTTCGGTCGCTCATCGTGGAGGACCCCCAAATGGCGAAAGCCTTGTTCGGTCATGTCGGCGCCGGCAACGACGCCCGCCTCGTCGCGGAGGTACACCGGCTCCGCACGCGAGTACGTGACCTCGAGCGCGAGCTCGAGCGCACCCTTGCTGTCAACGAGGTCCTGGCGTCGCAGGTCGACGTGAGCCTCGAGCTCCGCGAGCTCGACAAGGAGCCGGTTCTCACCTGAGCCGGCCCGGCCGAAAGCGCCCCGCGATCTCCACCGCGGGTGGCCGGCCGATTCTTCAGGAGGACGTCCCATCGGGGCGTCCTCCTCTTGTTTGACCGGGTGCGCCGTTAGCGTTCAGCAGCGATGCACCTGAAGACCCTCACCCTGCGCGGCTTCAAGTCGTTCGCCGGGTCGACGACCCTGGCCCTCGAGCCGGGTCTGACCTGCGTGGTCGGGCCCAACGGCTCGGGCAAGAGCAATGTCGTCGACGCCATCGCCTGGGTGCTCGGCGAGCAGGGCGCGAAGGCGCTGCGCGGCGGGAAGATGGAAGACGTCATCTTCGCCGGCTCGCCGGGGCGTCCGCCGCTCGGCCGGGCCGAGGTGCAGCTGACCATCGACAACTCCGACGGCGCGCTGCCGATCGAGTACACCGAGGTCACCATCGGGCGGCTGATGTACCGCTCCGGGGAGTCCGAGTACACGATCAACGGCACGTCCTGCCGGCTGCTCGACGTGCAGGAGCTGCTGTCCGACAGCGGCATCGGACGCGAGATGCACGTCATCGTCGGTCAGGGCTCGCTCGACGCCGTGCTCGGCGCGCGTCCCGAGGACCGGCGCGGCTTCGTCGAGGAGGCGGCCGGCGTCCTCAAGCACCGCAAGCGCAAGGAGCGCGCCCTCCGCAAGCTGGACACCACGGCGACCAGCATCGAACGGCTCGAGGACCTCACCGCCGAGCTGCGCCGCCAGCTCGGTCCGCTCGGCCGGCAGGCGGAGGCGGCGCGCAAGGCCGGCATGGTGCAGGCGGCGCTGCGCGACGCCCGGCTGCGCCTGCTCGCCGATGACGTCGTCGGTGCCGGCAAGGCCCTGGCGGCGCGGGGCGAGGCCGACCAGGCGCTGCACCACCGGCTGGCCGAGGGTGAGAAGCAGCTCGCCGCCGCGCAGCAGGCCGACGAGACCCTGAGCAGTGCTGCCATCGCGGGCACCACCCGGGCCGAGCAGACGTCGTCCACCTGGCACGCGCTCGGCCGGCTCGCCGAGCGCCTCGCCGCCGTGCAGGCGCTGGCCCAGCAGCGCGCGTCCTACCTCGGCGCCCCGGAGCCGGTTCAGCACGGCCGCGATCCCGATCAGCTCGACGCCGAGGCCGCGACCGCGCAGCGCGAGCAGCAGACCCTGGCCGCGCAGTCCGCCGACGCCCTGCACCGGCTGGAGGCCGCCCGCGCCGAACGGGTCGCCGCCGAGGCCGCCCTGACCGGCTACGACGAGCGTCAGCGGGCCGCGGCCCGGGCGGCTGCCGACCGCCGGGAGGGTCTCGCCCGGCTCAGCGGCTCCCTCGACACCGCCCGCGGCCGCCTCGCGTCGGCGGCGGCGGAGGACAGCCGGCTCCAGGAGACCGCCCGCGCCGCCCGTGACCGCGCCGCCGAGCGCGAGGCCGACGCCGCGGCAGCCGCCGCCGAGCTCGAGACCCTGGACGCCGCTGAGGTGGCCCTCGACGGGGTGCACGCGGCGGCGGAGGAGGCGCTCGAGTCCGTACGCGAGCAGGCCGAGCAGGCCGTCGCCCGGCAGCGGACCGCCGAGCAGGAGCGGCTCAGCGCACTCGCGACGCTGCAGGCCTGGCAGCGCTCGCTCGTCCCGGACGACGGCACCGCGGCCATCCTCGAGGCGGGTCCCGCCGGAGTGCTCGGTGCCGCCGCCGACGTGCTCGACGTGGTGCCCGGGGCCGAGGGCGCCGTCTCCGCCGCGCTCGGCAGCCTGGTGGACGGGCTGGCGGCCGCGACGCCGGAAGCGGCCGTCTCCGCCCTGCAGTCCGCCGCGGTCGCGTCGGCCCGCGTATCGGTGCTGATCAGCGGCGCGCCACCGGCGGTCGGGACGCGTCCGGCGCTGCCCGCCGGCGCCACGTGGGTGGCCGACCTCGTCGGCGTACGGGCCTCCGTGCCGACCGCCGCCGCCGACGGGCTGCGCGCCAGCCTCGGGCGGCTGCTGCAGGACATGGTGGTCGTCGCCGATCTCGAAGCCGCCCACGCACTGGTGACGCAGTCGCCGGAGCTCGTCGCCGTGACCCGCGCCGGGGACGTCCTCGGGGGCGGGAGGGCGAGCGGCGGCGCACTGGCCCCGGCGTCGCCGCTCGCCGTGCGGGCAGCCGTGGCCGAGGCGCAGGCGCGTGTCGAGCAGGCCGAGGCGGCGCTCACAGAGATCGCCACCCTGCTGGACGCCGCGGAGGCGACCCGGGCCCGGCACGCGGCCGACGTCGCCGCCGCGCTGACCCAGCTGCACGACTCGGACGCCGCCATCGCCGCCCACCAGGACGCCCTGGCCCGGGCCACGTCGGCCGCGCGGTCGGCGATCGCGGAGGCCGAGCGGATCGAACGCACCCGCGTCGAGCTGGTGGCGGCCGCGAGTCGTCACGAGGCCGAGGTGGCGACGCTCTCCGAGCGACTGGCCGCCGCCACCGAGGCGCCGGAGCCGGTGGAGGCCGATCCGGCCGAGCGCGCCGCCCTGGTCGCGACGGTGGAGGTGGCGCGTGCCACCGAGGTCGAGCTGAAGCTGGCCGCGGGCGTCGCCCAGGAGCAGGCGAAGGCGGCTGCAGGCCGGGCCGCGTCGCTCGGACGCGCTGCGGCCTCCGAACGTCAGGCGCGCGCGGTGGCCGAGCGGCGCCGGGCCGAGCGCGCCACCGCCGCCGAGCGCGCGGCAGCCGTGGCCGACCTCGCCGGGCGCAGCGTCGCGGCGCTGGCCACCTCCCTGGCCGCCGCGGGTGTCGCCCGTGACGAGGCCGACGCGGAGCGGGTGGCGGCGACGGCCCAGCTGCAGGCCGTACGCGAGCAGGCGCGCACCCTCGGAACCGAGGTCGAGCAGCTGCGCGACGCCCGCCACCGCGACGAGATGGCGCGTACCGAGCAGCGCCTGCTCACCGAGGCATTGCACGAGCGGTGCCGCGAGGAGTGGGGCATGGACCCCGACGCGCTCGTCGCCGAGTACGGGCCGCATCTGCCCGTGCCGCCGGACACCGAGCAGGGCCAGATCGCCAGCTACGACCGGCCGACGCAGGAGAAGCGCGCCGCGGACTCCGAGCGCGCCCTCGCCCGGCTCGGCACCGTCAACCCGCTGGCCCTCGAGGAGTACGCGGCCCTGCAGGAGCGCTCGACCTTCCTCGCGCAGCAGGTCGAGGACCTGCAGAAGACCCGCCGCGAGCTGCTCGGCATCGTGCGCGACGTCGACGCCCGGGTCGTCGAGGTCATGGCGTCGGCCCTGGAGGACACCGCGCGCGAGTTCAGCCTCGTCTTCCCGACGCTCTTCCCAGGCGGTGAGGGACGCCTGTTCCTCACCGACCCCGACGACCTGCTGCTCACCGGCATCGAGGTCGAGGTCCGCCCGGCCGGCAAGCGGGTCTCGCGGCTGTCGCTGCTGTCCGGCGGTGAGCGGTCGCTCGCCGCGCTCGCCTTCCTGCTGGCGGTCTTCCGGGCTCGGCCGTCGCCGTTCTACGTGCTCGACGAGGTCGAGGCGGCGCTCGACGACCGCAACCTCGGCCGGCTGCTCGATGCGGTCGAGCAGCTGCGGGGCAGCTCGCAGCTGCTCATCGTCACCCACCAGAAGCGCACTATGGAGATCGCCGACGCGCTGTACGGGGTGACGATGCGCCGCGACGGCGTGACCACCGTGGTCAGCCAGCGGCTGCGCGAACGGATGACGGCCTGACCGCTGCCGGTCAGGTGGCGCGTCAGTAGCCTGCCTGCAAGGGGGCGGACCTGCGCCTGCGTCCGGGCGTGTCCGTCCTGTGCCGTCCCCGCGCTGAAGCCGAGGAGCTCGCCATCACTCTCCTGATCACCATCCTGTCGATCGTCGTCGTGGCGATCGTCGTGACGGCCGCGTTCGTCGTCACGGCCCCCCGCCGCCGCATCGGGCGCACCGCCGCCCCGGCCGCGCCGCCGGTGAGCGCGCCGCCCCGGGAGCCCGCAGTCGGCGACGACGACGGCCGGCCGTCCACGTACGTACGCGCCGTCGACACCGTCGAGCTGCCCGCCGACCCCGCCGAGGCCGAGGCGCTGGTCGAGGACACCGGTCCGCAGCTCGACGTGCCGCTGCCCACGGCCGGCCGGCTGACCCGGTTGCGCTCCCGCCTCGCCCGCTCCCAGAGCACCCTCGGCCGGGGTCTGCTCACCGTGCTGTCGCGCGACACGATCGGCGACGACGACTGGGAGGAGATCGAGGACACGCTGCTGACCGCCGACATGGGCGTCGCCCCGGCGACCGAGCTGGTGGAGGCGCTGAAGACGCGCGTGCGTGTGCTCGGCGCCCGTACCCCGGAGCAGGCGAAGGCGCTGCTGCGCGACGAGCTGCTCGCCCAGGTCGGCACCACCACCGACCGCAGCCTCGCCACCAGCCACGACGGTCGCCCGGCCGTGGTGCTGGTCGTCGGCGTCAACGGCACCGGCAAGACCACGACCTGCGGCAAGCTCGCCCGGGTGCTCATCGCCGACGGGCGCACCGTGCTGCTCGGCGCGGCCGACACGTTCCGCGCCGCCGCCGCCGACCAGCTGGAGACGTGGGGGAGCCGGGTCGGCGCCGAGACCGTACGCGGGCCCGAGGGTGCCGACCCCGCGAGCGTCGCGTTCGAGGCGGTCAAGGAGGGCATCGCCGACGGGGTCGACACCGTCCTGATCGACACCGCCGGCCGGCTGCACACCAAGTCCGGCCTGATGGACGAGCTCGGCAAGGTCAAGCGCGTCATCGAGAAGCAGTCGCCGGTCGACGAGGTGCTGCTCGTGCTGGACGCCACCACCGGGCAGAACGCCCTGGTGCAGGCCAAGGTCTTCGCCGAGGTCGTCAACGTCACCGGCGTCGTCCTCACCAAGCTGGACGGCACCGCCAAGGGCGGCATCGTCGTCTCGGTACAGCGTGAGCTCGGCGTGCCGGTCAAGCTGGTCGGCCTGGGCGAGGGTCCGGACGACCTCGCGCCGTTCGAGCCCGAGGCCTTCGTGGACGCGCTGCTCGGCTGAGCCCGCTCCGGAAACCACTTCGGCGCCACCCCCTCCGGTGAGGAAACTCCCCGGAGGTGGTGGCGCCGAATGCGTTGCCGTGAAGAACTACGCGGGACGCGGGGTGTTCAGCTCTTCCGCGTTCTGCAGCAGGATCCGCTTCTGGTCGACGGCGTTGAACTGCGTCAGCTCCTCGACGTAGTCCAGCGGCTGCGGCATGCCCTCGATGTGCGGCCAGTCCGAGCCGAAGACGACCCGGTCGGCGCCCATGATGGCGACCGTCTCGTTGACGTCGTCCTCCCAGAACGGGTTGATCCAGATGTTGCGCTTGAAGGTCTCGACCGGGTCCTCGGTGAAGTAGCCCGGGGTCTTCTTGGCGGTCGAACGCAGCTTCTTGAACAGGTCCGGCAGGAAGGTCGAGCCGTTCTCGACCGACACGATCCGCACGTTGGGGAAGCGGTCGAAGAGCTTGTCGAAGACGAGCGTGGCCAGCACGTCCATGATCGCCCGCTCCATGTTGAACGCGGTGACCTGGGGCCGGAAGCCGCCGGAGAACTTGGCGGAGAAGCCCTCCTGGGCGTATCCGTTCGAGCTGTAGCCGCTGTCACCGGCGTGGATGACGACCGGGATGCCGGCCTCGTTCACGCGGGCCCAGAAGGGGTCGAAAACCGGGTCGGACATGCCGAACGTGCCGTTCTCGTTCCAGACAGCGGCCGGACGCATGACGACGGTGCGGGCACCGAGCTCGACCGCCTTGTCGAACTCCTTGATCGCGCTGTCGAGCACGGCCAGCGAGATGTACGGGGCCGCGAAGAGCCGGTCCTTGTGCGCGAAGCCCCAGTCCTCGTAGACCCACTTGTTGAACGACTCGAACAGCAGCGCGACCGCACCCGGGTCGTGCTTGAGCAGCTCCTCGTAGATCATCCCGAGCGTCGGGAACATCCAGATCTTCTGCAGGCCCTGCGAGTCCATCGCCTCGAGCCGGGCGTCGTTGTTGCGGTAGGCCGGGCTGATCGGGGCACGCTCGCGCAGCAGCTCGAGCGGGCTGCGCCCGTTGGCGTTGCCGCGGAAGTACTCGGAGAGGGCGCCGGCCGGCGACACCGGGTCGAACGTCGGGTTGACCACCGCGTGGCTGACCTTGCCGCCCAGGACGTGGTACTTGCGGCCGTTGATCTCGGCCCACTGGATGACCCGGTCACCGAGGCGGGGGTCGAGGTGGCGCGTGAACGCGTCGAGCGCCTCGTAATAGTGGTTGTCGCCGTCGAAGGCGGCGAAGTCGAGGCCGTGCTGCGGGACGACACCGGACAGGGTGCCCGGCTCGATGGTGGCGGTCATGGTCAGCTCCGCTTCGGGAACAGCCGGGGGCTCCGGCAGTGAGGACGGACCCGATCCGGCGTGTGGTCGGGATGCTTCGGTGCTGGGGCACATTTTCACATGTCGTACCCGTGGATGTACCCCGCATCACCCGACCCGGTGACAACGGGCGGACCCGGAATGCGGGACGCAATCGGCTGGGCGGGCCCGTATTCGCCGTTCGCCGCACCTCGCGCCGTAACCTGACAGGCAGATTCCCGACCCGCCCGAAGGGCTTTTGCGTGTTCGACACCCTGTCCAGCCGGCTCGACAAGGTCTTCACCTCGCTGCGCGGCAAGGGCCGGCTGTCCGAGAAGGACATCGACGCCACGGCGCGCGAGATCCGCATCGCGTTGCTCGAGGCCGACGTCGCACTGCCCGTGGTCCGCCGCTTCGTCGCCGCCGTCAAGGAGCGCGCCGCCGAGACGGTCGCCAGCCAGGCCCTCAACCCGGCGCAGCAGGTCATCAAGATCGTGCACGAGGAGCTCATCGGCATCCTCGGCGGCGAGACCCGCACCGTCCGCTACGCCAAGTCCCCGCCGACCGTGATCATGCTCGCCGGCCTCCAGGGCTCCGGCAAGACGACGCTGGCCGGCAAGCTCGGGCGCTACCTGAAGAGCCAGGGCCACGCGCCGCTGCTCGTGGCCTGTGACCTGCAGCGGCCCAACGCGGTCACGCAGCTGCAGGTGGTCGGTCAGCAGGCCGGGGTCGACGTGTACGCGCCCCAGCCCGGCAACGGCGTCGGCGACCCGGTCGCGGTCGCCCGCGATGCCATCGAGGTGGCCCGCCAGCGGCTGCACGACGTCGTCGTCGTCGACACCGCCGGCCGGCTCGGCATCGACAGCGAGCTCATGCAGCAGGCCGCCGACATCCGCAGCGCCGTGTCCCCGGACGAGGTCCTGTTCGTCGTCGACGCCATGATCGGCCAGGACGCCGTCACCACCGCCGTCGCCTTCCAGGAGGGCGTCGACTTCACGGGCGTGGTGCTCACCAAGCTCGACGGCGACGCCCGGGGCGGCGCCGCGCTCTCGGTGGCCCAGGTCTGCGGCCGGCCCATCATGTTCGCGTCGACGGGGGAGAAGCTCGCCGACTTCGACGTCTTCCACCCCGAGCGCATGGCCTCGCGCATCCTCGGGATGGGTGACGTGCTCACCCTCATCGAGCAGGCCGAGCAGGCGTTCGACGCCGGCGAGGCCGAGGACATGGCGGCCAAGCTCGCCGGCGACGACTTCACGCTCGAGGACTTCCTCGGGCAGATGCTGCAGATGCGCAAGATGGGCCCGATCGCCAACCTGCTCGGCATGCTGCCCGGCATGGGCCAAATGAAGGAGCAGCTGGCCCAGGTCGACGACCGCGACATGGACCGCGTCATGGGCATCATCCGGTCGATGACGCCGACCGAGCGCACCCAGCCGAAGATCCTCAACGCCTCCCGCAAGGCCCGTATCGCCCGCGGCTCCGGGGTCACGGTCACCGAGGTCAACCAGCTGCTCGACCGCTTCGAGGAAGCGCGCAAGATGATGAAGCAGATGGCCGGCATGGCGGGCATGGGTGCCCGCAAGGCCGTGCAGAAGTCGCGCAAGGGCAAGGGTGCGTCCCGCAAGGGCAACCCCGCTGCCCGCGCTGCCGTGGCCCGCGGCGAGCAGGTCAGGGAGCTGGAGAAGGCGCAGGGCGGCCCGGCGGGGGCGGCTGCCGGGCAGAACCCGTTCGGGCTTCCCGAGGGCGCCAAGCTCCCCGACCTGTCGAAGCTGAACCTTCCCGGGGGCCCCGGCGGCTTCGGGCTGCCGAAGCCACCTGCCGGACCCGCTCCCCGCCGGCGCGGGTGACGCTGCCCGCAGCGGATGGCCCGGGTCGGGCTGTGGCACACTTGTTGCCGAGTGCCTGACGGGTGCTCCGCTGGCTGCGGCCCTCTTCCCGCTTCCCGTGGACGCTTACCCCTTGGTTGCCTCGTTTCCGGCGTCCCCCACGCGTCGGCGCAGGCCACCACCCCAAGACTGGAGCTAAACGACTAACCGTGGCCACCAAGATCAAGCTGATGCGCCTGGGCAAGATGCGTGCGCCGTACTACCGCATCGTGGTTGCCGACGCCCGTACCAAGCGTGACGGGCGAGTCATCGAGACCATCGGCAAGTACCACCCCAAGGAGGACCCGAGCTTCATCGAGGTCCAGTCCGAGCGGGCGCAGTACTGGCTGAGTGTCGGCGCCCAGCCGACCGACCCGGTCGCCGCCATCTTCCGGGTGACCGGAGACTGGCAGAAGTTCAAGGGCGAGCCGGCACCGCCGCCCATGCTGGTCAAGGCACCGAAGGTCGACAAGGCGGAGACCTTCGCCGCCGCCGCCCGTTCGGCTGCCGGCCTCTCCGAGGCTCCGGCCCCGAAGGCGGCCAAGAAGGCCGCCGACAAGCCTGCCGACAAGCCGGCTGACAAGGCCGAGGTTGCTCCGCCTGCCGCGGCGGCCGCTCCCGAGGCTCCTGCCGCAGCACCCGCTGACGCGGCGGAGTAGTCATGCTCGAAGCAGCGGTGGAGCACCTCGTCCGGGGCATCGTCGAACACCCGGATGAGGTGTCCGTCGCTGAGCGCAACGGTCGCCGTGGTCGCACCATCGAGGTCCGGGTCCACCCCGACGACCTCGGCAAGGTGATCGGCCGCGGCGGCCGTACCGCCAACGCGCTGCGCACCGTCGTGAGCAGCGTCGGTGGCCGTGGTGTGCGTGTCGACGTGGTCGACACCGACCGGCGCTGAACACGCCTTCCGTCGGCCGTGGCCCGGCCGATCTGGTCGTGGTCGGGCACGTGTCCCGCGCCCACGGCATCCACGGCGAGGTCACGGTCGAGGTGCGTTCCGACGTCCCGGAGCGGCGCTTCGCTGTCGGGAAGGTCCTGTTCACCGACCATCCCGAGGTGCCCACCCTGACGGTGGCGGCCAGTCGCCCGCATTCCGGGCGGCTGCTCGTCACCTTCGCTGAGGTGGCCACCCGTGACGTCGCCGAGGCGCTGAAGAGCACGCTGTTGCTCATCGACCCGTCCGAGGTCGGGTCGGTGACCGCGGACGACGAGGCGGCCGACGACGACGTCTGGTGGGACAGCGACCTGATCGGCCTGGCCGCCCGCACCGTCGACGGCACGCCACTCGGTGAGGTCATCGACGTCCGGCACAACCCGGGCGGCGAGCTGCTGGTCATCTCCCGCGCCGGCGCCAACGACCTGCTCGTGCCGTTCGTCAGCGCGATGGTGCCGGTCGTCGATCCCGAGCAGGGTGAGGTCGTCATCGACCCGCCGCCCGGCCTGCTCGAGCTGTAGATCCAGAAGGAGGTCGACGGGTGCGGCTGGACTTCGTGACGATCTTCCCGGAGTATTTCGCGCCGCTCGACCTCTCGCTGCCGGGCAAGGCCCGCGCCCGCGGCACGCTCGACGTCCGGGTGCACGACCTGCGGGAGTGGACCGACGACGTCCACCGCACGGTCGACGACAGCCCGTACGGCGGCGGCCCCGGCATGGTGATGCGGCCCGATCCGTGGGGCCGTGCACTCACCGAGATCGCCGCCGGTGACGCCGACGGGCTCCGGCCGCGTGTGATCGTGCTGACCCCGGCCGGTCGCCCCTTCACCCAGGCTTACGCCGCGGAGCTGGCCGCCGAGCCCTGGCTGGTCTTCTGCTGCGGCCGGTACGAGGGCATCGACGCCCGAGTCGCCGACGCCTGGGCCGACGACGAGCTGAGCATCGGCGATTACGTGCTGAACGGCGGCGAGGTGGCCGCCCTGGTCGTGGTCGAGGCCGTCGTCCGCCTGCTGCCGGGCGTGCTGGGCAATGCCGAGTCGGCGGCCGACGACTCGTTCTCCGCCGGCCTGCTCGAGGCGCCGGCGTACACCCGGCCGCCGGTCTGGGACGGTCGCGCCGTGCCCGACGTGCTGCGCTCGGGCGATCACGGGGCAGTGGCCCGATGGCGGCACGAGCAGTCGCTGTCGCGTACCCGTGAGCGTCGTCCTGACCTGCTGGGCGAGCGCGACTGACCCGGATGCAACGGTGATGTGGCATCCTGGACATCTGCGCGTCGCCGCGAGCAAGCCCGCTGCGTGATCCGAAGCGTTTCCGGTGTGCACTCCTGTGCCGCCACCACGCGGGTCCGCCTCGGTTTCCGGCGCCCACGCCACACCCGTTCCAGCACATCCGTTCCAGCCTGAGCTTTGAGGATTCACGCCATGCAGACCCTTGACGATCTCGACGCCGCGTCGTTGCGCGACGATGTCCCGGCCTTCCGCGCCGGAGACACGCTCAAGGTCCACGTGCGCGTGGTGGAGGGCACCCGCGAGCGGGTCCAGATCTTCCAGGGCGTCGTGATCCGTCGCCAGGGTGGCGGCGTGCGCGAGACCTTTACGGTCCGCAAGGTCAGCTTCGGTGTCGGCGTCGAGCGCACCTTCCCGGTGCACACCCCGATCATCAGCAAGATCGAGATCGTCACCCGCGGTGACGTCCGCCGCGCGAAGCTGTACTACCTGCGTGACCTGCGCGGCAAGGCCGCGAAGATCAAGGAGAAGCGCACGCCGGTCGGACGGTGACCCTCCGGGTCGCTGTCGTTCAGCTGATTGCCACCTCCGCAACGGCATGATCTGGGAATGACCAGCCCCCCGGATCCGGTATCCGGCGGTGACGAGGCCGCGGACGCCACCTCGTCCGCTCCTACGGCCACCGCTGCAGCACCCCCGGGCAGCGCAGCAGAGCCCAGGAAGCGCTGGTGGCGCCGCAGCGACGAGCAGCGGCCCGTCAAGCGCCGCTCGCTCTGGAAAGAAGTCCCGGTCCTCGTCATCGTGGCGCTGGGCCTGGCGCTGCTGATCAAGAGCTTCGTCGTGCAGCCCTTCTACATCCCCTCCGGGTCGATGGAGAAGACGCTCAACGTCAACGACCGCGTGCTCGTGAACAAGATGATCTACCACTTCCGCGACGTGAAGCGGGGCGAGATCGTCGTCTTCAACATCGAGGGCACCGGCTTCGAGTCGGCGGCGCAGCCGCTGGCCCCGCCCAGCAACATCGTCAGCCGCGCGGTGCGCAACGTGGAGAACCTGTTCGGCCTCGGGCCCAACAACAAGGACTTCATCAAGCGCGTGATCGGCATCGGCGGCGACACGGTCGCCTGCTGCGACCAGCAGGGCCGCGTCACCGTCAACGGCAAGGCCCTCGACGAGACGTACGTGTACGAGGACGACCGCCGCACCTTCGGTCCGGTCACCGTGCCGAAGGGCCAGCTGTGGGTCATGGGCGACCATCGCGGCGATTCCGACGACTCCCGCGGCTCACCCGGCTCGCCGCCGAACGGCTTCGTCCCGCAGAGCAAGGTCGTCGGGCAGGCGTTCGTGCGCGTGTGGCCGCTGTCGGACTGGCGCGGCTACGGCGTACCCAAGACCTTCTCGCAGCTCACGAGCTCGGCCACCGGGCCGGAGCTCGGCGTCCTGCTGCCGCTGCTCTGGTGGCGCCGGCGCGACGGGCGACGCTCCTGGCGGCTGCCGGTCGTCGGGGCCCCGTCGGGAGCCGGGCAGGACTAGTCTCGGCGCCGTCATGCCGTCCGTTTCCCGTCCTTCACCGCGCCGCGGCGGCCGTCTGCCGGCCCGCCGCAAGAAGGCCGCGCTGCCCGTCCGTGAGCCGCTGCCGCTCGCCCCTCCGCCTGCCGTCGTCCGCAGCGATTCGGGATTGTGGGCGTACGAGCGGGCGCTTCGCCGGGTGGGCTTCCGTCACGTGGCCGGGGTCGACGAGGCTGGCCGTGGTGCGTGCGCCGGCCCGCTCGTCATCGCCGCCGTCGTGCTGCCCGAGGGGCGGCGCGGCGAGATCCCCGGCCTTGCCGACAGCAAGCTCCTGAGCCCCGAGCAGCGCGAGGCCGCGTACGCCGAGGTGGTGGCCCGGGCCGCGGCCTGGTCGGTGTGCGTGGTGCCCACGGAGGAGATCGACCGGCGGGGGATCCACGTCGTCAACGTGGCCGGGATGCGCCGCGCCGTCGCCGCGCTCGACCTGCCGGTCACGTACACGCTGACCGACGGGTTCCCGGTCCAGGGCATGCCGTCGCCCACGGCTGCGGTGTGGAAGGGCGACCGGGTGGTCGGCTGCATCGCGGCCGCGTCGGTCATCGCCAAAGTGACCCGTGACCGGATGATGTGCCGGCTGCACGAGGAGTTCCCCCAGTACGCGTTCGCCGGCCACAAGGGCTACTGCACGCCCGAGCACGAGGCGGCCCTGACCGCGCACGGACCCTGCGAGCAGCACCGCTACTCGTTCGTCAACGTGCGTACGGCCGCGGCGTTGCACTCGCGACCCCCGGCGGACACCGCTCGGCTACGACCCGGCTCGCTCCGCGTCGGGCAGGATGGCGGCATGCCGGACCCCGAGGCACCTGAAGAGACGAGCGGTCCCCGCGTCGTCGACCTGGCTGACGCCGCCGCAGATCCGGCCGGAATCGATGCACTGGAGGGGGTCGCGTGAGCGCAGAGGACCTCGAGAAGTACGAGACCGAGATGGAGCTGAAGCTCTATCGGGAGTACCGCGACGTCGTGGGTCTCTTCAGCTTCGTCATCGAGACCGAGCGCCGGTTCTACCTCGCCAACGACTACCGGCTCGACGTGCGCGGCAGCGCCGACGGCGAGGTGTTCTTCGAGCTGACCCTGCACGACGCGTGGGTGTGGGACATGTACCGCCCGGCGCGCTTCGTGAAGAACGTGCGGGTCGTGACGTTCAAGGACGTCAACGTCGAGGAGATCACCAAAGCCGAGCTGTGATACTCCGGTCGTCCGAGCGGGTAGCGCACAAGGCATGAGCGAAGATCCCAACGCGGGTGCCGATGCCGGCGGCGGCCGCAACACACCGGCCGCCAACCAGACCGAGCCCGAGGCCGCGCCCACCAGCGATGCCCAAGCTGCACCCCCCGCCGGCAACCTCGGCAGCGCCAACCCGCAGGCGCCGACGCCGATCACCAATTCGGCGGTGGGCGGCGTGCCGCGCGAGGTCGCGACCGGTCGTACCAACGCACCCGGTCGCCCCGGGGCGACCGAGCCGGACACGTCCGACAAGAGCCGGCCGGTGACCGCCGAGGGCGGCAGCGCCGACGCCGAGACCCCTCCCGCCGTCGCGAAGCCGGAGGGCGAGGTCTCGACCTGACCTGAGAGAGGGCCGGCCCGCAAGCGCGAGTGCCCGGTTGTGGACGGCGACGCTTCGTCCACAGCCGGGCTTTTTCGTGCCCCCTGTACGCGCCCTGCCGGGCAGCGTCGGGCAGGCGCGGCACCCCGCTCACCCGAGCAGTCCGGGTCGCGCCGCACGGTCAGGGAGCGCGAGCATGTGGGTCCGTACATGAGGGTGAAGGATGCGGTCGGCCGCTTCGGTGAGGACGTCGCCGCGCAGCGGTTGCACCGCGCGGGGTGGGAGATCCTCGCGCGCAACTGGCGGCCGCCCCGTGGTGGGTCCGGTATCCGTGGCGAGCTGGACATCGTCGCCCGCGATGGCAGTGCGCTGGTCTTCGTCGAGGTGAAGACCCGGTCGGGCACGGCCTTCGGCTCGCCGGCCGAGGCGGTGCGGCCCGACAAGGCGGCGCGCATCCGGCGCCTGGCGGTGTTGTGGCTGCAGGTGCACGGCGATGCGCTCCCTGCCGGTCAGCGCGGCTCCATCCGCTTCGACGTGGTGAGCATCGTGCGCGGGCCGCGTGAGCTCAGCGTCGACCATCTGCGCGGGGCGTTCTGATGTCGCTGGCACGGGCGACGTGCGTCGCGGTGCTCGGTATCGAGGGGCATCTGGTCGAGGTCGAGGTGCACCTGTCGCGCGGCTTGCCCGGCATGACGCTCATCGGCCTGCCCGACACGTCGCTGAACGAGGCGCGTGACCGGGTGCGGTCGGCCGTCGTCAACAGCGGGGTCCCGTGGCCTGACTCCCGGATCACCGTCGGGCTGTTCCCCGCCGCGCTGCCCAAGTCGGGCAGTGGTTACGACGCCGCCGTCGCCGCCGCGGTCCTTGCGGCGACGGGAGCCGTGCCGCCCGACGAGCTGGCCAAGCGGGCGCTGCTCGGTGAGCTCGCGCTCGACGGGCGACTGCGGTCGGTGCCGGGCGTGCTGGCTGCTGTGCTCGCGCTCGCCGAGGCCGGGTGGGAGCGGGTGGTCGTGCCGCTGGCGAATGCTGCGGAGGCGGCGCTCGTGCCGGGCGTGGTCGTCGAGCCGGTGGCGCACCTGGGGGAGCTGATCGCCCTGCTGCGCGGGGAGCCGGTGCCCGCCTACGTGCCCGACCCGGTGCACGAGCCGCCCGGCGATCTGCTCGACCTGCGCGACGTCGCCGGTCAGCCCACCGGCCGGCTGGCGATGGAGCTCGCCGCGGCGGGCGGCCACCACGTGCTGATGCTCGGGCCGCCCGGCGCCGGCAAGACGATGCTTGCCGAGCGCCTGCCGGGCCTGCTGCCGCCGTTGAGCGACGAGGAGGCGCTCGAGGTCACCGCCGTGCACTCGGTCGCCGGGGCGTTGCCTCCCGAAGCACCGCTCATCCGCCGGCCCCCCTTCCGCAGCCCGCACCACTCGGCCAGCCTCGCCGCCCTCGTCGGCGGCGGCAGCAAGATCCTGCGCCCGGGTGCCGCCAGCCTTGCCCACCGCGGCGTGCTGTTCCTCGACGAGGCGCCCGAGTTCGCCCCGAGCGTGCTCGACGCCCTGCGGCAGCCGCTCGAGAGCGGGTCGATCGACGTCTCGCGCGCCTCCGGCCACACCCGCTTCCCGGCGCGCTTCACCCTGGTGCTCGCCGCCAACCCGTGCCCGTGCGGCCGGGCCGGCACCCCGCAGGGTGACGCGTCCTGCACGTGCCCGCCGCGGGTGCGCGTGGCGTACCGGCAGCGGCTGTCCGGTCCGCTGATGGACCGGGTCGACGTCCGGGTGCTGCTCCAGCCGCCCAACTACCAGCAGCTGCGTGGCGGCCCGGTGGGCAGCGAGGACACCGCCCACGTGGCCGCGCGGGTGCACCGCGCCCGGGCCCGGGCGTCGCGCCGCCTCGCCGGCACCCCGTGGCGCACCAATGCCGACGTGCCGGGCCCGCAGCTGCGCCAGCGGTGGCCGATCCCGCGGGTGCTGGTGCGGGAGCCGGAGCGCTGTTTCGAGCGCGGTCTGCTGACCGCCCGCGGCCTCGACCGCGTGATGCGCACGGCGTGGACGCTGGCCGACCTCGCCGACGTCGACGTCCCGCGCAGGTGCGACGTCGAGCAGGCGCTCGCGCTGCGGATGCAGGGCGGTGGCGGATGAGCTGGCTGCCCGACGCCGCCCGCGGTCCGCTCGACGTGCCGGATCCGTCCATGGACTTCCTGCCGACCGCGCCCCCGACCCCCGATCCGGAGACGCCGGACCGGCTGGCCCGGGCCGCCCTGCTGCGGGTGAGCGAACCCGGCGACCCGCTGCTCGCCCGTCAGGTGCTTGCGCTCGGCGCGGAGGAGGCGTGGGACCGGCTGCGCAGCAGCTACCCCGATGTCGATCCGCGCCGCGAGCTGCACGTCGCTGCGGTCGCCGGGCTGCGTCTGGTGTGCCCGGGAGACGCCGAGTGGCCCCGCGGCCTCGCCGACCTCGACCGACCGGGCGCGCTGTCGGAGCTCGGGGCCCCGCTGGCGCTCTGGGTACGCGGCCCGCTGCGCCTCGACGAGGTGGTCGGACGTGCGGTCGGCGTCGTGGGCTCGCGGGCGGCGACCGCGTACGGGCTGCACGTCGCCGGCGAGATGGCCTACGCGCTCGGTGACCAGCGCTGGACGGTCGTGTCGGGCGCCGCGTACGGCATCGACGCCGCTGCGCACCGGGGGGCGTTCGCCTCCGAGGGTCCGACGGTCGCCGTGCTGGCCTGCGGGGCCGACGTCGCCTATCCGCGGTCGCATGACACGCTGCTCGCCCGGATCGGGGCCGAGGGTCTGATCGTCAGCGAGGCGCCGCCCGGCGGTCTGCCGCTGCGCCGCCGCTTCCTCGTCCGCAACCGGCTCATCGCCGCGCTGTCGGCCGGCACGCTGGTCGTGGAGGCCGGCGTGCGCAGCGGAGCTCTCAGCACCGCCCGCCACGCCCGCCGGCTGGGCCGTCCGGTCCTCGCCGTGCCCGGCCCGGCGACGAGCGGCATGTCGGCCGGGTGCCACCTCGTGCTGCGGCAGTGGCCGGAGTCGATCCTCGTGACCACGGCGGCTGAGATCATCGAGGCGGTGGGGCCGATCGGCTCGCTCGCGCCGCTGCCGTTCGCCGGACCCGGGCCACGCGACGGGCTCGACGCGCGGATGAGCCGGGTGCTCGAGGCGGTCCCGTCACGGCGCGCACGCGAGGCCGCGTGGATCGCCGCCCGGTGCGGGGAGGACGAGCAGACGACGGAGCTCATGCTCGCGCCGCTGGTGGCGAACGGGCTCGTGGAGACGCGTCCCGAGGGCTACCGGTTGACCGAGCTCGGGAGGCGGCCGTCAGGTGGCTGACCGCCGTACGGCGGGATGGGTGATGCGTGTCGGCTTGACGCCCGCCGAGCGGCCTGGGCACGGTGCCGATCATGTCGGCCGTTCCCGTCGCAGGCGGGTCACCTCAGGTAGGCCGGCCGGCCGATCCCGCCTGGGACGCGGCGCTCGAGGCGTTCCGCGTCCACCTGCTGACGGAGCGGGGCCGTTCCGCCGCGACGGTGCGGGCCTACCTGGGAGATCTCGAGTCGCTCCGGGAGCACACGACCCGGCTCGGCCGGCCGGCCCTTGCCGAGCTCGACCTGGCCGCCATCCGGAGCTGGCTCGCCCGCCTGCGTACACAGGGCAACGCCCCGTCGACCCTGAGCCGCCGCGCCTCCGCCGTCCGCACCTTCAGCAGCTTCGCCACCGCGCGCGAGCTGTTGCCGGCGGACGTCGCCGCGCGGATCGAGGTCGCCCGGCGGGGCAGACGCCTGCCGCAGGTGATGTCGGCCGCGGCGGCCCAGGAGGGGTTCGCCGCGCCCGTGGCCGCACCTGCATCACTGGACCGGGCCGACGGCGCCGGACCGGATCCGGTGGCGCTCGCGGTCCGAAGCCGTGACCAGCTGATCGTCGAGCTGCTGTACGCCACGGCCATCCGCGTCTCGGAGCTGTGCGGCCTCGACGTCGGCGACATCGACGCCGAGCGGCGGCTGCTGCGGGTGATCGGCAAGGGCGACAAGGAGCGCCGGGTGCCGTACGGACTCCCGGCGCAGCATGCGCTCGACGACTGGCTGCGCGCAGGTCGGCCGACTTTGGCGCATAATCGGAGCGTGAGTGCTTTGCTACTCGGAGTGAGAGGCCGCCGCCTCGATCCTCGTGCGGCTCGGGAGGTGGTGCACGTGTGGACGCGATCCGTTCCGGGCGCCCCTGACCTCGCCCCACATGGGCTAAGACACAGCGCGGCCACTCACATGTTGGAACGAGGAGCCGACTTGAGAAGCATCCAGGAACTGTTGGGTCACGCTAGACTCGCGACCACGCAGCTCTATACGCACGTGTCAGCCGAGCGACTGCGAGTTTCTTATGATCGGGCGCACCCCAGGGCTTGAGGCGGACGCGGCAGAAGCCGCGGCCCCGCCTTCAGCAAATCCCGGGAATGGCGCTCGTGGGCGCACGCGAACGGAGCCCAAGCCGGTGGACAAGGCGCTCGAAGCGCTGTGGATCGAGTTCAAAGCCAATGGCGACGAAGCCGTTCGCGAACGACTGATCCTGCATTACGCCCCACTGGTGAAATACGTGGCCGGCCGCGTGGGTGTCGGATTGCCGCCGAATATCGAGCAGGCCGATCTGGTCTCGTACGGCATTTTCGGGCTCATCGACGCAATCGAGAAGTTCGACCTGTCGCGGGCCATCAAATTCGAGACGTATGCGATCAGCCGTATCAAGGGCGCGATCATCGACGAGCTGCGCTCGATCGACTGGATCCCGCGCTCCATCCGCTCGAAGGCGCGTGAGGTCGAGCGGGCTTACGCGGCGCTCGAGACCAAGCTGCACCGCACGCCGACCGAGCCCGAGGTCGCGGCCGAGCTCGGCATCACCCTCGACGATCTGCACGCCATCTTCGGCCAGGTCTCCTTCGTCAACGTCCTGGCGCTCGACGAGCTGCTGAACGTCAATGGCGAGAAGGGCGACAAGGTCAGCCTGGTCGACACCCTGGAGGACACCCGGGTCGAGGACCCGGTGCGCGCCTTCGAGAGCCAGGAGACCAAGCACCTGCTGGCCCGGGCGATCAACCTGCTGCCCGAGCGGGAGAAGATCGTCGTGACGCTGTACTACTACGAGGGTCTGACCCTCGCCGAGATCGGACAGGTCCTCGGTGTCACCGAGAGCCGGATCTGTCAGATGCACACCAAGGCCGTCCTCCAGCTCCGGGCCAAGCTCGCCGACCAGCGCGGCTGACTCACCTGCGCCGTCCGGCGGCCACCAGCGCTCCGGCGCCGGCCACCGCGACGAGCGACCAGGTGGCAGCACCCGGCCCCGGGTCACCGGCTGGAGCCGAGCGGGCAGTCACAGCTGCCCGGACCGCGGGCACGGCACCGACACCCCCGCCGCCCCCCGCGAGCGGCAGCAGGCGTACGGGCTGCGGCCCCAGCAGCGACAGCGGATCCAGGTAGAGGTCGCCGCGCAACAGGCCCCAGTGCAGGCACGCAGCAGCAGGGCAGCCGGCGTGACCGGGCACGAGGACGCCGATCGGCGCCCCGATCGCCACCCGGTCGCCGCGGTGGACCGTCGCCGTGACCGGTTCGTACGTCGTCCGCAGCTCGCCGTGGACGACCACGACGACGCCCCGCCCGGCCAGCGGCGCGGCGAAGCTGACGACGCCGGCGCCCGCGGCCCGCACCACCTGACCGGCTGCTCCCGCGAGGTCGGCCCCGCGGTGGCCGGCCGCGTACGGGGTCGGCGGTCGCGCGAAGGGCCGGGTGACCGTCAGCGGGCTGACCGGTCGGGTCCACTGCACCCGATCGGTCCCATCCGGCGCGGCCATCGCATCCGGAGCGCCCGCGGCGAGGAGCGCACCCGTCAGCGCCGCAATGCCCAGGGCCCTTGTGCGACGGACGTGTCGTGACCGGGGGGAGGGCCGCAGCGATGGCATGCCCGGACGCTGCCCCGACGAGCCCGATCCGGGTCCTGACCTGCGACGATCTGTGGACGGCCCGGCGCCGTCCACAGCCGCGGTAATCCGCTGGGCCCGCGAAGCCCCGCGCGTACACTGGGTGAGATTCACCAGCGGTGTGGCCGTTCCGTCTGTCCTCGTGCAGCGGGCCGGCCGACCGACTACAGCACGCCCCTTTCCGGACCTGTCGCTCGCGCCGGGTCCGGGCCGGCTCGCAGAGGTCCCCGGGTAGTTGTCCGGGGCGCGTCGCCGGCGGGACGTCAGAGCTCCTGGCCATCCGGGCCGGGCGCGCACCAACCCGATCAGCGAAAGGACGAGCCCCTCGTGGTCGTCACCATGCGCCAGCTGCTGGAGGCTGGGGTCCACTTCGGACACCAGACCAAGCGCTGGAATCCCAAGATGCGCCGGTACATCTTCACCGAGCGCAACGGCAACTACATCATCGACCTGCGCCAGAGCGTCGACTACATCGACAAGGCCTACGACTTCGTCAAGGAGACGGTCGCCCACGGCGGCACGATCCTGTTCATCGGCACGAAGCGCCAGGCGCAGCAGGCGATCGAGGAGCAGGCCACCCGCGTCGGCATGCCCTACGTCAAGGAGCGCTGGCTGGGCGGCATGCTCACCAACTTCCAGACCGTGCACAAGAGGCTCCAGCGCCTGAAGGAGCTCGAGGAGCTCGAGCAGACCGGTGGCGGTGACGCGATCCGCACGAAGAAGGAGTCGCTCGTCCTGGCCCGCGAGAAGGCCAAGCTCGAGCGCACCCTGGGCGGTATCCGCGACATGACGCGCATCCCCAGCGCGGTGTGGATCGTCGACACGAAGCTCGAGGACACGGCTGTCGCCGAGGCCCGCAAGCTGAAGATCCCGGTCGTCTCGGTGCTCGACACCAACTGCGACCCTGACGAGGTCGACTACCCGATCCCGGGCAATGACGACGCCATCCGCAGCGTCAGCCTGCTCACCAAGATCATTGCTGACGCGGTGGCCGAGGGTCTGCAGATGCGTGCGGGTGCTTCGGGCAACAAGGCCGACGCCAGCGTCGGTGGCGGAGAGCCCCTCGCTGACTGGGAGCAGAGCCTGATCGCGGGCGACGCCACCCCGGGCGCAGCTCCCGAGGTCGATCCGGCGGTCGGTTCGGTCGAGGGTGCTGGCGCATCCGAGGCGTCCGCCGTCGTCGCCGAGACCCTCGGCGGAGCGGCACCGGTCGAGCCGGCCGTCGTCGTCACGCCGTAGTTCCCCGAGGTGCTGCGCCGCCCGTGTGGCGGCGCAGGACCCGTCATCCTTTTGCTCCGGAAACGGTTGCAGACGGACACGCCGGTCGTCCCCCAGGGGCGACCGGCCCTGACGGTGTGCGGTGTCCTCACCGCACGCCGTCAGTGACATGCCCTTACGAACGTTAGGAAGAGACAGTGGCTGAGGTCACCGTGGCCCTCATCCGGGAGGTGCGCGAGCTCACCGGTGCCGGGATGAGCGACGTCAAGAAGGCGCTCGTCGCCGCCGACGGCGACAAGGCGCAGGCCGTCGACGAGCTCCGCAAGAAGGGCGCCGCCAAGGCGGTCAAGCGGGCCGGCGAGCGGCAGGCCACCAACGGCCTGGTCGCCGCGGCCGAGGGCGCCATGATCGAGCTCGCCTGCGAGACCGACTTCGTGGCGAAGAACGAGCAGTTCCAGGCCCTCGCGGGCGACATCGTGGCGCACGCCGCGAAGACCCGCCCGTCGAGCGTCGACGAGCTGCTCGGCCAGGAGCTCGCCGACGGGCGCACCGTCCAGCACAGCATCGAGGCGCTGAACGCCGTCATCGGCGAGAAGCTCGAGCTGCGCCGGCTCGCGGTGCTCGACGGCAAGGTCGCCGGCTACATGCACCGTCGCCAGAGCGACCTGCCGCCGCAGATCGGTGTGCTGGTGTCGTTCGAGGGTGACGGCGACGGCGCCTCCGAGGCGGCTCGTCAGGCCGCGCTGCAGGTCAGTGCGATGCGTGCGCAGTACGTGTCGCGCGAGGACGTGCCCGCCGACATCGTCGCGAACGAGCGCTCCATCGCCGAGGCGATCGCCAAGCAGGAGGGCAAGCCCGAGGCGGCCATGTCCAAGATCGTCGAGGGCCGGGTCAACGGTTTCTTCAAGGAGGTCACCCTCCTGGAGCAGGCGTCGGTCCGTGAGCCGAAGCGCAGCGTCAAGCAGCTGCTGGACGACGCGGGCGTGAAGGTCACCGGATTTGCCCGGTTCGAGGTCGGCGCCGGCTGACGCCGACACCACCCGTTCGACGGCGGGGCGGTCCATCCACATTCGCGTGGGGGGCCGTCCCGCCGTTGAACGTCCTCGGGCAGACTTGGCGGCACGCCGTACCGCGCGAATCCGCGTCGGTTTCGATCGTCTGTCAGGAGCCGCCGTGTCCGACGCCGTCCCCGGGTCAACCGCCGTCCCCGGGTCCTCCGCCGAGCGCGCGTCCTCCGGCGATCCGCGGTGGTCGCGTGTCCTGCTCAAACTGTCGGGGGAGGCCTTCGCCGGCGGCGATCCGCTCGGCATCGACCCCACCACCGTGGCCGCCATCGCCCGGCAGATCGGTGACGTGACCCGCGACGGTGTGCAGGTGGCCGTCGTCGTCGGCGGCGGCAACATGTTCCGCGGTCAGGCCCTCGCCGACCGTGGCATGGACCGTGGCCGCGCCGATTACATGGGCATGCTCGGCACGGTGATCAACTGTCTGGCGCTGCAGGACTTCCTCGAGCACGAGGGCATCACCACCCGGGTGCAGACGGCGATCGCGATGGGGCAGGTGGCCGAGCCCTACCTGCCGCTGCGGGCGATCCGGCACCTCGAGAAGGGCCGGGTCGTCATCTTCGGCGCCGGCCTCGGCGCCCCGTTCTTCTCCACCGACACCACGGCCGCGCAGCGGGCCCTCGAGATCAAGGCCGAGGCCGTCTTCAAGGCCACCAAGGTCGACGGGGTCTACGACAGCGACCCCAAGCGCAACGCCGACGCCCAGAAGTTCGACGCGCTCACCTACAACGAGGTGCTCATGCGCGGGCTGAAGGTCATGGACGCCACCGCCATCAGCCTCTGCATGGACAACGACCTTCCGATCGTCGTCTTCGACCTGCTGGCCGACGGCAACATCCGGCGGGCCGTCCGTGGTGAGAAGATCGGCACCGTGGTCACCTCGGCACCCGCCGGCTGACGGCGGACCTCTCCGCCGGCACCGGCCTTCCGCCCACCCGCACCAGCCATCCATGCAGTCATCACTGCCAGAACGAGACGGGAGCGCGACGTGAGCTCCGACGACGACACCGACATCGACTTCGAGCTGCTCGAAGCCGAGGAGAAGATGGAGAAGGCGGTGCGCGTCGCGCGCGACGACTTCTCCGCGGTGCGTACCGGGCGGCCGACCCCGGCCATCTTCGCGCGCATCACCGTCGACTACTACGGCACGCCGACCCCGGTGCAGCAGCTCGCGTCGTTCAGCGTGCCGGAGGCCCGCATGGTGATCGTGAGCCCGTACGACAAGGGTTCGCTCGCCGCCGTGGAGAAGGCGATCCGGGAGAGCGACCTCGGGGTCAACCCGAGCAACGACGGCTCGATCATCCGTTGCGTCTTCCCGGAGCTCTCCGAGCAGCGCCGCCGGGATCTGATCAAGGTCGTCCGCGGCAAGGCCGAGGACGCCCGGGTCAGCATCCGCAGCATCCGCCGTCACAGCATGGACACCCTGAACAAGATGATCAAAGCGGGCGACGCCGGTGAGGACGACGTGCACCGCGCCGAGAAGGAGCTCGAGGCGACCACCGGCAAGTTCGTCTCCCAGATCGACGAGCTGCTGAGGTCCAAGGAGTCCGAGCTCCTCGAGGTCTGAGATGACCTCCCCCGTTCCGGCCGCCGAGCCGCCGGTCGCGTCGGCCAAGCCCAGCCGGGCCGGCCGCGACCTGCGCTCGGCGATCCTCGTCGGCCTGCTGCTCGGCGCCATCGTCGTCACGACGTTGTTCACCGTGCGCGTCGTGTGGATCGGCGTGCTGTGCCTGTGCGTCGGCATCGGCGCGTACGAGCTGACCACGGCGCTGCGCTCAGCGGGCCTGCTGGTCCCGCGCATCCCGGTGACGCTCGCCGGTGCGGCGGTGCCGGCGCTCGCATACGCCCAGGGCACCGACGGCCTGGTGCTCGCCTTCTTCGTCGCGGTGGTCGTCACGCTGGGCTGGCGGGCGTACGACCCGCACGTGAGCACACCCGGCGGCCCCGGCGACGTGGTGCGCGACCTGCCCGCGAGCCTGTTCGCGCTCGCGTACACCGGGCTGCTCGCCGGCTTCGCGGCGCTGCTCTCCCAAGGGCCGGACGGTCCGCGCTGCGTGATGATCTTCATCACGGCGGCCGTCGCCAACGACGTCGGCGGCTACGCGTCCGGCGTCCTGTCCGGTGGCAAGCACAAGCTGGCGCCCCGGGTCTCCCCGGGCAAGAGCTGGGAGGGTCTCGCCGGATCGGTGGTCGCGGGTTGCTTGTTCGCCGCCATCGCGTTTCCCCTGCTCCTGAACCGTTCCGCCGGCCTCGGGATCGTCTACGGCCTCGCCGCGGTGGCCTGCGCGACCCTGGGTGACCTCGGGGAGTCGCTGCTCAAGCGTGACCTCGGCATCAAGGACATGGGCAACCTGCTGCCCGGGCACGGCGGAATAATGGACCGGCTGGATTCGCTGCTCGCGTCGGCGCCGGTCGCGTACCTGCTGCTGACCACCTGGTCGCCCGTGCACTGACCGGTGCCGCCGCGCCGACGTGCGACCATGGAGAGCGTCATGAACCTGCCGATCGTCGCCTCCGCTGCCCCGCCGGCGGACGAGGCCGTGCCGTTCGGTCCCGCACCCCGGCGCCGCGGCCGCCCCCCGAGGCACCTCGCCGACCTGTCGCCCGACGACCGTCGGCAGGCCGTGGCGGAGCTCGGCCTGCCCGCCTACCGCGCGCAGCAGCTGTCGCAGCACTACTTCGTACGCCACACCACCGACCCCGATGCCATGACCGACATCCCGGCCGCCGCCCGCACCACGCTCGCCGAGGCGCTGCTGCCCAGCCTGCTCACGCCGGTCCGGGAGCTCATCTGCGACGACGGCGACACGGTCAAGACCGTCTGGCGCGGCCACGACGGGGTGCTGATCGAGTCGGTGCTCATGCGTTACGCCGACCGCACCACCGTCTGCGTGTCCAGTCAGGCCGGCTGCGGCATGGGCTGCCCCTTCTGCGCCACCGGTCAGGGCGGGCTGACCCGCAACCTGTCGACCGCCGAGATCGTCGAGCAGGTGGTCGCGGCCCAGCGCCGGGTCGCCTCCGCCGAGGCGCCGATGCCCCGGCTCAGCAACGTCGTCTTCATGGGCATGGGCGAGCCGCTGGCCAATTACCGGGCGGTGCTCGGCGCCGTCCGGCGGCTGACCGACCCGGCGCCGCACGGTGCGGGCCTCTCGCAGCGGGCCATCACCGTCAGCACCGTCGGGCTGGTGCCCCGCATCGACGAGCTGGGCGACGAGGGGCTCGCGGTCACGCTCGCCCTGAGCCTGCACGCCCCGGACGACGAGCTGCGCAACACGCTCGTGCCCGTCAACCAGCGCTGGCCCGTCGCCGAGGTGGTCGGCGCCGCCCGCCGCTACGCGCGGCGCACCGGACGCCGGATGACCATCGAGTACGCCCTGATCGCCGGCGTGAACGACGACCCCGACCGCGCCGATCAGCTGGGTGCGCTGCTGCGCGGGGCCCTCGCGCACGTCAACCTCATCCCGCTCAACCCGACGCCCGGCTCCGAGTGGACGGCCAGCACCCCCGCCCGCGAGCGGGAGTTCGTCCGGCGGCTGCGCGCCGCCGGTGTGACGACGACGGTGCGTGACACCCGCGGACGCGAGGTCGCAGCCGCCTGCGGGCAGCTCGCCGCCACCGGATGACCGGCACGGGTCGCGTCCTGGCCGTCGTGGCCGCCGCCGTGGTGGTCGGGCTCGGCAGCGCCTGCTCCGGTGGCAGCTCCGCGGCTGACATCGCCCCATCAGTCGCCTCCCCGTCGGACGTTGCGACCCCGTCCGCCACGACGGCACCGGAGGTTGCCGCCCCGCCCGTCACATCCCCGGCCGGCCCCACGCCGAGCCGGACTCCCTCCCCGACCGCGCGGCCCACGCCGAGCCGCTCGATCGGCGTCCGTACCCTGGCACCCTCGCAACGGCCCACCGAGTACGCCAGCGCCGCCGCGGCGACCTGCCGGATGACCGCCGGCCTGCAGTCCGCGGGCGGCCGCAGCTACCTGCTGACCTTGCCGGCGACTCGTACGGCCGTCGCCGTCGTGGTCGACTTCCACGGCGGCAACCAGAACGCGGCCCAGGAGTTCGCGTACAGCGGACTCTCGCAACGCGGCCCCCTGACCAACTACGCCGTCGTCACCCCCGAGGGCACCAACGGGCTGTGGAACTTCACCGGCAGCGAGCCCGGCCTGCCGAACGACGTCGCCTTCGTCCAGCAGATCGCGGCCGACCTGCAGCAGGCCGGCTGCTCGAACGGCGCGCTCTACACGACCGGCATCAGCGACGGCGCCGACATGGCGGTGTACGCGGCCTGCACCCTGCCGGGCGTCCGCGCCGTCTACGCGGTGGCGCCCAGCATCACCCCGCGCGGCGCCTGCACCCGTAAGCCGTACGTCGAGGTGCACGGCACCGCCGACCCGGTCGTGCCGTACACGGGCAGTGCCCCCGGCAGCTTCGCCGACGTGCCGAGTGAGCCGGTGGCGAGCCGGATCACGTACTGGGCGGCGACCTGCGGGCAGCCTGCAACGACGACAAAGCCCGGCACGGGCGTGCAGCTGTGGCGCTGCGGGGACGGCCGCACGGTGGAGCTGGACACCGTGAACGGCGGCGGCCACACCTGGCCCGGTGCGGCACCGAACCCGCCGCTGGGCACGACCGCGTCCTGGAACGGCGCCCAAGCGGCACTCAGGTTCTTCGGAGCGCACTGACAGCGAGCCGGCGCCGCTGACCGGGTCGACCTGAGACACTGACGCGGTGACGGTCCGCGAGGTGGTGCTGCTCGGCTCGACGGGGTCGATCGGGGTGCAGGCGATCGACGTGATCTCGCGGCGGCCCGACCGGTTCCGCGTGGTGGGTCTGGCAGGCGGCGGCGGACGCCCCGCCGAGCTCGCCGCCCAGGCCATCGCGCTGGGCGTCGAGGTCGTGGCCGTCTCGAGGGCGACGGCCGCGCAGGACGTGCAGCTCGCGCTGTACGCCGAGGCCAAGCGGGCCGGCCACGACCGTGGCGAGTTCTCCATGCCCAAGGTGCTGGCCGGTCCCGATGCCGTCGCCGAGGTCGCGGGCTGGCCCTGCGACATCGTGCTGAACGGCATCACGGGCTCCGTGGGGCTCACCGCGACCCTCGCCGCGCTGAACGCCGGGCGCACCCTGGCACTCGCCAACAAGGAGTCGCTGATCGCCGGCGGGCCGCTGGTGGTGCCCTTCCTCGACCGCATCATCCCGGTCGACTCCGAGCACAGCGCGATCGCCCAGTGCCTGCGCAGCGGCTCCGGCAACAACGAGGTGCGCCGGCTCGTGCTGACCGCGAGCGGGGGACCGTTCCGCGGCAAGCGCCGCGACGAGCTCACCGCCGTCACCCCGCAGCAGGCCATGGCCCACCCGACCTGGGACATGGGCCCGGTGATCACGATCAACAGCTCAACGCTGGTCAACAAGGGGCTGGAGCTGATCGAGGCGCACCTGCTCTTCGGCATCCCGTACGACCGGATCGACGTCGTCGTCCACCCGCAGTCGCTCATCCACTCCATGGTCGAGTTCACCGACGGATCGACCATCGCCCAGCTCAGCCCGCCCGACATGCGGCTGCCCATCGCGCTCGCGCTCGGCTGGCCGGACCGCGTGCCCGAGGCCGCCCCGTCCATGGACTGGACGCAGGCGCAGAACCTGACGTTCGAGCCGCTCGACACCGAGGCGTTCCCGGCGGTGGCGCTGGCGAAGGAGGCCGGCCGCCGCGGGGGGAGCGGGCCCGCCGTCTTCAACGCCGCCAACGAGGAGGCCGTCGCGGCGTTCGTCGAGGGCCGGCTGCCGTTCCTCGGGATCGTCGATGTCGTGGAGCGCACTCTCGACCGGGTGGAGCTACGGGAACTCTCGTCAGCTGCCGATGTGTTGGAGAGTGAGGACGAGGCACGCGGCCTCGCCCGCGCCCTGATCTCGGAGAACTGACCGTTGGCCCTCATCGGCGCACTTGCGTTCGTCCTGGCACTGCTCGTCTCCGTCGTGCTGCACGAAGGCGGCCACTTCGCCACCGCGAAGCTCTTCGGCATGAAGGCGACGCAGTTCTTCGTCGGCTTCGGCCCGACGCTGTGGTCGCGCACCAAGGGCGAGACCGAGTACGGCGTGAAGCTCATCCCGGCCGGCGGGTTCGTCAAGATCGTCGGGATGACCCCGCTCGAGGAGCTCGAGACCGAGGACGACGACAAGCGGGCCTTCTTCCGCTTCACGCCGTGGAAGCGCGCGATCGTGCTGGTCGCCGGCTCGACGATGCACTTCATCCTCGCGGTGATCCTGGTCTTCGCGTCCCTGCTGATCTCACCGGTCGCCACCTCCGCCTCCGCGATCGACAGCCCGGCGGCCTGCCTGTCCGCCGATGCCACCAAGGCGTGCGCGGCCGGCACCGATGCGCAGAGCCCGGCCGCGAAGGCCGGCCTGCAGCGCGGTGACCTCATCACGAGCGTCGGCGGCGACAAGGTCGCCACCTTCGCCCAGCTGCGCGACGCCATCCGGGCCGACAAGGACGCCCAGCCGCTCGCGGTGACGTACACCCGTGACGGCAAGAGCTTCAGCACCACGCTGACCCCGGTGCTGCAGGTGCAGCCCAAGGACGGCGGCGGCACCGAGAAGGTGCCGGTGTTCGGCATCACGGCCGACGCGGTCCACGTCGGGCCCGCCACCGCCGCGCGCAAGACCATCACCACGATGGGCACGTTCGTCACCGGCACGGTCAGTGCTTTGGCGCACTTCCCCGATCGGATCTCGACGATCTTCAGCAACCACCGGGACCCCAACGGCGCGGTCGGCGTGATCGGCATCAGCCGGGTCAGCGGCGACCTGCTCGGCACCTCCGGGGTCGGCTGGGACTCCCGGATCGGCGCGTTCCTGCTGCTCGTCGCGGGCGTCAACCTCTTCGTCGGCTTCTTCAACCTGCTGCCGCTGCTGCCGCTCGACGGCGGTCACCTCGCCGTCCTCGGCTTCGAGACCGCCCGTGACAAGATCCGCCGGCGCCGCGGCTACCGGGGTGAGGTCAAGCGCGTCGACCTGACCAAGCTGTTGCCTGCCACGTACGCTGTGGTTGCGATTTTCGCGACGTTGACGGTGGTGCTCGCATCCGCCGACATCGTCAACCCGATACGTCTGAGGTAAGCCTCGCGTGACTGCGCAAGCCGCACCTGTCCCCCTCTCGCTCGGTATGCCGGAGGCGCCTCCGCGCACGCTGGCCCCGCGTCGCAAGAGCCGTCAGCTCAATGTCGGCGGCGTCCTGGTCGGCGGTGACGCTCCTGTCTCCGTGCAGTCGATGTGCACCACCCTGACCTCCGACGTCAACGCGACGCTCCAGCAGATCGCCGAGCTCACCGCGGCCGGCTGCGAGATCGTCCGCGTCGCCGTCCCCAGCCAGGACGACGCCGACGCGCTGCCGATCATCGCGCGCAAGTCGCAGATCCCGGTGATCGCCGACATCCACTTCCAGCCGAAGTACGTGTTCGCCGCCATCGCGGCCGGCTGCGCCGCCGTACGGGTCAACCCCGGCAACATCAAGACGTTCGACGACAAGGTCGGCGAGATCGCCCGCGCGGCCAAGGCGGCGGGAACGCCGATCCGCATCGGGGTCAACGCCGGCTCGCTCGACAAGCGCCTGCTGGCCAAGTACGGCAAGGCCACGCCCGAGGCTCTGGTCGAGTCGGCGCTGTGGGAGTGCTCGCTGTTCGAGGAGCACGACTTCCGCGACATCAAGATCTCGGTCAAGCACAACGACCCGGTGATCATGATCGAGGCCTACCGGCAGCTCGCCGCCGCCTGCGATTACCCGTTGCACCTCGGCGTCACCGAGGCGGGGCCCGCGTTCCAGGGCACCATCAAGTCCTCCGTCGCCTTCGGGGCGCTGCTCGCCCAGGGCATCGGCGACACGATCCGGGTCTCGCTGTCCGCGCCTCCGGTGGAGGAGGTCAAGGTCGGCACGGCCATCCTCCAGTCGCTGGGCATGCGTCCGCGCAAGCTGGAGATCGTTTCTTGCCCGTCCTGCGGGCGGGCCCAGGTCGACGTCTACAAGCTGGCCGACGCAGTGGCTGCCGGGCTCGAGGGGCTCGAGGTGCCCCTGCGGGTGGCGGTCATGGGCTGCGTCGTCAATGGCCCGGGGGAGGCCCGCGAGGCCGATCTCGGCGTCGCGTCCGGCAACGGCAAGGGTCAGATCTTCGTCCGGGGTGAGGTCATCCGCACCGTGCCCGAGGCGCAGATCGTGGAGACGCTGATCAACGAAGCCATGATCCTCGCCGAGCAGATGGAGGCGTCGGCCGCAGGCACCGGCGGCGCCACCGTCACGGTCAGCGCCTGAGCGACCGACCCGCAGCGAGGTCGTCGTCCGGCGGATTAATGTCGACCGGGTGAGATCGGGACCGACCAGCACCAGCACCGAGGGTCGGGTGCGGGTCCTCACCGACGTCGATCTGCCGCAGGTACGCGTCCTGCTCGCCGCGCGGCCCGTGGTCGACGTCTTCGTGGCGAGCCGGGTCGCGACCGCCGGCCTGTCCGAGTGGCGGCTCGGGGCCCAGATCTGGGGCTACGAGCGGGCGGGCGTCATCGAGTCGCTCTGCTACGCGGGCGCCAACATCTGGCCGGTCAGCGCCGGCCCGGAGGCGATCGCCGCCTTTGCCGTGCAGGCCAAGCGCCACCACCGCCGGTGCGCGTCCATCGTCGGCCTCGCGTCCGAGGTGCTGCCCCTGTGGGAGCTGCTGCGGCCGTCGTGGGGTCCGCCGCGCGAGCTGCGCGACGACCAGCCGCTCATGGTGCTCGACGCACCGCCCGTGGTGGCCCCGGATCCCGCCGTCCGCCTGGTGATGCCGTTCGAGCTGGATGTGCTGCTGCCGGCGGCGGTCGCCATGTTCACCGAGGAGATCGGGGTCCCGCCCGACAGCGTCGACCTCTACCGGGCGCGGGTCGCCGAGCTGATCGCCGCGCGCCGCTGCTTCGCCCGGATCGAGGGCGGCCGGGTGCTGTTCAAGGCGGAGATCGGCGCGGCCACCCCGCAGGCCTGTCAGATCCAGGGGGTCTGGGTCGCTCCCGCCCTGCGTGCGCAGGGGCTGGGCACCGCCGGCACCGCCGCGGTGGCCGAAGCGGCCCGGCGTGAGATCGCCCCGGTCGTCAGCCTCTACGTGAATGCCTTCAACACCGGGGCCCGCCGGGCGTACGAGCGGATCGGCTTCACGCAGGTCGAGACGTTCGCCAGCGTCCTGTTCTAGCCGCGCCGAGAAGCCGGCAGACATCCGGCCGGAGTTGGTCCGACACAGTGAAATACCCCCAACTCCGGATACTGAAGCGGATCCATGTTGTTAACTGACCAGACCAAGTCAGCCGACCCGGTGCAAGAGCGCCGGGAGCAACTCGAGGGGTTCTGTGTCTTCGACCGTCCTGTCCTCATCCCGGCGTCGCCGCAAGGTCGCGGTCGCCGGCGTCAGCCTGGCCGTGTCGGCTGCGCTCGCCCTCTCCGCCTGCGGTTCCAGCTCGTCCTCCACGGGGGGCGGCGGGGCATCGGTCAAGCTCTCGCTGGTCGCCTACTCGACCCCGCAGGCCGCCTACCAGAAGATCATCGCGGCCTTCCAGAAGACCGACGCCGGCAAGAACATCACGTTCAGCCAGTCGTACGGCGCCTCCGGTGACCAGAGCCGCTCGGTCGTCAGCGGCCTGAAGGCCGACATCGTCGCCTTCTCGCTCGCTCCCGACATGACGCGCCTGGTCAAGGCGAAGCTCGTCGCCGACACCTGGGACAAGGACCAGTACAAGGGCATGATCACCGACTCGGTGGTCGTCCTCGCCACGCGCAAGGGCAACCCGAAGAACATCAAGACCTGGGCCGACCTGACCAAGCCGGGCGTCTCGGTGATCGTGCCGAACCCGATCACCTCGGGCGGCGCGCGCTGGGACATCATGGCCGCGTACGGCACCATCTCGAACAAGGGCGCCGACCAGACCGCCGGCGTCGACTACCTCAAGTCGATGTTCAAGAACGTCGCCGTTCAGGACGACAGCGCGCGCAAGTCGCTGCAGACCTTCGCCAACGGCAAGGGTGACGTCCTCATCTCCTACGAGAACGACGCGATCTTCGCCCAGCAGAACAACCAGGCGATCGACTACACCGCGCCCGAGGGCACGATCCTCATCGAGAACCCGGTCGCCGTCACCTCCGACTCGGCGCACCCGAAGGAGGCCAAGGCCTTCCTCGACTTCCTGCACACCAAGGAAGCCCAGACGATCTACGCCGACAACGGCTACCGGCCCGTGGTCAAGGGCGTGACGAGCAGCAAGGTCACGTTCACCGAGCCCAAGGGCCTGTTCACCATCGACGACCTCGGTGGCTGGACCAAGGTGACCGACACGTTCTTCGACGCCGACAAGGGCATCGTCACCGACATCGAGCGTGGCCTCGGCGTCTCCACCAGCAAGTGACCCATACATGACCGCTCCGTCGGAAGTCGGCCCCCCGGCCCCGGGGGCTGCTCCGTACTCGCTGACCAAGTCCGGCACCGCGTCCTCCTCGGACGCGGTGCCGGCCGGCGGTCGGCGGGGGCCCGACCGGCCCCGTAACGGCCGGTCGCGAACCGCTGCCAAGCGCCGCTTCCCCTTCGGGTTGGCGGCCGGCGGCACCCTCACGCTGACCTACCTCAGCCTCATCGTCCTGATCCCGCTCGCCGCCACGATCTACAGCGGCACGAAGGGCGGCTGGAGCGAGTTCTGGCGCTCGGTCACGACGCCCGACGCCTGGTCGGCGCTGAAGCTGACCATCGTGGCCAGCATCATCGTGGCGCTGATCAACCTGGTGATGGGCACGCTCATCGCCTGGGTGCTCGTGCGCGACAACTTCCCGGGCAAGCGCCTGCTCGACGTGATCATCGACCTGCCGTTCGCGCTGCCGACCATCGTCGCCGGCCTGACGCTGCTCACCCTGTACGGGCCGAACAGCAACCTCGGCGTCGACATCGCCTACAAGCAGACCGGCGTCGTGGTGGCGCTGCTGTTCGTCACGCTGCCGTTCGTCATCCGCACGGTGCAGCCGGTGATGATCGAGCTCGACCAGGAGATGGAAGAAGGCGCGGCCTCACTCGGGGCCGGCCGGCTCACCATCTTCCGGCGCATCATCCTGCCCAACCTGCTGCCCGCCATCCTGTCGGGCACCGCGCTCGCCTTCACCCGGGCGATGAGCGAGTTCGGCTCGACCGTGCTGATCTCGGGCAACCTGCCCGGCAAGACGCAGGTCGCCGCGGTGCAGATCTACGGCCAGATCGAAAGTGACAACCAGGCCGGTGCGGCGGCAGTGTCCACCGTGCTCCTCGTGGTGGCGCTCATCGTGCTGATCGCCATCGACCTCATCCAGCGTTGGGCGGCCCGCCGTGGCTAGTGAATCCCTGCCGATGGGGGTCGGGCCGACCACCGTCACGGCGACCGGCGCGACCGGCGCGACCGGCGCGACCGGCCGCGGCGGGCGTGGCTACAAGCAGCAGAACGGCGTCCCGGCCGCGAACCCGGCCGCGCGCTGGTCGATGCGGCTGATCGCGATCGCGTACCTGCTCTTCCTGCTCATCCTCCCGGTCGCGCTGATCTTCTACCGGACCTTCGAGAAGGGCGTCGGCAAGTTCTGGGACGCGATCAGCTCCCAGGCCGCGACCCACGCGTTGATCGTCACCGCCGAGACGGCCGGCATCGCCACCGTCTGCAACACGGTCTTCGGTGTCGGGGTGGCGCTGCTGCTGGTGCGGCACAACTTCTTCGGCAAGCGCATCCTGAGCGCCCTCATCGACCTGTCGATCGCGGTCTCGCCGGTGGTGGTCGGTCTCTCGCTGATCCTGATCTACGGCCGCTTCGAGCCGATCGGGCGGTGGCTCGACGACCGGGGCATCCAGATCATCTACGCCCTGCCCGGCATGGTGCTGGCGACGATCTTCGTGTGCCTGCCGCTGGTCGTGCGGGCCGTCGCCCCCGTGCTCGAGGAGATCGGCAACGACCAGGAGCTGGCCGCGTACACGTTGGGCGCATCCCGTTTCCAGGCCTTCTGGCGCATCACGCTGCCGTCGATCCGCTGGGCCCTCGCGTACGGCGTCGTGCTGTCGCTGGCCCGGGCACTCGGGGAGTTCGGCGCCGTCGCCGTGGTCTCGGGCAACAAGGAGGGGGAGACCCAGACCCTCACCCTGTACGTGCAGGACCACTTCCAGAACTTCGACCAGGTCGGGGCCTACTCGGCCGCCTTCCTGCTGGCGGCGGTCGCGATCGTCGCCCTCGTCCTGATCTCGCTGCTGCGCCCCAAGGAGAGCAACTGATGGCGATCAGCGTCCGTAACGTCTCGAAGTACTTCGGTGACTTCGCCGCACTCGACAACGTCTCGGTGGAGATCCCGGACGGCTCGCTCACCGCGCTGCTCGGCCCGAGCGGCGGCGGCAAGTCGACCCTGTTGCGCGTCATCGCCGGGCTCGAGCAGCCCGACGACGGGGTCGTGGAAATCGACGGGCAGGACCTGACCCGCATCCCGCCGCAGGGCCGCAACATCGGCTTCGTCTTCCAGCACTACGCGGCCTTCAAGCACCTCACGGTCGCCCGCAACGTCGCCTTCGGCCTCGAGATCCGCAAGCGCCCCAAGGCGGAGATCAAGAAGCGCGTGCAGGAGCTGCTCGAGCTCGTCCACCTCGAGCAGTTCGGCAATCGCTACCCGTCGCAGCTCTCGGGTGGTCAGCGCCAGCGCATGGCGCTCGCCCGCGCCCTCGCGGTGCAGCCCAAGGTGCTGCTGCTCGACGAGCCCTTCGGCGCGCTCGACGCCCAGGTGCGCAAGGAGCTGCGCACCTGGCTGCGCAGGCTGCACGACGAGGTCCACGTGACCACCGTCTTCGTCACGCACGACCAGGAGGAGGCGATGGACGTCGCCGACCGGATCTTCGTCATGTCGGGCGGTGTGGTCGAGCAGGAGGGCACCCCCGACGAGCTGTACGAGCGTCCGGCGAACGACTTCGTGATGGGCTTCCTCGGCCCGGTGACCCGGCTCGACGGCAGGCTCGTGCGTCCGCACGACCTCGACGTGGTGAAGTCGCCCGAGCCCGGCGCCGTCCACGCCCGCATCACCCGGATCGTGCGGCTCGGCTTCGAGGTACGCGTCGAGGTCATGATCGACGGCCAGCGCAGCGGCCCGATCGACCCGCTCAGCAAGGACAACCCCGACGCGCCGCCGGCCGACAGCGAGGGCTCGACCGCCTGGATCCAGATCACCCGGGAGGACGCCGCCCGCCTCGACCTCAACGCGGGCGACGACATCTACGTCCGCAAGGCGGGCGTCGAGCGGCTGTCGGCGACGGCCGCACCCGTCGGCTCCTGACCCGTCCCGGACGCGCCCCGCACCGGGCGCGTCCGGCCGGAGAACTCGCGCGACCGCAGCAGGGCACCCCGGTACCGTGACCTCCGTGATCCGGATGTCCGAGCTGTTCCTGCGCACGCTGCGCGACGATCCCGCCGATGCCGAGGTCGCGAGCCACCGGCTGCTGGTCCGGGCCGGTTACGTACGCCGTGTCGCGTCCGGCATCTGGACCTGGCTGCCGCTCGGCAAGCTCGTGCTCGACCGCGTCGCCGCGGTGGTGCGCGAGGAGATGAACCGCATCGGCGGCCAGGAGGTCCTGCTCCCGGCGCTGCTGCCCAAGGAGCCGTACGTCACGACCGGCCGCTGGGACGAGTACGGCGACCTGCTCTTCCGCCTGAAGGACCGGCGCGGCGGTGACTACGTCCTCGGCCCCACCCACGAGGAGCTCTTCACGCTGCTCGTGAAGGGCGAGTACAGCTCGTACAAGGACCTGCCGGTCACGCTCTACCAGGTCGCGACCAAGTACCGCGACGAGGCACGCCCCCGCTCCGGCATCCTGCGCGGGCGCGAGTTCGTCATGAAGGACGCGTACTCGTTCGACCTCGACGACGCGGGGCTCGCGAAGTCCTACCAGCGGCAGCGCGAGGCGTACGTACGGATCTTCGACCGGCTCGGCATGGACTACCGCATCGTCTCCGCCGTGTCGGGCGCCATGGGCGGCTCGGCGTCGGAGGAGTTCCTCGCCCCCACGCCGGCGGGGGAGGACACGTTCGTCTCCTGCGCGCAGTGCGGTTACGCGGCCAACGTCGAAGCCGTCACGTTCACGCCGCCGGGGGACGCCGCCGTCGACCCCGCCACCCCGGCGATGGAGGACGTGCCCACCCCCGACGCCGCGACCATCGAGACGCTCGCCGCAGCGCTCGGGGTGCCGGCGTCCGCCACGCTGAAGAACGTGCTCGTCAAGATCGACGGGGTACCGGTGGCAGTCGGCGTGCCCGGTGATCGCGACGTCGACCTGGACAAGCTGCAGGCGGCCGTCGAGCCGGCGCTGGTCGAGCCCTTCGAGGCCGCGGACTTCGCGGCCCACCCCGAGCTCGTACGCGGTTACCTCGGGCCGCAGGGCGGGCTCGTCACCTACTACGCCGACCCGCGCGTCCACACCGGCACGTCGTGGGTGACGGGCGCCAACGTGGCCGACGTCCACGTCCGCCATGCCACGGCCGGCCGCGACTTCACGGTCGAGCGCTACCTCGACGTCGCGACGATCGCCGAGGGCGACCCGTGCCCCCGGTGCGGGCACGCGCTGGTGATCGGTCGCGCCATCGAGATCGGCCACATCTTCCAGCTCGGCCGCAAGTACACCGACGCCTTCGAGTTCGACGTGCTCGGCCCCAACGGCACGCCGGTGCGGGTCACCATGGGCTCGTACGGCATCGGGGTGAGCCGGGCCGTCGCGTCGATCATCGAGCAGAACCACGACGACCGGGGCCTGCTGTGGCCGGCTGCCATGGCGCCCGCCGACATCCACCTCGTCGCGATCGGCAAGGCGGGTCAGCGCGAGGCCGCCGAGCAGCTCGGTGAGCAGCTCGAGCGCGCCGGGCTCCGGGTCCTGCTGGACGACCGGGGGACGAGCGCCGGGGTGGCCTTCGCCGACGCCGACCTGATCGGCATCCCGACCGTCGTCACCGTCGGCAAGGGCCTGGCGGCGGGCGACATCGAGGTCAAGGACCGGCGCTCGGGCGAGCGCCGCACGGTCGCCCTCGACGCCGCCGTCGCCGAGCTCGCCGCCGGCGCCCGCTGAGCGTCCCGGGTGGGTGCCGGCAAGAAGGGGCCGGGCGGCACGCCGGCCGTCCAGGTGCTGGTGCGGGCGGGGTGCGCCCACACGCATCACGAGTACGAGAGCACGGCCGAGCCCGGGCAGGGGTACGGGCCCGCCGTCGCCGCTGCGCTGGGCGTCGACCCGTCACGGCTGTTCAAGACGCTGGTCGTGACCGGGCCTGACGAGATCCTCGGTGTCGCGGTGGTGGCGGTCGCCGACCAGCTCGACCTCAAGGCGGCGGCCGCGGCGCTCGGCGCGAAGAGCGTGCGGCTGGCCGATCAGGCCGTGGCCGAGCGGGCGACCGGTTACGTCGTCGGCGGCATCAGCCCGCTCGGTCAACGCAAGCGGATGCCCACCGTCGCCGACGCGGGCGTCCGAGCTTTCCCCACCGTCTACGTGAGCGCCGGCCGCCGCGGGCTGCAGGTCGAGCTCGCGCCGGACGACCTGTTGGAGCTGACCGGCGCCGTCGTCGCCGAGATCGGGAGACGCCCGTGAGCGCACCCACCGTCCGCGCCGTGATCTTCGACTGGGGCGGCACCCTGACGCCGTTCCACACCATCGACCTGCTCGACCTCTGGCGGGTGGCTGCCGTCGTCCTCGCGCCCGACCGGGTCGAGGAGGTGGCCGGGGCCCTGCACGCGGCCGAGCGCGACTGGTGGACCACCGTCGTGGCATCGGGCCGCAGCGGCACGATCGCCGACGTCTTCGCCGCCGCCCGCGAGGCCACCGGGCTGGACCTCGACGCGGCCCTGCACGACGCGGCCGTCACCGCCCACCTCGAGGCGTGGACCCCGCACACGTTCACCGATCCGGACGCGGGGCCCCTGCTCACGGCGCTGCGCGAGCGGGGGATCCGGACCGGCCTGCTGTCCAACACGCACTGGCCGCGCGAGACGCACGAGCACTGGCTCGAGCGTGACGGTGTCCTCGACCTGATCGACGTCCGCGTCTACACGTCCGACCTCGAGCACACCAAGCCGCACCCGGAGGCCTTCCGCACGGTCCTCGACGCGCTCGACGTGGCGCCGGAGGAGGCCGTCTTCGTCGGCGACCGGCCCGTCGACGACATCAGCGGCGCCAAGGCGCTCGGGATGCGGGCGGTCCTCGTGCCCAACGACAGCGTGCCCGGGCATCCGACGGAGCCCGACGCACGGATCACCCGGCTGTCCGAGCTGCTGCCGCTGGTCGACAGCTGGCGGTGACGCCCGCCCGGTGGCGGCGACATGCCGGAAGTTACTCGCGGTAAGGCGCCGGAGCGGGCACTATGCGGGCCATGTCCCACGATGTGTCGGGCAGCTCCTCCGACGAGGAGCTGGCCGCCCGGTTACGGCTCGCGATCGGCCGGCTGCACCGTCGCTTCTCCCGCCTCGCCGTGGGCGGGCTGACGCCGTCGCAGCTGTCGGTGCTCGTGACGATCGAGCAGTACGGCCCCCTGCGCCTCGGTGACCTCGCCACCCGCGAGGTCATCACGCCGCCGACCGTGACCCGGCTGGTGGCGAGCCTGCAGGACCGGGAGCTGGTCAGCCGCGTGACCGACCCGGAGGACGGCCGGGCCGCCCTCATCGAGATCGCCCCGGCCGGGCGGCTGCTGCTCGAGCGGATCCGGCGCGAGCGCACCGCGGCGATCGCCGAGCGGCTGGGCCGGCTCGACCCGGCGACCCGTGCGCAGGTCGGCTCCGCCGTCGAGCTGCTCGAATATCTGCTGACCACACCGGGTGACTGAGCCCGGACGGGGCCGCTGCCCGTGGCGGCGCCGGACGTAGGCTGCGTGCGGGCACCGAGCGGTGCCCCCCAGCTTTGGCGGAAGGAGAGCAGATGAGCCGTTCCGGTGCCGCGAAGGCCCCCCGAAGGCCCTCCGATGCAGGCCCGCGGGCCGAACTCTCCGCCCTGCTCACCCCGGTGGTCGCCGCCTTCGGGGCCGACCTGGAGGACGTCACGGTCGCCCGCGCCGGCAGCCGCAGCGTCGTGCGGGTCACCGTCGACCGCGACGGGGGCCTCGACCTCGACGGTGTGGCCGACGTCAGCCGTGCCGTCAGCGACATGCTCGACGGCGAGGAGGCCGACCGTCTGCTGCGCGGCGCCTTCGTGCTCGAGGTCAGCACCCCCGGCGTCGACCGGCCGCTGACCGAGCCGCGCCACTGGCGGCGTGCCCGCGGCCGGCTGGTCGCCGTCACGCGCCGGGCCGGTGCGCCGGTGACCGGACGGGTGACCGATTCCGACGAGCTGACCGTCACGCTGACCGGTGACGACCTTCCCGGCGGTTCCGTCGAGCTCGCGTTCGCCGACGTCGCCCGCGCCGTCGTGCAGATCGAGTTCAACGCCCCGAGCAGTGACGCAGACGTGCTTGACGAAGACGTGCCTGACGAAGACCTGGATGACGAAGCCGTGGACGACGAGTCGGACGGACGGACGTCATGAAGCTCGATCTGGCAGCCCTGCGCAGCGTCGAACGCGAGAAGGACATCGCCTTCGAGGCCCTGGTCGAGGCGATCGAGTCCGCACTGCTCACCGCCTACCGGCAGAGCGACGCCACGGCCAACGACGCCCGCGTCGAGATCGACCGCACCACCGGTGAGGTCACCGTCTTCGCCCGGGAGTACGACGCGGAGACCGGCAGCGTGCGGGAGTGGGAGGACACCCCGGACGACTTCGGCCGGGTCGCCGCCAGCACCGCCCGCCAGGTCATCGTGCAGCGCCTGCGCGAGGCCTCGTCCGACATCACGTACGGCGAGTTCGCCGGTCACGAGCGCGAGGTCGTGCTCGGTCTCGTGCAGCACCACGAGCAGCGCGCCGGCAGCAAGATCGTCATGGTCGACCTCGGCAAGGGCTTCGAGGCGATCCTCCCCCCGGCGGAGCAGGTGCCCGGCGAGCGTTACGAGCACGGCGACCGCATCCGGGTCTGCGTCGCATCGGTCACCCGCACCCCGCGCGGGGTCACGGTCACGGTCTCGCGCACCCACCCCGAGCTCGTGCGCGGCCTCTTCGCCCTGGAGGTGCCCGAGGTCGCCGACGGCACCGTCGAGATCGCGGCCATCGCCCGTGAGGCGGGTCACCGTACGAAGATTGCGGTGCGTACGCGGGTGTCCGGCCTGAACGCGAAGGGCGCCTGCATCGGGCCGCTCGGATCGCGGGTGCGCGCGGTGATGGCCGAGCTGAACGGCGAGAAGATCGACATCGTCGACTGGTCGGAGGACCCGGCGGCGTTCGTCGCGTCGGCGCTGTCGCCGTCCAAGGTGAGCTCCGTGCAGGTCGTCGACGCCTCGGCCCGGGCCGCCCGCGTCGTCGTGCCGGATTACCAGCTGTCCCTCGCCATCGGCAAGGAGGGGCAGAACGCCCGGCTGGCCGCCCGGCTCACGGGGTGGCGGATCGACATCCACAGCGATGCCGAAGGCGAGAGCCGCGGCGGGCACGACGGGTCGACCGGTCCGGACGCGACTGCGGATGACGCCGGATCCCGGCCACCCCAGCACACCGGCTGACCCCGGCGTGAGGGCGGTCGCCGCAATGCGCGCTACAGTTGACGAGGCGCCTCGCCCGGCGCCGATCCGAACCCCGCCCGCTGGTCGGCCTTCCGTGCCGATGCGGACGTGTGTCGGGTGTCGGAGTCGGGCAGCGTCAGCCGATCTACTGCGCGTCGTGGCCGTCGAGGGCGTTCTCGTCCCCGATCCCGGTCGCAGGATGCCGGGCAGGGGTGCGCATCTGCACCTCGACCCGCAGTGTCTGGATACGGCGATCCGTCGTCAGGCGTTTCGCCGGGCACTGCGCCTGCATGCTGCACCCGAGGTCGAGGGGGTTCGTTCTTACGTCGGGCTCGCGACGGGGGGCAGCTCGGGAGGATGATCGCCGAGGGTGCGCAGGCAGGCTCGGCCATGACTCAACCGCCGTTCGGAAGTGGGTTTGACTGATGGACGCTCGATGAGCACCCAGCGATGAGTTCCCTCATGCCGTAATTGCTGGTCACGCGGGTAGCCGCGGGGCCTAGAAAAGGAGCACCGTGGCAGGAAAGGCCCGCGTACACGAGCTGGCCAAAGAGCTCGGCGTGGACAGCAAGACTGTCCTTGCCAAGTTGAAGGACTTGGGCGAGTTCGTGAAATCCGCGTCGTCGACGGTAGAACCGCCGGTCGTACGCAAGTTGAAGGAAGCGCTCGGCCCGGTCACCCCGGCCGCGCCCGCAACCCCCTCCGCACCCAGGGCGTCGGCTCCGGCCGCCCCCTCGGCACCCGTGCGGCCCTCCGCGCCGAACGCCGGTTCTCCGGCCGGCGCGCCTCCCATGCGTCCGCGCGTCACCCCCGGTGCCCCGGCGTCTGCTCCCGGCCCCTCGGCTCCCGGCGTCTCGGCGCCGAGTCGTCCGGCCGCGCCCGTGCCCGGCCGCGGCGGTGCCCCGGCACCCGGCCCCCGGCCCGGTCCGGCAGCCCCGAGCCGCCCGGAGACCCCGGACGTCCCGCAGGTCACCCAGACCCCGCAGGCCCCGCCGCTGGCACCCGCTGCCTCGGCAGCTCCGCCGGCGGCTCCTGCGCCCACCGATCAGCCCCCGGTCACCCGTCCCGGTGCGCCGAACGCCGGCGCTCCCGGCCGTCCGGTGCCCGGTCGGCCCGGCGGCGCGCGCAACGTGCCGCGTGGCCCCGGTAACAACCCCTTCACCAGCCCGGCACCGCGTCCGGCCCCCGCGCCGCGTCCGGGTGCCCCGGACGCACCCGGCGTACCCGGTGCACCGGGCGGTCCCGTCGCCGACGGGTCCGCACGTCCCGGCGGTCCGACCCCTGGCAACATGCCCCCGCGTCCGGCCCCCCGGCCGATGCGTCCGGGCGGCCCGACACCGGGCAGCATGCCCGGTCGTGTGGGCGGTCCTCGGCCGGCTCCCGGCTCCGGTGGTCCCGGCCGTGGCCCCGGTGGTCCCGGTCGTGGCGGCCCCGGTGGTCCCGGTGGCGGCGGCTTCCGCTCGCCCGGCGGCGCACCCGGTCGTGGTGCCCCGGCCGGTGCCGGCGGCGGTAACTACCGTCCCGGCGGCGGTGGCGGTGCTCCCGGTGGCGGCGGTCCGCCCCGTCCCGGTGGTCCGGCCGGTGCCCGCGGGCGCGGCGGTGCTGCACCCGGTGCCTTCGGTCCCGGTGGTCGTGGCCGTCCCGGTCGCCAGCGCAAGTCCAAGCGCGCCAAGCGCCAGGAATTCGACAACATGCAGGCCCCGACGCTGGGTGCCTACGTCCCGCGCGGCAACGGCGAGACGATCCGGCTCCCGCGTGGTGCCAGCCTGGCCGACTTCGCCGACAAGATCGACGCCAACCCCGGCTCGATGGTGCAGGTCGTCCTGACCCAGCTCGGCGAGATGGTGACGGCGACCCAGTCGTGCACCGACGCCACGCTGGAGCTGCTCGGCGAGACCCTCGGTTACCGGGTCTCGATCGTCAGCCCGGAGGACGAGGACCGCGAGCTGCTCGAGTCGTTCGACCTCGAGTTCGGCGGCGATTACGAGGACGACGCCAATCTCGTGGCCCGTCCGCCGGTCGTCACCGTCATGGGTCACGTCGACCACGGCAAGACGAAGCTGCTGGACGCGATCCGCCGTGCAAACGTGCAGGCGGGGGAGGCCGGTGGCATCACGCAGCACATCGGCGCCTACCAGGTGCACGTCGAGCACGACAGCAAGGACCGGGCGATCACCTTCATCGACACCCCGGGCCACGAGGCGTTCACCGCCATGCGTGCCCGTGGTGCGCAGGTGACCGACATCGCGGTGCTCGTCGTGGCCGCCGATGACGGTGTGAAGCCGCAGACCATCGAGGCGTTGAACCACGCCCTGGCGGCTGAGGTGCCGATCGTCGTGGCGGTCAACAAGGTCGACAAGGAAGGCGCCGACCCGGCCAAGATCCGCGGTCAGCTCACCGAGTACGGCCTCGTCGCCGAGGAGTACGGAGGCGACACCATGTTCGTCGACGTCTCCGCCATCACCCGGCAGGGCATCGACCAGCTGCTCGAGGCGATCCTGCTCACCGCCGACGCCGCGCTCGACCTGCGTGCGCCGGAGGACGTCGACGCCCAGGGTGTCGCGATCGAGGCCCACCTCGACCGCGGCCGCGGTCCCGTGGCCACCGTGCTCGTGCAGCGCGGAACGCTCCGGGTCGGCCAGTCGGTCGTCGCGGGTGACGCGTATGGCCGGGTTCGCGCCCTGCTCGACGAGAACGGTGACCAGCTGGAGTTCGCGGGTCCGTCCCGTCCCGTCCAGGTGCTGGGTCTCACCGCGGTGCCGGGTGCCGGCGACAGCTTCATCGTCGTGCCGGACGACCGGATCTCGCGGCAGATCGCCGAGCGCCGTGCCTCCCGCGAGCGGGCGGCCGAGCTGGCGAACAGCCGGGGTCGGATGACGCTCGAGGACGTGCTCGCCCGGATCCAGGAGGGCGAGGTCAACCAGCTCAACCTGATCCTCAAGGGAGACGGCTCGGGCTCGGTGGAGGCGTTGGAGGACGCCCTCGTCAAGATCGACATCGGCGACGAGGTCAGCCTGCGCGTCATCGACCGCGGTGTCGGTGCCATCACCGAGACCAACGTCATGCTGGCGGCCGCGTCCGACGCGATCATCATCGGCTTCAACGTCCGGCCGCAGGGCAAGGCGCGGGAGCTGGCCGATCGTGAAGGCGTCGACGTCCGTTACTACTCGGTCATCTACCAGGCGATCGACGACGTCGAACTGGCGCTTCGCGGGCTGCTCAAGCCCATCTACGAAGAGGTCCAGCTCGGCACCGCCGAGGTACGCGAGCTCTTCAAGGTCCCGCGTATCGGCACCGTCGCAGGTTCGCTGGTGCGCTCCGGCACGATCGTCCGCAACAGCAAGGCGCGGATCGTCCGTGACGGGGTCGTCATCGCCGACAACCTCACCGTCAGCTCGCTGCGGCGCTTCAAGGACGACGCACGTGAGGTGTCCGAGGGCTACGAGTGCGGTATCGGTGTCGGCTACAACGACGTCAAGATCGACGACGTGATCGAGACGTTCGAGCAGCGTGAGGTGCCCCGCGTCTGATCGCCAGCAACGGCTGATCAGCGCCGCCTGATCGGATCTCGACGCCGGCCGTGCCGGTCGGACGCCCCCCCATGCGGGAGGTGTCCGACCGGCCGGCCCGCTTCACGGAGGGCCAAGCGACATGTGGGTCGGCACGCTCGAGCTGGATCTGCTGCTCGGTGGACCGGACCTCACCGTCGGTTCGCTGAAGGAGAAGCGCTCGCTGGTCCGCCCGGTGGTCGCCGAGCTGCGGCGGCGTTTCGACGTCGCCGCTGCCGAAGCCGGACACCTGGAGCTGCACCAGCGGGCTCTGGTCGGCGTGGCCGTCGTGGCTGCCGACCGGGCGCAATGCGTCCGCGTGCTGGACAGCTGTGAGCGGGCCGTGGCCGAGCGCCCCGAGCTCGAGCTGCTGTCCGCGCGGCAGCGCCTGATCAGCAGCACCGACGACGACTGACCCGCCCGGCCGCCGACCCGGCCGGTACACGACAACACGAGGGGGCTGGTCATGGCTGACGCAGCGCGCGCACGCAAGCTGGGGGTGCGCATCCGGGAGATCGTGGCCACCGCGCTCGAGACCGAGGTCAAGGACCCCCGGCTCGGCATGGTGACCGTCACCGAGGTACGGATGGGCGCCGACCTGACGCTGGCAACCGTCTTCTACACGGTGTACGGGGACGAGATCGCCCGGGCTGACACCGCCGCGGCGCTGGAGTCCGCCAAGGGCGTCCTGCGTACGCGGGTCGGCCGGCTGACCGGGGTCAAGAACACCCCGGCGCTCGAGTTCATGCACGACGAGCTGCCCGACTCCGCCCGTCACCTCGACGACCTGCTGGCCGTGGCCCGGGCCGACGACGACCGGATCCGGGCGGCGCGGGTCAACGCGGCGCCGGCCGGCGACGCCGACCCCTACCGCCATCCGGACGAGGAGGAGTGAGCGGCCGACCGTCGATCGACCGGTCCGCCGTGGACGAGCTGACCCGCGCCGTCGCGCTCACCCGGCGAGACCCGGCGCGCCGGATCGTCTGCGTCGCCCACATCCAGCCCGATGCCGACGCGCTCGGCTCCGCGGTGGCGATGGCGTACGCCATCCGCCGCACGGGTGGCCAGGCCTGCGTCAGCTTCGATCCCGGTCCGGCGGCGTTCGGCCTGCCGGAGCATCTCGGCTTCCTGCCCGGCGCAGAGCTGCTGGTCGCCGCGGATCAGCTGCCGGCCGACCCCGTCCTCGTCGTCGTCTTCGACACCAGCTCGGCCGAGCGGCTCGGGAAGCTCGAGGCCTACCTCGGGCGCGGCCCGTCGCTCGTCGTCGACCACCACGCCCGGGGGCTGTCCTTCGGCGACCACCGTCTGATCGACGCGACGGCCGCGGCCACCTGCGAGATCGTCGCCCGGCTCATCGCGGACGAGCTCGACGTCGAGCTGGACGCCCGGCTCGCCACCTGTCTGTACGCCGGCCTCGCCGCCGACACCGGGTCGTTCCGGTACGCGGCGACGACACCCGGCAGCCATCTGCTGGCGGCCCGGTTGCTCTCCGCCGGAGCCCGGCAGGACGTCATCAGCACCGCGCTGTGGGACACCCGGCCCGCCGCCTACCTCGGGGTGCTGGCGACGGCGCTGCGCCGGGTCCGCGGGGAGGGCGACGTCATCTGGACGTCCATCACCGCCGCCGACCTGCAGGCCTGCGCCGCGACGGCCGACGAGACCGAGGGCGTCATCGACGTCATCCGTGTCGTGCCGGAGCACGACGTGGCTGTGGTGTTGAAGGAGGACCCGACCGGTCCTCCGTGCCTGCGCTGGAAGGTGTCCGTCCGCTCGCGCGGCGCCACCGACATCGGGGCCGCCTGTGCGGCGCTCGGCGGCGGCGGCCACCGCCTGGCCGCGGGCTTCAGCGCCTCCGGTACGCCGGAGGAGATCGTCGCGCGGCTGGTGTCGGCCCTGCCGGCAGCCGACGCCCGAGCGTGAGTTCGAACAAGCCGTGAGCCCGAAGAAGGCCGGCGAGCCGCCTGTCGACGGCGGCCTGGTCGTCGTCGACAAGTCCGGCGGCATGACCAGCCACGACGTCGTCGCGCGCATCCGCCGGCTGGCCGGCACCCGGCGGGTCGGCCATGCGGGCACCCTCGACCCGATGGCCACCGGGGTGCTGATCTGCGGGGTCGGCCGGGCCACCCGCCTGCTGGGCCACCTGCAGCTGGCGGAGAAGGAGTACGCGGCCACGATCCGGCTGGGGATCGCCACGACGACCGACGACGCCGAGGGTGAGCCGGTGCTCACCGCACCGCCCGTCGCGGCCACCCCCGACGCGGTCGCTGCGGGCATCGCCGCGCTCACCGGTGACATCCGTCAGGTGCCGAGCGCGGTCAGCGCGATCAAGGTCGACGGCAAGCGGGCGTACGCCAGGGTGCGGGCCGGCGAGGAGGTCGAGCTGGCGGCACGGGCCGTCACCGTCTCGCGGTTCGACGTGCTCGCCTCCCGGCGCTCCTTCGAGCCCGACGTGCTCGATCTCGACGTGGTGGTTGCCTGTACGTCCGGCACCTACATCCGGGCCCTGGCCCGCGACCTGGGTACGGCCCTCGGCTGCGGCGGGCACCTCACCGCCCTGCGCCGCACCCGGGTCGGCGCCTTCACCCTGGACGCCGCGTACACGCTGGAGCAGCACTCCGAGAGCCTGGTCCTGCTGCCGCTGGACGACGCGGTCGCCGGCACGTTTCCCCGGCGCGACCTGCCCGACGACATGGCCGAGGACCTGCGGCACGGGCGGCCCATCCCCCCGTCGGGTCGTCCCGGCCCGATCGGGGCCTTCGACGGCGCCGGCCGGGCCCTCGCCGTCGTCGAGGACGTGCCGGACGCCGACGGCAACCCGCGGGCCGCCCGTCCGCTCGTGGTGCTGCGCCCCGCCTGAGCAGCGGACCGCCGCTCGGGCTTCAGAACGTCGGCGGCGCCTTCTGGCAGGCTGGTTGCGTGCAACGTTGGCGCGGACTGTCCGGGGCGCCCTCCGGCTGGGGCCGGTGCGTCGTCACCATCGGCGTCTACGACGGTGTCCACCTGGGGCACCGGCAGATCATCGGCCGGGCCGTGGCGCTCGCCCGGGCCGCAGGCCAGCCGTCCGTGGTGCTCACCTTCGACCCGCACCCCAGCGAGGTGCTGCGTCCGGGCTCGCACCCGGCCGTGCTGTCGCCGCCCCGGCTGAAGGCCGACCTGGTCGAGGACCTCGGCGTCGACGTGATGTGCGTGCTGCCGTTCACGGTGGAGTTCAGCCGGCTCGGCCCCGACGAGTTCGTGCACGAGGTGCTGGTCGACTCGCTGCACGCGAGCGCCGTGGTCGTGGGGGAGAACTTCACGTACGGGCGCAAGGCGGCGGGCACGATCGAGACGCTGCGCAAGGCCGGCCGCACGTTCGGCTTCGCCGTCGACGCGGTACCGCTGCTGGGCGAGCCGCACGAGATGCTGGGCGCCGCCGACACCACCGCCATCAGCTCGACCTACATCCGCTCGTGCGTGGCCGGCGGTGACGTGGTCGCGGCCGCGCGCGCCCTCGGCCGACCGCACCGGATCGAGGGCATCGTCGTCCGCGGTGACCAGCGTGGACGCGAGCTCGGCTACCCGACGGCGAACCTGGCCACGACCGCCTACGGGGCGGTGCCGGCCGACGGGGTCTACGCGGGGTATCTGCGGGTGGAGTCCGGCGCCGGCGAGGGCGAGCCGCTGGCCGCCGCCATCTCGATCGGCACGAACCCGACGTTCTCCGGCTCCGACCGGCGGGTCGAGGCGTACGTGCTCGACTGGTCCGGCGACCTCTACGGCGCGAGCGTGGGGCTGGACTTCATCGAGCGGCTGCGCCCGACGGAGAAGTACACGACCGCCGAGGCACTGGTGAAGCAGATCGACCAGGACGTCGTGCACACCCGCGAGATCCTCGGACTGCACTGACCCGAGCGGTCGGCCGTTGCTCCGTTCGGCCCACACCGACTGCTCCGGACGCCGTAGCGCTCACCCGGACGGGTGGCAAGTGAGTGGGTCCGGCGCGCCGATCCTGTTGAGGTCCGGAGCGTCCGGGCCTGCACGGAAAGGTCGTCGTCGTGGTGATCAGCAAGGTTCTCGTCGTCGACGACGACACCTCGGTCCGCCGGCTCGTCTGCGACGTGCTCCAGACCTACGGCTACGCGACGGTGGCGGCGGGCGACGGCTTCGCGGCGCTGCGGATGATGCAGTCCGAGAATCCGGACTGTGTGATCCTCGACGTGATGATGCCGGGGCTGGACGGACACGCGGTGCTCAACCGCATCCGCGAGAGCGAGGGCGGGTCGGACCTGCCGGTCGTCATGCTCACCGCGGCAGCCGACGACGCGCAGGCCTGGCGGGCCTGGACCGAGGGCGTCGACTACTTCCTGGCCAAGCCGTTCAACCCCGATGAGCTGCTCAACTTCCTGGCCTACCTGGGCGACGGCTGACCCCTGCGGCATCCCGCGCCCACGGGCCGCGAGCCCCCCAGGCCCGGCGGTGGTAGCCTGAACCGCGCCGGACGTCCGTTCGGTCTCGTCGCTTGCCGTCAGTTTTCAGCCGCGGAGCTCTCCGCGCTGGACATCGAAGGCGCGACCCAGAAGCTTTGAAGATTTTGAGGAGTTCCGGCGTGCCGCTCGCCACCGACGTCAAGCAGCGGATCCTGACCGAGTACGCGACGGTCGAGCGTGACACGGGATCGCCCGAGGTGCAGGTCGCGATGCTGTCGCAGCGGATCAGGGATCTGACTGAGCACCTGAAGATCCACAAGCACGACCACCACAGCCGGCGTGGCCTGCTGCTGCTGGTCGGCCGGCGTCGCCGGCTGCTGGATTACCTGCGCAAGACCGACATCGCCCGTTACCGCTCGCTCATCGAGCGGCTCGGCCTGCGCCGCTAGCGCCGTGCCTCGCAGCTCGATGAGCGTCGAGGCCCCGCTTCCGCATCGCACGTCCACCGCCAACAAGCACCACTAGCCCCGGTGGGGCGCGCAGCCGTCCGGCCGCCCGCTCCACCACCCAGGCACACCCGCCGGGCCGCGTCGTAGCGTCGGTCCTCGGTGGTGGCCTCCGGGTCCCGGCCGCCGGTTCGTCCGAGCAGCCGCGTTGCCCCGGAGACTTCGACTGAGCACCGACTCACCTCTTCGCTGGCCGGGCCAACGAGGAGGGAGACCCGTGACCGGGTCCGACATCACCACAGATTCCGCGGTCGACACCGCAGACGACAACGACGGCGTGACCGAGGTCGTCGCCACCATCACCAACCCGGGCGGCACGCGCCAGATCCGGTTCGAGACCGGGCGCCTCGCCCGGCAGGCGGCCGGCAGTGCCGTCGCCTACCTCGACGACGAGACCATGATCCTGTCGGCGACGACCGCCAGCAAGCGGCCGAAGGACCAGCTCGACTTCTTCCCCCTCACGGTCGACGTCGAGGAGCGGATGTACGCCGTCGGGCGTATCCCCGGCTCGTTCTTCCGCCGCGAAGGCCGGCCCAGCGAGGACGCGATCCTCACCTGCCGGCTGATCGACCGGCCGCTGCGCCCGTCCTTCGTCAAGGGCCTGCGCAACGAGATCCAGGTCGTCTGCACCATTCTCTCGCTCGACCCCAACGACCTCTACGACGTCGTAGCGATCAACGCCGCCAGCGCCAGCACCATCCTGGCCGGGCTTCCGTTCTCCGGCCCCATCGGTGCCACGCGCGTCGCGCTCATCAACGGTGACTGGGTCGCGTTCCCGACCCACGAGGAGCTCGCGTCCGCGACCTTCGACATGGTCGTCGCCGGCCGCGCCCTCGAGGGTGGCGACGTCGCGATCATGATGGTCGAGGCCGAGGCCACCAAGGACACCGTCGAGCTGATCGCCGGTGGCGCCGTCGCGCCGACCGAGGAGGTCGTCGCCGCGGGCCTCGAGGCCGCCAAGCCCACCATCGCCGCCCTGTGCGCCGCACAGAGCGAGCTCGCCGCCAAGGCCGCCAAGGCCACCGGCACCTTCCCGCTCTTCGTGGACTACGGCCAGGACCTGCTGGACGCCCTGACCGGTGCCGTCGGCACCGAGCTCGCCGCCGCTCTCACGATCGCCGGCAAGCAGGAGCGCCAGGAGGAGGAGGACCGCGTACGCGCCCTCGCCGAGGAGCGCATCGGGGCCGACTTCGCCGGCCGCGAGAAGGAGATCGGCGCCGCGTTCCGCGCGCTGACCAAGAAGCTGGTGCGCGAGCGCGTCATCCGCGACAAGGTCCGCATCGACGGCCGTGGGCTCACCGACATCCGGGCACTGTCCGCCGAGGTCGACGTGATCCCGCGGGTGCACGGCTCGGCGCTCTTCGAGCGTGGCGAGACCCAGATCCTGGGTGTGACGACGCTGGCCATGCTGCGCATGGAGCAGATGATCGACACGCTCAACCCGGACAACCGCAAGCGCTACATGCACAACTACAACTTCCCGCCGTACTCGACCGGTGAGACCGGCCGGGTCGGGTCGCCGAAGCGCCGCGAGATCGGCCACGGCGCGCTGGCCGAGCGGGCGCTGCTCCCCGTCCTGCCGTCGCGTGAGGAGTTCCCGTACGCGATCCGCCAGGTGAGCGAGGCGCTGAGCTCCAACGGCTCGACCAGCATGGGCTCGGTCTGCGCCAGCACGATGAGCCTGCTCAACGCCGGTGTTCCGCTGAAGGCGCCGGTCGCGGGCATCGCGATGGGCCTCATCTCGGACGGGGACAACTTCGTCACCCTCACCGACATCCTCGGTGCCGAGGACGCGTTCGGCGACATGGACTTCAAGGTCGCCGGCACGAAGGACTTCATCACCGCGCTGCAGCTCGACACCAAGCTCGACGGCATCCCCGCCTCGGTGCTGGCCTCGGCCCTGCAGCAGGCGCGTGGCGCCCGGCTGACCATCCTCGACGTGATGAGCTCGGCGATCGACGTGCCGGACGACATGGCGGCGACCGCACCGCGGGTCATCACCGTCAAGATCCCCGTCGACAAGATCGGTGAGGTGATCGGCCCGAAGGGGAAGATCATCAACCAGATCCAGGCCGACACCGGCGCCGACATCTCCATCGAGGACGACGGCACCATCTACATCGGTGCCACCGACGGCCCGACCGCCGAGGCGGCCCGGTCGGCGATCAACGCGATCGCCAACCCGCAGCTGCCCGAGCTGGGGGAGCGCTACCTCGGCACGGTCGTCAAGACGACCAACTTCGGGGCGTTCATCTCGCTCACCCCGGGTCGTGACGGCCTGCTGCACGTCAGCAAGATGAAGGCGCTGTCGGGCGGCAAGCGGGTGGCGAACCCCGAGGACGTCGTCAGCGTCGGGCAGAAGGTCCAGGTCGAGATCACCGAGATCGACCCGCGCGGCAAGATCAGCCTCAGCCCGGTGGTGGCCGAGGGCGAGGACGGCGCCGACGGTGCCGATGGTGCGACGGCTGCCGACGCCTCGGCCGAGGCCGTCGTGGCCAGTGCCTCCAGCGAGTAGCACGTCGTTGCCTCGAGCGGACAGCGAGTTCCTGCTCGGCGGCACCGTCCAGCGGACGGTGCTGCCGAGCGGACTTCGCGTCCTGACCGAGTACGTCCCCGGTGTCCGTTCGACGGCCATCGGGGTCTGGGTCGGGGTCGGCTCGCGTGACGAGGCGCCGGCTGTCGCCGGCGCCTCGCACTATTTGGAGCACCTGCTCTTCAAGGGCACCCCGAAGCGCTCGGCGCTCGAGATCTCCGCGGCACTCGAGGCGGTCGGTGGGGAGCTCAACGCCTTCACCACCCGCGAGCACACCTGCTACTACGCACGGGTGCTCGACGAGGACCTACCGCTCGCCGTCGACGTGGTCTCCGACATGGTCACCGCGTCGCTGCTGCGGGACGCCGACGTCGACGCCGAACGCGGCGTGATCCTCGAAGAGATCGCCATGCATGAGGACGACCCCGCCGACCTGGTGCACGACGTCTTCTCCGGCGCCGTCCTCGGTGACGGGCCGCTCGGCCGCCCGGTGCTCGGCACCACCGCCAGCATCCAAGGGCTCGCCCGCGACGAGATCGACGCGTACTACCGCGAGCGTTACGTCCCGTCCGCGACCGTGGTCGCCGTGAGCGGCGCGCTGGACCACGACGCGGCGCTCGCGTCGGTGCTGAAGGCCTGGGAGTCGGCCGGCGGGCACGCGTCCGCCGACCCGCAGCCGATGCGCGCCGGCCAGCGACGGCCCCATCCGGGCGCCGGCATCCGCGTGTCCCGCCGCAGCAGCGAGCAGGCCCACCTCGTGCTCGGCACGGCGGGTGTGTCCCGCCACGACGAGCGGCGCTACGCCCTCGGCCTGCTGTCGAGCGCGCTCGGCGAGGGCATGAGCAGCCGGCTGTTCCAGGAGGTCCGCGAGAAGCGCGGCCTCGCGTACTCGGTCTACTCGTTCACCTCCCACTACGCCGACACCGGCCTGTTCGGTGTCTACGCCGGGGTCGCGCCCCGGCGGGCGAAGGAGGTGCTGCAGCTGTGCCGCGAGCAGCTGGACGCCGTCGCCGCCGACGGGATCACCGACGAGGAGCTGGCCCGGGCCAAGGGGCAGGCGCGCGGCTCGATCGCGCTCGGTCTCGAGGACACCGGCGCCCGTATGAGCCGGCTCGGCAAGAGCGAGCTCGCCCAGGGCGAGGTCATCTCGGTCGACGAGACCCTCGCCCGGATCGACGCGGTGACGCCGGAGCAGGTGAGGCGGGTCGCCGCGGACCTGCTCGGGCAGCCGCTGTCGCTGGGCGCCGTGGGACCCTTCGACGCGTCCGAGCTTTCCGACGCAGTCGCGCGATGAGTACGGAGGTCGTTACGTGATCAAGGTCGGTGTGCTCGGGGCCCGGGGCCGCATGGGCTACCAGGTTGTCAATGCCGTCAACGCGGCTGACGACCTCGAGCTCGTCGCCGCGGTGGACGTGGGCGACGACCGCGAGCAGCTGCGCGGCGTCGACGTCGTGGTCGACTTCACCGCACCCGCCGTCGTGATGGACAACCTCGAGTGGTGTCTCGGCGCGGGCCTGTCGGTCGTGGTCGGCACCACCGGTTTCGACGAGGCCCGCCTCGATCAGGTACGCGAGTGGCTGGCTGCCGCCCCCGGCGCCGGCGTACTGATCGCCCCCAACTTCGGCATCGCCGCCGTACTGATGATGCGTTTCGCCGCCCAGGCGGCGCGCTGGTTCGACTCGGTGGAGATCGTCGAGCTGCATCACCCCAACAAGGTCGACGCCCCGAGCGGCACCGCCCGGCGCACGGCCGAGCTCATCGCCGAGGCCCGCGAGTCGGCGGGTGTGCCGGTGACCGGTCCCGATGCCACCACGACCGCGATCGACGGCGCGCGCGGCGCGTCCGTGTCGGGCATCCCGGTGCACGCGATCCGGCTGCGCGGCCTGATCGCGCACCAGGAGGTGCTCTTCGGGACGGCGGGGGAGACGCTGACCATCCGGCACGACTCGCTGGACCGCGAGTCGTTCATGCCCGGCGTGCTGCTGTCGGTGCGCCATGTCGTCGCCACCCCCGGCCTCACGTACGGGATCGACGGTCTGCTCGGGCTCTGACCGTGCCCGAGCGCAGATCCGGCCGGGCCAAGGCGCTGGCGCTGCTGCTGGTCGCCGTCCTCGTCTTCTACTTCCTGGTCATCGGTGCCCGCGGCGTCTCGCTGGTCGGCGATCCGCGCTGGGTGGTCAAGCTGCTCGGGGTCGGCGTGCTGCTGCTGCCGGTGGTCGGGATCGCGATCGTGGTGGCGGAGCTGCGCTTCGGCCGGGCGACCGAGCGGCTCGCGGCGATGCTCGGGCCCGATCCGGGGGAGCCGGCGGACGGCATGGATCCCGACGCGGCCTTCGAGCTGCGCCGCGCGCAGGCCGAGCAGGACCCGGCCGACTGGCAGCGCTGGTATCGCCTCGCCCTCGCGTACGGGCAGGCGCGTGACACGGCCCGCGGGCGGCGCACGATGCGCCGGGCGGTCGCGATGGAGCGGGCGGCGCGTACCGGCGCTACACCCGCTCGCTGACGAAGATGACCGTTCCCGGGAAGAGCGCGCCGCGCAGCGGGCTCCACTGACCCCACTCCCGGTCGTGGCCGGCCGGCCACTCCGGCTCCACGACGTCCAGCACCCGGAAGCCCGCCGCGACCAGCTCGCGCACCCGGTCACCGATGGTGCGGTGCGACTCGACGTAGACCGGGGTGCCGTCCTCGGCGCGTTCGACGTAGGAGCGCCGGTCGAAGTAGGACCGCTCGATCACCAGGCCGTCGGGGCCGGGGTCGTCGCGCATGCACCAGCGCATCGGGTGGTTGGTGCTGAACACCCAGCGGCCGCCGGGCCGCAGCACGCGCGCCACCTCGCGCATCACCGCGGCGCTGTCGGTGACGAACGGGACGGCGCCGAAGGCCGAGCAGGCCAGGTCGACGCTGCCCGTACGTACCGGGATCCGGCCCGCGTCGGCCAGCACCAGCAGGGGAGCGCGGCCGCTCGCGCGGTCGGCGCCGACGGCGGCCCGGGCGTGCCGCAGCTGGCCCTCCGACAGGTCGAAGGCGACCACGTCGCTGCCCTGCTCGCGCAGCCACCGGGCGCACTGGGCCGCGCCGCACCCCACCTCGAGGACGGTCGCCCCGGCGAGCGCGGCTGTCGGGCCGAGCAGCTGGACGTCGGCCTCGCGCAGACCCTCCGGGCACCACACGAAGTCGGGGGCGCTCCCGCCGAGGAAGTCGCCGTGCTCGGCCTGGTAGGCATCGGCCTCGTCGTCCCACCAGGCGCGACTGGCGCGTACCGCGGACGACTGGTCGATCTCCGTGTACTCGACGCTGACCAGCGTGCCGTCGTCGTCGTCCCCGAACTCGTCGTCGGCGGTGTCCGCCGAGCCGGGGTTCACCGAGTCGGGGTTCACCGAGTCGTAGTTCACCATGGTCATCCTGCCGGTCTCGGGTACGTAGCCAGGGTGACAGCTGGGCATCTGTATTGACCGGGTGCCGTGAGGGCATACACTTGCCGTACACAGGGGTCTGCGTGGTCTCGGACAGAGCAGGCCCGCTCGATTCGTCTCACGGTCAGTCTCACGCTCGCCAGTAGCCCGGCCCGGCGCTTCGACCCGGCCCTTGTGCGACAACTTCTGACCCCTGTCCGGAGACCAACCCCTTGACGATCAGCACAGCCGACGCACCCGCCGCCGAGCAGGACGTCGCCCCCACCACCTCCGCGGTCGTGAACGACTTCGCTTCGGATGAAGAGTTCCTTGCCGCCATCGACGCGACGATCAAGTACTTCAACGATGGAGACATCGTCGAAGGCGTGATCGTCAAGGTCGATCGCGACGAAGTCCTGCTCGACATCGGCTACAAGACCGAGGGTGTCATCCCCTCGCGTGAGCTGTCGATCAAGCACGACGTGAATCCCAGCGAGGTCGTCTCGCTCGGTGACCAGGTGGAAGCCCTTGTTCTCCAGAAGGAGGACAAGGAAGGCCGCCTCATCCTGTCCAAGAAGCGCGCTCAGTACGAGCGCGCCTGGGGCACGATCGAGACCCTCAAGGACGAGGACGGTGTCGTCACCGGCACGGTCATCGAGGTCGTCAAGGGCGGCCTGATCCTCGACATCGGTCTCCGTGGATTCCTGCCGGCGTCGCTGGTCGAGATGCGCCGCGTGCGTGACCTGCAGCCTTACGTCGGTCGGGAGCTCGAAGCCAAGATCATCGAGCTGGACAAGAACCGCAACAACGTGGTGCTGTCCCGCCGTGCCTGGCTCGAGCAGACGCAGAGCGAGGTGCGCAGCGAGTTCCTCGGCAAGCTGGCCCGCGGCCAGGTCCGGTCCGGTGTCGTCAGCTCGATCGTCAACTTCGGTGCGTTCGTCGACCTCGGCGGCGTCGACGGTCTGGTGCACGTCAGCGAGCTGTCCTGGAAGCACATCGACCACCCGTCCGAGGTGGTCGAGGTGGGCCAGGAGGTCACCGTCGAGGTGCTCGACGTCGACATGGACCGCGAGCGTGTCTCGCTGTCGCTCAAGGCGACGCAGGAAGACCCGTGGCGTCAGTTCGCGCGTACCCACGCCATCGGCCAGGTCGTGCCCGGTCGGGCGACCAAGCTGGTGCCGTTCGGTGCGTTCGTCCGCGTCGACGAGGGCATCGAGGGTCTGGTCCACATCTCCGAGCTGGCCGAGCGCCACGTGGAGCTGCCGGAGCAGGTCGTCAACGTCGGTGACGAGATCATGGTCAAGGTCATCGACATCGACCTCGAGCGTCGCCGCATCAGCCTGTCGCTGAAGCAGGCCAACGAGGCCACCCATGATGTCGAGGCGAGCGAGTTCGACCCGACCCAGTACGGCATGGAAGCCACGTACGACGACCAGGGCAACTACATCTACCCGGAGGGCTTCGACTCCGAGACCGGCGAGTGGCTGCCGGGCTTCGAGGAGCAGCAGTCCGCCTGGGAGTCGCAGTACGAGGCCGCTCGCCAGCGTTACGAGCAGCACATGGCTCAGCTGCGTGCCGCCCAGCAGGCAGAGGTCGAGGCTTCGGGCCCGTCCACGTTCTCCTCGGAGACCGAGACGAGCGCGTCCGCCCTGGACGAGGAGTCGCTGCGCCGGCTGCGCGAGCAGTTCGGCAACGAGTCCTAGGACTCCACCGGCGGTCCACCCGCCACGTCACGCAAGAGCCCCATCGGTCACCGACCGGTGGGGCTCTCGTGCGTCCCGGACCCGGTGGTGCCACCGCCGGCGCGACGATCTTCCGGTGTCAGGCATTTGTCTAAACCCTGGACCGCGATGGGCTGTCACCCTAACGTGATCTACGCGACCGGCCGACCAGCCGATGTCGATCTCACACGGTTCATTTGGCCAGGTCAGACGAGGAGTTCAGCACGTGATCCCCACTCTGTTCGGTCGGATCCAGACCCGGATCTTCGCCTTGGCGATCATCGGGTCGATCGTCCAGCTGATCTTCACCCCGATCCTGCCGAACATCCACTTCGGTGCGAGCCCGGGTGAGTCGTACAAGCTGACCTTCATCGTGCTCGCCGTGGTCATCGTGCTGGGGGTGCTGTGGGAGTTCGTCTACCACGCCCTCATGCAGTTCCGGTGGGAGAAGGACTGGCCCACGCTGTTCGGGCTCATCACGATCGTGAACGAGGGCGCGCTCTGCTGGTTCGTGCTGCGGTCGGGCATCGTGCCCGGCGAGCCCGAGGCACTGTGGAAGGCGCTGCCGTTCTCCACCTTCGCCGTCGACTTTGCCCTGGTCTGGGTGTTCGTCTTCCTGTTCGTCAACGGCCCGATGCGCGTGCCCTTCCTGCGCTGGCGGCACTCGGGTGGTCGGGTCGTCGGGGCGTTGCCGCACTAGCCGGCAGCGCAACCCTCCGGCACGACCGTCTGAGCCCGCACCGACAAGCGCTCCGTTCCGCACCGAACCACCTGCGCTTCCCACCGAGGCATCTGCGCCTCGCGAAAGGACCACCCGTGATCGACTGGGACGACTTCCAGGCCCGCGTGACCCCCGGCGACGGCGTCGTCGCCCGCACCCCCGGTGCGGCGCTCGTCGTCCCCCGACCCGCGCCGGAGCAGGCAGCCCTGCTCGAGCAGCTGCTCACCCTGGTCCGCGAGGCGAAGCCGGGCGGGGGTCGTGGCATGGCCCGCAAGCTGGCCGGCCTGCTGGCCACCAGCGACGACGACGCCATGGATCTCGCCCTGCTCGCCCCCCTCGGCGGTGGTGACGTCGCCGTGCTCGTCGTGGGTGACATCGAGGTCCGCGCCCAGGGCAGTGAGGGCGCCGTCGTCGTCTCGGGTCGAGACTCGCTGACCTGGGTCGACCGGGTGCTGCGCGGCGTGTCCGACCTCGAGGTCGACGCAGGCGGCGGCAGCACGGCCGTCGCGGCGTCCGACCTGGTGGCCGGCATCGTCCCCGGGTCGGGCCTGAGCTTCACCGCACGCACCGGCGCCGGCATCTCCGCGCCGGCCGCGTTCCCGTCGTCCGCCGCCCCGGCCGCTGCCGAGCAGCCGGCCGGCCCCGCCGCCGCGCCGCTCTCGTACGTGAAGAGCACCCCGGAGCCGCCCGCGGCCGTACCCGCCGACCAGGTGCCCGGCCCGCCGCCGCCTCCTCCGGCCCCGTCGGTCGCCCCTCCCGTGCTGCCGTCGAGCCCGCCGCCGAGCGCACCCCCGAGCTCCCCGCCGCCGGGCGACTTCCAGGTCGAGTCGCTGGCCGACGACAACGCGCCCGCCCGGGCGCCGCTGCCGGTCGACCCGCGTGAGGTGACGGAGCAGCCGACCCCGGCTGGTACAGCACCCGCGCAGGTCAAGGGCGTCTTCTGCAAGCGCGGGCACTTCAACGACCCGATGGTGCAGTTCTGCACGGTGTGCGGGATCAACATGGTCCAGCAGACGCCGGCGCTGGTCGACGGGCCGCGCCCGCCGCTCGGCGTGCTCGTCTTCGACGACGGTTCGGTCTTCCAGCTCGAGCAGGACTACGTGCTCGGTCGCCAGCCGGAGCAGGCCCCCGAGGTGCTGTCCGGCCGGGCGCGTCCGCTGCGGCTCGAGGACACCGGCGGCACCGTCTCACGGGCGCACGCGCTGATCTCCCTCGAGGACTGGACCGTGCGGCTGTCGGACCACGGGTCGGCGAACGGCACGTACATCGCGATGCCGAACAGCCCCGAGTGGCAGCCGGTCCCGCCGAACGGCCGGGTCGTCCTCACGCCCGGCACGACGATCAAGCTCGGCAACCGCACCTTGAAGTACGAGTCGCACCGCGGCCAGCGCTAGCCGGTAGCACCCGCCCCGTCGTCCCCGAGTCATCAGCCTGTCCGACGTCCCCAGGAAGTGGAGTGGAGCCGTGAGCAACGAGACGATCGTCGGGGGTGCCCACCCCCGGCCGCCCGCAGGAGGCGGTGCGGTCTCGGCTCCGCCGAGTGGCGCGCCGGTCCTGCCGCAGCCGTCCGGTACCCATCAGACGATCCAGACGCCGGGCACCGGGGTCTTCGAGCGCGAGCAGCTCACCGGCAAGGGTGACCTGACCCCGGAGCTCATCGACACGCCCGTCTGGACCGACGAGATGGTCGCCCGGGCCGGCATCCCGATCGTCGACGTGCCGTTCGTGACGGTCGGCGGCGGTATCGGCTCGTTCGTCATGGTCGACCACCTGCGGATCGCCGGTGTGCCCACCGACCAGATCGCCGTGCTCGGGGTCAACGACCGGCCATGGGACACGTACGAGTACCTGACACGGGTGTCGCAGGTGCCGCGCGGCGAGCGGCTGCGCTCCGACGCGGGCAGCAACCCGGACAACATCTGGGGCTTCCCGAGCTACGCCATGCGCGAGGCGTGGGCGGGCAAGAAAGGCCTGGTCTCCACGGCGCAGGGGTTGAAGAAGCAGTCGACCCTGGGCGCCAAGATGGCCCCGCTGTGGAACGTGCTCAGCGAGCCGATCCTCACCGACTACTTCACCCCGCGCGCCGGGCAGGCCTTCGCCGGCATGGAGGCCGAGGCGGCGCGGATCAACTACCACAGCATGCTGCGCAAGGGCCTGGTCCGCATGGTCCGGCGGCGGCAGGGGGCGGGCTACTTCACGATCCTGACCCCGCCCGAGGGTGCCGCGTCCACCAAGCGCATCGCGTACCGGAGCCGCTTCGTCCACATCGCCGTCGGCTACCCGGGGCTGCGCTTCCTGCCCGACCTGCAGGAGTACCGCACCAAGCACCAGGACTACACCCGGGTCGTCAACGCGTACGAGCCGCACGAGCACGTGTACGACGAGCTGGTGCGCCGGCCCTGCACCGTCGTGATCCGCGGCGGCGGCATCGTCGCCTCGCGGGTGCTGCAGCGGATCATCGACGACCGCAACCTCAAGGGCGCGCAGACGACGATCGTGCACCTGCTGCGCACCTACCTTCCCGACCGGCACGGACCGAGCGTCTTCAAGCGGCGCAAGGGCCTGTACGGCACCGGCATCCAGGGCTTCAACTGGCCGAAGTCCAACTGGGGTGGCGTCTACAAGCGCCAGCTGGAGAAGGCGACGCCGGAGGAGCGCAAGGAGCTGCTCGGCTGGCAGGGCGGCACCACCACGCCGCACCGCAAGCTGTGGCTGCAGCAGCTGGCGGCCGGGGAGAAGGGCGGTTACTACCGCCAGCTCGTCGGGCAGGTCACGGAGGTGGCCCAGACCCCCGACGGTCGCGTCCTGACGACCGTCAACACCCAGCAGGGGCCGGTGCACGTCCCGGCCGACTACATCGTCGACGCCACCGGCCTCGAGGCCGACATCACCGAGCACCGGCTGCTCAAGGACCTGTTCGACATGACGGGTGCCCAGCGCAACCCCTACGGCAAGATGCAGGTCGAGCTGTCCTTCGAGGTCACAGGCACCCGTAACGGTGACGGCGTGATCTTCGCGTCGGGATCGGCGACGCTCGGCGGCCCGTACGCGACCGTCGACTCCTTCCTCGGGCTGCAGTACCAGGCGCTGCGCATCACCGACGAGGTGGCCAAGCTCGGCTTCGGCCGCAAGCTCGGCATGGGCCGCTCGGTCTCGCAATGGTGGAAGTGGGTCCGGCACACGCCGCTGCCCTAGTTGCCGGCACGCCTCACCGACGGCGGCCACCGCACCCGCGGTGGCCGCCGTTCGGCGTTCGGGTCAGACGGAGGGGGTCGCGGCTGCGGCCGGGAACGGGGTGCCGGCCTCCAGCAGCCGGATCAGCTCGGTGCTGTCCTGCAGCTGCGGCGCGCGTACGCGCAGGGCTGCGGTGGCGCCGGCCGGCAGGGGGGCGTCGGCGGCGAGCAGCACGAGACCGGCGGCCGGCATGTCGGCGGACACCACCTCGACGGCGAGCCCGAGCCGCTGCAGCCGTTCGGCCAGGCCCCCCACCCGGCGGCGGCTGCCGTCGTCGGCGAGGTGCAGGGTCGCCCGTCGACCGGCGCTCAGGCGGACGGCGAGCGCCAGGGCGGCGTCGGCCGATTCGCCGCTGTGGGCGAGCCCGGTGACAGGCACGGGTGCGTCGGCGATCGCGGCGTCCCCCTCGTAGTGGGCCACGGTGATCTCGACCTCGCGCAGCAGCCGTTCGCGGTCGACGTCGGCCGTCGCCGAGACCAGCAGCACGTCGGCGCCGAGGCCGGCCGCCTGCGAGATGGCGTCGCCCGTCGGGTCGGCGCTGAAGCGCGACAGCACCACGCAGTCGACCCCGCGTCCGCGCAAGGCGTCGGCGAGCTGCTCGAGCTCGCCCATGACGCCGGCCATCTCGAGGAGCTCCACCGACAGGCCGGAACCGACCTCGAGTGCGGGCGGCGACTGCGGGCGGAAGAGGCTGAGCACGACCTGCGACGGCTGCTCGGACGCGGCGAGGTCGCCGGCGAGATCGACCAGCGGGGCGTCGCGGGGCGTGTCGCCGAGCACGACCATGACCCGGTAGGCGTTGGGGATGCCGAGCGCCGCCCGCTCCGCCTCCTCGACCTCCCGGGCGACGAGCTTGTCCGGGTAGACGAGTCTCAGCAGCGGCGCGGTCATGACGGTCGTGATCACGGCCATCACGACCAGCATCGTGAAGAGCTCGACGTCGAGGACCTTGAGCCGCAGGCCGACCGACAGCAGCACCAGCTCGGTGAGTCCGCGGGTGTTCATCAGCAGCGCGAGAGCCTGCGAGCGGCGGTTGGGGATGCGCTGGGCGCGCGCCGCGAGGTAGGCGCCGATGAACTTGCCGCCGATGGCGACGAGCAGGACGAAGACGAGCTCCTCGGCGGCGTTGCCGGTGAGCTTGGTGAGGTCGACCGACAGGCCGGTCACGATGAAGAAGATCGGGAGCAGCAGCAGCACGCTGACCTGCTCGAGGCGCTCCAGGATCTCCTGGAAGAGCCGGTGGGTGCCCTCCCGCGGCACGATGACGCCGAAGACGAAGGCGCCGAAGATGAAGTGGATGCCGATCTCGTCGGTGATGTACGCCGACAGGATGAGGCCCACGAGCAGGAAGGCGAGGACGTCGGGGGTGAGCCGGCCGGCCTTCTGGTAGATCGGGACCAGGAAGCGGTTGAGCAGTGGGCGGATCGCCCCGAACATGACGATCAGGTACAGCAGCGAGAACGCGAAGGTGTGCCAGAGCGGCTCGTCACCGGGCGCCGCGATGGCCGATACGACCGCCAGCAAGGACCAGGCCACCACGTCGTCGATGGCGGCGCAGGCGAGGGCGATGACCCCGAGCGGGGTGCGGGTCATCCCGCGTTCGCTGAGGATGCGGGCGAGCACCGGGAAGGCGGTGACGCACATCGAGGCGCCGATGAAGAGCGCGAAGGCCAGCCTCTTGACGTGCTCGCCGGGCAGCAGCCCGCCCTGGCTGTGCTTGTTGTAGAGGTACAGGGCCAGCAGCGCGCCGCCCACGAACGGCACCAGGATCGACGACAGCGAGATGACGCCGGCCTTGCGCTCGTTTCCCCGGATCAGCTTGAGGTCGAGCTCGAGACCGATGATGAACATGAAGATGACGAGGCCCAGGTTGGCCAGCACCTGCATGATCTGCTTGACGTCGGCCGGGAACAGGATGGTCGTCAGTGTGCGGTCGCCGTGGTGGAACTGGCCGAGCAGCGACGTGCCGAGCAGGATGCCGGCGATGATCTCGCCGATCACGGGCGGCTGCCCGATGCGGCGGAACAGCCGGCCGAGCAGGCGCGCCAGGATGACGATGAAGACGACGGCGATGAAGACGGCGGCCGTACGGTCGGGCAGGGGCTTGGCGGTGCCGGGAACGGTTGGTGCGTCCGCCGCCGTGATGAGCGCCGACGCGGCACCGTGCGCGATGCTGATCACGGGTGGTGACTCCTCTGTGAAGCCGATGTGAAGAGGGGACGATCACCGAACGCGATCACGCTAGAGCGTCCCGAGCCCCGCGTCTGTCGGATCCCTGATAGTTGGATCATTGGTTGGGCGACGCTGTTAGCGTGCTGATCTCGCACACATCGACAGCGTGCAGACGGCACACACAGACAGCGTGCAGACGGGGGAAGTGCGTGGACGGCATCGCGGACTACACCTTCATCCGCCCGTTGGGTGAGGGCAACCACGGCCGGTACTACCTGGCGACCCCGCCCGCCCGCCTCGGTCTCGACACCGCCTCCGTGGTCGTGAAGGTCGTGGCCGGGCAGACGACGTCGGAGACCTTCGCCCGGGCGACGCGGGAGCTGAAGGCCTTCGCCGCCGTGCGCTCGCCGTACCTGGTGCGCCTGTTCGACGCCGGGCAGCAGGCCGGCACCTTCTTCTACGCGATGGAATGGCTGGAGCGCGGCTCACTGGCCGAGCCCACCGGCGAGCTCACGAAGGACGCGGCGCGCAAGGCGGTCGCCGACGTGGCGCGGGCGGCGCACGCGCTGCACGAGTCGGGAATCGTCCACCAGGACATCGCGCCGGAGAACGTGCTGCTCACCGCGGACGGCGGCCGGCTCGCCGACCTGGGCCTCGCGAAGGTGCTGCAGCCGGGCGTCACGGTCACCAGCATCGGCAGCCGGAGCATCGGCGCCGTCGAGTTCGTCGACCCGGCCATGCTGGCCGGCGGTCAGCCGTCGCGGCTGACCGACGTCTACAGCCTGGGCATGACGCTGCACCGGGCGCTGGCCGGCAAGGGCATGTTCGGCGACATCCCCGCCGACCAGCCGATGATGGCGATGCGCGCCGTGCTCGCCGGCAGTCCCAAGGTGGACCCGGCACTCGGCCCGGAAGAGACCACTTTGATCAAGGCGTGCGTCGACCCCGACCTCGCTAACCGGCCGCGTACCGCCGGTGAGGTGGTCGAGCGGATCGACGCGCTGCAGGCCCCGACGGGCGTACTGCCCGTCACCACCTCCGCAGCGGGTTAGCGCGGCGGGTTAGATAGCCGCATGCTGCGAGTGGGACTGACCGGCGGCATCGGGGCCGGCAAGAGCACGGTCGACCGGCTCTTCGTCGAGCACGGGGCGGTGATCGTCGATTCCGACCTGATCGCGCGTGAGGTCGTCGCGCCCGGCACCGAGGGGTTAGCCGAGATCGGCGCCGCGTTCGGTGACGGCGTGCTGCTCGACGACGGGGCGCTGGACCGGCCGGCGCTCGGCGCGATCGTCTTCGCCGACGCGGGCCGGCGCAAGGTGCTCGAGGGCATCACCCACCCCCGCATCCAGGCCGAGTCGGCGCGGCTCGTCCACGAGGCCGAGGCGGCCGGGGTGCCGGTGCTCATCCACGACATCCCGCTGCTGGTCGAGAGCGGCGTCGCCGGCACGTTTGACGCGGTGGTCCTCGTCGAGGCGCCGGACGACATACGCCTGCAGCGCCTCGAAGGTCGCGGCCTGCCGCGGGCGCAAGCGCAGGACCGGATGAAGGCGCAGGCGTCGAACGAGCAGCGTCGGGCGGCCGTCGCCGACCTGCGGGTGTACGTGATCGACAACGGCGGCACGCTGGAGCACCTGCGAGCCCAGGTCGACGAGGTCTGGGCAGCGCTCGCCGGCTGATCCTGCGGCCGGCGGATTCTGTCGGACCCGTGTGGTGTTGTACGTAGCGTGCCTCGAACAGCTACACGTGACAGCGCGCCCAAGTCCGCAGCAGCCAAGTCCGCAGCCGCCAACAAGCAGGGCGGCACCTTCGAGCGGCCCAAGAGCGACATCCGGCGTTCGCAGGCGCCGTTCAAGGTCATCAGCGACTACTCGCCGAGCGGCGACCAGCCGGCGGCCATCGCCGAGCTCGCCGGCCGGATCGAGAACGGCGACACCAACGTGGTGCTGCTCGGTGCCACAGGCACGGGCAAGAGCGCGACCACGGCCTGGCTGATCGAGAAGCTGCAGCGGCCGACCCTGGTGCTGGCGCCCAACAAGACGCTGGCCGCACAGCTGGCGAACGAGTTCCGCGAGCTCTTCCCCAACAACGCGGTCGAGTACTTCGTCTCGTACTACGACTACTACCAGCCCGAGGCGTACGTCCCGCAGAGCGATACCTACATCGAGAAGGACTCCTCGGTGAACGAGGAGGTCGAGCGGCTGCGGCACTCGGCCACGATGAACCTGCTCACCCGGCGCGACGTGATCGTCGTGGCGTCGGTCTCCTGCATCTACGGCTTGGGTACGCCGCAGGAGTACATCGACCGGTGCGTGCGGCTGACCGTCGGTGAGTCCTACGACCGCGACACCCTGCTGCGCCGGCTCGTCGACGTGCAGTACACGCGCAACGACCTGGCCTTCACCCGCGGCACCTTCCGGGTGCGCGGCGACACCGTCGAGATCTTCCCGGTGTACGAGGAGCTGGCCGTCCGGGTCGAGCTCTTCGGCGACGAGATCGAGAAGCTCACCTACCTGCACCCGCTCACCGGTGAGGTCGTCTCCGAGTCGACCAATCTGCTGATCTTCCCGGCCACCCATTACGTCGCCGGTCCCGACCGCATGGAGCGGGCGATCGCGAGCATCGAGCAGGAGCAGACCGAGCGCCTCGCCGAGCTGGAGCAGCAGGGCAAGCTGCTGGAGGCGCAGCGGCTGCGCATGCGCACGACCTATGACATCGAGATGATGCGCCAGGTCGGTTTCTGCAACGGCATCGAGAACTACTCGCGCCACATCGACGGCCGGGCGGCGGGCACCGCCCCGCACACGCTGCTCGACTACTTCCCGGACGACTTCCTGCTGGTCATCGACGAGTCGCACACGACGGTGCCGCAGGTCGGCGCCATGTTCGAGGGCGACATGAGCCGTAAGCGCACGCTCGTCGACCACGGCTTCCGGCTGCCGAGCGCGATGGACAACCGTCCGTTGAAGTTCGACGAGTTCCTGGAGCGGATCGGGCAGACGGTCTACCTGTCGGCGACCCCCGGCAAGTACGAGATGGCCAAGGCCGACGGCATCGTCGAGCAGATCATCCGGCCCACCGGGCTCATCGACCCCGAGATCGTCATCAAGCAGACCAAGGGCCAGATCGACGACCTGGTCCACGAGATCAGGGCCCGGGCCGAGCGCGACGAGCGGGTGCTGGTCACCACGCTCACCAAGAAGATGTCCGAGGACCTCACCGACTACCTGCTCGACCTCGGCATCCGGGTGCGCTACCTGCACAGCGAGGTCGACACGATCCGGCGCATCGAGCTGCTCAAGGAGCTGCGGATGGGCGAGTTCGACGTCCTCGTCGGCATCAACCTGCTGCGTGAGGGCCTCGACCTGCCCGAGGTGTCGCTGGTGAGCATCCTCGACGCCGACAAGGAGGGCTTCCTGCGCTCCGGCACGTCGTTGATCCAGACCATCGGCCGGGCCGCCCGAAACGTGTCGGGCCAGGTGCACATGTACGCCGACAACATCACCCCGTCGATGCAGCTCGCCATCGACGAGACCAGCCGCCGGCGTACCAAGCAGATCGCGTACAACACCGAACGCGGGCTCGACCCGCAGCCGCTGCGCAAGAAGATCGTCGACATCCTCGACGACCTCTACCGCGAGACCAGCTCCGGGGAGATGGTCGGCGGCTCAGGGCGCAGCCAGTCGCGCGGCAAGGCGCCGGTGCCGGGCATGTCGTCGCGGTCGGAGACCGTCGGCAAGCACGCCGCCGCCCTGGCGGGGATGCCCAAACACGAGCTGGCGCAGCTCATCCAACAGCTGTCGGACGAGATGCACGAGGCGGCCAAGGAGCTGCACTTCGAGCTCGCCGCCCGGCTCCGCGACGAGATCAACGAGCTGCGCAAGGAGCTGCGCGGGATGTCGGCGGCCAACGTCGGCTAGGTCGGTACCTGGCCGGCGGCCGCCGGGTTGTCACCAGCCCCGGTCGCGCCACTCGTACAGGTGCGGCCGCTCGGCACCGAGCGTGGTGTCCTTGCCGTGGCCGGGATAGATCCACGTGCCGTCCGGCAGCGGCCCGAAGACCTTGCGCTCGAGGTCGTCCATCAGCGAGGTGAACCGCTCGGGGTCCTTCTCGGTGTTGCCGGGGCCGCCGGGAAACAGGCAGTCGCCGGTGAACAGGTGCGGGGCCGAGCGCTCGGTGCGGGGGTCGGGCTCGTAGAGCAGGGCGATCGAGCCGGGGGTGTGGCCCACGATGTGGATGACGCTCAGCTGCGCGTTGCCGACCGTGACCACATCACCGTCGTTGACCAGCAGCGTCGGCGGCACGGGGAGCTCGGGAGCGTCGTCGGGGTGGGCGATGCCTCGGGCGCCGGTCGCGCGGGTGACCGCCTCGAGTGCCTGCACGTGGTCCCAGTGCCGGTGGGTGGTGACGATCGTCGCGAGCCCCGGCTCGCCGGCCAGGGCGAGCAGGCGGTCGGCGTCGTTCGCCGCGTCGATGAGCAGCTGCTCGCCGGTGTCGGAACAACGCAGCAGGTAGCAGTTGTTGTCGAAGTCGCCGACGCTCACCTTGGTGATGGTCAGCCCGGGCAGCGTGCGGGTGTCGGGCGGCCCGCCTGCGGTGACGTCACCGGTGTACCGGTTGCCATTCGTACGGTCGGCGTTCGCCTCGGCGGTGGATGCCATTTCCTCATCCTGCCCCGCCGGGCGGCTCCGCGCAGGCCGGATCGGGCACCGGTTGCCAACGGAACGGGCGTTTTGTCGGTGGCTCTCACTAGAGTCGCCAGAGCGGAGATCGAGCACGCGAGGAGTGGCTTACACGCATGGCTGAGCGTCTGATCGTGCGGGGCGCGCGGGAGCACAACCTGCGCGATGTGTCCCTGGATCTTCCGCGTGATGCGCTGATCGTCTTCACCGGCCTGTCCGGCTCCGGGAAGTCCAGCCTGGCGTTCGACACGATCTTCGCCGAGGGCCAGCGGCGTTACGTCGAGAGCCTGTCGGCCTACGCGCGGCAGTTCCTCGGGCAGATGGACAAGCCCGACGTCGACTTCATCGAGGGCCTGTCGCCGGCGGTGTCGATCGACCAGAAGTCCACCTCGCGCAACCCGCGCTCGACGGTCGGCACGATCACCGAGGTCTACGACTACCTGCGGCTGCTCTACGCCCGCGCCGGTCGTCCGCACTGCCCGAAGTGCGGGCGTCCCATCGCTCGGCAGACCCCGCAGCAGATCGTCGACCGGCTGCTGGAGATGGAGGAGGGCACTCGCTTCCAGGTGCTCGCCCCGGTGATCCGCGGCCGCAAGGGCGAGTACGCCGAGATGTTCCTCGACCTGCAGACCAAGGGGTATTCGCGGGCGCGGGTCGACGGCCGTACCTACCGCCTCGCCGACGAGCCGATCAGGCTCGACAAGCAGAAGAAGCACACCATCGAGGTGGTCGTCGACCGGCTGACCGCCAAGGCGAGCGCGAAGCAGCGGCTCACCGACTCCGTCGAGACCGCGTTGGGCCTGGCCGACGGCCTCGTGCTGATCGACTTCGTCGACATCCCCGACGGCGAGCCCAACAGCGAGCGGATGTTCTCCGAGCACCTCGCCTGCCTCTACGACGACCTGTCGTTCGACGAGCTCGAGCCGCGGTCGTTCTCGTTCAACTCCCCGTACGGCGCCTGCGCGGCCTGCTCCGGGCTCGGCACCAAGAAGCGGGTCGACGCCGAGCTGGTGGTCCCCGACCCGTCGCTGTCGCTCGCCAAGGGCGCCATCCAGCCATGGTCGACCGGGCACAACACCGAGTACTTCGGCCGCCTGCTGACCGCGGTGGCCGAGCACGTCGGCTTCCGCATGGACACCGCCTGGGAGCGGCTGCCCGAGAAGGTGCGCGACATCCTGCTGGACGGTCTCGGCGACGAGCAGGTGCACGTGCGCTACAAGAACCGGTTCAACCGCGAGCGCTCGTACTACACGAACTTCGAGGGCGTCATCGCCTACCTCGACCGGCGCCACCGCGAGGCCGAGTCCGACTCGGCGCGCGAGCGCTGGGAGGGCTACCTGCGCGACATCCCGTGCCCCACCTGCCGCGGCAGCCGGCTCAAGCCGGAGTCGCTCGCGGTGACCATGGGCGGCCGGTCCATCGCCGAGGTCGCCGGGATGTCGATCGCCGACGCGGCCCACTTCCTCGCCACCCTGGAGCTCTCCGACCGCGAGGCGCAGATCGCCGGGCGGGTGCTCAAGGAGGTCGACGCGCGGCTGCGCTTCCTGCTCGACGTGGGGCTGGACTACCTCTCGCTCGACCGCGCGGCCGGCACCCTCGCCGGCGGCGAGGCGCAGCGCATCCGGCTCGCGACGCAGATCGGCTCGGGCCTGGTCGGCGTGCTGTACGTGCTCGACGAGCCCTCGATCGGCCTGCACCAGCGCGACAACCGCCGGCTCATCGACACCCTCATCCGGCTGCGCAACCTTGGCAACACGCTGATCGTCGTCGAGCACGACGAGGACACCATCCGCGCTGCCGACTGGGCGGTCGACATCGGCCCGGGTGCCGGAGAGCACGGCGGCCACGTCGTCGTCAGCGGCCCGGTCGAGGAGCTGCTCGCCAGCGAGGAGTCGCTGACGGGCGCCTACCTGTCGGGCCGGCGCAGCATCCCGATCCCCGACATCCGCCGGGTGCCCGACCGCAGCCGTGTGCTCACCGTGCACGACGCGCGCGAGCACAACCTGCGTGACGTAACGGTCGGTTTCCCGCTCGGCTGCTTCGTCGCGGTGACGGGGGTGTCGGGCTCGGGCAAGTCGAGCCTGGTCAACGACATCCTCGCGTCCGTGCTGGCCAACAAGCTGAACGGCGCCCGCGAGGTGCCGGGCCGGCACCGTTCGGTCTCCGGCCTCGAGCATCTCGACAAGGTCGTCCGCGTCGACCAGTCGCCGATCGGTCGCACCCCGCGGTCCAACCCGGCCACCTACACCGGCGTCTTCGACAACGTCCGCAAGCTCTTCGCCGAGACCACCGAGGCGAAGGTGCGCGGCTATCTGCCGGGCCGGTTCTCCTTCAACGTCAAGGGCGGCCGCTGCGAGGCGTGCGCCGGCGACGGCACGATCAAGATCGAGATGAACTTCCTGCCCGACGTCTACGTGCCGTGCGAGGTCTGCCACGGCGCGCGGTACAACCGCGAGACGCTCGAGGTGCACTTCAAGGGCAAGTCGATCGCCGACATCCTCAACATGCCGATCGAGGAGGGCGCCGAGTTCTTCGCCGGCATCCCCTCCATCGCGCGTCACCTGCGCACGCTCGTCGACGTCGGGCTCGGTTACGTCCGGCTAGGGCAGCCCGCGCCCACCCTCTCCGGTGGTGAGGCGCAGCGGGTGAAGCTCGCGGCCGAGCTGCAGAAGCGTTCGACCGGGCGCACGGTCTACGTGCTGGACGAGCCCACCACGGGTTTGCACTTCGAGGACGTCCGCAAGCTGCTGGGTGTGCTCGGCCGGTTGGTCGACCAGGGCAATTCGGTGATCGTCATCGAGCACAACTTGGACGTCATCAAGACGGCCGACTGGCTCGTCGACATGGGCCCCGAGGGCGGCACCGGCGGTGGGCGGGTCGTCGCCGAGGGCACCCCCGAGGAGGTGGCGGCCGTCCCGGAGAGCCACACCGGCCGGTTCCTCGCCGACATCCTCGGCTCGCGGGTCGCCCCGGCGAAGCCCGCTGGCCGGCGGCGCAAGGCCGTCGCGCAGTAGTTCGGCTCAGCGTTCCAGCAGCCGCGCGATCACGGCATCGATCGCGTCGGCGGAGCGCTGCTCACCGGTGGGGTCGAGCCGGTCGGTCTGGTCGAGGAAGCCGCGCACCACGCTGCACGGGGCGCTGATCCACGCCGGACGCCCGGTGCGGGCCAGCCGCAGCTGCACCCGCTGCGCATGCATGTCGGGCTGGATGCGTACCGCGCCGTCGCCGGTCGGCTCCTCGAGGCCGTACCGGAGGAAGTCGCGCAGCACGACCCAATTGCCGCGTGGCAGGGCGGGATGGTCGGGGGAGCTGCGCACGGTGAGGTGCACGGCCATCGGATCGCCGGTGCTCCACCCGAGCGAGAGCACCGTGATGAGCTCGCCCGGCCGGCGGGGCTGCGGTGGAGGCGGCGGCTCGTCCGCGCGCAGCGCAACGGCCGGGGCGGCGCGGCTTACGACCACGTCGACCACGACATCGAACGGCGCGTCGATGCCTGTCCGGTGACCGGTGGCCGGATCGGGCTCGTAGCCGTCTCCGGAAACCGGGTGCTCCCCCTGCTCCACCCGTCGACCGCCTCCTTACCAGGCGCGGAACCGGTGCAGTCTCGCATGGCGCCGGGAGGGGGTTTCCGCGGACCCCGCCGCCGGGTCGGGTCCCCCCGTTCGGCACCGGCCCGGACTACCCTCGGACGGGTGGCAGCCAGGGGGTCGGAGGCGCCCGACCGCACCTCCGAGGGCAGGTCCACTCCCGGCGCGAAGCGGGCCGCCGGCCGCGCGCTCAACGACGGCCGCGCGCCGTGGCGCCCCGCCGTCGGCGCGATCCCCGAGCAGCCGGGTGTCTACCGGTTCCGTGACGCGGGCGACCGAGTCATCTACGTCGGCAAGGCCAAGAGCCTGCGCAGCCGGCTCAACTCCTACTTCACCGGTGACCTGCACCCGCGTACCGAGTCGATGGTGCGCACCGCCCGGTCGGTCGACTGGACGGTGGTCAGCACCGAGGTCGAGGCGCTGCAGCTCGAGTACACCTGGATCAAGCAGTACGACCCGCGCTTCAACGTCAAGTACCGCGACGACAAGAGCTACCCCTGGCTCGCCGTCACGCTCGACGAGGAGGTGCCGCGCCTACAGGTCATGCGCGGGGCGAAGCGCAAGGGCGTGCGCTACTTCGGCCCGTACTCCCACGCCTGGGCCATCCGCGAGACGCTCGACCTGCTGCTGCGCGTCTTCCCGGCGCGCACCTGCAGCAACGGCGTCTACAAGCGGGCCCAGCAGGTCGGCCGGCCGTGCCTGTTCGGCTACATCGACAAATGCTCCGCCCCCTGCGTCGGCCGGGTGAGCCCGGAGGAGCACCGCGACATCGTCCTGGACTTCTGCGACTTCCTCGCCGGTCAGACCACCCCCTTCGTCCGCCGGCTCGAGACCCGGATGCGGGAGGCCGCCGACCTGCAGGAGTACGAGCGCGCGGCTCGCCTGCGCGACGACATCGGGGCGCTGCGCCGGGCGATCGAGAAGCAGGCCGTCGTGCTCTCCGACGACACCGACGCCGACGCGGTCGCCTTCGCCCAGGACGAGCTCGAGGCCGCGGTCTTCGTCTTCCACGTGCGCGGCGGTCGCGTACGCGGGCAGCGGGGCTACGTCGTCGACAAGGTGGAGGGCGAGGACCTGCCCGAGCTCGTCGAACGGTTCGTCTCGCAGGCCTACCTCGTCGACGGCTACGACGTGCCGCGCGAGGTACTCGTGCCGGCGGTGCCGGACGACGTCGAGGTCGTCGCCGAGCTGCTGTCGCTGGAGCGCGGCAGCCGGGTCGATCTGCGGGTCCCGCAGCGTGGTGACAAGCGGGCGCTGCTGGAGACGGTCGGCCGTAATGCGCAGCAGGCGTTCATGCAGCACAAGCTGCGCCGGGCCAGCGATCTGACCGCACGGTCGCGGGCGCTGGCCGAGCTGCAGGACGCGCTCGGCCTGCCCGACGCCCCGCTGCGTATCGAGTGCTTCGACATCTCGAACCTGCAGAACACCAACGTGGTGGCCAGCATGGTCGTCTTCGAGGACGGTGTGCCGCGCAAGTCCGAGTACCGCCGCTTCGCGATCCGGGGCTCCGACGCACCCGCCGGCACCGGCGCCGCCGAGGCCACCGAGGACGGCGTGGTGCCCGGCGGTGACGTCGACTGGATCCACGAGGCCGTCCGCCGCCGCTTCGCCCGCTACCTGTCGGAGAACGCGGTCGAGGGGGCAGCCGCACCTGCCGACCCGATCGACCCGCCCGAGCCGGTGGTCGAGGGACCCCGCAAGTTCGCGTACGCGCCGAACCTGGTCGTGGTCGACGGCGGTTTCCCGCAGGTCAACGCCGGTGCCGCGGCACTCGAGGAGCTGGGCATCAGCGACGTGGCCATCGTCGGCCTGGCGAAGCGCCTCGAGGAGGTCTGGGTGCCGGGCGACCCCGACCCGATCATCCTGCCGCGCACCAGCGAGGGCCTCTACCTGCTGCAGCGCGTACGCGACGAGGCGCACCGCTTCGCGATCACCTACCACCGGCAGAAGCGCTCGCGCACCATGGTCGAGAGCGCGCTCGACGACGTGCCGGGCCTCGGGGAGACCCGGCGCAAGGCACTGCTGAAGCACTTCGGCTCGCTGAAGAAGCTGCGTACCGCCTCGGCCGAGGAGGTCGCGCAGGTCTCGGGCATCGGGCCGCGGACCGCCGAGGCCGTCGTCAGCGCGCTCGCGCAACGTCCGGCCGGCGTCGCGGTCAACCCGACGACCGGTGAGGTGGTGCAGTGATGAGCTCCGAGATCCCGCCCGGGGAGCCGGTCGCCGCCGGCGAGCCCGGCGACGACGCGACCCGTGGCCTGCAGCTCGCGATCATCACCGGCCTGTCGGGCGCCGGCCGCAGCACCGCCGCCAAGTGCATGGAGGACCTCGGCTGGTTCGTCGTCGACAACCTGCCGCCGGTCCTGCTGCCCACCATGGCCGACCTCGGGCTGCGCAGCCAGGGCGCGGTCGACCGCATCGCCGTGGTCGTCGACGTGCGCGGCCGCGCGTTCTTCAAGGACCTCCAGGCCGCCCTGCAGGCGCTGCACGACCGCGGCACCCCGCCGCGGGTGCTCTTCCTCGAGGCCTCCGACCGTGCGCTGGTCAGCCGGTTCGAGGGCGTACGACGGCCGCACCCGTTGCGGCAGCGCGAGCGGCTCTTCGACGACATCGCGGCCGAGCGCACGCTCCTGTCCGAGCTGCGCGGCGAGGCCGACCTCGTGATCGACACCACCGACCTCAACGTCCACCAGCTCCGCACGAAGATCGATTCCGCGTTCGCCGCGACGACGCGTCCGACCCTGCAGGCGACCGTCATGTCGTTCGGCTTCAAGTACGGCCTGCCACTCGACGCCGACCTGGTGCTCGACTGCCGCTTCCTCCCCAACCCGCACTGGGTGGAGGAGCTGCGGCCGCAATCCGGCCTCGACGAGCCGGTACGCGAGTACGTCTACAGCCGCCCTGGTGCGGAGCCGTTCCTCGACCGGGCGTCGGAGCTGCTGGCCATCACCCGCGCCGGCTACGAGCAGGAGGGCAAGCGCTTCCTGACGCTCGGAGTGGGTTGCACGGGTGGCCGGCACCGCAGCGTCGCGATGGCGATCGCCCTGGCCGGCCGGCTCGAGGCCGAGGGTGTGGAGGTGCGTGTGGTGCACCGCGATCTGGGGCGCGAATGACCGGCCCGGGCGCCGACCCGCGCGTGGTGGCCTTCGGCGGCGGGCACGGCCTCGCCGCCAGCCTCGCGGCGCTGCGTCAGGTGACGCGACAGCTGACGGCCGTCGTGACGGTGGCCGACGACGGCGGCTCCTCCGGGCGACTGCGTTCCGAGCTGGGTGCCCTGCCGCCGGGTGACCTGCGGATGGCGCTCGCGGCCCTCGCCGCCCCCGACGGCCGGGGCGCGCTCTGGGCCGACACGTTCCAGCACCGGTTCGGCGGCACCGGGCAGCTCGCCGGACACGCCACCGGCAACCTCATCCTGACGGCGTTGACCGAGCGCACCGGCGACCCCGTCGCGGCGCTCGACCTGGCCGCCGACCTGCTCGGGTGCGCCGGCCGGGTGCTGCCGCTGTCGGCGGAGCCGGTCGACATCGTGGCGCACGTGGTGACCCCGGGCATCGGCCCGGCCCTCGTACGCGGTCAGGTCTCCGTGGCCACCACCACCGGGTGGGTCGAGTCGATCGACCTGGAGCCGGCCGACCCGGCGCCCTGCCCCGAAGTGCTGGCCGCGATCGCGGAGGCCGACGCCCTCGTGCTCGGGCCCGGGTCGCTGTTCACCAGCGTGCTGCCGCACCTGATCGCCCCGACGCTGGCGAAGGCGATCATGGCGGCGGTGGCGCAGCGCGTCTTCGTCCTCAACATCGCGGCGCAGCCGGGGGAGACGGCCGGTTTCGCGCCGCACACCCACCTGGAAGAGCTGCACCGGCTGGTGCCGGGGCTGCGGCTCGACGTGGTGATCGCCGATCCGCGGGTGGTCGCCCAGCCCGACGTGCTCGCCGATGCCGCGGCCCGGCTCGGTGCGGAGCTGCTCATGGCGCCGGTCGCGGTGGACGGGGAGTCCAAGCACGACCCGCACGCGCTCGCCGACGCCTTTCGCGCCGCGTACGGCTTGCGGGTCGGGCGCGCAACGCAATCGTGACCGGACACAGCGTCATTGCGTGCTGGTTCACAGGCTAAGGTGCGATTTCGGGGTGCCGGTGCGGAGCCAAGTCGTACTGGTCCCGGTGCGGAGCTAGGCCGAGGGTCAGTTCCAGAAGGGGGCGTCGTTTGTGGCTGCCATGACACCGACCGTCAAGGACGAGTTGAGTCGCCTCCCGGTCGGGAAGGCGTGTTGCCGTCGGGCCGAGATGGCCGTGATCCTGCGTTTCGCGGGCGGCCTGCACCTGGCCAACGGCCGCGTCGTCGTGGAAGCCGAGCTCGACACCGCAAACGTGGCGCGCCGGCTGCGGTCGGAGATCCACGAGGTCTTCGGCCACCCGTCCGAGATCGTCATGCTGGCGGCCGGTGGCCTGCGCCGCTCGGCGCGCTGGCTGGTCCGGGTCGACAAGGGCGGCGAGTCGCTGGCCCGGTCGACCGGCCTCATCGACCAGCGCGGCCGGCCCGTACGCGGCCTGCCGCCCATGATCGTCACCGGTGGGCTGTGTGATGCCGCCGCTGCGTGGCGCGGAGCCTTCCTCGCGCACGGCTCGCTGACCGAGCCGGGCCGCTCGTCGTCGCTGGAGATCACCTCGCCGGGCCCCGAGGCGGCGCTCGCGCTGGTCGGTGCCGCCCGTCGGCTCAGCATCCAGGCCAAGAGCAAGCAGGTGCGCGGCGTCGACCGCGTCGTCATCCGTGACGCCGAGGCGATCGGCGCGATGCTCACCCACATGGGCGCGCACGACAGCGTGCTCGCGTGGGAGGAGCGCCGGATGCGGCGCGAGGTGCGCGCCACGGCAAACCGGCTCGCCAACTTCGACGACGCCAACCTGCGCCGCTCCGCGCGTGCCGCGGTCGCCGCCGGTGCCCGAGTCTCGGCCGCCATGGAGATCCTGTCCGGGCCGACCGACGGCTCGGTCGGTGCCGACGGCACCGCGCTCGAGGCGGCGCCCGACCACCTGCTGGCGGCCGGCGAGCTGCGGCTGAAGCACCCGCAGGCCTCGCTGGAGGAGCTCGGCGCGCTGGCCGACCCGCCGATGACCAAGGATGCCGTCGCGGGCCGTATCCGCCGGCTGCTGGCCCTCGCCGACAAGCGTGCGATCGCGCTCGGCCTGCCCACCACCGAAGCGGCCGTGAGCCCGGAGTTGCTCGAAGGCGCCTGAGCCGTTCGGGCGGCTCCGTTCGTCCGATCCGGGCGATTCGGTGATGCCCTCCCCGGCCGGCAGATGGATCTGGGAGACTCGGTACGCTCGGGTTTCACATGATCCCTGGTCGTGCGCGCCTTCCCGCTGGGTGGGCGCCGTCACGGCCGGGCCGGCCCGGGCTCTCGTACGGTCGGCGGGTCGTAGGCAGCGCACAGATGGAGGCAGCGTGACAGTTCGGGTAGGCGTCAACGGGTTCGGCCGTATCGGACGGAACTTCTTCCGGGCGGTGGCCGGGTCCGTCGGGTCCGACGTCGAGGTGGTGGCGGTCAACGACCTCACCGACACGTCGACGCTGGCCCACCTGCTCAAGTACGACACGGTGCTCGGCCGCTTCGGCGCCACCGTCTCCGCCGGCGAGGGTGCGATCACCATCGACGGTCGCGAGATGAAGGTCCTCTCCGAGCGTGACCCGGGTGCGCTGCCCTGGGCCGACCTGGGCTGCGACATCGTCGTGGAGTCCACCGGTCGCTTCACCACGGCGGAGACCGCCGGCAAGCACCTCGAGGCCGGCGCCAAGAAGGTCATCATCTCGGCCCCCGCCAAGGGTGAGGACCTCACGGTCGTCATGGGCGTCAACGACAGCAGCTACGACCCGGCGAGGCACCACATCCTGTCGAACGCGTCGTGCACCACCAACTGCGTGGCGCCGATGGCCAAGGTGCTCGACGAGAGCTTCGGCATCGTCCGCGGCCTCATGACCACCACGCACGCCTACACCAACGACCAGGTCATCCTGGACTTCCCGCACTCCGACCTGCGCCGGGCCCGCGCTGCCGCGCAGAACATCATCCCCACCACCACCGGTGCGGCGAAGGCCACGGCGCTGGTGCTCCCGCAGCTCAAGGGCAAGCTCGACGGCATCGCGATGCGCGTGCCGGTGCCCGACGGGTCGGTCACCGACCTGGTCGCCACGCTCGAGTCCGAGCCGTCGATCGCCGAGGTCAACGCCGCGTTCCGCGCTGCCGCAGACGGCCCGCTCAAGGACATCCTGGTCTACACCGAGGACCAGATCGTCTCCAGTGACATCGTCGGCCAGCCCGCGTCGTGCACCTTCGACTCGACCCTGACCATGACGAGCGGCCCGATGGTCAAGATCATCGGCTGGTACGACAACGAGTGGGGCTACTCCAACCGCCTCATCGACCTGGCCGCCCTCGTCGGCTCCCGGCTCTGAGCGGTTCAGGGCCTTCGCGCGTGCACAGTCTTTCCGACCTGCTCGAGACGGGCGTACGCGGTCGCGTCGTCCTCGTCCGCTCCGATCTCAACGTCCCGCTGGATAACTCTGGCGGAGCGGAAGATGATTCGGCCCGCATCACCGATGACGGGCGTATCCGGGCGAGCCTTCCCACCATCCGGGCGCTGGCCGAGGCCGGCGCCCGGGTGGTGGTCTGCAGTCACCTCGGGCGCCCCAAGGGGGAGTACGAGGCGAAGTTCTCGCTGTCCCCGGTGGCGGAGCGGCTGAGCGCGCTGCTCGGCCGCCCGGTGCCCCTGGCCGATGCCGACCCGGGCGTCGCGGGTCCGTCGGCGCTGGCGCTGGCCGCCGGGCTGTCCGACGGCGACGTGATGCTGCTGGAGAACCTGCGCTTCGACGCGGGGGAGACCAGCAAGGACCCCGATGTCCGCGGAGCCTTCGGTGACCGGCTGGCCGCGCTGACGGAGGTCGCCGACGCGTCGGGCGCCTACGTCGACGACGCCTTCGGGGCCGTGCACCGGGCGCATGCCTCGGTGGTCGAGCTGGCCGACCGGCTGCCGGCCTACGCGGGTGGGCTCGTGCTGCGCGAGGTCGAGGTGCTGCGCCGGCTGACCGAGGAGTCGGCCTCGCCGTACGTCGTCATCCTCGGCGGCAGCAAGGTGAGCGACAAGATCGCCGTCATCGAGGCGCTGCTGCCGCTGGTCGACCGGCTGCTCGTGGGCGGCGGGATGTGCTTCACGTTCCTCGCGGCCCAGGGCCATGACGTGGGCGGCTCGCTGCTCGAGAAGAGCATGATCGACACCTGCGTCGCGCTGCTGGAGAAGGCGGGTGACCGGATCGTGCTGCCGGTCGACGTCGTCGTGGCCGCCGAGCTGTCCGCCGACGCCGCGACGCAGGTCGTGGACGCCGACGCCATCCCGGCCGACCTCAAGGGCCTCGACATCGGTCCGCGGAGCGCGGGCCTGTTCGCCGAGCCTCTGACCGGGGCGGCCACCGTCTTCTGGAACGGCCCGATGGGCGTCTTCGAGCTCGCCCCCTTCGCCGAGGGCACGCGCGCGGTCGCCGCGGCCGTCGCGGCGCTGCCCGATGCGTTCACCGTGGTCGGCGGCGGCGACAGCGCCGCGGCCGTACGAGCCCTGGGCATCGACGAGGCGCGCTTCGGTCACATCTCCACCGGCGGCGGTGCGAGCCTCGAATACCTCGAGGGCAAGACGCTGCCGGGTCTGCAAGCTCTCGAGAAAGGCGCTTGATGGCGTCCGCATCGTCGCGTTCCGGTCGCCGGCCGCTCATCGCCGGCAACTGGAAGATGAACCTCAACCACCTCGAGGCCATCGCCCTGGTGCAGAAGGTGGCGTTCGGGCTCCGGGAGAAGGAGGCGGAGACCGTCGAGGTCGCCGTCTTCCCGCCGTTCACGTCGATCCGCAGCGTGCAGACCCTCATCGAGGGTGACAAGCTTCCGCTCGTCTTCGGTGCGCAGGACGTCTCGGCGCACACCAACGGCGCCTACACCGGCGAGACCTCCGGCGCAATGCTGGCCAAGCTCGGCTGCACCCACGTCATCGTCGGGCACAGCGAGCGGCGGCAGTACCACGCCGAGAGCGACGCGACGGTCGCGGCCAAGGCAGCGGCCGCCCACGCCAGCGGCATCACGCCCGTCGTCTGCGTGGGGGAGTCGCTCGAGGTCCGCGAGGCCGGTGACCACGTGCAGCACGTCCTCGAGTCGCTGACCGGGTCGCTCGCCGGGCTCGCCCCCGAGCAGGTCGAGGCTCCGGCCGGCAAGCTCGTGATCGCGTACGAGCCGGTCTGGGCGATCGGCACCGGCAAGGTGGCGACGCCCGACGACGCCCAGGAGATGTGCGCGGCGATCCGGGGCCGGCTGGCCGAGCTGTACGGCTCGGGTGCCGCCGACCGCACCCGCGTCCTCTACGGCGGGTCGGTGAAGCCGGACAACTGCAACACCCTGTTCTCGTCGCCGGACGTCGACGGGGCACTCGTGGGTGGCGCGAGCCTGATCGCCGAGGACTTTTGCTCCATCGTCCGCGGAGCGCTCACCGCGGAGTGACTGCTGCCGCCGGTGCTGCAGTGCGCCTCGAGTTGATGGACCCGGCCGGGGCGCGCCGTATCGTGGCCGGCCAGTGTCCGCCCGGTCTGCGGGCGGCACCCGACTTCCCGGACGAGGACGACCAGATCGCCGCCGGAATGTTCCTGCAGCGCCTCGCCGTCGCCCCCGATCCGGGGCCGTTCGGCATCTTCGTCATCACGGTGGTCGAAGGCGCCGGGCCGCCGATCGCGGTCGGCGGCATCGGCTTCCACGGGCCGCCCGACGAGTCGGGTGACGTGGAGATCGGCTACGCCGTGGTGCCGTCCCACCGGCGGCGCGGGGTCGCCGGCGTCGCCGTCGCCGCGGTGATCGCATACGCCCGCGCCCACGAGGTCGCCAGGCTGATCGCCGAGGTCGATCCGGACAATGCGGCGAGCCTGCGGGTCGTCGCGGCCGCCGGCTTCCGGCCGGTGTCGACCGAGGCCACCCTGGAGGAAGCGACCGCCGGCCCGGACGCGGCGCGACGGCGCTTCGCCCTGTCCCTGCGCTGAGCTCGGGCGTCCACACCACACTCACATCCACCGTAAGATTTCACCCGGACAGGAGCCTCAGGGCGGAAAACTTCAGCCGATTGGGGTCCTGCGGCGTGGCTCCGGTCTGTTACGACTTCACAACAACTGGGCGTGGGCTCACGGCCTCCGATCTTGCAGCAGTGTTCAATGCCCGGAATGGCTGTGCATCGGCCGCGCTCTTCCGATGGGTTCGCATCGACCGCGCAGGCATCGGTGTTCGGTCCGTCGGCGCCGAGCAGTCCTACGGAAGGAAGAGGATGCTTCGAGGGAAGAAGGTCGCTGCTGCGGCCGCTGCCGCAAGTCTTCTGGCCGTCGCGGCCTGCAGCAGCTCCGGCACCGGTGACACCGGCGGCGCTAATGGCAACGCCGGTTCCGGCGGCGGCAAGGCTGTCGACATCGAAAAGCTGCCAACGACCCCGGTCGACGGTCGAGTGGGCAAGTCCGGTGGCACATTTCGGCTCGCCATCGGTGAACCAACAGCCATCGACCCCTTCAACGCCTCTGACTCGGACGGCCAGCTGATCACCAAGAACTTGTTCGACACGCTCACGACTGTCACGCCGGATGGCAAGCTGACCAACCTGTTGGCGAAGAGCATCTCTCACAATGAGGCTTGCACCGACTGGACCTTCACGTTGAAGGACAATCAAAAGTTCTCCAACGGGGAGGTCGTCGATGCGGAATCGATCAAGCGCGGAATGATCCGTACGGCGATCGGCACCGCAGCATCAGACCTCGTTTATCAGTTGGACGGCATCAAGGGTCTACCTGCTCTTGCTGCCAGCAAGGAGGCCGATCCGAGCAAGGCCGACTTCAGCGGCGTCGCGGCCAACGGTACCGTGCTAAAGATTGCGCTGACCGCTCCGGACTGTGACTTCGATCTGCGCACAGCGCAATTGGTGTATAGCCCGGTGCCGAAAGAAGCCGGGGCGGCTAGTAACACCAAGTACAACGATCAGCCGATCGGCAACGGCCCATTCATGATGTCGGAGCCTTGGCAGCACGACAAAAGCATAACACTCGTCCGTAACCCGAATTACACTGATGGCCCGGCTGCGCTGCTGGACAAGGTCTCGGTAACAATCAAGGACGGGAGCGACTCATCGTTCGAGGACAAGGGCTTCCAGGCCGGAGCTTTCGACTACGCCCGCGTGGTGCCCGACGACATCCAGACCCTCGCCAACAAGTACTCCTCATCGGACCAGGACGAGAACCAGTTCATCAAGTCGCAGTCCTTCGGTGTCAATTACTTGGTGCCGATCACGGAGAATCCCCCGTTGAACTCGGTCAAGGCGCGTGAGGCTGTTTCCTACGCAATTGATCGCGATGCAATCATCAAGGGAGTCCTAAAAGACTCCGTGACGAAGGCGACGTCGCTTATCCCACCTCCCTTCGCTGGACAGGGCACCTACCAACCCGGCATCTGCGCGTCATGTGAGATGCAGGACAAGGAGAAGGCGCAAACTTTGGCGAAGGAGGCCGGCCTGCCGCCCGGTTCGAAGGTGAATCTCGCGTACAACACGGGCTTCGGGCAGGAAGGGTGGATCCAGGCGGTCGCGGGCATGCTGACAGATGTCCTGGGTTGGGATGTCAACGTGATTCCCACTCCGGCAAAGGATCTCGCGGCTAACGCTGTCAAGCCCAATGCATCTGGCCTAGTACGCGAATCCTGGGGTGCAGACTATCCGTCGGCCTACAACTTCCTCTCGCCACTGTTGGGTACTCAACCGGCAGACAACCGGGGTGATAACCGGAGTCGCTACAGCAACAAAGTCGTCGATCAACTGCTGGCCGAAGGGCAGGCTGAGCCAGACGCGACCAAGCGCGCCGACTTCTACAAGCAGGCTGAGAAAGTTGCCATTGGGCAGGACCTCGCGTTGATCCCGATCTGGTATCGCACCCAGTATCGTGTATTCAATAAAGCCTTCGTCGGGGTCAACGTTGATTTTTACGAGAACCCGACACTCCGCACGATCGGCTTGAAGTGACTTGAGTGTTGCTCCGCGCCGAAGCGCAGCGTCGATAACTCCGTCTTGACGGCAGTGATTGGTCGTGGTTCCAGTGACCCCGACCAGTCACTGTCGGTCAGGCTGCGAGCGACGATCGTAAGACGCGAACGTGAGCGCCAACCTGGCGGCGGAGCGACCGCTCTTGGGGCAGGAAGGTCGTTCGTGTGCTTATTTTTGTGATACGTCGCGTCATGCAGAGTGTGTTGGTTTTTGTGGGCGCGACGATCCTTCTCTTCTCGGCGCTTTTCCTGCTCGGTAATCCGGTTGACAATCTCACCGGAGGCGGGCGGGTCCGGTCGCCTGAAGTCGTCCAACAGTTGGAACAGAAGTACGGTCTCGACCGTCCTTTTTATGTGCAATACTACAAATATGTCGAGCGCTTGGTCGTCCACTTTGACCTGGGAACGAGTTACCGACAGCAGAATCGTCCGGTGTCCGATATCCTTCCGTCTAAACTCTGGGTCACCGCTCGGCTAGCTGCGCTGGCGATCGCGCTCGAACTTATTTTCGGTGTTCTGGTAGGCATTCTTGCCGCGGTATTTCGTCGCTCCCTGTTCGATACCCTTGCGACCGTTGTCACCACGGCTACCATAGGAATACCTGTCTTCGTCGTCGGTTTTGTTCTCCGCGAGGTGTTTGCGTTCAAGCTCAAGCTGTTTCCCTTTTTCGGAACCAACGACGGGTTCCGCAGTTACGTTCTGCCCGCGTTTGCACTGGCGGCTGTTGACGCCGCTCTCGTCGCCCGGCTGACCCGCGGTTCCATGCTCGAGGTGATGCGGGCCGACTACGTCCGAACGGCGATGGCAAAGGGCCTGTCGCAGAGAGTTGTCATCCTCAAGCATGTGCTGCGCAACGCGATCATTCCAGTTGTCACGTACCTCGGAATCTCGTTCGGCACCCTCCTCGGTGGGGCGCTGATCGTCGAGAACGTTTTTCAGATACCTGGCCTGGGGCAAACGCTGGTTGTCGCCATCAAGGGAAACGACAACCCGGTGATCATGGGAATTGTCATCTACGGCGTGATGGCCTTCGTCTTTGTGAATCTGCTTGTTGATGTGCTGTACGGCTTCTTCGACCCCAGGGTGAGAATCCGATGAGGCGGTACACGTGACAGCCTCGCAGATCGGACTCCTGCCGGACGATGATGATCGACGTTCGGGCGCCGGGGATCGGACGCCCGACACGGCCTCCGACGTCGAAGGCCTCGGCCGGATTGGCGCCGCGGCCCCCTACGGCACCGCGACGCCGACGGGGCGTTGGTCCGACGTCTGGCGCCGTTTTCTCCGTAACAGGCTTGCCGTGGTCGGGCTTGTCCTAATCATCGGGCTGTTGACTCTCGCCGCCTTCGGCCCCACGATCGCGCCGTACGACCCGAACAAGCAGGATCTCGGCCATGTCGACCCCCATAGGGGTTACATCCTTGGCACATTTCAATCGCCGAGTTGGGAGCACTGGTTCGGCACCGACGATGTAGGCCGGGACGTTTTTTCACGCGTGATCGTGGGCTCCCGCATTGCCTTGGAGGTTGGCCTGGCGGCCATCTTGCTGGCGGTCGTCATAGGAGTCGTCCTCGGCTCGGTCGCCGGCTTCTTCGGCCGAGGTTGGGATGCGTTTGTGATGCGGGTCGCCGACATCTTCTTCGCATTTCCGTTACTGGTCGGTGCCGTGCTGATCATCACGGTCGCCGGTACCGGGGTGCTTCCCGTCATTCTGGCGCTCGGCATTTTTGGTTGGGCGACTGTCGCCCGACTGCTGCGCGGGTCGATTCTCTCTGTACGTGAGTCCGAATACGTCGAAGCCGCTCGTTCGATCGGCGCCTCCCGCTGGCGCCTGATCACTCGCCACGTGCTGCCCAACAGTTACGGTCCGGTGCTTATTTACGCGACCTTCAACGTCGGGGCGGCAGTGGTCGCCGAAGCGTCTCTCTCCTACCTCGGCGTTGGAGTGAAACCGGGCGTGGCTGAGTGGGGCTCCATGATCGCCTCCGGACAGGAGCATCTGGACACGAGTCCTCATCTCGTCTTCTTCCCGAGCCTTGCCGTGGTGCTGACCGTCCTCGCGTTCGTCTTCGTCGGTGACGGCCTGCGCGACGCCCTCGACCCGAAGCTGCGGTAGCGATGAGCACACCTCACACCCCGCCGCACATCGCGGCCACACCGCTGACCAAGGGGCCACAGGCGCAGGGCGCTGCGACGGACCCCGACGCGCCGATGCTGTCGGTCGACGACCTGCGGGTCCATTTCCACACCGACGGCGGCATCGTCAAGGCCGTCGACGGCGTCAGCTGGTCGGTGCGCGCCGGGGAGACGCTCGGCATCGTCGGCGAATCCGGGTCGGGCAAGTCGGTCTCGGCGATGAGCATCATGGGCCTGGTGCCGTCGCCGCCCGCGCGGTTCCCGTCCGGCAAGATCATGTTCCGCGGCGAGGACCTGCTGACGGCCGACAAGCACCGGCTGCGCCAGCTGCGCGGCAAGGAGATCTCCATGATCTTCCAGGACCCGCTCACCGCGCTCAACCCCGTCTTCAAGGTCGGCAGCCAGATCGCCGAGGTCATCCGGGTCCACGAGTCGGTCAGCCGCGGTCAGGCCAAGCGTCGTGCGGTCGAGCTGCTCGGCGAGGTCGGCATCCCCAACCCGGCCGGCCGGGCCCGCGAGTACCCGCACCAGTTCTCCGGCGGCATGCGGCAGCGCGCCATGATCGCCATGGCGCTGGCGCTGAACCCCGTGCTGCTGCTCGCCGACGAGCCGACCACCGCGCTCGACGTGACGGTGCAGGCGCAGATCATGGACCTGCTGGAGAACCTGCAGGAGCAGCGCGGCACCGCCATCGTGCTGATCACCCACGACCTCGGCCTGGTCGCGAGCCACGCCGACCGGATCATGGTGATGTACGCCGGCCGGGTCGCCGAGTACGCGCCGACCGACGACGTCTTCTACCACCCGCGGCACGCCTACACGCTGGGCCTGCTGGGCAGCCTCGCCCGCCTCGACCAGCGCCGCAGCGAGCGGCTGAACCCGATCCCGGGCGCCCCGCCGAGCCTCATCCGGGTGCCGCCCGGCTGCCCGTTCCACCCCCGGTGCACCTTCGCGACCGACGTCTGCCGGACGGTGGTCCCCGCGCTCGTCGCCCAGGAGTCGCCCGCCCATCTCGCCTCCTGCCATCACAGCGACCAGGTGTCCGGCCGGGTCGATGCCGACGCCTTGTCGCCGGAGCAGGAGCGCCAGGTGCACCGCGCGGCGGAGCTGTCGACCGTGAAGGGGCTTCCCGTGGACGCGGACCCGTCCGAACAGCAGCCCAGCGGCGGCTGGCTGGACGGACCGGACGAGCCGCTGGACGAGGTGACGACATGACCGACCGGTTGACCAAGCCCGGCGCCGTGCTCGAGGCGCCTGTCCCCGACGCGGGCGGCCCCCTGCTCGAGGTCAAGGACCTGACCAAGCACTTCCCGATCCGCAGCGGCGTGGTGTTCCAGCGCCGGATCGGGGCGGTGCAGGCGGTCAACGAGGTCTCGTTCTCGATCGCCCGGGGCCAGACGCTGGCCCTGGTGGGGGAGTCCGGCTGCGGCAAGAGCACGACGGCGCGCACGGTGCTCCGGCTGCTCGAGCCGACCAGCGGCACGATCACCTTCGACGGCGAGGACATCACCCACCTCGGCGGCACCAAGCTGCGTCACCTGCGGCGTCAGATGCAGATCGTCTTCCAGGACCCGTACGCGAGCCTGAACCCGCGGCGCAACATCCGCTCGACGCTGCGCGAGCCGTTCACCATTCACGACATCGACGTCGACGACGCCCAGATCGACGACCTGCTCACCCGCGTGGGCCTGTCGCCCGAGTACGCGCTGCGCTACCCGCACGAGTTCTCCGGCGGCCAGCGCCAGCGCGTCGGGATCGCACGGGCGATCGCGCTCAGCCCGAAGCTCGTCGTCTGCGACGAGCCGGTCTCGGCGCTCGACGTCTCCATCCAGGCGCAGGTGATCAACCTGCTCGAGGACCTGCAGTCCGACCTGGGCCTCACGTACCTGTTCATCGCCCACGACCTGTCGGTCGTGCGGCACATCGCCACGACGGTCGCCGTGATGTACCTCGGCACCATCGTCGAGATGGCCGACCGCGACACGCTCTTCGAGCGGCCGTCGCATCCGTACACGCAGGCGCTCATCAGCGCGGTGCCGATCCCCGACCCGGTGAAGGAGAAGGCGCGCGAGCGCATCCTCATCCAGGGCGACATCCCGAGCCCCGCCAACCCACCGAGCGGCTGCCGCTTCCGGACCCGCTGCCAGAAGTTCGCGAACGAGCTGTCGGAGCAGGAACGCAAGCGGTGCGTCGACGAACCGCCGGCTCTCGTCGACCGCGGTCAGGGACATCCGGTCGCGTGCCATTACGCTGACACCCGGCAACTGATTTGAGCGCCGGTGTCAGGACCGGGCCGGCGCTCCCGATGGACACCTGCCGCCGTACGGCGTGCGCAGGCAAGAGCAGACGGGTTGAGCATGCGACGGACTGACGGGCACGCGCGATGAGGACGACGATCGCGATCATCCTGATCCTCGCCAGTGCGGTGCAGATCGCGCTGATCCTGCTGCACCGCGGCAAGGGCGGCGGTCTGTCCAACCTGTTCGGCGGCGGCGTCTCGTCCTCGCTGGGCGGGTCGTCGGTGGTGGAGAAGAACCTCGACCGGTTCACCATCGCCGTGGGGCTGGTCTGGATCGCGTCGATCATCAGCCTCGGCCTGCTGGACAAGTAGCCGGGTGTCGCGCCGCCTCACCCGGAGCAGCGTGACCGGCCGGCGGGGCACAGCTCCGGCGGTGATCGTGCTGGCCGGGGTGCTCGCGCTCGCGGGCTGCTCGAGCGGCGGGGGTACGCCCGCGCCGCCCCCTCCGCCTGCCAGCAGCTCCGCGTCGCCGACCGTCTCGGCGAGCCCGACCTTCGAGCCCAAGCCCGGCGGCACCCTCCGGGTCGCCGGCACCGCGCCCAGCGTCAGCCTGGATCCGGCGGACCCCGTCACCGGTGCCGACCCGGCCGCCGAGCTGAGCGGCGTGTCACCGGCAGACGCGGTGCGCCTGCTGGGCCGACTCGTGCTGCGCCAGCTGTACAGCTACCCGACGGAGGCTGCCTCCGAGTCGGAGCCGGTGGGCGACCGGCCGGTCGCCGATCTCGCCACCGGTGCGCCGCAGCTGTCGGACGACGGGCTGACGGCCACCATCTCGCTGCGGGCGGCGCGGTGGGACGTCGCCAACCCGCGCCGGGTCACCTCGACCGACGCCCTGCGTGCGTTGAAGCGGCTCTGCCTGCCGTCGGTGCGGTCGCCGGTCGCGGGCTTCCTCGCCGAGTCGGTGGTCGGCTACGCCTCGGCATGCGCCAGGATCACCCGGCGGCCTCCGACCACCCTGGCCGCGCTGGATGCCACCGCGGTGCCCGGCCTGGCGACCGAGGGCGACACCACGCTGGTCATCAAGCTGCTGCGCCCGACGAACGACCTCACCGCGATCCTGGCGCTGCCCGAGACCTCGCCGCTGCCGGTCGAGTCCTTCCAGGGGCTGGCGGTCACCTCCGACCCGCTGCGGTTCGTCGGCGACGGGCCGTACCGCTTCGTGGCCCCCGAGGCCGACGAGACGTACGCCCTGTCCCGCAGCCTGTCCTGGGCCGACGACCCGCTGCGCCGGGCCTACGTCGACCACGTGTCGGTCCGCGGCGGGCTCACGGCCGCGCAGGTACGCGCCGCGATCGCCTCGGGCGACGCCGACCTGTCGCTGGACGTGACGGCGCTGCCGACGACCACGCTGCCGCAGACGCCCACACCGGCGCTCGTGAGCCACCCGGGCCGCGCCTCGGTGCTGCTGGCCGTCGGGTCACGCGGCCCGCAGGCGGCCCGGCTCGCGGTGCCCGGCGTACGCCGGGTGCTGGCGGCATGCCTGGACGAGGCGACCCGCGCCCGCATCGCCCGTGCGCTCGGCAGCGGGGTGGCGACCCCCCAGGCCGACCTGCTCGCCGGGCTGATCGGAACGCCGTCCGGCTCGACGACGCCGAGCCCGTCGAGCACCGCGAGCCCCACCGCCACCGCCTCCCCGACGTCCTCCGACAGCCCCACGCCGTCCACCGCGCCGACGGCGTCGCCGAGCCCGGCCGCCGGAGTGCGCTGCGCTCCCACCCTCGGCGTCGCCGGGGCCACGCTGCGCCTGCTCGTCCCCGACGTCGCCCAGCTGCGTGTCGTGGCAGCGCTGGTCGGCACCCGCCTCGCGGGCGCCGGCGTCACCGTCATCCCGGTGTACGCCCCCGTCTCCCGCATCGCCGCGCTCACCCGCGCCGGCGGTTGGGACCTGCTGCTCGACGCCCGTCCGCTGGTGTATGCGCAGCCGCGGGCCCTACTGGCGCCACTGCTCGACCCGCGCTGGATCGGCACCGACGCCGTGCCCGTGCTGCGGGCCGCCCAGTCGGCGCAGGCGATGCTCGCCGCGACGGCCGGGACCTCCGCCGAGGCGGCGGACGAGGCGTGGCAGACGCTGGGCGGGCGGATCTCGTCGTCGGCCACGATCATCCCGCTGGCCGACCTCGGCAGCCTGTACGCGACTGGCTCCAACGTGGCGCTCGCCCCCGTCGTGCCCACGCTCGACAACGCCGACCCGGCCAATGTGTCGCTCGGGTCCACGCGTCCGTCGGAACCCGCCCGAAGCACGACCCCCACGCCGTAGCATCGCGTAGGCGCGGGCATCCGGCCGGTTCGAGCTGCTGACCTCAGCAGATGCAGACCCGGCTGCGGGGTTGCGGTGTGCGTCGCTCACGAAACAGACGTGGACGAGGGAGTGCATGTGGCTGGTGGCGCGGGCGGACACGCGATTCGCGGGAGCCGGGTCGGGGCCGGACCGATGGGTGAGTCGGAGCGCGGTGAGCGCGCCCCCCGGATGAGGGTGTCGTTCTTCTGCGCCAACGGCCACGAGACGCGGCCGTCGTTCGCGGAGGACGCAGCCGTGCCGGAGACCTGGGACTGTCCGCGCTGCGGCTACCCGGCTGGCACCGATCAGGCCAACACCCCGCCGCCGCCGAGCCACGAGCCGTACAAGACCCATCTGGCGTACGTACGCGAGCGGCGCAACGACGCCGACGGCGAGGCGATCCTCAACGAGGCGCTGGCGAAACTCCGCGGCCGCTGAGCGAGCCGACCCGCGGAGCTCTGCACCACCTCGAGCTGTGGGTGCCCGACCTCGGGCGGGCGTCGGTCAGCTGGGGCTGGCTGCTGCAGCGGCTCGGCTACGTGCCGTACCAGCGCTGGGAGCACGGCCGGAGCTGGCGGACCGGTGACGGCAGCTACGTCGTGCTGGAGCAGTCGCCGGCCCAGCTGGTGACGGCTCACGACCGCACCCGGCCGGGGCTCAACCATGTCGCGTTCTGGGCCGGGACCCCGGCCGAGCTCGCCGACCTCGTGGCGGCGGCGCCCACTTACGGCTGGCGGCTGCTCTTCGGCGACCGGCACCCGTACGCGGGCGGCCCCGAGCACCACGCCGCCTACCTCGAGGACCGTGACGGCTACGAGGTCGAGCTGGTCGCCTCCCGCAGCTGAGGCCCCGACCCGGGTCGGTCAGACGGTCGGCGGCAGCGACCCGGCAGCGGCCGCGTCGAGCAGCCACAGCGTGCGCTCACGGCCGACGGCGCCCGCAGCGGGCACGTCCAGCCGCTCGGCGCCGGAGAACACCCGGCCCGCCGCCTCGGCCTTGCCCTCACCGGCGGCGATGACCCAGACCTGGGCCGCCGAGGTGATGGTCGCGAAGGTCATCGACACCCGCGTCGGCGGCGCCTTCGGGCAGTTGTGCACGCCCACCGCCGCCCGTTGGTCGCGGGCGGCGGGGGACTGCGGGAAGATCGACGCGATGTGGCCCTCGGGCCCGATGCCGAGCAGCAGGACGTCGAAGCGGGGAGCCGTCTCCCCGTCGTGGGCGTGGGACGCGAGCTGCGTGGCATAGCGCGCGGCGGCCGCATCGGCAGCAGCCGGACCCGTCCCGTCCTCGCCGCCGGACCAGCCCATCGGGAAGACCCGCTCCGGATCGAGGTCGAGGGCGTCGAGCAGGGCCTCGCGGGCCTGCTTCTCGTTGCGTTCGTCGTCGTCGCGGTCGACGAAGCGCTCGTCGCCCCACCAGACGTCGACCTTGCGCCAGTCGACGGTGCCGAGCAGCGGGCTCGCCCCCATCGCCTTCAGGGTGGCGATGCCGATCCCGCCGCCGGTCAGCACCAGCGAGGCGGTGCCGCGCGCGGCCTGCGCGTCGGCCAGCGCGATCAGGACGCGGGCCGCCACGGCTTCGGCCAGCACGTCGGCGTCGGCATGGACGACGACCTCACGGCCCGTCACGCCGGTGCCTCGGTCTGCCGGGCGGCGAGCATCGGGTCGTACCAGATGTGCGACCGGGTCGCCGGACGCGCCTCGAGACCCTTGATGCCGGTCCATCCCGACAGCGCCTCGGCGAAGACCTCGTCGGCATCCAGCCGGCGGATGTCCTCGGCCAGCAGGTCACCGAGGTCACGCGGCGCGAGCGGCATCACCCGGTCGGCCTGCCCGCTGCGCGAGATCGACGCGGTGCGCTCGTCGCGGCGCCGGATGATCAGCTGGGTGTCGTCCGCGAACGAGAACGCGACCTGCTGCACGCCGCGGCCCTTGACGTCGAGCTCGACCGGGACCGACAGCTTCGTGCGCAGCCACCCGACGAGCAGTGCCGCCGACGGTGCCTCGGCGCCGGTCACGACCACCGAGGTCGGCAGGCTCGCCAGCGAGTCGAAGGCGGCGGCGATGAGCGATCGCCAACCGGTCACGCCTGCCCAGGCCAGGTCGGTGTCACCCGGTGCGTAGTCGACGGCACGCTGGCGCAACGCCGCCATCGGGTCGGCCCCGCGCTCGCTCTCCGTGATGCGGCGGTCGGCGAAGACCCCGAGCGGGTCGTGGGCGATCTTCTCCGGCATCGCGTCGTGGAACCAGCACACGACCGGTGCGTCGGGGGCGAGCAGCGGCAGGATGACCGACTCGGCATGCAGCGCCAGCCGCCCGTACATGCGCATGACGATGGCCTCACCCGGGCCCAGCCGGCCGCCGATGAGCACCTCGGCGTCGAGCCGCGGATCCGGTGCCTCGAGGTGCCGCCGGATGACGATGAGGATCCGGCAGGGATGCGCTGCGGCCGCCGCCTTCGCCGCGACCTCCGCCTCCGCCACCGAGTCCTGGTCGACCACGACGACGAGGGTCAGGGCGAGCCCGACGGACAGTGCACCGGCCGACCGGCGCTCGGACTCGAGCGCCCGGACGACCGCCGAGCCTGTCGTATCCCACAGGGTTGTCATGGCCTTCTCCGCTGTGATGGTCGCCGACCCGCGCTCGATCTCGCTGCGCTCGCTCGAGTCACGGTCGTCTCCAACTCCGGCCCTCACGAGCGAGCATCTCGTCTGCGGCCTTGGGCCCCCACTCGCCGGCGCGGTAGAGGTGGGGCTTGCGGCCCGCCCAGTACTGCTCCAGCGGGTCGATGACGTGCCAGGACAGCTCGACCTCCTCGTTGCGCGGGAAGAGGCTCTGGTCGCCGATCAGGACGTCGAGGATCAGGCGCTCGTACGCCTCCGGTGAGCCCTCGGTGAACGCCTCGCCGTAGAGGAAGTCCATCGAGACGTCGCGGACCTCCATCAGCGTGCCGGGCACCTTGGACCCGAAGCGCAGGGTGATGCCCTCGTCCGGCTGCACGCGTACGACCAGCTGGTTCTGCCCCAGCTCGGTCGTGTCGGTGGCGTCGAAGGGCAGGTGCGGCGCGCGTTTGAACGACACCGCGATCTCGGTGACGCGGCGCGGCAGCCGCTTGCCGGTACGGACGTAGAACGGCACGCCGGCCCAGCGCCGGGTCTCGATGCCGAGGCGGACGGCGGCGAACGTCTCCGTCGTCGACCCGGACGGCACGTCGTCCTCGTCGAGGTAGCCCTTCACCCGCTGCCCGGCGAGCCAGCCCTGCTCGTACTGGCCGCGGATGGCGTCGTGCTCGAGATCGGTGGGCAGCGAGATGGCGCCGAGCACCTTGACCTTCTCGGCGCGCAGCGCGTTCGCCTCGAAGGAGTTGGGCTCCTCCATCGCCGTCAGCGCGAGCAGCTGCAGCAGGTGGTTCTGCAGCACGTCGCGGGCGGCGCCGGCGGAGTCGTAGAAGCCGGCGCGGCCGCCGATGCCGACGTCCTCGGCCATCGTGATCTGGACCGAGTCGACGTAGTTGGAGTTCCAGATCGGCTCGAAGAGCGTGTTGGCGAAGCGCAACGCCAGCAGGTTCTGGACGGTCTCCTTGCCGAGGTAATGGTCGATGCGGAACACATCGTCGGGGGTGAAGACGTGGTCCACCAGCGCGTTCAGCGCGCGCGCCGAGGTGAGGTCGTGGCCGAACGGCTTCTCCACGACGACCCGACGCCAGCCGCCCGACTGCTCGTTGGACGCCATCCCGGTGCGCTCCATCTGCTTGAGCACGACGGGGAAGGCGGACGGCGGGATCGACAGGTAGAACGCGGCGTTGCCGCCGATGCCGTGCGACTCCTGCAGCTCGTGGAGCTCCTGGGCTAGCCGGTCGAAGGCGTCGTCGTCGTCGAACGAGCCGGGGATGAACTTGATGCTGTCGTTCAGCCGCGCCCAGACCTCCTCGCGGAAGTCGGTACGCGCATGGTCGCGCGCCGAGTCACGGGCGAGCTCGGCGAACTCGCCGTGGTCCCAGTCGCGACGGGCGAAGCCGAGCAGCACGAAGCCGGGCGGCAGCAGCCCGCGGTTGGCGAGGTCGTACACGGCGGGGATGAGCTTCTTGCGGGCGAGGTCACCGGTGACGCCGAACACCACCAGGGCACACGGATCCGGCATCCGCGGCAGGCGCCGGTCGGCCGGGTCGCGCAGGGGATTAGGGCGCCGTTCCTGCAGTGGATCCGCGCCCGCTGCGAGCGCCTCCGTCACTTCTGCGCCTCCAACTGCTCCTGCACGACCTCGATCAGCTCGCTCCAGGACTGCTCGAACTTGTCGAGGCCCTCGGTCTCGAGCAGCCCGACGACGTCGTCGTAGTCGACGCCGACGGCCTTGAGGTCGTCGAGCACCTGCTGCGCCTCGACGTAGTGGCCGCGGATGCTGTCGCCCTCGACGACCCCGTGATCGTAGACGGCCTTGAGGGTCGCCTCCGGCATGGTGTTGACAGTGCCCGGCGCGACCAGCTCGGTCACGTACAGGGTGTCGGAGTAGTTCGGGTCCTTGACCCCGGTGGAGGCCCACAGCGGCCGCTGCGGCTTCGCGCCGGCCTTGGCCAGCGCGTCCCAGCGCTCGCTGCCCTCGAACACGCCCTCGTAGTGCTGGTAGGCGAGCCGGGCATTGGCGACGGCGGCCTTGCCCAGCAGGGCCTTGGCGGCGTCGGTGCCGACCTTGCCGAGCCGCTTGTCGATCTCGGAGTCGACGCGGCTGACGAAGAACGACGCCACCGACCCCAGCTTCGACAGGTCGACCCCGGCGAGGTGCGCGCGCTCGACGCCCTCGAGGAACGCCTCCATGACCAGGTCGTAGCGCTCGAGGCTGAAGATCAGCGTGACGTTGACGCTGATTCCCTCGGCGAGCGCCTGGCTGATGGCCGGCAGGCCGGCGATCGTCGCCGGGATCTTGATGTAGAGGTTCGGACGGTCGACCATCCACCACAGCGCGCGCGCCTCGGCGATGGTGGCCTCGGTGTTGCCGGAGATCCGGGGGTCGACCTCGATCGAGACCCGGCCGTCGACACCGTCGGAGGCGTCGTACACCGGACGCAGCACGTCACAGGCGTCGCGGACGTCCTTGGTCGTCAGCGCCCGCAGCGCCTCACCCACCTCGACGCCCCGCACCTGCAGGTCGTTGAGCTGCGGGTTGTAGAGGTCGCTGCCGGAGATCGCCTTCTGGAAGATCGTCGGGTTGGTCGTCACCCCGACGAGGCTGCGGTCACGGACGAGGTCGTGCAGCCCGCCGGACTGCAGACGGTCACGGCTCAGGTCGTCGAGCCAGACCGCGACACCGGCCTCGGTCAGGAGGCGGAGGGGATCGGTCATCGCAGTTCCTCGTTCACGGTGCGGCCCTTCTGTACGGGGTGAGGGGCGGGTCAGTTGCCGGTCGGGGAGCCGTGCGTGGCGCCGACCTTGGACAGGCTCGAGTGCGCGGCCGCGACGATGCGGTCGGGGGTGATGCCGAACTGCTCGTACAGGATCGACTCCGGCGCGCTCGCCCCGAAGTGTTCGATCGAGATGCTCTCGCCGTGGTCGCCGATGAAGTCGCGCCAGCCGAGCTTGGTGGCGGCCTCGATCGAGACCCGCGCTCGGACGTTCGGCGGGAGGACGGTCTGCTGGTAGCTCAGGTCCTGGGCTTCGAACCACTCACGGCACGGCATCGAGACCACCCGGGTGTGGGTGCCTTCCGCCTCGAGCGTCTCGCGGGCCTGCAGTGCCAGGGTCACCTCGGAGCCGGTGGCGATGAGGATGACGTGGGGGGTGCCGCTGCTGGCCTCGGCGAGGACGTAGGCGCCCTTGGCGACGCCCTCGGCGCTCTCGTGGGTCGACCGGTCGATGGTCGGCACGTCCTGGCGGGACAGCGCGAGTGCCACCGGGCGCTCGTGCTGCTCAAGTGCGGTCCGCCAGGCGACAACGGTCTCGTTGGCGTCGGCCGGGCGCACCACGTCGAGTCCGGGGATGGCCCGCAGGCTGACCAGGTGCTCGATCGGCTGATGGGTGGGTCCGTCGCCGCCGAGTCCGATGGAGTCGTGGGTCCAGACGTAGACGACCGGTAGCCCCATCAGCGCAGCCATGCGGACGGCCCCGCGCATGTAGTCGCTGAAGACCAGGAACGTGCCGCCGTACGGACGGGTGCCGCCGTGCAGCGCGATGCCGTTGAGGGCCGCGCCCATGGCGTGCTCGCGGATGCCGAAGTGGATGGTGCGGCCGTACGGGCCCCGGTCGTCGGCCGTCTCCGGAAGGAACGAGATGGCGTTCTTCATGGTCGTGAGGTTGCTGCCGGCGAGGTCGGCCGAGCCGCCCCACAGCTCGGGCAGCACGTCCTCGAGCGCGCTGAGCACCTCGCCGGAGGCCTTACGCGTGGCCATGCCCTTGGCGTCAGCCGGGAAGGACGGCAGCGCCGCCTCCCATCCGGCCGGCAGCTGCCGGGCGCGGAGACGGTCGAGCAGCTCGGCGCCGGTCGGGTTGCCCGTGCGCCAGGCGGCGTAGCGCTCGTTCCACTTCTCGTGGGCGGCGCGGCCGCGGTCGACGACCTCGCGGACATGGGCCAGGACTTCATCGGGCATGGCGAAACTGATCTTGGGATCGAGGCCGAGGACCTCTTTGGTGGCGGCGACCTCGTCGGCCCCCAGGGCGCTGCCGTGGATCTTGCCGGTGTTCTGCAGGTGGGGGGCGGGGAAGCCGATGACGCTCCGCATCCGGATGAAGCTCGGGCGTCCGGTCTCCGCCTTCGCCGCCCGCAGCGCCTCGCGCAGTGCGTTGACGTCCTCCGAGTCGGCGACGTCCTGCACGTGCCAGCCGTACGCGGCGTAGCGCGCGGAGACGTCTTCACTGAAGGCGACGTCGGTGTTGCCCTCGATCGAGATGTGGTTGTCGTCGTATAGCACGACCAGGTTGCCGAGCTTCTGGTGACCGGCGAGGCTGCTCGCCTCCGCGGAGACGCCCTCCTCCATGTCACCGTCGGACACGATGACCCAGATGTTGCCGTCGAAGACGCTCTCGCCGGGGGCGGCGTCCGGGTCGTACAGCCCGCGCTCGCGGCGCGCACCCATGGCCATGCCGACGGCGGTCGCGATGCCCTGGCCGAGCGGCCCGGTCGTGGTCTCGACGCCGATGGTGTGGCCGTGCTCCGGGTGCCCGGGGGTACGCGAGGACCACTGCCGGTAGAGCCGGAGGTCCTCGATGGTGAGGCCGTAACCCGACAGGTAGAGCTGGATGTACAGGGTGAGGCTCGAATGGCCGCAGGACAGGACGAAGCGGTCGCGCCCCACCCAGTCGGGATCGGTCGGGTCGTGCTGCACGAACTCCTGGAAGAGCAGGTAGGCGGCGGGCGCGAGGCTCATCGCCGTGCCCGGGTGGCCGTCTCCTGCGGACTGGACGGCGTCCATCGCGAGGGCCCGGATGAGATCGACGGCCTTCCCGTCGAGGTCCGACGGCCAGCCCGACTCGCTTCCGGTCGTCCGCTCCTTGGTGGTGGTCACGCCGCCAGCTCCCTCCGACGGGGCTCCCGCCCCGTCACTTACCGCTCTTCACCGGGTCATTCGTCTGCTCGAACGCTACTCGGGCACAGCCGGCAGAAGGATCACCCGCGTGGCTGGCCAGAGCCGGTTTCCGACCGACGGTCAGATCATTCCGCTTCTGTGCCGTCGGGCCTACCCCTGGTCGCCAAAGGTTCACCTTCAGCGTCGGCGACTTGAGGCGTTCCGGGAGCCGTAAGTGCAGCAGCGCAGGGCAAGAGCGCCACTTGCGTCGACTCGCCCACACAGTCGGCCGGGAAGGGCGGTGGCCGGACGGGTGGCGGCTACAGTGGGCGACGCGGCAGGGTGCCGCCCGGGCCGGTCCGTCCGTGCCCGCCTTCGGTTGGGGTCGTGCTTGTCCCTTCTGGCTCCGCCTGGTTCGCGCCGTAAGCCGGCGCGGCGCGTCATCGAAGCGGATGACCCCGCCGCCGAGCCCACGGTGGTCGATGCGGCTGCAGAGGCGCCCGAGGTCACGCCGCAACAGGTGACACCGTCGGCGTCGCTCCGGCAAAAGGTCCAGGCATACGTCGCGCTGACCAAGCCCCGCATCATCGAGCTGCTGCTGATCACCACGGTGCCGGCGATGATCCTCGCCGACCGCGGGTGGCCGGGCATTCAGGTCGTGCTGCTCACGCTGATCGGGGGCAGCCTCGCGGCCGGCAGTGCCAACACGATCAACTGCTACGTCGACCGCGACATCGACCAGCTGATGCACCGCACGCGCAAGCGTCCGCTGGTGCAGCACCAGGTCGCCCCGCGGTCCGCGCTGATCTTCGGCATCGTGCTGGGGATCGCCGCCACGCTCGTGTTGGGCCTGACCACCAACTGGCTGTCGGCCCTGATGGCGGATGCCGCGATCGCCTTCTACGTCTTCGTCTACACGCTCGGCCTGAAGCGGCGCACGTCGTCCAACATCGTCATCGGCGGCGCCGCGGGCTGCTTCCCGGTCCTCATCGGCTGGTCGGCCGTCACGGGCACCGTCGGCTGGGCCGCCGCCGTGCTCTTCCTGGTCGTCTTTCTCTGGACGCCGCCGCACTTCTGGGCGCTGGCGATGCGCTTCAAGGACGACTACGCGGCCGCCGGCGTCCCCATGCTGCCGGTCGTGGCCACTCCGGTGTTCGTCGCGCGCCGCATCGTCGGCTACTCCTGGCTGATGGTCGCCGCATCGTTCCTGCTGGTGCCGGTCGGCCACCTCGGCCTCGTCTACATCGTCTCGGCCGCCATCACCGGCGGCTGGTTCGTGTTCGAGGCCCACGCCCTGCTAGCCCGCACCTCCGCCGGCCGTGACCCGAGCCCGATGCGCCTGTTCCACCTGTCGATCAGCTACCTCACGGTGCTCTTCCTCGCCATCGCGATCGACCAGCTGATCTGACCCGCCGGTCGGCCACCCGTCCCGGGGAGCCACGGTCTCCTCGCTCACCGAGCTGCGCGACGTGAGCGAGAGCCGCAGGTAGAGCGCGAGCACCCACAGGAGCGTCGCCCCGGCCACGTGCACCGCGACGAGGCCGCTCGGGATGCCGAGGAAGTACTGGGTGAAGCCGATCGCGACCTGCGCCATCACGGTGACGCCGAGCCAGTTGGCCAGCGTGCGGGTACGGCCCGGCACCCGGGTGAGCCGTACGGCGAAGGCCATGGCCAGGATGAGGCCGGTCAGCACCATGGCCCCGTCGGCGTGCAGCTGGGCCGCGCCGCGGATGTTGAGGGCGAAGCGCTGCACGTCGCCGGTGTCACCCGAGTGCGGGCCGGCGCCGGTGACGACCGTGCCGAGGACGAGCACGACGGAGGCCGCGACGGCCAGCAGGTCGGCGAGCAGCACCAGCTCCCGCTTCGCCCGGCGCAGCGGGGCGCCGGCCTCCTGCCGGGCGTGGGCGTCCAGTACCGACGCGTTCCAGAGCAGCAGCATCGACACCAGGAAGTGGCCGGCCACCAGGAAAGGGTTGAGGTGGAAGATCACCGTCAGGCCGCCGAGCACGCCCTGCGTGACGAAGCCGAGCACCAGCCCGAGCGAGAGCCAGCGCAGGTCGGTGCGACGCGTCGCGAGACGGAACGAGCCGACGACCGACAGGCCGACCACCAGGCCGACGACGATGCTGACGACCCGGTTCGTGAACTCGACGACGCCGTGCACCGAGTACGCCGAGTGCGTGACGAACGAGCCGTCACCGCACTGCGGCCACGTCGGGCAGCCGAGGCCGCTCTTGGTGAGCCGCACCGTCGCGCCGGTGATCACGATCAGCCCGAGCAGGATGACGCTGAGCCGGCACACCTTGGTGAACCAGGGCAGGGGGACGGGCCGGCGGACGGTGTCCCGCAGACCGCGTATCCGCGACCCGTTCTCCGGCGGCAGGCCGCCGCTCCGGGATGTGTTGTCGAGGTGGCGCAGCTGCTCGCTCATCGCCCGCCAGGGTACGGGCCGCCCCTTTGCCCCCGCTCGTCCTACAGCAGGATGAGGCCGGGCTTACGCAGCTCACCGGTGATCTGTTCAGCCGGCACCGGACGGCTCAGGTAGTAGCCCTGGGCGTGCTCGCACCCGAGCTCGCTGAGCGTCGCGAGCGCCGCCGCGTCCTCCACGCCTTCGGCGACGACCGTCTTGCGCAGGTTGTGCGCGAGCAGCAGCACCGCGGCGATGATCGCGGCCGACTCGTGCCCTGAGCTCAGCCCGCGTACGAACGACCGGTCGATCTTGAGGATGTCGGCGGGCAGCTCGACGAGCCGGCTCAGCGCCGAATAGCCGGTGCCGAAGTCGTCGATGGCGATGCGGCAGCCGAGGCTGATCAGGCGGTCGACGGCGTCGGTCACCGAGCCGCGCTTGTCGAGCATCTTGCTCTCGGTGACCTCGATGACCAGGCGGTCCATGCTGACACCGGTACGCCGCGAAGCGCGCTGGACCATCTCGGACAGCCCCGGGCGTACGAGCTCGCCGATCGTCATGTTGACGTACATGTCGCGCGGGGCCCGCGAGCCGAGCTGGTGGTCCCAGGCCGCGAGCTGCCGGCAGGCCTCCTCGACCACCCACGGGCCGATGTCGACCAGCAGGCCGCTGTCCTCGGCGACCTCGATGAAGCTGTCGGCCGAGAGCACCCCGCGGGTCGGGTGCTCCCACCGCAGCAGGGCCTCCACGGCGTCGAGCGCCCCGTTGCCCAGGTTGAAGATCGGCTGGTAGTGCAGCGCCAGCTGCCGGTTCGGGAAGGCGGCCCGCAGCTCGGACTCCAGCTGCACCTTGGCGTTCGCGGCGTGGAAGGCGGCCGCGTCGAACATCTCGTAGCGGCCGCGGCCGGTCTGCTTGGCCTTGTACATGGCCGCGTCGGCGTGGGAGAGCAGCTCGTCGGCGGTCAGCGAGTGGCTGTCGGCGAGGGCGATGCCCACGCTGGCACTGCCGTTCAGCATGACCCCCGGGCCGAGCACGTACGGCTCGCTGATCTTGGACAGCAGCCGTTCCGCCACCGTCTTCGCCTCCTGGCCGGACTGCAGGTCGTCGAGCAGCACGACGAACTCGTCGCCGCCGATACGGGCGATCGCGTCACTCGGGCGCACGCCCGTCGACATCCGCTCGACGGTCTGCCGGATCAGCTCGTCGCCGGCGGCGTGGCCGTGGCAGTCGTTGACCTGCTTGAGGCGGTCGAGGTCGATGAACAGGACGGCCAGGGTCTGCGGCCGGCGGGGCCGGCGGGCGAGGGCGCGCGACAGCTCCTCGTGGAAGACCGAGCGCGACAGGGCGCCGGTCAGCGGGTCGCGCAGGGAGCGCGCCGCCATCCGGTCACGCTCGGCCCGCAGGTCCGAGTTGGCGGCCCGCAGCTTCTCGACCTGTTCCGCGAGCTGGGCACGGTTCATCTCGGCGAGCGGCGGGGGCGTCACCTCACGGCCGGAGCGTTCGACGGCGGCGAGCAGGCTGACCTCCGACCCGGCGTCGTCGTCCGGTGGGGTCGTGAGGCGGCCGAGACCGTCCCGCTGGACGAATTCGGTGACGTCCTCGACCCGGTGCAGGATGACGCTGACGTCGTGACCGGGGACCTTCACCGGGATGTTGACCGGGCTGCAGAAGCGGGTCGTGGCCCGGCCGTCGGTGGCGGAGAGGTCGAACCGCATGAGGTCCATCTCGTCGGGCCGGCCGCTGACCAGAGCGCGCTCGACGGAGGCCCGGAAGTTGCTCTCGGCCTGGGCGCCGGTCGGGTTGCCGTCCCCGAACGCCTCGAACAGGGAGCGTCCGACGAGTTGCTCGCGGGTCAGCAGCGAGGCCTTGAGGTAGGCCTCGTTCGCCTGTTGGACGACCAGGTCGGGGGAGAGGACGACGCAGGGCGTCGGCTCCTGCTCGAAGAGTGCGGCGAAGTCGACCGTGCTGTCCGGCGCCGGGGTGTCCCGGGTCGGCTCGGCCGCAGTGACCCCGTTGCCGGTTCGCGTGCTCGCTGTCCGCTTTCGGACCATCGTGCAGTCTCCCTCACAACCCTGCTGGCGAGGTCCCCGGGCCGCGCGTGCGACCTCGCTCCCCCATCGGCGTACGCCGTCGGGTCGATAAGTTTTTCGAGCATGTTTGTTCGGGATGTTCGTTGGCTACCGTCGGCCTCGTGCTGCCGTCTGCCGGGCGCGTCGCCGTTGCCACGTGCGCGGCGCTGCCCGCCCTCGATCCCGACGACCGGACCCTCGCCGCGGCGCTGCGCGAGCGGGGCTGCCGGGTCGACGCCGCCGTCTGGAACGACCCCGGGGTCGACTGGTCCGGCTACGACCTCGTCGTCGTGCGCAACACGTGGGACTACGCCGAGCAGCGCAGCGCGTTCCTCGCCTGGGCGGGCGCGTTGCCGCAGGTCGCGAACCCGGCCGACGTGCTGGAGTGGAACACCGACAAGCGGTATCTCGGGGTCCTGGCGCAGGTCGGGGTGCCCACGGTGGCGACCCGGTTCGTGTCGCCCACCGACTCGCCCGAGCTCCCCGACTGGCCCGAGTACGTCGTGAAGCCCACCGTCTCGGCCGGCGCCGCCGACACCGCCCGCTGGCGGGACGGGCCGGACGATGCGGCCGCCACCGAGCAGCTGGCGCGGCTGCAGGCCGCCGGGCGGACGGTGATGCTGCAGCCCTACCTCGCGGGTGTCGACACCGCGGGCGAGAGTGCCCTCGTCTTCGTGGCCGGCCGCTTCAGCCACAGCGCCCGGAAGGGTCCGCTGCTGCGGGCCGGCGCACCGCCGGCGGCCCTGTCGATCGTCGACCACGACCCGCGTGAGGTGATCACGGCACGGGAGGCGACGGCGGCGGAGCTGGCCGTGGCGGAGGCGGCGCTGGATGCGGTGCCGGGAGGTCGCGCCCGGCTGCTCTACGCCCGGGTCGACCTCATCCCGGACGAGCGCGGTGACCCGGTCGTGCTCGAGCTCGAGCTGGCCGAGCCGTCACTCTTCCTGTGGAGCGGCCCGGGGGCGGCGGACCGGCTCGCCGCCGCCGCCCTCGAGCTGCTGCCCCGCTGACCTGCTGACCAGCCGGGTTACGCGTACTGCGGGACGCGGCAGGCGCCGTCCACGTCGAAGATCACGTTGAGCCGGCCGAACGCGATCCACGAGCCGATGCACAGCGCGAGCTCGACGAGCTCGTCGTCGGAGTACGCGGCGTGCAGCCGGGCCCAGAAGGCGTCGTCGATGTTGCGGTGGTCGAGCGCGTACTTCTCGGCGAACTGCTGCGACAGGAGCTCGCGCTCGGTGAAGCCGGCCCAGTCGTACTCGCCGATGTGGGCGTAGAACTGCTCGTCGATGTCATCGGCCTCGGGGGCGCGGTCGGCGACGTCGGTGGCGCTGCGGAAGTTCAGGCAGACCTGGCAGTTGTTGATCTGTGCGGTGCGCACGCGCGCGGCCTCGAACTCGCGGATCGGCAGCGTGCTCTTGGCGTAGACGGCGCCGCTGTATCCGCTGGCCGGGCCGGCGATGGCGGAAGCGTGCTTCGACCAGAGATGCATCATCGGGTCTGAACCTTCGGGTACTGCAAGACGCGGCATGCCGCTGATCGTCGCATGCGACCTGCGTCACGCCAAGGGCGCGGTCACTCCCAGCGGAAGAAACGGGCGGCGAGCACCCCGGCGACGACGGCCCACAGCGCGAGCAGGACGAGCTGGTCCCACGGCAGGGCGGCGCCGCGCTCGAGCACGTCACGCAGCCCGGTGGACAGGGCCGTGCCGGGCAGCACCTTGGCCACGGCCTGCAGGCCGCCGGGCAGCCGGTCGAGCGGGAAGACGATGCCGCCGAGCAGCAGGAAGACCAGGTAGACGCCGTTCGCCGCGGCGAGCGTGGCCTCGGCGCGCAGCGTGCCGGCCATCAGCAGCCCGAGCGCGGAGAACGCGGCGGTGCCGACCACCAGCAGCAGCACGACGGCGGCCGGGTTGCCGTGCGGGTGCCAGCCCAGCGCGTACGCGATCGCGACGACCACGACGATCTGCAGCACCTCGACGGCGAGGACGGCGAGCGTCTTGCCGAGCAGCAGGATGCCGCGCGGCAGGGCCGAGGCGCCGAGCCGCTTCAGCACCCCGTACGAGCGCTCGAAGCCGGTGGCGATCGCCTGGCCGGTGAAGGCGGTCGACAGCACGGCGAGCGCGAGGATGCCCGGGGTGACGAAGTCGACCGGGCGGCCACCCAGCTCCTGCTCGTCGGGCAGCAGCTTGACCTGGGTGAAGAAGAGCAGCAGGCCGATCGGGATGATCAGCGTGAGCAGGACCGACTCGCCCCGGCGCAGGGTGAGCTTCAGCTCCAGCAGCGTCTGGGCGAGCAGCATCCGGCCCCAGGGCGCCGCCCCCGGTCGCGGGCTCAGGTCTGCCGGCCCCGACGATTCCCCGGCGGGCCGAGCCTCGGTCGTGGTGCTCATGCGCCCGTCCCGGTGCCGGTCAGTTCGACGAAGACGTCCTCGAGCGAGCGCTGCTGCACGCGCAGGTCACCGGCGAGCACGCCTCGCTCGGCGCACCAGCTGGTCACGGCCGCGAGCAGGGCGGGGTCGATGGCGCCGCGCAGCACGTACGCACCGGGCGACACCTCGCCGCCGCTGACCCCCGGCAGGCCGTTGAGCAGGGGAGCCAGGTCGAGCCCGGCGGTCGCCCGGAAGCTGAGCTGCGCGTCGCTGCCGGCGGTCAGCTCGGCGGGCGTGCCCGCGGCCACCAGCCGGCCGTGGTCGACGATCACCACGCGGTCGGCGAGGCGCTCGGCCTCGTCCATGGCGTGGGTGGTGAGCACGACGCTCACGCCGGAGGCGCGCAGGTCGTTGACCAGCTGCCAGGTGTCGCGCCGGCCCTGCACGTCGAGCCCGGCCGTCGGCTCGTCCAGGAAGACCAGCTCGGGACGCCCGATCACCGCCATGCCGAGCGAGAGCCGCTGCTTCTCGCCGCCGGACAGCCGCCGGTAGGTGGTGCGGGCGACGTGGGTGAGGCCGAGCCGCTCCAGGAGCTCGCCGGCGTCGAGCGGGTGTGCCGCATGGGCCGCGAGGAGCTCGAGCATCTCGGCGGTGCGCGCCCCGGGGTAGCACCCGCCGGCCTGCAGCATCACGCCGACTCGGGGGCGCAGTGCGGCGCCGTCCGCGATCGGGTCGAGCCCGAGCACCCGTACGCGGCCGGTGTCGGCCCGCCGGAAGCCCTCGCAGATCTCGACCGTCGTCGTCTTGCCCGCGCCGTTCGGCCCGAGCAGCGCCGTCACCTGGCCGGCCGGCACCCGGAAGCTGAGCCCGTCGACGGCCCGCACCACGTCGGTCGAGCCCTTGGCGCCGGACGTCGGGCCGTAGGTCTTGACCAGGTCCTCGATCTCGACGGCAGGCACGGTCGAGGGGGGCACCGCCCGAGCTTATGAAGCCGCGGGCAGCAAGGCGCCTTCGGCCGGCTCTGGTCGTCCCCTCGGCGACCAGAGCCAGGCCTGCCGCTGGATTCGGCACCGGCCTGCGGACTTCCTGCCGACAGCGACGAACCCATCACGCTCGGTCAGTACGCGCTCACGCCACTTCCATGCGGGCGGCATCGGCGGTGGTGTCGTCCGGCTGGTCCTGGGAGTCGCGCTCGGCCGCGACCCGCCGGAGGTATTGGTCGACCTCCGCGTCGCGGCGGGCGTCGTCCCAGCCGAGCACGCCGGCCATGAGCCGGGCGGCCGGTGCGGCGGCGGCGACCCCGCGGTCCCAGGCCTCGATCGAGATGCGGGTACGCCGGGTGAGCACGTCGTCGAGGTGCAGCGCGCCCTCGGCGAGACACGAATGCACGACCTCCACCTCGAGGTAGTCGTCGGCGTTCGGCAGCGGCGCGGCGAGCTCGGGCCGGTCGCGCAGCAGGGTCAGCAGGTCGCCGATCATCGAGCCGTAGCGGTGCAGCAGGTGCTCGATGCGCGCCGGGTGCAGCCCGGAGGTCGCGGCCAGCGTGCGGCGCTGGTTCCACAGCGCGGCGTAGCCCTCCGCGCCGAGCAGCGGGATCTCATCGGTGACGCAGTTCGCCACCCGCTGCTCCAGGGCGCCGGCGGCCCGGTCGATCGCGTCGCGGGCCATGATCCGATACGTCGTGTACTTGCCCCCGGCGACGACGACCAGCCCCGGCACCGGCATCGCGACGAGGTGCTCGCGGGAGAGCTTGGACGTCTCCTCCGACTCGCCGGCGAGCAGCGGGCGCAGGCCGGCGTAGACGCCTTCCACGTCCTCCCGCGACAGCGGCGTCACCAGCACCGCATTGAGGTGCTCGAGGACGTAGTCGATGTCGCTGCGGCTCGCCGCCGGGTGCGCCTTCGACAGCGTCCAATCGGTGTCGGTGGTGCCGACGATCCAGTGCCGCCCCCAGGGGATGACGAAGAGCACGCTCTTCTCGGTGCGCAGGATGAGCCCGGTGTCGAGCTGGATCCGGTCGCGCGGCACGACGAGGTGGATGCCCTTGGACGCCCGCACCTGGAAGCGGCCGCGTCCGCCGGCGAGCTCCTGCGTGCTGTCGGTCCACACGCCGGTCGCGTTCACGACCACCCGGGCCCGCACGGCGAACTCGCGGCCCGTCTCGCGCTCGCGCACCCGTACGCCGGAGACCCGCTCGCCCTCGCGCAGGAAGCCGACGACCTGCACCCCGTTGGCCGCTACGGCGCCGTACGCGGCAGCCGTGCGCGCGAGGGTCAGCGTGTGCCGGGCGTCGTCGACCTGGGCGTCGTAGTACTGCAGCGCACCCACGAGCGCGTCCTTGCGCAGCGCCGGGGCCAGTGCCAGCGCCTTGCGCCGGGTCAGGTGACGGTGATGCGGCAGCCCCTTCGGGCCGATGAACGAGCCGCCCGTGCCGAGCGTAAGCAGGGTGTCGTACAACAGCACCCCGGAGCCCGCGTACGCCCGCTCCCACACCCGGTGCCGCAGCGGGTAGAGGAAGGAGACCGGCTGCACCAGGTGGGGGCAGAGCCGGTTCAGCATCAGCGACCGCTCGGCCAGCGCCTCACGCACCAGGCCGAACTCGAGCTGCTCGAGGTAGCGCAGGCCGCCGTGGATCAGCTTGCTGGAGCGGCTGCTGGTGCCCGCCGCCCAGTCGCGGCCCTCCAGAAGTGCGGTGGTGAGCCCGCGGGTGGCGGCGTCGAGCGCGCAGCCGGTGCCCACCACGCCGCCGCCGACCACGACGACGTCGAAGGTCTCGGTCTCGAGCCGGGCCAGGGCAGCGGCGCGCGCGGCAGGGCTCAGCTGCCCCGGGGAACTGAGTCGGTCGCTCACTCGTCGGTTCGTGCCCAGTTACGGGCGTGTCCGACCGCTTCCGTCCACCGCTCGTGCAGCCGGTTGCGGGTACGTACGTCCATCCGCGGCTCGTAGCGGCGCGCGGTACGGCGCAGGGCGGCCAGCTCGGCGCGGTCGCCGTAGACCCCGGTGGCGAGGCCGGCGAGGTAGGCGGAGCCGAGCGCCGTCGTCTCGGTGTTGTCGGGCACGTCGAGCGGCAGGTTGAGCACGTCGGCCTGGAACTGCATCAGCCACCCGTTGGCGGTGGCCCCGCCGTCCACCCGCAGCTCGGACAGGCGGACGCCGGACTCGCGCTGCATCGCGTCGATCACGTCCTTGGTGGACCAGGCGATCGACTCGAGCACGGCCCGTACGACGTGCGCCTTCGTGGTGCCGCGGGTCAGCCCGAGCAGCGTGCCGCGCGCCGCCGGGTCCCAGTGCGGGGCGCCGAGCCCCGTGAGGGCGGGGACGAACCACACGTCGTCGTTGGACGACAGCCCGGCCGCTAGCGCCTCGGTCTCGGCGGCCGTCGTGATCAGCCCGAGCTGGTCGCGGAGCCACTGCACGGCGCTGCCCGTCACCAGGATGGAGCCCTCGAGCGCGTACTCGACCGGCCGGCCCTCGAGCCCGTACGCGATCGTGCGCAGCAGCACCCGCTGGTCGGTGATCCGCTGTTGGGAGTCCTCAGTACGGCCGGTGTTCATCAGGACGAACGAGCCGGTGCCGTACGTGTTCTTGGCGGTGCCGGGCTCGAAGCAGGCCTGGGCGAACAGGGCCGCCTGCTGGTCGCCGACGGCGCCGGCCACGGGCACCGCGGCCCCGAAGAACGCGTCGGGATCGGTGTCGGCGTAGACCTGCGAGCTCGGCCTGACCTCAGGGAGGAGCTCGCGCGGGATGTCGAGCGCGTCGAGCAGCTCGTCGTCCCACTCCACCCGCCCGATGTCGAGCAGCAGCGTGCGTGAGGCGTTGGTGACGTCGGTGACGTGCAGCCGGCCGCCGGTCAGCTTGTGCAGCAGCCAGGAGTCGATGGTGCCGAAGGCGATCTCCCCGCGTTCGGCGCGCGCCCGCAGCCCGTCGACGTGGTCCAGCAGCCAGGCGACCTTCGTGCCGGAGAAGTACGGGTCGATGACCAGACCGGTCCGCTCGCGTACGAGGTCGCCGAGTCCGTCGGCCGTCAGCCGGTCGCAGAGCGGCTTGGTCCGGCGGTCCTGCCAGACGATCGCCCGGTGCACCGGCTCCCCGGTCGCCCGGTCCCACAGGACCGTGGTCTCGCGCTGGTTGGTGATGCCGACGGCGGCGACCTGGTCGGGGCGTACCCCGGCGGCGGCCAGCGCCTCGGCGATGACGCCTGCGGTGACCGTCCAGATCTCCTGCGGGTCGTGCTCCACCCAGCCCGGCTGCGGGAAGTACTGGCGGAACTCGCGGTAGGCCCGGCCGCGGACCGTCGCCTGCTCGTCCAGCACGAGCACCGTGGTGCCGGTCGTCCCCTGATCGATGGCGACGACCGGCTTCACGAGCCGGCGCTCACGTGCTCACTGGCCGGTGCAGGTGTACGAGACGCTGGCGCTGCTGCCCTTGCCGGTCAGGCGCAGCACGACGGTGCCCGAGTCGGTGAAGCGTCCGGCGAACTGGTCGAGCGCCCCCGCGGAGAAGGCGATCGCGTTGCCGCTCGTGCCCCAGTAGCCGCCGGTCGCGCCGCCGCTCAGCGTGTACTTGTGCCCGGTGCTGATGAGATTGAGCGTGCCGCCGTTCTTCGAGCCGCCGTCGTCGACGCAGGTGTAGGCACCGGCGAGTACGGCCGTCGAGTCGGTCGGGGTGGGCGTGGGGGTCGGTGACGGCGTGGGCGACGGGGTCGCCAGGTCGTCGAGGTCCAGCACGTCCGTCGGCGCCGTCACCGAGATCGCCGCGTTGTACTCGGAGAAGGTGACGTTGCCGCCGTCCTCGCCCTTCGAGACCAGCAGCAGCGGGTACGCGGGGCCGGTGTTGGCGATGCTCAGCGCGGAGCCGTCCTTCTGCGTGACGACGACGACCTTGGCACCGTTCAGCTCCGACTGCGACACGGTCGACGTGGTGGTGCTGTCGGCCTTGAGCAGGTTGGCGAAGCCGTCGATCGAGAAGGCGTCGAAGGAGCCGGTCTTGTCCGAGCCCGCCTTCAGCCACTTGCCGTTGAGCTGGTCGAGCACTTCCTCGCTCTTCGTGCCGGCGACGGAGCGCAGGAAGTCCGGGTCGCCCTTGACGTAGATGTCGCTGCCGACCCGGATGAGCTGGACGTCGTTGCCGCTGATCGTGAGCGTGCCCTTGGCGTCCTCGCCGGTGAGGGTGAGGTCGAGCTTGATCGGTTTGCCGTCGCTCGTCACGGTGCCGGCCAGGCGCACGCTCTTGGCGTCGCGCAGCGCGATCCGCGCGTCGGCGAGCACGTCGGCCGCGTTCTTCTTCTCCAGGCCGTTGAGTGCGGCCGACTTCTTGTCGCTGCCCGAGGTCAGCACCAGCACCACGGCGACGATCGCGGCGATGACCACCACCGCACCGCCTCCCAGCAGGAGCGGCAGCTTCGACTTCTTCGCCGGCGGGGGAGGGCCGAACCCGCCCCCGGTGGACGGCTGCGACCACGCGGGTCCGCCGCCACCGGTGCCGCCCCAGCTCGGACCCGCCGGCCCGCCCGGACCGGAGGGTCCGCCCTGGTTGCCGACCCACGTCGGAGCCGGGGCACCGCTAGCCGGCAGCTCTCCCGGATCCCACTCGGCCGGCGGCTCCCACGGGTACGCCTGGGGCTCGGTGGCCCCGGTGTTCTTCACGAACTGCGTGCTGCTGCTGCCGGCGTCGGGCATGCGCTCGCCGCAGCGGACGCAGTACTCGCTGTCGGTGGAGTTGGCCTGGCCGCACGTGCGGCAGGAGACTGTGCCGGCCATGTGGCGGGCTCCCAAGGTGGTCAGATGCGGTTCAGTTGGGGGCAGCGTATGACTGCCTCCGAGGCCCGCAAGGACCCTGACGCACAGCCGACACGCTCCGGTAGAACGGGTCGGGGACGCCGATCGTGCCGCAGGCGGGGCGGCCCGCCTGACGGCGCGGGGGGGCTGTGACCGGTGACACGGCGCGGCGGGCCGGTGCGCTTCGACGCAAGCGCGCCATTTAAGGCACACTGCTGTTGTGGAAAGCAGCGGTGCGGCTCGGCAGCAGATCTCTGCTGACGCACGCGCGCAGGCCGTCGCCCCCCGCTCCGCTTCCGAGCCGGGCGACCCGCGCACCCGTGACCGCGTCACCCAGCTGCTCATGGAGCTCGGCCCCTGCACGGCGGTCGAGCTCAGCGAGCGCCTCGGGCTGTCCGCCGCCGGCGTGCGCCGCCACCTCGACGCGATGTGCGCGAGCGGGGCGATCAGCGCGTCGGTCGTCCCGTCGTCGCGCCCCGGTCAGCGTGGCCGCGGCCGTCCGGCCAAGCGTTACGCGCTCACCGCCGCAGGTCACGCCGCCGGCCCGGCCGCCTACGACGAGCTCGCCGTCAGTGCCCTCGGCTTCCTGACCGAGCACTGCGGCACCGAGGCGATCAACGAGTTCGCCCGCAGCCGTGCCCAGCAGCTGGCCTCCCGCGTCGTCGCCCGGCTCGACACGGCCGGGGTGCCGGACGTCGAGCAGCTCGCCGGTGCGCTGACCGCCGAGGGGTATTCGGCCACCGTGCATCCCGTGGCCACCGGCACCCAGCTGTGCCAGCACCACTGCCCGGTGCAGTCCGTCGCCGCCCGTTTCCCGCAGTTGTGCGAGGCGGAGACCGAAGCCCTGTCGCAGCTGCTTGATACGCATGTGCAGCGGCTCGCCACGATCGCCCACGGCGACGGCGTCTGCACCACCCACGTGCCGGCCGCCTCCGGCCGCACCTCCCTGAATCTCGCTCCCGAATCCGCAGTCAATAACCACCGGAAGGTGTCGCCATGACGGCTCTCAAGCCGGAGCTCGAAGGCCTCGACAAGTACAAGTTCGGCTGGGCGGACGACGACTCGTACGCCACCCATGTCGAGCGCGGGCTCTCCGAGCAGGTCGTACGCAACATCAGCGCGCTCAAGTCCGAGCCCGAGTGGATGCTCGACCTGCGTCTCAAGGGTCTGAAGCTGTTCGGCAAGAAGCCGATGCCCGCGTGGGGCGCCGACCTCGCCGGCATCGACTTCGACAACATCAAGTACTTCGTGCGCTCCACCGAGAAGCAGGCGACCTCCTGGGACGAGCTGCCCGAGGAGATCCGCGCGACGTACGACAAGCTGGGCATCCCGGAGGCCGAGAAGCAGCGGCTGATCTCCGGTGTCGCGGCGCAGTACGAGTCCGAGGTCGTCTACCACGCGATCCGCGAGGACCTCGAGAAGCTCGGCGTGCTCTTCCTGGACACCGACACGGCGCTCAAGGAGCACCCGGAGCTCTTCCAGGAGTACTTCGCGACCGTCATCCCGACTGGTGACAACAAGTTCTCCGCGCTGAACACGGCGGTCTGGTCGGGCGGGTCGTTCATCTACGTCCCCAAGGGCGTGCACGTCGACATCCCGCTGCAGGCGTACTTCCGGATCAACACCGAGAACATGGGCCAGTTCGAGCGGACCCTGATCATCGCCGACGAGGACTCCTACGTGCACTACGTCGAGGGCTGCACGGCCCCGACGTACAGCTCGGATTCGCTGCACTCGGCCGTCGTCGAGATCGTGGTGAAGAAGGGCGCCCGGGTGCGCTACACGACCATCCAGAACTGGTCGACCAACGTCTACAACCTGGTCACCAAGCGGGCGGCGGTGCAGGCCGGCGGCACGATGGAGTGGATCGACGGCAACCTCGGCTCTAAGGTCACCATGAAGTACCCGGCGGTCTGGCTGCTCGGGGAGCACGCTAAGGGCGAGACGCTCTCGGTCGCTTTCGCGGGCCCCAACCAGCACCAGGACGCGGGCGCCAAGATGGTGCACGCCGCGCCCAACACGTCGAGCACGATCATCTCCAAGTCGGTGGCGCGCGGCGGTGGCCGCACGTCCTACCGCGGCCTAATCCAGATCCAGGAGGGCGCGACCGGCTCGAAGAGCACGGTGAAGTGCGACGCCCTGCTGGTCGACACGATCAGTCGGAGCGACACGTACCCCTACGTCGACGTCCGCGAGGACGACGCGTCGATCGGCCACGAGGCCACGGTGAGCAAGGTCGGCGACGACCAGCTCTTCTACCTCATGAGCCGCGGCATGGCCGAGGACGAGGCCATGGCGATGATCGTGCGCGGCTTCATCGAGCCGATCGCCCGTGAGCTGCCGATGGAGTACGCCCTCGAGCTCAACCGTCTCATCGAGCTGCAGATGGAGGGTGGCGTTGGCTGAGGTCAGCACCACCTCTACCCCTAGCCGGGTCCTCACCCAGGCGGAGGCCAATGCGGCCTCCGCCGCCCGGCCGAAGCGCGATCCCACCGGCTCCAAGCCGCGGGTGCTCTCGCGTGACCCCGACGCCCATCCGGAGCCGGCTCACGCCGTCGAGGAATGGCGCTTCACGCCGTACCGCCGTCTCGGTGGCCTGCTGACGGGTGAGCCGGCCACGGCCGAGCTCGCCGTCACGGTCACCGCGGCCGGCGCGTTCGTCGAGCGCATCCCGATGTCCGACGAGCGGATCGGGCGCGGTCTGGTGCCGACCGACCGGGTGACGGCGCTGATCATGCGTCAGACCCCGGAGGCCCGGCTGGTCACGGTGCCGCCGGAGACGCAGGACGCCCGCATCACCATCGAGGTCAAGGGCGCCGGCGGTCTCGCGTACGGGCACCTCGCCATCGACGTCGGCCACCACGCCACCGCCACCGTGGTGCTCGACCACGTCGGCTCGGGCACGTTCGGGGCCGGTGTCGACATCGTCGTCGGTGACGGCGCCCAGCTCACGGTCGTGTCGCTGCAGGACTGGGACGCCGACGCCGTGCACGCCGGAGCGCACGGGGTGCGCATCGGCCGCGACGCCACCTTCCGCCACGTCGTCGCCACGATGGGCGGCAGCCTGGTGCGCGTCGTCCCCACCGTCGCCTTCGCCGGTCCCGGGGGCAGCGCCGAGCACTTCGGCCTGTCGTTCACCAAGGCCGGGCAGCACCACGAGCACCGCCTGTTCGTCGACCACTCGGTGCCGCAGTGCCGCAGCCGCGTCAATTACCGCAGCGTGCTGCAGGGCGAGAACGCCCACACGGTCTGGATCGGCGACGTGCTGATCCGCGCCGGGGCCGACGGCACCGACACGTACGAGGTCAACCGCAACCTGGTGCTCTCGGACGGTGCACGCGCCGACTCGGTGCCGAACCTCGAGATCGAGACCGGCGAGGTCGTCGGTGCCGGTCACGCCAGCACCACCGGCCGGTTCGACGACGACGCGTTGTTCTACCTGATGTCGCGCGGCATCCCCGAGGACGTCGCCCGCCGCCTGGTGGTGCGCAGCTTCTTCGCCGAGATCCTGGCCGCGATCCCGTTGGTCGACGTCCGTGACCGCGTCTCCGCCGCACTCGACCTGGAGGTCGGGACGCAGGACGATGCCGACCAGGACGACGCCAACCAGGACGACGAAGCGCACGAGGTCGTCCCGGCATGAGCTGGACCCGGGTGTGCGCGCTCTCCGAGCTCGCCGACGACTCCGCCCTCGGGGTGAGGGTCGATGGCGAGCCGATCTGCGTCGCACGCTCGGGGGGTGCCGTCTACGCGATGCGTGACGTGTGCTCCCACGGTGAGGTCATGCTCTCGCACGGCGAGGTCGAGGACGGCCTCATCGAGTGCTGGATGCACGGCGCCCAGTTCGCGCTCGCGACCGGTAACCCGATCTCGCTCCCGGCCAACCGGCCGGTCCCTACCTATCCCGTCGACGTGCGGGCCGACGACGTGTACGTCGACCTCACGCCGGCCGGGTCACCGGCCTCCTGACGAGCCGGCCCGACCCGTACGACCTTTCACGGCCCGAGTTAGACGAAAGCTGGAATCACGCAATGAGCACCCTGGAGATCCGCGGCCTCGAGGTATCGGTCGACGACAGCGGCGAGAGCAAAGAGATCCTGCGCGGCGTCGACCTGACCGTCTCCTCCGGTGAGACGCACGCGATCATGGGTCCGAACGGCTCCGGCAAGTCGACCCTCGCGTACTCGATCGCCGGTCACCCGAAGTACACGATCAACGCCGGCACGATCACCCTCGACGGCGAGGACGTGCTGGCCATGTCCGTCGACGAGCGGGCGCGCGCAGGCCTCTTCCTCGCGATGCAGTACCCGACCGAGATCCCCGGCGTGACGGTCAGCAACTTCCTGCGCTCCGCGGCCACGGCCGTGCGCGGCGAATCGCCGAAGCTGCGGCTGTGGGTCAAGGAGGTCCGCCAGGCGATGGCTGCCCTGGAGATGGACCCGGTCTTCGCCGAGCGTGACGTCAACGAGGGCTTCTCCGGCGGCGAGAAGAAGCGGCACGAGATCCTGCAGCTCGAGCTGCTGAAGCCCAAAATCGCGATCCTCGACGAGACCGACTCCGGCCTCGACGTCGACGCGCTGCGCGTCGTGAGCGAGGGCGTCAACCGGGCCCGGGCGACCGGCGACATCGGCACCCTGCTGATCACGCACTACACCCGCATCCTGCGCTACATCACGCCTGACTTCGTGCACGTGATGTCGGCCGGCCGGATCGTCGACTCCGGTGGCGCCGAGCTCGCCTCCACGCTGGAGAGCGAGGGCTACGCGCGATACGGGGCCACAGGAGAAGCAGCATGAGCGCGGATCTGGCCACCGAGACCTCGTTGGTCCCGGCAGCGCCTGAGGCCGACGCCTCCGCCGCGACGATCGCCGCGACCGACTGGCCGTACGACGTCGAGAAGATCCGCGCCGACTTCCCGATCCTCGGCCGCACCATCCACGACGGTGTGCCGCTGGTCTACCTCGACAGCGCCGCCACCAGCCAGAAGCCCACGGTGGTGCTGGACGCGGAGCGCGACTACAACGAGTGGCACAACGCCAACGTGCACCGCGGCATCCACACGCTCGCCGAAGAGGCGACCGCGCTGTACGAGGGTGCCCGCGAGAAGATCGCGGCTTTCCTCGGCACGAGTGACCCGCGTGAGGTGCTCTTCTCCAAGAACATCACCGAGTCGCTGAATCTGCTCGCCCACTCCATCGGCTCGACGCTGCGGCCGGGCGACGAGGTCGTCGTCACCGAGATGGAGCACCACTCCAACCTGGTGCCGTGGCAGCTCGCCTGCCAGCGCTCGGGTGCGACGCTGCGTTGGTTCTCGTTGACCGAGGACGGCCGGCTCGACCTCGAGGCCGCCGACCGTGCCGGCCTGATCAACGAGCGCACGAAGGTCGTCGCGTTCGTGCACCAGAGCAACATCCTCGGCACGGTCAACCCGGTGGACGAGATCGTGCGTCGGGCCAAGGCGGTCGGCGCGCTGACCATTCTCGACGGCGCGCAGTCGGTGCCGCACGGGCTGATCGGTGCGGACGGTGACTTCCCCGGGCACGCCCGCTCCGTCACCGACCTCGGGGTCGACTTCGTCGGCTTCACCGGTCACAAGATGCTCGGCCCGACCGGCATCGGTGGGCTGTGGGGTCGCTACGAGCTGCTGGCCGAGCTGCCGCCGTTCCTCGGCGGCGGCGAGATGGTCGACGTCGTCACCATGGGCGCCACCACGTTCGCCGCGCCGCCGCACCGCTTCGAGGCCGGCACCCCGCCGATCGCGCAGGCCGTGGGCCTGGGTGCCGCCGTGGACTACCTCAGCGCCATCGGCCTCGGCCGGGTCGCGCGCCACGAGCACCTCATCACCGAGTACGCGCTCGCCCGGCTCGGCGACATCCCGGGCCTTCGGGTCATCGGCCCGGCCACCGCCGAGGACCGCGGCGCGGCCATCTCGTTCGCCCTGCCCGGCGGGATCCACCCGCACGACACCGGCCAACTGCTCGACGAGCGCGGCATCGCCGTCCGCGTCGGCCAGCACTGCGCCCGCCCGGTCTGCCTGCGCTACGGCGTGCCGGCGACCACCCGTATGTCGGCGCATGTGTACACGACCACAGCGGAAGTCGACGCTTTGGTGGAAGGTCTGGGGGCCGTCGTGAGGTTCTTCTCCAAGTGAGTACGCCAGCGCTGGAGTCGATGTACCAGGAGATCATCCTGGACCACTACCGCAACCCCCACCACAGCGGTCTGCGTGACCCGTTCGACGCCGAGGTCCACCACGTCAACCCCACCTGCGGAGACGAGGTCACCCTGCGGGTCAAGCTCGCGGGGGAGGGCGACCAGCAGGTCATCGAGGACGTCTCGTACGCGAGCGAGGGTTGCTCGATCTCGCAGGCCAGCACCTCGGTGATGGCCGACCTGGTGATCGGCAAGCCGGTCAGCGAGGCCCTGATCACGGAGAAGGCCTTCGGTGAGCTGATGGCCTCCCGCGGTGCGGGCGAGCCCGACGAAGAGGTCCTGGACGACGCGGTCGCGTTCGCCGGGGTGTCGAAGTACCCGGCGCGCGTCAAGTGCGCGCTGCTGTCCTGGATGGCCTGGAAGGACGCGATCGCTCGGGCGGGCGCGTACGAGCTGCAAACCAAGGAAGAAGCACATGGCTGAGCTGGCTGCTACGCAGGACGACGTCGAAGAGGCGATGCGCGATGTCGTCGACCCCGAGCTGGGGATCAACGTCGTCGACCTCGGACTGGTCTACGGGATCACGTTCGGGTCCACGGAGAAGGGCCGGTCGGTCGCACTCGACATGACGCTGACCTCGGCCGCCTGCCCGCTCACCGACGTGATCGAGGACCAGGTCAACTCGGTGTTGACCGGTGGCCCGGCGCCGCTCGCCGATGACGTGGTCATCAACTGGGTCTGGATGCCGCCGTGGGGTCCCGACAAGATCACCGATGACGGCCGCGAGCAGCTGAGGGCGCTCGGCTTCAACCTCTGAGGTTCGGCAGCCTCAGAAGTTCTGAGGCGCCGATCGCGCTAGCCTGCGGATGGTGGGCAGTGACCAGCAGCGCGAGCAGGCGTTACGTGACGCGCGATTGCGCAAGTCGCTCCCCTGGGCTGCCCTGGGCGCGGTCGACCTGCGTAAGCGACCGCGCAAGCCGGCGCCCGTGCTCCCCCCCGCCGACGACAGCCACATCGTCGACTGCGCGTTGTACGTCGACGGCCACCGGCGGGCGGGCAAGCTGCCGCTCGACGGGGCGCTCGCCGCTGCGCGGGCGGCCGGCGGCTTCGTCTGGATCGGGCTGCACGAGCCGTCGGACCTCGAGCTGTCGGGTCTGGTCGAGGAGTTCGGCCTGCACCCGCTAGCCGCCGAGGACGCGGTCAACGCTCACCAGCGCCCCAAGCTGGAGCGCTACGGCGACCAGCTCTTCATCGTCTTCAAGACCACCCGCTACGTCGAGCACCGCCAGCTGGCCTGGGACAGCGAGGTCGTCGAGACCGGCGAGGTGATGCTCTTCGTCGGCGAGCACTTCGTCATCTCGGTCCGGCACGGCGTCGGCGCCCTGCACCTCGTGCGCGCCCGGCTCGAAGGACGGCCCGAGCTGCTGCGCCACGGTCCGCCGGCGGTCGTGTACGCGGTCGCCGATGCCGTCGTCGACGAGCACCTCTCCGTGGCCGACCAGGTCGAGGACGACGTCGACGAGGTCGAGGCGGCGGTCTTCGCCCCGCGCGCCGGCCGCGACATCGACCTCGTCTACCAGCTCAAGCGGGAGGTCCTGGAGTTCCGCCGGGCCGTGGTGCCGCTCAACGGACCGCTTGTCGAGCTGCGTGACGCACCGGAGATGGCCGTCTTCGCGGCGGAGTTCCGCGACGTCGACGACCATCTGCAGCGGGTCGCCGAGCAGGTCGCCGGCTTCGACGAGCTCCTGAACGCGCTGCTCGGCGCCCAGCTCGCCCGCGTCTCGGTGCAGCAGAACAACGACATGCGCAAGATCAGCGCGTGGGTGGCGATCGCCGCCGTGCCCACGATGCTCGCCGGCGTGTACGGCATGAACTTCGACCACATGCCCGAGCTGCACTGGACGTACGGCTACCCGCTCATCCTGGCGATCATGATCACGGTCTGCCTGAGCCTCTACCGGGCCTTCCGCAAGTCCGGCTGGCTGTAGAGCTCCTGCCCGACCGGTTCTTCCGGCGAATCGGTGTGATTCGCGCCGACTCACCGCAAGAACTGGTCCGGCTGGGTCGAGTCGAGCGCGGCGCGTACGCACTCGACGACGTACTCCGGGCGCGCGGTCACGTCGTACCAGGTGAAGCGCAGCACCGTCCACCTGCGGATCGAGACGCGGTTCTGCCGGGTGCGGTCGCCGAAGAGCGGGTCGGGGTCGCTGTGGTAGCGCTTGCCGTCCGCCTCGACGGCCACGAAGCGGCTGGGCCAGGCCAGGTCGAGCCGCGCGAAGATGCTGCCGTCCGGGCGCAGCAGCAGGTGCTGCAGATCCTCCGGGATGAGCCCGGCCCGGATCAGCAGCAGCCGGAGCCGCGTCTCCAACGCCGACTCGGAGCGGGCGTCGGCCCACCTGAGCGCGGATTCGAGCGAGCGGCGCTGCCGCCGGCTCAGCGGGTGGGCGTCGAGCGTCCAGCCACGACGCAGGGCACTGTCGAGCAGGCAGACGAGCGAGTCGGGGTCGAGGCGGCAGGCCAGGTCGGCGACCGTACGGCCGAGGCTGGTGACCAGGAAGCCCCGGCGCCGCACGCTCTCTGGCGGGTCACTGCAGTACAGCGAGTGCAGGCCGCTGCGTTGCGCCCGCCGTGAGCCTGCCGGAAGCAGGACGTGCGGGAGCTCTGCCGGGGTCCACGGCGGGAGTCCCCACAGGTCGTGCAGGCGCACCGCGGTGCGGTCGGCGAAGACGGCGTCCGGCATCACCAGCGCGGCGACCCATACTGCGGTCAGGAACGGGTCCTTCGGTTCAGGAGCGACGAGCACCCCGCGCACCGGCCGGGTCCACCCGTGCGCCAGCAGCGTCCGCACCTGCGCCGGGGTGAGCCCGGCCGCCGTGGCCTGCGCAGATGTGACGCAACCGTTCTGCCGGCGCAGGTAGGGCTGGAGCCGGGCCGTCACCCTGCCCACGCTGTCGCAGGTCAGGGGCGGTGGACCGTTGTCCACAGGCCGGAAGTGCCGATGACCGGTTCTTCCGGCGAGCCGGCGCCATCGGCGCCGACTCGCGGCAAGAATCGGAGCGAGCAGCAGGGCCTCGCGTACCCTTCAAGGGTGATCTTGCGGGAGTGACGCGGCCGCGTACGCGTGCCGTCCTGTCCCTGGCCCGTCGCGGCTTCCTGCGGCCGGAGCCGTCCTCCCTGAAAGCCCTGAGGCGCTGTGATCACCACCCAGAACGTCGAGTTGCGCGCGGGCGCGCGGCTGCTCATGTCCAACTGCACCTTCCGCGTGGCCCCGGGCGACCGGGTGGGCCTGGTGGGTCGTAACGGCGCCGGCAAGACCACGCTGACCCGCGTGCTCGCCGGCGAGAGCCAGCCCGCGTCGGGCACCGTCACCCGCTCGGGACCCATCGGCTACCTGCCGCAGGACCCGCGCACCGGTGACCTGGACGTGCTCGGCCGTGACCGCATCCTGTCGGCCCGTGGTCTTGACACCGTCGCCTCCGAGATCGCCAAGCTGACGATCCGGATGAGTGAGTACCCGGACGACGAGAAGGCCCTGGCGCGCTTCGGCAAGCTGGAGGACCGCTTCTCCGCGCTCGGTGGGTACGCGGCCGAGGCCGACGCCGCCCGCATCGCCGCCAACCTCGGGCTGCCCGAGCGGGCGCTGGCCCAGCCGCTGCACACGCTGTCGGGTGGTCAGCGGCGGCGTATCGAGCTCGCCCGCATCCTGTTCAGCGAGGCGGGGGAGTCCGGCACCCTGCTCCTGGACGAGCCGACCAACCACCTCGACGCCGATTCGATCGTCTGGCTGCGCGACTACCTGCGCAACCACAAAGGCGGCCTGATCGTGATCAGCCACGATGTCGAGCTACTCGAGGCGACGGTCAACCGGGTGTTCCACCTGGACGCCACCCGCGAGGTCATCGACGTCTACAACATCGGCTGGAAGCGCTACCTCGACCAGCGCGAGAGCGACGAGAAGCGCCGCCGCCGCGAGCGGGCCAACACCGAGAAGCAGGCGGCCGTCCTCACCGACCAGGCCAACCGCATGCGGGCGAAGGCGACGAAGGCCAAGGCGGCGCAGAGCATGCTCAAGCGCGCCGAGAAGATGGTCTCCGGGCTGGAGGACGTGCGCCAGGCCGACAAGGTCGCCAAGCTGCGCTTCCCCGAGCCGGCCAACTGCGGCAAGACGCCGCTGCGCGCCAGCGGGCTGTCGAAGTCGTACGGCTCGCTCGAGGTCTTCACCGACGTCGACCTGGCGATCGACCGGGGCAGCCGCGTGGTGGTGCTCGGGCTGAACGGCGCGGGCAAGACCACCCTGCTCCGCGTGCTCGGCGGCGCCGAGATCCCCGACACCGGGCAGATCGAGCCGGGCCACGGGCTGCGCATCGGCTATTACGCCCAGGAGCACGAGACGCTCGATCCCGACCGCTCGGTGATGGACAACGTGCGCGCCGGCTCGCCGGGCAGCAACGACGTCGAGCTGCGCAAGGTGCTCGGTGCGTTCCTGTTCAGCGGCGACACCGCCGACCAGCCCGCCGGCACGCTGTCGGGCGGGGAGAAGACGCGCCTCGCCCTGGCCATCCTGGTGACCAGCGGTGCCAACGTGCTGCTGCTGGACGAGCCGACCAACAACCTCGACCCGGCGAGCCGCGCCGAGGTGCTCCGGGCGCTGGCGTCCTACGCCGGCGCCGTCGTCCTGGTGACGCACGACGAGGGTGCCGTCGAGGCGCTCAGCCCCGAGAAGGTGCTCATGCTGCCGGACGGTGTCGAGGACAACTGGTCCGACGAGCTGGCCGACCTCATCTCGCTGGCCTGACCCACCCGCCTCACCAGGTGGTGCGCAGCACCGCCTCGATGACCACGGCGCCGAGCGCACCTACGCCGACCTGCCAGATCGGCACCGGCCCGGCGTCCGGTCCGGAGCCGGGCCCGGCCGGGCGTAGGGCCGGGGCCACCGCCGGGATCAGCAGGAACGGGTAGAAGGCGAGCCACGAGCGCTCCACCTCGCCCCGGGACAGACCCGACAGGATGGCGAAGCCGACCGCGAGCGCGGCCCCGACCACGAACGGCCAGCCCGGGGTCAGGTGCAGGCGCCGCGCCGCCCGGATGATCGCCGGGCCGCAGGCGATGAGCAGCAGCACGACGTCGAGGAAGGCCCAGAGCAGCCACGAGCGGTGCGGACCGACCCGGGTCGAGAAGTCGGCCTGGGCCGCGGACAGCCCGGCCCGCCAGCTGAAGCCGGCGATCTGGGCGAGGACGAGCGGCAGCAGTCCGCCCACGGCGGTGACGACCATGAGCATCGGCCGGCGCCGGACGAAGTACACGGCGATCACCGAGACCCCGAGCCAGGCGACCGCGTAGTTCATCAGCGCAGTGCAGCCGAGCAGCAGGCCGCTGCCGAGCGCCCAGTACGGGCGGCGTCCCGGCTCGCTGCCGACGACCCCGAGCGTGACGAAGCCGGCCGCCATCACCAGCACGACCGCGTCCATCGAGACGGCGAGCCAGACCGCGTACGGGGCCAGCACCAGGACCGGCAGCAGCCGGCGGGCGGCGTTCTCGTGGCACAGCGAGCGGACCCCGACGGCCAGCAGCGGCACGTACGCGCAGCCGACCAGCGTGATCAGGATGCCGATGACCTCGGGCCGGGTGATGCCGACCTTGCCGAGCACCCAGAGCAGCAGTACCGGGCCGGGCGGGTGGGTGCGGGTCGCGACCGAGTAGTCGGGGGAGCGTTCGACGAAGGTGGCGAGGAAGTGGCCGGGGTGCCCGCCGACGGCCGGCACGTCCCGCAGGTACTCACTGGGTGAGTCGACGGGCGAAGCGAAGCCGTTGCCGCCGTCGACCAGCGCCAGCGCGATCGCCCACCACACCGAAGCGGCGTACGAGGTCACCAACACGGCGCCCCAGCCGAGGCGTTCGAGCAGCCCCATGCGCACGCCGGCGAGCACCGTCACCGCTGTGATCGGTGCCAGGAGTGAACCGATCTCGATCTTCCAGCGAAGAAAACCGGTGAAGGGTGCGCCCGCCGAGCCGACCTTGGCGTCCACCGCCACCGCGAGCGCCGTCAGGCCGAGGCCGGCCGCGACCAGCCCGACCCAGATCAGCACCTCACGGGCCTGGAGTCGGCGTTCGGGACGAACGGGGTCCACCGATGCGTACGCGGTGGCCACCCGCACACCGTAACGACAGCGATCAACCAGGGTGATGGATGGATTTCGGGGGTACGTGATGATCAGCCAGCCCGCAAGCAGAGTCGGGTCGCCGGCCAGGCCGCCACTACGAAACCGCTCAGAGGGCTGACCCCGAGAGTTCCCGGTCGCCAGATCCTGCCGGGCCAGAACACGAACCGTTGAACACCACGCACCGAGCTCACCGATGAGCCGTGCACATGACTGGAGGAGCAGTGGCAGAGCTCAAGAAGGGCAGCCGGATCACGGGGTCCGAGCGCGACAATCTCTCCGCCGATCTTCGAAAGAAGTACGAGGAGGGGCAGAGCATCCGGCTGCTCGCCGAGTCCTCGGGGCGCTCGTACGGATTCGTCCACCGCATCCTGTCGGAGTCCGGCACGACCCTTCGCGGTCGCGGCGGGGCCACCCGGGGCAAGAAAAAGGCTTGACGGGTCCGGCGGGCGCCGCGTCCGGCGACGTCCTCGGGATCCCGGCCGCCGATCTGACGGCCGCCGGGCTCCGGGTGGCGGTCGACGGCCCGGTCGCCACGATCACGCTGGCGAGGCCGGAGCGGCGTAACGCGCAGCGACCGGAGACCTGGCTCACCCTTGACCGCATCGGGCGCGCTCTCGCCGGTGACGTACGCATCGTCGTCGTCACGGGGGAGGGCGCGTCGTTCAGTGCCGGGCTCGACCTGGCGGTGCTCGGCGAGATGGCTGCCGACGGCGGGGCGGGTATCCCGTCCGAGCCCACGATCGCGGCCTACCAGGCCGGCTTCACCTGGCTCTCCCGGCCCGACCTCGTCACCGTCGCCTCGGTGGCCGGTCATGCCGTCGGCGCCGGTTTCCAGCTGGCGCTGGCCTGCGACCTGCGCATCCTCGCCGATGACGCCCAGCTCACCATGGCGGAGACCAGCCGCGGGCTGGTCCCCGACCTCACCGGCACCGAAGCGCTCGTGCACGCCATCGGTTACGCCCGCGCACTTGAGATCTGCCTCACCGGTCGCCGCATCGGTGCCGACGAGGCGCGTCAGCTCGGGCTGGCGAACCTGGTCGTGCCCCGCGCCGAGCTGGAGTCGGCCACGGCAGGGCTGGTCACGGCCCTGCTCGCCGCGCCGCGTGACGCGAGCATCGAGACCAAGGCCCTGCTGCTGCGCGCCCGCCACCTGGCCGGGCCGCCCGACGGGCAGCATGCGGCCGAGCGGGCGGCGCAGGTGCGTTCGATGCGCCGGCTCGTCGGCCTGGGTGAATAGCGGCGCACCGCTGACGCGCGGGAATGCCTCCGAGGCGCGCATGATTACAGCGTTGCAGGAGGTATGCCCGTGAGTGGTCCGTCGCCGTGGATGGTGTCGCGCAGTTTTCGCCGCGACAGCTCTGTCACGAAGCAGAAGCTCGCCAAGGGCACCGTGCGGCGCATCGTCCGTTTCGCCCGGCCCTACCGCCGCTGGCTGACGATCTTCCTGGCGATCATCCTGGTCGACGCCGTCCTCGGGGTGGCCCCCCCGCTGATCCTCAAGAAGATCATCGACGACGGGGTCGCGCCGGGGGAGCCGAAGGGTGATCCCGGCCTGGTACTGGGGTTGGCGGCCATCGTCGCCGGAATCGCGGTGGTCGACGCCGGTCTCACGCTCTGGCAGCGCTGGTACTCGTCGCGCATCGGCGAGGGTCTCATCTACGACATGCGCGTCAAGGTGTTCGACCACATCGGTCGCATGCCGATCGCCTTCTTCACCCGCACCCAGACCGGTGCGCTGATCAGCCGGTTGAACAACGACGTGCTCGGGGCGCAGCAGGCCTTCACGGGCACGCTCTCGTCGGTGGTCAGCAACTTCGTCAGCGTGATCCTGGTGATCACCGCCATGCTCACGCTCTCCTGGCAGATCACGCTGATCTCGCTGGTGATGCTGCCGGTCTTCGTCATCCCGGCCCGGCTCATCGGCCGCCGGCTGCAGGACATCACGCGTGAGGGCTACCGGCTCAACGCCGAGATGAACACGACGATGACCGAGCGCTTCAACGTCTCGGGCGCGCTGCTGGTCAAGCTCTTCGGCCGGCCCGACCAGGAGACCGGCGCCTTCGGTCGCCGGGCCGGCCGGGTCCGCGACATCGGCGTCACCTCGTCGCTGTACTCCGGCGTCTTCTTCGTGTCGCTCTCCCTGGTCGCAGCCCTGGCCACGGCGATCGCGTACGGGCTCGGCGGCCGGCTCGCGGCCGAGCGCTCGCTCGAGGTCGGCACCCTGGTCGCGCTGACGGCCTACCTCGGCCGGCTGTACGGGCCCTTGACCGCGCTGTCGAACGTGCGGGTCGACGTCATGACCGCGCTGGTGTCGTTCGAGCGCGTCTTCGAGGTGCTTGACCTGGAGCCGGCGATCCGCGACAAGGACGATGCCGTGACGCTCGACGCCGCGGCCGACCCAACGATCGCGTTCACCGGCGTCGGGTTCCGCTACCCGTCGGCCGAAGAGGTCTCGCTCGCCTCGCTGGAGAGCGTCGCCGTGCTGGACTCGACCATTCCGCAGCAGGTGCTCTTTGACGTGTCGTTCACCGCGCGCCCGGGGGAGCTGGTCGCGCTGGTCGGGCCTTCGGGCGCCGGCAAGACCACGATCACCCAGCTCGTCACCCGGATGTACGACGTCCAGTCCGGCAGCGTGCGGATCGCCGGGCACGACGTGCGCGACGTGACGCTCGAGTCGCTGCGCGACGCGGTCGGCGTCGTCACGCAGGACGCGCACATGTTCCACGACTCGATCCGGGCCAACCTGGCGTACGCCCGACCGGCGGCGACCGACGAGCAGCTGTGGGAAGCGGTCGAGGCCGCCCACATCGGCCCGCTGATCCGCTCGCTGCCCGACGGGCTCGACACCGTGGTCGGTGACCGCGGCTACCGGCTGTCGGGCGGGGAGAAGCAGCGCCTGGCCATCGCCCGGCTGCTGCTGAAGTCACCCGCGATCGTGGTGCTCGACGAGGCCACGGCCCACCTGGACTCCGAGTCCGAGGTGGCGGTGCAGCGGGCGCTCGCCACCGCGCTGGTCGGGCGTACGTCGCTGGTCATCGCCCACCGGCTCTCCACCGTCCGTGACGCCGATCAGATCCTCGTGGTCGACGACGGCCGCGTGGTCGAGTCGGGCACCCACGACGAGCTGCTCGTCGCGGACGGGCTGTACGCGGAGCTGTACCGCACCCAGTTCGCGGCGCAGGAACACGGCGACGCGCACGTGGAGCTGATCGAGCACCGGACCGACCCTCAGCTTCAAAAGGCATCGACCGTCACTCGCCCATGAGCTCCTCGGGATGGTCGAGGTTGTCCTGGTCCACCGACGCCTCGGGCCCGACCGGCTGACCGTGCAGCGTTCCCTTGGCCTCGAGTTCGGCCTGGTCCTCGGGAGCGACGCTGATATCGATGTCGCCGTTGTCGCGCTCATGGCTGGCTGCTTGAGTCATGGCAGGGGGCCTACCCGCGCTGGTGACGGACCACCGCGGGTGGCTCGTTCGGCGTTCGGTCTAGTCAATCGTGTGAAAAAAACCGGTGAAAAGCCACTGCACGCACAAATCGGAGACGCCCCCGGGTTGTCCCATCTATAACCGTTGAGGCAGCTCAGCTGTGCTGTGCATCGGGTCCGGGGGGATTTTCCGTTTTGAAGCTTGATCGTCGTGCCGCTGTTCGTCGTCCGCATTCGCGGGCGTGGAGACGGTCCACCGCCGTCACCGTCGTACTCGGCGTGATGGTCGCCGGTCTCGCCGCCGGCGGATCCCCGGCCGCTGCGGTCACCGGTGACACCGGGGTCCGGGCGACGCTCCCGGCTGCGGCGAGCTCGATCTACCAGATCAATGACGCGGTGTGGGCCCTCGCGTACAGCAACGGCGTGCTTTTCGCCGGCGGCGACTTCACCTCGACCCGCCCGCCGGGCGCGGCCAAGGGCACCAGCGAGACGGCGATGAACCGGCTCGCCGCGTTCAACGCGAGCACCGGGGTGCCCTGCACCGCGGCCACCCCCTGCCCGGGGCTGGTCGGCGGGGTGTGGAAGAACCCGCAGATCGACGGCCGGGTCTGGTCGCTCAACGTCTCACCCGACGGCAAGACGCTGTACGCGGGTGGCGATTTCATCTACGCGGGCGGCACCCAGCACCGCAAGGCGGCTGCCTTCGACCTCACCCGCTCGGGCTCGCCGGTCACGCCGTGGAACCCGGTGCTCAACGGCACCGTGCGGGCCATCGCCAGCACCTCGACCAGCGTCTACCTCGGCGGCGCGTTCACCACGGTCAACGGCGTGAGCCAGCCATACCTCGCCGGCTTCGACCGGGCCACACTGGCCTTCCAGCCGACCTTCACGCCGGTCGTCAACGCCTCCGTGTACGCCCTCACCCCCGGCCCCGCGGTCAGTGACCCCGACCGCCTGGTGCTCGGTGGCACCTTCCGCACCGTCAACGGTGAGGCGCACAGCGGCATCGCCCAGGTCGACTACGCGACCGGCACCGTCAACGGCCCGATGTCGAACACGATCATCCCCGGGGTCGTCGGCGAGACCCGGTCCGACGTCAAGGCACTGATCACCGACGACTCCCGGATCTACGTCGGGGCCGAGGGCACCGGCAAGGGCATCTTCGACGGCCAGACCTCCGTCGATCCGGTCAGCGGAAGCATCATCTGGCAGAACAACTGCCCCGGCGCCACCCAGGCGCTGGCCCTGCTGCGCAACGAGCTGTACGTCGGCTCGCACACCCACGACTGCTCCTCGGTGCCCACCGGCGGGCTGCCGCAGAACCCGTACCAGACCGGCTCCAAGGCGTGGCACCACCTGCTCGCCCAGCAGGCCGTCGCCGACCCGGGTGCCCCGACCAGCGGCGGTCGCCTGCTCACCTGGTGGCCGCTGCTGAACGCGGGCCCGACCAACGGCGCCGCCGCCAACGAGCTCGGCCCGCGCGCGCTGGCCACCGACGGCACCACCCTCTTCGTCGGCGGTCAGACCACCATGGTCAACGGCGTGCCGCAGCAGGGCCTGATTCGCTTCAGCCCCGGCGGACCCGGCCTCCCGCCGACCGCACCGGTGGCCTCGGCGACCAACCCCGGCACCGGCACCAACACCGTCCGGTTCACCAGCTCCAGTGACCCGGACGACCGCACCCTCACGTACACGGTCACGCGCAACGACGGCACGGTCGTCTTCAACCAGGCCGACGTGTACTCGCCGTGGTGGGTCAACCAGGCTTTCGTCGTCCGCGACCGCAACGCTCCGGCCGGCGCGACGTACACCGTCACCGCCGCCGACGCCGCGGGGCTGACCGCGAGCACCACCGTCAACCCGACGGTCACCAGCGGTTACGCCAACGTCGTGCTCACCGACAAGCCGAACCTCTACTGGAAGCTCGACGAGACCTCGGGCACCACCGCCAAGGACAGCAGCGGGCGTAACCAGACCGGCTACTTCCGCAACGCGGTCACGCTGAACCGGCCGGGCGCGATCGACGGCAACGCGGCGGTCACCCAGGCGGCGGCGTACAGCACCAACATCAGCCAGAACGTCGCCCGGTACACGCCGCCGACCACGTACTCACTCGAGCTGTGGTTCCGCAGCACCTCGACCGCCGGCGGCCGGCTGCTCGGCTGGAGCAACGCGGCGAGCGGGCAGAGCGCCCACCCCGACCGCACGATCTACATGGCGAAGACCGGGCAGCTGCTCTTCACGACCTTCCAGACCACGACCGACACCAGCAAGCAGTGCGCGTACGGCAACTTCTACTACGTCGCCGGCGTCTGCTACGCCTGGGCGAAGCAGGACTACAACGACGGCGGGTGGCACCACGTGGTCGCGACCCAGTCGCCGTCCGCCGGCATGACCCTGTACGTCGACGGGGTGTCGGTGGCAGCGATGCCGCTCGGCAACGCCTCACCCACGTATGCGGGGCTGTGGCGGGTCGGCGGCGACAACGTCAACCAGCTGCCGCGCTCGGGTGGCGGCAGCGGGCTCGCCGGTGACGTGGACGAGGTCGCCGTCTACCCGACGGCGCTGACCCCGGTGCAGGTGGTGGCGCACTACCAGGCCGGGCAGTAGCCGCCGGTCGGTGAAAGATCAGCTCGGTCGCCTACCGTTCAGGTCCGGGCCCAGCAGATCGCGACCGAGCGAGCGCAGCGAGCGAGGCGCGGGTCTGCGAAATGTCGCTCAGGTGTTGAGCGGCGGGTCCGTCCGGCCGAAAGGAACGCGTGCGCAAGCCCCGGGTCGTCTTCCTCGACCATGTCGCCCAGCTCTCCGGAGCGGAGCTCGCGCTGCTGCGGCTACTGCCGTCGACCACGCGGGTCGACGGGGCGATCGAGCCGGTCGTGCTGCTGGGCGAGGACGGACCGCTGGTCGGCAAGTTTCGCGAGGCGGGCATCGCCTGCGAGGTGCTGGCGCTGAACCCGCGCACGGGTGCGCTGCGCAAGGACACCGTCGGCTCGGGACTGCCGCTGCGGGCGGTCTGGGACACGGTCACCTACACCGGGCGCGTGACCCGGGAGCTGCGCCGGCGCAAGCCCGACCTGGTGCACACCAATTCGCTCAAGTCGCACATCTACGGCGGGGTGGCCGCACGGCTGGCCGGCGTCCCGCACGTGTGGCACACCCGTGACCGGATCGCCGTGGACTACCTGCCGGGGCCGGCGGTCGCACTGATGCGCTTCATCGCGCGCACCCTGCCGGCTGCCGTGATCGCCAATTCGCAGGCGACGCTGGACACCGTCACCGCGGGCTCACCGCTGCGCCGGGTCGTCGTGCCGCCGGAGGTGCTGAGCGATCCCGTGCTGCCGCTCGCCCTCGAACGTCACAAGGGGGAGGACGCGGGCCCGTACACCGTCGGGCTGATCGGGCGGCTCTCCCCGTGGAAGGGCCAGGACCTCTTCCTGCGCGCCTTCGCCGCAGCCTTCCCGGACGGCCCGCAGCGGGCGCTGGTGGTCGGCTCGGCCATGTTCGGCGAGACGGACTTCGCCGACAGCCTGCCCCGCCTCGCGCAGGAGCTGGGGATCGCCGACCGGGTCGAGTTCACCGGCTTCGTCGACGACGTGGCCGCACAGCTCGCCCGCATGGACGTGCTGGTGCACTGCTCGACCGTGCCCGAGCCGTTCGGTCAGGTGGTGATCGAAGGCATGGCTGCCGGGATCCCGGTGATCGCTGCCGACGCGGGCGGCCCGGCCGAGATCCTCACCGACGGCGTGGACGGCGTGCTCACCCCACTCGGCGACGAGCCGGCCCTGAGCGCTGCCCTGCGCCGGCTGTCCGGCGATCCGAACGAGGCGGCGCGTATCGGCTCAGCAGGGCTCGAGTCGAGTCGTCGTTACAGTCCGGAGTCGATCGCCCGGCAGCTCACCCGGCTGTACGCGGCTGTCCTCCAGGCGGCGGACAGTGACCGTCGGTGGCGACGCGGGCGGCAACGGTCGCGCAGCGTATAAATTGCGTCCCACGACCCGGCAGAATGCGGGCAACCGCTAGGCCGAGACACCGATAACGGGCATAGTGAGCCCTGCGCGCCGCAAGGGGCGCTGTCAGTGGCTGACCGCCGAGTCCTGCCCGAGTCGCTGATACCCCAAACACTCCGTCACCGGGCAGGAGCGGGGGAACCACTTCTCCACCGATCCGGCCCACCGGATCTTGGGGTGAAGCTCTCCGCAGGGGTCCCGACCTGCCGCGCGCAGCCACAGGGACCTAGAGCGCGAGCCGGGCAGCCCAGCCCGAACCCGACAGCTCACCTCGCAGGCGTCGGGAAAGGTCAACGCTTTGTCTGCGATGCCCCCTGCTCAGAAATCGGGATCCGTCCGCCGCCTCCCCCGCGTCCTGCGCCTGGCCCCGCCGGCGCCTCAGGAAATGAGTTCGACACAGTCTTCGGAGATTCCTTCCGACCCGGCAAACATTTCTTTCGAGAGTTCCGGCACCCGCCGCTCGCGGACGGTGCGCTCGATCGCCCTCGTGACGACCTCCGTCGCCTTCGCCGGCGTCGGGCTCTCCGCGTGCGTGCCGACAGCTCCCGCGACCACCTCGGCCCCGACGACCAAGATGGTCGCCTACGCGAAGGCCGGGTTGCCCGCCGTCCAGGCCCGCCAGTCGGACGCCCTGGCCGACTCCTTCGGCATCAAGGTCGAGACGTCTAGCTCGCAGGGCATGTACGGCCAGCGCACCAGGGTCGCGACGGCTCTACGCGATCTGGGTGTCCGCCACATCCGTACGGACTTCTTCACCAACAACACGGGCCAGTACTCGTACCTGAACATGCTCCACAACAACCTCGGCATCACCGCCCTGCTGGTGACAGGCCGCCCCGACAACCGGGGCGGCACAGTGAGCCAGCTGGTCAAAGATGCCGCCACCAAGGTGCCCAACGCCATCCTGGCGTTCGAGGGAACGAACGAGTGGGACATCCTCGGCGGGGCGAATTGGGTAGCGGAGGTCAGGGCTCAACAGATCAAGCTGTACACGGCTGTCAAGAACAATCCCGTCTTGCGGAACAAGCCGGTGTACGGCCCGTCGATCGGCCGGGAGAACACGTACTCCGCGCTCGGCAATCTCAGCCCGTGGATGGATGCCGCCAGCCTGCACCCCTACCCGGGCGGGCTTCCGCCGACCAACCGCCTTGCGCTGCGGATGCAGCGCGGAGCGGTGAACCGGGGCAGCAAACCTGTCATCAGCACCGAGACCGGCTACCACAACCTGATCCCGACCAACAACGGACACCGTCCGGCCACCGAGCAGGTCGCTGCGACCTACTACCCGCGCATGCTGCTCGAGGACATCCGGTACGGGATCAGCCGCACGTTCGGCTTCGAACTCCTCGACCACGGCCCGGCGCAACACTTCCGCGATCACCTCGGGCTGCTGCGCCGGGACTGGAGCCGCAAGCCGGCTTTCAATGCGCTGTCCAACATCTTGCACATTGCGGCTGACCCGGGTAAGTCGTTCACTCCTGGCAAGCTGTCGTACAGCCTTTCCGGCGCTCCGGGTGACCTGGCGACCCAGCTGTACCAGAAGCGGGACGGCACCTTCATGCTGTATCTCTGGCGCGACGTCTCGGTCTGGGATCCGAACGCGTACAAGAATCTGTACGTGCCGAAGGCCAATGTGACGGTCAACCTGGCGAAGAGCTCGAACGTGCGGGTCTATCGGCCGACCTCCGGCCGCAATCCCCAGGTGGCCGCAACGGGCACGAAGATGTCGGTGTCGATCGGCGGCGAGGTCGTGGCGCTGGCCATCAAGTAGTTCCTGAACAGCCGACAGGGCCGCCAGACACCGGGATGTCTGGCGGCCCTTGTCGTTCACGGGGGTGCGCTGCCGGCTAGCCGATCTTGACGACCTGTACGTCGGCACCGACAGCGATGTTCACCTTGTTCGTCGAGGTGGCACTCTGCACCGAGGCGGCCTGCACCGAAGGCCGGTAGACCGATATGGGCGCCGTCCGCGGCAGGGACACCGTCACGTTTTGGTTGGTCACGGGGAGAGACTTCTTGGCCACCGGGTCCCACAGGCTGACGTCACGCCAGAGCACGAGATAGAACGAGCCGTCCCGCTTCTGGACCAGCAGCTGGTTCACTCCGTTGGTGCTACCGGTCAGCTGGTAGTCAAGCTTGCCCGGGTTGAACGGCGCGCCCTTGTCGACCAGCATGCCGAGCAGGTTTGCCATGGCGGTGAATTGCGGCTTGGGTGACCAGTCGTAGTTCAGCAGACCGAAGTGCGCCTCCCGGTCGTCGCCGGCCTGGTTGTCACGCTCGTCGATGAGCTCGTACTGGTACATCCGCGCTTCACCGCGCATGAAGTGCTCGAGAAGCAGGCGCGGGGCGTAGACACCCTGGACGTTCTGCGGGGTCGGCAGGTGCGTGGTGGTGTTGTTCATGGCGTCGGTGAAGCCGGCCTCGGTCACCATGATCGGAAGATTGCCGCTGGAGACCTTGCTCCGCGAGATGGTGCTGTCGAGCTGAAACGTCGGCACCCGGCCTCCCGGGTACGGGTGAGCGTTGCCGTAGTCGGCCATTCCCGCCATGCTGCCGAGCTGGACCCAGCCAGCCGGGTCCCAGCCGCGACCCAACGCCGGCATCAGCACCGGGATCGACTTCGTCGCGGGGTTCGCCTTGATCAAGGAGTACATCGTCTTCTGGTGGTTGCGCAGGTTGAGGGCCCAGTTGCCGGGGTCCCGCTGCAAGTCCCATTCGTTTGAGCCTTCCACCAGCTCGGTGGCGGGCCGGACGGTGGTGGCGACCAGGTCGACCAGCTGCTGAGGTGTGCCGCCTGCATTGTCAGGGCGGCCGAGCAGGAGGTCGGACTTGATGCCATTCGCAGCCAGCAGGTTCAACGCTGCGTACTGCTTCGGGGAGTTGATGTAGAGAGCGTCGCGGACGTGCCGCACATTCAGCTGGGTGAGCTTGTCGACGACCGCAGGTACGTCGCCGTAACGGCCCTTCGTCGCATTCATGTGCACGTTGATGCCGTACGTGTTCACGATCGAGTCGGCCGTCTTCGCCTGCACACCGATGGTGGACGACGGCAGCGGAGCCGGGGTGCTGGGGGCGGGGGCCGGCGTCGTCGGGGCGACGGTCGGGGCCGGGGTGGTCGGCGCGACGGTCGGGGCCGGGGTGGTCGGCGCGGCGGTCGGGGCCGGCGTGGTGCGGACCGGGGCCGGGGTCGTACGAACCGGGGCGGGCGTGGTCGGGGCCGGGGTGCTCGGCGCGGGGGTGCTCGGTGCCGGGGTGGTCGGTGCCGGGGTGGTCGGTGCCGGGGTGGTCGGCGCGACGGTCGGTGCCGGGGGGCGCGGGGCGGTGACCGGCGGGGCGGTCGTCGGCAGCACCGAGGGGGCCGGCGTCGGGATGACGATCGCGGTGGGGGACGCGGTCGGCGTCGCGCTCGGCTTCGGCGCCGTGGGCTTGGTCGTCTTCGACGGCTTGGTGGGCTTGTTCACCGGCTTCTTCGTCGGCTTCTTGGTCGGCTTCACCGTCTTCACGGTCTTGCCGGCGTCGGACTTGCCGCCGCCGTTCAGCATGCTGAGAGGGGTGCACGCCGGGGTGGCGAACAGGGCCAGCACGAGGGCGCCGGCCGGCAGGGCACGCAGGCGCCCGGTCGGTCGTGACTTCGGAAGGTGATCGGCCATGCACTGTGATTCGGGTTTCGCAAGAGCGCGTCTGTAGCTATTGACATGTCGTCACACCATCGGATGAATACGGGCGTCGAACTAAAGTCACGCTTCCACCTGCTCATTCGCACTGACCCACCTGGCCCGGCGGTGACTTGCCCCGTCCGCCTCACGGGTTGATCCGTTCGGCAGATCGGGCAGATCGGTGCAATTAGGATGACAACATGTTCACCGAGAGTCACCGGGGTCGATCGGCCGTCCTGCTCGCGGCCGCTGTAGTCGCCCTGGCCGTGCCGCTCTCGTCGTGCTCCTCCGGTGGATCGAGCCGCGTGACGCCGACATCGGTGCCGTCCACCCCCTCCGCCTCACCGACCGCGCCTCCGGCCGTCTCCGAGGCGCAGCTGCAAGCCGTCGGTCAGCAGCTCGACGCCTTGAACGTGGACCCGGCGCTCAAGGCCGCGGCCCAGGCGTCCAAGGACCTGCGCAAGCTGCGCGAGATCAAGGCCGACGCCGACACGCTGACCACGCAGACGACGGCGTTGAAGACGAACGGGTGCGCGCAGGCGAAGACGATCAGTACGTCGGCGGCGGCACTGGCCACGCAATCGAGTCAGCTGCTGACCGCCATCCCGCGGGAGCTGACCTCGGTCTCGGCCACGATCACACCGCTGACGACGAAGACGCGGGCCCTGCAGGGCACCATCGCGCAACTCATGACGAAGCTCGGACCCACCGGGGATCCGGTCACGCTTGGCCGGCTGCAGTCCTACGCCGGCGCCGCGTCACTGCTCGGCACCAATGTGCAGGGCGCCCAGGCGTCGGTACGCGACATCCCGGCTCAGCTGCCGAAGGTCAACCAGGTCGGGGTGGAGCTGTCCAACGTCCAGCTCAACGTGGCGAAACGGTGCGGCTGACCCGTCGCCAGCCGAGCGTCGCGGTCTGACTGACCAGGTGCCGCAGCTGCTGCGGCCGTGAGAGGTGCAGCTCGGGAAACGCCTGGTAGCACCAGTCGTGGTCGACCCGGCGCCAACCCTCGATACGCACCGCGTCCCAGTAGCGGTCGCGCGGGTGAGCCGGGCGCCGGGTGAGCAGCCGCAGCGTGCGGCGCAGATGCGCGACCCGGGTCAGGCAGCGAATGCGGGCGGGAGCGGGCTCGTCGGCGCGCCCCGAGGTCGGGGTGCTCCAGCCGGCAAGCAGCTGCTCACGCGGCAGACCCGAGGCCGACAGCCGTCCCCAGTCGAGCAGCGCGGCGAGATCCCAGTCGCCGGGGCCGGTGCCCACCTCGTCGGCATCGCACAGCACCATCCCGGCGGGGGAGACGAGCAGGTTGGGCGGCCAGAGGTCGCCGTGCACCACGACCCGCGGGTGGTCGGCCGCCCGTTCGTCGATGTCGGCGGCGAGCCGGCCGGCGACCCGGTGCAGCATGGCCGCGTCCGACACGGTGAGCTGCTGGGCATCCATCAGCTCGTCGATCATGCGGATGATGTCGGTCAGGTCGTCGACCTTGCGGAGCCGTTCGACCGAGCTGCCGAGCGCGCTCACGTCGGCCTCGGCGATGCGGCGCAGCAGCCCGCCGACCTCGGCCCAGCGGGGTGGCCCGGGCCGGATGTCGACGCGGTCCCACACCGTGACCAGACGGCCGGCCGCCGTCTCGACGGGTGCGTCGAAGCCCGGGGTGAGCGCGGCGAAAACGCCTAGGTCGGCCAGGAAGCGGGCGCCGACGAGCCGGTCGGCGAGCTCGCCCGGCAGGCGGCCGGGCGCGGCGACGTTGAGTGCGAGCGCCGGCTCGTCGAGCAGCCAGACATGGTTGGTGCTGCCGAGCGCGACGGCGTCGGCGGGCAGCTCGACGCCGACCGTGTGGGCGACCTCAGCAGCCGCCTGCCACGCCTGGCGATCGGCGCGGTGACCCTTGACCATCGCCGATCAGCGCTTCCTGCGGACGTACGACGACTGTGGTGACCGGCTCACGAGGCGAAAGCGTGGTGGCCTGGCTCGCTGTCGGCAGCCGGCCGGGAGTCGGGGAGGTGGCCGGCGGCGGCGGCGAGCAGGTGATGCGCCTCTTCCTGCATGCGGGCGATGAACGCCGTCTCGCTGAAGCGGACTGAGTGCCGCACGATGGCGTCGGGGTCGAAGGACCGGGCGCGCAGCTGCCGGATCGCCGTCATGACCGCTTCGCTGGTCTGGTCCTCGACGAACAGGCCGGTGACGCCCTCGACAGTGCTGTCGAGGTAGCCGCCGCGACGCAGGACCAGCCCCGGACGGCCGGAGGCGTACGCCTCCACCGGGGTGAGCCCGAAGTCCTCGTTGCTGGTGGCGACGAGGGCGGCGCAGTTCGCGTACATCCACCGCAGCTGGGCGTCGGTGAGGTCGGAGAGGCCGGTGACTCGGTCGCTCCACGGCCCCTCGCGCGCCTCGTCACGCTCGGGCAGGCCGCCGACGACGACGAGCCGCTCGCTCGGCATGGCCTCGACGGCGTCGCACACGATGCGCACGTGCTTGTAGCCGCGGCGCCGGCTGACGACGAGCAGGAAGCCGGGCTCGATGCCGGGCACCGGCTCGCCCGGGCCGGCGAGCAACGAGGTCGGCGGGAAGACGATCGGCGCGGGACGGCCGTACGCGCGCATGAGGCGGCTCTGCACGACGGTGGAGTTGACCAGGTAGCGGTCGACGGTGCGGGCGGCCTTGGCGTCCCATTGGCGCAGCGGGGCCATCAGCGAACGCGTGGCTTTGACGGCGGGTGCGGGCAGCCCGGCGAAGTAGTCGCCTGACTCGTAGAGCCAGCGCGCGGGGGAGTGGCAGTAGACCAGCTTCGGGATGTCGCCGCTGTCGATGCCGTGCGCCCAGCCGGAGGACGAGCAAACGACGACGTCGACGTCACGGACCTTATACGACGAGAACGCGCTCGCGAGCAGCGGCAACGCGCGCCGGGGGTCACGACGGAAAGCGGGCACCTTGTCGAGCCACATGGTCTCGATGTCGTACTGGCCGAACTCCGGGAAGGTGAGCGACGGCTCGTACACGGACGTGATGAGCCGGGCGTTGGGGAACGCCCGCATCAGCGACATCGTCACGCGCTCGGCACCGCCGCGCTGCGAGAGGTAATCGTGGACGACCGCGACCCGGGGCTGATGCTCGGAGCGCCGGCGGGTGAACTGCCGGGAGAGCCGGCTCGACATGTCGCTCACGCTTGCGAGCGATCTTGACGGCGCTTCCGGTTGACCCATAGGCCGATTGTGACGGCAGCGGCGGCGATCACGAAGCCGAAAACCACGGTGAGCACGGTTTTCACCCTGTCGGGTTTCTGACCGACGTCTCCCTTGGGACTCGTGTCGGCTCCCGGCGTGAGGCCCGACGTGTCGAACTCCACGACTGCGGCCGAAGCTTTCGTCGTCACCTGCGCCGCGCCGATGTCCACGATCACCGGGTCACCACCCAACCGTCCCGTGATCCGTGCGGCGTCACCCGTCGCAGCACCTGCCACCGTTCCTTTCGTCGTGCGGTGGATGGACACCTGCCGGGCCTCGCCCTTCAATGTGATGTTCACACGTGCGTCGCGCGCGCTGCTCCGGCCGTCCAGCTCGAGCGTGCCCCGCGCCCACAGCACGAGTCGGTAGCTCCCGTCGGTGCGGCGCAGCAGCAGCGAGCCCACCGGGTCACCGGGTGTCTCCACCGTCACGCTGAGGTCGCTGCCGGCGACCGCCTCGGCGTTGCCGGTCGGCCGCGGATCGCGGACACCCGCGATCAGCGTTTTCAGCTGCGTGAAGGCCGGCTTCGGCGCCAGCTCCGATGTCAGGAGACCGAAGTGCTCCTCCTGGTCGGTGAGACCGGGATCGGGCTTCTGCTCGGCGAGCTCGTAGACGTAGGAGCGCTCGACGCCGCTGCCGAAGTTCTCCAGCAGCTGACGCGTCAGGTAGCTGCCCTGCTGGGATTCCGTCACCGCCGGCTGGCGCCCGCCCTGGTTGACGGCCGTGTGATAGCCCAGCTCGGTGACCCAGAGCGGCTTGCCCGGGGCGACCTTGCGGGCGTCGGCGAGGTATTTGTTCGCCTTCTCCGGCGGGCCGCCGGCCGGGTAGCTGTGCAGGTTGGCAATGTCGATGTGGCCGTCGCCGGAGCCGAGGTCGGGGAGCAGCGAGACGCGCTCGACCCGTCCGGTCGAGGGGCCGACGTAGGTCACGTTGCGCCAGACCGGGTCCTCGCGCAGCAGGCTGCCGAAGGTGCGGGTGAAGCCCACGATGTCGCTGACCCAGTCGCCGCCGCCCTGCAGGTCCCACTCGTTGGGTGCCTCGACTGCGTCGACCACCCGGCGCACCTGCTCCCCGGTGCTGGTGAGCGAGTCCAGCGTCTCCTGCGGGTCCGGGAGGTCGCGTACGCGCCGCGGGGTCTGCGCGACGATGAGGTCGACGGTGAGGTCCTTCTCCGCCAGCGCCGCGAGGCCGGAGACCAGCCGCGGGCCCGGCTTCAGCGGCAGCGCGTCACGAACGTGCTTAACCCCGAGCTCCGAGAGCCGGTTCAGCACACCGTCGAGGTCACGGTAGGAGGTGTCGCCGTAGCCGAGGTGGATGTTGACCCCGACGCTGTTCACAAAGGCCGCTGCGAGACGCGACTCGAGCGGCGCCGGCTCCGACTTCTGCTGCGCGGAGCCGCCGGAGCACGCCGCCAGCAGGGTCCCGGCCGTCACCACAGCGGCCCCGGCCAGCAGTTGAAGCCGGCGGGTGGAGCGGGCGCGGGGATGGTGCGGACGGAGCGGCTCCCCGCTCAGTTGCTGCTCCCGGGCTGCGGCTTCCGGCGGAAGGCCATGCTGCGGGCCGGCGCCGAAACCGTGGGCGGCTGCGCGGAATTGACCTGGGGCACCGGCTCGCCGTCGCCGCCGGAGCCGCGGCCGAGGGAGGACCGCCCGCCCATGAGCACGGCGCCCACGGCGACGTCACCTGACACGGCCGCGAGGTGCGGGGTGGTCTCGGCGAGCGTCTTGCGCTTGGTGACTCCACGCTGCAGGCCGATGACTATGAGTTCAACCAGCGGAGCGAGGACGTACGAGTCGGCCGAGCGGCCGAACGGTGCGCCCGTGACGATGATGACGTCGAAACGGTCGCCGAGCGAGTCGAGCAGGCCCGCAAAGTTGGGGCTGGCCAGCGGCTCGGGCATGCTCGACAGCCCGCTGCCCGGGCCCATGACGGCGACGTTGGAGCCGGTGTCGAGCGCGAGGCCTTGAGCGATCGGCACGTCGCCGCGGAGCACCTCGGCGAGCCCGGCCTGGCTGCTGCCGCCGGGGCGGGACTGCGATCCGGCGGCGGTGTCGACGATGACCACGCGGCGGCCGGTCTGGGCGACGGCCCGCGCGAGGCGGCCGGCCAGCACCGCACCGGCGATGCCGTCGGCGTCGGGTGAGGTGATGAGCCAGCGCTTGGGCACCGAGGTCGAATGCGGGGGAGCGAGCAGCACGGCGGGCTCGCGGTAGGCGGCGGTGTCGCGGCCCGGGGCGAGCGCGGCCACGGCCGTACGGGTGCGGCGCGGCAGGGGGGCGGAGACGGTCGCGACCACCGGCATGCCGAATCGCTCGGCGTCGGCCTCGTCCAGCACCACGCCGAACCGCAGCTCGCGGATGCCGGCGACGATCAGCCCGACCAGTAGACCGGCGACGGCACCGACCAGGATCGAGACAATGCTGTTGCCGTTCTTCGTGGTGGTGGCGGGGCTCACGATCTGCGCGTCACCGCTCGGGGTGCTGGCCTGCGTGAGGTTGATCGTGGACAGCAGTCGCTTCTGGTCGGCGATCTGCGTCGTCAGCGAGGAGATCTGCGGGCTGACCTGGGCCGTCACTGCGGTGAGCGACGCGTCGTTCGCGTTGGCGATCTGCTGGTTGAGCTGGTTGAGCTGGGTCTGCAGCTGGGTGATCGTGGTGTTGACCTGCTGGCTGGCGGTGGTGAAGAGCGGCTTGTTACGCGCCGCAAGGTTGGCCAGGTAGGTGTTGTCGTAGGCGGTCGCGACCTTGGCGGCGTCATCCGGGTTCTTTGCCGTCACCTGGACCGTGACGACCTGGCCCGTGCCGGGGGTCGCGAAGGCTGCGGTGAAGTCGTTCTCGTTGGCGCTCGCCTTGACCTGGTCCTTGAACGAATCGCTGCTGAGCACGGCGATCTGGTCGGCGACCGTCACAACCGTGCGGTTGTTCTGGTTGATCTGCTGGATGTCGGCGAGTGAGAGCGGGTTCGCCACGCGCAGCTGGGTGGTGGCGGTATACGTCGTCGCCTTCGTCAGTGTCAGCGCGGCGGCGATCAGGCCGCCCAGCATGGTGATTGCGAGAATGAGGAGAAGATGACGCGAGACCAGGCGGCCGAAGCGCCGCTGGTCCATGGTCATCGTGCCGTCGTCCACGAAGTCTCCCCTTGCAGTCCCGTTGACCACTTATCGTTGTTTAACCTGGCCACCCGATCGAACGTGACGATGGAGCAGCATGCCGGTCCTGACGCCTGTCGGTAGCCACGGTTCAGTCCTGAATCGCAGGCCACCGTTGGGCACCATGCGGGAGCGACCATGGGAGCCGCGTGAGAGTGCCACCTACGGGCACCTGATCGCAGCCGCGGTTGTGATCGTGTGCTTCGGGCTGAGTTTAGCGGGCCCGGGCGCCCGCATTGTGTATTACGCCTTTCCGCTGGCCGCCGCAGTCATCACCATCGAGCTGCTCCGTCGCCGCTTCTGGTACTCCTACCTGTCGTTCACGGCGTGGCTGTGGTTCCTCAGCCCGTTCCTGCGCCGGGTCGTCGACTGGAAGACCGAGTATCACCAGAGCAGCGTCATCCTGCTGGCTCCCGCGGTCGCGGGACTGCTCGCGGTGCCCGTGGCCCTGCTGCACCGGCGCCGGGTCGACAAGATCATCGGTCGGTTGTTCGTCTTCGCGGGGATCACGTTCGTCTACGGGGCACTCGTCGGCACGGTGCGCAACGGGGTGGCGCCGGTTGCCGTCGACGTGCTCGCCGTGATCGGCCCGTTCGGGGCCGGCCTTTTCGCCCTCACCGTGCCGTCCGATCCGGCCAAGCTGCGCAAGACGATCGTCGGCATCTGCGTGTGGGGCTCGATCGTCATGGGTGCGTACGGCCTGCTGCAGTTCCTGGTCGTCCCCGCGTGGGATGCCCAGTGGGTCCGTGACACCGGGATCACGACCAATGGCCGGCCTGAACCCGGTGCGATCCGCGTGTTCAGCACGATCAACACCTCTCAGCCGTTCGGTGAGGTCATCGCCGCCACGGTGCTCGTCTCGCTCGCGGAGCGCAGGATCCTGCTCCGTGGCGCCGCCGTCTTGTTCGGCTTCCTCGCCCTCGGGCTGTCGCTCGTGCGCGCCGCCTGGATCGCCCTGGCGGTTGCCGTCGCCGCCCTGATCAACAACAACCGGATCCGCGTTGCCACGGCGATCGTCGTCGTCGCGGTGGGCCTGGTCGGGTTGTTCGCCTTCGGCGGTTCCATCACCACCTCGGTGACCAGCCGGGTCGACAACTCGGTGTCCGCCGGCTCCGGTGACGAAAGCCTCAACGCCCGGCTCGAGTTCCAGGGCTCGATCCTCGGACCCACGTTGAGCGACCCGATCGGCGAGGGCATGGGCTCGACGGGTGCGGCGCTGCGCACCAACGGCGACGCGTTCGTCGGCGGCACCGACAAGCGGCGGGCGAACTTCGACTCCGGCATCTTCGAGAACGCCACCGTCTACGGGTCGGTGCTCGGCTTCGTGCTCTTCTTCTGGCTGATCGCCGCCAGCGTGGCTGCCTGGCGCCACTCACGGAAGGGGGCGTACGAGATCGCCTTCTGCGCCTCCGCCATCACGATGCTGGTGGTCAGCATGTTCGCCACCAACACGATCCAGAACGCGCCCGGCTTCCTGCTCTGGGTGCTGCTCGCAGTGGCGGCCCGCTCCGGGGGGGAGCTCCCGCGCGATGCCGAGCGGTCGACCGACGTCGCCGTAGCGACGCGAACGGCCGCCAGCGCGCTCGGCCGGAGCTCGGCTCGACCGAGGCACCTGGCCAACCTGGTGCTCGCTCGGCACCGGTAGCCCCGCCGCCGTCTGCTCAGAAGTCCGCCAACTCAATCCACCTGAAGAAAGCAGCCAGATGCCGACATCGACCATGACCAGCAAAGAGATGCGTGCGCTTCATCCGGGTGACAGCTACGTGGCCTACCACGCCACGCGATATGAAATGCTCATCCAGCTGCTCGACGAAAGACTTGTCGGCAACGAAAAGATTCTTGACATCGGGCGTTCAAAGTTGACCGATCTCATTGCTTTGCGATACTCCGCCGAAGTGGACACTTTGGGCTTCGCCGCCGACGAGAAGCTTCCGCACGGGATGCATTACCAGTTCAACCTCAACAGGTCACAGAACAAGGCGGATTGGCGCCAGGACCTGCCGGCGTACGACCTGATCGTGATGGCCGAGGTGATCGAACACCTCACGACCGCGCCTGAGCTGGTCCTGAGCTTCGTGGCGAGCCTGTTGAAGCCCAACGGCGTGCTCATCGTTCAGACGCCCAATGCAGTGTCGCTGCACAAGCGCCTGCTTATGCTGATCGGCCGTAATCCTTACATGCGGATTCGCCTGTCGGATGACGACCCCGGGCATTTCCGTGAATATACGCAGGCGGAGCTGACGAGTATCGGTAAGGCGGCCGGGCTGAGTGTGTCCGAGCACCACCTCGCTCGTTATTTCGATTACCGCTTCGCGCGCGCGGCGCGCGTACCCTCCGCGATACAACTGATCGCGCGGCTCGCCGGCGTCGTTCTCAACGGCCTTTACCGCGTCGTGCCCAGGTCATTGCGGCCCGGGCACACCGTCGTCTTCACGAAAGCATCCTGAGCCGGGGTCCTCGATCCCCGTGCGCAACCGTCAGCGCATCCGGACGTCGCCGCATCCCAGGCAGACCGAACGGGTGTGCACGTTGCGTCCTGACGGTGGGCCGAAGAAGATCCATCGCTTGCGGCCGGCTTCGAAGACGTGGCGCACCGTACGGCGGTGGCAGACCTGGCAGAGGTTCGCCTCCTCGCCGAGGAAGACCAACGCGAGGTTGTTCTCGTGCGGCGCCGGGTGCGGCAGGACGACGGCGTTCGGCTGCGTGTGGGGCTCCGCAGATGTCGGTGCCGATGCCGGGTTCGGCTGCAGGACACGCATCGGCCGCGTCGCATCTGCGTCGATCGGTGGGTTCGCAGGGCGCTCCACCGGCGCCGGCGGCGGTGGCTCGTACGCCTCGACCGGCTCGTCCATCACGTACGGATTCAGCTCCGCCGCTTCGATGGCCGTCTCGGGCAGCAGGTGCTCGGAGGTGATCGGGTGCCGCTCGGTGACGGCCACCTGCGCCCCACCGCCGGCGGGAGCACCACCGGCAGGACCGCCGCCGCCCGGGCGCCGCCCCGCCTTCGCGCGCACCTTTTGCACACGCAGGTTGAGCCACTGCACGTCATTGCGGGTCATGACCAGGAGCTGTCGCGGGCGGAGGCCGGTCTCGCGACAGAAGATCGTGCCGCAGACCAGCGCATTGACGGTGTACGCGGCCAGGCTGGTCCAGGCCGCCCCGATGGCACCGACCCGCGGGCAGAAGACGAGCAGGCCGGTGATGGTCAGCGTCGCGCCGACCAGCTGTCCGGCCGAGGCGCGGAACGGGTGGCCGAGGCTGAGCAGGCCGCCGTTGAGCACCTGACCCACGAGGAACGGGATCGTGCCGATCAGCAAGATCTGCGCCATCAGCACGGCGGGCTCGAACTCGTGGCCGAACATCAGCGGCACCAGCACCGGCGCGATCGCGGCACCCGCGACGGCCATGACCACCGTAAACGCGATGAGCACCCGGCAGCCGCGGGCGACAAGCAGCATGTCGTCGCGCCTGGCGGATTCGGCGAACAGGATGTTGCGCAGTTGGATGAACGCGGTCTGCGGCAGCTCGGCAAGGCTCACTGCGACGGCGTAGAACCCGAGCTGTCGGGCGTCGACGAGTACCACCATGACGGCCTGGTCGAGCCGCCAGTTGATCAGGTAGGCGAACGTGCCGCCCCAGCCGCGGAAGCCGTACTTCATCAGCTGGCGCGTCAGATGCGGATGGCTCTTCTTGACCTCGGGGTCGGTCTTAAGATTGGGGACGACCCGCCAGCCCAGGAGCGCGACGAGCAGCACCGGCACGCCCACCACCGAGGTGATCATCGTGACCCACACCGACGAGTCAATCGTTAACCAGCCCAGCACTGCGAAGAGCACCAGCCCGACCAGGCGCAGCACTCCGGACAACGTGCGCTCGATGTTGCGCCACTTAAAGTCGTTCGAGCCCGACGTCGCCTGACGCAGGATCGTCAGGAACATCGTCGCGGGCAGCGTGAGGGCGGTGAGCTGCAGCAGGGTTACGGCCTGGGGGGTCCGGTGCAGCAGCACCGGCGCGAAGATGATGAGCAGAGCGGCCGCGATGACGCTATAGAGCAGGGTGACCTTGCCGAGGGCCGCGACGATGTGCGGCTTCGGGATGCGCAGCCGGGCGACCGCATAGGTCGTGGCGTCGGGCAGCCCGACAGCCGCGACGAACGCCAGCACCTGCAGCGGCGCGAGGACGGCGGCGTACACACCGCGGCCGTCCGGCCCGAGCGCCCGGGCGAGGATGGGCCCGGAGATCAGCGACGTGATCGGCAGCGAGACCTGCGCCAGCGTGGTCCAGAACGCGAGGCCGGCGAGGTCGGTCCGCTTCGATTCCGGTTTGCCGACCGGCGGCCCGGACGCGGCCGGGTCGGCACCTGCGTCGGTGGCTACAGCGGCGGCGCCCCCATCACGGCCGCCGCCGGTCACGTGGGGGTGCCCGAGCCGGAGGCCGGACGCTGCCAGTCGAACGTCTGGCTGAGCATGTGTTCAAGGTCGGCGTTGAACGGGGCGAAATGAGCGGTGAGCTCGGCGCGCAGGTCGTCGGGCATCGGCGATGCCTTGGCCTCGTTGAGCCGCAGCGCCTCCTTCGCGGGCCGCTGGGGCAGGCCGAGGAAAGACCAGATCTCGTTGACGACCGTGCCGGCGTCGGTGGAGTAATGCTCGCTCGGCACGACCTTGACCTGCTCGCGCGGGAAGTGCTCGAGCCAGCGAGCCAGGGCGGGGGCGTACTCGCTCTGCCCGCGGTAGCTCTGGAACTCGTGGGCGAAAGAGTAGTAGCCCGGGTCGGCGATCATGCGGGCCTCCTCGCCGCCGGTGCGGCGTGCCTCGGCCTCGAGCGAGGCGCGGAAGTCGAGGCTCTCGACGCCATTGCGCTGCTGCTCCTTCCAGCCCGAGAAGGTGCGCTCGACCGGGTCGCGCAGGAAGAGCAGAAGCTTGGTATTCGGCGCCAACTGGGCGGCGCGCTCGGCGGCGAGTGGGTGGTAGAGGTAGTACGGCGACGCTTCGCCGACCACGACCGGCCCGCCGAGCCGCTGCTCGGCCCGCTGGCGCGTGAAGCGCGACGGGAAGTGGCCGAGATACCAGCGGTCACCCTTGGCGTAATTGGTGTCGAAGTAGTGCGGACCCTTGCCGTCGCGGCGCTTGGGCACGAGGCGCGCGCTCGGGAAGAGCGGCAGCACCTGCGGGTGCTCGAGCACCGAGAAGTACGCCGACGTCGTCCCGCCGCGCTTGGTGCCGATGATCAGGAAGTCCGGCGGCGGACGCAGACCGGACGAGGCGGCGCCGTACGTACGGAAGGCCTGCCGACCGGCGTCGAGAACGACCGGGGGCAGCGGAATGCGTCGGATCGTCCCCACTGCCATGCAACGACGTTAGCGCCCGGATCTACCGCGGTCGGCGATTGCGGCCGGGTGAGCCCAGGAGAGGAGGCACATCTCATCTGGACGGGCTAGCGACGCTGCGCAACCCGCAGCAGGGGTCGTTGACCCGGTGGGCGCAACTTGCGACTACGCCGTCCGGCCCCCAACTCCTGCAATGCCCCTGCTGAGGGCGGTGTGATGTTCCTCTATCGGCTGCCGGGAACGCCGGACTTGAGAAATTCGTGCTTACTAATCGTGACGGTCTTCGCGACAATCGAGTCACACCCGATCGTTATGGAGAACGTATGAGAGCCCTCTGGGTCCGCCGCACCACCGGCCGTGGGACGTCCGGCCACCGCGCCGCGCGCTCCGTCGCCGTCGCCGGTCTGACGGCCGCGGTCGTGTCGGTTGCCGCGGTGGCCCAGGCGGCCATCACGCCCACCACCCCTGAGCCGGGCCCGGCGCCGGTCGTCGCGCGCACGCCTACGCTGCCTGCCGGCACTTCGGCCGTGTGGCAGACCAGCGACTCGGTGTGGGCCCTCGCCTTCGCCAAGGGCACGACCGCCACCGCCGCCGGCACGCTCTACGCGGGTGGTGACTTCACCTCGGTGCGCGCTCCGGGCACCGCGGCCGGCGATGTGAGCCAGCGCGCCGCGGGCCGGATCGCCGCCTTCAACGCGACCACCGGCGCCCCCGTCACCACGTTCAACCACACCACCGACGCCCGCGTGCAGGCCATCGCGGTGTCGGCCGACGGCCGGACGCTCTACATCGGCGGCCTCTTCCAGTACGTCGACGGCAAGAAGCACCCCAAGGTCGCCGCGTTCGACCTCACCAAGGTGGGCGCCCCGCTGCTGGCCTGGAACCCCAACGTCGCCACCGGCTCGGTACGCGCGATCACCACCTCCGCCGACAGCACGTCGGTTGTCCTCGGCGGCGACTTCGCCACCGTCGGCGGCGTCGCCCAGCCGCGGCTCGCGAAGGTGGCGGCCACCACCGGCGCGTTGGACGCGACGTGGAAGCCGACCGTCGATCGTCCGGTCAACGCGCTGCTGGTCACTCCCGACAAGAAGAACGTCATCGCCGGCGGCATGTTCGAGTACGCGAACGGCGTGCACCACCGCGCCATTGCCTCCTTTTCGGTCACCGGCGCCACCCTCGGCCCGCTCGACGACGTCATGCCAACCTGCGGCGTCAACTGCGCGCAGCGCACCGACGTCAAGGCGCTGGTCACCGACGGCACCACGGTGTACGTGGCCAACGAGGGCACCGGCGGCGGCTGGTTCGACGGCACCTGGGCGTTCGACCCGATCACCGGCAAGCGCACCTGGCTCGACAACTGTCTCGGCGCCACGCAGGCCGTCGCCGTCATCAAGGGCGTCGTCTACGGCGGCTCGCACGCCCACGACTGCACCGCGGTCGGCGGCTTCGGCAACCTGCCTTATGCCAACGGCACCCCGACCTGGCACCACCTGATGGCCGAGCAGGCCTCCGACGGCACGCTGCTCGACTGGTTCCCGACCACCGACCCGGGTCCGACGAACGGTGTCGCGGTCAACGAGCTCGGCCCGCGCGCCATGGCGACCGACGGCACGACCCTGTTCCTCGGCGGGCAGTTCACGAAGGTCAACGGCGCCCCTCAGCGCGGCCTCGCCCGCTTCACGCCGACCAGCCCGACCGCCAAGCCCCTGGCCGTGACTGCCGGCGTTGCCGAGCTGACCACCGCCGGCAGCGCGGTGTTGAAGTTCCCCGGCAGCTCCGACGTCGACAGCAGCACGCTGACGTACAAGGTCTACCGGGACGGCAACTACGCGAAGCCGATCGCCACGATCGGCCCGGTGTGGGCGCACTTCTGGACGGCGCCGCTGCTCACTGTCCGCGACAGCGGACTGGCTTCCGGCAGCCACTACTACGTGGTAGACGCCATCGACCCGACCGGCAACGTCACCCGGTCCGGCAAGTTCACCACCACTGCGAGCGTCGGCAATTACGCGACGGCCGTGCTCGGGGCGAAGCCGACCACCTTCTGGAAGCTCGACGAGACCGACGGCAGCGGTGACGGCCCGGCCGCGGCCGACGCGAGCGGCAACGGCAACGGCGCCACGTACGACGGCGCGGTCAACCTCGGCGTCGCGGGCGCCACCCCGTCCGGCACCGCCATCCACCTCGGCCCCGGGGGGCACGTCTTCTCCGGCGGCCCCGCGTCGACGGTCCCCGCTGTCTACACCGCCGAGCTCTGGCTGCGGACGACCACCACCACCGGCGGGCGGATCCTCGGCTTCGGCAACAGCCGTACCGGCACCAGCAGCAGCTACGACCGGGCGCTGTGGATGAATGACTCCGGCCAGCTGCTGTTCGGCACCTACAACAACGCAACCCAGGTGGCCTGGGGCAACAAGTCCTACAACGACGGCACCTGGCACCACGTCGTCATCACCCAGGACGCGACCACCGGGATGCGCCTGATCGTCGACGGCCAGCAGATCGCCTTCAAGAACTCGGCCACGACGGCGCAGCCTTACGCGGGCTGGTGGCGGCTCGGCAGCGACAACCTGAACGGCTGGCCGCAGCTGGGCAGCTCGGCCGGCTTCGTCGGTGACATCGACAACGTCGCGATCTACCCGTCGGCAACAACTGGCGTGCAGATCCGGTCACGCATCGGCGCCGAGTAGCGCGGGAGGGACACGCCGTCGCCCGTTGCAGCGGCGACGGTGCACCCGCCCGGCCGTAACGTGAGCTGAACGCGCGCCGACATCCCGCTGAACAGCGGCTCGGATTTCGTGAACACCGAGGAGCTCTGAGGATGTCCACCGCTTCTGCCGCACCCTCCACAGGCGGGCAACCGCGCGCTGGGCTGCCCACCTGCGCCGTCGTGCTCGCAGGCGGCACCGGCACCCGGGTCGGGCTCGGCCTGCCGAAGCAGCTAATCAAGGTCGCCGGCAAAAGCATCATCGAGCACACCCTCGACGCGCTGCAGGCGAGCGACGCCATCGACGAGATTCACATCGTCATGAGCAACGCGTGGATCGACACCCTTCGTGACCTGCTGGGCAGCCGCTACTCCAAGCTGCACGGCATCCTGCCCGGCGGCAGCACGCGTAACGACTCGACCCGGGCGGCGCTCGCCGCGCTCGGCGACCGTGAGTGCAAGGTGCTCTTCCACGACGCGGTACGCCCGTTCGTCGACGACCGCATCCTGCGTGACTGCGTCACCGCGCTCGACTACAACGACGCCGTCGACGTGGTCATCGAGAGCGCCGACACCATCGTCGAGGTCGGGGAGGAGGAGACGCTCGTCGGCATCCCCGACCGCAGCCGGCTGCGCCGCGGGCAGACCCCGCAGGGCTTCCTGCTCTCCACGATCCGCGAGGCGTACGCGCTCGCCGACGCCGCCGGCTTCACCAGCGCCACCGACGACTGCAGCGTCGTGCTGCGCTTCCTGCCCGACACCCCGATCACGGCGGTCAACGGGTCCGAGGAGAACATCAAGATCACCCGCCCGCTCGACCTGATCATCGCCGACCGGCTCTTCCAGCTCGCGAGCCGCAGCCTGGCCGGTGACCAGGAGGGGGAGCAGCCGCAGGGCCCGCTCGACGGCAAGACGATCGTCATCTTCGGCGGCAGCTACGGGATCGGATACGCGGTCGCACGCGGTGCCGAGGCGCTCGGGGCGACGGTGCTGTCGTTCAGCCGGTCCGACACCCAGACCGACATCCGTGACCCCGAGGGCATCACCGCGGCGCTCGCCCAGGCGGCAGCGGCCACCGGCGGCATCGACGCGGTCATCATCTCGGCGGCGTCGCTCACCAAGGCGGCGCTCATGGAGCTGACCGACGCGAGCGTCGTCGAGCAGCTCGAGATCAACCTGCTCGGCCCGGCTCTCATCGCCAAAGCGGCGGGGCGCTACCTCGCCAAGACCGGCGGCCACCTCGTCTTCTTCACCTCGAGCTCGTACACGCGCGGCCGGGCGGAGTACAGCCTGTATTCGGCGGCGAAGGCGGGGATCGTCAACCTCACCCAGGCCCTCGCCGACGAGTGGTCACACCTCGGCATCAAGGTCAACTGCATCAACCCGGAGCGCACCGCGACCCCGATGCGGCGCAGCGCCTTCGGTGACGAGCCCGCCGACTCACTGCTGTCGGCGTCGACGGTGGCGCAGAGCGTGCTCGACCTGATCCGCTCCAGCTACACCGGCCTCGTCGTCGACGTGCGCCGCGACGGCAGCCCCACGCACGACTCGGTGGTGGTCGCCGCCGAGGAGATCGAGACGGAAGGCAGCCGCTAGATGCTGCGTGCCAGCGAGCCGCTCGACCCGCGCAACCCGGGCGACATCGCCATCGCGGCGGTCAACCACGTGCTGCCGAAGTCGGGCGCCATTGTACTGCACAGCCTGCCCGACTTGGACGACTCGGTGATCTCCCTCGCCGACGAGCTGGTCGCCCGCGGCATCCGTCCCACCATCCTGGTGGACTCGCCGATGAGCCAGGTGTGGGCGGCCAAGCGGTGGAACTACGACGTGAGCGTGCACCTGCGCCGCTCCATCGCCGGCATGCGCGCGTACTTCACGGCACCGTTCGTTTTCACCACCCACGGCGTGTTCGGCAGCCGGCCGACCCCCGAGGGCCAGGTCGTGGTGAACATGTGGCACGGCGAGCCGCCCTGCAAGCCGGTCGGCCGGTTCGACCGCAGCGGCGTCACCCACGCCGATTTCGCCACCGTCTGCTCGACGATCGGCCGGGCCTACCGGGCGAGCGAGTTCGGCATCGACCCGCGCTCGGTGCTCATCACCGGCGTGCCGCGCAATGACCGGATGCTGGCCGCCGACCCGAAGCGCGTACGCACACTGCTGGGGCTGTCGCACGACGAGGACATCTGGGTGTGGCTGCCCACCTACCGCACCGCCGTGCGCGGGGCGAAGCGGCAGGACTCGTCCGAGGACTACGCGGGCCTGCTGATGTCGACGGCGGAGCTGGTGGCGCTGAACGAGCAGCTCGCCGCGGAGGACCGGCGCGTCATCCTGAAGGCGCACCCGCTCGCGTCCGACGACTTCCAGCTTGAGCTCTCCCACATCCAGCTGATCACCGACGCCGACCTGCGCCGGGCCGGGGTCTCGCTGTACGAGCTGCTGGCCGGCTCCGACGGGCTGATCACCGACATCTCCTCGGTATGGGTCGATTACCTGCTGCTCGACCGGCCCGTGGTCATCTTCTTCCCCGACCTCGAGGAGTACCGGCACAACCGCGGCTTCAACCTCGAGCCGTACGAGGCCTGGATCCCGGGCCGGCTCGTCCGCGAGGGTTCAGAGCTGGACGGCGCCTTGGCCGATGCGCACGACCCGCAGTGGTCGCAGCTGCGTGGCCGGATGCGTTCGCAGTTGCACGCCTATGCCGACTCGGGCAGCGCCGGGCGGCTGCTCGACGCGCTCGAGATCGGCACCGAGAACCCGCTCACGCCGTCGGCCCGATGCCCGACCAGTGACTGAGAGGTCGCTGACAGCCCGACCCTGAGATCGATCTTGCGTCACAGGGCTGCGTACCGTCGGGTTTACAAGGCGGAAATGTCGGGCCGTGTCGTGAGGATCAAGATGTTGTACCTGTTGCGCCGTTCCCGCGCCCTGCTGGTCGTCGGCGGCCTGGCCGTCGCCTCGGTCACGGGCCTGGTGGCGGCGGTGCCGGCCGGCGCGGCGGTACGGCCGGTCGTGCCCGTGGCCCCGGAGCCGGCCGCCCCCGGCGTCCCGAGTACGGCGCCGACCCTCACGTCGCTGAACAGCGCCATGTGGCAGACGAACGGCACGGTGTGGTCGCTCGCGTACGCGAACGTGGGCGGCGGCCGGGTGTTCGCCGGCGGCACCTTCGACAGCGTCCGGCCGCCGGGTGCGTCCGCCGGGGACCCCGCCTCACGCACGGCGTTCAACATTGCCGCCTTCAAGACCGCCGACGGCACCCTTGACACGACGTTCACGCACCAGGTCAGCGGCCAGGTCAGCGCGATGACGGTCTCGCCGGACGGCAGGACGCTCTACATCGGTGGTCAGTTCGTCAAGGTCGACAACGACTCCAGCTACTACAAGATCGCTGCGTTTGACCTGACCCGGCCCGGCTATCCGCTGATCAGCGCCTGGAAGCCGGCGGTGGGCGGCGTCGGCCTGGTCGGGGTCCGCGCGATCACCGTCTCCGCCGACAGCGAGACCGTGTACGTCGGCGGCGGGTTCACCAGCCTCGGCGGGGTGCCGCTCATCAACCTCGGCCGGGTCACGTCGGCCACCAGCACCACGCCGGGGGTCGTCGACCCCGCGTGGTCACCGACGTTCGACGCGAACACCGCCGTGAACGCGCTGCTCCTCGCGCCGAGCACCAACTCGCTGATCGTGGGCGGCAACTTCGAGACGGTGAACGGCGTGGCCCGCCGCGCACTGGCCGCCGTCGACACCTCCGTCGCGGACGGGCGTACCAACGGTCCGCTCGACGCCCTGATCACCACCTGCGGCCTCGGCTGCAAGTTCCACTCCGACATCAAGGCCTTGACCACGGACGGCACCAACGTCTTCGCCGCGGCCGAAGGCACCGGCGGCGGCTGGTTCGACGGCACGCTCGCCTTCAACCCGGTCACCGGCCGCCAGGTGTGGAAGGACAACTGCCTCGGCGCCACCCAGGCCATCGCGGTCGTCGGCGGCGTGCTCTACGGCGGCTCGCACGCCCACGACTGCTCGGCGATCCGCGGCTTCGGCCAGGCGACGCTCACCACCGGCGGCACCAGCGGCGCCAACACCGGGCCGAGCAGCTGGCACCACCTGATGGGGGAGCAGACCAGCAACGGCGCGCTGCTCGACTGGTTCCCCACCACGAACGCCGGCCCGACCGACGGCAAGGCTGTCAACGAGCTCGGCCCCCGGGCGCTCGTCAGCGACGGCGCCAACCTCTATGTCGCCGGCCAGTTCACCACCGTCAACGGTGCGGCGCAGCAGGGCATCACCCGCTTCATGGCCGGCAGCGCCCGCGCCAAGCCGGTGGCCGTGAGCAGCGCGTTCGGCTCGCTGCAGCCGGGTGGCAAGGCCGTGCTGATGTTCGCCGGCAGCTGGGACCCCGACTCGAGCGGGCTCACCTACCGGGTCTACCGCGACGGCGGCACCACCCCGATCGCCACGATCGGCCCCGTGCAGGCGCACTTCTGGCGTTCGCCGCAGTACGTTGTGCGCGACTCCGGCCTCACCGCCGGCCCGCACTACTACGAGATCGACGCCGTCGACGAGGCCGGCGGCGTCACCCGCTCGGGCCGCATCACCGTCTCGGCCACCGTGTCGGGCAACTACCCGGCCACGGTCAAGGCTGCGGGTCCGACCTGGCTGTACTGGCGGCTCGGCGAGTTCCCCGGCAACACGGTGGCCGCCGACGCGAGCGGCTACAAGCGCAACGGCACCTACTCCGGCGCGCTCAACGTGCACATCCTGTCGGCCGTGCCCGGCAACAGCGCCATCCACCTCGGCACCGCGAACGGCCAGTTCGGCAACGTCTTCTCCGCCGCCGCTGCGACCAACGGCCCCAACCGCTTCGCGGTGGGCCTGTGGATCCGCACCAACACCAGCCGCGGCGGGCAGATCATCGGCTTCGGCAACAGCCAGAACGGCTCCAGCACCAAGTCCGACCGGGTGCTCTACATGACCAACTCCGGCCAGCTGATCTACGGCACCAACGGCGCGGCCGGTCAGCAGTACCTGTGGACCCCGCAGTCCTACAACGACGGCACCTGGCACTACGTCGTCATGAACATGGACTCGTCGCTCGGGATGCGGCTCTACATCGACGGCAACATGGTCGCGAGCAACCCGTACGCCACCTCGGGTGCGGCCTTCAAGGGCTGGTGGCGGCTCGGCCCCGACACCCTGGCCGGCTGGCCGCAGCGGCCCGCGAACGCCGGCTTCGTCGGTGACATCGACGAGGTCATGGTGCAGTCGAACCCGCTCAACGGGACGCCGATGCGCACCATCATGACCTCGCAGTGAGCGAATCGCCCCTTCAACCGCGTCGCAGACGCTCCCGCAGGTTCCGGATCGTCGTCACGACGATCGCCGCGCTGGTGGCCGTCTTCGTGGCCGGCACCCTGACCCTCTTCATCTTCCCGGCGCGCAACGAGCCGCGCCGCGTCGACGCGATCGTCTCGCTCGGTGGCTACGGTCCGCGGCTCGACAAGGCGGTGGAGCTCGCAAAGCAGGGTTTCTCGCGCAACCTCGTCGTCTCCGACCCCAACACGGGGTGTCCCGCCCCGATCCCGGGCGTCCGGATCATCTGCTTCTACCCGATCCCGACGACGACCCAGGGCGAGGCCCGCAAGGCGGCGGAGCTGGCGAAGCAGTACGGCTGGACCTCGCTGATCGTCGTCACCACCCCTGACCAGGTCACGCGCGCGCGGGTGCGCTTCAAGCGGTGCACCGACGTCGACATCGCCTACGTGAGCACCCGGCTGCCGGTGACGCGGTGGCCGTATGCGATCGCGTACGAGTGGGCGGCGCTCGGCAAGGCGGAGATCCTGCAGCGCGACTGCTGACGTCGATCCGCCGGTTTGATGCCCGCAATCTCTTTCAGGTAATTCGAAGAGATTTGCCGCGCCGAAACAAATCCGTGAGACAGTCCCCTCAGACCACATTCCGCACAGACTTGGGGGAGTCATGGCTGGTGAGGTTTCCAACCGCAGGCCGAATGGGCGGGGCGCTCGGCGTCCGGCCGTCGCACCGGTGGACGGTGCGGACGGCGCCGAGGCCACGCTGATGCTGGACGGGCGGCACTACGTCGTCACCGGCCCGAAGGCGCTCGACCTGCGGTCTGCGCTGGCGCCCTACATCGCTGCTGCCCGCACCGTCTGACGCCCGAGACTCAATGAAGAGTTCTCTACCTGCTTTCTCGTGTCGTTGCGGGCATTCGCACCAGGTCCACCGGCATTACCGGTCGGGGTCGGACTGTGCGAGCTGCGAATGCACCCGCTTCCGGCCCGGCCTGCCCTCATTGCGGCGCCGACCACGCGAGCCCGACGTCAGGTGAAGTGGGCAATGCGGGCGACCAGCTGGGCGAGGAGCAGCACCGTCAGCACCACCAACGCCAGGAACAGCTGACGCCGGGTCAGGCGTGACGCGACCTGCCGGGTGCTGTGCTCGCTCGCGGTCTCACGCAGGACCTCGAGCCCGCCGACGCAGGCGAGGGCAAGCACCGTCAGGATGATCCCCGCGGCCCCGAAGACGAAGCTCATGGCGTCACGTCCGTCCGCTCGAGCAGCTGTGCGTCCTTGCCGTCGTAGATGATGCGGTACTGCCCGCTCGCCGCCAGTCCGCGGACGACCTCGCGGGTCCAGCCCTTCGGCTTGCCCCACGCGAGCACCCCGTACGTGTCCTCGGTGGAGGAGATGATCACGTAGGTGGGACGCTCGTCGAGCGCGCACGGCACCGGGTTGACCACGCACTGCCCCTCGTTGAAGTAGATCGCGCGGAGCACCCGGATGTTGCGGTCGCCGAGCACGCCGTAGTACTGCAGCGACCCGAGCGTCTGGTTCGGCTTCAGGCGGTTGTCCAGGATCTGGTTGGCGGTGACGACGTCCGGCGGGACGCGTTCGAAGCCGGCATTGGCTCCGCGCGCCGCCGTGACGGCGACGCCGCCCGCGAGGATCACCACTGCTGTCGTGACGATGCCGATCTGCCGGCGCAGCACCAGCAACGGGGCGATGCCGACCGCGGTCAGCGGTGCCAGGACGGGCAACGCGAAGAGCATCGTGCGGATGGCGACCTCGCCGCCGTAGCTCTGCAGGCCGACGAGAGCGAACGAGCTGAAGCCCAGCGCCAGCCACAGCAGGGCACTGCCCTTGCGCCGCAGCCGGAAGACGCCGAGCAGGGCGCCGATGCAGAAGACGATCGCCAGCACGACGCGCAGGCTCTGCATCTGCTGGTAGGTCGGGTTGCCGCGGGTCACGCGCGTGCCGACGGAGGACTCGAACGTCGCCCCGACCTTCCCGAAGGAGCCGATGATGCTGTCGAGGTGGCCGCTCCAGTAGTCGAGCGCGCCGTAGCTGAACCAGACCAGGAAGATCAGCACCGCGGCGAACCACAGCCCGCGGGCCCGGGTGCCGCGCAGCACGGCCAGCGCGATCAACGTCAGGATCATCGCCACGGGCGTGAGCTGGTGGGTGACCACGGCGCCGGTGATGAGCAGCACCAGCACCGCTTCGAGGGCGAGGGCCTGCCCGGCGCTCACGTCGGCGCGCCGCTGCGGGCGGAAGCTGACGTAACCGACCACCCGCTGGACGACGGTGGCGCCGGCGGGCGGACCGTCCGTCACCGGGTCCGGCGGTCGCCGATACGCGAGCAGCAGGGCCAGCACCGAGATGAAGAGCAGGAAGCCGACGGCCTGCGGGGCGAAGTAGTCCTGGGCGAACCAGTTGCCGCAGAAGTAGAGCAGGACGCCGAGCCAGGCGATGCGCCGGCTCGCACTGATGGCGCGGCCGATGGTGAAGACCGGCAGGATGGCGAGCGCGTTCAGGACCACCGGCGCCCACAGCATCAGCGGTGCCGGGTTGCTCCAGCCCGCCATCTTCGCGACGACGGCGGCGCCGGCGAAGAAGCCGGGCCAGCTGAAGCGGGCGTCGAAGCTCTTGGCGATGCTGCCGTTGGCCTCGATGTAGTCGCTGAAGCCGACGTGCAGCCAGCCGGTGGTGAGGCTGGCCTCGCCCTCGGTGACGTTGAGCACCCCGTAGAGCACGACGACCAGGGCGACGGCGATGGCGGCCAGCGCCCAGTTGCTGACCCGGGGGCGGGTGAGCTCGAGCCCCGCGGCCACGGCCAGCAGCACCAGCGCGGCGACGTAGCGAGCCCCGACGACGGAGATGAGGCCGCGCGAGGTCATCGCGTCGAGGTTGATCGCCTGGGTGGCGAGCGCCCATAGCACGATCGCGGCGACGACCAGCAGCCCGCTCACCGGGCCGCGCCAGGGCCGGGCCGGCGGCTCGGCCTGCGGCGGGTCGACCCGCGGCGGGCTGTCCAGCCGGACGGTCATGCCGCGATCCGAGGGGCCCGACTGCTGCGACTCCGGCCGCGTACGAGACCCGCCGCCGGCACCGTGGCCACCAGCCCTATCGCCGACAGGACGATCTGGATGCCGAGCGGATGCCAGGCGTGGCCGAGCAGGAAGGCGACGGACACCACCGCGAGCGCGGACAAGCTGACGGCGGGTGCGGCGATGAGCTGCTGCTCCGGATCGAGGCGGAGCAGCAGGCTGATCGGGACGCCGGGCACGAGGAAGGCCGACAGCACCGCGAGTGCCGCCCGGATCGGCGAGTCGACATCGGCCGCCGCGAGCACGGGCACCAGGAGCGCGACGAGTGCAGCGAGCGTGAGCGCGACCCATTCGGCCGTGACCACGCCGTTCGCCGGCATCGATGCGGGAACGTCATCGCGGTGTGTAGACGGCAACCCAATCAACCTCGAGATTCGCGACGGGAGGGATGCCCGCTGACGGACATCCGTAGGGTCGGTTGACCCAGCCTTTCTGACAGCCCCCCGACTGCGTCTGGATCGCCAGGAACATCGGCTGGCTCGGCACCTTCCAGCCGGTCACCTCGCCGTACTTCCTGCCGTCCAGCGTGTAGGCCACCTTGCCGGGCGACCACTCGACGCCGACCGTGTGCCACTGGCTGAAATCCGTGAACGCCTTCGACTGGATCTGCGTGCGGGGCGTGGGTGCCCCGTAGATCAGGGTCGAGGCGTTCGACTGGCGCCTGCCACCGCCGTCCTCGGCGATGTCGATCTCCGGCGGCCAACCCTTCGACGGCCAGAGCAGCACCGCGTAGGTCATGTCGTCGCTCTTGTCCACTCGCATCCGTATCTGGAAGTTGCCGTAGGTCTGGGACGGAGACAGGGCAACGCCGCCCGTGACGAACTTCCCGTTCTCCCGGTACTCGGAGATCACGAGCTTCCCGTCGCGAACACCGACATGGGATGGCGACCACGTTGTGTAAGCGTCTGGGTGGCCAGTGTAAGGGTAGCCCCAGGCCGGGGACAGCGACGAACCGGTGAAGTCGTCCCGGAATGTCAGCTTCCAGGTCTTGAGCACGTCGGCCGGCAGGGGGAGCCCGGACGGGCTCGCGCTTGCGGCGGACGCACTCGTCGCGTCGGTGGCGACGCCGCCCACGGCTGCCGCGGCGAGCGTCAGGCCGGTGGCCAGGACGGCCGCAAGCCATCGTCGTCGGGCGGGTCGCGTGGCTCGGCGGGGGGAGGTCGAAGTCACCCGGCGGAACCTACAAGCCTTCGCGGCGCATCGGACGGTTCCGCCGCAATCGGTCCGGATCGCCCCGATGGAGCCCCCACTGCGCTGCACGGATACCCCTGCGACGCCGAAAATTAATCTCCGGGCAAAGTGCGTGTCGGTGCGCGCGCCATTCGGGTGAGTTCGCATTGTCGAAGCACTCCCCGGCGACGTCCTGGGCTACAGTGCGAGCGGGGGAAGACGAACTGGCTCGTCCCATGGGGGGCAACAACGTGCTGGTAGTGCGCTCGCAGCGCCCACCCCAGCTGGACGCCGACGGCGGCCCGGCACTCTGGTGTGCGGATTTCGACGTGTCCGCCCCGCGGGTCCTCACGCCGCCCGAGGAATGGGCGGAAACGGCCGCAGCGCGCATTCTTGTGCGCATTCACGGCGTTCCGCTCGGCTTCATCACTATTCCGGCCGCGGGCATTCTCGAGCCCGAGCTCGTCCTCAAATCCGTGAATTCCGAGCTGCTCTCCGAGGTCAACCAACATCTCAAGAATGACGGTTCACGAGTGCTGGAGGAAGTACCAGCAGGGGGTGTCGGCGCCGCCGGCCCAGGCTGCCCGAGCCACGCGCAGTCCGAGGTCAGGGCCAGCGTCGTGGTCTGCACTCGCGACCGGCCGGAGATGCTGCGCAGCTGTCTCGGATTTCTCCGTGCACTGCAGTCGGACAATCTCGACATTCTGGTGGTCGACAATGCTCCGACCACCGACGCCACCCGTCTCGTGGTCGCCGAGTTCGCCGCCGATCCGCGTATTCGATACGTCCGGGAACCCCGTCCCGGACTGTCGCGAGCGCGTAACCGTGGGCTCGCAGAAGTCACCGGCGAGCTGATCGTCTTCACCGATGACGACGTCGCCGTCGACCCGGATTGGATACGCGCGGTGCGGGCCCCGTTCGCCGACCCGGCCGTCGCCTGCGTCACCGGGCTCGTCTGCACGGCGTCGATCTCCGGACCGGCCGAGCACTACTTCGACTCGCGCATCACGTGGGGCGAGCGCTGCCGCCCGGAGCGCTACGACCTGGCGTCCGACACGGGCAGCCCGATCTACCCGTACTCACCCGCCCTGTTCGGCACCGGCGCCAACTTCGCGTTCCGCACCGACGTGCTGCGCGCGATGGGCGGCTTCGACGAGGCACTCGGCGCCGGCACCCCCGCCGCGGGCGGCGAGGACTGCGACATCTTCGTCCGTACGGTGCTCGACGGGCACACGATCGCGTACGAGCCGGCCGCCCTGGTCTGGCATCACCACCGCGCCGAGCTCGCCGGGCTGGACCGCCAGATGTGGGCGTACGGCAGTGGGCTCACCGCCTTCCTGGCCAAACACCTGCTGGACCGGCGCACCCGCGGCGAGGTGCTCCGGCGGGTGCCGCAGGGGCTGCGCCACGTCGCCCGCATCGGCGGCGCCACCCGGCACAAGGCGGCTCAGGAGCTGGTGCCCGACGCGCCGGCTCACGGCGGGTTGGACAGTCACGGCGGATTGGACAGGGCGCTGACCACCCGGCTGCTGCTGCGCGAGCTGCAGGGCTGCCTCGCGGGTCCGTACCTGTACGTGAAGGCGGCGCGGAGCAACGGCGCCGACGCGCAGCGCGCCACGACGCCGTGACCGACCTCGAGATCGCGAGCCCGGCGGTCGTCACTGCTCCCACGCCGTCGCTGCGCGCGCGGCTGGGGGAGCGGCGCCTCGAGCTCAACGCGCTCGCGCTGATGGTGACGACGGCGACCACCGCGCTGCTCGGGCTCGCCTTCTGGACCGTCGCCACGCACTTCTACTCGACGGCGAACATCGGCCGCGGGTCGGCGCTGGTGGCGAGCCTCACGCTGCTCGCCACCATGGCGCAGCTCAACCTGGGCAACGTCTTCGCGCGCTGCCTGCCTGCCGCGGGCCGCAAGAGCCGCCGGTTCGTCTTCGCCGGTTACGCCGCGGTCGGAGTGCTGGCGGTCGTCCTGGGCTACGGCTTCGTCTTCCTGGGCTTCGGCGACAACTTCCTGGACGGCACCGACCGCGCCTGGTTCCCCTGGGCGATCGCCGTGCTCGCGATCTTCGCGCTGCAGGACTTCGTGCTGGTGAGCATCCGGGCGGCCCGCTTCATCCCGGTCGAGAACGTGCTCTTCGCGCTGGCGAAGCTCGGGCTGCTGATATGTCTGGCCGGCATCATCCCGTCGCAGGGCATCGGTCTCGCCTGGGTGCTGCCGGCCGGCGTGGCCGTCCTGGTGGTCACGACCCTCCTGCGGTGGCGCGGCCTCGCGCATCCGGGCCGCCTCGATGCCCCGGCCGGGATCCTTCCGGCCCGCCGGACCCTCGGCGGCATCGTCGCCGGTGAGTACGTGAGCGGTGCCGTCGGCGTCCTGCTGCCGGTGCTGCTGCCGCTGATCGTCGTGGCGCAGCTGGGGCTGACCGCCAACGCGTACTTCTCGATCCCGTGGCTCGTCGCCAGTTCAGTCAACCTGCTGACCTGGAACGTCGCCTCGGCCGTGCTGGTCGAGGGCGGATCCGACCCGTCGCGCAGCGCCCATCTGGGCCGACGGGCGCTGAAGCTGTCGCTGCTCATCGGCGGCGCCGGCGCGATCTTCGAGCTGCTCTTCGCGCACGTCATTCTCAGCCTGCTCGGCGGCGACTACGCTCGCAGCGGGACGACGGTGCTGCGGCTGCTGGCCGTCGCGGTGCCGTTCAACGTCGTGATCGTCGTGTGGAGCACGCTCATGCGCATCCACAACCGGATGGTGCCGGTGGTGGCCCAGCAGATCGTCGCCGGCGTGATGATCGTCAGCGCCACCTACCTGTTCATCCCGCACCTCGGCATCACCGGCGTCGGCCTCGCGTACGTGATCGCGCAGGCGACGTCGGGCGTCGTCCTGCTCTTCCCGCTTTGGCGACTCGTCACCCGGGGGTCACGTGCGCCTGCTGGTTAACGTCGACGACCTCGCCTCCATCGGCGGGGTCGAGCTCAGCAGCCTGCAGGTCAGCGAGCGGCTGGCCGCGCGCGGTCACGTCATCGACGTGCTGTACGCGCGGTCCGGTGACCTCGAGCCGCGCTGGCGTGAGATCGCGACGTTGCGCCAGGTCCAGAGCTTCCTGATCACCCAGCAGCGGTTCGTCCAGGACACCGGGCCGGTGCTGCGCGGGCTCGGTGCGCTGCGCGGGCTGCGGCCGGACGTCATCTGGGTCAACCGCGTCGAGCACCTGCTCTGGGGTCTGCTGGCCTCGCGGATCACCCGGGCGCCGCTCGTGGTGCACCTGCGGATGAACCCGCACTTCCCCGGCGTCTCGGTGCTGGGCCGCGGCGCCTCCCACTTCATCGCCGTCTCCGGCGTCGTCCGCCGGTTGTGGACGGACGCGGGCCTGCGGCCCGACCAGGTGTCGGTGGTGCACAACGGGGTCGACCCGGCGGACTACCCGTACGCGGATGCCTCCGCCATGGCGGGCGCCCGCCGCTCACTCGGGCTCGGCGAGAGCGGGCCGGTGGTGCTGTACTACGGGCGCTGGCATCCGGAGAAGGGCCTGGAGCAGCTGTTACGCGCCTGGCGTGGCTTCGCCGTGGAGGGCCCCGCGCAGTTGGTCGTCGCCGGCGACCCGTATCCGACCGCCGAAGGCGCTGCCTACGCCGCACGCGTACGCGAGCTGGCCGACGACCGGGTGACCTTCCTGCCCATGCAGTCCGACGTCGTGCCGCTGCTGCACGCGGCTGACCTGACCATCCTTCCGTCGCAGCTGGAGGAGCCGTTCGGCCGGGTGGTCGCCGAGACGCTGAGTACGGGACGCCCGGTGCTGGCGAGCCGGATCGGCGGGATCCCGGAGCAATTGACCGGCCCCTTCACCGAGTTGCTCTTCGAGCCCACCGACACGGCCGGGCTGACGGCTCTGCTGACGCGCTTCGCCGACTGGCGCCGGACGGATCCGGAGCTCGGCGTCCGGTGCGCGGCGCATGCGGCGCAGTCACTGTCGCTGACCAGCACGGTCGACGGCGTCGAGCGGGTGCTGGCGGCAGCCGTCGCGAAACGCCACCGCGCCCGCCACCGGTCACGCTGACGGCTCGATCGTCAGCAGCCCGGGATCAGCCCTTCTGGTAGAGCGCGACCCAGTCGACCTGCAGCTTGGTGACCGCCGGCGTGGTCTTGTCGGTGCACGTCATCCACCGGCCGCACGATCCGGCCTCGGTCTGGACGACCAGGTTCATCGGCTTGGTCGGCACGTGGTCGGAGTCGACCGTCGCCCAGGGCGCGCCGTCGAGGGTGTAAGTGAGCCGGCCCGGCTCCCACTCGACGCCCATGGTGTGCCAGGTCGACAGGTCGACGGTCAGCGACTTCTGCACCTTGCCCGTGCCGCCGTCGGACTCCCGGTAGATCACGGTGGCCGCGGTGCTGGCCCGCAGGCCGCCGCCGTCCTCGGCGAAGTCGATCTCACCGTCGGCCGGCCAGACGCCGGAGTCGGGCCAGAGCAGCACCGCGTACTTCACTCCCGGCGCCTTGTCCATGCGGAAGCGCACCTCGTAGCGGCCGTAGGCCGACTGCGCGCCGCCGCTGTTCATGACGCCGCCGCTGGTCCACACCCCGTTGACCTTGGACGTCGACAGGGTCAGGTGGCCGCCGCCGACCGTGACGTGGTCGCGGCTCCACCTGCCGCCCGGCGTGGACGGGATGGGCCCGTTGTAGACGTGCCAGCCCGGGCCGAGCTCGTTGCGGTCGAACTGGTCGGCGTACGTCAGCTTCCAGTCGGCGTAGGTGGCCGGCCCGCGGCCGGTGGAATCCGGCCGGGTCACCACGTAGACGACGCTGACGAGCAGCAGGCCGATGACCGTGGCGAGCGCCGCCGGCCCGAGCAGCGAACGGCGCCGCGGACCCTGACGGGCACGGTGCGATCTGCGGACTGGCGGACGATCCTCGTTGCGTACCGGGTCGGTGACGGTGATGACGGCCCCCTTGCAACCGGCGTTCAGCGTAACTCCGGTATTCGCATTCCGGGGTTCATCGCTTGTAGACGGCGACCCAGTCGATCTGCAACCGGGTCTTCACCGGCGTGCTGGCGTCGGTACAGGTCATCCATGTACCGCAGGAGCCGGCCTCGGTCTGGATCGCGAGGCTCATCGGCGTGCTCGGCACCTGCGGCATCCGCACGCTGCCCCAGGCGGCGCCGTCCAGGGTGAAGTCGACCCGGCCGCCGGCCCACTCGACGCCGACGGTGTGCCACTGGCTGAAGTCGGCGGTCACCTTGTGCTGCTGCTTCCACACGGCCTTGCGGTCGAGGGAGTAGATGACGGTGCCGGCGGCGCCTTGCCGACGACCCCCGCCGTCCTCGGCGAAGTCGATCTCGCCGTCGCCGGGCCAGACGCCGGACGACGGCCACAGCAGCGCGACCCACTTGACGCCCATGGCCTTGTCGATGCGCATCCGGACCTCGTACTTGCCGTACCGCTGCTTGCCGCCGACGGTGTTCATGATCCCGCCGGAGGTCCAGACGCCGTTCACCTTCGAGGTGGTCAGCGTCGCGAGGCCACCGGCTACCTGTACGTGGGAGCGGTCCCAGACGCCGCCCGGCGTCGAGACGATCGGGCCGGTGTACGTGCCCCAGCCGGGGCCGAGCTTGGTGCCGGTGAAGTCGTCGCGGTAGGCCAAGGTCCACCCGGCCGCGCCCTTGGCCGGGACGGCTTTGCCGGAGGGGGACGCGGTGTCGGCGGGGGTCAGCGTGACGGTCGGCGTCTTCGCGGCAGCCGCACCGCCCCCGACGGAGGTGACCGGGGTGCAGGCGGCAGCGAGCAGCCCGAGCACCAGGCCGCCGGCGGCCAGTGATGTACGGCGGCGGGCCGACTGCAGGCTCGGTCGGCGTATCCCCATGCTTAGTTCGTCGGGTTCGCCGAAGCCCGGTCTTTAACGAATCGGTCGGGACATGCCGGTGGGCCCCGGCATGTGCCGGGGCCCACTGGTGCTTACTGGAGAGGTGGTGCCGGTCAGACGGCCGGCTTGTAGACGGCCACCCAGTCGATCTGCAGCTGGGTCTCGGCCGGGGTGGTGGCGTCGGGGCAGGTCATCCAGGTGGTGCAGTAGCCGGCCTCGGTCTGGATGGCGAGGTTCATCGGCGTGGTCGGCACGTTGACCGAGTCGATGGTGCCCCAGGGCAGGCCGTCGATGGTGAAGACGACGTGGCCCTTGGTCCACTCGACCCCGACGGTGTGCCACTGGCTGAAGTCGGCGCCGATCGGACGCTGGTACTTGAACACCGACTTGCCGTCGTTGGAGTAGATGACCGTGCCGGTCGCGCTCTGCCGGTTGCCGCCGCCGTCCTCGGCGAAGTCGACCTCACCGTCGCCGGGCCACATGCCCGACGCCGGCCAGAGCAGCGCGACGTACTTGACGCCGACGGCCTTGTCCATGCGCATCCGGACCTCGTACTTGCCGTAGGTCTGGCGGGCGGCGTTGTTCATGATCCCGCCGCTGGTCCAGATGCCGTTCGTCTTGGTGGTGGTCAGGGTGGCGAGCCCGCCGCCGACCTTCACGTGGGAGCGGTCCCACTCGCCGCCGGGCATCGAGGCGATCGGCCCGTCGTAGGTGCCCCAGCCGCTGGGCAGCGTCGTACCGCTGAAGTCCTCGTTGCTGGTGAGCTGCCAGCCGGGCTGGCTGGTAGTCGGCATGTCCTCACCGGAGGGGGAGGTCGACTCGGGCTGGTCCGGGGTGACGGGCTTCGGGATCGGGATGGTGTTGATGACCAGCTGGGGGCCGTAGTTGTACGGCTGCTCACGGGTGTCGAAGCCCATGTACGTGTGGGTCGGGTTCTCGATCCGGAAGCTGACCGTCCCGCCGTCCGCCGGCACGACCGAGCTGGCGTTCCACGACACCCACTGCCGGACCCCGAAGGTGCCGGAGGTACCGAGCAGCGTGCCCTTGGCGGGAGCTCCGGCCCAGGTCACGCTCTCGGACCAGCTGTTGGAGGTGTTGTAGACCGAGACGGCCGAGCCGCCGACGTTGCCCGAGTTGAGGCGCAGCGTGGCCGACACCATCTGGCGACCGGCGGGGACGGTGACGTTGAACTTGACCAGACCTGCCTGGGTCGCGTCACGGGCGACCAGGTAGGTCCGGGTGGCGTAGGTCGGCGACGTCGAGTCCTTGTCGATGGTGGTGTCGGCGACCGCGGGGATGGTCGTCGCGATCGGGGTGACCGGCGGGGTGGTGCCGGCGGTGGCCGTGGAGTTGCCCGTGGTCACGGACGTGGCGCTCAGCGGGGCGGTGGTGAGCACGAGCTGGGGAGCGGTGCCCCAGAGCGCCTCGCGGCTGTTGAAGCCCATGTACGTGTGGGTCGTGTTCTCGATACGGAAGCTGACGTTGCCTCCGGAGGACGGCACGACCGCCGTCGCCGGGTACTCGACCCACGAGTGCGGGGAGAACTTGCCGGACTTGCCGAGCAGGGCGCCCTTGGCCGGCGCGGCGGCCCAGGAGACGCCCTCGCTCCAGTTGCTGCCGGATGCGTAGACGGAGACGTCGGAGCCGCCGACGTTGCCCGAGTTGAGCCGCAGCTTGGCGGAGATGATCTTGCGGCCGGCGGGGACGACGGCGTTGAAGCGGAGCAGCCCGGCTTGATCACCGTCACGCGCCACGACGTAGGAACGCGTCCCGAATGTCGCCGATACCGCGTTTTTCGCAATAGTTGTATCTGCGGCCGGCGTGACCGTTGTGGTGGCCGTGGAGACGGTCGGCACCACGGTGTTCGCGGAGGCGGACGTGGCGGCCGGAATGGTCGCGCCAAAAGCTCCGATGGCGAGGGTGAGCGTGGCGAGTGAAGCCACTTTCCTGTTTGAGCGCATGGTCATGTCAAGTCCTCGGGGTGCACTGGGGGGGCTTTCCGTCATCCGATTCGCAATGACGTGTGCGGTCAGAAGTAGGATTCGGACTTCAGGTATGCGGGACCGTTGACACGAACGGGTGAACCGACCGCGCCCGCTTGACGGCCACCCGTTCGCGTGAGTCGCCCAGCGCCGGCTTGAGCCAGGTGGCGGCATCTGCTGGGCCGAACGGGGATCCCGAGCGGAACGGGACGCTTCGCGCTGATGGTCAGCGGTGACGCAGTGTTAGCTTCGCGTGACATGAGGACACGCCGCCTGCACCCGCGCGGTGCCAGTGCGGAGTCGGCGGCGTCGGTGCGCGCATCCGGCGGCTGCCGCCCTCGGCCGGGTGACGCCGACCGGCCGGATCGACCGGCCGGGGCGGCGGCGACGCGTGGTTATCGGATCCGGCGACTTGTTTACCCGACTGCAACGGCAATTTCTTCTTGCTTTCGCCTTTCACCGTGCGAGGGGCGCAGGTGCGACTAGGGTCGACGGAGAACCATCTGGTGTGGCGGCATTCGCACAGGGGCGATTTATGAGAGTCGACAGCGCGGCGCTGAGACACGCGTCGATGCAGCGTGTGCAGCAGCTGCGCTCAGGTGGCGTGCGCCCGGTGTGGCGCTACGTCCTGAACTCCGGCCCTACTCTGCGTTACCGACGGTCACGTCAGCCGCTGTCGCTGGAAGGCACCCGGATCCTGACGGATCTGAACGCGACAGGCCTCGCGACCTCGACCGTTGAGCGTCTGACCGGCGACCCGACCCTGCTGCCGCAGCTGCGCGACGCCGCTCGCCGCCTCGAGGGGGAGTCCCCCCGCCCGCTGCCCGGCCTCGATGCCGACGGCGAGCCGAAAGGCCGCGATTTCCTGATCGAGCTGATCGATTGGCGCGACGGCGGCACCGCGGTCGAGGGCATTTTCGTGGATCTCGCCCTGAATACGGCATTGAAGGCGCCGGTCGACGCCTATTTCGGAATGGACACCCGCGTCGCCGATTTCAATGTCTGGCGCACATTGCCGAGAATGACACCGCGGCTCACCCAGCTCTGGCACCGCGACGTTCCTGAGGACCGTTTGCTGGTCAAGGTCTTCGTTTATCTCGAGGACGTCGACGAGGACGCCGGGCCGTTCAAATACGCGTTGGGCACCCACGGCAAGGGCGATCGCCGGCTCCGGCTGCGGTCGCTGTTCGACGGCTGGAACTTCCGCGTCGACGACCAGCTCCTCGAATCCCGGATCGACCGCGGTCGCCTGCGCACCCTGACGGGGCCGGCCGGCACCGTCGTCTTCGCCGACACGATCGGCTTTCACAAGGGGGGCTTCGCCACGCGCAAGCCCCGCCTGGTGATGCAGACGCTGTACACCTCGCAGGCGGCCCGGCCGGCCGCCAACTCGGCTCCGCGGCCCGATCTGCCGAGCATCGCCGCGGCCATGCGCCCGACCCGGCACCCCACGGCGGCAGGAGACCGGCGATGAGGCGTGTCATCGGCGGGGCGGTCGTCGGCTGCCTGCTGGCGGCGACGGTCTCGGTGACGGCGACGGTGGCGGCCACCCCGGCAGCGGCGGCGCCGGCCGTCATCCGGGTCAACTTCCAGCCGGCCGGCGCGCCGGTGCCGACGGGTTACGTCGCCGACACCGGCGCCCCCTTCAACGGCACATCGGGCTGGGAGGACCTCGCGGGCAACCCGACGGACTACTCGGCCAACACGCGTGACCGCAACCGGTCGATCTCGCCCGATCAGCGCTACGACACTCTGATCGCCCCGCAGTACGGGGTGGGAGCGACGACGCCCGGCATGTGGCGCTACGCCCTGCCGAGCGGCCAGTACGACGTCACGGTGGGAGTCGGTGACGCCGACGCGATCGACTCGGTCAACCAGGTGGTGGCCGAGCCGGGTACGGCCAACCAGGCGGTGATCGTCGACCACCAGCGCCCGACCAGCGCCGCGCGCTTCGCCACGGCGACAGCGCGGGTGACCGTGACGGACGGCTTCCTGACGTTGAGCCCCGAGGGCGGCACCAACACCAAGCTCGACTTCGTCGACATCGCGGCGGTGGTGACGACCCCCACCCCGCCCACGACCCCGGCCCCCAACTCCAAGCTGGTCAACTTCCAGCCGGCCGGTGCGCCGGTGCCCTCGGGCTACGTCGCCGACACCGGCACCGCGTTCAACGGCACGTCGGGCTGGCAGGACTTCGCCGGCAACCCGCTGGACCTGACGACGAGCACACGTGACCGCAACAGCAGCGTGTCGCCCGACCAGCGCTACGACACGCTGATCGCCCCGCAGTACGGGGTGGGCGCGACGACCCCGGGCCGGTGGCAGTACGCCGTGCCCAACGGCCAGTACGACCTCACCGTGGGGGTCGGCGACGCCGGCGCCATCGACTCGGTCGACCAGGTGGTGGCCGAGCCGGGCGGCGCCGACGAGAGCGTCGTCGTCGACCACTTCCGGCCCACCGCCGCCACGCACTTCTTCACCGGCACCGCCCGGGTGAGCGTGAACGACGGCTTCCTGACCCTCAGCCCGGCCGGCGGCACCAACACCAAGCTCGACTTCGTCATCATCTCGCCGGTGCCGAGCGGTGCCCCGACCCTGGCGCTGAGCGGCCCGTACGACGACGAGCTCGGGGTGGCGACGCCCCGGCTGGTCTTCTCGACCATCAAGCAGGCGGCGACGCCGGCGCAGTCGTTCACCTTCAGCAACACCGGTGCGCAACCCCTTACCGTGTCGAACCTCGCGTTCGGTGGCACCGACGCGTCGGCGTTCACCTTCGCTGCCGGGCAGGCAACCTCGTTGACGATCCCGGCCGGTGGGTCGGCGACGGTCGACGTCCTGTTCACCCCGGGCGCCAACACCTTCTGCGCGACCTCGTCGGACCAGATCAGCACCTCCGAGCGGTACGGCGTCCTGACCTTTGCGACCAACGACCCGACCCGGGCCACCGGATCCGCGGACCTCGCGGGCCTCAACACCTGCGCGGGCGAGGCCGCCAACGAGCCGGTCCTGGACCAGATCACGTCGGTCCTCGGCTACACCGACGTCACGAGCAACGGCTCGGGTTATCTGCGCCGGGCGCTCGGCCCGCTGCGTCCGCTGCCCAACTCCGACGAGGTGCAGTCGCCGTACTTCGTGGCGGCCGACCCCAGCCGTCCGGTGACCATGACGCCGGTCGCGCACTACGGCGCGCGCACCACCTCGGCGTACGGCGCCTCGGGCTGGTTCGCGCAGGGCGCGGCGATCACGACCCCGTGCAACGGCAACTGCAAGCAGCTCTTCTACTTCCAGGCCGACAAGCCGGCGCCGGGTGCGTATCCGGCCAACCAGATGCTTTTGCCCACGGCGACGGGCACCACGAGCTTCATGCCGACGGGCGCCTTCGGCGTCTACAACGGTGACGGGCCGGACGTCAACTACTCCGACGACGCCAAGAACCTCATGCACACGACGACGAACGCCGACATCGTCCCGGCGCACTACGGCCACACCGTGCGGGTCTTCCCGGCGCTCGGCCCGGGGCGGGTCGCCATCCCCAACACGTGGCTGGTGGCGTTCGACCTCAGTCGGGTGCCGGCGTACAAGAACAACGACTTCCAGGACGTGATCTACGTCCTGCGCAACGCCGCCCCGCAGACGCCCGTCGCGCCGGCTCCCGGCAGTCCGGCGCTGGTGCGCTCGCTCACCACCGGCGGCACGGTGACGGCCGACTGTGCGGTCACCGGCTTCGACGGCGTCCTGCGCAATGCGCCGTACACCCAGTGCAACCCCAGCAACATCGCGTTCGGCGCCAACGGGCTGAGCCTGACCAGCACCGCCGGCGAGATGGCGAACGGCCTCAACACCCAACAGAACGCGCTCTATAACCTCTTCGATGCCTCCAAGACCAGCTTCACGGCGACGGCGCGCATCGCCGGGCCCCTTCCGACATTGGGTCAGAATTACCAGCAAATTGGTACATTCTTCGGGGTCGACCAGGACAACTACGTCAAGGTCGAGGTCGAGCACAACGGCACCGCGGGTGACCCGCACGTCACGATGTTGTTCGAGGAGAACGGAGTCGCCGTCAACCTCGGCTCCGTTTCGGTCCCGGCCCTCACCACCGCCAAGACCGTCGACCTGATCATCAAGGGCAACGGCAGCGCGCCCGATCAGGTCCAGCCCGCGGCCGACACGTACAAGGTGCGCGGCTACCCGCTCGACCAGCTCTACGTCTACTACTCCGTCAATGGCGGAACCCCGGTTCAGGTGGGCACTGTGGCCCGACCGGCGGACGTCCTCAAGTGGTTCTCGACCAGCGCCAAGGCCGGGATCCTCGTGTCGGGCGGCGGCGCGGCAGCCCCGATCACGGCCACCTTCTCCACCTTCAAAGTCACCACCTGAGCCCATCCCAGCAGCAGCCTGCGGGGGACGCTGTTGCCGCTGAGAGGACCGAATGAGTTGGACGCACAGTTGGCCGGCCCTTCCATGCGCGAGTCCGTCATCGGCTCCCCGACCATCGGCGTCGTCATCTGCGCCTACACAATGGATCGGTGGAGCCTGCTCGAGCGGTCCATCGCCTCGGTACGGGCGCAGACGCACCCGCCTGGGCAGCTCGTGCTGAGCGTCGACCACAACCCGGAGCTGGCGCAGCGCGCCCGGGAGGCGTTCGCCGCCGCCGACGCGAACGGCCTCGCGGTCGACGTCGTCGAGAACCGGTATCCGGGGCGGCTCGGCTCGGCGCGCAACACCGGCGTCGAGCGGCTGCAGACCGACATCGTGGCGTTCCTCGACGACGACGCGCAGGCGCCGCCGCAGTGGCTCGCCGAGCTGCTGGCGACGTACGACGAGACCGGCGCGACGGCGGTCGGGGGAGCGCCCGTGCCGGAGTTCGCGACCGCGCGGCCCGACTGGTTCCCGCCCTCGTACGACTGGGTCTTCGGCTGCCGCTACGACGGACTCCCGCTCGAGCGCGGCCCGGTCCGCCACCTCATCGGCGCCAACATGTCGGTCAGGGTGGCGGCGCTGCGGGCCGTCGGCGGTTTCCAGTCCGACAACCACGACGACATGGACATGTGTCACCGGGTCGCCGCGCGCTTCGGCGGCGAGGCCGTCGTCTACGACCCGCAGATCACCGTCGACCACTTCGTCGGCGCCGACCGCGTCACCTGGACCTACTTCTGGCGGCGCTGCTTCTTCGTCAACCGCGGCAAGGTGCAGGCCTTCGCCGACATGGAGGCGGCCGCGAACCTTGCGGCCGAGCGGGCGTTCGCCGTCGACGCGATGAAGACGGTCGCGGGGAAGGTCGGACGCGGGGTACGCGGCGAGCGGGGTCAGCTGCGGCAGGCCGGTGCGATCGTGGCCGGCCTGGGTCTCGCCGGAGCCGGCCATCTGCACGGGCGCTACCTGCTCGCGCGCGGCCGTACCGAGCCCGCCCTCACCCGCGGCTTCGAGCGCGCATGACCTCCGTCATCGTCGTCGGCTCCGGGCCGGCGGCCGCTGGGGCATGCCTTGCGTTGCTCGAGGCCGGTGACGTGCGGGTGACCGTCGTCGACGTCGGCGGGCAGCTGGAGGCGGACAACGCCTCGGCGCGCGACCGCTTGTCGGCGGCCGTGCCGGCGCAGTGGTCGCCGATCGACCTCGATGTGATCCGCGAGCAGCCGGTCGCCGAGGTCGCCGGTCAGCTGCCGCAGAAGCGGGCGTACGGCTCGGACTTCCCGTTCCGTGACCTCGGTCAACTGAAGGGTGTGCAGAGCGGGCCGGACGCCAACGCGAGCGTCGTCTCGTCCGCCTTCGGCGGCTTCTCCAACGTGTGGGGCGCGCAGGTGATGCCGTTCTCGCGCAGCACCTTCGCCCGCTGGCCGGTCGGCTGGGACGAGATCGAGCCGCACTACAGGGCCGTGCTGCAGGAGGTGCCGCTCGCGGCCGACTCCGACGACCTCGAGGAGATCTTCCCGCTGCTCGGCCCGTCACGTTCGCTGCCTCCGCTCGCCGACCGGTCCGCCGAGGTGCTGAAGCGGTATGCGCAACACCGCGCAAAGCTGCGCGATCAGGGTGTCATCGTCGGACGCGCCCGGCTCGCCTTCCACGCGGAGAACTGCGTGCGCTGCGGGCTGTGCATGACCGGCTGCCCGTACTCACTCATCTACTCGGCCTCGCACACCTTCAGCCGGCTCATCAAGCAACAGGCCATCGACTACCGCCCCGGGCTGCTCGTGCAGCAGGTGGGGGAGCGCGACGGTCTGGCGTTCGTCCGGGTCAAGGAGCTCGCGAGCGGCACGTACTCCGAGCTCACCGCCGACCGGGTGCTGCTGGCCGGGGGAGGCATCGGCACGACGCGCATGGTGCTCGGCTCGATGGCGGCGCCGCCGGCTGAGGTGCTGATGCAAGAGTCGGTGCAGTTCGTGATGCCGTTCCTGTCGGCGCGGCCGGTCGCCGACCCGCGCCGGATGGATCAGTCGACCTTCACGCTGAACCAGTTCAACATCCTGCTCGACGACGGCGAGGGCTACGACACCTCGCACATCCACTGCTACCCGTACAACCCGGCGTTCTCCGACGCGCTGCCCGGTTTCCTGCGCAAGCCGCAGGCGCAGGCGGTCGCGACGCAGGTGCTGCGGCGCACCACCGCCGGGCTCGGCTACCTGCCGTCGTGGGCTTCGCCGAAGGTCCGGATCACCTACCGCCGCGGCGCCGACGGCGCGCTGCCCGACCTCACGGTGCAGGCCGACGGTGAGCGGCGGCCGGCGATGCTCCGCACGGTGATGAAGCGGCTGCTGCGAGCCGCCCCGGCGCTCGACCTCTGGCCGGTGGTGCCGCAGACCCGGCTGTCGGGGGCGGCGAAGAGCTACCACTTCGGCGGCAGCTTCGCGCACTCCGCGGGCGGCGCGAGCCGGACCACGACCGACACCCTCGGCCGGATCGCCGACTGGAGCCGCATCCACCTGATCGACGGCTCGGTGCTGCCAAGCGTGCCGTCCACCACCTTCACGCTGACGGTGATGGCGAACGCGCACCGCATCGCCACCGAGGCCGTCCGCGAGAGCCGCGCCGCATGAGCGGCACGGTCGCGATCACCGGCGCCACCGGATACGTCGGGCAGTTCCTGTCCGCGGGCTTCGCGGCGGCAGGTTGGCGGGTTGTCTCGCTCAGCCGGCAGGCCCCCGCCGGGGCGACCGACGACTCCCGCCGGTTCGTACTGGGCGAATCGGTCGCGCCGGGCGTACTGGACGGGGTCGACCTGCTCATCCACGGCGCGTACGACCTGACCCTCACCGACCCCGCGGCTATCGAGGCGGTCAACGTGCGCGGTACCCGGCTGCTGTTCACCGCCGCGCAGGCCGCCGGCGTGAAGCAGCTGGTGCTGATCTCGTCGATGTCGGCGTACGCCGGCACCAAGCAGATCTACGGCAGCGCCAAGCTGCGCTGCGAAGGCATCACCCGCGAGGTGGGCGGCACCTCGGTGCGGCTCGGCCTGGTCTACGGACCCGGCTGGGGCGGGATGGCCGGCACGCTGCGCAAGCTCGTCCAGGCGCCGGTGGTGCCGCTGCTCGGCCGGCAGTCACACCAGTTCACCGTGCACCAGGACGACGTCGTCGCCGGGATGGTGGCGCTGGCGCAGGCGCCGGACAGTCCGCCGCCTGCCGTCGTCGGACTGGCGAACCCGACCCCGGTTCCCGTGCCGGACCTGCTGCGCGAATTCGGCCGGCAGGCCGGGGTCACCCCCCGCTTCGTCCCGGTGCCGTGGCAGCCGGCGTACGGCGCGATGCGCGTGGCCGAGCGGCTGCACGTGCCGCTGCCCGCCCGGGCCGATTCGATCCTCGGGCTGGTGCGTCCGGCTCCTGCGGTGCCTGCGGCGGGCTACTGGCCGACGATCGGTGTGACGCTGCGGCCCTTCGGGTCCTGAGACGCGAGCCACGCTAAAGCGGCCGGGGTCCTCGGACCCCGGCCGCTTCGTCGTTGCTGGGGTCAGACGACCCGGCGCAGGTCGATCGGCTCCGGCTGGGTCACCAGGTCGACCGGCGCGCTGTGCAGGGTCACCGTGGCGGTGGGCTGGGGGGCCAGGTCGATCATCGTGTTGCGTGCGGTGGCCTGGCGGCGGTTGCGCTTCTCGATGCCGATGGTGCGCAGCACCCGGAGCCCGTCGGTCAGCGCGTTGAGGTTGCTCTCGCCGTGAATGCGCACCGCCTCGAAGGAGGGCACCTCGACGATGCGCAGCCCCGACTGGGCGGCCCGCACGTTGATGAGCGTCTCGACCTCGAAGCCGTCGCCCCACTCCATGGCGTCGGCCGGCTCCCCGACGCGGAGGTCGAACACCGGCAGGCAGTGCGCCCAGAAGGCGTTGTAGCCGTAGCAGAGGTCGCTGTAGTTGGTGCCGTACATCAGGTTGACGAGGCCGTTGAGCGCCTTGTTGCCCTGGCGGCGCAGGCGGGTGATGTCGCCGGAGCCGCCGCCGGTGACGAACCGGGTGCCCTTGGCGAAGTCGGCGCCCTCGACGAGCGCGCGGACGAAGCGGGGGATCTCGCGGGGATCGGCGGAGCCGTCCGCGTCGAGCATGACGATGATGTCGCCCTCGGCGGCCTCGAAGCCGCACGCCAGGGCGTTGCCCTTGCCCTTGCGGGTCTGCTTGATGATTTTCGCGTCGGGGCGCAGCTGGCGCGCGACCTCGACCGTGCCGTCGATGGACCGGCCGTCCACGACGACGACCTCGAAGACCTCGGGCATCAGAGCGAAGACGATCGGCAGATTGCGCGCTTCGTTGTACGTGGGGACGACGACGGAAATGCGCGGAAACGTCGTGGGCGTCTCGGGTTGGATGAGCATCGCTCGGTGCCCCCTCGGGCTTCGGGTGTGCAGATGTTAGGCCTGAGCAATTCCCCCGGATGGTTCCCCCGCCAGCCACTCTAAGGCTTTTGTCGACTGCGCCAAGCAGCTCAGTACGAAATTTCCTTAGTTGTTACGTTGCGTCACCTGAACGGGTCAGCCGTCGCGTGAGCGGGAGTCGACAGACACGTACCGGATCGGCCCCGGGGAGCGCCACCGCGGAACCGCGACAGGCGGGCGTTGGCGGAGAGCCCCGAACGACGAACGGCACTGGTGCTTGTCGGCTTCATGAAGTGAGATTCGTCAGCAAGCGCAGGTCTCCTGCTTCCAAACGGGTGATCTGGGGTCGTAACCGGACGAAACGCGTACAGCGGCGTCACAGCCGGCCGTCCTCACCCGTTGTGATGGGCCGCCTAGCGCCGCAAGGGACGTAGCAGCGTTCACGCATCGCTGATCGACGCTCACGCGTACCGGTGTCTCGACGAGGATTGCCAGCACGCTCAGGGGCTCTGACGTGCACGTCGAGCGAGCTGTCGCCCGTGCTCAGGGGCTCGGCCAGGCGCTCGTCGGCCGCCACTGCTGTCGGGTCGGGAGGACGTGGCGTTCGGCCCATTCCGACTACACACGGTGATACTGCTCGGGTTCCCGCGGGGGTTCCACGCAGCGCCGCTGCATTGTTCGCGGCCGCCAGACTGACCCGCAGGAATGCCTGCGGTCCCTTGCGCCAGCCGCCCGGACAATGACGTGAAGAAGCGGCGCGACAAAGCCGGGTTTGCAGCGCCCGCTCCGCGTCGGCACGAACGGTCGTTCGGCACGCATCGACCGTTCGGGCAATTCGGTGAGCACTGCTGTTGGGCCAATCCCCAGCGCGACGAGCGCGACGGGAAGCAGGTGTGGCGCGCCCCGCTGAACACCGGAACGTGATTTCATCCACGGAGGCCGGCAGAGTCTTCCCCGCCCGAATCGAGCCCCGTGATGATCGCTTCCTCGACGACAACGTGTCTGTGCGGACACCCCGCCGACTTCCACCGGCACTACCGCCGCGGCAGCGACTGCGGATCCTGCACCTGCGTGCAGTTTCGCGAGGCGCCACCGCGCGCGCTCGCGGCGGCGTCGGCTCATGCGGTGCCCGCACCGCGCTCCGGCGGCTGAACCGCCTTCCGACCGTGGCGTGCGACTAGCGCGGGCTGAGCACCACGTCCTTCAGGCAGGTCTGTGACTGCACCAGCTCTTGGAAGGTGGCGAGCTCGGTCTCGGTGGCCGGCGTCGTGCGCCCGTCGGCTGCCGACACCAGGCTGACCGTGTACGTCTGCGCGAGGGCACGCTTGGTCTCCACGGGCAGGTGGACGAACTCGATGATGGCCCGCCAGTCGGCGGCCCGGGCGAAGGCGCCCTCGAGGCCACGCAGCACGTGGTCCTCGTGGCCCTCGACATCGATCTTGATGAGCAGTCGCTGGCCGGGCTCGGCGAGCTCGTCCAGGGTGTCGAGCCGGATGGCCGGGACGCTGATCTCGCCCTCGTCCGCGACGTGGCTGAGCCCCGACGAGCTCTGGTCGATGGTGAAGCGCAGCGTGCTGGACGTGTCGCTGGCGGCGACGCGTTTGAGCTGCACCTCGGGCAACGACTCGGCCAGCGAGCGGGCAAGGTAGGGCTGGATGGCCGGACTCGCCTCGACGGCGACCAGGCGGCAGCGGGGGGAGTACTGCCCGAAGAGGATGATCTCGCCGTAGTTGCAGCCGACATCGACGGCGACGTCAGGGTCGAAGTCCTGCACCATCTGCTGCCACAGCCGGGCCACCGGGCGGTCGAAGTTGCCGCCGGAGATCCGGAGCCGGGCCGCACGGGGGTCCTTGGGGTCGACATACAGCCGGCGGCCGACCGGATTGACCACCCACGGGTTGCGCGCGAGGACGCGCCGGCCCATGGAGAGGAAGGCCCGGTCTGCGACGGCGGCGAGCGGGGGGTGCCACTGCGTCGGGAGCCGGGCGCCGAACCGGCGCAAGCTGATGACCCGTCCGACAATCCCCGAATCCGTGGGAGCTCCGGAAAGGGTGACCACTGGGCGCCTCCGGGGTGAGATCTGAGGATGGTGAAACAGCTGCGCACATCGACGTCACGCGGCTGTAGGTGGCGGATCGGCACCGGCTGGAAGCTCCCCCGAGGAACCGGCTGCCTTGATGTCCGACCCTAGACCGGGATCACGCTGTCTGGACAGACCCTGGCAAGGAAAAACTTACTTTTCGTGCCTGAAACATTACGCCGCGTGTGTACAGCCGGTATTCCCGATCACCCTCCGCGATCACAGCAGCTAGCGACGCCACGGCACCGACTCGGTGAACCTGTTCGTCACCTTTGAGCAGGACGTCCGGTTACGGGGTCGAACCTTCACAGCGGCAGGCCGGCTCAACCCAGGGGAGTTCGCGGTGACTCGTAAGGCACCTGCAGGTCGGTCAGGCGTCCACGCCGGGCTTCACATGGCCCTCCGGCCCACCACCGTGCACACGATCTCGCGTGGCCCGTCGGCGACGTTCATGATCGATGACGTGGAGTACGTCGTGTACGGCGAGCGTGCCGCCGATCTGCGTGAGCTGCTGGCTCCGTACATCAGTTCCGCGCGTCCGACGTCCAGCTGACCGCGCGGTGACACGTTGACTTCGCAGCGCAGCTCGTACACGACGCACCGCCGACAGCCGGACGCGTTTCGGATCGAAGGCCTGGCCGCTTCTTGCTGCCGCCCCGCTGGCGGCCGTGCTGGTCACCGGGTGCGGCTCCTCGAGCTCCAGCGCAGCCGACCCCGGGCCCACGGCGTCGACCGAGGCGGCGTCGGCTCCTGCCTCGGATGCCACCGAGGCGACCGCGTCGGACGCCCCGACCGAGGCCGTGGACACCCCGAGCGAGACGCCGTCGGACGAGTCGTCCGCACCGAGCGCGAACGAGTTCACCGACGCGTCGACCGGCGTCTCCTTGACCGTGCCCGACGGCTACGTGTTGGTGACGAGCTCGGCGGAGGCGGCCGAGAAGCTGCCGGACGCCCTGAAGGCCACCGCGAACAGCGCCGCAGTGATCGAGAAGATCAAGCAGTCGTTGGACGGCGGCGTGAGCATGGTCGCCCTCCAGGAGACGACCGACGGACCGCCCGACAACATCAGCCTGGGCAAGGGCGACGCGGACGAGCTCAGCAACCCGGCCGACATCACGACCACGACTTTCCAGGACAAGGTCCGTGACACGGTGACCCAGGGTGGGGCCACCGACGTCCAGGTGGAAGCGGCCGAGGTCGGCGGCAAGCCCGCCGTGCACGCGACGTACTCGCTCACCAGCGGCACCACCGTCCTGGCCGGGCAGCAGTACTACATCGCCTCGGGCGACAAGAAGATCCTGGTCCTGACGATCTCCGCCGGCACTGCCGACCGGGCGCAGGAGGCAGCGACCGCCGTCGTCGACAGCACGAAGTTCGCGTAGCCGATCGGGTCCGGCGCCGGCCTAAGGCCCTGTCCGGCGTCGGACACATGCGCGCGCAACGTCCCTCTGAGGTGGTTCGCTACCTTTTGACAGCAACCTGAGGCACTCATCGCCCGCCCGAGCGGGTCGAAATGAGTGGGTCAGGATCGATCCTCAACGCTAGGGATTACTCACGGTGCCTCGTAAGTCAATGCGGTCGGTGGACCTCGCCGGCCGGCAGCTCCACCTGCCCAGCAAGACCCTGTCGTTGCTCGCGGCCGGCCCGCTGGCCCTGGTGCTCGTCGCCGGCTGCGGCTCGTCCGGCTCCGACAGCTCCGGTTCGCTGCCGGTGGTCTCCTCGGAGGCCTCGAGCGCTCCCGCGTCGGTGACGCCGGAGCCGTCCGAGACGGAGAGCCCCAGCGAGACGCCGACCGAAGACCCCACGGAGAGCCCCTCCGACACGCCTTCGGAGTCGACGTCGGCTGACGGCAACGAGTTCACTGACTCGGCCTCCGGCCTGTCGCTGAAGGTGCCGGACGACTACGTCCTGGTCACGACCGCTGCCGAGGCCAAGTCGAAGTTGCCGGCCGTCTTCGAGACCGCCACCGACGGCGCCGACCGCATCACGAAGATCCAGCAGCAGCTCGCTGCCAGCACGGTCTTCTTCGCCGTCGCGCCCGCGGACGATTCCTTCAACGACAACATCGGCCTGCAGAAGACCGACGCCAGCGGCCTCACCGACCCCGCCCAGATCCAGTCCGCGAGCTTCAAGGTCAAGGCGCGCGAGGCGTTGACCAATGCCGGCGCGACGGCCGTGACCCTGGTGGACACCGAGCTCGGTGGCAAGCCCGCCGTGCACGTCACCTACACGCTCAACACCACCCCGGCCGTCTCCGGGCAGCAGTACTACGTCTCCGCCGGTGACGAGAAGGTCTACATCCTGACCGTCTCGGCCGGCTCGAAGGCCCGGTCCGAGGCGGCGGCGAGCACCGTCACCGACAGCTGGACCTTCTCCTAGATCGACCAGCTCGACCAGCTCGCCGGGCTCGTCCGTTCGAGCTCGAGTACGCGGACGCCGCGGCGACGAACCTGTCGCCGCGGCGTTGCTCGTTATCCGTACTTAGTTGCTCGTTGTCCGTACTTATAGGTACGAGCGTCGTCCGGCAGCCCCCGTGCTGCCGGACCCTGACCGCTACCGCCTCAACCGGTCGTCTGGTCGCCGGCGACCTCTGCTGCGTTGAGCTGGCTGTCGAGATTTATCAGGTACTCGGCGGCGTGCAAGGCGTTCTTGCGGCGCGTGTGGTGCAGCCGATGCTCGTTGACCGACGCGGCGAGCTCGGCACGGACGCTGTCGTCCGCCCGCTCCCAGGCGTTCGTGAGCAGCAGCTGGCTGTCGGGGTTGTAGTTCTCGATGATGAACTCGATCAGGTCGTCGGGCATGGCGATGTTGCTCGGGGAGGCGTTGTCGTCGCTCATGAATGCATCATCCGCCATTTGACCGATGGGATCACGGTCAGCGCCTCGAGCCGGGGCCGGTGTCTCGCTTCGCGTTCATGGTCGCCCGCATGGCGCGTGATCAGCGATGATGGGCCGGTGCGTCGTGCCCGATTGATCGTGAGTGCGGGCGTGCTGATCGCTGGTGGCCTCATCTGGCTCCAGATGAATAAAACGGTCGGCGAAGGGCCTGTCTTGATCAGCTTCTCACCCGAGCACGGGCTGGTTCTGGCTGATCTGCTGTCGGTGGGCTTGTTCGGAGTAGCTGGGTGGCTGCTCTGGAAGGCCCGATAGGCGCCACCGCCGGCGTCATTCGAAGCTCTGGTCCGATCCACAGCCCGCCCACAAGAGACACGATCATCCTGCGGCAGTGGCCCGCCTGCGTTCTCTCGACGGACTGCGCGGGATCGCGGCCCTGGTCGTGGTGATCCACCACTGCCTGCTGCTCTCGCCGGTGCTCGCGGGTTCCTACCGTGAAGCTCCAGTCGAAGGCTGGGGCCTGGACCGCCTCCTAACGCGCACGCCGTTGCATCTGCTGTGGGACGGCACCGGCGCGGTGCTCGTCTTCTTCGTGCTGTCCGGATACGTGCTCACGCTTGCCGCCACCCGGTCGGGTCGCGACGGCTGGAGCGCGTACTACGTCAAACGGCTGCCCCGGCTCTACCTCCCGGTGTGGGCGGGGCTCGCATTCGCGGTCGTTCTCGCCGAGCTCGTGCCGCGGGTGATCGCGGACGGGCAGAGCTGGTGGCTGAACGCCCACGCTCAGACGGTCACGCCTTCGCTCGTCGCGGGCGACGCGAGCCTGTTGAAGAACGCCAGCCTCATCGACAGCCCTCTGTGGTCGCTGCGGTGGGAGCTCTGGTTCTCCCTGCTGCTGCCCGGCTACATCTGGCTCGCAGTCCATGCTCACCGGCTGGTGTGTGTCCAGGCGGCCGGACTGCTGGGGCTCATCGGGCTCGGCTCGTGGAGCGGGCACGCCTCACTGCTTTACCTACCGGTGTTCGGATTCGGCGTCCTGCTGGCCGCTCACCGGGACTCGCTGACGGCGGCGCTGGCCCGCATCGGCAGGGCCGGTTGGGTGGTCATCGGCTGTCTTGCGGTAGCGATGCTCACGGCCGGCTTCACCGTGGGGCCGGACGCCGAGTGGGTCGACCGTCCACTTCGCTCTGTCGGCGCCTGCTTCATGGTGCTGCTCTTCCTGGGTTGCCCCGGCATCGCCCGGTACGCCTCCGGCCGGGTGCCGCAATGGCTGGGCGCGGTGTCGTTCAGCCTGTATCTCGTGCACGAGCCGATCGCGGTGAGCGTCGCCATGCTGTTGCACCCGACGGATTCGCTCGGGGCATACGTCGTGCTGGCCATCTCGCTGCCGCTCAGCATGATCGTGGCCGCTGCTTTCCTCCGTTGGGTGGAACGCCCGTCGCTGGAGATCGGACGGCGGTTGGCCCGTCGGGAGGCACGTGGACCCGGCATGTGGGGGGAGTCAGTCGGCCACTCAGCCCCCGATGCTGGCTCCAGCCGCTCGCTGGTAACGCTGCCCGCCCACCGATCCTGACGGCCAAATGGGGCAAATGGCCTAAGCAGCACCTTTCCAGTCATCTCGAGGCGGTCGCTCGGGCTCATTCAAAGTCATCCTCATGGGTGAAAAGTCACGCGCCATGACAGCATTTGTGCAGCTCACAAGGGTGGACCATCGCTGCGTTGGGCCGATCGGCCGCTTGCATAAAGTCCGCCAAGGCGCGTGCCCGATCACTAATGCATGCGTACACCGACCATCCTCCAGGGCCGCTTCGGCCGTGCCCACAAGGGCTTCGTGGCCGGTCTCGGCCTCGCCGCCGTCGTCACCGCGTCGGCCTGTTCGCCGCTGGCAGCGATGTCGAAGGCTTCTGGCACCACCGCGACGAAGGCGCCGGCTGTCTCCACGACCAAGCCGCGCACGACCCCGGTCAAGACCACCCCGGTGAAGACCACCCCGGTCAAGCCGGCACCGGTCGACATCGCGACGGTCTACGCCACCCGCATCGCCAAGCCGCATGCGGTCACGAACGCGCCGGCACTGACCAGCTACCCGTGGGCAGGCGACCAGTCCGGGCAGCCGGACTCGTACGGCCTGACCCGTCGCCAGTGCGTCTCCTACGCCGCTTGGTACCTGAACGCCCACGGCACCCCGTTCGGCTACAACACCAAGGGCCCGAAGGCCACCGCCCAGTTCGGCAACGCGACCGACTGGGACGCCGCCGCCATCAAGGCCGGCTTCACGGTCAGCAAGACCCCCAAGGTCGGCGCCGTCGCCCAGTGGCATTCCAACGAGGTCTCGACCTGGGTGTCCGGCAACATGTACTACACCTTCCAGGCCGGCCAGGTCGGTCATGTCGGTGTCGTCACCAAGGTGTACGCCGACGGCTCGGTCGACGTCGCCCAGTACAACCTTGGCGACGCCCGCAACTTCTCGGTCGACCACATGAAGGCCCCGCGCTACATCGTCGTGCCGATCGCCAAGTAACACCCACTCACGGCCTACGCATAGGAAGGGCCGCCGGACATAACGTCCGGCGGCCCTTCTGCCGTTCGTGGGCACTGGCTGTTCTGTGTGCCTCCGTGCGGGGGAGTACTCCGCCATGGATGAAGCCGACGCCGACCGACTGCTCGACTTCGTCGACCGTTCGCAGGTCATCGCGCGCAACGCCGTTCGGCTGACCAGCAAGGCCGGTCAGACCCCGCGCGAGCACGCTGACCGACTTCTCGCGCACTGGCGTCGTGAGGTGGCGCCGCTGGTGGCCATCCCCGCCGCGGGAGGCGCACTCACCGCAGGGGTGGCTGAAGTGGTCGCCGCCAGTTTCCAAGGGCTGTTCGTCGTGTCGCTGTGCGAGCTCGTGGGCCAAGCCGACCGCCAGATCCGCGTTGACCTCGTGGCACGCCTCGTCTGCGACGACAGCCCGCCGAACGCCTGGACAGCTCCGGCGATCGGCGCGACCTCGACGACGCCGCCGCGGGTGCCATCGAACGCAATCTGGCGGCGGCTGGCCCAGCACGCACCTGACGACATCGTGGCCGTCATCCTCGAGATCAACGCCGTTCGCGCCCTTACTGATCAGCGTCCCAGCGGCAAGCGCCTGCACCGCGTTGCCCGCAACGTGCCCGGCATTGCCACCGTGGGAGCGGCCTTCGGCGAGCGGGCAGCGCTGTCCGGCATCGCTCAGCGTGCATACGACCTGCTCGATCTGTAGCCACCGCATGGCTTGTCGGTCACCCATTCGGGTGATTAGCCCGAACGGGTCACGGAACGCTACGAGAACTCGCCCCCGGGTGCTCGTGTCACAGCTGGCTCATGGGCTACGCTTCCCGCGCCGACCGCCGAAGGAGCAAATTCGTATGAAGCAGGGCAAGAAGTCGCTAGTCCGTTTGGCCGCAGTCGCTGGATCCGCAGCCGTGGCCTTCGGAGGTGTCGGGGGAGTCGCCTTCGCCGCAGGGAGTGGCCCGACCACCGACACACCGCCGGCCACTGCACCGGGTACCGGTGGTGGCGGTAGCGGCCCGACCACGGACACCCCTCCCACCACGCCCGGTGGCGGCGGATCGTCGACGCCCGGTGGGGGCACGTCCACGACCCCCGGCGGAGGTGGCGGTAACGGTGGCGGAAGTGGCCCCACGACTGACACGCCTCCGCCCACAACCGTGCCCCCGACGACTACTCCTCCCACGACTACTCCTCCCACGACGCCGACGAGCCCGCCGAACACGCCGACGTCGCCTCCCAGCGGTGGCGGCACCCCGTCGGGGAGCCCCTTCCCAAGCGGCACCCCCACACCTAGCTCCACGCCGAGCGTGCCGGCGACCCCTCCGGGTGGTGCGGGCACGATTACGCCAAGCCCGCTCGTCCCAGGTGCTGGCGGCGCGGGTAACGGCGCCGGCGGCGCTGGTACCGGCGGCCCGACGAGCCTGCCGTATACCGGCTTCCATGCAGGGCAGGCTGCTGCTGTTGGTGGGGCTGCCTTATTGGGCGGCACTATTCTGCTTTACGGCACTCGGCGTCGTCGGACCTGAGTTGACTTGGCGGAGAGGCCGCCCGTTCACGAGCGGGAACGTGACCGCCCAAAGCCGTCTAAAAGCTGGGCGTCGTATTGAGCCCATCGCCCCGCTTGTCAGCGGTCCGCACACTTCGAGTCGTCTACTACAACAGTCCCGAAGTCGAACGTCAAGGCGTCCAGACCGGCCAACACCTAGACGGTTTCGTGCCGATCTAAGTCGGCGGGCAGATTCTGTGTGGAATCAGCGACTGGTACTTGGTGACAACAACCGGTCACTCGTCGTCCTCATTGGCAAGTGGCCCAGATGACGGCCGTATCAGAGTTCCTTGCTCCGTCGACGGGTTTTGTCCGTAGAGAGCGTCGGGGCCTACTCAACCTAAGTCGAGGAATGTCGAGTAGCTGTCAGCGGGGGCGGAGGCCACCGCGACCACGCGCCACCCGACGTCCTCTTAGACTCTGGAGTATCTGGAAAGCGGTGAAGATTCCGTTCACTACCTATCCCCGACTCTAGCTCTGCCAGAATCGTTCCTGCACTTGAGTCGGAGCGACAGCCAGCATGGTGAGCAACGAAGGTCATCCGCCTGTGGCACCTAGCACCTCACGCGCAGTTGTCAGCAGTATCTTGACGTCAAGCCACAAAGACCAATTCTCAATGTAGTAATTGTCGTACCGAGTGCGATCCGCTATCGAGGTGTCTCCCCGGAGACCACTGACCTGAGCAAGGCCAGTCAGGCCGCAAGGGACGCGATGCCGATGAAAATAATGAGGGTGTTCAATCGAGAACTGATCTACGAAGAACGGGCGCTCGGGCCTTGGGCCGACGAGACTCATGTCACCGCGGAGGATGTTGAGTAACTGTGGAAGTTCGTCGAGCGATGTCCGCCTGATGAATCGGCCAACTCGACCAATCCTATGATCTTGCGATATATTCCAATTGGTATCAGACTCAGTTCTTGAGGCCGGGCGCATGCTTCTAAATTTCAGAAGTTCGAACTCGCGACCGTCACGGCCGACTCGAGTTTGTCGAAATAGGACGCCGTTGCCACCCTCAAGACGTACTGCGACTGCGACAACCGCTAGAAAAGGCAAGAGCGCAATAAGGCCTAGCGCAGCCGCAGACACGTCGAGCAAGCGCTTGACTCGCCACGAAGGGCCAAGTCGGGGGCTCCGCCTAATGCGCTGCACTGCAATGCCGCCAATGTGGTCGCTTGAACCCTGGCTGCGACCATAGACCTCGTAAAGTCGAGGAACGACAAAGATGTCGCACCCAGCTACGTCTGTCGCTCGCAAGACGTCAATCATCGCCGATTCCGGAAGGTTTCCGAAGGCCACGATAAGTACTTCGATCCGCAATTCAACCAAGACGCGTCCGAGGTCCGACAACTCACCGAGGTAGGGTGTCGGACCTGCCGTCTCAACCATAAGTGGATCTGAGTCGAGGAACCCGACAACGTTTAACCCATAAACTGGGCGACCCACTAACGTATTGGCGAGTTCAGCAGCCACGAGACCCCCGCCGATGATGCACGTCCGGTGCGTGGCGCCGCCCCTTCTGCGCACAAAACCGATGAACTTATATGCGGAAGCCCGCAAAAGTATGTCCAAGATAATGGCAACAGCGGTCGATAATGCGAACGTAGCTTCGACACTGTAATGAAACGCATACGTAATGACAGCGACGCCAAGCGCGGCGGCCATAACGCGGCCAAGGATCCTTGGCGCGTCATCCAGCACTGAGAGGTGCAACCGCGGCCGGTACAGACCGCCCTGCTGCAGCAGAAGGACGGCCAAAACGGCGAAGCCAAATGCGGGGATCCGCCCACCCGCCGCCAAGAGGACTGGGCCGGCCAGGGCAAGAAGATCGGCGGCTATGACTACCGCACCGGCACCGCTGCGACGAGGCGGCGCAAAGACGGCAGGGCCGTCCGATCGGGCCAGGTCATAAACTTCGAGTGGCTTCCGCGACCACGCACTGTCATCAGGAAGCTCGTTAGCGTCACCAAGTTGCGGCTGACGTGCCCTCTCGGACGGTCTTAAGATCATGTCCCCACCCCCGAGCCCCAGACTAAGCGCAACTGTGCCGTGAAGGGCCACTTCTCGCGAATTGAGCAGCACGCGCCGGCTGTGCAGCTCTTTACTGACCGCGCATGCTCAATAGAAGCTAACGTTGTTCGCTGTTTGGATGCTAGAGCTTAAACGGCCGTTTGGCTGCGGCCGAGCCTGTGTGCTGGCACGTCACCCGTCGGTGCGACCGTCTTCCAGTCAACGCGGTGGCGGCGGAACCCGGATATTGATGATCTTGTCCAAGCTGTTCTTGCCCGCTCCTCGGACGATGGCCTCACGCCGGCTCACGCAGTTCACCGGAACTGTGCCCTTACTGGGCTGCCGATGTTGCCTCGATAGCATGACTGGTCAAGTGAGTCTCAACACGCAAACACCGTGACAGAGTAGGTGGTCCTGCTCGGGGAGTTCGGCTCCGAGGCTACCGTCAGCAAGCTCAGGCGGCGGCGACAATCACGGGACAGTCGGAAGATCGACTAGCGGTCGCCGAATCACGGGTTGCGCTCCCGAGGGCGTATTCTTGGCGACCAGAGGGCATCATCGCTTTGAGAATAGTGAACCTCAACAGCTTCTCGCGCGAAAGATTGGGCTACGCAGATATGCGACCTCACATGTGCCCGCCATTAGACACGCGGCGCAAGAAAATAGGTCGTTCCTGTACCGTATTAGCGTTGTCCGTTCTCATGCTCGCCTCTATCATTGGAGCCTGTCTGAGTTGGCTGGATTCGAACCCGACGTCCAAGCATGTTGTTGCCGGTATATCCATTCCGGGCAACACCCTGCTGTACTCAAGCCCAGAAGCGCTCGAAACAGACATGGATCGGCTCGATGACCTACATGTGAAGTGGGTCCGGTTTGACTTTATTTGGCAAGATATTGAGCCTAAGCAGGGCGCATACGACTGGTCCCGGGTTGACCGTGTCGTAAAATCGGCAAAAATGCACGGGTTTGCTGTTCTTGGGATACTAACCACCATCCCGCAATGGCTTAGACCCGTCGGTACGGACTGGCGGCACGGGCCCACAAGTACCGCGCAAAGGTCACATTTTGCGGCCTTCGCCAGTATTGCGGCACAACGCTATGTGAAAGAGGTCAGGGCCTGGGAAATTTGGAATGAACCAAATTGCGAGCAATTCTGGGCGCCCAAACCAGACGCTCTTGACTATGCAGCCCTTCTGGCGCCGACGTATTCAGCAATCAAAGAAGTCTCAAATGCGACGGTGTTGACGGGCGGCACCTGCGGAGCAACCTCACCAAAAGACATTCCGACCGTCACATGGTTTAGCGAACTCTACAACAAGGGCGCGAATCACTCCTTTGACGCGGCCGCAATGCACCCCTACCCAGACACTGGGAACGTCATCAGCGGCGAAATGGCTGCCGCTGCGACCGTACGCGCCTTGATGGACAAGAATGGGGACGGCCAGAAGAAACTTTGGGGCACCGAATTCGGCACTCCAACCGGCGGCAGCGACTCAATGACAGAGATCGGTCAGGCTAGTTCGCTCCGGTCGGCTTACGCCTATTGGGCCAGCATCCCCAACACCGGACCTCTATTCACCTATACTTTGCGCGACACTGACGACGGTCCCAAACGCGAAGATCGATTTGGGCTGCTCCGCGCGAACGGCTCCGCGAAGCCAGCGTTCGATATCTTCAAACAGCTCATCGCTGGAAAGCTCAAGGACACATCCCCGCCAAACGTCGTATTGGACCCCCCGCCAAGCGAAAAAGGCGTGAGCGGCGTAATCACACTCGGCGCCACCGTCATAGACGACCATGGAATAGCCGAAGCAGCGCTATACGTGGATGGAACACGAGCGGTTGCCTTCAACGAGCAATCGAATGAATTCACTTTCGACACAAGACCGTACCTCAACGGCAAACACACACTGCAGGTACGGGCCTATGACACCGGCGGCAACATGACGGAAAGTACGCCACTTTTGATTATCGTGGCAAACCCGGTCCAGGCGCGAGACTCGGGCCCGACCGTCCAACGTTTCGAGTTGAGCACGCTGAGGCAGCGTCCTGGTCAGATATCTATCGCTTGGATGATGACAATCTCGTCCCCGATCGCTGTCGACCAACTGCTTGTCGCCTGCCGCGATCGTGACGGATCAAACTGTGACCTCGGTGCCCAGGGGCCGCTCATTCTGAGCGGTCAGGAAACGTTTGAGGCCGCTACCAAACTTCCTTTGGGCACCTACTCTCTACACATTGCATACCGCAGGGGTCAAACGTGGCACGACCTAGGGCCGTATAAAGTAGTCACGTTGAGAGTCTAAAAGCCGTCAGCTAGTCCAACGGTTCAAAGTTGGATTACCAACGAGCAAGCCGTCGCGCTGGCATCTTGAAAGCCTTCGATATCTGGGGAGAAGTTCTGGCGTGCAGGCTGGACTCAAAAACGACGCGCGCGACTGGGGTTCAAGACGGTGGAGCCCGACGCGGCGCGTCGGATGACTACAGAATGTGCGATCTGCCCCCGTGCGGTAGGGCTCTCCGCTACAGTCCGTTACATGACGGGGGATCGTACGCGCATCCTGCATGTGGCTCAACCAGTCGACGGCGGGGTGCCTGCGGTTGTTGCGCTCCTCGCACGCCACCAAGCATCGGAGCACGCGGTCAGCATCGCGAGTCCCCGACAAGCTTTTCAGTCGGCGGCGATGATGTCCTTAATGGGTGGACCCGCTCAGGCCGAGGAACTCGTATGGAATGCTGTGCGCTCACCGGGACCCAGTGTCTTACGTGAAATGCGCCAACTGAAGAACATCATCAGCCAGCAACAACCGGACCTCGTAATTTTGCATGCAGCAAAAGCTGGACTTGCAGGTCGTCTGGCAATTAGGGGATCCGTTCCCACCATCTTTGTGCCGCATGCATGGTCATTCAACGCGGCGAAGGGCATCATTGCGCCAATGTCGGTCGCTTGGGAGCGACTAGCTACACGCTGGTGCGACGAACTCGTATGCGTCAGTGCTGACGAACTCGCCGAAGGCAGGCAGCGCCGGATAGGTGGTGCCATGACCGTAATCGACAATGGTGTAGATCTGTCAAGGTATTGCCCAAGCGATCGTAAGCTCGCGCGTAAGGGTCTAAACCTTCCGGATTCGCCGACTGTGGTCTGCGTCGGACGATTGGCATATCAGAAAGGGCAGGACTTACTGGTAAGGATCTGGAGCAAGGTCCAGGCGAGCGTCCCAGGGGCTCAGCTGCTGCTCGTCGGGAGCGGGCCGATGGAGGCAGCACTGCGCGAGCAAGCAGGCGATGGCGTGCACTTTGTTGGACCCCAGGACAACATTCAGCCATTCCTCGCCGCAGCCAATGTAGTCGTGGTTCCATCGAGGTGGGAAGCCGGGTGCCTTGTTGTTCTTGAGGCTATGGCATCGGGCCGTTGCGTGGTAAGTACCGAAGTCAGCGGCGCCCGACGAGCATTGGGTGACACGGGCGACATAATCGATTCCGGCAGCCTTCTACAGCTTGAAGCGGCAATTGTCAAGTGGCTAACGCGACCTGAGCTAGCTGACGAGCAAGGGTCACGAGCGCGGGCGCATGCAGAAGAGGCACTCGGTCTTGAAGCCATGCTCGTCAAGTGGGACGAGCTAGTAGAACGCTTCCTTCCAAGGTCGGGCTCTAATAGAGACACAAAATGAGCGCCTGACGTCTGCTCTAAACCGATACGTGCGCACGCCGACTCTATGACGCGTGCAGTGCCTTTGAACACCGGAGATTGAGAATCTACTGTGCATGACCATCGGTTGAAAATCGGCGCGACAGCGACAACCTGGCAGTTGTTGGAGGTTTGTCTGGGTTCGAGTGCGGAGCGGGTCCACCTCGCCGCTGAGGCAGGTTCGACCACTGCTCTGGCTCGTGTCGCACGAAGCGCTGACCTGGACGTGGTCGTGCTTCGAGAAGACGAACCGGGTACACGTGGGCTCACACTACTCCTGAGAGCGGCAGGCATTCCGGTCTGGCGAATTGGTCTGGGGTCCGAGAAAAGCGCTGGCTGGGGTGCGCCGCTTATCCAATCAAGAGAAGTCGCCGAGGAAGCCTTAGAGAGGGTTGCTGAGGCAATAATGCGACCGGGCGCTGGGCTAAGCAATCACTCTCCATCACTAAGTGTGGTCGTGACGACCTTGAATGAGGGGGAGAGTTTGAACCGGCTGGTGACTAACTTGTACCCGCAAATTGGGCCTGACGACGAGATCGTGATCGTTGATGGCGGGTCGGCGGATGCAAGCGTCGATAGGGTGATTGACACTTTCGGCGGGAACCCTCGCGTTCGAATAGCTGTCGTCCCCGATGCCGGTATCTCTAAGGGTCGGAATCTCGCCGTCCAGATGTCGAAGAACAACTTCATCGTTTGCACGGATGCAGGCTGTGATCCAGACGCGGATTGGGTGGACAGCATGCGCCGGGCGTTTGGCACAGCACGTCCACCGGGTCTTGTTTCGGGCATCTACCGCGTCGGCGCCAACTCCGCTATGGAGAACGCCCAAGCTATGGCCTGCTACTACGATATCTCGGAGGTGCGGCGTCGAGATGTAATGACTGCGGCGTATACGACACTCTTTGGCGGAGCTTTCGACCCTCGGTTCTGCGTTGGCCGAAGCGTCGGATTCACGCGAGCCGCATGGGCTGAGGTAGGCGGATTTCCCGAGCACCTTCCAACGGGCGAGGATGTCTCGTTCGGACTCGCGGTCGCACGTAATCACGTTGCCGTCGGTACGGTCGACGCAGCAGTCACGTGGCATCAACGCGACTCGCTCCTGGCGACGTGGCGCATGTATCGAAGCTACGGAATGGCAAGTAGCAGTGGCGGGAACCTGCGACTGCTGCTGCGTGACGGGCTCCGCCTAGTTGCATATCTCGGTTTGATACCTGCCTCGAGAAGCCGCGGGGGCCGTCGCGCCGCCTGCGTGGCCGCCGGCCTCTACTTGAGCCTTCCACTGCGGCGCGGTTGGCGGTCTCGGGCAACTGTGTCAACGTATCTGCTTATGCCCGTTGCGATCGTGACGAAGGATCTCGGAAAGGTGTGGGGTGCCGTGATTGGACTCAGCCGAGTGGGTGCCAGATGACGTCCCCAGTTGTCCTCATCGTCACGCCGTCCTTGCGCCGAGGAGGGGCCGAGAGACACGCGGTCTTGATGGCAACCACGATGAACCCGGCGTCCTGGACACCAGTCGTAGTCGCCTTCGCTGATGGACCTTTGCGGGCTGAGCTTAATGAGGCCGGCGTTGAGGTGGAATTGATCGAACATCTCGGCCGGCTGGATGGGCTGCTTGCTGGTTTCCGAGCGCTTCAACGCATTGTTGAACGACGGCGTCCAGTGTTGATGAGTGGTCACGACGTGTTTGTTGAGCTAGTAGGCCGAGCGGTCGCGCACCGCACGCGGGTACCCCTACTGGTGTGGAAACATGTATACGGCCACATCGGCTATCGAGGCCACAGAGAGCGTCTAATAGAGACATTTGCCGGGTCTGCTGTTACACGATATGGGGCCGTTTGCCACACGCAGGTTCGTTACCTCACGGACGAATTGCGCCTGCCGGCGGAGCGTATCCGGGTTGTTCCGAATACTGTTAAGGTTCGTCCGGTCGCCGAAGCTCCAACCGGTAGACCAACGGTCGCCATGGTCGCGGCTATGCGCGTGGGAAAAGGCCACGCGGACGCGCTCTCCGCCTGGAGGCATGTCGCAAGTGCAGTCCCGAACGCGCGTCTGGTCCTAGCTGGGGATGGCCCACTCCGCGGCGCGCTGCAATTGACAGCTAAGACGCTAGGCATTGGGGATTCTGTCGAATTTGTTGGCGAGGTGGCTGACCCGCTGGCCACCATTGCTAACTGCGATACGCTGCTCCTTGCTTCCACAACTATCGAATGTTTCCCATATGTTGGCCTGGAAGCCATGTCGGTGGGACGCCCCGTCGTCAGCACCAACGTGGGTGGTTTGCCCGAGATGGTCGAGGATGGTGTAACTGGCAGACTCGTGCCGCCAGGGGATCCTCTTGCGCTGGGACGCGCCCTAATTACGAGCGTCTCCGACCGTGAGACGACGGTAGCGCAGGGCTTAGCGGCTCGCGAGCGGCTTGAACGAGCGTTACCGTTCAGTCGCTGGCAAGCGCAGGTAGCTAATCTCTTCAGCGAAGTGGCCTCTGGCGCAATAACGAGGGAAGAACCGTGACTTACCCCAAGCAGAAGCGGCGTACGCCTTTCGTGCCCCGATCCACGTCTTGGCGAGCCGCTGCGATGTGTATCGCGCTGGCCATCGTCGGTGGAGCCGTTGGACTGCTAGTCAGTGCGACGGCAGCGGCTAGCTACCGCACTAGCGAACCGGTGCTCATCCAGACATGGTCGGTCGATGCGCTCATCCTCGGAAACCAGAATACTGCTCTGACTTCTCAGGATGTCGCTGACGCGGCCGTGGTTGCGACGTCTGAGCGCGTCCTCACGCAGGCAGTCACGCTCTTGGGTGAGCCGGGCCTAACCCCTACCGACTTACAGGGGAACGTCAGTGCCTCAGCCTCTCAAACAAACCACTTCATCACAATCGAGGCAATCGGAAGTACCCGTGGGCAGAGCGCGGCAAGACTGGCTGCGGTCGCCAACGCGTTCAGTGCTGCGAGCAGGGAGAAAGTGCTTGGACCGGCGCAGCGACTAGTCGATGCGCCGGCGAATGTGAGCGGGGCTACAGTAAGCGCAGAAGCGAGGCTAAGGGCGGAAGTTATCCTCGACACGATTCAGCCGGTGACTCTCTACTCCGCCGGAGTGCCTGAAAAAACTGGGTCGAGCCCCGCTGTGAACACCGTTGCCGGAGCAGTCGTCGGCTTGGCGGTCGGCGCGCTAATCGTCATCCTCTTCTCATTCGCTCCTCCCCGAGCACAGTCCGCCTCGGGTACCAGCCGTCAGTTGAACACGCCTTCTATGGATTGGGACAGCGGACACGGGCCCACGTCCAATTCGGCGCTATCCGTGGAACTTAAGCTATTGGCGGCAAACGGGCTTGTTGTTCTATGCCCCCTGGATGACTCCAATTACGACGATGCCGAGAATGTCCGTCTATGGCTCGAGAGGCCCGACCTGGCAATTGCGGACCATCCTCAGCCAAGTGAGCGGGACAGGAACTCGCGCGAGGTTCGCTCATCTGAGTCGCACGTAGGCCACCGGCCCATCCCCGCTTCGGCATCCACGGGCATAGACTCCTCGGCCTCGATGGGGACGGCTCACGATGGTTCGCACTCCACAGGAACCGGCTTCGTGACGGTGGCACCCGCTGGCTCGGGTCTTGCTGCATCACGACCCGCGGCAGAGTTGGTCTCCGCTCTGGTCGTAGTCGGTACTGCTGGCAGACACGTTGATGAAGTCCGTCGAGGTATGGACAGCTTGTCGGTATGGCGTCGCGTAGACGCGGTTGTTCTCATGGATGGGCGTCGATAAGTGTGCGCGGGGTCAGAGAGCGAGACAACAGTGCCCTCGTGCCGGCTGGGAGCTTTGAACGTACTTTCCCGCATATGCGTAAGGCGTTGTCAGGCCTTCAGTCTCTGACAGGTGTCACGCTGGCACTCGCTGGGGGTGGTGCTCTCGTCGCGATCATTTCGAGTCTTCTTGCGTTACACGGTCCTCTCCAGAGCTTAAATGACCTGTTGCTTGGAACTGTTGCCCTGTCCGTAACGTTTGTCATGCTCGGCGTACTGGCGCTCCGACCTTGGATTTCACCCTGGGTCGTTCTCATCGGCTTCCCTCTTACCGCCGAATTGCAATTGCGCCTGTCTCCTGCCGCAGGAACCAGTAAAGACCTGGTCACGGCTATCCTTGGCTTAATCACCGCCTACCACTACCACCAGAGGCCTGTCGGTCGCGAGCGTTTACACCGTTTAGCCAGCCCATTTGCGGCGTTGGGTGTACTTGCCAGTCTCTACATTCTAAACCCGGGCGGCGGGCATTCGTCTGACTGGTTCTTTGGGGCAAGGCTCTTGCTCGAAGGCCTCTTTCTCTTGCTCGTGGGCCTGCTCATCCCAGAACCCCAGCGTGCTGTCCGGCATCTAGTCAATGCGGTGTGCGTTATCGCAAGTCTGGAGGCAGCGTTCGCGTGGATCCAGCAGGCGGCCGGCCAGGACAATCTTATCTACCAATGGGGCTACGCGTTCGGGTCGCAAGTCCGACAAACATCCTCTGGAGGACTACGAACGTCTGGCACGTTCGCTGACCCGTTTCAGTTAGCTGCCCTCGCTGTGGTGGCGCTATGTGTCGCAGCCTTCTTAGCGACTCGTGTGCAGGCCGTGATACTGATAATGGCCGCTACGGGAATCTTAGCGGCCACGTCAGTACGCAGTGCCCTTATCGAAGCGGGCGTTATTGCCCTTCTGTATCTCTTACGTAGGGGGTGGTACGTCCCTGCCGCGGCGATGGCGGCTACCGCGCTCGTCACGGCTGTCTTTATTGGATTGACAGTAACGTCGGCTCAGTACACTGGTGGGCCTGAGAAACCGTTGCTCCTCGGTTTGAATGGTCGCACTACGGCTTGGAGTCAGGCCGTGACAGGACCGAAATCGTTACTGGTTGGTCATGGTGTCGGTGTTGTCGGCTCGGGTTCTGATCGAGCGGTAGACGGCCTTACCACAAGGATCCCGCGTTACGACCCGAATCAGGAGTCTGCCCCTCTGTATGCTGGGAACAGTGGATTCCTAGATTCGACATATGCGCAAATTCAGTCTGACGTCGGATTTGCTGGACTAGCTGCCTTGCTTATCTGGGTGATAGGCGCGTTCGCGCGTCTTCGGCGGCCCTTGTCAAGCCCAGAGTCATTCTCGCAGAACGCCGCCCGCTGGGCGGCGATCGCCCTTCTCGTGACGTCAGCGATTGACTGGGTGGGGCGCACCAGTCTTGCAAGTTACACGACCGGCTTCATCTTCTTCTTCGTCTTTGGAGTCTTACTGGCTGCGGCAGTGGCGCCGGAAAGTGATTCGGCCATCCAACGGCGACCAACGGCTCATGGACTGCTAAAGGCGCCTCGGCGCGATGCAAACTGGTCCGTGAGCCAGTGGAAATCAGCTAAGCTCGAGCGCACTCCAACTGCGGCCGCAGTTCTCGGCCGTTCAGACGAGTTGGCTAGTGCCGCTGTTGTAAGTGGCGTCAGCTTGGCTAGGGTTGGGGTTATAGCGGCCCTCCTGTCTCGACTTTTCAGTCGAATGGTAGGGATTCTATTTATCGCGGTGCTGGCTCACCAGTCGAGTGACACTACAATCGCTGTCTTTGGGTACTTGTTGGGCACAGCAACTCTGGTAGCGACTTTCACGGATCTTGGGGTCGCAGGCATTGCAGGACGAGACGTCGCCGCAGGAAAGCTCCCTGCCGACGGGGCCCTTGCGGCGGCTGTCCCAGCTCAGATCGGATCTATCGTTGCCGCGTGCGGGCTCACGCTCTTCCTGGCTTGGGCCGGCGGCCCGTCGGCGCTCACTGTGGGGCCTGTCGCTGTAACGCTGGTTTTTGTCGCCGTCAACGGAATGGTTAATCTCTGGTCGGAGGTGCTGCGTGGCCAGGGACGGGTGACGCTCGAAGCTAGCATCCAAGTCGCGACTGCGACACTGTTCGTAGCTGGCGGACTGCTAGTAGTACTCAATGGCGGGGGACCGACGGACCTGCTCATGGTCGTCGCCGGCAAGGAGCTGGTCGGATTGTCGTTGTGCTGGATTGCGCTGAGACCGCGTCGACGTTCGGACATCATCCGTCCACGGGATCTCATCGGCCAGAGCGCTTACCTGGCCGTCGCTGGCACTGCCATCGTTTTGTTGTGGCGCGAGGGTACTATCCTTGTTGGAGCCTTTGCTTCTCTGGAAGCCTTGACTGTCTACGTAATCGCTTCGCGGTTTCTTGATGCCGGAGTGACATTAGCGCAAACCGTCGGATTCGGGCTTTTACCGGGCGCTGCGAACGCCGTGAAAGACCCTGCCGAGTTCCGCTTTATCGCTGGGCGGTACTTGAAACTGGCCAGTGTCGCTGGCCTCGTCATCGGACTGTGTGGCGTAGTTCTCGCGAGTCCCGTCACGTTAACTGTCTTCGGAAACCGGTGGCATGACGCCATACCGGCTGTTCGCGTCATTGCCGTGGCCATCCTCCCCATCTTGGTCAGTTACGTGGCATGGTTTCTGCTGTTGGCGAGCGACGAACAACGTTGGCTTGCCGTCTCTTCCATCGCAAGCCTTCTGCTCTCATTAGGAGCATCTATAATCTGGCTTCAGTACGACGGCGGTCCGTTAGCTGCCGCAGGCGGTACCGCAATAGGAGCCTTTGTATTAGCGAGTCTATTGATTCTCCGCCTCGATCGGATAGCAGTCTTTAGGCCCAGGTAACCGGCGGGCCTCGAGGTGGTTGTCACCGTTAGGACTGTGGCGGTTGTGTATCAGGTGCGCTGCTGCCTGAGCCAAGCGTTTGACTCTCCTAGTGCGGCGTACGCCGGCTTCTCTTCTCCACTGACGGTCAGCAAGCCAAAACCGTTCTCGTAGTTGGATGATTCGTCTCGGTCTCGCATCATGTACCAAAAGGCGTGGCTTACATAGGGGTAGTTGTTCTCAACCAAAGTTATGGAGTCTCGCAGATACTGCGCTTGAGTACTGGCGGTGACACCGTCGTAGGGCCCAGGGGTACGACCGGTAGTCCAGCCAAACTCTGTGAACCAGATGGTCTTGTTGCCGTCTCCGTTTGCCAGCATCAGTTCGTGTGCAGCAGGCGCGTTTGTTATCCGATATGGGTCCGTGTAGCCGGGGACGGCGCGCGAGTCCGGGGGGGCATTGGCCGCCGTCAGGTAGGGATGGACGCCGAGAGCGTCAAAATAGCCCTTTGCGCCAGCTGCATAAAACCGCTGCAGCCACGCTATGTTGATGCCGCTGATCCCGCCGCTTATCACGGAAGCGTCTGCATCAGCACGTTTGATGCCCCGGTATCCGGCCTTCAAAATCCCAACGTACGCCCCTGCGTCACCATTTGGGCAACCGCCGTTCATGCAATCGGGTTCGTTCCAGATCTCGTAGGCGGCGACCCGACCCGAGTACCGACCAGCTATGTAGGCTGCGATCCTCTCGAACTGCGATGGGTCGGTTGGGAATCCTTTCTCATCGGATCCTCCGCCGGCCCACGAAGGGGTGCAGGAGAGCGTCAGCAGAAGGTGAAGACCGCGACTCTGTGCGTCTGAGACCACCGCGTCCAGGCGTGCTTGGTACCAGGCGGAAATCTTGCCCTCGCCGGATTCTTCGAGCGAACACCAACCGACATCGGCTCGGACCCAAGAGGTGCCGGAGGCGACCGCCTTATCGAACAGTGAGTTGTGGGCCTCCCAGTCACGCCACATTGCGAACACCTGAACGCCGGTTTCCAAGTGACGAACGGAGGGGGTCCCGGCGTTAGTTGGTGGCGCGGCAGGAGTCTGTGCAGAGGATGGCGTTGTGTGTGGTGTCGGCGAGACGGAACCGCTAGGCGACGGGCTTGGCAAAGCGCCGGGCGTCGACACAGTGGATGTTGGGCTTGTCACGACAGTCGGCGCGGACGCTTGGGAGACAGGCGCCGCCACTGGTGGCGTGGGCGACCTTGTCACGGTGGGTCTTGGCAACCGGCCGCGTCCATCGGAGGGACGAGGGATGCTGCTCGCCTGGGTGGGAGCCTTTGAAGGCGGAATGTTTAGCACCTGGGCGGGCGTGCATGCAGCGATTCCCAAGCCGAGGACGACGCCCGAGAGCAGCACAGCATGGCCGCGAGCGCGCTTGACGCTGCGCGCCGAACGGAGGGCACCGCCTGGCTGGTTTGGGCAGCCGGTGATCCGACTGCCGAGATCTGTGAGGTGGCTCATGAGCTCGCTCTTCAACAGGGGCATGAATGTGCCCGCTTGACGCGTGACTCTTGGTTCATCGGGTTGGGTGGGTCTGCGACTGAAGCAAGTTGACCGACTGATTGGCTATGGCTGAGTCATGACTGACCGTCAGACCGGGCAAAGGTCGCAACGCGAGGTGGCGGCGAAGGCTCCCGAAAGAAAGCGTCTTCGTGCGTAGACCAGCCGCTGTATGTCAATCACCGACGTTCTGGAGCCGGGACGTAGCGGCGCCCCAGCAAAGTCAGTATGTGCGAGGGTCTTAGAGAAAAGAGAAGGGGGTTTTGTTGCGATGATGGACAAGCGTGTCGTGACGCCCATCCGTCACCCAATATAGGACAAAGTTTCTGACACGACACGACACGACTGCGAACTGATCTATCTTGATAGGCGTTCCCGCCGGAGTGACACACTCCCATAAGATTACGTGGCTGAACGACCGTCGTGCTCTTTTTCAAAACGGACAACAAGTTGGCCGCGTGCGTGCTAGTTTCAGCTGTACATTGGCGCACGTGACGCGTCGGCGCAGTTAGGCCACGCTCCGGGGCTGGCAGCGTTCAGAGAGGCCAGAATACGAATCGGAGGCATCATGCGCACATCCGCCTTCTGGTTTGGGAGCAAAAAGTGTCCACTTTTTGGATATCTGCACGTTCCGTTGTCCAGGAACGTTCGTGGTGTCGTTGTTCTAGTGCCGCCGCTAGGGCGTGAGCAGGTGGTTACGGCGCCGACCTACCGATACCTAGCAGAGCTGCTGGTGGATTTGAACTACGCAGTACTGCGGTTCGACTTAGCGGGGACTGGCAACAGCAGTGATGTGAGTGCTGCGGCTGGTCTCGTGCCTGCCTGGCTGAATTCCGTCACCGAGGCTATTGGCTTCGCTCGCGGTCTCACAATCCTCGGCCGGGTCACCGTGATTGCTATGCGCGCTTCCGCCCTATTGTTGAGCGCCGTCGGCGTTGCATCATTAACACTTGGTGACGCCGTCGTTTTGTGGGATCCCGTGAAGAGCGGGCGATCCTTCCTAAGGGAACAGACGGCACTTCGCTCGATCGCTTTAGGTCACGAAAGGGAGTCTGGCTATAGCTTTGAAGGTTTGGGGTATCGATATGATGAAGTCACCGCTGGTCAGATCGCCTCGCTACGGTATGACGGAGGCCAGTTCGATTCCCGGGTACGAGCAATTGTCCTGATCCGTCACGGCGAGGGGCTCTCGAATTCACTACTCTCATGTTTCGCTGCGGATGCTCTTGCAACGCAATATGTGGGGGGCCAAGTCGAACTCTTAGCATCGGATGCCTTAAATGCGCAGGTTCCGTCGGAGACGTGCACATTCCTTGCCGCGTGGCTGGCGATAGGCAGTGATGACACCAGCGCTTTGGTTGATTGTGATGCGCGACGCGCCGTAGAACTGAGTGTGCACGTAACTGAACGCGTTGTGTGGGTTGAACCGGCGGGCCTGTTCGGCGTGCTGACGGAGCCGATCAGCGCGGCCACGGCAACAAAGATCTTGTTTGTCAACACTAGCGTTGAGTCGCACGTAGGAACTGGCCGCATATGGGTGGATCTCGCCCGTGCTTGGGCAGCTAGAGGGCTTGCTAGCGTACGTCTAGACTTGAGCGGGTTAAGTGAAAGCCCGGGGCGGCCGGGTCAAAAAGCAGGCGTTGTTTATGCAGCTGAGGCCGTGGAAGACATTCAAGCCATGGCCGCCCAAGTCAACCCATTAAACCCTTCGGATGTCATCCTAGTCGGGCACTGTTCGGGAGCTTTTGCTTCAGCGGAAGCTGGTCTAGCGTTGCACTGTCGTGCCATGATTCTTGTGAACCTGATTCCGGCGTCCGTTGTAGAGCTCTTGCCGGAATTTGCTGTCGGCCGAACGATGATTGACAATGTGGTATCCCGAGGTAGCGTCTCGCGGCGTCTTGTGCGGCCCCTTCGCGGCCTGGTCAGGACTGCGTTGGGGAAGCGACTAATGCCGCATATACCGCGACAAGCGTGGATGCTCGCAGACACCCTACGTCTTGTCAGATCGCCAATGAAGACGTTGAATGCGGCCCTTAGGCAGGGCACGCAAGTACTTCTGGTGGTCGGCAGTGAGGATGCTCCGTACTGGGAAGTCCCCGCGTGGTGGACGCTGCAAAAACGTTCCCGAGAAGGTGGCCTTGTCTATCATCGGATCTCAAACCTAGACCACGGCATGTTGCGCAATGAGGCGCGGGCCGAGTTGCATGCGCTTATATTCGGTTCGGTAGAAAAGATGCTCCGCCTTCCTGGGTGAGCGCATTACTGAGCTCCCTCGCTGGCGTGCTGTGGCCTGCGAGCAAAGAAGGGTGACGAAAAGATCGTCACTGCGGCTCGGGCTGTAAGACTTCGCCCCATTGGGACGCTACGATGCTCTTGAATATTGAGCGTAGTTATTCGAAGACCGGATGCTCCGAGAAGGACGGTGTCTTCGGACGCCCGGGTTCAACGCTGGCCGGCTGGCCGCGTGGCAGATCGCTGCGCAGCCGTCGGGCCTCGCCGGAATGAGGTCAACTGCTACGTCGACCGTGGATCGAGCCGCTCGTCTCGTTTGGACGCGACCCGGAAGATGTCAAGCCGTCTGAGACAAGATCGCGTTAGTTGTTCTGTATGCGGGCCGCTTTTGCTGGGCTGGTTGATCCAGGCGGCGGCGGGCAGCTTGGGTGCTACGGGTCGGCGGTGCCGGAACCGGCTGGGGTTTGCGTCGTAGGCGGCGTGCAGCGTCGCCTGACGCTGTTGACGGACTTTGCTGGCGGTGCCGAAGTGGACCGATGCGGGGGTGTGCAGCCCGATGCCGCTGTGCCGGTGCTCGTGGTTGTAGTAGGCGAAGAACGTTTCGCAGAACGCGCGTGCGTCGGCCAGGCTGCCGAAGCGGCCGGGAAAGGCCGGGCAGTACTTCAAGGTCTTGAACTGGGCTTCGCTGAACGGGTTGTCGTTCGACACGTGCGGCCGGCTGTGGCTGCGGGCGACGCCCAGGTCGACGAGCAGCTGCGCGACCGGTTTGGACGTCATCGAGGTGCCTCGGTCGGCGTGCAGGCTGTCTGGCGCACCATGGATTTGCGCAGCCTGCTCGATGAGGGTTTTGGCGATGTCGGCGTTTTCGCGGGCGGCGGCGGTCCAGCCGACGACGTAGCGGCTGTAGATGTCGATGATGACGTAGAGGTCGTAGTAGATGCCGCGCTCGGGGCCGCGCAGCTTCGTGATGTCCCACGACCAGGTCTGCCCGGGTTTGGTGGCCATCAGCTCCGGCCGCGCGCGGGTGGGGTGGGCCGCTTGATCGCGGCGATCGCCGGCTTGTCCGATCAGCCGCAGCAGCCGGTGCATTGTGCTCATGGAGGCCAGGTAGACGCCTTCGTCGAGCAGCGTTGCCCAGGTCTGTGCGACGGACTTGTCGCAGAACCTGGGCCGGTCAGTACCGTGATGATCTGGTCCTGCTCGGCGGGTGACAGTGCGTTCGGCGGCAAGGCCCGAGGTGCGCGTTGCGCCGGCACGAGCGGCACCGGTTGGCGGTCGCGGTAGTGACTGGCCCGCGGCTTGCCCAACAATGCACACGCCGTCGCGGTTGAGGTCTGCCCGGCCAGCAGCAGCACCGCCGGGGTGATTACGGCTTCGACCGCGGCTCGGTGTCCGCGCTCTCGGAGAGCATCTCCAAGAGCGCGTGTGCTTTTCCCACGATCTCCAAAGCGGCCCTGGTCTTGGCCAGCTCCCGTTCGGCCCGCTCGGCCCGGGCCTTCAGCTTGGCGTTGTCGACCTGCTCAACGGTCTTCTTTCCCGGCCGGGCCGCCGGAGCGAGACCGTTCAAGGCGCCGCTGTCACGGGACTTGCGCCACTCGGAAAGATGCGAGGAGTACAGCCCCTCGCGGCGCAGCAACACGCCACGGGCCGCCGGGTCGGCAGCCTCGTACTCAGCCAGGATGTCGAGCTTGTACTTCGCGGTGAACGACCGCCGTCGTGGCCGGTCCGAACGGGGGCTCATCGCCTCATCTTTGACCGAGACGGCGAGCAGATCTGCAGCGGTGAAAGTCAACGTGATCAACCTGTTCTCGCCCTGTGCGGGAGGGAGAAGGTGCTACCGAAGGTGTCTCACATCAGCCTGACGCACAGGGACCCGCCGGTGCCGATCAGATGGAGATCAAGCTCGGCTCCCCGGCGCCTGACCTTTGAGATTGACGCCCGGTTCGTGCCCGACACCCGTGGTCGGGCCCGTCAGATGCAGCACAACAAGAACACGATCGTCCTCGGCCCGGGTCGACCGCGGAAACGGCGGCTGGGCTAGCTCCACGGGCCCGGCTCGACCACCAGCTGGACGCCAAGGACTTCGACGGCCTGATCGCCCCGACTGTGCGGCTGCATCCTGACAAGACCGTAGTTCTCAGATCTTACCTCCGGTCAATGCCGCCCAGGTCGACGCGACCGTCGTCCTCGCCCGTGCATATCTCGCCTTGGGCGCCCCCAGCATCTGGGGCGGGCCTCGGTGACGCGCTTCTCGCGTGGGCCAACTGGCTCCCGACGCAGGAGCCGGCCTTATTCCGAGCTCTCGTGTTTGGCGCCGCGGGCCAATACGGCGGCATCGCCGAGTTCGCCGACCACTCGGCGCCGACACCCGGCCGGCGTGATCGACCTGTGAAGCATCTCGAGAGGCGCCTGATCGCTGCGAGTCAGCGCCCCCGCCGCGGCGACCTCGTCGAGCGCCTCGAACAAATGGCTGAACTCTGAGTTCATCGATGGACATGACCTGGCCGATCCAATTTCGACCTCAGCAGTCGACGTCACGTTCTGGCTTCCCTGAGTGCGTGCCAAGCACAGGCCCGACGCGCCGGGACACACGGATCGTTCAGGCGTGGCACACGCTGTGCTATACGGCTGAGAAGTAGAGCTGAGGGCCCGGAGGACGCCGGGGTCAAGACGCCTGGGCAGCAGACTTTAGAGGTGGCGTGCGTCTAGTGGTGCAGCCATTCGACAGATTCAGCTTGGCCGAGCCATGAGTCCGAGAGGCCCATCTTCCGGCCGCCTGGTAGCGGGTGTGTCGCGCTCGTCGCGCCTAACCTTCGCAACCAGCAGGTCAGTACGCCCCCCGACCGGCTGCGACTGCCGTGGCTGTCTTAGCGAGGATAATGAAGTCCATCAAAAGCGACCAGTTCTCCACGTAGTATAGGTCAAGACGGACTGACTCCTCCCAAGACAGATCCGATCGACCATTCACCTGCCAGAGCCCTGTTAGTCCTGGCTTCACAAGAAGCCGGCGACGCACGTCCGAGGCGTAGGCCTCGACTTCGGTCGGCAGTGGTGGGCGTGGGCCGACAAGCGACATGTCGCCCTTGAGGACGTTCCAGAGCTGCGGCAACTCGTCGATCGAGAGCCGGCGCAGGACGCGTCCGACCTTGGTGACCCGAGGATCGCGCTTGATTTTGAAGAGCACTCCACCGGATTCGTTTTTGTCGGTGAGGTCGATGAACATGTCTTCGGCGGTCGGAACCATGCTGCGGAACTTCACGAGTGTAAAGGGCCGGCCATCAATGCCTGTGCGTTCTTGGCGGAAGAAGGCGCCGCCCTTGCTGTCGAGCTTGATGAGTACGGCGATGGCGGCCAAGACGGGGCACAGCACAAGCAGTCCGACGGCCGCGAATAGCCGGTCGTAGGCAGCCTTAACAACCTTGCTGGCGCCCGTGAACGTCGGCTCGCTCACCTGCAGAAGTGAGAGCGCGCCCAAGGGTCGGACGTTGATCCGGGGCCCGGCAACGTCCGTGAGCTCGGGGGCGAGCAGCAGGCTGGTATCGCTGCCTTCGAGTTCCCATGCGAGTCGGCGCAAGCCGTCTCGGCCCAGTACGCCCGCGCTCGTGACGGCAACGGTGTCAGCTTGAACGTCGGCGGCGGCGCAACGAGCTTGCGACGGCAATCCGAGAACTGGCACGCCTGATGGAAGCTCGTCGCGATCCGTGATTGCGCAAGCGCCGACCACCGTCAACCCGTGATGCGCTTTGCCCTCAACCTGCGCCATCAGATGAGCGATGTCTTCGACGGTTCCAACGGCCAGCACCCGGTGCAAACAGCGTCCGCGCGCACGGGCGCGATGTAGCAACGCCTGAGCTGTGTAGCGACCAAGCAGCAGAAGGACGAAGCCGCCCAGCAGCGCGAGAACGAAGAACGCCCGGGAAACGTCCGTGTTGAGCAGGAAAACGGCAAACGCTGTCAGCGCTGAAACCCGAATGCTTGTCTCGACGATGACCTTCGCTTGCTCCGCGCCAGTTCGTATACGGTCTCGGTCGTAGCCGCCACTAGCGGCAATGAGCAGCACCCACAAGGGGCCTAGCACTAGTGCAAAGCTGCCATTTGTCGAGACTGCCTTCTCGCCCATGCCGAAGCGGACGAACGTGCCTCCGCATATAGCAGCGGCAATCAAAAGCGCGTCCAAGATGATGAGCCGACCGACAAAACGTCGCTCCCATGAGGCCACTGCGGGCATCGGCCTGGGTATCGGTGCCGCTTGGCGGGGCATGGAGGGCAGATGCATGCTACCGGGCCGGCGAGCTGCTGAAACACTCAGAGGCGCGGCAGACCCGGAAGCTTCCGATTCGTCAGTTGGTAATGCAGTCATGCGATTGTCCTTGCCCCCGTTGTGATGCACGCCCTTGACAGCGTGGGCACCCCAAATGATGCCCGCGTAAGCGTCCGTCTGTGATCGTTTCACGCATTCTTAACCGGCCCCGATGGCGTCCTGCCGTCCGAGCGTAGAAGGGACCGAAAAGGGAGTGGACGTGACGTGCGACGCATGTTGTAGCACCGCCGGGTGCACTGCGTAGCCGTAGGTAACTTAGTGTCACCAGCCTAGGCCAACTGCCGGACAACCGGTCAGCCGTGATCCCCATAAGCGTGACTTTCGTGAGTCAGTAAACGGTTCCTGCCTTGCAGGCGGTGCTTCGTCACGTCAGCTGTCGCAAGCACGTCGTCTGTCTGCGACGTGCGTCGGTGACTGCGCTGTCTGCGTCAGCCCAAACGTCACTCCTGGGCCAGCTCTTCGCGTGTGACGATTGGCCCTCGACCAAGGGACGTGAGGTGTGGATGCGTGAGGTTGCGCCGCAGCTGGGGTCGTTAGCAAGTGATCTTGAGGTGGAGACGGTGGAGCAAGCGGCTCGTCACGGCGGTCCCGCTGTTCCTGGGGGACGGATGGCCTTGATGCTGGCCGCCCATGTTGCGTTGGGCGCGACGGTCGGGTCGGTCATCCCGAGCGAGTGTGCGATCGCGGCGGCGTCTGTGGGGTCTCGATGTCCGGTGCGAACTGGTGGCGGTCGAGAACGACGTGTCCGCCTAGACCTGCTGAACTCCCTTCATGCGCTCAGGCCGCTGATCAAGCAGCGGGTGCCGGTAGGAGTGAGCCGCGGACGACAGTCGTTGTAGCAGGGCTGCCCCCAGCGTGTTGGGAGCCGGCGTCTGAACCGTCGGCGAGCCGACGCGGAAGGCGGGGCTTTAGTTCGGCAGGCTCGGCTCAAGCAACGCACTCCGTCGAAATGGACCTTGACGAGCAACCGCGTGTGGACGGTTCCGCACTCGGAATGTCAAGCGGGATCGAGTAAGAACTGGCGCAAAACGTATTAACCCCCGTCTTTCAGCAGGCCGTTGAGTCGAAGATCATCGGCTTCTTTGAGGGGTTGAGGCGGATGCTTCGGAGTGTGGGCAGGGCGGCTCGGCCGGCGCGGTGGCCGGTGTCTCCGAGTGGTGCGTAGGGGTGAGGGGCGCCGGGTCAGCGGCCGGGTTGTGGCAGCGCGCTCAGGCGGGTGTAGGCGTTGACGAGTGCGTCTTTCCAGGGCCAGTTGCGGTCGATCCGGACGTGAAGGCGTCGTCCGCTGCGGATCAGTCGGGCGGCGACGTGCAGCAGCCGGTAGCGCAGCGGTTTCGGTTCGGCGACGGCCAGCGCGCCGTCGAGGAGCAGCATGCGGGTCCAGGCGAGTAGGTCGCAGGCGAGGCCGACGAGCTCAACCCAGACGGTGTTGACGTTGCGCTGCCGGGACGGCAGGTGGTTAAGGCCGGTGTTCTTGGCGCAGCGGATCCGGTCCTCGACGCGGGCGTGGGCCCGGTGCCGGGCTTCGAGCTGGGCGAGCTGGCCGACTTGGGTGTCGGTGGCGAAGGTTTGGAATCGCCAGCCGTCGGCGTCGGAGAAGGTGAGCTGCGCGCCGGGATGGGGTCGTTCCCGGCGGACCAGCACCCGCATCCCTGTCGGCCAGCCGGCGGCGGTCAGGTCGCCGAGAGCGCCGGTCAGTTCGGCGACGTCGGCGCCTTCGCGAAATTCGCCGCCGGCTTCGATTGCCGCTGTCCACGCCTGCTTCGGCAACGCGAGGATCGCCTGCTGGACGGTGGCGGTCATGGTGAACCCGACCGAGAACCGCAGGTCCAGGTGTTGTTCGTCGCGGATCCGGCGCAGATGAGCCAGCCAGGGCTTGGTGGCGCCGGCACCGTCGGCGCAGACCAGGATCGGGGTGTCGTGACGGTGGGCGTCGGGATCTGCGCGAGTGCCAGGTCGGTGACGGTGATGTGGTCGGCGGCGGTGTTGGACCCGGCGTTACCCGGCCGGAGCATGGCCGCCAACGCTTCACCGGTGTTGTCGCACCACGCCGTCAACGGGTGGAAGCCATAACCGCCTTTGAACGTCGCCGCCGCCGACTCCTTGTCGCTGTGTGCGGTGACGAGGGTGGCGTCGAGCTGGACTCGGATCCCCGGCCAGAGGCGGCCGCCGGCCGTCGTGGACAGCGTTAGCCGATCGGTGTCAGCGGCCTGCAGCCAGATGCGTTCCCGGGCTGCGGCCCGGGCGCAGCGCAGCCGGGCAAGCAGCGCGTCGTCGACCCGGTCCAGGACCCGCCAGGCGGTGGCGGTCGAGGCGACCGGGCCGAACAGCTCCGGCTGGTTTCGCAGCACGGCAAGGTCGGAGATTGTCGTGCCACCGTCGGCGAGCATCACCGCCAGATCGACCAGCACCCGACCCGGGTCATGACCGGACCTGCGTTCCCGCAGCCCGGCCAGCACGTCGGCGAACCCGGCGGTCACACCGGTCCGATCGGCGAGTTCGGCCAGCAGCCGGGAGCCGGCGTGCGACACCACCCCCGACCCGCCGCCGGAGATCACGATCTTGGGACGTGACGCGTTACGGTGCATCTGCTGAGTGCCTCTCCCGCTTGGCGACTTGGGACCTTCAGCAAGTCCAAGATCCCAAGCAGGACAGGCACTTTCGCGCATCTACAGCCCGTGTTGCACCACCAAGATCACCGGCCTACTGCAACAAGCGGGTTAATGGGCGAAGACATCTGTGTAGCAGCAGCCTGTCCAATTTGAGGACGTGAACCTCGCGTACCTCGGCGAGGGCACGGTGGATTTCACCGAGTACGTCGGCGACACTTCACGGGCGCACGCATCTCCGATGGAGTCGCGTCGCGTGATGTCCGAGCGGATGGCAGCGAGCCTCTTCGGGATGTGCGGTCGGGCCTCGACGGTGCGCGCACGATCAACTGCGACCGGAATGTCACACAGCAGAAACGGTTCGATGACCGTTTGAGGTGGGTCACCCGTAAGGGCGCGACTCGGTGGTGAGGGCATCATTCCGGGATCAACCGGGACGCGGCCGCAATCATGAACAGTTGGCCTGTAATAGGCGGGGAATCTGTCCGCGAACGAGGCGGGCCGCCGGCTGTGGCCGGCGAAGGCCCGCAGTGGACTCACCGTCGATTCGTTGAAAGGGGCGGTGGCCGGCAGCACTTGGAACGTGTTTTCGGGCGGGCGACTGCTGGACGAGAACCCGGTGTCGTACAAGGACATCGACAGCTGACGGCCGATCAGGCCGACCTGGTCGAAGTTCGGCACACACTGCGGCAGGCGTCCAGCTACTGGAGATCATGATGTTCCCGGCGGCGCTTCGGTACGGACTTCGACTCTCACTGATTGGCTAGAACAATGTAATTGTCGACGTAGCTGCCGGTCGCCCTATTGAACGCGCCGCCGCAAGTTACAAGGGCAAGCCCGATAGCAGAACGGTCGTCTCGAGCGGCGACCAAGGCCGCGATGGACGACGGGTCCGCCTTGGGGGCAAGGTAGCCCTTAGCCACCGTGAAGGAGCTGATCTTGCCGTCCTTGGCCACGACCTCTATCCGGGCCCCGGGGCGCAGACGCGGCAGCTCGTGAAAGATGCCGAATGAACCATCCAGGTCGACGTGCGCAGCGATGACGGCGGTACCTGAAGCGCCTGGGAGAGCGGATCTCCTGTACCACGCTGTCTGCACGACGTTCTCTGGCACTTCGAGTTGGCCGTCCGCGGAAACCCCGGCGGCAAGGATGGGCGCGTCGACGCCGAGTGACGGGATGCGCACGCGGACCGGCACCTGGCCGGCGCGATCCGCGATCGACCCAAGGGTCGCAGCTGACGTCCCTAATGTGTCCTCGCCAGCGGAGCCGGCTGTCGGAGACGTCGTCGGGCTAGCCGGCGCAGCACTTGGGGGTGACGCCGGAGCGCTCGGCGCAGCCGTCAGGGGCGCCGTGACGCCCTGGCCGGATGATCGGGTAAACAGGACGACACCGATGGCGGCGACGACCACGGCCACGGCGACGACGCCGAACGTGACCGGCTTACGCACTGCGCCGACGCCGAGCCGCGACCGGAGCCGCGCCGACTGCCAAGAATGCCGAACCGGCTAGAGACAGCAGGGCAATGGCTAGCGCCTGATGCGAACTGGAGGCGACAGCGAGTGATGACCCGTCACCTGTTGGGATGCCTCGCAGCAGCGTTGTATTGATCTGGGCGTCCCGAGTGGTGGCCACCCAAGACACGGAGCCTTCCGAGGTGCTCCCAGTCAAGTAGATGGACGTGACGGTCCCCGGCGTCACGGAGACTTCCCGCTGGGGCAGCACGACGCCGCCTTCTGAGTGCGCGCGCACCAGCACCTGGTGCTTACCAGGCGGTAAGGAGGCAGTTGTACTGTCGCCGTCGGCTAACGTACCGCCGAACGGCTTCCCGTCCACCAAGATCTGAACGGGGGGGACGGCCGCGACATGGCGGACGGTCAGTGCGCCTTGTTCGCCTGCCAAAGCCACCGTTGTCTCTCGGTAGACGAAAATTTTCCGTTGCCCGGCGGTGGTTAGGCCGACAGCCACGGTTTGCAGTGAATTGACTGGAACCGTGATCTGCGCTGTCAGTGCGGGACCCGAGCCGCTTCCCGTTTGCGTGACGGCGACGGTATGTCTGCCGGGTGAGAGGGTCAGCGGGTCGGTGACCCGTGCGGCAGAGAACCCGGTCAGCACCCGCTCGCGGTCGACCGCCACGTCGGCGACTAGGCCTCGAACGCCGTGCACAATCGTTACGGTGCCGGATGCAGCTGGGACGCTTTTCGCGGAGGCCGAACCCGCGGCCACGACGGTGCCGGCGAGAGCCGCAAACAGCGCTCCCGTCGTAATCAGTAGACGCCAGCGACGGCGGCCGCCATGGAGACCGGCTCGCTCGTCGCACACGGCCGGGTCAGTAGCCGACGCCATCTGTAAAACAGTTCCCCCGAGCATGCGCTTGCCTTTCGCTCACCGGCCCGAGCAAATCTCCGGGCTCCTCCAACGCTATACGGTCGTGCTCTTGATGCATTCATTCGCCTTAGCCTCCACGGGCTGGGCGTTCTGCCGGAGCGCCGTGGGGTCTGCTGCCCATGACGGCTCGCGGTCGGTGACGAATGAAATAGCGCCGACCGGACACCGCGAGGATCAGAGCAGCCACGGCTGCCAAGTATGGCCAGGGCTGGGTATAGGTACCGCCGCGAGAAGGCCGCTCGTCGCCAATCCCGACGACCATGGTCTGCGCCGATCCGACAGCTCCAGGAACTCCCGTGACCACATTGGCAAGCCCAGTGACTCGTACCGAGATCAATCCGTCAGAACCCAGATCTGGCACCTTGGCTTGGTAAGAGCCGCGGTAGTCGGCAGCCAGCCGGTCTGCTGCAGAGACGAGGTCACGGGGTGAGGCAACGCTCTCCAGTCGCCCGCCGGTGACGTTGGGTGCGTCCGCGAGGTAATAGGTCAACGGAGTGCCGATGACCGCTGCGCTGAGCACGGCGCCGCTGGAGCGCAGGCGATCGACTGCATCCAGTCCGACCTCGTTGGGGACGGAGGCCTGCCCGATGTAATCGATGGTCAAAGGAACTCCCTCCGGCTTGAGGTCTGCAGCAATGTCCAGCCATTCGCCATATCCGGCAGATACCGGTCGCGGTTCTAGCTCGCCAAGCGCGAGGAGTGCAGTTTCGCTTTTGCCAAAGACGACGGCCGTATGGCGAGCGTGGCCCGAGTCGAGGACTGCGGTTCGTGCATTTGTCGGCAGCTGCAGAATCAGCTCGCGTACCGCCCCGACAGCCGCTTCGAAAGCCGCCGATGGCAGATTAGCATCGATAACAATGAGGACGCGACCTCCGTTCGAAAAGCGTTCCAGTCCTGTCACCGAAATTTCTTTCTGACCGTTTTGGACAGTCACGTCTTCGGGTTGTAATGCCGAGCCGGTGGGCGCGATGAGTGTGAGCCGGTTATAGGCGACCGCCCGGACGCGAACAGGTGCCCGGTCCTCCGCGGCTCGTGCAGGCATCGCCTCGTGCAATCCGATGGACAGCAGGGCACCGACCATGAGCATCACCACGACCACCGCCTGCACGCGTGCACTCGACAACGGTCGTCTGTTCGGCGTCATCAATCCGAAGGTGACATCAGGTAGGCGATGTGAAGGCATGTGAGCCGGTCGCTGGCCACCCTCGGACGGCCAAGACGCTTGTCCTCGGTGCGGCGGGCGATGAGCTTCAACAGAGCCGGGAAGCCGAGCAGAGCTTGGAGGGGCCTCAGCTCGGCGCGTGAAGGCCCGGCAGCAAACCGTGTGTCGCACGTGCGGGCTCACGGACGTCGCTCGCACCTTGACCATGACATGGCTGCGAACGGTTTTGGGGGAGAACGTCTCGGATCGGTCACCGAACCGTCCAACTCGCGGTCTGCGATCGTTTTGCTGACATTTGAGTCACCAGAGATGCTTGGGCGGATGATGGCCGCGGTTTAAGGTCTTGATCAAGCGGAGCCGCGCTGCACTGTTCAGCACGCTGAATGCTTGACGTCATGCCGCCCAGAAGAGGTCGGCGTCCAGCTGCTTGGTGTGCATCAAATACTCGAGCTGCTTCAAGCGCGTGTGGCCGCGGCCGGTGAAGGTCGCGGTGTCCAGATTGATGCGTTCGAACACCTCACGCAGCTGGGCGGCGCCACTGGTGGCGTTCCACTGGCAGGAGAAGCCGGGCAGCTGCGTGCTGATCTTGTCGAAGTTGACCTTGTAGCTGCGGTTGTCGCCGCTTCGCTCGCCGAAGGTCACCTGGCAGCCTTCGAAGACCCGGCCGATCGTCGTGGCGATCTCGTGGACCTGGTAGTTCTGAGCCGAACTGCCGACGTTGAAGACCTGGTTGTGGACGGACTCCCGCGGCGCCTCGAGCGCGCAGGCGATGGCCTGACTGATGTCGAGGATGTGCACCAGCGGACGCCACGGTGAGCCGTCGCTCGTCATGGCGATCACACCGGTCGTCCATGCCAGGCCGGCCAGGTTGTTGAGCACGATGTCGAAGCGCATCCGTGGCGATGCGCCGTATGCAGTCGCGTTGCGCAGGAACGTGGGGGAGAAGGCGTCGTCCGCCATGAGCGCGAGATCACGCTCGACCAGCGCCTTGCACTCCGCGTAAGCCGTCTGCGGGTTGACAGGCGAGGTCTCGTCGACCTCACCCTCGGCCACTCCGTAGACGCTGCAGGACGACATGTAGACGAAGCGACTGACGCCCGCCTTCTTGGCGAGCTCCGCCAGTCGCGTCGTCCCCTGGTGGTTGACCAGGTACGTCACCGCTGGGATGAGCTCACCGAGCGGATCGTTCGAGAGCTCGGCCAAATGGACAACGGCGTCGAAACCGTACAAATCTTGCTCGGTCAGCTGCCGGATGTCCTTGGCAACGGTGTGCACCGTGAGGTCGACGCCGTTGTAGAGCCACCCGTACTTGTAATAGCCGGTGTCGATACCCGTCACCGAATGACCGCGCTGAGCGAGGTAGGGCGCCAAAGTGCAGCCGATGTAGCCCTCGGTCCCGGTCACCAGAAGTTTCATGCGAGCCAGCCCCCCAAGAAGCGGCGATCCCCTGCGTACGTGAGTGACGTCCGGCGGATGCCATCACCAAGCGTAACGACGTAGGGGTGCCGATGTGGCGCTTTCAGTCATCTCGCAGCCCTCGCGGCGGACGGTGAAATGGCGACCACGCTGCGTCTATGCCACAGCTACGACGCTCAGAGCGTGTTCACCAGGTCTTCCACGGGGCGTCGCCCGTCGCCCACATCGATTGCAGTAGGTCACGGTCGCGAATCGTGTCCATGCACTGCCAGAAACCGGTGTGGCGGTAAGCCATGAGCTCGCCTTCCTTCGCGAGCCGCTCAAGCGGCTCCTTCTGGAAGTAGGTGTAGTCGTCGTCGATGTAGTCGAGGACCTTGCGCTCCAGGACGAAGAATCCGCCGTTTATCCAGCCTTCGCCGGCCTGCGGCTTTTCGTCGAAGGTCGTGACCTGGTCACCCTCGAGATCCACGTGACCGAACCGGGCAGGCGGACGCACGGCCGTCAAGGTGGCAAGCTTGCCGTGGCTCTCGTGAAAGCGGATGAGCTCGGCGATGTCGACGTCGGACACCCCGTCGCCGAAGGTCATCATGAATCGGTCACCAAGCAGGTGTGCGACCTTCAGGAGTCGGCCACCCGTCTCGGTGTTGTAGCCGGTGTCGACCAGATCGACCATCCAGTCCTCACGGGCCGGTTGGGCGTGCGTGATGGACCCGGTCTTCGTCTCGAGGCGGATGTCACCGGTCACCGAGTAGTAGTCGGTGAAGTAACGCTTGAGATCCTCACCCTTGTAGCCGAGGGCCAGGACGAACTCACGGATCGAGTGGGTGGCGTAGCCCTTCATGATGTGCCAGATGATCGGCTTGTCGCCGATCTCGACCATGGGCTTCGGCTTGGTGATGGTCTCCTCGGAGAGGCGCGTGCCCATACCTCCGGCAAGCAACACAGTTTTCACGGTCCCCCGACCCCCTCATGTGTGGGTCCGCGCAGCCCTACAGCTGTACGGGTCGTGCCTCGCTCATTCCGTAGAACGAGCGCACCGCTGACGCCACGCGAACCAGCGTCGATGTGGACATGTACGAGTGGAGCGGCAACGTGATCACCTGGTCGCTGACGGCCAGCGTCGTCGAGAGATCGCCGCGACGGCATTTCGAGTAGAAGGAGAAGTCGTGCGCGCCCTGGAAGTGGATCCCTGACCCGACGCTGACCGACTTGAGATGGGCCATCAGGCCTTCGCGGGTGGCGCGGTCGGCGACACGCAGGACGTAGATGAACGGCGACGTCTGCGACCAGTCGGTCGCAAAGAGCGTCGCTCCGGGCAGGTCGGCGAACTGACCGTCGTAGTAGCGGCAGTACGCCTGCCGGTTGGCGATGAACTCGTCGATCAAGCCGAGCTGCGCCAGGCCGATCGCCGAGGGGATGGCACCCAGATGGCATCGGTAGCCCTGGCGGACCACGTCGTACTCCCAGGTACGGGAGTTGCGGTAACGCGCATCGGTGTCGGAGTCGACCCCGATCAGCCGCAGCTCGTGCAACGTCTGGACATCTTCCGAGCGCGGCGTCATGACGGCGCCGCCCTCGAGCGTCGTGATGATCTTCACGGGCCCAAAGCTGAAACAGGTCAGGTCGCCGAACGCGCCGACGGCTCCAGCGGCGGACCTCGAACCGAAAGCGTGGGCCGCGTCCTCGATGACCCGAAGGCCCCGGCTCTGTGCAAGATCGTGGATGGCCTGCAGGTCACGGGGGACCAACCCGGCGTAATGCACGGCCATGATGGCCTTCGTCGCCGGCGAGATCAGTTCTTCGAGCTTGCTGACGTCGACACCCAGCGTCTGCGGTTCGACGTCGCAGAAGACCACATCGGCACCGGTCATCGACATCGCCTGGTGCCCGGCGACGTAGGTGAACGACGGACAGATGATCTCGTCACCGGGGCCGAGGCCGATCAGCTCGGCGGCGAGATGGAGTGCCTCGGTGCACGAATTCGTGGCGACCGCATGGTGGCTGCCGGAGGCTCCCAGGTAGCTTTCGATGGCCATCTCGAAGTCGTGGGTACGCCGGCCGAGCCCGAGCCAGCCTTCGAGCAGTGCCTCGTTCATGGCCGTCTGCACCTCGGGTCCGAGGTACGGCCGGAAGACCGGCACCGTTCCGGACAGCAGGTCATCGGCGTCGCGCGACAGCAACGCCGCGGAGACGGTGGACGGCGCCAGAGCCGGGGCGGCGGTCATCGTGCTGCTCCGGCGACCGTCGGGGGCGTGTAGACAAGCTCTCCCCGGTGGGTGCCGTCCAGGTCGTACAGCCTGGCGACGTCATCCGGGACGGGTGACAGATCAGATGCTCGGCGGAAGTCGTAAATCGTGCTGCCGGTGGACCCCGAATCGATGATGTTTGCGCCGCGCCGCTCGCGCAGGTCGTCGATGTGGGTCGTGCGGAAATCAATGCTGAAGCGTGTCTGACCAGAGGTGTTCGGCACGGTGGCATGCAACTGTTGGGCGGAGAAAATCAGTGTGGACGCGGCAGCTCCTACTACCCGCAGCTCATTCGAGAGGTCGACCTTTTTGGTGAGCGCCGGGTGGTTGCGCGAGTCGACCTTCACGTGCTGAGCGGCACCTGCGCGACCGTTTGAATTCCACTCGAACGCGTCGAAGCCGCCAGATGAATTCTGGGTGGGGTTCTGCCAGTAGTCCGGGAAGAACGCGAGGGAGCAGTCCGAGACAATCGGTGTGATGGGAAGCCACCAGTTGTTCTGGCTGGGCGGGCAGGAGTACCAGGTGTCGCGGTGGGCCTTGTAGGCATAGCCGACCCCAGCGGTCAGGAACTCGGAGTGGGTGACGATGCGCAGCTTCGGCAGGTCGAAGTAGGTCTGGTCGGGATCACACCCGTGGCTGGCGATCAGCTCTCCGAGCAGCGTCTTCGCGACGGGGGAGTGGGTGTAGCGAGGCTTCAGAGCTGCCACGATCGCCACGAACTGCTCGAGCGGAAGCTTCTCCTGCGCGAACGCGGGCTCGATCGGATCGAACGCCTCGCAAATCAGCTGCCAAGCAAATTCACAGAAACGCTGCGACGCCGAATTGGGTGGGAGTGCCAGAAGCCCGCCGGAATAGATCAGTGCGCGCCGAGCCGCGTCCGACTCGGGTGCGAAGGTCTGTACCAGCATCGACGTAAGCTCCCTCATGACCTGTGAGTCTTCGCACCCGTTCGACGGCCAACGGACGACCCTTGACCTGATTGGGATCTTACCGGCGGCAGGTCACGCTCGTCGCTTGAAACCGATAACTGGTTCGAAAGAACTAATCGGGGTCAATGGGCACCCGGTCCTCGCACACGTGGCGGGGCGAATGACGCGATTCCTCCCCAGCGAAAGCGTGTTTGTCGTCACTCGACCGGATAAAACGGACGTTTCCGACTATGTGGCCGCAGCCGGGCACAGCCTCGTGCTCGGCGATCCTGCATCCGTAGCCGCATCGCTACGCCTTGGTCTCCGCGCAGCCGACGAGGAGCGGGGACCCAACCCGGACCGGATCGTCCTGCTGGGCTTTCCCGACACGCTGTTCAGGCCGGCTGACGCCTACGACCGCCTCGTCGAGCAATTGATGCAGTCGCCGTCGGCGCAGGTCGTGCTCGGTCTCTTCCACTTCGACGATGCGCTACGGGCGGACGTCGTCGACTTGGCCGGCACCCGGGTGACGGCGGTGCGGCCCAAGCCGAAGGACACTGCTTCCGACCTGGTGTGGGGGATCGCAACCGCCCGTGCCGGCGCGTTGTCCGGATTGGCGGATGTCACCGAACCCGGCGTGCTGTTCCACCAGCTCGCGGGTGAGGGACGCGTCGACGGCATCGACCTCGGTCATGACTACATCGACATCGGTGTGCCAGACGTGCTGAGACAGGTCTTGCGGGAGCCACCTGCCTGGTAGCCGAAATCACTCGGGCCACCCGATCGGGTCTCGATTCCCCCATAAGGCGGAGTCGATCTACTCTGCATGCCAACTCGCCGGACTCCGCTCAGTCGTGCGCTCTCGGTGGCGACCTTGACGTTCATCGCCGCCACCAGCGTCGCCTGCACCGTGCCCGTGGCCGCACCGACCGCGAAGCCCCCGGTGAGCAAGCCGGTGCCCGTAAAGACGACAACCAAGCCGACAACTTCGGCGACGAGGCCGCCGATCGCGCTGCCCTCAGCTACCGCGCCGACACCGGCTTCGAGCTCGACTTCCGCGGCCCCGACCGAGTCGGCCGGTCCGACGCCGACGCCGACGCCGACGCCGACGCCGACGCCGACGCCGACGCCGACCCCGACCCCGACCCCGACCCCGACGCCGACGCCGACGCCCACGCCCACGCCCACGCCCACGCCGACGCTCCCCCCGGTTGTGGCGGGCGGGTTGACCAACCAGGCGCTACCCGGACGCCAGGTGTGGGCGCATGTCATTCCGCAGGGCCTGCCGAACTGGTCGCAGGGCTCGAACGGACTGAACCAGTACGGCGAGCTGTACCCCTTGGACCTGGTCAACGGCAATTACTTCACTCCGGCCAGAGCTACCACCGGCGTACCTCGCGCCCTGGCCGCAGGGCTGACCGGTGTCGAGATCCTGCAGTACGAGGCCAACACCGGTTCGGACTTCGTGTCGGACTGGATGCGCCAGGCCGATCCGACCTGGACCGATGCTGATCCGAACAACAACTTCTCCGTCGCGCAGTGCCTGGCGGTCAGCTCGAGCGAGGACGACGCGGTCCGTCTCGTCACGCAGTACGCGGCCTTCGCGACCGGGCACCCGTCGGCGGCCCGCGTGAACGGCAAGCCGGTGGTCTTCGTCTACGGGTCGCAGGACATGAGCGCGGCTGGGTGGAGCCGGGTGCGATCCAGGCTCGCGACCGCTGGCGTCAACGTCTTCATGGTCGCGGACCTCGGCGCGGATGCCGCGGCTCGGCCCTACTCGCAGCGGGCCGCGCCGATGGTCTCGCTCTTCCCATCCTTCGACGCGTCCTACACCTTCGACTGGACCACTCCTGCCCTGTGGAACGACCTGCTCTCGTTCCTCAACCTCAACCGCCGGCAGTACGCAGGCGGCATGATGCCGGCCTACGACCGGGAGACCTGCGCCGCCTGCCCCTACTACGACGCGCAGGGCACCAAGATCTACCGGCAGCAGTGGGAGCAGAACCTGACCTCCGGTGCCAACTGGCAAACCATCTCGACGTGGAACGACATGGTTGAGCGGACTGAGATCCAGGCGACGTCGACGTGGAACACGACCCGTGCCGACATCACCGCCTTCTACGCAGCGAAGTTCCGCGCCATACCCTTCCCCAAGCCGACGGCGCAGCTGTACGCGACCACGCCCGAATACGTCCGGCTCGGTGGAGCCGTCCAGGCCGAGGGGCTCGTCCTGAACGGCGGGAGCTCGCCCGTCACTGTGACGACGCAGCTCGTGGACGGAAACGGCCAGGCCGTCGGCTCCTCGGTGTCCACGACGGTCGCACCGGGGCAGGCCGCCGACGCCACCACGCTGGCCACCGAGAAGATCACGAGCTTGCCGGCCCGCCGGTTCGTCCGGGCGCGGACGACCAGCTACGACAGCGACGGCCGGGTCCTGCAGTCGGTGACGAGCGCCCCGGTGGTCGTCTACGCGACGGGCGACAACCCCTCGCCGCAGCTCCGCCGGCTCTACTACTCCATCCCGGCTTACGCCGCAATGGCTCAGGACCCCACCCTGACCATCAGCGGCAACCCGGCTGCCGGCGCGGCCTCGGCGACAGCCGTCGCTCCGGCCGGCACCACCGTCCGGTTCAATGAGCTGCTGCAGAACACCCGCCAGGTTCAGAACGGATTCGCGACAACCACCTTGACCACCCCGCTGCCGATGGGAAGTCGCAGCATCATCGGCGGGGAGGTCATCATGGCCAGCCCGCATGGCTATTACGTCGCCCGCGTCATCGACAGCACCGAGCACGTCGCTTACTCGGATCCCGTCTACATCCCCTGACCACGACAACGGCCACCACGGGACCCCTTGGTCCGGTGGCGGCCGATGTTCGACGTCGCGTCCCGTCAGCGTCCGGCGCTGACCGCCTGGCTCGTCAACTTCCGACTCTCGGGCTGAGGGGTCGGTGTGCCCATTCGGGGCTTGGACCGCCGCAGACCCCGCCGCGGGTTGTTGACCACCACACCGCGCAGGTTGGCGCCCACCTCGCGGAGGCGGGCTGCTGACCGGGCGACCTCATCGGCATCGGTCTCACCCTGGTGCACCACGAGGATGGCACTGTCAGCCACGGCCGCTATGACTGCGGCGTCGGTGACGGCCAGGAGCGGCGGAGTGTCGACGATGACGACGTCGGCCCGCTCCCGGCAGCTCCGCAGGACCTCGGTGAGAGCCGGGGACGACAGCAACTCACTGGCCCCGCTGGTGGAAGATCCGGCGGGCAGCACGCTGAGGGCGATGTCGTCGCGCCAGCGACGGAGCCCGTCCTCGAGGCGCACCTGACCGAGCAGGACGTCAGCCAGACCCGGAGCTCGGCTGTAGCCGAATTCGTCCGACAATGACGGCCGGCGCAAGTCGCCGTCGATGAGGATCACCTGGCGCCCGGCTGTCGCGAGGGCTACTGCAAGATTCGCGGCTGTCGACGTCCGACCTTCAGCCGGACGGGCGCTGGCGACGACGATGCATCTGTGATCCCCCGGCTTGACCTGCACGCTGGTTCGCAGGTGACGGTAGGCCTCTCCCTGAGCCGTGACGGCCGATGCGCCGACCAGAACGGTGGAGCCTCCAACCCGTCCGCGTGGAATCTCCACCAGAGCCGGGACTCCGGCGGCCGCTGCCGCCTCGTCGACGGATCGGACCTTCTCGTCTCGCGCCGCGCGCAGCAGCACCCATGCCAGACCGACCGCCAGGCCGACCAGGGCACCCAGCACCAGGTCGAGCTGCTTGTTCGGCGAGGCCGCTGAATCAGGCAGCGTCGGAGGCTGCGTCAGCGTGACCACGATGGGCGAGCTGGGGGTGTTGGCACCCTGCAGCCGTTGCAGGAAGCCAGGGAGGACATCGGCGTATCCGTCTGCAACCCGCTTCGCATCGGCTGCCGTCGACGAGGTCACCGTGACGTTGAGGACGGCCGTGTCGAGCGGCACGGCCGCGCTGACGTCATTCTGCAGGTCCGTGGCGGACAGCTTCAGATCGGGCACCCGCGAGCTGACTGCGCTGGTCACCTGGCCGCTGTTGACCAGGTTCGGGTACGACTTGACCAACTGCTGCGCGATGGAGCCGGCCTGCGCGTTCGCCGCCGCGTCCGTGTCCGAGGCAGCCGATACAAAAAAGCTCATCTTGGCCTGATATGTCGCGCTCTGCGCGGACGCGATAGCGAACCCGGCGGCCGCGCCGATGAATCCGGCAAGAACGATCTGCAACCATTGGGTGAAGCGAAGCGGCCGGCGGCGACGGCTGTCCATGTGCCTACTTTCGCGTACGAGACCTGTACCGGAGCGGTTGCCCTAGTGTGACTCTCTGCTAACGGCTAAGAGCCGATTTCGCAGAATTGGCCGATGTGACACGTGTCTACCATCACCCTGTGTGACACTAGTGTCTCATCGCGACAGGGGGGAGCCGGATGGCCTGGCTGCTGATCGGAGCCGTTGCGGCCGGTCTTTTGGTGATCGGCGCATTGCGGGCTGTCGGTGCTCCCGTGATGTCACCCGGCGTGGTGGGCGTGGCCTTTTATATTCTTATGGGCGGATTCGGCGCCATCGCCGCCGCCCATTCCGGCTTCGTCGACGAAGGCGCAGCTCATTACGTGCTTGCCTACGCCACCCGCCCCGGGACGTTGATGGTCTTCACCGGGGTTGCGGCAGCCTTCGGCGCCGGCGCCTTCATGAGCCAGTTGATCCTGCGTCACACCGGCAGCGCACTGCCCGACCTCCAGACGGTTCGTGCTGGATTGACGGGCCGACCCGTGGGCCCCGCGGTATTTCTGGCCGCGTCGCTACCGTTGCTACTGGAGATCGTCGGCTTGGGCCCGGCCCTGCTCCACGCATCTGCCTATCTGCAGTCGGACGGACCGTCGGCCGCGTTCAAGGTGGGCGGCACGCTGGCACCGATCGGTTTCCTGGCGGCTGCCTACCTTGCATTGCAGAAGACGCAGCATCACCGGCTGATCGGACGCCTCCTCTGTCTGTGCTATGCCGTCGTCGCCTTCAGCACGGCGACCCGGGCTCTCGGCATGCTCGCCGTGTTGTGGCTGCTCACCGTTGAGGGGCTCGGTGAAGGGGGCCGGTGGCCGCGACGAGCACTTCGGCTGGTGTGGGTGCTGGCCCTCACTTATGTGGGCTTCTCCGCGGCCATCATCGACCGCGGCCTGAGCGTGCACGGTCTCGTGCCGTACGTGCAGTACTACTCGCATCATCTCGGCGACGTGTGGGTGGCGCCGAACGAGGTCGTCGGCAACCTGCTGTTCGGTTATCCGTTGACGTCCTACGTGGTCAACGTCGCTCCGCAGGTCAGCCAGCACGCCATCGCGACCAGCCTGAATCCCTTGCCGGGATCGCTCACGGACTGGGCCACCGTGTCCGAGACGCTGCGCGCGCATCCGTTCATCCCGTACAACACCATCGGCGAGCTGTTCAGCTACAGCGCGGCAGTCGCGGTCGTGTACTTCGCGATTGCCGGCTTCCTCTTGCAACATGCGGCCGCCACTTTGCTGCGCAACGCATCCGATCGGGTACGACTGGGCGTGGCGCTGGGTGTGCTGGCGGCCGCCGCCTTCTTCATGGTGACGTCGCTCCAGTACAACACCCGCACCGTGAGTCGCACACTGTGGTTGATGCTCGGGTTGGTCGTCCTGGCCGGGGCCTGGCGGACCGTTCAGGTGCTCCGTGCGCGCGTGCGGCCGGCGACTCGCCGACCGCTTCCGGCTTCTGTCAGTGCGGTGCGGTAGCACTGGCCAGGTCGTGCACCATGGTAGGAGAGACGCTCTCAGTCAGTGCCGGAATGTCCGTTAAAGGCTTTCTTCATCTGTCGTTCAGAAAGCGTTTCTCCAAGCGCCTTCGCCGGGCGGCCACCTTTTCCTGCGTCTACTTTTGGCGGTCGCAGGCTGGGAAGACGTCGTTACACTCTGTGATGAGCTAAAAAGCACATGTCCGATATGTGCTGCTCAGACGTGATGCATGAGACAGATTTCTGCGACTTCCCTGGAACGTCGTCACTCAGCGCTGTCGTCTGAGAGGATCGAAGCACAACGGATGATCTACCCGGGGGGAGTGAGCCGTGCCCGCTTCGACGAGTCCAGAGCTCGGTCGCGACTTTCTCGGGTGGCCGACGTTCGCGTGCGGCGATGTGTCCATGAAGGTCTGCCGACTGCGAATTCTCAGTGCCCGGCAAAGGGCTGAAGTCTTTCGTCCGCATTCACGACTAATGCCCGATGAGTCGCGGGGCGAAATGGTCGGGCCATCGGCTCAGCGCAGGCAGCGTCAGGCAGATCGGCGATCGTCCGCAGCGACCGTGGCGACCAGGATGGGGATGGGGCAGCGATGAAGATCGACAGCACGACGACGGTTGCCGTCACCGGTGGAACGGGTTTCCTCGGCAGGGCCATCAGCGCAGAGCTGCGACGCACCGGAGCCGTCGTCCACGCCCTGGGCAGCGCCGACTACGACCTGCGGGACCGGACGGCGACGCAGCGCATGCTCAGCCAACTTCGGCCCGACGCGGTGATCCACCTCGCAGCGGTGGTCGGGGGGATCGGTGCCAACCGTGAGCAGCCCGGCCGCTTCTTCTACGAGAACGCGATCATGGGCATCGAGCTCATCGAGGCCTGCCGCCTGGCCGGCGTCGAGAAGACGGTGGTCTGCGGGACCGTTTGCGCCTATCCGAAGTTCACCCCGGTGCCCTTCCGCGAGGACGACCTGTGGAACGGCTACCCGGAGGAGACGAACGCGCCCTACGGGCTGGCCAAGAAGATGCTGCTGGCGCAGACACAGGCTTACCGCCAGCAGTACGGCATGAACGCCATCTACCTGTTGCCGGTGAACCTGTACGGGCCCGGTGACAACTTCGACCTCGAAAGCAGCCACGTCATCCCCGGGATGATCCGCCGCTTCCTGGCGGCTGCCGAGCGGGGCGACGACGCCGTGACGCTCTGGGGCGACGGGTCGCCGACGCGCGAATTCCTGTACGTGGACGATGCCGCCCGGGCTCTTCGGCTCGCACTCGAGCGCTACGACGGCGCGGATCCGGTCAACATCGGATCGAGCCAGGAGATCAGCATCAGCGAGCTGGCCGAGGTCATCAAGGCCGTCACGGGCTTCCAGGGATCGATCGAGTGGGACACGACGAAGCCGAACGGGCAGCCCCGTCGCCGACTCGCCATCGACCGGGCCCGCGACCTGTTCGGCTTCAGCTCGGCGACCCCGCTCATGGAGGGCATCGCGGCCACCGTCGACTGGTTCCGCGGGCAGGCCGTCACTCTCAACGCGCCGGCGGTCATCCGGCTCGACGAGCCTGCGCCCGCCGTGCCGACGCAGATGCAGTCGGCGTGACATGGGGGCGCTGATGGTTTCGCTTCGTCATCTCCCCGAGTCCCGTGCGTCATGACCGCGCTCGAGGACGGGAATCTGGTGCTGGTCCCCGAGCAGGCGTCCTACCCGGACGGCTCGTCGCGCGTGGCTACCCCGCCGCGGGAGTTGGCCGGCCTCGAGGTCCTGGTCGTCGGCATCAACTACGCCCCGGAAGTCACGGGCATCGCCCCGTACACGACGGCTACAGCCGAGCACTTCGCCCGATCCGGCGCGCGGGTGAGCGTCCTGGCGGGCGTACCCCATTACCCCTCGTGGACGGTGGAGCCGGCGTATCGACGGCGGCTGCGTGTGCGCCAGCAACTGAACGGCGTCGACGTCACGCGGTTGCGTCACTACGTGCCCAGCCGTCAGTCGGCCCTGCGTCGGGCCGGCTACGAGGCCACCTTCCTGGCCCAGGCAATGGCGGTGCGACCGGCTGAACGGCCGGACGTCGTCCTCGCGGTGATTCCCAGCCTCGGCTCAGGAGTGTGTGCCGCCCGTCTGGCGCGCAAGTACGACATTCCGCTCGCCATCGTCGTGCAGGACCTGTTGGGGCAGGCGGCCAAGCAGAGCGGTATCGCCGGCGGGTCGCGAGTGGCGAAGGCGACGGCCGCCGCGGAGAGCTGGATCCTGCGTCAGGCGACCACCGTCGGCGTGGTCAGTGACAGCTTCCGGCCGGTGCTCAGCGATTATGGAGTGAACGCCCATCGCGTCGTGTCCCTGCCGAACTGGACACACGTGGCTGCCGGCACGGCCGACGTGCAGGAGACGCGTCGAGGACTCGGTTGGTCCGACGGTGTCACGGTCGTGCTGCACAGCGGAAACATGGGCCTGAAGCAGGACCTGGGCAATGTCATCGAAGCAGCTCGGCGGTCGGCGGATCGCGACGACGTCCTCTATGTGCTGATGGGTGACGGGAGCCAGCGCCGAGCACTCGAGGAGCAGGCGCACGGCCTGCCCAACTTCCGCTTCCTCGACCCGGTGCCCGACGAGTCGTACTCCGACGTTCTCCGCTCGGCGGACATCCTGCTCGTCAACGAGCGTCCGAGCGTGCAGGACATGTCGCTGCCGAGCAAGTTGACCTCCTACTTCCGCGCCGGCCGGCCCGTCATCGCCGCGACCGCCCCAGGTGGAGCCACGGCGCTCGAGCTCGCCCGCGCCGGTGCGGCCGTTCTCGTCCCCGCCGGACAGCCGGAACGCCTCGCCGACGCGGTGCGCTCGCTCACGCTGAATCCCGCTGACAGCAGTGACCCGACCGGACTGGCGTCGAGGCTCGGCGCGGCGGCGATGCGCTACGCCGAGCAGAACCTCGGTGAAGAGGCCGCCATGACGCGTGCGCGCGATCTGCTGCTGCGATCCCTGTCATCCGGTAGCGAGGGCGACAGTCCCACCCCCCACACGGTCGACATCAGAGCAGACCGACGTCCGATCGGGAGAACCCAGTGACCAAGCGCGCCCTCATCACCGGCATCACAGGGCAGGACGGCTCCTACCTCGCCGAGCTACTGCTCGACAAGGGCTACGAGGTGCACGGCCTCATCCGCCGGGCGAGCACCTTCAACACCCAGCGCATCGACCACCTCTACCGCGATCCGCATGAGGGGGAGACCCGGCTGCACCTGCACTACGCGGACATGACCGACGGCAGCCGGCTGGTCACCCTGCTGCAGAGCGTCGAACCGCAGGAGGTCTACCACCTGGCAGCCCAGTCGCACGTGCGGGTGTCCTTCGACGAGCCCGAGTTCACCGGTGACACCACGGGGCTCGGCGCTACGCGGCTACTCGAGGCCATCCGGACTCTCGGGCTTCCGTGCCGCTTCTACCAGGCGTCGAGCTCGGAGATGTTCGGTGCCAGCCCGCCGCCGCAGCACGAGCTCACCCGGTTCATGCCCCAGTCGCCGTACGCGGCCGCCAAGCTCTACGCGTACTGGATCACGCGGAACTACCGCGAGGGCTACGACATGTTCGCGGTCAACGGCATCCTGTTCAACCACGAGTCACCGCGGCGCGGCCCCACCTTCGTCACCCGCAAGGTCGCCATCGCAGCCGCACGGATCGCCGCCGGTCTGCAGGACGAGGTCCACCTCGGCAATCTGGACGCAATCCGTGACTGGGGTTACGCGCCCGAGTACGTCGAGTGCATGTGGAGGATGCTCCAGCACGACACCCCGAGCGACTACGTCGTCGCCACCGGCACCGGCGTCACGGTTCGGGAATTCGTGGCGGCCTGCTTCGAGCGCGTCGGGCTCGACTGGCAGAAGTACGTACGGCACGACGAGCGCTACGAACGGCCCACCGAGGTCGACGCCTTGATCGGCGACGCGACGAAGGTCTCCGAGACGCTCGGATGGAAGGCTCAGGTCGGGCCGGCCGAGCTCGCCCAGATCATGGTCGACGCCGAGGTGCAAGCGCTGACCGACGGCACGGCGGAAAGGCTCGGATCATGACGCAGCAGGTGGAGACTTCCCAGCAGGTGGCTCCGACCGGCGCGCTGAAGCCGGCCCCGAAGCGCGACATCCCGATCTCGGTGATCATCATCACCCAGAACGAGGAGCTCTCGCTGCCCGACTGCATGGGCTCGCTGGAGCGGTTCTGCGAGGTCTACGTTGTCGACTCGGCCAGCACCGACCGCACGCTCGAGATCGCCGCCCAGGGCGGGGCGACGCCCGTCTCGTTCACGTGGAACGGCCAGTACCCGAAAAAGAAGCAGTGGGCGCTGGACACTCTTCCGCTGCTGTCGGACTGGGTCCTCTTCATGGACGCCGACGAGCGGGTCTCACCGGCGCTGGCGCAGGAGATGGCCGACTTCGTCGCCGAGGGTCGTGGCGTGGCCATGGACGTGCGGCTGCACTACATGTTCCTGGGGCGCGAGCTCAAGCACGGCCACCAGGTGATGAAGCGCATCCTCATGAACCGGACGAAGTGCTTCTTCCCGCCCGTGGACGACCTGGCCGTCAACAACATGTGGGAGGTCGAGGGCCACTACCAGCCGGTGTGCAAAGGCGCGGTCGTGCTCAGCGAGGCGCAGCTCGACCACGTCGACGAGGACCCGCTCTATGGATACTTCAGCCGGCACAACCGATACTCGGACTGGGAGGCATACCTGCGTGTGCACCCGAGCGTCCGCGAGGGCGTGGCATCAGCGCGTTCGCGACAGGGCAAGCTGTTCGATCGCATCCCGGGTAAGCCCTTCGTCTTCTTCGTCTACGCCTATCTGATCCGGCAAGGGTTCCGCGACGGCCGGGCCGGGCTGCACTACGCTCTCGCGCTGTCGTTCTACTACTGGCAGATCTACGTGAAGACGCTCGAACTCAACGGCGCGCGCAACGGTCATGCGTGACCTGTCGTCGTTCCGGACCACCGGATACGACAAGGGCCGGTCCCTTTCCTGGCAGGTCGCCTGGGTCGTCACCTCCCGACTGGTCTTCCAGGCCTGGTGGCTCCCGGCACGCTTGCGCCCGGTGATCCTGCGCGCCTTCGGTGCCGATGTCGGCGCCAAGGTGCTGATCCGTGAAGGCGTCCGCGTGCACTGGCCCTGGAAGCTGAGCATCGGGGCTCATTCCTGGATCGGCGAAGGCGCCTGGCTGCTCAACCTGGAGCCCATCACCATCGGGCGGGACGTCTGCATCTCCCAGGAAGCCATGCTGTGCACGGGCAGTCACAAGCGGCGTGACCCTGCCTTCGGTTACGACAACGGCCCCATAGTGGTCGAGGACGGGGCCTGGGTAGCCGCCCGGGCTCTGGTGCTCCGAGGGGCTGTGGTGGGCGCCGAGGCTGTGGTGCCAGCGGGGGCCACCATCATGAAGCCGGTGCCCGCCGGTGCAGTCGCGGGCGGGCGATCATGAAGATTCTGCAATTCGTCACCGCGGTGGGTGACGTCGGAAGGACCGGCGGGGTCGCCGAGGTCGCGATGACGCAGACCGAGATCCTCCGCTCGATGGGTCACGACGTGACGCTGCTCGCCGGATGGATCGGCGAGGGACGGCCGCCGTCTGAGCTGCGCGGGCTGGCGGCGACAGTGCTTCCGGTCCACAATCCCGCACGGGGTGGCACCGATCTGCGCCTTCTCATCTCGCCGGCCATCCACCGGTGGCTACGCCGACACGGTGACGCCTTCGACGTGGCGCACGTCCATCTCTGCCGCGACTTGATCACCACGTTCGGAGCCCGAGCGCTGCACCGCCGAGGTGTACCGATCGTCACGCAGTCGCACGGCATGCTGACGCCAGCCAGGTCACGCGCGTTCCGCGCCTTCGACGCCGCCGCTCTGCGTCCGGCGCTGCGCACAGCCGCCATGGGGCTCACGCTCTGGCCGGGGGAGCAGGATCAGCTCGACGAGGCGCTCGGACGGCACGCACGGACGAGACCGGTGTACAACGCCGTCGACGTCGGCGAGCGGACGTGGATGCCCTCCGAACCTCCGGTGGTGTTGTTCGCCGCCCGGTTGCACGCCCGTAAGCAGCCGCAGCTCTTCGTGCAGCTGGCGGCCCGCGTTCACGCGGAGTTCCCCGCCGTGCGGTTCGTCATCGCTGGTCCGGACCAGGGTGAGGAAGCGGCCGTCCGTGCGTTGGTCGACGCGTCGGGTCTCGCAGACGTCGTGCGCATCACCGGCGGCATGCCGCGAGACCTGCTGCTCGATCGGATGACGACGGCGAGCCTCTACGTCCTTCCCAGCCTGGACGAGCCCTTCCCGATCAGCGCCATGGAAGCGATGGCGGTCGGCCTGCCTTCCGTCCTGACCGAACAGAGCGGCATCAGCGGCATGGCTGCCCAGCACGACGCGGCCGTGATTGCCGCTCCTGACCTCGACGCGACTACCGATGCCGTACTCGACCTGCTGCGACATCCCGAACGATGGGCCGGCCTCAGTGAGCGCGGCAGGCAATTGTGCTCCACCGTCTTCTCCCGGGCGTCGCTCGGCGAGACGCTGGTCTCCTGCTACAGCGACGTCGTGAGCTCCGGTCACCGGGCGGCGGCCGAGGTGGTCGGCCGATGACGCGTGTGCTGCTGGTCGTTTTGGTGGGCGTGTTGCCCGCGAGCCCGTTGAAGAACGCTCTGCTGCGTCGGCTCGGATGGCGAGTGGGTGCGGACGCGTCGATCGGCCCGTGCCTGTTCGTCCGGATCGGGTCGGCCGAGGTCGGGGAAGGGGCAGCCATCGGCCCGTTCAACGTCGTACGCGATCTGCAGTCGTTCGAGCTCGGCGACGGCGCGATCATGGGCCAGTGGAACTGGCTCTCCGCCGCCTCGCCGCTCGTCCAAGGGATCGGGGGGAGTGAGGTCGGAGCGTTTCGGCTCGGGCGGCACTCCGCGGTGACCAGCCGGCACTACATGGACGCATCGGGCGGCATCCGCATCGGCGAGTTCACCACCGTCGCCGGAGTGCGTTCGACGATCATCACGCACGGCATCGATCTCCAGCTGTCGCGGCAATCCGTACGCGGTTGCTCGATCGGCGATTACGCGTTGGTCGGCAGCAACGTGAAGCTCGTGCCCGGGGCGCACGTGCCTGACCGCTCGCTCGTCGCCATGGGCTCGGTGGTCATCCCTGGCCTGGACGCGACGGATTCGCTCTACCGCGGCGTGCCGGCGACCCCGGCGGCCAAGCGGCTCGTCGGAAAGTACTTCTCCCGTCCGCGTGGGCCGGTCGACCTCCCAACGTCTGACGTCCAGGAGCCGCCGGACGGCAGCGTCCGATGAAGGCCAAAGGCCCGTTGGTCAGGCTGGTCGACCAGGGTCTTTTCAGCCTGGGCAACATCGCGGTGGTGGCGTTGGTGTCCCACTCGGCCACCAGCGCCGTGGCGGGCTCCATCATCGTTCTGCTGGTCGTCTATCCCGTCGCGACGGCGCTCGTGCAGGGTTACATCGTCGATTTCCACCTCGTCTTCGCCGGCGGCGGCAAGCCCTATCCCATGGCGCGGGCCTGGCGGGGGGCGTTGATCGCCGGCCTGCCGTGCGCCTTGCTCGTGCCGATCCTGCTGTTGATCTCCGACAGTGGCGGTGGGGATTCCCACGCCGTCACCGCCGCTGTCGTCCTGTTCGTGACGGTTCCTGGGTTGACCGCGCAGTACGCCGGTCGTGCCTACTGCCTGGCCACCGGACGCACCACCTTCGCGCTGATCAACGACGCCGGCTGGATCGTCGGCCAAGCACTGCTGTACGTCATCGGCCGCCAGGTGGGGCTGTTCTCGTCCGACGCGGCGATCCTCTCCTGGTGCGTGGCCGGAAGCCTGTGTGGGCTCGCGTTTGCCCGAGGCCTACGGAAGACGAGCGCCGGACCGAGGCCGACCAAGGCGGTTCACAAGGTGCGCGCCCAATTCGCAGGCGAGCTGGTGCTCGGACAGGCGTCGGCTCAGATCAACCTCGTCCTGCTGGGTGCGCTCATCGGTTTGGCGCCCTTGGCCGGCTATCGCATTGCTCAGGTCGTGCTCGGCCCGCTCATCACGAGCCTTGCCGCAGTAAGACACGTCCTGCTGCCCCGCTACGCCGCGATCTACCGCGACAAGGACGCCCGCGCGGTCGCCAGACAGGCCTACGCGCACGCCATTCTGGTAGCTGCGTCGCTGCAGCTGGCGGCCGTCGTCATCTGGCTGCTGCCGGCATCCCTCGGTCGCAGCATCTTCGGCGACAGTTGGGACGAGGCACGTCGCCTCGTTCTGCTGGTGGGGCTGGACATGGCGATGGCCGGGGCCGGCCTCATCCTCGCCATCTGCCTGCGGGGCATGCGCGTGGCGACCGGTGGATTGGTGGTCCGGGTACTGATCAGCGGCGTGGGGGTCTTCGCCGTCCTCATCGCCTGCGTCGCGTTCGACAGTCCGACAGCAGTCGCTTGGGCCGGCGCGTTGGCGTCGCTCGTCGGCGTGGTGCTTTACCTCTCGCTGATCCGGGCGGCAGCACCGCGACGTTCGGAAACCGACTCAAGACGCCCGGCGCACGGACGCCATCGCGCCGTCTCACGCGTCGATCGAGCGGCCGCCTCGCTCAAGCAGGAAACGACCCTCGAGTTGACCAGTGTCGATTGAAATGACTGCTGCCCCCTGTTGCTCAGAGTGACAGCTGCATGGCTGGTGGTTGACATGCCGTCATCGAGTCGACGTTTCAGGGGCGAAAAGCGACAAAGCAGTCACCAGAGCGTGACGAGTTGCTGGGAGTCAGGGCAACTCCCGTCACTCTCCGAAATTGTCTGACAAGCTGAGGCGGGGCCTGGGAAAGGCGGATCGTGATGTCAGAACGTGCTGAGGAATCGATGTCAGACGCATTGCCGGCTGGGTCTGTCGTGGTCATCACCGGCGAACCAACAGCTCTCGGCCAGATGGTCTCGGCCCGGTTGCGTGCGAGTGGCTCCCAAGCCCTGAGCATCGGCCCACGCGATTCGGACCTGCGTCGTCCGCGCGAGGTGCGCGACATGCTCCGCAGCATCCGCCCCGATGCGGTCGTTCACGTCTCGTCGGAGCTGCTGCCTGCGACGGATGGCGGTGCGGCTTGGACCCCGTACGAGACGGTAACGGCGGGCGTCCAGCTCATCGAGGCGTGCCGAACCTTCGGCGTTCGGCGTCTCGTGCTCGGGGAGGCGCGCTGGACCGTTCCGCCCGTGTCGGGACCGGCGCCACTGCTGACCCTCGCGGGCGAGCGCCGCCCCGCCACGCGCAATATTGCCGACGCCGTGCACCAGATGCTCGAGGCGGAAAGCGCGCTCTACCGGCAGCGGACGACCCTGGATGTGTCGTTGCTGAGCCTGCACAACGTGTACGCAGCGGACCCGTTCGACGGGGCTCAAGCCGGACGCCTCGTCACCGATCTGCACGCAGTCATGTCGCGCGCGGGGTCGGACGGAATTTCGGACCTGCTTCTGGCCTGCGAGGAGCCGGGCAGCCGCCTGCTGCCGGTCGAGGATGCGGCAGCGATGGTCTGCGATGCGCTCGGGATCGGCGGATCGGAAAGTGGGGCCCCGGTCACGGTGCGGCAACTTGCCCAAGCCGTGGCGGACAGCGCCGGCTTCGCCGGTGACATCTCATGGACGGGCAGCACCGGCCTGCCAACGACGACGGCCTCGCCCGGGGCGGTCCCGTCATCGCTTCGTGACTTCGTCAGCTGGTGCCTTACGGAAGCCACGGCCGTTTCCGCTTAGCCGCCGCAGCGGGACAATCAGGGCACGTAGACCGGATCCGAATAGCCGACCTGTTCGTTTTCACTGATGACGCGGGCCACGTAGTATCCGTGGGGACTCGCGGTGATGGTCTGGCTCCCGATGATGCTGCGCGAAATCATTGGCAATGACGCACTGATCTTTTCAAGCGCGAACCCGTTGAAGACCTGACGCGTATTCTGCAGGACCTCATTGAACCGCACTGTAGCGCCGCCAGGCGCCGTAGTGATCGCGGTGGCGGGGCCCGTCGCCGGGTCGCCGCTGATGGTCAAAGTCGGATCGGCGGGCAATGCGGCGTAAGCGGGGATGGAGTAATACAACCGGCGCAGCTGCGGTGTGGGATCGTCGCCGGCTGTGTAGACGACGACCGGTGCGCTCGTCACGCGTTGAAGCACGTTGCCCGCCCCGTCGAAGCTCGTGCTACGGGCGCGCAGGAACCGGCGAGCCGGCATGACGGCGATCGTCTCCGTCGCCGGCGTGGACGCGTCGGCGGCCTGACCTGCCGGCACGGTGGTCGACACGGGCGTCCCCACTGCCTGGCCGTTGCCGTCCACCAGCTGCGTGGTGACCTTCACCGGTGATGTGCCGCCGTTGAGGATGAGGCCTTCGGCCCGGACGGCCTGTCCCAGGCGGACGTAGCTCGGGCTGGTGACGTACAGCTGGGCGGTCGGCCTGGGAAACGCGATGCCACGAAATTTGGCCGCGTAGAACGCCGTGATGTCCGACCGGGTCGTGTTCCACGCGCTCGTGGGCTCGATCTCGGTCCGTTCGACCATGTCGTTCCAGGTCGAGACCGTCTGCCAGTGCGCACCGGAGGACAGGTTCTGCTGCCATTGCTCGCGGTAGGCCCTGGTGCCCTGCGCGTCGTTGTACGGGCAGTCGGCGCAGGTCTCCCGGTCGTAGCCGGGCATCATCCCTCCGGCGTACTGGCGGTGGTTGGCATTGAGGAAGGCGACCAGATCCGGCCACGACGCCGGCGCGGTCGAGTCGAACGTGTAGGACGCGTCGAACGCGGGGAAGCGCGCCACGATCGGCGCGGAGCGCTGCGAATACGGTCGCGCTTGCGCGTCGGCGCCCAGGTCACCGACCAGAAATGGGTTCACGCCGGCGGTTCTGAGCCGGGACCGGACCTGGCTCCATCCGGCTGGGCTCATGTCCTGCGACCCGTAGACGAAGATCACGAGCCGGCCGTCGACCCTTGACGCCGAAGGGTGTCCGTCCGCGAAGGCGCTGTACTCGGTGATCAGACGCACGGCGTCGTCGACGCGCGATCCGATTCCGAGACAGGGAGCGACCGAGAAGTTGTTGTCCGGGTTCTTGTCGGCCCAGGTGGGGTCGGCCTGGCCGATCCAGTCCGACACGAAGTCGGTACCGGCGTTGGCTTCGTACTGAAGGATCTGCATCCCGGTGAGGCCGGCTGCCGCTGCCCGCTGCACACCGGTCTCGGCGCGCGGCGGAGTGGCTGCCGTCCCTTCGACCAGGTCGAGGGGGTACAGCTCGCCGTACTGGTTGAGGCCGTCCGAGCCCTGCGAGAAGTTCGGAAGCCCTTGCGGGATGAGGTGTCCCCAGACCTGGCGACCAGGCAGGACCTGATCCGTCAGGAGGGGCCCCGGACGGGCGGTCACCGCCGGCTCCTCCTGCCGCTTGGGGCCGGCGGGCAGCACGGCCAGGATGACGCCCACCGCGAGGATGACGAGGAGGCCGCCGGCGACCGCTGCTCGACCACGCTTCGTCCTGGAGAAGAAGCGCCAGGCGGCTGCAGATCGACTCATGGAAGGAGAGGCCGAATCGACGGTGATGACGTCACCGCTTTGTGTCGGTATGGACCGATGACGACATAGCTCCTGGGGTCACGTGGTGGACGGCGGATCGGTCAAGCATGCCCATCCGATGCACAAGACGTGATGGCCGTCGGGAAATCCCGAAGCGCATTCCCAGGTGCGGCACGAACGCTAAGATCGACTGGACGGCGGTTTGGCGAATACGGAGTGTTGACAAATGGATTCTTTCACGACGGTGCAGCAGTGTCGCTCATGCGACGCCCCGCTCCCTGCGCCATTCCTGGATCTCGGAGTGACCCCGATCGCCAACCGACTGCTCCCCGACGCGGATGCTCCTGCTCCTGCCTTTCCGCTCGGGGTATCGCACTGCTCACAGTGTTCACTCGTCCAGCTCTCCTGGGCGCTGCCGGCAGAAGCGATCTTCGACGACGATTATCCGTATTACTCGTCCTTCTCGGATGCGCTTGTAGCGCACGCGAAGGAGCATGCCGACCGGCTGATCGCCGAGCGCGGTCTGGACGCCTCCAGCCTGGTCGTCGAGATCGCGAGCAACGACGGCTACCTGCTGCAGCACTTCAAGGCGCGCGGCATCCCCGTACTGGGCATCGAGCCGACGGCCGGCCCCGCTGCGGCTGCCCGGGCACTGGGCATCGACACCCTGCAGGAGTTCTTCACCGATGAGCTGGCCAGCTCGCTGGTCGCGCAGGGCCGGCAGGCCGACGTCATCATTGCCAACAACGTGATGGCCCACGTGCCCGACCTCAACGGGTTCGTCTCCGGCATGAGTCGTCTGCTCAAGCCCGGCGGCACCCTGACGGTCGAGAACCCGTCACTGGTTGAGCTGTTGAGGCACGCGGAGTTCGACACGATCTATCACGAGCACTACTGCTACTTCTCCTGCGTCGCTGTCAGCGAGCTCATGGGTCGGCACGGGCTGCAGCTGCGCCGGGTGGACGACCTGCCGGATCTGCACGGTGGGAGCCTGCGTTGGTGGGTCTCCCACGAGGAAGCCGCCGGATCGGTCGAGGAGTCCGCGTATGCGCACCTCGAGGCCGAGCGTGACTTCGGCGTCGCCAAGCCGGAGACGTACGCCGACTTCGCAGGCCGGATCGCCCGCATCCAGAGGGAGCTCGTCGAGCTGCTGCAGGCCCTGCGCTCCGACGGGAGCCGGGTGGCGGCATACGGCGCCGCCGCCAAGGGGGCGACGCTGCTCAACTCGTCGGGGATCGACGTCGACGTGATCGACTTCGTCGTCGACCGCAACCCGCACAAGCAGGGCAAGTGGATGCCGGGGGCACGCCTGCCGATCCTTCCGGTCGAGGCGCTGCAGGAGCGGCAGCCCGACTACCTCCTGCTGCTGGCGTGGAACTTCGCCGCTGAGATCCGCAAGCAGCAGGCGGAGTACCTCCAGCGCGGGGGGAAGCTGATCATCCCCGTCCCGGAGCCGCGCATCGTCTCGGACTGAGTCACCCCGCCGCCACGAACGGGCGGAGGGCGCGGCAAGTCTCAGGGCCCGGCTGGTGTCCATTCCGGGTCCGGCCTGCGATCGTGGTGGCTGTGCTACCAACGGTGACACGGCGGGTGGTGCGGGCAGGCTCGGTCCTGGTCGCTCCGCTGCTTGTCGCCGCCAGCGTGGCTGCTGCTCCGGTGCGCGCGGTCGAGACACCCGCAGCGCCGACCACCCGCACAGTCACCTTCGAGGTGGCCGGGGCGCAGGGTGGTAGCGCGTACGGCAGCGCCGCGGCGTACGGCGGACTCGGCGGGCAGGTCACTGCGACCGCGTCACTTCCGGTCGGCGGCGCGGTCACGCTGACCGTCGGCGGGTCGGACGGCTTCAACGGCGGCGGCACCGGCGGCGGGGCGGGGCTAGCTAATGCCGGCCTCCCGGGCGGCGGTGCGTCGGACGTCCGCGTCGGCGGTGCACGCGTGCTCGTCGCCGGTGGTGGCGGAGGCAGCAGCGGGCCGGTCGCGACCGTCAACACCGGCGGCGCCGGCGGGGGAGCGGGCGGTGCCGGCGTCAGCGCCGGTGGAGCCGGCAATGCCGTGCCGTCCACGCTGATCAGCGCATCCGGAAGTGCAGGTGGCGGCGGCGGTCTCGCCGCCGGTGGCTCGGCCGGGATACGCACCGCCATCCGCGCCGGCTCCGTGCCGTCGGTCTGCTTCGTCGGTGGGTCCGACGGACGTGCGGGCGCAGCCGGCGCCGGCGGCTCCGGTGGCGCGGGATCCGGTCCGGCGCTCGTCAGCAGCGGCGGCGGTGGCGGAGGCGGCGGCTGGTACGGCGGCGGTGGCGGCGCCGGCGGCGGAGGCTGCGGCGGCGTCGGCGGAAGTGGCGGCGGTGGCTCCGGCTACGCGGCGCCCGGCCTGCAGGTCGGGTCCGCCCAGTCCGGCGCACACGGCGGCAACGGCAGCATCCGGGTCTCGCTCGACGGCGGACGCACCTGGGCGGCCACATATGCCTACACGGGCGGCGCCGCGCGCTACGTCGTGCCGGCCCCGCCGAACCCGACCGCGCTGTCCAAGACCGAGGTGTCGGCCGACCCCGGCGACTCGTTCACCGTGACCGGCACCGGCCTCGAAGCGGTCGACCAGGTCACGTTCACCGGCGGCGGTGTCGCGGTGCCGGGCAGGGCCGCGTACGCGGGCGGCCGACTGACGATCACGTGGGCGCAGCCGCTGCCGCTGGGATCCGTCACGGTGGCGTTCGCGTCGAGCACAGCCGGCGCCGCAGACCGGCAGTTCGAGGTCGAGACCTGGCGGACCCCCACGGTCACGGGTGTCAGTCCGGCAGCGGTCGGCACCGGTGGCGGGACCGTCACCGTGCAGGGCGCTCAGCTCGGTGACGCCACGGTGCGTATCGACGGCACGTCCGTCCGCCCGCGGAGCAGAACCGAGACGGCCATCAGCTTCAGCGTGCCGGCGCACCAGCCCGGCGCGGTGCCGGTGACCATCGGCAACGCGCACGCGTCGGCGACCGCGACCGTCCTGTACGCGATGCCGCCGACGGTGAGCGCCGTGACGCCCGATGCCGGACCGGTCGGCGGGGGAGCGGTGACGATCACCGGCACGAGCTTCGTGCCGGGCGGCACCGCCGTCCGCGTCGCCCCGGCCACCGGACCGGCCGTCACCGTGCAGCCGACCGCGCTCACCGCCACGTCGGCTGTCGTCACCCTGCCGCCGGGGCTGGTCGGCACTGCCCAGCTGACGGTCGTGACCCCGGTCGGCGGCAGTGCTCCGCTCGGCTTCCGCTACCTCCCGGCGCCGACCGCGGCGCTCGCGCCGGCGTACGGACCGGTCGCCGGCGGCCCCGTCACGGCCTATGGCTCGGCTCTGACGGGCGCCACGGTCACCGTCGACGGCGTCACGGTCCCGAGCACCTCCACCGCGACGGCCGTCTCGTGGACGATGCCGCCGCACGCAGCGGGCGCGGCGTCGGTGGTGCTGACCACCGCCGGCGGCAGCGTGACCCTGCCGTACATGTACTGGGCGCCGCCGGTGATCACCGCGATCGGGCCGAATGCGGGACCGCTCACCGGTGGCGCGGCGTTCCTGGCCGGCTACGGCCTGGGCGCTCCGCAGCTCGTGGTGACGGTCGACGGGGCACCGGCCGCGTACACGGTCGGGGCGAGCGGGCTCGCGGTGCGGATGCCGGCGCACGCGGCCGGGCCGGTGGTCATCACGGTGACCACGGTCGGCGGGAGCGCGTCGGTGACCTACCGGTACGCCTCCGCGCCGCAGCTGCCCGCGGTGACGACGGTCAACGCCCGCGCCGCCACATTCCTGCTCGAGGGCACTGACCTGGACGGCGCGACGGTGACGCTCGACGGGACGGTCCTGACACCGTTCGCGCTCAGCGGGACCAAGGCGGTGCTGGCTACCCCCGGCGCCGGCGGCCGGCTGACCGTGACCACGCCGGGCGGATCGGCTACGACGACGCTCGTGCTGGTCAGCGCCCCGGCCGTCACCGGGGTGAGCGCGAGCGCGGTCGACGAGCCGTTTCCGGTCATCGAGATCCGCGGTACCCAGCTCGCCGACCCGACCCTGGTCACGATCGCCGGCCGTCCTGCCTCGGTGTTGAGCTCGGCGCCGGACCGGCTGACCGTGATGGCGCCGCAGCTGCCGGTCGGTCTGCACCCGATCAGCATCACGACGGTGGGAGGCAGCGCGCAGGCGGAGTACCTCGTCACCCTGCCGCCGGGGCTCAGCCTCGGCGCCGCCCGCACCGCGCCCGGCCGCGACCTGGTGGTGTCGCTGCACGGCTTCGTGCCCGGCACCTCCGCCTACGTGACGCTAGGCGCGCCGCACACTGCCGGCTCCGGCTGGACGAGCCTGGGCACGGCGACCGTCGGCCCGACCGGCGACGCGACCGTCGCGCTGCGCGTCCCGGACGGGGCCACGCTCGGCGAGCGCACCGTCTACGCGGTCGGCTCCGGCCCCACCTCGGCGGCGCGCACGGATGCAGCGGCGCAGGTGCAGGTCAACGTGGACGTGGTGAAGGCGTCGGCACTGCTGCCGAAGCCGCAGGGGCTGGGTGGGACGAGCACGGCGTGGCTCTGGTGGCTACCGCTGGTCGTGCTGTGGCTGGTGGCCGGCGCCCTCGTGCTGCGGCGGCGCGCCCGGCGTTAGCGCGTCAGGCGGCGGTGGCCACCGGACGGTCGCGCTCGGGCAGGCGGATTACCGGGGCGGAGCTACGGGAGGACGCGTAACCGAGGTAGGGCCACTCCTCGTCGTCCAGCGCCGGCAGCCGCTTGGCCAGCGCCCACCAGCCGCCGGCGGCGGCACCGAGCAGGGCCGTCGGGGCGGCAATCATCGGCATGATCAGCGACACTGGGGCTCCTTCGTGGACGTTGCGTGCAAGGTCCACTCTGCGCCGCCAAAGACCGCCGAAAGGGCCTCGGAGCTGGCCTAACGGCAATGTTGGGACGGCGTTTGCGCACCGTTCGGACGCCGGCTCACTGGTCGATGGTCACGTTGTTGAACGGCAGGTGCGGCTCGACCGCGGGGAAGACGACGAAGAGCAGCAGCGCGACCACGCCGACGAGCAGGACCAACAGCTGCAGCAGGCGCAGCGGTGTCCCACCGGGCAGGTGCCGCCAGAGCCAGCCGTACATCAGCTGCTCCCGACGAGCTCGGACGTGACGACCATCCGCTGCGCCGCCGAGTACTCGGGGTTGCAGGTGGTGAACGTCATCAGGCGCTGCGTCGGCGTCGCGCCGAGCTGTCCCGGCACCGGCAGGATCACGTACGTCGCCGTCGGTTCGACGATCTTGGTGTCGCGCACCTTGTACGTCCACGTGCGGTATCGAGTCTGCACGGTGATCAGGTCACCGGGCTTGAGCTCGCCGAGCCGGTTGAACGGCGCCCCGTAAGTGGTGCGGTGCCCGCTGATCACGACGTTGCCGATGTGGCCCGGATCGGCCGTACCCGGGTAGTGGCCGGGACCTTCCTGCAGGTCGGACTCGCCGACGCCCTCGACGACGACCCAGCGGTAGTCGGCGCCGAAGCGCGGGATGCGGACGATCGCGTAGCCCTTGCCCTCCTCCGCGGCGAGCGCCGGGTCGTCCGGGATGGCCTTGGGCTGCGTCGTACTCGGGCTGGCCGGATCGGCGGTCGGCTGCTTCCACTGCTGCTGGAGCTGGTTGGTCAGCCGGTGCTGCGTGGTGGACGTCTTCCAACCGGTGACGACGAGCTCGTAGAAGATGAAGAGGAAGACGATCACGCCGAAGGTGATCAGCAGCTCGCCGAAGACGAGGGCGATCCGGGAGCCCAGCCCGCGCGAGGTGCTCGGGCGCCGATGGCTGCGGCGTACCTCGCGCTCGGCCTCGACGCGGTAGGTCGCGCCTAACTCCCGGAAGGTCCATTCGGACTCGGTCTGCGACTCCGTCACGAGCCCGGGCGGCCGTCCGCCTGACGCCGGGTCGCCGTGTGCACGCGCTCACGATAATCCGTCCGCCGCCCGGCTCCGGCGATCGGCTGGCCGGTCAGCGCTGTGACGTGACCACGGGCTTGGCCGGCCGGGTGAGCACGACCGTATCGAAGATGGCGCTCTGGTCGCGCACGTTGAGATGCAGGGTCGCCTTCGTGGTGGCGGTGCTCGGCGTGGCGTCGGCGACGAGGAAGCAGTAGCCGGCCCGCGTACGCGCGCTGTAACGGCCGTTGAGCAGCAGACGCTTGTGGGTGAGCACCGTCTCGGGCGTCGAGATCCGGTACTGGTTGGGAAAGAACCCGTCGGTGGTGATCCCCGCCCCTCCGCCACCCACGGTCAGGTAGGTCGTGCCCTTGGTGGCGTCGGCGGTCGTGCCGCTCGGTGCCGTGACGGTGACGGCGCCGCGCCGGATGAGATGTGACCGTTCGTACTGATGGTTGTGGCCCGAGATCACGACATCGACGCCGTACGTGTCGAACAGCGGCGACCAGAGGGCGCGTACGCCGCCTTCCGAACCGTGCGCCTGCGAATTCGAATAGGCGCAGTGATGCATCGTCACCACGATGAAATCGATTCCGGAACCAGGCAGCCGATAATTGGCGAGCACGGACTCCAGCCATGTCGTCTGGCCGCCGGCCGAATAGTTCAGGTTGTGCGCGATCTCCCAGGAGACGTCGTTCGAGTCGACCTGGATGAAGGCGACCGATCCGTACCGGAAGTGATAGGTCGCCGGGCAGCCGGGCGCGCCCGTCGGCGGCGGGGTGAAGCGGGTGAGGTAACCGTCGTATCCCTGCGGGCCGTAGCCCGGCTCCATCTCGTGGTTGCCGGCCACGGTCATCCACGGCACGCTCGCGGCGACGGGCTGGATGATGGCGAGCCACTTGTCCCACGCACCGACGGAGAAGGCATCGGTCGGCGCCCCGATGCCGCCACGGTCGGCGTAGCAGAGGTCACCGGCCACCAGGTGCAGGCGGGGCTTGCGCAGGGCGACCTGGCCGACCATGGTCTGCGCTGCTGCGGTGACGCCCTGGTCACCGAAGGCGGTGAAGCGGAATCCCTGCGACGACGCCGGCGCAGTAGTGAACGTGCTGGTGGGGCTCGTCTGCCCGTCGACGCGGGTGCGATAGGCGTAGGTGGTGCCCGGTACGAGGCCGGTCAGCTGCGCGGTGCCGTAGCGGGTGGCGGTGCCGGCCACGCCGCGTACGTCGAGCGGGGTCGTCTGCCCGAAGCTGCCGCCGAGCCCGTACTCGACGGCCACCGCCGTGAACGGACCGGGCAGGGAGGTGGACACGTGCATGGCCGACCGGGGGTCGGCACCGAAGCAGATCCAGCGTGGACCGAGGGGGACGGCCGCATCCGCGCGGGCCGAACGCAGCAGCAGCGGACCGGCCGACAGCAGCGCGGCCCCCTTGAGGACGCCGCGGCGCGACACCCGCGATTGCAGGTAATCGTGCTGCTCGGCCATGGAAAGGCCTTGTGCAGATTCCGGCAATGGTCCCCACGGTGTCTGCACCCCGCGATTATGGGGCAGTCGCGTGCGGCGTCCTGTCACGCCGCCGAATCTCGCGCCATTCCGGGCAGAACGGAAAACAATCCCGCCGGATGGGGGTCGATCGCGCCGTCCTTCCGCCCGGGAAGCGGAGGTCTCGCATCCGGCGCGCTGCCTCAGTACGGTCACGCCGCGTAGCCACAAAGCGGCCCCAGGTGCCGGGCCTGGTTTACGGTGGGCGTGCCGAACCGGGGGAGAATTGTGAAGCTTTTGCCGATGCGTCTTACGTCGCGTGGTCACCGGGTGCGCCGCCCGCGCACCGTGGCTGCCGTGACCGGAGCCGCCGCCGTCGCGCTCGTCGCCGCGGCGTGCACCCCGACGCCGCCGCCGGCCCCCGTCCAGTACGGGCCGCAGCCGCTGCCCGCCACGGCGAGCTCCATGTGGCAGACCAACGGCGCCGTGTGGGCGCTCGCCGTCTCCAACCACGTCGTCTACGCGGGCGGCGACTTCACCAGCATCCGACCCCCGGGCGCCCGGCCCGGTACGAGCGAGGCACCGCAGGCGCGGCTGGTCGCACTGCACGCCGACGGTGCGTTCGCCGGCACCCCCTGCAACCTCACCCACCCATGCCCCGGCATCGGCTCCTGGCGCAGCCACGCCATCGACGGCCGGGTGCTCGCCCTCAACGTCAGCCCCGACAAGCGCACGCTCTACGTCGGCGGCGACTTCGTCTTCGCCGGCGGACGCAGCCACCGCAAGCTGATGGCGATCGACATCTCCCGCTCCGGCGCCCCGATCGTCGACTGGGACCCGCAGGTCGCCGGCCAGGTGCGGGCCATCGCGAGCACCGGAGCGGCCGTGTACGCCGGTGGCTCCTTCGCCACCGCCTCCGGCCAGCCGCGCTCGAACCTGGCGGCCTGGTATGCGAGCAACAAGCAGCTGTTGGCCGGCTTCACCCCGTCCGTCGACGGCGGCGTCAACGCCCTCGTGGCCGGTCCGCCCTCCAACGACCCCGACCGGCTCGTCCTCGGCGGCAGCTTCCGCAACGTGAACGGTGCGGCGCACAGCGGGATCGCGCAGGTCGACTTCCGCACCGGCCGGGTCAACGGCCCGATGGACAACTCGATCATCCCGGGCGCCGTCGGCGACACGCACTCCGACGTGAAGACGCTGATCACGGACGACTCGCGGATCTACCTCGGTGCCGAGGGCACGGGCGCGGGCATCTTCGACGGCACCGCCTCGGTGAACCCGGTAACCGGCAAGCTGATCTGGAAGAGCACCTGCCTCGGGGCGACCCAGGCGCTCGCCAAGATCGGTAACGCGCTCTACATCGGCTCGCACTCGCACAACTGCCAGTCGCTGCCCCGCGGCGGCTTCCCGCAGAACCCGTACCAGACCGGGTACCTCTCCTGGCACCACCTGATCGCCGAGCAAGCCGTCAGTGACACCCCGGACAACACCGACCTCAGCGGCGGTCAGCTGCTCACCTGGGTCCCGAAGCTCAACCCGGGCCCGACCAACGGCGCCGCCCAGAACGAGCTCGGCCCGCGGGCGATGGCCACCGACGGCACCAACCTCTTCGTCGGGGGACAGCAGACCACTGTGAACGGCGTCGGCCAGCAGGGTCTGACCCGCTTCACCCCGGGCACCGACCGCACCCCGCCGGCCCGGCCGTACGTCAAGTCCAGCCGCACCTCGACCAACGGCGTTACGGTGCGCTTCACCAGCTCGAACGACCTCGACAAGGGCTTCCTCAGCTACGGCATCACCCGCAGCGACAACCCGACCGTCGTGCGTTACACCGCCACCAGCGTCTACTCGCCCTGGTGGGTCAACAAGTCCTTCGTCTGGCGTGACACGAACGCGCCGGCCGGGGTCACGTACACGGTGACGGTCAGCAACGGCGTCTCGACGTCAGCCACGACGACCACACCGGTGGGCAGCAGCACCTACGCGAATGTGGTCCGCAGCGATCAGCCGACGCTCTACTGGCCGCTCGACGAGCGCAGCGGCACCATCGCCCGTGACGCCAGCGGCCGTGGCCAGACCGGGCGCTACAGCAGCGGCATCTCGCTCGGCCGCCCCGGTGCGGTCAGCGGCAACGCCGGCATCGTGCTGAACGCCGGCCCCAACACGGGCGTCGGGCAGAACCGGGCCGCGTACGCGCCGCCGTCGGCGTACTCGATCGAGCTCTGGTTCCGCTCCACTACCCGTAACGGCGGCCGGCTGATGGGCTGGAGCAGCTCGAGCGCCGGCACCAGCGCGCAGGTCGACCGGGCGCTGTATCTCACGCCGTCCGGTCAGCTGGTCTTCTCCGCCCGGCAGCCGACAGCGAACGGCCGCTGTTTCGACAACAACCAGTACTTCGTGCCGGGCTTCTGCTACGCCTGGGGCCAGCAGGACTACAACGACGGCGGCTACCACCACGTCGTCGTCACGCAGTCCACCTCCGCCGGGATGCGGCTCTACGTCGACAACGTGCTGGTCAGCACACTGACCGGCGCCACGGCCCTGCCGACGTTCAACGGCGTGTGGCGCATCGGCGGCGACAAGGTGACCGGCCTGCCCCGCTCGTACGCCCCCGGCCTCGACGGCGGCCTCGACGAGGTCGCGGTCTACCCGCGAGTGCTGCAGCCGGCTGAGGTGACCCAGCACTTCCTCGCGGCGCAGTAACCCGCCGGTCAGCGGTCAGAGGCTCGGCTCGTCGTCTCCGGCGAGCCGGGCCTGCCGGGCCGCGTCCGGCACCCGACCCGAGGCGATGCCGCCGTCGACGTGCAGTTCGGCGCCGGTGAGGTAGGACGAGCCGTCGGAGGCGAGGAACAGCGCCGCCTCGGCAACCTCGGCCGGCTGACCCACCCGCTGCAGCGGCACGTCGGCGAAGCGGGTCTCGTACTCCTCGACCGGCACGCGCAGCATGTCGGTCTGGATGGAGCCGGGCAGGATCGCGTTGACCCGGATGCCGTCGGGGCCGTGCTCGATGGCGGCGGTCTTGGTCAGCCCGCGCAGCGCCCACTTCGTCATCCCGTACGCGCCGTGCCCGTAGATCGCCATCGCGCCGGCATACGAGGCGATGTTGACGATCGAGCCGCCGCCGCGCTGCTGCATCGCCGGCACGACCGCCTGGATGCCGCGTAGCGCGCCGAGCAGGTTGACGTCGAGGATGTGCTGGACGTCGGAGATCTGCTCCGACAGCAGGGGACGGGTCCAGTAGATGGCCGCGTTGTTGATCAGTACGTCGACCCCGCCGTACGTCTCCAGCGCCGTCGTGACGACGGTGGCCCAGTCGGGCTCGCTCGCGACGTCGGCGACGACCGCGGTCGCGACGTCACCTGCGTAGATCTCGCAGATGGCCTGCGCCACCGACTTGAGCTGCACGTCAAGGACGTCGGTGAGAACGAGCCGGGCGCCTTCGGCGGCGAAGCGATGCGCCTCGGCCTCGCCCTGGCCGCGCGCGGCACCGGTGATGATCACGGTCTTGCCGGCGAGCCGGCCGGAGGGGGTGAAGGGCACGGGCAGCAGTATGCGCGCCGACTTCTGCGGGGTTCAGGACACCCGGACGAGGCGGTGCAGTGCCAGGCGGGCGAGCGGCGCGTATGCGATCAGCACCGGCCACGGGCCGCGGACGGTGAGCCAGGTGCGGCTGCCGGAGCCGCGGGCCTCGACGCCGTGCTCGAGCCCGAGCCGCAGCGGACCGAGCCGGACCCGCCAGGCCCACCGCTTCTGCCGGGCGTCGACGGTGAGCACCTCGAACGATACCGGCGGCGGCAGGTAGGACCAGACCTGCCCGACCTGCCCCGGACGCAGCCGCCCGATGGTCTCGACCCGGGCGATGTAGGGCGACCAGGACGACCAGGCCTGGGGATCGGCGTACGCCTCCCAGACCGCGCCCGCATCGGACGGGCCACTCGCACGAAGTGTCAGGGTGCCCACACCTGCGAGCGTGTCACCTGCTGCTCGGGAGGGCGAGCCGACTCGCGGCTCGCCCTCCCGAGCCCGGTGGTCGGGCTGGGTGTTCCGGTCCTAGCCGCGTACGACGTTGCTCAGGACGAAGACGACGTCCTGGTAGTCGTAGTTCTTGTCCGACGGCACGAGCGAGACGTCGATCGCGACCAGGAAGGTGTTCGCGATCGGCACGCGGCCGGCACCGAGGGCCGGATAGACCCGCATGTCGTGCAGGTAGCGCACCGGCTGAACCACGGCACCAGAATTGGTGTGCGCAGCATTCAGTCGGTCGTCGGAGAAGGCCACCTCGCGGCCGTCACCGCTGAAGATGCCGAAGGCACCGGTGGGCCGGAAGCTGGTCGTCCCGCTGACGGCGGGCAGCAGCTTCTGGTTCTGCACGTAGTTGAACTGACCGTCCGGGGCGAAGGTGAAGATCCCCCTGCATGCGGCGTTGCACGGCGCCGTCGGCGCGCTGCCCTTGAGGAACCAGCCGGTGCGGTTGGTTCCCGCCGGGTTACGGTCTCGGCCCGAGTAGCGGGCCAGCGGCGTGAGCGTCACGGGCAGTGCGGGGTTCGCGGCCCGGAAGTACGGGGTCGAGACCTCGTCGGTGCCGGGCAGGAAGGTAGCCGGACCGAGCACGCGTCGCACAAACGGGATCGAGCCGGCCGGCACCACGCGGTCGGCGTAGCCCAGCGTCGACAGGATCTGGTCGAGCAGCGGCTCGTTACTGTGCTCGAAACCGCACGCGTAGACGCCGGCGAGGTCGATGGAGGCCAGCGGGTGGCTCGGGTCGTTCGTGAAGAAGCGCAGCTGCGCCGACCGGGTCTGGTTGGCGATCGAGAACTCGTTGCCCGAGGTCGGGCAATTCGTCGGGGCGACGGGCCGGAAGGAGATCGGCACGTCGACGGTGCGGCCGACCGGGATGGTGATGGTCGTCGGCTGGCCGGAGCGCAGCACGAACTGGGCGGCGTCGGCACCGAGCACCGACAGCCGGCTGATGACGAGCGGCCGCTGACCGGTGTTGTAGATGCGGGCGACCTGCGGCGCGGCGGCCGGACCGAAACGGACGGCGGAGAACACCACGCGAGCGCTGGGCAGCTTCAGCACGCTGTCCAACGGACCGTGCGCCAACGCCCGCGGCGCCGGCGTCGTCACCAGGACGGCCTCGACGAAGTCGATCTTCGTGTTGCTGCCGCCGGACGGGTCGAGGGTCAGCAGCCCGTTCGACACCGTGACGCGCTTGCTGACCGTGAGCCAGCGCTGGCCGCTGGTCGGCTTGAAGCGGTTGATCATCACGACCCGGTTGAGCGTGCCGGACTGGGCGGTGATCGAGTGTGCGGAGTTGAGCGAGCCGGCGTCGCCGACGGTGACCGTGACGTTGTAGACGCCGTTGCGCAGCGCCGCGGCCCAGCGCGCCGGCGTCGTGACCGGGTTGCCCCGCGGCGCCTGCATCTGCTGCAGCGTGTCGTACCGGACGTCAGGCGAGAGTGCCGAGTGGCGCACCTGCACGTTGCCGCGCAGGTCGAGCGGCAGGCCGCCCAGCGTCTCCCACCCACGCGTGCCGTTGAACGCGGCTCCCGAGTCGACCGTGTAGCCCCGAGGCGCGGCCACGCCGGTGGCCGGCTGGAAATTCACGTGCAGCGCCGTCGGCAAGATCCTCGGCGGGGCCGGGACACAGGCCGCCGCGATCGGCAGCAGCAGGACGGCGACGACGACGGCGCCGAGGCTCCTGACGCTTCGGAACGGGTTCAAGCGTGCCGGTAAACGGCGTGGGGGGGCAGCATGACGCAGCACAGGCATGTGTTCCTTCACGAAAGCATGAGCAACCGACTCCCCCGAGCGCAGCTGACAGTAATTCATCAGTTGCGCACCGGAGACAATTCGGCGTAACGCCGTCGTTTCGGGCAGTGGGCCGGTGGGCTGCGCCTGCCGGCCCTGCTACTTCACGCGGGTGAAGGTGCCGAGCCCCGTCGTGTCCCACGCCTGGACGGTGATGGTCTTCGCCTTGCCGGCGGTGGTGCCGGCGAAGGTGAAGCCGGACTGCCCGTTGCCGGACTAACAGCGCTTGGTCCGCGACGGTGCGCCGCCGGTTCACAGAATTCATGTCACTGCCCGTGAGGAACCGCGGGGATCACGGCGCGGCGGCACCGTGGAGTCATGGCTGCGAAGACGGAGGTCGATGAGGTACGCGAGTGGCTGGCTGCCGCCTCAGCCGTCACGGTGCTGACCGGGGCGGGCATCAGCACGGACTCGGGCATCCCCGACTTCCGCGGCCCGCAGGGGGTCTGGACGAAGGACCCGGCGGCGCAGCGCATGTTCACCCTGCAGGCGTATCTGGCGGATCCGCAGCTGCGGGTGCAGGCGTGGATCAACCGGCGTGAGCACGCCGCATGGACGGCGGAGCCGAACGCCGGCCACCGAGCGCTGGTCGAGCTCGAGCGCAGCGGGCGGCTGGTGGCGCTGCTCACGCAGAACATCGACGGGCTGCACCAGGCGGCGGGGTCGGCGGCGGACCGGGTGCTCGAGCTGCACGGCACGCTCTCGCAGGCCGAGTGCCTGGACTGCGGCCGCCGCCGTCCGATGGCCGAGACGCTCGCCCGGGTCGACGCCGGGGAGGCCGACCCGCCCTGCCCGACCTGCGGCGGCATCCTCAAATCCGCGACGATCAGCTTCGGGCAGGCGCTCGACCGCACGGTGCTGCAGCGGGCGTACGACGCGGCCGGGGCCTGCGACGTCTTCCTCGCCGTCGGCACCTCCCTCACCGTGCAGCCCGCGGCCGGCACCTGCGGGGCGGCGCTGCAGGCCGGTGCCCGTCTCGTAGTCATCAACGCCCAGGAGACGCCGTACGACGACGACGCCCACGCCGTGTTGCGCGACCCGATCGGCGAGGTGCTCCCCGCGCTCGTACGCGACCTGCCGCGCTAGCCTGCTCGCCACTGATCGGACCGACCGGGGGAGCGCGCGAGCGTGCACGTACCGCTGACGAGCATCGATTTCCTGCGCCGGGCGGAGCAGGTGTACGGCGACCGGATCGGGATCGTCGACGAGCCGCAGCAGCCGGCGCCCGGCCTCGGCGAGCTGACGTACGGCGCCTTCGCCGTCCGCTGCCGCGCCGTGGCCGCCGGGCTCGACGCGCTCGGGGTCGGCCCGGGCGAGAGGGTGGCCGTCGTGAGCGAGAACGCGGCGCGGGTGATCGAGCTGCTGCTCGGGGTCAGCGCGTACGGACGCGTGTGCGTGCCGGTCAACTTCCGGCTGTCCACCCCGGAGATCGCGTACATCCTCGAGCACTGCGGGGCCACGGTGCTGCTCACCGATCCCGACCACGCGGAGCGCCTCCGCGACGTGCCGGTGCGGCACCGCTTCGTACTCGGCGCCGAGTCCGACGAGCATCTGCTGCGCCCCGGCCGTGAGCCCGAGCCGTGGACCGCCCGTGACGAGAGCGCGACCGCGACCATCAACTACACGTCGGGGACGACCGCCCGGCCGAAGGGGGTGCAGCTCACCCACCGCAACATCTGGCTCAACGCGGTGACCCTCGCGCTGCACGCCGGGGTCACCGACCGCGACGTCTACCTGCACACGCTGCCGATGTTCCACGTCAACGGCTGGGGGCTGCCCTTCGGCCTGGCCGGGCTCGGCGTGCCGCAGGTGGTGCTGCGCAAGGTGGACGGCGCCGAGATCCTGCGCCGGGTCGAGCAGCACGGCGTCACGCTCGCGTGCGGGGCGCCGGCGGTCTGGGGCGCCGTGCTCGACGCGGCCGCCGACTGGGACGGGCCGATCCCGGGACGCGACCGGATGCGCATCGTCGTCGCCGGGGCGCCGCCGCCCACCCGGATGATCGCCCGGGTCGCCGACGAGCTCGGCTGGGAGTTCACGCAGCTGTACGGGCTCACGGAGACCACGCCGCTGGTCACGTACAACCGCAGCCGCCGCGAATGGGACGCCGACGATTCATTGGAGCGGGCGCACCGGCTGGCCCGGGCGGGTGCCCCGGCGCTCGGCACCGAGCTCGCGCTGTCCGACTCCGGCGAGGTGCTGGTCCGATCCAACACGGTGCTCGACGGCTACTGGGAGCAGCCCGAGGTCACCGCCGACGCGCTGGAGGGCGGTTGGTTCCACACCGGTGACGGCGGCAGCATCGACGACGGCTACCTCACGATCTCCGATCGCCGCAAGGACGTGATCATCACCGGCGGCGAGAACGTCTCCTCGATCGAGGTGGAGGACGTCATCTTCGGACACCCCGCTGTGACGGAGGTCGCGGTGATCGGGGTGCCGGACGCCCGCTGGGGGGAATCGATCAAAGCACTGGTCGTGACGTCGAATGGCGCTGACGTGACAGAGGCGGAGATCATCGAGTGGTGCAAGGAACGGGTGGCCCGGTACAAGGCACCGACCTCGGTGGAATTCCGGGAGTCGATCCCGCGTACGGCCACGGGGAAGATCCAGAAGTTCAAGCTGCGGGAGCCGTACTGGAAGGACGCGGAGCGCCAGGTCAACTGACCGAGCCTGCGCGCGGCTTCGGGCCGCGGCCGGACGAGTCGCGCTTCGCCGGCCCGCGGCCGGCGGATGCACCACCTCCCGCCACCTTCTATGCCCCTGCAGCGCCGTACGAGCCCGCAGAGCCCGTGACCTCACCGCCGTTCTCCCCGGGCGGCCCTCCGGTCGGCTTCGCCGGGCAGCTGCCCGGCCCGCTGCCGGGGGAGCCCGAGGCCGCGGCGGCGGTCGAGGCTCCGACGCCTGAGGAGGCGACACCGACCCGGGCCCGGTTCGCCGCGCTGCTCTGCCCGCTGCTGGTGGTCGCCGGCGCCGTGATCGCCATCGTCGGCGCGTCGCTGACCTGGGCGACGCTGTCGTTCGGCACCACCGATCCGGACCCGGACGAGGCCGACGACGCGCGTGGCTACGGCGGCCTGCTACTCACCGAGGGCCGGGTGGTGCTGGTGTTCGCGGTCGGGGCACTCGTGCTGGCCGCCGTGCTCTACGCGGTGGTCGTCGTCCCGCGCCGGCCGGCGGCGGCGCAACCCATCGCCGTCGGGCTGGTCGTCATCGGTTTCGTCATCGTCGCCACCGCGCTGCTGGCGGTGATCGCCCACCCCGTCGACATCGCGACCTTCCTGCACACCGTCGGTGACCTGCGGGGCAGCCGCTTCCGGATCCCGAACGGCCCCGGTCCGTGGGTGGCTGTCGCCGGCGGCGCCGTGCTGATCGCCGCCGGCGGGGTCGTCGGCTGGCCGCAGCGGCTGCTGGCGGGCCACGACGAGCCGGCGCCCGACGACGACGGCCCGGTGGTGGTCAGCGGCGCCGGCACGGTCGCCCAGAACCAGTGGGACACCCTTGACAACGGGCTCCCCAGAGCCCGCTGACGGCCTCGGCTCAGGACGACGCCGCGCGCGTCGACCGCGACGCCGAGGGAGAGCGGTGCGCCTCGGTCTTGCCGGCGAGGGCGCGGGAGAGGTTGCGGGCGACGTAGACCAGTGGCACGTGGCTGAAGGCCTGCGGGAAGTTGCCGGTCATGCGCTTGGCGACCGGGTCGTACTCCTCGGCGAGCAGCCCCACGTCGTTGCGCAGGTCGAGCAGCCGCTCGAAGAGCTGCACGGCGTCGTCGAGCCGTCCGCACGCCGCGTAGTTGTCGGCCAGCCAGAAGGTGCAGGCGAGGAACGCGCCTTCGCCGGGCGGCAGGCCGTCGACGTCCTCGGTGGTCGAGTAGCGGCGGACGAAGCCGTCGCTCATCAGCTCACGCTCGACGGCCGTGATGGTGCCGCGCACCCGCTCGTCGCTGCCGGGCAGGAAGCCGACGAGGGGGATGTTCAGCAGCGCGGCGTCGAGCTCCTTGGAGCCGTAGTACTGAGTGAAGGTGTTGCGCTCGGCGTCGTAGCCGTTGGCGAGCACGTCGGCGCGGATCTGCGCGCGCAGCGCCGTCCACTTCTCCAGCGGCCCGGGCAGCCCGTGCTCCTGCACGCCCTTGACGGCGCGGTCGACCGCCACCCACGCCATCACCTTCGAATGCACGAAGTGGCGGCGGGGGCCGCGTACCTCCCAGATGCCCTCGTCCGGCTTGGACCAGCCGGTCTCGAGGAAGTCCATCAGCTTGGTCTGCAGCGACCACGACATGTCGGCGATGGACTCGGGGGCGTTCGTCGTCGTCTCGCCCACGCCGGGCGCCGAGGGGCGGCTGTGCAGGTGGTGGGCGGTGTCACGGGCGACGTACAGGGCGTCCATGACCTCGCCGTACACGTCGAGCTGGAACTGGTCGACCGCGGCGTTGCCGATCCGGACCGGCGCCGCACCCTGGTAGCCGCCGAGCCAGGGCACCTCCCACTCGGGGAGCCGCCGCTCGCCGGCGACGCCGTACATGATCTGCAGGTCGGCGGGGTCACCGGCGATGGCCCGCAGCAGCCACTCGCGCCAGGCGGTCGCCTCGGCGACGAAGCCGGCGTCGGTGAGCGCGACCAGGGTGATGGTGGCGTCACGCAGCCAGCAGTAGCGGTAATCCCAGTTGCGCACCCCGCCGAGCTGCTCGGGCAGCGAGGTCGTGGCGGCGGCGACGATGCCGCCGGTGGGCGAGTACGTCAGCCCCTTGAGCGTGAGGATGCTGCGGCGTACGGCGTCCTGCCAGCGGCCGTCGTAGCTGAAGCCGCTCATCCAGTTCGCCCACCAGGCCTCGACCCGGTCGATCATGGCGCGCACGTCGATCGGCTGCGGCGGCTCGCGGTGCGAGCGGTAGTAGTGCATCGAGAACGACAGCGACTCGCCGTTACGGATCGTGAAGTCGCCGACGCTTTCCATGTCACGGCCGTGGTGGTGCACGTCGGAGCGCAGCGCCACCGCGTCGGGGCCGGCGATGGCCTGCAGGGAGTCGTCGCCGCGGCGCACCCATGGGGTGACGCTGCCGTAGTCGAAGCGCATCACCAGGCGGCTGCGCATCTGCACGGTGCCGGAGACGCCCTCGACCAGGCGCAGCAGGACGTGCTCGTCGGGCAGCGGCATCATCGCGTCGACCACGCGGGCGACCCCGGTCGCGGTCTCGAACTCGGTCTCGAGCACCAGGGTGTCACCGCGGTAGCGGCGCTTGACCGAGCGGATCTCGACGTCCTGCGGCGCGAGCTTCCAGGTGCCGTTCGACTCGTCACCGAGCAGACCGGCGAAGACCGCTCCGGAGTCGAAGCGCGGGAGGCACAGCCAGTCGATGGACCCGTCGAGCCCCACCAGGGCGGCCGTGTGGGTGTCGCCGATCATGGCGTAGTCCTCGATCCGCAAGGCCATTACATCTCTCCGTCCTACAGTGGAGCCATGGGCTGCACGGTTACAGCGTCGGTCAGGACCCAGCGCCTATCGCCGGAAAGCACATGCGCATGATCGCTCCGCCGACCAGTCGGATTCTGCGCCGTCTGGTGGCCGCGGGCGGCATCGGCGCGGCCGTTCTGCTCAGCGGATGTGGCCTGTCCGCGGGCAAGAACGAGTACGTCGTGCACTTCGCCCCGGGTACGTCCACGGCGCAGGCGAAGCTGATCGGTGACGCGTGCCCCGGGGTCGGCAAGGCCACCCTCGAGCCGCCCGACAAGAACGAGCTCGCCACGACCCGGGCGTATCCGGTGCGCTACGACATCACCGACGCGAGCTCCGAGGACAAGGCCAAGCTCACCGACTGCTTGCGCGGCTACACGATCGTGCGCGGGATCAGCGAGTCGAACGACGAGGCGTGACGCGCCCGGTCAGCTGACGCGCGACACCTGACGGTCGGCATCGGGCCGGCCGGCCTGCTTCCGCTTGGCCTCGTTGACGCTGTAGATGATCGTCACGAGGGCGACGACGCCGCCGAAGATCAGGCTCCCCGCCGACCACCAGCTGCTGAACGGCAGCGACGGGACGAGCCCCCAGACGATGCCGGCGGCGATGAGCAGCAGCGCGCCGCTGATGGACGCGGCTGTCGACAGCGGGTTGCTCACGGCCTGGTCGGCGAGCTCGCCGGCCTTGCGCCGGGCGGTCTCGAAGCGGCGGCGGGCCCACTCGTACTCGCTGGACAGGATGAGGAATCCGAGGGCGATGATGAGCACGCCGGGCCCGGGCAGCACGAGCGCCGCGACGCCGAGCCCGAGCACGGCGATCCCGACGATGGTGACGACGATCTTGCGGATCAGACGGGTGCTCGCATTGCGGGAACCGGCCGTCACGTGCTCATGGTTTCCACACCATCGGCGGTTGAACCCGATGCGGACGAATGAGTGCCGAACCACTAGCGTCCCGCGTCATGAGCAACCACACCTACCGCGTCACCGAGATCGTCGGCACGTCCGAAGTGGGCATCGACGACGCCATCAAGAACGGGATCGGCCGGGCGTCGCAGACGCTGCGCGACCTGGACTGGTTCGAGGTCACCGAGATCCGGGGCCACCTCAACGAGGGCGCCATCCAGCACTACCAGGTCGGCATCAAGGTCGGGTTCCGGCTCGAGGAGCAGTGAGCCCGAGCCGGCGGCGCCCGCTCCACGGATCGGGTGCCGCCGGCCCGCTATTGCGCGTCGGCGGGCGGGCCGTCGAGGCCGAGCTCGCGTAGCACCTCGAGGGGGTCGTGATCCGGCGGCGGGGGCCACGGCCAGCCGACGGTGCCGTCACCGTGCCAGCGCGGCACGAGGTGCACGTGCAGGTGGAAGACGCTCTGGCCGCTGGCCTCGCCGTTGTTCTGCCGCAGCGTGAGCCCGTCGGGAGCCAAGGTGCCCTTGATCTGACGCGCCACCAGTGCGCACGTACGCCCGACGGCGGCGATCACCTCGGGGTCGGCTGTCCAGAGGTCGGCGACGTGGGCCCGCGGGATGACGAGAGTGTGGCCCCGCGCGGCGGGGGAGACGTCGAGCACGGCGACACAGTGCTCGTCGGAGGCGACCAGGTGGGCGTGGGCCGCACCCGACGCGATGGCGCAGAACAGGCAGTTCGGCACCGGGGACGCGACAGGCGGGCTCGGCACGTCGGGAAGTATCTCGTACGGCCGGCCCGCCCGTCAGCAGGTGGTCTGCGGCTCAGCTCTCGCCGGCTGCTGCGCGTCGCTCGGCACCGGTCTCGCCGGCGTAACCCTCGTCCTGACCCTGCACCCGGCCGACGAACTCGTCGTTGTTACCGGGGCCGGTGGTGTTGGGGTCCTCGTCGGGGTCGCCCTCAGTGGTGGCGTCGCGGGAATTGGCGAGGGCGTCGTCCAGGGGAACGTCATCTTCTGCGCGTTTGGTCATGCAGCCGGACTACCCGAACTGGGCGGGCTGACCCGCGCCCGTACGGTCCCGTGCCGCACCTCATGGCGGCTCGCCATGACGTCGGCGCAGGTCCAGGGTGGTCGGCCGGGTCGTCCAGTCGTCGTTCGCCGGGAAACGGGACAGGCGAGGCGTTGGATACCCCCGAAGGATCCAACGCCCCGCCTGTCGCGAGAAGAAGCCGCCCCCTTGCGGGAACCCCCGCACCCGACGTGCGGTGCAGGCCCGCCCTCGGCCCTTCAGGAGAGATAACGGCGCAACACCGATTCGGTTACTGGCCCGGGCGGCGTCACTTCTGCTTCAGCCGAACGGACCAACCATCCGGCGCCGATCGCCCAGCTCGCGGGTGTTTCGCCCTGGGCGAGCAGAACTTATGTGGCGCAGGTCTCAGTTGTGCCGCACAGGCGATTAGCGTGTGAGGGGTGAACAGCCATGGCGTGCTGGACGTCCGGGGCATGCACTTCCCCTACCGCGAGGCGGGTCCCGAGGACGGCCGCGAGGTACTGCTACTGCACGGCTTCCCGGAGTACTCGCTGGAGTGGTCGGCGCAGCTCGACGCGCTCGCGTCGGCCCGGCTCCACATGGTCGCGCCCGACCAGCGTGGCTACGGCTCGGGCAACTCCCCGAGCGAGGTCGGCGCGTATCGGATGGACGAGCTGGTCGCCGACGTCATCGCCATCCTCGATGCGTTGGGCTGGGCCCGGGTCGATCTCGTCGGCCACGACTGGGGTGCGGCCGTCGCCTGGTGCGTCGCCGCGCGCTCACCGGAGCGGCTGCGCACCCTGACCGCCATCTCGACCCCGCACCCGGAGGCACTGGCCACGGCCCTGGCTGACGGGGGACCGCAGCGCGAGATGAGCACGTACATGGGCGTGCTCGCCGGCCCCGACGCCGAGGACCTGCTGCTCGCCGACGACGCCGCCCTGCTGCGCGGGGTCTTCGACGGACTCGAGTCCGCCGACGACTACGTCGACCACTTCACCGACCGGGCGCGCCTGACCGGGGCGCTGAACTGGTATCGGGCGCTGGCCGAGCAGTCCGGGTACGAGGTGGGCCCGATCCGGGTGCCCACGCTGTACGTGCACGGCGACCGCGACCCGTACCTGTCCCGGGATGCCGCCGAGAAGGTGCGCGAGCACGTCGAGGCGCCCTACACGTACGCGCCGCTGGAGGCGGGGCACTGGCTGCCGGAGACGCACGCCGACACCATCAACCGGCTGCTGCTGCGCCACCTCGCCCAGCACTTCCGCTGACCGGCTGGGGCGCCCGATAGGTTCGCCCGCATGGCTTCTGGCGCGAATCGCGTGGCATTGGTGACCGGCGGCAACCGGGGGATCGGGGCCGCCTGTGCGCGCGCCCTCGTGGTCGACGGCAACCAGGTGGTCGTCGCCTCCCGGGCCGGGCAGCCGCTCGGTGACATCCCCGGCGTGGTGCTCGACGTCACCGACCAGGCGTCGGTCGACGCCGCGTTCAAGCAGGTGGAGACGGAGTACGGCCCGGTCGAGGTGCTGGTGTCCAACGCCGGCATCACGCGCGACACGCTGCTGCTGACGATGTCGGAGGCGGCGTTCGGCGAGGTCATCGACGCGAACCTCACCGGCGCGTACCGGGTTGCGAAGCGGGCGGCGAAGGGCATGCTGCGCCTGCGCCGCGGGCGGCTCATCTTCGTCAGCTCGGTGTCGGGACTCACCGGCTCGCCGGGCCAGGCCAACTACGCCGCCTCCAAGGCCGGGCTCGTCGGGCTGTCCCGCTCGATCGCCCGCGAGCTCGCCTCACGCACGATCACGGCAAACGTCGTGGCGCCCGGCCCGATCGAGACCGACATGACCGCCGCCCTCACCGAGCAGCAGCGGACCGCCCTGGTCGGCGGGGTGCCGCTCGGCCGCATGGGTCAGGCCGACGAGGTGGCGGCCGCCGTGGCGTTCCTCGCGTCACCGCTGGCCGCGTACGTCACGGGAGCGGTCATCCCGGTCGACGGCGGCCTCGGGATGGGGCACTGAGCCGACCGGTCAGATGGCCGGCTGGCGGTGGACCCACCGGCGTACCCGGTCGTCGACGGCGTCGAGGCGCGGGAAGAACCGACGCACCGCCAGCTTGAGCTGACCGGCAGCGGCGAAGCCGACCATCATCGCGGCGATCGCGATGACGATGCCGGACAGCGCGTGCTTGGCGATCGACGACCAGAGGCTGTTGTCGGCGGGCGGGGCGAGCGACACCGGACCACCTGCCGTGGACGCGGTGGCTGCCGTGGCCGCCGGTTGCGACGCCGTCGCTGGGTCGGCGGCCAGCAGCGGGACGTTCATTAGGCTGCCGGCCTGCGCCCAACCGGCCAGGTCACCGCGGGGGATGACAGCCACGCTCACCGGGGCGGCCGGCTGCCGCAGCGCGACGGGCGGCGTGCCGTCGCGGCCGCTGTAGGGGTCGATCGAGGTGACGGGACCGCGCACGCCGGGTGTGGTGACGCCGGGTGCGGTGGTGCCACCTGGTTGTGCTGCGGGGACGGACGTGCCGGGTGTGGCGGCAGCTGTTCCGCCGGTCGATCCGCCGGTCGTCGGTGTCGAGCCGCCGGAGCCGCTGCCGGTCGGGATCAGCCCGGGCAGTAGGCCGCCGACCTGGGTGACGGTGCCGCCGGCTACTCCGCCGACTCCGGTGACGGGGCCGCCCGCTGAGCCACCGACCTCGGTGACCGTCCCGCCGGCTGAGTCGCCGACCGTGGTGACGGTGCCGCCCGCCGAGCCACCGACCTCGGTGATGGTGCCGCCGGCTGAGCCGCCCGCTCCGGTGACGGTGCCACCGATGGCGCCGGTCACCTGCGTCACGGTGCCGCCGACCGTCCCGGTCGTCTTCGTGACGGTGCCGCCGAGGGAGCCGGTGGTCTCGGTGACGGTGCCGCCCAGCGCCTTGGTCGTGTCGGTGACGGTCTTGCCCACGCTGCCGGTGGTCTTGGTGACGGTGCCGCCGAGCGCACGGGTGACCCCGCCGACCGCAGGCACCGCGTCGCCGACCTGCTCGACCGTCTTGCCGACCGTGCCGCCGACCTGCGTCACGGTGCCGCCGGCCGTCTTGCCGACCTGGGTGACCGTGCCGCCCACCGTCTTGCCGACCTGGGTGACCGCGTCACCGGTGGTGTCGCCGACCTCGGTCACGGCGCCACCAGCTGCGCCACCGACCTGCTCGACGGTGCCGCCGAGCGCACCGGTGACGCCTTCGACGGCGCCCGCGACCGGGGCGGTGACCGCCGGCGGGAGAGGCAACTGCATCGGCGGGGTGCTCGGCGCAGCAGAGGGGAGCGGTGCCGCCACGCTCGGCGCGGGCGGCGGGGTGACTGCTACCGGCGGGGTGGGCAGCGGAAGGGCCGGCAGCACGGTGGGCACGGTCTCGGTGACGGTCTGGACCACCGGCTGGGTCACCGTCTGGGTGACGCCGCCCAGCAGGCCGGGTGCGGCGCTCGCGCCGGCGGCTCCGGCGACGCCCACGACGCCGAAGGCACCGAGGGCGAGCGTCAGCGTGGCTGCGGCAGCGACGCCCCGCCGCCGGCGCAAGGGCTGCACGGGAGCGGGTGCTTCGTCGGGAAGGACGGTCATGGTCGAACCTCCGGCACTGCTGGGGGACGGGCCGGGACAGCTGCACGAGCGGATTGATCAACTAGGCCGTCCCCTACCCCCGCGGGCGCCGGCTCATGCCTGGCGACCGGGTGCGGCGGTGGGCGGCGTGCGAGCGAGTTGACGTAGCGCATGGCAGAGTCGAGCCGATCGGCTCCGGCGCGGGTCCGGGGCGGTGTGGGAGGTGCGTATGACCTGGTGGTGGTGCTTGAAGCACGCCCGTCCCGAGTCCGACGACACGGTCGACGTGCCCGGCGACCAGCGCGTGGGGCCGTACGACTCGGAAGAGGCGGCGACGCACTGGAAAGAGAAGTTCGAGGCGCGTAACGAGAAGTGGGAGCGCGAGGACAAGGACTGGCGCGAGGGCCACGCGGGCGATCCTGCTTGAGCTCCGTCGCGGTTGACGGGGTGCCGGGCGACGAGCTCGCCGACAGCCCGTACGACGCCGTCCTCCTGGTGTCCTTCGGCGGCCCCGAGGGGCCGGACGACGTCATGCCGTTCCTGCGCAACGTGACGGCCGGACGCGGGGTCCCGGACGAGCGGCTCGCCGAGGTCGCGCATCATTACGAGCGCTTCGGCGGCGTCAGCCCGATCAACGAGCAGAACCGCACCCTGCTGGCCGCGCTGCGCACCGAGCTCGCCCCGCGCCGCGTCTACTGGGGCAACCGCAACTGGGCGCCGTACCTGGACGAGGCGCTCGCCGAGATGCGCGCGGACGGGGTGACCCGGGCCGCCGTCTTCGTGACGGCGGGCTATGCGTCGTACTCGTCCTGCCGGCAGTACCGCGAGGACCTCGCCGCGGCCGACCCGGGCGAGATCCACCTCGACAAGCTGCGGCACTACTACAACCACCCGGCCTTCATCGCCGCGCAGACCGCCCGGGTGAGCGAGCTGCACTCCTCGGTCGCGGGCGCGGACGGCTTCCCGGACGACGCGCACCTGGTCTTCACGGCCCATTCCATCCCCACCGCGTCGGCCGACACCAGCGGACCGCAGGGCGGCGCGTATCCGCACCAGCTGAGCGAGGCCGCCCGCCTGGTCGCCGCGGAGCTGGCGGAGCTCACCTCCTGGCACGGCACGTACGAGGTGGCCTGGCAGAGCCGCTCGGGTCCGCCGTCGGTGCCGTGGCTCGAGCCGGACGTGAACGACGTCGTACGCCGGCTCGCCGGCGAAGGCGTGCTGCACGTCGTCGCCGTCCCGGTCGGCTTCGTCAGCGATCACGTCGAGGTGCGCTACGACCTCGACGTCGAGGCTGCGGACACGGCGGCCGAGGTCGGCATCCGCTTCCACCGCGCGGCCACGGTGGGCACGGCGCCGGAGTTCGTCGCGATGGTCCGTGAGCTGGTCGTCGAACGCGAGTGCGGCCCGCAGTCACCACGGCGCGTGATCGGGACCGACGGACCGAGTCACGACGTCTGCCCGCTCGACTGCTGCCCCGGGCGTACCCCACGGCCGGCCGCGGCCGGTCAGCCCGACGACCTGTTGGTCGGCTGAGAGAACGGTCCGGCGCCTGCACTGCGGCCGGGACATCCGATAGAAAAGGCGATCATCGTCGACTTCGGCCGGCGGGGAAGCGCAGCAGGCCCGCGCGACGTTGGAAGGAACGTTATGACCAACGAACACCACTTCGAAGCTCCCGAGCGGTTCATCGTCGGCACGGTCGGCAATCCCGGAGAGCGCACCTTCTACCTGCAGGTCGTCAAGGACGGCGCGATCGTCACCGTCGCGCTGGAGAAGGGCGAGGTCGCCGCGCTGGCCGAGGGTCTGCAGGCGCTGCTGCAGCAGGTCGGCCCCACGCTCGAGGTCACCGACCTGCCGACCCCGCTCGACTCGCTGCCGCTGGAGACCCCGTTCGCCGAGGACTTCCGGGTCAACGAGCTGTCGGTCGCCTGGGACGGCACGCACGTGGTCGTCGAGGCCGGCGGCCCGGGTACGGAGGAAGGCACCGCGAAGCTTCGCGTGGCGATGAGCGTGCCCGCGACGCAGGCCTTCGTCAGCCGCGCCGAGAAGGTCGTCGCCGCCGGTCGGCCCCCGTGCATCCTCTGCGGGCTACCGGCTGCGGCCGACAGCCACATCTGCCCACGCCTGAACTGATCGCGGCTGAACTGACCACGGCTGAACTGACGCGTCTGCTGTTGGATGGCCTGCATGGCAACGGGCACGCAAGAAGGCATGGAAGCCGGCATCACGTCAGGGATCGAGTCGGGCAGTTCGGCAGGGTCAGGTAGTCACGCCGGGACGCATGTCCGGCTGTCGGCGGCGGCGAGCGAGCGCGCCCAGCTCTGTGACCTGCTCCTTCAGGTGGGGGAGGACGCCCCGACCCTCGCCGGCGAGTGGACCACCGGCGACCTGGCCACCCACCTGCTGGTGCGGGAGAGCCGGATCGACGCGCTGCCCGGCCTGATGATCCCGGCGCTGCACGCCCACACCGCAAAGCTCGAGGCGCGTACGCGGGCCGACGTGCCCTTCGCCGAGACGGTCACGCAGCTGCGGCGCGGGCCGTCGCTGAAGACGCCGCTCGGGCTGCCCGGGGTGCGCGACAAGGCGAACCTGCACGAGTACTTCATCCACCACGAGGACGTCCGCCGCGCCGAGCCGGGCTGGCAGCTGCGGGAGCTGCCGGCCGAGGAGTCGGCGCTGCTGTGGAACTTCGCCCGCTCGCTCGCGCCCTTCCAGCTGCGTGGCATCAAGGGCACCCGCATCACGCTGCAGACCCCGCAGGGCGCCGAGCGGTCGGTGGGCCCCGAGTCGTCGGACTTCTCCGTCACCGTCCTCGGTGAGCCGTCGGAGGTCCTGCTCTACCTGAGTGGCCGCGGCGCAGCGGCCCAGGTTCGGATCACCGGCTCACCGGGCGGCGTCGCCCGGCTCGCCGCCGCCAAGCTCTCGATGTAAGGCCTGACGACGCGAAAGAACCCCGACGCGAAAGAACCCCGGAGCCGAACCGGCTCCGGGGTTCTTCTCGTGTCAGGGTCAGACCGGCAGGATGTCGTGGATCTTGTCAGCGGCCTTCGACTGCTTCTTGTGCGCCTTGGCGGCCGTCTTGGCGGTGGCCTTCTCGGCGCGGCGCTTGCTCGTACGCGTGACCCGCTTCGTGCGCCGGACCAGCGACTCCTTGCCGCCGGTGTCGACAGCGGCGATCAGCAGCCCGCCGAGCATGCTCACGTTCTTGAAGAAGTGGTTCTTCTGCTGGGTCTTGGCGGCGTCGTCCGACTCCTCCCAGAACCGGTGACCGGCCGCGGTGGTCGGGATCAGGCTGGCGGCCAGCGCCAGCGCGGCCACCCGCGGGAAGCGGTTGAGCACCAGCAGTGCGCCGGCGGCGACCTGAACGGCGCCGTTGACGCGTACGGCCTGCTCGGTGGAGTTGATGTTCAGCTTGGACATGCCCGGCTTGCTGGGGATGTCCAGCTTGTCGGCGCGCGGCACCTTCGGGCTCGGGTGGCGCAACTGGTCGAGCCCTCCGTAGAGGAAGGTCGAGGCGAGCATCGGACGGGCGATCCGGCGGACCAGCACGAAAACCTCCGCAGTAGGAGCGGTGCACAGGATTGCGTCGCTCGGGCTTCCTTCGGCGTGCCACAGGAGCCACGACCGCAAACGGATCTTCCGGTGCGGACTCAGGTGACCCGGGGTCGCAGGGCGGCGGCGCTGCGCTCGCGTACGCACCCCGCCCAGACCCCGACGCCGTACGCGAGGTCGTCACCGGCGCGCAGCAGCGTCCAGCTCAGCGGGTCGAGGGCGGGCCGCTTGCGGCGGTACTCGGCGGCGGCGGGCAGGAGCACGGCGGCGGCCGCGATCCGGCGGCGGACCGTCTGCAGCGGGCCGGGGGCGAGCAGCAGGGGGAGGGCAAGCGGTCCGTACGGCCGGGTCAGCGCCTCGCCCATGGCGCGTCCGGCGGTGAGCGCACCCGCGCCGACCAGGCGGGCCGCTTGCGGCAACGGACGCTCGAGGGGGAGCTTGCGCGACAGCCGGACGGCGGCGGCGCTGACCGTGGCCGCGGCAAAAACGGGGCGGCCGGCGGCGAGCAGCCCCCAGGTGGCGAGGCTCCAGCGGTTGCCGGCGAAGGGCGCGAGCCGGCCGGGATGGCGGCGGGTGAGCGGGGCGGCGCTGACGCCGTAGCCGAAGCGTTGGGCGGCCGCGCCCTGCAGGGTGGGGCGGTGGGCGTGGCCGACGGCGGAGGCGGGCTCGTAGCGCAGGGTCCAGCCGGCCGCGACGAGCCGCCACACCAGGTCGACGTCCTCGCCGTAGCGCAGGTCGGCGTCGAACGGCCCGGGGGCATCGGATGCGATCGCCGACCGGCGCAGGACGAGCACCGCGGCCGGGACGTACGAGACCCGGCTGCCGGCCACGACCGTCGCCGGACGGGGGCCGAGGTCGAGCGGGGAGCGGGCGGCGTCGTAGCGGGCGAGCAGGTCGCTCATCCGGCCGGTGCTGTGGCCGCGGGCCGCGATGATGCGGGGTGCGACTGCCGCCACCTTGGGGTCGGCGAAGTGCGGCAGCAGTCGGGTGAGCCACCCGTCGGGCAGGACCACGTCGGAGTCGACCAGGGCGACGTACGGCCGGGTCGCCTGCCGGATCCCGGCGTTGCGGGCGGCGGCCGGGCCGAGCGGCCGGGGATGGCGTACGGCGGCGTGCAGCAGCGGCGCGGGTGACCCGTCGTCCACGACGACGACCTCGAGGGCCGGGTCGAGGCCGGCGACGAGGGCCGCCACCTGCTCGGCGCGTCCGTGAGCCGGGATGACGACGGACAGCTCGGCGAGGTCGGGTCCGCTGCCCGGCTCCGGGTCGGGATGCGCGAAGCCGGCCTGCAGCAGCCGCTCGGCGAGCGCGCGGCCGTTGGGGGTGGCCCAGTCGGCGGCGGCGTACACCTCGCGGGCGGCGGCGGACAGGGTCAGCAGCCGCAGCGGTGATCCGCCGAGCAGCACCCGGCCGCCGTCGAGCGCACGCAGCGCCGGATCGAGTACGAGCCGCCGGGCGGGCGTCATCGGGTCACCGGTAGCCGTGGGCCGCCAGGTAGTCGAGCAGCTCGTCGGCGCAGGCCGCCGGGTCGGCTCGCACCACGCGGCGGGCCCGCGGCGGCATGAGCATGCCGGTGAGGGCCAGCATCCGCTCGCGGGGATCGGCGTTGCCCGGGGCGGCGACCGGTCGGGCCGGGGCACGGTACGGACGCAGCCGCTCGGGGTTGTCGTCGCCGTGCGAGCCGGCGGGCGGGGTGTGCACCTCGATCGCGGTGGTGCGGGCGCGCAAGGCGGCGGCGAGCGGGGCGCGGCGCAGGCGTACGCCGGCTTCCAGGGAGATCACGGCGGGTGCAGGGACGCGCAGCCGCTCGCGCCGGCCGCCGTCGAGCCGGCGCTCGGCGAGCAGCTCACCCTCGGACGCGGGGTCGGGCGCGGCGTCGACCAGGCCGAGCGCCTGGGCGCTACCCAGCGTGGCGGCGAGGAACGCGGGGGTGGCGCCGCTGCCGCGGTCGAGGCTGGCGTCGCCGCACAGCACGTAGCGCGCGCCGGCGACCAGCGGGGCGAGCGCGGCCGCCACCTGGGCCGACGGCGTACCGGGGGCGAGCTCCAGGCGTACGGCGCGGGTGGCGCCGGCGGCGAGGGCCTCACGGAGCACGTCGTCGGCGCTCTCGGCGAGCTGGGCGGGGGCGGCCGTCACCGCGACGACGTCTTCGCCCGGGCCGGCGAGGCGCAGCGCGGTCTCGAGCGCCGTGTGGTCGGCGGGGGACGCGCCCGGCGCGCGGACGCGGGTGGGCTCACCGGTCAGCGGCTCGACCTCGATGTGCAGGTCGACGACCTTGAGCAGGGCGGCGATCATGCGCGCTTGTAGGCGACGCCGGCGCCGCCCTCGGGGTAGGTCCAGGTCAGCGCGCCCTCTTTGTTGCACACGAGGTAGCAGGTGCCGCACTCGAAGCACTGCTCGTAGTTGAACAGCACGCCGCCGTCGCTGGTCGGGACGAAGAGGGCGGCGGGGCAGGCCGTGACGCAGGCCTTGGTGGTGCAGGACCGGCAGACGTCGGAGTCGACGGTGATGTGCGCCTTGGGGGCGACGTTGAAGTCGACCGTCGCCATGCGGTCCTCGAACGACGGGCCGTCGAAGCTCTGGTCGAACTCGGGCAGCTTGACGTCGTTGCGCGTCCCGAGGTGCAGGCCGGGCGTGGGCAGATCGGTGATGCTCATCCGAAGCTCCTTGCGGCTACGTAGGCGTCCTTGGCGAGCTCGCGGGCCCGGATGCCGGAGCGCTTGACGCCCTCGCGGGCGAGCTTGACGACGCCGGGCTTGGGACGGGGGTTGTCGACCGTGAACATCCGCTCGACCAGGTCGCAGGCGATCTGCGGATACCGCTGCTGCATCCGCTCAGAGAGGATGAAGTCCGGCACCCGGCGCAGCTTGCGGTGGTCCTGCAGGACGAACGTCGACTCCAGGCGCTGGCGGTAGCCGGCGAGCCCGGCGGCGCTGACATCGCCTGCGCGCAGCGCGTCGTCGGCGGCCTGGCCCGCGTACATGCCGGCGCCGATCGCGAAGTTGACGCCCTCGAGCCAGATCCCGGCCGCGAGGCACATGGCGGCCGCGTCACCGGCGACCATCATCCCGTCGGCCACCAGCTCCGGCATGGTGTCGAAGCCGCCCTCGGGGATGAGGTGGGCGCTGTACTCCTTGAGCTCGCCGCCCTCGACCAGGGGCGCAACGGCAGGGTGGCGCTTGAGCCCGGCGATGAGCTCCTCGGGACGCACCTTCGACGCAGCCAGTGCGGTCACCTTGACGACGATGCCGACCGCGACGGTGTCGAGGTTGGTGTAGACGAAGCCGCCGCCCGGCAGCCCGCCGGTGCAGCCGACGATCTCGATGTCGACCCCGTCGCTGCCGCGGACGCCGAAGCGGGCCTCCAGCTCGTCGCGCGGGAAGGCCAGCACCTCCTTGGCGCCGAGCGTGATGTGCTCGGCGGAGAAGTCGGCGTACAGGCCCGCGGACTTGGCGAGGAAGCTGTTGACGCCGTCGCAGGCGATCACCAGCTTGGCCCGCAGGTCGCCGTCGGGACGGTCGGTCGTCACGCCGCAGACCGTGCCGCTCGCGTCCTTGAGCAGGCCGGTCGCGGTGGTGCTGGTGAGCAGGACGGCGCCGGCGTCGACGGCCTTCTGCGCGAGCCAGGCGTCGAAGTCTGCCCGGTACGCGGTCGCGCCGTTGTACGGCTTCTGCGCCCAGGCGTCGGTGCGGTAGTCGACGGTCAGCGCCTGCGAATCCGTAACGATCATGGTCTGGCGGCGGGTGATCCAGCGCTGCATGGGCGCCTCGTCGTACCAGTTCGGCACCAGCTCGTCGAGGATGCGGCCGTAGACGACGCCGCCGTACATGTTCTTGCTGCCCGGGTACGGGCCGCGCTCGAGCAGCAGCACCGAGCGCCCGGCCCGGGCCAACGTCAGCGCGGCCGAGGAGCCGGCAGGACCGGCGCCGACGACGATGACGTCGAAGTCGGCCTCCGGCACGCCCGGGACGGTGCGGGGGGCATCGGCAGCGATCTCGTACCGCTCGTGCTGGTGATCAGACACTGGCGAGGACCTCCAGTTTCGCGGCGAGCGCGGTCAGCAGCTCCTGGGCATCGCAGACCAGGGCCAGGTCGGCGCGCGCCATCATCGGGCAGCTCGCATCCGTGTTGACCGAGACGATGTGCTCGGGGTCGCCGAGCCCGGTGAGGTGCTGCACCGCGCCGGAGATGCCGAGCGCGACGTACAGGTCGGGGTCGACGCTGACGCCGGTGGTGCCGATGTAGCGCTCGGTCTCGACCCAGCCGAGGTCGGCGACGAGGCGGGTGGCGCCGAGCGACAGCCCGAGCGCCTCGGCGACCTTGGCCAGCAGCTCGAACGCGGCCGGGCCGGCGAGGCTCTCACCCGCGCTACCGGCGGCTCCGGCGGCGATGCCGGCGCCGCCCGCGATGATGCGGCGGGCCTCGGCCAGGTCGACGGTCGACGGGTCGGCGGGCAGCAGCTCCAGGTGGTCGGCGTCGACGGCGGTCGGGGTGACCGGCGCGATCGGGAAGGTCAGCTCGCGGTAGGTGGCGCCGAGGTCGTGCGCGGGGACGGCGTCGGACGCGCTGCCCGGCAGCCGGGTGACGACCGCGAACGGGTCCAGCGGCAGCTCGGCGAGGGCGGCACCGTTCCAGCGCGGCACCAGCGCGACGCCGGCGGCTTCGCGCAGCTCGGCGGCGCCGCCGACGAACGGCCGGCCCAGTGCTGCGGCCACCCGCGGGCCGAGGTCGCGGCCGTCGGGGGAGGCGGGCAACAGGATGCGGCCGGCCGTGCGCAGCAGCGGCACGAGCTGCTCGGCCCAGCCGCCGGGCGCGTACACGCCGCAGTCCCAGCCCCAGGCCTTGAGCCCGGCCGGCAACTGCTCGGCGGCAGTGGCGCAGCCGGTGCCCATGAGCAGCACCAGCCCGTCACGGGCCTCCCAGGCCACCTCGATCCCGCCGAGCGGCAGCTGCCCCTCGCGGACCGGGATGACGGCGATGACGCCGCCGGGAGTTGTCGTGGTCACTGTTCACCCCCGGGTCGCGGACCCGCGCCTCTCTCGCTGCGCTCGTTCGGTCGCGATCCGCTCATAGCGCAGCCCCCACCCGCTCGCCGTCGATCACGGCGGCGTGCGCGCGGCGCGGAGCGAGCGCGTCACCGATGCGGTGCAGGGCGAACGAGACGCCTGCGGCCGGACGCTCACGCAGCTCCTTGAGCTCGCGGTACAGCGCGTCGGCCGGTGCCGGCGGAACGGCCAACACGAGCCAGTCGGCCGTACGCGCCGACATCGTGCCGGTGGGGTGGTGCAGCACCGACAGTGCCCCCGCATCGTCGAAGCCCATGATCACGCAGTCGGTGGTCTGGCCGATGCTCTTGGCGGCGGCCCGGATGTTCCAGCCCTCGAGGTCGAGGGTGATGCCGAGGTCCTGCGCGACGACCATGCCGGGCGTCAGCAGCTCGACCGAGCACCCGCGGTCGGCGAGCAGCTCCGCCACCGACGTGGACTGGTGGAAGCCCAGCTCGTCGATGAGCAGCACGGTGCCGGTCGGGTGGGCGCGGCCCTCGATGACGTCGCGGACGTCGCAGGTGGGCACCGGCGGGCTCTCCGGCAGCCACGGCGGCCGGCCCGGGTTCGACCCGGTGGCGACGATGACGACGTCGGGACGCTCGCGGGTGACCAGGTCGGCGTCGACAGAGACGCCGGTGTGCACGGTGACGCCGAGCCGCTTGCACTCGGCCTCCTGGTTACGCACCAGGTCGCCGAACTCGGCCCGCGACGGCACGCTCGCCGCCACCCGCACCTGCCCGCCGACCTGAGGGGCGGCTTCGTACACGGTGACGGAGTGGCCGTGCTGCGCGGCGGCGATGGCAGCTTGGAGCCCGGCGGGACCGGCGCCGGCGACCAGCACGTTGCGCGGGCGCAGCTTCGGCGCCTCCAGCGCGGTGGCGAGCACCTGCGCCTCACGGCCGGAGCGCGGGTTCTCGATGCAGCCCAGCCAGCGGTTGAGACCCATCCGGCCGACGCACTCCTGATTGCAGGACAGGCACAGCCGCACGTCCTCGGAATGGCCGGAGCGTGACTTGCGCGCGAAGTCGGGGTCGGCGATCTGCCCGCGGACGACGCCGACGAGGTCGCACTGACCGGCGGCGAGCGCGCGGTCGGCCTGCACGGCGTCCTTGAACCGGCCGACGCCGACCACCGGCAGCCGGGTGGCCTTGCGCAGCGCCGACGGGATGAACATGGCGTAGCCGGGCTTGATCGCCATCGACGCCTCGATCATGTACAGCGTCTGGGTGGCGACGCCGATCGAGGTGTTCAGGTAGTCGACGTGGCCGTCGGCCTCGACCAGCTTCGCGACCGCGACCGCCTCGTCGATGGTGGTGCCGCCCTCGATCAGCTCGTCGCCGCACAGGCGTACGCCGAGCGCCATGTCGCGGCCGATGGCGTCGCGTACGGCGGCGACCAGCTCGAGCAGCAGCCGGGCGCGGTTCTCCAGCGGGCCGCCCCAGCGGTCGGTGCGCACGTTGGTGGCGGGGGACAGGAAGCCGCGCACGATGGAGCTGTGCGAGCACTGCAGCTCGATGCCGTCGAAGCCGCCCTCGCGGCAGTGCGCCGCGACCTGCGCGTAACCGGCGATGATCTCAGCGATCTCGTGCTCGTCGACGGCCTTCGGCACCTCGCGGAACAGCGGGTCGGCGACCGGCGACGGCGCCCAGACCGGCAGCCGGGTGTACATCCCGGAGCCTTGGCCGCCGTTGTGGTTGATCTGCGCGAAGATCGGTGTGTTGTGCCGGTGAACCGCTTCGGTGATCTTCCGGTAACCGGGTACCACCTCGGGACGGAAGCCGTGGATCAGCTTCTCGTACGGCCAGTCCGTCGGGTGGGTCGAGTGCTCCTCGGTGATGATCAGCCCGGCGCCGCCGCGGGCCCGTGCCGCGTAGTACGCCGCGTGCTGCTCGGACGGCATCCCGTCCTCGGCGTAATTGGTGAGGTGGGCGCTGAAGACGATGCGGTTGGCCAGCGTGACCGGGCCGAGCCGCAGCGGGGTGTAGAGGTGGGAGAAACGGCTGGTCGTCACGCCGGGGTAACCCTTCCGGAAGGTCGGTCGGTGGCGATCGCGGCGGCCGCACGGCGGCCCTCGAGGATCGACTCGTAGATGCTGCGCGGGGCGACGGCGTCACCCGCGCGGGCGAGCGCGGGCCGCTGCTGCCAGAGGGTCTCGTCGGGCAGTCGGTAACCGGCGTCGATGACCACGTCGGCCTTGATCTCGCGGGGCTCGCCGGTGAAGCGGTCGGTGACCTCGGCGGCGCCGGCGCGTACGCCGCGCAGCACCGCCCGCTTGACCAGCGTGACGCCGGCGGCCTGCAGCCGGGTGCTGGCGGGAGCGAGGTCGCCGGAGCGGGCCAGCTCGTTGCCGACCAGCAGGTCAGGGGTGATCAGGGTGACCTCGCGGCCACGCGCCACGAGGGTCTCGGCGACGCTGACGCCGATCGGGCCGCCGATGGGATCCCAGACGGCGACCGGCCCGCCGGGCAGCTCGTCGAGGCGGGTCAGCACCTCGTCTGCGCCCCAGAGGTGCACATCAGGGCGCGAAACGACGCCGGAGCTGACGGACTCGCTCTCGTTGGTGTACGACCGTGCCCCGGAGCGGCTCCCGGTGCAGAGCACGACGTAGGCGCCGTCGGCCACGGCGTCGTCGAGCAGGCCCGGGTCGGCCTCGACACCCGTCTCGACGGTGGCACCCAGGCGCCGGCACTCGGCGTCGAGCCAGTCGGTGAGCAGGGCGAGCCGCTCGCGTCCGGAGGCGGTGGACGCCGTACGGATGGCGCCCCCGGTGTGGCCGGCGCGCTCGATCACGCGTACGCGATGGCCCGCCTGGGCGGCCACCCGTGCGGTCTCGAGCCCGGCCGGCCCGGCGCCGACGACGAGCACGTCGCGCGTGACGGTGGCCGCGGGCGGGGCGAGCTCGGTGGTCTCGTAACCGGTGACCGGCTCACCCACGCAGCTGACCAGCATGTTGCGGGGGTCGCGGACCATGCAGGTCTGGTTGCACAGGATGCAGGGCCGGGGCGCCTCGCCGCTGGCCGCCTTGAGTCCGAGGTCGGGGTCGGCCAGCTGCGCGCGGGTCATCTCGATGAGGTCGGCGGCGCCGCTGGTCAGCGCGTCCTCGGCGGCGTCCAGGTCGACGACGGAGCCCTGCAGCACGACGGGAATCGACAGACCGGCTTTGACCTGACGTGCGAGGTCGAGGTTGAACGTCGGCGGCACGTGGCCGTCGGGACGCGTGCCGGCGACGGAGAAGATCGAGCCGCGGACGACCGCCAGGTAGTCGAGCAGGCCCGCGTCGGCGAGCTCGGCGGCGACGGCGGTGGCGGACTCCGGCGTGAGGCCGGCCCAGGGGGCGAGCTCGTCGCAGGACAGCCGCAGGCCGAGCACCGCGCCCGGGATGGCGGCCCGAACGGCGGTCAGCACCTCGCGGGCGAAGCGCAGCTTGTCGCTGCCGTAGTCGTCGGAGCGCAGGTTGGTCAGGCCGGACAGGAACTGGCGGACCAGGCTGTGCTGGCCGGCGTTGATCTCCACGCCGCCGCACCCGGAGTCGACCGCGAGCCGGGCCGCCGCGGCGAACGCGGCGACCGTCTCGGCGATGTCCTCGAGCTCCATCTCCTTGGGCACCTCGCGGCCGGCCACCTCCGGCATCGGCGAGGGCGCCCACAGCTCGCGCTGGGAGTAGGCGCTGCTGCCCTGAAGGCCGGCGTGACCGAGCCCGGCGAGCACCAGCGCGCCGTGCTCGGCGCAGGCAGCGGCCGTCGCGGCCCAGCCCGGGCCGCAGTCGGCGGCGAGCGGGGCACGCTCGTACGGCCAGTCGATCGGGTGCACGCTCGCGTACTCGGTGACGACGACGCCGCAACCGCCGACGGCACGTCGCGCGTAGTACGCGACGTGCCGTTCGCTGATGGCGCGTTCGCGGCCCAGGTTGGTCTCGTGGGGGCCGAACATCAGCCGGTTACGCAGGGTACGGGGCCCGAGCGTGACCGGTTCCAGGAGCTGCACGCCCTCTACTAGACCATGCGGAACGCGCTTGCGCGGGCGCCGGACAGGGGCAGTGCCTCAGGCCACGGACAGCGGCAGCGACCGGCGCGAGTGACCCGGCCCGGGGCTCGGCGTGGAGCCGGCACCGACCGCGAGCAGCGCGGCCTCGCCGTGGCCCAGGACGCACTCCGGGTCGGGACCGTCGAGGGGCAGGCCGGTGAAGAACTTCGCCGCCATGCAGCCGCCGCGGCAGGCGTCGTACGAGCCGCAGGAGTTGCAGGCACCGGCGCTGTCGGGCTCGCGCAGCTCGCGGAAGAGCTCGGACTCGCGCCACACCGACGAGAAGCCGCCGGCGTCGCGGACCGAACCGGCCTTGAACTGCTCGTGCAGCACGAACGGGCAGGCGTAGACGTCGCCGACCGGGTCGATCAGGCAGACCACGCGGCCCGCGCCGCAGAGGTTGAGGCCGGGCAGCGACTCACCGAGCGCCGAGAGGTGGAAGAACGAGTCGCCGGTGAGCACGTTCTCACCCGCGGCGAGCAGCCAGTTGTAGAGCTCGCGCTGCTGGGCGTTCGTGGGGTGCAGCTGGTCCCACGTGTCGGCGCCGCGGCCCGAGGGGCGCAGCCGGGTGAGCCGCAGCGTGGCGCCGTAGGAGTCGGCCATCGCCTTGAACGCGTCGAGCTGGTCGACGTTGTGCCGGGTGATGACGACGCTGATCTTGGGGTTGAGGAAGCCCTCGGACGCCAGGTTGTCGAGCGCACGCCGGGCCATGTCGTACGAGCCGGTGCCGCGCACGTCGTCGTTGGTGAGGGCGTCGGCGCCGTCCATGCTGATCTGCACGTCGACGTAATCGGTGGCGGCAAGGCGGCGGGCCTCCTGGCGGCCGAGACGTACGCCGTTGGTGGAGAACTTCACGCCGACGTTGCGGGCGATCGCGTAGTCGAGCAGCTCCCAGAAGTCCGACCGGACGGTGGGCTCGCCGCCGCCGACGTTGACGTAGAAGATCTGCATCTTCTGCATCTCGTCGATGAGCGACTTGCACTCGGCGGTCGACAGCTCCCGCGGGTCACGCCGGCCCGACGAGGACAGGCAGTGCACGCACGCCAGGTTGCAGGCGTAGGTGAGCTCCCAGGTCAGGCAGATGGGGGCGTCGAGGCCCTGCTCGAACCGCTCGATCAGACGCATTCGCTGTCCTCCATGACCTGTACGACCTGTGCTTCGGCGAGCGTCGCAAGGGCGCGCTCGTACTGCGGCAGCTGGGCTTCGCTGACCCCCGCGGCCAGCACGGCAGCGCGGGCGCTCGGCTGATCGGCCAGCGACTTCACGACTGTGACCAGCATCGGGCTCTTCAGGAACGTGAGCCGGCGGTTGCCGAAGTGGTAGGCGAGCGCCCCGAACGACTCGGGGCGTAGCGCCACGCTGGAGGAGAGCTGCCAGCGCTTCTCCAGGTCGAACGGCTCAGCCATGGGGCTTGTAAGTCTTTTGAGTGCTGTGGGTGACGGGAGGGCGGCTTAGTAGACGCCGCACATGCCGTCGATGGAGACCTCCTCGACGAGGCTCTCCTCGATCAGCATGTCGCCCTCGAGCAGGGCTTCGTCAGTGATCTCGACCGGCGGTGCAGGCAGCGTCAGCGCAGGAGTCATGCCACACAGACTCGCACATGCAGACTGAAATCGTGAGCCCCGACCCCACCGACCGTCCGTTCGGCAGCCCGGCGGAGCTCGCCGAGCGTCTGGCGGCGCTCGGCTACCTCGCCGGCGAAGGGCTCGCGACCGCGGGCTACCTCGCGCTCGCCATGCAGCGCCCGCTGCTGCTCGAGGGGGAGGCCGGCACCGGCAAGACGTCGCTCGCCGTCGCCTTGGCCGAGGTGCTGGACGCGCCGCTCATCCGGCTGCAGTGCTACGAGGGCATCGACGTCAGCCAGGCGCTGTACGACTGGGACTTCCCCCGCCAGCTGCTCCACCTGCGCGCCGCGGAGGCGGCCGGCGCGGCGGGTGACGTCGGCGACCTGGAGGGCGAGCTCTACACCCGGCGCTTCCTGCTCGCCCGGCCGCTGCTGCAGGCGCTGGAGACCACCCCGAGCGTGCTCCTCGTGGACGAGGTCGACCGGGCCGACGACGAGTTCGAGGCGTTCCTGCTCGAGCTGCTCAGCGAGTACGCGGTCACCATCCCCGAGCTCGGCACCATCCGGGCGCAGACCCCGCCGCTGGTCGTGCTCACGTCGAACCGCACCCGCGAGCTGCACGACGCCCTCAAGCGGCGCTGCTTCTACCACTGGGTCGCCCACCCCGACCTGGAGCAGGAGGTGGCCATCCTGCGCACGCGACTGCCGCAGGTGAGCGAGCGCCTCGCCCGTCAGGTGGCCGGCGCGGCCGGGGTGCTGCGCGACGCCGACCTGGTGAAGCCACCGGGGGTCGCCGAGACGCTGGACTGGGCCCGGGCGCTGCTCGTGCTCGGCGCCGACGAGCTGGACCCGCAGACGGCCGCCGCCACACTCGGCGCCGTCCTGAAGTACCGCGAGGACATCGAGCAGGCCGAGCAGATGGACCTCTCGCAGCTGCTCGCCGCCCGCGCACGGGCCTGAGCGGCATGCCGGTCGACCCGCTGCAGGTCGTCACCCGCTTCGGCGGTGCGCTGCGCGCCGCGGGGGTGCGCGCCGACGCCGGCCGGATCGCGGCGTTCGTCGAGGCGCTCGGGGCGGTCGACCCGACCCGGCGCGGAGACGTCTACTGGGCCGGCCGCCTCACGCTGTGCGCCGACCCCGACGACCTGCCGCGCTACGACGCCGCCTTCACCGCCGTCTTCGGCTCCGACCAGCCGATCCGCCACCCCCTCGGCGCCCAGCACGCGTACGCGCCGCTGACGGAGCCGTCCGCGGCCATGGCCATCGAGGACCCGCTGGTCGTGGACGCCCCGTCGGCGCCGCGCCGGATGCGGGTGGCCGCCAGCGGGCGCGAGCAGCTGCGTACGCGTGACGTCGCCGGGCTCGACGACGACGAACGCTCCGAGCTCAACCGGCTGCTCGCCACGTTCACGCTCAGCGGCCAGCTGCGCCGCTCCCGCCGGCGCGGTCCGGCACCGCACGGGCGGGTCGACCGGCGCCGTACGGTCGCCGCCGCGCTGGCCGCCGGGGGCGAGCCCGGCGTGCTGCACCGCCAGCGCGCGCTGCCCCGGCCGCGCCGCGTCGTGCTGCTCGTCGACGTCAGCGGCTCGATGGCGCCGTACGCCGACGCCCTGCTCCGCTTCGCCCACGCGGCCCGGCGCGGCTCGGCCCCGGTCGAGGTCTTCACGCTGGGTACGCGGCTCACCCGGGTCACCCGCGAGCTCGCCCACCGCGACCCCGACACGGCGATGCGGGCCGTCGCCGCGGCCGTGCCCGACTGGTCCGGCGGCACCCGGCTCGGCGGGCTCGTCCGCGAGTTCACCAACATCTGGGGCCAGCGCGGCATGGCCCGCGGCGCGATCGTCGTCGTGCTGTCCGACGGGTGGGAGCGCGGCGACCCGCGGCTTCTCGGCAGCGAGATGGCCCGGCTGCACCGGCTCGCGTACCGGGTGATCTGGGTGAACCCGCTGCGGGCCCGCCCGGGCTACGAGCCGCTGGCCGCGGGTATGGCCGCGGCGCTGCCGCACGTTGACGACTTCATCTCCGGCCACAGCGCCGACGCCCTGCGTGAGGTGGCGGCGCTGGTCTCGGGGACGTCGATCCGAACCGCCCGCACCGCACGGAGGGAGTACGCGTATGCGTGACATCGCGGCGCAGCTGCGGACCTGGTGGGAGGCGGGCGAGCCGTTCGGCCTGGCCACCGTGGTCGGCGTCAGCCGCTCGGCGCCCCGCGCGCCCGGTGCGGCGATGGCGGTCGGCCCGGACGGCACCGTGGTCGGCAGCGTCTCCGGCGGCTGCGTGGAGGGGGCCGTGTACGAGCTCGCCACCGAGGTGCTCGAGCGCGGCGGCACCGACCACGACGTGCCCGCTGCCCAGCTCACGACCTTTGGCTACAGCGACGACACCGCGGTCGCCGTCGGGCTCACCTGCGGCGGCCAGATCAGCCTGCTGGTCGAGCGCATCGACCACGTCCGCACCCCCGACTTCGGGCAGCTGCTGGACGATGTGCAGGCCGGCCGGCCCGTCTCCGTCGCGCAGGTGCTCGCCGTCAGCCCGCCGCCGTTCCCCGAGCAGGCCGACGGCATCGACGTGCAGGTCGGGGCCCGGCTGCACGTGCGCGACGCCACCGCGGCGGGCTCGCTCGGCAGCGCGGGGCTGGACGCCGCCGTGCTGGACGACGCCCGCGGCCTGCTGTCGGCCGGCCGCACCGCCCAGCGGCACTACGGCTCCCGCGGTGAACGCCGGCACGACGAGGTCACCGTCTTCGTCGCCTCGTACGCGCCGCCGCCGCGCATGCTCGTCTTCGGCGCCATCGACTTCGCCGCCGCCGTCGCGCGGATCGGCGTCTTCCTCGGCTACCGCGTGACCGTCTGCGACGCGCGACCCGTCTTCGCCACCGAGCAGCGCTTCCCCGACGCGCACGAGGTCGTCGTGGAATGGCCGCACCGCTACCTGGCCCGCGCGGTCGCGGCCGGCTCCGTCGACGAGCGCACGGTCATCTGCGTGCTCACCCACGACCCGAAGTTCGACGTGCCGTTGCTCGAGGTCGCGCTGCGCGCCCCCGCCGGCTACGTCGGGGCGATGGGCAGCCGGCGTACGCACGCCGAGCGGCTCGACCGGCTCCGCGAGCGCGGCCTGACGCCCGAGGAGCTGGCCCACCTGCACTCGCCGATCGGCCTCGACATCGGCGCGCGTACACCTGAGGAGACCGCCGTCTCCATCGCCGCGGAGATCATCCACGCCCGGTGGGGCGGCTCCGGCCGGCCGCTGCTCGCCACCAGCGGGCCGATCCACGTCGACGTCGATCCGGACCGGGCGCCTGCGCTCGTGGAACCGGTCGGGTGAAGTACCTCCGTCAGCGGGTACGTCCGGTCGGCATCGTGCTCGCTGCCGGGGCCGGAAGTCGGCTGGGACAGCCCAAAGCGACCGTGGTCGTCGGTGGTGTGACGCTGCTCGACCGGGCGATGGGCACGCTCTTCGACGCCGGCTGCCTGCCGGTCATCGCGGTACTCGGAGCGAGTGCGACCCCCGACGGTTGGTACGCAGGAGCGATGGGCTTCGTCCACAACCGGGACTGGCGTACCGGCATGGCGTCGTCGTTGCAAGTGGGGCTGCAGGCAGCCGACGGCCGGCCGGCTCTCGTCACGCTGGTCGACCAACCCGGCATCACGGCCGAAGCCGTCCGGCGGCTCATCGACGCATACCGACCCGGCATGGCCGTCGCCGCGACCTTTGGCGGGCAGTTGCGGACGCCCGTCCTCTTCGACAAGACCCTGCTGGACGAGGTCGCTGCGTACGTGAGCGGTGACGCTGGGGCGCGGCACTGGCTCCGGTCCCATCCGGAACGCGTGGTGCCCGTAGCCTGCGATGACGTGGCCGATCCGGCCGATCTGGACGACCCTGATGACCTCACGCGCTGGGAGCGACTGTGCAGCTAGAGAATTCCTTCGTGGTGCCGGCCGGGCCGGAAGAGGCCTGGAAGACCCTGCTGGACGTCGAGCGCGTTGCGCCCTGCATGCCGGGTGCCACGCTGACCAGCCACGACGGTGACTCGTTCGCGGGCACGGTCAAGGTCAAGGTCGGGCCGATCGCGATGACGTACAAGGGCACGGCCGCCTTCGTCGACAAGGACGAGGCCGCCCGCAAGGTCGTCATCGACGCGAAGGGCCGCGAGACCCGCGGCAGCGGCACCGCCAACGCGAAGATCACCTGCACGCTCACCCCGGACGGCGACGGCACCCGGGTCGACGTGCTCACCGACCTCGCGATCACCGGCAAGCCCGCCCAGTTCGGCCGCGGCGTCATCGGCGAGGTGGCCGGCAAGGTCATCACGCAGTTCGCCGACGCGCTCGCCGAGGAGATCCGCTCGGGCACCCCGACCGCCGACGCCCCCGCCGACGACGCTGCCGGCAGCCACCCAGACGTGATCACCAGCCTCGCCGACGAGACGCCCTCGGCCGCACCTGCCGACCCGACGTCGACCTCGGACTCCGCGTCGGCGTCCGGTGCGGCAGCAACGACCGGTTCCGCCCCGACCCCGCCGCCGGCACCCGCGCCGAAGCCTGCCCCGGCCGCGACCACAGCCACGACCCCGACCCCGACCCCGGCTCAGCCCCGGCGCAGCGCCGAGGCGATCGACCTGCTCGATGTCGCCGGTGCGCCGCTCGCCAAGCGGTTCGTCCCGGTCGGCATCGCCGCCGCGGTCGGGCTGCTGGTCGGGCTGCTCCTCGGCGGCCGTCGCAAGTAGCCCCGCCCCACAAGCAATCCGGTGTCACCAGGAGGCCGGCATCGGTTTTCGCGACGACAAGCAATCCGGTGTCCAGCCTGGACACCGGATTGCTTGTCGTCGACAAAAGGAACCCCGGCCGCTCGGCGACATCCCATTGCTTGTTGCCGTCGGCCCGCCTGACAGCTCGGCCACAGGTTTCACCCATTTGGCCGCGTCAGGAGCGGGACCGACCGCCGATACGTAAATCAGGCGGGTGCTCGAGACGTTCTGGCGGGGAATTGTCTCGGGCACCTGCCTATTTCTTATTCTGTTGCTGCGAGCTCCGCGGCCGCGAGCGCTGCCTGCTGGGTCTTGGCGGCCTCGGCGCGCGCCGCCTCTTCCTTGGCGTGCTGTGCCGCGAGGGCCGCGTACGGCTCCGGGTCGACGAGCGCTGCGGTGACGATGTCGGCGCAGAGGTCGATCTGCCACGCCCGGGCTCCGGCGTCCTGCATGGCGCCGACGACCTCGGCGCGCCCGATCGGCTCGGGCGGGGTCCAGGCGAGGCGGCGCTGGATGGCCGGCTCGAGCAGGTTCTCCACCGGCAGCCGGTGGGTTGCGGCCAGCTCCTGGAGCACCCAGCGCACGGCCGCGAGACGCGCGGCCGCATCCGGGTTGCGGTCTGCCCAGCGGCCGGCGGGGGGCAGGCCGGTGCTCGGCGCGGGCTCGGGCAGCTCGGCGTCCGGCAGAGTGGTCGCGGTCGTGATGGCGGACCACCACAGGTCGATCGTGCGGCGCATCCGTGGTCCGGAGAAGACGGGCAGGGCGGCGAGCTCGGCGCGCGTCTTGGGTGCAGTCATCGCTGCGGAGAGGATCGCCGAGTCGGGGAGCACCCGGCCGGGGGAGACGTCACGTTCGCGGGCCCGGGCGTCGCGGGCGTACCAAAGGGCGCGCACGACGGCGAGCTGGCGCCGGTTGCGCAGCCGGTGGATGCCGCTGGTGCGCCGCCACGGCTCGGGGTGCGGCGGCTTCGGCGGCGCGGTGATCGCCGCGGCGAACTCCTCGTGCGCCCATTCCAGCTTGCCCTGGCGGGCCAGCTCGGCCTCCATGACGTCGCGCAGCTCGATCAGCAGCTCCACGTCGAGCGCGGCGTAGCGCAGCCAGTCGGCGGGCAGCGGCCGGGTGGACCAGTCCGCGGCGGAGTGGCCCTTCTCCAGCGTGTAGCCGAGCAGGACGTCGACGACGCTGGCCAGTCCGACGCGTTCCATGCCGGCGAGGCGGGCGGCGAGCTCGGTGTCGAACAGCCGGGTCGGGCGCAGCCCCAGCTCGGCGAGGCAGGGCAGGTCCTGGTGCGCGGCGTGCAGGATCCACTCCGCGTCGCCGATGACCCGCTGGATCCGCAGCAGGTCGGCGAACGGCACCGGGTCGACGAGGATCGTGCCGCTTCCGGCCCGGCGCAGCTGGATGAGGTACGCGGCCTGGCCGTAGCGGTAGCCCGAGGCCCGCTCGGCGTCGACGGCGACCGGGCCCGACCCGGCGGCCAGCTGCTCCACGGCGGCCGACAGGGCGATGTCGTCGGCGACCACGTCGGGCACACCTTCGGCAGGCTCCAGCAGGAGGACCGACGTCGACGGCGGCCGGGTCGCGCCCTGGTCCGGCTCCGCACTCGTCACAGGGATCGAATCTACGACTCGGGCCGGGTCAAAGCGGCCTCGCCATCCCCACGGACGTCACCCGATGTCAGCGAATGACTCCGGCACGCATGGCCAGGGCGACCATTTCGGCCCGGTCGCCGGTGCCCAGCTTGCGGGCGATGCGGGCGAGATGGCTCTTGACGGTGAGGGCGGAGAGGCCGAGCAGGTCGCCGATCTCCTTGTTGGACTTGCCGTCGGCGACGAGGCGCAGCACCTCGATCTCGCGGCCGGAGAGCTCGGCGGCGAGCCCCTCGGCGTTGCCGGTGCCGCGCAGGCCGGCGGCGAGCAGCGGGGCCACCGACGGGTCCGCGTAGACCCCGCCCTGCAGCACCCGGCGTACGCCGTCGGTGACGATCATGGAGGAGGCGTTCTTGAGCAGGTAGCCGTGGGCGCCGGCGACGAAGGCCGCGCGCACCGAGTACGGGTCGTCGGCCGCGGACAGCACGACCAGCCGGGGCCAGCCGCGCTCACGTAGGTGGGCGACCAGGTCCAGGCCGTTGCCGTCGGGCAGGCCGAGGTCGAGCACGGCGAGGTCCATCGGTCCGTTGCGCGCCCGGGCCCGGGCCTCGGCGATGGTGGCGGCCTCGACCACCTCGGAGGCGCCCATCGCCCGCAGCCGGGCCACCATCGACTCGCGCATCAGGGGGTGGTCGTCGACCACCATCGCGCGAAAGCCACCGCCGGGACGCGACGCGCGGTCGTGCTGAGCCGGTAGGGCCCGGGCATCGACGTTGCGGGGGGTCTGCGTGGTCACCGTTCCTCCAAGGATCCCCGGAAGGGGACTTCGTCCGTCTGCGTGGCGTCTTCCGTGCCGTACGGGTGGCTTTGCGGGCCGGCCCGTTCGGTCTCAGGAAGTGCTTCGGCCGGTCGGGCGGTGGTCTGTAGCGCGTGCTCCGAACGGGTGATCCTGACTGCTCCGTCCGGCCCAAGGCGCAAGCTGCAGGGCCGGGCTGCCGAGGACTACGGCGGGCATCCTGCTGGCCCTTCGGATGGGGTCGGCGAGCGCTGAGCTCTCATCCGGGTGAGAACGACCCTCGACAGCCGATCCGGGAAGGTGCCCATGGCCTGGTCTCCTGCCGCCCCGGTGCGCCCGCATCCGGTACGCCGCCGCTCCCGGCGCGGCCCCCGGGCGCTGCGCTGGCTGACCGTCGGCGCCATCGTCGCGTCGGTGGTGCTGGCCTGGGGTCCGGGCCTGCTCGGCGTACCTGCCGCGAACGGGCGGCTGCTCGGTGCGGCGCCCTGGTACCTGCCGGCCGTCGTCGCGGTCGTCGTCCTGGGCGCCCTGCTCGACGTCTCGCTGCCCGTCGGCCGGCTGCGCTGGCCGGTGCGCGGACTCGACCTCGTCGGCGCCGGGCTGCTCTACGTGTGCCCGGGCCCGGGGCTCTGGCTCGCGTCGCTGCTGTCCGTCGGCGGGTTCCTCGCCGCGCGGCAGGTGAAACGGCGCGCCCTGCATCCCCTCGAGTACGCGGCCGCGTCCGGACTCCTGCAGATCGCGGCCGCGGTGGCGCTCGTCGACCTGCTGCGCCGGGCCGGGCTGGGTCCGGTGCCGTCCGCCTGCGCCGGGTTCGTGCTGGGTGTCCTCGTGCGTCACGTGATGGCGGCGGCCGGGGTCGCGCTGACCGCCCGCCGTCCTTTCGCGAGCCAGCTGCTGCCGCGGCTGCCCGCCACGCTGCTCACGGCGGCCGGCAACGGGGCGGTCGGCCTGCTCGCCGGCTGGCTGCTGCTGCACGCGCCGCTCGGGCTGGCCGGTCTCGTCGTCCCCGGGCTGGTGGTGGCAAGCGCGTACGAGGTGCAGGCGCGGCGCAGTGCCGAGGCGCGCCTGTTCGCCGCGCTCGCCGCCGAGCAGCAGCAGCTCGCCGGCCGCTCCGTCGACCAGTCGGTCAGCGTGCTGATGACCGTGGTGGCCCGCATGCTCGGCGGCGCCGACATCGAGCTGCTCCTGTCCGGACCCGAGGGCCTGGTCCGCTACTGCGGTGACGAGAGCGGCCGCGGCACCCGCGCCGCCACCGACCTGCACGCCCTGGATGCGCCGTGGGTACGCCGGCTGCTGGCCTCCGGCGGCCTCTTCCTGGACGCCGACGACGGGCGCCCGTGCTGCGCGTTCTTCGTCGGCGGCGAGCAGAGCCCGCGAGCGCTCGCCATCGCCCGGCGCCCGACCGGCGGGGCGTCTTTCTCCCGCCGCGACACCGTCGTCGCCCGCGCGCTGGCCCGGCAGGCCTCCGCGTGGCTGGCTCCCGCCACCGACACCGGCCCCGACCGCGATCCCCGCCTCGAGGTCGTCCGCGACATCAGCCGCCGCATCCTCGCCTCACCCGAGCCGGCGGAGAGCGCCGAGTGGTCGAGCCTGCTGCTCGACGAGGTGCACGCGCTGGAGCGGGCCGTCGCGGCCCTGCTCGGCAGCGCCCCGGACGGCACCATCCCGTCGCAACGTGACCGGCGCGCCCCCACCGACCCCGCGCTCTGGGCCGACCCGCTGGACCCCTCCGTGGAGGGACCGGCCCAGGCGCCCGGGCTCGGTCCGGGCGGGACGGTCGCCCGGCCCGAGCCCCGGCGCGCCGCCGACGAATGGACCACGACCGGCTACCTGCCGACGGGCAACCGCGCGTGAGCCGGCGTGGAACTGCCGCGGAGGAGGCCCGCTCCCGGCGCTCGTGGCTCCCGCTGCGCTCGGCGCGCGCCCGGCGCTGGCAGCCGGTGCTCCCGGTGGGGCTGTGGGCAGCGCTCGCCATGGTCGTCTTCGGGCTGCCCGTAGTGGCCGTGACCGCGTACGCGGGCGTGGTGGTCGGCGGCGGCGTCCTCGCGTTCATGGTGGTGCTGTCCGCCGTCATCGGGCACCAGTGGGGACGGGAGCTGCAGTACTTCGCGCGTGGCATCCGGGCCGCCGGGGCCGGTGAGTCGTTCGAGGTCAGCCCGATCTTCCACGGCGTCACCGAGCTGCACAGCCTCGACGCGGCGCTCACGGCGCTGCGGCTGCGCATCCAGGTCGCCGACGAGCTCGCCGAGCGGCACCGCCGGGCCGCCCAGAGTGCGGGCACCGGGATGTTCGAGCTGCTGTCGGGCCTGGTGGCGGCCGAGGAAGGCACCCGCGGTCAGCTCGCGGCGGAGCTGCACGACACCGTCGCCCAGTCGCTCGCCACCGCGCGCCGGCTGCTCGCCGACGACCCCTCGCCGCGGGCCCTGCACGCCGTCACGCCGCTGGTGGAGGAGGCCGAGGACGCCCTGCGGGCCACGATGACCCGGGCCCGTCCGCCGGCCCTGCGCGACGGTGACCTCGCGGTCGCGGTCAGCCGCTTCCGGGACGACCTCGAGCTGCGCTACGGCCTGCGGGTGACGCTGGAATGGCCGGTGGCCGCGTATCCGCTGCCGCTCGCCACCGCCGTCACCATCTACCGCTTCTTCCAGGAAGCCCTGATCAACGTGGTGAAGCACGCCGACGTCGACGAGGCGGTCGCGTCGCTCACCATCGACGGGCGCTACGTGACGGCCGTCGTACGCGACAACGGTCCCGGCTTCGACATGGCCCGCCAGCCGGTCGCGGGTGCGGGGGGCCGGCACGTCGGCCTCGGCCTGCTGCGCGAGCGTGCCCGGCTCGCGGGGGGCTCGGTCGACGTGATGAGTGCGCCCGGCGCCGGCACCATGCTGAGCCTGCGGCTGCCCCGGCCGGACGCCTCGGCACCGGAAGTCGCGGCACCCGAGACGCCCGCCATGATCGCGGCCCTGCACTGACCGACCGAGCGCTGACCGACCGGGCGCCGGCTAACGAACGCGGCTGCTGAGCGCGACCACACCGGTCGACGGCGGCAGTCCGGCCATCATCGCGAGCAGGTCGCACATGGCGTCGAGGTGGGCGCGGACGTCGGCGGCGTCCTCCGGGTCCCACAGCGGCGACCAGGAGCAGCGCAGCTCCACCTCGGACGTGCCGGCCTCGTCGGCGATCTGGCCGAAGCGGGCGGACGACGTGGTGGTGACCGTGCCGGCCAGGTTGGCGACCTCGGCCCCGCGCTCGGCGAGCGCGTCCTCCAGCCACGACCAGGTGACGGTCGGCAGCATCGGGTCGGAGCTCATCTCGGCGTCGAGCGGGGCGCGCGCGTAACAGGCGATGCGGAAGGTGCCGTTCCACGCCGGCTGACCCTCCGGGTCGTGCAGCACGACGAGCCGGCCGGCGGCGAGCTCGTCGTCACCCTCCTCGAGGGTGGCGGCCAGCGCGATGCCGTGGGGGGCGAGCCGGGTCGGACGGCCGACCTCGCGGATGTGGACGTCGGTACGTGTCTCGGCGTCGGCCAGCAGGCTCTCGACGACGGCCGTGAACTCCCGGGGGGTCTCCGGGTCGGCCGGGTCCGCCGGGGTCGGCTCGACCCCGGCAGAGGATTCCGTACCCGCGGAACGCATCCGGCCACGGTAGGCCGCTGGGGCCGTCGCCGCGGTATCGGCCACGCCGGTCGCCGCGGGCTGCACCGGCAGCGCCTGGGGAGCCGGCCCGGCGAGCGACAGCAGACCGGCGGTCGTGCCACGGCGCCGCGACGGGCCGGGCGCGGTCATGCGGACCGGGCGGAGCGTCCGGTGTCGCGGGCGGACGGGCGCACCTCGCGCTCGATCATGGCGATCACCTGCACCTCACCCTCGATGACCGCGCAGCCGCAGGTCACGCAGAACCACTCGGGGCAGTCGCCGCCGTGGCCGTCACCGCAGGGAGGCTGCTCGAAGACGCTGACGTCCTCGCACTCGGGACAGAACGTCCACATGGCTGTGCTCCCTCCTGGCTCCGGAGTCGGTCCCACCGTCATCCCGACCGTTGTCCCAACCAGGAAACGGTCGCATGCCGGGGGAGCGGATCCGCGGATGTCCACAGGTGTGTTGAGCGTCCGCACGGATCCGTCTGGAAGGATCGCCGGGTGAACACGCGTGTGGCCGGCTCGCCCTTCCTCGCCGCATGCAGGCGGGAGCCGCTCGCCGGGCGCCCGACGCCGGTGTGGTTCATGCGCCAGGCGGGTCGCGCCCTGCCCGAGTACCGCAAGCTGCGCGAGGGCGTCGGGATGCTCGACTCCTGCCGCGATCCCGACCTGACCGTCGAGATCACCTTGCAGCCGGTGCGCCGCTTCGGGGTCGACGCGGCGATCTTCTTCAGCGACATCGTCGTGCCACTCGCGGCGACGGGCATCGACCTCGACATCGTGGGCGGAGTCGGCCCGGTGATCGCGGAGCCGGTGCGTGACGCGGCAGCCGTCCGGAGCATCCGCCCGCTCGAGCCGGGTGACGTCACGTACACCACCGAGTCGGTGGGCCGCCTGGTCGAGGAGCTCGGCGCCACCCCGCTCATCGGGTTCGCGGGGGCACCGTTCACGCTGGCCAGCTACCTGATCGAGGGCGGCCCGAGCCGTAATTACGCGCGCACCAAGGCGATGATGTACGGCGAGCCGGACCTCTGGCACGAGCTCGCCGCGCGGCTCGCCCAGATCGCGCTCGGCTACCTGCGGGTGCAGGTCGACGCCGGGGCCAGTGCCGTGCAGCTGTTCGACAGCTGGGCCGGCGCGCTCTCGGAGGCCGACTACCGCGAGTACGTGCTGCCGCACAGCACCGCGGTGCTGGCCGGGGTGCCCGACGTCCCGAAGATCCACTTCGGCGTGGGCAGCGGCGAGCTGCTCAAGGCCATGGGCGAGGCGGGCGCCGACGTGGTCGGCGTCGACTGGCGGGTGCCGCTCGACGTGGCGTCGCAGCGCATCGGGCCGGAGCACGCGGTGCAGGGCAACCTCGACCCGACGACGCTCTTCGCCCCCTGGCCGGTCGTCGAGCGCCGCATCCGTGAGATCCACGCGGCGGGCCGGCGTACCCCCGGGCACGTCTTCAACCTGGGCCACGGGGTGCTGCCGGAGACCGACCCCGACGTCCTCACCCGGGTCGTCGAGGCCGTGCACGCGCTCGGGTGAGTGCCCGGGTCCTCGTCATCGGCGGGGGAGTGGCCGGGCTGGCCGCAGCCGCCGCGCTGCGCGGGGTCGCCGACGTGACCGTCCGGGAGGCCACCGAGCAGCTCGGCGGCAAGCTGCGCATCGGCCCGCTCGGGGTCGACGAGGGCGCCGAGGCGTTCCTGGCCCGGGTGCCGGAGGGGCTCGCCGCCGCGGCCGAGGCGGGCCTGGAGGTCGCCAACCCGGCCACCACCCGCGCCCAGCTGTGGCTCGGCGGGCGACTGCGGGCGCTGCCCACCGGCACGTTGCTCGGCGTGCCCGGCGACCTGCGGGCCGCCGCGCCCGTCCTGGGAGTCGCCGGGACGCTGCGGGCGGCCGAAGACCGGGTGCTGCCGCGTACCCAGGTCGCCGACGACCCCGCGGTCGGCCGCTACGTCCGCGCCCGGCTCGGTGGCCGGGTCGTCGACCGGCTGGTCGACCCGCTGCTCGGAGGGGTCTACGCCGGCCATGCCGACGAGCTCTCGCTGCGCGTCACCACCCCGCAGCTGATCCCGGCGCTCGCCGAACGGTCGCTGCTCGCCGCCACCCGACGGCTCGCGCCCAAGCCCGTGCCCGGGGGCCCGCCGGTGTTCGCCGCGCCCGTCGCCGGGATGGGCCGGCTGCCCGAGCGGCTCGCCGCCGCCGGCGGGGCCGAGGTCGTCGTGGGCGCGCCCGTCCGTGAGCTGGTCCGCGACGGCGCCGGCTGGCTCGTCGACGGCGAGTCCTACGACGCGGTCGTGCTGGCCGTGCCGAGCGCTCCCGCCCGCCGCCTGCTCGGCCCGCTCGGCGTCGACGCCCCGCCGCTGGCGTATGCGAGCGTCGCCCTGGTCACCTTCCGCTTCCCGGCCGACACCGAGCTCCCACCCGGCAGTGGACTGCTCGTACCGGCCACCGAGAAGCGGCTGATGAAGGCGGCGACCTTCCTGTCGCAGAAGTGGGCGCACGTGGGACGCGAGCACGGCGTGATCGTGCGCTGCAGCGCGGGCCGGGCCGGCGGGGAGAGCGAGCTGGCCCGCTCCGACATCGAGCTCGCCGGCGTGCTGGCCGCCGAGCTCGGGCAGGCCACCGGCATCCGGCGCCGGCCGCTCGAGACCTCCGTCGTGCGCTGGGGCGGGGCGCTGCCGCAGTACGCCCCCGGCCACCTCGAGCGCGTCGCCGCCGTCCGCGCGGCACTGCCCCCGGGGCTCGCGCTCGCAGGTGCGGCGTGGGACGGCGTCGGCATCCCGGCCTGCCTGCGCTCGGGCACCGCCGCCGGGCTGGCGGTGGCCGCATCGCTCGAGCGCTGACGACACGGCACACTGGGGGCATGGCCGAGAGCGAGAAGTCCGCCCGTGAGCTGAACGACGAGATGCTCTACTGCAGCTACGCCGTCTTCCGTGCCCTGAAGCCGCTGCCGGACGACCGCGGCGCGCTGACGGCGGAGGTCGACGAGCTGCTCGAGCAGGCTCTGGCAAAGGACGTCTACACCCGCGGCTCGTACGAGATCAGCGGCTACCGTGCCGACGCCGACCTGCTCTTCTGGTGGACCTGCCCCGACCCCGACGGTCTGCAGGAGACCTACCAGCGCTTCCGTGGCACCGCCCTCGGCCGCCAGCTCGAGCCGGTCTGGTCGTCGGTCGGCCTGCACCGCCCGGCGGAGTTCAACCGCAACCACATCCCGGCCTACGTGCGCCGCGAGGACCCGCGCAAGTACGTCTGCGTCTACCCGTTCGTCCGGTCGCTGGAGTGGTACCTGCTGCCCGACTACGAGCGCCGCGGCATGCTCGCCGAGCACGGGATCATGGGCCGCGAGTTCGAGGACGTGCGGGCCAACACGATCTCCGCCTTCGGCCTCGGCGACTACGAGTGGCTGCTGGCCTTCGAGGCCGACGAGCTGCACCGCATCGTCGACTGCATCCGCCACCTGCGCACCAGCCGCGCCCGGCTGTACACGAAGCTCGAGATCCCGTTCTACACGGGTGTACGCAAGCCGCTCAGCGAGATCGTCGCTGCCCTGGCCTGAGAGCTGGTCAGTCCAGCGCCGTGTGCCAGCGCTGCTGACCGACCCCTTCGCCGCCCATCTCCAACGTGCGGGCGGCGCCGTCGGCGGCCCAGCCCGACCCGGCGAGAAACGCGTGCAGCGCGGCGTCGCCGTCGAAGGTCCACTGGCGTACGTACGAGAAGTGCAGCTCGCGGGCGATGTCCATGGCCGCGGCGAGCAGCCGGCTGCCGTGGCCCATGCGCTGCTCGGCCGGCTCGATCGTGAACGCGAAGAGCTCGCCGTCGGACTCCGCCGCATCCGGGTCGTCCGCCGGCCCGAGGGCGGCGTAACCGACGAGCCGTCCGGCGGAGATCGCGACGAGCAGCTGGTGGCGCGGTGACGGGGGAGCGGTGACGGCGGCGCGCCAGGTGGCCTCGACGACCGTCACGTCCAGCGCGTCGAGCGCCCCCTCGGGCAGCCGGGGCGCGTAGCAGGTGCGCCACGCGTCGACCTGCACCTCGGCCACGGCAGCGGCGTCAGCGGCGCGCGCCGGTCGGACGCTGACGTCTGCGGTGGTCACGTCAGACCTTGGGGAACTCGGGACGCCAGGTGCCGTCCTCGTCGCGGACGAAGTCGCCGAGCAGGCTCGGCAGCTCCTTGGTCATGATCGCGGCGACCTGGTCGAAGATGCGCCGGATCTCGTTCTCGGCGCCCGGGTCGGTGCGGGCGGCGATCACGTGGCGCAGCGCCCGCACGTTGACCGTCCACCCGATCGAGGTGGCGACGCCGTCGGGCGCGTAACGGCGCAGCCCGGAGGTGACCTCCTTCTTGCGGTGGAACGGCACCCCCTCGGCGTCGAGCTCGAGCTTGTCGGCGGCCAGCAGCTGGAAGCGCTCCATCCGGGCGAGCAGGTCGTCGGCCTCGGCGAGCAGCTCGGGATCCTCGCGGATCTCCTGCGGGTGCTCGAACGGCAGGTCGGTCAGGCGGACGAAGCGCAGCGACTCCTGGGAGAAGGCGCTGCCCGCGCGATGGCGTACCAGCTCGTGGGTGGCGACGCGCGACACGTTCAGGAGGACGAACGAGTAGTTGGCGTGCTCGACGACCGAGCCGTGCCCGCTGCGCAGGATGTTCTGCAGGTAGACGTCGGTGTCGGCCCGGATGCGGGTGACGTTGGGGTTGAGGCCCACGTCCCACGACCGGTAGCAGAGCCGGCCCATGAATTCGACGAGCCGCTCACCGTCGGCCCGCCCCTGCTCGGACTCGGCCTCGGACCGCTCCAGCCATCCTGTCCCACCGACGGCTTCGAGGTAGGCGCGTACGCCGTCCCAGTCGAGGGTCGGCCGGGAGATCAGGAAGACTTGCGGCGTCGTCTCGCGCACCCGGTCACAGTACGGGCGCCGCCGACCCGACCCGTCCGGCGACACCCACCCGAGCCGCACCGCCACTAACGGGTGAGAGATCGCGCAGCGCGACCGAATGACCGCAGATGGCGAAGATGTGTGGCCTACTGTTGCGAAACCCGCCAGCCGACTTCCCCGGCGGGGCCGTCCGGAGCGCGCCACGGGGAAGCGTGATCCGAAAGAAGAGTCGATGCCGCACCAGCGTCGCCGCAGGCTGCTCGCCATGACCGCCGGTTGCGCGGTCGTTGCCGTTGCCGCCATGCCTGCCCTGGCCTCGGCGGCGGCTGCCGCACCGACGCCCTCGTCCTCGCTGTCACCGCGGGTCGGTGTCGCCGACACGCACCCGTCGTGGGCGACGTCGAGCACCCAGGTGGCGAAGGTGCCGGCGTCGAAGAACGTGCGGGCCCGGGTTTACCTCGGCTCCCGCGACCAGGCGGGGCTGGACAAGGCGGTGCTGGCGGTGAGCACGCCCGGCAGCCCGAACTACGGCAAGTACCTCTCCCCTGAGCAGTTCCGGGCGGCGTACGGCCCCACCCCGGCCATGATCGGCCGCGTCACCTCGTGGCTGCGTGACGCCGGCCTGTCGGTGTCCAGCCCGAAGCTCAACAACCGCTACGTCGAGGTCAACGGCACGGTCGGCGCCGCGCAGAAGGCGTTCGGCACCGGCTTCGCGTACTACCGCAAGGGCACGGCCGGCACGTTCCAGGCGCCGGCCACGTCGGTGTCGGTGCCGCGGGCGCTCGCGGCCGACGTGCTCTCGGTGACCGGGCTCGACGAGTCTCCCGCCCGCGTGACGCCGAAGACGACGACGGGCGCGACGCTCGCCGAGCCGCGCGAGAACCCGCAGGCTCCGCAGGCCCTCGCCAAGGCGAAGGCGCCCGTGCAGATCTACCCGTACGGCTTCCGTAACGCCGGCCCCTGCTCGAGCTACTTCGGCGAGAAGCGCGCGACGACGCTGCCCAAGTACCAGGACGCGGTCAAGCCGTACGTGGTCTGCGGCTACACGCCCAACCAGCTGCGGACCGCCTACCAGGTGCCCAAGGGCCTGACCGGCAAGGGCGTCACCGTCGCCGTCATCGACCCGTACCTGTCGCCGACCCTGCTGGCCGACGTGAACCGCTACTCGAAGGCCCACGGCGTCGCGCCGTTCAAGGCCGGGCAGTTCCGCGCGATCGTGCCCGCCGCCGGCTACACCGACCGGGACGCCTGCGACGCGCCGGGCTGGTCGGGCGAGCAGACCCTCGACGTCGAGGCGCTGCACGGCATGGCCCCCGACGCCAAGTTCGTCTACGTCGCCGGCTCCAGCTGCTCCTCGCTCGACCTCGGCTACGCGGAGGCGGTGACCGTCGACGCCAACCTCGCGTCGATCGTCTCCATCTCCTACGGCGGCACCGAGGCCACCATGACCACCGGCGAGGCGGCGCTCGAGACCCAGATCTTCAAGCAGGGCGCGCTGCAGGGCATCGGCTTCTACATCGCCTCCGGCGACAACGGCGACGAGGTCGACAACACCGGCCTCAAGCAGGTCGACACCTCCGGCTCCAACCCCTACGCGACGGCGGTCGGCGGCACGTCGCTCGGCCTCGGCCCGAGCAGCGGCTACTGGTTCGAGACCGGCTGGGGAACCCTGAAGCGCGACCTGTCGGCCAACAAGAAGTCGTGGCTCTCGCCGGTCTTCTACGGCGGTGCCGGCGGCGGGGTCAGCCAGCTCTTCAGCAAGCCCGGCTACCAGAGCGGCTTCGTCGGCGGCAACGCCCGCGGGGTGCCCGACGTCGGGATGCTCGCCGACCCCAACACCGGGATGCTGATCGGCGTCACCCAGCAGTTCTCGAACGGCGTGAAGTACGACGAGTACCGCGTCGGCGGCACCAGCCTGGCCGCGCCGCTCTTCGCCGGGGTCCAGGCCCTGGCCAGCGAGGCGCAGGGCGGCCGGCGGCTCGGCTTCGCCAACCCGCGCATCTACAAGCTCGCGCGTACGAAGCCGGCGGTCTTCCACGACATCGACGGGTCCAACGACTTCATCGCCAACGTGCGGGTCGACTACGCGGACGGCGAGAGCAGCCGCTACGGGGTGCTGACCTCGCTGCGCACCTTCGACGACGACTCCTCGCTCAGCACACGCAAGGGTTGGGACCCGGTCACCGGCGTCGGCAGCCCGGCGGCGGCGTACTACAGCGCCACCGGCAACTGACTCCTCCGACCCCCCCGCTGCGCGTCTGCGGCGAACGGCCTAACGGATACGGCCGTTCGGGGGTATCTGGGCGCGGCGCTTCAGGCGCGCAGTCGCGCGCGCCGAACATGGGATCACGCCGCCACACCCATAACCCCCGGATGGGTGTGGCGGCGCCTCCGTGCTGGTCGACCCGCTTCCGGCTAGCGTGACCGGTATGGGAACCCTGCCTCCCGGCCCCTTCGGCCGCTTGCTGGTCGCGATGGTGACCCCCTTCACCCCCGACGGTGCGCTCGACACCGCCGGCGCGCAGAAGCTGGCCGTCGCCCTCGTCGAGGCCGGCTGCGACGGGCTCGTGGTCAACGGCACCACCGGGGAGTCACCCACCACCACCGACGACGAGAAGGAGCGGCTGCTGCGGGCGGTCGTCGACGCCGTCGGTGACCGGGTCACGGTCGTCGCCGGGGTCGGCACGTACGACACCGCGCACTCCGTCGAGCTCGCAAGCGCTGCCGAGAAGGCCGGCGCCACCGGCCTGCTCGTTGTGACGCCGTACTACAACCGGCCGCCGCAGAGCGGTCTGGTCGCCCACTTCTCGACGGTCGCCGACGCCACCGGGCTGCCGGTGATGCTCTACGACATCCCGGTGCGCTCCGGCGTCCCGATCGAGACCGAGACGCTGCTCCGGCTCGCCGAGCACCCGCGCATCACCGCCGTGAAGGACGCCAAGGGCGACCTCGCGGCCAGCAGCCGGGTCATCGCCGAGACCGACCTCGCCTACTATTCCGGCGACGACGTCATGCTGCTGCCGCTGCTCGCGGTCGGCGCGGCCGGGCTGGTGAGCGTGGTGGGTCACGCGTTCGCCCCGCAGCTCGCCGAGCTGATCGCCGCCTTCGACGCCGGTGACCTGCCGCGCGCCCGGAGCCTGCACCAGCAGCTGCTGCCCGCATTCAAAGGCTTTTTCCGTACGCAAGGGGTCATCACGACCAAGGCCGCGCTCACCCTGCTGGGGTTGCCGGCCGGTCCGGTCCGCCTCCCCTTGCTCGACGCCACACAACAGGAGATCGACATGCTCCGCGCGGATTGCACGGCAGCCGGGCTCGAACTGACGGCGGGCGGCGCATGAGCCACCCCCACCCCGATCTGGCCCGCCCGGGCCCCCTGGCCGAAGGTGGCCTGCGCATGACCGCCCTCGGCGGTCTCGGCGAGATCGGTCGCAACATGACCGTCTTCGAGCACGCCGGCCGGCTGCTCATCGTCGACTGCGGGGTGCTCTTCCCCGAGTCCGACCAGCCGGGCGTCGACCTGATCCTGCCGGACTTCACGTCCATCCGTGACCGGCTGGACGACATCGAGGCCGTGGTGCTCACCCACGCCCACGAGGACCACATCGGCGCGCTGCCGTACCTGCTGCGCGAGCGCAGTGACCTGCAGATCGTCGGCAGCCGCTTCACGCTCGCCCTGCTGCGCGCCAAGCTCGCCGAGCACCGCATGAAGCCGCCGATGCTCGAGGTGGTCGAGGAGGGCCGGGCCCGCTTCGGCCCGTTTGACTGCGAGTTCTTCGCGGTCAACCACTCGATCCCCGACGCGCTCGCCGTGGCCATCCGCACCGAGGCCGGCACGGTCCTGCACACCGGCGACTTCAAGATGGACCAGCTGCCGCTCGACGGCCGCATCACCGACCTCGGCGGCTTCGCCCGGCTCGGTCGCGAGGGCGTCGACCTGTTGCTGTCGGACTCCACCAACGCCGAGGTGCCGGGCTTCGTCACCAGCGAGAGCGAGATCGGCCCGGTCCTCGACAGCGTGTTCCAGAAGGCCGAGCGGCGCGTGATCGTCGCTTGCTTCTCGAGCCACGTGCACCGCGTGCAGCAGGTGCTCGACGCGGCCGCCGCGCACGAGCGGCAGGTCGCCTTCGTCGGCCGGTCGATGGTGCGCAACATGGGCGTCGCCCGCGACATGGGGCTGCTGAAGATCCCGCCGGGCCTCATCGTCGACGCCCGCGAGATCGACGCCCTGCCCGACAAGCACGTCTGCATGGTGTCGACCGGATCGCAGGGGGAGCCGCTGTCGGCCCTGTCGCGGATGGCGAGCCGTGACCACCCGGTCCGGATCGAGAAGGACGACACGATCATCCTTGCGTCGAGCCTCATCCCCGGCAACGAGAACGCCGTCTACCGCGTGATCAACGGCCTGACCCGCTGGGGCGCCCACGTCGTGCACAAGGACGTCGCGAAGGTGCACGTCAGCGGCCACGCGCCGGCGGGGGAGCTGCTGTACGTCCTCAACATGACGCGGCCGAGCAACTTCATCCCGATCCACGGCGAGTGGCGCCACCTGCGGGCCCACGCCGCGCTCGCGGTCAAGACGGGCGTCGACCCCGACCGGGTCCTCATCGTCGACGACGGGGTGGTCGTCGACCTGGTCGACGGCGCCGTCTCGGTGGCCGGCAAGGTCGACTGCGGCTACGTCTACGTCGACGGCGCGAACGTCGGCGACGTCAACGAGGACCAGCTGAAGGATCGGCGCGTCCTCGGCGACGAAGGCTTCATCACCATCACCGTGGTGATCGACTCGACCACCGGCAAGATCATCGCCGGGCCCGAGTTCTTTGCCCGCGGGTTCACCGCCGCGGAGGAGGCGTTCGTCGCCATCCGTGAGCGGGCGGCTCAGGCGCTGGACGCCACGCTGGCCGAAGGCGTCGCCGATCCGGCAGCACTGCGTCGCGCGCTGCGCCGGGTGGTCGGCAAATGGGTCAGCGACACGTATCGCCGCCGTCCCATGCTGGTGCCGGTGATCGTCGAGGTGTAGCTGGGGTCGGTGTAGGCGAGCGGCCGGCCCCACGTCAGACGCGTCCAGACGACGCCGGCGACGAGCGAGCCGGCCAGCAGCCGCAGCCGGTCGGTGCGCAGCGTGAAGCGGCGGGTCAGCACGACGGCGAAGGTCGCGCCGAGCACGAGCGCCGACACGTGCCCGACCGCCGTCATGTCGAGCGACGTTAAGCCGTGCAGCAGACCGGGGAGAATGAACGCCCCGACCGCCAGCGCGCCCAGCTTCAGCCGGATGCCGCCCACGACGAGGCAGCCGGCGAGCGCGGCGAGGACCATGTAGCTCGGTCCGATGTCGATGATGTGCAGCTGGCTGATCGGCTCCAGGTGCAGGGCGACCCGGGTGAGCAGGATGCCCTCGCTCAGCAGCGTGGCGACGGTGTGGGCGCCGAAGACGGCGAGCACGGCCCGGCGGGTGCCGATGTGGGATTCCAGGCCGCCGACGAGCAGCAGGATCAGCGGGATCCACAGCCAGAGCTGGCCCTCGTCGACGAAGGCGCTGGCCGGCAGCACGAAGAGCGGGTCGGTGGCGAGGCGGGCCACGTTGGTGCTGGTCGCGAGATCGACCGCGGCGCGCCAGGAGTCGGGCAGGGCCAGCAGCACGAGGTTGATGACGAGGAAGAGGCCGGCGTACACCCGCGCGAAGGGCAGCGGGCGGAGCGTCAGCTCCAGCCGGCGGGCGAGGGAGGGCCCACCCAGGGCCACCGCTCGCGTCCGCTCCATCACTCAAAGGTGCCCCGTGGGGACTGCAGTCACATATCCGACTGCTGAGAGATCCCTGTGAGTGGTGACCGGCGACAGGGTGACCCTGAGGTCGAGGTCGAGCCGCCCCGCAGGCCGGTGGTGATGCGCGCGGCTCGCTGGTGCGCGCGTCGATCGCCCGACCTACGCGTCCGGGATGCCAATGTGTAGTGCGTGCCGACCACGACCCGCGGCGGCCGGGCGCCCGCGCGCACCGGCGCACGCCCGAGCTCCGCCCGCGGGGGCAAGCCGGCGTCCAAAGCCGCCGCCCGCCCCGCGCCCAAGCGTCCCACCAAGCGCGGCGGCCCTGCCCGCGGCCGGGCACCGAAGCGTCCGCCGCTGCTGGTGCTGCTGCTGCGCGCGATCTACCGGCTGGCCCGCGGGGTGTGGGTCACCGTCGCCCGCGGACTCGCCACGGCCGCGCGCGCCGTCGGGAGCGGCGCCCGCGAGCTGAAGGTGGAGCCGGCCCAGCGCCGCGACGGTGTCGGCCTCGGGGTCCTCGCACTGGCACTCGTGATCGCGGCCGCCGTCTGGTGGGCGGCCGGGGGGCCGGCGGGACGCCTGCTGGCCGGCCTGCTGCGCAGCGCGCTCGGGGTCGGCGCCGCGTGGCTGCCACCGCTGCTCGCCGTGCTGGCGTGGCGGCTCGTACGCAAGCCCGCCGATCCGCCCACCCGCGGCCGCAAGGTCGTCGGCGGGGCGGCGATCAGCCTCGGCCTGCTCGGCATCGTGCACATCGCCCACGGCGTGCCGGATTCCACCGACGGCGCGCGGGCCATGCGCCGCGCCGGCGGGACGGTCGGCTACCTGGCGTCGTCACCACTGTCGAGCGGGCTCACCGCGTGGGTCGCCGCGCCGCTGCTCGGGCTGCTCGCCGTCTTCGGCGTCTGCGTCCTCACCAAGATCCCGCTCGCCGAGCTGCCGCACCGCCTCATCGGGCTTGGTGACGCGATCGTCGCCCGCTTCCCCGGCCTCGGCCGCGCGTACGAGGACGACGAGTACGACGAGCACGACCCCGACCACGGGGCGGACGTTCACGACGAGGCCGCCGACGAGATCGACCTGACCGGCGAGGTGCCGGTCCGCCGCCGGCGTGCCCCGCGCCGCCGGGTCGGGATCTTCGCCGCCGAGGAGGACGGGGACGAGCCCGGCCCCGCCGCCAACCAGGCGAAGGAGGCCCCCGCAGCCACCCCCGTCCGCCGCCGCCGGCCTTCGCGTCCGGCCGGCGAGCAGGTGTACGACCTCGACCAGGACGGCTCCGACGGCATCGCCGCCGCCTATCCCGCCCCGTCCCCGCGGCCGGCGACGCCCGCCGGGGTCGACGAGGCGGCCGCCGAAGCAGCCGCCATCATCGGCCAGCCGCTCGCGCCCGACCCGGTCGACGTCTTCGCGCCCGAGCCGACCTCGGTGCCGAAGAAGGCGGAGCAGCTGCCGCTGCCCGGCAGCATCAGCTACCGGCTGCCGCCGCCCGAGCTGCTGCGTGACGGCACGCCCGCCAAGGCGCGTACCAAGGCGAACGACATCGTCATCACGGCACTGACCGACGTCTTCCGCGACTTCAACGTCGACGCCAATGTCGCCGGCTTCTCCCGCGGCCCCACCGTCACGCGCTACGAGGTGGAGCTCGGCCCGGCGGTGAAGGTCGAGCGGATCAAGGCGCTGGTCCGCAACATCGGTTACGCGGTGAAGAGCCCCGACGTGCGGATCATCGACGTCATCCCCGGCAAGAGCGCGGTCGGCGTCGAGATCCCCAACCTCGACCGCGAGAACGTCAGCCTCGGTGACGTGCTCCGCAGCAGCGAGGCGACCCTCAACCCGCATCCGCTGCTGGTGGGGTTGGGCAAGGACATCGAGGGCCGGTTCGTCGTGGCCAACCTGCAGAAGATGCCGCACATCCTGGTCGCCGGCGCGACCGGCTCCGGCAAGTCGACCTGCATCAACACCCTGATCACCTCGATCCTCGCCCGGTCCACGCCGGAGCAGGTGCGCCTCGTGCTGATCGACCCGAAGCGGGTGGAGCTCACCGGTTACGCCGGCATCCCGCACCTCGTCACGCCGATCATCACGAACCCGAAGAAGGCGGCCGAGGCGCTGCAGTGGGTCGTGCGCGAGATGGATTTCCGCTACGAGGACCTCTCGGCCAGCGGCGTACGCCACATCGACGACTTCAACCGCAAAGTGCTGTCCGGCGAGATCACCGCCCCTCCGGGCAGCGAGCGCGTCTACACGCCGTACCCGTACCTGCTGGTGATCGTGGACGAGCTCGCCGACTTGATGATGGTCGCGCCGCGTGACGTCGAGGACTCGATCGTCCGCATCACCCAGCTCGCCCGTGCCGCCGGCATCCACCTGGTGCTGGCGACCCAGCGCCCCAGCGTCGACGTCGTCACCGGCCTGATCAAGGCCAACGTGCCGAGCCGGCTCGCGTTCGCGACCGCCAGCCTCGCCGACAGCCGGGTCATCCTCGACCAGCCGGGCGCGGAGAAGCTGATCGGCCTCGGCGACGGGCTCTTCCTTCCCATGGGCGCCAACAAACCGGTACGCGTGCAGGGTGCCTTCGTCTCCGAGGACGAGATCAACCACCTGGTCCGCTTCGCCAAGGAGCAGGCGCAGCCGGTCTACCGCGAGGACGTCGACACCCCGCCGCCGTCCGAGAACAAGCGCGAGATGGACGAGGAGGTCGGCGACGACCTCCAGCTGCTGCTGCAGGCGGTCGAGCTGGTCGTGAGCAGTCAGTTCGGGTCGACCTCGATGCTGCAGCGCAAGCTGCGCGTGGGTTTCGCCAAGGCCGGCCGGCTGATGGACCTCATGGAGTCGCGCGGTGTCGTCGGACCGAGCGAGGGCTCCAAGGCGCGCGACGTCCTCGTGATGCCGGAAGAGCTCGAGAGCGTGCTCGTCACCCTGCGCGGCTGAACGGGCCGGCCGACACACGCGGCGCGGCGCGCCTGCCGGGACGGGCCGGAGTGTCGATTTACGCTTCCACCTCGGGATCCGCGGCGTAAAGGGCGAGTCACATGTCGATCAGCGAGCAGCAGCGCGCGATGGATGGCGACGGTCCCGAGTCGTCGGACACCGTCCTTCAGACGTCCGTCCCGGAGCAGTCGGCCCTGGACCCATCGGCCGACCTGCCCGTGGTGGTGCGCTCCGATGATCCGGTCGTCACCCCGCGCCGGCCCGGATACGCGACCCAGCTCGCCAAGGCGCGCACCGCCCAGAGCCTGACCGTCGACGACCTGACCCGCCGCACCAAGATCCGCCCGGCGATCATCGAGGCGATCGAGCGCGACGACATCCCGGCCGCCGGCGGGATCGTGTACGCCCGGGGCCACCTCCGCAGCCTGGCCACCGCCCTCGGTCTCGACCCGGTGCCGCTGGTCGCGTCGCTGGACCACACCCACCGCGGCGAGCTCGCCCAGGTGCCGGTGCTCCTTGCCGACGCCGATGCGCCGGAGATCCTCGTCCGGCCGAGCCGCCGCTCCGGTCTGCGGTCGGGCGCGCGCTGGCCGTGGGTGGTCGCGATCGTCCTGGTGATCGTCATCGCCGTCACCCTGGTGCAGCTGCTCGTTCCCGGCAGCTCCTCGGACAAGCAGGCGGTCACGCCCGCGGCGCCGTCGACGGCGGCGAACAAGCCGCCCGCGGCTCCGGTCACGGCGCCGACCAAGCCGGCTGCGACGCTCCCGGCGATGGTCTTCCCGGTGCCCGCCGAGGGCGTCACCGTGCGCATCGTGCTGCCGTTCCTGCCGAGCTGGATGAACGTGACCGACGAGCGCGGGGTGGCCCTGCTCGCCGGTGTCCAGCCGTCGTCGTACAAGGCGATCGACCTGCACGCCGGCGCCGGCATGCGCGTCACCGTCGGCGACGCGAGCGCCGTCGCCATCTCGTGCAACGGCAAGCCGCTGCCGCGTCCGCTCGGTGCGCCGGGTCAGGTCATGACGCTCGACCTGTACCGCGGCAACGCCTTCTGCCCGGCCGCCTGACGAACGCGCCGCAAGCTGCCGAAAGCCCCCGTCGGGCGACCCGCGGGCAACCGGCGGGCGGATACCCTGACGGGATGCCCCTTCGCGCCGCCTTCGTGACCCTGGGGTGCGCGCGTAACGAGGTCGACTCCGAGGAGCTGGCCGGTCGGCTGGAGGGTGACGGCTGGTCCGTCGTCGCCGATGCCGCCGACGCCGATGCCATCCTCGTCAACACGTGCGGCTTCATTGCGGCGGCCAAGAAGGACTCGGTCGACGCGCTGCTCGAGGCGGCCGACGTGGCCGACGGCCGTCCGGTAGTGGCGGTCGGCTGCATGGCCGAGCGCTACGGCGCCGAGCTCGCCTCCGCGTTGCCCGAGGCGTCGGCGGTGCTCAGCTTCGACGACTACCCCGACATCGGCGCCCGGCTGCGCGCGATCGTCGCGGGGGAGCGTCCCGGGGCGCACACCCCGCTTGACCGGCGCACCCTGCTGCCCATCAGCCCCACCGAGCGGCGCAGCAGCGCCGTCTCCATCCCGGGCCACGGCGTCGAGGTGCCGCTGCCCGCCGGGCCCGGGCCGCGTCCGCTGCGGCGACGGCTCGCCGGCGGTCCCGTCGCGTCGGTGAAGCTCGCCAGCGGCTGTGACCGGCGGTGCTCGTTCTGCGCCATCCCGTCCTTCCGCGGCGCTTACGTGTCGCGGCTGCCCGAGGACATCCTCGCCGAGACGCAGGAGCTCGCTGCCGACGGCGTACGCGAGATCGTCCTGGTCAGCGAGAATTCGACGGCGTACGGCAAGGACCTCGGCGACCTGCGCCTGCTCGAGCAGCTGGTGCCCGCCCTGGCCACCGTGCCCGGTGTGCTGCGGGTGCGCGTCGCCTACCTGCAGCCGGCCGAGGTGCGCCCGGGGCTGCTCGAGGCGTTGCTCACCACGCCCGGTGTCGCGCCGTACCTCGACCTGTCCTTCCAGCACGCCAGCGGCCCGGTGCTGCGCCGGATGCGCCGCTTCGGCGACCGGGAGCGGTTCCTCGAGCTGCTCGCCTCGGCCCGCAGCCTCGCGCCGGAGCTCGGGGCGCGGAGCAATGTCATCGTCGGCTTCCCGGGCGAGACCCGCGCTGACGTCGACGAGCTCGTCCGCTTCCTGGAGGAGGCGCGGCTCGACGCCGTGGGCGTCTTCGGCTACAGCGACGAGGACGGCACGGAGGCGGTCGGTCTCGACCGCAAGGTGTCCGCCCCCACGATCCGGCGCCGGCTCGACCGTCTCGTCGACCTCGCCGAGCAGCTCACCGCCGAGCGTGCGGAGCAGCGGATCGGTGAGCGCGTCGAGGTCCTCGTCGAGTCGGTGGAGCAGGAGCCGGGCGGCCGCATGGTCGCCGAGGGCCGGGCCGCCCACCAGGCGCCCGAGGTCGACGGCTCGTGCACGGTCCACCCCCTGGCCGGGCAGGCGCTCGAAGTCGGTGACTTCGTGCGCGCCGAGGTGGTCGGCACCAACGGCGTCGATCTGCTGGTCCAGGTGAGCGAGGTCCTGGTAGGAGCTTCCGCCACCGGGCACCCCGTACCGACGGCCGGATTCGTGGCCGCGGGCCGGCGGGAGTAGAACGTGACGGTGGAGGAGCACACGCATCCGGCGGGGGAGCCGCCCGTCGGGCGTCGTACCGGCGCCGAGGCCGGCGTGCACCCCACCCGTACCGAGGTCGCCGTCGAGCGCCTGCAGCACCGGATCAACGAGATCCCGTCGGTGCCGGATCCTGCGGGCGATGCGCCCAATGCCGTCGGCGTGGTCAACCTCGCCAACATCCTCACGATGTTCCGCATCGCGCTGGTGCCCGTCTTCGCGGTCTTCCTCTTCGTCGGCGACGGCCACGACGCCGGCTGGCGGATCGCCGCGTGGGCGGCCTACGCCACCGCCGCGATGACCGACCGGCTCGACGGCCAGATCGCACGCTCCCGCGGGCTCGTCACCGAGTTCGGCAAGCTGGCCGACCCCATCGCCGACAAGGCGCTCGTCGGTGCCGCGCTGATCGGGCTGTCGCTGCTGGGTGACCTGTCCTGGTGGGTCACGGTCGTGGTGCTCGCCCGGGAGCTCGGTGTCACGCTTCTGCGCTTCTGGGTGCTGCGGCACGGCGTGATCCCGGCGAGCCGCGGCGGCAAGCTGAAGACCCTGCTGCTCAACATCGGCATCGGCCTGTACGTCCTCCCGCTGTCCGGCGCCCTGCACGTGATCGCCTCCGTGATCCTGGGCGTCGCCGTCGCGGTCGCGCTCATCACGGCGGTCGACTACGTCCGCACCGCGCTCGAGATGCGGCGCAACGCCCGTTCCGACGCGACCGTCCGGCCCGACGCACCCGCCCGCCCCGACTCACCCGAGCCGGTCGACGCCCTCGACCGACCGGCTCCTGCCACGACGGGAGCCGGGCGTGCGCGCTGAACTGATCGCGGTCGGCGACGAGCTGCTCTACGGCGACATCATCAACGGCAACGCCGCCTACCTCGGACGTCAGCTCGCCGACGCGGGCATCGTGATCGGCCACAGCAGCGTGGTGGGTGACGACGTCACGATCATCGCCGACGCCGTCCGCACCGCCCTCGGCCGGGCCGACGCCGTGCTGCTCACCGGCGGCCTCGGGCCCACCCAGGACGACCTCACCCGCGAGGGTCTGGCGCTCGCGGCCGGGGTCGGCATCGAGCGTGACCCCGACATCGAGGCGCAGCTGCGCCGGCGCTTCCAGGACCTCGGGCGCACGGTGCCCGAGATGAACTACCGCCAGGCCGACCTGCCCGTCGGCGCCGAGCCGCTGCCCAACGGCAACGGCACCGCGCCCGGCCTGCGCCTGGAGATGCTCGGCGGGGTCGCGTACGCAATGCCCGGCCCGCCGCACGAGATGTCCCCGATGCTCACCGAGCTCGTGCTGCCCGACCTGCAGCGCCGGGCAGACGCGCCCGCCGTCGTCGTGCACCGCGTGCTGCGCACGTCGGGCATGTGGGAGTCGATCGTCGCCGAGGCCATGGCCCCCGAGGTCGAGCGCCTCGCCGCGGCCGGTCAGGGCAACCCCACCATCGCCTTCCTCGCGTCGGGCGGCCAGGTGCGCGTCCGCATCTCGGCCCTCGCGCCCACCCGCGAGCAGGCGTACGAGCTGATCGCCCCCGTCGAGGCCTTCGGCCGTGCGGCGCTCGGCGACGGGCTCTACGGCATCGACGACGACAGCCTCGAGGGCGTGATCCACCAGACGCTGCTCGCGCGCGGCGAGACGGTCGCCGTCGCGGAGTCGCTGACCGGCGGCCTGCTCGCGGCCCGGCTCACCGACACGGCGGGGTCGAGCGCGACCTTCCGCGGCGGGATCGTCGCCTACCAGGCGGAGCTCAAGGACGAGCTGCTCGGGGCCGACGCGGTGGCGGCCGGCGCGGTCACCGCCGACACCGCGAAGCGCATGGCGATGGGTGCTCGCGAGCGGCTGGGCGCCACCTGGGGTCTCGCGACCACCGGCGTCGCCGGGCCCACCGAGCAGGAGGGGCAGCCCGTGGGCACCCTCTACGTCGGCATCGCCGGGCCGGACGGCGCCACCAGCCGGCACGTCACGCTGCCCGGTGACCGGGCGTTCGTCCGCATGCTGAGCGTCGTGCAGGCGCTGGACCTGCTGCGCCGCACGCTGGGCTGACCGCTTCACAGACACCGGATCAGGCCCAACGGCCGATGGGCCGAACGACACGACAGATTCCGCCCTCGGCGTGATCAGCGATCCGGGATGGGTTTGTGTCGGTGCTGGGTTGTACGGTTCACAACATCAGGCGGGGCAGATATCTCGTGCCGCCTGAGCGTCGTCGCTCAAGCTGATCCCACTCGCTGTCCCTGGAATTGAACCTCCGGGGCCCTTACGGGAGGTGCGCATGGCCGTGCTCCGCCGTCTCATCGGTGATGCGCTCCGCCGCGAGCGATTGGCCCAGCACCGCACCCTGCGTGAGGTGTCGGGCGCCGCCCGGGTCTCCCTCGGTTACCTGTCCGAGGTCGAGCGCGGGCAGAAGGAAGCCAGCTCCGAGCTGCTGGCCGCGATCTGCGATGCCCTTGACGTGCCGTTGTCGCGCGTCCTGCACGAGGTGAGCGGCGAGCTCGCCCTCGCCGAGCTGTCCGAGGTCGGGGCACTCCCGACGGTGGCGGCGGTGCCCGTGGGTGCTTTGGCTGCTGCGCGTCCCGGCGTGGCGCCGGTACGGCCGTCGCTGGTCGTCAGCAACAAGGCTGCCTGAGCGCTTTCCTTTCCGCCCGGCCCCGCCCGGCCGGCTTCTCGTCGACCCCTGGGCCGGCTCCGGTCGTCCACCTGACTGCGGGTCCGCAGGTTAGCGGGGCGCTGCTCGTGGCAGCATTCTCTGCATGCCGAACTTCTTCAAGCGCATGTTCCGCTACTCCAACGCGGCCGCAAACAAGAAGTTCGACGAGCGGGCCGACCCCGCGATCCAGATCCAGCAGGCGATCGACGACGCACAGCGTCAGCACCAGGCGCTGACCCAGCAGGCCGCGTCCGTCCTCGGCAACCGCCGGCAGCTCGAGATGCGCCTCGCGCGTCAGCTGTCGGAGATCGAGCAGCTGCAGAACTCGGCACGCCAGTCGCTGGTGCTCGCCGACCAGGCACGCACCTCCGGAGACGCCGCCAAGGCCGAGCAGTTCGAGCAGGCCGCCCAGTCGTTCGCCGGGCAGCTGGTCTCGGCGGAGTCGTCGGTGGAGGACCTCAAGGCGCTGCACGGCCAGTCGCTGCAGGCCGCTGAGCAGGCCAAGCAGGCGGTGGCCGACAACGAGTTCCGGCTGCGCCAGTCGATGGCCGAGCGGGCGAAGCTCATGACCCAGCTCGAGAGCGCCAAGATGCAGGAGCAGATGAACAAGGCGCTCTCGACCATGTCGGAGCTGACCCCGCAGGGCGACACGCCGACCCTCGCCGAGGTGCGCGACAAGATCGAGTCGCGCTATGCCACCGCCCTCGGGCAGACGGAGCTGGCGAGCGGCGGCGTCGAGGCGCGCATGCTCGAGGTCCGCAAGGCCACGATCGACTCGGCGGCCAGCAACCGGCTCGACGCCATCCGCGCCCAGCTGAGCGCCGGCAAGGACACCTCAGCCGGTACGCCCTCGCTGGAGAAGGGTGCGTCGACCGCGATCGGCAGCGGAGCCGCAGCTCCCGTGCCGGACGTGACCGCCACGTCGACCGATCAGGAAGCGACGCCGCCGCCGACCTGAGGCGACGACGGAGCGGCGTCCGAGCCCGGCACCGGAGCGGGCGCGGGCTGGCAGCGCGGGCACCAGTAGGTCTCCCGCGCCGTCAGCGGCTCGCCCTGGTCGGCCTTGAGGATGCGGGTGCCGCAGCGCCGGCACGGCTGGTTCTTGCGGGCGTAGACGTAGTTCGAGCCGCCGCGATGCAGCGACCCGGTGGACGCCTGCCCGGCGCGGTCGCGGTTGGCAAACAGGATCCGATGCGACAGGTCGATGAGCCGGGGCAGGTCCGGCACCTCACCCACCTGCCGGAACGGGTGGATCCCGCGCAGGAAGAGCACCTCGCAGCGCCACATGTTGCCGAGGCCGGCGAGGTTGCGCTGGTCGAGCAGCGCCGTGCCGATCTCCCGCTCGGGCTGGGCCTCGAGCCGGCGCAGCACCTCGGCCGCGCCTTCGTCACCCCAGTCGTCGCCCAGCAGGTCGGGCCCGAGGTGGCCGACGACCTCGCCCTCGCCCGAGGTGGGCACCAGCTCGACGACCGCGAGCCGGAAGCCGACGCAGACGCTCTCGGCGGTCGCGAGCACCACGCGTACCTGATGTTGCGGCCCGCGCCAGCGCTGCCCCACGCGGTAGACGTGCCAGGTGCCCTCCATCTTGAAGTGGGTGTGCAGCGTGACGTCACCCTCGATGCGCGTGAGCATGTGCTTGCCGGCGCTCGCCACCTCCAGCACCTTGCGGCCGGCGAGGTCGGTGGTCGCGTAGCGCGGCACCCGGAACTCGGTCCGCAGCAGCGTCTGGCCGGCCAACGCCCGGTGCAGGCGTTTGGCAGCCAGCCAGACGGTGTCGCCCTCAGGCACGGCTCATCGCTCCCTCGCGGGTCATCCCCGGATCCGTAACCCGCGGGGAGTGGTGCGGAAACCCGCCGCTGACAGCGCCGCAGTGACGGCGTCGTCGCCGAGTACGAACTCGCCGTCGGCCTTCTCCACCGACAACCGGCCGAGCCCGCCGCCCCGCGCCGCCGTGGCGAGCCCCTGCGCCGCAGCGGTGAGGACGTCGGGGTCGTCCGTCCAGGTCAGCAGCGACTTGCCGCCACGCTCGACGTACAGCGCCAGCTCGCCGGCCACCAGGACGACGACGGCGCCGGCCTTGCGTCCGGGCCGGTGCCCGCCTTCCTCGCCCCGCTCGGGCCACGGCAGCGCCGCGCCGTACGGGTTGGCCGGGTCCGTCGTCGCGAGCACGATCGCGCCCGGGCCGCGCTCGGCGTCGCGTTCGGCACGCCGTTCCCAGCTCGGCGAGACGGGGGAGGTCCAGGCCGGCTCCTCCGCGGCGCGTTCGGCTTCGGCGGCCAAGGCGCGCATCCGGTCGACCGCGCCCGGCACGGCGAACTGTGCGGCCCCAAGACCTTCGACGTAATAGCCGCGCCGGCAGCGGCCGGCGTCCTCGAAGGCCGTCAGCACGGGGTAGACCGCCGAGAAGCCGCCGGGAATCTGTTCGGCCGCCACCACGCCTCGGGTCAGCACCCCGTAGCGGTCGAGCAGGGCCTCGGCCGTCGCGTGCAGCCGACGGGTGGGCGACGGGTCACGGGCCGGCAGCTGCCACCAGCGTCCGCTCGCCGCCGGGGGACCGGCCCGGGTCGGCAGCGCCGGCCGGCCCGCGGGCGCGTACCGGGCGAAGCGGGTGGAGCGTCGCGAGACCGGCCGGGCGCGGGCACTTCCCGAGCGCGCCACGGCCGCCTTGCCGGCCAGGCGGGCGCGCAACGGGGCGAGCGTGTCGTTGGTGACGAAGCCGGCCCAGACCAGGTCCCAGAGGACGTCGACCAGAGCTGCCTCGCTCTTCATCGCGTCCGTCGACCCGCCGGCCCCGAGCGCCGCATCGGCGAGGTTGCGGAAGAAGACCGCCTGACCGTCGGCGAGCGCCGTCAGCACCGCCTCGTGCGGCCCGCCGAGCGCGAGGGTGTCGGACGGCTCGGGAAGCAGGACCGTCGCGGCGTCGGCCGGCACGAGCTTGATCCAGCCGTCGTTGCCCGGCAGCGACCCCGCCCCGGCCCAGATCACCTCGCCGCTGGCCAGCAGCTCGTCGAGCTGGCCGGGCGTGTAGTCGCGCACCCGCGCCGGCAGCACCAGCGTCTCCAGTGCGCTGGCCGGTACCGAGGCCCCGGCGAGCTGCTCCACGGCGCGCAGCAGCGCGTCACCGCCCCGGCGGGACGCCTTGCCGGTGCCGAGCCAGTCCGGCAGGAAGCGGGCGAGCGCGGCGACCGGCACCGGCTCCACCTCGCGCCGCAGCTTGGCGAGGCTGCGCCGGCGCAGCATGCGCAGCACCTCGGCGTCACACCACTCGAGCCCGGCGCCGCCCGGCCGGAACTCCCCGGTCAGCACCCGGCGGGAGGAGGTGAAGCGGTCGAGGGTGGTCGTAACGAAGGCGATGCCGATGCCGTAGCGGGCAGCGATGTCGGACGGCACGAACGGCCCGTGGGTACGGGCGAAGCGGCTGATCAGGTCACCGAACGGGTCGGCCACCGGCTCCAGGAAGACGTCGGGCACACCGAGCGGCATGGCGACGCCGAGCGCGTCACGCAGGCGACCGGCGTCCTCGACCGCGACCCAGCGCTGCTCGCCGGCGATGCGGACCGAGATCGCCCGCCGCGACTGCTCGAGCTCGGTGAGCCCGGCCAGCACGGCCGCGGCGTCGTGGCCCTCGCTGCGCAGCACGATCTCGTCGACGGTCAGGTCACCCAGTACCCGCAGCAGATCGGCGATGCCCTCGACGCCGCGGGCCAGCCGCGACTCGGCGGTGCGCTGCAGCTCCGTCTCGACCTCGTGCATCGCGTCGGGATCGAGCAGCTCACGGAGCTCGGCCGACCCGAGCAGCTCGGCGAGCAGCCGGGGGTCCAGCGACAGCGCCTGGGCGCGCCGCTCGGCCAGGGGGCTGTCGCCCTCGTACATGAAGGCGCCGACGTAGCCGAAGAGCAGCGAGCGGGCGAACGGTGAGGGTTGGCTCGTCTCGACCTCGACCAGCCGCACCGCCCGGCCGCCGAGGTCGCGCATGAGTCCGACCAGGCCCGGCACGTCGTAGACGTCCTGCAGGCACTCGCGGACGGCTTCCAGCACGATCGGGAACTCGGGATGGGTGCTCGCCACCGACAGCAGCTGGGCGGAGCGCTGGCGCTGCTGCCACAGCGGGGTGCGCCGGGTGGGGTCACGCCGCGGCAGCAGCAGCGCCCGGGCCGCGCACTCACGGAAGCGGCTGGCGAACAGGGCGCTGCCCCCGACCTCGGCCTGCACCATCTGCTCGACGTCGTCCGCCGCCAGCAGCACCAGGTCGGCGGACGGGGGCTCGTCGGCGTCGGGGAGGCGCAGCACCAGGCCGTCGTCGGAGTGCAGCACCTGGGCGTCGAGGCCGGTGCTCTCGCGGATACGGGCGGCCGCGGCGAGCGCCCACGGCGCGTGCACCTGTGCCCCGAAGGGCGAGTGCACCGCGAGCCGCCAGTCGCCCAGCTCGTCGCGGAAGCGCTCGACGACGATCGTGCGGTCGTCGGGCAGCGCGCCGGTGGCCTCGCGCTGCTCGTTCAGGTACGCCATGAGGTTGTTGCGCGCCCACTCGTCGAGCCCGGCTGCCGTCAGCCGCTCCTCGGCGCCTGCGGCATCGGCCTGACCGAGCTCGCGGACGAAGGCGCCCATGGCGCGGCCGAGCTCGATCGGTCGCCCGGGTGAGTCGCCGTGCCAGAACGGCAGCTTGCCGGGCTGGCCCGGAGCGGGGGAGACCAGCACCCGGTCGGCGCCGATGTCCTCGATCCGCCAGGAGGACGACCCGAGCAGGATGACGTCGCCGACCCGCGACTCGTACACCATCTCCTCGTCGAACTCGCCGACGCGGCGGCCGGGGCCACCCCCCTCGGCGCCGGCCGCAAGGAAGACGCCGAACATGCCACGGTCGGGAATCGTGCCGCCGCTGGTGACCGCGAGCCGCTGCGCACCGGGGCGGGCGGTGAGGCCGCCGTCGACCCGGTCCCAGACCAGCCGGGGACGCAGCTCGGCGAAGGCGTCGGACGGGTAGCGGCCGGCGAGCATGTCGAGCACGCCCTCGTACGCCGACTGCGGCAGCCCGGTGAACGGCGCCGACCGCCGGATGAGCTCGAGCAGCTCCTCGGCGTTCCACGGCTCGATGGAGACCATGGCGACGATGTGCTGGGCGAGCACGTCGAGCGGGTTACGGGTGACGGTCAGCGACTCGATGGCGCCTGAGGCCATCCGCTCGGCGACGACCGTGCAGGGCAGCAGATCACCCCGGTGCTTGGGCAGCACGACGCCGAAGCTCGCGGCGCCGACCTGGTGCCCGGCCCGGCCCACCCGCTGCAGCCCGCTCGCCACGCTCGGCGGCGACTCCACCTGCACGACGAGATCGACCGCCCCCATGTCGATGCCGAGCTCCAGGCTGCTGGTGGCGACGACGCAGGGCAGCCGGCCGGACTTGAGTGCCTCCTCGACGTCGGAGCGCTGCTCGCGGCTCATGCTGCCGTGGTGCGGACGGGCGACCTCGGTGAAGACGGCCGGAGCGCCTACCCCCGCCTGGCCGCCGATCAGCGCCGGCGCCCGACGGTGGGCGGCCTCTGCGCCCGACGGCTGGTCGTCGTCGGAGCCTTCGGCCGCCGCCCGGGCCTCCTCGAACTGGGCCTCGGCCAGCTCGTTCAGCCGGCTGGTCAGCCGCTCGGCGAGGCGCCGGGAGTTGGCGAAGACGATGGTGCTGCGGGCACCCCGGACGAGATCGAGCACCCGCTGCTCGATGCTCGGCCAGATCGAGTTGCGCGCCTCGGCGCCGGCCGCGGACGCGCCGTCGGGAGCCGCGCCCGGCCCACCGGGGGTGGGGGACGACTGCTCGCCGAGGGCGGTCATGTCCTCGACCGTGACCTCGACCCGCACCTCGACCTTCTTGCTGCCGGCGGGCGAGACGATCTCGACGGGCTGCTGGCCGCCGAGGAAGCGGGCCACCTCGGACGCGGGCCGCACCGTGGCGGACAACCCGATCCGCTGCGCCGGCCGCTCGAGCAGCGCGTCGAGGCGCTCGAGGGAGACGGCGAGGTGGGCGCCGCGCTTGGTGCCGGCCACGGCGTGGACCTCGTCGACGATGACGGTCTCGACCCCGCGCAGCGACTCCCGGGCAGCACTGGTCAGCAGCAGGAAGAGCGACTCAGGAGTGGTGATGAGGATGTCGGGCGGCTTGGTGGCCAGCTTGCGCCGCTCGTCGGCGGGGGTGTCACCCGAGCGCAGGCCCACGCGGATCTCCGGCTCGGGGAGGCCGAGGCGGGTCGCCGCATGCCTGATGCCGGACAGCGGGGAGCGCAGGTTGCGCTCGACGTCGACGGCGAGCGCCTTGAGCGGGCTGACGTAGAGCACCCGGCAGCGGCGCATCTTGTCCTCCGGCGCCGGGGTGCTGGCCAACCGGTCGAGCGCCCAGAGGAAGGCAGCCAGCGTCTTGCCCGAGCCGGTGGGCGCCACCACGAGTGCGTGCCGCCCGCCGGCGATCGCCGCCCAGGCCCCCTCCTGCGCCGGCGTGGGGGCCGGGAAGGCCGACGCGAACCACGCACGCGTGGCCGGCGAGAGCCGTTCGAGCGCGTCTGCTGTCACAGAAGAAGTCTGCTCCGGAGGTACGACAAAATGCGCGCCCGCCGGCAGCCGATGGCCGCATCGAGTGACAAAAGCCCATGCAGCAGGTACGCCTAGACGCATGCGGCTGACCGACTTCTGGGATCGGATGAGCCGGCAGTTCGGCTCTACCTACGCCGAGTCGCTGGCCACCGATCACTCGATCTCCGCGCTCGGCAGCCGCACGATCCGGCAGGCGCTCGAGGACGGTGAGGACGCCAAGGTGGTGTGGCGGGCGGTCTGCGACGAGTTCGAGGTCTCCGCGCAGAACCGCTGACCGGACGACCCCGCGTGTCGCGCCGGGAGGTCGAACGCCTGTTCGTCTATCGTCGGCCGCAGTGGTTCCGATCCGAGGTTTTCCACAGTTGGGGCCGAAGCCCAAAAATGTCGTCGGGTCCGCCTAACGTCCGGCTCACACCGACATCGACCGGCGTCTCGCGGCAAGCAGTTCCTCAGCTCGCCCGGCCGCCGGGCGTCCCGTCACCCATCACCCCGCAGGAGTCCCGATGGCAGAGCTCGACCGCGAAAAGGCCCTGGCCAATGCAATGGCCCAGATCGACAAGAACTTCGGCAAGGGCTCGGTCATGCGCCTCGGCGATGACATCCGCCCCCCGATCCGGGTCATCCCCACCGGGTCGATCGCGCTCGACGTCGCGCTCGGCATCGGAGGGCTTCCCCGCGGCCGGGTCGTCGAGATCTACGGCCCGGAGTCCAGCGGCAAGACCAGCCTGGCCCTGCACGCCGTGGCCAGCGCCCAGGCCGCCGGCGGCATCGCCGGCTTCATCGACGCCGAGCACGCGCTCGACCCCGAGTACGCCAAGCGGCTCGGCGTCGACACCGATGCGCTGCTCGTCTCGCAGCCCGACACCGGCGAGCAGGCGCTGGAGATCGCCGACATGCTCATCCGGTCCGGCGCCCTCGACATCATCGTCATCGACTCCGTGGCGGCCCTGGTGCCCCGCGCCGAGATCGAGGGCGAGATGGGCGACAGCCACGTGGGTCTGCAGGCCCGGCTGATGAGCCAGGCCCTGCGGAAGATCACCGGCGCGCTGAGCACCTCCGGCACCACGGCGGTGTTCATCAACCAGCTCCGCGAGAAGATCGGCGTCATGTTCGGCTCCCCGGAGACGACGACCGGTGGCAAGGCGCTGAAGTTCTACGCCTCCGTCCGGCTCGACGTCCGCCGCATCGAGACGCTGAAGGACGGCACCGAGGCGATCGGCAGCCGCATCAAGGTCAAGGTCGTCAAGAACAAGGTGAGCCCGCCGTTCCGCATCGCCGAGTTCGACATGCTCTTTGGCTACGGCATCAGCCGCGAGGGCGGCCTGATCGACATGGGCGTCGAGCACGGCTTCGTGCGCAAGGCCGGCGCCTGGTACACGTACGACGGCGAGCAGCTGGGCCAGGGCAAGGAAAATGCGCGGGGCTTCCTGCGTGACAATCCCGACCTCGCCGACGAGCTCGAGAAGCGCATCAAGGAGAAGCTCGGCGTCGGGCCGGTGATCGACGCAGAGCCGCTCGAGCCGGCCGGCCCGGTCGACTCGAAGCCGGTCGACTTCTGACGGAGCGGCAGCGTTGAGCGCGGCACGGCCACGGCCCCTGACCGCGGACAGCCCGGCGGAGCTCGAGGCCAAGATCCGGGAGCGGGTGCTGCGTCTTCTGACGGCGCAGCCCCGCACCCGGGTCGAGCTCGAGCGCAGTCTGGGCCGAGCGGGTGCCCCGGAGGACATGGTGGCGCGGGTGCTGGATCGCTTCAGCGAGCTGCGCCTCGTGGACGACGAGGCATACGCGCAGGCTTACGTCCGTACCGGCCTGAACGTGCGGCGGCGAGGCGCCCGCAGCCTGACGATGGAGCTGCGGGGACGGGGCGTCGACCCGGAGGTCATCACCGCGGCCACGGCGGAGATCGACAGCACCGTGGAATACGAGACCGCCCGCGACCTGGCGGCCCGGCGGATGCGTGGGCTCACCCGGCTCGAGCCGCAGGTGCAGCGCCGCCGGTTGATGGGCCTGCTGCTGCGCCGCGGGTTCGGCCAGGCGGTCGTCAGCCGCGTGGTGAACGAGGTGCTGGCTGCCGCGGCGGCCGACGCCGACGAGGCCGACGCGTTGCTGGCCGGTGACGACGCAGACGACGAGGCCTGGTAGCCCGTCCTCGCGGCGGTCCTTGACGGTCGATCATGCGCGGACCTAGCGTGCGCGGCAGACAGAAGGATTGACGCCGCAGTTCACGCTGCGCTTCGACATAGTTCAGGCAGAAGGTTCTGCCCTGGCACGCCGGCCTCGCCCACCGTAAGGAGCAGCTCCCACCGCAGGCTCGTGTGTCGACCGGCACCCATGACCCGCACGACCTGCCTCCGGCACGTCGGCACGGGTCGGACGCCCGGCGGTCCTTCGCACGCATCGGTCGCCCAGGTGACCGTCAGCGGCGCCCTCATCCAAGACGGCGCCGACAGAAGGAGACCGCATGACAGCCCTCGTTGCCGTTCTCCTGATCCTCGTCCTGGCCGCCGTGGTCGGCGTGGGACTCCTGGTGCTGCGCGCCCAGCGCCGGTTGCCGGTCGTGGCGCCGGTGGCGCCCGCCCCGCCGGTCGACGTGGCGCCCCAACCCCTGGCACCGGTGGCCGACCCCGAGGTGCTGGCCGCACTGGAGCGTGAGCTGTCGGCGGCCCGTCAGGAGGCCGAGCGGGCCCGTGTCGATGCCGAGCGGCTGCGTACCCAGGCCGCGGCAGAGGTGGCCACGCTGCGCGACGACGCCGTCCGCGAGGCCGAGCAGATCCGCCAGCGCGCCGACCGGGATGCCGCCGCGGCGGCCGCGGCCGCCCGGGCGAGCCTCGTCGAGCAGACCCAGCTCGAGACCCAACGCAGCGAGCTCCAGCAGCGTGAGCAGCGGCTGCAGGGCCGTGAAGGGCGCCTCGACGAGCGGGTGCAGCGCCTGGAGCAGGACTCCGAGCAGGTCACGTCCCGCGAGCACGAGCTGGCACGCACCGAGGCCGACATCGCCCGCCAGAAGGCGGAGCTCGCCGACATCGAGGAGGAGCGCCGCCGCATCCTCGAGCAGGTCGCCGGCCTGACCGCAGGTGACGCTAAGGCGGAGTTGGTCAGCGAGGTGCAATCGCAGGCCAAGCGCGACGCGGCACTGATCGTGCGTGACATCGAGTCCGCGGCGAAGGCCGACGGCGAGGAGCGCGCCCGCCGCATCGTCACGCTCGCCATCCAGCGGGTGGCCAGCGAGCAGACCGCCGAATCGGTCGTGTCGGTCCTGCACCTGCCCGGGGATGAGATGAAGGGCCGGATCATCGGCCGTGAGGGCCGCAACATCCGTGCGTACGAGGCCGTCACCGGCGTCAACGTCGTCATCGACGACACCCCCGAAGCGGTGCTGCTGTCCTGCTTCGACCCGGTGCGCCGCGAGGTGGGCCGGCTGACGCTCGAGGCGCTGATCCTGGACGGGCGCATCCACCCGCAGCGCATCGAGGAGGAGTACGAGCGGGCGAAGGTCGCGGTCGAGGCCCTCTGCGTACGCGCCGGTGAGGATGCGCTGGTCGAGGTGGGCATCGCCGAGATGCACCCTGAGGTCATCAACCTGCTCGGGCGGCTGCGCTATCGCACGAGCTACGGCCAGAACGTGCTCAAGCACCTCATCGAGTCCGCCCACCTGGCCGGCATCATGGCCGCGGAGCTGCGCCTGCCCGCCGACATCGCCAAGCGCGGCACGCTGCTGCACGACCTCGGCAAGTCGCTCACCCACGAGGTCGAGGGCAGCCACGCGCTGATCGGGGCGGAGTTCGCCCGCCGCTACGGGGAGCACGAAGACGTGGTGCACGCCATCGAGGCGCACCACAACGAGGTCGAGCCCCGCACCATCAGTGCCGTGCTCACCCAGGCCGCCGACCAGATCAGCGGTGGCCGGCCGGGCGCTCGCCGCGAGAGCCTCGAGTCGTACGTGAAGCGCCTGGAGCGCATCGAGGAGCTCGCCTCCGGGCTGCCGGGCGTCGACAAGGTCTTCGCGATGCAGGCGGGGCGTGAGGTGCGGGTGATGGTCATGCCGGATTCGGTCGACGACATCGGGGCCCAGGTGCTGGCGCGCGACCTCGCCAAGCAGATCGAGGAGGAGCTGACCTACCCGGGTCAGATCCGTGTGACGGTGGTGCGGGAGACGCGGGCCAGCGAGATCGCCCGCTGACGGTCAGTACGCTCGAACTGTGACATCAGGGCGCGAGACGACGCCGACGACGACGGCTGCCCGGACCTACGAGGTGCGCACCCACGGCTGCCAGATGAACGTCCACGACTCCGAGCGCATCGCCGGCCTGCTCGAGGAGGCCGGATACGTGCCCTTCGACGGGCTGCCCGGGTACGACGCGGACGCCGAGACCACCCCCGACCTGATCGTCTTCAACACCTGCGCGGTGCGGGAGAACGCGGACAACCGGCTCTACGGCAATCTCGGCCATCTCCGTCCGGTCAAGGCCGCCCACCCGGGCATGCAGATCGCGGTCGGCGGGTGCCTGGCGCAGAAGGACCAGGGCTCGCTGGTCAAGCGCGCCCCGTGGATCGACGTGGTCTTCGGCACGCACAACGTCGGGAGCCTGCCCGCGCTGCTGGAGCGGGCCCGGCACAACGACGAGGCGCAGGTCGAGATCCGTGAGTCGCTCGAGGTCTTCCCGAGCGTGCTGCCCGCCCGCCGCGAGTCGGCCGCGAGCGCCTGGGTGAGCATCAGCGTCGGCTGCGACAACAACTGCACCTTCTGCATCGTCCCCAGCCTGCGCGGGCGCGAGCAGGACCGGCGCCCCGGCGACGTGCTGGCCGAGATCCAGGCGCTGGTCGAGCAGGGCGTCCTCGAGATCACGCTGCTCGGGCAGAACGTGAATTCGTACGGCCGCTCCTTCGGTGAGCCCACCGCGTTCGCCGCCCTGCTGCGCGCCGCCGGCCGCATCGACGGCCTGGAGCGGCTGCGTTTCACCTCCCCGCACCCGCGCGACTTCACCGACGACGTGATCGCCGCCATGGCCGAGACGCCGGCGGTGTGCCCGTCGCTGCACATGCCGCTGCAGTCCGGCTCCGACGACGTCCTGCGCCGGATGCGCCGCAGCTACCGGGCCGAGCGCTACCTGGGGATCATCGACCGGGTACGCGCCGCCATCCCCGACGCAGCGATCACGACCGACATCATCGTCGGCTTCCCCGGCGAGACCGAGGCCGACTTCGCGGCCACGCTCGACGTGGTGCGGGCCGCCCGGTTCTCCGGTGCCTTCACCTTCCAGTACTCCAAGCGCCCGGGCACCCCGGCGGCCGACCTGCCCGACCAGATCGCTCCGGCGGTCGTCACCGAGCGGTACGGCCGGCTCGTCGAGCTGCAGGACCAGATCAGCTGGGATGCCAACCGGGAGCTCGTCGGCCGCAAGGTCGAGGTGCTGCTGGCCGAGGGGGAGGGCCGCAAGGACTCGGGCACCGGACGCCTGTCCGGCCGGGCCCGCGACAGTCGTCTCGTCCACCTGCAGGCGCCGGAGCAGCAGCCCGGGCAGACGCCCGCCCGCCCGGGTGACCTCGTCACGACGGTGATCACCCGCGGCGCGCCGCACCACCTGCTCGCCGACACCCCTCCGCTCGGCCTGCGCCGTACGGCCGCGGGCGACGCCTGGGAGGCCGGGCGACGCCCGGTCACCGTCCGGCAGACCGCACCGGGCGCCGAGGCCGTCGGGCTCGGCCTGCCGCGCCTGCGCGCCACCACCGCGAGCTGAGCCCGCCCGCCATGTCGCTGATCGCCGGGGTCGCCTTCTGCCCCCATCCGCCGCTGCTGGTACCGGCCGTCGGCGCGGGGGAGCTGGTCGCCGCCCGCGAGCCCGCTCTCGCCGCCGTACGCACGATGATCGCGGCCCCGATCGAGCAGGTGTACGTGATCGGCGCCGGCCCCGGGACGGCCGTCTTCCCGGCCGGGTCGTCCGGCAGCTTCGCCGGCTACGGCGTCGACGTGCGCACCCGGCTGCCCGGCGCTCCGGCCGCTGCGGCGCCCGAGCTCCCGCTCTCGCTGGCCGTCGCCGGCTGGCTGCTCGAGGCGGCGGGCTGGGCCGGTCCCACCACGGGCTACGCCTGCGACCCCGCGGGCACGCTGCCTGCCGGCCTGTCCGTCGACGTGCCGACCGGCCTGCTCGTGATGGGTGACGGCTCGGCCCGGCGCACCGAGAAGGCGCCCGGATGGCTCGACGCGCGCGCCGCCGGCTTCGATGCCGCCGTCGCCGCGGCGCTCGCAGCCGGTGACGTCGACGCCCTGGCCACCACCGATCTGGCGCTGGCCGCCGACCTGCTGGCGGCCGGTGCTCCGGCCTGGACCGCTGCCGCCGGCCTGCTGACGGGCACGACCTGGACGGCCGACCTCAGTTACGACGACGCCCCGTACGGGGTCGGCTACTTCATCTCCACGTGGCTCGTGACCGGCCGCTGAGTCGTGACCCGCGTGCGCCCGGTGGTCGCGATCGTCGGGCCCACCGCTGCGGGCAAGAGCGACCTCGCGGTCGAGCTGGCGCTGCGCCTCGACGGAGAGGTGATCAACGCCGATTCGATGCAGCTGTACCGCGGGATGGACATCGGCACGGCCAAGCTCGCCGTCGCCGAGCGCCGGGGCGTGCCGCACCACCTGCTCGACATCTGGCCGGTCACCCACGCCGCCGACGTCGCGTCCTATCAGAGCCGGGCGCGCGAGGTCATCGCCGAGGTGCAGGCGGCGGGCAGAGTGCCGCTGCTCGTCGGCGGGAGCGGCCTGTACGTCAGGGCCGTGCTCGACGACCTGCGGTTCCCCGGCACCGACCCGGAGCTCCGGGCGCAGCTGGAGGCGGAGCTGGCCGAGGTCGGCCCGGAGGCGCTGCACGCGCGGCTGCAGGAGCGCGACCCGCAGGCCGCCGCTGCGATCCTGCCGGGCAACGGGCGGCGCATCGTCCGGGCGCTCGAGGTGATCGCCCTCACCGGCAGCTTCACGGCCCACCTGCCGGACGCCGGCGGCGGTTACGCGGAGACGGTCGCGGCTGCCGGCGGGGTGGTGCAGATCGGCGTCGACCGTGACGATCTTGATTTACGCATCCAAGCGCGTTGCGAGGGAATGTGGGCCGCCGGTTTGGTCGCCGAGGTCGCGGTCCTGGCGGAGCAGGGCCTGCGCGAGGGGCGCACCGCCGCAAGGGCCCTGGGCTACCGGCAGGTGCTCGACCAGCTGGCCGGTGACCTGCCGGACGGGGCGACGGCTCTCGCAGACACCATCCGGGCGACGCGCCGCTTCGTACGCCGGCAGCGCTCCTGGTTTCGCCGCGACCGGCGAATTTCGTGGATGGAATTCCCGGAATTCAGCGTGAATAGCGCCGAAGCACTCATTGCCGCCGCAGAGCACCGATAAAGCCACCAGCGACACGGATGTCGGCGGGACCCGGGGGTGGCACGGATGCTCGATCTCGACCTGGCCGTAGACCTGCGCGACGCGCATGGCCGCGGCGAGCTGGTGCTGCACTACCAGCCCGAGATCGACCTGGCCTCCGGTGGTGTCGTCGGCATGGAGGCGCTGGTGCGGTGGGCCCATCCCCAGCGCGGGCTGCTGCAGCCGGGGGCCTTCCTCGAGGTCGCCCACAAGGCCGGGCTCCTGCTGTCGCTGTCGGACTGGATCCTCGAGGAGTGCGCCCGCGAGCGCGCCGCCTGGGAGGCTTTGCCGCCGCATCCCTCGATCGGCCTGTGCCAGCTGTGGGTCAACGTGCCCGCGGTGCAGCTCGCCCACGACGGCTTCGTCGACTTCGTCGCGGGCCTGTTCGAGCGGTACGCGCTGCCGCTGCGGGGGCTCGGGCTCGAGTTCAGCGAGAGCGCCCTCGGTGACGTCGGGTCGAGCGCGGCCGGGCTGCTCACGCAGCTGCGTGACCTCGGGTGTGCGCTCGCGGTCGACGACTTCGGCACCTGGTACTCGGCGCTGGCCCGCTTCGACGACATGCCGGTCGACGCGGTGAAGCTCGACCGCCGCTTCGTCCGCGGGCTCGGCAGCGACCTCGACGACGACTCGATCGTCGCGGCCGTCGTCAAGCTGGCGCATGCCCGCAGCCTCTACGTGGTCGCCGAGGGCGTCGAGTCCTGGACCGAGGGCGCGCGGCTCTGCGAGCTCGGCTGCGACCGGGCGCACGGCTTCCTGTTCTGCGGGCCCCAGGAGACCGGCAAGGCGCGTTCGATGGTCGCGCGCGGCGGCGGGTGGACCCCGACGGCGCCGCAGGCGTTCGCCCGCAGCGTCGCCGGATCGTGACCGGACGGCCGCGTAACCTGCACGCATGATCGGTCCCGGCCCGGGGCTGCCGTTCGCCAAGGGCGAGGGCACCGGCAACGACTTCGTGTTGCTGCCCGACCGTGACGACCGCCTGGAGCTGACCCCCGAGCTGGTCCGCCGACTGTGCGACCGCCGGTTCGGCATCGGCGCCGACGGCTGCATGCGGGTCGTCCCCGAGGCGGACGGGGCCTGGTTCATGGATTACGTCAACGCCGACGGCAGCCTCGCCGAGATGTGCGGCAACGGCGCCCGCGTGTACGCGCGCTACCTGGTCGCGTTGGGCTGGGCCTCGCCCGGGGAGATCAGGCTGCGTACCCGCGGCGGAGACCGGCTGGCGCACGTGCCCGACGACCCCGCCGACGCCATCGCCGTCGACATGGGCCCGCCGCAGGTCTTTCCGACGCCGACCACCGCGGTGCTCGGCGCCGAGACCCATACGGGCACCAAGGTGTCGATGGGCAACCCGCACCTCGTCTGCCGGGTCGACGACCCCGCCGTCCTCGACCTGAGCGAGGCGCCGGCCGTCGAGGTGTCCGCGTTCCCCGAGGGCGTCAACGTCGAGTTCTTCACGGCGGGTCCCGACAGCCTGGTCATGCGCGTGTACGAGCGGGGTTCCGCCGAGACGCAGTCCTGCGGCACCGGGGCCTGCGCCGTGGCGGTCGCGGAGGCGGCTGCGCGCGGAGCCGACAGCACCGACGTCGCCGTCGACGTGCCCGGCGGCCGGGTGCGGGTCGTGTGGGAGGGTGCGACCGTGACCCTGCACGGACCCGCCCACATCGTCGCCGAAGGTCTGTGGTGGGGATGAACCCGCTCGAGACCTCGCAGGCGCTGGCCGATCCGATCGGCTTCCTCGGCGGACGCTGGATGGCGTCGAAGGCCACCTACGCGTACGGCGCGCAGTTCGGCTTCCAGGGCCGCGCGTTCTACTACCTCGGCCGTGGCGGCGCCCTCGGTGACGCCCTGCCCGAGACGGTGTCCAGTGCCATGGCGTTCTTCCCCGCGGATTACGTCGAGCAGCTCTGGGTCGAGGCGCGTGTTCTCATGGCCCCGGACCAGGCGCTTGCCCACTTCAGCGAGTGCTGCTGGACCTGGGGTCGGCAGCGCCTGTCGACCGCGCCGTCGCTGGAGCGCACCGCCGAGCTGCTCGAGCAGGTCGTGGACGAGGCCGACGCACCGTTGCTGTCACTGTTCGCCGGATGGCGCGCGGCGCCGCGCCCCGACGATGCGCCCGCTCGGGTGGCCCACCTCGTGCACGTGCTGCGCGAATACCGGGGTGGCTGCCACGCCGTCGCGGTGCGGGCGGCCGGGCTCACGCCGCTCGAGGCCACGGTGTCCGGTCGTTTCGGACCGTCGGGAGCCCAGTCGATCGGCTGGGAGGGCGAGCTGCCGGAGGTCACCGATGAGGTACGCGACCGCCGCGCCGCCGCCGAGGCCTTGACCGATCAGCTCGTCGCGTCCGCGTTCGAATCGCTGGACGCCGCCGAGTGCAGCGAGCTGGTCAGCCTCATGGGCGAGCTGACCGACGCGGTGGCGGCCTCGTCGGCCTCCGCGGCGCCGTCCTCCACCACCTCGAGCTGACGCAGCGGCAACGACCGACGGTGTGGTTACGTCGGCGTCGAAAGCGGAAAACCGGATGACGTACGCGTTCTGGTGCGTTGTATTGGTCGTCCGCGATCGAGCGACTCGGCTTCACGCCCGGTCTGTCGATCGGGGAGTGGGTACCGACCGGATGCCGGCCCGCTGAATTCTCTTCTTCTCCACGGGAGCAAATCCTGAGTTCTGTTCACGCTCGTATCGAGATCCCGGCCGCGCCGACCGATCCCGAGCCCGACCACCCGTGGTTCGAGGCCGAGGGGGAGGGCTACGACCTGGAGGAGCGCAACGCGCTACGCCGGGTCGCCGGCCTCACCACGGAGCTCGAGGACGTCACCGAGGTCGAGTACCGCCAGCTGCGGCTGGAGCGCGTCGTCCTCATCGGGGTGTGGGCCGGAGGCACGCTCGCCGACGCGGAGAACTCGCTGAACGAGCTGCGCGCTCTCGCCGAGACCGCGGGGTCGCTGGTCCTCGAGGGCATGGTGCAGCGGCGCGACAAGCCGGACGCGGCCACGTATGTGGGCTCCGGCAAGGCCCACGAGCTGCGCGACATCGTGCGCGCGACCGGCGCCGACACCGTGGTGTGCGACGGCGAGCTCACGCCCGGCCAGCTCCGTCAGCTCGAGGAGATCGTCAAGGTCAAGGTCATCGACCGCACCGCGCTGATCCTCGACATCTTCGCCCAGCACGCCACCTCGCGAGAGGGCAAGGCCCAGGTCGAGCTCGCGCAGCTGTCGTACATGCTGCCGCGCCTGCGTGGCTGGGGTGAGGCAATGACCCGGGCCGGAGCCGGCATCGGCACCCGTGGTCCCGGTGAGACCAAGATCGAGACCGACCGGCGCCGGATCCGTTCGCGGATGTCGCGGCTACGCAAGGACCTGTCGGCGATGTCGACCGTGCGGGCGACCAAGCGGGCCGATCGGCACCGCCATTCCGTGCCGTCGATCGCGATCGCCGGCTACACGAACGCCGGCAAGTCATCGCTGCTCAACCGGCTCACCGGCGCGGGCGTCCTCGTGGAGAACGCCCTCTTCGCCACCCTGGACCCGACGGTGCGGCGGGCGGTGCTGCCGGACGGCCGCGCCATCACGCTCACCGACACGGTCGGCTTCGTCCGCCACCTTCCGCATCAGCTGATCGACGCGTTCCGCTCGACGCTGGAGGAGGTCACCGATGCCGACCTGGTCATCCATGTGGTGGACGGTGCCGATCCCGACCCGGAGTCGCAGATCTCCGCCGTACGTGAGGTCTTCGCCGACATCGGCGCAGGTGACGTGCCGGAGCTGCTCGTCATCAACAAGGCCGATGCCGCGGATCCCCTGACCATCAACCGGCTGCAGCGTGCGCTGCCGGGCGCGCTCGTGGTGTCCGCTCGCACCGGCCAGGGCCTGCAGGAGCTCGTCGACACCATCGCCGCGCGCACCCCGCGTCCGCCGGTGGAGGTCTACGCACTGGTGCCGTACGCCCGCGGCGACCTCATCGCCCGGGCGCACGAGATCGGGCAGGTGCTCACGAGCGAGCACCAGCCCGAGGGCACCTTGCTGCATGCACTCGTGCCTGCGGGTCTGGCTGCGGGGATGGCCGACTTCGCCGTCACGCCACCACCGGCCGCCCTGCTGACCGCGGTGCCGGACGTCGGCCTGCCGAGCGCCTCCATCGGCTCGACAGGCGCGGCTCCGAGCGGCACCGATGCGAACGTCGCAGCAGCAGACTGGCATCCGCTGGGCGTCGCCGACGACTCACACCTTGCGGAGCACCGCCACCACGCGTCCTAGGACGACGGCGTGATCCCCGTCGATCGGCTCGTAGAGCGGGTTGGCGGGCATCAGCCAGATGTGGCCGTCCTTCGCCCGGTAGGTCTTCACCGTCGCCTCGTTGTCGAGCATCGCGGCCACGATGTCGCCGTTCTCCGCGACGGACTGCTGCCGGACGACGACCCAGTCACCGTCACAGATGGCTGCCTCGATCATCGACTCACCGGTGACCCGCAGCATGAAGAGGGTGCCTGAGCCCACGAGCTCGCGCGGGAGCGGGAAGACCGTCTCGACGGCCTGCTCGGCGAGCACCGGGCCACCGGCCGCAATGCGTCCGACCAAGGGGACGTATGCGGGCACCGGGTGCTCGGTGAGCGGGCCGGACTCGGGCTCCGCGCTCGGCAGCAGGACCTCGACGGCACGCGGACGATTGGGGTCACGCCGCAGGAAGCCCTTGGTCTCCAGCATCTTCAGCTGGTGGGCGACGCTGCTCGTGCTCGTCAGCCCGACGGACTCGCCGATCTCCCGCACGCTCGGGGGATAGCCACGGCGCTCGACCGCGTCACGGATGACCTCGAGCACCTTGCGCTGACGGGGGGTCAGGCCCGACTCGTCGGGCGGCCCGTCCGGGAGGTCACGGACGTTGCTGCGGCGGCGCGCGGCTGCCGGCTCCGCTGCTGCCGCCGGTGAACCGGTCGCTGTCGATCCGGACCGTGCGGATCCCGCCCGTGCCGATCCAGACCCTGCTGCCGGCTTGTCTGCTCGTGCCATTCGACTTCCCTTCATCTGCTGCTGGCGCCCGTCGGGCCCTGGCCTCGCGGTGAGGCGGGAGCCACTCGCGGGTGCCCTGCGAACGTTAACGGGTTGACCGATCCGCTTCAAACACCTGTTCGAGCGTGTCGCACGGCCGAGCCTGCCACAGCTCTTCAAACAGGTGTTCGACGGCGAGCGTTTTTTGTCGTACCTTCGCGCTACAACGACAAAGTCGAACGCTCGTTCGACGGCGAGACCGCATCGCAGGCCTGACCGGGCCTTCCGTCGCGGCATCGTCCCAGTGCAGCCCCTTCGCGGGGCGGCATTCGTCCTGGTGGCGGAGGTGTCTTATGGCTCGTTCGATGATGGTGGTTGCCGACGGCGAGAGGCTGGTCGGTGCGGGTGAGTTCACGCCCGGAGACGCTGACTGGGGCCCTGACGAATGGGATGCCTTCCTCGGCGCCGAGCCCATGACGGCGGCGGCCTCCCGTGAGGAGCACCGTCCGGCAGCCGACGCTTTGCCGGCGGTGCAGCCCGCGCGACGTCCGGCCCCCCGCCGCGCCTCGCTCGCGCGGCCTGCGGACGGCCGCCCCGCGCCGGCACGTCCGGTCGGCAGCCGGCCCCGGCCCAGCGGTCAGGCGCGTCGCCCTGAGGCCCGTCGCCCGGCGGGTCGCCCCACAGGGGGTCGGACCTCTCGGCACGAGGCGTCCCTCCGTAGCCGTCGGCTCCGGCTGACCCCTCGGGGACGCGTCACGATCCTCATCACGCTCGCCGTCATCGGTTTCGTGGCCTTCGGTCTCGGGCGCGCCAGCGCCGACGGTTCGGGTAGTGCCCCGGCCGGTCCGGCCACCGTCGTCGTGCAGCAGGGCGACACGTTGTGGGACATCGCCTCCGCGGCGATGCCGAAGTCGGACCCGCGTGATGCGGTCGACACCCTCAAGGTGCTCAACCATCTCGACAGTGCTGACGTGCAGGTCGGGCAGTCGCTGCGGCTGCGCTGAGCGCCCCTCACCTGTTCGGACGCCCTCACGGTGCGTGGTGCGACCGTTGCTCACCGGTGACGACGCGACGACTCGCCGGTGTGACACGCCGTCGGTGTACTTGCCGGATGCCTTGTGCGGCACCTAGTGTCCGACACAACATCTAGTAGTTACACCGGTGTAAGTCGTCCACAGCTTGTTCAACAGGTTGTGCACAGCAAATGGGTCTTTCCCACAGGGTGATCCACAGCTGGGCCCACAGCCTGCGGTTCGAGCGGCGGTGTGACTGCGCTCTAGTGCCGTCGCCGTCCCGTCGTGGGGCGCATCCAGCAGAGGGGGAGAGCGTCATGCGGTGCCCGTTCTGCCAGACCTCCGACAGCCGCGTCGTCGACAGCCGGGAGGCCGACGGGGGCGCCGCGATCCGCCGGCGCCGGTCGTGCACCGCGTGCGGCCGTCGCTTCACCACTCTCGAGGAAGCCGCGCTCCTCGTCGTGAAGCGCAGCGGGGCCACCGAGCCCTTCGCCCGCGAGAAGGTCGTTGCCGGAGTACGCAAGGCGTGCCAGGGCCGTCCCGTCGACGAGGACGCGCTCGCGTTGCTCGCCCAGCGCGTCGAGGAGTCCGTCCGGGCCGCCGGCCGTGCCGAGGTCAGCTCCGACGATGTCGGTCGGGCCATCCTGGTGCCGCTGCGGGATCTCGACGAGGTCGCCTACCTCCGCTTCGCCTCGGTGTACCGGGCGTTCGAGTCGCTGGAGGAGTTCGAGGCCGAGATCGTCTCGCTGCGTCGTGACCGGGTCGTCGCCGACCCGGCCGCCGACGCCGGCCCCTCCGACAGCCCCAACGTGCCCGTGCCGTCCGCGGCGCCTGCCGCACCCACGTCCAGCCCGCCCACCACGCTTGCCGCGGCCGCCGTGACCTGACCGGCGGCCGCGGCGAAGCGTGGCGAGCCCCTCAGGCCCGCCGCCCGATCCCGCGTCACGCCGGCGGCACGTGCGCCGCCCCAGACATCCGCCAATGCCCCGGCATCCCCGGCTCCGTCCGGTTGTTGCCACTTACGAGAGGTAGGACTGCATGACCGAAACCCTTCCGGACACCGCCACCGGCGATGCCCCCGACGCCACGGCCCGCCCCACGGCGCGCACGGCTCCCAAGCGTGGGCTGCGCATCGGCCGGGTCTTCTCGACCGAGGGCGTCCACCCGTACGAGGAGATCGCCTGGGAGCGTCGTGACGTCGTCATGACGAACTGGCGCGACGGCTCGGTCAACTTCGAGCAGCGCGGCGTCGAGTTCCCCGCGGCCTGGTCGGTCAACGCCGCCAACATCGTCACCAGCAAGTACTTCCGCGGTGCCGTCGGGTCGCCGGAGCGCGAGAGCTCACTACGCCAGCTCATCGACCGCGTCGTGACCGCTTACCGCACGGCGGGCGAGCAGCACGGCTACTTCGCGAGCCCGGCCGACGCCGGGATCTTCGGTGACGAGCTGACCTACATGCTCGTGCACCAGATGTTCAGCTTCAACTCCCCGGTCTGGTTCAACGTGGGCACCTCCGCCCCGCAGCAGGTCAGCGCCTGCTTCATCCTCGCGGTGGACGACCAGATGGAGTCGATCCTCAACTGGTACCGCGAGGAGGGGCTGATCTTCAAGGGCGGCTCCGGCTCGGGCATCAACCTGTCCCGCATCCGGTCGTCCAAGGAGCTGCTCTCCTCCGGCGGCACCGCTTCCGGTCCGGTCAGCTTCATGCGCGGCGCCGATGCCTCCGCCGGCACCATCAAGTCCGGCGGCGCCACCCGGCGCGCGGCGAAGATGGTCGTCCTCGACATCGACCACCCCGACGTCCTCGAGTTCGTGCAGACCAAGGCGCGCGAGGAGGACAAGATCCGCGCGCTGCGCGACGCCGGCTTCGACATGGACCTCGGCGGCGCCGACATCGTGTCGGTGCAGTACCAGAACGCCAACAACTCGGTGCGGGTGAGCGACGAGTTCATGCGGGCCGTCGAGGCCGACGGCGACCACCACCTGCGGGCTCGCCTCGACGGCGCGGTCATCGAGACCGTCAAGGCCCGCGAGCTGTGGCGCGCGGTGGGTCAGGCCGCCTGGGAGTGCGCCGACCCGGGTGTGCAGTACGACGACACCATCAACGACTGGCACACCTGCCCGGAGTCAGGCCGCATCACCGCCAGCAACCCGTGCTCGGAGTACGTCCACCTCGACAACTCCTCGTGCAACCTGGCCTCGCTGAACCTCATGAAGTTCCTGCGTGACGACGGCACCTTCGACGGTGACCGCTTCATCCGGGCGGTCGAGCTGATCATCACGGCGATGGACATCTCCATCTGCTTCGCGGACTTCCCGACCGAGTCGATCGGCGACACCACGCGCGCCTTCCGGCAGCTCGGCATCGGTTACGCCAACCTCGGCGCGTTGCTCATGGCGACCGGCCACGCGTACGACTCCGAGGGGGGCCGGGCACTCGCTGCCGGCATCACGTCGCTCATGACCGGCACCGCCTACCGGCGCAGCGCCGAGCTGGCCGGTGCCGTCGGCGCGTACGACGGTTACGCCCGTAACGCCGCAGCCCACACCCGGGTCATGCGCAAGCACGCAGCCGCCAACGACGCCGTGCGCCCGGTGGGCGCCGACGACGCACGGCTGCTCGCGCTCGCCGCGAAGCAGTGGCAGCAGGGCCTCAAGATGGGCGAGCGCAGCGGCTGGCGCAACGCCCAGGCGTCGGTGCTCGCGCCCACCGGCACCATCGGACTGATGATGGACTGCGACACGACGGGCATCGAGCCCGACCTGGCGCTGGTCAAGGTGAAGAAGCTGGTCGGCGGCGCCAGCATGCAGATCGTCAACCACACGGTGCCGCGCGCGCTGCGGTCGCTCGGTTACGCCGAGGAGACCATCGAGGCGATCGTCGAGCACATCAAGGAGCACGGTCACGTCGTCGACGCTCCCGGCCTGCGCAGCGAGCACATCGACGTCTTCGACTGCGCCCTCGGCGACCGGTCCATCACCCCGATGGGCCACGTGCGGATGATGGCGGCCGCTCAGCCGTTCCTGTCCGGTGCGATCAGCAAGACGGTCAACATGCCGGCCTCCGCCACCATCGAAGAGGTGGAGAACGTCTACTTCGAGGGCTGGAAGCTCGGCCTCAAGGCGCTGGCGATCTACCGCGACAACTGCAAGGTCGGCCAGCCGCTCAGCGACCTCAAGGGCAGCAAGGCCGGCGTCTCCGGCGGTGCCGGTGCCGGCACCAAGGAGGTCGTCGAGACCCGTCCGGTCCGCAAGCGGCTGCCGAAGAAGCGCCCGTCGCAGACCATCTCGTTCAGCGTCGGCGGGGCCGAGGGCTACCTGACCGCAGGGTCCTACCCCGACAACGGGCTGGGCGAGGTCTTCATCAAGATGTCCAAGCAGGGCTCGACCCTGGCGGGCGTCATGGATGCGTTCTCGGTCGCGGTGTCGATCGCCCTGCAGTACGGGGTGCCGCTCGACGCCTACGTCTCGAAGTTCATCAACATGCGCTTCGACCCGGCCGGCATGACCGACGACCCCGACGTGCGGCTCGCGCAGTCCGTCATGGACTACCTGTTCCGTCGGCTGGCGCTGGACTACCTGCCGTACGAGCGGCGCGCCGAGCTTGGCATCTTCACCGCCGAGGAGCGGTCGGCGCAGACGGCTGCCCAGTACGGCGGCACGTCAGCGGCGACCGAGGACGTGGCCGAGGCGGTGCTCGACGAGCTGCGTGCGTCCGCACCGACGCAGACCCCGCCGACGCCGGCCGACGCCGGTGGGCGCATCCAGCTGCCGATGCAGACGACGGTCGACGCACCGCTGTGCTTCACCTGCGGTGTGACGATGCGGGCGGCCGGCAGCTGCTACGTCTGCGAGCAGTGCGGCAGCACGAGCGGCTGCAGCTGATGACGGTCCGCGGATCAGCCTGGGCCTGAGGCCCAGCCCGCGGGAGTACCACGGCAGCGCCCGGCGATCGTCCTGATCGCCGGGCGCTGCCGCGTCACGAGTCCTGCTCCACGACGCCGAGCCGGACCGTCCCGTCGGGATCGACCGACCAGCCCGGGTTGCACGCGATCTCCCAGATGACCTCGTTGGGGTCGGCGACGTGAGCGTGGTAGCCGCCGAAAGCGGCCGCCTGCGGCGTCTTGACCGCCCGGCCGCCGGCGGCAACGGCGCGGGCGTACGCGGCGTCGACGTCGGCGGGGGAGTCGACGTTCTGCGACAGCGTCAGCCCGGAGACCGGCGCCGGCGCCACATCCGACGGGTCGTCGTCCCGCCCGAGCAGGTCGCGGGTGAACGCGGTGGCGTCGAACAGGCCGAGCGTCAGGCCGTGCCCGATCTGGAAGAAGAGGATCTCGCCGGGTACGTCGAGCAGCGGGGTCCAGCCGAGGCCGTCGACGTAGAACGCGCGGGCCGCGTCGAGGTCCGCTGTTGCGACGGTGATGAAGTCGGCGCGTTGGATCACGCCTGAACTTCTACTCCAGGTGCGGGCGCCGTGTCACGAGGCCGCCGGGCCGCACCCCCGGGTGCGTCACTCCGGCAGAGGCCGCCGCTGCTTGTCGAGGGTCTCGAGCAGCCGCAGCCAGACCTCGCTCGGGGTGGGGTAGCTGGGCACGCTGTGCCAGAGCGCCTTGAGAGGCACCGCACCGACGACGGCGGTGGTGGCCGACTGCACCAGGTCGGCGATCTGCGTGCCGACGAACGTCGCGCCGACGAGCGTGTCCGTCGCCGAGTCGATGACGAGCTGCGCCTTGCCGACGTAGTCGTCCTGCAGCAGGTAGGTGCCGGCGAGCGAGGCCATGTCGAACTCGACGGTCTCGACCGCGACCCCGGCCGAGCGCGCGTCGGCCTCGGACATCCCGACCGATCCGACCTCCGGGTGGGTGAACGTCACCTGCGGCACCCGGTCGTGGTCGGTGACGTCGACATGGCGTCCGTACGGCCCGTCGTCCAGGCTCTCGCCGGCCGCCCGGGCGGCGATGACCTCACCGGCGATCCGGGCCTGGTACTTGCCCATGTGGGTGAGCAGAGCCCGGCCGTTGACGTCGCCGACCGCGTAAAGCCAGTCGCCGGCAACCCCCTTCACCGTGAGCTGGTCGTCGACGTCGACGAAGCCGGAGGGCTCGAGTCCGACCGTCTCCAACCCGATGTCACGGCTGTTCGGGGTGCGACCGGCTGCGACCAGCAGCTCGTCGGCCACGATCTCGCTGCCGTCATCGAGGGTCACGCGTACCTCGCCGCCATGCACCCGGCCCTCGGCGGGCTCGGCCGCGACGTCGGTGCGCGACACCGAGGCCACCCGGGCGCCGAGACGCACGTCGACGCCCCGCTCGCGCAGCGCGTCCGCGACCAGCTCACCGGCGAAGGGTTCGTTGCGGGCGAGCAGCCGGTCGCCACCCTGCACGACGGTCAGCTCCCGCACACCCAGGCCGATCAGCCAGGTGGCGGCCTCGCAGGCGACGACCCCGCCGCCCATGATCACGACCCGCTCGGGCACCACGTGCAGGTTGGTGACGTCGCGCGAGGTCCACGGGCGGGCCGCGCGAAGGCCCGGCAGGTCGGGCAGCTGCGCCGCCGATCCGGTGCCGAGCACGACCGCGTGCCGCGCGGTGATGGTGCGGGTGGAACCGCCGGGCGTGCTCACCTCGATGGTGCGCTCGCCGGTCAGCCGCCCGAAGCCGCGGATGACGTCGACACCGATCGACAGCGCCCAGTCGACCTGGGACCCGTCGTCGTGGCCGTTCACGATCGCGTCGCGGCGGGCGAGCACGGCGTCGACGTCGAGGGTGCGACCGTCGAGCGCCTGCTTCACGCCCTCGACGTGGCGGCCGACGTCCATGAGCTCGACCGGCCGGAGCAGCCCCTTGCTCGGCATGCAGGCCCAGTACGAGCACTCGCCGCCGAGCAGGTCGGCCTCGACGATGACGGCCGACAGCCCGGAGCGCTGAGTGGCGTACTGCGCCGCGTTCTCACCGGGCGGCCCGGCGCCTAGCACGATGACGTCCCACTCGCTGCGGTCGGGATCAAGCTCAGCCACGAGCGGAACGCTACTGCTCGGTCGCCGCCCGCGTCAGCCGAGCAGCTCGTCCACGAAGCACCAGCGCCAGGCCTCGCCCGGTTCGGCGCTGCGCATGACGGGGTGCTTGGCATGCGCGTAGTGCAGCGCCGCGTGCCGGCGGGGCGAGGAGTCGCAGCAGCCGACGCTGCCGCAGGCCAGGCAGCGCCGCAGGTGCACCCAGCTGGTGCCCTCGGTGACGCAGGCCGGGCAGACGTCGGCGGCCGGCAGCCCGTCGGTCGCGGGCGCGTGCTCGAGGTGGCTGCACACGTCGCGCGAGCCGCCGGGGGCGAGCTCGCGGTCGTCGCCGAGGGCCTCGAGCTCCTCGAGTCGCTCGAGCATCGACTCCTCGAAGTCCACGGCCCGCATGGCGATCCGCAGCACGTCGTCCTCGACGGTGCCGGCGTCGCGGGCGCGGACGATCTCCTCGCGTTCGGCGTGCAGCATCTTCATGCGCAGCTTGCTGTAGAGCGCCGAGGGCGTCATGAGGTCGTCGAGGGGACGGCCGAGCCGCTCCCACATGGCGTTGGAGCGGTTGGCGGCTCGCCCGCGCAGGTTGGTCAGGACGTCGTCGGGGATCTCGGGCACCTTGCCGGCGGCGATGAGGTCGTCGAGCTTGCGCAGGCCCGCGCGGGTCGCCCGCTCGGTCAGCTCGGCGGCCTGCAGTGCGTCCTCGGCCGGATCGGGGGACGGCAGCCGTAACACCCGGACCAGGGCCGGCAGGGTCAGGCCCTGGATCAGCAGGGTGCCGACCACGACGGCGAAGGCGGCCAGCAAGATGATGTCGCGGTTGGCGATGTCCTCCGGCAGCAGCAGCGCCGCGGCCAGCGTGACCACCCCGCGCATCCCCGCCCAGCTGATCACCGCGCAATCGCGCAGCGACCAGGCCGTCTCGCGCATTCGGGCCGTGCCGGCGCGGAAGAGCCGCCGGGCGAGCAGGACGAAGGCGCCGCGCGACAGGATCGTCACGACGAGGACGCCGAGGCAGACCGCGAGGATCGTGCCGCCGTCGAGGTCGCTGTCGGAGGCGCCCTGGACGAGCGTGGGCAGCTGCAGGCCGATCAGCAGGAAGACCGAGTTCTCCAGCAGGAAGGCGACGGTGCGCCAGTTGATGGCCTCCGAGAGCCGTGAGCTGGCGCTCTGCAGCGTGGGGGACAGCTGGGCCATGACGAGCCCGGTGACGACGACGGCGAGCACCCCGGAGGCGTGGATCTCCTCCGCCGGCAGGAAGGCGACGAAGGGTGCGGCGAAGGACAGGATCGTGTCGAGCACCGGGTCGTTGATCCGCTTGCGGATCTGCACCAGGACGAATGCCGCGGCGAGCCCGATGCCGATGCCGCCGCCCACCGATCGCAGGATGTCGACCGCGACATCGCCGACGGCGACCCGCGAGGTGAAGGCCTCGACGATGACGCCCAGCGTGACCAGGGCGGTCGCGTCGTTGACCAGGCTCTCTTCCTCCAGCAGCGCCGTGACCCGGCGGGGCAGGCCGAGGCGGTGGCCGAGCGCGGTCGCCGCGACGGCGTCGGGCGGGGCCACCACCGCACCCAGGGCGAGGCCCTCGGCGAGGGTCGCCCCGGGCAGCAGCCACCAGGCCGTCAGGCCGACGGTGGCGGTCGTGAACAGGACCAACACCACGGACATCGTGAAGGTGGCCGCCATGTTGCGCCGGAAGTCGAACAGCGACATCTTGGCGGTCGCCGCGTACAGCAGCGGAGGCAGGAAGCCGGTGAGCACCAGCTCGGGGTCGATGCGGACCTCGGGCACGCCGGGGACGTACGACACCCCGGCGCCCACCACCAGCAGCACCAGGGGGGTGGGCCAGCCCAGCCGCTGACAGATCGCGGCGACGAAGCCGACGCCGGCGACGATGGCGACGAGTCCGACGGCGAGGTGCACGCGCCGATTCTGCGTAAATATCGGCAGCGGTGCTTGACACGCTTGTGAGTACTCACTTACTTTCACGACATGGCCTCACGCAGTACCGCCGAGGAGCGTCGCGAAGACGTCCTCAACGCCGCGATGATCGACTTCGCGGCGCGCGGTCTCGACGGCACCAGCACCGACGCCGTCGCCCGCCGTGCGGGCATCAGCCAGCCGTACCTCTTCCGGCTCTTCCCGACCAAGCGGGCGCTCTTCCTCGCGGTCGTCGAGCGCTGCTTCGACCGCGTCGTGGTGGCCTTCCGCGACGCCTCCGAAGGCCTCACCGGCATGGACGCGAAGGAGGCGATGGCGACGCGCTACCTCGAGCTGCTGGAGGACAAGACGTTCCTGCAGCTCCAGCTGCACGCCTACGCCGCCTCGGTGAGCAACGACGACATCCGCGAGGTCACCCAGCGCGGCTTCATGCGGCTGTGGGACGAGGCCGTCGGGCTCGCCGGCCTCGACCCCGAGACGTCGCGTGACTTCATGGCCCACGGGATGCTGCTGAACATCGCCGCCGCCCTTGGTCTCGGCGCCCAGTGCCCGGAAGACCTCGTCGACCGGCTCCTTGGCCTCGGTTTCGACGTCTCCGCGCCGGTCCTCTGACCGGCTCTTTTTTTTGCCACCACAAGTAAGTGGCTAATCACTAGCCACCTAGCCGCAAGGAGAGGGACATGGCCACTCGTACCCGAGGGCCCGCCGCGACGATCATCGTCACGTCGGCCGCCGCGTTCATGGTCGCGCTCGACAACCTCGTCGTGACCACGGCGCTGCCGTCGATCCGGAAGGATCTGCACGCCGGTATCGAGGGTCTGGAATGGACGGTGAACGCGTACACGCTGACGTTCGCCGTCCTCCTGCTGCCGATGGCGGCGCTGGGTGACCGGCTCGGCCGGCGCCGCGTCTTCCTGAGCGGGCTGGCGCTGTTCACCCTGGCGTCCGCTGCCGCTGCGCTCTCCACGAGCGCGGGCATGCTGATCGTCGCCCGGGCGGTGCAGGGCGTCGGGGGAGCGGCCGTCATGCCGCTGTCGCTGACCTTGCTGTCGGCGTCGGTGCCGGCGCATCGGCGCGGCGCCGCACTCGGGGTCTGGGGCGCCGCCTCCGGGCTCGCCGTCGCGCTCGGCCCGGTGGTGGGCGGCGCGGTGACCCAGGGCGCCAGCTGGGAGTTCATCTTCTGGCTCAACGTCCCGATCGGGCTGCTGCTCCTGCCGATCGCCCGGCGCGTACTCGTCGAGCAGGCCGGCCCCAACCGCCGGCTCGACGTGCCCGGGGTGGTGCTGGTGAGCGCCGGCCTGTTCGGCATCGTCTTCGGCATCGTGCGGGGCAACGGCCACGGCTGGACCAGCGGTCAGGTGCTCGGGGCCCTTGCCATCGGCTTCGGCCTGATCGGTGCCTTCCTGCTGCGCGAGAACCGCACCGCGCAGCCGATGCTGCCGCTCTCGCTGTTCCGCGGCCGCGCCTTCAGCCTCGTCAACGTGGCCGCCATGCTGATGAGCTTCGGCATGTTCGGCAGCGTCTTCCTGCTGGCGCAGTTCCTGCAGACCGCCATGGGTTACGACCCGCTCGGCGCCGGGCTCCGCACGCTGCCCTGGACGATGATGCCGGTGCTCGTGGCGCCCATCGCCGGGCCGCTGTCCGACCGCATCGGCGGCAAGCCGCTCCTGACCGCCGGGTTGGTCCTGCAGACGGCGGGGCTGCTGTGGATCGCCGCTGTGATCGGCTCGCACACCAGCTACGCGTCCCTCATCCCCGCCTTCGTGCTCTCGGGCATCGGGATGGGCCTGTTCTTCGTGCCGGTCGCCACGGTGGTCTTCGGCAGCGTCGACGTCTCCCAGCAGGGCGTGGCGAGCGGGGCGAACAACGCCTTCCGCGAGCTCGGCGGCACGCTCGGTGTCGCGGTGCTCGCGTCGGTGTTCAGCGCCGCCGGCAGCTACAGCACGCCGGCGACCTTCGTCGACGGGGTACGCCCGGCGCTGCTCGTCGGGTCGGCCGTGCTCGCCGTCGGTGCACTGGCCGCGGCGCTCATCCCGAACCGCCGCATCACGATGGCCGAGGCCGCGGCCGCCGAAGCCGGGGTTCCGACCCCGGAGCTCGTCCCCGCCTGACGCGGCACCTCACGGCTTGTGACACCGGCAGGCGCGGCCACCACCGCGCCTGCCGGTGTCGCTGCGTCGGGTCGGTCGGGCGTCAGGCGATGCCGTGGATCTCGGACGTCGGCGGCACCCGGCCGAGGCCGCGGTAGGCCTCCCACGCCGACCGCTCACCACGGACGACGGCCGCCACCTCCTCGGCGACCGGCACCTCGACGTCGTAGCCCTGGGCGATCTCGACCACGCTCTGGGCGCTCTTCACACCCTCGGCGACCATCCCGAGCTTGAGCTGGATCTCCTCCACGCTGTGTCCGGCGGCCAGCTCCTCGCCGACCCGCCGGTTGCGGCTCAGTCGCGACAGGCAGGTGGCCATCAGGTCGCCGAGCCCGGTCAGCCCCGCGAAGGTGCGCGCCTCGCCGCCGAGCGCCACCCCGAGCCGGGTCATCTCCGCAAGGCCCCGGGTGATCACCATGGCCCGGGTGTTGTCCCCGACGCCGAGGCCCTCGGCCATGCCGGCGGCGATCGCCGTCACGTTCTTCAACGCCCCGCCGAGCTCGCAGCCGGTCACGTCGCTGTTGGTGTAGACGCGGAAGGCGGGGGTGGCGAACAGCCGCTGCAGCGACTCGGCCAGGTGCTGGTCGGGCATCGCGATGACGGCCGCGGCGGCCAGCCCCTGCAGCACCTCGCGCGCCAGGTTGGGCCCGGAGAGCACGCCCGCCGGATGCCCGGGCAGCACGTCCTCGATCACCTGGGTCATGCGCATGTGGGTGCCGAGCTCCAGGCCCTTCGACAGGCTGACCAGGGGCACCCAGGGACGGACGTGGTCGGCGGCGAGCTGGAGCGTCGCGCGCATCTCCTGACACGGCACCCCGACCACCACCACGTCGGCGTTGTACACGGCCTGCTCGAGCGAGGCCGTCGCGGTCAGCGCCGGGTGCAGCTCCAGCCCGGGCAGGTAGTCGGGATTCTCGTGACGGGTGTTGACGCCCTCGACCGTCGACTCGCGGCGCGCCCACAGCACCGTCTCGCTGTGCGCGGCTGCCAGCGACGCGACCGTCGACCCCCATGATCCGCCGCCGAGCACGGCCACCCGGATACCCCGCGCCATCGCCACCTCCCGTTCGGAAGCGAATTCAACCCCGACGTGAGCCGGCGTGCTGCAGCGGGCAGGTGGTGGTCATGCCTACGATTGCCCGATCCGAGCGTGTGAGCCGTGAGCAGATGCTCGAGTTCGTACGCCCCCGCCACCACTGCCTGCTGGTGACCAGCCGCGGCGACGGCACCCCGCAGATCAGCCCGGTGACGTCCGGGATCGACGCCGAGGGCCGGCTGGTGATCTCCAGCTACCCGGAGCGGGCGAAGACGCGGAACGCCAAGCGCGACCCCGCCGTGTCGGCATGCATCCTGTCGGACGAGTTCAACGGCGCCTGGGTGCAGCTCGACGGCCGGGCCGAGGTGCTCGACATGCCGGACGCCCTCGAGGGCCTCGTCGACTACTTCCGGTCCATCTCCGGCGAGCACCCGGACTGGGACGAGTACCGGCAGGCGATGGTGCGCCAGGACAAGAGCCTGATCCGGGTGACGATCGAGCGGTGGGGCCCGATCGCCACCGGCGGCTTCCCGGCCCGTCTCGCCGGCTGACGGGTCAGGCCGGCCGCAGCGAGTTCAGCACCGACCGGGAGATGGCGTCGATGAACGCCCCGACCAGCTGGGTCGGGGAGTCGATCGGGTAGACGACGCCGTCGACGGTCTTCGCGATGGCGGTCATGGCCGGGATGTCGGCCTGCCCGTAACCGAGCATGATCACCTGGATCGGCCGGGCGGGGTCGGCGCGCCGTTCGAGCTCACGCTGCAGGGTGGCGAGCGGGATGCCGGCGGGGTCGTCCTCGTCCTTGCCGTCGGTGAAGACCAGCAGCGAGTTGACGTATCCCGGCTGCCAGCGGGCCTGCAGGCTCACGTAGCCGTCGAGCACGGTGCGGTACAGGCTGGTGCCGCTGGTCGGGCGCACCTGCGCGGCGTCGAGCGCGTCGATCAAGGCGTTGCGCGAGGTCGACAGCGCACTGATCGGGAGCAGCTCACGGTGGTCGTCGGGCGGGGCGAGCAGCGAGCCGAACTCCCACAGGCCGACCCGGCTGTCGCCGGCGAGCAGCTGCATGGCGAGCTTCGCCGAGTCCTGCACGGCCTGCAGCTTGGTGCCGGCACCCGTGCCGGCCGGCTCGGCCATGGAGCCGGAGACGTCGAGCACCGCCAGCAGGTTGCCGTGCTGGGCGCCGGCGTCGGCGACCGCGTACAGGGTGGGGATCTCGTCGAGTCCGGGCACCGGGGCCAGCGGACCGGTGCGGGCGCCGGGGTAGCTGCCGGGTTCGACGGCGGCCGCACCCGGGTTCAGCAGGCCCTGGCGGGCGCGGGCGGCGTCGCCGGTGTCGCTGCGCAGCACATCGAGCACGGTCTTGGCGGCCGCCTGCGTACTGCTGCTCGCGCCCGTCGAGGCGACCCACGGGTAGTCCAGCTGCGGGTAGCCGCCCGCCATGTCGAGGATCTTCGTGCCCGGACGCGTGGCGAGCCGGGCCTCCTCGATGCGCAGGGCCGCGGCGCCGATCCCCGCGGTGGGGGCTCCTGAGGTGAGCGCGGCGGATGCGACGGCGGTCTGCGCGAGCGCCGAGTACCGGTCGCCGCCGGCCGATTCGGCGAGCGGACCGAGCGCCGCGGCGAGCACCAGCGACGTCGACGAGCTCTTCGGGTCCTGCACCTCGAGCTTCAGCGGAGCCAGGGTGGCCGGCTGCAGCACGGCCGACCAGCTGAGCGCCCGGGTGGCCGGCAGGCGGGCGGGATCGAGGCTGTCGTCGGCGGCGATGACGATCGGACTGACGGCGACGCTGGGTGCGGTGGCGGCCTGCGCCGTACTCGCGAGCACGGCGCGGGCCCGGCTGTCGGGGATCCAGACGTCGGCGTCCCGCTTGAGCGCGGCGGCCGCCTGCACCGTGTCGTCGACGGTCACGCTGACGTCGACGCAGGTGCCGGCGGCGACGCTGCGGACCACCGGGGCGATGCCCGACGCGGCGACGACTCGCAGCGTCCGGCGCTGCGGGCAGGACGGCGTCGGGGTCACGGCCGGTGACGCCGTCGGCTGACCGGAGGGTCGCGGGGCGGCGGTCGGCGTCGTACCCCCACCCGACGTGCCGATCAGGATGGCGGCCACGACGGCGGCGACCACGACCACGGCGACGGTCGCGATCCACCCGCCGCGTCGTTTCGACGGCGCTGCGTGACGAGCCATGATCCCCCCGGGGTCGACGGCACCGTGGCGGCGGCGCGGCGGGCGGCGAGCGCCACCCTTGATCCGGGCAGCACCATATGGCCGGGCGGCTCCGCCCGTTCGTGACTCAGCGCAACTGTGACGGGCTGCGGGAGGCGACCGACGGAATGCCCCGGTTTGCTCTGAGCTGCACTACTGGGCGCGTACGCGTCAGCTGACTGCGCGTGGTGGTGACGCTGCGTTCAGCGAGCGACGCCGCTGGCGCACGCGCCGAAGGCGAAGCGGAACCCGTCACGCACGGCTCGCGACACCTCGCGGAGCGCCTCGACGCGCCGGGTGTCGGCTGCGGCGGACAGCGCCGTCCACCCGCCCGGGATGGCGGGTCGCTCCCGCGCGGCGAGCTCGACGACGGCCTCGAGGCGCTGCGTGGTGGTCAGCACGCGAATGGCCTCGGGCGGCGAACCGGGCGGTAGCGGCAGCTTGAGTCCGCTCTTCTTCCGCAGCTGCGTGATGGCGGCGATGATCTCCGGGCTGAGCTCACCCACCTGCCCGATCTCGGCGATGACGGCCGCGGCGGCGCTCACGCTCTCGGACAGGGCGAATTCCGCTTCGCGCAGGGTGGTGGTGCCGGTGATCGCCGCGGGTGGGGCGGCGGCGAGCGGCACCAGCTCCCACTCCACGTAGACGATCGGTTCGTACGCGCTGCCCTGGATGGAGATGGTGGGCGCGAGCAGCCACCCGCCGTCGGCGCCGGGGGTGCGGGGCACGACGCTGACCGCCTCGCCGCCGCGGGACGCCGCCTGCAGTGCGGCACCGGACAGGCCGTCGGGCTCGCCGGGGATCGGCAGTCGCAGCGACACGTCGGCGGGGGCGCAGCGGCGCAGCAGCGGGAGAGCGCGCGAGAGCGGCACCGGACCGGACTCGTCCGGCAGGCCGCGGACGGTGTGCGGCTCGTCGGGCCCTTGGGCGCTGGTCAGCAGGTCGTCGCTGGCGCAGCGACCATCCAGCCAGGCGCCGAGCCAGGCCGTGAGCAGGCCGCTGAGCAGATACGGCCGCTCGGAGCGGGCGACGGGGCGCACCCCGGGGGTGGGCGAAATCATCCCGAACCAGGCTACCGGCCGCTCATGGCCGCCGGACGCGACGCGCATCACCTGCTTCACATCGCCGGCTCAGGCATACCCGCTGGTAACCTTGGCTACGGCGGAACGTCTTTCCGCCTCTCCCGCGGACGAGTGGTCCGCGAGGTCGCCTAATTTCCGAGTGCATCGCCTCCGGTTTCCGGCTGCGGCTCCGTGCCGCGTTCCCGGTCGCCACTTCGGGCCAGCATCTCTGCCTGCCGCGGCCTACAACCGCCGTTGGAGTTTCTTCCTTCATGCCTGAGTACGCCCGTCGCACCCGTGCGGCTTCCGGGTCCTCAACCTCGTCCTTCCGTTCCTCTTCTTCGCGTTCCTCGTCCGGTGGTGGCAGCCGGCAGGGCTCGAGCCGCTACGGCTCGTCGAACCGCTCGAACTCCGGCGCCCCGGCCCGGGCACCCCGGGTCAGCGCGCTCGAGCAGGCCCTCGAGGCCGCTCAGCACGCCCCGGCCCCGGCCGAGAACCTGACGTTCGCCGAGCTCGGGCTCCCCGCCCCGCTCGTCACCGCTCTCGCGGCGCAGGACATGCACTACCCCTTCGCCATCCAGGCCCGCACCCTTCCCGACGCGCTGGCCGGCCGCGACATCCTGGGCCGCGCCCAGACCGGATCGGGCAAGACGCTCGGTTTCGGCCTGCCGCTGCTCGCCCGTCTCGCCACCACCGTCTCCGAGCGCGAGCCGTGGTCACCGCGGGCCGTCGTGCTGGTGCCCACCCGTGAGCTCGCCCGCCAGGTGGCGGAGGTGCTCGCACCGCTCGGCCGCACCCTCAACGTGCGTCTGACCACGGTGTACGGCGGCGCGCCGATCGGCAAGCAGATCGAGGCACTGCGCCGCGGCGTCGACCTCGTGGTCGCCACCCCGGGCCGGCTCATCGACCTGATGGAGCGCGGCGCGGCCTACCTCGACAAGGTGCAGGTCACCGTGCTCGACGAGGCCGACCACATGGCCGACCTCGGGTTCATGCCCGCCGTCACCCAGCTGCTCGACGCCACGCCTGAGGGCGGGCAGCGGCTGCTCTTCTCGGCCACGCTCGACCGCGGGATCGACACGCTGGTCATGCGTTACCTCAACGACCCGGCCGTGCACGCCGTCGCCTCGGCGGCGGCCCCGGTCGAGCTCGCCGACCACCAGGGCTTCGTCACCTCGCACAACGACAAGCTGCCGGTGGCCGCGGAGATCGCCGCCCGCCCGGCGCGCACGCTGTTCTTCGTGCGCACCAAGCACGGCGCCGACCGTCTCGCCGAGCAGCTGAGCCGCGCCGGCACCCCGGCCGCGGCCATCCACGGCAACCTCAACCAGAACCAGCGCCAGCGCGCCCTGGCCGGCTTCACCGCCGGTCACCCGCGGGTGCTCGTCGCCACCGATGTCGCAGCCCGCGGTATCCACATCGACGACGTCGACCTGGTCGTGCACTACGACCCGCCGGCAGACGCGAAGGACTACCTGCACCGCAGCGGCCGTACGGCGCGTGCCGGGGCCAGTGGCACCGTGCTCTCGCTCGTCGAGCCGGGTCAGGTGCGCATGGTCGAGCAGATCCACCGCCAGGCCGGCGTCACCGCCACCACGCAGCGCGTCGCAGCCGGTCACCCGGCGGTCGTCGAGCTCGCCACCTCCGGCGAGCCGGTCCCGCCGCCGCCGCCGGTCCGCGAGCGTCGTCCCGAGCGGTCTGGTCCCCGTTCGGGTGCCGGCCGTCCGCGTACCGAGGGTCGCCCCGGCGCCTCGGGTCACAGCTCGTACGGCCGTCCGCGTACCGGCACCTCAGCCCGTCGCCCCACCCGCGAGGGATCGCTCCAGCGCGGTCCGGAAGCGCGGGGTGACGCGCAGCGGGCCTAACCGCTTCGCCAACCCGTCGGCGGCGACCGCTATTGCAGCGGTCGCCGCCTTCGGCATTTCTTGATTGGGTCCAGCTGAGAGCAGACGGGTGGCCACCGAGCCGTCCGGCCGCTGCGCCCAGCCCCCGACGATCCGCCCGCCCCACCAGATGGTCGGGCCCGGATTGCCCGAGCGGTCGAACAGGGCATCGCTGCGCGTGTGGTCGCGGAGCTCGGGCGCCAGGTAGAAGTCGCGCCCGGTCCAGCCCATGACCGTCGGGTCGAGCGCCGGCAGCAGCGCGACCGCGGGTGCAACCGCCGATGCGTTCGACGTGTCGTCCTCCAGCACGTAGGCCGCCGACCCGTCGGCGAGCTCGACCGGGACGGCGCCGACCGACCCCTGCGCGCCGAGCGCCGCCAGCGCCTGCTTGGTCTGCCCGCCGGTCCAGCCCGTCCACCACTGCAGGTCGGCGGCGGTGGCCGGGCCGTACGCCCGCAGATACGCCTCCGCGAGCAGCGGCCGGGCCTCGGTCGTCGGCAGCTCCTGCTCGCCGGGCAGCGGCTGCGGCGGCAGGGTCCACGCGTACTGCGTGCTGGTCCAGATGCCGCGCGGACGGCCCCGCACGATCCGACCTTCCGCTGACAGCAGCAGCAGGATGCGGGTGGCAAGAGTGGTCTCGCCGTCGGCGATCACGAGCCGTTGGCGCAGCCCCGGGACGGCGGCGCCGAGGTCGCGTCCGTACGCGCTGCCGAGGCCGGCGAGGGCCTCGACCGTCGCCGCCTCCAGGTCGGCGACGAACTCCTCCGGCTCGGGTCCGCCCACGTCGTTGTCGGCGAGGACCTTCAGCAGCTTGGTGCGCTCCTTGGCGGCCACGGCGCGGCCGGCGGCGGCGTGCACCATCCCGGCGTCAGCGGTCGGGACGACGAACATGGTCCGGCGCATCGCCAGCAGCCGCACCAGCGAGCCGCGCTCGTACAGGGCGGTGTTCACCGGCCCGTCGAGCGGGTCACCGACCGCGCCCCGCGCCGCCGCCGACAGGTGCACCGTCGCCGGGTCGGTCGCGTGCAGGGCCACCACGGCGGCCGTCACGGACTCGGCATCCGTGGGCTCGGGTGCGGTCAGGAGGTGCCGGGCGACCAGGCGGGCGCGGCGCTGGTCGTCGTCGATCTGCAGGGTGCCGGTCACATCTGCATCCTGACCGAACCCACCGACAAGGAACGGCAGTAGCCTCTCAATGGTTGCTCAGAGGCAAGTATGTGCACTGGATGGGAGCGCCATGGCACACCCGCTGTCGCCCGCCGACAACGGCGCGCACGGTTCCGACCAGCTGAGTCCGCGCCGGCGCATGCTCGTGCTGGCCATCTGCTGCATGAGCCTTTTCATCGTCGGGCTCGACAACACCATCGTGAACGTCGCGCTCCCGGCGATCCGCAGCGATCTGCACGCCAGCGTCTCCGGGCTGCAGTGGACGATCGACGCCTACACCGTCGTGCTGGCCAGCCTGCTGATCCTGTCCGGCTCCACCGCCGACCGGCTGGGCCGGCGGCGCACGTTCCAGACCGGCCTGCTCATCTTCACGCTGGCCTCGCTGCTGTGCAGCCTCGCGCCCGGTCTCGGCTGGCTCATCGCCTTCCGCATCCTGCAGGCCGTCGGCGGGTCGATGCTCAACCCGGTCGCGATGTCGATCATCACGAACACGTTCACCGACCCGCGCGAGCGCGCTCGGGCCATCGGCGTCTGGGGCGGCGTCGTCGGCATCAGCCTCGCGCTCGGCCCGGTGATCGGCGGGGGACTGGTCGGGTCGATCGGCTGGCGCGCCATTTTCTGGATCAACATCCCGGTCGGGCTGGCGGCCGTCGTGCTGTGCGCGCTCTTCGTGCCGGAGTCCAAGGCGGCGAAGGCGCGCCGGGTCGACCCGGTGGGTCAGGGCCTCGTCGTCGTGGTGCTCGGCGGACTCACGTACGCGATCATCGAGGGCAGCTCGGCGGGCTACCGGTCGCCGGAGATCATCGCCCTGTTCGTGATCGCCGGCGCGGCGCTGGTGGGGCTGATCGCGTACGAGCTGCATCGTTACGAGCCGCTGGTCGAGGTGCGCCTGTTCCGCAGCGCGCCCTTCACCGGCGCGACGCTGACGGCCGTCTTCGCCTTCGCGAGCCTTGGCGGCTTCCTGTTCCTCAACACGCTCTACCTGCAGGACGTCCGTGGCCTGTCGGCCCTCATGGCCGGCGTCTACACGCTGCCGATGGCCGGCATGACGTTCCTCTTCGCGCCGATCTCGGGCCGCGTGGTCGGCAGCCACGGCGGCCGCCCGTCGCTCATCGCGGCCGGCATCACCATGACCGCCAGTGCGGTGATGCTGACGTCGCTGACCCCGGACACGTCACTGGCCTGGCTGTTCACCGCGTACGCCCTCTTCGGCTTCGGCTTCGGGGTGGTGAACGCACCGATCACCAACACGGCGGTCTCCGGGCTGCCGAAGGAGCAGGCCGGGGTCGCCGCCGCGTTCGCCTCGTGCAGCCGGCAGATCGGCCAGACCATGGGCGTCGCGGTGGTCGGGGCCGCCGCCACCGGCCGGGTCGTCGGCAACTTCGCGGACGGCTTCGCGCAGGCCAGCCACGTCGGATGGTGGACCATCGCAGGCTGCTCGCTGATGGTGCTGATCCTGGGCATCACCACCACCGGGCGGTGGGCGAAGACGACGGCCGAGGCCGCGGCGCGGCGCCTGCAGCACGAGCCGGCCCCCGCGAAGGAGCCGGCGCTCGCGCACTGAGCGGGATCGCCGATCTAGGAGTTGAGCCGGCGCCAGATCCGCTCGGCCGAGATCGGGCCGCGGGTGCCGATCGACTGGGCGAACATGCTCACCCGGTACTCCTCGATCATCCAGCGCACCTCGTCACGTACGGCGGCCGGCGCCTTCTTCGCCGCGTCCTGGAGCTCGTGCACCTCGCGCATGCGGATGGCGTCGCGCACCGGGTCGAGGGCCACCTGCTCCAGCCGCCGCTTCATCCCGCGTACGTAGCGCCGCAGGTCGGGCACCCGGACGGCGCCGGCAGCGGTGACGAAGCCGGGCCCGACCAGCGCGTCGAGCTGGGCCCGGACGTCGGCCCGGGCCTCGGCGGACACGGCGGGTCCGCCGCGGGTGATCAGTGCGCGTACGTCGGCGGCGTCGGCGACGACCGGTTCGATCTGGCCGACGAGCTCCGTCACGGCCGCGGCGACCCCGTTGCGGACGGCGGTCTGCAGCCGGGTCCAGGCCTGTTCGTCCCAGGCCGGCCCGCCGGCGGCGGCGGTCAGCTTGTCGACGGCGGCGGCATGGCAGTCGGCCAGCAGGTCGGCGGCGCTGCCGTAGGGGTAGGACGCCAGCACCAGCTTGCTGCGGGTGCCGAGCCGGCCGGTCAGGGCGCGTACCGGTGACGGGGTGCTCAGCAGCAGCAGGCGCCGGGTGCCGGCGGCCATCGCCCGCTTCTGCTCGTCGGCGGTGGTGAGCACCCGCACCGCCACGGTGGAGCCCTCGTCGACCAGCGCCGGATACGCGGTCAGCACGCCGGTCGAGGTCGCCTGCTGCACGGTGCGGGGCACCGCGCCGCCCGGCCAGTCGGTGAGCCCGCTGCGCTCCACCGAGCTCCCCGCCGCCGACACCGCGGCCTGCACCTGGGGCGCGAGCTTCCTGCGCAGCTCGGTGATGTCCTTGCCGGTGGCGAGCACCCGGCCGCCGTCACCGGTGACGGCGAACGTCGGTCGCAGGTGCGGCGGCAGCTTGTCCAGCTGGAAGGCGTCGGTCGGCACCGTGATGCCGGACCGGCGGCGCAGCTCCCGCGCGAGGCCCGCGACGAGCGGCTCGTCCGGCTCGATACGGCCCACGACGTCGGCCGCGACGGTGGTGGGCGGGGTGAACGGGCGGCGCAGCTGCTTGGGCAGTGACCGGATCAGCGCGACGATCAGCTCCTCGCGTCGGCCGGGGATCTGCCAGCCGAGGTCGTCGCCGTCGGCGCCCGCCACCTGGGCGAGCTGCGCCAGCGGGATGTGCACCGTGGTGCCGTCCCCGTCGCTGCCGGGCTCGAAGGCGTACGAGACCGGGAAGCGGCCCTCGTCGCGCTCGACGACGTCGGGGTAGGCGGCCGGGTCGACGCCGCCGCCGACCGTGAGCTGCTCGGCGGTCAGCGTCAGCAGCTCCGGGTCACGTCGCCGGGCCTGCTTCCACCAGCTGTCGAAGTGCCGGGCGGACACCACGTCGGGCCCGATGCGCTGGTCGTAGAAGTCGAAGAGCGTCTCGTCGTCGACGAGGATGCCGCGGGTGCGTACCCGGTGCTCGAGCTCGGCGACCTCCTCGCGGGCCTGCTGATTGGCCTCGAAGAACGCGTGGTGGGTCTTCCAGTCGCCCTCCACCAGGGCGTGACGGATGAAGAGCTCCCGGGCGAGTGCGGGATCGACGGCGGAGTAGCCGACCTTGCGGCGGGCGACGATCGGCAGGCCGTAAAGCGTGATGCGCTCGTACGCCATCACCTGCCCGCGCCGCTTCTCCCAGTGCGGCTCGCTGTAGGTGCGGGTCGTGAGGTGCTCGGCGAGCGGCTCGACCCACTCGGGCTCGATCCGGCCGGCGGTGCGGCCGAAGAGCCGGGAGGTCTCGACGAGCTCGGCGGCCATCACCCATCGCGGCGGCTTCTTCGCGAGGCCCGAGCCGGGGAAGATCAGGAAGGTGCTGCCCCGGGCGCCGGTGAACTCGCGGGCGTCACCCTCGCGCAGCCCGATGTTCGAGAGCATCCCGGACAGCAGCGCCTGGTGCACCTTGGCCGGGTCGGCCAGGGCCAACTCGGTCTGCTCGCCGCGGCGCCCGCCCGTGACCGACAGCTTCAGGTCACGCGCCGCCGACCGCAGCTGGGCGACCAGGTCCTGCCACTCGCGTACGCGCAGGTAGTGCAGGAACTCGGTGGAGCACATACGGCGGAAGCTGCTGGAGGACCGCTCGCGCTGCTGGTCGGTGACATGGCGCCAGAGGTTGACCAGGGCGAGGAAGTCGGACGTCGGGTCGGCGAACCGGGCGTGGCTCGCGTCGGCGGCGGCCTGCTTGTCGCTGGGCCGCTCCCGCGGGTCCTGGATGGACAGCCCGGCGACGATGACGAGGACCTCGTCGAGGCAGCCGAGCCGGTCGGCCTCGAGCACCATCCGGCCGAGCCGCGGGTCGATCGGCAGCCGGCTCAGCTGGCGGCCGATGCGGGTCAGCGTCGCCGTACGCCCACCGCCGCGGGGGCCCTCCTCGTGCTTCAGCGCCCCCAGCTCGAAGAGCAGGGCCATGCCGTCGCGTACGCCTCGGCGGTCGGGCGGGTCGACGAACGGGAAGTTCTCCACCTCGCCGGGGCGGCCGAGCCCGAGGGAGGCCATCTGCAACAGCACCGAGGCGAGGTTGGTGCGGGTGATCTCGGGGTCGGTGAACTCCGGGCGGGACTCGAAGTCCTCCTCGGCGTACAGCCGGATGCAGATGCCGTCCTCGAGCCGGCCGCAGCGGCCTGCGCGCTGACGGGCCGAGGCCTGCGACACCCGCTCGATCGGCAGCCGCTGCACCTTGGTGCGGTAGCTGTAGCGCGAGATGCGGGCATTACCGGTGTCGACGACATAGCGGATGCCGGGCACGGTCAGCGACGTCTCGGCGACGTTGGTGGCGAGCACGACCCGTCGCCCGCGGTGCGCCGTGAAGATCCGGTGCTGCTCGGCGACCGACAGCCGGGCGTAGAGCGGCACGATCTCGTTGGCGATCGTGCCGGGCTGGTCGGGCCGCAGCGCCCGGGTCAGCGCATCCTCGGCGTCGCGGATCTCGCGCTCGCCGGAGCAGAACACCAGCACGTCACCGGGGCCCTCGGCGGCCAGCTCGCGGACGGCGGCGACGATCGCCTGCGGCTGGTCGAGTTCGGCGTCGCCGTTGGCGGAGCCATCTGTGTTGGGGTCGGTCGCCCCTTCGGCTTTGTAGCGGATCTCGACGGGATACGTCCGGCCCGACACCTCGATAACCGGGACCTCACCGACGACGAACGGCTCGAAGTGCTTAGCGAACCGTTCGGTGTCGATGGTCGCCGAGGTGATGATCACCTTGAGGTCGCGGCGGCGGGGGAGCAGCTGCGCGAGGTAGCCGAGGATCAGGTCGATGTTGAGGCTGCGCTCGTGCGCCTCGTCGATGATCAGCGTGTCGTAGCGGCGCAGCAGCCGGTCGTGCGCGACCTCCGTCAGCAGGATGCCGTCGGTCATGATCTTGACGAGCGTGCGGTCGCTCGTCGTGTCGGTGAAGCGCACCTGGTAGCCCACGAGGTCACCGAGCTCGGTGCCCACCTCGGAGGCGATGCGGTCGGCGACCGTACGGGCGGCGATGCGCCGGGGCTGGGTGTGGCCGATCAGCCCGGAGACGCCGCGGCCGAGCTCGAGGCAGATCTTCGGCAGCTGGGTGGTCTTGCCGGAGCCGGTCTCCCCGGCGACCACCACGACCTGGTGGTCGCGGATGGCATCGCGGATCTCCTCCGCCCGCGCCGTGATCGGCAGCTCGGCCGGATAACGGATCTCGGGGATGCTCGCCCGCCGGAGCGCGGCCCGCTCGTCCTGCGGGGTCGCGGCAGCTTCAGCTGCATCGGCCGCGACAGACATACGTCCAGGCTGCCACGCACAGCGGTCTGCTGCGCGCGACAGCCTGGACGATCTGCCGGTTCAGCTGAGGTCGAACACCTCGGGGTCGGGACCGATGCGCTTGCCGGCCGACAGGCCCGAGATGATCGACATCTCCTCGTCGCTCAGCTCGAAGTCGAACAGCGCGATGTTGTCGCGGATGCGCTCGGGCGTGACCGACTTGGGGATGGCGACGATGCCGTGCTGGATGTGCCAGCGCAGCACCACCTGGGCGGGGGAGCGGTCCTTCGCCTCGGCGACGCCGACGATGGCCGGGTCCTCGAGCAGGCCCTTGCCCTGCCCGATCGGGCTCCAGGCCTCGGTCGCGATCTCGTACTCGGCGTGGTAGTCGCGCAGCGCCTCCTGGGCGAAGCGCGGGTGCAGCTCGACCTGGTTGATCGCCGGGCGGATCCCGGTCTCCTCGCGGAGCCGGTTGAGGTGGTGCTCGGTGAAGTTCGAGACGCCGATGGCGCGCACGCGGCCGTCGGCGTACAGCTTCTCCAGCGCCCGCCAGGTGTCGACGTACAGGTTGCGCTTGGGCAGCGGCCAGTGAATGAGGTAGAGGTCGAGCCGCTCCAGGCCGAGCTTGGCCATGCTGGTGTCGAAGGCCTTGAGGGTCGAGTCGTAACCCTGGTCGGCGTTCCACAGCTTGGTCGTGATGAACAGCTCGTCGCGCGGGACGCCGGACTGGGCGATCGCCTTGCCGACGCCTTCCTCGTTCTGGTACGCGGCGGCGGTGTCGATGAGGCGGTAGCCGGCCTCGATCGCGGTGCGGACCGGCTCGATGACCTCGTCCGGCGCCACCTGGAAGACGCCGAATCCCAGCTGGGGGATGCGTACGCCGTTGTTGAGAAGGATGTCTGGCGTGTTCGGCATGAGGGCCCTTCGTCGTGCGGTGATGATCGGCTGGGTACCCTGGGCGACGAATCCCCACAAAAGGGACGAAGGCCGCGCGCAGTGAACCCTCACTGACCCTGTCCGCTCGCGGCGCCGCTGAACCCTCGCGCGCCCGCCGCTCCCGGCGGTTCCTCACGTCACTCGAACGGGTGCCGTTCCGTGTCGATGCGTGTCTTTTCGGGCGATCTGCGGCACCCTTACTACAGCATCCGCTTGACGCGCAAACTCGCAGATCAGGCCGGATGTCAGAAGGAGCAGTCGTGCTACGCCGGCGTTTCCCCCAGGCGGGCCCACTCGGCCGGACTTTCCGGCTGTCGTCGCGTGTCCGCCTTCGCCGTTCCATCCCTCTCAGCACACCCGTCGGCCCCCGTCCGGAGGGCTCCCGGGCCCGCCGGCGCGGCGCCGTCGGTGGCGCATTGGCGGCTGCCCTCGCGGCGACGCTGCTCGCCTCGTGCACGCCCATGCCGCCGCAGTCCATCGCGTCCACCGGTGACTCGATCCCGCGCGGCTTCGACGCCTGCGGGCTGCTCGCCGACTGCACGGCCGTCTCGTACGCGACCGGCAACGACCCGGGCACCGACAGCCTCTACCGGCGGCTGCTCGCCTCGAATCCCGGTCTCGCCGGACACAGCTACAACAACGCCGAGGTCGGGGCCCGCGCGGTCGACCTGGTGCCGCAGATGGCCGCGGCCGTCTATCAGCGCGCCGACGTCGTCACCGTGCTCATCGGCGCCAACGACGCCTGCGCGCCCACGGTCGGCGAGATGACGCCGGTCGACCAGTTCCAGGGCTCGGTCGACACCGCGCTCCGGGTGTTCCTCGACGCCCGCCCGGGCGCGACGGTCGTGCTGTCGTCCGTCCCCAACTTGTACCGGGTGTGGCAGGTCGCCCACACCAACGCCCGCGCCCAGCTGATCTGGCGGGTCGCCGACATCTGCCCCTCGATGCTGGCGAAGCCGATGTCGACCGCCCCGTCGGACAACCTGCGCCGCGTCTTCGTGCAGCTGCAGATCGACAAGTACAACCAGGCGCTGGCGGCGGTCTGCCACAAGTACACCCAGTGCCGGTGGGACAACGGCGCGCTCGGGCGTTACCCGTTCACCCTCGACCAGCTGAGCCGCTACGACTACTTCCACCCCAACGCGCGGGCGCACCGGGTGCTCTCGACGATGGTCTGGAACGCGTACCGCAGCTGACGCTCAGCCGACGCCGGTGAGCAGCCGGCCCGCCAGGTAGCGCTCGGCGACAGCCGCGCTGCCGGCGGCGAAGTCGGGGCCGAGCGAGCGCACCATCGCGGTCTGCGCATGGCCGGCCGACCAGGCGAGCAGCTGGAGCCGGCGCAGCGTGACGAGGGCCGCGAGTGGCGGGCTGCCGGCCGGTTCCGCGACCGTGCGGTAGCCGTCGAGCCACCGCGTCACCAGGTCCGGCAGCTCCGCGGTGTGCTCGAGGAAGGACACCGAGGCGGCGAGGTCGTACCAGAACCAGGACCAGCCGCAGTCGTCGAAGTCCAGCACGGTCACCTCGGCTGTGCCGCTGACCAGCAGGTTGGCGGCCCGCAGATCGGCGTGGACCAGCCCGAAGCGGTCGGGCGCCGTGCCGTAGCCGGTCAGCTCCGCGCGTACGCGCTCCTCCGCGTCGGTCATGAGGGTGACGTCGGCGGCGCCGAGCCCGCTCACCGCTGACCGCCAGCTGCCCCAGCGCCCCGGGCCGTGGGGTGTGCCCAGCGCCGCGGGCAGGTCCCAGCGGAAGCGGGCGAAGCCCGGGGGCGGCCTCCAGCTCCGGCTGTGCACGTGCAAGCGGGCGGCGAGTGCGCCGATGGCCTGCATCCCGCCCGCCGGGTCGTCCGGCCCGGGAGCCGCGCCCGGCACGTGGTCGAAGAGCGTGGCGTACGTCCCGGCCACCTCGGCGACCGGCTGCCCGTCGCGGGTGCGCCAGGCCCGCGGCGTCCGGCAGACCCCGTCGGCGCGCAGCGCCTGCGACCACGCGAGCTCGGCGGCGATCTCGGGCCGGGAGTGGTAGCCGGGCCGGTGCAGCCGGAGCACGGCGTCGGCACCGGCCTCGCGTACGCGCAGGGTGACGTTCTCGGAGACGCAGAGCCCGGTGATCTCGGCGGCGGGTCCGAAGCCCCAGTGGGCGGTGGCCGCGCGGGCCGTCGACGCGTGCGCGGCGCTCACCGGAGCAGCGACGGCATCGGGCACACGGCCATTCTTCCGGCAACTCTTCCGGGCGGCGCTCGTGACGCAGTCGTCACCCTCCTGGCGGTGCCCCGTCCCCCGAAGGGTGGAACGGACCGCCTTCACGCACCGCCGATGCACCAGTTGTCGCGGCGCCGCAGGTCGAAGTCGCCGGATGTCCGTCCCCACCGCTCACGAGATCAGGAGGAACAGCCCATGCGCCGATCCACCCGACTCGCAACCGCGGTGACCGCACTCGCGGCACTGTCGCTCGCCACCGGGCTCGCGGCGGCCGGCCCGGCCACGGCCGGTGTCGCGCCCACGACCCGCGCCACGGCGCCGACCCTCTACGACGGCCACGCCCTCGTCCTGAAGCGCTCACCGGGGGCCACCGCCGCCGCGAAGGTGCTGCCCGCGTACGCCGTCGCTACGAGCACGCCCGTGCCCGCGTCCGTCGACCTGTCGCGCTACGCCGTGCCCGTCGGGGACCAGGGCGACGTCAGCTCGTGCGCGGCCTGGGCCATCGGTTACGGCATGCTCGGCTGGCTCGCCCGCAGCCAGGGCCACGGCAACGCCCCGTACGCACCGATGTACGTCTACTCGCAGGTGGACGGGGCCGGTGACGCCGGCAGCTCGCCCGTCGACGTGCTGGAGGTGCTGCGGACGCAGGGCATCGACTCGGCCGCCCAGTACGGGCTCAATCACCCCCGCGCCGCGTTCGACTGGTCGCACGTGCCGAGCGCGGCCGAGCGCAGCCGGGCCGCCGCCAACCGCATCGCCGGCTGGATGACCCTCTACAACACCTCCAGCCCGGTCGGTGCCGCGGCCGCACCGTCGATCAAGCAGGTGCTCGCCTCCGGCCGGCCCGTCGCGCTGACCATCGGCGTCTACCAGCGCTTCCTGGACGCCGCCGGACCGCACGGTCTGGTGACGTCGACCGGTCGCCTCGGCCGGCTCCTCGGCTACCACGAGGTGCTCGCCGTGGGCTACGACAGCCGCGGTGTGCGCATCCAGAACTCCTGGGGCACCGGGTGGGGCGAGCGCGGCTACGGCATCATCGACTGGGGCTACCTGGCAGCAGGCTCGTACGAGGCCGACACCGTCGCCGGCTTCGAGACCACGACCGCGGCCGCGCGCCCGACGGTCACCACGGTCAGCTCGGTGACCGGATCCTGGCGCGGCGGCGAGACCGTCACCGTGAAGGGCACCCGGCTCGGCGGCGCGGTGCTGAGCGTCGGCACGCGCAGTGCCGCTGCCGTGACGGTGTCGGCCGACGGTCGAACGGCGACCTTCCGCGTACCGGCCGGCAAGGCGGGCGTCACCCCGCTCCGGGTCAGCACGCCGGGCGGCATCGCCACGACCGGAGCCCGTAGCTACCGCTACGTCTGAGCACCCACGTCGTCAGGGGGCGTGCCAGCCCCGGGTGTCGATGCCACCGGGGACGGCCGCGTGCGGGTCGTACGGCGTACGGGTGAAGATGAACGACGCCAGGTCGAGCTGGCGGACGTAGCCGGTGCCGTCGCGCTCGATCCGGAGCGTCTCGCCGGCGAAGTAGCCGTCGAGCCCGGTCCAGTCGTCGCCGCCGGTCAGGCTGCGGCGGAACCGTGACCCGCGGCCCCCGGCCGGATCCGGGTCGAGGGTCAGAGCGTCCGAGCCGACGGCGCGCAGCGTGAAGGCGGCGGGACCCCAGAACCATCGGCCGAGCGCGTCCAGCACCCCGCTCGGCGGGGTCGCAGGGCTCCAGGCGGCCACCGGGCGCGGCGCGTCGTCCGCGCAGATCCGGGCGAGGTCGCCCGCCAGGTCGGGACGCAGCCCGGCGGTCGAGTTCGCCATCACGATGGTGCCGTCGCCGGTCTCGGCGTCGATCCGCAGGATCGCGAGGAAGCCCGGCATCGAGCCGCCGTGGCCGTAGCTGCGTACACCGTCCGCGTTCCAGACCTGCAGGCCGAGGCCGTGGGCGCCGGTCCACGGTGCTCCCCGGCGGTCGTCCACCGCGAGCGGCTCCCGCATCTCCGCACGGGTGTCGGCGGACAGCACCTTCGCCGCTGCCGCCGCCCGGGCCGGCCCGTTCACCGTGTCCGCGCCCTCGGTGCCGGCGAGGAAGGTCATCCAGCGGGCCATGTCGGTGACCGTCGTCCACAGCTGGCCGGCCGGCGCCATCGCGACGTGGTCGTGCTCCGGCTCGGCGTGCACCAGGTCGGCGAAGGGGTGGACGGCGAGGCCGGGCGCGTGGGGGGCGGCCGGACGGGTGGTGGTGCGGGTCAGGCCGAGCGGGACCAGCAGCTCGTCGTGCAGCGTCTGCGGCCACGGCGCCCCCCGCAGCCGGGCGATGACGCGGCCGAGGATCGCGAAGCCGACGTTGGAGTAGTGGAAGCGCCGGCCCGGGCGGGTGAGGCGGGCCGGGTGGTGGCCGGCGGCCGCGTCCTGCGGCTGCAGGGAGGCCGCCGCCAGCTCCTCGAACGACGTGCCCGTGGTGCGCTCCCACCACGGTCCGGCCGTCTCGGCGCGCAGGCCCGCCGAGTGCGAGAGCAGCTGGGCGATCGTCACGCCGTCGAACGCCCCGGGCAGGAAGCGCTCCAGCGGATCCCCGAGGTCGAGCAGCCCCTCGTCCCGCAGCTTCATCACCTGGACGGCGACGAAGGTCTTGGTGATCGAGCCGCAGCGGTACTGCACGTCGGCGTCGGGCATGCGGCCCGTCACCTGGCCGGCGCCGCCCGACCACAGCAGGGAGCCGTCACGGGTCAGGCCGGCCACGACGGACGGCAGTCGGCGCTCGGACTGCTCCTGCGCGAGCCGGCGCTCCAGCGCGGCGCGGGCCGTGACGGACAGGGTGGCGGCGGTGTTGAAGGTGAGGTTGGCGGACGTCACCTGCCCCACCGTAATCGGCTGCTCGGCTGCCGCCGGCTAACCGACGGCCGAGCCGATGAGCACGCCGAGCCCGTACGTGATCGCCGTGGCCGCCGCGACCATGGCGAACTGCAGGGCGGCGCCGCGTACGGGATGGCGGTCGGTGAGGCGTGACACCACGGCCCCGCCGGTGGCCGCGGCGACGGCGGCGAGCACCAGGGCGGGCCACAGTGCGGCGATCCCGAACAGGATCGGCAGCAGCGGGATGAGCGCTCCCACGGCGAAGGACAGGAAGCTCGCCACGGCCGCCCCGGTGGGGGTGGCCAGCGCGTCGGGGTCGACGCCGAGCTCCTCGCGGGCGTGGAAACGCAGCGCGACCTCCGGGTCGGCCGCGATCTCCGCGGCCGCCGCGCGGGCGGTGCCTTCGGTCAGCCCGTGCCGCCGCAGCATGTCGGCGAGCTCGGCCTGCTCCGCCTCCGGTCGGCGCACCAGCTCGCGGCGTTCGCTGTCGAGCTCACGGCGGACGAGCGCGTTCTGGGTACGCACGCTGGTCCACTCACCGGCCGCCATGCTGCAGGCGCCGGCGACGAGGCCGGCCAGCCCGCCGACGAGCAGCACGCTGTGCCGGCTCGCCTCCGCGCCGCCGACGCCGCCCGCCACGCCCGCGATGAGGCTGGCGTTGGTGATGAGCCCGTCCATGGCCCCGAAGACGCCGGCGCGCATCCAGCCGCCGGTGACCTGGCGGTGGCCGTGGTGGAGCTCCCCGGCGGCCGGGCGGGGGTCCGAGATCGGGTCGCCCACCGGTGCGGTGGACGACCGCGGGTGCAGGAGTGCGGGCATGGGACCATTCCACCCGACAAAACCATGATCGACAAGGAAGGGAAACATACCCTTCCCGCAGCTCAGAGGGCTGTTGAGGGCTCGATCAGCCGGGGGGTCGGGGGCGTCAGGCGAGCCGGTCGAGGACGATGTCGAGCGCCTCGCCCACCCGCTCGCGGCGCTGCTCCAGCAGCCGCCCGGTGCCGAGGTAGCCGCCGCCGGCCGCCAGCAGCCCGAAGGGGGTGCCGATCGCGTACTCCATCCCCTCGGCGACCCCGCCGATGCCGAACCCGACCGCCGCGACCAGCGGCAGGCCGATGAGGGTCGTGGCCACCGCGTTGCGGTACGACGCGACGACCGCGGTGACCGTGACGCGGGCATGGCCGGCGTCGACCGGTCGCACCTCGAGCCGAATGCGGTCGATGTCCTTGAGCAGCACCTTGCCCTGCAGGTCGAGCTTGCGGCCGACCTTGGCCACGACGCCCTGCTTCGGCACCCAGTCGCCGCCGAGCCCCGTGCGGCGGCCCCGCGCGAAGAACTGGCGGCGCAGCGCCGCGTCGAAGACGTCGGCGACCCGCTCCGGCGCGATCGGCAGCTCCCGGGCGACGCAGGCGGTCGGCTCCAGCCGGGTGCGCGGCGCCGGCGCGACGGCGGGCAGCCCGTGCGAGAGCTTGCCCTTGTGGAAGTCGTGCAGGGCCTGCTCGGTGGCCCGGGGCGACACGCCCGCCTCGCGCAGCAGCGCCCGGGCGGCGTCCAGGTCGAAGTCGACCTCACCCGGCTCGCTGCCGGCTGCCTGCAGCTCGGTCGCCCGCCGGACGATCAGCTCGAGATCAGCCTGGGACAGCTGACGCTCCATCTTCCGAGGATAAGCCGTGGAGTACGCACGACCACGCCGGCGCTCTGCGGGTCGTCAGTCGCTGCCGGGCAGCGGCAGCGGAACGCGCCGCCCGCAGCGCGGACACACCGCGACGTCGACCCCGATCTCCTCGTCGCTCGGCGCGAAGCGGCTGAGCAGGATCGCGCCGCCGCACCACGGGCAGGCGACGTGCGGAGTGTCGGGCACCTCGCCTGACCAGGTGGGGCCGCTCATGCTGCGATCATCGCAGCGTGTCGTCTCCCCTCGATCCCACGCCCTCCGATGAGGATCGCCCCGATCAGGTCCTGATGGCCCTGCAGTTCTGGCCGCGCGGGGGATCGGCGCAGGTGGTGCGCTACCTTGCCCCGGAGATCTCCGCCCAGGGCTGGCCGGTCCGGCTGGTCACCGGCAGCCTCGGTGGGCCCGGTGACAACGGCTACGCCCCCGAGTTCTTCGCCCCCACCCCGGTCACCGCGGTGGACTACACGGCGGCGATGGCGTCCTTCGAGGCCGGCGGTGACCCGTTCCAGTCGCCGGTGCCGCTGCACCCGTCCTTCGAGGACCGCGAGGGCGCGCCCGACCGGGTGTACGCGAGCGTCGACGACGCCGACTACGAGCGGCAGGTGCAGGCCTGGACGGTCGCGCTCACCGACGCGGGAGCGGCCCACGCCGCCGTCGCCCACCTGCACCACCTGACGCCGATCAGCGCGGCGCTGCGGCGCGTGCGGCCGGAGCTGCCGCAGGTCGTTCAGCTGCACGGCACCGACATGAACATGGTCGAGGCGATCCGCCGCGGTGACGGGGTGCGCTGGCCGTACTCCGCCGAGTGGAACGCCCGGATGACCACCTGGGCCGGGCGGGCCGATCGCATCATCACGGTGTCGCCGACCGACAAGCAGCGCGTCCTCGCCCTGTTCGACGTCCCCGCCGAGCACATCGAGGTCATCTCGCCCGGGGTGGACCAGGAGCGCTTCTCCCCGTCCCGCCCCGACCGCTCCGAGCGGATGCGGCTGCTGACCGAGTGGCTGGTCACCGAGCCACGCGGCTGGGACGAGTCGGGGACCCCGGGAACGGTGCGCTATACGGAGGCCGACCTGGCCGCGTTCGCCGACGACCTGCCGGTCCTGATCTTCGTCGGCCGGTTCACCGAGCAGAAGCGGCTGCCGCTGCTGCTGCGGGCCTACGCCCGGGCCCGGCGCGAGCACGGCCTGCGGGCACCGCTGCTGATCTGGGGCGGCTTCCCGGGGGAGTGGGAGGGCGAGCACCCGGTCACCGTGGTGCGCGAGGAGGGCATCGAGGGGGTGTTCTTCACCGGGTGGCACGGCCACGACGAGCTCCCGACCGGCCTCGGCTGCGCCGACGTCTTCGTCGGACCGTCGGTGGGGGAGGCGTTCGGCCAGGTCTTCATCGAGGCGATGGCGTGCGGCCTGCCGGTCATCACGTCGGCCTCGGGTGGGCCGCTCGCCTTCGTCAACGACCAGCCCGGCCGGCCCAACGGCTGGCTGGTCGAACCCGACGACGAGCTGTCGCTGACCGCGGCCCTGGTGGAGTCCACCACCGGGCCCGACGCCGCCGGGCTTCGCGCCGCGCGCGCCGGGGCAGCCCTCGAGCAGGTACGCGCGCGCTTCTCCTGGAGCGCCGCCGCCCGTCGCGTCATCAGCCTGTACGAGGAGATCCGCGCATGAGCATCCCGCCCTCCGGCCGCCAGGTGGAGCTCGTCCACGGCAAGCACCGCGCCGTGATCGTCGAGAACGGCGGGGGGCTGCGTACGTACGCGGTCGGCGACCGGCCGATCGTCGACGGCTATCCCGAGTCCGACCTGGCGAGCGGCGGGCGCGGGCAGGTGCTGCTGCCGTGGCCCAACCGGCTGCAGGGCGGCCGCTGGGACGACGACGGCGCCGCCCGGCAGCTGCCGCTGTCGGAGGCCGGCGCCGGCAACGCCATCCACGGGCTCGTGCGCTGGTCGGCCTGGGACGTGCGCGCGGACGGCCCGACCGCGGCGGTCGCCGAGCACGTGCTGATGCCGCAGCCCGGCTACCCGTTCCGGCTGGCCTGCCGGCTCGCGTACCGGCTCAGCGACGAGGGCCTCGACGTGCACGTGACGGTGCGCAACGAGAGCACGCGGCCGGCGCCGTTCGGGATCGGCTTCCATCCCTACCTGTACGCGGGCGATCCGCTGGTGGACGCGCTGGCGCTGACCGTGCCGGCCGAGACCCGGATCCTGCTCGACGGCGGTATCCCGGCGGGCCGCGCGCCCGTCGCCGGCTCCGCGCGCGACTTCCGGGCGGGAGCCCCGATCGGCAGCGCCGTGCTGGACGACGCCTTCACCGACATCCAGCGCGGGGAGAAGGAGCTGGCGCAAGTGACGGTCGCGGGACCGGGCGGCCGGACGGAGCTGTGGTTCGGTCCCGGCTTCGAGTACCTGCAGGTCTTCACCGGCGACACGCTCGCCCCGGCGGCGAAGCGGCGCGGGCTCGCCGTCGAGCCGATGACCTGCCCGCCCAACGCGCTGGCCACCGGCGAGGGTCTGATCCGGCTGGAGCCGGGCTCGTCGACCGAGCTCGGCTGGGGCATCAGCCCGCGCTGACCCCCGGCACCAGGTGTCCCGTCTCGAGCAGCTCGGCGGCGACGCGCAGGATGCCGTCCGAGGGTGCCCCCGTGGCCATGGCGAGCAGCTCCGCCACCGCCCCCATCGGGAGCTCCGGGGTGGCGCCCGCGAGCAGGGCGGTCGTCACCGCATCGACGGCGACGGTCTCCGGCAGCGCGGAGGTGGCGCTCAGCCAGCGTTCCGCCGTCTGCCAGCCGTCGGGCCCCAGCGTCGCGTTCTCGCCGAGCCGTACCTCGTCCGCGGGCTGCAGGCGCAGCTCGTCGATCCGGCCGCCCAGCAGCGCACTGCGGTCCAGCCAGCCGCCGAGCCGGGCGCCGTCGGGCGTCCGGGGCTCCCCGGTGAGGTCACGCAGCCGCACGTACGGCGTCGCATCGGTGCGCCGCAGCACCACCAGTCCGTACGCCACCGCCTGGGCCTGCAGGTCGGCCAGGTGGGCGAGCCAGCGCAGCCCCCGGGCGGTCGCGGCCGGCTCGGGCTCGTCGGCGTCGCGCCACAGCGCCACGTGCTCGGCGGGGTCGAGTTGCTCCCGGAGCAGGACCAGGGCGTCGCAGCCGGCGGGCAGCATCGCGGCTATCCGGTCCTGCCAGTCGCCGCCGGCCGGGACGACCCAGGACGTCAGCACCTGCGCGACACCGCCGTCGGCGAGCACCTCGGCGGCACCCTTCAGCACCCGGGCCAGACCGCGGTCGTCACCACCGGCGGCATCGCGATAACGCAGTCCGTCGGCCTCGACGGGCGCGAGCACGAAGGGCGGGTTGCTGACCACGAGGTCGAACTCCCGGCCCGTCACAGGGGCGAAGAGATCGCCCTGCAGCAGCTCGATCGCGTCGGACGCCAGACCGGACAGGGCGAAGGACAACCTCGCCATGTCCACCGCCCGCGGCACCGCGTCCGTCGCCGTGACCCGTCCCGCCACCCGGCGGAGGTGCAGCGACTGGATCCCGCACCCGGTCCCGACGTCCAACGCCCGGCGGACGGGGCGCCGCACGGTCGCCTCGAGCAGCGTCATCGACGCCGCACCGATCCCGATCACGTGGTCCGGCAGCGGAGGATGGCGCCGCGACAGGTCCGACGCCACCCACCAGTCGTCCTCGTGGGGGCGCAGGTCGAGCGCCGCGCGTACGCGTCCTCCCGGGGCCGCCTCGAGCACCTGCGGAGGCAGGAAGGCGGTCGCGTCCTGCGGCTCGTCCTGGCCGAGCAGGAAGAGCCGGACCAGCACGTCCAGCTGCGACGAGCCCTGCGCCGCCGCCAGCGCCGGCACCGCGTCGTCGCGTCCGAGCGCGGCACCGGCGAGCTCGCCCAGCAGGCCGCCCACGCCGTCCACCGTGTAGTCCGCGGCCGTGAAGATCGCGCGCAGGCGGGGGGCGAGGGACAGCAGGTCCGCCGGGTCGGTCATGCGCCCATGATGTCCGGCGTCGGGCCCGCGCAGGATGGGACCGTGCCCGCTGGATCACTGTCCGCCTCCCAGGCCCGCCGGGTCGCGCTCGCGGCCCAGGGCTTCGCCCGGCCGCGTCCGGCCCTTCCGACCGCCCGTCACGTCGGCGCGGTCGTCGACCGGCTGCACCTGCTGCAGATCGACTCGGTCAACGTCCTGGTACGCAGCCACTACCTGCCGCTGTTCTCCCGGCTCGGCCCGTACGACCGCACGCTGCTCGATGCGGCGGCCTGGCCGGCCCCCGGTCGCACGGCGCAGCGTGGACGGCGGCTGTTCGAGACGTGGGCGCACGAGGCCTCGCTGATGCCGGTGGCGTACGAGCCGCTGCTGCGCTGGCGCAAGGAGCGGGCGCGTCGCCACGAGGGCATCTGGGGCGGCCCGTCGGCGGTCGCGCGGGAGCAGCCGCAGCTGGTCGCCGAGCTGCTCGATCGCGTACGCGAGGAAGGCCCGCTGACGGCGAGTGAGGTCACGGCGCCACGCGCGCGCACCCCGGGGCAGATGTGGGACTGGTCCACGGAGAAGCGGGCCCTCGAGTGGTTGTTCGTCACCGGGCAGGTGCACGTGGCCGGCCGGCGCGCGTCGTTCGAGCGGCTCTACGACCTGCCCGAGCGTGTGCTGCCGCCGCAGGTCCTCGCCACGCCCACTCCGGCGGAGGACGACGCGCGCGCCGAGCTGCTGCGCCGGGCGGGCGACGCGCTCGGGGTCGCGACGCTCGGCGACCTCGCCGACTACTTCCGGATGAAAGTGCCGGTGGCCCGGCCGGTGGTGGCCGAGCTGGTCGCCGCGGGTGAGCTCGAACCGGTGACGGTGGAGGGCTGGGCGCAGCCGGCGTACGTACGCCCGGGGCTGGTCGTCCCGCGCCGCATCGCCGCCCGGGCGCTGCTGACGCCGTTCGACCCCGTGGTCTGGGAGCGCAGCCGGGCCGCCCGGCTGTACGGCTTCGACTACCGGATCGAGATCTACACGCCCCAGCCCAAACGGGTCTACGGCTACTACGTCCTGCCGTTCCTGCTAGGCGAGACGCTTGTCGCCCGGGTCGACCTCAAGGCCGACCGCAGCAGCGGCGCCCCCACGCTCCACGTCAAGGGCGCCTTCGGGGAGACCGGGCACGATCCGGGCGAGGTCGCCGAGCACCTCGCGGCCGAGCTGGGCGAGCTGGCGCGCTGGCTCGGCCTGGCGGAGATCGGGGTCGACGAGCGGGGTGACCTGGCCGGATCCCTGCGCGAGCGCTTCCTTCGGCGGCCGTTCGCCGGCCCGGGTGACGAGCCCACGGCGGTCGCATGTGATGTGATCTCGACCACGTCCTGAATGCACGTTCACCGGGGCGGAAGCCGGAAACGACGGAGGTCGCTGATGCACATGCAGCACGAATTGGCTGATTTGCGACGTGCCCTGATCGAGGTCGACCGGGCACTTCGACCGCTCCGTGAGCGTCCCGGGTCAGCCCGTCTGGTGCGCCGTCTGGAGGGCGATCTGCGGCGTATGCAGGAAGATGTCGACGACCTGGCGCTGGAAGCGGCGGCCGTAACCGGTGGTGGCGGGCCGGTGCTGCCCGGGCTGCAGCCCATTCCGATCCCGCCCCGCGAGCCGTCGGCGGCGTACGACCCGGAATGCGAGGACGAGGGCCTCGCCGGGTGGCGCAACCCGGTGTCGACGCAGACGCGCGGAGGCGGGTCGCGGCGCTGACGCGCTCAGCGGTCTGGAATAGCGGTAGAAACTTCAGGGCGGTCGATCCTCTGCATCCATGCAGACCAGGCGGACCGCCGTGACGCGGCCGGTTCTCGGCCGCTGCAGTGTGGATGACGAACGGAGACCCATGGCCCTGACGACCCCGGAGCGCGCGCCGGCGCCCGCGCCGCCTGAGCGCAGCCGTACCCGCGCTGCCGTTAAGGCCCGCACGTATCGCAAGGACCGTTGGTGGATCCAGCCACTGGTCACCTTCACGATCTTCAGCGCGTTCATCGTGTACGGCACCATCGCGGCGTTCCGCAACGCGCATTACTTCGTCGAGCCGTACCTGTCGCCGTTCTACTCGCCGTGTCTGACCGACAAGTGCCCGAGCGAGGTGGCAACGCCGATCCTCGGCGGGTGGTTCCCGTTCTCGCCCGCGTTCCTGATCCTGATCTTCCCGCTGGGCTTCCGCTTCACCTGCTACTACTACCGCAAGGCCTACTACCGGGCGTTCTGGCTCTCGCCGCCGGCCTGCGCGGTGCCGGACGCGCACAAGAAGTACACGGGTGAGAGCCGCTTCCCGCTCCTCTTCCAGAACATCCACCGCTACTTCTTCTACATCGCGGTGGTCTTCGCAGGGTTGCTGACCTACGAGGCCGTCAAGGCGTTCATCTTCGGCGGCCGCTTCGGTATCGGCGTCGGCACGGGCGTGCTCGTCGTCAACTCCCTCCTGATCACGCTCTACACGCTGTCGTGCCACTCGTGCCGACACATCATCGGAGGCCAGCTGAAGTCCTTCAGCAAGCACCCGACGCGCTACAAGTTCTGGAAGGGCGTCAGCAAGCTGAACGCGCGTCACATGCAGCTGGCCTGGGCCAGCCTCATCTGGATCGCCGTGACCGACGCCTACATCTGGATGGTCAGCAACGGCACGATCCACGACTACCACTGGGTGAGCTGATGACCACACCTGAGAATTCCTCGATCCACACCGCTCCGTGGCATGCCACGGCTGCGGAGATCCACGACTATGACGTCATCGTGATCGGGGCCGGCGGTGCCGGCCTGCGGGCCGCCATCGAGGCCCACGCCCTCGGCGCCAAGACGGCCATCGTCTGCAAGAGCCTGCTCGGCAAGGCCCACACCGTCATGGCCGAGGGCGGCGTCGCCGCGGCCATGGGCAACGTGTGGGAGGAGGACAGCTGGCGCGTCCACTTCCGCGACACGATGCGCGGCGGGAAGATGCTGAACAACTGGCGGATGGCGCAGCTGCATGCGCAGGAGGCCCCCGACCGGGTGCACGAGCTCGAGGAGTGGGGGGCGGTCTTCGACCGCACGCCCGACGGCCGCATCCTGCAGCGCGACTTCGGTGGTCACCGCTTCGCGCGGCTCGCCCACGTCGGTGACCGCACCGGCCTGGAGATCATCCGCACGCTCCAGAACCGTGCCGTCTCGCAGCGCATCGACGTCTTCATGGAGTGCACGGTCCTCAACCTGCTGACCGAGGACGGGCAGCCCGGCAACCGGGTGGCCGGCGCTTACGCGTACTGGCGCGAGTCCGGCACGTTCGTGCAGTTCAACGCCCCCGCGGTCATCCTGGCCACGGGTGGTATCGGCAAGTCGTTCAAGACCACGTCGAACTCGTGGGAGTACACGGGCGACGGTCAGGCCCTGGCCATGGAGGCCGGCGCCGACCTGATGGACATGGAGTTCGTCCAGTTCCACCCGACGGGCATGGTCTGGCCGCCGTCGGTCAAGGGGATCCTGGTCACCGAGGGCGTACGCGGTGACGGCGGCGTCCTCAAGAACAGCGAGGGCACCCGCTTCATGTTCGACTACATCCCGGAGGTCTTCGCCTCCGAGACGTCGGACACGATCGAGGAGGCCGACCGCTGGTACGACGACAAGAAGACGGCCCGGCGCCCACCGGAGCTGCTGCCGCGTGACGAGGTCGCGCGGGCCATCAACTCCGAGATCAAGGCCGGTCGTGGTTCACCCCACGGCGGCGTCTTCCTCGACATCGCCAGCCGTCGCTCGGCCGACGACATCCAGCGCCGCCTGCCGTCGATGTACCACCAGTTCAAGGAGCTGGCGGACGTCGACATCACAGCGGAGGCCATGGAGGTCGGTCCCACCTGTCACTACGTGATGGGCGGCATCCGGGTCGACGCCGACACCACGGCGGCGACCATCCCGGGTCTGTACGCGGCCGGTGAGGTCGCGGCCGGGATGCACGGCTCCAACCGGCTGGGCGGCAACTCGCTGGGCGACCTGCTCGTGTTCGGCAAGCGGGCCGGTGAGTCCGCGGCGGAGTACGCCAAGGCGCTCAGCCCGAGCCAGCGTCCGAAGGTGGACCCCCGCCAGATCGCCGACGTCGCCAAGGCGGCGCTCGCGCCGTTCGAGCGCGACACGTCGAACAACCCGTACTCGGTCCACTCCCGGCTGCAGCAGACCATGAACGACCTGGTCGGCATCATCCGTAACGAGGCCGAGCTGGAGCGGGCGCTGAAGGAGCTGCAGGTCCTCAAGGAAGAAGCTGCGGCAGTCGGCGTCGAGGGTCACCGGCAGTTCAACCCCGGCTGGCACCTCGCGATCGACCTGCGCAACATGATCATCGTCTCGGAGTGCATCGCGATGGCGGCGCTCGCCCGGCACGAGAGCCGGGGTGGTCACACCCGTGACGACTACCCGGCCACGAGCCCGGAGTTCGCCAAGATCAACCACGTGCTGCGGATGCGCAACGGCGAGATCCTGCTCTCGCCCGAGCCGCTTCCGGAGATGCCCGACGACCTGAAGACGCTCTTCGAAACCCCACCACCCGCGGCAGCAGCCGCAAAGGCAGGTTCCTGATGGGTCGCAACGTCTCGATGCGGATCTGGCGCGGCGACGCCAAGGGCGGTGACCTGCAGAACTTCGACGTGCAGGGCGAGGAGGGCGAGGTCGTCCTCGACCTCATCCACCGGATCCAGCAGACCCAGGCCGGCGACCTCGCCGTGCGCTGGAACTGCAAGGCCGGCAAGTGCGGCTCCTGCTCGGTGGAGATCAACGGCAAGCCGCGTCTCGCGTGCATGACCCGGCTCTCCACCTTCGAGGAGAGCGACGTCATCACCGTGACGCCGCTGCGCACCTTCCCGGTGATCCGCGACCTGGTCACCGACGTCTCGTTCAACTTCGAGATGGCCTCCCGGGTGCCGGCGTTCGCGCCGCGCCCTCGCGAGGCGGACGGCACGCACCGCATGTCGCAGGTCGACGTGGACCGCACGCAGGAGTTCCACAAGTGCATCGAGTGCTTCCTGTGCCAGACGGTGTGCCACGTGATCCGCGACCACGACGAGAACAAGGAGAAGTTCGCCGGGCCGCGCATGTTCATCAAGTACGCCGAGCTGGAGATGCACCCGCTCGACACGAACGACCGGCGCAATCTCCTGCGTGAGAAGGCCGGCCTCGGGATGTGCAACATCACCAAGTGCTGCACCGAGGTCTGCCCCGAACACATCAAGATCACCGACAACGCGATCATCCCGTTGAAGGAGCGCGTCGTGGACAACTCCTACGACCCGCTGGTGTGGCTCGGCCGCAAGATCTCCCGCCGCAAGGGCTGACGAACACCCGGACGCCACGAACCCCGTTCGGTGCCGCATCCATCCGGATGCGTGCACCGGACGGGGTTTCGCCGTCTGTGGGGTGGTCCCGCGAGTCGCGCCCGCCTGAGGCCCTTAGCCGGGCTTAGCGTCGACGACATGGCTGATCCCGTGCTCGTGCTGTCCGAGGTGACGGTCCGTCGCGGCACCGCGACCCTGCTCGACGGCGTCGACTGGACGGTCCGGGACGGTGAGCGCTGGGCGGTGCTGGGCGGCAACGGCGCCGGCAAGACCACCCTGTTGCAGGTCGCCGCGACCACGCTGACGCCGACCTCCGGGCGGGTCGAGGTGCTGGGGGAGCAGCTCGGGTCGCAGGGCGTCTTCGCCGACTCCACCGTCGACGTGTACGAGCTGCGTCCCCGTATCGGGTTCGCCAGTGCAGCGGTCGGTGACCGGCTGCCTGCGGGCGAGCTGGTCCGCGATGCGGTCGTGACCGCCGGTTACGCCGTCCTCGGCCGCGGCTCGGAGCACTACGACCCCGCCGACGACCTGCGCGCCCTGCGGCTGCTGGAGCAGCTCGGTTGCGGCCGGATCGCCGAGCGCCCGTACGGCACGCTGTCCGAGGGCGAGCGCAAGCGGGTGCAGATCGCCCGCGCCCTCATGACCGACCCGGAGCTGCTGCTGCTCGACGAGCCGGCAGCCGGTCTCGACCTCGGCGCGCGGGAGGCGCTCATGCGCCGGCTCACGCGCATCATGGCGAGCCCGGAGGGGCCGGTCATCGTCATGGTCAGCCACCACGTCGAGGAGATCCCGCCGGGCATCACCCACGTCCTGCTGCTGCGCGCCGGCCGCGTCGTCGCCGCCGGTCCGATCCGCGAGGTCCTGACCGGCGACGGGCTGTCGCGCTGCTACGGCCTGCCGCTCGCCGTCGACGAGCTCGCCGCCGGCCGTTACGCCGCCCGCTTCGCCCCGCCCCCGCCGCGGCAGGCCAGGATCGTCGACCCGCCGCTGCGTCAGGCGGTCTGACCGCTGCCGACCCGGCCCTCCGTGGGCGTGAGGTCGGTGGGCAGGAGCGACACGCTCGCGGCGGGACGTAGCAGCCGGGCGCAGACGAGGACCAGCAGTGCCGCCAGCGCGACGGCGACCGGGCCGGCGACCATCGCCGTACGTACGCCGGCGTGGTCGATGAGGACGCCGGCCAGTGCCGTCCCCGCGGCCACCCCGATGTTGAGGCCGGTGGTCTGCCAGACGAAGCCCTCGGTGAGGGCACCGGGCGGGGCGACCCGCTGCACCAGGCCGGAGCAGGCGATCAGCGACGGGGCGATCGACAGGCCCACCAGCAGCGCGGCCGGCGCCATCTGCCACATGTTCGCCACGAAGATCGGCGGCACCGCGCCCACCGCGAAGGTGGCCAGCGAGATCCGGTAGCGCACCGACAGGTCTCGCCGCCACTGCCGGGTGCCGTACCAGAGACCGGCGGTCATGCTGCCGAAGGCCACGAGTCCCAGCAGCACCCCGGCCCAGCCCCCTGCGTCGTGTTCCTGGGCGAAGGCGACGAGATCGACGTCGAAGCCGCCGAAGGCGAAGCCCATGAAGCAGCTGGCGCCGACCAGCACCCAGATGCCCGGCACCCGCCAGGCGGCGCGTCCGCTGTGCCGGCCGGCCGGGGCCGGCTCGCTCGCCCGGGCCGCCAGGAACGGGACGGTACCGGCGAGCGCCAGCACCGCGGCGACGATCGGGCCCAGCAGCGGGCTGACCACGGCGAGTCCTGTCACCAGCACCGGCCCGACGATGAAGACGAGCTCGTCGGCGGCGGACTCGAGCGCGAACGCGGTCGGCAGCTGCGGGCTCCCGGCCAGCAGGAAGCTCCACCGGGCGCGTACCAGGGAGGTGTAGGGCAGCTGCCCCACCCCGGCGATGACGGCGCCGACGAACAGCAGGGGGGTCGGGGCGTCGAACGCGGCCGCCCCGACGAGGACGGCGATCCCGGCGAGGAAGACGACCAGCACCCACGGCATCACCGCCGACTGACCCCGGCGGTCGATCAACCGGCCGATCGGCGGGTTGCTCATCGCCATAGCCAGTGATGCCGCGGCGCTCGCCGCACCGGCCACGCCGTACGAACCCGTGGCGTGCTGGACGACCAGCAGGGTGCCGATGATCATCATCGACATGGGGAACCGGCCGACGAATCCCGCGACCGCGAACCGGAGGGCATCAGGGGTGCGAAGGACGGACCGGTAAGGGTTCGTCACAGGAGCTCATTCTGCCAGTCGGCGGCGGCTACCTGTCGCTCGACAAGCGCGGCAACCCCGAAGCGGCGCCGGCGGGGGTCGCGCCGGGGGCTACCGGCGCTCGGTCGGCGCCGGGTCGCTCGGCAGGACCACCGTGCGGCTTTGCTCCTTCGTGACGTCGATCGTGGCGAGCGGCTGGTCGGCCGGCAGCGTGACCATCGGATTGCGCGCGTCGACGACCGCACCGGGCCGGGTCGGCGGCTCGTCGGGCACCCCGATGACGCTGCCGTCCGCGCCGACGCTCGGATACGCCTGCCGCGCGGGCGCTGCTGCGGGGCTACCGGATGACCCGGTGGCGGTGCGCAGCACCCGGGGGCGGCGCAGCAGGGTGCGGCAGTGCTCGGCGAGGGCATCGGCCTCGCCCTCGAGCCGGACCACGTCGTCGGGATCGGCGACGTCGCCCAGCTGGCGGCCGATGTCCTTGAGCTTGGCGACCGCATCAGCGAACGAGTACTCGGTGACGGTCAAAGTGGATCTCCTCTGCGGACGCAGCCGGGGGGCGGCCAGGGCGATCGCCGCGGGGATGACGAGCGCCGCCAGGATGAGCCAGACCATCGTGAGCACGGCGGCGGCGACGATCGCCAGGGCGAGCACGAGGGCGACGAGACGGATGCGCAGCAGGCGCCGCGCCCGGATGCGGGCGGCCCGCTGGTGCGCCGCCCGGAAGTCCTCGGCCAGGTTGAGCCGGGTCTCCTCGAGGTGGCGTGCCGCCCGGCGCAGCGCGTTGCCACCGGCCTGGGCGACCTCGCGAACCGAGTCCTCCAGGTCGGACGACGCGCGCTCCAGCCGGCGGATGACCGACGCCGTGGCCTCGTCGGCGGTCGGATAGCCCTGGTGGGCGACCTCCTCCGCGGCGGCCGCCTCGTCGGGTGAGCCGAGGCCGGTGAGGATCGGGACGCCGGAGCCGGCGATGGCCCGTACGACGGCCTCGGAGTCGTAGGGCGCCAGGCTGAGCGGCCGGCCGTCCTGGCGCAGCAGCAGCACGAGGTCGTGGCCGGCGAGTGCTGCCTCGCGCAGACCGTTGGCGAGCTGGTCACCGGCGGCGGAGCCGGCGACCTCGGGGGCGTAGACCTTCACGTCGATCGCGAAGCCGCAGCCGGCGAGCTGCTCCTGCGCGCGCTGCAGGGCCGGGTCACCGGCCGGGGCCACCAGGGCCACCGACGACGGGGCGGCGGGCACCCGCAGGTCACGCTGGCGCTCGGCGAGGCGCGCGGAGCTCGCGGCCGTACGCACCTGCTCGCGCCGGTCGGCGAGCCACGCCGCCGTGGGACCGGGGTCGAGCGCCGTCACCTCGAAGATCGCGCAGTGCCGGTCGGGGTCGTAGCTGAGCAGCCCGCCGACGCGGATGTAGTGCCCCTCGACGAGGAGGTCGTCGACCGCGACGTCGTGCAGCCGGCGCAGGGAGTCGTCGATCGCGAGGCGCGGCTCGGGGCCGAGCTCGCAGAGCAGCGTGCGCATGCCGTGCTCGGTGTCCTCGACGAGCATGAAGGCGTCGCCGGTCAGCTCCGGCGTGTTCACCGCCCCCGCGTCGTCCGTGCCGACGTACTCGGTGCTGCGCAACCCGCGCAGCGACCCGAAGACCCAGATCCGGCGCGGGAAGGCCGTGTGGAACTGGTCCTCGATGGCCCGCAGGACGTCGCTCACCTGCAGGAGTCGTCGCTCACCGTCCAGCCTGGCGCCACGCTCCATCACGGCGCCCAAGATACGGATCCGCGCTGCCCGCTTCACGCAGGCGCGCGGTTCACGGCGCAGGATCTCGCGGGTCCGGGCCGGAGCAGGGCCATTCGGCCGTCGTGAGCAGCCTCGACGTCACGGTGTCGGGGCTGCTCGCCCGCTGAGCCTCGCGACGGGCGCTCGACGCTAGGTTCTGAGCATGAGCATGTACCTGGCGCGTCAGGCGGCAGCCGATGATCTGTTGGAGCGGGACCCGCTCGCCTTGCTGATCGGCATGCTCCTGGACCAGCAGATCCCGTTGGAGAAGGCTTTCGCCGGCCCGCTGGTGCTCACCGAGCGGCTCGGCAGCCGGCTCGACGCCGCGGAGATCGCGGGGCACGACCCGGAGGCGTTCGCGGCGCTGTGCGCGAAACCGCCCGCGATCCACCGGTTCCCAGCTGCGATGGCGGCCCGCATCCAGAGCCTGTGCCGGATCGTCAGTGAGACCTACGGCGGCGACGGCGCTGCGGTGTGGTCCCAGGCGAAGGACGGACCTGACCTGCTCAAACGGGTGGCCGCGCTCCCCGGCTTCGGCAAGCAGAAGGCGCAGATCTTCGTGGCCCTGCTCGGCAAGCAGTACGGCGTCACGGTGCCGGGCTGGCAGGAGGCGTCCGGCAGCTTCGGCGAATCCGGCAGCTTCCTGTCCGTCGCCGACATCGTCGACGACGCCTCGCTCGAGCGGGTGCGGGCGTACAAGAAGGACATGAAGGCCAAGGCCAAAGCGAAGGCCGAGGCGGCCGCCACCGACTGAGCGCTGTGGACGAGGCGCCGCCGTCCACAGATCCGGCGCCGCCCTCACGCGCGGCCTGTCCCGCCGGGCACGCTCGCCGATGTGTCCCTCTCCGACGCCACGCATCCCGCTCCGGCACCGAGCCCTGCGCCCCCGCACGCGCCCGCCCGGGTCCGTCCGCCGCGCCGGGCACAGCCGCCGGCCCGGCGGGCACCCGCGGCATGGCCCGATCCCGGGGAGGCCGAGGTGGTGCGGGCCGCTGCCCGGGCTGCGGAGGACGCCGCTGATCTTCGCGGAGCCCTCCGGCTGGTCCGGCGGCTGCCGGCCTCGCCGGAGTCGCTGGCATGGCGCGCGGAGCTGGAGGCCGTCACCGCGGGGGACACCGACGCCGTCGACCCGGCGCTCTTCCTGCGCTGGCTGACCCGGCCGGTGCTGCGGTGGGCGCTCGAGCGGCCGCTCGGTGACACGCTTAGGCAGTACGCGAGCCTGCTGCTGCTGACACGCGGCCATCCCGCAGCCGAGCGGGAGCGCCACCTGCTCCACACCTGCCTGACCAGCCCCGTGGTCATCGACGGGGCGCTGTTCGACGCCGGCGTGCTGCGCCGCTACCTCGCGGAGGCCGCTGCGCCCGCCGTCGCGTCGTCCGTCATGCCGCTCGGCTGGTGGCGCCACCCGTTCTCGGTGTGGCGGGTCCTGCGGGCCGGGCCCGGCCGCGTGGAGTTGGCCGACCTGTACGACCTCTCCGAGTGCACGAGCCTGCCCTGGTCGTCTGCGGCGACGGCGCGGGGGACGGTCCCACCGGCAGCCCGTACGGGCCAGCTCGTCGCCGGGCGCCTGGTGCCGATGCCGCCCCCGGGCAGCACCGCCCCGGGTGAACCGATGGGCTTCGTCGTCCCGCCGTTCACCGTCGACCAGCGGTGCGCCGCCCGGCTGCTGCGTGCCCGTCAGCGCGGCGCCGGGGCGGAGGAGCGCGTCCGCGCGGTGGCGCGTTACCTGCGGCGGGTCGAGCCGTGAAGCTCGCTCACCCAGGCCTCGACGTCCTGCGCCGTGCGTGGCAGCTGGTCCGACAGCACCCGGTGCCCCTCTTCTGTCACCAGGACGTCGTCCTCGATCCGGACGCCGATGCCGCGGAACTCCTCGGGCACGGTCAGGTCATCGGCCTGGAAGTACAGGCCGGGCTCGACGGTGAGCACCATCCCCGCGGCCAGGGGCCCCTTCTGATACGTCTCGGCGCGTGCGTTGGCGCAGTCGTGCACGTCGATGCCGAGCATGTGAGACGTGCTGTGCAGCGTGTAGCGGCGGTGCAGCCCGACCTCCGGCTTGAGCGATTCGGCGGCCGAGACCGGCAGGATGCCCCACGCCTCGAGCGCCTCGGCGATGACCGCCATCGCGGCCCGATGCGGGTCGAGGAAGTCCGCACCCGGTCGGGTCGCGTCGATGCCGGCCTGCTGGGCGGCGAGGACGACGTCGTAGACCTGGCGCTGGACGTCACGGAAGCGCCCGTCCACCGGCAGGGTGCGGGTCACGTCGGCGGTGTAGAAGCTGTCGACCTCCACGCCCATGTCGAGCAGGGCGAGGTCGCCGGGGCGTACGCGCCCGTCGTTGCGCACCCAGTGCAGCGTGGTGGCGTGCGGGCCGGTCGCCACGATCGAGCCGTAGCCGACGTCGTTGCCGTCGAGGCGGGCCCGGCGCCAGAAGGTGCCCTCGAGCCAGCGTTCACCCCGGTCCAGCGCATAGGCGGCCGGGATCTCGCGTACGCACTCCTCGAAGCCACGGCCCGTGGCGGCGATGGCCCGCTCGAGCTCGGAGATCTCGAAGGCGTCCTTGTAGAGCCGCAGCTCGCTGCTCGCGACGCCCAGGGCGGCCTCACGCTCGCGGTCACCGACGGGCCGCACCCGTGCATCGACCCGGCTGTCGATGTCGCGCAGCACCCGAGTGCGCGCGGGCGCCAGGCGGTCGAGCGCCCCGTCGAGCTCCTCCAGCGGCCGGCAGGCCAGGCCGAGCGCGGCGGCGGTCTCCCGCACGCCGCGGCGCGGGCCCACCCAGAGCTCGCCGTAGCGCCGGTCGCTGTAGAACGCCGACGTGCTGCGGCTCGCCCGGTCCGCCAGGTACAGGACGCCCTCGCCGCCGGGATGGATCACCAGCACGGCGTCGGGCTCGGCGCACCCGGTCAACCAGACGAAGTCGCTGGCGGGCCGGAACGGGAAGTCCGTGTCGTTCGAGCGCACCTTCAGGGTGCCGCTCGGCACCACGAGTGTGTCGTCCGGGAAGAGGGCGGCGAGCCGGGTGCGGCGCTCGCCGGCGAGCACGGCGACCGGGTCGGGCTCCGGCAGCGCCTCGATCGGCGCGGCCCACCCGGTGAGCATGAACTCCTCGAGCGGGTGCGGCGTCTTGAGATCGTGACTGGCCGGCGGGGTCGCCTGCGGTTCCGCGACCGGGGGAGCCTCGGGCGCCCCGGTCGGCTGCGCGTCCGGCGCTGCTGGAGTCTCGAGGTTGGCGGAGCTGGCGTCGAGTTCCATCGACTCAGGGTAGGCCTGTCCGGGCCCCGGCGCGGGCCGGCGCGGGCCGGCGACCTCGGGTCGGCAGGGTGGCCAGTACGTTGGCGCCGTGCCCGATCAGCCGCCGCACCCGTACGGCCCGTTGCACGGCGTCACGGTGGTCGACCTGAGCCGGGTGCTCGCCGGGCCCTTCGCCACGATGATGCTGGCCGACCTCGGCGCCCGGGTCATCAAGATCGAGCGCCCGGGCCGCGGCGACGACAGCCGTACGTACGGTCCGTTCATCTCCGGGCAGTCGCTGTACTTCGCCCGGGTCAACCGGGGCAAGGAGTCGATCGCGCTCGACCTGCGCGAGCCCGCCGACCGGGTCGTCTTCGAGGCCATGGTCGCCAAGGCCGACGTCGTGGTCGAGAACTTCCGGCCCGGTGTCATGGAGCGACTCGGCTACGGCCCCGAGGCGCTCGAGGCGATGCGCCCCGGGCTCGTCTACGCGAGCATCTCCGGCTTCGGGCAGACCGGGCCCTGGCGGCTGCGCCCGGCCTACGACGCCGTGGTCCAGGGCACGAGCGGCCTGCTCAGCGTCACGGGGGCACCCGACGGGGAGCCCACGAAGCCGGGCCTGCCGATCGGCGACCTGTCGGCCGGGCTCTACATGTTCGGGGCGATCCTCGCCGCCCTGCACGGCCGCGACGCCAGCCCCGGCCGTACGCGGGGCGCGCGCCTCGACGTCGCCATGCACGACACCACCGTGTCGCTGCTGGAGGGGGCGGCGCTGGCCTACCTCGCGAGCGGCAACCCGCCGCCGCGGATCGGCAACGCGCACTACTCGATCGCCCCGTTCGACACGTTCCGCGCGGCCGACCGGCTGTTCGTCATCTGCGCGGCCAACGACGACCTCTTCGCCCGGCTCACCCGCACCATCGACCGTCCCGAGCTGCGCGAGGATCCCCGCTTCGTCACCAACCTCCTGCGCCACGACAACCGCGACGCCCTGAAGGGCGAGATGGAGCAGGCGCTCGCCGCGCGCACCGCCGAGGTGTGGATGGAGCTGCTCGGGGCTGCGGGAGTGCCCTGCGGTCCGGTGAGCAACGTCGCCGAGGCGCTGACGTCGGAGCAGGCGGCCGCGCGGAGCCTCGTCATCAACGTCGACGGGATGCCGATGCCCGGCAATCCCATGAAGATGGGCGGCTATCCGGATTCGCTGCCCGATCCGGCTCCGCGCCTCGACGAGCACGGCGCCCGACTGCGCAGCGAGTTCCTCGGCTGATGATGCGTTCGCAGACGCAGCGGCCGGCGTCGGTTGCGGAGCTGTCAGGTTCCCGCCGGATCTGTCGATAAATCATGCGAGTCCCTCCGGGTGGGGGGCCCACTCGATAGCGTCGACGGCAACGAAGGCTGCCGACAGGCGAGCCGACCGAGGACGAGGCGGTGCTGTCAGGAATGCGGACGTCGAAGACCTGGGAGCGCTGCGCGCTGCCTCTGGCCGGCCTCGCCGCGCTCACCGCGGTGGCCGGCTGCGGTGCGAAGGGCGGCTCGTCCGCCGCGGCCGACGTCCCGGCGATCACGTCCAGTGCTGCGCCGATCCCGTCGCCCGACCCCGTCGCGCCGCTCCCGGCACCGACGACCGGGCTGACCCCGGCCCCGAGCCCCAGCAGCACCACCAGCCCCACCAGCACGACTGCTCCGAGCCCGACCGTGTCACCCACGCCGACCCACGTCGGCCTGCAGATGGGCGACAAGGGTCCGAAGGTGCTGGCGCTGCAGAAGCGGCTGCAGGCGATGGGCTTCTGGCTGAGCGCCGCCGACGGCAGCTACGGCCAGACCACGGAGCAGGCGGTCATGGCGTTCCAGAAGGCGACCGGCATCGGCCGCGACGGGGTCGCCGGCCCGCTCACGATGAAGGCGGTCCTCAACGGAGGCCTCGCCCTGCGGCCGCGGAGCACGTCCGGGCACTGGCTGGAGATCGACAAGACCCGGCAGCTGCTCTACATCGTCGACAACGGGAAGATCAGCACGATCCTCAACACGTCGACGGGCAACAACCAGCCGTACGTACAGGACGGGGTGACCTACCTGGCGACCACGCCGTCCGGGGAGTTCTCGGTCTTCCGCCAGGTCGACGCCGACGATCCCGGCCCGCTCGGCGACCTGTGGCGGCCGAAGTACTTCAACGGCGGCATCGCGGTGCACGGTTCGCCGTCGATCCCGGGTTACGCGGCGAGCCACGGCTGCGCCCGGCTGTCGAACCCGGCGATCGACTGGATCTGGAGCAGCAACCAGGCGCCGATTGGCACCCTGGTCAGCGTCTACTAGCCCGGCCGGGGACGAACCGGTCCCGCTACGGGAGCGGTCTGCCGGAGCCGTCCACCAGCGTCACCCGTGGGGTGGGTGTCGTGGGTGCGGTGGCTGAGTCCGGTCTGCCCTCGGCGGCGGCCCGCGCCGCGTTGCACGCCTGCGATCGGGCGGCGGCCGCGGCGTCCGTCCGGGTCAGCTCCTCGCGCCGCAGGTCGAGCGTGGCGTTGAGCTCGGCGCCGAGCAGCACGGCGAGGGCCGTCACGTACAGGAAGAGCAGCACCGCCACGGGAGCGGCCAGCGCGCCGTACGCGATCGTCTGCCCGAAGACGAACGTCACGTACTCGCGCAGCCCGTAGCTGCCGACGAGCCAGATGACGAGGGCGAAGACCGCGCCCGGGAGCGCCGAGCGCCAGCGTCGCCGGTTCGGTACGGACAGGTGGTACAGCGTGGCCAGGATGATCAGAGACAGGATGGCGGCGATGGGCCAGTAGATGAGCGTGACCGCGTGGTGCACCCACGGCGTGGTGTGCTGACCGAGCAGGTGGTCGATGGCTCTCGGGCCGAGCACCAGCGCCGGGAGCAGGACGATCCCGGTGATCACCTGCACGAAGTAGAGCCGTAGGGCGAGCAGCCGGCTGCGCACGGCTCCGCGCAGGTCACGCTCCCCGTAGGCGATGGTGATGGTGTTGACGTACGTGGCCATGGCCGTCGAGCCCGACCACAGCGACGTGATGAAGCCCAGGGAGATCACGTCGGGCCGGCCCTTGCGCAGGATCTCGTCGACCATCGGCTTGACGGTCTCGCGGACGGTCGAGTCGGTGAGGACGTGACCGGCGGCCTGCAGGATCGACGTCTCGATGCGATCGACCGTGCCGTGACCGAGCGCCGAGCCGATGTAACCGACGGTGCCGAGCACGGCGAGCAGCAGCGGCGGCAGCGAGAGCAGCTGCCAGAAGCCGGCTTCCGCGGCCAGGCCGAGCACCCGGTCCTGCCACGCTTTGCTCAGGGTCTTGCGCAACGTGCTCATGGAGTAGAGGCGCCGGTGGCGCGCCATGAGCTTGGGCATGATGTCCCAGTGTGACCGACGCACGTCCCAAGTGCCGATCACTGTGGTCTCACCTGCTCAGATTGACCATCGGGGTCGCCCGGCCGGGTGCGACACGCCGCCCCGATCGGGGGTCGGGAACGACGAAGCCCGCCTGCACCAGGTGCAGACGGGCTTCGGTGAGGTCGTGAGCGGGTTAGCTACGCGTCGGTGACATGTCGAGCGACGCCGACTCGTCGTGGATCTCCACGGCGATCTCGTCGAGCTTGCTGGAGTGGGCACGGGCGTGGTGACGGCAGAAGAGCAGGTCGCCGCCGCCGGGCAGAACGACCCGCACGTATGCCTGTGCACCGCAGCGGTCGCAGCGGTCGATAGCGGTCAAGGCAGGAGCAGGAGCGGGAACGGTACCAGTCACGCTTACCCCCAACAGTTGAGCGTCCGAGTTGCTTCCGGACGGTTACTCACGAGCATCTGAACATCACTATGCCTGCTCTGACGGGGTTCACGCGCGTTTCGCCGCGCGAGACCGCTCACAGCGGAAGAACGTCGTCGGACGGAAACACTCCCGTCACGCCGGCTCAGGAGCGACGGGCTCCGAAGACGATGTCGTCCCAGGCCGGGACGGCACTGCGCCGCTTCGAGGACTTGGCGCCACCGGCACGCGGGGGACGGGCAGCAGCCTCCTGCGCGGGACCCGCCTCCGCTGCGGCGTCGGGGGCGGTGTCGTCGGCAGAGGAGGCCGGAGCGCCATCCGCCGGAGCCGCGTCGCCCATCGGCGTCCACGTGGTGCGGGCGGAGAGGGCCTCGGGCCGCGCGTCGGCACCGAAGGCATTGCGCCCGCCGTCGGCGGAGCGGCTGGTGCTCCCGGCCCCGGGCACGTCGTCCAGGGCGGGGCCGGCAGACGATGCCGCGGGTGCGGACGGTGCTGCGGGTGCGGAGGGCGCCATGGTGGCGCCCTCACCCGGCAGCACGACAAGGCCCGAGCGAGCCGAGGCGCGCTGGGGGCCGACCTTCGACGAGGAGGACGACGGCGGCCCGCTGTCACCGACGGCCCGGGCGGGGGCCAGCGGCGCGTGCGGCTCCGGCTCACCGGTGCTGACACCGGCGGCCTGGGCCACGGCGATGAGGGCCTCGGAGGAGGCGCGCGACGGGTTCAGCAGCTGCTGGGCACCGTCGTCGTGGGCGCGGACGCGCCGGGCGGCGCCGTCCCAGCTCCACTCGGCGTGGTGGTCGGCCAGGTCGACCGTGACGATCCAGGTGCTGTCGGGACGCTTGCGAGCCACCCAGGACGCCAGGGCGGGCTCGAGACCGTCCTCGGTGAGCCGGGTGTCGACGACGACGCCGAGTGCGCGTCCCGGGTTGGACCGGTGCGGGCCGGGGGCGGTCGCGCGACGGACCTCGTCGACGATCCGGACTCGCTCGGCGGCGATCGGGGCCTCGTAGCGAGCGACCCTGACCACCGGGATGCCCGCCAGCCGCGCCACGTCCTCGGCGGTCTCGCCGGCACGCAGACGGGCCTGGATCTCGCGCGGGCTCAGCGCGCTCTCCGGACGGGTCTCGGTGGCGCCGACGCCGACCAGGGGAGCCGACTGCGGGCGCTGGCGTACGAGCCCGCGCAGCCGGTCATCGAGCTGGAGGCTGTAGGTGGGCTCGACCCGCTGGCCGGGGGCCGGGGTGGCATCCGCCTCCGCCAGCAGGAGCTCCTTGCCGTCGTCGGAAATGCGGACAGCACGCAGCTCGCGCAAGGTGGCCTCCTGAATGGATTGCGAGACAGCGCAACCTTGCCACGAAGAGTCCGGTTCGTCGCCGTGACACGGCCGTGACCGGCGCCAATTGACTGTCCGTAGTCGTACGGACTCAGGCGCTCGGAGCGTCACCCGTTTCCGTCACCGGAGCCGGCGCGGTGGCCCGTACGGCCCGCTTGCGCGGCGCCCGCTTGGTGGCGGCGCCGACCGTCGCGGTCGGCACCTTGGCGGTGCGTGCAGCAGCCGCCGGCGGGGCGGCGGATGGCGTCGCGGTGGCGGCCTTCGTGGCCCGGGGGGTCCGCGTCGCCGGCGTGGCCTTGGCCGCTGCCGTACGGCCGGCGGCAGGCGTCCGGGTCGCCTTGCCCGCCGTCGCGCGCGGGGTCCGCGCGGGCTGGGCGGTGGACGACGCGGCTGCCGCCCCGCTCGCCGCACGCTTGGCCGGCGCGCGCTTGGCGGGTGCCTTCGCCGGTCGCTTGGTGGGGGTGGTCGTGGCGATCGACTCAGGGGCAGGCGCCGGGGCTTCCGGGGCCGGCCGGGTGACGTCACCGGTGGCCACGACGGCCGCCCCGACGATGCCGGCGTCGTTCTGCAGCGCCGCCGCGACGATGGGCGTACGCACGGTCAGCAGCGGCAGGAACTTGTCGGCCTTACGGCTCGCGCCGCCGCCCACGATGATCAGGTCGGGCCAGAAGAGGGCCTCGAGGTGCGTCATGTAGCGGTTGACCCGCTTCGCCCAGGCCTTCCAGCTCAGGCCCTTGTTCTCCCGTACCAGCTCGGAGGCGCCCTTCTCGGCGTCCTTGCCGTCGATCTCCAGGTGGCCGAGCTCGGTGTTGGGGACGAGCTGGCCGTGCAGGAAGAGCGCGGTGCCGATGCCGGTGCCGAACGTCGTCATGATGACGACGCCCTGCTGGCCCTTGCCGGCGCCGTACATCATCTCGGCCACGCCGGCGGCGTCGGCGTCGTTCACGGCCGTCACCGGGCAGCCGGTGGCGGCGCCGAGCGTGGACTCGATGTTGGTGCCGATCCAGCTCTTGTCGACGTTGGCGGCGGTCATCGCCGACCCGGCCTTGACGGCGGCGGGGAAGGTGGCCCCCACCGGCCCGGACCACTCGAAGGCCTGCACCACCTGGTTGACCACCGCGGCGACCCCCTGCGGGGTGGCCGGACGCGGGGTGGGGATGCGCACCCGGGGGCGCAGCAGCTGCCCGGTGGTGAGGTCGACCGGGGCGCCCTTGATGCCGGTGCCCCCGATGTCGACGCCGAAGCGGACATTCGCGGGGTCTGCGGACGCCGGGTGTGGCGAAGTCATGGGGCGTGCCTTTCTGCTTCCTCGGGCGACCGGCGCCGTACTGCACGAGACCAGGGATGGAGCCGCACGGTCAAGATCGGTGCTACGCGAGCTTCGTACACCTTTCCGGCGCCCGTACCCGGTTAGGTGATCGCGTCAACCGGTGCCGTACGCGTACGCCGTGGTAATCGGCGGGGTGCGGTCCCTAGAGTGGTGCAATGGCAGCCCTCGGAACGGCACGTGCAGCCGGGCGGCTCGAGGACACCTTCGGGCGCGTCGCCACCGACTTGCGCGTCTCGCTGACCGACAAGTGCAATCTGCGCTGCACGTACTGCATGCCTGCCGAAGGGCTGCCGTGGCTGCCGGCGCCCGAGCTCCTGACCGACGACGAGATCGTGCGCCTCATCCGCATCGCCGTCACCCACCTCGGCGTGCGGGAGATCCGGCTGACCGGCGGGGAGCCGACGTTGCGCCCCGGCCTGCCCGGCCTCGTGGAGCGCATCGCTGCGCTCGACCCGCGGCCCGACATCTCCATCACCACCAACGGGTTGAGCCTGCGCCGGCTCGCCCGCTCGCTGGCCGCCGCCGGGCTCGACCGGGTCAACGTCAGCCTCGACACCCTGCGACGCGACCGCTTCCTCGCGCTGACCCGCCGAGACCGCTTCGACGACGTGCTGCTCGGGCTGCAGGCCGCCACCGATGCCGGCCTCACCCCCGTCAAGATCAACGCCGTGCTCATGCGCGGCGTGAACGACGACGAGGCCCCCGAGCTTCTGCGCTTCGCCCTGAGCCACGGCTACGAGCTGCGCTTCATCGAGCAGATGCCGCTCGACGCCGAGCACCGCTGGGAGCGCACGTCGATGGTGACCGCCTCCGAGATCCGGCGCGAGATCGAGCGCGAGCACACGCTCACCCCCGAGCCGGGCCGCGGCAGCGCACCCGCCGAGACGTTCTTCGTCGACGGCGGCCCGGCCAAGGTCGGCATCATCGCGAGCGTCACCGCCCCGTTCTGTGCGGCATGCGACCGGGTCCGGCTCACCGCGGACGGGCAGGTGCGTGACTGCCTGTTCGCCCGTACCGAGTCCGACCTGCGCGCCCCGCTGCGCGAGGGCGCCGACGACGACGAGATCGCCGCCCGCTGGATGCTGGCGATGCGGGGCAAGCGCGCCGGTCACGGCATCGACGACAAGACGTTCCTGCAGCCGCCGCGCCCCATGTCCGCCATCGGGGGATGAGCGCGCCGTTCGATCGCGGCCAGTTCGACGCGGTCGTGCTGGCCGGCGGCACCAGCCGGCGCATGGGCGGCGGTGACAAGACGGCCCTCCGGGTCGGCGACGCGACGCTGCTCGACCGGGTGCTGGCCGCGGTCGTCGGCGCCCGGCTGATCGTCGTCGTGGGTGACGAGCGGCCGACCGCCGTACCGGTGACCTGGACGCGTGAGCAGCCGCCGGGCGCGGGTCCGGCAGCCGCCGCGGCCGCGGGCCTCGCCCACACCGAGGCGCCGTTCGTCCTGCTGCTGGCCGGTGATCTGCCCTTCCTCAGCCGTGACACGGCCGGCCGGCTGCTGGCTGCGGCTCCGGGCTCGGGAGCGGTGCTGGCCGATCCGGAGGGTCATCCGCAGTGGCTGCTCGGCGCCTGGCCGCGCGAGCGCGTCACGGCTGCACTCGGCGGCGACCAGGTCGGCGCGTCGCTGCGCAGGGCCCTGGCTCCGCTGGATCCCGTCGTCGTGCCGGCAGCCGCCGAGCGGGCCGAATGGCTCGACTGCGACGATCCCGAGGACCTCGATGCCGCACGTGGGCGGCTCGCGAAGGAGCACCCCGTTGACTGACCCGAACCGATCCGACGACATGAACCGGCTCGACGCCTGGATGGCGTACGCGGCCGACGCCCTGCAGCTCGACCGGGAGGCGCTGCAGCGTGACCTGCTGCTCGATCTCACCCGCGACGTGGCCCACGGCGTCGCGCGGCCGGCCGCGCCGCTGACGTCGTTCCTGGTCGGGCTCGCCGCCGGACGGGCCGGTGGCAGCGCGGCCGACGTGCAGCAGGCCTGTGCCGCCCTCGGTCAGGCGCTCTCGGCGTGGACCGCGGATCCGCGTTCGGAGCCGGCCGCGACCACCCGGGAGGCCCCCGAGTAGCCGTTCATCGCACCGCCGCGCACGAAGCCGAGCAGCGTCATCCCGACCTCGTTGGCGAGGTCGACGGCGAGCGACGACGGCGCCGACACCGCCGCGAGCAGCGGGATCCCGGCCATGAACGCCTTCTGCGTGAGCTCGTACGAGGCCCGCCCGCTGACCATGAGCAGCCGGCCCCGGCCCGGCACCTCGCCGTTCTGCAGCGCCCAGCCGATCACCTTGTCGACCGCGTTGTGCCGGCCGACGTCCTCGCGGCAGACCAGCATCTGCCCGCTCGCGTCGAACAGTCCCGCGGCGTGCAGCCCACCGGTGCGGTCGAACGCGGCCTGGGCGCGGCGCAGCGTGTCGGGCAGCTGCGCGATGACGTCCGCCGGGACGCGGAGCGGGTCGGACGCCACCTCGTACACGCTGCTGCGCCGCACCGCCTCGATGCTGGCGGCCCCGCAGAGCCCGCACGACGAGCTGGTGAGCAGGGCGCGTGAGACCGTCTCGTCCGGCGGCGCCACTCCCGGCGCCAGGGTGATGTCGAGCAGGTTATAGGTCTGCCGGCCGTCGTCGTCGGTGCCGGCGCAGTACCGCATCGCCGAGATGTCGGCGGCCGCCGTGACGACGCCTTCGGCCAGCAGGAATCCGGCGGCGAGCTCCATGTCTGCGCCCGGGGTGCGCATGGTGACCGCCAGGGTCTCGCCCCCGACGCGCAGCTCGAGCGGCTCCTCGACCGCGAGGGTGTCGGCGCGCGTCACCGGCTCCCGGTCGCCGACGACGATGCGCGTGACCGGTCGACGCGTGGTGACCCGACCCATGCGTCCAGCATGCCCCTCGAATCCGGGTTAGACCTCCGGAGCGGCGGCGCTCACGATCGCGGCGGTGTCGACGCCGGACGGCAGCGTGCCGTACGAGCTGCCCCCATCACCGCCCTGCCGGGTCGCGCAGTACGCGTCCGCCGCCGCGGGGGAGGCGAAACGCACCATCAGTGCGCCGGCGAGCACCGCGTGCAACCGCCCGACGAGCCGGCGCGCGCCGCTCTCGTCCGCCCCGAGCAGGTCTTCGTCCAGTCGGTACGTGGCCGCGTCCAGCCGGGGGTCGCCGCCGGCCGCGTACGCGATCTCGGCGCGGAGGGCCTCGACGGTGTCGGGCTCCCGCCCGAGCACGCGCAGCACGTCGAGGGCGTTGACGTTTCCGCTGCCCTCCCAGATGCCGCCCGCGGCGCCTCGCGGTAGAGCCGCGGCAGGCCCGACTCCTCGACGTAGCCGTTGCCGCCGAGGCACTCCAGCGCCTCGGCGACGAAGCGGGGTGCGCCCTTGCAGACGGCGAACTTGGCCACCGCGGTGCCGATGCGGCGCAGCGCCGGCTCGTCGGCGTCGACCGCGTGGGCGAGCCGCATGGCGAGCAGCGTCGCGGCCTCGGAGTCGAGGGCGAGGTCGGCCAGCACGTTGGCCATGAGCGGCTGGTCGACGAGCCGGCTGCCGAACGCGCTGCGGTGCCGGGTGTGGTGGACCACCTGGGTGAGGGCCTGGCGCATGCCAGGGGCGGAGCCGATGACGCAGTCGAGCCGGGTGGCGTTTCATCTGGGTGATCGTCGCGACGCCCCGGCCCTCCGGCCCGACGAGCCAGCCGAGGGTGGCCTCGAACTCGACCTCGCTCGAGGCGTTGGACCGGTTGCCGAGCTTGTCCTTGAGGCGTTGCAGGGCGAACGGGTTACGGGATCCGTCCGGCAGCAGCCGCGGCACCGCGAAGCACGACAGGCCGCCCGGCGCCTGCGCCAGGACCAGGAACAGGTCGCTCATGGGGGCCGAGCAGAACCACTTGTGGCCGGTCAGCGCGTACACGCCCGGCTCGTCCGTGGCGACGGCCCGGGTGGTGCCGGTCCGGACGTCGGACCCGCCCTGCTTCTCGGTCATCGCCATGCCCGCCAGCGCGCTGACCTTGCCCGGGTGCAACGCGCTGTCGTAGCTGCGGGCGACCAGCCGCGGGATCCACTGCGCGGCCAGCGCCGGGTCGACGCCAGGTGCACGCAGGGCGGGGACGGCCGCGTAGGTCATGGAGATCGGGCAGCCGTGCCCGGCGTCGGTCTGGCTCCAGACGAGGAAGCCGGCGGCGCGGACGACGTGAGCACCGGGGCGCCGGTCCGCCCACGGAGCGGCGTGCAACCCGTGGCGGACCGCCGTGTCCATCAGGGAGTGGTAGGCGGGGTGGTAGCCGACCTCGTCGACGCGGTGGCCGTAGCGGTCGTGCGTGCGCAGCTGCGGGGGATACGTGTTGGCGGCCTCGGCCCAGTCCTGCGCCAGGGCGCCACCGGCCAGCAGGCCGAGGTCCCGCAGCTCGGCGAGGGCGGCCGGCGCCGCATCCGGCGCCCACCGTGCGACGGCTGCCGTCAGCGCCGGATCGCTGCCGAGGACGTCGTACCCGACGAGCGGGGGAGGCTGGTTGGTGACCGCGTGCGTGCCGGCCATGCCCGCCATTCTGCGCCCCTCAGCGGATGATCAATTGCCCCGCGGGACCGTCGACCAGCTCGCCGATCACGGGATGGCCGGGCAGCTCGGCCGCCACAAGCAGACCGCCGCTGGTCTGCGCGTCGGCCAGCAGCAGCAGCTCAAGCTCGTCCGATCCCAGCGATCCGTCGACGACGAGGTGCGGGCGCACCCAGTCGAGGTTGCGCCGGCTGCCGCCCGGCACGTAGCCCGCGGCGGCCGAGACCCGCGCCGGCTCCAGGTACGGCACGGCGGCCGCCTCGACGACGGCTGCGCAGCCGCTCGCGCGCGCGAGCTTGTGCAGGTGGCCGAGCAGGCCGAAGCCGGTCACGTCGGTGGCCGCCTCGGCGCCGGCGGCGAGCGCCGCTTCGGACGCGGCCGCGTTCAGGGTCGTCATCACCGCGACGGCCTCGTCGAAGCGCTCGCCGGTGGCCTTGTGCCGGTTGTTCAGCACGCCGAGGCCGAGCGGCTTGGTCAGCGTGAGCGGCAGGCCGGGGCGTCCGGCGTCGTTGCGCAGCAGCCGTCGGGGGTCGGCGACCCCGGTGACGGCCATGCCGTACTTCGGCTCCGGGTCGTCGATGCTGTGCCCGCCCCCGACCGCGCAACCGGCCTGCGCCGCCACGTCGAGCCCGCCGCGCAACACCTCCCGCGCCAGCGAGTACGGGAGCTTCTCGCGCGGCCAGGCCAGCAGGTTCACGGCGAGCACCGGGGTGCCGCCCATGGCGTACACGTCGGACAGCGCGTTGGCCGCGGCGATGCGTCCCCAGTCGTACGCGTCGTCGACGACCGGGGTGAAGAAGTCGGCCGTGGCGACGACGGCGAGGTCCGGCCGTACGAGCGTGACGGCCGCGTCGTCACCGGAGTCCAGACCGACGAGCAGGCCCGGGGTGCGCTGGCCGGTCAGGCCGACGAGCGCCTCCTCGAGCTCCCCGGGCGGGATCTTGCAGGCGCAGCCGCCACCCGACGCGAACGAGGTGAGCCGGACGGCCGAGGCGGTACTCATGGGGCGACGCTACGGCGTCTCGTAATAGCGCAGCTCGACGACGTTGCCGTCCGGATCGCGGACGTAGAGCGACTCGCCGTTGCCGCGGGCGCCGTACCGGGTGGCGGGTCCCTCGACCACGTCGAGGTCGCCGGCGGCCACGACGGCGGGCCAGTCCATCGGCTCGACCACCAGGCAGAAGTGGTCGACGTTGCCGCGCGCGGCCCGGTCACCCCGGGCCGGGACGAGGTCGAGGATCGCCTCGGTGCTGACCCGGACCGACGGGAACGGCGCCTTGCCGGCCCGCCACTCGTCGACCCGGACGCCGGCCAGGCCGAGCACGTCGGAGTACCAGGCCAGGGAGCGCTCGACGTCGGCCACCGCCAGCACGAGATGGTCGAAACCGGTCACCCGCAGCTGCATGCCCGCGAGTGTGGCGCATCGTCCGGTGTCGGCGCCGCGGGTGCCGGAAATTGTCGGACGCCCGTGCGACGGTGCGCGTCGTGAAGCTGCTCCTGTGCTCCGACCTGCACCTCGACGCACCGTTCACCTGGGCCGGGCCCCGGGTCGGGCGGATGTTGCGCACGGCGCTGCGCACCGCGCTGCTGCGGGTCGTGGAGACGGCGGACGAGGAGCGGGTCGACGCCCTCTGCATCGCGGGTGACCTGTTCGAGCACGACTACGCGGGCCCCGACACCGGGGCCTTCCTGCGGTCGGCGTTCGGCGAGCTGTCCTGCCCGGTGCTGCTCGCGCCGGGCAATCACGACTGGCTCGGTCCCACCAGCCTGTACGGCCGCGTCGCGTGGCCGTCCAACGTGCACGTTTTCTCGGGTGACCGGCTGCAGCCGTACGAGCTGAGGTCGGGCACGGTCTTCGGCGCGGCACACCTGGCCCCGGCCAACACCGACGGTTTCTTGGACGACTTCCGCCTGGACGACTTCCCGGCCGGGCACTCCGGTGTCTCGGTCGGGCTGTTCCACGGCTCGGAGCGCGGCACGCTCGCCGGTCAGGGCGAGGGCAAGGTGCCGCACGCGCCGTTCACCGCCCGGCAGGTCGAGCGCAGCGGGCTGGCACACGTGCTGGTCGGGCACTACCACCGGCCGGTGCACGGTCCGTGGCACACGTATGCGGGCAATCCGGAGCCGCTCGCGTTCGGCGAGGACGGCCCGCGGGGCGCGGTGCTGCTCGGCGTCACGGCTGACGGTGCGGTGCGGCGGGCGGTGATCCCCGTCGCGGCCCGGGTCTGGCAGGACGTGACGGTGCACGTCGAGGCCGCCCGGCACGCCGGCGAGGTGCGCGACCTGGTGCGGGCGGAGCTGGCCGGCCGCGACGGTCTCGTACGGCTGCGGGTGGCCGGGTCGTGCGCTCCCGAGCTCGACGTCGGGGCCCTGGAGCTCGCCGACCTCGGTGCGCACCTCGACGCCCTGGTGGTGCGTCCGGCGCAGCTGCGGCCCGCGTACGACCTCGCCGCCCTGGCCGCCGAAGGCACGGTGCGCGGCGCCTTCGTCCGCGACGTGCTGGCGTCCGACCTCGACGGGGAGCAGGCCGAGCGCGTCCTCACCGCGGGTCTGCTGGCACTCGACGGGCGCGCCGCCGAGCTGGCCGGAGCAGACGCCCGTGGTCCGCTCGCGGCCGGGAGCCGCTGATGCGCATCGTCTCGGTGACCGCGGCCGACTTCGGGCCGCTGCAGCGGCGCACCCTCGGGCTCGCCCCCGGGTTGACGGTCGTCGTCGGTGCCAACGAGTCCGGCAAGTCGAGCTGGCATGCCGCCCTGTACGCGGCCCTGTGCGGCCGGCGGCGCGGCCGGGGGCGACCCGGGGTCGTCGACCAGCGCTTCATCGACGCCCACCGGCCGTGGGGTGGCCGGCCGTGGCAGACCAGCGCCGAGCTGCAGCTCGACGACGGCCGCGAGATCGAGATCCGGCAGGAGCTGGTCGGCCTGGTCGACTGCCGGGCCGTCGACCTGGGGCTCAACCGTGACGTCAGCGCCGAGATCATGTCCGACGGCAGCCCCGATGCGTCGGTCTGGTGCGGTCTCACCCGCCAGACCTTCCGCGCCACCGCATGCGTGGGGCAGGGGGAGCTGCTGGCCGTGCTCGACTCGGTCGACGGGCTCCAGGAGGCGCTCCAGCGTGCGGTGTCCGTCGGCGCTCCCGCAGCCGGCGCCGGCCGGGCGACGGCCGCAGCGGCGATCGAGGACCTCGAGGCCTGCCGGCGGGCCGCCGTCGGGCGGGAGGCGACCTCGTCCGTACGCCCGTTGCGCCGCGCCCTCGATGCCCTCCGCACCGCGGAGCAGGGTGTCGAGAGCGCTCGGGCTGCCGCCGCCGAGCTGGCCGAAGCGGCCGGTCGCCGGGCCGAGGCGGCCGAGCAGCTGGCCCGATGCGCCCCCGTCCCGGCCCGTCCGCCCTCCGAGCCCGTCCCGGAGCCGTCCGTCGGCCTCGCGGAGCCGGTCGGCGCGCCGGTGGCCCTGCGGTGGGGGAGCCTCGCCGCCGCGCTGGCGGCGGCTGTGCTGCTCGCGGTGCTCGGGCTGCTGGTGTCCGGCGTGGCCCGCGGCGCCGCGTTCGTCGTCGCGGCGGCGCTGGTGCTGTCGGTCGCGGCTGCCGCCGTCCGGGCCGGTCAACGGGTGCAATACGCCCACGTCCGCACCCGACGCGGGCCCGGCCCACCCCAGGGGAGTCGCAACGCCGGGCAGAGCCCGGTCGTCCCGGACGGGTCGGTCCGGGAGGCCGCACTCCGGCGTCGGCACGACGCCGAGCTCCGGCTCGCCCGCGCCGATGCCGAGCTGACCGCCCGCGCGGCCGGCGTGCCCGCGCTGGCCACGGCGGAGGAGCAGTTGGCAGCGGCCCACGTCGAGCTGGCGCGGGTCCGCGAGCTCGACGAGACGCTCGGGCTGACCATCGGCTTCCTCGCCCGCGCCCAGGAGCAGGTGCACCGCGAGGTCGCCCCCGAGCTGTCGGCCTCCGTCTCGGCGCACCTGCCCCGCGTCACCGGCGGGCGGTACACGGCGGCGCGCATCGATCCGGCGGCGTTGGCGATCGAGGTGCGCGACGCGTCGGGCACCTTCCGGCCGGCACGCGCGCTGAGCCACGGCACGGCCGAGCAGGTGCACCTGCTGCTGCGGGTCGCGCTCGTCGACCTCCTCGGCGCCGGCCACGACACCTGCCCGCTGCTGCTCGACGACGTCACCGTGCACGCCGATCCCGATCGCACCGACGGCATGCTCGAGCTGCTGCTGCAGTTGGCGTCGCAGCGGCAGGTCGTGGTCTTCGCCCAGCAGGACCAGGTCCGGGCGTGGGCCGCCGCCCGGCTGGACGGCGTCCGCCACGCCTTCGTCGACCTCGACCGTGTCACGGTGGAGCTCGACCCGCCTGGCTCCTCCGAGGCGGTTCGGGAGGACCGCGCGGCGTCTGCTTGGGTTGACGCATGGATGCCGCTGCCCTGACGCAGGAAACCGTCGACTACATCGCGATCACCCGCTTGCAGAACGAGTACGCCGACGTGGTCACCCGTCAGTCCTGGGACGAGCTGGTCCCGCTCTTCCAGCCGCACTGCCGGATCCACCTCGACCTGATCCAGTCCGGGATGGACTTCACCGGGCCGGGCGAGATCGGCCAGTTCATCGCCGGGTCACTCGAGCAGTTCGAGTTCTTCCAGTTCGTCATCCTCAACACGGTCATCCGGGTCAAAGACGCCACCAGGGCCACCGGCCGGATGTACATGAGCGAGCTGCGTCAGTACGCCCACGGCGGCAACTGGAGCGTCATCCACGGCATCTACCACGACAACTACGAGAAGAACACGGACGGTGTCTGGCAGTTCGCCGCCCGCGACTACCAGAGCCTGGCGCGCTCCGGCCGGTCCGACATCTTCCCGTTCCCGCAGGGCCACACCGGTCCGGTGCGCTGAGCTGTCCGATCGGGCGGCGCCCGGCTCAGACGATGTCGGCGGGGTCGAGCTTGCGGTCCGCGATCCCGGCGAAGCCGTCGCCGCCCGTGTAGGTGTCCTCGCCGACGATCAGGCCGTTCTCGTCGAACGGCCACAGCGTGGCCATGCGGGCCTCGTACAGGTAGAACGCCGACTCGTCGTCGACCGCGATGCCGCGGGCGGCGAGGGTGGAGCCTGGGTAGGCCATCCGCATGACGCCCTCGGTGAGGATGCAGTCGCGGTCGACGACGAGGTGGTCGATGTCGAACGCGAGCCGGGTCGCCCCGGAGGCGATGAAGTCTTCGTAGAAGCGCCGTACCTGCGCCTTGCCGGTCGGGCTCCCAGCCGGCGGCGCGCCCCAGGCGTGGTACGACGCGGCGTCCGACAGCGTCACGAGCAGCCCGTCGAGGTCACCCGCGGCCTCCGACTTCATGTGCGAGAGCACCGCTTCGAGGTTGCGGACGAGCACCGGGTCGCTCTCACGGGCAAGGCGCGCTTCGACCGCGGCCCAGGTGCGGCTTTGCTCGATGACCGGACGTGGGCGCTGCTCGGTGACCGTCATAGCCCGGCAGCCTAGGCCACCCATCCGCCCGCAGCGAGACCTGTGTCACATCCCGGCCCGGGGTGCGCCCCTACGGGCGTGACAAGGTGTGAGGCAGCCAGTCGAGGAGGTTCGTCCCGTCGTGTCCAGCCCTACGGAAGTCGACCGGCCATCAGCCGCCGCATCCGACCCTGCCAGCAACGACCCTGCCAGCACCAACCTGTCGCCGCTCAAGCCGCTGCATCTGCGCGTGCTCGATCTGTCGACGGGCATCGCGGGCGGTTACTGCGCCAAGCTCCTCGGTGACGCGGGAGCCGACGTCATCAAGCTCGAGCCCCCGGGTGGCGACCCGCTGCGGGGTCGTTCCGCCTCGGGCACACCCGTCGACCGGGACAAGGGCGGCCCGCTCTTCCAATACCTGCACGCCGGCCACCGCAGTGCCGTCGCCGATCTCGGGTCGCCGGAGGGCGTCCAGCTCGCCCAGCGCGTCGCCGCCACCTGTGACCTCGTTCTCGAGACCGAGGAGCCGGGACGGATCGAGGCGCTCGGCCTCGGCCTGGAGGCGCTGCAGGCGCGCAACCCCGCCACCTCGCTGCTGTCGGTCTCGGCCTTCGGCCGCGGCGGCCCGTGGAGCACGCGCCCGGCCACCGACTTCACGCTGCAGGCGCTGTGCGGCTCGTTGTCCTCGCGGGGCATCCCGGGCCACACCCCGGTCGCCGTCGGCGGCGCGATCGGGCAATGGGTGTCCGGCGCGGCAGCGGCGAGCGCGGGAGCGATCGCTGCCCTGGCGGCGCGCCGCAGCGGGCGCGGCCAGCACGTCGACGTCTCGATGCTCGAGACCATGATCGTGTCGATGACCTCGTACCAGATGATCTTCGCGCAGGTCGAAGAGCGGCTCTACGGCCGCAGCATCGAGATCCCGTCCATCGAGCCGGCCTCCGACGGCTGGGTCGGCTTCTGCACCATCACCCACCAGCAGTGGGCCGACTTCGCAGCGATGGTCGAGCATCCCGAGTGGGGCGAGGACCCGCAGCTCGCCCATGCCGTCGGGCGCATGCCGCGCCGCGTCGAGCTGCGCAACGCGATCGCGGAGTGGACCCGGGCGCACACGGTCGAGGAGATCGTCGAGCTCGCGTCGCTGCTGCGCATCCCGGTGACGGCGGTCGGCGACGGGCGCACCGTGCTCGAGATGCAGCAGTACGTCGACCGCGGCGTCTACCAGGAGCACCCCGGCGGCTTCCAACAACCGCGCCGCCCCTACCTGTTCGGCCGGCACCGCTCGCCGGAGCCGCTGCCGTCGCCGCTCCTGGACGAGCACGGGCCCGGTCTGCTCGCCGAGCTGCCTGCCGAGCCCGACCCGGCTCCGGGCGCTCCCGCGGAGGCCACGCCGCCGCGCCCGCTGGAGGGGTTGCGCGTCGTCGCCTTCGTGGCGTTCTGGGCCGGCCCCTACGTCGCGTCCTACCTGGCCTCGATGGGCGCCGACGTCGTCAAGATCGAGTCGGTGCAGCGCCCCGACGGGATGCGCTTCGCCGGCGGCGTGAAGCTCGGTGACCCGTTCCTGTTCGAGTGGTCGCCGGTCACCCACGGCGCCAATGTCGGGCTGCGCGACGTCACGCTCGACCTGAGCCGTCCCGAGGGTGCCGAGCTCGCCCGCAAGCTCGTCGCGGACGCCGACATCGTGGTCGACAACTTCTCCCCGCGGGTGCTCGACGGCTTCGGCCTGGGGGAGCAGGCGCTGCGGGCCGCGCGTCCCGACCTGGTCGTGCTGCGGCTGCCGGCGTTCGGGCTCGACGGGCCCTGGCGTGACCGCGGCGGCTTCGCGATGACCGTCGAGCAGAACTCCGGGCTGGCCTGGCTCACCGGCTTCCCCGAAGGCACGGCGGAGCCGGACGGCCCGCTGGTGCCGCGCGGCGTCTGCGACGTGCTCGGGGCGTTGCACGCCGTACTCGGGGTCGTCGCCGCCCTCGAGCACCGCGCCGCCACCGGCGAAGGGCTGCTCGTCGAGTCCCCGCTCGCCGAGGCGGCGCTCAACATCGCCGCCGAGCAGACCATCGAGTGGACCGCCAACGGGGTGCTGCTCACCCGTACGGGCAACCGCTCGTTCGAGGCCGCGCCGCAGGGCCTCTACCCCTGCGCCGACACCGACGAGACCGATGACTACCTCGTGCTCAGCGTCGAGACGGAGGCGCACTGGACGGCGCTGGTCCAGGCCCTCGGCGAGCCGGAGTGGGCGGCCGACCCGGCGCTCGCCACCCTCGAGGGCCGCCTCGCGGCGCACGACCACCTCGACGTCGAGCTGACCCGATGGCTCGCCTTCCGCCCGCTCGAGGACGCCCTCGAGCACCTCATCGACCACGGGGTCCCGGTCGCCCGCACCCTCGACGCGCGCCGTCTGAACGACACGCCGCAGCTGCGGGCTCGCGGCTGGTTCCAGCGGATCAGCCATCCGGTGGTCGGCGCCCTCGACTACCCGGGCCTGCCGTTCACCTTCTCGGCCATGCCGCGGCCGGTGTACACCCGCGGAGCCCCGACCCTCGGTCAGGACAACGAGGTGGTCCTCGGGTCCCTCGGCCTGAGCCCGGAGGAGATCGCGGGCCTCGCGGAGCAGCGCATCATCGGCACGAAGCCGGCGTGGATGTGACCGTTCACAGCGTGAGGACGACCTTGCCGAAGACCTCGGAGCGCTCCAGCAGCGCGTGCCCCGCGGCGATCTCGTCCAACGGCAGCACCGCGTGCACGACCGGCACCACGGAGCCGCGTTCGACCAGCTGAAGCAGCCCGAGCATGGTGGCGCGTACGTACGCGGCGTCCGGCCGCCCGACCCCGGTCACGGTGAGCCCGCGCTCGAAGACCCGGCCGAGGTGCAGGTCTGCCCGGTGGCCCGCCGTCACGCCGGTCGTGACGTACCGCCCGTCGCGCCCGAGCGCGTAGAAGCCGGCCGCGAAGGTCGCCGCCCCCACCGGGTCGAGCACGACGTCGACCCCGCGCCCGCCGGTCAGCTCCAGCGCCCGCGCGGTGACGTCGTCGCCGTAGTGGTCGAACACGGCCTCGACCCCGGGCAGCTCGGCGGCCCGGCGCCGCTTGTCCTCCGACCCGGCGGTGGTGAGCACGGTGGCGCCCAGCGCGTACGCGATCTGCACGCCGAAGCTGCCGACCCCGCTGCTCGCGGCTATGACGAGGGCGGTCTCGCCGCGCACCAGCCGGCCGCGGTTCACGAGCCCGTCGTACGCGGTGCGTCCCGCCGTCGGGATGGCGGCGGCCTGCTCGTACGTGCAGGTGGAGGGCAGGGGGAAGACGTGCCCGGCCGGCACGGGCACGAGCTCGGCGTGGGCGCTGCGGACGGCGACACCGACCACGGGTTGACCGACGGCGAGGTCCGGGTACGCCGCGGCGACCCCCGCCCCGAGCTCCGCGATCGTGCCGGCGACGTCGCGGCCGCCGATGTGCGCGCCGGAGATCCGCATCTTGTTGCGTCCGGACCGGAAGAAGAGGTCGACCCGGTCGAGCGAGGAGGCGCGTACGCGGACGAGCACCTCGTCCGGTCCGGCGACGGCATCGGGCAGCTGCCCGACCCGGAGCACGTCGATGTCGCCCTGCTCGGTGTGGAAGGCCGCGCGCACGCCGCTCACCGTAAGCCGTGACGTGCGCCCCATCACGAGCGGGAATCGTTAGCAGAGAGTAATAGTTGGTAGGCACAAGCAAGTGGCGCTACAGTCGCTCGAGTTGATCAATACGTAGGGAGTCAGTCCACGGTGACAGCAACGGTGGTGGAGCCCGGGCCGACCGGCCAGTACACCCACAAGCAGATCTTGGTCGTGCTCTCCGGCCTCATGCTCGGGATGTTCCTCGCGGCGCTCGACCAGACCGTGGTGTCCACGTCGATCTACAAGATCGGGCAGAGCCTCGACGGGCTCACCGCCCAGGCGTGGGTGACCACGGCCTTCCTGATCACGTCGACGGTCGCGACCCCGCTCTACGGCAAGCTCTCCGACATGTACGGCCGGAAGCCGTTCTTCCTGGCCGCGATCGCCATCTTCATCGTCGGTTCCGCCGCCTGCTCGTTCGCCACGTCGATGTACATGCTCGCCGGGTTCCGCGCCTTCCAGGGGATCGGGGCCGGTGGCCTCTTCACCCTGGCGTTGGCGATCACCGGCGACATCATCCCGCCGCGGCAGCGGGCCAAGTACCAGGGCTACTTCCTCGCCGTCTTCGGCACGTCGAGCGTGCTCGGGCCGGTGGTCGGCGGCGCCCTCGCGGGACAGGACCACCTCGCCGGGCTCGACGGCTGGCGCTGGATCTTCCTGCTCAACGTGCCCATCGGGATCCTGGCGCTCTTCGTCGTCAACCGGGTGCTCCGGGTCGACCACAGCCGCACCAAGCGCCAGCTCGATCTGCTCGGCACCGCGCTGCTCATCGTCGGGGTCGTGCCGCTCCTGCTGGTCGCCGAGCAGGGACGCGAGTGGGGCTGGGCATCCGCCTCCTCACTCGCCTGTTACCTGGTCGGCCTCGCGGGACTGGCCGGTTTCGTCCTCGCCGAGCGGCGCGCCGGCGAGTCGGCGTTGCTGCCGTCCCGGATGTTCCGGGTGCGTGCCTTCCGGATCGGGTCGTTGCAGTCGACGTTCATCGGCATCGGCATGTTCGGCGGACTCACCCTCATCCCGCTCTACCTGCAGCTGGTGAAGGGCAAGTCGCCCACTGAGGCCGGCTTGCTCACGCTGCCCCTGGTGCTCGGCCTGATGGCGGGCTCGATCACGTCCGGCCAGGTCACGTCGCGTACCGGTCACTACCGGATCTTCCCGATCGTGGGCTGCGCCTCCATGCTCGTCGGGCTCACCCTGCTCTCACGGATCTCCGCCGACAGCTCGCTCGGTTTCGTCAGTGTCGCCATGGTCCTGGTGGGCGCCGGCATCGGTATGAACACGCAGTCGATCGTGCTGTCGATGCAGAACTCGGTCTCGCCGCGCGACATCGGCGTCGCCACGTCGTCGGCGACCTTCTTCCGTCAGATGGGCGGCACCATCGGCGTCGCCGTCTTCCTGTCCGTCGTCTACTCCACGGTGCAGGGCAAGATCAGCAGCGCCTACGCCCGAGTCGCCACCGATCCGGCCTTCCAGGCGGCTGCTGCAGCGCATCCCGACCAGATCGCCAAGCTGCAGAGTGGTGGCACGTCGAACCTGAACGACACCTCGTTCCTCGCCAAGTTCGACCCCGTGCTGTCGCACCCCTTCAAGGAGGGCTTCACGTCCGCCATGACCATCGCCTTCCTGGCGGCGGCGGGCGTGCTCGTGATCGCCCTGATCCTCGCCATCGTGCAGCGCGAGGTGCCGTTGCGCACCATGAGCGGCGAGCAGGCGGCCGCTGCCGAAGCGGCTGAGGCGGCCGAGGCCGAGAGTCGGGCCGACCGGGGTCTGATCCCCGGCGCGGGTCCGGAGCTGGAGCAGCTGCCGGTCGGGGCAGGCAGCGGAACTCGGAGCAACGCGACGCCGTAGGGTCGGGCACCCGGTGCGTACTTCTTGACCGGCGGTCTGAAATTATGGCCGGGACCGATCGGCGAGGGCAGGAGCTGGTGTGAGCGTGCACGACCCGCAGCGCGTCGACGGGGCGGATCGCGCCCTGCTCGCGAAGCACTACCGCGAGCACGGCTGGTGGCGCGACGAGACGCTCGCCGACGACATCGAAGGTTACGCCGCGTCCCGGCCCGACGCGCCCGCGTTCATCACCGAGACCGAGCGGGTCAGCTGGCGGCAGTACTCGGAGCTCTCCGACCGGCTCGCCGGCGTCCTGGTCGCGGCCGGCTACCAGCCGGGGGAGCGCGTCGCCGTCCAGCTGCCCGACACCGCCGCGGTGCACATCGCCTTCGTCGCGTGCGAGAAGGCCGGGCTCGTCACCGTCGGCATCGGCGCCCGGGCCGGTGACCGCGAGCTGCGGCACCTGCTCGCCCGCACCCAGGCCGTCGGGCTCATCACCACTGCCGTGCACCGTGACCGGGTCGTCGCCGACGAGATGCCCGCCTTGCGCGAGGCCGCTCCCGCGCTGCGTCACCACGTCGTCTTCCCGGACGACCTGACCGTCGGGCACTTCTCCGTCGACGGCGAGGTGATCGCCCCCGCGCCCGCCGACACCTGGCGTGACCGCAAGCTCGGCCCCGACGACCTCTGGCTGGTCAACTCGACGTCGGGCACCACCGGGCTGCCCAAGTGCGTCATGCACCACCAGAACCGCTGGTACTACTTCCACGTGATCGCCGAGCAGGTCGGCGAGCTGCGCCCCGACGACGTCTTCATGGCCGTCGTCCCCGCCCCGTTCGGCTTCGGGCAGTGGACCTCGCACTTCACGCCGACCCTCCTCGGCGCCCCGACCGTCGTGATGGAGCGGTTCAACGCGAGCAAGGCGCTCGAGCTGATCGAGCGCGAGAAGGTCACCGTGCTGTGCGCGGTGAGCACCCAGTTCATCCTCATGCTCAACGCGCCCGACCTCGACAAGTACGACCTCACGTCGCTGCGAATCTTGTTCACCGGCGGCGAGCTCATCCCGTACGAGCGCGCCCGCGACTTCGAGCGGCGTACCGGCGCGACCGTGCTGAACTTCTACGGCTCCAACGAGAGCGGCTTCGCCACCGCGACGACGATCTCCGACCCGACCGAGCCGCGACTGCGCACCGCCGGCCGCGTGCAGCCCGGCACCGAGCTGCGGCTGTACGACGACGAGGGCGCCGACGTCACCGGCACCGGCCGGGGTCAGCCCGGCTCACGTGGCCCGGCGATCTCGTTCGGCTACCTCGAGGACGACAAGGCCAACGCGCAGCTCTTCACCGCCGACGGCTTCGTCCTGCACGCCGACGAGGTGACCGTCGACTCCGGTGGCTACCTCGCGGTGGTCGGCCGCAAGTCCGACATCATCATCCGGGGCGGCAAGAACATCAGCGCGCCCTACGTCGAGGACGAGGTCGGCGCCCACCCCAAGGTGGCGCTGGTGGGCGCGGTGCCGTCACCCGACCCGACCTTCGGCGAGCGGGTCGCGGTCTACGTCGAGCTGGTCGACGGGGCCACCCTCGAGCTGGACGAGCTCGTCGCGTTCCTCAAGGAGCGCGGGGTCTCGTCGGAGTACCTGCCGGAGCGGCTGGTGGTCATGCCGGAGCTGCCCAAGTCATCGGGCGGCAAGCTGGCGAAGGGCGATCTGCGTGCCGATGCGGCGACGCGATTCGGGAAAGGACGTGAGTAACCCATGGGCGTTGCACTCATCACCGGAGGCGGGCGCGGCCAGGGCCGGGCCCACGCGGTCACGCTGGCCAAGCTCGGCTACGACATCGTCGCGCTCGACGTGCCGGGCCCGCTGACCGGCCTGCCGTACGAGACGGCGAGCCCGGAGGACCTCGAGGAGACCCTCGACCTCGTACGCGGGGCCGGTGCCAAGGCCATCGGCGTCCGCGGCGACGTCCGCAACTCCGCCGACGTCAACGGCGCCGTCGAGACGGCGGTGAACGAGCTGGGCAGCCTCGACGTCGTCGTCGCCCAGGCCGGCATCTGCAACTTCAACGCCTTCGAAGAGATCACTGACGTCCAGTTCGACGAGATGGTCGCGGTCAACCTCGGCGGCATCTTCCGCACGCTGCGCGCGGCCGTGCCGGTGATGAAGAAGCAGGGGAGCGGGCGGATCATCGCGACCGCGTCGATGGCCGGCCGCGGCGGCGCCCCGCACATCGCCCACTACGCCGCCGCCAAGGCCGGCGTGATCAGCCTGGTCAAGACGCTGGCGCTGGAGCTCGGCACCAGCGGGGTCACCGTCAACTGCATCTGCCCGACCACGACCGACACCCCGATGGTGCACAACGCCCCGATGTACAGCCTTTTCGCCCCCGACATCGAGAACCCGACGATGGACGCCGTACGGCCGCGGTACGAGAACATGAACCCGATGCGGGTGGCCTGGCTGGACCCGCAGGAGCTCGCCGACGTCGCGGCCTTCCTCGTCTCCGACGCGGCCCGGCACATCTCCGGCGCCGTCTTCGAGGTCAGCGCCGGCGGCAGCGGCTCCCAGCTGTAGGGCTCAGCGGAAGTTCGAGGCTCATCGCAGCAGGCCGCGTACGTACGCGGCCTGCCCGATGTGCTGCAGGTCGTCGGACACGACGCTCATCAGCCGCACGTCGAGGGTGACCGGCGGGTCCCACTGCGCGTCGACCACGCGGTCGAGGTCCTGCTCGTCGAGGCCCTTCACGTAGTCGAGCGTCTTGGCGTGCACGGCGTCGTAGTAGCCGGTCAGCAGCTCGGGTGAGGCGACGACGGCGCCGACCTCCTCGGGTGTCTGGCCGTACCCCGTCGCGCCCGGCTCGAAGGGAAGGCCGAACCACTCCGACCACTCGTCGCTGGTCCAGACCTGCTCGCGGCCGGCCACCTGCGCGACGTGGTCGTCCTGCACCCGGGTGAGGTGCCAGACCAGCCAGCCGACGGTGTTCGCGTCGGGGCCGGGCCGGGCGGTGACCTGCTCGATCGTGAGGCCCTCGCAGACCGCGTGCACCTCCTCCTGCACCCGGTTGAACGCGTCGGTCAGCAGGTCATTGACGGAGGCCACGGGAAGCTCCAGGGGTCGGGGACGATCACGGCTGTCTACCCAGACGCCAACCGCGGCACCGCGCGATGCATGCCCCGTTCTCGACTGTCGGTGCTACGACCGTCCGGCGCCCAGGGCGGCGAGCTCCCGCTCCACCATCGCCTCGTGCTCGGCCTCGTCCTGCTTGGCCTTGCGCGGGCTCCACCGGCCGGTCAGCAGGAAGATGAACGGCAGGAAGAGGATCTGACCGACGAAGCACACCCACCACCAGCGCTGCCACTCGTGCGGGGTGTCGGCCGCGGCCTTCTGCAGCTTGGCGAGCTCGGCAGCCGGTACGCCCGACTGTGCGTTTTGCAGGACCGTGCCGTACTTGTTCACCAGCGCCAGGTCCGCCGCGGGTACGGCGGCGTTCGCGGACTTGAGCGCCGTCGCGTACGGGTTGACCAGCGTCAGGTCGGTCTTGGTGGCCGGGACCGACAGCGCGGTGAGCCGGGTCAGCGCCGCAGCCGGACTGATCTTCAGGGCCGAGGCGATCTCACCCTGCGCCTTGGCGATCAGCGCTGTGGTGGGAGCGGCGCTGAGGCCGGCGAGTGTCTGGTCGTCGATGACGCTCGCGGTGGCGAGCTCCTGCGGATGCCGGGCGGCAGCGGCCTGGACGGCGTCGGCCTGTGCCGTCGTACGGCCCTGCGCCCGCGCGATCTCGCCGAGCGCCTTGGGCAGCGCGGATGGGTCGGTCGCATTCCGGCTCAACGCGGCGGCGGTCTGCGGGTCCAGCGCGAGCAGCGTCTTCAGCGGAGCGGCGTACCGGGTGACGGCCGCCGATACCGCCGCCGCGTCACCCGAGGGGTTGGCCCGGGAGTCGAGTGCGGACTGCTGGCGGGCCACGTCGCCGAGCGCGACGGACAGGGCAGCCGTATCGGCGGGGTTGCGGGCGAGTGCGGCCGCGGTGTCCTTGTCCAGCGACTGCAGGATGGCGACCTGCGTCGGGTAGCGCCCCTGCGTGTCGACCAGCGTCGAAGTGGACGACACCACGAAGGTGAGGATCAGCAGCGCGACCGTCACGACCGCACGGATGACCCAGCCCCAGACGGCGAGCCCGGTGGCCGTGCCCGCCGGGTTGATCTTCTCGACGGTCTCGGTGAAGGCCGCCATCCAGGCGCAGTACGCCATCCCGCCGCCGAAGGCGATGACGATGAAGAGCACCGCGAGGTGGTAGTAGCCCGTGGTGTCGGCGGCGGTCGCCGTTCCGGCGAAGAGCCCGACGCCCACCAGGCTGATCAGGGTCCCGACCACCATGAAGGGCTTGCGCACCCGCAGGTAGTCCGACAGCAACCCGGTGAGCACCAGCGAGAGCGCGTTGGTGATCCAGTACCAGTTGGCGAGCGCGTTGGCCCGCGCCTCGCTGTAGCCGAAGACGGTCGCCAGGTAGACGACGGCGAACCCGGCGGCGACGTAGTAGAGCAGCAGGAACAGGCTGATCGAGAACGCCGGCGCGAAGATGCGCAGCCGCAGCATCTGCTTCCACAGGTTCTGCGAGAGGTCCTCGAGCTTCAGGCCGGCGGCCCGCGCCTCGACGATCACCCGGTCGCGCATCGTGACCATGAGCTGGTCGCGCAACCGCGGTGACAGCTCCCGCAGGCCGACGAAGGCCAGCACGAAGACGACGAGACCGACCGTGCCGCAGACGTAGAACTGGAAGCGCCAGTCGGGGTGGCTCTCCAGGGTGTTGCTCGACACCATGGTCACGACGAGGCTGCCGAGCACCGGGCCGAGGGTCCAGAAGCCCATCGCGAAGCCGCGGCCGACCTGCGGCGAGAAGTCACGGATCAGCGCGGGCGTCGCCACCAGCACGATGCCCTCGACGAAGCCGACCACCGAGTAGATGACGGTGAACCAGTACTTGTCGGGCGCGTGGGGGAGGGCGAAGGCGTACAGCAGGCCGGTGATCAGCAGCCCGTACGTGACGAGGTTGGCCCGGCCCCAGCGGTCGGCGAGGCCGGCGATGAGCGAGGCGAAGGCGCCGATGCCGTTCGCGATGATCGACGCCGCCACGAAGAAGGTGAAGGTCATGTCGTACTGCCGGATGATCTGCGTCGCGACGGCGCCCTGCAGATAGAACTCGTAGTACAGGATGATCGTCGAGAGCACCGTGAGGCCGAGGTAGAACGTGCGCGGCCCGGTGTTCGGATAGCTGGACAGCTGCCGGTTCCACACCCGGGCCGACCACGACGACCTGCCGGCGATCCCCGGCTCGACGCCCACCGCTCCAGCGCTCAACGCACGCCTCGACTTTCCCCCGTGCTGACGTGACCTGGCGCACACTACTGCTCTCACCTGGTGATCAAGGTGTGCAACGCACGGCAGGCGGCCGGCGACGCGCTTTCCCGATAGCGACGATTTTCACCTCGAGTTCGCCGGACGGACAGATCCTTTGCGCCGGCCGGTCAGCGAGCCCTGACGCAATGGGGACATGTCGATGACCAGTCCCGACCGGGCGCTCTCCGTGGACGAGTACTCCGCCTGGAACGCCACCCTCCTCGCCCGGCAGCCGGTCAGCCGGCGCGGACTGCTGAAGGGCGCCATGGCCGGCGCCGGCGGCCTCGCGCTCGCTCAGATCCCGCTCGCCCGCGCCGCCTTCGCCGCCGGGGGAGGCACGTCCGGCCACGCCGGGCTCCTCGTCACCGGCCGTCACCTGTCCTGGGTGAGCGACGTCCACCGCGACGCCACCAACGCCATGCGCGCGACCGCGCAGATCGTGTCGCCGAGCGGCGTGCTGCCGAAGAGCCTGCGCGGGTTCATCGAGGTCGGCACCTCACCCGGGCACTACGGCTCCCGCGTCTCAGCCGACATCGTCCACCTGGTCGGCATGTACGCCATCCCGGGCGGCCCCGTCGGCAGCCAGTACTACATCAAGGGCGAGCTCGACGGCCTGCGTCCCGGCACGCTCTACCACTACCGCTTCCGGCTCTCGGACGGCACGACGACCGGCGACGCCTACTTCACGACGGCGCCGTCGCGCAAGAACCTCGGCACCCGCGGCCACGTCCCGGACGCCTTCACCTTCACGGCCTTCGCCGACGTGGGCACCAACCTCGCGCCGACCGACCCCAAGTTCGTCTGGGGCCAGGCCCCGGCGCTCGTCACGGCGGCCGGCGGCACCTGGCCGCGCGGTGTCTTCGACAACAACTACTACAACGCGGCGGACCCGGTCGCCGGCCTGACCGGCACCGACCCGACGCCCGCTATCACCCAGAGCAACCTGATGGCCACACAGCGACCGGCGTTCACCTTGCTCGCCGGTGACATCTGCTACGCCGACCCGAGCGGCACCGGCCTGCCCGCCGACGACACGCTGGCCCTGACCAACGGCTCCCCGGTCGGCAAGAACAACTACAACCCCTACGTCTGGGACGTCTTCCTCAATCAGATCGACGGTCAGGCCGCCTTCTCGCCGTGGATGTTCGCCACCGGCAACCACGACATGGAGCCGCTGTACGGCGACACCGAATACCTCGGCGGCAGCCCGTCGCACGGCTACGGCGGCCACGCCAAGCGCCTGGACCTGCCGAGGAACGGCCCGAAGGGCTGCCCGTCGGTCTACGCGTTCACGTATGCCAACGTCGGCGTCATCTCCGTCGACGCCAACGACCTGTCTTACGAGATCCAGACCAACACCGGGTACTCCGACGGCGCCCAGCTGAAGTGGCTGGAGAAGACCCTGAAGGCCTGGCGGACGGGCCACGAGGAGGCCACGAAGGTCGACTTCGTCGTCGCTTTCTTCCACCACTGCGCGTACTCGACGACCAACCAGCACGCCTCCGACGGCGGCGTGCGCGGCGCTCTGGACGGCCTGTTCAGCAAGTACGGCGTCGACCTCGTCGTACAGGGCCACAACCACATCTTCGAGCGCACCGACCCGATCAAGTTCGGCAAGCGCACGAAGGCGGCTCCGGACCGGTCGACCATCGAGCCGGCCAAAGACGGCGTCACGTACATCTGCGCCGGCTCCGGCGGCCGCCCGCGCTACCAGTTCCGTCCCGCCCCGAGCGCGACCGCCCCGGCTCCGTCCGGCGTCACTCCGTCCGGCGTGCAGGCCCTGCCCGAGGGGCAGCGCTACCGCGGCTACAACCCGGTGGGCGGGCTCAACTCCGCCGAGAACAACACCGAAAACATCGTGAACAGCTACGTCTGGTCGAAGGCCGGCACGACGACGACGGGCGGCTATCCCGCGGGGACCAAGGTGCCCGAGGAGGTCAACTGGTCACAGGTGCGCTACGACGACTACGCGTTCATCGCCGTCGACGTCGCACCGGCATCCCTCGGCCGGTCGACCACCATGACCATCCGTACGCTCGCCGACGCCCTCCCCGGCACCAACGCGGCCTACACCGAGATCGACCGGATCACGCTGCGCCGGGTGGCCGGCGCCAACGCGATCCGGCACTAGGCGTCCAGCACGGCCCGCTTCGCGCGGGCGGCGTCCAACACCTTGGCCAGACGCCGCTCGCGCGTGGCCTCCGTCTTGGCGTCCGTCACCGCCCGCACGTGCTCCTTGCGCTGCGAGGCGGCGAGGGCGTCGAAGGCCTCGCGCAGCCCTGGTTCCGCCGCCAGGGCTGTCGCGAGGTCGTCCGGGACGTCGATCTGTCGCGGGGCGGCGTCCAGTGTGACCTCGACGTCGACCTCCTGACCGGCCGCGACCCCGGCGGCCTCCCGGTGCTCCTTCGCGACGGGCAGCAGGTAGATGCCGCCCATCCTGGCGATGGTGCTGGGATACGTGTGGCCGCCGATGGTCACGCTCACCGCCGGCCGTCTGCCGCCCCCGAGCGCCTCGACCACCTCGTCCGGCACCTCGATCCCGGTGGCGGTCTTCCCGTGGAGCCGGAGCACGGCGGAGAAACGCATGCCGCAGTATCGCGTGATCACCGGGCCGGGATGCTGACGACACCGGGGGGTGCGATGCGCAGCACCCGGCCTGCGTCGGGGTCGGGCCAGTGCAGCCGGTACTCGCGTCCGGGCGGGGTGTCGGGGCCCTCGATACGGACGGTCAGCTGCTCGCCGTCGAGCCGCACGATCCAGCCGTCACCCAGGCCTGCCACCCGCACGTCGATCCCGGGATGCACGTCGTCAGGACGCAACGGGGCGGGCAGCTCCGGGCCGGTGTCCTCCTCGTCCGGCTCGATGTCGCCGGCCTCGTCGGCGGCGTCGGCGTCGTCGAGGGTCAGCTGGTCGTAGGCCCGCAGGCCGGAGAAGCTCACGCCGAGCAGGCGGATGGGGGCGCCCTCGCTGATCGCGGCGTCCATGGCCTGGGTCGCGGCCGCGTACAGGGCCTGCTCGTCGGCGGTCGGGTGCAGGAAGCTGATTGCGCGGGTGACCGTCGAGAAGTCGCTGAAGCGGGCTTTCACCGTCACGGTACGAACGCCGCCGCCGTGTCGCGAGAGCCGGCGGCGGGCATGGCCGAAGACCGTCCGGAGCTCCGCCGTCTGCAGCTCACGGCCGGCGACGTCGAAGGCGAAGGTGCGCTCCGCCCCGATGCTCTTCACCTCGCGGTCGGGCTCGACGGGGCGCTCGTCCATGCCGAAGGCGAGCCGGTGCAGGCCGTTGCCGTGGGCGGTGCCGAGCAGGCGCACGAGCTCGCCGCGGGGCGTCGCGCGCAGCTCGGCGACGGTACGGACGCCGATGCCGGCGAGCACGGCCTCCGTCGCCGGGCCGACGCCCCAGAGCTTGCTGACCGGCGTCGGCAGCAGGAACGCGTCCTCGTCCTGCTCGCGGATGACCGTCCAGCCGTGCGGCTTGCCGGCCTCGGACGCCAGCTTCGCGATCAGCTTGGAGCGGCCGAGGCCGATCGACACGACGAGTCCGGTGCGCCGCCAGAACTCGCGGCGGATGCCGTCTGCCACCGCCTCGGGGTCGCTGTGCCCGCCGGCCGCCAGATCGACGAACGCCTCGTCGAGGCTGATCGGCTGCACCAGCGGGCTCGCGGCCCGCAGGATCTCCATGAGGACGGCGCTGTGCGCGGAGTACGCCTCGAAGCGGGGCACGAGGAAGACACCGGACGGGCACAGCGTGCGGGCCCGGGCCGTCGGCATCGCCGAGCCGACCCCGAACGGCCGCGCCTCGTAGCTCGCCGTCGCCACCACGCCGCGCGGGCCCAGTCCGCCCACGATGACCGGCCGGCCACGCAGGGACGGCCGCTGCCGCTGCTCGACGGCGGCGAAGAACGCGTCCGCATCCAGATGCAGCACGCTCGGCTCGCCCCGCACGCATCTCAGATTAGGCGTGCTGCTTGCCGCCGCGCCCCAGGCAGTACGGTCGGCCGACGCACATCGTGGGAGGCGGGTGGCATGGCGGCGGGATCCGAGTCCGAGCAGGCGGAATCCGAGAAGGCGATGGAGTACTCCGCGCGCGGCAACACCCGATGGATCGTGCTGCGCGGCGACCGCGGTCGGGCGCTCGACCGCCACCTCGTACGCCATCTCGGCTTCTCGGTGATCACGTGGCAGTACGCCAAGGCCGGCGGCCGGGGATACACACCCACGCTGCTGCTGACGACGATCGGCCGCAGGAGCGGCAAGCTGCGCCGCAGCGCGCTGCCGTTCCACCCCGACGGCGACCGCCTGGTCGTCGTCGGGTCGAACGGCGGCGGCCCGCACGATCCGTCGTGGGTCTGGAACGTCCGGGCCAACCCCGCGGCGTGGATCCACCTCAGGCGTCGCCAGATCGCCGTCACCGCTCACGTCGCGGAAGGTGCCGAACGCGAGCGGCTGCTCGCCCAGCTCACGGCCAAGGGCGACTTCCTGCAGCGTTACGAGGACCGGGCGTCGACGTTCGGCCGTTCGATCCCGCTGGTGGTCCTCACCCAGCGAGGCTGAGCCGCGTCAGCGCCCGACCATCGACATGTCCTCGTAGCGGTCACCCTCGGCCGCGGGCACGGCGTCGAGCCGGCTCAGCTGATCGGCGCTCAACGTGAGGGCGTCGGCACCGGCGTTCTCCTCGAGCCGGCTGACCTTCTTCGTGCCCGGGATCGGCGCGACGTCGTCGCCCTGGGCGAGCAGCCACGCGAGCGCCACCTGCCCGGGGGTCGCGTCCAGCTCCGCGGCCACCTCCCGGACGGCCTCGACGATCGCCGTGTTGCGCTCGAAGGCGCCCTCGGCGAAGCGCGGGTTGTTCGTCCGGAAGTCGCCGGCCTGCAGCTGCTCGCGCGAGGTGATCGCGCCGGTCAGGAAGCCCCGCCCGAGCGGCGAGTAGGGGACGAAGCCGATGCCGAGCTCGCGGATGACCGGCAGCACGGTGCTCTCCGGGTCGCGGGTCCAGAGCGACCACTCGCTCTGCAGCGCGGCGATGGGGTGCACCGCGTGCGCCCGCCGGATGGTCTCGGGCGCCGCCTCGGACATGCCGATCTCGCGGATCTTGCCTTCCTGCACCAGCTCGGCGAGCGTGCCGATGACCTCCTCGATCGGCACCTGGGGGTCGACGCGGTGCTGGTAGTAGAGGTCGATGTGGTCGGTCGCCAGCCGCTGCAGCGAGCCCTCGAGCGCGATCCGGATGTTGTCGGGATGGCTGTCGAGGCCACGTGCCAGCTCGCCGGGGTGCTCGGGATCGCGGTGGGTGAACAGGCCGAACTTCGTCGCCAGCACCACCTCGTCGCGCCGGCCGGCCAGCGCCCGGGCGAGCAGCTCCTCGTTCACCAGCGGCCCGTACGCCTCGGCGGTGTCGATGAAGGTGATGCCGAGGTCGAGCGCCCGGTGGATGGTGCGGATCGACTCGGCGTCGTCGCTGCCGGCGCCCGCGTAGGCGCCCGACATCCCCATGGTCCCGAGCCCCAGCCGTGACGGCCGTAGCGAGCCGAGTGCCACCTGCTTCATCGCGATCTCCTCTGGTCAAGCAGCTTGTCGAGCGGTGGTCAAGAAGATTTACTGTCCGGCCCAGCCGATGAGCTGGGTGCGGCCCGCGCGCGGTTCGGCAGCGCGCTGCAGCGCCTGCGCCACCGCGTCCTCCGGGGTGTCCGCGAAGGTCACGGCGACGACCTTGCGCTCGTCGAGGTAGGCGTCGTCGAGCAGCACCGGCCGCAGCCGGTCCGCCCACCCACCCGAGCCGGACAGCGCCACGATCGGGACGGCGTAGTCGTAGGCGAAGGTGATCTCGTTCAGGGTGCCGACCCCGCCGCCGACGGCGATCACCGCGTCGGCGCAGCGGGCGGTCAGCACGTTGCGTACGGTGCCGAGGCCGGTGGGGAAGACGAGGTCGACGTACGGGTTCGCGTGCGACGCGTCGCCCTGCGGCAGGAAGCCGACGGTGAGACCGCCCGAGCTCCGCGCGCCCTTGCAGGACGCCTCCATCACGCCGCCGGTGCCGCCCGTGACCAGGGCGGCTCCGCTCGCGCCGATCGCGGCCCCGACCGCTTCGGCGGCGCGGAGCAGGTGCTCGGGCAGTTCGTCACCCGGCCGCTGCGCCCGCCCGATGACACCGATCTTGATCACTGGTCCTCCACACTCACTGCTGCTCCTTGACGACGGCGGCCAGCTGCTCGATGCGGTCCGCGGCGACGGCGTGGGCCGCGGCGACCGCCCCGGAGCGGGCCGCGTCCAGCAGCGTCGCACCGCCGGCGTAGCGGACGAGGAACGCGCCGCAGAACGCGTCGCCGGCGCCGGTCGGGTCCTCGACCGTGGTGGGCACCGGCGGCACGTGCTCGACCGGCCGGTCCGGCTCCATCACGCACACGCCGGCGGGGCCGCACTTGAGGATCACGGGGGTGCCCGTCTCGCGTACCAGTGCCGCGCAGAGTTGCTGCGCATCCGCGCCGGGCGCGATGATGTCGAGGTCGGACGTGCTCGGCGAGAAGACGTCCAGCTCGCGGACGACCGGGGTCAGCTCGGCGACGAAGTCCTTCACCTCGTGCCGGTTGGGGCAGTCCGCGACCAGCAGCGCACCGGTGGGGGCGAGCCGCTCCACCAGGGCCGTCAGCGCCTGCATCGGCACCAGCGGCACGTGCCATGCGCGCACCGCGGCGATCCAGTCGGCCGGGATGTCGTCGGGGTGCGGGTCGCCGTCGCGCCGGGCGGCCGGGTCGATCGTGGAGTCGGTGAAGGCGGCCCGCTGGCCGACCGGCAGGATGGCGAGCACGTCCGCGGGCACGGGCTGCAGGCGGCGGCCGTCCGCCAGGTGCTGGTAGGCGATCCGCAGTCGGTGGGGGCCGGGGATCCGGCGTACGCCGTCGAGGCGCACCCCGCAGCCGGCAAGCACGTCGAGGGCGGCCGCCGGGTAGTCCTCGCCGGCGCGGGCGACGATCCCGACCTCGCGCGTACGGCAGAAGAGCGCGGCACCCAGCGATGCCCACAGCGTGTTGCCGCCGGGCCGGCCGAGGATCACGCGTCCCTCGGCGGTCACCACGTTGTCGAGTGCGAGCCCTCCGACGATGCCGAACGTCGGGGCCGGACTCCCGGTCGTCGACGTCACGCGCGGCCGCCGGAACGCTCGGCCGCGCACGTCAGGTAGTCACCGAGGATGCGCCTCAGGTCGACGCCGGCCCGGTCGCCGCGGCTGTGGAACTCGGCGCGCGGCTCGAGCGGCAGCCGCGGGTCGTCGATGTCCTCGAGGATCGACAGGTCCTCGTCGAGCACGGCCGCGGAGAAGACCAGGGCCGCCTCGTGACCCACCGGGTCGTCCTCCGGCCACGCCACCAGCACCCAGGCGGTCGAGCGGTCGGCGGTCTCCGGCTGGACCGTCAGCACGGCCGCCTCGCGGGTGCCCCCTCCGGCGGCGCTGTGGAAGTCGATGTCCAGCGCGCAGGTGTACGGGGGTGTGAACGTGTACGTCGCCACCCGCTCCTCGGGGGGTTCGGTGGACGCGCCGGTGGGGCGTACCTGGGCCTGGTGCCGGAGCACGGTCTGCCAGCCGGTGCGCTCACACGCGTAGTGCTCCGCGGTGACCGGGTCGGACGCGCCCAGGGTCGTCCCGTGCAGGTAGGAGAAGTGCGCCACGTCGAGGAAGTTGTCGATGAGCAGTCCGGCGCCGACCGTGGTGGTGCGGCGCACGAGGCCCACCCGCTGGCCGGGCTCCTCGAGCCGGCGCAGCTCCGGCAACTCGAGCACCGGCTGCAGCGGCGCGAGCCACACCAGACCGTAGCGGCGGCGGACCCCCCAGGCGCTGCGCAACGCCAGCGGCGGCACCCGGGCGTCGGCACCGAGGATCGGCATCGCCGTGCAGATGCCCGGGGTCGCGTCGGCGGCCGTGCCGTCCACCGCGAAGCGGAAGCCGTGGTACGGGCACACCAGCTCGCCGTCCACCAGCTCACCCGTCGACAGCCGGGCCCGCCGGTGCGGGCAGCGATCGGCGAAGGCGCGCAACCCGGATGCGCCCTCGACCACCACCCACGGCTCACCCAGCAGCATGACCCGCAGCGGTGCGCCGGTGAGCTCGCGCTCGTCCGCCACCGGGTGCCAGCCGTGGGCGAGCAGCGGCTCGTCGTTGTCGAGCATCCGTGGGTCGATCCTGTCGCGGCCTGTCATGACGCGGCCTCTGACGTCGCGGGTGCCCGCCGTCACGGCCCGGCGTCCGCCTGTCGCGTCACCCGGCGGCGCGTCGAACCCAGCGGCGGCGTGCGGCGGCCGCGTCGCGCCGACCCGACCGAGGTCGGCTCGCTGGTGGTCGACCCGTGCTCGGCGGCGAGGTCGGCCAGGATGCGGCGGTACTGGATCGTCATCCGGTCGGCCTGCACGTGCACCTCGGTGGAGGGCTGCAGCGGGAAGTCGGGGCGTACGCCCGACAGCAGCTCCTTGTCCTCGGCCTGCACCCGGTTGTCGATGCTGGACAGCAGCTCCTGCTTGGCGAGGTCGGGGCTGTCGTTGCGGGCCACGAACTGGCAGAACAGGGTGTGGCTGTCGTCCACCGGCGTCGCGGTCTTGAACAGCACGTGCTTGAGGCCGTTCGCGTGGTACTCGAGCACGCCGCGGAAGACGAACGGGTTGACCAGCTCACCGAGGGTCGACCGGGTGGTCGTGGGGTCGGTGATGCCGGTGTTGCGCTGCATCGCCTCGTCGACGCTCACGACGTACGTCGCCGAGAACTGCAGCGACTCGCCGTCGCGGACCACCTCGACGCCGTCGAGGCGCGGGTTGGCCGATGAGCCGACGCTGCCCCGGTGCACCCAGGCCACGTGGCTGACGTCGAGGGCGTTGTCGATGATCCGCGGGGCCGATGCCGGCCACACCTCCATCAGCTCGTGCACCAGCGTGAAGTCGGGGTCGTCGGCCTCGACGAGCTGCGGCACGGTCGTGCGCGGCGAGCCGATGCAGAGCCAGACCAGGCCGTACCGCTCCTCGCAGAGCACCGACTCGACCCGGGCGCGCGGCGGGATCGGGAGGCCCTCCTCGTTGCTGGGGATGGCGACGCACATGCCGGAGCCGTCGAACTGCCAGCCGTGGTAGGCGCAGGTCAGCGCCCCGTCGGTGAGCCAGCCCTGGGAGAGCCGCGCCGCCCGGTGGGGGCACTCGTCGACGGCCGCCCGTGCCGGCTCGCCCTCGGCGGGCCGCCAGACCACGAAGTCCTCGCCGAACATCCGCGCCTGGACGGGGGCTCCGAGCAGATCGCCGGAGTACATGACCGGATACCAGTAGTCGCGCAGCACGGGTACTTCGCTGACGAACATCGCCACTCCTTCGCTCGGACCGGGCAGATCGTATGCGCGCATACGATCTTCCGGCAACGGCTCGGCGGCCGATGCGGCCAGGTTTAACGCACTGGTTACGCGGGCGCCGACTTCGGCAGCCGGCCCGCCACCGCGGACTCCACGCCGGCCCGCCGGGCGAGGTCACGCGCCATGGTCCGTACCTCGGTACGGATGGCGTCGGTGTCGAGCGTGAGCACCTGACGGTCCTGCATGAGGACGCGTCCGTCGACGACGGTGGTGGTCACGTCCGACGCCCGCGCCGCGTACACCAGCTGCTCGACGAGGTTGCCCGCGAACTCGGCGGAGTCCAGCAGCGGCCACAGGTGCGGCGCCGCGAGGTCGACGGCGATGAGATCGGCGCGCATCCCGACCTTCACCTGGCCGACGAGATCGGCGAGACCCAAGGCGTCCGCCCCGCCGCGGACGGCGAGGCGCAGCACGGTCGGCGCGGGCAGGGCGGCCGGGTCGCTGCTGCGGAACTTCGCCACCAGGGCCGCCATCCGCATCTCGGCGAACGGGTCGAGGACGTTGTTCGACATCATCGAATCGGTGCCGAGACCCACCCGTACGCCGGCCGCCAGCAGGTCGAGGACGGGCGCGATGCGGTTGCCGAGCTTGAGGTTGGAGGTGGGGCAGTGCGCCATGGCGGTGCGCCGGGTGGCGAGCAGCGCGATGTCGGCCTCGTCGAGCTCGACGGCGTGGGCGACCAGCACGTCCGGACCCAGGTCGATCAGCTCGTGCAGGTAGGCGGTCGGGCTCAGCCCGGTCCGCTCGCGGATGGAGCGGTCCTCGTCGCGGCTCTCGGCGAGGTGGGTGTGCAGGCCGACCCGGTGTGTGCGCGCCAGCTCGGCGGTGGCGGTGACCGTCTCGGGGGAGACGCTGTAGAGCGCGTGCGGGCCGAGCCAGGCCCGGATGAGCGGATGCGGCCGCTCCAGCACCGCTTCCAGGAAGGCGACGGACGTCTCGAGCGTCTCGCCGACCCCGGGCGTCGTCTCGATCAGCTGCGGGGCGAACGTCGCCCGTAGGCCCGACTCGCGGGCCACCTCGGCAGCCACCCCGGGAAAGCGGAACATGTCGATGAAGCTCGTCGTGCCGCTGCGGATCAGCTCGAGCTGGGTGAGGTGGGCGGCCGCCCGCTGGTGCTCGGCCCGGTAGGCGAGGTCCTTGGGGAAGGCGTAGTCGTTCAGCCACTCGGTGAAGCCGAGGTCCTCGAACCAGCCGCGCTCCATGCACTCGTGCGTGTGGGCGTTGACGAAGCCCGGCATCACGACCTGGCCGGCCAGGTCGAGGACCTGGTCCGCCGTCACGTCGAGGTCGCGTCCGAGCGCCACGATGACGCCGTCGGTGACCGCGACGTCGCCGTCGAAGCAGGTGTCCGCGTCGTCGAGGGTGAGGACGGTGGTGCCGCGCAGCAGCAGGTCGACGCGTGTACCGGGAATCGGCGCCGTCACAGCGGCTCCCCGGTGACGGGCGCGCGCATGGCGAGCGGACGCAGTACGGCCAGGACGTCCTCCATCGGGCCGGCGACCTGGAAGAACTCCCGGTCGACACTGTCCATCAGGGCGACGGAGCGCTCGGCGATCGCCTTGCCCTTCGCGGTGATGCTGATCCGGCGCAGCCGGGTGTCGAACTGGTCGACCGCCCGCTCGATCAGCCCGTCCCGTTCCAACTGGCGGGCCACCTGCGAGGTCATCACGCGGTCCAGGCCGGCGTGCTCGGCGACCTCGCTCTGGCTCGGGAGCCTGCCGCTGCGGCCGAACCACCAGGCGGTGCTGAGGATCAGGAACTGCACGTGTGTCAGCCCCTCGACCTTGAGCGCCGCGGCGACCTCACGCTGCCAGCGCAGCGTGGCGTGCCAGAGCAGGAAGCCGGAGCTGGTGCCGGCCGAGTGCTCGGCGAGCAGCCGTCCGACCTCGTCGGCGGACAACCGCGCGCGACCGGTGGTCCGCGGTGCGGGGGCCTTCTTGGCTGGGCCTGCCGCCTTGCTGGTGGCCATCGGGACCCTTTCCGCGCATATCGTCAGCGCGCAAACCATTTGCGCTCCCGGCGATCACTGATGCTCGAGGTGCGGGCGCCCGTTCGAAGCCCGAGGTCGGCCGTGTCAGTAGATCTTGTCGTACGTGATGGCGTGTTCCTCACCATGTCATCCCCAGAAGTCGTGACCGGGGACCTGTCGGTGGACGCCGGCCGGATCGTCGGACTCGGCGGCACTGCCCCGCAGCCGGGTCGCGAGGAGATCGACGCGTGCGGAGCCGTCGTCATCCCCGGGCTGGTGCAGGCCCACGTGCACCTGTGCCAGACGCTCTTCCGCGGGGTGAGCGACGACTGCGACGTCGTCGAGTGGCTGTTCCGCTGGATCTGGCCGCTCGAGCAGCAGCACGACGCCTCTTCGATGCGGGCGTCCTGCCGGCTCGGCGTCGCCGAGATGCTGCTGTCCGGGACGACCACGGCGCTCACGATGGAGTCGGTGCACCATACGGACGTCGCCTTCGAGGCGGCGCAGGAGCTGGCGATCCGGGCGACGATCGGCAAGGCGCTGATGGACCGGCGCGAGGTCGGCACCGAGATGTACGGCGAGGACACCGCGTCGGCGCTGGCGGACCTCGAACGGCTCATCGCCACCTGGCACGGCGCCGCCGACGGCCGGTTGCGCGTCGCGGTCTCCCCGCGCGGTCCGCGAAATGCGACGCCGGAGCTGTGGCGCCGCGGCGTGGAGCTGGCGACGGCACACGGGCTGACGCTGCACACCCACGTCGACGAGAACCGGGAGCAGGCCGAACGGGTCGCTCGTACGGGGGAGGGGCGCGACGTGGTCGCGCTCGAGGCCTGGGGTGCGCTCGGTCCGTCGCTCGTGATGGCGCACTGCGTGTGGCCCGACGAGGAGGAGCTCGCGCTGATGCAGTCGCGCGGGCCGAGCGTGTGCCACTGCCCGTCGGCGAACCTCAAGCTGGCGTCCGGCATCGCGCCGATACCTGAGTACCGCGCGCGGGGGATCAACGTCGCGCTCGGCACCGACGGCGCCGCCTGCAACAACATGCTCGACGCCTTTCAGGAGATCCGGTTGGCGGCCCTGCTGCACAAGCCGCGGCTGGGACCGCAGGCGATGCCGGCGGCGGAGGTGCTGGAGATGGCCACGGTCGGCGGGGCCCGGGCGCTCGGCCTGGCGGACGAGATCGGCAGCCTGGAGGTCGGCAAGCGCGCCGACCTCGTCGTCATGCAGCCGGCGGGCCTGCACAACACGCCGTACCGGGCGGCCGAGGGCGCCGCACCGCTGGCGGTGGAGCGCTGGGCGTCGCCGCTGGTCTACAGCAGCAGCGGCCGCGACGTGCGCTCGGTCGTGGTGGACGGCCGCGTGGTCGTCCGCGACGCCGAGCTGGTCACCGCTGACGTCCGTCAGATCCTCACCGAGGCGGAGCTGCAGCGGCAGGCGATCCTCGACCGGCTCGACCGGTAGGACGCCGCAAGCCGCCGGCACGCGAGGCGTACCGGCGGCTTGCGGTTGCCGTTTCGGGCCGGCTCAGACCGTCACGATCAGACCGTCACACGATCAGACCGGGCTGCTCTTGAGGTCCGGGTTCTCCTGGTAGACCTCGTCCAGCAGCGTGAAGTCGAAGAGCTTGTCCTTGGTGATCTTGATGCCACCGAGGCCGAGGGTGTTGATGCTCTCGTCGATGAGCTCGTCGTTCATCGTCATGATGCCGTCGGTCTTCGTGCGGTCGGTGAGGATGAGCTCGTTCTGCGCCTTGGCCTCGAGGGTCTGCTCCTCGAGCACCAGGCCGAGGCTCTTGCCGTAGGTCTCCACCGCGAGCTTGGCCCCGCCCTCAGGGTCCTTGATGGCCTCGCGCCAGCCCATGATGGCCGATTTGAGCACCGCCTTGACCTTGGCCCGGTCCTTGTCGAGCGATTCCGTCCGGACGACGTACACCTCGGAGACCAGCGGGTACTTGTAGTCGTTGAGCAGGAATGTCTTGGTATCGACGCCCTTGACCTTCAGCAGGTTCGGCTCGTTGGTGACGAACGAGAACCAGCCGTCGACCGTCTCGTTGACGAGGGGGGTCGGGTCGAACTGCACCGGCACGATGGTCATCTGGCTGGCCTTGAGGCCGTTCGCCTGCAGGAAGGCGTTGAAGACCCCCTGGTTGATGGCCTGGACGCCGATCTTCTTGCCGATCATCCCTGACGGGTCGTTGATCGGCTTCTTGGCCAGCGACATCACGCAGAAGGGATTCTTCTGGTAAAGCGCACCGATGATCTTGGTGTTGGCGCCCTTGAGGATCGCCGCGGCGGAGATGTCCGGGGTCGAGACCGCCGCGAAAGCCTTGCCGGACGCCAGGATGGCGTCCTGGGCCACGTTCGGCCCGCCGGCTGCCAGGGTGACAGAGCTGAAGCCGTTCTGCTTGTAGAAACCCTTGCTGTCGGCGAAGTACTCGCCGGCGAACTCGCAGTTCTTGATCCAGCTGAGCTGGAAGGCAAGGGCGCCGTAGTTTGCGGCGCCGGACGAGCCGGACGTCCCCGAGCTCGGGGTTCCGGACGAGTCACTGCTGCTGCTCCCGCAAGCGGAGAGCAGCGTCGACGAGGCGCCGAGCGCGGCGAAGCCGGCGCCCAACGCAACGCCCCGGCGGAGCAGTTGACGGCGATCGAACGGTGCTGGCATGCGGGTGTCCTCCGAGATAGCGCGGCGCGTCATCGCCATCCGCATTTGGCTGAGTCGGTACGCGTCCGAACTAGCAGGGCGCGGACGGAACTATGGCCAAGCCACATCAAGGCGTCGTTGCCCCCGTTTTGCCGTGGTGTTAACGCTGGGGACGCCTGTCTCGATTCGGTTAACGCGCTAACTATCTCGCGGCGGCAGCCGTCAGAGCGCCGAGCCGGTCTTCCAGGTCGCATAAGGGATGTTCCAGACACCGCCGGTGCCGTTGCCGTCGGTCTCCATGGCGCGGTCGGTGCCGACCGTCTCGACCACGTCGCCCACCATGCTGTTGCCGTACAGCCACTGCGCGTTGGCGAGGGAGACGTTGACGCACCCGTGCGAGACGTCGGTCGAACCCTGCGCCCACTCCGACCACGGCGCACCGTGGATGTACTCGCCCGACCAGGTCAGCCGCATCGCGTAAGGCACGACCTCGTCGTAGGCGTCTGCTCCGGTGATGCCGACGGTGGCCGAGTTCATCCGCACGGAGCTCTCGATGCTCATGATCGTCTTGATGCCGCTGCGGGTCGTCCAGGTGCCGATGTGCTGGCCCATGCTCACCGGCACGGTACGGATGAGCTGACCGTCGCGGAGCACCTGCATCTGGTGCGTCGTGTCGTCGATCTTCAGCACCTGCGAGCGGCCGATCGTGAACGAGGTGGTGGTGTCGGCGACGCCCCAGGTCTCGGCATCGGTCTGCACGCCGGCCAGCTTCGCCGTGAACGTCACCCTGGTGTCGCCCGGCCAGTACGTCGCCGGCCGGTAGGCGAGGCGGGTGTCGGACAGCCAGTACCAGTTTGCCGGGGCGGTGCGGCGGCTCGTCCTCACGGTCAGTCGGCCCTCGACCGCGGCACGCTGCGCCTTCGTGGTCGCCGGCCGGCTGAGCGTCACCTGGATCGGCTCACCCACGCCGACCGTCGATCCGGCGGCCGGGCTGACGGTCGCCGAGAGCTCCTGCGTCACCGCCTCCGTCGAGAACAGGCGCGTCTCGGTCCGGCTGCTCCGCCCGTCGGCGTCACGCATGGTGACCTGCGCGGTGAACTGCTGACCGGGAGCGAGCGCTCCCGTCGCGCCCGCCGTCGTGGGCAGGGCCGTTCCCGCGCCATCGGTGACGATCAGCGTTGTCAGCGACCCGCCGTCCACGCTGACCTCGACCCGTGAGTACGGGGCCAGCCGCGCGCCGTTCGCCACGCTCCACGTAGCTGTCGCCGGAGGGGCCGGTGCCGTGCTGCTCGCCGCGGGCACCGGCGTGCCACCGGTGGCCGACTCGTCCGGCGAACCACATGCGGCGAGGAAGACGCACAGGCCGACCGCCACACCGCCGCTGACGAAGGCCGCCCGCTTGCTCATGACGTGCCTATCGGCCGAAGGCGCCGACTTCGCGCCTCGGCTCCGCACCATTGCGTCAGACTAACCGGGCCCGGTGGCCCGGCTCGCGGGAACCTCTCAGGCGGAAGCGGTAGGCGGACCAGCCGACGGCACCTGCGGGCTCACCGTCTGCTGGGCACCGCCCGGACGGTTGTTCAGCCCGGCGAGCGCCTGCTTGGCCTGCTCGGCGAACCCGTCGCGACCGATCACGTCGTAGCGCGACGCCTCGAGCTTCTGCGTCGACGCGAAGTCGCGCCGTCCGCCCGTCGCGGCATGCCCGACGTACCCGAAAACCGCTCCCCAGGCGGCTCCGATCAACAGACCACCCAGGATGAGCCCGATCCACGTCGGCCCCTCGGTGAACGAACCGACGAGCAGACCGATGAACAGGCCGAACCAGGCGCCGCTGGCGGCACCGGCCGCTGCTGCCTTCGCGCTCGTCAGCCGGCCGATGACGTGCTCGACCAGGCGCAGATCGGTGCCCACGATGTCGAGGTGCTCGACGGGGAACAGGGCGTCCGACAGCGAGTCGACGCACGCCTGGGCGCCCTCGTAGTTCTCGAAGCTCGCGACGGTGTTCCACGCGCGGCTGACATCGCTCATCTGCTGTGACGGTTGCGTCATGACTTTCCTCCGGGATGTCCAGACCAAAGATCAATTAGCGCAAGGGGTGTGTCAAGGTGCCACGCACGCGGGCGACCCGTCCACCCCGGGTCGCCCGGCCTCCGTCGGTGGCTACCGTGAGCCGTGGAGGCGTACCCGTCCTGGTGGGCGGCGCGGTCTTCAACACCGTTGAAGCCGAGGACCTCGGCTTGGGGGGTTCGATTCCCCTCCGCCTCCGCTACCTGCACCTTGGCCGTATTTGACGGGTCGGCGGAGCACGGCTCCGGGCCTAGATTGGACCGCCGTGGAGTGCGCGTGGACTTAGCGACGGACAACAGCGGACAACGGTCTCGCCCGAAGCAACGGCTTTAGCCGACTGTGATCCGCTTCGAATAGGTTGATGGCATACCGCTCGATGACGTGAAACGCAGCCTGAAGCTGCTCGTCAAGTACCCGCGGATAGGCGGGTGCTCGGTCGGTCGTTACTCGACCGGCCTGGTGCCAACCGCCACCGCCCCGGCGAAGAATCGTCTGGCCGCAGCGGGGTCGCGGCGGGTGTTGAGCATGACGTCGATGACCTGTCCGTGCTGGTCGGCCGCCCGGTACAGATAGGTCCACCGGCCGCCCACTCGGATGTAGGTCTCGTCGATAAACCAGCGATCACGAGACGGTCGCGCGCCGGAAAGTTCGTTGCCGAAGAGCAACAGCTCGTCACGCCGCGTGCCGATAGCCAGTTGTCTTTCAGACGCAAATGGGGGTGCGGTGCCGACGTGGGGCACCGCTGAGATGGGGGCTCCTGATGCTCGGCCAACGGCGATGGTTCACCGTCCGGCGCGTCACGGTCGTAGCTGGAGTGGCCTTTGCGCTCGGCTGCTGGATGTCAGGTTCATCGTCCGCCGGAGAACCGGCCGGTACGGCGGTCTGCGGCAGCCTGCCGTTCGGGGAGACGACCTGGAGTGCGACCGGTGCCCCCTACCGGATCTGCCCGACCGGACTGGAAGTTCCGTCCGGCTCGACGCTGATCCTGGACGGTGCGGACGGGGGTTTCGACGTGCAGGCGCAGGGCTTGGGCGGCATCACGCTCACGCTCGGCTCGATGAAGACCGTCAACACGTCGCCGGCCGCTCAGGTCGTCTTCGACTCGGCCTCCAGTTCGGCACTTGGCTCGTGGACCGGACTGACGGGTGTCTACGGCCGTGACACCGAGACCTATAGCTGCCCCAGCGTCTACGGCGGCTTCGCGCTGTCGTACGTCCAGATCCGCCATGCTGTGCGCGGGCTCGACGCGACGGGTCGGGACAGGTACTGCGAAGCCCTCTCGGATCCGCTTCAGGATCCCAACCACTTCGTCCTCCGGTTGGACCACCTGACGATCTCTGACACGTCCCAGGACGGGATGCGCATCACGTCACTCGACAGCGAGATCACCGACTCGGTGTTCGCCCGTACTGGTGCGACGGGACTTCTGCTCGACTGCTCAGTCACTCACATCTCCAGCGAGGCGGCGGTGCGCCGGGTCGCTGTGACGGCATCGGCCGGCAGCGGAATCCGCTCACAGAACTGTCGAGCGCGTCTCGTCGACAACGTGGTGACCGGCTCGGGCAAGGTGGGCCGGCCGAGTGCCGCGATCCTCCTGACCCGCGAGGACGGATCCCTGGGGCTCGGCGAGGCGGACGGGATCGTCGGCAACTCAGGGTCCGGAAACGCTATGGACGCGATCGCCGTCGAAGGCCGTCAGGACGGTTCCGTCGTCTGGATCACTCCGGTCAACGCGCCGGCGGTTCATCCGCTCGGCTACGTGAACCTCGGGCTCACCTTGGGGCCGGCAGCCGTCTTCCCGCCCGGCAGTGTCGTGAAGTCCGGACGCGTCGACACCGGTTACACGACGACCAGCGGCCTCTTAAGCGTTCAGGGCGACGTCGTCATCCCCGACTCCGTTCTCAGCTCGCTGGCTGACGACACCGTCGGGCCGCCCACGTGCGGGCTCGTGTCAGCCGGTACGTGCACGCCGACGACCAACGACTGGACCGGCCTGCGGACCCTTGGCGTCGTCACGTTGTCCCGCGACCGCATTCGCTACGCCGACGTGGCACTTCGCAATCGAGATCTCGGCTACACAGCCCTCCCGCGCACGACGACCGTCATCACGGACTCCACGGTCGAGCAGGTGGGTAGCGGACTCCAGGTCAACGACCTGACGATCCAGAACACGTCATTCACCGACATCGTGCCGAGCGCCCCGCAGAACAGCTGGGCACCGACGGGCGCGCTCTACGTCACGGGCGACCTCGAGATCGACGACGTGAGCGTGAGCCACGTTCAGGGGGTGGCGCTCGACGCCGGTCCGAGGACGCCGGCCGATGACACGGCCGACATCGACGGGTTCGTCGTCGACGGCGCCAATGCACCGACGCCGGTCGCAGCCAGGTACGGCACCGTCGACAACTCCTCGACGCGCGCTGGGTCCTTCCGTCACATCCGGGTGACCAACTCCGGTCGGCCCGGATACCCGAGCAATGCGGTGGCGCTGGTGGCCGATCATCTGACGGTCGGGCTGGGTCAGCGGGTGGACGACATCACCGGCTCCGGCAACTCACGCGACTCGGTGTGCATCGCCGGATTCGTCGAGAGCGACTTCGTCTGGACGTCGGCCAAACGCAACACCGCGCCGGACCAGGCGCTCGGCTACTACGGCTGCTCGCCCACGATCGTCGACGCGACCTTCACCATCCCGGGAGGTGCCGATGCCTACGTCGGCGGCATCTCCCTGCAAGGCGCGGCTCTCGACGCGACCGCCGGAGACATCGCCATCCACGCGTCCACGATCACGAGCACGGACAGTGCCTCACGGCCCAGTGCAGTCGACCTGCGGGGTGTGCGCTGGACACCCTTCGACCCGTCGACCAACAACTGGATCCGTATGTCTCTCACCTCGGCGTCGGGCGAGGGCACCTTCAACGCGACCGACAGCAGTTTCACCGCCGGCCGATATCAGCTCGGGGTGCCTTCCGAAGGAAGAATCACCTCACGGCACGTCCCGGTCGTCCTCACCCGGACCACGCTCGACCGGGTTGGGATCGACATGCAGGACGCCGCACTACGCCTGTCCGACAGCACCATCCGTGATCTACGGGACTGGGCCGTGCAGCTGCGCCGCGCCGACAACAGTTCCATCGTCGGGTCGTTGCTGTCCACGACCGGCTGGGACGCCGTGAAGATCTCCGACAGCAATGCCGTCTCCCTCGTCCGGAGCCGCATAAACCAGGCGGGAAGTCACACCACCTTCCACGAAGGTGGCCCCTTCGGTGCGCTCGCCGTCGATGCCGACTCCGACCTCACGGGCGCGTGCAACAGCGTGACCGGCAATGCGGTCGGTGTTCTGACCTCGGGCTCCGTGTCGATCACTGATTCCGACCTCTACGCCAACAACGGCACCTTCGAAGGCGGCAGCACCGGAACGTCCCGCGAGATCGTCGGCACCGGGGCCGTCGACGCGCAGCGGGTGTGGTGGGGGCAGCCGGGCGGTCCCCGACCCGGGCAGCTCAGCAACCCCGGGCAGGTCGACGCCTCGCAGTCTGCGCCCACGCAGCGACCGGCCGGCTCTCTGACGGTCACCGGCACACGCAAGACGGACGACAGCTACGCGAACGGCCGGCAGACCGTACGACTTGCGCTCAGCCGCCGCGCCGACACGTCCGTGCAGCCCCAGGTCGTCGTCACCCGGCCCGACGGATCAAGCCAGACGCTGGCCGGCACCTGGATCGACGAGACCCACTGGCAAGCTCCGCTCACCCTGTCCGGCGCCGACGGCATGTACGTCATCCGTGCAACGGGCGCGCGCAGCTGCATCGCCGATCCGGCCACCAACATGATGTCCACCGCGACGGTGTCCGTCCTGACCACGACCGCGTCCTTCTTCGTCCCCGTCACTCCTGCTGTTGCGTACAGCACGGGGAGTCAGCCGTTGACTGCGGCTGCGGATCGTGAGGTTGCGCTTGCGGGTGTTCCGGCGGGTGCGACGGCGGTGGTGGTGTCGGCTCAGGTGACGAGTCCGACTGCGGCGTCGGGGTATTTGCGGATCAGTCCGGCGGGGACGAATCCGCATACCGGCAGCGTGTTCTTCACTAAGGGTCAGCGCACCAGTTCGTATACGACGGTGAAGGTGGTGAACGGGAAGATCCGGCTGCATTTGTCGGGTGGTGCTGCGACCGTCACTCTCGACCTGGCCGGGTATTACACGGCTGCGAGCAGCAGTGCCGGGGCCAGCCGCTTCGTGGCCGCGACGCCTGCTGTTGCGTACAGCACGGGGAGTCAGCCGTTGACTGCGGCTGCGGATCGTGAGGTTGCGCTTGCGGGTGTTCCGGCGGGTGCGACGGCGGTGGTGGTGTCGGCCCAGGTGACGAGTCCGACTGCGGCGTCGGGGTATTTGCGGATCAGTCCGGCGGGGACGAATCCGCATACCGGCAGCGTGTTCTTCACTAAGGGTCAGCGCACCAGTTCGTATACGACGGTGAAGGTGGTGAACGGGAAGATCCGGCTGCATTTGTCGGGTGGTGCTGCGACCGTCACTCTCGACCTGGCCGGGTATTACACGGCTGCGAGCAGCAGTGCCGGGGCCAGCCGCTTCGTGGCCGCGACGCCTGCTGTTGCGTACAGCACGGGGAGTCAGCCGTTGACTGCGGCTGCGGATCGTGAGGTTGCGCTTGCGGGTGTTCCGGCTGGTGCGACGGCGGTGGTGGTGTCGGCTCAGGTGACGAGTCCGACTGCGGCGTCGGGGTATTTGCGGATCAGTCCGGCGGGGACGAATCCGCATACCGGCAGCGTGTTCTTCACTAAGGGTCAGCGCACCAGTTCGTATACGACGGTGAAGGTGGTGAACGGGAAGATCCGGCTGCATTTGTCGGGTGGTGCTGCGACCGTCACTCTCGACCTGGCCGGCTACTACACGAATTCCTGATGACCAGCCCCCTGCGGTCGGATCAGGGGGTTCCGACCCAGGTCGCATGCCCTCGTCATAGCGACGACCTCTAAGCAAGTCGCTCAAGGTGGGCGTGCTGCCAACTCCGAGGTGGTCGGGGATGCGAAGACTGGTGAGAATCAACGTCGCAATCATCGTCTTTGCGGTGACCGTTGACATCTCGTCGCACGGTCCTTCGGAGCCGGTCACCGGTTCCGGTTTTGCGCTCGCCATCACCACCCTTGTCGCATTTAGTTTGCAGGGGCTGCGGCCGGCTTATCGAGTCGTAACCAGGCGTCCTCACTGATGGGGTCGATCCAGCGGCATTCGGGCCCCATTAATATTTGTAGCCTGCCGGCTGTGCGCGGTCTTAAGGAGCTGTGACTGAAAGGCATCGCTTACTCAAGGTGCGGCACTCTCGGCTCGGGTGGGGCGGCGGCTCAGGTGTTGGGGCCGGATAGGCGAAATCCTGGGATGGTGCCTGATGCCTGGTTGCCTGTGGCATCGCGGTTGTACTTGTCGTCGGTTTCGCGGCCGGTGAAGAAGACGGGGCCGTTGGCGGCGTCTTGCACAACAAGGGTGGCCGGCTCGGTGCGTAGACCGACGGCGATCGTGTAGGCACCGTTCAGCGGCGTCGCCCAGCGAATGACCGCCGTTGTTGGCATGCCGTCGGTGGGGTGACAAGTCCGGATGGTGTACAGACCGGTGGCCGTCCACTGCAACGGTCCGAACGTCGGGTCGCTGCAGGCGTCCCCGCCGAAGGCCTGCTGACCGGGCACATCGTCAGCGGACAGCGTGGAGATGACGCGCACGTCCGTTGGCCTGTTGGATGGGGTGATAGCCAGCTGAGATCCGTCGGGCGACAGTGCCATGGCGACGGTGCGCTGTCCCGGTTCCAGCTGGAAGTGGCGGTCCCTGTCACGACCGATGTCGTGGATGTAGATGACGTCACGATCGGGCCGCCCGTCCTGGCCGCCGCGTAGCGCGTAAGCGAAGGTGTCGCCGTCGGCGCTGAGTGCGAAACCGGCGATGAGTCCGTCGCGGGTGGCCATCGAGGTGAACTGGTTGGTCTTCAGATCGATGTAGACGACGTGTTCGGACCCGTAGCCGTCGGGGTACCGGCTGCCGTCGGCTTGTAGGTCGCGTCCGACGCCGTACAAGCGGTTGCCGTCGGGGGACAGGGTCATTGGGGAGATCGGGGCATAGCGGCCGGGGCTCAGTCGACCGCGAGGCAGGATGCGAACCGGCTGGTCGTCCGCGCTCCGGATGATGACGGGCTGCCCGTCGGCACGCACAGCCGGGTAGAACCGGGAGGGCACATAACCGGAGCCACTGTTACGCAGCGGCTGGATGCTGGGCTGCGGATGAGCCGGCGGTGTTGCCGGCCGCGTCGGGGTGGCGAGGGCGTGAACGACCAGCACAACCGCGAGAATTGCACTCACGCTCATCACAACGGCGAGGCTGGGAACGAGCCGACGTCGGTTGCGCGTCCGTTTCGGCGGCGTACCAGCCCTCGACGGCTGACCGGCCTGCATGATGTGGCGCAGGCTGTCGGGCCTGCCGAGCTCGCGGGCGGTACGGGCTTCGAGTGCATCCCTGAGGCGGTACCCGAGTTCGTCGTCTTCGGCAGATGAGTGACGGTTCATTGGTTGATTCCGCCTTCGTCCAAGGTGGCGTCGCTGAGTTGCTTTCGGAGCGCCGCCAGGCCACGATGCGCGCTGGACTTGACGCCGCCAACGGAAAGGCCACTGGCGGCTGCTGTTTCGCGTTCGCTGAGGCCGTCGAAGTAGCGCAGGACGAGCACCTCACGCTGCCGTTGTGGAAGGCCCCGGAGAGCCTGCAGGAGCTGCCGTTGCTGCTCAACGGCTAGCACTTCGTGTTCCGGGCCGGGTACGGGTTCGGGTTCTGCTAGTACCAAATTCCGGCGTACTCGACGGGCACGAAGGCGGTCACGGGCACCGTTCACGACGGCTTGCCGCAAGTAAGCCTCCGCGACGTCCTGATTGCGGATCCGGTCCCAGCGCCGCAGGGTCGCGACGAAAGCATCCTGGACGACCTCCTCGGCTACCTCGCGCCGATCGGTCAGGGCCACGGCCAAGCGCACCAGCCGCAGGTAGTGCTGCGCATGCAAAGCGGCGATCTCGTCGCCTGCCGAAGCCGCACACGCGGGCACCCCAGGTCCGGCATAGGAATAGCTCACCTCGCGACCAACTCGCCCATCACCATCGTCGACTCCGCCCGGGGGGTCCCGGCCACAGTTGTAGACGGCTCGGCCTGTGAAAGGTTGCAGCGTCCATCGCGATTTCTCGACACAGCCTCCGGCTGCAACGTCCAGCGGCCACAGCCGTCTCTGCCGTCGTGAACTCCGACGAAGGACTCGACAACACCAAGGCCGAGTCAGTTGCGTGCCGGCACCGGGACGGCCGGTCGTCCGCGCATGCAAAAGCCCGGCCTGGTACTCGAAACGCCGCTCTTGGCGTTGCGGCGCTAGCGGCTGCTCTTCGGCTGCTCTTGTTGTGGCGCCAGGGCGGCTTGTTCAACGACATCGAGTATGACGACGGTGTCCACCTGGGCAGCTCGCTGCTGCTGGCGCACGGGCATCTGCTCTATCGGGACGACGTCTTTCTGCACCCCCCCGGCATCAGCATTCTGTTGCTGCCCTTCGCCGCGGTCTCTTCGTGGCTCGGCCAGCCGACTGCCTTCGCGTTGGCCCGCTTGGCCGCGATCGTCGTGTCCGCGGTAAACACCGGGCTGCTGGTGCGGATAGTTGCCCGATCGCAGCCGCTAAGCAGGGCCGTCGCGGCCGGCACGTTCGCAGCCATCTTCAGTCCCAGCATCGTGGCGGGCGCCACCCTCATGCTCGAACCCTTGCTCGGACTCTTCTCGCTTCTCGCCGTCCTCCGGCTGACCCGGCAACCCGCAGCCAGTCGTGACAGCTGCTGGGCCGGCGGTCTCCTCGCCGCCGCGACACTCACCAAGGCATGGGGCGTCATACCTCTCGTGGCTGTCGTCGGCCGGCTTCTCCTGGAGCGCCGCCGCAGCGAGGCTCGCAACGTCGCCGTCGCCGCTACCGCGACTTGTGCCATTGTCATCAGCCCCTTCCTGATCGCGGCTCCCGGGAGTCTGGTCAGAGACGTCGTCTGGACTCAACTCCGGCGACCGGCAGCCGGGCTCCAGGGCATGCTCACGCGGATCGCCAGCCTCGTCAGTCCCCACGGGCCCATCGCCGGTTCGGACAGGTTGGGCGCCGTGGGGGTCCTCGTCGCGTTGGCGCTACTAGCCGCCTGCGGCATCCGCCGAACCGGGCCGGGCCGGGTCAGCGCGCTGGTGGTGCTGGTCGCGCTGCCGATCTTCGCCAACGGTCCCTCGTTCTATTTTCACTACGGGGACTTCTTCACCCCTTGGCTGGCGTTGCTGCTCACCACCACCGTCATCCCGACCGGCCGACCGGTGAAGGTCATCGCCGTGATGCTCGGCGGCGCATTGGCCCTAGGGATGGCGCATCAGACGATCAGGGTGCTTCGCCGCCAGCCGCCGGCCACGATCGATCTGGCCAAGTTGCAGCGGTTGATCGGGCCGGGATGCGTCGCCTCCGAACAGGTCAGTCTTCTCCTCCTTGCCGACGCTTTCGACCGGCCCGGCTGCCCCAGCTGGCTCGACCCCCGCGGAACGGCACTCACGCAGCTACCGACCCCAGTACCGCGCAACTTCTATCCTTTCGGCTTCCGCCAGCTCACTGGCTGGCAACGGCAGTATCTCGAGTTCGTCGCCCCCGCCGACCAGCTGCTTCTTGCCGGGGCCCCATGCGAGCACGCTGAATGGGCCCCCACCACCTGCCAATGGGTCCTAGACCACTTCACCCTCACAGGCACGGCAGGGAATGCTGGCCCGAGCCAGCTGGCCGTTCAGGTCTGGTCGCGCAAGCGAACCTGACAGGACGTCTCATGTATCGAATTCGATCCCGGCTGCACCCATCACGTCAGCTAGGGCAAAAGCTACGTAGTCGACCCGGCTCAGTGGTCCTATGAGCCGCAGCTTCACCTGCTGAAAGGAACGGGGGCCTCCGGAGGCCCCCGGCCGATCAGCTTCCGGCGCGGCCTGAACGGTCCGGCGCCAAGTGTCCAAATCAGGGCAATATCGGCTTTTCGTCACGAGCAGCGGAAACTTTTCCCGTACGGGTGGTGTGGCGGGCGTCGGGGGCTGGTACCTCACTGTGCGTGAACGAGGCGGCTAGCTTTTATCTGTCAGGGCTCCCAGCAGACCTCATGATCTTGGCAATTCTGGCAGTGCTGATCGCGGGTGCCGTGGTCATCGTCAGAGCTGCCGGTCGCAAAGCGAAGGATCTGAGCGATGGCAGATAGTTCCAGCCGGACTCGCACGTACAGGCTCAAGCCCTCCAAGCAGCAGGCGGTCTTCACTGCGATTGTCGGAGTGGTCATATTGACCTGGGCGATCATCGACTTCACCCGGAAAGGTAAGGCCAACGGGTTCCTTGCCGTCTGGGGTCTGATTATGGCCGCCATTGTTGGCTTCAACATATGGGCTGCGTTCAGCAAAAATGGCTATACTGATCGGATCTCCGTACGGCAAGACCAGCTTGAGGCCGACGACACCGAGAGTCGTGAGAATCGAGGCTGAACGCGTAGCTCGGCCGGCCTGAGAGATCAGGGTCCGTCAGCAGTTAGCCGCTCCGCTCGCGATCGATCCAAGGGCAACTGTGGACTCCTGCGCACGACATCCCGCCGTCCGCAATGGAGCGTCGCACTCGAATTAGGTTTTTGCCGGGCGCCGAAAACACGAGCTACGGCCGGCGGCCTCGACGTCCGCCGGGGAGCTGCAGTACGTGGACGTGCCGTTTCCGAGAACTTGGACCCGAAAATCGAGGTGCGGACACTGCGCCGACGGTCGAAACGACCCCCCCATTGTCGCCTGCAGCCCCAGCGCCTGTGCGCGGCACCGTGTCCGGAAGGCACTCGTCAACCGCGCCAATGAGCGGCGGCGACGGGGGGCGTGGGTCCAGCATCGGCTGCGGTTAGGTAACGGGTGCCGTCGCCGCAATCGGAGCTGGTGCTGGTAACGGGTACACGGGGCGCAATCCTTCGACCAAAGCGTAGTCGTCGGTGACGATGATGCCGGTCTCGGCGGTAGCGATGCCGAAGGCCAGCCGGACCGTGTCGGGCGGGACTGGGGGCGTGACGCCGCCGACCTTGCTGTAGTTCGCCAGGCGGCCGAAGGTCCGGACGTCGGTCCAGAGGATCCACCCGCCGGCTGCAGTCTGGCGATAGACCGCAAGGATGTTCCTCGGAGATGTGGACTTGGTCCAGACGCTGGCGGTATAGCGGCTTCCGACGGTGACCTTGGGCGAGCAGTTCGAAAGGCCGGTGGTGAATGCGGCGCTGCCTGTATGCGCCTTGACCCACCAAAGGCCGAGTGACCGCACTCCTCCGTGCACGTGGAAGGGGTCGTACAAGACACCGCTGGAAAAGACGGCCCCATCTCCGGTTCGCACAACCTCGAAGCATCCGGCGGGATTGCCCGGTTCGACGGAGTGGTTGGTCACCAGGTTGGTGGGCAGCGTCGGAACGGGAGTCGCCACCGCTGCCGGGCCTGTGGCCGACGGCGCGCCGGCTGCCGCCGACTCCGTCGCCGCGGCGACGCCCGCAGTACCCGCTACCAGCAGAGCCATGGCTCCCGTGAGGCAGCGCAATTGCAACATTGGGGCAGGCTAGCGCGCCGCACGGTCTAAAGGGATCAACTCGACCAGTACGTGCTTGCCGCCGGGCGGCCAAACTTTCAGCCAGTCCGCAACCGGAGACTGACGGATAGCCCCGGCTGTGCTACATCAGAACGGCTTGGGTTTCGGCGCGATCATATTCTGCATGCGGCTGTGTAGGTCGGGACGGTCGGCTGGAGGAGTCGAAGGGATGGAGGCGCGACGTAGCCGCCGCTCGCGTGCCGTGTAACGCGCCGGTCAGGGTTTGTTTCAGCATGCCGATCCCGTGCGCAGACATTGGCCGCAGTTCGACAGGGTGCAGTCCCCAGCGCATGACGGCGCTCGGCGCTCCCGACCCTGAAGGCTGGGCACGATCGGAAGAGTTCGAGGACTTCGCCCAAGAGGCTCGGTGGTTGCTGATCCGCACGCTGTGGAAGCAGTGCATTGAGGACCAACCGTTGCCTGGCAATGCCCACGCGGATGCGCTGATCGCTGCTGGCGCTGATCCCGGGCTGGTCATGAAGGCGACGAAATACGCGGCGTACGGCTCACCGTTTACAGCGATCTACGTCATCGACGGCAGGCAGGACGACGCTGCCCCATGGGACACGGCCGGCTGGCAATTAATGGAGAACCGCCGCGATGAGAACGATGAGCGTCAGCTGACGGGTCGTGAGGTCGGAGCCTTGTACGAGAGCTTGCGGCAGGGCGGCTTGACGGGTAACGACGGTTCGGACTTCCTGCCGTCCTGATGCCCGTTCCCTTGCGCCCGCCGTAGACGCGTCCCGCTTGGTTCCCGGCGCGCGACCTCCCCTCCTACTGTGGCGGCGGCTCTCGGGAGTCCTACTGCTCATACGGGCAGGGTCGCGAGTGAGCGTTCCCGCGTCGGCATCGGCGCGGATCGAGCGGTCGGGCCGGGGGCCGTTCTCACGACCTCGCGCACGGGCCGCGAACCGGCAGGCGGCTAAACGGTTCCACCCTGGTGCCAAGGCGCGTCATGCGTCGCTTGACCGTTCGTTGGCCGAGAACCACGAGACGCTCAGCGGCGATCATCTTCACGGGCCGAACCGCCGAATGCGATGCTTGGGCAGTGGCAGAGTGCCCCGTCCCGGATGACGAAACCGATCTCGCCGACGAGTACTGGCAAGCCAGGCGGTCATACATCGGCTGGGTACAACTCGTGCGCAAGTACGCGACCGAGTTCAAAGGTCTGACCGAGCACGAGGGAAAGCTGCGGGCAGCACACCTGAACTGGGACGTGATCGTTGTCGATGAGAAACACCGGGTGGCGGTCAGGAGAGCACCACCCCGGAACGGTCCTCCTGCACATACGCGGAGGTCAGGTCGAGGGTGTGGAGCCCGCCTGAGCCGAGCCGGTCCTCCGGGGTGAGGCGGCAGACTGCTGAACGACCCGCCGCCACCTGATCAGGGCAGGCGCTGACCGGCGCGCCGCAGAAACTCGCGATCGGCGCCTCCCCCCCCGCATTCCAGTGCTGGCAGCTGCCGCAGGGGTCGGTGCGGGATATCCGTGGCTGTTCACCGCCCCGGGCCTTAGTGCCGCGTGGCAGGCTCGGTCCTGTGTCGGGGGATGAGGAGCAGTACAGCTGGGTTGCGATCGGTCCTGTGGATGTCGAACCAGGCCAGCTTTCCGGGCCGGGTGGCAGCTGGGATGAAGTGATTCCGGGGGATGTCGAGGACCTGATTGACCCGGATATCCGCGTATTGCTGCCCACCGACGGGTGGCGTGAGGTGATCGTGCGTAGCCCTGCGCCGGCTGTACGCCGCACGTTCGCGGCGCCCGCGAAGCCGGACAACGGTTGGTCGAACGAAGGGGACTGGGTCCTGGCCTACGTGTCACAGGTCGTTGGCGAGACACCGAAGTTGTGGGCTGATGCCAGCGGTGGTCCGCTCCGGCCCGGGCAGCCAAGTCGACGACGCGGTCTGCGGCTGCATTGGACCGGCCCGCACGTTCTGTCAGCAGCAGCGTTGAGCAGCCTGACAGTCACGCTGACAAACGACAGCTCGGACGTTGTGTGGGTTTCGGACCCTGGCGATTTCGGCTACGCGTTGGGCTGGCTGATCGATGCAGTCGGTGAGCGGCATGGTTCGCCTTTTTTCGTGAGCGCGATGGGCCAGACGCTGCCGACGTTGGCGCCGGGGGGCTCGGCAACAATCCCGCTCGCTTTGAATTTTGAACGAGACACCCCGATGCCGGCGGGGAGCTACCGCCTCGAAAGCGTCCTCCCGGCGCTGAACCTGCATGGTGAACCCGCCGACATTGAGGTTGCGTATGAGCCTGCGGCGCGCGATGCGCTCGGAGAGACCACTACTGGCGGCGACTCGGCGGCGGTGAAAGCAAGTGCGACACCGAGCCCGACGGGTGGGCACGCTGCAGCGGAGCCGCCCGTGGACAGCGGCTTGGTAGGCCGGCCGGACGGCTTCGAGCCTGTCCGTCGCAGTGAGGTCAACTTGCTGCCGTGGGGGCCGTTCGGCGACTTCGTGGAGCTGACGATCAAGCTGTCCGGCGACATCGATGCCCCGGGATGGCGCATCTGCTACGAGGGCTGGCGCGGCAATGACGGCCTGACGGGACCCGAGGAGCTCATGGTGCGGCCGCCGACGATCGACCCGTTCTTCGGCGTACAGCTCTTCTGCCGCGAGTCGCAGGTTGAGGCCTATGTGCGGTACGTCGACGATCGAGTGCAGATGGCCAATCGGCTGCTCGCCCAGCCAGACCCAAAGACCGATCCAGCGGTGGCCGCCCGGAGTGCCGACGACGCCGTTGACGCGCTGATGCGGCGACGTGCTCGCCTGGAAGAGCTCGCGTCGCAGATTCCGCCACCTGGCCAGTAGCCATCGGGCACCTCCGGCTTCCCCAACGACCAACCGGTCCTGCTCCTCGCCGGCGCTGGCGCCGGCGTCAGCTTCGTCGGGCTTGCGAAAGCGGCCGAGCCCGCGGGGCCTCTGCGTGGACTTCGCGTGGACTTAACGGGGGACAACACGGGTCCGCCACGGTCAACGACGGTGTCTCAACCAAAGACAGAGCTTCGAGGAACGTGCAGCGCACGGCCCATTGATGCAGGTCAGCGAGTTGCGGCAGCAAGTGAAGCCACGGACTTCAAAACCGTTGAAGCCGAGGACCTCGGCTTGGGGGGTTCGATTCCCCTCCGCCTCCGCCACATGCGGATCCGTGCTGTCGGACGGCCCGATCGGCGGGTCCAGGTGCGCCCGCCGGCCTGGCTGGGTCGGGGCGGCGCCACCGGCTCGAGGCAGAACGGCACGACGTCGGCCGGCTCGGCAAGAACGTCCTTTTCAGGCATCGCTGCGCGAGTATGGCCCTGCTGCTGACGAGCGTTCGTGATCAGCGCGACGCGCCGTTCATCCGACAGGGGTAAGGGCATGCTGTGAGTAGCGGAGGGGACGTCGCCGACGGACCTGCTCCATCACCCGAGCCGCTGCCACCAGCGTGGCGGCGGCCGACCCGCGGAGAGCCGCGGTGGAGTTCGGCGATCGCGATCGTCTTGGCCGCCGTCCTTCACGCGATCTTGCCCGAGCGTTTGCTGATCGCGCCGAGATTCGTGCTTCCGGCGACCGAGCTGGCGTTCCTCGCTGTCCTCGTGGTGATGAACCCGGGCCGTCTCGAGCGCCGCGATCCGGTCTTACGACGGCTCTCCCTGCTCCTCATCGCTCTGATCTCTGCAGGCAACACCGCGAGCGGCGCCGCCATTGTCGTCGATCTGCTCACCGGCCATTCCAGTGACGCGCCGGGGGTGCTGTTGGGCAGCGGCGCCGACATATATGCCGTGAATGTGATTGTTTTCGCCCTCTGGTACTGGGAGCTGGACCGAGGTGGGCCGGTGTCGCGGGGCCTCGGGCTCCGCGCATACCCGGACTTTCTCTTTCCCCAGATGCAGGCCGGCGATCTGGTCGACCCCGACTGGGAGCCCGCATTCATCGACTACCTGTACGTGAGCTTCACGAATGTGACGGCCTTCAGCCCGACCGACACTTTGCCGCTTTCGCGCTGGGCCAAGTTGTTGATGATGTTGCAAGCCGTACTGGCCGTCCTGCTTGTCGCCCTGGTCATCGCCCGTGCCGTGAACGTTCTTCACTGAGCCGTCGTCCGGTGGAAAGAAAAGATGCGCCATGACATTCCGTGAGATCGCCGAAGACGTCGGTACGACGATCGACGCCGCCGGTGTCGGGATCATCGTCATCGGGGCGGCTGCCGCGACCCTGGCAGCCGTTTATCAGCTTCGCAGCAAGCGCTCGGATGTGTATGCGTGGTACCGACGGCAACTAGGTCGAACGATCCTGCTCGGCCTCGAACTGCTCGTTGCTGCGGACATCATTCGGACGGTCGCCGTGTCGCCGACATTGACCAGTCTGGCCGGGTTGGCGGTCATTGTCCTCATCCGCACGTTTCTCAGCTTCTCGCTGGAGCTCGAGATCAGCGGCCGGTGGCCCTGGCAGTCCAAGGAGCCGGGTGCGTGACGGCCGAGTGCCGGTCCTCGGCCGGCTCGGATCGCGGACTGACGCGACACCTCCGTCACGACGGTGGTGAGCCTCGACGCCCTTGGAGCGCCCCTGGTGCGGCCTGAGCGGCCGTGGGCTGCTCCACGCTGCGTTCGAGGCGGCGGTCGGGAACAAGCCACATCAGGGCGACCGCGGCGAAGACCGCGATGGCCAGCCACCGGTTGACGAACGACAGGCCGATTGCCAGGGAGTAGAGGACCGGGGAGGCCTTGCCCTTGAAGTCCTTGCCGATCGCTGTTTCCAGCCGTGAGCCGGGGCCCTCGGCGCGCAGCAGCATCAGCTGGAGGATGTAGTACGCCACGCCGGCGGCCAACAGGACCATGCCGTACGCCGCCACCGGGGCTGCGGCGAAGTGGTTCTCACTCATCCACGCCGTGGTGAACGGCACGAGCGACAGCCAGAACAGCAGGTGGCTGTTCGCCCAGAGCACGCCGCCGGAGATCCGCGTCACCGTGGACAGCATGTGGTGGTGGTTGTTCCAGTAGATGCCCAGGTAGACGAAGCTGAGGACGTAGGCCAGCAGGATCGGGACGTCGTCCTTGAGGTCGCCCCAGGAGTCACCGTCCGGAGTGCGCAGCTCGAGCACCATGATCGTGATCAGGATGGCGATCACGCCGTCGCTGAACGCTTCCAAGCGGTTCTTCGGCACCGGCTCACGCTAACGGGCGGAAACCGTGTCGATCCGCCGCGCGACCGCTGTCAGCCTGTGGCAGCGGATGCCAGCGGGGTGTGCGCGATCTGGCAGCACCGTCTTGCATGGTCCGGTCATGACAAAGCTTGGGGCCGATGCCGCTCCTCGGTCGGCCGGTACGTACGTCTCGTTGCGAGCGGCCTGGATCCCACTGGCGGCGCTCTGTCTGGCCTTCTTCGTCGAGATGGTCGACAACACACTGCTCACCATCGCGTTGCCGACCATCGGCCGCGACATCGGCGGCGGGACGACGGCACTGCAGTGGGTGACCGGCGCCTACTCGCTCACGTTCGGCGGCCTGCTGCTCACCGCCGGCTCTGCTGCGGACCGCCTGGGCAGGCGGCGGGTCCTGCTCGTCGGGCTTGCCGCCTTCGGCCTGATCAGCCTCGCCGTCGTCGCCGTTCACTCGACCGGCCAACTGATCGCGTTGCGCGCCGCCCTGGGCGTCGCCGCGGCGATGATGGCTCCGATCACCAACTCGCTCGTCTTCAGGCTCTTCGACGAAGACGCGTTGCGGATGCGCGCGATGACGCTCATGATCGTGGTCGGCATGAGCGGCTTCATCCTCGGCCCGCTGCTCGGTGGCACCGCGCTGGCCCACGTGAGCTGGCAGTGGCTGCTGGTCGTCAATGCCCCCATCGCTCTCATCGCATGGGTCGGGGTGCGTCTCGGCGTCGCGGCCGACCGGCCCGAGGATCTGAGCGGCGACGCGCTCGATCTGCCGGGCGCCGTCCTCAGCATCGCCGCGATCGGCCTCGCCTGCTACGCGGCCACCAGCGGAGTCGAGCACGGCTGGCTCTCTGCGGCCACGGTGGCCTCGGCGGTCGGCGCCGTGCTCGCCGGAAGACTCTTCGTGTGGCACGAGCGGCGTGCCCGGCAGCCGATGCTCGACCTCGGTCTGTTCTCGAACTCCACCGTCCGCGGGGCGACGATCGCCCAGGTCGGCACCTCGATCGCGATGGCCGGCATCCTCTTCGCGCTGATCCTGCACTTCCAGTACGCGTACGGCTGGAGCCCCGTTCGCGCCGGTCTGGCGAATCTGCCGCTGATCCTCACCATGATCGGCGCGACCCCGATCTCCGAGTTCCTCGCCAAGCGGTTCGGTCACCGCATCGCCTGCCTGATCGGCGCGGGCATGCTGGCGGGCTCGCTCGCCGGCCTCGCCTGGGGCGTCCAGCACGGCTACCTGGCGATCGCCCTCTTCATGGTGACCCTGACCATCGGCCTGCGGACGGTGATGACGATCTGTGCGGTCGCGCTCGTCCGGGCAATGCCCAGCAACCGCACCTCGATCGGGACGGCGCTGAACGACACCGCGCAGGAGGTCGGCACGAGCGTCGGCACCGCCGTGGTCGGCACCCTCATCGCCACGCTGGTCACGGTGTCCCTGCCTGCGGGGCGATGGAGCCGCGAGTTGGTGGCCTCGTTCTTCCACGGCGAGCGCATCACCTTCGCGGTCCTCGCCGTGATCGTCGGTCTCGTCGCCGGCTACGGCGCTCTGACCCTCACCGACTCCCGCTCCACCGAGGAGCTTCCGGACGACGTGACGGTCGATGCGCAGAGCAGGACCGAGCTGAGCACGACGTCCTGACGGCCCTCCGGCACGACGACTGTGGCGACCGTGCCGGGTCAGCCGAGTGCGCTGGTGCAGGTTGCGGCAGCGCGTCCGGCCCCGTGAACCGTCCGCCTACAGGTCCCACGCCGGGGCCAGCTCGCGGACGAAGATGTCGGCGGCGGTCGGCCCGATTCCCTTGAATTCCTGGAGTCGCTCCTTCACGGCCTTCTTGCTGTCGGCGTCCTTGCGGAGTCGGGTCAGGTGGCCCCCGTACTCCTCGACCACCCGCTTGCCGAGCCCGACCAGCTCGCGGGCGGTGGACTCGTCGTAACGCCGGTAGCCGCCGCGTCCGAGGGCGTCGACCAGCTCCTGCCAGTCGGCGGCCGCGAGCTTGTCGGGGGTCAGGACTCCCAGCTGGTCGAGCTCCCGGTAGGCGTCGGCGGCGAGCTCCTGATTGATAGGGGCCCCGAACAGGGAACACGCCACCAGCCACCGGAAGGCGGGAGCATCGGTGCCCTTCGACAGATCGATGCCGAGATCAGCCGGGCTCGTACGGTTCTTCTTCTGCACCACGGATGTGCTCCTGTCCGCGCGTAGGACCGGATCGGCCCGCTGCGACGTACCCGCCTCCAACGGGCCGAACGCAATACGCCACGATGACACTGTTATCTAATGAGCCCAACTCGTTGGGACGTTCACGTCGCCGCCTGAGGCGTAGCCGGCATCGCCTGCTTCCTCGGACTCTCGGTCAGCGGTCGACGGCTCCGTCCTGTCCGCTCAAGCGAAAGTGCAGGTTTTGATGAGTCTTGCCTCGGTGCGTCGACTACGCGGTCTGATCGCAGTGGCGGTCGCGACGACAACCCTCGTGGCGCTGGCGGGTTGCGGACGGTCTGGTTCGTCTCCGTCCAACTCGCAGGCACCCGGCTCCGCCGCTGCCACGTCCGGCGCCCCGTCGACCACCAGTGCGGTGGGCGTCGGTGACTTCGGCGACCTGAAGGGGATCTGCGGGCCGGGCACGGCGACCGGTGGGTCCGGCCGCGGCATCAGCAAGACGGCGATCAACATCGGCACCATGTCCGACCAGGGATCGGCGGCCGCCCCTGGCCTGGGCAAGGAGTTCTTCGAGGTCGGCGACGCCTTCGTCAAGTGGTGCAACGCCGCCGGCGGCATCAACGGACGCAAGATCGTCCTGACCAAGTACGACGCCAAGCTCTTCAACACGGCGCAGGTCGTGCTGCAGGCGTGTCAGCGCGAATTCATGCTGGTCGGCAACGGCAACGGCCTGGACGCCCCCGCTGCAGCACCTCGGGTGAACTGCAAGCTCGGCCAGATCCCCGCGTATGTGACCTCGCCCGCGACGGTCAACGCCGGCTACCAGGTCCAGGCGACGCCCAACCCGTTCAACCAGCTCCAGGTGGGCCCGTTCCGGCTGCTCGGTCTCAAGTACCCGGCCGTGCTGCAGTCGGGCGTCGCCATCGGCGGCAGCAACTTCGCCTCTCTGCGGCCCCAGGGGCTGCGTACGCAGGAGGGCGTCGAGGCGATCGGCTACAAGGTCGTCAACTACTCCGAGCGTCCGCCGGCGGTGACGAACTGGCGCCCGTACATGGAGGAGATCAAGCAGTCCGGGGCCCGGGGCTACATGAACGCGACCGGTAGCGCGGCCTACATCGCGCAGGAGTTGGGCTCCATCGCCGACGTCGGCCTCAAGCTGGACTGGATGCTGCTCGGCAACGCCTACTACGAGCCGGCCACCATCTCGGCCATCAAGAGCTCCGGCAGCCCTTCGCCGGTCTACACCTACTTCAGTCACCTGCCCTTCGAGATGACGGACAACCCGGTCGTCAAGGAGGTCAAGTCGATCCTCGAGGCCGGCACCGCCAGCCCCGACTACACCGACTACACCGACTTCACGGCGCTCGCATTCAACGCCTGGACGCTCTTCGCCAAGTCCGCGACGGCCTGCGGTGACGACCTGACCCAGGCGTGCGTGCTGGAGAAGGCGGGTTCGGAGAAGGCCTGGACGGCGGGCGGTCTCTTCCCGCCGCGTAACACCGACCCGAAGAACCCGCAGCAGCCGACCTGCTACGTGATGATGAAGGTCACCGCGGACGGCTTCGTCTACGACAAGGACGTCACGCAGCCCAACAACGGCGTCTACAACTGCGACCCGAAGAACGTGGTCGCCCTGAAGAATTCATTCGAGTCAGGTTCCTGACCCGGCCGGTCGGCCCCGCGCGACGCGGTTGCGCGGGGCCTACCGCCCGATCCGAATCGGAGACCACGAGGTGCGGCTGTGCACGATCCGCTGCTCGACATGACCGTGGTCGTCGAGCACCGCTTCGGCGCTCCGCCGGCTGAGGTGTGGTCGTTGTTGACCGACGTGCCGCGCATGGCCGGTCTCAGCCCCGAGGTCGCCGAGGTGACGTGGCTGGATGCGAGGACTTTTGCGGCGACCAACCGCCGCGGCGGTATGGAATGGCAGGTGACGGGCCATGTACTCGAGGCCGCCGCGCCGACGACGTTCGTCTGGTGCGTCTCCGATCCGGAGCGACGTTCGTCGACCTGGCGCTACGACATCACGCCGCTGGAGTCGGGCAGCCACGTGCGGCAGGAGTTCCGCCACGGCCCGGGCATGAGCATGGTGCGGCACGTCATCGAGGGCGGCGCCGATCCTGCCGAGACGATCGGGTGGCGGTCGAGGCTGCTCGCCGACGACATGAGCGCCGTGCTGGCCGCCGCCGACGGGATCCTGCGCGGGGGCTAGCCGCGGTCGTGCAGGGTGACCTGGTAGCCGTCGGGGTCGGCGAAGGTGAACGTCCGTCCGAACGGTCCGTCGATCGGTGCGGACACGATGGTGTGACCGTCGGCCACCAAGGCGTCGTGGATGTCCTGGACGTCCGTGGCGTGCAGCCAGATCGCGGCCCCGATGCCCGGTTGGGCCACAGACGCGAGGTCGGTACCCGGCAGGACGTCGCGGAGTGCGAAGGCGATCGGCTTCGTCTCGAAGACGACGGCGTGCGGCGGGCCGGCCGGCGAGCGGACGAGGCCCAGGTAGCGCTCGTAGAACTTCTGCGAAGAGTCCAGGTCGCTCGCCTGCAGCGAGATGAAGTCGGGTCCGGTGACGGGCATGCGGTGCTCCTCGGGTTCGTGTCAGGTTTCTGACACGAACCAAGCTATGTCAGACTCCTGACATGAGTCAAGATGCGGCCGGCGTCGACCTGGAGACCTCGCTGGGTTACCTGCTCAAGGAGGCGTCCAGCGCCCTGCGCGTGGCGATGGAAGACGTGCTACGACCGCTCGGGATGACCGTGACGCACTACGCCTGCCTCGAGCTGCTGGCGCAACGCCCGGGCATGTCCAACTCCGAGCTCGCGCGGGGCGCCTTCGTGACCCGGCAGTCAATGAACGTGCTGCTCCAGGCGCTGGAGCGCGACGGCTACGTGACGAGACCCGCGCAGGCGACCGTCGGCAAGGTCCTCCCGACCAGCCTCACCCCGCGTGGGCGGCGCAATCTCGAGCAGGCGACCGTGGCTGTGCGTTCGGTCGAGGTGAGAATGCTGGCCGGGATGACCGATGCCGAGCAGTCGCAGGCATTCCGCATCCTGCAGGGAATGGTTCGTTCGTTACGCGGCGGCAGCCCCGGCGATTGACCTGGACGCCATTCCGACTGCTCTTCCTGCCGGTGATCAATGGTGACCTACTGGCGTGCTTTACGGCCCACCGCCCGCACGATGGCGACGATGCCCACGATGAAGATGGCGAGAATGGCCAGGATGATGAGGACGGCGGGCAGGCCCGACACGTGAAAGCTGGCAGCTTCGGTCATGCACCACGACTACCCCGGGCGCGACTCGGCGCAAACACGTCGGGTATTCCGAAGGAAAGCCCGCGATCGCACGCCGATCCTTTATCCGTCTTGTCCTGATTGCCATTCGGCCGGCCAGGCGCGGCGCGGCGATATGACATTGTGACATTTCGGTCTTGGACTTACGGCTGCCCGGCGCGTTGGGTCGACCCATGAGTGTTGTTGCCGCCCGGCACGGTCGGCGCTGGATCATCGCGGCCGTCGTCGTCGTGCTGGCCGTCGTCGGTGTCGGTGTCGCCCTCCTCACGGGACGGTCCACGTCCGAGCACGACCCGGACGAGGCGCTCACCGCGCTGGCCTCGGCGTGGTCGTCCGGCCACCCGGAAGCGGGTCCGTTGGTCGACAGCGGCGGGGTCGCGGCCGCGTACCGGACGGAGACGGCCGACCTCGGAGCATCGCCGCCCACTGTCAAGGCCCTGGGCGTCACCTCCACGGATGACAGCAACGCGGCCACCGGCCGCCTCCAGGTCAGCTGGCGGCTGAGCGATGCGACGACCTGGCAGTACGAGACCACGGCTGCACTCGTACGCCAGAAGCGCGCCGCTCCATGGCAGGTGCGCTGGAGCCCGGCCGTGGTGCACCCGCAGCTGCGCGCCGGGGACGCGCTCGCGCGACGGGTCGTGGCCGCCGACCGCGCGCCGATCACCGGCGCCGGTGACGCGCCGCTGGTCGTCGAGCGCCCGGTCGTCCACGTCGGTGTCGAGCCGTCACGCGTCAAGGACCTGCCCGCGCTCACCCAGCGACTCGCCGCACTGCTGACGATCGATCCGGTCGCGCTCACCGATCGCGTCAAGGCGGCCGCACCCACGAGCTTCGTCGACGTCATCACGCTCCGCCAGGACGACTACGACCGGCTGAGGGCTCAGCTCCAGCCGCTGCCGGGCACGGTGTTCACGACGGATCAGCTGCCGCTGGCACCCACCCGGGTCTTCGCCCGGGCCCTGCTCGGCACCGTCGGGCCGGCCACCGCCGACCAGATCAAGGGTGACCCGGGGCTCTACCGGATCGGCCAGGACGCGGGTCAGTCCGGCATCGAGGAGCAGTACGAGCGCCGCCTGGCAGGTGCCCCCGGGGTCGAGGTCGTGCTCCGTCGCGCCGGCGCCACCAGGCCCGTCTTCACGGTGGCGCCGAAGCCGGGCGCCCCGTTGCGGACCACGCTCGACCCGACCGTGCAGCAGGCGGCCGACGCCGCTCTCGTCGGCCAGTCGAAGCCGAGCGCACTCGTGGCCGTGCGGGTCAGCACCGGGGACGTGCTCGCTGTCGCCAACGGCCCCGACGGCGGCGCCTACGACCTCGCGCTCGACGCGAAGGTGCCACCCGGAAGCACCTTCAAGGTCGTCACGACGCTGGCTCTGCTCGAGGGCGGGCTGTCGCCCGAGACGCCGGTGGCGTGCGAGCCCAGCATCACCGTCGACGGCCGCAGCTTCCGCAACGCCGAGCGTGAGGCATTCGGTCTGATCCCGTTCTCCACCGACTTCGCGCGGTCGTGCAACACGGCCTTCGTGTCGCTGGCCCCGCGGCTCGCGCCGGACAGCCTGCGCAGGACCGGCGCGAGCCTCGGGCTCGGGGTGCCGCTCGACCTGGGTGTCCCGGCCTTCACGGGCAGCATCCCCGTCACCACCGATGCCGTCGACCGGGCGGCCAGCGCCTTCGGGCAGGGGCGCATCGAGCTCAGTCCGCTGTCGGTCGCGGTGGCCAGTGCCGGCGTCGCGAAGGGCAGCCTGGTGACCCCACGCCTGGTGCTCGACCCGGCGCCGGTCGCGTCAGCCACGCCGTCTGCTGCGGCATTGCCGCCCGGTCCGGTTGCCACGCTGCGCACGCTGATGCGTGAGGTCGTGACGTCCGGCACCGGCACCGCCCTGGCGGCCGTGCCGGGTGCCCCCGTGTACGGCAAGACCGGGACCGCCGAGTACGGCAGCGGTCCCAACCCACCGAGCCATGCCTGGTTCACCGGCTGGCAGGGCGACATCGCGTACTGCGTCTTCGTCCAAGGGGGTGAGTTCGGCGGTGACACCGCGGCACCGATCGCCGCCCGCTTCCTGACCACGCTCGACCAGCAGGGTTACCGCTGAGCCGACGGTCGGGCCGGGTCAGTCTGAGCCGTCGAGCCGGCGGAGCAGGTCGGGCAGGAGGTCGAGGTCCGCGGGCTCCACGGACGCTCGTGGGCAGGCCGCCAGCTGGTCACGGAAGCGCATGTCGGCATCCGGAAGGGCGCCGGGCCCGTCGAAGCGGTAGCGCGCGGGCACCATGGGCCCGAAGAGCAGCGGCTCGAGCAGCTCGGGGCGTCCGCGCAGGTCCGGCGCGACCCCGACCGACTCGCTGAGCATCAGCGCCAAGGCGTCGTGCGAGTCCGACACCGGGGGATCGGCGGCGACGCTCTTCCTCATGGTCGCCGCAGCGGGCATGGAAATCGCGCCCGAGAAGAGGCCGACGAGCCAGCGGGCCTGCAGCTCCAGCAGCGGGAAGTACGGGCCGGTGGTGGGGAACAGGCCGAGGAATCCCAGTCGTGGCAGGCCGGGGTGAAGGGTGCGTTGGTGCAGCCGGAGCGCGGGTCCGACAACCTGGCGGATCTCGTCGGACAGCAAGGGAATCGCGAGCTCGTAACCCGTCGCGCAGACGATGACGTCGACCGTCGCGGCCGACCCATCGGTGAAGGTGACACTGCGGCCGTCGACGGCGGCGATGGCCGGCCGGCAGTCGATGGACGCGTCCCTGACCTGCGCCAGGTAGTCCTGTGACAGCGATTGCCCGGCCACCAGGATGTCGGGGTCGGGCTCGGGTGCGCCGAAGTCGGCCGGGTTGCCGGCGAGGCGGATGACCCGCTCGCGGAGCTCGCGGCCGAACGCGTCCCGTTCCAGCAGCCGCCGGCGCAGCGCGCTGCATTGGGTGTACCACTGCCCGTCGGACGGGACCCCGTCGACGACCTTCTGCAGCACGTAGCGCGGCTTGCGATACGCCGAGATGACCGGGCTTGTGGGCGCGGAGTCGGAGGAGACGTCCGAGGCGATGTCCGAGGCGATCTCGTGGCCGCTCACGCCGTTGCCGTAGACCAGGACGCGTCTACCCCGGAAGTACTCGGCGCCCGGGTAGTCGTAGGCGTGCAGCAGCTCGCCGGTGAAGCCGGCCACGACCGGCGGCATCCGCGGCTGATGGAAGCGACCGGACGCGACGATCACCGCGTCGAACGGCTCCCCGTCGACCTCGCCGGCGGCCGTCACCGACCGGACCGGGGTGTCGAAGCGGATCGACGGGGTGACGCCGAAAGCGTCGGCGTAGGCCCGCAGGTAGGCGTGCACCTGTTCGGCGTATGGGTGGAGCTCGTGGTCGGCGGGCACCGGGAAGTCGGAGAAGGCGGTCAGCGCGCGGCTGGTGTTGGTCCGCATCCCCGGCCACACACCGCTGTGCGGCGCCGTGATGTGCCACTGGCCGCCCAGGTCGTCGGCGGCCTCGAAGACCGATACGGCGAACCCGGCCGCGAGGGCGTATTTGGCTGCCGCGAGGCCGCCGGGACCGGCACCGATGACTGCGACGCGAGCGTCGTCCCGGAGCCGCACCGCCGGACCGTAGCACCAGATGCCCGTCCGCTCGCCTGTCGTCACCGGCCGGTGGAAGACTCAGCGACTCATGGGGTCACGAACGCTTCCCGCGGGCTCGCTGCTCGTCCTGGGTGGCCGCAGCGAGATCGGCCTGCAGGTCGCCCGGCGGATCGCCCGGGGCCGCACCGTGATCCTGGCGGCGCGCCGCAGCGCCGACCTCGACGCGGAAGTGGCCGCGATGGAATCGGCCGGTGCGACGGCCGTGCACCGCGTCGAATTCGATGCCGATGCGACGGATCGCCACGAGGCGCTGCTGAACGAGATCGCGACCGCGTACGGGCCGATCGGTGTGGCCGTGCTCGCCTTCGGCGTCCTCGGTGACCAGGCCCGCGCGGAGCGGGACGCGGCCCATGCGTTGGCCGTGATCCACACCGATTACGTGGCCCAGGTCAGCGTGCTCACCACGTTGGCGAACCTGATGCGGACCCGGGGGAGCGGCGACCTCGTCGTCTTCTCGTCCGTCGCCGGTATCCGGGTCCGGCGGGCCAATTACGTGTACGGGTCGGCGAAGGCCGGGATCGACGGTTTCGCCGAGGGGCTCGCCGACGCGCTGCACGGCAGCGGCGTGCATCTGCTGCTGGTCCGGTCCGGCTTCGTGGTCGGACGGATGACCGCGGGGATGACCCCCGCCCCGTTGTCCCGGACTGCCGACCAGGTCGCCGATGCCGTGGTCGCGGGCCTGCACAGCCGACGGAGCCCACTGTGGGTACCCCCCGCCTTGCGGTGGGCCTATGTCGTCGCGCGGCTTCTGCCCCGGTCTGTCTGGCGCCGAATGCCGAGGTGAGTGCGGCCCTTCCCGGGGCGAATTCGGCCGGGAGTACGGTCCGCCCATGCCCCCGCTGCCCCTCGCTTCCGCCGGTATTTCACCGGACTGGCTCACCGACGCCCTCAGTCCCCGCTATCCCGGCGTACGGGTCGCATCGGTGCAGGTCATGAATGAGCGGGGCAGCACCAATCACCACGTACGTCTGGGAATCACCTACGACGAAAGGGCCGGGCTGCCCGACACGATGTTCGCCAAGATGGCGTCGCTCGATCCTGCGCACCGGGTCGCCATCGGGTCCACCGGTATGGGGACGCGGGAGGCCAAGTTCTACGACGAATTGGCGCCGTCGCTCGACATGAGAATTCCGACGAGCTACTTCTCGCGGGCCGGGGACGACGGTGCGTTCCTCATCCTGCTCGAGGACCTGCAGGCGACCGACTGCTCCATCTCGGACGGCACCTGGGGCATTCCGGCGGATCTTGCCGCGGGCGCCCTGACCGATCTGGCCCGGCTGCACGTCAGGTTCGAGGACGCGGACCGGCTCGCCGCCGTGCGGCCGTGGGTCACGGCGTCGCCGGCGATGGCGTCCGGCTCGACGCTGCCCCTGCTGAAAATGGTGATCGACCAGAACGCGGACGTGCTGTCGGAGGCCTACATCGCGGTCGCCGAGATGTACCTCGCCGATCCTGACGCCGTCGTCGCGCTGTGGGCGGAAGGTCCGCAGACGCTCATCCACGGCGACACGCACATCGGCAACCTGTTCGTCGACGGTGACCGCGTGGGCTTCCTCGACTGGGGTCTGATCAACGTCAGTACGCCGATGCGGGACGTCAGCTACTTCCTGACGATGTCGATGCTCGCCGACGAGCGACGCGCGCACGAGCGTGACCTGCTGCAGCACTACCTCGACGTACGCCGCTCGCTGGGCGGCGCCCCGATCAGCCCCGATGAGGCATGGCAGGCGCACCGGGTCCACACCGCGTACACGGTGCTCGCCTCCTTCCTGTCGCTCGTGCCGCCGTACAACGGCGAGGATCAGCGCGAGTTCTCCGACGCCTTCCGCAATCGCGCCATCACCGCGCTCGACGACCTCGAGACGGTCTCGGCGCTCAAGGCGCTGTTGGGCTGAACCAGGGCCGGGCCAGGGAGGATGCTGTGATGAGCGTCAGACCGGACTCCCTGCGAGCGCATTACCTGGCCGATCCCGCCCACGGTCCGCTGCCCGCCTTGCTCGTGGTCATGACGGTGGCGACGGGTGCCGTAGACGCGGTCAGCATTCTCGGCCTCGGCCGGGTCTTCGTCGCCAACATGACCGGCAACATCGCCTTCATCGGTTTCGCGATCGCCGGCGCCCCCGGCTTCTCGCTCGCCGCCTCGCTCATCGCTCTGGCGGGCTTCCTGTGCGGGGCCGGCTTCGGTGGCTCCGCGATCGCCCGGCTCGGCGGCCACCGCGGCAGGTTGCTGGCCATGGCGACGGCCGTGGAGGTCGTGCTGCTGGGCGCGGCCACGATCGTCACCGCCGCGTCCGGCACCCCGCTCGGCGACGCCCCGCGTTACCTGGTGGTGGCGTTGGCGGCCGTCGCCCTGGGCCTGCAGAACGCGGTGGTGCGCAAGCTCGCCGTTCCCGACCTGACCACCACGGTGCTGACGATGACGCTGACCGGGATCGCGGCTGACCTGCGCCGTCGTGACCTGCGGGTGGCCTTCCGCCGGCTGCTCGCCGTGCTCGCCATGCTGATCGGCGCACTGGGAGGTGCGCTGCTCGTGCTCCACGTGAACGTGACCACCGCCCTTGCAGCCGCGACGGCGATCCTCGCCGTCGTGTCGGTCGGAGCTGCCGCGAGCAGTCGCCGGCCGGCCGGCTGGCAGACGCCGAAGACCTGAGCCACGGATCCGGTCGGGACGGGAGGCCCGTGGCCCGGGACGTAGTCTCCCGCGATGGATGCCGCTGACAACTGGGCCGTCGCCGAGACGCTGTACCGCTACGCCAGCGGCGTCGACCGGCGGGACTGGGCGCTCTTCCGCGCGCAGTTCGCCGACACCGTCAGCGTCGACTTCTCCAGCTTCGGTCCGGGCCTGACGCCGCAGACCATGAAGGCGGACAACTGGGTCGCCGGGACGGTGCCGTTGTTCACCGGCCTCGCGGCGTCACAGCATGCGATGACCAACCCGCTCGTGAAGCCCGACGGGGACGCGGCGTCCATCACGATGTACGTGCAGGCCCGTCACGTGTTCGACCCCGCCGACGAGACGTCGTGGTACACCGTCGGTGGCTACTACGACAACACCCTCGTGCGCAGCGGTGACGCCTGGCTGCTCACCGGCGTCCGTCTGACCGTCACCTGGCGGGCCGGCGATCCGGCGATCATGGGGCGGGCCCGGACCGCCGGCGAACGCCTGCTCAACGGCTGATCGCAGCGCGGCCGGCGGACCGCGAGAGGCGGTCCCGGGCTGGTGTGCCCGAGACCGCCTCTGCTCATGGACCGTTGGTGCTGTGGTGGCTGATCAGGCTGCGGCCTTCTCCAGCTCTGGCACGAGCGCCGGCTCGTCGGCCGGGGCTCCGGCGCGCTTCGGGTTGATCCCGAAGGCGGTGATGATGCCGAGGGCTGCGATCGGGACGGACAGCAGCCAGGCGTGGCGGAACACGTTGAGGCTCGCCCCTCCGGAGGCCGTGCCGAGCAGGGCGACCAGGATGCTGATGCCGAGTACGGAGCCGATCTGCATCGACATGGAGACGATGGCGCTGCCGGTCGCGGCCTGCTCGGGGCGCAGGTCGACGGTCGCGGCCGAGACCGTCGTCGGGATGGTGAGGCCGAAGCCGATTCCGATGAGCACCCAGCGGGGCAGGAAACCGGTCACGTAGCTCGGCTCGTCGTGCAGCAGGAAGATGAAGAGCAGGGCCCCCACCGAGGCGATCACGGTGCCCACTGCGGCGATGCTGCCCGGCCGCAACCTGTAGCGCTGCTGCAAGGTCTCCGCGACCGCCGCGAAGGCGGCGAAGAGCACGGGGCCGGGCGCTGACGCGAAGCCGGTCTTGATCGCCGAGTACCCCCAGTGGCCCTGCAGCCAGAGGATCGTCGAGAGCAGCAGGATCCCGAAGGCGGCGAAGGCGAGCATGGCGCCGAGGTTGGCCGCGGTGAAGATGCGGTCCTTGAAGAGCCCGAGCTCGACGACGGGGACCGGGTGGCGTGCTGAGCGCCGGACGAACGTGGCGAGGGACAGCGCCGACACGGCGAAGGCGATGATCACCCGGGCGCTCGACCAGCCCCAGCTCGGTGCTTCGACGAGGGCCAGCGCGAGAGCGCCGACGGCGACGATCAGCACGACTCCACCGAGGATGTCGGGGAAGCGCGCGTCCTGCTCGTGCCGGGAGTTGGGCACCAGCTTCACGGCGAGGACCACGGCGGCGACGACGACCGGGATGTTGATCAGGAACAGCCAGCGCCAGGACGCCTGCACCAGCAGGCCGCCGAGCACCGGGCCCATGGCTGCCGACAGCGCGCCGGACGTGAACCAGATCTTCACGTACTTGACGACCTTCTCCGGCGGCGCACTCGTGAGGACGAGGCCGAGGCTCGCGGGCGTCAGCAGGGCGGCGCCGACGGCCTGCAGGGCGCGGAAGCCGACGAGGACCCAGATGTCGCCGCTCAGTCCGGCACCGAGGCTGGCGACGCCGAACAGCGACAGGCCGAGCAGGAAGCCGCCCTTGCGTCCGAAGCGGTCGGTGAGCCGGCCGGCCGGCACCAGCAGCGCCGCGTAGATGATGGCGTACCCGTTGAGGACCCAGCTGAGGTTCGACAGCGAGTCCGCGTGCACCCCGCTCCCGATGGCGGGGAGTCCGACGTTGGTGATCCAGACGTCGAGTTGGGCCAGGAAGCTGGCGATGGAGAGCACGGCCAGGATGAGCGCCGGGCTCACGAGCTTGCTCGTCCCGCTCGATCGGACTATCGGCGGCGTGGCTTGTTCCACGGTCATGGGTGTTCGCATTCGTGAGGACGAGTGGGTGACGTACGGGGCCGTCAGCACTGACGGTGAGCGGCGGCCGTATCTGTACCGTGCAGTCCAGAACGCTAGACAGTTCTGGACCGGATTGTCAAGAACTGCCTCCAGCGGTACGGTTGAGCGATGGCGCGTCCCCCGGGCTTCGACAAGCAGGAGGTACTGGAGGCCGTCCAGCGGCAGTTCCGCAAGACGGGTTACGCCGGCACGAGCCTCGACGACATCACCGCCGCGACCGGGCTCGGCAGAGGCAGCCTCTATGCGGCCTTCGGCGACAAGCAGAGCCTCTTCATGCAGGCGCTCACCGATTACTGCGACCGCAGCGAGAGCTCCATGCTGGAATCGCTTTCGGGTCCGGACGATGCGGCGCTCCAGCGGCTGCGCGACTTCCTCGACGGCACCGTGCGTTTCATCTTCGACGACGACGACCAGCTCGGCTGCATGGCCGCCCGGTTCGCCATCGAGTTCGGCCGGGACGACTGCGCCGCCGCCGCCCGCATCCGCAAGGACCACGCGATCGTGCAGCAGGCGCTCGTGGAGTGTGTCGAGGCTGCGCAGCGCCACGGTGACATCAGCTCGGATGTGGCCCCGGGCGACTTGGCCTGCCTGCTCGTGACGATCTCCCGCGGCATCGACGTCGTCGCCAAGGCGGGCGGCAGTCTCGCAGAAATGACGTCCGTGGCCGACAGCGCCTTCGCCTGCCTCCCGCTCACGGAGCAGGGCAGGGCCGAACGGGTCACGGCCACCTCCGCAGCCCGCTAGCGCTTCGCGGAGCGTGGGCGTGGGTGTGTTCGACGTGCCGCTGGACGGCGAACGCCCCCAGTTCGAGGCGTTCCTGGAGGAGTACCGCACGGCCGTCGAGGCGACTCTCGACGGCCTTACCGAGGAGCAGGCCCGGCGGCGGCTCGTCCCCTCCGCGACGACGCTGCTGGGGTTGGTCAAGCACGTGACCTGGATGCAGCGGATCTGGTTCGAGGAGTGCGTCGGCGGTACGAGCCGTCGCCGGCTCGGCCTGGTTGACGGCCCGGAGCAGTCCTTCCTGCTGCAGGAGGACGACACCATCGCCTCGGTCACGGCGGCGCACCGGGCGGCATGTACGACGGCCCGCGCGCTGGTGGCCGACCTGTCGCTGGACGCGGTCGCGACCGGACACCGCACCGGGCCACGGACGCTGCACTGGGTCTATCTGCAGGTGCTCCGCGAGTTGGCCCAGCACTGCGGCCACGCCGACATCCTGCGTGAGCTCGTCCTGGCTGACTGAACGACGAGCAACGGCAGCTGCTCAGACCAGGTCGGCCAGGCGGCGCATCATCTCGTCACCGAGGTGGTCGCGGTCGGGCCAGGGAAACCAGGGGAGACTCGCCCGCAGGGTTGCCTGTCCGTGCAGTCCCAGCCAGAGGCGGGTCGCGGTCTCGGTCGGGGCGTGTGCCGTGGAGTCGCCCGAGGCGATGACGGCCTCGGCCGCCCGGAGCAGGACGGCGAAAGCGTCGGCGCCGACGATGGACTGCACGTCCGGGGCGGCCGGTCCGGCGGCACCGCCTCGGGCGGCGCGATGGCGCTCGAAGAGGATGCGGTAGTGGTGGGGCCGCTCGACGGCGAAGTCGAGATAGGCCCGGCACACCGCACGAAGCCGTTCGACGGGGCGGGCGTGCGCCTCGGCGGCGGCCTGCAGCGCGGCGGCGAGCTCGGCGAACGTGGTCTCGATGACGGTGAACCGGATGGCGTCGCGGTCCGCGAAGTGGGCGTAGATGGCAGGGGCGGTGATCCCCGCTTCCCGGGCGATGGCGCGCAAGGTGACGGCGTCGTCGCTGCCGGTCGCCTCGAGGATGCGGCTGGCCGCGGCAAGGATGTCCGCCCGCAGCAGGGAGCCCCGTCCCTGACGGTTACGGGTGTGCCTGCTGCCGTCCATCGCCCATTCCTTCGTCATTCGACTTCTTTACAGCTGTTTACCACTTGTCGGTCAGGGCACTGATACGTCGAGCAGGTCGACGAGGCGAGGAGAAGTCATGCGTGCAGCGTTACCACGGGCGCTCGCCTGGCATCGATCGTTGATGCTGTTCGCGACGGCGATGGTCGGAACGGGTCTGGTGTCTTCCGTGGGCTTCTTCCTCGATGACCGCAGGCTGACCGGCGTCCCGATCTGGTCCAAGCCGCTGCAGTTCTCGCTCTCCTTCGGCATGTACGCCGTCACCCTGGCCTGGCTCATCTCACGACTGCAGCGCCCGCGGTTGCGCCGTTTCGCGCACCGGGCCGGGACCGTGATAGCGCTGGTCACAGCTCTGGAGATGGTGGCGATCGTCGGCCAGGTCATCCGCGGCCGGCAGAGCCACTTCAACACCGCCACACCTGTCGACGCCGCCATCTATGCCGGCATGGGCGTACTTGTCGTCATCCTCTTCCTCGCGACGATCGCAGTAGGCGTCGCACTGCTACGGGAGTCGCCGGTCGGCGATCGCGCGACGACGTGGGCGGTGCGGCTCGGTCTCGGCACGAGTGTGCTGGGCATGGCCGTTGGCTTCCTGATGGTGGTCCCGCGTTCGTCGCAGAATGCCGCCGCAGGCATCCGTGGCAGCCACAGCGTCGGGGTGCCCGACGGCGGCCCGTCCCTGCCGCTGGTCGGATGGAGCACCACCGGTGGCGACCTGCGGGTGCCGCACTTCATCGGCCTGCACGCACTACAGGCGCTGCCGCTGCTCGCCTTGCTCCTGGCCGTCGTCCCGGCTGCCGCCAGCCTCACCGCCCGCACCCGCGTGCGTCTGACCCTCGTTGCTGCCGCCGGCTACCTCGGCCTGTTCGTCCTCTCGCTGTGGCAGGCGCTACGCGGTCAGCCGCTGACCGCACCTGACACCTGGACTCTCGCTGCGCTGGCCGGGCTCCTCATCGCCGTCGCGCTCGCCGCGAGGGTCGTGCTCCGGACGGACCGTCCATCCGCCGGGTACGCCGCCGGCCGCACCGGCGCCGGTGTCTGCTATTGAGTGCCTGTGCGTGCCTTGAGCCTGGATGCCGGTGAGCTGCGTGTCGTGGAAACCCCTATGCCGTCGGTCGCAGACTGGGTGCTCGTCAAGGTGCGTGCCACCGGCGTGTGCTCCACGGACGTCGCGACCGTGCAGCGCGGCGGATCGGGCGACCGGACGCTCGGGCACGAGATCGCGGGGGAGCTGGCGGACGGCACACCGGTGGCGGTGGAGCCCATGGCGCCGTGCGGCGGGTGCCCCGAATGCGTGCGCGGCTACTACAACTGCTGCTCGGGCAACGTCCACGGGGTGCGGGGCGGCTCCTACCTCGGCTTCTCGCACGACGGCGGCTACGCGGAGTACGTCTGCGTTCCCGCGCGCAGCATCGTGCCGCTGACCGGCAACGTCGCGGTCACCGACGCCTGCGTCGTCGAGCCGGTCGCGGTCGCCCTCCACGGCCTGCGGATCGCCGGCATGGCGCCGGGTCAGCGGGTCGCCGTCATCGGCGCCGGCGCCATCGGGCTCGCGGCGGTCGCCTGCGCCCGGGCGCTGGGCTGCGACGTCGGTGTCGTCGCCCGCCACCCGTATCAGTGGGCCGCGGCCGAGCGGCTCGGCGGCCAGCCCGCGTCCGGGCACTACGACGTCGTGGTCGACGCCGCCGGGAGTCGCGACGCGGTGGCTACCGCGGTGAGCCATGCCCACGCGGGCGCCACGCTGCTGTTCCTCGCGCTGCATTACGGCGACCTGCCGCTCACCGGCGTCACGGCCCTGGCCAACGAGCTCCGCACCGTCACGTCGTTCGGCTACAACCGCCACGCCGGCGGACGCGACATCGACGCAGCGGCGACGCTCGTCGCGCAGACACCCGGGATCGCCCGCACGCTGATCACCCACCGGGTGCCGCTCGAGGATGCTGCGGAGGCGTTTCGGCTGGCGGCCGACCGCAAGGCCGGGGCGATCCGCGTCGTCATCGAACCGTGGGGCGCGTAGCCGCAGTCAGCGCCAGATGGACTGCACCCGTGCGGTCCCAGTGCTGGCGAAGCGGCCGAGGAATTCACGGCGACCGTGCAACACCTCCGATCAGGATCGCCCAGCCATCGTTGTGCTGGACGGCGCGGATCCGTCCCATCAGTGGCGACATCGAGGAGCGAGGTCACGTTCGTCTGACTCGTTTGGTTCGGGGTCGGGTGACGGTCGGTGGGTTGAAGCACAGGGTGGGGCCGGCCTGGCCGGTGATTGTCCAGCCACCCTCGTGAACGAGGTGATGATGTTGATGGCAGACCAGGATCAGGTTGTTGAGGTCGGTCGGGCCGTGGTCACGGACCCATTCGCGGATGTGGTGGCCCTGGCACCAGGACGGTGGCCGGTCGCAGCCGGGGAAGACGCAGTGCCTGTCTCGGACGGCGAGTGCGGCCCGCTGGTGTGGGCTGATGGTCCGGCGGGATCGCCCGGCATCTAGTACAGCACCGTCGGAGCCGAAGATCATCGGGATGATGTCCGCCTCGCAGGCCAGCCGACGGACCGCGGACGCTGGCATGGTGCCACCGCCTTCGACGTCACCGACGCCGAGCTGGTGCTTCAGCACATCCAAGGGCAGGGTGACGACGACTGTCGGCCGCGCCGTGTTGTCGCGTTCGCAGGACTGATGGCCCAACGCTTGCTTGGCCATCTCGATGAGACCGAGCGCGCGTCGCAGTTTCGGGCTCGGCGTCGGCTCCCCGATGGCGGCGGGTGCCGGCTTGGCGGTGAACCGCTCGAGGGCGTTCTTGACGATGGCGCCGGCTTCGGTGTTCAGCCAGCCGGAAATGCGGCAGCCGCCCAGTGTCTCCGACAGCGTCACGCCCTGCCGCATGAAGTCGGCCCGAGCCTTCTGCTCGGCATCCTCCGGCTCGGTCAGCGTCCGGATCTTGTCGCCCATCGTGATGAGGTCCTTGCGGGTCGCCGCGGGCGCGGCTTCGGCGAGGATCGACTCGGCCTTGCCGGTCGAATCTGCGTCGAGACCGTCGACCGCGGCGGCGATGATCGTCGCTTTGTCCATCCCGATCGCACCTTCGCCCCAGACCCGGCGGGTTTCGGGCAACGAGTCCTCCAGCGCCCGGCCGAGCCGGATCCGGCGGCTCGCCCAGCCGGCGGTCTCACCCGTCTCGTTGCGGAGGAACGCGGCTGTGGAGGTGGCGCCCGCGCCGGCCGTCTGCCAGATGCCGGAGCGGTCGACCTGCTCCGCGGACAGGCACTGCGCGAGCTCCAGCTGCCGGCCACCGGCAGCGAGCTCCTGCAGCACCTCCAGGGCGACCTGACCGCCGACCCGTTCGCTCAGACCGGCAGCGATGGCGGCGAGGAGTCGGGTCGCCTCACCCGCCATCCGCTGCAGATCCGATGGGAACATGCGTTCGATACTACCCCGCCGTTCGGGCCTCTGACCAGGCAGAAGACACGCTGTGGATAACAGATCGCGCAGCTCAAGGCTGATATCGGTACCCCATTGATGCTGCCGCGTCAGTCGTCGGCGAGCAGGGCGCGTAGGTAGCGGTCGGGTGCGGCGAGGAAGGCGCGCGCATTCCGCACCGGTTCGGCGTCGTCGTACGCGACGCCATGGACGCCGTCGTCGTCCATGGCGTAGATGGTCGCCTGCGGGAACGCGAGAGCCACCGGGTTGTGGGTCGCAATCACGAATTGCGAGCCGGCGCGTACCCCGTCGTGCATCACGCGCAGGAGGGCCAGGCAGCCGCGGAACGACAGCGCCGACTCGGGCTCGTCGAGCAGGTACAGGCCGCCGTTGCCGAAGCGGTTGGTGAGCGTCGCGAGGAACGACTCACCGTGTGACCGGGAGTGCAAGGACACCCCGCCGTACGAGCTGATGATCTGGCCTCCGCCGAGACCCTGCTCGCGCGTTTCCCGATCGCGACGGTCCATGTCGGACGCCACGTTGAAGAAGCTCTCGGCGCGCAGGAAGAAGTCGGTGCGCGGGCGTCCCGCGCGTTCGACCGTGATGGCCTCCGCGAGCCGGATCTGCTCGGCGGCGTCATCTGCCTCAACGGTCGAGAAGCGCATGTTGCGGCTGCCGCCCTCGGGATTCATCCCCAGCGCCGCAGCCAGCGCCTCCATGAACGTGGACTTTCCGCTGCCGTTCTCCCCGACGAAGTACGTGACCGCCGGGTGGAAGGTCCGGCGGTCGAACCGGGCGATCGCCGGGATGGTGAACGGCCACTCGCCGTCCCCGTCGGCGAGTCGGACCGCCTTGATGAAACCGCCGCCGGAGCGTCGCGACGGGCTCATGCGCCCAGTATCGACCTGCTGGTCCGACCAGGGGTGACTACCCGGTGTCGACCGTTCCGGTGACAAGCTGGGCGAACACGTCTGCCAGCGCAAGCCCACTCGCCGCAGCCATCGCGGACAGCACGCTCTGCCGGGCGAAAGACCAATACAGGCTGGCCTCCAGAAACCACGGCGTGCCGTCCGGGTCCACCCGGAAGTCGAACAGGCTGTACTGCCGGCACCCGAGCGCCACGTGACAGCGCCGGGCCGCCTCCCACACCGCCGCGGTGACCGGGTCGTCCACGTCGACGATGCCGGCGTAGTCGGCGCCCTTCGCCACCAGGCCCAGCTCGCCGTCCGCGTCGCGGGCGAGCTTGTCGGCCTCGTCCCGGATGGGCTTGGTACGGCTGTCGACCCGGTACTCCTCGAGCGGCAGGCAGGTGAGTCCCGCATCGAGGTCCACCACGCCGCACCGCACCTCACGTCCGAGCGGGATGTAGCGCTCGACGAGGGCGACGGACGAGTGGGCGTACGCCGCGCTGAGCGCGTCCGGATAGGCAGCCGGGTCCGTGACGAGTGTGACCCCGGCGGAGTTGTCGGCGTCGACGGGCTTGACCACCGTCGGAGTGGCCAGCGTCGCGTGGCCGCCCGGGGGGACCAGCTCGCTCTCGGGCGTGCGTACGCCGGCGGCAGCCACCAACGCCTTGGCCCGCGCCTTGTCCGCCCCGAGTGCCATGACGTCAGGTCGGTTGCCCACATACGGGATGTCTGCCGCGTCCAGCACCGCGCGATAGGTGGTCATGCCCGACAGGCAGAACATCTGCGGGACGGCCACGTCGATGTGCAGCCCGGCGAGGTGGGTCAGCGCCTCGCCGAAGCTCATCGGCGGTGCGGCGGACAGCCCGGCCGGAGTCAGATCCGCCGGGAAGCGCCAGGTGCGGTCCGGTGCCACGTACGCGATGTGGAAGCGGTAGCGGCTCGGGTCGGCGGTCGCCTCGAGGCAATCGCCGGCGTAGAGCCGGGAGAGGTCGGCGAAGAACTCCGACGTGGGGGATCCGGTCAGGTGCAGGACGTTCAGCACGCGTCAGTCACCGCCGGCCTCGATCAGCTTTCCGATGTTGAAGTCGATGCGGATCCAGCTCTTGCGCTGGCGCAGGTTGTGCAGCAGGAGTGACGGGATCTGCAGGTGGTGCACCAGGAAGAAGGGGAGTGGGTCGTCGAGGTCAAAGATGGCGTCCTTGCCGTGGCGGATGACGGCGAGTCGCTCGAGTGCTGTCGCCGGCTTGGACAGCACCCGCCAGATCTCGTTGTAGAGCCAGTAGGTCGGCCGGCTCGACGGCAGCGGACGGACCAGCTCGACGTCGTCCTCCAGATACGCCCGGGCCAGCTCGGGGTGGTTGTAGAACATGGTGATCGCCGAGTGGGTGCGGGGATTGCACTCGATCGCGTAAACCCGGCCGTCGGCGTCCTCCATGAAGTCGAACGACACCTGCCCGGTCAGGTCGTGCGCGGCGATGAAGTCGCGCACCCATTCCTCGATGCCGGGGTGGTCGACCGACTCGTAGTTGAGCTGGAACGCGGAGGACCGGCAGCAGCAGTAGACCTGCAGCCGGCCGTGGCGGGCGGTGGCGTGGGTGCAGTACTCCTGCCCGGCCACGAACTCCTGCAGGATCCACGGCCGGTCCTCGGCGATGGGCTTCGACCGGGCGAAGGCCAGCGTCTGCGCCGGTGTGGCCAGCGGGAGGTGGGTGAGGTCAAGCCGGTTGACCGGGTCGTACGCAATGCTCTTGAGTACGTACGGCCGGCCGGCCGGGATCACCGCGTCCAGGACCTGCTCTGGAGCGGTGAGGCGGTGCGTGTCGGGCACGGAGAGCTGGAGCTTCTCGGCGGCCCGGGCGAACGCCGCCTTGTCGTCGAGCATCTCGACGGTGACGTGGTCGGGATGCAACACGTCGCAGTACGGCGCGAGCAGTGGCTTCGCCAGCGCGTCGTAGACGCTCGACGCCGGGCTGCACACCGGCACGTAGACGTCGACACCCTCGCGCCGGACGATGTCGAGGAGGGCGTCGGCGTACGCGGGGTCCTGCGCCTTCGGCACGGTGTAGAAGCGGTCGACGGCGTTGGAGAAGCGGTGTCCGGTCCAGCGGTACTTGGCCGACTCCACCAGCACCACGCGGTGACCGGCAGCATGGAACGAGCGCGCGAGCTGCAGGGCCTTCGTCATCTTGCCGCCGCTGATCAGCACCGTCCTGGCCCGCGCTGACGGGACCGGCCGGGTCGGCGCCAGGAAGCGGACGAGCAGGGCAGCGGCGGTCACCGCGACGTTCACGGGCAGCGCCGCCTGCAGCAGCGCCAGGGCGGCCACGGTCTTCGCCGAGTCGCGTGTTGTCTGCGCCAGGCGCGTCATGCCTCGACCGTCATTTCCTCGACCAACACGCCGCGATGCAGTACGCGGTCGCCGACGACGTCGCCGTGGTCGGCGCGGTGCATGACGCAGCGGTTGTCCCAGATGACGACGTCGCCGTCACGCCAGCTGTGGCGGTACACGTTGCCGTCCTCGGTCGAGTGTGCGTACAGCCGCTCGATGAGCTGGGCGGCGTCGGCGCCGGTCATCCCGCTGACGCCGGCGCAGCGCTTCGGCGTGGTCAGGTAGAGCGCGGTCCGTCCACTGTGGGGATGGCGCAGCTCGAGCGGATGGTCGGCCGCCTGCTCGTCCGACGCGCTCAACGCCTCGGGCGCGATGCCGGTGACGACGTGATGCACGACGCGCCCGGCGATGGCCGCACGGGCGTCGGCCGGCAACGTGTCGTACGCGCGGTACTGGTTGGTGAAGAGGGTCTCGCCGCCGCGCTCGGGCAGGGTCACCACCCGCAGGGCCGTGTACGCCGGCGGCTCGCTCACGTAACTGGTGTCGGTGTGGAAGCTGCTGCGCGGCGGGACGGCTCTGCCCACGTTGCTGATGACGTTCAGATCCGGCTGCGACTCGACCGGTTGCTCACCGGTGGTGAACGTCAACCGGCCGAGGCGTCGCAGGAAGCGGACGAAGCCGTCGTCGTCGAGGCGTTGGTCGCGCACCACGACGACGCCGTGGTCGCCGAGCAGGCCGCGGAGGCGCTCGACGTCGTCGCCCGCGATCTCGCGCAGGTCGAGCCCGGTGACCTCGGCGCCGACGGGCGTCAGGATCGCCACCTGCCCGGCGGGCCCGGTCAGGTCGTCCGCCGGATCATCGTGAAGCCGTCACGGATCGGCAGGATCACCTGCTCGACCCGAGGGTCGTCGGCCAGGGACTGGTTGAACGCGGCGATGGCGACACCGTTTGCGGTGGGCGCCGCCGCCACCCAGGGCTGGCCCTGCATGAGCGTGTTGTCCACGCAGATCAGCGCGTGCGGGGCCAGCAGCGTCGAGTCGAGCAGCGCGTCGACGTACGCCCGGTAGCCGCCCTTGTCCGCATCGATGAAGACCAGGTCGAAGGTCACCCCGTCGCCGGCCAGCGTGCGCAACGCGTCCAGGGCAGGTCCGACGCGTACGTCGATCCGCTGACCTGCGGGGGAGTCGGCGAAGCACTCCTTGGCGAACGCCGCCGCGTACTCGTCGATCTCGCAGGCCACGACGCAGCCGTCCGCCGGCAGCGCCTCCGCCATGGCCAGCGCGGAGTAGCCGGTGAACATGCCGATGTCGAGGACCCGCCGGGCCTGCGTAGCGTGGACCAGCATCTTCAGCAGCTGGCCCTCCACATGTCCGGAGAGCATCTCCTGCTCCAGGACGTAGCCGTCCGCCGCCGACGAGCGCCCCGCCCAGTCCTCGCTCCGGGTACGGGACGCCAGTCGCGCCAGCGGAGCCGACTCGGTGGTGGTGAAGCGCTCGAGGTACGGATCCAGACCGCCGACCAGGTCGCGCGCCTCGCGCAGGGTCGCCAGATCGGCCGGGTCGAGATCCGTCCCCTCGAGTCGGGCGAGCACGTCGTTGAGCCGTGCGGCCGCGATGCCGAGCGGGGTCACCGGTCTCATGACGTGAACATGTCCTCGCCGTCGCCGCCGCGGGGGTAGGACGCGGCGAGGCGGTGATGCACGGCCAGCGTCGACTCCATCTCGGCGGGCGTCAGGTCGTTGACGAAGGCGCAGGTGCCGAGCGGACTGGGTACGGCCGCCCGCAGGCTCCCGTCGCGGGTCTGCACGATCGAGTCGGTCGCCTGCGCGAGGAGCTCGGTCGTCAGGTACGGGCTGTCGAGAGTCAGGCCGAGCCGGCTCATCAGCGAGAAGATCCGGTCGCGCTCACCTGCGGTGATGTAACCGCGCTCCTCGGCGAGCGTGGTCGACAGGGCCATGTCGACGTTGATCGCGTGACCGTGGAAATACGGCGGCTCGGGGGTGAGCTCGAGCGTCGGGCTCCAGGTGTGCCCGAAGGCGATGACCCGGTCGAGCTCGAGCTCCTGCAGGTTGGGCACCTCGAGCTCGAGCATCGTGTTGACCGCGTCCCAGGCGAGCGCGTCGGCGATCTCGCGCAGCTCCGGGGAACCGTCGAGATGACCGAAGCGGGTGCTCATCAGGTCCTCGCCGTACTTCTCGAGCAGGTCGAAGAGCCCGGCGTTGCCCACCACGGAGATCTTGATGAGCTCGGCCATGCCGTTGCGCAGCTGGCTCAGCGGCAGCGTCCCGAGGAACGAGAAGTCGAGGATCACCTTCTGCGACGCATGGAAGGCGCCGAGGCGGTTCTTGTACTTGCCGTGGTTGACGGCGACCTTGATGGCCACGCTCGCGTCGATCAGCCCGATGAGCGTCGTGGGGATCCGGATGTAGTTGGTGGACCGGCGGTACAGGGCGCAGGCGAGGCCCGCCACGTCGGTGATGAGGCCACCGCCGACGACAAGCACCGGCTCCTTGCGCACCAGGCCGAAGCTGCCGAACGCGTCGATGATGCGCTCGGCCGTGCGCAGCGTCTTCTCGGTCTCCGGGATCCGGATCGGGAGCGCGGTGAGGGCGATGCCGTGGTGGCTGAAGTACGCCCGGATGCGCTCGCCGTACAGGCGGTCGACGTTCGCGTCGATGATCGCCAGGCAGCGTCCGTAGCCGCGGTAGCTGTCCGCCAACTCGGTGTTGGCGGGTTCGAAGACGCCGTTCACGCAGACGAGGGAGTAGTCGATCTTCTCCCAGGCCTCGACGTGGAAGGAGCTCTTGGTAGCCGTCAGGCGGGCGGTCGGCTCATCGGTGAGGGTCAACGCGCTGGATCCTGTCTCGCGAAGGTCGGGTGTGCTGCGCGCGAGCTCGTCGATGCTCACAGGTCGCTGACGAGCTGACGCAGCTGGTCGAGCTCCAGGTCGATGACGGTGGAGTCGGCGGACGTGAAGTCCTGGCCGGCCGTGTTGGCGTTCGGGAAGGCGACGCAGGCGAGGCCCGCGGCCTTGGCGGCCTGGACGCCACCGGGGTTGTCCTCGATGGCGAGGCAGCTGTCGGCCGGCAGGTCCAGCTTCTGCAGGGCGTACTCGTACGCCGCCGCGTCGGGCTTGGGCCGCGGGACGTCGGACACGTTGACGATCACGTCGAAGTCGGCGGAGGAGACGGCGGGGCTGAGCCCGGCCAGCAGCGCGGTGACGTTGTCGGCCGAGGTGGTGGTGACGAGCCCCACCTTGGTGCCGTGCTCGCGCAGGCCGGCGAGCGTGTCGACGACGCCCTCACGCGGCTTGATGCCCGCTGTGGTCGCACGCTCCTGGAAGATGCGCGACTTGGTGGCGTGCACCGCTGCGGCGTCGACGGTCTCGCCGCGGGAGCTCGCGTACTGCTCGATACGGTCGGCGCCGCCGTTGCCGGTCAGCAGCCGGCGGTACTCGTCCTGGCTCCAGTTCCAGTCGAGGTCGTGCTCGCGGAAGGCGGCGTTGAAGGCCTCGCGTTGCAGCTCGGACGTGTCGGCGAGCGTGCTGATCGAGCCGAAGAGAAGTGCAGGCATGCGAAAACTCCGGATGGCGCAGGTGTCGCGGCAGGACGACACGCATCAGACGGCGGCGGCCGCTGATGGGGTGGTACCTCTCGAACGAGGTCGTTCGACGACGATCACACAGGCCTCGGATTAGCGCTCGTCGGGCGATCGCCGCCGTTTGCCCGGCCTCGCGCACCGGTCGGCCGGGTCATGGAGGACGCTGAGGACGTGCATGCCATCTGGTACGAGCGTCAAGGTCCTGCTGCGGACGTGCTGCGCTTCGGTGAGCTGCCGGATCCCGAGCCGGGGCCGGGCGAGGTCCGGGTCGCCGTGCGGCTGTCGGGCGTGAGCCCCGGCGACACCAAGAAGCGCCGCGGCTGGACCGGCTCCGGGATGCCGTACCCCCGGGTGATCCCGCACAGCGACGCCGCGGGCACCGTCGACCGCGTCGGTGAAGGTGTCGATCGGCAACGGATCGGACGCCGGGTCTGGGTGTACGGCGCCCAGTCCTACCGTCCCTTCGGCACGGCAGCCGGCTTCACGGTCGTACCGGACGAGCTCGCCGTCGACCTGCAGGATCAGGTGTCGGACGAGCTCGGCGCCTGTCTCGGCATCCCGGGCGTCACCGCCCACCGAGCCGTCTTCGGCGATGGGCCGGTCACCGGCACGACCGTGCTCGTCCACGGGGTATTGGGCGGGGTGGGAGCGCTCGCTGCACAGCTCGCCCGGTGGAACGGCGCGACGGTCATCGGCACGGTGAGGCGCCGGGCCGATCTCGAACGCGTCGACCCGGCGGTGGTCGCGGCCGCCGTCGTCCTCGAGGAGCCCGATGCCGCTGCGGCGATACGCGCTGCTGCGGGCGGGGGCGTCGACCGCATCGTCGAGGTGTCCTTCTCGGACAACGCCGACCTCGACACGGCCATAGCGAGGAACGGCACGGTCATCGCCGCCTACGCGACCCGGGCGGACCGGCCCGACTTCGACTTCTGGCCCATGCTGTTCAGCAACATCACGCTGCGCCTGCTGGGCAGTGACGACTTCCCGGCCGCCGCGAAGCTCGCGGCGGCCACCGACCTGACCGCCGCGGCGGCCGCCGGCGCGCTGACGGTGCCGGTGGCCGAGGTCGTCCCCCTCGAGTCGACGGCCTCCGCTCACGACCGGGTGGACGCCGGTGCCGGTGGCCGGGTGCTGGTGCGTGTGTCGGAGTGATCCACGGCAGAATGAGCCGCTGACGCAGGAGGTGGCCCGTGGACGGTGAGATCGCCGCCGCGTTCCGTGACGCATCCGGGTTCTTCGTGGAGGCGGTCCGTCTCGTGCCGCCCGACCGGTGGGACGGCCCGGGGCTCGGTGACTGGACACTGCGCGAGCTGGTGGGCCATGCCAACCGCGCCCACACCACGGTCGAGGAGTACCTGCTGCACCCGCAGGAGCCGCAGCCGCCCGACGGGCCGTACTTCCGTGACGAGGCCATCGCCGCCCGCGGCCGGGACGCGGTGCGCGCGCTCGGCGACGACCCGGCGCGTGCCGTCAGGGCGATCGCCGAAACGGTGCTGGCGCTGGTGGCTGAGAGCGCCCCGGACCGGCCGGTGGTCGGGCCGGCGGGGGCGATGACGCTGGAGCAGTACCTGCCGTCCCGCACCGCCGAGCTCACCATCCACGGCCTGGACGTCAGCCGGGCCGCCGGTCTGGAGCTGGACGCGCCGCCGGGGGCCATCGAAGCCAGCCTGACCTTCGTCGTACGCCTCGCGACGCGAAAGCAGCGGGGCCAGCAGCTCCTGCTCGCCGCCAGCGGCCGCGACCCGCTCCTCGCGGACTACTCGGCGTACTAGCGGTCCGCCACTCGGTCGCGTGGTCAGGCCGCGGCGTCGATACGGCTCCGGAACAGGACGGCGCCCTGACCGTCGGCAGCCGGGAACCTGTCGCCGCGCAGGGCGGGTGCGCAAGCGTGCCGGCCGCCTTCTCGATGTGGACCCCGCCCACGTCCGACAGCTGGTCACGGACTCACGGCGGCATCTGCTGGAGCGGCGACGCGCGGCCCCGGTCCGGGATCGGGCTCCACCACCAACCGGAGCAGACCGTCCGCTACGACCGTGGATCCGGGCCGAGCCCGTGCACGAGGAGGTCGATCTGTCGGGCGGCGAACCGATCCCAGTCGTCCGCCGCAGGAAGAGGCCGTGACAGCAGCGACGCCGCGACGATGAGGTCGATGGGCGTCAGGTCTGCACGCAGCTCACCCGCGCCTCGGCCGCGGTCGAGCAGCGCCTGCAACACGCCGCGGACCTCCGCCTGCAGCTCACGCGTGGCGGGGGTGAAGACGGCCGGCCCTCCGTGCAGCGGCAGCACGAACCGGTCGCGGTCACGGAGCGTGGCCAGCAGGAAGCTGCGGACGCCGGACAGGGCGGATCCCGGCTCCGCGGCGGCGGCCCGGGCATTGGACAGAGCCAGGCCGAACGACCGGTGGACCAAGGCGCCCAGCAGCTCCTCGCGCGTGGCGAAGTGCCGGTAGACCGTACCGATGCCGACCCCGGCCTGGCGGGCGATGTCGGCCATCGGCACCCGCTCGCCGTCCCGTCTGACCAGCTCCGTCGCGGCGTCGAGGACCCGCTCCCGGTTGACGGCGGCGTCTTTGCGCGGCTGGCGCGCGGCGGACGGCACCCGTTGATTATGCCTGGCCGCCGGCCGCTGATACGGATGCTATCGTCCGCTTAGTAGAACGCTCCTGGTCGGAGGTTGGGACAGATGAAGGCAGTGCGGTTCCACGACCACGGCGACGCCGGTGTCCTGCGTTACGAGGACGTCGAGGTGCCCGTGCCGGGTCCGGGTGAGGTGCGGTTGCGCGTCGCGGCGACGGCGTTCAACCCGGTCGACGAGGGCATCCGTGGAGGCTTCCTGCGCGACGCCTTCCCGGTGACGCTCCCGCACACCCCGGGCATCGACGTCGCCGGCACCGTCGATCTGCTCGGTGACGGGGTGGACGGCGTCGAGGTGGGGGACCGGGTCATCGGCTTCCTGCCGATGGTGGCGGACGGGGCTTCGGCCGAGTACGTCCTGGCGCCGGCCGAGATCCTGACCGCAGCCCCCTCCGGCATCCCGCTGGCGGATGCCGCGGCGCTGCCGTCGGTCGCCCTCACCGCCTGGCAGGCCCTGTTCGACGACGCGGGCCTGACCGCCGGGCAGCGACTGCTGGTCAACGGTGCCGGAGGTGCGGTGGGGGGTCATGCCGTGCAGCTGGCCAAGCGGGCGGGGGCGTAAGTGATCGCGACCGCCAGCCCGCGGAGCAGCGCGAGTGTCCGGTCGGCCGGCGCCGACGAGGTCATCGACCACACGGCCGGGTCCGTGGCCGCGGCGGTGAAGGAGCCGGTCGACGTCCTGCTCAACCTGGCGTCCATCGGCCCCGACGAATTCGCCGCGCTCATGGGCCGGGTGCGTGACGGCGGCGTGGTCGTCAGCACCACCGTGTGGATGCCAGCGCCTTCCGACGCCGAGCGGGGCGTACGCGGTGTCGACGTCTTCGTCCGGAGTGACGCCGCTCAGCTCGCGACGCTGGTGGAGCTGGTCGACAGCCGGGAGCTGCGCGTCGACATCGCGGAGCGCGTACCGCTGGAGGAGCTGCCGGCGGTTCACGCCGGAGCGTCAGCCGGCACGCTCACCGGCAAGGTCGTCATCCTCCCGGCGTCGGGCTGACCCCGGCTGCGGGCGGCGCACAGGTGCCGGAACGACGGAAGCCCCGGCCGCGGCCGGGGCTTCCGTAAGACGCGTGGGTCAGTTGCCGGCGGCCTGATAGGCGTCGACGAGGTCTCGGCTGACCCGGCCGCGTGAGCTGACCTGGTAGCCGTTGCTGGCGGCCCAGGCGCGTACCGCTGCCGGGTCGTGGCCGGTCGAGGAGCCGCCCGTCCGGGTGGCCTTGGCGGAACGGCTCTGGGCGGCGACGTCCTTGCGGCCGGCGGCGATGTAAGGGGCAAGTGCTTTACGCAGCTTCTCGGCGTTCTTGCTCGACAGGTCGATGGTGTATCCCTTGCCTTCGAGGGCGAAGGTGATCGACTCGTCGGCGGCGTCGCCGGTCATGTCGTCGGTGAGCTCGACGATCGTGCGCTGGGCCATGGTTCTCCTCGGGGGCGGAGGTATTGCGTCGGACGTACGAACGTTCATGCTCGGCCGGTTTAGGGCCGGACTAGAACCCGATTGCAGTGGGTCCAACGCACATTACTCGACGATTAGTTCCCCCGCGACCGCGCCGACTCCACCGGTTTGTGTGAAGCGCGCCGTCCGGTTAGGCGTCTAAAGCCCGACCGCGGTGCATGGCCGCTAATGCACGTGAGGAGCGGATCCGGTGGCCGGCCGGGGTTGGCCGCGGGATGAATGGTGGTAGGTCCCGCCCGTGCCCCGGACAGCGAAGCCGCGATCGTCGGCGTTCGATCGCCATCCGCGGCTCGCCTTGGCCGGCATCCTGCTGCTCGACTACGTCGCCGTCACTATCCTGAGTTTCCGTGGGATCGGGCTGAGGGAGGACCCCCAACCGGGGGCACACACGTCTGCGAACGTTGTCTTCGCGCTGGTCATGCCCGTCGTCTCCGTTGTGAGCGTTGCCTTCGGATGGCGGCGGGAGTGGCGCCTCATCGGCCTGTCGCGACTGGACGACTGGTGGACCGTTACGCGCTGTCTGAAGCGCGGCCACGCGCCGGCCGAGGCCCGCCTGTGGTGGGCGGCCGACGAACCGGCTCGTCGCCGATCGCGGTATCTTCCCTGGCAGGCAGCGCTCCCCTCCGCAGTCCTGCTCCTGATCACCGTCATTGTGCTGCGGGGCGACGGGTTCGACCGGGTGCTGTCCGGGATTTCTGTGGCGCCTTCAGGACGCTGGCGGTGCTGAACACCGTGAGTTCTCTCGTGCAGCTCAGACGGGTGCGCCGGGCACTGATCGAGTTGGACCGCACCCGCCCCCAGCCGCCCCCGGCCGAGACCCGAAGCTGGGACCTGATCGCTCACGCACAGGATTAGCGTCAATCCGGGGAAGTGGTGCCGATCTCCGGGGAGCGCATTGCCTTGAGCTTGGCGGCGATGTGCGTGCCTGATGTCGTCGTGCCGTAGCGCGCCGGACGGGCCGCGCTCATGCAGGTCGGGATGCCGTCGAAGACCGCGTCGTCATTCGGCTGGTGGAACACCGTGAACGACAACCGGTCGGAGCGCACGTCCTCGACCCGTGGCGGCGGGGCGACTCGGTGCCCGGCCGGGGTCCGACATCCCGACAGTCTGGCATCGCGGTGGCTGCGGGTGGGCGGCGAAGGCCGGGGGCGGCGGCAGTACGGTTCCCCGATGCTGCTACCCACGTGGGTGCCGGGAAGGTGACGTCATGAGCGAGTGGACGCTGCAGGGGCCCGTCACCGGCGGCCGCCGTGGCCACCCCTTCGGAGCCGCGGCGTTCGACCTGGCAGCGCGCGGCTACGTCGAGCAGGAGTGGTTCCTGTCCGGCGACGCCACGCGCTACCGGCACGCCGCGGGCACCACGCGCTCCTTCGACGGGTCGTGGACCGCCGAGCCGGTCGAGGGCCGCTCGTTCCGGACCCGGCTGCTGGTCCGCCGGCCGGAGCGCGCCGAGGACTTCAACGGCACCGTCGTCGCGTTCTGGACGAACGTCTCGAACGGCTTCGAGATCCTCACCGGCGAGTCGCGGGAGCTCTACCGCGGCTACGCCTTCGTCGGCATCCTCGCCCAGCGGGTCGCCATCACGGGGTATCCGACGGGCCCCAACCAGGGCCTCGCCGCCTGGGATCCGGAGCGCTACGCCGACCTCGCCATCCCGTCCGACGACTACGGCTACGACATCTTCACGCAGGGGCTCCGTGCGGTCGGGCCCCGGCGTCCGGCCGGGGCGAGTGACCCGATGGGCGGGCTCGACGTACGGCGCGTCATCGCCTTCGGGGCTTCGCAGTCGGCCGGGCGCCTGGCGACGTATCTGAACGCGATCCACCAGCTCGCCGGCGCGGCGGACGGATACCTCTTCGACGTCTACTTCGGCAACGGGTCGCCGCTCGAGACGCCCGCCGGGGCGCACGCCACGCAACACGTCGACGAGATCCCGGCGCTGCTCGCGAAACACGGTTTGCCGCCGGGTGGTCACCTGCTCCGTACGCCGGACGACGCCAAGGTCTTCGTCCTCAACTCCGAGACCGAGTCGCTGTGCCACCACCCGGTGCGGCAGCCCGACTCGGGCCGCTACCGGATGTGGGAGCTCGCCGGTCACGCCCACGGCACCGTCCCGGCCCGCAAGGGGTTGGCGTCCAGCTGGGAGCGGGACCTTGGCCTGACCCGCCATCCGATGGCCCCCGAGCACGGTGGCAATCCGCTCACCCTGGAGCCGGGCCGTTCATCCGCCCTGCGGCGACTGCACGAGTGGCTCGCGACCGGCGCCGAACCGCCGGTGACCGAACCCCTGGCTATCAACGGCGATCCACCCGCCATCCGCCGTGACGCCGACGGCAACGCCCTCGGCGGGCTCCGACTGCCGGACTTCGCCGTCCCGTGCGGTCGGAGCACCGGGTTCGCCGCCGACGGCACGCTCGACCTCTTCGGCTCCGGGACGCCCTTCACCGCAGACGTGCTCCGCGAGCGGTACGGGGACGCCGTCGCCTACCGGGCCGCGGTGCAAGCAGTGGCGCAGAGCTGCGTGGACGCCGGCACGCTGCTGCCGGAGGACGCACCCGGCGTCGTCGAGGCGGCGGTCGCCCGCTTCACGACCTAAGGTCGCCACGTGCATGCAGCACTGGGTGGGGGCCGGTCGGGTGAGGTCGCGCGCCGGGGCCGGAGCTACGCGGCCGTCATGGTGCAGGGCACCTCGGTCAAGTTCTCGTCACAGCTCGCCAGTGTCTCCGTCGTCTTCCCCTTCCTCTGCGTCGCGGCCGGTGCGGGCAGGCTCGCCGCCGGGTTGATGCTCCCGACCTACCTGGCCGGGTCACTCGCCGGCGACGCGCTCGCGCCGGCGGTCCTGCGCCGCGGCCGCAGCAGTCGCGACATCGTGGTCGGCGGCGGCGTGGCCATCGCCGTGCTCCTCGCGGTGACGGCACTCGTGTGCCAGCTCTGCCGGGGGCAGGCCGTGCTTCTGACGGTCACGTTCGTCGTCGCCGCCGCGGCGATGTCGGCGCTCAGCGCCATCGGCGGCGTCGCGTACACCGACCTGGTCGGGGCCCACGTCGACGTCCGACACCGTCCGGGGCTGCTCTTCCGGCGGTCGGCGTTCGGGGGACTGGTCGCCGCCCTGGCGACGGTGGCGACCGGGGTCGCCGTCGTGGGGCTCAGCCCGCTCGACGGGCATCTGGCGTTGGAATGGGTGGCGGCGGCCGGCCTGCTCACGGCAAGCCTCGTCACCGGCCGGCTGCTCAGGCAGCCCCGCGGCAACGACGTGCCCGCACGAGTGCCGCGTGCGACGGCGCCGCCGAAGCGCGCCCGGCACTCACCGCTACGCACCCTCGCCGCGGCGCCCGCCTGGTTCCGGGTCAACCTCGTACGGCAGGGTCTGCTGCTCTCGACGACCGTGGGGGCCAGCTACTACAGCGCGCACACGGCGCTCAAGCACGGGCAGCGGTCGGGCAGCCTCTCGGTCATCGTCTTCGCGACGAGCCTGGGCCTCGTGCTGGGGTCGGTGGTCTGGCCGCGATTCCTGCTCCGCTTCGGCTACCAGCGTATGTTCGCCTGCGGCGCGGCGCTGGGCGCCTGCTCGGCGGCCCTGGCGCTGGCGGACGAGCTGGCGTCGTCGTCGTCACTCGCGACGCACGGGGTCGTCATGCTCGGCGCGACGATGTCGGCGCAGGCGGTCACGTCCGGCCGGCGCGCCTACCTGATCGAACGGGCCGACTCCGTGTCGCGGATCCAGCTGGCCTCGCTCGAGCGCCTGACGCTGGCGAGCGTGGCCGGCGTGCTGGCCATCGTCCTCGCGGTGGTGTCGCAGCTGACCGGCACCCGTACCAGCCTGCTCATCCTGCTGGCCGGAAACGTGCTCGGCGCCGGCTTCGTCGTGCACCGCGGAGCCGAGGGATCGAATGGGCAGGCTCCGGCATCCGTGACGGTGGTTGGCGGTTCATAGCTGCCCGCGTCACAGCCGCGGGTCGACGGGTTCGGATTCGAGCGCGAGCACCGCGAAGACGCACTCGTGGATACGCCACAGCGGCTCACCCCGGGCGGCCCGGTCGAGTGCCTCGAGGCCGAGCGCGTACTCCCGGGCGGCCAGCGAGCGCTTGTGCCCGAGCGACCGGCTGCGCAGCCGCTGCAGGTGACCGGGCTCGGTGTAGTCGGGGCCGTAGATGATGCGCAGGTATTCGCGGCCGCGGACCTTCAGGCCGGGCTGGACCAGGCCCGTCTCACCGCGCGTCAGGTTGGCGGCCGGCTTGACCACCATGCCCTCGCCACCGGCCGCGGTCAGCGCTTCCCACCAGCGGGTGGCGTCCTCCACGGAAGCCGGGTCGGTGGTGTCGGCGACGCAGCGGCGCGTGGGCCGTACGAGCTCGGGGTCGGCGGCGACGAGCCGGTCGGCGATGTCCAGGTGCCAGCTGTGCGGCCTGTCCTGGAAGGTCGTACCGGCGGCGGCGAGCACCTGGAACGGAGCCAGCTGTACGCCGGACAGCCCGTCGGTCGGCCAGCAGTAACGCCGGTAGGCGGCGCGGAACGCGTCGGCGTTGCCACGGCGGGCGCTCGTACGCTCCAGCAGCTCGCCGACGTCGCGGCCCTGGTCGGCGGCCTGCTGCAGGGAAGTCACGGCAGCAGGCAGTGCGGCGCCGGCAGCTGCGCCGACGGAGGCGTACTGCGTCCGCAGCAGGTCGAGGGCTTTCGCACTCCACGGCACTAGCTCGGCGTCGAGCACGAGCCAGTCGCTGTCGAGCTCCTCGAACAATCCGGCCGCGTCCGCCGCGGCGCGGAGCCGGGCGAGAAGCTGCTCGGTGAGGCCCGGGTCGAAGAAGGCCCGTCCGGTACGGGTGTGGACGGCGCCGCTCTGCCCGGCCGGCGCCCCGAAGTGCGCGGCCGCCTGCTCGTCGCGCGGCAGCACGACGACCGCTCGAGACCCCATGTGCTTCTCCTCGCACACCACGTCGCTCACCCCGGCGGACCGGTACGCCTCGAAGGCCTCGCGGGGGTGCTCGAGGAGGCCGTCGATGCTGCTGGTGGCCACCGGGCTCATCGTCGGTGGCAGGTACAGCAGCCAGCGCGGGTCGATGGCGAACCGGCTCATCACCTCGAGCGCCGCGGCGGCGTTCTCCTCCCGGACGCTGATCCGGCCGTGGTGGCTCGTCTCGACGACGCGCCGCCCGAGGACGTCGTCGATGTCGAGCACGTCGGGCTCGCGCCGGTCGGCGGCACCCTTTGCGTCGTCGTCCGCCGCCACCGGGAACGGCCGGCTGGGCTCGTAGTAGACCTGCTGCGCGGGCACCGAGCGCAGCTCACGCTCCGGGTAGCGCAGCGCGGTGAGTCGCCCGCCGAACACGCACCCGGTGTCCAGGCACAGGGTGTTGTTGATCCACTCCGGCTCGGGCACGGGCGTGTGGCCGTAGAGCACCATCGCCCGGCCGCGGTAGTCGTCGGCCCACGGATAGCGGACCGGGAGGCCGAACTCGTCGGTCTCGCCGGTGGTGTCGCCGTACAGGCAGAACGACCGGACCCGGCCGGACGCCCGGCCCTGGTAGCGCTCGATGACGCCGGCGTGGGCCACGGCGAGCTTGCCGTCGTCGAAGACGTAGTGCGAGACCAGGCCGTCGAGGAACGTCTCGACCTCGGCGCGGAAGGCGGCGGGCTCGCTCTCCAGCTGCTGCAGGGACTCGGCGAGCCCGTGCGTGAGCTGCACGTTGCGACCCCGCAGCGCGCGCAGCAGCTTGTTCTCGTGGTTGCCGGGGACGGCGTAGGCGTCGCCGGCGGCGACCATGCCCATCGCGAGGCGCAGGACACCCGGGGTGTCGGGGCCGCGGTCGACCAGGTCGCCGACGAAGACGACGCGGCGACGGTCGGGGTGGTGGGCACCCACGGGGCGGCCGTCGGTGTCACGGGCGAGCGCGTAGCCGAGGGAGTCGAGCAGCTGCTCGAGCTCGGCGCGGCAGCCGTGGATGTCGCCAATGACGTCGAACGGCCCGGACTCGGACCGCAGGTCGCTGTACAGCGGGGTACGCACGATGCGTGCCGCGTCGACCTGCTCCGGCGACGTCAGGACGTGGACCGTGCGGAAGCCTTCACGGCTCAGGCCGCGCAGTCCGCGGCGCAGCATGTCGCGCTGGCGGCGCAGCACCTGCGGGCCGAAGCTCCGGTCGGGTCGTGCCGCGTTGCGCTCGGCGCAGACCCGCTCCGGCAGGTCGAGCACGATCGCGACCGGCAGCACGTCGTGCGCGCGGGCCAGTGCCACCAGCTTCTTGCGCGCCTCCGGCTGGACGTTCGTGGCGTCGACGACGGTGAGGCGGCCGGCGGCCAGTCGCTTGGCGGCGATGTAGAACAGCACGTCGAAGGCGTCGGCGGTGGCGGCCTGGTCGTTCTCGTCGTCGGCGACGAGCCCCCGGCAGAAGTCGCTGCTGAGCACCTCGGTGCCGGCGAAGGCGCGCGCCGCGAACGTCGACTTCCCGGACCCGGTCACCCCGACGAGGACGACCAGGCTGAGCGCCGGCACGGCCAGCTCGAGCTCCGGTGCGGCGACGGCGGTCATGCCGCACCCGCCACGGCCGCCGTCGCCGTGAAGACGGCCAGCTGGGTCGGCGGCCCCACGGCCGGGTCGTCCGGTCCGACCGGCTCGAAGCGCACCGCATAGCCGCGGGACGCAGCGACCCGTACCGCCCAGTCCTGGAACTGCCCACGGGTCCATTCGAAACGGTGGTCGCGATGCCGCAGCGACCCGGCCGGCAGGCTGTCGTAGCGGACGTTGTGCTCCGCGTTCGGGGTCGTGACGACGACCGTGGTCGGGTGGGCGGCACCGAAGACGACCCGTTCCAGCGCGGGCAGACGTGATTCGTCGAGGTGCTCGATGACCTCCATCAGGACGACGGCGTCCAGTCCGGCGAGCCGGGCGTCGCGGTAGGTGAGCGACGACTGCAGCAGGGTCAGCCGCTCACGCTGACGCTCGGGCATCTGGTCCAGCTTCAGCCGGCGCGCCGCGACCAGCAGGGCCCGCGCCGACACGTCGGCCGCGATGACGCGGGTGAAGGTCGGCTCGCCCATCAGTCGGGTCACGAACGCGCCCGGGCCGCAGCCGAGGTCGGCGACACTGTGCGCTCCCGCGCGGCGGAGCTCGGCGAGGACCGCGGCGTGGCGCTGCTGGGCGAGGGGCACGGGCGCGCAATCAGCGCCGTCGCCGCCGTCAACGGCGTCGTCCAGCGTGTCCGGATCGGTGTCGTCGACCTCCGCCAGCCGGGACAGGGCCGACCGGTACAGCGTGGACTGGTGCGACAGGTAACGGCGGCTGATCAGCTCCCGGTCGGGGTGGTCGGCGAGCCAGCCCGCGCCGGCGCGTACCAGCTTGTCGACCTCGTCGGAGCTCACCCAATAGTGCTTCGCGTCGTCCAGCACCGGCAGCAGCACGTAGAGGTGGTTGAGCGCGTCGGCGAGCCGGACCGTCCCGGAAAGGCGTAGGTCGACGTAACGCGAGTCGCCCCATTCCGGGAAGGCGTCGTCGAGCGGCACGGGCACGGCCTCGACCGTCCAGCCGAGCGGTCGGAACAGTCGCTCGGCGACGGCGGGCCCTCCGCTGCAGGGCAGCGCCGGCACGTGCAGCTCGAGCGGCAGCGCCGCGGCGGCCACCTCGGGCCGCGACTCGCTCCGGCCGGCCATGGCGGTCCGGAACACCTTGGCGAGGGCGACGGACAGCATGCTGGAGGCCGCGTACGGCCGGTCGTTGACGTACTGGCCGAGGGCGAAGCCGTCGCGGGGCGGGCCCTTGCGGCCGCGTACGAGACTGATGGGGTCGACCTCCAGCAGCAGGGCGGCGGTGCACCGATCGTCGTCCACCTGCGGGTAGAAGACGTGCGCCGTCCCGACCGAGAGGTCGAACGACTGCACCTTCTCGGGGTGCTTGTGCAGGAGGAAGCCCAGGTCGGACGCGGGGGAGCGCGTCAGGGAGACGGTCAGGAGCACGACGAGACACTCTCCCCTGCCGGCGCCCGGTGAGCCAATGACTTTCCTCGGCAGCCGGCCGTGCGGTGGCCGGAAAGATCGTCGGCCGAAGGCTTCGCCGCGCAGGCGTCGCTCCCGATAGACGGCACATGACGCTGCCCGGCACCCTCGACCACCCCTCGGCCGGGACGGCGCCAACCCCGGCGCCGCAGGCACGGAGCGCTGCGCGGGTCGTGGCCGAGGTGCTGGCGTTGCACGAGGTGCCGTTCGTGTTCGGCATCCCGGGAGCCAAGATCGACGCCGTCTTCGACGCGCTCCTCGACGCCGGGCCGCCGACGATCGTCTGCCGCCACGAACAGAACGCCGCCTTCATGGCCGCCGCGGTCGGACGCATCACCGGCCGTCCCGGCGTCTGCATCGCGACGTCGGGACCGGGGGCGTCGAACCTCGTCACCGGCCTGGCCACCGCGACGACCGAGGGGGACCCGGTCGTCGCGATCGTGGGCGCGGTGTCCCGCCTGGCCCGCCTGAAGCGGACCCACCAGTCGATGGACACGACGGCACTTTTCGCGGCGGTGACCAAACACAGCGTCGAGGTCGAGGATCCGGACGACGTCGCGGAAGCGCTCGCGAACGCCTTCCGCATCGCCGTCGACGGCAGGCCGGGAGCGGTCGTGGTGAGCCTGCCGCAGGACGTGCAGGCCGCGCCGACCACGGCGCCGGCCATCGGCTGGCACCCGCCGCCGGCGTTGGGAGCAGCGGCAGGCGAGACGGTCACCCGCGCGGCCGCCGCCGTCACCGCCGCCGAGCTGCCGGTGATGCTCATCGGCGCCCGGGGGAGCGAGCCCGCGACCACGCAGGCCGTGCACGCGCTCCTTGAACGGTTTCCGATGCCGGTGGTCGAGACCTTCCAGGGTGCGGGCGCGCTCTCCGGCGGCCCCGAGGAGCTCTTCGTCGGCCGCGTCGGCCTCTTCCGCAATCAGGCCGGCGACCGTCTCCTGGCCACGGCCGACCTGGTGATCACGGTGGGTTACGACCCGGTGGAGTACGAGCCGGGCTGGTGGAACGTCGGCAACCAGAAGACGGTCGTGCACGTGGACGAGCTCATGGCCGACTGGGACACCGCCTACCAGCCTCAGCTCGAGCTGCGCGGCGACAAGCCGGCCACCCTCCGCGAGCTGACGGCCCTGCTGCCGGAGCGCGTGCTGCCCGGCCCGGCCGCCGCTGTCATCGCCGCGGAGCCTCCGCTGCTCGGAGCGGCACTGGACATCGCGCTCGGCGACGCCCGCAGGAGTCGGCCGCTCGCGGTGGTCTCCGAACTACAGAAGGCGGTGCCGCCGGACGCGATCGTCGCCTGCGACATCGGCTCCAACTACCTGTGGATGGGACGCCACTTCCGCGCCAACGGCCCGCGCAAGCTGCTGTTCAGCAACGGGCAGCAGACGCTGGGCGTCGGGCTGCCGTGGGCCATGGCGGCCAACTTCCTGGGGCACCGCGCGGTGTCGGTCTCCGGTGACGGCGGCTTCCTGTTCTCGGCCGTCGAGTTGGAGACGGCGGTGCGCTGCGGCCTGTCCTTCGTCCACGTCGTGCTCAACGACGGGACGTACGACATGGTCGCCTTCCAGGAGCAGCTCAAGTACGGCCGTACCTCCGGCATCACGCTCGGGTCCTACGACGTGGTCACCTTCGCCCGAGCCTTCGGCGCAACGGGGATGCGGGTCGGGTGCGAGCGCGACCTGCCGGCCGTCCTCGCGGCGGCCTTCGCAGCCACCGGTCCGGTGCTGGTCGACATCCCGGTCGACTACAGCCACAACGTCGAGCTCGCGGCCGACCTCATCGCCCCGGACTTCCACTGATGACCACCGACGCCGCGATGGATTCCACCCACAGCTGCTGGGAGCTCGCCGTCTCGCTCGCGGCACAGCACGGCGCACTGCGCCCCCACGACGACGCCGCCACCGAGGTCTTCCAGGTGTCGACGATGAGTGCGCTCGTCGCCGGCCACTACGACGGTGAGGTCTCGTACGCGCAGGTCATGCAGCACGGCGACTTCGGGGTCGGCACGTTCAACGCGCTGGACGGGGAGATGGCCGCCGTCGACGGGGACTTCTTCCACCTTCACTCCGACGGCACCGTCGCCGCCGTGGACCCGAAGGCGTTGACACCGTTCGCGGCCGTCACCTTCTTCCGCGCCCAGGCCGAGATCGACGTCGACTCGAGCAGCAGCCGTAGCGAGGTGCTGGCACGCATCGACGAGACCATGCTGTCGGGTGAGCTCTTCTATGCGATCCGGATCGACGGCCGCTTCGCCTCGGTCACGACGAGGACGGCAGCGCGGCAGATGAAGCCGTATCCACGGCTGGTGGAGACGGTGAAGACGCAGGTGGAACGCGAGCTGACGGACGTCTCGGGCACGATGATCGGGTTCCGCGCCCCCGCTTCAGCACAGGGCAGGACCGTCGCGGGCTACCACCTGCACTTCGTCGACGACTCCCGGCTGCGGGGAGGCCACGTTCTCGACTTCGAGCTGACCTCCGGCAAGGTGCTGCTCGACCACGACGTGGACCTGCACGTCGAGCTGGCCACGGGTTCAGGCGACGCGTTCGCTGACGAGGGCTCGGCCGAGGACATCGCCGCGGAGATCGAGCGGGCCGAGAACGTCCGCTGAGCTAGGCGCTCGGGGCGGAGGTCCACTCGGCGAGCTCGACGACCACCCCGGCCGGCCCGTCGAGGAAGACGAGCCGGCGGTCGTGGAAGTGCAGGACGTCAATGCGCGGCTGATGCCCGATGGCCGCGAAGGCGGCGAGCGTCGCGTCCAGGTCGTCCACGCGGAAGCAGATGTGGTTGAACCCGAGCCGGGCGAGCTGCCCTGCATTCGGGTCGGACGCCGGCGTCGGGCTGTGGAACAGCAGCAGCTGGATCTCCTGCCGCACCGGGGCGCCATCCAGCACGAGCGTCACGTGGTCGGCCTCCCAGCCCGCGATGCCCATGTACGCGGACATCGCGGGGCCGGAGACCACGACCGACTTCTCCCGCCGGAAGCCGAGCACGGCGAGGAACTGCTCGGCCGCGCCGAGATCCGTCACGGCCACCGTCATGTGGTCGAAGCCGATGGACATGGGGACGCTCCCTCGTACTGGCCGGTCTGCCCGGGTCGGTCAGGGCCGCATCGTGTTGCCGCCGTCGACCGCCAGGATCTGGCCGGTGACCCAGGAGCCGTCGTCCGACATGAGGAACGTGACCATCGAAGCGATGTCGTCCGCGGTGCCGATGCGGTTCGACCGCGCCATCTTCATGGCCCGTGCCATGGCGGCCTCGTCCATCTCCGCCAGCTTGCTGGGGCCGGGCACGATGCCGGGAGCCACGGCGTTGGCCCGGATGCCCTCGTGGCCCCAGCGCGACGCGATGTGGCGCACGACCGCGGTCATCCCGGTCTTGGCGACCTGGTAGCCGAGCCGGATCGGCTCGCCGACGTAGACCGCCCCCGACACCGTCGCCACGATGGAGCCGCCACCCCGCTCCAGCATGGACGGGATGGAGTGCCGCGCGCACAGCAGGAAGCCGGTGAGGCCGACGTCGAGCGTGCGCTGCCAGACGTCCAGCGGGAGCGTGAGCAGGTCGGTCTCGCCGTCGACGCCCAGCACACCTTGTGACATGTCCTGCGCGTTGGCGTGGATGCCGTCGATGCCGCCGAACTCGTCGATCGCCCGCTGCATCAGCGCCTGGATCGAGGCCTCGTCACCGGCGTCGAAGACGTGGGCGATGGCGGTGCCGCCGTCCTGCTTGATCAGCTCGACGGTGCGCTCGGCCGCGGCCTCGTTGAGGTCACCGACGACGACCCGACACCCCTCCTGCGCCAACCGGCGCGATGTCGCCCCGCCGATGCTCGCCCGGTTGCTCGGACCGTCGTTCGTGCCGGTGCCGCCCGCACACACGACGACGACCTTGTCCTGCAGGCCCCTCATGAGTGGCTCTCCGTCCGCTTGCGCTTCATGCTCCGGCGGCAGGTCACCGCTTGCAGGCATCCAAGCACTGCGCCCGGCGGCCCTCCGACCCGCCCGTCGCTAGTAGGTGCAGCGGTTGCCGGCCGAGTCGGCGGTCACGGGTGTCGGCGCCCCGGGACCGGGAGACGGCGGCGGTACCGAGGACGGCGCGGTGCCGGGTGTCTGATCTGAGGGCGTCCGGACGGACGGGGTCGCCGACACCGGTGGCCGGTCCGTGAGCCGGGCCAGCATGGCGTCGAACGCCGGCTGCTCGATCACCTGGACGCTGCCGATGTTGTCGGGCTGGCCGTTCGGGGTCAGGGTGGCGAGGCCATCCGGCCGGCCCTGGTACGGGGTCACGGCGCCGAGCGCGGTGTCGGTGAACTCGAGCCCGCGCTGCGGGACGGTCTCGAAGGCCACCTTCGCGGGGTCCAGGCCGCGCAGCCGTACGGCGAGTCGCTCGAGGTCGGACAGGCTCGTGTTCTCGTCCAGGGTCAGCGAACCGCTGATCGCGGAAAGCAGCTGCCCCACCTTGACCGGGTTGTAGAGGAAGCGGTTCGAGGTGGCCGCGCGCAGCACGGAGCCGAGGAACTGCTGCTGGCGTCTGATCCGGCCGAGGTCGCTGTCGGGCAAGCCGTGCCGCTGCCGGACGAAGGCGAGCGCCTGCGCACCGGCGACCTTCTGCGGCCCGTAGACCCCGTGGAACCCGCTGTATCCGTCGTTGATGTTGGTGATCTGCGGATCGTCCGGATCCGGTGCCGGAGCCGGGACGATGCAGACCTCGACGCCGTCCAACACCTCGCTGATGCGCTGGAAGCCGTCGAGGTCGACCGAGACGTAGTGGTCTATGTGGACGCCGGTCAGCCGCTCGACCGTACGGACCAGCAGCGACGGGCCGCCCACCGAGATGGCGTAGTTGAACTTGTTCCTCTGCTCCGGATGCTGCCGCTTCTGACCGTCGACGTATGCCGGAATGGTCACAAGCGTGTCGCGCGGGATGGACAGGTTCGTCGTCGTCCCGTCCGCGTCGAGGTGGGCGAGGATCGTGGTGTCGCTGCGGGTCCCTCCCCGCACGCCGAAGTCGTCGGTGGCCGTGTCGTCGGTTCCGACAAGCAGCCAGTTCTGGTCGCCGGACGCAGCCTTGGGCGGCCGGTCACGCCCCAGGGCAAGCTGCACCCGGGTGACGCTGTGGTCGAACCACTGGACGACGACGAAGCCGCCAACGCTGACCAGCAGGATCGTTAAAGACAACCCGGCGGCCGTCCACGCCAACCCTCGGCGCAGTGGTGAGGCGCGGTGTCGCGCCCGGCCGGCGCGCGGGCTGAGGCGGGCAGGCAGCCGCTGGTGCTCGGTTCCGGTCACGGCGCCGGACACCGGGGCAGATAGACGCTCAGCACGTTGCAGTAGCTGCTCTGCTCGACCAGCCAGCGGTCACCGCCGCGCGTCACGGTCACCTCGCCGGGCGCACTGCCGTGGTCCCAGACGATCTCCAGGCGGACGACCGCCCGGCTGTCGCTCACGAAACGCACGTCGATCGACGTCACCCGGACCGTCCGCACCAGATCGGGTTCGTCCCGGGCCAGCTTCTCGAGTGCTGCCTGAAGGCGGGTCCCGTCGGTCACGGCGCCGATGGCGTCGGAGTTGTTGCCGCTGAAGGCGGTCGTGACGGCCTGCGTCACCGCACTCGTCGCGATGTCGAGGTCAGCTGGTCCGAGTTCCGCCTCGGCCAGCACCCCGTTCGCGACCTGCCTGAGCTCCGTCAGTGGCAGCCCGCCGGTCGCGAAGAGCGTGAGGGTCAGGCTCGGCTGCTCGATCCAGGTGAGCTCGTATCCGGGCTCGGCCGCGGGTCCTGTCGTCGTGAATGTCTGCAGCAGGGCCCGCCTGCCACGAATGGTCAACCAACTTTCCTGACCGCCGCGGGACGACCGTGCGAACGCGTCGAGATCGAGCGTTAGGCCGCGCTGGACGGCCAGCGACAGTTGCGGGGTCGTGTCGGGGACATAGCTCTGACCGGCGGGGCGGTAGTACTGCGAGACGCTCGGGTGGTCGTTCTCCTTGCGCATGGCGTCGAGCACGAGTGCGCCGGCCGGCCGGAATCCTGCCGGCAGATACGTGAGCTCGACCCCGTCGACCGGGGCGATGAGCGCCGGGATCGCCGAGGGCTCCTGCACCGGCACGATCCGGCTCACGTCTGACGATGGGTTTCTGTCGGCGAGGCCGAGACCGAGCGGGACGGCGATCGCTGCGGCAGCGACCACCCCGGCGACACCGAGCGTCACGGCCTGCCGTCGCCGTCGCCGTCGCTTGCGGCGCACGATGACGATCTCGGCGGCGTCGGGCGGAAGGCGCAATTCGGCGGTGGCCTTGTGCATCAGATCGGACAGCTCGTACGACATGTCAGGCCTCCAGGCCGTGCAGAGCACCGGCGAGTGTGGGGTCTTCGCGAAGCCGGTTGAGGGCGCGCCAGGCGAGCGTCTTGACCGTGCCGATGGCGCACCCGAGCGTCTCTGCGGTCTGGGCTTCGGTGAGGTCCGCGAAGTAGCGAAGGACGACGACTTGGCGCTGCCGGGCGGGCAGTCGGCGTAGTGCCGGCAGCAGGTGCTCCCGGAGCAGGAAGTCGCCGCCGATCTCGTATCCGGCGCTGTCGGGTGGTTGCTCGACGAGCGTCTCGGGGCGGGTCGCCCGGCGGCGCCGCGCCCGGCCCGCCGCCCGCAGCAGCGCCGTGCGGACGTATCTCTCCGGCACATCAGGGGTGCCGTGTCGCTGCCAGCGTTTGTAGAGGTCCTCGTACACGGACTGCAGCAGGTCCTGGCCGGCCCCGGTGTCACCGGCGAGCAGGACGGCGAGGCGCAGCGAGCGATCGCCGGTCGAGCGGACGAACGCCGTGAACTCGAGGTCGGCCGCTGTCTGCATACCTGTTAAGAGGTAGCAGGGCGGTCAAACGGTTGACATGGCAGGGTGGACGCGACGATGTCCGGGCTCCGTAAGCGTTGTCTCAACGTTGCGAAATCTCCGGGTGGCAATTGGGAAAAAGTCTGATCCTCGGAATGTCGGCCCGTCGATGCGCCGCAATTACCGTATTCATCGCTACGTTCCCGTCATGCGAATTCGATCTTCCGTTGTCGGCGTCTGCGCCGCTGCGGCATTGGTGGCGGGAACGGCCGGGACGGCCTTCGCCGCACCCCTCGTCCCGTCCACCGGCGCCGTCGGCCCGGCGCTCCTGGCCTCCCGCAATCTGGTGACGAATCCCAGCGTCGAGCCCGGTAATCCCGCCGGGTGCTACGGCGTCAACCGCAGCGGCGACGGTGTGGTCTTCGCGAGCGGGTGGCTCCGCGATCGGGTGCACGTGCACAGCGGTGACCGCGCGCTCGGCATCTGGTGGGTCAAGGGCAATTACGGCAATGCGTCGATCCTGACCGGCCTGACCAGTTGCTCGCCCACCGTCACGCCGGGGAAGCGGTACACCGCCAGTGTGTGGACCAAGTCGATTGCCCCGTCCAACCACCTGGCCCTGTTCCGGCAGACGACGTCCGGCCGGTGGCTCTACTGGACGGACCTCCGGACCTTCGGCCCCCTCGCGCGCTACAGCAAGGTCGCCGGCGTGACCCCGCCGGTGCCGGCCGGCACGGCCCGTGTCGCGTTCGGCATCTCCACCGAGGCGACGGGGATCATCGTCACCGACGACTACGCATTGGTCGAAGGCGCCCAGCCGGTAGGTGCCCTTCCTCCTGTCGCGCGACCGCCTGTGGTGCGCCCGCCGGCGCCCGCACCGGTACCGCTCCCGGTGCCCCCGCCGGCTCCGCAGCCCGCCCCGGAGCCGTACTACGCGAACTGCGCGGCCGTGCGCGCGGCGGGAGCAGCGCCGCTCTACATCGGCGAGCCGGGATACCGGGCCGGACTGGACCGGGATGGCGACGGGATCGCCTGCGAGAACTAAGTCGCAAGGCGGGCTCCCGGCCGCTCAGCAGGCGTTGTGCTGGACGGCCGGGACCCCGTCGATGAGATACCGCGTGCCGTCGTAGGTGATCAGGCTGTAGGTGTTGCTCCACGCCGTGCAGGTCTCGCCGGGATTGACGCCCTGGTAGCCGGGCTGTTGCGACACGAAGCTGACGGAGGCATTGACGCGGCCGCCGTAGCCGTAGCCACCGGTGAGCAGCGCGACGCTCGAGATCGAGGAGCTGCTGAGCCCCTGGACGTAGTTGCCGTAGCTGCCGTTCAGAGCCTGCTCGTTGGGCGTGAGCATGCTCCAGGCAGTGGCGAAGTCGCGCCGGTTGATGGCGGAGAAGTACTGGTCGAACGTCGTCGCCAGGTCGAATGACAGCTTGCCGCCGGCGTACGTGCGCACGCCCACGTTCGCCTGGGCGGGCACGGGGGCCTGCACCTGGACCGGTGCCGGGTTCGCCGGCAGCTGGATGATGACGGTCGTCGCGACCGGAGCCGGTGCGCTGGGCTCCGGTGCCGGTGACGAGGGCTGAGCCGACGTCGGCACGGCAACCGGCGAAACGGGGACGGCTCGGTCGCTCTGTTGGGCGGCGCCGCGGCACCCGGTGAACGACCCGAGAATCAGCGCTAAGCCGACAGTGATCGCGACGACCGGTGTCCTGCGCACCTGAAACTCCCGCCCGTCGTCACGGGTGCAATTCACCCGTTACGTCCGACGTTCTCAGGGTTTAGCGCATTGTCGACAAGAAATGGACGACGTCATTCTCGTGAGAGGAAATATTCACCCGCACGGTCCAGCGACCCGCGGTGAGCGGCCGGGCCGCCCGGGCCTGGCAGGCTGGGCGGGTGACCACCGTTCCCGGACCCATGCTCGCCACGACCGCCGACGAGCGGTCGATCCTCGAGGCCTGGCTGGACTTCCACCGGGACGTCGTCGTCGGCAAGGTGAGCGGACTGACGGCCAAGCAGGCGGGCACCGAGCTGGTGCCGTCGGGCACCACGCCGGCCGGACTGCTCCGGCATCTCGCCGTCACCGAACGCGAGTGGTTCTGGCAGACGGTCGGCGGCGAGGCGCCGTTGCCCGGTGAGGCCGAAGGCGACCCCGACACCAGCTGGGACGTCGACCTCGACACGTCTGTCGACACCCTGGTGGAGGAGTACCGGCAGACCTGCGCGCGCTCGCGTGCGCTGCTCGCGAAGCACCAGCTGGACGACCTGGTCCCGCACCGCCTGATGGGCCCCATGTCGGTGCGCTGGGTCGTCGTCCACATGATCGAGGAGACGGCGCGTCACGCGGGTCAGGCCGACATCCTGCGGGAGCAGATCGACGGTGCCACCGGCGTCGTCTGACGTGCCCGCGTGAGCCGCAGAAGCGTCAGGCTGGGCGGTCGCCCTGCAGGGAGTCGGCCAGCAGGCGCATGCCGTCCTCGATCGTGAAGCGGGGCGCGTAACCGAGATCCCGGCGTGCCGCGGAGATGTCGAACCAGTGGTCGGTCGACATCTGGCGCGCGAGGAAGCGGCTCATCGGCGGGTCGTCCTGACGACGCGCGAGTCGCCAGGCCAGCTCGGCGGCGCCACCGGCGGCGATCGCGACCGTGCGCGGCACGCTCGCCGTGACGGGCGGCAGGCCGCCGGCCGCCAGGATCGCGTTGAGGATCTCGCCGATCGGGCGCGGGTCGGCCGAGGTGATGAAGTACGCCCGCCCGGCGCACGCCGCTCCGGGTGTCACGCGGTCCAGCGCGTCGAGGTGCGCGGCGGCCGCGTCGTCGATGTAGGTGGTGTCGATGCGCGCGGTGCCGGAGTCGATGAGGCGCAGCCGGCCGCGCCGGGCCCGCTCGAGGATGCGGGGGACGAGCTGGGTGTCACCGGGACCCCACACGAGGTGCGGGCGCAGGGCGACGGTGGCGAGGTCGGGTCCGTCAGCCGCGAGGACGAGCCGCTCCGCTTCGGCCTTCGTGCGCGGGTAGTCGCTCTCGTACGCATGCGCGTACGGCAGGGTCTCGTCGCCGCCGGCGATGTCGTGCCCGGCGTGCACGACGCTCGGCGTACTGGTGAAGACCAGCTTGGGGATGCCCAGTTGCCGGCAGGCGGTGAGCACGTTGGTCGTCGCGTGCACGTTGCTGCGCTCGAAGTCGGCGCGCCGGCCCCAGATGCCCGCCTTGGCCGCCGTGTGGATCACGGCGTCGCAGGACCGCGCGGCGGACACCGCGGACTCCAGCTCCTCCAGATCGCCGCGGACGGTGTGGACACCGAGCTCCTCGAGAGCCGGGTAGCGCCCACGCGCGATGCTGACCACGTCGTCGCCCCGGGCCAGGAGCGCCCGCACGATGGCTCCGCCGACGAAGCCGCCTCCGCCGGTGACCAGCACCCTCACGACGCGTCGACCCATCGGGAGAGAGCCGCCCGGTCGATCTTCGAGTTGTGCCGGATGTCGACCGGGAAGGCCGGGTGGTAGCGCACCGTACGGATGGCGCGGGTCATCTCCTCCGCTTGCGCGCGCTGCAGGAGCTCGTCCGTCAATGCCGGTGTCGAGGTGTGGCCCGGCTCCAGCTCGACACACAGCACCGGCACGCCCCTGTCCGGTCCGGAGCCGACGAGCGCCGAGCGGCGCACCGCTGCGTGGTCGTTGAAGACCTCCTCGCACGGCACGCTGTAGAGCGGTCCGGCGGCGGTGGTGACGATGTGGTCCTTGCGGCCGGCGAACCAGAGCCGGCCCTGCACGTCGCGTGACGCCAGATCACCCATCCGGTGCGCCACCCGGCCGTCCCAGTCCAGCTTGGCCGCCCGGGTCGCGGCCGGTTGGTCGGCGTATGCGCTGCTGACCACCGGTCCTCGGACGACGACCTCGCCGACCTCGCCGTCGGCCACCAGCAGGTCGTCGGTCATGGCGTCGATCGGCTCCGAGCTGATGCGGATGAGGGCCACGTCGACCCCCGGCACCGGCCGCCCGACACAGATGCCGCGGGGAAGGGCGAGCAGCTCGTCGCTGCCGATCGTGGTGACGGGCAGCGCCTCGGTCGCCCCGTACGGGGTGTGGACCTGGGCACCCGCCCCGAGCATGGCGAGCGTGCGGCGCTGGACGCTGCGCGGCACCGGCGCGCCGGCCGAGATGACCCGGCGGATGGACGGCATCGCACCACCGGCGCGGCTGACGGTGTCGAGCAGGGCGGGCGAACCGAACATCACCGTCGCCCCGAAGCGTGTCGCGGCGTCGATGACCCGCGACGGCTTGACCGCGGCGGGCCGGGTCGCATCCATCCGCGGGATCACGGTGGTCATGCCGAGCGCGGGGCCGAAGAGCGCGAACGGCGGGAAGGTGGCGAGGCTGACGTCACCCGGCTGCAAGTCGTAAAGCATCTTGACCAGATCTGCCTGCGCCAGCAGTGCGCCGCCGGTGTGCTCGACGCCCTTGGGCGGGCCGGTGCTCCCGCTCGTGAAGAGGATGGCCGCCGGGCCACTCGCAGCATCCGGGCGCCGTAGCGGCAGCAGTCGCGCACCGGTGCGCTCGATCCGGGCCAGCGTGAGACCGCCGGGCGGTGCCGGCCGTCCGACGGTGACCAGGATGCGGGCGCTCGGGCACCACCCGAGCAACCGCCGGGCGAGGTGCGCCTTCGGGATGCCGATGAACGCCTCGGGTGCGGCTCGGTGCAGGCAGTCCTTCACCTTGTCGCGACCGATGCCCGGATCGACGAGCACCGGCACGGTGCCCAGCCGGAGCAGCGCATACGCCAGCACGAAGAAGTCGGCACTCGGCGGGACGAGCAGCGCCGTACGCATGCCCGTCCGCAGCCCGGCGTGCTGCAGGCCGGCGGCCACGGCGTCGACCCGGCGGTTCAGCTCGCCGAAGGTCGTGGTCGCGAAGCCGCGGCGCGCGGGAAGGTGCAGCGCGGGCCGGCCGGGATGCCGGCCCGCCCACTCGGCCAGCAGGGCGTCGAGCGCAGCCGGGGCGTCCGCGCTCACGCCCGGACGGCCAGGAAGCTGCTCACCAGCGGCACGATCCGGTCGGCGGCGTCCTCCAGGACGTAGTGCCCGGCGTCGGGGAAGCGGTGCACCTGCGCCTGGGGGAGCAGCTCGAGCAGGTGCTCGAGGACGACGCCGTCGAAGACGGGATCACGCATGCCCCAGCACACGAGCGTCGGGACGTCGCGCAGGCGTACGAGTCCCCGCTCGGTGGCGGCCAGCACGGCGTAGGCCGGGTCCTGCGGGGAGAGCGGGATGTCCTTCACGAAGCGGTGCACGGCGACCCGGTGAGCGGCGCTGTCGTACGGCCGCAGGAGACCCCGCCGGGCCTCGGCGGGCAGCCACCGCCGGCCGCTGCCGAGCACGAGCGCCCCGAGGGAGAACGCGTTGAGCCGGCGTACGGCGAGGTCGCCGAGCACCGGAACGCGTGCCGCCCGCAGGCTCCACGGCATCTTCTTCGCGGGCGGGAGCGGGAAGGCGCCGGTGTTGAACAGGACCAGCTTGTCGACCCGCTCCGGGTGGTCGACGGCCCAGGCCAGGGCGATCGCACCTCCCCAGTCGTGCGCGACGATCGAGAACGTCTCCGGCAGGTCGAGCCGCCGGATGAACTCGTCGAGGTCGGCGACCCGTTGCGCGAGGGTGTGCTCGTACGCGTCGGCCGCGGGTTTGTCGGACAGGCCCATGCCCACGTGGTCGTACGCGATGGCCCGGCGTCCGACCGCGGGCAGCGCGGAAAGCAGAGACCGGTAGTAGAACGACCAGGTCGGATTGCCGTGCACGAGCAGGACGGGCGGCCCGCTGCCCTCGTCGACGTAGGCCACGCCGTGACCGCCGATCTCGACCCGCTGTGCGGCGAAGGGCCAGCCGGTCAGGGGCGTCACCAGATGATCTCTGCGGCCGCCGCGTTGATGCCGCTGCCGACACCCAGGAGCATGACCTGGTCGCCGCTCGTGACGGTCCCGTCCTGGACGGCCTTCGACAGGACGGTGGGGACGCCGGCGGGCCCGATGTTGGCGAACGTCGGGTAGATGACCGGGAAGCGGTCGATGTCGAGACCGAGGGTGGTGCAGACCGCCTCGGTGTGCACCTTGCTCACCTGATGGAGCACGAAGGTGTCGATGGCGCCCGCGTCCCAGTCGAAGCTGGTCACCGACTCCTTCCAGAGGCTCTCGGCCAGCTCGAGACCGGCCAGGAGGAGACCCTTGGTGTCGGTGCGCATCTGGTGGATGTCGCCGACGCAGAGATCGGCGTGCGCCGTGTTGGCCCGGCCGAGGCCGCCGAGGAATCGGTGGGTGCCGCCGGCCTCGGGCTCGTCGTCGCGCGACATCACCATCGCCACCGCACCCGAGCCCAGCGTCAGGGTCGCGAACTCCTCGCGGAACTGGGCGGTGTCACAGCTGTCCAGCGCCAGGCGGGCGATGGTCGACTCCATCGTGGTGCGGCTGCACTCGCCGTTGACGACGATGCCGTGGTCGATCTCGCCGCGCTCGATCATGCCGGCGACCATGTTCATGCCGTTGACGAAGCCGAGGCAGGCGTTGCCGAGGTCGAAGTTCATCGCGGTCGACGGCAGGCTCATCCGGCCGTGGACGATGCTCGCGGTCGACGGCTCGAGGTAGTCACGCGTGACCGAGGTGTTGATGAGGACGCCGATCTGATCCCTCAGCAGACCGCTCGCCTCGAGCGCCAGCTCACCGGCTTGTGCGGCGACCTCGCTGGGGCGCGTGCCCGCGTCCCAGATGCGGCGCTCACGGATGCCGGACAGCGACTCCAGGAGATTCGGCGCGATGCCCAGGCGCTCGTACGTGCCGGCCAACTCGGTCTCGATCTCCGCGGAGGTCACGACATGGGGCGCGTCGACGTGCGCGACGGAGGTGATGGCCACATGAGAGAAACGCTGAGCAAATTTCACGACGTCGTCTTTCGGTTGTAGGTCGCATCGACCGATGCGGGCAGTGCGGCGACTCGGGCCCGGTCGCAGGACGGTCCGTCGACCTGTCGGAGCCGGCCTCGGCGAGCCGGGGTCCTATCGACAGGTCGTACGGTCAAGAGACGTCGACGGTGCGCTTCCATGACGGGAAGCAACGACGACGCCGTCGTGCCTCCCGAAGATCACCCCGACTGATCACCCGTGCTCCGAACTCGCGCTGCAGGACCCGACGTGAGCCGGTCGGCCCGTTCGAGGCCACGGGCCGGGGCAGCCGGGCCCCGCGCGGAACGCGACCCGGTGACACCATCCAACCCTCTGACAGCATCCCAGCAGTTCCTGTAGAACGGCAACCGAGCGGGCTGCCGGCAGCTGCGGGGCCGGTGTCCGGTCCCTGAGCTGGACATGTGGCACCGCAGTTGAGGCGGCTGCGAGGTGGCTGACCGTGACCTACAACCGCTTTTCCGCCGTGTGCCGCAATTGCCGGCCCTGCAGCCTGCCGGGAATCACGGCGAGCCGCATCGTGGTCAGGACCGGCGCTGCCGGCCGCGCATCCGTACGCCCGTGACGACCAGATGCAGGACGAAGACGACAGCGGCCACGACCGTCAGCCAGATCAGGCCGTGGACGACGGCACCGATGAGGCCGGCGACGAGGCAGACCAGGACGACGAAGAAGAAGAAGGCGAGCATCAGGCGGCCTCGCCGTCGCGACGTGCGGGCACGGTGGCCGTCGAGGCGTCCGAGACGGGTGTGTCGATCGAGTCACGCGTCTTCAGCTCGCGCAGCTTGCGCTTCGCCGCCCGGGATCCGGTCAGCGCCAGCACCTTCCACAGGATCTTGGCCAGCTTGACGGTGACCCATCCGATCGCGGCGAACATGCGCAGCGCGATCGAACGGCGGGCGCCGTTGGTCTTGGACATCGGTGGGTTCCGTTCTCGCTCGAGTAATGCGCTTCTCAGGGCGCTGCTCCGGACCGGCTCGGCCCGGAGCAGCGCGTTCCGAGCTACTTGACGGCGTCCTTGACCGACTCGCCGGCGTCCTTGAGGGAGGACTTCGTCTGGTCCTTCTGGCCCTCGGCCTGGAGCTTGTCGTTGTCGGTCAGCTCGCCGACCTTCTCCTTGGCCTTGCCGATCGCGTCTTCCGCAGCGTTCTTGATCTTGTCGATACCGCTCATGTCGTCTCCTCTGACGCGCGCCCGGGGCTCCGGGGCGGGAGCGTCGTCCCGCGTCCCAAGACTTACAGCGTCAGCTTCGCCTGTAAACCACTGCCTAGCGTGTCCATGATCACGGGTATGGGGGACGCCTCCTGGGTAGCCGATGGGCATGAGCGAGCAATTTGCGGCGGGCGCGATCGTGCACGGCAAGGACGGGCCCGTCGCCTCCGTCCGCAGCGTCGCTCTGTCACCCGCGTCCCTCGAGGCCACCTGGCTGGTGCTCACCGTGCTCGACGGTGACCACGTCACCGCGGTGCCGACGTCGGCCGCGAGCGTCGACCAGACTGGGACCGTGCGCATTCCCTTCACCCGTGACGAGCTGTTGCAGGCGCCCGATGTCGGTGACGCGGTGGACGAGCAGCTCGGCTCCCGTTTGCAGCGCGCGTTAGGGCTCGGGTGAGCCCTCAGGAGCGTCGGCTGACACCCGACGGGATCCTGGCGGCGGCCACGGCCCTGGCCGACACCGACGGTCTCGCCGAGCTGACCATGCGACGTCTCGGCACGGCGCTCGGCGTCGAGGCGATGTCGCTCTACCGGTACTTCCCGAGCAGGCGGGCGCTGCTCGACGCACTCGTCGAGGACTTCGTGCTGCAGACCGCGTCGGACCCGGAGCTGCAGTTCTCCCACGACGACGACTGGCGCGACTACCTGCACCGCCTCGCGCACGGCATCCGGCAGATGGCGCTCACCCATCCCCGCCTCTTCCCGCTCGTCGCGACGCACCCCACGGAGGCGCCGTGGATCCGTCCCCCCATGCGTTCGCTGGAGTGGATCGAACGGTTCCTGACCGGCCTGCAGGACCACGACTTCCCGCCGCTCGCCGCCGTGACCGCGTACAAGCGCTTCTCGACGTTCCTGCTCGGCCACCTGCTGCTGGAGGTCGCCGCGCTCGGCCTCGATCAGCCGGACGACTCCCGGCCGCCGCGCCGGGTCGTCGACGCCGACCGGGACGCCGCGATGCGGGAGCGCAAGGCGGACGCCCGCGAGGCCGAGGCCGTCATGCCGGCCGGGCCGAGCGCGGAGGTGATCCTCGAGAGCGCCGACGGGGTGATCCGGACGACCGCCGACGAGCCCGTGGTCGCTGCTGCCGCGCCGGCCATCCACGAGGCGGCCCGGCGCGCAGGTGTGTCGACCGAGCACGCCTCGGAGGCTGCCGTGGTCGCGGACATCGACGTGCCGGTGGCCGCAGCGGTCGTGAGTACGGCCAATCTCGACCTGAGCGCCTATCCCACGGTCAGGACGCACGCCGGCCTGCTCGCGGAGGACACCGCCGTCCGCGACTTCGACGCCGCCCTGGATTCGCTGCTCGCCGATCTGGCTCGACTCCGGCGCTGACGGCCGCCGCTCAGGCCGGCTGAGTGGCGCGGCGCCGGGCCCGCAGAACCACGTCGTCGATGTGGTGACCGGCGGAGGCTGCGCCCGCCGGACGGGGCCGCTTCTCGTTCAGCTCGAGGTCCCAGTCCGCTGAGCGGGTGAGCGCGTCGGCGACGTCCTCGACCCGGACGTAGGCGTCGGGGTCGAACGCCATGCCGGGGCCTGACGCGGCGCGGTGGGCCCGCATGGGCTCGAGGTCGTGGCTGATGATCAACAGCAGTCCGCCGGGAGCGACCGCCGCCAGCAGGTTGCGTACGCCGCGACCGTCGGGCGTACGCGGGATCGAGGCGTACGCGGCCGTGACCAGGTCGTACGTGCCGGACTCGTACGGCTCGAAGGCGTTCGCGTCAGCCCGCAAGAGGTCGACCTTCACCCCGCGCTGGTCGGCGGCGCCGCCGATACGGGTCAGCGCCGCGCCGGAGATGTCGCTGGCGGTCACCGTCCAACCCTGCTCTGCCAGCCAGATCGCGTCGCCGCCTTCACCCGCACCGACATCGAGTGCCCGGCCCGGTTGCCGGCCGGCGACCTCGTGGACGAGGCTGCCGTTCGGGTTGCCGCTCCAGATCTGCTCGCCGCCGTAGCGGTGGTCCCAGTCGCTCTCCTGCGCCGACGTACGTGCCGCGACCTTCACGTCCTCCTCCGCGAGGCTGAAGCTGATCATCGCGCCGACCCGGCTGCCCATGGCCGCCGCCTGCAGCACCTGCTGGCTGGGATCGGTGACGTTGCCGGCCGCGTACACACCCGACACGTCGGTCTGCCCGGTCGGATCGGTCTCGACGAAGGTGCCGAACCCGATGGGATGCGGGGTCGCGCGCACCCCGAGGGAGGCGACGGCTTCGACGCGCGCCGCGAACCCGGGTCCGACCGCCACGGCATCGGCGTCTACTCGGCCGGATCCCGCGACCTCGACGCCGGTGACGTGTCCGTCGGCGCCGGCGGTGATGCGCTCCACCAGCCCGCTCACGAGGGTCACCCCGGCTGCCCGCAGCGTGTCCTGCTGCTCCGCGGCGACGTCGACGTCACCGTGCAGCACCACCGTGAGCTGCGCCGACAGCTGCCGGAACAGGGGAGTTGCGTGCAGGCCCATCGGATGGGTGACGATCTGCACGAGTCGCTGGTCGCGAACCTCGTAGCCGTGGCAGAACGGGCAGTGGATGACGTCGCGTCCCCAGTGCTCCGCGACGCCGTCGATGTCCGGCAGCTTGTCGACGAGCCCGGTGGCCAGCAGCACACGGCGGGCCACGACGATGCGGCCGCCGTCGAGCTCCACCCGGAACCGGCCGTCCGCCTCACGCGTCACGTCCAGTGCCCGGCCGTCGAGCAACTCGCCCCCGTAGCTGCGGACCTCCTCGCGGCCGAGCGCCGTGAGGTGTGCCGGGGCTACCCTCTCGTGACCGAGGTAGCCGTGCATGTGAGCCGCGGGGGCGTTACGCGGTTCGCCGCTGTCGACGACGATGACCGACCGCCGTTGCCGGCCGAGCTGGAGGGCGGCCGCGAGGCCCGCGGCCGATCCGCCGAGGACTGCTACGTCGCAGTGCCGCTCGAAGGGCTGGGGACTGCCGTGCGCGTGGCCGTGGGTGTGCTCGCTCATGCCGTTCACGGTAGGGTCGGTTTTCGCAAAGTGCACGCGGCCTTGCGGGATTCGCAAGAGATGGGAGCGGTCGTGGCGAGTGAGATCGAGCAGGTGGTTCGCGCCCGGCTGCGCAGCCTGCGGCAAACGCTGGGGCTGTCGCTCGACGAGGTCGCCGCCCGGGCCAACCTCAGCCCCTCCACCCTCAGCCGGGTCGAGACCGGCAAGCGCTCGATCAGCCTCGACATCCTGGTGCCGCTCGCCGCCGCGCTCTCGGTCGACCTCGACGCCCTGCTCGACGTGCACGACGACGACGACGTGGTCATCCGGCCGACCCCGGACCACTTCGGCGCGCGCACCACCTGGATGCTCAGCCGGCCCACCGGCCGTACCCAGGCGATCAAGATGCGGCTGGAGCCGACGGCCGAGCCACCGACTCCCCGGGTCCATCCGGGGCACGACTGGATGGTGGTCATCGAAGGTCGTGTCCGCCTCACGCTCGGCGAGCGTTCCATCGTCGTCGAGACGGGGGAGGCGGCCGAGTTCGCCACGATGACCCCGCACGCCGTGGCCGCGCTCGGCGGACCGGCCGAGCTGATCATGATCTTCGACAGCGAGGGGCAGCGCGCCCACGTGCACTCCGACGTCGTCGCGGGTCCGGCGTCATGACGAGCGCCCCTCTGGTCGTCACCGCACTGCTGGACGAGCCGCTGCAGCGCCGGTTCGACGACGAGCGGCAGCGACTGTTCCCGGCCGGGCGCACGCGGATCGGCGCCCACGTGACGCTGTTCCACGCCGTGCCGGGTGACGAGATCGCCGTAGTCCGGGCGGCCCTGGAGGACGCGCAGCACGCCGCGCCGCCGCCCTTGCGGGTGACCGGCGTCCGGAGTCTCGGCAAGGGTGCCGCGTACGTCATCGACTCACCGGGCCTCGCGGCCGTGCACAAGCGGCTCGCCGACGCCTGGTGGCCACGGCTCACCCCGCAGGACCGGCAGCCCTTCCGTCCGCACATCACCGTGCAGAACAAGGTCGATCCCGCCGCCGCCCGGGCGACCGTGGAGGCGCTCACCGGGGCGTTCGTGCCGGTGAGCACGACCTGTCCGGGACTCGGCCTCTGGCGCTACGTCGGCGGGCCGTGGGAGCCGGAGGCGATCTACCTGTTCAGCGGCGCCGCCTGATCAGACGATCGGGCGCTTCGCGCCGGGAGCCACCGTACGGGCGAGGATGCCGAGGGTGGCCAGCAGTGCCGTCTCCGGGATGACCGGGAACGTCGCGAAGGCCTTGATGTCGTCGGTGATCTCGGACCAGTCGTAGTAGTGCGTGACGAGCGTGCCGCCCTCGATCGGGTCGAGGCGGTAGCCGTACACGTGACCGAACTTCTGGCCGGGTGCCATGCCCACGGTCCAGGCGATCTCGCGCCCCGGCTCGAACGTCACGTAGGTGACGACCACGTCGTACTCGCCGAGGTCGAAGTCGCGGAGCGCGTCACGGTCCATGTGCACGACGAAGGTGTCGTCCACGGCGGTGGCGGAGGTGCCGGTCGCGGACATCAGCATCCCGGTCGCGTCGATGGCGACATGACCGTGCGGGTCACGCAGCAGCGAGAAGATCGTGTCGGGGTCGGCGGCGATCGCGCGCGAGACCTCGAGTCGCTGCTCGGTCCGGGTCGTCATGACGGCACTCCTGTCGGGCATCGCGGCGTAGGACGAGAGTCATCCTCGCGCGGCGCGGAACGTCGGTGATGCGCGGGTCAGCCGCCGCCACCGACGCTCGGCGTCGGAAGTGGCTCGTCGGGCCGGTAGAGCTGGTCCGCAGCGAGGCCGCACCGTTCACGCCGGCCGCGTCTGGTCAGGGCCTTGTCGAGATATCGCCGGTACAGCGCCTGGCCGTCGACGCCGATGGCGTCCCAGTTGGCCAGCACCTCCGCGGCGGTCTCCGGCGTGTATCGCGTGAAGATGGCGTCGGCCAGGTCGTCGGGCATGCCGGGTACGGGCTCGCGCGGGACCAGACCCGTCGGTGTCTTGGCCAACCCGCCTCCCCGTGACGTAAGCGCCGGCGGCTCAGACGGTCGCGGCCACGTCGCCCGCGACGACGTCGGCGAGCATGCGCAACGTGCCCGGCACGGTGCGGTAGTACGCCCACTGCCCGCGCTTCTCACGCTCGACGAGACCCGCATCCAGCAGGACTTTGAGGTGGTGGCTGATCGTCGGCTGCGTCAGGCCGAGGGGTGCGGTCAGATCGCACACGCAGGCCTCGTTTCCGTCGTGGGCCTGGATCATCGACAGCAGCCGCAGGCGCGTCGGGTCGGCCAGTGCCTTGAGCTTGCCGGCGAGCTCCGTCGCGGTGGCGGCATCGATCGGATCACGGTGCATCGGGCCGCAGCACAGCGAGCGCACGTCCATGCCGCCAGTGTGCCACGCATTGACAAGTGTCTATGTCCTGGCACACTCGCATTCACGCTCATCTATCTACGGCTGTCTACGGAGGTACCCGTGAGTCGAGTCCAACTGGCACTGAACGTCTCGGACGTCGACGCGGCCGTCGACTTCTACAGCAAGCTCTTCCAGGTCGAGCCGGCCAAGCGACGCCCCGGTTACGCCAACTTCGTCGTCACCGAGCCGCCGTTGAAGCTGGTGCTCATCGAAGACGCGACCGCGCGCGGCAACGGTGTGGCCGGCGGGCTGAACCACCTGGGCGTCGAGGTCGAGAGCCCGGACGAGGTCGCCGGTGCGACGCGGCGCCTAACCGGCGAAGGGCTCGACACGCTCACCCAGGACGCCACGAACTGCTGTTACGCCGTGCAGGACAAGGTGTGGGTGAACGACCCGGACGGCGCCCCGTGGGAGGTCTACACCGTGCTCGCCGACGCCCCGGCAGGATCGAACCTGGCGGGCGACAGCGGCTGCTGCGATGCGAACGGCAATCGCCTCACCGCCGTCACCGCCGAGGGCAGTCCGTGAGCGACCTGGTCGCCGAACGCCCCCGCGCCGGTGTGCCGGACGACGCCCCGGTCCTCACCCGGCTGTCGACCCTGGACCGTTATCTGCCGGTCTGGATCGTGATCGCGATGGGCGCCGGTATCGGGCTCGGGCGAGCGATCCCCGGCTTGGCCGACGACCTCGACAGCATCCAGATCGGCTCGGTCAGCCTGCCGATCGCGGTCGGGCTGCTGCTGACGATGTATCCGGTGCTGGCCAAGGTCCGCTACGACCGGCTCGGGCAGGTCACCGGCGACCGGCGGCTGCTCGCCGGCTCGCTGGTGCTGAACTGGCTGCTCGGCCCGGCGCTGATGTTCGCGCTGGCCTGGCTGCTGCTGCCGGACCTGCCGGAGTACCGCACCGGCCTCATCATCGTGGGCCTCGCCCGCTGCATCGCCATGGTGCTGATCTGGAACGATCTCGCCTGCGGCGACCGTGACGCCGCCGCCGTACTGGTGGCGATCAACTCGGTCTTTCAGATCGTCGCGTTCGCCGCGCTCGGCTGGTTCTACCTGCAGGTCCTGCCCGGCGGGTTCGGCCTGTCGACGACCAGCGCGGACTTCTCGGTCTGGGCGATCTTCCTGTCGGTCCTGGTCTTCCTCGGCGTCCCGCTGCTCGCCGGCTACCTCACCCGCACCCTGGGGGAGCGGGTGAAGGGTCGCGACTGGTACGAGTCGCGCTTCCTGCCGCGCATCGGCCCGGTCGCGCTGTACGGGCTGCTCTTCACGATCGTCGTGCTCTTCGCACTGCAGGGCCGCACCATCACCTCCCACCCGGTCGACGTGGTGCGCATCGCGCTGCCGCTGCTGGCGTACTTCGCGGTGATGTTCTTCGGCGGCTTCGCGCTCGCACACCGGCTCGGGCTCGGCTACGAGAAGAGCACCACCCTCGCGTTCACCGCGGCCGGCAACAACTTCGAGCTCGCGATAGCGGTCGCCATCGGCACCTTCGGCGTCACTTCCGGTCAGGCCCTCGCCGGCGTCGTCGGACCGCTCATCGAGGTGCCCGTCCTCGTCGGTCTCGTCTACGGGGCGCTCCGGATACGGCGCCGCTGGTACGGCACCGGCCAGGCGGGCGCGGTCAGCCCCGGACGACCTCGTACGTGAGGTGCGTGGCCCGCGGCGAGGTCAGCACGTCGCGTTGAACGAAATCCGTCCGGCCCACGCCGGCGAACAGGCGGGTGCCGCCGCCGAACACGAGCGGTGAGAGGTGCAGCCGGAGCTCGTCGACGAGACCGCCTGCCAAGGCCTGGTTGATGACGTCGGCGCCGCCCATGATCACGACGTCTTTGTCGCCGGCGGCCGAGCGCGCACGCTCGACCGCCGCCGCGACACCATCGGTGACGAAGCGGAACCGGGAGACCAGCCGTACCCGGGCAGGCGGCTCGTGGGTCACGACGTAACAGGTCGGGGCTACCGATTGGTCCTGGTCGTGCCCGTAGCCAAGGTCGTCGTCCCAGCCGCCCGGCGCGTCGACGGTGTCGAAGAGCCGGCGCCCCATCACGACCGCGCCGGTGCGGCGGAAGCTGTCCGCCAGTACGGACTCGTCGACCGGTGAGCGCGGCTCCTCGAGCACCCAGTCGTGGAGCGCCTCCCCGTTGATCCCGAGTCCGTGCTGCACGTCGGCGCCGGGTGCGGTCACGTATCCGTCCAACGACATCGTGATGTCGGCGATCACCTTGCTCATGGCAGTACCTCCCGTTTCATCCCCCTTCGAGACGTGGCGACGCCGCCGGACTCATCGGACGTGGCAGGGTCGCGGCTGTCGCGGGCGAACGGTGGAACCACAACATCCACCACCACGACCGCATCCTGCGGGCAATCCCGGAGGGTGCTCGGGCCGTGCTCGATGTGGGCTGCGGCGAGGGGACCCTCGCCCGGCAGCTGCGGAGCCGGGTCGACCGGGTCGTCGGTTTGGACCTGGACCGGGACGGCATCGAGCTCGCGCGGTCGCTCGGCGGCAGCGTCGACTACGTGTGCGCCGACTTCCTCGCCCATCCGTTCGCCCAGGAGTCATTCGATGCGGTCGTCTCGGTTGCCACCGTGCACCACCTGGACCTTGCGACAGCGCTGCGCCGGATGCGCGAGCTGGTACGCCCGGGCGGCGTGATCGTGGTAGTGGGGCTGGCCGCGCGGAGCCTGTCCGACCTTCCGTACGACGCGGCCGGCTTCTTCGCCCACCGGTGGATCAAGGCCCGGCGCGGCTACTGGCAGCACCCGTCACCGGTGATCGACCCGACCATGACTTTCCGCGAGATCCGTCGGGTCGTCGCGGCTGAGCTGCCGGGCGCCCGCTGCCGGCGCCGCGTGATGTTCCGGTACTCGGTCGTCTGGACCAAGCCGGCCGGCTGAGTCGCGCGCCGACCCACTTCGGCGCCACCGCATACGGGCGCCAGGACGACCGGATTCGGTGGCGCCGCGCGACCGTGGCCCCGCCGACTGACGCGAACCCTTGCTCAGATGCCCAGCCGGCCGCGTACGGCGTCGACGAGGGTGCGGCCGCCGGACAGCGGCTGGAAGGCGCGGGCCGCGTCGGTGAGGGCGCTCCGGACGCCGTCGTCGAGCGACAGGTCGGCGGCGGCAACGTTGAACTCCAGTTGCTCCACGGAGGACGCTCCGGGGATCGCCACCACTCCCGGCAGCCCGATCAGCCAGGCGAGCGCAACCTGCGCCGGCTTCGCGTCGTGGCCGGCAGCGACCTCGCGCAGCAGGTTCAGCAGCGGCTCGATACGCCGCAGGTTTTCATCGCTGAACAGCGGGTTCGCGGCCCGTACGCCGCCCGGCTTGTTGCCGATGCCGTACTTGCCGCCGAGCAGCCCCTGGGCCAGCGGGCTGTACGCCATGACCATGCGGTGCTCCTGTTCGGCGAACGGCACCAGGTCCTCCAGGGCCGCGGGCTTCGCCAGCGAGAACTGCACCTGGTTGCTGACCACCGGCCGGCCGAGCGCCTCGTCGGCCTTGCGCCAGCGGTCCAGGGAGTAGTTCGACACGCCAACGCTCTTGATGCGGCCCGCGTCCAGCAGCTCGCGTATGCCTTCCATGATCACGGTGTCGGGCACGACCGGATTGGGCTGGTGCACCTGGTAGAGCGGGATGCGGCCGAGCTGCAGGCGTCGGGCACTCGCCTCACCGCGCTGGCGGACGATCTTCGGCAGCGGGGCTACCGGGAAGATCTTGCTCGCGACGACCACCTCACCCCGCTGGTGGCCGAGCGCCTCGCCGAGGATGCGTTCGCTCTTGCCGAACCCGTACACCTCGGCCGTGTCGAAGAGGGTGACGCCGAGCTCGAGCGCCCGGCGCACGATGGCCTTCGCCGGTCCGGAGGCGTAGTCCTCGCCGTAGCCCCACTCGCGGGAGCCGAACTGCCAGGTGCCGAGACCGATACGGCTGACCTCGCCGAGGCCGGGGACGTCGAGGAACTCCATCGCTCAGGTGTGCCCCGCCCGGGATGATGCAAGACGCCGCCGCCTTCCGAAAAGGACGGCCCGAACCCGGAAGAGGTCACGTGACCGCACCGCTCACCGAGAACGCGCCCGCGCTGTACGTCGTCTACCTTGGCGGCCACGTCGCAGACGGGCGGATGGGCGAGGACCACGAGGTCGTCCTCGTCGTCGCGGCCGACCTCAAGGAAGCGCGCCGGCGGGCCCGGGCCAAGTGGCGTGGCGTGGGCAAGGCGCACATCGATGCCGTGCAGCGGATCGAGCAGGTCGACGGCCACGAGATCACGCTGGTGGCGGGGGGAGAAGGCGACCGCGCGAGCCTCGATCCCACCTATCACGCCCGCGACTGACAGCCGGAGTCCGGCAACGAAGGACCCGGTGCTACACACACACGTGTGAAGCGTCTCGGGGTTGGACTGACCTCCGTACTGGTCGGCATGGGCGTGCTGGCCGGCTGCACGAACGTGTCGAGCGGCACCGGCAGGACCGTGCGGTACGACGGCGGGGCCCTGGTCGTCCAGCCGGCGAGCAGGCAGCCGGTGGTTTACGACCGGGCGGCGGCCGTGTACGACCTCACCCACAGCGTGCCGCTCGCGGCCGACTGGAAGCTCGGTGCGGTCGAGGTCGGCTACGTGACGATCAACCTCTGGGTACGCGACGACCACAACGTCCGGGTGCCGGCCCCGACGCACCGGCTGGCCTGGGTGCTGCACTATCAGCAGGGCAACTTCCCGCACTCGAGCCCGCCTCATCTGCCGGGCTCCAGCCCCGGCGGGTGCAACGGAACGGGCAAGGACCTGAGTCGAGCCGGCGAGCAGATGCTCATCGTCGACGCGCTCGACGAGACCACGTACGGCTACTCGGGCACCGCGAAGGGGATCTGCGGCGGCACGATCGCGCCGGGTGCGCGGCTCGCCGACCAGAACCTGTCGGTGCCGTGGACCGACGCCGGTGGTGACCGGGTGCGGGCGACCATCCCGGGCTGCTTCAGCTACTACGCGGCGCCCAGCAACGGGTCGGCCTCGTCGGCGGCCAACCGGTGGTCGACCCAGGTACTGGCCTACGGTCCGATCGGTCCGTGCGACAAGCCGCCCACGACGCAGGTGATCAGCCTCGGCCTCAGCCGCGACCTGCAGCGCCAATACCCGCAGCCCTGGCTGCACGGCGCCCTCGGCCCCGTACCGCTCGGCGGATTCGGCTTCTGACCCCCCTCGGGATTGCGCGGACCCCGGCCCGGCGTTGAGCCAGGCAAGCGATTGGCAGCGGCGTACGGAGGCAGCATGAAGGTCGAGATCTGGTCGGACGTCGTCTGCCCGTGGTGCTACATCGGCAAGCGCCGGTTCGAGGCAGCGCTCGCCCGCTTCCCGCACCGCGATGAGGTCGAGGTGGAGTGGAAGGCCTTCGAGCTCGACCCGAGCTCGGTCAGCAGCCCGGCCGGGGCGGCGCACGACCCGGATGACCACCTGCGTCGCATCGCGGCGAAGTTCGGCACCGACATCGACTCGGTGCGCGGGATGATGGCCACGATGACCGGCACCGCCGCGGCAGAGGGGTTGGACTTCCACTTCGACCAGGTGCGGGCGGCCAACACGGTGCTCGCCCACCAGCTCATCCACCTCGGTGGCGAGCGCGGTGTGCAGGACGCGGTCAAGGAGCGCCTGATGCTGGCGTACTTCACCGAGGGTGCGCCGGTCGGCGACGCCGAGACGCTGGTGCGGCTGGCGACGGAGGCGGGGCTCGACGAGACCGAGGTGCGCCGGGTGCTCGCCGAGCAGACCTATGTCGACGCGGTTCGCCGCGACGAGCAGGAGGCGAAGGCGCTCGGCATCACCGGGGTGCCGTTCTTCGTGATCGACCGCAAGTACGGCATCTCGGGTGCCCAGCCGGCCGACGCGATGCTCCAGGTGTTGGAGCAGGTGTGGGCCGACAGCCATCCCGTCCTGACGACCGTCGGCGGTCCGGCCGACGCCTGCGGCCCCGACGGCTGCCCCGTTCCGTAACGAAAGCTTCAGGCGCTCATCGCGGTGAGCCGGTCAGCCGGGCTTCGGCGCGGACAGCTGAGGCATTTGTCTTGCTCCCGCGCCTGGTAGAGCAGGCAGCACGAGCCGCGCCGGACGAACCGTTCGGCGCCGCGGCGGGTCACCAGGTCGATGTAGCGCGGCGTGGGCAGAGGGGCGCAGTGCTCGGCGACGGCGACGCCCAACCGGCACGCCCGGTCGACATCTCCGAGCTCGCGGCCGGCGCGCAGCATCCATGACGCGAGCGAGTCGGCGGCGATCGCCCACAGCGCTCGCGGCGAGGCACCGCCGAGATCGGCAAGCAGCTTGACCGTCGCATCGAACCCGGTGGCGAGCGAGAGTCCGGCGGGTGCGGGACCGGAATCGAGCTGCCCGATCGCGCGGGTGGCGAGCAGGTAGCCGTACGGCCGTAGCCAGCTCTCGAGCGCAGCCGTGTCGGGGTCGACGGCGGCGCCGGTCACCAGCAGCGCCGCGCAGAACGGGCCGAGGATCACCGAGCTGGCCGAGTACCACCAAAGCGTTGCGGCCGTACGGGCGTCGGGGCAGTCCCAGCGGGCGGCGGTGTCGTCAACGCGCGACGCGAGCCACGCCGGGTCGATGAGCGCACCCGGCGGCACCGGCTCGGCGGCCGGAAACGTGACGAGCTCGCGTACCGCCGGGACGCTGAGCGCCAGCCGCGCGTACAGCGATCCGATGGCCGACTCAGCCACCGGACGTCCCGTCGGCGGGGGCGCACAGGTCGATCGAGGCACCCAACCGGCCGGCCTTCATGGGGATGATCCGGTGGGCGAGGGACTCGAGCCAGGGCTGGTCGTGGCTGACCACCACCAGGGCGGTGCCGTGGGCCGCGGCCCGGCGCAACAGCTCGGTCAGCCCGGCGGCGGTGATCAAGTCCTGCTGCGCGGTGGGCTCGTCCGCGACGATGAGGGCCGGCCTCGCAGCGACGGCCCGCAGGATGGCCACGCGCTGGCGCTGACCGCCGGAGAGCTGACGCGGCCGGGTGTCGAGCGGCACGGCGGTCATCCCGGCCGAGTCGAGCAGTCCGCGCGCCTGCATCCGCAACTCCGTGTCGGCGCCGCCACGCGCGGCGACGGGCTCGGTGATCGTGCGCCAGATGGGCCAGCGGGCGTCGAGGCTGGCGAACGGGTCCTGGAAGACGGCCATCACGTATCCGGGGCGCGGGTAGGCCGGGCGCCGGGCGCGGCCGCGCCAGGCCTGCTCGCCGGCGTACCGCAGGGTGCCGGTGGTCGGACGTTCGATGCCGGCCAGCGCGCGCAGCAGCGTCGACTTGCCGCACCCCGACGTGCCCGTGATGCCCACGATCTCGCCCGGCCGGACGGCCAGGTCGACGCCGTCGAGGGCGACGAGCTCCCCGCGGCGGCCGTAGCGCATCCCGGCCGCTTCCAGTGCTGCCACCGACTGAGTCACCGGCCCGGTCATCGGCTCGGCCCGACGGGAGAGGGCGGGTTCCAGCAGGCGAGGCCGTCGACGAGCGGGGGATCGGCCGCCCGGCAGACGTCCGACGCCTGAGCGCAGCGGTCGGCGAAGGCGCAGCGGTCGGCCACCGGCTCGCGCAGGGCCGGCGGTGATCCTGCGAGCGCCCGCGGCCGGTGACCCGGCCGGGGGGTCGCGTCGAGCAGCGCCTGCGTGTACGGGTGGCGCGGGTGGGTGAGCAGGTCACCGGCCGGTCCGACCTCGACCACGCGACCGGCGTACATCACGGCGGCGCGATCGGCGTGCCGCTCGACCAGGTGCAGGTCGTGGCTGATCAGGACGAGGCTGCGGCTCGCTACGCGCAGCGCCTCGAGCACGCCGTCGGCCAGCTCGGCGTCGAGTGCCGACGACGGCTCGTCGGCCACGATCACCGCCGGCTGGTGAGCCGCGGCCGCCGCGATGGTCGCGCGCTGCAGCATCCCGCCCGACCACTGGTGCGGACGCTCGCGGAGCCGGGCGGCCGCGTCGTCGACGCCGAGCCGCTCGACGCGCGCCGCCACGTCCGGCACCGGGCTGCCGTGGGCGCGCCAGGCCTCGGCGACGTGATCGCCGACGATGCGCAGCGGGTCGCAGGCCGCGTACGGATCCTGCGCCACGTAGCCGATGACCGGGCCGCGCAGCGGACGGAGCTGCTTCTCGGACAGACCCGCGAGGTCCCGGCCGCCGATCGTGATGCCGCCGTCGACGCGGGTGCCCTCCGGCAGCACGCCGAGCAGCGCCCGGGCCAGGGTGCTCTTGCCGCACCCGGATTCGCCGACGATCGCCAGGCACTCGCCGTCGGCGAGCACGAGGCTCACCCCGCGTACGGCACGGGTGCCGTCGGGATAGGTGACGGACAGTCCGTCGAGCCGCAGGACGTCATCGCCGGGCACGGCGACCCGCGTCGGTGGCCGGCTGCGGGCCGGACGGCCGGTAGGCCGCCTCCACCGGCGCGGCGGCAGGACGGCCTCGGCGGAGCCGGGGTCGAGCGTGTCGCGGAGGGCGTCGCTCAGGAGCATCGCCGCGCCGACGGTCAGCGCGATGACGACCGTCGGGCCGATGAGCAGCCACGGTGCGATGCCGATGTCGCCGGTCGCGTCGGCGAGCATCTGCCCTAGCTCACTCGCCGGTGGCTGGGCGCCGAGGCCCAGGAAGGCGAGGCTCGCGAGGGCCAGCACGGTCGTCCCGAAGCGGCTCGCCGCGATCACCAGCAGCTGCGTGAGCACAGGCGGCATGACGTGCTGACGCAGGATCCGCGCCGACGGCACCCCCGCGAGCCGGGCACTGACGACGTCGAGGCGGCCGTGGCTGCCGAGCACCATGCTGCGCGAGATACGCGCCAGGTATGCCCATCCGGTGACCGACAGCGCCAGCACCAGGTGCCAGTGCCCGACCCCGAGCGCTCCGACGATGGCCAGCGAGATGACCAGCTCGGGAAGGCCGAGCATCATGTCGATCAGCCGGCTGATCACCGCGTCGACCGGTCCGCGCAGGTAACCGGCGACCACCCCGACGGCCAGGCCGATCGAGATGGTCAGCGCCGTGACGATCACCGCTGCCGACAGTGACGTCCAGGTGCCGGCAGCCGTACGCGCGAACAGGTCCCGCCCTGACGCGTCGGTGCCGAGCCAGTGCCCGGTGCGGGGTGACAGCAGCTGGGCCGCGTAGTCGGGAGTGTCGGGATCGGTGGAGACGAAGCGGCCGAGGGTGCCGATCACGACGACGAGCGCCGCCAGGGCGAGGCCCCACCGGGCACCGCGGTGATGCAGGAAGAGCTTCCAGGTCGTCGGCGCCCGCAGCTCGGGAGCCGCATCGAGGGTGACGGTCATGCCGGGATCCCTGCGCCGGCGGACGGCTGCACGCCTGCGTTGCGCAGCCGCGGGTCGAGCACCATGGCGAGCAGATCGACAAGCATGCTGACCAACACGTAGGCGAGCACGGCCAGCACCGTAAAGCCCTGCACGACGGGGACGTCGCGGGCCTGGATCGCCGCGACCGCGTATCGGCCGACCCCCGGCCAGGTGAAGACCGACTCGACGACGGGCGCCCCGGCGAGCAGCGAGGCCACCTCGACGGCGATGACGGTCAGGAACGGGATGAGCGTGTTGGGCAGGGCGTGCCGCGTCAGCCGCCGCAGGGGTGACGCCCCCCGGGCGCGCGCCACCTCGAGGTAGGGCGCGGCGCGGGCGGCGAGCAGCCCGGAGCGCAGCAAGCGCGTCCACACCGCGACCGCGCCGACGGCGAGGGTCAGCGCGGGCGGCAGCACGGTCGCCCACGAGCCGTCCGTGACCACCCGGAAGGCGCCCCAGCGCACCACGACCACCTTGATGATGACGGTGGCCAGCAGGAAGCTCGGCACCACGGCCAGCACGACGGTGACCGCCCGTACGGAGGCATCAGGCCAGCGCCGCGGCCGCGACCCGGCGAGGGCGCCGAGCAGCACGGACAGCCCGATCGCGAGCGGCAGCGCGGCCGCGAGCAGCGTCAGCGTGGCGGGCAACCGGCTGAAGAGCTCGTCGCTCACCGGCCGGTTGCTCTTCCACGACGGGCCGAAGTCGCCCTGCACCGCGTGCCCGAGCCAGGAGACGTAGCGCTCGTACGCCGGCCGGTCGAGACCGAGCTCGCGGTGCACCGCTGCCACCTGCGACGCCGGCGGGTTCTCGACGCCGCGGGCGTGGAGCACCCGTCGCGCCGGATCACCGGGGGTGAGCAGGACGAGCGACCAGATCAGGACGCTGGCGAACAGCAGCGTCGCCAGCGCCTGACCGAGTCGGCGCAGCAGGACGAACCCGAGACCGGGCGTCACGAGTACGGCGACAGCCAGAGGTTGGCGACCGGCACCGGGTAGTCCTTCACCTTCGGACCGACGATCACCGGGGTACGCCGCAGGCCGAGGAACCAGCCGTACGCGTGCTCGTCGACGATGGACCGCGCGGCCTGCTCGAGCAGGTCGTTCTGCTCGGCTCCGGCGGACGTCGTGCTGAGCTTGGTGATGGTTGCGTCGAGTGCGCTGTCGTTCACGCCGCCGTAGTTGCTGTCGGCGTCGCTCAGCCAGGTGCTGACCAGCGGGTCGATCGGGTCGGTCGAGGTCTGCCCCAGTGAGCCGTTGCCGTCGATGCCGAGATCCCAGCCCGACTTCTCGGCGAGGCTCGACTCGATGTCGTCGACCTGCTTGATGCGGATGTCGACGCCGATCGCCTTCAGCTGCGCCTGCACGGCCAGCGCGATCGTGCCGCTGTCGGGCTGCTGCGGATAGGTCAGCGTCGTCAGGCTCAGCTTCTTGCCGTCCTTCTCACGGATGCCGTCGCCGGTACGCGTCCACCCGGCGGCGTCGAGCGCCTGCTCCGCCGCGGCCGGGTCGGTCTCGAGCAGCTGCTCGGAGTAGGGCACGAAGGCGGGGAACAGGCCGGGCGAGGTGTCGTACAGCCCGTTGAATACCTGGTCGGCGATCGCCTTGTAGTCGATGCCGTCGCGGACGGCCTTGCGGACGTTCTCGTCGGCGAGCGGGCCGCTGCGCTGGTTGACGTAGAGCAGCAGGCCGGAGCTGCCGCTGCCCTTGGGGCGGCTGACGTAGACGGCGTCGGTGCTCGACTGCAGCTCGCGAGCCGCGGTGGTCGGCGGGTACAGGGCGATGTCGGCCTCACCGTTGCGCACCGCACTGATCCGCGACTGTGCCTCGGGCACGAATTTCACGGTGACGCCGGTGAGCGCCGGCGTGCCGCCGTAGTAGCCGGGCGTGGGCGCGAGGCTCATCACGTCGGGAGTCAGCTTCGTGACGGTGTACGGGCCGGTGTAGATCTTGTCGGCGACGAGCTTGGCCGGGTCCTTCTGATCACGCAGGTAGACCGGCAGGTCGAAGAGCGGGAAGACGGACTCGTCGGCCAGCCGGCTGGGCAGGTCGGCGACCGGCTGCTTCAGCGTGAGCCGCACGGTCAGGTCACCGGTGGCCGCGGCGGTGGAGCCCTTGAGCGTCGCCGGCATGCTCTCGTTGTTCGCCAACGTCCAGGTCATGAGGGCGGCGAGCGCCTTGGCGTCCAGGGCGTGGCCGTTCTGGAACGTGGTCCGCGGCCGCAGCGTGAGATCCCAGCGGGTGCCGTCGACCTGCTTCAGCGACTCGAGCAGCCACGGCTTCACGGTGCCGTCGGGCTGCGGCTGCATGAGCAGGTCGCTGTAGCCGAACTCGGGCGCCCAGAAGCCGTTCTCCATCGGGTCGAGGTCGTCGATGGCGAAGCTGGTGGCGATCGTCAGGTTCTTGACCTGGCGGTACACCGCGCTCGAGGCGCTGCCGGTCGGCGTACCGGACGGCTCGTTCGCCGGGCTGTCGGTGCTCGACGTACTGCAGGCGGCGACCAGGCCGGATGCGGCGAGGGCCACCGCGAGTCCGGCAGCGACGCGCCTGCGGGCGGGTGTGATTGCGGGCGTGCGCGACAGAACGCGCATGGGAACCATCCTCCCCCGGAGTGTCCACGCTCCGAGAACAGCGGTGAAAGCGCGACAGGGGGTGTTCCTGACTGACGTCCAACGCGCCGCTGATGGTCATGCGGCTGGACGCTCACAGTGGCGGGACCGTCCCGGAATCGCACCGGGTTCCGCCCACCTGCCGGCTAAGTGGCTCTCGCAGAATGGCACCTGCTCGTGCAACAGGGAAGCCCTGTGGGAGTTGTCATAGGGGTGTCGTCCCGGGAACTGCTCGTCGCGACAGGCGCTACCGGCCGCGTTGGAGCTCGGTGCCGGTGTCGAAGAACTTGTCGAGGTAGTCGTTCGGCGCGAGCTCCGACTCGCGGATGAGTGAGAAGACCTCCGCGCCGTGACCGGGCTCGTCGGCCAGCCAGTAGCACTGCGCCAAGCCGACGTAGCGCGCCGATTCCAGGGTTGTCGCGTGCTCCTCCGCCTCCGTTTCGGCGAGCGCGATGGCCGCCTGCTCATCCGACGCAGCCCAGAGGGTGATGCGTTCCTCGTAGAAGAACGCAGGGTCGCCGTCGTCCTCACTGTTGTCGGGGTCATGGCTGAAGATGCACCGGACGCCGAACCACTTGGCCGGCTCGGATATCTGGGTCATGACGCGAGTTTGGCAGCCGGCCGGGGGACCGATAGCACGAACGTGACAGCTGTGGATGACTGCGGGCGGAGAGGTCGCCGCGTCACGTGCGCGGCCGCCCGACGGCTGGCCGCGGCGGGCGTCCTGCTCGCGGTCGGCGTCCTGGGCGCCGGGTGCGGCGGCAGCGACACCCGCGCTGTTCCTCCAGGTGGGACAGCATCCGCGACCCAGACCAGCGGCGCCGCGGCGCGATCGGGACTTCACGTGGCGCAGCAGGCCGGCGATGCGCTGAACCGTGCCGGGGCCGTCCACCTCACCGGTTCGCTGGGCAATGTCGCCACCCGGAAGCCGGTCACCGTGGACATCTGGATGCAGAAGGACGGCACCCGATCCACGAGGCGCGCCAACGGCATGACTTTGCAACTCATCCGGACGGGCGGCGTCACGTATGTGCGCGGACCCGCCGCGTATTACGAGGACAGCGGCGTCCCGCGGGCGAATGCCGAGAAACTCGACGATCGGTGGGTGCGCGCCCCGGCGAATTCCGACTATGCCTTTCTCGATCGCTTCGACGACCTGGTCGCGTCCTTCACCCACCCCGGCGGTGGCGCGTCGATCGAACCGCGGGTGCAGACCTCGACCTACGACGGGCGACCCGTCCTGATCGTGTCCCAGACGGACACGTCTCAGCTGTTCGTGGCCGCCTCCGGCACCCCGTACCCGGTGCGGATTATCAGCGCGCCGCGATCCGGGCGGGCGGACACCCGCTTGAGCGACTTCGGCGAGCGGCAGACCATCACCGCGCCGTCCGGCGTCCTGGACGGCACCGAGCTGTTGAAGACCGTGCCCAAATCGGTGACGCCGACCTTCTAGCGCACCTGTGCAGCGGCCGCATTCCCCTGACCGCCGTCGACCTGATCACGCCGCGGAGACGCGTCCGATGCCCGGTCACCGGGCAGGCCTGACTCCATGAAGACTTGGTTCATCACCGGTACGTCCCGCGGCTTCGGCCGGGAGTGGGCGCTGGCTGCCCTGGAGCGCGGCGATCGGGTCGTCGCCACCGCCCGTGACGTCGGCTCGCTCGAGGACCTGACCGGCACGTACGGCGACCGTGTGCTGGCGCTGGAGCTGGACGTCACCGACCGCGCGGCTGCCTTCGAGGCCGTCGGCAAGGCGTTCGAACACTTCGGCCGGGTCGACGTCGTCGTCAACAACGCCGGCTACGGCCAGTTCGGACTCATCGAGGAGCTCTCCGAGGAGGACCTGCGGCTGCAGATGGAGATCAACCTCTTCGGCGCGTTCTGGGTGACGCAGGCGGCGCTGCCCTACCTGCGGGCCCAGGGGAGCGGCCACTTCCTGCAGGTCTCGTCCATCGGCGGCATCTCCGCCTTCCCGAACGTCGGCGCCTACCACGCTTCCAAGTGGGCGTTGGAGGGCTTCAGTCAGACACTGGCCCAGGAAGTCGCCGACTTCGGCATCTTCGTGACGCTGATCGAGCCCGGGGGGTTCTCCACCGACTGGGCCGGCTCCTCCGCCCGGCACGCCACCCCACTGCCCGCGTACGACGAATTCCGCAAGAAGGCGGCCGAGGCCCGCCAGGCCCGTACGGCCTCACCGGGCGACCCGCGGGCGTCGGCGGCGGCCGTCATGAAGATCGCCGACGCCGAGAAGCCGCCGCTGCGCGTCTTCTTCGGCGACGCGCCACTGGCGATCGCCACGGCCGACTACGAGCAGCGCCTCGCGACATGGCGCGAGTGGCAGGACGTCTCGCACGAGGCTCAGGGCTGATCCGCGGGCGGGCACCGCGTCACTCCTGCGGTGCCCGCACGACCTCGTACGTCGTCCGGGTCAGGTGGTCACCGAGTACGCGGCTGTCCAGCAGGTGGAGCGACGTCGCGGCGGGTAGCCCGGCGAACAGGCGGGCTCCGGTGCCGAGCACGACGGGATAGACCAAGACCCTGATCTGGTCGACCAGGTCGTGCGCGAAGAGGCTACGGACGAGCTGGAAGCTGGCGGGCACGACGATGTCGCCGTCCACTCGGCGGCTCAACTCCGTCGCCGCCTCGGCGGCGTCTGCGCCGAGCACGGTCGTGTTGTGCCAGGCCGCTTGCCCGAGGGTGGCCGACACGACGTACTTGGGCAGCGCGTTGAGCCGCTCGGCCAAGGCTCCCGTACGGGCCGGCCAGCGGGAGGCCAGGAACTCGTACGTGCGCCGGCCCATCAGGAACGCCTCAGCAGCCAGCGCCTCCTCGAGCGCTGCCGCCCCGAAGGCCTCCCGGTCGGCGGCAGTCACCCGGCCGAACCAGCCGCCGCCCTCGAATCCTTCGTCTCCGGTCGGGTCCTGGACGACACCGTCCAGGGTGACGTTCTCGCTGACGATGATCTTGGCCATGGGTACTCCGTTCGAGGGCCGTTCCTGCTTGCACCGGTGAAGACGCCGCTACGGGCGGCAGTTGGGCGGATCCGGAGCGCCCAGTTCTGCTCCCGCCCGGCGTCAGTACGGGAGGGACAGGCGAGAGGGGCAAGAGGAGTGGACGGATCGGAGCTGCTGGCGCGGGCCCGGGCTGGGGACGGCGAGGCCTTCCGCGAGCTGACCGGGCCGTTCCGCCGCGAGCTGCACGTGCACTGCTACCGGATGCTCGGCTCGCTGCAGGACGCTGAGGACGCCTTGCAGGACACCATGCTGGCGGCGTGGCAGCGCGTCGACGGCTTCGAGGGCCGGTCGTCACTCCGGACGTGGCTCTACCGGATCGCGACCAACAAGTGTCTCGACGCGCGCCGGGCAGCCGGCAGGCGTCCCGCGCGGGAATGGGACGTGGCCGGGGTCGAGCTGCCGGAGCCGACCCGGCTCGGGGAAGTGGTGTGGCTGGAGCCGTACCCCGACTCGCTGCTGGACGGGGCCGGCGAGCCGGTGCTCGGCCCCGAGGCCCGGTACGAGCGCGCTGAGACGATCTCGCTCGCCTTCGTGACCGCGCTGCAGCTGCTGCCGCCGCCGCGGCAGGTCGCAGTGTTGCTGCTGCGCGACGTCCTCGGTTTCCGCGCCGCCGAAGTGGCCGACCTGCTCGACGTGACAGTCGAGTCCGTCACCAGCGCCCTGAAGCGGGCCCGTGCGGGGCTCGCGCAGCGCTGGACCCCGGAGAATGACGAGCCGGGTTCGTCCGTGCCGCGGTCGAGCTCCGAGGCGGCGCTCGTCGCCCGGTTCGTCAGCGCCTGGGAGTCGGCGGACGTCGACGGCCTCGTCTCGCTGCTGACCGACGACGTCACGGTCTCGATGCCGCCGATGCCGTACGAGTACCAGGGGCGTGAGCCGGTGGCCGGGTTCGCCGCAGCCCTCTTCGGCGGCGACCGTCGTTTCGAGCTGCTGGCCACCCGGGCGAACGGTCAACCGGCCTTCGGGGCGTACCTGCGCGGCACCGAGGGGGTCAGCCACGGCGTCGGCGTCTACGTGCTGACCCTCGGCGACGGCCGAATCCGGGCGCTGAACCGGTTCGAGAACACCGTCCTGGCCGCGTTCGGGCTGCCGCGGTCGGTGACCCGGCGTCAGCTGTCCGCGCCGACGACCTGCGCGTAGAACATCAGATGCTGCCGGGCGACATCGGCCCACCGGTAGCCCTGCGCCAGCTCCGCCGCGGTACGCAGCTGCTGCGGATCGGGGGCCGTCAGCGCCGTGAGCAGGCCGTCGGCCAGCGTCGGCACATCCGCGGCGAAGCGTGCGTGACCGCCGAAGATCTCGCGCAGTACGGGCAGGTCACGCATGACCACGGGAACTCCGGCGGCCATCGCTTCCATCGCGGCCAGCCCGAAGCCCTCCTTGACCGACGGGAAGCCGAGGACGCCCGCCTGGGCGACGAGCGACGGCAGCGTGGCCTGCGGGACCGGCCCGAGGACCGTCATCCGGACGCCGAGCGCGGCTGCCGTCGTGTCGACCTCCGCCCGGTAGTCGCGGTAGTCGAACAACGTCTCGCCGCCGGCGATCACCAGCTCGATGTCCGGCTCGGCCGCCTGCACCAGAGCCATCGCCCGCACCAGGTCGAGGGTGCCTTTGCGGGGTTCGATGCCGCCGACCGACAGGACGTAGCGGCCGAGCCGGTTCGCCCACTCGGCGCGCGCCGGGTGATCGGCCCGGCCGGCAGCGAACCGTTCGTACTCGACGCCGTTCGGGATCACGTCCGGACGGAAGCCGTACTGCTGCTCGACCTCTGCCGCGACCGCCGCGGACACGCACAGCCGGGCATACGGGCGGCGGATCGCCCGGTCATGGCAGGCGACGAGCTCAGGGGTGGTGAACGTGTCCAGGTGGTGGATGGTGCGGATGCAGTCGGGGACGGCATTGGCGCTGATGCAGTCCTGCGCGTGGACGACGTCGTAACCGGAGGAGTCGACACCGGACGGGTCGAATGCGGCACCCAGCAGCTCGATCGAACGCACGATCCGCCGGCCCACCGGTTCATCCTCGATCGTCGGGAACGGCACCAGCCGCAGGCCGACAGCGGGATCGACCGGCCGGAAGAAGGCCTCGTCGCCGCCGCGGGCGAGCGACCAGACGTCGACGTGGCAGCCAGCCTCGACTAGTGCCTCGGCCAGGTTGAGCGTGTGCACCACCCCGCCGCGCGCTCGGGTGGAGTACGTGAGCAGGGCGACCCGCACGGCTCAGCCCTCGCGATCCGGCTTGTCGGCGTAGAGCTCGGGTCGCCGCTCGGTCAGGTGGTGCAGGACGGCGCGCGCCCGGCTGATCTCGCTGTCGACGTCGATCTCCGCGACCGCGAGGCCGGCTTCGCCCAGGTACGCGCCAGCACCTCACCGCCCGGTCCGACGATCTTCGACTGGCCGAGGAAGCGCAGGCCGCCGGTGGTGCCGGTCTGGTTGGCCGAGACCCAGACGACCTGGTTCTCGGCGGCGCGTGCGCTGTCGTACAGGTCGAACAGCCGCGACTGCCGGTCCTGCGACATGCGCTCGGCGCGGCGGGTGATCGACGCGGGCCACGCCGAGGGGCAGGCGATGATGTCGGCGCCGCGCAGGGCCAGCGTGCGGGCCGCTTCCGGGAAGGTCTTGTCGTAGTCGATGAGCATCCCGAGCCGGCCCACCGGGGTGTCGAAGGCATCGAGGTGCTGCCCGGGGGAGTAGACCAGCGCCTCACCGGGCGGCTGGTGCACCTTGCGGTAGCGGCCGAGCACACCGTCGCCGGACAGGCAGACGGCGGAGTTCCACCGCTGACCCATGCTGCGTTCGTTGAACCCGAGGACGACGACCATCTCCTGCGCCAGGGCGATGACCCGGCGGATCTCGGGAGCATCCGGGGCGATGGCCGGCGGGAGCGCGTCGGGGTCGGGGGAGCGCAGGTCGGCGAGATAGCCGCCGAGAGCCGCGTCCGGCAGGACGAGCAGGCTCGTATTCACTTTGCGCGCTGAGGAGATAACGGTGGCGATGCGATCCAGCGAGCGGCCGAGCTCACGCCCGAAGTGTGCCGCGGCGGCGGCGATCCGGATGGGCTCGCTCATCCCGCGCAGATCTGGGCGGCGATGTGCCCGGCGTCGACCTCGATGCCGGCGAACCGGCCGGACCCCCAGGTGTGCTGCCACGGCAGACCGATGAAGTACAGCCCGGGCACCTGCGTCACGCCGCGCACGTGGACGGGAAACCCGGCTCCGTCGAACGCCCCGGCGTTCAGCCAGCGGTAGTCGCGGCGGAAGCCGGTGGCCCAGACGACGGCGCTCACGTCGGCAACCGGAAGCGGCGCGGCGGCGGCGGGGGGACGCCACACCGGCTCGTAGCGGGAGGGGCCCTCGGCCGTGACGATGCCGTTGGCCTCGATGTGGGTGTCGATGAGTTGGTTGATGCCGTTGTAGACCCCGTCGGCGCGGTCGAGCGAGAGCTCCAGGTCGTCGGCGAAGTGCAGGGCGCCGGCGCTGATGTCACGCAGGTGGCCGTGCAGCGTCATGCCCTGCTGGGCGAACGCGCGCAGGTCGATGTCGCGCCCGCCGTCCCGGCCGGTGACGTAGTGGTTGGTCTTGTCCTGGTTGCGCTCCTCGACCGGCTTGTCGGTCACCGGCTTCGCGTAGTGCCCGGTGTCGTGCATCCAGGCGATGACGTCGCGCCCGCGGTAGCGGCGGGCGAACCGCGGAGCGTTGCCGACGGCGAGATGCACGTCGCGGCCGGCGAGCTGCAGGTCCTCGGCGATCTGCGCACCCGACTGACCGGTGCCGACCACGAGCACCGCCCCGTCCGGCAGCTGCTCCGGGCTGCGGTAGTGCGACGAGTGCACCTGCGCGACGTCCGGCGGCAACCGGTGACCTACGGCGGGGATGGCGGGGTCGTGGTAGCCGCCGGTGGCGACGACCACGTGATCGGCGCGGTACGTCGCCCCCTCGGCGACCACGTCGAATCCACCGGCCTCACGCGGACGGACGGAGGTGACCGCGCTGTGCTCGCGTACCGGCGGGTCGAAGCTCTTCACGTAGCCGGCGAGCCAGTCGTTGAGCTCGGCCGCGACCATGAAGCCGTCGGGGTCGGGCCCGTCGTAGTGGTAGCCGGGCAGCCGGCACTGCCAGTTGGGGGTGACCAGGCAGAAGCTGTCCCACCGGGCGTCACGCCAGGTGTGCATGAGGGTGTCGCGCTCGAGGACGACGTGGTCGACATCGGCCTGCACCAGATACCAGCTGACCGCGAGACCCGCCTGCCCGCCGCCGACGACGACGACCGGCACGTGCTCGGCGGTCACGACACGGCCTGGTAGGCGGCGGGGCGCCGGTCGCGCAGGTGATACATGCCGCCGCGGGCCTGGCCGAGCATCAGGTCGAGGTCGACGCTCGCGACGGCCATCCCCGGCGCGGTGCCGGTGGACGCCAGCACGTCGCCGCCCGCGTCGACCACCTTGGCGCTGGCGACGAAGCGCATCGACCCGAAGGTGCCCGACTGGTTGGCCGACACCCAGAGCACCTGGTTCTCGAGCGCCCGGGCCCGGTCGTAAAGGTCGAACCGGCGGGTCCAGCGGTCGTCGGCGACGTCCGGGGTCGGGTTGGTGCGGGCCGCCGGCCACGCCGACATGCAGGCGATGATCTCGGCGCCGTCCATGGCAAGGGTGCGGGCCGACTCGGGGAAGGCCTTGTCGTAGCAGATCATCATGCCGAGGCGACCGACGGGCGAGTCGAAAGCCCGGAAGGCGTCACCCGCCGCGTACGAGGCGCCCTCCCCGAGCGGCTGGTGCACCTTGCGGTGGACGCCGACCAGTCCGTCGCCGGTGACGGCCACCGCCGTGTTGTAGCGGTTGGTGCCGTCGGACTCGCACAGCCCGGCGGTCAGGACGAGGTTGCCCGCGAGCGCCGCCAGCCGTTTGACCTCCGGGCCGTCGATGTCGAGCGCGGGCGGCAGCGACGCGGGGTCGCCCTCGAGGGTCGAGAGGTAGCCGCCCAGGGTCGCTTCGGGGAACGCCACGAGCTGGGCGCCGGCGTCGCGGGCGGCGTCCACGAGCTGTTCGATGCGGACGAGCGCGGCGTCGATCTCTCGGCCGAAGTTGTCCGCCACGGCGGCAACGGTTGTCGTCACGGGAGCTCCTTATGCAGCGCCGAGGCCGGTGACCCGGCCGCGGATGGCAGGGGTGAGTTCGCCGTCGGGCCAGCGCAGCAGCACGCCGGCGCCGGGAACGAGGTCGCCGCAGGCGGCGCTGACGGCGGGGCCGGCCGGAGCCGGGGTACGGCCCGGTGCGTCGGCGGTGAGCATGCCGAAGCCGGGGAAGCAGCTGAGCCAGTCCAAGGCCGTCGCGGCCGCGGGGCGGGGCGTCTTCGCGACGTCCAGCACGGCGCCGCAGCCGCTCGCCTCGGCCAGCATCCCGAGTGTGCCGACGACGCCGGCCATGCTGACGTCCTTGGCCGCCGCGGGTTGCGTACGCGCGACGAACCGGGTCATGGCGTGCAGCTCCGACGGGCTGCGATGCGTGGTCGAGTCCCACTGCCGGCCGGTGTGGCCGCGCCGCCAGCTCCCGGCGACGTCGGCGGTGAGGGTGACCGTGTGCCCCGGGCGTCCGCCGCCGCCGGGCACCGGACGGTCGGTCCGGCCGAGCGCGGTGACGGTCAGCGCCCCCGGTACGCCGAACTGGGTGTGCCCGCCGAGCACCGGGATCCCGTACGCGGCACTGGCGTCACGCAGGCCGGCGACGATCCGGGCGGCGAACGACGCATCCCGCGCGGCCACGGCGTCGAGCAGGCCCATCGGCTCGGCGCCCATCGCCGCCAGGTCGTTGACGTTGACGAGGACCCCGCACCATCCGGCCCACTCAGGGTCGCGCTCGACGAGCGACGGCACGATCGCGTCGCACGCGGCGACGATGTCGCTACCCGGCAGCGGCACGCCGTCGTCGCCCACGAAGCCGGGGCCGCCGAGGTGCAGTCCGGCCAGCAGCTCACCGAGCGGTGCCTTGGTGGCGTCGGCCTGCGCGGCGAAACGGTCGACCGGCCAGCGCATGAGCACGTGCGGCGCGCCGGCCAAGGTCGTCGCGCGGATGCGGGTCCAGCCCAGCCGGCGGAAGAGCGGCTCGTGCGCCGCCTGCACCGTCGCCTCGAAGCGGATCACTCCCAGCGTCTCGGCGTGGGCGCACGCGGCACGCACCAGCGCCGGACCGATGCCCGCCCATCGGCGGGCGCCGCGCGCGACGGCGAGCCGGCTGCCGGTCCACCAGCCGATGTCTTGCGTCCCGACCGGCGCCAGGCGTACCCCGCCGATGACGTCACCCGAGGCGTCGCGGGCCACCAGGACGACGGTGCGCTCGTCGGCGTCGATCTCGTCGGCGTCACTTGTCGCGAAGAGACCCTGCTCGGAGACGAAGACCTCGCGGCGCAGCGCCCGGTAGGCGGTCAGCACGGCCGGGTCGTCGGCCCGCTCGATCGTCCAGCCGTGCGTGACGGCGGGACTGGCGCCCAGCAGGACCTGGCCGATCACCGTCATGCTCCCGCCGCACTCAGCACGCCGCACGCCCCGCAGGCCGCGCAGCCGGCGCCCTGATCGGCGCCGCGCATCCCGGCGGCCTGGAGCAGCTCGGCAACCCGGCCGCTGACGTCGGCCACCAGCTCAGGCCCGGGGCCGGCGGCACCGTCACGTGCCGCGAGCGTGCCGGCCATCGGCCGGAAGGGGACGACGAAGGGATAGACGCCACGGTCGATGAGTCCGGCGGCGCCGCGGACGAGCTCGTCCGGGTCCTCACCGAGCCCGATGAGCAGGTAGGTCGACACCCGGTTGGGGCCGAACACGCGTACGGCCTCGTCCCAGGCCGCCTCGTACTGACTCAAGGGCACGGTCGACTTGCCCGGCATCCAGCGCCGGCGGACGTCGTCGTCGAGCGACTCGACGTGGATGCCGATGGCGGCGGCGCCGGCGTCCTTCAGGTCCTGGATCGCGCCGAGGTCGGCGGGGGCGGGCGGCTCGCACTGCACCTGGATCGGCAGGCCCGGTACGGCCTCGAGGACGGCGCGTACGCACCGGGCGAGCACCCGGGCCCCGCGGTCGGGACCGGTCGTGGTGCCGGTGGTCATCACCATCTGCCGGACCCCGTCGAGCCGTACGGCCGCCTCGGCGACCTCGGCGAGCTGCGCAGGGGTCTTCGCGGCGACGGTGGCCCCGGAGCGCAGCGACTCCTCGATGGTGCAGAACCGGCAGCGCTGCGACTCCTCATAGCGGATGCAGGTCTGCACCACCGTGGTGGCCAGCACGTCGGCGCCGTGCAGTCGTGCGATCTGCTCGTACGCGATGCCGTCGGCGGTCCGCAGGTCGTAGAAGCGGGGACGGTCAACCGTCTTGACCGTCAGGTCGAGCGGCTCGTCGCCGAGCCAGATCTGCCCGTCGCGCACGCTGAACGCGCTGTCCGGGTTGACCGGCAGGGTCGCGTTGAGCCCGGAGACGACCAGGTGCCCGTCGTCGCTCGGGCCGGCTCCGCCACGCCGCTCGAGCGGTCCGGCCGTACGGACGCCCTGGACGGCGAGTTGACTGCGGAGCGCGATGCTGGAGCCGAGCATCACGGTAGGAGTCGCTGACATCGCATCCCTCGGGTCGGTCGCGGGTTGTCGAAGCGGGGTCGTCGCCAGTGGGTCCGAGCCGGCGGCGTCGTTGACGCCGACCCGAGATCGGTGGGTGATGAGCGAGGAAGTGCAGCTCAGACCATGAAATTGGACTGGATGATCGCGCCCTTGCGGGCGTAATGGATCACCGCGTCCTGCACGTCCAGCGGGTGTGCGGGGATGACGCCGGCGATCAGGTCCTCCTCGCGGGCGCCGTGCAGGGCGAGCCCGAAGCGGCAGCAGTAGACGGTGCCGCCTTCCTTGATGAAGGCCTCGAGCGAGGTGTTGATGTTGGTCTCACCCGGGAACGCGGCGTCACCGGTGGTGGGGAACCCGCGGTTGGCGATGCAGTTGATCGCGCCCGGGCCGTAGAAGTAGAGGGCCGACTCGAAGCCCTTTCGCAGTGCGCGGGTGGCTTGCAGGACGGCGACGAAGCTGACGCTCGACTCGTGCGCGACGCCGTGCACCAGGCTGAACCAGGACTCGCCCGGCTCGGCCTGGTAGTCGGGGAAGAGCTTGGTCGAGCCGTAGATGCTGGTGCCCTTGGGCAGTGACGGGTGGGGGATCTCGGCCAGGCTCTTGGCGATGTTCTCGGCCAGTGCGGCGTCTACGGTCGTGGTGGTCACGGCGGTCTCCTCGGGCAGTTGCGGTTGGGCTGGGTTGTGTCGTGCGTCAGTCGTAGAGAGCGGCGAAGTTGTCGGTGAAGACGTGGCGGGCGAGCTCCCCGTTGGCGGCGGCGGACTGCATACGGGCGAACTCGCCGGCGTAGTCACCCCACGGCTCGTCGGACGCGAAGAGCACCCGGTCGTGGCCGATCCCGCGGCGGTCGATCTCGGCGGCCAGCCAGCGCGGCGCGAAGCCGATCGCCCAGCTGGTGTCGGTGTAGACCCGCTTGCCGGCGGTGATCCAGTCGAAGAAGCGGCCGCCGATGAGCTTGATGTGGCCGCTCATCCCGCCGCCGAGGTGGACCAGGTGCAGCTTCACGTCGTCGGCGTAGCGGTCGACGAGCAGACCCACCTTGTCGATGTCGCTCGCTGCCCCGGGTGAGGTGTGGACGTGGACGACCAGGTCGTGAGCCCGCGCGGTCGCGAAGATGGCGTCCAGCTGCGGCAGGCAGGCCTCGTCGTCGGCACCGCCGCCGAGCAGGAAGGTCGTCTTCAGCGCCCGTACGCCGGGCTCTCCGGCCAGTGCCAGTGCCTGCGCGTTGAGCTCGGCGTCCTGCGGCCGCGGCGAGACGAACAGGCCGGCCCGGATCCGCTCGTCCTTGGCCGCCGCCTCGAGCACCAGCTCGTTCAGCGCGAACGTGAGTGACACGTCCGGTACGGCGTAGTTGGGGATGACCAGCGCGCGATCGGTGCCCTCGGCATCGAGGTCGGCGAGCAGCGCGTCGACGGTGGCGCGGGCGGTGACGTCGGGGTTGACCACGGGGCCGCCGTAGAACGCGAAACCGGGCAGCACTCCGAGATGCCGGTGGGCGTCGTGCGTTGCGGTCACAACTTCGAGTAAGACGGCCGCGCATGTCGCGCGCGTCAGATCCGGAACAAATCGACGTTTCGCTGCATATGAGGTGCGCCGAGTCGGTCAAGCCGGAAATGTGCCCGTGAGCTGCCTCGACGTCGCTCGTACACCATTCCGGAAATGTCCGGGACGATTACCGGGCGCCTCATCGGGCCACGGTGTTACTGCGCTGAAATGCCGCTTTCCGTCCGCTGCCTAGCCGCCGAGGGAGAGCACGGCGCGGGTGTCGCTCCACAGTTCGCCTTCGGGTACGCCCCCGGCGAGGTCGGTCCAGGCCCAGCAGCGCCACAGGGAGCGTCCCGCGGTGGTGTACGCGTCGCGGCCGTGGGCCACCCGGGTGTTGTCGATCGCGAGCGCCTGCCCGCCGGCCACGGCGAAGCGTTCGGCGAGGGCGCCGACCGTGTCGAGCAATCCTGACCAGAGCGTGAGCAGCCGATCGGTGCGGGCCGGCTCCGGGTCGTCGTCACACGGACGGACGTCGAGTGACCGCCGCACCGCGCGGCGGCCGGACGGCAGCGGCAGGGCGATCGGACCGATGGCCGGCACGCCACCGGGCTCGCTCTGGTCGACGGCGTGCGTACGGACGAAGTCGGCGAGCTCGCGGCCGGCCGCGTCGTCCGCCAGCGCGTCGAGCAACGCGAGCTGGTCCACCAGGAAGGAGCCGCCGTCGCCGGGGCTCGCCGTCACGCAGACCAGGAAGAACACGTCGGGAGCCTGCGCGCCGTACGCGTAGCCGTCGGTGTGCAGGGGGAGCATCCGCCGGCTCGCGTCAGCGGTGAGCCGGCGGTCGCGCCCGCCGCCGTCGGTCACCTCGATCGGATGCCCCGCCGCCAGGAGTCGCGAGCCGAGGACGAACGCGGCGATGCCGGCCGCGTCGGCTTCACCCGTCCCGACCCCGTCGATGACCGCGGCGCCGTCGCGGTCGAGCAGCATGCGGGCGTGCACCGGATCGGTCGTGGTCTGCGGCACCACTGCTGCGGCTGTGGCCAGGCGTGCGACGTCGAACATGCCGGCGCAGGTTAGCGAGGGCGGATGACGCCCAGGTGAACGTGGCGCGGAGCGGCCTGGTTACATGACCCGGCCTGGTTACATGACCGAGGCGGTGGACATCCGACGCCCGTACGACCCTTCAGCGAAAGGCGGAGTCGTGAGCTCGCGCTACCCGACCAGCGAGCAGATGCTGGACGCCGCCGTCGGCGCGACCGGTCTCGACGACTTCGGGCCCGGCGACTTCCGCGCGGGCCTCGATGTCCTGCTGGCCAGCCTGGCCGAGGACGCGGGCTTCGACCCTTCCACCGATCCCGCCGTCGTCGGGCTGCTGCAGACCCGGGTGACGAACCGGCTGCTCGTCGAGGACTGGTACCGCCGCCATCCCGAGGTCGACGACGTCCCGGTGGTCGAGCCGGTGCATGTCATCGGGCTGCCACGCACCGGTACGACCGTGGTCGGCAGCATGCTGTCGCTCGACCCGCAGTTCCGCAGCCTGCGGATGTGGGAGCAGCGCAATCCCGTGCCCCCGCCGGATGCGGACAACGAGACCGGCGACCCCCGCCGGCGCGCGTACGCGGACGAGATCGCCGCGCTGCCGGCGGAGGCGCACGCGATGCACCACTACGAGGTCGACGCCAGCGTCGAGGATAGCGACGTGCTCGGCATGGCCTTCCACGGCCAGCAGTACACGCTGCCCGTGTACGGCTACCACCGCTGGTGGCGGGCCGCCGACTCCACCGACGCGTTCGCGTACCACCGCCGGGTGCTCAAGCTGCTGTCGTCGCAGCGGCCCCCGCACCGCTGGCTGAACAAGTCGCCGCACCACAAGTTCCACCTCGACGCCGTCGTCGCCGCCTACCCTGATGCTCGCTTCGTCATGACCCATCGCGACCCGGCGAAGTCGGTGCCCTCGTACGCGAGCCTGGTGTCGAGCATCTTCCCGGCCGCGGCGTCGCCCGCCGGTCATGACCTCGAACGGCTGGGTCCCGAGGTGTCGAACCACCTGCGCGAAGGCATGGAGAATGCCATCGCCGCCCGGTCACGACTCGGTGAGGATTGCTTCCTCGACGTGCACCACGAGGACCTCAACCGCGATCCGCTCGGCACCGTCGGCCGCATCTACGACTTCCTCGGACTGACCCTCGAGCCGCACGTCGAGCAGGCGATCGACGTCTGGCAGCGCGCCAACCGCACCGGCGCCAAGGGCGCGCACGCGTACACCCCGGAGCAGTTCGGCCTGCGCGCCGAGCAGATCCGCGACGACTACGCCTTCTACATCCGTCACTTCGGCGTTCACGTCGACGGCTGATCCTGCACCTGAAAGGCAAGACATGAGCGAGACCACCGCGCTGCCCAGCTGGGCCGACCAGATGAAGGCGCTCGAGGGCGTCGTCGACCACCTGCTGACCACCTGGCGGCCCGACGGCGCGACGCCCGCCGAGGTCCAGGACATGAACAAGCTGGTGCTGTCGATCCTGTCCGACGGCTACCTGTGCCGGGTCTACACCGACGCGAGCCGGCCCATCTTCATGCCGCTGTGGAACTACGCCATGAACCAGGGCGGCCCCGACCCCGACTACGTCTACTCGACGACCGAGGTCGACCCGCTCGGCAGCTACCGGATCTCGGGCTTCCGCGGCACGTCACGCTTCGTGGAGATCACCCAGCAGGGCTTCGACATGATGAACATGGGCCAGCTCGAGCAGGGCAGCCCGGTTCCGCACACCCACGACCTGGACGACCTCACGCTGGACGAGCGGGGCTACTTCGACGTCGTGCTCAGCCCCGAGAAGCCGGCCGGCCACGAGGGTGACTGGTGGCCGCTCGACCCGCGTACCAAGCGGCTCCTGATGCGCAAGTGCTCCTGCGACTGGACGAACGAGATCGACGCCCGGGTGGCGATCGAGCGGCTCGACGACCCCGGCGCCGACATGACGCCCGAGGAGATCGCCCGCCGGTTCTCGGACATGGCGGAGTGGATCAAGGGGATGATCGGCTTCGACATGGGCCTGGTGCGCTACTACCGGGAGCACCACGGGGTGAACCAGTTCATGCGCTCGACCAAGATCGACCAAATCGGCGGACTGCCGACCCAGGCCTACTACGACGGCATCCACGAGATCGCGGACGACGAGGCGCTCGTCATCGAGACGGAGCTGCCGGAGACCAGCCGGTACTGGCAGGCGCTGGTGGCCGACGACCGTTTCGCGACGCTCGACTGGGTCAATCGCCAGTCCAGCCTGAACGACTCGCAGGCCCGCGTGGACAGCGACGGCAGGTTCCGCTTCGTCGTCTCGAAGCAGGACCCGGGCGTGCCGAACTGGCTGGACAAGGGCGACTACCCGTGGGGGATCGTCCAGATGCGCTTCAACCGGGGGAGCAACTACCCGGACCCGACGTGCGTCAAGGTGAAGCTCTCCGAGGTACGCGACCACCTGCCGTCGGACACACCGGTCGTGTCGGCCGAGGAGCGGGCCGAGAGTCTGCGCAAGCGGCGCGAAGGGGCGCAGCTGCGCCGCATCTGGTGACCGTCAGCCGGTGACGCCCGGCCTCGTCAGTTGAAGAGCTGGTTCAGCGTGCCGGAGGAGATCTCGGTGCCGTCGGCGTACAGCATGCGGGGCGGCCAGTCGTCGACGCGTCCCGCGACGTCGATGAAGCGGGCGAGGTCGGTGCCGACGTTGGAGAACGAGTACGGGGTGCCCGGCGGGAAGTAGAGCAGGTCACCCGGCGAGAGCCGGTATTTCACCCCGTCGACGTCCCACTCGATCGTGCCTTCGAGCTGGTAGATGACGTGGTCGCCGGTGAAGCGGCGCTGCGGGCTGCTCTGGCCCGGCGGCATCTCGAGCCGGTTGACCATGGTGCTGGTGGTGGCGATGCCGTTGGCCACCGCCCGGCGGGTGCCCTCGACGTCGCCGCCCGGCAGCACGTCGTACTTCATCTGCTGCTCGCCGATCGGGATGTGCAGCGGGCCCTGCGGGACGGCCGACGCTCCAGCTCCGCGCACCTGCTCTGCCACCGTGCCACCCCGCATCCGACTCAAGTCTTGATCCCGAGCACCGTAGCGCGCGGCGGTCAGCGCCCGAGGAGCAGGACGTCGCCGAGCTGGGCGACCAGGGCGATCCGGGCGTCGGCGACCTGGTTGGCGGCCGAGGTGCCGCGCAGCTGGCGGACCGCCTGCACCACGCGCTGCAGCCTTTGCGACTCGCCGGTGTGCGAGTGCGACATGGTTCCGCCGTCGGTGACGACGGGATGGCTGCCGCCGACCTCGATGGCACCGTCGGCAACGAAGGCCGCGCCTTCCCCGACCTCGCAGTACCGGAGGGCCTCGAAGTAGCGGATGATCTCCCACGAGAAGTTGTCGTACAGCTCGTAGACGTCGACGTCCTCGCGGGCCAGCCCGGCGCGGCCGAAGGCCCGGTCACCCGCGCGTCGGCCGAGCAGTCCGACCCGCTCGTACGTTGGGGGATGGGTGTACGACGGCCCCCACGTCTCGGCGCCGCCCCCGAGGACGGTCACCGCGGTGTTCGGCAGGTCGCGGGCGCGCTCCTCGGTGGTGATGACGAGCGCGCTGCCGCCCTCGCTCGTCATCGAGCAGTCGAGCAGGTGGTACGGCTCGGCGATCATGCGCGAGGCGAGGATGTCCTCCGGCGTGAACGGCCCGCGTCCGTGATAGACGGCCTCCGGATTGCGGGAGCCGTTGTTGCGGATGACGGCGGCGATGGACGCCAGCACGGACGGGTCGACGGAGAAGCGGTGCAGGTACTGCTGCGCCGACAGTGCGAATTCCGACGGGGTCATGAGGCCCCAGCACTCGATGAACTCGTTGGACGGCCGGGTCCAGGGCGCCACCGAGGAGTGGTCGGAGTGCAGTCCGGCCTGGCCGCTGCCCAGCACGACCACGTCGCACTGGTCGGCCTCCACGGCCATGGCGGCCTCGTACACGGCGGCCGGTCCCATGGCCGCCCGGCCGACCCAGAAGAACGGCAAGCCCATCGCGTACCCGAACGACCGGGACCCGTTGGCCTGGTCGAAGCCGGGGATGACGTTCAGGCCGTCCACCTCGGACCGTTCGATGCCGGCGTCGGCCAGGGCACCGCGTACGGCCGCGAGCGTGACCGAGTGCGAGTCCTCACCCTCGAGCCGGCGCGCCTGTCTGGTGTTGAACGCCCCGACGACGACGGCGCGCCGGCTCATGACGCGGCCACGGCGGGTGCGGTCACCGGCGCGAAGAACGGCAGGGTGATCTCGCCGCTCATCGGCACGAAGCGCACCTGCACCCGCATCCCGATCGACACCTGATCCGGCACCACGTCGGTCAGATTGGTCAACAGGTCGACGCCCTCGTCCAGCGCCACGACCGCGATCACGTACGGCACGTCGAAGGCCGGGGTCTGCGGCCGCCACACCACCGTGTACGTCACGACCCTGCCGGTCCCCGCCGCCGCCATCCATTCCAGCTCCCGCCCGAGGCAGTGCGGGCAGAACGGCTGGGGGATGAAGACCGTGCCGCCGCAGGTCACGCACCGCTGGATCAGCATTCGCTGATCCCGGCAGCCGTCCCAGAACGGGCGGGACAACTCGGTCGGTTGCGGCAGCGGGCGCGTCCACCGCAGGTCGGGCTCGGTCTCGGTGCTCATCATCTGCAGTAGACACCACCGCCCCCACCGGCCGGACTATCCGTCGAGGACCTTGTTGAAGTCCTCGGCGGCCTGACGGGCGGTGTAGGTGGTCTTCAGCTCGTCGGTGGCCTCGACGTCGAGCACCGCGTAGCCCTTGTTGGCCGGGTCGACGACGCTGGCCTCGTAATCGATGTGGGTGTCGTTCGTGGGGAAGACGTAACGCACGACCTTGATCGTCCGGCCGCCGATGACGAACGACTCCTCGGTCTGGGTGTTGCCGGGCTGCGAGTCGGCCTTCAGGGAGTCGGCGGCGTCGGTGTAGTCGGCCTCGGCGGTGAACTTCGCGACGACCAGGTGGGAGGAGGGCTTGCGGAAGTCGCACCGGTAGCGCCGGCCGGTGTCGCCGACACTCGACGCACCGCTGCCGAACGCCGTCGGCCCCTTGCCGTCGATGCGCACGGTCGCCTTCAGGGCGCAGTCGGCGTCGAGGTCGATCGTCGGCACCGACGACGGGTTGCCCGCCTTGTCGAACTGCTCGTCGACGGTGCCGTACCACGAGGTCGGGATGACGGCGCCGCTCGAGTCAGGAGTGGTCGAGCTGCCGGACCCGCTGCATCCGGTCAGCACGACCGCCGACAGGGCGACCGTGATGGCCGCCCCCGAGTACCGGTTACGCGTCGTCTTCATGTGAGGAACGTAAGGAACGTATGGGCGCCACGACCACCCGACGTCGGATGGTCGACGTAGGCGCAACCTCCGGGCCCGTGAAACGACCAGCCCGTCGATCGGGCCGGAGTCCAGCGGCTACGGCCGCCGGGTGACGTAGAAGATCGCCGGCTGGTCGGACGGGATCCGGACCGGGTAGCCGGCCGCCTTCACGGCCTTCAGCGCCTTGTCGTGCAGGTCGCGACCCGAGTCGTCGGCGCCGCCGTCGGTCTCCACAGCAACCTCATCCGGGCCGTTGGCCACCACGTGAATGCCCTCGCGGGTGACGGAAGCCGGGACGAGGCCGGCGCGGCGGAGGACGGCAGAGACGGTGGGTGCGGAGAGGGTCACGCGTCATCTTCCCATGCAGCGAAGCCGCGTGTGCGTCACTCGGCTCTACTCAGCCGCGGGCCTCCATGGCGCCCCAGACCGGATCGGCCGCGGGTGCGCCCGCGAGTCGGGCGAAGTGCCCGAAGGCTTCGGCGGCGCGCTCCCTCCCGCGCGGGTCCATGCCCTCCAGGACGGACGCGATGGCGGCCCGGCGGTGGCTCATGACGCGATCGACGAGGCGCTGACCTTTACGCGTCAGCGTCAGTGAGACGTAGCGGCGGTCGGTCGGATCCTCCCGACGTGAGAGCAGGCCGGTCGAAGTGAGCCGGTCGCAGATCCTGGTGGCGGTCGAGGCATGGACGCCCAGACCGGCGGCCACCTGGTTGAGGGTCGCCGACTGTGCTTCGGAGACGACGACCAGCACCCGCCACTGCGAGAGCGTCACGACGTCGTCGACCGGCGCGAGCGACTGCGCGGCGATGGCCACCAGCGACCGCGTCGCCGCCAGGACGCCGTCGACCTGCGTATCGAGCATCTCGGCTCCGGCATCGGCCGGCCCAGCCTCGGAGGACACTTTGCGCTGTGCTTTCGCCGCCGCCACGGGGTGGAGTCTAGGGGTGCTCCCCAATGAGTGCACGCTGCAACTATTGCATAATGCAGACATGGACATTCTTCGCACCCGCCTTCCTTCGCTTCGGGCGGGTCGCGACAGTCGGCGCGTGCTGCCGGTACTCGCCCTGCTGATCGGGGTCGGAGCCGGCCTCGGAGCCGTGGTCTTCCGTGACCTGGTCGAAGGCCTCACCGAGCTGTTCTCGAGCTATCGGGACTACGCCGCTCATCCCGGAGCGCCCAATACTCACGTCCCGTGGCTGGGCGGGGCCTTCGTGGTTCTCGCACCGGTGGTCGCCGGACTGCTCTACGGCCCGCTCGTGCAACGGTTCGCCCGCGAGGCACGCGGTCACGGCGTGCCGGAGGTCATGGTGGCTGTCGCGCGCAATGGTGGGCGCATCCGGCCCCGCGTCGCGTTGGTCAAGGCCGCGGCCTCAGCCCTGTGCATCGGTGGCGGGGGATCGGTGGGTCGAGAGGGGCCGATCGTACAGATCGGATCGGCTCTCGGATCGTCGCTGGGTCAGCTGCTGCGGCTCGACGAGCGCCGCATCCGGCTGCTCGTGGCATGTGGTGCGGCAGGCGGCATCGCCGCCACCTTCAACGCACCCCTGGCAGGGGTCTTCTTCGCGATGGAGATCATCCTCCGGCAGTGGACGCCGCCGTCGTTCGGGTTGGTCGTGTTGTCCTCGGTGACGTCCAGCGTCATCGGCCGTTCGATCCTGGGTGACACGCCGTTCCTGCAGCTGTCCCCCTTCCGCGTCGACCACGTCGTGCAGTACCCGCTCTTCGCCGTACTGGGACTGATCGCGGGCCTGGTCGGAGTGGTGTTCTCTCGCGTCCTGTACGCGATCGAGGACGTGTGCGATTGGGTTTGGCGCGGCCCCGAGTGGCTGCGTCCGGCGGCCGGCGGGGTCGTCCTCGGCGGTGTGCTCCTCGTTCTCCCTCAGATGTACGGCGTCGGTTACCCGGTGCTGGGGAAGGCTGTCGCGGACGGCTATCCGATGGCGTTCCTGCTGATCCTGCTGATCGGCAAGATGGTCGCCTGCAGCTTGACGATCGGCATCGGCGGATCCGGCGGTGTCTTCGCTCCCAGCCTGTTCTGCGGGGCGATGACAGGAGCCCTCTTCGGCGATGTCGTGCACGCCCTACTCCCAGAGACCGGTGGCAGCGTCGGGGCGTACGCCCTGGTGGGGATGGGTGCGGTCTTCGCCGGGGCGGCCCGAGCGCCCATCACAGCCGTCGTCATCCTCTTCGAGCTGACGGGCGAGTACAGCATCATCCTGCCGCTGATGCTGGCGATCGTCCTTGCCAGCGGCATCAGTCATCTGGTGTCCGTCGATACCGTCTACACCCGGAAGCTGCTGCGCCGGGGCATCGACATCGACGAGCCGGCAGATGCGGCGCTACGCCGCCGGCCGGTGAGCACCGTCATGTCCGTGCCGCCGCAGCCGCTGCTGAGCACGTCTTCGTTGGCCGCCGCCGCCGAGCGGTTCGTGTCCGAGTCCGAGAGCGCGCTGCCCGTGACGGACGACGCCGGTGCATACCTGGACACCTTGCAGGCCCGCGACGTCATGAAGGCGCTGGCCGCAGGGGAGCAGACCGATGTCTCCGCACTCGCAGCCGGACCGGAGCCCCTGGCCGCCGACGCCACCCTCGGCGACGCATTGCGCGCTGCAGAGCTCGACGTCTCGGCCGTGCCCGTCGTGGATGCGGACGGACACCTGATCGGCTGGATCCGTCAGCGTGACCTGCTGGCGGCGGTCAGCCGAACGACGCCGGCCCGGTCCGGCCGACAAGAAGTGCCGGTCGCACTGTGAGATGACGGCCGTCACCGAGATGACAATTGTGTAGCAATAGTTGCAACAGGCTTGCCATCAGGACGGCTGACCCGCGTCATGTCGCCGCGCAACAGTCGTCGTCATGACGAAATCAGTGCAGCCTGACATGGCAGTCATCGCCTCGGCGCAGCGTGCAGCAGCGGACGGCAACGACCGCTTCGTGCTCGCGGTCCTCGGTGAGACGGGCACCATGACGTACGGGACGATCTTCGCCTCAACCGGGGCGGCCCAGGACGAGGCGGCCATGCTGCGCCGCATGGGACAGGATCGCGACCTCTTCCTGGTCGCTGCCCGAGTTGACGGCGACGTCTCCCTCGAGCAGTTGGCGGCCTGAGCGCCCGGGCGGGTCCGTCCCGTCCGGTCACCTGGGTTAGACATGTCGCCATGACCGCCCCATTGGAGCACTGGCTGCCGATCATGTTCGAGGACGCGTCACAGGTCCTGAATATCGCCCGCGAGGCCGAGGCAGCCGGCTTCACCGGCGTCGCCCTGGCCGACCACGTCGCCATCCCGGTCGGCTTCACATCGATGCACCCGTCCGGAGACAGCCCGTTCGTCCCGACCAGCGAGTTCCTCGACCCGATCGCGACCGCGGCCGCCATCCTGGCCGTGACGCATCGCCTGCAGGTCATGACGTACGTCTACATCGTAACGATGCGCGACCCGTGGTCGGTGGCGAAGGCCGCGGGCACGTTGTCGGTGCTCTCCGGCGGACGCTTCGCGCTCGGCGTCGGGGCCGGCTGGCTGACCGAGGAGATCGCCCTGCTCGGCCACGACCCGGCCACCCGGGGCAAGCGCATGGACGCGGACCTCGACGTCATCCGAGAGCTGCTGCACACCGGCGGAGCCACGCACGACGGCCGCGAGGTCGCGATGGCGCCGGTGCCGGCCTCGCCGCCGCCGATCCTCGTCGGCGGCAAGGCCCGCGCCGCGCTGCGCCGGTCCGCACGTCACGACGGCTGGCTCGGCATGAACTACCCGCTGGACGAGGTGTGGACGCTGCTCGACAGCCTGGCGCAGGAGCGCGAAGCGGCGTCCGCGGCACCGCATCCGTCGAGCCGGCCGACGATGACCATGGTCATCCCTAACGCGATGCCGTCACCCGATCTGCACGCGGAGCTCGCCGGACGGGGCGTGACCGCCACGATCGCGATGCCGTGGGCGCCCGGCGACGCGTCATGCGCTTCGCTGCCGGCCAAGCGCGACGCGATGCGGGCCTGGGCGCAGACGTACGGCTTGCAGTCCTCGCAGTAGGCAGTCGGCTCAGCGGGTGGCGCAGACGGCAAGCTCGTAGATGTGCCGCAGCGTGGCGAAGGTGGCGGCGTCACGGCGCGGCGTGATCTGCCCGTTGATCGACACCGTCACCGCCCGCTTCCCGTCCGCCGATGCCGCGACGAACTGCGTATAGCCGTCGGTGTTGCCCGTGTGGCCGTACACGGTCCCGCAGGAGGTTTGGTAGCGGAAGAGTGCGAGGCCGGCGGCATTCGTGCCGGGACCGGGCGGCTCCGATCCGCCCACCCGGAAGGTGAACTGCGCTCTCCGCGAGGCCTTGTCGGTGAGGGCACCGGCCACGTACGCCCGGATGAAGCGCAGCGAGTTGGCCGGTGTGCTCACCACGCCGCCCGACGCCCAGCTCCACCCGGCGGCGATTGCGGTGGTGATGTCCTCGTCGTCCGTGACGTCGTAGCCGCGCAGGGTGGGCGACCCGATGGCTGATCCGCGGGGAAGGCTGGTCCGGGTCAGGCCCAACGGACGCAGCACGTAGCGAGCAAGGGCGGCCTCGTAGCTGCCGTGTGTCGCCGCGGCCACCATGAGGGCGACGGCGATGTTGTCGGAGTTGGAGTACGCGTACTGCGAGCCCGGCTCGAACAGCAGCTCGTGGGGAGCGAACGACAGGAGCTTCTGCGGCGCCGGCGCCTTCTGCGGTGAGGCGGCGACGGCCTGACCCAACTCCGGTGACCGGCCGTAGTCACCGATGCCGCTGGTGTGCTGCAACAGCTGCCGCAGGGTTATCTGGTGCCACTGCCTCGGCAGCTCCGGCAGCCATCTGCCGATGGTGTCGGTGAGCTTCAGTCGGTGCTGGGCGACGACCGCCAGGGCCGTGGCGCCCGACAGGGCCTTCGACACGCTCGCCAGCCGCATGTACCGGTCGACTCCCGGCCTCGCCCCGGTGCGGACGTCGGCGACGCCTGCGGTGCGCACGGTGGTCCGCTTGCCGTTCGCGGTCAGCACGATGATCCCAGGCGCGCTGCCCGGCAGCCCGACGAAGGCGTTGATCGCCTGCTGCAGCTGCCGGCCGGCGACCGGCTGAGCCGGCTTCGGCGGGGTGTGCGCACCGGCCGGCGCCGCAACGGCGATCGGGATGATCACCGCCGTCATCGTCGCCAGAGCTCGGGTCGGGGTCGGACGGATGCTGGACATGTCTGCCGTTCCTGCGAGCCGGGCGAGATCGTCCGCCAAGCCTGACCGGAAAGGCTCCCGGCCGTCAGCCGAAACGCGAAAGACGACCCGCCGCGGCCCCCTCGGCCGGGTACAAGCAATCCGGTGTCACCAGGGACCGGAAGTTCCTTTTCTCGACGACAAGCAATCCGGTGTCCAGGCTGTACACCGGATTGCTTGTCGTCGGAGAAACCAACCCTGACCCCCAGGTGACACCGGATTGCTTGTACGCGCCGGCGAGCTCGTACCGCAGCGGCGCGGTGATCGTCGCGGACGGCGGTCCGCTGAGCACGATGCCGTCCTGGCCGGCAGCGGTCAGTCGCCCGAGACGGCGTACGCGATGGCGTCGCAGATCGCGGCGACGTCATCGGGCGTCGTGATGTACGGCGGCAGCGTGTAGACGAGGCGTCCGAACGGCCGGAGCCAGACGCCGCGCTCCACGGCCCGCGCCTGGATGCGGGCGGCGGCGGGCTCGCGGAGTTCGACGACGCCGATGGCTCCCAGCACCCGCACGTCGGCGACGGCCGGATGCCCGGCGAGCCCGGCCAGACCCGCCGTCAGCCCCGCCCCGACCGACGCGACCTGCTGCGTCCAGTCGCCGCTCTCGAGCAGCTCGAGACTGGCGGACGCGATCGCGGCGGCCAGCGGGTTCGCCATGAAGGTCGGGCCGTGCATGAGTGCGCCCTGACTGCTGTCCGCGACGCCGGCGGCGACGTCGGCGGTGGTCAGGGCGGCGGCCATGGTGAGGTAGCCGCCGGTCATGGCCTTGCCGACGCACATGATGTCGGGCGTCACGTCAGCCCAGTCGCAGGCGAAGAATCGGCCGGTGCGCCCGAATCCGGTGGCGATCTCGTCGGCGATCAGCAGGAGCTCGTGCCGCCGGCACAGCTCGGCGAGCCCCGCGAGCACGGCCGGGGAGTAGAACCACATGCCCCCCGCCCCCTGGGCGATCGGCTCGACGATGAGAGCGGCCAACTCGGGTGCGCGCTCACGGAGGAAGTCGTCGCATACGGCCAGATAGGCCCGGTCGGCATCCGGGCCGGCGCGGCGGTCGGGCGGCCGGGGCAGGAAGGGCTGCGACGGCAGGGCGGGCCCGAAGGCGGAGTGCATGCTGTTGATCGGGTCGCACACGGCCATGGCACCGAGCGTGTCGCCGTGGTAGCCGCCGCCGAGTGCGCAGATGCGGTACTTGCCCGGCCGCCCGCGCCCGGCCCAGTACTGGATCGCCATCTTGAGGGCGACCTCGACGCTGACCGATCCGGAGTCGGCCAGGAACACCCGCTCGAGCCCGTCAGGCGACAGCCGGACGAGCCGGCTGACGAGGTCGAGGGCGGGCCGGTGGGTCAGCCCGCCGAACATGACGTGGCTCATCGCCCTGCTCTGCCGGAGCAGCGCGGCGTCGAGTGCCGGGTGCTGGTAGCCGTGGATGGCCGACCACCAGGAGGCCATCCCGTCGATGAGCTCGCGGCCGTCGTCGAGCTGCAGCCGTACCCCCGTCGCCGACTCGACCACGAGCGGGGCCACGGCCGGCGGCATCGCCGCGTACGGATGCCACACGTGGGCGGCCTCGAACGCCCGCTCCTGCGCTGACCACACGCCTGCTTGTGTACACCGCGGCGGCAGCGCCGTGCTCCGTGCGACGTGGGGGAAAGGCCCTTGTATCGCCCCGTCGAAACGTGGGCGGTCGGCATTCCGAATTGCCGCCACAATGCTCAGTCAGGAATGTCCGAAATGTCGACAAAGCCGAATATTGTCCTTGCTCACGGTGCCTGGGCGGACGGTTCCTGCATCGGCGCCCTGCTGACCTCGGGTCCGCCGACCCCGGCCCTCGCGCACCTCGACATCGACGACCGGGGCTTCGCCTGGCTGCCCGAGGACGACTTCGTGAAGCACTTCGCTGCTGACGTCGACCCGGTACGCGCCCGGGTGCTGCACGCCACCCAGCAGCCGCTGTCGGCCAGCACGCTGCAAGACGTCATGGGCGCACCGGCCTGGAAGACCCTGCCCACCTGGTTCCTGGTCGCGACCGACGACCAGGCGATCCCGCCCGACGCGCAGCGACTGTTCGCCGGCCGCATGGGCGCCACCACCGTCGAGGTCGCCTCCGGCCACCTGGCGATGATCTCCCACCCCCAGGACGTGGTGGACCTGATCAAGGCGGCGGCCGCGGCGGTCTGATCCGGCGTTTGACGCGCCCGCCGGGGGCGAGGCCGGTAAGCAGCCGGTATCCGACCGGCCCGCCCCCTGAGGAGAACCGCATGGCCGACGAAGCTGCCTGGGAGACCACCGTGCACCGTGGACCGAGCATCTACCGGGTGCAGCGCACCGGCGGCGACCTGCGGATCGGCCTGCAGGCGGGTGACACGGTGCTCTGGCAGGACGAGACGGTGCCGGTGGACCAGCTCCCGGAGAAGGCGCAGGCCGCACTGCAGGCCGGCGACAGCGCGTCCACGGACCTCGAGCTGGCGCTGACCTCCCTGGTGGAGACCTACGCGCAGCGCGGCGGCTGACCCCGGCTATCGTGCCCGCAACCTCTCACGGAAGCGAGTACGCGTGTGACGAGTGGCGAGGTCTCCACCGCCCCGGCCGAGATGCCCACCCGGTTCGGCGCCTTCATCGCCCCGTACCACGACCCGGCCGGTAACCCGACCCTGCAGCTGCGCCGCGACCTCGACCTGGCCGTCCTGCTCGACGACCTCGGCTACGACGAGGTCTGGTTCGGCGAGCACCACAGCGGTGCGTACGAGATGAGCGCCTCGCCGGAGGTCATGATCGCGGCGGCGGGGGAGCGCACCCGGCGCATCATGCTCGGCACCGGCGTCAGCTCGCTGACCTATCACCACCCGTTCGTGCTGGCCGACCGGATCATGCAGCTCGACCACCTCACGGCCGGTCGCGTCATGCTCGGGATCGGGCCCGGGCAGCTGCCTTCGGACGCGTTCATGATGGGCATCGACCCGCTGCGCCAGCGCGACATGATGATCGAGGCGGCGGAGGTCATCCTGCGGCTGCTGCGCGGCGAGGTCGTCAGCGCCAAGACCGACTGGTTCACGGTGGACGACGCGCGTCTGCAGCTGCGGCCGTACGCGCGGCGAGGCATCGAGATGGCCGTCGCCTCCACCTCGTCACCCAGCGGCGCGACCCTGGCCGGCCGGCTCGGTCTCGCGATGCTGTCGCTCTCGGCGACCGACCCGAGCGGCTTCGACGCGCTCGACGCCAACTGGGGCCACTTCCAGCGCGTCTCCACCGAGCACGGCAATCCGGTCGACCGCGAGCGCTGGCGGGTCGTCGCCTCGATGCACCTGGCCGAGTCCCGCGAGCAGGCCGAGCGCGAGATGGAGCACGGCGTGCTCGCCCTCAACGCGTACATGGAGCGGATGGGCAATCGCAAGCTGCCCTGGACCGGCTCCGCGCGCGAGGCGCTGACGCACTGGACGACCAACGGCCTGCCGAACTTCGGCGTCGCGACGGTCGGTACGCCCGACGACGCGATCGCCACCATCCGGCGGCTGGCCGAGAAGACCGGGGGCTTCGGCACCTTCCTGTTCCTGGCGCACAACAGTGCGGACTGGGCGGCGACCCAGCGGTCGTACGAGCTCTTCGCCGAGTACGTGATCCCGGCCTGCCGCGGGATGAACGTCAATCGCGAGGCCAGCGTCGACTGGGTCGGGCAGAACTCGGAGCGCTTCTTCGGGGCGATGCAGCAGGCGACCCGCGAGGCGATCGCCAAGTACCGGCCCGTCGGCACCTGACTCGGTAACCTGGGCGGCGGTGCGCCGGGAAGTCTGGTCGGCAAGACGATCTTGCCTGCCCGCGAATCCCGAGGACGTGTAGCTGTGTCGGAGCCGAACGGCGACCTGAGCCCTCCCCGCGGGGCGAACTCGAACTCCGCGGTCGTCCGATTGCTCAGCCGGGGTAGCTGGCCCGAGGCGTCGCGGGTGGCGAACATCTTGCGGGCCGAGACGGTGGGCGGGGCGCTGCTGCTCGTCGCCACCGTCGTCGCGCTGGTCTGGGCGAACTCACCCTGGTCGGCCGGCTACGACACCGTGCGCGACACGAAGCTCGGACCGGACGTCCTGCATCTGCGGCTCAGCATCGGGCAATGGGCGGCGGACGGGCTGCTCGCCGTCTTCTTCTTCGTGGCCGGGTTGGAGCTGAAGCGCGAATTCGTCGCCGGCGACCTCCGCGACGCGCGGCGGGCTGCCGTCCCGGTCGCGGCGGCCTTCGGGGGCGTGGCGATCCCCGCTCTGCTCTTCACGCTGGTCAACCTCGGTGCCGACGGGCACCGCAAGGGGTGGGCGATCCCCACCGCGACGGACATCGCGTTCGCCGTCGCGGTGCTGGCGGTCGTCGCGTCGCGGCTGCCGTCGGCGCTGCGCACGTTTCTGCTCAGCCTCGCGGTGGTCGACGACCTCATCGCCATCACCATCATCGCGATCTTCTTCAGCAAGGACCTGGACTTCGGGCTGCTCGCCCTCGCGCTGGTCCCGCTCGCGGCTTTCGCCGTCGCGGTGCAGCGCCGGATCCGCTCCTGGTGGCTCCTGCTGCCGCTCGCCGTGGTGACCTGGGCGCTCGTACACGCCTCAGGGGTGCACGCGACCGTGGCCGGAGTCCTGCTCGCCTTCACCGTGCCGGTCGTCCGCAGTGAGCGGGCCGGAGGTCCGGACGCCGGTCCGGGCCTCGCGGAGCACTTCGAGCACCGCATCCGTCCGCTGTCGGCCGGGTTCGCCGTCCCCGTCTTCGCCTTCCTGTCCGCCGGCGTGACCGTCGGCGGCCTCCACGGACTCGGGACGGCGCTGTCCGACAAGGTCGCGATCGGCGTCGTCGTCGGTCTCGTCGTCGGCAAGCCGATCGGCATCATGGCGGCCACCTGGCTGGTGTCACGCTTCACCAAGGCCGACCTCGACGACGACCTGAACTGGACCGACGTCTTCGGACTGTCCCTGCTCGGAGGCATCGGTTTCACGGTCTCGCTGCTCATCGGCGAGTTGGCCTTCGGGCAGGGCAGCGAGCTGGACGAGCACGTCAAGATCGGCGTCCTGGTCGGCTCGGTGGTGGCGGCGTTGCTCGCGACGGTCGTCCTTCGGCTACGGAGCCGCGCGCACCAGCGCGTCCACCTCGCCGAGCTGGTCGACAACGACCACGACGGCATCCCCGACGTCTACCAGCGGCTGCCGCGTACGTCAGCGCCGTAGCCGGGCGGTCAGCTGCAGGAAGCGGAAGAGCTGATCGGAGCCGCTGACGACCGCGTACGCATCAGCCACGTCGGCCACGAAGGACTCGGCGTCCGCCGGCGGCAGCCGGTCGGTCCAGCCGCCGAAGCCCACCGCACACCAGCTGCGGAACGCGGCTGCGGAGCCGAAGTCCCACGTGAGGTCGTCGACGGTCAGCTCGTCGACGACGAAGCCGCAGTCGGCGGCCAGCCGGCCCCATGCGTCGGGGTCGGGATGCGCGTAGGGCGCGGCGAAGCCGGCGAAGTGCGTCTCCCACGGCGCGGTCTGCGTGACCTGCATGGCAACGTCCTCGAGGCTCGGACGCTCCCCGTCGCAGACGAAGACGAGCAGGGCCCGGCCAGGCGTGTGCAGCGCCCTCGCGATCGCGGTCAGCGCCCGTTGCTGGTCGGCCACCCAGTGCAGGGCGTTGAACGTGACGACCGCGTCGAAGACGTCCGCGTACGGCATCGTCAGGACGTCACCGACGACGAACTCCGGCCCGTCCTGCGGGGCCACCGCGATCATCCGCGGTGACGGGTCCAGCCCGACGACCCGGGCCCCGGGCAGCCGGGCGGCGATCGCGGACGTGATGGCGCCGTCACCGCAGCCGACGTCGAGCAGGCCGGTCACGCCGCCCAGATCCAGCCGCTCCTTCGCCCGGTCGGCGAGCCAGTGCTGCAGTGAGTTGACGCGCCGGTACGCGGCCCCGTCCCAGTCCGTCACCCCACGATCATGACCCGACGGGAGACGTCAGTCCGACGGAGACTCGACGCGGCCGTCGACGTGGCGGGCGAAGCGGCCGGTGTCGCGGCCGTGCGTCGGTGCCTCGTCGGGCCAGGGCCAGCCGCCGAAGCGGGTGCGCCGGTAGTCGGTGAACGCCTGCTGGATCTCCGCCTGCGTGTTCATCACGAACGGGCCCGACTGGGCGACGGGCTCCCCGATCGGGCGGCCCTGCAGCAGGAGGATCTCGACCGGGGCGTCACCGGCAACCAGGGTCAGCTCGCGCTCGGCCCGCACCACGACACCTGTCTCGTTGCCCACCTCGGCCTCGGCGACCCGCACGGTGTCGCCCTCGTAGACGTAGAGCACCCGCGCGGTCTCCGGCCCGGTCGCGGGCGGCAGCACCAGCTGGGCGCCGGCGTCGAGGTGCACCTGCCAGATCGCCACGTCGGAGGCGGGCCGGGCGGCGTATGAGTCGGGCGGGGGCGGGATCACGGCTCCCGGGTCGGCCTCCCCGAAGCGGCCGGCGATGACGGTCACGACGGCCGCCCGGCCGGCGTCGTCGACGCGGCGCACGACGGGGATACGGCCGTCCCAGAGCATCGTGAAGTACGGATCGACGAGCTTGTCGGCAGCCGGCAGGTTGAGCCAGATCTGGAAGAGCTCCAGCGGGTTGGCGGCTGTGCGCTCCAGGAGCGGGAACATCTCGGCGTGCACGACGCCCTTGCCCGCCGTCAGCCACTGGACGTCGCCGGACCCGAAGCGCGCGGCGGCACTGAGCGAGTCCGAATGGTCGATGTATCCCTTACGGACGAAGGTGACGGTCTCGAAGCCGCGGTGCGGGTGGCCGGGGAAGCCCGGCACGGTCAGCCCGTGATACATGCTCCAGCCGTCGAGGCGGGAGAAGTCCTGGCCGAGCTCGCGGTCGTCGATCGGCACCGCCGGCGCGAACGAGTCGTCGCCCGCAGGATAGGCGTCGTCGTGGTGCACGCAGAACAGGAACGGGTCGATGGTCGGCCATTGCACGCCGAGCGGGACGGTCTGCAGGACGACGGACTCGAGCTCGGCGGCTGCTTCGGTTGCGACGGACACCATGCAGGGTGTCAACACGCGCAGCCCGGCTTCCGTTCCGATACGCGTCAGCCCTGAGACGACCGCCTCATCGCAGCGCGGCTTCGAGGTCGCCGGCCAGCTCGAGCAGGCCGCGATCGGTGCCGGGCCCGGTGACCAGCGACAGTCCGACCGGCAGCGGGTGCGGCTGCCAGGAGTCGTCGACCGTGATCGCCGGCAGCGACACAGCGGGCAGCCCGGCGGTCGAGGCCAGCGAGGTGAGCCGCAGAGTGGCCGCGCGTACGCCGTCGACCTGTTCCTTCGTGGCCGACAGCGGGGTCGCCGGGGTCGCGGTGGCGGCCAGGACGAGCACGCCGTCCTCCAGCAGCTCGCCGAGCCGGCGCGCGCACTCGGCGACGTTCGCGGCAGCCGCTTCCGCCTCGTCCCGGCCGATCCGCGCGGCGACCGCGTAGCGCTCCGCGACGGCGTCGCCGAGCACGCCGGGATGCGCGGTGATCCATTCGCCGCGCTCCTGCCAGGCCTGCCGGCCCTGCACGACCCGGAACGCCGCGAACCAGGAGTCCAGGAGCGGCCCCGGCACATCCACCTCGTCGACCGGCGGAAGCACGCCCGCCGTCACCAGGGCGCGTACGCAGGCATCGACGGCGTCGTCCACCGCTGTCACCACTCCGCCGCGCAGCGTGGGCACCCGAATGGTGCGGGCGGCCTCGAGCGGGCGGCGCACCGGCGGCGGGATCAGGACGTCGCAGACGGCAAGAGCGGTGGCGATGTCGCGGGTGAGCCAGCCGGCGGCGTCGAACTGCGGCGCCAGCGCGACGGTGCCGGCCATGTCGACGAGCCCGGACGTGGTGCGCAGGCCGACCAGACCGGCATACGAGGCGGGCACGCGGATCGAGCCGGCGGTGTCGGTGCCGAGCCCGATGTCGGCCTGACCGCGGGCCACCGCACCGGCCGGCCCGCTCGAGCTGCCGCCGACGGTGGCATGGGGAGCCCGGGGGTTCAGGGGCGCACCGTAATGCGAGTTGATGCCGGCGATGCTGTACGCGAACTCGTCGGTCTCGGCGATGCCGACGACGTGGGCGCCGGCGTCCAGCAGCGCCTGCACCGCAGGCGCGTTGCGGGTGGCCGGCTGCTGTTCGGCAAGCCACGCCGGCACCCCCGCGCCGGTCGCGTGGCCGCGTACGGCGTACAGGTCCTTGACCGCGACCCCGAGCCCGAGCAGCGGACCCGCTCCGGCGCCGGGGACGAGCGGCTCGCCGCGCACCCGCCAGGTGGCGCGGTCGGCACTGCGATCCGCGCTCTCGTACTCGGGCATGGCTTCTCCTCGGGTCGGGCAGCCGCCGCTTGATGTCAGCCGTCTGGGGGCATCGTGGCGGAGTGAACGCACATCTGCCTGCTTCCCGAAGGCGGGCATCGGTCCGGCTGGCGGTGACCGGCTTCCTCCTGCTGCTCGCCGCGATGGTGACCGGCCTGGCCGGGGCTGCGCCGGCCATGGCGGCCGCGTCGCTGTCGGAGGTCCAGACCGCACTCGCATCGAACCCGGTCTTCGTCGACCCCGACGCGGAGGCGGCGGACCTGGTCGACACGGACCGGGTGCGTTCAGCCATCGGCTCCGAGCCTCTCGTCGTTGCGGTGCTGCCGGCGTCGACCGGTACGCGGGCGGGCGGTTGCAGCGAGCTGCCGTCTGACATCCGCGGCAACCGCACGGTCTTCGTGCTGTGCGGTTACCAGCCGGTCGCCGGCTCGTTCGTGCTGCGCAAGGGCGCCGCCGAGGCCATCGTCAACCGGCTCTCGCGGCCCGCGCGTACGCGGGAAGGCTTCACCTCCGCCATCGTCTCGTTCGTCAACTCCGCCAAGGACGCGCCTCGGGCGAGCTCCGGTAGCAGCTCGAGCTCGGACTCGTCCGACAGCTCGTCCAACAGCGGATGGATCGTCGGGGGCATCGCGGTAGCGGCCGTCGGCGGCGGGCTGTACTACTCGAGCCGCCGGCGCAAGAAGCGGTCCGGCGACGAGATGGCGGCCGACAAGGCGGAGATCGAGTCGCTCTACAGCCGGCTCGGCAGCGACATCACCACGCTCGATCCCGGTGACGACGCGACCGCCCGGCAGGCGCTGACCGACGCGTCGGAGCGCTACACCTCGGCGGGCGGGCTGCGGTCACGGGCGACGACGACCGGCGAGCTGGCGGCCGTTCGCGACACGGTCATCGAAGGCCTGCATGCGACCCGTACGGTGCGCCAGCGTCTCGGACTCGATCTCGGTCCGGCGATCCCGGAGCCGCCCGGCGTCGAGGCGCAGCCGCAGCCGGTGAGCGTCGGCGGTCAGACCTTCCAGGCATCGCCCTCGTACGCACCGGGCCAGGCCAACTACTTCCCGGGCGGGACAGTCGGCGGCACGTACGTGCCCGGCGGCTGGTATCAGAGCCGCTTCTGGGAGGGCGCCCTGCTCGGCGGGCTGGCCGGCACCCTGTTCGGCGGGGGCTTCGGAGGGTTCGGCGGCTTCGGCTACGGCTACGGGAGCGGTTACGGCTCCGGCTACGACTCGGGATACGACCGCGGCTACGAGCAGAGTCAGGACTCCGGCGACGGCTCCGGCCAGGGCGGCGACTGGGGATCGTCCGGCGGTGACTGGGGCGGCGGTGGTGGTGGCGACTGGGGCGGCGGTGGCGGAGGCGGCGGCGACTGGGGTGGTGGCGGCGGAGGCGGCGGCGACTCGGGCGGCGGCGGCAGCAGCTGGTGAGCCGCCGGCTCAGCCGCGGGCGATGAGCCGGGCCGGGATCGGCTGGTGTCCAAGGCTTCCCGGCAGCGGGGGGTAGCGCACGCCCGGCACGGTGTCGATCCGGGCAAGCTCGTCGAGCAGGACGGTCACCGCGGTCACGCCTTCCATCCGGGCCAGGGTGGCGCCGGGGCAGACGTGCGAGCCGGTGCCGAACGCGAGGTGGCGCCGCGGATCGGACCGGTCGAGCCGGAACGTCTCGGGATCGTCGTAGACGGCGTCGTCGCGGTTGGCCGAGCCGATCCCCATCTCGACCGAGTCGCCCTGCCGGACCGGACAGCCGTTCACGGTCGCGTCTCGGGTGCTCAGCCGGGTGGTGCGCTGCACGGGCGAGTCGTGACGCAACGACTCCTCGACGAAGGCGCCGACGAGCGCGCGGTCGGCGTCCAGCCGCCGGAAGAGCTCGGGCTCCTGAGCCAGCCGGTTGACCAGGTGCGCCAGCAGCGAGCGCGTGGTGTGCACGCCGGCCTGGATGCAGAAGTGCAGCTGGGTGATGATCTCCGCGTCGGTGAGCGGACGACCCTCGATCTCGGCGTTCAGCAGCACCCGGAACAGGTGGCTGGACGGCTCGGTCAGGGCGCGCTGCTCGGCGAGGCGTTCGCGGAAGAAGACGTGGCTCGCCGGGCCGCCCTCCGGCACACCCGGGGTGGCCGGCCGCGTCATCAGCGACCCGTCCATCGACCACTGCATGAAGTGCGGCACCGCCTCGTGGCCGAGGCCCATGATGTGGGCCATGGCGAAGGCGGGGATGGCCATGGCGTAGCCGTCGTGCAGGTCGGCCGGGTCCTGCCGCAGCATCTCGTCGACGAGCCGGCCGCACTCGGCGGTGACGTGCGGCTCGACCGCCCCGACCCGGTGGGCGGCGATGCCCGCGTTGAAGAGCTTGCGGATCTGCCCGTGCCGCGGCTCGGGGATCTCGCTGAGGTAGTGCTGGTCCTCGGGGATGGTCAGGACGCCCGCCGGGATGCCGGTGATGGGGCCGAGCTCGGCGCGGAAGACGTCGACGTCGCGCAGCGCCGACTCGACGTCCTCGAAGCGCGACAGGTACCAGGCGCCGTTCGGCGTCCGGTAGACCGGCTGCTCGCGGCGGATACGGGCCAGCACCTCGAACGGGATGCCGTTGTCGACGAAGGACGAGTCGTGCGGATCGAACCTGATGGCGGCCGCGTCACTCGGACCGGTGTCACCCGGATCGGTCATGCGCCCTCCCGTCGTCCTGCTGCACCGGCTGCGCCGTTCGGGTGAGCCGGGCGGCGGCCACGACGCAGAAGCCGCCGTCAACCGGTTGGAGACGGCGTAGCCAACATTAAAGGACACCCGTGAAGCGCTTGATCGCCCTCGCTGCCTCCGGTGCAGCAGCCGTCTCCCTCGCCGCGTGCGGCAGCTCCTCGAGCTCCGCCGCGCCCTCCAGCTCGACGCCGACCCCCTCGGCGACCGTCACGAGCTCCACGCCGGCGGGCGCCGTCAGCGCCAGCAGCCTGCAGTCGGTCGGGCCGGTCAGCCCGAGCGCGACCGCGGCTCCCCGGCCCGCGTCGATCCCCCTCAAGATCCTCAAGGAGAAGGGCTCGACGTTGATCATCGCTCCGGTGACCGTCAAGGGCACCGAGTACGCGTTCATCGTCGACACCGGCGCCTCGGTCACGCTGCTCAGCGACACCTTCGCCAAGGAGGCGGGGATCAAGCCCAACGGCAAGACGCTGCCCATCACGGGGATCGGCGGCGGCAAGGAGGCCCAGCTGGCCGACATCTCGGGCTGGTTCATCGGCAAGGCGAAGCTGCCCACCAGCACCGTGGGCATCGCCACCAGCACCTTCTCACCCACCTCGAAGATCGCCGGCCTGCTCGGCTCGGACCTGCTGTCGACGTTCGGCAAGATCACCATCGACTACAAGAACCAGACGGCGTCGCTCGGCTGATCGGAGCTAAGTCACGACCGGGAATGCGGTCGGGGAGGGACGTATTTTTCACAGGTGTGAGCGCCCCGATCGCACCGCTTGTCCTGGACGCCCGCTACGCCCGTGAGCTGCCTGAGCTCACCATGGAGTGGCAGGCGGCCCCGGTCGACGACCCGCAGCTGCTCGTCCTCAACCGAGCCCTCGCCGGCGAGCTCGGCCTCGACGCCGACTGGCTGGAGACGCCCGAGGGGGTTCAGCTGCTCGTCGGAGGCGGGATCTCCGCCACCGGCCGGCCGGTGGCGCAGGCGTACGCGGGCCACCAGTTCGGCGGCTTCAACCCGCGGCTCGGCGACGGCCGCGCCCTGCTGCTGGGCGAGCTCGTCGACGTCGACGGGCGACTGCGCGATCTGCACCTGAAGGGCTCGGGCCGGACGCCGTTCTCCCGCGGCGGCGACGGCTTCGCGGCTGTGGGGCCGATGCTGCGCGAGTACGTCCTCAGCGAGGCGATGCATGCGCTGGGCATCCCCACCACCCGCTCGCTCGCCGTCGTGGCGACGAAGCGCCAGGTCATCCGCGAGACCCTGCTGCCGGGGGCGGTCCTCGCCCGGGTGGCCAGCAGCCACTTGCGCGTCGGCACCTTCCAGTACGCACGCGCGAGCGGCGACGTCGAGCTGCTGCGCCGGCTCGCCGACCACGCCATCAGCCGGCACTACCCGGCCGCGGCCGGCGCCGAGCGGCCGTATCTCGCCTTCTTCGAGGCGGTCGTGGCCGCGCAGGCCCGGCTCATCGCGCAGTGGATGCTGGTCGGCTTCGTCCACGGCGTGATGAACACCGACAACATGACGATCTCCGGCGAGACCATCGACTACGGCCCGTGCGCCTTCCTGGACGCGTTCGACGCGAGCGCCGTCTACAGCTCCATCGACACCGGTGGGCGCTACGCGTACGGCAACCAGCCGTCCATCGGCGGCTGGAACCTGGCACGCCTCGCCGAGTCACTGCTGCCGCTCTTCGCCGACGACGAGGAGGAGGCCATCGCGCTCGCCGTGGAGTCGCTCGGCGGATACCGCGCCCGGTACGACACCGCCTGGCTCACCGGCATGAGCGCCAAGCTGGGGCTGCCCGCCACGCTGGGGGAGGAGCCGGTCGGGGCGCTCGTCGACGAGCTGCTCGCCCAGCTGCAGCAGAGCCACGTCGACCTCACGTCGTTCTTCCGGGCACTGTCGTCCGCTGCGCGCGGCGACGCCGAGCCTGCTCGCGGGCTCTTCCTCGACCTGGCGGCGTTCGACGCGTGGACCGAGCGGTGGCTGGCGCTCGGCTCCGACGCGGACGCGATGGACCGGGTCAATCCGGTCTACGTGCCGCGCAACCACCTCGTCGAGGAGGCGCTCGCGGCCGCGACCGGCGGCGACCTCGAGCCGCTCGGGCAGCTGCTGGATGCGGTCAGCCGGCCGTACGACGAGCGTCCGGGCCTCGAGCGCTACGCCGCGCCCGCGCCGGATGACTTCGGCAAATACACGACGTACTGCGGCACCTGACGCCGGTCAGGCGACCTGGGCGCTCGGCTCGCGTCGGCGGGTGCGGTGCCGGGCGAACCAGGCGGCCACGACGACGGCGCCGACCGGGATCTCGAGCAGGTAGCTGAAGACCCGGAAGAGCAGCACGCCGGCAGCGGCCTGGACCGGGTCGGCGCCGAAGCCCACCAGCACGGCTGCCGCGGCGGTCTCGACGACGCCGATGCCGCCGGGAGTGATCGGGATGAGCGTGAGGGTGCGCTCGATCGCGTACGCGGCCAGCACGGCGGTGATGCCGACGTTGGCCTGCAGGGCGACCAGGCATGACCACAGCAGCACCACCTGCAGCAGCGGATAGCCGAGGCCGCCCACGGCGAGGCCGCGCCACCCGCTGCGGAGCACCTGCGCGCACTGCTCCCAGAGCAGCGTGATCCACTTGCCGGCGCGGCGCCGCAGGCGCACCCGTACCGACTTCGGATAGCAGCTGGCAGCGCCGGCGAGCACCGCGGCGCCGGCGATGTAGAGCGCCACCGCACCGACCGAGCTCGCACCCGACAGGTCACCGACAAAGCGCGGCATGAAGAGCAATGCCACGATGCCGCCGGCCGCGATCAGCGCCTTGACCAGCATCACCACCAGGTTGCTGACCGCTGTGAACGCCGTGATCTGCAGCCGGTCGTAACCCCAGCTGCGCAACATGGCGTAATTCAGCCCGATGCCGGCCGCGCCGCCGAGGGGCAGCAGGTTGGAGACGCTGCTGCCGCCGAGGTTGAGCGCGAGCGCATGGCGCACCGAGAGACCGGGCAGTGACCAGCGCAGCGTGATCGAGTGCATGCCCAGGCCGGCGATCCACACGGCGATCAGGCAGATCACGTCCCACAGGGGCACCGCGGCGATCTGACTGATGGTCTTGGCCCACTCGACCCCGAGCGTGCGGGGCAGCACGACGATCAGCAGGAACACCGCCAGGGCAAGCGAAAGTGCCCCGAAGGCGATTTTTGCTGAACGGCGCACCGAATAAATCTAACCTGCCGGGGCAAAGAGATCACGCGATCGGCCGTGCGTGTCTGCCGGAAGCCCCTCTTGACCCACTTCGACGAACCACTCCCGGCCGAGCACGGCGTGGGCCACGAGCGGCTGGCCGAGCAGCCGTACGGTGCGCAGGTCCGTCCCGCCGGTGGCCTGTGAGGCGTGGGCCCGGAGCGCCGCGATCTTGTGTCCCAGCCAGGGCCGCACCGGGATGGCGTGCGTGATCTCCGACGACGATCGGAAGGCCGTCGACAGGCGGGCGGCCGTCATCCCGCCCGGTTGCACACCCAGGCGGTTGAGCAGCCGTACGCCGCGCATCAGCGGCTCGCGGGGGACGGTCGCCTCGAAGACGCGCAGGCCGGTGACCGACCGCGCCGCCAGCAGGCCCGCGTCGTGCACCCGCACGTGGTCACGATGGCCGTAGCCGCCGTGGGCGTCGTAGACGGTGAGCGTGTCCGCCCCTTCCTCCTGCAGCACGGCCGTGAGGTCGGCGGCCACGTCGCCGAGGGAGGCGGCGCAGAGCGAGCCGGGTGGCGGCGGCTCCTGCTCGTCCATGCCGCTGTCGCCGTAGTCCAGCGTCACGAGCCTGCCGACCCCCAGCGCCGCGCACGCGGCGAGCAGCTCGGCGCGCCGGGTGACGTCGAGCGGCGAATCGCCCGATGCCGCCAGGCCCCGCTCGCCGAGGGTGGCCGTGACCAGCACCGTGCGGTGTCCCTCGGCGGCTGCCTTGGCGAGTGTGCCGCCGGTGAAAAGCGTCTCATCGTCAGGATGAGCATGGAAGGCAACTAGGGTGTGGCGAGCGGCGGAGCAGTCAGTAACGCGGCTAGCTGACATCACGAGCTCGATTTCGCTGACTGGTTCGGATGGTGCGATGCGGATCCTTCACGTCACCGATGCCTATCTTCCCAGACTGGGCGGCATCGAGATGCACGTGCGTGATCTCGCCCGTGCGCAGGTGGCCGCCGGCGACGAGGTCGACATCCTCACGCTCACGCGCAGCGACAGCCCGCAGGACGATCCGGTGAAGGTCTCGGTCGTCCGGCCCGGCGAGCAGGACGGCCTCGCCGACAAGGCGCGCTTCATGCTGCGGCACCGTACCGACGGGGCGCTCGGCGACTACGACGTCGTGCACGGGCACTGCTCCACCATCTCGCCGCTGTCCTTCCTCACCTGCGCGACGGCCGACAGCGCCCGGCTGATGACCGTGCACTCGCTCTGGCGGCGTTACACGCCCATCTATCGGGTGTCGGACCGGCTCATGCACTGGAGCGACCTGCCGGTGACGTGGTCCGCGGTCAGCCGGGAGGCCGCGGAAGAGGTGCGCTCGGCGGTGCGCGGGCGATTCGACGTGGCCGTGCTCCCGAACGGCATCGATCTCGACGTGTGGGGCAAGATCCCGCGGGTCGCCGACCCCGGCACCTTGCGCATCGTTGCGGTCATGCGCCTCGCGACCCGCAAGCGCCCGATTGCCCTGCTCCGGATCCTGCGGATGCTGCGGTCCGCCGTTCCGCCCGGGGTCGGCGTCAAAGCCGTCGTCCTGGGCGAGGGGCCGTCGCGCCCCGCGATGGAGCGCTACCTGACCCGCCACGGCATGCACGACTGGGTGTCGCTGCCCGGTCACGTGTCGCGCGCCGAGGTCAAGGACGTGATGGCCCGGTCCGACGTCTTCGTGGCGCCGGCGGTGCTCGAGTCGTTCGGCATCGCCGCCTTGGAGGCGCAGGCCGCCGGGCTCCCCGTGGTCGGGCGCACCGGCACCGGCCTCTCGGACTTCATCCGCGACGGCGAGGGCGGAGTCCTCGTCGGCAGCGACCGCCAGATGGCCGACACGCTGGCCGGCATGGCGATCAACGGCGACCACGAGAAGTTCGCGACGTCGGCGAAGCTGGAGGACTTCCGGTGGCCGGCGATCCTGGAGCGGCACCGGCAGCTGTACGAGGTGGCCGCAGCCCGGCAGCGCTCGCTGACCGGCGCCTACCCGAACGGCCTCGCGGTCCGATGACGCGGGCGCGCAAGCCGCTGCTGATGCGCCGCCTCCCGTGGTGGGCCGAGATCCTCGTCGCGGTGATCTTCTACTGGCTGTACGACGCCGTACAGGCCCTGACCGGCAGCTCTGCGGGCAAGGCCATCGCGAACGGTCACGACATCGTGCGTCTCGAGCGCGACCTGCACATCTGGGTGGAGCCCGACGTCAACCACTGGCTGACCGAGCACCACTCACTGGCGATCTTCGCCGGATACGAGTACGGGCTCGCGCACGCCCTGGTGACGGCCACGGTGCTCGGCTTCGTCTGGTGGCGGCGGCCGGAGCTCGAGGTCAGGCTGCGCAACGCCCTGGTCGGGCTCAGCCTGGTCGCCCTGCTCGTCTACTGGTGGTTCCCCGTCGCCCCGCCGCGCCTCACGGTGACCGGCCTGACCGACACGCTGGTCACGAACAACATCCTCGGCGCCGCCCACGTGCACGAGGGCCTGGTCAACCTGTACGCCGCCGTCCCCAGCCTGCACGTGGCGTGGGCACTGTGGTGCGCCTCGGCGGTGGTGCTGTCGCTGCGCTCCCGGTGGTGCCACCTGGCCTGGCTGTATCCGCTGTGGACCACGTTCATCGTCGTGGGCACGGCCAACCACTACCTGCTGGACGCGGCGGCCGGTGCGGTCCTCGCCGGCGTCCCGCTGATCGTCATCGCCCGCCGGCTGGCCGGCACCCCGGAGCTGCGGCTGTCGCGGGCGATGCTGCCGGTGGCCACGACCGCGCAGGCGACGACCGGCGGGCATGCCGGCTCACGCGCCACCGGCGCCATCCCCGCGGACCCCACCGTTCCCGACCCCGCCGTGCGCGAGCAGCCGTCCCAGGACTCGTTCCCCTGACCGCCCGACCGACCGGGCCCCGTTACACCCCGAGGTCGGCCGGGCGTAGGGAGTGCGCCGGATCGATGGTGCGGTGGCCGGTCGGGAGCATGACCAGCAGGTGTCCGTCGGGATCGGTACCGACGACGCGACCGAACCGGCTGTCACCGATGCCGAGGAGCCGCTCCACCCACTGCCCGGGGCGGAAGTGCGTCGCGGCAGGTGGGCCCGGCTCGTCGACGCCCATCATGTCGACGCCCATCATGCCGACGCCCATCATGAGGTAGCTCCCGCGCATCAGGCCGAACGGCCGCCGGCATCCCTGCCACCATCGGGAGGAATGCCGCCGCCCTAAGTCAACTTTGTCTATCCAGAAGTGCCGGAAAGACCCACTGGGAGTGAACGATGACCGTTCAGGAGACCGACCGGGACGCCGACACGTTCGTCGACGCCTGGCAGCACTGGCACCGTCGCCAGGAAGCCCGGCTGGCCGACCGCCACGGGTTCCTGGCCATCACCAGCCTGCACTGGCTGACCCCCGAGCCGCAACGCTTCCCGGACGCCCCGGGGGCCTGGTCCTCGGACGCCGAGGGTGTGCGGGTCGTGCTGGACGACGGTGACGAGCTGGTCGTCGACGGCACGGTCATCCGCGGCGACCACCGCTTCGGTGTCATCGCCGAGCGGGACGGCTTCAATGCCGTCTGGAACGACGCCGTCATCGAGGTGGCCAAGCGGGGCGGGCACGACATCGTCCGCCCGCGCCATCCCGACACCGCGCTGCTGGCCGGTTTCCGGGGCACGCCCGCGTTCGCGCCGCACCCGCGCTGGATCGTGCCGGGCCGTTTCGTCGCCTTCGACGAGCCGCGTCCGACCACGGTCGGCGCAGCGGTCGAAGGGCTCACCCACGTCTACGACTCCCCGGGCCGGATCGAGTTCGCCCTCGACGGGTGGGAGCTGGCGCTGACCGCCTTCACCGGAGACGCCCCGGGCAGCCTGTCGGTGCTCTTCACGGACGCGACGTCGGGTGTGAGCACGTACGCGGCCAACCGCTACCTGCAGATCGACCCTCCGGGGGCGGACGGCAGCGTGGTGCTCGACTTCAACCGCGCCGCCAACCTGCCCTGCGCGTACACGGACCTCGCGACCTGCCCGTTGCCGCCGGCCGAGAACCGGCTGCCGGTCCTCATCGAGGCGGGCGAGAAGATCCCGTACGAGCGCGGTGGTGAGATAGCCGGGTGACGGCCGGCGCACCCCATCCGCTGGACAATCCGGCGTACGCCGCGCTGACCGGGCCGCACTCCGGCTTCGCTGAGCGGCAGGGCAGCGTCGTGCGCTACCTGGCAGACGTGTCCCCCTTCGGGGCGCTGCCCTCCGACCCGACGGAGGGGGACTGGGCGGACCTCGCGGCGCTCCTCGGCCCGGGCTCGACGGTGGCGCTCGTCAACGGCGGGGATCCGCCGCCGGGCTGGACGGTGGGGTTCCACGCCGCCGGCGTCCAACTCGTCGACGACGGGATCGCTGCCGCCCCGGACCCGGAGGCGGTCGTGCTGACCGCGGCCGACGTCCCCGAGATGCTGGCCCTGGTCGGGCGTACCCGGCCCGGACCCTTCCTGCCGCGAACGGTCGAGCTCGGCACCTACCTCGGCATCCGCCGGGACGGCGCGCTCGTCGCGATGGCGGGGGAGCGCATGCACCCGCCGGGCTGGACCGAGATCAGCGCCGTGTGCACCGACGCCGCGTACCGCGGCCGCGGCCTGGCCACCCGGCTGGTGCACGCCGTGGCGTACGGCATCCGGCAGCGCGGCGAGCAGGCGCTGCTGCACGCCGCCGCCGACAACACCAACGCGATCCGGCTGTACGAGGCGCTCGGCTTCCGGCTCCGCCGCCCCGTCGTCTTCCAGTCCGTACGCGCCCCGGACGGCCGCTGACGCTCAGCGCAGGACCCAGCCCCCGTCGACGCTGATGACCTGGCCGTTGATCCACGACCCGTCCTCCGAGGCGAGGAACGCCACCAGAGCCGCCACGTCCTCCGGCTTGCCGAGCCGGTCACTGCGGGTCGCGGCCAGCACGTGCTCGCGGAACGTCGGGTCGAGGTCGTTCGCGACGGCTGCGGTGAGCACCACCCCGGGGGCGACGGCGTTTGCGCGGATGCCCTGCTTGCCCCAGCGGCTCGCGATGTGCCGGACCAGGCCGCCCTGCCCGCTCTTGGAGATCGCGTACGAGGGCCGCTCCGGCTCACCCACGAAGGCGGCGGCCGAGCTCGTGAAGATGATGGCGCCACCACCGCGGGTGAGCAGGTGCGGGATGGCGGCGCGGGCGCAGAGCAGGTGTCCGCGCAGATTTGCGGCGATCGTGCGGTCGAACACCTCGAGGGGCACCGACTCGATGTCGCTGTCCTGACCGACCGTCTCGGGTGAGGTGTCGGCGCCGTTGGCGTGCAGGGCGTCGAGCCCGCCGTACGTCTTCACGGTCAGGGCGACGGCGGCGCGCACACTCTCCTCGCTGCGCAGGTCGACGCTCGTGGCCAGGGCGGTGCCGCCGGCCGCGCGAATCGTCTCCACGACCTCGTCGGCGGCGGCTTGATTCAGGTCCGCGACCACGACGGACGCGCCCTCCTCGGCCAACCGGACGCACGCCGCGGTGCCGAGACCTCCGGCACCCCCGACCACGAGCACACTTCGGCCGGCCAATCCACGCATGAGCACCTCCACGTCAGCTGCCGGCACCCACCGGCACCCCATTAAATAACGGCGTTATCCCGCCGGGGGCGTGCGGGGGGAGAATGCCGTCATGACGAACGCACCGCAGTTCGAGCGGGCCGAGGTCGAGCGCGAGTTCGCCCGCTGGTGGTCGACGGGAAACGCGGGGGAGGACTGGGCCGCGTGGGCGCAGCTGTACACGCCCGACGCGTACTACATCGACCACTTCTGGGGACCGCTGCACGGACCGGACGAGATCGACCTCTGGATCCATGCCGTCATGAAGGGTGTGCCCGAGATCTACGGGGTGCTCGACTGGTACACGATCGACAACGACCTGGTGACGTTCCACTACTGGAACCGGCGCGACAACCCGTCGGACGAGGGGCCCGCGTATTGGGACTTCGCCGGCATGACGGCGCTGCGCTACGCGGGTGGCGGCCTGTGGTCGATGGAGGAGGACTTCTGGGACCGGACCGGGGCCCGGAAGACGAGCGTCGAGTACGCGGCCGCCTGTGAGCGGGCCGGCGTCACCGAGCCGCTGCAGCGCATGACGCGGCGGCACTGGCCGGACGGTCCGGCCTGGGCGCGACATGACGGGCCGCCGACGCCGTCGTGGCTGGAGCGCGACGTCAGCGGCATCACGCGTCCCCGTGAGCTGCGCGACCTCCTCGACGCCCGTAAATAGAGCGGGCAACCTGACAGACCCGTGTCAGTATTACGGGATGACGGACCTCGACGCGTTCATCGCCGGACTGCCCAAGGTCGAGCTGCACGTGCATCACGTCGGCTCGGCCGCACCGGAAACCGTCGCCGAGCTCGCCGCCCGTCATGCCGGCTCGAGCCCCGTACCCGTCGACCCGGAGCTGCTGCGCGACTACTTCCGCTTCACGGACTTCGCGCACTTCATCGAGGTGTACCTGTCGGTGGTCGACCTGATCCGTGACCCGGCGGACGTCGCCACCCTGACGTACGACGTCGCGGCGGGCCTCGCGAGCCAGCAGGTGCGCTATGCCGAGCTCACGCTGACCCCGTACAGCTCGGTGGTGCGGGGCATGGCGCCGGAGGCGTTCTTCGAAGCGGTCGAGGACGCCCGCAGCCGCGCCGCCCGTGACCTCGGCATCGAGTTGCGCTGGATCTTCGACATCCCCGGGGAGGCCGGCCTCGCGGCGGCTGACCTCACCCTCGAGCTCGCCCTGGAGCACCGACCCGACGGCTTGATCGGCTTCGGCCTGGGCGGGCCCGAGATCGGGGTGCCCCGGCCGCAGTTCGCCCCGCACTTCGCCGCCGCCCGGGCCGCCGGTCTGCACAGCGTGCCGCACGCGGGGGAGTCGACCGGCCCGCAGACGGTCTGGGACGCACTCGAGCACCTCGGCGCGGAACGCATCGGCCACGGCATCTCCGCAGCGCACGATCCGGAGCTGCTCGCCGCCTTGGCCGAGCGCGGCATCCCGCTCGAGATCTGCCCGACCTCCAACGTCTGCACCCGGGCCGTCGGCTCGCTCGCCGATCACCCGTTGCCGGCGATCGTCGCCGCCGGCGTCCCGGTCAGCATCAACTCCGACGACCCGCCCATGTTCTCCACGACCCTCAACCACGAGTACGCGGTGGCCGCCGATCTGCTGTCACTCGACGCGGCCGGAGTCGCCGAGCTGGCCAGGAACGGGGTACGTCAGTCGTTCCTCGCCCCGGAGCGTCAATCCGAGCTGGTCAAGGAGATTGACCACTACCTCGAGCAGAACGGCTGACAGCGCTCAGGCCGGCACCGCCGCAGGTGCCGGCCGGCCCTCCTCGGTGAGCAGCACGGCCGCCGAGTATGCGACCAGCACGGCCAGGTGGTTGAGGAACAGCCACGACAGCACCAGGACGGCGACGGCCGCGGGCGTACTGCCGGCGAACGGGGCCCCGAAATTCAGCCCCAGCCCCAGGACGTACAGGTAACCGAGGGTCGATCCCGCCACCCACGAGCCGGCAGCGGTGGCGCTGAGCACGATGGCCAGCGGTGACAGCGATCCCCGGCCGAACGCGCGGTAACAGATCACCAGCATGACCGACGCGAAGCCCCAGATGAGCAGGAAGCGGACGTAGACGTCGAGGAAGGTCGTCCGGTCGCCCAGCAGCGGCCGGCCGATGGCCTCGCCGGCGAGCAGGGACAGCGCGAGCAGGCCGCCGCCCGCCGCAAGCGCGAACACCGACTTCACCCGGGCCCGGACGAAGGTGGCCGTCCGCCGCCGGCGGCCCCGTACCGCCGTCGCGACGCGGGCGAACGCCTCGCCGTAGAGCGCGGAGATGATCGCAGCGGTGATCAGCGCGCCGACCGGTGCCCGGTCGGCCGCGGCGAGCAGCTCGCGGATGCCGCCGCCGAGGCCGGAGGCGTCACCGATGAGGCGGATGACGCCCGCGCTCCCCGAGGCGTAGGCGGCGGAGGTCAGCAGCTTCGACGCGATCCAGGCCGACAGGAAGGCGAACGGGATCAGTGAGACGGCGGCGTAACCGGTGAGCGCGGCGCTGTCCAGGGCGAGGTCGTCCTTGCGCTGAGCCTCGCGTACGGCGGCGAACACCCGCTTCACCGATCGCATGATCTCTAGCTGCTCCGCCCGGAGACGTCCTAACCCGGCAGTGACCGGGGACGCACGACGCGGCGGGGCCGTGCGACGATCGGCGCCTCGACGCACGAGAGGTGAGGACGATGGCGATAGACCGACACGAGTCCCCGTACCGACGGGGCAACCGCTACGGCGTCATGCCGATCCCGATGGTGCCCGAGCACTGCGTGCGGGTGTCCGCCGGCGCCGTCGACCTGATCGTGGAGTCGCGCGCCCTGACCGACGCGATCCTGGCCGAGACGTATCCGGACCGGACGCTGCCCGCCACCTCGCTGCACTTCGAGGACGGCGGGGCGAGCCTGCACGTGTGCGGCGCCGACGACGGCCTCGAGCACCTGCGCTTCGACTGCTTCGAGCAGGAGCCGCACTACCACTACATCGAGCAGCAGGCCCAGGCCAACGTCATCGTGCGCATCGACGAGGTGGCCGTCGGCGATCCGACCGCGTTCACGTTCGGCTGTGTGCAGGACCGGCTGCCGGACATGCTGCGCAACGCGGGCGTCGGCGCCCTGGCCGACGCCGTGGAGCAGCGCCTCGACGAGGTGCACGCCGCCCTGCCCGAGGTGCGCCGGCTCATGCAGCAGGCCGTCAGGAGCCCGACGGCAGCGGTGTGAGCGGACGCTCGCCGAGGTACGGCAGCACCTGGGACTCGAAGAGGTCGAGCATGGTGCGGGCCTGCTCGGGCGCGATGCCGGCGAGCAGCGGGTTGAGGTGGAGCTCGCCGCCGGGTCCGAGCTCCGCGGCGAGCTGGACGGCCTCCTCGGGCGTCACGACCCGGTAGGCGCCGTCCTGCTGCAGGGAGCTCATGTCCTCGGTCGGCACGTACGGACCGGTCGGACGTCCGATACCCGTGCGGGTCCACTCGCCGTAGGAGTCGATCTGGTGGCGGATGTGCGGCGCCAGCTGACGCCAGGTCGCGTCCTTGTCGTCCGTCGTGATCCACAGGAAGATCGGGCCGCGCGGGGTCCACTCGCCGGGGTCGGGCCTGCCGAGCGCGAGACAGGTGTTGCGGTAGTACTCCCACGGGCGCCGCATCCCGGGCGGGAAGAACCCGTCACCGATCCGCGCCGCGCGCTCGATGCCGGGTCGGGCGCCGCCGCCGAGGTAGATCGGCATCGGGTCCTGGTGAGGCCGCGGCGTGACGCGCACGGTCGTGCCGTTGTAGGCGAACGGCTCGCCGGTCCACGCCTGCCGCAGGAAGGGCACCAGCTCGTCGAGCGTCCGGCCGCGCCGGTGGTAGTCCTTGCCGAAGGCGTCGAAATCCGCCTCGACATAGCCGGCGCCGAGCCCGAGGTCGAGCCGGCCCTGCGCGCACAGGTCGGCGACGGCGACCTCCTCGGCCAGGCGGAGCGGGTCGTAGAGGCCCGCCAGCAGGATCGAGATGCGTATCCGGAGGCGCCGGGTGCGGCCGCCGACGGCTGCGGCGAAAACCAGTGGGCAGGGGAGGTAGCCGTCCTCGGACTGGTGGTGCTCGCCGAAGCCGACGCGCTCGAAGCCGACCTCGTCGGCCCAGCCGATGATGTCGAGCGCCGCGCCAACCGTGCGACCCGCCGTGGCGCCCAGATGCGCGGGGTGTCGCAGGTCGAAGTCGAGGACGAGCTTCGGCCGCGCCGGTGTCTGGGGCATTCGGCATCCTAAGCCGCCCCGCATTTCCGCCGATTTGCTCAACAGTTCTGCAATTACGGTCGTGCGGCGTGAACGGCTTCCTATGCTGCAAACGGCGCCCGGAAAGCGTGAGTTCACAGCAGGCGACTTCAACAAGCAGGTCGGAGCAGGGTGCGCATCCACGAGGCCGTTCGCCGCGTACGCGGACGCACCGCCGTGTGGGCTCTGGCGGCCGTGGTGGGTCTCGGAGCCGCGGCCGGCGTGCTCGTCGCCGCACAGAACGGGTCGTCCCGTTCCGTCGCCACCGAGACCACGGCCGACGTCGCTCCGGCCTCGCCCGACACCGCGGTGCTCGAGCCGAGCGACAGCCCGCTCCCGACGCTCACAGCTGCACCGACGCCCTCGAGGACGCCCGCCCGGCCCACCCCGTCGCCCTCGCGTCCGCGGTCCCGACCCCGCCCGTCGGTGACCCCCACGACCCCGGCAACCAAGCCCGGCCTGCCGATCACCCGCAGCGGCGTGGAGCGCAAGACGCGTCCCGCCCCGGCGCCGGCCCCCTTGCCGGTGCTGCCGCCGGCCGTCCCGCTGCAGCCGGTCAGCGCCACCAGCACCGTGTTCGGCCCGGACTTCCCGGATCCCGAGGTCATCTACGACACCGTGCGGGACGAGTACTACGCGTACGGCACCAACACGATCGGGCAGAACGTCCAGCGGCTCGTCTCCAAGGACGGCCGGCAGTGGCGGCGCCTGCCCGATGCCCTGCCCAGCCTGCCGCCCGACGCCGTGAGCGGCGGCACCTGGGCACCCAACGTCCGGTACAACGTCGCCACCGGGGCGTGGGTCATGACCTACGCGTACCTGAGCCGCAGCACCAACCGCGAGGTGCTGGGGGTCGCGGTCGCCCCGTCGCCCGACGCGACGTTCGTGCCCCGGTCGGCGCCGCTGCGCTCCCTGCCGGAAGCCCACGTCATCGATCCCGACGTCATCTACGTCGGCGGAGTGCCGTACCTGGTCTCAGTGGAGGCCAACGCCACCGGCAACCGGTTCGTCGCGCAGATGCAGTCCGCCGACGGCTTGCATCTGCTGGGTGCGCCGTTCGTGCTCGCCTCGGCCCCGTACGTACTCGAGGGTCCGACCGTGCTCGTCGTCGGCGACACCGTCGTCGTCGTGTTCGCCAACGGCCGTACGGGCGCGTGGAACCAGCCCGGTTACAGCACCTACTACGTCGAGGCGCCGGTGCAGCAGGTCTTCGGTCTGCGGCAGGGGCTGGACCTGCGGCAGGCCCGGCCGCTGATGGTCACCCTGCCCGGCGGGCCGGTGGCGACGGGTGAGCCGGCGACCGCCCTGGACCCGCTGACCGGCAACCTGGCCAGCACCGACGGCACGCTGACCTTCTACACCAACGACCTGCACAAGGACACGTTCTTCGGGTCCGAGTACGACGCTCGCTACCTCACCGCGTATTCGGTACGCATCGGCGACGGCAGCCGGCGCCAGGGCCCGCCTATCGCCCTCTGGTCACCGCCGCCGACTCGTACGCCGAGCACGCCATCGACGCCGAAGCCCTCCGTGTCGCCGCGCCCCCCGCGGCCCGTGCCGACGCCCAGCCCGCGGCCGGCCCCGACACCGACCCGGACCCCGCTGCCCACCCGCACAACCGCACCCTCACCGCCGCGGATGACCTTCGTACCGGTGCCGGAGCCATCGACCCCGGTAGTCACCCGCAGCCGGCCGGCGTCGGCGACGCCTACTGGTAAGAGATGAGATCCGGCACGGGCGTGACCTGACTCATCGCCTGCTGCGGCGTCATGATCGGGCTGTCGCGGGTGAAGAAGAGCTTGAACCCCCGGTAGAACGGGGGTCCGGGGAAGGCGAGCTGGCGGTAGACGTCGAGTTTGGCGAACGGCGACCCGTTGCCGTCGGCGTGGAAGACGGTCGCGAGCTCGGGGTGGGCGATGATCGCCGCCCGGTCCGGCAGCATCGACGGCTGGAACTGGTGCAGGACGAAGAGCTTCTGCGGCAGCCGGTGCGCCCGCACGAGCCGCGCGAGGTAGTCGGACACCCCGTTCACGTCGGCGGCCGAGTCGGAGCCGATCACCTGCCCCGGCACCTGCCAGGGCTTCATGTGCCACTCCGGGTCGAGGGCGACGCCCACGTCGGGCTGCACGATGAACTTCTCGTAGCGCTTCACCTCGGGCAGCAGATCGCCGCGGCCGGGCTGGAAGTCCAGGATGAGCAGCTGCTTGTGCCGGCGGGCGGCCGCCAGGTAGCGGGCGACGGCGTCGGGGTCTCCGCGTGAGGCGTAGGTGCCGTCCAGCCCGGGCTCGGCCAGGGCCACGGTGGTGATGAGCTCCATGGCCGGCAGTACCGGCTTGCCGACGAAGGCGTACTGATCGGCCTGCGCCTGGATCGCGTCGGCTGCCTGGTCAGGGGTGCCCGCGCCGAGGATGCCGAGCCCGGGTCCGCCGCTGCCGCCGTAGTACGCGACCACGAGGTGGCCCGGGAAGATCGTCCGGCCACCGCGCGGAAGGATCGGCGGCGGGGTCGGCTTCGGAGTCGGGGTCGGGGTCGGGGTCGGGGTCGTCAGAGACGGTGCCGCCGACGGCGGAGGGCCCGCGGCCGGTGGCCGGCTGTCGGATCCACAGGCGGCGACCAGCGTGAGCAGAGCCGCGGCCGACGCGGCACCGGTCAGCCGGGTGAGCCGGCGGCCAGGCGCGCGGCAGACATTTCGGGACATCGACCGTGACCCTAGCCCCTGCCGGTGTCTGGCCGGGGGAGGCCGCTCGGCGGTTGGGGAAAGCAGTCGGCGCCTCGGAAGGGAGCTCAGTGTCGGCCGAACGGGCGGTGCGGGTCACGAGGGATGTTCGCGGCCGCCGTCACGGCGGCTGCGCTGCCGAGGACGACCGTGCAGACCTCTTTCACGACGCTTCGCGACTCGTCGACCAGCAGCAGCACGAACCAGGCGAAGAGCAGCGCGAACGCCAGCCAGCGCACCGCCGGCCCTAGCAGCGCCGTCACCGGACGACGTCCCGCGCCGTGGCGGGTCATGGCCGCCCACCGTGCGGCGCGTCGACCGTGGCGCTCGACGCCGCGAACGCGGAGCGGCCGACGCGATCGCAGCTGCGGGGCAAGGTCATGAGGCCACTCGGTGAGGACGAGCTGTAGTTCAGCGAACCGGGCGTCCCCGACGCGTCCGAGGGCAAACCCGTTCTGAACCGGACTGCGCTCGTCGGGCTACGCGGCGGGGCTGCCCGCCAGATCGGGTGACTGACGCAGCGCCGTGGCCACCTTGCGCGCGATCAGCAGCTCGTTGATGACGCGGCCGATGATGAACCCGCCGCCGTGCACGCTGAGGTGGGTGCCGGTCGGACGCGGGGCGATGTGCACGTGTGCGGTCGACGCGCTGCTGCTCGACACCTTCAGGGCATCCGGCTTGCCCGGCTTCTCGACGATCTTGTAGCGGTTGCCGAGCTGCTTGCTCAAGGCGTCTGCCACGTCCTTGGCGGTGACTCCGGTGCGCGAGACGGTGATGGACGGCATTCAGGACTCCTCTGGCAACGCCGGGCTTCCCGGCGTCGGGTCGGTCGGAAGCGGGCAGGTCGGATCCCGCCGCTCCTGGATGAGCGGCATCATCCCATCGACCTCGCGGGTCACGTCGACAGCGCTCAACGGAAAGCGGGCAGTCAGAACGGGCAGTCATCGTGGCTCGCCGAACGTCCGCTGGTCTCCCAAGGCGTGCTGGAGGTCGTCTTCGGCTTGGACGGCTCGGGCTCATGCCGGGGCTCGTACGGTTCGGGATCCGGTGGTTCGGGTTCGTCGGGGATGTCGAAGTCGGTGTCGTCGGGTGGGCGGTAGTCGTATCGGGCTACGGGATAGTGCCGGCCGAGGGGACTGATCCAGACCGGTGGTTCGGTGTCGCTGGTCTGCAGGGTCCACGTTGTCTCGTGCTTCATCCGGTGGTGCTTGGGACACAGCGGATGCAGGTTGTGCCGGCACGTCCCACCACCGGTGCCGTCTGCGCGGTGGGGGACGGCGTGGTCGAGGTCGCAGGTCTCGGCGCGGCGGTTGCAGAACGGGAAGATGCAGGTCCGGTCACGCGCCCTTACGTAGCGGGCGAGCGCTGCCGAAGGCCGGTAGGCGCGTCGGCCGAGGTCGAGCAGACCACCCGTCAGAGGGTCGTGCACGAGCCGCCGCCAGGAGCCGTCCATCGCCAGATCACGGGCCACCGACGCGGGGAGCGGGCCGTAGCCGGCGAGCTCGGCCGGGCGGTCCCGCAGGCCGAGCAGGGTCGGCAGGTCCATGGTGACGTTGACGGTCACCTTGTACGGCCGGTCGTCCAGGTCCGGCAGGATGCCGGTGGTGACCAGACCGAGCAACGCGGCGACGCGGAGCTGTCCGGCCGACCTGGGCGTCTCGGATCCCTTCTCGACGGCGCCGAGCTTGCGGGCGGCGTCCTGGATGGTCGCGTAGATCGCCAGTACATCGGCGGCGTCACCGACGACGCGGAGTTCGGCTTGGCCGTCGTCGCGGCGGAAGTAGTCGACGTCGTGCTGGGTCCTTGCGGTGTCGGCGTTCTTGCGGGTCCGGTCGGGGGTGACGAGCGTCAGCGCGCGGCGTAGCGAGGCGCGGAACTGCCGGAGGGATTGGCGATGGGCGCGGGGCAGCACCCGCCGGGCGACCCACACGGCCTGCTCGTCCGTCAGGCCGGAGGTGACGTCACAGATGGCGGCGGCTCGCAAGAAGATGAGGTCGCCGGACCGCAAAGCCGCCGCCACCATGGCCAGCCTGCCCGCAAGTGTCTCGGCGACCATGATCCGGTTGTCCGCGACCTCCTCGGACATCCGGACCGCTGCTGCTACCTCGCACCGCACTGACCGTTCGGCCAGCTCCCGTTCATCAGCAGTGCGGTGATTCTCAACAGACCGCACCGCCTTTGCAGTTGCCGCCACAGCCGCACAGCTGCACGAGGCGACATAGGCGGCTTGGCGCTCCCACGCCACCAGCAGATCGGCTACGGCGGACGGTTTCAGTTGATCGATACGGACCCGGTCCAGAGCGGTAATCACCTCCGGACCCGGTGGCGCGATCGACGCTGCAGCCACCACCCCGGAGGGATAAAGTGTATCGAACATGCGTTCGATACCACCGGCTCAAAGGGATCCTGAGCTGCAAGAACTTCGAGTTGTGGACAACTCGTCGAAGGATTCCACCCAGCAGATCCGCCCTCGGCGTAGCGATCGCCGAAAGCAATCCGAGACAGCGGGCGTCGGGCATTGGATGCTGTGAGCATGGCGACGGACACCGGTGACCCCACGCTGTACGAATGGGCCGGCGGGCACGCTGCACTGCGCCGGCTGCTCGATGCGTTCTACGACCGGGTCGAGCAGGATCCGGGTCTGTCCCCGTTCTTTCCGGGCGGGGTCAGCGAGCACCACCGGGCCAATGTGACGGACTGGTGGTCGGAGGTCTTCGGCGGCCCCGATGTGTACACCCGCGAGCACGGCGGCTACGAGGTCATGCTCTCCCACCATCGCAACCTGGGGATCACGCCGGCGCTCCGGCTGCGCTTCGCCACCCTCATGAGCATGGCGGCAGATGACGCCGGGCTGCCCGACGACCCAGAATTCCGGGCGGCCTTCATCGGCTACGTCGAATGGGGCACCCGGCTCGCCCTGCAGAACTCGCAGCCGGGCGCCAGCGTCGCCGAGCAGGCTCCGGTGCCGCGCTGGGGCTGGGGCGAGGCGCCGCCGTACCAGCCGTCCTGAACGGGGAGCCCGGCAAGCACTGATCGGACGGCTTCCATACGCTGTACGGCATCGAAACGGAAGGCGGTCGTCGCGCGGCCGGAAGGGATCACGTACGCACGGTGGGAACAGATCGCGACGTCAGCAGTCGAGTCACCTCTTGGGACGGGCGTTTCGGGCGGGAGATCAGTGCCTTCCTGCACGCGGTGCAGCACACCCCCGGACGCGACAGCGATCTGGCAGACCTGTTCTGCGGTCCGGCGCGGCTGATCCCCGGATGTACCGGCGCCGAGGTGATCACGCTGCGCCGGTCGGAGGTGCACTCGGTCGTCGCCCAGGGGCACGGGTGTGCAGCAGCCGCACTACGCCGGCAGCTCGTACACGACGACACGGCGGCAGCCGCACTGGCTCACCTGCATCCCGGCGGGGCGGTCGAGTGGTCGGCGTACGAGACGGAGCTGCAGCGCCGTGGCCTGTGCCTCGATGCGAGCCTGCCGTTGCTCCAGGACGGCCCCTTCGCCGTACGCCTGCTCGTCTACAGCGACGTGGCGGGACCGAGCGCCCGGGCGGACGACGCGTGGACCGAGCGGGCGCAGCTGGCCGCTGACCTGTCGGCCAACCGCATCGCTGCCCGGGCGTATCGCGACGTCGCCAAACATCTGCAGGCGGCGGTCGCGAGCAACCGACGGATCGGGGCGGCCATGGGCATCCTGATGGCTCGCCACCGGCTGAGCGATGCGGAGGCGTTCGACCTGCTCAGGCGGGCCAGTCAGCGCAAGCACGTGAAGCTACGGGATGTCGCCGAGGACATCCTGCTCATGGGCGACATCCCGTAGCGGGTGGACGGACGGGTGGCTAGCGGCTCCAGCCTCCGTCCTCGGGCTCGGCCCTCGTCATGGCCGCCGAGTGCAGCGCGCGACGGCGCTCGAGCCGCCGTGCCTCGGATGCAGCGGCTCGCTGGATCTGCCGCCGCTTGACGTCGGTGGCTCGATCGATCGAGTCGAGGATGTCGGTTCTCTCATCGGGCGGCAGCCCGGCCAGAAGACCGAGGAAGAGATCGGCGCGATATTCCATGTGGGCGTCCCAACACCCCGGAGGACGCAACCCGGGAGCAGCGTCCTCGACGGACAGCTGCTCATTCAGCCGAAGAGCCGAACTTATCGGACCCGCGCCCACGCCGCCAGAGGTATGTCGTGGCCGGTCCCTGAAAATCAGGTTTCCGGCCCGAGCCCATCGGGGAGCGTTCACTCAGCTGAGCCGGCTGAACCCCAGCGAGGATCTGCGCCCGACGAGATCGAGTGAGCCTGTGACCCAGCCGGGATCCCGGTCCGACGCCTCAGCCCCTGCCCCGCGCGCGGTCGTGGCGGTCGGCGGCTCGGCGGGTGCGCTGGTGCCGCTGGTCGACCTCGTCAGCCGGTTGCCGGCCGACCTGGACGTCGCCGTCTTCGTCGTCATGCACACCGGTGACCGGACCCCGAGCAAGCTGCCCGACATCCTCGGCCGCGCCACCTCGTTCGACGTGGCGCCGGCCCGTGACGGTGAGCCCGTCGTCCGTGGACGGGTCTACGTCGCGCCCCCCGGACGCCACCTCATGGTCTGGGACGGCAGGATCGTGCTCAGCGCCGGTCCGCGGGTCAACCGGCACCGTCCCGCCATCGACGTGACCCTCGCCAGCGTCGCCAACTGGGCGACCTCGCATGCCGTGGCCGTCGTCCTTTCGGGGGTGCTCGACGACGGCGCCGTGGGGGCGGCCCTGGTGACGCGGGCGGGTGGCACCGTGCTCGTCCAGGATCCCGAGTCGGCCGACTTCACCAGCATGCCCAAGGCTGCGCTGGCGGCGAATCCGGGCGCGCGCACGGCGCCGGGCGGCGGGCTCGCCGCCCTGCTCACCGACACCCTGGCGGGCCTGTTGCGCACCGCCGGGCCGCTCGACACCGACCATCAGACCGAGATCACGGAGTCGACCATGAGCATGCCGGAAGTGAGCATGGAGGACAGTGCCGACCCGGGGTTCCTGTTCTCGGGGGAGACGCGGCTGTCGCGGCTGACGTGTCCTGATTGCAGCGGCACGATGGCCGAGGTCGACCTCGACAACATCCGATACTTCCGCTGCCACGTCGGCCACCAGTTCTCGCCGCAGACGCTGTCGGCGGCACAGGCGGAGACAGCCGAGCGCCGGCTGTGGTCGGCTGTCGCCTCGCTGGAGGAGCAGGCCAATGTGCTGCGCTACCTCGCGGCTACGCTGCCGCTGCCCGCCGACGCCGCAGCGAACGCCGACGAAGCCGATCAGATCGCCCGGCGTGCGGCGGCCCTGCGCGAGCGCGTCCGGGAGTGGAGCAACCTGCCGGAGGCAGACGTCTCGACGACCTAGATCTCCTCCATCAGCAGCAGCGCGCCCGTGGGCAGCTCGCCGCTCCCCATGAGCGCCGTGATGCTGACGCGCAGGCTGATCTGACGCCCGCGCCGGTTGACCGCCGTCAGCTCCCGGCCGACGACGCTCAGCTCCTGACCGGTGATGACAGCGCGCAGCCAGGGCTGCAGCTCCTGGGTCGGCAGCCCGCTGTCGAGGTTCAGCAGGTGGTGGCCGACGGTCTCCTCCGTGCGCAGCCCCCACAGCTCCTGCGCCTGCCGGGTCCAGACCTGGACGACCAGCTGACGGTCGAGGACGACGACCCCGGCCTGCAGGCTGCCGAGGATCGACTGCATGAAGGCGTTCAGATCGGAGATCTCGAGGGTCAGGTCGCGCAGCTCCTCATTCGCGGTCTGCAGCTCGTCGTTGGAGGACTGCAGCTCCTCATTCATCGTCTCGAGCTCTTCGTTCGTCGACTGGAGCTCTTCGTTGGTCGTCTCGAGCTCCTCGACCGTGCTCTGGAGCTCCTCGTTGGTTGTCTCGAGCTCCTCGTTGGTCGACTGGAGCTCCTCGTACGCGGTCTCCAGCTGGGCATTGGCCGCCTCGACCTCGACCCGGAGCTGACGGAAGCGCGTGACGTCGGTGAAGCTGATCGACACCCCGAGCACCCGTCCGCCCGAGTCGGTCAGGGGTACGAGCTGGATGTCGAAGTACACCGGGTCGGGCCCCGCGCGGTGCCACTCGGTCTCGTGCAGCCAGACGGCGGCCCGGCGCTCGACCACCATCGCCACCTGCGAGCGCAGCTCGAGTGGCCGATAGGAGATCTCCAGGTCCTGGAACGGACGGCCGAGGTCGCGGTCGGAGATCCCGAGCAGCGCACTGGCCCGGTGGTTGACCATGGCGAGTCGGCCGTCGCCCCCGACGGCGATCTGGGCCATCGGATTGGTGAGCGTGAGCTGGCTGTGCAGCAGGTCGGGCTCGTCGCCCGCGGGGGCCGGGGCGGGCCGTCGCCAGCCGTTTCCGAAGCCCGCGCCTTCGGCAACGTCGGACCGCATGCGGCGGAAGAAGCGACGCCGGAGGTCGATCTGCTCGAAGACGGCGGCGTGGTTGAGCAGCATCTCGGCCTTGCCGAGGAAGAGCACGCCGTTCTTGCGCAGGGCGAAGCCCAGCCGGTTGATGACCCGGCCCTGCGTCTCCGCGTTGAAATACATCAGCGCGTTGCGGCACAGCAGGATGTCGATCCGCGAGATCGGCGCGTCACGGGTGAGGTCGTTGCGGCCGAAGATGACGTTGCGGCGCAGGTCAGGGGTGATCGAGTAACGGCCGCCGGACTGATCGAAGTACCGCTCGCGGTAGGCGTCGGGCAGGCCGCGCATGTCGCGCTCGGAGTACGCGCCCTGCCGCGCCTGATCGAGCGCTTCCTCGTCGACGTCGGTCGCGTAGATCTTCACCCGCTCGCGGAAGCTGGTGCCCAGCATGTCGTGCAGCAGCATGGCGATCGAGTACGCCTCCTGCCCGGCGGAGCACCCGGCGCTCCACACCCGGATCGGACCGCCGTCGGCCTCCTGCAGCAGCTCGGGAAGGATCTCCGTGCGCAGCGTCTCCCAAGCCTCGGCGTCGCGGAAGAAGCTCGTGACGTTGATCAGGATCGTGTTGAAGAGTGCGGTGTACTCGTTGGCGTTGAGCTGCAGGACGTCGACGTAGTCCTCGAAGCTCTCGATCCCGACCTCGCGCATCCGGTGGCGTACCCGACGCATGAGGCTCGGGCGCTTGTAGCCGGTGAAGTCGAAGGACCGGCTGTCCTTGAGGAATTGCAGCAGCCGCTCGAACGCGGGGTCCTCGACGGACTCGTCGACACCCGGCTCGCCGCCGTCCACCACCTCGAGCTCGTCCTCGACGTCGTGCGGCAGTACGAAGCCGGCGCCGTCGTCGTCGGTCTGCGACGGGTGGTCAGGCATGCGGCCGCCTCGCTCCAGGGTCGTCGGGGGAGATCCGCGCGTGGTCGCCCTCGAGGAGCCGGCGCACCAGCTCCGCCGAGTGGCGCGCCTCGTGGGCCTGCTCCAGGAAGCGCGCCTCGGTACGCTTGCTGCCGCGCTCGGCCGCACGGGTGGCCAGCGTGCGGCTCAGCGCGGCCTTCTCCTCGAGGCTGCGCAGCGCCATCCACAACGCGGTGTCGAGGCCCTGCGCCTGCTCGGCGAGCAGGCCCTCGGCCGTCCAGCCGTGTCCGACCCGGCAGCGGTAGCGCAGGAAGCCCCCCTCCTCGATCTCGAAGAGCGAGCCGTTGCAGTCGGGACAGCCGTAACCTGACGGCCGGCCGGGGCGATCGGGATCCGCGAAGACGTCAGGGGCGAACTCGGCGATGCCGACCTCGGCCTGCATGAGATCGCTCGCACCGAGTGGCGTCGCGGCCGGCAGCGGGGTGCATTGCTCGGCGACCACCGCGCCGAGGTCGGCCGCGCGCAACACCTTGGCATCGGGGACGTGCTGGATCACTGAGTTCGGCATCGAGGGATACGTCGCCTCGGTCGGGTCCTGCACCATGACCAGCCCCCCTCGGGCATGAATGGCGACGGCGCCCGCCGTGCCGTCGTCCAGGGCCCCGGACAGGACCACCGCGAGCACGCGCTCGCCGTACGCCCAGGCGGCACTGCGGAAGAGCACGTCGACGGCGGGGCGGTAACCGTTCTCACGCGGCCCACGGGTGCAGCGCAACCGGCCGGCGGAGACCACGAGGTGCTGGTCGGCCGGGGCGATGACGACGGACCCTCGGGTGACGGGTTGCTCGGCCGCGGCGAAGCTCACCGGAAGGGCGCAGCTCCGGGCCAGGATCGCCGGCAGCACGGCAGCTCCCGTGACCGGCAGGTGCAGCACGACGAGCACCGTCGCCGGCAAGTCCGCGGGCAGGCTGCCCAGGAACGCCGACAAACTCTCCACGCCACCGGCGGAGGCCCCGACGACCACGAGGTCGCGCTGCACGGGGTGCGCCGACGGGGAGCTCAAGCGACCCGGATCCCCGACGGATCGAGCCCGGTCTCGACCACGGCTACGGCCACCTCGCGCAACTTGACGTGCTTCGCCTGGCTCGCCCGGACCAGCTGGTCGAAGGCTGCTTCGGCGGTTACTTTACGGCGCTCGATGAGGATGCCGACGGCCTGCCCGATCAGCTGTCGGGAGGCGACCGCCGCCCGCAGGTTCTCGTCCGACAGCGACCGGCTGAGTGCCAGCGCCGCGTGCACCGCGAAGATCGCCGCGATGTCCTCGTCCAATGGCGTGAACGCACCAGAACGCGAGCTGGAGCACGTCAGCAAGGCGGAAAAGGGTCGCGGCATGTCGAGCGGCACCGACAGCACACTGCCGGGCGCCTGCGTTTGCGCGGTCGGGCCGGTGCTCTGGACGAGGACCTGCTGGCCCTGCCGGTCGACGATGCTGACGCCGGCGTCGTCCGCTGCGGGGATGATCCGGGTGGCGGCTTGCACGATCGCGGTGGTAAGGCTCTCGCGGGTCGGCTGGGTCGCCAGCTCCTGCGCCAGCTCGGCGAAGACGCCGGCCTGCGGCGCGGCGGAGGACGGCTCCGGCACCTCCGGCACGACGGACGTCCGCGGCTGGAGCACCCACTGCAGGCCCGGATCGCCGCCCGGCAGCGACGTCGGCAGGTAGCCGATCCGCACGTCTGTCGGGATGCGGGTGCCGCCCGGTCCGATGACCGTCGTCGAGCCCGCCGCCGGCTGCCGGGTGCGGACGACCCGGGCGATCAGGCCCCGCACGCCCGGGCGGTCCTGCGGGTCGAACCAGGTCGCGAGGGGACGCGGCCGGCGGATCTCGGGCAGAGCGATCAGGCGCTGCGCTGCGGCATTCGCCCGGACCACCGAGCCGTGCCGATCGGTCAGGACGAGGACGTCCGGCGACAGCTCGAACCAGGCATCGCGCTCCGCGGCGAGAGCGGCGGCCCGACGGCCGGAATCGGCGAGCTCCTCCTGCTGCACGCGCAGCTCCTCGACCGCGACCGCCAACTGCTCCGTCAACGCGGAGACCTCGTCGGCGACGGGGGCCTGCGACCCCAGATCGGCCGGCATGTGCTGGAGCCGGGTGCGGCGCTCCCTGAGCTCGGCCTGGAACCGGTCGAGGTCTTCCCTCGCCACTGCTGGACGCGTCATGAACTCTCCTGTTGGACGTTCACGTGGTCACACCAGGCTGGTTGCTCAACCGTCGGACCTTCGACGACCTCGTACGCCGTCACACTGTCATGCTTACACCCGTCGTGCTTACACCCGAAGTCATCGCTGGTGGCGGTATCCGGCATCAGCTGTCGACGGCCTCGACTCAGAGATCGAATTCCCATAGCGCCTGCGCCAGGCGAAGCCGTTCGAGGTGCGGCAGGGTGGCGTCGACCCGCAGGAAGGCCTCGACCTCGAATGACGAACAGGTGCCGCCGAGCGCCCAGTAGGCCTCGTACAACCGCACGTCGGAGATCCCGAGTGCCGCGGCGCGCTCGGTCGCCGCGAGCGAATCCACCGGATCAGCGGGGGACAGGGATTCCTCCGGACGTGCCGGCGACGCGACGTCGAAGCCGGTCTCGCGCGCGATGGCCGAGACCTGCGCATTGGTGGCCCGGGTCCGGGCCAGGGCGAGGAACTCACGGGCGCGGCTCGCGTCTGCGGGCACATGGGGAGCTCCCGCAGCCAATTCGGCGCGCCGGGCCCGACATTGGTCGGCTCGCTGTCCCGCGAGCTGACCGGCGAGGCGGACCTGAATGACCATTTGTTCAAAGTAGTCCGTCACGGAGCCAGGGCAACCCTTACTGCGGGCGGGCGGGGAGCTGACCGCTCGTGGTCAGCTCGTCGGCGACGTCGCGCAATTTGCGGTGCGTCTTCTGCGAGGTCATGACGAGCAGCTCGAACGCCTGGTCCGCCGTCACCTTGAAGCGCTCCATGAGAATCCCCTTGGCCTGGCCGATGACGTCACGGCTGGCCAGCGCGGTGCGCAGGTTGGACTTGTCGAGCGTGGCCGCCAAGGCGATCGCCGCGTGGGAGGCGAGCAGGAAGCCGATCGTCTCGGCCTGCTCGTCGAAGGCGTGCGGGGTCGCGGCGTGCAGGTTCAGCGCACCGAGCACGTCGCCGTCGACGAAGAGCTGGAAGGCCAGCATGGACGAGACGCCCAGCTCTGCGGCCCGGCTCGCGAAGGTGGGCCAGCGCTGCTCGTCGGCCATGGCGTCGACGCGGACGATGACCTGCTGGCGCAGGGCCGCGAGACACGGCCCTTCCTGCAGCGTGTATTGCAGCTCGTCAACGGCTCGGGCGCGGTCGCTGGTGGTGACCGGCGTCGTCACCCGGTTGCGCTCGACCAGGGTGATGCTGGCATCCGTCGCGCCCGGGATGTCGTCGCGCGCGGCCCGCGTGATCAGGGTGAGCAGCGCTGCCGCGTCCTCCTCGGACTGCATGGTGCGGGCCAGATCGGCGAGCTCGCGGGCGAGACTCGAGCGGGTGTCCCGTTCGTCCGTCAGGTCGCGCCCGGTGTCACTTCGCATCGAGGCTCTCTTTTCAGCCGGCGGCGCCGCCCTCTCGGGGACGACAGGAACTCCAAGCTTTTTTGGGTGGCTCCGGCCGATTCGACGCGTTCGGTGAGGATACCGGTAGGTCATCGGTCTCGCGCCACGTCGGAAAGGGGGAGCAGCCGTGCGCATCGTCGTCACCGGCGCCTCCGGCAACATCGGGAGCCAGGTCCTCGAGCAATTGAGCTCCCGGGCGGAATGCCGCGTGGTCGGCCTCGCCCGCCGGCCGCCGGAGTCCGGCCCGCTGTACGAGGCCGCCGACTGGGTGTCCGTCGATCTGGCGGACCCGTCGTGCGGGCCGCAGCTGCGCGACGTGCTGCGCGACGCCGATGCCGTCGTCCACCTGGCCTGGCTGATCCAGCCGAGCCATGACGAGGCGACCATGCGGGCGACGAACGTGGACGGGTCACGCCACCTGCTCGCCGCCGTACGCCACGTGGCCCAGGAGCGGGGTTCGGCCCCGGCGGTGGTCGCCGCCAGCAGCGTCGGCGCGTACGCACCGGGCCCGAAGGACCAGCCGGTCACGGAGAGCTGGCCTACCGACGGCATCCCGTCGTCGATCTACAGCCGGCACAAGGTCGAGCTGGAGCGGATGCTCGACCTGCACGAGGCGTGGGGGCGCGCGTCCGGGATCGCGGTGCGGGTGGTCCGCATCCGGCCGGGGGTGGTCTTCTCGGCGCGGGCGGCGAGCAGCCAGGCGCGGTACTTCCTCGGCCCGCTCATCCCCATGACGCTGGTGCGCCAGGAGCTCGTCCCGCTTCTCCCCGTGCCCCCCGAGCTGGCGGTCCCGATCGTGCACGCGCAGGACGTGGCGGCGGCCTTCGTCGCAGCCACCACGAACCCCGAGGCGGCGGGGGCGTACAACATCGCGGCCGACGAGCCGCTCACCGGCGAGCTGATCGCCGAGGCACTGCACGCCCGGCGGGTGTCGCTGCCGGGCGGGGTGCTCCGCGCTGCCGCCGACGTCTCGTGGCGCCTGCACCTGCAGCCGACCGATCCCGGCTGGGTCGACCTCGCCCTGCAACTGCCGGTGATGTCGACCGAGCGGGCCCGCCGGGAGCTCGGCTGGCAGCCGCGGCTGTCTGCGGCCGACACGCTGCAGGACTGGTTACGCGGGATGCGTGACCGCTCCGGCGGGCCGAGCCCCGTCCTGCGCGCCTCCCGCGGGGCCTGGCACCAGGCGCTGGCGGCCCTGCCCACCGTCCGCTCCCGTGGCCGCCGCCCGGTGTGACGACTGCCCGTCCCCGCGCTGGGTAGCTGCACGACGTGAACGAACTGGTATTCGTCCGACACGGTGAGAGCGAAGGCAACATCGCCCGCGAGGAGGCGGAGCGGGCCGAGTCCAACCTGATCGCGGTCGAGGAGCGCGACGCGGACGTCCCGTTGTCCGCCCTGGGCGAGGAGCAGGCACGTGCGCTGCAGCCGGAGTTCGCGGGCATCACGTGGGACCACGCCTGGGCCTCGCCGTACCGGCGCACCGTCGAGACGGCCCGCCTCGCGTGCCCCGGAACGACCTTCCGGACCGACGAGCGGCTGCGCGACCGGGAGCTCGGCATCCTCGACCGGTTCACCGGCCGGGGCGTACGCGCCGCCTTTCCCGAGGAGGCGGAGCGGCGGCGCTGGCTCGGCAAGCTCTACTACCGGCCGCCGGGTGGCGAGTCCTGGGCCGACGTGCTGCTGCGGCTGCGCTCGTGGTTGCACGAGCAGCCCGAGGACGGCGGTCGCACCCTGGTCGTCGCCCACGACGCGGTCATTCTGCTGTTCCGCTACATCCTCGAGGGCATGGACGAGACGACGCTGCTCGAGACGGCGGCCCGCTCGTCGCTCGGCAACGCCAGCATCACGCGGCTGGTCCAGCCGGAGGGGCCCGGCACGCTCTGGGCGGCGGAGGCGGTCGACGACCGTGACCACCTCGGCGCGCTCAGCACCGACCACCCCGCGGAGCCGCCGCGTGTCCGTTGAGATGATCACGCCGGCCGCGCTCCGCGACTGGCCACTGCCGTCCGGCGGCAGCTCGAAGCACAGCCGCGGCCACATCCTCATCGCCGGGGGCGCCCGTACGAGCCCCGGTGCGGCGATGCTCTCCGGCCTGGCGGCCCTGCGGTCGGGGCGGGCGTGCTCGAGATGGCGGTGCCCGACGACCTCGCCCTGCCGGTCGCGGTCGCCTTCCCGGAAGCCGGCGTACGCCCCCTGTCCGGTGACCTCGCCGAGATCGGGAGCAGTGCCGATGCCGTCGTCGTCGGCCCGGGCTTCGACGATCCCGACACCACGACGGACGTGCTGCGTCGGCTGCTGCCCGGACTCGCCGACGAGGTCACGGTCGTACTCGACGCCTTCTCCCTCGGCGTCCTGCCGGACCTGCGCGAGCTGGCCGACCCGTTGCGCGGCCGGGCCGTGCTGACTCCCAACTCGCGGGAGGCCGCCCGCCTGCTGGGCGTCGACGACGTCGGAGACCGGGATGAAGACGACGTCGCGCAGGCCATTGCCGACGACTTCGGCTGCGTCGCGAGCTACCAGGACTACGTGGCCGTCGCCGGTGGTCAGCTGCGGCAGATCACGACCGGCCACTCCGGGCTCGGCACGTCCGGCAGCGGCGACGTGCTCGCCGGGGCCATCGGCGGCCTGCTCGCCCGGGGCGCGCCCCCGAAGCAGGCGGCGTGCTGGGGCACCCACCTGCATGCGTCGGCCGGTGACCGGCTCGCCGCCCGTATCGGTCGGCTGGGCTTCCTGGCCCGCGAGCTGGCGGACGAGCTGCCGGTGCTGCTGACCGAGCTGCTGTCCTAGCCGGCGCTAGCTGCGCGGGTCGGTCGCACCCCGGTACAGCCCGGTGTGCAGCCGGTCCGTGACGACGTGGCGGGCGCGACCGGAGAGGCGACCGCGCGAGAGGGCGATCCGCGCCGCGTTGGAGCCCGGGGCGCCGTGGACGCCGCCGCCCGGATGGGCGGACGCGCTCGCCAGGTAGAGCCGGTCGATGACCGTCTCGGGGCGGCCGAGGCCGAGGAACGGCCGGAAGATCAGCTGCTGGTGCAGCTGGGCGGTGCCCGCGTTGATCGCCCCGTCCACCAGGGACGGGTCGGCCGCCGTGAGGTCGGTGGGCGACTGCACGTCGCGCGCGAGCACCCGCTCGCCGAAGCCCGGGGCGTGGCGCTCGAGCAGCTGCGACACCCGCTCCACCTGCTCGGCCACCCGCTCCGGCCGTGAGGCGTTGCTGCGGGGGATGTGCGTGTACGCCCATGCCGACTCGGTGCCGGCGGGGGAGCGGGTGGCGTCGCTCGTCGTCATCTGACCGAACAGGACGAACGGGCGCGCGGGATCGCGGCGGGTCGACAGGTCGGCCGCGTAATCGGTGAGACCGTCCATGTCGACGCCCAGGTGGACGGTGCCGGCTCCGGCGGCGCCACGTGCGGTCCACGGCACCGGCGTCGACAGCGCCCAGTTGATCTTGATGGTGGACGTGTCCCACTGGAAGTGGTCGAGGTCCTCCAGGAGCCGGCTCGGCAGGTGCTCCGGCCCGATGAGGTCGCGGTAGAGCAGCGGGGCCGCGACGTCGGCGAGCACGGCCGACCGCGCCCGGATGATCTCGCCGCCGGCGAGCTGCACCCCGGTGGCGCGGCCTGCCTCGACGATGACGCGCTCGACCGGCGACGACGTGCGGACCACACCCCCGTGGCTCTCCAGCCGCCGGGTCAGGGCCGCAGCCAACTGGCCCGCGCCGCCGACCGGCACCGGGAAACCGTGGCTCTGGCCCAGCATGGTCAACAGCCACCCGTACAGCGCGCTGCCACCCGCGTCGGGGGAGAGGTCGGCGTGCAGCGCGTTGCCGGCGAACAGCAGCGGGGCACCCGCGCCGTCGAAGTTCTCCTCGCCGAAGCGCCGTACCGGCAGGATCGCGAGCCGGACCAGGCGGAGCAGGTCGGCGGCCGGCAGCCGGCGTACCAGCTGGGCCATCGACCGCACCGGGGGGAACGGCCGGAAGAGCGCGTCGAGCACGAGGTCCTCGATACGCATCCAGTCGGCCACAACCCGCTGCCATGCGGTGCCGTCGCCGGGGGCGAACTGCTCGACCGACTCGGCCGTGCGGTCGACGTCACGGGACAGGACGACGGCGCGGTCGTCGGGCAGCACGTGTGCGAGCACGGCCGGGGCGTGCGTCCAGTCCAGGCCGTAGGAGCCGAGGTCGAGCGCCTTCAGCACCGGCGAGGCCGCGGACAGCGGGTAGAACGCACTGAACAGGTCGGACACGAAGCCCGGAGCCGTCGTCTCGGCGGAGCGGACGGCTCCGCCGATGTGCGGGGTCGCCTCGCAGACCACGACGTCCCAGCCCGCGTCGACGAGCAGGTTGGCCGCCACCAGGCCGTTGTGGCCCGCTCCGATGACGACGGCGTCTGGACCGGACGATCGCGAAGGCACCTCGAGGAGCGTGCGCGACAGGCACCGTCCCCAAACCCGTCCGGGCAGGTCGTGTACTTCACCCGGCTGCGGGGACGCCACGGCCGTGGGAATTCTGAATGAGCGTCTCGACCGTCTGATGGCCGGCCTCGAGCAGTCCGACCGGCTCGAGCGGCCCGCGTCGATCGTGTCGTCGGCGCTGTCCCGGTTCTTCCCGGAGGGGGTTGTCAAGGACGGGCTGTCGGGCACCTGGCTCGGCCACCCGCTGCACCCGCTCCTCGTGACGGTGCCGATCGGCGCCTGGACCTCGGCGACGGTGCTCGACCTCACCGAAGCCGGGCAGCCGGCCGCCCGGCGGCTCGTCGGCCTCGGGCTCCTGTCCTCCGTCGCGGCGGTGGCGGCGGGCGGTTCGGACTACGTCGACACCACCGGGGCCGAGCGCCGCGTCGGCCTCGTGCACTGGGCGGGCGCCTGGGTGTTGATCGGCCTGTACGCCACCTCGTGGTGGCGCCGCGGGCAGGGTCACTCCGGACGCTGGGAGGCGCTTGCCGGCGCACTGACGCTCGGCGCGACCGGCTACCTCGGCGGGCACCTCTCGTACGCGCTGGGGGTCGGGGTCGACACCACGGCCTTCGAGACCGGGCCCGAGGAGTGGACGGCGGTCGCGTCGGCAGCCGACGTCACCGAGGGCGCGCTGCAGCAGGTCACGGTCGACGGCGTGGCCATCCTGCTCACCCGGGTCGGCGGCCGGGTGCACGCGCTCGCCGACCGGTGCACCCACCGCGGCGGACCGCTCTCGGACGGGGAGCTCGACGGCAATTGCGTCGTGTGCCCCTGGCACGGTTCCGCGTTCCGTCTCGAGGGGGGAGAGGTGGAAAGGGGCCCGGCCACCCGGCCGCAGCCGGTCTACGAGGTTAAGGACGAAGGCGGGCAGCTGCTCGTACGCCGCTCCGAGTCGCGTTCGCTGCGGTCGAATCCGGCCTGATCCGAACGCTCAGACGGCCCGCCACCGGCCGCGGGTCTCGTCGCCGGCGGGCTTGGGGTCAAAGACGTTGCCCTCGGTGTCGGACACCGGCCGCCGGCTGACCCCGAACGTCCGGAGCAGCGGGCCGACCATCCGGTCGTACGCGAACGGCAGCAGGCGGAACCCGAGAATGATGACCGGATTGGCGATCCCGGCCTGGGTCAGCCGGCGCGGGTGCTCGGCGGCACGCACGATCTGCGCGGCGACACGCTCCGGCTTGTAGACCGGGGGAGGAGGCCGTCCCTCCCAGCCCGTCACGTTGGCCGCCTGGTAGTAGATGGGCGTGTCGACGCCCCCGGGGGAGACCGCGCTGATGGAGATGCCGGGCACGTCACGGGTCTCGATCTGCAGCGTGCGGATCAGCCCGAGCTGACCCCACTTCGCCGCGACGTATGCACCCATGGTCGGCGCCGCGATCGACGCGAGCAGCGAGCTGACGTAGACCAGCGCACCGCGCTGCTGGCGGCGGAAGACCGGCAGCAGCGCCCGTGCGATGTTGGCCGAGCCCGACACCGCCGTCTCCACCACCCGGTCGAAGACCTCGGCCGGCAGGTCCTCGACGCTGCCGTACGCCATGACCGTGGCCGAGTGGACGACGACGTCGAGCCGGCCCTCGCGGCGCTCGAGCTCCTCGAAGGCCTTGACGAGCGCCGGCTGATCGAGCACGTCTGCGACGACCGTCTCGACGCTGGCCGCCCCCGCGGCGCGGACCTCGGTGGCCGCCGCCTCGAGCGACTCGGCGTGCCGGGCCAGCAGCGTGAGTCGCGCCTTCCGTCCGGCATAGGCCAGTGCGGTCGCCCGGCCGATGCCGCTCGACGCACCGGTGATCAGTACGACGGGTCCTGCCTGCGAATCCTGCATACGCGGTCGCTACCCCGTCAGGGCGAACCGGACCGGCTCCGGGGTTGTTTGTGTCCGCGTTTGCTTTGAGCACGAGCGGACAGCGATCAATACGAGTGCTGACGGACGGTCGGCCGAGGAGGAGCGCGATGAAAGCCCTGACCTGGCAAGGCAACGAGGACGTGCAGGTCGTCGACGTCCCCGACCCTGCGATCCAGCAGCCCACCGACGCGATCATCCGCGTGACGTCCACCGCAATCTGCGGCTCCGACCTGCACCTCTACGGGGTGCTCGGGCCGTACCTCAAGCCCGGTGACATCCTCGGCCACGAGGCGATGGGCGTCGTCGAGGAGGTCGGCTCCGGGGTGCCCAACCTGTCGGTGGGCGACCGGGTCGTCGTGCCGTTCAACATCTCCTGCGGGCATTGCTGGATGTGCAGCCGGGGCCTGTTCGCCCAGTGCGAGACGACGCAGAACGTCGACCAGGGCAAGGGCGCGAGTCTGTTCGGCTACACCTCGCTCTACGGGGCGGTGCCCGGCGGGCAGGCCGAGTACCTGCGGGTGCCGCAGGCGCAATTCGGCCCGATCAAGGTGCCGGACGGGACGCCCGACGACCAGGTCCTGTTCCTGTCCGACATCCTGCCCACGGCGTGGCAGGCGGTCGCCTACGCCGACGTGCCGGAGGGCGGCACCCTCGCCGTCTTCGGGCTCGGCCCGGTGGGCCAATTCGCGGTCCGGATCGCCCGCCACCTCGGTGTCGGCCGCGTCATCGGCATCGACCTGGTGCCCGAGCGGCTGCGCCTCGCCGAGAAGTACGGCGCCGAGACCTACGACCTGGCGGGCGAGGACCCCAACGCGATCGACGAAATCGTCCAGGAGCTCATCGCGCGGGTGGACGGCCGCGGCCCCGACGCGGTGATCGACGCGGTCGGCATGGAGGCGCACGGCAGCCACTCGGTGGCCCTCGCGCAGAAGCTGACCGGCAAGCTCCCCGACTTCGCCGCCCAGAAGGTCACCGACCTGATGGCCGTCGACCGGCTCGGGGCACTCACCGCGTCGATCAAGAGCGTGCGACGCGGCGGCACCGTCTCGGTGTCCGGTGTGTACGGCGGCGAGAAGGACGCGCTGCCGATGATGGAGATGTTCGACCGCGGCATCCAGATGCGGATGGGTCAGGCCCACGTGCACCGCTGGTCCGACGCCATCCTGCCGCTCGTGCTCGACCCGTCCGACCCGCTCGGCACGCTGGATCTCACGACCCACCGGCTGCCGCTCGCGGAGGCCGCCAACGGTTACGAGATGTTCCGGGCCAAGACCGACGGCTGCATCAAGGTCGTCCTGACCCCGTAGACCGGCTGGGCAGTCAGCGCAGGGCGTCGAGCAATCGTCGCCCTGCCGCTGTTTCCGCGGCTCGTGCGTCGGCCGCGACGGAGCGGGCGCGCTCGCGTCCGGCGTCACCGAGGCACCACTGCAGCCAGTGCTCCAAAGCGCCGGGTTCGACCGCGGCCGCGTCGAGCAGCGCCGGCCACCCCAGGGCGGACGCCTGGGCGGTCACCTTCGCCCCGCCCGCCACCGGGTCCACCGCGAGCACCGGGATGCCGGCGCGCAGGCCGAGTACGAGGCCGTGCAGCCGCGTCGTCACCAGCACGTCGAGGCGCCGCAGGAGCGCGTCGACCTGCCAGCTGTGCAGCGGGCCACAGGCGAAGACGAGCACCGTGTACGCGGGCGCGTCCAGCGTCTCGAGGTCGACGCTGGTCGTCGCGGGGTCCGCGGCCCGCAGGACGGGGGACAGGGCGAGGTCGAACGGCACCCCGGCGTCGTCCAACCAGCCGGCGACCCGGCGCATGCTCTCTAGGTCGCCGGCGGTCGCCTCACTGTGCAGAACGCTGCTGCAGCCAGTGAGCAGGACGCGCACCGGTCAGGCCCCAGCCGCTGGCACGCGAGCCCTCGACGCAGCACTGGCGCTCACCGGTTGGACCGTAATGGAGGACGGCGGCGCGTCAGGGAACGGCGGTGTGACTTGTAGCCCGGCGGGGCGAGGGGGATAGTCGGGACACGACCCTCGCTGGTCGGCTTCGGCTCGCGCCAACAGGGCGCGCCTGCCGGGTGTGGCACCGCCACGAACCTCAGGGAGCCGGCCATGGCCGACAAGTCCCCGCGTCAGAGCAACACCAAGAAGTCCGGCAAGTCGATCAAGGAAAAGCGGGCCGACAAGAAGGCCGCCGCCGGTGGCAACGACCACCTGAGCATCCCGCCGCGTACGAAGTAGCTCGCTGGACGTCAGCCGGTCTCCTCGACCGGCTTCGTCCGTGACTCGACGAGCGCCGCGAGCCGGGCGAGCGATTCCACGTTCCGCCGGCGGATCAGCGCGTCGCCGGCCGGGTTGCGCAACAGCCACCCCGGCCCGCCGCTCGGCGTCTCCTCCATGGTGACGAGCGTGCCGTTGCCCTCAGGGGCCAGCGTGAGCCGGATGTCGGCCTCCCCGAGCGGCCACCCCCGGGCGCGCAGCTCGAGCAGGCGGTCGGGCTCCATCTGCTCCACGACCGTGGAGTCGCGTACCGCCAGCGGCCAGGGCCCGACGGCGTGGTGCAGCTTGCTGCCGACCGCCGGCCAATCGGCATCCACCGCCCGGATGTGCGACGTGCCGACGACCCACTGCACGTAGTGCCAGCCGTCGGCCAGCCGCTCGAAGACGGCGTGCGGCGGCGCAGTGATGTGTCCGGTCACGGTGGCCATGACGGAGGGCTGCCGCAGCGCGCACCCCGCCAAACAAGATCCCGTGCTCAGATCTGTCGTGGTCGGCGTTTCGTGGGTCGCCGCCCGTCCGGCTCGGTTCAGCGCGCGGGGATTGGAGACGGATCCGTCATGACCCAGCGCGTTCTGGTGCTCTGGTCACACCTGCATTGACCGTCCTTCCGAACAGAACATTCCGAACAGAACATGAGCCCTTACATGACCACCCCCGTGCCCTTGTCCTCCGCTGCAGCGGCCTCCGACGCCGCCCTGACGACGGCCGTCGAGCAGCTCACCCGGGCCGGAGTGCCCGATCCCGCGGCCGAGGCGCGCCTGCTGGCCGAGCACGTGGCGGCGGACCGGGCGACCGGGGGAGCGGGCGCGCACACGCTCGCCGACCTGGTCTCGCAGCGCTGCTCCGGCGTGCCGCTGCCGCGGCTGCTCGGCCGGGTGCACTTCCGCTCCGTCGAGCTGCTCATCGGCCCCGACGTCTTCCGTCCGCAGCCCGAGACGGCCGTCGTGGTGCAGGCCGCCGTCGAGCGGCTGGCGTGGCTGGTCGCGGACGGCACCGCGCGGCCACGCTGCATCGACCTCTGCACCGGCTGCGGCACGGTGGCGGTCACGGTGGCGGCCGAGGCCCCGGACGCCGAGGTGCACGCCGTCGAGCTCGACCCCGCCGCCCTTGCCTGGGCGGAGCGCAACGCCGAGCACAACAAGGTGCACGTGCAGCTGCACCTCGGCGATGCGGCGCGGGTGCTGCCCGAGGAGAACGGCACCTTCGACCTCGTCGTCAGCAACCCGCCGTACGTGGCGCGGCACGAGCTCGCCGGCGTCGCCCCCGAGGTCCGGGACCACGATCCGCACATCTCGCTCGAGGCCGGGGACGACGGCCTCGACCTCATCCGCACGGTCGAACGCACAGCTGCCCGGCTGCTACGACCCGGCGGCCTCGTCATCGTCGAGCACTCGGACCGGCAGGGTCGGTCGGCGCCCGCGGTCTTCAGCGGCTCCGGCGACTGGGAGCAGGTGGCGGACCATCTCGACCATGACGGGCTGGACCGCTTCCTGACCGCGACCCGGGTCTGAGGCTCAGCGGGGCGGGTGTGTACGCCCGACGACACCGGGCATCTGCCGCCGATGGATCCCTTCGCAGGCGCTGCTGCCGAGAGCACGGCCCACGTGAACGTCCAGTTCATCGGCACGGCCACGACCCTGCTGCGGTGCGGGCCGTTCACCGTGCTCACCGACCCGAATTTCCTGCACCGCGGGCAGTTCGCCTGGCTCGGCCACGGCCTCGTGAGCCGGCGACTGACCGAGCCCGCCGTTGCCCTCACTGACCTGCCGGAGCTGGACGTCATCCTGCTCTCGCACCTGCACGGCGACCACTGGGACCGGGTGGCCCGGCGCGGCCTGGACAACCGGTTGCCCGTGTGGACCACGCCGCACGCGTCGCTGCGCCTGCAGGCCCGGCACGGCTTCCGCCGCGCCGCGGGGCTCCGTACCTGGGAGACCAGCACCTTGCACAAGGCCGGCAGCTCGTTGACCGTGACCGCACTGCCGGGGGTCCACGCGCACGGGCCGGTACGGCACCTGCTGCCCCCGGTCATGGGCTCGCTGCTGGAGCTGCGTGACGCCACCGGGCGCCTGCAGTGGCGGGGCTACATCACCGGCGACACCCTGGTGTTCGACGGCATCGCCGAGATCGCGCGGCGCTACGAGCACATCGACACGGCGATCGTCCATCTCGGCGGCACCACGTTGCCCGGCGGGCTCGTCGTCACGCTCGACGGCGTGCAGGGAGCCGAGCTGGTCCGGACGGTCGGGCCGCGGGAGGTCGTGCCGGTCCACTACGACGACTACGGGCTCTTCAAGTCGCCGCTGTCGGACTTCGAGGCCGCCATGCGGCAGCGCGGCCTGGAGCACCTGGTCCGGCACGCGCCGCCCGGCTCCGTGGTGCCGCTGGGCCGTCCGTGAGGCCGCGCCCGCACGTTTCACTCCGCGGACCCGGGCGATGTCAGCGGGAACGGTGAACGAAAGGTGACCCTCGTGGTCGAACCCCCGATGCCTCCCGGCCCCGTCGAGCCGAGAAGCGACCACAACGACGACGACAACGACCGGCGCGAGGAAGCCGCTGTCATGCCGGGTGACCCGGTGCCCGACGAGGAGGATCCCGAGACGAGGTAGGTCGCCGTACCTAGGGCGTGGATTGGGCCCGCCGCCAGCGGGCAACCCGGACGGGTCGCCGCTGAGCCGAAGCCGACGACCGTGACCGCTCGGCGTTCGCGCGTCACTGCGAAAACCCGCATCCGCTGTGGTGCGCGGCGCGCGCACGCCGGCCGACCCTCATCTTCGGGAGACGCTTCCATGACCCACCTGTTGCAAACACCCGTACGCCACGCCCGCCGGGCCGCCGACGGCTAGGCCCCCGGGGTGGATCGCCCGCTCGCCGGCTACACCCGCGCGATGAGCGTGTAAGGACGCGCGACCGCCGCCGCGGCCGGTGTCGCCCGGCTGCAGGGACGTCGTCCACCGCGGCTCGGCGCCTTCGACGTCCTGCTGGTCACCGCCGCCACGCACAAGGTGGCGCGGACCCTCGCCAAGGACTCCGTGACCAGTCCGCTGCGGGCCCCGTTCACGCACTACCGGGAGGCGGCCGGGGACGCGGAGCTGGCCGAGGACGTACGCGGAGACGGCACCCGGCACGCCATCGGTGAGCTGGTCACCTGTCCGTTCTGCCTCGCGCAGTGGGTCGCGACGGCGTTCACCATGGGCATGGTCTTCGCGCCGGGGGCGACCCGGCTCGCGGCCACGACTACGACCGCCGTGGCCGGCTCCGACTTCCTGCAGTTGGCCTACGCCTGGGGGCAGCGCAAGGCCGAAGGCTGACTCGAGTTCAGTCCGGGAGCGCTCCGAGGACCGCGTCGAGCGTGATCGGAAGGGTGCGGATGCGTACGCCGGTGGCGTCGTGGACGGCGTTGGCGATTGCCGCGGCGGTGCCCACGATGCCGATCTCGCCGATGCCCTTGGAGCCCATCGGGTTCACGTACGGGTCGTCCTCGTCGAGCCAGTGGGCCTCGATGCCCGTGGAGTCGGCGCAGGAGGCGATGTGGTACTCGGCGAGGTCGTGGTTGATGATGTGACCGAACCGGGGATCGAGCAGGCTGTTCTCGTGTAGGGCCATCGACAGGCCCATCGTCATCCCGCCGAGGAACTGTGACCGGGCGGTGCGCGGGTTGATGATCCGCCCGGCAGCGAAGACCCCGAGCAGCCGGGGTACGCGGATCTCGCCGGTGTCGGGGTCGACGTGCACCTCGGCGAACTGCGCCCCGAAGGCCGACATGGTGAAGCGGTCCGTCGCTTGGAGCGGGCCGACGGAGCCGCTGGCTTCCGCGCCGTCGTCGGGATCGGCGCCGTGCTCGTCGCGGAAGGCGCAGGCCGCCTCGACGATGGCCGATCCCCAGGTGGACGTCCCCGAAGAACCGCCGGCGACGGAGGCGACCGGATACACCGTGTCGCCGATCATCACGTCGATGACCGCGTCGTCGACCCCCAGTGCATCGGCGGCGATCTGCGGCAGGATCGTCGCCGACCCGGTGCCGATGTCGGCGGCCCCGATCTGCACGACGTAGCGGCCGCGGGCGAAGCGGATGCGCGCCGTGGAATCCGCCATCCGCATCGTCGGGTACGCCGCCGACGCCACCCCGGTGCCACACAGCCAGCCGTCGCGCCGGCGGGTGCCCGGCTGCCGCGGGCCGGCGTCCCAGCCGAAGAGCTCGGCGCCGCGGCGCAGGCAGCCGACCAGGTTGCGGCTCGAGAAGGGCTTCCCGCTCTCCGGGTCGGTCTGGGTGTCGTTGCGGATGCGCAACTCGACCGGGTCGAGCCCGAGCTGCTCGGCGAGCTCGTCGAGCGCGACCTCCGGGCCGAACATGCCCGGGCACTCACCCGGTGCCCGCATCCACGAGTTCACCGGCAGGTCGAGGGCGGCGAGGCGATGCGTCGTGCGACGTGACGGGGAGGCGTAGAGCGTGCGGGTGGGCACGCCGGTCTGCTCGGCGAACTCCTTGAGCTTCGCGGTCTGCTCCACCACGTCGATCGCGATCGCCTGCAGGGAGCCGTCGCTGTCCGCTGCCACCTGCATCCGCTGGATGGTCGGGGTGCGGTAGCCGGCGAGGAAGAACATCTGCTGCCGGGTGAGCGCGAGCTTCACGGCCCGGCCGGGGACCGCGCGTGCCGCGAGCGCGGCAAGCACCACGTTGGCGTGCGGTGTGCCCTTGGAGCCGAACCCGCCACCGACGTACGGGCAGATCACCCGTACCTGCTCGCGCTGCAGCCCGAAGGCCTCGCTGACCGCGGCCCGCGCCGGGTGCACGCCCTGCGTCGAGTCCCACATGGTCAGCGAGCCGGCCCCGGACGGGTCCCAGACGGCGGTCGAGGCGTGCGGTTCGAGCGGGTTGTTGTGGTAGGTCGCCGTCTCGTAGACCTGCTCGATCGTGGCGGGCGCCGAGGCCATGGCGGCGGCCACGTCGCCGTCGGCGGTGTCGGTCTCGTACGACGGGTTGACCGTCTCCGGCGCGTACAGGTCGTCGCGGTCGGCCGAGAGGGTGACGTCGTGCGGCAGCCCCGCGTAGGTCGCGACCACGAGGTCGGCCGCCTCGCGCGCCACCTCGAACGAGTCCGCGACGACGATGCCGATGGCCTGCCCGCGGAAGGCGATGTCGGCCGTCTGCAGGACCGCCAGTTCGGCGTCGTCCGTCGACAGCCGCTCGGCGTTGAACGGGGTCAGGACAGCGAGGACCCCGGCGAGCCGTTCAGCGGCGGTGGTGTCCATGGCTGTCAACCGCCCGCGCGCGACGGTCGCCTGGATCAGTTGGCAGTGGGCGGGGTGCTCCACCGCGGTCTCGTGAGCGTAGGTCGCGCGGCCGCGGACCTTGGCCTCGCCGTCACGGCGGGCCCGGTCGCGGCCGATGACCCGGGGCGTGAGCTGGTCGGTCATGCGGCACTCCGGTCCTGGCCGAGGTCGCGCAGGGTGGCGACGGCGGTACGGGTGAGCAGCGGGATCTTGAACGCGTTGCCGCCGTCGATGCCCGCCTGCGGCTCGGCGTCGGCCAGCTCGGCGGTGATCGCCGCGCGGTACGCGTCGACGGTCGCCGGCCCGCCGCGCAGCAGCTCCTCGGCCCGGTGGGCGCGCCACGGCTTGTGGGCCACGCCGCCGAGCGCCAGTCGGATGTCGGTGACCCGGCCGTCACGAACCTCGAGCGCGGCGGCGACCGACACCAGCGCGAACGCGTACGAGGCCCGGTCGCGCACCTTGCGGTAGTGCGAGCGGGCGGCGGCCGGCAGGTCGGGCACGTCGACGGCGGTGATGAGCTCGCCGTGCTCGAGCGTCGTGTCGCGCTCGGGCCGATCACCCGGGAGACGGTGCAGGTCGAGGAAGTCGAGCACCCGCGGCCCGTCGGGTCCGAGCACGTGCACCCGGGCATCGAGGGCGGCCAGCGCGACTGCCAGGTCGGACGGGTGGACGGCGATGCACGCCTGCGACGCCCCGAGGAGGGCGTGTGACCGGGTCGCGCCGCCGATCGCGGAGCAACCGGTGCCCGGCTCACGCTTGTTGCACGGCGTGGTCACGTCCTGGAAGTAGACGCAGCGGGTGCGCTGCAGCGGGTTGCCGCCCAGCGTCGCCATGTTGCGCAGCTGACCCGACGCCCCGGACAGCAGCGCCTCGGCGAGTACCGGAAACCGGCGACGTACGCGGGGGTCGGCGGCGAGGTCGGAGTTGCGGACACCCGCTCCGATGCGCAGGCCGCCGTCGTACTCGGTGATCTCGCGGGACGTCACGTCGGCGACGTTGACGACGAGCCCGGGGCGGGCGATGCCGAGCTTGAGATGGTCGACCAGGTTGGTGCCGCCGCCGAGGAAGGTGGCGTCGGGCCGCTCGGCCACGGCGGCCACCGCAGCCGCCTCGTCGGCCGGGGTCACGAAGGCGAACGGCTTCATGCCCGGCCACCCGCGGCCTGCTGCACGGCGGCCACGATGTTGACGTACGCGCCGCAGCGGCACAGGTTGCCGCTCATCCGTTCCGCGACCTCCGCCGTCGTCGCCTCGGGTGCGGCGGCGACGTCGGCCGCGACGACGCTCGGCCACTCCTGCTCGAGCTCGTCGAGCACGCCGACCGCCGAGCAGATCTGGCCGGGCGTGCAGTAGCCGCACTGGAAGGCGTCGCGGTCGAGGAAGGCCTGCTGCACCGGATGCAGCCCGTCGGCGGCCAGCCCGTCGGCCGTGACCACCTCACGACCGTCGGCGGCCGCGGCCAGCGACAGGCAGAGCAGCGTTCGCCTGCCGTCGACGAGAGCGGTGCACGCGCCGCACTGTCCGTGGTCGCAGCCCTTCTTCGGACTGGTGTTGCCGAGCTGGTTGCGCAGCAGGTCCAGCAGGGAGGTGCGGGTGTCGACGGCCAACTGGTGATCCGTGCCGTCGACGCGGATCCGAACCTCAACGTCCATGCGCAGCCGGTGCCCGCGGGGTCCGCGGTGAAACGGAGACGGTGATTGGCCTTTCGTCCCGGGGTGAGAAAGCCGTCATGGCAGACAGCAAGAAGGACGAGCAGGACAGCATCCGGAGCGAGTTCCGCGAGGCCGTGAACATGTCGCCGGCAGCCCTGGAGAAGTGGCTCGACACCGACGAGTCGAAGTCGGTGGGCCAGGCCTCCGGGAAGGACGGCAGCGAGAGCATCGGTCACAAGTCGGGTCGGCGCATCGTGGAGCTGCGCCACGAGAAGGTCGCCGACTTCACCGACGACGACTACGCGCACATGAAGAAGGTCGTCGGCTACGTGAAGCGGCACCTCGCGCAGCGACCCTCCGGCGACGTCGAGGACACGGCCTGGCGCTACTCGCTGATGAACTGGGGTCACGACCCGCTGAAGTGACGCGCGCTCGGAGATGAGGTGCCTGCCGGTCCGCCTGTCGGGCGTTACGGGGCGACGCTCCCGGGCACCTCGCCGGGAGGAACACACGGATGGGGAGTCGGTTCATGGCGGAGTTCGGTTATTTCCTGTCGGGCGAGGAGCTCAGCCCGCGCGACATGGTGCAGTACGGCCAACTGGCCGAGAGCGCAGGGTTTCGGCACCTGTGGCTCAGCGATCACTACCACCCGTGGCAGACGAGCGAGGGCCAGAGCCCGTTCGTCTGGTCGGTGCTCGGCGCACTGGCGACGACGACCCGGGCGCAGCTGACCACGGCCGTGACCTGTCCGACGTTCCGCATCCATCCCGCGGTGATCGCGCAGGCCACCGCCACCGTCGCGACGCTGGCGGAAGGCCGCTTCAGCTTCGGCGTCGGCTCGGGTGAGGCGCTGAACGAGCACATCACCGGTGAGGCGTGGCCGCCGGTCAGCGTCCGGCTCGCCCGGCTGGAGGAGGCCCTGGACATCATCCGCCGGCTCTGGACCGGTGACATCGTCACCCACGAGGGCGAGTACTACACGGTGCACAACGCGAAGCTCTTCAGCCTCCCGGAGCAGCCGCCGGAGATCCTCATGTCCGGCTTCGGTCCCGAGGCGACCGAGCTCGCGGCGCGCATCGCCGACGGCTGGATCACGACCTCCCCGGACGAGGAGGGGATGGCGACCTACCGCTCGGCCGGCGGCAAGGGGCGTACCCAGGCCGGCCTGAAGATCTGCTACGCGGCCACCGAGCAGGAGGCGGCGGAGACGGCGCACCGGTACTGGGGTCACGAGAGCGCCGGCGGGCAGCTGTCCCAGGACCTTCCGATGTGGCAGGGCTTCGAGGCGGTGAGTGAGCTGACCAGCCCCGAGACCATGATGGGATCGCTGCCGTGCGGGCCCGACCCGCAGAAGGTGGTCGAGGCGATCAACGCCTACGTGAAGGCCGGCTTCGACGAGATCTACATCGCGCAGATGGGGCCGGAGCAGGAGGCGGGCATCCGCTTCCTCGCCGATGAGGTCCTCCCGCTGGTGCGTTGATCCGGTTGGCGGGTACGACGCCGCGATGACCACCGAACCGGATCCGAGCGAGATCGTCCCCACCAACAACAGCGCCGGGGCGCCTGTCGACGAGAGCGCGCTGGAGCAGATCGAGCAGGAAGCCGCGGACGACGCGCAGTCGGACCCGCCCGTGACGGGCGGCTGACTAAATAGCCTAAAAACGGGCGAAACCGTTCAGCGGGGGTAACTCCGCTGCACGGGGTTGAGACCACAGCCGCCGTAGGTGCCGGGGAGCCGGGCCGTCAGGCCTTCGGCTCCCCGGTGCTGCCCGGTGGGTCTGCCTGCTGCTGGTGACGGCAGTCAGGCAGGTCCGCCGGCCGCCATCACGGCCTTGCGTCGGCGCCAGGACATGATCGAGCGGTCGGACACCGCCGACAGCACGGAGCCGACGCTCACCCAGGAGCCGATCGAGCCGACGGAGCACGCCGATCCGATCGAGCCGATGGACAGCACGGAGCCGATCGATCCGATCGAGAGCACCGAGCCCTGCGAGCGGATGCTGAGGATCGAGTTCTCGGAGCGGTAGGACCACAGCGACGCCATCACGTCATTATGGTCTGGTGACTCAGCCATCCGGCCGGTGCGAGTACTGGCTGCACGGCTTCCCCGTCCCCGGCCGGACCGAGGCCGCAGCGGCGGAGGTCGAGCAGCTCGGCTACGACGGCCTGCTGCTGGCCGACAGCCAGAATCTCGTCGGCGACGTCTTCGTCGAGCTCGCGCTGGCGGCACGGCGCACCTCCGTGCTGGGCCTCGGCACCGGCGTCGTCAATCCGCAGACCCGGCATCCCGCCGTGGTGGCGGGTGCGGCCGCCACCCTGCAGCTGGAGTCCCGCGGACGTGCCGTCCTGGGCGTCGGGCGGGGTGATTCCTCGCTGGCCCGGCTCGGCCTGCCCCGGCCCGGCACCCGGCAATTGACCACCTTCGTCGACCAGCTCCGTACCTACGTGCGGGGCGGGACGGTGTCGGGTGACGTGCCCAACCGGTTGGAGTGGCTCGCCGGCAGCGATCTCGCGCCCGTCCCGGTCGAGCTCGCGGCCACCGGACCGCAGACCATCGCCCTCGGTGCCGTACGGGCCGACCGGGTGATGCTGACCGTCGGCGCGGACCCGGCCCGGATCGCCTGGGCCGTCGACCTGGCTCGCGCCGCGCGCCGCGACGCCGGCCTCGACCCGGAGCAGCTCGCCGTCGGCGCCTACCTCAACGTGGGATGCCATCCCGATGCCGCCGTCGCCCGCGACCTCGTCCGCGGGAGCGCCGCGATCTTCGCGCACTTCTCCGGCATGAGCCGCCCGGCCGGCACCGCCCTCGGCGCGGGTGACGCGGCGACGGTCGAGCGTCTCGGCCGCGACTACGACGAGCGGCTGCACGGCCTGAGCGCCGCCGGCCACGCCGGCTCGCTGGACGACGCCTTCCTCGACCGGTTCGCCGTCGTCGGACCCGCAGCCGTCTGCGCGCAGCGGCTGCACGAGCTGGTCGCCCTGGGCCTGGACCGGGTGGTGCTGGTGCCCGGCAGCCGCGATGCCGACCCCGATCTGCTGCGGCGGTCGAACGCTGCGCTCGCCGCCGATGTGCTGCCGGTCCTGCGCGCTCAGGACCGCGGGATGACGACCCGGGTCTGATCCGGGTTGCGGCGCGTCACCCGCAGGCTGTCGAGGTGCTCGAGCAGCGGTACGGCGACCCGGCGGGAGGTCTGCAGCGCCTGCCGGGCGGCGCTGACGGTGAAGGGCTGGGGCAGGGCGCCGAGCAGTGACGCTGCCCGGGCCACCGCCGTCGGCAGCAGCACCACGCCGTCGCCGAGCCGCAGCAGCCGACCGGCCCGGGCGGCTGCCACGACATCGCGTTGCTGCAGACCGAGCGCGGCCAGCTCGTTCGCATCCGGGGCGGCGAACGGGGCGTCCGCGAGCCGCCGCTCGAGCGCCGCCACCGCGGCCTCGGCCTGCAGGGGCGGGGCGGCCGGTCGCGCCAGCTGCGACACCGCCTCGTGCAGTGCCTCCGCGATCGACCGGGCCGGCAGCTCGAGCGCGTGCTGCAGCAACGGCATCGGCTGGGAGGTACCCGCCGCCGGGTCGGCGAGCAATGCCGTAGCGGCCTGCAGCCACGTCGCCCACCGGGCTTCGGAGACGAGCCATTCGCCCACCTCGCGTACGTCGGGCGGTACCGCGGAGGCGGTGATGCCGAGCCGCGTGAGGTGCCCGCGGGTGACGGCCCCGCGGCGGCGTACCTGGGCCGGCAGGTCGGGCTGCCCGGCGTCGGCGTCCAGCTCCCGGGCGCGCGCTGCGGCTGCTCCCCGCCGCCGCAGCGCCGGCGGGTCGGGATCGACGACACGGACCCCGGCCGCGACGGCATGGCGCCCCGGGTCACGCAGCAGCGCCCGGTCGCCGATCGCCAGTGGCAGCTCCTGGGCCAGCTGGAGTCGGGCGAGGCCGGGGCCGAGCGGCCGCACCCGTACGGCGACGGCGGCGGTGCCGACGTGCAGCACCAGGCCCTCGCCGGGCAGGCCGGACGTCTGGTCGGCATCGAGGTCGAGCCGGACGTCGCAGCTGCCGGTGCGCCGCCAGTGACCGGGGCTCAGCAGGCAGTCGCCACGCGCCACCGCGTCGGTCGTGACGCCGCGCAGGTTGACCGCCACCCGCGCCGGAGCCGCGATCCGGTCCACCGGGTGGCCGAGCGACTGCAGCCCGCGCACGGTCACCCTGTCGTCGTGCAGGTCGAGCTCGTCGCCCACCTGCAGCGCACCGGCCGCCAGGGTGCCCGTCACCACCGTGCCCCGGCCCCGCACGGTGAACGAGCGGTCGATCCAGAGCCGGATCCGGTCGGTGGACGGGGGAGGAGGGCTGTCTCTCAGCACCTGCACCAGGCCGGCGCGCAGCTCGTCGAGTCCCTCGCCGGTGGTGCCCGACACCGCCACGCCCGGCACCCGCCCCAGGCTGGAGCGGCCGAGGCGGGCCAGGGCGTCGGTGAGGGCGGGCTGCGGGTCGGCGAGATCGCTGCGGGTGACGGCGAGCAGCCCGCGCTCGATGTGCAGGGCGTCGACGGCGGCGAGGTGCTCCTCGGACTGGCGTGACCAGCCCGCGTCGGCGGCGACGACGAAGAGCACGGCGGGAGCGGGGCCGAGCCCGGCGAGCATGTTGCCGATGAAGCGCTGGTGACCGGGCACGTCGACGAAGGCCACGGTGAGCGCGCCGGCGTCATCGGTCAGCTCGGTCCAGGCGTAGCCGAGGTCGATCGTGAGGCCGCGCCGGCGTTCCTCGGCCCATCGGTCGGGCTCCATGCCGGTGAGCGCGCGCACCAGCGTCGACTTGCCGTGGTCGACGTGCCCGGCGGTCGCGACGACGTACACGCGTCAGCCCGTGCCGCGGAGGTGGGCGATGTAGCGCTCGGCCGACCGCCGCACGGCCGCGGCCCCGTCGTGCAGGACGACATGGCCCCACCAGCCGCCGTACACCCGGTCGAAGGGCAGCGGGTCGACGCCCTCGGCGATGCGCCGCACCGCTGCCTCGTCCAGGGGGATGAGGTTGGGAAAGCTGTACATGAAGCTGACCCACTGCCGGTCCTCGGCCACCGAGATGGTGTCTCCGGTCAGCAGCGCCCCGGCACCCGCGGAGCCGGCCGGCCAGTGCAGCACCGACGCGCCGTCGAAGTGTCCGCCGATGCGCACCACCGTGAGCCCCTCGACGGGGACGGCCCGGTCGTCGAAGTACTCGATACGCGGCGACGGGCGCTGCACCCATTCCGCGTCGGCCCGGGCCAGCAGGATCCGGGCGTCGAACGCGTCTGCGATCTCCACCATGCCGCCGTAGAAGTGGGGATGCGAGACGCAGATCGCGGCGATGCCGCCGAGCTCGGCGATCCTCCTGCGAGCGGCGTCGTCGAGGTGGGCCACGCAGTCCCACAGCACGTTTCCCTGCGGGGTACGGACGAGCAGCGCCCGCTGCCCGATCCCGAACGCCGGCTCGAGGCCGACGCCCAGCAGGCCGGGCTCCTCCTCGCGCAGCTCACTGCGGTGTCCGCGGGCGAGCTCGGCGGCGGTGGTCCAGCGCTGCCCGTCCGGCCCGACGGCCTCCCGCTCGTCCGTGCAGATCGCACAGCTCGCCGGAGGTTCGTCAGCGGGCGGGACGTGCGTGCCGCAGCGCACGCAGATCCAGCCGGTCTGCACCTGACCAGACGACATGGGTCAGTTGTACGTGCCCGCCCGGTTGTCCGACGGCACCCGTGAAGTGCCGGCCCGGCTCAGGCCTTCCTACGGCGCAGCAGCGAGACCCCGGCCGTCAGCAGCGCGATGACGAGCGCGGCAATGCTGAGGCTCAGCGCGACGGTCGAGGAGTCGCTCGAGCTTTTCTGGTCGGTGGCGCTCGCCGCGGTCAGGGTCAGGACGGGCGCGGGGCTCTCGGGCTCCGCCGCACCGGGGGCGGCCGTCTGGTCCCAGTGCACGACGCTGCCGTCGCTGTAGAACTGATCGACGGTGAAGGTCATGGTGCCGGAGTCGGGCAGCGGGCCCACGCTCACGTCGAAGTTCTCGTACTGCTCCGGAGGCACGCCGCCGCCGGTGGCCGTCCAGGTGATCGTGTTGGTGTAGTCGGTGGTCGTGCCGTCGTCGGTGGTGATCGGCTTCGCCAGCTTCGCCGTGGTGGTGGCGGCGGTCCAGCCCGGCAGCGGCCGCGTACTCACCGAGCCCAGCGGGTGATCGGCCGGCAGGTGGATGGTGAGCTTCGTGAAGTCGGCCTTCGCCTCCTCGTTGGGCGCCCGGAACGTCAGCTGGCTGTAGCTGCCACCGGTCGCCGTCCGCGGGTTGACGGTGACGTGCGCGAAGGCCGGTGCCGCGGCGAGCGCGACGGTGCCCGCGGCGGTCAGGGCGACGATCGTCGTGCGCGCGAGACCCCGCCGCGGCGGGTGCGGGGCGGACCGTGCGGCACGGGTGCTGAGGGGCACGAAGAAATTCCTTTCGAGGGGTGGCGGCGGCAGGGTGCCGGCGCCGTCGGTACGTGGGAGGTGCCGGTCGGCGGGCGTCATGCCACTTCGCCGGCGCGGTCGTCGAGATCCTCGAGGTCGTCGTCCAGTACGGGCGTGAGCGGACGGGCTTGCAGGACGCTGGGCCGGCGGCCGGGGCTGCGTTGGTCGCGTGCCGTCCACACCAGCAGGACGGCGCCGGCGATCGCCACGAGGTGGGCCGCCTCGTGCGCGCCGACGGTGCGGTCGCCGATGATGTCGCTGAGCGCGGTCACGAGCAGCCCGCCCGCGGCGGTGGCGCAGACCCAGGCCAGCCCGGCCGCGAGTCGCGGGCGCAGTGCCCCGGCCACGAAGGCGATGCCGAGCGCGAGGCCGAAGACGGCGACCTCGTGCATGCCGTGGTCGGCCTCTCTCGAAGCGCCGGGAAGGACCTGCCCGGCCAGGTCGGGCAGGCTGAGTGCGAGCTGGCCGGCGGCGCAGAGCAGCAGCCCGACCACCCGCAGCCGGGTGACCCAGAGCCATCGGGCGCGCGGCCGGGTGTGCAGGAGGATCCGCTCGAACAGGTCGGGTGGCGGGGTCGCGCTCGTGAGCCGCACCCGGCGGGTGACCGTGACCGCGTCCTGCTGCCAGCCGCGGCACGACGGGCACCGCGCGAGGTGGGCAGCCAGCAGCGGCGCGGCGGCCACCCCCGCCGCCTCCCCGTCCAGCTCGGCCGACAACGCCAGCCGGGCGCGTACGCAATCCATGACGAGGTAGTGCGGGCCCGGGGCCGGAAAGTTCCCCGCTCCCGGTCAGGTTCACGCCACACGTCGCAACCCGGCGGGGGCGAGATCATCTCGCATAGGGTCCGGCCCGTGGATCCGCTGACGGAGCTTGCCCTCGAGGCGGCGCGCGGCGACCAGGCGGCCTGGGCGGGACTCGTGCGCGCCAGCTACGCCGACGTGTGGAGGCTGTGCGCCCACCTCGTCGACCGGCAGACCGCCGACGACCTCACGCAGGAGGTCTATCTGCGGGCCGTGCGCAAGCTGCGCCGCTTCCGGGCCGACGGCCCCGTCCGGGCCTGGCTCTTCACCGTCGCCCGCCGGGTCTGCGCCGCCGAGCTCAGCAGCCGGCAGGTGCGCCGTGACCGGGCGCTCGACCTCGACGGGACGGCCATGGCACACGTGGGCTCGCGCCAGTCCGACCACGCGCCGGCCGTCGAGCTGCACCTGCTGCTCGACGCCCTGCCGGTGGAGCGCCGGGAGGCCTTCGTCCTCACGCAGCTCATCGGGTGCAGCTACGAGGAGGCGGCGACGATCTGCGGCTGCCCGATCGGCACCATCCGCAGCCGGGTCGCCCGGGCGCGCAGCGACCTGATCGACGCGATGAACCCCGGCGCCTCCTCCACCGCGCACGGGCGCTGACGGCGCGGCGACGTGACGTTTCCGGCCCGTCCGGGAACTTTTGCGCCCGTGCCGGACACTGTCAGGGTGTGCGCGGACTTGTGGTGAGCGGTCGACGTCCCGGACCGGCGTCCGGAGCCGGGGCGCCCCGGACGTGGGTGGCCTTCGTCGGTGCTGTCGTGGGTGTCGTCGTCGCTGCGGGGGTGCTGCTGCTCGGTCTCGCGCCGGCGGCGCAGGCCCACTCCGTGCTGCTGGCGACGACCCCGGCCGCCTCGGGGCAGGTGGCCACCTCACCGGCGGACATCGTGCTCACGTTCAACGAGATGCCCCGGCAGCGGTATTCGACCGTCATCGTCACCGGACCCGACGGCGCCCGTCGCGACAGCGGCACCGTGCGCGTCGTCGACGACAACCTCTCGCAGGCGCTCGGCGGCACCCGTCCCGCGGGCACGTACACCGTCGACTGGCGGGTGATCTCCAGCGACGGGCACCCGATCTCCGGCCGCTTCACCTACACCGCCAGCGCGGCCGGTCCGGCGCTGGCGGCCGTGCAGGCCGCTCCCGCCGCAGATGCCGGGGGCGGCGGGGTCTCCGTCGTCGTCATCGTGGTGATCGTCGTCGTGGTGCTGGTCGTGCTGGCCGGCATCGTGGTGGCGCTGCGCCGGCGCCGGGCCACGTCGTCCGGCGGCCCGGTCCGGGCCCGCTCCGGCGCCGCCGGGCACCTCGACCGTGACGACGACGACGACCAGTGACCGCCCGAACCCGGTGACCGGACCGGACGCCGGGCTGATCGCACGGTTGCCGGACTGGGCGTGGCCGGCGCCGGCCCGGTTCACGGCAGCCGCGCCGGGCCCGCCGGTGCCGGCCGGTCACCCGGAGGACGCTCTCGCCCACCGCTACGACCCGCCACCCGCCGCAGCGCCCGGTCCGCTCGGTGGGCTGCGGCTCGCCGTGAAGGAGAACTACGCGGTCGCCGGCCTGCCGCTGGTCGCTGGGCTCGTCAGCCGGCGCACCGAAACCCCACAGGCCACCGACGCCCCTGCCGTGGCACGGCTGCGTGCGGCCGGCATGACCCTGATCGGCACGGCCCGGATGCACGAGCTGGCGTTCGGCGTCACCGGGGTCAACCCGCGCGAGGGCACCCCCGGCCATCCCGTCGACCCGACGCGGATGCCGGGCGGGTCGTCGTCCGGCTCCGCCGTCGCCGTGGCAATCGGGGCGGCCGACGTCGCGCTCGCCACCGACACCGGCGGTTCTGCCCGCATCCCCGCCGCCCTCACCGGGGTCGTCGGCTACAAGTGCAGCCCGGCGCTCGCCGTCGCCGGGGTGCGGCCGCTGTCGCCGACCCTGGACCACCTCGGGTGGTGCACCCGCGACGTCGTGACCACCCGCCGGGTCGCCGAAGCGCTGGGCCTGCTGCCGGCTGCCGCGCCGGTACGCCCGCGGCTCGGTCTGCTCGTGCCGGCGCTTGCGGCGGCGGAGCCGTCCGTACGCCGGGTCGTCGACGACGCGGTGAGCGCGTTCGAGGCTGCCGGCGCCGACGTCATCGAGCTGGACTGGCCGCACCTCGACCTCGCGGTGGCCGTGACCACGACGATCATGTTCGTCGAGGCGGCGCGCGGACTGGGCGCGTACGCGGGGGAGTGCGGCCCCGATGTCGCAGCCCGGCTGCAGCGCGGCGCCGAGGTGGCTCCCGAGGCCTACCGGGCGGCGCTCGAGCTCCGCCGGCTGCTGGCGGAGGACTGGCGCGCCCGCACCGCGGCGCCGACCGCGGTCGTGGCCCCGACGACCGGGGTCGTGGCGCCGCCGCTGACCGCCGCGGGAGACGCGGGCATCGTCACCTCGCTGCTGCGCACCACCCGGCTGGCGAACCTCACCGGCGACGCCGCGGTGTCACTGCCGGTCGGCCCTGGCGCGGGGCTGCCGGTCGGCCTGCAGCTCTCGGCGCCGGCGGACGGGCCGCTGCTCGGCGTCGCGATGTGGGCGGAGGCCGCGCTCAGCGCATCGGACGGCTGAGCGCCATCCGCGAGATCGCCGAGGCGGCGCGGCTCTCGACGACGTCCATCGACAGTCCGACGTGGTGCCGCAGCTCGTCGAGCGCGTCCTCGGAACGCCCGTCCAGCACCAGCTCGACGATGCGGGTGTGCTCCTCGATGGTGCGCTGGATGCGGTCGGCGGTGAGGAAGTCGTACATCCGCACCGCGCGGATGCGGGCGTTGACGCTCTCGAGCAGCTCGGTCAACACGGCATTGCCGGCCGACCGCGACAGGGTGACGTGGAAGTCCTCGTCGAGCAGGACGAACTGCGGATCCGGCTCCGGGGGATCGGCGGCCAGGGAGTGCCACAGGTCGCGCAGCGGTTCGAGCAGCCCCGGATCGTGACGCAGGTGTTTCGCTTCGGTTGAGCGGGCGAGTCCACGGAGCTCGAGCGTGATGCGGACCTCGTAGAGGTCACGCAGCTCGGACAGATCCGGGATCGCGACGTAGTAGCCACCCTCGTGGCGGGTGAGCAGACCATCGGCCAGCAGTCGCACCAGAGCCTCCCGCACAGGGGTGCGCGAGACCCCGAGGGCGGTGGCGAGCCGGTCCTCCACCAATCGCTGGTGGAGTCCGAATTCGCCCAGCATGACGGTGCGTCGTAACTCTGCGTAGACCTGATCGCGGCGGAGCGGGCCGACGTCGGCGGGACGGATCGCCGACGCCACACGGGTCACCGCGGCTGCCGCGGGGAGGTCTGGATCCGCCTCTGTATACGGTCCTGCATCCGATTGCGTACGCGGTCGAGGATCCGCAGGCGTACCCATGAGAGGCAACCTACGTCCCTTGCGCGTCATGATCATGGATTAAGCCGGCCGTTTGTCCGTTTTGCCCGAACCGGAGATCGGCCGTTCACGATCGAAGCCTTCAGGTGAAACGACAGCGCCCCACAGTCGGCGCATGACGATCACCGACGCCCAGCCGGTCGCCGCCCGGGCGGATGACGAGGCGCAGGCGGGCACCCCCGTGTCGATCGGCCCGGTGGAGGCCGACCCGTATCCCTGGCCGTACGACACGTCGGTCCCGCCGTCACGACTCGCTGTCATCAACATCGACTGGCAGGTCGACTTCTGCGGGCCGGGCGGCTACGTCGACCGGATGGGTTACGACATCGGCCTGACCCGGGCCGGGCTCGCGCCCACGCAGAAGCTGCTCGCCTGGGCCCGGGAGATCGGCGCCCTGATCATCCACACCCGCGAAGGCCATCAGCCCGACCTGTCGGATCTCCCCCCGAACAAGCGCTGGCGTTCTGCGCGGATCGGGGCCGAGATCGGCTCGCCCGGCCCCACCGGGCGGATCCTGGTCCGCGGCGAGCCGGGGTGGGAGATCGTCCCGGAGGTCGCCCCGCTGCCGGGCGAGGTCGTCATCGACAAGCCGGGCAAGGGATCGTTCTACGGCACCAGCCTCGACCTCGTGCTCCGCACGCACGGCATCACGCACATCGTGCTGACCGGCATCACCACCGACGTCTGCGTCCACACCACGATGCGCGACGCCAACGACCGTGGCTACGAGTGCCTCATCCTGTCCGACTGCACCGGCGCGACCGATGCCGGCAACCACGCCGCCGCCCTGAAGATGGTCACGATGCAGGGCGGAGTCTTCGGCGCCGTCGCCGACTCCGCCTCCCTCATGGCCGCCACCCATCCCCACCCCGCAGCCTGAGGAGAGACCGTGCCGGACCCGTCCCCGCCCGTCGGCGAGCCGCTCAGCGTGCCTGCCGAGCCCTACGCGTACACCTTCGATCCCGCCACGACCGCGCTGGTCATCATCGACATGCAGCGTGACTTCGTCGAGCCCGGTGGCTTCGGCGAGACCCTCGGCAACGACGTCAGCCTGCTGCGCGGAGTCATCGCCCCGCTCGAGCGGATGCTCGCGACGGCACGGGCCGCGGGGCTGCTGGTCATCCACACCCGGGAGGGTCACCGGCCCGACCTCACCGACTGCCCGCCGGCCAAGCTGCGGCGCGGCAACCCCTCGCAGCGCATCGGCGACCCGGGCCCCAAGGGCCGGATCCTCATCCGCGGTGAGTACGGGCACGACATCATCGACGAGCTCACGCCGCTCGCCGGCGAGGTCGTCGTCGACAAGTCGGGCAAGGGCTCGTTCTACGCGACGGGCCTCGGGGAGCTGCTCGCCGACCGCGGCATCACGTCGCTGCTCGTCGCCGGTGTCACGACCGAGGTGTGCGTGCACACGACCGTGCGCGAGGCGAACGACCGGGGTTACGAGTGCCTGGTCCTCTCGGACTGCGTCGGCTCGTACTTCCCGGACTTCCAACGCGCCGCCCTCGCGATGATCAGCGCCCAGGGCGGGATCTTCGGCTGGGTCGCGCCGTCGACCGACGTCGTCTCAGCCCTCGAGGCCGCGCGCATCCCGGCGACGCCGGCCCTCTCACTGTCCTGATCCGGCTGTCCTGATCCCGCTGACCTGATTCCCCGCTGACGCCTGCGCGTCCGCGCCTCTCGATACGCCCCGCTTCGCTCCCGCCTGCCCGAAATCAGGAGAACGCCATGTCCACAGCCACCGATCGGCCGCCGTCCCCGACGGCCGCCGCCGCCCGCCTGCCGTTCTGGGTACGCGGCGACACCAACGCCTTCTTCGGCCTCGGCTTCAACATCCTGGTCAACGTCCTGGTGCTCACCGGCCTGTGCATCGGCGTCATCCACATCTCCAAGCACGACGTCTACCTGGCGATCCTGCCGGCGCTCGGCATCCAGCTGCTGATCGGCAACGTCTACTACACGTTCCTCGCCCGCCGCCTGGCGCGCCGGGAAGGCCGGTCCGACGTCACGGCCATGCCGTACGGGCCGAGCGTGCCGCACATGTTCATCGTGACCTTCCTGGTCATGCTGCCGGTCTTCCTCAAGACGAAGGACCCGGTACGCGCCTGGCAGACCGGCATCGCCTGGGCGTTCGTGATCGGCGTGATCGTGCTGCTCGGAGCGTTCGTCGGCCCGTACATCCGGCGCTTCACGCCCCGGGCGGCGCTGCTCGGCACGCTCGCCGGCATCTCGATCGCCTTCATCGCCATGCGGCCGGCAGGGCAGATGTTCGAGGCCGCGTGGATCGCCCTGCCTGTCTTCACCATCATCGTGGTGGGCTTCTTCACCGACGTGAAGCTGCCCGGCGGCATCCCGGTCGGGCTCGCGGCCCTGCTCGTCGGCACGGCAATCGGCTGGATCGGCGGCTACATGTCGGTGCCGGACGTCTCCTCGGCGGCCAAGGACATCGCCATCGGCCTGCCGACGTTCCACTTCGACCTGCTCTTCGACGGCCTCAAGGACGTCAGCCCGCTGCTCGCGACGGCCATCCCGCTCGGCGTCTACAACTTCACCGAGGGCATGACCAACGTCGAGAGCGCGTCGGTCGCCGGTGACAACTACAACCTGCGCAGCGTGCTCTTCGCGGACGGCACCGGCGCCATCATCGGCGCCGCACTCGGCTCGCCGTTCCCGCCGGCCGTCTACATCGGCCACCCCGGCTGGAAGGCCGCCGGAGGCCGCACCGGCTACTCGATGGGTGTCGGCATCGTCATCGCCCTGCTCTGCTTCCTCGGCATGTTCGGCCTGCTCGGCGCGGTGCTGCCGCTCCCGGCGATCGTCCCGATCCTGCTCTACATCGGCCTGCTCATCGGGGCGCAGGCCTTCCAGACGACACCCAAGGTGCACGCCGCCGCCATCGTGGTCGCGCTGATCCCCAACATCGCCTCCTGGGCCCAGGGATCGATGGCCGACGTGCTGTCGGCGGCCGGCACCACGGCGGAGAAGGTCGGGTACGACAATCTCGCCGGGGCCGGGGTCATCTACAAGGGCCTGCTGATCCTCGGCAGCGGGGCCGTGCTCGTCGGGCTCATCCTCGGCGCCATCACCAGCTTCCTCATCGATCGGCGCTTCTACTGGGCCGCCGGCTTCGCCCTCGTCGGATCGGTGCTGAGCTTCATCGGGCTGATCCACGCACCGAAGGTCGGGTGGAACGCGAACGGCCAGGTCGCGCTCGGCTACCTGCTCACCGCCGTGGTGTGCGTGCTCTTCGCGCAGCGCGGTGCGACGCCCATCGACCACACCGAGGAGCTCGCCCTGCTCGACGCCGAGTACTCGATGATCGAGGTGCCGGCACAGGCAGGGGAGCCCGAGATCGCGGCCGCTCGCCCGGGTGTCGCGGCGGAGGTCGGCGGCAGATGACGACCGGCACCTCCTCCGATGTCATGGCCGCCTTCCACCGGTACGAGACGGCGCTCGTCGCCGGCGACGTGGACGTCATGGGGGAGCTCTTCGCCGACGATCCCGAGCTCGTCCGGTTCGGCATCAGCGACATGCAGGTGGGCTCGGCGGCGCTCGCCGAGTGGCGCCGCCGGCAGCCCCCGTTGCCGGTGGGCCGCCGGTTGTTCGACACCCGGTTGACGCCCCTCGGTACGGACGCCGCCGTGGTGACCACGCTGTTCGACTACCCGGGCCAACCGGCGGTCGGCCGGCAGTCCCAGGTGTGGCAGCGGACCGCAGCGGGATGGCGGATCGTCTCCGCCCACGTGTCGATGGTGGCCGCCCACGCGGATTGACCGGAAGCGACTGACGGGCCTGCCCCGGCCACCGGGTTGACGGTGGCCGGGGTGGCCTTGCAGACTGCCGCGGTGTCGAGCGCTGTGGTGTCCGAGCCTGCCGGTGACCTCGTGGAGGGCCCGGTGATGCGTCCGCGCTCGGCCGAATACCTGTCCGACCCGTATGCGCACTTGCGCGCCATCCGCGAGACAACCCCGATCTGCATCGAACCGCTGAGCGGCAAGTGCTTCCTGCTGCGCCACGACGACGTCGCCACCGGGCTCACCGAGATCACCCGTCACCCCGAGGACGAGACGCGGCGCCGGCACTTCCCGGCCAACCCGTTCGCCGCCGATGGTCCCGGTCACGCCCGGCCGCGGCGGGTCATCATGCCGAGACTGGTCAACCGGGCTGTCCAACGCTTCCGCGACCGGGCGCAGCAGATCGTCGACGACGCGCTCGCCGGCTCGGAGGACGGCGCCGTCCTGCCGGTCGTGCAGAAGCTGGGCTTCCCGCTGCCGTACCACCTCACGTGCGACCTGCTCGGCGTGCCCGAGGTGGGCAACGTGGAGGAGCTGCGCGAGTGGACCTGGCGCAGCCTCGAGCTCGTCAACGCCTGGCTCACGCCGCAGGAGCTGGCGCGCAATCTCGAGGCGTCGGCCAGCCTGTCGGACCACCTGCGCGAGGTGATCGACTGGAAACGCGACCACCTCGGCGACGACATGGTCTCCGCGGTGATCGCCGCTGCCGACGAAGGCGAGCTCATGCAGCCGGAGCAGGTGGTCGCGTACGTGGCGACGCTCTACCTGGCCGGCATGCACACCACCGTCAACCAGACGGCGCTCGGCCTGCACGCGCTGCTCCGCAACCCCGACCAGTGGGAGCTGTTGGTGCAACGGCCGGAGCTGTTGGACGCCGCCGTCGAGGAGCTGCTGCGCTACGAGCCGACCGCCCAGTACATGCGGCGTACGGCGGCGACGGACCTGGAGATCGCCGGCGTCAGCATCCCCACCGGCACCGACGTCGTCTGCTGGATCGCGTCGGCCAACCGCGACCGCGACCGCTGGGGCCCGACGGCCGACACGCTCGACATCACCCGGGCCGACGCCCACCAGCACCTCGCGTTCGGCAAGGGACCCCACGTCTGCGTCGGGAGCTGGCTCGCCCGGCTCGAGTTGCAGGTCGTGGTCGGCACCATCGCCACGCGCTTCCCCCGTACCGAGCTGACGGAGGAGCCGCTCACCTGGACCAGCAACTTCATCCGGGGGCCGGAGGAGCTGACGCTGCACCTGCGGGCGTGAGCCCCGCATGAGGGCGCAGCGGCGGCCTGGCGTAGCAAGGGGGGTGGTCCGGCCGGGCCGCAGACGTGAGGAGTAGCAATGGGATCGTTCGAGGGACGGGTCGCCTTCATCACCGGCGGTGCACGGGGTCAGGGCCGTGAGCACGCTGTCGCGTTCGCCCGGGAGGGCGCCGACGTCGTGCTCTGCGACTGGTTCGGCGGGCTCGACTCGGTGCGCTACGCGCTGCCCGAGCCGGCGGACCTCGAGCAGACGGTCAAGCTCGTCGAGGCCGAGGGCCGGAAGTGCCTCGCCGCCGAGGCCGACGTCCGCGACCTCGCCGCCCTGCAGGACCTCGTCGCGCGCGCGACCGAGCGCTTCGGCCGGATCGACATCGCCTGTGCCAACGCCGGCATCGCGACTGCCGAGGGCAAGCCGGTCTACGACATCTCCGAGCAGACCTGGCAGCAGGTGCTCGACATCAACCTGACCGGGGTGTTCAACACGATCCGGGCGGTCGGGCCGGGGATGGTCGAGCGCGGCTACGGCCGCATCATCGCGACCGCCTCCATGATGGGCCGGATGGGCGGGCCCAACACGGCGGGCTACACCGCGTCGAAGTGGGGCGTCATCGGCCTGGTCAAGTCGGCCGCCCACGACTTCGCCCGGCACGGGGTCACGGTCAACGCGGTGGCGCCCGGCAACGTCGACACCCCGATGATCCAGAACGAGTCGATCCGCCGGCTGATGCGTCCCGACCTGGAGCAGCCCACCCGCGAGGACGCGGCCGAGGTCTTCGCGAGCCTGCACGTCGTCCCGACGCCGTGGGTGCAGCCGGAGGAGATCACGCGGGCCGTGCTCTTCCTCGCTGCCGAGCAGTCGCGCAACATCAGCGGCACGGTGATGTCGATCGACGCCGGCGCATCCGCGCGATTCACTGCCTGACCCACATCACCGCCTGACCACCCGCGTACGGGCGGCCCCGGCCCGTCAGGGACAGTGAGTGCGACCGTTCCGCGCGACCTGACAGTCCGGATCAAGACCAGGAGTCCCAGATGAAAGAGCCCGTCACCAGCGGTGTCGTCGTCACCGGCGGTGCATCCGGTATCGGCAAGGCCTGCGCCGAGTACCTCGCCGAGGTGGGCCGCCCGGTCGCCATCTGGGACCTCGACGGCGAGGCGGCGCAGCAGGTGGCCGCGTCGCTGGCAGTGCCTTCCGTCGGGCTGCAGGTCGACGTGACCGACGAGGCCGCGCTCGAGGCGGCGGTGCAGGCCACCCGTGAGGCGCTGCCGTCCATCGGCGGGATGGTGCACTCGGCCGGGATGGTCGACCCATCGCCCATCGGCGTCATCGACTGGGCCCGGTGGCAGAAGCTGCTGGACGTCAACCTGACCGCGCACGCCCGCATCGTGCAGCTCCTGCTGCCCGACCTCGAGGCGGTGTCCGGCTCGGCCGTGGTCGGCATCGCGTCGATCGAGGGCATCGTGGGCCACGGCGCCATCCCGTCGTACTGCGCCTCGAAGGCGGGGCTCATCGGCCTCACCCGCTCGCTCGCCGACGCCCTCGGTCCGCGCGGCATCCGCGCCAACGCGGTCTGCCCCGGCTACATCCGGACGCCGATGCTCCCGGAGCAGATGGACGAGCGCAACGCGAAGGCGTCGGTGCTCGGCCGGGTGGGTCAGCCCGAGGACATCGCCGGCGTCGTGCGCTTCCTGCTGTCGGCGGACGCGGCGTTCATCACGGGTCAGGCGGTCGTCGCCGACGGGGGAGTGACGGCCGTCGACAGTCCGCTCGCGGCCGGCTGAGCCCGCCGGCTCGTTCCAGACGCACCTCAGGGGCGGATCCCGAAGGATCCGCCCCTGAAGTTTCTTACGGTGCCCCTACGTGCGGTGCATGTCAGCGGGTGGCGGAACCCGCGTCGGGAAGTGCGGTGTACGGGAAGGTCGTCAGGAACGGCTTGTTGTTCGCGTCGACCGCGTCACTGGTGGTGTTGCCGTTGGCGTACGGCGGCAGCGCACCTTCGAGTGCTCGCAGCTCGATGTCGACGACATCGTCGGTGAGGCGTCGCCCGTTCGGGAAGCCCTGGACGTCGTTGGCGAGGACGCCGAGACGGTTCGGGTTCCGGGTCGGCGGGATCTCGACGTTGAGTCGCAGCATCTCAGACGGCGTGAACTTGCTGGCCACCACGTCCTTGTTGATCAGCTGGGAGTTGAGGTCCAGCTGGATCGGCGCTGCTCCGCCCGAAGCCGTCTTGGCCTTCTTCGCGAAGCCGGTCAGGAACGTCTCGAACAGGTCGTTACGCGGGGTCCTCGGCGCGTTGATGCCGTAGATGGTCTGAACCAGGGCCGGCACCTCCGGGTACAGCACCTTGTTCACCACCGCCGGCTGGGTGTGGTCCACCGACGGCGGAATCGAGTTGAAAATGTCCTTCAACTTGACCGGCATGACGACCTCGTTGACCAGTGGCATGCCGAGCCGGCTCACCTGGGTGCCACGGCCGGTGGAGTCCAGGGCGATCGTCGAGCTCCACACCCCGATGGCCGGGTTACGGCTCGGGTTGCGGTTCAGCGCCAGGGTGGCCCGGGGGAGCTTGATCCCCACGGTGTTGACGCTGTAGCCCTTCAACGAGTCGGTGCCGACCTCGGTAAAGCCGCGGTTGCGGTCACCGCCGTAGAGCAGGTCGAAGACGCGCAGGTCCAGGAAGAACGGGTCGTCGGACTGGCCGGCGAACGCCTTGACGCCGCCGCTCAGGTTTCCGATGGCCTCGGTGCGCAGCTGCCCGTAGTTCGGCATCGAGGCGGTGCCGACGTTGGAGGGGGCGACCGGCGCGTGGTAGGCGAGCAGCTTGCCGGCGTCGTGCTTGCCGGGGGCCGAGTACCGGTAGTAGCGCAGGTTGTACCACTGCCGGTAGTTCAGCGTGTTGTCGTTGAGGTGGTTCACCTTGCCGGTGTTGTACAGGAACGTCTGGTCGCTGAGGTAGCGGCTGCCGAACGTCCAGCGGAACGTGATGTCCGGGTAGCCGTCACCGTTGTTGTCGATGTTGATGTCGTACGCCGCGCGGTTGGAGAACGGGTAGAAGTTCGGCCCACCGGCCGGCTCCTCGAACGGGATCCAGTTCGCGAGCAGCGTGACGCTGCCGTCGTTCTCCGGGCTACGGAAGGCGTAGACGTCGGTGTTGTCCAGCTGAGGCAGCCCGGCGATGAGCGGTGCCTCGCGGTGGCTGGACGCGGAACCGCTGCCCGGGGCGAGCAGCAGCGGCGCGGCGCCGGCCGCCATCAGGACGGCGAGGCCGCCTGCGGCGAACTTGCGTCGGCGGTTGAGGCGCGGACGACGCGGAGCAGCCGTGGCCGCCTCCGCGTCGAAAGCGGTGTCGGAAGGATCGACAGAGGACATCTGGTCTCCAGATTGTGCGGACCGTTGACGATTTGGCGCATGCCGAAGAAAGCTCGCTGTGTGAGCTCTCTGAAGACGTCGGAAGTGCCCGACGCAGCCGCACGAGAATGCGGCTCACAGCCCCCGTTTCGCTCAGCAGCGGCCTGTCAAGGGTCGACCTCGACCTGGCCCACACATCCGTTTCGCGATTCCGTGCGAACTCGGGGTGCAAGAGACACCATGACATAAAGTTCGGCCCGGCTACCACCCCTCGCTTTGAAGACGGCGTGTGGTTGCTCCGAACCCGCTGATCGTCGACAGGAGCGGCCCGTGTCCCGTTGGGGTGGTCGACGTTTGTTGGCAGCCGTCACGATCGTGATCGTCGCAGCCGCGGTGCTGCTGGTCGTAGGCCTGATCGGGGGTACGCCGTCGGGTCCGGCCGCCGGGCCGGCCGGGTCCACGCCCGCCGCCGCGGCCGCCGGTACAGGGTCCTCCAACCGGCTCGACACGGTGGCTGCCGACATCACCAAGCAGCAGGCGCGTCTCAAGGACGTGCCGGGCGACTGGACGGCCTGGGCGGGGCTCGCGGCGGACTATGTGCAGCAGGGCCGGATCACCGCCGATCCCACGTACTACCCGAAGGCCGACGGGGCGTTGGCGCAATCATTCAAGATCATGCCGAAGGACAATTTCCTGGCTCTCACGGTGAAGGCCACCGTGGCCGCCGCCCGCCACGATTTTTCCGAGGCGCTCGACCTCGCCAATCAATCATTGGCGATCAACGCGTACAACGCCACCACGTACGGCGTGAAAGGCGACGCGCTCAACGAGCTCGGCCGCTACGACGAAGCCTTCGCGGCGTTCACGAAGATGGACCGGACGCGGCCGAGCCTCTCGTCCTTCAGCCGGCTCTCGTACGCGTACGAGCTGCGCGGCAACATCCCGAAGGCGCGCGCCGACCTGCAACTCGGGCTTGACACCTCCGTGACGTCACCGTCGGACGCCGCCTTCGCCGCGTTCTACCTCGGTGAGCTCGCCTGGAACTACGACAACGACCTCGCGCTCGCCGAGCGGTACTACCGGCAGGGCATCCGGCTCGACCCCGACTACGTCCCACCGCTCTACGGCTTGGCGAAGGTCGAGGCCGCGCAGGGCAAGACCGACGCGGCGGTCCGTGACTACACCGACGTGGTCAACCGGCTGCCGCTGCCGCAGTACGTCATCGAGTTCGGCGACTACCTGAGCTCGCTCGGCCGCACGCAAGAGGCCAAGCAGCAGTACGACCTGGTGCTGACCGAGGAGAAGATCTTCCAGTCGCAGGGGGTCAACGTCGACCTCGAGCTGTCGCTGTTCCAGGCCGACCACGGCGATCCCGCCGCGGCGCTGTCGAGCGCGTCCGCCGAGTACAAGCGCCGGCAGAGCACCTTGGTGGAGGACGCGTACGCCTGGGCGCTGCACGTCAACGGGCGTGACCGCGAGGCGTTGGTGCACGCCACGGCGGCGCTGCGGCTGGGCACGCCGAGCGCGCTCTTCCATTTCCACCGCGGGATGATCGAGAAGGCGCTCGGCATGCGTACCGAGGCGATCGCCGACCTGAAGCGTGCGCTGGCCCTCAACCCGCACTTCTCGACCCTGCAGGCCCCGCAGGCGCGCCAGGCGCTGACGGCGCTCGGGGTCTCGTGAGGCGCGGCTTTTTCAGGCGGGGTGCTTTCGGGCGGGGTTCTGTCAGACGGCTGAGCATCGTTGCCGCCACCCTGCTGGGCGCGCTCCTGCTGCTCATCGCGGTACCGGTGGCCGCCTCCGCGCACCCGCTCGGAAACTTCACGGTGAACAGCTTCGACGCCCTGCGCGTACAGACGAACCGTGTGCTCGTCGACCACGTGACCGACCGGGCGGAGATCCCCACCCAGCAGCTCACGTTCGCCTCCGACCCCATCGCGAAGACGGCGAAGCCGGAGGCGCAGCGCGCCTGGAGTGTCCGCGCCTGCAAGGTGATCATCGGTCAGCTCACGCTGACCGTCGACGGTCGGGCCGTCCCGCTCGAGGTCGACGCCGAAGCCCTCGCCTTCCCGGCCGGTGCGGGTGGCCTGCCGACGTCGCGGCTGACCTGCCGGCTCTCGACGAGTGACCGCGTCACCATCCGCAAGGACACGCCCGTGTCGTTCCGGGACGACTCGGACAACGGCCGCGTCGGCTGGCACGAGATCATCGCGCTCGGCGACGGAACGACGCTGTCGGATTCCGACGTGCGATCCGACAGCGTGAGCCGGGCGCTGACGGCGTATCCCAAGGATCTGCTCACCTCGCCCCTCACCACCAAATCGGCGACTCTGCGGGCCTCGGCGGGCGGCGCCGACGCCCCGGATCCGCTCGCCGGCACCGACGCCCCGCGCAGCAAGGAGCAGAGCCGCGGGGTCGACCGGCTGAGCGTGGCCTTCACCGACCTCGTCGGCAATCCGCAGCTCAGCATCGGGGTCGGCCTGCTCGCCGTACTCCTCGCGCTGGTGCTGGGCGCGTTCCACGCCTTCGCGCCCGGCCACGGCAAGACGGTCATGGCCGCCTACCTGATTGCCGACCGCGGCAACCTGCGTCAGGTCTTGCTGATCGGGCTGGCCGTCACGTCGACCCACACGCTGGGCGTCCTCATCCTCGGGCTGTTGCTCTCCACGTACGCCACCTTCGCGCCGGAGAGCGTCTATCCCTGGCTCGGGGTGGCCAGCGGGCTGCTGCTGCTCACCATCGGGTGGTCACTGCTGCGCGGGGCGTGGGAGCGCCGCACGATCTGGGGAGGCGTGGCGCTCGCCGACCACGACCACGACGCGGTGGCGCACGAGCACGAACACGGCCACGACGACGAGCATGACCACGGGCACGAGCACGAGCACGGGCACGGCGAGCACGAGCACCACGACCACGGGCACGGCGAGCACGAGCACCACGACCACGAACATCACGACCACGAGCACCACGACCACGACCACGACCACGACCACGAACATCACGACCACGGCGCGCACCCGCACGACCATGGCCACGGGCACGACCACGACAGCCACGACCACGGCGGCCACGACCACGACAGCCACGACCACGACAGCCACGACCACGAGCACGACCACGGGCTCGTCGCGTCGCACGGTCCGGCCCCGGTGCCGGGAGGCGGACTCGCGACGCTCGAGCGTCCGGCCGGGACGCCGACGCAGGCCCTGGTGCATCGCCACGGCGGCCGGTTGCACACCCACGCGCCGCTCGACCCCGAGCAGCCGATCAAGATGCGCAACCTGCTGTCCATGGGCCTCGCCGGCGGGCTCGTCCCCAGCCCGTCCGCCGTCGTCGTCCTCATCGCCGCCATCACGCTGGGCCGGGCCTGGTTCGGCGTGCTGCTGGTCGTGTTCTACGGCCTCGGGATGGCGCTCACCCTTGTCGGCATCGGCCTGCTGCTGGCCCGCCTGCGCGGCCGGGTCGTCCGGCGGCTCCGGCTCGGTGGCGGGACGGCTCGCGCGTTCTCGATCCTTCCCCTCGCGACTGCCGGCGTGATCTGCGGCGTGGGGATCTTCCTCGTAGCCCGCGGCCTCGGACAGGTGTAGCCGACCGATGCAGTTGCGCACCCTCGGGGATGAACCGGTACGACACCCCCCACGAATGTCTCATGTGGGCGGCAACGACACCGCGGCGCTGCCGGATCGCGAGCGGTTGACGCTGGCGAGGACACCCGACGAGGCGCTCCCTTCCGACCCCGATCCCGACTTCGATTCGATGGCTGCGGCGACGTTCCGCTGGGAGCCGGCGGACGACCGGTGGAGCTGGTCGGACGAGCTGTACGAGCTCCTCGGCTATGCCGAGCCGGCCAGACAGCGGTATCCGGAGCCCGGCTACGACCTGTTCCTCGGACACCAGCACGACGGCGACCGCGGGCGTACGGCGCAGGCACTCGCCCGCGTGTGCAAGGACGGTCAGCCGTTCGTCTTCGAGCACCGGGTCGTGACCGTCGGCAACGACACCCGGACCGTGATCATGTCGGTGCGTCGCCTGCCGGACGAGCCGTGCATCGTGGTGGGCATCCTGCTCGACGTGTCCGACTCCCGCCGGATCTACTACGCGGCGGAGGGCGACACGATCGTCGGGTTGCAGTCGCAGATCTCGCAGATGACGGTGCAGCTGGAGACGCGCGAGCTGGTCAGCCGGGCCACGGGGGTCCTCGTCGAACGACACAAGATCACGGCGCAGCAGGCCATGGAGCTTCTCCGCAAGTCGGCGCAGGCCACCGCGCGCAAGCTGCACGACGTGGCATCCGAGCTGCTCTACACCGGCGTGCTGCCGGCCGCGGTACGCACCGGCAAGGCCCGGCCGGGCACCGCGTCCGGCCTGTAGGAGACGCGCCGGATCAGACCGGGCGGAGCTCCGCGAACCAGCGGCCGTGCGACGTCCAGGTGGTCGTGAGAGCAAGCCCCGCCTGGCCCGCGACGGCGGCGACGTCGGTGGCGCTCACCTCGCACCAGTCGAACCAGGCAGACCGCTGCCCGTCACCGGCGTCGATACGCAGGCGGTGCCGGCGCGTCGGCCGGCTGGGGGCAACGACCTCGGCGTAGACCGCACCGGTGCCGCTCATCAGCGCGCGCATGCGCTGCAGCAGGACCACCGGATCGCCGCCGATGCCGATGTTGCCGTCGGCCAGCAGGACGGACTCCCATCCGCCCTCGGCGGGCAGGCTCTCGAACACGGAGCGGCAGATGGCGCTCGCCCCGGCCGAGCGGGCGTGGGCGACGGCCTGCGGGCTCACGTCCACCCCGAGGGCGTGTACCCCGTGGGTCTGCAGCGCAGCCGCCAGCCGTCCGGGACCGCAGCCCACGTCGAGCGTCGGGGGCGTACATCGCGCCAGCAGGCTCGCGTCACCCGGCAGGTCGACGGCAAGCCAGTCGACGATCGGGAGCTCGAAGCATGATCCGTCGGGTGTGCAGGCGCTCAGCTGCCGCGTGAGCAGCGATTGCCCGAAGACGCGGGCCGGGTCGGCCGGGCGCTGTCGGGGGGGCGACTGCGTAGGTTGAAGCGTCAGAATGGCTCCCGGGTCGTCACCGTGCGGACCCTGCTCGCCCGTCTGTCTGTCTTCGTCCCACCGCAGGCTGCGGTTCATGCGTCCAAGATCCGGAGTGAGAGATGCGCGTCCTGGTCACCGGCGGTGCGGGCTTCATCGGCAGCCAGGTCGCCACTGCGCTGGCGGACGCCGGTCACCAGGTGACGGTGGTCGACGCGCTGCTGCCCGCGGTGCATCCGCCGGGTCCTCCCGCCCTGGACGCCCGGGTGCGCCTGGTCGTCGGCGACGTGCGGGAAGCTGACGACATGCGCCCGGTGCTCGCCGGCACCGACGCGGTCTGCCACCAGGCGGCGATGGTGGGGCTCGGGGTCGACATGGCCGACCTGCCCGCATACGCCGGCCACAACGACCTGGGTACGGCGGTGCTGCTCGCCGAGATGGCCCGGGCCGGCGTCACCCGCCTCGCCCTCGCCAGTAGCATGGTCGTGTACGGCGAGGGCCGCTACACGTGCGAGCTGCACGGAGACGTGGCCGCGGCACCCCGGCGCCCGGCCGACCTCGACGCCGGCCGCTTCGAGCCGCCGTGCCCGGTGTGCGGCGGTGCGCTGCGCTCGGGGCTGGTCGAGGAGGACGCGCGGCTGGATCCGCGTAACGCGTACGCGACGTCCAAGCTCGCCCAGGAGCACTACGCGCACGGCTGGGCCCGCGAGACCGGGGGAGCCGTCATCGCCCTGCGCTACCACAACGTGTACGGGCCGGGCATGCCGCGCAACACCCCGTACGCCGGCGTCGCCTCCATCTTCCGGTCGGCCGTCGAACGCGGCGAGGCGCCGCAGGTCATGGAGGACGGCGGGCAGCGCCGCGACTTCGTGCACGTCACGGATGTCGCGGCCGCCAACGTCGCGGCGCTGGAGGCGACCGGCGCGCCGGACGCGGTTGCCTTCCGGGCGTACAACATCGGCAGCGGCACGCCGCACACCGTCGCCGACCTGGCGCGTGCCCTGACGGTCGGCACGGAGCTGACCCCGCGGATCACCGGTGGCTACCGGCTCGGCGATGTCCGGCACGTCACGGCCGATTCGTCCCGGGCTCGGGCGGAGCTGGGGTGGCTGCCGGCGACGAGCTTCGAGGACGGGATGCGCCGCTTCGTGACCGACCCGCTGCGCGAGCCAGTCGGGCCATGAAGAGCACCAGCGAGCCGCCGAAGAGGATCGCCACGACCAGCAGGTAATTGCCGGTGAAGCGGTCCAGGTGGCGGCCGGAAGCGGCGAAGAAGGTCGCGTCGCTGCGGGACAGGATCAACGGGTACCACATGGCGAGCAGCAGGACGCTGAGCAGCACCGGGATGCGGATGTGGTTGACCGCCGCCCGTCGCCACCACACCAGCTCGTCCTCGAGGCCGTCATCAGCGGACACGCCGCCGACCACGCGGACCAGCAGCCGGTCGAGCGCCGAGTACACGGGCGCGGCGACGGCGTCGTGGCCGATCAGCGCGCAGGCGAACCACACGAGCAGCCGCACCGGGGTCGGGGCCTGCAGCCAGCGGCTGACGGCCCAACCGGCCACCGCCGCGGTCGCGACGATCAGCAGCAGATGGATCGGGTGGGCGCCGTACGCGCTGCGGAACGAGCGCGGCCGGCGCACCCGCGGGCCCTTGGGGCTGCCGGTGGCGGCGGTCGCCTCGGACCTGGACGACTCAGACATCGAAGGTCACCCGCGAGACCCACTTGGTGTTGTGGACGCCCGGCGCTGCCGGGATGATCAGACGCGCCGGGTAGCCGTGGTCGAGCTCGAGGTCCTTGCCGCCGACCTTCAGCGCGAGCAAAGTCTGGCTCGCCCCGACCTGGCCGCGCGACAGCGAGACGTGCCGGTACGAGCCGCGCTGCTCCAGCGATTCGACGTAGGCGCCGACGGGTTCCTCGAGTCCGACCATACGGGCGAGGTCGAACAGGCGCACGCCGGTCCAGGTCTGCACCGACGACCAGCCCTCGACACAGGCGATGGGCAGCTCGGCCGTCACCTGGGGAAGGGCGAGCAGCTGCGCCCGGCTGAGCCGGACGGTCTCGCGGCCCACCACCTCCACCTGCCAGGTGTCGTCAACCCGCTTGACCTTCGCGGTGGCGGCCGTGCGGTTGATCGGGAAGCTCGGGCTGCCGGGTCCGCCGCGCGGGGAGAGCAGCGCGAGCGGCCGGAAGAAGCCGCCGATGGTCTGGCCCGCGTACAGGATGGTGACGACGATCGACGAACTGCCGGCGAGCGCGATGATCCCGCGGCGCGAGATGGTGCGCGGCCAGGGGCGGTCGGCGGCCAGGTCGTCCGGACCGTCGGAGGCGGTGGTGCGGTGGCGTACCGATCGCCAGGCGAGGGGGAGCTTGAGCGCCACGTGCACGACGAACCCGGCGACGAAGACCACCGCACCGTAGATGTGCGCGGTGTAGAAGCTGAAGCCGAAGACGTAGTCGTAGCTGATGTTCAGCAGGCCGGTGGCGAGCTCGAAGAGGATGCCACCCACCAGCGCGATCAACGAGATGCGCTCCAGCAGCTGGGCGACCGAGCGGACCGGCGGCCAGTCGAAGAGCTTCGGCAGCACCGACCACAGCTTGATCAGCACGATCGGGGTGAGCGCGACGCCCAGGCCGACGTGCACACCCTGGTTGAGCCGGTAGAGCCAGCTCGGCGAGGTGGGCCACTCGAAGAGGTAGAAATGCAGCCACCCGCCACCACCGGGGATGTTCTCGTTGCCCGCGAGGCGGGGCTCGTACGCCGCGTAGGACAGGAAGCCGGTGACGATGACGAAGGTCAGCATCGGCAGCAGGATCAGCCCGAGCGCCGCGGTCACGCGCCGGGATCGGGCAGCACTCTTCCAGAACTCGCGGTGGAACGGGCCCGGGGGCTTCGGGACGCGGGCCCAGAAGCGGTCGACGGGATCGTCCTCGACGGTGTCATCGCGGGCGGGAGGAGCCGGCCGATTAGCGGAGTCGGTCGCGGTCATGTGGGGCGCACCCTTCGGACATGAAAAAGGTGGCCCGCCGGGCGGTGAAGCCCGACGAGCCACCCTCGAGGACTAGTTAGCCCTTCGCCTGAATGTGGGCGATTCCAAACAGAATGCCCTGCTTGAATGCCGTGACACCGAAGTACTTGTTGATCGCGGCAGCGGCTTCGGCCGTCAGCTCCACCTTGGTGCCGTCGAGCTTGGCGATGCCGTCAGCTCCGGGCGGGGTGATCTGCAGGTCGGTGCCGTCGAGGAAGAACAGCGGGATGGTGGCGTCGTTCATCTCCTTGACCTGCGCGGTCAGGAGCGACTTGCCGGGGTCGACGTCGAAGTTCTCGACGGTCAGGGTCTTGCCGCCGGCGGTGAAGGAGACGCCCGAGCCCTCGTGGTGGATGATGCCGGTGACGTAGGGGTCGACCTGACCCTTCTGGTACACCGTGGCGTTACCACCGGTGATCGGGAAGTTCAGCGTGGCCTCGCCGTTCGGCTTGGTCAGCGTGCCGGTGCCGGTCGGGGCCGGGGTCACCTTGAGGCTGGTCAGCGTCGGCAGCAGGTTCGCATCGAGGGTCACCGAGGTCTCGACGCCCTTGAGCTCCGGCACGGTCAGGATCGGGGCCTTCGGGTCGGTGGTGGAGCTGGCCGACGCGCTGGCGCCGGAGGAGCCCCCGGTGCTGCTGCTGCCGCAGGCTGCCACGCCGCCGAAGACGAGGGCTCCGGCAGCGACGGTGGCGGCGAGACGGGTGACGGTACGGCTGTGCTGGCGCATGAAATAACTCCCAGAGATGAGGCGGAAACTTCGATCAGCTCGCTCACGCTCTGCGTCCGGCTGAGCGGCTGCTGTCACCATCTACTTCGGCCGGTATCTCTCAACGGTTCATCAACGACGAGAACTTTCCGAAATTGCCGTCGGTCCCGCGCCAGGCGCAGGGCGGTGATGCCGAGAACCAGCAGCGCGGCGATGGCGTACGAGATCTGTCCGGTGCCGCTCGGATGTTCGCGAATCAGGGTGCCGACGTACAGCGGATACGAGGCTGCGACCAGGGCGATCCACTCCAACCGTCCGGTCAGGACGGCCATGCACAGCAGCAGCAGTGCGTACCAGGGCTCGGACGGCGTCGCGACGAGGAACGCCCCGCCGAAGACGGCCAGCACGCCGGTCGCGGGAGTGATGCGTTCGCGCCAACTGGCCCAGCTGACCGCACCGATGACGCCGGCGACCAGGGCGACGGCCAGCACTTTCGCCGTCTCACCGCCGATCCCGACGGCGCCGAGCAGCAGGAAGCGGGTGCCGGTCGTGTAGCGCTCCTCCTGCAGATAGCCGGGGAGGTAGCCGAGCACGTCGGGCCCGACGGCCAGCACATGCGGCACGTAGCCGACGAGCACGATGCCCGCCGCAGCCGCCACCAGCCGCAGGGCGCCGGCTCTCCCACCCGAGCGGCGCAGCAGGGCCGGCAGCAGCAGGACCGGGTACAGCTTCACCGCGATGGCGAGGCCGGCGAGCAGGCCGGCCCGCCCCTGCCGCCGGGGATGCAGCGTCGCCACCAGGACGGCACCGACCCCGAAGATTGCTCCGAGGGCGTCCACATGGGCGTCGCCGACCACGTTGATGCCCGCCATCGGCCCGAAGCTGTAGTAGCCGACGGCGAGCGGATCCCGTCCGGTACGCCGCAGCCCCCAGCCCAGCAGGCCGGCGAGCGCCAGTGACAGGACGGCCCCGTCGAGCTGAAGCTTGGCGTCGCGTGCCGGGCCGGGCAGCACGTGGGCGACCCAGAAGTACGCCTCGGCCACCGGCGGGTAGATGGTGCGCACCAGCGGCCGGTTGATGCGGGTGCAGGCGTGGGCCGGGTCGTCGGTGATGAACTGCTTGCCCAGCTCCCGGCAGGTCTGCCGGTCGGGCCAGAGCCAGTCGTCGCGGAATCCGGCGAGCTTGCCGTCTTGCGGGGCGTAGCGGTACGGGTCGATGCCCTGGGCCTGCAGTCGGCCGTCCCAGGCATAGCGATAGAGGTCGTCGCTGATCTGCGAGATGCGGGTCAGGCTGGCGGCCGGGATGAGGATGAGGCCGGCGAGCACCAGGGCGGCGGCGAGCCGACGCTGCCGGATGCGTGTCACCGCGTACGCGGTCACCACCGCCACCGCCTGCCAGATGAGGATCTGGCTGAGCAGCGCGTAGCGACCCGGGCCGACCCCACCGAGGCGTTGCACCCGCCACTGCAGCACCAGCCCGGCCGCCAGCCCGAGAACCGACAGCCCGACGGGCAACCAGGTTGACTTGCCGCCCGCTCCGGTCCGGCTCACTGCTGCGGGAGATCGGCCGGGCGACCGTCGGTCATACGGGCCAGGGCTGCCGCGAACTGCCCGCGCTCGGCCTGGCCCGCCACCCGGTACGCGTCGGCAGCTGTGTCGACGTCGGTCAGCGTCGGCAGCGCCGACACGGTGAGGCCGGCCTCGCGCAGCCGGGTGTACTGGGCGAGCCCGGTCCGTTCGGTCGACATGGGAACCCCTTCGAGCAGTGCCGGATCGGGCCGCCTGAGTCCCATCGCCCACCAGCCTCCGTCATCGGCGCGGCCGAGTACGGCATCCGTGCCCCCGCCGACGAGCGTGGCGACCGCGTCGACCAGCAGCCGCGGCGTCACCTGGGGGGTGTCCATACCGATGAGCAGGGCGGTGGGGTCGGCCAGGCCCGCGGTGGCGTCGGTGAACGCGGCGGCCAGCCGGCGGTCGAGTCCGCCGTCAACCTGCTTGACCACCCGCGGCCGGCGCCCGCCTTCGAGCAGGACGTCGAGCCAGTCGCCCGGCTCGCCGTCGAGCGCGAGCACCGGCTCGATGGGCAACCCTCGGCGGCGCGCCAACGGTACGGCGGCGAAGACCGCGGCGAGCGTGTCGGCCAGCGCGGCGGCCGCCAGCTCCGCAGCCTGCTCGGCCGAGAAGCGGGGCATCAGCCGGGTCTTCACGCGGCCGGGGACCGGGCGCTTGGCGATGACGATGAGCCGGCAGCGCACCGGGTCGGCAGCCGGGGTCACCGGGCGAGCACCGACTGCATGTCGGAGATGGTGCGCAGCGTCCCGCGTACGGTCCCGGTGACCTTCGAGCGGCCGCTGCGGGGCAGGTAGTCCACCGGCACCTCACCGATCCGCCACCCGGCCCGGGCGGCGAGCAGCACCATCTCCAGCGGGTAGCCGAAGCGGCGATCGCGCAGGTCGAGCGCGACGACCTGCTCCCGGCGCATCGCCCGCATCGGCCCGATGTCGGTGATCGCGGGGGCGCCCGGGCCGATCGCCCGGCGCAGCTTGCGGACGACCACCCGGTTGCCGAGCCGGGCGTGCAGCGGCCAGGCGGTCCACGTCGTCGGCTGCCGGCTGCCGAGCATCAGGTCGAACACGCCGTCCACCACCGGTGCGACGAGGCGGGGCAGGAGCTGGGGATCCATGCTGGCGTCCGCGTCGCAGACGCACACGACCGGCGCCGTTGCCGCCGCGATGCCGGCGGCCACCGCAGCGCCGAAACCGCGCTGCGGCACGTCGACGACCAGCGCACCGTGGTCGCGGGCGATGGCCGCACTGCCGTCGGTCGAGCCGTTGTCGGCCACGACCGCCCGGTAGCCCTCCGGCATCCGCGAGAGCACCCACGGCAGCGCCAGCGCCTCGTTGAGGCAGGGCAGCACCACGTCGACCGGCGTACCCAGTGTCATGATCCGCCCGTGGAGTCAGGAGCGGTTCGCCGAACCGCTCGTCGATGACAACTGTCGCGGAGCCTTCGCTGCGGACTGGAGCAAGGATGCATCCGTACGGCCGATTCCGTCGAAGGTCAGGCATGCGTCTGTCGTGTCGGGCCCGGATCGTGCTGCTCGCCGCGGCCGTCGTGACGGGCGCCGCCGCGTGCGGCAGCTCCGGTTCGTCGGCCGACCCGTCGCCGAAGCCGCAGGTCAGCCCCGCCGCAGAGCCGCAGGTCGCTCCTGCGCCGGCGACGACCCCGGTCGGCACCGTGCTCGCGGTCGGCGACACCCCCGAAGGTGTCGTGGTCGACGCGACGCACGGCCTGGTGATCGCGGCCCTGCGCAGTCCTGATGCGCTCGCCTTCGTCGGGCTCGCCGCCCCGCACCGGATCCGCATCGTCGACGTGCCCGGCCGGGCCCGCCACCTGCGGTTGCTGCAGCCCGGCGGCCCGCTGCTGCTGCCGGCCGAGGACACCGACACCCTGCTCGAGGTGGCGCTGCCCGCCGGCACCGTCGCCGTACGGCACACCACGCTGAAGCAGCCGCACGACGCGGTGTCCGTCGCCGGCCGGCTCTGGGTGACCGACGAGCTCGCCGAGAGCGTCAGCGCCATCGAGCCCGGTGCCGGCGGGAAGTCGACGGTCCTGCCCGCGGGCGTGCAGCCGGGTGGCATCGCGGCGGCGGGCGACCGGGTCGCGGCGGCCGACGTCCGGGGCAACCAGCTCTTCGTCTACGACGCGCCCACGGTCAAGCAGGTTGCCGTCCTGCCGGCCGGCGACGGACCGACCCACATCGTGCAGACCGGCCCCACCACGGTCGCGGTCGCGGACACCCGCGGCAACGCGATCCTGCTCTACGACCTGTCCGGCCCCCCGCGCCTGCTCCAGCGCCTCCCGCTGGAGGGCGGGCCGTACGGCATGGCGGCCGATCTCGTACGCCATCGGCTCTGGGTCGCGCTGTCCGGCCGCAACCGACTGGTCGCGTTGAACGTCGGCACCGACCGGCTCACCGCGACGGGCATCTCGTACCCGACGGTCCAGCAGCCCAACTCACTCGACGTGGTGCCGGCGACCGGTGCGCCGATCGTCGCGGGCGCCGTCCGCGCCGGGGTCCTGCAGTTCCTGCCGGCCGACTGACGCAAGCAAGTCCCGGTTACGCCGGCTCGCCTCCGCCTGTGTCACTGCCGCCGCTCGGGGACGCGGCGGCGTCGCACGTGCCCTGGCCGAGACCGCTCGCAGCGGAGTAGTGCCAGACGGTGCCGTCACCTGCGGCGACGGCGACGCAGTAGTCGTCGTCACTACGGATGACGGTCGAAGGGTCGATCCTGTTGCCGGCCGACAGCCTGCCTGTGGCGAAAGTGCCGGTCGTTGAGGTCAGCACCCACGTCTGGTCCCGGGCCGTCGCCGCGAGAGGGCCGGTGCCGTCGACGTAGTAGCTCGAGACGTTCTTCCCGATCGTGACGGCGTCGGACCTGGCGGAGCTGGTGGCCGGGGTGGCGGGGTCGGCCGCACCCGGGCCCGGGGCCAGCACCTCGACCTGCTTGCGCAGCTCGAGGAGGTCCTGGATACGCGTCGGCTCGTCGCCCGGCATGCCGATCATCCCCGTGGCGTAATCGTCGGCGAACACGCACACCGTCATCGCCTCGACGCCGGAATGGGACGCGCAGGTGTTGGTCCCGCTGAACGAGCCCGTCGTCGCCGGGGTGAAGCGCACGTGGCTGCCGTCGTCCTCGGTGAAGTTCTCGGTCAGCGCCGCGACGAATCGAGCTTGCTTGTCGGCTGCGATCCCACCGCCTCCCACGATCACGAAGGCGCCGGTCTTCGCCCTCGGTGCTTCGTAGAGCGCGACCACGAGTCTGTTCGTCAGCTGCGACCACTCGGTACGGATCTTGCCCTCCGCTGCGGTCGTGGCGGCGTCGGTCGACCGCGGCACCCCGTTCACGCTGGCCGGGGTGTGCAGCTCGAGGTGCACGCTCGTCGGGGCCGGCACGGTCGAGGCCGCGGGTGTGCTCGCCGCGGTCGTCGATGCGGTGTCGTCGTCCTGCAGCAGACCCGGACCGAAGATCGCGCCGGCAACGGCTACCGCGGCGACAGCAGCCACCCCGGCCATGAGCTTCGGCCGCTGGTAGAACGGCACCACCGGGGCCGGCCGGAAGGCGGCGGGGGCGCGGCCCACCGTGGGCCCGGGCATAGAGGTCGGTTGGTACGTGGGTGTGTACGCCTGTTGCTGCTGGACTGGCTGCGGCACGGCTTGCTGCGGAACAGGCTGCTGAAAGGCAACCGGCTGCGGCACGGGTGCCGCCGCCTCCGGCGCGGTGCGCGGAGCCACCGGACGCGGCGACGTGGTCGCCGACCACTGCTGACCGTCGAAATAGCGCAGCTCTGGCGAGCCCGCAGGGTCCGCGTACCAACCGGGAATTGCCGTCACGCTTTTTACTTCGGCCCCGGCAATTATCGCCTGGCTACGCCAACCGGGTGCCGAGGCGTGAGCCGACGGTGACCCGTGAGGACCTATGCGAAGTTGATCGGGTGCTGCGGGCGGTGGTAGCCGTCGAAGCGCAGCTCACCGCCGCGCAGCTCGCGGATCGTCAGGTAGTCGCCCTTGTACCCCTTGTGGTCGTACGGCCCGAACTGGATGTAGGCGCCGGGGCCACCGTTCGTCGCGGGCATCCAGCGGATGCGCTCGATGCCGTCCTTGACCTCCTCGGGCGTCGCCATGGCCGCATTGGCGATCCCGGTGATGGCGACGCGGGCGGTGTCGTAGCCGAGGGCGACGACCACGTTCTTCGAGACCCGGCCGAAGCGCTTCTCGAACCGCTGCACCATCGCCTCGTAATTGGGGTTGGTGCCGTCGGCGCCGAGCTGATCGATGCCGTGCCAGCCCTCGAGGCCTTCGGCCCAGGCGTTGGTGTTCGAATAGAACATGAACGCGGTGCCCATCACGCGCGGCGGATCCCAGTCCAGCTCCTTGAAGGCCCGCGCGAAGTGGAACGTGGAGTAGCCGTAACCGCCGTAGTACAGGCCGGTGATGCCGTCCTCGCGCATGGAGCGCAGGTGGTCGGCGAGGCCGCGCGGGTTGGGGCCGAGCTTCACGTCGCGGGCGATGGTCAGGCCGAGCTTGTTGCACTCGTCGCGGAAGAAGCCGGAGTAGTCGCGGCCGGAGCTGCCCTGCTCCCAGAACATGCCGACCTTCTGGTGGCCCTGGGCCTTCAGCCACTGGGCGCACATGACGGCCTCGGTGGGCACGTCACCGTTCGCGACGGTGAAGCAGTACTCGCTGGCGAAGCGCCACGCCCCGGTCCAGGCGAGCACCGGCACCTTGCGCTTGTTGACCAGGTCCTGCACCGACAGCGAGTTGTCGCTGATCTCCGGGCCGATGACGACCACGCAGCCCTGGTCGCACAGCCACTCAAAGCCGTCGCGCGCCTTCTTGAAGTTCTCGCGCGGCAGGCCGCGCGCGTCGGCGACGACGAGCCGCACCGGACGGTCGTACACGCCCTCGTTCAGCGCGTCCTCGAACGCCAGGATCGTGGAGTTGACCCAGTCGAAGATGAGCTGGCCGTTGTCCATGTCGACCAGCAGCCCGACCTTGACCGCCTCGAACGGATCGCCCTGCGTCTGCAGGCCGCCGGTCGGCGGGTACACGATGATGTCCGACAGCGGCTTTTCGCCGATCTTGCCGCCGCCCTCGTACCACTTGGTGGCGTCGCCCTGCGGGGCGTCGGTGCCCGAGAGAACGTTGCTGACCGCCCGGTCCGGCTGGGCGATGCCGTAATCGGTCGGGGCGGGAAACATCCGCTCGACGAACTCGCTGTCTGAGTAAGAGTGGGTCATCGAACGCTCCCGGGGCTCCGCCGCCATTTACGTGGCGGAACATAACGTAAGTCACGTGGAGGGGAACACGGAGGTCGTGCGCGGACGACCGCGTGACCCCGACGTCGATGTGCGCATCCGGCAGGCCACCCTCCATCTGCTCAGCGAGGGAGGCTTCGCGGCGACGTCCATCGCGGCCGTGGCCCGGCGGGCGGGGGTCGGAGCGCCGGCCATCTACCGCCGATGGTCGTCCCGCGTCGCCATGATCGAGAACGCGATCTTCCCCGGCTTCGACGAGCTCGACGTGCACCCCACCGGTGACCTGCGGCGTGACCTGCAGCGCTACGTCGATGCCTTCGTACTGACCCTCGACCGGCCGGCGGCCCGCGCGGCGTTGCCGGCGCTCCTGTCCGTCTACCAGTCCGACCCGGCCAGCAACGCCTTCGCCGCTCAACGGGTGGGCGGCAGCGTACGTAAGGCGTTCACCGCGCTCCTCACGGCCGAGGCGACACTGCCGCAGGACGGCCCGACGGCCGACGACGTCCTCGACATGCTCATCGGGGCGGTGCTCTTCCATCTCTTCGTCCGCCCCTTCTCCGGACGGCAGATGGCGAGCGGCTACATCGCCGAGTTGGTGTATCGCGCCGTCTGCAGCTGACGGGATGACGCCGCTCAGCATCGCCGGACCCTCGCCTCGGGTGGGAGAAACCTCAGGTCCTTGCCGGGGATGCCGGTATGTCGCCAGCCGCCCTCGTGTACGGCGTGATGGTGGTACTCGCACAGCAGGCCGAGGTTGACCAGGTCGGTCAGGCCCTTGTCCAGCCAGTGCGTGAAGTGGTGGACCCGGCAGCGTGACGGCTTGGCCGCGCAATGCGGGAACAGGCACCCGCGATCGCGGTAGATGAGGGCGTAACGCTGGCCGGAGGTGGCGAGCCGCGCCTTGCGGCCGAGGTCGAGGGGTTGGCTGTCGGTGTCGTACTGCAGCGGCAGGATGGTGGCGTCACAGGCGAGGCGGCGGACGGCGGCTGCGGGAATCGCGGCGCCGTCCTCGGTGAGGCCGATGCCGAGCTGGTGGCGCAGGTCGTCGTGCGGGATGGTGACGATGACCGTCGGCTTGGCCGGGGTGGTGGACACGGCGCAGTCGTTGTCATGGGTGAGGGCCTGGCGGGCCATCTCGACCAGGCCCAGCGCCCGCCGCAGGCTCAGCGTCTCGCCGGGCGGGCGGCTCGCATCCGGTGTGGGCGCGGCGGTGAACTGCTCCAGCACCGCCGTCACCAGTGCGCCGTTCTCGGCATTCAGCCAGCCGTCGATGCGGTAGCGGCCCCCGAACGTCTTCGAGAGGAACAGACTCTGCCGGTGGAATTCGCGCTCGGCCTTGTCGGCGGCGGCCTCGGGCGCGGCCTGCGAGCACAGCTCTTCTGCCCGACGAAGCAGGTCGGCGTGGGTGATGAAGGGCGCGACGGTCGCGAGGGTCTGGTCCATGGCGGCCCGCAGCTCACCAGTCAGATCGGCAACGGCCTTGCGGATGATGGCGGCCTGGGTGAGTCCGATCAGTCCGGCGTGCCAGGCGGCCCGGGTCGCGGGCAGATGGTCGACCAGGGCCCGGCCGGCCTGGAGGCGGGCGCCGACCCAGGCGGCGCTCTCGCCGGTGAGCGCCCGCAGATGGGCGTTGGTGGAGGCGGCGGCCCCGTCGCGCTGCCACACGCCGGAGGCATCGACGCGCTGGGCGGTGAGCGCCTGCAGCAGGTCGACCTGGCGGGTGAGGGCGGCCGCGGACGTGAACAGCTCGGCGGCCTCGTCGCCGGTCAGCTGGGCCAGACCCGGACAGCCCTCGGCGTCGTTCACCGCGGCCAGGAGCTCGTCGAGCAGGGCACCGGCCTGGGCCAGGCGCGTCAGCTGCTGCGTACCGAACATGCGTTCGACTTTACCCGCCGAAGCGGCTTCTGAGCAGGCAAAACGCAATTCAGGAGAAGCAGTTGCCCGGCCGGTCCGCGACGAGAAATGCTTTAGCCCCTAGGGGCCGCAAGATCTGAGCCGGAGGCCGTCAATAATGTATGCACTTCACCGGGTCGGGTTCCGCGTCGTCGTCACCTGCCCGGGGTGCATGCTGTGCCCGACCCGCGCACGTGTAGGGAGCAGGCTGTGGTGACCACCGTCGGTCCGTACTGGGACCCGTACGACACGGAGATCGACTCGGCGCCGTACGGCGTCTGGAAGCGGCTGCGCGACGAGGCGCCGCTCTACCGCAACGACCGTTTCGACTTCTGGGCGCTCAGCCGCTTCGACGACGTCGAGGCGGCGCATCTCGACGAGCAGGTCTACAGCTCGAGCCGAGGCACCGTGCTGGAGCTGATGAGCGGGGCCGACATGGCCGGCTCCGGTCAGATGATCTTCATGGACCCGCCGGATCACACCGCGTTGCGCGGGCTGGTCTGGCGCGCGTTCACCGCCCGCCGGATCTCCGACCTCGAGCCGACGATCCGTGAGCTGTGCGCCGAGCTGCTCGACCCGCATGTCGGCGGCTCCGGCTTCGACTACTTCAACGACTTCGCCGCTCAGCTGCCGTCGCGGGTGATCTCCGCGCTGCTCGGGGTGCCTGACGACGAGCGGGAGGAGCAGCGCCGCAACATCGACCAGCTCTTCCACATCGAGCCCGACGTCGGCATGATCAACGACACCTCGCTGACCGCCCAGATCGCGCTGCACACCTACCTGCAGGACCTGGTCGAGCGGCGTACACGCGATCCCCAGGACGACCTGATGTCGGCGCTCTGTGCGGCGGAGATCGAACAGGACGGTGAGACGCACCGCCTGACCCCCGAGCAGGTCGCGAGCTTCGGGCTGCTGCTGTTCACCGCCGGGACGGAGACGGTCGGCCGGCTGCTCGGCAACGCCGCGGTGGTCCTCGACGACCACCCGGACGAGCGGTCGGCGCTCGTCGACGACCCCGGCCTGCTGCGTAATGCCGTCGAGGAGCTGCTGCGCTTCGAGCCGCCGTCGCCGGTGCAGGGCCGGTGGACCACCGCGCCCGTCACCTGGTACGGCGAGACGGTGCCGGCCGGCTCCCGGGTGATGCTGCTGACCGGGGCGGCCGCCCGCGACGAGCGGGAGTTCCCCGACCCCGACCGCTTCGACGTACGGCGCCAGATGCGGCGGCACGTCTCGTTCGGCTACGGCGTGCACTTCTGCGTCGGCGCCAACCTCGCCCGCATCGAGGGCCGCATTGCCTTGGAGGAGACGCTCCGCCGCTTCCCGCAGTGGCAGGTCGACCGCGCCGGGCTGGTCCGCCAGCACACCAGCACGGTGCGCGGCTACTCCGCAGTGCCGATCCTGCTGTGAACGAGATGCAGGGCAAGGCCGGCGTCGTCACCGGAGCCGCGCAGGGCATCGGGCGGGCCATCGCCGCCGCACTCGTACGCGAGGGGGCGGCGGTCCTGATCGCCGACCTGGACGGGGACGCGGCGACGCGTACGGCGGCCGAGCTCAGCAGCACCGGACCCGGCCGGGCGATCGCGGTCACCTGCGACGTCACCCAGGAGGACGCGGTGGCCGAGGCGGCGCGGGTGTGTCAGGCCGAGCTCGGGTCGCTCGACTTCTGGGTGAACAACGCCGGCATCACCCGCGACAAGACGCTGCGCAACATGACGCTGGACGACTTCCGGCGCGTTCTCGACGTCCACCTCGTCGGTGGTTGGCTCGGTCTGCGGGCCGCGGCGGCCGTCATGCGCGAGCAGGGCAGCGGCGGCATCGTCAACGTCTCGTCGATCAGCGGCAAGGTCGGCAACCCCGGCCAGACCAACTACTCCGCCGCCAAGGCGGGCCTGGTCGGCATGACCAAGGCGGCGGCCAAGGAGCTCGCCCGCTACGGGATCCGGGTCAACGCGGTGCAGCCCGGCCTCATCCGCACGACGATGACCGAGGCCATGAAGCCGGAGGTCTGGCAGGCGCGCATGGGCGAGATCCCGCTGGCCCGGGCGGGGGAGCCCGACGAGGTCGCCGAGGTGGTGCTCTTCCTGCTGTCGGAGCGTTCGTCGTACATGACCGGCACCGTGCTGGAGATCAGCGGCGGGCGACACATCTGAGGACAGGAGCACGCCTTGGCTGAGGCGCAGATCGCCGACGATCCCCGCGAGCTGACCGCCGCCTACGTCACCGACGCCCTGCAGGCGTACGGCTACGCCGGCACCGTCGACGCGGTTCGGTGCACGCGCATCGGCACGGGTCAGATCGGCGCCAGCTACCGGCTCGACCTCGAGACCCGGGGCGATGCCGCCCTGCCGTCCTCCGTCGTGGCGAAGCTGGCCGCCGGCAGCCCGGCCGCCCGCGAGCGGGTCAAGCAGGGCTTCGAGAAGGAGGTGCTCTTCTACCGGCACCTGGCGCCGCTGACCCGGGTCCGTACGCCGCTCTGCTACGCCGGCGCCATCACCGCGGATCTGACGGCGTTCACCCTGCTGCTCGAGGACCTCGCGCCCGGCCTGCCCGGGCATCAGGTGACGGGCTGCTCGGTCGCGGAGGCCCGCGCGGCCATCGCGAACCTGGCCGCCCTGCACGCGCCGCTCTGGGACGCCGCGGAGTTGGACGCGCACGCGCGCTGGCTCGCGCCGTCGAGCGGCGACACCGGCCGCTTCCTCGGCGACCTGATGGTCGGCGCGGTCGAGGAGTTCCTCACGCTCTTCGAGGGCCGGCTCGAGGCGGCCGACCGGGAGACCCTGCGTGGTGCCGCTGCCGCGACCGGCGAGTGGGCGGCCGGCGTGCCCGGCGTCCGGTCGGTCGTGCACGGCGACTACCGGCTCGACAACCTCATGTTCGGGGTGAACGACGGGCCCGTGGCCGCGGTCGACTGGCAGACCGCCTCGTCGGGGGCGCCGACCCGCGATCTCGCCTACTTCCTCGAGACGAGCCTGGCGACGGAGGATCGGCGGCGGTACGAGCCCGAGCTGCTGACCACCTACGCCGACGCTCTCGCCGCCGCCGGCATTGCCTACCCGCACGCCCAGCTCGAGCGCGACTACCGCCGTGACCTGCTGCAAGGCCCGATGATCACGGTCCTCGGCTGCACGTACGCCACCGCCGTCCCCAGCCCGGTCTCCGACGCCATGTTCCTCGCGATGGCCACCCGCAGCTGCGCCGCGATACGCGACGCCGAAGCAGTCCGCTGACGCCGGTCGCGGCTCCACCGGCGGGTCCGATGGGATAACCCGAGGGCCGGTGGGGGATGGTCGGTCCCACAGCAGTTCCGAGGATGGGTGCAGGGAGCGGCATGGCCACGCAAGCGCAGACGGCTCCTATCGACGACGAGACGCTGACCCCGCGCCGCATCCTGTTCATCATCAGCGGGCTGCTGATCGGCATGCTGCTCGCCGGGCTCGACCAGACGATCGTCGCTACGGCCCTGCCGACCATCGCCGGTGACCTGCGCGGCCTGTCACACCTGTCGTGGGTGGTGACGGCGTACCTGCTGGCCTCGACGGCGACCACCCCGCTCTGGGGAAAGCTCGGCGACCTCTACGGCCGGAAGGCCTTCTTCCAGGCCGCGATCGTCATCTTCCTGATCGGGTCGGTGCTGGCCGGGCTCGCCGACTCCATGCTCCAGCTGATCCTCTTCCGCGCCATCCAGGGCATCGGCGGCGGCGGCCTCATCGTCGGCGCGCAGACGATCGTCGCCGACGTGGTGCCGCCCCGCAAGCGCGGCAAGTACCAGGGGATCTTCGGCGCGGTCTTCGGCATCACCAGCGTCCTCGGCCCGCTCATCGGCGGCTTCTTCGTCGATCACGCGTCGTGGCGGTGGGTCTTCTACGTCAACCTGCCGGTCGGTGCGGTGGCCCTGGTCGTCGTCGCCGCCACGCTTCCCGGATCGCTCAGCCGTTCCAAGCACCGGATCGACTACGCCGGCACCGCCCTGCTCGCCGCCTCCGCCACCAGCCTGGTGCTGCTGACCTCGCTCGGCGGCACGTCCTACCCCTGGGCGTCCCCGGAGATCGTCGGCTTCGGTGTCGCCGCGGTGGTGCTGGGTGTCGCCTTCGTCTTCGTCGAACGCCGGGCCGCCGAGCCGGTGCTGCCGCTGCCCCTCTTCAAGAGCAGGATCTTCTCGGCCTCGAGCGCCATCGGCTTCGTCGTCGGCTTCGGGATGTTCGGCGCGCTCACCTTCCTGCCGCAGTACATGCAGGTGGTCAAGGAGGTCAGCCCCACCCAGTCGGGGCTGCGGCTGCTGCCGATGATGGGCGGTTTGCTGCTCGCGTCGATCACCACCGGCCAGCTGATCAGCCGCTTCGGCAAGTACCGGGTCTTCCCGATCCTCGGGACGGCCGCGATGACGATCGGCCTGTTCATGCTGTCGTTGCTGCATCCCGACACGAGCGGCCTGCAGCTGTCGGCGTCGGCGTTCGTGCTCGGTGCCGGCATCGGCGCGACGCTGCCGGTCCTGGTCATCGCCGTGCAGAACTCCGTCAACTACTCCGACCTCGGCGCCGCGACCTCCGGGGTGACGTTCTTCCGCTCCATCGGAGGCTCGTTCGGCGCCGCCGTCTTCGGGGCGATCTTCGCGAACGTGCTGTCGGGCAACCTCACGCGGGCGCTCGCCGGCCGCACCCTGCCCGACGGCTTCGAGGTGAGTGCCGGCGCGAGCCCGGCCGCGCTCAACAGACTGCCGCAGGTGGTGCACGACGCCTACATCACCGGGTATGCGTCGTCGCTGCGCACCGTCTTCCTCGTCGCGGTGCCGGTCGGGATCATCGCCTTCCTGCTCTCCTGGACGCTCAAGGACATGCCGCTGCGCACCACGACGCGGGCCGCGGACGCCGGCGACCAGCTGGCCCCGACGGCCGGGCCGATCGTCCGCTCCTCCGAGGAGGAGATGAAGCGCGCGCTGAGCAGCCTGACCAACCGCGAGCGGCGTTTCGAGCTCTACTCCGAACTCGCGGAGCAGACCGGGATCAGTGCGTCACCGCGGGCCACCTGGCTCCTGCTGCGGGTCGGCGAGCACCCCGACGACGTGGCGCGGACCTTCGCCGGGCGGCTGTCCATCGGCATGGCCGACCTCACCGACCGCTTACGCGAGCTGAACGCCGCCGGCTACCTCGAGACGCTGCCGGAGCCGGACGAGCGGCTGCAGCTCACCCCCGCCGGGCGCGCCGCCTATGCGCGACTCTTCGAGGCCCGGCAGGAGCGGGTGCAGCGCTTCCTCGGCGGTTGGAGCCCGTCCGACCAGCAGCAGCTCGGTGAGCTGCTGACCCGCTTCACCCACGAGCTCGCCGTGGGGGAGCGGCCGGGTCGTGACCTGGAGAGTGCGGTGCCGGCCGCCCGCTGAGCCGCGGCACGGCGACGGTCGCGCCTGCGAGCCGCTACGGCAGGCGTGCCGTCTGCGCCACTACGTCGGACGCCGGCCGGTGGGACCACCGACCGGCGCCACTTGCCGCTTCTGACTGCGCGGGGCTCAGGCCGGGAGCACGGCGTTCGTGTCGAGCGGTACGCCGTTGACCGCGTCCTGCGTGGAGCAGTGGAGGGAGAACACGGTGTCGAGCGCCGTGACGCGGAACAGCTTCATCGTGCGCTCGCGGGTGATCACCAGCCGGAGCTCGCCGTCGCTGCTGCGGATGCGCTTGAGCGCCGCGACGAGGACGCTCAGGCCGGACGAGTCCATGAAGGTCACGTCCGACATGTCGATGACGACTCGGTCCGGACCGCCGGTGAGCTGCGCGAGCGTCTGCTCGCGCAGCAGCGGTGCGCTTTCCATGTCGACCTCGCCGGCCACCGCCAACACGACGAAGTCGTTCAGCTGCTGGGTGGTGACTTCAAGATCCAATGTGGTACTGCCTCTCGAGCTCACGGTGGATGAAGGAGCACCGGCGGTGGCTGCTCACCGTGACGCTTGCGACGATCATGCCCGGCGGGGTCGCTGCACGCGAACGCCGGGGGTGGGCACAAGGGACCTGGGTCGCCTGCCGAAGGACGATCCGGCCGGCGTCAGGACGACATCGACTTGTAGCGCCGCACCGCCAGGGCGCCGAAGATGCCGCCGATGGCGAGCGTCCAGATCAGCGACTGCAGCACGAGTGACGACGTGCTCTGGCCGGCGAAGAGCGCCTCACGCTGCATCGGTGACACGTTGCCGAGGGTCAGGTCGCGCACCGTGTTGATCAGGATGGTGACCGGCTGGTGATCGGCGAAGGCCCGCAGCCAGTCGGGCATCGTCGTGGTCGGCACGAAGGCGCTGCTCGCGAAGGTGAGCGGGAACACGACCGGGAACGTGGCCGCGTTGACCGCCTGCGAGTTGCTGACGATCAGGCCGATCAGTGCGAAGAGGAACGACGTGGCCAAGGTGAAGAACAGCAGCATGCCGAAGCCCGCCAGCAGGCCGAGCACGCTGCCGGGGCGGAAGCCGACCGCGAGGCCGACCAGGATGATGATCGCGAGGCCGACGGCGTTGCTCACCGCGTCGGCGCTCACCCGTCCCACCAGGACAGCCGAGCGGGCCATCGGCAGTGACCGGAGCCGGTCGACGAAGCCGCTCTGGCGGTCCTCCGCCAGCGCGAAGCCGCTGTTGCCGGACGTGAAGAGGGCGGTCTGCACGGCGATGCCGGGGATCAGGTAGTTGACGTAGTTGATGTCGCCGAGGCCGCGGATGGCGCCGCCGAAGACGTAACGGAAGAGCAGCGTGAACATGATGGGCGAGACCAGGGTGAAGACGACCTGGTCGGGTGCGCGCATGAGTCGCAGCAGGTTACGGCCGGCCATGGCGACGCAGTCCGCGACCGCCACCTGGAGCCGGGCGAGCGGGTTGGACGACAGGGCGTTTGCGGCGAGGCTCATCGTGAGGCTCCCTGGGTCTCGAGAGCGGATGCCTCGTCCGGGGCGTCACCGTCGGAGGAGTCGTCGGACAGCACCTGGCCGGTCAACGACAGGAAGACCTCGTCCAGGCTGGGCTGACGCAATTGCACGGCGCTCACCGCCACGCCGCTCGACTCGAGCCGTCGCACGACCTCCGACAGGGTGGCGAGGCCGCCCGTCGTGGCGAGCCGGACCGTGAGCCCCTCCGTTGTGGGAGCCTCGTCGCCGACGTCGTGCAGGAGCTCCATGACCCGCTCGGTGTCGTCCGAGATCTCCAGGACGACCTCGACCGCCGCGCCGCCGAGTCGCGACTTGAGCTCCGCGGAGGTGCCCTCGGCGATGACCTTGCCGTGGTCGATGACGCAGATCCGGTCGGCGAGCCGGTCGGCCTCCTCCAGGTACTGCGTCGTCAGCAGCAGGGTCAGCCCGTCCTTGACCAACTGGTCGATGACGATCCACAGGTCGTTACGGCTGCGGGGGTCGAGCCCGGTGGTGGGCTCGTCGAGGAAGAGCACGGGCGGCCGGCCGACGAGCGCGGCGGCCAGGTCGAGACGGCGGCGCATACCGCCCGAGTACGTCTTCAGCCTGCGGTCGGCGGCGTCGGTCAGGCCGAACTGCTCGAGCAGTTCGCGGGCCCGTTCCTTGCGCTCGGGGCGGGGCAGATGGTTGAGCCGACCGCAGAGCACCAGGTTCTCCCGGCCGGTCAGGCTCTCGTCGACCGCCGCGTACTGACCGGCGAGGCCCATGACGCTGCGCGCGCGTGCGGGATCACGCAGGACGTCGACCCCTGCGACCCGGGCCGTGCCGGAGTCGGGCCGCAGCAGGGTGGTGAGGACGCGCACGGCGGTGGTCTTGCCGGCGCCGTTGGGCCCGAGCAGACCGAGGACGGTGCCGGCCGGGATCTCGAAGCTCACACCGTCGAGCGCAACCGTGCCGCCCTTGAATTGTTTGACGAGATCGTGGGCGAGGACCGCCGAATCCGAGGAAGGCACACCGGAGACTAAGCAGCCCCCTCCGACAAAAGCACTCGCTTAACGCGTGCTGCACTCGCCCGACATCAGAAAATTGCCGATCTCCCGCACGGATATCGGCTACGGAACGCCGGAACCGGGCAGGGTCGGCCGCTCGGTCAGCGGACGGCGAGCCGGTCGCGTAACCAGTCGTAGGCCGCGGCGCTGGCGTCCGCCGCCTCCGGCAGCACGTGGCCGAGGTTGAAGAACCCATGGAACATGCCGGCGTACTCGGAGACGGTGACCTCGACCTCGGCGGCCCGCAGCCGTTCGGCGTAGGCCGCTCCTTCGTCGTGCAGCGGGTCGCACTCCGGCAGCACCAGGTACGCGGGCGGCATCCCCCGCAGGTCCGGGTCGAGCAGGGGAGACACATCGGGGTCGTCGGCACCGTGGGCACCGCCGGTCAAGTAGCACGCCTCGAACCAGCGCATGACGTCCCGGTCCAGGTAATAGCCGCGCCGCGCGTAGGCGCGGACCGAGGCGGTGTCGGCGCCGAGCTGCGTGCCCGGATAGACGAGGAGCTGGGCGCGCAGCGGCGGCTCGGTCGCCGCCCGCGCGTGCCGCGCCGTCACGGTCGCCAGCGTGCCTCCCGCGCTGTCACCCGCCACCGCCAGCCGTGTCGGGTCGATGCCCAGCTCCTCGGCGTGCAGCGCCACCCAGCCGCGGGCTGCGTCGGCGTCCAGCACGGGTGCGGGAAAGGGATGCTCGGGGGCCAGCCGGTAGTCGACCGAGACGACGACGGCGTCGGTGCCGCGACACAGCGCGCGGCAACCGCGGTCGTACAGGTCGAGGCTGCCGATGACGAAGCCGCCGCCGTGGAAGTAGACGACTCCGGCGTGCGGACCGCCGGCCGGCGGACGATAGATCCGCACCGGGATGTCGGTGCCCGGCCCCGGGATCCTGCGCTCGAGCACCTCGCCCACCTCGATGAGGGGGAGCGGCGGCGCAGGCATGGCCGCGAGTCGCGATCGGACCTCGGCCGCCGGCAGGCCCTGGTGCAGCGGTGAGTTCGCCTCCATGACCTCGACGATGGCGGCGGCGGCCGGGGTGAGAGCAGTCACGGCGGCAGCGTAGAACCCGCGGTGTGGGCTGCGTCACGGCGGTGCGATGCTCCGACCGAGGCGCGCCGCGCCGGGCGAGAAGGAGACGGCTGATGCAATTCGCGATGGGCTTCGAGGTGCAGCTGGCCGATCCGACCGCCGAGCGGGAGCACCAGCTGATCTTCGACTCGGTCGAGCAGGCCGTCCTCGGCGAGCAGATGGGCTTCGACCGGATCTGGGCGCCCGAGCACCACTCGCTGAAGCGCTACGCCCACATGAGCGCACCGGAGATCTTCCTGACCTGGGTCGCGGCCCGCACGACGACGCTGCGGGTCGGCCACGGGGTCGTGCTCATGCCGTTCAACTACAACCACCCCGTCCGCGTCGCCGAGCGCGCCGCCATGCTCGACGTGCTCTCCGGCGGCCGGGTCGATCTCGGCGCCGGCCGGGGCGCCACCCTGCAGGAGATGTCGCTGTGCGGCGTCGACCCGGAGCGCACCTACCTCGAGGTCGAGGAGTCGCTCAGGATGATCAGCCGGATGTGGGAGACCGAGGAGTTCTCCTGGGACGGGGAGCTGAAGATCGCCCCGCACCCGATCCTCCCGCGCCCGGTGCAGACCCCGCACCCGCCGCTCTACATGGCCTGCAGCAAGAAGGCGACGGTGCAGCTCGCGGCCGAGTACGGCGTCGGCGCGATGGTGCTCGGCTTCGCCGGCATCGACGAGATCCGGGAGTACCACGACCTCTACCGCGAGACCTGCGAGAAGCGGACCGGCGAGCGCTTCGTCTCCAGCGTGCAGAACGACTTCTTCTCCGCCCTGCTGCCGACGATCGTGCTGGACGACGGCGTCGAGGCCCTGCGCATCGGCGCACGCGGGCAGCGCTTCTTCGCCGAGTCGATCTCGCACTGGTACGCCGGTGGCCCGCTGCCGGCCGAGGACACCGAGGGCGTGGACAACGTTGCCGCCATGGCGCGGAGCGCGGAGCGCCACGTCGCCAAGCTGCACGAGGCCAACATCCCGGTGACGCCCGCGTCGACCGGCCCGTACAACGTCGACCACGCGTACGGCACCGCGGAGTACGCCACCGAATTCGTCCGCCGTATGGAGGCGGTGGGCGTCGACGAGGTGCAGTGCCTGATCCAGATGGGCACCGTGCCACAGGAGATGTGCATGGAGACCATCCGGCAGTGGGGCGAGAAGATCATTCCGCACTTCCGCTGAGCGCGCCGACTCACATCCGTGCCATTCGGGCCGAATCGGGGGGCGAGGATCTGCGACGGTCGCGGTCCTGCCCGCCCGTCGAGGAGCCCGTTGTGACTGCCCTGCGTACGACAACCGCCCGTGCCTCGGCCGCCGTCCTGGCACTGAGCCTCGCCGGTGCCACCGCTCTGGCCGGCTGCGGCAGCAGCTCGTCCGGCGGCAACGGCGAGGCGAACAAGAGCGGACCCGAGGTGGTGAAGGACGCCGCCGCCGCCCTGGCCAAGACCGACGCCGTGCACTTCACGGGTGACCAGAAGACGTCCGACGGCGCCGTGAAGATCGACATGCAGTTCCAGTCCGACAGCTCGGCCGGCACGGTCGAGAAGGACGGCGACGCGATCGGGCTCGTCGTCGTCGGTGACACCGTTTACGTGAAGGCGTCGGCCAAGTTCTACGAGTCGCAGGGCGCGGCGGCCGCCCAGGCCGAGCAGTACGGCGACCGCTACGTGAAGGCCTCGAGCACGCAGGCGAAGTCCTTCGACAACTTCAACCTCAAGGGCTTCAGCGCGAGCCTCGGGGAGACGAGCACGGACAGCAAGGTCGAGGACAAGGTCGTCACCGACGAGCTGGACGGCAAGGACGTCGTGGTCGTGTCCCAGAGCGACGGCTCGAAGATGTACGTCGCCGCCTCCGGTGAGCCGCTGCCGCTGAAGCTGACCGGATCGACGGACGGCTCGGCCTCTGGCTCCGGCACGTTCAGCGACTACGGCAAGCGTGAGGACATCAAGGCGCCGGCCGATGCGGTCGACGCCCCCGCCGGCTGAGTTCGACGGGGGTCCTGCGGGGGAAGGCTGACCGGCAACGACACGCCCCTTCGCCCTACCTCGAGGATCCCATGCCCACACGCAGCGCTCGTACCGACTGGACCGGCTCACTGCAGGAAGGCTCCGGCAAGGTCGAGCTGTCGAGCTCGAAGGCCGGCACGTTCGAGGTCTCGTTCCCGAAGCGGGCGGCGGAGGATGCCGGCGGCACGACCAGCCCGGAGGAGCTCATCGCCGCCGCTCACTCGGCCTGCTTCTCGATGGCCCTGTCGAACGCGATCGCGCAGGCCGGTGGCACCCCTGAGGCGCTCGAGGTGACCGCGGACGTGACGCTCGGCCCGGATCCGGCCGGTGGCTTCCGGCTCACCGGCATCCACCTCACGGTGGTCGGCGAGGTGACCGGGCTGGACGAGGAGGGCTTCCGCAAGGCGGCGGGCGACGCCAAGGTCGGGTGTCCGGTGAGCAAGGCGCTGACCGGCGTCGAGATCACCCTGGACGCCTCGCTCGAAGGCTGACACCCACTCGGCTTACGGGTGAAGGCATGGTGTCCGCCACGGAGTTACGATGCGGGCACCATGCCTCAGGCCTTCCCGGGCGCGACGGCGGCGGAGTCGTCCGCCGACCTCAGCCCGCTCCCTCCCGGCACCCCGATCGACCTCGACAATTGCGCCCGTGAGGCCATCCAGTTCGCCGGGAGCGTCCAGCCCCGCGGGGTCCTGTTCGTCACCACCGACCCGGGGCTGCACGTCCTGCAGGTGACCGCCAACGTCGCCGAGCTCATCGGTCCGGCGCCCCAGGACTGCATCGACCGGCCGCTGTCCGCCGCCATCGGCGAGCGCGGCGCCGCCGAGGTGCGCCACGCCATCAGCGTCTTCGGTGATCTGCGCGATCGCAACCCGCTGGAGCTGCAGCTCGACCTCGCGGACGGCGAGCAGCTCTTCGACCTGATCCTGCACCGCTCGGAGCAGGGCCTGCTGCTCGTCGAGTTGGAGCCGGCCGACGGGCCGCGGCCGCTGTCGTTCGCCAACACCTACCTGGCGGTGCGCTCGGCGGTCGAGGCCCTCAACCGCACGGCCTCGCTGCAGGACCTTTTTCAGGTGACGGCCGACAACGTGCGGGCCCTCACCGGCTTCGACCGGGTGATGGTCTACCGCTACGACCCCGACTACAACGGCGAGGTCGTCGCCGAGGCCAAGCTCCCGCAGCTGAACAGCTTCCTCGGTTTGCACTACCCGGCGAGCGACATCCCCGCCCAGGCCCGGGCCCTGTACGAGAAGAGCTGGCTGCGGCTGATCTCCGACGTCGACTACACGCCGTCGCCGCTGGTGCCGGTCGTCAACCCGGCCACCCCCGAGCCGGTCGACCTGACCTTCTCCACGCTGCGCAGCGTCTCGCCCATCCACCTCGAGTACCTGCGCAACATGGGTGTCCGCGCCTCCATGTCGATCTCGCTGCTGCAGGAGGGCCGGCTCTGGGGCCTCATCGCCTGCCATCACTACGCCGGTCCGCACACGCCGCCGTACGGGGTGCGCGCCGCCGCCGAGTTCCTCGGCTCCACCCTGTCGGTGCGGCTGCTGAACCGTTCCGACGAGGACTCGGTACGCGAGCGCCTGCACGCGCAGTCCGTGCTGGCCGGCGTCGTGGCCGCCTCGCGCGACGACACCCGGCCGCTCGCGAGCAGCCTGCTCGACGGTCCCGACCTGCGCAGCCTCATCCCCGCTTCGACGGTCGTCATCGACGTCGCCGGTCAACGCGAGACGCTGGGGACGGAGCCGCCCGAGGCCGTGCTGCGGGCCCTGACGTACTGGGCGCGCAGCACCGGTGACGAGGTGGCCGCCACCGACCGCGTGAGCTCGGTGGTCGTCGACCCGCCGGACCCCGCGGAGCTGAGCGGTGCGCTGCTCGTCCTGCTGCCCGACGACGGCTTCATCGCCTGGCTGCGGCCGGAGACGCGGAGCTCGGTGGACTGGGGAGGCGATCCGCACAACAAGGCGATCGCCGTGGAGGAGGAGAGCGGCGAGGTGCGGCTGTCGCCGCGCAAGTCGTTCGAGCGGTGGACCGAGACGGTCCGGGAGCGTTCGGCCCCGTGGACGGACGCCGAGCTGTCACTGGCGCACGAGCTGCGCCGCCATCTCGTCGAGTCGCTGCTCGCGCGTACGCGCTACGACGTGGCCCTCGCCCAGTCGGTGCAGCGCCACCTGCTGCCGGAGCTTCCCGACCTCGCCGGCTGGCGGGTGTCGGCCCACTACGAGCCGGCGGCCGGGGGGCGGATCGGCGGCGACTGGTACGACGCCTTCCCCGTACCGGGCGGACGCGTCGCGCTGGTGCTGGGTGACGTAGCCGGTCACGGAGTGCCCGCCGCCGGGGCGATGGCCCAGCTGCGCAACGTCCTCCGGGGGTTCCTCTACGCCGGCGCCCCGCCGGAGCGGGCCGTCACCGTCCTCAACGAGTACGTGGTCGATCTCGCCGAAGGACTGTTCGCGACGCTCTACGTCGCGACCGTCGACCTGCGGTCCGGGGTGGGCACCGCGGTGTGCGCCGGGCACCCCCAGCCGTTCCTGGTCAAGGGGCGCGAGGTGTTCGCGTTGTCGGGTCAGATCTCGCCGCCGCTCGGGATCCCGGGCACGGCCTTCGGCGTCAGCGAATTCACCATGGAGCCCGGCGAGTGCATGGTGCTGTACTCGGACGGGCTGATCGAACGCAAGGGCGAGGACATCGACGCGGGCATCGGGCGCATCGCCCGCATCCTCAGCACCCTGGAGCACGAGTGCGACGCCGACATGATCTTCGAGCACGCGGGGTCGGACGGCCGTGACGACGTGACGGTGCTGACCGCGTCGCGTACGGCGCCGAACTGACGCCGGTCGGGGAGCGCTAGGCGCTGACCGGCTGACCGACGTCGTCCCGCGGTGCCCGCGGGGTGAGCGCGACGAGCTGCGCCGACACCGCTGCCGGCACGACCGCGGTGGAGGTCTGGCTGTAGACGGCGGCGAGCGCCTCCTCCGGCGACGTGTAGACGCGGAAGACCTGACTGAGTCCGGTGATGCGCAGCAGCTGCAGCAGGGCGCTGCTGGTGACCACGAGCCGCAGCGAGCCGGCGCCGTTACGGGTCCGGCGGTGGGCGGCGACGAGGACCCCCAGCCCGGTCGAGTCGAGGAACGACACCTCGCGCAGGTCGAGGACGAAGTGCCGGGCGCCGGCGGTGTAGTGCTCGACGAGCAGCTCGCGCAGCTGGCCGGCGTTCATCACGTCGACGTCACCGGTGCCGGTGATGACGCACGGCTGGAACTCCGGGCCCTGCAGGTCGGTCGACACCGCGAAGGTCATGCCAGCTCCTCATTCGTCCCGGCCGTCGGCCGTTCGACCCGGACAGTCGATGCGTCTGCCGGTCCGCGATGAGCATCGGCAGCCGGTGCGGTGGTCTGAAGCCGCCGCACATCGCCCGGCCCGACCTTCGCCCGCCCGGGTGAGACGGGCGGATGAGGCGACGTGCCGGATGTCCGGAATGCGCCCTGTGTCACAGTGGCCGCTCACGGAGACGGAAGGTCACGATGCACGAGCTGGTGATCCGGGGCGGTTGGCTCGCCGACGGGACGGGCGAGCCGATGCGTCGCGGGGATGTCGGTGTCGACGCGGGGCGCATCACCGCGCTGGGGCCCGGGCTGTCCGGCACCGACGTCCTGGACGCACACGACTGTGTCGTCGCCCCGGGCTTCGTCGATCTGCACACCCATTACGACCCCCAGGTGCTCTGGGACCCGGGGCTGACGCCGTCGAGTCAGCTAGGGGTGACGTCCGTCGTCGCCGGGAACTGCGGCTTCTCGCTCGCACCGTGTGCGCCGGCCTCGCGCGACTCGATGATCGCGACGCTGGTCAGCGTCGAGGAGATGTCGGCGGAGTCGTTGCGGGCAGGGATCGACTGGTGTTTCGAGGAGTACGGCGAGTACCTGGCGGCCGTCCAGGCGTGCAGGCCCGCTGTCAACTTCGGCGGGTACGTCGGGCACACCGCCGTCCGGATGTGGGTGATGGGCGACGACGCGTACGAGCGCGAGGCGACCCCCGACGAGATCGCCGCGATGTGCCGCGTGGTGGCCGACTCGGTACGCGCCGGGGCGCTCGGCTTCTCGACCGACCGCTCACCGTTCCATCGCGGCGACGGCGGGCGCCGGGTGCCGTCGGCCGTCGCGGCGCCGGATGAGGTGACCGCGCTGATCCGGGCGGTGGACGAGCTGGGCTGGGGCCTCGTCCACGTCGCCCCGGGGGAGCGGTACGGCTGGGTGTACGAGCTGGCCCGCACGCTGCAGGTGCTGCTCACCTGGTCGGCGATCCTCGCCTATCCGCCGGGAGCGGTGTCGAAGGCGCCGTGGGCCGACAAACTCGCCGACCATCGCGCGGGCCGGGCCGCCGGGGCGCACGTGCACCCGCAGGTGACGTGCCGGCCGGTCAGCATGCAGATCTCGATGGCCGACCCCACCACCTTCTACATGGTGCCGGCGTTCGCCCGGCTCGCCGCGGCCGACCGGGCCGGGCGGCGGGCGCTCTACCGTGACGAGGGCTGGCTCGCCGAGGCAGCCGCCCAGATCGACTCCGGTGCCCACGTCGACGTCCGCTGGGGAGCCTGCGTCGTCAGCGAGACGGGTGACCCGGCCGTCGCCGGTCGCTCCCTCGAGCTGCTCGGGCGTGAGTTCGGGGTCCACCCCCTCGCCGCTGCCGTCCGGGTCGCGCTGGCCGACGACCTGAGAACCCGGATCACGGTGGCCTTCGCCAACGACGATCCGGCCGCGGTCGGGGAGCTGCTCGTCGAGCCCGGCTGCGTCCTCGGCCTGTCGGACGCGGGCGCCCACATCGGTCAGATCTGCGACGCCGTCATGCCCCTGGACTTCCTGGCCCATTGGGTACGCGACCGCCGTCTGTCGTCCGTCGAGGCCGGGGTACGCCGACTCACGGGTGAGCCGGCGGATCTCGTCGGTCTCGGCGACCGCGGCTACCTGAAGGAAGGCCTCGCCGCCGACGTGGTCGTCCTGGACTGGGACCGGCTGGAGCCCGGCCCGCTGCGCCGGGTGGCCGACTTCCCGGCCGGCGGCGAACGGCTGGTCGCCGACGCGCCCCGCGGTCTGCGGCACATCCTCGTCAACGGCGTGCCCATCCGGCGTGACGATCGGGCGCTGCCCGACCGCCGCCCCGGTCAGCTCCTCGTCAACCGCCCGGCGGCCGGGTCGCACAGCCCGGCCGTTCCATCTGTCCAGGAGGTCCTGTGACCGTGCACGCGCCCGAGATCCGTCCGGAGTCCGATGCCACCGCCTGGCGTGACGGCTGGTTGATCTCCTCCGATTCGCACATCGTCGAGCCGCCCGACCTCTGGGCCTCCCGGACGGACGACCCGCGCAGCCCCCGGGTCGTCACCGAGGACGACGGCGACTGGTGGTACATCGACGGGCGCAAGACGATGTCGTTCCTCGGCATCCAGCCCGGCATGCGCTTCGAGAAGGACCCGACCCGGCTGCGTACCTCGGCGTCGTTCAGCGAGGTCAGCCCAGCGGCGTACGACCCGGGCGCGTACCTCAAGGAGAACGAGTCCGACGGCATCTGGGGGTCGGTGATCTACCCGTCGGAGGGCCTGGTGCTCTTCAGCGTGCCCAACACCGAGGTCGTCACGGCCGCCATGCGCATCTACAACGACTGGATCGCCGCGTTCTGCGCGTACGACACCAGTCGGCTCAAGGGCATCGCGATGGTGAACGTCGACGACCCCGACGAGGCGGCCGAGGAGCTGCGCCGGGTCGCGGGCCTCGGCCTCGCGGGCGCCCTGATCACGGTGGCGCCGCCGGCCTGGATGCCGTACCGCAGCCCCGCTTTCGACCACTTCTGGGAGACGGCCGCGTCACTCGGCATGCCGCTGAGCATGCACGTCGCCACCGACCGCGCCGACCCGCGGGCGGAGGCATTCGTCCTCGACATCAAGCAGGTGCCGCCGTCGGCCTTCGTCAACAAGGACTACCAGGTGCGCCGGGCGTTCGCCGACCTGCTCTTCTCGGGCGTCTTCGAGCGGCACCCGGGCCTGCGCATCGGCAGCGTCGAGCACGAGCTCGGCTGGATCCCGTTCTTCCTGCAGCAGCTCGACTACACCTACACCGATCGCCCGCCCCGTGGGCCGGAGTGGCACCGGTTCGCCGACCCGGAGACCCGGCCGTCGCAGTTCTTCCGGACCAACTGCTTCGCCTCGTTCCAGGAGGACGGCCTCGGCCTCGTGCTGCGCGACGACATCGGCGTCGAGACCCTCATGTGGGGGAGCGACTACCCGCACACCGAGTCCACGTTTCCGCGCTCGCGCGACATCCTCACCGAGATCCTGGCGGGGGTGCCGGCCGCGGACAGCGAGCGGATCGTCGGCGGCAACTGCGCTGCGCTCTACGGATTCGCCCCGCCGCCGCAGCGGAGCTGACCCGCCCTTCCGAGTTCCGTAAGGGAAGGCTAACCTTCCCTCCCGTGAGCCAGCAATTCCCGCCGTCGCCACTGTCCCTTCCGGCGCTGCCCGCCCCGGCCCCGTCCTCCCCGTCCACCGGCGGCCGGGGCAAGGCCGCTTCGTGGTGGCGGCGCAAGCCGGTCAACCGGTCGCTGGTGCTGACGCACCGCTGGATCGGGCTGATCCTCGGGCTCTTCCTAGTGGTCGAGTGCACAACGGGCGCCGTCCTGCTGTATCAGGGTGACCTCTTCCGGGCGACCAACGGCAACCTCTACCACCACACCGCCAGCGCCACCCCGATCAGCGCCGAGCAGGCCCTGGACGTGGTCAAGCGCGAGAAGCCCGACTTCGGCGCGATGTGGGTGGCCGACGATGCCGGCGTCTGGGTGGTCGGCGACATCGACTACGTGACGCAGTGGTTCGTCGACCCGGGAACCGGCCGTATCAACGGCAGCGGCAGCCAGGACCACGGCATCCTCGGCCTGTTCATCAACATCCACGACTGCGCCTTCGGCTGCGCCGGCTATCCCGCGCACATCTCGTGGTTCGAGACCGAGCTGTGGGCGAACGGGCCCACCTTCATGGACGACATCACCCGCGGCGGCTTCATCCTCGGGGTGATCGGCCTGTCACTGATCGTTCTGGTGGTGACGTCGCTGAAGATCTGGTGGCCCGGTCGCAGACGGATCAAGCAGCGGTTCGTCGTCCGGCGCGGCAGGGGACGCTTCGCCCGCGACTTCGACCTGCACAACGTCGTCGGCGCGGTGGCGCTGCCCTTCCTGCTGATGTGGGGCATCACCGGCGCCGCCTTCGAGTTCCCGGTGGTCGAGAAGGCGTGGCTCGCCGTCACCGCCGGCGACCAGCCGAAGGACGAGGACTTCTCGATCGAGGCCAAGGAGGTGCCGGAGGGGACGCCCACCATCACCATCGACCAGGCGACCTCGGTGGCCCTGGCGCAGCTGCCCGGCTCGACGGTCAACTTCATCGGCGTACCCGTAGAGGACAGCAACTTCTACGAGATCGACCTGGTCAGCACGTACGCCTCGCAGAAGTACCGCTCGATCTACAGCGGCGACGCCTACGTGCTCGTCGACCCGTACGACGCGACGCACTTCACGGTCATCGAGGGTGGCAAGGGCCCGGTCTCGAACCGCTTCTACGACAAGTTCCTCGAGCCCACGCACTTCGGGTGGAACGTCAACGGCTGGTGGCGCACCATCTGGCTGCTCTTCGGGATGGCGCCGCTGGTGCTGATGGTCACCGGGGTCTCGACCTGGCTCTTCCGGCGCGGCGTCAAGAAGCGGCGGCGGGCCTCCGGCCGTACCCCGCTCCGTGATGCCGAGCTGACACCGGAGGTCATCGACCTGGTCGACCCGGACGACGCCCCCGCCGTCCTCGAGGGCGAGACGGCTGCCGCGGTGCCGCGCTCCGGTGGGTCGCCGACACCGTGATCGAACCGCTGGCCGCCGGCATCACCATCGCGTGTCTGGTGGCCGCTCTGGTGGTGGGCGTCCAGGCGGTGTCCGGGGCCTTCCACTTCCCGCGGATCGTGCCGACGCTGCTGGTGCTCGAGACGGCCCTGCTGATCCAGGCGGTCATCGACGTGGTGGGGCTGCTGCGCGGTCATCGCCCGTCCGAGACCGGCGCCCACGTGGCCTACCTCGTGGTCTCGCTGCTGATCCTCCCGGGCGCCGCCGGGCAGACCCGCGGCGAGGACGGGCGGTGGCCGGGTGCGCTGACCGCGATTGCCCTGGTCATCACCGCGGTGCTGGTCATCCGGCTGCAGACGACGTGGCGGGCCGCGCATGGGTGAGCCCGCCGCCGCGTCACGGCTGGGGCCGGGCCGGGTCCTCGTGCTGCTGTACGCGGTCTTCGTGCTGGCGGCCGGGGCGCGCAGCCTCGTGCAACTGGCGACCCACGCGTCGCGGGCACCGCTCGCGTACACGCTGTCCGCGGTCTCGGCGCTCGTCTACCTGACCGGCGGCGTCCTGCTCGCCCGGGTGGACCGGACCGGCGCCGGCCGGCGGCCCGCCCGGCTGTCGTGCCTGGTGGAGCTGCTCGGGGTCGTCGTCGTGGGGACCGTCAGCGTGGTCAGGCCGCACACCTTCGCCGACCCGACGGTGTGGTCGCACTACGGCTCCGGGTACGGCTTCGTCACCCTCGTGCTTCCCGTCCTCGCCCTGATCTGGCTGGCCCGGTCCCGCGACCGCTGACGCGGTGGTGACAGATTCCCGGTCATGGAACTCGCAGGGGCGACGGCAGTGGTGATCGGCGGCGGCAGCGGGGTCGGGCGCGGCATCTCGCTCGGGCTGGCGGCGCGGGGAGCGCGCCTCGCGGTCGCCGACATCGACGCCGGGGCCGCGGAGGCCGTGACGCAGGAGGCGGCGGCCGCCGGTGGGCAGGCAGCCGCGTACCAGGTGGACGCGACCAACCGTTCGGCGCTCGACCGGCTCGCCCACGACATCGAGGCGGCCCAGGGCAGCACGCAGGTGCTGGTCAACACCGTCGGCGCCATCCACGACCGCCCGCTCGTGGAGACCGACGACGCCGAGTGGGGCTGGATCTTCGAGGTCAACGTGCTCGCGATGATGCGCAGCGTGCAGGCGTTCCTGCCCCAGCTGCGTCAGCACGCCGGTGCGGCGCAGGTCGTGCTGACGTCGTCGACCGCGGGACTGCTTGCCCTGGGGCCCGAGATCGTGACGATCTCGAACGGGCTCTACACCACCACCAAGCACGCGCTGATCGGCCTGGCCGACATGCTGCGCTCGGAGCTCGCACCGGAGGGGATCGGCGTCTCGGTGCTGTGTCCGGGCCTCGTCGCCGGCAACCTCAGCGCCACCTCCGCCCGCCACCGCCCCGAGCGCTTCGGGGGGCCGCTCGCGGGTCCGGAGCAGCGGGCGATCAACACGCGGGCGATGCCGAACGAGGACGTCGGGCCCATCGTCGCTGCCGCGATCGAGGCCAACCGGTTCTACGTCTTCACCCACCCCGAGGTGCGGACCATGATCGAGGCGAGGCACCAGGCGCTGCTCGACGACCTCGCCTTCTACGCCGACCTGCTCGCCTGACGGCCGGAACGACCCTGACCGTCGCCGCGGCTGCCGGGCGCCGCCTGCCGGGGATTGATTGTCTACGGCGCTAGCGTCCTCGCGTGGCCACCTCGCTGACCGCTCAACTGGCGCTCATCGCGTTGATCGCCGTGGCCGCGCCGGTGCTCGCCGAGCTGTCCGGATCGCTGGCCGTCCCCGGCGTCGTGATCGAGATCGTGCTCGGGCTGCTGATCGGCCCGCACGTGCTGGACTGGGTGAACCCGTCCGGCGTCGTCCTGGACTTCTCGACCATGGGCCTCGCGATGCTGATGTTCCTCGCGGGAGCCGAGCTGGAGCTGCCGCTCCTGCGCGGCCGGCCGCTGCGCCTGGCGGGGACGAGCTGGCTGGGCACCCTGATCGGCGCCGCGGCAGTCGGCGGGGTGGTGGCCGCGACCGGGCATGGCCGCGGCTCGATCGTCATCGGCCTGGCGCTCAGCACCACCGCCCTCACCACGCTGCTGCCGATCCTGCGGGACGCCGGCGTGCTGCGCACCCCGCTCGGCCACCACCTGCTCGCGGTCGGGGCTGTCGGGGAGCTCGGCCCGATCGTGCTGGTCGCGCTGCTGCTCAGCAGCCAGAACCCGGGCATCACCACCGTGCTGCTCGTCGCTTTCGCCGGGCTCGCGGTCGCCTCGGCGCTCGCCGCGCGGCGACCGGTCGGCCTCCGGGTCACCGCCGTGATCCGGCGGGGCCTGCACTCGAGCTCGCAGCTGCCGGTACGGCTTTCGCTCGCGCTCACCGTCGCCCTGGTCTTCCTGGCCGGCCACCTCGGACTCGACGTGCTGCTCGGGTCGTTCGCCGCCGGCATCATCGTCCAGGTGGCCGTCGCCGACCGGGACGACCAGGAGCGGATCGCCCTCTTCCGCGGCAAGATCGAGGCGATCGGCTTCGGCTTCCTCATCCCGATCTTCTTCGTGGTCAGCGGGATGAACCTCGACCTGGCCACGGTCCTGCATTCCCCGGGCGACATCGCCCTCATCCCGCTTTACGTCGTCCTGCTTTTCCTGCTCCGCGGGCTGCCGGTGCTGTGGGTCTACCGCGACGACATGCCCGCCCCTGACCGGCGATCACTCGCCCTGCTGGCGTCCACCGGGTTGCCGCTGATGGTGGTGATCACGACCATCGGGCAGGCCGACGGCTACATCTCCAGCGCGAACGCGGCCGCCCTCGTGACCGCCGGCATGCTGACGGTGCTGACCTTTCCGGCGTTGGTGCTGCGCCGGTTGAGACGGGCCGCCGCGGCCAACCCCCTCGCCGGTGAGGGGTTGCCCACCGGTTGAGCCGGCTTCGGACTCGCCTGGACCGGGCACGACGATCGTCATGGCGCAGACGGTTGAGAACGACGCACAGGGGGAGCCGTTCGACGTCGTGATCCTCGGCAGTGGCTCGGGTGGGGAAAATGTCGCGACCCTGCTGGCCGAGGCGGGCCGCACCGTCGCGCTCGTCGAGGACGGACGGGTCGGCGGTGAGTGCGCGTACGTCGCGTGCGTGCCGAGCAAGGCGATGCTGCGGGCGGGGCAGGCCCGGTACGAGGCCGAGCGGCTGACCTCGGTGGGTGGTGCGCATTCCGACCCGGAGCTCGAGCCGGCTGCCGACGCCTTCACCGCCGCGGCGGCCCGACGCGACGAGGTCTCCCAGCACCGCGACGACACGGAGTCGGCGGCGGCCGTGCGACGCGCCGGCATCACCCTGGTCCGCGGACACGGCCGCGTCACCCGCGAGGGAATGGTGCGCGTCGGCGACCGGGAGCTCGCGTACACCGACCTGGTGATCGCCACCGGCTCCGTCCCGAGCCGGCCCGACATCCCGGGGCTCGCCGACGTGCCCACCTGGACCAGTGACGAGGCGCTCTCCACGCCCCGGCGCCCGGCGACTCTCGTGGTCCTCGGTGGGGGAGCGGTCGGCAGCGAGCTGGCCCAGAGCTTCGTCCGCTTCGGCACGCACGTGGTGCTCGTGGAGCCGGCCGACCAGCTGCTCGGGGCCGAGCACCCCGAGGTGGCCGCGCGGCTCGCCGACGCCCTGCGCGCCGACGGGGTCGAGGTGCGGCTCGGGGTCGCCCCCGAGCGCGTGGAGCAGGTCGACGCCGGCGCGCGGCTGGTGCTCGAGGACGGGTCCGCCTTCGTCGCCGAGCGCATCCTGCTCGCCACCGGACGCGATCCCCGTACGGCCGACGCGGGGCTCGAGCACCTGGGACTGACCCCGGGCAAGCCGGTTGACGTCGACGAGCACTGCCGGGTGACCGGCCTGTCGGGCGCCTCGTCGGGTCACGTGTGGGCGGTCGGTGACGTCACCGGTGAGCAGACGTACACGCACACCGCCAGCTACCGGGCCCGCGTCGTGGCGGCGAACCTGCTCGGCCGCGACGTGACCGCCGACCTGCGCGCCATCCCGCGCGTCGTCTACACCGACCCGCCGGTCGCCAGCGTCGGCCTCGACGAGCAGCACGCCCGCGACGCCAGCCTCGACCCGGCCGTCGCCTGCGTCGACCTCTCCGAGCTCCCGCGCGCCCATACCGACGGCGACCTCGGCGGCCTGCTCGTGCTCACCGTCGACCGCGCCCGGAAGGTGCTGATCGGCGCGGCGGCGATCGGCCCGACGGCGGACGCCCTCATCGCCGAGGCCGTGCTGGCGGTGCGCGCCGAGGTGCCGCTGGCGGTGCTCGCCGACGTCGTGCACGCCTTCCCGACGTACGCGGCCGCGTACGAGATCGGCCTGCAGGAGCTGGTCGCGGCGTGCCAGGACTGAACGACTCGGCCCGGAGCGACGGGCCACCCCCGATCGGTGCCCACCGGCTGATCGGCGACGGCCGCTCAGCCGCCTTGGTGCGCCCGGGCGGCGAGATCGACTGGTGGTGCGCCCCCGACCTCGACTCGCCGCCGCTGCTCTGGTCGCTGCTCGACCCAGCCGGTGCCGCTGCCCGGTGGCTGGACGTCCGTCAGCATCGCGCCGCCGCCATCCCGGCGGGGTCCGGCACCCGCACCGTGCTGCAGGGGCCGCGGGGACGGATCGAGTGCCTGGACGGGCTGCTGCGGCAGGGCTCCGGCCCCCCGGCGCTGGCCCGGCTGGTACGCGGGCTCGACGCCGACCTCGACGCCACGCACGAGCTGACCGCCGGCGGGTTCGGCGAGCCGGCCGGCGCCTGGCGCGAGACCGCCACCGGCCTCGTCACGCTTGCCGGGGCTGCGCAGTTACGCGTCTTCGGCGCGTCGGCCGTGGTGGACGGGCGGACGCTGCGGACCCGCGTGACCGCACCACGTGCGACGTGGGCCGGCCTGTGCCTCAGCCTCGATCCGGACCGGGCCGGCGGGCCGCACGACTGGCTCGAGGAGATCGAGGGCAACCTGGCCGACGACGAGGAGTTCATCCGGCTCGCCCGGCTGCCCGAGGTGGGACGCAGCCGCTGCGGTGATGCGCTACGGGTGCTCCGGCAGTGCACGTACACGGCCAGCGGATCGGTCGTCGCATCTGTCACCACGTCGCTCCCCGAGGCGCCCGGCCACGACCGCAACTTCGACTACCGCTACGGCTGGCTGCGTGACGGATCGCTCGCGGTCGCCATCGCCGCCCAGCTGGGCCGGGCCGATCTGGCCGAGCGCTATCTCGCTTTCGTGACCGACACGGTGCATGCGCGGCAGGGTCCTATCCGTCCCGTCGCCGACCTGCGCGGCGCCGACGTCCCGCCCGAGCGCGAGGCCCCCGGGATCAGCGGGTGGGCGGGCTCGACCCCGGTACGGGTCGGCAACGCGGCGAGCGACCAGCGCCAGTACGACGCGCTCGGCTTCCTCCTCGAGGCCGTGTGGGTGTACGTCCAGCAGGGTGCGGCGCTGCGTCCGCGGGTGTGGCAGCTGGTGCGCGACATCGCCGACGCGCTCGCCGCCGACGGCCTCGAGCGCTCGACGTCCGGGATCTGGGAATTGCGCGAACCCCGCAATCTGCTGTCCGCCGACATCGGCGTGTGGCTGGCCCTGGACCGGGCGGTACGGATCGCCCGGCTGCACCGGCCGTGGCACCGCCGCCGGCGGTGGATCGCGGTGCGGGACGCCACCCGCGACCGGGTGCTCGGAGCGATGGACGACGACGGCTTCCTGCCGCAGGCGTATCCGGACGGCGACCCGCCGCGCGCCGACGCCAGTGCCCTGCTCGCGGTCATCTACGGCCTGGTGCCCGCGCGTGACGCCCGGGCCGGCCGGCTGGTCGACTCCATGACCGAGCGGCTGGGTGTCGGACCCTTCCTGTACCGCTACGAGCCCGGCGAGGACGACGGCTTCCACGGCACCGAGGGCGCGTTCGTCCCGGTCTCCTGGTGGCTGATCTCCGCGCTCGCCACCGTCGGCCGGGTCGCCGAGGCACGCGAGCTCGCCGAGCGGCTGGATCGTGCGCTGCCGGCGCTGCTGCCGGAGGAGATGGATCCCGAGTCCGGGGCGGGGCTCGGCAACGTGCCCCTCGTCTGGTCGCACATCGAGGCCGCCCGCGCGATGCAGCTCATCGACACCGCCCAGCTGCGCCGCCGCTACGGCCGCGCCGGACCGCTCGCCCGCCAGGCCCGCCACTTCCTGACGACGCGGCGCCGGGCCCGCGTGATCTGAGCCCCGGCTAGGCTGGAGCGCAGCAAGCTCGGCGGCATGACCTGACAGCCGCCGGCCGACGACGGCGGGGGACACGATGAGCGTGCAGGCCGACGAGCGCCCGGTCGCCGCGGGCGGGCAGCTGCGTCCCGAGTCGTGTGCCGCCATGTCGGCGTCGCTGCTCGAGCCCGTCGCCGGCACCGCTCCGGTGGCCACGGCGTGGCTGGCCGTCGAGATCCCCGGACCGTGGTCGGCGAAGGTCCTGCAGGACCCGTCACGGCCCTGGCTGGGCGCGCTCGAGGCGCGGGCCAAGGCGCACGGCGTGAGCGTGATCGCCGTCCGCCGGCCCGGGCGGGCCGGCCGCGAGGCGAAGGCCGGCGGGCACGTGCTCGCCGCCTGCACGCTGCCCGGGCGCACCGTCGCCGGCGCAATGGACCTTTCGGATCCGTCCGAGCTGGACGACCTCGACCTCGCCGCCCTGGCAGAAGGTGTCCTGCCGCTGCGGGCGCATCCCGTCCTCGGCAACACGCTGCTGGTATGCACGAACTCCAAGCGTGACGTGTGCTGCGCCGTCGCGGGCCGCGCGCTGGCCGAGACGCTGGACCGAGCCCGCCCGGGCCGGGTGTGGGAGTGCAGCCACCTCGGCGGTCACCGCTTCGCCCCGACCGCGCTCGTCCTGCCCAGTGGTTACGCCTATGCCCGGCTGACCTCGCAGACCGCGCTCGAGCTGATCGACGCCGCCCCGACCGCGGCCCCTTCGCCCCTCGGCTGCCGCGGCCGGACCACGTGGGACCGCCAGGGCCAGCTGGCCGAGCTCGAGGCGCGCCGGCTGCTCGCCGACACCGGGGTCGGTGGACCGCACGGCCTCGACGGTGACGCGCTGACCGTCGAGTCGACCGGCCCCGACCTGCGCACCGTCGTCGTCCGCGATGACGCGGTGGGTGGCGGCGCGCGTGTTCCCGTGCGGATGGCGGAGAGCGGCGCGATGCCGGCCCGTTCCATCAGCTGCGGCGCCGACCCGGTGAGCCCGCCGGTGCTGTCCGCCGTCGAGGTCGGCCCCGTGCAGGGCCGGGCGCTGCCCACCTCCTGAGCTCCGGCTCGCTGACGCCGACGCGCGTCGTACCGCCGCGCTGTCCGCATACCGGCAGTCGGCGCGCTGTCACCTGCGCGAATATGCCTGGGGCGTAACAGGTGTGAGGCACGTCACGATGGAGTGCGGGACGCGGAGGTCGGCGACCCTCTAGCGTGAGGCCGCACACACGGCGTGACGCTTGTCACGTTTCAGTCTTCCCAGGAGCACAGATGCCTTCTCCCGCCGCGCGCCGAAATCGGCGTGCCCATGCGGTCACCACCACCTCGGTGTCCGTGGCTGTCGCGCTCGCCATGACGCTCTCGGCCTGTGGCCGCTCCGGCGGCGGCAGCAGCACGCCGACCCAGGGGCCGTCGAGCGGGGCGACCAGCGGCTCGGCATCCGCCAGCGCCGGCGCGGCCGGTGACTTCGGCACCCTGAAGGCGGTCTGCGGCGCCGGCGACGCGAAGGGCGCCACCGCCCGCGGCGTCACCGACAGCGAGATCCACATCGCCGTGACGAGCGACCCGGGTTCGGCGGCGGCGCCGGGCCTCGGCCAGGAGTTCTTCGACACCGCTGAAGGCTTCAGCAAGTGGTGCAACGCGGCCGGCGGCATCCTCGGCCGCAAGATCGTGGTCGACAAGCTCGACGCCAAGCTCTTCAACGTCGGCCAGGTCTTCACCCAGGCCTGCCAGAAGGACTTCTTCGCGGTCGGCAACGGCAACGCGTTCGACAGCGCCGGCGTCAAGATCCGTGAGGGCTGCAAGCTCGGCCAGATCCCGGCGTACGTCACCTCGCCGCAGGCCGTGGACGCGAAGTTCCAGGTGCAGTCGGTGCCGATCCCGTCGACCCAGATCAACGACGGTGCGATGCGCCTGCTCGCCGCCGCTTACCCCGACACCAAGACCGGCGGCGTCGGCATCGGCAGCAGCTCGCTGGCCTCCATCATCCCGACCGGCCTCAAGGCGCAGTCCTACCTCGAGCAGATCGGCGTGAAGGTCGCCGTCGTGCAGAACCAGCCGGTCCAGGTCGACAACTACCGGCCCTACATCGAGCAGCTGAAGAGCACCGGCGCCAAGGGCTTCTTCCAGATCTCGGCGCAGGACCCGACGCCGATCGTCCAGGCGATGAAGAACACCAGCTACAACCCGGACTGGATCCTCTACAGCACCCAGTTCTACGGCCCCCAGGCCGAGGACGGCGCCAAGGCCCTCGGCAGCCTGCCGCCGAGCTACGTGCAGTTCGGGGCGATCCCGTTCGAGCTGAAGGACAAGTACCCGGTCCTGCAGACGACCGAGGACATCATCAAGGGCGCCGTCTCGAACCCGAAGCTCACCACCTTCACGCTGTCGTCGATGAGCTCGTGGCTGCTGTTCGCCACCTCCGCCAAGGCGTGCGGGTCGAACCTGACGGTCGACTGCGTGCTCGAGAAGGCCAAGGACCACACCGACTGGACCGCCGGTGGCATCTACCCGCCGCAGGACATCAAGGACTACAAGGCCTCGCCCTGCATCGCGCTGGTGAAGCTCACGGCCGCCGGCTTCTCGTACGACGAGAAGGTCACCGACCCCACCCCGGGCAGCGAGCCGTTCAACTGTGACCCGGAGAACGTGAAGACGGTCAAGACGTTCGTCCAGGGCGGCTGACCCGCGGCAACATCTCCGCGCGACAGGCTGCCGGGCCCGGGCCGATCCTCGGATCGACCCGGGCCTGAGCCGTCTCCGGGCGGGGTACAGCGAGGCCGTGGCACGAGCGATCTGGTCAGGGGTCATCAGCTTCGGCCTGGTCAGTGTGCCGGTCGGGCTCTACACCGCGACGTCGGAGCACGAGCCGACGTTTCACCAGTTCCAGGAGGGCTCGACCGACCGCATCCGCTACAAGCGGGTCAACGAGCGCACCGGTCGCGAGATCGGCTTCGACAAGATCGTGCGGGGCGCGGAAGTGGGCGACGACTCGTACGTGATGCTGTCCGACGACGACCTCGCCTCCGTCGCGCCCGGGCGCTCGCGGATGCTCGAGGTCGAGCGGTTCGTGGCGCTCGAGGAGGTCGACCCGATCTACTTCAACAAGGCCTACTTCCTCGCGCCGGGCGACGAGACGGCCACCCGCACCTATGCGCTGCTGCGCGACGCGATGGCGAAGGCCGAGCGGGTCGCGGTCGGGTCGTTCGTCATGCACGGCAAGGAGCACCTGGCGGCGGTACGGGCCAGCGGCGACGTCCTCGTGCTGTCGACGCTCTTCTTCGCCGACGAGGTCCGCGACCCGAAGCGGGAGCTCACGACCGTGCCCGGCAAGCCGAGCTTCAAGGGTCCGGAGATGAAGATGGCCACGCAGCTCATCGAGTCGATGACCGCGCCGTGGGACCCGTCCGGATACCGCGACAGCTACACCGACCGCGTGAACAAGCTGATCAAGGCCAAGAGCAAGGACAAGCCGGTGCGGGCCTCGAAGGAGGCACCGGAGGCGACCAACGTCACGGACCTCATGGACGCGCTGCGGCAGAGCGTCGACGCGGCCAAGGGCCGCAAGAAGGCCGCGGTTCCGGCGAAGAAGGCCACGACTCCCGCGAAGAAGGCGACGGCCAAGCGGAAGAAGGCCTCGTAGCCGTCAGCCGGTGTAGGAGTTGAGCACGCCCGCCGTGGTCTTCCGCTCCTCGTCGGTGCCGAAGACGTCGGCCAGCAGCTCGGTGACCCCGGATCCGTGCAGCGCGGCCAGTCGGGCGCCGACCTCGTCCGCGTCGCCGATGATTGCGAGTCCGGCCAGGTCGTCCAGCCCTTCGGCCTCCAGGGCCCGGCGGTAGGACGGCATCGCGGAGGCGCCCTGGATCCGCGGGCGCACGGCTTCGCGCGCAGCGGTGACGTCGGTCGTGACGCACACCGGGAGCCCGGCGATCACGCGCGGCGTGGGCCGGCCGGCCGCTTCCGCCGCAGCCCGGAGGGCCGGCACGATCGCGTCGCGCAGCTGCCGGGGACCCGTCATCCACGTGACGGTGCCGTCCGCGTACGTGCCCGCCAGCTCGAGCATCCTCGGGCCGAGCGCTGCGACGACGAGGCCCGGACCGGGCCCATCGGCGGTCAGCGTGGCCCGGGCAGTGAGGTGGTCACCCGCGAGGTCGGCCTTGTGCTCCGGGCCGAGCAGCCCGGCGAGCGCCTGCAGCTCCTCCCGGCAGACGTCGATGATCCCGCGGTAGGGGATGCCGTAGAAGCCTTCGGAGACGAGCGCGTGCGTCACCCCGATGCCGAGGGTGAAGCGCTCGGCGCCGACGGCCTGCGCCGTGGTCAACGCCTGCTGTGCCAGCGGGATCGGGTGGCGGCCCTGGATGGGGACCACGGCCGTACCGAGTCGGATCCCCGGCACCGCGAGACCGGCGACCGCGAGCGCGGTGAGCGCGTCGACGCTGAACGTCTGCGGGAGCCAGATGCCGGCAAAGCCCTCGTCGGCGGCGGCGCTGACGGCGGCGATGACGTCGGCGACGCTGCGGCTGCCCGCGCCCGCCCATTTGGAGATGATCAGTCCTGAGCCCATGCCCAGGACCCTGCCACGTAGGCGTGCCCGTCTCATGACATGGTGGCCGCGTGAAGTTCGGGATCTTCTTCGAGATGTCGACGCCGCGTCCGTTCACGACCGAGGTGCAGAGCGCGGTCTTCCACAACGCTCTCGAGCAGGCCCGCCTCGCCGATGAGCTCGGCTTCGACCATGTCTGGGCGGTGGAGCACCACTTCCTCGAGGAGTATTCGCACTCGTCGGCGCCCGAGGTGGTGCTGGCCGCCGTCGCTGCGCAGACCGAGCGGATCCGCATCGGGCACGGCGCGGTGGTGTGCGTACCGGAGATGAACCACCCGATCCGGGTCGCTGAGCGTTGCGCGGTACTCGACATCGTGTCGCGCGGGCGGCTCGACGTCGGCACCGCACGCAGCTCGACCTGGACCGAGCTCGGTGGCTTCAACGTCGATCCCGACCAGACGAAGAAGACCTGGGACGAGTTCGTCCGCGTGCTGCCCAAGATGTGGACGCAGGAGCACTTCGCGTACGAGGGGCTGTCGTTCTCGATGCCCGAGCGAAACGTGCTGCCCAAGCCCGTGCAGCAGCCGCACCCGCCGATGTGGGTCACGGTGACGAGCCCCGGCACTGAGCTGGACGCGGCCGAGCGGGGTCTCGGCTGCCTCGGTGTCGCCGCCGCTGGCTACGCGGAGCAGGAGCGGCGCACCACCGAGTACTTCCGGCGCATCCGGAGCTGCGATCCGGTCGGTGACGTCGTCACCAGCGAGGTGTCGACGCTCAACTTCCTCTACTGCCACGAGGACCCGGCCGCGGCGGCCCGCACCGGCATGGGCATGGTCGGCACATTCGGCCTGGCCAACTCCCATCTGATGTGGACCCGCGAGGCGTACCCGACCCGGGCGTACCAGTCGCTCGGCAACCTCGCCCCGAAGGCCGACCGCAGCAGGAGCGGGGGCCCGGGCGACGCGTACGGCATCCCCGAGGGCATTTGCGTCGGCGACCCCGCGATCATCACCGCGGCGCTGAAGCGCTGGGAGTCGCTCGGCCTCACCGGCATCAACTTCCTGCTCAACGGGCTCGAGGTAATCCCGCAGGAGCAGGTGCTCGCCTCGCTGCGGTTGTTCGCACAAGAGGTCATGCCGCACTTCAGGGAGACGGCCGCATGCTGATCGGCACCACCGACGTTTGCGAGCTCGTCGCCGACCCACCCGCGATCGCCGCCTTCGCCACCCAGCCGGTCATCCTGCCCGGCGCGTCGGTGGTGCAGCACATCACCGAGGTGATGGTCGCCGGCCGGCTCACGTCGCTGCCGCCGAGCCTGCACCCGACGAACCCACCGTCCGCGGTGCTGCTCTTCTGGGACTGCCCGGCGAGCCCGTGGGGGCCGTTCCGGATGGCACAGGGCCGGGTCGCGTGCCGCAGCGGGCTGCGTCCGCGCGGCTTCGTGCAGGGCTGCGTGGTCGACAACCCCGTCGCCCGCGAGGCACTGCGTACCGAATGGGGCTTTCCTGCTGTCGCCGGGGAGGTCGTCGTCGACCGGGGATACGACCGGGTGCGCGCCTCAGCGACGCGCGACGGTGCGGAGGTGGCGGCGGTCACGGGCCGGGATCCCGATCCGCTCGGGTCCGGTGACATCGCATACACGACGACCATCGCCCTGGCCGAGACCCCGCTTGGCCTGCGGCTCGTGCAGGTCGACTCCGAGTACGCCGTAGCGCGTGCCGAGCGGCTGCGCCCGACGATCGAGGCGTACGCGCCGGGCTGGATGCATCCCAGCATCGCGATGAGCCGGCCGATCTCGGGGTCGATCACGCTCTCGGACATCACGCTGCAGCCGCACCGGTACGTGAGCAAGCCCGATGAGCTCGCCTTCACCGGTACCGAGACCATCCGCTGACGCGGCCGGAGGCCGCTAGCAGTCGCAGCAACAGCAGCAACAGCAGTCGCAGCAGTCGCAGCAGTCGCAGCAGTCGCAGGTGCGGTCGACGCAGCGTCTGCCCCTCTTGCGGCCGCGGCGGGGCTCCTCATATCCGAAGGTGCCGCCGTCGCCCATCGTCGACGTCGCGACGGCCGCCAGGGCAGCGATCCCGGCGAACGCGCCGACCAGACCGGAGCCGGTAGTCCGCCGCGCCGAACGTTCGCAGATGTGTGGTGCCGCGCAGGTGTGCGGACCGGGGTCTGTGTCGGCTGAGCTGAATGACGCCTTCGGGAGGGCACGCCGGACGGCGCGGGCGACCTCCCGGTCGAGCAGGGCCTCCGTCAGTCGCCGGTCGGAGAGGGCGGCACGGCCCAGCGCCGCGACCAGCCGCTGGTGCAGCTCGACGGCGAGCCGGGCAGCGCCGTCGGCGTGGGTGCGCGTCGCGAGCAACGGGTTGAACCGGTCACGCCGGGCGTCGTCGTGCACGTCCGAGACGGCGTCGAGCAGGTGGACGAGCCGGCCGAAGGCCTGGCCCGCCTCGGCCAGCGCCGCCGTGTTCTCCCGACGGCCGGCCACGACCGCGGTGTGCGCGAAGAGCGCCGACACGGCGTCGCCGGTGGGGCGCAGCAGCGCGTCGAGCTGCGGAGAGAGCTGTGCTTCAGCAGCCGCGGCGCGTTCCGGTGCCTGCAGCACGCTGCGGGAGTCGAGCCGAAGATCGGCGGCCAGGCTCTGACCCTGGCGCTCCATCCGTACGGCGGCGCGGCGGGCGACGTGCCGGCTGCCGGTGGGCAGGTCGCCGTCGTGCAGCTTGTCGCGGAGGCCGGCGGCACCGGTGAGCATGGCGCCGGCGGTCGCCATCCGGGCGGCATCGCTGGTCGGCGCGGTGACCACCGCGGGTCGGAAGCCGCGGAGGGGGCAGCGCCCGGCGTCGACCATGGGCTGGGGGCCGGCCTGCGCCTCGACGAGGACGCCGAGCAGGAGCACGTCGTAGCCGGTGAGGACGCGGGCCGACTGACCGGCTGTCTCACTCAGGGTCAGGCACAGCCCGCACAGGTGCCCCTGCCACCGCTGGTAGAGCTCCTGGCCGAGGCGTCCGCGGCTCGGACGGACGATGCCTTTCACGGGCGGCCTCTCATCCGCGGCTGAGTACTCGCCGCTTCCTTGCTTCACGCCCAGGGCTCCGCCCCGGCGCCGGCGTGCGCTTCAGGACGTTCATACCGTGGCGATACCTTCCGGGGGCGGAAGGCGGCGCGGGCGTGCCGCCGGGCGGGTGGAGTCGCGGGGCGACACCGAAGCGGAGTGCCGGGAGACACGAGTGGAACCAGCGGCGGGCCAGGTGACGGACGACGCTGCCGCCCGCCCGGTCGTCGACCTGCGCAAGCGTGACCGGCTGCCGACCGGGCTGCAGCGGTTTGCCCGCTGGTGGGAGCAGACCTTCGCCGGCCACACCTGGAGGCGGGCCCGCGACGTCGACGTCCTCACCCATATCTTCGCCCTGATCGCCCAGCTGGTGTTGTGCGCGGCGCCGCTCCTGATCGCGGCGTCAGCGGTGCTGCGGCGCGTGGGCGGCGACGGGCTCGGGCCACCGCTCACGCATTTCCTGGGCCTCGACCGGGATGCGGCCCGGACGGTCAACGCGCTCTTCGCCGCGTCGAACCGCGCCGACTTCGGCGACCTCGTGTTCGGGCTCGTCATCTCGGCCCTGCTCGGCACCGGGGTCGCCGCGACCCAGCAGCGCGGCTACAACCTCGTCTGGGGCCTGCCGCTGCCGCGCTGGCACAGCATCTGGCGGCATGTGGTCTGGACCGTCGCGCTCGCGGCGTACACCGCCGCCCTGCTGGCCGCGAGCGAGTGGAGCACCGACGTCTCGACCTTTCCGGGGGCCGGCCTCCTGCTGCGCTGCGCGGTGACGCTGATCGGCTCGGTGGTCTTCTACGCCTGGAGTCAGCATCTGCTGCTCGGCGGGCGGATCGGCTACCGGCGCCTGCTGCCCGGTGCGCTGTTCATCGCGGTCGGGGTCACCGTCCTCGTGATCCTGAGCGACATCGGTCTCACGGCGCTGATCCACAACCAGGTGACCGACTACGGCCTGATCGGCGCCGCGTTCATCCTGTCGATCTGGCTCGCGGTGCTGAGCGGGCTGATCTTCGCCGGGGTGCTCTTCGGCGCGGTACGCGACGAGCGCCGCAGGGGGGAGCCGCTCCAGGAGCCGTGGCTGCCCCGTCCGTCAGGCACGCCCGACGCTGTCGGCCGGCCGGATCAGCCGGCCTGAGCAGCGACTGTCAGCTGGGCCCGCCGCCCGTCCTCCTCGGCGCGGTGCAGCATCTCGACGAGCGTGAAGCCGGCGGCCACCAGGCGCTGCCGCGTGCCGGCCGGTGACCAGAACCAGGCCCGCGTCACCTTGTGCTCGAACGGCTCCAGGTCGGTCCCGTCGAAAAGAGCCAGGACGAGGACGCCACCCGGGCGCAGCACCCGGCGGAAGCCCACGAGCGCGGGGCCGAGGTCGGCGGGCGGCAGGTGGATGACCGAGCCCCACGCCAGGATGCCGTCGAGCGAGCCGGGCTCGTCGTCCAGCTCCGCGAGGGACCCGTACCGGAAGCTGCACGTCGGATGGGTGGCGCGGGCGTGATCCAGGAACGCGGTCACCCGGTCGAGGCCGACGACGTCGCATCCTCCGGCGGCGAGCCACGCCGTCAGGTGTCCCGGGCCGCAACCGGCGTCGAGGACGCGGCCCGGCAGGCCGGCAAGGTGGCGTCGCAGGAAGGCCAGGTCGTCGGGGTGCACGCTGTCGGCCGACCCGAAGCGCTCGATGTAGAGATCGGCCATCCGCGAGTAGGCCGCGGTGACGTCCGGGTTCACGTGCCGGGAGTTTCCTGCCGCCGGTAGGTGGCGAGGGGCTGCGACACGTCGCTCGTCGTGCTCACGCGCGGGCGGTCCGGCTCGGCGGCGTCGAGCGGCTCGCAGGGCCGCAGCGATGTCAGCGACCGCTGCGCGAGGTCCTGATAGACGCGGACGCCGCGGGCCTTCCAGGTCAGGATGGTCTCGTCCAGCTCGCGGATGATCTTTGCCGGGTTGCCGGCGACCAGCGTGCGGGCCGGCACCGCGAACTCGGCGGGCACGAAGCTGTTCGCGGCGATCAGCGCGTGCTCACCGATGACGACCCCGTCCATGACGACCGAGTTCATGCCGACCATGGCCAGCGACCCGACGGTGCAGCCGTGCAGCACCACGCCGTGGCCGATGTGGCTCTCCGGGTGCAGCGTGCAATCGGCACCGGGGAACGAGTGGGCGACGCAGCCGTCCTGCACGTTCGACCCCGCGCCGATGGTGATCCGCCCGAAGTCACCGCGCAGGCTCGCGAACGGGCCGACGTAGCAGCCGTCCTCGACGATGACGTCGCCGACCAGCGAGGCCTGCGGGTGGACGAACGCGGTCGGGCTGATCACCGGGCGGATGCCGTCGATCTCGTACGTGGCCATGCGCACGTGTCTACACGGGCGGCTACGAGCGGGATCGACGTACGGTCCGCTCATGCGGCTGGTGTCCCTGTTGCCGTCGGCGACCGAGATCGTCTACGCGCTCGGCCTGGGTGATCAGCTGGTGGGCGTCACGTTCGAGTGCGACGAGCCGCCGCTCGCCCGGCAGGAGAAGACGGTCGTCGTGGGCGGCGCCGACACGTCGGGGATGAGCCCCGGCGAGATCGACGCGTACGTACGCGAACGGCTGGCCGCCGGCGACGAGCTCTACACACTGCACGCCGACGCCCTGGCCGGACTCGCCCCGGACCTGATCCTCACCCAGGACCTGTGCCGGGTCTGCGCGCTGCCCAGCGGGCACGTCGACGCGGCGCTGGAGCATCTGGGCTGTCGGGCCGACGTGCTGTCCCTCGACCCGCACTCGCTCGACGACGTGCTCGACACGATTCTGCAGGTGGGGGCGCGTACCGGAGCGGGGGAGGCGGCGGAAGGCCTGGTCGCCGGCCTGCGTGCTCGTCTGGCCGCCGTACGCGAGCGGGTCGCCGGCCGCCCTCGGCCCCGGGTGCTGATGGTGGAGTGGGTCGACCCGCCGTTCACAGCGGGTCACTGGGTGCCGGACCTGGTGGTGGCCGCCGGCGGCGAACCGGTGGCGGCGACCGCGGGCGGCCGTTCGGTGGCCACCAGCTGGGACGCCCTGCGGGCCGCGCGGCCGGAGGTCGTCGTCGTCGCGCCGTGCGGCTTCCACCTCGCCGGCGCGCTCGAGCAGGCTGCCGCGGCGGCGAAGGAGTTCCCCGGCGTGCCGGTGTGGGCGATCGACGCCGACGGGCTGGTGGTGCGACCCGGACCCCGTCTGGTCGACGGCGTCGAGGCCTTGGCGACGGTCCTGCACCCGACCGGCACCCTGTCGCCCGCCGTCGCCTGCGTCACGCCGGGTGACTCGACCCCTCGGTGACGGCTCGCCGAGGCTGCCCCGGCGCCTTGCTCGCGTCCGCTGCGGGGCGCGGCGCGCTGAGCCGCAGAATGCTGACGGCCAGCACGAGGAAGCCGGCGATGACGGCCGTGAGCAGCACCGCGGTGACCGCCGCCGGTGCCGGGATGTCGTTGGCGGCCAACGCGTCGGTGAAGCGACCGAACGCCGACCGGTGCGCCGGCAGCGGCCGGCGCCACTGCAGGCCGGCGCTGGTGAGCGTGAGCCCGAGCCCCGTGAGGACGGCGAGGAACGCCACGGTCGGCAGCCCGCTGCGTCCGCCCGGCCAGGCCCGCAACGACCAGGCGATCCCGAGCGCCGCGACAACGGCCGTGGGCAGCAGGTAGCGCGCGAAGATCGCGCCGCCTTCGTCGGCGTAGAGCAGGAAGGACACCACGGTGAAGCCGGCGTGCAACCCGACCAGCAGCCAGGGTTGCCACCGCCGGGTGGGCCGGCACACGGCGCGTACCCTGCCCGGGCCCTGCCGGAGCAGAAGCCACGCGGCCCGCGGGGCGCCGAGGATCAGGCCCGCGGTGATCAGCGCGAAGAGCACGGTGACGGTCGTGCCGGACGCGGAGTGCAGATACTGCGGCCGGCCGAAGGCATTGCCGAAGATGCCCTGCCAGAAGTGCTGTGTGAACATCGTCGGCACCGGGATGTGGCGGGCCGGGAAGAGCCGGAGGGCGAGGTCGGAGCCGGTGGTGTCGCCGTAGAGCCGCTGGTTGCGCAGCAAGAACCATCCGGTGGTGGCAGCGACCGCGATCGGCGACAGGAGGACGCGGGGCAGGGCGAGGAGCAGGGCACGCCGGTGATCGCCGTCGCGGGCGTCGTTCCCGACGGCGAGGGCGACGGCGAGCGCAGCGATCAGCACGAGCACCAACCCGGACGAGCGGATCAGACCGGCCACCGTCGTCGCGAGCGTCAGCCAGCCGACCCGTCGCCAGGTCGCGCCGCGACGCACCACCCGTACCGCCATCAGCAGTGCCCAGACCGTGGCGGCCAGAGCCGCCGTGTCGTTCATGATCGTCGCCCCGGCCTGCACGAGCAGCGGCAGCGGCGCCAGCAATCCGGCCGCGGCGAGCCCCAGCTCGGGTCGGCGCGGCACCAACTCGCGGACCAGGAGCACGACCAGCACGAGCGCGACCAGCAGGGCGACCAAACTGACGGCCCGGGCGGCGAAGAAGCCGGCCTGCGGCACGCCGAGCCCGCCGCCGGCCCGCAGCACCCCGCCGGTGACGAGGTAGTACAGCGGCGGGTGGTTCGCGACGTAGATGCGCCCCGGGTGCATGCCGGGCAGCGCGAGCGACACCGGCGTGCGCATGGTCGGCAGGTCGCCGGCGGTGACGCTGAACGCGTACGCGGTGTGCGCGTTCTCGTCGATCGCGGAGAACGGCCGGGCGCCGAGCAGGAAGGGCAGCGTCAGGCCGCTCGCGAGCACCAGCGCGGCGCAGGTGCCGACGGCAAGCCCCGGAAGGCGACGGGGGACGGCACGCACCGCTCCTGCTTACCCGCCGTCGGTGAACCTCCGCACCCGAGCGGCGGAAGTCTGTGGCCGACGCCAGAGGCTGCCCGCGACGAGGAGCACGCCGGCGCCGAACAACACCCCGGCGAGATCGACGAGGTGGTCGACCGGCAGCCCGGTGTACGGGAGGGAGCCGGTAAAGCCGCTGCCCCCACCGGCTCCGGGTGACGCAGCGGGTGACGACGGTGACGGGCTCGGCAGCGGTGAATCGGAGGGGGACGGCGTGGCCGTCGGAGTCGCGCTCGGGCTCGGCGTCGCCGTCGGGGTGGCGGTGGGCGTCACGGTCGGAGTCGGAGTCGGAGTCGGAGTGGGGGTGACGGTCGGCGTCGGCGGAACGACGACCGCCGGCAGCACGAAGTCCTGACCGGCGCGGATCTCACCGGCGGTGGTGATCACCACCGTCCGTACGGGCGTGGCCGGGGGTTCGTAGCCGCCGGGGGTGGTGAGCGTGAGGGTGTACGTCCCCGGGTCGAGGTCGTCGACGAAGTAGTTGCCCGCCGTGTCCGTGAGCAGGGCGAACCGTCCGCCGGGCCCGTCGACGGTCACCTGCGCCTGGGCAAGCGGGGTCAGCGTCGGGCCGGCGACGGTGACCTGTCCGCCGAGGGAGCCCGGGCGGGTGAGCGCGAAGTCCTGGCCCGGCACGTCGACGGTGGCGACCGTGACACCGCTGCGGGGAGCGACGGCGTCGTATCCGTCTGGTGGGGTGACGCTGATGTCGTAGTCGTTGGTGGCCAGGTCCGGGAAGCGGTAGGTGCCGTCCCCGTCGGTCGTGGTCGTGACCGGCGCCCCGCCGGCGTGCGGGGTCAGGGTGACGGTGACGCCGCTGAGCGGCTCATCGGCAGCGGTGACCTGCCCGGACAGTGTCGGCTCGGTGGTCAGCGTGAAGTCCTGGCCGGTCACCGGCGTACCGGGGGTGATGTCGAAGGTGCGTGCGGCCTGACCACTGATCCGGTAGCCGTCCGGGATGTCCGTGACGGCGACCGTGTAGCCGCTGATCTCCGGGTTGTCGTCGAACAGGTAGCGGCCTAGCGCGTCGGTCCGGGTGACGAGCGGGGTGTCGCCTCCGGGCGGGGTGAGCGTGACCTCGACCCCGCCGACCGCGATGCCACCCGTCGTGGTGATCGTGCCCGACACCGGCTGGGGCACGATCCGGCGCAGCTGGAAGTCGGCCTGCGCGTCGGCGGTCAGCGTGCTCACGGCCCGTTCGACGGGGCCGACGACCGCGCACCCGGCCGGCCGGTCGAGGCGCACCGTGTAGCCGTCCTGGGTCGCGTACTGCCCGAAGCCGTAGGTGCCGTCGGGCGCGGGCTGCGTGGTGCCGAGCTCCCGGCCGTCCGGGCCGATCAGGGTGAGGGTGGCGTCCTCGGCCGGACATGAGCCGCCTCCGGTCGAGACGTCGCCGACGGTGCCGGAGATCGTACGGGCGCGGCTCGCGAACCAGGTCTGGAAGACGGGGAAGCCGGCCCGCCGGGTGAAGACGAAGGTGAGGCTGGACAGGGGCACGTCGGGCTCGAACCACGCCGACGCGCCGTTCGTGTCGAGCGCGTCGGGGTTGCCGGTCAGGGTGGACGTGGCCGGGTCCCACGTCGGCTGGTCCGTGTCGCCGGCGTAGTTGAAGGAGCCGCGGAACCAACCGTCCACCACGGTCGCCGACAGGGTCGTCCCGTCCGCGTCCTTGGCGATGATCCGAACCTGGTCGGAGTCGACGTCGCCGAGCACGAAGGTCCAGCCGGCCGGCGGGGTGGGAGAGTCGAAGGCGTACGTGGTCGTCGACGGTGCGGTCGCGGTGTCCGCCTTCGGCCGCAGGTTCAGGTAGGCCTCACCCTGCGACGTCCCGTACGCGGCGCCGACAGGCGTACTCGTACGCAGATACGTGGTGGCCCCGGACGGCAGGGCGACGTTGCTCCGCGAGTCGGAGGCGACGACCGCCCGCGGGAAGCCACCGGCCGGCAGCTGCATCGTCGTGCGGTAGTCGTTGCCGGCGCCGGTGATCGGGGTCCAGCTCGCCCATCCACTGGTCGGCGCCGCGGTCGCCGCGTCGGGTGCGACCCATACGACGCCCGCGAGGAGCATGAGGCCGGCCCCGGTGGCGGCAATGGCACGGCGGAGCATGGGCGCACCCTTCTGCGACCCCCGTGTCCAGACAGCTACCGAGCGTAACAGCCGGCTACCAGCAGCGCAGGATGAGCGCTCCCGGGTCGTACGCGCCGGGTGCGGCCACGCTGATCGCGCGCGGTTCACCGGGCTCGACGTCGACGTAGCTGTCCGAGAAGCACACGGCCGGGTCCGGGTGGCTGAGGTGCGCGGCGAAGACGTACGCCTCGGAGGTCAGGGTGACGAGTCCGGCGCCGGAATGCGTCGCGGCGGCGTCGGCCGGCGTGCGCTGCAAGGCGCCGTAATCGGCGAAGACGTGGCGGGCGGGCGCCATGGTGCCGCTCTCGCTCGTGACGCGCAGGTAGCGGTCGGCCAGGTCACCGCCGCCCTTCGTCAGCTCCTCGGGCATGAGCAGGACCACCGGCTCGGCAGCGGACTCCAGCTGCACGTCGACGTGCCGTTCGAGCAGGGTCCTGCCGCCGAAGGTGCGCAGCCGGATCGTCAGCCGGTCGACGTGCTCGGCGCCGGTCTCGTTCACCGCCCACACCGCCATGCCGCCGTCCGGCTCGGGCGCGAAGGACAGCGCGATCGGCGCGTACGCCCGGCGCACCGCGTAGTACGCCGGCTTGGGCCGGGTGTCGACGTCGAGCAGGCTCCAGCTGAAGCCCGGCCAGCAGTCGTCCAGCTGCCAGATCAGGGTGCCGCCGCACTGCGGCCACCGTCGCCGGTAGTGCCCGACGGCAATGGTGAGGCCCTCGGCCTGCGCGAGGTGGCTGCCGTCGAGCAGGTCGCCCATGTCGTCAAGCCGGCCGAGCGCCTGCTCGGCGACCAGGGCGAGCTTGTTCGCCGGACCGATCCGGTCACGCAGCCGGTGGGCGAGCACGTCGGCGTCGACGGGTGCGGTGAGCGGGCCGATCCAGCCGGCGTACGTCTCACGGGTGGGACCGGACAGCAGCCCGAACTCGCTGGCGAAGCGGGAGGAGTCGGCGCGGTAGCGCTCCGGTCCGATCCGGCGCAGGTACGCGGCCGCTTCCTCCGAGCCCGGCGCGTACGTCTGCCCCGAGCTGAGCGGCGATCCCGTCTCGCCGGAGGAGTCGCCGAACCCGTGCCACACCTCCCACACGTGCCGGTCACCCTGCTGCCGGTCCTCGGGGAAGCTCGGGCTCGACGCCCGGTAGGCGGTGGAGCCGTCGAGCTCCCGCACCGCCCGCGGCAGCACGTCGTAGAAGATCCGATCGGCCCGGTTCATGGCGAGCGGCAGCAGCTGCGCGATCATCTCGACCTCGTTGTTGCCGCACCACAGGGCGAGGCACGGGTGGGCGCGGAGCCGGCGGACGAGCGCCCGGGCTTCGGCCTCGACCAGCGCGCAGAAGGCGTCGTCCTGCGGGTAGCTCGCGCAGGCGAAGCCGAACTCCTGCCAGACCAGCAGGCCGAGCTCGTCGCAGCAGTCGTAGAACTCGTTCGACTCGTAGACGCCGCCGCCCCAGATCCGGAGCATGTTCATGCCGGCGTCGCGGGCGAGCGTGAGCAGCGTCCGTACGCGGTCCTCGGGCACGGCGCCGACCGCGGTCGTGCACGGCACCCAGTTCGAGCCCTTGGCGTAGATCGGCCGGCCGTTGACGACGAAGCGGAAGAAGCGGGCGCCGGGCTCGCCCGGGTCGGCCGACTCGTCGAGCGTCACGGTACGGATGCCGAACGCCTGCTCCCGGCGGCACAGCTCCTGCTCGCCGTCGCGCAGCGTGGTCCGCAGCGTGTGCAGCTCGGGAGAGCCCGAGCCGTGCGGCCACCACAGGCGCGGCTCGAGCACGACGGACGCGGCATCGGCCCGGCACCCGCCGACCTGCCCGACCGCGGGGGCGACGAGCCGGAGCACCTCGGCGCCGTCGGGGTCGAGCAGGACGAATTCGACGTCCAGCTGGTCGCGGAAGTCGGCGAAGTGGTCGATCTCGGCGGTGTAACGGACGACGGCACTGCGTGAGTCGGCGGCGAGTGACACGGTGGCCGCGTGCACCCCGGTCAGGGTGGCGACGCGCTGCCGGCTCACGCTCACCGGCCGCCAGATGCCGACCGACGGACGGTCCGGCGCGAAGTCCCAGCCGAAGCCGAACTGCGCCTTGCGCATCCGGGTGCGCGGCCCCTCCAGCAGGTCGATGCCGAGTACGGGCGCGACCGGTCCGATCTCGGCGAGCGGTGGTCGCAGCCGCACCTGGACCGGCACCACCGTGTCCTCGCCCGACGCGTGTGCGGTGAGGTCGATGTCGAGCGGCAGGAACATGTCGGCGCTCGTGGCGACGTGCACGCCGTTGACGTAGACGTCGGCGTACGTGTCGAGGCCCTCGAGGTGCAGCAGCACCCGCTCGTGTTCGTCGACGGCCGGCATCGGTGCCTGCAGGCGGTACCACCACTCCCGCTCGGCGACCCAGGCCCAGGTCGACTCGCTGTCGGCGGCGTCGGGCTCGTCCAGGCGTCCGGCGGCGACGAGCTCGGTGTGCACGTCGCCCGGCAGCGTCACCTCCAGCCAGTCGGGACCGTCCGGCTGCTCGCCCAGAGCGGCCGTGGTCACGGTCCAGGTGCGCTCGCCGTGCTGCGGGAGTCGGGACACCCCGGCAGTGTGGCAGCGCCGCCCGGCGCCGGCGCGGAGACGGTCAGGCCGCACCTTTCCAGCGGTCGAGCGCTGCCTGCCAGCCGAGGCGGCTCCCGTCGTCCGCGAAGGCCGCGCGGAAGCTGTTGGCGGCGAGCTCGTACACGTCGTCGGCGTCGAGCTGGAGCGCCGTCGTCACCGCCGCGTAGTTGTCGTTGATGTAACCGCCGAAGTACGGAGGGTCGTCGGAGTTGACGGTGACCAGGACCCCGGCGTCCTTCAACTGCTTGAGCGGGTGCCGGCGCAGGTCGTCGACGACCCCGAGCCGCAGGTTCGACAGCGGGCACATGGTGAGCGGCACCTGCTCGTCCGCGAGCCGGCGCACCAGGTCGCCGTCGTCCGCCGCAGCCACACCGTGATCGATCCGGTCGACCTTGCAGACGTCGAGCGCCTCGCGGACGTACGCCGCCGGTCCCTCCTCCCCGGCGTGGACGGTCGTGCGGAAGCCTGCGTCGCGGGCGGCGGCGAAGTAGTCGGCGAACTTCGCCGGTGGGTTGTCCCGCTCGGCCGAGCCGAGCCCGAAGCCCACGATGTGCTCCCCGTAGCTGCTCACCAGGTCGAAGAGCTCCAGGGCGTCGGCCTGCGTGCGATGGCGATGGGCACTGACGATGAGGGCGCCGTCGATCTCCCAGGTGGCGCGCGCATCCGCGATCGCCGAGAGGATGCCGCCGAGCTGATCGTCGATCGGCACGCCGGCGTCGAGGAAGGTCTGCGGGCCGAACATCATCTCCGCCCGCAACACCCCCGACGCCGCGGCGGTGCGCAGATACGCGAACGTGAGGTCGTAGAAGTCCTGCCGCGTCCGCAAAACGCGGCAGCCGGCGAAGTAGACGTCGAGGAAGGCCTGCAAGCCCGGGTACGCGTACGCGCGCCGGACGTCGGCGGCATCGGCGTACGGCACGGGGATGCGATTGCGCCGGGCCAGGTCGAGCAGCATCGCCGGCTCGAGGGTGCCCTCCAGGTGCACGTGGAGTTCGGCCTTCGGCATCTCACTCACGGACTGTGGTTGCGTCACGGCTCGATGATGGCGGCGCGAATCGTCTCGCGGAGCCAGCGGTGCGTCGGGTCGGCGTCGAAGCGGGCGTGCCAGGCGAGCCGGACGTCGGGCTCGGGCAGAGGCGCGGCGATCGGGAACCAGCGGATCCCGAGGGTCTCGGCGTAACGGACGGCGAGCCGACGCGGGATCAGCCCGACGAGGTCGCTGGAGGCGATGAGCAACGCGGCCACGGCGAAGCCGGGCACCACCGCCGCCACCCGGCGCTGCAGACCGGCGGCTTCGAGGGCGTCGTCAAGCGGGCCGCGGGTGCGTCCACGCCGGGATGCGGAGACGTGCGGGTACTCGCACAGCTGCTTCAGCGTGGGGCGGCGATGGCGTCCGAGCGGGCTGTCGGCGCGCACGATCCCGACCATGCTCTCGCGGTAGAGCACCGCGGTGCGCAGGTCGCGGGCCGGCTCGTCGCCGACGCCGACGTCCAGGTCGACCGTGCCGTCGCGGATGGCCTCCGCGCTCTCGTTCTCCTCCTGCAGGAAGCGCAGGGTGACGCCGGGGGCGGACCGGGAGACCGCTTCGACGGCAGCCGTGGTCAGCAGCGCCGCCAGCCCGTCGTTGATGCGGATGGCGAAGCTGCGCGTGAGCTCGGCCGGGTGGATGTCGCGCTCGCCGCGGGTCAGGGCGTCGGCCTCGTCGATCAGTGACCGCACGCGCGGGGCGGTCAGCTGGGCGAAGGGCGTCGCCGTCATCCCGCGCCCGGCCCGCACCAGGATCGGGTCCTGCATCGCGCGGCGCAGGCGCCCGAGCGCCCGGCTCGTCGCGGGGATCGAGAGGTTGAGCCGGTCGGCCGCGCCCGTCACGCTGCCGGCCTGCAGCAGCGCGTCGAACACCCGCAGCAGGTTCAGGTCCAGTTCGGCCATGCTTGCACCGTACGCAATACGGTGTTGCCGGAGTTGCGTCGTCCGGTGGGCCGTCGCCTGCCTAAGGTCCGGACGTGTCCCTTCGTGAGATGTCCGCGCCCGGCGTCGCGTCGCCCGTGGCTGCACCGGCCCGGCGGGGTCTGCTGGCCGTCATGTCCGCCTGCGTCGTGCTGGTCGTGGGCATGGTCGCCTCCATCAACCTGGCCGTGCCGATGCTGGCCCGCAGCGGCCTGCACCCGTCGGCCTCCGACCTGATCTGGATCGTCGACCTCTACGTCATCTTCTTTGCCTGCCTGGTGATCCCGGGCGGCGCGGCTGGTGACCGCTTCGGACGCAAGGGCGTCCTGATCACCGGGCTGCTCATCTTCGCCGCCGGTGCGCTGCTGTCCGCCGCCGCGCCGAACGTGGCGGTGCTGCTCGTCGCCCGCGCCGTCACGGGGCTCGGCGCCGCTGCGGTGCTGCCCAACACGCTGGCCGTCCTGCTGCACGCCGTCCCGGCAGAGCGGCGCCCCGGCACCATCGCGGTCTGGGCGTCGATGACCGGCATCGGCGGGGTCGCCGGAAACGTCGGCGGCGGGGCCGTGCTCACCAGCGGCTCGTGGCGGTGGCTGTTCGTCGCGGCCATCCCGATCGCGGTCGGGCTCGCCGCCCTGACCGCCCGCATCGCGCCGGTCTCCTCACGTCACGACCGCCGGCTCGACCCGGTCGGCAGCGTGCTGCTCGTCGCGGCGTCGGTCGCGCTGCTGCTCGGCATCGTCGAGGGTCCGGAGGCCGGCTGGGGCAACCCGGTGGTCATCGGCGGATTCGTCGCCGCGGCCGTGCTCTTCGTGGTGTGGTCGCTGGTGGAGCTCAAGGTCGAGCACCCGCTGCTCGACCCGCGCCTGTTCCGCCTGCCCGCGCTGCGCAGCGCCTGCCTCGGTATGACGACCGTCTTCTTCGGCATGTTCGCGCTGTTCTACGTCAACGCGTCGTTCCTGCAGTACGGCAAGGGCTACAGCGTGCTGCGCACCGGCCTCGGCATCATCCCGCTGACGGTGCCGATCATCCTCGGCACCCGCCACGTCTGGCGGCTGTCACGGCGCATCGGCGTCGAGACCACGACGGCACTGGCCTTCCTGTTCGTCGGCGGCGGGCTGCTCGGCCTGTCCACCAGCAGCGGCACCACGGCCTACCTCGCGTACGCGGGCTGGCTGGTGCTCACCGGCGTCGGCGTCATGCTGGCGCTGCCCACGCTGTCGGGCGCCATCTCCCAGGCGCTGCCGGCCGATCAGGCAGGCGTCGGCGCGGGCCTGCAGTCGACCACCCGGGAGTTCGGCAGCGCCCTCGGCGTCGCGATCATCGGCACGGTGCTCACCGCCCGCTTCGTCTCGGCGCTGCCCGCCGACATCCGGCAGGCGCACGACCCGCACACCGTCGCGCAGGCGCTGGCCACGGTGGATCCGCGCCGGGCACCGGACGTGGTGCACGCCTTCGTCTCCGGGGCCGACCTCGGCTGGCGGGTCATCGGCATCGCCGTGCTCGTCCTCGGCGCGCTCGTGGTGCTCGAGGCGCGGGCCTCGGTGCGCCGCCTTCGTACCAGCTGACGGCCGTACGAGCTGACGGCCGGGCGCCTCACGCAGCGGCGAGCAACGGCCGCCGTTCGACGTCGAAGACGGTCGCCAGGCGCGTGACGGTCAGGAGCTGCTCGACGACGTGGCTCGGCCGGCGCAGCGTGAAGCCGATGCCCCCGGCGACGCAGCGGCGCCGGATGGCGATGAGCGTGCGGAGCGCCGCGGTGTCCATGAACGTCACGTCGGCGACATCGACGACGATGCGCGCCGGGCGCCGGGCCGCAGCCGCGGAGAGGGTGGCCCGCAGTCCCGCGACCGAGCGCAGGTCGATGTCGCCGGAAAGGGTCAGGACGAAGACGTCGGCCGGATCGGCGGCGGCCATGCGCAGTGCCGCGTGCGTACGAGCTCCGCTGCCGTGCATGCGTGCCACTGCGACCTCCGACGACTCCCCGGGACACGCGCGCCGACCGGCGTCACATGCTGAGCTGGTATCGGCGGTGTGCGCGGATCTGCGACCCGTTGCGGCCCGTGACCTGAGGAGACGGGGCGTGCTGCCGATGGCTCGACTCTTGCGTACGCCCTTGACGGAAGCCGATCACCGACATGTCGGTTCCATGACAAGTACCGACACCGAAACGTCATCGCCCAGCGCTGGTCGCGGACAGCGGCGGCGCCCATCCTGGAGTCCATGGTCGCCACGACGCACTGCCCCGCCGGGGTGCAGATCGAACCGGGCCCGGAGGGCAACGTCACCATCCGCGTGGAGGGGGCGCTCGACGGGCACAGCGGGCGGCTGCTGATCGAGGCGGCCGAGGAAGCGGCCGGCTGCTCGCGCATCACGGTCGACCTCAGCCGGATCGACGGATTCACCCAGGCCGGGGTGATCGCGGCGACGCGCTGCTGCCGCCGGGCATCCGACCTGCCCCAGGGCGTCAGCTTCGTCGCGGCCGCCGGGCCGAGCCGCTCGGCGCTGCTCGCCATCCTCGACCGGCGGTGACGCGGGCGCTCCAGCCGAGCCCGCCGCGGGGGCCCCGGCCGTGACGGTGCCCGTGGCGTGCGGCAACATTGTCTGACGTGTCGAGCACGGTGCTGGTCGTCGAGGACGACGAACGCATCCGGGCGGCCCTCACCCTCGCGCTGGAGGCCGAGAACTACCGGGTGCTCGCCGCCGAGTCCGGCGAGGCGGCGCTCGGCCACGTGGTCGTCGAGGCGCCCGACGTGATCATCCTCGATCTGATGCTCCCGGGCATCGACGGCTTCGAGTGCTGCCGGCGGCTGCGCAAGCTCAGCGACGTGCCGATCGTGATCGTCAGCGCCCGCAGCGACACGTCCGACGTGGTCGCAGGGCTCGAGGCGGGCGCGGACGATTACGTCACCAAGCCGTTCGTCGTCGCCGAGCTGACCGCCCGGCTGCGCGCCCTGCGCCGGCGCGGACGCAACGCCGCCGAGAGCGAGTCGACCGTCTTCGGCGACCTGTCGATCTTCCCGGCCGGCGGGGTCGTCCGGCTGCGTGACGAGCCCGTCCACCTCACCAAGACCGAGTTCCGCCTGCTCTGCGAGCTGGCCGCGGCGCCCGGCCGGGTCTTCAGCCGCGAGCTGCTGCTGGAGAAGGTCTGGGAGTACGACTACCTCGGTGACGCCCGCATCGTCGACGTCCACATCCGGCGGCTGCGTACCAAGGTCGAGACCGACCCCGCGCATCCCCGGCACGTGATCACCGTCCGCGGTCTCGGCTACAAGCTGCAGCCGTGAGGCTCGTGCGTCGGGTGCCCAGCCTGCGGGTGCGCCTGGTCGTCGCCTTCGGGGTCGGGGCGCTCGCACTGTCGGTCGTGCTCGCCACGGTGACGTTCGTCGTCACCCGCGGCTACCTGCTCAACCAGCGGGAGCGCGCGGCTCAACGACAGGCGACCCTGCACGCCGACACCGTCGACGAGGCGCTGGGCACGGCCGGTTCGCAGGCGGGTGACGTGCTGACCAGCCTGCGCACCGCGAACGACACGCAGTCGCTGCTGCACTACCGCGGCCAGTGGTACACCTCGGCCCTCGGGGTCGGACCGAGCGGCATCCCGCTCGAGATGACGGCCATGGTGGAGTCCGGGAAGAGCGTGCATCAGCGCATCCGGCTGCTCGGGGCACCCGTCCTCGTGCTCGGCCTGCCGGTGGACGGCAAGGGCGCCCAGTACTACGAGATCGTCCCGCTGCAAGAGCTCGACGACACCCTGCACACCCTCAGCACGGTGCTCGCCGTGGTCGCCGCCGGGGTGACGCTGTTCGGGCTCGGGCTCGGGCTGTGGACGAGCCGCCGCCTGCTCCAACCGCTCACCCGGGTGGCGGAGACCAGCCGCGAGATCGCCGACGGACGGCTGCAGGCGCGTATCGAGTCCCCGTCCGACCCCGAGCTCGCCAAGCTCGCTGCGGCCTTCAACGACATGGCCACGGCGCTGGAGGCGCGGATCGAGCGGGAGCGGCGCTTCACCGCCGACGTCAGCCACGAGCTGCGCTCGCCGCTCACCGTGCTGTCGGCGGCGGTCGGCGCGCTGGAGAGCCGCCGCGCCGACCTGCCGGAGCGTGACGGGGCGGCGGTCGACCTGCTGTCGGACGAGATCCGCCACTTCCGCGTGCTGGTCGAGGACCTGCTGGAGATGAGCCGGATGGACGCCGGCGGCGGCCTCGCCGTGGAGCCGGTGCGCTTCGCGACCATCGTCGTGCACGCCCAGAAGCTCGCGACCCTGCGCCACCCCGTGCGTATCCAGGTCGAGTCCGACGCCATGGCGACGCTCGTCAGCGGTGACAAGCGGCGGCTCGAGCGAGTGGTGGCCAACCTGCTGGACAACGCCGACCGGTACGCGGCCACCGGCGTCGACCTGCACCTGGAGCGCGTCCGGGAGCCCGACGCACCCACCCCGGGCGAGCTCGTCCTCACCGTCGACGACGACGGGCCCGGGGTGCCCGAGGCCGACCGCACCCGCATCTTCGACCGCTTCGCCCGGGTCAGCGGCGGCGTGCGGCGCGGCGACGGCGGGGGAGCCGGGCTCGGGCTCGCACTCGTACGCCAGCACGTGCTCGCCCACGGCGGCAGCATCAGCGTCACCGCGGCACCGTCCGGGGGAGCGCGCTTCGTGCTGCGGCTGCCGGTGCACCTTCCGGTGTGGGAGGAGGCGGGGCCGCCGCTGCCGCGTACGCCGTCGGCCCGGGGCTCGCAGTGACCCGCGCCCGGGCGGCACTCGTCACCGTGGTCGTCGCCGTGCTCGCCCTGCTGGCCACCGGGTGCGGGGTCACCACCCAGTCCTCGCCGCAGGCGCTCGACAACTCGGTGGTGCCGACCGTCGCCGCGCCGACCGGCCCGACGGCGCACGTCACCGACATCTACCTGGTACGCGGGGCCGCGCTCGTCGCCGCCCGCCGGCTCATCGCCGACCCGACCACCCTGCAGCGGATCCTGCAGTCGCTGCTGAGCGGCCCGACCCCGATCGAGAGCGGCTCCGGCCTGCGGTCGGCGCTGCCGAGCACCGTGCTGCTGCGCGGCGTGACCGTGCAGGGCGACACCGCCCACCTCGACCTGTCCGAGGGGCTCACCGGCATCGACACCGGCGACCAGGCGTACGCCATCGCCCAGCTGGTCTACACCGCGACGACCTGGCCCGGGATCGCCCGGATGCAGGTGATGGTGGAAGGCCAGCAGGTGCAGGTGCCCCGCGCCGACGGCACGCTGACGGAAGGACCGGTCGGACGCTCGGATTACGCGAGCCTGCTGACGGCCTGAGCCAGACGCGGCTGCCCGTGACACCGCTTCCCGTGGCCCGGACGACGCCAGGCGGTGTCACTGCTGCGTCGGACTGCGGCAACCCCGGGTGCTTGACGTGGTCAACCACCCGATAACTTGCCGTTGCCCCGTAGCACCGAACGTCCGAGGAGAAGCCGCCGTGGCCGAAGGATCGAAGCGTTTCCAGGGGCGTCGCGCGCTCGTCACGGGAGCGAGCCGGGGCATCGGCGCCGGCATCGCCGAGCGGCTGGCCGCGGAAGGCGCCGACGTCGTCATCACGGCGCGCACGCTGGACAAGCACGACCACCTGGCCGGCAGCCTCAACGAGACGGCGGCCCGGCTGTCCGGTTACGGCACCAAGGTCGCCACGGTGGTTGCCGACCTCACCGACGCGGACGACCGGGCGCGCATCGTGCCTGAGGCCGAGGCCGCGCTCGGCGGGCCCATCGAGATCCTGGTCAACAACGCGGCCGCCGCCATGTACGCACCGCTCGCCGGCTTCAAGCTCAAGCGCCGGCTCATCATCTTCGAGGCGAACGTGCACGCCCCGCTGGATCTCGCGCAGGCGGTCATCCCCGGCATGCAGGCGGCGGGGGAGGGCTGGATCGTGAATGTCTCGTCCGCCAGCGCCAATCTGGCCGTCGGCCCGCCCTACGACCTGGGCCCGCAGGGCTCGACCATCACGGTGTACGGCGCGTCGAAGGCCGCGCTCAACCGCATCACCAACGGTCTCGGCGCCGAGCTCCACGGCACGGGCATCCGGGTCAACACCGTGGAGCCGCGCGCCGCCGTACTCAGCGAAGGGGCCGCAGAGCTGGTCGGCAGCACCCTGCGGGCGGACCAGATCGAGTCGATGGAGGAGATGGTCGAGGGCGTCTTGGCGCTGTGCGACTGTCCGGCCGACGCGACCGGGCACGTCACGGTCAGTCTCGACCTGATCCGTGACTGGGGTCTCACCGTGAAGGCGTTGGACGGTTCTTCGCTACCGGTCTGAGTTTGTTTCGTTTTGGTTTCGCCTTTGAGGGCACGGAAATCTGCATGACGTTCGAAGACCGCAGTCAGGTGCGTTGATGGCACCGCTGATTGATCGCCTCGAGCAATTGCTGGCGACGCCTTTCTCCCTCGACGACGAGCCGTGGCCCACGCTGACCGTTCCGGCGACCTCTCGTCGTGACCGGTTCCTCACCCTGCTGCGCATTTACGACCTCCACACCGCCTCGCCCACCAGCGGCGCCGGTGCGGGTGACCAGTCCCGCTGGATCTCCCACCCGGCTGTGGCCGCCGTCAAGCTGCGCCTTGAGCACGAGTGGATGGCCGAGCTCGACGCCGCCGCAGACGCTTCCGTCGACGACCGATCGGTCGACCCAGTCCAGGCCATGCGGTCACTCGCGGCCAAGGACCGGCTGCCGGGCGTCTACCAATGGGTGGCACGCACTGCGTCGCTCGACGAGCTGCGCAGCTTCATCGCGGTCGAGGGTGGGCCCGACGGCGGCTTCGACGACCTGGTCGCGGTGGCGCAGGTGGGTCTGCACGGCTCGCCCAAGCAGGAGCTGGCGCAGAACTACTGGGACGAGATGGGTGACGGCGACGGCACCGAGGTCCACACCGATCTCTACGAGCACATGGTCCAGCTGATGGACGTGCCGATGGTGCCGCGCGCCGACCTGCCGGTGGCGGCCCTGGAGCGCTCGGCGCTCGGCGGGTTGCTCGCCACCAACCGCTGGCTGCAGCCGGAGATGATCGGCGCGCTCGGGCTCATCGAGCTGCAGGCCGGCCCCCGCTGCCGGCTCGTGCTCCAGGGCTTCGAGCGCCTCGGCGTGTCCGAGGCGGCGCAGCGGTTCTACGCGGTGCACGCCGACGTCGACCCGATCCACGGCAAGGACTGGCTGGACAAGGCCGTCGCCCCGCTGGCGGACGAGCGTCCCGACTGGCGGCCGCGCATGGTGCGTGGTGCCCGCTGGCGCTGGGCGGTCAACAAGGCGCTGTTCGACCTGCTCGACGAGACCCCCGTCGTCACCGTGGCCGCGTGAGCGAGGCGCCGGCCGCGGTCCTCTTCGACGTCGACGGCACCCTGATCGACTCCAACTACCTGCACGTCGCGGCTTGGGTACGGGCCTTCACCGAGGTCGGTGCTCCGGTCGACGCCTGGCGCATCCACCGTGACATCGGGATGGACTCGTCGCGGCTGCTCGCCGACCTGCTGGATGACCGAGCCGACGAGCTCGGTGACGCGGCGAAGGACGGTCACGCCCGCTCCTACGGCGAGAGCGAGGAGTTGCTGCGGCCGTTCGACGGCGCCCGTGACCTGCTCGGCGCACTGTCCGAGCGGGGCATCACCGTGGTGCTGGCGACATCGGCCCCGCCCGACGAGCTGACCATGCTCCGCCGGGTGCTCGACGCCGACGACGCCATCTCCGCCAAGACCGACGCCGACGACGTCGAGGAGGCCAAGCCCGACCCCGGGATCGTGCACGTCGCGCTCGAGCGCGCCGGGTGCGCGGCGGGCCAGGCCCTTTTCGTCGGTGACGCGGTGTGGGACATGCAGGCGGCCGGGCGGGCCGGGGTCGCCTGCGTCGGCGTGCTCACCGGAGGTGTCACCCGCAGCGAGCTGCTCGAGGCCGGCGCCCGCGAGGTGTACGAGTCGGTGGCCGACATCCACCAAGCGGTGCTGGCCGGTCAGCTGCAGCTATGACCGTTCGGTTGTCTGCGCGCGTCAGTCTTCCCCCCGTGGCTTGAGCCCGGCCGCGGTGTAGATCTCGTCGATCAGCCGCATCGTGACGACCGCGTCCGAGGCGGGGGTGAGGGTGGGTTCGCCGCGCAGCACCGCGCCGGTGAAGGCCCTCAGCTGGCCGACGTACGACGACTCGCCGTCCACCCGCTCGTGCGTCGTCTTCCCGTCGACGGTCACGCTCAGCCGGTGGAAGAGTTGCGGCGCCAGGTAGTTGAAGACCCGCATCCGTCCGCGGTCGCCGATGACCGACGCCCGCGGGTCCAGCACCCGACGCGACCACATCGAGCACTCGAGGCGGCCGCGGGCGCCGTCCTCGAACTCCAGGCGTGCCGACATGGCCCGATCGACCTGCGGCGACCGGAGCTTCGCCCAGGCGCTGAGCACGCGCGGCTCGCCGGCGCCGAGCAGGCGCTGCAGGTGCAGGGCGTAGCAACCGGCGTCCATCAGGGCCCCGCCGCCGAGCGCGTAGCTGTAGCGGATGTCGGTGAACTTCGGCAGCGGGAAGCACATCGCGGTACGGATCTCGCGGACGGTGCCGAGCTCGCCGCCGGCGACGATCTCCTGCATCCGCGCGGCCAGCGGGTGGTAGCGGTAGTGGAACGCCTCCATGACGACGACGCCCGCCTGCTGTCCGGCGTCGGCGACCTCCTGCGCCTCGCGGGCGTTGGAGGCGAACGGCTTCTCGCACAGCACGTGCCTGCCGGCGGCGATGGCCGCCAGCGACCACTCGGCGTGCAGGCCGTTCGGCAGCGGGTTATAGACCGCGTCGATCTCGGGGTCGGCGAGCAATTCGGCGTAGCCGGTGTGCGTACGCGGGATGCCGTGCTTGGCCGCGAAGGTGCGGGCCCGCTCCGGGTCGCGCGCCGCGACGGCCACCACCTCGGCCTCGCCGACCTCACGGGCGGGAGCGATCAACGCGTTCGCGACGATGCTCGCCGCTCCCAGGATGCCGATGCGTACCCGGTCTGCCACTGCCGCCTGCCGTCCCGCCCGCGTACGGGCGCCTGGAATTCGTCGGTCTGCTGCGCCGTACCCGCCGGCCCCCGGGTCAGCCGCCTGCGGGCGCGGGCACGAAGCGCCACGTGTCACCGTCGGCGACGACGTGGCCGGCGCTGGTGCCACCGAAGTGGGTGCCGAGCACCAGCGCCCCGTCGGCCGCCCGTTCGGCCAGCCACGACCGGCGGGTCAGGGCCGCGAGCGCCGGGTCGGTGTCGGCCGGCGCCGCGATCCCGGGCTCCACGAATTGCAGGGGGTGGTGGGCGAGGTCGCCGGTGATGACCGCCTTGGCCCCGGCGTCCTCGATCACCACGCAGACCTGGCCGGGGGTGTGGCCGGGCGCCGGTGCCAGCCGCACCTGCGGGCAGACGACGTGGTCGGCCTCGACCAGGTCGGCGAGCCCGGCGTCGAGCAGCGGACGAATGGTGTCGTCGATGTTCGTGTACGGGTCCGAAGCGCCGGCCTGCGACCAGTGCTCCCACTCGGCGCGGGCCAGCACGTAGCGGGCCTGTGGGAAGGTGGGCACCCAGCGGCCGTCGACGTGTCGCGTGTTGCCGCCGACGTGGTCGAAGTGCAGGTGGGTGCAGACGACCGTGTCGATCCCGTCGGCCGTGAAGCCGGCGGCCTCCAGCGCGTCGGCGAAGCCGCTGGCCATGGGCGGGAACGGCAGGCCCGCCCGGTCACCGCCGATGCAGGTGTCGACGAGGATGCGCCGGCTGCCGGTCTCGACGACGAACCCGTGGATCGACAGCACCGCGGCACCGGTGGCGTCGACGTAATCCGGCTGCAGCCAGGGATGGCGTTCCAGCACGTCGTCGGGCACGTCGACGAGCAGGCCGTTGAGCCCCACCCGCAGGTCGTGCTCGACCACCTTGGTGACGCGTACGCGCCCGACGTCCCAGTGCATGGCGAGACGTCAGCCGGGGCTCTGCGCGAGCTTCGCCGCCTGCGTGGCGGCCCGGCGCCGGGCGTCCGCCGAGACGGCGCGGTGGGCGATCTCCACCAGGACGGCGCCGACGACACCCGTGATCACGGCGACCAGCACCCGCTGCGGGGTGGGGTGCAACAGGAAGATGTCGGTGGCGAAGGCCGGGACGGCGACGATGATCGCCACCACCCCCACGATCGCGCCGACCATCGCGACCTTCCACCCGGCGAGCGGCCGGGCGATGGTGAGCAGCGTCCAGAGCGCGCAGATGAGCACGACGAGGGTGGCGACCGTGCGCCCGCCGTTCACGCCGGCCGTGTCGTCGATGTGCCGGATGATCTCGTAGCCGACGAACGCCGCGATCGCGATCACCAGCCCGACCGGCACCGAGAAGCGCAGCACGCGGCCGAGGAAGCCCGGGATGTAGCGCCGCGTGTTCGGCGCCAGCGCCAGCAGGAAGGCAGGGACCCCGATGGTGAGGTTCGAGATCAGGCTGAGCTGGATCGGTGCCAGCGGGTACGCGGCGGCCGTGCAGATGATGATCAGCGCGAGGCCGACCGAGTAGACGTTCTTGACCAGGAAGAGGCTGGACGCCCGCTCGATGTTCGCGATCACGCGCCGGCCCTCGGCGACCACCTGGGGCAGGTGGGAGAACTTGCCGTCGAGCAGGACGATCTGCGCCACCGCTCGGGTGGCGGCGGATCCGCTGCCCATGGCCACCCCGATGTCGGCGTCCTTGAGGGCCAGCGCGTCGTTGACACCGTCGCCGGTCATCGCGACGACGTGGCCGCGCTTCTGCAGGGCGGCGACGACGGCCCGCTTCTGCTGCGGGCTCACCCGCCCGAAGACGCTGTGCTCCTCGAGCACGTCGCCGAGCTCGTCGATGTCGTCGGGCAGGGTGCGGGCGTCGATGGCGTCCTCGGCCCCGGTCACCCCGGCCACGCCCACCTGTGCTGCGACGGCGCCCACGGTGCGCGGGTTGTCACCGGAGATGACCTTGAGCGCCACCCCCTGCTCGGCGAAGTAGCGCAGCGTCTCCGCCGCATCTTCGCGGACGCGTTCGGCGAGCACGACCAGCGCCTGGGGCACGAGCTGCTCGGGCAGGTGTGCGTCCTTCTCGCCGGTTTCCGGCGGCAGCGTGGAGCAGGCGAGCAGCAGCACCCGCCGGCCCTGCGAGGCGATCTCGTTGGCCTGCTCGCGGGCGGCGTGGGCGAGCTCGTCCTCCGGGTGCGGCAGCACCATCTCGGGCGCGCCGAGCACCCAGCTGCCGTGATCGGCGGTGATGACGGCCTGCCACTTGCGCGCCGAGGAGAACGGGATGCCGCCCGAGCGGGTCCACGCCGGGTTGTTGAAGTGCGTCTCGAGAGCTGCGGCGGTGGCGTTGGCGTCGTCACCGGAGGCCGACAGGGCCAGCGCCTCGCGTACGTCATCGGCATCGGCGCCGGGCAGCAGCTTCAGGTCGTCGAAGACGATGTCGCCGTAGGTGAGGGTGCCGGTCTTGTCCAGGCAGACCACGTCGACCCGGGCGAGGCCCTCCACCGCGGGCAGCTCCTGGATCAGCGTCTGACGCCGGGTGAGGGTGAAGGCCGCGAGGAAGAAGGCGAGGCTGGTGAGCAGCACCAGGCCCTCGGGCACCATGCCGACCAGCGCGGCGACGGCACCGGTGACCGCGTCCTGCCAGGTCTTGTTGTCCGCGCTGCGGAACTGGCTCCACAGCAGCAGCGGCCCGACCACCAGCATCATCAGCGCGATGCCGCGCAGCAGCCGGTTGGTGCCCGCCACCAGCTCCGAGTGCGTGAGGCTGAAGCGGCGGGCCTCGGTGCTCAGCTGGGTCGCGTACGCCTCCGCGCCGACGGCCGTCGCCTGGAAGCGCCCGCTGCCGGCGACGACGATCGAGCCGGAGCGCACGTCGTCGCCCTGGGCCTTCGCGACCGGGTCGCTCTCGCCGGTGAGCAGCGACTCGTCGATCTCCAGGCCGCTCGAGGCCGTGGCGTGGCCGTCGGCCGGCACCTGATCGCCGGTACGCAGCTCGAGCAGGTCGTCGGCGACCACCTGCTCGACCGGGACCACCGAGGCCTGCCCGTCGCGCACGACGGTGGCTTGGGGCGCGTTGAGCACGGCGAGCTGGTCGAGCGTGCGCTTGGCGCGCACCTCCTGGATGACGCCGATGGCGGAGTTGAAGATGATGACGAGGCCGAACAGACCGTTCTGCCAGCGGCCGGTGGCGAGGATGACGACGAAGAGCGTCGCCAGCAGGCCGTTGAACGGCGTGACGACGTTTGCCCGCACGATCTGGGGGATGCTGCGGCTGCTGCGGGTGTCGGTCGCGTTGGTGCGACCCTCGGCCACCCGCTCGGCGACCTGCGCAGCGGTGAGCCCGGTGGCGGGCGTGGTGAACGGCGCGCGGGCAGCAGGTGCCCCGGTGGCTCTCGGTGAGTTGGTGCTGGTCGTGGTGGTGATCGAGCCCTCCGCATGATCGGCCGGACCGTCGCGATGACCTTAGCCCACGGTCACCGATGAATCCCGGAGCTACGGTTCGTCGCCCAGTTGACATCGACCGATCCGTCCGAGTCCGGAGGACCCCCGTGCGCTTTCTGATGTTCGTCGAGACGGCGACCGACACCGACCCAGAGCCCACCGGCGAGGGCGTCCTCGACATCGAGGAGTGGGTCACCAAGTACGAGGCCTCGGGGCACTGGGTGATGGGCGACCGCACCCGGCCGGCCGTGGACGCGACCACCGTGCGGCGCCGCGGCGGTCGGCTGCTCGTCGCCACGGGCGGCGCGGACGACCCGATCGCCGGCTTCGACGTGCTCGAGTGCGCCGACCTCGCCGAGGCCGTCGCCATCGCGGCCGAGCACCCGATGTCCGAGGGCGGCCGCCTGCAGCTGCGCGCGTTCTGGCCGTTCGACGAACCGGAGGCCTGACGGCCCGACGCCACCCGCTAGCGTTCTCCGCGGCTGGGGTCCGGGCGAGAGGGCGTTGATGAGCGACACGATCGAGGGAAGCGGGCCGCTCGCGGGCGGCCTGCTGGCGGACGTCCGGGTGGTCGACCTGACCGACGCGTACGGGGCCTTCGCTGCCCGGGTGCTCGCCGACCTCGGCGCCGAGGTGGTCCGCATCGAGCCGGCCGACGGGGGAGCCGGCCGCTCGCGGCTGCCGCTCGCGCCGGACGGCACGAGCCTGCACCACCTGCACCGCAATGTCGGCAAGGACGTCATCCGCACCGACGACCCGGGGATCCGCGACGGGCTGCTGGCCGGGGCCGATCTGGTCCTGGTGTCGGACGACCCGGCGGTCGACGCCGACGCGGTGCACGAGCGGCACCCGCACCTGGTCGTCGCGTCGGTGACCCCGTTCGGCCGCACCGGCCCCACCGCCGGCTGGCGGGCGACGGAGCTGGTCAGCCAGGCGCTGGCCGGGGTCGTCTACCGCGCCGGGGTGCCCGAGCTGCCGCCGGTGAGCGCGCCCGGCTCGTACAGCGAGGACTTCGGGGCGGTGGTGGCGGCGCTCGGCGGGATGCTCGGGGTGTGGCAGGTGCGCTCCGGCCGGCCCGGTCAGGTCGTCGACGTCTCGTCGATCCTGGCGCTCGCCCACGCCACCGACATGGGGCTGCCGCTGTCCAGCCGGATCCGGATGCCGAGCCAGCGCGCCGGAGCCGGCCTCTACCCGCTGTTGCCCTGCACCGACGGGCTCGCCCGCATTGTGCTGCCGATGTCGCCCGGTGAGTGGCGCAGCCTCGTCGCGTGGCTCGGCTCGCCGCCGGAGTGGACCGGCCCCGAGTGGGACGAGCCGATGCTCGGCCCGGCGGCGCGTGACCAGATCCTCGCCCGGCTGCCCGAGCGGTTCGCTGCCGGTACGCGCGACGAGCTGGCGGCCCAGGGCGACGCGCTCGGGGTCCGCATCACGCCCGTCCTCACGCCCGCGGAGGTGCTGGCGAACCCGCACACCGAGGCGCGAGAAACCTTCGGCGAGGTGCCGCTCGGCGATCGGACGGCGCGCGTGCCCGTGGGCCTGTTCGGGGTGAACGGCGACCGCCGGGGGACCGTGCGGTCGCCGCACGAGCGGGATGCGGCGCCGTCGTGGGCTGCGCGGCCCGCGCCCGCTGCCGGTACGGGTTCCGAGCTGCCGCTGCGCGGCATCCGCGTGCTCGAGGTGGGCAGCGGCGTGGCGACGCCGGAGGCCGGCCGCGTGCTCGGCGAGTGGGGCGCCGACGTGATCAAGCTCGAGTCGGTACGCCGGCCGGACTTCCAGCGCCACGTCATGGGCGGCGACATGAACCCGGCGTTCAGTACGCCGAACCGCAACAAGCGGGTGCTGGCCGCCGACCTCGGCACGGAGGCCGGCCGCGCGCTGGTGCACCGGCTGCTGCCGCAGATCGACGTGCTGCTGGAGAACAACGCCACCGGGGTGATCGCGCGGCTCGGCCTCGGCTGGGAGCAGGTGCACGCGCTGAACCCGCGGCTGGTCATGGTCGACACGCAGCTCTATGGCGACCGCGGGCCGTGGGCGACGAAGAAGGGGTACGGACCCAGCGCGCGCGCCATTGGCGGGCTCACCTGGCTGTGGGCGCACGGCCCCGACGCCCCGCGCGGCGTCATGACGATCCACCCCGACCATCTCGCCGGACGGCTCTGCGCGCTCGGTGCGCTGTCGGGGCTCTTCGCCCGCGAGCGCACGGGTGAGGGCGTCCGCGTCGATGTCGCGCAGTTCGAGGCGGTGTCGATGCTGATCGGCGACCTGCTGGCCGCCGAGAGCCTCACGCCAGGTGCGGCGCAGCCGGCCGGCAACCGGTCGCCGCAGGCCGCGCCGTGGAACCTGTTCCGCTGCGCCGACGACCCGGCGCCCGGCAGCCTGGCCCGCGAGCGGTGGCTGGCGCTGTGCGTACCCGATGACGCGACCTGGCAGGCGCTGCTCACCGTGGCCCCCGAGCTGGACCGGCCGGAGTGGGCCGCGGCCGCGGACCGGCTCGCCGACGTCGATGCCGTGGAGGCCGCCGTCGGCGCGTGGCTGCAGCTCGCCGATCCCGCCGACCTCGAGCAGCGGCTGCAGGGCGCCGGGGTGCCGGCCGCGCAGGTGCTGCCGCCGTTCGCCCACGCGACGCATCCGCACTTCGTCGGCCGCGGCTACCCGGTGACGATCGACCAGCCCGGGCTCGGCCGCACGATCCTCGAGGGGCCGGCGTTCACCGCGCCGGGGATGGGCGAGCCGCGCTGCGACCCGGCGCCGCTGCCGCGCGAGGGCACCGACGACGTGCTCCGCGAGCTGCTCGGACTGTCCGACGCGGAGCTCGCCGACCTCGTCACCGGCGGGGCGATCGACCCGCCCGCCTGAGGGGTCAGACGATCTCCTGGCGGCGCATCCACTGGAAGGAGATCCAGCCCGGCAGGATCGGCAGCCAGAAGGTCACCAGGCGGTAGAGGAACACCGTCGGGATGGCGGTCGCGCTGGCCAGGCCCGCGGCCACCAGACCGGCGATGAGCGCGGCCTCGAGGGCGCCGAGCCCGCCCGGGGTCGGCGCGACGGAGGCGATGGTGGCGCCGACCAGGTACACCGCGCTCACCGAGACGAAGCTGACGTGCCCGCCGAACGCCATCACCGAGAAGTACAGGCACACGATGTAGCTGAAGGTGACCAGCACAGACCCGCCGAAGAGCATGACGAGGCCGAGCGGGCGGGTGAGGATCTGCCCGAGCCCGCGGGTGGCCTGCTTGAGGATGGCGAGCGCCCGCGACAGGACGAGGCGGCGTACCAGCGGGACGAGCAGCGCGAGCCCCGAGGCGGCCAGCACCCCGCCCACCGCGATCAGGATGATCAGCGGGTGCGGCAGGTGGATGCCGCCGAACGCCTCGGCGCCGCCGAAGACCGAGAAGACCACCAGCAGCAGGATGTGCATGACCAGCCCGGCGAAGGCGTTGAGCCCGACCCCGGTGACGGCGACCGGCGGATCGACGCCCGCACGCTGCAGGAAGCGGACGTTGAGCGCCATGCCGCCGAGCCCGCCGGGCGCGAGCGTGCTGGTGAACGACGTGCCGATCTGCACCAGGAACGTCCGGAGCGCCGACAGCTTCTGCGGCACCGAGCCCAGCAGGGAGACGGAGGCGGCGCCGTAGGTCGCGACCGAGGCGAACGCGGCGGCGACGCCCCACGCCCAGTTGGCCCGCTCCACCCGCTTCCAGATGGCCGGCAGGTCGGTGAACTGCGGGAGCAGGAAGTAGATGACGCCGGCGATGACCGCCAGCGTGAGCAGCGTCTTCGGCCCGAAGCGGTAGATCTCCTCGAGCTTCGGCTGCTCGACGTCGCAGACCGTCGCGACCTCGTGCTGCAGCCGCTTCAGGGTGTGGCCGCTGAGTCCGTGGCGGGTGTCGTTGCTGAGCGCGGCGGGCTGCAGGTAGGGCAGGGCGGTGGCCACCGCGTCGCGTCCGAGTGTGTCGACGGTCGCGCGCACGACCGACTCGACGTCGTTGGTCAGGGTGAGCATGGCCATCAGCTGGGCGACGTCGATGTCGAGCAGCTGATCCTGGGCGGCGATCTCGGCGAACCCGAGGCCGACGAAGCTGATCGCGCCGGCGCGGTCGACCAGGACCGTGCCGGGCCGGATGTCGCGGTGGGCGATGCGGCGGCGGCGCAGCTTGACGAAGCCGTCGAGGACCCGCTGCATCAGCCGGGCCGGCTGCACGCTGGCCGCCCCCGGGCTGCCGAGCGGCCGGCCGTCGATCAGGTCGAAGCTCACGAGGACCGAGTCGGGGTCGACCAGGGCGAGGGCCTGCAGCCGCGGGGTGGGCACGCCGCCCTCGCGGGCCATGAGCGCCACGAGCGCCTCGTGCTCGACGAGCCGGCGCAGCGAGGAGAAGGGTCGTTCGTCGCCGGCGTGCTTCAGGCGCAGGAAGCGGTAGATGCGGAAGAGCAGGTCGGCCGAGCGCTGCTGCTCACCCCACACCTTCACGTACGAGCGGGTGCCGTCCTCGAGCACGGCGACGTGGCCGATGGCCCGGCTGCTGGTGTGCGCTGTGGGCTCCACCGAGACGATCGGCAGCCCGGCGCCGCGCAGCGCCGCGACCATCGCCTGCTCGGACGGTGGCCGGTCGGGGCGACCGAAGAGCAGCAGGACGATCGCCCCCGCCGTCGCGCCGACGGCCAACGCGGCGAAGAGCTCCAACGGCAGGAAGTTCGCGACGGTCAGTCGCCCCACGACGATCGCGGTCAGGCTGAGCGCGCCGAGCCGGCGCCAGCGCACCGAGATGAACGGGGCCAGTGCGGCGTACACGGCGAAGAGTTGCGCGATGTTCCACGTCGTCGGGAACTGCGAGCCGGAGGTGAGCGACAGCTCCTTCAGCGTCGGCGGACTGCTCCCGAGGATCAGCCAGCGGGCGCCGATGGCGGCCGCCGCGCCCAGCACGTTCGCGGCGAGCAGGTAGCCGAAGAGCCGGAAGCGCCGGACCCACACGATGACGACGAGGAAGCCGCCCAGCACGCCGTAGACCAGGACGGTGAGCACCCCGCCGACGAAGTCGCGCAGCCCGACGCTCTCGATCCGCAGCAGCGAGAACAGGTCGCGTTCGAAGCCGAGCAGCGTGCCCTTGCCCCAGCGTCCGAGGGCGATGAGCACCAGGGCGAGCAGGCCGTAGCTGATGACGTGCAGCTTGTCGACGGGGGAGCGGGCGTAACCGGTGGGGGCCGGCCACAGCCGGGCGAGCCGGCGCACCCGCTCGGCGGGGAGGTGGTGGGGTGCACGCACCTCGACCGTCGCTGACACGCCTGCCTCTCCGATGTGCGCGCGCTGCGCTGCGGTGGATTCTTCCGCTATCGGCGTCCGGATGCAGGAGGTGACATCACCGCATGTAGGAAGAGCGCATGGAATTCCACCTCTTCCTGCCGCAGATGCGGATGACCTACCCGCAACTCCTGGAGCGCGCCCGAGCTGCGGAGGCGGCCGGCTTCGGCGGTCTGGCGGGGATGGACCACCTGGCCCCGCCCCTGGCGGAGACGCAGCCGATGTACTCGTCGATGGTCACGAACGCCTGGCTGGCGGCCCAGACCGAGCGGCTGGTGCTGAGCTCGCTGGTGCTGTGCGACTCCTTCCGGCTTCCGGCGGTGCTCGCGAACGAGGCGGTGTCGCTGGACCACGCGTCGGGCGGCCGCTACGAGCTCGGCATCGGCTGGGGGTCGAGGCCGAACGAGTTCCCCGTCTTCGGGGTCGGCTCCACCGAGCCGCGGGCCCGGGTCGAGCGGCTGCGCGAGACGCTGGCGGTGCTGCGCGCGCTTTGGTCGGGCGAGACGGTCGACTTCGCCGGCGAGTACCACCAGCTGCACGACGCCCGCCAGGCGGCGGTGCCGCTCACGAAGATCCCGATCGTGATCGGCGGCACGGGTCCCAAGACGTTGGCCCTGGTACGCGAGTACGCCGACTGGTGGAACGTGCACACCGGCGCCGTCGACCGGGTGCCGGAGCTACGCGAGCAGGTCGGCGACGCACGGGTGTCGATCCAGCAGATGTTCGCCTACGTGCCGAACGAGGCCGCCCGGGCGCAGGTGACGGAGGCAGCACAGCGCCGCTTCGCGAACCCGATCATCGGCACCGGGCCCGAGCTCGTCGAGCACTACCAGCGGCTCGCGGAGCAGGGCGTGGAACGGGTGTACGCGTGGTTCTGCGACTTCGCGGCACCCGACACGCTCGCCGGCTTCGGCGCGGAGGTCATCCCCGCGATGGCGTGACGGGTCCGGCGTGAGGGCTCAGGCGTAACCCGTCCTCAGGCGTCGGCGGTCGACCGTTCGTCGTCGCCGACGCCCTGTCGTGGGCCGGGTAGCGGGGGACCGGCCGGCCGGTCGGGCTCGGCAGGACCGGCTGCGGACCTGCGGTGCACGGCGTCGATCGCCACCGCACCGGCGACGACGACGGCAGCTCCGCCGACGATGCCCAGCGGCAGCGCGTTGGAGCCGCCCGTCGAGGCGGGCGCGGGCGCCGGCGCGGCACCGGCCATGACTCTGTCGAACCAGTCGAAGACGACCTCGTTGCGCGTCTGCGGAGCCATCGGGGCGCAGTGGTACTCGGCGCCCTCCGCCACGGTGAAGCGGCGCTGGGCGACGGACGCCGCCCCGGTGAAGCGGGTCCGCGTCTCGTCGTCGGCGGCCTCGGTCACGAAGGTGTCCAGCTCGTACGAGGTCAGCAGGACATGCGCCCGCACGCGCGCCAGGAGCGCCGGGTCGGCGTCGTAGGACGCCATGGCCGTGAGCAGCCCGGCGATGCCGGTCAGCGGTGCCGCGCGCAGCGCCGCCGCGCGCCAGCTGGGGACGTAGATCTCGCCGCGCTTGCGCAGCAAAAACGACAGGGCCAACCGGCCGTCGGGCTGGGCGCGTTCCGGCCCTGAGGCCAGCAGCTTCTCCAGGGCGGCGTCGTTGATCCCGCCGTACACCCGCAGGCCGGCGATCAGCTTCGCGTACTGCACCGACGCGCTCGCGAACCCCGGGTCGCCGACGACGGCTGCGAGGCGCGGCTCGTACGCCGCCGCCCGCATGACGAGCAGGCCGCCGAAGCTCCACCCGGTGAGCCCGATGCGCCGGGGATCGACGTCGGGGCGGGCCTCCAGGTAGTCGACCAGCGGGCTGACGACGTCCTGCCAGTACGGGGTGAACGGGATGCCCTGCTCGAACAGGAGCGCCCCCTGGCCCGGGCCTTCGAAGAGCAGCACGTTGTAGCCGCGCTCCAGGCCGGCGGCGCCGCCGTACGCGTACACGTCGATGAACTGGGCGTCGCTGCCGTTGTTGACGATCACCGTGGGCTTGCGCCCGGCGCCGGGGGCGGCGGCGTAGTAGGCCGGCATGGTGATCGTGCGCGTGACCGTCTCGGTGCTGCCGGGGGCCGTCGGGAGGCGGACCTCGGCCCGGATCTCGACCCGTTCGAAGCGCGGCGTGAGCAGCTCCGCGGCGGCGGCCCACTGCGTCTGCATCAGCCGGTAGATCTCCGGCTCGCGCTCGGGGGTGGCGGTCCCGAGGATGAAGAACAGCACGCTGTTGTAGTAGCCCGCCGACCGCAGGAACTTGCCGCGTGCCGTCAACCGGCGTCCGGCGGCCAGGTCCTCGCGGGCCTCCTCGGCGAGCCGCGCGGCGAGCGCCTCGAACCGGTTCACGTACGGCTGGTACGCAGGCAGCGCGGCGGCTCCGGCGGCGCGGATGTCGGCGTGCACGAGGGCGACGGTGCTCGCCACCTCGCCGACCTCACCGGCGCCGTACGCGCTCTCGCCGTAGTTGAAGAGGGTCTCGAAGTTGAGGTCGTCCTGCTGGGGGAACGGCGTCAGCCCCGGGCCGGGATTGGTCGCCGCGCCGCCGGTGGCCGTCGGCGCCGCACCGAAGGACGTGCCCGGTACGGCGGCACCGGCGGCGCTCACCGAGCCGAGGGCGAGGCCCGCGCCGGCGAGCGAGGTCCAGCCGAGCAGGGCACGACGGGACGGCTGCAGGTTGGGGGGAGCCGGCGGACGGGGCTTGGGTGTCGTGGGGCACCTCCACATATCGGCCCGCCGACCCGGCTTACGAGCGGGGCGGTTCATACCCCCAGGTGATGTACCGCCCCGCTCGTCTGCTCAACGGCGCAACCCCGCGCGGGTTACGGCCTGAGCACCAGGAAACGCCGTCAGTCGGTGTCCTGCGTCGCCAGCGTGAGCAGGACGGCGCCGGCGATGGCGGCGACCGCCCGTACCGAGTTGCCCGGTGTCCACTCGGACACGTAGCGGGTCCAGGCGGTGGTCAGGTCGGACGCCGCCGGGTCGAGCTTCGCCAGGGCGTCGTTGCGGGGCACGTTGAAGCCGATCGTTATTGCCGCGCTGACCAGGTAGAGGGCTGCACCGCTGATCATCGCGACTGCTCCGGGTTGGCCCCAGCGCCGCACCCCGACGACGACGAGCCCGGCCGCCACGGCCGCGGTGCCGAACAGGACGGTCATGAAGGGTGCCGTGGGAGCCGCGCGGTTGATCGCCTGCATGGCGGCGACACCCTGACGGGTCGGGAGCTTGCGCAGCGCCGTCATGACGAACGCGGAGAACGTGAAGTAGACGCCCCCGGTGACGCCGGCGCCGATCGCGCCGACGGTGGTCACGGTGCGCAGAACGGTGGAGGTCATGGCTCCAGTCAGCCCGTCCCAGCCGCCTTCTTCCATATGGCAAAGCCGCGTCTGCATGCGACATCGTCTACGCTGACCGCCATGGACGAGCTGGCTGGTCTGCTCGAGGGGCCGCGTGCCCGCGACGCGTTCGTGCTGCGTTCCGTCTTCGATCCTCCGTGGGCGCTGCGCATCGCGGACCGGGCGCCGCTGACCGTGGTGGTGATGACCCGCGGCAGCAGCTGGATCCGCTACGACGACGCGGCACCCGTACAGCTCGACGCGGGTGACGTGGCGCTGGTGCGCGGCCCCGATCCGTACGTCGTGTCGGGCGCCGTCGACACCCCACCCACCGTGGTGATCCACCCCGGTCAGGTGTGCACCGACCTGTCCGGCCGCAGCGTGTCAGCCGAGATGGCGCTCGGCGTGCGCACCTGGGGCTCGGCGGCCGACGGGAAGACGGTGCTGCTGACCGGGTATACACCGGCGAGGGCGAGATCAGCCGGCGCACGCTGGGCGCGCTGCCACGGCTCGCGGTGCTCCGCGGCAGCGGGTGGTCGTGCGCGTATGTGGGCCTGCTCGCCGACGAGGCACAGGTCGACGCCCCCGGCCAGGGTCTGGTCCTCGACCGGCTGCTCGACGTGCTGCTGGTGCAGGCCCTGCGCGCCTGGCTCAGCCGGCAGGCGCCGGCGGCCCCCGGCTGGTTCACCGCGCAGGGTGATCCGGTCGTCGGGCCGGGGCTGCGCGCCCTGCACGCCGACCCCTCCCGTCCGTGGACGGTCGGCCTGCTGGCCCGCGAGGCCGGCGTCTCACGCGCGCTGCTCGCCCGCCGCTTCACCGCGCTGGTCGGCGAGCCCCCGATGAGCTACCTGACGGGCTGGCGGCTGGCGCTGGCCGCCGACCTGCTGGCCGACCCCGAGGTCACCGTCTCCGCGGTGTCTCGCCGGGTCGGCTACACCAGCCCGTTCACCTTCAGCGCGGCGTACAAGCGGCACTTCGGGCTGAGCCCCTCCGAGCACCGGGCCCGGCCGGATCTCATGCCCTTCAGCTCAACTGGTAGCTGACCCCGCCGGCGTCGTCGGTGGTGAGCACCACGGCGCGCCCGACCAGCGGGGGCCGTCCGGCGGCGTCCGCCGGAAGCTGCGGGTCGGCGCTGCGGGCACCGGTACGCGAGCCGTCCGGCAGCTCCACGATCGCGGGCACGGCGACGGGGCCGTCCTCGCGGTCGTGCAGCACGGTCGACGCGACGATCGTGCCCGGCCCGTCGGCCGTACGCACCATCGGAAGGCTGACCGAGCCCGCCGTGCCGAAGTCGTGGGCGACCGCCGGCCGGTCGCTGAACGCGTACACCCCGAGCCCGAAGTCGTTGACCATGCCGCCGAGCGAGGCCGCGCAGAGCACCCGGTCGGGGTCGGCGCGCAGCTGCTCGACGAGGCTGGTCACCCCGTGCAGCGAGTACGAGGCGCCCGGTCCGCCGAAGTACGGCAGCCCGCCCGTCGCCGTACGCGGGCGTGGGTCGTCCTGGCCGATGCCGAGCGCGCCCGAGAGCAGCAGCACCGCCGTGGGGAAGCACGAGTAGAGGTCGAAGCCGGCCACGTCGGCGAGGTCGACGCCGGACAGCTCCTGCGCGGCCCGGGCCAGCGCCTCGAGCACGGGAGAGGTGTGCACGACCGGGCGACCGGACGGCGGCGCCACCTCCTCGCCGGTGACCACGGCGAGCGGGCGTACGCCGGGGCCCCGGCCGATCCCGTCGCGGGCCACGACGACGGCCGCCGCCAGGTCGACGGTGGGGAAGCTGCACATCAGCTTGGTGAAGGGTTCGGCGATCAGCCGGTTCGACGGGGTGGGGGTGCTGATCTCCGCCGCGCTGCGGTGCTGGGGGAACCAGGCGAGCCCCGGGTGGGTGGCGGCGATGTCGGTGAATGGTGCGAGCAGCCGGCCGAGCCGTTCGCGGTGGGCGACCGGGTCCTCGTCGGGAGCCATCGCCAGGCCGAGCGAGCTCTCCATGAGCGCGAAGTACGCACTCGGCAGCCCGGCCCCGGCCGCGATCTCCGGGCAGTAGACCGGATAGCCGGCCAGGGCCTCGTGCAGCGCCTCGGCCGCCCCCTTCGAGCCCTGCGACCAGTGCGAGGTCTGCGGTGAGGGTGGCTCCATCCCGCGCTGACGCGCTCGGCGCACCGAGGCGTCGGCGATGCCGCCGACCAGCAGTACGACGTCGCAGGTGCCGCTCTCGATCTCGGCGATCGCGCGGGCGATCATCTGGTGCGGGCTGGCGCCGCTGTAGCCGGTGACGGCGCGCAGGCCGTCCGGGATGCCGAGGCGGGCGGCCGTGAGCAGGCTCGCGTCGTCGTCGGTGAATGTGGAGAGCGGGGTCGCGAAGATCGCGCCGACCTGCTCCGGGCGGATGCCGGCGTCGTCCAACGCCTGCCGCGCCACCTCGGCGATGAGGTCGGCCGGATGCAGGATCCGGTCCTCGTCTGAGTTGGTTCCGGGGATGTCTTTGTTGGCGGCCTGCGCGACGCCGACGATCGACGCCCGCACCGAGTGGGTGCGGCCGGGGGTCGGCGTGGTCCGGAGCTTTGTGTGGTGCCGGATGTCGGTCAGCGCCCCTGGAAGTTCGGCTTGCGCTTCTCGGCGAAGGCGCGCGGGCCTTCCTTGGCGTCCTCGGTGCGGAAGACGGCGTCGGCGCGCTCGTCCTCGTGCGCGAAGCCCTCCTCCTCGGTGAGGCCGCTGGTCTCGCGGATGGTCTTCAGGATGGCGGCGACGGCGATCGGCCCGTTGCCGGCGATCTCGTGACCGATCTCCTTGGCCCGCTCGAGCGCCGTGCCGGCCGGCACGACCGAGCCGATCAGGCCGAGCTCGAACGCCCGCTGCGCGGTGATGTGCCCCGCGGTCAGCAGGATCTCGGCGGCGGCGGTCATCGGGATCTGGCGGGGGAGCCGCACAGCCGAGCCCATCCGCGGGTAGAGCGCCCAGCGCGCCTCGGAGACGCCGAAGCGGGCGGTCTCGCCGGCCACCCGGATGTCGGTGCCGAGCAGGATCTCGGTGCCACCGGCGATCGCGACACCCTCGACGGCCGCGATGATCGGCTTGCCCGGGCGCTGGGTCTTCAGGAAGCCCTTGTTCATGAGCTCGGGGTCCGCCTTGATCCGCGCCGCGACGTCGATGCCGCTGTCGTCATCCGCGTCGCCGGCCATCGCCCGCAGGTCGGCGCCGGAGGAGAAGTTGCCCCCGGCCCCGGTGATGATGATCGCGCGGATGTCGGGGTTGCTGTCCGCCTCGGCGTACGAGTCGGTCAGGATCGCGAGCATCGGTCCGGTGAACGCGTTCATACGCTTCGGGCGGTTGAGCGTGAGGATGAGCAGGGGTCCGTCGCGCTCGACGATCACGGGCATGGCCATGTCATCTTTCATACGGCATGGCTGGTCTTCCGTTTACAGGAGGGTGAGAGCAGGCGTGAAGGTTTTCGTCACCGGGGCTTCCTCGGGCATCGGCGCAGCGACGGCACAGGCATTCGCCGCCGCCGGACATGAGGTCGGCATCTGCGCCCGCCGGGCCGACCGGCTCGAGGCGGTCGCCGCCGCGTGCGGGCCGCGGACCCGGTGGTGGCAGGCCGACCTCGCCGACCTCGATGCGCTCGAGACACTGGCCGCGACGGTCGACGACGCGATGGGCGGCGTCGACGTGCTGGTCAACAACGCGGGCGTGCCCAAGCGCCGCCGCGTACGCGCCATGACCGGTGGCGACCTCGAGAGCGTCATGCGCGTGAACTACTATTCGCCGGCCCGGCTGTCGCTCGCATTCGCCCCCCGGATGGTCGAACGGGGCAGTGGCGACATCATCAACATCTCGTCGATGGGCGTGCACATGGCCGCCTTCGGGGTGGGGGCGTACTCGGCGTCCAAAGCGGCGCTCGAGCTCTTCACCGAGGCGCTGTACCTAGAGCTACTGCCGGCCGGGGTGCGTGCGCGGGTGCTGGTGCCGGGGACGACGCGTACCGAGTTCTCCGACGACAAGCCCGACAACGAGCCGTCGATGATGCGCGGCGCCAAGGACGGCGCGACGGCGGAGGAGGTGGCGGCAGCCATCGTCGCGTCGGTCGGCTCGCCGGACTTCATCGGTTACGCGACCGAGCGCGACGGCGCGACGGCGGCGGCGAAGGCCGCGGATCCCAACGCCTTCCTCGCCCGCACCCAGAAGGCGCTCGCCGGCTTCCTGTAATTCGCGCCGACCGAACCTAAAGCGCGTCTGTGGCGTCTTCAATATGTGGGAGTGGCCGAGGAAGCGCGCCGGGCGGATGCCGCAGCGCTTTTCGACGCCCACTACGGCCGGCTCGCCGGGTGGGCGGCGGGCGCCCTGGGCAGCCAGGCGGCAGGCCAGGACGTGGCAGCTGAGGCATTCACTCGGCTCTTTGCCCGGCTGCGCACAGTGCGGGAGCCCCGAGCGTTCTTGTACGCCGTTGCCGCCAACCTGATTCGGGACCAATATCGCCGTGACCGACGCGCAGGCGCCGCCGCGCACGACCTGCTCAGACGCACATCGGCGGTCGTCGACGGACCGGACCTCGCCCTGCGTGACTTGGTGGGACGCCTGCCCGACCGGCTCCGCATGCCACTCCTGCTGCACTACTACGCCGATCTGCCGGTCGACGACGTGGCCCGAATCCTTCACCGGCCTGCCGGAACCGTGAAGCGCTGGCTGGCTGAGGCCCGCGCTGCCCTAGCCACCCAATGGGAGGAGGCGCCCGATGCCTGACGTGCTGCCCGATCTGCAGCCTCCGCCGTACGCCTTCGAGCGGGCGTACACGGAGGGTTCCCGCACCCGTCGGCGGAGGCTCCGGGGACTCTTCGCAGCTGGGCTCGCCGCAGTCGCTTTGCTGGTCAGCGGGCTGATCGCCTACGTGCCGGGCGGCGACGCCGACGGCCGGCAGGAGCTCATCACCCAGCCAGCCCCCACGTCAACGCCAAGCCCCGTCCCCCTGGCATCGGTCGAAGGCATCGATTACGTCATCCCCAGCGGGTGGTCGACGGTGCGCAATGTTTGCTATCCCGGCGAACATGTCGTTGAGATCCGATCGGCTGACTTCGCACCGCTCTGTCCGATGGCGGCCTCACAGCGACTGACCACGGCAGTCACGCTCTCGGCGCTGAACGGACCCCGATCAGCCTCGTTCGGCAGCGGAGCGCGGGTGACGTGGAATGGGCAACCCGCCTTCATAGAACAAACGGAGTCCGAAGGCGAGACGACGGTGATCTTGACCCTTCCCTGGCTTAACGCCTCGGTCTTGGCCCAGTCGCCCGACGCGGCGACTGCCCGTGCCCTGCTCGACAACGTCCGGGTACGCGAGCGCTCCGGACTGAACCTGCCGATAAGCGTCGAGGCGATCACCATTCAGTCCTTCGCCGGCCAAGACGGAGACGGGCTCGACCGCAGTGCGGTGTTGCGGCTCCGATCGGACGTCGACCTGCTGCTGGCCGACATGCGCTCGCTCACGCCGGTCGGTTCGACCACGACCGCCTGTAGCAACGATGCTGCACCGCAAATGGCCGTCCTCACCGTGCGGGGCGGCAACACGACCAGGACCTATCTGGCCCGTTTCACCGGGTGCGGTCAGCTCGTCGGCAACACCGGTCACGCGTTCGCGACCAGCCAGCGGCTGCTGGACGATTTGCGCCGCCTCGTGCCGAACTCAGGCCTTTGAATGGCAGCATTGAGGCTGTGGCCGAGCCGATCTTCCACTGCGCCCTGACCGCCGAGTGGGATCGCGTACGCGCGGCCGGGGAGGCGTACACCGCGCCGTCGCTCGCTTCCGAGGGCTTCATCCACTGCTCGACCGAGGCGCAGCTGGACTGGGTGATCGACCGGCACTACCGCGACCTCACCGAGGCGCGCACGCTGCTCGAGATCGACCCGGCCCGCCTGACGAGCGAGCTGCGCTGGGACCTCTCGCCGTCCGCCGGCGAGGCGTTCCCGCACGTGTACGGACCGATCGACACGGACGCGGTGGTCGCCACGTCCGACCTGGCCGACCGGCCGACTAACGCGGCTGGATGAGCTGACAGTTCGAGGCCAGCCCGACGACGCTGCCGTCCTCATCGATCAGCCGGCCGGTCGACACCCCCACCCCGGTGGCGAGACCGAGCCGGCTCTCGCCGATCATCGCGATCCACTCACCGACCGGCAGCTTCAGCACGTGCAGGTTGAGGTCCGGATTGATCGCGGTGACGTGGCGGGCGTCGAACGTCGCGTTGATCATGTTGTTGAAGTCGCCCGCGATGCTGAGCCGCACCAGCGGGCTCGGCGTCTCGTCCGGCACCAGCGGCAGGAGCATGCGTACCCAGTAGCCCCAGTCCTGGAAGTCTCCCGCGCTGGTGCCGAGGGTGAACTGGCGCAGCTCCATGCCGTCGAGGAAGCCGGGCCGGCTGCCGGCGGCGGTGTCCAGGTACGCCGTCTCCAACGACCTCGCGGCAGGCAGCTCCGGCGCCAGGTCCGGTGCGCTGACCATGCCTGGCACCCCGGTGACGTCCTCCTCGCGGAGCCGCAGTGCCCGCGTACGCGCGATCTCCGTGGCGCCGTCGCACATGATTGCCTCGACGACCTGGATGCGCTTGCCCTCCCGGACGATCTCGGTGGAGACGGTCAGGCGCGGCCCGATCGGGACGGCGCGGAAGAGGTCGTGCGTCAGCCGGACCACCTGCATCGGCACCAGCGACGGCGTCCGCTCCACCGCGCGGGCGAGCAATGCCTGCGACGGACTGCCGTGCTGGTGGGCGGGGTTCCAGCCGCCTTGGGTCGCGAGGGTGGCGACGAACCCGTCGCCGTCGGGGAGGTACATGGCGTCCGCGGTCACCCGGCTCATTCTGCGGGGTGCACCCTGCGGGGCCGTCCGGCCGCGGGTCCAGGATGGGTCCATGTCGATCCGCGAGAGCGCTGATGCGCTGGCCTTCTCCGAGCAGAACCGGTTGCTGATCGAGGCCCTGCGCGCCGCCGACTGGTCCACGCCGGTGCCGACCTGCCCCGGCTGGACGCTCGACAAGCTGCTGCGCCACATCGGGCGTGGCGACCGCTGGTCGGCGCTGATCGTCGAACGGCGTGCGACGGAGCCGGTCGATCACCGCTCGGTCGCCGACGGCACCCCGCCCGACCATGCCGAGGCGACGCTGGACTGGCTGCGCGGCGGCGAGCAGCTGGTGGTGAACGCGGTCGAGCTGACCGGTGGCGACACCCCGGTGTGGAGCTTCATCGGTCCGAAGCCGGCCGCCTGGTGGTTACGCCGCCGCCTGCACGAGACGCTCGTCCACCGGTCCGATGTCGCGGCGGCGCTCGGGCAGCCGTTCGCGGTCGCCCCGGAGCTCGCCGCCGCGTCGGTCACGGAGTTCCTCGAGATCGCGGCCGTCCTGATCGGTGACCAGCCGGCCGGCGACGACCCCGCGGTCACGCTGTCCGCGACCGACACCGACGGCACCTGGCAGCTGCCCGGGTCCGGGACGCAGCAGGCGTCCTCTGAACAACCGGCAGGCACGACGATCGAGGCGCGCGCCGCCGACCTGATCCTGCTGCTCACCGGCCGCCTGTCGCTCGACGCCCCGGCTTTCCGCACCGTTGGCGACAAGGGCCCCTTCGAACGCTGGTCGGCCCAGGTGAGCTTCTGATGGCGGAGCGGTCGTACACCGTCCCGGTGGAGGCCGGGCACATCGCCCAGTTCCGCCGCGCCGTAGGTGAGCTCGACGCCCCGGCCGACGCCGACGGCGTGGCGCCGCCCACGTTCCTCATGGCCGCCGACCTGTTCGACCCCGACTACCAGCGGCGTCCCCGGCCGGGGCAGGCCTGGCCCGGGGAGGCCAACCGGGCTGCCGGGGAGGGCGCGGGCTTCCACGCCGAGCAGACCTTCACCTATCACCGGCATCCGCGGGCGGGTGACGTGCTGACCGCGACCGTGCGTCCGGGGCAGCGCTGGGAGAAGGAGGGCCGCCGGGGCGGGCGCCTCGTCTTCACCGAGACCGTGACCGACTTCGTCGACCAGGACGGCGAACCGGTGGTGAGCGCGTCGTTCGTGAGCGTCGCCACCGCCCGCATGCCCGACGCGGCCGGCGGGCCGGCGGCATGAAGGCCGGCGAGGAGTTCACCGCCGTCGTCGCCGAGGGTCTCGACCGCACCCGCTTCGCCATGTACGCGGCCGCGTCCGGCGACTTCCACCCCGTCCACCACGACGACACCGTGGCGCACGACATGGGCTATCCGACCGTCTTCGCCCACGGGATGCTGACCATGGGCCTCACCGGCCGCTTCCTGGAGGAGGTGGTCGGCCGGGGCACGCTGCTGTCCTACTCCGCCCGGCTGGTCGCGCAGGTGTGGCCCGGTGACACGTTGACCGCGACGGTCACGGTCGAGTCGGTGACCGACGGGGTCGCGGTCCTCGCCGTGCGCACCGTCAACCAGGACGGCCGCGACGTGCTCGCCGGGACGGCGTCGGCCCGTACCGCCTGACGGTCGTCCCGCATCCGCAGGGCGACGAGCAGGGCGGCCACGCACCAGAGCAGCCGTCCGGTGGCTGCGGCGGACGCGGGCGCGTACGCGTACGCGGGGAGCAGGTAGAACACCGCGGCGGTGACGAGCGTCGCGTACGGCAGCGGGTCGCGCCGGGCCGGGCGCCGGGACAGGTCGAGCGCGGCGGCGACCAGGAGCGGGCCGAGGCCGTAGTAGGACCAGGTGTACGGGTCCGACCCGACACGCAACGCCAGCGCCACGAACGGCACGGCCAGCCACGAGCGACGCAGCGCGACGGTCAGGCCGAGCGCGAGGCCGAGGCCGAACTGGACCGGGCGCAGCCACTGCGAGACGTCGGCATGCAGTCCCACCAGGTACGGCACCGAGCCGGGATCGGGGACCAGGTGCAGCCCGCCGAGCGCCCCGAGCGTGCCGGGTGCGGCGAGGACGAAAGGCGCCCACCACACGGCGGCCGCGGCGATCAGGGTGAGCACCGCGCGGGCGCGCAACGGCCGGGGGAGCCCGACGAGCAGCGGCGCGAAGACGACGGCCCACGGCTTGGCGGCCGCCGCGAGTCCGAGCAGCACCGGAGCCACCCACCAGGGCAGCCGGCCGCGGCCGGCTCGTACGCGCAAGGTGACCAGCACCGCGAGCGTGATGGCGCTCAGGGCCATGACGTCGTCGAGGTGGCGCCAGACCGCGGCCGACTCCGTCCACAGACCGACCAGGACGAGACCGGCCGCAAGCCCGACCTGCCGCACCCGCCCGGGATCCGCACCCAGCTCGACGCCGATCTGCTCGAGGACCCGGACGAGCCCGATCCCGGCGGCCGCCATCAGGACGGCGGCGGCGAGCGTCGCGCCGGCCGGGGTCAGGTAGTGCTGCAGCACCGCCACGACGAGCAGCGGCGGCGGCCCGATCTGCAGCTGCGGGTTCGCCTCGTACAGGTGCAGCGCAGGAGTGGTGAACGCCGCGGTCTCGTGCGTGAGGCCGAAGGCCCCGGCCTTGAAGAACAGCCATTCACCCGCGGGGTGGTTGCCACCCGTGGCGAGGTAGCGCGGGACGAAGAGCGCGGCGGCCCCGGCCGCCAGCACCAGGAAGCGGCCGCGTACGAGTGCGGCGCCGACGCGAGCGCACACCCGGGCGGCAGCGGGGGACACGCCCTCCCATCGACCGCTTCCGGCCGGCCCTTGAGGCGCTCACCTGCCGGGTCACGGGCCGGGAGCGCGGATCGGGTTGGGCCGTCGCGGCAGGTGAGCGGGCCGTCCCCGGCGGGTAGACCGAGTGAGACGGCAGACACACTGGCACTGCGGCCCCCGCGTCACCTAAGCTGCGCCCAGGGCGTCTGGCAGAATCTGATTCTCATCCGGGGTTCGTCCACCCGGATCGGCCCGGCCCGATCGACCTCATACCGTCACTGCGAATCGAGGAAGCTGTGCAGCCCGACGACCACTACACCATCATCTCGGCCGACACCCACGCCGGTGCCAACCACGCGACGTACCGCGAGTACCTGGATCCCAAGTACCGCGACGACTTCGACGCGTGGCGCGGCAAGTACAAGAACCCGTTCAAGGACCTGAAGGACACCGACCTTCGCATCCGTAACTGGGACAGCGACCGTCGTGACGCCGACCAGCACGGTGACGGCGTCATCGGCGAGGTCATCTTCCCCAACACGGTCCCGCCGTTCTTCCCGAACTTCGTGCTGTTCGCGCAGCCGCCGACGGACGACGAGTACGAGCACCGCCACGCCGGCATCCAGGCCCACAACCGCTGGCTCGCCGACTACGTGAAGATCCGCCCCGAGTCGCGCGCCGGCATCGGGCAGATCTTCCTCAACAACGTCGAGGACTCCATCGCCGACGTGCGCTGGTGCCACGAGAACGGCCTGCGCGGCGGCGTCCTGGTCGGCTCGGTGCCCCCCACGACCAATTGGATCCGTCCGCTGTACGACCCCGTCTACGACCCGCTGTGGGCGGTGTGCGAGGAGCTCGGTGTGCCGGTCAACGCGCACTCCGGCACCGGCGGGCCGGTCTACCAGAAGGCCCCGGCCATGCCGCTGGTGCACTTCCTGGAGATCCCGTTCTACTCGCAGCGCCCGCTCGCCTACATGATCCTGGGCGGCGTCTTCGAGCGGTTCCCGAACCTCAAGTTCGTGCTCACCGAGTCCGGCTGCGCCTGGATCCCGGGGATGCTCGAGCAGCTCGACAACCTGATGCAGAGCATCCGCGGCAACAACGTGGGCGAGATGCGCTTCGACGGTGAGCTGGTCCCGCCGCGTGACGCGACGGAGTACTTCCAGCAGAGCTGCTACGTCGGCATGAGCCAGCCGACCCCGGCAGACATCGAGGCCGCCATGGGCCCGGTCGTCGGTATCGACCGCGTCATGTGGGGCAGCGACTACCCGCACGAGGAGGGCACCGGCCCGTTCACGGCCGAGCACCTCCGCCAGGTGATGGGTCACCTCACGCCCGACCAGATCCAGCAGATCCTGGCCGGTAACGCGGCGAAGCTGTACAACTTCGACCTCGAGGCCCTCAAGCCCCTGGCCGAGCAGTACGGCCCGACCGTCGGCGAGGTGGCCACCCCGCTGAAGGCGCTGCCCGAGGGTGCAAACCAGGCGCTGCTGCGCTCGGAGAAGCAGCTCAAGCTCGCCAGCTGAACCCAGCAACTCGTACGGGGCGTCACCCGCGGTCACAAGCCGCGGGGGCGCCCCGTTCGCGTGCCCGGGTGCGTGTCAGGATCGGGCCTCATGGAACTGCGGCCGTTCGGCACCCTCACGATCCAGACCGACCCCGACGGGCTCTTCATGCTGGGGGAGACGTCCGCGGGCAAGCGGATCGTGCAGGAGTTCCTCGCCGTGAGCTTCGAGGGTGAGCGGCTCAACGGGTCCATGACCGGCAAGTCCGGCGCCGACTGGCTGGCCATCGACGCCACCAACCACGTGACCCTCGACATCAGGGTCATGCTGCTGACCGACGACGGCGCCCACGTCTTCGTCACCCTGGACGGCCGGGCGTTCTGGCCGCAGCTCGGCCGCGGCGACATCTACTCGGTCGCGAAGTTCGAGTCCGGCGACGAGCGCTACGCGTGGGTCAACCACCTGCCGCTGGTCTCCAAGGGCCAGATCGTCGAGGGCACCCGGGCCGTCGCCCACCGCATCTTCCAGCTGGACTGAGCCGGCAGCCCCTAAGGCGCCTCGGCGGTACGGGCCACCAGGTCACGCGTGACGGCGCGCAGCGCATCCGGGCTGGGGCTCCCGCCGGCCCGGGCCAGCGCGGCGCGCTGCCGGGCGGCTCCGGTGCCGGTGTCGCGCAGCCGGTCGAGCGCGGCGTGGACGTACGCCGCGTCGCCGTACTCCTCCAGCGCCGGGGCGACGTGGTCGACGAGCGTCTCGACCAGTGACCAGGCCGGCACCGCCTCGCCGGTGCGGGCGTCGACGAGGTCACCCGTCATGCCGTAGCGCGCCGAGCGCCAGGTCGCGGCGCGCAGCAGGCTGGTGCGAACCGGCAGCGGGGCGACGCCGGCGGCCGCGTCGCGGGCGGCCCGGGTGACCAGCGCCCGGCACAGCCCGCCGAGCGCCACGCTGTCGCGGACGTCGGTGCAGGCGTCGCAGGCCCGGATCTCGACGGTGGGGAAGCGGGCCGACAGCCGGGCGTCGTAATAGATCATGCCGGGGTCGAGCATCGCGCCGGAGCGCAGCAGCTCGGCGCCGGCCGCGTCGTAGCCGGCCTCGTCGCCGAAGAGCTCCTGCGGCCCGGTGGTGGGCCACTGTCCCCACAGCACGGTGCGCCAGCCGGCGTAGCCGGTGTCCTCGCCGTCCCAGTACGGGCTGTTGGCCGCCAGCGCCGTGAGCACGTGCAGCCAGGGCCGCAGCCGGTCGAGCACCGCCACGCCCTCGGCCCGCGAGTCGACGGAGACGTGGACGTGGGTGGCGCAGGTGAGCTCACGGCGGGCGAAGATGCCGAACTCGGCGACCATGCGCTCGTAACGCGCGTCCGGGGCGGTGGCCGGGGTGTTGCGCAGCGGATGGGTGCCGGCCGCGGCGATCGCCGCCGCCGACCGGGACGCCGCCTCGTTGAGCACCGCCCGGCGGTGCACCAGGTCGGCCAGCAGCTCCTCGAGCCCGGCCGCCGGCGCCGAGGCGATCTCGATCTGCTGGGTCTTAAGCTCGCCCTCGGCGATGCCCTCGCCGGCGAGCTCGACCGCCCGGGCCAGCACCGGAGCCGATACCCCGACGGCGTCACCGTGCCGGTCCAGCAGCAGGAACTCTTCCTCGACCCCGATGCGCCGCACCCGCCCAGTCTCCCGCACCCGCCCGACCCCAGGGCTGCGAGCCGTGCGGCGGGGATCACACTGCCTGCGGAACGCGAACCGAGGAGGACCCCATGCCCGACGTCGACCTGTTGATCAGAGATGCCGAGATCGTCGACGGCACGGGGATGCCGGCGTTCTCCGGTGACGTGGCCGTCTCCGGTGGCCGGATCACTCAGGTCGGCCGGCTCGTCGGGGTGCGCGCCGACCGCGTGATCGACGCGGCCGGGCTCACGCTGACCCCGGGCTTCGTCGACGTCCACACGCACTACGACGCGCAACTGCACTTCGAGTCGTCCGCCTCCCCGTCGTCGTGGCACGGGGTGACGACGGTGGTGACCGGCAATTGCGGCTTCGCGCTGTCCCCGTCCAAGCCCGACGACCTCGGCTGGCTGACGCTCATGCTCGCCAAGGTCGAAGGCATGTCGCCGGCCGCGCTCGAGGCCGGCGTCGACTTCGCCGGCGGCAGCGTCGGCGACTACCTGGACAACCTGGACGGACGCATCGGCGTCAACATGGCGTACTACGTCGGGCACTCGGCCGTGCGCCGCTGGGTGATGGGCCCCGCCGCCAGCGAGCGTGCCGCGACCCCGGACGAGATCGACCGGATGAAGCTGCTCGTCGACGAGGGCATGCGGCAGGGCGCCGTCGGCTTCTCCACCTCGCAGGTCGACGTGCACGCCGACCACGAGGGCAAGCCGGTGCCGTCCAACCTCGCGTCACCCGAGGAGATCCTCGCCCTCGCGTCGGTGCTCGCCGGCTACAACGAAGGGATCCTGGAGCACCTGTGCCGCACCTTCGCGACCGGCTACGACGCGACCGACCGGGCGGTGCTGCGCGGGATGGCCGAGGGGTCCGGCGGCAAGGCGCTGCACGTCAACCCGGTACTGCGGTTCACCAACGACCCGGGTGCCTGGCGGGCCTGCATGGCGGTGCTCGAGGGCTTCTCCCGTGACGGGCTACGGGTGCACCCGATGGCGTCGGCCAACCCGAAGGGCCTGCACATCGCGCTGTCCGACACCAGGATGCTGGACGAGATGCCCACCTTCCGGGCAACGTTGACCGGTTCGATCGAGGACCGCATCCGGGCCTTCGGCCGTCCCGAGGTCCGGGAGCGGCTGCGTCGCGAGTTCGACGACCCGCAGCAGCTGCGCCAGCTCGCCTTCGGCTGGGGCCAGCTGCGGGTGGCCGGCGTCCGCGACGAGGCCCACCGCGGCTGGATGGACCGCACGGTCGCCGAGCTCGCCGCCGAGCGGTCGGCCGACCCGCTCGACACCTTCCTCGACCTGTCGATCGCCGAAGAGCTGCAGACGATCTTCATCGTCGACCGGCCGGTCACGCAGGAGGACCACGACGTCATCGCCGAGCTGCTGCGGCATCCGCTGACCACACCCGGCTCCAGCGACGGCGGCGCCCACGTCAACACCTTCTGCGGCGCCGACTACACCACCCGCATCCTGCTGGAGTACGCCGGCGAGGACGGCTTCAGCTTCGAGGACGCGATCCGCAAGCTGGCCTTCGTGCCCGCCCTCACCGTCGGGCTGCACGACCGCGGGGCGATCCGGCCCGGCGCCGCAGCCGACCTGCTGCTCATCGACCGCGGGGCACTCGGCATCGGACCGGCGCGGCTCGACACCAGCTTCCCGACCGGGGCGGGCCGGCTGGTGTTCGACCAGACCGGCTACGTCGCCACGATCGTCGGCGGCGAGGTCGTCATCGACGACGGCAAGCCGACCGGCGCGACCGGCGGCACGGTGCTGCGCTTCAACCGATGACCGCGTCGCATCCCGGCGACCCGCAGCCCGAGTACGACGAGCTGCTCCGGCAGAAGGACGCCTTCCTCGGTCACGGCGTGGTCCGCGACCCGTACCCGGGATTCGCCCGGCTGCTCGGACAGTGCCCGGTGCATCCGGGCAGCCCGCCGGAGCTCTTCGGTGTCCAGGGTCCGGAGACCGTCCTCTTCCCGGGCCGGCCGCAGGTGTCGGTGCTGTCCTACGACGGCGTCGAGCGGGTCTTCAAGGACAGCACCGCCTACTCGGCCGCCTGGTACGAGGCCAGCCTGCGCTCCACGATCGGCCGCACCATCCTCGAGATGGACCCGCCCGACCACGGCGACTACCGCCGGCTCATCCAGCACGCGCTCTCGCGCAAGGAGATGCAGCGCTGGGAGGTCGAATTCGTCCGCGACCTCGTCGACGGCTACCTCGACGACATCGTGCCCGCAGGCCGGGCAGACCTGGTCGCGCAGTTCGCCATCCGGTATCCGCTCAGCGTGCTGGTGACCGCCTGTGAGCTGCCCGCCGCGGACGTCGACATGTTCTACGGCTGGGCCGCCCAGCTGACGAACGTCGCGATCCCGGCCGCCGAACGCGAGCGGGTCGGCGCCGACTTCGGCGCGTACCTCGTGCGCATCGTCCAAGAACGCCGCGAAAGGCCCGGCAGCGACCTCATCAGCCTGCTTGCCACCGCGACGTTCGCCCGCGCGCCGGGCTCCGCCGGGCCCGATCGGGGTCTGACCGACGAGGAGGCGGTCTCGTTCCTGCGCCTGCTGCTGCCCGCCGGCGCGCAGACCACGTACCGGACGCTGTGCAACCTGCTGCTCAGCCTGCTCACCCACCCCGACCAGCTCGCGGCGCTCTACGCCGACCGGAGCCTGATCCCGCAGGCGGTCGAGGAGGGCCTGCGCTGGGAGCCGCCGCTGGTCAACTTCGGCCGGATCGCCGTCGTGGACACCGAGATCGAGGGGGTGCCCGTGCCGGCCGGCACCGTGATCAACGTGGTCACCGGCGCCGCCGGGCGTGATCCGCGGCGCTGGGAGCATCCGGAGGCGTTCGACATCTTCCGGCCGGCCCGCCCCCACCTGGCGTTCGGGTCCGGCAACCACGTCTGCCTCGGCATCAGCTTCGCGCGCATGGAGCTCAAGGTCGCGATGGAGCAGATCCTCGAGCGGCTGCCGAACCTGCGGCTCGACCCGGCTGCCGGCGACGTGTTCATCGGCGGCTTCGGTGCCCGCAGCCCCGACACGCTCCCGGTGGTCTTCGGCTGACCTGCTACTGCGCGTCCAGCCGCGCGACGAGGTCGGCCGGCAGCGGGGCCTCGGCGGCGGCGACGGACTGGCGCAGCTGCTCGGCCGAGCTGGCCCCGACGATGGCACTGGTCACCGTCGGCTGCGCGAGCATCCACCCGAGGGCGCCGGCGAGCAGTGACGTACCGGTGCCGTCCAGTGCCGCCTCGAGCCGTCCGAGCGCCTGGAACTCCGCCTCGCGCCAGTACAGGCTGCGGTAGACGTCGCCCCGGGCATCGGCGGTGAAGCGGGACCCGTCGGCGGGGACGGCCCCGTACCGGTGCTTGCCGGTCAGCAACCCACCGGCCAGCGGGTTGTACGCGATCACCCCGAGGCCCTCCCGGGCGCACAGCGGGAGCAGGTCGCGCTCGGGTGCCCGGTACAGCAGGTTGTAGCGCGGCTGCAGTGTGTCGAAGCGGGCGAGCGAGTGCTCCGACGAGCAGGCCAGGGCGGCCTCGAGCTCGGCGGCCCGGACGTTGGAGCAGCCGACGTGGCGCACCTTGCCCGACCGGACCAGCTCGTCCAGTGCCGCCAGGGTCTCCTCGATCGGGGTCGCGGCGTCGCCGATGTGCATCTGATACAGGTCGAGGCGGTCGGTCTGCAGCCGCCGCAGCGAGTCCTCGACCGCGCGAAGGATGTGGCGCCGGGAGCCGCCCCGGTCGTCGGGGCCGGGCCCGGTGGGGAAGCCGAACTTGGTGGCGAGCACCACGCTGTCGCGGCGGCCACGCAGCCAGCGCCCGAGGATCTCCTCGGTACGGCCGAGGGTCTCGGCGGTGCTGCCGAGGGGATAGACGTCGGCGGTGTCGAGGAACGTGATGCCCGCGTCGAAGGCGGCGTCGAGGATCGACCGCGAGACGTCCTCGTCGGCCTGCAGGCCGAAGGTCATGGTGCCGAGGCAGAGCCGGGACACCATCAGATCGGTACGACCGAGTTGGACCGTGTGCACGGTGCCCAGCTTCCCTGTGTGAGGCTCTGTCCGTGAAGTACCTGATCCAGCATCCCGAGCCGATCGGCCTCGAGCACGACTTCTTCGACGTGGGTGACGTGCTGACCGTCGCCCGGGCGGTTGAGGCGGCCGGCTGGGACGGGCTCGCGTACACCGAGCACCCGGCCCCCGGTCACCGCTGGCTCGCCGAGGGCGGGGGACACCAGACGCTGGACCCGTTCGTGGCGCTCGGCGCCGCGGCTGCCGTCACCGAGCGCATCCAGCTGCTGACCTATCTGTCGGTGGCGCCGTACCGCAATCCGCTGCTGCTCGCCAAGGCCGCCGCCTCGGTCGACCTCATCTCACGCGGCCGGTTCATCCTCGGGCTCGGCACCGGCTACCTGAAGACCGAGTTCTTCGCCCTCGGGGTCAGCTTCGACGAGCGCAACGCGCTGATGGACGAGGCGCTGGAGGTGCTGCCGCTGCACTGGAGCGGTGAGCCGTTCAGCTACACCGGCACCCACTTCAACGCCCGTGACGTCATCGCCCGCCCGGCACCGGGGCGGACCATCCCGATCTGGATCGGGGGCAACGCGAAGATCACCCGCCGCCGGGTGGCCACCAAGGCGCACGGCTGGATGCCGATGAGCGGCCCGCCTGCCCTGGCGACGACCGCCCGCACCGCGCACTTCGCCGGGCTGGACGAGCTCGCGGTCGCCGTCCGCGACCTCAAGGAGCAGGCTGCCGACCGGTCCGACGAGCTCGACGTCATGGTGCTCTACACCGACGAGTCGATCCTGCAGGCCGGGGTCGACGTCGAACGCCATCGCGACGCGCTGGGACAGATCGCGGAGATCGGCGCCACCTGGGTGTCGTTCGCCTTCGACTTCCCCGCCGAGGTCGAGACGCTCCGCTTCGTCGACGGCTTCGCCGCGACGTACCTCGGGTCGGACCGGATCTAGCTCAGGCGGGCTCGGGCACGACGTCGAAGCGCTGCAGGTAGGCCGACATCCGTTCCTCCAGCGCTTCACGTCGCAGCCCGAAGTCGGCCAGCGAGTAGCTGTGCACGCCGTGCTTGTTCTGCGGCTTCTGCGCGGCGTGCGCCTGCAGCACCCGCTCGGTGTCCGGGGTCCATTCGCGGCCGATGCGGTCGTAGATGCCGCGTACGCAGGCGATCGGGTCGCGTAGGAAGTCCTGGTAGGCGAAGTCGACGAAGCGGTCGTCGCCGTGTCGCTCCCGGAAGTCGACTACGCGGTCGAGCATGACCGCGAGCGTCTCCGGCCAGTTGCCGGCGATCGTCGCGTGCTGATCGACCGACGTGAACGGGCCCGACAGCGACAGCGACAGCGAGCAGGTGGAGGCGACGCAGCGGACCGGATCGCGGTGGGCCATGACGAAGACGGCGTCGGGGTAGGCCTGCGCGACCGTCTCGAGCGCGTACAGGTGCATCGGTGCCTTGAGCTGCCACGGGCCGGGACACTGCGACTGCAGCACCTGGAGCACCTGCTTGTGCCAGGCATACGCGGCCGTCAGGTCGGTGTGCAGCAGCCAGTCGTCGTACGCCGGCACGTTGAACATCCCCGACAGCGACAGGCTGACGAAGTGCTGCGCGAGCGGCACGGCGCACTCGACCGGGTCGTGCGGCAGGTCCTCGTGGATGGCCCGGAAGCCCGGGTTGAGCGCCTCGAGCGCCGAGGGGGTGTCGCGGGCGGCGAGGTAGCGCGGGTCCGTCGTGTACGTCTGCGTGGTGGGCGGCGGCACCGAGTCGGCGGCCTCCCAGCCGAGCAGCGAGCGGTTGCCGGGGTCGGCGCCCAGCAGGTGGCTCAGCGCGGTCGTCCCCGAGCGGGAGAGCCCGACGACGATGATCGGCACGTCGACCGGCGCGGCTCCCACCTCCGGATGGGTGGCGTGCCAGTCGGTCACCCGTAGCCGCTGGCGCAGATACGTCCGGCACATGCCGTCGAGCACCTGCTCGCCGAGCTCGTTGAGCGCCGCCGTCGCGCGGGCCGCGTCGAGCAGCCGCTCCAGACCGTCGCGGAAGGACGGGTGGCCGTAGTCGGTGAGCCCGTTCTGCGCGGCGACCTGCTCGAGCATCGCGTCGACGGTGCCGGCGGTGTTGTTGCCGATGACACTTGCAGCGGGGTCGGACATGGCTTCATCCCAGCAGGCGGGGCTGCCGTTCCGGTGACCGGGGTCACACCGGGGCATCACCCAGGGGAGCTCAGCGGGCGGCGGGCACCGCGTACGCACTTGCCGCCGGCGCCATCGGTACGAGCTGCGGCTGCCCCAGCTCCCGGGCGGCGGCGAGGCGGCGGTGGGTCGCGCGGCGGCGCAGCCGGCACGACAGGCGCGCGGGCAGGCTGGCGAAGCGCACCCCGACGGCGACCTTGCGCACGTAGTCCGGCACGTTCCAGTACGCGAGGTCACCGGCGACGAAGTTGGCCGTGTCGCCGGGACCGAGATCGACGTGGCGCCCGTCCGGCCGGGTCACCCTGGCCCGGCCGGCCAGGATCTGGATGACCTCGTCCTGCTGGTACTCCCACCGGAACGAGCCGGCGGTGCACTCCCAGACGTTCACCCACATCCCGTCGCCCGGCGTCGCGGACAGGGCGGCGGCGCGGGCGCGAGGCTCCCCGGCGATGACCCAGGCGGGCCTGATGGGCGCGTCGGCCAGGTCGACGACGTCGACCGAGGCGGCCAGGAAGGGATTCACCCTTACATGAGCGGACGACGGGGGCCCGAACTTGAGCATCGGCGTCGGATCCGCGCGTTGACTGCCTGAATCACGAAGCGCGAGGCCTCAGGACGTGGTCAGTCCGTATTCGATGACCTCCTGGCCGCGCCCGTTCATGCCCGCGAGGGTGATCTCGTAGTCCGTCAGGTCGAGCGTCGCGATGGCCACGTCGTGGAGCGCCTGGGCGAGGTCGGTCTCGGCCAGGAACTCCTCGTAGTCGACGCGTCCGTTGCTCCAGGTGATGCGCAGCAGGGCGTACTCACCCTTGATCGCGGCCAACTCCTTGACGGTGTAGCTGTCGTCCGGTTCGGCGGCCGTGAGGTCTCGCACCCGTTGACTCCGCTCGTTGCCGGGCACCCGGGCGGTGCCCCCTCAGCGAGGAGAATGCCTTTCGCGACCGGCAACGGGAAATACGCCGAAAGAATGAATTGCGCTGAAGTGCCGCAATTCGCCCGGGCGGTCAACGCTGGAACCGCGCCCCAGAACCATGCCTCAGAACCACGCCTCCGACAGGTCGACGGTCGTCCGGTCGAGGCTCGCGAGCAGGTCGAATTGCGGTCCGGTACGGGGCAGCTCGAAACGGAAGAAGTAGCGGGCTGCCAGCCGCTTGCCGTCGTAGAAGTCGCCCTCGCGGCCGTGCGCGGCGACGACCTGCTCGAGCCACATCCAGGCAATGACGACGTGGCCCGCCGCCTCGAGGTAGACCGCCGCGTTGGCCAGCGCGGTCTCGGGGTCGGCGCCGGCCCAGAGCGCGCCGGTCGTCTCCACCAGCCGGGCGACGGCCGCGTCCAGCGCCTGCCCCCACTCGGCCGGCTCCCCGCCGAGCTCGTGGGCCGCGGCCGTGGCGGTCCCGATGGTCTCCGCCAGCAGCGCGAGTCCGGCACCGCCGCCGGCGACCACCTTGCGTCCGAGCAGGTCCAGGGCCTGGATGCCGTGGGTGCCCTCGTGGATCGGGTTCAGCCGGTTGTCGCGGTAGTGCTGCTCGACGTCGTACTCGCGGGTGTAGCCGTAGCCGCCGTGCACCTGGATGGCCAGGCTGTTGGCCTCGGTGCACCACTGCGACGGCCAGCTCTTCGCGATCGGGGTGAGGATCTCGAGCAGGGCGTGGGCCCGGGTGCGCGCGGCCGGGTCGTCGGCGGTGGTCTCGTCGTCGAGCAGCCGCCCGCAGTAGAGCACCAGGGCCATCGCGCCCTCGGCGTACGACTTCTGCGCCAGCAGCATCCGCCGCACGTCGGGGTGCTCGATGATCGGCACCGGCTTCGATGCCGGATCCTTGCCCGCGACCGGGCGGCCCTGCGGGCGGACGCGCGCGTACGCGAGCGACTTGAGGTAGCCGGTGTAGCCGAGGGCGGTCGCGCCGGCGCCGACGCCGATGCGGGCCTCGTTCATCATGTGGAACATGTAGCCGAGGCCGCGGTGCTGCTCGCCGATCAGGTAGCCGATCGCCCCGGGCTCGCCGCCCGGCCGGTACACACCCTCGCCGAAGTTGAGCAGCGCGTTCGTCGTGCCGCGGAAGCCCATCTTGTGGTTCAGCCCGGCAAGCGCGATGTCGTTGCGCTCGCCGACGGTGCCGTCGGGCCCGACGATGTGCTTGGGCACGACGAACAGCGAGATGCCCTTCACCCCGGCCGGTCCGCCGGGGATCTTGGCCAGGACCAGGTGGACGATGGTCTCGGACAGCTCGTGATCGCCGCCGGAGATCCACATCTTGTTGCCGAAGAGCCGGTAGGTGCCGTCGGGCTGCGGCTCGGCGCGGGTGAGCACGTCGGACAGCGAGCTGCCGGCCTGCGGCTCCGACAGGCACATCGTGCCGAAGAAGCGGCCGTCGAGCATGGGCCGTACGTAGCGGTCGACCTGCTCGGGCGACCCGTGGGCGAGCAGCAGGTTCGCCGCTCCGATGGTGAGGAACGGGTACGCCCAGGTGCCGACGTTGGCGGCCTGGAACCAGGCGAACGCGGCCTGCGCGACGGCGTGCGGCAGCTGCATGCCGCCGACCTCGGCGTCCATGGCGCTGGTCAGCAGCCCGGTCTCGGCGAAGGCGGCGAGCGCCGGCGCCACCTCCGGCTGCACGATCGCCCGGCCGTCCTCGAACCGCGGCTCCTCGAGATCGTTGCGCCGATTGTGCGGCGCGAACCGCTCGGTCGCCACCTGGGCGGCCAGGTCGAGCACGGCGTCGAACGTGTCGCGCGAGTGCTCGGCGAAGCGTTCGCGTTTGGTCAGCAGCTCGACGTCGAGCCATTCGTAGAGCAGGAAGTCCAGATCCCGGCGGGAGAGCAACAGCTCGGACGGTGCGGCAGCCACGCCTGGCATTGTTCCCCGCATGCAGACCCCTACCGCTGGAGACGCGACCGGAGTCGCCGGCCTCGACCACGTGGCGATCACGGTCGCCGACGTGCTCGCGACCCTCGACTGGTACGCCCGGGTGCTGGGGGCGACCCCGATGCTCCGGGACGAGTTCGTGGCCGGCGCCGTACCGATCGCGATGCTGCAGGTCGGGGCGTCCCGGCTGTCGGTGCACCCGGCCGCCGCGCCCGCCTCCCCGCACGCGCGGCGCCCGACCGCCGGCTCCGCCGACCTCTGCTTCCGCTGGGCCGGGCCGCTCTCCGCGGCCGTGGCGGCGCTGGACGCGGCCGGCGTGCCGGTGGAGGAGGGGCCGGTGCCGAGGCCGGCCGCCGACGGGGTACGCGGCTCGTCCATCTACTTCCGCGACCCCGACGGCAACCTGCTGGAGCTGCTCAGCACCGACTGACCCCGACACCGACCGACCCCGACACCGACTGACGTCAGGCGAGCTCGACGGCACGCCGGCTGTCGACGCCCGGCCACCAGGCCCAGCGGCCGAGCAGGCACAGCGCCGCGGGCAGCACGACGGTGCGCACCACCAGTGCGTCGATGAGGACGGCAGCTGCCAGGCCGAGCCCGAGCTGCTTCATCTCCACCATGTGCAGGCTCGCGAAGATGGCGAACACCGACACCATCACCGCAGCAGCGCTGGTGACCGTGCCGGCCGAACGCACGACCCCGACCCGGACGGCCTCGCGTGCCGGCAGCCCCTCGCGGACGGCTTCCCGTACCTGGGAGAGCACGAAGACGTGGTAGTCCATCGACAGGCCGAAGAGCACGGCGAAGGTGAAGAGCGGGATCCAGTTGATCACCGTGCCGGTGGAGACGTAATCCAGGATCCCGTCGAACCAGGAGTGACCGAACACCAGCGCCAGTACGCCGAAGGCGGCGCCGGCGCTCAGCAGGTTGGCCAGGGCGGTGACCAGCGAGATCGCCAGCGAGCCGAAGGCGATCGCCATGATCACCATCGTGACCAGCACGACGGCCCCGACGACCCAGGGGAGCCGGGCCGACAGGTGGTGGTCGGTGTCGGCGTTACGGGCCGTCTCGCCGCCGACGGCGGCCTCGGCTCCGGCGATGCCGCGCAGCAGTCCGGGCTCGGCACGCTGCAGCGCCGTGACCCCGGCCTTGGCGCCGGAGGACTCGGGGTCGAAGGGCGCATCCACCCGCAGCACGTGCACGGTGGCGTCCCGTGACGCCGCGACGCCGGTCGTCCCGGCGACGAAGGACGGGGCGGCCAGCCCGGCGCCGAGCCGCTCGAGCCGTGCGGTCACCTCGCCGGCGGCCGCCGCCGGCGCCCGCACGACCAGCTCGTGGTCGGTCGTGGTCTGCGGGAACGCGGCGGTGAGCCGGGCGAGCGAGTGCGTCTCGTCGATGGACGTCGGCAGTGAGCGCGGGCTGTCGGCGGCGAGCTTCAACCCCAGGGCGGGGACGGCGAGCGCACCGAGTGCCAGCACCGACAGCACGAGGGCCCGGCCCGGGTGGGCGACGATCGGGCGCATCACGGCGGGCCAGAAGCGCGACTCCCGCTCGCGGGAGAGCACCGGCACCCGCAGGGCGTCGATCCGCCGGCCGAGCTTCACCAGGATGGCGGGCAGCACGGTGAGCGAGCCGAGCACCGCGACGGCGACGACGATGATCGAGCCCGCGGCCAGCGAGGCGAACGTGGCGTCGGTGGCGAGGAACAGCCCGGCCATCGAGGTGATGACGGCGGCGCCGGACACGAGGACGGCATGGCCCGAGGTGGCCGCGGCGACCTCGACCGCTGAGGTGGCGGACAGGCCGCGCCGGCGTTCGGCGCGGGCGCGTTTGACGTAGAAGAGCGAGTAGTCGACCCCGACCGCCATGCCCATCAGCAGGATCATCGAGCTGGTCGAGCCCGAATCCGGGATGACGTGCGAGACCAGGGCCGACAGGCCGGTCGCGGCGCCGACGGCGGACAGCGCGAGCAGCACGGGTACGCCCGCGGCGAGCACCGCCCCGAAGGCGAGCACGAGGATCAGCAGGGTGACGGGCAGCGACAGCAGGCCCGCCCGGCCGAGGTCCTCGGCCACCTGGGTGTTCACGGCGTCGTCGAAGGACACCGATCCGACCTCCTCGACCCGCAGCCCCGGGAAGGCCTTGCCGACGTCGGCGGTCGCCGCCAGCAGCGGCTTGGCCGAGGCGTCGTCGCGCACCTCCACCTGGACGAGCAGCGCCTGGCCGTCGGGGGAGACGACGGCCGGTCGCACCGCGCTCACCTGCGCCAGGCCGCGCATCCGGCCGGCGATCGCCGCTGCGGCCCGGTCGGCCGTCGCCCGGTCGAGCCGGCCGGAGGCGGCGGTGACGAGGACGTGCTCGGCGTCGGGCTCCTCCAGTCCTGCGTCGTGCACCCACGTGGCCGCCTTCAGCGACTGGCCGTGCAGTCCCTGCCGGTCACCCTGGGCCGTCAGGCCGGTCATGCCGCCGACGACGGCGCAGAGCGCGACGAAGACCAACCAGAGGGCGATGGCCCGCCACGGATGGCGCGCACTCACCCGGGCCGCCCGGACCGTGAGGGGCGTCCGCGACGGCGTCGTACGGGCGGGGCGGCGCTGCCGGGCCGGCGGACGGGCGCCGGGCGGGTCGGGACGGGTGACGGGCGCGGTGACGGCCACGGGGGATGCCTTCCGGGACGGAGCAGATCGGACCCCTCCGACGCTGGGGCCCCGGCCGCCCGCCGTCAGGGGTGCCAGGCAGCGGATCGGGGGTGGACTTTTCCCCACCCCCCACCCACGGCTCAGCTCCCCTGACGGGGCCGGAGGCATCGCCGACACTGAAGCGGTGCGCAACGAGCTGACCCGACGCCTCGCGCTGTTCGGGATCGCCCTCATCGAGCTGCTGCTCGCCGTGTGCGCCCTGGTGCTCGCGATCCTGCTGATCGTGGGCCTGAGCCTGCTGGTGGTGGGGTGGGGCATCCCGATCGTCATCGCCGTGTTCGGGGCCGCCCGTCCGCTGGCCCAGCTGCAGCGGCGGTGTGCGGCACACGTCCTCGCCCGGCCCGTCGACGCGCCGTACCTGACCCGGACCGACACCCGGATGCTCGACCGGCTGCGCGGGCTGCTCGGCGATCCGGCCCACCGCCGCGACGGCTACTGGCTGCTCTTCCACGGCACGGTCGGGCTGGCCCTGTCGATCGTCGCGGTCGTCGTCGCCGCCTTCGGGCTGGTGCTCTGGTCGGGTCCGCCGGTGCTCGCCGACCGCGGGCTGGTCGGAGCCGTGCACGCCCTCGCGCTGCAGACCCCGGTGCCGGCGTACGTCTCCGCCCAAGTGCCCGCCGCACTGCCCGCCCCGCTGGAGACGGCGGCGTACTTCGCGCTGGCCGAGGCGATCACGAACGCCGTCAAGCACGCCGGCGCCACGCGTATCGACATCGAGCTCGTGCACGCCCGCAACCGGCTCGACCTCACCGTCCGCGACAACGGGCGGGGCGGCGCGGTGGCCTGGCCCGGAGGTGGCCTCGACGGGATCGGCCGCCGGTTGGGGGCCTTCGACGGCACCGTCGCCGTCGATTCGCCGCCGGGCGGCCCGACGGCCGTGCATATGGTGCTGCCGTGCGCGTCGTCCTCGCCGAAGACCTCGCCCTCCTCCGTGACGGACTGATCCGCCTGCTCGACGCGAACGGCATCGAGGTCGTCGAGGCAGTCGACAACGGCCCGTCGCTGCTCCGGGCCCTGCACACGCACCGTCCCGACCTCGCGGTCGTCGACGTCCGGCTGCCGCCGACGCACACCGACGAGGGAATCCGCGCCGCACTCGAGGCGCGCCGGGCGATCCCCGGGCTGCCGGTGCTGGTGCTCTCGCAGTACGTCGAGCAGCTGTACGCCCGCGAGCTGCTCGCCGACCGCGCCGGCGGCGTCGGCTACCTGCTGAAGGACCGGGTCTTCGACGTCGACCAGTTCATCGACGGTGCCCGCCGGGTGGCCGCCGGAGGCACCGTGCTGGACCCCGACGTGGTGGGTCAGCTGCTGAGCCGCACCCGGGAGCGTGATCCCGTCGCGACGCTCACCCCGCGCGAGCGGGACGTGCTCGAGCTGATGGCCGAGGGCCGGTCCAACGCCGCCATCGCCGCCCGGCTGGTGATCTCCGAGAAGGCGGTCAGCAAGCACACCAACTCGATCTTCACCCGGCTCGGCCTGCCGCAGTCCGAGGACGACAACCGCCGCGTGCTCGCGGTGCTCGCCTACCTCGGTACCTGACCGGCACGTGACCGGTCAGGAACGGGGGAGCGGGCCGAACGCCTGGACGATCGCGGCGGCGTAGTAGCCGGCGCCGGTCGGCGTCAGATGCAGGCCGTCGCGGTAGAACCACTCGGAATGGCCTGCCGAGACGGCGTTCCAGTCGAGGACCGTCACGTTGCGGAACTCGCCGCCGATCGCGCGGATGGTGCTGTTGTTGCCGTCCTGCCAGTCGCGCGGCACGCGGTCGGTGAGCAGCACGACCCGGGTACGCGAGCCGAGCGCCTTCAGCGTCGCGCGCAGCTGGTCGGGGGAGATGACTCCGTTGTTGCCGGTGTGGACGACGACGTACGGGGCGAGGGTGCCGGCGGCCGCGCGGGCCTGGACGTCGCCCAGCGTGGAGTACGCCTGGCGGCCCTCGACGCTGTCGACCGTCACGCTGCGCACCTGGCCGCGCAGCGCCCCGCTCGCCCCGAGCAGGACCGAGTCGCCGAAGGCGCTGACGTCGAAGCCGGGCTGCACCTGCGGTGTCGGCTTGGGTGTCGGCTTGGTCGACGGCTTCGGCGCGGCCTTGGGGGGCGCGATCGTCGGCCGGGGGCCGGCCGTGTGGCCCTCGGAGACGGTCGGCGCCGGTGCCGTTGCCGAAGGGGTGGGTGACGGCGTGGGCTGGGCCGGCGCCGTCGCTCCCGGGAAGGCGGGCTGGCGGGCGAGCGGGTCCGTCGTCCCGAACGCGAGGTCCTGAACCGGACGCGAGAGCAGCACGAGCGCCCCGGCCACTAGCAGCGTGCCGCGCAGCGCGTACGGACCCGGCCGCGGACGCCGCCGGGCCACCTCCTGCAGGGCCCGCCAGCCGCCGCGACGAAACGGCTGCTCGACGTACACGTACGTCAGCTCCGCCAGCGCGAGGATGAGCAGGATCCGCAGCACCTGGACGAACCAGCTGGGTCCCGCGATGTCGAGGCCGGGGCGGGTGACCACGACGACCGGCCAGTGCCAGACGTAGATCGCGTACGAGCGCTGCCCGACCCAGCGCAGCACCGGCGTGTCCAGCCAGGCCCCGAGCCGGCTCCCGCGCTGCACGGCCGCGACGACGACGACGAGCGCGACGGCGCCGAAGCCGAGGAAGCCGCCGCGGTAGAGGCCCGGCGAGTACTCGTCGAGGGTGAGGAACCAGACGACGAGCGTGAGGAGCGCGGCGGCGCCGGCGATGTCGAGCGTGAGCACCCGCCGGGGGGTGCCGAGCCGAGGCCGGGTGCTGCACCGCACTGCGAGGTACGCCCCCGCCGCCGACCCGAGGAACAGGCCCATCGAGTGGGTGTCGGAGCCGAAGTAGACCCGGCCGGTGTCGGCGCCGTACGGGAGGTCCTCGTGGACGGCGACCACCGTCATCAGCACCGTCGACGCCACGGCGAGCACGACTGCCAGCAGGGCGACCAGCAGCGCGCGTCGACGGGCCACCTGCAGGCTGACCCAGCGCCGGCCCGCCACGAGCAGCACCAGCACCGCCCAGACGATGTAGAACTGCTCCTCGATCGCCAGCGACCACATGTGCTGGAAGAAGCTCGGCCGGCCCGACGCCTGGAAGTAGGACTGGTGGTCGAAGATCAGCCACCAGTTCGTCACGTAGGTGAGGCTCGAGAGCACCCCGCCGCGCAGGTACGCCAGCTCGTCGCGGAAGAGCGTCAGCGAGCCGGCGGTGATCGCCACCAGCAGCGCGACGACGGTCGGCATCAGGCGGCGGATGCGGCGCCGGAAGAAGTCGGCGAGCGCGAAGCTGCGCGTCGTGAGCAGCTCGTCGATCACCAGGTAGGTGATCAGGAAGCCGCTGATCACGAAGAAGAGGTCGACGCCGAGGAAGCCGCCCTTGGCGGCCGAGGAGCGCAGGTGGAAGACGACCACGGCGGTGACCGCGATGGCGCGGAGCCCGTCGAGCCCGCCGAGGCGCGGCTTGCTGATCCTGGCGGCGGTCCGCGGCCTTTCGCGGACGCCGCCCGCGACCCGCGCGATGGCAGGTGCCGCGGGGTCGGTCAGCTGGGCAGCAGGCACTGCATGACGGGGATGCCGCCGCCGAGGTCGATCGTCTGCAGGTCGAAGCGCAGGGTGGCGCGGCTGCCGTCGGCGTAGGTCACCACGCCGCCGGCGGAGCCGAACGTCGAGGTGTCGCCCGTGAAGCCGGGGTGGATCTCGAAGGACGTGACGGCGCGCCCGCCCGCCGCGAGGGCCTGCTGGCGCTCGACGAAGGCCGTCGCCGTGGCGCCGCCGTCGCAGAGCCGGTCGTACGCCGCGGCGTAACGGCCGTCGCGCAGGTCCGAGAGGTACGCCTTCACCTGACGGGCGGCGCCGGTGGTCGGCGCGTGGCTGGCCGTGAACCAGATGATCAGCCCGAAGACGGTGGCCAGCAGGACGCCGGCGGCCGCGCTCAGCACGAGCACCCGCCCCAGCATCCCGACCCGACCGGCACGGTGCTCGGGCTCCGGGGGTTCGGAGTCGAAGAAGCCCTCGAGACCCGGCCCGCCCGGCCGCTCGGGCTCTTCACCCGTCCAGTCGTATGCCGGTCCCGATCCCGATCGCTCCATCAGCCCGTGCACAAGCTGGTTATACGTCCGGCGAGGTCAGACGTCCGTCCTTGAGCGCTTTTCGGCGTGTGGCGGGTCGCGCGGCACCACGGTCATCGCCAGGGCGGAGGCGCCGGCCGAGCGTGCCCCGGCGTACTGCTGCCCCGGGCGCGGGGCGATCCTGAAGCCGCCCGGCATCCCGCGGACGAGTTCGACGAGCTCGTCCAGGGGCAGCGCCCGGCTCCAGAGCCAGCCCTGCCCGCCCTGACAGCCGATGCTGGTCAGCAACGCGAGCTCGGCGTCGGTCTCGATGCCCTCGCAGACCGTCGACACCCCGATCGCGTGCGCCAGGTCGACGATCGTCGACACGATCGCCAGGTCGCTGCTGCTCGTGGTGACGCCGCTGACGAAGCTGCGGTCGACCTTGAGCATGGCGACCGGGTAGTGCCGCAGGTAGGCGAGCGACGAGTGCCCGGTGCCGAAGTCGTCGATCGCCACCCGGACGCCGAACTCCCGCAGCCGGCGGAACACGGTCTGCGCCGCGTCCGGGTCGCGCATGACCGCACTCTCGGTGACCTCGAGGACGAGCGCCTCGGCCGGCAGCCCCGCCTCGTCGAGCACCGTCCGTACGTTGCGCTCGTAGTCGGGCTGGCCGAGGTCGTGGGCGGAGCTGTTCACCGTGACGTACGTGCCGTCCGGCAGCACGCCGGCCGCCCGCAGCGCCGCCGCGTCGTGGCAGGCCCGGCGGAGCACCCAGCGGTCGAGGGAGGTGATCAGGCCGCTCTCCTCGGCGACGGCGATGAACTCGTCCGGCGGGATGTCGCCGTGCTCCTCGTGGTGCCAGCGGCAGAGCGCCTCGACCCCCTGCAGCCGGCCGCTGCTCAGCTCGATGATCGGCTGGTAGTGCAGTCGCAGCCGGCCCTCCTCAATCGCGATCTTGAGGTCGTTGATCAGCCGGAGCCGGGTCTCGGCACGGTCGACGAGGTCGCGGGTGAAGGTGGCGATGCGCCCGCGCCCGCGCCGCTTCGCCTCGTACATGGCGGCATCGGCGTGGCCGAGCAGCATGTCGGCGGTTCGGTCGTCGGCCGGCTGGCGGACGGCGACGCCGATGCTGGCGCCGACCGCGACCGGCCGGCCGGCGATGATCACCGGTTGATGCAGCGCGGCCTGCAGCCGGTCGGCGATGAGGGCGGCGTCGTACTCGGTGCAATCCGGGCAGAGCACGACGAACTCGTCGCCGCCGATGCGCGCCAGCAGATCGCCGGGGCGCAGCACCTGGCTCCAGCGTCGGGCCACCGCGATCAGCAGCTCGTCGCCGGAGGCGTGGCCCATCGAGTCGTTGACCAGCTTGAACTGGTCGATGTCGGCGAGCAGGACGGCGACCGGCCCCGCGTCGGCGGTGTCCCGGCCCTCGCCCAGCTTCTGCACCAGCAGCGCCCGGTTGCCGAGTCCGGTGAGCGGGTCGTGGAAGACCCGGTACTCGAGGTCGGCCTCGGCGGCCAGGGCCTCGGTCACGTCACTGACCATGGAGAGCGTGCCGATGAAGCCCGTCTCGTCGTACAGGGCGCTGGCGGAGACGCGTAGCACCCGGCGCTCGCCGTCGCCGCGCCTGAACGGGAAGTCGTAACAGGTGTTGCCCAGCTCGGGGAGCTCACGGCGGCGCTGCAGGATCTCGGCGTGCCGATCGGGGGGGTTCAGATCCAGGAACGTCCGTTCGCAGAGCTCGGACAGCGGCAGCCCGAGCAGGTCGGCCATCTTCTGGTTGGCGAAGACCACCCGCCCGTCCGGATCGACGGTGACGATGCCCTCCTGGGCCGTCTCGGCGATCATGCGGTAGCGCGCCTCGGAGGCCTTCAGCGCGCGTACGGCCTCAACACGGTCGGTGATGTCACGCAGGTTGCCCACGAAGCCCACGGCGGAGCCGCCGGACGTCAGCCGGCTGACCGTGGCCTCGACCCAGCGATAGCTCCCGTCGGCGCAGGCCAGCCGGAACTCGGCGGTGGGGTGAGCGTCGGCGGTGCTGCGCAGTGCACGCATCCCTCTCAACATCGCCGGCATGTCGTCGGGGTGCACCAGGTCGGGCGCGTACCGCCCCAACACGGTCTCCGGACACCATCCGAAGAGACGGGCCATCGGCGGGCTCGCAAACGTGATCTCGAGCGTCTCGGGATCGACGAAGAGCGCGCCGTCCGCCGAGAGCGAGACCATCGCCCTCCAGCGCTCCTCGCGGCTGCTCTCCTGGACCGCAGCGGCGAGCCGCTCCGCCTCGCTGCGCTGCATCTCGGCCTCGGCGAGGGCCCGGGCCTGCTCGTGCTCGTGGAGCTCGGTGAGGTCGGTGACGACGCCGATCAGGCCGATCAGCTCGCCCGCATCGGTGAAGACGCCGTTCTGCGCCATCATTGCCGGGAAGCTGCTGCCGTCGCGCCGGACGAGCCGGCGCTCACCCGTCCAGGTGCGGCCGGCGAGGAGCACCTCGAAGATCTGCTGAGCATCGTCGGCCGTGAATTGCTGGGCGACCAGCTCCTCGATGTCGCGGCCCATCGCCTCCACGGTCGTCCAGCCGAAGCAGGTGACGGCCGCAGCGTTCCAGTAGATGACGTGGCCGGTGGGGTCGAGTCCCACGACCGCCTGCGCTATGGAGTCCAGCATGAGCCGCGACATCTGGTCGAGGGCGCTGAATGCGGCCGCGTCGTCGGGGCGCGGGCTGGGGTCGTCGTCGGGCACTCATCACCTCCTGGCTGGTTAGGACGGGATCATCGGCACACGGATCAGCGATATAGATACCCATCTGGGGCATTTGGGCTCGTCGGCCCATCGGCAGTCAGCCGATTGCCGGAAACGACGCCAAAACGTGTCCGTAACGTGACCCCGGTTGGATTCGTCGGGTGTCGACCGCCGCCGTATCCGGCCCCGCCGTGTCCGCCGCCCCGCTGCCCGCAGGGGAGCTCTCGGTCGAGGAGTTCATCGCCGGCGTCCCCAAATGCGAGCTGCACCTGCACATCGAGGGCACGCTCGAGGCGGAGCTGGTGCTCGGGCTCGCCGCCCGCAACGGCATGGCACTGCCGTACGCCGACGCCGCGGAGATGAAGGCCGCGAACCCGTTCCACGACCTGACGAGCTTCCTGATCGGCTACTACTCGAACATGGCCGTGCTCCTGCACGAGCAGGACTTCTACGACATGGTCTTCGCCTACCTGACCAAGGCGGCGTCGCAGAACGTCCGCTACGTCGAGATCTTCTTCGACCCGCAGGCGCACACCTCACGCGGCGTGCCCTTCGACACCGTGATCCGCGGGCTGCGTCGGGGTCTGCTCGACGCCCGCCGCGAGCTCGGCGTCAACGCCGGCCTCATCATGTGCTTCCTGCGCGACCACTCGGCGGAGTACGCGATGGCCACCCTGATGGAGTCGCTGCCGTACAAGGACGTGATCATCGGGGTCGGCCTGGACTCGGACGAGCGGGACAACCCGCCGGTCAAGTTCGAGAAGGTCTTCGCGCGGGCCCGGGCCGAGGGCTACCTGCTCACCATGCACTGCGACGTCGACCAGCCCAACACGGTCGAGCACATCCGCCAGGTCCTCGACGTGATCGGGGTCGACCGGATCGACCACGGGGTCAACTGCCTGGAGGACCCGGCGCTCGTCGAGCAGATCCGGGCCCGCGGCATCGGCCTCACCGTGTGCCCGATCTCGAACGGCTTCGTCGTGGGGTCCAGCTGGGACGGGGCGACCAAGCGGCTGCTCGACGCCGGGGTCAAGGTGACCGTCAACTCCGACGACCCCGCGTACTTCGACGGGTACGTCACCGAGTGCCTGCTGCGGGTGCACCAGGAGACGCCGCTGACCGTCGAGGAGGTCCGGCAGCTCGAGCGCAACGCCTTCGAGATCTCCTGGCTGCCGCCGGTCGCCAAGGAGCGCCACCTCGCGGAGGTCGACGCGTTCGGACGGTGACGGCCGACCGCCCGGGCGCGTCACCACTTTCTTCTCATCGGGCGCACCGGGATGCGCGGACCTTCGCGGCTTCATAGGCTGACGGCGTGGTCGAGGACGGGCGGCTGGGCGGATACGGCGGGATCCCGGCCGGTGGCGGCGGAGCCCTCGAGGAGCTGCCCGAGCTGTCGCGGGTGCTCACCGACGTGCCGGCCGCCGTGCTCCTGGTCGACCTCGACGACGACGCCGTCATCTACGCGAGCCCCGGCGCGCGTGACCTCGCCGACGTCGACCTGCCCATCGGGCTCGTCGACTGGGCGGGCACCGCACGGCTGCGCGGCCTGTCGGGCGGGGTCCCGACCGACGAGCGGAGCGCCTGGGCCCGGATCTCGCGGGGTGAGGTCGTCGTCGGGGAAGCGCTCGTCGCCGACGGGGCGACCTCCGGCGAGGGGCTGTGGCTGAGCGGCTTCCCGTTCGAGCTGCCCGAGCTGGGGGCCGCCCTCGACGCGCTGCCCGCCGGACTGCACCGCCGGGCGATCGTCCTGCTGCTGCGCCTGGCCTCGCTGTCGAAATCCGATCAGCGCAAGGCGGCGGCGGCCACCGCCCAGATCGTCGGCCAGGCCGGCGAGGCGGCGCGCGAGGACGCCGACGCCTTCGTCGGCAGCGTCGGTCATCGCGCGGTGCTGGCCCTCGACCTCTCGGTGTCGGTGTCCGACCCGCTGCAGCCCGACAACCCGCTGGTCTGGGTCAACCCGGCGTTCACGCGGGTCACGGGCTACTCCTACGACGAGGCGGTCGGCCGCAACTGCCGCTTCCTGCAGGGGTCGACCACCAACTCCGAGGGTGTCGACGAGCTGCGGGCCGCGATCGCCGAGGTGCGGTCGACGACGGTCGTCCTGCTCAACTACCGCAAGGACGGGATGGCCTTCTGGAACGAGGTCGCGCTCAGCCCCGTCTTCGACGCGGACGGTGAGCTCACCAACTTCGTCGCCGTCCAGACCGACGTGACCGCCCGGGTGGCCGCCGAGCTCGACCGCGAGGTGTTCCACCAGGCCGAGCGCGAGGCCCGGCGCGCGGCCGAGGAGGCGCGGGCCGACGCCGAGCAGGCCCAGCTGCGGCTGGCGCTCGTCGCCGAGGGCACCGCCCTGCTGGCGGCCAGCATCGACGACCCCGGGTCGATCGTCGACCGCCTCGCCCAGCTCGCCGTGCCGGTGCTGGCCGATCTGTCGGTCATCGACCTGCTGGAGTCGCCCGCGCCCGACAGCGGCGCACCCGCCGACTGTCGCGTCCGCCGGTCGACCTTCCACCACCGCGACGACGCGGTGCTGCAGCGGCTGCAGGCCCTGTCGCGGCCGTCGACCAGCTCGCTGGCCGAGTCGAGCCGCGCGGTCGGGCGGGTGCTGCGCACCGGACGCTCGCTGCTGGTGCACGGCACCGCCGGGGAGGTCGCCGAGCAGCTGATCCCGGAGCTGCTCGAGCGCCGCGACCGGCTGCAGGTCGCGCCGGTCAGCGCCATCGTCGTCCCGCTGCGTGCCCGCGGTCAGCTGCTCGGCACCTGGACCCTGATCACCACCGCCCGTCACACCAGCGGCAGCGGCCGGTTGCTCGCCGAGGCCGACCGCGTGCTCATCGAGGACCTGGGGGCCCGGGCCGCGCTGGTGCTCGCCAACGTCCGCCTGTACGGCCAGGAGCACTCCGCCGCCGTCATGCTGCAGCGCAGCCTGCTGCCGCAGCTGCCCTCGGTGCCCGGCCTGGAGCTCGCGGCGCGCTACCGCCCGGGTGCCGCGTCGGCCGAGGTGGGCGGCGACTGGTTCGACGCGTTCCAGACCGTCGACGGCAGCACCGCGGTCGTGATCGGCGACGTCGTCGGACACGACCTCGCGGCCGCCGCGCGGATGGGCCGCATGCGCAACCTGCTGCGCGGGGCCGCGTACGACATGACCGGTCCGGCCGCGGCGCTCCAGCGGCTCGAGCTGCTGCTGGAGGGGCTCGCCGCCGGCGTGCAGGACGACGTCGGCCCCACCGGTGTCGAACGCGACGGCTACCGCCCGTCCGCGCTCGGCGGCCCCGGTGACCTTGCGACCATCGTCGTCGCGCGGATCAACCGGAGCAGCGACGGTGCGTATCTGACCTGGTCCAACGCCGGCCACCCGCCGCCGCTCGTCATCGAGGCGGACGGCACGGTGCAGTGGCTGGACGACGAGCCCGACGTGATGCTGGGCGTCGGGAGCGGCGACCTCGGCGATGCGCGCCGTGACCACACCCGGGCGCTCACCCCGGGCTCCACGGTGCTGCTCTACACCGACGGCCTCGTCGAGCGCCGCGACAAGTCGTTGGACGACGGGCTAGACAGGCTCGCCGCCCGGTGCGAGGGCCTCAGCACCGCAAGCGTGGACGACGTCTGCGACGAGGTGCTGGCCGCGCTCGGCTCGGGGTCCGACGACATCTGCGTGCTCGCGGTCCGCCTCCCGCTCGTCGCGGCGGGATGTGGCGGCGCCGTCGCCACCGCGCCGGACACCTCGGAGACGATCGAACTGCCCGCCGCGCCGGTCGCCGGTGCCCTGGCCCGGCAGTTCCTGCGCGACTGGTCGGCTTCCGTCGGCCTCGCCCGCGAGACACAGGACGCCCTCCTGCTGGTCAGCCACGAGCTGGTGAGCAACGCCTACCAGCACGGACGCAGCCAGGTCGTGCTGTCGGTCAGCCGGCGGCACCGCCCCGACGGCCAGCAGGTGATCCGGGTCGACGTCGACGACGACAACAGCCGGGCGCCGCTGCTGCAGCCCGCCGACAGTCAGGCCCTCGACGGCCGGGGGCTCGCCATCGTCGATGCGCTGAGCACCGCGTGGGGCTTCATCCCGCGTGAGGGCGGCAAGACGGTGTGGTTCGAGATGATGACGGGTTCTCCCGACGCTCAGGCCTGAGCCTCGGGACGGGTGATCAGCTCGGCGAAGAGGTCGGAGGCGGCCGTCAGGAGCGCACGGTCGCCCGTGAGCAGCAGGTCGAGCAGCAGGCCGCGGGTGACGGCGATCGCCAGCCGGGCCCGTACGTGGGCCTGCTCGGCGGGGAAGCCGAGCCCGGTGAAGACCGCCGTGACCGGCTCGTCGAGGGCGTCGATGACGGCGTCACGAAACGACGCCGTCCACGGCCGGCCGTGCAGCGCGTCGGCGTAGATCTCGTAGAACAGGCGCTCGGCGTCGGCGGCTCCTGGGTCGCTGACGTGCTCCCAGAAGCGGCGGCTCGTCGTGACCGGGTCGGCCGGGTCGGCCACCTCCGCGAGCACGGCCCGGGTGTCCTGCTCGACCCGGGCGACGACCTCCGCCAGCAGGCCCTCGCGGGAGCCGAAGTGGTAGATCAGCATGCGGTGGCTGGTGCCGACGCCGGCCGCGATCTGGCGCAGGCTGTGCGGTGTCGCCCCGTTCACCTCGAGCCAGGTCAGGCAGCGGTCCAGCAGCTCCTGACGGGCGCTCACCCGGCTTCCGCCGCCGCCTTCATGCCGGCCGCCTCGAGCTCGACGTAGTGCTGCACGCGGCTGCCCAGCAGCAGGTCCGCCACCCGGGCGAGCGGGCCGCCGGACTCCGCCGCCAGCTCCAGGCGCGTGCGGCCCTCTCCTTCGGCGCGGATCACGTGGGTGCCGGTGAGCGTCATGCCGGCGGTCCGCGCGGTCCAGGTGAAGGACTCGAGCGGCACCAGCTCGGTCACCGTCCAGACCATGGGGCGCAGCTTGGGCTGCACGACCCGGGCGGAGCTGGACACCCGGAGCGGTCCGGATTCCAGCCGTTCGACCGAGGTCATCGACTCCGTCCACCGGGGCCAGCTCGCGACGTCCACGAGGACGTCCCAGACCCGCTGTGGGGGAGCGTCGATGGTCACCGAGGCGTCTGATCGAGGCATGTACCAAACGGTACAACCGAGCGGGGCCGATGACAACGGGGGCCGGCCGACGTCTACAGCCAGGACAGAACCGGACAAAGGAGCCTCCATGTCGCTCAAGTACGTGCTCGCCGTCGTCCCCGTCCGCGATCTGGAGCGGGCCAACGCCTGGTACGCGCAGTTCTTCGGCCGGCCGGCGGACAACAACCCGATGCCGACGCTGGTGGAGTGGCGCGCGGTCGACACCGGCTGGGTGCAGGTCACCGTTGATGCCGAGCGGGCGGGCAGCTCGCTGCTCAACTTCGCGGTCGAGGACCTGGCCGGTCACGTCGGCGAGCTGACCGGCCGGGGCCTTGCTCCCGGGGAGATCCAGGACGTCAACAAGGGCGTGCAGCTCTCGTCGCTCACCGACCCGGACGGCAACGTCCTGACGCTCATCGGCGGCTTTCGTGATGAGTACTAGCCGTGATGAGTACTAGCCGTGACCAGTACTAGCCGCGACGTGTACTGGATGCCATGACCGTCGCCCTGCGCCAATTCGTGTTCGACGCCGTCGACGCCCGTGGCCTCGCGGAGTTCTACCGCGCGCTGCTCGGCTTCACCTACCGGCCGGGCGATGAGCCGCCGCCGGCGGGCGAGCCGGATCCGAATGCCGCCGACTGGTTGGTGCTGCGCAACCCTGCGGGGGGTGCGGCACTGGCCTTCCAGCCCGTGGCCGAGCTGCCGACCGTCACCTGGCCGGAGGGACCCGTGCCGCAGCAGGCGCACCTGGACCTGACGGTGGCGTCGATCGCCGAGCTCGACGCCGAGCACGAGCGGGTGTTGGGCCTGGGGGCGACGCTGCTGCTCGACGGGGTGGACGACCCGCAGGAGCCGATCCGGATCTACGCCGACCCGGCCGGGCACCCGGTGTGCATCTTCGTCGCCTGACCGGCAATCACTGCAGCAGCTTGCGCTGGTAGGCGATCGCCACGGCCGACGCCCGGTCGCGGGCGCCGAGCTTGTCGTACAGGTGCAGCAGGTGGGTCTTCACGGTCGCCTCGCTGATGAAGAGCGACGCCGCGATCTGCCGGTTGGTGGCTCCGGCCGCGACGAGCCGGATGACCTCCAGCTCGCGCTCGGTCAGCCCGGCGGGCTTGGGTGCCGAGCCCGCGCCGAGCGCTCCCATCAGACGTGAGGCGACGGTGGGCGACAGCACGGGCTGGCCGAGCGCGGCGGCGCGCACGCCGGCCACCAGTTGCTCGCGGGGGGAGTCCTTCAACAGGTAGCCGATGGCCCCGGCCTCGATCGCGGGGAGGGCGTCGCGGTCGGTGTCGTACGTCGTGAGCACCAGGACGCGCACGTCCGGGTGGGCGATGCGCAGGGCCGCGATCGCCTCGCGGCCGCCCATGCCGGGCATGCGCAGGTCCATCAGGACGACGTCGACGGGATCGCCCGCCGCTGCGGCCGCGTCCACCCGGGTGAGGGCTTCGCGCCCGTCACCGGCCTCGCCGACCACGGCGAACTCGGGGTCGCCGGCGAAGACGCCCCGGATGCCGTCACGCACGATCGGGTGGTCGTCGACGATCAGCAGCCGGATGGGCCGGCTCACGGCGCCGACCCGATGCGCACGGCGGCACTGAGCGCCGTCCCCTCGCCCGGCGCCGTCTCGACCTCCAGGCTGCCGCCGATCCGGGCCATGCGCTCGCGCATGCCGGCGAGGCCGTAGCCGCCCGGCCGGGCATCGCCCGCCCAGCCCACCCCGTCGTCACGGACGTCCAGCAGCACCATCCGATGGTCCCGGCGGTCGTCGAGGAAGGTGACCGTCAGGGCCACCTTGGAGGCCCGCGCGTGCTTGGCGACGTTCGTCAGCGCCTCCTGGGCGACCCGGAAGAGAGCGGTCGCCGCCGGATCCGGTACGCGGGTGGCGGTGCCGGACGTCTCGAAGCGGGCGCGTACACCGGCCGTCTCCGACCAGCTGCGGGTCAGCTCCTGGAGGGCCTCGGGCAGCTCGGCGCGCTCGAGCTGCTCGGGGCGCAGGGCGCGTACCGACCGGCGGGCCTGCGTCAGCGAGCTGCGGGCCAGCGCCCGGGCCTGGTCGACGTGGCGCTGCCACACCTCCGGCAGGTGCTTGCCCTGCTCGGCGGCCTCGAGCTGGGTGACGATGCCGGCGAGCCCCTGGGCCAGGGTGTCGTGGATCTCGCCCGCGAGGCGCTGCCGCTCGTCGAGCACACCCGCCTCGCGCGCCTGCTCGAGCAGCTGGGCGTGCAGCCCGGCGTTCTCGGCCAGCGCCCTGGACAGCTGCTCGTTGGTCTCGTTGAGCGTCTCGATCATGCGTCCGCGCTCGTCGTTCTGCCGGTCGGTGCGGGAGGTGACCGCGACTACGGTCAGCGAGATCGTGCAGTTGACGGAGGCGATCAGCAGGTAGACCCAGAGTGCGGGGCCGCCGCCGACGGGCCAGCCGGCCGCCTGGCCGGCTGCGCTTGTCAGGGCGGCTGCGACGGTGCCGGCGCGGCGCAGCCACGGCGCCTCCAGGGCACCGGCGAGCGGATAGCCCATGAAGGCGAAGATCGCGAACCACGGGTTGACCCCGACGAGCACCGCGGTGAGGGCGACGTGACCGGCGAGGGTGATCACCTTGCCGGTCTGGCCGAAGCGGGCGCTGCGCATGGTCATGACGAGCGACCAGACCGCGGCAGCCCCCACGACGTAGAGGCCGTGCCGGAAGCGGTCGTGCGTGCCGAAGCCGGACTTCACCGAGGTCCAGGCCAGCAGCGTCGAGATGGCCAGCAGGGGCAGGGCCGGCACCGGCAGCGCCCGGTTGAGCCGGTCGCGGCGGCCGAGCTGTCCGAAGGCCGTGACGCGGTCGACCGCGCGTCGACGGGCTCGCGCCAGCGGCGCCACGACGGTCACGACCCCATCCTGGCCGCTCACTGCCACCGGAAGGTGCGGACGGCGATCGCGCCCAGCACCACGGCGTACCCGATCAGGGCCACTAGTGCCTGCACCGGCGGGAAGTGGCCGGCGAGGGAGGCCTGCACGCCGCGGACCCCGGCACCGAGCGGGGTCCAGTCGCTGATGTGGCGCAACACCGGCGCCATCGACGCCCGGGGGATCCAGAGCCCGGCGAAGAACATGAGCGGGAAGAACGCCATGGCGCTGAGCGCGTTCGCCGCCTTCGCGGTCGGGGCGAGCGCGGCGATGAGCGCCCCGATGCTCGTCACGGCAGCCGCGACCAGGACCAGGGACAGCACGAAGCCGGGCAGCTGGCGGGGGAGTGTCACGCCGTAGCCGGCGACCGCGATGACGAGCATCAGCACCGACACCAGCAGCGCCAGCCCCAGGTAGATGGTGACCTGGGCGGCGAGCAGCCGGAACGGCCGCACCGGCGTGGTGGCCATCCGGCGCAGCACGCCCTGCTCGCGGTAGGCGGCAAGGCTCGGCGGCAGCAGGTTCACCGCCGCCATGCACAGCGCGAACATCATGAGGATCGGCAGGTAGGCGGCCAGGTAGCTGATCCCGTGCAGGTCCGCCGACGGCTTCCGGCTCGCCGGGATGGCTCCCACCACGACGAGGGCGATCAGCGGGAGCAGCGCCGACCACACCACCGAGCCGGCGGACCGCAGGAAGAGCGTGGCCTCGACGCGCAGCAGCGGGCCGAACGGGGTCCGGTACGGCGGGCGTACGGGGCGCGGGGCGGTCAGCGTGCTCATGCGTGGGCTCCTTCGGTGAGCGTGAGGAAGGCGTCGTCCAGGGAGGCCTGCTCCAGGCGCAGGCCGGTGGCGACGATGCCGGCGCGGGCGAGCGCACCGGTGACGGCGGCGACGACGTCGCCGTGGCCGGACAGGGTGAGCTGCTCGCCGCCCGGTCCGTGCCGGTCGATGGTGACGACCTCGGGCAGGTCGCGCAGCAGCAGCTCGGCGGCGACCTCGCGGCCGGCGTCGACCCGGAAGCGCATCCGCTGCTGCCGGCCGCCGGCGCCGTCGATGATCTCGGCGGGCGTGCCCTGGGCGACGACGCGTCCACCGGCGATCACGGCGAGCCGGTCGCACAGGTGCTCGGCCTCCGGCATGAAGTGCGTGACCAGCAGGATCGCGACGCCGCGCTCGCGTACCCGGTCGATGAGGTCCCAGGTCTCGCGGCGGGCGGCCGGGTCCAGGCCGGTGGTGAGCTCGTCGAGCACGGCGACCTTCGGGGCGCCGACGAGCGCCAGGGCGATGGACAGCCGCTGCTGCTGGCCGCCCGAGAGCTTGCAGAAGCGCTGGTCGACCAGGTCGGCGAGGCCGAGGGTGCGCAGGAGGTCGGCGCTGTCGGCGGGCTGCTCGTAGAACGAGCTGTAGAGCCGCATCGCCTCGCCGACCGTGAGGCGCTCGGGGAGCCGGGCGTGCTGCAGTTGGACGCCGACCTGCCGGCGTACCGGCTCCCGGTCCTCGTCCGGATCGACGCCGAGCACCCGTACGGTGCCGCCGTCGCGGTGGCGCAGGCCGATCGTGCACTCGGCGGTGGTCGTCTTCCCGGCGCCGTTCGGGCCGAGCAGGCCGAAGATCTCGCCTTCGTCGACGGTGAACGAGACGTCGGCGACGGCCGTACGCGGGCCGTACGACTTGGTCAGGTGGCTGACTTCGATGACGGGCATGGCTCCACCGTGCTGCGCCGGGGGCGTCGCCGGATCGACCCTTCGGACGCATCCCTGCCCTGGTGCGGTGGATGCCGGCATCAACCGATCGGTGGATGCCGGCTCAGCCCGCCTGAATGAGCAGCAGCGCCGCGGAGCCGAGGACCACGAGCGCGATGACGACGTCCAGCACCCGCCACGCCGCGGGCCGGGCGAAGACCGGGCGCAGCAGCCGTGCGCCGCCGCCGAGCGCGCCGAACCACAGCCCGCTGGCGACGGCGGCCCCGAGACCGAACCACCACCGGTCGCCGTGATGGGCCGCTGCGAGCGCGCCGAGCAGCACCACCGTGTCGAGGTAGACGTGGGGGTTCAGCCAGGTCAGGGCCAGACACGTGCCGAGGACGGAGCGGCGCGAGGTGCTGCCGGTGCCGCCCGTGCTCGCCTGCAGGGCCGCCGGCCGGCTCGCGCGGCGCAGGGCCAGCACCGCGTACGCGACCAGCACCGCCGCGCCGAGGTAGCGCAGGCCGTCGACCACCTCGGGCACGCGGGTGACCAGGGCTCCCGCGCCGAGGATCCCGGCCGCGATGAGCAGCCAGTCCGAGACGGCGCAGACGGCCACCACGGGCGCGACGTGCTCACCGCGCAGGCCCTGCCGCAGGACGAACGCGTTCTGCGCGCCGATGGCGACGATGAGGCTGAGGCCGAGACCGAGCCCCGAGGCGGCGGCGGTGACTGCCGGGGACAGGCTCATGACCGGCAACGCTAGGGTTCTCGGCCCCGTTAGAACAGTTCAGGATTCACACGCAGCATTAGCGTCTCTCATCATGCAGTGGGACCTCGCCCAACTCGACGCCTTCCGCGTTGCGGTGGCGGAGGGCACCTTCGAGGCGGCGGCCCGGCAGCTGCACCTCACGCCCTCGGCGGTCAGCCAGCGGATCAAGGCGCTGGAGATCGCCGCCGGGCAGGTGCTGCTGGTGCGCAGCAAGCCGGTGCGCGTCACCGACGCCGGCGCCGTCGTCCTGCGCCTCGCGCGGCAGACGCAGCTGCTCGGCGACGACGCCGGCCGGGAGCTCGGGACGGCGGGGTCGGAGGGTGCCCTCCCGGTGGCGTCGATCGCCGTCAACGCCGACTCACTCGCCACCTGGGTGCTGCCGGTCCTCGCTCCGCTGGCCGACGACATGGTGCTCGACCTGCACCGCGAGGATCAGGAGCACACCAGCGGGCTGCTCCGCGACGGCCGGGTGATGGCCGCCGTCACTGCCGACGCCGCCCCGGTGCCCGGCTGCTCGGTGACCCGCCTCGGCGTCATGCGCTACCGGGTGATGGCGTCGCCCGCGTACGTGGCGCGCTGGTTCGCCTCCGGGGTCACCCCGGCGGCCCTCGGCATCGCACCGGTGGTCACGTTCAACCGCAAGGACGAGCTGCAGCTGCGCTACCTGCGCCGCCGCAGTCGCCGGCCGCTCGGGCCGCCCACCCACTTCGTGCCGTCGTCGGGGGAGTTCCTCGAGGCGGTCCTGCTCGGCATGGGCTGGGGGATGGTGCCGGAGATGCAGCTCGCAGCGCACTCCGACGCGACGGACGCGCTGGTCGACCTCGATCCCGACCGGCCGGCGGACGTGACGCTGTACTGGCAGCAGTGGCGGCTGCTGTCACCCACGCTGGACCGGGTGACCGACGCGATCGTCCGCGGCGGCCGCGCGCAGCTCGTCCAGCCCCGGCGTCGCCGCCCGACCGCCACCTGACCGCACATCCGGTCGTGGGGTGCGTCATAGTCTTGACATGCCGATCCCCACCAAACGCGACCCCGAAGCCACGCGCCTGAAGCTGCGTGACTGGCTCGCCGGCAAGCTTCCCGAGGCCGAGAACCTCGACATCTCGGAGCTGTCCGGCCCGGCCGCCACCGGCTTCTCGAACGAGACGATCCTGTTCGACGCGACGTGGGAGCAGAACGGGGAGAAGCGCGAGGAGCAGTTCGTCCTGCGGGTGAAGCCGACCGGCTACACGGTCTTCCTGGAGTCGGAGTTCGAGGCCCAGTACGAGGTCATGAAGACGCTGTCGGAGAAGTCCGACGTCATCGTGCCGAAGATCTGGTGGTACGAGACCGACCCGGCTCCGCTCGGCGCCGACTTCTACGCGATGAGCCGGGTGCAGGGCCGCACGCCCCCCGACACCCCGACCTACCACGCGGACGGCTGGGTCAAGGAGCTCGCGCCGGCCGACCGCGCCGCCTTCTGGTGGAGCGGCATCGAGAACATGGCGAAGATCCACCAGGTCGACTGGAAGGGTCTCGGGTTCGACAAGCTGCTCGACCGCCCGGCACGTGGTGAGCCGGGGCTCGACCAGCAGATCGCGTACTACGAGGAGTACTTCGACTGGGCGGCCGCGGGGCGCGACATCCCGATCGCCAACCAGACCCGCGAGTGGATCCGGGCCAACCGCCCGGCCAGCACCCCGCTCACCCTCGTCTGGGGTGACTCACGGGTCGGCAACATGATCTTCGACGAAGCCGCCAACGAGTGTGCCGCCGTGCTCGACTGGGAGATGACCACGATCGGTCCTCCCGAGCAGGACCTCGGCTGGTGGCTGTTCCTCGACTCCCACCACAGCGACGGCACCGGCATCCCGCGGCTCGAGGGCTTCCCGACCCACGAGGAGACCGAGGCCCGCTACGCCGAGCTGCTCGGCCGGCCGCTACAGGACATGCACTTCTACAAGGTGTGGGCCGGCTACCGCTTCGCGGTCGTCATGATGCGGATCACCGCGATGACCGAGGAGATGGGCTTCGCGCCTCCCGGCGGCACCCTCGAGCACGCCCGCAACAATGCGGTCACCCGGCTGCTCGCGGACCTGCTCGACCTGCCGGCTCCCGGTGAGGTGTCGGTCCCGGGCAGCCACTAGGTCAGGTCGTCCCAGACCTTGTCGGCCAAGGCCATCGCGCGCTCACGTGTGCCGTTCTTGAAGATCAGCACGCTGACGCTGAGGTCGTCCGTCTCGCGGCCGCAGGTGACCATGCCGATGCTCTCGACGCAGGTGTGGGGCCCCACATGCGTGAGTGTTCCGCCGAAGCGCGTACCGACCTGTAGGTCACCCTTTTCGCCGAATCGCCCACGTACGGCGAGGACGTTGAGAGCGAGAACATCGCTCCCTCGGTATTGGTTGTAAGCGCTGCCCTTGTCCGGCCACCACTGCAGGAGGAGCGACGGCAGGTCACCGAGATCGCTCCTTGCCACCTGTGGATACCCGCCGAGGCTCGATGGCAGGGTGATCGGTTCTGCCGCAGCGACTGCGCCCGAGCCACCAGAGGTGGCGACGACGGCTGCCGCGACGGCAGCGACCACCACGGTGCCGCTGGCGGCCAGAGACCATCGGCGGCGCCGGTCCGCTCGCGGCACCGCTGCCGACGGGAGCAGGGGAGCGCGGACGCCGGCCAGCGAACCCGGGGTGGCGCGAAAGCCTGGGCCGCTGACGGGCGGAATGGTCACCCTTGTCTGTTGGGTCGTCGTCCGGCGTGGTGAAGACGCCGAACGGCGGAATGCCCCACCGGATAACGGTGTGATCGCGGGCGCTAACGTGCGGCGCAACCACCGAAGCCTGGAGATGCGCATGACCACAGCCGAGTCCACCGCCCGCGCCTGGCAGGTCGTCCGCCACGGCGCGCCGTCCGAGGCGCTCGAGCTCACCACGCTCGGCCCGCTCGAGCCCGGTCCCGACCAGATCCAGGTACGGGTGGCGACCTCGGTGCTCAACTTCAACGAGGTCGACGGCTGCCGCGGCCGCTACCTGACGATCAACCCGCCGATCCCCTACACGCTCGGCATGGAATTCGTCGGCGAGGTGACCGCCGCCGGCCCCGGCGCCGAGCAGTGGGTGGGACGCCGGGTGATGGGCGCGGCGACGGGCGGCTTCGGGGCGCACGCCGAGGTCGTACTGGGTGACGCCCGGATGGCGTTCGACGTGCCGGAGGAGCTCAGCGACGTCGAGGCCGCCGCGTTCTACTACCCGTTCCACCTCTCTTACCTGGGCCTGCACGAGCGCGGACGGCTGCAGGCGGGGGAGACGGTCCTCATCCACGCGGCGGCCGGCGGGGTCGGCTCGGCGGCGGTGCAGCTCGCCAAGGCCGCCGGGGCCCGGGTGATCGCGACGGCCGGTGGCCCGGCGAAGGTCGACTTCGTCCGCGGCCTGGGCGCCGACGTGGTGATCGACTACCGGGGCGGCTTCCGCGATGCGGTGCTCGAGGCGACGGACGGCGAAGGCGTCGACGTCTGCTTCGACGGGGTCGGCGGCGACGTGATGCTGGAGTCGCTGCCGCTGCTCAAGCGGAACGGTCGGCACCTGATCATCGGCTTCGCCAGCGGCATCGAGGCCGAGGAGGTGCCGATGGTCACCGGTCGCATGTTCTGCTTCGGCAACTACTCGGTCGTCGGCGTGATCCTCGCGTACGGCGATCCGGTCGGCCCCGGCACGGGCTTCAACCCGACGCCGTACGCCGTCGCGTCCGAGATGCACGACAAGCTGGTCGTGATGCTGCGTGCCGGCACGATCCGCACCCTGGTGAGCGAGACGGTGCCCTTCGAGCAGCTCCCGCAGGCGCTGGACCGGATGGAGGAGCGGTCGACGGTCGGGCGGGTTGTCGTACAGATCGGGACCTGAGCGAAGGCGGCCGGACCGAGGTTCTAGGCTGCGGACACACGTTGACCGTCCACGGCTGAGGATCCGACATGATCAAGATGAGCGTGCTTTACCCGGCGACCGAGGGAGCCGAGTTCGACCACGACTACTACGTCAACACCCACGTCCCGCTGGCCATCAGGACCTGGGACCTGCCGGACAACTCGAGCATGATCGAGAAGGGCGTGTGCGGCCCGTACGTCGCGGCCGTGCACTTCGTCTTCCCGGACATGGAGACGATGGGCGCCGCGCTCGGTGCTGCGGGCACCGCAGACGTGATGGCCGACGTGGCGAACTACACGACCATCCAGCCCGTCACGCAGATCAGTGAGATCGTCGGCTGATCATCTCGTCCTCCAAGGTGTCGAAGCCTGCGGGCACGGTCGACGAGCCGCGCATCCCGCGGCAGACGTTGATCGCGTTCATCGGGCTTCAGTTCGCGATGGTCATGTCGTCGCTCGACGGCACGATCGTCGCCACCGCCGCACCGGCCATCACCGACGACGTCGGCGGTTTCTCCCGCGTCACCTGGATCGCGACGTCGTACCTGCTGGCCCAGGTCGTCGTGATGCCGCTGTACGGCAAGCTGGGCGACCAGCTCGGGCGCAAGCGCGTGCTGATGTTCTCGGTGGTGCTCTTCATCGTCGGGTCCATGGCGTGCGGCGCCGCGCAGAGCATGAACGAGCTGCTCGCGGCCCGCTTCGTGCAGGGGCTCGGCAGCGGTGGGCTCGGCGTCGCCGCCATGGCCGCGACCGCCGACATCATCCCGGTGCGCCAGCTCGGCCGCTACATGGGCTACCAGGGCGCGGCCTTCGCCGTGGCGAGCGTCATCGGGCCGGTCGTCGGTGGCCTTTTCGTCGACCATCTCAGCTGGCGGTGGGCGTTCTTCATCAACCTGCCGCTCGGCCTCATCGCCATCGCGCTGATCACCGTCAACCTCAAGGTCCCTTACGTCCGGAAGCGGCATCGGCTGGACTGGGTCGGGGCGCTGCTGAGCATGGTGCTGCTCGGCGCCTTCATCGTGCTGGCGAGCCTCGGCGGCACCGACTTCGGCTGGGCCTCGGCGACCGCGATCGGGCTCGTCGTGCTCATCGTCGGCTCGCTGGTGGCGTTCCTGCTCTGGGAGAAGCGTGCCCCGGAGCCGGTCGTGCCCCTACGGCTGTTCCGCGACCCGGTGATCCGGGGCAACGTCGGGATCAACTTCACCAGCGGGATGCTGCTGTTCTGCGGGATCTTCTTCGTGCCGCTGTACATGCAGGAGGTGCACGGCCTCAGCCCCACGGCGTCGGGGGTCGTGCTCATCCCGGTCATGTTCGGGGCGGCGTTCGGCACCATGCTCTCCGGCCGGCTCGTCGAGCGCAGCGGGCGGATCAAGGCGTGGCCGATCATCGGGGCGGTCTTCGCCCTGGCCGGTCATGCGCTGTTGTCCACGCTGACTGAGCAGACCGCGACCGTGCTCGTCGCGGGCTTCGTGCTCCTGGTCGGCTTCGGCGCCGGCTGCATGATGCAGCCGTCGCTCCTGGCCGTGCAGAACGCCGCCGGCTCGACCGATCTCGGCGCCGCGACCAGCACCGGACTGCTCTTCCGCATGCTCGGCTCGACCATCGGCGTGCCCATCTTCGGCGGTCTGATCAACAGCCGGCTCGGCGATGCGGCGCGTACGCCGAGTGCGTACGCGGACGCGCTGACGCCGGTCTTCATGGCCGCGGCCGTCGTGGGAGTGTTCGCGCTGCTGATCGCGTTGCGTACACCAGAGCGGGCGTTGCGGGAGTCCATCAGCGACCACACCGGTGGGGTGCTGGCGGAGCCCGTCACGTGACCGCTTCTGCTGGCTGACGGGCGCCCGGTCCGTCTTTCTCGAAATCTGGGAGGCTCGAGCCATGAGTACTGAGACAGCTGTTCTCGCCGGCGGTTGCTTCTGGGGTGTGCAGGAGCTCGTCCGCAAGCTCCCCGGCGTCCTGTCCACCCGCGTGGGCTACACCGGTGACGACAACCTCGCCAACGCGACCTACCGCAACCACGGCAACCATGCCGAGGCCCTCGAGATCGTCTTCGACGACGAGCAGACCTCGTTCCGTGACCTGCTGGAGTTCTTCTTCCAGATCCACGACCCGTCGACGAGGAACCGCCAGGGCAACGACGTCGGCGCCAGCTACCGCTCAGCGATCTTCTACACGAACGACGAGCAGAAGCGCGTCGCCGAGGACACCATCGCCGACGTCGACGCCTCCGGCCTGTGGCCGGGCAAGGTCGTCACCGAGGTCGTCGCCGCGGGCCCGTTCTGGGAGGCCGAGCCGGAGCACCAGGACTACCTGCAGCGCATCCCGTTCGGCTACACGTGCCACTACGTGCGTCCGGGCTGGAAGCTGCCGAAGCGCGACACGGTCGCGAGCTGACATTGGCGGGCGGCACGGCGATAGCCGATCTGATGCGCACCCAGCTGTTCGAGGTGTTCAACGAGCGGGATCCGCAGCGGCGCCGTGCCGTCATCGATCGGCTGTACGACCCGGCGGTGGTCTTCTCCGACCCCGAGGAGACGGTCACGGGCGTCGACGCGCTGGACGCGAAGGCGCAGGGTCTGCTGGACCAGGCGCCCGGCTTCGTTTTCGCGGCCGACGGTCCCGTGCTCGTGAGCGACGACCTCGGTCATGCGGCGTGGCGTTTCGGCCCGGAGGGCGGGGAGCCGGTCGTACGCGGCATCGACATGGCGCAGGTGAAGGACGGCCGGATCGTCCGGCTCTACACGGTGTTGGTGCCCGTCAGCTGAAGAGGGCGTCGAGCGACGGCAGCGTGACGCGGGGCAGACCCGCCGCCGGTGACACGACGGCCGCCGGCCGCGGGGCCTCCTCCACCTGCATCGTGGCCACCGCTTCGTCCGTGAGGAAGCGGCTGACCGGCGCATAGCTGTGCCGGTCGTCGCGGGCCCGGCGGTGATGGGGGAGCCGCAGCGGCGTGTAGATCGCCAGCTCGTCACGGGCGCGGGTGACCGCGACGTAGAAGAGCCGCTGCTCCTCCTCGACCCCGGCGTCGTCGGTGAGTGCCATGTCGGACGGGAAGGCGCCGTCGATGGCATGGATGAGATGCACCGCCGGCCACTCGAGACCCTTGGCCGAGTGCACGGTCGACAGCGTCACGTAGTCCTCGTCCAGATGCGGCGGCTTCGCGTAGTCGCCGGTGCTCACCGGTGGGTCGAGCGTCACCTGGGCGACGAAGGCCTCGAGGTCGGGCGCGGCTCCGGCCGCTGACGCGAGCCGCTCGACGTCGGCGAGCCGGGGTGCGCTGTCGGTGTAGCGGCGGCGTACGAGCGGCTGCAGCAGTCCGGCGCACGCGGCGACCTGATCGGTGACGGGGCCGGAGGCGCGCGCGGCGACGAGGCCGCGCAGCGTCACGTCCAACTGGGTACGCGACCGGCTGGGCGCCACCGCCACCAGCTCGAGCAGGTCGGCCGGCTCGGGCTCGGCTGCATCGGCGCGGGTCATGAGCTCCCCGACCAGCGCCCGGGCCTTGGCGGGGCCGATCCCGTCGTGCATCCGCAGCAGGCGGAACCAGGCGACCTCGTCGTGGACGTTGCGCACGAGCCGCAGCGTGGCCAGGAAGTCCTTGACGTGGGCGGACTCGAGGAACTTCAGCCCGCCGAACTTGACGAACGGGATCCGCCGCGCGGTCAGCTCGACCTCGAGCAGGTCGCTGTGGTGCCCGGTGCGCATGAGCACCGCCGAGTCGCGGAGCCGTCCACCCGCCTCCACCGAGCGCAGCAGCGCGTCGGCGATGAGCCGGGCCTCCTCCGGCGCGTCGTAGCAGCGCACCAGCCGGGGACGACCGCCCGGTGCGTCGCGGTCGGCACGCAGCTCGAGCCGGTCGGCCTCGCTACGGCTCGGGCGTATGACATTGGCCAGGTCGAGCACGGGCTGCCGGGAGCGGAAGTTGCGCTCCAACCGCACCACGGTGGCGTCCGGATAGCCGGCGGCGAGCCCGAGCAGGTGGCCGCTGGAGGCGCCGCGGAAGCCGTACACCGCCTGCGCGTCGTCGCCGACGACCGTCAGGCCCCGGCCGGCGTCGCGGAGCTCGCGGACGATGTCGACCTGGATCTGGTTCATGTCCTGGTACTCGTCGACCAGCACGTGGTCCCACCGCTGCACCAGCCGCTCGCGGATCACCGACTGACCGAGCAGCGCCCGCCAGGCCAGCAGCAGGTCGTCGAAGTCCATGAGCCCGCGCGCCCGCTTACGTGCGGTGAAGTCCTTCAGCAGCGCCATGATCTGGTCGGCGTGCGGCTCGCACCAGGGGAAGTCGGCGGTGATGACGTCACGCGCCGGTCGCCCGGTGTTGACCGCCCGCGAGCAGATGTCGGCCAGCGTGCCGGCCCGCGGCACCCGAGCGCCCTCGAGTGCGGTCGTGTCGGCGGTCAACGCGTGATCGTCGCGAAGCATGTCGAGCAGGTCGATGACGTCGGAAGGGTCGAGCACCGACAGCTCGCTCAGGCCGAGCGCAGCCGCGTGCTCGCTGATCAGCCGGTGGGCGACGGCGTGGAACGTGCCGCCCCAGACGCGGCGAGCGGCATCGCGCTCCGGGCACAGCAGTGCGGCGCGCGACAGCATGTCGTCGGCGGCGCGCCGGGTGAAGGTGAGCAGCAGGATGCGCTCCGGCCGTACCCCGCGCTCGAGCAGGTGGGCGACGCGGCTGGTCAGCGTGCGGGTCTTGCCCGTACCCGCACCGGCCACGATCACCAACGGCGATTCGCCGTGCGTCACCGCCGCCAGTTGCGCGTCGTCCAGGCCAGCGTCCCACTGCGTTTCCGAGATACGTGTTTCGAACACACGGTCGAGCCTAGGTCGGTGGCTGGCGGAAACGGTCACGTACGTCGGCGTGTCTTGACCTAAAGGTCTAAGGGGCGACCTCAGATGATCGGCGCGGTGCCGTGCCGGCGTCGGGCGATCACGATGACCGCGTCGACGAGTCCGACCGCCGCCAGGACGAACAGGATGACGGCGAAGCCGACCACCCCGAGCGCGAGGGCCACGACGGCGCCGATCAGGCACACCAGGAAGCCGAACGACGCCAGCACCAGCCGAAGCGTGAGCGCACTCAGGGCCGGCTCGGCGCCGATCTGCGACGACAACCCGTCGAGGCCGGTCAGGTGCCGTCGGCGTCGGCGCTCGGGTGGCACAGGCGGCTCCTCACTCGTCGTCCGGGCGATACCCCAGGTTCGGGGAAAGCCACCGCTCGGCCTCCGCGACGGTCCAGCCCTTGCGCTTGGCGTACTCCTCGACCTGGTCGCGCGCGATCCGCCCGAGGACGAAGTACTGCGACTGCGGGTGCGAGAAGTACAGCCCGCTGACCGCTGCGCCGGGCCACATCGCCATGCTCTCGGTCAGCCGGATGCCCACCTGGTTCTCCACGTCGAGCAGGTCCCAGATGGTCTGCTTCTCGGTGTGCTCCGGGCAGGAGGGGTAGCCGGGCGCCGGGCGGATGCCGTCGTACTGCTCCTTGATCAACTGCTTGTTGTCGAGGTGCTCGTCCGGCGAATAACCCCAGAACTCGGTACGCACCCGCTCGTGCAGCCGCTCGGCGAACGCCTCGGCCAACCGATCGGCCAGCGCCTCGAGCATGATCGCGCTGTAGTCGTCGAGGGCCGCCTTGAACTCGGCGATCTTCGTCTCGATGCCGAGCCCGGCGGTGACGGCGAACGCCCCGACGTAGTCCTGCAGGCCGCTCTCGCGGGGCGCGACGAAGTCGGCCAGCGAACGGTGCGGCACGCCCTCGCGGTGCTCGGTCTGCTGCCGCAGCTGGCGCAGCGTCGCGCGCACGGACGAGCGCTCCTCGTCGACGTACACCTCGATGTCGTCACCGGGCACCGTCGACGCCGGGAACAGTCCGAAGACGCCGGCGGCGCGGATCCACTTCTCCGCGATCATCCGGTCGAGCATCTCCTGGGCGTCCTCGAACAGCCGCCGGGCCGCCTCGCCGGAGGCCGGGTTGTTGAGGATGTCGGGGTAGCTGCCCTTCATCTCCCAGGCGTTGAAGAACGGCTGCCAGTCGATGTACTCACGCAGCTCGGCGAGCGGGTAGTCCTCGAAGGTCCGGACGTGCTCCTGCATCTGCGGCTTGGGCGGCTGGTAGGCCGACCAGTCGAACGGGGTCGCGTTGGCCCGGGCCGCCGCGAGCGGCAGCATCGGCTTGGCGTCGGCCCGCGAGGCGAACCTCTCGCGTAGCGAGTCGTAGTCCTTGGTGGTGTCGGCGAGCAGCTTCGGGCGCTGCTCGTCCGACAGCAGTGCGGCGACGACCGGGACGGAGCGCGAGGCGTCCTTCACCCAGATCACCGGGCCGTGGTAGCGCTGGTCGACCTTGACCGCCGTGTGGGCGCGCGAGGTGGTGGCCCCGCCCAGCATCAGCGGGATCTCGAGACCCTGGCGTTCCATCTCGGCCGCGAAGTTCGACATCTCGTCGAGCGACGGGGTGATGAGCCCGGACAGGCCGATGACGTCGGCCGAGTGCTCCTTGGCCGCGTCGAGGATCTTCTGCGCCGGCACCATGACGCCGAGGTCGATGACGTCGTAGTTGTTGCACTGCAGCACGACGCCGACGATGTTCTTGCCGATGTCGTGGACGTCGCCCTTGACCGTGGCCATGACGACCGTGCCGTTGCTGCGGCCCACGTCCTCGGGCGACTTCTCGGCCTCGATGTAGGGGATGAGGTGCGCGACGGCCTTCTTCATCACGCGCGCCGACTTCACGACCTGCGGCAGGAACATCTTGCCGGAGCCGAAGAGGTCGCCGACCACGTTCATCCCCGCCATGAGCGGGCCCTCGATGACCTCGATGGGACGCCCGCCGCGGCCCGCGATCAGCTGACGCAGCTCCTCGGTGTCGGACTCGGCGAAGGTGTCGATGCCCTTGACCAGGGCGTGGGTGATCCGCTCGTCGACCGGCAGCGAGCGCCAGGCGTCGTCGGGGCCGGCAGCCACGGTGCCGCTGCCGGCGAAGTCGGTCGCGATGTCGAGCAGTCGCTCCGCGGCGTCGGGACGCCGGGCGAGGATGACGTCTTCGATGCGGTCGCGCAGCTTCTCGTCGACCGCGTCGTAGGGCACGAGGGCTCCCGCGTTGACGATGCCCATGTCCATGCCGGCCGCGATCGCGTGGTACAGGAACACCGCGTGGATCGCCTCGCGCACCGCGTTGTTGCCGCGGAACGAGAACGACACGTTGGAGACGCCGCCGCTGACGAGCACGTGCGGCAGGTTCTCCTTCACCCAGCGGGTGCCCTCGATGAAGTCGAGCCCGTAGCGGGCGTGCTCCTCGATGCCGGTGGCGACCGCGAAGATGTTGGGGTCGAAGATGATGTCCTCGGCGGGGAAGCCGAGCTCCTCGGTCAGGATCGCGTATGCGCGGCCGCAGATCTGCTGGCGCCGTTCGAGGTTGTCGGCCTGGCCCTGCTCGTCGAACGCCATGACGACGACGGCGGCACCGTACTTACGGCAGATGCGGGCCTGCTCGCGGAACTTGTCCTCGCCCTCCTTCATGGAGATCGAGTTGACGATCGGCTTGCCCTGCACGCAGCGCAGCCCGGCCTCGATCACCTCGAACTTCGACGAGTCGACCATGACCGGCACCCGGCTGATGTCGGGCTCGCTCGCGACCAGCTTCAGGAAGCGGTCCATGGCGGCGACGCCGTCGATCATCCCCTCGTCCATGTTGACGTCGATGACCTGGGCGCCGTTCTCCACCTGCTGGCGGGCGACGGACAGGGCCGTGTCGTAGTCGCCGTCGCGGATCAGGTTGCGGAACTTCGCCGAGCCCGTGATGTTGGTGCGCTCGCCGACGTTGACGAACAGCGACTCGGCCGTGATGTTGAGCGGCTCGAGCCCGGACAGCCGGCAGGCCGGCTCGATGGTGCCCGGCACGCGCGGGGCGACCCCGTCGACCGCGCGGGCCATCGCCCGGATGTGGTCGGGCGTCGTGCCGCAGCAGCCGCCCAGCAGGTTGATCAGGCCGCTGGTGGCGAACTCGCGGACGATCGCGGCGGTCTGGTCGGGAACCTCGTCGTACTCGCCGAAGGCGTTGGGCAGGCCGGCGTTGGGATAGCAGGAGACGAAGCAGTCCGAAATCCGGGAGATCTCGGCGAGATACGGCCGCATCTCCTCGGCGCCGAGGGCGCAGTTCAGCCCGATCAGCAGCGGCTGCGCATGGCGCACCGAGTTCCAGAAGGCCTCGGTGACCTGGCCGGACAGCGTGCGGCCGGACGCGTCGGTGATGGTGCCGGAGATCATGATCGGCCAGCGCCGCCCGCGCTCCTCGAAGAGCGTCTCGAGGGCGAAGATGGCGGCCTTGGCGTTGAGCGTGTCGAAGATCGTCTCGATGAGCAGCACGTCGGCGCCGCCGTCGACCAGCCCGTTCGCCTGCTCCAGGTAGGCCTCGACCAGCTGCATGTAGCTGACGTTGCGCGCCCCGGGGTCGTTGACGTCGGGGGAGATGGAGGCCGTACGGTTCGTCGGGCCGAGCGCACCGGCGACGAAGCGCGGACGGCTCGGGTCGGCGGCCTCCGCCGCGTCGCAGGCCGCGCGGGCGAGGCGGGCCGACTCGATGTTGAGCTCGTACGCGAGCTCCTCCATGCCGTAGTCGGCCAGCGAGATGCGCTGCGCGTTGAACGTGTTGGTCTCGACCAGATCCGAGCCGGCCTCGAGATAGGCCAGGTGGATGGCGTTGATGGCCTCGGGCTGCGTCAGTGACAGCAGGTCGTTGTTGCCCCGGACGTCACTCGGCCAGTCGGCGAAGCGCTCACCGCGGTATTCGGCCTCGCTGAACGTGTGGCGCTGGATCATGGTGCCCATCGCGCCGTCGAGTACCAGGATGCGCTCAGCAAGGAGCGCCCGGAGCTGGTCAGTCGCGTCAGGCCTCACCCATCGAGGCTACCCGCGCCATGTACTCGACCCAGGGCATTAATGAGCGTCGTTACCCGTGGAATATGTGGCGCACGAGCTGATCGCGTCCGCCCCGGCCGGTCCGGCGTCCCCTACCGTGAGGGCCATGGGTCCGGCGGTCGCATCCCGCTCGACTATCCCCGAGCGGACCACCGGCCCGGTGCGGCCGCTGCTGCTCGGCGGGGCACTGCTGCTGCTGGCGATGAACCTGCGGCTGTCGATCTCGAGCGTGCCGCCGGTGCTGGACGCGATCCGGCGTACGCAACGCATCTCGAGCGTCGGCGCCGGGGTGCTGACCATGCTCCCGGTGCTCTGCATGGGCGTCTTCGCCCCACTGGCCCCGCGCGCCGGCCGGCGCTTCGGCGACGAGCGCGTGCTGCTCGCCGCCGTCCTGCTGCTGGCCGGCGGGATCCTGCTGCGGCTGGTGCCGGGCATCGCGAGCCTCTACGCCGGCACCGTCGTCGCCGGCCTCGCCATCGCGCTGCTCAACGTGCTGACCCCCGCGGTGGTGAAGCGCGACTTCCCGCGACCGGGCCGGATCATGGGGCTGTACAGCACGACGCTCACCGCCGGCGCCGCGCTCGCCGCCGGCCTCACGGTGCCGCTCTCGCACGCATTCGCCGGGGGAGTGGGCGCGTCCGACTCGGGGTCGGGGTGGCGGGCGGCCCTCGCGATCTGGGCGGTGCCGGCGCTGCTCGCCGGGCTGGTGTGGGCCCGGGTGTCGCGCGCATCCGGCGCTGCCGTACCCGGTGCTGCTGCCACGCGCTCCGCGTCGCCGTGGCGGTCGACGCTCGCCTGGCGCGTCACCGCGTACATGGGCGTGCAGTCCTTCCTCTTCTACGCCTTCATCTCCTGGGCACCCGATGTGCTGCGGGCGGCCGGGCTCAGCGAGGCGAGTGCGGGGGGCCTGCTCTCACTGGCCCTGGTGTGCGGGTTGCCCGCGTCGATGCTGGTGCCGGTCCTCGCGGAGCGCTCCCGCCGGGCCGGACCGGCGGCGGTGCTCGCGGCGGTCTGCTGGGCCGCCGGACTCGCCGGCCTGATCTGGGCGCCCGGCAGCGCGGCGGTGGTCTGGATGGTCCTGGTCGGGGTGGGGCAGGGCTCGACGCTGTCGCTGGCTCTGACGGTCATCGTGATCCGGTCGGCCGACCGCTCGGCGGCCGCGGGCCTGTCGGGCATGGCGCAGACCGTCGGCTACCTGGTCGCCGCCCTCGGGCCGCTCGCGGTGGGACTGCTGCACAGCGCCACCGGCAGTTGGACCCCGCCCCTGGTGCTGCTGCTGGTGGCAGCGGCCTTAAGCGCGGTGGTCGGCCTGTCCGTCGACCGGGGACGTCCGGTGGCCGTCACGCCCCCGCCCGACCCGCTGTAACCGGCGTCACCCGAAAACTCCTTGGCATATCCGGATGTCGAGGCGCAACATGATGAGGTGCCTCACGATGAAGCGTCTCAAGTTGCGGGTGCTCACTGCCCGATCGGGGCCCCCGTCGACCTGACGACGGCCGAGCTCACGCCCGCGGTGGTCGCCGACCTGTATGTGGCATCGCACCTGCAGCTCAAGCGCGTCGTCGACGAGCTGATGCAGACCGCCGGGCTCTCGCTCGCCCGCACCAAGGTGCTCCACCAGCTGCTGGAGGAGGGCCCGATGCGTCAGCAGGCGCTGGCCACCTGCTTCGGCTTCGCGCCGCGCTCGATCACCGACATGGTCGACGGGCTCGAGCGTGACGGGCTCGCCGAGCGCACCGACGACCCCTCCGACCGCCGGGCCAAGCTCGTGCGCATCACCCCGTCCGGCGAGGCCGCCGTGGGGGTCTCCATGGCCGTCAAGGCGGAGCTCGTCGCGCACGTCTTCGGCACGTTGAGCGTCGACGACCAGGCCGAGCTCGTACGCATCGTCCGTCTCATCGACTCGGCCGTGATGACCTGCCCCCGCGGTCGCACCCAGGCGACCGGCCCGCCCGCCGCGGTGCCCGCTTGATCCCCTGCCACCACCCGATCGGTCGCCACCGACCCGCACGTCTCACACCGCATCTCGTCACACAGCATCTCGTCACACAGCATCTCGTCAGGCAAGGACAACCATGGCATCAACCATCGATCTGACCGGCGCCTCGCCGGCGGACCAGAAGAAGGACCACCGCTGGCTGATCCTGGTCATCGTCTCGGTCGCCCAGCTGATGGTGGTGCTCGACGCCACCATCGTGAACATCGCGCTGCCGTCGGCCCAGCAGGCGCTTCACTTCAGTGACGCGGGACGCCAGTGGGTGATCACCTCGTACGCCCTTGCGTTCGGCAGCCTGCTGCTGCTCGGCGGGCGCATCGGTGACATGTTCGGCCGCAAGTGGGCCTTCCTCGGCGGCATGGTCGGCTTCGCCGTGGCATCCGCCATCGGTGGTGCGGCCACGTCGTTCGGGATGCTCGTCTTCGCCCGCGCCCTTCAAGGTGTCTTCGGCGCCGTCCTGGCCCCGGCCGCCCTGTCGACGCTGGTCAACACCTTCACCAACCCGAAGGACCGGGCCAAGGCCTTCGGCATCTTCGGCTCCGTGGCCGGTGGCGGCGGCGCCGTGGGCCTGGTGCTCGGCGGTGTGCTGACCGAGTACCTGTCGTGGCGCTGGTGCCTCTACGTCAACCTGGCGTTCGCGGCGGTCGCCGGCTTCGGTGGCCTGAAGCTCATGCAGAACGCCCGCCCGGCCACCCGGCCGAAGCTGGACGTCGTCGGCACGCTGCTCGCCGCCGTCGGCCTGTTCGGCATCGTGTACGGCTTCGCCCACGCCGAGACCGCCGGGTGGACCGACAGCATCACCGTCGCGTCGCTCGCCGTCGGAATCGTCCTCGTCGCCGTCTTCCTCTGGTCGCAGACCCGGCTCCCGAACCCGCTGCTGCCGCTGCGGATCATCACCGACCCGGCCCGCGGGGGTGCCTACCTCTCGGTGGCCGTCGCCGGTATCGCCATCTTCGGCGTCTTCCTGTTCGTGACGTACTACCTGCAGCAGGTCAAGGGCTTCAGCCCCGTCAGCTCCGGGCTCGCCTTCCTGCCGATGATGGCCGGCATCGTCACGGCGTCGAACACGTCGACCATCGTGCTGCTGCAGCGGGTCGGCCCGCGGGTGCTCATCACGAGCGGCATGATCTTCGGTGCCGTCTCGATGATCATGCTGTCGCAGCTGACGCCGTCCAGCAGCTACCCCGGTCTGGTGCTCCCGGCGCTGATCATCCTCGGTCTCGGCTTCGGCCAGATCATCGCGCCGGCCATCAACACGGCGACCAGCCGGGTCGCGTTCCACGACGCCGGCATCGCCTCGGCGATGGTCAACACCATGCAGCAGGTCGGTGGCTCGGTCGGCACCGCTGTGCTGTCCACCGTCGCGGCGAGCGCCACCGCCACCTACGTGACGTCGCACGACGCGTCGCCGGGGCTGGCTGCCGCGGCCGCGACGCACGGTTACACGATCGCCTTCATCGTCGCGGCCGTCCTGCTCGGCCTCGGCGCGGTGGCCACCCTCGTGATCATGCCGGGCAAGCACGTGCACCAGCGCCGGCTGGCCGACCACCACGAGGAGATGATGGCCGCGATGGCCAAGGGCGAAGCCGCCCCGACCCCGGTGCCGGTGGCCGCGCACTGACCGGGTTGCAGAGGTAGCGCGTCACGGGTCACATCGTCGGCGGCGCGTCCGTCAGAGTGGGGGGAGAGGCAGCCGCCTCTTCCCCCACTGCTGTGTGGGCCCGCGCGCCAACAAGGTGATCAGGTACGACAGCTGGCCGACGCCTACCTCGAAGCAGTGGCGACCCGCTCCGGGTCGACGCCGGCCTGACCCGCCGGTCTACCGGCGCGGGGTGACCGGGCGCGACACGTACAGGTCGCCCGGTCCCGCGTCGTTGACCGCCGCGACGATCAGCCGGTAGGCCTTGCCGTTCGTGAGCCCGCGGACGGTGGTGAAGGACGACGTCACCGGCACGCTGATGTCGCCCACGTAGCTGCTCTCATAGTTCTCGTCGTCGGTGACGACGGGGACGGCCGTCACGTAATACCCGGAGCGGGTGCTGCCCGCGGTAGCGACGGGCGGCGACCAGATGACGCCGATGCTGCCGTTGCCGGTGGTCACGGAGCGGATCGTGGGCACGGCCTGCGGGATGTCCCAGTGCAGGGAGAACGCGGACGGCTGGCTGAGCCGGTCGACCGCTATGTGGTACGTCCGTCCGGCGACGAGGTGCACGCGCCGGCCGGCGATGGCCTCCGGCGTCTCGAGGTCCGGGAAGCCGGCGGACTCCGGCAGCTGCGCGTCCAGGAGTTGCGCGAGCGGCGCCGGTCGGCTGCTCGCGGGGACGGGCGTCAGTCGGTTGACGGCCGTGCCGGTGTACACGCCGAGGCGCGAGTAGCAGCCCTCACTGTCCTGCGGCGACGCCTGGAAGACGTAATCGGCGGTCACGCGGGGCGTGAGGGTGAACCAGACGGACGACTGCGCCGCGGTGCCGGCGTGTGCCGGCTCGCCGGCCTCGGCGGTGGCGCCTGCGGTCGTGCCTTCCACGGTGCCGTGCGTGCCGGTCAACCGGGCGGCGGCGGCGAAGGCGTTGTTGCCGCTGGCGGTCGGCGCGTCGGGCACCAGGCGCCAGTTCAACTGCATCCGATCCCCGAACTGCGGGAAGGCCACCGGGGCGCCCACGATGACTCCGTAGTCCTCGGGCACCGTGCCGAGCATCAGCAAGTAGCTGCGGCCGGCCCGGGCGTCGAAACCGATCATGGAGGCGGACGACCGGCCGGAGCCGAGGAGGCCTCCGAACGCGGATTCGCATCCGCCTGCACTTTCGTCCAGACGCGTGAGTGCACCGTCATCGGTGTAGGCACCGATAGCCGCCGTCGACTGGCTGCCCGCCGACCCGAACGAGTAGAAGCCCGTCGTCGGGGCCGTCCACCGGTACCAGACGGAGGCCGGGATGCGCCGACCGGCGATGGTCGGATCGCTCGGCTGCCGGGTGGCGGCGGTGGTGTCGACGACGAGCGAGCCGGAGCCGGTGGAGAGGACGGCGGCGCGCTGTCGGTTGTCGTTGGCAGGAGTCGTGGTCGTCGCCCAGTGCAGGACGAAAGCGCCACCGAACTGCGAGGTCACCCGAAGCGTGTAGGTGGTGCCCGCCGTGACGGCGAACCTGTCGGCGCCGGTCAGATCGAAGCTGTTCACCGGTCGCAACGTGCGGTACGTGGCACCGGTGTAGACGTCCGTCATCGAACCGAGGGTGCCGCCGCTGGAGAGCGAGGCGACCCCGCTGCTCGGTGCCGTCCAGCGGTACCAGACCGAATTCGTTCCTCCGAGCCGGGACTCCCCGGGCTGCAGGATCGCGCCCAGTGTGGTCCCCGCGACCTGCCCGGCGGCGGAGGACGGCAGCCGTACGGCGGCGCCGAAGTCGTCATTGGCCGGCCGCGGCGGTGCCGGCTCGCACGCGCTGGCGAGGAGGCCGATCGGCAGCGCGAGCGCGCAGGCCAGCACACCGGTGGCGGAACGGACGGAACGTCGTGACACGGTCATCTCCCGGGGAAGCGGGCGCGCTCGGCCGCCCCGAGATCGTCAAATGCCCGCGAAATCATTGAACGGGAATTCGTCGCCGGAGGTGACGCCATTCGGGGAATGGCGCGCCGATGGAATTCCGTGTACGCCCGTCACATGACGGGCAGGCCGGCCCCGCGCAGGTCGTCGGCCCAGCCGAAGTCGTTCGACGTGATCGCCGCGTACGCGGCCGTGCTGACCGCGGGGCCACCCGCTGCCGCAACGGCGTCGGTGACGGCCTTCGCCCGGGCGGCGACGGCGTCCTCGAGCAGCACGACGTGCAGCCCCGTGCCGGGGTTCACGGCTGAGGCGTAGCTGAGCAGCGCGCTGCCGGCATCGGACCCGAGTACGGCGCCCGCGAGCCGCGCGTGGTCGGCGTCGTCGTGCGCTCCGGCGTCGGTGCGGCGCAGCACCACGAGGCCCTGGTGGCCGAGGAACGGGAGCTCGTGGGCGCCGTTGCCGAGCCCGTTGCGCCCGGTCGCCGCGGTGAGCGCGAGCCCGTCGCCGCCGCGTACCGCCTTCCGCTCCTCGGCGAACATCCGGCCCGACGCGTCGAGCTCGTCGCGCAAGGTCACCATCGCGCCGAAGGTGGCCATGACGTCGTCGCACAGCGTGTAGATGGTCAGGAAGGACGACTTGCGGTCCGCCCACCACGAGCCGTCGGTACCGGTGCGCAGCACCGCGAGCTCGGGCAGTGCCACGTAACGCCGGCCGGAGAGGATGCCCGGTAGGGCGACGTTGGGCGGCATGTGGTCGAGGTCGTACCAGCCGTTCCAGTCCTCGATGGACGCCGGAGCGCAGTCCAGCGCCGCCACGATCACGCCGCTCGCCCTCATCCGGCCCACCTCTCGTCCCGCGCGTCCCGATGTCCGCGCTGCGGGTGACCATGCTGCCTGCAGGGCTTGCGCGCAGGACGGGCGGGGTCTATCCAGATGCTTTCGAAGGAGTCCTCCGGTGCGCCCTTCCCTGACCGAGGTCGGCGTCTGCCCGGCCACGATGCTGGCCGACCCCTTCACCGTCACGTCCGATGACCTGGCAAAGCTGATCGCCGCATCCGGGGCGGCCGGGTACGCGAACTGGTCGGTCTGGTCGCTGCACCTGCAGCAGGTGGGGGTGCCGGAGGCGGCGCAGCGGCTCGCGGACGCGGGGATCGCGGTGCCCGTCGTCGAGGCGATCAGTCAATGGTCGGCGGGGCCCGGCGAGGCGCAGCGGCGGGAGATCGACGCGATCCTCGACGTGGCCGACGTGGTGGGCGCCGCGACGATCGGGGCGTGCGTCCTCGAGCCGACGGCCGACCTCGCTGCGGCGGCGGACGGGCTGGCGGCGTCGTGTGCGGTGGCGGCCGAGCGGGGGAGGCGGATCAGCCTGGAGTTCCTGCCCTGGTCGGCGGTACCCGACCTGCGCACCGCCTGGAGCCTGATCACCGCGGCCGGCGCACCGAACGCGGGGCTGCTGCTCGACACCTGGCACTGGACGCGGATGCCCGGCGGCCCGGATCCCGACCTGTTGCGCAGCATCCCGGGCGAACGCCTCCACTACGTGCAGCTCTGCGACGCCGCCGTACCGGCGGGGCTCGAGCCGATGGCCGAATGCATGACGGCCCGGCTTCCCACCGGTCAGGGGGTCGTGGACTTCGCCGGCTTCTGGGACGCCCTCTCCGCCACCGGAGCCCGGCCGATCGTGACGACCGAGGTCTTCAACGCCCCGCTCGCGGCCCGCGGGCCTGAGGTGCATGCCCGCACCGTGCGCGACGCGCTCGCCGCCGTGCTCGGCTGAGGCTCACAGGCCGGTCGCCGCCCGCACGGCGGCGCGCGCCTCGAGGTCGTCCAGCGCCGCGACGGCCCGCTCCACGAAGGCGCCGGCGAAGACCCGGCGCCGCTCGCTGCTGCCGGAGTAGTTTGCCGCCGCGCACGAGGCCGGCACGGTGTAGGCCGCGTGCAGCCGGTGCGCCTGCCAGGCGGCGTCGTCGCTGAGGTCGTCGAGGCCGCTCGCGCGCCGCACCTCGAGGTAGTGCCGCAGCAGGTCACGCTCGTGGGTGCGGCGATCGTCGACCGACAGCGACATGGTCAGGAAGTAGCCGACGTCGCGCATCGGGGTGTTGACGTTGACGATGCCCCAGTCGAGGAAGCCGACCCTGGGGCTGCCGCCGGGCGCGCGCGGGTCGAGGTAGAGGTTGCCGATGTGCGGGTCGCCGTGGATCACCGTCTGCGGTCCCTCGTGCCAGGCGGTCTGCAACGCGTCGTGGTGGTCGAGGTAGATCGCGGCGATCTCGGCGTAGGCGTCGCTCAGCCGGTCGCGGTGATCACGCAGGGCGCCCTCGAGGTGGTTGCGGCCGTACGCGAGGGTCGGCCGCGACACCGTCACCCAGGGGGCGTGCGCGGCCCGGTAGGCCGGGTCGGCGAACCGTACGTGCAGGGCGGCGAGGTCCTCCAGCGCGGCGGCCGCGGCGTCGGGCGGGACACCCCAGGTGCCGTCGGACACCGCGCAGTCGGCGGCGGTCAGGTCCTCCAGCAGCAGAACGAAGCGCTCGTCGTCGTAGCGGGCCGCGTAGCTGCGCGGCGCCGGCACCGGCACGTGCGGCGCGAGCTCGGCGTAGAAGCGGGCCTCCTTCACCCCCATCGCGTACGCGCCGACCGCCTGCCGGTGATCGGCGTCGGTGGGCGGCAGCTTGCAGAACACGGTGGCCGGACCGGCACCGGGCTCGGCGTACTCGAGCGCGAGCCGCGCGTGCGCGTTGGTCACCTCGTGGCGCTCGAGCACCCGGACGGTCTGCACCCGTACGCCGGGACACGTCGCCTGCAGCTCGGCGGTCAGCCACTCGGCGTCGAGCTCGTCGACGGTGCGGGGGAGAGGTCGTCCCGGTCGCGTCATGTGCGCCCTTTCCTCTGCGGCTACCGTCCGTCCGGGTGATCCCATCACCCGCCCCGATCTCCCGAGGAGCCAGCCATGCCGCACGCGCAGGAGCCGCGCACGGGCCGCCTGTCCGTGCAGGACCCGACGTACGGGGTCCTGACCTTCGATGTGGTGGAGGCCGGGCCCGCCGACGGCCCGCTCGTCCTGTTGCTGCACGGCTTCCCGGAGACGAAGCGGTCGTTCCGCCTTCAGCTGCCGGCGCTCGCCGCCGCCGGTTACCGCGCCGTCGCCGTCGACCAGCGCGGCTACTCACCCGGCGCCCGGCCGGCGGGCGTGGCCGCGTACTCGACCGACCTGCTGAAGGCCGACGTGCTCCGCCTGGCCGACGTGCTCGGCGCCGACCGTTTCCACCTCGTCGGGCACGACTTCGGCGCGGTCGTCGGCTGGCAGGTGGCCGCGCGTCATCCGGAGCGGCTGCTGAGCTACACGTCGCTGTCGGTCGGCCACCCGCTCGCCTACCTCGACGCCTACGCCGCTGATGACGGCGAGCAGAAGGCGCGGTCGGGCTACTTCGAGTGGTTCGTGCGCCCGGAGACCGACCAGGAGCTGGGCAATTACGAGCGGCTGCACGCGCTGTACCTCGCCGCCGGGTTGTCGGCCGAGGACGCGGTGGCGTACGCGGACGCGCTCGGGTCACCGGAGGCGATCGGCGCCGCGCTGAACTGGTACCGCGCCGGCGGGCTGCACCAGATCGAAGGGTTGCAGCCGGTACGCGTACCGACCCTGCTCATCTGGTCGACCGAGGACCCGGCGCTGGGCCGCCCGCAGGCCGAGGACTCCGTCCTGCACATGGCCGCGCAGTTCCGCTTCGTGATCGTGGAGGGCGTCGACCACTGGCTGCCCGAGCACGCCCCCGACCTGGTCAACGCCGAGCTGATCGCGCACCTGCGCGAAACCTGATGTTGACGGGGCGGAAACGCCCGGCCGCGGCGCCGCCTCCTAGCGTGATGGGTATGACGGAAGCGCTACCGGAGCCGGTCGCCTTCGAGCAGGTGGCCGGGATGCTCGCCGCCCTGCCGGCGGTGCCCACGTCGGTCGACCCGGAGCGGGTGAAGCGGGCGAGCCGCGACATGTCGGCGGTGCTCTCGCCGGGCCTCGCCCGGCTCTTCGGCGACCGGCTCGCCCAGGCCATCGCGTCACCCCGTGACGAGGCCGAGCTGCTCGAGGTGGTGGCCGCCGCCGCCACGCATCGCGTGCCGCTCATCCCGCGCGGCGCCGGCACGTGCAACTTCGGGCAGTCGGTGCCGCTGCGCGGGGGAGTCGTGCTCGAGCTCGCGGCGCTGTCCGGCATGGTCGACATCGGCGACGGCTGGTGGCGCTCCTGGACAGGTGCCGTGCTCACCGACATCGACGCCGCGCTCACCCCGACCGGTCAGGAGCTGCGGCTTTACCCGAGCAGCAAGGCGGTGGGGACGGCCGGCGGCTACGTCGTCGGTGGCCACGCCGGGGTCGGCGCGGTCCGCCACGGCGTGCTCGCCGACCGGGGCAACATCACCGGCCTGCGGGTCATCACCGTCGAGGAGTCGCCGCGCGCCCTGGAGGTACGCGGCCGCGACGTCGACCTGGTGCATTTCAGCTTCGGGACGGCCGGCATCGTCAGCCAGGTCGAGATGCCCACGGCGCCGCACCGCAACTGGCACGACCTCGCGCTGAGCTTCCCGACCTTCGCCGCCGCGGTGTCGTTCGGGCTCGAGCTCGCGCTCGCCGACGGGGTCGACGTGAAGAACGTGCACCCGGTCGACCCGGCCATCGCCGGTGCCCTCACCCCGCTCGCGCTGCCGGCCGGCCGCGCGGCCGTGCTGGTCATGGCCGCTCCGCATGCGGTGGAGACGGTGTGCCGGATGGCCGCCGACAGCTGCCCGGCCGGCGTCGAGGTGGTCCACGACGTCGCGGTCGGCGCGGGCCCGCGCGGCATCCCGTTCTACGAGTACACCTGGGGGCACTCGGTCTTCTGGCTGCGCAAGCAGCGCCCGACCATCGCGACGCTGATCGCCCTGCTGCCCGAGGACGAGCCGGTCGCCGCGCTCGAACGGCTGCGGGCGCTGGCGCCCGAGGGCACCTGCATCGCCGTGAGCATCAAGCGCTTCGCCGGCCGGCCGGCGCTGCAGCTCGCGCTCTGCGTGCCCGATGAGTCCGCGCTGGTCAGCGTCAGCGAGCTGGCCGCCGGACTCGGCTGCCTGGTGGCGGACACCCACCGCCCGGTGCTGTCGTCGACCTCGCTGTACGAGTTCGACGTCCGGCAGCGCGACTTCAAGGCCGACGTCGACCCGTACGGCCTGCTCAACCCGGGCAAGCTCGGCCAGGTCGACGCCGCCGAGGCCGATGCTTCGCTGTCCGGGGGCCTCGCCTCGAGCGGCTTCTCGAGCCGCCGCTGAACCCGGCGACTTTGTTGACCAGGTCAAGCACCTGGTGCAGGATGACCCGCATGGCGAACGAGAGCATCAAGGCAGACGCGTGGGTGGCCACCGCACTCGGTGACCCGACGAAGGTGCTCGAGCGCCAGCAGATCGAGGTGCGGGCGCCGGGCCCGGGCGAGGTCCGGGTCAAGGTCTCGACCTTCTGCGTGAACTTCAACGACACCGACATCGTGCGCGGCAAGTGGAGCATCGTGCCGCTGCAGCCGCCGTTCGTGCCGGGCATGGAGGCGATGGGCGTCGTCGAGGCGGCCGGCGCGGGGCAGGAGCACCTGCTCGGTCGGCGCATCGTCGGCATCCCGTCGGGCGCCGGCGGCGGCTTCGCCGAGTACGCCAACGTCGACGGCGTGAGCGCGATGCTCATCCCCGACTGGCTGGACGACGCGCAGGGCGCGGCCCTGCACTACCCCTTCCACCTCAGCCACTTCAGCCTCTACGAACGGACGAAGCTGCAGGCCGGCGAGACGCTGCTGGTGCACGCCGGTGCCGGAGGCGTCGGCTCCGCCGCGATCCAGCTCGGCAAGGCGGCCGGGGCCACGGTCATCGCGACCGCCGGCTCGGCGGAGAAGCTCGAGTTCTGCAAGGAGCTCGGCGCCGACGTCGTCATCAACTACCGCGAGGGCGGCTTCGCGCAGCAGGTCGTCGACGCGACGTTCGGGGCCGGCGTCGACGTCGCCCTGGACTCGGTCGGTGGCGACGTCACCCTCGAGACCTTCCGCTGCATGGGGATGAACGGGCGCATCCTGCTCGTCGGCTACGCCTCCGACATCACCAACGACGGCGCCGCGCTGGTCGTGCAGCCCGCCATCTACGGCAACTTCTCGCTGCTCGGCGTGTGCCTCGCCTATGCGGCGGACCCGCTGCAGACCCGCCTGACCATGGGGCTGAACTGGCCGGCGCGCAGCGAGGGGCTCGCCGCGCACCGCCACATCCTGCAGCTGATGCAGTCCGGCACCGTGCACACCGTTGTCACCGGTGAGGTCTCCTTCGACGAGCTGCCCGAGGCCATGGAGCGCCAGGAGCGCCGCGAGACCATGGGTCGCGTCGTCGTACGACTGTGAGCTCGAGCGTCTGTCGCATGGGCTGAGACGCGTCCGCGCTGACGGCCTGCCAAGCTGGCGGCATGCCGCAGCAGCGCGATGATCGGCCGGCCGGGCCACCCCACGTGCAGCCGATGCTCGCCGTCCTCGGCACCCTGCCGCCCGACGCGCAGGACGAGCGGTGGGCGTACGAGATGAAGTGGGACGGCGTACGCGCGCTGGTGCAGGTCGACGACGCGGGCGGGGTGCGGCTCACCTCACGCAACGAGCTGGACATGACCGGCTCGTATCCCGAGCTGGCGGGCCTGGGCGCCGCGGTGGGGCAGCCGGCCCTGCTCGACGGCGAGATCGTCGCCCTCGACGCGAAGGGACGGCCGAGCTTCAGCCGCCTGCAGCGCCGCATGCACGTGCGCGGCCACAGCGTGCAGGCCCTGCGGACGAGCGATCCTGTCGTGCTGCTGCTGTTCGACCTGCTGTACGCCGACGGCCGCTCGCTGCTGGACGAGCCGTACCTGGTACGGCGCGAGCGGCTCGAGGCGCTGGGTCTTGCGGGTCCGGCCTGGCAGGTGCCGCCGGCGTTCCACGGCAGCGGTGCCGATGCCGTACGCGCCAGTCAGGAGAGCCAACTCGAGGGCGTCGTCGCCAAGCGGCTGGACTCGAAGTATCTGCCCGGCAAGCGCAGCGGCGACTGGCTCAAGATCAAGAACGTCCGCGCCCAGGAAGTCATCGTCGGCGGCTGGAAGCCGGGGTCGGGCGGCCGGGAGGGACGGGTCGGCTCACTGCTGCTTGGGATCCCCGACGGCGACGGCCTGCGCTACGTGGGCAAGGTCGGCACCGGCTTCACGTCCGACGCCCTCGAAGAGGCGGCCCGGCTCTTCGCCGACCGAGCCAGGGACACCTCGCCGTTCGCCGATGTGCCGCGGGCCGACGCCCGTGACGCCCGGTGGGTGACCCCCGACCTCGTGGGTGAGGTGGCCTTCGCCGAGTGGACCGTCGACGGCCGGTTGCGCCATCCCGCCTGGCGTGGCTGGCGCGATGACAAGCGTCCGGATCAGGTGGTCCAGGAGACGGCCTGAACTGTGACTTTCCTGCACGTGCGCCCCGTGAGTGTGTTATGCATCACAACCAGCGGGTGATGGCGTAACGAGTCGGGAGGCGTCCGGTGGTGGGTTCAAGACACCGCACATGCACGAGTTGCGGCGCGGAGAAGTCGATTGAGCATTTCAGTCCCAGCAAGAGCTGCGTCGGCGGCCGCCGACCGTGCTGCAACACCTGTCAGAACCTCGTGACGCTGGCTTCCGGGCGCGCCCGGCTGCGCCTCGTGAAGAGCCATCCCGACGAGTTCACCCAGCTGATCGCCGAGGAGCGGGAGAAGCTCGGTCTGCCGCCGAGTCGCCGGCAGCACCGCCCCACCGGCTCCTGACACGGCGAAAGGGCCCGGGTCGGCAGACCCGGGCCCTTCCGATCACGCAGGAGCGCTACTTGGCGAGGTAGGTCTCCACCTTGCTGGCGTTCTTCGGGTCGCAGTTGAACGGGCCCTTGGTCGGGTTGGTGACCTTCTCGTCGTAGACCCAGCCGTCGGTCGTGAGCTTGATGACCAGCCAGCACTTGTTGAGCTGCGGGTCGGTCGTCGACAGGGCGGTGGGGGCGTAGAGGCCTCCGGCGTCCCAGTTCTTCTCCGTCGCCGCCTTCTCGAGCACGCAGTCGCGGGTGAGCTCGGAGCCGCAGGCGGTCGCCGACTTGGCGAACAGCGCCCAGGCGCTGAACGACGAGGCGGTGAAGTCGGTGAAGCGCGGCTTGTCGATCGTCGCCTTGAGGATGTCCTTGACCTGCTTCAGGACCGGGTACTTCGTCTCGTCCATCTCGAAGGCGAGGTGGGAGAAGCCGACGTAGGTGTCGGGGAAGGTGCCCAGCGACTTGGCGGCCTCGACCTGGTTCTCCAGGTAGTACTGCACGCTGCCGAGCACGAACTGCGGCTGGAAGCTGATGTTCTTCATGGCCTGGTAGACGGTGGTGATGTCCTGGCCGGTGATCTGGTTGACGCCGACGGTGCCGGAGTTCTTCAGCTCCTCCATGTACGGCCGGTAGTTGGTGACGGCCGGCGGCTGCTGCTGCAGCACCGTCACCTTGACGCCGTCCTCCTTGAGCGACTCCTGGACCTTGAGGCCCGTCGGGATCAGGGAGGCCAGCGTGCTGCCGCCGATGCCGACGCCGCCGGTCTTCGACTCGGGGTAGGCCTCGGTGAGCAGACGCAGCGGGCCGTACGCGTACTGGTTGACGTTCTGCGGCACGGCGGCGATCTGGTACTTCGACTTCACGGCCTCGGGCGAGACGGCGTAGGCGTAGATGTCGCCCTGCTCGCACTTCTCACGCACCGGCACGCCGGCGCTGTCGAAGGCGTTGCCGTTGCCGACCAGCATGAAGTCCTTCTGGCAGGCGTTGGTGAAGGCCTGGCCGACGTTGAAGAGCTTGGCGTCCCACTTGTCGACGACGATCTTGCGGCCGTTGATGCCGCCGGCCTCGTTGCACCAGGCGGAGAAGGCGTCGGCGGTGTCGAAGAACTCCTGCTCGAGGCCCGGCACGGCGGCCGCACCCGGGTCGGCGGTGGTGCCGATCCGGATCTCGGAGTCGGTGATGCCCTTGGCGGTGGCGCCCTTCGCGTCGCCGGGGCCGCAGATGCCCTTCAGGGTGCCGAAGTCACCCTTGCCGGCGGAGCTGGTGGCAGACGCGGACGCCGCACCGGTGGTCGGCGCGGTGCTGCCGCCGGTGTCGCCGGTGTCGCTCGCGGAGCGGCCGCAGGCCGCGGTGAAGGCGAGCGCGGTGACGGACAGCGCCACCAAGGCTCGGCTGGTGGTCAAAGCGCGCCGGGTGGGCCGCTCTACGGGCATGGAAGCTCCAGAAGGTGCAGGGGTCGAACCGGCCGGCCCGGGACGTCCGGAAGCGGCGCGGCATCGCAGGGGGGATCACCGACCACGGATCGACTGGGAACGGCCGACCAGATGTGAGTACGGTGAGTGAATCGAAAAGTAGCACGCGTCACTCGGCTGGAACGCCATTTCAATCAGTCCGTACATGCACGGCCTGTACGTGCATGCCCGGTGCCGGCAGGGATCAGAAGCCGACGGCCGGGTCCACCTCGTTCACGAGTGGCTCCCCGGCGAGGTAGCGGCGGACGTTGTCGCGCAGCAGGCCGTGCAGGTTGGGGAAGTAGCTGGTGATCGCCGTCGCGCTGTGCGGGGAGATCAGCAGCCGCGGCACCTCCCACAGCGGCGAGTCGGCCGGGAGCGGCTCCTGGCGGAAGACGTCGAGCGCGGCGCCGGCCAGGTGGCCGGACCGCAGCGCGGCGGCGAGGGCGTCCTCGTCGACGGCGCTGCCCCGGCCGACGTTGACGAACAGCGCCCCCGGGCGCATGGCGGCGAAGAACGCGGCGTCGAACAGGTCGATCGTCGCCGGGGTCTCGGGCGCGGCCGCGACCACGGCGTCGCTGCGGGCGGCCAGCTCGTGCAGCCGGTCCGGCGTGAGCAGGTCGTCGACGTCCGGATCGCGCTGACCGGGCAGCGCCGTCCGCCGCTGGGCGATGACCGACAGACCCATCCCGCGTGCCCTGCGCGCCACGTTGCGGCCGATCGCCCCCAGGCCGACCACGCCGAGCGTGAGGCCGGTGATCTCCCGCCCGAATGCAGGCTGCCAGCGGTGCTCCGCCGCACCGGCGTCGAGCTCGGGGAAGCGCTTCCACATCTGCAGCAACCGGCCGATGACGAATTCGCTGATCGACACCGCGTTGACCCCGGCCGCGGTGGTGAGCCGGACGCCGGCCTCGGCGAGGCCGCAGGCCGCCAGCTGGCTCACGCCTGCGCCGGAGCCCTGCACCCACTTCAGATGCGGCGCCCGGGCGGTCACGTCGTGCGGCAGGTCCAGCGCCAGCACGACCTCGACCCGGGCGAACGCCTCCTGCTGCTCGGCGGTGAGCGCGGGCGCGAGGTCGCTGAGATCCTCGTGCGGTGCTGCGCCGCGCCGGCCGCGCAGCTCCGCCGGCTCGGAGTAGGACACCGTCAGCACCTCGATGCGAGGGTCGATCGCGGCCAGCTGCTCGCACTCGGCCTGCACGTCGGCGGCGGGTCGGAAGTCCTGCCCGGCGCCGAACATCAGTCCGATGACCAGCGGATCGGGATGACTCACGGCTCGCTCCGGCTCACGGCCACAGCCGGACGGGCACCCGCCGATGGCCGTTCGTGAAGTTCGAGCGCAGCCGTACGGGGTCACCCGCGAGCGCGAAGGCGGGATACGCGGCGAGCAGCTCCTCGAAGAACAGCCGGGCCTCCAGCCGGGCGAGGTGGGCGCCCAGGCAGAAGTGCTCGGCGAAGCCGAACGTCAGGTGGCGGTTGGGCTGGCGCCGGAGGTCGAAGCGCTGCGGGTCGTCGAACACCGACTCGTCGCGGTTGGCGGAGGTGTAGTACATCGCCACCTTGGAGCCGGCCGGGATCGCGACGCCCGCGAGCTCGGTGTCGGCCGTGGCGGTGCGCCGCATGTAGTGCACCGGGTTGGCCCAGCGCAGCATCTCCTCGACCGCGCCGGCGGCAAGGCCCGGATCGGCGCGCAGGGCCGCCAGCTGATCGGGGTGCTCGAGCAGGGCGACCACCCCGGAGGCGGTGAGGGTCTTGGTGGTGTCGTTGCCCGCACCCACCAGCTGGCAGAAGAAGCTGGCGAAGTCGGCGTCGGTCATCCGCTTGCCGTCGAAGTCGGCCGTGAGCAGCACGTCCGTGACGTCACCCTGCTCGGGGCGGGTGCGCCGGTCGGCGGCGAACTGCATCGCGTACGCGGCCAGCTCCATGATCGAGTTGCGATTCGACTCGTCGGTCGTGACCTCAGGGTCCTGACCGGCCAACATCTGCTCGGTGACCCGGTGCACGAACGGCCAGTCCTGCTCGGGCAGCCCCATGAGGCGTCCCATGACGCGGGTGGGGAGCTTCGCGCTCACGTCCTGCACGAATTCAACCTCGGGGCCGAGCTCGCGTGCCTCCGCCATGATGTCGCGGCACAGCTGCCGGATCTGCTGCTCCAGCTGACCGACGGCCTTCGGCTTGAAGCAGGGCAGGACCGGCCGCCGGTAACGGCCGTGCCGCGGCGGGTCCATCACGACGAGCATGTCCCGCGACATGGCGAGGCTCTCCGGCGGCGGGTCCTCGAGCATGATGCCGCCGGTCTCGGCCGAGTACAGCGTCGGCTTGTGCGAGACCGCCAGCACGTCGGCGTGCCGCAGCACCGCGTAAAACCCGGGCTCGCCGTCCATCTCCTGCCACAGCACCGGATCCGTGCGGCGCAGCTCGGCGAAGAGCTCGTGCGGCGGTCCGGCCGCGAACGTGTCCGGGTCGCCCAGCCGTGGCTGCGCTGCGGTCGTCGTCATTCGCGCCTCACTTCGATTGCCGGGCGGCGAGCAGCGTAGCTGCGGGCGATCAAGCGGCCGTCGGCAGGACGGCTAAGCGGAACCGCGGCTACGACTTAGCACGGAAACCGTTTGGACGGCCCTCACCTGGGGTTCAATGACCCGTGTGAGACGTGCATCACAAAAAGGTAAGCCGGGCCGCCCGGACACTGCCCAGCGCGACTTCGCGCTCTGGGAGGCCGAGCTGAAGCGGGGCGTGCTGTCGCGCCTGGGTGGCTGGCTGCTGCGTGCCTTCGGCGACGTGGCCCACCGCGACGGCTTCGTCCTGGTCACGGGCGGTGGCGTCTGCTGGCACTGCTACGTGCCGAGCGAGATCCCGCGCGCCGCGGCGCCGGCTGCGGTGACGCCGGCCCCGGTGCCGCGCGACCTGACCGCCTAGGGCTTGCCCGCTCCCGCCACCTCGACCGTCATCGCCATGATCCGCCCGCTGCGCCGGCTGATCAGGGCGTCCCGCTTCCAGTCGTCCGCGACGCACGCGTAGAGCGTCCGGCGGTCCGCGCCGCCCAGCACCACCGCGACCGGCACGCCGGCGATCGGTACGACATCGGTGACCTCCCCACCGTCACGCACCCGCAGCAGCCGTCCGCCGATCGGGTCGGCCACCCAGACCGCTCCCTGCGCGTCGAGGCAGATGCCGTCCGGAGGCGCGATCCGCCGGCCCTCCGCAGGCGGGAGCTCCGCGAAGACGCGCTGCCCGCTCAGCGACCCGTCCGGCGCCACGTCGAACGCGGTCAGCCGCCCGCCGCCGGACTCGCCGACGACGAGTGTGCGCTCGTCCGCCGTCAGCACGTGACCGTTGGGCGAGCGCAGCTCGTCCGCGCCGATGCTCACCGTGCCGTCCGGGCTCACCCGCAGGGTCTGTCCCGGCACGCTGTGATCGGGGTGCTCGTCGAAGATGCGCGAGCCCATGTCACCGACGTACGCGGTGCCGTCGTCCCGCACGATCATGTCGTTGAGCGAGCCCCGGGCGAGGTCCGAGCAGTCGGCGTGCACCGTGACGCTGCCGTCCGGCGCCACCCGGCGCAGCTGCTGGGTGTTCATCGCGACGACCAGCAATGACCCGTCGGGCAGCCAGCCGAGCCCCGACGGGATGTCGTCGGTGATCTCCACGACGACGGTGTCCTCCACGAGGCGGGGGCCGTCGACGCGTACGCGGTGCACCTGGTGCCCGTGCATGTCGCTGAACCACAGCTCCCCGTCCCGCCAGCGGGGGCCCTCACCGAAGACGAGCCCGTCGAGCAGGACGGTGGGTGACGCGCTCATGCTGCACTCCTTCAAGTCGTCCGCTTACGGGCGCGGAAGCTAGCACGCGTCGGTGGTCGGCAAAATCAGCTGCCCGTCCAGCGCGGCGGTCGGCGTTCGAAGAAGGCCGTGACGCCTTCGCGCATGTCGGCCGTGGCGAGCAGCCGCTGGTGGGCGGCGTTGCTGAAGGCGAAGATCGGGTCCTCGTCGGGGGTGGCCTCGCGCTCGAAGACGGCCAGCGCCTCGCGTACGGCGAGGGGGGCGTTGGCGCAGATCGCTTCGGCGAGCTCGACCGCCGTGGCCGTCGCCTGACCGGGGGCGCAGATCCGGTTGACGAAGCCGAGGCGTTCGGCGCGTTCGGCGTCGATCGGCTCGCCGGTGAGCAGCAGCTCCCGTGCCACGTTGCGGGGCAGGTGGCGGGCGATCCGGAACGCGCCTCCGAAGTCGGGCATCAGGCCGCGCTTCACCTCCGGCAGGCCGAAGCGCGCACCGGTGGCGGCGACGACCAGGTCGCAGCAGAGCACCAGCTCCAGGCCGCCGCCGAGCGCGAAGCCCTCCACCGCGGCGATCAGCGGCTTCGAGCGCGTACGGCGGATCAGCCCGACGAGGCCACCGCGCGGGGTCGGGTCACCCGGGCCCTCCGTCAGGTCGGCACCGGCGGAGAAGTACCGGTCACCGCCGGTCAGCACGCCGCACCACAGCTCGGGGTCGTCCTCGAGCTCGTTCATGGCCGCGTCGAGGCCGGGCGTGACCTGCTTGTTCAGCGCGTTGCGCTTGTCCTCGCGGTCCAGCCTGACGATCAGCACCCGGCCCTGCCGGCTCGTCTGCACGCTCATGCGGCCTCCACTCTCCGGGTGCCAGCATGACGGGGCGGCGTGCGATGCTGACGGCCGCATGTCATCTCCCGCCGCTGCCGCCGACGTGGTGATCGTCGGCGCCGGTGCGGCCGCCGGGGTCGCCGCGCTGGCCCTGGTCCGCGCCGGCCGCCGCGTCGTCTGCCTGGAGCAGGGCGGCTGGCCCGACCGGGCGTCGTTCGGCGGTGACGACCCGGCCGGTGAGCTCATCGGGATGAAGACGTGGTCGAGCCTGCCCGGCATCCGCGGGGGTGCGGCGGACTACCCGGTCGACGACCGCGGCTCCGACATCGCGGTGCTGAACTGGAACGGCGTCGGCGGCGGCACCGTCCTCTACAACGGTCAGTGGCCGCGGCTCACCCCGGCCGACTTCCGGGTGCGCAGCACCGATGGGGTGGCCTCCGACTGGCCGCTGACGTACGAGGAGCTGCAGCCGTACTACGAGGCGAGCGACCGGCAGCTCGGCGTCTCCGGGCTCGGCGGCAACCCGCGCTACCCGGCGGGGGAGGACCCGCCGCTGCCGCCGCTGCCCATCGGCCCGCCGGGGCTCATGGTCGCGCGCGAGCACGCCCGCCGGGGCTGGCACTGGTGGCCGGAGAACAACGCGATCCTGTCGGTGCCGTACGCGGGCCGGCACAGCTGCGTCCAGCGCGGCTCGTGCGGTCAGGGGTGCAACGAGGGCGCGAAGGCGTCGACGGACGTCACGCACTGGCCGGCGTTCGAGGCGGCCGGCGGCACCCTGATCACCGGAGCCGTCGTACGCCGGGTGCTGGTCGGCCCGGACGACCGCGCGACCGGTGTCGAGTGGGTCGACGCCGCTGGGCGAGAACACGAGACGCGCGCCGACGTCGTGCTGTGCGCGGCGAACGGGGTCGGCACGGCCCGGCTGCTGCTGGCCTCCGCCGACGCCCGGCACCCCGACGGCCTGGCGAACGACTCCGGGCTCGTCGGCCGCGGCCTGATGCTGCACCCGATGGCGCTGGTCGAGGGCATCCGCGAGAGCGGACCGCCGTGGGTCGGGCACAACGGCGGACTGATCAACTCGCTCGAGTTCTACGCCTCGGATGCGTCCCGCGGCTTCGTGCGGGGCGCGCGGTGGGCGCTCACCGCCGGCGGCCTGCCGCTGCAGACGGCGCTCGGCGGCCGCGTCGGCTGGGGTGCCGAGCACCACCGGGAGATGCGGGAGAACCTGGGCCGGCGCGTGATGTGGGTGCTGCTCGCCGAGGACCTGCCCGAGGACGACAACCGGGTCACCCTCGGCGGCGAGCCCGACCGGGCCGGGGTGCCCGGCGCCACCGTCACCTACCGCACCGGCGTCAACAGCGACCGGTTGCTGGACTGGCACGCCGAGCGCGCGCTCGAGTCGCTCGACGGCGCCGGCATCCGCGACCTGCGGATCGCACGCGCCCGCGCCAACGGCCACCTCATGGGTACGGCCCGAATGGGCACCGATCCCGCCACGTCGGTGTGCGACCGCTGGGGCTTCACCCACCGCATCCCCAACCTGGGGATCATCGACGGCAGCGTCATGCCGACCGTCGGCGGCATGAACCCGACGACCACCATCTGCGCGCTCGCGCTGCGCACCGCCGAGCGGATCATCGCCACCCGCGGCGCCGCCGGCTCAGCCGGGACGCATCCGGCTGCCGGCACGCCCCTGAGTCTCGGGGGAGTGCGGGCTCCGGCCGACCGGCCCACCTCCGCCGACCGCGCCCGGCTGCTGGCCGCGGCCGACCGGCTGCTCCCGAGCGACGGGGTGATGCCGACGTCCTCCGAGATCGATGTGGGCGGCGCGCTGCTCGATCGCGTCGTCGCCGTACGGCCCGACCTGCTGCCGCTGCTGCGCACCGACCTCGACGCGGTGGACGAGGGCGCCGAGCCGGCGGGCCGGCGTGCGCTGCGCACGGTCGTCGCGGGGGCGTACTACCTGGCACCGCTCGTACGCGAACGGCTGGGCTGGACCGTCGAGCAGGGTCGCCCGCTGCCTTCGCCGGCCTTCCCGGACTATGTCACCGAAGGCCTGCTCGACCACCTGCTCGACGGCTGACGCACCAGGCCCATACTCCGGGGCCATGCCAGCCCTGAAGGCGTCCCTCACGCCGAGCCACCTGATCTACCACGTGCTCGACACCGATCGGACCATCGACTTCTACCGCAAGGTCTTCGGTGCCGAGCCCGAGGACGACATGGAGATCGAGTCGCCCGCACTGGACGCGATGTTCGGCCGCAGCGGCGTCCGGATCCGCTCCACGTTCATCGACGCGGGCGGCTACCGGCTGCACACCATCGAGCAGCTGGACCAGCCGGTCTCGCCCGACGAGCGCCTGCCGCGCTACCGCGGCCTGACCGGTCTGTCGTTCAGCGTCGACGACCTCGACGCCGTCCGGAAGACGGCCCTCGCCGCCGGCCTCAGCCCGACGCAGATCTTCGACGTCGAACTCGACCCGGCGCACAGCGCCCGGATGTTCTTCCTGACCGACCCCGACGGCATCGGCTGTGAGCTCGTGCAGCACCCTTGACGCATGAGCGTTGATTCCGAGCCGCGTACCGACGTCGGCATCCCGATCGATCTGTACGACCCCGAGGTGTACGTCCACGGGGTGCCTTACGACCAGTTCGAGGTGCTGCGCGCGCAGGCACCGGTCTACAAGCACGCCGACCCGCAGCGGTCGGACGGCTACTGGGCGGTCACGAGCTACGCCGACGTCGTGACGATGTCGCGTAACCCGGAGATCTTCTCGTCCAACGCCGAGACCTGCTTCATCCAGGAGATCCCGGACGCCGCCAAGGCCGAGCAGCGGATGTCCATGGTCAACATGGACCCGCCGGAGCACACCCGCCAGCGCAGCCTGGTCAACCGCGGCTTCACGCCGCGCACCATCGGCAAGCTGCACGAGAAGATCGCCGAGGTGTGCGACGGCATCGTCGACCGCGCGCTCGAGCAGGGCGAGGGTGACCTGGTCACCATGATCGCCGCCGAGCTGCCGTTGGTCGTCATCGCCGAGCTCATCGGTGTCCCGTTCGAGGACCGGCACAAGCTCTTCCACTGGTCCAACAAGATGCTCTCCGGCGACGACCCGTCGGTCACCAACCCGCAGGAGACGGCCCAGGCCGCCGGCGAGGTGTACATGTACGCCAACGAGCTGGCCGCCGACCGCCGGGCGTGCCCGCGCGACGACATCATCACCAAGCTCATCGCCCCCGACGAGGAGGGCCGGGAGCTGTCGGAGATGGAGTTCGACATCTTCTTCGTGCTGCTCATGGTCACCGGCAACGAGACGACCCGCAACGCGATCTCGGGCGGCATCCAGGCGTTCATCGAGAACCCGGAGCAGTGGGAGCGGTTCAAGGCCGACCCGGAGGGCCTCAAGCGCACCGCCGCCGACGAGATCGTGCGCTGGGTCAGCCCGGTCATGGACTTCCGCCGCACGGTCATGCAGGACACCGAGCTGTCCGGCGTCCAGCTCAAGACCGGCGACAAGGTGATCATGTATTACACCTCGGCCAACCGCGACGAGTCGGTCTTCGACAACCCGAACACGTTCGACGTCGGCCGCGATCCCAACCCGCACATCGGGTTCGGCGGTGGCGGACCGCACTTCTGTCTGGGAAGGCACTTGGCATTGCTCGAGTTGGAGTTGATGCTGGTGGCGTTGGCGAAGAAGGTCGACCGGTTCGAGCTGACCGGCCCGGTCTCGCGCCTTCGCTCCAACTTCATCAGCGGCATCAAGGAGATGCCGGTGCGGATCGTCCCCGCATGGGCCTGATGCCGCACCGGTCGACTCCCGGGGGGTCTCAGGTGTGGGACGGCTGCCATGGCGGTGGCAGCCGTCCCCTTCACACCCGTGCGACCGTCAGACCTTGTACCCGCCGTCCACGCTGATCACCTGGCCGGTGATTCCGCGGCCGGAGTCCGACGCGAGCAGGACGGCCATGTCGGTCAGCTCGTCGGGGTCGAGAATGCGGTTCTGCACCGACTGCTGCGCAGCCCATTGCCGCGCCTCCTCGACGCTCGTGCCGCGGCCTGTCGCGACCTTGTTCCAGTCGAGCAGGGCGGTCTGCGTCCATCCGGGGCACAGGCAGTTGACGGTGATGCCGAGCTCGCCGGTCGCGACCGCGAGCTGCTTGGTCAGACCGACCAGGCCGTGCTTGGCGGCGGTGTAGGCCGCTGACCCGCCCGACGTCTTGGCCGCACCCGAGCCGATGTTGATGATGCGTCCCCAGCCGCGCTCCCGCATGCCGGGCAGCGCCGCGACGGACGTCCACCACGGCGAGGTCAGGCACAGCACCAGCGTGCGTTCGAAGCCGTCCTGGTCGGGTGTGGAGGCGAAGGGGTCGTGCCCACCGCCGAGCGTGCCGCCCGCGTTGTTGACCAGGATGTCGACCGCCCCGAAGCGTTCGACCGCGGCCTCGACCGGCGTGATCGCCGAGGCCCGGTCGGTGGCGTCGGCGACGACGAACGTGGCGCGGGCGCCGGTGGCTTCCAGCTCGGTGACCACCGCCGCGAGCTCGGCCTCCGTACGCGAGGAGATCACCACATTGGCGCCTTCGCGCGCCAACCCGAGCGCGATCGACCGGCCGATGCCGCGGCCGCCGCCGGTGACTACCGCGGTGCGGCCGGTGAAGCGGCCCATCACGCGACCGCCGTCACGGTGACCGGGAAGCCGTTGACGACGGCATTGCCCGACGGCACGTCGACGAGGTGGCTCGGCGCGAGCAGGTTCGCGTTGACCCCGGCATGCTCCGGCGCCACCCCGGGCTGGGCGCCCGGCACGGTGTGGCCCCAGCCGTGGGGCAGAGAGACGACCCCCGGCATCATCTCCTCGGTCTCCTCGAGGGCCACGTCGACGCTGCCGCTCTCGCTGGTCACCCGCACCATGGCGGCCCCGGCGACGCCGCTGTCGGCCGCGTCCTTCGGGTTCATCAGCAACGTGCAGCGGTTGGTGCCGCCCATCAGCGTGGGCACCTGGTGCAGCCACGAGTTGTTGGAGCGCAGGTGCCGGCGGCTGACCATCACCAGGCTGGTCGGATCACGCTCGAGCCGTTCGGCGAGACGCGGCAGGTCACTCGTGATGTACGGCGGCGCCAGCTCGATCCGGCCGGATTCGGTACGCAGCAGCTGGGGGATCCGCGGCTGCAGGGCGCCGAAGTCGAGGCCGTCGGGGGCGTCGCGGAAGGAGTGAAGGGTGACGCCGCTGGGATTGCGGCCGTACCAGTCTCCGTACGCGCCGGTGCGGATCGACAGGTCCAGGATCCGTTCGGGTCCGCCACTCGTGTAGTGCGGCAGCACCTGCTCCGGCTCGAGCCCGATCGCGCCGAGCAGCGAGAGGAAGTACCGGTCGTCCAGGGCGGCGACGTCGACCTCGGACGCCTTGGAGCCCTGGATGATGCCGGCGAGCCGGACCATGATCTCCCACTCGGCGGGACGGTCGTCCGCCGGCGGGCGGATCGCGTCGGACCACTTGCCGGCGTTGCGGACCGCGTACTTCCAGCCCATGTCGTCGAAGTGCGGCTGCTCCAGGGCGCTGAGGCCCGGCAGGATGACGTGCGCGTGCCGGGTGGTCTCGTTCACCCAGTTGTCGATGCTGATCATCGCGCCGAGCATCGGCAGCGCGGCGGCGAGCCGTTCGGAGCCGGGGGCGCTGAGCGCCGGGTTGCCGGCGAACGTGATCAGGCCGTGTGCCTGACCGGCGCCGGGGGTGTCGATCTCCTCCGCCATGCACGAGATCGGGATCTGGCCGAAGACCTCCGGCGCCCCACGTACGCGGCTGCGGAACTTGCCGAAGGCGGGGGTCGTGCCCGGGGTGCCGGGCTTCGGCGGCAGGGTGCCGCGTGTCCAGTTCACCGGGTCGGTGAACATCAGGCCGCCCGGCACGTCGAAGCTGCCGGTGAGGATGTTGACGACGTCGATGAGCCAGCTCGACAGCGTGCCGAACTCCTGGTTGCAGAGCCCGATGCGGCCGTAGACGACGCCCGACTCGGCGGCGGCGATCTGGCGCGCGAGCCGGCGGATGCGGTCGGCCGGCACCCGGCACGTACGGGCGACCCGCTCGGGCGTGTAGTCGGCCGACAGGGCCCGCAGCTCGTCGAGCCCGTTGACGTGGTCGGCCAGGGCGCCGAGGTCGACCAGGTCCTCGGCGAAGAGCACCTGCACCACCGCGAGCAGCAGGGCGGCGTCGGTGCCCGGCAGGATCGGCACCCACTCGGTGGCCTTGCGGGCCGTACCCGTGCGGCGCGGGTCGATGACGATGACCTCGCCGCCGCCGGCGCGGATGCGGTCGAGCTCGCCGAGGATGTCGGGGCAGCCCATCAGCGAGCCGTTGGACGCCTGCGGGTTCGCCCCCATGAAGACGGCGAACGTGCTGCGCTGCAGGTCGGGCACCGGGATGTCCCACATGCCGCCGTACATGAGCGCCGCCGACACGTTCTTCGGCCACTGGTCGACGGTGCCGGCCGAGTACATGTTCGGGATGCCGGTGAAGCCGAAGAACAGGCCGAGGTAGCGCGCGAGCGAGAAGGTGTGGGCGACCGGGTTGCCGACGTACGCGATCAGCGACTCGCGCCCGTGCTCGGCGATGACCGCGTGCAGCAGCCGCTCGCAGGTCTCGAACGCCTCGTCCCAGCTCACCTCGCGGAAGGTGTCGCTGCCCGGGTCACGGACCACCGGGCCGCGCAGCCGGTTGGGATCGGCGTGCAGATGGCCGAGCGTCGTGCCCTTGGGGCAGATGTGGCCCTTGCTGAAGACGTCGTCCTTGTTCGGCCGGATGCGCACGACCTCCTCGCCGCGCATCTCGATCCGCAGGCCGCACATCGCCTCGCAGAGCGGACAGGTGCGTACGTGCTCCGTGGTGGCGGTTGCGGTCACGTCCGCGACGGTAACCGGTGCCCCGCGGCCACCCGCCGGGAAGCGGGCGGGGGCCTGGATCTAGCGTGCGCTGCACGTCCGGCGAACGAAAGAGGATCCGAATGAAGATCGAGAGCGGCACCGTTGCGGTGGTGACGGGTGCGGCCAGCGGCATCGGCCGGGGATGCGCCCTCGAATTCGCCCGCCGCGGCGCCGACATCGTCGTCGCCGACATCCACGAGGAGCGGATGGCGGAGACGGTGAAGCTGGTCGAGGAGACCGGCCGGAGCGCCCTCGCGGTGCACTGCGACGTGCGCGAGGACGCCGACCTGCACGCCCTGCGCGAGGCGTCGCTCGAGCGGTTCGGCGCCGTCGACCTGCTGATGAACAACGCCGGCGTCGTGCTCATGGGCCCGCCGGAGACGATTCCGATGGACGACTGGCGCTGGATCATCGACATCAACGTCTTCGGCCCCATCCGCGGGGTGCAGGCCTTCCTGCCGTACTTCCAGGAGCGCGGGCGCGGCCACATCGTCAACACGGCGTCGATCGCCGGCCGTTACGCGTACACGTTCGACGCCATCCCGTACATCACGTCGAAGTTCGCCGCGTACGGGCTCAGCGAGGGTCTCTTCCTGTACCTGCGGCCACAGGGGATCGGGCTGTCGGTGCTGTGTCCCGGCCTGGTCATGACGAACCTCGGTGAGGGCATGCGCTTCGCCGGCACGTCCGAGCGCGAGGGCTGGGTCTACCTGCCGGAGGACATGTCGACCGCGACCGTCGACGACATCGGCGTGCTAGTGGCCGACGCCGTGCAGCGCGACCAGTTCATGATCTACACCGACCCGGCCGACGAGGCCCGCCTCGTCGAGCGCTACACCGACATCCGCGCGGCGCTCGACGCCCAGCTGGCCGTCATGCCGAAGCCGCCGAAGGTGGTGGCCTGACATGCCGATCACCTTCCCGGGCCTCGAGGGCAAGGTCGCGTTCATCACCGGTGCCGGCCGCGGCCAGGGCCGGGCGCACGCGGTGCGGATGGCCGAGTCCGGCGCCGACATCGTCGCGACCGACATCGACACGCAGATCGTGTCCGTGCCCTATCCGCTGGCGTCCGCCGACGACCTCGCCGAGACCAAACGGCTGGTGGAGCAGACCGGGCGGCGCTGCCTGACCGCCGTCGCCGACGTCCGCGACATCCACGCGCTGGACGCCGCCGTGCAGACCGCCGTCGCCGAGTTCGGCGGCCTCGACATCGTGATCGCGAACGCCGGTGTCTTCCACGCCGGCCACGACGAGAACACGCTGGACGACGTGGTGCAGGCCTGGTCCGACGCCATCGACGTCATGCTCACCGGGGCGTTCAACACGGTGCGGGTGGTCACCCAGCCGATGATCGACGCCGGCAAGGGCGGCTCGATCGTGCTGATCAGCTCGATGGCCGGGCTGGTCGGCATGCACGACGGCAGTGGCGGCATCGCCGGGTACAACGCGGCCAAGCACGGGCTGGTCGGACTGATGCGCGGTTACGCGAAGCTGCTCGGCCCGCACCTGATCCGGGTCAACTCGGTGCATCCGACCGGGGTGAACACGCCCATGGTCACGCACCCGAAGTTCATCGAGTACGTGCACGGCGGCAAGATCAAGCTCAACTCGGGCCCGTCGGCGCTGCCGAGCGGCACTCTCGAGGCCGACGACATCGCCGATGCGGTGCTGTGGCTGGTGTCCGACGCGGCCAGGCACCTCACCGGTGTGACGCTTCCGGTTGACGCCGGTGTGTCCCTGGGCTGAGCATCCCTGACCAGCACCCCTCACCGGGGTGTCGCATTCATGGCGGATGCAAATTCTTGTAAGTGTTGACGGGCGTACACCGGCGACCCCCCGGCGGTGACGCCGAACATGTCTGCGGCGACGCGCATGCAATATCCGGGCCCAATGCCGGGCCCGATCATGGAGGCAACAAGATGGAACGCAGGCGCGTACGCGTCGGTCTGGTCGCGTTGGCTGCGGCGGCTGCCGTGGGCCTGGCGGGCTGCGGGAGCAGCTCGGGCGGCGGCGGCGGAACCGGCAGCGGCGGAAGCGTCAACGCCGAGGGTGTCAGCGACACCTCGATCACCATCGAGGGCGACATCGTCAAGACGAGTGCGATCGGCTACTCGCAGTCGCTCGCCGAGCTCGGCGCCAAGGCCCGCTTCGACCGGGCCAACAAGGACGGCGGCGTCAACGGCCGCACGATCAACTACCTCGGCTCGGTCGACAACAAGCTCGACCCGTCGCAGGACCTGCCCACGGTCAAGAAGATCATCCAGCAGGACAAGGCCTTCGCGGTCGTCCCGCTGATCAGCCCGGTGCTCTCCACCGGTGGCCAGTACCTGCTGCAGAACAAGATCCCGTTCTTCGGCTGGGGCATCGTCCCGTCGTTCTGCAACAACGACTACGGCTTCGGCTTCACCGGCTGCCTGGTGCCCAGCAACAAGGACAACATGGTCTCCGGCGCGTCGGCCGGGCTCATGGAGAAGCTGCTCGGCATCAAGGACGGCTCCGGCAAGTCGGTGGCGATGATCTCCGAGGACTCGACGTCCGGCGTGAGCGGCATCAAGGTCATCGAGGCCGCGTTCAAGGCCGACAAGTGGAACGTCGTGTACGCCAAGGCGGCCATCCCGGCCGGCGCCGCGACGACGGACTTCACTCCCTACGCGCAGACCATCCTGACCGCGAACGCGGGCAAGGCTCCTGACGTCGTCGTGCACATCACGACGGCTCCGAACGTCATCGGCCTCACCCAGGCGCTGAAGAACTCCGGCTTCAAGGGCCCGCAGGAGAACGCGGTCACCTACGACTCGAAGTACCTCGCCTCGGCCCAGTCGAAGCAGGCCCTCGAGGGTGCCTACGTCTTCCTGCAGTACGGCTCGTTCCAGGACGACAACGACGCCAACAAGCAGATGCTGGCCGACGTGAAGGCGGCGGACCCGAAGCAGACGGAGCTGACGCAGGACATCGCGATCGGCTACTACTCCGCCGACATCTTCCTCAACGGCCTGAAGAAGGCCGGCAAGGACCTGACCCGGGCGTCCTTCGTCAAGGCGATGAACGACGGCGAAGGGTATGAGGTCGCCGGCGGCATCGGGAAGATCACCTACCCGGACGCGCACAAGAACTCGGTCCCGTGTGGGTCGCTCGTCCAGGTGAGTGGTGGCAAGTACGTGGAGAAGGTGCCGCTGACCTGCTTCCAGAACGTTCCGCTCTCCGCCGCTGACTAACTCCAGCTGCGGTAGACACGAGGCGGCCGCGGCCGGGAGCGATCCCGGTCGCGGCCGTTTCGCGTCGGCGGCCGTAGTGGTGATCGGTGTCGGCGCGCCGCCTTCACGGGTGCGTCTGCCACAGTGAACGGGTGGATGACGCACCGGTGGACGACGAACGGGCGGACGAGGACCTCGACTGGGTCGCCGCCCGCACGCCGGCGGTCGACCGGCGCGATTGGCGTACGGCGCGCATCGGCTGGCCGTCGATCGTGCTGCTGCTCCTGGCGCTGGGCGGAGCGGGGCTCGGTGCGGCCAGCATCGGCGGGTGGGGCGGCTTCGCCCTCATCGTCGTCCTGGTGGTCGCCGTGCTTGCGCTGGTGATCATGTGGGCCGACATCGTCCCGGAGCCACGCGACGGCTGAGCCGGGTCAGGCGTACGTACGCACCGCCAGGATCACCCCGATGACCACCCCGAGCACCAGGACGGCTCGGCGCAGCGTCGAGGCCGGGAGCTTCTGCGCGATCTCCGCGCCGAGCCGCCCGCCGGCGAAGGCGCCTACGGCGAGCAGGCCCGCATCGGCCCAGGCCACCGAGCTGCCGATCACGAAGACGGCGAGGCCGGCCGCATTGGCCAGCAGCGAGATCAACGACTTCAGGCCGTTGACGGTCTGCAGGTCGGTCGTGAGCACGATCCCCAGGGCCGCCAGCAGGACGACGCCGAGTCCGGCCCCGAAGTAGGAGCCGTAGACCGCGCACGCGGCGGTCACCAGGAACGGGCCGGTGGTGCCCCGGGCCTGCCCGGCCCGCCGCTTCTTCAGCCAGCTCGCCAGCCGGGGCTGCACGGCGAGCAGGGCGCAGGCGAGCAGCACCAGCACCGGCACGACGAATTCGAAGACGTCGCTCGGGGTCGCGAGCAGCAGGACCGCGCCGCCGATGCCGCCGAGGATCCCGGCGGGGGCCAGCTGGAGGGCGGTCTCGCGTACGGCGGTGAGCTGCTTGCGGTAGCCGAGGCAGCTGCCCGCGTATCCCGGCAGCAGTCCGGCGGTCGTCGTCACGTTCGCGAGTACCGGCGGCACCCCCATGGCGACCAGGGCGGGATACGCGACGAGCGTGCCGCCGCCAGCAGCGGCGTTGGCCACGCCCGCGGCCAGGCCGGAGCCCAGCAGGCCGAGGACGTTCCACACCGTGAGCACCCCATGTGGATACCGTGCCGGGGCCTGAAGTGACGGAGTACGGTGATCCACGTCACGCCGCCCACCTCCACCGGCCTCCGGGCCGGGTTCATTTGCTGAGAGGAGCCGCTGTGGACACGCCTGCGGCACCCACCGCCGACGACCTGATCCTGATCAGCGTCGACGACCACATCTGCGAGCCGGCCGACATGTTCGTCCGGCACGTGCCGGCGCGCTGGGCCGATCAGGCGCCGCGGTCGTCGAGGAGCCCAGCGGGGCGCAGCAGTGGTACTACGGCGACCTGCGCGGACGCAATCTGGGGCTGAACGCCGTGGCGGGCAAGCCGCGGGAGTTCTTCAACATCGACGCCTCGCGCTACGACCAGATGCGCCCGGGCTGCTACGACGTCGATCAGCGGGTGCGCGACATGAGCGCCGGGGGACAGCTCGCCGGCCTCAACTTCCCGAACTGGACCGGCTTCTCCGGACAGGTGCTCAACCAGGGCCCCGACCGTGACCTCAACCTGGTGATGATCCAGGCGTACAACGACTGGCACATCGACGAGTGGTGCGCGGCCCATCCCGAGCGCTTCATCCCGTGCGGCATGCTGCCGCTCTTCGACGTCCACCTCGCGGCGGCCGAGCTGCGCCGGCTCGCGGCCAAGGGCTGCCACGCCGTGACGTTCTCGGAGAATCCCGAGGCGCTCGCGATGCCGTCCATCCACACCCGGCACTGGGATCCGCTGTACGAGGCGGCGTGCGAGACCGGCACGGTGCTCTGCCTGCACGTGGGCAGCGCCTCGCGGTCGTCGGCGTCGATGACCAGCAGCGACGCCCCGGCGAGCGTGGCGATGAACCTGTCGCCGATCATGTCGACGTTCTCCATGGTCGAGCTGATCTGGGCCGACCTGTGGGAGCGCTTCCCGACGCTGCGCTTCTCGCTCACCGAGGGCGACATCGGCTGGATCCCGTACTTCCTCTGGCGCGCCGAGCACACCTACAAGCGGCACGGCGGGTGGACGCAGCACACGTTCCCGAAGGGCTACGCCGGGCCGACCGACGTCTTCCGCCGCCACTTCCTGTCCTGCTTCATCAGCGACCGGATCGCCCTCAAGCTGCTCGACGAGTTCGACATCACGACGGTGTGCTGGGAGTCCGACTTCCCGCACTCCGACAGCAACTGGCCGAACGCTCCCGAGGAGCTGACCGAGCTCTTCGCCGCCAACCGGGTCGACCGCGCCTCCGTCGACCGCATCACCCACCTCAACGCGATGCAGCACTACGGCTTCGACCCGTTCGCCATCCGGCCGCGCGAGCAGTGCACGGTCGGCGCCCTGCGCGCCGAGGTGGGGGAGGTCGACACCGTCACCCGGGTCGGCCGCGCCGCCGACGAGCGTGACCTCGAGCAGTGGAAGGTCATGACCTCACGCGGCCGGGCCGCCGCCTCCGCGCGCTAGATCTCACCCGTCCCGCACCACCGATCACGTCGAGCAGCAGGAGGACCCATGACCGCACCCACCGTCGAGGGCATGATCGATGGCCAGGTCTGTATGCTCCAGCAGCCGCGCCTCGAGCCGGCGACGCTAGGCCCCGACGTGCACCCGGGCAGCCGTCCGCTGCTCGAGCAGTTCGGCCACGCGCCGGGCCTGATCGAGAGCTGGCTGCAGTGGTATCAGCCGCTCGTCATGGGGGGCCGGGTGCCGACCCGGACCAAGGAGCTGGTCCGGCTCGCCATCGCCCGCCGCACCGGCTGCCACATGTGCCAGAACAGCCGCTTCGGTGACCCGGCCGGGGCCGGTCCGGTGGTCGAGCCGGAGACCGCGGAGCGCGTGCTGGCGGACGACTGGTCGGCGTGCACCGAGGCCGAGCGGGCCGCACTCGCGTACACGGTCGACTTCTGGGACGACCACGCCGACGTCTCCGACGAGACCATCAATGCGGTGATCGCGGCCTACGGCAAGGACGGCTTCCTGGAGATCGCCGTGGCGGTCGCCCAGTTCAGCGGCATGGGCAAGCTCTTCCACATGCTCGGCATCGTCGCCGGGCCCGCGGCCTACTGACCGTTTCCCCCGGGCTCACCAGCCCCAGGTGCCCGCGCCGCCCTTGAACGGCCCGACCACGCGCGACGTCAGCCAACCGCCGTAGAAGTCACCCTCCTGCGCCTGCACCTGCTCACCGTCGAGCCAGCACCCGTCCGTCCGGCCCGGATAGAAGGCGACGTGGTCGACGAGCGCCGCGAAGCCCTTCGTCGGCTCCGGGTAGGTCCAGGCTGCCCGCAGCTCGACCCGGTCGCCGAGTCGGATGTCGTAGTAGGACGCCACGCCCTTCCACTCGCAGTACGAGGCGCCCTCCGCGGCGATGAGCGCGCCCGGCGCGATGTCGGCCAAGGCGATGTAGTGCACCGGGGGATGGCTCGTCTCCAGCACCCGGTACGACCGGTTGGTCCGGACGAGCACGGCGCCGCCGAATTCGACCCGGATCGACGCCGTCGACGCCTCCAGACGTGGCGGGCGCGGGTAGTCCCAGACCGACTCCTGACCCGGGCCGGGCTTGTCAGGCTTGCGAGGAGGCATGTGACCATGCTTGCCGGTCGGGAGGATCAGTGCGACCAGCTTCAGCCCGCGTCCTGTCGACAGTGGCGGCTGGGGCACACGCCGACCACGTGCTGTCGCGGACTAGCGCCGTTTTCGCGGTTCGTGACGGTTAGCCCAGTACGTGACGATCTGCGGCGCGAATATCGCGACGATTGCGTAGACGAGTGCTACCGCGAATACGCCTGATTGCTTGCCCCAATTGTCGCGTATCAGGCCGAAAACGATCGCTTCGGCGACGAGCCCCGGAACGATGAGCCACGCCGACGTGCGGATGCGTTGCTCAACGCTCAGCGACGTGAATTCGGCTGAGTTGAACCGCCTCCACCATGCCCGCATGACCCTCCAAGCTGCGCCGAACCAGTCGCTCACGGATTCAACGGCTTCGAGCGAGTCGAAGTGGTGACTGTCAGCCCGTGTAGGGGTGCCGCCACGTCGAGGAGGTGCTCGGTGCGATCCGGATATCGCAGATGCAGCCTCACGTCGACGCTCATCAGGTAATCACCGCCAGGCAGCAGTTTCGCCGTGGGCCCGCGAGAGGTTCTTCGGGCCTCGACCTGTCCGGAAAGGACGTGCTCCGAGGCGGCGGGCAGCTCGAAGCCGCGCGCGGTCAGCGTCCGAAAGCCCCAGAGGCCACCCACCAGGTCACCGGTCTGCTCATCGAGGAGAGCTGCCCTGAACGAGTCCGTACAGGTGATGTAAAGGTCAGCGGTTGAGTCATTGCGCAGGCGTGCTTGCAGTCCGACTGACCGTCCGGACGTCACCAGCGCAGGCGGGTTGACGAGTGTCACTGACAAGCCGAGTCGTTCTGCTTTCGTGGAATGGTCCAGCCGCTTTTCGAGAAAGACGCGAGACAAGCCGTCCTGCGTCCCGAGTCCCGTGACGGTGTATCCGCGGCGTTCGTAGAGGTCGACGTTTTCGGTCATTGACGCGTGGGTGTACAGGCGAACGACTGGTAAGCCGGCCCGCCGGGCCTGATGTTCGGCAGAGGCGAGCAGCCGAGTGCCAAGGCCGTTGTTCTGCCGTTCGGGATGGACGGCGATGTTCTCGACGAGCAGACCGTCGTCTTGTGGCTGAAGAACCAGCGCGGCTGTCAGTTCGCCGTCCTGCTCGACCAACCAGACGACCCGGGTCTCGATGATGACTCCGTAGTCGTCCCGCATGGGGCCCGGCTCGGAACCGATACGGGCCTCGTATTTCGCGTAAGCGAGACGCACCAATGCAGTGAGACCAGCTGCATCGGCGGCCGTTGCACGCCGCCAAACGGGGTCCAGCATCGCCACTCACCGAGGATGTCACTTTGCGACCGGTGCGTGGCTGCCGCCGACGACGTGGACCCGCCTCATAGCCGGGACGGAGTTATCCACAATGTGTTCGGACTGCTTGATGGTGCAGCTCAGAGCGGTAGACTCGAACGCATGTTCGACATATTGTCTGCGCGTGGGATCGTTGCCGCCGCGCTGATCGCACCACCCGATCCGGACATCTTCGCCGCGCTCGACAGGGTCGACGCCCGGCAACTGTCCGCCTCCGTCGCGGTCGATCTGATTGCGGCGTGGGAGCGGCAAGCTGCTTACATCGCTTTCCGTTGCAGCGCTGCAATTACGCACGTTGCAGCCCTGTCGCGCCAGGCGGATCAGGCCCGGCCCGACTACGACATCGAACTGTCCGAACGGGCCCTGCAATGCGAGGTTGCCGCTGCCACCCGGATCTCGGAGAACACCGCCGGATCCCGGGTCATGGTCGCCGACGAACTCCGCCGCCTCCCTGCGGTCGCCGCCGCATTACGCGTCGCGGACATTCCGCTGTGGCATGCCACCGCCATCTGTGAAGCCGTCGGTCACCTCACCGACGACCAAGCTGCCTGGGTCGCCCGCCGTGTACTGCCCCGCGCCCGGCACCAGACCTTGGCGCAGCTGCGGGCGGCGCTGTGGCGGGCGGTGATGCGGATCGCACCGGACCGGACCCGCAAGAACGCCAAAGACGCCCGGGTCCGTCACGACGTCGACTTCTACACCCGTTCCGACGGGCAGGCCGAGCTCCGCGTCACCGGCGACGCCGCCGACGTCCAAGCGATCTACAAGACGATCCAGGACGCTGCCCGCAAGCTCGGCGCCGTCGAGAAGACCGCCGACCAGCCCCGGTCCGCCGGCCAACTCCGTGTCGCCGCGCTGTTGGCTTTGGTCACCGGCACCATGACCGACGCCGACTCCGGCGGAGTGGCCCGGCCGTACAAGGTGACGGTCAACGTCACCATGGACCTGCCCACGCTGTTCGGCCTACGCGACAACCCCGCCCTGCTCGACGGCTACGGCGCACTGCCCCCGTCACTCGCCCGCAGCCTCGCCGCGGACGGCAGCTGGCGGCGGTTGCTGCACGACAAGACCACCGGCCACCTGCTCGACCTCGGCCGGCTCCGCTACCGGCCCTCCGCAGCCTTGGCCGACCACGTGAGGACCCGGGACCGGACCTGCATCTTCCCGTACTGCAACCGCCGGGCCGCCACCTGCGACCTCGACCACGCGGTGCCGCACCGGTCGGACGGGTCCGGCGGCGCCACCAGCTCGCACAACCTGCGTCCGCTGTGCCGAAAGCACCACCGCATCAAGCACGAAACCGGCTGGACGCTCCGCACCAGCACCACCGGGCCACCGACCTGGGTCAGCCCCCTCGGCCGCGAATATCCCGTCAGCGAATACGACTACCGGCCACCCGACGACACCGACTTCGCCATGCCACCGGAACCCGAACCTCATGAGCCCGACGAAGCACCCGTCGTTTTCTCGCACACCATCCGAAGGGCACCCGATGAACCACCACCGTTCTGACCTCGGGATCGGTGCCGGTTCAGCCCCCGGCTGCGGCCGGCCCGCGGGGGGTCGGCTCCCGGCCCGGCGGTTGGACGGGCTTGTCAAAGAGCGGGGTGATCACGGCGATGGGCCGGCGCTGCGGCTCGCCCGCCTTGACCGTGAGCTGCTCGCCGCCGTGATGCATCGTCAGCGACGACCGGGGTCCGTCGCTGACGGAGTACGTCACCTCACGCGACCGCACGTCGACCTCGATGCGCATGCCCTGCCAGCGCAGCCGGAAGCGGAGCCGGGTCAATCCCTCGGGCAGGTGCGGGTCGAAGCAGGGTCCGTCCTCGCGCTCGCGAAGGCCGCCGAAGCCGGCGACGAGCGCCAGCCACGTGCCGGCCAGCGAGCCGATGTGCAGGCCGTCGCGGGTGTTCTCGTGCAGGTCCTGCAGGTCGATCGCCGCCGCCTCGTACGCGTACGCGTGCGCCAGGTCGAGCTGGCCCACCGCCGCCGCCATGATCGACTGCATGCAGGCCGACAGCGACGAGTCGCGGACGGTGCGCCGCTCGTAGTAGTCGACGTTGCGGGCCATCTGCTCCGGCGTGAAATGGTTGTCGAACCAGAACATCGCCATGCCGAGGTCGGACTGCTTGATGACCTGCTTGCGGTAGAGGTTCAGGTAGGGCGCGTGCAGGAGCAGCGGGTATTGCGGATGCTCGCCGAACTTCCACTCGGGCAGCTTGGTGAAGTTGAGCGACTGCTCGTGCACGCCGAGCCGTTCGTCGTACGGGATGCAGACGGCAGCGGCCGCATCGCGCCAGGCGGCGATCTCCTCGCTGTCGACCTCGCACTGCACCGCGAGGCTGGGATGGCGCTGAGCGGCATCGGCGGCGACGGTGAGGTTGCGCGCCGCCGCGAGGTTGGTGAAGACGTTGTCCGCGACGAGCGCGGTGTACTCGTCGGGGCCCGTGACGCCGACGATGTGCCAGACGCCGTCGGTGTCGTGATTGCCGAGCGACATCCAGAGCCGCGCCGTCTCGATGAGCAGCTCGCCGATCTCCCGTTCGAGCTCGGTGTCGCCGGTGATCTGGCGGTAGCGGTCGAGCGCGATGGCGATGTCGGCGTTGATGTGCAGGGCGGCGGAGCCGGCGGGCCAGTAGCCGGAGCACTCCTCGCCGGCGATCGTCCGCCACGGGAAGGCCGCACCGCGCAGGCCCAGGTAGGCGGCGCGCTGCTTCGCCGCCTCCAACGTCGAGTAGCGCCAGCGCAGGGCGTCGGCCGCCGCCGTGGGTGCGGTGTAGGTGAGCACCGGGAGCACGTACGACTCGGAGTCCCAGAACGTGTGGCCGTCGTAGCCGGGGCCGGTCAGTCCCTTCGCGGGGATGCAGCGGCGCTCGGTGCGGCCGCCGGCCTGCAGCACGTGGAAGAGGCCGAAGCGCACCGCCTGCTGGATCTCGGGATCGCCTTCGACGAGGACGTCGGCGTTGTCCCAGAAGTCGTCCAGGTACTGCCGCTGCTCATGGAGCAGCCCGTCGAAGCCGCTGGTCCGGGCGCCGCTGAGCGCTCCGAGCACCTGGGCCCGCAGTGCGGAGGGGGAGCGGACCGCCGACCATCCGTACGCGATCATCTTGACCAGCCGGACGCGCTCGCCCGGCTGCAGGACCCACTCGAGCGACGTGCGTGCCACGTCCGCCTCGACGCGGGTGGTGAACTCGACCGTTCCCGTCTCGTCCACGAGGTAGTGGTCCATGCCCGCTGCGAGGCAGAGGTTGCTGACGCGGGTGTGGTGCAGCAGGGTCGCCCCGGCTCCGGGTCCTTCGGTCGGCTGCGCGTGCGCCTCGTCCTCGAAGGCGACCAGCGGTGCCTTGAGCGACGAGCCGCGCCGCGGGTCGCCCTGGTCGGCGGCGATGGTCTCGTTCGCCGCGAGCTCGGACTGCAGGATCAGCCGTACGGGGGTGTCGACGGCCTCGACCTCGTACTCGATCGCGGCGATGGCGCGCTGGGTGAAGGACACCAGTCGGGTGCTCTTCACCCGCACCCGCTGTGCCGCGGGCGACGACCAGTCCAGCCGCCGGGTGAGTGTGCCGGCGCGCATGTCGAGGATCCGGCTGTGCGAGTGCAGGGTGCCGTAGCGCACGTCGAGCGGCTCGTCGTCGACCAGGAGCCGGATCAGCTTGCCGTTCGTCGCGTTCACGATCGTCTGGCTGGACTCCGGGTTGCCGAAGCCGACCTCCGCGTACGGCAGCGGGCGTTCCTCGTAGAAGGACCCCACATAGGTGCCGGGGATGCCGTGCGGCTCGCCTTCGTCGAGGTTGCCGCGCAGCCCGATGTGCCCGTTGGACAGGGCGAACACCGACTCGCTCTGCGCCAGGATGTCGAGCGCCAGCTTGCTCTCGCGCACGGTCCACGGCTCGACGTGGTAGGCGCCCTGCTTGATCATGCGGATGCTCCTTCGGGAGCCGACGGAGCGGCCAGCAATTCGGACAGGTCTCTGACCACGACGTCGGCGCCGTGCGCGGACAGCTCCTTGGCGTGGTCGGACGGCTGGGTGGCCGACTCGGTGCGGTCGACGCCGACGACGAAGCCGAAGGCCCCGGCCCGGCCCGCCGCGACGCCCGACACGGCGTCCTCGAAGACGGCGGCGGCGGAGGCAGGCACCGCGAGACGGGCGGCGCCGGCGAGGAACGTGTCGGGGGCGGGCTTGCCGGCGAGCCCTTCCTGCTGGGCGGTGACGCCGTCGACCCGTATCTCGATCAGCCGGTCGAGGCCGGTCACGCCCAGCACCTGGGCGGTGTTCGCGCTCGACGACACCACCGCGCGGGGCACATCGGCCGCCGCCACCGCCTCGAGGTATCGCACCGAGCCGTCGTACGTGCGTACCCCGTCCTTCGAGATGCGCTCCTGGACCAGCGCATTCTTGCGGTCGCCGAGCGCGCGCACGGTCGACGCGTCGGCAGCGTCGGTGTCGCCGCCCTCGGGCAGCTGGATGCCGCGGCTGGCGAGGAAGTCGCGTACGCCGGCCGCCCGCGGCTTGCCGTCGACGAACTCGAGGTAGTCGTCGGCGGTGAACGGCCGGGTGTCGCCGGAGCCGTGGCTCTGCAGGAAGGCGTCGAACATCTGCTTCCAGGCTGCCTGGTGAACGGCCGCCGTGTCGGTCAGCACGCCGTCGAGGTCGAAGAGGCAGGCACGGATGCCGTCGGGGAGGCCGAGCCGACGGGCCGTCTCGCCGGCGTCGGTGGGCGCGGAGCTGTTCGTCACGGACAGCTCCTGCCCCTGAGCAGGGGTGCGGATGCGGACCGGCCGATCCTGGCTACTGGTCAAGAAGTTCTTGACTACCGACCAAGAAGTGCTTACGTTTCCCCGCGGAGTACCGCGTGACCAGCATCACCAGGCAGCAAAGGAGCGCCCGACCGTGCATCTCGAGGAGTCCGCCGCGCTGATCGCGCTGCGTCAGGAGCTGCGCGCCTACTTCGCCGACCTGATGGATCCCGAGACCACCGCCGCACTCGAGGACCCGGAGCTCGCGACGGAGACCGTGCGCCGGGTCGTGCGCCAGATGGGCAAGGACGGCTGGCTGGGCATCGGGTGGCCGAAGGAGTTCGGCGGCCAGGGCCGCGGCCCCGTCGAGCAGCTCGTCTTCTACGAGGAGGTGCAGCGCGCCGGCGCGCCGTACCCGCTGGTCACGCTGAACACGGTCGGCCCGACGCTGATGGCCCGCGGCACGCCGGAGCAGCAGGCCGCCTACCTGCCCGGCATCCTGTCCGGCGAGATCCACTTCGCGATCGGTTACACCGAGCCGGGCTCCGGCACCGACCTCGCGTCGCTGCGCACCCGTGCCGTCCGCGACGGCGACCACTACGTCGTCAACGGCAACAAGGTGTACACGACCGGCGGCGAGCTCGCGGACTACGTCTGGCTCGCGTGCCGCACCGACCCCGACGCCGCCCGCCACCGCGGCATCTCCATCCTCATCGTCGACACCACGGCGCCCGGCTTCGCCTGGTCACCCATCGAGACGGTCGGCAGCCACCTCACCACCGCGACGTACTACGAGGACATCCACGTGCCCGTCGCCAACCTGGTCGGCGAGGAGAACGGCGGCTGGAAGCTCATCACCGCACAGCTCAACCACGAGCGGGTCGCCCTCGGCGCCGGCAGCGCGGCCGCCCAGGCCATGTACGAGGCGGCGCTCGACTGGGCCGCCACCACGGCGGGCCCGGACGGCGGCGTCGTCCTCGACCAGCCGTGGGTGCAGAGCGAGCTCGCTCAGGTGCACGCTCGGCTCGAGGCGCTGCGCCTGCTCAACCACCGGATGGCGGCGGCCATGGAGACCGGTCAGCCCGGCCCGGCCGAGTCGTCCACGGTGAAGGTGCTGACCAGCGAGTCGGCCATCGAGATCTACCGCATCCTCATGGGCGTCTTGGGCGCTGCCGGCTTCGTCGCGGGACACAACACGGAGGCGCTCGCCCTCGGCCGGCTCGAGCGGCTCGCCCGCCACTCGCAGATCAACACGTTCGGTGGCGGGGTCAACGAGGTGCAGCGTGAGCTGATCGCCGTGTCGGCGTTGGGGCTCCCGCGGGGCACCCGATGACCTCGGCCGAGGCCGTTCACGAGGGGCTGCTGGCGCACGTCGGGGCCGAGCTCGAGCCCCCGCGTACGTCGGCCGACGGGGTCAACGCGGTCATGATCCGGCACTGGTGCCAGGCGCTCGGCGACGCGAACCCGCGTTACGCGGCCGGCTCCGAGCAGGTCGCCCCGCCGGCGATGCTGCAGGCCTGGTGCATGCGCGAGGGTGAGCCGCTGGTCGCCGGGGGAGTGTCCGAGGCCATCGACCGGATGCTGGTCGACGCCGGCTACACCGCCGTCGTGGCCACCAATTGCGAGCAGCGCTACCTGCGGGACCTTCGCCCCGGTGACGTGCCGGTCGAGCGGCGCACCCTCGAGTCGGTGTCGGGGGAGAAGTCGACGGCGCTCGGCGCCGGCTTCTTCGTCACTGCCGTCTCGAGCTACGAGGTGGACGGCGAGCCCGTCGCCACCATGCGTTTCCGTACGTTGCGCTACCGGCCGGGGGCCGCGGCCGAGCCGGCCGAGTTGCGCCCCCGCGCAGCGCTCAACGAGGACAACGCCTTCTTCTTCGACGGCCTGGAGCGCGGTGAGCTGCTGATCCGCCGGTGCCGCAGCTGCGGTCGCGACCAGCACCCGCCGCTGCCCCTGTGCCCCGCCTGCGGCGCCGCCGACTGGGACGCCCGGGCAGCCGGCACCACGGGCACCGTTCACACCTTCACCGTGACCTACCACCCGAAGTTCCCCGGCTTCGAGCTGCCGCTGGTGGTGGCCCTCGTCGAGCTCGACGAGCCCGCCGGCGTCCGATTCGTCACCAACCTGCTGGACGTCGCTCCTGGCGACGTCCGCATCGGACTGCCGGTCGAGGTCGACTTCGTCGCCGTGGATCCCGAGCTGACCCTTCCCCTGTGCCGGCCGCGCGTTGGAGCAACCCCGTGAACTTCACCCTGGACGAGACGCAGCAGGCCCTGGCGCAGCTGGCGACCGAGATCGCCGCCGGTCACGGCGGCCACGAGCGGGCGCAGCTCGTCGAGCGGGAGGGCGGCTTCGACGCCGACGCCTGGCGATCACTCGGCACCACCGGGCTGCTCGCCGCGGTCGCCGAGGGCGAGGGCGGCCTGATCGGCGCCGCCGGGATCGTGACCGCGCTGGCCCGTGAGGTCGTGACCGTGCCTGCCTACGCGCTGCTCGCCGCTCTGACCGTGCTCGGCGCCGACGCGCCCGACGCGACCCGCAGCGGCGACGAGATCGTCACCCTCGCGTTGGCCGAGCCCGGGCTCACGCAGGCCGATCAGGCCCGCACCCGCCTCGAGGCGGGCGGGCTGCACGGCAGCAAGATCACCGTCCCGGCGCTCCCGTACGCGAGCGCCGCTCTCGTCGCGGCGCAGGGCTCACAGGGGCCGGGCCTCTTCCTCGTCGCGCTCGACCAGCCGGGCGTGACGCGCGTCGCCCAGCGGGAGACCGACCGGCTGAGCGCCGGCCGGCTCGAGCTCGCCGGTGCCACGGCGGTGCAGATCGGTGACGCGGCCGCCCTGGTGCGCGCCGAGCAGGCGGCCGCGGTGCTCAGCTGCGCCGCGCTCATCGGCTACGGCAAGCAGGCCGCACAGGGTGCCGCCGCGTACGTGACCGAGCGCCAGCAGTTCGGCCGGGCCATCGCGAGCTTCCAGTCGCCGGTGCTGAAGCTGGCCGACGCGCACATCGACACCGAGGCGATGCTGGTGACGATGCAGCAGGCGGCGTGGAAGCTCGACGCGCACGCCGACCCGGCCGAGATCGCCGCAGCCGTCGACGTCGCCAAGTGGTGGGCGGCCGGCGGCGGGCACCGCACCCTGCACACGGCGCAGCACCTGCACGGCGGCATCGGGGCCGACATCTCTTATCCGGCGCACCGTTATTTCATCCGCGGCAAGCAGCTGGTTGACACCCTGGGCGGTGCCGCCGCGCACGCCGCCCACCTCGGTGCCACCCTGGCCGCGCGAGCCGGCGCATGACGAGCCCCGTGGTCGGCGCCGAGCTGCCGCCGTGGACGCTCGACATCACGCCGCGGCTGATCGTCGCGGGCGCGATCGCGTCGCGTGACTTCCAGGACGTGCACCACGACCACGCCGGGGCGCAGCGCGCCGGATCCCCCGACATCTTCATGAACATCCTGACCAGCAACGGGCTCGTCGGCCGCTACGTCACCGACTGGGCGGGCTCGGCGGCGCGGCTGACCGCGATCGACATCCGGCTCGGCGCCCCCAACCGGCCGGGCGCGGTCATGACGTTCACCGGGTCCGTCACCGCAGTGGACGACAAGACCGCCACCGTCGCCGTACGCGGGGCGAACGAGCTGGGCGACCACGTCAGCGGCACTGTCACGGTGGAGTGGGCATGAGCGCGGGCTTCGCGGGACGCACCGCGGTCGTCGGCATCGGCGCCACCGAGTTCTCCAAGCGCTCCGGACGCAGCGAGCTGCAGCTGGCGGCCGAGGCGGTGCACGCGGCGCTCGCCGACTGCGGCCTGACGCCGGCCGACGTCGACGGCCTCGCGACCTTCACCATGGAGACCAACAGCGAGATCGACGTCGCGCGCACGGTCGGCATCGGCGAGCTCACGTTCTTCAGCCGGGTGCACTACGGCGGCGGCGCGGCATGCGGCGCCCTGCAACAGGCTGCGCTCGCCGTCGCGTCCGGCATCGCCGACGTCGTCGTCGTATACCGCGCGTTCAACGAGCGGTCCGGCCACCGTTTCGGGCTCGGTACCGCCGCCCGTCCGGTCAACACCACGACCGACAGCGCGCGCCTCGCGTTCACCAACCCGATGGGGCTGCTCAGCCCGGCGCAGCAGGTGGCCATGTTCGCCACCCGCTACATGCACGAGTACGGAGCGACCAGCGAGGACTTCGGCCGGGTCAGCGTCGCGTGCCGGCGCCACGCCGCCACGAACCCGAAGGCGTGGTTCTACCAGCAGCCGATCACGCTCGAGGAGCACCAGGCGAGCCGCTGGATCACCACCCCGCTGCACCTGCTCGACTGCTGCCAGGAGTCCGACGGCGCGCAGGCCCTCGTCGTCACGTCGCTGGAGCGCGCCCGCGACCTGCCGCAGAGGCCGGCGGTCATCGCCGCGGCCGCCCAGGGCGCCGGGGTTGACCAGCACATGATGACCAGCTACTTCCGCCCCGACATCACGGGCCTGCCCGAGATGGGACTGGTCGGCCGGCAGCTGTACGCGCAGGCCGGGATCGGGCCGGCCGACATCCAGACCGCCGTGCTGTACGACCACTTCACGCCGTTCGTCCTCACGCAGCTCGAGGAGCTCGGCTTCTGCGGCCGCGGCGAGGCCAAGGACTTCGTCCGCGACGGGCGGCTCGAGCTCGGCGGTGCGCTGCCGGTCAACACGCACGGCGGCCAGCTCGGCGAGGCGTACATCCACGGCGTCAACGGCATCGCGGAGGCCGTGCGTCAGGTCCGCGGCACCTCGGTCAACCAGGTACCGAACGTTCGCAACGTCCTCGTCACCGCCGGCACCGGCGTCCCGACGAGCGGCGCCGTCCTGCAGGAGGCTGCATGACAACCATCGACACCACGTCGGCGGCGGGTCTCACGCGCGAGGAGCTCTTCCTCCCGGAGCCCGAGCCGCGCGAGGTGAAGTACACGCTCATCTCGGTCGACGACCATCTCGTCGAGCCGCCCGGCATGTTCGACGGCCGGCTGCCGAAGGCCCTGGCCGACCGCGCCCCGCACATCGTCGACACCGCCGACGGCCGCGAGATCTGGACGTTCGAGGACGTCGAGTACAGCCAGGTCGGCATGAACGCGATGGCCGGCCGGCGCCCGGAGACGGTGCAGTTCGAGCCCAGCCGCTTCTCGGACATGCGGCCCGGCTGCTACGACATCGACGCCCGCATCAAGGACATGGACATCAACGGCGTCTGGGCGTCGCTGAACTTCCCGTCCATGATCACCGGCTTCTGCGGCCGGGTCTTCTCGCAGGCCCAGGACCCGGCGCTCGGTCTCGCCGTGACCAAGGCGTGGAACGACTGGTTCTACGAGGAGTGGTGGCAGCCGCATCCCGAGCGCACCATCCCGCTCGGCATCACCTTCCTGACCGACCCGGACGAGGCCGTCAAGGAGATCCACCGCAACGCCGAGCGCGGCTTCAAGGCGATCACGCTGCCGGAGCGGCCGCACCGCATCGGCATGCCGTCGCTGTTCACCGGCTACTGGGACCCGATCGTCGCCGCGTGCGCCGAGACCGACACGGTGATCTGCCTGCACGTCGGCTCGTCCGGCGGCTACGAGCACGCCGAGGCCTCGCCGCGGCTGCAGCTCGGGGCGACCATGTTCGGCTCGCTCAGCCTGGCCGCCTGCGCGGAGTGGCTCTGGTCGGGTTATGCGGTCAAGCATCCCAACCTGAAGATCGCCATGAGCGAGGGCGGCATCGGCTGGGTCGCCATGCTGCTGGACCGGCTGGACAACATCGTCGACCGCTCCAAGTACGGCCTGGGTTGGGACATCCGGCCCGCCGAGGTGCTGAAGCGCAACTTCTGGTTCTGCACGCTGGACGACCCCTCGACCATCGACACCCGCCACCGCATCGGCGTCGAGAACATCATGATCGAGACCGACTACCCGCACGGCGACGGAACGTGGCCCGACACGCAGCAGCTGATCACCGACGTGTGGGGTCACATCCCCGAAGATGAGCTGCGGCTGATGTGTTACGCGAACGCCGCCGAGCTGTTCCGCCATCCTTTGCCGGCTGATCCGAAGCCGTGACTGCATGTGTATTCGCCGTGGCGCATTGGGGCGCCGCGGCGAAGGGAAGCCGCCCCTCTGCCCCGGGTGCCGGCGGCCACTGGGATCGCGCCGAGCGGCGCGGCCTCGAAGATGAAAGGGAACGACTATGACCCGGCCCCTGCAGCGAATGGGCGTCGCTCTCGCGACCGCCGGTCTCCTCGCCGGAACCCTCGCCGCCTGCTCGTCCGACAGCGACAAGAGCTCCACCGACACCGGTGGCGGAAGCAGCAGTAGCGGCGCTTCAGGAACGTTCAAGATCGGTGTCGAGATCCCCACCTCGGGCCCGCTGGCCAGTGCCAGCACCGTCTACGGCGCGGTCGCCAAGGCGCTCGGCACCGACAAGCTCCCGGGCACCGACACGATCAACGGCCAGAAGGTCGAGATCATCATTCGTGACGACCTGGGCACCGGCCCCGGCGCGGCGGCAGCTACCCGGCAGCTGATCGACCAGGACAAGGTCAACGCGATCATCGGCCCGCTGTACACGACCGAGGCACTGTCGGCGCTGCCGCTCATCAAGAAGGCCGGCATCCTGTCGTTCTCGCTGACCGGCTGCCCGGACTGCGGTGACGGCACCAAGTACCCGACCTCGTTCTCGGTCGAGGCCGACCGGCCGACGCAGATGCCGTCGACCATCAAGCGCATCCAGGCCGCCGGCGTGAAGACCGTCGCGATGCTGCAGTCGGACGACCCGACCGGCAGCGCGTACGCCGACAACTTCAAGAAGGCCGCCGCCGACGCCGGCATCACGCTGGCGAAGACGGTCACCTTCAGCACGGGCACGCTCGACCTCGGCTCGCAGGCCGCACAGCTGAAGAGCTCCGGCGCGGAGGCCGTCTACCTGGCGTCCGCCGTGCCGACCGACGTGGCCAACGCCGCGAAGGCCATGAAGGAGATCCAGTTCCAGCCCTACGTCTTCGGTAACGCGGCCGCCGCCACCACGGTCGTCGTCGATGCCGCCGGTCCGGACTGGATCAAGAAGTGGGCGGCCAGTGGATACGGCACCCGCGGCACGCGTCCGAGCCCGGCCGCGGCCGACGTCGCCTTCGCCGACAAGGTCAAGGCCATCAGCCCCGACATCCTGGCGGCCGGGGCGATCAACCTGCCCGCCGGCGTCGTCGACAGCTTCAACATGATCAAGAACGCCGTCGAGGGTTCGAAGTCCACCGACGGCAAGACGCTGGCGAAGTGGCTCGAGGACAACGGCTACGCCGACGGTCTCAAGGTCGACTACAAGTTCACCTCCTCCGTGCACAACGGCATCGCCGCCGACCAGCAGACGGTCGTCCAGCCCGGCACGCTCGAGAACGGCATCCCGCTGCGCGCCGGCGAATCCGGCTGAGCCGGATCTCGTAGCGCCTAGATAAGGTCGGGCATTCATCATGTGGGATCTGCTGAATTCCCTCCTGCGGGGTCTGCAGGTGGGAAGCATTTACGCGATCGTCGGGCTCGGGCTCAACGTGATCTTCGCGGCCACCGGGGTGTTCAACTTCGCCCAGGGCGAGTTGGTCATGGTGGGAGCCATGCTGGGGGTCAGCCTCTGGACGGCCTCCGGCTTCCCGCTGGGGGTGGCGCTGCTCATCGTCGTCGTCACGACAGCGGCGATTGGTGCGCTCACGGAGATCTTCGCGATCCGGCGATTGGCGAGTCAACGCGACGCCACATTATGGATGTTGTCGACATTAGGCGTGGCCATCATCGTGCGGTCGGCAGCGACTCTGCTGGCCACACAAAAGGGTGGCGAATACGCGCAGCGCAATTTCCCGAACTACATCAACGCCTCGCCCTGGCACCTGGGTGAGCTGCTGGTGATTCCCCAGCGCGCCATCCTCATCGTCTTCGCGGTCGTCCTGACGGCCGCGGTGGCGATCTGGTTCCGCAAGGCGCGCTGGGGTCGGGGTCTGCTCGCGCTGGCCGCCGACCGGGAGGGCGCAGCGATGCGTGGCCTCCCGGTCGGCGGGCTCGCCGTCCTCGCCTTCGCGTTGGGCGGGGCCATTGCCGGGCTCGGTGGATTCCTCGGTGGCCCCGTCACCCAGGCCTCGACCGAGATGGGCTTCGGTCTCACCCTCAACGCCTTCATCGCCGCGACGATCGGCGGCATCCCCAACCTGTGGGGCCCGTTGATCGGCGGAGCGGTGCTCGGCATCGGTCAGCAGCTCACGTCGCAGTACCTGGGCTCGGAGCTGGAGACGCCGATCTCGCTGGTGATCCTGCTGGTGGTACTGGCTGCACGTCCGCAGGGCGTGCTCGGACGACAGGTGCGTGCCCTATGACCACCCAGGTCACCGCGGCGCCCGTGCCGCCGACGCAGCAGGGGTCGACGATCGCCCGGCTCTGGGCGAACCCGATGCTGCGGCGCTGGCTGCCGCTGCTGCAGCTGATCATCGCGGTCGTCGTCATCGCCGTCCTGCCCGGCGTGGTGAACGACAGCTTCTACCTGTACTCACTGACCCTCGGCGTCATCTACCTGACCGCGGTCATCGGCCTGGACTTCACGGTCGGGGCCGGCGCGGTGTCGATGGGCACCGCCGCCTTCATGCTGCTCGGCGCGTACTCCGTCGCCGTCGCGCAGGTGCACGGCGGCATCAACTCGATCCTCGGCATGCTCATCGCCGTCGGCATCTGCACGGTGGTCGGCGGTGTCACGTCGATCCCGGCCCTGCGGCTCGGGGCGTTCGCGATCGCCGTCGTGACCCTGATGTACGCCGACACCTTCCAGGCGATCGCGCTGCACTTCAAGTCGCTCACCGGCGGTGGTGACGGCATCTCGGCGGAAGCCGCGGACGTCGCCCCGAGCCGGATGTGGCTGTACTGCGCGCTGGTCGCCCTCGTGGTCTACATCCTGCACCGCAACCTGCTGCGCGGGCCGTTCGGCCGGGCGCTCATGATCATGCGCCGGGGTGACGCCGTCGCCAGCTCGCTGACGGTCGCCCCCGGGCGCTACAAGGTCGTCTCGTTCAGCATGTACGCCGGGCTCGCGGGCCTGGCCGGCGGCCTCTACCAACAGCTGAACGGGCCCATCGCGACCGACACCCTCGGCCTCGACATCTCCATCACCCTGCTGCTGATGGTCGTGCTCGGCGGCGTCGGCTCGGTCACCGGCGCCTTCCTCGGCACCCTGGTGCTCACGATCATCCCGCTGATCCTGAACCAGGCCGACAGCAGCGGCAGCGGTACGCGTGACCTGCTCTACGGCATCATCTTGCTGGTCGTCGTGCTGATCGTCCCGAAGGGCCTGGCCGGCATCGCCCGGCTGCCCAAGGTGCGCCGCTTCTTCCGCAACCTGGTGGGGGCCGACGCGGCCCTGCTGGCCGCGAGCGGCGCCGACGGGGCCGAGTCGGCCGTCCAGGGCGGCACCCACACCCAGCCGGCGCGCCTGGACCTGCTCGGCGAGCTGCTCCTCGAGGGTCGCGGCACGCAGGGCGGCCGGCTCGAGGTCCAGGACATCCACCGCACCATCGGCGGCCTGCGCATCCTGCGCGGGGTGTCGATGACGGTCGAGTCCGGCCACATCGCCGGGCTCATCGGACCGAACGGCTCCGGCAAGACGACCCTGCTGAACTCCATCAACGGCGTCACCCCGGTCGAGCAGGGCCACGTCCGGCTCGGCGGCGACTCGATCGACGGGCCGGCCCGCACCCGCGCCAAGGCGGGCGTCGGCCGCACGTTCCAGACCGCGCTGCTGGCCGACGACGCGTCCGTGCTCGACAACCTCATGCTCGGGCTCGACGCCCACCGCAAGGTCGACCACGTCTCGTACGCGCTGCGCCTGCCGAACGCCCTAGCCGAGGCCCGGCGCCACCGCGCCGAGGCCACCCGCTGGGCGCTGGCCCTCGGGCTGGGGGCGCTCGTCCACGAAGAGGCGTCCGCCCTCACCCCGCGGGAGCGCCGCCTGCTCGAGGTGGGCCGGGCGCTCGCCACCCGCCCGCGGCTGCTGCTGCTGGACGAGCCGATCGCCGGCCTCACCGGCAGCGAGATCGACGAGCTCGTCGACATCGTGAAGCTGGTGCGCACGGCCGGAATCAGCACGATCCTCGTCGAGCACCACGCCGAGCTCGTCATGAGCCTCTGCGACCGGGTGACCGTGCTCGACGCGGGCGAGGTCATCGCCTCCGGGCTCCCGGCCGACGTGAGCCGCGACCCGAAGGTGGTGGCGGCATACCTGGGTGACGAGCTGGTGTCCTTGGAAGAGTCCGAGGAAGCGTCAGCTTCCGAGCTGGGGAGCGGGAAGCGATGAGTGCGGTGACGACGGAATCCGCGGTGCGGGGGCAGGCCTCGCCGGCCGAGCTGACCATCAAGGGGGTGCGGGCCGGCTACGGGGCCGCCGACGTCCTCAACGGCGTCGACATCACTGTGGCGGCCGGCAAGCTGACGGTCCTGCTGGGGCCCAACGGCGCCGGCAAGTCCACCCTGCTGCGCTGCGTCATGGGCCTGCTCAAGCTGTCCGGCGGCACGATCGAGCTGGACGGCGACAAGATCGACGGCCGCAGCTCGGCGAAGGTCGCGAAGACCGGCATCGCCCTGGTGCCCGAGGGACGGCGGCTGTTCCGCTCCGAGCCGATCGCCGACAACCTGCTGGTCGGTGGCTGGGTGCGCGGCCGGTCCAAGGCCGAACTGGAGGCCGACCGGGAGGCCATGTACGAGCGCTTCCCGATCCTCGGCAAGCGTCGTCGCGAGTCGGCCGCGTCCCTGTCCGGCGGCGAGGCGCAGATGCTCGCCATCGGCATGGCGCTGATGTCACGGCCGCGGGTCCTGCTGCTCGACGAGCCGTCGCTGGGCCTGGCCCCGAAGATCGTCGCCGAGGTCATGGAGCTCGCGTCCGACCTGTCGAAGCAGGGCGTCACCGTGCTGCTCGTCGAGCAGATGGTCAGCAAGGCGCTGGCGGTGGCCGATCACGTCGCCGTGCTGGGCCGCGGCGCGGTCGTCGCTGCCGGCACCCCGGCCGAGATCCGGGCCGACACGGCGCTGGCGGCGGCGTATCTCGGGGTGTCCGCGCACGGCTGACCTGCCAGACTGAATGCAGAATGTCAGCAGTTACGGGGGCGGAAGGCGGAGCGGGTGGTAGACCGCGAGGGGGACAGCGCGCCCAAAGCGGGACGTCCTCAGTCGGTCTCGACGGAGCACATGCTCATCGAGGCCCGGCGGCAGGTGTCCGAGGTCGGAGTCGCCGACTTCAGCGTCCGGGAGCTCGCCAAGGCGCTCGGTCTGGTGCCGGGCACGGTGCACGCCCGCTTCGGCAACAAGCACGAGCTCTTGGCTCTGCTCTACCTGCAGCGCATCGATGCCGCGCAGGAGATGCTGGCCGAGCTGCCCGCCGACGCGCTGCAGAGCGTGGGGGCGCTGCTCGCCCACATGTCACCGCACCTGTCGACCCTTCGGCGCGAGTTCGTCCTGCACTTCGAGGGCAACGGGCGGTCGGGCCCGCGGCTGCGCACCGCCAGCTGGGAGTCGCTCAAGTCGGCGTTCCGTGAGCTGGCCGAGCAGCTGTACGAGCGGTTCCGCGAGGCGGCCGGCAACGAGGGCGTGACGGCGGTGGAGGGCACGCAGGCCACCCGCATGTTCTGGACCCTCGCCTCGAGCATGGATTCGGTACGCAGCTCCGTCGCCTTCGAGCACGGTGACGCGAGCTACCGGGCCTTCGTGGCCCGGGGTCTGCTCACGTCGCTCATGGTCACCGACAAGCGGGCGGGGATAGTGGCGGGATGAAGCCGCTGCAGCCGGTCGACGCGTCGTTCTTCGACACCGCCCCGCACGTCGTGACGAACAGCGCGCTGGTCAGGGCACCCCGTGAGGCGGTGTTCACGGCAATCGCCGAGGATCCCGCCGGCTGGGGCCGGTGGTTTCCCGGCTTCGACCACGGCGGGCGCTACGTCACCGAGCCGCCGTACGGGGTCGGCAGCGTGCGCCTCATCCGCGCCTTCTTCGCGGACTACCGCGAGACGGTGCTGATCTGGGAGCCGGGGGAGCGGTGGTCGTTCCGGGTCGACGCCATGCAGCGGCCCATGTTCACCGCCTTCGCCGAGGACTACCGGCTCGCCGACGAGGCCGGCGGCACCCGGCTCACCTGGACCGTCGCGCTCGCGACGGGGCGGCTCGGCCGGCTCGCGGCGCCCCTGATGCCGGCCGGCTTCGGATCCGTCCTCAACCGGGCAGCGAAGGGCCTCACCCGCGAGGCCGGACCGGCTTGACGCCGGGGTTGCTCACCGAGCTCGGGGTGACGCTGCCCGTGCTGGCCGCGCCGATGGCGGGCGGGCCGACCACGCCGGCGCTCGTCGCCGCTGCTGCTGACGCCGGAAGCCTCGGTTTCGTCCCGGCCGGCTACCGGAGTGCCTCCGAGCTGGCGGCGATGATCGCCGAGGTGCGCAGCCGTACGCCCCGGTTCGGGGTCAACGTCTTCGTGCCGCAGCCGGTGCCGTGTGCTGCGGAGGACTACCGGGCGTACGCGACGGCGATCGCCGCCGAGGGCGAGCGCTACGGACTCGACCTCGCCGCCGTGCCCATGCGCGAGGACGACGACGACTGGCGCGCCAAGGTCGAGCTGCTCGTCGCCGACCCGGTGCCGGTCGTGAGCTTCACGTTCGGGCTTCCCGAGCCGTCCGTCATCGCCCGCCTGCAGGCGGTGGGCACCCGCGTCATCCAGACGGTCACCTCACCCGACGAGGCGCGGCTCGCCGCCGGCGCCGGGGTCGACGCGCTCGTGGTGCAGGCCTCCGCGGCCGGCGGGCACTTCGGCACGTTCATGGGGCAGCGCGCTCCCGAGGCAGTGCCCCTGGTACGCCTGCTCGACGACGTGCGGCAGGTCACCGGGCTGCCGCTGCTCGCTGCGGGCGGGCTCGGCACCGCCGCCGACGTGGCCGCCGTGGTCCGAACCGGCGCTGTCGCGCTGGTCGGCACCGCCCTGCTGCTCGCGGACGAGGCCGGCACCTCGCGGGCCCACCGCCACGCCGTGACCGCGGCCGCTGACGAGGCGGACCGCACGGTTGTCACACGTGCCTTCACCGGCCGCTACGCCCGGGGGCTGCGCAACGCGTTCACCGCGGAGTACGACCCGGTCGCCCCGGCCGGCTACCCGGCGATCCACCACCTGACGAGTCCGCTGCGCAAGGCAGCCGCTGCGGCGGGGGACAGCGACCGGCTGCACCTGTGGGCCGGCACCGGCCACCGGCACTGTGCGGCGAGGCCGGCCGGTGACATCCTGACCGGCCTCGCTGAACTGCTCTAACTACTTGCGGGTGAAGTTCGCCGGGCGCTTCTCGGCGAAGGCGCGCGGGCCCTCCTTGGCGTCCTGCGACGCCATGACCGCCCCGGTGTAGCCCTCCTCGTACGCGAACGCCTCGGCCTCGCTCATGTGCTGCGTGTCGTGCAGCGTCTTGAGGATGGCCTCGACGGCCAGCGGGCCGTTGGCGGCGATGAGCTGGGCGATCTCCTTCGCCTTGGCGAGTGCCTGACCGTCGGGCACGACGTAGCCGACCAGGCCGATCTCCTTTGCCTCGGGCGCGAGGATGTGGCGACCGGTGAGCAGGATGTCGGCGGCGACGGTGTAGGGGATCTGGCGCTGCAGCCGGACGGCGGAGCCGCCCATGGGGTAAAGCGACCAGCGGGCCTCGGAGACGCCGAACCGGGCGCTCTCGCCGGCGACGCGGATGTCGGTGCCCTGCAGGATCTCGGTGCCGCCGGCGATGGAGACGCCCTCGACGGCGGCGATGACCGGCTTGGTCGGGCGGTACGTCTTCAGCAGGCCGCGGTAGATGAACCCCGGGTCCTCCTTCATGCGCGCCTGCTCGTCGATGGCGCCGTCGGGGTCGACGTCGCCCGCCATCGCGCGCAGGTCCATGCCGCTGGAGAAGTTGCCCTCGGCGCCCGTGAGGATGGCGCAGGTGAGCTCGTCGTTCTCGCTGAGCTCCTTCCAGGCGTCGGCGAGCAGGGCGAACATCGTGAGCGTCATGGCGTTCTTGCGCTTGGGGCGGTTGAGCGTCAGGACGAGCACCGAGCCGTCGCGTTCAACGTTGATTTGAGCCATTGCGGCAGCCTAGTGGGTCAGGTGGGCCGCTCCTGCGGCGGCTGCGGGTGGGCCAGCATGGCGGCGATCAGCGGCTCGATGCCGCCGCGTTCGCCTTCCCGGGTCTGCCCGCCCGCGTCGAGAAATGCCTGCATGGGTACACGCTGGGCACCCGTCGCCATCAATGCGGCCAACTCGGCGCTCTCCGCGGTGAGAGCCGGCTCCGGGGAGGCCAGCGTCGCGTCGACCACCCGCTTCACGGCGGCGATCGACGCGGCCGGCATGGCCGCGATCCGCGCTGCGAGGCGCTCGGCGTAGACGTCGACCGGCTCGCCCTCGACCAGCAGGTCGAGCCATCCGAGCGCCAGTGCCTCGGCGGCGTCGACGTCGCGTCCGGTCAGCACGATCTCGAGGGCCCGGCCGCGCCCGACCATGCGCGGCCAGCGGGCGGTGCCACCCGCGCCGGGCAGGATGCCCATGGCGACCTCGGGCTGCCCGACCACCGCTCGCGGCGAACCGACGCGCAGGTCGAGCGCGGAGAGGAACTCGCAGCCGCCGCCACGCGCGGCCCCGTCGAGCACGCCGATCGTCACCAGCCGGCCGGTGGAGAAGCGGGCGAAGATCGCCGCCGCGGCGTTGGGGGCGGTGACCTCGGGCACCGGCCCGGTCGGCGACGCGAGGATGGCCTGCACGTCGCCGTGCATGAGGAAGAAGTCGGGGTCGGCGCTGCGGAAGAGCAGCACGCGTACGCGATCGTCCGGCTCCGTCGCGGCGAGCAACTCGTACAGGGCACCGATGAACGGGCCGTCGACCAACTGCGACGGTGGGTGGTCGATGGTCACGGTGGCGACGCCGGCGTCGATCGCGGTGTGCAGGGTCACGAGCGGGGACCGTAGCGAACGGCAGCGAGCCCCGCCGACCCGGGTGCGGGTCGACGGGGCTCGCTGTCAATACAGGGTGGAGCAGGCGGTCAGCTGGCCACCGAGGAGACGTAGGTCTGGACCTTCTTGACGTTCGCCGGGTCGCAGTTGAAGGCGCCCTGGGTCGGGGCGGTCACCTTCTCGTCGTAGACGAAGCCGTCGGACGTGAGCCGCACCATCGCGATGCACGGGGAGGCGACGCCGCCCTTGACGTCCTGCGGCGGGTAGAGGCCGCCGGCGGTCCAGTCGGTGTTGTCCTTGGCCTTCTCCAGCACGCAGTCCTGGGTCAGGTTTTCACCACAGGCCGTGGCCGACTGGGCCCAGAGCAGCCAGGCGTTCATCGACGACGAGGTGAAGGACGTGATCCGGGCGTTCGGCACGCCACCCTTGACGATGTCCTCGGCCTGCTGGAGCACCGGGTACTTGTCCTTGAGCTCGAAGGGCAGGGCCGTGAACTGGACGAAGCTCGGCGGCAGCGACTTCAGCGACTTGGCGGCCGAGACGGCCTGCGGGCCGTAGAACTGCACGCTGTAGAGGATCCAGTCCGGGTTCCAGCCGATGTTGCTGATGGCCTGGGAGATCGGGCTCGGGTCCTGGCTGGTGATCTGGTAGAACCCGGCGACGCCGGCGCCCTTGAACTCCTCCATGTACGGCCGGAAGTTGGTCACCAGCGGAGGCTGCGCCTGGTAGACGGGCACCTTGAGGCCGACGGCCTTGGAGTACTCCTCGGCCTTCTTGCCGGTCGGGATCAGCGAGGCCAGGTTGCTGCCGCCGATGCCGACGCCCTTGGTCTTGGTGTCGGGGAAGGCGTTGGCGAGCAGCCGGATGGCGCCGTTGTTGATGTAGTTCGGCGGCACCGGTGCGGCCTGCACCTGGAGCGCGGAGACGACGTTCTCCGGCGAGACGGCGTACGCGGGGATGGCACCGAGCTTGCAGGCCTCGCGGATCTTGACGCCGGCGCTGTCGAACGCGTTGCCGCCGCCGACCAGCATGAAGTCCTTCTGGCAGGCCTGCACCATCACCTGGCCGACGTTGAAGAGCTTCGCGTCGTGCTTGTCGATGACGACCTTGCGGCCGCCGATGCCGCCGGCGGCGTTGCACCACTTGCTGAAGCCGTCGGCGGTATCGAAGAACTCCTGCTCCAGGCCCGGCGCTGCGGCTGCGCCCGGGTCGGCCATGACGCCGATGGTGATGGTGGAGGCGGTGAGGCCACGGGCGGTGCCGCCCTTGGGCGTACCCGGGCCGCAGACGGCCTTCAGCGTGCCGAAGTCGCCCACGCCGGCCGAGGCGCTCGCGCTCCCGGAGGTGGCACCTGATGCCGGGGTGGTCGGGGTGTTCCCGCCTCCACCGCTGTCGGATCCGGAGCGACCACAGGCGGTGAACACCAGGGTGGCCGCAGCGCCGAGGGCGAGGGGAGTGGCGATTTTGCCGAAGCTGCGGCGTGGTGCTCGCGAGGGGGCACGCGACATTGCGATCTCTCCTGAAGTCTGATGACCACATGACTGCCCGATCGGGCGCTGTGAGTGGGGTCACACTAAGGCCAACAGTCACGCCCTATGACTTGAACCACAACTTTGCCGTGAATGTTTACGGCGTGCATGTTTGGTGCTCAGGAGGAGAACCGTGTCGGAATTGATCGTCGACGCCTACAGCCGTACCCGCGCGCGCATCGTGACGCTGGTCATGGCGCCCGCGTCCGACCTGCAGCGGAAGGTGCCGGCCTGCCCGGCCTGGACGGCCAAGGACCTGCTCAGCCACGTGGTCGGGATGCCCGCGGCGATCGCCGCCGGACGGCTGCCCGGGGCGTCACTCGACGACTGGCTCGCCGGCCTCGTGGCGGAGCGGACCACGCAACCGGTGCCGGATCTGCTGGCGGAATGGACGGCGCTCGACGCCGCGCTGCCGGGCCTGCTCGGCGGCGGGGCGGCGCTGCTCTTCGTGGACCTCGCGGTGCACGAGCACGACCTGCGCGCGGCGCTGGAGGTTCCGGATCACGCCGCGCTCGAGGTGGCGGAGATGCTCCCGCGCACCCTGGACGGGCTCGCAGCACTGCTGCGGGAGGCCGGCCTCGGGGCGATCGGGGTCGTGACCCCCGACGGCTCCTGGCGTTCGCACGACGCGGCGGTGGGGTGGTCGCTGCGCGTCGACGCCTGGGAGGCGGTGCGCGCGCTCAGCAGCCGCCGTACCGCCGACGAGGTGCTGGCGCTGCCGGCCGAAGGTGACGCGGCGCCCTACCTGCCGGTGCTCGACGCCCACCAGCCGTTGCCGGTGCGCCCACTCGGCGAGCGGTAGCGGCCGTCAGCGCACCGCTTCGGGCGCGCTCTCCGCGATGTCGGTGACGTTGCCCGCGGACCAGCGCTCCTCGATGCGCCCGTACTTCCAGACCGCCAGGGCGACGATCCAGGTGACGATGAAGAGGCCGACGATCCAGTAGCCCATCTTGTTGAGGTCGAGCCCGGAGACCCAGTCCCAGAAGGGCCCGGTCAGCTGAGCCTTCTCGGCGATGATGCCGAGCAGCTCGACGGTGCCGATCAGGAAGGCGACCGCCACCGACAGGCCGGTGATGGTGATGTTGTAGTAGACCTTGCGCACCGGCTTGGAGAAGGCCCAGCCGTAGGCGAAGTTCATGAACGAGCCGTCGATGGTGTCGAGCAGGCTCATGCCCGCCGCGAAGAGGACCGGCAGCACCAGGATCGCGTACCAGGGCAGGCCCGCGCCCGCGGCCCCCGCGGCGATGAACAGCAGCGCCACCTCGGTCGCGGTGTCGAAGCCGAGGCCGAACAGGATGCCGAGCGGGTACATCTGCCACGGCTTGGTGATCGACCGGGTGGCCCGCCCGAGGATCCGGTTCATGAAGCCGCGGGAATTGAGCTGCCGCTCGAGCTCGGCCTCGTCGTACTTGCCCCGGCGCATGCCCCGGAAGACCTTCACGATGCCCCACAGCACCACGAGGTTGATCGCGGCGATGAGGTAGAGGAAGCCGCCCGACACGGCCGTGCCGATCCAGCCGGTGATGGCGTGCAGCGTCGAGCCGTCGTTCTCCACCGAGCCGGCGATGGACCGCACCCCGATGCTGAACAGGAAGGCCAGCGCGAAGACGACGGTCGAGTGGCCGAGGGAGAAGAAGAAGCCGACCGAGAGCGGTCGCTTGCCTTCGGCCATGAACTTGCGGGTGGTGTTGTCGATCGCCGCGATGTGGTCGGCGTCGAACGCGTGCCGCAGCCCCAGCGTGTACGCGGTCACGCCGAGCCCGATGCCGTACGCCTGGTGCTGGGCGCCGATCTCGTAGTGGTGCGGAGCGACGATCGCGGCCAGCACCACCCAGCCGACGACGTGCAGGCCGACGATCACGGCGAGCATGCCGAGCGCCCGGCTCCACTCCTCGGGGGTGAGCGCGGCCCGGACCCGGGCCAGCCGGGACGGTCTGCCCAGCACCGCGCCGGCCGCCGCCGTCATCCCCGCCACCGAGACCCCGCCACCCGTGTACTGCTTGCCCCCGTCACGTGCCGGACGCTAGTCGCCCGCCGGTCTCACTTGCAACTCATTCGCAAGAAGGCCGTCGGTGGCGGGCGCGGCGGGTGCACCTGCCAAGCTCGGCCCATGGCTTTGACCGGGCTGCGCGACCGGACGCTCACCTCGTACGCGGACGGGCGCGTCTGGCGCAGCGGACCGTACGAGTGGCTGACGGCGACGGCCGACTTCGCGGTGGCACCGGAGCATCCGGCGAATGCGGGGATCACCGACCTGGCGACCGCGCCGCGCGACGCTGCCGGTGACGTCGGGTTCGACGCCGACCTGCGCCTGCTGCGGCCGGTGGAGCGCACCGGTCCGGGCGCCGGCAAGCTCCTGCTCGTCGTCCCCAACCGCGGGCTGCTCGGCGGCGTCCCGTTCAGCACCGACGTGCCGCTGCTGTCACCGGCCGGAGGGGCGCCCGCGCCGGGTGACGGCCTGCTGCTGGACGAGGGCTGGACGCTCGCCTGGTGCGGCTGGCAGTGGGACGTGCTCGACCGGCCCGCGTCCGTCGGCCTCACCGCTCCGCAGGCGCCGCTGGATCAGCCGGGTCAGGTGCGGGTGGAGTTCCGGCCGGACGTCGACACCCCGTCGCGCGCGCTGTCGGACTCGGCGTTCATCTTCACGTTCACCGACTACCCGACCGCCGACCTCGAGGACCCCACCGCGGTCCTCTACCGGCGCACCGCTCCCGACGCCGAACCCGAGCCGCTGCCGCGCGACAGCTGGCACTTCGCCGACGACACGACCGTCGTCCTCGACGGCGGCTTCCGCGCCTTCCACTGGTACACGCTCGTCTACCGCACGTGGTCGAACCCGGTCACCGGCGCCGGGCTGCTCGCCGTCCGCGACGCCGCCGCGGCGCTGCGCGCCGAGTACGGCTTCGGGCAGGTGTACGCGTACGGGGTCTCGCAGTCGGGCCGCTTCCTGCGCCAGTTCCTGGCCGAGGGGCGCAACCTCGACGAGTCCGGCCGGCAGGTGTTCGACGGGGTCTTCGCGCACATCGCCGGCGGCCGAACCGGCGAGTTCAACCACCGGCACGCTCAGCCGAGCCTCACCCACGTGATCGGCTTCGGCAACCGGCCCCCGTACGACAGTGCGGGCCTGCTCGCCACCCAGCGGGCGGCGGGCGGGGTGCCGAAGCTGATGCTCACCAACACGTCGTGGGAGTACTGGCGCGGCGACGGGGCGCTGGTGCACGTCGACCCGGTGACCGGCGCCGACCTGCCGGAGGATCCCGACACCCGGGTGTACCTGCTGCGGGGGACCGACCACCTGGGCTCGATCCCGATCAAGGACGCGATGCCGGGCGCCAACCCGGTGCACGTGCTCGACACCCAGCCGCTGCTGCGCGCCGTGCTCATGGCGCTCGACGCCTGGGTCGGCGAGGGGGTGCAGCCGCCGCCGAGCGACGTCCCGCGCTGGTCCGACGGCACGGCGGCGCTGCGGCCCGACGTGATCGCCCGCTTCGCCGGGACGCCGGGGGTGCACGTGCCCGACCCGGCTCACCTCAACGTCACCCGTGAGGTCGACCTCGGCGTCGACGCGGGGCGCGGCATCGGACGCTGGCCGCTGCGGCTGGGCGAGGCCCGGGCGGCCGTCGTCGCAGATGTGGACGGCGGCGGCAACGAGCGGGCAGGCGTGGCGCTGCCCGCCGTCGCCGTCCCCGTGGCCGCGTACACGGGATGGAACCCGCGCCGTCCCGTCGCCGGCCTGCCCGACGTGTTGTACGAGTTCCTCGGCAGCCGGCTGCCCCTGCTGCAGGGCGGGCCGGCGCCGCGCCCCGCCTACGAGCAGGCCGTGCGGGCCGCCGCGGACGCGCTCGTCGGGCGCCGGCTGCTGCTGCCGCTGGACGTGGAGCGCACCGTGACCGAGGCGCTGCGCCTCTACGACGGCCAGGCAGCGCCCCGGTAGGCGGGCGGTCGATCAGTTCCGGTTCGGCACCTGCGAGATGACCCAGGCCGCGAACGCGTCGGGGTTGCGCGACTGGAGCAGGACCCGACCCGGGCCGGTGAAGTCGAAGACGAAGCCCTCGCCGGACTTCAGCGACTGGATCGTGCGGCCGTGGGCGGCCCGGCGCAGGTTGAACTGGATGTCGAGCGCGTATGCGACGACGTGCCCGGAGTCGATGGTGACGAGCTCACCCGGCTCGAGGTCGATCACGTCGACCGCGCCGTAGATGGCGACGATCGCCTGGCCGTTGCCGTGCGCGCGCAGGCCGAAGCCGCCCTCGCCGCCGAACAGGTTCGCCATCCCGCCCCACTGGGTGTCGACCTCGACGCCCATGGAGTTGGCGATCCAGCCTCCGCGGCTGAGGAAGAACGGCTGGTCGGGGGTGACGTCGATCGAGACGGTGTCGCCTGGCAGGACGCCGGCGACGTCGACCCATCCGCCCTCCGGCGGTGCGGTGTAGGTGGTGACGAAGAACGACCCTCCACCGAGGACGCTGCGCTTCAGGCCGGCGAAGACACCGCCCTGGGCCTTCGCCTCCAGGCGCACGCCGGCGCTGTGCGAGATCATCGAGCCGCTCTCCACCCGTACCTGCTCGCCTCCGGCGAGCGCGCAGCGGGCGATGGTGAACGACGGGTCATGGCGAGTCTGGACATCCATGGCGGCATCGTCCCACCGCATCGACGCGGCACCATGCACCGTCGGGTGGTTGACACCTGCGTGCCCGACGCGCACGGCCGTGCCACCGGCGATCGGCGCCGTGACATGATCAGCCGAGCAACGCCGAGCATGTCTGACGCCGGCGCCGACCCGGGTAGCCTTACCCGTCGGTCGGGGAGGCGTTTTCCGTTTCCTAGCAGGGCGCGTGATCACGCGGGAAGGAACTCAGACGGCGTGTCAAGTCTGCACTACGAGCTGACGCATCTGCAGATGCTGGAAGCCGAGTCCGTACACATCTTCCGCGAGGTCGTCGCCGAGTTCGAGCGGCCCGTGCTGCTCTTCTCCGGCGGCAAGGACTCGATCGTCATGCTGGCCCTGGCGGAGAAGGCGTTCTACCCGGCCAAGATCCCGTTCCCCGTGCTGCACGTCGACACCGGGCACAACTTCCCCGAGGTGCTCGAGTACCGCGACCGGCGCGTCGCCGAGCTGGGTATCGAGCTCGTGGTCGGCAGCGTCCAGCAGGCCATCGACGACGGCAAGATCGTCGAGCAGAAGGGCCCGCAGGCGATGCGGAACGGCCTGCAGACGCCGGTCCTGCTCGAGTCGATCGAGGAGGGCCGTTACGACGCCGTCTTCGGCGGGGCCCGTCGCGACGAGGAGAAGGCCCGCGCCAAGGAGCGGGTGTACTCGTTCCGCGACGAGTTCGGCCAGTGGGATCCGAAGAACCAGCGGCCGGAGCTCTGGTCGCTTTACAACGGCCGGCACCGCCGCGGCGAGCACATCCGCGTCTTCCCGCTCTCCAACTGGACCGAGCTCGACATCTGGCAGTACATCGCCGCGGAGAGCATCGAGATCCCGGCGATCTACTTCGCCCACACCCGCGAGGTCGTGAAGCGCGACGGGATGCTGCTCGCGACCGGCCCCGTCACCCCCGTCCTCGACGGTGAGACGCCGTTCGACGCGATGGTGCGCTACCGCACGGTCGGCGACATGAGCTGCACCGGCGCCGTTGCCTCCGACGCCGCCACGCTGGCGGCGATCATCGACGAGGTCGCCGCCACCCGCATCACCGAGCGCGGCGCCACCCGGGCCGACGACCGGGTCAGCGAGGCCGCCATGGAAGACCGCAAGAAAGAGGGTTACTTCTAGTGGAATTGCTGCGGGTCGCGACGGCCGGATCGGTCGACGACGGCAAGAGCACCTTGATCGGCCGGCTTCTGTACGACACGAAGAGCCTGTTCTCCGACCAGCTCGAGGCGGTCGAGCGCACGAGCAAGGCGCGCGGCGACGAGTACGTCGACCTGGCACTGCTGACGGACGGCCTGCGCGCCGAGCGCGAGCAGGGCATCACGATCGACGTCGCCTACCGGTACTTCTCCACCCCGAAGCGCAAGTTCATCCTGGCCGACACCCCGGGGCACGTGCAGTACACCCGCAACATGGTGACCGGCGCCTCGACGGCCAACCTGGCGCTCATCCTGACCGACGCCCGGCTGGGCATCCTCGAGCAGACGCGCCGGCACGCGTTCCTGGCGTCGCTGCTGCGCGTGCCGCACCTGGTGCTGTGCGTCAACAAGATGGACCTGGTCGGCTACGACCAGGACGTCTACGAGCAGGTGAAGGACGAATTCCGGGCGTTCGCCGCCAAGCTCGACATCGGTGACCTCACGGTCATCCCGGTGTCGGCGCTGAAGGGCGACAACGTCGTCAGCCGCTCGCCCAACATGCCCTGGTACGAGGGTGCGTCGCTGCTGCACCACCTGGAAGACCTGCACATCGCCAGCGACCGCAACCTGATCGACGCGCGGCTGCCGGTTCAGCTGGTCATCCGTCCCCGCGGGGCCCTGCGCCCGGGCGCCGACCCCGACGCGTTCCACGACTACCGGGGTTATGCCGGCACCATCGCCGGTGGCGTTCTCAAGCCCGGCGACGACGTCGTCGTGCTGCCGAGCGGGCTGCCGTCGACCATCACCTCCATCGAGACCGCCGACGGGCCGGTCGCCGAGGCGTTCCCGCCCATGTCGGTGACGGTGCGGCTGGCCGACAACCTGGACATCTCCCGCGGCGACATGATCTGCCGGCCGTCCAACCGCCCGACGGTGGGACAGGACATCTCGGCGATGGTCTGCTGGATGAGCGAGACCGCGAGCCTGCAGCCACGGCAGAAGCTCGCGATCAAGCACACGACGCGCACCGCCCGGGCGATGATCACCGACATCGCGTACAAGGTGGACATCACGACCCTGCACCGTGACGAGACCGCCAACTCGCTGGCCCTCAACGAGATCGGGCGGATCAGCATGCGCACCACGGCGCCGCTCTTCTACGACGAGTACCGGCGCAACCGCATCACCGGCTCGTTCATCCTCATCGACGAGGCGACGGGCAACACCGTCGCCGCCGGAATGACGATCCCGCAGGCGTGAGCCCCGACGCACGGCTGCGGCGTGCGGTGGTCACCGGGGGAGCCGGCTTCCTCGGCTCCCATCTGAGCGAGCACCTGCTCGCGCACGGCTATGCGGTGCTGTGCCTGGACAACTTCCTCACCGGCAAGGCCGACAACGTCGCGCCCCTGCTGGGCGATCCGAACTTCCACCTGCTGCGCTGCGACGTGACCGAGTACCTGCACGTGCCGGGCGAGGTCGACCTCGTCCTGCACTTCGCGTCACCGGCGAGCCCGATCGACTACCTGCAGCTGCCGATCGAGACGCTGAAGGTCGGCTCCATCGGCACGCTGCACGCGCTCGGCCTGGCCAAGGAGAAGAAGGCGCGGTTCGTGCTGGCCAGCACCAGCGAGGTGTACGGCGATCCGCAGGTGCATCCGCAGCCGGAGTCGTACTGGGGTCACGTCAACCCGGTGGGTCCGCGGGGGGTCTACGACGAGGCCAAGCGCTTCGGTGAGGCCCTGACCATGGCCTACCGGCGCAGCCACGGGGTCGACACGGCCATCGTGCGCATCTTCAACACGTTCGGCGAGCGCATGCGCCCGCGTGACGGCCGCGCGATCCCGGCCTTCGCGACGCAGGCGCTTCGCGGCGAGCCGATCACGGTGGCCGGCGACGGGAGCCAGACCCGATCGGTCATCTACGTCAGTGACCTGGTCGAGGGCATCGTGCGCCTCGCCGAGAGCGGGCACAGCGGGCCGATGAACATCGGCAACCCGCGGGAGTGGTCGATCCTGGCGCTGGCCGAGACCATCCGCGACCTGACCGGCAGCGCGTCGGAGATCGTCTTCGTGCCGCGGCCCGAGGACGACCCGATGGTGCGGCAGCCCGACATCTCGCTCGCTGCCGAGGTGCTGGGCTGGGAGCCGCGCGTCGACATCCACGACGGCCTGCGGCGGACCCTCGACTGGTTCCGGAAGCAGCCCGAGGTGGCTGGCGCGTAGCGGCTCGCTAGTCGGTGATGTCGGTCAGCAGGCCGAGGGCGAGGCCGACGCCGAAGAGGGCTCCGGTGACCGTGACGAAGCGGTGCTTGACGAGGCGCATGCCTGTCCTTCGGCACATCCGGGGCGCAGGTGTTGCGTGCGCGGCCTCCTGCCGACGCAATTCGCCCGATCGGGTGAACGCAGCCCACCACCGCGAGGAAATTCTGGGCATTTGGTGCACCGACTGCGGGCCCCCGAAGTTCGCCGGAATTACGGCCGTTCAGTCGTACAGGGGAATGGGTCCTCGTACCGAAAAAGACACCGTGACGATCCGGTCTGCCGCCCATGGGAACAGGGTGATCCCGGCCGTCCGCGACCGGCGGCGGACGGCCGCGGCCTTCGTGCCGGCCCGCGACAGCGCGCTGGTGGCGGCCCTGGACGCCTCGATCGACGGGCACTCGCTGTGGCTGCCCGTGCACGATGCCGACGAGCGCCTCGTCGACCTGGTCTGCGCGTACACCAACCGGCGGTCCGTCTTCAGCGGGCACACCCTGGAAAGCATGATCGGCCTGCGGATGACCGAAGCGGTCGGGGCGCAGGACAATCTCGAACCCGTGGAATCTCTGCTGACGGTGGCTAAAACAGGAATTCCGCTTCGTAAGAAATTCGCCGTCACCCGTCCGGACGGGTTACGCCTGTGGCTCGACACCGCGGCCGTCCAGCTCTTCGGCGGCGTGAGCATCAGCGTCCGTGACGTCACCGAGCAGGTGCGCCTGCAGCTCGAGCTGACCGCCGCCGTCCGCGAGCTGGAGCGACTGGCGCTGGTCGACCCACTGACGTCGCTGGCGAACCGGCGCGACTGGACGGCCCGGCTCGGTCGCCATCTCGCGGCGGCGGACCAGGAGGGCGGGTCGCTCGCCGTCGGCCTGCTCGACCTCGACCGCTTCAAGGCCTACAACGACACCTGGGGCCATCTCGCCGGCGACGACCTGCTGAGCGAGGTCTCGCGCCGCTGGCGGGAGGCCCTGCCCCCGCCGGCGACGATCGCCCGCCTCGGCGGCGAGGAGTTCGCCGTGGCGCTCCCGAACACCACCGCCGAGGCGGCCCACCTCGTCTTCCGTGGCCTGCTGCGGCTGATGCCGGGCGGGCAGACCTGCAGCGCCGGCGTCACCGTCTGGGACGGTGCCGAGAGCGAGCGCAGCCTGCTCGCCCGGGCCGATGCCGCGCTGTACGCCGCCAAGCGAGCCGGGCGCGACCGGGTCGAGACCGTGCTGCCGCTCACGTCAGCGACGGCCGGGACCCGCCCACCTCAGGACGCGTCGGGCTTCCCGCCTCCCACCAGCCAGCCGTCAGGGGCTGCGAGCTCCTGAGCCGCCTGGGGACCCCACGAGCCGCGGGCGTACGGCTGCGCGGTCGGCGGGTTCTCCAGCAGCGGGGTGATCGCGTCCCACGCATGGCTCAGCCCGTCGGGCCGCGTGAACAGGGTGCGGTCGCCGTTGAGCACGTCGGAGATGAGCCGCACGTACGGCGGCAGCGGGTCGGCGCCGTCGACACCGTCGAGGGCGAGCCCCACGGTCGCGCTGGTCATGTGCAGGGCCGGGCCGGGCTGCTTGAGGTTGAGCCCGATGCACACGCCACCCGAGCCGGCCAGGTCGAACGACAGCACGTTGCCGCTGGACGGCAGCTGGCCGTGCAGCGGACCGTCGGGGTCGCGGTAGATGACGCTGACCCGCTGGGCCCCCTCGGCGAGCTGCTTGCCGGTGCGCAGCAGGAAGGGCACGCCCTCCCAGCGCGGGTTGTCGATCCACAGCCGGGCAGCGACGAACGTGTTCTGCGTCGAGTCGGACGGGATGCCCTCGGTGTCGCGGTAGCCGTCGAATTGACCGAGCACCACGTCGTCGGTGCCGAGCGGGCGGAAGGCGGCGATGACCTGCTCGCGCGCAGCCTGCAGGTCGTCCGCCGCCATCGACGCGGGCGGCTCCATGGCCACCTCGGCGGCGAGCTGGAACAGGTGGGTGACGATCATGTCGAGCAGGGCGCCGGTGGACTCGTAGAACTCGGCGCGGTCGGCGATGTCGAGCTTCTCCGGCACGTCGATCTGGACGGCCCGGATGTGCTCACGACCCCAGGTGGAGGCGAAGACGCCGTTGCCGAAGCGGACGGCGTGCAGGTCCTGCGCGCCCTCCTTGCCGAGGAAGTGGTCGATCCGGTAGACCTGCTCCTCCTGGAGCGTGTCGTGCACCAGCGCGTCGAGCCGGCGGAAGTCCTGCGGCGACGTGCCGAACGGCTTCTCGTAGACGACGCGGGCGCCCTTGGCGAGGTCGTGCTCGCCGAGGCCCTCGGTCACCTTGGCGAAGGCGCTCGGCGGGATCGCCAGGTAGTGGACGTACTGGGCATTGTGGTCCGGGTCGCTGAGCTCCTCGTGCGCCTTGTCGAGGACGTCGAGCAGGCTGCCCGGGTCGGCCTTCTCGAAGCCGCCGCCGGCGAAGCGCAGGTGCTTGGCGAACTCGTCCCACAGCTTCGGGTCCGGCTTCGGGCCGAACTCCTCGAGCGCGCCGTGGAAGTGCCCGGCGAAGTCCTCGTGCGAGACGTCACCCCGGCCGTTGCCGACCAGCAGCCACTTCTCGGGCAGCAGGTCGTGCTGGGCCAGCTGGTAGAACGCCGGCAGCACCATGCGCTTGGCCAGGTCACCGGTGGCTCCGAACAAGACGAAGATCGTCGGTCCGGGACGCTCGGATTCGGACACGGGGGTACTCCTACGGGTCGGTGGGGTCGCTCGACTGGTCTATCGGCACGACTCCCGCATCTGAATCTTCGTCCTACTTCATGAACTGCATGTGTCTGCCTCACTCCGTGAGGAGCCTGCGGACCGCCTTGCGGTCGGTCTTGCCGACGCTGGTCAGCGGCACCGTGTCGACGATCCGCACCTCGCGCGGATACTTCGTCCGCCCGAGCAGGCCGCGCGCATACGCCACGAGATCGCTGGGGGTCACGTCGCTGCCGGCCGCGAGGGCGACGACGGCGACGACCTCCTCGCCGTGCACCGGGTCCGGCCGTCCGACGACCGCCGCCTGGTGCACGTCGGGGTGCGTGAGCAGGGCGTCCTCGACGTCGCGCGGGTAGACGTTGAAGCCGCCGCGGATGATCAGGTCCTTCATCCGGTCGACGACCCAGAGGAAGCCGTCGGTGTCGAGATGCCCCACGTCGCCGGTGTGCAGCCAGCCCTCACGCACGGTCTCCGCGGTCTGCTCCGGCGCGTCCCAGTAGCCGGCCATGACCGTGGCGCCCCGGACGCAGATCTCGCCGTTCGCGCCGGTGGCCAGCAGCTCGCCGCCCGGTGCGCGGATGGTGACCTCGACGTCGACCACCGGCCTGCCCACCGCACCGATGCGGCGCGCGGCGCGGGTGGACGTCGAGACGAGCGCCGAGCTCTCGGTCAGCCCGTAGCCCTCGAGGACGGTGCAGCCGGGCACCCGGCGCTCGAAGTCGGACAGCACCGTATTGGCCAGCGGTGACGCGCCGGAGGTGACGGCGACCAGCGTGGACAGGTCACGCTGCTCCAGCGGCCGCACGTCGGGCGGCAGGGCCAGCAGCATCTGCAGCATCGAGGGCACGACGGAGGCGGTCTCGATGCGGTGCTCCTCGATCAGGTCGAGGAAGGCGCCGGGCTCGAACCAGCGCTGCAGCACCGCGAACGGCGGACGCTCGACGAACAGCCCGAGCACGGTCACCAGCAGCCCGTACGCGTGGGCCAGCGGCAGTGCCGTGATGGAGCGGTCGAGGTCGTCGCCGCTCTCGCGGCGGGTGCGGGCCGCGTTGTCACCGGTGCCGTACAGGTTGCGGTGGGTGAGCATGACGCCCTTGGAGCGCCCGGTGGTGCCGCCGGTGTAGAGCAGGGCGGCGAGGTCGTCGTCGGCGCGGTCGACGAGCGCGGGTGCATCCGCCGACTCCAGCTCGGCGAAGGACGGCTCGCCGACGACGAACACCGGGACGTCCGTTCCCGTCCCGCTCACCTTGGCGACGAACTCGGGGGTCGTGAGCACCGCCGCGGCCCGCGAGTCGGTGATGACGTGCGCGAGCTCCGGCGTACTGGCCAGGAAGATCAGCGGGGTCGCCACGAGACCCGCCCACCAGCAGGCCTGGTACGTCATCCCGACCTCGGGACAGTTCGCCATCAGGATGACCACCCGGTCACCCGGGTGCAGTCCCGCGGCCAGCAGGCCGCCGGCGAGCCGGCGGGCCCGCTCGAAGAGGTGCGCCGAGTCGTACGTGACGCCCTCGAAGGTCAGCTGCCCGCCGCGCTCCGCCGCCTGCTCGGCCCGCCGTCCCAGATGTCGTTCGCCCATGAACGCCTCCTGCTCCCTCGTGTCCGCCGGGCTCGCCGGGTGGGACAGTCCTCAGCATGACTGCCCACCCCGCGTCACCTGAAGAGGTCGTCCGGGCGGTGTACGTCTCGCACGCCTCCTACGACACCCCCGGCCTGCTCGACCTGCTCGCCGACGACGTGGAATGGCACACCGCGGAAGGCCATCCGTACTGGGGGGGCCGCCCGTGGCACGGGCCCGCGGAGGTCGTCGCGCACGTGGTCGACCCGATCAACGCGGACTGGCAGGACTACCGCACGCGGGTGGACGACCTCGTCGTCGCCGGCGAGGAGGTGGTCACGACGGGGCGTTACACCGGCACGTACAAGGCCACCGGCCGGATGCTCGACGCGGCGGTCTGCACCGTCTACACCGTGCGCGCCGGCCGGATCGTGCGCTTCCGGCAGTGGACCGACACCGCCCAGTTCCGGGCGGTCATGGGGCTGCCGCTGTGACGGGACGCGACGCGCTGGCCGCACGGCTGCGGCGGGCGGGGTGCGTCTACGCCGAGGACGAGGCCGACCTGCTGTTGCAGGCCGGGTCGGGTGCCGAGCTCGAGGCTCTGGTGACGCGCCGGATCGCCGGGGAGCCGCTCGAGGTCGTGCTCGGCTGGGCGGAGTTCGCCGGCCTGCGCCTTGCCGTCACGTCCGGGGTGTTCGTGCCGCGCCGGCGCACACAGCTGCTCGCCGAGGCGGCGTCGCGGGTGGCCCCGGCCGGTGGCCTCGTCGCCGACGTGTGCTGCGGGAGCGGTGCGGTCGGGGCGGTGCTGCTGACGGCGGGCGAGCGGCTGCGCGTGCACGCCTGCGACGTCGATCCGGCGGCGGTGCGCTGCGCCGAGCGCAACCTGACGCCACGCGGCGGGGTGGTGCACCTCGGTGACCTGCTCGACGCGTTCCCGGCCGGTCTGCGCGGCCGGTTCGACGTGATCGCGGCCAACGCGCCCTACGTGCCGACGGACGAGATCGCCCTGATGCCGGCGGAGGCGCGGGACTCCGAGCCGCGCTTCACGCTCGACGGCGGCCACGACGGCCAGGGCATCGCCCGCCGCATCATCGCCGCGGCCCCCCTCTGGCTGCGTCCGGGCGGCCGGCTGCTGATCGAGACCAGCGTGCGGCAGGCGCCGGAGCTGCTCGCCGCCTTCACCGGGTCCGGCTTCCGGGCCGACGTGCTGCGTTCGGAGGAGTACGACGCGACCGTCGTGTCGGGGCAGGTGGGGAAGGCGATACGGTCGCGCGCGTGACCAGCCTCCCCGCGTACTCCTGCGGTTTCCCGCCCAGCCGCGACGTCGTCGAGCACGCCAGGCGCGCCGCCGACCTCGGATACGAGCGCATCTGGATCTTCGACTCACCGGCGCTCTACGGCGACGTGTGGGTGGCGCTCGCCCGCATCGCCGAAGCCGTGCCCGACATCAAGCTGGCCACCGGCGTCGCGATCCCGTCGATGCGCCACCCCGTGGTCACCGCCTCGGCGATCGCCACCATCGAGGAGCTCGCCCCCGGCCGGCTCTGGGCCTGCTTCGGCACCGGCTACACGGCGCGCAACTGCATGGGCAAGAAGGGCCTCGCCTGGGCGAAGGTGGCCGGGTACCTCAAGCAGGTGCGGGGTCTGCTGAACGGCGACGTCGTCCAGGTCGAGGGGGAGGCCTGCCAGCTGATCTACTCGCCCGGTTTCGGCCCGGAGCGGCCGATCGCCGCGCAGCTCGGGCTCGCCCCGATCGGGCCGAAGGGCACCGCCGTCTCCCGCGAGCTCAAGGACGCGGGCGTCATCGACGGCGTCATCCTCACCGGGCTCGCCGAGGGCGACCAGTCGACCTGGGGCATGGCGGCCGTCCTCACCAACGGCACGGTGCTCGACCCGGGCGAGGACGCCACGAGTCCGCGCGTGCACGAGGCCGTCGGCCCGCACTACGTCGCCGGCTACCACGCGATGTGGGAGTGGGCACCGGCCGCGCTCGCCACGATGCCCGGCGGCACCGAGTGGCTCACCGGCATCGAGCAGGAGCGCCCGGAGGGCCAGCGCTACCTCGCCGTGCACGAGGGCCACTTCTGCCACGTGAGCGACCGCGACCGTCCGCTGCTCGCCCAGGCCGGCGAGGCCATCCTCGGCACCGGATGGACCGGCGACCCCGCGTCCGTCGCCGCGCACGTCCGGCAGGCGGGGGAGCAGGGCGTCTCCGAAATCGTCTACTGCCCGGCCGGCCCCGACCTCGGCCGCGAGCTCGCGGCGTTCGCCTCAGCCGCCGGTGACCGGGTAGCGGTCTGACACCACGCGTTGCTCCGTCCGGCGGTCTGAAGCCGCCGGCGGGGTGACGCTGCACTACGCCGCGCGGCTGAATTCCGCGCCCGTACGCGATTGCACCCCCTCAGGGGCAACACCTCCTCGGTTCTCAACGCGATACCTCTTCGACGCCTTGTGACTGCACGGTCACAGGCGCCGGCCCCAGCCGGCCGGCGCCACGGCATGCGCCGAAGAGGAGCCCTGCGTGACGACCGCGCCCGACCTGCCTGCCATCCCTGCCGCCTCGCCGCTCGGCGGTCCCCGGTCCGCCCCGCCGTCCACCGCACCCGCGTCTGCGCCGACCACCCCGGCGACCTCCGCGGCGCTGCGTTTCCCCCGGCGCGAGATCCTCGGTGCGCCGGTCGATCTGGTCGACGGCGAGACGTGGGTCCTGGGGCTGCGCCGCTGGCTCGCCGACGGCACCCCGGGTACCGCGATCGGCGTGAACGCCAACCTGGTCAACCTCGCCCGCCGCGATCCGGTGCTGTCCGCCGCGATCCAGTCGGCCGAGCTCGCGTACGCCGACGGTCAGGCCGTCGTGTGGGCCGGCCGGCTGCTCGGCTGGCCCGTCCCGGGACGCCTGCCGACCACCGACATGGTGCACCCGCTGTGCGACATGCTCGCCGAGACCGGCTCCTCGGTCTTCCTCTTCGGGGGCGAGGACGGGGTCGCCGCCGAGGCCGCCTCGACGCTGCAGGACAAGCACCCGGGTCTCGTCGTCGCCGGCTTCGCGCACGGCTTCGTCCCGCGCGACCGGGAGGACGAGCTCATCGCCCTCATCAACGCCAGCGGCGCCGAGGTGCTGCTGGTCGGCATGGGCGACCCGATCCAGCAGCTGTGGGTCGCGCGCAACCGCCCGAAGCTGCGCGCCCAGGTCGTCCTGACCTGCGGCGGGCTCTTCAACTGGGTAAACGGCAAGCAGCCGCGCCCGCCGGCCTGGCTGATCTCCATGGGCATGGAGTGGGCCTGGCGCATGGCCTTCGAGCCGCGCCGGCTGTGGAAGCGCTACGTCGTCGGCAACCCCCAGTTCATGGCCCACCTCGGCCTCGCCCTCATCAAGGGTGAGCGCCGACCGATGCGAAGCAAGCGGACGCCGGCGACCGCCGAGGCGGCCGAGACCTTGGTGCGGATCCCGCGCAGTCGGCCGGAGCCCGCCCCGTCGAAGGAGAGCTCGTGGAACTGAGGCTGCTGCTGGCGGCGATCCGCCGAGGGGCGGTGATCCTCGTGCTGGCCCTCGCGGTCGGGGTCGCGCTGGGCTTCGCCGCCTACCGTGAACTGCCGCGGCACTACACCGCGTCCTCCACCCTGCTCATCGACTCGGGTGCCATCCTCATCCCGGGTCAGCAGCCGTACACCGGCGACCCGGAGCGCTACATCAGCGACCAGGAGTCGATCCTCGGCGGGCAGACCATCGCCGACCAGGTGGCCAAGAAGGTGCCCGGGTACGACGCCGCCACGGTGCGCTCGGCGATCAGCCTCACCCACGTCACCGGCACCAACACCGTGACGATCACGGCGAAGTCGGACTCGGCGCAGGACGCGCAGCTGCTCGCCAACGGCGTCGCCACGGCCTACCTCGCCAACCGGAGCGCACCCGCGCAGACCACCATCGAGACCCAGAAGGCCGCGCTCCAGAAGCAGATCGACGACCTGTCGAACCGCATCACCGCGCTCGGCAACGGCGCCAACGTCCAGGCGGCGTCGAGCGCCCTGCTCACCCGGTACAACGCCCTGCTCACCCAGCTCTCGACGCTGACCGCCGCCGGTGCCACTGAGGACAGCACCGCCATCACCGCCACGGCCGACGTGCCGACGGCCACGACGCCGAAGGTCAGCCTCGTCGAGGCGACCGGAGCGGGTGGGCTCGTCCTGCTGCTGCTCGGCTTCGGGTTCGTCCTGGTGCGTGAGGTCCGCCGGCCGCACGTCATGACGAAGGCGCACGCCGAGCTGCTGCTCGACCGCGACGTCGTCGCCGGATTCGCCCCCGAGTCCCGCTCCGGGGCACGGCGGGCCTCCTCCGGCCGCCGCGGCGTGTTGCAGCCGACGGGAGCGCAGCGACTGGCGTCCGTCATCGCGGGTGCCCCCGTCAGCGGGCCCCAGCGCACGATCGCCGTGACCAGCGCGGTCGATGCGCAGGCCGCGGCAACCGTCGCCAAGGCGCTCGCCGCCGACCTGGTCCGCCAGGGCAGTCTCGTCGCGGTCGTCGACCTGATGACGGGGGAGCCGGTCGCCCGGCCGGTGGCCCGTGGACTCGCTCCTTCGCAGGGTGAGGCGCCGTCGAGCGAGTCGGTGCACCCGGCCGAGGAGCTCGCCATGGCCGGCGCCGGTGGGGCGCCTCGCGCGGCCCATCTCCCGGCGCAGCCGGTCCGGCTGCCCGACAACTTCCAGGGTGTCGCCCACTACCGGGCGACGGCCGGGATGGGCATCTTCAGCACCGACGCCCGCGATTACGCCGGCGCGCTGTCCAGCGAGTTCGACGTCATCATCGTGCAGGCCCCGGCCGTGCTGACCAGCGGCGTGGCCGCGGCGTTCAGCCGTACGGCGGACGACACCGTGCTCGTCGTGCCGCTCGGACGTGAGCTCGAGGGCAACCTGCGGCTGGCCGACGAGCTGCTGCGCGAGGGCGGCTCCCGGATGCACGTCGTGACGTACGCCAAGCACTGACCGCACCCACGCAGAAGCCCCGGCCACCTGGTGGCCGGGGCTTCCGCTTGTCCTGGGTCGGACTGTCAGCCCAGGGCGCCGGCCACGTGCCGGTCGAAGGACTCGAACGCCTGGGCCGGGCCGAGGGTGCTCGCCGCCGCCTCGGCGGCGACGGTGAGCTCGCGCAGCCGGGCCGGGTCCTGCAGCAGGGCCGCTGTGTCGGCGGCCAGCTGACGCGGGTCGTCGGCGATGACGAACGGTGTCGGCGTGAGCTCGTCGAGCCCCTGCACCCCCACGGAGGTCGAGACGACCGGGCGCCCGTACGCGAGCGCCTCCACCGTCTTCACCTTCATGCCGCTGCCGGCCAGCAGCGGCACGACGACGACGGCGGCGTCGCTGTACTCGCCGTCGAGGCTCGGCAGCTCGCCGCACAGCGTGATGCCGTCCGCCTCCGGTGCGGAGCCGAAGTCGCCGGCCAGCCGTCCGCAGACGCTGCCCGCGACGTGCAGCGTCGCGGCCGGCTGCGCCGCCCGGACCTGCGGCCACACCTCGATGAGGAACCAGCGGATGCCGTCCACGTTGTGCAGCGAGGCGCTGCCCACGAAGAGCATCCGCCCGGCGACGGGGCGGCGGTCGGTGTGCACCGTGGCCGCCGAGGCGGGCACGACCAGCACCTCCTTGCCGGGCAGCATGTCGCGGAAGGTGCGGGCGTCGCGGTCGGTGATCGCC